>NZ_AP042394.1:6520000-6914574 GCF_055382125.1 Desulfoconvexum algidum | reverse complement strand
TTCTATGGGCGGACTTGTTTGCCGCTGTTACCTTCAAAACGATAAAATCCGGGATCTGGAAGGAAAACCACCCGGGGACTGGAAAAAAAAAGGAGTCGACAAATTATTCACCTATGCCACTCCCCATGGTGGCATAGAATTCAGAAAAGGATTTGGGTGGCTTGAAGGACTCAGGGATTTTCTGGCCATCAACAATGCAGATAATTTCGGCGAAAAACGAATGAGGGAAATCCTGTCCCTGAAAAGAAACCTCCCCCTGCATTCGTTAAACAATCGGTTTCCGGCAAATCGGGTATTCTGTCTGGTGGGTACGAATTCCCAGGATTACGGAATTGCCAAAAAAGCGGTGGGCCCCAATAGCGACGGCCTTGTCCAGATTAAAAATGCCCATGTCAAGAAATCCGCCAGAGCATACACCTTCCGGAGCCATTCCGGTGCCTATGGAATCGTCAATTCTGAAGGCGGTTACCGGAACCTTGAACGGTTTTTGTTTGGCAACACCCAGGTCAAAGTCAACCTTGAGACGCTAAAGATCGAAATACCCGGAAAAAAGAAAGATCTGTCAGCAACCTATTACATTGAGAACTGTGTTTCCATACGCGGACTTCCCATTCCTGTCAACAAGAGGACAAAAGACACGTTTTCCGCATCTTTCAGATCCTCAGATGCCCTGGAAAATAAACCATCCCATTTGTTCACAAGTTTCCTGCTCAAAAGTGCCCGGCTTAATAAGAAAAGGCAATCCCTTGGCTTTTCGATCCATTTCAGGATTCTCCCCCTTTATCACCAGGATAATAAATTCCTGCCTGACAGACATTATGAAGGTCAGGTTGTTTTTGATGACAGATTGATCATTGAAGTCTCCAAGGGAGGGGAGAACCCTTTCAAGGTAAGGTATGGATGGGGATCTAATAATTTCAAAGCAACAAAAACCATGGAATTCAACATAGATAAAAACAACCTGTCCACGGCAGTGATCCAGTTGAATCAAAACCGGCCGGTAAATTTGACAGCCACGATCCGGTTTGAGGTCTCTGTCTGGAATTAAAAGAAAAATATTTAGTAAAAGGAGGTTCATCATGTGTTTAATTTTAGGTAAAACAAGAACTTTCCCCCAGAAAAACGGGAAGGATGTCCAGCTCAGGGTTTATGGAGATGAGTTTTATGCCCGTTACGAAACAATGGATGGGTATACGGTATTGTATGATACCGATAAAGAGCAATACTGCTTTGCCTTGCTGGCAAAAGGCAATTTAATTTCAAGCGGCGCCCCCCTGTATAAACCTGTGCCAAAGGGGCTTATTCGCCATCTTCAAGAAAACAAACGGGTACGGAACCAAAAATTTGATGAACGATATAAACTGATGCGCCCACAAAAGTCACCCCCCCCAGGCGTATCCGCAACCCTGGGACGAAACAATGGGCTCTTGCCCGGGACTCAGTTGAGCCGGGAACCCAAGGTAAAGGGACTGACCATATTGATCAATTTTAAGGATGTCACCACCCAAATCAGCAACGATGATGTGAGTGGGTTGCTCAACGCAGACAATTTTACCGCCCATGGCAACTCCTGCTCGGTTAAGCAATATTATAAACAATTGTCCAGCAATAGAATGGAATATACCAATACAGTGGTGGGACCGGTGACCCTGGAAAAAAACAGGACACATTATATTAACACCCCCTGCATGCGAGAAGCCCTGGACCTTGCCATCAGCCAGTTTGGAGTGGACCTTGGTCAATTTGACTGCAAAAACAGAGGAGTTGTGGATGCCATCAATTTTCTCTATGCAGGAGAGACCCTTTATGAGGAATGGCTCTGGCCCCATAATTATTCCATGACCTATTCCCACAACGGGATGAAAACGAATTTATACACCATCCAAAGCCTGGGCAGAAAACCTGTGGATATGAAAATTGGGACCTTCTGCCATGAAGCCGGTCATTTAATCTGCCGTTTTCCGGATCTCTACGACTATGGCAGCCGGGACGGAGATTCAGATCCAAGCGCCGGCATGGGATATTTCTGCCTCATGGCCAGCGGCAGCCATCTGAATAAAGGACGTTTTCCTTCACCGATATCCGGCTATCTTCGAAATCTTGCCGGCTGGGCCGACAATGAAATACTCCTGAACAACCCGGGTCGTTTCCAGGCAAAACACGCAGATTATAATACGATCCATAAATACCTTGTTGACAATAAGCCCACTGAATATTTCATCATTGAAAACCGAGCCCGTCTGGGGCTTGACACCCATTGCAAATCAAGCGGTCTGTCCATTTACCATTGCGATACCCTGGGGTCAAACGAATGGCAGGGGGGAACGGCGGATAAGCACTACCAATGCGCCCTGATCCAGGCAGACGGCGCCCGCAACCTTGAAAACAACCGAAACCAGGGCGATGAAAACGATCTATTCAAAAAAAAGGAGGGTCTCGTCCTTTCCCGGGATACCATCCCCACATCCCGGGCATGGGGGGGGATGGAATCAGGGCTTAAAGTCTACAATATCACCGAACCCGGAGAGGTCATCTCGTTTGAAACCGGCAGCCCCCAGGAACCGGAAGGAAGCGGAGAAACCATCATTAAAGAATCCAGGCCGTCCATTCTAATCCCCGACCTTGACCCCAAAGGAATAACAGATCAGCTTATATTTTTCAAACCCGGCACCATTGAAAAAATAAGCGTCAGCATCGATATTTCCCACACCTATATCCAGGATTTACGGGTGGAAATTGAGACCCCCTGGAACGAAAGAATAACTCTGGTTGACAAACAAGCAGGAAATACCCAGGATATCCGATGCACATATGATTCAGACGAAAAATTAGCCGCCTTAAGGGGAAAACCCTTTGCCGGCCCCTGGAAACTTCATGTGAAGGATCTTGCCAAAAGAGATACCGGCAAACTCAATCAATGGAAAATTGAGATTGATTATAACCATCAAGAAAAAATAATAAAAAAAGAAAAAGTTGAAACCCTTGCCATTCCGGACAAGGACACGAAGGGAATCAATTCCGTTATTTCCATATCAGAAACAGGAAAAATTACCCAGGCGATGATTTATATTGAATTAACCCATTCTTACCATGGGGACCTGGCCGCAAAACTGATCTCCCCTTCGGGCAAATCCGTGACACTTATTTCCTTTAATTCACTTGGAGCAAGCCAGGGCCTTTTATCAAAATCATTTTCCACAACCTCGGACCCGAACCTTTCGCCCCTTATCCTAGAAAGCCTGCAAGGGGATTGGACACTGAATGTAACCGACAACTGGAAACAAGACAGCGGCAGTTTGAAAAGATGGTCCATGGAACTGGGGTTTGAGGATGCCCAATGATCACTACCTGAGTATCATATCTGCTGCGCAAATATCCTAAGCCGGATAACTTCTTTTTCAAGGTCCTGTAATAGGTGTTGAAAGTTATGATCCTGTTTTGATTCTTTTGTGTCTTCAATGGTCATGGCCGTCCTTGCCAGGCCCATGGCGCCCAGGTTAGCCGCCCCGCCTTTAATGGCATGGGCCTGGTCCCGAAGGGTTTGAAAATCTTTTTTTCTTTCAGCTGCCATCATCACGGGGATTTGGCGTTCAAGGTTTTTCAAAAATGCTTCCAGAACTTCAATGAAAAAAGGCGTATCATCTTCAAATTCATTCAATGCTCGTTCAAGGTCAATGGGAGCCTCTTTCTTATCTTCGGAAAAAAGTTTGCTTTTATTGGGAGGTGACGTCAACGACTCCGGGGCAATGACGGGTTTATGATTCACACTGGTATAGGAAGAAACCAGGGCAAGAAACTCTCTTTTTTTAAAGGGTTTGGTCATAAAATCGTCCATCCCTGCTGCCAGACATTTTTCCCGGTAGCTTTTTATGGCATGGGCGGTCATGGCAATAATGGTGGTTCTATGAATCCGTTGCCCTTGCCCTGGAGTGTTTAGAACAAAGGCTGCGGCCAACTTCTTTTCATGTTCCCGGATGAGACGGGTGGCTTCATAGCCATCCATTATCGGCATCTGAATGTCCATGAGAATTAAATGAAATTGTCGATTTTTAAATTGGTCAACGGCCTGTTGGCCGTTGACTGCCAAGCTAACCTGGTACCCCTGACGACGCAAGTGTCTCATCGCCACCTGCTGGTTGGTAGGATAGTCTTCGACCAGCAGGATCTGTATTCCTTTTCGGTTGTTTTCCAAAATGGTGTGCCGGGTAATGGGCGATTTCAAAGATCCGGGAACTGCCTGATCATGATTTAAAATAGATTTAATGGCGATTTTCAGGTCTTGCTGCCGGACAGGCTTGGTCAAGTATCCCTGGATCTTAAGATCCCGGCATTTTTTGCTGTCACCGATCATCCCCATTGAGGTGAGGATAATAATGGGAATCTGATCCAGAGCCGGGGCCTGTTTTATTTTTTCAACAAGCTCGAATCCATCCATCCCGGCCATCTGAACCTCTAATATAAGCAGATCAAATGGATTGTCTGATGCAGTGATATTGAGACGTGAATGCGCTTTTAAGGCAGTATCCGCTTCCTCTGGTAGACATCCCCAGGATTTTAACTGTTCTGAAAGGACAAATCGACTGTTTGTGTTGCCATCTACGATTAATATCCGTTTACCGGTTAAGTCGGTATCTGGAACCGGGATGTGAATAGCCTTGGTCGGATCTGCCTGGAAGCAAGCAGTAAACCAGAAAGTGGAGCCGACAAGGGGCTTGCTTTCGACACCGATCCCCCCCCCCATCATCTGGACCAATTGTTTTGAAATTGTTGTGCCCAGCCCTGTGCCCCCGTATTTTCGGGTGGTTGATCCATCTGCCTGGGCAAAACTTTCGAATATGGTGGACTGCTTTTCCTTTGGGATACCAATGCCGGTATCTTTCACACTGAACCGCAGCTTTATCTGCCCTTTGTCTTGGGCCATGGGTTCCACCCAAATGAAGATTTCCCCTTGAAGGGTAAATTTAATGGCATTGCCTATCAGGTTCATCAAAATTTGACGCAGCCGTCCCGGATCCCCGATCAATTGCTCCGAGATATCAGACGGCAAAAAATAAATCAATTCTATCCCCTTTTTCTGGGCGATGAGGCCCAGAGTTGAGGCGATACCTTCAAACAAAAACCTTAGATCGAACACCGTCTGTTCCAGTTCCATTTTTCCAGCTTCAATTTTTGAATAATCAAGGATAGAGTTGATTATTTCCAGCAATGAGTTGGCTTCTGTCTCGATGGTAGCAACAAGCCTTTTCTGGTCATCATCAAGTGAAGTTTCCAGAAGGAGTTCCCCCATGCCCATGATGCCGTTCATGGGCGTACGGATCTCATGGCTCATATTGGCCAGAAATTCACTTTTTATCCTTGCAGCGGATTCAGCCTGTAACTTGGCATGTTTAAGCTGCTCTTCCACCTCCTTGCGCGCCTTTATGTCGGTAATGGTACCCTCAATACCCAGAAGATTGCCCTGGGCATCTGTATAAAACTTGCTGCTGGACATGACCGGAATAAGGGTGCCGTCCTTGGTGAAAATAGCCAGTTCAAAATTGCTGACCCGACCCTTTTGTTTCAGGGTTTTCATAAATTGGATATATTGAGGGCTGTCTCCATAGAAAAGGGTGCCGATATTATGTCCCAGGAGCAGAGTGTCTGGGTCATATCCTAGAAGCTTTATACCTGATGGGCTTATCATGGTAAGGTTCTGGTCAATGTCCGTCCTGTAAAAAACATCCTGCATATTTTCTATGATGCCCCGGTATTTTTCCTCACTTTGTTTTATTTTTTCCTGGGCTTGTTTGCGTTCTGCAATTTCTTCTTTAAGGGCCCGGGTTCTTTTTTCAACCAGGCTACCCAAGGCATCCCTATGTTCTCTTAGCTCCTTCTCAAGCTTTTCGCGTTCATTAAAGGCCTGGTCAATATCTGTTTTCAGAACGGTAAGGGCATCAAAAACAACCTTATAGGGGTGAGATTCTGGGATACTTTCAATGGGTATCCCCTTTTCATCCCAGTTGATGGCACCAATATATTCCAAAATTTTTTGTGCATGGGACTTGGATCTACCCTTGAACCATAATTTGTTCAACACTCCTTGAAAAAAGGAAGAGGGTTGTAACTTTCCAGGCTGGAGTTTAAGTGTTTTTTGTATGGCCATGGCATAATTGTCCACGGCTTCCATGGGGATACTGGGTCTTTTCAGGCGTGCACCAATATTATACATCCATTTGATATGCTTGGGCACATTGTAGACAAAATGCCCCTTTAGATGGCCTTGTTCTATTTTTTCATTCAGCAGTTCCAATACTTTAATACGGGTTCTCTTGGAGGGAATATTGGTAATCTGACTATAGTCGGAGATTTCAATAAAAACACGATCCCCAAGACCGACAGTATTCAAAAATTGGTCATAGTGTTTGAACAGTTCCCGGGTGCCCTCAAGGCTTATGATTCCACGGGGATAACTACTTAAAATATTGTCATTGATGAGATGAAAAGTGACAGAGTAACCCTGGGTCAGGTGGATATCGGTCCATTGATGACAGCTGCGAATGGCAAGTCCGGTCACAGGACAGGTGGTCTCCAAAAAATTTTCAGGCAAATCTGATTCTTGTCTTTGTATTTGTTCCATGAAATTGTTTCCTTTCAATTAATTAACCTATTCAACCAGGATTTGCACGAATTTTCAGTCTTTTCATCGATCTGTACATAGATGCTTGGAAACCATGAAAGCTGAAACAGGAACGGTCTCTAAGAAAATTATTACCTAAAACATAACCATTAATACATAATTTAGTACATGTATTTCTCAATAATAAATTATACAAAAAACCTATAAATACAGCTGTATGGCGGTTACAGCCGAATAAAAATCTGGTATATTTTTTGCATATTTTAATTAAGATACCCAAAACAATTATTGACCAAAAGGAGAATACACCAATGAAGACTATAAAGATTCGGTTTGTTTTAATGATGGTTGGCCTGGTATTTTTAGCATCGTGTGCAACTTCGAACAAAACTAAAATGGTTTCCGACAGCATGGTGAATGATCTAACGCCTGGGTTTGAGTCAGGAGAATTGACTTCAAAAGTGGATGGTTTAGTGATTTTATTGGATGCATCTTCATCAATGTCCCACACCTACCAAGATTATATTAAATTCGATATCGCCAAAGCATTTGTGCGGCGTATGAATAATACCATGCCGCCTATTTCAGCTATATCCGGCTTAAGAACATTTGGCCATGCCCCGGAGTTATCCCGGGAGCAGACGCAACTTTTTTCTGGCATGACCCCATACAGTCGCAGTGACATGAATAAGGGACTGAGCGCCGTTACCCCTTCGGGAGGACCGACGCCCATGACATCTGCCATTGAAGGAGCTGGGGCTGATCTGGACAATATCATGGGCAATAAAGCCATCATTATTATCAGTGATGGCAAGGATTTGACAGACCAGCCCGTTCAAGCCGCTCAGGCGCTGCAGACAAAAGTAGGCGATACGCTTTGCATCTATACAGTTATGATTGGGGACGATGAAGGAGGCAAAATTCTAATGGAAAAAATTGCCAAAACTTCCCCTTGTGGCTTTATGACGCTGGCACAGGATCTCACTTCGGCAGAGCCCATGGCCGATTATGTCTCGGACGTTTTTTTAACCAAGGCTGAAATGACAGCACAGGTTCCCGCATCCCAGGAACAAGGACTGGGGTATCATAAGGCAGAACCCTTAATAATGGATCTTGGGAATGTCCATTTCCGTTTTGATAATGCAGCCCTCACAAAAGAAGGAAAAACAAGGCTTGATCAGAATATCCAAGTTCTGATGGACGAACCTGATGTTGAGGTTGTTATCAGTGGGCATACCTCTGCATCTGGAACCAAGGATCACAATCAAGCATTAAGCGAAAAAAGGGCATCATCTGTTCGGGATTACCTTATTAATGTCGGAAAGATTCAACCCAATCGGCTTTCTGTTGTCGGCTATGGGGCAACAAATCCCGCGATACTGGAATCAGATCCAGAGCAAATAAATTCCGAGGCAGCCAAAGCAAATATGAGAGTGGGTTTCGAAGTTTTAACAAAATAGGAAATCCGACCCTCATATTTTATGACCACGATTACTTTTTATTCTAATTGGTTTTGAAACTGTATTTTTGGCCACCAATGGACGCTTCATACATCAAACCCCCTTTTGCATGGACAAACACAACCATTCCCTTGCGATAGGAATTTTCCGCCTGTGCTCCGGTGGCAGGACCGGCACTTGCTCCGCCGGTGGCACCTTCTGTCCCTGCCTTTGCCTGTACCCCGGCGGTAATGGCCACAGCAGATGCGGAGGCATCAAATTCAAAGTTACCGCTGGTGAATTCATTATAGGCGCGCTTGTCCTGGAAAAAAATCATCTGGCTGTATGCCTGGCCCCCCAACTGGAATCCAATGCTCAGCTTGGCAAGAGAAGTGGTTCCGGTTACTTTGCCGCCTTGATAAACCTTGCCCTCGCCAAAGGCTCCCCCGATTCCGATACCGCCCTTTCCAATGGTCGGGAAAACCGCATAACCATAGCAATTTTTAAAAAAAGGCTGTACTGCTTCTGATTGTTTGAATACTGAAATAGCCTTTGAATAACTGTCCGCAACTGCAAGGCCTGAAAAGCATACGCCCAAAATCATGATTGCCAGAAACGATTTAAAAGTTTTCATAACACCTCTTTTTTATTGTTATAGGTTGCTATTATAGAAGGAAAATGGAACCGATATCATCTAAACAAAAACAAAGATAATTTATTTTAAAAAGCATACAACAAATGGTATGGCAAGCAAAATTTATAGGATAATGCAATTTTTTTCTTGAATTCACTTTGACCGAGATTCATACACAAACCGTTTCCCTGTGCCTGTTTATTCCAGCAGCCAGGAGTCATGGTTATAGATAGTAAGCAGCACAGGGTAGAGAATGGTGTTGATCTCTCGTCTATTAGTTCCCAGCATCCCCTTGCCAAAAACCAATTCACTTCTGAACAGTTCCGGGGTTAAAAATCGGGTCTCCACAGAAAATTCCAGGGTTTTAATCCGGTCCATGATTTTGTTCTTTTGTATGCCGGGATGCCAGGCCAGGTACCAGCCCCAATCGCCAAAGCTGGGCACATTTTCATGGAAGGGAAGAACGGTAAGGCCTGAATCTTCAATGGTTCGGCCAATACACAAAAAACTTTCCTTTGCCAGATAGGGGGAGGTGGACTGGACCACCATGAGGCCGTTTTGGGATAAGTGCTGTTTTACTTTCTTATAAAATTCCCGGGAATAGAGCTTGGTAAGTTCGGGGGTGGAAGGATCGGGCATGTCCACGATGATGATATCCCAAAATCCCGGGATTTTTTCTAAGAATTTGTCTGCATCAATATTCATAACCTTTACATCGGCCAGGTGCCGGCTTGCGCTCGTCCGGGTGCCAGGTATTTGATCCGCTGCCCCACCGGCGACTGCCGGGTCAGATGAAATTTGATCCGGTCCCAGGTTTTTAGTTGTGTTCATATAAATCTGCCGGTCCGGGCCCGGGGTTACGCCCGTTGCCGATAAAATCGTATTCCTGGCATCCTTAAATGAATTACGGTTAATCCGGACCAAAAGGGGATGGGTAGCGGCAAGACTTGTCATGGCCGGGTCCAGATCCACCAGCATCACTTCTTTGACCTCTTTATATTTTAAAACTTCCCGCAGGGCGCAGCCGTCGCCTCCTCCCAGAATGAGAACCTTTGTTTTAATTTTGGCCAGGGACATCACCGGGTGTACCAGGGGTTCATGGTATCGGGCTTCGTCTGTGCTGCACAATTGGAGATTTCCGTTTAAAAAGAGACGGATTTCATCAAAGGGCTTGTAGTGGGTAATGACAATGTGCTGGTATTGACTGGCACGGCTATAAACAATGGGATCATCGTAAAGGGGTTGTTCTATTTTAACCTGCCACTGCCGGTTGTTCAGGTATCCGTACACAAGGGTAAACAAGGTAAGCCCCATGATAAGGGAGAGGACAACACTCCTAGGAATAAGTTTTTTCCGGGTAAAATAGACAAAGGTGACCAGGGCCAGTAAAAAATTCATACCCGCCGTTAAGAAAGCGGCCTCGGTAATGGGGGTATACCGCAGAAGCACAAATACATATATCAAAGATCCGATGAGGCTGCCGATGTAGTCTGCGGACAGAATATTGCCAAGATTTGTGGACAACTCTGTGCTGTAATCGTTATTAATCCGGATGATCACCGGAATTTCCAGGCCGATCATGATGCCGATGAAACTGACAAAAAAATAGAGGACCAGGCTATAATGGGCCGTATATCCATAGGACAGATAGGTGAGGATGGGGGAAAAACCACCTGCCAGGGCCAGAGCAATTTCAATACCGATGAAGACATAGATCAGATATTCTTTTTTAATCCTGGCCTGGATCAGGCTGCCAAATCCCATCCAGAACATCATGAGCCCGATGACCATGGCCCATTGCTCAAAGGCGTTGCCAAGGATCATGGAGGCAAGACTTGCCTGGATATACTCAAGGATGATGCCGCAGGCCCCGCTGGCAAACATGCAGGCGCAAAGCAGAAACGATGCAAAATTAAAACTTTTTTGCGCTGATTCCATGGAGTTGGGGGTCATTTTTTTTCAAACATGGCTACATGGAAAAGGCAATGATCACGGCAACCGCTGCAATGGCACTTTCCACCACGATGAGGGCCGCCACATTCTGGTCCTCTTTTATTTCTATGGCCAGGGAGGTGGTGGGCAACAAAATCCGGTCAAGAACGCTTCTGAAAATCAAGAGCATGACCATGCCGTAAGCGGTGTAAATTGCAAACCCTGCCAGATCGGTTCCCCACCCGGTAAAGGGGCCGGAGATGCTTCCCATGAGGATGATGCCGAGGGCAATGAGAATTCCACCCAGACCAATGCCGGCTGCCAGATTGTTTTGTTTGATCTCCTGCCTGACATTAAAGGGAGTGATCAGTTCATAGACGAACCCAAATACCAGCAGGGCTATCTGCCCCAGGACAAAAAAGAGGACCGCACTGACCAGGGACTGAAAAAAGGTACCCCCCCCTCCGGCGAGACTGCCCTTGAGGATAAATCCCGTGGCAATGTACATGCTGGCTTCCACCGTCCCCAGGGCTGTATTCCCGGTTATCTTTCGTCCGTCAGCCAGGGTGAATTCCTTGACACATTCAAGATCGTTTTTCAGGTGGCCCATCATGATAAAATCATTTATGAACCGGGATGAGAAAAGGAATCCCGTAATAATAAGTCCATCCACGATAAGCTGGATCAAATCTAGAAAAAAACCTCCCGAAGTGCCGGAAAGAGCCCCTGAAAGGGCAATGGAAATGCCCAGATAAAGTCCTGCCCGCCGCAGACCCACGGCAAGATTGCCATCATCAATATGGCGGTCATCATCAAAATCCCGGGTTCTCCAGTCATCCACCTGTTTGACCAGCCAGATAAAAAAGATGCAGGTAATAGCATAGATAAATCCCTGTCCGATGCCGATGAGAATTGGTGCGATATTCATGTGTAATCTCCTTAAAGTTATTTGCCCTTGGCTTTGGGCCCGCCGCCGCGAAGTTTTGTGCTGGCGCCTCTGACAGATGCGGACTGGGATTTAAAACCGCCTGTTTTTGAAAAATTGCTACTCTGGTATTTGGGGGATTGCTTCACAAAGTTGCCCCGGGTGCCATATCTTTGGTTTCCGTTTCGGGTTTTCCCAAAATAGGGCTGTTGGTTCCGGTAGCCATTGTTCCAGCTATTCCACCCCCCATAACCAAAAGAGGAGGAGGGGAAAAAGAAAAGATGGGAAAATAAAGCATACTTACCGTACCAGGACCAGAAACTGTTCCCCGTATTATCTTTTTTCCATTCTCCATACTTGTCATTGCCCACATAGGCCATGCCTGGCGGGGTCGCCTGGGTAATGCGATCCTGTTCAAAGACCCCATAGGGTTTTGACAGGATGGCCATGCCAAGGAATTCAAAGTTTTGTTCATAAAAGGAGGGGTCCACCTTAACCCAATCTGTTTCACTGGTCTCCCCGTTTTCTTCCTTTAAATACTTGTGAAAATAAAGTGCTTTTTCATTTTCAACCCAGAAAGATGCGGCATTGTGATTTCGAGCCGGCCAGTGCTCCGTGGCATTGATATTCAATTGTTTCCAGGTGTTGCCGATCTTGTTGGAAAAGCTGATTCCACCGAATCCCGGAGACAGGGCAGCAATGATTTCCAGGTCACTTTCAACCAGACTCTCATATACCGATGGACTTACCTTGCGCTGAAAGGTGGCAAATCTGGGATCATAATAATCGGAGTTCTCGTTCCAGGATTCCCTCTTTATGGTAACATAAAATTCGGTCTTCATATCCTGGAGAACCTTTGTATAGCTCGCGTACAGCTGGTCCAGCTCCCGCTCAAAAACCGCCCGGGTTTGTTCAAGGGTTTTAACGTCCTGGGTGATTGCATCGGCAGCGTCGATGAAGGCGGCAAAGTCGGGGTTTCCCTTGGATCTATAAGCTGTATACTCCTTATCCATGACGGTCAGGCGATTTTTTGTGTCCTGTCGGGTCTTTAGAAAAGGGGCAAACCGGGCATCAATAGCGCCCACAGAATCAGGGAACTTGTCCCGGGCCGCTGCAACGGGTCCTCGCTCCAGATCCATTACCCGGGTGGCTATTTTTTTGCCAATGGATTCGGCTTTTGCCTGGATATCATCGGTATTGTCCATGGCCTCCCTGATTCTCAGGAATCGGTTGATGGGGGCCTTGGCCTGTTGCCTGGCCTCCTGGATAACCTGATTAATCCGGTTTGTCTGGGTCAGAACCTTAGGAGCTGATTCGGGCTTGTTTTTCTTCACCAGGGGAATCAGTTCTTTTTTATTGAGGTCACTTGCCCGGGCGAGGTCCTGGTTTGCTCGGGTAAACAGCTGATCCCAGTCTTCTCGTTGGGCATAGACGGCAACCGGTTTGAATTTTTTTGATTTTTTGAGACTTGCAAATTGTTTTTGGGTTTGTTTGATATCCTTTTGGGCCGCTTCAATGGCATCGGGAATGGCCTTGGCATTTTTTTTAACATCATCGGGAAGGCCTTTGCCGCACCCAGCCAGGGCCAATAACATCAGGACCAATAACATCAGGGTCAGGCGTGTCCGGCCTAGGCGAATCCCGATTTTTTGCCCCCTCCCAATACCCGGCGATAGGATACCTTTATTCTTTTTATAAGAGCTCATCTCCTGGGGCTCCTTTGCTCATGATGGTTATCTGGTCAGGCACCACAGATTTGGAAAGATATAGCCTGTATTCATCCCGGCCAGAGCCGGTCCATTCTTCAATGGTTAAAGCGAGGCTGCCCTCCTCATTTTCAAATTCATACATATAGACCTTCTCCTCTCGTCCGTTCCGCTGATATAGGGCTGCCCAGTCGTCTTCATACCAAAATTTTTGTCCTGCATAGACAATGGCATCCTTGTCCTCGGCAATCTGCTCCAAGTCGTCTTCATCCACGGCTTTGCCCTCTTCATCTTTGATATATTTGAAGCTGGTCTGTTCCAGGGTAATTGATATTTCCAACTCATCATCAACTTCCCATTCAAAGTGCCCCACGAGACCCGTTTCCAGACAAAGGCAGGTGAGCTCCGTAATAAAATAATCCTTGCGGGTGGCAAAATCCTCAGACATTTCCTGGTATCTGTTTTTTCCCTTCACATAATAGGTGTCACTGAAACAAGTGAAAAAACTGCCTTTCTCTGCATCCATAAGGGTGAGGGATGCTTGGGCTGATTCAGGGATCAATCTGGTTTTATCAAGGGTGCGAACCAGGGAAAACCGCTGATCAAAGGATTTCTTAAGGGCAGTATCAATCATGGGATGTCTCCTTTTATTAGTCTTGACGCCTTGCGGTCAGGGAATCGGTTCTTGCCCTGAACCGTTCATTCATCTTGCCCAGGGCAGTGGAGCTCTGGGAGGCAATATTGATGGTTTCCTTGGAAATCAGGGCATAGGTTTCAAAGGCCTCTTCATAGGTGTTGCAGGCCTCTTCCAGGGCCTCAATATTCACGGTCATGCTCTGACTCATCTGGGCACCCTTGATAGCGGCATTGCCAATGACCTTTGCCGTGTCCTTCATGGTCTCTGCGGCTGACTGCTGAACCATATCCAGGTGCTTGAGCGTCTCCATCTGCTGTTCTGCAGCCACCCGGACGGCCAGGGCATTTTTCACGGCAGTGGACAAAATCATGTCGGTCCTCTGAACCAGCCGCCTTACCAGATGGGAATTTCTGACCATCATCTCTCCGCCGAACCGAGTCTGGAGGTTGGAGTTGTCAATGGTCTGGAGATCCACAACCGCCATGGCAAGGTCCGAGGTAAGGGTGGTCAGGGCTTCCTTGATCCGCATGTCTTCCACGGTTTCCATCTGGGCCATGAGTTTTTGCCAGATGATCTGGCCCAGGTATATTTTCTCCTGGAGCCGGGGCTGGATCTCTTTTAAGGAATCACAGATGATGGAAAGCTCCGACGCATCAAAGGCCACCTGGTCGGCCTCGTTGCGCAAATGGGTTCGAATGCCGTCAATGGTGGAGTTGACGGTTTCACGGCGCTCGGCAATCACCCGGAGGATCTCATCTCCCTTGGGCAGGCGGTTCACGGTTTTGGTGAACAGGCCCAGCATTTTTTTGGGAAAGGGCAGTTCCTGTCTTCCCACCATGGTGGGATTGACCTTGTCCAGTTCGGTTTTAATGGCAAGGATATTTTTTCCCACAGGAGAGGAATCATCCGTGGCAACACTTTTAAGTACAGCGCCCATTTTCCGGTCATATAGGGTAACCTGGGCCTGGGTCTGATCCATGATTTCCTGGCCCAGGGAAAAGACAAAGTTGCCCAACTGCCAGTCCCCTGGTTCTGCCTTCACTTTTTCCAAAAAAGCATTGGCCTCTGCTTCCAGGGCCTGGATATCTTCCACTGCCAGATGTTTGGGCTGGATGGGTTCCAGGTTGGAGGGTGATTGTACCGGGGTCAGTGCGCCCTGGCCTGAAATTTCAGTCACGTCTGAAAGGATAGGGGCTTTGGCCTGAACGGCCACACTTTTTAGGTCTTGGGATATGTCGGTCATGGGTTCCTCCTTAAGAAAAAAATAGGGTCAGCCCCACTTTTTAAAAATGGGTTAAGAATGGGGTTAAGAAAATTTTCCCGCAAGAAAATGGGCCATGGTTTTAAACTCAGCAGTTTCATTGCTTTCAATGATGTCACGGGATCTGTGGGTAACATCCTGGAGACTTTGGATGGTTGTTTTGAAATTATCCAGCTGTTTTTCGCGGCTTTCTCCGGACAGATCGAGAAATTCCTTTACGGTTTTGTAAAGATGGGACAGGCCGATTTTTTTGATCTCATAGGTCAGTGATTCTCCGGGGTAACGTTCCATCATGGCGGGAATGATGGTTTTGAGATCATCAATTATCTCTTCTATCTTGAGGATCATTTCTTCGGAGACATCCCTATCTTTTCTGATCATCAGGTTTAGTTTCAGCAATACATCCAGGATTTCTGTAAATTCTTCTTCAGGTGATTTTACTGGTGCCGGGGGCGCTACAGGAGCTTGAGGAACCTTTATACCAGAGTCTCTAAATTTTTTCATGACCAGGCCAAAGGTGATGACGGCAGCCAGGAAAAGGGTTACCGCAATAATTATTGTCATCTGGTTTACTCCTTTGTATTCGGGGTAAGTCTCATACCAATCTATGGCAAAATAATGCAGATCCTTAGATTTACAAGGTTCTAAAATAGTTAAAACCTGTAACAGATATACACAGAAAATAAGAAAAATCAAGTTTTCCTGCCAGGGGGGACAAGATGATTTAATCATAACAGGCATTAATAACGGAAATACAATCTGGTATGTTCAATTTATCAAATTGAATTTGGTGTCAAAGGTTTTTTACGAGACCATCATAATTGGATGTTGAAGAAACCCTCGAAGGATACCTTCGAGGGGATGCAATAAAAAGAATGCAATTCAAGAATTTTATTGCACAACATGTATTGATACGATTTGTAGTGCATATTCTTATCATTGATTTATCATTGGTCGAGATTATAATTATACCTGATTTTATAAATTGCAGTAGGATATATTGTTTTATTAATTATTATCTAATTTAGGAGGACTAAAAATGACAAGTGGGAATAAAACCCAGACAGATATGGGCGTTGCAAAGGCTATAGATACAGATATGTATATGGATGATGTGGAACTGGCAAAACGTCTTTTAGAAAATGCTGAGCAAAATGGCGGTAAACTGTCTAATTCAGATATTGTTTTTGCTTTAAGAAACCTTTTGAAAATGAAATATTATCCAGTAGCAGTTAAATATTTTTTTGATCAGGCTGAGCTGGATGATTTTGAAAATAATGTTGAGTATAAGACTGCTCTCAAGCCGATTACTTTTTGTGCCTATGTAGCTGCGTCCAGGCAGGGGGGAGAAGTCCTCCTTGGGACAGCGGACAAAATGGGCTGTGCCAATGCAAAATTTGTAATGAAATGGAAAGAACTTGATGATGCTGAGATAAAGAGCCATTTGAAATATACAAAAGACTGGGATCAGGCTGAACGTTTTGTAAAAACAAAAAAACGATTGCCTGAGGCGCCTTTAGCTTTTGCGACAGCCCCGTTACACAAAGCCCCTTTTACACCTGATATTATTCATGGTATGTGTGATCCTCTCCAGTCCTACCATTTGGGAAATGACTGGAATGCAGCTTTTGATAACCATCCCCTGCAAAATGTCATGACCATGAATTCGTCAATTTGTCATGGTTGCGTTCAATGCCACGTCGTTCAAAAATTCAACGTTACCCAGATGTGCAGCAGCAGTTACACTGCCGGAAAAACAGAGCAGGGCGAGGTTAACTGGATAATGCCCTACAAACAAATGGAACCAACAATTCACTGGATGCTGGAAAGAACCATCAGAGATGGTGGCGTATCTTTTCCAAGAACCGGTGAGACCTATCCTGGATTTGATATTTGCAAACTCTGTCCATTTCTAACATTTACGAAGCCTAAAAAGAAAAAAGCTTAATTTTTTATATACGTTTATCTGAATTATCTGATAGCTATATGGTTTGAAGTTTTCCAACAAACCTGTAGCTGTCAGATATGACGATAATGCTTTAGGACCGCAAATTTTGGATTATTTCAAAAAAGGGACAGCTACCTGAAATGATCCGGATCAATATTGTACCGCTTCATGATCTGCTGCAATGCCTGGCGGTCCATCCGGCAAAGTTTTGCCGCCTGGGTAACATTGCCCTGGGTCATGGAAAGTTTGGCATTGATATAATCATGGTTAAACCCGGAAAGAAATTTTTCCTTAGCTTCCCTGTATGGCAAGGAGGCGTTACCCTGTTCCAGATCGCCTTCTGTCTTATTTTTGCGGATTTCGTTTATGGGAATATCGGACACGCCAATGGTATCCCCTTTTGAATAGAGGATGCCATGGATCAGAACATTTTCAAGCTCCCGGACATTTCCCACCCAGGGATATTTCATAAGCAGGTCCAGGACCTCCCCAGATACGGTTTTAGGGGATTTATTCATCTTTTCGCAATGCTTGGCCAAAAGGGCCTGGCACAAAATTGGAATATCCGTTATCCGGTCCCGCAATGGCGGCAGTTCAATGGAGATTACGGACAAGCGATAAAAGAAATCCTCCCGGAATTCTTTTTGGGCAATTTTTTGTTTTAAATTCTGGTTGGTGGAGGCAATGATCCGCACATCCACGGTCTGGGCTTTTGTATCCCCCAGGGGCTTTACTTCCTTTTCCTGGACCATTCGCAACAGCTTGGTCTGGATGGAAGGACCGATGTCCCCGATCTCATCTAGAAAAATGGTGCCCTTGTCTGCGGCCTGAAACAGGCCGGTCTTGTCCCGATAAGCATTGGTAAAGGCACCCTTTTTATATCCGAAAAGCTCACTTTCCAAGATATGCTCGGGAAGGGTGGGGCAGTTCACCGGGATAAAGGGCTTGTTTTTTCGAGGACTTAAATCGTGGATGGACCGGGCTGTCAAATCCTTTCCCGTGCCGGATTCTCCTGTGATCAGTACGGTGACATCACTGTCCGCCACCAGGGCGATTTTTTCAAACACCTTTTCCATGGCCTCGCTTTTGCCAATCAGCGGACGCGTCTCTTTCTTGCGTTCTTTTAACAGCTGCTTATTTTCATGGAGCAGTCGGCTCCGCTCCAATGCCTTTTGAATTTTGAAAATAATCTCATCCTGCTCAAAGGGCTTGGAGATAAAATCATAGGCCCCTTTTTTAATGGCCGATACAGCAGATTCAATATTACCAAAGGCTGAAAGCATCACCACTGTCATGTCCGGGTATTTTTTTTTCAGCCGCCCCAAAAGTTCAAACCCGTCCATACCCGGCATTTTAATATCGCAAATAACCAGGTCAAAAGATGCCTGTGCCAAAATATTCAAGGCCATTTCCCCTGAATATACCATGGTCACACAACAGTCAAGTTCAGGTTCAAGGGTCCGCTGCAGCAGTCGGGTCATATCTTTTTCGTCATCCACCGCCAATATTTCTGCCTTCATTAAACCTCTCTCCTGTTTTCTTTGGGTTCCTGCCCGAAATTTTTTACCTCTTTTGCGGTGCAAAAGGAAGCGTGATGGTAAAAACTGCCCCTCGTTCCTTCCGGTTTCTTACCGTGATATCCCCGCCGTGACGGCGGATAATGCCATACCCCACAGACAGGCCAAGACCGGTTCCCTGGCCCACGGGCTTGGTAGTAAAAAAGGGATCGAATATCCGTGAAAAATGCTTTTTACGGATGCCGGTACCGTTGTCCTTCACGGTGATGATAACCAGATTGTTCTGTGTTTGTTTTGTCTCAATCTCAATTTTACCCTTTTTCCCCACTGCATGGCAGGCATTGATGAGCAGGTTAATAATCACCTGGGCCAATTCTTGGCCATTGCCGTAAATCATCAGGGGGTCTTGTGGCGCATGCCCTGTCTGGATATCCACATTCCGAAAATCCGTATGATTGGCCAGAAATTTAATCACCCCGTCAATAACCGTGGTCACATCTACCCGGCTCTTTTCCAGGGAACCTTTTCTGGAAAAGGAAAGCAGGTCCGACACCACGGTTTTACAGTTTTTCACATGCTTTTCAATGATTTTAAGATCCTCTTCAAACCCTGAATTTTCCTTTAACATAAGCTGGGTATATCCCAGGATAATGCCCAAAGGATTGTTGATCTCATGGGCGACGCCTGCGGACAATTCACCCAGGGCAGCTAATTTATCGGCCTGGGCAATCTGCTGCTCCATCTGTCGTTTATCGTTAATATTTTTAATAATAAAATGAAAGGTCTTGCCGCAGCCAAAGGCGCCGTAATCCACGCCGCCGGTGATCAGAACCCTTACAAGATTGCGATCCGGTCTTAGAAAATCGGTCTCTTCGTTGAGAATATACTCATGGGTTTCAAGGAGGCCGCGGATTTTTTCCCATTCCGATTCCAGGGACATAAAATCCTTTAACCCCATTTTTTTTTCCAGCATTTCCTTTCTTTGATACCCGGTCAGGGTGACACCGGCCTGGTTGATCTCTGAAATCTTAAACCCCTCATCCGTCACCACAATGGTATCCAGGGATTGTTCAAAAATTCTTCTGGCCTTGTGCTCAGAACTGGTCAACATTTCTGTCCGGGCCACCACCTTATGCTCAAGGGTCTGGTTCAGATCCATGAGTTTAATATGGGTGTCTTCAAGTTTTTTCCTGCCTGATAAAATTTTTTCATTTATATTCCAACTTTGGTTAAAAAAAAGCGTAATCAGTCCCACCAGCATAAAAGAAACCGTGTTCACACTCCCTGAATAAGAGGTGATGGCATGCCAGGTGGCGCCATTTGATGTAAGAATAAGAAATTGTTTTAAAATATGACCAAAGGACCGGGATAACGCAAAAATCATGAATCCGGTACTGATCCACAACAGATACAAAAAAACAGCGTTGTCAGGATCCATTGACCGTAATATCCTTGCTTTGTAAAGGCAGAGAAGTGCAATCACCACCATTGCAACGGACCCCAGGACATCCACCACCAGTATGGGAATAAAGGAAATGATCATGGAATATCCTTTTTTGCCATCATCTGCCGTTGTTCATCAACTAAATTTGAAAGCCCTCCATAAAGGAAGAGCATGGCAGGGACGCATAGGAGATGATCCAGTTTTAAAACATAATACAACCATGCCAGAAGCTCTGACTGGCTGACCACCCGTATCTGACCCAAAGAGAGCTTCTCAATTTTGACGGCATAGATCTGGTTGTCAAAAAAATGAGCTGCAATGGCGTCCAGGTTCCAGAGTATAAAAAAGAAGGCGGAATACTGAATAAAACGCCAGCCCTTTTGTTTATCCAAGCTTTTTCCTGTGATGGTGAAAATGAGCGCCACCATGGAAAAAAGGAAAAACAGGTGTCCCATCTGGTGGGTGATTATCCCTTCTGAACTGGCATGGAGTTGTGTGGCATATGCATCCAGGGGTAGAAAAACCAAGGCCACAGCAACCAGTGCCCCCAGGGATTTTAAAATCAACTGTATGCTAGACAAATATTTTTGGGGCATATCGTTTTTTAAAGACCATTTTTAATACTGCAACGAGTATAAATGACAAAACAAAACAAATGACAAGCCAGAGCATGGAACTGACATTCACCTGAGAAGAAGATCCTAAAGAAAATGAAAATATCCAGCGTTCTCCAAACCGTTGTAAAAGGGTTTGGGGCGTATACACTGTTGTCACATAGGAGACCATCAACAGAATGGGAAGGACGTTGACAATAAAATGTTTTAACATCCCTTCAAAAAAATAATCATAATAGGCCTTGTTTAATTCGGCCTGGTCGACATTTTTTGCCAGGGCCTTGCCTTTTTCCCTGTCAGGATGTTTCATGGCCTCTTCACGGATACCCTGCCAATGTCTAAATTCCTTTTCCAGTGTAACAGATCTTTGGGTCACATAAAATTGTGCAATAATTCTTGTAAAGATAACCACAAGAAAGGCAAGAACAAATATCACAACTCCAGGACCCAGAATTTCAAGGGGAGTCAGGGTGGTATCCAGAAACACCACGGCATTGTTTAAAAATGCTTCAATAAATCCCCATATCCTGTCCATAACATCGTTCATAAAATTTGTCCTTAATATAAAACCCGTGGCTAATTCTGCCATTATAGAGATTCAGCACACGGGTTTCAAGTTTGATCTTATACTGAGTTTAATCTAAATCCAGATTTCAATTTTGAAAAATCTGAAAAACAGAAAGAACAATGTAACAGCAAGAATAACCTTTAAGGTCATTTCAGAGAACATCTTCTGGGCACGACTGCCCAGCATTCCCCCTGCAAACCCGCCGATGATGATGGCAATGGCCAGGGTCATATCCGGCAGGTATCCTGCCATTAGATATCCGATAAATGAACCAATACTGGAAAAGCAGGTTCCCACCAAGGATATGGGGACTGCCACATACATGGGAAGTGCACCCAGGGTTGTCATGGCGGGAACGAGAAGGAAACCACCGCCAATACCAAAGGATCTTGATACGATACCAATGAAAACACCAAGGATTGCAAAAAGCAATGGGTTGATTTTAAATTCTTCGCCCCAAAACTTAAACCGATAAT
Organism: Desulfoconvexum algidum; assembly: GCF_055382125.1. Classification (NCBI taxonomy): domain Bacteria; kingdom Pseudomonadati; phylum Thermodesulfobacteriota; class Desulfobacteria; order Desulfobacterales; family Desulfobacteraceae; genus Desulfoconvexum; species Desulfoconvexum algidum. The sequence goes on along the minus strand of NZ_AP042394.1, from coordinate 6,892,857 downwards.
CCATGATACCTGTTTTTACAGGTTCAATACTGCCCATTTGTGCGGATCGGCCTTCGGCCTTTGCTGCTGCAACCTCTTTATTAAATTTCTGGGTCATGGCCTTGATATTTTTTCTTTTATTCATGGCCTTGGGTGTCATTTCCATCAGGGTTTTGATCCCCATGATAACAACCAGGATGGCCAGCCACTCTTTATAGGCTTTCATGGGCAGAACAGCAGACACATATTTACCCAGCCAGATGGACCCGATAAAGATACCCACACCAAAGGAGAGCCCCACTGGCCATGCAACACGCTTTTCAATCTTGGCATACCGCCAGAAAGATCCCAGGGGAGAAAACAGGGTCAAGGCAATATTGGAGGGCTTTAAAACATTGGCTGCATTGATACCAACAGGTCCCATGGTGTTGACAACCAACACCTGAAAAGCTGCCATGAGCATACCACCGGCCGCACCGATCATGGAAAAATAGGTTCCCACCAGAACGGCACCGATAACAATCCATAGGGGGTTCATATATCTAAACCCTTTGGAGAGCCAGAACCCGTTTTTCTCAATCTTATAATCACCAATTTTTGCACTGTTCACATACACATCAAATTTGGTGTCTGGGGGGGTATGTCTGAAGGATTTAAAGGAGGCGGTAAATTCACCCGTTGCTTTATCCAGTTTTACGGCGGTGCCCTTGTCCCAATAATTGCCGCTTGACTGGTCACCAATGACAGATCGTGAAAAAATAACCACTTTACCTTTTCTGTTACCTTCTTTAACAATGGTATTGATACCATAGCCACTCTCATTGGCATACCTGAAAAAATTCCACTGTTCGTCTGATTTAATGGGGCCGAGCATAGCACGAGCAACTGCATCCACATCACTTAATTTATTTTTCAGATAGAACATGGTGGTGCTGTAAATCCCTTGTCCTTTTTTCAAAAGGACAGAAGGGCCACCAAATTTTTTCTTATCTACCTTACCAAATTTTTCCGGTACATTGGTAATCATATAATAAAGGGGGGGAATCTTTGTATCCTGGGCAAATCCTTTCTTTTTGCCATCCTTTTTAAGTCTTTTAGTCTCATATGCACCATCGGTATCACCGGGTGCAAACATTTTCTGCTGGGCAATGGCAATATATAAATCTTGACCCGGTACGATCTTCCCGGTGATCTCAACCACATCCCCTGCTTTATAGGAAGATGCCGATATGCTGTCCCCGGCAAAAGATCCTGCCGCTGTAACCAATAATACCAGCGACATCATAATGAAATACTTAAAAACTTTCTTCATCTAACTCTCCTTTTTTAAAAACATCATACAATGATTATAAATTAAAATATCTAACAGCTAATTTTGCCCCCAGATAACTTGTGACGCCTGACACTGCCATATAAATAAACAGATCGTAAATATTTAGGAAAAAGATACTCCCCATATATGATCCTGCAAAATTCATAGCAAGATTTATCGCAGCAAACGTAAGCGTGCCGGTACCGACTCCCAGGACAACTGAAAAAAGAGGAATATTTGAAATCCTTTCTTTCAATACTTCTACCAGCCGGTAACCGGTTATTGCCCCGTTAAATCCGATAAACAGCGGCAGAACAAACAAAATCTTCTCCATGGCAATAAAAGTTGAACAGAAAACGGCAAGAACCAGTGATCCACCCACACCAATAAAGATTGATTTTAAGGATGCAATGGTCATTTTTATATTTTTTCTACTTTAGTTTTTATATATTTCAGCAGAGTCGTACCGCCATCTTTTTCAGCTGCATTTGTTTTCATGATACCAGGTGCATTGACGCCCCCTATTTCTGGAAATTTAGGGTCTCCTTCACATCCACGGACATGTCCAAACCCGCCCGCACTGCCAAGTACGCCCGTTGACATTGACCAGGTGGGATTTGCAACCATTTCCACACTGCCCCATGGGGATTCCAGTCTGACCTTGTCACCTTTAGCTATTCCCAGTTTTTGGGCATCAAGTTTGTTTATCCACAGCGGATTTGTTCCCATTGTCTTCATGGCCTGAAAATTGCTGAACGTTGAAGAGTGCTCATGCCCAAAGACCCGAAAATTCCCAAAGATAAAGGGGTAGTCTATGTCGGCCTGCAATTCTTTGTCCGGTTCTTTATAATCCGGCAGAGCATCTACCCCTTTTTCCAGGGCAACAGGGTTAACAAAATTATATTTTCCTGTTTTACTCGTTCCAGAGCTGCCATATCCATCAGGAGGGTTAATGCTGCCCCATTTTTTATACTTATAGTATTCTGCCTTGTCTGTAATGATGAACCCCTTTGTCTTGAGTTCATCAAAAGACCATGGGGTCCCTTCCATCTGGTTTTGGAAGGCATCTTCAATATCATCCCATGGAAAGTATTTGCCCAGGTCAAGTCTATCTGCCAGCGCTTTTATTATTTTCCACACGGGCCTGGTGTTATACATGGGCGGCACAATTTCAGCATAGTAGCCAATAAAAGCATCGTAAAGCCAGTCAGGTTTTACCTGGCTTTGCTCCAGCCAAGTGGCATCAGGAAGAATAACATCACACAACAGCGCGCTGTTACACATAAAGGCTTCTATGGCTGCCTTGAATTCCATTTTTTCAATGGCTTTAGTGGAATCTTTTTGGTTGCCGCAGGAAAGAACGGGATCTCCATAATAGAGGATCATGCCTTTAAGTTTGCCTGATTCAACAGCCGCCAACGTGTTTGCAGGAACCCAGCCAGACCACATATTTAATTTGTCGAGTTTGGGTGCAGATCCCTTGGGGGGTTTTTCCTGTCCCTCTCCCCATGGAGATTTCAATTTTCTTTTAAAAGGAAGTGAGGGTCCTCCCGGAGCATCAAAGGTACCGCATAGCCCATTTAAAGCTTGTAATGCAGCAGTCCCGTACATGCCATTGGGAACTTGTCCGAGTCCAGCCCAGGACGAGGCGCCTTTGTTTTCAGCCATGGCAAATTCCATGGCAACCCGTTCTATGGTCTCTGCAGGGACACCACTGATCTTGGCCGCCCATTCTGGCGTCCTGGCCGTTCCATCTTCATTACCCAGCACCCTGTCCTTAAGTTCATCAAATCCATGGGTCCAGTCTTTAACAAACGCTTTATCATAGAGCTCATTTTTTATGATGACATGGCACATGGCAAGGGCAACTGCGCCATCTGTAGCTGGTTTGAGCGGGATCCACTCTGAAGCCGCAGCTGCTGTCTCTGATTTTCTGGGATCAAAAACCACCAGTTTTGCCCCATTCTTAAGGGCAGCTTTCAATTGAGTGGTTTTTCGCTGCCCATAGGAAGTGGCAAGTTCATTCATGCCGAAATGGAGAATATAATCTGCTTGCTCATAATTAATCCACGGCCTCTTGTCACTGAGGTTATGTTCATTTGCCATACGATTGGCATTGTCACACATGGGCCTATGGGTCATTTTCGGGCATCCCAGGTGATCAAAAAGTCCCTCATGTATCCAGTTTACAAAATCATTTCCCCTGAAAAATCCTAATTTTTCAGGTTCTATACTTTTAATACCATCTGCAACAGCGTCAAGAGCCTCTTCCCAACTTGCCTTTCGGAAACGGCCATTCTCTTTAATAAGGGGTGTTTTAAGCCGGTACGGTGAATATAGATGACTTGGAGATGATGCGCCTTTAGGGCAGAGTCTGCCACCGCCTTTGGGATCGCCGGGAAGTCCTGCAACGCCTGTCAGTATACCGTCTTTTACTTTTGCTACCATACCGCACAGGGAACCGCAGGTATAACAATGTGAGGGTATTTCTTTTGAAGGTTCTGGTTCAACAGCACCTTCTTTCAGTGTGAAATAGTTAGAATCAAGATTCAGGGAAAAACAAGCCTCCATCATTTTCTGGGTTGTCTCTTCACCCCTGTTAAAACCATCTATTCGCATATTTTCACACATCAAAGCACCCCGTGTGAAATGAGCAAGACCCTGATAAAAGTCCGTGTTTGCAGAAGCAGTCAGTTGATCACAAAAAGAATTTACCCATTTAAGATATATGTTTTTAAAAAATTTTACATACATATCTGCGTCTTGTTTATCAAGAAGATATCTTAAAAATTCCATTTCAACGGCAATGTGATCATCAAGATCTTTAAAATCAGGATTTTTGTGAACGCCGGCTGTTTTAAAATACTCCCGGATCGTTAAAACCGGTTTCTGCATGAGTACAGGTTTCTTCCCTGTGTGGGCAGATTCGTATGGGAATACGGGATTGGGTCCTGCATTGAGGAAAACATCTGCATAATCATAGCTTAAGTCTTTATACAATTTTTCCGAATCGGTATTTTTCAGGCAGGAAACCATGGCCTTTGCACCACTGGTGAGATCCATAAACCCACATCCTTTTACAGATTCAAGGAGCCCATTAAGAAATTGTTCATCCTGCATGCTTTTAATTAATTCCAAAGGAATCTCATCGCGGTACAGGGTGGAAAGAAATTGGTATCTTTTGGCCCTTGATTCCATATAAGTTTTATCCATACTTTATTGCCTCCTTAGCAAATATTCTTCTGATATTACAAACGACCCAAGGTTTATTTAGCCAGATCCATGCCAGTTAGACTGCCACAGATCAAAATTAAATATATTAACGATATAACTACCCGGAATAATATATAATTTAATTGTTTTTATATTTTAAATAACAATAAGAACAGTCTTTAAGCTAAAAACCTGCGCAAACCCGATATCAAATTCAATACCATATGATTATTCGAGGAAAGCCCTGAAACAAATGGATATTGACGTATAACAACAAAGGATTGCCATAATAATACTGCGCAATAAAAATATTTCACTGCATTTTTTTTATTGCGCTTCCTTCCAAAAAATCCTGTTTGTGTTCTTTTATTTTCAATGTTATTCTTACTATCTTGTTACAGCATAGATTTTAATCAAAATATCGGAACCAGCACAAAAGATCATGCCTATTAAGAATTTATTCAGATACTGGACCTTTCAGGTGTTCTCACCGGGAACGGTTTTAAGGGAAAAATATGAATCCTTTAAGGCTTTGCTGGAATATGACAAAGTTGCCCACGAGTTGATGGCCGATTTGGAGGATATTTATCATACGCAGAAAAAGTGTGACTTTCAGGCTGTTGTAAAAACCTATGATCAATTTTCTGCCGCTGTTTTACAGATGGTTGAAGAACTTTTAAAAATGTGTCCGTCAAATTATTGGAGCCTGAAAGCGTACTATAAAAAGTTTGATTTTTATATCCGGTTTATGCTTGCTCCGCCGGAATTTGATTTTTCACCTCCATTTATCATTGAATTTGATAAAATTTCATCGGCAAAGAAAACTGTTGTCGGCAAAAAGGCCTTTAACTTATCACACGTATGTACGAAGCTGCACTTACCCTCCCCGGACGGATTTGTCATAACCACCAATGCCTTTCATTTCTTCCTGGAGGCCAATGACCTGCGGGACGCCATCAATGAAAAATTGGCCAGGCTTGAAATCAGCGATGCCACATCACTTGAACAGACAGCCTTTGAAATTGAACAGCTTATATTAAATGGCCATGTCCCCGAAGATATTGAAATCGCGCTGACATCTGCGATAAAACAGCTTGAAAAAAAACATAACCGGGCACTGCGGGTCGCCTTAAGGAGCAGTGCCGCCAAAGAGGATGGAGAAGCGTCTTTTGCAGGTCAATACCAGACCCTGTTAAATGTCAAAATGGAAAACATACTGGCCGGCTATAAACACATCATTGCCGGCAAATATTCTGCCCAGGCGCTCTTTTACCGAATCAGCCGGGGCATCCTGGACAGCGAAACCCCCATGGCGGTTCTGGTCCTTGAAATGATTGATTCAAAATCATCCGGTGTGATGTATAGCCGGGATATTGGAAATCAAAATCCCCGGAACCTGCTGATCCATTCTGTCTGGGGTCAGGGTGAACTTCTTGTGGAAGGCAAAGTTTCTCCGGATGTTATCCGAGTCTCAAAAAAGAGCCCTGCGACAATTATCAGCATCCAGCCTGCTGCCAAACTTAAACAAATGGTTTTAGGCCCGGATCAAACCCGGATAATAGATACAGACCCCCACCAGATAAACAGCCTCTCCCTTGATGAATCGTCTGCTCTCATCCTGGCCGGATGGGGAGTCTGCCTGGAAACACATTTTAATGAACCCCAGGATATCGAATGGTGCCAGGATAAATCCGGCACGCTTTTTATCCTCCAGTCCAGACCCTTGAACCTAAACCCGGCTGAGATTTCGCCCCCTGAAAAAACCGCCCACCTCCCCGGGATAAAAATTGCAAATAAAATAATTTGTTCAGGAGGCGAACAGGTCTGCCAGGGCACAGCCACAGGACCTGTCTATATTCTTGAGCAATTATCCCAAATACCTCATATACCTGAAGGATCGGTGCTTGTGGTCAGACATGCTTTGCCTCAATTTGTTATGGCAATAGACAAAATAACCGGAATTATCATCGGTTCGGGAAGTCGTGCCAGCCATTTTTCGTCCATTGCCAGAGAGTTTGGGATTCCGGCAATAGTAAACCTGAAAAATGGTTTTACCGATCTAGTCCAGGGAGATTGGGTAACTGTGGATGCAGTACAGGGACTTGTATACCAAGGAAGGGTAGAATCTTTATTGGAAAAAACCACGCCAAAAGAAGATTTTTTTTGCGACAGCTCTTTTATGGTCAAACTGCGGTATGTTCTTAATTTTTGCGCCAAATTAAAACTGACAAACCCGGCCGCTAAATCTTTTGTTCCGGAATCATGCAGGTCCCTCCATGATATTATCCGTTTTACCCATGAAACAGCCATGAAAGAGATGTTTTTTATGGGGAATAGAAAGGGGAGCAGAAAAAAAGGGGCAAAACAACTCATATCCGACATCCCCATGCTCTTTTATCTCCTTGATGTGGACTCGGGGATCAAGGATGTCCCAAAAACAAAAAATCAAAAGGATGCAAAATTTTTAACACCAGAAAATATTGCCAGCATACCCATGAATGCTTTATTCAAAGGTCTCGCCAACCCTAAGATTTGTTGGTCTGAAACCACACATTTTGACTGGGAGGAGTATGACAGAATTGTCATGGCAGGTGGGATTATCAGTGCCGACTCCCCAATGTTCGGAAGCTATGCTGTTTTGTCAAAGGAATATTTGAATGTAAATTTCAGATTTGGATACCATTTTGTCATCATAGATACCATCTGCTCCTCTTCCAAAGAAGATAATTATATCCTCTTCAGGTTTTCCGGAGGCGGTGGCACTCCTCTTGGGCGCTCCCTCAGGGCTAATTTTATTAAACAAATTTTAACACGGCTTGGATTTATGGTTGAAATCAAATTAGATCTTGTTGATGGCAAATTCACTCACAGGTCCTTAGAGACCACAAAAAAAACATTGGATCTACTCGGTCGGCTTTTGGGAGCCACCAAACTCATGGATATGTATCTTAAAAAGAACATGGAGGTAGACGTTTTGGTTGATGATTTTATGAAGGGTCGGTATGATTTCAGATCGGCTGTTGATAAAGAATTGGAAACCTGAAAAGGAAACTGCCATGTCTCCATACCCCATAAAATGGATTACGAAAAGCCTTGCTGTCGGTTACGCTCCCATGTCATATGAAGAGCTTGATACCATAAAAGCCCAGGGGATTGATGCCATTGTAAACCTTTGTGCTGAGTTCAGCGATCTCCATGAACTTGAAGAATCCTCGGGATTTGAGGTCTATTACCTTCCCATATGGGATGAGGATATTCCCGAAATGGAAGACATGGAAAAGGCATTGGCCTGGCTGGATGAAGCCATTTATCTTGGGAAAAAAGTGCTGGTCCATTGCCGCCACGGGATTGGGAGAACCGGCACCTTTGTTACTTCCTATATGATTCGCAGAGGCCTTACCCTGAAAGCTGCTTCAAAAAAATTAAATGCCTCAAATGCGAATCCCTCCAATTACGGTCAATGGAAACTGTTAAAAAAATATGGTAAACGCTCAGGCGTCCTGAAAATCCGGGAGCCTTCCCTGGAGATTAAAAATAGGGTGGACTTAAGTCTTTTCTTTTCCGATTATGAATCCTTGATCAAAAACATTGATACACAAATTGATACACAAATTGAAAATACCATCATCCAATGCGGTAAAACCGAACAGACCTGTTGTTCTGAAATGTTTGACCTTCAATTGATAGAAGTCCTTTATCTCCACTCTAAAATTAACAAACAGGTTTCCTCGGCCCAAAGACAGGTGTTTATAGAAAGGGCTGTTAAGACACATAAACGACAGCGTCTCCTGTGCCCGTTCAATGGGGGATCTGGTTGTGAGATTTACGAAATAAGACCGACAAGGTGCAGAATCTACGGCGCACCTGGGTTTTCAGCAGACAAACATGAAATCCAGGAGATGCTCTTTGAGCTATCCCAAAGCGTATTTTTAGCTTTTTCAGGAAAATTTCTGGCAGATACCGGGTTTCAATTTTCTGTGGCAGATACAATTTCAGGAAAATTTGTACAAAAATTTTTCCATTACCTGTCTGATATTGAAAAAAAGGCCCCGGAGTAACCCAGGGAATTAATTTTGAAGCACCTGGGCCACCTTATCTTCCAGTTCATCCTTATCAATTGGTTTCACACAATATTCACTGGCACCCAGTTTTAAGCACTCCCTTGCGGTCTCGATGGTGGGGTAGCCCGTCAGCATGATAACCTTAATGGCGGGTGATCTTTTTTTCAATTCTTCCAGAACCTCAACGCCGCTCATTTTCTTTAACTTAATATCAAGAATAGCCAGATCTACCGGATTGGATTCCACATATTTAATAGCGTCTTCTTCTTCTGTAAAAGGCGTAACTGTATGCCCTTTTTTCTCAAGAATCCGTTTAATCAGGTTGGCTGCATCCCATATATCATCCAATGCGAGAATTTTCGCCATTGATTTCTCCCTTTTTTCCATTTAAATGAGCGGGCAGGGTCACTATAAATTGTGTCCCTCCCTCTTCTTTTCTTCCTGACAACCCAGGAGAGTATACCTTAATACTTCCCTTGTGCTCTTTTATAATGCCAAATGTAACCGACAACCCAAGTCCGGTTCCCTTGTCGGGGCCCTTGGTGGTGTAAAATGGTTCAAATATCTTGTTTATATTTTCCTTGGGAATTCCACAACCTGAATCTGATATGGATATTTTTATCTCATTTTCTCTCCGCCCGTCGGTTGTCACACGAATGACGCCGTCCTTTTGAATGGCGTCAAAGGAATTGTTCAATAGATTGATAACAACCTGTTTGAGTTTTTCCTTGTCCCCCTTCACCCATAAAGGATGTTTATGATACTCCCGTTTGACAATCACATGATTCAAACCAAAAGTGTGTTCAACCATTCCTATAACCTCCTCAATGGCTTCATTCATATTAAATTCACTGATATGGCTTTCACTGGAACGGGAAAAACTCAAAAGATCCGCAACAATTCTGGAACAATTTTTTGTCTGTTTGACAATGGTGGCCACATCTTCATGGGATTGGCTGTTTGGTTCAAGCTCTTCTTGCAAAAGCTGGGAATAACCCAGTATGATACCAAGAGGAGTGTTGATTTCATGGGCAACACCAGCAGCCAGGCGGCCGACAGATTCCATTTTTTGGGCATGGGCGAGCTGTTCCTGGACCGCTTTTAGCTGTGTAATATCCCTGCCGCTGCAAACGATTCCCATCTTCCCATGGTTTGCCTCCAAAACAGAAATTTTCACCACATGCAACCATTTTATTCCCTTTGATCCCCCCACCTTATTTTCTTTGACCAACGGGCGTCTCGTATCAAGGACCTGTTTGTCTTCTTGATCATAAAGCACTGCCCTGTTTTTTAAAAACAAGTTACTATTTTTTTGGCCCACAATATCTGTTTTATTCTTGTTGAGCATTTTACAAAAAGCCTCATTAACCGATACATATCGGCCTTCATGATCCTGCAGGGATATGAAATCGGGGATGGCATCCAAAATAGTTTGCAGCAAGGCTTTTTGTTCACTCAAAACCCCTTCGGTATCTCGCAGGTCCGTCAGGTTGCCTTTTAAAGAAAGGGTCATGGCATCAAAACTTTCTGCAAGGCTCTGGATTTCATCTCCTGAACATTGTTTATAAACCTTGCATTGCTGGCAGGAATCTATTTTTTTTGCATATTCTCCTTCAACACAGGTTGGGCAAAGGGTTCCTGCCAGATACCAACATCGGTGATGATAATTTTTGTATGCCGGGCATTCGTTCTGATGACATTGCATAATATCCCAGCAATTTTTTTTCAACATGGGGGCAGTTCTTGCGTCCAGGTTTCCCCGCAGGGCCTGTTCCGATGATGCGTACAATTTTTTAATACTTTCTGTCACAGGGTTGAGCAACAAAGTGCCAACCACACCGGCGGCAAATATTGCAAAAAGGATGGTTACAAGCGCAGAAATAAGTATTTTATTGACTGCTTTTTCAGCCCTTGTCCGGAAAAGACCCAGCCGCATTGTTCCCAGTCGATTCCCATGAATGATAACTGGCACCGCATAATCATAAATAAGATGTTCGCCTGTATCCAGAAGCTTCATGGATCCTTTCTTATGATCCGAAACCCAATTGACCGTCTTAAGCTCTGTGGGAAACCCGTGTTTAAAGGTATAGACCAAAGGAGTCCCGTTCCTGTCCAGAACAAAAGCATAAAAGATATCATCCCCCAGCTGGACAGTTTCATCCACCAAAACCTTCATCCTTAAAAAATCCATGGCCAGAAGGGGCTCTACCATGCGTGCGGAAAGGTTTCTTCCGATGGTGATGCCGCGATTTTTAATTTCTGCCAGTATGGATTCTTTCATGACATGGCTGACCCAGAAAAAAACAACAAGCCCCTGGATGAGCAGCAACGATAAAATGCCCAGATATATTTTATTCCGAAATCCCAGCTTCATTGATTCAGGGCTTCCCCAAGGCTCATGCCCACCTTGACCGCCAATTGTCGCACAGAATCAAAATCCGAATCAACGGAAGGAATGACCTTGATAAAATTAGCGGCTTCTAATATTTCACGATGCTCTTTATCGTTAAAATCAAGGGCTCCAAGGGCCTGCTTTAATTTTTCCACGATCTTTTTATCCAGATTTCTCCTGGCGGCATACACCCAGCCAGGAAAGGGATCCGTCATTGAAAGAACTCTTATCTTATTAAGATCAATTTTTGCCGACACCACATCCAGGGAACCTTCCCGGATGGTTCCAATATCATATTTTCCTGCATAAACGGAAAGGATCACCTTTTCTTGTTTTCCACCGGGACCCGGCGCAAACACAATTTCTTTAAAATCCCTTTTTGTAATACCATGGTCAAGAAAATGGCCCAATGGATACAGATACCCTCCTGCCGATGTCGAATCAACCGCTATCCAGCGTTTCTGGCGGCAATCGGCCAGAGTTTGGATGGACACATTATCTGCCCTGCAAATAATTTGTCCCCGGAACTCATCTTTGCCGGTCATTTCCACAATTCTGGCAAAGGCCTTTGCCCCATAATTATGGGCAATTTTTATATAAATAAATGGATTGGAAAAAGAAATATCAATTTTGTTTTGTCCCACCATTTCCATATGCTGATCAAATGTGCCCGGAAATATCTGCTTGATATTCAACCCTGTCTTTTTTCTCAAATACTCAATAAGCGCATGGTGCCGACTGTAAGAGATGGTATGGGAATATTGAGGAAGATAGGCATAGGTGATAAGGGAAGGCTCCTCTTCAAACTTAACCTGCTCCATTAAGCTTAAATCAACCTTGATCGCGGGTTCATCTTCTCCGCAACCCAAGCATACTAACAAGGAAAGTAAAATCACCCACCCATATCTCACTTTGTTTCTCCCAATTTTAGTGTCTTGTGCGTAACAGCAGATCAACCATACCATGGGAATGATGTTTACGCTAAAAAAAAATTGCCCGGGGCTATCCTGAAATTTTCACAAAGAAACTTGACTTTGGAAACTTAATGTTTACTTCATATAGCCAAGATTGGTGTATAGAATCAACCCCAGAACAGGGACATTTAACGATGAACAATAAACCGGATTTGTGTTTAACAGATCCGGTAAAGCTATTGATGCCTAGGGTTCTGCCCTGGCAGAAGGTGTGGCTGAAACAAGATAGGGTGTCCAATAAACATAAATTTTTACGGTCCCATGAAACCGTCACCTCTGTACATTTATAAGGGAAGCAACAGGAGAATATGAAAAAAAATACAGGTTCCAATGAAAAATTAAGAAACATTGCCATAATTGCCCATGTTGACCATGGCAAAACCACCCTTGTGGATGCAATGTTCAAGCAGAGCGGTCAGTTCAGGGAAGGCCAGCAAGTGGATGAGCGCCTCATGGACAGCATGGACCTTGAGCGGGAGCGGGGCATTACCATTTCTGCCAAAAACTGCTCGGTCACCTGGAAAAATGTAAAGATCAATATCATCGACACCCCGGGCCATGCGGATTTTGGCGGGGAGGTGGAACGGGCATTGTCCATGGCCGATTCCGCCATTTTGCTGGTGGATGCCTCGGAAGGGCCGTTGCCCCAGACCCGGTTTGTGTTGAAAAAAACCTTTGAGGCCAATCTTCCGGTGATGGTGATCATAAACAAGATAGACCGCAAGGATGCCAGAATCGATGAAGTTCTGGACATGGTCTATGATCTGTTCATCGATCTGAATGCCACGGAAGAGCAGCTTGATTTTACCTATCTCTATGCCATTGGCCGGGATGGAATTGTGAAGCGGGAAGTAGAGGATGATGTGAACAACCTCACCGTTTTGTTTGACCTGATTGTCGATGAAATGCCCCCCCCGACCTATGATCCGGAGGCCCCTTTCCAGATGCTGGTGTCGGATCTTGGATATTCCGATTACCTGGGCCGTCTGGCCATCGGCAAAATATTCAACGGGTCTGTCGCATCCCATAAAAGCCTGGTCTGCATCGGTGAAGAGAACAAGCAAAAACCATTAAAGGTTTCCAAACTCCAGTCCTATGACGGCCCTGCCCTTGTGCCGGTGGACGAGGCCCAGGTGGGAGATATTGTGGTCTTGTCCGGTATTGAGGATGTGAAAATTGGGGATACCATCTGTACCCGGGAAGCACCGGTAGCGCTTCCCAGGATTGCCGTGGATGAACCCACGGTCTTCATGCGCTTTTCCATCAACACCTCTCCCTTTGCCGGCCAGGATGGTAAATTTGTCCAGTCCCGGAAAATCCGGGAGCGATTGCTCAAGGAAACCTTGCTGAATGTGGCCATTGAGGTGGAAGAAAGCACCACAGATGAAAGTTTTGTGGTCAAGGGCAGGGGAGAACTTCAGCTGGCCATCCTCATCGAAACCATGCGAAGAGAAGGGTTTGAACTTTGTGTGGGACGTCCCCGGGTTATCTACAAGGAACAAGATGGGGTTCAACTGGAGCCCATTGAGCATCTCTTCGTGGATTGCGGCGAGGATTTTATGGGGGTTGTCACGGAAAAGCTTTCCATTCGAAAGGGCAAGATGACCAACCTGGTCAACAACGGCAAAGGCCGGGTCATGATTGAGTTTTCCATCCCCTCCCGGTCCTTAATCGGATACCCGGACGAGTTCATGACCGACACCAGGGGAACGGGTATTATGAACTCCTACCTGTCCGGGTATGAACCCTTTCGCGGGGAGTTTCCCATCCGGTTCACAGGTTCCATTGTGGCCGACCGCCAGGGAAAAGGTGTGGCCTATGGCCTGTTCAACCTGGAACCAAGGGGCCAGCTCTTTATTATTCCGGGTACTGCGGTCTACGAGGGCATGGTGGTGGGCGAGCATAACCGGCATTCCGATATTGACGTGAATGCGTGCAAGGAAAAGAAACTGACCAATATGCGGGCTTCAGGCAAGGATGAAAATGCGGTGTGTTCCCCCATAAGGGAGATGACCCTGGAAAAGGCCATCCATTTTATCCGAGATGATGAAATGGTCGAGGTGACGCCCCAGTTCGTCCGTATTCGAAAAACCATTTTACCTGCAGGAAAACGTCATTTGGCGGCCGGAAAATTAAAAAAACAGGATCAATCCTAACCTATATAGAAAAAAAGAATATCATGGGATATCAAAAAGACCGGCCTGGAAGAAATCTTCCAGGCCGGTCTTTTTATGATGTTAGAGGCTAATTTTTTAAATTAAAGCTATAATCCATAATCCTTGCCATAGGTTTCAAGGACAAAATCAATGTCCTTGTCCCCCCGGCCGGAAAGATTCACCAGAATGGTTTTCCCTTTGCCCGCTTCCTTTGCCAGTTTAACGGCATAGGCTACGGCATGGGCGCTTTCAATGGCAGGAATAATGCCGTCGGTCCTGGATAATTCGAAAAAAGCATCAATGGCTTCTACATCCGAGGCCGTTACATAGGTGACCCGGCCAATATCCTTGAGCAGGCTATGCTGGGGACCAACGCCCGGGTAATCCAGGCCGCTGGCGACCGAATACACCGGCAGGGGCTCTCCCTTTTCATCCTGCAGAAGATAGGAATGAAACCCATGGAGAACACCGGGTTTGCCCAGGGTCAGGGTGGCGGCATGGTCTCCGTCCTTAAACCCTCTGCCCGATGGTTCCACCCCAAAAATGTTCACCTCCTTATCTCCCAGGAAGGCTGTAAACAATCCCATGGCATTGGAACCGCCGCCTACACAGGCAACCAGGTTATCCGGCAGCTTTCCGGTCATTTCCTGGAATTGCTCCCTGGCTTCCTGGCCTACAATTTGCTGGAAATCCCTTACCATCATGGGAAAGGGGTGGGGACCCACCACAGACCCGATGGCATAAAGCTGGGTAACAGGATCTTGAAGATAGGCTTCAAATGCTGCATCCACTGCATCTTTCAGGGTTTTTGTCCCCCGACCCACCGGGACCACCCTGGCACCTAGGATTTTCATTCTCACCACATTGGGATGTTCCTTTTTGATGTCTATCTCACCCATGTAAATATCGCATTCAAGTCCCACCAGAGTGGCGGCCGTGGCCAAGGCCACCCCGTGCTGGCCTGCTCCGGTTTCGGCGATGAGTTTTTTCTTGCCCATGCGTTTGGCCAAAAGGGCTTGACCCAGACAGTGGTTAATTTTGTGGGCACCGGTGTGGTTCAGGTCTTCGCGTTTCAGGTAAATATCTGCTCCCCCGGTTTTTTCAGACAGGTTTTTTGCATAAAATACCGGGGAGGGCCTGCCGGTGAAATGCTTGTTCAAATCCCTTAATTCGGCAATAAAGACATCGTCGTTTTTAATGGCCTCATAACTTTGGGTAATTTCATCTAAAACAGCCTGGAGCTGTTCGGGTACATAACTGCCCCCGTATTCTCCAAACCGGCCGGCTTTGTCGGGTAACGCCATTTTTTCAAGATCTCGTGTGCTCTCAGTCATGGGAAATTCTCCTTTGTCATATCACAGCAATTGGGTATTTTTTGTTTCTAAACATAGAAACATATACAAGGAGCACCTTGAAAATGCAAGGGCTTTTGCCAAAAAAAACCGTCCCTGAAAGAGACGTTTCTTTCAGGGACGGCCAACATAATCTTGGAAGAGAGTGAAGGGAATAATAAACAAGTAAAGGAAAAAATTATGATCCAATGAGTTTAAAATCAGAGCCTTTGGGGTGATCTCTTTTAAATTGAACCACACGGTTTTCAAGATCCTGGAACCGGTCCTGGCCGGTAAGGGAAACACAGGCTCTTAACCCTTCATGGCGATCACTGCCCGTGGTGATAAGCGAGATAGCGCTGATCCCGTAATAGAGAAGTTCTTCCACAAGTTCCACCCCGGTAAAACCGGGAAATGAAATGGTAAAATAGAACCCATCGGCAATCTTTTCGCCTTCATCCATGTCATAGACAATCTGAAAACCGTTTTCCACAAACAGGCGTTTCATGACAACAGCCCTGTCCCCGTATTCTTTGACATTGTCCACAAAATTGTAGCTGCCGTTATTGACCGCTTTTAACAACCCGCAAAGCCCGTATTGGTTGGAATGAGACACCCCGGAACTTGTGGCGTACATGGCACCGAATATATAGGCATATCCAAACTTATCACTGCCGAACCATTCCTTTAAATTTTCTGCCGTTGAGGTAAACAATTTGTCTGGAATGGCGGTCATCCCGATGCGCTGACCGGCCAGGGAAAAGGATTTTGAACTGGAGATCAATAAAATATAATTGTCCGTGTATTTGGCCACCGACGGGATAAAGGGGAGCTGGCCCGGCTGGGAATAATCCTTCCTGAAATCCATGCCAAAATAGGCCAGATCTTCCATGACAATGCAATCGTATTTCGTGGAAAGCCTGCCAATAATCTCAAGTTCCTGGTCGGTAAAACAGATCCAGGCAGGATTGTTGGGGTTGGAATACATCAGGGCTGCCACATCCCCTTTTTTAAGATAACTTTCCAGCTTACTTTCAAGCTTTTCTCCCCGGAATTCATACACATCAAAATGGTCATAGGAGACCCCGAGAACCTTGGCCTGTAGCTTGTTAACGGGAAATCCCGGATCAATGAACAAAAGCCTGTCCTTTCCCTTTGTCCTCCGGGTGGTACACATCATGGCCAGGTAACAGCCCTGCATGGAGCCCACCGTGGGAAAGCAGGAGACCGGCTTGATATCCACGTCAATGAAGTTTTTAACAAACAGGGAAATTTCCTGCTTGAGCTCGGGGATCCCGTCAAAAGGAGGATATTTGGACCCCACCCCTTTTTTAAGAGCTTCAATCTCGGCATCCACGGCAATTTTTGGAGGATCCAACCCGGGCACACCCATTTCCATACGGATAAAACGTTCACCCGAAGCTGCCTCAATATTGTTGACAATCCGATTCAATTCCCGGATGGAGGCAAGGCCCACGGATTCAATTCCCAGGGCAGTAATTTCCTGTTTTACAATTGAGCGGTCAATCGGGGTTTTTAAGGGCATTTTCATGGGGGATCTCCTCTCGGTATAGAATAAAACAAATTTGTGATCTGATTAATTATCTGATTAACTATTTTATGGAGCTGATATTAGGGAGTTCTCAAAAATTTTGCAAGATTAAAGAGATGTTTTTTCCATATATCTTTTTAAGGCGTTTTTGGTTGTGTCAAAGGCCAGTCGATCCCAGGGGATATCCTCTCGTTTAAATTCATCAATTGACATGGATTCATGGCAGGGACGGATACTGCCGCCGGTTACATCACTTTGGTATACGATGATGATATTTGCTTCCCCCGGATAGGAATAGTTGCCAAGGAGGCAATTAATGGTAGAGGTCAATCCGGTCTCTTCAAAAAACTCCCGTTTTGCCGCATCTTCAAGAGTTTCCCCCCTGTCCACAAACCCTCCCGGAAGAACCCAATAGCCTCTTTTGGGTTCTTTGTTTCGTCTCTGAAGGACGATGCCCCTGGAAGTTTCTGCAATGGTGCAGGCCACAAGCTTGGGATCAAGATAAAAAATAAACTGACACTTATTGCACACAAGCCGTTGGGGCTCATTGGGGATAAGCTGTTTTTTTTCAAACGCCCCCTGGCAAAGGGGACAAAATTTATAATCGCTTTTTTTGTTCATACTGCTTTGGATCCTGACTAAAAATATATTCGGTATTCAGACCAATTTAACCCAAATTAAATTAACCCAAATTAAATTAACAAAGGCCATAATGATATATATTCGAGTGTAAGGCAAATTTATTTTAAAAAATGAACACCACAGCAAAGAAGAGACCCCATCCCGTTACCCCAAAAGAGGATATCAACCTGAGATTTATCTTGCCATTTTTACACAATTCAAAGAAAATATGAATTCTTTGAACCTAAAAGGAAATACAAACGCCTATGCAGGTTTGCAAATCCCATATATTTGACCACGGCATCAGGGGATTTAAATTGGGTTGGTCTCTGGCAGGCCCGCCTCTGATGACGGTTTATTGCTATATATTTGACCAGATCATGATCGACACGGGCCAGTCCCACATGGAACGGCAGGTGCTTGCCATTGCCCGGAAAAACCAGGTGAAACAAGTTTTTTTAACCCACCACCATGAAGACCATTCCGGCAATGGGGCCGTGATCCAAAAATATCTGGGAACCGAAGTCTTCGGCCATTCATTGACCCGGGAAAAATTGAAAAGACCCTATAAGATCCTGCCCTACCAGCGCTATGTCTGGGGCAGGACGACCCCCCTGGCTGTCACGCCTCTTCCTATATCCGAAAAAACAGGCCCCGGGGAAACAGATTCAATGGAATCGGATTCCATTGAAACATCTCTGGGCAAAATGATTGCCCTTCACACCCCGGGCCACGCCAGGGACCATGTTGTTTATTTTTTACCGGAAAAAGGGGTGGTATTTTCAGGCGATCTTTATTTGGGAGATCATATCCGCTATTTCAGAGCGGATGAAGATATGGGGGCCCAGACTTCTTCGTTGAAAAAGATATTGGCCCTTAATTTTGAAACCCTTCTTTGCAGTCACAATCCCCGGCAGACCCGGGGCCGGCAGCATATTCAAAATAAGCTTGATTTTTTGGAAAATTTATATGGCAATATTATTCTTCTCTGGAAAACCGGGAAGACCCCAAAAGAAATCTTCAGAGAATTAAAATTAAAAGAAGATTACTTTACCAAGTATTTTTGTTTTGGCAATGTCAGCATGCTCAATGGGGTGAGATCAGCCATACGACACCATGAAAAAAATTAATCCCTGCCAGCGCCCATGGTTTTTTCCTGCATTTTTTTACTAAATCGTTCCACATGATCCCTGATAATGTCTGCAGCGGCAGCGCTGTCATGGCGTTTCATTGCGGCAATCAATTTTTCAAAATCCTTAAGATTTTCCAGGGTTCTCGCGTGATTCATGGGAAGATAGGATGCATAATACTGGTGAATATTGTCGTGGATGCTTTTCTGGATAAACTGGAAGACCGGGTTTTGGGACATGATGCCAAGATAGGTGTGCATGGCTTCATCGGTTTTTAAAAAACTTTCCCAGTCACCCGCTTCAAAATGGGTCTGTGCTTCCTTAAAAAGCCGTTCCATCTCCTGAATGTTTTCAGGGATGGCTCTTTGGGTTGCCAGCTCCACAATGCTGCCTTCTATTTTAATTCGAAATTCAGCCAGATGCTCAAGGGAGATGCCGCCGGAACGAATTAAAAGGGCCAGGGACTGAATAATGGGGTCGGAATCTATCTTTTTTACAATGGCGCCGCCTGCCACGCCAAGCTTGATCTCAATGAGTCCCTTTTGTTCCAGCACCCTCAAGGCTTCCCTCAAGGTTCCCCGGCTGGTGTTGAACAGATCTTTAAGTTCCCGTTCCGCCGGAAGTTTTGTGCCGGGTTCAAGCTTTCCTGCTAAAATGGCATCTTGTATCTGTTCAACCACATCCTGGAAGACTCGGTTTTGCTTGGCGTGTTTAAACATGCAATATCCTGCTAATTGTTTATATGAAACTCCCACCGAAGGGGTTGCAATCACATGAGTTTCAGCGTTTGTTGAGGCCAGGAGCAAATACCATGCTCCGGCCATGCCGGTTATTTAAAGTGTTCGACTCCTGAAAAATCTCTGTAGAGCGTAAAGTGTTTTAAAACATCTAAATCCTCTTCTGTCAATTCCTGGGTCACAATTCTGGTTAATAATTCACCCAGGCCGGGGCCCAGCATATAGCCCTGGCCGCACATTCCAACGGCATTAATAAAATTAGGATATTTTTTTGTTGCCCCGACAATGGGAAACCCGTCGGGCGTCATGGGATATTGCCCCCGCCAGGTTCTTCTAACCTTGAGATTAGCAAGTTTGGGGAACAGGTTGACCATGCGCTTGGCCACCTGGGGAAGAAACGTGGAGGTGGACTCACTGTCAGTTCCCTTGATCAGGTGTTTGGGGGTCAGGCAGAAAATGACCTGGCCTTCATTGTTCTGGTAAAAATAATAATTGGTCGAGTCCTGGGTGGCGGGGTCCCGGGAGGGTCTTAAATCCACGATCATGGGACCAAAAAACCGCTGAACCGGTTCTGTGATTGCCCCTTCGTGACTATCAGGTTCCACGGGCAGGTCAAGATCCACCATCTGCCCAATCCTGCGGGCATAATTGCCGGCGGCATTGATGACCTTGGCAGCCCTATAGGTTCCCCTGTCCGTTGTGACCTTGACCTCTGTATCATTTTTAATGGAAATCTTTGTAACCTTTTCTTTAAACCGGTACCGGGCACCATATTCCAGGCTCTTAAAATAAAAGACATTGATGGACAGCAAAGGAGATGCACTGCCATCCTTGGGAGAATAGGTGCTTCCCACAAGGTTTACCCTGTTGATGCCCGGCACGAGCGCCTGGTATTCCTTTGGGCTGAGCCAATCAATCTCCAGGTTAAAGGCGGCTTGGATTTTCATCAGCTCCTGGAGCATTTTGGCATCTTTGTCCGTATAGGCAGGAAAAGAGTATCCGTTTTGCATCCAGCCGATATCATCCCCATGGGTCTCTTTCCAGGTGGAAAAGATTTCAATGCTTCTCAGGGAAGTGGCAATCTTTCCCTTGTCCGAGTGGGTGGCCCGGATCCCGCCAATGGCGCGTTTGTTCTGTCCCTGTCCCGGGGATGCCAGGGAATCAATAACCAGAACCTTTATTTTTTTTTGGGCCAGGGCCAAGGCCGTGGGAACCCCCACGGATCCGGCACCAATGATGATCACATCAAAATTTGTATCACCACTCGTATTAAAGGAATTCATGATTGACCTCCATCGGCAAATTTTCCCAGGGGAACTTCAATATACAGGGGACGCCGGACGTTTTTGACAATCTCTTCCTGGGCTATTTTTTCTGCCGTAAAGATTTGGCTCATAAGGTTCTCACAGGTTTTATACCCGCAGGGGCCCATGCCGGCCCGTGTGATGGCCTTTATCTGATTCATATCGGTTACCCCCTGCCTGACAAGATCCCGAATCTGGCCGGCGGTCACCCGTTCGCAAAGGCAAACCACTTCATCATCCTGGAGTTGGTCATGGGTGATTTCTTTGGTAACACATTCACAGACAGCCTTGTCCTGAATGGTAAAGGCCACCACTTGTTTGGCAATGGCGCTTGGCACCCTTACCCGGACAATCCAGGTCTTGTTGCTTTCCTTGGTGGGCCTAGCCCCAAGAACCGTGTGAAGACCTAAATCATTGCCGTCCACGTCCACACAGGCAATGGTGTCGCCTTTTTGTACGCAAATGTTGGAAATTTCATAGGGCAAAAACACAACGGGATTTTTTGCATCTTGCCGATAATCCACCAGGGTAATGGCAAGCCCGGGACAAATGGCCAGGCAGCGCATACAGCCTTTGCACTTTCCTTTAAACACGGGGCGGCCCTTGATGGGATCGCCGTCCATGGTGATGCACCCCTCCGGACAGACCGTGCTGCAGGGATTACAGGGAATCTCCTGTTTGCAGTGGATCACAGGGAAAATGCCTTCTTCTGTTGATGGTACCGCTATCGCCTGGACAGGGCCGGGAGGGGATTTTAGGATATCTGCCTTTTCATACCAGGAGGGGGGAATTTCCCGGGCATCCGGCTTGGCCTGACGAACAATTTCCATTCCGGCTATTTTCCCATTAAACATGGCCGAGGATGCCTCGGCAATCTGGGCGGCATCACCGGCAGAAAACACCTTGATTCCGGCCGCTTTTGCCTCTCCGGTAAATTCAGATACCGACTCAAGCCCCACGGCAATGAGAATGGTATCGCATTCAAAGGTTTTCTGGGTTCCTGGAATGGGGACAAAGTTTTGATCAATTTTTGTAATGGTCACCGAAGAGACAGATTCATTGCCATTGGCCGAAATGATGGAATGGGAGGTGTAAATGGGAACCCCCAGTCGTTTAAGTTTGTCTTCATGGACCTTGTATCCCCCGCATTGGGGAAGGGCTTCGGCAAGCCCCACCACCTGGATACCGGCCTGGAGGGCATGGTACCCGGCAATAATGCCCACATTGCCGCCGCCGATAATGAACAGTCGTTGGGTGGGTTTAACCAGATCTCTGTTGACAAGGGTTTGGAAGGCCCCGGCCCCGTAAACGCCTGCAAGGGAGTTGCCCTTGAATCGCAAAAATTTTTCCCGGGCCCCGGCGGCATTTAAAATGATGTTGGGGGTGACAATTTTATAGACCCCATCCTTTAGAATGCCCACCCGCTTGTCATGGAAAACGTAGATGGCCGTACTGTTTGTCCACACATCAATACAGGGACTTTCTTCAACTCGTTGGGCCAGCATCCGGCCAATATCCATGCCCCGCATGCCGGCAAAAGAATCCTCAACAGACCCGAAAAATTTATGGGTCTGCAAGACCAACTTGCCCCCTAGCTTATCCTTGTCATCCACCAAAATGGCGGAAATTCCATTTTCTTCCAATTGAAGGGCAGCTGAAAGCCCTGCAGGCCCTCCTCCGATGATGAGCACATCGGTTGTAAGCTGCTCAATATCCGATATCCGGGGCGTTTCCTCAACCTCGGGCAGCTTGGGAAGGCCTTCAACACTTTCAACGATCATGTTGGCCGTTACCTTTGTCATACAGGCTTTGACGGGAATTCCATTGGCAATAACCGTGCATTTGGCGCATTGGCCATTGGCACAAAAAATACCCTGGGCAGATCCGTCTTTAGGGTGGTGTCCAAATATTTTAATGTCGTTGGCAAACAGAGCCGAGGAGATCACCTCGCCTTTGGCGGCAGTAAGGGGGGTTTTATTCCAATAAAATAAAAGTGTTTCCCGTTCCGGAACCCTGATCACCGGGTGGGCTGTAATTCGATTCATACACTCTCCTGAGGTTAACAAACAGGCAGAAATTGTGCCGTTTTATTGCATTTGATAATGGTTAAACCATTACAAAGTGTTTGTCAATAAATTTCTCCGACGGTTGACCGACACGAAATTTTTCATACAAATCAAGGAAATAAATGCCATCAATCTTCTCGGGGGGCTTGGGATCATTAACGATCCCAATCATGCTAAATACCTGGGATTCAGCGACATCTATCCCGTGATTATCAAGGAGGTAAAAAGATTTCTCAATCCTGCATAAACAAGTGACACTCATTGCCGGGGTGGCGTTTTATGGGTGAGATTATAGTCCCCAATGTGAAATCCCAGGTACAAAAGTACATCACTTATGGAAACGGCCTTTTTTTTTATAGGGTCTGGAACTTTTCCCTTTAAATCCTTTAGATTTGGCTGTTACCACCTGTTTTTGTTTCTCTTTTTCCTGAGGATTTCGTTCAACAAATATTTCTTTTAAGGTAAAGGGATCCAGGCCCGTATAATACATGAGGGTAGAAAAGGTGGAAGGGGTGGGGGTAAAAATTTGAACCTGCTCCGGGTTGATATTCAATTTTTCCGAAGTAAATTTTTTTAACCGGGTCATATCCGCAAGGTCGCAGCCGGGGTGGGCCGCGATGAGATAATAGGTTAAAAATTGTTTTTTATCAGATTGCTTGGACAATTGGTCAAAGGCCTGCTTAAACGCCAGCAAATCGTCGATCCCCGGCTTGCCCATGAGGGAGAGCACCCCGTTTTCGGTGTGCTCAGGTGCCACCTTCATCTGTCCTGAGACATTGTCTTGGGTAAGTTTTGCAAGATAGGCATTCCCGTGATCCTTGTCATTTAAAATCAGATCGTACCGGACACCGGAGTTGATAAATACCTTTTTGACTCCCGGCAACCGTTCCAGTTTCTGGATCAGCCGGATCTGGGGGGAATGGTCCGGTTCAAGGCTTTTGCAGATTGTAGGAAAGAGACAGCGCTTGTCTGGACAGGCCCCTTTCTTTAATTTTTTCTTGCATTCATACCCATACATATTAGCCGTGGGTCCGCCCAGGTCAAATATATATCCCTTGAAATCCTTGTCCCGGGTAAAGCCTTCTGCTTCGGCCAGGATGGAGGCTTCGCTCCGAGACCGAACAGTCCTGCCCTGGTGGACCGTGATGGCACAAAAATTACATTCCCCATAACACCCATAATGGGTGGAGATGGAAAATTTAATGGTCTCAAGGGCTTTGACAGATCCCTTGTCTCGATGATAGGGATGGAGGTCCCGCTCAAAATCAAGGTTATGGATCTCGTCCAACTCTGCTGTGGTACTGTAGCGTTCGGGCGGGTTTAAGACCATGTACCGGTCATTGTGCCGCTGGCAAATCCCCTTTGCCGTGATGGGATCTGTGTTGGCATAAAAGAGCTTAAAGCTTTCAATATACTGGTACTTGTCCTTTTGCACCGCTTCAAAGGAAGGCAGTTCAATTCCCTTTTGTTCCTTTGAAATATACCCGATTCCTGGGATATCCCAGGGTTCTTGTTCGTTGTTTAAGGCGGCTGCCAGGTTCAGGATGCTGGCATGGGCCATGCCGTATACCAAAAAATCTGCCCGTGCATCGAAAAGGATGGAGCGCCGAATTTTGTTGGACCAGAAATCATAATGGGCAATTCGCCGCAAACTGGCCTCGATCCCGCCCAGAACAAGGGGAACCTTGGGGCTGCAAAATCGCCGAATCAGGTTTGCATAGGCAATAACCGCACGGTCCGGCCGGCAATTGTTGATGCCACCGGGGGTATAATCATCTCGTTGCCGTCTTTTTTTGGAGGCCGTATAATTGGCCACCATGGAATCCAAGGCCCCTGCTGTAATCCCCCAAAAAAGCCTGGGTTGACCCAACCGAGAAATATCCTCCGGCCCCTCCATATTCGGCTGGGCAATAATGCCCACACGATAGCCCTTGCTTTCAAGTACTTTCCCGATAAGGCTTACCCCCATGAAAGGAGAATCAATATAGGCATCTCCGGTGACCAGGATAATATCCAGTTGTTTTATCTTGCGGTCGTTCAACTCGTTTGGGGTGGTGGGAAGAAACATGGATGTAAAAGGCTCCAGAAGGGTTAGCTTAATTTTAATATAAAAATCAGTATACTAAATAAAGCAGGAAAATTCAATTACCCGGCTATTTACTTTCACCCGTTACCCATCGGGCCGGTCCTATTTTTTAAATTTTTCTAGGGCGCCATTAAAAGCCAGATGCCACCCACGGCAATAATGGCACCGGCAAAAGCACGGATGGATACATGTTCCTTGTGAAGGAAGATGGAAAAGGGAATTATACAGACCGGTGTCATGGACAAAAATGTAGACGCCACTCCCGTGGACAGGTAGTGCAGGGCCATGAGGGACAAGGATACCCCAAGAAAGGGGCCAATCAGTGCACCGGTTGCCGTAAAGACAAGGGCCCGGGTGTCCTTCACAGCCCTGACCACTCGGCGCCATTCCCGGGTCAGGGTAAAAAAAATAACAAAACAGACAAAGGCCGCCAGGGCACGAATCTCGGTTGCAGCAAAGGCATCCAAAAATCCTGTATCGGTTTGCATCCCGGCCTTGCTCAGGACATATCCAACGGCCTGACCCAGCATGGCGCCTATTCCGAACAATATCCCCTTAAGGGTAATAACCCGTTGGTGCCGCTGCTGGGAATGGTTCTCGGGTCGCTTTTTTTCAAAGATTACCAGGCCCACCCCTGACAGGGTCACCAGCATCCCGGCCCATTGATGGAGCACATAGGTTTCTGCAAGAAATGTCCACCCGATCAGAGCTGCCACCGGGGCAGAGAGACTGAAGATCAGCAACGCAATCCTGGGACCCAGCTCCACCAACGCCTTGAACAAACAAATATCTCCCAGAAAAAAACCGATGACACCCGAAAGGGAAAGAAATATCCAGGCCTCCAGAGGAAAGTCCAACGGGATCAAATATCCATTTTTAAAAAATAAATAAATTCCAAAAAGAACCAGGGCCGTTGTTATCCGGATGATATTGACCGGCGTGGATCCCACCCTTTTGGCAGCTGCCTCAAAAAACTGGACACTGACGGTCCAGCACAATACAGTGACAATGGCAATGAGTTCTCCGGTATAGGGCATGTTATTTTGTCCAATAAGAAACAATTCAGTAAAATAAAATAATATAGGTAAATGAGATGGAGAAAAATTACAATAAATAAAAAATTCACTTGTACAAAATTAGTTAGTATGCTAATCATTGCATAGCTAATTAAATATGGAGAATAACACATGCCAAGTTTCAGCCCATTTGAAAGTCTCGGTTTTCACTGCAATCTAACCTTTAAGTCATTTGCTAAGGCCCTGGAAAAAAAATTGTCCGGTAAAGAAGTAAGTCGGGTCCAGTTCATAGCCCTGGCCCACCTCATCGCTCTGGGTACAATGCCCCAGAAAGAACTTGCCGAATTGCTGACCATTACCCCCGCCTCCACTGTCAGGCTGGTGGATCGGTTGGTCCGGGACGGATGGGTTGAGCGCATTGCCGACCCTGATGACCGTCGAATCAAACTTATTTGCCCTACTCCAAAGGCTGTGAACACCTGGGAAAATATGTCTGATTATGCTCAACAAATTACTGCCAAGGCCTATGCCGGTCTGTCTGATGCCCAAATCAATACGGTTAAGGCCGTGTTGCAAAAAGTTCGTGAAAATTTGAAATCAAATTAGCATAAAATTTCTCCCAGGGAGTAGAAAATGAAAAAAATAATGATGATTCTGATGGTGACAGCCTTGGTTGCCGGGGGAATATTTCTGGTCCGGCAAAAAAAGCTGAGTATTGCCCAAGCCAGCGTACAAAAAGCCCAGGCCACAATGGTTCGCGTATCTATGGCCCGCAAGGGCAACCTTTCGGTTACCCGAAGTTATCTGGCCCGTGTGGAGCCCTGGCGATCTGCAACCGTCGGTGTACAGATCACTTCACGGATAATGAAGATTTTGGTTCAGGCAGGAGATCTTGTGTCCAAGGGTCAGGTTCTGGCTATCCTGGACGGGGCTGAGCTGCTATCCCATGTCAGGGGGATTGAGGCTGAGGTTTTACAAAGCAAACTGCAGGCTGCAGCTTCAGCTGCAACGGTGGCAGCCCTGAAAAAAAACCTTCTTTTCCGTGAACGGGAAGCTGAGCGGGATGAATTTTTGGCCCAGGAAGGTGCCATTGCCCAGGTGATAGCAGAAACCTCTTTGGATCAACTCAATGAGACCCGGGGACGTTTGAATGCCATGGGCAAAACCCTGCGGGCGGCTAAAGAACTGATTAAGGTCAGGGAACGGCAGCTGGAACAGGCCCGGACCAGGATGACCTACACAAGAATAACAGCCCCTTTTGAAGGGGTTATTTCCCAGCGTTTGGCCGATCCCGGGGACATGGCCGGGTCAAACCAGGCCCTGGTGAAAATAGAGGATCACACCCGGTTCAAAATCTGTTTTGATATTCCACAGTCTGAAGTATCGTCGATCAAACCCGGGATGGACATTGTGACAAAATCAGATCCAAATATGGATCTGTCTATTTCCCGGGTCCATCCTTCCTTGAATCAAGACAGAACCCTGACCGTGGAGTGCGACACTGATGGAAATCCGAGACTCTGGGCCGGAAGCACTTTACGGGTGGCCGTTGTACTCAAGACATTTAAGGATCAGATTCTGGTATCTGAAAACAGTCTGGTGCCCCTCCCGGACGGTGGACATGCCGTATTCATAGTTGAAAACCATCTTACAAAAGCCGTGCCTGTTACTGTTTTTGTAAGGGATAACGGATGGGTTGCAGTTAACGGGGTGGAACCGGGCACCCAGGTGATAGAAAATACCTATCTGGGGTGGAATCGCCTGGCTGCCGGCCAATTGGTTGAGGTGCTGCCATGAGCCTACCTCAATTATCTCTGAAGTATCCCTACCTTGTCCTGGCCCTTGTTCTGATTCTAGTGGTCATGGGTACCCTGGCCTATGTGATAGTCCCAACGGATCTCTTTCCTGAAACCGTGCCGCCCCAGGTGGCTATTATCACCGTTGCGCCTGGTGTTTCGGCCAAGGATATCGCAGATAAGGTCACCCGAAATATTGAAAAAGAACTGGGAAGTCTGGCCGGATTGAAGCGCATCTCATCGGTTTCCCGGGATGAGGTATCGGCCATCACTGCGGAATTTTTATTCAGCAAACCCATGGGAGAAGCTGTCATTGATGTACAAAATGCGGTGGCCCGGGTCAAGGGAATCCTGCCCTCGGATATCCGGGAACCTTTGCTGTACCGAATCACCGACGCCACCCGGCCCTTGGTAACATTGGCCCTAAGTCCCGGGCCGAACAGCCTTAAAACCCTGTCCGACATCAGGCTTTTGGCAAAAAACGATCTCAGGGACGAAATTATGGCCGTCCCCGGCGTTGGGGATGTCCAGGTATTTGGCGGGCACACACCTGAAATTGAAATTCGGGTGGACCGTGACGCCCTGAGCCGGCACAATATGAACATTGCCGATGTTATTTCCGGGCTGGCCCGGCAGAATGTGGCCGCCCCCGGCGGCATCGTTTACGGGGCCCGGCAGGAATACCTGCTCAAAGTTTCCGGAGAGTTATCCGGATTACAGGCCCTTAAAGAAATGCCCCTTGCTGTTGATTCCGGCAGCCAGATCCTTTTAAGGGATGTGGCACAGGTCCGGGCCGGCGAATCAGACCCGAGAAGCCGTTACCACGGGAATTCAAAAGAAGCCGTGGCCCTTAACGTGCTGCGGCCGGAAAAGGGACATACCATCAAAACCCTTGCCGCATTGAAACGAGCCCTTCCCGGCATCAAAGCCGATTACCCGGATATCTTGTTTGAGATTACCGATGACCAGCAACCCCTCATAGACCTCAATGTCCGGGGCATGCGTTCTTCCCTGTGGCAGGCCATGTTCCTGACCATTCTTCTCATCTTTGTTTTTCTGGCAGATCTGAGGGCAGCGGCCGTTGTCGGTGCGGCCATACCACTTTCTTTCCTGGCAGCTCTCATCGTTCTCTGGATAAGTCCCTACACCTTAAACATGGTCACTTTGTCCGGATTAATCGTGGCCGTAGGAATGGTTGTGGATGCCTCCGTGGTGGTTCTGGAAAATATCCACCGCCATCATAAACAAAATAATTACACAGATGCCGTAAAGGCTGCATTAACCGGTGCCGGCCAGGTAGCTATGCCCATCACCGCAGGCATGCTGACCACGGTGGCAGTCCTGGTACCGGTAATTTTCACAACAGGATATACCGGACGGACCATGCGTCCTTTAAATATCACCATTGTTTCGACACTGGTGGCCTCCCTTATCGTTTCTCTCACTGTAATTCCCATACTGGCTGCCCGATTTTTCAAGGGACCGGACAAGGTTTCAAATCGGGTCCGTTATCTGCTTAGCCCTGTTCAAAAGGGAGTGAATTTTTTGACCACTGGCTACGAAAGGCTGGTCACACTGGCCCTTAAGTATCGGTGGGTAACCGCGATTATTCTTCTGGTTTTCATGATCTTCAGTCTCCGGGTGGTGAAACCGTTACTAGGCGGGGAACAAATGCCGCCAATGGATACCGGGATTGTCACCATTCAATTTGACACAGACTCCTCAGCCAGGCCCGAAGAGGTGAACGCAACGCTTTCGCAGATTGAAGCCATCTTGAACCAGCATCCTGCCGTATTGACCATCTCCTCGGTGGTGGGGTCTGAACCCGGAGCCGTCAGTTTCGGCGGCGGGAAGGCAACGTCTCAGTCGGCAAATATTACGGTCCGGCTGACCCCGAGAACCCAACGGATTGAAACCATTTGGGAAATTGAGGCACAATGGCGGGAACAGCTGAGCAAATTGACCGGGCTGCGGACTTTTCGGGTCTCGGAATACGGTGCCACACCCGTCTCCACCACAAAGGCACCCTTTAATGCCATTCTTTCCGGGCCTGATCCCGTTGTATTAAACAATCTGGCTGACAAGGCCATGGATTTGCTCGATGGAACCCCGGGACTCATGGATTTGCGTCGATCCTGGTATCTTGATAAAATTGAACAAAAAATAATCGTCGATCCGCATTTAGCCGTATATTACGGAACTTCTCCTGCTGAAGTAGCCAGCTTTTTGCGCATGGCAGTGCAGGGGATTGTGGCCACCACCATGCGCCTGGACGGATTCTACGATCTCCCGGTTCGGGTTCGATACCGGTCGGATCAAGTTGACGATCTCGGACGATTGGAAGAACTCTCCGTGCCCACCCGGTCAGGTCCGGTCCGACTGGGAAACATGGCAAAAATTATCACCCTTCGAACCCAACCCTTCATAACCCGGGAAAATCAACGAACCACCATGGATATTACGGCGGGAAATTACGGGTTGACCATTGCCCAGGCCACAGCTGCAGCAAAAAAACGTCTGGCTTCCTTGTCGCTTCCCAAGGGGTATACACTGGACATTGCAGGGACTGCCAAGGATATGCAGGAAACCCAGGTCAGCCTTGGAAATGCCCTGGTGGTGGGCTTGGCACTGCTGTTTATTTTGCTGATGGCCATGTTCAAATCCCTGGCCCATCCAATAACCATACTCCTCTCCATCCCCCTGGCTGCGGCAGGCGGCATATGGGGTCTTCTTTTATTTGACAAACCGTTTTGCATGCCTGCCCTGATGGGATTCATTCTTCTGGGGGGAACCATTGTAAACAACGCCATCCTGATGCTTGATTTCATCATAGAAGCCCGGAAAGAAGGCCTGGGGAAAGATGAGGCCATTTTGCAGTCTGTCCGGTTGCGGTTGCGGCCTATCCTGATCACGGCTGTTTCCACAATGGTGGGATTTTCCCCACTAATTTTTGAGACCGCCGTGGGCCTGGAGCGAATGAGTCCCTTAGGAATAGCTGCCGCCTCTGGGCTTCTGGTCGGCACAATTGTGACATTGGTGGCTGTGCCGGTTATCTACTCACTGTTGGATTCCCTGAAAATCTGGCTGGCCCAAATCTGGAACAGGCAAAAGATAGCCTCAGGCACCAGCGCCCTTTTGCTTATTTTCGCTGTGTTCTGTGCGCCTGCCAAAGTGCAGGCTACAATTTTTTCAGATTCCTTATCCCTGGATGAAGCGGTTCATATTGCACTGGAACATAATCCAGAACTTGAAACCGCACGGGCCGAAATCGATTTGCTTCAAGGAGGGGTGATGCAAACCGAGGCTGCCGGAGGAATTCACATGAATCTGATAGGACAGACAGGGTGGTCGGAAAACAAGCATGCCCAGGTTTTAGGGTTAAGTTCAATGGAACAAGGATTTGCCAATGTACGGTACCAGGGAACACTTTCGGCGAGCTGGCTGTTAACTGATTTTGGGAAAACCAAGGCCCGGTTACGGTCTGCATTGACCCTGCACGAGGCAGGCCTCGCCCTGGAACACAGGAAACAGCAGGAAATCGTATTTGCGGTTTCATTGCAATTTCTTAAAACCATGACCATCCGAGATCTGTTGGAGGCAACCTGTGGCACCCGGGACAGTCTGCAGGCATTTGCCCAGTCAATCCGTTCACAGATTGCAAAGGGACGGGCACCGGAGGTGGATGCTTTGAAAATCAATATCCGGCTTGCTGAAGTGGAAAGTCAATTGGCAGAGTTAGAAAGAAATTTACAGGTTTCACGGTCGGCCCTGGCAAGATTGATGGGAGTCGAGGAGGAATTACCTGCCCTTGCCGCCTCACCCATGGCCGACATTGAGGCTCCAGAGCCCGAGACTCCGAAACCCGAAGCCCCGGGTATTCCAGACATGAAAAATCGTCTGGACATAAAGGCCCAGGAGTTGGTGGTCCAAGCTGGCCAAGAAAAAATTTTAGCCGCTGAACGGGAGTTTTTGCCCAGGGTGGAATTGTTCGCCAATGCCGGCCTTTACGGCGCAACAAACCCTGAAACAGGAACCGGAGAGGTGGATGATGATCCGTGGAAAAACGATGTTTCCGGTGGAATTCGAATCACCCTGCCGCTGCTGGATAATGGTCTGCGTACGAGTAACCTTGCCATATCCCGGGCCGAATTTGAAAAAAACCGGGCCGTGCTGCGGTCCAAACGGTTAGCCGCAAGACAAGAAATCATCGTTGCCCGGGCCAGTGTCACTAGCGCCCGTGTAAAAATAAACCTCACTCAAAAAACGATTACCCATGCCCGAAAGGTTGTTCAAATTGAACAACTCAAATACCGGATTGGACGGGGAACAAGCGCCGAAGTCCTGGAGGCTGAAACCGCTTTGCTAAATGCCAAAAGTCTTTTCAGGCAGGCCAATCGGGAACTTTCCATCGCCCTCCTGGCGGAGCGCCTTGCCCTGGGGGAAAAAACTTAAACTTCTGAATGATGCATCCAGTCCCACAAAAACTCTATTTTTCCACACATTTTCATCACAATAAACCTTTAATTGTTCCCTATGCTATTGTAGAATGAAATGGATTTTTACTTTCTGTTAGAGACTATTTTCAAATTAAAAAAATATAAAGGAGGCAGGTCATGGTTGGAAGCATTGGAAGTACAAACAATCTTATCAGTATGATTTCGACAAATTACCAGCAGAGCCAGGCAGGTTCAACCGCGTCACAAGGAGTTGGCGCCCCGCCACCGCCTCCACCGCCGGAAAATTCAGACGATCAGTCAGTGGATCCCCTTGGCGTTTTTTCCACGGTGGATTCAGATTCAGACAGTTCCATATCCGAAGATGAATACAATACCTTAACAGAAGGTATACTGGAAGTGACCGGCAGCCAATTAACCAGCAGTTTTGTTGACTTTGATACAGATGGAGATGGTCAGTTGAACGGTTCTGAGCTGAAATCTGTTCTTGATGAAGCCGGATTTGCCCCTCCCCCACCTCCCCAGCAGGTAGTGGACGCCTATGAAGCACAGAGTGGAGGAGATTCCACCTACCAGGTTGAAGGTGAAGATATGATGGCACAACTTTTAGAATACCTGGAAACGCGGTCAAGCGATTTTGATATAACCGCTTAAAAAATCAGCATAACTCTAACCGGATCACTTGTAACAAGGATCCGGTTAGACAAGAGCAGGGACAATTCCTAGGATAAAACCATCTTGTACCCGAACCCATAGGCAGATTGTATAACCTTCTTCCCTGGAAGATGAACAGCGATTTTTTTCCTTAAATTTTTGATGTGAAAATCTATGGTACGTTCATACCCATCAAAATTGTATCCCTGGACATTTTCAATCAATTGCGCCCTGGAAAAAACCCGGTTGGGGCTCCCTATTAGAAGAGAAAGTATCTCAAATTCACTGGGTGTCAGGTTCAACTCATTTCCCTTCACCACTGCGATGTGGGATGTTTTGTTTAATTGGATGGGACCGGCGGATAACACCTCATCATTTGAAGTGTTATGGAGGGTTCTGCGAAGCACGGCATTTACCCTGACAACCACTTCCCTGGGGCTGAAGGGTTTACATATATAATCATCGGCACCCAGTTCAAATCCTATAATCCGGTCAACTTCCTCCACCCTTGCCGTTATCATTATAATGGGAACCTCTGAAAATTTCCTGACTTCCCTGCAGATTGTTTTCCCGTCCACATAAGGAATCATGATATCCAGAAGGATCATGGAAGGGGTTTCTTTTTTGACAAAATCAACCACTTTATCACCACGATCCAGCAAAGAGACCTGATACCCCTCCCGGATAAGATAATCTCTCAGGATCTGGGCAATCTCCGGTTCATCTTCGACAATCAGCAAATGTTCATTGGACATAATTCATCCTTAAATTAATTTTCATGTAAAGGGAGTTCAATTTTTATCTTTAAGCCGCCTAAAGGGGAGGGAAATGCCTCAATGGTTCCCCTATGATGGATGATGATCTGTTTGGCAATGCTTAATCCAAGGCCGCTTCCTCCCGTGGCCCGGTTTCTGGACTGCTCCACCCGGTAAAGACGATCAAAAATATATTGCAAGGAATTGTCCGGTACCCCAGGTGTTGAATCTTCAACATAAAGTGTCAGCCGGTTTCCTTTTATGGTATGGCTAATTTTTAATGTGCCCGGCGAATCCGTATATCGAAGTGAATTTTCAATCAGATTGCTGAAGACACGGCTTAAAAGCCTCGTATCCCCTTTAATGTCCAGCCGGTTTTCTTTTTCCCAGTCTGTTTGAATCTTTAACTGCTGCTGCTCAAGACGGATAAGAAAGTTATCAAGACATCGGGTGATGAGTTCAAAAATGTTGACAGGTTTCAGGTTAACAGACAGATTTTTTGAATCGGCCAATGAAATCAGGTGCAAATCATTAACCAGGTTTCCCAATCCCAAAATATCCCCATGTAAAGAATCCAAAAGGGCCGGTGTCATCACACGAATCCCATCCTGGAGCGCTTCTACCTTGCTTCTGATGACTGCAACCGGCGTCCGTAATTCATGGGAGATATCTGAAATCCAATTTTTTCTCAACGTCTCATACTGCTTAAGCGTTTGTGCCATGAGATTAAAATCATTGGCGAGCCCTCCAAGTTCATCGGTTGAACGAACCATTATCTTTGTATTAAAATCAAAATTTCGCATGGCTTTTGTGCCCTCGACAAGGTCCCGGATAGGCGCCAAAAGATGCCTTGACATGATATAGGAAAGAAAAATGGCCAGGATAAAGATGCCCGCGCCTATGGTATAAAAGGAATTGGTTTGCCTTTCAAGAAACTCAAGCTCAAGGGGCTTATTCATTTCAGACCGGTTTTTCAATCCCAGCCACCCAATGGTCTGATGTGTGGTCTGGGTGGAAAGAACAATGGGCTGGTAGGTAAATTTATCATGGGACTTATAATCATCGCCTGCCACATATTGCTTGTCTGCGTCAAAGAGGCACAGGCGGCTGTTAAGCGTATCAGGATTCATGGGTTTGGGACCGTTCGAAAATGAGGGACCGGGCAATCGATTCAAAGGGGGCGGTTCATTTTTTCTTAGCGGATGATCAAACATAGGGGGGTGATTAAGATCCGGCCCCATGTGGCTGGGGCGTAACTGAAATAAAAGATCTCTCCAGGCAGTGTTGTTGTGACGAAAATCATCCCACCCATTATTTTGCTGATAATTTTGTTTTAGCGACCCCACTATTTTTGTCAGTTTATCAAACTCTGTATTGTTCACAAAATTCATAAAATTATTCCGGATGTTAATTTTGGCAACACCGACAACCAGAAACAAAATTAAAAAAGAAGTAATGATAAATGCGATAAAAAATTTATACTTGAGTTTCATCTATTAATTTTTTCCCCTGGCATTCATAATTGGCGTTATTCAATGAATAATCAACATCATTTTATAGGACCGTATCCTCACTTACCTCTATATTATTAAACAAAAACAAAACAGGTTCAAGCTTTCCCGTGCATTCCTCTATTTTTCCACATATTTTGATCTTCTGGTTCACATAATCAGAGGGTACTATATCTCTAAATTAGGAACAACCTAAAGAGGAACCGTAACATGTATATGATTCAGGATATAAAAAAGCTCGGCCCAATGATGCAAGAAATAAAAGGATTTATCCTATTGACGGCAATTTTGATGATTCTGCTGGTTTTGGCCATGGTCATTACCTCTTCCTTGATGAATGCAATTGGAATGTATCTTCTCTTTTGAAGTACCCACGAGAGCAGGGACATCAGAACAGTTTTTTCAGCAATTGGACACAGACAATGACGGACAGATTTCCAGGGAGAACTTCCCCGAGGCACCAGGAAAGGAAAATGAAAAAAATGAAAAAAACAGATGAAATGTGGACTGGATTCGAAAGACGCCGATTTAGTTATACGGCGTATTCACCGGAAAGACGGGGAGGTGCAAATGGACACAAAAATGAACCACAATGCGTTATCAAGAGAATTAGCGAAACTACTTTAAAAAAATATGTTGACAGCCTTTTGGAAGAAGCGAAAAAAAAGGAGATAACGGCGTCGGAAGTTTTATCTAAGCTACCGGCATCGGTATGGCTGCCCTTTCAGTGAATAGTACACTAATTCATCCAATAGTTCTATGGGTTCATCCTCAGCTTTAGCACCGATTAGGCGGATTATTTCAGAGGCTATTTGATTATTGAAAGGAACCTTATAAAAATTAAAAATTGATTGACATAAGTCCTCTTTGTTTTCAAAGGACCAAGTAGCATTGAAGATTTCGAAATCATGAATTATTAAACCACTATCTTTGATCGTTTTCTGCGCATTTATTAACGCCTGATTCTCGCTGCTAACCAATGAAAATGCTCGTTGGATTTCTCCTTTGATCGTCGGTTCAATAATTATTATTTCACCTTCTGCTTTCAGTATTCTGATCGCTTCAGCAATAGCAGGTTCACTTTTTTGATGATGAAGGGATAGCGTAAAGATAACAAGATCAAAAGAAGCGTCTGAGAAAGAGAGGTTTTCACCAGAAGCTATTTGGAATGTCACTCCCGGTATATTATCTTTAGCTTCTCTGATTTTTTTAAAATCAGGTTCTACAGCTATTAATTTTTTGGGTTTGTTAGCTAAAAAAGAGGTTATGCGACCGTTTCCACATCCAACTTCAAGTACAATTTTATTGCTAAGACAGGTGAACTGTAAAATTTTATCTGCAATGATTTTGCCACTATTATCTTTCATTTCATCCCTTAAAAAAATGCCGGTGATATTAATTCAGAATATGGACTATTCCAGGTTATTTATTGAACAATAAGCGTATAAAAAAAAACGAGTAAATGCAAATTAATTGCATCAAAGTTTTTTTTCAAAACCGCCAACCATAATAGATAATACCCAGTATTCATCCTCAGGAGAAAGGATAAATTTGAAAAGAATCAAATCCGATGTACCTTTCGATTCATGGTTTTTAAAAACTGGGAAAACATGCTAAAAAAAATTATAGGTCCTGGCAATCTTTGTCCCATCATTTCTAAATAATTCTGGCCTATAATAACAGGTGTCCAAGAATTGCTGCTGATCGGCTTGGCAGCTTGACTTCCCAGTCAAATTCACATATGAATATGGCTTAGATTTGAACAACATTGGGATATAATTGGCAGGTGCAGCTTCTGTTCCCTTGAGCCTGAGCGAATCCCATGAATATATCCGTTCCAGATGGTAAGGATAATAAAATGAAGATAAATTTTTGCAGCTGTTGCGGTGCACCCATGGAAAAAAAAATCCCCCCTGATGATGACCATCCGAGGTATGTCTGCACCCAATGTAGCCATGTACACTATGAAAACCCCAAAATGGTGGTGGGGTGTCTTCCTATTTTTAAAGACCAAGTATTGATGTGCAAGCGAAATATTGAACCCCGAAAGGGAAAGTGGACCCTGCCGGCCGGGTACCTTGAAAACAAGGAATCTGTCCAGGACGGAGCTCTTCGGGAAACCCTGGAGGAGACAAGGGCCCATGTCAAGATCATTGACACCTATCGATTATTTAATATCGTATTTGTGGATCAGATCTATCTGATATTCCGGGCCCAGATGGAAGATGACCTCTTTGGCCCCACCAGCGAAAGTACAGAGGTGAAATTGTTCAAGGAAGCCGATATCCCCTGGGATGAAATAGCCTTTGAGGTTATCCGACAGACCCTGGTTGATTTTTTCCAGGACCGAAAACAAGGGGCCTATCCATTCAAAATCAAAGATCTGAAACCAAGCCGCTTACAAGATCTCAGGTAATATATCAAACCGGTCAAAGGGGGGCATAATACAGGCCCCGGAAAACAGTTCTTTCGCAAGTGATAGCATTTGCCGGGACTGTTGGATGCCGGTGGCAACCGGGTCGTTGGCGGCTGCCATTTCCCTTTGAAGGGCAGCGGGCACGGCAATGCCTGCCACCTTGTTGTGGAGAAAGCTGGCATGCCTATGGGAAAGCAGGGGTAAAATTCCCATGATGATGGGGATATTGATATGGTTTAGACCCTCCTTAAGTCGCTGGGCGGTTTCCCTGTCGTATACCGGCTGGGTGACGATAAACC
This sequence comes from Desulfoconvexum algidum, assembly GCF_055382125.1. Lineage (NCBI taxonomy): Bacteria > Pseudomonadati > Thermodesulfobacteriota > Desulfobacteria > Desulfobacterales > Desulfobacteraceae > Desulfoconvexum > Desulfoconvexum algidum. Next base: position 6,855,042 of record NZ_AP042394.1, on the reverse strand, counting down.
TTGCCCCGGCAGCAGCTTTCCTTTCAATTCGATGGATTTCATTTTCAAGCCCGTCCACCTCCGGCCGAAAATCCAGTACAGCACCTGTACAAAGATCTGCCTGTGATGCCATCTGGATAAGCTCAAAGACATTCAAATCATTGATGGTGGTAGTTTTGTTTTCTTTGTTCCGGGCAGAAGGGTCTCCGGTGACAGCAATAATGGTATCAAGCTCCAAAGCCTTGGCACCCCACAGTTCTGCCTGAAGTCCCAATCGGTTATGATCGCGGACCGTGAAATGGAGAATGGCAGGTTTTCCGGTTTTTTCCTGGAGCAAATGGGAAAAAACCATGGCAGACATCCTCGGGTTTGCAACCGGGTTTGACGCCACGCTGAATCCGTCAAAGGCAAGTCGGGTAAGCGCATCCAGCTTGTCCAGAAGTGCCTGACCATCCGCTCCGGCCGGCGGGACCACTTCCAATGTGATTTTAAACTTATTTTTGCTGGAAATTAAAAATGACATAATTTTCCTTTCTTAAATTTAATTAGGATATATTTAGTATGCCCAAAATTTGTTTTCGGGTCAAATAGTATTCGAAGCAAAAGAGGGAGATTGCCATTGTTTTTTTAATTATTTTATTCTTGTGATAAAATTTGTCTAATGATATTGGTTTAATTATTAGATAAACCTTTCTTGATATAAAACAACGATTTCGAATACAAAATAATGGGATTTTTCAACGGTTACTAAGGTTAGGGTTGAACCATCTCTATCAGACAATAGTATCTAGCTTACAGGGGGTAATTTTGGGCTTAAGCTATCGGATGCGTCTTGTTATCGTTTGCATCAGCATTTTTGTGATGGTCGGACTAGGATTTTTATTCAAACGTTTATTGCGCCCTGATTCTTTTGGTGTTTACGGTCCTTATCGGGCAGACGCCATTAATGAAGCACTTGAGGTGCCCATTCGTCACGGTACCAATGATTCTTGTTTTAAATGTCATCCCTTTGAAGCCAAAATTCACAAAGCCGGCCTTCACAAGACCATTTCCTGTGAATTTTGCCACGGGACCTATGCAGATCATGTGGAAGGGGATAAAAAAACAGGCACCCTGCCGGTAAAAACCGGAGACCAGATCACCACCCTTTGTCTGCGGTGCCACAACACTGAAATCAAGGCAAGGTCGGAAGCGGTCATCAAGACCGTTGCCATGCCGGATCATCTCAGGGACCAGCAGGTTAAACTCACCCACACTTGCAATCAATGCCACCATGTTCATGCGCCGCTCAAGTATATCAACCGGGCGAAACAGATCACAGGGCTTATGGAGAAAGGATAATGAAGATAAATGATCCCTCCCCGGACATGAAAAAAAGATCCTTTTTGAAAAATGTACTCAACGGCACCATTGCCGGTTCCCTCTACCTGGTCTATCCCATGGGAGCCGGCAGTCTTGAGACACTGGAACAGATTCCGGGTATAGGGGACGGGGCCTATGATATTCACGCCCAGGAGTTTACCTTTATCGTCGACATTACCCAGTGTATCGGATGCGGGTCCTGCTGTGTGGCAGACAAACGCGAATACAATGTGCCCGACGGCAACTATCGCACCTGGGTGGAACGGTATGTCAAGGGCTTTTCTGATCAGATTTATGTGGACTGCCCCAACGGGGGGCTGGACGGTTACCAGACACCTAGGTCTGATATCAAGGAAGAGATTCGGGACACCTTTTTTGTGCCCAAGCTGTGCAATATGTGCAAGGACGCCCCCTGTGTGCAGGTGTGTCCTGTCGGCGCCACCTTTATCACCCCGGACGGGTTTGTTCTGGTGGATGAAAAACGATGTGTGGGATGTGCCTATTGTATCCAGGCCTGTCCCTATTCCGTCCGGTTTATAAATCCTGTTACCCGGGTGGTGGAGAAATGTACCTGGTGCTATCATCGGGTCAGAAAGGGACTGCTGCCAGCCTGCGTTGAGGTGTGCCCCACCGGTGCCCGCAAATTCGGCAGCCTTAAGGATGAAACCTCAGAGGTTTATAAAATTCTCAAAGGACCGGGCGTTCTGACCGTTCTGAGAAAAGAGATGGGCACCTGGCCCGCATTGTACTACAAGGGTGCCAGAATGGAGGTGGTCTGATGAATACCTTGCTTGCATCCACCGGAATGGTTTCCGATTCAATGGGTCCGGCAAACATGCTGCTGTCCAATTTTGTATTCCCCAATGACTTCCATGTCCACTGGAGCATGATGATTGTTTTGTACCCCTACATCACAGGGCTTGTGGACGGTGCCTTTATCATAGCCGCCCTGTATTATCTTTTTGATGTAAAAAGCCTGCGTCCCGTGGCAAGGTTTTCTCTCTTGTTTGCCCTGGCATTCCTTGCCATTGCCACCCTTCCGTTGCTCCTCCATCTGGGACATCCCGAGCGAAATCTGAACATGCTGCTGACCCCAAACCCCAGTTCGGCCATGGCAGGATTTGGTTATATTTATGCCGTGTCCATGGGGGTTCTGGTCTTTATAATTCTCTTTGTTTATCGTCCAGTGCTGGTGGAACTTCGGTCTACCTCCAAGGGCTGGCTCCAGATGCTGTACCGGGCCATCACCTTTGACAGCATTGATCTGTCCGATGATGCCTTAAAATTAGATGCCAAGATAATCCGGTTTCTAGTGGCGATAGGTATTCCCATTGCCGCTATTCTCCACGGATATGTGGGCTTTATCTTCGGCGGGGTCAAGGCCGTTCCCACCTGGTCCACCCCTCTTATGCCGGTAATTTTTCTTTTTTCAGCCTGTGTCTCAGGGATATCCGCCATCATCCTTGCCTATATTATCATTCGCAAATTTAAATCCCTTTCCATTGATAATGGGTGCATCATCACCATGATCAAAACCCTCACCGGTTTTTTTATTCTGGCATTCTCCTTTGAAATGCTGGAGGTCTTTTCCCATTCTTACTTAAAATCAGGCTACCATCACATGGTGGAGGGCCTTTTAAACGGGGTCCTGGCAAATTCTTTCTGGTTCTGGCAGGTCAAAATCGGGTCGGTTCTTCCCCTCTTGGTCCTGGGTGTTATGGGAATCTTTAAAATGAGATCCTATGTTTACAATTTTCTGGCTGCAGGGGTCTCGGCCATATTGCTGGTCCAGGTGCTGATCATGCGCTGGAATGTGGTCATCGGCGGTCAGCTCATGAGCAAGAGTGCAAGGGGATATACCGAATTCCATCCCCTGTGGTTTGATAAGGAGGGAATCATTGCCGTGATCGTTGTCATGGCCGTTCCCTTTGCCATCCTCTTTGTCCTCGGGAAAATATTTCCCTTTTGGGCAGACGACAAGGAGGGGTAAGTTTAAAATATAAGGGGTAACCACAGACCAAAAAAAAGGCAAAAAGACCGGGAAGGGAGGTGATTTGGGGCGTTATTTCAGAGGCGTTGCAGAAGAGCGGTGAGGGCCGTGGGGCTGCGACATACACCTAATATTTTTGGAGGAATGTGATCATGACTTTTTTAAGGTCATTCTTGGTGTTTACAATTTTGTGCATTTTTACGGCAGGGACGGCACTGGCATTGACCGAAGAGTCCTTTGACGTTAAAAATCCAAAAGTTCAGGAAATGAACAAAAAATGCATCACCTGTCATTTAAAGGAAAACAAATCCATCGTCATGCAATGGGAGAACTCTGCCCATGCAGCTGCCAAGGAAGGCCAGGTGGGGTGTTACAATTGCCATGCGGCCAACGAGGGTGATGAAATGGGGTACCAGCACGAAGGTGCCTTTATCAAGGCCATTCTTTCTCCCAATGACTGCGCCAAATGCCATGAACCTGAGGCAAAGGAGATGGCCATTTCCCACCATGCAACCGCCGGCGAAATCATGGCATCCCTGGACAATATGCTGGCCGAAGTGGTGGGCGGCATGCCCAACAACAAGGGGAATATGGCCAGCGGCTGCTGGCAGTGCCACGGGACAGTGGTTTCCCTGAAGCGGGACAAGGAGGGCAAACCCCTGCGGTCCAAAACAGATGCCCCCCAAATGGATTACAATACCTGGCCCAATTCCGGGATTGGCCGTATCAACCCCGACGGCAGCAAAGGGGTTTGTAATGCCTGCCATTCCAGGCATGATTTTAGTGCATCCCGTGCAAGACAACCGGAAAATTGCGGTAAATGTCATCTGGGTCCGGACCATCCCCAGAAAGAAATCTATGAAGAATCCAAACACGGCATTGCATACTACACCGCAGAAAAAGGCAACACCCCCAACGGCATGAATATCTACAAGGACGGTTCCTGGGTTTTAGGGGATGACTACCATACCGCCCCCACCTGTTCCACCTGCCACATGGGCGCTTTTGTCAAGCTCAACGGCGCTGTGGCTAAAAACAGCCATAACGTGGGGGACAGACTTTCCTGGAACCTGAGAGCCCCGGTTTCTTCCAAATTAAACCGGGTCACTTTTACCGATGGGTCGGTGACCGATGTCACCGGTGACATACCGCCCCGCCCAGGTCAGACGGCAATGAAAAAATCCTATGTCCGTAAAGGAGACAGGCTCAAAAAGCAGGTTGAAGAAAAAACAATTGCAAGTGTTGTTTCCTGGAAACAAAGACGGGAATCCATGCAGGAAGTCTGTAAATCCTGCCACGGCATCAACCATGTCAAAGATTTTTATTCCCAGTTCGATGACCTGGTAAATCTCTACAATGATAAATTTGGGAAACCAGGCCTTGAAATTGTCAAAATGCTGAAAAAAGACGGTATCTGGAAAAACAGCGGATTTCAGCACAAAATCGGTTATACCTGGTTTGAGATCTGGCACCACGAGGGCAGACGAACCCGGATGGCAGCGGCCATGTTTGCACCGGATTATACCCATTGGCACGGGTTGTATGAGGTCTCCCGAAATTTTTACCAGGAGTTCTTACCCGAGGTCCAGGAAATGGCAGACCATGCCGGTATGGGCGAAAAATATAAAACACACATTGCCGCCCTCCTGGCAAAACCCGAGCATCTATGGATAAAAACCGGAGGATCTGCCGAGACCATGAAGCTCATTGAAGAAGAAAATAAGCTGCGGTATAATCAATAAGCCAATAGATTATTTTGCAAAAGAAACAACACGTATCCCAGGCAGGAAGATTGTTACGGGTCTTCCTGCCTGGCTCATTTAAGCAAAGGATATTATGGGTAAAATATCGGGTATAATCGCTGTATGTTCAGCCCTGTTTTTCATGGCAGGTGTTTCAAGTGCACAGGAGCAGGATCAACTTTTCAACCAGGTTGAAAAATTGAAGATCCAACGGCAGGGATATGTGCTAGGGGGCCAATTGACAGAGGATCAGCAGGCGATAGCGGCCAAAAATCCTTTGGAGGCGGTTTCCAAAAAGGTGTTTAAATTCAGGGATAAAAACCTGAACATTGTGGCAGACAAGGAAACGCTTCGAGTGCTTGTCATGTTTGAGCAGTTTGAACGCTTATCCCAACATCAGGTTCAGGGCAAGGTCGGAGAATTGTTCATGGCCTATGAAGACCCAACAATATCCGCCCATGACAAGGTGGTCTACTGGGCCTGGGGCAAAAAGGAAAAATTTACTGCTGCCCAGTTTGACATGGCCAGGGAAAAAAAGAAACCGCTGGCCATTATTGCCACGGTGAAATTCAATTCCGAAATTAAGATCATGGATAAAAATGAAACCCAGGCCATTGGTGATGTCTATTATATTATTAGTTCAGATCCCCTGCTCAAGTTTTTCCATGATAGCTGATTTCCAGTGGCGACCCCGGGTCATTCCCCCCGAAAATGCAGACAAAAGAAACCGATATTTTATAAAATTTTGGTTGAGTTCTCTCGTTTTATTGCCTATGAATAGGTTTTATTTCCTAAAAAGAGAGGGTGGCGGGATGACATGTTTTTTGTCACGATTATTTCTGGTCCTGGGTATGATTTTGACCTTCATGGTTTCCCCTGCATCGGCACAAGATCCCCTCCCGGCTGAGTCGTCGAAAATCACCACTGACACTCCTTTAAACACAGGTGTGTTGCGGTTTGGTATCCATACTTCCAAAATTGGAAGTTTTGATCCGGCTTATGCGAGAGGATCAGAAGATTATACCTTTGCAGACATGGTCTATAATAGTCTTCTCCGATATGTTCCCGGGAGTTCCTCCCAGCTGGAGCCGGATATTGCCATAAAAATGCCGGAATTTGAAATCCAAAACAATAAACAGATCTGGACCATCCAACTGCGCCGGGGCATTTTTTTCCATGGGGGACCCTATAGCCCCCCCTATGAATTGACAGCTGAAGATGTGGTCTATTCCCTTGAAAAAGCAGCGAATCCTTTACGCAATCCAAATTTTGGCGGATATACAGGCATGAAATTTGAGATTCTGGGACCCCATACCCTTGAAATCATATTGGAAAAACCCATGTCACCCCTCTTTTTTTTCCCCCTCATTGCCAACCGGGAGGGGGGCTTTATTGTCAGCAAACAGGCCATTGAAAAAGGAGGGTATGATAATTTCAAACAACATCCTGTGGGAACCGGCCCTTTTATGTTCAGCCGTTACACTGCTGGAGACAAACTGGTCCTAACCGCCAATAAAAATTATTTTCGCGGGAAACCACAGCTTCAGGGAGTTGAAATTTATTTTATCCCGGACAATAAACGTCGGGAAGCCGCCTACAAAAATGGGCTGGTGGATGTGATATACGGGGTGGGGGATCCAGGATGGATTACAAAAATGAAAACCTGGCCGGATACGATTGTGGATGTGTTTGGCCCTGGGGTTACAGGATTGTTTCATTTTAATACGTCCATAAAGCCCATGGATGATATCCGGGTCAGGCAGGCAATTTGCCTTGCCCTGAACAGGGAGCTATTTCTGGCAGCCAGCAGTAAACAGCTGGTCAAAAAGGTCTATGCACCCATGTCCTCTGAGTTTTTGCCCGGTGGCCTTGCCAATGAAAAGATAGTCCACCTGGGGCTGGTAACCGGTACGAATCTTGAAAAAGCAAAAAAATTGCTGGCCCAGGCCGGATATGCCCAGGGTTTTTCCATGGATCTTGTGACATCGGAAAAACGACTTTACCGTAAGAGTTACGAAATTTTACAACGGCAGCTTGAAAAAATCGGTATCACGGTCAACCTCCAGGTAATGGCCCATTCCCAAATGCACCAGCAGATCCGCCAGAATCTGAACGCCATTGTGCTTTATTTTACATTCCGCCCCAATGCAGACGCTTATCTGAGGGGATTTTTTCACTCTGATTCCATTGTTAAAACCGGGATAAAACCCCATACCAATTTTTCCCATTACACCAAAATTGATAAGCTCCTTGACGATGCCCTCAAGGCCATTAGCCCCAAAACGCAGATCAACCTCTGGGAGCAGGCCCAGATCAGAATCCTCCATGACGTCATGGTCTATCCCCTGTTCAATATAAACCAGTGCACAGTTCGAAGAGACACGGTTGATTACGGACATCCTCTGATTTCAACCCTGGCAGGTTACCCCCTGTTTAATGAAAACACCCGGATTAAAGATTAAGGATAGGATTAGCCATGATTAAAATTGTTCTGGATCATTTCCCCTCCTGCACCAGCATTTTACTGACAGAGCCGGGCCGGGATAAGATTTTCTGATCATGAAATCTGTGCTTCCGCCAGCGCCGCCGGTTCGTAAAGTTCCTTGGCAGACGAAACTGTTCCCGTTTTTAAAATGGTTCCCCCTCGTCAACAGGATATCCCTGCGTGCAGATCTTGGGGCGGGCCTGACAGGTGCCTTCATTGTCCTGCCCCAGGGCGTTTCCTTTGCAATGATTGCGGGACTGCCCGCTGAATACGGTCTTTACACCGCCATTGTCCCCCCCATTATTGCCGCTCTTTTCGGATCTTCCCGCCATCTGATCAGCGGGCCGACCACAGCCCTTTCCATTATTGTCTTTGCAACTCTCAGCCCCCTTGTGGAACCCGGCTCTGCCAATTACATTACCCTGGTGCTGACATTAACTTTTCTTGCCGGTATTTTCCAACTGGCCTTCGGCCTTGCCAGGCTCGGCACGGTTCTCAATTTTGTTTCCCATTCCGTCATTGTCGGGTTCACTGCCGGCGCTGCCGTTCTCATTGCCACCGGCCAGATGAAATATGCACTGGGGATACATATCCCCAATGGATCTTCCCTGCTTGCCAGCTGGGCGATCATTCTTAAATCCTATGGCCAGATCAATGGATACGAGCTATCGGTCGCCCTGGTCACACTGGTCTGTGGTGTGGGATTAAAAGCGTACCGGTCCCGCTGGCCAAGCTTCTTAATTGCATTGATTGTCGGCAGCCTGTTCGCTTTTTTCATCCAGGGCAGCGACCATGGGATCAGAGTTCTGGGCTCCCTGCCCGGCCGTTTGCCCCCGCTTTCAATGCCGGACCTGACCCTTGACACCATTCGAATGCTGGGTCCTGGGGCACTGGCCATCGCACTTCTGGGACTCATTGAAGCCTCATCCATTGCAAGGGCCATCACCGTACAGTCAAAACAGCACATTGATGGAAACCAGGAGTTTATCGGACAGGGACTTTCAAATATCATCGGCTGTTTTTTTTCAGGATATGCCAGTTCCGGTTCCTTCACCCGATCCGGCGTTAATTACGAATCCGGGGCAGTGACCCCCCTATCCAGTATTTTTTCAGCATTTTTTTTAACGGCAATCGTCTTGCTCATTGCTCCGCTGACGGCCTGGCTGCCCTTGTCAGCAATGGGGGCTATTATCCTGGTTGTGGCATTCAAATTGATTGATGTTCGCCACATCCGGGAAATTCTAAAAAGCAGCCGATCCGAATCTCTGGTTCTTGCCGTGACTTTTTTGGGGACACTGTTGTTTGATCTTGATTTTGCTATTTACACCGGCATTCTTCTTTCCCTGGCCATATATCTGACCCGAATGTCACATCCTAGGATACAATCGCTTGTCCCGGACCCCAGTGGGCCCCGGCGCCGCATGAAGGATATCGCCGCAGGTGAGCTTCCCGAATGCCCCCAGTTAAAAATTATCCGCATCGACGGGTCCCTGTTTTTCGGCGCTGCCAATCATGTTTCGGAAATTTTTGAAGAAATTGACAGTGACGCACCAAAGGATCTTCTCATTGTGGGACCCGGGATCAGCTATATCGATGTCTCAGGTTCTATGATGCTGGTTCAGGAAGCACAAAGACGACGGTCCCTGAACAAAGATCTGTATCTGTGCCGCCTGAGCCGGGAAGTGCTCAATTTTCTAGAAACCGGTGGGTATCTCCGTGAGCTCCATGGGGAAAATATTTTCCAATCAAAACAGATCGCCATATCCCACATCGTTTCAAAACTGGATCCCGCTGTCTGCGATTCCTGTCCCTATAAAATTTTTAGCGAATGTCCCCGTGATTAATCTTCCATGTCTATTTCCATGGAATTAAACCAATATCCGCTCCCCGAAGCATGATCCAGTTGAATCTGAACCAATTCCACGTGACCCTGCTCAATTTCATAGAATTTTTTAAGGATTTCTTTCACCTGACCCGTGGAATTATCACAGGCTTTTTTATAAAATTGGCTGGTTTCAACTTCCAGGACCAGGGCCGCATTCAAGACCCGCTTGATATCCCCCAGCATATGTTCTGGAATTTTTTCCTTCATACGGCTGACATCCTCATCAACGGCTAAAGAAAGGGCGGGTGCCGGTGCTTTACGATCAATTTCCCTGGCCGAGGCCAACCGATCCAGGCTGTATTCTAAAAACTCCACATGGGATTGTTCATCAGCCGCCAGGTCCTTAAAAAGGTCTTTTCCCCTGGGATCATCAATGGTGTCCACAGCAGACAGGTAGAGATCTCGGATTTTTTTTTCATAGGTAAGCGCACTTTTAAAAATGTCTTGAGAATCCATATTTCCTCCGATATTACAGCGATTCCCGAAAACTTTGGGGATCCGCCAGATTTAAGAAAAACCATCTTCCCGATCATCAGAAAAGAGTAGTCTCATGGGGTAACAATCCTTTCAGGATGAGTGAATACAGCAAAATTGGTTCGCCGGATAAAGCCTGTAATAGTAATGCCCATTTCCTCGGCCAGCAAAACACTCTGGTGGGTGGGTGCCCCCCGGGATGCCAGAACGGGAATGGAAAGCCGCCTTGCCTTGTGCAAAATTTCCGAAGAGATCCTGCCCGTGCTGAGCAGCACAAGCTCCCTGGTATCTGCCTTAGCCATGAGCAGGGTGCCGATGAGTTTGTCCACGGCATTGTGGCGTCCAATATCATCAATGTGAAATTGGGGGATGGCACCCTTCACACTGATGGCTGCGGAATGGACCCCACCAGTATGGTTGTGAAGGTTAGAACAATTCTGGAGCCAGTGCATGGCCGCAATAATCTTTTCCCCGTCAATCCGAACCTGACTGTCAATGGGGTGCCGGGCGGAAAGCTCCATCATGGAGGTGTACATCACCCCTTTGCCGCACCCGGAGGTATAAACCCGCTGGCCGAGCAACTCGGGATCAACAAAGTTTTTTACCCGGACGTCCACCCGCCATTTTTTTTCGTCGCATTCATAGGCAAGAATATCATCTGCTTCTTTAATGAATCCTGAAGTAAAGAGGAATCCATAGGTATACGCTTTTAAATGGGAGGGAGTGCACATGAGAGTGGCAACTTCATGGCCATTGACCACAAAGGTCAAAGGAATTTCCACTGCCACAACCGTTTCTTCCTCAAACATCTGCTCTCGTTTATACCGGGTAATGGTATAAGGGATCATCTCTCCCAGTGGTGTCTCGGTGCTCACTCGTATTTCCCTCGTTTGTCTGATCCTCGTTTGCCGGATCCTCGTTTGCCGGATCCTCGTTTGCCGGATCTTTGATGAAGATTCAATTTACCACCCATTGAAGCCGTTTGCAATAACCTAGCCCGGTACCAAAATTTTATTTACTTTCAATTGCCCTGATACTTGTTTTACACAGGGCAGTATTCTTAATAGCTTTTGACGTTTTTTGTCGAATCAAGTAGGATGGTTTTTCTATGGCGAATAAAAAGGAAAAAACAATCAAACCAATGGGAAAAATTCATATCGCAGCCAGGGGAACGGGGTGGCTTTGTATTGAAAAGCCTGCCGGAATAAGTGTTCACAATGAGCCGGGCAACGATATTGTGTCCATTCTGGGTGCCCAGTTTCCCCACAATGATCCAAAAAAAAACCTGCTTCAGCCGGTCCACCGACTGGACAAGGACACCAGTGGCCTGCTGTTGCTGGCCACGGAATCCGAGGTGCTGACCCGTTTGTCCGCAATGTTTGCCCAGGGTGAGGTCAAAAAAAAATATCTGGCCCTGGTCCATGGAACCTTTGATATGAACGCTGAAACAACCTCTCTCTGGGACACCCCTTTGTCAAAGGAGGCCGGGGGCAGAAACAACCCCGCAGGCAAAGGAAAAAAAGTAACGGCCATGACCCGATACACGCTTCTGGAACACAGCCCCCACTATGCACTTTTGGAAATTGAACTTCTAACCGGGCGCAAGCACCAGATACGCCGCCACGCAAAACTTGCAGGACACCCCGTCACAGGGGACAGCCGCTACGGATCCCAGCGGTCCATCCAGTTTTTAAAGGAACGCTGTAATTACCACCGCCTGGGCCTCCATGCCTTCCAACTTTCATTCCAGGACGAATCTTCACAGGTTTCGATCACCTCGGATATGGTTCCCTTGGAAATGAACGCCCTATTGGAACAGGATCGGGCACAAGACCGGTGAAAACAAGGTCAGTGAGACCTAGGAATCGGCCATAATTTTCACATTGACCCGCCGGTTTCTCGGGCCGTCAAATTCACAAAAAAAAATTCCCTGCCAGGTGCCCAGGACCAGGGACCCATTTTCAAGGGGAATCATCTCCGAAGGGCCAAATAGGCTGACCTTAATATGGGCGGCGGAATTGCCTTCCATGTGCTTAAAATGATCATCCCAGGGGATCACACGGTTGATGGTGTTTAAGATGTCCTTTTCAACGGCAGGATCGGCATTTTCATTGATGGTGATTGCAGCGGTTGTGTGCAGGGAGCAGACATGGACCAGGCCGTTTTGGATCTTGGATTCTTCAACCACGCGACGCACCTGGGCGGTGATGTCGACCATCTGAGTTCTGGCATTGGTTTTTACAGAAATTTGCATTCGCCGATCCTTATGGGAAAACCGTGGGAGGAACAAAAGGGTTCCGTCCCACGGCAGATTAAAGCACTGGCTATTCTCTTACAAGAACTCTGGCAGCATTTACGATATTTTCAGGGGAGAACCCATACTTTTTGAGCACAGTTCCACCGGGTGCCGAGGCACCATATCGGTCAATACCGATGATCTCACCGTTCATTCCCACATATTTGTGCCATCCCATACTGACTCCGGCTTCAACGGCCAATCTTTTTGTCACATTGGAAGGCAGAATTCTTTCCCTGTAAGGGGCCGGTGCCCGATCAAACAATTCCCAGGAAGGCATGGAGATAACAGAGGCCGTAATATTATATTCTTCGTCCAGAATCCGGGCCGCTTCCACACAGATATGCACCTCAGATCCCGATGCCAGCAGCAGCAGATCTGCTTGTTTGCCCGTATCTTTGACGACATAAGCGCCATGGTTTAACTCTCCGTCCTTGTGGGATACATCCAGGATGGGCAGTTTCTGGCGGCTCAGGATCAAGGCGGTGGGAGAATTCATGGTGACCAGGGCCAGCTTCCAGGCAAGGGCAGTTTCATTGGCATCTGCCGGCCGGATCACGGTAAGGCCCGGAATCGCTCGCAGGGATGCCAGCTGTTCCACGGGCTGGTGGGTGGGACCATCTTCCCCCACGGCAATCGAGTCATGGGTAAATACATAGATAAGGGGCAATCTCATCAAACTTGCCACCCGGATAGCGCCCCGCATATAATCGGCAAAGACCAGGAATGTTCCGCCATAGGGCCGGATTCCTGAATGCAGATACATACCGGACATGATGGCGCCCATGGCATGCTCCCGCACACCAAACCGGATATTTCTACCCTCCCAGGCATCTCGTTGAAAAACAGAGGCATTGTTAAGATAGGTCTTGTTGGAGGGGGCAAGATCGGCAGATCCGCCCATGAGCACGGGCAAGGCATCGGCAATGGCATTTAAGACCTGTCCAGATGCTGCCCGGGTGGCGATGGGGCCGTCCTCGACTTTAAATACCGGGATGTTCAGATCCCATCCCTGGGTCAAAAATCCGGAAACGGCATCCACAAAGTGGCCTGCCTTTTCAGGGTAATTCGTTTTATACCCGTCAAAAATTTCCTGCCAGGAATCTTCAAACCCCTGGCCAAAGTGAATGGCTTTTCTACAGTTTTCCAATACCGCTTCGGGCACATAAAATGTTTTGTCCGAAGGAACCCCGTAAAATTCTTTGACCAGGCGGATCTCTTCGTCTCCCAGGGGGGAACCGTGGGCATCCGAGGTGTCCTGCTTGTTGGGGCTGCCATAGGCAATATGGGTGGAAACCTTGACCAGGGTGGGCCGTGCCACGTCATCCTTACCCGCCTGGATGGCTTTTTGAATCGCTTCCAGATCATTGCCGTCTGCCACTTCAACCACATGCCAGTTCATGGCCTCAAATTTTGTCCGGACATTTTCCGTAAAGGCAATATCAGTGGCACCTTCAATGGTGATGGCGTTGTCATCATAAATCAGGATCAACCGTCCAAGGCCCAGGTGACCGGCAAGGGAAACCGCTTCCATGGTCACGCCTTCCATGAGATCCCCGTCACCGCACATGGCATAGGTGTGGTGGTCGATCAACTCCCCGTCCTCCTCATTAAACCTTGCTGCCAGATGACGTTCGGCAATGGCCATGCCCACGGCATTGGCAACCCCCTGACCCAGGGGGCCTGTGGTGGTTTCAACCCCGGGGGTGTGCCCGTATTCGGGATGCCCCGGTGTTCTGGATTCCCACTGTCTGAAATTTTTCAAATCCTCAAGTTCCAGCCCATACCCGAATAAATATAAAAGGCTGTACAGCAGGGAAGAGGCATGCCCCCCGGACAATACAAACCGGTCTCTATCAATCCAGGAGGGATTTTTGGGATTCTGTTTCAAAAATCGTTTGAACAGCACATAGGCCGCAGGCGCTAGCCCCATGGGAGCACCCGGGTGGCCTGAATTTGCACGCTGAACAGTGTCCATGCAAAGGGTTCTAATGGTGCTGACGGTTAATTGGTCAATGTTTTCTCTGGCTTCTGCCATCTTAATTTTCTCCTGTTGTTTAATTTGGGTGTTACTTAATTTGGGTGTTACAAGGCTCTCATGGATTCGGGCTTTAAGCGTATATTTCCTTTAAGGGCCTGTGATATCAATTCAAGTGTTTGTTCTTTGTCCCGGGGCAACCTGGCCCGGATGGGCAAATAATTAGACGCATGGTTTGCATGGAAAAGCCCGTCGGTCAAATGGGTGGCAGCAATCATCTGCCCCAGCTCGGCCAGCATCTCTTCCGGGTTGATGAGGACAAAATCCCCTCGTTCATATTGGTCGTTGAGTTCGGTTCCGGGAACGAGCATCAGGCTCAATGCCCCTACAAAATCTGGATCCATGGCCGACAACACCCTTCCGGTTTCCCGGGCATGTATCATGGATCTCACTCTCCCCCCCAGGCCGACCAAAACGGTCACCGACAATTTGATCCCTGCGGCTTTGACCCGTCGGCCCATTTTAATCATTTTCTCCGCATTGGCCCCCTTGCAAACATCCTTGAGCACGGTGTCATCCCCGGACTCAAGTCCCATGTAAGCAATGTCCACCCCAAGGGCTTTTAATTCTTCAAGTTGTTCATCGGTTTTCATGCCAATCCCCTTGGTATTGGCGTAGAGTCCGACCCTTTCCACCCAGGGCAGGCGCTCTTTAATTCTTTCAAGAATAGGAACCAGTCGCCGCTGGGGGATGATCATGACATCCCCGTCGCAGAGAAACACACGATTCTGGTGACGGCAATTTTGCCTGGCAAATTCAATATCCTTAAAAATAATCTCATCTTTTTTGATGTTGAATCGTTTTTGCCGGAAGGTACCGCAGAAGGTGCATTTATTATGGGAACAGCCCAGGGTGACCTGCAGTAAAATACTGTTTGCCTCGCTGGGCGGGCGGATGATCATTCCTTCGTAGTGCATTTGGCAATCCCCTAAAAAGTCAAAACCTACTTTTAACAGGTATTGGTTGAAAATTCAATATCTTGATTCATTTTAAGGCGGAAGCAAGGTTGCAAGTTGCCCCTTTTTGAGCAACCCTTCGGATCTCTAAAACATCAGGGAAGGATCAAGGTCCGGTGCAGTTGATATAGCATTTGATAAAGATATGCGATTATGGCATTATGTACCAATGCTGGAAAAAAATTGTAAGATATCGGGTCAATCCATGTCCGTAATCCTCAATGACAGGATTAATTAACATGAAACAAGATGGTGGATTAATCAGGAACTGGCAACTTCATCACCTGACGTTACCAGATTTAGAAGGGTTCGAGGAACATTTTTTAGCGACTTTCCCCAACGCCTTGCTTGATCCTGGACCTCTGAAGTTCAGTGGTACGGTTATTGAAGATTCAGCAGGTAGATATAAACCTGGATGGCACATGATCTCATCTTATATCTGCTCAATTGATAGGGAAAGAGGGGTTATTGAAACAATGAATACCATTTACAAAGTTATTGATGAAGGCAATGATGAGCTGCCGGATATGGGTAACGATATTTTAAACGTTTTATACAAAGATCCCAAAAAATAATAAAGTGATTGCTTTATCAACCGTCCCTGTAAGCCCTTAATCAAAATGCGTTGACTTCTTTTCCCAGGGATTATATTTGAGCCCTATTTGTCATTGGGAGTGAAAGCCATTTATGGTGTAATAAAAAAATATCGGAATTAAATCTGTCCGATTCTGAGGAAAACAATGGATATTGAAACACTATTATACGAACGAAGCGAATCTAAATGTGAATTATGCGGTATGGCTGAAGGCTTGGGAGTGTATGAAGTTCCGCCCAGGTCAACAAAAAGTGCCGATGATAGCATTCTTGTTTGTGAAACCTGTCATGAACAAATTGAGGACCCAAAAAAAATGGAGGTTCCTCACTGGCGCTGCCTCAACGACAGCATGTGGAGCCAGGTACCTGGCGTCCAGGTGATGGCATGGCGACTGCTCACCCGACTGAAAGGCGAAGGGTGGCCCCAGGACCTGCTGGACATGCTCTACCTGGACGAAAAAACCCTGGCCTGGGCCCAGGCCACGGGTGAAGGGGAAGCCGCTGACCCGACACTCAAGTATGTGGATTGCAATGGGGTTGAACTTGCCGCTGGTGACACCATCACCGTGATCAAGGATTTAGATGTAAAAGGAACCTCTTTTACGGCAAAACGGGGGACTGCTGTCCGGGGAATTTCCCTGGTGACCGGTAACCATGAGCAGATTGAGGGCCGTGTGAAGGGCCAGCAAATCGTCATTTTAACCAAGTTTGTTAAAAAATCAAAATAAGATTAATAAGATAAACGAGATATGGAAAGACCATGACAGACACTCCCTTTGAAATGGGCCCCATACGGCCGGTGGATGAAGCAGACAGCCTTTTAATCCGTACCACCCGGGGCTGTCCCTGGAACCGTTGCTCCTTTTGCACCCTGTACAAGGGGATGACATTTTCCTTAAGATCGGTTGCTGATATTAAACAAGATATTCTGGCCGCCAAGAATTATTTTAACGGTCATCCCTTTGAAACCTGTTTTCTTCAGGACGGGGACAGTTTTGTCATGGGAACAAAGGACTTGGTTGCGGTGCTGGAATCCCTGAGAAAGGCCTTTCCGTCGCTCAAACGAATCTCAAGTTACGGCCGAGCCCAAACCATGGCCAAAAAAAATCCGGCTGACATGCGGGCGATTCGGGCGGCCGGGTTGAACAAACTTTATTGCGGTATGGAGTCCGGCTCTGCCCAGGTTTTAAAAAATGTCAAAAAGGGGATTACTCCAGAAACCATTATTCACTCCGCCCACATGGCAAAAGAGGCCGGCATGGAAATGACCCAGTTCATTATCCTGGGGCTGGGGGGAAGGGAACTGACCGAGGAGCATGCCATTGAAACCGCAAGGGTTCTCAATGAAATAAACCCCGATGATATCCGATTGCTGACCATTGGGGTGAAATCTGATTCCGATCTTGGCCTGCAAATGGCGGAGGGTCGCTTCACCCTGCCCTCGGAAGCTGAAATCATCAAAGAACAGCGGCTGCTCCTTGAAAATTTGGAAGGGATTGAAAGCCATTATGCCAACCATCACAGTGTGGACCTGCTCCTTGAGGTCAGGGGACAATTGCCCCGGGATAAGGCCAGACTCCTGGCTGTTCTGGACCGATTTCTGGGCCTTGACCCCAAAGATCAGATTAATTTTACCCTGGGCCGACGCCTGGGATATTATCAGCGACTCTCTGACATGGACAATGGGCTCACCTTTGATTTTGTTGAACGCCAGGCCCAAAAAATACGGGAGGGGGATGAGTCCTTTGAAGAAATTTTTCACCGCCTTAGAACACAGGTGATCTAAGAGAGGAGGAAAAGGACTTTTCGGTCTTGCCTAGGAGGCCATTAACTTTTTTTTAAGCCCGGACAGGCGCAGGGATGTTTTGTTGTTTTGAAAGGCAATTTCAAGGGCCCGGCTCGCCCCCACAATGATGACCAGGTGTTTGCCCCGGGTCATGGCGGTATACAATAAATTTCGCTGGAGCATGGGAAAATGGGCTGTTGTAAGCGCAATGATAACTGCGGCGTATTCAGACCCTTGGGATTTATGAACCGAGATGGTATAGGCCAGGGTCAGCTCGTCCAGTTCCAGAAGGTCATAGGAGACAATGCGGCCGTCATAGTCCACCAGCACGCGGCCCTCGGAACGGCTGATTTCGTGTACCAGACCGATATCCCCGTTAAACACATCTTTTTCATAATTATTTTTCAAATGCATCACCTTGTCCCCAGGTTTAAAGACAAGTCCCCGGTTCTCAATGCCCTCCTTGGCATCATTGAGAACAGCCTGGAGCCGCTGGTTCAGGTTGATGGTGCCGGCCTCACCCTTGTGCATGGGGGTGAGAACCTGGATTTCGTCGATGTGGGGAAAGGCTGCCGGAATCCTTTTTGAACACAGTTCCAATATGGTCTCTACCACCTTTTGGGGGGTCTGATTTTCAATAAAATAAAATTCAGACTTGTCCGGGGTTGCCGCCTTAAAATCAGGCATCTTCCCATTGCGAAGACTGTGGGCATGCATGACAATGGGGCTTTCCTTGGCCTGGCGGAAAATTTTGGTCAAAGAGAAAACCCGGACCCGTTCCGAGGCAATAATGTCGGACAGCACATTTCCCGGCCCCACAGACGGCAGTTGAAAGGTATCTCCCACAAGGATGAGACAGGCCATGGCCGGCATGGCTTCCACCAGGTGATACATGAGAAGGGTATCCACCATGGACGCCTCATCCACCACAAAAACATCCAGGTCCAGGGGATTGGTAAAATTTCTATCAAAACTTTGGCTCTCATGGTCAAATCCCAGAAGCTTGTGCAGGGTAAAGGCTTTTTTCCCGGTCACCTCGGACAGACGCCGGGCAGCCCGGCCCGTGGGAGCGGCCAGGACCACGGTCAGGTTCAGTTTTCGAAATACCGTGCAAAGGGCCCGGACCAGGGTGGTTTTCCCGGTGCCCGGTCCCCCGGTGATGACGGCAATCTTCTGCTGCAATATCTGGGTAACCACATCCAGCTGCTCCTGGGACAACTTGACGGCAAGGCTTGTCAATACCTCTTCCACGATCTGGGCTTCACTGATGTTGTAATCAATCACCTTCAAGGTTAAAAGGGCTTTGATCCGGGAGGCGATCCGACTTTCTGCCCTGAAAAGCCTGGCCAGATATACCTTTGTCCTATCCGCTTCATTGGGTTCCGGCGCTTGATCCGAATCCTGGGTGGCGTTTTTGTCGGGAAAAGATTTTTCATCGATCTCGCCATTGGGAACTGCATCGGGAACTATATTGGGCACTTCAACCACCACCTCTTTTGAAATTGTCAACGCCGTAAGAGGGGCTTCAAACAACTCCCTGCCCACCCCTCCCATCCGGGAGCAAGAAGCAAAGAGAAATGATTTCCGGGCATAGACATGGCCCTCCTGTTCCTCGATAAGCAATTGGCAGATCAGACAGGCCGCAAGCCTTTTCTTATCCTCCCGTTCAATGCCAAGCCCCTGGGCAATGATATCAGCAGTCTGGAAACCAAACCCCGGAAGATCCTTTGCAATGAGATAGGGATCTTTCGTAAGAACGTTCAGGGCCTCGGTCCCATAGGTTTTTAAAATAGGTCCGGCATGCAGAGCCCCCACCTGATTGTCCTGGAGAAACTGCATGACCCGCCGCACCGAGTGATGACGGTTCCAGGCCTTTTCGATAAGCCCCTGTTTGGCCTTGCCAATGCCATGGATGGTTAAAAGTTTGTCCGGTTGATTTTCAATGATTTCCAGGGTCTGCTCCTTAAAGGCGTCCACAATTTTAGTGGCAAGCCCCTTGCTGATACCTTGTATCATGCCGGACCCAAGATAACGCCTGATCCCGGCGAGGCTTGCCGGCAGGGTTACCTGGTAGGTGGCTGCTTCGAACTGATCCCCGTATTTAGGATGGGATATCCAGCGGCCGGTAAGACTCAGGCTTTCGCCTGGGGCCACCCCGGCCAGATGGCCGACCACGGTAATGGGATCATGGATACCGTCCACCCGGATTTTACAGACAGTATAATGATTTTCCGGATTTTGAAAGGTGAGGTGGGATAAAACCCCTTTGACGGTAATCATGAAGGCTTCAGGTGGGGGTTGATCCAACGAGCCGCTTCAAACAGATAATCTTCCCTTTTTTGTCCTTTACTCTGCAACGGCATAGGCTCGTTCAAACCCTTCGGTCATGAGACGTTCGCTGAATTGGTTCGCCTCTGTCAGCTTGGCAAACTTGCCGATTCTGACCCGGTAAAACTGACCCCGGTCATCCTCATAGGGGATGATATGGGCATTCAGATAGGTAGCGGCTAATTTTTTGCGATAGGTTTCCGCATTGGTTTTTACCTTAAACGCCCCCACCTGGACGGTGAAATTGCCCTGCCAATAATCAAGGGGTTTAAAGGTGATCGGCTCCTTGGTTTTCTTGGAATAAGCGGTTGCCTTTCCAAGGGCCGTTACCACTACCCGGGCCGTGCCCGGCCCCACCATCCCCAATTTTTTGGCACCGGTATAGGACATGTCAATGATTCGACCCCTGACAAAAGGCCCCCTGTCATTGACGCGCACGATAATTTCCTGGTGGGTGTCACGATTGTAGACCTTTACCCAGGTTCCCATGGGAAGGGTCTTGTGGGCGGCGGTCAGGGCATACATATTATAGGTTTCACCATTGGAGGTTTTTCTGCCGTGAAATTTTTTCCCATACCAGGAAGCAACCCCTTGTTCCACATACCCATGGGCACTGGCCATGGGGGTATACTGTTTGCCTTTTATGGTATAGGGTCTCTGGGTGGCAGGAGACTTGCTGCTTCCCGAGGATTTTACCGGCTGATTCTTTCCGTAATCATAGGGGGCGTCCAGTCGTTTGGAACATCCAAAGGTAAGGATCAGGGAAAAAATGAGCAGGAACACGCCAACTTCAATGGGGGACAGGGGGAATTGTTTTTTTGTCATATATCCAATGCTTTTTTTAATACATCTTCCATTTTATCGGTGAAGAAGACGTCCATATTGTCCTTTATATGGGCAGGCACATCTTCCATGTCTTTTTTATTCCACAGGGGTAAAATAAGGTTTTTTATCCCGGCCCTGTGGGCTGCAATCACTTTTTCCTTTACCCCGCCCACGGGCAGCACCTCACCCCTCAGGGTGATCTCACCGGTCATGGCAAGCCTGGGGCGTACCCGTTTGCCACAAATCAAAGAAACCAGGGCGGTGAGCATGGTAACACCTGCTGAAGGACCATCCTTGGGAATGGAGCCTTCGGGCACATGGATATGGATATCATGATTTTCAAAAAATGTCTCATCCACCTTTAATTTTTCACAATTGGCCCGGATAAAGCTTAGGGCGGTGCTGGCGGATTCCTTCATCACATCCCCCAGCTGACCGGTAAGGGTAAGCCCCTTGTTTCCGCGCATGGCAACCGCCTCAACAAAAAGGATTTCTCCGCCGAAAGGAGTCCAGGCAAGTCCGACAACCACCCCGGGACTCTTGATCCTCAAGGCAAGGTCCGGCATATTTTGAACCGGACCCAAATATTCTTTAATCGTATCCTGGCGGATCACCAGGGCACTCGCTTCTTCCTCGGCAATCTTGGCAGCCACCCCCCGGCAGATCGCCCCGATTTTTCGTTCCAGGTTTCGCAACCCTGCCTCCCGGGTATAACCGGAAATAATCTTTTTAACAGCCCCCGGGGTAAACCGTATCTGGTGGGTCAAAAGCCCGTTGGCCTCCCGCTGCCGGGGGATTAAATACCGGGTGGCAATTTTAAGTTTTTCATCTTCGGTGTACCCGTTGAGTTCCAGCACCTCCATTCTATCCCGCAGGGGGGCCGGAATGGTGTGGAGAACATTGGCCGTGGTGAGGAACATGACATCTGACAGGTCAAAGGGCACATCCAGATAATGATCGGTAAAGGAAAAATTTTGTTCCGGATCCAGAACTTCCAGGAGGGCTGAGGAGGGGTCTCCGTGGTAGGAGGAACTCACCTTGTCAATCTCGTCCAGCATAAAGACGGGATTATTCGTGCCCGCCTGTCTCAATCTCTGGATAATTCGCCCGGGAAGGGCTCCCACATAGGTTCTTCTATGGCCTCGAATTTCCGCTTCGTCCCGGACGCCGCCCAGGGCGATCCGGACAAATTCCCGGCCCAGGGCCTTGGCAATGGACCGGCCCAAAGAGGTTTTCCCCGTTCCAGGGGGGCCTGAAAAACAGAGAATAGGTCCCTTGGAATCTTTTTTTAATTTCCGGACAGCCAAATACTCCAGGATGCGTTTCTTCGGGTTTTTAAGACCATAATGGTCCTGGTTCAAGACCCGTCTCGCTTCGGAAATGTCTAGCCGGTCCCGGGATTTTTCATGCCAGGGCAAAGAGGTTAGCCAGTCCAGGTAGGTGGTAGCCACCACATATTCAGAGGAAGAAGGTTGCATGCGGGACAGGCGATGCAGCTCGCGTTCCGCCTCTTTTAGGGATTCCCCGGGCAGGTTCTTTTCTTCGATCAGGGCCTTATATTCCCGAAGTTCAATTCGTTCATCCTCGGTTTCTCCCAGTTCTTCTCGGATGGCTTTGAGCTGATGGCGAAGGTAATATTCCCGCTGGCGTTTGTCCATGTCTTCTTTGACCTGGTTTTGGATCTTGGATCCCATCTCAAGGATTTCAAGCTGATCATTGACCAGGCGGGTCACCTTTTTCAGGCGGAGGTTGACATCCAGCAGCTCAATGACCTTTTGTTTCTCCATTACCGGCGCATTGATGGTGGAGGCCACCATGTCTGCAAGTACATTGGGCTCCTGGAGGGACTTGATCATATGTCCCATCTCCGAGGGCAGACCCGGTGAAAGGGCAACAATTTTTTCATATTGTTCCACAATATTGGCCATGAGCGCCCGGTTCTCTTTGTTCCGATCGGCATTTCTGTTTTCCATGACCTCAATTTCCGCCTGCATATATTGCTTGCCCGGGAGAAATTTGACCGCCTTGAACCGATCCAGTCCCTGGATGAGCAGCTGGGCCTTCTCATCCTCCATCTTGGACATTCTTAAAATCATGGCCACGGTGCCGATGCGGTGGAGATCGTCTGTCCTGTGTTTTGAGTCCAGATCAGACCGTTTTGATAATAAAAGGCCCAGCATCCGGTTCCCGGCCATGGCTTCATCAATCAGCTCAATGGCCTCCTTTTGAATCAACACCAGGGGCAGCACCATCTTGGGAAACAAATTGGTGTCGACTATGGGTAGGATCGGAATTTTTTTGGGGATGCTGTCGGTTGTTATGTTGGCTGAGGGATGTCTCAGTTCATCCATTCTGATTCCTCTTGGAAGATTGGCTTAAATAAAACCTACTTAAATAAAATCTAGGGAAACATTGCTCTTTCGTTTTATATTCTTATTGAAAAGCTTTCCCAGGGTTAACTCCAGGAATCCGTTGGAAAATAAGGCGGACACCTTTTCAACATCAATGGCGCTTGGCAGATAAAGGACCCGCTCAAACAGGCCGAACTGAATTTCGGCAAGCCGAAAGGTGGCGGTTGGATCCGGGTGGTTGCATTTCCTGTTTCCGGAAATCTTAACGGCCTTGTTATTGACTTCTATAATGATATCTTCCTGGTTCACCCCTGCCATCTCCGCCTGGATAATAATCTTGTTTCTTGTTTCAAATATATCCATCTGGGGCTTCCAAACACGTTTTGAAAAACAGAACATGGGGTTTACCGATTGAAACATCTGCTCAAAGGACTTGTCTTCCGAGGCATGAATTTCAATATTATCCCCAAACCGTATTTCTATATGTTCCATAAAAAACACTCCTGATGACACTGTTATATCGATCATCTGACGAACCACAAAAATACCATCTGGGTGCCCGATTGTAAAGCGCAATCATAAAAATCCAGCAAAATGAATTATTTAGCAAAGACTGGGCCCACTCTGCTGGAAAAAGGTATCAAGGGATTCTCTTGTCAAGAATGGTTCTGATCACCTTGGAAAATTCGTGCAGGGAAAAAGGTTTCTGGATAAATCCGTGGCACCCCTGGCGCAAAAGATTTTCCAGTTTTTCATCCACGGCGTATCCTGTGGTAATAATAAATCTGGTATCGTTTTCGATTGCTTTTATCTGGGTAAATGCTTGTTTACCATCCATTACCGGCATGATCAGGTCCAGTACCACCAATGAAATTTGATCTTTATACACCTTGAACAATTCAACGGCCTCCAGTCCATTGTGCGCAATAATGGGGGTGTATCCCAGTTTTTCAAGAAAATTTTTCCCCACATTTAAAATCTCCTGTTCATCATCCACCAGCAATACGGTTTCAGACCCTTTGAGCATTTGATCCAAAGAAGGTGTTTCTTCCGGAAGATCTTTGATGGCCACCTCGTTGGAGGCGGGCAAAAACACCATAAATTCCGAGCCTTCTCCTCGTTCACTCCTAACCGTGATAAAACCGCCATGGTTTTTTACAATTCCGAAAACAGTTGAAAGACCCAGCCCTCGGCCTTTTTTGTCACTAATCCCCTTGGTGGAAAAAAAAGGATCAAAAATCTTTTTTTGAATTTTTGGATCCATGCCAATCCCGGTATCTTTAATTGATATTTTGATGTACCGGCCCGGAAGGACCTCAAAGGGATATCCATGGTCCTGTGTGATAAAAAGATTCTGGGTACTGATAAAAATATCACCTGCATCTGTCATTGCCTGGGAGGCATTGATAAGGAGGTTGAGGCAGACCTGTTCGAGCTGGGAATGATCCCCGTCCACCAGATGAAGATTTGCTTCAAGGGATTCATGGACACTGATATTTTTCAGGGAGGGCGTGAATATACCCAGGGCCATTTTCACCACCTGGTTGACATCCAATATGGCAACCTGATATTTCCCCCCCCTGGCAAATCCCAGCAGCCGGCCGGTCAGCTCTGCAGCCGTATCCACCAGTTTTTTAATTTGACGGGTGTGGGAGGCCATTTTTTCCACAGCTGTCATGTCGATCTGCATCAACGAGAGATGGCCCTGTATTCCCATTAAGATATTGTTAAAATCATGGGAAATCCCACCGGCCAGAACCCCGATGGCTTCCATTTTCTGGGCCTGCTGAAGCTGGATTTGGAGCGATTTTAATTCCGAAATATCGGTTACAACGATCACCCTGCCCTTTTCCGGATTCCCCGGATACAAAAGAGATGCGCGAATTCGGCAATCAAAGGCAGTGCCGTCTCGTCTGGAAAGCCGTGTTTCAACCATGCCAACATCGTATTTTTCCATGCCCATGGCAAGGAGTTTTCCCACGCGTTCATATTCCCTTTGGGCGGAGTACAAAATTCTGACATCTTTCCCCATAAGGGATCCGACTTCATACCCCAGCATCTCATAAAAATTCTCATTGGCCCAGCCAAGAACTCTATCCCTCATAATCCCGAAACCAGCAGGGGAAGATTCCAAGACAACCTTCATCTGGTCAAAGGACAATTCTGCTGTATCAAAAGAGTCAGGGGTGGTTTGTCCCAAAGATAATCCATGGGAGTCTGATAATGGCTCAGACCCTGGAAGATTGTTCTCAGCACTGCTTTTATGATATCCTTGCGCCATAAAAATTTTCCTGATTTGTTTTCATAAATTGACGGAAGTTTGACTAACTGCTAAGTATAGCAGACTTTTTCCATAATACTAAGGTCAAAATAAAAAAATGCACCCCAAAAAAAATCTGTTCGTTTTAATATCCTATTTTCCGGCCCTGGTCAGCGGATTTTTGCTGACCGCTTCTTTTCCCGATTGTAACCTGTATTTCCTTGCCTTTTTCGCCCTGGTACCCCTCATGGTTTCCATCCAATCCATGACCTCAAAACAATCCTTTTATGCCGGGTTTGTGGCGGGCTTTGGTCATTATATGACCCTGATCTATTGGATTGTCCCCACGGTGACGATTTACGGCGGGCTTCACCCCCTGCTGGGGATGTCAACCCTGGCCCTGCTATGCCTTTATCTTGCTCTCTATATCGGCGGCTTTGCCTGGTTGATGAAACGACTGGATCCCCCAAAAGTTTTCATGCCCATCATGGGTGCCTGTCTCTGGGTAGGGCTGGAATACATCAGAACTTATGCCCTTACCGGGTTCCCCTGGGGAGTTCTTGGCTACAGCCAGTATTCAAACCAAACTCTGGTCCAGATAGCGGATTTGACAGGAGTTCTGGGGATTTCTTTTCTAATTGTGCTGTGCAATCTTACCCTTGCACAGCTTGTTTTGTACCTGGCCCCGTCACTGGCGCCAAGCAAGATCTCCTGGCGGTCAATTTCAATTATTTTGTGTTATACCCTGGCACTTGTGGTGGCTTGTCTGGCCTATGGCAGGGTAAGGCTTCCGGAAATTGACCGCCTGATCCAGGCCGCCCCGAAACCAAATATTTGCGTTATCCAGGGAAATATAAGCCAGGATTTAAAATGGGACAAGACCTTTAAAAATAAAACCATTGAACGCTACGGCAACCTTTCCCTTGGGGTGGCCAAAACAAATCCAGACCTTATCATCTGGCCGGAAACAGCACTTCCTTTCTATTATGGTGCAGACACCCTTTATTCCAACAAAATAGATGTCTATGTAAGAAAGGCCAAAACCCATTTTCTCGTGGGCAGCCCCGCCTTTGAAAGGGGCAAGGAAAACCTGAAGTTTTATAACCGGGCCTATATGCTCAACCCCCTCTCCCTTGTGACGGGCACCTATGACAAGACCCATCTGGTCCCCTTTGGGGAGTATGTCCCATTGCAAGCCTATCTGGCCTTTCTGGGGAAGATCACCCAGCAGGCGGGAAATTTTAGCGCCGGAGACACAACATTTACCCCCCTGTCCTTCAAGGATCACCGAACAGGGGTGCTCATCTGTTTTGAAATCCTTTTTCCCTCCATTGCCCGGGCCTTTGTTAAAAACGGGGCAGATATCTTGACCACCATGACCAATGATGCCTGGTTCGGCGTAACCTCAGCCGCCAGGCAGCATTTTTCCATTGCCGTGCTCCGGGCGGTTGAAAACCGCAGAAGTGTTGTCCGGGCAGCCAACACCGGAATTTCCGGATTTATCGATCCTAGGGGGAGGATTATAGAAGAAACCGGACTCTTTACAACGGCAGCCATCACCCGGCCGGTACCAACCCTGAAAACCATATCTTTTTATACCCGGCACGGAGACCTGATCGGCATGGCGGCACTGGTTGCAATCTGCCTTGGTTTCATGGTAAAAGGAGTAAACAATATCTTTAGGAGAATCCAAAAATGAGTGCCGATTTAAAACAGACCATATCCGCCATCTACACCAAATCAGACCAGCTCAAGGAGTATCTTTGACCTCCCCATAAAAGAAAAGCGGTTCCGGGAACTGGAACATTTTATTGCCAGACCCGATTTTTGGGATGATGCAGACAAGGCCACGGAGCTGTTAAAAGAAAGGACCCTCCTGTCCAACCTCCTTGAAACCTGCCAAAGTATTTCCGACGATATTGAAGAAGCCGATCTGTTGCTGGAGATGGCCCAGGAAGAATCGGACAAGGAAAGCGAGCAGGAGGTGGCGGTTCTTGTGGCAGCCCTTGAAAAAAAAATAAAGAAATTTTCCGTGGAAATTACCCTGAACCATGAAGATGATGCACGGGATGCCCTGGTCACCATCAATGCCGGAGCCGGCGGTACCGATTCCCAGGATTGGGCTGAAATGCTGTTCAGGATGTACACACGCTGGATTGATAAAAAAGGGTACAAATTACAGATCATTGATTATCAACCCGGTGACGAAGCCGGCCTCAAAGGAGCAACCCTTCGTGTTGCAGGTGAAAACTGTTATGGATTTATGAAGGTGGAATCCGGTGTCCACCGCCTGGTTCGAATTTCTCCCTTCAATTCCAATGGAAAACGCCACACCTCCTTTGCCTCTGTTTTTGTCTATCCTGAAATCAAGGATGAAATTGTCATCGACATTGATGAAAGCGAGGTTCGGATTGATGTGTACCGTGCCAGCGGCGCCGGGGGCCAGCATGTGAACAAGACAAGCTCTGCGGTCCGCATCACCCATCTGCCCACGGGGGTTGTGGCCCAATGCCAGCAGGAATCCTCCCAGCACCGGAACAAGGAAATTGCCTATAAAGTCTTAAAATCACGTCTCTATCAATTGGAAAAGGACAAACAGACTCAAAAAATGCAGAATCTCCACGACGGAAAGGATGAAATTGCCTGGGGAAGCCAGATTCGTTCCTATGTACTCCACCCCTACCGCATGGTGAAAGACCATCGCATCGACCTTGAAATAGGGGATGTGGACAGGGTTTTGGACGGAGACCTGGATCCTTTTATCGAAGGGGTTCTATTATCTTGAACCCCATGGATCCTTTTGCTGTCATTGAAACCTATTATCCAAAGGAATCTGCCCTGTATGCGTTGCTGGTGGATCACAGTTGCCAAGTGGCCAAAAAAAGTCTTGAGATCGCCCGAAATCTTGCCCCGCTGTCACCTGACCTGGACTTTATTGAAAAAGCCGCCCTGCTCCATGATATCGGTATCTTCATGACCCGGGCCCACGCCATTGGCTGCGGAGGAAAATTCCCTTATATCTGCCACGGGTATCTGGGCCGGCAGATCCTGGATGAACAGGGGCTTGATCCCGCCTTTGGCCTTGTGGCGGAACGGCATACCGGGGCCGGCATCACCCTGGATAATATCATCCAAGGGGGTTTGCCCCTGCCCAAAAGGGATATGGTGCCAGTCAGCCTTGAAGAAAAAATCATCTGCTGTGCCGATAAATATTTTTCAAAAAGTCCTAAAGATCAGGACAGGATAATGACACCACAACTGATCATAGAGGAACTCTCCAGGATTAATCCAGCACATGGAAAACGGTTTGCCGGATGGGTTGAAGAATTTCATCTTTGATTCTCCAGGCCCATTGCGCATACAATCAGTTTAAAAATTGATCTGCCATTTGATTCCGTAATAAAGGATTTCGGATTCTTCGATTCCGTCCTCATCTTTCTTGTTGTCAATCACGCCGATTTCAGGGACAAAAAAGACCCCGGGAGCAAGGGTGACAGTTGACTGGACATAATAGGAATCCGCAGCATCTTTATTGCCTCCGGCCTGGTCAAGCTCCGCCTCGGTATACCCATATCCCAGCTCAAACGAGAAGGTTTCATTGAGCTTCATCCCCCCCACAAGGGCATATCCCAGGGAGTCGTTTTCGACAAAGGTGCTACCGTCAAAGGTGGGGTCATCATCCGCTGCACAATTATAATTGTAGGGCCCTGTGTTTTGGCCAAACCAGAAATCCGCACCCAAATAAAAAGAATCAAATTTAATCTGTCCCCCCACCGCAAGAATATAACTATCCACATTTTTGGAAATTTTTGTGGCGGTATCGGTTATCTCATAGGTCTGATACCCTCCCTGAAAATCCAGAAAGGCATTGTCCAGCACCAGGCGATAACTGGCCTCAAGTTTTGGAATAATGACTTCGGTGCTGTCTGCCACGCCTCCGTCCCAGGTGTCTGTATTCGGCTGTATGGCG
Source organism: Desulfoconvexum algidum (assembly GCF_055382125.1). Taxonomy (NCBI): domain Bacteria; kingdom Pseudomonadati; phylum Thermodesulfobacteriota; class Desulfobacteria; order Desulfobacterales; family Desulfobacteraceae; genus Desulfoconvexum; species Desulfoconvexum algidum. Next base: position 6,825,721 of record NZ_AP042394.1, on the reverse strand, counting down.
GCAATCTGAAAACCGCCAAAGTTCAATCGGATCATGGGCTGGCGTTTGGCGTCCACATGGCCATAGGGGTCCAGGTTTGTATCACTGCCATAGACCTGATTGCAAACACTGCCACCATCACAGCAGTACCAGCCAACAAACCTAATTTTTTCATCTTTCCTCCCTATCCCTTTTTCATTTTTGCCCCGATATGCCGGATTAATCAAACAGACTCCTTTTAAATATGGAAGATGAATCCGATACCCTAATTACGACCCATAAGATTCTTCCTGAGATCGGCAGATAATTGATGTCAAACTGTTGAAATCTATTGGAAAAATGGCTTCCGATATAGGGGAGATATCCGTTGACCCCATTAATTTATCATATGGCGTTAAAGACTTCAATCGTCGATTTCATTCATCCCCGCCGTTCCGGCCCTTGTATAAACAAAAAAGGGCTGTTATTATAAAAAATGCGATGCTTGTATAATCGTGTTCGTTTAAAACCTATAAGAGGAAAGAGCTGTGCCCGTCGTCATAGAGAATTTAAGAAAATTTGTTGCCCCTGAAATTATCTTTGGGAACGGCTCCCGTTACCTGGCAGGAGAATATTGCAAAAAATTTTATATTGCAAAGCCCATGATTGTCACAGACCCTGGGGTAATGGCAGCCGGATGGACCGACCAGGTGGCCCAGACGCTCATTGACCATGACATCGCGTATATCACCTTTTCTCAAGTCAGTTCCAACCCCCGGGAAGAGGAAGCCATGATGGGGGCGGCAGCATATCTATCGGCCGGCTGTGATGGAATTATTGCCGTGGGAGGCGGATCCCCCATGGACTGTGCCAAGGGGATCGGCATTGTGGTTTCCAATGGGGGGCATATTCTCGATTATGAGGGCGTGGACCGAATCATGGACCCTCTTCCGCCCATGATTTTTATCCCCACCACTGCCGGTACCTCGGCGGATGTTTCCCAGTTCTGCATTATCAACAACACAACAAAAAAGGTAAAGATAGCCATTATCAGTAAAATTGTGATACCGGACATTGCATTAATCGATCCTGAAACCACCACCACCATGGACCCCTATCTTACCGCCTGTACCGGAATGGATGCCATGGCCCATGCAGTGGAAGCCTTTGTCTCAACTGCCAGTTCCAAAATCACCGACGTCCATGCCCTTGAGGCCATCCGCCTGTTAAAAACGAATCTGCCTCAAATTTTGAACGATCCCCATGATATGATTTTACGGGAAAATATCATGCTGGCCAGCATGCAAGCAGGCCTTGCCTTTTCCAATGCCGTTCTGGGGGCCGTGCATGCCATGGCCCACAGCCTGGGGGGTTTTTTAGACCTGCCCCATGGGGAATGTAACTCTCTTGTATTGGAACATGTGATGGCGTTTAATTATTCTGCCGTTCCCGAAAGGTTTAAGGTCATCGCCCAAAATCTGGGGCTGGATACAAGGGGATACAACCAGCGAGAACTTAAGGCGGCCTTGTTTAAAGAAATCAGGTCCCTGAGATATCAGTTGGGCATCTCCAAAAGTCTTGGCCAGGTCCATGTTAAACAGCAGGATATCTCCGACCTGTCTGAAAAGGCACTCAATGATGCCTGCCTTCTGACCAACCCCAGAAAAACCAATAAACGCGATATTGAAACCATTTATGAAGAAGCCCTCTGATAAAAGACCGATGGATACCGCCATTGCGAAGCTCATGGGCTTAGGGGAACGGTCCGTCCAAAAAAGCTATTACCCCCAGCTTCAAAAAAAAATCCGGGAACTTGAAATCAGTGAGCGTCGGTATCGGTTGCTGGCAGAGAACATCTCCGACGTGATCTGGATGCTGGATCTTAATTTGAACATCCGTTACATCAGCCCCTCCATTAAGCCCATATGCGGTTTTTCTCCAGAAGAGCTGGAAGGAACCCCTTTCACCTCCCTGTTGACACCGGACCATGCAACTGTATTTTCAGACCTGATATCAAAGGGGATCAATGAAATCTCCTGTTCTAACGAGTCTCCCCCTCCATCAATGGTGATAGAACTTTTGCAGGCCAATAAGGATGGCAGCACCACCTGGATAGAAGCAAAGGTCTCGTGTTTTTCCAGTAATGATGGATCTGAAAGACAGATCCTGGGGATTTCCCGGGATATCACAGACCGGAAACAGGTAGAAAAAGAAAAACGATACGTCCAGGAACAATTGGTTCAATCCCAGAAAATGGAGTCCATCGGCGCCCTTGCCGGAGGAATTGCCCATGATTTCAACAACCTTTTAACCATTATCAACGGATATGCCGGCCTGATCCTGGGCAAAACAAAAGAAGATCATCCCCTGTTTAAAAAGGTCTTTGCCATTTCCCATGCAGGAAAACGGGCCGCAGACCTGACCCGGCAACTATTGGCATTCAGTAGAAAACAGATATACACCCCCAAAATTTTGGATATTAATGCCACGGTCTCTTCCATGGACAATATGCTCCGCCGGTTGATTGGCGAAGATATTCATGTCCAAACCATTCTGGACAAAAATATCGGCACCATTTCCGCAGACCGGACCCAGATTGAACAAATATTTACCAACCTCATGGTCAATGCCAGGGATGCCTTGACAAGCAGCAGCAAAAAAGAGGTTAAAAAACGGATCACCATTGAAACCGGACAGACCGTTTTTCCCTTAAACGCAGCTAAACGAATGAACCTGGACAACCCGGGCCAGTATATTTTCTTTTCCGTATCCGACAATGGCATGGGAATGGACAGGGAACTCCAGAAGCGGATCTTTGAGCCTTTTTTTACCACAAAAGCCAAGGACAAGGGAACCGGTCTCGGACTTGCCATGATTTACGGCATTGTCAAACAAAACCAGGGCAATATCCAGGTCTATTCAGAACCAAACCAGGGGACCTCGTTTAAAATTTATTGGCCGGCTGCATCCCAGAAGACTGCACCGACAAAGAAAACAGCCCCCAGGGTTGAAAATCTGTCGGGAAATGAAAGGATTTTACTGGTTGAAGATGACACAGAGGTCTGTGCGTTTGCCGCCAATGCCCTCATGTCTCTGGGGTATGAAATCCACAAGGCCTTTAACGGCAAGGAGGCCCTGGAACTAATCCAGGCAGGGATTTTAAAAAAAGGGAATTCGTCATTTGATCTTGTGATTACAGATCTGATCATGCCGGAACTCAATGGAAAAGATTTTATTAAAAAAGCGATTGTGGTAATGCCGGATATAAAGGTGATCTATGTCTCCGGGTATACGGACAATCATATTGTCCACGATGGAATGCTTGAAGAAGGGGTTAATTTTCTGCAAAAACCTTACTCCCAACAGATGCTTGCCAGAATGGTCAAAAAATTATTGGACCGGCCTCTTCCGGAATAATCCAACTGCATTTTATTCAGGCGTTTTATTTTTTAATGCCGATGTTATCCAGAAAATGCCTTCGTTTCATCCGAAACAGGGCCTTGTTTTCTTCCACAAGATAGAAAACCCCTTTGTTCAACTCATCAAAACATTGATAAAGACCGGTATACTCCCCAAGGTCATTTATATCACAGACCCTTTCCACATCATCATTGAACCTGCGGCATACCTGTATCCAGTCCTCTTGTTCTGCCCCGGCCTTGACCTTTATTTCCTGTGGGTCTCGCTGAAAATCAGCCTGAATTGATTTCATATCTCGCCTCCAGTGTTAGGTGATTTATTTTTCCTGGAAGATTCTATAAAAGATCCCCCGAGTTTGTCCATAGGAAACTTAATCCTCCCCCCCCCCTATTTAAATACCATTTCAAGCACCTTGTCCAGATCCAATTTTAAAAAACCGGGGTGGATGCGGTCGCTTCTAACCGGTCTTAACTTTAATTTATTTGATTCTATTTTTCCCCAAATATTTGCATCAAAGAACTTTTCCTTGTATTCTCAAGTTAATACTAATAAATAGAATTAGTATGAAACCATCCATCCTTTTAGTAGATGACCATCCGATTTTTCTTAAAGGGCTCCGGTCTTTAATAGAGGATGAAACAGATATGGAAGTGATCGGCGAAGCCGGGGATGGACAGGCAGCCATAGAATTGCTCCAGACCCTTTCGCCCAGTGTCGTTGTCATGGATATCACCATGCCCGGAATCAATGGTATTGAAGCGACACGACAGATTCTGTCAGACTTTCCCAATACAAAAGTGATTGCCCTGTCCATTCATTCTGAAAAAAAATTTGTGGAAAGCATGCTTCAGGCAGGTGCCAGTGGCTATATCGTCAAAGAGAGTGTGCCCGAAGAACTGGTCAAGGGAATCCGTGCGGTAATGAACGGGCAAGCCTATCTGAGCCCTTCGATCACGGGTCTTGTGGTCTCCCAATTCAGGCAAAACTTATCCGGGAAGCAGACTTCCCGAAAAAACCATATTGAAATCATCGAAACAAAGCTGCACCCCCCCCTTGTGTCCGGGGATCATGTGCATCGTCAGCGGCTGACCCAACTGCTTGAAAAAAGCCGGCAGCTTCCCCTGCAAACTGTCATTGCACCGGCCGGCTACGGCAAGAGTGAGCTGGTCTGCTACTGGCTCAAAGATCATCCCTGGCCCAATGCCTGGATATCCCTGGATGCGGATGACAATGATCTGCATCGATTTCTAACCTATATCATTTATGCCGTGAGGATGCTTTTTCCCCAGGCCATGTCCGAATTTTTCAAATTTCTCAACACGACAACCTTGCCGCCCCTCCAGGTTCTGGCGGGGCGATTGATCAATGAACTGAATTTAATTGACCAGGATTTTATCCTGGTACTGGATAATTTCCATCTCATCCGGGGAAAAAAGATTCATGATCTGATGGTGGAAGTGTTGCGCCACCCGCCAAAACCGCTGCACCTGATCCTCATTAGCCGGTCAGACCCGTTCCTGCCCCTGGCAAAATTTCGTGCCCAGGGACAATTAGAAGAGCTCCGCCTTCAGGATCTGCGGTTTACAGAAACGGAAACCCAACGCTTTTTGGAAAAAAACACCGAGCTTCCATTGGAAAAAGAGATGATTGCTCAATTGACACTCAGAACCGAAGGATGGATCACGGCGTTGCGGCTGGCAAATCTTTCCATCCGCCACCGGCATGATTTTAACACCATTCTTTCTGAATTGAACGGAAGCCCGGAATACGTGATGGAATACCTTTTTCATGAGGTTTTTTCTTCCCAGCCCAAACAAATTCAGGACTGTCTCTTGAAAACCGCTATTCTGGATCGGTTCTGTGCCCCGTTGTGCGATGCGTTGCTCGGCATGGGGGCTGTTGAAACGCGCAGGGATGAGTTGGATTCCCAAACCTTTATCCAGCGATTGAAGCAGGACAATATGTTCATTTTCAACCTGGATACGCAAAACCATTGGTTTCGCTACCACCAATTGTTTCAGCAATTGCTGCAGCATCATTTAAGACAACGGAAGACGCCCGCGCAAATCGCAGCGCTCCACGCCCAGGCCGCTGACTGGTTTGCCCATGAGGGGTTGCCCGATGAAGCCATCACCCACGCCCTTGCCGCCGGGGATGCCGCTGCTGCCGCCGGGATAATTGAACAAAACCGGCATGCGGTTCTGGACAAGGATCAATGGCATACCCTTGAAAAGTGGCTGGATAGATTGCCCCATGACATGTTGCAGGAACGCCCCGGGCTTTTGCTGGGTCAGGCATGGATATGGCTCACCCGGGCACAGGTGGGGGAACTCCCCCCGATCCTCCAGCGTGTCAAATCACTTGTTGACCCGGCATCAGCAGGGCCTGAACTGCTGTGTGAGATCAACTTCTTCCAGGGGCTTGTCTGCTATTTTCAATGCAAGCCAGCGCAAAGCGCCCAATTTTTTAACACGGCTGTGAAACTGCTTCCCAAAACCGCCTTTATCGCATTGAGGTCCGAGGCGGAGTACTGGGAATGCCTGGCGCTTCATCTTAACGGCCAAAAAGAAGCGGCCCTGGAGACCCTGAATCAAAGAATCGGCCGCAAAAACTTGCAGCAAGGAATGCTGTTGTCACGACTACGGTTTGGCCTGTGCTTTATTCATATGCTGGATGGCCAATGGGACCAGACATTTGGGGAAGGGTTGAGAATGATCGCGGTGACCCGGTCACACCACCTCGCCTTTGCCGGGGCATGGGCGGAATATGTGCTGGGGAATGCCGGTTTCCAGACCTTTGAGCTAAAAACTGCCCACCATCATTTCAGCCAGGCGGTTCAACATCGATATATTAAGAATCACAGAGCCGCCATTGACGCCATGGCCGGCCTGGCCATGACCCAGCAGTTCATGGGCGCCCCGGAAACGGCAGCCGAAACCATGACCCTGGCAAAGGCCTATGCACACTGGACCAAAGATCCGGGGACTCTTGAAATTGTCGGTTCCTGCCAGGCACGGATCTCCCTGCTCCGGGGGGATCTGGATTCAGCCTCCCGCTGGCAGAAGATGACGGGCCAGATAGAAGGCCATCAAATGATGATCTTCTTTTTGGAAATCCCCCTTATCACGGAATGCCGGGTGCTCATTGCCGTTGGATCTGACGCGAGCCTTGCGGAAGCCGCAGAAAAGCTCGGGGCGCTTCACCAGAAAGCCATTGAATGGCAAAACACCTGCCAGCAGGTCGAGATCATGGTTCTCCAATCCCTGGCACAAAAGGGTCAGGACCGGGTTGAGCAAGCCCTCACAACCCTGGAAGCGGCCGTGACCCTTGCCGCTCCCGGCAAATGGATCCGGCCATTTATTGAACCTGGTCCGCCCATGGAAGAGATGCTCAGGCAGCTACAAACAAAAGAGGTGGCCCTGGACTTCATTGAACCCCTTTTGGCGGCCTTGGAGAAAAGTGCCTCCGGTGTCCCACCGGTCAGCCTGGCGAATCCGGCACCGCTGCCAAATGCCCTATCCTCGGCCATGCAAACCCTGACAGACCCATTGACCAAGCGGGAACTGGAAATCCTGGCCCTGCTGGCAAAACACCTCTACAACAGGGAAATTGCAGAAAAACTTTATATTTCACCGGAAACCGTTAAAACCCATTTGAAAAAAATATATGAAAAACTTGCGGTGGACAACAGGAGAAATGCCGTTTCCAAAGCCAGGGAACTGGGACTTGTCCCCCGTCAATAAAAGAATAGACCCCCTCCTTATTTTAGACCGCTTCGCCATTATGGCGCTGGTATGGTCATTTGGATGGTTGTCCCCTTGCCCTGGGCAGAAACAATGTCCACAGATCCACCAAAATCCTCAATCCGCTCCCTGACGCTGAACAATCCGAATTTTAAAGGTGAGTGGAGGGGAACACTTTCTTGATCAGAATCAAACCCCACCCCATCGTCGGTTACTGAAATTTTCAGTTTGTTTCCATGGCCTTCCATGGAAACAATTACCGTTGTTGCCCGGGCATGCTTGATTACGTTGGTGAGCAATTCACGGACGTTGCGGAACAGGATCGCTCTCAAATCATCATTCACCCAAAAGGATTTTTTGTCATCCATAAAAACAGTTTTCAGTCCCTGCTTCTTATGGACCTGTTCTTCGAGCCATTGGGCAATGGCTGCCGCAAGTCCAATTTCATTGAGCAGCGGAGAACTTAAGTCAAACACCAGATCTTTTGTGTCCCGTATGGTACCCAGCAGCGATTGGGACAATTCTTCCAGCAGGGTTGTCACCTGGCCTTCAGGGGCAAGCTTTTTTGCCTTTGCAACCTGGATGCGTGAAAAAGCCAGGGTCTGCCCAATATGATCATGCAGTTCGGCCGCAATGCGTCTTCTTTCCTTTTCCTCAGCAATGGTCAATTGGGACGCCAGGGCTTTGAGCCTTTCCTGGTACTGGTTTATTTTCTCGTCAGCTATCTTGCGTGCGGTGATGTTCCGGCCGATGCAATAGACCTGTTTTTTTTCAACCAGGGGGGTTGCCACCCACAATATATGAACAACAGAGCCCTCTTTATGAAGGTAGCGATTTTCAAATTCTTCCGTAATTTCACCGGCTGCAAGTCTCGTTAGCTGCGCATCAGTTTTCATGTGATCCTCCGGATGGATAAAGTCCAGGATGGGCCTGCGCATCAATTCTTTCCGGGGGTACCCAAGGGTTTTTTCCCAGGCAGGGTTCAGATAGGTAAACCGCCCTTCCATGGTGACAATGCAGATCAGGTCAGCAGACAGGTTGAGAATCCGATCTCGTTCTTCCTGTAGCCACTTCCTTTCAGAAATATCTTTAATGACCGAAACAAAAAACAAAGGAGTGCCAGTGCTGTCAAACAGCAGGGAAACAGTCAGGTGGACCCAGACGACATTCCCCTGTTTGCAGACATATCGTTTTTCCATGGAATAAACTTCCGCCTCTCCGTTTAACAGCTGGGCCACGTGATCCAGATCTGTTCCAAGATCATCCGGGTGGGTAATTTTCTGAAACGACAGCGCCAGTGTTTCCTGCCGTGGGTATCCGATGATGTTGCAAAACTTTTCATTCACCCGCAAAAAATCGCCATTAATCCCCACATGGGCAATGCCGACTGCGGCCTGTTCAAAGGTGGCCCGAAACCGCATCTCACTGTCGATGAGCAATTTTTGAGCCTTTTTTTGCTGGGTAATATCTCGATCGACACTCACAAAACCAATGATATTGCCCTGGTGGTCCATGACCCTGGAAATTGTTGTATGAATATCGATTGTGGCCCCATTTTTCCGGATCTGCCTGATTTCGCCCTGCCATTTGCCGATACCCCGAACAGCGGCCAACATCTCTTCTTTCTGGGTGTCCGGGCCTTCCATCTGCAGCACGTGGTTCAATGTCCTGCCGATGACCTCTTCGGCTTTCCAGCCGTAAATTTCATGGGCAGCCTCATTCCAGCTGATAATTTTGAAATCCAGATCGTGTGATACCACGGCATCGGAAACATTTTCCAGGAGTGTCGCATGGTAAAGCAGTTTGGCGGTTCGTTCACGCACCTGCTTTTTAAGTGTCCGGTTCCACAGGAAAAACACCAGCACAAGGGTCATTCCAGCGCCTGCAACCATTAGAAGCCACCTGACCACATCCCCAAACCGGATGCCGTGGTCATACCGCACGGAAAGATATTTACCGCGTATGGCCAGTTTTTCCGCCGGTGTTATGCTGTCCATGCCCTTGTCGATGATGCGGCTTAGCTGTGGCCAGTCTCTGCGGCTGCCAAAGGAAAAAATGTGATCCTCAAGATCCGTAGGGGCGGCTATGGCCAGGTTGACCAGGCCGTGCTGAAGGATCAGGTAGGATGCCAGCATCAGATTGCCCACATACCCGTCTGCTTTTCCAGTCGAAACAGCCACCATGGCATCCAGGTCCGTATCATAGGTTAACACATGAATCCCCGAATATTTGCGTTCAATTTCCTGCTGCACCACGGTTTTTCGGACCACCGCTATTTTTTTCCCGGCAAAGTCAACTAACCCACTGACCACACCCATCTTTTTTTGGGTAAAAATCATCCTGGGGGTATCGAAATACGCTTTGGAGAACGACATATACGTCGCCCGCTCCGGGGTCTTCATCATGCAGGGAATCATATCCACCGGTCCTTTGAGTGACTTTATCCCCTCAAGTCGTTGCGAAAAGGGTATCAATGGATCGATATAATCAAAGAGAATCCCGGTTCTTTGTGCAACCAGATTCAGATAATCGATTACAATCCCGGAAACCGCTTTTCCTTGATTGATAACAAAAGGAGGAAAGTTGCCGGAAGAAACGCTTACCCTGTGTTTTTTTGCGAGCCAGGACTGCTCTTCCTGAGTTAACGCTATTGTTTTTTGTTGTTTTGGAAGCGGAGCCCATTGATTATAGATAGCGGTCAGCTCTTTTTTCGAAATGGATGCCAGCCCCTTGTCTATAATCCCGGCCAATATGGGCCAGTCATCCCGGACACCCATCACCGCACGAATCGGCTGGTCCATGAAAATATGAACCGGTTGTATTCCGACAAGCTGGTTCGTTGAAATATAATAGGCATGCTGGGAATGGCCGATCATGTAATCCACCTTTCCCCCATACAACAATCCCATGGCTGCCAGCGGCGTGTCGGCCTTGACAATGCCTACACGATCTTTGAACGGTTCCAGCAGTTCCAGCGCCCACCCAGAGCTTTTCGATACAGAAACGATTTTTCCTTCCAGATCTTTCAGGCTGTTTATTTTGCTGTGTGTTTCACCATGGGCAAAAATAACCGGATAAATCGTATACACCGGTTGCGTCTCCAAAACATTGTAATATTTTCCCATGCCCTGGGCAAGGCCAAGCGTCCCCGCCACTTTTCGGGTCTGAAGCATTTTTTTGAGTTTGGTATAATCGTCGACAATAATGCCGAAATTTGTCCCCAGCCTTGAATTGAGAATATCCAGGATATCCTTTAAAATGCCGGAAATTGCGCCATTTTTATCGATGATCAGGGCGGGAGGTTGATCCGCAGCAAAAACAAATTTTTCATCAGAATGCGCTGACAGCCATCCTTTCTCTGCATCGGTAAGATGCACTGGGGCCAAAGTCTGTGCCTGCAGCTCTTTGGTTGTCTGTTCTGCGTTCTGAGCCTGGGCAGGGGAAATAAACAAAAAAAGCACACAGAAAATTATCAGGATGGCTGAAAAAATCCGACCCGACGGGATCTGCCAGCCGCCGGCAGACAAAACCTGCTTTAATGTGTGATTTTCGTTTTTAAACATGGGAGGCTAATTTTCAAGACGGCACGTCTGCCTGGCCTGTCTCTCCTTTGTCAAATATTAAATGGAAATGGATCCAAAAGGATCCTGTATGTTTAACCATATGCGTTTAAGCTGTAGGACAGGAACTGTCTTCTTGTCAAGAAAAGGTTCAGAAAAAAGAACCCTGCCCAAAAAAAAAGGTCACATCCCCCATTGTGGGGGATCATTTTCACACTGTTTTTTTTTGGGGGGGGGGGGGTGGGGCTCAAACAAAGTACAATATATCTGGGCAAATAACCCTTCCGGCAAAGCAAAGATAATCAACCGGATTGTTAATGGTTGATTTTTTGTTGCTTTGAATGTTTTATTCAATATGGGTGAATCGCAAGGATTTTGCAGACTTTGATCAACTGAATTTTTGATGAAATTGAAGAAAGTTTTTTCGAAATGAATATTTAAGCTTTTTGGTTGAAGATTTATGACCTTCTGTAACCGTCACCTGATAATTCATGACATCATCAGAAGAAATCATGGACATTTCATAATGACCAAATTCTTTGTTTTCGGTATTGTACAAGTAGCCCAGAGAAGCCGAAATCTCAAATCCCATGTCCGGGTGCAGGTAAGTTCAGGCCATTACTGTTTCAAAGCTCCAGTAATTTAACCCGCCGTTAACATCTTCATTCTTGTCATACGAACCAATGGGAATGATGATAGTCTCACTCGCATTAAGGTGAAAATTGCCGAAACTCCAGAAAAATGATGCCGGCACAATGCCGGGATCGCTGAATAATGTCCCATCATCTTCAATAGAGTCCTTTTCTTTCCCCAAAGAGCCCTCCGCAGAAAGGTCGGTGTAGGCCACCGGTAAAAACCCCCCGAAGGCAAAGCGTCCGGCGCCACTGCCACGGCAAAATCCCCGTAAAAGCCGGGCGTATAATGAGAACTGCCGCCGCGTCCTGTGACGTTGCAGCAACGGCAAGGGTTACCCCCGCAAGTACGCAACCCACAGCAGCCCACTTGCACGCCTTTCTTGCAAAATTAGATTTGTTCTAAATGATTGCCTCCTTTTAAAATGTTTATGCTCCTTGCCAAGATTTACCAGCGTGCTTTCGGCAAGAAACGTATTCTTCAGGCGTTATTTCTTTGCAGGCACATACGGATCAGGCGTGCCCGGCTTGATTAAGGGTTCTTTGGCCAACGACTCCTGATGCTCTACCAGAATCGGTCCACACCCCCAACGTATCCATAAGTTAGCTATCATCTCTCTGGTCAAGTTCAATGGATATTCTTCTTTAGGGTCATCATAGAGGTTGTAAAAGCGAACAAACGGGAACTCGTTCAGTATCCCACTACCCAGCCCTCCTTCAAGCGCCTTAAACATCATCTTATAGTTTTGCCACTTCACGCCGTGAATATCTTCACCGACATAGATCACAAAGCCGTCTCGACCGGACTCCTCTTGTTTCCCCAGGAAGAAATCCGTCATGTCTTTACTGTCGATGATACGATCTGTCGGCACCTTACCACCGGCAATGTTTGCAAATGTAGAGAACAGATCAAACTCGTGAACGATCTCGTTAGAGACCTTGCCTGCCGGAACTTTGCCAGGCCAGCGCACAATAAATGGCACCCGTAACGACCCTTCCATACCCGTGAAATAGGAACCACTCCATGGGCCGTTCCATCCCTGGAAAGTAGGGGTCATTTCGCCGCCGTTATCCGCGGTAAAAATAAAGATCGTATTGTCGGCAATACCCAACTCATCCATCTTATCCAGCAATTCACCGGTATAGGCATCGATCTGCATTAAAATGTCGCCCCAGTGGCCATTGCCACTCTTGCCTTTAAACTCAGCACTCGGTGTAACCGGCGCATGCGTCTGAGTGTAGGGCAGATACAGGAAGAACGGTTTGCCGGCTTTGGCCTGGCGTGCCATGTAATCTTTGGCAAGGTCGGTGACTTCACGGTCGATCTCTGGCCTTACCGACGAGTCGAAGACCTTCACCACTTCTGTCGGTGAGCCTTTTATGCCCGATAAAACATGCGTTTCCTTGATCATCGGAGTTTTGCCGGTCTCTTTCGCTATTTTCGCAAACTTCTGGAACATTTCATTCGTCGGCCACTCGCTCTCGTCGGTCGAATTGGGGATGCCATACCACTCATCGAAACCCTGATTGGTGGGATAGCGACCCTCCGCCTGGCCGAGGTTCCACTTGCCGAAATGGGCAGTGGCATAACCCACATCGCCCAGCATCTCAGCCATGGTGTATTCCCACTGGGTCAAGCCATAATTCACGGTTTGGAGCGGTACCGAACCGTTCCCCGTGCGTTTGGCATAACGGCCTGTCATTAGCGCTGCACGGCTGGGCGTGCACTGCGCCTCGACATTGAAATTCAACAGCCGCATCCCTTCAGTGGCCAGCTTGTCGATGCGCGGCGTGGCGCCACCCCGGACAATACCCCCGCCGTAGCACCCCAGTTCGCCGTAGCCGAAGTTGTCCATGTTAATCAGCACAATGTTGGGCTTATCGGCCTTTTTAGAAGCGGCCGTCGCATCCTGTGGTGTTGCCGCAACGGCAAGGGTTACCCCCGCAAGTACGCAGCCTACAGCGGCCCACTTGCACGCCTTTCTTGCAAAATTTGATTTTTTCTTCATGGTTTTCTCCTTTCTAAAGTGTTTATTTCCATTAAATACCCCAGTGCGCTTTCGGCAAGAAGCATCTCCTTCAGGCGCTGCAGCCCATCACCCCGTGCCAGCTCCGCCTTCAATTCTTCGATTGTGGTACCGAATTCCTCGGCCTTTTCGGCAATACGGTTGTCCACATCCCTTTGGTCCACTTCGATGCCTTCCTGCTTCGCGATCTGCTTGAGGATCAGCATCAGCCGAATCCGATCGCATGCCGCCTGCCAGGTCGTGCTTTCGAGGTCAACACCTTCTTCACCATCGACGGCAAGCTCATCCTTCACGAATCCGCCCGGTATATCAAAACTTACCAGTTCCAGAAGTCTGAGAGAAATTTGATCACGGGGATTCTTATCAGACTCACCGTTGAATAATGTATTCAAATCAGGCAGGTCAAACTCGGGCATTGGGTAAAAACGAACCATGGCGCTAAAGTCCCTGCCTTTATTGAACTGGATCTTTTCGACTTCGGCCTGACCCAGGACCTCGACCCCTGACTCCTTTACAGCCTCTCGGCCAAACCGCTGGGCAACCTGCCGGGTCAGCTGCTCGCTGATCTCTTTTTGAAACCGTTTTTCAATCACACGCTGCAGCACCTTCCCCGGCCGGAAACCAGGAAGTTGCGCCCTTCGATAGCCCGCCAGAATATCTTTATAATCATCAGCCAGTTCCGACCAGTCGGCACTGATCGCAAGGCAATAGAAGCCGTCATCGCTTGTATGTTGTTGCCACTTCATCGCTGTTTCTCCGGCTGCCAATGGTCCGCGGCCAGGGTATGGACATCCTTGGCCACTGTTTCCCCCAGACCGCGCACAATCCGTTGCACGGGCTGGTCGATGTGAGAAAAAAATCGTTTCCAGCCGCTGCACAAATAGTTCAAGCCGGGCTCGCCCACAGGGGTTTTAATGAAACGGTCCTTTGGGCACCCCCCGAAACAGGCAAACTCGTATTCACAGGTGCGGCAGTATTTCGGCAGCAACCCCTCTTTCATTTTTCCGAACCGCTCCTGCTGTTCGGAAAACGCCATCTGGGAAAGCGGTCTATCCTGAATGTTGCCGACCCGGTACTCCGGGTATACGAAGTGGTCACAGGCATAAACCGAGCCGTCGCGCTCAAGGGCAAGCCCTTTGCCGCACATGGGGCTCTGGGAGCAGAGCGGCGAGGTATGGCCCATCCAGGTCTCCACGGCCGCCTCAAAATAGTTCACATAGATGCTGCCAAGATCCTTCTTGAGCCATTCGTCAAAGATGCGACAGAGAAAATCACCCCAGCCATCCGGATCAACACACCACGCTTCCACGGCTGAGCCCTCGGAACCCGGTTTTGCCCGGGGCGAGCCAAGCATGGGCATGGAATCCAAGCCCCATCTTAACGGGGCTGTCTGCTGGAAACCGACCGGCTCGACAATGGGGATAAACTGCATTCTCTTTGAACCCACTTTGTCCCGCAGAAACCGGTACACGTCGACCGGAGATTTTGCAGTGACCCGATTGACGCAGCTCAAGGTTGCAAAATTGACCCTGTGCTTTTTCAGCAGTTTTACTGAACGCATGACACGGTCAAAGCTTCCCTGGCCTGATTTATCCTTGCGGTAGCTGTCATGCAGATGTTTGGGCCCGTCAATGGAAAGCCCGACCAGGAAGTTGTGCTCATGGAGAAACTCGCACCAGGCATCATCCAGGAGCATTCCGTTGGTTTGGAGATCGTTCTCACAGCGGACATGGGCCGGGCAGTATGTCTTCTCCAATGCCACAACTTTTTTGAAAAAATCCAGCCCGAGCAGGGTCGGCTCTCCTCCCTGCCAGGAAAAAACCACTTCCTTATAATTGTGGGATTCAAAATACTGGCGGATGAACGATTCAAGTATGTCATCGGTCATTTTCCAATTTTCAGGTTTTCCCAGCAGTTCCTGCTTGGAGATATAATAACAATAGTCGCAATCCAGGTTGCAAAGCGCACCCGTGGGTTTCACCATCACATGCATTCGCTGTACAGGCTGACCACGAAACAAATGACTGACCTGCATTTTTGAGTTCTCTATCATATCAATAATTTCCATTCGTTGAGACTGAAATTGGTTTACTTTTCACTCTTGAAATCTTATTTTCTCCCATCATTATGTTAATTCTGACCTTTGGGTGATCTTAAGAATCTGATGCTGTAACGTTTCTTTGTCACAGCCAGAAAATAGGTTCCGTCCAATACCATCATTGCAGCTGATTTTATCCGATCAAGGCTGAAAGCACATCGGTCTAAAAGTGTTAGAACGGATTGTAAATATTTTCTCCAATTGGATTCCGGCAGGGTCACTTCCGACCCTTCTCACCCAACCCGATTCTTATTCCTCAATTAAATTTACCGACGTGATGGACAGGTGCATGTCATAGAGCGTATTCAATAATCCGGATAGTTCTGCTTGATCCCGTATCCTGCCGACCAGGGTTGTTATGGGCGGTTGCCCTTTATTTTTGAGGATCGTGATCTGCATCTGTCCGAAAAGGTCGCTCAAATAAGTGCCAGCCTCCCCCTCAACCTGGATCTCATAGGTGGCAGGTCTCCTGAATTTAAAGTGCTGTTGACCATTCTGATCTGGCATAATAAGACTCCAATTCTTTTTTACCAAGAAGGTGTATTGACTTTATCCGTCAATTCTACCTGAATATATCCTTGCCCAATAGATTGCACATCCCCCCAAAAGGGGTAAAAAAGGAGGAATTTTGCAGCGAATGTGGGAAATGACGTCTCCTGTGGGGGGTGAAACCAAATTGGCGTTTCAATGGATGGGGGCAGGATTATCAGTGGCGGATGATGCCCAGGCTGAAGGCTTTTACAACCGCTTGTCTGCGGTTGTGGACATTCATTTTCTGGTAAATGTTTTTCAAGTGTGATTTTACGGTCTGAGCTGAAACAAATAGCTTGTCTGCAATTTCTTTGTTGGACAGCCGCTGGGTCAGAAGCTCTATAACCGCCAGCTCTCGATTGCTCAGGGGGTCCACCAAAGGATCCAGCAGGAGATTATTGGGGGGGGAGGGAAAAAGCGTCACAGCAGCAGGCGCCATGACATCGGCCCCATCTTCCCCTGGCACCTGTTTTTCATCCCTGAAAACCGCCAGAAGTTTATTAATATAGTCAAGACAAGTTTTTTCCGCTTGCAGGCGTTTGAGCAGGTCTGCCATTGGAGGGCCCAGATCCACAAAGGTGCGGATGAATCCGCCGGGTTCTCCCAGCGTCAGTGCCTGGTTCAGCTGTTTTAGTGCAGCCGCTTTTTTCCCCTGCTTGCACAAAAACACTGCCTGCAGCGCCAGAACCTGAACCAGAAAGCTTACATTGTGGGTTGACTCGCCAAATTTTTTCCACTCGTTCAATTGTTTCTCGGCTTCCTGATCATTTTCAGGCGTGTCCAGAGCAATGAGCGCCTTTATCAATGTGAGTTGTGGATAATAATCAAAATAAAACGGAGGAAACAGGTTAAAATTAACACCGGACATGAGTCGTTTAATTTCAGTTGTTCGTCCTTGACGAAGGGCCAGCTCAATTTGAAAACAATGACCCAGATCAATGGTTACGGGATTGTCCGATTCTATCCCCTGGGTGATGACCGAGTCTACCAGACGATCTGCTTCTTCTGCCTGCCCCTGTTCCAGATAGATCAGCGCCCTTGTGTAAGCGCTGATGCAGAAAAAAACGACTCTTACAACATAACGGTATTCCAAAACGATATCCAGATACGCTGTTGCCTTGTTAAAATTATCCTGACGATAATGGATACCCCCTAAAAGATGGAGGGCATTAACCATGGACTGTTTGTGGCGCTGGTTTTCGCTCAGCAGAAAGGCTTTAAACGCATTTTGCTCGGCGGCACGAAGATCCCCATCCATTTTGTGAACAAGGCACACACAAAGATACGGCACCCATGCACAAAATCTTTGAAACGTTGACGGCTGATTTAAGATATCATGGACAATCTGAATCGCGCCGGCAGAGTCGCCGGTCATTTGCAGGGACAATGAATTCCAAATCACGGCATAATGTTTCCAGGCACGGGCCTTGGAAGAAAGCAGTTCCAATGCCTTTTGGGAACTGACAATGGCAAGTTCCGGCTGACCAGAGAAAAACTGTAGTTCAGCCACCAGGGTAAAGTATTCACCTTGGGCCTGGGCATACGCCTCGGAATCGGTCGGGAGGCTTGAAAGAAGCGATTCTATACTGGGCAGGATCTCATTTATTTTTTGGAGGTTCCCGCAGAAATCATAATAAAGCCCTTTTGCCAGCAGCAATAAAGGCCGGGTGGCAACGATGTCCGGTGGGAGCTGTTGAATCCAGTGATTCAGTCGATGCCACTGATCGGTTTCGATCAGGTCATAGCGGTGCTGCTCTGTTAATTCTACAGCGTAGGGTATGTCATTGGCGGCAATGGCATGGGAAAGCGCCTCATCTATCAGATCATTTTTGGCAAACCATCTGCCGGCCCGAAGGTGAAACAAACAGATTTCCTTGGAATTGAATCTTTGCTTCAGCCGCCGCTGGAGAAGTTCCTGAAACAGATGATGATATCGAAACCAACGATTTTCCATGTCCAGGGAAATGACAAAGAGATTGTTCTTCCGGAGTTTGGCCAGCAGGGTGGTGCCGGCGGTCGGGCCCGGGTCCGATGGGGCGGCAGGTTCCATCAGTGCCGTGCACAAAGGCTCACAAAACCGGTCCAGGATCGCCGTTGCAACCAGCAGGTCCACCATCTTCGTCGACAATTGGGCCAGCGCCTCTGTGGCAAGATAATCCACGACGGCTGCAAACCCGCCTTCAAGACCTGCCAACAACCGGTCAATATCTCCTGAATATTTTATAGACTGGGACATGAGACGCATCCCCGCAGGCCAGCCTTCAAGCTTGTTCTGGATACGGGCGGCTGTTTTTTCTTCCACCGAAAGACCCATGTTTTTTAAAAAGACGCCTGTCTCCGCCACCGTAAACTGCAACTCTGAAATGCCGATTTCATTGATTTGCCCCTTTCCTCGAAGCGCACTGGTCAGCAGGACCGGGTCACGCCGGGTCAAAATCATCAGATGCAGCTGCCGGGGAGGGTAGGTCAGAAATGCCCCCATCAGTTCATGCACTTTTTTGTCACGTATCAGATGATAGTCATCCAGGACAAGAATGAAGGGTTCCTGAATTTTGTCCAGGTCATTTAAAAGGTAGCGGGCCACAACCGATATCGCCGGAAGCACCTGGGCCGACAGCAATGACTGGGTTTTCGTGCATGTTCCGGGAAACGCATTCTGGATGGCTGCCAGCAAATAGCTTAAAAATACGCCGGGGTCATTTTCATTTTCATCCAAAGACACCCATGCGGAGGGGCCATCCCACGCTTCCAGCCAAAGGCTTGCCATGGTAGTCTTGCCATAGCCTGCAGCCGAAGAAACAAGGGTCACCGGCCGGTGCCGTAATTCTTCCAGCCGTGCGACCATGTCAACTCTGGGCACAAGATCCGGGGAAATCTGAGGACGGTGCAGCTTGGTCCGCAAAATCGGGGTGGCGTCATCGGGTACCCAGCTCTCTTTTGCATCGTCCTTTAAAAAATCGGATGGAATAACACTAGAAATCGTTTTGCACAGGTACACCTTACCTTGCATCACTTGACGAATACCGGTTATGATCTCATCATTGACCCTTTTTTTGTGGAGATATCCCATGGCACCGGCTCTGAGCATTTGTGTGACCGAGTCCCTGCCAGTACGGCGAGACAGGACCATCACCTTTGTGTCCGGGCAGTCTCTGGCCATCTGTCTTATGGCCTCCGCCCCGTTTAAACCTGCCATGGTGGTATCGATGATCGCCACATCTGCAGACAGTTTCACGACATTCTCTGGTAACCGCTTTTCATCTCCCACCTCTCCGACCACACTCAGGTCTGCCTGGTCTTTAATAATCAGGCAAAGTTCTGTTACCAAGGAGGACTCACCAGCGATCAAAATGGAAATATTTTTCATGGCGGGGTTTACTCCAGTATCCCGAGGGGGATGGGCAACGACGTAAGAAAGACGGGTGTTTTGTCCTGGAATTGATACAACTCAAGGGGAAACATATACTGGCGCCTGATGTTGAACAGCTTGGAACCGCTGAAATAGGCCGTCCCCATAACCCCTTCCCAGGTCATGGTTTCAAGATGCCTGGCAATGATATCAGGATCAAAGCTCTGGGTCTCCACAATGGCCTTGGTGAGGCAGGGTACAAGATCGTACTGAGGCCAGATATTGCCGTCCCATTCATCCGCCCCCCATTTGGCCACAAACCGGTCATAGATATCTTTCTGTTTGGGTGTTTTGGCATCCGGTGGCACAAGCGTCATATAGGCATTTTCAGCATGGGGTCCGGCGATTTTAAGGACCTGTTCCGGATCAGGCCCCCATGTAAGGAGAATTGCCCCTTTATACCCCAATTCCCGGGCCTGCTTGCAGACGAGCGCCGAGCTTGTGGGATCGGTACCCCCGGTTTCGATCATATCAGGATTTTTAGCCAGAATCCGGGTGAGTATGGCACTAAAATCGGTTGATCCCCGTTCGAAGAAGGCGTCATCAATGATTTTAAGACTGCTGATATCGGCCATCATCCCGGATGCTGCAGACATTTGCCGGCCGGCAGCATCATCGGGGTTTATGCTGGCCAGGGTCTTGATGCCTTTTTTTTTCATCAAAGGGTATACCGCTGCATAGGTGCCATGGATGGAGGGGATATACCTGAAGACCAGGGGATTGTCAGGGTTGGTGACAGACTTTCCACCGCCGGCAGCATTCAGGGAAAGAATTTTATTTTCCTTCATCAGGGGGATGCAGGCCAGGGTCGGTCCTCCCCCCATGATGGACATAAACCTTACCTTGTCTGAATAAATTGCCCTGTTGGCGGCCTTGACCGCTTCGGCTGGTACGTACTTGTGATCATATTCAAGAAGATCCCATTTATAGGTCTTTCCCTTGATCTTGAATCCGCCATTGTCATTGATTTCTTCAGCCCCCAGACGGATCCCCCGGGCACTGGGGATCCCCCAGGGTGCAGCAGGTCCGCTGAGGGCGGTAATGGTGCAGAATTTGATTTTATCGGCTGCAAAGACCCCGGTTTGCCCCAGGGCAAAGAGAAACACCATCACCATAAAACAGATCTCAAATATCGACTTTATTTTTTCCATTTTCCTCACTGGTGAGAATTATTCAATCACAAGATAGATTTTTAAAAATAGAAACTTCATCCGTGACGATGAAATTATACTTAAAGCATAGACATACCACCACCCCCGACGGCAGGTCAACTCCTAATTTTTACCTAATTTTAAACGATAGTAAAAAAACTTTTTATCCGCCGAGGTAGGCTTTTTTGACATGTTCATTCCGGATAAGATCACGGGAATTTCCTTCCAGAATAATTTTACCTGTCTCAAGGACATAGCCCTTTTGGGAGATTTCAAGGCCCAATTTGGTGTTCTGCTCCACCAGCAGCACACTGACCCCTTGATGGTTGATCTCTTTTATGACCCCTGCTATTTGTCTGACCACCAACGGCGCAAGGCCCAGGGAGGGTTCATCCATCAATAATAATTTGGGGCTGCCCATGAGGGCCCGGCCGATGGCCAGCATCTGCTGTTCCCCGCCGCTAAGTGTATTGGCTTTTTGCTTTCTTCTGTCGGTCAGGAGGGGGAAACGGTCAAACATCCTTTTAATATCTGTTGAAATTGCTTTGTTTCCCCTCCTGAGATAGGCCCCCATTTCAAGATTCTCCCGGACAGTCATAAACGGGAACAGGCGTCTGTTTTCAAAAACAAAGGCAATACCGCTTTCTGCGATTTTTCTGGTGGACCATCCGTCGATCCTTTCCCGCCCAAACCAGACCTCTCCGGATGAAGGGGGTTTCAGTCCAAAAATGGTCTTTAAAATAGATGTTTTTCCACCGCCATTTGCGCCCACAAGGGAAACCACCTCTCCTTTGCCAACCCCCATGGACACGCCCCTGACCGCCTCGATCCGGTTATAATGGACCCGCAGATTTTTAACCCGTAATATTCCCATTAATCCTCCACCCCCAGATAGGCCTGGATGACCTGGGAATTTTTCTGTATCTGTGGGGGGGAACCCTGGGCGATCTTGTGCCCGAAGTTGAGCACCGAAATCCGGTCACAAAGGGCCATGACCACCCCCATGTCATGCTCCACCAAAAGAACGGTAATGTTCATTTCACGGATGGAACGGATCAGGTGCATCATGGTCTTTTTTTCTGTCGTATTCATGCCGCTGACGGGTTCATCCAGCATCAGGAGCTTGGGGTCTGCAGCAAGGGCGATCCCGATCCCCAATGCACGCTGGTGACCATGGGAAAGGTCTTTGCCAAGTTTTGCAGAATAATCTGTCAGCCCCACAAAATTAACGATAGCTGCGGCTTTTTCATCCATTTTATCTCGCTTTGCCCAGACAGAAGGAAAATTCATCAATTCCTTGATAATTCCTGGCCCAAAGGAAAGATGACATCCCATGAGCACATTTTCCATTACGGTAAAGCCCGGGAACAGGGTGTTGGACTGAAAGGTTCTCAGTATCCCTTTTTTTGCTATCTTGTTCACCCCAATCCCTGTGATATCCTCCCCACGAAAAACAACAGACCCCTTGGTGGGTTTTAAAATTCCACTCACAAGGTCGAATACCGTGGTTTTCCCTGCACCATTGGGGCCTATCAGTCCCATGATTTCACCTTCCGTCACCTCGAGATCAAGGTTGTTAACAGCCAAAAGCCCTCTGAAAAATTTAGTCAGGCCTGTCAGTTTTAACACTGGGCTGTTGATATCTTTCAAACCGATCTCCTTTTAACCAGGGATAAAATCCGTTCCGGCAGGGTGATTATCCCCCCGGGCAGAAACCGCAGAACAGCAATCAGGATAAGGCCAAAAAGGATTGGGATATATTCTTTGAAGGGCCGCAGTATCTCATCAAGACCCAGGAGGACAAAGCAGCCGAGAACAGGGCCCAGAAAAGATCCCATTCCTCCGACAACAGCATACATCACCATATATAAGGCGCTTATCATGGTAAAATCCCAGGGGCTGGCATAGGTATAATAATGGGCAGAGAAAGACCCTGCAATGCCTGCGAAAAAAGATCCCAGGGCAAAGGCCGTCACCTTATATCGTATAAGGCTTACCCCAACGGCTTCGGCAAGGAGGTCTGTCTGGGAAATTGCCCTGAGGGTCATGCCGAACCGGGACAGGTCTATGCGGCGCGCCATGGCCAGGGCTATCAGAAACAGAAAAAAGGCCAGGTAGTAAAAAGAAAGCTTTGTGGTAAAGGAGATGGTCCATCCGGCGATATGGAGGGCATCGGGTCTGGGAATACCCAAAAGTCCCTGGGGCCCTCCAAAAAGATCCTTCCACATCATCCAGATATGTCTGAAAACCTCTGTCAGGGCAAAGGTGGCCATGACAAAATAAACCCCCTTTATTCTCAGTATGGGAAAACCAATAATAACTGCCAGCAGGGCTGTCATCAAACCTGCCAGGGGCAGACACAGCCAAAAGCTTAATCCGAGCTCCATGGCCATCAGGGCTGAAAAATAAGCCCCCATCCCCATGAAACCTGCCTGGGCTGCATTGAAATATCCAGATAGAAGAACGATGCGAATCCCTAAGGTAAGGATACTCCAGATAAAAATATTGATGCAAATATGCAAAAAATAGGGATCAAGCAAAAGAGGCAACAAAAATCCCAAAAAAATAAAAACCAGGCTGACAGCAGGTTTGATGATTGATCTGCTAGGCATCATTGCCGAATAACCCCCTGGGCCTGATCATCAGAATGCCGATGAGGAGCAGGAAAACCACTACCATGGCCAGGTGTGCCCCGGCATATGTTGAGATCAGGCTTTCTGTCATCCCGATGATAAACCCGCCGATGACGGCACCGGGCAGGCTGCCCATCCCCCCCAGAATAATAACAATAAACGCTTTCATGATCGGTGCGGATCCCATGTACGGATTCACATAGAAAATGGGTCCCACCAATGCACCGCCGGCTGCTGCCAGAGCGCATCCAATGGCCATGGAAAGCGAAAAGATTAAATCGATATTAATCCCCTGGGCAGATGCTGCCTCCTGATCCTGGGCCACGGCCCTCATGGCTTTTCCCAATTTTGTTTTCCCTATGAACAGGTACAGGGCAGTGATGAAGAAAATACTTGCGACAACGGCAGCCAGTCTTTCCATGGAAAGAGAGATGCTTCCCAGTGACACCATGCCCGAAAAAGGAGAGGGAATCACTTTATCCGTGACACCGAAACAGATCAATGTTCCTGCCTGGAGGATCAGCATCAGACCCATGGAAACGAGGATGGTTGCCTGGAAATCCTCCCGAAAGGGCCGCAGAATGTATTTTTCCAGGATCACACCAAAAAGTCCCACCAATACCATGGACAGGAAAACGGCCGCAACATAACCCAGGGATTTTGATTCAATAAAAGGCAGGGGGTATTTGACGAAGAAAAACCATGTCCCAACCCCCCCCAGCATGAAAAATTCTCCGTGGGCAAAATTGACAATATGCATGATGCCGAAAATCAGGCATAACCCCGAAGCGATGAGAATAAGCACCAGGGACCCTGTCATACCGTTTACAAGTGCCTGAATGAACATCCTTTCCCCTTAACTTTTCGAAAGTATAATTTCCTTTGATTCCACTGATTAACTGCTTGAATTTATGGTCCTGGAAAAAACAATTCAAAGAATCGTCATGGGATCAAAGGGCATCCTACCCCAGGATAATCCCAAAATCAAACCAAAAGCGCTCTGTTTTTTAAATAATTTCCAGAAAGGAAAAATGGTTTTCCCCCTTTTTTACTCCATTTTGGGGGATGTTGAAGTTGGTTAAACCTTTTATAATCGCTTCAATGAAAAATCGCTGATGCTGCGCAAAAGTGGCATGCTTGAGTCGCCCCTTGAAAGTTTAACAACAAAAAAAACTAAGATGAATTTAGACGGGAGGAAAAATGAAAAAATTTAAGACACTATCTGCAGTGATCCTGGTCCTTGTCCTTTTCTTTGGCGTTACCCCATCTCCGGCAGAAACCGGCGCAGAAGAGGACTGGAAATTCGGAGCTGAGATTTATCTGTTTGGGGCTGGAATCGGAGGGCAGTCAGGCTCGGGCAGTAACCTGGATATCAATTTTGACGATATTTTAAGCGACCTTGAAATGGCCTTTATGGGGGCCGTTTCAGCGCGTAAGGGAAAGTGGTCGTTGATGACGGACCTTATTTACCTGGATGCGAAAGATTATAAGACCATCTCAGGGGTTAACACCTCTGTCGAGTTGAGTTCCTGGATTATAACTCCTTCTGTGGGGTATACGGTTCTGGAGTCGGAACAAGGCCGCCTGAATATCTTGCTGGGGGCCCGGTACCTTTATCTCGACACAGATTTGTCAGTGGGTGCAGACCAGTTTGCAGATTCCGGAAGTAATTGGGATGGAATCATTGGTATCCAGGGACAGGTGAACCTGAACAAAAACTGGTATCTGCCCTATTACCTGGACATCGGTACCGGGGATTCTGAAATGACCTGGCAGGCCAATGCGGGGGTCGGTTACCGGTTCAGCAAATGTGATGTGGTGGTTTCCTACCGGTATCTTGATTGGGAGTTTGATGACGGTGATGCCATTGACAATATGAATATCAGTGGTCCGATGATAGGGGTCAAGTTCTTTTTTTAATTTTAAATGCAGCGTTTCAGGAAAGAAGTAACCATCCATACATTAATTTTAAAGGAGTAGATTCATGAAAATTCAAAAGATTGGATTAACGATTATTGGCGTATTGTGTGCAGTGATGTTGGTGTCTTCCCTGGTGTATGCCGATACCCAAGGCGGGGTTAAGGTCGGTACCCTTACCATCAAGGCAATCCCCGGGACAGGCCACAATCTCATTGTTCATTCTTCTGTGCATCTGGATGCGGTTTTCACAGATGCTGCCGGAAACAAAGAGTACTACATTGGTGAAATGGGCATCGGGCTCGGGATTGATGTAAACTATAAGAAAATGGAAGAGCTGGGCTATGTAGTATTTTCACCCTCCTCGGATTACAAAACCGGGTCCTATGCACTCCAGGGTAAATACTTTGGTGCTGATGCATCGGCCACAGTGGTCGGCGGAGTCTCTGTTAAAGTGATGCTGGGCGGATCTGACAAAAGCTTTACCCTGCAGCCCCTGGCCCTGGGGGTGAATACAGGTGTTGGTGCAGCCGGGGGAATCGGATACCTTTTCCTTCAGAAGGACCCTAAAAAATAAGGTCAACCGGACATGGCCCGGTTCCTTCAAAGGTCCGGGCCTCTAAACAAACCAAAAAGGAAAGCCTCTCAAATGAACCAAACACGGTTTTATTTAATCAAAAATTTTGTTCGCCATCTCTCTTTGATGGTGTCATGCCCGGAAGGTTGACTTAAAGGATCTTAAGGGAATCGATGATTTACCCGGCCATTTTACCAAAGGAGATGCAAAATGCGAAACATACATTTTGTACTGTGTCTGGCATACTTCGCCATGACCATTTCAGGGTGTGCCAATTTCACTGCAGTGGACAAGCCTTTAGCCTCCTTGGCGCCGGATGATGCGAGCCGCATTGGCAGGCAAATGGCAGGTAACCGCTCCGGGAAACTGCTGGTCCTGGTGGCCTTTTCAGGGGGGGGCACCCGAGCCGCTTCCTTTGCCTATGGCGCCCTTAAAGCGCTTGCAGCAACCAAGATAACAACAAAGAAGGGGGAAAGATCCCTGGTGCATGAGATTGACGTGATCTCTTCGGTTTCAGGCGGGAGTTTTACCTCGGCGTATTACGGACTGCGGGGGGATCAGATTTTCAATGATTTTGAAGACCGCTTCCTCAAAAAAAATGTTGAGGGTGCTCTTATCGCCCGGGTTTTCAATCCGATCAACTGGATTCAACTTTTGAGTTCAAGTTATGGAAAGTCTGATCTGGCAGCCGAATACTACGACAAAATTATCTTTGACAAGGCGACGTTTTCAGATCTGAATCGGCCGGATGCCCCCCTCGTAATAATTAACAGCACCGATCTTACCACCGGTGTCCGCTTTGCCTTTACCCGGGGCATGTTTGATATTATCTGCGCAGACCTCGATCAGTACCCATTGTCCCGGGCCGTTGCCGCCTCATCAGCGGTGCCGGTTGTTTTCTCTCCCATTACCATCAAAAGCTATGCCGGCAGCTGCGGGTCAAAGCCGCCCCCATGGCTGGAAGCGGCAAAAAAAGACCCAGAAAGCACATTCAGAAAACTCGAGGCAGGCTCGCTTGAGGAATATTTCGATAAAAATAAGCGGCCCTGGATGCACCTGGTCGACGGCGGCATCTCAGACAACCTCGGATTACGGACCTATTACAACACAGTGAGTCTCATGGGGGGCCCTCAGAATGCCTTTGAGGCATTTGACCATCCCGACCTTGAGCAGATTCTCATCATCTCGGTGAACGCCCACGCCAGACCAAAGGCGGACTGGGCCTTGGGAAGGAATATGCCATCATTGGCAAATGTGATCGGCAGCATCAGTTCGACCCAGATTGATCGGTACAGTGCCGATACCCTCGACATCGTACACTATGCCTATAAGAAATGGACGGAACAGGTTTCTACCCCGGAGCACCCCTTAACGTTAAACTTTGTTGAAGTA
Organism: Desulfoconvexum algidum; assembly: GCF_055382125.1. Classification (NCBI taxonomy): domain Bacteria; kingdom Pseudomonadati; phylum Thermodesulfobacteriota; class Desulfobacteria; order Desulfobacterales; family Desulfobacteraceae; genus Desulfoconvexum; species Desulfoconvexum algidum. The sequence goes on along the minus strand of NZ_AP042394.1, from coordinate 6,798,673 downwards.
AATTTTGAATCGGTAAAAGACGATGCCGAGCGTGAATTCCTTAACAACATCGGCACAAGCTTTGATCTCAAGGACGAGGAGGTCGACCACCTCATTTCAGCCGCTGGAAAAGTGCTGCAGGAATCCCCGGAGTTTCAGGCGTTTCTCAACCGCAACAGAGGCGGGGAGTCTGGGACTGGGTCGAACCAGGATAAATGAATGGGCCAAATGAATAGACTAAATGAATATACAATGATCCAGTCTACATTAAAAGGAGAAGAATCATGCCCCCGGCAAACGATCCGTTAAGCGCAAGCATCCTTGCTATTATGTATTTTGGTGATGTGGTGTTTGCCGTCAGCGGAGCCCTGAACGCGGCCCGGCGCCGCATGGATGTCATGGGCTTTGTGCTCATCGGGACCATTACCGGCATTGGCGGGGGGACCCTTCGGGATTTGCTCCTGGGCCGTACGGTCTGGTGGACCCAAAATCCCCTTGAGCTGCTGTTGTGTGTGGCAGCGGCACTTTTTACTTTCCTTTTTATCAAGGTCGATATCACCCAGGACAAGTGGATGGTCTGGTCCGATGCATTGGGCCTGGCCTGCTTTGGTGTCGTGGGATGCCATACCGCACTGGCCTTTGGCGCCCCGGTTTTTATTGCCGTGTTCCTCGGAATGGTGACGGCAACCGGCGGCGGGGTGATCCGGGATACCCTCACCCAGACCCAGCCCATGATTTTATGCGGTGAGGTCTATGCCACGGCTGCTTTGGCAGGATCACTGGGCTATGTATTGTTGGTGCACCTGGCGCTGCCCGAAGGAATCGCTGAGTTTACAGCGGTTTTGCTGGCCTTTTCTATCAGGGCTGCAGCCATTATTTTCAATATTCAAATGGGACCGCCCGGCGAGTTCATCCGCATTAAGGGTCGGAACAAACAAAAGAACAAATAAAAGGAGAAATAAAATGACTCAAAAAAAAGCATCAAAGAAGAGCACTGGAATCCAAGGTGATGTGCGACTGGTCATGTCTGAACCCAACGAACCTGTGGAAGGCCAGAAAGCTGTATTGTTTCCAAACGTCTCCATTTTTGACGGAACCAGCGAAATGCTTAAAAAAGAGATGCATGTCCTGGTTGTCGACAACAAAATCACAAAAATATCTAAAGAACCGATAAAGGCGGAGCCGGGGACCACCGTCCTGAAAACCACACCGGGCCAGGTATTGATGCCGGGACTCATCGACGCTCACTACCACTTGAACGCCTCCAGGATTAGCCAGCGCGACCTCATGGGTCAACATGAATCATATATGTATGCCATGACGATAGCAGAGTGCGAGAACAATCTCATGCAGGGCGTCACGACTGTAAGAGATATGGCCGGTCCCCTGTATGGCATCCAGAAAGCTATTGATGAAGATGATCTGAAAGGCCCGCGAATTTATGTCTGCGGCCCGATGATTTCCCAGATTGGTGGACATGGTGACTTCCGATCAAAAGGTCAATTAGCTAATGACAAAGTAGCTATGAGCGGTACCACTGCTGTCACAACCGGAGCTGACGGTGTAATGGCGGAGGCACGGGAAGCAATGCGTCTGGGCGCCAGTTTCATAAAAATCGCAATAAGTGGGGGCTATGCTTCACCGTCTGATCCCTTATTAGGATGTCAATTCAGCTTGGCTGAAATGGAGGCCGCTGTTGAAGTTGCCACGGATTATGGAACATATGTTGCTGCCCATGGTTATTCTGTTGAAGCGGTTAACCGCGCACTGGATGCAGGAGTCATGTCCATCGAGCATGGACACCTCATTGACGAAGCCACCATGGAACGTATGGCTAAAATGGGAGCCTGGCTCAGCACGCAGCCCTTCACCGATCGCTCTCATCCCTGGTTCAGCGATATACAGAACGAGAAGATGTCTCAGGTAGCAGACGGATGCGATCTGCTGTTTGAAACCGCAAAAAAAATCCCGGAATTGAATGTCGCGTGGGGATCTGACCTATTCTTCTCAAGAGACGAAACCGACCAGCATGTTGCCGAACAGCTCTGCAATCGAATGCAGCGGTGGTACACACCCGCACAAGCACTTAAGCTGGCCACCGGCAACGCTGGTAGATGCTGCAAGCTTGCCGGAAGGTGCGACCCCTATCCCGGCAAACTGGGAGTAATCGAGGAAGACGCATACGCCGACATGCTGCTCGTTCAAGGAAACCCCCTGGAAAAACTCGAAGTCATCGGGGACAGGGACAACCTCAAAATCATCATGAAGGACGGCAAGATCTACAAGAACACGCTTTAAAAAAGTAAATGGAATGTCTGTCAAACTAACATCAAAAAAAGAGATTAAAAAAATGAAAAAACAATTAAGAGCACTTCTAACTGGATTCTTTACTGAGACCAACACATATGTTGCCGAAGGGACCATTGCTTCGTTCACACGTACACCAGGAGATGACATTCTCAAGCAGAATCGCGGGGTGAACAGCACCTTAGGCGCTTATATCAATTATTGTGAAGAGCACGACGTTGAAATGGTCAACGGCGCTTCATATCTGGGTAATCCAGCAGGGCTTCTAAAAAACGAAGACTATCAGACAATGAAAGCTGACATTATGGATGGCGCAAAGAAAGCCGGTCCCATCGACTTGCTTATGCTCTATTTTCATGGAGCAGCTTGTGTTGACGGTGTTGCTGATCCAGAGCTGGATATTACCAATGGTTTGAAAGAGATTCTCGGTGATGACATCACCATCTTGGCCCTTGCAATGGATCTTCATGGCAAATGCAGTGATGAATTAAACAAAACAGTTGACCTTCTGTCTTCAGTGCACATGTATCCCCACATTGATTATTTTAACCGTGCTACTGAACTTATGTCCTATCTACCGAAAGTTTTAGATGGCAGTATCAAAGTTACCCGTCACGTTGAGTTCCTGCCACTTATCTTTGGTCCAACCACAACAATGAATGGCATCGGAGCGGGCATACTTTCAAAACTCACTGAAATTAACGCAAGGCCAGATATCATGGATATCAGTTACATGCATGGGTTTCCCTATGCTGACCATAAGTTCACAGGGGGGTACATAATGGTAACCACCGACAACGATATGGCACTGGCAAAGAAGGAAGCAGTTGCCTTTGGTGAATGGATATGGGCACAGAGGGAAGAGTTGAACACACCTCAAATGACCACTGAACAAGCTGTGCAAGCTGTAATCCAGGAATTGCAGACGACTGAAGACTATAAGCCCCGCCCCAAAATAGATCTTGATAGACTGGCCACGGACGAAGCCTATCAAGATAAATTAGCAGAAGAAGCCATAGATACCTCCTTTGGATTTGTTCCTGACTGGACGAAAAAGCCTATCGTTGTCAACGATACTGCTGATAATCCCGGTGGTGGAACCGGCGGCGCCGACACACATGTGCTACGTAAGTTTTTAGAAGCAAACATTGAAAGATCAGCCTTCATCGGCATAACAGATCCAGTCGTAGCAAAGCAAGCCCAGGAAGCCGGCGTAGGATCAATAATCAAAGTAAGTCTTGGAGGAACGCCTGTTTCTGGAATCGAGCTCGATGGTGAGCCCATTGTAGCAAAGGCCTATGTAAAACAGATATCCGATGGCCGTGTGACTAACCGCATTGTTGTTGCAGGAACACGATGGGATGTAGGAATTTCTGCAACCCTTATTATCGGCGGAATGACCATAACTGTCACAACCTCGGCATGGCAATCCTTCGACAATTCTCTGGCACTCAATGGAGGAATTGATCCGAGGGATTACAAGTTGGTCATTGTAAAGAGTTCCGCACACTTCCGTGCTTATTACACTCCGATTGCCGACAAGATTTTCACAGCCGATGGTCCCGGTGGAACGACTACAATTGTAACAAATTTCACCCCCAAAAATCTCCGTGGTCCTATTTACCCCTGGGATCCTTCAACAAAATATCCGGGGTAATCGGCCGTCAGGTTGCGTGAAGGCCGTGGCATAAACGGTCTTCATCAAATGCAGGGGAAGAGATCAAAAAAAACTAAAACTAACTTCAGAAAAAAGGAGAACAAAATGGGAAACAGACATCCAAATCCACATTCCGACAACAAGGGGCCACATGCGTCTCTTATGAATGAACACTTAACACTCATCAAAAACATCAGCATCTTTGATGGAAGATCAGAAGACCTGATCAAAGGAAAAGATGTAGTTCTACTCGATAACACAATTGAAAAAATCATCCCGGCAGGAAGCAGTAATGAGGGTGAGTATGGAAAGGTTATCGATGGCAAACATGGATACCTTTCACCCGGCATTATCGACAATCATTTACATCTAATGATGGGCGTGTCACAGGCAGAGTTTTTCAATGGCCCTTTCCAGTATGTCACCTGTATGGCTGTTCGTGAGGCGGAAGACATGCTCATGCGCGGGGTTACTACCTGCCGTGATGTGGGTGGCAATGTCTTTGGATTAAGGAAAGCGATCAACACTGGAATGTTGCCCGGCCCCAGGATCTATGGATCGGGCGGTTTGATTTCACAGTATTCGGGCCATGTTGATTTTCGCAACCCTAATGATATGCCCAAGGAATGGGGTGGCCCCATTAGTACCGTGGAGCGTTCTGAAATGAATTGCGGTATTCTGGCCACAGGTGTCGACCAGGTGACGGCTGCTGCACGTCATAATCTCTACCTTGGTGCGGATTTTATAAAGATTGCCAACGGCGGGGGTGTCTCCTCCTTTACCGATCCGCTTTATGTTAATGAGTTCTTTGAGGAAGAAACCAGAGCCGCGGTAAGGGTAGCCGAAGACTACGGCACCTATGTGGCAACCCATGTGTTTAATCCTGTCGGTATCAAAAGAGCACTCAATGCAGGGGTCAAGACCATTGAGCATGCCCACCTCATCGATGAAGAAGCCATGGAATTGCTCGTAGGAAAAGAGGCCATCCTCTCTCCACAGGTGTATGTTTTCGCAATGTTGAAGCCTCTCTACACCGATGCGGTTCGCGCTGGAAAACTTAAGACAGCCCTTGATGGTATGGACAATATGTTCAAGCTGGCCAAGAAATACAAGGCCAAGATCGTGTATGGCACGGACCTGCTTTTCGATTACGAAGGAAGGAAGGACCAGCTCAAAGACCTCACGCTCAGAAAGCCGTGGTTCACCTCCGGGGAAATCATGATCCAGGCCACCGGAAACGCCGGCGATTGTGTAGCGCTTTCCGGGAAGCGAAATATATACGGAAAACTCGGCGTAATTGAAGAAGGCGCCATGGCCGATGTTCTGATCTATAACCAGAATCCCATTGAAGACGTGGCCGTTGTTGAAAATCACGAAAACACCCTGAAGCTGATCATCAAAGACGGGAAGATTTTTAAGAACACCTTATAAACAAAGGAACGCACATGAGCGAACAAGAACAGATCCCCGAAATTGAATTTGGTGAGGCCTGTAATTTTATCATCAAACTTGGCAAGACCGCCCACAGCTATGGGTCAACAGCAGGTCGGCTTGAGGTCTACCTGACCCGGATGACAGCAGCACTTGGGTTCCAGGGGGCCTTCCGTATTTCCGTTTCAGAAATGTTCTGTGCCTTCCAGGAAAAGGAAGACCAGCCCCAGCAAATGCGTATGGAAATAATGCCCGGGGCTGGCCTTGACCTTTCCAAGCTGGCCCTGGTGGGGGAACTGGTTGACGAGATTGAAGCCAAAAAGGTTTCTTTTGCCCAGGCATCGGCCCGTCTGGATGAGATCAGCAAAACAAAGGTCCCCTGGGGCATCGCTGCAAGTGCCCTGGGGTATGCCTTTGTTGGTGCCGGGATTGCCGTGCTCTTCTCCCTTACCTGGTGGGATCTCTTTTTTTCAATCCTGTTCAGCCTGGTGGTCTACGGCATGGTCCTGGCTTCCAGCAGTTTTGGACAACGGACAGCCCAATGGCTTCCCCTATCAACCTCCTTTGTGGTGGCGGCCCTGGCGGCTGTCACAAAAAGTTTCCTGCCCCAGCTGAACCTGGTGATGGTGATTCTGGCGGCCATTGTTGTGCTCCTGCCCGGGTACACCATCAGCCTGGGGCTCATCGAACTTGTGGGCCGCCATGTGCTCAGCGGAACGGCCAACCTCATGTCAGGGATGGTATATCTTGCCAAGCAGATTGCCGGTGCCTGGCTGGGGGCATCCCTTGTCATGGCCCTTGTGCCCAGCCCCGGTGCCGCCCCTGGCATGCCGGTTAATCCCCACTGGCTCTGGCTGTTTATGCCGCTGCTTATTTTTGGGCTGTGTGTGGTGTTTCAGACCGCAAGGCGGGATCTTTTCTGGGCAGCCTTTGGGTGCGCCCTGGCCTATGGGGGAATTCTGCTGGGAAGTGCCATCACAGGGGGAAACCTGGGCAATCTTCTGGGCACCATCATTGCGGTGGTCTTTGCCAACCTCTGGGCCCGTAAGACACGGCGTCCCACATCCATTGTACTGCTGCCGGCCATCATTTTACTGGTGAGCGGTAGCATTGGATTCCGGGGACTGGCAGCCATGACCACAGGCCAGATCGCCACAGGAGAGCAGCAGTTTTTTCAGATGTTTGTGGTGGCCCTGACCATTGCGGCAGGATTGCTCATTGGAAACACCATCATCCAGCCCAAGGTCACACTTTGATCAATCACACCTTGAACAAGGAAACCGCCAACAGGTTTAATGACGCGGTCTGGGGGAATATGCCATGAAATTTAAAAATATTCTGATAATTCTGTTCATTGGAATCCTTGTTTTTTTTGAGGTCCCATCAGCAACGGCACAAGATTCCCATGACCTGCAACAGGTCATCGGGCGCCAGCAAAAACAGCTGGCAGAGCAGCAGAATCAAATTGATGCCCAGCAGCGCCAACTGGATCTCCAGCAGAAGATGCTCAAGGAAATGCAGGAAAAACTCCAGGGGCTGACCACGGGTCCCGGAGTTTCCCCGGCCGTAACCGCCAGGGAAAAACCAGCGGCTAAACCCCCTGTAAAAACAGAAATAAAATCCTTGGAAACCGCCGCTGCCAGAAGGACAGATACCCGGACGGCCCGGAGGGATAAAAACCACCCCCATGAAGAATGGAAAGGTTCCTTTGGAATGCAAGGGATTAATACCCGGTTCAAGATCGGCGGGTTTGCAGAACTGGACGTGATCCACGACACCGATGCCATTGCAAGCAAGGGGCAGTTTGTCACCTCAACCATCCCGACCGGGGATGATGGTAAAAAAACACAGGGGGCAGATGGTCAAACCAGCTTCAGTGTCAGTCCGACCCGATTGTTCCTTGAGATCCGGACCCCTCTTCAGGAGGGGCGGTTGAGCACATTTCTATCCATGGATTTTTATGGGGATGCCCTTTCTGGCCCAAAAAGATTTTATGACCTTTTCCGCCACCTATGGCCAGGGGGTTGGCAGTGATTTTAACGACCAGCCCTCCGATGCCGTTTTTGACCCGGCCGGTAACAGTATTGATCTCATCCCGGTGTTTGGCTGGTTTCTAAGCTATGAACACTGGTGGAGCGACAGGTTCAATTCCACCCTGGTCTATGGGGCACTTGAGGCGGACAATCAATCGGCGCAATTGGCGGATGCCTTTAAAAGCTCCCAATATGCCAGTGCAAATCTTGTCTGGACGCCCGATGAGCACTGGCTGCTGGGCATTGAGGGCCTTTGGGGGAAACGCGAAGACAAGGACGGTGCAACGGGAACCGATTTTCGCACCCAGTTTACTACACGGTTTATCTTTTAACGATTAAAAAAAACTGCTGAAAAGACAGGCGGTCATATCCCCCATTGTGGGGGATCATTTTCACACGGTTTGGGGGATTTTTTTCTGGGTTCAAACAAAGTACAACATATTTGGGCAAATAACCCTGCCGGCAAAGCAAAGATAATCAACCGGCCAGGCATGGACCTCTAAACAAACCAAAAAGGAAACCTTCTCAAATGAACAAGACACGGTTGTATTTAATGAAAAATTTTGTTCGCCATCTCGCTTTGATGGTATTTTCCCTGATATTTTTATTGGGCGCCATTCCCGGCGTAAACGCGGATGAGGCAGATGCAAAGCGAATTCTCAGGGCCATGTCCGATTACATGGCAGCACAAAATTCTCTGTCCTTTGAATTTGATGCCATTTTGGAGGTGGTTACCCAAGAGGATCAAAAGCTTGCCCTGGCAAGTTCCGGCAGCCTCACCCTTAATCGGCCCGGCAAGATCCATGTTGCGCGTTCCGGAGGGTTTGCCGATGTCGAGATGTTTTTTGACGGGAAAACCCTGACCCTGGTGGGTAAAAACCTGAATCTTTATACCCAGCTGGATGTGCCCGGCACCCTTGACCACCTGGTGGATGAATTAAAGGACACCTACAACAGACCCCTGCCTGCTGCGGATTTGCTGTTGTCCGACGCCTATACCGCGCTGATGCTGGATGTCGTCGACATAAAGGATCTTGGCAGCGGTGTGATCGGCGGCATTGAATGCGACACCTTTGCGTTTCGAACCAATGAGGTGGATTGGCAAATCTGGATCGCCCAGGGAGATCGCCCCTACCCCTGCCGGTATGTGATCACCTCAAAGGGTATCAGCAGCGGCCCCCAATACAGTGTTCAGATAAGGGACTGGAAGAGCGGCAAAGAGGTGGCCAAAACCGATTTTCACTTTAAAAATCCCACCCATGCCCAAAAGGTTGACTTAAAGGATCTTAAGGGGACCGATGATTTACCCAGCCATTTTACAAAAGGAGATGCAAAATGAAATTATTTAAGATATTGGGGATTGTTCTGATTCTTGGAATCATGATTACCTTGGGATCTGGACTTGGAGAGCGATTTTCAGTCCCCGGAGTCCAGGTGTTGGTACCCGACGCCCAGGCCAGGGTGGGGCGGCCTCTGACCCCGGTCAGTGTTGCCGGTGTTGCCCGCCGCACGGTGCGGCGCTGTGCCGTAGGGGTATATGACTGCAGGCTTTCCAGCCCCACATCCTTGGACAGTCTGGTCGTCCAGTTGTGAGTGCTGCCTCACCCGGAAAGGGGTCCCAAAGACCTATAAAGCGTCTCCTCTTTTGGATCGCCGGCGTTTTTTTCCAGGCAGGCCTTATCGGTTTAACCGTTCTGCTTGTATGGGCCTTTACGTCACGAAGCATGCCGGCATTGAAAATCTGGCACACAAATTTTTTGTCCCAGGAGTTCATCGCCGGTGATGCAAATTCCCAGACGACACTCCAGGACTACCTCGACCAGGAAGATCGACTTTTTTTAGAACTCAAGGAAACAATTTATGACCAGGTGAAGACCACAGAAGGCCTGAAATTCTGCCGTTACCGAGATGGCGGGCCCCAGGACCCTGAAAGCTTTAAGACCCGATGGAACCGAACCTTTGAGCTTGTACCCGACCACATTAAGGGAGGTGTTCTGCTGCTCCACGGTCTAACCGACTCTCCCTACAGCCTGAGCCGGATCGGTGAAATTTTTCATGCCAAAGGGTTCTATGTTCTAGGGCTCAGACTGCCCGGTCACGGGACGATTCCCAGTGCCCTGACAACGGTGCACTGGGAGGATTGGGTGGCAGCAAGCCGAATCGGGGCAGGCCACGTCCGTGAACGGATCAAACCGGATCAGCCGTTTGTGATTGCGGGTTACTCCAATGGCGGTGCCCTGGCGGTCAAGTATTCCCTGGACGCATTATCCGATCCAACACTTCCTGCTCCGGACCAGCTGCTGCTTTTCTCTCCTGAAATCGGTGTCCCGGAGGTTGCCTTCATTGCCAACGCACACAAACTTTTTAGTTTTCTGCCCTTCTTTGAAAAATCCAAGTGGCTCTCCATTGAGCCCGAGTACGACCCCTTTAAATATAACTCGTTCCCGAAAAATGCGGCCCAGCAGGCATATGAAATGACAAAAATGCTCAAGAACGGTATAGAAGACGCCCGGACTGCCGGAAATTTTGCCGATTTTCCACCTGTTTTGACATTTCTGTCGTGGATTGACGCCACGGTGAACACCTCGGCGACCCTCCACAGGCTTTACGGTCAACTCGAAAACAAGGGCAGCGAACTGGTTGTGTTTGACATGAACCGTTCCGATACGCTTGAGGCCTTTATCCCGGCAGCAAAACGAGAACAGCTGTTACTCCTTGAAGCCAACGCCAAGCTGCCCTACGGGCTTACCGTCATCACCAATGCCGACCGAAAAAATCCCGGCATGATCCAGCGATCCAAGGCGTCCGGATCAAGTAAAACAGACGCCACACCATTGCCCTTTTCATGGCCGCCCGGTGTCTATTCTCTGACACACGTGGCCGTTCCCTTTTCTCCAGATGACCCTGTCTATGGCGGCAACAAGATCGTCGGCAGCTTTTATCACGGGATTCCCTTGGGCCGGCTTGAGCCAAGGGGGGAAACCCATCTTCTGACCGCACCGTTGGACAAGCTCATGCGGCTTCGCTACAACCCTTTTTTCGGGTACCTGGAGCAGCGGATCGGGATGGAAATTGACCAGACATTTTTTAAGGATAAAAATGGAGAAGCTAAGGAGGATTAGGATTTATTACAATCAGTATTCCAACAGCAGCGGTATCGGTTTTGCCATTAGCGACTTTCTTTAGGCATAAACAATAATGATAGTGGCCCTGACCATTTTATACAATGATCAGGGCATGATTACAGGAGGGTTCATATGAAAAGAAGATGGAAATGGATAGGCACCGGTATTTGCATGACGTTGATGTTGATGGCAGGCAGCGCTTTTTGCAGTGATGTGTACGTGTATCCGGCAAAGGGACAAAATCAGCAGCAGATAGATACAGATAAGAGTGAATGTTATTTGTGGGCCAAACAGCAGACCGGTTTTGATCCCACAGCTCAAGCCCCCCCCCAGCAAACCCAGTCTCAGTCCGGGGGGGGCGTTCAAGGAGCTGCACGGGGCGCTCTGCTGGGGGTTGCCGTTGGTGCCATTGCGGGTGATGCCGGTAAAGGGGCTGCCATTGGCGCTACGTCCGGCGGATTAATCGGGGGGATGCGGCAGCGGGATCAGAATGCTCAGCAGCAGGCGGCTCAACAGAATCAGGCAGCCAATTATCACCAGCAGCAGAATGATTTTAATCGTGCCTACCAGGGATGCCTTGAAGGACGAGGGTATTCGGTAAAATAGCAGAAGTCAGATTTGTTTGATAATTTAAATACCCAAAAAGGAGAAAAAGATGCGTAACCATTTGATGATAGTCCTATTGGCTGCAGGTCTATCATTCCCCTGTTTTGCCCATGCCGGTTCCATTGACGGCTCTTCCCCTTGTTTGTGCGCGATAACAAAGGTAATTGAATGCAATTCACAGGGTGAATGTGCTGAGACAAGTCCAGAAGAGGTGAATATTCCAACTTTTATCAAAGTTGATTTTAAGGCTAAAACCTTAAGTGGCGTGGATATCTCCGATTCAAGGACTACCCCCATCAAGCACTTCGAGCAGGGTGATGGACACTTGATGTTGCAGGGTGCTGAAAATAAAAGGGGGTGGAGTACCATCGTGAACCAGGAAACGGGTAAACTGTCAAGTTCAGTCTCGGGAGAGGGATATGGATTCCTGTTGTTCGGAACCTGCACGGTTCTCCCATGATGGATAATAATGATTTAATTTTTTATAACCGTTCGGTAAAAAAAAGGAGAAAAAGATGAAACACATGTTATCGATAGTCGTATTATTGGCAATACTCATGGCATCAACTGTTGCGGTTTATGCCCAGGAGCCTTTCACTGTGGTTGACGGAGCAGCCGTCGCAGTAGCAACCGTTGTGAGCGTTGATGAAAAAACCAGGGCGATTGCCCTTGTCGGACCGGAAGGGGATCATTGGGAAATCACAGCCGGCCCCGAGGTGCGCAATTTTGCCCAGATCAAACGGGGGGATCGGATTATTGCATCCTATTACCAGGGATTTGCCATCGATATCGGTCCTGCGGGAAGCGGTGTAAAAGACCGTTTGGATGCCCTGGAAATGGACCGGGCCAAAAAAGGGGAAAAACCCGGTGTGAGAATTACCCAAGCCACCGCAGCGGTCGGTGTCGTGAAAGCCATTAATACCAAAGAGCGTACTATTGTCCTCGAAGGGGTTAAAAATACCCTCACACTTGAGGTGGCCGAAGATGTCGATATCTCCAAAATCAAAGTGGGCGGAAAGGCAGAGGCTGTTTATTTCGAGTCCTATGCCGTCAATTTAGTTCCGGCCCCCAAGGTGTCGGGTACCATCACTCTGGACAGCACCTCCGTGGCAATCGGGATCGGTGTCACCTGGGGCCATGGGGTGTTGACCATGAACGATGGCAGCACGCATAAATTCAAAGTCAATGGTCTGTCGGTTGTTGATGTGGGTATGTCCAGTATCAGTGCAACGGGTGAGGTTTTTAACCTTGTTGAGACAAGTGATCTGAACGGTGATTTCAGTACAGGTGAGATAGGAGTGACCGTCATCGGCGGTGGTTCTGCATCGGCGATGAAGAACAATAAGGGGGTTGTGATCCAGCTCAAATCCAAACAGAAAGGACTTAAATTTACACTGGCGCCCGGTGGGATGAAAATCAGATTGGTAGAATAGAATTACGGAGAACTTAACCAGTGGAAAATGAAACCCGTCTCCAGGAGTTAGGGCAAGTGCTGTCCCAGGATGGACCCAACGAGACTTTCACTGATATTCCCCGGCTCCGGGAGCTGGGCGATGCCATGACCCTGCACGGTACACAAATGGTGACGTCCCTGGCCTTGCTCGTCATTGGGCTTCTGGCTGCCAAATGGATTGACAAGACCCTGCGCAAGGGTCTGCAGCACCTGATGCCAAACGCACCCTTTGTCCTGACTTTTTGCAGCATTGTGCATATTATTCTGGTTGCTCTGGTGATTCTTGCCGCAGCAGTGGAATTTGGTGCTAAACCGCTTAACATGATCCGGCTGGTCACCATCATTTCATTGGTGGTGACTGGCTTGAACATTTTTTTTAGGCCCTTTCTCCCCACCATGCCCTTCAAGGCCGGCAACACTGTCAAAATCGGTAATCTGTTAGGTAAGGTAGAGGCTGTTACCTTCCTTAACACGCGAATGAAAACCTTTGATGGGAAAACATTTTTTGTTCCCAACCGGCAAATTCTAAACGATATCGTTATAAATTACCATTTCAGCACAACCCGAAAGATTAAAGTCAACGTGGGCATCCGCTATGACCAGGATCTGCTCAAGGCCAAACGGGTTCTGGAAGCGGTGATGATCGAGGATGCCCGGGTGAAAACCAAACCAAGTCCCGTGGTCTATGCCCTCAATCTGGCCAGCAGCTCTGTGGATCTGGGGGGTCGCTGCTGGGTGGACAACAAGGATTTCTGGGTGACCCGCTGTGACCTGGTTGAAAAAATCAAGCTGCGCTTTGACACAGAGGGAATCCAATTTGCCTTCCCCCAACTGGATCTTCACATCAATGATGAGGCATCCCGGACACATGGATCCGGTTGCCTGGACAATGAGGGTATGACAGGCCTTGCCCCTCGCGGAACAGAAGATCTATAAAATATCTGACAGGAGGTTTCAATGGAAGTTGCCGACGGAATGAACTTCATCGAAAACAGATGGGTAGAAAAACCCAGAGGATTTCGGGTCAGGTTTCACCGGCAGACCGAAGCCGGAATCGAAGCCGGTCTCTCACCGCCACTCGAATCAGCCCCGCTGAACTCGGATGTCACTGCCTGGCGCTATGCCTGGAAGTTGTGGCAGGCCGCTCTGGCCGCTGCGGAAACAGGGGACCCAGTTGTCCTTTACAACATTACCGTGGTGGACGACCAGGATCGTCCGTTTCGATTCTATGGCAGCGGCAATTTTGAAATCTACAACCCGAAGCAAATCCATGGCAAAGGCGCTTAAAAAACAGTCATCCTTTATAGTGTGTAACCATATCCCCCATTGTGGGGGATCATTTTCACACGGTTTGGGTGATTTTTTTTTAGGTTCAAATATTTTATACTCTATTTAAACTAAAATCCTACCGGCAAACCCGGAAGGATCATCCTATCAATCCATAGCAGAAAAAAGGAGACATCAGAATGAAAATACACCGTTTAATGACGCTTGTCATCTCTGGACTGATGGCGGCCAGCTTGGCTGTTCCGGCCTACGCCATGCAGGGAAAGAGCCTTTACGAACAGACAGAAGGTGTACCCAAACAATCGGCCAAAGATTTCAAGGCGGCACCTGACACCATTAAAACCCGTTTTGGAACACTGAACTTTCCCGGCGGCTATCCCACCGAGGAAACCGTACAGAAGGTGTACGACGAACTGGACCTGCAACGTGCAACTCAATTGTATCTCGACATGTACCCGGCGCTCTCCATGCGTGGCATGCTGATCGGTACAGTGCGTGACTACGGTTCACGAAACAGTTCACAAATCTCAGTTACCGCAAATCGGCTGGATTCAAACGCCATGTTCCTGACCGGCAACACAGAAAGCATCTATGCCATGCTGGCATTTGATACCAAAGTCGATGGACCGACGGTCTTCGAGGCCCCCCCCGGCCTGATGGGCCCGGTGAATGACGCCAATTTCCTGTTCCTTTTCGACATTGGCCCGACGGGTAAGGATAAAGGTAAAGGCGGAAAATATCTGATGCTTCCGCCCGATTATGAAGGTGACGTTCCGGATGGATATTTTGTATTTAAATCCCCAACCTACCGTAACTTCTCTTTTGTTCGCGCCAATGCCGACGTGGTGGGGAAAGGTGAAAAGGCGATGGCGTTTTTCCGGAAATATTGTAAAGTCTACCCGCTGAATAATCCTACGCGTGAAAACAAATTCACCAATGTGACCGGTGTGCCGATCAATACGCTCGTGCCGGAAGATGCTGCGGCATTTGAATGGATGCACGACATCATTAACTACGAACCCGCAAACGCCTTTGGAAAAGAAAAGCTCGGACGCCTCGCCTCTATTGGCATTGTACAAGGCAAGCCGTTCAATCCCGATGCCCGCATGAAAAAGATATATGATCAGGCGGCAAAAGATGCCGTGGCCATGTCCCGGGTAATTGCCTTTGACAGCCGTCAGGAGATTGCCAAGGTCTATCCAGACCGTATGTGGGAAAGCCCGTTCATAGGCGACAGTTCCAGCTTTGATCCAACCGGCTACTTCAACCTCGAAGCACGAACGACCTTCCACTTTACGGCCGACGGCATTACGCCCTCCATGGCAGCCCAGATGCCCGACGGACTCGGCTCACGGTATCAGACCACCTACAAAGATGCCGATGGTAATTTCTTTGATGGCGACAAGGTCTACAAACTGAATATGCCGGCCGGTGTTCCGGTTAAGCTGTTCTGGGCGGTAACCGTCTACGATACATGGACCCGCTGCGTGGTTCAGACCATGCCCTACCCAAGTATCAGCAGCCAGCAGGACCCTGCGCCGCAAACCAATGCGGATGGCTCCATCGATATTTACTTTGCAACGAAACACCCCAAAGGGGTCGCCAAACAGAACTGGGTAAAAACCGTTCCAGGTCAAGGCTTTTTTGTCTACATGCGTTACTACGGCCCGCTCAAGGCGTTCAATGACCACAGCTGGATCCCCAATGATGTGGAACTGGTGAAGTAAGCCTTCCAAGATAAATAAACGGCGGGGCGGGTTGGAACTGGCCTCGTCAAAAAAAACA
Source organism: Desulfoconvexum algidum (assembly GCF_055382125.1). NCBI lineage: Bacteria > Pseudomonadati > Thermodesulfobacteriota > Desulfobacteria > Desulfobacterales > Desulfobacteraceae > Desulfoconvexum > Desulfoconvexum algidum. Next base: position 6,783,010 of record NZ_AP042394.1, on the reverse strand, counting down.
GGAGATAAGAGGATGAAAATAAAACGATTAACCACCATGGCGGTTACCGGATTGATGGTGGCCGGCCTGACAACTGCAGCATGGGCTGCTTCACCGAAAATGATCACCCAACAGCCTGTTATGAAAATGACGATACCGATTCCGGAGAACATCACCACGCCAGCAACGGTTGAATCGGCCATAGGGACTCTGGAATTCTTTGATGGGATCCCAACGCTTAAGACAAAAGATGCCGTGTACGATTATGTCGACCGTGCACGTGCAGTGCAGATATATATTACTATGATGCCCGCAGTATCCACCTACAGCCTGCGCCAGGGCAGTAAGGACGTGGGTATGGGAGATGCTCATCAGGTGGTACTCTGGGAGCAGATGGGCGACTCCAAGTCCCAGGTACTGACCTATAACAACACCTCGCTCTATAACTGGAGCTTTCTCGACCTTGAAAAAGACGGCCCAACTGTAATTGAAGTTCCGCCGGATCAACTGGGCATTCTTGATGATGGCAATATGCGCTATCTCAGCGATATGGGCGCAGCTGGTCCGGACAAGGGCAAGGGCGGAAAATACCTGGTGCTGCCTCCTGGTTATGAAGGGGATGTTCCGGATGGGTATTTTGTCGTTAAATCCACGAGCTATGTGGTGTGGAATTTTATGCGTGGTTATGTCAGGAATGTGAACGACCCAGCTGATGTCAAAAAGGCTGCCGATAACATCAAGAACAACCTGAAAGTCTATCCGCTTGCGAAAAAAGACAATCCGCCGAAAATGCAGTTCAAAAACATGACGGGTGTATATTACAATACGATTCCGCCCAATGATTTTACCTACTTTGAACGGCTCAATGAAATCATCCAGAAAGAACCCATTGATTTTATCGACCCGGAAATTCGTGGAATGATTGCCACTTTTGGAATCATTAAAGGCAAACCCTTTAATCCAGATGCGCGCATGGAAAAATTGCTCACCGAAGCCGTTGATATCGGTAATGCCTACGCACGCGCCAATACCGTGTATCCCCGTGATCCCGGACATTATTTTTACCCGGAAACAGACAGTGAGTGGGTCATGGCATTTCCTGACAAAGATGCTTTCTTTCTCAAAGATGGCATCCGTCGAATCGATGCTCGACTTTGGATGCATTACAACGCGGTGTGCGTCACTCCGGCTATGGCAGGTATTAAACCGGGTGTGGGTTCGGACTACGGTATTGCCGGATTAGATTCGAAACACCAGCCTTTAGATGGCGCAAAAACCTACAAACTCAACCTGCCGCCCAATGTTCCGGTAAAAGACAATTGGTCAGTGACAATTTATGATCCTCAGACGCGCAGTATGCTTCAGAGCGACCAACCCTTTGCCGGGCTAAATAGTTTAAGCGGAGAGGTCAAAGCCAACAAAGATGGTTCTTATGATATCTACTTTGCTCCAAAAGCACCGGCAGGCAAGGAGAGCAACTGGATCCAGACCATTCCAGGAAAGAGTTGGTTCATTCTATTGCGTATGTACGGCCCACTAGAGCCCTGGCTGGACAAGACCTGGCGGCCGAGTGAGCTGGAGTTGGTGAAGTAATTTGCTCAAAACGAATAAATGGCGGGGAGAGAACTCTCCTCGCTGAAAACAAAGGGAGATGAAACCATGAAAATAAAATCATTAACGATCATGGCCATTACCGGATTGATGGTGGCCAGCCTCACAACTGCAGTATGGGCTGCACCGAAAAAATACAAAATGACCACCCAAACTCCGGAAGGGGTTCTTATTCCGGATCAGGTGGAAACCCGCCTGGGCACGCTGAAATTTTTTGATGGCGTCCCCACTGCAGAAACCGCTCAAAAGATATGGGATCAGCAAGATTTTTCACGTGCTGTGGAGTGTATGATTATGAACACACCTGCTGCCTCATTGGTCGGCTTCCGCAGAGGTATCAGAGAATATGGCCCGGACAATGAAACGGCTATTTGGTGGAAAGAACGTTTAGACTCTAAAGGTTTATTGCTAACAGGAAATACGACGGTGATCTATCTGTTTATGTGGTTGGATACACATAACGGACCTGTTGTTCTTGAAACACCACCCAATGTTTTGGCTATTGTCGATGACTTCTGGTTTCAATATGTAGGCGATGTCGGAAATGCTGGCCCTGACCGCGGTAAAGGGGGTAAATACCTGTTGTTACCTCCGGGATACGAAGGTGCTATTCCTGAAGGATACTTTGTTTTAAAATCGCCAACATATGGTAACTGGTTTGCCCTGCGCGCATTTGCGGTTGATGGGTCTTATGATCAGGGTATTGAAAATATTGAAACGAAATTAAACGTGTATCCATTGGCTGAGAGAAATAATCCCAAGCCGGTTCAATTGCATAACCTGTCCAATAAATACATCAACACCCTGCACTCTCAGGATATCACCATTTTTGAAGAAATAAACGAAGTGGTGCAGGAAGAAAATCCTGAAGCATGGGATATTGAAGTATTGGGTATGTTGGCTTCTATTGGTATTAAAAAAGGTCAGCCGTTTGCTCCCGATGCCCGAATGAAAAAAATTCTTTCTGAAGCAGCAGTGGTCGGTTCAGCCACCCAACGCGCTATTTTATTTCGCAACCGTGCCGATGATGTCGTTATCTGGCCGGGAAGTAAAAGCTGGGAATTGGGTTTTGAAGGTGGCAGCCATGAATTTGAACGGGATGGCGTTCGTTTAATTAATGCCCGTGTGCGATTCCATTATTATGCGACTGGCATTACGCCGGTAATGGTTAAGCCTCCGGTTGGTGCGGGGTCTCAATATGTAATTGGCTTACGCGATGCGGATGGTGAAATTTTAAACGGCGCAAATAATTATAAAGTGCATGTGCCTGCCAATGCACCCGTAAAACGCTTCTGGGAAGTTACCGTGTATGACAACCAAACGCGTTGTATGCTGCAAACCGATCAGCGTTTGCCGGGCGTTACCAGCATTCAAAAAGATGTCGTTCAAAATGCAGATGGGTCTTATGACATCTATTTTGGTCCTGAAAAACCAAAAGGCAATGTCAATTGGGTGCAGACTATTCCGAACAAAGGTTGGAACATGCTTTGGCGTGTATACAGTCCTACACAAGCTTGGTACGACAAAACATGGCGGCCGAGTGAAATAGAATTGGTAAGATGAGAAAGAATGGAGTGGTGGAGAACAGGGATCTTATTCGGTCCCGCGCTCCAGCACTCCGTAAATCCAGCACCAAAGGAAAACAAAATATGAAAACAAAATATTTATTACAACTTGCGATAATCGCAATGATGGCTGCCAGTCTGGTCACTCCAACCTGGGCCAAATCGCCCAAAATGAAAATGACCACCGACATCCCGGAAGCGTTTACCGCGCCGGATAAAATCCAGACATCCATCGGAGCCCTGAAATATTTTGACGGCGTTCCCACAAAAGAAAGCACGAAAGCAATTTACGACTACCTTGACACCTCACGTGCCGTAAACGTCTACTTGAATTCAATTCCAGCCCTGTCCGTCAATGCCCTTCGTGAAGGGCAGGCAGCGGTCGGCGCAGACACCAGCAATAAAATCTGCATCTGGGACAGCCTGATGGATTCAACAACGGTTTTGCTGACCGGCAACACCTCCACCATGTATGCTGTGGGTTTTTTGGACCTGCTCAAGGACGGTCCCACCGTTATCGACCTGCCGCCGGGAATGCTCGGCATTCTGGATGACATGGCCTTTCAGTACATGACCGATCTGGGTGTGGCCGGACCGGATAAAGGTAAGGGCGGAAAATTTCTTGTCCTGCCCCCAGGGTATAAAGGAAAGGTGCCCGAGGGTTACTTTGTGGTTCCTTCCAAGACCAGTGGCGTCTGGGTCTTCATGCGCGGCTATCTCGACAAGAACATGCCTATAGCAAAAGCCATTCCAGCGGCCTCCAAAAATATCCGCAACACCCTGAAGGTCTATCCTTTGTCCACAAAAGCCAATCCGCCGGCCATGGAATTTATCAATGTGTCCGGCAAAAAAATGCAGGTGATTCTTCCCAATGATTACACGGCATTTGAAAAACTGCATGCCCTGATTCAGGGAGAACCCGACGATTATCTGGGACCGGAAGCCAAAGGCATGATGGCTGCCATTGGTATTGAAAAGGGCAAACCCTTCAATCCCGACGCCCGCATGAAAAAAATTTTGACAGATGCCATGGCCATTGCCAATGGCGCTGCCCGTGCCATCAGCTATTTTCCCCGTGATCCCGGTAATTTAACCTTTAAGGACAGTGAGGCCTGGGTGACGGCCTATGCCGACAAAGACACCACCTTTACCCGCAATGGGGCCTATCGCCTGGATCCGAGAGTGCTCTTCCACTTTGGTTATATCTGTGTATCTCCTGCCATGGCCATGACCGTTGCCGGCAAGGGCTCTGACTATTCCATGGGAATGCTCGATTCCAATGGCGACATATTTGACGGTTCCAAGACCTATAAACTCCACGTACCGCCGAACCCCCCGGCAAAGGATTTCTGGGCCATCACCATGTATGACACCCAGACACGTTCACAATTGCAGACCGATCAGCAGTTCCCTACCCTTGGAAGTCAGGATGAAGGAATTAAAACCAATGCCGACGGATCAATGGATATTTACTTTTCCCCCAAAGCCCCGAAGGGCATGGAAGGTAACTGGCTCCAGACCATTCCCGGAAAAAGCTGGTTCATTGCCCTGCGTATCTATGGGCCCGAACAGCCCTGGATTGACCAGACCTGGCGACCGGGTGAGCTTGAGCTGGTAAAATAATTCATTCGGGATAAATAAGCGGCGGGGCAGGATAGAACTTGCCCCGCCAAATGAAAATGGAGACGTATCCATGAAAATAAAACCATTATTGATGTTTGCCGTTGCCGGATTAATGGTAACCGGTCTTGCGGTATCGGTTCACGCTGAGACTGAAGCGCAGACCCAAAACCTGTTTATGTCTGCCGGCAAGAAACAAACCAACAAAGATTTCAAACCGGCGCCGGATAAAATAGAGACGAATTTCGGTACGTTGAAGTTTGATCTCGAGGCGTATCCCACCGAAGAAACGGTAAAGAAGATTTACCATGAGATGGACTTGCAGCGTGCCACACAAGCCTACATGGACTTTATGCCGGCACTGTCTGTGTACGGTATCATCAAGGGGCAGATTCGGGATTTTGGGTTTAAGACCTCATCCGATATAGGCGTGCACCCAAGCCCCGGACTGACACCCACTGAGCTTTACCTGACGGGTAACAACAGCACGGTATACGCGGTTGCTTCACTCGACCTGAAGGTAGACGGCCCCACAGTGGTAGAAGCTCCGCCGGGTATGCTAGGCACCGTGAATGATGCAGCCTTTAAATTCTTGACCGATATTGGTGTGGTCGGGCCCGATAAAGGTAAAGGCGGCAAGTTCCTGTTTCTGCCGCCAGGTTTTGATGGCACAACCCCTGATGGCTATTTTGTGATCAAGTCACCGAGCTACCGAATTTGGGCAATGTTGCGCGGCTGGGGTGATGTCGGTGTAGGCGATAAAGCAACCGAATGGTTTAAAGAAAATTTGAAAGTTTACCCGCTCGCAACGGGACCTCGCCAGGGTAAGTACACGAATACGGCAGGTACCGGTCTCAATTCGTTGGCTGCGGAAGATGGTTCTGCGTTTGAAATGCTGAATGAAATTATTCAATACGAACCCAAAGAACTGTTTGGCCCCGAACAATTGGGCCGCCTGGCGACATTGGGCATTATTCAAGGAAAACCCTTTAATCCGGATAAACGCATGAAGCGTATTCTGGATCAGGGTGCTAAGCAGGGCGCAGCCATGTCACGCGCGATCGTGTTTGCCTCGCGTGATCCTGAGATCCGATACTGGCCAAAACGGCATTGGGAAAAAATGTTCCTGCACAATACGACTTTTGAACGTGATGGTGTGGCAGATATTGATGCACGCACTTTGTGGCATTACGCCGCTATTGTAGTTTCTCCTGCCCTGATCTCTACCACGCCGGGTGCGGGTACTGCATATCTTACTTGCATTCGTGATAATAAAGGCGCGTATCTTGATGGTAGCAAAACGTATAAATTACGTGTTGGAGCCAAACCGCCAGTTAAAAATTTCTGGGCGGTAACGGCCTACGATCCCACTACCCGCAGCCTGCTGGATCCCGGGAAACACAAGAACGTTTCGATAGGCAGTCGTGAAAAGCCGGTAGCCAATGCTGATGGCTCTGTTGATGTCTTCTTCGGCCCCAAAGCTCCCCAGGGAAAAGAGAAGAACTGGGTACCTACAAATCCTGATAAGGGCTTTTTTCTGGTGTTCCGTTTCTACGGACCCACGGAAGGTTATATTGAGAAGACATGGGTGCTCAATGATCTTGAGCTGGTCGAGTAAAGCGTCCCGGACAAATAAATGAAGATGCGCATTCACCATACTTTATATTTTTATAAGCGGGTCCTGGAAAAAGTGATTGCCAAGTTTTTCAAGGAGGATCTTCTGACACAGGCGGCGGCGCTTGCCTTTTATATGATTTTCTCTTTACCATCGATGTTACTCATTATTCTTTGGATTGCGGCTCGTTTTAATGGGGAAGTTGTGGTGCGTGAGGCGATCTCGCTTGAGATCGGTGACCTGGTAGGCCAAAGGGGAGCACAGCAAATGATAGCGACGGCTGAACAGATAAATATTCATGAGCCGAATTGGTGGGCCAGTGCCATGGGAATCGCGTTGCTGCTATTCACAGCCACTACGGTAATGGTCTCGGTGGAAATTAGCCTGAACCGAATCTTTGAGGTGCAGCCTGAGGCGCAAGGTTTCGGAATTGGTCGGATGCTGCGTGATCGATGTATTTGTTTTTGTTTGATGATCGCCTTCTCATTTCTTTTGCTCGTTTCGGTGGGACTGCAGACGATAATCACCAAGTTCGGTAATTATTCGGTGATATGGCTGGGTGGAATATCAACATACATGGTTGTTTTTCAATCATTTTTTGTTGAGCTGGCTCTCACCACCTTATTGTTTGCATTGCTTTTCAGATATTTACCCAACACGAAACTGCAATGGAAGGATATCTGGTCAGGTGCCCTGGTGACAGCGATTTTGCTAGCAGCAGGTAAATACCTGATCGGGTATTTCCTGGACGGCCGCACGGTTGCCAATCTTTATCAAGCGGCAGGCAATGTTTTGTTGGTGATGCTCTGGATATATTATGCATCGGCCATTTTTCTGTTTGGCGCAACCTTCACATTTGTCCGTGCAAAAATGGTGTGCGATGAGACGGCAATTAACTGAGCGGGCAGTAATGGCGTTGAGTTGATGAGAGGAAATAAGAATTTTAAAACAAAAAGGAGAACATTATGAAAGAAAAAACAGTCAAAGATGAGTTAGGAAACCAATTGAAAAAATGGCAGACCAAAATGGATGAGGCCAAGGTACAGATGCACCTCGGCATGAAAGAGACAGAAGATAAAATAAAGCCCCATGTTGAGAAACTTGATAAAGAATTAAATGAGGCAAAAGTCAAATTAGACGCGTTTGAACAAAGCTCTGAAGGCGCATGGGAAGAATTGAAAGCGGGCGTGGAAAGCTCTATTGACGTCATGAAAATGGCCTTTGAGAGCGCGGAAAAACATTTCACCAAAGATAAAAAGTAAACCATCCGTTTTTGTTATGGAAATTTGCAACATCAGCAGTTGCAAAGGATGTATTTGCTATTGCTGATGTTGTCGAGAATTTGAGGTAATTTCAGGTGAGCAAAACGAGCAGCCCATTTCATCACCTCAAGATGGAGATTGAATCAATGATAACAGTATCCAGTGATGCAGAGGATCTCAAGACATTGCAGCGCGAAGCAGATGAATTGAGAAAAAGCCGGGAAAAGATAAGTTCAACTGGTAAGAGTGACGCTCAACCCCAGCAAGAACACGAAAAAGAACCGTGTGAAAAAGAATCTTCAGCGGAAAGTGTGCTGCTTGATCTCGCAGACCAGGCAGAACTATACATCAACGAAACAGAGGAAACGGTGCAGAAGCATCCGATGATATCTTTAGCAGCAGCATTTGTTCTCGGTGTGGTTGTCGGTCAACTTTTTTCCCGCAGATAGGAGGAACAATGAAACATATGGTACAAAGCCTGAAAGTTTTTTGGCGCTCAGAGCGGTTGATCCGGCAGAATGATTTGCGACTTGCCACACAGAAAATCCTTTTCCTTGCACTTGCAGGTCTGGTGGTCGTCTTTGGTCTTGTAATGTTGAGTCTTTCGGTGTTTTTCGCATTGGTACCGCATCTTGGCCAGGCCATGGCTGCAGCGACCGTTGGTGGAGCAGATATTCTAATTGCTGCGATACTGGTGTTCTATGCACGAGCAATCAAACCGGCCCAGGAAGTTAAAATGGTAAGAGAGGTTCGGGACATGGCGATAACCGATATCGAAGAAGAACTTGCCCGTACTGGGGCGGAACTGGCTGCCTTGAGAGATGACCTCCGCAAGTTTATCCGTAATCCAATGGACACACTGTTGCCTGCGGCAATGGGTCCAATACTGAGTGCAGTTATCAAAGGGGTAGGATCTTCGAAAAAACATGCAGATAAACCCGATTCTTCATGAGTCATCTTGTGTGCCGCCAGGGAAAAAGGAGAACAAAAATGATAGCGAATAGTGACGAAAAAAAAGCTGAAAAGCATCCCGTAAAAGAACAGTTGAAAAAAGAAATCGCCCAATGGCAGACAAAAATGGATGAAGCAAAATTACAGCTGCATCTGGGTGCCAAGGAGGTCCAGGATGAGATTCAACCCCACGTTGAGATATTGGCGCAGGAATTAATCCAGGCAAAAAAACAATTGCAGGCGTTTGAAAATGCCGCTGAAGATGCATGGCAGGATATCAATGAGGGGATAAAAGCCTCTTTTCATGTCATGCAGACCTCTTTTGAAAATGCACAGAAACATTTTAAATAAACGGTCACATCAGGAGTTTGGTTTATGGCACAGGACTGATGAAGCAGGAGAAAATTTATGGATTTAGTTTACCTGATTCGCCACCCGGAGCAAGGCAGGCGTTTAAAGCAGATCATACAGATACTGATGCACTACCGGCTGGGCAACTGGCTCAAGGAGATTCCGTTCCAGGCCCTGGGGGATCTTATGGTGGATCCCAAAACAAAGGCCCTTCGGGAAAAACCCTTTCCCGAACGATTGCGCCTGGCCATCACCGAACTGGGACCCACTTTTATAAAACTGGGCCAGGTGCTCAGCACACGCTCGGATTTTGTGGGGCCGGATATCGCCATTGAGCTCAGTAAACTCCAGGCCGACACACCGGCTGATCCCCCGGAGGTAATTCAACGTATCATCCAAGAGGAGCTGGGCCATGGGCCGGAGTCTCTTTTTGCGCAGTTTGAAGCGACTGCATTCTCCTCAGCATCCATCGGCCAAGTGCACAGGGCACGCTTGAAGGATGGACAGGATGTCGTGGTAAAAGTCCAGCACCATGCCATCCAGGAAAAAATTCACATTGACCTGGAACTGTTACTAGAACTTGCCAAACTCCTTCAAGAGTATGTGGCAGATGCAAGGCCCTATCAGCCCGTGGCAACCGTTCGCGAGTTCCGCCGCACACTTTTACGCGAGTTGGATTTTTTCAGTGAACGCCGTAACATCGAGCAGTTTACCAATAACTTTGCCCAGGATACGACCATCCACGTCCCGTTGGTTCACAGGTTGTTGTGCAGCCGCCGTGTGCTGACCATGGAGTTTTTAAAGGGAATCCCCGGATCCAAACCCGAACAGTTTGCCGATTCAGGTGTCGATCTGAATGATTTTTCCAAAACAGCCGCCAATGTTTTTTTGAAAATGATCTTCCGTGATGGATTTTATCATGCAGATCCCCACCCGGGAAATTTCATGCTGCTGGAGGGGGTGTTTTAGGGCTGCTGGACTGCGGCATGGTCGGTCGGATTGACCCTGCCCTGAGGGAGGTGTTTGAGGATCTGCTCCTTCTTTTACTCCAGGGGGATGCCGAAGGTCTTACCGATGTATTGCTCGAAATAGGCTCCCCGCCGGAAGATATCGACCGGATTGCGTTTCGTTCGGATGTCAGCGATCTGCTCGTCGAATATGGTACCCAGTCCCTTGATGAGTTTGAACTGGGCGGGGCATTGGATCAGCTCACGGATATCATCCGGAGACACCGGGTGTTGATGCCGCCTGCGGCCTCTTTGCTGATCAAGACCCTGGTCATGCTCGAAGGGACATCCCGGCTGCTGAGCCCCAGTTTCAGCCTGGCTGAGCTGCTCGAGCCGTTCAAGGAACAATTGATCCGGGAACGGCTGGATCCGCGACGCTGGTTGGTTCGGCTGCAAAGATCTGTAAGGGACATCAACCGCCTGGCAAAAAATGGCCCCCGCAACATTGCGGATATTCTGGACCGTCTTCAGGCGGGCAAACTGAAAATAAAGCATGAACATAAGCACTTAAGGCTGATTGCCAACCGAATGGTGGCAGGGCTGTTGATTGCATCCCTGTTCATGGGCTCCAGCATGTTCATGAACCCTACGGCATCCCAGATGTCTTTGATGTCAAAAATTGGCGCTGCCGGCTGTTTAACAGCACTGGGTCTCGGGAGCTGGCTGCTCTGGAGAATCAGAAAAGAATTATAAGGAGACATACATGAAACGAAACACAACCGTGATGATATTTTCAGCACTGATGCTTATTGTCGGCGGGCTTATCTCTCCTGGCGCATATGCGGACGAAGGCGGGGCGAGTTTCTGGCTTCCAGGGCAATACGGAAGCCTGGCAGCGGTTCCGGCTGAACCGGGCTGGTCCCTTCCCCTGATCTACTTCCATAGCGCTGCAGATGCCAACGGCAGCAAGAGCTTTGAATCCGGTGGGAGAATTAAGGTAGGTTTAGATGTTGACATCGACTTAATACTCGCCGTTCCAACCTATGTTTTTAAAACGCCTGTTCTCAACGGCCAAGCGACCGTCAGCATTGCCGGTGTTTACGGAAAGGCTAATGTTGATTTTGATGACACACTGACAGGTCCGGGCGGGGGCATCCTGTCCGACAGGGAGAGCGATTCACTCACCGCTTTCGGGGATCTGTATCCCTCATTTTCCCTGCGCTGGAACCAGGGCAGCCACAACACCCTGGCCTACACCATGCTGGGAGTACCCGTCGGCAGTTATGAAGCGGAACGCCTGGCCAATATCGGTACCAACCATTGGGCGGCGGACATTGGCGGCGGCTATACCTACTTCAATATGAAAACCGGCCGGGAATTTTCGGCTGTGGCGGGCCTTACCTACAATTTTGAAAACCCTGACACCGATTACCAAAATGGCATTGACGCCCACCTGGATTTGGGGGCATCCCAGTTCCTGTCTGAACAGCTGCATATCGGCCTGGTTGGGTATGTTTATTACCAGCTCACAGGTGACAGCGGCTCGGGCGCAAGACTGGGCGACTTCAAATCCCGGGTCAACGGGATTGGGCCCCAGGTGGGATACTTTTTTATGGTGGGTAAAAAACAGGTCTATCTGAACCTGAAAGGATATTGGGAGTTCGGTGCAAAAAACCGACCGGAGGGGTGGAACTCCTGGCTGACCCTGTCTATACCCCTGGGTGGAGACAGCAAATAATTTAAATTTAGGGAGGAGAAAAAATGAAAAAATTAAAAACCCGATCCATTGGCGTCATCTTGGGGGTGTTGGTTGTTCTGTTTCTTGGCATCACCCAGTCTGCCGCAGGATCTGACTTGGAAGAGGATTGGGAATTTGGTGCGGAAATTTACCTGTGGGGAGCTGGGATTGGCGGTCAGTCGGGCACGGGCAGCAGCCTGGATATCGACTTTGATGATATTTTTGGAGACCTTGAAATGGCCTTTATGGGCGCCGTTGCTGCGCGCAAGGGAAAGTGGGCGGTGATGACGGATCTCATTTACCTGGATATGAAAGATGAAGAGACCATCTCCGGAAATAATATCAGTGTGGAGTTGAGCTCCTGGATCATCACCCCCTCGGTGGGATATAATGTTCTGGAATCAGAACAGGTCCGCCTGAATGTCTTGTTAGGGGTGCGCTACCTTTACCTGAAGACAGAGCTTGGGGTTGACGGAGAGCGGTATAGCGATTCCGGTGATAACTGGGATGGAATCATCGGTATTCAAGGGCAGGTGATGCTGAATGAACGATGGTATCTGCCCTATTACCTGGACATCGGCACCGGGGATTCGGATATGACCTGGCAGGGTAATCTGGGGGTCGGCTACCGGTTCAGCAAATGTGATGTGGTGGTTTCCTACCGGTATCTTGATTGGGATTTTGACGACGGCAAAGCCATTGATAATATGAATATCAGTGGCCCGATGATAGGGGTTAAATTCTTTTTTTAAAAAAGGGTCTAATATTATTCTTTTATATTTGAAACAGAGGTGCTTTCATGACAGAAACTATTTTTCCGGATGCCGTTAATCCGAAAGTTACGGCCGGAAAAGGGGTTAGGACGATGATTCGTCCAAAGATTAAAACCCGATTTTTTATCTGTATCAGCCGGCTGGCTGCCATGGGTATTTTCCTGGCTTTTTTCGGTTGTGCCGGCAAGCCCTTATTGAGACCTGTGCCGCCGGAACTGACCTCACAGGTGGGGATAGAAGGTATCCCCGAGGCCCGTTTCTGGGGGGATGAATGGCCGACTTTCTCTTTGGAAAAATTTGAAACCTTTACCGATACGGATTTCAAGACCCATTATTCAGGTGTCTACGAGAAAAGCCACCATTACCTGGCCATCTCGGGGGGCGGTGCAAACGGCGCTTTTGGGGCCGGGCTATTTGCGGGGTGGACAGCATCCGGGACCCGGCCTGAGTTCGTCATGGTGACCGGGGTCAGTACCGGCGCCCTCACAGCCCCCTTTGTCTTCCTCGGACCGGACTATGATGACAAACTCAGACAAGTCTACACCACCACTTCGACCAAAGACATCATGGAAGAACGAAATTTTTTCGCCTATATTGGTGGTGACTCCATGGCGGATACCAAGCCGCTCAAGTTATTGCTGTCCAAGTACATTACGAACAGCATGGTGAGCGCGATCGCCAAGGAGCACCAACGCGGCCGCCGCCTGTTCATCGGTACGGTCAATCTAAATGCCGGCCGGTCCATGATCTGGAATATAGGTGCCATCGCCTCAAGTGATTATCCTGAAAAACTGGCGCTTATCCATGACATTCTTCAGGCTTCGGCAGCCATACCGGTTGCTTTCCCGCCGGTGGTCATAGATGTAGAGATCAACGGCGGTCAATATGAGGAGCTGCACGTTGATGGCGGTACAGGATCCCAGGTTTTTGTATATCCGGCTGCTGTGGATTGGAAATCGATCACTAAAAAACTCAAGGTAAAAGGTAAACCAAGGGTTTATGTGATAAGAAATTCTTTTCTGGAGACAGATTACCAGAATACAATCCGTCATCTGGTGCCCATTGCCGGCCGTTCCATAAATTCGCTGATCCGAACACAGGGTATCGGTGATCTTTATCAGATATATGCCTTGTGTGAACGTGATAATAATGATTTCAACCTGGCGTATATCCCGGCTGAATTTAACGAAAAGCCCCTGGAAGCATTTGACCCGGTTTACATGGGCAAACTTTTTGATTTCGGATACCAGATGGCAGTTAAGGGGTATCCCTGGGCAAAATTTCCACCGGGTTTTGTAGTGGGAGACTAATATTGGATAGTGTGTGTATTCATCATTTGTCAGCAAGAAAAACAAGTTATCTCTTTAACATTTAACAAAAAAGGAAATTTCAATGAAACCATTTAAATGCAGCCAGGCGTTCGTCATGTTACTCGTTATAGCCATGACTTTATTTTCAGTGTGCCAACACGCCCTGGCCCAGGACCACCAGGAACTTGCAAAAGCATCACAGAACCCGGTGTCCAGCCTGATCAGTGTTCCCTTTGAAAATATTTTCAACTTCAATTCAGGGCCGGAGGACGAAACCGACTATATCCTGAACATCAAGCCTGTTTATCCGGTTGGCATCAGTAAAAACTGGAATTTAATCAACCGGGCCATTGTCCCTGTCATTAGCCAGGGGGAGCGTTACCAGGGGCAGGACCGCCAGTTCGGTCTTGGGGATATCTCCTACCAGGGATTTTTAACCCCCGCTAAACCCGGCAAGGCCATCTGGGGGGTCGGCCCGATGATCACCCTGCCCACGGGCAGTGACGATCGGCTGACCTCGGACAAATGGTCTGCGGGTCCGGCATTTGTGGCACTTGCCATGCCCGGAAAGTGGGTGGTGGGCGGTCTTCTCTACAACATCTGGTCCTTTGCAGGTGACGATGATGCCTCAGACGTCAATACCATGGGATTCCAGTATTTTATCAACTACAACATGGCCGATGGATGGTATCTGACCATGACACCCACCATCACCGCCAACTGGGAAGCCGACAGCAGCAATACCTGGACGGTGCCCTTTGGCGGAGGTGTCGGCAGGGTGTTCAACATCGGTAAACAACCGGTAAATGCAGCACTCCGCGCCTACTACAACGTGGAAAAGCCTGACAATGCCTCGGACTGGAGCCTGAATTTTCAGATCGTATTTTTGTTTCCAAAATAAGAGTGCTCGGCCATTTGTTACAGCCTATGTATAAAAAACAGCATATTTTGCGGGGGATTTTATGAAGCACCTTACCACTTTGATGACCGGCAGGCTCTTGCTGTTCATGGTTCTGGTGATGTCAGGACTCCTGCCGGCCAATGCAGCTGCCGGATCCAGCTCCAGCAAAGACGACACACCGCAGAAGACGGCCCAATTTTTGAATATTGCGGATATCATTCCCGGTTCAACAGCATTGGCCATTCGCTTTCTTGCGTTTGAAAAACAGATTGCCCGACTGCCTGTTTCAGACATCCAAAGCACCGACATAGATGCTGAACTCGAAAGGATAGAAGCAGAAATAAAGTACGCGAAAATTAACAAAAATACCAGTTTTAGCCGGCTCATGGAGACCCGGCAGTCAATTAATGAACAAAAAAAACAATTTGAATTGACCTATACCCCCCTTGACAAGGCCGTTGATGATCTTGCCCGGTGGAGAACCGAGTGGATGGCTGAAAAAACTGTCTGGGAAAACTGGCGGTCCCTGGCAGTGGATGAAACACAACTTGATGTACTCACTGCTCTTGTTGACAAGGCAAATGAAACGGTCAACAGGGCAGTTTCAATTGTTCACGAACACCTTGCTATAATGCTCGCGGCACAGCAGCAGGTGGGTGCCGGGCTGGTTAAAATAAGTGTCATGGAATCTAAAATAACGACTCTTATAGATGAAAAGCGACAAACAGCACTCCTGAAGGCATCGCCTCCCATGTTCACCTTGCAATACCTTTCTCAATTTGGGAAAGGTGAACTCAGGTATGCCGTCCAGCAGGGGGTGTCAGATATTCATTGGCCTGACAGATATTTTTTTTCCAAACATGGCTGGATCATTACCCTCCAGGCCATTGTGTCAATTTTCCTGATGGCTGTGGTCATAAGGTACCGGGCGACCATTGAAGCGTCTTCGCGCTGGCGCTTTCTGGCAGCAAGACCCTGGGCCTTTGGTTTGTTTTCAGGCTTCATGATTACCCTGATGATCTATGAATATCAATCTGCCCCGGCCAGCTGGTCTCTCATCACGAGAATCATCGGCGTACTCTCATTTATACGACTTGTGGGAAGCCTGGTGGAAACAGACTGGATAAAACGTTCCATGTTTGGGGTGACCCTGGTCCTGCTGGTAACCAAATTTTTGGATTTGATGAATTGCCCCCTGCCGATTTTTCGATTATACATCCTGCTGACGTCACTGACCGGCCTTGTCTTCTGTTTGCGCTGGTCAAGAAAAACCCTCCAGGATGATTTCCCGGACTACACCAGGTGGATTTTCCATATATCCGCCGCCTGTTTGACCATTATCGCCATTGCCGAAGTATGGGGAAAAGAAGCCATTGGGCTCTATCTGTTCCTGGCCCTTGTTCGAACGCTGTCAATATCGCTTGTTTTTTTATTGTTCATTTACATCCTCCACGGCGGTTTGGAATGGGTTTTTCAAACCGCTTTTTTTAAACGCCTGAAATTTTTTGAAAAGGATCATCCCAAAAAAATTTCCACCCGCATACAGCAGTTCATTGATGCTGTGATTATATTGATGGTTCTCCTTCCGAGCATGCTTGTTATCTGGGACATCAGCAACGACTTGGGGGCTGCCGAAAAACTGTTGCTGACATCAGGGTTCAGTCTTGGATCTCTTCGAATCAGTTTGGGATTGCTGGTTGTTACAGCCGGTATCCTTTATCTGTCGTTTCTGATTTCATGGATTATTCAGGAACTTTTGATCAACGAATTTATACTCAAGCGTCAAATAAAACGAGGGGTGAGGCTGTCCATCGCCCGCCTGCTTCATTATGCCATCCTGATTACAGGCTTTCTCATGGCGCTGTCAGCCTTCGGCTTTGAGGTGACAAAACTGACCATAATAATCAGCGCGCTCGGTGTCGGAATCGGCTTTGGGCTGCAGAGCATTGTGAATAATTTTATCAGCGGCCTTATTTTGCTGTTTGAACAGCCTGTCAGTGTTGGAGATTCCATTGAATTGGCTGGAACCTGGTCTGAAATAAAGAGCATTGGATTAAGGTCCACGATCGTTCAGACAGCTGACAACGCAGATGTGATTATTCCCAATTCAGACTTGATCACCAACCAGGTCACCAACTGGACCCTGAGAAATCGTTATGTAAGGATCAGAATCCCGGTTGGAGTGGCCTATGGTTCGGATGTGCCCCTGGTGATGAAAACCTTGACCGATTGTGCCGGGGCAAACACCAACGTGGCAAAATTTTTCCCCCCCCAGGTATTGTTTCTGAACTTTGGAGAGAGTTCCCTTGATTTTGAACTTCGGGTCTGGGTCCTTGATGCCGATCAGAGGCTTCAGGTCCAAAGTGAGCTTCATCAGGAGATTGACCGGCGTTTTCGGGAGGCCTCCATTGAAATTGCCTTTCCCCAGCGGGATCTTCGTGTACGGTCCATGGATGAATCGGTGGGTCTGGGGTCTTAAATTTATGGAAAGAAAACAGGGAAAGACTATGCCAAACAGATTGAGTATCTTTAAAAGGAGCGTGGGGTATGCCAGAGAATAAGCCAACAAAAAGAATCTTCCTTGACTCTCAGGTTACCTATCGTATCAAAATCCAGGGCTGCCTTGAAGACATCTGGTCTGACCGCCTGGCTGACATGAAAATCACCATGAACGTTCAGATCGACCAGGATTCGGTGACCACCCTTGTGGGACGGGTAAAAGATCAGTCGGAATTGATTGGGGTACTCAACAGTCTTTATGAGCTGCGCATGCCGATAGTATCATTGAAAATAATACCCGAAAAAGAGGACCGGGGGGGAAATGAATGGAATCTTCATCAAAATTTCAAAATATAGTGATAACCATTGCAGGCATACTCGCCATTTTACTGGTGATGCGGTATGCTCAGGATATCGTGGTCCCGTTTCTATTGTCTTTGTTCATTGCCATCATCATGTCCGGTCCCGTAGACTTTCTCCATAAACGTGGGGCTTCTATAACCGTTGCCGTGTGTAGTGTAGTGGTTCTGACCATCCTGCTGGAAGTGATGTTCACATTGATACTGGGAAATACGGCTGCCCAATTCAGTGATGCATTGCCGGTTTATCAGGAACGCCTCAGCAGCACGCAAGACCAGATTGAGGCATGGCTGATGAGTCGGAAGATCAATATATCGAATACCGGTATCATGGATGCCCTGGACCCTAAACTTGCTTTGGGCTTTGCCAATTCCATCATGGTCCAAGTTGGAGACTTACTGAGCAATATGGCCTTGATTTCCTTTACCGTCCTCTTCCTTTTGCTGGAAGCCTGGAGTTTTCCTGCCAAGCTAAAAGCCATGAAAGGGGTCCAGGCAGGTGAGGTGTTGGCAAAATTTGCCATTGTCATCGAGAGTACCAAACAATATATTGCCATGAAAACCCTTGCCAGCCTGGCAACAGGAATATTGGTAGGGCTCGGGCTGGCCTGGGTTGGCCTGGATTTTGTTATGCTTTGGGTTTTCTTAACCTTTGCCCTTAATTTTGTACCCAATATCGGATCCATTATCGCTGCAGTTCCCGCCGTATTGCTGGCTCTTCTGCAGTTATCCCCCTTTGATGCCCTTATTGTTATCGGCATTTATCTGGGGGCCAATACGCTCATCGGCAGTATTATCGAACCGGGACTTATGGGGCGAAGGGTCGGCTTGTCCACCCTGGTGGTTTTCCTGTCACTTGTTTTCTGGGGATGGGTTCTGGGGCCGGTGGGCATGCTCCTTTCAGTTCCCCTTACCATGGTTATCAAGTTTGCAGCCCAGTCCAGTGAAAACAGTCAATGGCTGGCCGTCCTTCTGGGGTCTGAACCACAAGAAAACAACACCAATCCAAACCCCAAAAGCCCTAGTAACAATGAAAAAATATAGCCAAAAGGCTAAACCGTTTTTATAATGATTAAGGGTCAACGCATGGTTTCTGAATCTCCAAATATACCGCTGCTGCGCACCAAACTTTACCGGCCGCCGATACCCGTCGATCATGTGCCCCGGCTTGAACTGCTGGAGCGCCTGGGTAAACACCCTGACCGGCCCCTGGTAGTGGTTTCAGCACCGGCGGGGTATGGAAAAAGTACGGTGGTCAGTTACTGGCTCGAAGGGTGCGGTAAACAAAATGCATGGTTGTCCCTGGACAAAAATGATGATGACCTGCACCCGTTCCTTGCCTATCTTCTCGCCACAATACGGACGATGTTTCCCGATGCTGTCAAGGAAACCATGGCCCTGATCAATGTGAGAAATCTGCCCCCGGAGGCCCTTTTATCAACTACTCTGGTCAACGAAATAGAGAAGATTGATCAGAAATTTATTGTTGTGCTGGATGATATACATACGATAACCAATAAAGCGGTCAATGCGTTTATCGGTCTGTTAATACACCATCCACCGCCATCAATGCAGTTGGTTCTGGTCGGCCGAAGAGATCCGGTTTTACCCATTTCATCCCTGCGCGCCAGGGGAATGCTCACCGAACTGCGAATGCAGGATTTGCGATTCACTGGGGATGAGATCGTCCAATATTTACAGGCTGCGACAAAATATGAAATTGAAGATGAGATTACCGAGGCACTGGCCAAAAAGACCGAAGGCTGGGTGACCGGGCTGCGCCTGGCGGTCCTGGCGATGCACGGGCAGGAGAATCCCGGACAAAAACTGCTGGAGCTGAAGGGCACCACGCGTTACGTGGTTGATTACCTTGTCAGTGAGGTGCTGGATCAACAGCCGGCCGGTCTAGGCCGGTTCCTAATAGCCATCTCAATTCTTGATCGATTCTGCGCTCCCTTGTGCGATGCCTTGTGCAAGACAGATCCCTTATTGGCCGAGGCCGGCATGGATGGAAGAGAAGTGATTGGCTGGCTGCAGAAAAACAACCTGTTTGTTATTCCCCTGGATACCGAAAATAAGTGGTTCAGGTACCACCATCTGTTTCAACAACTTCTTCAACGACAATTCCATGGAGATAGGATTCGTGAGAAGACAGCTGAGCTCCATGGCCGGGCCGGCGACTGGTTCGAGTCCCGGGGATTTTTGGAGGAAGCGCTTACACATGCGATACAGGGCGGACATGATGAGAAAGCCGCAGATCTCGTGGAAAAATACCGGATCAACCTACTGAACGATGACAAGTGGTATATCCTGGAAAAATGGTTTAGGCTGATTCCAAAAGCGGTTCGTGAAACCAGACCTGCCCTTCTGCTGGCAAATGCATGGAGTGCCTATGAGCGGTTTCAGTTTGAACGGCTTGCCCTGGTCGTTGAAAAGGTAACATCCCTTGTGAAACCGGAAAGTACCGATCCTTCCCTGTTGGGAGAATTGTCCCTGTTGAAGGGTGAACTCCACTACTGGTCGGGAGAAGGGGCTTTGAGCCTTAAGTGTTTCGAGGCAGCGCGCAAACAACTGCAGGAGAAGCAGGGTCTGGTGAGGGGGCTGCTGGAGCTGCAGTACCACCTTGCCCTGTGTATGGCAGGAGATACTGAAAAGGCAATCAACGGTCTGGATGCCCGCATTAGTGAGACAGGGGATCTGGGAGGAATCTATCTTTCGCGCCTGGTGGCAGGGCTCTACTTCGTATACTATCTTTCAGGTGATCTGCTTCGCGGCCGGTTGGAGGCAAAGCGGCTGCAAAGGGTCGCTGCCCACAGCAATATCATTTACACGGAGACCTGGGGTGCTTATATGATGGCTTGCACCCACTTTCAGGCAAATGAGCTGGAGCCGGCGCTGGCGTACTTCACCTGGGTAGTACAACAGCGATATATTATGCATGCCCGTGCAGCAGTCGATTCGATTGCAGGGCTGGCACTGACACAGCAACTCCTTAAACAGCATGACGCAGCATCCCTATCCCTGACCCTGCTGGAAACATTTGCCATGGATCTTGGCGATGCTCAATACGTGAGCATTGCCCATTCCTGCCGGGCACGAGTCGCATTGCTGGGCAAGGATATGACAGCGGCGCTCGAATGGGCACGGACCGCCGATGAGAAGACAGCACCGGCCGGGCTGTTTATGTGGCTGGAAGTCCCCACCATCACCCAGGCACGGGTTTTGATCGCAGACGGTGCTTCGGAGAATATTAAGAAGGCACTTGTTCTGCTTGATCAAGTTCAGCAATACAGCGAGAATTGCCACTTTGTGAACCAGGTAATCGAATGCACGCTTCTGCAGTCTGCGGCCCTTGATAAAACGGGGCACAGGGACAAGGCTCTCACAGCCCTGAACAAGGCGGTTGCCCTGTCTGAATCCACGGGATGGATTCGCCCCTTTGTTGAGGCGGGTCCGTCCATTACCGGTTTACTCAACCAATTGCAGAAGCAAAAAGCTGCTGAAGGATTTATCCAACGGCTGCTGGCTGCCCGCAAACATCATCAATCCGCTGTGGGCGGCAAATTCACCACACAGTCGATTAAATCATCTCCTCAAATCAGCAAATCAGCCCCGCCATCACAACCGCTGGTGGAGCCACTGGTGGAGCCACTGACCCATCGTGAGCTCGATGTACTGGCATTGCTCTCCCAACGCCTGCAAAACAAGGAAATTGCCGAACATTTATCGATATCTTCGGTAACGGTGAAATCCCACCTGAGAAGCGTCTACCAGAAACTCCAGGTTCTCAAACGTCGGGAAGCAGTGCTAAAGGCCACCAGATTAGGAATTTTACCTTTAAAATAAGTTAGACACCCATACCTGGACCCCTTCCACCGACCTTATAATTTTCCGGAAAAAAGATCGGTATCCGCTACTTTTACGCCATTTTTACGCCATTTGGATGGATGCGCACTGCCCCCATTGTAAATATACTAAAGTCGAATACTGAGCGTAATTATCTCTCAAAATAAAAAAGGATACTGAGCAATGCCGGATACAAAAGACGGACAATATTTACGGCCATGGTCCCAGGCATTCTATCGAATTCAAATCGAGGGGCTGCTGGAGGAAAGCTGGTCCGACTGCTTTGCGGGCATGGGGATAACCTACCGGAGGAGAACGGATCAATCGGTGATCACATGCCTGACCGGGCGCCTCATGGATCAATCCGAACTGATGGGTGTGCTGAATGGCCTGGCTGAGATGCACTTTCCGATTCTGATGATCGAGAATATTTCTGAAAAAAGTGAAGCAAATTTAAATCATAAAAAATAACAAAGAGCAAACCTGAAAAGAATGGAGGATAAAAATGAAACCGAAACTGTTTATATCAAGTGCACTTGTTCTATGCATGGTCCTGAGTCTGGCAGACTCCCTGTCTGCGGCACCGCCAACGATGAAAATGACCACCAAAATCCCCGCATCGATCACCATTGCGGACAAGGTGGAAACCCGATTGGGTACCTTAACCTTTGAGGATGGTTTCCCAACTGAAGAGACTGCGCAGAAGATCTACGATCAGCTTGATTTTCAGCGTGCCGTTGAAAGTGTCATGATGACCACACCGGCAGGCTCCCTTACCGGGTTTCGTAATGGGATCAGACAATATGGGCCGGACAACCAGACTGCGATCATCTGGCCGCGTATGGACTCCAAGGTGCAGTTGCTGACGCCGAACACCACGGTGATCTATCTGTTTCTCTGGCTGGATTTGAAAGAAGGACCCATGGTCATGGAAGCGCCGCCGAATGTGCTGGGTCTGATTGATGATTTCTGGTTCCGCTATGTAACGGACTTCGGACTGGCCGGCCCTGACAAGGGCAAAGGCGGGAAATACGTGATTCTGCCTCCAGGCTATAAAGGCGAGGTTCCGGACGGATATCATGTAACCCAATCCCAGACGTATGGAAACTGGCTGCTGATTCGCGGGTTCCTTCAAGATGGGGACGCGGCCCCCGGATTACAAAGCATTAAGGATCACTTCAAGCTGTACCCGCTGGGTAAAACAGCCAGCGCTTCGAAGGTGAGGTATCACGACATTTCGATGAAATTTCTGAATACCATCCATGCTTCGGATGTCAGCTACTTCAACGAAATTAACAAGGTGGTTCAGGAAGAGCCGAGCGAATCCCAAAGTCCCGAAATTCTGGGCATGCTGGCCTCCATCGGCATCGAAAAAGGCAAGCCGTTCAACCCCGATGCCCGTATGCAGAAAATTTTGAAAGAAGCGGCGGATGTCGGTTCAGCAGCGGCCCGGGTGGTGCTGTATCGGAACCGTGATGCTGAAGCAAAGGTCTATCCCGGCAGTGGATGGGAACACCCCTGGATCGGCGGAAGTCATACGTTTACCCGAAACGGAGCCCGGCTGATCGATGCGCGCACGCGCTTCCACATGTATGCCACCGGCATCACCCCGGCCATGGTCACACCAAAGGTAGGCAGTGGCACGCAGTACATTGCCGGAATGCGTGATTCAAAAGGGCAGCCCCTTGATGGCAGCAAAACCTACAAGGTGCACCTGCCTCCCAACGTGCCCGCTAACCAGTTCTGGGCGTTTACGCTCTACAACGTGCAGACACGTTCCATGCTGCAGACCGACCAGCGCTTCCCTGAAATCACCAGTGCTGAAGGGAAAGTGCAGAAAAATGCCGATGGCTCCTACGACGTTTACTTTGGTCCCAAAGCACCAACGGGCAAAAAGAGTAACTGGGTTCAGACCGTTCCCAGCATGGGCTGGCACATGCTTTTTCGACTCTATGGGCCGGAGCAGGCCTGGTTTGACAAGACCTGGCGACCAAGTGAGATTGAGCTGGTGAAGTAACAATAATTGACGAAAGGAGAAATAAAATGAAAACGAAACAACTTATTAGAGTACTGGTAATCGGTCTTATGGTGGCCGGTCTGATGAACAACGCCTGGGCACAGCAAACCGAAGCGGAATTTCAGAAATTAATGCCCATCACTGGTCCGGTTAAAACCATGGGCGGAACCTTCCAGCTCGACCACAGCTACCCGGCGCCGGGTGAAGCTGAAAAAATCTATGATCTCATGGATCACCAGCGGGCTACACAGCTCTATCTTTGGGGATTGCCCTTTGTGGGGATGACACGCTGGCATCAGGGCTATGTAGATAATTATAAAAACTACGACTACAACAAACTTGTCTCAGTTACGACGTTTAACGAGCGACGTGGCATTCTTACGGCCAATGAAACCACCGATTACCTCTTCGGCTTTGGAAATACACTCGAAGGGGCTGTAACCCTGGAAATCCCTCCGGGTCCCCTGGTTGGAATGCTGGTTGATATGTGGCAGCAAAGTCCGGGTGATGTGGGTATCTTCGGACCAAATTCAGGTAAGGGAGGGACTGTTGTGCTTGTTGGCCCTAACACCCCGGCAAACAAAGTTCCGGAGAGAGCTGATGGTGTTAGAGTGCTTAACGTGGAAACCGACCAGTTCATGATGGTTTTCAGGCTGGCAGGAAAACCCGACGAGGTGAAGAGGATGCGGAAAAATCTGAACCTCTACAGCTACGGGGAGAAACCAAAACCAGTGGAAATTATCCCTGGTGAAGATAAGGTTACATTTGAAGTTCAGCCTCGTGGTCTGGCTTACTGGAAAGTACTTCATGAAGCAATTAACAGGGAAGTGGTTCAGGAAAAAGATCTTTTCTTTATGTATTGGCTGAGACAACTGGGGATTGAAAAAGATAAGTCATTCGCCCCAACCGATCGTCAGATAAAGATTCTGGAAGATGCCGTTCGCACAGGTGAACTTATGGCCAAGAGTCTGGTTTACAGCGAGCGAATGAAAGGGGTTTTGCGCCAGAATGATTGGCGAATGATCCTTGGCGGAGTATGGGGGGATGGCATCAAATATACCACACGTATGAAATACTTCGAGACCTTCGATCCGCGTGCCCGTTACACGTATGAGGCAATTACCACTTCCCCGGCAATGACCATGCCCCAGATAGGTAAGGCGCAGTTGTATATCGGTAAGTTCGAAGACGAGAAAGGTGAACGTCTGAAGGGCAAGAATAATTATGTGATCCGAGTAGAAAAGGATGTGCCGGCGAACCTGTTCTGGTCGGTTGTTATATACGACACAGACAGTCGCTGCCTGATCAATAACCGTGATGGAGCAGCCGGCGGTAAGGCCACTGTAGGCAGCAAGGTCGAGGGACTCAGAACAAATGCCGATGGCTCATTTTATGTGCTGCTGGGACCTGATGCTCCACCAAAGGGATGGGAAGCCAATCACGTGCAAACGCTTCCTGGACGAGGCTGGTTTCCTTACATGCGTATGTATGGTGCCACGGAGAAAGCGTTCAACGACGAGTATAAATTCCCGACCATCAACAAGGTTAAGAAATTCTCAGAATACATTAAATAGAAAAGTCGAAGCGGGTGCTGTTCGTGCCCGCTTTGCAGGGCTTTCTACAGAAAGGAGAATATCGACATGAAAACACTTGTATCCCAGGCCCTGGTCGTACTCGTAGTTGTCAGCCTGACAACATCTGCCTGGGCCGTTGGCAACAAGTCCGGTGACGGGCCGTTAACCCAAAAATCAATTCAACAATTTTACGATGAACTTGACTACCAGCGGGCCGTGCAGGCCTATCTCTGGTCTATACCGTCGATGTATATGTACTCGCTGCGCAAGTCCCTGGTCGACACCTTTGGTGCTAGGCCAAACAAGAACGTCCCGCTCTGGGCAGACCTGATGGACAATGAAACCGTCATGCTCACACCCAACAGTCAGGTTGTTTACGTATTTAACTATCTGGATTTAAAAACCGATGGTCCGACCGTGCTTGAGGCACCGCCCAAGCTGGCAGCCATGCTGGACAGCATGTGGGATCAGCCGATCATTGATATCGGAGCGACCGGGCCCGACAAGGGAAAGGGTGGAAAATTTTTGGTTCTGCCCCCGGAATACAAAGGCGATGTCCCGGAAGGGTATTTTGTTGCCCGATCCCCCACCTACGGCGTGATGGTGTTTCTGCGCGGCTATATCGAGAACGGTTCAACGGCGAATGCCGTTGCACGAATGAAGCAAACCCGCATCTATCCCCTTGCGCAAAAGGATAATCCGCCCGGGACGACCTTTCTCAATGTTTCCGGCAAACCGGTGGATACCTTGTTCCCCACCGACGAGCGTCTCTTCACAAATCTGGCCGACCTGGTGCAACAGGAGCCGGTGGCTGAAAAGGACAAGATCATTTACGGCATGCTGGCCACTATAGGGATCAAGAAAGGGGAACCCTTTAACCCTGATGCGCGTATGCAGGGGATTCTGAAAAAAGCCGCCAAGACGGCTCATGGAATTGTGCAGTCGCTTTTCCTGGCACCACGGGATCCGAAAGCCTGGTATTACCCGGGCAAGACCTGGACCCTGCCATTTCAAACGCCGAACGCTTTTTTTGAAGTGGAAGACCGTGTCCTGCTGGATGAGCGCACACAGTTTTTCTACAGCGCCTTTGGAACCTCTGCCGGAATGGTCAAGGCCTTTGTCGGTAAGGGATCAAAATATATCAACAGTTATACAGATAAAAACCGCAAGTTTTTACATGGTGAAAACACCTATCGCCTGGTATTGCCACCGAATGTGCCTGTTAAGGATTTCTGGTCCTTAACCATTTACGACACTGAAACCCGTGCAATGCTCAAAAATGGTACTCGATTCCCCAATATAGATTCATACAAAAAATTGAAAACCAATGGAGATGGGTCCATTGATTTGTACTTTGGCCCTGAAGCCCCGAAGGACTATGAAACCAACTGGGTGAAAACCGTTCCTGGCAAAGACTGGTTTGCTATGATGCGGTTTTATGGTCCGGAACAGCCTTACTTTGACAAATCATGGCAGCTTAACGATTTTGAAAAAATCGAATAGATAAAAGGAAAATATGAAAATGAAAACAAAATTACTTGTTAATCTGATCATGACCGGACTTGTGGCAGTCTGCATGGCAGCACCCGTGTATGCTGAGTCTGCAGCAGAAACGAGAAACCTGTTCAAGGCTGCGGGTCCGAAACAGACGGCCAAAGATTTTAAACCTGCCCCTGACAAGATTAAGACAAACTTTGGCACACTGAAGTTTGAAGGCGGCGCATTTCCCGACAAGGCCTCAACCCAGCGGATCTACGATGAGCTGGATCTTCAGCGGGCCACCCAGGCCTACATGGATTTTCTGCCATCGCTCTCGCTCTATGGTATTATAAAATCCCAGGTTCGTGACTTCAAGTTCAAATCCAGTTCCGATTTCGCAGTGATGGCCGACTTCATGAAACCGAGTGAAAATTACCTGACCGGGAACGACGTGACGGTCTACGCCTTTGCCACCCTTGACCTTAAGGTGGATGGGGCCACCGTCATGGAGATTCCGTCCGGCATGTATGGTAATGCCAATGACGCTATTTTCAAATACCTCACCGACTTCGGCCCCACCGGACCCGACAAGGGTAAAGGGGGCAAGTACCTGTTCCTGCCGCCAGGCTACAAAGGCAAGGTCCCCCAGGGCTACTTCGTGATTCATTCCGCTGGTTACCGGATCTGGGCCATGATGCGTGGCTTCGGCGAAGTAGGCAACGGCAACCAGGCAGTGAACTGGTTCAAAGAACGGCTGAAAGTCTATCCGCTGGCAAGCGGTCCCCGGGACAACACGGTCGTCAATGCTTCCGGTATGGGCGCTAACACACTTACTCCGGAAGATGCATCCGCCTTTACCATGCTCAATGAGATCATTCAGTATGAACCGGCAGAGTTGTTCAGTGCCGAGCAACTGGGTCGTCTGGCATCCCTGGGCCTTGAAAAGGGCAAACCCTTTAACCCAGATGCCCGTATGACCGGAATATTCAACCAGGCAGCCAAACAGGGCGTCGCCATGTCCCGGGCCATTGTTTATGCTTCCCGTGATAAGGAGATCAACTACTGGTCCAACCGGCACTGGGAAAAGATGTTCATTCGCAATACTGAATTTGTTAACAACGGCCATAACGACATCGATGCCCGCACCCTATGGCACTACCAGGCCATTTGTGTTTCACCCAACCTGCTCTCCACAACACCTGGTGTGGGCACGGCCTATCTGACCAGCTTCCGGGACAAAGAAGGTAACTACCTTCTCGGGGACAAGACCTATCGGCTCACCGTGCCGGCCAATCCTCCGGTCAAACGCTTCTGGGCGGTCACTGCCTACGATCCCATGAGCCGCAGTCTGCTGGATTCCGGTGGCAACATCACCGTCAGCAGTACCCGAGGGGTGGATACCAACCCGGATGGTTCGGTGGATATCTATTTCGGACAGAAGGCCCCCAGGGGTAAGGAGAAGAATTTCATCAAGACCGATCCCAAGAAAGGCTTCTTTGTGGTCTTCCGTTTTTATGGTCCCCTCAAAGGTTACATAGAAAAGACATGGACACTGAATGATTTTGAGTTGATGGAATAAATTGAATGGCCCGGATAAACCAGAATTTCATTATTGTACTCGACGTTATCCCCCACAAAGGGGGATAACGTCCCCCCTTTGTGGGGGATGTCTTTTTACACAAAATCTTATACTATAAACACAAAATAAAGCCAAAAGACTAAACTTTTTTAGAATGATTAGGGACAAGCAGCATAATTTTTCTTCGAACCAAACTGTATCGCCCCCTGTAAACCCATAATCATGTGCATCGGTCTAAGTTGCTGGAGCGACTGGACAAGAATAGCCACAAATCATTGAACCTGATTTCTGCTCCAGCAGGTTACGCAGATGAAACGCGGAACCTGTTTGAAAAAACGTTTAACTTCAATCAAAAGGAGGAGTATCATGAGAAAAGCAATCACCTGTATAACCATTTTACTCATTGCGTTGTGCCTGCCGATGGCGGGTATGGCCAAGGATGCCCCAGTCAAGGCGCAGGTCGACCGCACTGAGCTGCCGGTCAAAGAGCCCTGGTATCCGCCCATCACGACCCTGGATGCGCGCGACGCCAAGGCGCCGCCCATGTTCGCGGTCGAGGCGCCGAAGGACGCGCCCAACGTGGTGATCATCCTACTGGACGACCTCGGATTCGGCGGCACCAGTGCCACCGGCGGCGTAATTCCAACACCTCACTTTAACAAGCTCGCCGACCAGGGCCTGCTTTACAATCAGTTCCACACCACGGCGCTGTGTTCGCCGACGCGGCAAGCGCTCATAACCGGCCGCAATCACCACTCGGCCAACCAAGCCAAGATTTCCGAGGTGGCCACCTCCTTTCCCGGTGCCACCGGGATGCTGCCCAATGACGTCGCCACCGTTGCCGAGATGCTCCGGCTCAACGGCTACAGCACGGCCGCCTACGGTAAGCACCATGAAACCGCGGTCTGGGAAATCAGTCCCTCGGGTCCGTTCACGCGCTGGCCGAACTTTATCGGTTACGATGAATTCTACGGCTTCATGGGCGGGGAAACCAATCAATGGACACCGAGCATTTATCATAACTTGAACATGATTGAGCCCCCGGATGATCCCGACTACCACTTCATGAACGACATGGCCACCAAGGCCATCGAGTGGATGCGCTTCCAGCAGGCGCTTACCCCGGACAAGCCGTTCTTCGTCTATTTTGCGCCCGGCGCGGTCCACGCGCCGCATCACGTACCGCAGTCCTACATCGACAAGTATAAAGGCAAGTTCGACGAGGGCTGGGATGTGATCCGCGAACGGATCTTCGAGCAGCAGAAGAAGCTCGGCGTCATTCCCAAGGACACCAAGCTGGCCAAGAAGCCCGACGACATCAAGGACTGGAAGGATCTTTCGGCCAAGGAGCAAAAACTCTTTGCCCGTCAGGCCGAAGTATTTGCCGGCTTCCTCGACATGACCGACCACGAGACAGGCCGTTTCATCCAGGCGATCGAGGATATGGGCGAGCTCGACAACACGCTCATCTTCTACATTGCCGGCGACAACGGGACCAGCGCCGAGGGCGGCATGAACGGACTCTTCAACGAATACACCTACTTCAACGCCGAGCCAAAAGGTTCGGACATCGATGTCATGATGAAGCACTACGACGATTGGGGTGGGCCGACCACCTATCCGCACATGGCGGCCGGTTGGGCGGTCTGTTTCGATTCGCCCTTCACCTGGACCAAGCAGGTGGCCTCCAACTATGGCGGCACCCGTAACGCCATGGCCGTCCGCTGGCCCAAGCGGATTAAGGCCAAGGGCGAGGTGCGCAATCAGTGGCACCACGTGATCGACGTGGTCCCCACCATTCTCGAGGCGGCCGGACTGCCGGAACCGCGCATTGTCAACGGTACGCCGCAGCGTCCCATCGAAGGGACGAGCATGGTCTACACCTGGGACTATCCCAAGGCGCCCAGCCGGCACCAGATCCAGTACTTCGAGATGTTCGGCAACCGCGGCATCTACTACGACGGCTGGTTCGCCGGGACCATCCACCTGAAGCCGTGGGGCAAGGTTGAGAACAAGCTCGTCGATGACACCTGGGAGCTCTACCACGTCGCGGAAGACTTCAGCATGTCCGAGGACCTTGCGGCGAAGCACCCTGATATGCTCAAGAAGCTGCAGCAGGCTTTCCTCGGCGAGGCGGTGAAGTACAAGGTACTTCCCATCGACGACCGGCGCCTGGAACTGTTCAATCCCAAACTCGCCGGCCGACCCGACTTGATGTTCGGCCGCAAGACCCTCGTCCTTTACGAGGGCATGACCGGATTGCTCGAGAACGACTTCATCAATGTCAAGGCCACATCCTTCGAGATCGTTGCCGACATCGAGACCGGCGACAAACCGGCCAACGGCGTGATCGTGTCGCAGGGCGGTCGCTTCGGCGGCTGGAGTCTGTATGTGAAGGACGGAACACCAATCTACACCTACAACTACCTCGGCCTCGAATACTCCACCGCCACATCGAGCGAAAAGCTGCCCAAGGGCAAAGCCACCGTGAAGATGGATTTTGCTCACGATGGTGGAAAAAATCGAAGTGCGGGCGGGACGGTGACGCTCTCCGTCAACGGAAAATCCGTCGGTTCCGTCAAGGTGCCGGCCACTCAGTTCGCGCTCTTCTCCGCGGACGAGACCGCCAGCGTCGGCATGGACCTCGAGACGCCCGTGGTGAAGGACTACACCCTCAAGACAAGCAACTTCACCAGCAAGATCAACAAGGTGATTATCAATTTGAAAGATTAAATTAATAACACCCGGGGCAGCCGGAGTCCGGCTGCCCCGGGTCTCGTCACCAATAGACAAAAAGGTCAGGATGAAGGCATTAAAACCAATCCCGACGGATCGGTGGATATTTACTTTTCTCCAAAAGCCCCGAAAGGCATGGAGGACAACTGGCTCCAGACCATTCCCGGAAAAATCTGGTTCATTGCCCTGCGTATCTATGGACCCGAACAGCCCTGGATCGACCAGACCTGGCGGCCGGGTTAGATCAAGCCGGTGAAGTAACGATAAATATAACTCAGGGTTAGCGGGGATCGGAACTCTCCGCCGCTCCGTTATCCTGAAATTAAAAACAGGAGAGTAAACATGAACATAAAATTATTAACGACGCTTAAGGAGTACTCAATGAAACGCATTATTCTCGCTGTATTCACCTTCGTCTTCGCCTTGACTATCGTCAGTCTCGCGACAGCCCAGGGCATTGATCCACTTCCATCCTGGAACGATGGCAAGTCCAAGCAGTCCATCATAAAGTTTGTAGAAAGGGTGACGAAGCAAGGCTCGCCTGACTTCGTGCGGCCAGAGGAACGCATAGCCACTTTTGATCAGGATGGTACTTTATGGTGTGAACAACCTGTTGTTCAGTTTGAGTTCGTTGTTTATCAAATCAAGAAAATGGCTCCTGCACATCCTGAATGGAAAAATCAATTGCCCTATAAAGCGATTCTTGAGGGTGATAAGAAATATTTGATAAATGACTTAATGAATAATCATGGCGCAGGATTAATGAAATTATTCATAGCTACGCATACTGGTATGCCTATCGAGAAATTTAATTTGGAGGTAAAAGAATTCTTTAATGCTTCTCGTCATCCAAAGTTTAATAAAAAGTATACCAAGACAATTTATCAACCGATGCTGGAACTTTTGCAATACTTGCGTGAGAATGATTTTAAAACATACATATGTTCTGGTGGCGGCAATGATTTCATGCGCGTAATTGCAGAGAATACCTATGGCATCGTTCCCGAGAATGTAATTGGCAGTTTCGCAATGAATACCTTTAAACAGGTTGATGGTTCATGGAAGGTTGTTAAAGACGATAAAAACTTTTTCATTAATGATAAAGACACCAAACCAGCAGCCATTGAACAACGCATCGGTCGTATTCCGATCTTTGTTGCAGGAAACATTCGAAGCGGAGGAGATATTGGTCAGCTTACCTACAGTATGACGAATGCATTGCCAAATTTTCAATTGCTGATCAATCATGATGATAACAAACGAGAATTTGCTTACGCAGAAAAAAATAATGCGTCATTGATTGCCGCTAAAGAAGGTGGTTGGCATGTTGTAAGCATTAGAAATGACTGGTTGAAAATATTTCCTTTCGATAATTGAAACTTTTCGACTATCTCGACCAAATGCGCGGCGTACAGGCCTTTATGGACAATCATATCACCATCGGAAAATCTAAAAAACAGAGTACACATCTAAAGGAGAAACATCATGACCGCATCAAACGAACAGTATGACCTCGTCATCACTGGCGGACGGGTAATGGATCCCGAAACAAAACTGGATGCCATTCGCAATGTAGGTATTAACGGAGACAAAATAGCCGTAGTAACTAAAGATGACATCAAGGGAAAAGAGACCATTGATGCCAAAGGCTTGGTTGTAGCACCAGGATTTTTGGATATGCACCATCACAATACAGGAACACCTTTTGGCGAAAAACTGGCCATGCGCGATGGCGTAACAACTCCCATGGAATTAGAGGTTGGTGTTACCAGAGTAAAAGAAGTTTATGCGGATCGTGAAGGGAAATGCAGGTTAAACTATGGATATTCAAGCAGTACAATGGCTGCCAGAGAAA
Organism: Desulfoconvexum algidum; assembly: GCF_055382125.1. Taxonomy (NCBI): domain Bacteria; kingdom Pseudomonadati; phylum Thermodesulfobacteriota; class Desulfobacteria; order Desulfobacterales; family Desulfobacteraceae; genus Desulfoconvexum; species Desulfoconvexum algidum. The sequence continues at coordinate 6,750,443 of NZ_AP042394.1, read as the reverse complement.
TTATTCTGAATCCGGAATACAAGAGCGTTTTCACTGGCGAATTCCTTTTTGATCTTGTGGCGGATGGAAAAGATGCCAAAACTTCAATGCAGTGGTCAAAAGGCCATATGACGAGCGAGCAGGATAAGGAATTCGAAACATTGCTTTGCAATGGAATAGAAGAAGGTGCTTTAGGTGTTGGGCATGCCGTGGGATATATGACCGCAGGTTGCTCCCAACAGAATTCCATTACTGCCCAGAAAGTTGCCGCAAAGTACGGCATGTCAACCTTCGTTCACGGTCGTTTTTCAGGTCAGATGCCACCTACAAGTGGATTGCTTGGATTCCTGGAAATGATGGCACCCCAAGAAATATATGGCGGAGCAATTGTGTTTCAACACATGCATGCCCAGGCACTTGCCGATATAAAAACCGCATTGGATATGTTTTCTGCAGCCCGGAAAAAAGGCATAAAAGTTATCCCTGAGATTTATCCATACAACTATGGAGCAACCATTTTAGGTGCCGACTATTTAAAACCCGACAATTATGGGCCTAATATGGGTCGCGATTATGATGGCATCATCCGAACAGCTGATTTGAAGCCTTATGATAAAGATACGTATGCTGAAGGCATGAAAGAAAACCCAATGGAATCGGTTATGTTTTATAATTCTACGGATGAGGATATGTACTACGGTTTAGCACACCCTGAGTCTGTTATAGGAAGTGATGCCTTTCTTTACACTGTGCGTGCAACAGGCGAAACCGCTTTTTCCTGGGATACAGCCCCGGATGCTGTAAACGGTCATCCAAGAGGTTCGGGAACACATGCACTTTTCCTGAGACTGGTAAGAGAAAAGAAAGTTGATATTCCGCTGATGACAGCCATTTCAAAAATGACATACATGATCACCGATTATCTTGCAGAAAATGGCGTTTCTCAAATGAATCAAAAAGGTCGTATTCAGGAAGGAAAAGATGCCGATATTACCATTTTCGATCCAGCTACAGTGACAGATAACTCAACCATGAAAGACGGAGGTTTGCAATCAACAGGAATTCCTTATGTAATTTGTAATGGAACTCTTGTGGTAAAAGATACGGAATGTGTGGATAACGTATTCCCAGGCAAGCCAGTTTACGGAGATGCGAAGAAATAATTGAAGAAGGTCATTCATAGACAGAAGTGACTAGTCAAGTGTGCTACTTCAGAACGTGATGCTGTCCGCCAGCTGGCGGATCAGCATCTCAAGCAGCAGATTTCCAAATTCCTGCCTGACGGCAGTCAGGAATTTGGAATGACGAACTAACTAGTTTCGTTACTTAAAACGTCATCCTGAACTTGTTTCAGAATCTTGTGAATCGGAGCTGTCATTTCGAATGAGGCACGAATAAGAATTGACAATCAGCGGAGCTAAATCTGTTCCTGATGTCAGAGATTTCTCCTCATAACCTCGTCGAAATGACAATTACGCAAAGGTTTTGATTAAAAAAAGAATCAAGCGCGAGCTTAAAGAGTATAAACAAATGATAATTCAAAAACCAATAGCACCAATTCCTGTAACCATCATTGGCGGGTTTTTAGGAGCAGGAAAAACTACGTTGCTGAATGATATTTTGACCGGAAATCATGGTATTCGTGCCGGGGTGCTGGTGAATGATTTTGGTGCCATAAATATTGATTCGCAACTTGTGGTTGGAGTGGATGATAGCGAAACCATAAGCCTTAAAAATGGGTGTGTTTGTTGTGATATTCGTGACGATTTGGTGGCTGCATGCTTGCTAATGTTGCAACGGCCTGAACCGCCCGAAATGTTAATCATTGAAACGAGTGGGGTTTCAGATCCTTTTCAGGTGGCTAATAGCTTCGTAAATCCAGATTTTAAAGGTGCTTTTTTATTGAATGCCATACTTACGGTAATTGATGCTGAACAGTTGCCAAATCTGAAAGGAGAAATGGCTTTATTAGCAAAGAAACAAATAGAGGTGGCAGATTTTTTGGTGCTTAATAAAGTGGATTTAGTTACGAATGAAAATTTGACAGCCGTTAAAGAAGTAGTACGTAAAATTGCACCGAAATCACGTATTCTTGAAACCACTTACGGAAAAATTCCATTGGAATTGGTTTTCTCTGATAATACTATAATTCTCAGTGGTTTTAGGTTGCTAAGTAATACTCAAGCGTCATCGCATGCACATCAAACCTTTTCAACCTGGCACTGGACCAGCGATCAAAAGTTGTCCTTGCCCAAATTAAGATCGGTATTGGATAATTTACCCGGTTCAATTTTTAGGGCAAAAGGAATTATCTATCTCGAAGAAATGCCGACTTACAAAGTGGTTATGCAAATGGTTGGAGGAAGGTATGAGATTGGTGAAACGGATAAATGGGATACCATTAAACCAAAGACTGAAATCGTATTAATTGGTACCCGAAGTGGTTTTGATACAGAATTATTACAGGAAAAATTTGATGCGTGCATTGGAACTGGCGATGATTCTCATTCGCCGGTATTAAGATTAGTAAAAAAAATTGCACCTCATTTACTTCATGAAACTGCGGAGCGCGGAGCATAATTGAAGCGGATAGCACCTCACTGAGCACAAGCCTGCTTGCAATCAGCTATTTCGGAGGCGTTGCGTTTTCCTTCAGCGGAGCGTTGAGCGCCGTCGAAAAAGCTAAGGCGGGACAAGCTGGTAAAACCTTTGTTATGAATTTTGAATGGGCTCTGAACGGCTGGATCGGAACCCCTTCTTCTGTGTGCACCTTTGCCCGGCAATGCGGAAAATCGGTCATCGTGGAACACAACGGTGACGTATATGCCTGTGATCATTCGGTGTATCCTCAATATAAGTTAGGTAATATTCTTGACGACAATCCAGTGGCAATGGTTGAAAAATCGATCGTACAAGGATTTGGTGTTAGTAAAGAAAAATCTTTACCAAGGTGGTGTCAAGAATGCGACGTGCTTAAAGCCTGCTGGGGCGGCTGTCCCAAGCACCGGTTTGCGAAAACTTATTACGGAGAACCTGGATTACATTATCTGTGCGCCGGATATAAAAAGTATTTTTTCTATATCCGTAAATATTTGCATGCTTTGACTCGGGTTCTTGAAAATGGGCAACCCGCTTCTGATGTCATGAAGCTGTTCGACGGTCCGCTGGTGATCGTAAAGGAAAAATGATGAAAAATATTAAAAGAAAATCAATTGTTATAGCAGCCCTCCTCAGTGTCATGGTTTTTTTTATTTCCTTATCCGGATTGGTTGAAAGTGTTTTTTCCGGAACAGCGCAGGATGTCAAACAGAACAGTGGTTTTTCCCAAGCCCTGCGTCTTGAAGGAAATTGGGTTCGGCCGGATGGCGGATATAAACTTGTCATAGAAGATGTCAAGCCCGACGGGAGTTTAAAAGCATCCTATTATAATCCGCGTAAGATTAATGTACATGAAGCGAATTGGAAAGTTGAAAATGGCAGTGTGCATATTTTTGTCGAATTACAAGATGTTAATTATCAGGGATCAAAATATAACCTGGTCTACATAAATGAAAAGGATGTTTTTGAAGGAACCTATTTTCTGGCCGCACAAAAGCAAACCTTTAGCATTAATTTTTTAAGAATACCACAGGCTCAAAAGTAACACCAAGAAAGGAAATGTTTTGAAAATAAAGCAATTTATCATAGTAGCCATCGCCTGTTTCTGTATGACACAATATCTACCGATTTGTTTAACCGATCTTCTAAATCTATTATAAAATTAGATTTTGAGCGCAATCGGAGCATCCACAAAATATTTGATCAAGACTTATCGGTTCAAAAAATAATTCAGGATATTGAAATATTTTCAGAAACAAAGATCATCCCTGGCGAAACACTGCTATTAATTCCGTGGTATCAGAAAACCGGAGAAATTATCTATCATGCATATATATATAATAATAAAAATGTCCCGTACATATTTATATGTCTTGATAATTTCATTTTGATTATATATACGTGTACTAAGGCTTGCTAAACGCATATATAATTATGAACGAAATGAGAAAAAAACAAAAAAAAATAATTCGAGAACAATTGGATGACACCTTAAGTCGTTTTTCAACTATCGCCTCGGTAAACAGGCCGATGAAGGGATGGATTCGTGCCATCCGTGATGCTTTGGGAATGAATATGCGACAATTTGCTGACCGGCTTGGAGTCAGCAAATCTCGAATCCCTCGAATAGAACAGGATGAGATTACAGGAAGTCTTACCCTTAAAACTATGAATCGAGTTGCAGATAAGCTTGATTGTGTTTTTGTTTATGGGTTTGTGCCTCGAACAAGCTTAGACGATACTGTCAGAAAACAAGCCTCAATTATTTCTCAAAAACGAATGAACAGGCTTATGCACACTATGAATTTAGAAGCTCAAGGACTTTCATCTAAAAATGCTAAAAAAGCGTTTAATAATATGGTGGAAGAAATAATTGATTCCCCTTCTCTGTTGTGGGAGAAGGATAAATAATGATTGATTATGCTGACGGTGCTACCCCTGTTGATTATGCCGAACTCAAAGGGCTTTTGCCTACACATATTACAACCCGTGGCGAACTCGATTTTTTAGAGATGGAAAATATCAACCAAGCGATCATTTGGAGTGACAATTTAAAAACGAATGACATTTTAAATATCCAATTTATTTGTAAACTTCACAAACAAATGTTTTCTAATGTCTGGAAATGGGCAGGAAAATTTAGAAAATCTCAAAAAAATATTGGAATCCCATATATTCAAATTGAAGTGGAATTACAAACATTGTGTGATGATTCTCATGCGTGGATAGAGTATGATACTTATCCTCCAGATGAATTCGCAGCCAGATTTCATCACAGGTTAGTCTTCATACATCCATTTTCAAACGGAAATGGTAGACATGCACGACTTATGGCAGATTTAATTCTTGAAAAATTATTCTTCACAAAAGTTTTCTCTTGGGGAGGAGAGAGTCTTGCTAATCACAATAAAACCAGAGAAGAATATATTACAGCTTTAAAAATGGCAGATGAGCATGATTATTCTCTGTTGCTTGAATTTGTTAGATCCTAATCGGTTAATTTCCATTTCATTTTTTTTGAAATCAAACCATTATTTTTGGATATTGGCTTGATGCAGTATAATAGTGGTGTGCTGGCAACAGATGTGATGGTGGCCAAAGATTTATCTCATGTGTATCAGGGTGCTTTGGCAGAACAATTTGTTGGCCATGAGATATATGCTGCGGGAGGTTCTGAAAATAAAAGAATGTACTATTGGGCAAGAGATAAAAAAAGCAGTTCTGCCGAAATTGATTATTTATATGTAACCAATGGTGATGTCTTTCCAATAGAAGTTAAAAGTGGGCCAAAGGGAAAATTAAAAAGCCTGCATCTTTTTCTTGAAGAACACCCAAAAATCAATACCGGATACGTGATGTCACCAATTGCTTTTGAAAAACAACGCGTAGATAATATAGTCTTTATTCCGATTTATACTCAGTTTGATATGGTCAAGTAAAAATATTTCGAATTTTGAAGGAGTTTTTATACTTTGATTAAGAATCGTTACAAAATAACTTGATCTAAATTGTTTCCAAAAACCCTATCGTATTCGACAATATCCCCCACAACGGGGGATAAATTTCCCTCTCCATGGGGGATTTTTTTTTACGCAAAACCCTATACTATAAACAAAAAATAAAGCCAAAAAGCTAAATCTTTTTTAGAATGATTAAGAAAAGATTCAAGCGTTTATCTGCAAGAGGCTCTTACTACAACATCAACAAGGGAAAGGTTTTATCATAGGACGATATGTATTAATTTTGTTGCTGATTCTGGATCTATTGTCGGTATGTGATAAAGTAAGGGCCGATGATAATTTTCTGGACAAGCATGAGGTGAGTATTGGCTGGTCATTCTACACTGTACACTGGAGTGATGATTCACAGCAGGATAATGGTGAAGAGTACAACAATAACAATAACATCCTTGTGTTATCCATTGACCAGTGGTTTGTTTCTACGTTTGTTAACAGCTACTACAATCGATCGTATGCTTTGGGTTACACATTTCGTACTCCAAAGTGGCAGCCCTTCAGCAATGAACTATACGGTCGGGCAAATTTCCAAGCCGGTGTTGTGTATGGGTACGAGGGTGATCTGACAACCTTTGGTGGATGGCTGCCTGGTATTCTACCATCCATTGAAGTGGGGTATAAATGGTTCTCTATTGATACATTAGTCATACCCAGTGAAAGTGGTGTGATATCATGTATCCTTAAATTCACTTTTTGAGAAAGAATAAAATCAAAAGGCTAAATCTTTTTTATAATAATTAAGGGTCAATGCATGGATTCTGAATCAGGCAGCATAATTTTACTTCGAACCAAACTGCATCGGCCCCCAGTAACCCATCATCATGTGCATCGGTCAAAGTTGATGGAGCGAATGGACAAGAACAGCCATAAATCAGTGAACCTGATTTCTGCTCCAGCAGGTTACGGAAAAAGCATACTGGTCAGCTGCTGGCTTGAACAGTGTAAACACCCCGGTGCCTGGTTGTCCTTAGACCAAGATGACAACGACCTTCGACGGTTTTTGTCTTATTTTATTGCAGCCATTCAGACAATCCACCCCCATGCAGCCTGTAAAACACAAACCCTGATTGATTCGACACTCCTTCCACCACAAGATGTTTTGGCGACAACACTGGTCAATGAACTTGATTTGATCGACACTGATTTTAATATTGTCCTGGATGATATCCACCACATCCATGACAAACCGATCCATGATTTTTTGAACCGGGTGTTGAAATATCCGCCCCGATACATGCACTTGGTTCTGGTGGGGCGACGGGATCCACTCATCGCTGTTGCAACGCTGCGGTCCCGGGGGAAATTGGCGGAACTGCGCATGTGGGATTTACGCTTTTCCATGGATGAGTCCATAACATTTTTACAGGCAGCCACCGCTCACAAAATGGAACCATCAACCATTGCAGCCCTTGCAAAAAAAACAGAGGGCTGGGTGACCGGATTACATCTGGTGGCCCTGGCGATGCAGGGGCAGAAGAACCCTGGCCAAAAATTGTTAAAACTGAAAGGGGCCACCCACTACGTGGTGGAATACCTGATCAACGAAGTGCTGGATCATCAACCCGTTGACATCCGCAAGTGTCTGCTGCATATCTCCATATTGGATCGGTTCTGCGCCCCCTTGTGCAACGCCTTGTGTGGCATCGACGGGATGAGGTTCATCAAGGGCCTGCAATCAAACAACCTGTTCATCATCTCTTTGGATGCGGATAATCAATGGTTTCGTTATCATCATTTGTTCCAAAAATTATTGCGCCGGTTGTTAAATGATCATTTACCCCCAGAAGATATCAAGGCGCTGCATGATACGGCAAGTCAATGGTTTGCCTCCCAAAAGCTAATTGATGAGGCAATAGCCCACGCCATGGCAGCTGACAAGCCAGATCAGGCCGCTGACATAGTAGAAGCACATCGATTGGAAATATTAAATGCGGATAGATGGCCTGTCCTTGCCAGGTGGTTGTCTCAGCTGCCTGAGGCGGTTGTCTGGCAACGCCCTGAATTGTTACTGGGTGAAGCGTGGCTTGCCTACTACCGTTTTGGCATTGAAGAACTTATTCAAATTGTCGCACAGCTCGAAGCACTACTCGAAAAGAATGGTCATCGGCCGGCCTGGGAAGCGGAATTGAGCCTTTTTAAATCCTATCTGTGTTATTGGCAGGGGCAAACACAGGAAATGCTGACCCATGTTGCCAAGGCCCAAACCGGTCTCCCCTCTACCCATGACCTGATGCGTGCCGATTCCGAGATATATTTCGGACTGGCACATCACATGGCAGGTCAAAAGCAGATCGCCATTACGGCGCTGACCAACAGAATCAGTCGGCAACCAAATCACAAAGGACTTCTGATTACCCGGCAGATCATCACACTGGCATTTATCCATCTGTTATCCGGCAGCTTACAGGAAGCCGCCACCTACAGCAGGCAGCTGGGTGAACTGGCACACGATACCAGTCCTGTTTACATCAAATCTTGGAGCACATACCTACTGGGATGTTGCCATTTCCAGACAGGAAATTGGGAAGGGGCCCGGCGCTGTTTCCAATGGATGGCCGATAACCGGTACGTTGCCCATACAGCGGCAGTAATGAGCAGCCTGGTTGGATTGGGAGTAACACTTCATTTCATGGGTCAATCTAGGGAATCTTCCCAGCTCGCCCAACACCTTCTGGATTTTGCTGTGGAAACAAAGGACCCTGGCAACCTTGCCATTGCAGAATCAGGGCAAGCCAGAATCGCTCTGTTGCAGGGCGATCAGGAAGGCCGATGTCCATCGTACAACGCCACCACCATGGCCACCGCTTTTCTTTTTTTAGAGGCCCCACAGATTACACATTGCCGCCTGCTTGTGGCACAAGGATCCGAGGAAGCGATCCAAAAGATCGAAAGTTTTGTGAAATTGACGAAGGATATCCATAACACATTCCACCTGATCGATTTGTTTGTGTTACAGGCGGTTATTTTTTACAAACACAATCGGCTCAATGAAGCAGATCAGTCCTTGAAACAGGCATTGGACCTTGCCGCTCCCGGCGGCTGGGTCCGTCCATTTATTGAACTGGGTCCTGTTATGGGCGATTTGTTAATCCGCTTAAAGCAGCAAAACGTCCAAGTCAACTATGTCAACACCCTTCTTGAAGTCTTCCAGGACCTTAACATTGACCCCAAAAACCAGATCCATCCTCCAGTATCCATACTCGACACGCATTCCTTTGAATCGCTTACCAACCGTGAACTTGATGTGTTGGAACTTTTGGCTGAACGCCTGCAAAACAAGGAGATTGCCGAAAATCTCTGTGTTTCAATGGCCACGGTCAAAACGCATCTGCGGCACATATATGAAAAACTGGTTGTCCGCAATCGCCGTCAAGCAGTCTTAAAGGCTCAACAGTCAGGCGTGCTGGCCAAACGATAAAGCAACCGCTTATCCGCCATCGTCCATTTATCATCCTTTTGGGATGATGCCTTTTCTGTCACAAAGCGATATCCTTGATCAATAATTAGAATTATCAACATTTATGATTATGGATAGTTTTAAAACACCCATGCAAAAAACAACAAAAAGAAAATTCCTTCGTCCCTGGTCACCTGCCCATTATCGGATCCACGTCCAGGGATTGGTGCCAGAGGGGTGTGCTGAAATTTTTTATGGCATGCAGATCACATCCAGTGGGAACACAGATCTGTCAACTGTCACATGCCTGTCCGGTCGTATCGCAGACCAATCAGAACTGATGGGGGTGTTGAACAGTTTAGCAGAAATGCAGCTGTCGATTTTATCAATTGAGTGTATCGACTGAAAATTAATTTTTATTATAGAAAGGAGTCATATCATGAAGCGAAAAACATTGAAATCCCTGTCCGTGGCCGGTCTCTTGACCGCATGCCTCGCAGTCGCGATGCTGGCCGGTGCCGGAGTATTGACCGCACATGCAAAGGTAAAACTTCCGACCTATAAAATGACGACCGAGACGCCGGGCCAGATCACAACGCCGGATAAAGTTTCCACGCCGATCGGAACACTGGAATTTTTTGATGGTGTGCCGACCGGAAATACCACGGAGGCAATCTATGAATATATGGATCGCGCACGCGCCGTGCAGGTTTATGTAAACATGATTCCGACGGTTTCCATGTATTCACTGCGTAAAGCCCAGCATGAAATGGGTGCCATCGATTCTCATCAGATTCTTATCTGGGAAGAGTTGATGGATTCCAAAACGCGCTGGCTGACGCCGAATAACACCGCGCTTTATACGCTGGGATTTTTTGACCTGAAAAAAGACGGACCCACCGTAATGGAATTGCCGCCGGATGTACTCGGTATGCTGGATGATGGCACCATGCGGTGGCTCGGTGATATCGGTATGGCCGGCCCCGACAAAGGGAAAGGCGGAAAGTATCTTCTCCTGCCACCGGGCTATGAAGGCGAGGTGCCGGACGGTTATCATGTGTACCATTCAAAAACATACACTGTCTGGAACTTTATGCGTGGTTATGTGCGGACCAGCGTAAAAGATGCGGCGGAAAACATTAAAACCAATCTCAAGGTATATCCGTTATCTAAAATCAATAATCCGCCGGAAATGGCGTTCAAAAATATGTCCGGTGTGGAGGGTTACAATACCATTCCACCGAATGACTTCAGTTTCTATGAAATGGTCGATACCGCTGTTCAGTATGAGCCAGTTGGATTTATTGATGCGGAAACTACTGGACTGATGGCCTCCATCGGAATCGTGAAAGGGCAGCCCTTTAATCCTACGCAGCGGATGCGCCGGATTCTTTCTGAAGCCGTTGCGCTCGGCAATGCCTATGCCCGCGCAAACACAGTATTCCCCCGGGATCCGGGTGCCCGGATTTACAAGGATGTGGAAACGGAATGGGTTATGGGTTACGCCGACAAGGATACTTATTTCCTGAAAGACGGAGCGCGCCGTTACGATTCGCGCCTGTGGCTGCACTATAATGCTATCTGTGTGACCCCTTCCATGGCCGTTACCAAACCGGGCATCGGTTCCGACTACGGCATCGCCGGCCTAGATGCCAAGCATGACATACTTTATGGATCAAAAACCTACAAACTGCACCTGCCGAAGAACATTCCGGTGAAAGACAACTGGTCGGTCATTATTTATGACACCCAGACCCGGGCTATGCTGCAGACCGATCAACAGTTTGCCGGCATTAACAGCTATGGCGAAGGTCCTAAGAAAAATAAAGACGGCTCCATCGACATTTACTTCGCTCCAAAAGCGCCAAAAGGATGGGAAAAGAACTGGATTCAGACGATCCCCGGAAAAAGCTGGTTCATCATTTTGCGCCTCTACGGCCCGCTTGAGCCCTGGCTGGACCAGACCTGGCGGCCGAGTGAACTGGAGTTGGTGAAGTAACAATAAATGTTACCAAACCAAATGAAACATAAGGAGATGACACATGAAAACAACAACGTTTAGAAACCTGCTGTGCGCCATACTGTGCTGCGTGCCGTTGATGGCAAGCGCCGAGGATGTGGTGCAAACCCGCATTGGTGAGCTAACGTTCACGCAGGATTTTGCCGCCGGTTACCCGACAGATGCCACCATCGACAAGCTGTTCGACGAGATCGACTTCCAGCGAGCGAGCCAGGCCTACATCTGGGCAATCCCGCTGGTCTCGATGGCGCAGTGGCAGTATGCCTACAATGTGACGCTGGGTGCCGAGAACGGCCAGATAGTATTCCTCAATGGCTACGACGACATCCTGGGTGGGCTGACCTTCAATGCCACGACACCGTACGCACTGGTGTTCATCGATCTCGCGAAGGAGCCGTGGATCGTGCACATGCCGGAGGGTGAGGTTCGCGGTGCTGCCCATGATATGTGGGAGCGTGAAATAACGTCGATGACCAAGCCCGGGAAATACGTGTTTGTAGGGCCGGGCCAGAAAGCGCCGGCGGGCGCCGAGCAGGCGGGCTACACGGTGCACAAAACACCGACGAATAGCATCTTTCTCGGTATTCGCCTGATTCCTACCGACCCTGACGAGCGCACGGCATTGCTCAGCAAGGTGGACATCTATCCATACGCCGAGCGTAACAAGCCAAATCCTCGGCGATACATCACACCGCAGGGCAAGCGTTGGTCAGGAGCGCATCCGCGCGGGATGGACTACTGGCAGCGTCTGTCGGACATCATCAGCAAAGAACCCGTTGAAGAGCGTGATCGCTTCTTCATGGCGATGTTGAAGCCTCTCGGTATCGAAAAAGGCAAACCTTTCAATCCTACCGATCGCCAGAAACGCATCCTGATGGAAGGCCTGTTGGTCGGCGAAGCCATGGCCAAGGCGATCGACTTCAAAAAGAGCCCACGACTCGAAGATGCGCACTACGGAGATGGGTCGCGCTGGGATATTGATACCACCTCGCCGCCGGATCAGCGTCGCGAGCATTATGATGCCCTGGACGGAAGAGCGGCCTGGCTCTATGAGGCGGTTACCAACAACCTCGCCATGCATGGCATGGAAACCGGCAAGGGCCAGGTCTACCTGACGTCGTATAAAGATACGGATGATGAGTTCTTTGACGGCGGTAGGAATTACACGCTGCATATCCCACCGAAGGCGCCTGCAAAACTATTCTGGTCGCTGACCCTTTATGAAGTGGATGGCCGCGACATCATACACAACAAGTACAAAATCGCTGACCGCTCGTCACGCATGGACTTGTTGACCAATAAGGATGGCTCCATTGATCTGTACTTTGGTCCGGACGAGCCGAAGGGCAAGAAGCAGAATTGGATACCGACGGAACCCGGTCGAGCGTTCTTCCCGATGATGCGTTTCTACTCGCCGGGTAAGACGTTGCTGGACCGCAGTTGGGTGTTGCCTGACATCGAGAGGGTGAAGTAGTTAATGAAAAATACCTTCGGGCAGGGCACCAATACGGTTCTCTGCTCAGTGAGTTCAAAAAAACATTGACACCAAAGAGTACAAGGTTTTCAAAACACCAACCAACAGTATTTTTCTTGGAAAGCATTTAATCCAACACCCGAACAGACCAGAATCCTGACTGAAGGTGTATTGGTAGGCGAAGCCATGGCCAAGGCCATGGATAGATCATGGATTCTTCCGGACATCGAAAAGGCCGAATAAATAACTCTGGTATGCAGCCCAGCAGGGGTTGTCAGAAATTCATTGGCCGGATCGATATTTTTTCTCCAACATGGCTGGATCATTACCCTCCAGGCCATTGTGTCAATTTTCCTGATGGCTGTGGTCATAAGGAACCGGGCGACCATTAAAGTGTCTTCGCGCTGGCGCTTTCTGGCAGCCCCCATTGAAATTGCCTTTCCCCAGCGGGATCTTCGTGTACGGTCCATGGATGAATCGGTTGGTCTGTAATCTTGAATTTACGGAAAGAAAACAGGCTCTCCCCCATAGCGGGGGACCCCGTTTCCCTCTTTGCGGGGGATTCTTTTTTTAATTAATTTCTTCTATACTCTATTTAAAAAAATTTAAATTTTTAGCCTTTGGCAACAGTATCGAAAACAGGGAGGGGGTATGTCAGGAAATAAGGGAACAAAAAGAATATTCCTTGACTCTCAGGTTACCTATCGTATCAAAATCCAGGGATGCCTTGAAGAAATCTGGTCTGACCGCCTGGCCGGCATGAAGATCACAATGAATATTCAGGTCTACCAGGATTCGGTGACCACCCTTGTGGGACGGGTAAAAGATCAGTCGGAATTGATCGGTGTGCTCAACAGTCTTTATGAGCTGCGCATGCCGTTATTGTCATTGGAAATAATACCCGAAAAAGAGGACCGGGGTGGAGAATGAATTTAAAAATAAATTTTAAACGAACGGAACCTAGGATGAAACAAAAAAACAGTCTATCCAAGGCAATTGGTGGCGGCTGGTACTATTCTTGACCCTTATCGGCAGCCTTTTTACCGGCCCGGCCATGGGGGCCCAAGGCATCAACCCTGGTGCAGACAGTATCCTGAAGTCGATGTCCGTCTATATGGGAGGAGCTAAGGCCTTCAGTATGATTGCCGATATCGATTTTGAAATTGTTGCAACAAATGGACAGAAGCTTCAGCTCAGCAGTTTTGCAACAGCTCTGGTCCAACGGCCGGGAAACTCAAGAAAATAAGGTGCCATGGGAAACCTTGAGTTTAAATATAGGCGTGTTTTTTAGTTCAATTGACAGCAGTTTTGGCATTGGGGGGAATAATATAGATTTTTTCTTTTTAGAATATGATAATTATGAAGGCAGCATTATCGATATAAAATTAGCAGTAGAATATAATCTATTCAAGAATGTGGGATTTGGTTTGGGATATGAACATCTTGAAGTAGATGTTGAAGCCCATGACTCAAGCTATCCCGGTATGAATTTTAACGGTAATCTTCTGTTTGATTATTCGGGGATTCAACTTTATACAAAAATCTATTTTTAATTGATTTTTGTATTTCTTGGTTTAAGCAAAGTCGTTGTGTATGGACGGGAAACAAATACTAATTCTAAAAGGAGTATTGTTATGAAAATTAAGAAAACATGGGTATGGATGGTTTTATTACTGGTGGGCGGATTTGTTTCAAATCTTTGGGCCTTTGAAATCATCACCGCAGATGATATCCGGCAAAAGATTATTGTGAACACAGACCTTATCAAAACGGCGGACAATGCCATCTTCCTTTTTGATTCGTCCAGTTCAATGAACAAACCCTATAAAGATACCGGTATGACCCGATACGAAGTCGCCAAAAAAACCTTGATGGAAAGAAATACCTACTTTCCTGATCTGGGTCACACCTTTGGTTTTTACCTGTATACCCCATGGAAAGAGATTTATCCGGTCCAAAAATATGACAGGGCTAAATTTGCCAAAGCGTTGGAATCTCTGCCCCAAAAAGCAACCTCTGCCACCTTCCTGACCGATGGGCTCAAACGGCTTGATGGGGTGCTCAAAAAATTAGAGGGAAAAACAGCTGTCTTCCTTTATACCGACGGCAGTGACACCAATCAGGGGGGGGGCAGGAAAAAACCCGTGGCCTATGCCCAGGAACTGGCCAAAAAATATGATGTCTGTTTTTATATTATCACCACGGCCGACGATTATTATAGCTCGGATCTTCTTACCCGGGCCAACGAGTTGAACTTTTGCTCCCGGGTGATTGCCTTTGATGATTTTATTAATCGCCCCGGGTATAATTCCGAGGCTCTTTTCACGGTGAAAGCCACAAAAAAGATTGTCACCATTACCGATAAAAAGATCGTGGGTATTAAAACAAATAATTTTTTATTTGATTTTGATAAAACGGATTTATCGGCGGATGCAAGGGAAAGGCTTTCAATTCTGGCTGCCTTTTTGAAAGCAAATCCCAAGGCATTTACGGCCCTGGTAGGCCATACCGACAATACCGGAACAGAGGACTACAACCTGGGGCTCTCCTACAAAAGGGCTGAAAGCATCGGCCGTTATCTGGTGGACAATTTTCAAGTGGATCCATCCCAGCTTGTCCTGTTCTGGTTTGGCCAGCTCAATCCGGTTGCTGACAACGAAACCATTGAAGGGAGACGGCAAAACCGGAGAGTCGAGATTCTGGTCGGCGGAATTTAGGCACCAAACCGCTTGTGAACAATAAAAATAAAAATTGGGGGTGGAAGAGATTCAAGGGGATGCCCGTTGTTTGCTGCATGGCAATCATCTGGCTTTCAGGTATCCGTGTCACGAACCATGTATGAAGACTACCTGGCATCCCAACAACCCAAACTTGCGAAAAGAAATTTCCAACTCCCTGTCATTGATTTTATAAGACTTAACAACAAATCAAAACTCAGTGACGAGGTTTTTTATGCGCGTTTGGAAATTCAGGAACATGCCCCAAGCATTTACACGGAGATATATCAACCCCTGGATTACAAGTCTCGCTACTTTATTCACCCGCGGCTTTTATATAACAAAAATCCCATGAACTTTTATACAGATACCGATGAAAAATTAGCTGAATACCAGTTAACTAAATATGGGATTGATCTGGCCTTTGATAGAGAATTCGGTACCTAGGGCGAATCCCGCATCGGTCTCAGGAGACTTCAAGGAGATGCAGAACGCCAAGTCGGTACGCCTCTTTTGCCGGATTATGATTTTGATCAGGGTGAAATTTACGCAAGCCTTCTCACCGACACCCTGGATAATTTACTAATGCACCGCTTCAAAACAAATTTAGATTGGGGGGGCTTTTTAACCTTTCCGGATTTAATGAGGATCAGTTAAACGGTAATCAGCTGGGATTGTTGAATTTAATGTACTTGTATAAAATAGGTGATTTCAACCTCCTGCCAACCTATATAGGAGGAACCTTGGAATTGGGCAATGTCTGGGAGGAGAAAGACCAAATGGATTTTGATAATGCCATCCTCGCCGGCAGCATATTCCTAGGTATGGATACATTTTTAGGGCCTGTATACCTCGGCTATGGCAAGGCTGAGGGGAACCATCAGGCTTTATATTTTTATCTGGGTAAAACATACTAGGTATAAATTTCACAATTAAAATAATAAATTATCGCGTCAGATGAGGTTTCGGCATCACCTGCAGTAATTCAAACTTAATTTGATATGGGACGAATAAAAATGTTTAAAAATATTATTATTTTAATGACAGCGCTGGCGATATTTTTGATTAACGGTTGTTCCACCCTGCCTAAAGATTTTGATAGGCCGCTTTCCTATGCCTACACGGATACTGACGGCACCCGGCTTGGCGCTGATCGCCGTGAAGAAATAAAGGCCCATCCCGGGCAGTCTGGATTCCTGCTCCTGGGAAACGGTCTGGATGCCTTTTTGGCACGGGCAGTACTGGCCCATTCTGCAGAACGAAGCATTGATGTTCAGTACTACCTTTACCACAACGATCTTGTTGGTGCTCTTTTTACGGATCAACTGCTCAAGGCGGCTGACCGGGGGGTGCGGGTTCGGTTGCTGGTGGATGATATGGGGCTTACAGGCAAGGACCTTGCAAGTACAATACTCGACAGTCATCCTAACATGGAGGTTCGCATATTTAATCCATTCAGCCGGAAGACTGGCAGAATGTTACAATTGGTAACCCGGATGGGTTCGGTGACGCGACGTATGCACAATAAATCATTTACGGTGGACAATCAGGTTTCAATTTTAGGGGGGCGCAATATTGGTAACGAATACTTTGAAGCCGATCCGGGCCTGGCTTTTGCGGATTTGGATGTACTTGCCATTGGCTCAGTGACAAAACAAGTCTCCACCTCTTTTGATAAATACTGGAACAGCGAACTTGCATATCCTGTGTCAGTGCTCAAAGACAAACCAGTAACACCGGATGAAATTGAGCAAAAACGACAAGAGTTAAACGAATTCGTTGCCCAACAGGCTGATTCAGAATACCTCCAGGCCCTTAAAAATTCATCCCTGGCCAAAGACATAAGAAACAATCAGGTAATTTTTAAGTGGGGAGAGGCAGATGTCATCTATGATGAGCCGGAAAAGATCCTAAAGGATTTTGACCAAACCCAATATCATCTTTCCACCCAACTCAAACCTTATTGGGAGAATGTCCAAAAAGAATTAATCATATTTTCTCCCTATTTTGTTCCAGGAAAGTCCGGAACAGCCTTTTTGACCCGGTTGGCCCAACGGGGCGTTCGAGTACGCATCCTGACCAATTCCCTGTCATCCAACGATGTCGGCATTGTACATGCAGGATATTCCAAGTACCGAAAGAAATTATTGCGCGCCGGTGTCCAATTATATGAGATGAATAAGCAGCTCACCCGGAAACAGCGCAAAGAAAAAAAAGGCAAGGGCGGGTCATCCAAAGCCAGCCTGCACGCCAAGTCCTTTGTCTTTGATCGAAATAAAATTTTTATCGGCTCTTTGAACCTTGATCCGCGCGCGTTGGTCCACAACACTGAAATTGGTGTTGTGATATCATCAACGGAAATTGCGGTTGAAATGAGCGACTGGTTTGATGAAAATATTGGGAAAATAGCGTTCCGGTTGGAACTGATAAAAGGTAAAAACGGTAGTGAACAGATTCAGTGGCACGGTGTGGTGGATGGAAAAGAACACACGTTTGACGTCGATCCCTATACGGGTTTTTGGAGACGTTTCGGTATCGGCTTTATGAGTATTTTACCCATTGAATCGCAACTTTGATGATAAAGGCAGTGGATTTGGGATAAAAGATTAGGGTTTCGGTTCGGGTGGAAAAGTGATATTTTGAGCGGTTTTAATAAAACCGTTGAAAAAGGAAAAATATTGAATCAATCCCCCAGCAGAATGGTCCCTTATATTTGCCTGGTCCTGGCCATGGTATTATGGGCCAGCACCTTTGTTGCTCTAAAGCTGGCCTTTCGGGTCTATGATCCCATGGTGGTGATTTTTGGGAGAATGCTGGTGGCAAGCCTGTGCGCCCTTTGTTTCCCCTTTGTTTTCCGGAACATTACCTTTCGGTCGAAAGATCTAAAATACATTGTGATCATGGTTATCTGCGAGCCCTGCCTTTACTTTGTATTTGAAGCAAAGGCCCTGGTGCAGACCTCGGCATCCCAGGCAGGCATGATCACAACCATGATGCCACTGCTGGTGGCCATTGCCGCCTGGGGAATCCTAAAGGAAGAGCTGACGATAAAAACCCTTTTTGGGTTTTTAATTGCCGTCATCGGGGCTCTCTGGCTGAGCATCGCATCGGAATCCTCCCAACATGCCCCCAATCCCATCTGGGGTAATTTTCTGGAGTTCATGGCCATGGTCTTTGGCTCGGGATACGCCATCTGTCTGAAAAAACTTTCAAATTATTATTCCGCGCTGTTTCTCACCTTTTTACAGGCCTTTGCCGGAGCTATTTTCTTTTTTCCCATCCTTTTTCTTCCCAGCACAATAATGCCGGTTGAAATTGTGCCCCTCCCTTTTTTAGCAATTCTCTACCTGGGCGGTGGTGTCACCCTTGGGGCCTATGGGTGTTATAATTACGGAGTCAGCCAGATTCCTGCCAGCCAGGCCACGGCATTTATAAATCTCATACCGGTATTTACACTGATCATGAGCGTTCTGATTTTAAAGGAGACGTTTACAGGTGTCCAATGCCTGGCTTCGGGGCTTGTATTTGTCGGGGTGATTCTAACCCAGACCCCCTTTGGACATGCTACTGCGGCCAAATGAAATATTAAGCTTTTTCATCCGTTTGCGCAGGGTGGACGGATGAATGTTCAACAATTTTGCCGCCCCCCTTTCCCCCTCCACCCTTCCCTTGCACAGGTCAAGGACATGGCAGATATGAGCGACCAGAACCTTATCCAATTCAAGGGGGGCAACCTGCTGTTCTGTTTTATAAAACCTGTCTGATGTTTTTGAAAAGTCCTTGTTTAAAGGCAAGGATACGGAGGGGGAAATCAATTCTTGACTGCCAATCTCCTTGAAGAACAACAAACTGGATCGGTCCAGGATCAGGGAACGCTCCACTGCATTTTCAAGTTCCCGGATATTGCCGGGCCAGTGATATGCCATGAGACGTGCCATGGCATCGGGGCAGGGGGCAGGGATATGGGGGAGCTTCATCTCCCTTGCTTTTTTCAGGATAAAATGCCGGACCAGGGCCGGGATATCTGTGACCCGCTCCCTTAATGGTGGAATGTGAATGGGAAAGACCCGGAGCCGGAAAAACAGATCTGCCCGAAATTTTTGTTCTTCCATCATGATTTCTAAATTTCTGTGGGTGGCAGCAATGATCCGGATATTGACCCGCACGGTTTCACTCCCCCCCACCCGGTCAATCTCCTTTTCCTGGAGCACCCGGAGCAATCTGACCTGGGCCTGGGCAGACAGTTCTCCTATTTCGTCCAGGAAAAGAGTGCCGCCCTGGGCCCGCTCGATGCGCCCCCTCTTCCTTGAAACGGCACCGGTAAAGGCCCCTTTCTCATAGCCGAACAACTCACTGTCCAGCAAGGAAGCCGGAATGGCCCCGCAATTGACCCGGATAAAGGGACCGTCTTTTCTCAAGGAAAGATTATGGATGGCATTGGCCATCACCTCCTTGCCCGTCCCCGTCTCCCCCAGCAGCAGGACCGGGCTTTCAAGGGGGGCAACCTGGCGGACCATTTCCATGACGCCCTTTAGTCCCTGGCCCGCACCGATCACCTGTTCTCCTACCATTTTGTTTAACTCTTCCTGGAGGTAGCGATTGTCGTCGGCCAGCAGCTCCTTGAGGTTTTTCAATTCCCGGAATCGCAGGCTATTGGTCAGGGCAATGGCACAGGGTTTGTCCAGCAGGCTTAAGAGTCGGACATGTTCGGCACAAAATTGTTCTCTACCATTGTTGAACACGCTGAAAATTCCCAGCATGGTTTTTTCCAGGACCAGGTCGATGACCACGGCGGACAGGTCCCAGGCTTCCAATCGATCCGCCACAGGCCCTGTGATGGGATCATCCCCCAGGCGGTCTATGAGCCGGACCCGGCCCAGCCGCTGTTTTTCGATTTGGCGCTTGCCCCTGGCAGACAAGGGTATCCGCATGGAGACGGCATGTCCTCCTGCAGGCGTTGCATGGGCAATGGTTTCAACAATGCCCGCATCCCGGTGGTAGACATGGAACCCCGCCTGTCCTGCCGGAATAAACCTGCGGATATACAGCAGACATTGGTGAAGGGCCCGTTCAATCTCCAGGCTGGAGCAAAGCTTTAGGGTTGCTTCCCTGAAAAAATCCTTTTCGTCAATTCCCATTATGCCCCCTGAAATTTTTCTGTTCTATTTGACAGAATATAGTAAAACCGGAAAATAGAACAGAAAAATCTTTCCCATGGCACAGAAATAGTTTCGTTTTTTCCTGGGTTCCCTGGCAATTGCCCGGTATACGGGGGTTCCTAAGCCCTGGCACGATTTATGCCATATCTTAAGCGTAAAAACCCTTTATCAACTGGAAAAAAGACAGGAGAAACATCATGGAAATTAAAAAGATTTGCGTACTGGGTGCCGGGATCATGGGAGCCGGGATTGCCCAATCAGCAGCCCAGGCAGGATTTGAAGTCACCATCCGGGATATGGAAGATCGGTTTGTGGAAAACGGACTCACCACCATCTCCGGCAACCTTGACCGGGCTGTGTCCAAGGGAAAAATGGACCAGGCTGCAGCCGACCAGATCATGGGCAGGATCACAGGCACCACCGACCTTGTCATGGCTGCCCAGGATGCCGACCTGGTCATTGAGGCCATCATCGAAATCATGGAGGTTAAAAAACAGGTCTACCAAGAACTGGACAATATCTGTAAAAAAGAAACCCTCTTTGCCTCCAACACCTCGGGCCTTTCCATCACCGAGATGGCCAGTGTGACCCAACGCCCGGACAAGGTCATCGGCATGCATTTTTTCAACCCCGTCCCCGTGATGAGACTTGTGGAACTGATCAAGGGCTTTACCACCTCCGATGACACCCTGAATATTGCAAAGGATTTTGTGGAGAAAATCAAAAAAACCTCCATTGAAGTGAAAGAGGCCCCTGGATTTGCCGTAAACCGCATCCTCTGCCCCATGATCAATGAGGCCATCTTTGTCCTGGCCGAAGGAATAGCAAGTGCCGAAGACATTGACAATGCAATGACCCTGGGCGCCAACCACCCCATAGGTCCATTGGCCCTGGCCGACATGGTGGGCCTGGACACCATGCTCCTGGTTCTGGAAGGATTTCACCGAGAACTGGGCGAAGACAAATACCGGCCCGCCCCCTTACTGAGAAAAATGGTACGGGCAGGCTATCTGGGCCGAAAAAGCGGCAAGGGCTTTTACGATCACACAAAATAAACAACACGATCAATACACTTTAACCTTTGGAGGTAAATATGGCCCAGGTAGTTGCAGACAGACGGGATGTGGACTTTGTTCTCCATGAACAATTAAATGTGGAGCAGCTCAGCCAATTTGAGCGCTTTGAGGAGTTTAATAAAAAAACCATTGATATGGTGGTTTCCGAAGCCCGGAACCTTGCCATCAAGGAATTGCTTCCCTATCTCAAGGAAGCAGACGAAGAAGGCTGTACCTTTGACAACGGCAAGGTCACGGTTCCCAAGGTGTTTCATCGGGCCTACAAGCTGTTTTGTGAAGGGGAATGGATCGCCATGTGTGATGATCCGAAATGGGGAGGCCAGGGCATGCCCGCCACCGTGGCCCTGGCGGCCAATAATTTTTTTAACGGAGCCAATTATCCGTTCATGCTGCACAATATCCTGAGCCACGGGGCCGGCAAACTTGTGGAAAGTTTTGGCACGGACAAACAAAAGCAGCTGTTTCTTGAAAAGATGTATACCGGCGTCTGGGGCGGGTCCATGCTCCTGACAGAGCCGGAAGCAGGCTCTGACGTGGGAGCCCTTACCACCAAGGCGGTTCCCAACGAGGATGGCACCTATTCCATCACCGGCAACAAGATCTTTATCTCTTCCGGTGAAAACGATCTGGTGGAAAACATCATCCACCCGGTATTGGCACGAATTGAAGGCGCCCCCGCAGGAACCGCCGGAATTTCGCTTTTTCTTGTCCCAAAATTCTGGGTCCACGAGGACGGCAGCCAGGGAGAATTTAATGATGTGATCTGCACCGGCATTGAAGAAAAAATGGGCATCCACGGCAGCCCCACCTGTTCCATGGCCCTGGGCGGCAAAGGCCAGTGCAAGGGAACCCTTCTGGGCCAGGCAAACAAAGGCATGAGGGCCATGTTTGTCATGATGAACGAGGCCCGGCTCCACGTGGGTATGCAGGGGTTTGCCTGCGCCTCTGCCTCCTATCTCAATGCCCTGAACTATTCAAGAGAAAGGGTCCAGGGAGCAGCGCTTACCGCTCCCAAAGGCTCCCCCGGTGTTCCCATTATCCAGCACCCGGATATCCGGCGCATCCTTCTCACCATGAAATCTAATTCCGAAGGCATGAGAAGCCTTCTCTATTATGTGGGGTTCATGGAGGACATGATCCATATCTCTGACAACGAAACGGACAAGCAGCGATACCAGGGCATCATTGATGTACTCATCCCCGTGGCCAAGGGCTATATCACAGACCGGGCCTTTGAGATGTGCTCCTGGGGGGTCCAGGTATTCGGCGGGTATGGATTTACCAAGGAATATCCCCAGGAACAATTGCTCAGGGATTGCAAAATCACCCAGATCTACGAAGGCACCAACGGGATCCAGGCCATGGACCTTTTGGGCAGAAAGCTGGGACTCAACAAGGGACGCGCCTTTACCGACCTTCTGGCCGAAGTCCAGAAAACAATTGACACGGCCAAAGAAATAGAAACATTAACCCCCCTGGCCGACATGATGGATGCCACCGTGGTCAAACTCATGGAAACGGCAAAGGCCATAGGAACTGTCATGGGCGCAAAAAAAATAGATGCAGCCTTTGTCCAGGCCCATCCCTTCCTGGATGTCACAGGAGACACCCTCATGGCCTGGATGCTATTGTGGCGGGCCACCATTGCCGCCCAGAAACTCGTTGACAAGCCCAAGAAAAAAGACATCTCCTTTTACGAGGGACAGCTCAAAAGTGCCCAGTTCTTCATCCATTCCGTTCTGCCCGTGGCCCGAGGGAAGATGGAGGTGATCATGGCAGGGGACACGGCCGCCCTGGATATTTCTGAGGAGTCCTTTGGGTCTAAATAAACCGCCTTCTATTGCAGATAATTAGAGCAGATAATTTTAAACCAAAATTGTAAGGATATAAAAATGAAAGAAGTTGTAATTGTTTCCGCCTGCAGAACCGCCATCGGAACCTACGGTGGGACCCTGAGAGATCTGAACGGCGCCACCATCGCAAGCGTTACCATGAAAGAAGCCATAAAAAGGGCTGGCATTGATCCTGACATGATTGATGATGTTCGCTACGGCACCTGTCTTGAGCACCATGATACATTGAACACCGCAAGGGTGGCAGCCCTCATGGCCGGGATCCCCGATACCGTGCCCGCCGTCACCTTGAACCGGGTCTGCATTTCCGGCATGGAATCAGCCCTTTCCGGCATGGCCATGATTCAGGCCGGTATGGCTGATATCATTCTGGCCGGCGGTGTCGAACATATGTCAGGCGTTCCCTATACCGTGCCCAAGGCCAGATGGGGATGCCGTCTCCAGGACACCCAGTTTGTGGATGCCCTGATCCACGCCCTCCACTGCGGCTCCGATGTCATGCCCCTTGATGGCACAACCCCCTTAAACACCCAAGAGGCCCCGGTCAGTTATTTCATGGGAAAACCCTATATCATGGGACACACCGCAGAATTTGTGGCCCATCACCTGGGGATCAGCCGGGAGGAGATGGATGAAGTGGCCCTGCAAAGCCATAACAATGCGGAACGGGCCACAAAGGACGGTTCATTTGCAGAAGAAATTACGCCCATAAGTGTCCCCCAGCGCAAACGAGATCCCCTCATATTTGATAAAGACGAACACTTCAGGCCGGGCATGACCATGGAAAAATTGACAGCACTTCCCCCTGCCTTTATCCCCAAAACCGGCAAGGTAACCGCCGGCAACTCCTCGGGCCTGAATGACGGTTCCACGGGCATGGTCATCATGTCAGCAGAAAAAGCCAAAGAACTGGGCCTTACCCCCATCGCCAAAATCAAAGCCAGCGGCATGGGTGCCTGCCATCCCAGCATCATGGGACTGTCTCCTGTGCCGGCGGTGAAAAGCCTCATGAAAAGATCCGGTCTTTCCATTGCCGATTTTGACCTGATGGAAGTCAACGAAGCCTTTGCCGCCCAATACATCGGCTGCGAAAGAGAATTGGGCCTGAACCGGGAGATCACCAATGTCAACGGGTCCGGCATAGGTCTGGGCCATCCCGTGGGCTCCACAGGGGCAAGGATCATGACCACCCTGATCTATGCCATGAAAAACCGGGGAGACAGCCTTGGCCTTGCCACCCTGTGCGGCGGCGGCGGCGTTTCCATGGCCTGCGCCATTGAAATGCTCTAGTTCCTATCCCTCGAGACTGAGGTAACGGATTTTACCCAAGGGCCGGAAAAAGAATGTTCCATACTTTTTCCGGCCCTTTTTTATTAAACAGGAAAGTTCACCACTATCAACCTCCCTGTTACAAATTTCAGATTACATTTTTTTAAAATTACATTTTCTCAGATCACAAAAATTTAAATACTATATGTTGTAGTTGGAAGGTTTCAGGAAAAACGAGCATTTCTTGTTAGCAATTCTCAGCCTGACATAGGTTTATGAGAAAGGTATGGTCATGCGGAACCTTAAAAAAGTGCAGGCCGGCCAGAATGTAAATGCGCCGGGAATGCCGGAAATCCCCCAAATTGTCTTTGAAGAGCTGCTGGTGAATGCCCTTATCCACAGAGATTATTTTATCAGCTCGGTGATCCGGATCTTTATTTTTGAAGATCGAATCGAGATCATCAGCCCCGGCCATTTGCCGAACAATCTGACCATTGAAAAAATCACGGCCGGCAACTCAAATATCCGCAATCCCATATTGGCATCCTTTGTCGCCAAAAAATTGCTTCCCTACCGGGGCCTGGGTTCCGGAATTCGAAGATCTTTGGAAGCGTGGCCTGATATTGATTTTTTTGATGATCGGGAAGGATGCACATTTAAAGTGGTTGTTCATAAAAAATCAGGCCAGGACGATCCTCTAAACAAGGCGGGACAAACCAGAAATAAAGATTTAAAGGTTCACCCGTTGGCTAAAGATGAACCTTTAAATGAACCTTTAAATGAGTTACAGAACCAAATTTTAAATTTTATCCGAACAAACCCCAATGCACCCTATGACGACTTGACCGGATCTCTGAATAAAGGCCGGACAATCATAATGAGAAATATTCAAAAATTAAAAAATCTGGGACGGCTATCCCGTATTGGATCAAAAAAAAGCGGTCACTATAAAATAACCCCATAAAAAGCGGTCTTGAAGCATTGGTATTTATGAAACGATGGAAAGACAGCGTAAAACACCAGAAAGCATTTGAAGCTCTTTCAAAGGAATATTCAGACATCCTGGCCATAGAGAAAGACCTCCAGAAAAGAGATATATCCGTCCTTAAAGCCTACATTCCGCAGGTGTAGAAAATTTTTTTTGAAATATTTCAAGTTAGCCTAAACAAACTTATATCTTATAGTATATTATGCTTCCAAAATATAATTTGGAGGCCTGAAGATGAAGGAAGTCATAAAAACCGTAACGAAACGAATTGATGTGTTGCCAATGGTAAAGCATTATATTTCAGAGCTGAATCTATTTGAAATATTTAACAAACATATACCAAAAAAATCAAATGAACATATGGAACCTGCACAGGTTAAAAGGTTTTAGAACGGTTGGGATACACTGTCACGGTAACAACCGAAAGTTTTGGGGCCCTGGAAAAAATTCGTTCTGCCCCAGATAAATTCGATCTGGTCATATCCGACCAGACCATGCCCAGCCTGACCGGTGTAGAGCTGTCAAGGAAAATTTTAAAGACAAGGCCGGATATGCCCATCATCATCTGTACCGGTTACAGTTCTGCCATATCAGAAGAAAATTTCCTTGCCATCGGTAGCAGAAGATATCTCAAAAAACCCATCAGCACAAAACGCCTGGCAGTGAGTATCCGCCAAGTGATTGATGAAAGCTAAAAATAATTCTAACAAGGCACAGACAAGGTGTGCATGACACCTGCCCCGGTATCATTTTACAGCCAGGGCCAGGCCTGCCATGGCGATGTTGGTCTTCCACTCCTGGGCGGTGATCCCCCATTTTCTGCAATCCTCTGGGTCCGCATCCCGGTTAAATGCGGTTTTGAGCCATAAAAAATCCCGGTTGTCATAGCACCAGGCCGCAAAAGAGTCGTCCATGAGGAAGGTGGAAGGGGAAGTTTCCGGGTTTTGACCCATCATTTCTCTAAGTTCATCGGCTGTTTTTGCGAACATGATCTGCCTTTCATTGTATGGGGCTTTAAATTGCTCCGGTTTAGCATTTTAACAAATACCTGGCAACCCAATAGTTCAACCCTGGAATGAGCGCAGACGCTTTGCCCGATGATTTTGGCACTGCTGTCATGAACGCCTGGGCAGCAAGCTTTAGAAATATGATTTTTGCTTCCTTGACAAAAACCAAGGTTCTGTCCTATCATTTATAATTTCACAGCTTGATATCAAGCAGCTTGAAATATCAAGCAGCTTGAAGTACCAAGCGTTTATTCCCGGCGGTAACCATGGAAAATGAGATTCAATACATAAGTAAAACACAGGCAAAGAAAGAGGCGGATGAACTCCAGAAACTTGGAGAGCAACTGACCAAACTGTCCCCCCCGCAACTCAAACGAATGGGACTTCCCGATGCGCTGCTTGCTGCCCTGATAGAAGCCCGAGCCATTACATCAAACGTTGCCGGCAGAAGGCACCGGCAATTCATCGGAACCCTGATGCGGGATGTGGACCCGGAACCCATCCGCCATGCATTGTTAGAGATAGATGCCGGCCTTCCCGTTAAATCGACAATTGTCAAAGAGACCCAATGGCGGGACAGGCTATTAGCCCAAGACCCGGAGAGTATGGAAGCCTTTATCAGTGCCTGTCCAGAAATGGATCACCAGAGACTGAGGCAACTTTTGAGAAATATCAAACGAGAGAAAGCAACCGGCAAATCTTCAAAATCATTAAAATTACTGGAACAGCTCATCATGAAAAGCTGTGGTGACCAATAAAAAATCCATGGTATCTATCCATTTTTCATATGATAGATACCAGAAATATTTTTCAAGGTTATTTTATCACGCAATAACCATCCCGAAAACCTGTCTGCTCACCCTTGCCCGGATAGGATGACGCATTTGTCCCAGTTTTTCAGAAACCTAAAGATCCGGTCCAAGCTTTTGGGTGGCTATACCCTCATCTTTGTTCTGGCCACCCTTGTGGGTGGGGGGGTTATTTATCACCAGGTCCGCACCACCATTGAGGCCAATATTGAAAGTGAGCTGACCAATGCCACGGCCGCCATTCAGAGCATGGTCCAGACTGCCGCCGCCACCTCCATAAAAAACCATCTCAGGGCCATTGCAGAAAAAAACCGGGAGATTGTCCAGGCGATTCACAATGATTTTCTCCTGGGCCTGACCACTGAAAAACAAGCCAAGGATCTGTGCCGAAAAATTTTGTTCAGCCAGTCCATTGGTAAAACAGGTTATATTTTTTGTGCCAACTCAGATAGCATTGCCATTGAACATCCCAAACAGGGAGTGGCAGGGAAAAATTTTTCAAACCGTGCTTTTGTTCATGCGATGCTTAAAATGAAAACCGGGTACCTGGAGTATGACTGGAAAAATCCGGAAGACGATGCCTTAAAACCCAAAGCCATGTACATGTCCTATTTTGAACCCTGGGACTGGATCATTGCCGTCTCAACCTATAGGGAAGAATTCAACGCGCTCATCAATATTTCAGATTTCAGGGACAGCATTTTAAGTCTTACTTTTGGAAAGACCGGCTATGCATACATCCATGACTCCCTGGGCAACATCATTGTCCATCCGTTTATGACGGGCAATTATTATGATTCCCAGAACAGGGACGGCCAGTATTTTGTCCGGGATATTTGTGCGAAGAAAAATGGAAAAACTGTCTATATCTGGAAAAACCCAGGAGAAATCCTTGCCCGGGAAAAAATGGTTATTTTCAGATATATTCCCGAATATGATTGGATTGTGTGCTCTGCCACCTATCTGGATGAAATATTTGCCCCCCTGAGGACGATCCGGAATATCATTTTCAGTATTGTTTTTTTGACCTGTGTTCTGGTTTTTTCCACCTCCCTGTGGATTAATGCGACGGTCATCGGCCCCCTGCAAACCCTCATGAACCGATTTTCCATGGGGGCCTCCGGAGATTTCAATATCCGCATGCCCGTGGAATCCACCGATGAAATCGGGCAGCTGGCGGACTATTTCAACAAATTCATGGACAGACTGAATCGCCACGTCGATGAACAAAAAAAGAGTGAACAAGCCCTTCGCCTGTCAGAGGAGATGTTCTCAAAGGCCTTCAGGAGCAGTCCTTCGAGCATGTTTATTGCGGTATTAAAAGACAAGCGAATTATCAATGTCAACGACAGTTTCCTTGGTGTCACCGGTTACAGCCTCTTTGAACTCATTGGCAAAGAACTGACCGGCATCCGTTTTTTTTGCCATCCCGGGGACGGGATAAAACTGATGACCTCTCTCGAGGAAAAAGCCCCCCTTAAAAATTGGGAGATTGGTTTTCTCACGGCCACCGGAGAAAAACGGACCGGGATGATTTCCGTGGAACGGGTGAACCTATGGGGAGAACCGTGCATGCTCGGCGCCATTGAAGACATGACCGATGCCAAACGTCTGGAGAGGGAAATCCTCACCATCAGTGAACGGGAACGCCAGAGAATTGCCATGGATCTCCATGACGACCTCTGTCCCCAGCTCATCGGCATTGAAGTGATGATAAAGATGCTCCAGCAGCGGCTCAGGGAGAAAGAAAGCATTCCCCCTGGCGGGGAAGCCGTTGGCCAAGCCCCCAGCGAAGTCCCCAGCGAAGTCCCCAGCGAAGTCCCCAGCGAAGCCGACCGTGCCGGCAAAATCAGGACCCTGATTCTGGATTCCATTGAAAAAACCCGGGGTCTTTCCCGGGGCCTGGCACCGGTGAACCTGACGGACCAGGGATTTGATGTCTCCCTGGAGGAACTGGCCGCCTATGTCCAGGAGGTGTTCCATATCTCTTGTACCTTCTCCTGTGACAGTCCCCGGGCCTTTGAAGACAACGATATGGCCACCCATGCCTATTATATTGCCCACGAGGCAGTTCACAATGCCGTCAAGCATTCAAGGGCAGATCTTATTCGTATCCGCTTGACGAATCAAACCAAAACCGTCACACTTACGGTCGAGGACAACGGTATCGGTCTTGGCAGCCCCAAATCGGCCCCGGGAATGGGCATCCGTATCATGTCCTATAGGGCCAGCCGGATAGGGGCCTTGCTTGGGTTTGAAAAGAGTCCAAAGGGCGGGACCCTGGTTCGGTTGGAATTAAGTCCTCCGACAACTGGGTAAGCTGAAATTAAAGGGCAAGAACGGCTGGGAAAAAAACTCATAGAAGAAGAGAGGCCGATGGGAAAAGACTATTTAAAGATTCTTATTGTGGAAGACCATCCCATTTTCAGAATGGGTATGAAAGAGATGATAGAGCATGAACCCGATATGTCCGTGTGCGGGGATGCTGAAAATGTGGACACGGCCCTGGAACTGATTGAGGCCCAGAAACCGGATCTGGTCATTGTGGACCTGTCTTTAAAAGAGAGCAACGGCATGGACCTGGTTAAGGAAATCCATGCCCATCACAAACCAATTGCTTCCCTGGTGCTTTCCATGCACGACGAAGCCCTCCATGCGGAACGGTGTATCATGGCAGGGGCCAAGGGCTATATCATGAAACAGGAAGCCTCGGAATCCGTCGTCCTGGCCATCCGCAGGATCATGGCCGGCCATATCCATGTCAGCCCGACCATCATGAGTCATATCCTCAACACCTTCCAAAAACAGCCGAATCTGGCCCATGAATCCCCCCTAAAGAGAATCTCGGACCGGGAGCTTGAAATTTTCCAGCTCATAGGCCAGGGTCTCTCCTCCAAACAGATCGCCAACCAGCTCAATGTCAGTATCAAGACCATCGGCACCTACCGGGAACGGATCAAGGAAAAATTAAGTCTAAAAAATGCCACGGAGCTGGTCCGCCATGCCGTGATCTGGGTGGAGACCGGTGTATTCAAAGAACCTGTCTGAAACAAGGCAACCTGATCTGATCCTGTAGGAAACCCACCTACAAAAAGTTAGGATTTTTCCATACCCCAACATGGGTGACCCACCGATATTTTCCTTTCCCTAAATGACCTATGACTATAACCAGGTCTTTATCTTAGGTTTATCCAAAACCCAACAAAGGAGAAAGAAATGGTCACAAAAAGAGAAGAGGGAGCTGTCCAACCCGGTATTCGCTGGGGAAAATTTACCACCCGTATCCCTGGAATCCATGTGGATTTTTCCCTGCCTGAAATTATCCAGGGCGGATTGTTAACCACGGCCACCGGCGGTGTGGTGGCTGCCTTGACCATGAAATTTTTTCAGGTTCCCTTTGAAGTGGCCTGGGCCGTGGTCCTGATCCAGCTATTCTGGCTCTGGGTGGTGCCCACGGTGATCTGTGGTGAACCCTATGCACCGGGCTGGATCACCCCGGCCCTTCCCCTGGTCATGGTCTTTTTGGGAACCTTTGAGGCAGGGGTGCCGGCCATCCACGCCATGATGGCGGTGACCATCTGTTTGTCGGCAATTTTTCTGTTTTTCGCCGTCACCGGCCTGGGCAATCGCTTTTTCCAATGGGTGCCGGTGGAACTGAGGGCCGCCATTATATTCGGCGGGTCCATTGCCGCCTTTAATGCTGAATTCGGCCGCCTGGCCACTATGCCCGTCACCCTTTCCATTGTCTGGGCCGTGGTCTTCCTTCTCATGTTCTCCATCTGGTTCACCAAGGCAAAACAAACCAATAAAGTGCTGAACCTGTTGGGCTCCATGGCCCTGTTGGTGGGGTTTCTGGTGGCGGCCATTGTGGGGCCTCTGTCCGGGGAGCTCTCCTTTGATATCCAGATGGGCTGGCACATTCCCCAGATTGGTGCCTATATAAAAGCAGTTTCTCCCTTTTTCGTGGGATGGCCCGCCCTTGAGATCTATGCCAAAGCCTTTCCCCTGGCCCTGATGATCTATATTTTTATCTTTGGGGATCTGGTCCTGGGCAACACCCTGCTGGAACAGGCCGGCGAAAAACGAACAGACGAAAAAATTGAGGTAGACAATACCCGGAGTCATATCATCCTTTTTATCCGGAACATGGGTCATCTGTTGATGGCCGGTCCCTTTATTCCCCTCCACGGTCCCATTTGGACCGGTGTCCACGTATTCTTGACAGAGCGGTACAAATCCGGCCGGAAAAACATGGATTCCATATTTTCGGGTACCTTCAACTGGTATTGGCCCGCCTTTATACTGATTTTCATGGTTCCGGTAGTTACCTTCATGAAACCGCTTCTGGCGGTGGCGTTGTCCATTACCCTGATTCTCACCGGTTTTGCCTGTGCCTATGTGGCTATTTCCATGGTTAAAACTCCGGCTGCCCAGGGGTATGCCTTTTTCGTGGGCATGGTCATTGCCAAATTTGGCCCTGCATGGGGCATGGCGGTTGGCATCGGCCTGTACTTCCTGCTTCTGGCCCAAAAAATTCCGGAAAAATTAATGAAACCCCAACCCGAAGAAATATAAACCCCAAAAATATACAAAAAAAGAGATGGACAACAATAGATAATTTATAAATCAATAAAAATAAAGGAGCCAGAATGACAAATAAACTCATCACACCGACCCCGAGTGCCTACAATTACCCCCTGCTCATCAAGCAGCTGTTGGACACCCCCTTGATTTATTCGCCCAACCAGGAAATTGTCTACAGAGACAGTTTTCGCTATGACTATAAAACCTTTGGACAACGGGTCAAACAATTGGCCGCCATGCTGAAAAAACAAGGGGTTAAACCCGGGGATACCGTGGCGGTCATGGACTGGGATTCCCACAGGTATCTGGAATGCTTTTTTGCCATTCCCATGATGGGGGCGGTACTCCACACCGTCAATATCCGGTTGACCGCTGACCAACTCATCTATACCATCAACCATGCCGAAGATGATGTAATTCTGGTCAACCAAGATTTTGTTCCCCTGCTGGAATCAGTCCAGAGCCGGTTTGAAACGGTGAAACAGGTGATTTTGCTGTCGGATACCGGTGAACTCCCAACCTCCGATCTTTGTTTTTGCGGTGAATACGAAGCCCTGATTTCCGACACCAAACCGGATTATGATTTTCCTGATTTTGATGAAAATACCATGGCCACCACCTTTTACACCACCGGTACCACTGGCCTGCCCAAGGGGGTGTTTTTCAGCCACCGCCAGATTGTTCTCCACACCTATGGGGCCATGGCCGGCCTTTGCGCCTATGCCTCCCAGGCCAATATCACCTCGGCGGATGTCTACATGCCCATCACCCCCATGTTCCATGTCCATGCCTGGGGCATGCCCTATCTCATGACCCTTTTGGGGGCCAAACAGGTCTACCCGGGCCGGTACGAGCCTGAAATGCTGCTCAAGCTCATTGTCGGGGAAAAAGTCACCTATTCCCATTGCGTGCCCACCATCATGAACATGCTGGTCACAAGTCCGGCTATCAAACATCTGGATCTCAAGGGCTGGAAAGTGATCATCGGCGGATCCGCCCTTTCCAAAGGCCTTTGCAAGCAAGCCCTTGGATACGGCATCAACCTTTACACCGGATACGGCATGTCTGAAACATGTCCTTTGCTCACCCTGGCCAATATAAAACCCCATATGCTGGAATGGGGAGAGGATGAGCAGGTGGACATCCGCTGTAAAACAGGACTTCCCGTACCCAATGTCCAACTGGAAATTGTGGATTTACAGGGCAATCCCCTTGCCCATGACGGTCAGACCCCGGGGGAAATTGTGGCCCGGGCCCCCTGGCTCACCCAGGGGTATATCAAATCCGAGGAACAAAGTGAAGCACTCTGGGAGAACGGCTGGCTTCACACCGGTGACATCGGTGTCATTGATGATGAAGGCTATTTGAGGATCACGGACCGGCTCAAGGATGTGATCAAAACCGGCGGGGAATGGATCTCTTCTCTAGAGATAGAAGACATCATCAGTCAACATCCAGCCGTCAGTGAGGTGGCCGTTGTGGGCATTGTTGACGAAAAATGGGGAGAACGCCCCCTGGCCGTGGTGGTGGTCAAGGAGGGGCACCAAGGCAAGATATCAGAAACCGATATCCAAAATTTTTGCATGACCTTTGTGGAAAAAGGCCAGATCCCAAAATACGGGGTCCCTTCAAAAATCATTCTAAACGCCGAGATCCCCAAAACTTCTGTGGGGAAAATCAGCAAAAAAGATATAAGAGCGACCTACAATTAGGGTAATTTTTTGTCCGGAAACAGGGCCATGATATCTTCTTGCGTGGCCCTGCAGCATCCTCTCTCCGTGATAAATCCTGTCACCAGCCGGGACGGGGTTACGTCAAAGGCAGGGTTGGCGGCCTTACTTGTCGCAGGTGGTACCAGAACAGATTGGATCTGACCGTTTAAAAGGCCTTGTACGTATCGGATTTCATCGGGATCCCGCTCTTCAATGGGGATATCTTTTATCCCGTCTGTGATGGACCAGTCAAAGGTGGAGGAAGGCAGGGCCACATAAAAGGGGATATCATTGTCCCTGGCGGCCAGGGCCTTTAAATAGGTTCCGATTTTATTGGCCACATCCCCGGCCCGGGTGGTCCTGTCGGTTCCCACGATGACCAGGTCCACCATTTTGTGCTGCATGAGATGGCCCCCGGCATTGTCGGTTATCACGGTATGGTTGATCCCATGTTTGCCAAGTTCCCATGCCGTGAGGCGGGACCCCTGGTTCAGGGGTCTTGTCTCGTCCACCCAGACATGAACGTCTATCCCATTGTCAAAGGCGGTGTAGATGGGGGCGGTTGCCGTGCCATACTCCACACAGGCAAGCCACCCTGCATTGCAATGGGTGAGGATGTTGACCGGCTCTCCGTTTTTTTGTCTGCTGATCTCTTCAATTATGGACACCCCATATTCGCCGATCTTTTTGCAATTAATCGCTTCTTCTTCCACCACTTCCAGGGCTGTCGCCAGGGCAACCTTTACCCGTGCCTCGTGGGAGGTCTCCTTTAAGACCACATCCCGGACCCGATCCACTCCCCAAAAAAGGTTCATGGCCGTGGGCCTGGCATCCTTGAGCCGGATGCATTCTGCCTCAAAATAAGCATTGTCCGCTCCCTTATTATTTTTTTGTACCAGGCTGACATAGACCCCAAGGGCTCCGGTGGCACCGATGAGGGGGGCACCTCTAACGTACATATCCTTGATGGCACGGATGACATCATCCACCGTGTTTAGATCTTCGATGATCAGTTCATGGGGAAGCCGTCTCTGGTCAATAATTTGAACTGTCTTTGAATCTGTATCAAACCAAATGGGTCTCATCTCTTGTCCATCCACCTTCATATTTTGTTCTCCGTTATGGTAATATTTAAAATCAAGTATTTGAAACCAGGTATTTAAAAATCAGGCAAAGTTAAAAATTTTTTATAAAATTATCTGCTTCCCTGATGGAAAGGTTCATGTCATCAATGAGGGCTGTCACCTCTCGCTCTATGGACACAACTTCCCCGCCCAGAGAACCCACTGCCTTGGCATTGAGGTTATGCTTCAAATAGAGGGTATAGTCCTTGAGCTTTGCCAGGACCGGATACATGCCCTGGGTGGACTTGTTCATGGCCAGGTCCAGTTGTTTATATCGGATTTTGGCATCGGACAGGGAGCGTTGGCTCGAGGCTTTAAGCTTGGCATCATTGATCTGTTTGATTTCACCCGCCCATTCGGAAAATAGATCCGCTGCCACCTGTTCCACTGTGTTGATCCGTTTTTCAATCTGAACAGCCCTGGCATCGCAGTCTTCATAGCTGTCCTTGAGTTTATCGTAAAAGATTTCCAGATCGCCGCCGTCAAGGGCATAGAGTTCCTTGATCCGGGTGAGGGCGTCCTTGAATTCTTCCTGAGCCTTTGTCTGGCTTTCCTTCACATCTTCCACATCATCCACAAGAATATGCCGTTTTTCCTTGCCTATTTTTTCCATGGCAGAATAGTAGGCAGTGCTGCACCCGGATAAAAACAAAAATGCGCAAATAACGATGGCAAAAATAGGCTTAAGGTTGATTTTTTTCATTCGATGGTGCTCCCTTTCTATTGGTTGGCAGTCTTTTTTTGTGTTTTTGTATCCTTTATATCAGATCATTGGAGTTTATTTAATCCTTTTCTTAGGTCGGCACCCGGGGAGTGTTAAAAACTTTTTGCAATTTGATCCTATACAATGGCAAAGGAGTGTTATAGCATCGGCATTTAATTATTTATCAATCAGTGTGGGCATCTCCCTGACCTTTGGGTTTTTGACCAATTTTGACCCGCAACCAAAAACAACCCCTTGAAATCAGACCAATTGATACTATTTTTATACGGTTATCTCCTGGCTTTTATCAAAAGAGGACACGTTGCATGGAACCTAAACCAATTCAGAAGAATAAATTTATCCAGACATTTTTGCGCCTCGTCTGGAAGAGCATCCCCATTATCACGGTAGCCTTGGTGATTGCCCTGGTGATTTTTCCGTTAAGCAAAAAAATATCCGCCCGAAAAGCAGATCTTGCCCAAAAGCAATCCCATCAGATGAAGGCAGCAAAAGCCCCGACCAATGTTATCACCATGGAGATGATCCCCGGCATGGTCATGGAAAAGATCAGTCTGCCCGGAGTGGCAACCCCCTGGATCTCTTTGAAAGTTGCCGCCGAGGTCAAGGGAAAAATCGACACCAAAAACATCGATGAAGGAACCCGGGTACAAAAGGGAGATATCCTGGCCATAATTGATAAGCGCGATTATCAAAATAACTATGACGCTGCCCGGGCCTCCTATGAAACAGCCCTCACCACAAAGGACCGGTTCACAGCCCTGTCAAAAAAACAATTTATCACCCAGTCCCAATTAGATGATGCAAACGCAAATGTTAAAACGAGCAAAGCGGCCATGGACACAGCAGAGTTAAATTTGAGCCGCTGCACCATCCGATCGCCCATGGAAGGAGTCGTGGACCGGGTCTATATTGAAAGCGGTGAGTTTTTAAGTGTTGGAGACCCTGTTGCCACCATTCTCCAGATCGACCGGCTTAAAATCCAAGTGGGCATCCCTGAATCCGACGTGGCTGCCGTACGCAAACTTTCAACCTTTGATATGACCATTGATGCCCTGGGGGGCCAAACCTATACGGGCAAGTACCACTACCTTTTTAAAACCGCCGATTCCATGGCCCGGCTGTATAACCTTGAAATTGAAGTGAACAACCCGGGCCATAAGATCCTGCCGGGCATGTTTGCCCGGGTGAGAATTGTTAAACAGCATGACGCCCAGGGACTGGCCGTGCCCATCTACTCCCTTTTAACCCTTAATAAGGAAACCGGTGTTTTTGTGGAACAAGAGAACGTGGTTCACTTCAGACCGGTGACCACAGGTTTTTTGGACGGTTGGAAAATCCAGATCCCAACGGGGTTGTTCCCCGGGGAAAAGGTGGTGGTGGTGGGCCACAAAATCATTGAGGACGGTGAAACCGTCCATGTCACCAAAACCATCCTGAACATGGAGGAGCTGACCCAATGATCGTCTCGGATGCTGCCGTTAAAAACAGGGTCAGTGTCCTGGTCCTGGCCCTTATTATCATGGGTATCGGACTCTATGCCTATAACGTGCTGCCCCGGGAGAGTGATCCGGATATCACCATCCCCTATGTCTTTGTCCGAACAGAATACCGGGGGG
Organism: Desulfoconvexum algidum; assembly: GCF_055382125.1. Classification (NCBI taxonomy): domain Bacteria; kingdom Pseudomonadati; phylum Thermodesulfobacteriota; class Desulfobacteria; order Desulfobacterales; family Desulfobacteraceae; genus Desulfoconvexum; species Desulfoconvexum algidum. The sequence goes on along the minus strand of NZ_AP042394.1, from coordinate 6,713,320 downwards.
TGTCGGCCTCGGATATCGAGACGGCCATTACCATTAAGATTGAAAAAAAGCTCAAGGGGTTGGACAAGGTCAAGAATGTCAGTTCGGTCAGCTCCCAGGGGTTGTCCCAGATTAACATTGAATTTTTACCCGGTACGGATATTGATGAGGTGCTCAGCAAGGTTAAAGACAAGGTGGATGAGGCCAAAAATGATCTGCCCACTGACCTTGAAAGCGACCCGTCTGTTTTTGAGGTCAATATTTCAGAGATGCCCATTGTGGTCTATTCCCTGGCAGGAGACTGCGGCCCCAGAACCCTTAAAAAAATTGCCGACGATTTAAAGGACGATATTGAAGCGGTGCCCGGGGTGCTTGAGGCCCAAATCACCGGGGGCCAGGAACGGGAAATACGGGTGGAAGTGGATCCAGACAAGCTGGCCTATTACAGAATCCCCATTACGGCTCTACAGCAGAGTGTGGTCAGTGAGAACCAGAATACTTCGGGAGGGGCCATTACCCTGGGGCATGGACGGTTTCAGGTGAAGGTACCCGGGGAGTTTGAAACCCCGGAAGAGATTCTTTCGCTTGTGGTGGCGACCCATGGCGGCAAACCCATTTATTTAAAAGACGTGGCAACGGTGGTGGACGGCATCAAGGAAGAAACCTCAAGATCCCGGCTAAACGGGGTGGATTCCATCAATATTTCCGTTAAAAAACGGGTGGGTGAAAACATCATCTTTATCTCGGAAAAAATTGACACCATTGTTGAGCGGGCAAGCCATACCTTTCCTAAAAACACCACCATCACCAAACTCATGAACAAATCCAAGGACATCAAGGCCATGGTGGCGGATCTTGAAAACAATATCATTTCCGGCCTCATCCTGGTGGTCATTGTCCTGTTCATAGCGCTTGGCATCAGAAATGCGCTCCTGGTCGGACTTGCCATCCCCTTTTCCATGTTTCTCTCCTTTGCCGTACTCCATGCCCTGGGCATTACGTTGAACATGGTGGTTCTCTTTTCCCTGACCCTGGCCCTGGGCATGCTGGTGGACAATGCCATCGTCATCATCGAAAATATCTACCGGTATATGCAGCAGGGAGTCCCCCGGGTGGAAGCCGCCATGCAAGCCACAGGAGAGGTGGCCTGGCCGGTTATCGGCTCCACCCTGACCACGGTGGCCGCTTTTTTCCCCATGATCTTCTGGCCCGGCATCATGGGGGAATTCATGAAATACCTGCCCATCACCTTGATTGTGACCCTTGCATCTTCCCTGTTTGTCGCCCTGGTCATCAATCCGGCTCTCTGCGCATTTTTCATGAAAACTGCGCCCGGGAAAAAAAGGAACAAAGAAATTTCAGCCCAGGAGATGGAAGCCCAGGGGGAAAAGCCCATTGAGATAAAGGGAATGGTTTTAAACCTCTATGAACGGGTCCTTGTCCATGCCCTGAATCATAAAATTTGTGTGCTCCTGGCTTCCTTTGTTGTCCTGATTTTTTTATTCCAGGTCTGGATGCTCAGGATCGGTATTGAAAAACCCGTGGAATTTTTTCCTTCCATTGATCCAGGAGCTGTCTACGTCAATATTGCCGTTCCAGAAGGAGCAGACTTAAGTTTTATCGACCGCACGGTAAAAGAAGTGGAGATAGCCATTTCCGGAAGTGACAGCAAAAACTACCAGCAGGCCATTGCCCTCCAGACGCACCAGAATTCAGACGGCAGCTCTTTTATGGCGCCTTCCGATATCAACAATATCGAACATATTTTTACCCGGGTGGTACAAAATGCCGGCAGCTCCGTCTTTGATTCCAACCTTCCCAACCATATCGGGATCCAGTTCATTGACTTTGAGAATCGGACCTCCCCCACCAAACAAGATTTGGAAGAGATCCGCAGGCGAGTTGCCCCCATTGCCGGGGTCAAAATCACTGTGGATGAACAAAAGGAAGGCCCGCCAACAGGTCCGCCCATCAACATTGAGATTTCCGGGAATAATTTTAATGTCCTGAACAAAATTTCTCAACAGATGCAAACGGTGCTGGAAACTGTCCCCAACATCAAGGATATTCGGGATGATTACCAGGGAGGCCTTCCTTCGGTCCAGATAAAAATTGACCGCCAGAAAACCGCCCTGTTCGGTCTGACCACTTCTGCCATTGGCTTTGCCTTAAAAATTGCTTACAACGGCCTGGATGTCTCCACCTATTATGAAGGGGATGAAGATTATGACATTGTGGTGAAACTGGCCGAATCAGACCGCCATGTGACCGATGTACTGCACAAACTCATGATCCCCACCGCATCGGGCGAAATTGTGCCGTTAACCACCCTGGCCTCCATCCAATACAAGGGGACCATCGGCGATATTGTCAGAAAAAATCATGAACGGGTGGTCACCCTCCAGGCCAATGTGGATGAAACAAAAATCACGGGAACGGTTGCAAGAATGCAGGTCCAGGAGCTGTTTAAGAAACTGGACCTGCCGGCCGGCTATGCCTACAAATTCACGGGTGAGGATGAAGAACAGCAGCAGGCCCAGGATTTTTTATCCAAGGCATTCATCATCGCCCTGTTTCTCATTTTCCTGATCCTGGTCACCCTGTTCAACTCAGTGGTCCAGCCGGCCATCATTTTGACCTCGGTTATCCTTTCCTTTGGCGGGGCGTTCTGGGGACTTACCGTAATCAACTCCCCCTTCGGAGTCATCATGACCGGGGTGGGCATTATTTCCCTTGCCGGGGTGGTGGTAAACAATGCCATCGTGCTCATCGACTATACCAACAAGTTGCGCACTGCAGGTCTGGGGGTAAAAGAAGCGATCATCTCCGCCGGTGCGACCCGGCTTCGTCCGGTCGTGCTCACGGCCGTTACCACCATTTTAGGACTGTTGCCCATGGTCACGGGCATCTCCTATGACTTCCATGTCATGGCGCTATCCCTGGCCTCTGAATCCAGCCAGTATTGGCGATCCATGGCCATTGTGGTCATCTTCGGCCTCATGATTGCAACGGTCCTGACCCTGGTGGTGGTGCCCACCCTCTATGCCCTGATCGAGGAGGCAAAAGACAACTTCGCCACAGGGTATGTTAAAACCAGAACCTTTTTCCTGGGGGAACCAGGCTCAAATACCATCACCTGACCTGAGATTGCCCTGACTTGATATTTACATTGATCACGAGGAAATCAATGTCTCCAGCTTTCCTTTCAGCCCCTGGTTTTCCTCTCCTTCAATACTCTGGCTCAAGGATCGCAATATCTCACGGATCACCGCTGTTTTGGGATTGGGTGACAGCAATTGAATCTCAATGGTTTTGATGTCAATAACCATTTCTTCCAATCTTATATAGGTTTTGCCGGTGCCGGTCAGACTTTCTTTTATTTCCCCCATAATTTTTTCCACGGCTTCCTTCCCCTGGACCTCCAAAACGGTATTGCTGCCAAGGCCCGGGGATTCATTATCAGGCTGACGAACAATTTTCACATCCAGAAATCCCAATCCCTGGCTGGTAATGCCAATACCGCCTGCAAGGGTTTTCAATTCAGCGTATCCGTCGATAAAGAGATCTTCGGCCATCTTCCTGGCCTCGTTCCTTTCCAGGCCAAGAGACTCCCCCACCTCATACATGGACACCTGTACCTGGGGATCCCCCTTTGTTCGGGTATAAAGTTCATATAAATAGGCGTTTACCTGGGGATTATCCATATCCATTATTGTATTCCTTTATTTCAATAAAATTCATAAACACCCTCTACAAAGAGGGCTGAATAGCCAGCACCTGACCGATATCCATAATTTTAATTGGTATTTCTCCTTGGTATTTTACGTGAAAATAGTAAGTCGTGAGATTGCAATCTTTTACTCATCAGTCTATATTCTCATATAAGAATGTAACGATGGTCATGGGGATGTCAACATGCGCCTATTTGAAAATAAATTAAACTGCAACGTTTCTATGTTCAATCAGAATTTTTTAACAAAGCATTTAAGGGTTTCACTATTTTAACATCAAAATTCATCTCTTTTACAAGTCTGTTAAGATTATTGATACGCTCTAAGGCTTGCGGATGGCTGTTAAAATAATGCCCGAAAAGGTTCTTGCCTTCTTTGTCTGGTGTCATGGCTTTGAAAAATTCTGTTGCTCCCCCGGCATGACCATAAGAGCACGCAAGGATTTCCAGGGCTTTCTTGTCAGCCATGCTTTCTTGAGTTTGAGAATACTGTGCCATGTTAAAACTTGTGGCCGGCGCGAACAACTGTGTAAAGTCTGAACCAGAACCTGTCATTAAAGCTGATATCGCAGTAATAACAATCCCCCTGCCCATACCTCGCAAATGATCTCTATGAATAAAATGTGCCAGTTCGTGGGCCAGGACAAAGGCAAGACCATTTTCAGAATTTACTTTGTTGAGCAGGCCTTTGAAAACGATAATCCGACCTCCGGGAAACGCCATAGCATTGGCATCCTCTGTATCGATCAGGTAAACAGTTAACGGATATGCAAGATGAACACACTCACTTAACTGGTCTACCATCCGCTGGAGTTCTGCCTGCTTTGGATCTTTGGCGCTAGCAACGCCTGCTTTTAATCCATTGAAAGAAGAGAATATCTTTGCTTCCATTTCAGGAGAAATATAATCCACTGCATAATCAACCAATAGACCCGTTGTCCAGAAAACAATAAATAAAAAAATACTTATGCCTGAAAATAATGTGACAAACTCTCTGACTGGCCGGTCATGAGAGACATTATCATTATGTTCAGGCAATGAGGGTTTATATTCCATGATATTATTTACAAAAATAAACTGCAGTGCCGTAGGCCAGAACTTCAACAGAACCGATCTGGTTTTTCCTTCCTTTGGTAATCGAAGAGGTCTCCAGCCGAAGGTTAACAACCATATCAGCTTCTGGACAGGATTCTTTCATTCTCAAAACAGCTTCTCTCCTGGCCCGGTCAATCAGCGTTTCATAAGACTGGACATTACCGCCCAAAAAGTTTCTGAGTTTTGCCAGAATCCGCTTAAAATAATCCACCGATACAACCATACTGCCATTGACCAGTTGACAATGATCAATTTCATGTTTGTCGTGCCCTACTTTTTTACTGGAAGTGGTTGGAAGTGAAATCAGTTGTTTCTCGCGCGCTATGATTGATTGGTAATGCTTTTTTTCAGCCCGGCGGCCGAAAAGATACCCCAGGGACAATAAAACTGCAAATATAATTAATTGTTCCATCAGCCTACTCCACTGATACAGCTGTGCCGTAAACATATATCTCTGCTGCACCTGCAGCGACAGAGGAAGTTGAAAACCGTACATTCACAACCGCATTGGCCCCCAATTGACTTGCCTGGGATTTCATCCTCTCAATGGCTTCATCCCGGGACTCTTGCAAAAGTTCGGTATATCCCTTTAGTTCACCACCAAAAATATTTTTAATTCCCGCCATCAAATCCCTGCCGAAATGTTTTGCTCTCACGGTACTTCCTGAAACAACGCCATAAAAAGCCATAATTTTTTTGCCGGGTATCTCTTCAGTGTTGGTAAGCAGCATTTTTATCTCCTGGTTTGAGTTAATTATCATGTCCCCGGAACGCCCGAGCAGTCCTTTCTTTAAACGCCGCGCTTTGACAAAACTTGTCCGACAATAGCACCTTGTTATATTGCGAGCTGAACAGCTTTTTCAGCGTGAATTGCGGTGGTATCCAAAAGTCTAACTTTTGTGTCACTTTGATTTACCAACAGTCCTATTTCTGTACAGCCAAGTATCACCGCTTCTGCTCCTTGAACGGTCAAGGCATCAATGATTCGTATATATTCAGCCTTTGAACTCGAATCAATTTTACCTAAGCATAATTCTTGATAAATGATGTTGTGAACAATTTGCTTTCCCAACTCATACCACCTAATAATCCAATTGTTTTCATCCGTCACTCCGTGAGTTTGTTAACCCAAATAACTGTTGTTTGAATAGGATCACTTTTATGAGCAAACCAGTTTATAAACAAATCATATCCACCACCGGTAGAATCGCCAGGGAAGATTAGCAAACGGCTTGTATAAGTCAAGCCATTTGTTGATAGATTAACCTTAGTACCTAACCTCCCATCATAGACGAAACATCTAACTTTTCGTTGAGTTTCAAGATTTTTATCCGGGTATTCGGGGATTCTTTTTTAACCCGCTCAACAAAGGGAGTAATCTCCACCTGTCTGGAAATAGGGGGAAAAAAATCATCCTGGTGATGGGGAATCACCCATTTTGGATGGAGTAGTTTCACATACCGGGCTGCAATATCACAGATATCTGAATGCCCCTGCAAAGGAACCAGTAAAATATCAATGGCCCTATTCCCTAGCAGTTCCAACTCATACCGGGAAGACCCTGCACTGCCGAAAAAATGTAAAATTTTATCCCCAAAGGAAAACCGCCAGCTCAATACCTGGCCACAGGGATATTTCCAAAACAGGGGCAGGTATCTGGGTATTTTAAAATTAATTTTTCCCAGGGTGGAGAACAGCAATCTTTTATCAAATTGGACATGCCTGCTGAAAAAAGCCTGGGCATGAAAAGCACCAAACCTGCCTTCCCATCTGTCTGTGGAAATTTTGTGTATTTGGTTAGGATTAAGGCCCATTTTTTCCAGAGAACCGGCTGCCTCTTGGGAACAATAAACCTTCGCTTTGGTCTGGGATGCGATTAAGGGGACATCCATGAGATGGTCAAAATGGCCGTGGGAAATAAAAATATGGGATGCTTCTTTCACCTCCTTTGGCGTTAGGGGCTGACGTGGTCTGGCCTCTGGGTTTCGGGAAAGATAAGGGTCCAAAAGAATCACCTGGTCCTGAAACTTCATCCTGAACCCTGCAGTTCCAAGCCACTGAATTTCCATTCAATTTTCTCCCATAAAGCATTCATACAATAAAAAAGTTTAGGAATCCATTTTTTTATATCTATTCTCGAACAAACGGCAAAAATATTTGCCCGGATCAAAATCATGCATATAATATAGGCTGTCCACACATCACAGCCCCCCCCCCTAACTTAATGGAGGAAAACACATGATTACTCGGATATCAGCAGCAGATGCCAAAACAAAAACAGATGCAGGACGCTGTCTTTTGGTCTGCATATATGATGACGATAAATTCACCCGTCAGGCCTACCTTGAAGGCGCCATCCCCATGAGCGAATTTTTAAAAAAAAAGCCCGACCTGTCAAAGGAGACAAACATAATTTTTTACTGAGGGTGACCCGATGACAGATCAGCGGCAGGTCTTGCTGCTCAATATCTTGAAGAGGGATACACCGGGGCCAGTGTTCTGGACAAGGGAATCAGCGGCTGGAAAGCAGCGGGTTTCAAGATGCTGTAAAAAAAACCGGCCCTAGGCGCCTGGTTTAAATGAGGCAAGATCAAAAATAATACTTCCCACCACCACCTTTACCTGGATGCGAAGGGGAATTCTTCGTTCATCTGCCGAGACCCAAATTCGGATCCTGGGATTTGTGCTCTTTTCAAACACCCCGGAAAGGTTGGCAGCAGAAGGGACAATAAGGAAGGTATCAAAGGTGCCCAAGGGGGTTGAGATCTCTTCTTTTTTGACCACCTCCCCCCTTTGAAGAAAGGTTTTCTTGCCATCGCTTACCGGAAAGGTCAGGGAATTGCCTGCATCAAAATTAAGGGTTCGCATCCGATAAAAACTGGATACAGGATCAAAGGTATTTTCTAAAATTTCAATGGGGTCCCGCTTGTCCCCAAAATTTGTATAGACTGCCTCCTTTTTTTCCCGGAAAAATTCAACCCGGATCTCTTTTTTTTCTTTCCCGGTGGCAATGTGCTTATACAGCAGGGAACCGGAGAAATCCGTAAAAACAAACCCCTCCAGTACATCCCGAATTTTATGGAGCTTGTCCACAAGTTTATTGCTCTTAATGGTCAGCTGAAAATGGAAAACAGGGACAGTGTCCACACGGGTTGTGGGCAGCACCTTGATGCTACAGGAACCAGCCTTGATCCGCTGCCACCGGATATTATAGGAAAGTTCCTCTCCCGGAGAAAAAGGCAGGTCCAGGGGATCTGCTCTAAGCCCCGTAAAAGAAGAAAGCATGCCGGCAAAAAAGAGAAAAGGAAACAGCCGTTTAAAAATGGGGCTGTCCACTGTTTCTATTCCAGGGTTTCTGCAACGGAAACCGTGCGGTCGCCCATCATGTTGACATAGCTTGCCATTTCATTGTCGTACCACCCGTATATCACGGACTGGGTGACCTGGATACTGCCCACCTGGTCCTTGATGCTGTCAAGAATATCCTTGTCAATGCCCTGCATATGTTCCAGATTTATATGGATGGTTCCGGTCCTTGTATGGGTTTCATGACCTTCGATGACAGCCCCGGCCTTGGGCGTGCCGATAATATCAGACGAGACATTCTGTTTATTGGTAAACACCAGATAACCGTTTGAATTCTGCTCTGCCGCAACCTTATAGAGATCATTGATCATATCCCGGCGGATGGGCTTTTTATTGAGCTCTTCCTGAAAATTCATCACCAGAATGATCAAAGACCCCGTGGAGGTAGGAATACGCACGGATTCAGCAATAAACCCAATGGTGGCCATTTCCGGAATCACCAATTGCAAGGCCTTGGCAGCCCCGGTGGTGGTCAGGATAATATTGTTTAAAATGGACCGGTTCTTTCTCAGGTCCACGGCGCCTGTCTTGGGCAGGCGGTCCAGCACCTGCTGGGATCCTGTGGCCGCATGGATGGTGGCCATGGAAGCGGACAATACCCGTTCGATGCCAAAGGCGTCCAGCAAGGGTTTGACCATGTGGGAAAGACAGGTGGTGGTGCAGGAAGCATTGGAAATAAGGATGTGGCGGATCGGATCATAATCCTTGTCATTCACCCCCATGACCGTTGTTACGGCATCATCGGGCATGACAGCCCCTTGTTTAAGCTTAAAGGGCGCCGAGGCCACAACCTTTTGAACGCCTGCCTCAAGGTGCCCCCGGATCGAGCCCTTGGGATCATCTGCGCCAAGATTAGGGTCCAGAAACTGACCCGTGGTATCCACAACAATCGCCACCCCGTGGTCTGCCCATTCAATATTCCTGGGGTTTCTGTGGTTGTTCAAAATTTTAACCTCAATTTCGTTCACCTTAAAGGAAAACGCCGCCTCATTCACATCGGTGATAACCGGTTTCCCTTGGTATCCGTACAGATACGCTTCCAGACGGCCATAGGTGGAGTCCCGCTCAATATAGTGGAGGATGTCCGCCATTGAGGTGCCCACCTCCCTGCCCACGTTGATCACAATTTTACTAAAAAATTTTCTGCCGGCATGGTGCCACAGGGTCAATTTTCCGATTCTTCCAAGTCCGTTAATGCCTAAGACCATTGGGTCATTTGTATTCATATTTTATACCCCTTATTTAGATTAAACTGACTTTTATTTCACCTTGATATACAGATCCCTTGTATCCGTTAATGCTGATATAATCCCCCACCTTCATTTTTACCCCATCAAGGGTACACTCTTTCTCCTGTTCATTGCACACCAGATTTTCACACCCCACCACACAGGTTTTCCTCAGATTGTAGGCCACCACGGCAGCATGGGAGGTCAGCCCCCCTTTGGCCGTCAGGATCCCGTCGGCCGCATCAATCTCCAAAATATCATCGGGCACGGTGTCGTTGCGGACAAGAATGACATTTGCATCCGGATCCTGGCGGCGAAACCCGTCTATTTCTTCCAGGGTAAACACAATCCTGCCGCTCATGGCACCCCCGCTCACACCAATTCCCTGGCCCAGGTAGGATGCCGCAAGTTGTGTGTCATCGGCCTCAAACCCGGTCATTTTTTTCCGGTCCCGCAACGAGAGGTCCCTGGCCTGGAGGATAAACAAATCCTTTTTTTCAGGCCCCTCAAAGGTAAACTCAATCTCCTGGGGATTCCATCCGCCGTCATAGATCAATTGCTGAACAATGGAAACAAGCTGCTTGTAAATTTGGGGGAATTTGGTTTCCAGGCTTGTTTTAGACTCCCTTTCCTCCAGATCCTTCTGGATTTCCGATATGGGCAGGGTTTTGACCAGGCCGGATACCACATCTTCTCCCTGGTTACCAATGGTAAAATCCCCCCAGAGCCGGATGGTATCACCGGGCAATTTGGGGCTGTGGCTGAAAACAACTCCGGATCCGGACTGCCGGGACCTGTTGCCAAAAACCATGGCCTGGACCGTTACAGCCGTACCCCAGTCATCGGAAATTCCCATGATCTTACGATAGTCCTTTGCCCGTTTGGAATCCCAGGAGGAAAACACCTTGTGGATGCCCAAAAAAAGTTGTTCCATGGGCGATTCAATGAGCTCCACCCCGGAATCCACAAGCAATTGCTTGTAGGCCAGGGCCACCTCTCGCATCTGATCCCCTGTAAAATAACGCTTAAAGGAAATCTTGTGACGTTCCTTGAAGTTGCTGATCACTTGGTCAAAGGCATCCCGCTGGATATCAAAGGTCATGCCGTAGGCCTGGAGGAATCTGCGATAGGAATCCCATGCAAACCAGGGATTGCCTGTCTTTTTGGCAATACTGGCAGCAATCTCTTCATTAACTCCCACATTTAAAAAGGAATCCAGCATCCCGGGTTGGGAAATGGAAGATCCGCTTCGAACCGACAGGAGCAAAGGATTTGCCGGATCCCCGAAGGAGGCATGACTTTTTTCCTCCAAGCGGGCAAGCATAGCGGTCACATGCTGTTTAAAATTCACCGCTGCCGGTGTGTATTTATTGATCAAATCCAGGCACTTAAAAACCTCGGTGGTAATGATAAAACCATTGGGAATTTCAATACCTAGGTGTTTCAGCTTGATCAGGTTCCATCCCTTGTTGCCCAGGTAAATAATGTTATTGGAGATGGGATCCTCGTCATCAATATTGGTAACAGAACATTTGGGGTCATAATTGAGCAAAGCGGAAAGCTCATCCTGGGAAAGCTTTTCAGACTGCCGGAACAGGGTGTGCAGGATCCGGTTTAAAAAAACATCCAATTGCTGCAACCCCAGGGAGGTGGCAATCCGATCCCTGAAAAAAATATCAGCCACCCGCTGGTCCAGCTTTTTAGCCATCTTGGCGTCCAGATCCGCACCATTGTCAGCATAGGCCCCGGGCAGATATTTGGTAAGAATCTGATCTTTTCCGATCCGGGATTCCACGTGGACCAGGTTTCGAGAATGGAGGGTGTTAAAATTATCAGACACGGCATCGGCAACAGCCCGTATAAACCCCTTGAAAATATCCAGATACTGGGTAAACGAACAGGTGGTGATATTCACACTATATTTTAAGAACTCCAGCTGGGTATCCAATTTGTTGGACACAATGCCGTCCAGGCTCAAGGCCTTGCGAAACAGCATCAGAATACTGAAAATTTTAACAAAGGTGGGTTTGGTGATCAAGCGCAGATCAATCCCGTTGATCAGGTCTTCAAACAATACATTAACAATGCTCTCAATTCGAAGGGTAAGCCCCAGGGCATCAAATTTTGCCTCATTATAACTGCCGTACATGGAGGGAATATCCACGGCAAAATGACGTTTGTGATAAATGGCCTCATTAACGGCATAGATTTTGTCCGAAAGGATGATTTCCTTGAGCTCAAGCATATAATTCAATAAAAGCTCAATCCTGGTTGCCAGGTCTTGTTCTTCAAGGGCAAGAATAATACGATTAGGATCGGGCAGGTCCTCTGTCTTGAAACCCACAAGATAGTCCTTCAGGTTCAGATTGCTGATGCCGTATTTTTCATTGAGCAGCCGGTAAAACCGAAATATAAGTTTCACCCGGGACCGGTCCAGTTGTTTAACCCCCTCAACCTTATCCACCAGCCGGTCCAGGGTCTCCTGCTTACACACGAGATAATCCTCCGGCTGAACCAGGGCCTTGGATTCAAGGAACAATAAAATTTTGCCCGGCCCGTCAATAAAGCGCCCGGTCGGGCTGATTTCCCCATAGATGGACGGGGGAACAAAGGATTTAAGGGGCGTTTTATCCCGGGTTTTCCAGAAAAGGATGACCTGCTCAATAAATTCCACAATCCGGCTGGAGCTTTCCACATGGCACTGCTTTCTCAAAAAATGAACAAGGCGGTCCCGTCTATTACAGGCCTCATCCAGCTGGGTGGAGATATCCCGCAACTCCCCTTCGGCACCGATTTCATTAAAAAAAGTAGGCAAAAGCCTTGCCAATTGCTTGACCAGGTTAAACACCGGTCCCACGTCTGAATTTAAAAACTGGGTGATATCCCTGGGGAAAAGATCGGTGTCCCGGATAAAAACCCCGCCAATGGACAGGGAAACGATCAAGGCAGACAGCAGGCGTTTGGATTTTTTGGGCTCCCGACCCACAAGACTTAAAAAAACCCGGATGTTTTTCACATGGGCATTGTTTCCCTGGATCTGCCAGTCCTCTCCTGTGCCCCGTATCATGGGAAACTGGAACCCGTGGTCCACGGACCTGTCTATGAAATGATTGATCAACTCAATTTCATCGGTCTTGTATACGGCATCACCGATCTTGTGGATACACTCCAGCACCGTTCCCGGATACCGGCCCCGATGCTCCTTGAGCAGGGCAAAGGTCTGGTCCACAATCCGAATATCTTTTTTAAACCCCCGGTCCCCGATCAATTGAATCAGGGTCCTGTGGATATCTCCCAGGGCCTCCCGGTGGATTCCGGCAAGCCCGGGTGAATGGATAATATAGAAAAGAAAGGTAAGCTTGAAGTACTTGCCATAGGTTTTACCCTGGGAATGGTCTAAAATCTGACGGGGAACCTCTTTGAAGCGTTTGACAAAATCCCGGTACCCGGTCAATTGGATGAGCTTGGCTGTGGTGTCACAAGAGCCCATGTCATGGGTGAGGACAAGTGCCTCAAGATTCGCCTGCCAGAGGGTCAGCCGGGAATGGGAAATCGCGTCCAGGCTCTGGATAAGGCCGTCATTGAGCCGCCATTCATCAATGTTTTCCCGCATCCATTCAACCGGGTCGTCCTGGGCCAGCCAATAGGTGAAGGAGGCCTCATAAAACTTGGCCAGCAGACGGTTCAGGGACAAAAACAGCCCTGGATTAATGGGTATCTCCTTGTTTTTCTCCAAATGCTCCACAAGCACCTGGGCCAGCCTGTCCGGCTGATAATAGGAGCAGACAAAAAAATGGAAATCCTTGCCTTCATAGGAATGGATCCGGTTCATTTCTTTTTCCATCACCGGAAAAAAGATTGCCACCTCTCGACCCGATTCCTTGGCAATGTGGTGGAGCACCAACATCAGGTTATCCACGGCAGCCGCCCTGACATCCTGCTCCGGCCGGGACTCAAAAGCGAGGATAAAAATATCGGCAAAAAGTTCCAGGGCCTTTCTGCCCTCGGGGTGGGGTTTGTAAAGATAAAAATAATGAAGGGTAAAATGCCGGGCCTCACTGACAATAAACCCCCAGTTCCGGTAAGGATGGGACAGTTCTTTTAAAAAAATTTCCAACCGGTTTAAAATCCCCACATACCCGTCAAAGATGTCCAATAGCAATTGATATTTTTCATCAATGGTGACATCGGCTCTGGTACCGGAAAGATTGACTTCAAGGGCTTTTGATTTCACAACTATCCTTCCTTTATTCGCAAAACTTTAAATGTTTTCACAATTTTGATGCAGTGTATCATTTTTTACTTTTTTTTCAACGGACTTTATGGAAAATTAAGCCCCTCAATTAGCGTGTCTTTCTTTTAAATTATATGCTATCGTAATTCGCAATATTTTTTAACAAACGAGCAAATTAAATATATAGGGCGGGCACCCTGTGATATCATGCCTTCCCTTCCACGCAAATGATGAGGATGAGGCAATGGTATCGAAGTTAGCTGACCTGAATATACGGCCCAAACTGATTATCTTATTTCTTCTAAGCGGAATATTGCCCCTTTTAATTGCCGGATATTACGGAAGCAAGCTTGCATCCGGGGCATTGATGGAAAAATCTTTCAATCAACTGGCAGCGATTCAGACCATCCGGACCGACCAACTGGAATCTGTTTTCAAACAACGGGCCCTGAATTTAAAACGGTTGGCCGGAAGCGACCAAATCCTTAAATTCAGTCAAAAGCTCATTGGATTCCATGAAACCCGGGCTTCTCTTTTTGCAACAGCAGAATACAATACCCTGGTAGAAACCTATGCAGAGTCCCTGAAGCTATTTATTGTCTCCTCCGGAACCCAGAATCTCAAGATTATTGATGCAGCCCAGGGCCGAATCCTGTTTTCCAATGAAAAAGACTTCCAGAACCTGGGGCAGCGCCTTACCCAATCATCCTATTCAGGAACCGGCCTTGCCCGGGCATGGGAAACAATTGTGAAAACAAAGAAAGGGGTTCTCATTGATTTTGAGCCCTATGAACCGGCCGGGGGAAAAGAAACCGCCTTTGCCGGACAACCGATAATCGATACCAGGGGTCGGCTTGTAGCCGTCATAATCCTCCAGGCCACCCCGGCCATGATCAGCGACATCATTGAATCCCGAAAAGGCATGGGCCGGACTGGGGAATCCTACCTCCTCAACTGGAAGGCTTCTCAAAACCGATTTGAGCTCAGAAGCAGCCTTCAGACCATGGGAGACGGCAGCTATGTCATCGGGGTTACCCTGGGCAAGAACCTTGCCTATTGGGAAAACGCAGTAAAAAAAGGGTATGAAGGGGGCCATGGTATTTATACGGATAGTGCGGGAAACGCTGTGCTGGCTGCCTACAATAAAGTGGATATATTCGGAATGAACTGGTTTTTAATTTCCAAAATTGACCAGTATGAGGTGGAAGCCCCTGTCCGGCGAATTCTCCTCAAAACCCTGGGTATTTCAGCAATATTGGTTGCCCTCATCGGTATCGGGGTCTTTTTTTTATCCCGGAATATAAGCCGACCGATTATCGAAGACGTAAAGTTTGCCCAGGCCATTGCCGCAGGAGAGTTTAACAAAACCCTTAAGCTAAACCAGAGAGATGAACTGGGCAAGCTGGCATGGTCATTGAATCTCATGGCCAAAAATCTCCATGATCAGGACTGGCTTAAAAAGGGGAAAGAAGGCCTGGATGATGCCCTTCGCGGGGAAATGACCGAAAAAAAATTGGGCCGGCAATTTGTTTCCTTTATCACCCGGTATTTGGATGCCCACCTAGGCGCATTGTATCGAAATAACAACGGTATATTAAAACTCTATGCCAGCCATGCCTTTACAGATCGGAAGGGCAATTTCAACAACATCAAGCTTGGAGAGGGAATGGTGGGACAGGCAGCCCTGGAACAAGAAATTATTATCTTTAACGATGTTTTGGAGGATGCACCCCAAATTCATTACGGGGTCGGCCAAAAGAGGGCCACCTCCTATATTATTGTTCCCCTGATCTTTGAAGATGAAGTGGTCAGCATTCTTCTGCTGGGATCCCTTACCCGGTTCACATCGCTTCAAAGACAATTCATTGAACTAAACATTAAAAACACCGCCATTTTAATGAACACCGCAAGATCCCGCAGAATAATTAAACAACTTCTGGACGATGCCCAGCAAAACCATCAGGAATTGCTGGCCCAAAACCAAACCCTTGAACAACAGACCCAGGCCTTGAAAGCGTCTGAAGCAGAACTCCAGTCCCAACAGGAGGAACTGCGGGTCTCCAATGAGGAGTTAGAGCAACAGGCCCATGCCCTCAAAAAATCTGAAACAGAACTCCAGGCACAACAGGAAGAACTGCGGGTTACCAATGAGGAACTGGAAGAACAGACCCAAAGCCTGGAAGGACAAAAGGAAGCCATCGAGAAAAAGAATGTCGCCCTGGTAGATGCCCAGGAAAACATACAAGCCAAGGCCCAGGAACTTGAAATCGCCAGCAAATATAAATCTGAATTTTTAGCCAATATGTCCCACGAACTTCGAACCCCCTTGAACTCCATCCTGATCCTGTCCCAGCTTTTAGCCGGCAACAAGAAGCAAAACCTGACCGAACGTCAGATAGAATCGGCTTCAGCCATCCATTCCAGCGGGGAAGACCTTCTCACCCTGATCAATGAAATCTTGGACCTGTCAAAGGTGGAGGCGGGGAAAATAGAACTGGTACCTGAGAATGTGGCAATCACCCAGATAGTGGATGACTTAAACCGAATGTTTGGAGATCTTGCCCGGGAAAAAGAGATTGGTTTTATAATCAATACCGAACCCGACATGGTGGAAACCATTTACACGGATCCATTGCGATTGCAGCAGATATTACGCAATCTTCTGACCAATGCCTTCAAATTCACCAAACAGGGCCAGGTAAGCCTGACCATCCGCCGCCCGTCAAAAAAACTTTTGTCGGGCAAGGCCATCTCCCCACAAACAGCTATTGCCCTTGCCGTTAAGGATGAGGGCATCGGTATTCCCAAGGAACAGCAGGCCGCTGTTTTTGAAGCCTTTCAACAGGCAGACGGCAGTACCTCCAGAAAATATGGGGGTACGGGTTTAGGTCTTTCCATTTCAAGGGAATTGGCCAAGTTGCTGGGGGGATTTATCCATCTTTCCAGCGAAGAAGGCAAAGGCAGCACCTTTACCATTGTGATCCCGGAGCACCATTCCAAAGACACAGGAGCCCAGGAATCAGGATCCGGAGAATCAGGATCCGGAGAATCAAGCCCAGGTGACAAAGAACCCATGGCCAGAGCCCATGAGAACAGGGTCAGTTCCCATGGAAAAGAACAAATAACCCAACCCCAGGCGCCAGGGCTGGCCACCCAAAAAGCCTCTGTCCGGGATGATAGAAAAATCCTGACCCCCGGAGACAAAAGCCTATTGATCATTGAAGATGATCCTAGTTCTGCTAAAATCATGCAGGATTTTGCACGGGAACGGGGCTTTAAGTGCATCATTGCCGATGACGGTGAAACCGGGCTCCATTTTGCAGATTACCACAAACCCAGTGCCATCATGCTGGACATCGGCCTTCCCGGTATTGACGGGTGGACCGTTTTGGAACGGCTTAAAAACAACCCAGACCTGCGCCATATTCCCGTTCATATCGTGTCGGCGGCAGACAGCTCTTTGGATGCCATGCGCATGGGGGCCATTGGATTCTTGACCAAACCCGTGACCATTGAAAAAGTAGAAAAAACCTTTTCCAAAATTGAAAACATTATCACCCACCCGGTGAGAAAACTGCTGGTGGTGGAGGATGATTCCATCCAGTGCCAGAGCATCAAAGCGTTGATTGGCAATGGGGATGTTGAAACCACCATGGTCGCAACGGGCCTGCTTGCCTATGAAGCCCTTACCAGCCAAAACTATGACTGTATGATTCTGGATCTTGGCCTGGAAGATATGTCCGGTTTTGAACTGTTGGAAAAAATACGTGACAACGAGGCCTGTTCCAAAATACCGGTCATCGTCTACACCGGCCGGGAGCTGACCCTGGAAGAAGACAAAAAACTGAGAAAATATACAGAAAGTATTATCATCAAAGGGGTCAAATCACCGGAACGCCTGTTGGAGGAATCGGCCCTATTTCTTCACAGGGTGGAAGCCGACCTGCCCAGGGAAAAACAAACGCTTCTTAAAATGGTCCATGACAAGGAAGCTGTTTTGAGCGAAAAAACCGTCCTCCTGGTGGATGACGATATGAGAAATGTGTTTGCCCTCTCCTCTGTGCTGGAAGAAAAACAAATGACCGTCCTCATTGCAAGGGACGGCATGGAAGGCGTTAAAAAGGCCAATGAACACAAAGAAATTGATATTGTGCTCATGGATATCATGATGCCCAGAATGGACGGATATGAGGCGATTCAGGAGATACGAAAAACCAAGAAAAAATTGCCCATCATCGCCCTCACGGCCAAGGCCATGAAAGGGGACCGGAATAAATGCATTGAGGCCGGGGCCAATGATTACCTTGCAAAACCCGTGGATCCCGACAGACTTATCTCCATGCTGAGGGTCTGGCTATATTCATGATCCCAAATACACAAAAAATTGACATCAAAAAAATGGATACAAAAAAAACGGATCTCCAAAAAAATCTCCAAAATGAAAACCTGGAAATACAGATGCTCCTGGAAGCCATCCATCAAAAATATGGCTATAATTTCAAGGACTATGCCAATGCCCACACAAAACGGCGGCTAAAGCACCGGCGGAACCTGAGCAATCTGAAAAATTACGCCGAAATGATGCACAAAATCATTTATGATGAAAATTTTTTTAATGTTCTGCTTCTGGATTTGTCCATCAATGTCACGGAAATGTTCAGGGATCCAGATGTTTACAAAAAAATCCGCCAGGATCTGATTCCCCTTTTAAAAACCTATGCTTTTATCAAGGTGTGGCACGCCGGCTGCTCCGCCGGCCAGGAAGTCTATTCCATGTCCATTCTTTTGGAAGAAGAGGGAATGAAGAGTCGATCACAAATCTATGCCACGGATTTTAACGAGCTCGTCCTTGAAAAGGCCAAAAACGGTATTTATCCCCTTGAGGAGATGAAGACCTATACAAAAAATTACCAGCAGTCCGGGGGGGAAAATGATTTCTCCAATTATTATACCGCCGATTATGACCATGTCATCCTCAGGCAATCCTTAAAGGAACGCATATTATTTTCATCCCACAACCTGGTCACCGACGGGGTTTTTGGGGAAATGAACCTGATCTTGTGCAGAAATGTACTGATTTATTTTAACCGGCAATTGCAAAACCGGGTGTTAAAACTATTTTATGACAGCCTCTGCCCCGGCGGGTATCTCTGCCTGGGATCCAAGGAAAGCCTTCGTTTCACGGAAATGGAAGATAAATTTGAGCCCGTTGCCAGCCAAGAAAAAATTTACAGGAAAAAACGGCAGGCATGAAAAAAACAGACTGCACAGCCATTGTAATAGGCGTATCTGCAGGGGGCCTTGCTGCCCTTACCGCCGTACTGCCAAATCTTTCGGACCACCTGGACCTGCCGATCCTCATTGTACAGCATTTAAGCCCGGGCTCCGATGACTTTCTGGCCACCCATTTTAATAAAATTTGTTCCCTTGCCGTAAAAGAAGCCGAGGACAAGGAGGTCATTGCAAACAATACCATCTATTTTGCCCCGGCCAACTATCACCTGATGGTGGAACAAAATAAAACCATTGCACTTTCCACAGCAGAACAGGTACAATTTTCAAGGCCTGCCATTGATATATTATTTGAAACAGCAGCAGAAGCCTATTTGGAGGGACTCGTGGGCATTATTCTCACAGGAGCCAATTCCGACGGAACCCAGGGTATCCAGCGAATCAGGCAACTTAACGGGTTTGTAATTGCTCAATCCCCGGGAACAGCCGAGGTGGATACCATGCCCCTATCTGCCATAAATCAGGCGGGTGTGGATAAAATACTTGATTTGCAAGAGATTGCACCGTATATCAATCAAATAACGGTGAAGGAAACTTAAATGAGAGCCATATCCATACTGATTGTTGATGATCGACCGGAAAACCTTCTTGCCCTTGAACAGGTGCTTGAATCACCGGAACTGATGATTGTTCGGGCAAACTCGGGGCAGGAAGCCCTTGAAAAAACCCTTGACCATGAGTTTGCCCTCATTCTTCTGGATGTTCAGATGCCGGTCATGGATGGGTATGAGACCGCAGCCCTGCTCAGGGGAAACAAACGAACAAAAAACATTCCCATTATCTTTGTCACCGCCGCCACAAAGGAACGATCCCAGGTTTTTCGAGGCTATGGATCCGGTGCAGTGGATTATCTGTTCAAACCCCTGGAAATAGATGTTTTGAAAAGTAAGATAAAGATATTTCTTGAACTTTACCACCAGCGCCAGCTGCTGGAAGAAAAAACCCGGGAACTGGATGCCAAGGTACTGGAGCTGGAAACCCTGCAGTCCAAACTTGAAGAATCCAATGAAAAACTTCGCCAGCTCTCTTCTTTGGATGGCCTCACCGACATTCCTAACAGACGTTTTTTTGATGAAACCATGATCCGGGAATGGCAGCGGGGAACCAGAAGCCAAAAGCCCTTGTCCATGATCCTTGCAGACATTGATCATTTTAAGGCCTTTAACGATGCTTACGGCCATGTGCTTGGGGATGACTGCCTCAAACGAGTTGCCAAGGGGCTTAAAAAAAGCATTCTCAGAGATGTGGATACCATCGCCCGATACGGGGGGGAAGAATTTGCAGCCATCCTGCCGGAAACAGATGAAACCGGCGCCGTCTTAATTATCCAACGAATGCTGGAAAGTATAAAAAACCTGGAAATCGACCACCGAGCCTCTCCCACGGCAAACCATGTCACGGTCAGTTTCGGCCTGAGCACCATGGTTCCCAATAAAGACTTACGCCCCACCCAACTCATTGAATCGGCTGACAGTGCCTTGTACCTTGCCAAAAATTCCGGAAGAAACACTTACACCATCAGTTGACATCAGTTCTTTATTGATTAAACGCTTCATTTTTTATATGATAAACAAATTCATTTTGCACAGCACAACATTACTGTCCTATAAGAATGAAATCTTTACCAAGGAGTAACAGACTATGAGTGATGCATCCCAAACGATTCTCTATAGCGGCGGCCACAGAGGAGCGGAAGCAGAATTTGGCAAACTGGCGGAAAAATACGGCATGAAGGAAATTAATTATTCCTTTGAAGGTCACAATCTTGACCGAAACGTCGGGGTCAAAATGCTCAATGATGAAGAGCTGAAAAAAGGGGATATCAGTATGGATATCGTTTCTGCCCGAATGGGCAGATCCTTTTCCCGGGTCAACAAAATCCGGAAGGTGATCCAATCCATTTTTCACATGATCAACAACGGGTATCAGATTTTTGTCATTGGCTGGGTCCTCCCGGATAAAACCGTCAAAGGGGGAACCGGATGGGGAGTAGAACTGGGAAAACTCTTTAACCGGCCGATCTTTGTCTATGAGCAGGATCGAAAGGAATGGTTTTCCTGGATCGACAATTCCTGGCAGCAGGTTACCCCGGTTATTTCCCACAAAACATTTGCCGGTACCGGTACACGAAACCTGACCGACGATGCCAAAAAAGCCATGGAAGATCTGTTTGAAAGATCTTTCAAATAAATAGTATTTATGGGGTACAACTCCGGGCTGCCCGCATCAATTCGGGTAGCCCGGAGTTGTAGCCTTAGGAAATCTGTTTTCATTTATGATCCAAAGCATTCTCGATAATGACCTGTATAAATTCACCATGCAGCAGGCCGTCCATAGACTCTATCCCCGGGCCCAGGCAGAATATAAGTTTACCAACAGGGGGGCCACGGCCTTTCCCCAGGGGTTTGCCCAAAGGGTCAAACAAGAAATTGAAAAGATGGCCGGGCTTTCCTTGTCACAGAGCCAGAAAGCCTATCTTAAAGACACCTGTTCCTTTTTCACACCAACCTATCTGGATTATCTGGAAAGCTATACCTACAATCCGGACGAGGTAATCCTTGGACAAGAAAAAGAAATCTTTTTTTTAACCGTTAAAGGTCCCTGGCACAGAACCATTCTCTGGGAAGTCCCTTTGATGGCCACCATCAGCGAAATTTTTTTTTCCATGACCGCCCCGGCCCCTCCTTTCCTGAAAAATATAAAAAAAAGAAACCAGGATAAGGCCGCTGTTATGGCCGCAAACCAGATCTATTTTGCAGAGTTTGGGACCAGACGGCGATTCTCTTTTGCCACCCACGACAAACTGATCCAAGATATCCTCGGTCAAAAAAACCATACCCTCATTGGCACCAGCAATGTCCATCTTGCCCAAAAATTTAGCATCCCCCCCATTGGCACCCTGGCCCATGAATGGATCATGTTCCACGGGGCTATTGCAGGATATAAAAAGGCCAATGCCACTGCCATGAAAGCCTGGATAAAGGTCTTTAAGGACGAGCTGGGTATTGCCCTGGCAGATACCTATACCACAGAGGTATTTTTATCCTCTTTTGACTCACACCTTGCCGAACATTTTGACGGCGTGCGCCAGGATTCCGGGGACCCCATTGCCTTTATCAAAAAACTGGTCCACCATTATGAAACCCTTCATATTGATCCTGCCACCAAAACCATAATTTTTTCCGACGGCCTTGATATCAAAGGCGCCACAACCATTCACAATGAATGCAGGGGCAAAATCAAAGATGCCTATGGGATCGGCACCCACCTGACAAATGATCTAGGGGTGGCACCTCTGAACATGGTTATCAAGCTGTCCCGATGCCAAATCAATCCGGAAAAGCCCTGGCATCACACCATCAAGCTATCCGATGACAGGGGCAAACATACCGGAAACCAAACAGAGCTGGATTCTTGTATAAAAATATTAAATATTCAAAATAGATAGGGTCGGATAACTTTTAATACCTTCTTCCCATATAATATAGTTTTGTTAGCTGTTTACATTCATTATAAATATTTAGTATAATATGAAAAATTAACGATTACAGAATAGACCTCTTCCCCTCAATGGATGAAACATAAAAACACCGGTTCTATTTTTTTTGGGTTAACCTCGGATAACAAAAAGCAAACAAGCTATGATGACTCCCTTAATCGGTGATAGCAGTTCAACACGAAAAATAACAGAACTCATCAAAAATGTAGCCAATACCTGTTTGAATGTATTGATAACGGGTGAAACCGGTGTTGGCAAAGATGTTGTTGTTCAAAATCTCCATGCCGAATCTAATCGGTGTACAAAAAACTTTGTAAAACTAAATTGTGCTGCATTGCCTGAAACCTTGCTTGAAAGTGAACTTTATGGATATGAAAAAGGGGCTTTCACCGGGGCTGACAAAAAACGAGCCGGTAAATTTCAGACGGCGAATAAGGGTGTTCTCTTCCTTGATGAAATTGGTGATATGCCAATGGCATTACAATCAAAGATACTTCATGTGCTGCAAAACGGTGAATTTTCGCCACTGGGGTCCGATGAGGAGTTCAAAACGGATGTATGGGTAATTGCAGCAACCAATCACAATCTTGAAGAAAGCATTGCCAACAGGACCTTTAGAGAGGACCTTTTCTATCGATTGAATATTATTAATATTCACATTCCCCCTCTCCGAGAGAGAAAAGAAGATATCCCTTCGCTTATTGAATATTATAGCGATCGGTACAAATCAGAATATCCTCAATGCCAATGGCGGCTGCCGGATTCTCAAACTCTTACAAAATTGTGCAATTATCCATGGCCGGGAAATGTCCGCCAGCTTCAAAATTGCATAAAAAAACAAATGATCTTTGACTCATGGGCAACCGTTTTTGAGGACCTTCCCTGTGAGCAGATTGAGACATCCTCGGAAGAGGAAAAAGTCGGTGGAACAAAAGGCCTTGCAAACGACAAGTTCACAGGGGACCACCTCGGTATCATTTCTCAATTTGTCGATATATCAACCAGCTCTGAAAAATTATTTGAGGACATTTCATTAAAAAAGATTAAAAAGCTGGCTTCGGACAAGGTGGAAAAAGAAATTATTACCTTTATTCTGGAAAAAGTGGGTTGGAACAGATCCCATGCGGCAAAAATTCTTAAGATTAGTTACAAGACGCTACTTTATAAAATGAAAGAATTTAAAGTTGACCCTCCTCTTAAATAGTAAGAGACCTTGCCTTGTTTCCCTAGGACCGCAATTTTTATCACGAAAAATATCGCGGGTTAACCCGTTTTTATTGTTAGTCCTTATGGGTTGCATCTATTGTGTAATTACTTTCTTTTTTTTGTGTCTTTTTTGTAGTAATAGTACAATTATTTCCTAGAAAAAAAATACTCTAAATTATTAAAAATACCACCCAGCAACCTTCTTGCGAAGCCGTAAAATAGGTACGTTTTTTGCATTATTATAACCAAGCCAAGAGAAGGGGCCAACCAGGCATGACAGAGGAATTGACAAATAATGGACAATAATGGCAGGCGTTTCGGGGGCGATAGACGGACATTTTCATATACCGAGCATTCTCCGGAAAGAAGATCCGGCAAAGACCGAAGATCTGGCGGTGACAGACGTTGTAAGCCAAGATAGGTGGTGGTCAAAGAGAAGGATCACTCAAGAATCAAAACTAAACCGACTGCTCTTTTATCCAGGATTCAAAGTCAAGGGGAATCAGCTCAGGCGCAGGGGGTGCAGGCTTCCATGATAAGGATGCACTTGCGTTGTTTTTATCTGTTTCTTTT
Organism: Desulfoconvexum algidum; assembly: GCF_055382125.1. Classification (NCBI taxonomy): domain Bacteria; kingdom Pseudomonadati; phylum Thermodesulfobacteriota; class Desulfobacteria; order Desulfobacterales; family Desulfobacteraceae; genus Desulfoconvexum; species Desulfoconvexum algidum. The sequence continues at coordinate 6,689,117 of NZ_AP042394.1, read as the reverse complement.
GATTCAAAACGGTTAGCCCGAAGAAGCGCCTTTATTTCGCCCATCCCCTCCAGGAGCAGGGACATTTGATCCTCAAGAGAAGACATTCGCTCCTTTAGATCCACCTGGTTATCCCTGGCCCAAACCTTTGTCTGGTCTTTGTCTGGTATCTGCCCGGCAGGCCTTTTCCTCCCCCTTGTCTTGGAGACTGTCTTATTTTGAGGAGCGAGAAACCCCAGACACCGATCCCAGAACAATTCCATGGGCATAGACTTGCCCAAGGGATCTTTCACCAACTTGAGGGCAATCGATCGAATACACCTTGAGGCATCCGTATCCGGGAAAAGCATGAAAAATGGGATCTGGGAAACCACGGAAATGGGGACATTATGATCCTGGGCCACAATTCCCAGGGGAGAAATTTCTATGGGAAGAAACTTGTGAACGGTTTCCTTGAGCCTGGCATAGGCCTTTTTAGCGGCACTAGCTGTTTTGACATGGTTGATCACCACCTTTATCCGGGGAAGCCCAGGGTGTTTTGACAACACCTTTAACAGGGAATAGGCATCGGTGAGGGAAGTGGGTTCCGGGGTGGCCACCAGGATCATCTCATGGGATGCCCGGCAAAAGGACAAGACCTGGGAGGAGATACCGGCCGAGGTATCCAAAATAAAATAGTCATAAGCAGATAGTTCCAAAAAAGACCGGATGAGTCTTTGGGCCTCTTTGGACGTCATATCCGCTATTTTTTCAACCCCGGAACTGCCGGGAATGATATCAATTCCCTGGAAATCTTTGATCATAATTTCCCCAAGGGAATACTCCCCGCAGATTACATCCTCAAGCCCGTGCTCGGGAAACAGGCCGGTAAGAATGTTGACATTGGCAAGTCCCAGGTCGGCATCAAAGAGACAGACCCGATGACCCGATGCCGCCAGGGCCAGGGACAGATTCAGGCTGATACTGGTTTTACCCACCCCGCCTTTACCGCTTGCAATGGTGATGATTTTTGCCATAATTATTCTTCCTGATCCTTGGGAAATGCCATAATCCGCAATAGGTTTTTTTCTTTTTTCAATGAGAACTCAATGGATCGGCAGTGATATTTTTGCCGAATTTTTCCATGGAACTCCGCCACAAAGGCCTGAAACATTTTTTTTCTTTCCCCTTGGGCCGCAAACCCGACAAGGCTTCTCATCTGCTCATACCGTTTGTACAGGGCCAAAACCGCATCCTTTTCTTTTACAGGATCGGCTATTGTCACACAAAATTTTAACAACAAGGACAGGTCAACCGGTTTTTCCATTGATGTTTCCAGGACCCAGGCCTCTTCATAGAGCATTTTATAAAACCAGGTAAACCCGGAAAAAGAAATAAACACTGTTTTAAACCGATACTGGGGAAATTGGTTGTTCAGCTCCCGGATAAAGGTAAGATTTTGTGGATCTGCAATACCGCACAAAAGCGTATTTCCCTTAAGAATCAAGGGAATCACCTTGTGTTCCCGGGCCTGGATTTTGTCGATGATAAAAGAAAGCTCTGTTCGGGTATGGTTGTTGAAAACAATATCAGAGATGGATCGAAATGGAATATGAAACAGGTCAAAAACAATCTGCTGCAGCAATTTTTTGGGAATAATACCATCTTCCAATAAAAGGCTCATGAACGGGATATTCAGCTCAAGGGACCGGGCCAGGGTTTTTTCAACCAAAGAGGGGGACACGAGCTTTTTTTGGATCAAAAAATCCTGAATCGTGATGAGCTTACCGTGTTTTTCCAGAACACAATAATTGTCCGTGGGCGTGATCAGATTCAAATCACAAAGGATCATGCCAAACAACCTATTTTTACTCCGCGCCAGTGAGGACCGGCCTTTTTCCTGGATAGCAAGGACCTGTTGGATATCAGCCGGGTTCACCAGCCCTTCATCCACCAGCAGCTCTCCTATTTTTTGACGGTGTTCCTTGGAGGTGTTGGATTTCATCATAATTCCACCGCGCTGTTGGGGGGTGTTATGGGCAGGAAGACAGAAAAACAGGTCCCTCTGCTTTGATTGCTGTCACAGGTAACCCTGCCGTTGAGTTCCTTGACAATGGAATGGACGATGGCAAGCCCCAGGCCTGCGTTTTTCCCATTTTTTGAACTATTATAGGGCTCAAACAATTTTTCCATTATCCCAGGGGCAATACCGGGCCCATTATCCTGGATACGGATTTCAATGCTGCCGGAAAGTTGTTTTTTTTCATCAATGAGAATCTTGGCAGATCCCGGTAAAAGCCGTGTTGTAAGTTCAATTTTTCCGCCGTTTTCCATGGCCTCAGCTGCATTTTTAACCAAATTGATAATCACCTGCTTCAATCCGTTTCTATCGGTTTTAATACGGGGAATGGCAGAATCCATACAAAAACTGGCCTGAATCTGCCGGGGGAGAAGAATCGATTTTTTTAAGATCTCAATAATTCCCGTACAAAGTTGGTTGATATCAATGGCTTCAAATCCACCGATCTTTGGTTTTGAAAAGCTTGACAGCCCTTCGAGTAAGACAGATACCCGACTGATCTCTTCTCCCACAACGGATAATTCATCCTGGGCCGGATGTTTATCCGGCAATTTCAGCCGCAAGGTTTCCAGGTAACTTTTAATGATGGCAATGGGATTATTGATTTCATGGATCACTTTATCGGTGAGGGTGGCATAGGCTTCCATTTTTTTTTCATTCATGTCCCGGGCATATTCCTGGTTAAACCCAATATTCTGAAGACACATTCCTGCTTGTTTGGAAAAAAATTTTAACAGCCCCCTGTTACCATCCAGGTTCCTGGCGAGGTCCGGGTCAACCCCCAGGACCATAACCCCCATTCCCCTCCCCCCACAAGCAATGGGAATACAATAGCCCCCCTTTGTTTCCAGCAGACGGATAATCCGGATATCTGAAATCGCTGAATCCGCATCCCTTGCCGACTGAAACTGGGTCTGGATAGTGCCGGTTTTCAGGGATTTAACCAGCATGCTGGATGGGTTGGACATGGGAAGGGCAATACGGCTGACGATCTTATAATTTTTATCCGCCGGGTTGCAGTCTCCGGTCAGCATCGTTTTTTCCCCATCCAAAAGAAAGAAAAAAACCCGGGGCACATTGAACACAATTTTCAACCCATTTTGGACAATATCCAGTACGGAAGGGATATCCTTTGCATTCAACAAATTTTCAAGGGTACCGTAAACAAGAGACAGGTCTTTTATTTCCAGGGCTATTCCCTGTTCAACCTCCCTGTCCCGGCCTGGCGTAAGTTTTATCCCCAGGCTTTTGGCCATACCCAGAACCTCAACCTCGGCCTCTACTGCGATCTGCCCAACCCTATCTTCAGGGATACCCGTAAGGGGCAAAATCTGTGGGATCTCTTCCATGGGATCCGGGCCTGAAAGGATATTGGCCATATAAACGGTTTTTATATAGGCGACCTCTTCGCGAATTTTGTCAACGGGCTCATTGATAAACAAGACCGCATCCGAGGCCAGGGAATTGAGGTTCCAGTGACTGAAAAGCAAGGAAGATATCTGGGGGGCATCCGCGCCAAAAAGATTCATCTCACCATTGAGCAATTCGGTTTCCGAAAAATCTGTCTGCAACAGTGCCTGATACTCCTTTGGAAAGGCCTGCATTAAAACAAGCCGACCGATGTCATGGAGAAGCCCTGCCAGAAAAAAATCGTCCGGGTCGGAAAAATTATTTTCCTGGGCTATTTTCCTGGCAATTACCCCGCATTTATAGGAATGGTACCAGAACTGAGCCATATCAAATTCAGGCAATTTTTTAGACAAGCTGAAAAAATGCATGGCAGCGGAACTGATGGCAATATTGCGGATGGTCTCCAGCCCCAAATAGACCACGGCTGTTTTGATATTGCTGACTTCTTTGGGCAAATTCACATAGGAGGATCCAATAATCTGGAGCAGTTTTGATGTCAGGGAAGGATCTGCGGAAATAATATGGGCCAGCTCGTCGCTGCTTGATGTGTCATTGCCACAGGCCTTAACAAGCTTGAGCATCACCTGGGGAAGCTGGGGAAGATGATTGGACTGCTTTATTTTTTCAAAAACATTATTTAGCGCCATTGCCCAACACTGCCATAAACGGGGTTAAAAAATCAACCGAATTGGTTCTTTCGCTATTTTATAGTGGTGACTCTCTATAGTTATTTTACGCATATAAATCAACTCTTTTGAAAATTTTAAGAAAAGAATTTACATATTATACTCGAGACTTTGGAGAACTATCTTGCTATAAGAGGGAAACTCAGTAAATAATTATCAACCTTAAGGATACCTGCCATGTTTACCAGAAACGACCTTTTGGATATTGCTGCAAAAATGGAAAAAAACGGGGAAACCGTTTATAGCAAGGCACAAACTCAAATAAAAAACAAAGAATTAAAGGCCTTGCTTCAATGGATGGCCCGGGAGGAAGCCTCCCACCAACGCTGGTTTTTAGGACAAAAAGAGGACGGGGATCAGGACTCAACCGCAAAAGATTTTGCACAGATGCTGCCCGATGTTCTCCAGGAAATGATGGGAGAAAAAAGCCTTTCCCTGGATGAGGTTGATTTTTCAAAGATCACCCATACCAGCCAGATGCTGGAAATCTTTATTGAATTTGAGGCGGATACCATCCTTTTTTACGAATTTCTAGAAACCTTTATTCAGGACGACAAGACCTTGGGCGGTCTGGATAAAATCCTCCAGGAAGAAACCGCCCATGTCAATAGACTCACTGAAATGCTCCAGGCGGTTGAAGCGCAATCCATTCCGGAAGAAACGTTTTCATTGCAGCCCTAGGCCTGTTTTCACACGGCCCGGGCCAAGCCTGTTTGTGGCCTGTCTTTTTATATCCCACCTTTTGTTATGCAAATTAATGGTTATATTTGTTAGGCGAACCTAATAAATATCACAAAGGGGGACTATGACACCCAATAGAACGACACTGGAAAGCCTGACCTTTGACAATAAATTTACACGGGAGCTGCCCTGTGACCCGGAAACCGGAAACACCCGGCACCAGGTGAAACGGGCCTGCTATTCCCGGGTGAACCCAACCCCGGCGAAAGCGCCCAAACTGGTTGCCTTTTCCCGAGAAGCTGCCCGTCTGCTGGATTTGGACGAAAAAGCCTGTCAATCGGACCTGTTTACCCGAATTTTTACCGGGAATACGCTTTTGGAGGGCATGGATCCCTTTGCCATGTGCTACGGGGGCCATCAGTTCGGCAACTGGGCAGGACAGCTGGGAGATGGGCGGGCTATCAACCTGGGAGAAATTGTCAACCAGCGAAACGCTCGATGGATGCTCCAGCTGAAAGGAGCCGGTCCCACCCCCTATTCCAGAACCGCCGACGGCCTGGCGGTCCTCCGTTCGTCTGTCCGGGAGTTTTTATGCAGTGAAGCCATGTTTCACCTTGGCGTACCCACCACCCGGGCGTTGAGCCTGACCCTGACAGGGGAAAAAGTTGAACGGGATATGTTCTATGACGGCCACCCCCGAGGGGAACCAGGGGCGGTGGTCTGCCGGATCGCCCCCTCTTTTACCCGGTTCGGCAATTTTCAAATTTTGGCCGCCCGCCGGGAAAATGACCTTTTAAAGTTGCTCATGGACACCACCATTGAAACGGATTTTCCCCAGGGGCCCTTACCCTCCTATACAACATGGTTCAAGGATGTCTGTGAACGAACCATGACCATGATTACCCACTGGATGCGGGTGGGGTTTGTCCATGGGGTGATGAATACGGATAATATGTCCATCCTGGGCCTGACCATTGATTATGGCCCCTATGGCTGGCTGGAAGACTATTCTCCCGGCTGGACCCCCAACACAACAGATGCAGCCGGAAAGCGCTACGCTTTTAAGAACCAGCCCCAGATTGCCCTGTGGAACCTGGGTCAACTGGCCAATGCTATTCTTCCCGTGGTGGGTCGCCCAGAGCCCCTCCAGGAAGCCCTGGACCATGCCATAACATTCTTCCACAAGGGCCAGGATACCATGATGGCTCAAAAACTGGGGTTTAACCGCTTTGAACCCGGGACCGACAGAGCCCTCACCACAGAACTGCTGGGGATCCTTGAATCAGTGGAAACCGATTACACCCTTTTTTTCAGGGGGCTTTCCCTGTTGGAAATTTCGAAAAATCCTCTGGAAAAACAGATTCCGGCATTTCTGGAAAAAGCCTTTTATGACCCGCATCAAATCACCCAGGACTATGTGAACCGACTCAACACCTGGATGGCGGCCTATGGCAAAAGACTGGCCAGGGACAAAATTTCCCCTGAGAAGAAAAAAGAACAAATGGACCGGGTAAATCCCAAATATATCTTGAGAAACTATCTGGCCCAAACCGCCATCGAAAAGGCGGAAAAGAACGATTTTTCAGGGGTTTGGGAATTACTGGATGTGATGCGCACCCCCTATGAGGAACAACCGGACAGGGAAAGCTTTGCAGCAAAAAGACCGGAATGGGCCCGGCACAAACCGGGCTGTTCCATGCTCTCCTGCAGTTCCTGATCCGATATTAGTACCCGTAATCACGATTCCCTGTGAATTGTAAGCTGGGGAAAGGGGATTTCCCAGTTGTTTTGCGTACAGGCATCCACACACCACCGTTGTATCGCCCGTGAAAGCCTCATATACAAGGGTGCCATATCCCCTTTAAAATCTGCAATTACCACCACATCCAGTGAGGAAGCACCTGCCTGGGCAAATTCAACCCTGAGATTTAAAAGGGAGTCCTCATATCCTTCCCGGCGAATCTGTTCTTGAATATGCGTTTCCAGGATATCTGGAACCCCATGGGTGGACTGGGCCTGGAGGGCATAGGAGATACCAAATAAAATTTTCAGCCTAAAATTAACAGACAAATTCAAGGGCGACTGGGCCAGAAAATCTCCTGTCTGGTAAACTTTCTGGGCACCCCCCCGCTGGACAAGTTCCACCATTTCATGGGACAGACTGGTCACACAGCCCCGGGTTCCATCGGCCAGGATAACCCAGTCATTTCTCCGGCAAGGGAACCAGGGTTCTCGTTTATGAAAGGGCCGGGATGATTTGTCCATTAACGCTTCAATGGGCAACCGAAGGCTGACCCCAAGGCTTGGGTTTTCAAGGGTGGAAAATAAATTGATCTTTTTCACCAGCCAGGGAACCCCCTGGTAAAAAATTCTCTCCCCTTCCCGGACAGCGCCGATGTTGAGAATGAGACGGCTCTGATGCCAAAACCTTGGCAGGGCATTCTTGGCACCCCAGCCAACCCCCATGAGAAAAATAATAGCCAGGGAAAGCAATACCCAATCTTCAAACAAATAAAAAACCAAAATGAGAACAAAAAGGGAGAAAAAAAAGGTCAGCCCCCGGTATAACAGCTCAAAGACCCGGATATGAAACGGCCGGTACCGGGCGTTGTACCCCGGAACAAACCGCATCAAAAACAGATAAGAAACCCGTAGCAACAAGACAACGCCGATGCACGCCACCATGGCGATGAAAAGAAACAGCCCCCGGGTCCTGAAAAAGTTTTTAACAGACGCCTGGGAGCTCTCCAGCAAAGAGCTCTCTTGTCTCTCTATTTCCGCAAGCTGCATTTCAACCAGGTCCAGCTTATTTTTGATCTGGTTTTCCACAGAGTTCCATTCCGGCATCAGCCGTTCAATATCTGCTTTCAACCCGGGATCCTCGGTTTTTGATGCAAGGGCAACAAGATGCTCGTTGGCCTTTTGGGCCACGGGAACCAGCCCCTGGTAAAAGGAAAACTCGTCTTTCAATTTTGTCTTGTGCCTGGCATCCACCGTCAACCTTTTTAATTCCAGTATTCCCGGTTCTGCCAGGGAGAGCAGCTCTCTTTTCCAATCAAATTGCTCTGATTTTTTTTCGGCAAACAACCTGATTTCAACGCCGGTGGCAATCTGTTCAAAATCAACGTTGGCACTGGCCATTGCTTTGTCCAGTTTTTTCAACTCCGCCAGAAGATTGGTTTTTTGTGTTTCTGAAGTGCTCTTTGCCAGCAGCGCTTTTTTTTCAGTGATTCGGCTGTTCAAGTTTTTTTTCAACTCAAGAATGGAACTCAGCATTTTTATGGCCGCATCTTGACCCGCTGGCTCAACTATTATGGCCGATGTCTCTATGTTGGCTGTTTTTTCTTGGGCACCGGAAACCCCCAAGGCTCCAAATATAAAAACCATACTCAAAACAATTATCAGGTTTCGGGTCTTCAATGAAATTTTCTCCACTTATAAAATAATTTAACAAGATTTTTAACCATATCATTAAATAAAGGGGGATAACAATCCCATGCAAATATTTTCATTGTGCTTGCCTTGACATGTAACCCGGTTCTCTATATTTACCATACTTTATCGATTAACACGCACAGACACAGACTGGGGCAGACACTTGGAATTATTGGCAAAGGGAAGTCTTGTTCGAAATAAAATAATTTTACAGGCCGGGGATGTTCTGGCCGGCATAACAGCGCTGGTTCCAGTGCTTTCCAGGGCCATTGTGATTGCCCTGACGGAAAGACGGGGAAACCAGACTTGTTTTGGCATCCACTTCGACACCCTTGATCGTTTTTCTAAAACAGTGCTGACCACCCTGGTACCCTCTTTAAAAATATAAGGAACTTTTCCCATGAAACTAAAAGTAAAAAAAACCGCCATAAAAAGAATGTTCGCCCTTATGCTTTGCCTGATGCTGACAATATCCGGCACAAGTGCCCTGGCCAGTGATATAAAAACCGATGCGAAAACCGATCCAACAGCCCAGGAAAAGATTACGGCAAAAATCCTGACAAAATCCACCCATAGCTGGGATGGCAATCTTTTGGCCGCCTACCCCCCGGGCCAACCCCAGGTAACGATCTTGAGAATCCAAATCCCCGCCGGAGCCACACTGCCCCTGCATACCCATCCGGTAATCAATGCCGGTGTATTGATTACCGGTGAACTCACTGTAATGACAAAAACAGGAAAAATATTGCAGTTAAAAGCCGGAGATCCCATCGTTGAAGTGGTTAACACCTGGCATTATGGAAAAAACCAAGGATCAGAACCGGCGGATATCATTGTTTTCTATGCCGGAACCAAGGACGCCCCCATTACCCTGAAAGAATAATCATAGGCTGGGGAATCCTGTTTTCACCTGCCACTCAATCTCATCCCTGAGGGTTCGAAGTTCTTCCAGGGAAGCAGTCGCAGGTTTTACAATATCCCAGGTTTCAATCCCTGCATGGGGCAGGTCCGGTGTAGCTTCTTTGGGCCCTATAAATATTACTCGATGGGGAGGCCTGGCCAGGCCTGCCAATACACCGTCCAGGGATTGGGGGACCCGGTACTTTAGATCCAGGTGTTTTTCTGCCATGGCCCTCACCATGTCCGGGTCCACTGCTGCTGCCGCATCTACTCCCGCCGTCAATACAAGACTTCTGCCCTTTACGGTGTCTTTTAAAAAGGCGGCTGCCATCTGACTTAGGCAGGCATCCTTGTTTGAAATAAACAAGATGCTTTTTTTGGCGATCAAAGGCGCCAGCAGATGTTTTACCGCATCCTGAATCTCCTCTGCCAACTCGGGACGGGGTAAAATATCTCCGGCATCCTCCACATTTCGATAGGTCAAGGAACCGGCATAATCGGCAGATATGGCATCAAAAAAATATTTGGTCGTCAGTTCCACCCCTTCAAAGAGTCGTTTTCCACCCGATGCCGCCACGGACAGCAAAAATCCCTGACGGGAATATCCATCGGGATCCACAAGCCTGAGTTTGTATTTCCGGCCCCAGAACATCTGGCACCGGTCAATGAACACCTTTGCCTGGGCCGTTACATTATAGAAAAAAACCGGGGATGCCAGCACCACCACATCCGCCTTTTTTACCAGGGCATACCCCTTTCCCTCCATTTCATCCCGAATGGGACAGACCCCTTTTTTTTCACAGACAAGCAACTCGCGGCAGGGACCGATATCCAATTTTTCCGGATGAATCACCTGGGTTATGGCCCCATGGGATTCACATGCCTTTAAAAACAAGGTTAACAGATGATCACAATTCCCATTTTTCCGCGGACTTCCCTGTATGCCCAATACAAACATGATTCTCTCCTTTTATGGATTTTTGGTAATCTGCCGCAGGGATCATACATCACCCAAAAATAAATTTCTTATCGGCCCTGCCTGTGTTCGCAATCATTGAGATCTCCTCTCTTTATTAAAGAAACCATGGCAACCAGACCCCCCATATAAATCAGAGGTAAGGTCATATTTTCCCCGCCAGAAAAAAAACCGATCCCGGGCAAAGCCCGGCCGGATATCGGGCAGGTCCGGATTTTCCATCACGCCAATGGCACAGCCCCCCCGGATCAGCTCTGTGGAGATAAGTTCGAGCAGCTTTTTTCCCGCCTCTCCGGTTTTCACCCGCATTTCCTGAATCCTGGCACAAAACGCTTCGCCAGTGCAAGGATCCCTGTATCTTAAGGGGTGGCTGAAAAAACAAAGGTTCACAGGCCTGTTCCTAGGATAAATCAGCCCAACAACCTTGTCCGGTATCCAGGATGTTTTTCTGTTTAAAAAGGCAAAAACGTTGTATGCCAAACCGGACCGGAACAGATACTGAAGTGTCATGAGGGAATAAAGGGCCACCCCCAGGTAGCATCGTTCCGGCCGGGTCCTGGCCTGGAACAATTCGGCCATGAATTGCCGGCACTGACCGGCTGAAACTTCCAGATTTTTGATCACCCGGACAAGGGAAACCTCGGAACGGCCCAAGGACAGATGCAAAAAATACAGATCCATGGCAGTTTCAAATTCACGGTGCCGGGTGGTTGCCCCAGGGTGCACCCCGTCCATGCCGGCAAAATAATAGACCAGGGGATGAAACAGGGTGTCGGCCAGAATATGGCAGATCACACCGGCGGCAAAGGCCAGGACAGCTGGGTTTTGGTCCGGATAGTTATCCAAAAAGGTAAGAACAGGCAAAAGGGCTCTCCCATCGGTCCCGTGAAAAGGTGCACTTAACCCTTGAATCACCTTTGTTTTCGGCCCCACCAAATAATAAAAAGGGATGTCCGGTGTAATCGCCCCCAGCAAAAAAAGATTGGGAAAAGACCGGATGGGCTCAAAAAACAGGGAACCTTCAGGCAAATTGTTTGCCACGGTTGAAGCCAGAGTCCAATGGGTAATTTCCTTGGGCATCACCTTACTCCAAATACTGGGTGGTATATCCTATTTTGCCGTCTTGGTACTCATATATCCGAAAACAGGCCTGACGGCCCCATTTTTTTGCCACCGGCGGGGATACGTACAAGGGCACTTCCCCCAGCCAATGGAATTCATCCCGATGAAAATGTCCGGTAATGACGGCCTTGACATTATACTGGTTGATCAATGCCACCCAGTTTTCTTTCGTTTTTTTGGCCCAGCCGCCATGGAAGCGGTTGTTATAAAAATCGTCCACACTGGGTCCATGGTGAAAAAGGATCACCGGCTTCCCATTGGCGGCCTCCAGCTGAGCTTTGATGGCCCCAAGGGGATCATAGCCCTCCATGGCAATAGATTTGCGCAAGGGATCGGTATAGGCGAATAAAAAAATGACCCCATGGTATTCAACCCGGGATATCAGGCTGCCAAACGAGTGTTCATAATCGGCGCGGCTCGTTTGGGTGGACGCCCCCAGGTTGATATCATTGTTGCCCGGAAGAAAATGAACCGCGGGCTTGAGCCCCTTGAAAATAGAGGCGGCATCGGCAAGCGCTTCTGCCCCCGATTTTCTCCGGTCAATGATGTCCCCGGTATGCACCACGCAGGCAATTTCCATGGGCAGCCGGTTGACAGCGGCCACCACTTGCTCTGTCCGGGCCCTGTTCCCCGAAACGCCCAGATGGGTATCGGTGATCTGTACAAAATAAAACCCATTGTCTTGTCCAAAGGACACCCCGATCAAAACCAGCCAGAACAAAACAACCATCAATACCCGCCGAGATCTTACAGCCATCAATACCCGCCGAGATCTTACAGCCAGCCTTTCCTTTTGCAACGCTTTAACCATTTTTTTGCTCCAGACAAAGCAATTGTTTTTTCACATCAATTCCACCGCCGAACCCGGTGAGACTCCCGTCTTTACCGATGACCCGGTGACAGGGAACAATAATGGAAATGGGATTTTTCCCGTTGGCCATGCCCACTGCCCGAAAAGCATTTGGGTTACCGATTCTGGCTGCCAGTTCGCCATAGGAGATGGTCCGGCCGTAGGGAATATTTTGCAATTCCTGCCAGACCTTTTGTTGAAAAGGGGTTCCTGCCTTTAAGTCAAGGTCCAGATGAAATTGTCTCAGAGATCCGTCAAAATAGGCATCCAGCTGGTTCAGGACTTTTAAAAAAAAAGCCGTCCCCTTTGTCCAATCCGGTTCCGGTTCCCGTCGGGTTTTGCCCAGGGGAAAATTCAAAGTTTCAAGCCGGTCACGGCCAGTTAACAGCAGTTGGCCAACCGGGGATTCGTAATAACAATAGTGCATGGACGCTCCTTTTTTGGGCAGCCGGATCGCCTATCTTCCAGCAAAAAAATACAGACACACAGATAACATCCTTTTCTCATATCAAAAAAAAAGAAAGGCTGCAATCATCACACCAGAGCATGGTGGCTGCAGCCTGTTACAGCGGTTCAACTATTTAAACCACCAGCGTTCAGCCGTTCGCATGCCATCCAAGGCCATGTGACCTGATATGGGGCCATGGGCCAATTTATCCGAGCTGCCTTCAACCATCTGGTTGTACATGGGAACAATGGTGCCGCTGTCATCTTTGCAAATTTCCTGCATATCATGGTACATCTGTCGACGTTTATTTGTATCCAGTTCTGCCCGTGCGTCAACCAATATTTTGTTAAACCGCTCATTTTCCCAGTGGGTATCATTCCAGGGAGCCCCTTTTGCATAGGCAACCGAAAACATCATATCCTCTACAGGACGCCCCCCCCAATAGCACATGCACCATTCTTTTTTCATCCAGACATTGCTCCAGTAACCGTCATCGGGTTCCCGGACAACATTGATGTTGATGCCAGCTTTTTTTGCCTGCTCTTTTATGAGAATGGCTGCATCCACAGCGCCGGCAAAGGCAGCATCTGCGGCGTGCAGGTTAAAGACGTGGTCGAGCATGCCGGCTTTTTTCATGTGAAATTTTGCCTTGTCCGGATCATGTTTTCTCTGCTCCAGATCTCGTGCATAATACTGATTTACAGGCGCAATGGGATGGTCATTGCCAAGGGCGCCATAACCACGCAGGATCTGTCGTAACAATTCTTCACGGTCAACGGCAAGCTTTAATGCCATGCGAACATTATTATCATTATAGGGTTTTTTATCCACGAGCATGGGGATGGTGTAATGGGCAGTTCCGGTTGTGGCAGTGACATTAATTCCGGACATCCGTTTCATCAAATGGACTGTTTTGAGCTCAACCCGATCCATGTAATTTATCTGGCCTGTCTTTAAGGCATTTGTCCGGGCACTGGTATCAACGATGGACAGGGTCTCAACCTCATCAAAATGGGCACGGCCCTCTTTCCAGTAATTGGGATTGCGGGTTGTAAAAGACCGCACACCCGGTTCCCAGTTCTCAAGAACATAACCACCCGTCCCAATCCCTTTTTCCCATTCCTGACCACTGGTTCCTGCAGGACAAATACTCAGGTGATAGTCTCCCAGGAGAAACGGAAAATCTGCACTGCCGCCGGAAAGTTTAAAAACAACCTCATTCTTGCCGTCTGCTTTTATGGTTTCAATGGATTTCAAAATCCCTTTGGCACCGGATTGGGATTTTTCACCTAGATGGTGGTTGATGGAAAAAAGTACATCTTCCGATGTTAGGGTTTTGCCATTGTGGAACTCAACACCTTTGCGTAATTTAAAAGTCCACACCTTTGCATCAGCAGATGACCCCCAGGATTCGGCCAGTTCAGGAATGGGTTTGAAATTGTGGTCAATTTCCACAAGGTTGTTTCGAATCTGCCAGTTAAGGTTCTGATTCATATTGGAGGTAAGGGTTGCCGGGTTCATGGAATCTGTGGTTGATCCTCCGGTAGCCCCCAGAATCAGACGGCCTCCTTTTTTGGGGACAGCCGCCCGGGCTTTGCCCGGGAAAAGAAAAGGAGAGACGGCAACAGAAAGCCCAAGGGCAGAGGCCCCTGTGATGAACTTGCGTCTAGTGATTTTGTTTTGATTCAACATGTTGGTCAGATGAGTTAATGATGTCATGTTTTTCTCCTTATGTGTTATAAAGTTTCCTGCAGATTCTAAAAATCATCCTGTTCATTATTAAAAAATTGATTAAAAATAGGTTTCGGCCCGTTCGTCCAGAAGATTATCCAGCCAGTCCGGGTCCATCTCAGGCACGGAAGCCAGCAGTTTATCCGTGTATTCATGGTGGGGCGGTGTCAGGATTTCTTCTTTTTCTCCCTGCTCAATGATTCTGCCTTCCAGCATGATCACAATCTTATCTGAAATGGCCTTCACGGTTGCCAGGTCATGGGTGATGAACAGATAGGAAAGATTCATCTCATTTTGAAGGTCCTGTAGCAGCGTAAGAATTCCTTCTGCAACGATCTGATCCAGAGCAGATGTGACCTCGTCACAGATAATGAGATCCGGTTTCGCAGCCAGCGCCCTTGCGATGCAGATCCTCTGTTTTTCCCCGCCTGAAAGCTCCGTGGTGAGTCGGTCTATATAATTATCCGGATCCAGTTCAATCCGGGTAAGAAGGTCTCGGACTCTATCTTCAGCCTCCTGACCTTTAATTCCAAAATAGAAGTCCAGGGGTCTGCCGATAACGGTTCTGACGGTCTGTTTGGGATTCAATGCTGTGTCCGGGCTTTGATAAATCATCTGCAACCGTCTTAAACTGTTTTTATCCCTGTTTTTCAGCTCCAGAGGCAAGTCCTGCCCCAAAAAAGAAATACTGCCTTTTGTTGCGGGCAGCAGACCGGTGATGACGCGGGCAAGCGTGCTTTTACCGCTTCCCGATTCCCCAACCAACGCAACCGTCCTGCCCCGCCTTATGGTCAGATTAATATCCTCAAGTACATTCTCCTCACCGGTATAGGTAGCCTCCACATCTTGAACGTTGAGAATAACATCCATTTTGTCCGTAATCTCTTTATCCTCCCTGAGTGTCCGCACAGAGAGCAGTTCACGGGTATAGCGTTCCTTTGGTTTTTTTATCAGTTTTCGTGTCTCACCTTCTTCCACAAGTTTTCCATCTTTAAGCACCATGATGCGATGGGCTACCTGGGCCACCACAGCAAGATCATGGCTAATATATAAAGCGGCTTTATTCATTTTTTCAGTGATCTCTTTTACCGCTGCCAGCACCTCAATCTGGGTGGTGACATCAAGGGCTGTGGTCGGCTCGTCAAACACGATAATATCGGGCTTGCAGGACATGGCCATGGCCACCATGGCCCGTTGCAACTGCCCCCCGGAAAGTTCATGGGGATACCGAAATCCTATCTCTTCAGGATTTGGCAGAAAAAGCCGTTCATAAAGCGCTATGGCCTCTTTTTCGGCTTCATCATACGCCATTATTCCATTCTGAACAGGTGCTTCTGCGTACTGCTTGATCACACGATGAAAAGGGTTGAACGAGGCAGCCGCGCTCTGGGCGACATAGGCAATCTTGGAACCGCGAACCCTCCTTAATTCCTCATCAGAGGCACCCATGAGCTCATTGCCGTCAAGAAGGATAGATCCCGAGGCAAGTCGGCAGCCCTGCCTGGTGAATCCCATGGCAGCAAGGCCTATGGTGGATTTGCCAGCCCCGGATTCTCCGATAAGGCCAAGGACTTCGCCTCGTTTCAAATGAAGGCTGATATCCGAAACAATTGTGTTCCATTCGTTTTCATAAAAGCCTTCAATATAAAGATTTTTTATTTCAAGTAAATTTGGTTCTTCCATGGTGATCCTCCTGCTATTCTAATCCACTTGACAAGTGGAGAAACCAGTCAACAATTAAATTTACACCCACCGTTAAAAACGCGATGGCAGCTGCGGGAATCAACGGAATATAGATTCCAAAGGTAATGGCTCCGGCATTTTCCCTGACCATGCCTCCCCAGTCGGCAAGTGGGGGCTGCAGCCCCAACCCCAGAAAACTTAAGGACGCAATAAAAAGAAATACAAAACAGAACCGAAGTCCGAACTCCGCCACAAGAGGCGGCATTGCATTGGGCAAAATTTCGTGTCGCATCACCCACCAGGATCCTTCTCCTCGCAGTTTGGCCACCTCCACAAACTCCATGACTTCAATATCCATTGCCACAGCTCTGGATAATCGATACACCCGGGTTGAATCCAATATTGCAATGGTAATGATCAGGATGGGGGTGGATGATCCCAACACTGAAAGAATCATCAACGCAAAAATCAGGGTGGGAAATGCCATGATGATATCAATGATTCTGCTTAAAATCTGATCTATCCATCCGCCTTTGGCTGCTGCTAAAAATCCCAGGGTAGTGCCCACCATAAACGAGAGCAGGGTGGTTATAAATGCAATTGCCAGGGTATTTCTGGCGCCATAAACCATACGGGTTAAAAGATCGCGTCCCAGGTGATCCGTCCCTAACCAGAAAGTGTCTGAAAAAGCTTCCCACACATCTCCCACAATAGCGGTTTCAGCATAGGGGGCAATAACAGGTGCAAGGATTGCCGTGCCTATATTAATCAATACGATAACCATACCGATTCTGGCACTTAAGGGAGATTGTTTTAATAAATTCAAGGTGTAACTCCTTTTAGGACAGTTGCGATTGTCTCAGCTTCGGGTTTACCAGCATGGATAAAACATCTGCCATAAGGTTCAGAAAAATATAAGCGGCGGCAAATATAAGGCCTGAAGCCTGAACCACCGGGATATCGCGTTTGGCGACGGAATCCACCAGAAGCTGCCCAAGGCCGGGATAAACAAACACCACCTCGACAATGACGACCCCTACCACAAGATAGGCTAAATTCAAGGCAATAACATTAATCACAGGAGACAAGGAGTTTGGAAATGCGTGCATGGTAATGATGCGCAGTCGTTTTATACCCTTTACCTCTGCCATTTCAATATAGGCACTGGCAAGAACATTGATGATGGCAGCTCTGGTCTGGCGCATCATATGGGCTGTTACAACACAGGTCAGGGTCAGTGCGGGAAGCATGATGGCATAGAACTTCGCCCACAGACTCATGCTGGCGTTGATACTAGCCATACTCGGAAACAGGTTCAACTGAACTGAAAAAAGGGTGATGAGAATATAGGCAATAAAAAATTCGGGAAACGAGATAAACGAAAGGGTGATTGTTGAGATTAATTTATCAAAGAATGTATTGCGATAAAACGCGGCCAGCATACCAAGAAATACGGCAAGGGGTACTGCAATAACAGCGGTTGTCATGGCTAAAAAGAGGGTATTGGCAAATCGCCAGCTGATAAGCCCTGCAACAGCTCTTCCATTGGCCAGGGAAGTTCCGAAATCCCCATGAACAAAATCGGAAAGCCATACCCCATATCGGATATAGGGGGGCAGGTCCAGTTTCAACGCTTTTCTAAACGCTTCAACCGTATCGGGAGTCGCGGATTGCCCAAGTATAGTTTCGGCAACATCCCCCGGCAAGAGTTCAACGCCGATAAAAATAATAAGTGAGATAACAAACAATGTTATTAAACTGGCGCCAATGCGTTTCAAGATCAGCCATAAAACCTGTTTCATATTTAATTTTTCTTCCCTTGTCTGATGGGTTGACACGGCCTGTTCCTGACAGGCAGAGATTTGACAGAAACGATTGAACAAAGCTTCCAGCAGATAAATTCCGGAGGCTCATCTTTCTTTTGAAAACAAAAAGCTACGGCTTAAAGGATCTTAGCCTTGTTTCCATGGCTCTTCTGTCAGCACCATGAATAGATATAATTTATTTAAAACGAAAAAAGGATTTGCAGCAGCTATGTATCTGGAACTGCAACAAGAGGAGGGGGGGATACACTGTTATGAGTTGAAAAACTATGCCCAGTCTTCAAAAATTTAATCGTACTTTTCATTGGTTCTCCCATTTATAATGTTTAGAGAATGCCTGGAATCTGATGTTCTTCCAGGGAAAAAACCGTCACCGGTCAGAAATAAAAAAACGCCCCTCTCTCCTATTTCTCATTAAACGTTGACACTGTGCTTTCCACACGCTTGTTTTCATAAATGTTATGGTAGCCAATCAAGCCCGACTTGTCAAACCCTATACAGATTAAGTAACAACTCCCGATTCCTCCCTCTTCACAGGGAACACCTCCGATAAAAAAGAGGACTTGAAATCAAGCTGGATTTGCACAGCATTCTCCATCAAGGTAGTTGCATCGGATATGTTTTCAAATAGTTATACCCATTAATTGCCTTTTCTTTTATTGATAAACACGCTATAATTTTAACCTTATAATTTTGAGGAGAACACATCATGGACAAGACAGACAAACGATATACCGCCTACCTTGATATCCTGGGAGAAGAGCTTGTTCCAGCAATGGGCTGCACAGAGCCCATTGCCATTGCCTATGCGGCAGCCAAGGCAAGACAAACCCTGGGCCAACTGCCGGACAAGGTGGAGATCCAGGCCAGCGACAATATTATCAAAAATGTAAAAAGCGTTGTGGTTCCCAACACCGGCAACCTCAAAGGAATAAAAGCATCTGCGGTTGCCGGGATCGTGGCCGGGGATGCGGATAAAGTACTTGAGGTAATCTCCTGTGTGGATGATCAGGGACGAAAAGAGATTCATGCCTTTCTTGAAAACAATGAGGTGACCGTCTGCAAATCACCCAGCGATTTGACCTTTGATCTGGTGGTGACTGTTTTTAGCGGCGCATCAAAGGCCTCTGTCCAGATTTCCCACTACCACACCAATATTGTTTTGATCACAAAGAATGATAAAATCCTTTATCAGAATCAGCAATGTGAGGAGATCAAACCCACAAATCTTACCGATCGGTCCATGATGAATGTAAAAGATATTCTTGAGTTTGCCGAATCCGTGGTAATTTCCGACGTAAAAGATCTGCTGGATCAGCAAATTGAATACAATACCCGAATTGCAGCCGAAGGCCTTGACGGCGATTGGGGGGCAAACATCGGTTCTGTTCTCCTTGATATCTGGGGGGATGACATAAAGGTCCGGGCAAAAGCCATGGCCGCAGCAGGGGCAGATGCCAGGATGGGCGGGTGCAGCCTTCCCGTTGTCATCGTTTCAGGCAGCGGAAACCAGGGGCTGACCGCTTCCCTTCCCGTAATTGAGTACGCAAAGGATTTGGGGGTGGAAAAAAAGACCTTGTACAGAGCCCTGGTGGTTTCCAATCTTGTGACCATCCATCAGAAAACAGGAATTGGACGACTGTCAGCCTATTGCGGGGCTGTCAGCGCCGGGGTTGGTGCAGGAGCAGGCATCACCTGGCTCCATGGCGGCCGGTTTAAGGAAATCGCTCACACCATTGTAAATGCCCTTGCAACGGTTTCCGGGATCATCTGTGACGGAGCCAAACCCTCGTGTGCAGCGAAAATTGCGGCGGCAGTTGAGGCGGGGCTGTTAGGGTTTTATATGTACCAAAAAGGGCAACAGTTTTACGGCGGTGATGGGATCGTAACAAAAGGGGTTGAAAACACCATCACCAACATCGGCAGACTCGGCCGTGAGGGAATGCGTGAAACAGATCGAGAAATCATCCGAATCATGGTAGGAGAGGATTAACCGATGTTATAGATCACCGCATGGCCATTGTTTTAACACTTCCTTCCACAATCGTTTTCAGGGCCTGCATCTCCTCGGGAGAAAAAAAATGGTGATCTTCTTTTAAAAAATCAGGATCCAGTACCTGGACATTCCGGGAGCACTTTTGTAAAACATAGCGTTGAGCCCCTTTGATCAGCACAGCAATATCGGCCATGATGTCTCGCGTGATAAAAGGCCGGGCACAGGTGGTCCGAAATTCGTAGGCCGGGACCCGTTCCATGATCAAGTCAATGCTGTCATGAATTTTTTCCACATCAAAATCACCTTTGACCAACAACGGATAATGGGCCAGATTGGTCTTGATATCCATGGCCAGGTAGTCGATCAACTGTTTGTCCAGCAGGGTCTCAAGAACATGGGGCCTGGTGCCGTTGCTGTCCAGCTTGATCTTGTATCCCATCTTGCTAACCTGTTGACAAAATTCAATCAGATCCGGCTGCAGGGTGGGTTCGCCGCCGGTGATGACCACCCCCGAAAGCTGGCCCTTGCGTCGTTCAAGGAATGAAAAAATTGTGTCCGGGTCACAAAGACTGCCGCCCCCCTCTAGGGGGCCAGCAGCAAGATCCGGGTTGTGGCAATAGGGGCAGATAAAATTACAGCCCGAGGTAAAAACCACACATGCAATGGTCCCTGGGAAATCAATCAGGGAATTTTTCTGAAATCCGCCAATACGCATGGATGTCCTTTTTATGCCACGTTGTAAGTGTTATAGGTTTTTCTCATGGCAAACTCAGTCTGTTTTCCGTTGTTCCATTGTCCCACCGGGCGAAGATACCCCACCACCCGTGAATATATCTCTGTTTCTGAATCACAGATGGCGCAGCGTTCATGCTCTCCTGAAATATACCCATGGGAAGGACAGACACTAAAGGTCGGGGTCAGGGTAAAATAGGGCAGCCTGAAGCTTGAGGATACTTTGTTGACCATTTGCTTGACAACTTCTATGTCGGTCACTTCTTCACCCAAGAACAGATGCTGAACCGTACCGCCGGTGTACTTGGTCTGGAGGTTATCCTGAAGTTCCAGGGCCTCAAATAAATCATCGGTATAATTAACCGGCAAATGGGTGGAATTGGTATAAAAGGGATCCTTGCCCTGTTGGTATTCTTCTTCATTTGCGCACAGGATGTTCTTAAATTTTTTCTTATCCATGCTGGCAAACCGATAGGTAGTGCCTTCAGCCGGCGTTGCTTCCAGGTTGAACATTTCGTCGGTTTTTTCCTGTAAGGCTTCTATCCGCATTCGGATATGATCCATAACCTTGATGGCAAACGCCTGTCCCTTTTGAGTGGCAATGCCTTCTCCAAAAAAGTTGACACAGGCCTCGTTCATGCCGAGAATACCGATGGTGGAAAAATGATTGCGCCAGTAAACCCCGGTGCTTTCCTTGATTTTCCTTAGGTAGAATTTGGAATAGGGATAGAGATCGCCGTTGGTGAATTTTTCCAGGATCTTGCGTTTAATGCTCAAGGAATCGGCTGAAATCTGGATGAGCTTATCCAAACGAGCCAGAAAATCTGCTTCATCCGTGGCCTGGTAACCGATTCTGGGAAGATTCAAGGTAACAACCCCAATGGAACCCGTTAAAGGATTGGCACCAAAAAGTCCCCCTCCCCTTTTGCGAAGTTCCCGATTGTCCAGTCTCAGGCGGCAGCACATGGACCTTGCATCTTCAGGGTCCATATCGGAATTAACAAAATTGGAGAAATAGGGGATCCCGTATTTGCCCGTCATCTTCCAGATATTGTCCAGGTTGGGGTTGGCCCAGTCAAAATCTTTTGTGATATTATAGGTGGGGATGGGAAAGGTAAAGACTCTTCCCTTAGCATCCCCTTCCATCATCACATCTGCAAAGGCGGCATTGAGCATGTCCATCTCTTCCTGGTAGTATGCATAGGTCTTTTCTTGGTAAACACCCCCGATCATGACCGGGGAATCTTTGAGGGTAGCGGGAACAATCAGGTCCATGGTGATATTGGTAAAAGGCGTCTGAAATCCTACCCGGGTGGGAATATTGATATTGAATATAAATTCCTGGAGTGCCTGCTTGACCTCTTTATAATTGAGTTGGTCTTCCTGGATAAAGGGTGCCAGCAACGTATCAAAATTGGACATGGCCTGGGCACCGGCAGCTTCTCCCTGGAGGGTGTAGAAAAAATTGACAACCTGGCCCAGGGCGCTTCTGAAATGCTTTGGCGGAGAGGATTCCACCTTGCCGGCCACCCCTTTAAAGCCTTCAGCCAACAGGTCCTGAAGATCCCAGCCCACGCAGTAAACCGACAACAGGCTTAGATCATGGATGTGGAGATCCCCAGCATAATGGGCATCCCTGACTTCCGGGGGATACACCCTGTTAAGCCAGTATTCTGCAGTAATGTCCGAAGAAATATGATTATTAAGTCCCTGGAGGGAATAGCTCATATTGCTGTTCTCTTTGACCTTCCAATCCATCCGGCTGATATAGGCTTCCATGAGGCCCACATTTTCATCAATGGCTATTTTGCGGATCTGATTGTGTTGTTCCCTATAGATGATATATGCCTTAGCCGTCTTGTAAAACGGGGAATCCAACAGGACTCTTTCAACAATGTCCTGGATTTCTTCCACCTCGGGAATGGCCCCCAGCTGTAAATCTCTTGCAAGGGTGAGCACCTTTAATGTCATTTTCTTGGCGTCCCTGCCATTAAATTCACCACTTGCTTCACCTGATTTTATCAAAGCACTTGTAATCTTTGAAGAATCGAATTGGGCTACCCGTCCGTCACGTTTTGTAATCTGCTCAAACATCTATCTACCCCTTGAAATCTGATTGAAATTAGCGTATCTTCTCGACTAATGCTGGGAAGTTATTTTCTATTGGTTTTTATTGCTGATTGGTAGAATTATGCCATATATAGTTGTTTGTCAAGGACAAAAAAACCACATCTTGTGGTCTTAATACAAAACGAATATGGGTGCAAATGCAACTTGACCAAAATCCATTTTTCCGAAAAGCCATAACCTCCTGGTATGATTCAAGCGTTGCCTGCTGGACCCTGATCGTCATGATGATCCTTGTTTTTGTCATTGCCCTGGCAGGGATGATGGTGGCTTCAGGGGAGCCTGATTTTGCAGAACATCTCTGGTTCCCCGGGCTTTTGGCCTTTTTATCCGGATTTTTGGTGCTCAAAATATTTATTCGGCTTAGGATACGCTCAAAAAACGACTGATGCCACACGTTTGATACAATGAGCCCCTCCCCGATAAAACCGCCTTATTTGTTCTTTGGGATGATAACCTCTATCAAGTGATGGAGAATCTTGGCGGTGACCCCCCAGATCAACACATCCTCATAGGGATAGGTTAGCTCCATGATATCGGGCCTGCGCCCAGCATACCCCTTTTCCCTGTGCACACGGGTCAGATAGGCCAAGGAAATTGGAATCACCCGGGAAATTTCTGCTGGGTCAAAGGTAATCTTACCCTTTTGATTCCAGACACCGGTGAAGGCTTCAATATCCTTATTATTAATGGTCTGAAAATGACCCAGGGAACCCATTACCTTTACATCCTGGGAACAAATTCCCATCTCTTCTTCAAGTTCTCTCAGGGCAGTCGCCTGGGTGGAGGTATCTTGTTCATCTACATGACCACCCGGAAAAGCCATTTGATTACGCCAGGGGTATCCTTCCACATCTGCTTTTTGGATAAAAATCAGTTCTACCCCCTCGTTAAATGCAAACAGGGCCATCACGCTGGTGGGTTGAAAAAAATCGGGATCCGGGGGGTCGGGATGGACTGCCCGATGAATTGCGGTGTGAATTTTTTGAATACACTCTTTCTGGTCCATATTTCTCACCTGTCAAATTAAACAAAGGCAAAAGATACAGGGAATAACAGCCCTTGTCAAACCGGGGGGAATCTTCTGTAAAAATCTTTGGTTGAAATATTCTACGTATTCGGCCTTTGATGCAACGAAGTAGATGGGTCAAAAGACAAGCAATTTCGTTCAACCTATAAGCTTTGCGGTCCTAAGGATGTGTTTGGAATGGGTTTTTATAGATTTGTGTAAAATTCACGTTCAATGATTTTGACTCGTTCTCTCCTTTTGGGAGATAGAAAAAGTCGGTAAAGGGGATCCTCCATGTGGATCTCCTGTCGAAGGATATCCCTTTCAAGGATGGACAAAACCTCGATGG
This sequence comes from Desulfoconvexum algidum, assembly GCF_055382125.1. Lineage (NCBI taxonomy): Bacteria > Pseudomonadati > Thermodesulfobacteriota > Desulfobacteria > Desulfobacterales > Desulfobacteraceae > Desulfoconvexum > Desulfoconvexum algidum. Next base: position 6,665,121 of record NZ_AP042394.1, on the reverse strand, counting down.
ATACATCACAGGAGGGGTATCCTTTGTCATCGACAAGGATGGTATCATTGAGTTTAATTTCAACAATATTATTGATGTCCACCAGTTTCAAATCCCCTCCAGGCGTTAAAATCAGGTTGCCGATGCCAGCAAGGTCGGGGATATATCCGGTGAGGGTGATCATTTCCCGAATCTTTTTGACAAAGGATTCAATATTCTTCCTTGCTTTGTCAACCAGGGCGGATTGATCCAAGCCATCTTGGGGGGACCCGAATAAATCCATTAAATAATTATCACCAAACAATCGCCAAGGGTCCAGTATCTGACCGTCCACATATTCCTGGAGACCGCACAGAACGATCTGGCTTTCTCCCGTGCCGGTATAATCGGCCATAAATTCTTCAGAAAGGGCAATGAGGTCCGGTCCCAAAAATTTTAACAGGGTATTATATTTTTTAATTTCCTTAAAAACGGCCTCTTTATTTTTAAATCGGTTTCGTAATATTCGAAACATTTTCAAAGGTCGGGCCCGGGGAAACATCCGGATGCCGTCAATGATTTCCCCATGGGTCTCCCTTTGAACATCCCTGGCCTCAAGGACTTCAAAAATATGGGACCGCAGGCCGGACCTATAATATTTCCGGAACTCCAGGGTTGTTGGCTCTTTAATAAAATTGAGTTTTTTTACCTCACTTCCGGACAGATAGGCCTGGTCTCTTATGTCAATTTGCTGATTCATTGTTGATCTCTTATATTAAATTGCCAGGTGATCATGGGGGATTCTAACAAAGACCTGCTGGTCGGTAAAGGGTACTTTCTTTTATGTTTACCCATTGGGGTTTGAATTTCACCTGGTCTGCCTTGACAATTTTGTTTTTGCCACAATTATTATTGAAAACTAATTTGAAGGTAAATAGGTATTAAACATAATCGAAACAGGAGTAAACATGGCAGCAAAGAAGACACGTAAATTTAAAACAGAAGTGCAGCAGTTGCTGCATTTGATCATTCATTCCTTGTATTCCAACAAGGAAATTTTTCTTCGGGAACTGATATCCAATGCTTCCGATGCCATTGACAAGGCAAGGTTCAAAGAACAGACAGAACCGGCTCTCTTTGCCGATGATACAGATTATCATATCCGGCTGGCCACAGATTCCGAAGCCAAAACTATTACCATTTCCGACAACGGCATCGGCATGACCTTTGACGAGGTCAATGACAATATCGGTACCATTGCCCAGTCTGGAACCGCAGCCTTCATGGAAGCCCTGGAAAAATCAAAAAAAGAAACCACCCTCTCCCCTGAACTGATCGGCCAGTTTGGCGTGGGCTTTTATTCTGCCTTTATTGTGGCGGACAAGGTCCGACTGGATACCAAGGCCCCGGGCGAAGAGAAAGGTGTTCGCTGGGAGTCCGACGGCAAGGGAGATTATACGGTCCAGGAAATTGAACGAGAAAACCGGGGTACCAGCATTACCCTCTATCTGAAAGATCCCGAAGATGGGGACCAGAATTTCACAGAAGATTATACCCTCCAGCACATTGTTAAAAAACATTCCGATTTTGTGACCTATCCGGTTATCATGAACCTGGAAAAAAGTGAACCCATCCCGGAAAATGAGATTGTCAAAGATTCCGAGGGAAAACCCATTGGAGAAACCTATAGAAAGGTCAGAAAAGATGAGACCCTCAACTCCATGAAAGCCATCTGGGCCAAGGCCAAGGATGAGGTTACCCCTGAAGAGCATGAAGAATTTTACAAGCACATCAGCCATAACTGGGACAAACCCATGGAGATCATCCACAAACGGTTTGAAGGGGTGACTGAGTATGATGTGCTCATATATTTGCCGGAAAAAGCCCCCATGGATATGTTCCGGCCGGAAAGAAAAAACGGGATGCAGCTGTATTGCAAACGGGTTTTTATCATGGACGACTGCAAGGAACTTCTGCCTGAATACCTGGGATTTGTCCAGGGGGTTGTGGATGCACCGGATTTAAACCTCAACGTAAGCCGTGAAATCCTCCAGGAAGACCGGCTGGTGAGAAATATCAAAAAGAATCTGGTCAAACAAATTTTCTCTTTGCTGGAAGGCATGGACAAGGAACGCTATGAAGAATTCTACGGGGAGTTCGGTCAGTCCCTGAAAGCCGGTATCCCAACCGATTATGAAAACAAGGAACGCCTGGCCGCACTGCTCCGTTACAAAACGACCAAATCCGGGGATAAGCTGGTGAGCCTGGACGAATACATCGAAAACATGAAGGAAGACCAGAAAGAGATTTATTTTCTCACCGGTGAAAGCCTGACATCTCTGATGAACTCACCCCTGCTCGAATCCCTGAAAGCCAAGGACTTTGAAGTGATCCTCATGGTGGATCCCATTGATGAGTGGGTGACCCAGTCTTTGCCCGAATACAAGGAAAAAAAGTTAAAGAGTGCAGAAAAAGGGGATCTGGATCTGGACAAGGTCGACGATGAGAAGAAAAACGAATACTCCGCTCTTCTTGCCTTTCTCAAGGGAAAACTGGAAGCCCGGGTCAAGGATGTGGTTGTTTCCAACCGCCTCAAGGATTCTGTCTCCTGCCTGTCCGGAGATGATTACGGCATGAGCGCTTATATGGAAAAAATATTGAAAGCCTCGGGCCAGAGTACCCCGGACCAGAAACGGGTAATGGAGGTCAATGTCAATCATGCGGTTTTGGAAAAGATCAAAACCCTTTTTGAGACAGACACGACCAACCCGGTCTTAACCGACTACTCTGATTTGCTCTATGATATTGCCGTCATCAGTGAAGGCGGAAAATTGGACAATCCTGCTCGGTTTTCCGCCCTTTTGGGAGACCTCATGGCCAAGGCCATATGATCGTTTTTCTTGAAACCCTCGGGTGCTCCCGGAACCAGGTGGACAGCGAAATAATGCTGGGAAAGCTTTTGGCTGCGGGACACCTAAGAACCGATGACCCGGCCTTGGCTGAGGTTATCATCGTCAACACCTGTGGTTTTATCTCCACGGCTTCGGATGAGGCCGTGGAGGTGATCCTTGAAATGGCTGGGTTCAAAGAAAATGGGGCCTGCCAACGGCTCATTGCCACGGGCTGTTTGGCACAGCGGTACAAGGATGATGCCGGCCTTCTGGCCAGTTTGCCGGAAGTAGATGCCTTTTTGGGCACGGCGGCCTGTGAACAGATTGTAGATGTGGTGGAAGGAACACAAAGCCCTTTGACCCTTTTTCCCGACCCGAACCAGCGAGGTTTTCAGGATCTGACCGTTGATCGGGAACTGATTTCAACGGGATTTGCCTATATAAAGGTGTCCGAAGGATGCAACCGCCATTGTACCTATTGCATTATTCCCCAATTGCGGGGGACCCAGCGGTCCCGGCCGGTGGAAGATATTTGCACCGAAGCGGCCACTTTTGTGGCAAAGGGGATAAAAGAGATCATCCTTACCGCAGAAAATACCACCGACTACGGCCAGGACCTTGTGGCGGGGTCCATAAACCAGGGCTCTGATGGGATTGACTCAGATTGTATTGACTCTGGCCGGACAGGACTTGATACCGTCCTGTCCTCCCTTTCCAAAACCCTTGCCAAACAAGATGAAACGGTTTGGATCCGCTTTTTATACACCCACCCCAAGACCCTGGGGGCTGACATCATCAAGGTTGTCCAAAGCCATGACAATCTTTGCGCCTACTATGACGTGCCCATCCAGCACGCTGCCACCTCCATGCTCAAACGAATGGGAAGACCTTATACCCAAGAAGAGTTGATCGCTCTGTTCAAACTGATCCGAAAACTGGACCCCGAAGCCAGCCTTCGTACCACCTTGATTGTGGGGTTTCCAGGGGAAACCGAAGAAGAGTTTCAGATTTTGAAAACGTTTATAGAAACGGTTCGGTTTGACCATCTGGGGGTCTTTACCTATTCGGATTCCGATGACCTTAAATCCCACGGTTTCAAAGACCATGTGCCAGAGGATATCGCAGAACAACGCCATGACATACTCATGTCAGCCCAGGCAAAAATTTCAGAACAGGTCAATGAAAAGCATGTGGGGAAAATTTATCCTGTGCTGGTGGAAGAAAACCCGGAACAAGGGGTATATATCGGCCGGACCCAATTCCAGGCACCGGAAGTGGATGGGATGACATTTATTTATTCAAAGGGACTTGAAATCGGGAGCATTGTTCCTGTAAGAATAACAGATGCATATGAATATGATATTGCCGGAGAAATGGCATGACTGATATAAAGACCAAGATTATCGAACAGGTTGCTCCGGATCTTGCTCAGGTGGAAAAAGCCCTGGAAGAGAACCTCGCCCCCAACCTGGATCTGGTACGAAAGATTGCCTCCCATCTGCTGTTCAGCGGGGGCAAACGGTTGCGGCCCCTGCTCATGATTCACTCTGCAAGGATATGCGGGTATGACACCGGGTTTGAAATTTTATTTTCCATTATTTTTGAATACCTCCATGCCGCCACCCTACTCCATGATGATGTGGTGGATGCGGCAGATATGCGCCGGGGGAAACCAGCAGCCCATACCCGTTGGCCTGCCCCCCAGGTGGTGCTCACCGGGGATTTTCTTCTGGCCCGGGCCCTGTCAATTGCCGCGAAAACCCGGGAACCCCGTGTGATTTCTGTGGTTGCCAATATCACCCAGGCCATGTCCCAGGGGGAGATCGACCAATTGGAAAAAAAGGGCCGAGCTGACCTGTCCGAAGGGCAATACCTTGAGATTATTGAGCGAAAAACAGCTGTTTTGATCCAGGGGGCCTGCCAGAGCGGGGCCATTATTTCCAAGGCCTCCCGGGAAAAAGAAGAGGCGTTGGCATCCTATGGGTATCACCTGGGCATGGCTTTTCAAATGGCCGACGATCTTCTGGACTATACAGCCACGGCCCAGGAACTGGGAAAAAACCCCGGTGCAGACATGCGGGAGGGAAAACTCACCCTGCCCCTGATCCACAGTCTTGCCAAAGCCGGTGACACAGACAGGAAATGGATGCAGGAGATTATTGCAAATCCTGTTTTTGACCAGAACCTGTTTGAAGATCTGAAAGAAAAATTATTCACCCTTGGGGGCATTGCCTATACCCAGGAGTGTGCAAAAGACCATGTAACCAAGGCCAAGGCATCACTTGGACTATTCGAAGATTCTAATTCAAAAGACCTTCTACACTTAATTGCAGATTATTCAATTGAAAGAAAGGTATGATCATGGGGACTAAAAGACAAGCAGGTATGTACGTGGCTATCCTTCTCGGGGTGTTGCTCTTTTTTGACACTGCCCTGGCCACAGGATCGACAAGCGTATTAACCGGTGTGACCACGGGCCAGGAAAAAATCAAGGGACAAAATATCCAGAAGGCCAAGCAAAAAGCTGTGGAAAAAGCCCTGGACACAGCCGTTCAGAATGCCGTTGCATCCCTGGTGTCCCGTCAGGTGTTTGCCGGTAACCTGGAGTTTTTATATGGAAGAATCCTTCCCAGGTCTTCGGACTATGTGGCCACCTACCGGGTGATAGGGGGGATGGAACACAAGGGGTATTATCTTGTGGGGGTTGAATCCAAGGTCAACCTGAAATTGATTGAAAAACACCTGACCGATGCCGGAATACTCAATGCCTCTACAGATAAACCTGTGATCCTTTTTTTAATTGCAGAACAGACACCTGATGATCTTCTTCCCAGATATTGGTGGGGAAATAACCCGAAACCCTATACCTCCCTTTCGGAAACCATTATTTTAGAAAAAATGACCCAAAATCGATTCAAGGTAGCCGGTACCGGCCCTGACCGTCCAAACCCTTCCCTTTATAATATTCGTTTCTCCTCCATCTATGATGCCGCTGCTGCCATGGAACTGGGGCGAGTCCTCAAGGCAGATATGGTGGTTCTGGGAAAAGCCAGTGCGGCTGAATCCATCAATCGAATGGGGAATGAAAAAATTTTTGACGGGGTGATTGAATTAAAAATCTATGACCTGGGCTCGGGCAAAGAAGTGATGACTTCTGTCAGCCGGGCAGCGGCCAAAAGTACCATGGACCAAGAGGGTGCCATGGAAGCCATCACCGAAGTGAGCGACCTGGCAGCCCAGGATCTGAACCAAAAAATCGACACCTTTTGGACCCAGAACCTGAGACGGGAAAATTTATTTGATGTGACCATCGCAGGAGAGAACTTTCTGCCCCGGTTCATTGCCTTAAAAAAGCGATTCAAAGAAATCCAGGACATTGCGAATATGCAACCCAAGGAGATTGGTACTGACAAAGCCGTCATGGAGATTGTTTTTAAGGGAACCCCGGAACAATTTGCCGATGCCGTGATGCTCAAAACATTTGTTGGATTTGGGATTGAGGTGGCAGAAGTGACAGACCAGATGATTTTTATCCACTTTATTGAAAAACAAGAGCAATTGCCCCTGAATAATTTAGATATTGAAGAAAAAATAGGGGAATAGGCATTAGTTTTTCTTGACACAAAATGCGGGGTTTGATAGAAACAGCAAGATATTAAAGGCGCGTAACTCAGTTGGTAGAGTGCTACCTCGACACGGTAGAAGTCAGCAGTTCAAGTCTGCTCGTGCCTACCATAAAAGATCAAGGGTTTAGAGAATTTTCTCTAAACCCTTTTTTGATGTTTGTGACCAATTTGTGACCGGTTTTTCTTGACCAAAATTATTCCTTCTGACAGCTTCATTTCCATCAATATTGAATGTTAAGCAGGAATGCCCCTCCCACAAACAAAAAACATAAATAGACATACGTATCGCTTTCAAATTTTGACAATCCTAAAATCTTTTCATGGTATATCCACAACGATTTATTAGCAGATCTAATGTTGTAGAAATATAATTAATTGTATTTAAATCGAATTTCAGTATAACTTCCTAGGGTAATCACACGATAAATTGTTAAATGGAGAACACTCATGACGGGTATTACAGACATTAACGTATTGCTAAAGAAAATGAAGCCAGTGCTGGATAAAATGGATTATGTCTTTTCCACAAAGGAATGTTTTAAAATTAATGAAGATATTATTGCCTTAGATCCAATCGCAACATTTCTTGAATCGGAAGGTATGACAATTGTAGTGAAAAAGATGACCGCTGATAAGCATTGCCTTTCTTATGATGCAATCTTTAACAAGATTACACTTGAAGTGCATTCTAGTTTAGAAGCAGTTGGGTTGACCGCTGCAATATCAACTGCTTTAGCATCAAAAAATATCTCTGCGAATGTAGTCGCTGGTTATTACCACGATCATATTTTTGTTCCAAAAGAGAAAGCGGATTTATCCGTGGAAATTCTGGAAGGTCTTACAAAATAATCACATGAGCTACAATTTTTTTGATTTTATAGGCAATATCGGCGTCTTGCTGATATTAACAACATATTTTGCGTTGCAAATAGGAAAAATAACTCCAAACTCAATACTGTACAGCCTTTTGAATGCAATTGGTGCAGTATTTGTTTTGATCTCACTATATTTCAAATTTAATCTATCCGCTTTTTTTATAGAGTTTTTTTGGCTCCTTATCAGTATATATGGTATTTATAAAAATAGGCTAAAACAGACGAACAAGCAAAGTAAGTAGATACGCAAAAATGCCAAGACCCTTTTAAAGTGATATATTTGATATAAATGGAACTATTTAAAAATCCACCGTCAAGGGGGCAATTTGCATTAAACGGTAAGTGGGAGAACGCTCTGTCGTTTAAACCGCACAATCCACCATCAACAAATGACATCAAAACGTATCTTGCAGATAGAAACGAGTTGGCATTTGAATTGTTTTTTGGTGAGCTGTTTTTTGGAGTGAGGTTTATAGGGACGCCTGCTTTTATTATGGAACTCTCCCAACACTGCTTGGGATGCTTGAACACCTCTTTGGATGCAACTTCTTTCATAAAGGCTGTTGGTCATCATACATTGTGTGGTGAATTATGCCATGAGATTAAACACGTGGAGGTTGGCGCAGTAAACGCTTGGAAATCAATTGGATCATATTTGTTGCCGCCACCAGCCCAAGGGCATAAAGACAACTCAGCTCAAAAGAACAAATGTTGATACGACAGTCCAGGAAAAGGATATTCGGTTCCCAACAGATTCCCGGTTGTATGATCGAGCAGGGGATCGTCTTGTAAAAGCCGCTAAAAAAAGACAAAAACAAGGGTTATGAATGGATAGAAATCGGTTAAACGGGAAAATAGGTGACCGGATAAATTCTATTCAGAGCGCTGCAGGAATGAACTTTAGCAAACTGCTTCGGTGGCTGGGTGATTTATGCTTGGGGCAACACATAAAAATACACTGAGATAAAATGGCAGAAACTACCGTTTAAAACCAACAGATGGAATATGGCATGATTGAATTTTATTTTATCAATGCTGTATAAAATAGCACCCATTGTATAGGAGATACCGCCTGCAAATAGCCAAAGTAACCCTTTCAAAGGTAAATGATTAATTAACGGTTTTATGGCGAAAATAATAATCCAACCCATAAATACATACATGATAGTTGATAGTATATTATATTTGCCAGTAAAGAAAATTTTCAAAATCAATCCGGATATAGCTAATCCCCAAGAAATGCCAAAAAGCACCCAACCGGTTGAACCGTTCAGCGTGACAAGCGTAAACGGTGTATAAGTTCCAGCAATCAGGACATAAATAGATGCATGGTCAATGATGTTCAACCGGGTTCTCAGCGTTGGGCTTTGAGTGCAGTGGTAAAAGGTGGAAGCAGCATATAACAATATCAGGCTGACTCCGAAAACGCTGAAACTGACAAGATGCCATGCATCACCATACTCAATCGCCCGGGCAACCAGAAAAATTAGAGCGACAATACTTAAAACCAAACCGGCACCATGGGAAACAACGTTCATTTTTTCTTCCACCAGGGAATAACGATTCACAATTTTCTGATCCTTCATTTTAACTGCTCCACCATCTCGACCGTATGCTCCCGCTCACCAGCGATTCGTGCCATTATATTCCCCGTTTACATTCGGCTTTCCGACCTATTTGTTGCATCGTCATTATATGATCAATGTTTTCATGAAAACGACCATGCCGGCTCAATGGGTGTCTTGTACGCCGTTTTCCCGCACACTTGAAACATACGCCCTTGTGTAACCCGAATTCAAGATAAATATTTTTAAGGGTGAATTTAAGAAATTCGCTGCAATGGAAAAAACCTGTATTCATAGTTCCGGGGTTATTGGCCCCGAATGGCCACCTGCAAAATTCCCAATTGGAATCAAATTCTAAACAATTCTGCTCTGTAATAGCTGGTGACCGAGAATTGCTGGTCCGAGAGTTAAAAATCTTCCCCTGGTAACAAATAAATGAAAAACTAGGGGTTTCCCTGATTGACAAACCCTGCCAGACTTATTAAAAATCATCATTCGCAAACAAAAACGATCTTGTTACGATCAAAAACAGAAGGCCTCAGCCTAAATGCAATGCGGGTTGCCGTGACGTCTTTTTATTAATCAATAATATTGAAAAGTAATAAAATTATGACAACACCATTAATCGGAATCAGCAAATCCACTATTAAAACAAAAACACTTATCAAGCATGTCGCCCAGACCTGTTTGAATGTATTGGTAACGGGAGAAACAGGTGTCGGCAAAGAAGTCGTTGCTCAAAATCTTTATGTGAATTCCATGAGGGCGTCTAAAAAATTTGTAAAAATTAATTGTGCGGCCCTACCGGAAACCCTTCTTGAAAGCGAACTTTTTGGTTACAAAAAAGGCGCCTTCACCGATGCCTGTAGAACTCGGCCGGGAAAATTTCAAACGGCTGACAAGGGAGTGCTTTTCCTTGATGAAATCGGCGATATGCCAATGCCCTTGCAATCAAAAATACTTCATATCCTTCAAAGTGGAGAATTTTCCCCCCTTGGATCGGACCGGAATCATAAATCCGATGCCTGGGTAATAGCGGCAACAAACCAGAATCTTGAAGAAAAAATAAAAAATAGAACTTTTCGGGAAGACCTTTTTTATCGGTTGAATATTATTAATATTCATATCCCCCCTCTACGCGAGAGGAAGGAAGATATCCCGTCTCTCATTGAATATTTTTACAGATCCAATAAATTAGAGTACCCCCAAAGTCAATGCTCCCGGCCAGATCCACAGACGCTTACCAAACTTTGCGATTACCCATGGCCCGGAAATATCCGCCAGCTTAAAAATAGCATAAAAAAACAAATGGTTTTTAACTCCTGGGAAAAAATTCTTGAAGAATTGCCAAGGGAAGAATGCCCGAAAACCAGTCCTGTTCTCCAGGAAAAAAAACAGATCAACGGCTCAAAACCAGTTGTAAGTAACTCCACAAAATTTGCATCTCAATTTATCGATCTATCTTCAAGTCCCGATCAAATACTTGAAGATTTGTCATTAAAAGAGATCAAAAAGCTTGCTTCGGGAAGAGTGGAAAAAGAAATCATTGCTTTTATTTTAGAGAAAGTCGGTTGGAACCGATCCCTTGCTGCAAAAATTCTGAAAATTAGTTATAAGGCCTTGTTATACAAAATCGACGAATTTAAAGTTGTGCCCCTCCTGGAAGATAAGCAACCACACCGTGCGTGCTAAAAGCCCTGAAAAATAATTTACAATAGCCTTTCTTCAGGGAGTCCCGGCCAGTTTTTTGTTAATTGCCAGGGCAGCTTCCCGGGTCTGGGCCATGATACTAGGAATCTGCTCATCCTCCATGCCGGCAGTAAAGCCGACCACCCAGATGGCCGGTGTATAGGCACCAATGGCTTGGATGGGTGCGGCCACGGCTTTTACGCCTGAAATATATTCTTCATCATCAAAGGCAACCCCTGTTTTCCGAACGGTTTCAAGTTCCTTTAAATAGATATCCGGATCCATAATTGTCTGGGGGGTAAATCGGATGAGACCCTTTTCCAGGATATAAGCCCGGGCATCTGTTTGTGTCATATTTGAAAGGAAAACTTTCCCCACTGCTCCGGCCTGAAGGGGCAGGGAGGTGCCGATGGGGGAGGAGATTTTAAAGTCTTTTCTGGATTCCACAATATCAATGACCGTGACCGAATCCTTGTTCTGGATGCCTAAAAATACCGATTCCCGGCATTGCTCCATGAGATGTTCCATTATCGGCCGGGCGACTTTTTTAAAATCCATTCTTTCATAGGCTGCTTTGCCAAGTTCCATGAGGGTGGTGCCGATGGTGTATCGCTTGGAAGAAGGGTCCCGAATAAGGGCTCCCTGATCTTCCAGGGCTGCCGTAATTCCATGGACTGTACTTTTACTGATATCCAATTTGAAAGAAATTTCGCTGATCCGTAACCCATGGGTGGCCGTTGAAATGGCTTTGAGGATGAGAAATGCCTTTTTTACAATGGGTGCCTGGTATATTTTTTTCATTGTTCTCCATAATGAATTCTAATAATCCCATAACGGATTTTCAAAACCTGTGTGCTTGTAAGTTCTTACACCACATACAATTTAGTATCCTATCTGTGTTCATTATTATGAATTTTAATGAAAATCAATGATTTATAAAAAAATCATTACCCCCTTGAACGGCAATGGTGGTTGTAAAGAAAAAAAAAGGCCAGGGTGCCTGCGGCCATAAAGGCCATGCCGCAGGGAAAGGCAAATTTGAGGCTGAAAAAATCCATGGCAAGCCCTGCGATAAGGGAACCTGTGAGCATTCCCAGGGAGTGGGCAACCGTCATCACGGACATCACAGATCCCATGGCCTTTTTTTCATCCCCCTTGACCACGGCAAGCGCTGTGATCGCCGGCATGGAGATACCGCCGCCAATGCCAAACAGAGTAACGGCAATTAAAAGGTCAGTAAAGGAAGCGGCGAAAAATGGCAACCATATGCCAAGGGTTGAAAATGCCCCCCCCAGGATCACCATGTATTTCTTGTTGAGCCGGTCAGCGGCATATCCCATGGGCAGCTGGAGAACACCTGATACAAAGATACCCAGCATTACCAGCAGGCCGATCCTGGAACCGGAAAGGCCAAAGGCTCTGTCGGCAAAAAGAGGAAGAAAACACCAGATAATCCCGATGCAGGCGGTATAGGCATACCGAAATGATACCAGGGCTCCCAATTCCCAGTCTCGGATCACCTGGACCCAGGGAACGGGTCTCCTGTTTTTTAAACGAATCTTTTCCAGGGAAAGGGGCGGTAAAAAAACAAGGCAGAGCACAAGCCCCAGGGAGGATAAAAGCCCCATGCAGACAAAAGCAGCATCCATGGACCAAAGATCATGGATAACGCCTCCCATCAACGGCCCCAAACTGAGGCTCAAAAACATGGATAGATTAAACAGGCCCATGGAATATCCTTCAGAACCCTCCGGGGTGATTTCTCCCACATAGGCCTGGACCACGGGCATGACCATGGCAGACCCTGCCCCCTGGACAAACCGGATAAGGATCAGCCCTTCCACTGTGTTGGAATAAACAAAGGCAAGAGAGACAAGGACATAGGTGGCAAGCCCGCCCAGAATAAAGGGTTTCCTGCCCTTCTGGTCGGAAAGCCTGCCAAACAGGGGCAATAAAAATGTTCTCGAAAGGGAAAATGAGGCAAAAATCATGGCCACATAGACACCGGTTGCCCCCAGGTCATTGGCATAGATGGGCAATAGGGGCACCACAATTCCCACCCCGGTCACCATGGTAAAAACAATAAAAAACAGGGTCAGAAAAATACCTTTATGGGCCGAAGGGATAAGCCGGTTGCCCTTGCGCAAGATTGTGGCAACCAGATTGGATACCGGCTCTTTTATGGCATAAAACAGATCCATGGGGCTTTAGGATATCACCTTTTTCCTAGGTCAGACATTCTTTTATCTGATCGATGAACCGGCTTTGGGTAGCAAATTCCCCCTTCCTGTAATTGGCATGGGTCAGGTATAAAAAGCGTTCCGCCCGGGTCATGGCCACATACATGAGGCGGCGTTCTTCATAAAGGGCCTGGTTCCCATCGTCAATGGACCGCCAATGGGGGAAAAGGCGCTCTTCACATCCCACAATAAAGACGGTATCAAATTCGAGCCCCTTGGCCGAGTGGATGGTCAAAAGGGCAACCCCCTTTGAATCCTGCTCATCTTCATCCTCTTTATCTTCCCGGATCAGGGCCGCCTCTTCAAGATATTCCAGAAGATCGTCTTTGGACCTTGCCGTGTAGATAAGCTGTTCAATATTCTCTTTTTTGGAGATAAATTCGGTTTTTGTCTTTACCTTTTTTTCCAGATAGTCGTAATATCCGGTCCGGTCGATAACGGTTTCCATGGCCATGGCCGGCGGCATATCGTGGATGGCATCCAAAACTTCCAGGACAAGGGAGAGGTTTTCATGGACTTTTTTTGTCAACACCCGATCCTTGACCATGATTCTTGCCGCATCCTGCAAACTCGTACCTCCTGTGCGCAGAGCAGCCATTTTTTTAACCATGGAGGGGCCGATTCCCCGTTTGGGGGTATTGACCACCCGTTCAAAGGAAAGGTCGTCATTGGGGAAATAAGCCGAGCTCAGGTAGGAGTTGATATCTAAGATTTCCATGCGCTCAAAAAAGCCCTGGGATCCCATGAGGCGATAGGGCACCCGGAAGGCCCTGAAAATTCTTTCAAAGGGCAGGGAACAAAATTTTGTCCGGTAGACCACGGCCATCTTGTCAAAGGGGACGCCAAGCCCCTGGCGATTCATGGCAAGGACCCGTTTGGCAACCCATTCGGCTTCATGGGCATCGGACATAAACTTATAGATTTCGACAACGCCGCCCTTTTTCTTGGAAAAACAGCGTTTTTCCATTTTGTCCGGGTTGTAATCAATCATGTCGTTGGCAGCCTGGACAATCTCATGGGCGGATCGATAATTTTCTTCCAGTTTGAAAATTTTTGCATCCATGTATTTATCAGAGAACCGTAAAAAATGGTTGACATTGCTGCCCCGAAATCCGTAAACCGACTGCCAGTCATCCCCCACGCAAAACAGGTTGCGGTGTTCTCCCAGCAGCAGATTGGTCAGGTCCTCCTGGAGATTGTTGGTGTCCTGGTACTCGTCCACCAAAAGGTAGGTAAAATACTGTTTGTACCAGACACGAACCTGTTCATGATCCCGGAGAAGATCCCGGGTTTTTAACAAAATATTGTCAAAATCCACAGAGTTCATCTCCTTGAGACGCTCTTCGAACTGGGAATAGATATCTGTCAGCCGGATATTAAAAAAGCCTGGATTCAACTCAAAATAGCCCTGGGGGTCTCCGGAATTCTTTGCCCGGGAAATAGACGACAAAATCCTGTTGGCATATTTTTTTTCAATATTGTTCCTCACGCAGAGCTCTTTGACAAGCTTGTCCTGCTGGTAAACGCTAAAGATCTGAACAGGGGGGGTATATCCCATGAGTTCACAATGCTTTTTCAAAATCATGAGACAGGCAGAATGATAGGTACGAACCCATTCAAAGCTTGCCGGGGGCAATCCTGTCATCTCAATCAACCGGGCTTTCATCTCCTGGGCCGCCTTATTGGTAAAGGTAATGGCCAATATCCGTTTGGGATCGTGGCCCGTGGCTGCCAGATGGGAAAATTTGGCCGTCAGGGTCCGGGTCTTGCCGGAACCAGCGCCTGCGACCACCAGGGCCGGGGAACCGGTATGATCGACAGCATCTTGCTGTTGTGATGATAACTGCATATAAAAAAATTAACCGGGCAAATGCCCAGGGTCCGGCCCTGGGTGTTCAACCGCTTTAATTTATCTCCTCAATTTAATTTAGGTACCAATTTAGGTACCAATTCAGGTACTAGTTTAGGTGCAAGTTTAGGTGCAAGTTTAGGTGCAAGTTTAGATGCTGGCTTCACCTATTATTGCCTTTAAGGTGGACTCAATCTCCTGCTGGATCTCATCCAATCGTTCCCGGGTAAGGGATTCAAACCGCAACACCAGGGCCGGCTGGGTATTGGATGCCCTGACAAGGCCCCACCCGTCATCGTACACCGCGCGCAATCCATCGATATCAATCACCTCCTGGTTGGGTATTGCCTTGTAATGGGCCACAATCTTGTCCACCACATCAAATTTAATGGCATCGGGACACTCCACCCGAAGTTCCGGGGTGGTAAAGGTCTGGGGAAGGTCCTCTATCAATTCATCCACCCCTTTGCCCGTGGCAACCATGATTTCCAGCAATCGGCAGGTGGCGTAGAGGGCATCATCAAACCCGAAATACCGGTCCTTGAAAAACATGTGGCCGCTCATTTCCCCGGCAAGTTCGGCATTTTCCTCTTTCATTTTTTTCTTGATCAATGAATGACCGGTCCGCCACATAATGGCATTCCCGCCACGCTTTCGAATCTCATCATACATGACCATGGAACATTTTACTTCGGATATAAAGGTGGCCCCGGGCTTTCTTTCAAGGATCTCCCTGGCATAAATCACCATGAGCTGATCCCCGTAAATCACCTGGCCCGTCTTGTCCACCACGCCGATTCTATCGGCATCTCCATCATATCCGACGCCAAGGTCCAGGCCCTGACTTTTTACCAGGGCAATGAGATCCATCAGATTTTTCTTCTGGGTGGGATCTGCCTCATGGTTGGGAAAAGAACCATCCAGGTCACAAAAGAGTTCATGGACCTCACACCCCAGCCCTTTTAACACCGGCACCGCTGTGATGCCACCGGTGCCGTTCCCGGCATCAACACCGATCCTGATTTTTTTATTGAGGGTGATATTTTCCAGCAAATAGGCCTTATAGGGAGTTGTCACATCGGCTTGGGTTTTTTCACCCTCTCCCTTTACATAGGCGCGTTCCTCAATAATTCCCAATATATCCTGGAGTCCCTGGCTGTGGATGGAATCGAGCCCACTCATCAGCTTGAATCCATTATATTCCGGGGGATTATGGCTGGCAGTGACCATGGCCCCGCCGTCCAGTTCCAGATGGTGGATGGAAAAATAAAGCACCGGTGTGGGACAGATCCCGATGTCCACCACATCACAACCAGTGGAAACAATCCCCTGGATAAACAATTGGGAAAACCGATCCGAGGTTTTCCTGCAATCCCTTCCAACGGATATTTTTTTTCTACCCTGTTCCACTAATAAAGAACCATAGGCTCGTCCAATATCAATGACATCCGGTTCGCAGATATCCTCTCCTGCAATTCCCCGAATGTCGTATTCCCTGAAGATCTCGGGATTCATAGACCCTCCCTTTAAAGTATTTTTGATAAGAGCACCAGCAGACCCGCCAGCCAGCAATAGGGGGCAAACAAATGGAACTTGCCCCTGTGAACCAATTTTAATAATAGTTTCAAGGCAACCAGGCCGACTACAAAAGACGCGATTGTCCCATAAATAATAGCAGGATTAATAACAAATCCAGTTTCCATGGCATCTTTAACTCCCAAAACCTGGGCCCCGGCAATGGCGGGGACAGACAGGAGAAAAGAAAATTTGGCAGCCGTGTGCCGGTCCAACCCGGCAAACATGCCGGCGGCAATGGTGCTGCCGGACCGGGAAATCCCTGGAATTACGGCAAATCCCTGGACAATCCCGATGAGAAGCGCCCGCTTGGTGTCAAATTTAACCCCTGCTGTTTCATTGTGATAATATCGTCGAGAGACCCACAGGATGGTACCGGTGAGAATCAGCATGCACCCCACCAGGGTAGCAGAGGAAAACAAAACCTGCTCAAAATTTTTTAAGCCAAGGCCGATCACTGCAGTGGGCACAGACCCCACGAGGATGAATGCCGAAAGTTTCAGGTTCTCATCTGTCTCGATCAGGTGGGCAAACGGTTTACCACCGGCGACTTTTGCCAAAAACCCGAAAACGGATACCACCATCAATTTAATATCGGGAAAATAGACTACCAGCACAGCTGCCAGGGTTCCCATGTGAACGCTGATATCAAATATCAATAAAAATTCGGTAATGTTAAAATAAATCTGACCCAGCACCAGATGACCGGAGCTGCTTACCGGCAGGAACTCTGTCAACCCCTGAACAATCCCCAATATAATTCCCTGATATATTTCCATATTCTACTAATTTTCTTTATTTTTTTAAGGTCCGCATAAAACGCAACATAAAACCCAATTCAGTCAAGCAATCGTATATAATTCTTGTACTTAAATTGCAAGATTTTAAAAAAAAGACTTGAACTTGAAGGGGTTTCCCTCTAAACATGTTTTTTATGGGGAAAGATAAAATAGAAACAAAGGGGAAAAAATCAAACCCGGTCAACTCAAGTGAAAAATCAGATAAAGTTGCCCAACTATTTCATTTGCTTGAAACAGATCCCCAAAAAAACATCGATCTTATTTTAAACCAGACCCGATCGATTATTAAGGGTTTTTTCTCCCTCTATCTTCGGGGGGATAATAAACAGGGAAAGCCTGTGATTCGGGCATGCGCCAATCTCCCCCGGGATCTTGAAAACACCCTTTCTCCTGGCGGCCATCTTTTCAAAGATCCCTTATTCACAGAGTCCTTGTTCACCAGCCATGGAACAACTTCCAGGACCTATTGTATTTTACCCCGGGCAAAAGTGATGTCTGATCCTTTAGGCAAGAAGTTCGGTTTAAAGGCATGCCTGGGCACCCCGGTTTTTTCTAAAAAAAAGGTCTTGGGAACCCTCTGGCTTACCGATACCCAAACCCGGTCTTTCTGCTCCGAGGATATTCATTGTATTCAAATCCTGGCAGCGGCGATAGCCCTTGAAGAAGAACGAATGGCCCAGGGGAACCTATTGTTGGCAAAAAAAAACCGGTTCAAGGGATTTTATGATGCCACCTTTGAAACGATTTTCCTGTCCAAAAGAGGCATCTGCCTGGATCAAAACAAGACAGCCTTTCACATGTTCGGATATTCCATGGAAGAAGCCCTTGGAAAACCCGGAACCGACTGGATTTTACCCCAAGACCATGAAAAAGTTGAAAACAACATGTTGTCCGGCACTACCAGCCCCTATGAGGTAACCGCTCTTAGAAAAGACGGTACCACTTTTCCGGCTCAAATTCAGGCAAGCATGATCGACTATGGGGGAGAAAAGCTCAGGGTAACAGCACTTCGAGATATCAGTGAGTTAAAACAGGTCCAAGAATCTCTGCTGGAAGAAAAAGAAAGGTACAGGATTCTCATCGACAATGTCAATGATGCCATTTATATTGCCCAGGAGGGATATATAAAATTTGCCAACCCCAAAACCATTGAGTTGTCCGGCCACTCCCTAGAGGATCTTCCAAAGATTCCTTTTCTGGAACTGGTTCACCCCGATGACAGGGAGAACATCCATCGCAACTATAAAAAACGGCTCAACGGAGAAAACACCCCTTCCCCCTATGCTTTCCGGGTGGTAACCAAACAGCAGAACACTCTCTGGGTGCAATTAAGCGCCGTCCGGATCATCTGGGAGGGAAAACCAGCTATTCTCAGCTGCATAAGGGATATTTCCAGAATCAAGGAACTGGAGGAAAAACTCAAGCAGTCCGAAAAGATGGAATTAATCGGGACCCTGGCCGGCGGAGTTGCCCACGACCTGAACAATATCCTTTCCGGACTTGTTTCCTACCCGGAGTTATTATTGATGCAGCTTGATAAGGACAGCCCCCTGGTTGAACCCATCTCTTTTATTCATGATACCGGCATTAAAGCTGCTGAAATTGTTCAGGATCTATTAACCCTTACCCGGCGGGGAATCCATCAGGCAAGTGTATTAAGTCTCAATCAGGTGATCCATGATTATTATAACAGCTCTGCCCACCATCGCCTTGAAAAGAATTTTCCAGACATCTATTTTAAAATCAACCTGGAGCCCTATCTTCTGAATCTGATTGGGTCTGAATCCCATATTTCAAAAGTGGTGATGAATCTTGTCATGAACGCTGCCGAAGCTGTCCAGGCAAACGGACAGGTCTCCATTGAAACCTTTAACCGCTATGTGGAACTCTCAATGGACAAGGGGAATGAAATCCCTGAAGGAGAATATGTGGTGCTGCGGGTGAGTGATACCGGAGAGGGAATCGGTCCGGCGGATATCAAAAGAATTTTTGAACCCTTTTATACCAAAAAAAAAATGGGAAGAAGCGGATCTGGATTGGGTCTTTCCGTTGTCTGGAATGCGGTCAAGGATCTCCAGGGGTATATTGACGTCTCCAGCGAACGAGAAAAAGGCACCTCCTTTGAACTCTATTTTAAAGCAACACGGGACAACCTGGAAAACATCGCCGATGATTTCCAGGTCGAGTCCTTTAAGGGAGACGCTGAAACAATTCTGGTGATCGACGACGTCAAAGGACAAAGAAAAATCGCCCAAGGATGCCTTAAGCTGCTGGGATACACCCCCTTTGCCGTCAGCAGCGGGGAAAAGGCAATCTCTTTTTTAAAAAAACATCCAATGGATTTACTCATTCTAGACATGAAAATGGAACCGGGAATGGATGGCCTTGAAACTTACCGAGAAGTGCTTAAAATCAACCCGAAACAAAAGGCAGTCATTGCCAGCGGGTTTTCTGAAACCAAACGGGTTATAGAGGCAAAACAGCTGGGCGTCGGCCAATATATCAAAAAACCCTATACACTTCAAAAATTTGCCTTTGCTATAAAAAAAGAACTGACCAAAAAGAACTAACAAAAGAAGTGTTGATTTCACCCCGATTCTCCTGTAATAATGAGTACTATATTTAATCTTAGCTTTTTTCAGGGCTTCAGGTGTTATTCTTTCTTAGCGAATAACCTCAAAATATGTTTAATTCTAAAAGGAGAAAAAATGAATAAAAAAAATTTAGTAAACAGTTTGCTGTCTGTAATTGCATTCCTTTTTTTATTTGGATGCGCCACAAAAGAACCCATGAAGGTTCCCTCATTTTCACCCACAACCTTTGATACAACAAAGTACGATTCAAAGGTGGATAATTTTGTTGTTGTATTTGATGCCTCCAGCTCCATGAGACATAAGTACAAGGGCACCCCCAAATTTGACATTGCAAAAACCATTGGGAATCAAATGAACCTGACCCTCCCTGAATTGGGCCAGACCGCCGGTGTAAGAAGTTTCGGCCATGACCCCGCGGTTTCCAAACAGTATACAGAACTCCTCTACGGCATGGAGAAATATTCCACTGCCAATGCATCCGGCGCGCTTGCCGCCATCACAAAACCTGGCGGATTCAGCCCTCTGGGAACTGCTCTGGAAGCTGTGGCCAATGACCTTGAAGGCCTTCCAGGTGTACACAACGCCGTAATAATTGTCAGTGACGGACTGGACATGGACCAAAAACTGCCCCGGATTCAGGATCTGAAAGACAAATACGGGTCTTCCATCTGCTTTTATCCCATCCAGGTGGGAGCGGAACCTGAAGGAACAGCCTTTCTCCAGGAAGTCGCCAGAATCGGAGACTGTGGATTTTTCTCAACCGCCGACGATCTTATGAAAGGTGACGGCATGGCCGCCTTTGTGGAAAAAGTATTTCTCACGAAAAAGGCAATGGTAGCGACACCGGCACCCATGAAAGCAGAAAGAAAAGACAGTGACGGTGATGGTGTATATGATGACGAAGACCAGTGTCCTGGAACCCCTGTTGGTGCGAAGGTAAATGCAGTGGGTTGCTGGACCCTTGACAGTGTCCTGTTTGATTTTGACAAAGCCGAGATTAAACCCGAAGGATATCCCCTGCTGGATGCAATCGTTGTTATCCTGGAAAAAAATCCGGCCATGAGTGTCGAACTTGCGGGTCATACAGACAATGTGGGAACCGAAGCCTATAACATGGATCTGTCCATGAGAAGGTCCAATTCAGTTGCCGCATATCTGGTGGAAAAGGGAATCTTGAGGAACAGACTTGCCACGACTGGTTTTGGGTTCAAAACTCCTGTGGCCCTCAATGGAACAAAATTTGGACGTTCCCTGAACCGACGTGTTGAGTTAAATCCCTATTAATTGCCCCTTAATTGATAAAGGACAGTCCGGGAAGGGTGACCCCCTTTTCCCGGACAACCTTTCAGGGTACAAGATCTGAACTAAAAAAAATAAAAAGCCCGTCAAAGTATTCTCTTTGACGGGCTTTCTCTTTAAAAGCGTCTCCAGTCCGAGGGGAAAAGTTCATTTTCCGCCTTGCAAATAGAGACTTGACACTGTCTGTCAATCTGGATCATAATAAACAACTCAATGCAATTGTTCTGAAAATTGTGTTCACCTATGAATTACCGTTTAAGAATTAATGACCCCACCGGGAGGACAGGTTAATGAAAAAATTGGGTGAGTTACTTGTCCAGGAAGATTCCTTTGAAGAAATCCTAATGGGGAATCAGGCTCTTGTCAGGGCAATGGTGGAGTCCAAAACACTTGTGGTGACGTCCTACCCAGGATCACCCACCCCTGAAATCGCATCTGCGATTCAAGATATCCCCCAGGATATGCAGCCCTTTTATTTTGAATTTTCAGTGAATGAAAAAGTGGCCACGGAAGTGGCCTTTGGTGCGGCCATCAATGGAAACCTGTCCTGTGTCTTTTATAAAAGCGTGGGACTGAATGTGGCGCTTGACTCTTTTGTACAGCTGGGGTTGTTCAATATCATTGGCGGCATGGTGGTGGTGGTTGGGGATGACCCCGGTGCCAACTCTTCCCAGAATGAGCAGGACAATCGAAATATTTATCGCATGGCCAGGGTGACGGTACTTGAACCTGCCTCCCCCCAGGAAGCCTATGAATATTATAAACATGCGGCCCAGCTGGCCGCGGCCCATAAAACGGTTGTGGTACTGCGGCTGACCACCCATGTCTGCCATGCCCGACAAAAAATCAAATTTGCCGGATACCAGAAAGGAAAGGAATATAAAACAGATTTTAACAAGGAAAACGGTCCCTATATTCCCTTGACCGTGCTGGCCCTGGAAATGAAACGTATCGCCATGGAAAGAACAGACCGGATCTTGCCTTTTATTCGAAAAGCTAAGTTGAACCAGGAGATCAAAAGTGCCGACAGTCATGGTAGGGGCATCATTACCGCGGGGCTGACCTGGCTGGCTGTTCTGGATGTACTGGAACTATCCACATACCGGCCAAATCTTTTGAAACTGGGTGTGACCAATCCCCTTGAGCCAGAAGGCATCCTCTCTTTTTTACGGTCCAACGACCAGGTTTTGATCCTAGAGGAGCTGGATGATATCCTTGAAAACCAGATCAAGGCCATGGCCTATGACCAGGGTCTTACCACCACCATCATTGGAAAAACATCTGACAAGGATTTTATGGGTGAGTTCACTCCGGACAAGACCCTTGAAAAAATCCTGGCCACATGGCCTGAGATGATGCCCGTGGGAATAAAAGAGCAGGGGCAAAAAGAAAAATTACCGGTGGTAGCCGTGCCGGAACGACCCGCCCAGATGTGTCCCGGCTGTGGCCATAGAAGTGCCTTCTTTGCCATTAAAGAGGCTCTGGGGAATGATGATATTACCGTGGCCGACATTGGCTGCCATACCCTGGGGTATATGCCGCCCTATGAGCTCGGAGAGGTGCTCATGTGCATGGGGGCTTCTCCGGGTATTGCTGCAGGGCTTGCTCTGAACAATGACAAGAAAAAGGTGGTGGCTTTTCTGGGGGATTCTACTTTTTTCCATGCCGGTCTGCCCGGATTGATCAATACTATTTTCAATCATCACAATATCACCCTGATCATCATGGAAAACGGTACCACGGCCATGACCGGCCACCAGGACCATGCCGGTGGCGCGATTAAAATTGAAACCCTGCTAAAAGGCCTTGGTATTGAACCGGTGCTTGCCTGTGATACCTACAGCCAGGAAAAGCTGACCGGTCTTGTAAAACAAGCCCTTAAAATCGATGGGCTCAGTGTGGTCATTGCCAGGCACCCCTGCATGCTCAAATTCACACGAAGCCAGCGAAAAAAACCAGGATATATCCAAAACCATATTGAAATTGACCCTGCAATTTGTACCCAGGCCCATGTGTGCGTTGAAGCATTTGGCTGCCCCAGCTTTGTCCGGAATCTGGATGGCAGTGTGGGGGTTAATACAGACCTTTGCATAGGGGATGGTTCCTGCAGGCCCTCCTGCCCGGAGCACGCTATTGGGTTACAAAGGAAGAAAGATGAACGAATATAATATTTATATCACCGGTGTCGGCGGCCAGGGGATCGGCCTGCTCAGTCAGACGCTGCTCAGGGGTGCGGACCATGCCGGGTTGAAGGTAATGGCAGTAGATACCCATGGCCTGGCCCAGCGGGGGGGCGTGGTGGTCTCCCGAATCCGCTGCGGCAGTAGCGTTTTCTCTCCTTTAACCCTGTCACACCACTGTGATCTGGTCCTGGGCATGGAAATCCACGAAGCCCTTCGCGGATTGAGAACTGCCCTGAAAAAAGGGGGGACCCTTGTTTATCTGGACCTCGCCTGGCAACCCCTTTCGGTTCGGCTGGGCCAATGCCCGGAGGTGACAGCCCGGGATTTGTCACTTGCCTGTAACCAATCAGATGCCCGATGCCTGGAAGTTGAAACCAGTGGGCTTTTAGATGCACGGATGCAGAACATGGCCATTGTGGGAACCGTGGCAAAACACGACCTGATCCCCGGGGTTTCCAAGGGCGATTATACAAAGGCCATGGAAGATCTGCTCACCGGCGATATCCTTGCCCGGAACCTGGATGTTTTTAATCGCTATGCCCGATAAGGTTGAGATCTTTAGACGGATGTCCGGCCCCTATAATCTGGATACCTATTTTCTGGTCTGCCGGCAGACAGGGGAATCTGTGATCATTGATCCCGGCGATGATGTCCTGACAGTGATAGACTTCATTGAAAAAAAAAAGATCACCCCCACAAAACTTCTCCATACCCATGGCCACGCCGATCAGTTCTTTTCCACAGCGATTTTTAAACAAACCCACAATATCCCCAGTTGTCTCCATGCCCAGGATAACCTTTTTTTTAAAGATCCCGAGGTCAGGGAAGAAACCCACAGGCTGGTGGGATTGCCCCCACCCTATCCTGCGGATATTGAACTCGTTCACAAAGATAAGGTTTCCTTTGGCAGGCAGAGCCTGTCTGTCATCCATACCCCGGGCCACACCCCGGGATCGGTCTGCTTTTTATGGGAAAACCATTTGTTTACCGGAGATGCTCTTTTTGCCGGGGAGGCAGGACGGACAGATCTTCCCGGGGGAAACCTTAGTCAACTCATCTCCTCCATCAGGGACCGGATCATGGTGCTGGACAAAACGACCATTATCCACCCCGGCCACCACCATGCCGGCAGCAGCACCCAATCCACCCTGGAAAAAGAGATACGAGACAATATCTATATCACGGATTTTATTTTGGATACGTGATCAAAAAAAGTCAATAACCATTTTTACCATTATGCCTGGCTCCTGTGTCATCAACATTAATATGGTTGGAGAATTCTTCTCATATAGTTTAATTTTGATATCTATTTACATTCGTTATAAATGTTTGGTATCCTGAAAATCCTCAAGCTTTGCAGAATAGAATTCTTCAGCGCTCAATAGATCGAATATATAAAATCTGATTGTATATTTTGTTTAACCAGAATAATGAAAGCGATAAATTTATGACGACTCCCTTAATAGGTGCCAGTAACGCAATACTAAAAATAACAGAATTGATTAATAATGTAGCTAATACTGGTTTGAATGTATTAATAACGGGGGAAACGGGTGTCGGAAAGGAAGTCATTGCGCAAAATCTTTATGCAAATTCCAACAGGGCTACAAAAAAATTTGTAACCATGAATTGCGCTGCATTGCCTGAAACCCTGCTTGAAAGCGAACTGTTTGGATATAAGAAAGGCGCTTTCACTGGAGCTGATAAAAACCGGCTTGGTAAATTTAAAACGGCTGACAAGGGGGTTCTTTTCCTTGATGAAATCGGTGATATGCCAATACTATTGCAATCAAAAATACTCCATGTGCTTCAAAGCGGTGAATTTTCCCCCCTTGGATCAGATCAGGAGCATAAATCCGATGTCTGGGTGATTGCAGCGACAAACCAGAATCTCGAAGAGAAAATCAAAAATAAAACCTTTCGGGAAGACCTTTTTTATCGGTTGAATATTATCAATATTCACATTCTTCCTCTGCGGAAGAGGAAAGAGGATATCCCGTCTCTAATTGAATATTTCTACAGATCAAATCAATTGAATTACCCTCAAAGTCAATGCAGTATGCCTGATTCAGAGACCCTTACCCTGCTTTGCGATTACCCGTGGCCTGGGAATGTTCGCCAGCTTAAAAATTGTATAAAAATGCAGTTGGTTTACAATTCATGGGGAAAGATTCTTGAAGAACTGCCAAGGGAGTGCCAGGAAACAAACATTACTATCCAAAAAGGAGGGCAAAGCAAAGGCGCAAAGCCTGTTGCAAAAGATTCTACAAGAATCATGTCGCAATTTATTGATATTTCTACAAGTTCTGACAAGCTGTTTGAGGATATTTCATTGAAAAAGATTAAAAAACTTGCTTCTGGCAGAGTAGAAAAATAATTTTTACCTCATGCCATTAAATTGGTCAAAAACAGCAGGATATACGGGTTAGGGGCCATATGAATCTACCAAGGTCTGGTATTGACTCCAGAAGCAATATAAATCGCAGACAACTGAACATTGATCATGGAACGTCAGAAAGGCAAAAATGTGAAAGACGGATTTCAGGAGAGCGTCGGGATTGTTGGGTGAGTTCCTCGAAATGGAGTTCAGTTGATATCCAGATCAAAAAACCGATATTTCTGGTCAATATTGGAAAAGTAAGTAATTGGTTTTATAGCCCGAAATGTAATCTCTGGGCTGTAGTCCATTTGTTTTTATTTTAAAGGAGCCTTATTTGTCTTTTTGTTGAACTGATTGTTTTTTTTTCTTCTAAAATCGTACTGATAAAATGGAGAACAGGTTATGAAAGAGTTGATTAAGCGCATTGCTCAAGCTCTGGTTGATAATCCGGATCAAGTTGTTGTTGAGGAAATCACGACTCAACAGACTCTTGTGCTGGAATTGAGGGTCGCAAAAGAAGACATTGGTAAAGTCATTGGTAAAAAAGGCAGGACTGCCCAGGCCATGCGAACTATTTTATCGTGTGCATCTGCAAAAGTAAAAAAAAGGTCCATCCTGGAAATAGTTGAGCCCATAGCTTAATAATGAATGGAAAAGAGCGGGGGGGGGGCCCGATTGATTCATTTGGCCATGATGTTTCCCAGATGAATTTTACATCAAAGACTGCAAATTTTATTTATACCAGATATGGTATTGTGGAGAATTTTTAAAAAAGTGAGTCTTACACGTTATTGTCTTTAGCGGCCTAAAAGACAGGATTTATAATCTTCGTCGACAAATCCCTTATTAAAAATTCCGTAAAAATAAAAAATGCTGGACGGATGCTTTTGAATACAAGTCGCCACCATAGGATGATTATGGGTACACTTCACCATCGCCCTCGGACCCGAGTAGAATGGTGAAGTGCACTACTTCATTAACTCAATACGGTATATGTCATATTGCCCTTTAGGTGTTCCTCTTCGAGCACGAACGCATAGCCGGTGATGATGGTTCCCACCGAGCCAGATTTAGATACATCTGTTCAAGCCGATCCGTCAGATGGCCTTTTGTATCTGCCATATTTCGCCATGTGACTGACCGCCAGAGACGGTTTTTTAGCATTAGGGGGCCACATACGGTTTTGTCAAAAATTGTTTTCACGATCACTTTTTTTAGCAATTCTATTAATTAAGATATTGCGATTATTTATCCCACAAATTTTTCATTGTGTATGAAGAACCTTCCACGGCCCAAAATTTCCCATCCACATACTGATAGCCCGCATCCAGATCGTTTATGGCCTGCAGATCTTCAGCATCCAGAACCAGGTTCATGGCGTCAAAATTTTGCTTCAAACGCCCTGGATTGACAGACTTGGGGATAACAACCGTGTCGCGCTGTAAGGCCCAGCTGATAAGCACCTGTCCAACGCCAGCGTTATGTTTTTTCGCCACGGATTCAATAACGGGATGCAGCAGCAAACTGGGTTCATTGTCATTCTTTAATGCTGCGGGACGGTCACCGGAACCAAGGGGAGCGTATGCTGTCAGCGCGATGTTATTTTGAGCACAGAACGTTTTCATGCTCCGCTGCTGAAAATACGGATGCATCTCGATCTGGTTCATGGCCGGGGCAATGGCCGTGCCGTCGATAATGGTCTGCAGCTTTGCGGTGCTGAAGTTACTCACCCCGATATTACGAACCAACCCCTTGCGCACACATACTTCCAGGGCCGCCCATGTTTCTAAAATAGGAATTGCATCCCAGGGCAGAAATTCTGACCCGTTGGCAGGCGAGACAACATCTGCCCTGAAGTGGACGGGCCAATGGATCAGATAAAGATCAAGATACGCAAGCTGCAGATCATCCAATGTTTTTTCAAGGGCCGGGAGCACGTTTTCAGGGGCATGCGCATTATTCCAGAGCTTGGATGTAACCCACAGATCTTTGCGCGGCACATCCAGTTCAGCAAATGCAGTGCCTATTTCAGCCTCATTTCCATAAATATGGGCACAATCAATATGCCGGTAACCAAGGGCAACCGCTTCCCTGACTGCGGAAGATGCTTCACCGGGGGCGGATTTCCAGGTTCCAAGACCGAATGCGGGGATGCTGTCACCGCTTGCCAACGTAATTCTTTTCATTGTAACTCCTGTGTAATCGGACAGGGTTGAAAACCCACTGTCCACAATTTTATATAAGGTTTTCCATTCCGGATTTCTCCTTTATGGACTTCAAGAATATAGCTATTTTTTTAACTGACGCAACAATTCAGCCAAGTCTGTCCCCCCCCCCCTATATATAAATTTGTAGATTAGATTAAACCTTATCTTGGTAAGCACCAGCAGAATATGTCAGTTCATAGCTATGAGAGTAAATCTCGATGAGATTTCCAAAGGGATCTTCACAATAGACCATGCGATAGGGTTTTTCTCCAGGATAATATTCACGCACCGGCATCCGTTGTTTGCCGCCATGTTCAACAATTTTAGCAGCCAGACCTTCAACATCGGGATCCTGAACGCTGAAATGAAAAATACCTGTCTTCCAGTACTCAAAATTATTTTCCCGTTGTTCTGCGTTTTTGAATTCAAAAATTTCAACACCGGTCCTGTCACTTGTGGACATGTGGGCAATACGAAAACTGCCCCAGCCTTCGCCAAAAACGTCGGTGCACATTACGCCAATGGCGGAATCATCTGCAGCAATTTCTGTTGGCGGCATTATGACATACCACCCCAATACGTTTGTATAAAATTCTACAGCCTTGTCAAGATCTGTTACGGACAGTCCAATGTGTGAAAAACTTCTTGGGTAAGTCATTTTTGTGCTCCTATATAAAATGGTATAATATTTGGTGATGTTGCCGTTTACAATGTGTAAGATAAAGCTTTCAAAATGAAGGCGCAAGAAGGCACTTTTTTGTTCGACACGAACCATTTAGTTCGGATTGTTGATAATCGGGCAGATTAATCAGATATTTTTTTTTGAAGAAGGATAAAAAATGATTGAATGGAACGGCAAGGAATATCGTTGCCCAGTTGAAGTGACAATGGATGTTCTCAGTGGAAAATGGAAAACTCTCATGCTTTGGCATTTGCACGATGGAACCAAAAGATACAATGAACTTGAGCGGATCGTACCCGGGGTAAGCCAGAAGATGCTGACCCAGCAACTCAAGGAATTAGAAAGGGATGGGTTATTGATCAGAACTGTTTACCCGGAGATACCACCCCGAGTAGAATATTCTTTAACTGAGCTTGGCCAAAGCGCATTCCCCATCCTTGAAATGATGCACTCTTGGGGCATAAATAAGTTAGGTTTGTCCGAATTAGATTGAATCGGACATTACAGTTGGTATCATATGGATGTTTTTTTAATATTGCATGTCATTTTTAAATTAATTCGGTTTTTAATTTGGCGTTCAATGCATGAACAGATCCTGGGACAAACACCCCTGGCAGTGGATATCCGTGGTTGACAGACCTTCACTGTTGGGAAGGGTGCCCTTGCCGGAAACCCCTCCCTTGTAAAGCCTCACAAGGCTTTCTTTAAATTTTTCATTGTAATCACGAGCAGCTATGTGAATCGCACAGACCCCGCAGTACAGCCCGCAAGGTGAAATAAAATCCGGATTAGCTTCCATCTATCTCCTCCTTTTTATAGATTCAAAACCTTTTGACAGTCGATCCGGAAGGCGGGAAAATAATGAGCAGGCCCGGCTAATCGGATCCGTATTCTTTACGATAGGCATTAATTTTTTCCAGCATGGCATCGTCTAAAATCACCTGGCCATCCATAACCTTGTTATGAAGATAGGCTGTGATATCGGAAATGGTGACAATGGAAAAAATGGGGATGTTCAGAACCTTTTCCACTTCCTTTAGGGCGTTTTCGTCGGTTTTCCCCTTTTCCTGGCGGTTGACGCTGATGACAATCCCGGTGACCCTGGGGGTGTTGCAGGCCTTGAGGATTTCTAAGGATTCCCGGATGGCCTTGCCGGAAGTGATAACATCATCCACCAGGACAAGCCGGGTAGCTGATGTCAAGGGCATGCCCACCACTGCACTTTTGTCTGCATAGGTTTTGGCCTCTTTCCGGTTGAAGACATACCCTTTGTCAAGGCCCATGTCGGACAGGGCGGCTGCCGCTGTGATGCACAAAGGAATTCCCTTGTAGGCCGGGCCGTATATCCCGTCAAAATTGTCTCCAAAATGTTCCTGGATGGCACGGGCATAATAGGTGCCAAGGGTTTTGATTTTACTGCCGGTGTCAAACATCCCGGTATTGATGAAGTAGGGAGCGATCCGCCCGCTTTTTAATTCAAACTCACCAAATTTTAAGGCCTTGCATCGGACTAAAAATTCAATGAACTCTTCCTGGTATGTCATGGGGTTATCCTTGTTTCTGTCATTTAATATGGGGGTAAAATTTAAGTATTGATCCGTTTTCAACGATTGTCTGGATTATCTTCTCTATATCAGGATTGGCAGCGCCAGGAAAAATACTGGTCCATGGAAACAGGTTTTCCGGATTTTAACAAGGCTTTTCGGTTAAAGTCATCCATGGTGCGAAGCTTTGATGACTCAAATACCGGTCCATCCGTGCACACCACCTGATCGCCGCAGACACAGGCCCCGCAAACACCAAATCCGCATCGCATATAACGCTCCAAAGAAACCTGGCAGGAAATCCCAAAGGATTCACAAAGGGCAAAAATCCGGTGCATCATAATTTCAGGGCCGCAGGCATAGACCATTTCCAAAGGGGGGCGGCCTGTTTTTTTACGGCTGTTAAGTTCGAGTTCCAAAAGTTCGGTAACAAAGCCCTTGTGACCGCTGCTTCCGTCATCGGTGCAGACATGCCTTCGTGTAGCAAACCGGTTGGGATACAAAATAAATTCTTTGGACCGGGCACCGTGAATAAAGAGGATGTTGGGATGATTTTTGTCGATCTGGGTCTTTTTTTCAAGGGGGGGTTCCAGGCTTTCAACCAGGGGCGCTAAAGGGGCCATGCCGCAACCGCCGGCCACAATGGCAATGTTCTGGCAGGATCCGACAGAAAACCCGTTGCCAAAGGGGCCCCGAAACCCCACAAGGTCTCCTGGCGCAAGAGCCACGGCCTGTTTGGAAAAAATTCCCTTGGCTTCGATGGTGATGGCAAATGTCGTTGGGGTGTGTTGAGAAATGGTATAGGGTTTTTCGTCTATTCCCGGAATCCAGACCATGACAAACTGGCCCGGGGTAAATTTTAAGGAAAATTCAAAATACAGGGTGGCAAAGGCCGGGCTGTTGATCTCTCGTTTAGCCACCCGGAGCATGACCGGGGCATGATCGGTAATAGGTTTCATCGGTCACCCCCTTTGTTTTGGATGGTTCTTCCATGGGCTGCACCCCGGATCCCGTCCAGGGTCGTGTCATGGGCGGTGAGCCAGGCGGTAAGTTCCTGGTTTACCTGATTGAAAACACCCATGCCCCGGTACCGGACACCAGATCCAATGCCCACAAGGCTTGCCCCTGCCATGATCATTTCCACGGCATTTTCTCCCGTGGTAACCCCTCCAAGGCCGATGATGGGGATGGAAACCGCCTCGTAAATATCATAGACACATCGAACGGCAATGGGGCGTATCATGGGGCCGGACAGCCCGCCCTTTTTAAATGCCAGAACCGGCATCCGGGCTTCAATGTCAATGACCATACCGGGACCCGCCGTATTAATGGCACAGATGGCATCAGCTCCGGCCGCTTCACAGGCGCGTGCAATTCGTGCGATATCCGGGGCCTGGGGGGTCAGTTTGGCAATCAAGGGAACATCAATCACCTGTTTTACCGCTGTGACCACATCAAAGGCCGATTGTTCGCTTACCCCGAATATCATGCCATGCTGATCTGAATTGGGACAGGAAATATTGATTTCAATGAAATCCGGATGTTTGGCTGTGACAAACTTTGCCACGGTCTGGTACTCCTTTACCGATCCGCCATAGATACTGGCAGTCAGGGGAAAACTTCTTTGTTCCAGGGCCTGCCATTCTTCTTCCATGTGGTCATATCCCGGGGTGGGCAGGCCCACGGCATTGATCATGCCGTGTCCCAGGTCAATGACCGTGGGGTTTTTATGGCCATCCCGGGGGGCAGGCCCGATGGATTTCATGGTCACAAGGCCGCACCCGTTTTCGTGAACCCGTTCCAGGATTTCTTTATTGTTCCCCAGAACCCCCGAAGCCAGCACCAGGGGGTTCTTTAATTTTTTATATAGAAATTTAATTGTCATGGTGATGGCTCTCGTTAAAATTTATCATAAAAAATCATGTCATCTTCCACCCCGAGATCGTACAGGGCATTGATAATGGCATCAATCATGGGCGGCGGACCGCACAGATAGAATTCGATTTCTGTGGGGTCTTCGTGGGTGCACAGATAGGAATCGCATAAATGGGTATGGATAAAGCCGGTCATGCCGGTCCAATTATCTTCCGGGTCAGGACTTGACAGGGCAATATTATAACTAAAATTCTCATACCGCTGGTCCAGGTCCCTGAAGGTCTCATCATAGAACATTTCCTTTTTGGACCGGGCCCCATACCAGAAAGAAATTTTCCGTCGGGTATGCAAGCCGTCTAACTGGCAAAGGATATGACTTCTCAGGGGGGCCATGCCGGCCCCGCCTCCGATAAAGCACATCTCCCTTTCCGTATCTTTGGCCATGAAATCTCCATAGGGGCCGCTGATTTGGACCTTGTCCCCGGGTTTGAGACCAAATACAAAGGAAGACCCGAACCCCGGCGGAATCCCTTCTGTTCCCGGCGGCGGGGTGGCAATCCTGACATTCATCATCATAATTCCGTTATCATGGGGGGGGTTGGCCAGGGAATAGGCCCTGAAGCCTGCTTTTTTCCCCCTGGCTTTCAAGGCCAGAAAGTTATATTTTTTCCATTCACTGACATACTTGCTTTGAATGTGAAAATCTTTAAAGGTTAAATCATATTCCGGCACATCAATCTGGATATAGGCACCGGCCTTAAAATCCATGGGGGTTTCGGGTTTGAGAACCAATTCCTTGATAAAGGTGGCCACATTGTCATTAGAAACCACGGTTGCATTGATTTTTTTAATACCGAAAATAGATTCCGGAATTTTGATCGATAGGTTCTCTTTGACCTTGAGCTGGCAGGACAAGCGTTTATGGGCCAACTTGTCCCTGCGACTCAAATGAGCCAACTCCGTGGGCAGGATACTCCCCCCGCCGGAAGTTACCTCGCATTTGCACATGCCGCAGGACCCGGACCCGCCACAGGCCGATGGCAAAAAAATCTCCTGACTTCCCAGGGCAGATAAAAGAGAAGGATTTCCGGTTACTTTAAGGGGCTCGTCCTTGTTATTGTTGATGATGATCTCATGTTCTCCCTGACTGGTCACCTTTGCTTCCACAAAAAGCAGTACCGTGACCAGGGCAAAGATGACGCCTGAAAACACCAGTATACTGATAAGGTAAATCAATTGTCGTCTCCTTTAAAGGGTAATTCCCGAGAACATCATAAATGTCATGGCCATGAGGCCTGCAATGATCATGGTAATGCCGAATCCGTCAAGACCCTTGGGAACATCGGCATATTGGGTTTTTTTCCGAATAGCGGCCATGGATACAATGGCCAGCATCCAGCCCGTGCCGGAACCAGCGCCAAATACAATGGATTCCACCAGGGTATAGTGTCGCTCCACCATAAAAAGGGAGGTGCCCAGGATGGCACAGTTCACGGCAATGAGAGGTAAAAACACGCCCAAAGAGGCATAGAGCAAAGGTGAATATTTATCAATGATCATTTCAACTGCCTGGACAAGGGCGGCAATGACGGCAATGAAGGTGATAAATTTTAAAAAACTCAAATCCAGATCTGGAAATCCGGCCCAGGCAAGGGCCCCGGGTGCCAAAAGACCGTGGTAGATAAGCCAGTTCACAGGACTTGTGACGGTGAGGACAAAAATAACGGCAAAGCCAAGACCCGTTGCGGTGTCGATATTTTTGGATACCGCAATAAAGGAACACATCCCTAGGAAATATGCCAGGAGAATATTTCCGATAAATACAGAATTGATAAACAGACTCAATAAATCACCCATTTTTACTCCTTATTTCCCTGCCTTTTTGTCCAAATTTCCAATGGTTGAGTTCCCTATGGTTATGATCCCTATTTTTATTTTTTTTCATGGGAGACGCCGGGCAAACTGTTCTTGAGCCATACCAGCAGCCCAATAATGAAAAATGCCCCCGGGGCCAGCACCATGAGTCCCATGTTCTGGTAACCCGCATCAAAGAAAAATTGGGGAATGACGGGTAGCCCAAAGAATTTTCCAGATCCCAGCAATTCCCGCACAAAGGCCACAACGACCAGGATCATACCGTAGCCGATGCCGTTGGCGATTCCGTCCACAAAGGAATCAATGGGGTCATTGGCCAGGGCAAAGGCTTCGGCACGGCCCAACACAATACAATTGGTAATGATCAATCCCACAAAGATGGACAATTGTTTGGAGGTATCATAAAAAAAGGCCTTGAGCACCTCGTCGGTGACGATGACCAGGGAGGAAATGATGGCCAGCTCCACGATGATCCGGATATTGGAGGGAATTTTTTTGCGCAAAGACGAGATGATCATACTGGAAAATGCCGTGACCACGGTCAGGGCAACCGCCATGACAAGGGCCGTTGTCATCTGAACCGTGACGGCAAGGGCGGAGCATATGCCCAATACCTGGTAGGCCACGGGATTTTCTTTCCAGATCCCCCGCACCAGTATTTCCATATAATGGGATTTATCTTTTAACATATCTTTTAACATGGGAGTCCTTTTCTTCTATAATGGGGTGCCTTAATTTGTTTCCTTGGCCGTCAGATTTTTCTGGCGAAAGGTGATGGAAACGGATTCATATTGGGTCAGGGTGGATTTAATGCCCTCTGAAAGGTATTTACCGGTCAGGGTGGCCCCGCTGATACCGTCCACATAATTTTCCTGGTCCTTTTCAGGCAAATTGGCCACTTTCCCCTTGGCAATGCCCACGGAGACAAATTTATTCTGGGAATTGAGAATTTTTTTCCCCTTGAAGTTTTTCTGAAACCAGGCACTTTCAATCTCTCCGCCAAGCCCCGGGGTTTCGGAATGGCTGAACACAGAAAAACCGGACACGGTCTGGCCATCATTTTCAAAGGCCAGGTATCCTTGGATTTTCCCCCAGAGTCCCCGGCTGTTGATGGGCAGGATATACCCCTGGATTACATCCTCTGTTTTATAAAAATATAAATGCATTGAATCTGAGGTGTCCGTTTCAATGATTTTTCCCTGGCTGTCCACAATGGCCGCCTGGATATGGGTGTCATAGAGACGCTTTATCTCTTGTTTGGATGGTTTTTTGTCGGGGTCAACAAGGTTGGCCGCCTTGAGAAGGTTGAGTCGTTTGTCCAGCTCAATATTTTCCTGCTGGAATCCCTTCAGGCCACCGGCTGCTGCCGTTATTAACAGGCTGCAGACAAAGGAGACCAGCAATGCAAATTTGATCACATTTATCCTGGAATTTTTATCCGGCCTTGTTTTAGAATTGGTTTTAAGATTGGTTTGAGAGGTTTCAGACATTGGGTATCCTCTTTGATGTTTTGTATTTGATGACCAAATGGTCCAGCAAGGGGGCAAACACATTCATGAACAGGATGGCCAGCATGGTACCTTCCACAAAGGCAGGATTCACCACCCGGATGGTCACGGTGAGAAACCCGATTAAAAAGCCGAATGCCCACCTTCCGGTGTGAGTGCCCGGGGCAGAAACCGGATCCGTGGCCATGAAACAAATGCCAAACAAGAAACCACCGGCGCATAGATGGTAGAGGGGGCCTACATTGGCCCAGGATTCCTGTCCACCGGGGATGAGATAAAAAAGGATGGCCGTTACCACAAGGCCTGCAATACCCCCGAAAATAATGCGATAATTTGCAATGCCGGTGACAATGAGAAAAAGGGCCCCCAGAAGGCAGCATAGGGCCGATGTTTCACCGATACTGCCCGGCACAAACCCTAAAAAAAGATCTGACAAGGAAAATCCTGAAGAAGACAGGGCCGTTGTAATGGACTGTCCTTCAATCCCAGTGATGGCCAGAGCCGTGGCCCCGGAAAACCCATCCACAGCATCCTTTGCCGCCACCCAGACGTTTCCGGACATGGTCACGGGATAGGAGAAAAAAACAAAGGCCCTGGCTGTCAGGGCCGGGTTCAATATGTTTCTGCCGGTCCCTCCAAAGACTTCCTTGCCGATCACCACCCCGAAGGAAATCCCTAGGGCCACCTGCCACAGCGGGATGGTCGCCGGCAGGGTCAAAGGAAACAGCATACCGGTTACCAGGAAGCCCTCGCTGATTTTATGTTTCCGGACACTGGCAAAGAGGATTTCCCAGAAAAGCCCTACCCCATAGGAGACAAGGAGGATGGGCAGCACGTAGCCGGCACCCACCAGAAAGGATTTCCCCATGCCAAAGGTTTTGCCTGCGGCAAGGCCGGACTGAAAGCCTGTATTGTACATGCCAAAAAACAGAACCGGCATCAGCGCAATGAGGACAAAGGTCATATACCGTTTAAGGTCCAGATGATCCCGGATAAAGGGCATTACAACATTTTTCGGGGAAGGATGAAAGAAAACGGTTTTGATGGCATCAAACAAGGGTGACCATTTTTCAAATTTTCCAGACGCAGCAAAATGGTGTTCGTTTTCATCAAATATTTTTTTTAAGGGATTCATGCTTTGTCCTTATAATAGGAATCCATTCCATCGGATAGAATTTTTGTCAGCTCTATTTTGGAGGGACAGGTATAGGAGCAGAGCCCGCAGCGGCAGCAGTCCAGCAGACCGTATTCCAGGGCAGTCTCTATCTCATCACTGTGCAGGGCTTTCATGATAAAATTGGGCATCAACTCATTGGGACAGATGTTTTCACAATAACTGCAATTGATGCAGGCCCTTTCTTCTCCATGGAGAGTGCAGTCCACCTGTTTGGAACCCTTGGAAAAAGAGGATAAAAAGGCTCTGGAAACGCTTGTTTTGTCACTCCCCGGCCGAATGAATCCAAACATTTCTTCTTGCCCCGGGGTATCAATGATATTCAGGGTGTTTTCAAAAAAACCCAAATGACTTGTAAGATCCGCAATTCTACCGTTGAACTGGCCCGTGGTAATCATACCATTGCTGTGAAAACTTCCGGCAAGAATCTTTATGGGGGCACCCTGCCGGGTCAGGAGGTGGGGTTTTTTTCCCCCCTTTTTTGTGATGGTGACGATTTTTTCAATGGGGTATTGGCCGGTGAGCAAAAATTTTCCCATCATGACCAGATGATCTGCGGAAATAGACCAGGCCGTGTTCTCTTCAACTGATTTTTTTAAGTGAAGCAGCACCACCCCGGGATCCCAGGCCGGATACCTGTCCGGGACCTGGTGGGTGATATGGGCCTTAACGGGCCCAAGCCGGTCAAAACTGCTTTGCCGGGCGGTCACAATAATCCGATCGGAGAATTGTTTTAACAAATCCAGACCGAATTCAAAGGCCTCTTTTTCCCTGTTCATCAAAATTCCCGGATGGGGAGAAAAAAGATCATTCCCGTTGAGGGAAACAATTATCATGGCCGGTGTATGGGTGCTGTCCGCCGTGTCCTTGGCCGGGAACTGTCGCAGGGATTGCCAGAGCCCTCCTTGTTTGAGTCTCAGGATAAGGTCTTGTTTTAGAATCTTGGTAACACCGGATCTTGAAACAGGCTCAAACTGGATAAACTCATCGGATTTGTCCAGGGCAATCACCACTTCTTTCAGTCGTCGGCGTTCTCCGAAAAGAATTTTTTCAACCCTTCCTGTGCCTGGGGATACATATTGAATGGAAGTGTCCCGTTTGTCGCAAAACAAGGGAGTTCCTGTCTGGACCTTGTCATTTTCCTTTACCAGTAATTTGGGGCGGATATAGGGAATATCCATGGCAGACAACCCGACGGTCTTGGGTGTGGGTGCTTCGATGAGGCTTATGTCCGGCATCCCGGCAAGTCTGGGTGTAAATCCTTTGGAAATCTCGATTTTTTCCATCCATTAAATTCCATATGATAAATGAGCATTTAAAACGTCAATTTGATCAGACAATTTCTTTTTGATTGTTCTTTTATTTTAAAACAAGTCATTTTAGCAAATCTTTGTTTAATATCAACCCAAAGGTTTATCTCTTTTGAATTGATATTAAAATTTCTGCATTTATTCTATCTTAAATTTACCGACCATGGAATCCAGCTCCTGGGCAAGGAGGGATAATTTTTCTGAATTTTGAGCAATATTTTGGCTGTTTGAAAACACATGTGAGATAGCGTGGCTAACATCATTAACATCCGCTGAAATCCGGATGGAAGCGGCAGAGGTGTTTGCCACATTGGTACTGACTTCCTGGACAGCGTCTGCTCCCTGGGAGACATTGATGTCAATTTCAGAAATAGTACCGGTTTGTTCTTCCACCGCATGGGATATGGTGGTAACAATTTCATTGACTTCATTGATGACCTGGGCAATTCCCGTTATATCCTCGATGGTGGATGTGGCAGAGTTCTGGATCCATTCAATATTTTCTCTGATCTGCTCTGTGGCTTCCGTGGTCTGGGTGGCCAGACTTTTAATCTCTCCTGCCACAACAGCAAATCCTTTGCCTGCTTCTCCGGCCCGGGCTGCTTCAATGGTGGCATTTAAGGCAAGCAGATTGGTCTGTTCCGAAATATCATTGATGGTTTCCGATACCTGACCAATTTTCAGGGCAGCAGCCCCCAGGTCATCCACCCGGGAGGAAGCAGATTCTACTTTTGCAACTGCTTTTTCCGAGATTTGTCCTGCTTTTTCTGTACCGTGGGAGATCTCTTTGATGGTCGCATTCATCCGGGTGGTTGAATCAGCAATTTGCCGGGTATTGGCGGTGAGCTCTTCCATTGCTGCGGCAACGGCATTCATGTCTTCACTCATTTGTTCTGCATTCCGGGCAACACTCCGGGTTTTTTCATCGGAAATTTTCGATTCCTCCGTCAGTTCCCGGGCCACCAGGCTCATGTCAGAGGAAGCATCATTTAAAGTATTGGCCTGGGACCCGATCTGACGAATACTCTCCTGTAAGGAAATGGCAAATATGTTTAGGTTATGCCCTAGAAACTCTATTTCGTTTGGATTTTGCTCGTTTTTATTTCCCGACTTAAATCGTTTTGTAAGATCTCCCTTGCTCATTTTTACGGCGTTGCTTGCAGCTGCCATCAATTGGCTGACAATTGAGCGGATCTGGATAACGCTTAGAATCATCAAAAAAACACCACCAACCAGACAAATGCTTTGAAACAAGACCAGATTCTGAACTTTTTTTTCAGATATTTTTTGGAGCATGCCTACAGCAGCGTTCATCTCTTTTAACAGGCCTAAATTATTTTGTGCGATAAATTCAAGGCTATCACCTTGTGCTCCTGAAATAACCTGGTCCATGTGTTTAGAAAAATTTGCCCACAGGCCCTGAACTTTTAAAAGTTGGGCATGGGCTGGCTCTTCTACCTTGGGGCAGTCAGCCATGGCACCGGACAGGTCAAGGGATAACGGAGCTTTGCCTGAATTCAAAAGGGCCATCAGGGTGATATCAAACACCTGCATGGTGTTTTGGACACCAGCGGCAGCCGTTTCTTTTTTCCCGGCAGCCGAAAGCATGAGGATTTCCTTTGACATCTTCTGGGACAGCATTCGTTGTCTACCGGCAAGGTTAATCACTAATCCATCTGTTTTCTGGGCAACGGTGGTATACCAGGTTATGGCAAACATAAACACAATGATGGATGACAATCCACCGGCAATGAGCCCTAATTTGTATCGTATGGGCATGGGGTGTTTCCTTCTTGATAACGAGATTAATCTGTATAATGTTAACCTATCATAAATAGGGAGGTAATTCAATTTATCGGTTTTAAGGAGAGCAATCAACAGAAATATTTTATTAAATTCTTTAAAAAAAAAGTTTGACGCCCTTCCCGGGCAAGACAAGAACCAACTGATTGTGATATGCTGTGGGTCGTTAGAAATACCAGAAGCCATAACAGGGCCATGTGGGCCAAGCGGTTGGGATACAAACGTGTATCGTTTATCAGCAGTATATATGCCTTGAAATAAATGGAGTATCCGGTTGCGTCTGAACAATAAAAATACCGTCATTATTTTTTTAAGGGCGCCTGAAAAAGGGCGGGTAAAAACCCGTCTTGCCAGCGGGATCGGGGAGGAGAATGCCCTGATTTTTTACAAAGCGTTTGCACAAA
Source organism: Desulfoconvexum algidum (assembly GCF_055382125.1). NCBI lineage: Bacteria > Pseudomonadati > Thermodesulfobacteriota > Desulfobacteria > Desulfobacterales > Desulfobacteraceae > Desulfoconvexum > Desulfoconvexum algidum. Next base: position 6,625,215 of record NZ_AP042394.1, on the reverse strand, counting down.
GGACCCTGTGGGCCGTTGAACGCTCAGGTATGGATCACAGGATCTGTTTTTTCCCGGCGGACAAACAGGCGCTGGTGGAAGACTGGCTGGGGATGGATCATACCTATATCCCCCAGTTCGGGGATGATTTGGGACTGCGCATGGGCAATGCGCTGTCCCAGGTCTTTGACCAGGGAGTCAAAAAAGCCATTCTGGTGGGCACGGATGTTCCCGGGATAAAGGCCCGCCATCTTTTGGAAGCCCAAAATCTGCTTGACAAAAAGGATGTGGTCATCGGCCCCAGCCTGGACGGGGGATATTGGCTTATCGGATTTCACAGGGATGGGTTTTGCCCCGATCTTTTCCTTCAGGTTGACTGGGGAACCGATTCGGTTTTTTTAACCACCATTGAAAAATGTAACGCCGCCGGCCTTTCCACTGGCATTCTAACGGCCCTGCAAGATATCGATACTCAGAAAGATCTTGAGCAATTTCAAAAAAAACAATCTAGTAATATTTTGCCAACACCCTGGGGGGGACCCCAAGAATATATAGACAGATGAGTACCCAGTTCCTGAGAGTGGTAAACAAAATACCCTGATCTCGCCACCGCCTTGCAGATGTGGAAATGGGATGGGCGATGAAAACAGGGTTAACCGCCTCCTTCTTTATTTTTGACATGATCCCCACATCTTCCATGATGGGGACATCTGGAAATCCGTTGATTTTTTCAAACAATTTTCGGGACATAAAAATTCCCTGGTCTCCATAGGGAATTTTTGTGAGCCGTGAACGGGCCGAGGCAAATTTTTCAATCATCCGGAAAATTTTTTTTCCAGAATCGATGTGAAGATCAAAGGCACCGCAAAAAAGAGGTTCAACTTGGGTTTGCCACACTTTTATCATCAGGTCCATTCCCTTTTGATCCATCCGTGTATCAACATGGAGAAACAAGAACCATTCTCCAACAGCTGCTTTTACCCCGGCATTCAACTGGGGCCCCCTGCCCTTGGAAGCGGATATCAATTTAATCGGATATGTTTGAGACAGGGTTTTGTCCAATCGAAGGTGGGTCAGGGTTGTGGGAGGCGATTCACCGTCGGCTAGGATAATTTCAAAGGGAATGGGAATATCCATATCCAAAATGCTGTGAAGAGCTGTCGATATAAAGGCAGATTCCCTGTACACCGGAATAATGATGGACAATTTTGGATTCATGAAAAATTTTTATCATAAAATAGAGAAAATAAATAGACCATTCCCAGAGGGATAGCCCTCGTCTGTTTGAACAAAGGATGGATGATCCATTCAGCCCATCTTTTTTAACCCTTGATTTTATAGGGCAGGTCTAATAAAAAAAGAATTTCATAATGTATACTTAAGCAGATATAAGGATTAGTGATCATAATGAATCAGACCGGTTTAGAAAAAATAGCCAACCAGGATTTTTTGGACACCCTTTTGCCCCCGGAAAAAAGCGATCAATTTTTTGAAGCTTTATACGGGGATGCCTCAGATGGTGCCTATGATATCCGGTTGGAGTGTATCTGCGTTGCCTCGGACAGGATTGTGCTGGCCTTTAATCTCATCCAGCGGCCCGGAAAATGCCTGGTCTGCAATCTGACCTATGGGCTTCCCACCGTTTTCCAACGCCACCCCCTGATTGACATCAAAGGCATGGTCAGCAAAATTGAAGCCTCCGGTCTTAGCATATCAAGCTGGCGTTTGGGAGAGACAGAGGAAAACAGCTCCTCTCTCCATGTGATTCCCCTGTATCTTAATTTGTCATAGCCCTATATTTCAGAGAAGACAAAAAAAAGGCCGGATTGAATCTTAAATCCGGCCTTTTCCTGTTTTTTTCAATGGTCCGCTCTAAGCTTTGGGAAGCTTTGGAAAAGATTTATTCAATACTTTATTCCATTCATCCACCTTGGGTTTTACCTTTTTTAAAAGGGCGCCAACATTTCCCTGGATGGTAATCTTTTCAATGATGTCACCCTGGGCAATGCTGTCCACAATTTTCTGGTCCTCATCTGTTTCAACCGCACCAAAAACAGTGTGCATCCCGTCAAGGTGAGGAGTTGCGCCATGGGTGATGAAAAACTGGCTGCCGTTTGTGCCGGGTCCTGCATTGGCCATGGACAGGATACCGGCCTTTTCATGTTTCAGGTCTTTTTTGAATTCATCTTCAAATTCATACCCGGGGCCCCCCATACCGGTTCCATAAGGACACCCGCCCTGGATCATAAAATCCGGGATGACGCGATGGAATTTAAGGCCATTATAATATTCTCTTTGGGCAAGATTTACAAAATTGCCACAGGTAAAAGGGGTAAGATCTGCAAATAATTTGATGCGAATCGTTCCCTTGCTCGTTTCCATTAAAGCGGTTAAGTCTGCCATATATATCTCCTTGGGTTAAAAAAATTATGACCAAATATTAAGGTTTTCTCGTTAATTGTCAAACGAAAAGATGAGACAGATTGTCCGGGATGATTATACCAGATATCTGTTGTGATCAGGAAACAGGGGCTTTGCCTTTCATGTCTGGATACAGATTTGATCTCTTTCACTGAGCTTGAATTTTTTCAGGCTTACTTGATCCAGGAATCCGGATTCATTCCTGATTTTTACAAAGGTATCAAAATTTTCCAAAAAAATATCGGTGATATCCGGGTCAAAATGAGCCCCCTTTTCCCTTCGGATAATGTCATGGACCATTTCAGGGGGATAAGGATCTTTATAGGGCCGCTTGGAAGTCAAAGCATCAAAGGTATCTGCAATGGCCACGATTCTCCCGGAGAGGGGAATTTTTTCTCCTGAAAGCCCATTTGGATACCCTTTTCCGTTAAATTTTTCATGGTGGCACAGGGCAATTTCCTCTGCCATTTGAAGTATCCTGGACTTTGACCGGGACAAAAGTTTTGCACCGATAAGGGTATGACGCTTCACAACATTAAACTCATCTGTAGTGAGTTTCCCAGGCTTCAATAAAATTTTGTCTGGAATTCCGATTTTCCCGACATCGTGCATGGGAGCAGCAAAGCCGATGGTTTCGATAAATTGATCGGATTGATTGAGTTTTTGGCTGATCAAAGCAGAATAGTCCCCGATCCGGACGATATGGTCCCCTGTATCTTCATCTTTAAATTCCGAAGCCATGACCAGGCGGTGTATGGAGTCCACATAGGCCTCCTTGAGTTCTTCATGGGCGTTTTTGGTTTCTTCCTTCAGACGGCGCTCCCGCAAGACCCGCCGGATTCTCAATATGATTTCCTGGATTGAAAAGGGTTTTTCAACAAAATCGCTGGCTCCGATATTGATAATTTCATCGTATTGATACCCCCTTGCCTGGCCCGTCATGACAATGACATCTGCAAAAAAATGGGTGAGAATTTGCGTGGCCAGTTCAATCCCGCTCATTTCCGGCATATTGATATCCGTGATGACAACATCAAAGGGTATCTTGGAAAGCAGGGCAAGGGCTGATTTCCCGTCAGGGGCCACAGTACAATCGTGGCCGGCAACCTTCATTGCCCTTTGAAACATGCTTAGGATGGCAGTCTCATCGTCAACAATCAGAATGTGTGCCTTATGGGGCGAATCGTTTCCGGAGTTCTTCCACATGGTGTTCCTGTTTGTTTATATCGTTATTTTAAAAAAATCATTGGGGCAACTATTTGATCTCACTTTTGAAACATTTTTAAAAAATACACATTCCCTCCCGGGTGTGTCAAGAAAAAACTGGGAGGCATGGGCTTTGTATTCTCATGGCAGCCTATTGGAGCCGCTTTGTATTATTGCTTGATTCAATGCCTGCCCTATGAGATAGATTCCTGGATAGAGATTCTCGAACAAAGGATATATACCAATGAAAACAAATCAATTGACTGGACCGCCCATGGGGTTGGCCTGGTTTATCTGGGGTCTGGGGGCCCTTTTTTATCTGGTTGGATTTTTCCAGCGGGTGGCCCCCGGAGTTATGACCCGGGAACTGATGCAAGATTTTCATATCTCGGCTTCGGGCCTGGGACATTTATCCGGCCTGTATTTTTATGCCTATGTGGCCATGCAGATTCCCACGGGGATTCTGGCCGACACCCTGGGACCTAGAAAACTTCTCACTGCCGGATGTCTTGTGGCAGGCCTGGAAACCCTTCTTTTTGCCCTGTCCCCCGTTTTTTTTGGGCCGGACTTGGCCGACTGCTCATTGGCGGATCTGTAGCCGTGTCGTTTGTAGGGGTCCTCAAACTTTCCTCTTCCTGGTTTCCTCAACGTTTCTATGTCTTTGTCGCGGGCAATGCCCTGTCCATCGGTCTCATTGGTGCGGTTACCGCCGGCCTTCCTTTAAGGTTTCTCATGGACACCTTCCATTGACGAAAGGTTATTGGCGTCACTGGTGTGATGACCCTTGGCCTGGGGGGGGCTGATCTGGTTTGCTGTCAGGGATTGGCCCCAGGAAAAAGGATACCCGGGATTCACAGAAAAAATACCCACGAAAATCCCTTTGTCCTGGAGCAATATTTACCAGGGCCTTTTAACGGTGCTTGAATACCGGAACACCTGGCTGTTGTTTATTATCCCCGGTGGAATCGTGGGGTGTATTCTTACCTTTTCCGGACTCTGGGGGGTGCCCTATTTAATATTCCATCATCAACTGAGCCCGGCCAGGGCAGCTGCCCTATCTTCTATTTTGCTGGTGGGCTGGGCCCTGGGATCCCCTTTTTTCGGATGGCTGTCCGATTCTCTGGGAAAACGCAAACCCCTATATATTATCGGCAATATGGGGGCCTGTCTGGGATGGTCATTGATCCTGTTTTGGGAAAGCCTCACCTTCTGGCTACTTGCCATGATTCTCTTTGGGACGGGGTTTTTTTCAGGCTGCATTATCCTAAGCTTTGCCTTTGCCAGGGAATCGGTTCCCCCCTCCCTGTCCGGAACCGTGTCCGGCCTGACCAATATGGGGGTAATGATGGGTCCCATGCTGCTCCAGCCCCTGGTGGGGCTGATCCTGGACAGGCATTGGACCGGCCAGATGCTGGAGGGGGTAAGGGTCTATTCCCTGGATGCCTATGAGCTTGGGTTCATTCCCATGATGGGGTGGGTTCTTTTGTCGGGTTTGCTCCTTTTGTTTACCCGGGAAACCCATTGCCGCCAGATGGTATGAGCGGTTTTTACAAGGACAGTCTCTTTTTTTTTGTCTATTTTCCGGAAAATTAAAGACGGCCTGGATTAACAGCCCGCCTTTAATTAAACATAGGATATTCCGTTTGCAGGTCCTATTTTTTTGGTTTTACCTGGATCTGTTCGCCAACAAGGGATTTATTGGACAACTCAATCCCATCGACAATCACCCGTTGTCCAATTTCCAGATCTGAGATATCAATGGTATTGCCATGGGTGTCAATCAGTTTTGTCCGACGTATCTCATTTAAATAGGAATACTCAGTGATTAAAATGATTTTTTCAGCCACAACAATATTGGGACCACCTTGATTGATTTCCATAATAGTTGCAACGAGGGTAAAGGGATTGGCCTCTTGAGGGTCGATGACAATACCTGAAAATGGTTTGGCGTCTTTTGTTTGTGCATAAATATCAGGGAGGCCCAAATACCCGGTACCCATTATGATGACTGCCGCTACCACCATGAAAACGGTAATTTTTTTGGTAAATTTCATAATTATTCCTTTTTTTTAAAGTGCCTGGCGCCAATAGAAGCGGTTCATGCTCAAATCTTCAACCGGGTCTATTGTTTCAATACCGCCTTCAACGCCAACATAGATAACCGCACCCGAAGCAAAAACAGCAACGACGGGTGAGGATGCAATGGAGCTTCCGATAACCTTGCTACGGTCTCGTTTGCCATAGGTCACAGTTTTTCCCTCTCCATCAGTTTCATCTGTCGATTCATCATAGTCTTGCACTGCCCCACCGGTTAAATAATCAACCGCATAAAATCTGGATATGCCGAGTCCGCCAGCCTGGGCGCAGGGATCAACGAGATCAGGGGCATCGGCGGGTTCGGGTTCATATGTTGTAAAATACAGGACACCGTTATAAACAATAACCGAAGATATGATTTTCTCACCGGGATTCTCCAACTCGAAGAACCATCCTCTGCTGTTTTCCAATGAGACTGCTGTTGCTTCTTTTTGGATATCGGTTCCCAGCTGAATCAGATTGTCGGTGACATTCACTAGATCGGATTCCGTCAATGTTGTAAATGTAGTTGCATTTTCCCAGTTGTTTCGAATGGCGTATATTCTGTTGACCACACCGGTTTCCTCGGGATCGGCCCGATCACCGGTGCCGAAAAATATCATGTCCTCCCCCTCTTCAAGCAAAATGTCGGGAGAGTAGAAAATTTTGCGCCCGCCGGCAGAAAATAATTTTCGGCCGGTCCAGGTGCCGTCACCGCCGATGATGGAATCGGTCGCGTCAACATCTTCATCTTCAAATGCCCACATGTTTCCGTTCAGATCTCCGGCATATACCCGGTCCGTATAGGTATCTTCATCCGAGTCAAACCCCGTGGCATCGGTTATACAATGGGTCATACCCGAATTGACGGCATTGAAATTCAGGGCGCTCAATGAGCCGTCTGTAATATCGATGGTAAAGACGGCTTTGCCTTTAGTATCATTGCCAACCGGTGCATCCTCGTCCTGTTTCTCATCATATCCCCCGGCTATGAGGAATACGGATTCAGAGGTGGTTGTCCCTGTCTTGATCTTATGTACCGAGGGAGAACTCCATGACTGTCCAAGGTTTGCATCTGTCCCATCCACATCACCGTCAATGTTGGAATCGGCTAACGCCAGAATATCCTGACCAACGGTGTATTTGAAAGTGGGGACGGCAGGGTTGGTGATGTCAAGTGCGTAGTAATTGTGTCCCCCACGGCGTTCCCCGAAAAACAGGGTCTTGTTTGTGCCATCATCGTAGACGATGGGGGGGGCATCCACATAGTAGTCGTGGTCATCGATGTTGTCCGAGAGCAATTGGAGTCGGCTGAGCTGTTCCCGGGGGATAAAGCCCCACACCTCACTGCCGTCACTGTCCTTAAAGGCATGCATGGGACCTCTGTTGGTACCGACAAAGATATAGGACTCGTTTGAAAAACCATCATTGTCTGTGTCATAGCCGACCACCACGGGTTGGGAGTGGAGGACATCTCCCATTTTCCAGTCACTTTCCAGCGCAATGATATCGGTAATGACCGTGTCTTTTTTAATGTTATCCGTGACCCCAAGTTCCGTAAAGGTCAAATCTGAATTGGATGTGGAAAAAAGATTGGTGGTATCGGTAAGATCAGCGTTTGTTCCAAGATAGGTATAAAGGGTTCGGCTTGAATTGCCCTGGAGTACTTCACCCAGCCCCCCTTCGGTGACATCCGGTCCGTCGGCTATGTCGGACCAATAGGATCGGGCGTTGTCTTTGATCTTGCCGTTTGTATTGGTGGCCGCAACCCCATCGGCATCAAGAATCTCACCATCCGAGCCAAGCCCGAATTTTTTGACGTTCCCTGACCATCTGCCCTTCTCGCCCGGCATGAAAAACCCCAGATACAGATCATTTCCGGCATATGTCTGGTTCATATTGCTGACCGGGATCACCGGGGAGACATAGGAGGCATTGACTTCTTTTATCTTACTTAAGATGGATGTAAAAGCCTCGGATAACCCGGAGATGCTGCTGGTATTGTAGTAGGATCCTCCACCGTTTTGAGCCGTATCTTCAAGGAGCTGCTGGTCGGTTTGAAACCCAATGGTGTAGGTGATAATATTCTGCCTTTCAAAGGAGATATCTCCTGTCCCAAGTCCCGGGTTGCAGTCATTGGTATAAAGGTATTGGGCCACATCGTCCAGATAATCCGAGCTGTAGTCCGAAGTTGAATCCCCTGAATTTCCGTCATTGTCATAATCACCAATTTTGTCGCCGTTGATATAAAGCCCATCTTTCAGTTTCCAATCATTGTCCTCGGTGGGATCCCCGTCGGTCATCAGGATGATATAGTTTTTTTGACACCGGTAATCCATGGGGCTGACATAGGTATCCGAGGTGGTCAAAAGATCATCTGTGTAATCACCTTTTTCATTAAACCAGCTTTTATCTCCAGCATAATAAAGCCCTGCCTCGGCCAGGGTTTCGGCAAGGGGCGTATAACCGCTGGCTGGCAAGCCGTTCACTGCCGCCACCAGTTCAGTTTTGTAAGTTTCATTTCCGGTGACGGATTGAATCGCCTTGACCACCCGGCCACCTTGCTTATAATTGAACCGCATCAACCCGAATTTTACATCCTCGGTATCTTGTATCAGGTTTGCGATAACCGCCTTGGCCACATCGATTCTAGAGTTCTTAACACTGCCTTCACCGGTTTCATAATTTCGATAATTTCCCAAATAAAGGGATCTGCTGTACCCACCGCAGGCAGTGCTACTATATATCCGCGCTCTGGTCAGCCCCTCTGTTTTAAGTGTATCTTTGATAGCGGTACAAGAAATGTTATCCACATCGCTGATAAAGGAATACCAGCGTCTGTCGTACAACTGGTAAACTTTGTTGGTCGTATAGGGACCTGAATAGGTGGTGCTGGGATTATAATACTCCGAGGGAACATCTTCGGTGGACATGCTGCCCGATGTATCAAAAATGATGAGAATGTTGGGCTCCACGGAAATGCTTCCGCTTCCGTAGATAGAGGTGTCATCTGCATAAAGCAAAATTGCCGGCGCCATCACCATTATTATCAAGGTGAGTATGAAAAAATGTCTCTTCATGTTGTATCCTTCCATAATATAACTAATTATGTGTTTAATACTTGTTAAACGTTTTCCAAACCCCAGCCTGGACAACGGTGTTGCCGGCATTGGATGTTGAGGTGATGCTGTAACGGCGGACTTCGAAATTTTTAATGCTGTATCCCGATCCTACCGGCGGATTTCCCTTGTGGGGCATGGTCGGCATCACATCCGCCACACTGCCGGGATCGATTACGGGGGTAGATATATTTGTATCGAAAACCGGGGTATTTGTTCCTTCAATGCACCGGACCTGGATGGTTGCCACGGGATTACCATTTGCATCGCTTGAAATGGAGTCAAATGTTGCAAATGCCACGGTTTCCGGAAGGACCAAAAATGCATTGGTCAGCCAGTCGACAAAATTAATGCGGGCGTCATTGATCCCGCTTTCTGCCTGGTAGAATTCTGAGGAGGAAAGCTGTTCATTCCTGACGATGGTGGTCTCATTGTTTGATATGTTGATAGCGGCAACACCGGAAATGGTCAATATCATCAGCACCATCAGAGCAAAAATCATCACCATGCCGTCTTCGTTGTTCACCGTTTTTTTGATCAGGAAAATATCCATGGTCTCCTCTCTTGGCCTGGCAATCATTGGTTTCTAAGCCTCACCCGTTCGGTCAATTCTCTTGTGACAGTGCCATCGCGGCCTGCCGGCGCCACAACAATCATGTTGATGACGATTGTGGCGGGATCAGCCGGGTCATCATAGGTAAAATTCAGGGCCGTCACGTTGTCCATGAGCACCGCGTCTGTGGTCACATCATTGTCCAGCCGCTGTATGAGTTGGGTCCCGTTGAGAAAATAGTCGATTTGCTCATTATTGCCCAGTGTTACGGCACCATCGTAGTCCAGGTCGGCAATGAACCCGATGGCATTTGCAGTGGTCACTGGAAAACAGTTTCCGATGGTGCCCAACGGGTCCAGGCTGGCAAGGCGTATATCCTGGGCCATCAATGTGATGGCCGAGCGAATGTCCTGCTGTGTACTGGCCCGCACGGTTTCCGTGGTGTAGGACCTTGTAAGGGCGGTGTACACCGAGACGACCGCCGTCATCACAATGGAACTTATTGCGATGGCAATCAGCAGTTCGATCAGGGTAAACCCGGTGTTGGATAAACGGTTGGTTGTACCCCTTTGCCGTGTGTGGTGTGGCATCATAACCCCCCCCCGGTTGTGACCGCAGATAAGCTAACCGTTCTTGTCCCTCTGCCCACAAATGGAAAGGAGACGGTGACGGTGACCGTTCTGGCAAAGCTACTGACTGTATCTGTAAGTGGATCGATACCAATGGTACCATCGGTGTCATCATAATAGGGCTCTATTGTCCAGGACCGGGTGTAGATACCGCCGGGCGCTTCGTTTTCATCCATTGGATTGCCGGGGTCAAAGATTTCTGTGTTCAATACGCCGTTCAGGATGTCAGTGCCGCTGGTAATGTCCCCGTTTTTAATGACCTCCATCTGTGACCGGGCCAGGGCTGTGGCCTGGGTAAATGTGTTGCCGGTTTTGTTGTTCCTGACAGTGGAGATCTGCATTGCGGCCACCGCCAGAAGGCCGACAGACATGATGCCCATTGCCATGATGACTTCTATTAAGCTGAATCCCTTCGTATTTTTTGATAGGGGAATCGTAAATTTTGGCTTTTTCATCTATGTGCTCTCCTATGATCGGGCTTAAGGAATGGTAATGTGGCCAAGCCGGTTAACAGAAACGGAACTTTGATCGCCGCCCCGGGTTATCACAGCCTTCCTCTCAATTATTGTGGGACATCTTCCCTTCCCATCGAACTGGAGAAGATTACCCGCCAATAATGTTGAGGCAGCAAGATCGATGGCCACCCCGCCCTCAAAGGTTCTATTCCTTAGTGTTCCCCCACTGTTATTAACAACCGTGTACCCGTTGGCCGTGAAATTGACGACGACGGTTGCATTGTTCTGGATGGCGGACTGCTTTGCCACTGCCAAATCACCCGCAAGGGTGTCGACCGCGCCGTTAAACTGGGCATTGGTTCTCCATGTGATCCAGTTGGGAATGGCGATTGCGGAAAGTATGCCCACAATAGCGATGACAATCATTAACTCCAAAAGGGTAAAACCGTATTTATTCGTCACCTTCCTATCCTTTTTTTGAACCGTCATTATATTTAATAAAAAAAGTATAGCAGAGGATTGTGAATAAATCGAGGGATACTGTGGGCAAATTGGAGAATATGCACCCGGATACGCCGGATTTTTTGTTCTTTTTTTCGGTATAATCATTTGATTCCAAATTTCCCCTTTTTTAATTATGTATTCATTTTCCATGCCAGAACGGTTAAAATTGTAGTGATCAAGTGTTTTTATCAAAGCCCTCCCCAAAAAAATGGAAAAAAGGACGGATGCTTCTTATATTTCAAACAGATTGATTGATTCTATTTCATCAAAGTGATTAAATTTCGCCCATGGGCCGTGTGCATCAAGGGGCTGCACTGACAAAAAATGGCCTGGCATTGACAAAAAAAGAAAAGTTTGCAGGTTTTCAACGGTCCTTTCTTGCAGGTGTTGTGGAATTCATGCTTGCCCAGGTCTGAGGATTTCGCCCCGGCATTATTCAGCCGTTCTATGTTTTCTTCTTTGTTGCCAAAAAAACAGCATGGGAATAACCGCCTTTGCCGGCCCGCTTAAACTCAGCGGAAAATCCAGCCTTGGCAAGGCGGGTCATGAATCCTTTGTCATGGTCTTCCCCCCAGACAGCAAAGGTTCCTCCGGGATTTAGGGCACGGTGGGCACGTGTTATGGCGCGGCTCCCGTATACGGGGTCCTCTCGTTTGTCCGTGCGGGAATGGGGGCCGCGGTAGAGGTCCAAGATAATGGCATCAAACCGCTCATTGCCGCCCTTTTGGGACGCATGGTGTATGCCGTGGACAACATCTCCGATTTCAAGACGAACCCGGGGGTCGAAAACGGCACCATTGGTTAGATCTGAAAGCGGTCCTTGGCACCATTGGCAGATTTTCGGATTGAGTTCCCAGACCACGATCTCTGCTGTTTTGGCCAGGGAATCCAGTACTGCCCTGAGGGTGATACCCATTCCCATACCTCCCATAAGAACCCGTGGGGCCAGGTGGTTTGCCAGAGGCTTGACCCCAAAATTTCCCAGGGCGACCTCCGAGCGCTGGGCCATGGAGTTCATGAGCACCTGGGTGCCAAGGGTGATGATAAAGTCTCGTTTACCCCGCTGGCGAAGTTCCAGGGTGCCTTCCGTTTGGGTAATGAATCGATCAATAACTTTCCAGGGCAGGGCCATGAACAACTCCTTTCTCTTGCATGATTAAACTCATCTTTTACAAAGTTTGACCGGGGTAAGTCAATTTTTTCTTCACGGGTTTTCATACCTTTGGTGTGAAGGGGCTTGGCAAAAGATATATCATTGTTGTATGGTTTTTGTTGTAAAACCGTTGTAAAATAGGGACAATTCGTGTATTTTTTTCCCATGAATCCTGACCTAACCTTGGACATCACCCCGGTGCCTGAAATCCTTTCCCGGATCAACACCTTGAAAATCCATATGGAAGCGGCGGGTGTCCAGGCTCTTTTTGTGACCCATAGGCCAGATATTTATTATTTTTCCGGTACGGCCCAGGACTGCTATCTATATGTTTGCCTGGACAAGGCTCCCCTGCTCTTTGTCAAACGCTATCTGCCCAGGGCTATTCTTGAGACAGCCATAAAGGACGTCCTTCCCATCTTGTCTGTCACGCAGATCCCCGATGGGATAGTTTTTGCCCATCAAAGGCTTCCATCCACCATGGGACTGGCCTTTGATGTGGTACCGATCAGGGATTATCAATTCTACCAGGGCCTTTTCAACAAAACGGAGATTCTGGATGGCACCCCTTTGATTGAAGCCTGCCGCCAGATCAAATCGACCTATGAAATCCAACAGATGGAATCGGCTGCAGGGGTTTCCAAAAAAACCTTTGATTTTATGACAAAAAATCTGACCCCCGGGGTTTCGGAAATGGAATTTTGCGGGAGAATAGAAGCCTTTGCCCGGTGCCAGGGTCATTCGGGCAAACTCCAGATGCGCCATTATCGGTCAGAAGGCTTTTCTTTTCATCTGATGAGCGGAGAAACCGGAGGCCTGGCGGGTGCGCTGGATTCACCGGTCTGCGGTACCGGCACCTGCACGGCCTATCCCTTTGGGGCAGGGCCCAAGCTAATCCGGGAAAATGAGCCCATTCTCATTGATTTGGGCACCATGGTCAAGGGGTACCATATGGATGAATCCAGGATGTTTGTTATCGGAAAGATGGAACCCGCTGCCATGGCTGCAAGTTTAGCCGCCTTGGAATTACTTAATTTTATCCAGGAAGCCATGAAACCCGGTGCCGTGATGGGGGAAATTTTTAATTCCGCTGTAAAGGCGGCGGCAAAAATGGGGTATGCAAATGAATATCTGGGGCTGCCTCATTTGAAATCCCGGTTTGTGGGCCATGGAATTGGTCTGGAATTGGTGGAGAATCCAATCCTGGCAAAGGGCAGGTCCACACAGCTTAAACCGGGAATGGTTTTCGCTGTGGAACCCAAGTTCATCTTCAAGGACCGTTTTGCAGCGGGGATTGAAAGTGTGATTCTTATCACCGACAGGGGCAGCCGGTTTTTGAGTCAAACCGAAAATCAGGTTTTTTGTTGTTAATGACCAGTTGAGTCTTCCAACACCTGGCAGGTTTCCGTTGCAATCTGGAGTTCCTCATTGGTGGGCACCACCCATACCTGGATCCGGCTGTTGGTCCCGTGAATCCTTCGGGGATCCGGGGACCTGACATCATTTTTATCCGGGTCAATTTCAATGCCTAAAACCGAAAGGCCTGCCAGGGCTTTTGCCCGGACGATGCTGTCATTTTCCCCAACACCGGCGGTAAAAACCAATCCATCCACATGGCCGAGTACAGCTGCATAGGCCCCAATATATTTTTTGATCTGGTAGGCAAACATTTCAACCGCCAGGCTGGCCAACTTGTCACCCTGGGACGCCTTGGCATGGATATCCCGTAAATCATTGAGGCCGCATATGCCCAATAGCCCGCTTCGTTTGTTCAGAACTTCGTCTATTTCCATCTGGGTCATGCCGGTGTTGTTCATCAGATATCCAAAAATAGCCGGGTCCAGGTCACCGGACCTGGTTCCCATCATCACCCCGGCAAGGGGGGTCATGCCCATGGAGGTATCCTGACATTTCCCTTGTTTAATGGCACAAATGGAACAGCCATTGCCCAAGTGCAACGTGATCAGGTTCACCTCCCTGGGGTTTTTGCCCATAAGCTCCGCGGTTTTGTTGGCGATATATTTGTGGGAGGTTCCGTGGAAGCCGTATTTGCGGATTTTATAATTTGTATAGTATTCATAGGGAAGGGCGTAAAGAAAGGCTTTTGGAGGAATAGTCTGGTGAAAATTGGTGTCAAATACGGCCACCTGGGGTTTACCGGGAAAAAGCGCTTCCGCCAGCTGAATCCCGACAAAGTTAGGGGTGTGCAGGGGGGCCAGGGGAATGTTGGCCTGGATGGCCTTTTTAACCGTCTCATTGATCCGGGTGGCTGCCTTGAAGGCCTCTCCCCCCTGGACCACGCGATGTCCGACGGCATCAATTTTCTGGGTGAGAAGATCCGCCACAAGCATCATGGCTTCCTGGTGGTTTGGGATAGGCTGTGTCTTTTTTGTTTTCTGTTCTTTGCCCTGGGAGAAGTCTTTATGGGTCAGGATTCCTTGTGTTTCTCCAATCCTTTCCACAAGGCCACCGGCCAGGACACTTTGGGTGTCCATATCAAATAGCTGATATTTTAATGAAGAACTGCCCGTGTTTATTACCAGTACATTCATGGGATTTCCTTTTTAAAAATAATAAATAAATGGGTGCGATAAAATACTCAATTTTGTTCTGTCATGGCATAAAATTGTTTGATAAAGGCTTCATGGACAGAATAAGACCAGTGAAAATCCTTTAAGATCACAGCGGCTTGCTGGGGATTTCCCTGTTTTAAAAAATTAATAAAGCGTAAATGCTCTTCACAATTTTTCAGTTCCCAGTCACGGATATAACTCTGGCCCTGAAAATCGTACAACCTATGTTTAATGGGGAGCATGAATTTATTGAAAAGCGGATTGTTAGAAAGCGTATTAAAAACAGTGTGAAAGGCCAGGTTTGTTTGAAACAACTGTGAAAAATCATTATTATTAACATCTTTGATCATCCGTTCATTGAGTTCCTCCAACCGGGATATATGGGAGGGGGTTATTCGATCAAAACAATCCAGGATAATAGAGGCCTCAATGATGCCAATTGCCTCATAGGCATTTTTTACATCAGTTAACTCAAGGGCATTGACCATCACGCCCCTTCTGGGAAGGATGGTGACAAATCCTTCTATCTCAAGGTGAATCAATGCATCCCTCAGGGGGGTTTTGCTGATACCCAGTTGTTCTGCAATCTTATTGAGATTAATGGTGGAACCTCCCGTCATGCTGCCGGTGGTCATTTCATTTCTCAGGTATTCATATACCTGCTCTCGCAATGATATGACATTTAGCTGGGTCTTCATTTTTTATGGGGCCCCTTGGTTTCCATGTTCTGTTAATAACCTTTCTAATATATGCTATCAGAGGGCCCCCGTCAATAAACGGAATCCCATTGTCTTATCTGATACATCAGATATCAGATAAGGGTCAAGTAAAATATTCCTTTCCATAAAAATACTTTTGGGTATTGAAATAAACCAACAACCCTGTGTATAGTCGAATTCTTTGAATCCCTGGGTAAATTGTAGACAGGGCTTGTCAATATTAACCTTGGGATTAACCCTAGGATTAACTTAGGAAGAACAGACCATGATTATCCTGGATACCATACTCCCGTTGTTTGTCCTTCTTTTGCTGGGCTGTGGGTTGAGACTTACCCAGATCACCAATGAATCCTTTTTAAAAACAGCCGATAAGCTGGTCTATTATATATTTTTTCCTGCCATGCTGTTCTGGAAAATAGGTAATTCAAGCGGCAGTACGGGGTTCAGTCTTGGGCTCTGTCTGGCAGGCATTTTAGCAGTTGTTTTGGTGTTTAGTCTAAGCCTGGCTTTTATTCATAAAAGTCAAATGCCCGGGTTCCAGGCCGGCTCTTTCTCCCAGGCCTGTTATCGGTTTAATACCTATATCGGGATGGCCATTGTCATGAATACCTTAGGGGAGGAAGGGGTCAGGCATTTTGGCATTTTGGTGGGGTTTGTCATTCCCTTGATCAATGTTTTGGCGGTTTGTGTTTTAATCTGGCATTCAGACCAGAACCTTAACACCAAGCAGAAACTCATTTTTTTTGCCAGAGCCCTTCTTTCCAACCCATTGATCCTGGGATGTGTGGCAGGAATTTTGGTTTCAAAATCTGGTTTTGTCTTCCCCAGGGCAATGAACAATACCTTTGGCCTGATGACATCCATCACCCTGCCCCTGGCATTGATTTCCATTGGCGGCACCTTGAGTTTTAAGGGGATTGCCTTCCACACAAGGGCATCTCTTGTTGCCGCTTGTTTTAAATTGCTGGTGCTGCCTGTGGTGGGATTTATACTGCTAAAGATTTTTTGTGTGACCGGCATTCCCTTTAAAACGGGAATGATCTTTTTTTGTCTCCCGACTTCCACGGCCATCTATATTCTGTCCGCCCAATTAAATTCCGACACCGAGCTTGCATCATCCGCTATTATGCTCTCCACACTCTTTTCTGTTGTTTCCCTGTCAGTGGCGCTTCTTTTATAAAAATCAGGGTCCTGGAAAAGTATTGGTGGTTTATTGGGGGGTGTTTTGAATTTCCAATGCCGTTAACGCAGTTTTTTTCATGAAAAGAGAAATTTCTTTTAGGGTGGCCATGTCATCGACTGAGTTCCTTAGAATACCAAAGCCTTCGGAAAGTGCCAAAATGGTTTCAGCGGCCCTTTCTTTATGGGCTATTTTGACAAGACCCTTTTCTTCCCAGGCCGCCATTTCAGCAATGCCAAAATCAATGAACCTTTTCATCAAGCCTTTTATTTTGACCTTGATCTGCTCGTTTCTGAAACCCATGGCGTAACAGGACCAGAAAACCGCATCCCGCTGGGGCATGGTGCCACTGGTATCAAAGACCATATCCAGAAGGCCTTCAAGCCTTTCTTTGGGGGTGGTGTATTTTTTTAGTTCTTCAAGGTAGACGGTCATGGAAGAGTCATAGAGATAATCCACCATTTCCATTATCAGCCCTTCCTTGCTTTTAAAATAGTGGATCAAAAGCCCTGAATTTACCCCCATTCGGGTGGCAACTTTGCCAATGGTCATGCCCATGAATCCTTCTTCTTCCACCACCTTGTAAGTGTGCCTCAAGATTTCAGGTTTGCGGATATGTGATATGCTTTTTCGACCCATTGTATCTCCAGTGTTTTATTGTTTGTCTGATCATTAATATATTATTCTCCTATTTGTTGTCAATTTTTTTGTTTCACTCCCTTAGGATACGCCGGGATAATGGGGGGGGGGTAGGAAACCCAGCCAGGCAGAGGCCTGGCTGGGTTAGGAATTGATCAGGCAATCTCCCGCCTGTTGGACATGTCAAAAAGGGTTCTTTCCCTTGTTTTATCAATGCCCAGTTCTTTTCGTTTTTTGTCAATATGGGCAATCATCATGCGGGCGAGTTCAATGGGATCGGCTGCGGTTCCCCATTTTCCATACCCCTGTTCTTCGAGCCCATTAAACAAAAGGTCATGGAATTTTGTTCCCTTAATGGAGGGGAACCCAATGCCAAAGACCGTGTATACGCCGGAAGACACAAAGTACTGACCAATGGCCAACGCTTTTTCACTCATCCATTCCGGAGCACAACCGGCAACGGGAAGGTCGGCAATGCTCTTGCCAAGGCCGCCGGCTTCCACCATGGCCGAGGCCGCAATGAGAATCCGGGTGTTGTCCACACAGGAGCCCAGTCCCAGGACCGGGGGCATGCCCACTGTTTCGCAGACCTCAGCAAGACCCGGACCTGCCAGAACAGCCGCTTCCGGAGTTAAAAACCCTGCCTTGGCAAGCGCTATCTGGGAGCACCCGGTCTGGAGAACCAGCACATCATTTCGGATCAGCTCCCGGACCAGGGCCACATGGAAGGAGTCCTGTTTGACCTTGGGGTTGGTACAGCCCACAACCCCTGCAACTCCCCGGATTCTGCCGTTGATAATGTTTTCGTTCAGGGGAGAATAGGACCCCCTGAAGGTACCGCCCAACATGTATTCGATGTATTCATGGGAAAATCCGTGGACCCCTTTTTGGATCTGTTTGGGAATTTCAACGGGCATGCTTCTGGAACCGAATCGGGTAATGGCCTTGGTCAGAATCTGGTCGGTGCAGGTCTTTGGATCCCGTTCTTCAAACTCAATATGGGTGGCCCCTTCAATGTGGCACCTGGGATTGGTGGTGATCAAATGGGTATCGTAGCATTTGGCCACAGAGGCCAGTCCCTGTTTGATGCACTGAATATCCACAACCATGGCATCCACAGCCCCGGTTACAATGACCGCTTCGGTGGAGCTGAAATTACCGGCATGGGGAATCCCGTGGCGGGACATCATCTCCGCCCCTGAACAGCACATGCCCACCAGATTGATTCCCGCAGCGCCTTTGGTCTTGGCCTCTTCAATGTAAAACGGGTCTGACACCGCTGCCAGTATCCCTTCAAACATGGCCGGTTCGTGGCCATGGACAATAATGTTGACATGGTCTTCCTTGAGAACCCCCATGTTGACATCTGCCGCGGTGGGAGAGGGCGTGCCAAACATGATGTCGGACAATTCCGTTGCCACCATGGAACCGCCCCACCCATCTGCAAGAGCGGTCCGACTGATCTGCTTGGTGAGATTTTTATAATCCTGGTCGCATCCGATATGGGTCCGGCTCATCAGTTCCATGACCTCCCGCATGGCACCCCTGGGCACGATACCGCCCTTTCGCCATTGTTCCAGGGTTGCCTTTGGGGCCCGTCGGGTAAAGGGCATTTCTCCCTCCACATTGGAAAAAGTTTTTTCCAATTCAACATAGAGTTCCTTGGCCACTGCATAGACTTCTTTGCCCTCAACGTCTATCCCCACGGATTTTGCCACCCGTTCAAGCTTGATGGTGTCCTTGATGGTAAAATCCTTGACATGACCGTCGATGATGTCCTTAAACAATTTTAAAATATGCATGCCGTGGTCGCTATGGGAAGCAGTGCCCGTGGCCACATTCCGGGCAAAGTTACGGGCCTGTATGGTATCAATGGTAGCGCCGCAGACCCCGACTTTTTTATAGGGGTCTCTCGGGTTCAGGCGACAGGGGCCCATGTAGCAGTGTTTGCAACAGGCAGACTCCACTCCGATGGGACAGGGTTTCATCTCAGTCCCCCGGTCAAGGGCAAGTGACACCCCGTCCCGGCGTGCCTTGTCCAGCATCTGAGCAGTTGCTTCGCACAGGGTCCTTTCCGAGGAAGGGATCTGCTTTTGAATTTTAATGGGTTTAATGGATTTATCACTGGGCATAAGTTATCTCCTTTGAAGTTGATTGAAAGCATTATTTGCCCCAAATCATGGACAAAATTTAAACTAAAAAAATGCCTTTGCTTTATTACAACCTTGGTTTGGAATAGCAGGGCGAAGCAATTGATCCAATTTTCGTAATCCAGTCTTCAGCGAATTCATCCAGAAAGTATAGGTAATTTTTGTTCTTTGCTTGTTAATCCCATCCACCTCCGTCCACCAAGAAGGTAAAATTGATACCAGTATATCACATGCCACATTGTGGCACAAAGAAAAAAAATTAAAAAAATCCATACCCTGTTTTAACAGGTAAAAACGAGGATCTGTATGGCTGGGGAAAAACCCTTCCAGTCCTTTTGGGAAAAGGATCAGGAAGGGTTTGAAAAATTATCCGATACTATTTATGGCAGCAAATCGGGGTTCGTGGAGGGGGATGAGGATATCGGCCTCTCGTTGGACTCTTTCCATTATATCGTAGGCTGAATAGGCATCCACAACGGTACCCGGCGGGATCAGGTTCATTTCCATCCCCCGGATTTCAGGGGGAGGATTATAATTTTCGTCGATGACACAAAAGCCTGTGATGGCGGCAAGACCTTTTTGGGTGTTGATAAAGACAGTGAGGCCGCCTTTTGTATGGACCGGGGTATTCATCACCCGGATACCGTCCACTATCTCCCTATCTTTTGTGATGACCCTGATCTGCCCGTTCTCCTCAATATCGTCGATATAGTCTGATAAATACCGGTAATCCAGGGGATGGGGATTGTGGATAGATTCAAGTTCCTGCTCATGGATATAAAACAAGGCATTTTCACATTTATAGTCATTTTCACAATGGTCCATGTGAAGATGGGTATGGATGACAATATCAATGTCTGAAGGCACAAGCCCGTGGGCTTCCAGGCCCTGTTCAAAGGTATAAATTTTCCCTCCGATGGCTTTTTCCCTGTCCTGGGACTGGATGGGGCTCATTTCGCCGGTATCCACCAGAATTGTCTGGTCCCCCCCCTTGATCAGCCAGGTAAAAATAGGGATGGTGTAAGACTCTCCCTGGCCGTATTGATAGGTCATATAGCTTTTATCAAACACCTTGGTTCCCATGACAATGGGATGGATGGTATAGGTTGTTGTCATTTGCAGTACTCCTTAAAGAAAAAAGCCCTGCTCGGAAATAGTTCCAGCCAGGGCCTGTTGTATTCATTAAAAAAATAAGCTGCTTTAAAGTATCTGTTTTAAGAACAGCTTGGTTCGGGCGTGGCTGGGGGCGGTAAAAAAATGTTCAGGTGTGCCCTCTTCAACGACCATACCCTCGTCCATGAAAATCACCCGATCGGCCACCTCCCGGGCAAATCCCATTTCATGGGTCACACAGACCATGGTCATTCCTTCCTTTGCCAGGGTTTTCATGACATCCAGAACCTCGCCGATCATTTCCGGATCCAGAGCGGAGGTGGGTTCGTCAAAGAGCATGATCTTGGGATCCATGGCAAGGGCCCGTGCAATGGCCACCCGCTGCTGCTGGCCACCGGAAAGATTGGAGGGATGGGCATGGGCTTTTTCAGCAATCCCCACCTTTTTAAGGAGCATCATGGCCTTTTCTTCCCGTTCTCGCTTGCCCCGTTTCCGGACCAGCTGCTGGGCCAGGCAGACATTGCCCAAAATCGTCTGGTGTGGAAAAAGATTAAAAGACTGGAAGACCATTCCCATTTCCGCTCTTACTCGATTAATATTGGTTTTAGGATCAAAGATATCAACCCCGTCCACCAGAATTTGGCCGTGGTCTGCTGTTTCCAAACGGTTCAGGCATCGCAGGAATGTGCTCTTCCCGGAACCCGAAGGCCCAATGACCACTACCACTTCCCCTGCTTCTATCTTGTTTGAAACATTCACCAGGGCACGGACCTCGTGGGGAACATAAAAGGTCTTCGAAATATTGTTGATTTCAATCATTTTTGGGCTGTCCTCCTTTCCAGATACTGAACAAACATGGAAAGCGTAAAGGTCATGAGCAGGTAGAGAATTGCACATAAAATCCACAATTCAAAGGTCTGAAGGCTTGTGGTAATCCCTTCACGGGTTGCTTTTGTCAATTCCCGGATGGAAATCATACCCAACAAGGATGAATCTTTAATTAAATTGATAAATTGACCGGCCAGGGGGGGTAAAATCGTCTTTAATGCCTGGGGAAGAATAATGTAAAACATACATTGAAAATAGCCCATGCCGGCAGACCTGGCAGCTTCCACCTGTCCGGGATGAATGGCTTCAATCCCCGCCCTGACAATTTCAACCACATAGGCGCCGGTGAAAATGGACAAGGCCATAATACCGTACCATTCCGACGGGAGCTTTGGTATCCCGTTCATCATCAATATTTTGTTCATGGTGGTTCCCAGAACAAAATAAAAAATCATGATCTGGACCAGCAGGGGTGACCCCCGGATGATCTCAACATAGGTGATGGCAGACCACTTCAAGAACGGGGTGTTCGACACCCTGGCAACCCCCCCGATGATTCCCAGAAGAATGCCAAAAATTGTGGAGATAAAACTGATCTTCAAGGTGACCCAAAGGCCCTTCGCCATGAGCCCCGGTTTCCAATCCCCCGTGTACTGGGCAATGATATCACCCGGAGAAATTGAGTCCCCTTCGTCCCAGTCAAAGGAGCCGGCCGGAACGGTAAATGTCTTTTGCCCATCCTCGTCTGTGATGACAATATCAAACTTGTCCTTGTTAGGTACGATGGACTCTATTTCTCCATCCGCTTCCACATAAAGGGTGATGGCCTCCTGGTACATGAAATATTTGGGGATTTTAAACCAGCGCCATTGGTATTCCACTGCCACGGTTGCATAATATACAGACCCGAATACCAAAAGCATCAATGCGATGAAGCCGACAACAGAGAATGCATAGGCCGTGGGGTTGCTGAGCCGCTTTATATTGGACATGTTTTGTTCCATTCCTTGTCCTGCCTTAAAAAACGGGCCGACAGAAAACATTCCTGTCGGCCCCGATTAAATTGACACAATCAATCTAGTTTTGAAGATCTTTTTGCCATTTGTCGGATTTGATCCATTTTTCATAGGCTTTGTCATATCTTCCATCATTTTTGTACTGGCGTAAAAAATTATTCAGGAAGTTCAGGAAATCAGGATCTCCTTTTCTAACCGCCATTGCAAGGGGTTCAAAGGTGAAGGGCTCGTTCAAGGCAATTGTTTTACCGGCACCATGCTGTGCCTGCATGATCTCAATCAAGGGAAGGTCGTAAACCGTGGCATCTGCATTGCCCTGGATAACTTCCATACAGGCTTCTGTTTCAACTTCAAATGATTTATAGGTGGCTTTGGGGATCATTCTCTTAACCGCTTGTTCTCCGGTGGTTCCCAGTTTTGATGTGATGGTAAATTTGGGGTCATTGAGGTCTTTGTAAGACAACACTTTGCCTTCATGTTTTTTGTTGAGAAGGATTGCCTGTCCGATAACAATGTAGGGATCGGTGAAATTGATGGCCAGGTTTCTTTCCTGGGTACAAGTCATACCCGAGATGATGATATCATACTTATCCGTGATCAAACCGGGGATAATCCCGTCCCAGGCAGTATTGACAGGTTCGTATTTTACTTTCATAGCCTTTGCAAGGGCTTTTCCCATATCCACGTCAAATCCAATGTATTTTCCCTTGGTGTTGGTCATCTCAAAGGGAAGGTATCCTGATTCCATTCCGACGCGAAGGGTGCCGGATTTTACAATTGCTTCAATGGTGGAAGTTTTGGCAAGTCCGATATCATCTGCGAACACAGGTGCTGATACCAAAAGAAATGCCGCTGCAAATAAAGAAATAAGTACTTTTTTCATCGTCTTCTCCTAAAAAGATTAATGTTTGACTGTTTACAACCGCCTTGGGATGAATCCCGGGGACCTGCAAAAAGCCATGTTAAACAATGATAAACCCTTCTATAGTGAGTTTAATACTTAGCATACCCATTTTAAATGGCAAGCACTATTTGTAAAGAATCCCGCTCAAATCATTTTTTTTTGAGGGAAGGCTCGAGTTCGCCAACATCAGATTCCCATCTGTCTGTCAGAGGAAAGGCGGGTTGACGATAAGGGGGTAAATGGCATATCATGGCTCTGGAAAATAATTTCTCCAGAAATTTAAAAAAAGACATGACCAGGGGAAATTATATTGAAACAAAATCGTATTGTTACAACACCGAATAGTGATCTGGATCATGAATATAAAAAAAAAGAAGCAACATCAATTAAAAATTTTGACGGTGTCTGATGTTATTGATAAGGAATTAACCCGGAAGTTGGAGGAGAAGACCCTTGAGTCCGTGGACCTGATTATTTCCTGTGGAGACCTTGCCCCTGAATATCTGTCTTTTCTACGGGATCGTCTGGATGCACCCCTGTACTATGTGAAGGGAAATCATGATATCCGGTATACCTGGGAAAATCCCATTGGATGTGAAAACATACATGAACGGGTAGTTTCCTTTGGTTCCCTGAATATTTTAGGACTTGAAGGCTCAATTTGGTATAATGGCGGACCCAACCAGTACCCCGATGCCATAATGAAAAAAATGATATTCTGGATGTGGTTTTCCATCTGGCGGAAAGGCCCGATCCATATGGTGGTCACCCATGCTCCCCCCCGGCATATTCATGACCGGGAAGACCGCTGCCACATGGGGTTTGAAAGTTTCAATTCCCTCATAAAAAAACAGTCACCCGATTATTTTGTCCACGGCCATATTCACCAGGAGTTTGAAACACCCGCGGACAGAATAACAAAGGTTCATACCACCCAGGTGATCAATACCTGTGGATACACCATACTTGAGGTCTAATGATGAAAAATTTTCTAAAAACGCTTTTTGGTTCTGATACGTCAAAGGAAGACAACAACCATATCAGTTCTTTTAACGAACAGCAGGCAAAGGAAGAAGATGTGGAGTTTGTTGACCATGGCGTTCAGACCATTGCCCTGGAAAACATCAACGGCAGTGTGGGGAAATATTCTGATTTTGACTCCCGGTTCAGGCCCAAAAAACATGTTTCGGGCAAACGGTTCATGGATATCAAACGGACCATGCGAGAGGGCGGTTCACTTCCACCGGTACAGCTGTACCAGATCCGGAATGCGTATTATGTCCTGGACGGGAATCACCGGGTGGCAGCGGCAAAAGAACTGGGATGGACAGAGATCAAGGCCAAGGTGATAGAACTGTTATCGGGTAAAAACACCCTGGACAACCTGCTGTATATTGAACGTAAAAAATTCTATTCGCGAACAGGCCTGACAGAAAAAATTGATCTGACTGAGGTGGGCAAGTATAATTTTCTGGACAATCAGATTAAAAAACATCAACTTTATCTGGCCGGTCAGTCGGGTCGAGATTGTGATTTTTTAAAAGCGGCAAAAGACTGGTACAATACCATTTATATCCCCATGGTGGCCATTATCGGCAATGGCGGTCTGGTCAAGTATTTTCCGGGCCGGACAGCGGCTGACCTGTACACCTATATTACCTATCATCATTGGCACAGGGCTTCCCCTCGCAAGTACGGCATCGGCATTGACCGGCTCATTCCCAAGAGCATGGAGGGCTTTCGAAAAAGCATGCTGGAAAAAAGCACCCCGGATTATCCTGAAATGAAGCGCACCATTACCGCCTTTGTTCTCATCGACATCGATACATCAACAGGGCTTGTGGTCCTTGATAAATTGTTTGCTCTGGATGAAATGCAAGAGGTCCACTCGGTCCATGGCAGTATTGATATATTGGCCAAGATCGTATTGGAGCGGGATTTTTTGGCCTCGGATGCGGAAGTTATTGCTGAATTTGTGGACCAGCGAGTCCGCAAAATTGAGGGAATCATCCGGACCCAGACCATTATTCCGGGGCTGTCCAGGGTCAAGGAGGGATTTATTTGTTAGTCCGGCCCAAAGGATTCGAATCTATTTATTGTTTATTGAAAATTTCGTAGGAAAGGAGAATGGCTTCTGCCACTTCCCGTAAGGTTTTTCTGGAATCCATGCTCCGTTTTTGCATCCAGCGATGGGCCACCTCTCCTGTCATCTGCCGGTTGATCATAAGAATTTCCTTGGCTTGTTCTACCTTTTTGCGTGCCGCCAGTTCTTCCTGGATGACACGGGTTTTTACCATGAGCTCCGTATTGACGATGGCAACAGCTGACTGGTTGGCCACAGCCCGTAGCAGATTGACTTCTGTTTCTGAAAAATCATGGGAGACTGCGGTGAAACAGTTCAACACCCCGATGGAAACCACCACGGTATCGGCTGCCAGAAGTTCTCCATCCAAAAAACCGCACCCCCTTGGGAGTGATCTCCTTGGTGAACAGGGGCCACCGAAATTGTGCGCCGCAACGTTGGGCATCCTCTTTTTCCTTGCCAAATGCCGCCGGTGCCGGCGGTTTTATCACATTTGCCATCTTATCTCTCCCATAACTGAACTACTCCTGTCTTAGTCGATAGTAACCATACCGGCCCCGAGGCCAGGCGTTGTTTAATCCCTGTAAGGGGAAGGCCTTGCCTCCTGAGAAGATAAAAGGAACGCCGCAAGAGAATCCAAAATACGATCTGCCGGTCCAAAACCGGTTAAAATGGCTGATACGGCCTAATCCATGGTAACCCTGTCAACGACCGGACAGAGGGAAAACCCCTTGACAAAATCTGTCAGGGGTGTAGACCTGACCCTTTGAAAATAATTAAAGGGGCAGCGTGGACAACTATCTTTATGGCACAGTATTTATCGTTTCTTTTGTGCTTATCTCATATTTTGTGATCGGAAAATCCAAAACAATTAAAACGGAAAAAGATTTTTCCGTTGCCGGTCGTTCTCTTACCACAATCCAGGTCTCCTGGGTGATCATTGGCACGCTGGTGGGCGGGGTCTCAACCATTGGGACCGTCCAGACCGCTTATGATCATGGCGTGGCTGCCTGGATTTTTACCCTGGGAAGCGGGATCTCCTGTTTTGTCCTGGGGTGCTTTTTTGCTGTGGCCCTGCGCCGGGAAGGGGTTGTCACGGTTTCCCAGTTTCTGGGGCATTATTTTGGAGAGCGGTTTCAATACTATAGCAGTTTTTTTAATTCCCTGGGCATGTTTATCCATATCATTGCCCAGTATCTTGCTGCCATGGCCATTCTCCGGTCTGTGTTTGATTTGTCCATGGGCGTATCCGTAGTGATCACCACGGGGCTTATGGGGGTGTTTGTGGTATCCGGCGGCATTGCCGGGGCCGGAGCCGTGGGCAAGATAAAGTTTTTCATGCTCTACGGTATAATGATGGTTTCAGCCTTTCTGGCGGTTCGAAACGGCAGCGGGTTTAATGAAATCATAGCAAGACTGCCCAAAGACGAGCAGTTTTTAAGTCTTTTTTCCGGCGGCATAAAGCCCACCCTGGTGGATCTTGGGTCGATGATCATGGGGGTTTTATCCACCCAGATTTATCTCCAAGCCATTTTTGCGGCAAAAACAATTCAGCAGGCCCGTAACGGCGCCTTTTTAAGTGCCCTGGTCATACCGCCCATCGGCATCCTGGGCATCATTATCGGTCTTTACCTTCGGGCGTATCATCCTGAGCTTGCCGGGAACAGTGCCCAGGCCCTGCCGTTTTTCTTTAAACTTGTTTTCCCGCCGGGCCTGGCCGCCTTATTTTCCGCGGGGTTGCTGCTGGTGGTTCTGGGCACGGGTGCGGGCCTTGTGCTGGGTGTTACAACCAATATCTACATGGACGGCATTAAAAAAGTAAAACACCTTTCCGACAGAATGGATTCTTTGAGCCTGATCAGGATCTGCGCACTGGCAGTCCTGGCAGCCTCATCCGCCATTGTATTTCTGGGGCTTGAGGGGACCATTCTCAAATGGAGCTATCTTTCCATGGGCCTTCGCGGGGCTTCGGTTTTTTTCGGGCTCTGTGCCGTGATTTTAATGGCCAGGTGGAAGGAGTCAAAAATCATGAGAATGGTATTATATCTCCTGCCGCTTTTTTATCTCATTCTTGAGTCAGGCGTGCGTTTTTAATAATACAAAAAAATAACCGCCGGCCTAAAAGGGGCGGGGGCTAGGCCACCAGGGCTCCGTTTTCCATGAAGATGACCCGGTCGGCGACCTCTCTTGCAAAACCCATCTGGTGGGTGACAATGATCATTGTCATTCCGTGTTCCGCCAGGGAGCGGATAGTATTGAATACTTCTCCCACAAGTTCCGGGTCAAGAGCGGATGTGGGTTCGTCAAACAGCATGATTTTGGGTTTCATGGCAGGGCCTCTTGCAATGGCAACCCGTTGTTTCTGACCGCCGGATAAGGGGGCCGGGTATACATCCCATTTGTCGGAAAGATCCACTTTTGCCAGCATGTCCCGGGCGGTTATCTCAGCATTTTTCCGGCTGTTTTTCAGCACGGTAACAGGCCCTTCCATGATGTTTTCCAAAACCCTCATGTGGGGGAAAAGATTGAATTTTTGAAACACCATGGCGTTCAGACCATTGCCATGGAAAACATCAACGGCAGTGGGGGGAAATATTCTGATTTTGACTACCGGTTCAGGCCCAAAAAACATGTTTCGGGCAAGCGCTTCATGGATATCAAACGGACCATGCGGGAGGGAGGTTCACTTCCACCGGTACAGCTGTACCAGATCCGGGAAGCGTATTATGTCCTGGACTGGAATCACCGGTATTTATTGTTTATTGAAAATTTCGTAGGAAAGGAGAATGGCTTCTGCCACTTCCCGAAGGGTTTTTCTGGAATCCATGCTCCGTTTTTGCATCCAGCGATGGGCCGCCTCTCCTGTCATCTGCCGGTTGACCATAAGAATTTCCTTGGCCTGTTCTACCTTTTTGCGTGCCTCCAGTTCTTCCTGGATGACACGGGTTTTTACCATGAGCTCTGTATTGACGATGGCAACAGCTGACTGGTTGGCCACAGCCCGTAGCAGATTGACTTCTGTTTCTGAAAAATCATGGGAGGTTGCAGTAAAACAGTTCAACACCCCGATGACAAGGTCTTCCTTGGTTTTAAGCGGGATGCCTACCATGGAGACAAGGCCCAGCTTTTTGGCCATCTCCTTTTCCTTGAATCGCTTGCTGTTCAGCACATCCTTGAGGATCAAGGGCTTTTTATGGGTGACCACATACCCCACCACCCCTTCATTAAGATCCAGGGATCTATCCTTAATATAAGCAGGAGAAATGGACTGGGTGGCCTTGAGGCGGATTTTCGGGGGGGTTTCCTCTTCATTGACAATCCACAGGGAACATATTTCCACCCCGGTGACCTTGGCCGTGACCATCACAATGAGCTTCAACAGATCCTCAATATAAAGATCGGATGTGATGGCACGGCTGATGTCGGTCAGCGCCTTTATATATCCGTCATATGTCTGGTCGTTCTTTCCTTCCATAATACATGCCACCTAATCAGAAATGATGGTTAACAGTCAATATAAAAGAAATATTCCCTTTAGGTTCTAGCTTTCCTAAGTGCCCGGTTCTCCTAGAGCGGTGTGTTGGGAACCAGATCCCAGATGCCGCAGGGGCATGCGCCTTTGCAAAATCCGCATCCAATGCATTTATCTGGATCCACAACATATTCAAACCCGGATTCACCCAACGCTTTGCGCTCAATGGCAGCTTCCGGGCAGATGGCGACACAGATACCGCAGTCCCTGCAGTTTCCGCAGGAGGCACAGTCCGCCCCGCAACTGCTCAGCTCATCTGCCTTATGTCGAGGGTCATAATATTCAAGGCTTATCCTATTTTTGTCTATCATGGGAAGCTGTTCTCCCAGCTCAGGGCGTTTGCCGGCAATGATCTGGTCAATGCTCTGGGCGGCTCTTTTTCCCCCGCCGATGGCATCGGTGATAAGTCCCGGTCCCACCACGTCCCCTGTGGCAAACACCCGGGGATCAGAGGTGCAGCCAAATTTATCAACGGTTACAAACCCGTTTTCAATGGCCAGTTCATCCCCGATAAAAGATAGGTCAGGAACATCCCCGATGGAAACCACCACGGTATCGGCTGCCAGAAGTTCTCCGTCCTGGAGTAAAACACCCTTGGGGGTGATCTCCTTGGTGAACAAAGGCCACCTGAAACTGGCGCCGCAGGCCTGGGCATCATCTCGTTCCTTGCCAAATGCCGCCGGCTTCTGAACATCGATGAGCGTGATCTCCCTGGCCCCCAGGCGGTGGGCCTCGGTTGCCACATCGCATCCCACATTTCCCGCCCCGATGATGACTATTTTTTTGCCAACCTTTTTGCCTTTTAGTTTGGCCGATTCCAGAAAACCATTGGCAGCAATTGTCCGTTCAATACCCTGTATAGGAAGGGTTCTGGGCTTTTTAGCCCCGGCTGCTACAATGGTGAAATCATAGTCATATTTTATTTTAGAAAATTCGGCCTGGTCAATCTCCTGTTCCAGGCGGATATCCGGGATCAAAGATTTCACTCGATTGAGCTCCGTGTCCAGGGTCTCTCCTGGGATTCTGGAGTCGGGGATGGCCGAGGAGATCTTGCCGCCTATGGTTTTTCCGGTTTCAAAGAGGGTGACGGTATGCCCTTTTAAGGTCAGATGCCAGGCCGCAGAAATACCGCCGGGGCCGGCCCCGATGACGGCAATCTTTTTGTTACTCTTTTTGGCGGGTTTGGGCGGAGGAACATCCTTGCCGGCACGGCCCAAAAGCCTTACATCAATAGGGGTCATGGTGGCCTGATTCCGGGTGCAGGACGCCATACAGGGACTGGGACATAAATATCCGCACACCGTGGCCGGAAAGGGGGTGTAGGTAAGGCCCATGCTGATGGCTTCGTCAATATTGTCCGCCCGGACCATGGCCCAGCGCTCCTGGACCGGAATGCCGGTTGGACAGGATGCCTGGCAGGGAGAACTATATTTCCCCTGCTCCCACACCGGTACATAGCGCCTCATCTCTGCCTTTCCAATGAGGGGAATGGTCCCCCTTTCTGTCTCCTGAAGATCTCCGATGAGACCGCCCCGGCCCAGTTCCTTATCCCAGACCTGATCTCTGAACCAACGCATGGATGGCCTTTCAGACCCCCTTGCTTTTTCCTGGGGAGTTTTGGAGGTCAACACCTGCCAGGTTGCGCGGTCGGCCAGGGTGACCAGCAGTTCGGGTTTGTTGATTTTATTAAGAAAAATTTCAAGGTTTGAGGCCAGCCATTCCCAGGCATCATCGGACATGGGGATGACTTTGGCGTCTTTTTCGCAAAAGCCCGCCACATCGCCCCGGACATATACGGTGCCACCCACCATGCCCACCAGGGGCCGGTAGCCGAGAACTTTATCTTCTTTCCCGGAGCCAATGCCGCAGACCACGGCAATGCCGCCGGCCATGAATTCTCCGAAATAATCCCCCACCGATCCTAGGACCCAGAGTTCCGGCGGTTCAAACCTCGGGTTGCACTTGGTCATGGTCATGGCCCTGGCGCCTAAGTTGCCGCCAATATAGACTTTTCCCTGGGCTGCTCCGTTCATGGCACCGTTGGAGGCATTGCCATGGACAATGATCTCGGCCCCTGCATTGAGCCAGCCAATGTCGTCGGAGGCCGGGCCCATGATCTCGATTTTGGTATTGGCGTTTCCCATGGAACCGGCTCGCTGGCCCGAGTGCCCAAGGATGCGAATATGGGTTTCTTCGACGGTATCCCAGAGCCTGCCGCCGATGCCGTGCTGGCCAAAGGCCTCAATTTCAAGCTTTCGGCTACCGCCTTTTATGTGCTGGTGGATGATTTCTTCCAGCACCCGGGAGGGGATCCGTTTGTCTTCTCTCTTGCCTGATATATAAATATAGTCACTTGTTTTCATAAAAGCTTCCTTTACACCACATACTTAATACTAAGGCGTTTTGCGATTGCATGGTCATCAATCCCCAGGGCATCGGACATGCCGATGGGAAGCGAGGTTGATCTTCCCAAAGGTGCCACGATCTTTTTAAGTTCCGTGTCAAAGGAAACAAAAAGATCCACAATCCGCTGGGCCACGTCTTCGGGGTCCAGTCGCCGGTAAAGCCTGGGATCCTGGGAGGTGATTCCCTTGGGGCAGATGCCTAAATTACAAACATTACATCTGTCCTCTTCCGTGCCCACACATCCGGCTGCCGCCTGCATGAGATATTTGCCCACCTGAACCCCGGAAGCCCCCAACATAATAAGAGCGGCCGCGTTGGCGGCAATATTGCCGTTTTTACCGATTCCGCCCCCGGCAAAGATGGGGATTTCGTTCTGCTTGCCGATCTTGGTCAGGTTCAGGTAATTATCCCTTATACAAGAGGCGATGGGGTGGCCCATGTGGTCCAGAGAGACAGAATAAGCAGCTCCTGTTCCTCCGTCTTCCCCGTCAATGGCAAGCCCCGAGGCAAAATCGTTCCGGGTCAGGTTGTTGAGCACAGCCAAGGAGGTGGACGAAGCGGATATCTTTGGATATACCGGTACCCGGAACCCCCAGGCCATGGACATGGACAATATCATTTTGGCCACGGATTCTTCAATGGAATACTGGGTCTGGTGGGTGGGGGGACTGGGCAGGGAAATCCCCTGGGGAACACCGCGTATGGCGGCAATGAGTTTATTGACCTTGTGCCACATCAATAATCCGCCGTCCCCGGGTTTGGCGCCCTGGCCGTATTTGATCTCAATGGCGCAGGGGTCTTCCTTCATATGGGGAATGGCATGGATAATCTCATCCCATCCGAAATACCCGGAAGCAACCTGGAGGATGACATATTTAAGAAAACGGGAACGCAAAAGCCTTGGGGGGCATCCCCCCTCTCCTGTGCACATGCGCACGGGCATGCCCATCTCTTCATTAAGGTAGGCCACTCCCATCTGCAGTCCTTCCCACATGGTGGGGGAAAGGGCACCAAAAGACATGCCGCCAATGATCAACGGATAGATTTCCCTTACCGGTGGAATCCAGCCATGTGCTTTAAGCCGCTTCATGTTTTCCCTGGGGGAGAGCACCCTTCCCAACAGAGTTCTCATCTCAAATTCGTGGCGCCCGGCGTCCAGGGCCGGATCCGTGAGCATGGAAATTCGGGTGAACTTGATCCGGTCCAGCACAGAACCAGAGGCGTTTCGTCTGCCGCCGCGACGGCGGGGAACACCCTTTTGGTTGATATGGAATTTTAACCGGTCCAACCCCGGATTTTTAACCGGGGCGATGGCGTCATTGGGGCAGGCCATGGTGCACATGGCACATCCGATGCAGGCATTTTCCACAGATGTTTTCTGCTGAATTCCGTAAAAGGTGTCATATTCATTGGAATGAACCGCATCCTTTTGTATGGATGTTTTGATGATTCTTTTTCTAAATACCTTCAGTTCAATGGCCTTTACCGGACAAACCGCCGTGCATTGTCCGCACAGAGTACACCGGTCATTATTATAACGAATCTGCCAAGGCAGATCGTTGAGGCTTAAAGCGGAAGGTTCAAGCTTTCGGTTTGACGACATATCTTTACCTCCTGGCGGTCAGGGCTTACAATTACAGTATCAAGGTGCATGGGTTGAATATCCTTGGATTTGTTCCGGTCCGGGAGAACGGCATCCAGGCCGCAGATTTCAGATGAGAAACCATAGATACCCGGTTTCCCTCCCACAACTCCGGGCCTGAGTTTTTTTCTGTCCTGGGCCATGAACAGCGAATGATCGGGCAGGGTACCAATAACACAATTGGGTCCGTCAATAATCAGCGGCCTGCAGGTTCGCTTCAAATGAGTCAAAAACGCTGCATCCGGATGTTTTTGAAGGTCTTCTTCCTGGAGGGGGGTGATCACGTGCTTGTAGGCATCTATGCCCAAACCTAATTCCACCATGGAATAATGGAGAATATGGGCAAACACCTCGGAATCGGACTGGTACCCGCTATAGGCCGGGATATCCCTGGAAGAGAGAAAGTCTCTGATGGGGATAAATGCTGTATTTTCTCCATTGGTCATGGTGCCATACCCTTCGATAAAAAAGGGATGACAGGCATAAAGGTTAATGGCATAATTGGTGTTCTGACGTCCCTGGGCCATGATCACCCGGGCATGAAGCTCTTTTCTGTCAAGCCCCAGATATTCCCCTAACTGCAGGGGATCTCCTATTTCTTTGATCATGATGGTGTCGGGCCAGAAGGAAAAGACGATCATGTCTCGTTTTTCTTCTCCCATGTCCCGAATTTTGAGACGTATGTCCGTGAGGCGAGTAGCAATCTCATCGGCATCAAAATTTTCCCAATCTTCGGGCAGTTCATAGGCCCGGATCAGATAGACATCTCTTCGGGGAATCCCTTCCACCGGCTTTTTGGGGATTTTTAAAGAAATTTTATACTTGGTCATAAATCCCTTGTCCATCATGAACAGATCCAGGCGCCGGATTCCTTCTTCACTGAAAATACCCGATAAAATCGGTGCATCCTTCATCTCTTCAAAGGGGCCCCCAAGGTCCTGGAGCAGCAGGCCCATGCCGGACCCATCATGTCCTTCTTTCATTACATCAAGGGCTTTGATGGCCAACATCGGAGATACCGGGTCCTTGCTGGTAAGTGCGAACAGGCGACACATTATAGTTTCACTCCTTGTCTTTTAAACATTTATCCATCTGCAGTTTGTATGTCTGACAATGCGCAAAAAGAGAGGATCATCAATTTTCCAAAATTCTTAGTTTAAAGATTCCCAGGGGTCATGTCAATTATTTTTTATTGTTTTTCAGGGACTTACGTGGTTTGGGAAGGGGAAATAATTTTGTGAAAATCAGAATTTGCCCATAAAAAATTAAAAATTTTAATGAATCACATAATTTTTATGCATAAAATTATAAAATAACTTAATGAAAAAAACTAATTCTGATTATCTGAATTTTTTAAAGTATTCAAGGGAATGGAAAAACCAGCACCCGCATAAATTTCTTTTATTTTGAGCAAATCTGCTTCAAGGGACTCGCCCGGATCTATTTTCCCGATCCACCGGGTGCGCTTTTCCCGGTTGTCCAGATACCAGCAAATGATGGGCACCTTTGCCCCCTTTGCAATGTGCCAGAATCCAGTTTTAATGGTGGCAACCTGCTTTCTAGTGCCTTCTGGGACCAATGCCACCACCAGTTCCTCCCGGTTGTTGAATTCATCGATCACACTTTCCACAAACCCGCTGGCCTTGTTGCGTTTTACCGGAAGTCCCCCAAGGCTTTTGAGCAGAAGGGACATGGGGAAAAAGAACCAGGAGGCCTTGACCAGCAGCCGGGCATCAACCTTTGCAATCTTTATATAGGTCAGGGCCCGGAAGGTGTCCATATTTTTGGTATGGGGAAAGCCAATGACCACACTTTTTTTGTCCCAATAGCCTGGAAGGGGATCATAGGTCCAGCCGATAAAAAAATACAACAGTCTGCCAATCCAGCTCAATAAACTCTTCATCAATCGTGGTGCCCGCATCCGCCTTCTTTTTTGTTCTTTTTTCCCTGGCAGAGGTCAAATATATGAAAAAGTTTTAGCTCGCCATTTTTCATGAGTTCCAGGTTTTCGGCAATGGAATCTCCCTGGGCTGTATACACTCGGATGTTGGCGGTAGTCAACCCCCGCAGGGATCCATCCCCTATACAATTGGTGACCACAGCGTCTACAATTGTATCCTTGGCAAAGACCCCGGTTTTGCAAGAGTTACCTTCAATGCTTTTTTGATTGACCACAACCTTGCCCTCCCGGGTCTCAAGGTCCAGGATCATAAATTTTTCAGCAACGCCGAAGCGCTCGCTTATCAGGCTTTTCAGCCCGTTATCCGTTGTTATTGGAAATGCTATTTTCATTGCTTCCTCCCTGGTTATTTCGTATTTATTTCGTCTATTCCCGTGCCTGTTCCCATTCCCGTGCCTGTTCCATTGATAAATTCACCATTTTTCAATATTATAGCTTAAAATCATTTAAATGATAAGGCCTTAATTTGCCAATGCAACCAGGCCTGTCCCTAGGAAAACAAAAAAACATCATCAAAAACAGGGAAATACAACAGGGGAAAAACCATGGGAATGAAGGATTTGATCACCGGTATATTTTTTTAAAAATTGTATTTCACAATGTCAGTGTGATAGATTATCGCCAACCATTAAGATCAAATTTATTTGCCACATCATTTTGTTTAACAGCAAAGCATCTTTTTCCAAAAAGGGGGATTTTGTATGAAACTTAACATCGGCACAAAAGTTAATCTTTTGATCATCGTTGCATTGGTTCTGGTGGGGGGTGCATCGGTTTTGCTGTCTGTCGCTTCTTTGAAAAAAGGAGGAGAATTTGCCATTCAAAGCTATGGTGATGGTATGATGGGCGAAAAAAAAGCACAGATCAAGGATCTGGTAAATTCTGCTTTTACCATTGCAAAAGAGCGCCTGGACGCCTCCCGGGATAAAGAAGCCATTCGGAAAGAATACGGAGACACGGTAAAAGCCGTTGTGGATCAGGCCATTGCTGTTTTTGAATCAACCAGTGACAATGATACCTTAGGGGAGGTGGAAAACCGGAAACAGGCGGCCATCAAAATTATTGATAAAATGCGCTGGGGAAAGGATGGAAAAGGGTATTTCTGGATTCAGGATACAAAGGGCGATATGGTTCACCACCCCATCAAGCCCTCTTTGAACGGAAAACCGCTTCTAGGGCTGAAAGATCCCGACGGCAAGCTTTTTTTCCAGGAGATGGATGATGTCGTAAAACGGGACGGAGGGGGTTTTGTGGATTACAAATGGCCCAAACCCGGGTTTGAGGAGCCCGTGGATAAAATTTCCTATGTAAAGCTGTTCAACCCCTGGGGATGGATTATCGGTGGCGGGGTTTATCTGGAATCCACGGAAGAACAGTTAAAACAAAGCGCCCTCCAGAGCATTGGTTCCATCCGTTACGGTAAAGACAACAGCGGATACTTTTTTATCTATGATTCCAAGGGAATCTGCATTTTACTGCCTCCCAAACCCGAACGTGAGGGGAAAAATTATTATGATCTCAAAGACAAAAAAGGAAATTTTATTGTCAGGGATTTTATCAAAGCAGGAGATGCCAACGCACAGGGAGGTTTTTCCACCTATTACTTCCCCAAACCCGGGTCTGATGACCCTTTGCCCAAAACCTCATTCAACCGAAAATTAGTGGACTGGGACTGGTATATCGGCACCGGGATCTATACCGATGAAATTGATGCCGTGGTGGCAGAGCAGAGCCGTATGGTAAAAAGCAATGTTTCCAAAGCCAGCATTAAAATGGTTTGTGTTGTGGTGGTCATTATACTTCTCTCTTTGTTGTTTTCCTATTTTGTTATTGCCAAGGGGGTGGTGGGACCCATCCGGAATATGATTGAGATGCTCAAGGAGATTGCCCAGGGCAAAGGGGATCTGACCAAGCGGATTGAGGATAGTTCCGGTGATGAAACCCAGGAACTGTCTGAGTATTTTAATAAATTTATAGAGAACATCCAATCCATGATCAGCAACATCAAGTCAGACAGCCAGGCTCTTAACGAATCATCCACCTCCCTGTCCGGTATCTCGGACCAGATGAATTTGGCAGCCCAAGATACATCTGGACGGGCAGAATCCGTAGCCACCGCATCCGAGGAAATGACTGCCAATATGACCTCCATGGCAGCTGCCATGGAGGAGGCTTCCACCAATATCAACATGGTTTCTTCAGCAACCGAGGAAATGACCTCCACCATCAACGAAATTGCCCAGAATGCCGAAAAGGCCAGGAGCATTACAATGGATGCCGTTGGCCAGACCGAACATGCCACAAGCCAGGTGGATGAACTCGGAGTATCGGCCAAGGAGATTTTTACGGTGGTGGAAACCATTACCGATATTTCTTCCCAGGTCAATCTGCTGGCCTTGAATGCCACCATTGAAGCCGCCCGAGCCGGGGAAGCCGGTAAAGGGTTTGCGGTTGTGGCCAATGAAATTAAGGATCTGGCCAGTCAGACCGCCGAAGCCTCCAATGCCATCAAAGAACGGGTAACAGGTATTCAAACCTCAACGGACGGGACCATCAAGGAAATTTCCAATATTACCCGGGTGGTGACACAAATCAATGAAATTGTGTCTACCATTGCCACCGCCGTTGAAGAACAATCTGCCACCACAAAGGAAATTGCCGAAAATGTATCCCAGGCGTCCCTGGGGATTGGTGAGGTCAATGAAAATATTGCCCAGGGATCTGTAGCGTCCCAGGGGGTTTCCGAGGAGATATCTGAGGTAACCCAGTCTGCAGTTCAAATGGCCGACTCAAGTTCCCAGGTGAAGACAAAGGCCGATGATCTGTCCGGACTTGCCAGTAAACTTTCCGATATGATGGGGAAATTCAAGGTTTGACAAATAAATTTGCTCTATTTTTTGCTGTTTTGTTTTTCCTGGGGCTCGGCAATTTTTTTCCGGGACCCTTGGATTCAGACAAGTAAACAAGGCCAGGCAATAATCTAGTATGGCGATGCCCGGCAAAGACAAGAACCGCATTTAGATAGTGGAAAACATTATTTTTTTGCTAAATCAACACTGCAGAAGGGAATAAAAAAATTAGAACAGATCAAGACATCGCCCGTTAAACTCATCCAGATTTTTACGAAAATCGGTTGATAAAGATGCATCCAGGTGAACTGAAGTGCTCCCCTTTGTCTAAAATATCCCGGCCAGCGCGAATCGTGTCGATGATCGCATCAACCGGCCTCATCTCATCCGTATTATGCTCTTGTAAATAGTTGGATATTTCCCTACCCCAGGGCATCCTTGGGGATCAAGTCCTCTTGATGGATGGCCGCCTCAGGGTAAACCATTTTCCCGGTCATAGACAGATCATATCCACCATATTCTTTGGCACTCGCCTGAATGACCTTACCCTTTAACAGGGAAAGAAAAAGCTGAATTCCCTGGTCAAAAAACCGGTCTTTACCAATCAGCAGATCAAAGCGTTCCCAGCACAGGGAAATAAAATCAAGGTCCAGAAGTTTGGCAACAGACTTAATCCCGGGTCCGGCCTGGGCCTTCCCTGTTAAAATCGCAAGCCCTATATCCATATGCCGTGACAGGCAATTGTCATACCCATCCAGGGTTTCCCCCTTGATACCTGCTTTTTTCAACTCCTTGTCAAAAAGCTGGCGAGTACCGGTTCCCAACATGCGATTCACCATTTTTATATGGGGCTGTTTCAAATCGCTGACAGATTGAATATTTTCAGGATTTCCCTTTTGAACCAAAATCCCCTGCTCCCGCAAACAAAAATTCACCACCGCGGGCATTGGGGACATTTCATCCTGGACAAAAGGAAAATTGTACTCCTTGTTATCCGCCACCAAATGGCTTGCTGCAATATGGCACAGGTTCTGGCGCAACGCCTTAAGCCCTCCCATGGAGCCGGCAAGACCAAACATGGCCATATGATCCTCATGCTTGAGATTAAAGGTGGAAATAATTTTATCCAACAAGAGATCATTGGATCCGGCGATTAGGACCAACCCGTGGTAGGGAGGCAGCTTTGCCATCTCCGGATAATTTTCCGTACCCGTCTCAACCCATTGCCGGACCAGATCAATGGGAAACAACCATTTGCCCGTTACCTTGGAAGCAGGAAGGCCTTTTTCAGCAATAAGTGTATAGACCATTTTTTCATTTACGCTTAAAAATAGCGCCACCTGTTTTGTGGTCAGCATCTCACCCATGATTATCCTCCCTGGTATTTATACCAAATTTTATCTCAAATTTTTTTCAATGGCGGTTACAACCTGTGACGGGGTCTTAACCCCGCAAACAATCTTTATATCACAAAATTTATCATACAAGGGAGTTCTTTCTTTGTAAAGGTCATCAATCCCCTTTCCAGGGTCTATGGCAACCCCCCGTTCAATCACATCGGACAGCCTATCTGCCAGAATATCCAAATCCACACAAAGATAGATGATGGTGGCTGTTTGTGCAAGGTGGGCCATGGCCTTTTCCTTGTAGATCACGCTACCGCCGGTGGCGATGAGATGCTGTGAACAGTCAAGGCTGAGCAAATGGGATTCCTCAATTTCGAGAAAACGTTCCAGTCCTTTCTGTGAAATAATCTGGGCAAGGGTCATCTTCTCTCGTGTCTGGATGAGAAGATCCGTATCTAAAAACGCAAACCCCATTTTTTTTGCCAGTAGCACCCCCACCGTACTCTTGCCCACGGCAGGCATTCCTATTAAAGCAAGGTTATTTTTAATTTTCATCAATATTATCCTAATTTTTTGAACTAATCCGTCTTTTATTATTAAAAAACATAAAAAAAAATTAGATACTATCCTTTTTAATTGATTGCAAGCAGAAAGGGCAAATCCCCATCCGGTTAGCAATCAAAGGAAAGCGGGGCGATACAGGGAGATGACCCCAAAAAAAATAAAGGCTTGATTAAATTAAGAAAAATCTTCGATGGAAAATAAAAACTGCATTAGGGGCATTAAAAATGTTTTGGTAATATCCTGGAATTCTGCGCCGACGGTAAACTGCCCTTGTGATCGTTTAATATTTTTGACAACTGCCATGGCGCCGATCTCATCAGCAACGCCGGGAAACTGACAGTACATTTTTAAAAGGTCTCCCTCTCTTAGTGAAGCGATATTACTTATGTTGTCACGGTACTTAAATCTACACCCTTTTTTGCTGATATCAAACACGACCATGGAAAAAATTTTCTTTTTTGCTTCAACTCTGCCGGGGACCACAACATTATTTCTTTTCGCAACCCTGAGTTCTCTTTGCTGAACCACTTTAGGATATTCGATGGCAAGGGCTCTGATGGGGTTTGTAATCGTCTCTATCACTTTGGTTTGAAATGCATAGACCGATCCGTCGTATAGATACTTGACAATCAGTGTATCGGAAGGAAACAACTTATTTTTTATGCTTTTATATCTTTTGGGAAGGGTAACGATCATGAATTCATCTTTCAGCAAGCCGATAAAAATACTGGTGACAGAAAAATTAACTCCCTCTATTTCAAGATAAACCTGAGTGCCGATGTCAATAAAAATGCCTTCAGATTTATTGAGCTCCAAAAGTCCT
Source organism: Desulfoconvexum algidum (assembly GCF_055382125.1). Classification (NCBI taxonomy): domain Bacteria; kingdom Pseudomonadati; phylum Thermodesulfobacteriota; class Desulfobacteria; order Desulfobacterales; family Desulfobacteraceae; genus Desulfoconvexum; species Desulfoconvexum algidum. The sequence goes on along the minus strand of NZ_AP042394.1, from coordinate 6,584,793 downwards.
TCCAATTCTTCCATCAGCGGTTCCTTTCCATGTGCGTATCAAATAATTACAAATTTAGATTATAATAAAATAAGTATTGATTCACATAATTTTTGTCAAGCACTAAAACAACTTGTTTCCAATCTCACAATCTTTACCATTGCCGATAGCCATCCCCGCCTTGACTTTTTTTCCCTGGAACACTATTTTAGGAAAAGAATTAAACCTGATTGAAAGAGCCGCAAAGAAACGCCATGAAAACAAAGATAATCTCTATTGCAGGAAAATCCAATTCCGGTAAGACCACCCTCCTTGAACGACTGATTTTTGAATTAAACAGCCGGGGATATAAAATAGGATCTGTCAAACACACCCATCACAAATTTGACTTTGATAAACCAGGGAAGGACAGCTGGCGTCATAAACGCGCAGGCGCCAAAGCAACCCTTGTGGTAACCGATACAAAAATTGCCCTGGTCAAGGACGATACCCGATCGGACATCGACAAAATGCAAACCTTTCTGGGGGATATGGACCTGATATTGGCCGAAGGATTCAAAAAACACCCCTTGAAAAAAATTGAAATATTCAGAACCGACAGCGACCATAAAGAGCCCATGTGCCTTCAAGACCCCAATTTGATTGCCTTTGTCACAGATTCTGGATACCGGCCCCAGGTGCCTGTATTCGGGCTGAATGATGTACAGGAAATTGCCTCTTTTATTGAAAAGAATTATCTAACCCCATAGAAAAGGCAGGTGCCAAATTTATCCCATTGATTTAAAAATTAAAACCAGGCAAGCCTTTTGGTATCTTCTTTTCATCTGTCTGGTATGGATTCCCAATGGAGCTGCCCAGACTCCTTCCACCACTCCTTCCACCACTCCTTCCACCATGGACGAGTGCGTCACCCTTTTTGACAATGGAGAAATCAACTGGAGTACAGGTAAGGTAACTGCCATTGGCAAAGCCAGTCCAAAGGGGAACAATGAGGGGGCCAATGAATCGGTACCAGGTTCAGCCCGGGCAGATGCCAGCAGAAATATCATTGATATCCTCAAACAAATTAAAATTACCAACACCATGACCGTTGCCCAGTATGCCTCCCAAAACGATATTATTCTGGCAGGCATTGAAAAAACGGCTAGGGATGCTGTCATCACCAAACAATATTATACCTCTGCACTGGATGTAGAAATCGAAATAGAAACCAATATCGGGGGGGGACTTCTTCAATTGGTTCTGCCCGATGATATTCGACAGATATCCAAAATAAATGCAGAAAAGCCGGTGACTGACACCCAGAACGGAATGGGTAATATCCCTTACACCGGCCTGATCATTGATGCCCGGGGGCTTGAGCTTGAACCCACCCTTTACCCCACCATTGTCAGTGAACAGGGCAATGAAATCTACTCATCCCTTTTCATCAGCCGGGAATTTGCTGTCCAGTACGGAATTTGCACCTATGCGTGCAGTATGGATGCGGCCATCCAGAAAAACCGAATCGGCAGCCACCCCCTGGTATTTAAGGGACTGAGAAAGTCAAGCAATGATAATGCTTCCATTGTCATCAGCATGGCCGACACAAAACAGATTGAAAGGACCACGGAACGACACCTTTTTTTAAAGGAATGCCGGGTTATTATTGTGGCGGATCAATAAGAAGATTGTCAATCAGACGGGTTTTCCCCACCTGGACGGCAAGGGCCAGGAGAATCTGTTTATCGATCATCCGTACAGGTTCAAGGGTTGCGGGATCACAAAAAGAAATATACTCAATTCGTGTTTGGGGAAAGCTTTGAATAAAAGCGTTTATTTCCCTTTCAATGACAATGGGATTTTTTTCCCCTTTGGCAATGGCCAAGCGTGCCATGTGAAGAGATAGAGAAAGGCTCAGGGCTGATTCCCTGAGATCCGATGTCAGGTAGGCATTTCTGGAACTCATGGCAAGTCCGTCCTTTTCCCGGACAATCTCACCGCCCATAATTTCAATATCAAAATCCAGGTCCCTAACCATCTGGCGAATAATTTGGAGCTGCTGAAAGTCTTTTTTTCCAAAAATCGCCACATCGGGCATGACAATGTGAAACAGCTTGGTGACAACGGTTGCCACCCCGCCGAAATGGACAGGTCTGGACATCCCGCATAGATGGTGGGGAAGGGAGTCAAGGGAAATACTTGTCTGAAAATGGGGGGGATAAATGTCTTCTTTTTGGGGGAGAAAAACAGCCGTCACCCCGGCGGCTGTGGCCAAACGAAGATCGTTCTCAATGTCCATGGGATATGCATCCAGGTCCTCATTGGGGCCGAACTGACTGGGATTTACAAAAATACTTAATACCAGTTCATCACACAAGGGCCTTCCCTTTTCCAAAAGAGAAATATGGCCTTGGTGAAGATACCCCATGGTGGGAACAAAACTTATTGTTTTTCCCTCGTTTTTCCTTGCCCGGGACCATTGCTGCATCAATTGTTTTGTCTTTAAAATTTCCACTATTTTTCAAGCTCCTCTTTCACGGCAATCCCCATTTCCACTATGGTATAAGGTTTTTTCACAAAGGCGCCTGCGCCCAAATCCTGGGCCATTAATACCTCTTCTGATTTAGAATGTCCACTGACAAGTATGGCTTTTTGGCCCGGGTAAATTTTTTTAATCCGTTGATAGGTCTCAAGCCCGCTGATGGAGGGTTCCATAACCATATCAAGAACGAGCAAATCCACGGGATTCTCTCGGACAAAGGCCACGGCCTCCATGCCGTCGGCAGCGGCAAAAACCTGATACCCCAGATTTTTCAAAATAGTACCGGCAATTTTCCGTTGATTGGCCAAATCATCCACGATAAGGATGCGCTGCCCCTGGCCCTTAATCTCTGCCAGGGAATTATTTTTTCCCGTTTGGACAAGCTCATCCCAGGCCGGGAAAAACAACTCAAACCGGGACCCTTCTTTGCTTGAAACAACACGGACTTTTCCCTGGTGATCCTGGACGGTATTCCAGACAACGGTGAGCCCCAGACCCGTCCCGCTTCTTCCCATTGCCTTCTTGGTGAAAAAGGGATCAAATATCTTTTCGCGGTATTCTTCTGGAATCCCAGACCCGTTATCTGCAACGCTCAGCATCACATAATCTCCAGAAGGTAGGTCTGCCCCCCCTTCCACAGAATCCTCCACTCTGTGATTGGCCGTGGAAATGGTCACTTGTCCTGCCTCTCGTTGGGCAGCTTCTTGAGCCCCGTTGACGATCAAATTCATAACAGCCTTTTCAATATGGAAATAAGACCCTTTGATATTGCGCAATTCAGGCGCCAGGACCACCTCGATTTGCACCTGTTGATAGGTGTCTTTTATCTTATCAAAATCTGCTGCCCCCATATATCGTTCAATAACCGAATTGATATTGAGAACCTCCATTTCCCTTTTGGCTCCCCTGGAAATGGTTAAAAGATCACTGACCACGGAAGAGGCTTTCTGCCCCGAATCCTTTATGATACTTAATCCCTGGCGCATTCGGGGAGAAAGCCCCTCCTCCATTAAAAGGACCTCCGGATAGGTGGCAATCCCGGATAAAATATTGTTCAGGTCATGGGCAACACTCCCGGCCAGAATCCCCATATTATTTAATTTCTCCAACTGGACCAATTTTTTCTCAAGCGTTGCCTGCTTTTTTCCAGACACCTCAAGGGCATTTATTAAGATGGCCAGGATAAAAATGATGGCAGCGCCCAGAAGGAAAAAGGCGCCAACATAAACCGTGTAGGCCAGTGGAAAGGATATCCCCAAATCCAACAACGGGGTCCGTTGAAAATTAAGGACTTCTGCCAGAAACAAGGTTACCAAGGCCGCCAAAAGAGCAATCACCAGCAATAGTAAAAAAAACCAGGTAAGAATTTTCTTCTGCCTATAAATCAGCACGGTTTCACTTCCTTGTAATAGGATTTGCCACTCACCTGATCGGGTATCATGGTTGACTTCCCTCTTATTAAAAGATAAGAAAACAGTCTGCAATATTAAACTGAAAACACAATTAATGTAAAGGATTTACCATGCCTCCCTATATTCCCACCCGTGAAGATGCCATGGCATTATTAATAAAATACACCCAAAAACAAGGATTAATCCGACATGCCCTTGCCGTTGAATCCGTGATGGGACATTTTGCCGGTATCTTTGGTGAAGATGCTCAAAAATGGCGAGTCATCGGACTGGTCCATGATCTGGACTATGAGAGGTACCCGGACCAACACTGTGTCAAATGCATTGAATTGTTTGAAGCCAACAATTGGCCCCAGGAATATATCCGGGCCGTCATCAGCCATGGATGGGGTATCTGCACCGATGTTAAGCCCGAGACCCCTCTGGAAAAAACATTGTATGCCATTGACGAGCTCACGGGACTTGTTGCCAGTGCCGCTTTGGTAAGACCTTCAAAGAGCATTCTGGATATCAAGGTCAAATCCGTTAAAAAGAAATTCAAGGATAAAAGTTTTGCCGCGGGTGTGGACAGAGAGGTCATTAAAAAAGGGGCCCAACTTTTGAATATGGAACTCGCCGAACTGATCACGCAGGTGATTTTGGGCATGCAGCCGGTTGCAGAAAAAATCGGCTTAAAAGGGAACCTGTAAGGGGTTCAATTAAAGGGTCCGATTAAAGGGTTCAATTAAAAAACACAGAAATTGACCAATATTGCCGGGGGGCTGTCAACGCATTGACGATTTCCTGGGCAAATCCCTGCATTTTTTTCCGGGTCAGGCAGGAATCCCCAACCGGTTGATTTTCTCAAGCATTTGAAATAAAACAGAATATCTTCGTACGCCTTGTTTTGGCACAGCTATTGCTTTAATCCCTATCAAAGCAACACTGACCTTTATTAAGGAATAGGTATGAAACTGACGTTACAAAGCATAAACGACAATCTTTCGGGTTTTTTTTCAGTACTTTTCAGCTCCGCCGCTAACAAGGCAGCAACCCAGAATAAGCTGACCCGCCATATTGTCGCCCTTAATAAAAAAACCGCTTCAAAGGACATCATTAATGAAGTGGCTGTCTGTCTCAAGGATATCCTGGGCTACCGGCTGTTTGCCTTTGTTGTTAAAAAAGAGTCGGGGGTGGATGTGTGGCTTGACCCCAGAATGTACAAAAAATCTCTTGAAGATATTATTTTACAAGATTTCAATATCAAACAGGAAAACCTCAATTATCTGAACCAGACCTTTGAACCAGACGACCGTGAGGAAAAATTTTCCATGCGAAACCTGGTTTCCTATGAGCTGAAGGAAGAACACTGTTATTCGCGATTGTATATGCTACCCCAAAAAAGTATTACCCCCTTTCATGATGAAGTGGTCACCCTGATTCTACAGGGATGTGCCACGGCTCTGTCAAAACAGATACAAATGGAAACCCTCAGGGATGCTGCGGTTATGGACCCTTTAACCGGATGTTACAACCGCAGGGAATTTGAGAATCAAATCAACCGGCATATTGCCAGGGCCAGCCGCCATGGTCAGCATTTATCCCTTTTTATGTTTGACCTGGATTATTTTAAACGAATAAATGACACCCACGGTCACCTGGGCGGAGACCTGGTACTCAAGGAAATATCCCTTCTGGTCAAAGATAATATGAGGACAGGAGATGTACTGGCCCGGTATGGCGGAGAAGAGTTCATCGCCATCCTTCCCGAAACAAACAAAAACAAGGCCATGGAGTTGGCAGACCGCCTCAGGACTAAAATAGCCGCTCTCCGTATACCCCATAACGGAAACATTATCCGTGCAACCGCCAGCTTCGGCGTATCTGAACTTACCCCCAATGCCGATATGAACAAAATCATCCAGGATGCAGATACCATGATGTACAAGGCAAAACTCAACGGCCGCAATACCGTCATGCCCGGCCTGATCAAGATCTGTTCTCCCAAGCAGGAAGAAAAAAAAGTAAAAATCAGGCTTTAGGACCGCAGGGGTAGACACCCAGAATTTTTATGGTCCCAATCTATTGGTTCATACCGGCCCCGGAACCAGCAACACATCCATCCGGGCCTGAAAAGCCTCTTTCGTTTTCCCAGATCCCCCTTTTCCCTGGTGCATGCCGCCTCCGGGAGGACCTGCGCCCCCGCTCTTCCCCTTCCCAGAAGGTTCAGATCCATTGCCAGAAAGTTTAGAACCATTGCCGGAAAGCCCCTTTCCCTGGGATGCCAATGTAAGCATCATCCGGGTAGCGGGTACACTGTTTTCATCGGAAACCAGGGCATCCAGTCGGACAACCGCCTCAATGACCAGGGTCCCGTTTTCCAAATTCCCCATGCCCAGTTCAATTCCATTGTCCCTGGCTTCGGAAAGGGTCATGGTCATAGGCCCGGACGCATAGGGATAGGTAACAACAAGAGTTTCCGGCAGTTTGATTGGACCCCTTTTCATGTCCTGCCCCGGCCCATCCTGCCTGTTAGGGGGAACAGACCCAGCTTGACCAGATCCAGCTGGACCGGACCCTGAATTTGATCCTGAATCTTCTTTTTTACCGAGTCGGCCAGGTGGCATCTGCCCCTTCACCTTTATGACAAACGAGGTGGCGTCCTCCTCCCGGAGGTCCAGACTCAGGGTAAACCCAGCCTGCATCAATTCATGCTTTATATCCTGGTCCCCAATGGTGGCATATATGTAAACTGCCTCTTGATCGTTCATGACCCGGAGACTTGTCCGGGTTTCTTGATCATAATATTGAGGCGGAATCTCAGGCCAGTCCCGGCCCTGACCATCTGCCTTTATCTGAATTGTCCGCCACTGGCTTTTGCCCTGGGGTATCTTTGTGCTGCAGCCCGATACGGCCAATACCACAGAACAAAACAGGGCCATCAACAGCCTTTTCATATTCACCTTCATGGATACATTTCCCTTTATTGTTACCTATTATAGACGCATTCAAAAATCTTAAAAACCGCGAATAGAGTCTATCAATAAAATGTGAGGAAAATTAAAGGAAATTAAAGGTTTTTGCTAAGTTCTTAGGCTTCCCGAATTTTGGTTGAAAATATCACCTGTAATTCCTATTTTCGGCCTCGCTTGGCCAATTTTTTAACATATGTCTCAAGCTTAAGCCCGTAAAACGCCCCCTTGATAAGGCCTCCTATCCTGCCCGGTGAATACAGGGCACGAGTCAAATCTGAAAAAATCTTGTATTTTTTAGCCGTATAGGGAAACCAGTTGGCCTCCATTTTTTTGCTGTTCTGGTCAATGAGCACGGCCTTGATATTGGCAAAGGCATAAAAACCGAACTCGCCTTTATACCGGCCGAACCCGCTTTTTTGCACCCCGCCAAAGGGCAGGGCATGGTTGCCTTCGGTGAGCATGACATTATTGATGGAAACATTGCCGGTATAAATCATCCTTGCCACCCGATCTGCCCGCTTAAGATCCTGGGACCAGACACTTGCAGAAAGCCCGTAATCCGGATCATTGGCCATCTCAATGGCCTCGGCTTCACTCGAGAATGGATAAAGGGGAAGCAGGGGACCAAAGTTTTCCTCCCTGTCAATGGCCATATCCTTTGTCACCCCTTCAACAATCATGGGGGGCACAAACTCGGACTGGCCGTCCCAGTCATCTCCTGTGAGAAAGACGGCGCCTTTATCCTTGGCATCAGCCACCTGGGCGGCAATGGTTTTTACCTGGGCCTGTGTGGTCATGGGGCCGATATCGGCATTGCCGTCATCATCGGTTGCCTGAACCAGTTTGAGCGTCTCTTTGACAAGGGTTTCCTTAAAACGTTCATAGATACTTTCCTGGACAAACAGCCGTTCCACAGAGGTGCAGGACTGACCCGTGGTGGTAAAACCGCCCCAGATGGCACCGGCCACAGCCCGATCTATATTGACATCCTCAAAGACCACCATGGGGTCTTTGCCCCCCAGTTCCAGCTCAACGGGAATCAAATATTGGGCTGCCCGCTCCATGATGGATTTTCCCACGGGCTGGCTGCCGATCAAGAAGATTTTGTCCGGCTGTCCGTCCACCAGGGCATTACCGATCTTACGTCCCTGTCCATAAACGATCTGTACCCATCCAGGCAAGAATCCTGCCTGGTCAAGCAGCTCTTCCACCAGCCCTTTTAAGGGGGTATCAGAGGAGGGCTTGAAAACCACGGCATTTCCCACGATAAAGGCCTGGCAGATGGGAACAATGGCCTGGTAAAAAGGATAATTCCAGGGAGAAATCAGCAGGGCCGTCCCCAGGGGTTCAAAATAAACCTTTGAGCGTTTTCCCATAAGGGCAAAGGGAGTTGCCACCTTTCGATCAGACAAAACCTTGACGGCATTTTTTTCCAAATAATCCAAAAAATCCAACACCCCGAAAATTTCTGCAGTAATGGCGTCAAAACGAGATTTTTTCGTATCTGCCTGGAGTCTGTCAAGAATATATTCCTGATTTTTAAGAATAACCGCCTTGAGGTTGGATATAAATTCCAACCGTTTTTTCACCCCCCAATCCCGGATTTCAGGCCCTGCTTTTTTGGCCCTTTTATAAAGCGCAGCAACATCTTCTGGTTCGGGATTATCCAGCTTGATGAGCGCTTCTTTCAGGGGAATTCCATCCTCATTAACAAGAAATTTAGGGTGCCAGCCAATGACATCATAGACCTTTTTGCCCTTATAGCCGGAAGCGGTGAGATTGGCATAATAGGGGGAGAGTGTAACCCCTTTAAGACCAATTTCAATCATCCGCAGCCCTGCTCCCAGAAAAGAGGGAAAGGAACTGCTGTGGTTACACAATTTCATAAGAAGGACGATGACCCATTTGGGCATCCATCTTAAAACAGAGAAAAGCATTTTCAAGCCCGCAAGGTCATCTTCGGCCATGTATTTTGCCATTCGGTCAATATGATCAATACAGCCGGTGGAGGAAAAGGAGGGGGAAGATTGGGTTCCCGGAAGAATCACATCCCCTGTTTTTAACAGCCCCTTTAACTGGGATTTAGAAAAATATTTTGAAATCATCATTTTATGGGTCTGGTTATAGGTCATGTTATCGGTTCCTTAATATGCTGGCGGCGGCTTTTTTCGAAAGGGCCATGATGGTGAGTGACGGGTTTATCCCCGGTGCATTGGGAAAGATACTGGAATCGGCCGCAAAAATATTTTTATGTCCGTGGAGCCTGAATTCCGGATCAATCACCGAAGTGGAAGGATCCGTACCAATGGCGCAACAGCCCATCAAATGCAGCCCAATGGCAAATCGGCCGTGGACGATCTCCTTTGCCCCGGTGCTTTTGAAGATATCATCAATAACCTTTTCCCCCTTTTTGTAACGGCTGATGTCCTCCGAATTCTGTACCTTGCGAATCATTGCCTTTCCCTTGCGGTTCACCTTGATCTGGCCGGGGTTGGTATCCCGGGTACAGACCTCGATACAGGCAAAGTGGGAGAGCTTTTCCATGTATTCATGGTGAATCCGTCCAAAATCCGGCACTAAAAGAGCAATGCCCTCGGGTCCGGCATAGACATTTTCCAGCTTAAAGCCTTCCTTTCTAAACCCCTTGTCATCGGATTTAAAGGCCTGGAAAGCCCCGGTATGGGAGTTGATTTTTTCGTCATAGATTCCAAAACTCATGAACTGGGGATGGCAAAAAAATCCTTGGCCGATGTGGGGCAGTTTTTTCCCAAACCCGGAATTGAGCAGCAGCCTGGTATTGCCGACTGAACCGCCGCCCAGGACCAGATTCCGGGCGCGATAGGAAACCTCTCCCCCCATTGCATCAACGCCGATGACCCGGATATCCCCTTTGTTTTCGATGATCTGTGTCACCTCAATTTCCGATGCCAGGGTCAGCCCGTTTTCCAAAGCGGTTTTCAGTACGGTTTCAGGGGTGCTCTGCTTGCTTCCCAGACGACACCCGTTGAGGCATTCAATGCAGCAATTGCCCTCTTCCAGGCGGCAGTTACTCTGGGCGCGCCGCAAAGGGGCATTGTCAAACTTCAGGTTCTTAAACCCCTGGTCAAATATCTCGGCATTTTTGTTTCGAAATTTGGCAGGAATCTCCTGGATCTCTATTTCCGACTCCGCCGCCTCATACCAGCAGGCCATATCTGCCACGGTAAAATCTGTTATACCGGAAGCCGATCTCCAATCATCCAGGGCAACATCGTCAAATCGGTCCACAAGGGCCTGGTTAACAATGGAGCCGCCCCCCACCACCTTGGGCCGTAAAAACGCAATCTTGGCGTCATGGCCAAGTTCCAGCCCGCCGGACCAATACATCTGGGAGGTTCCGTCAAGACCGTTGGTGGGATAGGTTCGGCGCGTATACTGCTTGCCTGCTTCCAGCATCAGACAGTCAGCTCCCGCCTTACACAGGTCATTGGCGATAAAGGGACCTGAAATACCAGCCCCCACAAAAATATAATCAAATACTCTAAAATGATCTTTTGCCACCCCTTACCTCCTTATAAAAATGCATGGCCCTGCCCACGATATGTGGGCGTTGTGCCGATACGTTTATTGCCCCTTACCAAATCAAGCTGGTTGAATCGCTCACACAATTCCCCTGCCTTGGCATGCTGAAAAAAAACGGGATCCCCAAGGGCAAGCTGTGGGCAACCCGTTGGCAGTTTCAAAGGCGTCTGGACTTCTCCAGCGCCTTCCATGGAAAAATATTGCATTCCCCGGGGCAGAACCGGCCAGGGAAGCCGGTTGGCATTGACTTCTCCGGATCCCACATAACCGCCGCCCTGGCAAGTGACCACACCTTTGGCAGGAATTCGTGTCACCTGGAGGGCAAAAAAGGCCGCCGGTTCAAAATAAACCTCATGGAAATATCGAAACAGGCCCGGTGCAAAAAAAGCCGAGCCCGCCGTGACTTCGGTAACAGAATCATCCCGACCCGTTGATACAAGGCTGCCGCTGCCGCCGCCATTTACCACGGTAAGACACAGGCCCTCGGCCTTTAGCTTGTCCACGATCATCCCACGGCGACGCGTCAGCTCTTTGACAGATTGCTGTTTAAACAACCTGATTAATTTGTTTTTAAACCCCTTTGCCGGATAATTGTCATTCATCGAAGCGATCTGGGCTTCATACCCCATGACAGCTTTAATGTGCACTCCGCCAAGATCCCTGGCAGCCCTTGCCAGCTCCAGGGCTTGGGTCACACAATGGATGGGACTGCGCCTCACCCCCAGGTGGGAAAAACGGCCCAGGAGACGATAGGACATGTCAATGTCCAGGCAAAGATTGAGCCTAAGATTGGCCTTTTTTCCTGCTGCGGACAAAGCCCGCAGATGATCCAGACAATCCACCACCAGGCAAAGATTGGCGCCGCAACGGGTTTTTTCCACAAAAATATCCACATCACTTTGCTGGATAGAGGGATAGGCCACAATGATATCGTCCAGCCCATTGTCAATGAGAAACGCTGCTTCTTCCATGGTAAAGGCCAGTATCCCCTGGAAGACATCCCCGCCCTTTTTAAATACCCGCTTGAGCAGTTCCAGACATCGAATGGATTTGGATGCCACCCGGATGGTCTTGCCCGTGTCCACCTGGGTTCGGGCCACATAGGCAATATTTCGGTCAAATTTGTCCAGATCCACAAAGGCCAGGGGGAATCGATGGCCCTTAAATAAATCTTTGTAGATCTCATAAGCGTTATCCCCATCTGGGTTCTTCATGGATGTCTCCTTTATTTAAGGCGAGTCGGATTCTCAATAAAAAACTGGAGCAATGCCCGGGTGGTATTGAGGGCTTCTTCAAGACAAATCTCCTTGGGATCGGCATACCATTGCAGTTCAATCCCTTCATGGAGGGCCACGATCATGGTGGCGCACATTTTTTTCTGCCGCTCTTCCAGGCAGGAAAATTGGGTCATACCGTTCAAGTGGTCCATGATGGCATTGCGAAACCTGTGGAATAGTTCGGCAATGGTATCCCGGATTCTGGTATTGTGCCGGGCTGCCACACAGCATTCCAGAAAAAACCCGGTATGGTCAGAGTTGATCATGCCTTTGCTGAAAATAAATTCAAGTCCCCGGGACAGGCGAACCTCTGCATCAAGATGGGGGGTAATTTTTTCGGAAAATCCCTTAAAGATCTGATCGGTAAAATAAACCACTGCTTCTTCGATAATTTCATCCCGGTCCTTAAAATAATGATGAAGGGTGCTCGGGGATACCCCGGCCTCGACAGCAATTTTCCGGATGGAGGCACCGGCAGCCCCCTCTTTCACCACACATTGGTAAAAAGCCTGGATGATCTGTGTGCGACGTTCATCTGCAATGCTTTTTCTTCCCATTTTCTATTCCATATAACCTATCGTATAATAAATTGATCGGACGTATGATCAATTTATTATCCAGGAACAGACCTTTGTCAAATACTTTTTTATTTTATCTTAAAATTCAAATTGTTTTTCAAGTATCTCCGTCCACAGGGATGGCCTCAAAATAATCAGAGTATGCCATAAAATATTCAGCTGCGGGCAGTGATCCTTTTAAAATCCGCCTGGAGTGCCACCAGACTTGGGACACAGCGGGAAGCTGCAAATCGACAGTGCGTCCGGCAAAAGCACCTCTGTTCTCCTTTTTCTGCCGCTGCCCTGAAAGGATCAACTGCCTGAACCATATTGGTTAAACTTTAAATTGACCCATCGCTTTTTTAAGGTCCCCTGACAACTGATTTAACTCTTCCGTGCGTGTATCGATCTGTTTACTATTATTTGATAGTACGTTTGCCGTCTGGTTCACATCTGCTATATTTTCGGCTATCTCACTTGCCACGCTAGAACTTTGGGCTACGTTCTCGGTTACTTCTTGTATCCCTTGCGCTGCCTGTGTCACATTACTGGCGATCTCCTTTGTGGTGGCAGACTGTTCCTCAACCGACACTGCAACCGTGTCTATCATCTCATTAACACTATTGATCGCAATGGTTATCTCTTCAATTTCAGAAACAGTTTCCTGTGTAGCGTTTTGAATACTCTCAATTTTTTCCTTTATTTCCAGGGTCGCGTCTGCTGTTTGTCTTGCCAGATTTTTTATTTCACTGGCCACCACAGCAAACCCCTTACCGGCTTCTCCTGCCCGGGCCGCTTCAATGGTCGCATTTAAGGCAAGCAAGTTGGTTTGTTCTGAAATATCGGTAATGGTCTCAATAACCTTTCCTATACTTTGAGCAGACCGGCTTAACCCATCAATATTTTCAGATGCTTTTTGGGTTCTGGTAACAGACTGATGACTTATGGTACGGGTTTTTTCAGTATTCTGGGCAATTTCACTGATCGTTGACGTCATCTCTTCAGTTGCCGACGAAACCATATTGATATTTGTTGAAGATTGTTCTGCTGCGGCTGCCACAGATGACATATTAGAACTCATTTCTGCTGCAATTGTCGCCACTGCCTTAGATTTGGTAAACAGGGTATCAGTGCCGGTTGACATCTCCTTTGAAATATCTGAAAATCCGCGGGAGGCTGTGTTAAGTTTTTCCGAATCTCCAACAATATCCGCCATGATGCCCTGAAGTTTTTGAATGAACACATTGAACCATTTTCCAAGCTCGCCAATCTCATCTTTACTGTCAATCTTTATCCGGGCTGTGAGATCACCATCCCCTTCGGCAATATCTTTAATCATATCGATTACCGTCCTTATCGGTCGGACAATACCTGTTGCAATGAAAAATGAAATTCCCAAAAAGAGGCATAGGGCAATCACGCCAATCACGATGAGCCATTTTTGAATACTTTTTCTCGCATCAATGCCATGGGACACCATTGTTTGCTGCGATTTCACAATCTTTTTTTCAGGGACTCCCACCAGGAGGATACCGATTTTTTTGTTGTCAAAAGAAGTAATGGCCGAACAGGTGGTCAGGTATTTTTCGTTGATTAACGTTTGATTAATATTAATCGGTTTATGGGTGCTGTAAATCTCATCAACTGTTTCGGCGTTCATTTGCAACGCCTGGTTGTCCTTACCCTTCAGCTCTTTGACGTCAAAACCAGCCGAGGCAATGGGAAGGGTATCAAGATAAACTGCATACCCGCAACCCGTGGCCTGATTTAATTGGATTAATGGTTTATTATACTGATTAAGCACTTTTCCAATGATGACAGCGCCGACAAGGTCACCAAAATCGTCCTCAATGGTGCCTGCAGATGCGATGATGATACCGCCTTTGCCGCCTGCATCCAGAGCGTCTAATCCAAACGCCTTTAAAAATTTGGAATCCTGCTTTAAAACCGCATCTATGTTTTTGGCGGTGTCCGGTTCTCCCTGTTCCTGCAAAATGGCCTGAATTTTTACGCCAATCGGGGAAGATTTGTAAAAATCCTCTGTACGCTTCTGTGGGATTCCGTCGGGAAATGAGGCCTGTGCCTTGCCATCCAAGTCATAAACAACGGCAAAATCAATATCGGATCGCTGGCATGTATTTTTTAACAAGGTTGCAAGGGGAGCAAGCTGCTGAGCCATTATGTTCACCGGGACAACCGGATTGGTGCAGATATCTTCTCTTTTGCGTCCAACAGTCTCCTGGATATTTGCAAAACATGAGTCGAGAATCTTATGGTGACCTTCGACAACATGTTTTGTCTGGGATGTCATTTCAGCCGCAAGCATCTCTGACTGATGTGATAAGCTTGATGAAAGTTTCCAGGACACAGCAATGATGATTGTAAAAATAATGATGAAAACCGCGAAACAAAAACTTACCATTATCTTGGTCTTTATACTCTTCATGATTCTCCTTTATAATCCCTATCTTTTATTTCTATCTTTTTCCTCTCCTTAATTAACCTGGCGGGAAAAAAAGATAGAAATAAAAAGCCTTAACCTGATAGGATGCATCTCTACTATCAACCGTATTAGATCGATATTTACATTTTTAAATCAGGTAAAAGGGGTTCTCAACATTATTTTTTTATGACTGGGTTAAAACGGAATTGCGCCGGCTCCTTTAATGGCATCATGTGAAGCCGCGGATGTGGCAAAGCCCAAAAACTTTTCTATATTTCCGGTCTTGTTTTTTTCCTTGAAGATAAGCGCAAGCGTGCCAACATAGGGATAATCTGCACTGGTTGCACCCGTGTTGTTGATGGAGAGGATCTTCACATCGGCATTTCTTGCATTGGCATAGGTACCAAATGCAATGGTGTCAGCCTTTGCTGCAGCGAGCTCACACGTTTTTGGATCAGAAAAGGTTGTTTTTGATTTTGGTGTCAGGGTGATATCGGCAAAGCCGGGAAACGATTTCAATAACACGCCCAAAGAACTGTCCCCGTCTTCACGGCGGATCACTCTAATTTTTGCATCCTTCCCCCCCACATCTTTCCAATTTATGATCTTGCCGCTGTAAATATAACAGACCTGTTGAGTTGTCAGACCCGTTAGACCAACACTTTTGTTTACAAAAAAAACAATGGGGTTTTTTGCATAGGGCAGGTAGGTAATCCCATAGGGTTTTTCTTTATCTTTGATTCCCCTGGCGACACGGCCAATCACATTCTGATCATTCCCAACCGCCTTAATTCCGCCGCCAGAGCCAATACTTTTGGGTACACTTACAGAAATCCCAGGGTTGGCCTGGCTGAAAGCTGATCCAACAGCCTTTAAAACAGAGGAACCACTTCCTGTTCCAACAATTGTGATCTCTTCTGCCATGACGTGACCCGAAAAGAATACAAATAAAGCCAAAACTGCCACGACTACGATACCTTTTTTCATTTTCCATCTCCTTTTTAACCATTCAACGTTCATTAGAATTCAGAATAAAACATTATCCTCACAGAGACTCGTGTACACTTGTATCGGGTTCCTCTACGGTTGACCAAACCAAGGAATAATTTGCTTAGGATAGAATCTTTCCTTTTGTTGTCAACAAAAAAATTATATTATAGCCGCCATCCCCCCTGTGTTCACTTTCCAGCCACCCCCAAGAGAATCGGCATCAGTGGCGAACCGCAATCCCCCTTTGGGCAAGATGGGCTTTCACCGCTTGAATGGGCACCTCTTTGCGATGGAAAATGCCGGCGGCAAGGGCAGCCTCTGCACCTGTTTGTTCAAAAACTTCGGAAAAATGGGCTTCACACCCGGCACCGGAAGAAGCAATCACCGGGATGGATACGGCAGCGCGGACGGCATTAATCAGGTCCAGATCAAACCCCGAGTTGGTGCCGTCCTTGTCAATGCAGTTGAGCAAAATTTCTCCGGCCCCAAGGGCCTGGCAGGCTGTGGCCAGGGCTACGGCATCCAGATCCCGGGTTTCACGCCCTCCTTGAACCGTACACTGGTACCAGCAATAGGCTTTGCCATCGGGTCCGGGCTCCGAGGGTTTTACCACATGGTGCCTCCCGGCCTGCCCGGGTGAATCAACCCAGACCCGTTTGGGATCAATGGAAATCACCACGGCCTGGTTACCATATACCCGGGAGATCTCCTCGATGGCACTGATCCCTGTTTTTTCTCCGGTTGCAATATAGGCCAGGGCAACCTCAACCGCATCACTGCCGATGGATATTTTATCGGCCCCGGATCTAAAATATTGGGATGCCACATCCAGGGCTGAGTAGACCTGCCCGTTGCTGTCTGTATAATCCCGGATACCACCGCCAATGGTCAGGGGGACAAACACATTTTTAGAGGTTTCTTCAAGCACCTTGAGCATGGGCATATCCTTTAAAGGAAAATCCCGGAATCCCGTGATATTCAAAAAAGTAATCTCGTCGGCTCCTTCCTCATAATACCGTTTGGCAAGGTCCACAGGCTGGCCAAGATTTCTCACATTTCCCTTGTCCCTGACATCATACTGATCCCCCTTGGTCACCACCAGATCCCCATCATCATTGGACCGGACATCCAGACAGGCAATCACCCGTTTGGCAAGACCCGCCCCCTGGATACTTGTGGGGCCTGCGGCATGCAGATCCTTGGTACCGATAAAATTTTCCAACAGCTGCAATCCCACTCGCCCGCTTTTTTCCGGGTGAAACTGGGTGCCCATGACATTGCCTTTTTGCACAGCGCTTACAAATTCATAATCATAGGTGGTAGTGGTAAGGATCACCGACGGGTCTTCTGGAACCAGGTGATAGGAATGGACAAAATAAAATCTGGCATCGGAATCAACCCCTGATAGCAATGGGGATTTTTGTTTGATATTGATCCCGTTCCACCCCATGTGGGGAACCGCCAGATCGGTTTTAAACCGGGCAACCCGGCCCTTGAAAAACCCCAGACTCTCATTGCTTGAAACCGATTCCTCACTGCCCTGGAACAGGGCCTGCATCCCGAGACAAATGCCGAAAAAAGGCCGGTCCGCGGAGAGATATTCTCTCAGGGGCTCAATATAATTTTTTTGGTTCAGGATCTGGATCATGCTCTCATAGTTTCCCACACCCGGAAAAATGAGTTTGTCCGCACTTAAAATATCTTCCGGGCGTGTGACCAATTTCAGGGAGCCGCCCAGTCGTTCAACCGCATTTATGACGCTTCGAACGTTACCGGCACCATAATCAAGTAAAGTGATCATATTTTTCCTAACCTTATTCAAAGGACTTATTTATAAAGATTTATTTAAAGGTTGTTTTCCAAACCGGTTCGCAAGAACCCTGTTTTCCCAAGGAGTTTTTCAGGGCATGAATCCCCTGGAGCCGCTCATTGAATACCACCTTTGAAAACCCGACCTGTTCCAGCCGTTTTATGGCATTTTTAATGAACCGATCCTGGTGGTTGATTTTCTTTGGGCTGCCCGTGTAATGAAACAGCCGGGAGGAAGGTTTCATAACCCGGAACAGCTGGGTATAAAACTGCTTCCCGTACAATTCTCCCGTGGCAGAGGTAAACCGCGGCGGATCATGGATAACCGAATCAAAGGACAGGTCGGCAAGCGTGGGGATATGGTGGGTAATATCTGCATGCACCCAATCAATTCGGGCCGCGTCAACCGGGGATAGACCAACCGGGGACAGGCCAACCTGGGGCAGACCAACCCGGGTTGAGTCCGGCGCATTGCCAGCGGCCATTAACCAGGGATTCTGGCACCGGATCTGAATCACCGGCCGACTCTTTTCCGTTGATACCACTCGTTTGGCCCCGGCTTTCAGGGCAAACACAGCAGAATACCCCAAGCCTCCGCAGGTATCCAGAACATGGTCGCCAGGCTTTACCACCAGCTTTGTTTTTTCCCTGGCATCCACAAAGGGATCAATATCCTTGGAGCGGTGCATTTTGATCCCGTTTATTTCAAGGGTGGGGACGGTATCTGTGGGGACCAGTTTGTAATAGCCGTCTGCCCGGACCTCAATGGGAACGAGACCTTCGCGGCTTAAAGCAAATACCTTTTGCCGACTGGATCCAACGGGCATTAGATCTTTGATATCGATTTCCCAAGATTTGTCCAGCACCAGGCAATCCCCTTTGATGGCAAACCGATCCCTGGACAAATTCAGGTCCAAGGATAGCTCCACAAAGGAAAGGCCTGCCTTCATGGCTTCGGATATTTCCTGGACCAGGTCGGCGTGGAAATAATACTTTTTTTTCATATCCACCTTTTCATCTCCATCAGGGAAACCTTAAAAATCAATACTGCCGGGAGTTCTGGGAAAAGGAACCACATCCCGGATATTGGTGACCCCGGTGAGCATCATTAGAAACCGTTCAAACCCCAGACCAAATCCCGCATGGGGAGCAGACCCGAACCGCCTGGAATCCAGGTACCACCAATAGGGCTCTTTGGGCAGATTCATCTCGTCCATCCTTTTTTCCAATTGATCCAGACGCTCTTCACGCTGGCTACCGCCGATGAGCTCCCCAATCCTGGGGACCAGCAAATCCACCGCGGCAACGGTCTTTTCATCATCATTCATGCGCATGTAAAAGGGTTTGATCCCCTTGGGATAGTCGGTGAGGAAAACAGGTTTTTTAAAATATTCTTCCGCCAGGAAGCGTTCATGTTCCGACTGAAGATCGATGCCGTATTCCACGGGAAACTCGAATGACCGCTTGGATTTTTTCAACACCTCAATGGCCTCTGTATAGGAGAGTCTGGCAAATTTTTGTTTCAGCAGAGTATCCATCAATGCGGGCAATGATTTGTCCACAAACTGGAAAAACAGGGCGAGATCTTCTTCACAGTGTTCCATGGCATGTCCCACCAGATACTTGACCAGTTCCTCCCCATGGTCCATGTTTCCTTCCAAGTCGCAAAAAGCCATCTCCGGTTCCAGCATCCAAAATTCTGCCACATGGCGGCTGGTGTTGGAATTTTCCGCCCTGAATGTCGGCCCAAAGGTATAGACATCCCCCAGGGAAAGGGCAAACATTTCTGCAGACAATTGCCCTGACACCGTAAGATTGGCTTCCTGGCCGAAAAAATCCTTGGCAAAATCCATTCGACCCTGTTTTTGAACCGCTTCCGGAGACAGATTTGTGACCCGAAACATTTCACCGGCACCTTCACAGTCGGACCCGGTGATCAAAGGGGCTGTCAAATATTTAAATCCCTTGTCCCGGTAAAATTTATGGATGGCAAAGACCATTTCCGAACGGATCCTGAAAATTGCCCCGTATTTGTTGGTCCGGGGCCGCAAATGGGCAATGGTCCGTAAATATTCATCTGAATGGCGTTTCTTTTGAAGAGGATAGGATTCAGGGGCCAGACTGACAATATCAACCCGACTTGCCTGGATTTCCCAGCGCTGGCCCTTGCCCGGGGATGCCACCAGCTCCCCTGTCACCATAAGGGAGGTGCCTGTGGTAATGCCCTGGATCTCACCATAATTGGCCAGGTCCTTGTTGGCGATTACCTGGATATTTTTAAGGCAGGACCCATCATTCACCTCCATGAAGGAGAATTCTTTTGAGTCGCGTTTGGTTCTCACCCAGCCCTTGACCAAAACCTGGCCCGGTGTTTTATCAAGGCGTGTCAGAAGGTTAATTTTTGTTCTTTTCATTGCCTTTTCCCACAAAAAATAATATATTAATAAATTTGATTATACTCAACAAAGTAAAGGTTATAATTTTTATAAATTTAGTATCATGCATAAACAAAATTATCAAGATATCCTTGCACAGGTCCAGACCCCAACCCGTTATGCGGGAAACGAGATCAATGCCGTAAAAAAAAACCTGGATCAAATGGATCTGACCTTTGGCCTGGTCTTTCCGGACCTATATGAAATAGGCACCTCCCACTTTGGCATCCAGATTTTATACTCCATTCTAAACCGCCAGGAAAACATTGCAGCAGAGCGTTTTTTTTCCCCGGCCCCGGACATGGAACAGCTCATGGAAGCAAAGGGGATTCCCTGTTTGTCCATGGAATCCCAGCGAGAACTTGCAGCCTTTGATATCATTGGAATCAGCCTTTTATACGAGCTGAACTTTACCAATATTTTGACCCTGCTCTCTCTTTCCAAAATCCCTTTTTATGCGGATCAAAGAGATGACTCCTTTCCCCTTATCATCGGGGGGGGACCCTGTGCCTTTAACCCCGAACCCCTGGCTGATTTCTTTGATGCCTTTGTCATTGGGGACGGAGAAGAGGCAATCCTACAAATTGCCAATGAAGTCATTGAGTTCAAAAAGAACGGCGACAAAATTAAAAAAAGCCTGTTAAGACGATTATCCAAGATCCCAGGGGTCTATGTTCCCTCTTTTTTTACCCCCCACTGGAATAAGAGCGGGGATAAAAGCGGGGATGAGACCGGTATCCAGACCCTGACCCCCGTTTATGAAGATTATACCCGGGTGAAACGGGCTTTTTTACCGACGCTGACCCTGGACACCTTTCCCATGGACCCCATTGTTCCCTATGCCAAGCCCGTACATGACCGGCTGCGCCTGGAAATTGCCAGAGGATGCTCCCGGGGGTGCCGATTCTGCCAGGCCGGCATGATCTATCGGCCGGTTCGGGAACGGTCCGTTGAAGACTTGTTGAAAATCGCCCGCTTCTCTTTAAAATCAACGGGGTATTCGGAAATGTCCCTGCTCTCATTGAGCACAGGGGATTATTCGAACCTCGCCCAATTGATGCAGCAATTGCTGGCCATGAACCAGGGCCAGTGCAATTCCATTTCCCTGCCCTCCATCCGGGCGGAAAAACTCACCCCGGAGCTCATGGAGTTGGTAAAAACAGTTCGAAAAACAGGGTTCACCATTGCCCCAGAAGCTGGCACCCAGCGACTGAGGGATATTATCAACAAAAACCTCACCGAAGAAAGCATCTGCACCACGGTTGAAAATGCCCTGGAACTGGGGTGGAAAAATATCAAGCTTTATTTTATGATGGGCCTGCCCTTCGAAGAAATGGACGATATGGACGGCATCTGCCGTTTGTCAAACCGATTGGCCCAATATGCCAAGGGGAAAAAAGGGATCACTGTCTCTGTGGCCAGCTTTATCCCCAAGTCCCATACCCCATTCCAGCGCCATTCCCAGATGCCCCTTGAACAAACAAATGAAAA
The DNA here is from genome assembly GCF_055382125.1 of Desulfoconvexum algidum. Classification (NCBI taxonomy): domain Bacteria; kingdom Pseudomonadati; phylum Thermodesulfobacteriota; class Desulfobacteria; order Desulfobacterales; family Desulfobacteraceae; genus Desulfoconvexum; species Desulfoconvexum algidum. The sequence continues at coordinate 6,563,361 of NZ_AP042394.1, read as the reverse complement.
ACTCCAATACTTAAAAGATAATCTGCGGAACAAACGGATCAAGCTCAAATGGCAGGATCCGAAGATGAGCCTGATAGAGGGCGTATTTGCCCGTGGGGACAGGCGTCTTTCCACTTTGTTGGTAGCTGCCTTTAAAAATGGGTGCCGCTTGGACGGATGGAGCGATCATTTCAGGTTTGACCTCTGGCAAAAGGCCTTTGACGACACCGGCATTGATCCTTTATTTTACACCTCCCGGACGAGAAATGACGAAGAAGTACTGCCCTGGGACCACATTGATTCCGGCGTAACCGACACCTTTCTTAAAAAGGAATTTCAACGAGCATTAGAACAAACGTTGACGCCAGATTGCCGGGACCACGACTGTTCAGGATGCGGGGTCTGCGATTTTAAACGGATCCAGCCGGTTCTCCATGATATCGACACCAGCCCACTGCCCCCCCTTGGCCCAATGGGTTCTTCGCCAATCCTGCTGCCCGATGATGCCTTTTTTAAGTTTGATGTTATTTTTTCAAAATTGGACCGGGCACGATTTTTCGGACACCTGGAGCTGGCCACCATTGTTGAGCGGGCCGTAAAGCGCGCCGGCCTGGTTGTCAAATATTCCAAAGGATTTAACCCGTCCATGAAAATTTCCTTTGAAAATGCCCTGCCATTAGGGATGGAAAGCGAAGAAGAGACCCTGTTTATCTATCTTGAACGGGGCACCCGCCCCGATGCGGTAAAACAGGCGTTAAATAAAACGCTTCCCACAGGAATCCACGTCATTGATTGCCGCCTTCACTCCAAGCTGCGACACCAGGACACGACAGAATCTGCCTATCAAATACGGTTTTCTGCCCCCTGTCTGGATCAGGCAGACCTTGACCGATTTTTAAATTTATCTGAATTTATGGTTGAAGATCTCAGCAAAAAAGGTAAAATTAGAAGAACGGATTTGAGGCAATCGGTTCAGACCATAACCCTTGTTGGCCTGAAAACCATTGAAATGGTATTAAAGCAATACAATACCAGAACCATTCGGCCAACAGAGGTACTGGCAAAATATTTCAAAATAGATGATGCCTCCATGCAAACGGCAAGAATTAAAAAGATAACCCAAGGATGACCCCCATGTTAAAAGAACTTGTTGTAAATTCAACCCCCCATGAAACCCGGGTGGCCCTCCTTGAAAACGGCACCATTGTTGAAGTTTTCATCGAAAGGGAAGATGAAACCAGCATTGCCGGGAACATCTATAAGGGAAGGGTCCAGCGGGTTCTTCCGGGCATGCAGGCTGCCTTTGTGGACATCGGATTTGACATGGCCGCCTTTATCTATGTGGATGATGTTCTGGACACGGCAAGCCATAAAATGTACCAAAAATTTGAACAAGACACCGATATTGACACCGAAGGGGACATGGATACGACTGACATGGAAGCCAGGGAAATGGACAAGTCCCATGGTTCCTGGAAAACAGCCCTGACCCCTGAATGCAGCATTGAAGATCTGCTGACAGAAGGTCAGGAAATCCTGGTCCAGGTGGCCAAATCCTCCATCGGTACCAAGGGCCCAAGGGTCACCACCCATATCTCCCTTGCCGGAAGGTATTTGGTTCTCATGCCCACGGTGGACCACATCGGCATCTCCAAACGCATTGATAACGAAGAGGAAAGAACCCGGCTCAAGGATCTGCTCCTGTCCATTCGAGAAAATAAGTTCGGTTATATATTCAGAACCCAGGCCCAGGGGATTGATCAGGAAACCATCAAAAAAGAGATGGATTTTCTCAACAACACCTGGGAGGACATCATGGCCAAGAGCCGCTCTGTTTCGGCCACTTCCCTGGTGTATAAAGACCTGACCGTCACCTTCCGGGCAGTGAGAGATCTTCTGGCCAATGAAGCAGACAAATTAGTGATTGACTCCAAAGAAGAATATGACAATGTTCAGAATTTTTTAAAAAGACTCATGCCCGATGTAAACTTAAGCGTGGAACTTTACCAGGGCAGGGAATCCATTTTTGATGCCTACAATATAGAAGCCGATGTGGCAAGATCGCTTAAAAGAAAGGTATGGCTCAAATCAGGCGGCTATATCATTATTGAACAAACCGAGGCCCTTATTGCCATTGATGTCAACACAGGCCGGTATGTGGGCAATCATAATTTTGATGAAACCATCCTGAAAACCAATTTGGAAGCAGTCAAGGAGATTGCCTACCAGATCAGACTGCGCAATATCGGCGGCATCATCATCATTGATTTTATTGACATGAAAAAAGAATCCCACAAGGAAAAAGTCATGTCCCGGATGAACGGAGCCATGAAAAAAGATAAAAGCCAGACGAATATCCTTCCTTTGACGGAACTTGGCCTGGTTCAGATGACCCGCAAAAGGACCCGAAGAAACCTGACACGGACCCTGTGCGAGCCCTGTTTTTACTGCAACGGCAACGGCCACCTGTTATCGGGCAAATCCATCTGCCACAAAATATACCGGGACCTGGTCTCGGAAGCCGGGGATATGATGGGCAACCGATTTACGGTGAAGGTCCATCCTGAAATTGCCCAGCTTCTCCACGGCAGGGAAAAACATTTGATTGCCTCCCTGGAGGACCAATTTTCAAAACCCATTGCCATCTACCCGGAACCCCATTACCATATTGAAGAATACCATATTTTTGAATCCCTGGTAAAATAAAGCGCCCGGCTCAAACTTGAATCTTCATTCTTGACATTTTTTATAAAAAAAGTTAAAGTCTTGTGTTTATGGTAGTTAGCCTAATATTTAGCAAATTAATTTATTTAAGGATTGTGATTTTATGAAACGAACATTTCAGCCCAGCAATAGAAAAAGAACAAGAAAACACGGGTTTCTTAAAAGAATGGCCACCCCAGGCGGCAGACGGATCATCAATGCAAGAAGAGCAAAAGGAAGAAAGAAACTAACGGTTTAATAAAGGGATTGATTGAATAATTTTTCTTTACCCAAAGAGGTGCGGCTCCTAAAAAGGAGCCAGTTTTTAACGCTTTCAAAACAAGGGCAAAAGATACACACGGGCTATTTTATAGCAGCCGTCCTTAACGGAACAGGCGAATGCAATCGAATTGGAATTACCGTATCTAAAAAAGTGGGGAATGCAGTAGCGCGTAACCGGATAAAAAGAATTATAAGGGAATATTTTAGACATAGGAAAGATTCTATTCCGGGAGCCAGGGACATAAATATCATTGGACGGAAAGGTCTGACCACGCTATCTAACAGACAAATTATTGAGAAGCTTGATAAACTTTTTACAAAAATAACAGCGGCAGGATGATGAAACAGCTATTATTAATATTTATTAAATTTTATCAAATTTTTATATCACCGCTAACAGGTCAAAATTGCAGGTATTATCCGACCTGTTCGGCATATGCGTTTGAAGCGGTTGCAAAACATGGCAGCCTTCGGGGCACTGCCCTTGCTGTCAAGAGAGTCTTGCGTTGTCATCCATTCCATGCCGGAGGATATGACCCGGTCCCATAATTTATCCTTAACGCCATAACTGTTTTCCTCTTCTTTGTTATGAAAATCCTTTACAATTTTCAAGTTTTAGGAGAGAAAATGGATGAGCAAAAAAGATTATTATTAGCAGTGGTGCTTTCCGTGGTGGTCCTTGTGGGCTATCAATATTTTTTTACAGCACCTGCTGAAAATACTAATCCGTCCCAGGAAGTCCAGAGTCGGGAAACCGTACAATCAAACACTCCGGCAAACACCCCCACGGTTTCAGATTATACAAATGGGACTAAAAACCAGAGTCAGGCCCAAACCAGTCAACCCATGCCTGTGGTGAAAGACTATCGGACCATCTCTGTGTCTACCCCCCTCTATGAGATTGCCATATCCGAACATATGGCAGCCGTTCATAGTTTTGCCCTCAAAAATTATAAAGAAACAAACCAGGACGACTCTCCTTTAAAGCAATTGGTCCCGGAACAGCTTGTTAACGGCACCCTGTCTTTTAGCATGGAAGGCGGATCCATCCAGGGACTTGACAATGCAACTTATACTGCCGGCACAGATACCACCTCTGTCAACCTGTACCAGGGGGAGAAAACCATTGTTTTTTCATGGGTGAACCCCCAGGGGATTTCCATAAAAAAAATCTTTACCTTTCGGGCAGATTCCTTTCTCATTGATTGTAATATTCTCGTTCAAAACGGCTCTGGTATGCCGATCAATGACGCCATTGTTATTTCCATGCCAGGATTTTATAATGACGAGGTAAAAAAACAATCCCGTTTTGCCTTTCAAGGACCTATAGCCTATATCGATGACAAGTATCAGGACATTGCACCGAATGATATCGAAGACCAGGATACCTTTAACGGCACCATTGACTGGGCCGGTTACACGGGCCAGTACTTCATGACAGTTGTGATGCCCAAGGAACCTGTCAAAGCCAAACTTAGCCTCTCCTATGCCAATGACATTGCCACCAACCGGCTTGTCCAGAAGATGGACCGCCTGGATTCAGGGAAACAAGGGCAATACGACTATACCTATTTTATGGGCCCCAAAAGCTATAAGCTCTTGAGCCAATACGATAACAACCTGAAAAAAGCCATCAATTTTGGCTGGTTTGATATCATTGCCAAACCCCTTTTGATCACAATGAATACCATTCACGACTTCATTCCCAACTATGGTATTGCCATCATTTTGCTGACCATTCTCATCAAACTTGTTTTCTGGCCCCTGGGCACAAAAAGCTATAAATCCATGAACGAGATGAAAAAAGTTCAGCCTTTGATGATGGAACTGAGGGAAAAATACAAAGATGACAAAACGCGGATGAACCAGGAAGTGATGGGATTGTATAAAACCTATAAGGTCAATCCGGCTTCCGGCTGTCTGCCGCTGCTGGTTCAGATGCCCATCTTCTTTGCCCTTTACCGCATGCTCTACCAGGCCATTGAACTGCGCCACGCCCCCTTTTTCGGGTGGATAAAGGATCTTTCGGCACCGGACCGGCTCTTTCACTTCGATTTTGCCATTCCCATGATGCAGGCACCTGCAGGAATTCCGGTGCTCACCCTTCTCATGGGTGCCTCCTTCCTGCTCCAGCAAAAAATGACACCAACGGCAGGGGATCCCATGCAGGCAAAAATGATGATGCTCATGCCCATATTCATGACCGTACTGTTCATAAATTTTCCGGCAGGACTGGTCTTGTACATGTTTGTTAACAATATTATTTCCATGGGCCAGCAGAAATATACTCAAAAGAAATTTTCCTAACACTTAGGAGGTCATATGAAAAAAACCCAGGAATTTACGGGGAAAGATGTAGACACGGCTGTGAAAAATGCTTGTTCAGCCTTAGGTGTTTCCAAAGGAAAGCTTGAGTATCAAGTCCTTTCAGCGGGAGCCTCTGGAATATTTGGAATCGTCGGCAGAAAAGACGCCAAGATAAAGGTAAGCCTTCCGGATACAGATGCTGCCTCTGCTGAAGAGCGAGAAGGAATCAGATCCTTTGTGGATGAAGCCTTTGGAGAAGAAACCCGGCTGGAAACAGATCCGCCGGCACCAAAACCGGCACCAAAACCGGCACCAAAACCGGCACCAAAACCGACACCAAAACCGACACCAAAACCGACACCAAAATCAAAAGCCGTACCAGAACCAGACACTGCACCCCAAACAAGTCTGGATCCCGATTTAGACCAGACCCAGGCGGTAATGGAAGACAACAATGGGAAATGGGATTTAGCATCAGAACCCGAAGAAACCCCTTTACCAAAGGATCTTCCGCCTCCCGTGGATGTGACCCAGGAATCCATAGATCTTGGCAAAGAAGCATTGCAGAAGATGGCAGATCTGATCACCGACGATGCCGCAGTGGAAGCCGAAACCCAAGAAGACCGCCTTACCCTGAAGATCACCGGGGGCAATGCCGGTATTCTCATCGGCCGCAAGGGTCAGACCCTGGATGCCATGCAGTTTTTAACCGATAAAATTATCAACCGAAAAAGTGAGGCCCGGGTCAGGGTAAAGGTGGACATAGAAGGGTACATGGAAACCCGGAAAACCAACCTCAAACATCTGGCCTATAAAATGGCGGAAAAAGCAAAAAAGACCGGCCGCCCGACCACTATCAACCAAATGAGTGCCCAGGATCGCAGGATTGTGCACCTTGCCCTTAAGGATGATGCCCAGGTCAGAACCCAGAGCATGGGGGATGGCTATTACCGACGGTTGGTAATTTTCCCCAAAAAAAAGAACTCCTTTAAAGGAAAGCGGCGGCTTAGAAAACAAACCTGATGAATGATACAATTGCCGCAATAGCAACCCCCTATGGAAGTGGCGGTATTGGTGTAGTACGAATTTCCGGTCCCCGGGCTTTTGAGATTGTTACCCTGCTTTTTTCAAGGACACAGGTGCCGAAAAAAATAGCGCCAGGGTTGGTTTCCCATAGGGTAAGTCACGGGTTTATTCTGGACACCTCAGATCCGGACGAACCACAGGTAATAGACGAAGTATTGGTGATTCCCATGCAGGCGCCCCGTTCTTACACTGCTGAAGATGTGGTCGAAATTCAGGCCCATTCTGGAACCATTGTGCTCAGAAGCATTCTATCGCTTGTCATATCCCATGGTGCAAGACTGTCAGAGCCGGGTGAATTTACAAAACGGGCCTTCTTGAACCAGCGCATTGACCTGACCCAGGCAGAGGCTGTTGCCGATATCATCAATGCCCGTTCAGCCAATTCCTTAAAATTTGCCTCCTCCCAGAATCGTGGGGAGCTCAAGCGCAAAATCCAGCAATTGCGAGACCCCCTGATCAATTTTTTATCCCGATTGGAAGCATCCATTGATTTCCCGGATGAGGTGGAAACCTTTGAGATCTCCCCTGACGAAGCAAAGCAGCTTGATCAGGTCATGGAAAAGTGCAAGGAATTTATCCAACAGCATAATGATGCCTGCTTTCTCAAGGACGGCATCCGGGTGGCCATCTGTGGCAAACCCAATGTGGGAAAATCAAGCTTGATGAACCGACTCCTTGACCAGGATAAATCCATTATAACACCGGTTCCCGGGACCACAAGGGACCCAATAGAAGAAGGCTTAAACATAGACGGCATACCGTTTGTCGTCATTGATACAGCCGGCATTCATGAAACAGACGACCTGGTTGAAATCATTGGAATCGAAAAGGCAAAAGATCATATCACCAACGCAGATCTGATTCTCTTTATGAAGGAGCCGGGATCTGTTTTTTCAGAGAGAGAATTTCAAAAAATGATCCCCCCGGTAAAAAATCCAGGGGCAAAAGTCATAATGGTGATCAATAAAATGGATTTGGCCCAGGAAAAATCCGGCAAAATGGATCTGCCACAATTAACACCGGCCCATGCCAAGATACCCGTCATTAAAATATCCGCCCTGTTGAACCAGGGAATCAAGGAACTAAAAGAAAAAATCGTGGATACCTGTATCCGGGATCTTTCCATGGAAACCTCTGCCGTGATACCCAACCTGAGGCACAAAAAAGCCTTGGAACTAACCCTCTCCTATCTTGAATCCGTAAAAACCGGCCTTGCCCAAGGACAGGAAGAAGAAACACTGGCAATTGATATAAAAAACAGTATTGATTCCCTTGGAACAATTACCGGAGAAACTGCCTCTATAGATATATTGGATACTATCTTTAATAATTTTTGCATTGGAAAATAAAGGAACCCCCCATGTCATTAGATTTAAAAACACATTTTGTAAAATACGAAGCCCTGGTCCACATTGTGGATGGCGTGTTTGAACGGGTCAAAAAAGAATATCCCAAGGAAGTATTCTGCCGGGAAAAATGCAGTGACTGCTGCTATGCAATTTTCGATTTAACCCTTATTGAAGCCCTGTATTTAAAACACAAGTTTTTGGAAACCTTCTCCGGAAAAAACAAAAACGATATCATCGAAATTGCAGACAAAACAGACCGTGCCCTGGTGAAATTAAAACGCGAGGCCTATAAGCAGGTAAAAAATGGTACCGACCAATTGGAAATTGTGGGCCAAATGTCCCAGGAAAGGGTTCGCTGCCCCCTTTTAGGTGCGAACAATTTATGTGTCCTCTACGAACACCGGCCGATCACCTGCAGGGTATACGGGATACCCACCTCCACGTCAGGTGTCAGCCATATTTGTGGCCGGACCAATTTTATCCAGGGTCAACCCTACCCCACCTTGAATATGGATAAAATTTATTCCCAACTTCAGCTTTTGTCTGCAGAGCTCATCCGTGATATCAAATCTGAAAACATAAAAATGCATGAAATGCTGATCCCGGTATCAATGGCCCTGGTCACTGATTTTAATGAAAATTATCTTGGAGTCAAAAAAAATGGATAAATTTACCCCGGAAGAAATTGAAGAGAAAAAAAAAGGTATCTTCGATGCCATGGGCAAAAGAGGACAACGCCAAATTCTCAAAAAAGGGTATGAAGAATGGAATCCCTTTGCCGAACCCAAAGACCCCATTGACATTCGAAAAGACAAAACCAAACGAACTTCCCAGGTATTGATCCGTGAATTTTTGTCCCAGGTGGACCATGATGAATACAATAACGCCCTTGCCCAGGGCGCCCTTGAAATGTGCCTGGGGATTATCAATAACGATGAGAAAATCAAGGGTATGTTCCAGTTTGCCTGCTGGTACGATGATCTGCTGAAAAAAGAAGGGCATGATTCCCTTTAATCGGAATGTTGTACTGGACATTCTCTACGAATCTGAAACGAGACTGACAGCCCGGGCCTATATTCAGCAAATTGCTGCCGGGCTGTCCATTTCTTTTATCCAGGCAAAAAAAATTCTCAAAGCGCTTGTGGATGACCAGGAACTGGCCTACCAGGACCTATACGGCGCCACCTATGTGGCCCAAAATTTTTTAAAACCAGTCCGGGTTACCGATCATTTTTTTCTCAAACCTTCCAACAGAGAAAGCCAGGCAGGCCCCCATGATCTTGATATTCTCATTGACCCCGGGGTCTCTTTTGGTTCCGGCCACCACCCCACCACCCGGCTGTGCCTTGAAGCCATTGACACTGCCTTTCTAAAAACGCCTGAAATTTCGTTTCCAAGGGATTCAATGGGAGCGGATATCGGCACGGGATCAGGGGTCCTGGCCATAGCCCTCTGCCATGTCGGGATCGAACGCTGCAAGGCCTGGGAGATTGATCCCAATGCAGTGAGTGAAGCCCGAAAAAATGTGGCGCTCAATCATCTCGCCCATCGAATCTCGGTCTTTGAAGACTATATGCCGGTATGCGAATCCCAATTTTCAGTCATCTGTGCAAACCTAAGATTTCCCACCCTCAAACAGCTGTCCGGGCTGATTCAAACCAGTCTTTGCCCACAAGGAATCATCATCTTATCGGGGATCCGGCAATGGGAAAAAGTAGAATTGATAGCCCATTACACAAAATTTGGATTCACAGTGGTCTGGCAGATGGATAAAAAAAACTGGTCCGGCCTGATCATGAAAAGAGACAAGATTATAAACTTGTCCGAATAGGCAATTTTGAGTATACTTTTCCTGAGGTTCCACAATAAAACCGGGTTCAATAAAAAGGAGGACGTCCATGTCTCCTCTTCTGAAAACAATCTTTTTTTCTTTGTTTGCCGTCCTTGCCGGTATTATTTTATCCGGTTCCATATATTTATGGACCGATACCAATGGCATCCAGCACTTCAGCAACATTTCGCCTCCGGAAAATGGACCAGCAGAACAACTCTCTGAAGAAAAATTTATCCTTCCCAGGGGACATCAATTTACCATCGTCAAAATATTTGATGGGGATACCATTCAGGTGAAAGGGTTTGGACTCAAATTTACCATACGACTGGTGGGGATAGATACCCCAGAATTCGGCAAACGAGGACAAAAAAACCAGCCATACAGCCTTCAGGCAAAACAAAAACTGACCCACCTCCTCCAGAAAAAAACAATTTCTTTAAAACAATATGGTATGGGCAAGTATAATCGGGTATTGGCAGAAATTTTTGTCCATGAAACCAATATAAACCTTGAAATGGTCCGGTCTGGTTTAGCTGAAGTTTACCGGGGAAAGCGGTCCAAAAAATTTGATGCAGCCCCCTACTTTCAAGCAGAGAAACGGGCAAAGCAATCCCGTAAGGGAATGTGGATCCAGGGTGCTGACTATACGAGCCCCTGGCAATGGCGAAAGAAATTTCATTAAATTAAAACCGGATATTCCCATGGCTCTGGAAATAATGAGAAGATAAACTATTAAGGCATAATCCATGGGATTATGCCTTAATAGTTTACATTTTACTTATTGGTGATTTTCAGAACGGAATATCATCGTCGGGAATGGAACCCTGCCCACCGGTCATCCCTGGGTTTGTCTGGCCCTGATAATTATTGCTGTTGGGCCCCTGGTTTCCCTGGGAAGGTGCGTTGCCGGATTGTTGGCCGCCCTGGTTGCCCTGGTAATTGCCGCCCTGATTCCCTTGATATCCACCGCCCTGCTGGGTGTTTTGACCGCCGTCACCTGAACCGATAAAATTAAATTCCCTTACGATGATATCGGTTGAGTACTTTGTGACACCATCTTTTTCATATTGGCTGTAGTTAATTTCGCCTTCTATATAGAGCATGTTGCCCTTGCTGACATACTTGGCAATTAATTCGCCTGCCTTATCAAAGGCTGTACAGCGATGCCACTGGGTAACTTCCTGTCCATTTTTTTGTTTTCTTGATGTTGCAATGGAAAATTTACATACTGCAAGTCCGGACTGGGTGTATGATATTTCCGGATTTTGTCCGAGACGACCTAGGATAATCGCTTTGTTAACGCCAGCCATTTTTTTTCTCCTCATATAAGTGAATTAAATATTGATAATATTAATCTATTTATATGCTCACAGGAAGGCCCAATTGTCAATTCTGTATGTTTCATTTTTTTTCCAAAGAAAATTTAAATTGACAATCAGCGTCCATGCCATTATGTTGCTATTAAGGTAGCAACATAATGGAGAAGCAAATGGAAACCACCTCAAAATTAAAGGATCTGGGATTTTCCCAATACGAAGCCGCCTGCTATATGGCCTTGGTCGGCAATCATCCCATCAATGGATCCCAATTGAGCAAAATATCAGGGATTGCAAGATCCCGGATATATGATGTTTTGAGAAGCCTGATATCCAAGGGATATGTAATTGAAGTTAATACGGGACAGTATGCCCCCCTGCCGTCGGATGAATTGATCCGGCGGTTACAAAGAAATTTTGATAAAAATATCAGGGCCTTTGAAAAGGAAATTACCAAAGCCTCCCAAAGGCAGGATTTTGAATATGTCTGGACCTTGACCGGCTACGACACGGTCATGGAAAAGGCCAAAGAAATGATAGAAGCAGCCCAGGAAGAAATATATGTCCGGCTTTTTCCCGAGGCAGACAGGCATTTATCTGACGCGTTAGTCACTGCTGAAAAAAGAGGGGTCAAAATTCGGTATATTGCCATGGGAGAAATCCCTGAACGATTTGATATCCAAGTGACACACCCAGAACACGAAAACCTGATAAAAACCATAGGGGGCCGATCCTTTGATATTATTACCGATAAACGAGAAGCCCTGGTGGGGATATTTGAAGCCGGGAATGAAGACCAGGCCCCCATTAACTGGACACGGAACCAATGGTTTATCATTGCCAACCGGGACAGTCTCCGCCATGATTTCTACCATTGCTTCCTGGAAAAAACCCTGGATCAAAACCAGGATCTCACAGACAAAGAAAAAGAGATTTACGATATTATAAAAACGGATAATTAAGGAGGTGACCCATGACAGCCATGCGTAAAAAAAACCATTTTGAAGGCTTCTCCAACGAAAGCGACCACACGATTTTCAACCTGGAAGAAGATTTTGGTGCCCATCACTATGAAAGGATCAATCTCGTGGTCCGCCATGCCAAGGGGTGCTGGCTCACCGATGACAAAGGCAAACGCTATCTGGACTGCCTGGCAGCCTATTCAGCGGCTAACCCGGGTCACCACCATCCCACCATCACCAATGCCCTCATGGACGCCCTCATCGGAAATTACGCCTCGGTCCTCTCCAATGTGGTATTTACCGACCCCCTGGGAATCTTCCTGTCCGAAACCGCCAAATTTGCGCCCCAGATGGGCCCTCGCTTTGGTAACCACGGCAACAAGGTGCTGCCCAAAAACGGAGGGGTCGAGTCCGTTGAAACCGCCATTAAAGCCATGCGATATTATGGTTTCAAAGCAAAGGGTATCCCGGACGGACAACAGGAAATCATTGTTTTTGACAATAATTTCCATGGCCGGACCATTTCCACGGTTTCCTTTTCTTCCAGCAAAAAATACAAAGAGGGCTTTGGCCCTTTGACCCCGGGATTTGTCTCTGTAAAATTCGGAGATATAGACGCGGTGAAAAAGGCCATCACCCCCAACACCTGTGGCATCCTTGTGGAACCTTTCCAGGGGGAAGGCGGTATGCAAATTCCGCCCAAGGGTTTTCTCAAAGGATTGAGAAACCTGTCCGATGAAAATGATCTTCTCCTGGTCTGTGATGAAATCCAGGTAGGCCTGGGCAGAACCGGGAAAAAATTTTGTTTTGAGCATGAAGATATCGTTCCCGACGGCGTAATCCTGGGCAAAGCCCTTTCCGGGGGACTGGTTCCCCTGTCCGTATTTATCACCAATGCCAAACTCATGGACATGATTTTTTCCAAGGGATCTGACGGGTCCACATTTGGGGGTTACCCCCTGGCCTGTGTGGCAGGAGCCGCCTCCCTGAAAGTTTTTGAAGAGGAACACCTGGCCGAGCAGTCTGCCAAAAAAGGCAAACTCCTTAAGGCCAGAATCCAAGAAATTGCCGACCGTTCCCCCCATGTCAAAGAAGTCAGGGGAAAAGGACTTTTCATCGGCATTGAGGTAAAAGAAGGCAATGCCATGGAATTTTGTCAAAAATTGCTTAAACTCGGCCTGATTGCCAATGACAGCCACGGGCATACCATCCGTATTTCTCCGCCCCTGGTTATCAACGAGGAAGAAATGGATTTTATGGTCACCCAGCTTGAAAAGGTATTGGTGGATTAGAAACAAGGAAGAGAACCGGAAAAAGGGAAAGCCTTAACGGCTTTCCCTTTTTTTTGTCTATCTGATTTAATGGGAAAAGGTGAAAAATACAGACAAAATGTCTTGACAACTTAACATATTTTTTTTAAGATCCTTATTATTAATATGATAATATCCCAAGAGGAAAATATGCTTAATCCAAGATCACCGATTCCCTTGTACCACCAACTGGCCGACATTCTGTTGGAGCGGATACGATCGGGCATCTACAGTCCTGGCCAGATGATCCCTTCGGAAACAGGTCTTGCAAAACAATATAGTATTGGCCGCCCCACGGTCCGCCAGGCCATGGACACCCTGGTACAAAAAGGGCTGATCCAGCGCAAAAGAGGATCCGGCACCTTTGTCAAACACCTAAGCCCCCAGGTGGACTTGTTTTCCCTGGCAGGCACTTCCCAGGCCTTTTTAACCAAGGGGGTACCCATTGAAACAAAAATCATTACGCCCATGGCCCCTATAAAAATAAGTCGCAACCCGGAAAACCCCTTTAACAATCGAACCGCCTTTTTCCTGTCCCGCCTGACCCTGACCCGGGATAACCCAGTGCTGCTGGAAGATATCTACCTGGACCCGGAACTGTTTAAGGGGATTGATCGAATGGATCTTGCGAACCAATCCCTGGCCCAGGTCGTGTCCGATCACTATTTCCTTACGCCTGAAACCGGGACCCAGCAGTTCAAAGTTGAAACCCTGAATTTAGAACGGGCAAAATGGCTGGCACTTTCGCCATCAGACCCTATTCTTAGGGTAAAAAGAACCTTAAATTTTCCCCAGGCCCCCAATGGAATTTTTTCCATTCTTTTTTGCAGGACCGATGTGTTTGACTTTTCCCAAACCATCCAATCTGAGGATCGGCCCGGGGGACACCCCATATGAATCTTTCACCCTTTTTGCACCCCACGAGGAGTATAAACCCATGAAAAACCGCGGATATTACGGTGACTTTGGCGGGGCCTTTTTGCCCGAGATCCTGGTGGCCACCTTTGACGAACTGGAAGCCCAGTTCGAAGCCATTAAAATAGACCCCACTTTCTGGGACACCTATGTAAAGCTGATGTCCTCCTATTCGGGCAGGCCCACCCCCCTGACCTTTGCCCAAAACCTCACCGACCATTTCGGCGGGGCAAAGATCTACATCAAACGCGAAGACCTGAACCACACCGGAGCCCACAAGGCCAACAACGTCATGGGCCAGGGGCTTTTGGTCCAGCGAATGGGAAAAAAACGGGTCATTGCCGAAACAGGAGCCGGCCAGCACGGGGTTGCATGCGCCACCATGGCGGCCAAATTCGGATTTGACTGCACCATTTACATGGGAGAGGTGGATGTGATCCGCCAGCGGCCCAATGTCTTCTGGATGGAGCAATTGGGCGCCACCGTGGTACCGGTGACAGACGGCACCCGAATACTCAAGGATGCCATTAACGAAGCCTTCAGGGACTGGGTCACCCACATGGACACCACCCACTATGTTTTGGGAACGGCCTGCGGACCCCATCCCTTTCCTGAAATGGTCACCTATTTCCAATCCATCATCGGCTTGGAAGCCAGACGTCAGATTTTAGAGATTGAAAATAGGCTGCCCAAGCGGGTCTATGCCTGTGTGGGCGGCGGATCCAATGCCATGGGGCTTTTTTCCGGATTCTTAAATGATCCCGTGGAACTTGTGGGGGTGGAAGCCGGGGGCAAGGGAATCTCCACAGGACTTCATGCCTCCCGCCTCAAGGCCGATGATGCCAGCCCCGGCATTGCCCAGGGGTATAAAACCTATTTTCTCCAGGACAATGACGGCCAGATGCGCGAGACCCATTCCATTTCTGCAGGCCTTGATTATGTGGGGGTCTCCCCCATCCTGGCCGACATGCACGATAAGGGCCTTGCCCGGTTTGAGTCTGCCACGGATGACGAAGTCATTGCCGCCCTGAAACTCACCATGCAAAAAGAAGGGATCATTCCAGCCCTGGAATCCTCCCATGCCTTTGCCCATGCCTTTAAAGAAGCCCCACAATTGTCAAAGGACGATATCATTATCATCAACCAGTCCGGCCGGGGGGACAAGGATATTTTCACCGTGGCCGATGCAATTGACGATCCCAAATGGAAAGAATTCATAATAACAAAGGCAGAACAATACCATGCTTGAAGCGTATATCAACCAACAGCTAAAAACCAAAGAAATTTTATTGATGACCCATATTGTCATGGGATATCCCGATTTTGACACCTCCTACGAAATTGTCCGACAGATGGTGGAAGCAGGCGTGGACTTAATGGAGCTCCAGATCCCTTTTTCCGAGCCCATGGCCGATGGCCCCGTGATCTTGAAAGCCAACCAGCGGGCGATTGAGGGCGGGTCCACGGTGCAGCGCTGTTTTGATTTTGCAAAGCGTGTGGCCCAGGATTTTTCCATTCCCTTTTTGTTCATGAGTTATGCCAACATTCTGTATAAATACGGTATGGAGCCCTTTTCAGACCAAATGGCAAAGATCAACATGAAGGGGGCCATTGTGCCGGACCTGCCCCCGGAAGAGGGAAAAGACTATCTGGCGGCCATGGCCAAAAACAACCTGGCCCCCATCTATATTTTTTCACCGGAAACTTCCAATGAGCGAATGGCCTATATTTCCAAGGTTGCCCAAGGATTTGTCTATTGCCTGGCCAGAAAAGGGGTGACGGGAAAAACCACCTCTTTTTCAACTGACATCGCCGATTATCTCGGAAGATGCAGAACGGCAACCCCCCTCCCCCTGGCCGTGGGGTTCGGTGTAAAAGACAAAGCGGACATCGATTTTTTAAGGGGCAAGGCCGAGATTGCTGTCGTCGGATCCCAGACCATCCGGGTGGTCGAAGAAAAAGGGGTAGAGGCCACGGGGGATTTTATTCGCAGCCTGTTATAAAAATGTCATCCGGCAATCCCATGGCACATTTTGTTATGGAACGTTTGATTTCCAATCGCTGTCACTCTTACCCGGCACAGTTATTATAACCTCGCCGGTTCCCAGCAGATCTTGTGATCAAGCCCAAAATTTAGTTTTGTAATATCCCCTGATTTGATGTAGTGTGAGCCAATCATCCGTACTAACTTGTAATTTTTTTGGAGCCAGATGAATTCTCTATGGATACGATTCCAAATATATTTGAAAAATTAGATCAATCAGAGATTTTTAAAAGTCTGACCGATAAAGAGTATGCAGATGTGTTGGAAAGTGGGAGAAGGTTAATCTTACAACCCAAAACCATTCTGTTTCATCAAGGGGATTCGGCTGTAAATGTCATTTTGGTTAACCGAGGCCGTTTAAAACTGACCAAACTCAATGAACAGGGCAGGGAAATCATCCTTCGCTATGTCGGTGCAGGAGAATTGACGGCCGCTGTCGCTGTCATTAAAAATTGGAACTACCCGGTCACCGCAGAGGCAATAGAAGAGACCGAGACGATCCTTTGGGATAAACCGGCAATGATGCAGATGATGAAAGGCTGGCCGGAGATTACAATCAATCTGCTGAACATCATCCTGGAGCGCATTGATGATATACAAAAACGTTACCTTGAGGTTTGCACCGAACATGTGGATCAACGGATTGCTCGATCATTATTAAGAATCATGCGGCGGGCAGGTTCCAAGACCAATGCAGGGATTCAAATTGATATCCCCTTAAGCCGCCAGAATATTGCTGATTATTCAGGAACCACCTTATATACGGTAAGCCGTACACTCAGTGCCTGGGAGAAAAAAGGCTGGGTCAAGTCCGGACGAGAAAAAATCATCATCACCAATCCCCATTCCTTGGTAAAATTTGCAGAAACCGGATGATTTTTTTTTGTTTAACATAGCCCTGCTGGACCAGGCCAATACCACGGCCTACGGCAACCCGGAAATTACCGAAGTGAACATCGGCGTGGTGGGTTATGAGAATGCCGTACACATCGCTGACCGCTCCGAAAAAGGTGCCAAGGATTTTTCAGCCCTGATTGAGAAGGCCAAAACCTGCCCAAAGACACCGTGATCCTAACGGCCGGCTGTGCCAAGTACCGGTACAACAAGCTTGCCCTGGGAGACATCGGCGGCATTCCCCGGGTACTGGATGCCGGCCAGTGCAATGACTCCTATTCCCTGGTCGTGATTGCCCTGAAACTCAAGGAGGTCTTTGGCCTGGATGACATCAACGATTTGCCCATCTCCTATGATATTGCCTGGTATGAGCAGAAAGCCGTGGCCGTGCTCCTGGCCCTGCTGTTTATAGGGGTCAAGGGCATCCATCTGGGGCCAACCCTGCCGGCCTTTCTCTCTCCTGCCGTGGTCAATGTTTTGGTTAAAAAATTTGATATCAAGCCCATTGGTACGGTTGAAGAAGACATAACCGCAATGATGTCGGGTAATTAATTTTAAAAAAACGAAATTGACAGGTAGTCCGGGAAGACTCATTAATTACCTGACTTGTTACCTGTTCATTCCCTTGACATTTTCCCGGCGAAGGATTTAGGATGTCCGAAAGGAAATTACTGCATAAAACAATTAAAAAAGGAGGGTTGATTTGTCAGGTATTCTTTCCATGATTCTGGCGGGAGGAGAGGGTACCCGCCTATTCCCTTTCACAAGTCTCCGTGCCAAACCCGCAGTTCCCTTTGGCGGCGGTTATCGAATTATTGATTTCGTACTTAATAACTTTGTCAATTCCGATTTGCTCCAGATTTTTGTACTGACCCAGTTCAAATCGCATTCCCTGATGAAACATCTCAGCCAGGCCTGGCAAATCACAGGTCTCACCGGAAGGTTCATTGATCCCATACCAGCCCAGATGCGTACGGGAAAACATTGGTACAAAGGAACCGCCGATGCCATTTATCAGAATTTAAACCTTATTGACAGCTATGAACCTGAAGTTGTGTGTGTTTTCGGGGGCGATCATATTTACAAAATGGAAATACGCCAGATGATTGACTATCATCAGAGAAAAGGCGCTGAATTGACCGTGGCCGCTATCCCGGTTCCGGTTGAAAAAGCCCGACACTTCGGCATTATTGAAATTGATGAAAATGGAAGAATGATCGGATTTGAGGAAAAACCAAAGCACCATCCCAAAACGATGCCCAACCGTTCCACCCATGTGCTGGCATCCATGGGAAACTATGTATTTGATTCCGATACCCTTGTAAACTATCTGCAGCTTGATGCGGAAAATGATACCTCCAACCATGACTTCGGTCAGAACATTATCCCAATGATGATTCCCGGAAAAAAGGTATACGTGTATGATTTTTCAACCAATGAAATCCGGGGGGAACCTGAAAATTCAAAGGGATACTGGCGGGATGTGGGAACCCTGGACGCCTATTATAAGGCCAACATGGACCTGATCTCTGTTACCCCGCCCTTTGATCTCTATAATAAACACTGGCCCCTTCGAAGTTATACGCCCTCAGTACCGCCAGCCAAGTTTATCCACGATGGTGAAAACAGAACCGGCCATGCCATCAATTCAGCAGTTGCTGCCGGGTGTATTATCAGTGGTTCTGTTGTGAAACAGAGCATTCTGGGTCACAGGGTTCATGTTCACAGCCACACAATCATTGAACAGAGTGTGGTCATGGGAGATACCGACATTGGAAAAAATTGCCGCATCAAACGAGTCATCTTTGACCAGGAGGTGGTGGTCGCTGATGGAACCGTTATTGGTGAAGATCCGGAATTTGACAGACATCGATTCCAAGTATCCGAAAACGGCATTGTGGTGATTCCTAAGGGTGCCCGGGTGGGGTTTAATTAATGAAAATTCTCATGATCGCATCTGAAATGGACGGTATCTTAAAAACAGGGGGGCTGGCCGATTTTGCCGTTGCATTGCCCAAAGCACTCATGTCCCGGGGCCACGATGTCAGGGTGATCCTGCCCAGTTATAAACAGGCGATTTTAAAGACAGATAGGACGTCAATGCCAACCGATTCGCTCTCTTTTAATTTGAATCACACAGACCATTACGGCTGTCTTGTTTACCACACCACACTGGATGGCATTGCATTGAGGATAGTGGAACACAACGATTTTTTCAACAGGGAAGGTATCTATGATAACGGCAACTATGCCTATCCGGACAATCCCCTTCGGTACGCATTCTTGTGCAAGGCTGCAATTGAGTTGTGCCTTCGTGAGAAATGGATACCAGATATCATACACTGCAATGACTGGCAGACCGCAATTACTCCCTATTACCTGAAAGAACATTATTCCCACCATCCCGAATTAAAACATATCCGGTCCCTTCTGACCATCCATAACGGTGCTTACCAGGGCAAGGCAGCGCCTGAATGGATACATCCTATAGGTATCCCTCCCCAGCACTTTACCAGTGAATTAATGGAAGAACATGGACGTTTAAACCTTCTCAAATGCGGTATCATGTATTCGGATGCCATTAATGCCGTCAGCCCGGGATATTGCGAAGAGCTTCTTATGCCGGAAACCTCCCACAACCTGTGGCGATATCTCAACAAGCGAAGATCCGATTTCACAGGTATTCTCAATGGTTGTGATTATAGACAGTGGAACCCCAGCACCGACCCGTTCCTTCCCCACCCGTTTTCTGCGAACAATATGGCTGGAAAAGTATTGTGCAAAGCTGCGTTACAGTCTCGGATGGGTCTTCCTGCCAACCCCGACTCTCCTATACTGGGGCTGATCGCCAGACTGGTGGAGCAGAAGGGATTTGATTACCTCATCCCTGCACTGGAAAAATTGTTATATGAAGATGCACCCATACAGCTGGTGCTGCTTGGTTCCGGTGATCCCGAGTACGGTTCCCGTCTCCATTTTCTTCAAAAGCGATATCCTCATAAAATGGGTTTTGTTAACGGCTATGATAATGAATTGTCCCATCTCATAGAAGCGGGTTCTGATTATTTCATGATGCCGTCTCTATTTGAACCCTGTGGATTGAATCAGCTTTACAGCCTGGCATACGGGACACTTCCCATTGTCCGCGAAACCGGGGGACTCAAAGATACAGTGGTGGGGCTTGCTCCAGACCATAGAAACGCTCCTCCTCCTTCGACATCTGAATCAAAGAATAAACGCTTCGCAACGGGTATCAGCTTTACCCACCCTGATAACCAGGGGTGTTATTGGGCCTTGAAACAGGCCATTACTTTTTATTTAGATTATCCGCATTTGTATCGTCAAATGCAGCAGCATGCAATGAGACAGCTATTTACTTGGGAGGAAGCCGCGCAAAAGTATGAAATTTTATTTGAGAATTTGCTAAAAAAACCGATTTGACATTTGACGTCTAATTACATTCATGGCTTTAATGGGCAGCAATCTCCCCGGACAATTGGGTAAAATCCCGTATCCGCCGCTTACCCCTGTAGGTGTTGTTAAATTCAAAGGCTGTTGTTTGAATCGGTCCAAGAATAAGCGCGCCTGAATCAATGGCTGGCTGCAAAAGAGGGGATCGGGACAATAGCATGTCTATCTCCTCCAGCCGGTCCTTGTCTTTTTTCGCATACATGGAAAAAATGGACATCCCTGCCGTGAGGATGCCGCAGGGACCGGTTTCCATTCCGCCGCCCATGCACAAGCCCCTGCAAAATCCACCAGATCCTGGTTTTCCTTGTCCATCAATCCAATACCATGCACACCATGATCTGGCTGCAGCAATACCCCTGGGCCTTTAATTTTAATATCTGGATATCATTCATATTTACCTGCAATGATCATGCAATACCCCGGACGAAGGACTCCTGTTCTGCAAGCCTGGGACAAACTGTTGTCACAAATGCTGCCCGTCACCTTCTCCCAGAAATTATTCAGGCTGCCGTGTTCAAACACCATCTGCCCGGCCAGCTGTTTTAACAGACGGGTATGATCTTCAATTATATCAATCTTAAAGCCAGCACTTTCAATTATCCCGATCAGATCCATCATGGTGAGGGCCCCGTCTATGCAGGAGGTGGGCGGGTGAAGGCCTCGCATGGGGGCGATCTTTGCCGCAAACAGCTCAGGGATATACAGGTCGGTGAGCACCAGCTTCCCGTTGGTTTTGAGCACCCGGAAAAACTCAGCCAGGCAGGTCAGCTTGTCCGGTATCAAGGAAAACACACATTCACAAAAAATCCCATTGAACACCCGGGATTTAAAGGGAAGATCCGGCAACCTGGATTGTGCAAAGCCGGGCCTGAAAAACCGATTCCCCCCTGGGTTTTCCAGAGCAGCATCCCATGGTAATTTCAATTCTAGATCCGTTCCCATTGACCGGATCTGGTAACGTTCCCAAAGATGCCGGGTGGTGGTTCCACATCCGCAACCGGCATCCAGAACAAGGTGGGTATGATCAAAACCGCAAATATCCACGGCACTTTCGGTGAGGGTAAGTCCCCCGGGCCGCAGGGTGGAACCGCTCACAACGGTCATGGCTTTTTGTTTAAACAAAAAAGGGACCTGACCCATTTCAAATGGGTCCTCCATATTTTGGACACGTTTATTTGTCTTCAAGGATTTTTTCAACCTCTGTCATTTTTCCCAGGGCCAGGGCCTGGGATACGTAAATAATTCCGCAGCCAGGGCATTGCGGCATTGCCACATCAAACAGGCTGCCCAGATATTCCACATGGTTTTTACAGGGCGTTAAAATTCATTACAGGAATGGCACAACACCGAGGAAAGAAGATCATCTTCATTTACCACCAATGTTCTTTGGATGCCATTTATCTTTAAAATTTTATTAATCATCTTGATCCCCTTTTTAAGAAGTGTTGGTTGCAAATCATTTGCTGAGAATCGCTAAAGAACCGATTACCTATTGGAAAATCAATAGTTATTTCCTTATATTTATACCCCTTTTTAGTCAAGATAATAAAAGGATTAAATTAAATATATTATTATTATAACCAATACATACCTATAATAACTTTTATATCACAGAATTTAAAAAATAAAAAAACACCCGTTTCCCTTTATCCGAACGGACAAGGGAAACGGGCGGTAAAGAAAAGAAGATAAAATCAGGGCTGAAGGGCAATAGCATCCACTATAAAGGGGGTACACCGAACCGCCACAGATTGCTTTTTTACCCAGATTCTGGCCATGGGGATGGCATCTCCATCGATATTGGTCATATTTGGCAATTCCTCGGCAAATCCAATATCTTCAATTTTAAATTCATAGTAAAACGTACTGGTTGTAAAGGGATCTGCAATTAAAAGGATCTTTTCCTTTTCGATGGGGTGTTTTCTGGGAGAGCCGGAAAAAGGAATATGGGTATGCCGGTCCAAATTTTTGGGTTTGGCATAGGTCTGGATCTCAAATTTTTCTTTGACATCCACAATGTGTGTATGGGGCATGGTTTTCCTCCTCGTATTAAGGTGAAGATTCTTTTATTATACATACAGAAACTTGACATATCAATGAATTCTGACCAAATATTTTCCATCGTCCTGGGCCATTATCAAATCGCACTGCCACCCGTGAAAGGCAGCATAATGGGCAAGGACTTGCCCCCCGGACCTTAACAAGGGCTTTATACATTGAAAAAACAGATTCAATCCGTCCAGGGTCCCACAAATGCCAAGGCCTTAAGTTCAATGGGGTTCATTTGATCTGCCCCTCGAAACATGATCCTGCCACTCATTTGCGACATCTCCAGCAGGGGACACGCAACGGCTAGAACGGCCTGTTTTATGCCATTCCAATAGTCCAGCAGCATGGCACCCAGGGGATCTTTTTTTGACGCTAAAACAGATGTCTGCATAAAAATTTTTGCTTTTATTTCCTGTCTATTAAGATAAAACCACCATTCCCTTTATATTACCATAGGTTTCAGAAAAAGGATAACCAGGTCTGCCTTTACTCACACCCAGTCACTCACTTTCTGTGCCGACAAACAATTGATGCAGTAAAATATTATTACTTTCAAAACATTCTTTATTGATTTTGTTGAAAACACCTATTATACATCATTGTAAAGTATAATTTTCCAAAAACGTGGGGCACAAACAGATGTTCAATCCGTTACCGAGGAGAAATACAATGACGCGATACATGATTTTTACATATTCCCTTGCAATCATTCTGATGACAGGCAACTCCCCAATTTTTGCCCAGGGAGAGTTGGACAAACTCCAATTGCCAACCGGAACCATGACGCTCACAGCGCCTGCACACTCACAAACAAAAAAATCGCCGGTTGTGTTCCCCCATTCAACCCATTTTCAATTTTCCTGTAACAGCTGCCACCACGAATGGGACCAGGCAAGCCCGGTGGAAGGCTGTGCATCTGCCGGCTGCCATGAAAAATTATGGGCCTCACCCCCGGGCACTACCCCCCTGGACGAGAAACAAATAAAATCTCTTACCGGCGCCTATCACAAGGTCTGCCGGGATTGTCATCGCAGTGAATTGGAAAACCTCAAAAGCCAGGGAATGTCCACACAAAAGGCCATGTCCCGGCTTACAGCTCCCATCACCTGTGAAGAATGCCACCCTGCAAATCCTGGGGCCGAGGAGAATTCAACGGATTCCCTTGAGATACCCCTTGGCACATTAACCCTGACGGCCCCGGAAGGCAGTGAGGTAAAACGGCCTCCGGTTGAATTTCCCCATGGAGGACATTTTGACTATTCCTGTCAAACCTGCCACCATGAGTGGGATGGTGAAAGCCCAGTTCAAAACTGTACCGTATCCGGTTGCCATGATCAATTGGAAGCCGACGAAAAGACCAGAAATATTAATGATGAAAGAAACAGCCTGTACTTTCTGGCAGCTTACCATAAAGCCTGTATCGAATGCCACAGAGACCTTCGTAACCAGAGAGAGGCGCTTGAAAGCTCCGGCATCACAGATGAGGGCATCCTACCGGCATACGGCCCCCTTGCCTGTAACGAATGCCATACCGATAGCTAAAAATTCCCCTTAAGACAGCCGGTCCTTAAAAGAACCGGCTGTCTTTTGTTCCGGGCGGTGTGTTTCATTCTTCTGGGGATGTTCCTGGTCTCCACTTAAAAGTACAAAAACACCCAAGATAGCTGAGAGTATGGATGCCGTGAATATCCCGACCTTTGCAACCTGAATCACCTGGGGATCTGAAAAGGCAAGGTCGGCAATAAAAATAGACATGGTAAACCCAATCCCCGCCAGTAAGGCAGCCCCATAGATATCGCGAAAGCAAACACCTTCGGGAAGAACTGCCAGTTTCAGCTTGATAACCAGATGGCTGAAAACAGAAATACCGATAAATTTCCCCAGTACAAGCCCGGCAATGATGCCAAGGGAGACCGGGTGCAATACCATGTCCATGATATTGCCTTCAATGTGAACCCCGGCATTAAACAGGGCAAAAACCGGAATTATCAGATAGGCCGATATGGGGTGAAGGATATGCTCCAGTCGCTGGAGGGGGGTTTGGGCATCATTTCCAAGGGCTTCAATTTTCCCAATCAAATGGGCCTGTTCATGGGTCAACAATTTTGAATCATTTGGTTTTTCATCGCTAAATTTATTCAGCAGGGTGCAAAGGGTATCAATATAATCGATCTCAGTAATTTTGGCTTTTGCGGGGATGGTAAAGGCAATGAGAACCCCTGCAATGGTCGCATGAACGCCTGAAAAAAAGAAGGCAAGCCAGACACCGACAAGCCCGATAAGACCATAAAACAGAGAGGACCGGACTCCCATTCTATTCCCAAATATTAAAATAATAATGGCAACCAGGGCAATGCCCAGCTGATAATAATTAATGGTGTCTGTATAAAAAACAGCAATCACCAGAATCGCCCCCAGATCATCTGCAATGGCCAGGGCGGTTAAAAATATTTTCAGGTTGATGTTCACCCGGCTGCCCAGGAGGGCAACAATCCCCAAGGCAAAGGCAATGTCCGTTGCCATTGGGATTCCCCATCCCAATGAATATGGAGTATTTGCGTTAAACACCAAAAATACCGCTGCCGGAACCACCATTCCGCCCAGAGCCGCCATAACCGGAAGGGCTGCTTTTTTCAACGACGAGAGTTCTCCGCCCATGACTTCCCGTTTAATCTCAAGACCAATGGTAAAAAAGAAAAGTGCCATGAGGCCGTCATTGACCCAGTGGTGAAGGGAAAAGTTAAAATCACCAAAGTTTGTACCCACACGAATCTCATGGGTCAGGTAGTGGTAGGCATCATAAAAAGAAGAATTTGCCCAGAAAACCGCAACCATGGTAGCCAGAATCAAAAGGATTCCCCCCAGGGTCTCCTGCCTTATGAACTTTGATATCCTGAAAGAGGATACGGGGTTTTCATTTGCTGGTATCAATTTATTTTCCTTCCATGCTCGTTACTTTTTAAGATTAACCACAGAGTCCTAATATCAAACTAAATAAAAACCCCGGGAAAAGTCAATAAAAATACCATTTCCCATATCATAAACCAAAGCAACAAGACCACGGTTTATCGGTGTTAAAAAAGGAGGAGATAAAACAAGATATTGACAATTTATTAAAAAATAGGTCACATTGGTCAAAATAAAAAAATAAATACCGAAGAGACAACAACATATATGGTAACAACTATTTAAAGATATGAATATGCTGACAGATCTGGAAAAAAAAATAATCGCCCTGCTTCAAACCGATATTCCGGTGGTAAAACGGCCCTTTCTTGCAATGGCCGAAACGCTCGGTATCACGGAAGAGCAATTTTTAAAGGTGCTCAATGATCTTAATGACCAGGGAATGATTCGCAGATTTGGTGCCACCATCAAGCACCAGAAATCAGGATTCAAAGCCAATGCCATGGTGGCTTGGAAAGTGGCGGAGGACCGGGTAGAACAAGTAGGCACTATCATGGCCACCTTCAGGGAAATCACCCATTGCTATAGAAGAGATCCAGTCCCTGGATGGGAATATAATTTATATACCATGGTCCATGCGGGCGATGAAGCCGGCTGTCATGCCATTGTTAAAAAAATATCCCAGGCCGTGGGGGAAAAAAACTATACCCTGCTGTTCTCCCGCCAGGAACTAAAAAAAACCTCCATGAAATATTTTGAAGACTGATCCCCCCCACGTTCTTTGTGTAAACCCCTGGATCCATGATTTTGCCGCCTTTGACTTCTGGGCAAAACCCCTGGGACTTTTGTCCCTTGCCGCCATCCTGAGGGAAAACGGCCTGAAAATCAGTTATATAGACTGCATGGATCGGTTTCACCCCAGACAAGACCCGCCAGCCAAGGTTCAATGGGACGGCAGGGGCCCTTTCAAGAAAACCCCCATCCCTTTCCCCGAAGAGTTTCAGGCTCTTTTGCCGGAGGTGGGCCAACCCTTTTGCCGGTATGGTATTGACCCGGAGTGGTTTTGCCGGGATCTTAAAAACATCCCCCGGCCCGATCTTATCTTTGTGACCTCGCTGATGACCTATTGGGCCACCGGGGTCAGGGAAACCATAGAAAGAATCAAACAGGTGTTCCCAGGGGTACCGGTTATCCTGGGAGGAATCTATGCAACGCTTTGCCAGGACCATGCCATCTCCCATTCCCTTGCAGACCGAGTGATTGCAGGCCCGGGAGAATCCTGCCTCAAATCACTCGTCAAGGAATTTACCGGGTTTAACCTTGGGTTTATTCCAGACCCCGATAACCTGGACACCTCGCCCTTTCCGGCCCTGGATTTACAGCACCACCTGGCCTATGCCCCCATCATGACATCAAGGGGATGCCCCTTCGCCTGTGAGTATTGTGCCGCTTCTTTTTTGGAACCCACGCTTCGGCGCCGGTCACCGGATAATGTCTTCAAAGAAATCCAACACTGGCACAGGGAATATGGGATTAAAAATTTTGCCTTTTATGATGACGCCCTGCTGGTCAAGGGAAACTCCCATGCCTTTCCGCTGTTTGAGCAACTCATTGATTCAAAAATGGAGATAAATTTCCATACCCCCAATGCAGTTCATATCCGAGAAATCACCCCAAAGGCAGCAAATCTCATGTTCAAAGCCGGTTTTAAAAGCATTCGCATGGGGCTGGAAACCACCGATTTCTCCCGGGACCGGCACCATGACATCAAGGTCAGGGAAGATGAATTTTTCATGGCCGTAGAAAACCTGAAATCCGCCGGATTTGACCCCAAACAACTGGGGGCCTATCTTCTCTGTGGCCTGCCCGGCCAGGATCTTGAAGAAGTAGCAGCCTCCATGGCCCTTGTAAAAAAAACAGGGATTCTAGCGGTACTGGCCTATTACACCCCCATCCCCCATACCCCCATGTGGGAGGATGCCGTTAAAAATGCCCGGTTTGACATTACCCTACACCCAGTGTTTACCAATAACACCCTATTCCCCTGTGTCCGGTCGGATAAAGATATCAATCGCATTTCCCAATTGAAAAACATGAAAAATTAGGATATACCCCTCTCAGCTTTGTTAGGATTTTATTAGGCGTTATCTTGAGCAAATAGAAACAGGCAGAAGCAAAGAGGGGCCACGTGGATTTATTCAATATTTTGATCCAGACTTTGGGCGGGTTGGGCATGTTTATCCTTGGCATGAAGATGATGACCGAGGGACTCCAGGCAACTGCCGGTCAAAAGATAAGAAGTATTCTTGAAGCAATCTCATCAAACCGGTTCCTAGGATGTCTCACCGGTGCCGGGGTAACCGCCATGGTTCAAAGTTCTTCTGCCACAACCGTGATGCTCATCGGATTTGTGAGTGCTGGGATCATGGGATTTGAACAGGCAATCGGCGTGGTTATCGGCGCCAATGTGGGCACCACAATAACAGGTCAGATGATTGCCTTTAAATTGACAAAGGCAGCATTGCCGGCCATTGCCATAGGGGTTTGCCTTAAATACTTTTCCAAACAACGCAATTACCGGCACATCGGTGATATTATCCTGGGATTTGGTCTGCTCTTCTACGGTATGACCGTCATGAAACAGGGGCTTGCCCCCATAAAATCCGACCCCCAGTTTATTGTTTTTTTTACAACCTTCACCACGGACAACCTTGGGGGAATACTACTCTGTGTAGCCATGGGCGCTATTTTGACCGTGGCGGTTCAATCTTCATCTGCCACGGTGGGTCTGACCATGACCCTGGCGACCGCAGGGCTCTTAACCTTTCCCACGGCCCTGGCCCTGGTCCTGGGGGAAAATATCGGCACCACCATTACGGCACAACTGGCAACCCTTGGATCTAAAAATGCCGATGCCCACCGAACTGCCAATGCCCACACCATCTTTAATGTGGCCGGCGTGGGCATTATTCTGGCCATTTTTCCCTTTTTTGTCACCATTGTCCAGACAATGACCCTGAAAATGGGTGCCGGGCCTGTGGGTCAACTGGTGGACAACGAATATATCAACTCCGCACGGTATATTGCCAACGGCCACACCCTCTTTAATATTATCAATGCCCTGGTTTTTCTGATCTTTCTGCCAAAACTGATACAACTGACCCTGCTCATTTCTCCGAAAATAAAGAAATCAAAGGAGCGATACCCCCTGCCCACCTTTGATGAAACCTTTATTGATTCGCCCATTGGTGCCCTTGCCAAGGTCAAGGGCCACATCATCCAAATGTCTAAGTTTGCCCACATGAACCTGAAAAAAACCTCCACCTGTATCAAGCAGCGGGATGATGATATTTTAGGGGAAAGAGATGCCGTGGAGGAGCACCTGGATTCTTGCCAGAAGGTCATTATCAAATATTTGGCTACCATCTCCCAGGGAGAGATTAATACAGCCGAGGCAAAGGAAATTTCCGAAATGATGAGAATCGTCAACAACATAGAACGGTTGGGAGATTCCATGGAAAATGTATCTAAAATGCTGGAACGGATCTATGACAAAAAAATTGATTTCAGCAAAGATGCCAAGCACGATTTAATAGACATCTCCCACGAGGTGGATACTTTTTTTGAGCTGGTAATCAATGAAATGAGTGAAAAATCAGAGGGATTTTACCAAAAGGCTCTGGTCCAGGAAGATAAGATTGACCAGATGCGGGAGGATATGCGGTACAAGCACATTGAGCGCTTACGGGAAAATGACTGCTCCGTGGACGCAGGGGTGCTGTTTATTGCCATGGTATCCAACTATGAAAAAATGGGCGATTATTGTTATAATATTGCCACAGGGGTTTCCAGGATAATTTAACATGATAGTCTTTGATCTTGAATGTCTGAACGGGCATATATTTGAAGGATGGTTCGAGGACAAACGAGATCTTGAAAACCAGCAGGAACAGGGTATTTTAAAATGCCCCGTCTGTGAAACTACCTCGGTTGTACAAAAACTCTCCCCGATTTCGATTAAAACCTCATCTGCACCCTCCAATCAAGCCCGGCAGGCCCTGCGGGCAAACCAGGAAGTGATGGCTGAATTTGCAGAAAAGGTAACCCAATTTGTCGAAAAAAATTATGAAAATGTGGGAACCTCTTTTTCAAAAGAAGCCCTGAAAATGCATTATGGCGCCATTGAACACCGGAATATCCGAGGCACCACCACCACGGAAGAAGAAAAAGTGCTCACCAAAGAAGGGGTTCCCGTGGTCAAAATCCCCCTGGCCAAAAAAGAGAACGAGGATCTCAATTAGCTGATGTTCGGCCAGGTATCGGCAACCTTATAGCCCTGGGGCCAGGGATCCGTGGGATCCAGCATGTGTTGATGGGTACCGGTAATCCAGGCCCGGCCGGAGATGGAGGGAATAATACCAGACAAATCCCCCACACGGGTTGTTCGTTCAATCTTGCAATGAAACCGGGAGCCAATAACCGACTCCCCTATATAATGATCTCCGGGTTTAAGAATCCCTCTTCTTTCCAGGACCGCCATCCGGGCAGAGCACCCAGTCCCCGTGGGAGACCGGTCCAGCTTACCCGGTTGAATGGTCACGGCATTTTTTCCCACCTTCACCCCGTTTTCCTCGGTCAGTGGGGCTGCAATCTGGCAGAAAGAAATATGGTTCCAGTCCGGGTTTTCTGGATGGACAAACCCCAGCTGCTCAGTGGCGGCATTGGTAATTTTAATCCCTGTTTCTGCCATGTCCCGGGCTTCATCCGGAGTGATCTCAAAGCCCAGATCCCGGGCCTCTACAATCACAAAAGAATCCCCCCCATAGGCAGTGTCCACAACAAGAGTGCCCATTCCCGCCACCTCCAGAGGGACAGAAAGGCGATGGGCAAAAGAAGGAACATTATGGATGGTCATTTTTTCCACACGGCCCTCTTTGCAGCTGGCAATTGCCTGGATCAGCCCGCCCGGTGCTTCAAGGGTCAGATGTGTTTCAGGTTCTTCCATGGGAAGAATCCCGGTTTCAAGAAGCACCGTTGCCACACAGATACTATTGGAACCGGACATGGGCGGGGTGTCCGCAGGTTCCATGATGATCCATCCCATCTGGGCCCGGGGGTTTTTCGGCGGCACCAATAGGTTTACATGGCGAAACACCCCACCCCTGGGTTCGTTGAGCATGAAATTTCTAAGGGTTTTATCCTTTGCAATCCACCTGGACTGCTCCCAGAGGGTATCCCCAGGAGGTGTAGCCACGCCCCCCACAATCACATCTCCCACTTCCCCTTCAGCATGGCAGCTGACCGTATGAATTATTTTTGATGTGTGCATGGCGTTTATCCCTGTTTTTCCAGAACAATGGGGTTCACCACATGGGGCGGGATCCCGGTTTTATAAAATTCAATGATATTTTCTGCTGCCAGCCTGGACATGCCATTTCTGGCCTCCATGGTACCGGATCCCACATGGGGAAGCACGCAGACCGTTTCCATGGACAAAAGGGGGTTGTCCTTTGCCATGGGCTCCGGGTTTGTCACATCCAGGCCGGCCCCCCAAATTTGTTGTGAAGCAAGGGCCTCAATCAAGTCGGTTTCGTTGTGAATGGCTCCCCGGGCAGTATTGATAAAAATGGCCGTGGGCTTCATACGCTTAAAGGTCTCCGCGTCAAAGAGCCCGAGGGTTTCAGGGCTTAATACAGAATGGACCGACAAAACATCGCTTCTGGTCAACAATTCTTCAAAACTTACCCGGTCGGCGTTCAAGGATTTTTCCGCCACAGGGTTTGGCTGCCGGTTATGGTAAATAACCTCCATATCATAGGCATCTTTGCAAAGCCTCGCCATTTTCATACCAATCCGTCCCAGACCAAAAACGCCCAGGGTTTTTCCCCGAAGTTCCATGCCAAGATTTCCCCTGGGTTTAAAATATCCCCAGTCTCCCTTTAAAATAGTTTTGTGGAGAAAAAACATTTTCCGTGCCGTGGCAATCATGAGGCCAAAGGCGACATCTGCGGTTGCTTCGCTCATAACATCCGGGGTAAATCCAATGGGAATTTTAAGGCGGGTGGCTTCTGCCACATCAATATTGTCATACCCCACGGCAAACTGGGAAATAATATCAAGGTGGGAGCATTGTTCAAGGAATTCTTTGTTGATCATCTCAGTCACGGTGCACAACAGGGCCTGGTGATTTAATGATAGATCAATGAGTTCCGATGAATACATGGGCCTGTCTTTTGACCATAGGGTCACTTCAAATCCTGCCTGTTCCAATAACGAGATTCCAATCTCTGGAAATTGCCGGGATACCAGCACTTTTTTGGGGGTTTTCATGACAGATTCCTTTCCATTCATCGCCCGGGCCAGATGCCCCCCCTTAAAATCATCGAGTGGGTACTGCATGAGCAGGACATCAAAGGGCAGATGGTTAAATGTTTTTGTTTCAAAGGGGGTAAACCCCAGGGTTTCATACCAGGTTTTTAAGCGGTCATTTGCGGCAATGATGCCGATACTGATAATTTTCTTGTGAAGGGCCAGGGCATGGTCAAAAAGATAAGACACCAGTTTTTTACCAATACCCCGGCCCTGGAATTCCGGCAACACTGCCAGCCGGTTGAGAAAGGCAAGGTCCTTTTCCGCATTTTCGTAGGCCACACATCCAACCGCTTTTCCGGCTGTTTCATAGATAAAATATTGCGCGTTTCTCTTAAGATCATCGACAACCCAGTCTGTTGTGCAAAAAGAAGGGTGCTTTGGGGTGTTTTCCCGGGTCAGACCAAACCGTTGGGCAACAGCCTGATTTGCCTTGGAGATGATGTTTGCCACCGACGGGGCATCTGCCGGGGATGCGATTCGTATGCTCATAATTCTGCCTTAAAAAAGTATTCTATCGTTCTTAAGCCACTATTACCTGAGATAGTCTTGGATGTCCATACCCGTTTTAGGGTGATCCTAAATAGATTTATACCAAACATTCATGCTCTCTATTCTTCCAGAAATGTTCGTGTTGTTTCTCAATCTCCCGCAAAATTTATAACCGGATTTTTTAAAAGTGATATTCATACCTGGGGATATCGCCCGAGCAATTGTGTATGCTGTTTTTATCTTTTGTTTTTTTAAATCATATTCCATTTGAGCAAGAAGAAGTTGAGCAAAACCATTTCCCCGCCACTCGGGAAGTGTTGCAAAATCAGTCAGTTCAGTATTTTTATTATCCATATCCTTTTCTGCAGCTGAGGCACTGATTATTTTTCCATCCGTTTCTATGGCAAAATAATCAACATGTGAGTCCATTGTGTCTGCCAGATATACAGGATCATTGATAGGAAAAGGGTATGAAGCAAATATCTTTTTGTAGATTTCTACCAAACCGGGTATATCCGTCTTGTTGCACTTACCTATAGAAAATCTCTTCTCGAGAAGCGGCAACGTTTTTGTTTCATTTCGTTGCCGGACAATATCCATCATATTTTCTATATCTAAAACGTTAACTTCTGCCATACGTTCAGCTTTTAAAAAAAAGCTCATAAATACAACCGCTTCTTTTCCTGAAAAAAAAGACGGAATGAAAGCTTCCTCCAGATAACCCGCTTCTGCAAAGATAGCGCCTAAATGCTCGGGCACCTTTGTAAATATTTTTGAATAATTCTTGTCCTTTGCTAAACGAATAAGGTCCCACGGGTAAGTCGTTGATGGATCTGATCCCAATTTGATTAAATGTATACGATCATTACACTTGCCATGTTGAATGATCCCCCCTTTAAAAGTTTCAACGGTATCCGTCATTATGCATCACACCTTCTCATTTTGTTGTATCCTTCCATGAAGGAACTCAATGCTTTACCTGCCATTTCCAGTCTTTTAAGATGCTTTGGAAATGTCAGAATCAATTTTGTCCGCAATGGCTTGCCGGTTCTTAGTAAAATATCATACCTCTCATTTTTTTTTGTGGTTAGCAAGTTATTAACTTGCCCTGGTTACACGGATGCCTTTTGTATCCTTTTTTTATATGGTACTATCGGCTATGATTTTTTTTTCAAAGCTATCCATAACCATCTTTGTATTGTTTTTGTGCTACCCATTTTCTTCCTATGGATTTGAGCGGTACAACAGGGTCACCAAATATGATGTTTATTTTAAGAAATACACCAAACATTTTTTTGGGCCCGGATTTGACTGGCGATATTTTAAATCCCAGGCCATTGCAGAATCCAACCTGAATTCTGAAGCAAAATCCCATGTTGGGGCAAAAGGAATCATGCAGATAATGCCAAAAACATTTGAAGAAATTAAGTATAAAAATGCTTCAATAAAAGGATCTTCCCTGCAACCCAAATGGAATATTGCAGCGGGTATTTATTATGATCGGGCAATATGGAAATTATGGAAGGCGAAAAGGCCTTTCATGGATAAACTTGCTTTCATGTTTGGATCCTACAATGCCGGCAAAGGAAATATTATTAATGCTCAAAAAATTGCAAAAAAAACGGGTATGAACCCAAACGCCTGGTCATCAATTGAAAAAACACTTTCTAGGATAACAGGCAAACACAGTAAAGAAACCATTGGATACGTAAATAAAATAAACCAGGTAAAAGGGGTATTAAAATAATGGAACCCGGAATTATTATCGCAAATTTTGTATATGCAATTTTTGGAGTGATCCTTACACTGATTTTTATGCTTTTAGGATTTAAACTGTTTGATCGCATAACCCCCTTTGATACATCAAAACAATTGTCCGACAACAATATTGCTGTAGGAATTGTTGTCGGATCCATTTTTATCGGACTCGGTATTGCCGTTGGACTTGTCATTGGCATGGGCCTAAATTAGATATCTCTTAATCGGGGCCAGGCTTTCTGCACTCCGCGGTAAATCTAATGGAATGTGGAAAGATAGCACAGGAGGCTGGTTTTGCTTCATTTGGAATTGCAGTAAGGGTAGCATTTTCCGGTTCAATCAAAGGTCTTTCCCTCCCATAAAAATGTCTATCAAATGCTGAGGTGCTTTTTCTATTTTATCTTCAAACATGGAGGAGATCTCTTTAATTGTATCTTCAATGGCAAAAAATGTATCAACCATCAAAGGATCAAATTGAGATCCTCTGCCTTCTAAAATAATTTTCATGGATTTTTCATGTGAGATAGGAGCTTTGTAACATCGTCTGCTGATCAAGGCATCATATACATCACACACACTCATTATCCTGGCCGATAATGGTGTTGCATCTTTTACAAGACCTTCCGGGTATCCTTTCCCATCCCATCTTTCATGGTGGCTTCCGGCAATCTGTGCTCCCATCTTTAAGTAATTGTCGTCTTCAAGTTTATTTGAAACTCTTTCCAATGCAAGTTTACCATAGGATGCATGGAGTTTCATCAGATCAAATTCCTCTTTAGTCAGTTTTCCGGGTTTTAACAGGATTCTGTCAGGCACACCCACTTTTCCTATGTCATGCAATGGTACAGATAAAAACAGCATTTCAATAAATTTGTCAGTTATGATATCAGAAAAATAATTTTCTTCTTTAAGCTTTTGAGCAAGTGCTCTGGCATAGTGTTGTGTTCGATTGATGTGTTCACCTGTTTCAGGGTCACGGGTTTCAACAAGGGATACCAATGCTTCCATGGTTAATTGCTGTGATTTTACAAGTTTTTTAAACCACATATACGATGTTTGTCTGGCAGCAGAAAAACGACCGAAAGAAATCAACGAAAATGCAAATACTGTTAGTAAAACCGGCAATCCCGGAGAGACATACAAAGAGATCGTTATAAAAGCAAATAGGCTCGATAAGAATAAAAAACACCCCCAGAAGAGTGACCCTAGGACAAGCACACGGGGTCTGGAAGAATATAATAACATTGACATCATCACGGCCCCGGTCAAAACACAAGCACTGAAAACTAAATGCGTTGACCAAATCGGTATCAAAATATGATTTTTTTGATACACGCCGCTCAAAAACACAGCATGGGCTTCAACACCGGGAAAGTGTTGATCAAATAATGTTTGGTGGATATCAGCCAATCCAACTGCAGAAGAACCGATTAAAACAATTTTATTTTTAATGTCTGCCGGTGAATAGGTGTCATTTAGAATATCCACGGCAGAGATATATTTATGCAGGTGGGATGGGCCGTTAAATCGCAAATTAACAAATCCGTCAGGATTAATTGGTATTTTAAAATCTCCAGCCTGGAGACAAAGGCCAAAATTATTTTTCTGGACCTCGGCCTTAATTATGCCATGGGCTTTGAATAGTGTTGCCAATGCAAAATGAATAAAAATCCGATCTTGATACTGGATCAGCAGGGGGACCTGCCTTAAAAGACCATCCCGATCATACTGATTATTTGTAAAACCAAACGCATTGAGCGCTTTTTCAATTTCAAAGGTATTACACAGAATACCCGTTGCTTTATGTAAAGAAAGCAATCCGGTCCTGTCTGTTATGGCAATGGGTTTATAATTGCAGGGAGCAGCGTTATCTTTGTTGACATAATCAAAGTAAAAGTATCTGGCACCAATTAAATTGCTCTTTTGTATTATATGCGCGAGATATCGATCATTATCAATCAGAGATGGAGGTGCACCGGAAAATTTTAGATTTAACCCAAAATCTTTTTGGAATTGTTTTGAAATATTTTTCAAGGAGGTACGGTCCGGTTCGGGCAGAATGATATCCATACCGATGGTTTTGGGTGCCTGATCAGATATTTTTTCAATCAGACGGGCCAATCGGTATCTGGGCCAGGGCCATTGACCAACTGCCGAAAGGCTGATCTCATCAATATCCACAATCACCACCTTGTCGGATCCTTGCCCGGAGGCTGAAAAGGACAAGAACTGATCATAAATAAAATGATCTATGGCTTTTACAAATTTATGGTCAGAATACACACCAACGGCACATAAAAAAATGATACCGATGCAAAGAAAAAAGAGTATTCCGTTCTGTGTTTTCGTTTTTTTAATGTCGCGACTTTTCAAAGTTTCTGAGTACTATCTTATCATTATTTCAACTCTTCTGTTTCTAACTTCAGACACATTGTCATCCGTAACGATCAATGGATCATTCTCTCCATGTGACTTGATTTGTAAATTTTTCAAGGTTATCCCAGAAGTCTTTAAAAGTTTACCGATAATATTGGCACGTTCGAATGCCAGTTTATTATTGTATTCACTCTTCCCTCGGGAATCTGTATGTCCAATAACACTTGTCTCCGAGGGTTCACGCTCTTTTGCGATTTTTAAAATTTCCGGTATTAATGCCATTGACGGTTCTGTGAGAATGGTTGAATCGTGTTTAAAATAAAGAATAAAATGTGCAGCTTTCAGGGGCTCAACATCGAAAAGTGCTTGATATTCATTTTTTATTTGTATTTCATCAGTGGGCTGCGATAAAAGATCCGAAGAATCGCCATCAACTTCAGTATAGGTATATGCTTTGTTCAAAACAGTACTCGAAAATTTGTTTTTCACCACAACTTCACCAACTGAGCCATCATCTTCCGGTAAGAGAATAACTGTTGTTTTCGAACCACACGACCACAAAAACATCAGACATAAAACCATGCAGATATATCGAACCATTATAACTCCTTTTACTCAACTTTGATTATCAATCGTGTTCCTCTGACACCAATAGTAGCTCTGGGCGTGGAAAGATTCACAGCATCAGGAGCAAGTTTTCCGATCTTTCCGGAATTATAAACTGCGGAACCCTTTTTTAAATAAAGCGAAAAATCATACATATCTGTTTCCGGTTCAAATAAATAGTTACGCATCTCAAATTCGGTATTCGGCCCAACCGTAAAAGTAGTCCCGTCGGTAAAAATAATCCCTGCCGTACTATTATATCCGGTGATCAAGGTATCCTGATTTTCAAGTTGTCCTCCTGTTGCGGCAAGGATAATCGTTTCATTCCTTTGAATGGAAACACCGCCAGTAACAGATTTCAACAACCCGACTTGTGGTTGAGATAATACCTGAGAAGAAAAAACAAATATCAATATTAGTGATAAACCGATGATTTTTTTCATGGACTGTGCCTCCTAAAAATTGATACGTTTTTAAGCTATAATCAAGACATCTAATTCAGATCGTGTTATCCTCAGCTTCTTTAAAAACAATCTGCACTATATCATAACTGTTTTTTGAACAACAGTATTCTAAAAATTAATCCGTTCCCCCCTACTCTTGTAGAATTGTCAATTCCTATTGAGTCCAATTTATCGGCTACATGCCAGTAAATAATTTCAAACAAGGATCAATAAAGAGCTTAACAGAATGTCTAAAATATCGAGGTAGTATCAGTTTCATTTCTGTTTAATGAATGTACCATCCTGATATTCCTGAAAAGCAGTTTCCAATTCTTCCTGTGTGTTCATAACAATAGGCCCCCGCCAAGCCACTGGTTGTTTTAATGGTCTACCAGAGAGCAAAAGGAAACGTAACGGTTCATCAGTAGCCTGTATAGATAAATGATCTCCTTTTCCGTAAAGAATCAAGGTACCGTTTTCAATTGGTCTGCCGTCTGTTGTTCCTTTCCCGGCTATCACATATATGAAGGCAGTATAGGATGGGTTAACTGCATGGACAAATGTTTTGCCTTCCGCCACCGTACAATCTAAGAATTCCGGATCGATTACAA
Organism: Desulfoconvexum algidum; assembly: GCF_055382125.1. Classification (NCBI taxonomy): domain Bacteria; kingdom Pseudomonadati; phylum Thermodesulfobacteriota; class Desulfobacteria; order Desulfobacterales; family Desulfobacteraceae; genus Desulfoconvexum; species Desulfoconvexum algidum. The sequence continues at coordinate 6,525,298 of NZ_AP042394.1, read as the reverse complement.
TATCGTCCATTGGACCTTTTTTTCCATTTATATTACCAGCAATCACTTTAATATTCACACCATTTTGAACCAAAATTTCAGGGACCTGGCCTGCTTTAATATCACGGTATTTGGGCGGCATCATTTTCTGGGATGAAGGCAAGTTTGTCCACAATTGAAAACCATGCATGGATCCGTCAGCGTCTCCTTTGGGCATTTCCTGATGGACAATACCGCTTCCAGCAGTCATCCACTGCACATCTCCTGAAGAGATAGTGCCCTTATTGCCCAGGCTGTCACCATGCGCAACATCACCTTTCAGAACATAGGTAATCGTCTCGATACCTCTGTGGGGGTGCCATGGAAATCCCATCAAATAATGTTCGGGCGTGTCGGAGCTAAAATCATCTAACATCAGAAACGGATCCAAGGTGGGCGCTTCGCTGTGACCAAATAACCGGTTTAAATGAACCCCTGCACCTTCCATGGTTGGCTGACGAGTGAGCATTAGTTTTATTTTTCTGGCACCTTGCATATCTTTTCTCCATTTGGTTGGTATTGTTATCTACAAATTCATTTGACTAAAGCCCATCAAAAAACTTGGCAAACCATTACCACCCGTATCTTGTCATTTTTCCTACAAGTTTTTTCGGTATATTACCTTCAGGGCATTTGCCAATATCCACACCAGCATCTTCGGTTGAATGCCAAAAGAAAAGAACCTTCATCTCAATAGCATCAGGATAAGATTTTTCGCATGCAAGCATTACAATTGTCATTAGCAATGCTATTCTGATATGTGCAAGCTCTATTGCTTTAGGCACCCAAAGTCTGTATTGAACTTGATCAATACGCATTTTGTTCTCCTTTTTTCAGAGCCTATAATGCTTTTGAGTGTTAGCACCATAGAAAAGAAAAATCTATCCCTGATTGCATTAACCCGGTTATATAATCCGCATCAATCAAAACAACAGTTGAATCCAAAACTGAAAAAGTGTCACCCACAATATTGGGGCTCAAAGATTTTGTCTGGACTCAGTCTTTAAAATACCATCAAGGGCATACCTTCCTCCGAATTTATATTCTATAATCGCCAGGGTCGTTTTGGCTTTCTCACAGAAAACAATGTTTTTGCTTTTCCCTTGAGGTTTGGTAGCAAATCCGCCATATTTAATTTTTATCTGATTAAAATAAAATTCGGGCAAGCCCTATAAAGGAGAAACCGTATGAAACCAACACCCCAAACCCCGCCGCCAGCTGATGCCGATGTCCGCAAAGCTGTTGCTCCCGTGATCTGCTATCCCGTGGATACTTTGCCTCTGCCAGATATGGATCTCTACAAAAAGGCCAGGAAGGTGTTGGAAAAAGTGGAAGAGGTGTTGGTGCAACCCAGAAATGCCAATACCTTTAAAGTGCCTGCCGGATATTTTTTCAGGATTATCAGCATGGAAGGTCCCCAGGTGGGAGACCTTAACCTCTGGGCAAAAGACGACCTGACCGAGCGATTCTACAGCGGCAAAACCCGGGCGCTCCACGGGACTCACCTTGGCGTCGGAGACCGTATGTGGAGCAGTTTCCCTTATTTACGCCCAATGGCCACCATCACCCATGACACCCTGGACTGGTATGGATTTGACGAATTTGGAGGTTCTGTCCATGATGTCATTGGCACCCGCTGCGATCCTTACACAGGACGCCTCCTCAGTGGAGAAGACTACGATTTCTGCTGCCATTCCAATTTGATTCGGGCCTTGGTTGCTGAGACCGGACTTTCTCCCGACAAGGCCGAACCCCACGTCCATGATGTGCTTAATGTATTCATGTGCACAGGATTTACAAAGGATACCCACCAGTATTTCATGAAAGCAAGCCCTGTGCGGCCAGGGGATTTCCTTGAGTTTTTTGCGGAAATTGATCTTTTAGGCGCCTTGTCTGCATGTCCAGGTGGAGACTGCAGCTCCGAGCATTCCAGTGATACGGTTGCCTGCTATCCGTTAAAAGTGGAGGTTCTCAGGCCTGAAAAAGGTGCCTTGGACGGCTGGACACCGCCTGGTCCTTCTGCCTATTGCCGCAGCCACGGTCTTAAAAAAAAGCATTACGAAAAAGGGGTGTAATGCTTTAGCGTCCTGGGCAGATTTCCCCGGGCGTTGAGCTGACGGTAAAGGGCCTGCTCAATGGATTTGGCCTGCTAGACCCGGGCCATTTTAGATCAAAAACCTGACATCAGATCTTGTGGCTGCAGAAAATTCCATTGATATTCAAACTATAAATTTTTTACATTGGTATCCAAAAATCATAGCACACCAAACGCAAAAAGCCCTGACCGTTTATACAAACGATCAGGGCTTTTTGAAGAATAATCTGGCGGCGTTCTACTCTCCCAAATTGCCTCCTTTGTGGCCACCATCGACGCTAAAGATCTTACCAAAACATATAATCGGGCGTGTTCGAGATGGTTACGGATGTGACCTCTTTGCCATTACCACCAGATTAAGATGGCTTGGATCTAATAACTTTTGAATGGTCTTACTTCTTGTGTTCCATAAATTCTAAAACTTGTTGTCGTTGATCTTAATCTTGAAGTTGGCTTCCCGCTGCATGCTTTCAGTGGTTATCCATATACCCAGCAATGCTCCTGGCGGAACAACGGGAACAGCGAAGCGCCATTGGTTGGTCCAATCCGGTCCTCTCGTACTAGGATCAGATCTCCTCAACCAAATCATATAATCGGGTCTGCGCCCACGAAAGATAGGGACCAAACTGTCTCACGACCCCTTTTATAAAATCGTGCAAACCCAGCTTACGTACTACTTTAATTGGCGAACTGCCAAACCGCCCGTCGATTTAAACTTTTGGGGACGATAAGCTTGATATTTTCCGCCCATTTTACAATTAACTTATTCTCAAATAATGTTTCCCCAGCGGCCTGATAGGGGAAACATTCACAATAGCATCTGCTTTGATTTGATATTAAAAAAAAATGTGGATTAACAGGGAAAGTCCACAGTTTTTTTTGAATCCTGAAAGCCCTTGATTATAGCCAGTACATAGTAAACTCCCAAAGTTCCCTCAAGTGGACCTGTTCTATATTCAAATAGAGATTAATGTAACAATGTTACTTTTTTTGCTTATAGCTTAATTCTCTGGCAAGTTCGATCAATGATTTTTCCAAACTGTCAAGAACTTCTTTTTTAGAAAATTCTTTCTTGTTATGCAAAGCATGGAATTCAAGCAATTTAAACCCACTAAGATAATGAACATAATGTGCATTTTTCTTGAGAATACCAACTTCCATTAAATATTTCTGCAAAGCCGATAGTGAATCTTCTTTTTCTGAAACTTGGTCGGTTTCTTTTAATAATTTATAAACATTTTCAAAAATTTTTTTACTAATAGGGTGAAGTCTTTTAACATCATTGGAGTCAATAGCAAAACTGTCCCATATTTCAAAAAATATTCTATAAAGTCTTCTGCTATCAGTAGTATTGTCTATTAATTCAAGACTATTTTTGTTCACATTAGGAATGGATTTTTTAGCCATTAAATCAACTACTTGTTCTATTTTTGTACTTGCAATTTCAACTTGTGATAACAAATTTAATATTTTTTTGTTTGATTGGTATTCTTTTCGTTGGTTAAGAAAATCATAAATCATTCCAGCCCATTGTTTTTTTAAAGTATCTCTAATGTCTCCAAAGTTGCTAAACGGGAAATATCCATTATTAGTTGATTTTCTACAAACATCATCAATAAATTCAAATACCTTTAAATCAGGATTAGAGTTAAATGGGATTTGGTGTAATAAGGAATTTATATCATTTTGATTTTGGGTTTTGTTATTTTCAATAACTTTTCGGTATATTGAAAAATCATGGAGAACTTTTTGGTCAATAAAAGAAAAAATTGGAATTGCTGAAAGGTGTGCAAGCTCATGTTCTTTTTGCGTTATCGATTTTTTGGGATCTAAAATATATTCCGAACCAAATTTATTTCCTATAATCAAAACAATCATATCACAGTTTTGCACATCATTAAGGCAGGAAAGGTGCACATGGAAGTCAGGGCTGTAAAATATATCACCATTCTCACTTAGTACGGCATCATAACCCATATCCTCAATAAGGTTTCTTAATTGTTCCCTAATCAAATATAAATCGTAACATGTAGAACTTACTAATACTCTGGGCTTTGCCATTTTCTACTCCTAAGATATTATGAGTTAAGTTCCAATCTTTTAATTTCTTGAATCATAAAACTATCGATGACTTTAGTGTATATTTGAGTCGTTGATAAATCAGAATGCCCCAAAATTTTCTGAATGACATTAATATCAATTCCAGCCTCCAAGATTGTGGTTGCAACAGAATGTCTCATGTTATGAAAACTCATATCATATATCCCACAAAAACAGGCATACTTTTAAAGAATCATGCATATGTTACTGGTTTTAGATACGTGAAGTCGAATTATAATTTTCTGACGACAGGGAAGTCAAAGACACTTGCATGATTATGGCTACAACTTTTACCGAAAAACGATTTTGATTTGTATCGATATCTTTAAGATTTTTCACTGTTGACGATGTCTATGATTTTTCTCCCCCAATGCCAAATTTAAAAGGGAGGACTATTATTAATAGTCTCGACTTTTTTAAATCGAAGCCCACCATAAAATATTGTGTTTGAGGGAAATAAATAAAGCTGTGCGAAAAAAGCACCCAAGAATATCGACAATGGTTTGGACAGAGTTACAAACGCAAAAAGCCCTGATCATATTTCTATGATCAGGGCTTTTTGAAGAATAATCTGGCGGCGTTCTACTCTCCCACACAGTCTCCCATGCAGTACCATCGACGCTAAAGAGCTTAACTTCCGTGTTCGAGATGGGAACGGGTGTGACCTCTTTGCCATTACCACCAGATTAAGATGGTTCGGATCCGGAACTTTTGAATGGTAGTACTTCTTGTGTCCCCTAAATCCTAAACTTGTTGTTGTAAATTTGCGTATTAAATATGTTGGCATTAAAGCGTTCAAACTTAATTGTGGAGGAAGTGGCTAAGCCTCACGACCTATTAGTACCAGTTAGCTGAACACATTACTGTGCTTACACACCTGGCCTATCAACCTTGTAGTCTTCAAGGGGTCTTTAGTCTATAAATAGATGGGATATCTAATCTTGAAGTTGGCTTCCCGCTTAGATGCTTTCAGCGGTTATCCATACCCAACTTAGCTACCCAGCAATGCTCCTGGCGGAACAACTGGAACACCATTGGTTGGTCCAATCCGGTCCTCTCGTACTAGGATCAGATCTCCTCAAATA
>NZ_AP042394.1:3630000-6517500 GCF_055382125.1 Desulfoconvexum algidum | reverse complement strand
CGTTATTACTTTCTTTTCCTGGGGGTACTAAGATGTTTCAGTTCTCCCCGTTGGCTTCCTAACACTATGTATTCATGTTAGGATGACACGGTATTAACCATGCCGGGTTGCCCCATTCAGAAATCTCCGGATCAAAGGATGTTTAGCTCCTCCCCGAAGCTTATCGCAGCTTTCCACGTCTTTCATCTGCACTTGACACCAAGGCATCCACCGTTTGCTCTTAGTAGCTTAGCCACTATACCACAAATAAGTTTAAACACTTTGATGCGAACATATTTAATTTGGGTGAATAAATTCACCTTCATCAAATGGTCAAGCTTTCAGTCTGATTCAACAATCAAACCTTGGCTTTATATTTTAATCAGTTGTTAATGATAATATTAACAACTGCGCAATTGATATTTACAACAACAAATTGTCAAAGAACAGTGAACGATCCGGCTACTAATACTTCGCCGTTTTGATCCCTCAAAATTGGCCAGTGAAAATTAAAAGCTTGAGCGCTTATACTTCTTGTCTTTCCTTTGAAAGGAGGTGATCCAGCCGCTGATTCCTCAACGGCTACCTTGTTACGACTTCACCCCAATTATCAACCATACCTTAGGCGCCTGCTTCCCCGAAGGGTTAGCCCAACGACGTCGGGTATAATCAACTCTCATGGTGTGACGGGCGGTGTGTACAAGGCCCGGGAACATATTCACCGCGGCATGCTGATCCGCGATTACTAGCGATTCCAACTTCATGGAGTCGAGTTGCAGACTCCAATCCGGACTGAGATAAGCTTTAGGGATTAGCTAACCATCGCTGGCTTGCTGCCCTCTGTACTTACCATTGTAGCACGTGTGTAGCCCTGGATATAAGGGCCATGAGGACTTGACGTCATCCCCGCCTTCCTCCCGGTTAACCCGGGCAGTCTCGCTAGAGTTCCCACCATTACGTGCTGGCAACTAACGATAAGGGTTGCGCTCGTTGCTGGACTTAACCAAACATCTCACGACACGAGCTGACGACAGCCATGCAGCACCTGTCACTGTGTTCCCGAAGGCACTCCCTGATCTCTCAAAGATTCACAGGATGTCAAATCCAGGTAAGGTTCTTCGCGTTGCGTCGAATTAAACCACATGCTCCACCGCTTGTGCGGGCCCCCGTCAATTCCTTTGAGTTTTAGTCTTGCGACCGTACTCCCCAGGCGGTTCACTTACCACGTTAGCTTGGGCACAGCAGATTTTAATATCCGCTACACCGAGTGAACAACGTTTACTGTGTGGACTACCAGGGTATCTAATCCTGTTCGCTACCCACACCTTCGCGCCTCAGCGTCAGTATCGGTCCAGAGAGCTGCCTTCGCCATCGGTGTTCCTCCTGATATCTACGAATTTCACCTCTACACCAGGAATTCCGCTCTCCTCTCCCGTACTCAAGTCTTGCTGTTTCAAATGCACTTCCAGGGTTGAGCCCCGGGCTTTCACATCTGACCGACAAGACCGCCTACGCGCCCTTTACGCCCAATAATTCCGAATAACGCTTGCACCCCCCGTATTACCGCGGCTGCTGGCACGGAGTTAGCCGGTGCTTCCTCTACAGGTACCGTCAATACAACATACTATTAATATGAAGTAATTTCTTCCCTGTCGACAGAGCTTTACGACCCAAGGGCCTTCTTCACTCACGCGGCGTTGCTGCGTCAGGGTTTCCCCCATTGCGCAAAATTCCTCACTGCTGCCTCCCGTAGGAGTCTGGACCGTGTGTCAGTTCCAGTGTGGCTGATCATCCTCTCAGACCAGCTAACCATCGTAGTCTTGGTAGGCCTTTACCCCACCAACAAACTAATGGTCCGCAGACTCATCTTCAAACAATTGCTTTCAAGAAGAGGCAACCTTTCATACATCAACTTATGCCGATGCACTTCATCCGGTATTAGCCATCCTTTCGAATAGTTATCCCAGGCTTGAAGGTAGATTATCTACGTGTTACTCACCCGTGCGCCACTCTACTAAGGATTGCAAGCAATCCCGTTCTCGTTCGACTTGCATGTGTTAAGCACGCCGCCAGCGTTCATTCTGAGCCAGGATCAAACTCTCCAGTTATAATCCTTTGATAAAACTTTTAGGTCCTTAGACCCGCTCATTTTCTTTTCTCACTGACCAATTTTCAAAGATCAAACTTTTTCTTTCGAAGGGCTGTTTAAAGTCTGTCCTCCTGAAGACCGGCGAATAATGCAGGAATTTAGAACCGTTGTCAAACCTTATTTTTTTTAATTTTTAATTTTTTCTTATCTATTTGATTTTTAAATGAATTCTTTTTGGTTTCTGTCAGGCAACTTAGAAATTTTGGGTTCCAATGGCAGTCACAACACAAAATTTCATTGATCTTTCACACCTCTTTTTTTTCCTGCCCACCAAATGGTTGACCCACATAAAATCAACCCCCCATGGCAAAAGAATGAACTTGCGGTCCCTCCTCTTTTCTTTTATGTATCTTTCCCATGGATATCTTTTTTCATTTATATTCTGATGCATTGCAACGGATTTCGACCCTGGTTCACCCTTATTTAGGAGCTGTGGCAATACCAGATTTTCTTACCCCCTATATAAAGGTATTGGTTACACCGGGCCCCTGGCATCTGACCGCCTATTTTATTGCGGCATCTCTTTTAATGATTACCCGGTTGAATGCCGTGGAAAAAAACGGATTTGAAGGCACCATTGTGGGAACTCTTGTCATGCCCTATTTCAGCGGATTTCCCAATCTTTGTTTTGCCTATCTCATGGCAACCGCCGGAAAAAACGCTTCCAATGGTCACACGGTTCTCGAAAACTGCCTGGTGAACAATGTCACAAACCTCACCCTGGTATTGGCCCTTCCTGCTTTTTTCTGGGGGATGAATCTTTTTCCAAAAGATAGAATAACAACCCATGAAACCAAGATAAATTACCTTTCCCTTCTCCTGAGCCTTCTGGCCTTGATCTTTTTTACGGCCGCCCTGTGGCTGGTGGGCAGGGACGGGGTCATAGGAACCAATGACGGGTGGATGCTGGTGGGACTTTTTCTTTTCTGGCAGGCATTTCACATCTTTGAAGTGATGAAAATCAATGCCCGCAAGGACAGAAAAATTAATCACAGAATCCTGATGGATCTTGTGATTATCGGCATTTGTGCCTGGGTTATTTTTTCTTGCATCAACGGCCTGGTGGAATGGATCAACCTCCAGGGAAAAGGACTTTTTGCAAAGGAAAATCTGGGAATTTTGAGCGGACTTCTCATGGTTCTACCCAATGGATTTCTGGCAATTTATTATACCATGGTAAACCGGGCGGACATCGCCTATTCCTCCCAACTAGGAGATTGTCATATCTGTATTCCTTTGTGCATTGGTATTTTTGCCCTGTTCTCCCCCATCCACATCCCTCCCTCCTTTGAAACAGCCGTTTATTGCATCATGGGGGCCGGGTCCGGCCTGTTTTTATTAACCGCCCTTTTCGGCAGATTACCCAGGTGGGCCGGGGCTGTTCTCATGGGGCTTTATGGCTTTTTCATTTATAAAGGATTTATTCTTTGATGGCACATGTTTTCATAGATGCGTCCTCTGCCATTCTTTTGTTCAAGTCCGATATTTTTGCCCCTCTTTTAAATGCCTGGCAACTGATCATGGCCCCAGAGGTTTTCAGGGAAATCACAAAAACCGGATATCCCGGAGCCGCCTATTTTAAAACCCTTGGGGAACCCCCTCCCGACAGCGAGGCTCCCATTATATTCCGGGAACCGGGCCCGGCTGATCACCCCCTGTTTGCACAAAAAAGTTTTCTGGCCATGGACAAGGGGGAGAAAGAAACCATTCAGATTTTTTTTAATTCCAATGGTTTTAAAAAAACCGGCGCCTTTGTCCTTGTGGATGACGGCAGGGCAGCAAGGTTTTGTAAGGCCCAACAATTTCCTTTTATAAATGCGCTTTTGGTCCCCAAACTTTTCTGGTATTCTGGATTCATGAATCAACAACAATATTTAAAAAAAACAGCCCAATTATGTGAGCTTGGCAGGTACTCCAAAACAATCATGGAGATGGCCGGGCAATTTTCCAGAAAAGAGTTAACCTATTTTATTTAAAGGAGATTGCCATGAGCGCTGACCCTCTGAAAGATCCGGTTTTGTGGAAACAAAAGGCCAGATCCTTTGTGACCCGGTCCCACCGCCATTTGTGGGGTAAAAACAATGAAGACCCCCAGGTTTTATTATTTCAACAGGATCTGGCCAACCAGTTTGTCAAACAGATGCACCTGGGCTGGAACAAGCACGGCCAGTCGAGAACCCTTGAGAAATGGGGCCTTAATACCCAGGATAATGGCCAGCAGAAAGAATCCTTTATCCTCCCCCCTGGCATTGTGTTTCCCTATATTGTGGAAAAAGAATTAATGGCCGTATGGATCCATCCATTGGACCCATCTGGTTCCACCTTTATTGTTCCGGGAAGCGCAAAGACGCCCATACGCCTCGGTAACCACGAGAACCCCATAAAAGTGGTGGATGGGTTGTTTGAAGGCCTGCGTCTGTTCCAGGAACACCAGGAAACCCTCTGCGTAGAAATCCGTGCCCGACAATAAAACAGCAGAAGCACCCCCATAAATATAAGCTCAAGCTGCTGACTAATTTTGACAAATCACAAAAATTTTTGTAGTGTTCTGATCTTACCTTCACAAAGGATGACAAATGAAATTTAAAAGTTTTTTAATTATATGGGCAGCTTGTATGGCAATGCTGCCCGCCCAGGCCCTTGCCAAAAAACCAATAAGCGTTTATGTCAGCATCCTGCCCCAGAAATATTTTGTTGAAAGAATTGCCGGAAAATATGCCACCGTTAAAGTTCTGGTGAAACCCGGGAAAAGCCCTTCCACCTATTCACCTTCACCGGATCAGATCAAAGAGCTGACAACATCTGATATCTTTTTTAGAATAGGGGTTCCATTTGAAAATGGTTTTTTACATAAAATCAAAGCTATTTCAGGTGCCATTCAGATTGTTGACACAAGAGAGGGCATTGCACTTCGTGAAATGAAATTCCATGACCATGGAGATCCCCAGGAAGACCCCCATGCGGACACCAATCACAATGAAATGGGTCATAATGAGACAGATCCCCACAAAACAGAGCATAGACATGAAACAAACCCGCAAGACCCGATTGGAAAAGATCCCCACATCTGGATGAGCCCCTTGCTGGTAAAAACACAGGCCAAAACCATGGCAGCGGCATTGATCTCCTTTGATCCGGAAAACAGTACCGCCTATGAACAAAACCTAGAAAAATTTATCAGGGATCTGGATGACCTTCACAAACGGCTCGCAACCACACTTGACCCTTTTCGGGGAGAAACTATTTTTGTATTCCACCCGGTTTTCGGCTATTTTACAGACACCTATGGGTTGAAGCAGATGGCCATTGAAACCATGGGAAAAGCCCCCAGAGGGAAACAACTGTCCGCCATTATCAAAAAAGCAAAGTTGAACAAAACCCGGGTGCTGTTTGTCCAGCCCCAATTTGACCGGCACGCCGCCCAGAAAATTTCCAGTGCCATCAAAGGGACGGTTATTTCCATTGACCCTCTGGCCTTTGATTATCTGTCCAACATGGAAACCATTGCCCGGACCATCGGGTCTAATCTGTCCCAATAAAAGAAGACCCACCAAAACTTAAGGATGATTTATGACCATTGCCCCTGCCATCATTTTTGAAAACATCTCATTTTCCTACCATAAACGACTGATACTTGAAGAGGTGAATCTTAAGATACCCGATGGAGAGTTTGCCAGCATTGTCGGACCCAACGGGGGAGGGAAGACCACCCTTCTCAAACTGATGCTGGGACTCATCAAACCTGACACAGGAACCATCCGGATATTGGGTGATACACCGGAACAGGCCAGGGGAAAAATGGGTTACATGCCTCAATACGCTCACCTTGACATGAATTTCCCAGCAACGGTAATGGATGTGGTGCTCATGGGAAGGCTTGGCAAAACAAAGCTCTGGTTTTCCAAACAGGACAAGGAAAAGGCCCGCATTGCCATTGATGAGGTGAACATGGCATCCCACATCCACACGGGATTCAGTGAGTTATCCGGAGGTCAGAAACAGCGGGTCCTAATTGCAAGGGCCTTGTGCTCCAATCCTTCCATCCTGCTGTTGGATGAACCCACTGCCAATGTGGACCAGGAAACAGAGGAAAACCTGTTTTCCATCCTCCAAAAATTAAACACAAACATGACCATCCTTCTGGTATCCCATGATCTGGGTTTTGTCTCAAAATATGTTAAAAGTGTTATCTGTGTAAACCGCCAGGTGCTTATCCACCCCACCACATTGATAGATGGTGCCCTGATCAAGGATATCTACCACAGTGACCTGAAAATGGTCCGCCACGACCACCGATTGAGCGAAGGAGGGCATTGCAATGATTGAGTTTTTCAATGCCCTGGCCGACCCGGACAACCAGTTTCTGCAATTGTCCATGATCATGGGCGGACTTGCTTCCATCTCCTTTGGCATCATCGGCACATTTGTCACCACCAAACGCATCGGCTACCTGGCCGGGGCCATTTCCCATTCTGTCTTTGGCGGCATCGGCCTTGCCCTGTATCTGCAGGTGAGGGTGGGGCTTGCCTGGGCAGATCCTCTTTTGGGGGCTATTTTTGCCGCGGTCCTGTCGGCCCTCATTGTGGGGTTTGTGAGTATTTACGCAAAGGAAAGGGAAGACACCATCATCGGCACCATCTGGGCCGTGGGCATGGCCGCCGGGATCCTCTTTATCGACAGGACCCCGGGATATTTCAACCTAACCTCCTATCTATTTGGGGATATTCTGCTAATTTCAACCCGGGATTTAATATTTGTCATCTGTCTGGATCTTTTGGTAGTAGGGATTTCCATTCTTTTTTTCAACCGATTTTTTGGGGTCTGCTTTGACAGTGAATTCACCCAACTGCGGGGAATAAACACCAGTTTTTTCTATATGTTTCTCCTGGTGCTCACCGCTTTGACCGTGGTGCTGCTGGTCCGGATTGTGGGCATCGTTCTGGTCATTGCCCTGCTCACCATCCCCCCGGCCATCGCCTCCTTTTATGCCCGCCGACTCTGGCAGATGATGGTCTATTCCGTCATTTTTTGTGCCCTTTTCACCTGGATAGGCCTGGCCTTAAGTTATTCCTTCAGTCTTTCTTCCGGCCCCACCATAATTGTCTTCAGCGGTGCTGTTTACCTGGTGCTGTTGCTGGTTCACAACCAGTTTAAATAATTCACAACTGTCATTCAGGAGAAACATCCATGAAAAAAACAGGTTCCATTCTGATCTCCTTGGTATTGATCATCGTCGCTGTCATTGCCTGGCGCTTGTTCGTCACACCAGAAACCGATGCCAACACCCTCAGGGTGTCCGGAAATATAGAGGTGACCGACGCCCGGTTGAGCTTCAAGATTGCCGGAAGGCTTGAAACCTGTTTTGTGGAGGAAGGCGACACCATCCCCAAGGGAGGACTGCTGGCACAAATAGAAAACCAAGACCAGAAAATTGGTCTGCGCCTGGCCCAGGCCAATCTTGCCAAAGCAACATCGGTTCTTGCAGAACTTGAAGCAGGCAGCCGGCCCGAAGAGATACTATTGGCAAATGCCAAGGTGCTTTGGGCCCGGCAGACGGTTCTGGAACTGACCCGGGGGAGCAGATCCCAGGAGATTGAAGCGGCCAAGTCAGATCTGGACACGTCCCTGGCTGAAGCAAAGTCAGCCCAGTCCCAACTGATACAGGCAAAGGAAGATTATGACCGGTTTTCTACCCTTTACAAAGGAAATAGTGCCAGTCGGCGGGATTTTGAACTATACCGGACCCGGCATGAAGTCACCCAAAACCAGCTGGCCCAGGCCAACTCAAGGGTCAATACCGCCCGCCAGGCCCTCTCCCTTCGCAAAGAAGGGCCTAGAGCCGAACAGATTGAACGGGCAAAAGCCGGCCTGGCCCAGGCCAAGGCAGAATATGCCCTGGTCAAAATAGGTCCCAGAAAAGAAAAACTCGACCAGGCCAGAGCCCTGGTCGATGAAGCAAAGCAACGGGTAAACCAGGCAAAACAGCAATTGTCCTATACAAAGCTGTTCGCCCCCATGGGAGGTGTGATTTTGACCCGGTCTGCAGAACCCGGGGAATATTTGAACCCTGCAGCCCCGGTGGTCACCCTGGGAAATCTGGATCGCCCCTGGTTAAGAGCCTTTATCAATGAAAAGGATCTGGGCCGGATACGCCTCAAAGACACGGTGACGGTCGCCATTGATTCTTTTCCGGACAAACAGTATACGGGAATCCTATCCTTTATCAGCAGCCAGGCAGAATTTACCCCCAAATCGGTCCAGACCTTTGAAGAACGGGTAAAATTGATGTTCCGAATAAAAATAGACCTGGCCAACCCTGATGGGGAACTGAAACCCGGGATGCCGGCAGACGCCTTGATTTCATTGTCTGCAAATTAAAATGGACCCCCATCAAAATATAATGGACACCACTAAAACCCCGGCCGCAGACGCCCTGGCAATTGAGGCCCGGGACCTGACCAAACGATTCGGCAGCCTTGTTGCCGTGGACCAGGTCAGCTTTCAGGTTAAAACGGGGGAAATCTTCGGCATTGTCGGTCCCGATGGCGCCGGCAAAACCACCACCCTTCGTATGCTGGCCAGCATCATGGATCCTACTTCCGGAACCGCTTTTATAGCAGGCTTTGACACAAAAACCAAAGCCTCCGAAGTAAAAGAGCACCTGGCCTATATGAGCCAGCGATTCGGCCTTTATCCGGATCTGACCGTGGGGGAAAACATCTCCTTTTATGCCGATCTGTACGGGGTTCCCAAAAAAGGGCGCCAAACGCGAGTGGACGAACTTCTGGGATTCAGTCATATGAAGCCCTTCCAGCAAAGAAGAGCCCAGGACCTGTCCGGGGGAATGAAACAAAAACTCCAGCTCATCTGCGCCCTGATCCATACCCCAACAGTGCTGCTGCTGGATGAACCCACCAACGGGGTAGATCCGGTCAGCAGAAGGGATTTCTGGCGGATTCTCTACAAAATTGTCAAACAGGGGGTCTCCATTCTGGTGACAACCGCCTACCTGGATGAAGCCGAACGCTGCGACAGAATAGGGCTGTTAGACCAGGGAACCCTGCTGGCCACAGGAACGCCCGGACAAATAAAAGAACGGATGAAAGGCGCCGTGCTCACCATCAGGAGTCCGGACGCCAGAAAAATAAACAAACTACTGGCCCGTCAATTGCCCAACCTGGATGTCAATGTATTCGGGGATTTCGTGCACATTGTCTGTCAACAAATTCAGGAGACCCAGAAAAAAGCCCGGACCCTTATTCAGGACGCCGGGTTAAGGCTTGACGAGATAAAACAAGCCCCGCCCACCCTGGAAGATGTCTTTGTCAGCATGATGTCCACAAAACCCATGACCCCGCCGACCCTTCACCCTGACCCTGTCGGCCAATCAGATCTCGGTAAAAAGGGTCAACCGCCGGGCCGGATACCGGATAAAACCGCGGTCCGGGTGGAGGGGTTAACCCGGATTTTTGGCAATTTTACAGCGGTGGACCACCTGAGCTTTGAAGTCCCAAGGGGGGAAATTTTCGGATTTTTAGGACCCAATGGGGCCGGGAAAAGCACCACCATCCGCATGCTCTGCGGACTGCTCACCCCCAGTTCCGGCAAGGGAACGGTGTTAGGCCATGATATTTGCACCAAGGCGGAAAAAATCAAGCAGCAGATCGGCTATATGAGCCAGAAATTTTCCCTGTACGAAGATCTTACGGTCCGGGAAAACATTCAGTTTTATGGAGGCATCTACAGACTTAAGGGGCCGGCCATGGACGCTCGAAGGACATGGGCCATGGAAATGGCAGGTCTTACCGACCACGGGAAAACCCTGACAAAAAATTTAAGCGTGGGATGGAAACAGCGGCTGTCCCTTGCCTGTGCCATCCTCCACGAACCACCCATCCTTTTTTTAGATGAGCCCACCTCGGGGGTGGATCCCATCAGCCGGCGCCATTTCTGGGATCTTATCTACACCATGGCAGACCAGGGAATCACGGTGTTTGTGTCCACCCACTACATGGAAGAGGCCGAGTACTGCGATAGGATCGCCTTGATTTACAAGGGCCGGATGATTGCCATGGGAACCCCCATGGAGTTGAAAACACAAAAAATGCATGAACAGATTCTGGATCTTCGGTGTGATCATCCCCAGGCAATGGCGGAAAACCTTGCAGGCCTGGAAGGGGTCAGGGATGTGGCCTTATTCGGCGCCGGTCTCCATGTGGTCACCCGGGACGCGGTTCAGGCCCAACGATCAATCCGTCAGCGACTCGCCAACCTTAAGGTAACCGCCTATACCATTGAAAAAATTTTGCCGGGCATGGAAGATGTTTTTATTTCCCTGATCGAGGCAGATGACCGCAACCAAAAGGCTATTCACCCCCATCAGGAGAACCGGTGATGAAACTTCAACGCCTTTTGGCCGTTGCGAAAAAAGAGTTCATCCATGTGATCAGGGACTGGCGCAGCCTGTTTCTCTCGCTTGCCATCCCCGTGATCCTGATCATGCTCTTCGGCTATGCCCTGACCCTGGACCTGCGCAAAGTGCCCACCGTGGTCTGGGACCAGTCCCAAAGCGCTCAAAGCCGGGATCTTCTATCCTTGTATTCAGGGTCCCCCTATTTTTCCATAATTGGCTATTATGACAATTATAAGGCCTTGCAATTGGACTTGGACAGGGGCAAGGCCATGGTCGCCATTGTGATCCCCTCTGATTTTGCTCAAAAAATTATTGCCCAAAAACCTGTCACCGTCCAGATAATAGGGGATGGCAGCGATGCCAACACCTCCCGGCTGGCCATGGGATATGCCGCCACCGTGGCCATGATCTATTCAGCGGATATCACCACCAAACGGCTCCAGCTTTCGGGCAGGGCAAATCTATTGCCCCCGGTGGAAATGGTCACGAGATCCTGGTACAACCCGGATTTGCGAAGCCAGAATGTAATTATCCCCGGGATCATCGCCATTGTCATGGTGGTGATTGCCGCCATGCTCACCTCTGTCACCATTGCAAAAGAATGGGAAACCGGCACCATGGAGCAGCTCATCTCAACCCCCTTGAAGGGGCCTGAGCTGATCATCGGCAAGGTAATTCCCTATTTTGTCATCGGCATGGCAGACGTAGCCATTGCCGTGGCCATGGGCAAATGGCTGTTTAACGTGCCCATAGTGGGAAATGCAGGCCTGCTCTTTGCCATGGCCGCCATTTTTCTGACCGGAGCTCTTTTCTGGGGAATGTCTTTAAGCATTATCTTAAAATCCCAGGTGCTGGCCAACCAGATCGCCATTGTGTCAGGCTATCTTCCCACCCTGATCCTGAGCGGATTTGTCTTTGCCATTGAAAACATGCCCGGCCCCATCCAGTGCATCACCTATGTGGTTCCGGCCCGGTATTTTATTGCCATTTTAAGGGGAATTTATCTAAAAGGCATCGGCCTTGAAATTCTCTGGCTGGATGCCCTGCTGCTTTCCGTCTATGCCATTTTCATGGTCTTTTTGGCCCATCGTAAATTTAAATTTAAACTGGAATAAAGATGATCCACCGCCTCAAACAAATGCTGGTCAAAGAATTTTTGCAAATGCTCCGGGACCCCCGCATGCGGACCATAATTTTCGGCATGCCCGTGATCCAGATGGTGATCATGGCCTTTGCCCTGACCACGGATGTCACCGACATTCGAACCGCAATTCTGGACATGGACAAAACCCCGGCTTCCCGGGAATTGATCCAAGACTTTACCGCCGGCGGTTATTTTCAGATTGTCCACGAAGCCGTATCCCAGCGGGAAATTTCCGATCTTCTGGACCAGGGCCTTGTCAGGGCTGTGATTCACATCCCCTCAAAGTTTGAACAAACCATAGCCCGTGGGGCAACTGCCAAGGTCCAGGTATTGACGGACGGCACCGACTCCAACACCACGGCCATTGTCCAGGGATATGCCGACCGCATCATCCAAGACTTTGCCAACCGAAAACTATCAACCCGGATGGAAAGCTTGGGAATCTCTCCCTCGGTACCAGTGGACCCTGTGACCCGGGCCTGGTACAACGCCAACCAGGAGAGCAAATATTATTTTGTTCCTTCGCTTATTGCCGTGATGCTCTTTATTTTCAGCCTGCTGCTGACCAGCATCGGCATTGTCAAGGAAAAGGAAATCGGCACCATTGAGCAGGTCATGGTAACTCCCATCCGTAAAATTGAGTTTATCCTGGGAAAAACCCTTCCCTATATGGTCACCGGCTACATCTCCATGACCATCATGCTGGTGGTGGCCTTCCTGGTTTTCAACATCCAGGTCAAGGGAAGCCTTGTTCTGCTATACGGGCTTTCCGGCCTCTATCTGTTCGGAAACATGGGTATTGCGCTTTTGATAAGCGCCTCCGCATCCACCCAGCAGCAGGCCATGCTCACCAGCTTTTTAATTTTAATGCCCTGTGTCATGCTATCCGGGTTCATGTTTCCCATCAAAAATATGCCGGACCTTGTCCAGTATGCCACCTGCTTGAATCCCATGCGCTGGTATCTGGAAGTTCTTTGGGGGATTGTGATGAAAGGGGTGGGCATAAAGGTACTTTGGCCGGCCATTGCCGGTCAGGCAACGCTGGCCGTTGCCTTCATCTCTCTTGCCTGGGCCCGGTTCAGCAAAACCCTGTCCTAGGCCAGCCATACTCACCTGACAATGGAAAGTCCCAGCCTGATACTTTCATCCTTTTGCTGATAATGGAGAAGGTTTTCTGCATATCCATTAAAATACTGCAGGTGCAGATAGAACCCAATTCCTTGATTAGGTGTCTTTAACGGATAACTTAAGTCCGCCTGGAAACTAGGACCCTTTTCTGCCCAGCGGGTATTGGTGTCCAGGATAAAACCATCTGGATTTCCTGCGCTCAGCTGAAAATTAAAATATCCCCTGTATTGGTCCAGATCCGCGTTTTTGCTATCGCTATTATTGATATATGTCCAGATTCTTGGGGCTATTTTTAAAAAATAATTATTCCCCAGGGAAAATCATGATCATAGACTTCAATTACATCAGTAGTATAAACGTGTCCATCCCGGTATAGATTCCCTAAAAGTTCTTTTTTTTTGAGTCCATACTGATCACAGGATTACCATCTGTGAGATATTGTTCCTTTAACTGAGTTATTTTTTCAAATTGCTCGTTACGATTTTCTGAGGATCCAATAGCCATATTTTTAAGGACTTTACGCTTTTTGAACCCATTTTTTTTAGTAGCTTTTTAACCACTGTGACACTGATATTAATTCCTGCAGCTTTCATCTTTTCCGCAATTTTTTTGTGGCTCAAATTGGTCCAACACATTTTACCATTCATAGGATCACCAGCGATATGGTCGTCAATAACTTTGAGGAAGACATCATCTATGTTTTTAATTATTTCAATGGCTGATTTCTTTCCAGCTCCCTTCCCTCGGATTCGATCTTTCAAAACTAAATCCGGATTGTTTAGTTCAAAGCTGCACCGTAAATATCTCATATTATTACATAAAATTTCGTTGCCTATCCGTAACTCATTTCCCGGTTTTGATAATAAACAAGAAGAAAAGATGATTAGGGCAAGTGATACCGGTAAAAAAACTGCTTTCATGATTTTTATTTAATTAAGCCTCATTTTATGGCTTCCAATATATTTGTTTCAGGGACCGAAGTTTCCATGATCAGGTTATCAGATTCAAATATTTTATCAATTTCATGCATGAGATATCTGTTGAGCATTTGCTGGGCCTCGTTCCAGCGGTTTAAAAAAGCCTGATCCACAAAATCATTATCAACGGCAAATTCACGGACCGCCTGAATCAGCTCATGTCCGACTACTCCCTGGGAACAGGCCTGGGTGCAGCGCCGGCAGCCAAGGCAGAGCCATATGGACGGAGATATTACAAGTTCCTCCACGAACCCCAGATTGACCATGCGGAATATCCAGACAGGGTCAACAATATCCCGGCCCGCAGAAACCGGGCATGCACTGCTGCACTCGCAGCAGGTAAAGCAAGAGAGGCTGTTGCCTGCTTTTTGTGCAAACAGTCCGGATTTTAATGAAGATTTATTAAAAATTATTTTTGTATTGGGAAGTTCAATTTCCTTTTCCATCCATGTGGAAAAGTTTTGCTCAAGGTCAGGCAGGCAATCTGATTTCAGGCATTGGTCCGCCATATGCCATCTGACACGCTGGAATTTTGTCATAAGTTGTCTGTAGCGGGAGAAATTCTCATATGACACAATATGTTTTTCCAGCACTTCCCTTCTCAGATATGCGATAAGCTCGGAAGGCTGCACTGTCATCGGGCAGTTATGTGCACAGCGGTTACACATAAGACAATACCAGATCCAGGATGAGTGCAGCAACTCATCAATCAGCCCCAGGTTTGCCATCCACACAATTTTTCTCGGGTTCAGCAGACCCGTGGCCATGTTCATGGGGCAAGCCGAATCGCACCCACCGCACTTGTAGCATAGCTGTAGATGGGCATGGGATTCGGTCATTATCGGTTTTCGAAACTTTGGTTGTATTTTAACTATATCTTTTACATTTTCCATTACATTTTTCCCGGGATTCCGCCTTGCCGGATTGTATTCGGGTCTTCAAGAATACCCATATTTTCCGGATTGAGTAAGCAATCCCTTATTTTGTAGTATATTCCCATTTTCGAGAACTATTTTTATTAAAAAAGAGCATGTGAGAACGGAAGACAATTCTCCGATACTTTCAGATTTTTTTCAGAGAACCCCATACTCAACCCCAATAACTGGGAAATAAGAATTGAGGGGAATTGGTCTACTGATGTTTTTTTCAATGCAGTTTTCTGAATTTCATCGAACTGGAGTTGACAACAATTACAGGCAGAACAAATCATGTCTGCATTTGCTTCCTTGGCACTATCGATTTTTTGTTGCAGGATGCCAAGGGACAGTTTATTGTTTTTTTCCCATAATGGATTTCCGCAACATTCCAGACGTTTTGACCAAGCAACGGGCTGAGCGCCTGTCAAACTGATGATTTCTTCAAAAATGGTGGGTGCCTGGGGATTATCAAACTGAGTGATATTTGACGGCCGCAGTGCATGGCAACCATAGTGGGGAGCAATTTTTAATCCCGTAAGTTTTTTGACTAATTGTTTTTTAATGTTAGAATATCCTATACTGTTGGAGAAAACCGTTAAGAGATGATGGATTTCAGTGGTTCCCCTATACTCCAGCCCTTCTTCTTTTAATAAATCATTGATCATTTCCATTTTTTCAGGGTTGTTTTTTAAATAGTGATCTGCATGTTTCAAGGAACCAAAACAACATTGGCACAAGGCAAGGATTGGAAGATTCTGCTGTTCAGCAATCGCTAAATTTTTTGCAGCCAGTATCAAAAATGCGTCAAGGTTTTTCTCGCGCACGGGATAGCCGCAGCAATTAAATTCCAGTTCCTTTAACTCAACGCCAAGGGAAGATAAAACAAGCTTTGAGGAAATTCGATATTGGGGAAGATAAAAAGCGCTTTTACACCCTGAAAATAAAGCAAACTTCATAGATTGTATTCCTTTTTGAATATCATATTTTTAATTTCATAAAAAATATCTGTAATTTGAACACCCTGGGGGCAATTTTCCTGACATTTATAACAGGTTAAACAATCCCATATCATTCGAGAATCCATGGCCCTGTCAATTAATCCTAAGGACAAGCTATGCATAATTTGATGGGGGGCCATTCCAATGGAATCATCATTTTTTGTCATACCGACAATTGGGCAAGAATTGGTACACGTCATACATGCGTAACACAGGGAGAAAGAATTGGCTTTCAGGGAACTTTCCAATATACCCAGCGTTTTCTTTTGTTTTGAGCTAACGAGTTTGATGTTCTCCTTAGAAGGCTGAGACCATTTTTTCTCTTTTATATTCCTTAGCTGAACATCTGGATCACCAAATTTTTCCTGGGCCAATTCTTTTTTAGTTTCAATCCACAGGCTTTGAAGATTGATGCCCACAGGACAAAGTTCAGAGCACCGATTACAATTGGTACAAAGAAAACTGCCTAGGGCAAATTTTTGCTGGGTTTCCGGATTTGAAGATGTGCCGGAAGTTCTTTCCCTGATGGCCAACAATTTTTCAGATGGGAAAATGTAGGCGTTGGGAAAGATGTTATAAACCGGGGCAACAGAGCAATGAAGTGTGCAGGTCCCGCAATGGGTGCAGGCTTGTAAGTCCAGCGCTCTCCTTGTGGCCCTGTTTTCAGGATGTTTTATGGTTTGACCGGCAATCCCATTGACCAAAATGCTGATGGGGCTGGTGATGATATGTAAGAGTTTGCTAAAGGGCAAATACGCAAGGCCGATAAAACAGCTTAAAAAATGGATATGCCACAGAAAAATGTCCAATCGCCAGGCATTGAACAGTCCGGCCATTGGTCTCATTGCAAAGGATATGGGATAGGAAACCAATGCCCATGCGGGCTTGGAATGACAATCACCGCAATTATTATCGTTTGCCGTTTCCCCCTCTTCCAGTGCCGTTGGGGTAACCTCAAGAATCTGATTCGGGAAAACCACCCCATACGCTTCCTGCCAATACACTTTTAAGGTTAATATTTCATCATCATCAAGCATGATGCCCCATTCATCGACCATATCATCAAATACGGGAGAGGAGATTATTTTACTGGCCTCAAGGAGAAACCCGGAAATCATAATTACGGAAAGCACCACAATCGCTAAATAATCGGGCCTCTTGCTGATCAATCGTATCCCAATGATTTTCTTGCGGCGTTGAATAGCAATGATCAGGCCAAGGATGACCATGGCACCCAGCACATTCCTTAACAGCATAAAAGGATTTAAAGTGGAATAATAATCTGTGAACAAAGGCTCACTTATATAGTCTTCAAGGGCATGTATGAAAACAAGCCCCATGAAGCCAAAATAGATAAAAATATGCATACACCATTTTAAGAAATCCTGGCTGAGCAATTTTTTTTGCAGAACCACATCCAAAACAATGGATTTACCGAACCGGAAAAGATGGCGGGGATTTACAAAGACAAAAAACAGGCTGCTTAAAAAGGTGGTGACCCGTTTTAAAAAAGAAAATGATTTTGCCTCCGGCCCAATTGCAATTTGAAAAAAACCAAAAACGCGATAAAGGATTCCCACTACAAAAATTGCAAGTGAAATTGAGAAACTGATTTTAAATAGCACTATTTTGTTCCCCTTCGTTATTTAGGAACGCAGAAAAGAATAAGTTCACAATAAATTTATCTGTTTGATCAACAGCTCAATTCTAATGCCTTGAATTGGGCTGAAATCTACCGTCTATATCTATGTGAAGGTATTTATTTCTACGACCCTAAGAATCGTATTTTTACCGTTCAGTACAGATCCCTGAAATCTATATAAAGCAATTACTATACCAATAAAGATAGGCGATAGTACTGCGTTGAAATCGAAATGAGAAAATGTGGTGTGGGTATTCGGTGCTGGTGGGAAGTATGTCTATTTGTATTTTTCCCCACATTGAAAGGCTTTGGGCAAAGGCGTCAGGGTTTATTACAAAGTGTAAAAAAAATGTATAGATGTTTTTTGAAAAAACCAAAATTCCCCTAAGCGCTAAAAAAATTAAAATCAATTCCAGTCAACTGCCAGGATTTGGGAATAGTAAAGGTCATAAACCAAATCAGGAATAGAATCGAAAATGACAGGTTGCGGCGGGTCATGGTTACGGATATCCCAGAGTCCAAGATGGCCTAGGATCTTTTCGATTATGTCAAGCTCTTCGATAAAGCGGATGATACGCATTTGCCCCTGGCATTTAGGACAGATCAGCGGGTCCACCTCACTCCATCCCAAATGCCAGATTAAAAATCAAACAATGGCGAGCATATACAAGCTATAATCAGAACGGCAAATATTATACGTTGCCGCAAATCCCTCAATTTGATCAATATGGTCTATCGCGATATAAAGACGTTGGTTTTTCCAAGTATGGTAATCTGAAAAAAATAATTATTCACTTGATAACCGCTTCACCTGCCGGACTTTCAGGGAAACAACTCGGT
Source organism: Desulfoconvexum algidum (assembly GCF_055382125.1). Taxonomy (NCBI): domain Bacteria; kingdom Pseudomonadati; phylum Thermodesulfobacteriota; class Desulfobacteria; order Desulfobacterales; family Desulfobacteraceae; genus Desulfoconvexum; species Desulfoconvexum algidum. The sequence continues at coordinate 6,499,313 of NZ_AP042394.1, read as the reverse complement.
GAGATTCTCGGGCTTTCATCGCAGTCATTTTTACACCATTTCCGTTAGTGTCCGGGCATCTATCGTGAAAAACATGATGGTGTATTCGTCTATTTTTCCGACGTTGATGATATATGTGAAAGACAGGTACACCAAAGAAGTTCTCTTGTCTGCAGATCGGCCATTGTCACTATTTCCGACACTGAAGCAATTTTGATCTTGGTTGCTATCATTCGGCAACATGGCATATCAGCAGAAGACATAGCAGCCTTGTCGAAAATCAAATTAAGCAACATCAAAGGGTTTCTGACTGCATAGCAAGGGATGATTTTTTTTCCAAATGATATCAATCAAGAATAATTCCAATATTCTTATACCAAATGAAACACTTGAAAATTGAATCATTTAATACATATTTACCAACGCCATTTTTGAAGATATGGGCAATTGTGTTGTGGATATATTTTCGCTTTCCTTGTTCCGATTTTATACCCCCGGGACGGAATTCTTCTTGCCACTAACCGGCATGGCCGGAGCATGGTCTTTACTCCAGGCCACAACGAAAGATGAAACTCCTATAATTGCAATACCTTGGACAAAGTTTCATATAAACTCAACATTGACCTTAATTTTGTATTTTGACATTGTTTTTCCTTTTGAAAAATTATAGATTTCTGTCTATACATCTCAAATAGAGAAACGGATGTTTACTGTTTTTTTATATCTGGGAGTTTTTTTAGCAATTATCATTACTTATCTTTCTACAATCTACCCGCACAGGTCGCAAAAATTTCCAGGCATCGGCAGGGTGGAGGGACAAAGCGGCACCATTGAGCAGGTCATGGTAACGCCCATCCGCAAAATTGAATTTATCCTGGGAAAAACCCTTCCCTATATGGTCACCGGCTACATCTCCATGACCATCATGCTGGTGGTGGCCTTCCTGGTTTTCAACATCCAGGTCAAGGGAAGCCTTGTTCTGCTATACGGGCTTTCCGGCCTCTATCTGTTCGGAAACATGGGCATTGCGCTTTTGATCAGCGCCTCCGCATCCACCCAGCAGCAGGCCATGCTTACCTGACAATGGAAAGTCCCAGCCTGATACTTTCATCCTTTTGCTGATAATGGAGAAGGTTTTCTGCATATCCATTAAAATACTGCAGGTGCAGATAGAACCCAATTCCTTGATTAGGTGTCTTTAACGGATAACTTAAGTCCGCCTGGAAACTAGGACCCTTGTCTGCCCAGCGGGTATTGGTGTCCAGGATAAAACCATCTGGATTTCCTGCGCTCAGCTGAAAATTAAAATATCCCCTGTATTGGTTCAGATCCGCGTTGGTGGTATCGATATTATTGATATATGTCCAGACCCTTGGGGCTATTTTTAGAAAATAATTATTACTCAGGGAAAAGGCCAGGATGGGTTCAATATAGAGGTAATTGGTGCTTCTGGAATCGGCTCCGTCTTTTCCGTTGGATTCATGCCGATACCCGCTTTGAATGCCAAATGCTTTTATGAATGGTATTCCCAGGTCAATTTTAGGGATAAGGTAGAATAACTCAGGCTTATAATTGGTATCTTCAAAAGAGGCTGAATCAGAGCTAAGATCCCAAAAAGAGGTCTGGGTGTAAGCGACATGAATACCGTTCAGAAAATATTTCCACCCGCCAGTTTTTTTTGTATAGTTGAAAATCTTATATTTGAAGCTGATCTGAAATTTGCTTTTGTCGGGTCCCGGATCAACACCCACTAAAAAATACATGGGTTCATAGGGAGACAAATATTTCGCAAGAGGGTGAATAATAGATTCTTTTTCATCCAATGCAAACTGCTCTGTTCTGTCTTTAAAGGGCATCTCTTTGGCGACAAACCATACCGGCCCCGCGGCAAATGCCTCCAGGGAAAGACTGATATTGCCGTCCATGGACTGGGGCAGTAGAAACTGATATTCACGCTTTTCATATCCGTTCCCTGGAATCGTCACCAGAGCGGGGTCGGCATCCCAGGGCGTGGCCTCCACAACAATCTGCTGGTTACCTTTTTTTATGGTTACCATGACCCGGTTGTAGGCATCGGTGGTTACCGCTTCCTTTTCCGGATTGTGGAGGAACAGAATAAACCGGGTCATCTTACCCGCCATGACATCTCCCTGGGGAGGGACGATGAACACCCTGGCTTCCTGTGCCAGAACCGGGTATGACAGGGTACAAAGCATGAGTCCTAAAATCGTTACCCCCAATACCCTTGGGACCTGTTTTAAACAAGACAACCTATGTGGTGTTTTTTTCATTGGGCACCTCATTAACGGTCTGTATCTTTATTTTTCGATAAACCGGTCATCGGATTTAAGTGTGGCCGCTTTTTTCTGGGCCGTTTCCAGCCAACCCGTGGCGGTAACGGCTCGTACATCAAAGCTGGGGACATAGGGTTTGATATCAATGAGCGGGGTGTTGTTGAGAACATCAATGCCGCGAACAAAGACCTTATTTTTGTCCCTTCCGGTAAGTTCCACAATGGACAGACCGATGGAATTGGGCCTTCTGGGGGCACGGGTGGAAAAAAGGCCCCTTTTTTGGGTATCCATAAACGGGGTTACCATCAGATCATACCCGGAAGATTTATGAAAATGATACAATAAAATAATATGGGAAAAGCCTTCTAAATCCTTCAAACCCTGTTCATATTCCGGATTGATCACAAGGGTCCCTTCTATGTCAAGGGCACCTGAAGGCTGAATGGGCATACCTTTTAAATCACTGAACGGGGTTTTGATCACCCCGATGGGAGATATCTGCATCTTTAATTTTTCCTTATATTATTTCTTTATAATAGGGTGGTTTGATTTCTGCCGTTCTCCTTTGATGTATACAGGGCAGTGTCTGCCCTGGCGATATGTTCCGCCAGGGTCTGGTCATAAGAAGCCTTGTTCTCCCCCTGGCTCACGCCAGGGTTTAATTGGGCCACACCAAAGGACATGGTAATGTTAATAAATTGGTTTTCAAGAATTTTTCCGGACCTGTTCACCTGGGCAAACCGGGTGGCGGCAATTTTTTCCCGGATCCGTTCCACAATCTGAACCGCAGGGTCACCCTCTATTTCATCCAGGATTAATAAAAACTCTTCCCCGCCGTAGCGGCCGGCCGTATCAAAATATTCCCGCATGGACAGGGTGAGAATCTCTCCCACCTCCCTTAGAACCAGATCCCCCTGGATATGGCCATAGGTATCATTAATTTTTTTAAAAAAATCGATGTCCCCCATGGCAATACTGGCGGACAGGGAAGGTTTACGTTCAAGTCTTTTCAATACCCGGCCCAGCTCTTCTTTAATTTTCCGGGAATTGTAAAGCCCTGTGAGGCCATCATATTCTGCCTGCTGTTTAAATTGGGTCTTTAAAAGAAGGGTACTCAAAAAATTGCACATAATCTCCACTGTACTGACCTCAAAATCCTTAACAGCAGATTCTTTGCCGAAAAAATCCCCGCCAAACAAATAGGCCCCCCCACACTCCTGGGGAAAAAACACAAACCCAATAACATCACATCCCATTCCCGGGATATTGATACAAGAAACATTCTTGTTTAAAAAAGCACTGACCTCGTTGACATACCGCTTGTCCCGGGAATCTAAAAACAGCCTTAATTTCCTATTTTCCCTTAAATCCGGCCGCAAATTTTCAGGATCCAGCACCTTGACCACCTCTAAAATCAGCCGGTCTTCAATGACATTGGACACCTTGTAGAGAACACTGATATCAAACATCATGGTTTTCTGGATAATTTCCAGGGGATAATTAAAGCAGTCATCATTGCTTGCATCTACATCCAGGCTATTTAAAAAACCAGATAATTTTCCCAGGCGGTTTAAGATGGTTTTTGCATCGGATTCATTTTTTTTCATGTAATTTCCTCCATCTCTTGGGAGTCAAACGCCTTTTGCCCCTCAAAATCCAAAATGATCACCCGGATCTGGATCTGCCCCCTGGCAAAGCGTCCGGCCGTCGCCTGGATTTTTTTCCCCACAAAGGTGAGCAGTTCAGGATAATCTGGAAATATATATGAAAAGGCATGACGGGCTGTATTGGCCTGCTTTATGTTGCAAACGAGTCGTTCATCCCCTGTGATCTCTCTTGCCCAAAGGGCCAGTTTGTTTAATGTCAGATCTGACTTTGCCGCATGGGTGTGTTCAAATCCCAGGGACATTTTAACGGCCTTGCCAAAAAAAATGGTATAGATAATCTGTTGACAGAAGGGTTTATTAAGGGCCTCATCAATGGCTGCCTTGAAAAAATCCCCGGTCTGGACAAAGGCTTCCTCACAAAAGCCGGGAAAAAGCCCCATGGCAAACCGCTCACTTCGCCTTCCCGTGGTAAACACCAGGGTGTCAATATCTCTGGCAATTGCAACAGAGATGCTGGATCTGATGGTGGCAATATAGGCATCATGGGACATGGGTTTAACAATACCGGTGGTCCCGAGAATGGAGATGCCCCCGAGGATTCCCAGACGGGCATTCAGGGTTTTTTTGGCCAGGAGCTCTCCCTTGGGCACAAAGATTTCAATGGTCACCGACCTGCCGGACAGGTTGTATTGATCCCATATCTCTTCCACCACATTCTGGATCATTTGCCTGGGACCTGAATTGATAGCCGGTTCCCCCACCTCAACTTCAAGGCCTGGTTTGGTGACCCTGCCCACCCCTTTTCCACCCGTTATGATCACCGTCAGCTCCCTGGCCGGGGTCAGGGTCACCCTTGCCCCGATCTCGGCCTTATGGGTTATATCCGGGTCATCTCCGGCATCTTTTATCACCGAGGCCCGGCAACAGGTATCTGATAGTTTCAGAACTTGTTTTATGGCAATGCGCTTTTTTTCACCGGTTAAAAACGCAATATCTACGGCCGTGGGGACCCGGGAGGTGACCAGAACAAGCAGCGCTGCCTTTACCGATGCGGCAGCCGCCGCCCCTGTGGTAAACCCCTGCTTAAGCGTTTTTGCAGCCATGGTACTCCTTGCTATTTGGTCCGGGTTGCGCTGATATGGGGGCGGTTTTTGTGGGATCCAGTCGGATCTGTCTAAATTTTGCACAATGATCCACAAAGGTCTGTGCACACCCGGGGCTGCTGCCAAAATGCACATGGAGATAGGAACCAAGGGTGAGGTTCTTTTGATATCCCTTTAAAAAAATATCCTGGCCCGCCCGTGTGGTGACCTGGTAGACATTTTTGACACCCGGATCTTCAGATGCGTTGTCTTTCATGGAGGAATAATGGAATTCATGCCCCCTTATCACTGTCCCCCTTGTACCGATAAGGGTATCTTGTGTCAGGGTAATTTCCCGATATCCCAGGGACCTGAGGCGCTTGGACATTTGAACGGAGAAATCAAAACAACCTGTCATCCCATATTGCTCTTTTTGGTCCATGGCCGATACCTGACTGCACAAATACATAAAACCCCCGCACTCCCCGTATATGGGCATGCCTGAAAGGCTTAACTGCTTAATCTGGTCCAGAAGTTCTGTCCTGGCGGACAGGGTTTTGGCAAACACCTCGGGGTATCCCCCGCCCAGATAAATCCCGTCAATCCCAGGGGGCAGTTGAGTGTCTGTTAAGGGAGAAAAGGTGACAATCTTTGCCCCGGCTTTTGTTAAACTATCAAGATTGTCCTGGTAATAGAAACAAAACGCCTTGTCCCTTGCCACGGCAATAACAGGCGCGCTTGTTGCTACGGGCGCAGGCGTTACTACAGGTGCAGCCGGTGCCGGGATGGGAATTTTATCCGAGACCACATCACCCGGATTTGGGTCTGCCAGATCCGCGCAGGGTTCACCTCTATTCCCGGAAGATATCACTGGCAGTTTTGCCATCAAGGCATCCATGTCCAGGTGGTCCTCCACCATGGAGACCAGGAGGGCAAGCACTTGGGGGGAGATGTCCAGCTCATCGGCGGTCATCAATCCCAGGTGCCGTTCGGGCATGACAATTTTTTCATTTTTGGGCATGAAACCCAGGCAGGGGGTTGTACAATTTTGCGCCACAGCATCCCGAAGGTATTCATAATGCCGCTGGCTGCCGGTCTGGCTGAAAATAACCCCAGCAAGCTTTAGATCCGGGTCAAAGGTTTCAAACCCTTTGACAATGGCAGCAGCACTTCTGGCCTTGCCCTTTGCACTGACAATAAGCAGGACAGGAAGGCCCAGCCATTTGGCCATTTGGGCGGTGGACCCTGTTTCCGTCAGGGCATCATACCCGTCAAACAGTCCCATAACCCCTTCCACCACGGCCATGTCCATTCCCTTTGAATTCTGAGCAAAAAGTCTTCGATTATAGGCACGGGTCAACATCCAGGAATCCAGGTTAACACTTGTTCTCCCGGCAATCTTAGTGTGATGGCCAGGATCTATAAAATCCGGGCCCACCTTAAAGGGGGCCACCCGTATCCCCCTTGACCTTAAATAGGCAAGAATGGCCAGGCAAATGGTTGTTTTTCCGGTTCCGCTGCCCGTGGCAGCAATGACAAAGCCTTTAATGAAAACCTCCCTAACAATAAAAGATTATTTTTGCGCAAAGGCCATGATAGCCAGGGCATTGACAATACTGGCCGCAATATTGGACCCGCCCTTTCTGCCCTTGTTGGTGATATAGGGATAATCAAGGGTCATGAGTTCATCCTTGGATTCGGCCGCATTGACAAAGCCCACGGGAAATCCGATGATCAATGCAGGGTTTGCCTTTTTTTCCCGGATCAACGCCATGAGCCGCAAAAGAGCGGTTGGGGCGTTGCCCACCACATAAATCCCGCCTTCCATCCTGTCTGCAGCCATGTCCACGGCCGCCAGGGCACGGGTGGTGCCTGCCTCCTTCGCCTTTATTGCCACGGCCTCATCAGCAATCAGACAGGAGACCTGGCCGCCAAATTCATGAACCTCTCGTTTTCGAATCCCCACCCGGGCCATGTTGGTGTCGGTGATAATATTTTTCCCCTGTAAAATGGCCTGAATTCCTGCGTCAATGGGATTAAGGGCTCCCTTATAAAATCGGATACTCTTTATATAGTCAAAATCCGCCGAGGTGTGAATCATCCGTCTGACAATGGGCCATTCTTGTTCATTAAACCCATGTTTTCCCGCCTCTGCTTCAATGATCTGAAAACTTTTATCTTCTATTTCCTGTGGTTTCATTTTCTTTACCTGCTGGTTATCGGGTTGGAAAAATATTCAGGTCAAAATACCATTTTTTAATTCACATTGGCAACCAACTATAAAAATATTCTTGGCCACCCCCAGTTCATCCGGGTCCACCCGCAAGCGAGTCCTGTGGAATGGATTGACCCCTGTTACATTTTTTGCAGTTTTACTTTTCTTCTGGGAATAAAATCTGATATGATTTTAAATTCTTATATTTTTTATATTTTTTAAAAGGAGTTTAGTTTTGGAAGAAAACAATATCATCCGGTTTGCCACCCGCATGGAACAATTACCCCCCTATTTGTTTGGCATGATCAATAAAATGAAAATGGAGAAGCGGAGAAACGGGGATGATGTCATTGACCTTGGCATGGGAAACCCCATGGATCCAACCCCCGATGCGGTCATTGAAAAATTGGTGGAAGTGGCCAAGGATCCCAAGGCCCATCGGTATCCTGAAAGCTCGGGCATGCCCCATTTAAAAATTGAAATCGCAAAATATTATAAACGCCATTATGATATTGACCTGGATGCAGAAAAGGAAACCTATTTCACCATTGGGTCCAAGGAAGGGATCTCCCATCTTTGCCTGGCCATCATGGGGCCGGGGGATTCGGTTCTGGTACCAGCTCCGGCCTTTCCCGTCCATATTTATGCCGCCGTCATTGCCGGTGCCACTGTCATGAAAATACCCATTGCCCCGGAAAAAAGCTTTCTGGACCGAATCATCAATGTTTGTGAGTCCTGTTATCCCAAGCCCAGGGTCTTGCTGCTCAATTATCCCCACAACCCCACAGGCGTAGTCACGGACCTGAACTTTTTCAAGGAAGTGGTCAAGCTGGCCAAACGATTTAAATTCATGGTCATCAATGATTTTGCCTATTCCAGAATCTGCTTTGACGGATACAAGGCACCCAGTTTCCTGGAAGCTCCAGGTGCCAAGGATGTGGGGGTTGAGTTTGGGTCCTTTTCCAAATCCTATAACATGGCGGGATGGCGAATCGGGTATTGCGTGGGCAACGAGCAAATGGTCCAGGCCCTGGGTAAAATCAAAGGATATTTTGACTATGGTATTTTTTCCGCCATCCAGGTGGCAGGGATTATTGCCTTACGGGATTGTGACGACACCATCATTGAATTATGCCAAACCTATGAAACCCGCAGAGATGTCTTGTGCGCAAGCCTTGAACGTATGGGATGGGAGATTACAAAACCCAAGGCCGGCATGTTTGTCTGGGCCAAGATACCCGCTCCCTTTGACAAAATGGGATCCATGCAGTTTGCTATTGAGATGATGAACCGGGCCAATGTGGCGGTAGCCCCTGGAGCCGGATTCAGCGATGAAGGGGAGGGCTATCTTCGCCTGGCCCTGGTGGAAAACGAAGAGCGGTTAAAACAGGCCGCCCGCCAGATGAAAAAGGCCATGGAAGCCATGACCCCCTGATCAAGTTCAATAAAAATCACCGGTTCAATCCATCATTTTTTGTAACCAGGTTAATGTTTCCGGAAACGTCTTGAATGTTACACTCGTTCCTGTTTCGTCGTAGGATTCATTTATGATACTGGCTTTGTTTCTTAACTGTCCTAAAAGGTGCCCTTTGTCATAGGGCACCACCATCGTGGTTTCGATCATATTTGATTCGAAATACTCAAGAATTTTTTTGCGCAGGATTGCGACATCCTCGGGGGTGTGAGCAGAGATGAAGATTCCATCGGGAAATTCAAGATATAGCGCTTCCAGCTCTCCTGTTGTGAGTTTATCAATTTTATTCAAAATCAGCAGGTTTGGAATTTTTTCACCACCGATTTCTTTGAGGACCGAATGGGTCACCGTCAATTGAGATCGAAAAGCCGGATCCGAGGCATCTATTATAAACAAAAGTAAGGAAGCGGCAAGTGCCTCATCAAGGGTCGATTGGAAAGATGCAACTAAATCGTGGGGTAATTTCTTTATAAATCCAACGGTATCGGAAATGAGTACCGGAGGAAACGCTTCTGGCTGCAACGCTTTTACACGGGTATCAAGGGTTGCAAATAATTTATCCTCTACCAATACATCGCTGCCGGTCAGTTTTTGCATCAGTGACGACTTGCCGGCATTGGTATAACCGATCAGAGAAACCTGGAAATTTTCTTTTCTGCGGCTGCGCCGTCTATTTTGTTCGTTGCGAATTCCAACAAGGCGTGACTTTAATTCGGATATGCGGTCTCTGATATGACGTTTATTCAGTTCGTGGGAAGTCTCTCCTACCCCTTTAGATCCGACACCGCCGCCTTGACGATCACCGCCAATTTGAGATGCCCTCAGCCTTGGCACCAAATACGCCAATTTGGCTATTTCCACTTGAATAAGGGCCTCCCGGCTTTTGGCATGACGGCTGAATATTTCGAGGATCACACTGGTTCGGTCTAAAACTTCGACGCCGGTCGCTTTTTCAAGATTTTGCAATTGCTTTGTGGAAATTTCGCCATCATAGATGACCACATTGGCGCGTACCCTGTTTTCTGCCATTGGGTCATGGCTTAAACTCTCTTCATATCTATCGGCAAGACTGCCGACCGGATACTCTTCATCCATGTCATCACATTCATCTTTTGATTTCCGGCTAAATTTTTCAACAATTCCGGTTCCACCGGTATAGCCGGCAAGTTCTTTTAATTTTCCCGCGCCCAATAGGGTTCCCGTCTCAGGTTTTGAACGGCGTTGTGTTAGCGTTGCGACAACTTCAAGGCCCATGGTTTTAACCAACCGCCTAAGTTCTTGGAGAGATGAACCATTCTCCTCATCGGAAACGCCAGGGGTTTGAACTGAAAACAAAACCGCTGTCTTCTTTCCTTTATCATCATTTGATTGTTCGATCATCTTTTGGTTTAATCTTCCCTATTCAATTCAAATAGTTGGTTTTATATTTTCATGGGGATCTATTGATTGACTATACTTCTTCCAATACTTTGATAGACATTTTTTCAACAAGGGTCTTTGTCTTTTTCCCATATTCCCGCATGTGGGGTGTGGATAGATGTGCCATTAAATCCTCCAGGCTGTTCCATTTCTCGATGATGGTAACTACATTGGGATTCAACTCCTGGGGGGGCAGGGCCGTAGCGACGTCAACCGTCGGCACATACTCAATACACCCCTTTTCTTCCAGAACCTTTGGAATATTTTTTTTAAAAATTTCTATAAAATTGGAAACCTGTCCTTCCTTTATTTGTATGGACGCAATTACATTTATCATTTTATCATTTCCTTTATTTTTTTATAGTCACCTTGTTTTTCAAAATTTCCAGTACCGTGCGGCCGCTTTTTTTGGCAATTATATGGGCATCCGCCACAATTTTTTGAGCATGAGCCGATATTGCTCTCTCATCGGGTAAAGCAGTACCAGATTTTTCATATTGCCAGACAAGAAGTTTCCTGGCAAAGGCAATCTCCTGTTTCCAGACAAATCCATTCTTTCCAAAAATAGCCATCGTCCGGCCTCCCCATGATATCAATTTCAACACTCATATTGGTGGCCGGATCAAATGACTTTTATAAAAAAGATCATATAGTCAGCACCCAGCCTTTATAAACCGGATAGAGTGTAGCATATTTTACAGATTCATATCGTCTCTTTATCATCTCTTTTGCAATTGCGCTTACCCGCCATCCATTTGCCGGACTGCCAGCACAGGACAGGGAGCTTCGCGAATAACCCTATCTGTGGTGGAGCCCACCATCAATTTTTCCCAAAGGGTATGACCACGAATTCCCAATACAATCATGTCGATCTCCTGTTCCCTGGCATACTTTATCAACTCTTTATAGGGTTCCCCGGTCAGCATGATGGTATGAGGGCTACACCAGCTCCGGAACTCTTCAGGCACCATAAAATAGAGTTGCCTTTCAAGGCGTCGGCCTAGTTTATTGATTTTTTCCTGGTTTTCTTCTGTCGCTTTTTTCTGCATCTCAAGATAATCTGAAGTACGCCAGGCCCGGTAATCTCCGGGGATGGCATTGATATAGTCGGATCTTTTCAATTCAATATGTTCCGTCGGTTTAATGACGTGGGTCAGATAAAGCTTTGCCTGATATTCCTGTGCAAGGCTAACGCCATAGTCAAACGCAAGTTTGGAATCCTGTGAAAAATCACACCCCACCATCACTTTTTCCAGCTCCATTTGACCGTCGTCCCGGGGTATGAAACTCTGCTGCCCTGTGTGCATTACCAAAAATGGGCAGTGAAGGGTTTTCATCAATTTCTCCGTGACGGAACCGATCAACAATCTTGTAATCCCTGATTTTCCATGGGTGGCGGTGATGACCATATCTATTTTTTCTTTCAAGGCAAGCTGGCGGATTTCATTGGCCGGATCTCCCTTGCAAACAAAAATTTCATGTTCTATTGTCACCTCTTTTACCAATTCCTCAAGGCGTTGCTGTGCATTACGGATATGTTCATCCTGAAGCATCGCCTTATTAAAGGCGATGCTGCTGTTCACAAAGGAAACATTCACGTCCATGGCGATGTGGACCAAAAACAGTTTTGCATGAAACTTCGTGCACAATGCAACGCTGTAGGCAAGGATCGCATCCGTGAAATCCGAAAAATCAACCGCACACATTATTTTTTTGGGTTGTACTCTCATGGTGGTCCTCCTTTATCAAATTTGCTTTTTTTTAGAAAAATAATGCAACCCTTACCCGTCAGCATGGGATATGTTCCAGTTTTGCAAGGATTCGATCAAGGTTCTCTAATTGAGCATCTATCCTGATACAGGGGAAATGTGAAAGCGCCTAATATTAGACCTTAAAATTATTTTAATCTTGAGGTCTGTCAGTGTCAAGTAGAATTCTCAATGGGACAGAAGGTGTTCTAACCCCTGTCTTCCCTTGATTCAAATTCTGGTAAAATCAAGTCAACTTATAGAGGTAATCCCCCTGGGATGCGCCGGCAAATTGCAGCTTTTATTGTGAATATATGATTTGCCTGGTATGCTTGTGCGCCGGGCACCCATGAGTGCAATAAAAAAGGTGCCATAACACAACAACAGACCTTGGGAGGTCTGTCTTTAATAAAAAAGAAGGATTCCATGAGTGCTTTTACAACCTTGCCGTTAACCAAATCGATGATCGAGAACCTTAAGACCATGGGGTACCAAGAAATGACGCCGGTCCAGGCAGAAAGTTTGCCCCATGTGCTTCGTGGGGAGGACCTGCTGGCCCAGGCCAAAACCGGGAGCGGGAAAACGGCGGCCTTTGGCATCGGCTTGATGCACAACCTGGATGTGAAACGCTTCCGGGTCCAGACCCTGGTCATGTGTCCGACCCGGGAACTGGCGGATCAGGTGGCAGGCGAGCTGCGGCGTATCGCCCGATTCAAACACAACATCAAAATTGTGACCATCTGTGGTGGAATGCCCTTCCTTCCCCAGCAGATCTCCCTGGAACACCAGGCCCATATAGTGGTAGGGACTCCCGGGCGCATCGAGCAGCATTTAAAGCGGGGAACCATGAACCTGGATAATGTGACCACCCTTGTTCTGGATGAAGCAGATCGAATGCTGGACATTGGCTTTACCGACAGCATTGAAGTGATCCTGGGCTATGTGCCCAAACATCGCCAGACCCTTCTTTTTTCCGCGACCTTTCCAGAGTCCATCCTTAAGCTGAGCACCCGGTTTCAGAAAAATGCCCATAGGGTGGTGGTGGATCAAGACCACGAAAAAAATGTCATTCGTCAATATTTTTATCAGTCCGATTGGGAGGCCAAGGCCAATGTTGTGGCCCAGATCCTGGGAACAGTGAAACCCGCATCAACCCTTATTTTCTGCAATACAAAACTCCAGTGCAGGTCTCTTTCAACCTTTCTCGGGGCAAAGGGATTTGCCTCTCTGGCCATTCACGGCGACCTCGAACAAAAGGATAGAACCGAAGTGTTGGTGCGCTTTTCCAACGGCAGCACCCCCATTTTAGTGGCCACGGACGTGGCGGCCAGGGGCCTTGATATCTCAGGGCTCAGCGCAGTGATTAATTTTGATCTTCCCTTTGAATCCGAGGTCTATGTCCATCGTATCGGCCGGACAGGCCGGGCCGGGAAAGAGGGGATGGCCTTTTCCCTCATGACACCCAAGGAGGGTTTCAGACTAAAAGAGATCAACCGCATGATGGGTACTGCTTTTGAGGTGGCCGATCTTGATGCGCTTGAGCCCTCAACCGACAGGAGCGTTCTGCCTCCCATGGTGACCCTGTCCATCAACGGGGGGCGAAAGAGCAAACTTCGGCCCGGGGATATCCTGGGGGCGCTCACCAAAGATGGGGGAATTGCCGGAAGCTGTGTGGGCAAAATCAACTGCTTTGAATTTTACTCCTATGTGGCCATTGAACGCGGTATGGCCGACAAGGCCCAAGCAGCACTCTCAACAAAAAAAATAAAGGGGCGGCACTTTATTATCCACCGGCATGAATAAAAAGGTGGCACTCGGTACCGTGATACGCGGTCCTTTTATTTCACCAGGACATCCTTCAAAATTTTCCTGGTTTTCTCATCCTGGTCCGTGACAATGGCAACAATATTTGATCCTTGGTTCTGCTCTATCATGGTGATGCCGCGAATATTAATATTGTGTTCACTTAAAGTGCGTGAGATACGTCCCAGTGCGCCGGGCACATCATCAATCCTCACCAGAATATTTCCATCGGGAACCGCTTTAAATCCCGATTCAGTGAGAACGGACAGCGCCAGGTCATTGTCCGAAGTAAAGAGCTTGATGCCGGCAAAACCAAGCTCTGAATTGGCATTGATAGAATCTATATTAATGTTGTTTTGACCCAGCAACTCTGAAATTTCTGCCACCAACCCTTTACGGTCTTTATGAATGATCATAATGTATTTCATATTATATCCGAATTATTTTTAATTTTTTTTAAATCACCAAGAAATTGGTCAATCTGATCCTTTCGAACATTGGGCATGCAGATCAGGTGGGTTTTACCATCGGCCGTTGCCAACTGCCATTTTTCCCTGACCGCTTCAGCTACCTCGGGAAACACAATGGTTATGGCGTTGGGATTTCTCCAGGCAGCGACCCCGGCCTGTTGCAAGCTCGTTTCGGTATATTCCGCCATTTCAAGTGCAGATGCCACTCTTTTTTTCAGACCGTCCATACCCAGTTTTTTGATCATATACCAAAGAAATAGGGGGGTCACTCCATTTCGGGAGCCTGTAATCGTTGTATCCAGAGAACCGATGTAGGCAATGGACCTTGCAATACGTGCCACATTTTGTTTCCTGGCAACCAGTATTCCGCAGGGGATGGGAGATCCAAAAGACTTATGGCCGCTCACGGAAATGCTGTCGCACCCATCTTTGAAATCAAATGCAGCCCTGGGCGTTATAAACGGCGCAAGCCCACCACATAGAGCGGCATCCGAATGAATATACCGATCAGAGATCACCAGTTGGTCCAAAATGGCATTAATTTTTAATAGATCATCCTTTGCCTCTGTCATGGTTGTCCCAATGTTGGCAAAAATGATAGCGGGTTTATCCCGATTGATTTTCACAGTTTCATGGAGATCTTCATAATCTATTTCACCATTTGGCTGGGACCGGATCATAATATGGCGTAAATTTAACAGGTGGAGATTTTTACTGACGCTGTAATGGGTGTCTTGGGAATAATAGACAATTCCTCGGGGATAAAGCTCCCGGGCAAGGTATAATCCGTATAGATTTCCCTCACTGCCGCCATTAGTAACATATCCCCAGTAATCATCCTCTTTGGCCCTGAAAAGCCGGGCCATAAATGTAATTACTTCACGTTCAAACTCCCTGGTGTCAACCTTCCAGGTACTGGGAGTAAAGGGATCACCCAGATTGTTCAGGGGATATTTTAAAAATTCAAAGAGATCCTTATAATCAAAATCCTTTGACACGGGATATCCCAGAAAGTTATCTGTTTTCGCTTTAATCCCATCAAGAAAACCCTTAAGCCTATCCTGGTCAGCTTGTTTCAGTCCCATATATTCCCCAAAATATCTTTATCATTATTAAGCGCTTCTTGTGTCAACCACAGCAGTAGTAAAAACAAAGGCGTGTGTCAATCATGAAAACATTTATTGAACAGCACCGATGGCGCATTGAATAATCTGAACCACCTTGTCCACGGAAAGGGTGCCGGTATTTAAAATAAGGTCAAATTTTATTCATCTTGACAGGAAATAAGGGGCCGCAGTATATCATAATTCATGGATATTCACTCTCCCTAGACGATCGCCGCCAGGTGGCGGACAATATGGTGCTGCGACTGGCAACACGGTAACATCCTGACAACGGCAACTTGAGAATGACCGATTGAATAATAATCAATCCCAATAATTAAGGAGGTATCATGATGAAATTTGAAACCCTTATCGTTGAAAAAAATGACACCCATGTGGGAACCCTGACCCTGAACCGCCCGGAAAGTTTGAACACCTTCAACAGTCAGATGGCGGCCGAGCTCGACCAGGCATTGGGGGAACTGGATGCCGACCCGAAAGTTCGGGTTATTCTCCTAAAGGGCGCCGGCCGGGCCTTTTGCGCCGGTATTGATGTCAACGAACTTGCTGGAAAAACCGCCATTGAATACCGAGAGTGGATCGGCAAAATGGAACGGCCCCTTGTGCACATTTCAAAGATGAAAACCCCTGTTATCGGACAACTTAACGGATTTGCCGCTGCCAACGGCATGGGCCTGATTGCCGCTTGCGACCTGGTCATTGCCGCAGACACTTCGCGCATGGGACTGACCGCCATCAATGTGGGATTAAATTGTGTGGGTCCTGTCATCCCCGTTGCCCGTTGCGTGGGCCGGAAAAAAGCGCTGGAACTCCTGCTTTACGGCAACCTTCTCACGGCCCCCGAAGCCCTTGAATTGGGGTTGATCAATAAAATTGTTCCCAAGGATGACCTTGAAACCCAGGCCCTTGTCTGGGCAGAGGAACTGGCTCAAAAAAGCCCCATTGCCGTCCAGATTGCCAAAACAGCGTTTTACGCCTCCGAAGACATGAATTATGCGGCGCAATTTGATTATATGAATGAAGCCTTTGCAAGGCTTTGCACCACCGACGACGCAAAGGAAGGGGTTAGTGCTTTTTTTGAAAAACGCCCCCCGGTCTGGCAGGAAAAATAAACACCCCCGGGCCTTCTGTCATCAGACAGAAGGCCCGGAAAGAATACCCGGACAGGGCCGCCCATATTTTTTTTCTGCACCCGCATTGCTCCGCCCTGTTCTTATTCCGGGTTACTTCTACTCACCACAAAAAAAACCGGGTGTGACCGATTCTTTTTGTGGTTAACTCGCATTATGAAGCAGCACATAATTCACCAGAAGTAGTGATGAAGGTCAAATATGAAACGTGTATTCAAGTTGTTGGGTGGATTATTCCTGCTGTTTGTTGCCGCCGCAGGCATATTCATCGCGGCAAACCAGGTGCCGGATCGTTCAATGGAAGAACTGAAAGTGCGCTGGGCACAACCCCCGTCACAGTTTGTCGAAATTGCAGGCATGCGGGTGCACCTGCGGGATGAAGGGCCGCCCAAGGATCCACTTCCCATAGTGCTTCTGCACGGGACAAGCTCCTCACTCCACACCTGGGATGGCTGGGTTCATGCCCTGAAGAATGAGCATCGGGTCATCCGTTTTGACATGCCGGCCTTTGGGCTCACAGGCCCCTCTCCTGAAAGTAATTACACCATTGAAAATTATGCACGCCTGGTCGTCGCCGTACTCGATAAATACAAAATAGACCATTGCGTGCTGGCCGGCAACTCCTTGGGCGGCTATGTGGCGTGGGCGACAGCTGTTTTGCATCCGGACCGGGTCGAACGGCTGGTACTCGTTGATGCAAGTGGCTATCCGTACCAGGCTCAATCTGTTCCGATCGGTTTCACCATTGCGCGCACACCTGTCTTGAACCGGCTGGTGGGAAATCTGCTGCCCCGGGGAATGGTTGAAAGCAGCGTTAAAAATGTTTACGGCAACCCGTCTTTGGTCACCCCTGAACTGATTGATCGATATTTCGATCTCATCACCCGTTCAGGTAACAGACAAGCACTGGTCAAGCGTTTCCGTCAAACCCGCCCGGGCAAACTATCAACGCGCATACCCAATCTCAAGCTTCCCACACTTATTTTGTGGGGCGGCCGGGACCGTCTTATTCCGCCCTACATTGGCGATCGTTTTCACAAGGAGATTGTCGGCAGCAAACACATAATCTTCAATGAGCTTGGTCATGTTCCCCAGGAAGAAGATCCGGTGAGCACTGTCGCTGCGCTTAAAACATTTTTGGCTCAGCCGCCGTCAGCAGGTTTGCTACCACCAACTCGTCATACAAGACCTTTGCAATAACCTGATGGCCTTGTTCATTAAAATAAACCCGGCAAATTCAGCCGACGCAAAAAACCACGCCGCTAATTAAATATTTATATAAGCTAAAAAAACGGAGGTAATCACATAACCATATGCTGGACGCCGACTGGGGTTTCGCTCGACTACCCCCTTCCAATAGGACACGCCATCTCACACCGCCGGCAATATTTCACCCGTTGTACAACAGCTTCTTCTTTCTCACTATACACCGCTTCCACATTGGCCTCATCGATTAACATCTGTTCGTTGCAGCGAAAGCGGTCGTAAACCCCGGTACGTCCAGGGAGTGTTTCACGACCATAGGCCGCCGGTGAGTATATGGGGCTATTAAAAGCCTTTTGCGGGCACACCTTACGGCAGGGCATGTCGCACCCGTTGCAGGGGTCGAAATCCATCGAACCGGTAGAGGGAAGCTCTGCATTCACCAGCACGACCCGGATACGCTGGCGGGGTCCGAACTGAGGCGTGATCACCAGGTTGTTCATGCCGATGCAACCTAACCCAGCCAGCACTGCAGCATCCTTGAGGTAGATGCCGCCTTTTTCAATATTGTAAGGCAACCTAAAACAGCGCATGTCCGTTTTATGCTCAATCCAATCGGCCAGGTTCCCTATCACATCCATCAGTTGTCGGTTACCCGGGGTGTTTCCTTTATGGGGACTCTCCATCCACCAATCCAGTTCCGGCCGATTGCGCGGATGGGCAACACCGAGAACAATAGCACTCTTGGCTCCCTCCCGCCATTGTACGATTCCGCGTTTTTTGTTATCGGACAGATGCGTGCCCACTCCTTTAAAGTCCGGCATGATCTCACTGAGCCAGTGCGATGGCGAGTCTTTAAGATCGGCAACCCGAGCAATACCGGATATATCTGCACCTAAAAATTTGGCTTGTGCCATGATTTTTTTACCCATTTCTCGATCATTGCCCGTCATGTTCATTGCTTTTAACCTTCGTCTTTAGTTCATAGGATAGATCCTATAATCCCGGCCCTGAATTCCGCCGCCCTTTTTTTGTACACATTCCAGGTATTGCGAAGCTATTTTAATCCAAGACTGCGGGAAATAACCTTGCCCATGAGCCTGCGCAACGGCTTAACTGCCGTGTGGGTCAAGGCATCCATGTCAGACGGATGGTGTGTTAAAAATTCGTATCCCCTGGCCGTTACCAAAAGGGTATCAGAATGTCTAAACCCGCCTATTTCGGGTATGTAAATACCCGGTTCAATACTGATGACCATGTTTTCTTCCAGAACATCATCACTGCCCCGGGCAATATAGGGACCTTCATGGTTCCCAAGACCAATGCCATGACCGGTTCTGTGTAGCAAATATTGTTCATACCCCCTGGCGCAAAGAAATTGGTAAACTGCTTCATCAATTTCTCTGCATAGGACACCGGGGCGAACCATGGAAACAGCCAATTTTCTGGCCTGCAACATATGTTGATACACCTCTCTTTCCTTTGGTGAGGGCTTGGTATGGAAATAGGTCCGTTCCACTTCTGCGGCATACCCGTTCACCCTTAAATAACTCAAGGCCACAAGGGGTCCTTTTCCCATACGGTCATCCACCCGTGGTATGCCGTGGGGCTGGGCACTGAAGGGGGCCGGCCAGGAAGCCATTAAAAATGAAGATTCCATCGGGTCGTAGACAGTCTCTTTTAACACCCGGGTCTGGACTGCCCGGGCCTGGGAAAAAATTTCAAGAACCGTGGCTCCCCTATAACTGGCCTTCATTATTTTTTCCATGCCCAAATCGGCATAGGCTGCTGTTTGACGGATCAATTCAATTTCTGCCGCAGATTTAATTTGCCGCAATTTATCAATTACAGGGACCACCCTGGGGGAAAACAGCGATATTTTATCCAGGTTCTCTGCGGACAGGCCCGGTTCCACCCCCAGGTTTTTCTTATTTTTAAGGCAGTCGGACAAAACTTCTTGCCACCCCTCTCCTTTGGGTGCGGGAAATTCAGTATAGGACAATACCTCACCGATCCCGGTCTTTTGCATGTGGGCGTATTCCAATTTGGGGACGATGAGAAGGGGGGACCGTTCCGGTATGATGATCATAAAAAAAGGACGTTCTTCTGGAACATAGGAGGCACCGGTTAAATAGTAGATGCTTTCCCGGGATGAGACCAGATAGGCAGTAAGCCCCAGGGACCCTATTTTTTGGTCAAGCCGTGTTCGTCTGTCTGCATATTCTCTGGCTGAAATCATTCGTTCTCCGAAAGAATTAATTAATAATTAGTTTACTTAATTGTATTAAATAAATTAACTATTAATTAATTCAGGTATTGTCAATATTAAAAAATTCAGGTAGATTATTTTCCATTAAATAACCACAATTTCCTAAAAAAAGAAAAAAAATGATACCACGACGTGAGCGACTCAGACAGGCCACCATAGATGAAATTAAAACCATTGCATGGCAGTTGTTACAAACCCATGGCACCATAACCATCCACAGTATTACCCAGCAAATGGGAATGACAGCCCCGGCTTTTTACAGTTATTTTAAAAGCAAGGATCAGTTGATGGAACACCTGATCATGGGGTCTTTGGATTCCTTCCATGGGGCATTAAGAACTGCCAGGGACAAAGCGTCCTCATCTGATATTTCTTTACAGATGATACACACGCTTTTGGGATACAGGGAATGGGCTGTTGCCAACCCAATCGCCTTTGGACTTTTTGCCGGTAAAAAGGTATATGGATTTGATCCGGTCAGTGAAACCATTTCCACAACAGCAGAAAAGGGATACCATATTCTCTTTAATTTATTTGACAGGGCCTGGCAAAAATCTTTGATAACACTCCCAAAATCACTTGTCTTACCCCTCCCCTATAAACAACAGATGTCAAAGATAGGCAGTGCCTATGGGCTCTCATCCCCTGAAGAACTGATCCATTTGGTTGTCCATACCCTTGCCCTGGTGCATGGTCTGATTTCCCTGGAATTATCGGCCAGGTTTAACCCTGTTATTGAAGATGGTTCAGTGTTGTTTAAATTTCAAATTTTAACGGTCCTTGATCACATGGGACTTCACTGTGAAGGGTCATTTTAAGTCGCTGCGGCCGCGTCCAGGTCGTACACCAATCCATGGCGCGCAACCAAGCCAAGGTGAAAGGTTCATTTTTTCTCTTTTCCCGGCAAACATTTCCCCTTATACCAAATAGATCATCACACCTCCCATATTCATGGGCATTTCAAGCCTGGCATTGGAATTGCAAAAAGCAATCATAGGATATCAACGCCATCGCAAACAGGCAAAAAACAACACAAAAGGAGACACCATGGATATCAATCATAATATAAATTCTCAAAAAACCGCCAATGATCTATCCCAATTTGCTTTAAAAAATCATCCCCCGGGTAAAGGATCAAGCGCATCAAAGGAGACGGGCAAGGAAATTTTAACAACCCCATTCGAGTCAACCACCGTCAGCCTCTCCAAAGAAGGACGCGTGGCATCTTTTACCGTGGACTTCAATGCAACAGCCGATAATCTCTCAAAACTGAACGTACTCAAAAATTCGGATTCCTTCGCCAAAGCGCATTCTTCCATCTCATATGAAAAGGTAAAAAATCTTTTGATTTAAACAGGAAGTAATTATTATGAATATCAATTCATTAAAAATTTTTATTGAAAAAACATGGGATACATCTGTCATCCCATCGCTAAAAAAATACATCACCATTCCTGCAGTTTCTCCTGCCTTCAACCCGGACTGGAACACAACCTCTCACCTGCTGGATACGCTGGAACTGGCGCAATCATGGTGCAAATCAATGGCACTTAAAAATACCAACATCCAGATCATTAAAGAAGAGGGTAGAACACCCATCCTCCTAATCCAGATTGAAGCCACAACACCGGATCATAATGAGAATATAATGATGTATGGTCATCTGGACAAGCAGCCGCCTGCAGCAGGATGGGATGATAACAAAGGGGCATGGACCCCTGTCATTGAAAACGACCGGCTCTATGGCCGGGGGGCTGTTGATGACGGTTATTCTATATTCACGGCTGTCACTGCAATAAAAGCCCTTCAATCGGAGAACATCCCCCATGGCAGATGTGTTATCCTCATTGAAACCTGTGAGGAAAGCGGCAGCTGGGATCTCGAATATTATATTGAAACCTGTAAAGACATCATTAAAATCCCAAGCCTCATTATATGCCTGGATTCAGGCTGTGGAGACTATGAAAGAATTTGGATCACCACCTCCCTTCGTGGTACCATTGTCGGTGAACTCGAAGCAAGAGTTTTAACCCAGGATATCCATTCAGGCATGTCCGGAATGGTTGCCTCAAGTTTCAGAATTTTACGGCAGATCCTGGACCGGGTTGAGGATTCCAAAACCGGGGATATTCTTATCAAAGAATTCCATACACATATTCCGCAAGAACGACTCACGCAGATGCAGGAAACAGCAAAAGAAATAGACACCCATCTGATCCAGGACCTTCCGCTTTTTAATGCTACATCTGCCATGAGCAATGATCCATTACAGCTTTTGATCAACAGCACATGGAAACCGGCCATATCTTATATTGGCGCAGAGGGCATACCCAAATTTGAAACAGCCGGGAATGTGATCCGGGAGTATTCCAAACTGCTGCTGTCAATCAGGACACCTCCCACAGTGGACACCACCATGCCGAGTCAAAAACTAAAGTCTGTCATTGAGCAGGACCCGCCCTATGGTGCGAAGGTCACTTATAAGATATTAAAACACGCCAGCGGTTGGGATATGCCCCAATTGGGCGACCTCCTTGAAGAAAACATAAATAACGCATCAAATCTTTGTTTTGGCAAGACATGCGGCTTTGCCGGAGAAGGCGGGTCTATACCATTTATGACGCTGCTTGCTAAAAATTTCCCAGATGCAAAATTTCTGATCACAGGAGCCCTGGGTCCCAACGCCAATGCCCATGGGCCAAATGAATTTTTACACCTGCCATATGTAAAAAAGCTAAATCTTGCCATATCAATCATCATTGGAAATTTATAAGGGAAATAGTAAACCTGACCCGGTTTTATAATTTAAAAAACCGGTTTCCGGGAAATCATCATTTCCTGGAAACCGGTCAGTATTTTAATACCAATATATAAAAATTAATAGTCCAGTGAGGAGACCTCAAGGGCATGTTTCTGAATAAAATTTCGTCTGGGTTCTACTTCTTCCCCCATGAGCAGGGTAAAAATATCGTCAGCTTTTTCAGCATCCTCAATCTCCACCCTGAGCATGATCCTTTTTTCCGGATTCATGGTGGTCTCCCAGAGCTGATCTGCATTCATTTCACCCAAACCTTTGTAGCGCTGAATATTAATCCCTTTTTTCGCTTCAGCCATAACAAATTCATGGAGCTGGGTTAAATTATCAATGGTGGTTACTCGTTTGGCATCTTCCGCCTTGGAGGAGATGGAAAAATCAGGACAATCAAGGGGTTCCATTTTTTTATAATTTTTAAGCATTCGCTGGTAATCATTGGTGGATAGAAGTTCCCTGCCAACCCTTACCAATACTTCTTTTTTGTCTTCATCATAGATATCCATTTCATGGATATTTCTTTCCATGTCATAGTCTATTTCCCCGGACTTGTACCCGCAGGTTTCAAGGGCCTTGGTAAGGATTTCCATATTTTCTTTATTTTCAAGGAAAAGTTTATCCTTTACCCCGTTTTTAATCAAAACCAATAAAAGATCTGTATCGAAATCCCGTTTTTTTAATAAATTTACCGCATTAAAAAAAGCGGTCATATTGATGAGAAAATCGTGAAAAACCTCCTCTGTAAGAGGATCTTCATTTCCATTGATGAATAAATTTTTCTGGGAGGATATCCTTTTGATCAGGTAATTGGAGTACTCTTCCTCATTTTTTAAATAGGTGCCGCTTTTCCGGGACCCCACCCTGAATAAAGGGGGTTGGGCAATATACAAATACCCATTGGCAACCAGATCCGGCATTTGACGATAAAAGAAAGTCAGCAACAGGGTTCTGATATGGGAACCATCGACGTCGGCATCGGTCATGATCACCACCTTGTGATACCGCAATTTTTCTATATCATATTCTTCCCGGCCGGCTCCGGTGCCAAGGACCGTGAATATATTTTTAATTTCATCACTTCTTAAAATTTTGTCAAACCGGGCTTTCTCAACATTTAAAATTTTACCCTTTAGGGGAAGGATGGCCTGAAACCGTCTGTCCCTTCCCTGTTTTGCACTACCACCCGCCGAATCGCCCTCGACCAGGAATAGCTCTCTTTCAGCAGGATCTGCATACTGACACTCTGCCAACTTGCCCGGCAGGGTGGAATCCAACAGGGTGCCTTTTTTCCGGGCCAATTCCCGGGCTCTTTTGGCGGCATCACGGGCCCTTGCAGCATCCACACCCTTGGCAATAATTTTTCTTGCCACGTTGGGATTTTCTTCCAGATAGTGACCCAGTTTTTCATTGAGCAGGGATTCCACAATCCCCTTTATCTCATTGTTACCAAGCTTGGTCTTGGTCTGTCCCTCAAACTGGGGTTCCATAAGTTTGACAGAAATAATAACGGAAAGACCTTCCCGCATATCATCCCCGCTGATTTTAATATTTTGCATATTCTTGGGCAAATTATTGGAGCCCGAGGTAATATAGGAATTCACCGTCCGGGTCAGGGCTGCTTTGAAACCGGATACATGGGCACCGCCTTCAATGGTGCGGATATTATTGGCAAAGGAAAATAATTTTTCCTTAAAGGTGTCATTATACTGGATGGCCACCTCTATCTGAACATCTTTTTTATCCCCTTCAATGTGAATGGGTTCATGCAAAGGCGTGCACGACCGGTTCAAATATTCCACAAAGGAAACAATCCCGCCTTCAAAATAAAAATCATCTTTTTCAGCGGATCGCTCATCTTCCAAAACAATTC
Organism: Desulfoconvexum algidum; assembly: GCF_055382125.1. Classification (NCBI taxonomy): domain Bacteria; kingdom Pseudomonadati; phylum Thermodesulfobacteriota; class Desulfobacteria; order Desulfobacterales; family Desulfobacteraceae; genus Desulfoconvexum; species Desulfoconvexum algidum. The sequence continues at coordinate 6,474,814 of NZ_AP042394.1, read as the reverse complement.
TTAAGCCTTTATTTAAAAAGGCCAACTCCCGCAATCTTCTGGAAAGGGTTTCATAAACAATCTCATTTTCATTCATGATGGTAAAATCAGGGATGAAATTTATTTTGGTTCCCCTTTTTACGGTATCTCCCGTAACCACAAGGTCTGTGAGCTTATCTCCCTTGGAATAGGTCTGGTGATAAATTTTGCCGTTTTTATAAACCTCCATCGTAAGGAGGTCAGACAATGCATTGACCACGGAAATACCCACCCCGTGGAGACCTCCAGATACTTTATAGGAATCCTTGTCAAATTTACCGCCGGCATGGAGTTTGGTCATGACCACTTCACAGGCGGGAATATGCTCTGTTTCATGCATTTCAACGGGAATACCCCGACCATTGTCCTCCACGCTCACACTCATATTAGAATGGATGGTGACAAAAATCGTGTCGCAGTGACCTGCCATGGCCTCGTCAATACTATTGTCCACCACTTCGTATACCAGATGGTGAAGACCTGCCAGATCCACATTTCCAATATACATGGAAGGCCGTTTACGAACCGCTTCAAGGCCTTCTAATACTTTTATACTGTCCGAATTATACTCTTTTGTTACGTCATTATTTTTCATGATATATGCATTGCCATTATTACACAAACAAGTTTATCATCATCAAGACTCTTTATAATGCAGGGGCTTTTACTGTCCTTGATATTTATAACCACAATAGACTCCTCAAACAAATTCAGGGCATCCCTAAAATATTGAGGGTTAAAGGCGCTTTTTATTTCTTCACCCGTAAAACCGATCATGAGCCGCTCCTTGGATTCGCCTATTTCAGGGTTGGTGATGGTCACGATCAGTTCATTTTCTTTAAAATTTAAAATAACACTTTTATAATCATCCGAGGTAAGAATAGATACCCGCCTCATAAGAGTGGAAAACATATTCCTGTCCACTTCCATGGGAATCATTTCGTCATAGTTGAGGACAGGTTTATAATCCGGGTATTCTCCGTCCAGAAGCTTTATCATCACCGACTCATTTGCCCGCTGAAAAATAAAATAATTATCTTTAACCCCCACCTGGATGGCGTCTAAATTAGAATCAATAAATTTATTGAGTTCACCCAATCCTTTCTTGGGAATGATAACACTTTCTTGAGGGAGATTCAGTTTTCCTTTAAAAGGGGCATCATAGCAATGGAGACGTCTTGAATCTGTGGATACAATTCTTAACCGTTCCTCATCGCCGGATACAATTTTTTCCATCAGGGATCCTAAAACATATATTCTTTTTTCATCCCCTGTAAAACTGACAACAGAAGAAATCGCCACCATACGTTTAAGATCCACAGCGCTGATTTCAATAAAATCTACATTTTCAATTAAAGGGGTCTCGGGAAAATTTTCATAATCAGATGAAACAATATGGTAAAGACTATCCCCTGTTCCAATTTCAACCCATCTATTTTCCACTTCATTTATAACAATTTCATTATCAGGGTATTCTCTGATGATCTCAAAAAATTTTTTAGAATTGATAGACAGGACACCTTCAGTTTCAACCTGGGCATCATAGGTGCCAGTAAAAACGGTTTCCAGATCATTGGCCGTAATACTGATCTGTGATCCTACAGCTTTAATAAGGATATCAGAGGTGATGGTTAAATTGGTTTTCCTCCCTGTAATTCCTTGAATCTTTGACAAGATATCCAGAATATCCTTTTTATTAAACGAAAATTTCATTTAAAATCCTTTTCTTAAAATTGTATATCCTTCAATATTTATATCAAAACCCTTTAATTATCAATTATTAAATAAAGATGATTGTATTAATATATTAATTAAATAAAGATAATAGTAATAGTAAGGGGTGTTTAAAAGTTCATAACTTTATAAGATTCTGTAATTCAAAGAAAATAACTATAAAGTTTTTAGTAAAATTCTATTTATATTTTGTTTATAACCCCATAGTTCCTGACCTTTATTTTAAAGTGTTCAAAACCCTAAAGTTATGAACATTTTACTAGGATCCATGGATCCAGTTGTTAATCTCTTGTAATCCTTTAGTTTTCCAGTCATCTGAAATTCTATTTTCAATATATTTTAAAAAAAGCGTGTCAATAACCCCCGTAACCTTCAGTAATAAATAGGCTTTTTCAAGGATTATCCCCTCTAATTCATCTTCTGATTTTGTGGTCTGGGTGGAGGGGGTTTTAAGTCCGGTAATATTAAAACTCTCGCCTTTAATTGTGAATTTATATTCCTCTTCTTCCCCCATTTTGCACAAGAGGTTTAGTTCCGTAACAAAGGCCCCTTTTTTAAGGGCGGTGGTGCCTTCTTCAAGACCTGCCTTATCTCCTTTTATGGTGATTTTTTCCTTTGATTTATCCCCAAGATTGTTCTCAAGGACAAGGGAATTACCTATTTCCAGGGAAACTGGTTCTTTGGATTCAATTATGGCGGCTATATCTTTTTCCTTTTCAATAAGAAACCAGATCCAGGTTAAAAATTCATTGCCCAGAAAAATATATTTATTATATGCGGTGGCGATATCAAGCATGGTTATCCTTTTACGTATTTTAAGGGAGATAGGGAGAGGACCCGGTCTTTTTCATCGGCTGAAAATCCGGATTTTGTTTCAACAATGGTATAAGGAAATAGCCGGATGGGTTTTAAGTTAAATGAATTTAAAAACAAGGTTTCAAATAATTCATTGGCTGCTTTCTGGGTGGTAAATAAAAATAGATTTTTATCTTCATAACTCCAAAGAATATCATAAATAGTGGGGATGGATGGAATTCTATGCATAAGCACATCCAGTATGGTTTCTTTGAGTTCAGATTTTTCATTTTTAGATAAAAAATCCCGGCCGGACTCTTCTTTTTTTTTCTCAATGGCCAGGGCCATTTGTTTTTGGACCAGTTTCATGGGGATTGATTTTTTATCAATTCTCAGGGAAAAAACAAAATAAGTGCCGAAAATAAAGGAAAATTTTTCAAAATCAGGATTATAGGGACTTTCATAGGGGGTCCACCCGGCTGAAAGCTCCTCATATTCGTTTTCCTGCTTTGGTATTGCATTTTCTGTTAATCCTTTTCGAACTTCATCCATCACCGTTGCTTCAAAACTACCCTCAATGTGGTAGCGGCTCATGGAATGAGTTGATGATATCAAACCCATAGATACTCCTTAAAAATATAAATATTTATCAAATTTTTTTGTACATAAAAGAGCTAAGTGTAACATATTTTAAGAAAAAACAACAGAAAATCCCTGGGACGAAATTGCTGAGTTTAACCAATAAAATGTATTTTGATTTAAAAGGATGGGGTCTGGTGAAAAGGGATATAAAAAACATTTATTTAATAAATTTTATTCAAACTTTTTTAAATATTTATTATAAAAAGCTTGTTTTTCTATGAGCATTTACAAATTTAAGAATTTATTGTATGAGAGTAGGGTTATATTGGGATTATTAATGTTCTCATTACTATACAAAGAGGTGATATTTATGAAAAAAAGAATGCAGACGATTGATGGAAATACCGCTGCTACCCATGTGGCCTATGCCATGAGTGAGGTGGCTGCAATATATCCTATTACCCCTTCAAGTCCCCTGGGTGAGATAGCAGACTCCTGGGCTGTAAAAGGGAAAAAAAATATATTCGGTCAGATTCTGGATATAAAACAGATGCAGTCGGAAGCCGGTGCTGCCGGTGCGGTTCATGGCTCCCTTGCTGCCGGGGCCCTTACCACTACATTTACAGCTTCCCAGGGTCTTTTGTTAAAAATACCCAATATGTATAAAATAGCCGGTGAGCTTCTTCCCACTGTCTTTCATGTGACTGCCCGGTCTATTTCCGGCCATGCCCTGTCAATTTTCGGGGATCATCAGGATGTCATGGCTTGCCGGCAGACCGGATTTGCCATGCTGGCTTCCTGTTCTGTACAGGAAGCTCAGGATATAGCCCTTGTTGCCCATCTTGCCACAATGGAATCTCGGGTTCCTTTTTTACATTTTTATGATGGGTTTAGAACTTCCCATGAAATTCAGAAAATAGAGATGATTGAAACCGAGGATATGGCCACCCTGTTCAATTATGATGCCTACCAGGCATTTAAAAGCAGAGCGGTTAATCCGGAACATCCCGATACCAGAGGAACCGCCCAGAACCCGGATATTTTTTTCCAGGGTCGGGAGGCATCCAACTCCTATTATCTCAAGGTTCCGGCCATTGTAAAAGCCTGTATGAAAAAAGTGGGTGATCTGACGGGTCGGCATTATAAACCCTTTGATTATGTAGGGGACCCGGAAGCCGATCGGGTTATTGTGGCCATGGGATCCGGCTGCGAAGCCATTGAAGAGTCCATTATAGAACTGAATAAAGAAGGCCAGAGATTGGGACTTGTAAAGGTTCGCCTCTACAGACCCTTTGATGTGGAAGCCTTTTTAAATACTATTCCTTCAACCATTGAGACTATTACGGTTCTGGATAGAACCAAAGAACCCGGTGCCATTGGTGATCCTCTTTATATGGATGTCTGCACGGCATTTATGGAATACGGCGAAGGTCCAAAAATTATTGGCGGACGGTATGGACTGTCTTCCAAGGAGTTCAATCCTTCCATGATCAAGGCAGTTTATGACAACATGAAAGTGATTTCTCCTAAGAACCATTTTACCGTGGGAATTGTGGATGATGTCACCCATACCTCCCTTGAGGTGGTAAAGGGGTTTAATCCCGCACCCAAGGGGACAATATCTGCAAAATTCTGGGGGCTTGGTTCCGATGGAACGGTGGGTGCAAACCAGTCAGCCATTAAAATCATCGGGGATAACACCGATAAATATGCCCAGGGGTATTTTGCCTATGATTCCAAAAAATCAGGCGGGCTGACCGTATCCCATCTACGATTCGGGGATGTAAAAATCCAGTCCACCTATTTGATTGAAAATTCTGATTTTGTGGCCTGCCATAAATCCAATTATATGGAAATTTATGATGTGATCAAGGGTCTTAAGGAAGGGGGAACACTGCTTCTCAATTCTGAATGGTCCTTGAAGGATATGGAAAAAAACATTCCAGGGGATGTTCGAAAGACCATTTATGACAAAAAAATAAATTTTTATAATATTGATGCCGTAAAAATAGCTGGCGAAGTCGGTCTTGGCAACCGCATCAACATGATTATGCAGACCTGCTTTTTCAGTCTGGCCAATGTATTGCCTGTGGAAGAGGCCATCGCTTTGCTGAAAAAAGATATTAAGGTCATGTTTGGTAAAAAAGGTGACGCCATTGTGAACATGAACATAGAAGGGGTGGATAAAACCCTGGCAAAGTTAATCAAGGTAAAAGTGCCGAAATCCTGGAAGGATGGTGTCAGAGAAGTAAGCAACGCTGACAAAGCCACACCCTTTGTGGATGATGTCATGCGCAAAATAAATGCCCAGAGCGGGGATGATCTTCCTGTTTCTGCATTTTCCGTGGATGGTGTATTTGAACCGGGAACCAGCAAGTACGAAAAACGTGGGGTTGCCATTAATGTACCTGAATGGATACCTGAAAATTGTATCCAGTGTAACCAGTGCGCCTTTGTTTGCCCCCATGCCGCCATCATTCCCATTGTGGCCAATGAAGAGGAGCTTGCAAAAGCCCCTGGCTCTTTTGTTACGGTTGACGGCAAGGGTAAGGGCATGGACGCATTTAAATTCAGAATGCAGGTGAATCCCCTGGATTGCCAGGGATGTGGCAATTGTGCTGATATCTGTCCTGCCAAAATAAAGGCCCTTGTGATGAAGCCTGTCGCAGGTCAGATAGCCGCCGAGAAAGACAATCACAAATTTTCTTTGGGTGTTCCCTTTAAGACGGATATTCTCAAACGGGAAACCGTTAAGGGCAGTCAGTTATTCCAGCCCTTGCTTGAGTTTTCCGGTGCCTGTGCCGGCTGTGGTGAAACCCCCTATGTAAAAGTGCTCACCCAGCTGTTTGGTGAAAGAATGACAATTGCCAATGCCACCGGGTGTTCTTCCATATGGGGCGGTTCTGCTCCCAATATTCCCTATTGCACCAATGCAGATGGCCAGGGCCCTGCCTGGGCAAGCTCCTTGTTTGAAGATGCAGCTGAGTTTGGATATGGTATGATGCTGGCGGTGAATGCAAGGAAAAAGACCCTGACGGCCAAGGTGGAAGAGGCCCTTAAAACAGAGATAACAACTGATGTAAAAGCAGCCCTTGAAGGATGGCTGGCGGGTAAAGAAGATGTGGATGAATCCAAACGCTACAGCTTTGCCCTGAAAACCCTTTTAAAAGATGAAGAAAAGGGGCTTTTAAAAGAGATTTATAATGAACGAGATGTGTTTGTTAAAAAATCCCATTGGATATTCGGAGGTGACGGCTGGGCCTATGATATTGGGTTTGGCGGTGTGGACCATGTTTTGGCCTCGGGAGACAACATTAATATTTTGGTAATGGATACGGAAGTTTACTCCAATACTGGCGGTCAGTCTTCCAAGGCAACTCCCACAGGCGCCATTGCCAAATATGCGGCTTCGGGTAAAAAAATAGCTAAAAAAGATATGGGCCGGATGATGATGAGCTATGGATATGTGTATGTGGCATCTATTTCCATGGGCGCCAACAAGAACCAGACCATGAAGGCCTTTATAGAAGCTGAAAATTATCCGGGACCCTCTCTTATCATCTGTTATGCTCCCTGTATCAACCAGGGCATCAGAAAAGGCATGGGCAAATCCCAGCTGGAAGAAAAACTGGCCGTTGACTCCGGTTATTGGCCCTTGTACCGGTATAATCCACAACTTGTCGAGGAAGGTAAGAATCCTTTTACCCTTGACTCAAAAGCCCCGGACGGCACCCTCCAGGATTTCCTTGGCGGAGAGGTCAGATTTGCAGCTCTTGAAAAGAGCTTGCCAGAAGAATCCAAACGCCTGAGGGCCAAAATCGAAGGGGAGGTGAATGATAAATACACCATGCTCAAGATGATGGCCGATGCCGGAAAAGATGAAAAATAAAGAAAAATAAAGAATTATAAATAGATCGTAAAATGAAAAAAGGGCTGGAAATTTATTTTCCAGCCCTTTTTAATTTTATTTTGGTGATTTTTCTATACCACCCGGTAAAAATTATTTTAATTGGATTGACCCAAAAACATGGTTTTTGATACCATAGTAAAAAAACATATAAGAAATTTAAGGGCAATCCCGGGAGAATATGGTAAATTTAATTCGAGAAAAGGCGGTTAAGGGACTTTCACCAGGGGATTCATTTACCTATACCCGCAGGTTTACAAAAAAAGAGACCATGGCTTTCGGTGATTTGACCCGTGATTATAATCCGGTTCATTATGATACAAGGTGGACAGATGAAAAGGGATTCAAGGACCAGATTTGCCATGGGTTACTCATCGGAGGAATGATTTGCGAGTTTGGCGGTCAGGTGGGCTGGCTTGCAACGGGAATGAATTTTAAATTTATAGGTCCGGTCTATTTTAATGACACCATCACATGTACCGTGACCATTACCCAAATTCAAGAAAACGGACGGGCAGAAGCTGATGCGGTTTTTATAAATCAAGAGAATAAAAAAATAGGAATTGCCGCCATGACCGGCCGCCTTCCTCTGGAAAAGGAACGATTGATTTTGGCCCGGATGATGGCAGAAGGGGATCCTTCCAATAAATTGGCAGATGAACCTTATGATATCGACCTATAATTGACCTAATTTTATTTGCTGGGTTTGACAAAGAGCCATAGTCCCAGAAAAATGGCACAGGCAATGGTGCTCAACCCCAGGATGGAGATGCCAAAAATTTGGGGAGGCACCTTAAAACTTAAAAGGAGAGAAGAGGCTATTATCAAAGAGGAAATAATGATGGATACCGATAATTTATGGCTCTCCCGATGAAAAGCACCGATTATTTTTTCCAGTTTCTGGACGTCAAATCCCAGGACAAATTTGCCTTTTCTTGCCTGGCGAATGATGGAAATGGAATCCCGTGGAATTTCCTGAAGCAGCTGAAGGGATTCAAGGGAAAGGCTGGAAAGATCTTGGGAAATACGCGACAGGGAGATCCGTTCCATTTTTTTTCTTTTGATAAAGGGTGCTGCATATCCCACCATATCAAATTCTGGATCAAGCCTTTGGGCAACCCCTTCAACCGCTGCAAAGGATTTCATCATCAAAAAAGTGTCCGGATACAGGCGAAGCTTGTGTTTGGACGTAATTTTTAAAAGGTCCTGCAGCAAGCGTCCCACATTGATATTTTTTAATGCCTTGGTCAGATATTGGCCGATAAATGTGGAGATGTCCCGTTCCAAAAACCGCATATCCGGCTCTTCATCATATTCGGTAAGTTCCAGCAGGTAGTGGCAGGTTGCCGAAGGTTTTTCCGTAACAACACTTGCGATCAGGTCAATAAATACTTCTCTGGCCCTGCGGTCCATGAATCCCATCATCCCGAAATCAACAGGGCCCAGCACATTATTGGGCAATACAAACAGATTGCCCGGGTGGAGATCGGCATGGAAAAAACCGAATTCAAACACCTGTTTTAAAATCAGGTCCGCACCCCGCCGGGTTAATGCTTTTCTATCCATGCCCGCTTTTTCAAGTGCTGTCAGGTCTGAAATTTTGATGCCCTGGATATATTCCATGGTTAAAACGGTTTGAGTGGTTCGATCCAGATAGACCTTGGGAATATGGATGGTTGAATCAAAGAGAAACTGCTGGGCGACCCGTTCCATATTGGATGCTTCCAGAGTGTAATCCATTTCTTTGTCCAGGGTTTCGGCAAACTCTTCAACAATTTTTACGGGACGGAAAAAAGAAAGATCTTCAATGTGGCGTTCCATCAGGGTGGCCAAATGGTTCATGATTTCAAGATCCACCTGGATAATCTTTCTTAACCCTGGGCGCTGGATTTTTACGGCAACCTGTTCACCTGTTTTTAAGCGTGCCAGATGAACCTGGCCGATGGATGCAGAGGCAAAAGGGTCTTCTTCCATGGTAACAAAGGGATTTTTTTGAGGCCCAAATTCTTTGGTCAGTATTCTTTGAACCTCAGCAAAGGGAAATTTTGGCACATTGTCCTGGAGCTTTTCAAGTTCAAAAATAAATTTTAAGGGTATAAGGTCAGGACGGGTGGAAAGAATTTGACCGAATTTAATAAAAGTGGGACCAAGCTCTTCAAAGAGAAGTCTGGTACGTTGGGGTTGGGTTAAACGTTCAAATCTCGCAGGCTTGGACCTGGAGATCATTTTCAGACCAATCTCAAGATATTGGTCAATCTTCAAGGCCTCAATAATATTACCAAATCCATACTTGAACAGGATGGTTAATATCTGACGGTAGCGGTTGATGTTCCGGTATGTACGGCCTACAACATCAAAGTCTCTCAGGCTTAGCATAAAAATAAAGTTTCCGATTAGAAAATTTGGGTTTCGTTATGTCTATTTTATTGCAAGGTGTATACGCATTCCGCCGTATCACGATTTCTGACCCCATGGCCCTCATGGGACAGTCTGACCAGACAGCGTCAAGGACAGAACTGACTATAGCGTATATTTTCTATGGGAGCAAGGCCGTCATTGGCATCCCAAAAATTGAACACCGGAATGTTTTTTGGAAAAAATAAGAGAGAGCCTGGCGTTTACCACCTTCCTAAAAGGGTGGATTTCAGAGGTCATTGACAAGCGGTTGAAGGAAATTTTGGCTGCCACAAATTTTGCCTTTCTTTTTAAAACCTGACGGGTTTATCTCTTGATATAGAAGTTTGGTCATGCTAAACTTTTTTATCTTTTTTTAAATATGTTTAAAAAAATGATGAGAATAAGGAGAAGCCCCAAAAAGAATGTCACCTAAGAATGCAAACAAAGTAAAGGAAGAGGTCGCTGCCCTGAATCTGGGCAATAAAATCAGGAACCTTCGGAAACAAAGGGCCCTGACCCTCCAGGAAGTTTCTAATCTTACAGGCCTGTCAAAACCGTTGCTTTCCCAGATAGAAAATAATCTTGCCGCCCCGCCCATCGCAACCCTTATAAAGATATCCACGGCACTTGGGGTGAAAATATCCCATTTTTTCCGGGACCATAACATGGAAGACCGGATTGTGGTGGTAAAGAAAAAAGATCGGTACAGCGTTAATAAGTTGTTTCACCACAAGAATGAGTCCCGCATTGGATATAAATGGGAATCCCTGGCCTATCCCATGGTGGGAAAACAGATGGAACCCTTTGTGGTGGAAATAGAACCCATGGAAGAAAAAGACCTTTTGTTCAATGACCATAAGGGAGAGGAATTTCATTTTGTCCTGGAGGGAATTGTTGAATTCAAAAGCGCAGAACAGCTCCACCATCTGGAAAAAGGGGACAGTATCTATTTTGATTCGAGTATCCCCCATGCCCTTCGCGGAATAGGAGGGGTGGCAACCTCCCTGATTGTTATTTTTGCCCCCAAATAATTTTTTTTGTTTTCCAGCTATTTTTCTTTTTAACCGTATTTTAAAAAGGAGAATAGAGATTCGCCCATGAATCTGGTGTGAAAAAAATATGAAATAGTGAATATTATGTATTAAAATAGCCTGTTTTGGTTTAGATGCGCAAGCAGACAGGAGATGGGAAACTTTAGGATCCAACCATAAAAAAGGTAAAAAAAGAATGGCAGGCCCGTTAAAAAAGAAGATTCGCAATGAAAAGAATGAAATGGATTCCCTGGCCCCGGCCGCCGGGGAATTTTTTAAGGCCTATGGAACCATAAAATTAATGGGTTCTGATCTGGCCTTGATTTTTAAGGGATCCAGGCCTGAACATCGGTTTGAACGGCTTTTGGAAGCCTGCGGGTATGAACAGAATCCGGGTCTTTTTTTTAAGGCAATTTTTACCAAAATATTCCAGGTGGCTGGCGACCCCCTCCCAAAGCCAATGGTTATCAACAACATTGCCCTGCCCTTGTTGTTTTTGTATTGGTTCCTTGAAACCCTTGATTCTTCAAATCATCTCATCTCCGTTAAAAATATTGACCAGCTTGCAAAAAAGACCGGTGTTTACCCAAAGGATTCCGCCATTGTCCAGCAAGTTATGGATGCCTATCCGGTGCGGCTTTCCGACCACGTGATCCGCCAGTCAAAGGTTTCTGCTGCCGTGGCAATTCAGTATCTTCCCTTTGCCGAAGAACTGGATCCCCGGGGCCATACCATCACCTTTGACGGTCATTTTAAAAAGGGGTTGCTGGAGCAGATGTACCAGAACCGGGTGATTTTTTTGCTTACCATGCGCTGTCCGGTTTATTGCCGGTTCTGTTTCAGGAAGCATAAAGATTTTCGCCGGGAAAAAAGTCCCTGTGTGGCCGATGTTCAAAAAGCGGTGGAGCAGGTGAAAGATCTGCCCCTGGTCAAGGAGATCCTTATCACCGGAGGAGAGCCTCTGCTAAGCCGGAAAAACATGGAGGCTTCCCTGGACGGGTTAATGGAAATTGACCATGTAAGGACCCTGCGTATTGCCACAAGATCCATTGCCTATTATCCCCATCTGTTTTTAAAAAATAATCGGGAATACCTAAGGTATCTTAAATCAAAGCAAGCCGACTGCGTCAAAATAGGAAAGCGCATTGAGATCGGGGTTCATTTTGTCCACCCCGACGAGGTATCCCTTGCAAGTCTTGATATTATTTCCGATCTTGTGAAAGCCGGTATTGTTGTTTATGTCCAGACCCCGTTTTTAAACAAGGTGAACAACAGCGGCCCTGTTCTGGCCAGGCTGTTTACTCTGCTGAGAAATGCGGGAGCTGAAATTTATTATATTTTCACTCCCTGCCATCCCATCCACGGCACCCAAACCTATTGGACCCCCATATCCCAATCCATTGAGGCACATCGTTATTTGCGGGCCCATCTGTCGGACAGGTGTATTCCCAAGCTGTGTACAGCCACCCCCTTGGGGAAAATGGAATGGCATACCAGCGGCTGGGCCGTGAAAGTAGATGAATCAGATCCCGACCATATTTGGATTCGAACTCCCTATACCCGGGAATATTTTTCCAGTGTGACCGGGGAGGACACCCCCCTCCATGACAGTGTGGAAAACGAGGACAAAACTTTGAATGTTAAGTGCCTCATTGACATGGGAGATAAGAATCTTTTTCTGGGCGACCATTTTCTTGCCGGACAGGGGCCATCGGCCATCGGTCGCCGAGCTGTCGACCGCCTGGCTGACCAGGGACTGCTCCAGACGATCAAAGAAGATCTTTTTTCCTGCAAGTTTTCAATCCCTGGTATAATTAATACCCCTTCCCCGGTCATTGCTCGGGTTCATAAAACCCGGGTGGAATTGGACCTGACCTTCGCTAATGGACCGGACATTGCCCCGGGCTTTGCTGCCATGGACTATATCCGGAAAAATTTGGATATCACGGATGTGATTCTCCATGTGCCGGGGGAATCAACCCTTATTTCCCAGCTTGACGGGATCTGCCAGCAAATAGATTCCCTTGGGAGAATGGATCACATCGCCTGCATCCGGATAAGGTGGCAGGCCTTCCAGACCAATCCAAAGGGGTTTACACCTGATATTATTGACCAGATAGCTCGATTGGCAAGGTTCTCCATTGGTAATCCTTTGAAAATTGAAATTGAAACCTGGTGGCTGCTGCCCCGGGATCTTCTTTCGGAACATGGGCGGTTGGCAGGTCAGCTTAGCAGTAAAGGGGTCCAGACCTATGCCAACCTGGCACTGGTCTCCGGGATAAATGATGATCCTGGTGTGATCTGTGAAATGGCCCAGGGTCTTCGGGACGCGGGCATTGACTTTCACCATTGTTATGTGGCAGGCCTTTGTGTCCAGAATCGGTTTAATGGGGCGCATCCCATTGAAACCGACCAGGTACTTGCCATTGCCTCCCATGTCAGAAAGGCTTGTTCAGGGCGGGAAATTCCTTTGTACATGATCCAAACTCCCTTGGGAGAGGTGGATTTTGGACTGACCTCGAAATTGGTCCGGGGGGGGCCGGAAAAAACTAAAAAAAACGAACGCTGGTTTCTCCAATTGGCGCCCTATGATGTTCCTTATTTTACAGCCTTTGCCCCTGATTTTGACCTGGCAAAAACAGGGGCAAGGAAGGTGGATGGCAACTTATTGGTTCCCATGGCAGGACTGGTACGGTCGGGGAATTTTCCTTTGTGAACATGGGTCAAACCTATGGTTTATTTTCCCTTTGATGTAAATTTTTTACGGACAAACAATATGAATGCCAGGACAAGGCACAGGCATAAACCAAGGATACCGACGGCTGTCCAGGTAACCCAGGTACCGTTTCGCACAAGGTTGACAGGGTTTAAGGACGGTTCGGCAATGATCCGGCCAAGGGGTTGAGCATATCGTGAAGGGATTTTTGGTATATCACCATTGGCGGTATTCTCAAAACTTTGTAAATATTCAAAGGGAGTTTTCCATTCCTTGAGCTCCTGAATGCCATCTTTGGTTTTGTCCCCATCAATCACAGCCGATGACAGGGTTTCAAGTGGGACACCGTTTTTATCCTTGGGGATGATTTCCAGAATATTATAGGTATAGCCGCCAATGACTTTTAAAAAGGTGGAATTGTAAATATCTGCTGTCACCCGGATAAGGGTTTTATTTGACCGGGAAAAGTCCAGCCGTTTATATCCGTTTTCTTCATCCCCGGTCCAAATCTCTGTCACCCGGTCAAACATGATTCGCCTGGGGTTGTATGTAAATTTTGCACCGGCTATTTGTAAAAAATAATCCGGGCCTTTTGCAGGATAAATGCTGGTGAGCACCTCAAACCCCTTTTTTAGTTCCAAGGGGGTTATGTACATTGAGATCAATGGGTATCCCAAACTTCCATCCAGGCCTATTCCAAGGGGCAGCGCTCTGAAAAGATCACAGGCCTGGATACTGTTTGTTTGGCCCTTTAAAAGGTTGTCCCTGATCACCCCGTTTGAAATGATGGCAACATCGGCAAAGGGGTTAAAATCTGTTGCCGTTTGTTTTCTGACAAAACGGATTGAGTCGGCTATAAAATTACCCAGGGCAGATTCTTTTGTATCAAGTTTTAGATCAAAATCGGTTTTTGCCACAATTTTCCTGAAGAACAATCCATGGTCCTTTAGAATCTCCTGGTCAACCTGATCCTCATAGGTCTTGATGAGACCGGAAATTTGCGGGTCGCCTGGAATTTGGTCATCAATGGGAATGGCCTGGTAATTTGCCACCTGAACCCTTTGGTTTTCAAGGGTAAGCTGAATATGACCCATCTGTTTACCATACTCCCAGGTCTGAACAATCAGGGTATTATTTACGGTAATGGGGGCTTCCAGCCGTGTGTGGGTATGACCAGAGATAATCACATCAATTCCGTCCACCTGTTGTGCCAGGAGCTCATCTTCTGATTTTGTTTTGTCCGGGTTCAGCCCGCTGTGGGACAAACAAATAATAATGTCCGCCTTGTCCTTGAGAATCGCCACCATTTTTTGGGCCGTTGCCACAGGATCACTGAAGGACACTGGTTTTGAAAATGGGGCTTTTTCTGCGGCATCCAGCCCCATGAGCCCGAATATGCCAAATTTTACCCCGTCCTTTTCAATAATGGTATAGGGCTTGACCCATCCTTTTGCAAAGGCCTGTTCAAGGGAATCATCCTCGGCGCTTTCTTGGCTGAAAACCATATTTGAAAGCAAAATGGCCGGCTGGTTGTCATGTGTTTGGGCCGCATCAAGGATCTGGGCCAGTCCCTTGGGTTTTAAATCAAATTCATGATTTCCAAGGGTAACAGCATCATATCCCATTTTTCCCAGCAGCTCTATTTCAAAGGCCTTTTCACGGGCCAGCATATGGAAAAAAGAGCCCATGAGAAAATCTCCTCCATCCAGGACCAGAACCGGACCATGGCTTTGGGTTTTGATTTTTTTGATCATGGTAGCGATCCGTGCAAACCCGCCAATGGTATCATCATCTTGAACGGTTTCAGGCGTATAATCCTGGTTGGGAGAAAACCCCAAAAAATGGGAATGAAGATCATTGGTGTGAATGATGCTGATCTCTCGTTTGGCAGCATTGGCCGTATTAAAGCAGATAAAGGCACTCATCAGGATCACCAGATATTTTATAAAACCTGTCATGGTCCACTCCCCCCCTTTTTATAAAATCAGGTTATAAAATCAGTTGATAAGATCAATGGGAAATTTCAATTATCAGGCTTTATCAGAGCTATGAAATCGCGTCAAGATCTGCTGGTTTATATTCTGGTGCTTTTGGGATATAATCGCGGCAATCTATTCGCATTATATAATTTTTTTGCAATACTCGATTTTTTAATTTTGACGGCAGCAAAGCGATCGACGGCCATAACCCGGCAATTGTTGGCCTTTGCCCGCCGACAAACCATTGCACCCAAGGTGCTTGACCTGAACGAGGCCATTGGCAATCTGCTCAATATGGTTCGGCGGCTGATCGGTGAAGACATCGATCTCGCCTGGTCGCCTGGAAGGGAGGTACTTGATGAGGAGAAGGGTTCAACTTGCTGAAATATGTCCCCTGGGAAAAGAGGATCGTTTTTCCCAGGGGTCACTATCGCTTCATTGAGGCAAAAAGGGGGTATTATGCCTGTACAAAAATATCCTTATACAGGTCCCGCATATTTCGTTTTAATATTTTACCCGTGGGTGTCTTGGGAAGGGAATCCACGAGGATCACTTTTTTGGGGACCTTGAACCCGGCCAGATGTTCTTTGCACAGGTCCACAATCTCTTGTTCAGTGATGGTTTCACCCTTTCGGGGAACCACAACCGCAGCCACCGCCTCCACCCATTTGGCATGTTTCAGGCCGATGACGGCCACCTCCTCCACCCGTTTGTCCTGGTAAATCGCCTCTTCCACTTCGCTGGTGGCCACATTTTCGCCCCCGGTCTTTATTATGTCCTTTTTCCGGTCCACCACCGAAATATACCGGTCTTCATCGGCAATGCCGATGTCACCGGAATGAAACCAGCCGCCCTTCATGGCCGCTTCGGTTTTTTCCGGCTCCTTGAAATACATGATCATGGCATGGGGCCCTTTGCCGCAAATTTCACCGGGATCCCCACAGGTGGTGACGGGGGTGCCAAAGGCATCTTCCAGCTGGGTTTCCATGTTCAGGCCGGCCATGCCGGCAGACCCCAATTTTCCCACGGCATCTTCTGCCTTGAGGATGGTATGGTAAGGTGCCAGCTCCGTTTGGCCATAATAATTGTATATACCAGCACCGGGAAGGCGTTCCAGGAGTTCTTTTAATACTTCCACCGGCATGATGGAGGCGCCGTAGTAACATTTTTTCAGACAGGAAAGATCATAGGTGTCAAAATCAGGATGCCGCAGCATGCCGATCCAGACGGTGGGGGGTGCAAAAAACATGGAAGCCCTATATTTGTCAATGGTTTTGAGAATCTGCTCAATATCCGGTGCCATGAGGATATTGGTGCCGCCCAGCCAGAACAGGGGATTTAAAAACACATCCCGCTGGGCACAATGATAGATGGGCAATGCATTCACATTGATGTCGTCGGCACTGTACCGGCCGTCAATGATGGCGCCCATATATTGTGCAATCAAGGCCTGATTGCTAATGATGACCCCCTTGGGCAGGGATTCTGTCCCGCTGGTATAGGTCATCTGGCAGGGGTCTTCAACCCGGAGCACCACATCGGGTTCCGTTGATGGAAAGGCCTTATACCAGGTTTCAAAATTTTTGAACCGATCATCGGGCGGCGCCTGGCCAGCCACATCATCGGACCAGATAAGGCTCTTTACGGTTTTCATCTCACCGATAACATCGCTGACCAAATCGTAGAGTGAATCTTCCACGATAAACACACGGCTTTCCGAGTGATCAATACAATAGGTAACATCTTTTCCCTTTAACAGATAGTTGATGGCCAGGTAAACCGCTCCGATTTTGCAGCATCCCAGCCAGGTAAGGACATGGTGAATGGTATTGTGTGCCAGGATGGCCACCCGGTCATACTTTTCAACCCCCAGATCGGTCAGCCCGTTGGCCACCCGGTTGCTCGCCGCCTCAAGTTCGGCATATGTCAGGGATTTATCACCAAAGATCAGGGCTGTCTTGTCCGGATAATGATAGGCGCTGCGACGGATCATGTCTGCAATCACCAATCGATTTACCCGATTGTAGCGTTCCATGAGAAAATCAATATTCTCCTTGTTCAATGTGCCGTACCTTGCTTTGTCCTCTGATGATAAGCTGTTTTCTGGTTGAGCATTCATTCGTTTGTCTCCTTTCCCATTGGATTTATTTTATATATGCGTCCCTCGAGTCGGCAGATTTTTACCCTTATAGTTTTTGATCCAAGGTCTTCACCGTTAAAGATCGAATGTTGTTTTTGCCCTGTCGCACAGGTATTGTCCAATGGGGATGGCGGATGTGGCAGCCGGGGAGGGGGCATTGCACACATGCAGGGACCGTGGGGTTTGGGCAAATAGAAAATCATGGACCAGGCTTCCGTCTTTTTTGACAGCCTGGGCCCGGATTCCGGCAGGATAGGGTGTCAGGTCTGCCCCTGTGAGGCCGGGGCAGTATTTTTGAATCCGTTTTAAATATCCGGGTTTATAAGCGGCGTCTATCCACTCGTTTATACCGGACCCCAGGTGCCGGGCAATTACCTTCCAGAATCCAGGGAAGGCAAGCATCTGACCGGTATCTGCCAGGTCAAAATTAAACCTTCCATATCCTTCCCGCTTGAACCCCATGACCGCATTGGGGCCTACTGTGACGCATCCGTCAATCATGGGGGTTAAATGAACCCCGAGAAAAGGCAGGGCCGGGTCGGGAATGGGATAGATGAGATGGGAAACAATTTTTGACATCCGGTCGGGCAGGCGATAATACTCCCCCCGGAACGGCAGGATCATAAAATCAATATCAATATCCATCATCCGGGCCAGTCTGTCTGCCATGAGTCCGCCGCAGGCAATGAGATAGCGGGCTGTAAGTTTTTCTGAGCCATTGTACAAAGTGACCCTGTCGCAGGTTTCTTCTATCCGTCTTACGGCTTGGCCGATTCGGATTATACCACCGGCTGCCGTGAACAAATCAGCCATTTTGGCGGCAATTTTTGTATAATCGGTAATGCCGGTGGCAGGCACCTGCAAGGCACCCAGGCCAAAAATGTGGGGTTCCATTTGATTTAACTGATTCTGGTCAATGTGCCGGGTTTGGATTTCGTTTCGGGTGCACCTAATTTCAAGGGCGTCCATGTGTTTCATTTCCCGGGGGGTGGTGGCCACCAGCAACTTGCCGCATTGCCTGAAGGCAATACCATGGGTGTTACAAAATGCCATGGTGGCCCTGGCCCCTTTTTTACAAAAATCTGCCTTGAGGCTGCCGGGCTCATAGTAAACGCCGGCATGGATGACCCCTGAGTTATGACCGGTCTGGTGGGCGGCCACCCGATTCTCTTTTTCGATTAAGACCACCCTGGATTTCGGATATCGGGTCTTCATGGCCAGGGCCGTGGACACCCCGACAATGCCGCCGCCGATGATGGCCATATCAAATTGATTCATGCTTCTCCCTCAAAGAATGATGTTTTGTTTCTGATGTGAACTTGTTTTTTAACAGCATAATTAGGTAACGGCATTAAAATTGAGAGGCCTATCGATAATCTTTATAATTAATATGGTATTTGGCAGCCTTGTAGGCATATTTGCGCACGGTTATACCAATGAGCTTGGCGGCTTTGTTGATATTGCCCCGGGTATTTTTCAAAGAATCCATGATGATTTCTTTTTCAAGGCTGTCCACGGCCTCTTCAAGGGAGAGGGGCAAGGTTTTAGTCTTTGTCCCGGTCTGGAGGGTGGCCGGCAGGTGATAGGAATGAATGGCCCCTTCATTGCAGAGGATGACGGCCCTCTCAAGGCAGTTCTCAAGCTCCCGGACATTTCCGGGCCAGTGGTATTCCATCATCATGTCAATGGCCGGGGTGGTGATCCGTTTGATGTCCTTTGAATGCTCTCGTACATACTTTTCCAAAAAATGATCCGCCAGGAGGATGATATCGGTTTTGCGCATGCGAAGACTAGGGATATAAATGGGAAAGACATTGAGTCTGAAATAAAGATCATCCCGAAATTTTCCGTGCTGCACCATGTCTTCCAGGTTGGCGTTGGTGGCTGCCACAATCCTGACATCGGAGCGGATGGGTTTGTATCCCCCCACCCGCTCAAATTCTTTTTCCTGGAGGACCCGCAACAGTTTTACCTGGGCACCCAGAGCCATGTTCCCAATCTCGTCCAGAAAAATGGTCCCTCGGTTGGCAATTTCGAATTTTCCTTTTTTCTGGTGGGAGGCACCGGTAAAGGCCCCTTTTTCATGGCCGAATAATTCACTTTCAATGAGGTTTTCCGGAATGGCCGCACAATTGATTTTGATAAAGGGCTGGTGGTTTCGTTTACTATTATAGTGGATGGCATTTGCCACCAATTCTTTTCCGGTACCGCTTTCCCCCCGGATCAGGACGGTGGCCGAAGAGGAGGATACCTGGGATATCATCTGGAGCACCTCCCTCATCTTGTTGGAATTGCCGATGATATTGGTAAAGCTATATTTATTTTCCAGTTCAGATTTGAGTCGAACATTTTCTGTTTTGAGCTGTTCTTTTTCCACCCTTACGGTTTCAATATTGATCACATGGTGGGCCACCATGGCCGCCACCACCGACAAAAGTTTCTCGCCGGCAACCAGGGCTTTTTTGCCTTCATAGGGCCGGTCGGCACTGATGGCTCCCACCACCCGGGTGTCTTTTTTTATGGGAACACAGATAAAGGAATAATCGTGACCTTCGGCAACCTTGCGGGAGTCTGTTTTATCAAGGAACAGGGGCTCTTTGCTGATTCTGGGAACCACCGCAGGGTTTCCGGATTCAATGACCTGTCCGATAATGCCTTCCCCGGGCAGGTAGCGGATGTGTCGGGTGGTTTCTTCTGAAATGCCGTGGGCCATTTCTATCCGTATTTCTCCTGTTTCCGAATTGGTAAGAAAAATGATTCCCCTGACCAGGTTCAGGGATTCAGCCAATACACTCAAAACTTTTATCAGGGACTTTTTCATGTCCATGTGCTGGTTCAGGGCTTCACTGATTTCATACAAAAGGGAAGTTTCTTCAATGGATTTCATAACGGATTCTTTTGGTACGTCCTTGTTATTAAAATATCTTTGTACTACTCATTTAGTCTCTGTTTTGCTATAAATATAGATGAATATATCCTGTTATCCCATAAAAATCAATTTCATAACAGGAGATAATCGGAATCCTAAGGAAAAAAGGATTCGCCAACTGTAGAAAGAAAACCGGAGAAAGAAAGCCGTGGAAAAAAGACCCGTGGAAACGAGAGATGACGCCAAAACCCTTGAGGTGTTGTTTGAAATATCCGAAGCGGTCACCCATACCCTGAATTTGGATGAATTATACAAGGTTATTCACCGTTCCCTTGGCAAAATTTTCAATGTGGATAATTTTTATATCGCCCTCCACCATGAAGAAAAAGATTCCATCACTTTCCCCTACCATGTGGATGAAAACGATGAAAATCCCAGTGAAATATTTAATTTTAGTAAAACCGCATCCCTGACGGGCAAGGTGATTCAGTCCCAAAAACCCTTGATTTTTTTTGAAGAGGATATCATCGGCTTTGCCAGACAACAGAACCAGGATGTCATTGGCACCATCAGCAAAATTTGGCTGGGGGCTCCTTTGATTATTAAAAATCGAGTGATTGGGGTGATTGCCATTCAAAATTTTCATTCCGCCACTGCCCACGGCCCAAGGGACCTGGATTTGCTCAATACCATTTCCCAGCACATTGGCCTGGCCATTGAAAGAAAAGAATCTGAAAAAAAATTTTTAACCCGGCAGCAGCTGCTTGAAACTATTATAGAATCCTCCTCTGTGGGAATTTGCCTGCTGGAAAATCGGCTCTTTAAATGGGTGAATACCGAAATGGTGCGCCTGTTTGGATATGATTCCAAAGCCGCCTTTACCGGTCAGAATATCCGGATGATCTATGCTTCCAAACAGGCTTACAAGGATGCCGATGCCATTGTTCAGAAGAATTTGAACCTAGATGCCAAGACTGACGCTGATCTTGAGTTGAAACGCAGGGACGGCAGTCTGTTTAAGGCCCATATGATTTTAACCAGTTTCGACCGGGAGAATCTCCTGAAAAGCACCATTGCAACCTTTACCGATATTTCATTGAGGGATGTCACCCAGCAGGAAAAACGAGAAAAAGAGAAACTCCAGGGGGTCCTGGAAATGGCCAGGGCTATTGGTCACGAAATCAACCAGCCTCTCCAGGCCATTATCGGTTATACCGACCTGTTTGACCCCCCCGGGGCCATTACCGCCAAAGAATTGGAACAACTTAAATTCCAGGCCGCTCGCATTGGGGATATTACCAAAAGGCTTTCCAAAATTACCCGGTATAAAACCATTACCCATCCCGGAAACACAAAAATCGTTGATATTTGGGAGTCCAGCAGTTGAAAAAGGAGTTTGATTCAAGCGTTGGGTCTTGATTAAATAGGCCATTAATGAAATAATATTGTGATTTTAGACACACTTCAGTGGGCAGGGTAAAAATGGGCGATACGAAATCAAGCGGAAAATATAAAAGGCGGGATCTGGCAAGGACCATTGATGTCTTGTTTGAAATATCCGATGCTGTCACCCATACCCGGAATTTGCCTGAACTCTACAAAGCGATTCATCAGTCTTTGGATAAAATTCTCAACGTGGATAATTTTTTTATTGCCTTGCTGGATGAAGAACGGGATGTCATCACCTTTCCCTATCATGTGGATGAACGAGATGATATTCCCGAAGAAATTTTAAATTTCAGTAAAGAGTCCACATTCACAAGCAGGATTATCAAACAAAAATCGCCTCTGATTTTTTATGAAAAAGATTTTGTTGAAATGGTTCGAAAAAAGGGAAAAAATCCCCTTGGTACTGCCTTTAAAATTTGGCTGGGCGCTCCTTTGATTATACGAGATCGGGTTCTTGGGGCCATTGTAATTCAAGACTATAACTCTGCAAGCGCTTATCGGGATCAGGATCTGGCCCTGTTAAATTCAATTTCTCAGCACGTGGCCCTGGCCATTGAAAGAAAAGAGGCTGAAAAAAAGATAAAAGAACAGCGCGGGATTATGGAAAAAATTCTGGAATCTTCCCCCGTGGGGATGGCCATGGTTCAGAACCAAACTTTTAAATGGGTGAATTCGGAAATGGTGCGGATGTTTGGGTATGAGACCAAAGAAAAATTTCATAACAAAAGTGTCCACATGATTTATACAGCTGCTGAGGATTATGACTATGCCGGTCAGACGATTTATGACAACGTGATTACCCAGGGAACAGCAGATTATGAAATAGATGTGGTGAAAAATGATGGAACGCTCTTTCCCGCCCATATTCTCCTCAATTGTCCGGATAGCAATGACCCAATGGCCTGGACCATTGCCACGGTTATTGATATGTCCCAGAGAAAGGCGGCGGACAAAGAAACCTATGAACGGGAACGGCTCCAGGGAGTTTTGGAGATGGCTGGTGCCGTCTGCCATGAAATCAACCAGCCCCTTCAGGCGATTTTAGGTTATTCTGAACTGCTGCTCATGGGTTTCCCCCAGGAACCCATGGGCGATCACCTGAGCTCTATTAAATCCCAGGCCACCCGGTTGGGGAAAATAACCAAAAGATTGTCCAACATTACCCGGTACAAGACAGTTGATTATCCAGGCAACACCAAGATTGTGGATATATGGGGGGCTGACAGCGATTCTGTATAGGGAAAGCTGCCCAGGCGTTGTTTTTTGTTCAGGGTCTTTTCCAGGTCATTGCCGTAAATCCGGCCAGGGCAAGGATCATCACCCCGTACACCATAAAAAAGAACCTGTTGAGAAAATTATGGGTCAGGGTCAATACCACCCCTAGCTGGTGGTTCGGCTCAAGGGGGTCCGCCTGTTGGTTGTCCGCCTGTTGGTTGTCCGATGGGTGGATTACAAATTTAATCAGGGTGATCTGAACGGATTTGTACCGCAGGGGCGAAAGCATCATCACCTTTTTTGAGGCAAGGATACGCTTGTTTTTCAGGAGGGTCAGAAGGACAAAATTTTCATGGATATGGATGTTTTTCCGGGTCATCAGCTGTCGCTGTTTTTTTTTCGGCGCTGTTAATATTTGTCGATCATCGGTGAAGACCACATCCGAAACCTGGATTTCATACTGGCCAAAGGCGTGCGCCTGACCTGGAAAAAGATTCACCCGGCTTTGTTTCTCCCCTGCCACCAGGATCAGTCCATGGCAGATCAACACCAGTATAAACAGGCAGTGAAGGATAAAAAACAGCCAGTTTTTCATTCGGCCGGATCGTTTTGCCAGGGACAGTTGCCGGGCCAGGCTGCAGCAAAGGGCATTTATCAACAAAATTCCGGCGGTAAGACACAACAGGAAAAACCAGACCACCAAGATGGGATCTGTGTGCCAGGTGGCGTTGAGCCAGCTGAAAATATTGACCTCGTTCATTCGGGTGAAGGCGGCTTTATGGGAGATATTTAAAAGAACCCCCGCCCCCATGAGAAGGACCAGGACAGTAAGGTTGTAAAAGGTGAGGGTTACAGAACTTAAGCGCTGAATCATGGTGTTTTTCCTTAATGATAAAATATCATCCACAAAATAAAAATACCCGGCAGGGTGCCTGTTATTCCCCGGGCGATTTTGTTTCGGGTGAGACCCGGGGGAAGGTGGCAGACCGCCATGATAAGCAGAAAGAGGATGGAGGCTTTAAAGAACCCCCGGCTCCATTGCCAGGAATCTCCGAACCAGTTCAGACACCAGAGGGAGCCTGCCCATTCACTTACAAGATAAAGACAAGCCCCTGCCAAAAGTGTATTTCGTCCTCCCATTGATAAAGTTTCGGTATCTTGTTTTCCCAGGAGATGGGCAAGGTATTGACTGGCCCCGTGGACAAGAAACGCTGCGGTCAGCAGCCGGAAATTAAAAAAAATATTGACCCAGAGGTTGCCATACATGAAATAATCGTCATTGAGTCCCATGGGTTTGTCCCATTGTATGAACAGAATCATCAGGGTTCCAAGGCTGTTGAACAGGGCAAACCCTGAAAGGGGGCCGGCATTTTTTTGGAATACCAGGGCCAGGATTCCCATGACACCCACCATATAAATACTGGCTTCAAAGGGACCGAACAGGGGTGGCCTTCCCACGGAAAAGCATATGAAGAGAATGCCGGCAAGGCAGGTCCCGATCCGCAGGTGTAAAAACAGGCCATATATCCTATTTTGTTTGATTCCTGCGGTGAATAGTTCCAGTATAGCCAGTCCTGTGATCACCCGGTAAATCAGTGTGGGGAAATCAATGGTCACCTTTGTCCTCCTCATTTCTTGTTTTTGTGGGGTTCATGGGTTCGCTTAAAATACTTTCCGGAAAAAATAGTTTTTTCTGCTTATTGATCTTAACAATCCCCAGAGGGATGTCATACAAAGCAGAGATATTTTTTTTTGTCATGGTTTCATCGGCAGATCCTTGTTCCATAATGGTGTTGTTCTTGACCATGATCAGATCATCGGCAAAAAGAGCGGCCATATTGGGATCATGCAGGGTGGCCACAATACTGATTCCCTTGGAGCGGCAAAGGGATTTTATGGCAGACAGCAAATGGTATTGGTTGTTAAAATCCAGGTGGTTGGTGGGTTCATCCAGGAGCATGAGGTGTCTTGTCTGGGTTATGGCCCTTGCCAGCAGGCATATCTGGCGTTCCCCTCCTGAAATTTGATTAAAATTTTTTAAGGCCAGGGAACCGGCATTCAAAAAATCCAAGGCCTGTCGGGCTGCTTTAAAATCCGAGGGGCCTGGCCGTTGTGACAGGCGTAAAAAAGGAGCTCTTCCCATGACCACCACATCAATCACCTGGTAGGGAAAGATGTCCAGGTGCTCCTGGGGGACCAGGCTGATCTTTTGGGCAATCTGGTTCTGGCCCATATCCGCGATATCCTGGCCATGGACCAGCACCTCGCCGGAATCGGGGGTTAGTATGTTGTTCAGGCAATGGAGAAGGGTGGTTTTTCCCGAACCGTTTCGCCCCAGAATGGCGCAGAACCGTCCGGAATGAACCTTAAAAGAGATATGTTCCAGCACCGGTACCTGACGGTAGGTAAACCGAAGATTCCTGCATTCAAGGACTACAGCCATCCGCTTCCCCTGTTTTTAATCATGAGATATCCAAAGATGGGGGCGCCGGTCAGGGCGGTGATGATGCCCACGGGAATTTCAGCCGTTGAGACGGTTCTGGCAAGGGTATCGGCTGCCAATAAAAAAATGGCGCCCAGCAGGGCTGTCATGGGGATCATTCGTTCATGTTTCGGTCCTGCAATGGCCCGGGCCATGTGGGGAATGATCAGGCCGATCCAGGCGATCTGGCCGCAGGTGGCCACCGATATAGCCACCATGAAAGAACTGGTGACGATGAGCAGCCGTCTGAAAAAAGAGGGGCTCATCCCCAGGGATCTGGCTTGGATATCTCCCAGGGAAAGAATATTCAGCCTGAACCCCAGCAGTATAAAGAGAAGAATTCCCGCCAGGGTAAAGGGTGCCATGACCAGAACATTCTCCCAGGTGACCCGGGACAGGCTGCCCATGACCCAGAAAATGATACTGGGCAATTGCTCATAGGGATCTGAAAAATATTTCAGGATCATGAGCAGGGCGTTGAAAAAAGAGAGGACCACCATGCCGGCCAGCACCAGAATCATCACGGCTTTTATGGCGATCATCCGGGCCAGGGCAATGCTCATGGACACGGCCAAAAGTCCGAAACCAAAGGACATGACATGGACCAGATAAAAAGAATCAAAGGGAAGCACCAGCCCGAGGGCAGCTCCAAAGGTGCAACCGGCAGAGACCCCTAAAATATCCGGGGAGACCAGAGGATTCCGGAACAAGGCTTGGTAAACCGCCCCGGAAATTGCCAGGCCCGATCCCACCAGGATGGCCATGAGGCACCTGGGAACTCGGATCCACCAGAAGACCAACTCTCTGGACAGCAGATCCTTTGCAGTTTCATTGCCGGAAAAAAAATTGATCACCAGGGTGAGAAGGTCGCTTGCCCGGATAAAGACCCGGCCCATGGATACGGATACCAGAAAAAGGATCAACAGCACCAGGGAAAAGATCAAGAGTTTGCCTTTGGGGTTAGTGGATCTCAAAAATATTTTTCACCTGTATGATTCATTTTATTATCATCGTTCCCATTGAATGGTATCATCCAGGCTTCCCCCCATTTCATCCATTGTTTTGCCGAACAGGACCCTGTGAAATTCATTGATTTTGTCCAGAAGGTCAATGTCAAAAAAATAGTCCGGATAGACACGTTTTGCCAGCCAGAGACTTGCCAGCACAGACAAGGGAGAAGGGAAATCCCAGGGGGACAGGGAGGAAGGGCAGCGAAAGACCTGTCGGGTTGAGATGGCGGTCACCCGGGACAAGGCTTTGTTGGAAAGCCGCGCGGCTTCGCTTCTTTTCATGTGCCGGGACAACACCATGAGGTCCGGATTCCAGCGAAACAGCTGCTCCGGAGAAATATCCTGGAAATAGCCGGTCAGCTCCCCGGATACATTTTCAATGCCGGCAGTGGTAAAAATTTCATGCTGGAGCATGTTGCCGGTGGTGGTGCTGAACATCCCCCTGGAAGAGGCAAAATAACCGGTTTTCCGTTTTTCTTGGGGAAGATCTTTGAGCCGTTCCCGGATCAGGTGGAGCAGGTTGTCCATCTGCTGTTCCACGGCCAAAATATTGGTTTCCCCTCCCACGGCCCGGGCAATGAGTTCCAGGGAGAGCTGGATGGTCTGAAAACTTTCCGGCAAAATTACAATGGCGGGAATGTTCAGGATAGCCAGGCGATTCGCCATTTGAAGCCCGTCCTTCTGGGAATAGAGAATCACCAGATCCGGTTCCAGGCTGACCAGGGTTTCAAAATTGATGCCCATGGATTTGTTGCCGATGCCGGTCACTTGATTTATTTTCGGGAAAACCGTTTTGGACAATCGATCCCGTTTAGAAGAGGTATCAACGCCAATCAGCTTTGGTGCAAGTCCCAGGGAAAGCACACACAAGGTGGCGGGTTTAAAGGTGGTGACAATTTTATTGACCACTCCCGGTATCACTACCTGGCGGCCAGCCTGGTCCATTACCATGCGGCTGTTCGGGTGTTCCTTGCCAATTGCATTGGGTCCAAAGACATGGATTAAAAGGGTCAAAAGAAGAACACCCGTCCACACTCTTATCTTTTGCGCCATGATTCCCTCCCTTACCTGTGTTGACAACAGCATATTTCCATTATTAATATGGCAATTCAGTTATGATTTTTGGTGGCTTATGTCAAGGTAAGATAAAAATATATGGTTAAACAAACTAAAAAGAACTAATTCTTACAACAAATTTGAACTTGCTGCTTGGGTTCAACTGGTAAAAATTTCCCCCTTTGAATCGGTGCAACCTTTTTATCGAAACGCCTATTCGGTTCTAACCGGCAAGAAGACCGATTGAAAACAGGAGACTGAACATGAGTGACAGCCTGGCTGTGTCGGCAAGGCAGCGGTTCATCACCTCCCCTTTTTGTTCGGAAATGGTTTTTAACAAAGGAAAGGAGATCTTGAAAACCGCCAGGGGCAGCAGGATAAAACCTGTATAACGGCCGGTTGCAAACATCAGGCAGGGCATTAGAAAAGAGATCAGGATTAGGGCGACATACCCGGTTTTGGTATTGGAATGTCCCAGGATGACGGCAAGGGTCCGTTTGCCGGCGTTGGCATCGGTGTCAATGTCCCTTAAATTGTTCACCACAATGATGGCCGTGATCAGACATCCCACCGGCAGGGAAGCTGCAATGCTTGAAAAGGAGATGCTGTCGGCCATGAGATAATAGGTGCCGCAGACAGCCACAGGGCCGAAAAAAATAAAGACAAAAAGCTCTCCAAGGCCGTTGGATGCGATGGGGTAAGGCCCTCCACTGTAGCAGACCACACAGACCAGGGAGGCAATGACGATGAAAAGAATCACCAGCCCTCCCTCAAAGATGAGAAAGAAGCCTATCAGCAATGCTAAAACCTGGGTCAGTATAAAGGCATTTCTCACCGTTTCCGGTTTGATCAAACCGCTCTGGGTCACCCGGACAGGCCCTTTTCTGTCCGGGGTATCGATATGGTGTTTAAAATCAAAATAATCATTGGCCAGGTTCACTGAAATCTGTATCAGCACAGCGCCTGCCAATGCAGCCGCAAAAATTAAAAATGAAAAGGTGAGGTCAGATGCTGCACAGGCTGCACCCACCAGGACGGGGCAGACCGCTGCCGGAAGGGTTTTGGGGCGGATGGCCAGCCACCAGTACTTTATCTTCATAAATTCAATTTCCCAATCTCAGTAGATTCCAAGGGTTGAGAGTGAAAATAGGACAGGCACTGGCCTTTTGTCAATGATATGGGTGAAAATTATCATTTCAAAAAAAGATGGTTCCATATTGTGTTTGTCCATTTTTTGAGTGATACTAAAAAAGTTTCAGTTGGCAGCTGTTATATTTAAAAAGACCATCATACCTATGAATACTTTACTATTTGATGCTGCCGTGAACAAGGGAATCGATCAGATAAGCCCGGATGAAATTATTGCCATCCAAAAAAAATGGCTGAAGAAAAGAATCCACTCTCCTGGAATATTTTTTTGACCTCTTTGTCCATGAGGGTGAAAATGATGAATGTCTTAACGCTCCCTGTAAATTTATTTTCATCCACATATAGAAAAAGAGGTCTCTTTATGGGATGACTTTTATGCCAAAGTTCCTTGTTTCCAATGCCAACGCCATCCACCCGAAGCGGTTTGATCTCCGAATTTATAAAAGAGTGACTGATATACCCGATGGCATTTTCATCTGCCGCGATGTATGCCAGAACAGAACTGTTGGAAACCAGTGTTTTCCCTGTCACATGAGTTTCAGGGGCAAAGATGCGGTGCCAGACGGCAGCTGTCCCAGAGTCGTTGTTTCGATGAATCGCCTCTATCAATGCATCCTTTCCCCCCAGTTCTGACCAGTTTCGGATCTTCCCCCCATAAATCGCTTTTAATTGATCAAAGGAAATGTTGGATACCTTGTTTCCCGGATTTACAATGGGGACGATAAGATCAACCCCCAGCAGGAAGGATTTAATTTTGATTCCCTTGTTTTTTGCAGAAAGTTGATGATGTGGTAGCAGGTCCGATGAGGACATGACAATATCACACGAGCCGTCAAGAAGAGAATTTATCCCGCCAATGGAACCGGGAGCTGTGATGGTGATCTTTGTGTCGTTTGGTCGCTTATACCGAGCTGCCACTTTTTTCATAAACGGCTCAATGGTGGTTGAACCACTGATGTGGATTGTTTTTTCATCTTTCTCAGCGCAAGAGGAAAACAAAAAAAACAAAGACGCCACCAGACATATGCTTAAAAAACCGATTGTTTTATTCATAATACCTCCTGATAAAATTCAATTGCTATTTAAAGATAAACAATTTTTGTTAGGAATCCATTAGGATCGGGCAGAAAAAGGCTTGGCTTCACACCCGATCTGTCTGGTTTTAACAGATATCCAATCTTCGGCAGATGGGCAAAAAGGCAAGCTATTTCATTCAAGTTATAAGATTTGCGGCCCTAGGTTCAAATCACGTCAAGAAATATTGCCAGAGCCCCGAGCAGGGAGTGGGAGATTGCAATCCCCCAGATATTGGGCCATTTTGTGAATATAATTCCCCAGGTCAATCCGCTTATCAATGCAATAAGGAGCAGTGGCGGGTGTCTGTATATGAGATGAAGAAAGCAAAAAGAAAGGGTCGATATCAATAGAATCCATTTGTTGTCGAGTATTTGCGCCCGTTTCATTTCTGCAAAGAGAATTCCCCTAAAAAAGACTTCCTGGACAGGACTTGGCTTAATAGTAAATACTTCTTGAATAAACCTATCCTTTATGTAAAGGCATCCGTAGCAGAAATTGGTCACTTGTTCATATTTCAAACTCGGGTGTTTACAATTTTATAGCAGCGGATGGTTTTTTTGATCTTGCGCCTTAATGATATTTTCTTTTTTCTTGGCCGATCGTATGATCAAGCCCTTTTTATGGAAAGAATCTTTCTGGCCGTTTCAACATCTGCCACCGGTCGATCCAACTCCCGGGCAATTCGCACCACCCGTTCAACCAATTGTGCGCTGGAGGCTGTCATCTCTCCTTTCCGGTAATAGATATTGTCTTCAATACCCACACGGACATGGCCGTCCATGGCAATGGCATGGGTGGTCATGGGCAGTTGAGCTCGTCCCATGGCGGCGACAGACCAGCTTTGATCCTTTTCAAGAAGATCGGTTAAAAGAATCAGGTTTTTAATGGTGGCAGCCATGCCGCCGGGAACACCGAGAACAAAGCCCAGATGAAATTTCTCCCCGATTTTTCCAAGCTTTATAAAACGGGCCACCGTATCCATCATCCCGTAATCAAATACTTCCAGTTCGGGCATAATCCCGTGTTTGACAATCTCGGCGCAGATTTTGCTGATGGTGTGCAGACTGTTCTCATAAATTTCTGAACCAAAATTCATGGTTCCCATGGACAGGGTTGCCATTTCCGGTTTCAGACAAAGGGGTGCGAAGCGATCTTCAAGGTTAGTTCCCACGGCACCCCCGGTTGAATATTGGACAATACAATCACACCGATTATAAATTTTTTCGGTGACCGTCTGGAAAAGATCCACCCGCTGGGAGGGCCTGCCCTCTTCATCCCGCACATGGAGATGGATGATGCTGGCCCCGGCGTTGACCGCCTCCTTGGCAGCATCTGCGATCTCATCGGGTGTCAGGGGAAGCCAAGGATAGGTGCTTTTGTCCAGTTCCGCTCCCACAATGGCGGCAGAGATAACAAGCGGGTTATCGGTCATGGCTGAACCTCTGACACGCTTTGGGTGTAACACAGGTGCCGATAGCCTTGCATACCAGCACGGGTTCTTTAAGGCATTGTGCCGCGCTTTGGCCATTTTCAGGGCAGGAAGAGATCACCTTCCAGGCCTCAAACGCCATCTGTCTGGAGCTGTTTCCTGTCTTGATAATACGGCCCCGGGCTTCAATATAATCCCCCACACGCACCGGAGCGAAAAACTCCACGGAACTGTATGCACGGAAAAGGCCTTCATCTCCGTCATATTGAATCAGAAGTTCCGTTGCCACATCTCCAAAAAGGTTCATCATTTTCGCCCCGTCCACAAGCTCCCCTGCATAATGGGCATCATGGGCACTCATACGTAATCGTATTAAAGATTCTGCCGGATATTTCATTTTTATCTCCTGAAAAGTTATGTTCATAAAATTATATTCTGCCCCTGGCCTTCACCATGGCTGTGGCAATAAAAGAGGCCACATGGGAGGGCCTTGTGCCGGGACCAAACCCGGCGTCATAGCCAAGTTCCACGGCCAGATCATTGGTAATTCTCGGCCCGCCCGCAATCAGGATAAACCGGTCTCTTACCTTTTCTGCTTCAAGCAATTCAATCATCTCGGTGAAATTTGTAATATGGGTTTCTTTTTGTGTCACGGTTTGTGATACAAGAATGACATCCGCTTTTTCGGCAACGGCTTTTTTAAAAAGTTCCTCACAGGGAACCTGGGCCCCCATATTAAAGGCGTTTAGCTGCGGATACCGCTCCAGGCCATAGTCCTGGTCGTAGCCTTTCATATTCATGATGGCATCAATTCCCACAGAATGCGCATCACTGCCGATGGAGGCGCCAACAACCCTCACAGCTCTGTTGAGTTTTGATTTTATCAGTTCATTGATCTGATAAAAATCCAAGCGTTCAACACTGGCTTCGCTGGCGTGCACCGTAGAAAAATCAAGTTCAGGAATTGCTTTCCCGTACACAACAAAATAGGTGAAATTTTCTGCGATCTCCCTTGCATGGGAGACTAAAATATTTGTAAAATTCAGTTTGGCCACATACATCTGTGCGGCTTTTTTTGCCCGGGGCCCGTTGGGAACCGGCAGGGTAAATGCCAATTGAACCATACCGTCATTAAGCGTATCCCCATAGGGCTTGATTATATCATCCGTCATTGATCACTCCTTGTTGTTCAATTAGTTCTAAAATCGGGTTTGAATAGGATGGGCCCTTTTTAAAAACACCGTCCAGGCCCTTGCCGCCGTCCTCGGCACGTTTAATATCGGCAAACTGGCCCTGGGCAATGGCGCTGGTAAGCCCTTTATCTCGAATATCCAAAAGAAATTTTTCCACCTGATCCATCACCAGGCTTGCCCGTTTTGAAATGATACCGTCTTTTTTGAATTCAATCTCATCACCAAAATTTTTTGCTGAATTAAACACATAGTTTATCGAAGAGATGGCCTGAAAACGATCCTGCATCAAAGGGGTATGGATGGCCTCGGTTAAAATTCCTGCCAGATGAATTCCCTGGCCGGTTGCAACAGACGCCAGATTGAACATGGTATCCATGGCATGGGAAAAGAAAATATCCGTACTTTTATATTTTGTGGGGGGCATGTATTTAAGAGGGGCATCGGGAAAGAGCTGACGTGCAAGCTGTGCATGGGCGATCTCATACAGAAAACCGTTTTCAATGGAAGGGTTTATCTCAAATGCATGTCCTATCCCGAGAAGATCGTTTGTCAAAAGAGAATTTTTCCCCATGGCTTCATTGATAAGCTGGGAAGCGGTTACGGTAAAGGCGTTCTCAACGGCATCAGCGGTGGTAAGGTAATTGTCCTCGCCGGTATTGATGATAATGTTGGCCCGTGAGCAGATCAATCGTGAAAAATGCTGGTCAACAAAGGTTCGTTTCATGTTTATATCACGGAAAAGAATGCCGTACATGGAATCATTGAGCAGCATATCCAGATTTTCCTGGGCGGCACAGGCCGCTATTTCAGCCATGCACAGCCCGGAAGCGTAGTTGACCAGACGAATATAACGGCCTGTATCCTCACCTGTTTGGTCCAAAGAGTTGCGCATGATCCTGAAGTTTTCCCGGGTGGCAAATGTCCCGCCAAACCCTTCGGTGGTGGGGCCATGGGGAATATAGTCCAGCAGCGACTGGGCCGTGCTTCTGATCACAGCGATGATATCCGCTCCAGATTTAGCGGCCGCCTGGGCCTGCAGCCGATCCTCATAGATATTGCCGGTGGCGACAATCATATACTTCCAGGGCTGTTCCCCCAAAGGGTATTTTTTTTGTTTTGCCCGTTTGGCCACACGTGTGCCGTCTAAAACCGCCATGGCTGTCTGGACCAGTTC
Source organism: Desulfoconvexum algidum (assembly GCF_055382125.1). Taxonomy (NCBI): domain Bacteria; kingdom Pseudomonadati; phylum Thermodesulfobacteriota; class Desulfobacteria; order Desulfobacterales; family Desulfobacteraceae; genus Desulfoconvexum; species Desulfoconvexum algidum. Next base: position 6,441,412 of record NZ_AP042394.1, on the reverse strand, counting down.
TTTTTCCTTTGCCTTCACCTGCCCATGGGAGAACCGGTTGATAGTTCCAAAATCGATTTTCCCCTGTTCAATCAGGTCAGCCGTGGTTTGCACATCCCTGCCGGATTCAAGCATTGCCGCGGCAAATTGAATGGAAGCCCCTGATTTGAGCAGATCTTTTTCCTTAAGAATATCCACCAATATGTTGGGCAAAGGCGTCCCATCCTCATCAACGCCGTCAACCCCGTAAAGCCGTAAAACAGCCCTTTCAACGGAAACCGTAGAGTAGTTATCTATCATCGTCTGGACCTGGTCGGCGATCTCTTTTGCAAGGCCTTTAAGCCGCTTGATCTGATCGCTGTCTAACTGAATGTGAGCCATATGAATACCCTTTTTGCTAAGTTATTTGAATCGTTCTTAATTTTTTTTCGGTTTTTCCCGGAGATGCAATTGTTTATTTTCAAAACCATCACCTGTGAATTCATCAATTTTTTGCCTGATCTTCTCCTTAATTCCATGGGGAAGGTCAAAGAGCAAAGCGATGTGAAGGGGGGTCAGGTCCTGACTGACGGCTGATTCTCCCACATCCCCACAAATTTGTTCAACCCTGTAAGGCATTATCTTTTGAAGATGATCCAGGTCTATCTTCTGCTTTGCCAGGCAGGCAAGATTGGGATCTTGCATTCTTAACAGGCCGATCCCCGGAATATCCAGCACCTGGGGATAATGGGTGGAGCAGAAAAAAAACATATCGCTATGGGCAAATTCCTGAATAAAAATACGCGATAACCGGGCGCCGTTTACCGGGTCCGTTGACAAGAACAGCTCATCACACAGCAAATACCCCTTTTTCGACCGGCTGCTGGTCAGAAAACAAATTTCCTCACCAAAGCTGGATATATCTGAATGAAGGTCACCCGAGGACTTGAGCAATATGGACAGATCTTCGGGGTAGTCAATCTCAAGGGCCTGGGCGGGAATTGGAAGCCCTGCCCGCACCAAGGTGAGAAGAAAATAAACGGTCTTCAATACCGTGGTCTTGCCGCTCATATTCGCCCCGTAAAGAACATTGGCCCCTTGATCCAGGGTGATGTCCAAGGGGATACACTTTTCTTTTTTCCGTTGTTTGAGCCCAAACACATACCCTTTTTTAATGGTGCATCTATTGGCCGTAAAACTTGGAAGGGCAAACCCCCAGCTATTTTTCACAAAAAGAATTGCATAACGCCATGTGCGCTTTTTGCGCAGATCATAATATTTTTTAAACCCTTGGTAAAATGGCAGCAAGCGAAGATTCAGCTCTCCCAATTTTTTTTCCATCAGGCAGGACAATTGGGCCACAAGCTGGTCTTGTTTTTTCACAAGGTCCCGTATGGTTTGTCCCGGCTGATAGTCAATATGAAAGATATCATCTTGATTGACAACCGATAAAAGCTCAGTTTTTCGTATCTTTTCTGCCCTCCCAGGGGAGATGTGAACCTCCTTGGGATAGGGGTAGATCATTTTAAGCCCGGTGGCCTTAAAAATTTTGTCTTCATATTCCAGCAGCTTTTTTTTCAAACCCGCATTTACTTCATCCATTGCCTGTTGTATAGGGGCTTGGTCATCACCGGCCAGAAACGAGGAGAAATTGTCTCGTGTATATTCGGATAAAAGGGTATACATCTCATTTAAATACCCGTCCAACCCGGAAGCCAGGGCAAATTTTTTCTCCTGATGTACCAGCCTTTTGTTTACCATTAAAAAACGCCCCAGTTCAAATAGGTGGTATTGCTCCAGTGTCCCCGATTGAAAAAACGGCATCAGCTCGTCCAGATTGGGCAGTTCACCGCTTTCTTCTGTAAGCACTTTAATCTGTTGGCCGGTAAAAAAGCTTGCCACCTCAGAAAGGGCAGTAAAATGGGCAATGCCGCTTTGTTTGTCCATGGGCCTTAGTATTTTGGATGGAATCAGCGGGATATTCAGGTCAAAAAGATCAAGAAAAAGCCTGAAATCAAGTTCCCTGTTCAGGGCATTGGTAACAAAATCTTGCTCAAATTCCAATTTCATGGGGGTCCCCTCTAAAAAGATTGACTGCCGGTAAATCTTGGGCAAGCAGCTGGCCGCTGTAATCCATCTCCTGCTTTACAAAAATCTTGCCCACCTTGACAGGGGCGAGCACTTGGATCAAAGGCCTGAAAGTGATTGCTTTGCCGGGCAGAACACAGGCGCCCTGATAATAGGTAAAATTATCAAGCACCAGTGTCAGATTCCCCAAGGGCGCTAAAAAACCATAAAGGGATTTTGTCAGCGCGCCGTTAAGGTAAAGCGTGGTTTTCACCCCGGTCCTTTCCATACAATGGAGGCAAAGATTTTTATCGCAAAAAGGGGCCTGCTCCCCGTGGTAAATTATCCGATCGGCCTCGTCCAAAAGCAGTGTTTTGGTTTTATCACGCTTTTCATTGCCAATCACCTGGGCAATTTCATGATTGCATCCGGCAAGGGTGATGGCATCAAGGAAGGCGGTTGTTTTTTTTAGGGGCCGGCTTTTTGAAAAAAGGACAGAAACGTACACCCGGTCACTGATGATTGGATTGGCAATAAACTGCCGGTCAATGGATCCGTCGATCAACAGATAGCTTTCCCCGGAAAGAATGGAAGCCACACGACACTTTAATCGAATGAGCTCAGGGCCGGTGTTGGGACCTTCAAGAAGGGTTTCAAAAGCAACCCGGCAACGCCCCAGAATATAGGTCTGTGTAAAATCAGGGATCTTGAACACCTCGATCATCTCATACTTGCCGGTATGACCTTTTAAATGGGTGTCTAAGGTTATAAAAAAGCTTTTCTTGCGTATGAGAATCCGCGGCTTAACACTTCCCTCATACTGATCTATATTTTCACCGTTTATACCGATGGAGGTGATGCACACGGCGCTGTTCTTCATCTGTTTGCAGATTTTACCGTAGATGAAGTTAAATGCCGTTGTTTTGCCCGAATTTTTATCTGATCCAATGAAACAATATGTTTCCATAATTTAATATCAGCCGAGGCGATCTGCCAATACCCCCCGGCAAAACAGATCCATATAGGTATCTTCAATTTCATTGATGGTCAAAGGCCCGTCAGGTCTGTACCAAAGAGAGATCCCGGTACACATCTGCAGCAGCGCACGGGAGGTGATGGATAGATTTGTAATCTCCATGACCCCGGTAGCCCGTCCTTCTCGCAGAATATCCCTGTAAACCGCTTCATAATTATTTCTCATACCCACTATGATTTTATAATTATCAGCAGACAGACTCCGAAGTTCAGCGTCGGTAACATAGGTCTCATCCGCATCAATGGTGTGATATTCAATGTGACAGCGCATGGCGCTGCGCAGTTTATCAAGGACCCCCTGTTCATTTTCAATCTCCTGTCTTACCCTTTGGATCAGATTGCCCATGGTGTACTTCATGATCATAAAGAGAATTTCCTGCTTGGATGCAAAATGATGATAAATGCTTCCTCCCTTTATACCCACCCGCGTTGCAAGCTGCCTGAGGGTTGATCCGTTATACCCCTTCTCCCTGAACAGACAGGCAGCTTCTCTTAATATACTGGTTTTTCTTGTACTATCGGGCTCCCATCCCATGGCAAAATGACTCCTTTGACCGATTATAATCAACGGCAGTTCCCTATTGATAATAGGTAATTATTGATACAGGTAATTATTGATATTTTTTTCAACCCGCTTAAAAATAAAAAGCACCCCATAAACAATGATCAGGTAGATTACGGCCACAGCTAAAAACAACTCGTAAAAAGCAAAACTTCTTGCGGAGATCGACCGTGCCACCCCTGTAAGATCCATGATTGTAATAATGGACACCAATGAAGAGGCCTGGAATAAAAATACAACCTCATTGGTATAGGCGGGCCATGCAATTCTGAACGCCTTGGGCAGTATAATCCTTTTAAACAGCCGCACACCGGAGTATCCAAGGGATTGGGCAGCCTCTATTTCACCGGCGGGAACGGCCTGGATTCCGCCACGGAGAATTTCTGCGGTATAGGCCGCCGTATTGAGCATCAAAGCAAGAACGGCACAAAAATAGGCTTCCTTGAAAAAATACCACAACCCTGTTTTTGTAAAAAACTCCTGGAACTGGCCGCTGCCGTAATAGATGAGAAAGATTTGGACCAGCAGAGGGGTACCGCGAAAATAAAAATTAAAGCAGGACGCAGGAATCCTGATCCAGCCGTTCTTTGACACCCTGGCCACTGCAATTAAGATTGCAAGAACCAGCCCCAAAGCCAGGCTGATACTGGTAAGCTCCACCGTAAGAAAAGCGCCGTTGAGAAGCCGCGCCATATTATCCACAATTATTTCCAGATCCATTATACGCTCCTTATCCCTCGGTTTGCCCATGCTTCGGCACGAGATTGAAATAAATAGGAAAAACAGGAGATCATAAGGTACACCAGGGATGCGGCAAAATAACAGGTAAACGGCTGCTTTGTGGCCCGGGACGCAATATCTGCATTGCGCATGAGTTCTGGTAATTGTATCACCGAAACCAAAGCCGTTGCCTTGATCAGGATCATCCAGACATTGCCAAGTCCGGGTATGGCAAACCGCCACATCTGGGGAAGAATAATTCTCCTGAAAGTAAGCATTCGGCCCATGCCGCAGGCATGGGCCGCTTCAATCTGCCCTTTTTCAACGGCCAGGTAAGCCCCCCTGAAGATCTCCGTGGAAAAGGCACCGTAAATAAAACCAATGGTGACAACGCCTGCTACAAAGGGGTTTAAATCGATGTAAACCTCTTTATGCAGCAACCCCGCCACATCCTGTATCAGGGTCGGCACCCCGTAATACACCAGCAAAATAAGTACCAGTTCGGGTATCCCTCTGATAATAAGTGTATAAATTTCGGCAATCAACGCCGCAACTTTGTTTCCAGACAATTTGCCCCAGGCACCTAAAAGGCCGAAGCCCATGGCAACCACCATGGCGCACAAACTGATGTAAATCGTAAGTTTTGCCCCTTCCAGAAGCAAACCACCATAACCGTCAATATTCAGCATATCCTCTCCTTTTGCCTAAGTGTTTTAAGGATTATCCCATAAAATGCGAAAGAAACTCACGGCAGCGTTTTGATTCAGGGGTAACAAAAATTTTATCGGGTTTGCCTTGTTCCTCGATAATTCCATTATCGAAAAAAAGTACCTGGGAGGAGACCTGTTTGGCAAAATCCATCTCATGTGTGGTCATAATCATGGTTCGTCCCTCATCTGCAAGCTTTCGGATCACCTGAAGCACTTCTCCCACAAGCTCAGGATCCAGTGCCGACGTCGGTTCGTCAAAGAGCATTACATCGGGCTCCATGGCAAGGGCCCGGGCAATGGCTGCCCGCTGCTGCTGGCCTCCGGAAAGGTTGCAGGGATAATAGTTTGCACGGTCGGCAATCCCCACCTTGTCCAAGATATCCATTGCCATATCGCGTACCTCATCTTTGTTTCGTTTCAGCACATGGACAGGGGCTTCCATAATGTTTTCGAGAACCGTCATATGACTCCAGAGATTAAAATGCTGAAAAACCATCCCCAACTGGGTTCGTATACGGTCAACCTTTTTTTGGGAGACGGGTAAACGTTTCTTTTTGCGCGGTTTCTCTGATTTTTTTCCAAAATCGATCTTTTCTTGATTAATGACAAGATTGCCTGAATCCGGGATTTCCAGAAGGTTGGTGCACCGCAGAAAGGTACTCTTTCCGGAGCCGCTCGGTCCTATAATGGAAATCACATCCCCTTTGCGGGCGGAAAATGAAATCCCCTTTAAAACCGTGTTACTGCCAAAACTCATATAAAGATCTTCAACAGAAATTGCCAGGTCTCTTTTTGGGGCAACACCTTGTTCCAATTGAGTTGTTGTATTTAATTCCATGGGAAACGCCTGCCTTTTGATGATTTATTTGCGTGTTGATTCAATACCCTGGGCCTGAGCTAAAATTTCGGGTTTCAACAATAAAGTTTCTCGTACATTTTTCGGATTGTTTGGGACTCGTGCATGATATTCAATGCGATCTCGGCATGCCCCTTGGTGTATCCGTTTCCGATGATCATCTCCACATCTTTTCCAATGCCTTCTGCACCCAATGCCGCTTTTGTAAAGGAAGTTGCCATGCTGAAAAAGTAAACTTTGCCCCCATCCTGGCACATCATAATAGAAGCCAACTCGGTATTGGGAATATTGACACAATTGATCACCACATGGGCCAGCATCCCTTTGGTGATTTGAGAAATTGTATCAAAACAGGTCAGGGCATCTGTGGCATCCAGCTTGATCACCTCATCGCAGAGATTAAGTGATTCAAGGGCATCAATCCCTGTGTCGGAAAATTCAATACCGATCACCCGACCCGTGACACCTGCGCGACGCCTGGCCTCCCAGGCACATAAAATACCGGACTTTCCGCCGGCACCGATAATAACCGTGGTATCTCCCTGCTTGACAAGCTTTGCTGTCTGTGCCGGGGCACCGCAGACATCCAATACGGCAAGGGACAGGGTTTCAGGTAAATTATCGGGAAGTTTTGCATAAAGAGAATTTTCAAAAAGGACTGCCTTGCCTCGTATCTGAACCTGGTCTGTCTTGTTTTTCACCTTTATAATCTCATCAATTCTAAGCGGCGTAAGGGACAGGGAAACCAAACTGACAATTTTGTCACCCTTCTTAAGCGGGCATTTATCGGTGAGTTTGTCTCCCACATATTCCACGGTACCGATTAACATACCGCCGGAACCGGTAACCGGGTTGTGCATTTTGCCGCGTTGATCGACTATTTCCAGAATTTTATCTTTAATTTTTTCTTCATCACATCCCACCGTGGCTTTCATCTGGGTAAAGCTTGCTGAGTCTATATTCAAAAACTGTACATCAATGAGTATTTCATTGTCCCAGACCCTTTCTAAATCGTTGTCTATTTTCTCAGCGGGCTGTGGCAAAACCCCCAGGGGGTTTAGAACACGGTGACAACCAAAGGGGTTTCCTGTTTGCATAATTTTTAATGACATAATTTCTACTTTTGTTTCAAAAACAACCTATCGTTTGCTAGGGCCGTTAGATAAAAAAATATTTATCTAAATTTAAATAAAGACCCCGGCAAACAAGATCTCAATTAATTACCATAGACGTCAAAATCAAAATATTCCCCATTGATTTTCTGATAGCTGCCATCGGTTCTGATCTTTTTAATCGCTTTGTTTAAAAGGCTGACCAGCTCTGTATCGCCCTTTCTTACAGCGATTCCGATACCGCTGCCATACCATTTCTCATCGGTATAGCCAGGGCCTTGAAATTCGAAATCTTTACCTGCGTCTGTATTGACAAACCCTTCAAGCAAAACAACTGAATCGGCAATGACAAGATCCACCCGTCCGGAGACAAGATCCATATTGGCCTCATCCTGGGTGGCGTATGAATTAATCCGAACCACATCACCAAAGTTATCACGAATAAAATTTTCATGGGTGGTACCCCGCTGCACACCAATGGTTTTACCCTTAAGACCTTGTTTTGTAAATTCGAAGGCGTTTCCTTTCTTTGTAACAAATCTGGCGGGGGTCATATAATATTTATCCGTAAAATCGACCCGTTTTTTCCGTTCTTCGGTAATGGCCATGGATGCAATAATGGCATCGTATTTTTTTGCTTTCAGCCCGGGAATAAGACCGTCCCAATCCTGAACCACAAATTCATATTCCACACCAGCCGCTTCACACAATTTTTTTGCAATATCCACATCAAACCCCTGGAGTTTGCCATCCTTATCAACAAGATTGAAAGGAGGGTAAGCCCCTTCCGTACCAATACGGATTTTTTTTATCCCATCGGCAAATGAAATGCCGTAGGTACAACACGCAATTACTAAAACCAGAAACACTTTAAACAAATTTTTCATTTTTTACTCCTTGGACTAAGGTTAAACAACACAGCAAATTGAGGTGTATCTTCACATTTACCTGCACACAACAGGTGACTCTACTTTGCATACATCGGGCCATATCCTGAATAAAACTGTGGAATTTACGAGCTATAAAGAATTTACAATTTAAATCCGATCACTTAGAACTATATAAAAAATTTTGCCCGCACATTAACAAATCAAAAATAGCCCCAATAAAGACAAAAAGGTAATTATAGACATACATAAATGTAATTTATTGGACTGGGTGAGTAGATTAACCCAACTCGTGGCATCAATCATAAAAAAAATGGACCTGATCTCACTGAAAAAAGGGCTGGATAGCTATCTTTAGGGCTAATTTTAAGTATAGCTCACCAATGATTCCGCAACACAATTTGAAAAAAAATCAATTCCAATAATCAACAACCGGAATCTGGGCATCTGAATAGTCGTAAAACAATTCAGGGATATAAGCCTGTTGTTTCGCTGCCGGATGTCCATATCGTGTATCCGCTGAAAATCAGGGTATTCACCTAGGGACTAAAAGCTCTGTCAGGTTTTGTTTTGATTCTGGGATGGCGTCAAAATACCGGTTGCGAAGTTCCATCATGAGCAGCCCTTTATAGTCGGGCAGCAAAATATCCAAGATGGATTTGATGGGGATGATGCCCCAGCCCACGGGCATGTGGGAATCTCCTTTGCCAAAGGGAAGTTGGTGGGTCTGCTGTTTTTCCCAGTGGTGGACGCTGCCACCGAAATTGTCATGGATGTGGGTGTGGATTACCAGGTGGCGGATGCTTTCCACAGCTTCTATAAGATCATAGCCGTGGAAGCTGCCGGTCATGAACAGATGGCCGAAATCCAGGTTGATTTTTACGTTTTTTTTGTTAACGGCCTCCACCTGATTTTTGAGTTGGTCAATGAATTCTCCATAGCAGTATGGGCTTTGGCTTAAATAGGGCCTGGCATTTTCAATGGCAATATTCACATCGGGATATTGGGCGGAAATGGACTGTAACACGAGGGCTTCTCGTTCCAGAAGTTCCTGTCGTTCTCTTTGGGCGAGACCCCTGACCGGGAAAATGTTGAACTCTTCCTCCGGGATGAACCGGCCTGCATGGTAGACAACAGCCACAGCCTTGATCTGTCTGGCAAACTCAAGGGTGGCGAGCAGCACATCGGCATGGAGGGTTTCATTTTTGTCCATGAGGTTGATGGGATTGGGGGAATGGATGGAATAGGCAAAGTTAAAATTCTTTAAAATCTCCAGGACCGCCGCCTGCCGTTTGAGGTTGAGCCTTCCGTTTATCACTAGGTCCAGCCCATGGGCCGGCAGCTCAACCGCCCCAATCCCCATGGCGCTGAGTTGTTCAAGGTCCCTTGTGAAGCGTTCCAGAGATCCGTCAATCCGGACTTCGTCAATTTTACTGCCGATGATATTCATACAAAGTTTTCCTGTTAAATACGTCTTTTAAGTAAAACGGTTAAATAAATTTCATTCTGATTTTACCGCAGAAATGGTCGATGATGCCCACGGTCATGATAATAATGATCATCATGGTGCAGACCTCCCGGAACAGATAGCCGTTGAGTTTGTCAAAGATGAGAAAGCCTATTCCTCCTGCCCCCACAAATCCGAGGATGGCCGCACTTCGGACATTGGATTCAAACCGCAGCAGGGTATAGGAGACAAGGCCGGGCAGTACCTGGGGCATCACTGAAAAGACAATGGTCTGGATAGGGTTGGCACCGGTGCTGGTAAGGGCTTCCACCTGGCCTGATTCGATGGCTTCAATCTGTTCGGAAAATACTTTGCCTAAGACGCCGAAGGTATGGATCCAGAGGGCCAGTATCCCGGCATAGGGGCCAAGGCCGATGACCGCCACAAAGATCAGGGCCATGACAAATTCGTTGAATCCCCTGCAGGAATCCAAAAACCTGCGAACCCCAAAGGTGATACTGGTTCTCAGAGATCTGGATCGCAGGTCGTCCGAGGAGATGATCAGGGCCAGGGTGTTTTTGGCGGCAAAAAATGAGACTGGTATGGCACAGACCAATGCCAGCAGTGTTCCCCATATGGCAATGGCAATGGTTTCCACGAGGGCCACCAGATAACCTTTTATCTTTATGGGGGAGGTTTCCGGCGGGAAATACCCCCCTTTTTTCTCCTTGAGGGCATTTTTTTCCGAAGCGTTTCCAAGGGAGATGCGTTCTTCCGGGCTCATTTTCGACAAAAACGCCTGGGTGAGTTTAGCTCTTTCCTGGGCTTTCTCCTGGGGTTTGGGCTGTTTTGAATAGGCAACTCCCCGGTATTTGTTGGACATCACCTCTTCTGCTCTGCCTGCGGCTTCTATCTGGGCGGCTCTGGCTTTCTGGCCATTGACATAGGCCATATCGCTTTCGGACAACTGCCTCCCAAAAAGATATTCCCGGGCATTTCCCCTATTTTCCCATAGCTTGGCCGGGCTGATCCCGCACCAGGCATAGGTGATGGCCAAAACAACCATCAGGGCCAGCGTCTGTCCAAACCGTTTATAGGCCACCTGGATTTTTGGTTCTTGTATGACGTGTTTATAGGAGTCCTGATTTTTATTCCGTGTCGCCTGGAAAACACCTTGGTTCATGAGGGGTAGCAGGAAAAGCAGACCTATTCCCAGGATGTTCAGGAGTGCGCCCATCCCCAAATCCTGGATGGGGTTGAGCAGGATCAGGTTTTCCCCCTGTTTGAGTCTGAGGGTGTCCATTGCCTCTGCCGGCCAGTTGAGGGCCAGAGCACCCGCGTCTGAAAACACAACCAATGAACTCATCAGTACAAAGGTCAGCAGGGCTGCCATGCAGGGGTAGAGGAGGTATCCGGGTTGCTGCCGGTCTTTTGCCAGGGCAAAATACATGACCGCAACGCCGGACAAAGGCAAGATTGCCAAAAACCCATATCCCAGCATGGCAAAGGAAACGCCGGAAAAATGAAAGGGATTCTTGCCCAGCCACGGAAGGATGAAACCTGCAATGAGCATAAAACCCGCACCAGCGGCCGAATATCGATATCCCTTGTTCATTGTTTAGTTTCCTTTCTTTGCCTGTAGTTTTGCTTTGAGTTGTTTCATATACCGCACCACGTCATAGGTGGAATCATCCACCGGTGCATATCCGCCGTTCTGCAGCTTTGCCAACCCTCGTTTATCAAAGTTAAAGGACATAAGCGCCCCGGTAAAGGCCGCTTTCAGGCTGGCAGGAAGGTCTCGTCTTCCGCACATGGGCGCTCCCGGGATCAGTTCCGATTTCCAGATGATATTGAAATCATCGCTGGAGATGGCCCCTTTTTCAATCATTCGGTTAAAATCGATATTATTGGTGGCGGCCACATCAATTTTGTCGTTTTTTATGGCCAGGATGCTGGCACCGTGGGAACCGGAAAAGGATACTTCCTTGAAGAGTTTTTCAGGAGGGGTTTCAAGGTCTCTGTAGAAAAGAACGCTGGGAACCAGGCAGCCCGAGGTGGAGTTGGGATCGGTGAAGGCAAAACTATGGGTCTTGTCCGTGGCCTGGTCCAACGTGGTGATATTGGAGCTCTTCTTGGTGACGATAATTCCGTAGTATCCTTTTTCACCACTGCTGTTCAATTCAAGGGCAAGGGCCTGGGCACCGGACCGGGCAGAGGCTTCCACGTAACTTTTGGGTCCAAAGTAGGCAAATTCAATGTGCTTGTGGCCCATGGCGGTTATGATACCTGCGTAATCGGAAGCGGAGAAGGTTTCAACTTTGATTCCCAACTCTCGTTCAAGATGGTCGATCAGCGGTTTAAACCGGACCTGGATATCGGCCCCCCCTTCTGGGGGGATGAGGCCGAGCCTAATTTTATCCGGCCATTTTTCCATTGCAAAAGAGGTGTTTGCCATTACCATGGTCAAACAAAAAAGGGTCATAAAAATTTTCCAAGAGTGTTTCATTTTGATGGTTCTCCATTAAAGAATAATAGTTAAACTGCTGGTTTTAATTGTTTGTTTTTCATACGGTCTTGTTATGCTGCAATTTATGCTGTCGCGACTTACGCTGCTGCAAATTGGTTTGCAGCAGATTGGTTTGTTTCTGGGGTACACAGGCAGGTTTCAAACTGGGCCCCATATATCCGTTTGGCGATGTCCAGGGTAAAATCTGAGGCCTTTCCGTCAAAGACAAGCGCTCCGTCCTGGATACCGATAATTCGGGTGGCATACTGCTGGGCCAGGTCCACCTGGTGAAGGTTGACAATGACCGGGATATCCTTTGAATCACAAATCACCTTTAAGATACCCAATACCCTTTGGGAACTGGCGGGGTCCAGGCTTGCCACGGGCTCGTCCGCCAGGATAACGGCCGGCTCCTGGGCCAGGGTTCTGGCAATGGCCACCCGTTGCTGCTGGCCGCCGGAAAGACTGTCCGCCCGCTTGGGGGCCAGGTGTTCAATGCCCACTTTTTTCAGGGCATCAAAGGCTGCTTGTTTGTTCTTTTCGCTGAAGATTCTGAAAACTGAGGCCGTGGACCAGAACAGATTGCCCGTATGCCCAAGTCTTCCGGCCAGAACATTTTCAAACACGGTGAGCCGGGGGATGAGGTTAAACTGTTGAAAAACCATTCCCACATCACTTCGAAGCTGCTGCAATGATCTGCCCCGGCATTGGGTGATATCCCGGCCGTTCACCAGAACCTCTCCGTTGGTGGGGGCAATCAGCCGGTTCAGGCACCGAAGCAGGGTAGACTTTCCCGCCCCGGAGGGACCGAGGACGGCAATCAATTCTCCTCGTTTTACCGAGAATGAGACATTGTTGACGGCGGTCACATCTCCCGGATAAATTTTGGTGAGCCGATTGATCTCCAGTACATTTTTTTGGGTAGCGTCCATTTTTAGGCTCCTTTTAATAGTTTGGGGGTGTGGGAGGAATAGGGGGGCTTTTCGACCTGAAAGATGATTCTGCCTGCCACAAATGCTTGTGTAATATGTGCCCAGGTGTGATTCTGGTTCACAATGATAATGTCTGCATCGGCAGCCGGGGTCAAAAATCCGGGACGGGTGGGGGTGTTTAAAAAAGCCCCGGGGCCCGAGGTAACCGTGGAAAGTGCCGTTTCAAGACCGGTATAAATGGCAGCCATGAAAGATGCCTGGACCAGGGATTCTGGGTAGTAGTCGGAAACAAGCCCTGTGCACAGCCCCTCTTTTAGCAGGTCCGAGGTTTTGAGATTGCCGTTGGTGGATGCGTCCCGAACCAGGTTGGGTGCCCCCATGAACATCGATAAGCCCAATTGCTTTGCCCGTTTGGCCGCAATCATGGTCACGGGGAATTCACAGGCAGAAACCCCCATGGCCTCAATCAGATTTATTTTATCTTCTGTATCGTCATCATGGCTGAGAATGGGAATTCCGGCTGCTGTTACGATCTGGGCAAGATCCGCCACCAGCGCCCATGCCAGATGGTTTTTTCCCTGTTTTCTCGTGGCTTTTGCAACAATTTCATCCAGGGGAAGGTCATATTCCGCCTTGTGAAAGCGCATATACGCTTCCATGGATTTGAACTGGCCCTGGCCCGGTGTATGGTCCATGATGGAGATCATGTCCACAAGCCCCTCGTCCACGAGCGCTTTGATGAGATGAAAGCTTAATTTTGACCCCACTTCGTATCGAAGATGGGTATGGTGTTTGATCAATGCCTGGCCCGAGGCCTGGAAGGCCTTGATGCTGCGAACACAGCGTTCCGCTTCTGTGGGGGATCTTAAGCCCAGCTCATTGTCGGCAAAGCTTACGGCATGGCAAAAGGAGGTGATGCCGCAGCCGGCCAGCTGCCGGTCCAGATTCAAAATGGCAAACTCAATGTCAAAAAACACCCCTTTTCGTTTTTCAATGCTTCTTTCCAGGCTGTCCGAGTGCAGATCCACAATGCCCGGCATGATCAGATCGCCCTGGGTGTGGATGCAGGTTGCCCCGGCAATGGTCACTTCGGTTTGAAAAACCTCTTGGATGATACCATTTTCAATGAGAAGCGATCCCTGGTCGTAAAGTCTGGTGCCGTCAAACAGGGGACCGCCGGTGATAAGTGTTTGCATATGGTTACGCCTCCATTGGCTGATGGGGTTTTGGGGAGATTTTTTTTGGGGACAGGCCATTTTAAGAAAGGTCGATGGTCCTGTCTGCAATTTTTTCCTGGTCGGAGCGGTTGTGGAAAACCCCCAGGACACAAGATCCGTTCTGAACCGCTTCCTGAATGAGTTCCAGGACGATGGCCCGGTTTTTGGGGTCCAGGGATGCCGTGGGTTCGTCCAACAGCAAAATCGGATAGGGGGCAATAAATCCACGGGCCAGGTTGATGCGCTGTTGCTCGCCGCCTGAAAAGGTGGAGGCGGACAGGTTCCAGAGGTTTTCCGGGATTCCTAGGCGGGCCAGGATCTGTCTGCCTTTTTTCAGGGCGAGATCCGGGTCCATGTTCCTCAAGATCAAGGGCTCTATTACCGTGTCCAGGGCAGATATCCGCGGTACCACCCTTAAAAACTGGCTGACATAACCGATGGTTTCCCTGCGGATTTCATAGATCAAACCAGGGCAAGCTGCGGCGATATCCACACTTTGTTTCCGGTGGCGGATAAGAATGTTACCCTTGCCGGTTCTGTAAGTGGCATAAATCATTCGTAGCAGGGTAGATTTTCCGGATCCGGATGGGCCTATCAGGACACTGGCCTGGCCGGGGAAAAATTTCATTGAAAAATTTTCCAACACTATAATTTGTGTTCCCTGCTGGTGGTGGAAGACAAAATCCTTACACACATTGATAATGTTTAATATGGGGTCCAATTTTTTTCCTTTGGCTTAGGGTTTTAAGATGGACGAGACCAACAGCTGGGTATAGGGCTCTCTGGGGTCATCCAGTATCTGGTCGCTCAGGCCCGACTCCACAATTTTCCCCTCCTTCATCACATAGAGCCTGTGGCTCAAAAGTCTTGCCACGGCCAGATCATGGGTGACCAGGATCATGGAAAGGTTCAGCCTATTCACCAGCTTTTTCAACACATCAATGAGTTTTGCCTGGACCGAGACATCCAGCCCTGACGTGGGTTCGTCCATGAGAATAATTTTGGGATCTGTCACCAGGTTGGCCGCGATCTGAAGGCGCTGCTGCATACCACCGGAAAAGGTTGTGGGCAGATCATCCATTCTGGCGCTGTCAATTTCAACGGTTTCAAGCCAGTCCTTTGCAATTTGTCGGATCTGGCTGTAATTTCGCATGCCGTTGGCCAGCAGTCGCTCGGCTATATTGCCCCCGGCACTGATATTCATTCGAAGTCCCTCAACAGAATTCTGGGTCACAAACCCTGTCTGGGATCGCATGATTTTTCGCAACAGGGCCTCCTCCGCTTTGCAAAGATCCAGAAACCCCTGATCGGAATTGAAAAACACAGATCCGTTGGTGGGGGGGATTTTTCCGGCAAGACATTTTAAAAGGGTGGATTTGCCCGATCCTGATTCCCCTACAATCCCGATGACCTCTCCCTTGTCCAATTCAAAATTTACCTCGTGGCAGCCCACGGTTCGTCCATAAAATTTGGAGAGATTTTGAACCCGGAGCAGGGGCAGGGTTTCTTTGGGGCTTTGTTTTGGGGTTATTTTTGACATGGGTCCCCCTTTTTCAACGTATTTTGGCAATATTCCGAATCCGAACACACAAACATCCTATTTCCCTGGTCATCCATGATGATTTCATCCAGGAAACTTGTGGGGGATCCACAAATGGCGCAGGATTCGTCCCAGGTTTCAAGCGTAAAGGGATAATCTTCAAAATCAAGGCTGACCACATCGGTATAGGGGGGAATGGCGTAGATCCTTTTTTCCCTGCCCGCCCCAAAAAGATGAATGGCCGGGGATAGATGCAGTTTGGGGTTGTCAAATTTGGGAATGGGCGAAGGGCTTGCGATATACCGGTTATGAACCCGGACCGGATAATCAAATGCCGTGACAATGCGGCCATGGCGGGCAATGTCCTCATACAGCTTCACGTACATGGCCCCGTATTCCTCAAAGGCATGCATTTTAGCAGCTTCAGGTCTTTTGGGTTCGATAAACTGCAGGGGGTCTGGGATGGGAACCTGGTACACCATTATCTGTCCTGCTGTTAAGGGGGTTTCCGGGATTCTGTGACGGGTCTGGATGAGGGTGGCATGGGGGGTGCTTTCGGTGATCTCAACAGCAGCGGTTCGCTTGAAAAAATCTTTTATGCTCACGGCATTCACCGTATCATCGGACCCCTGGTCAATGACTTTGAGAACGTCCTGTTTGCCCAGAAGGGAGGCGGTAAGCTGGATGCCGCCAGTTCCCCAGCCATAGGGCAGGGGCATTTCCCGCCCGCCAAAGGGCACCTGGAAGCCGGGGATGGCCATGGCTTTTAAGATGGCCCGCCGGATCATTCGCTTGGACTGTTCATCCAGGTAGGCAAAATTATAGAGTGAAGGCATTTATTTTCCTGTTTTTATAGTGTTTTTTCGGGTATTTAATTGCTTTTTTGGGTGAGGGGTCTGAAGGTTTCTCACGGACAGGAGTTCTGATTGGAAATCAACATAATGGGGCAGTTTCAGGTGCTGAACAAATCCGGAGGCCTCCACATTATCTGAATGGGCCAGAATAAACTCCTGGTCCTGGCCCGGGTATTTCACCTCCGTGCCGTTTTCGGCGTTTTGCAGGGAGCGGTCCAGAAGAGACACGGACATGGCCTTTCTTTCATTCTGGCCAAAGACCAGCCCATAGCCGTTTTCAAAGCCAGGGGCCTTGTTCTTTCCCCCATTGAACCGGTTGATCATAAAGCATTCGGTGATTTTGATCTCTCCGATTTTGATCTCAAATCCCAGTTCCGGCGGCGTGTAAAGCACCGCCACAAACCCCACCCGCAGTTCTCCCAGAAACGGGTGGCGATCCAATCCAAATCCCCGTTGAAGGGAATAGGCCGAGCTGAGCAAAAAACCTTCATCCCCTCTTGCAAGGGCCTGGAGGCGGATACTTCTTCCGGCGGGAATCTTCAAGGGCTGCCGGGTCAGATCCTGGGTGGGCTCTCCGATCAGATCGCCTGTGCCTTTTTCCATTAATCCCTGCTGGATCAGTATTTTTGTAACCCGGTGCAGGGGTTCCGTGGTTTGAGCCCCCTTCCCTTCTCTGGTATGCGACTTGTTTGTGTGTTTTTTTTCGCCGACCTCTTTTGGTGCTTGTTTGTCCGCATCCTTGTCTGTGTCAAACTCAATGAGTCTGTGGGTGTAATCATAGGTGGGGCCGAGGATCTGTCCGCCGGGAAGATCTTTAAATGCACCGGATACCCGTCGGATGGCCCTCATTCTTTCCGTGTTCACCGGGGTTGAGTTGCCAAATCGTTTCAGGGTGGTTCGATAGGCCCGAACCAGGAAAACAGCTTCCACCAGATCTCCCTGGGCCTGTTTGATGGCCTGGACAGCCGCCCGCCGGTCATAGAGGGCACCTTCAGCCATCACCCGGTCCACGGAAAGACCCAATTGGTTTTCGATCTGGTCCGCACCGATTTCCGGAACCGTTTCAGGCCCCCGTCTTGTCCGGGCAACCAGGCGCCGGGAGTTTCTAACGGCGGTTTGCCCCCCTTTTACAGCAACATACATTATAAAACCTCCAGAAGGGTGGTTCTGGGGATGGCGACAAAAATGGTGTCCCAGACAAAAATCATGTCCACCCCCAAAGGATAGGTATTCAAAATTTTGGCTCTTTTCTCGAAAAACCGGTTGGGTACCCCGGTGAGTTTCAGATTGGTGTGGGTCTGGATGCCGGGACCTTTTAACCGAAGGGAACTCCTTTCATCAATCCCCCTTGTCTGAACGATGAGGGTGGTCGATTCCTGGGGGGATTCAATGGTTCCAGGGCTGAAGTGTCCCGGGTCCCCAAGGTTTTTATCATCGGTGCACAGGGCAAAGGCGGCATTTTTTTTTACCTGGGTAAAGGGGGCACCGGTATGAAACCGAAGCCATTGGATGGCTTCTGAATCATGGGCAAGATCGGACCACAACGGGGTTTCAAAATCCAGGAGTGTTATGAGAATGGCGCCTGAGGCAGGAGCTATCATTTTCGGAGGCCCTATTTTGATGGGCAATTCCATGATTTTTCCGGGGGTTGCCATGGCATCCAAGACTGTTCTGAAAACCGCCTGGCTGTCAAATGTTTCCGATTGAAACCCTTTTTGCATCAGTTGTCCCATTATTCGCCCCTTTTCAGGGTAAAAAATTCCACCTGTGTGTCCGACGCATCCTGTGCCAGCTGTTTATTTTTCGCGGTTTGTTTTTCTTTCAGCTCTTTTATAAGGGTGGTTGCCAATCTGTCGTGGGTATCAGGATCCTGGAGCAGAGCATCAAAGAGAGCTGCCAGTTCCGCATGGCGAAGATCAGACCCCATTACCCATGAGGTGCCCATAAATCTTTTTTTTACTTCAAGAACACACCGGGAGACAGTGACCTCGCCCAGGTTGAACCGGCCGTTTGAACCATCTGCTTTTGCCTGGACCATGATCATGCCGGTTTCAGGTTTCACCACAAAGGTGATGTCCACCTTGTCGGCAAGCTCTTTTCTTGCCGCTTCAAGGTCTTGCAGATCAGCACTGCCAAGCAGTCCGATCCATTTCCCCCGATCTTTATTTGTCACAATTGTGTCTTGGCCCTTCATTTTTTTTCCTTTTGTTGAATGTGTGTTGAAGGGCATTTAACATAAATTTTATGAGCAGGTGATTAGGGAAATGTGATAACCCTGTTAAGGGTGGTGGGGGGGATTGTACGTGGCTATCAGGGATATGGAAAAAGAAGGATGGGTTGGCCCGATATGCTTCATTCTATTTTTTAGGGCATCATTGCCCCAAGATCATCCTTGCGACCGCAATACCAAGGGTCAGATGACCCAGGCCGTTCGGGTGTACGTCGCAGCCCTGGAAATCGTCTTCCGTCAACAGGGTGTAGACGTCGGGTCCACAAACCACACCCTTACGTGAGCTGCACATGGCCCCCACGATGGTGCGATATGCTTCCAGACGCATAATGACATCTGCATTGGTCGATTCACACATGGGGGGTGGCGGCATCAGCATGACTTGTCCCGCACCATCATTGAGCAGGTTCGTCACAAGGTTGGCGAGGTTGTCACGGTATTCATCTGGAGAAATCGGTGCAGGTTCAAAAAAACCGGTGGCATCGTTGGTTCCCAGCATGACAGTCACCACATCAGCGGGAAGATTCGGCCGAGCCCGAGCTTCATAGACATTCTGGTCCCAGAACTGGCCGCTGCAAAGTGTTACGCCGCCGAGCGAAGACCAATCCCATGTTGTGGCCCCACCGCAACCGACCGAAGTGACCGTAAATTTTTTTCCCAATACTTTTGCTGCAACGGTGGTGTAGGGTTCGGCTGAAGGATTGCTCTGTACCCCCTCGGTGATGGAGTCCCCTATCATGAGGATACTGGTTCGCCGCCATGTTTTGACAGGTGTCACCATGTTTATTTGATGGGTGCAGGATATTACTGAAATAATTGAAATGATGACAACTGAATAAAGAAAGATTAATAATCTGTAATGAATCATTGATTTTTCTTTATGCGTATTCGACAAAATATTCCCTCGAAAAATGGCTTAACTTGGTCTCTTTTTTTGTTGAACATACAAAAATAACAAATCGGGTAACACTCAAATTGCTATCAGGGATGCCGGGTAATTACAATAAATATTTTTAAACAAGATTTAATCTTTCATCTCTAAAATATAAGGCAGTTTGATGTTTTTGCATGAAGTAAAAGAGAGGGTTGCATCGGTATCTTTGCGTTTTTTACAGTGGGCGATTAAGCAATAAGTCGTCAGCCTATAGGATGCTTTGGCATGCCCGGCGAATTGCAGAAAAGCCCCCCTGTGGCCAATAGAAAAATCGGTCTTGGAAACCGGGTTACCGAATCAATCGCCCAGGGGGACTTCGGGCCTAACTAATTTCTTTTTTACCCAGGACCATGCTGGTGTTTTCATAGAGGGAGAGCACCTGGTTGTCTGTGAATGAATTTCTATTTTTATACTGGGTTGCCCGCCACCACTCGGCATTGAGCAGATTTTCCCTGGCTTCCATGTGGACCTTTACGGGCAGTCCTACCATGGGGGTTTTCCAGGAAATGGATTGGTGGGTCAGCTCAAAAAGCGTGTATCGCATGGGATGGGAGTTGATGGAGGGCACGGCAAAGTAATTGACTCCGGCAAGTTCTTTGTAGTTCAGTCCGATGTGTCGATGTCCCGAGATGATCACGGGAGCCGCCTTGGAATGCTTGGCCAGCAGATCTCTTACCGCTGGTGCATTGTCAATGGTGAACCATTGTTTGGGGCCGCCGGCAAGCTCGTCCGCCGTCCATTGGACCAGGTTGTGGTGGATCATAATCAGGTTCAGCTCCTCTTTGTGGTCGGTGAGTTGCTTGTCCAGCCAGGTGAGTTGTTCTTCAGGAAGTACACCGCCCCATTTTTTCGGTTCTTCGGGAAGACAGGCATCCAGGCCGATGACCCGAAGGCCGGGTTTGATCTGCTGGGCCCAATAGCGTTTCATGGGGGTGTCATATCCGTGACCCTTAAATGTTTTAACAAAATCATCAATGGTGAGATAGGAAAAATTTTTCCGTCTTTTTTTTGGGTCTGCCGGGATATAATCATGGTTTCCTGCGATGACAAAATAGGGATATTCCAGGGTGTCCAGGAGGGCTTTTATCTGGGCGGCATTTTCCTTTTCCCCATCCAGCAGGAGATCTCCGGTTACCATCACAAAGGACAGATCCTCTTCCATGTTCAAGCCTTCAACGGTTTTTTTGACGCTGTTCACACTTTCAGCACTCATTTTCATGCCGTTTTTTCCCTTGATATCCAGATGGGCATCGGATATCACCCCGAACTTTATGGTGCCGAAATCCCGGGAAGCCGCCTGTGCAAAAACAGTGGAACCCAATCCCGTGGAAAGAAGCGTTCCTGCCAGGGCGGATCCTGAAAATTTAAAAAACTGCCGTCTTGAGATATCCCTCGTCTTCATTTGTTTGCTCCTGAATTGAATGTTTTTATTTGGTTTTCCGGGCTTTTTTTCAGCCCGTAGTTGCATATCCGCCGATAAAATTACCAGGCAATGGTTACGATCTTGTTTGTTTTTTATTGTAATTTGATGAAAAAAACTGGTTACCGGTCACGGAATTGGGTTTGAACGCGTGTCGGACCGGGCCGTAACAACTGTTGGTAAACGGTTTTATGCCTAGGCATTTTGTCTGTTTTGAACAGGACAAGGCCCAGAAAAACACAGACAATTAAAAGTATCAGAAGGCCGTGGGCCATGGGAAAAAATAGCCCGGGTGCAATGGTGGACCAGGGGGGATGCCATAACGCAAGCCCGGTGACAGCGATCATCAGTCCAAGCGCCAGCAATATCCGCCACATTTTTTTGTTGCGGATTCTTTTTCGAATCAAAGTTCCCATACCAATGAAAGAGACCAGGATGAACACCAGACCCAGGCTGTCCGAAAATTTCATGGCAGATGCAAACAGAGTTGTGACCCCTCCCAGGTCTTTGAGTATCAACAAATGACCCAGAAAAAAGGCAACCATCAGGGTCAGGGACTGGAAGGCAACCCCTCCCGGTAGAATCGGTTTTTTTAAAAACAGGTTGAATCCAATGAGCAGGATCAACAATGCCCCCCCTGAAAGAAAGAGCCCCGGGGCAATTTTCAGGTAGAGACCAAACAGGTGGTTCCATGTTTGTGTGGCCGGGGGCAGTCCCAAAAACGTGGCCATGGGAATGGTCACAGGATTGCCCTTGTTGCCAAAATAATCGGTGACCACCCGCCCGTTAAACAGGTGGGCGTCTTCGGCGTGGCAGTCGGTGCATCCATTGGCACCCAGGGCCTTGTGAGCAGGGGCCACATTGTGGCTGATGCTGAAATAGGGAATTTTACTGACCCAGGTGGTGTCTTGCTTCTGGACGAGAGAGGCGCGGGCATCCAGACGATACAGGGTGTCACCGTCATGGAAACAGGGGGCAATGGTTGAAAACCGTCGGTTGTCTGAAAGGGTTCGGGTCAGGGTGTTGAGCAGGAGGACTATGTCCCGGGGGTCATGGAAATCATAGGGTGTTTTTTTCTGGTGCATCTGGTCTTTGCACTGTGCATAGGCTGTTTTTACCTCGGAAAGGAACAGGGGAACATGGTTGCCGTTTGTTTCTCGATTGGTGAACAAAGAGGCGTAAAAGGGGTTGACCGGGGTGATCCTGGCGATTTGATCCTTTTCTTTTTTTCGGATCACATAGGCGGGTTTCCAAGCTTCTGGTTCACCATAGCGGTGGGTGTTGATCTGGCCATGCTTGCCAAATTGTCCGGTATTCAGGCACATGGCCCCGATGGCGCTTCGGTTCAATTGGGGGATGTGGCAGGCTTCGCAGGACAGTTTGTCCAGATGGTTCTTACGGATTTTTTGGTGGACCATTCTGGTGGCCCCTTTGTAGCCGGTGGTATGGCAGTCCCGGCAGGACCGCATGGTATTGTTCAGATCGTCCCTTACGGTATTGGCCGCGGCATTTCCCTTGGCAAAATTATGATTGATATCGCCAAAATGGCAGTCAATACAGGTCAATCCGGCCAGGTGATGGACATCCAGATTGAGGGGATCGTTCCAGGTGGTTCCCCTTTTGCCCATGTCGATGGTGGCATGGCATAATAGACAGTTATCCGCCCTGGGTTTAAAGACCATTTCCGGCATGACAAAGCTGCCGTCTTGATTGAACAGCCGTCGGTTGTAAAGAACTCTGGGGATCTCTCCCTTGTCCACCCGTCCGGTGACCTGCCCGATGCCCGATGCAGCCACCCCGGCCCATTTGAAGTTCAGCTGTTTTAACTGGCGGAACCGGGTCTGCATCTGATACCGGCTTGAATGGCAAAAAAAACAGTCCGGTTCAATCACCCCTGTTTTGTCCCAGCGGCTCTGGTAATAATCCCCGTCCAGTGTATCTGCCAGGCCGGGATTCTTGGTAAGCCTTCGATCATAGCGAAACCCGTCCCTGTCGTGTTCCAGCATTCCGCCTCCGGGGTGGCAGCCGGCACAGCCGGGTTTCTGATATCCCTTGGACGCCTTGGGAAACCGGCTGATAAAACTAAAGGATGTCAGGTCCATTTCCTCGGGAAAGGTATTTTCTTTTTTGGCCAATAGGAAAAACCCCACCGGGGTCAACCCCCCGGTCAGGCCGGTTGAAATCAGCCAGGGCGTCTGTGTGTCCTTAAATCGATGATCATCGGCCTTGTCCCAGTCCATGACAAAGTGATATCCCTGACTGATTTTTTCAACATCATGGCAGGCACCACAGGTCTGCCGGGTTGAATAGGGCTGATCGGCATTTTCCCCGGAGATGGGGTTGATGATCTGGTTGGTATCGGTCCGTAAAAAAAAAGGCGGACAGGGCGCTGCAAAACAGGGGGGCACGATGAAGATCAGGAGGATCCAGAAAACAAGAGACCATTGATTCACCTGATTCTGGTTCATCCGATTCGTCTTGGCATATTTTTTTGGGTAAGGGCAAAGGTCAGGCATGGGTTATTTTTTCCGATTTTTCGCAAAATCTCTCTGGGAAAAATGGAACATATCATGGGAAATCTGCTGCAGTTCCGGCGAACAGTCAGCCTTTCTAAATTCCCTGTCAGCTGCAAATTCCCGCCAGAAAGGCGGCAGATCGTTCATTCTGGTGACCATGCCCCCCTCCTTGTCCTCGGTGACATAGAGCACGGTTTTAATCCCGGCATTGATGATGCGGGTCAGGCACATGGGGCAGGGCTCCATTGAAGAGACCAGCACCAGGTTTTTACACTCCCTGGGGTTCTCTTGTGCTTGGGCGTTGGTTGATTTTTTCATCCGGTTTTCATACCGGTTGAGCAGGTCCATTTCCCCGTGGAGGTCGCTTCTGAAATAGCCGCTGGTCTGCCGGTTCCGGCCATATTCGATGACCTCGCCCGTGGTGCTGTCCACAAGACAGGCCCCGATACCGCCGGACCCTTCCTTGAGGGACTCCAGGCCGGCTTTTATTACCGCAAGCCCATATGCGTCGTCTCGATAGGCGGTGTTGATCTGATAGTCTTGAATTCGTCGTTCAAGGGCGGTAATTTTTTCCAGCCGGGTTTGTTTTTTTTGGTTTTCCGGGGTTTCATTGCAGTTTGCCAGGGGGATGCAGACAAGCAGGAACATTACCAGAAAGGCCCCGAGGGTTTTTTTGATCATTTTTTTATCCTTGGAATTGTTTATGGTTGGGGGACGGGTCATATTTGGCCGTGGTGTGAACAACGCCCATGCACCCCTGGTTGAACAGATTTCTGGCAAAGCATTCAATGCCGATATCCGCCCCAAAGACCAGGTGCATGAACATGCTCCTATTGCCGACGGCAATGCTTTTTCCCGGATAGTCCAGGGCCAGAGTGTTCTGGGGAATCTGGTTCATATAACCTGAAAAGGGAAATTTTATATTTTCCGCATCCTCGTCAAAATAGCGATAGCCCATTGGGTAGGCAAAGGGCTGGTGTTTTCCCGTGGAAAGGGTCAGGTAAAAGGCATCCCCGGGTTCATTGCAGAACCCGCTGGGGCCGTTGTTGCACAAAAAAGAATTGTCGGGAAAATAGGACTGGCCAACCCCTTCCAACAGGATGAGGGCAATTTTGTGGGTGGTAAGATGGGAGCGGATCAAGTGTTTGATATCTCTTACGTCAGTGACCTGTCCCAGGGGGGTGGTGACCGGGATTTTAAAATTATTTTCAGCCAGATTAACCGGTTTTCTCAGGGTGGCGCCCATGGTTTTAAAGGCATATCCCTGTTTTGCCGCAACGAGAAAATCCGGCATAAGATCCATATCCTGGGGAAGGTCCAGGTCCGGCTGTTCGGATTGGAACAAGTGGATCCACTCTTTTCTGGAGACGATGAACTCGATTGGCTCAATGGCACGGAGGAATGCCAGGTCCTGCTGGCTGGGAGAATGAATCCCGCAGTACCGGGCAGACCAGTTGGAGGAGATGGCGAGACCGTCCAGGCCGGACAGATCAATATTTCCTATCAAGGGTGTCATGTCGCCGGTGCCGACGATCACCGGGGTATATCCAGACGCCTGAACAAAGCGATCTGCCTCGGCCATGGCAGCCCGATTTATTTGGTCCCGGGCCTCTTTTGAATGATCAAAATACCGGTTGGCAAAAAACTGCTGAACATAGCTCAGGCAGACCAGATTCGGCTGGTAGCCGTCGATGAGGTCCAATGCGGTTCGGGTGACCCAGGCGTTGGCACGTTCATCCACATCTCCTGGATAGGGGTTGTCCCCGAGCACTTTGCTGACCAATTGGACCAGGGGGGAGTTTTCATTTCTTTTCTGGCCGGTTTCAAGATCAAACTGGTTCTGCCACTCCCTTGCATCAACAATTGCCAAGCTCATATTTTTTGTCCTCCGCTGTCTGGTTTGTATTGTTTCTCATTCCAGGCCACCTTGGTGCCCAGCAGGGCAATTTTTGCCCCGCAGGCAGGACAGGTGTTGCCCGGGGCCAGAAATTCATCCAGCTGGTCCCCAGAGCACCCCAGGCTGAATCGCTTGATCACATCGGTTTTGCAGTGGGGACAAAGGGTATTCACCCAGTCGGACCCTACAAAATTGTGAAAATAGATATAGGGCAAAAGGATTCTTGCCGATTCCAGGGCCTGGCTCATCCGTTCAATATTGGGGTAGAGGGAGGCTTTCATATTATGTTCGGGCAGAAGCCTGAATACATGCCAGGGGATCTGGGGGTTGATGTCGTGGATAAACTGGGCAATTTCATGGAGTTCATGGTCATTGACATCTTCTATCACAGGCGACGCAATTTCCAGATGGCAGCGCTTTGAAAAGGTTTCAATATTGCGAAGAATGGGGGCCATATCGTCTATTCCCACATAGCGTTGATAAAAGTTATTTGAAAATCCCTTGAGTCCCACATGGACAAAGGAAAAAATGTCCGCCATCATTCGTGTGGCCTCTTGGGTGGTATACCCGTTGGTCAGGCATCCCATGGGAAGATCTGCTTTTTGGGCATATTCTTTGACCCGGGCAAGACTTGGCAGGGACACGGTCGGTTCGTTCACATTGAAGACGATGTTATGGCATCCCAGTTTCTGGGCCATGGCCACCAGCTTTTCCGGGGCAAACTCATACATGATTTCCTGGATATTGTCCGGGTTCTGGCAGGCAATAAATCCATTGGAGCAGTACGAGCACCTGAAATTACAGCCCCCCGTCCCGATGATCATGGACCGTGATCCGGGGTAGGCATGGTAGAAGGGGACCGACTCCACCCGGGAGGCGAAATAGGTGCACCATCTGTTTGGATATCGTTCCACAACCGCGCCCTTTTCTTCCTTGTACATCCCGCAAAAGCCGTTGGTTTTGGTCAGGTCACAGCGGCGTTCACAATAGTTACACTTCATGGGGTCTCCTCTAAATTTTTTATGGAGGGAATAAGTTTCGGGGTAATTACCAACAGCCCCTTTCGGGTGATATCGGTTTGAATATTGTCGCCCAGCACCTTGGCCAGTACCGGGTCTGTCAGGGTGGGGGGGGGGCGGTCCTGATGCTATCACGCTGCCCTCATGGAGCAGAATCACCTCATCGCAATAATAATGAACCAGATTGGGGTCATGGAGGGTGATGAGCACCGTAAGATTCTTTTGTTTTACCAGGGTCTGCATCAAGGCCATGACCTTATGCTGGTTGGCAAAGTCAAGGTGGGCGTTGGGTTCGTCCAGCAAAAGGATGGGGGTTTCCTGGAACAGTCCCCGGGCCAGCATGACCAGTTGCCGCTCTCCCCCGGACAGGGAATTATAGGCGCGCTTGGCCATGTGATCGATACCGGTTTCCGCCATCACCGCCAGGGCCTTTTGGCGGTCGCGTTTACCCGGGGTGTGCCAGGGATTTATTCTGGCGGCACAGGCCATGAGCACCATGTCCATGCAGGAAAAAGAAAAGGGGGAAAAATGTACCTGGGGAACCAGGCCGATCCGCTGGGAGATCTGGCTGCGGTTCAGCCGGGAAATTTCCTCATCCAGGAGAAAAATTTTTCCTTTTTTAGGGGGCAGCACTCCGTTGATACAGCGCAGCAGGGTGGTTTTTCCAGAACCGTTCCGGCCCATGAGGCCGCAGATGGTTCCCGGTTTTACCCTAAGATTGATCTGATCGATCACCAGGGTGTTGCCATATCCTGCCCTAAGATTTTCCACCCTAAGTGTCATTGCCAAACCTCTCTTTGCCGGTGCTGATGACCAGGTACCCCAAAAAGGGGGCGCCAAAAATGGAGGTCACGATGCTGATGGGAATTTCAGACAGCATGACACTTCTGGCAAATGTGTCCATGACCATGAGAAAGATGCCCCCCAGAACCGCTGTGACCGGTATGAGTTTGCCATGCTCTGGCCCTGCCAGGTAACGGGCAATGTGGGGGACGATGAGGCCGATCCAGGCCACGGATCCCACCGACGCTACAGAACAGGCCACCATGAGGGTGGAGACCAGAACATAGAAGATGCGCCACCGCAAAACAGGGATGCCCATGGACAGAACATCTTCTTCTTCCTGGGTCATGAGGTTGAGGCGCCAGGAAAAAAGGATCATCAACAGGATACCGGGGACCAGGATGGGCAGGGTTATCTGGACCTTGACCCAGGAGGCGGTATTAAAACTGCCCATGGTCCAGAAGATGATCTGGGACAGCTGATCATAGGGGTTGGCAATATACATGATAAAAGAAAGCCCTGCCTGGAAGATGGCCGAGATGACAATCCCCGAGATAACCAGAACCGAAGGCGAATGGTCCCGGCTCCAAGAGGCCAGAAGATAGGCCAGGGTTACTGCGGTAATGCCGACGATAAAGGCGCTGGTGTGAATCACCCATGCCAGGGGCGCCAAGAACAGGATGGCCGTTGCCGCACCAAAGGATGCCCCTGCCGTCACCCCCAGGATATCCGGGGCTGCCAGTGGATTTCTGAACAGTGCCTGAAAGACCGCTCCGGCCGTTGAGATCCCTGCGCCGATCAAAACGCTCAACAAGATTCTGGGAACCCGGATGTTCCAGAAAATCATCATCATTTCCCGGGGGGCGGTGAAACGGGCAGTTTCAATCCCTAGGCCTGATAAAAGCAACCCCACCACATGAGAAGGGTGGATCGGGTAGCGCCCGGTGCACAGACAAAAGAACAGGGCCACCAGGAAAACCACGAGTATGAGTCCCCATTTTTTCATGGTGCCAGTTGGCCTCCCAGTGCTTCAAAGGAGAACCCTGAAAAATTTTTATAAAATTCATTGGCCAGTTCGGTCATGTCAATGTCCACAAAAAGGTCCGGATAAAGGGTTTTGGCAGACCAGACCACCCCGATCACGCAATGGGGCGCCGGATAATCCCACCATCCGACATTCGAAGGAAAGGGATGGATGGCCCTTTTTTTGATGGCATTGATGGTGGCAAATTGGGGATTGGTATAAATTTTTTCCCGGTCGTCGGCATTAAAGTAGGACCCCAGGAAAATAACATCGGGATTCCAGTTGGCTATCTGTTCGGGAGAGACATCTACCCAGAACCCGGATAATTCTTTTGCCACATTGACCGCACCGGACAATTCCAGTATTCTCGTTTGAAGCATGTTGCCCGTGGCCACGGAATACATGCCTTTGGGTCCTGCAAACATCACCTTGATGGGGGCGGTTACCTGGCCTGTTAATCTTTTTTCCACCATTTTCAGAAGATTTTTACAGGCCGTGATATAGGCATCTCCCTGAGCTTCGCACCTGAGGATAGTGGCCATCAACCGGATGGCGTCAAAACTTTCTTCAAAGCTTTCCCCCTTTACTGCCACCACCGGGATACCGGCATTTTCAAACTGTTTCATTTCAGATGTGTTCATGGAGGCATAGGA
The DNA here is from genome assembly GCF_055382125.1 of Desulfoconvexum algidum. NCBI lineage: Bacteria > Pseudomonadati > Thermodesulfobacteriota > Desulfobacteria > Desulfobacterales > Desulfobacteraceae > Desulfoconvexum > Desulfoconvexum algidum. The sequence continues at coordinate 6,412,533 of NZ_AP042394.1, read as the reverse complement.
AAAAATAATTTCCGGGTTGAGGCTGACCAATCCTTCTACATTGAAGCCATGGCCTTGTATCAGGTTGGGAAGGGCGGCAAAGGCGGGGTCAATTTTGTTTCTGGCCATGGCCTCCCTTCCGTAGATGCCGCGCTCCACCAGCAGGTTTTGTTGGTTCAGGGCATAGACAATTTTTCCCCCAAAATGGTGGAGGGCCGCAATATGCCGGGGATGTTTGGGAACTGTTACCTGCCGGCCCAGCTGATCGGTGATGGTGAGGGTTGCCTGGGGTGGTTTGTCTGAAAAATTACACCCGGAGACACACAAAATTATCAAAAAAATCCCCAGGGGGGTGACAAGGCGAGTGGGGTTCATCATACCTCCCAATAGACCAGGGCAGAGCGGTTGCCGGCGGGCCATACCACCCGGTCTTTCTCATAAATGAGATTCTCTTTGAGCAGACTTGTAAGAAAGAGGTCATGTTGGGTCTCCTTCCCAAGGTCCAGCCGGTTTTTCAGCTCAGCCAGGGCGGCTTCAAAATTGTCGTTCTCCCAGCCGGGCCATGATCCGTCGGCTTCCATGATCACATCGGGGTAAATGTCCATTGCCAGCAGAATATTATAGGCAATCTGGAAATTGGGGCTGTCATAGGGCTGTCCAAACACTCTTGTGGCGGCTTTTGCCATGATGGCATCGGCAAAGGGAGCTCTCAACACCATGATGCACCCCTTGGTGGCGGTGGCTATCATTTTATTCACAAAGGTTTCAAACTCTTTTACCCCGTACATGGAATGGGAGGCCAGTACATAATCGTGGGGGGCCATGGGTTCTTTCGGCCAGGTGCCGGTGACAATGTCGATGTTGGTGATTTTTTCCGCTTGAATTTTTTCCCTTAACACCTGCTGCATGGCCAAAGAGGGCTCAAGCGCCGTCACCTTTGCGGCTTGGGGAGAGGCCAGGACGGACCATTTGCCCGTGCCCGCCCCTATGTCCAGGAGGGTGGAACCGGGATTTTTTCGTAATTTTTGAATAATAAAATCCCTGGAGAAATCCGGCTTGGACCAGCGGTCCTCCACCATCTTGTCAAATTGTCGGGCCTTGTGTTTCCAGAAATCCTCCGATTGATTTTCTGGTTGGTCTTCCTCCTGGCCCTCCTGACCATTTGTCTGGTTTGATTTTTTTCGGGCAAAGGCCTGGGATTGAATCGCTGAAAGCTGTTCCCATAGGGTCTGCCAATGTGTCAGTTTTTCCATTCGTTGTCCTTTGTTGGTTTAGGTAAATGGGGGGCGGCGTTTTTTAAAAGGGGAACACAGATTTTTCGATCAACACCGTCACCGATACTGAAAACTCGTATGGGGGTACCATAGGTTTCCTCCAGGAGTGCCTGGGTCAATACCCGGTCTGGAGCGCCCACCCCCTGCAATGATTTGTTTTTAAGAATTCCCATCTTGTGGGCCGATAAAAAAGCATGGTCGGGAAAATGGGAGGCCATGATAATGGTCATGCCTTCTTTTGACAGGCTGTCCACTATTTCCAGAATTTTGATCTGGTTGCCCAGATCCAGGTGGGAGGTGGGTTCGTCCAACAGCAGCACCCTGGGCGACTGGGTCAGGGCCCTTGCAATGAGCACCATCTGCCACTCCCCGCCCGACAGGCGGTTACAGGGCCTTTGGGCCAGGTGGGCAATGCCCAGTTTTTCCATGGCAGCCCTTGAATGGTGCTGGTCGGTTTTGGAGGGGGAAGCGGTCATACCGATCCGGGAGGCCCGTCCCATGACCACGATATCCGCCACGGTAAAGGGGAAGGCGGACACAAGGCTCTGGGGGACGAACCCCAGCAGTTTGGCAATTTTTCCCGAAGGCAATTGCCCCAGATTCTCCGAGTCCAGAAGTACCCTTCCGGTGGGAGAGGACAATAGTTGGGCTATACACTTGAGCAGGGTGGATTTTCCCGAGCCATTGGGCCCGAGCAGGCAAAAGACCTCTCCTGGGTCCAAATTAAAACTGATGTGTGAAAAAATTGGATCTTGGGTTGTAAACCCGAAGGAAAGATTTTCAATCTTGATGCGGCCGGTCATCTTTCACCCTGTTTTCTGGGTTTTTTTAAGCAAGAAGGCAAACACAGGGGCCCCGACAATGGCGGTTAAAATACCAATGGGAATTTCGGTAACAAGGGCTGTCCTTGCAATGGTATCCACGGTTACCAGATAGGCGGCGCCGATGAGCATGGAGATGGGCAGCAGATATTTGTGGTCGGGGCCGACGATGAGGCGGCCGATATGGGGAATCATGATGCCGATCCAGCCGATGATCCCGCTGATACACACCGCCGATGCCGTGGCAATGGTGGCAGATATAATGATCAGGGTTTTCAGGGTTTCTGTGTTGACCCCCAGGGAGCGTGCATCTTCTTCTCCCATGGCCAGCAGGTTGATCTGCCACCGGACCATGAGCAGGGCGCTTATGCAGGCGATGAAAATCGGGGCGGTGATCAAAAGGTCCTTGGAGGAGACATGGTTCAAGGAGCCCAGGAGCCAGAAAACAATGGCCGGCATTTTGTTCATGGGATCGGCAATATATTTTAAAAATGAGGTCAGAGCGGAAAAAAGTGAGCCCACCACAATGCCGGAAAGCACCAGCATGAGAATGGGGGTGGTTTTGTAAACCCGTGACAGGGCATAGGTCATGCCCACCGAGGCAAGGCCGAATAAAAAGGAGACCAGATGGATGATTAAAAGATTGTCAAATAGTAAAATGGCAAGGCCCGCGCCAAATCCCGCCCCCGCTGCCACCCCCAGGATGTGGGGGCTGACCAGAGGGTTCTGGAATACCCCCTGGAAGGATGCCCCGGAAATGGAAAGGGCCGCTCCCACGAGAACCCCTGCCAGAATTCTGGGCAGCCTCACATCCATGACCACGGAATAGGCGGTGGCAGACCAGTCCTGATCCAGGGGAAAGATGGTGGAACATAATATTTTCAATACCGTGGCAAAGGGGATGTTAACCCGACCAAACCCTAGGGAACCGAGCATTGCCAGAACCAGCAGGATCGTAAAGAGGGTAATCCAGGTTTCCGGTGCCGGAGCGGAGAATTTTTTGACGGGTTTTGGGCTGTTATCCTTTATTTTTAATCCCCTTCATCATTTTAAACTCATAGGTTCCCCTTAAAATATCATGGGTCTGCTGATCACTCAGATCAAATTGGAAGATTTCGGTGTAAAATTTTTTGACCAGGTCCGGTACACAGACGTCTTTAAACCGTTCAGGATAGGCAATGCTGGCCAACCATAGGGGAAAAATCACCGCCGATTCCATGGTGGGGCGGTTAAAAATAAACACCCCGGCCGGCTGGGCATAGATATGATTATTTTGAACTGCCCGGATATGGTGCCATTGGGGATCGTTGATGAATTCTTTCGGCTTTCCATAATTGATCACCAGAATGTCCGGGTTCCAGTCCAGCACCTGCTCCATGGAGATTTCTCCCAGGCCCGCATGGAGCCCAGCCCGTTTGCCGATGGTGATAACGCTCTTGGCGGCATTCAGGCATCCGGCCAATTCGATGCGTTCCTGCATAAAGGTGTCTCCCCCCAGGGTCACCAAATGGCTGGGGCTGTAGCCCTGAAACACGCGTTTGCGCTGGGAGGCCGGGATATCCCTGGTTCTTTCGGTCACAAGGGTGATGATCCGTTCCAGAAAGGCAACATAACGTTCGGCCCTTTCCGGGGTATTGAAAACATAGCCGTAAAACCGGATTTCTCGTTTCATATCCGCAATCCCGTCCCCCATGCTGTCTTCCAGAAATGCCACGGGAATGCGGGTTTTATCAAGGACGATCCGGCCGTCCAGGTCCCCGGCAATGGCGATGTCCGGGTTTGACTGGATCAGTTCTTCCACATTAATGCTGCCCGAAGTAGTCCGGGGGCCGGGAAGATGCTGGATTTTTGGGTACATTTCCTGGACCAGTTTTGACATTTTAAGCGTGTTGGTCACGGCACAAAGCCTGTCCTGAACCCCCAGTATAAAGGCTACCTGGCCCGTGGGTCCCCCCAGCAGGGCAATGCGGTCTATGGGGTCGGCCACGTTAAAGCTTCGGCCCTTCATGTCCGTTATGATGCGGGAGGCCTTCCCGGCAATTCTTTTCGTTTTTTCGGGGGTAAAATAGAGCTGGGAAAGAAGGAGCAGAAAAAAAGCAGATAAAACCAGCCAGAAGATTCTTTTTTTTGTCATATTGGGTAAGCGCTTTTAAAATCTGGGACCCTAAAATCAATTGTTTTTTGATTTTAGGGTCCCAAGGTTTTTTGGATATGGATTAAAAGGTGAAGGACATCCCTGCCAGAAAGCTTCTGCCCGGCGTCGGGCCATGGCCTTCCTCGTAATTTTCATCAAAGAGGTTTTTGACTTCAATGAAAAGATCGGTGGATAATTTGGGGGTTAATGAGAATTCCTGGTTCAGTTTAAAATGGCACAGGATGAAATCATCTATTTTATAGGCAGTGTCATCGTCATATTCGATCTGCTCTCCGGTGTAGATGGTCTGGAAGGAAGCGGACAATCCAAAGTCAAAGGCATATCGAATATCCAGGGTTGCCTTGTGGTCGGGGAGGTATTCCGCATCTGTTTCCGGGCTGGTGCTGTCTTGTTTTTCCTTTGACGAGAGATAGGTATATCCCAGGCCGATATCCAGCCGCCAGGGGGTCTTGATACGGAGTGTGGCTTCAACGCCCTTGATGGTTGTTTCCCCTGCATTTATGTTTTCATCGTCAGCGTCTTCTATAATTCTGTCTTCTATGTCATTGTAAAAAACAGCCCCGGAAAAGGTAACCATGTCGCCAAATTGTTTCTCCCCGCCGATTTCATAGGCAATGGTTTGCTGGGGCTTGAGGCTGTCGTTTCCGCCGGAAAGATCAGAGTACAGCTCCTGCATTGTGGGGAATCTTGTCTTTTTGCCTACGGATGCATAGAGATTGAAATCTTTGGTCACATCATAGGCAAGGCCTGCCTGGGGGTTCCAGGAGTCTGATTTACCCCGGACATACCCGTCATAGTTTTTAATTGGATCATGGACATCATAGCTGACGCCTGCCTTGAGGATGAGTTTTTCAAAGAGTTTTATTTCATCTTCAATGCCATAGGAGTAAATATCGGTTTCATACTCTTCTTCGGGCTGAAGTCCCTCATCTGCCCAGCCTTTGATAACGCTCAGGGTGGTGGCATCATAATAATCCTGGGAAATATGGTTGTCCTTCATATAAGAGATTCCCATTTTAACCAGGCTGGCGTCACCGAAATCCAGGTATGCCTGGATTTCGCCTCCCAGGGTATAGTCGTCATAGGAGCTTTCCTGGAACCATTTTTTGGAAGTGGTGTGATCGTCATCCCAGCTTACATCCTTGATGGTATCGTTGTGATCCACATAATAGATCCTGGATTTCATGGTCAGGATATCGGTGAAATCATGTTCCCCCACCAGATTTAAATGCCATTGTTTCCATTCGTCAAATGCCCAGTATCGAGAGGAATCAGTGGGTTGGCCTTTCTCATTGTCATGGTAGTCAAAGGAAAGGTAGAGCTTGGAGGTGCTGTCATATTCATACCCGATTTTTGCGTTAAGGGTATGATCCTCATAATAACTTAAATCCCGGGTACCCCCGTCTTCATTGTATTCTGTCCCCAGCCCGGTTCTGTCGTTGCTGGGATCAAAATCATCGGACAGTTCAAATCCGTCGGATTTCCGAAGGCTGCCGGATACCCAATAATTGAAATTTCCAACCGAGGATCCATGGTTCAATATATAGTTCTGGGTATTGTTTTCTCCAAAGGAGGTTGTCACATTGGTATAAGGTTCGTTACCGCCTTTTTTGGTAATGATATTGATGACCCCGCCCATGGTGTTCGATCCGTATAATACGGAAGATGCCCCTTTAACGACTTCTATTTTGGCAATGGTATCCACGGGAATCTGGCTTAAATCCAGGGACCCGTTATAGGAGACATGGGCGGGAACGCCGTCAATCAGAACTTTTACATCCTTTTGATCAAATCCCCGAAGTGTCAGGCTTGCCTGGCCTTTTTTACCGTTTTGGACATCCACGCCCGGGACCATTTCCAGGGCCTGGGCCGCTGACTGGGCCCCCTGCATTTTGATGTCCTCCATGGTGACCACATCGGTGGTGGTGATTTTATCGGCTTTGCCTGATTTTCCCACCACCATTACCTGGCCCAGGTCAAATACCTGGCTCTCCTCTTGTACAGCTGTCGCTGTTTTTTGTTGATCTTCTGCCAGCACAAGGCCGGCAGGTATTGCCATTAAAAAAATTAAATAAAGTAATACCCGGGTAACAAATTTCATAGTCTCCTCCTTAAAAGCACGCAATTAACACCCAATTTCAACACGAAATATGCCCGGTATAGTTATCTTGTAGCTATTTGTCAACATTTGTTAAAAATATTTATTAAAAATTATTAAAGCTACCAATAGCTACCAAAAACAACATCATGTTCCTATGAACTTGGAGTAGATCACCCAATCAACCCTTGGAGGTTTTCCTGTAATATGATTCTTCCAGGAGCACTATTGGATAATTATCACTTTCATGGTAATAAGGAGTTGTTTTTTGTCTGTCTGGAGAAGTGAACGTAAGCCTGCTTGACAAAAATAACCAGAAATAATATTTGGTTGTTTGATATGAAAATGACACATGGGGATAGCATGGATATTCGAAAAGGGATGGGGGAATGGTCTAAAATTTTTTGCCTTGTGGCGATTTTTTTTTCATTTACGGCAATCGCTCTGGCGGACAAACGGATTGAAAAGGATCTGGATGAAAACGGACAGATCGACCAGGTGCTCATTTACAGTGATGCCGGGATCATATTGCGGGTTGAGACCGATGCTGACCATGACGGGGTTGCTGAAAAAAAACAATTTTATGAAGCCGGCAAGTTGGTGGGGGTTGAAAGGGACACGGTTGGGGATAAAAAGATCGACACCATCGATCGTTTCAAAAACGAGAAAAGAACCCTTCAGGAGAGGCTGGACCCGGACGGGAATCTGGTTCAGGCCTCTTTATTTGATGAGAATGAACAGATTTATCTGATGAAAAAGGACACCACCCACAACCGCCACTTTGATATTCATTATCATTTTACCAATGGCTTTCTGGTCTCTTCCACCCGGGATACCAATGACAATGACCGGGTGAATGTCTGGACCTCGTTTGAAAATCAGCTGCCCACCCTGCAAAAACAGGATGAAGATGAGGATGGCGTCATGGACAAAATTTTGATCTTTGATGCCAGGGGGGACCTGAAACAGATGTCTAAAGATCCCTATGGGAAGGGAAAATACAAGAGCATCGGGTTTTATGAACGCGGAGAGATCAAGCGCCAGGAAAGGGACAACAACGAAGATGGAACGCCCGATACCATAACCGTGTTTGCACAAGGTCTTCCCCGGGAGCAAAAAAAAGACACCAATTTTGACGGACGCTTTGATGTGGTGACAAGCTTTTCAAACAGCCGGATGGTGAGCCAGGAAAAAGACACCAATTTTGACGGTGCACCGGATTATTTTGCCTCCTTTGATGAAAAAGGCCAGCTTGCAAAGGTCAGGGAAGCAACCAGGGAAGATGCAAAGATTGACCGGATACGGTTCTACACGGCTGGAAACCTTTGTCGGATTGAATCGGACAATGACGGGAACGGTTTTTTTGAAACAGTTTCCACCATTAAAAATGATAAAATGGTTAAAAATCTCATCGATAAAAATCAGGACGGCAAGGTTGATACACAAGTCACCTTTGATGAACGAGAAGAAAAGAAACAACTGGTCAGCGATTCGGATTTTGACGGCAAAAAGGATGTCTGGCAGTTTTATCAAGACAACAAACTTTCCCGGGTCGAGCGAGATGAAAACAAGGATGGCCAGGTGGATTTGAAAGTTTTTTACAAGAACGGGGTCAAGCGGTTTCTGGTCAAGGATGGGGATTCTGACGGATATTTTGAAATCACCCAGACCTATGATGATCCTGCCTGGTCAATGATCCTGGACCAGGATATCAATGCCGACAAAATTTGTGATCTTCGATCCTTTTATGTGGAAACGGTTTTAAGAAAAAAAGAACGAGATGAAAATTCTGATGGTCTTGTGGATTGTGTGGAGCACTACAATCAGGCCGGACTGCTGGAAAAAATAGAAGAAAAAAGTCAGGAAAAGACCCGTCTCACCTGGTTTTATGACACCAAAGAAATTCCTGTCCGGGGGGAAGAGGACAAGAATGGCGACGGAAAAGTCGATACCTGGTACCTTTATGAAAACGGAGTCTTAGAGCTGGTGCGAGAAGATACCAACGGGGATGGTAAGCCGGATCTGTGGGAAGAATATGATGATACCCAGGCCATCGTGAAACGGGAGAAGGATCTTGATTTTGACGGGGTGCCTGATTTTACCGATATGAATGAACCAACTGAAACAGGAAGCTGATCAGCCGGAGGCGTTATGCTGGAAATTTTATCAAAGGGCGGGATGCTGGTGATTCCCATTGTATTTTGTTCTGTCCTGGTGTTTGGGATTTTTTTTGAACGGATCATTCGATATGCTATCAACCGAAGCCGGGGAAAGGATATTGAAAATAAAGTGGCAAGTCTCATGGCCGCCGGGGACACCCAGGCGGCTCTGGCGCTTTCCCAAAAAAGCAATTCTCCCATGGGCAGGGTTTTGACCAAGGCCATCGGGGCCAAAGACTTGAAAAGTCGGATGTTGGAATCGGTTATTGTCAATGCCGTTGAAACGGAAGTCAGGGAGTTGTCCGCCTATCTTCAAACCCTTGCCACCATTGGAAATATTGCCCCCTTACTGGGACTTTTGGGCACCATTCTCGGGATGATAAAGGCCTTTATGGTGATCCAGCAGATGGGGGGCAAGGTTAATGCGGCTGTTCTTGCCGGCGGCATATGGGAAGCCATGCTGACCACGGCCCTGGGGCTTGTTGTGGCCCTGCCCACCATGGTGGCCCATAGTTATCTTCTGGCCAAGGTGGAAACCTATGAGGCCAGGCTCCGGGACGGATCTGTTGCTTTTTTAAAGGCCATTGCCAAAAGGGCTTGATATGCTGGAATTTAAACAAAAAAAGAATCCATACCAGATCCAGGCCCCGCTGACCTCCCTGATTGATATTGTCTTTTTGCTGCTGATCTATTTTATGCTGACCACCAATTTTATTGTGGAAGAGGGAATCAAGATCAAGCTTCCCAATGCCAAGGCATCTGCTCCCCAGGTAAAGCAGGAAATCACCATTTTTGTGGACAAAGAGGGGGCTACCTATATTGCAAATGCCCAGATTCCCATTGACCAGCTGTACACCAAGATTAAACAGATGATCAACAATGAAACAGACCGGCTGGTGGTGGTAAAGGCCGATCGAACCGTGGTGTTGAACAAAGCGGTCCGGGTGATGGACATTGCCAAGGCCGCAGGCGCTTCCAAACTTTGTCTGGCAACGGAAAAAGGGCTGTAACCCTGTCATGGAAAAAACGGGCAAACGACCCAATTTTCTTCTCTGGGGATTTATCCTCATCTCCCTGGTTGTCCATCTCCTCGTTTTTTTGCATGCGGCAGGTATTTATGAGAGCCGGGCAATTTCTTATATTGAATTGTCCATGCACCCGCTGGACAAACCCGATGTCCGAAAAATTCCCAGACCCAGGCGTCGGGAGCAAGCCCCCAAGGCAGCAGCAATAAAAACGGTTCAGGTGAAAAAGGTTCATATTCCCAACATTCAGGTGACGGCAATGGAAGACCCCAAACTACAAAAAAAATTTAGGATCGATCTTCCTCAATTGCCGGGCTCCATGGATGTTGCAGGATTCTCTGTGCCCGGGTTGACCATTGCCAATGGTGTGGCCAATGTTCAGGTCCATGAAGCCCCGGTTGAATTTATCAATGCCAAAGATTATTTTGAAATGCTTCATTTGCGGATATATAGTTTTAAGCGATATCCTGAATCCGCCAGATCGAACCACATTGAGGGACGGGTCAAAGTTCAATTTGTGTTGTCAGCCGACGGAACCCTCACAGATATAAAAATTCTTAAAAGTTCCCGGCACAAACGACTGGATGAGGCGGCAATTGAGGCCATTCAAAGGTCGGCGCCCTTTCCAAGGCCGCCGAGTTTTATTTTCAAGACGCCTGTAACGCTAAGGATCGATATCCTGTTTGAGCTCGCATGACGCCATAAACCAAAGGCAAACTATTAAATATAAAAGAAAAGAAAAGGAAATGATTATGAAATACCTGATCTGCATAGATGATACCGATATGCCCGGGACTAAGGGAACGGGGTGGCTGGTCCAGGAGCTGTGTGAACAGATTGAAACCCTTGGATGGGGAACCTGTTCTAGCATAAGCCGTCACCAGCTGTTTGTCCATGAGGATATCCCCTATACCTCCCACAATTCGTCCATGTGTTTTGAAATAGACCTGGAAAACCAGACCATGGAATCCATTATTTCCTATATGGCCAATTTTCTTGAAACCCGGTCTCAAAAAGGGTCAGATCCCGGACTATGTGTGGCAAAACTGGACAAGGCCCTTGCCCAAAAAGAGCTGATTGCCTTCGGGAAAATGGCCAAACAGGCAGTGACTTCCAAGGCTGCAGCCTATGACCTTGCCCGGAAAACCAAGATCCATCTGTCAGAACACGGGGGAACTGGAGACGGGGTTGTTGGTGCCATTGCCGGGGTTGGCTTAAGGCTTTCCGGTAATGACGGAAGGTATCGGGGGTGGTATCACCTGGGGCGGCCCGGCAGTATTGTTCGTGTTGACACGCTTTGTGACTTCCCTTTTATCGACCAATTGGTCACCAGGTCAGGAGTCGCACTCTCCACAGATATGTCTGTTTCCATTGGATCTGAAAAAACCAAAACCGTCCGTATGGGCAACAGACAGGTGGTGGTGGTGTTAAAAAATGAAGAACTTGAAAAAACAGGGATAGAATACCGGACCATCACCAAGCAGGAAGCCAAGCAATATTAAAAGGGACTCATAAATATTTTGACGGGCACGCTCCAGGGGGTTATGGTTGGTTTTTATACGTGCCAAGGGGAAACACCATATGGCGGATATGCTGGTCAGATTATACGATATTCCAGAGGTTGCCCCTGTGTTAAAGGGGCTTGGAGAAAAGATTCTAATCCGCAGGGCCAGAGCCTGCGAGAAATATATAGTTGTTCAGTGGGTAGGGGACTTGTTCAGTGATGGCTGGGCAAGTGAATGTGAGGTTGCTTTCAGCCATCATCCGGTTTCCTGCTTCATTGCCACCGAAGCGGGGGAAATTCTGGGCTTTGCCTGTTATGACAGTGCCTGCAAGAATTTTTTTGGCCCCACCGGTGTTACCAAGGAAAAACGGTGCCATGGAATCGGCAAGGCCTTGTTATTGTCCTGTCTTCACTCAATGGCGGCCAACGGATATGCCTATGCCATTGTCGGCGGAACAGGCCCTGCTGACTACTATGCCAAGACCATCGGGGCGATAAAAATAGAGGGGTCCACCCCCGGTATTTACGGTGATAAATTGATAAAGAAAATAGCGAAAGAACCGGATGCTGAAGAGGATTAGAACTTTGGTTCTCCGATTCAGGAAAGGCAAAAGCGAATAGAATTTTAGACCAACTGCAAAAACTTGGCTGATATCATGCAATCAGATCCGTCATTCAAAATTTTGGAAAGGAAATATTTTCCGGGACTTTTTGTCTATGGGATTATATACTGCCCCATTTTTAACCACAGATGATGGAGGCTGGAATCGGTTGATTCTGTCTAAAAGGAGTTATATTTATGAAAAAAATAGTATTGATTATCCTGATCAGTTTAATGATGCTGCCGGCGGCAAATGCAAAGATTGTGGCAAAAGTAGGCACCCTTGAGATTACGGATAAAGATGTTGACACAAGATTAAAACAACTTCCACCCCAGTACAAAGCCTCCTACGCCTCGGAGGCGGGCCGGAAAATGCTGGTGGAACAGCTTGTTCAGGAAAAACTCATTTATCTCCAGGCCAGAAGCGAAAATTATGACACCAATGCCCTGGTGTTAAAACAATTGGAGACGGCCAAACAACGTCTAATGGTCGGACAATACCTAGCCGATGTCTTTAAAAAGATTGATGTGACCGAAGATGAGCTGAAAACCTATTATGATAAAAATAAAGCCATGTTTGTTCAAAAGGAACAAGTCAAGGCAAAACATATTCTTTTCAAAACCCAAGAGGATGCCGTGGCCGCTAAAGCGCGTATTCTAAAAGGCGAATCCTTTGAAGATGTTGCCAAAGAGCTCTCAATTGGGCCCAGCGCCACAAAAGGCGGGGACCTGGGCTGGTTTGAAAAGAAACAAATGGTGCCCGAATTTGCCAACTCAGCGTTCAGCTTGGGAATAGATGAGATAAGCGATCCTGTGAAAACTCAATTTGGGTATCATCTTATCAAGGTAGATGATAAAAAAGCAGCCGGGACCAAATCTTTTGCCGACGCCAGGGCTGAAATGGAAAGGACGCTCACAGGGAACAAACAAAAAGAAAGTATGGAAGAACTAATTAGAAAAGTGAGAGAAGAAAATCCCGTAACAACCTTTTAATGGTTTATGTCCTTGAAATATGAGAGTACAGATAAAAAAAAGAGGCTGATTTTGGAAAATAAAGCAAAAATTACCCTGGTGATTGGCGGGTGCAGAAGCGGCAAAAGCCGGTTTGCCCTGGATGCCGCCGATCAAATTATAGGCAATCAGGTCAAGGCTGACCCGGCCGGAGGTGGCCGAAAAGTATTTTTGGCCACCTCGGTTCCCATGGATCCGGAAATGGACAAGCGGGTGGCTGCCCACCAGGCGGAGCGGGGTGAGGACTGGCAGACCATTGAAGAACCCGTCATAATTCATGAAGCCATTGAAAGGGTTTCAAAAACAGCAGATGTGATTCTGGTGGATTGCCTGACCCTGTGGATCTCCAATCTTTTGTTTGCCGAATATGATGAACCCCGGATCATGGAGGCCACAACTCTTTTGGCTGCAGCACTGGAAAAAAGTTGTTGTCCTGTTTTCCTCGTATCCAATGAAGTGGGGTACGGAATTGTGCCGGACAATTCCCTTGCCAGGCAGTTTCGGGACACTGCAGGGCTTGTGAACCAGAAAATAGCGGCAATGGCCGACCAGGTCATCCTGACGGTGGCGGGTATTGACGTTCCGATCAAACCTAAAATTTAACCCGGAATTTGTGTAAATGAGTTATCACCATATTTTTGGTCCAGTTCCCTCTAGGCGCCTGGGCATCTCCCTTGGAGTGGACCTTGTCACCCATAAGATCTGCAGTCTGGACTGTGTCTATTGCGAGTGTGGAAAAACAACAAATTTGACACTTCAACGACGGGCCTATGTCTCGTTTGAGGCGGTTAAGGCAGAATTGGACCACTATTGGGAACACAATGATGATCCAGATTATATAACCCTTTCAGGTTCGGGTGAACCCACATTGAACCTGGAACTTGGGAGAGTGATCGCCTATATAAAAGATCAAAAACCCGGGGTAAAGGTGGCTGTTCTGACAAACTCCACCCTGTTAAAGGATCCAGACGTCAGACAGGAATTATCCCTGGCTGATCTGGTGGTCCCTTCCCTTGATGGGGTCTCAACGGCGGCATTTGTCCGAATTAACCGGCCGGTTAAAGGGGTGTCGGTGGAAGATATTATACAAGGAATTCAAGCCTTTGCCAGAGAATTTACCGGAAAAATATGGCTGGAAATTTTTATCCTGCCCGGGATCAATGACACCCCCCAGGAGCTCAAAGCGCTCAAAGCAGTCATTTTGTCCATTGATCCTGAAATGGTTCAGCTAAACACCCTGGACCGGCCGGGCACAGTTTCCCATATCCAACCGGCAACACCTGCGCAACTTGACCGGGTAAAAGAAATTTTGGGATTGGATATCATCCAGATCATTGCCCGGACAACGGACAAAAAGAACAAGGGGCAGCACCGGGACATGGCATCTGCCATTCTTGAAACCATCCACCGCAGACCCTGCACCCGGGAGGATCTGGCGGCTATTTTATCGGTCAATCTGGATCAGATGGACACCCTTCTGGCAACCCTTGAAGCCGAGGGGCGTATTGAAGCAAGACAGCAGGCCCGGGGTGTTTTTTACCAGACTATTAAATAATGGGTAACTAAAGTAATGGACGAGAAAACCAGCAGTTTAACAGATTTAAGATCTGCCATTTTATTTATCACTATTTTGCCTGCGGGCAAAAATGTGGCCTATTCCCCCATGGGCATGATCCGGTTTTTTCCGGTGGTGGGGCTGATCATTGGTGCCTTGCTGGTGCTTTTCGATCTTGTGGTCTCCCAACTCTGGGCAAGCCCTGTGGCAGCCTTGCTGGACCTTATTTTCCTGGTGGCGGTCACCGGTGCCTTTCATCTGGATGGGCTGGGGGATACGGCAGACGGTATTTTTAGTCACAGGTCACGGGAACGAGCTCTCGAGATCATGAAAGACAGCCGGACCGGTATGATGGGGCTTGTGGCCGTTGTCTGCGGGCTGGCCGTCAAATTAGCGGGTATCTGGTCCGTCAAAACAAATGGGACTCCGGTTCAAATTATTCTTTTGCTGTTGATTGTACCGGCCTATTCACGGGCTTCCATGATTATTGGCATCAAAGCCTTAAAGTACGGCAGAAAAGGGGAAGGAACCGGTAGGGAGCATTTTAGGCGGCCCCTTGGTTTGCGTGATTTCTCCTATTGCCTGATCCCCCTGTTTTTCTCCTTGTTTCTGGGGGTTAAGGGTCTGGTGTTGAACACGGTTTTTTTCATTGGAACAGCCTTAATACTGTTTTTTTATAAGAAAAAGCTTAATTGTATCACAGGGGATATGCTGGGTGCCATGAACGAGGTGTTGGAAGCCGTTCTGTTTTTGGTCGTTGGTGCGGCTCTGGTCTTGTAGCCCGATTCCCTATTTTAAAAGGAAACAAAGATGATCCAAGGACATGGGGGCAATAAAAGCAAACTTGCAGGGCAGCTAGGCTGCCGTGTTGAAGATATCATTGACATGAGCTGCAATCTCAATCCCCTGGGACCGCCGGAAAATATCCATGCCATTATCAGGGAACGGCTGTCGGCCATTCATTCTTTGCCCGAACCGGATGCCGCGTCCATGTGCAGGGGGTTTGCCCGTTACCATGACATTGATCCCAAGAATGTCATGGCCGGCAACGGCACCACTTTTTTTATTTATACCATTCCAAGGGCCCTATACGTTAAAAAGGCTGTCATTGCAGCTCCCGCCTATTCAGATTATCGAGATGCCTGCCGCATGCACGGGATAGACCCTGTCCATTGCCTGGCAAAAAAAGAGCAAAATTTCCAACTGGACATTGACAAGGTTTCTGGAATGGCAAAGGGAGCTGACCTGGTCTTTTTGTGCAACCCCAACAATCCCACGGGGGTTTTGACACCCAAAGACAAGATTGCCTATCTGATTAAACGCCACCCAAACACTTGTTTTGTGGTGGATGAATCTTATCTGCCTTTTGTGGAGGATGCCCGGAATCTTTCCTTTGTGGAGGACACCCATTATCCCAACCTGCTGGTCTTGTCTTCCATGTCAAAAATATTTAAAATCCCCGGACTTCGCACGGGATTTTTAAGCGGGGGCACCGCTTTGATAGACAAGGTAATGGGGCATTATCAGCCCTGGAGTGTCAACTCCCTTGCCCAGGAAGTGATCACGGATATTTTTGCCCACCCCCAAGCAATTGAATCCTTTTATCAACGGACCCGGGCTTATATACACGAGGAAAAGCAGGTGTTTAGCCAGGCCCTCCAGGGAATTTCGGGGATTTCCCTCTTTGATGCGCCTACCTATTTTATACTGGCGGAATTAGACCGGATGACAGCTTCTGACTTTTGCCGGGCCATTGGCCGGGATAAAATTTTGATCCGGGACTGCGGAAATTTTCATGGGCTTAGTAACCGGTTTGTGCGGTTTTCCCTCAAGACAAGAGATATCAACCTGGCCCTAGCGGACAGTATTAAAAAGAACCTGGCCCCTGGGACGGCAGATCATGTGTGAGATTCACTGGTATGTTCTTTTTGGCGCCTTTGTCCTGGATTTTATTGTGGGGGATCCCCGATGGCTGCCCCATCCGGTTGTGGGCATGGGGGCTGCCATCTCCTGGTTTGAACCCCGGTTTCGGCGTTGGGTTTCAAACCCGTTTTTTTCAGGGTTTTTATTTGCCTTGTTTCTGATAATCTCCACCTGGGCCCTCTCCTTTGGACTGGTATGCTTGGCGGTTTTCATTCACCCCCTGCTGGGGATCGGGGTGCAGGTGCTGCTTTTATTCTATTGTTTTTCTGCAACCAGTCTGGTTGATGCGGCAAGGGAGGTGGCCTGCCCCCTTGAAGCCCATGATATTGGAACCGCCCGGAAAAAAGTTGCCATGATTGTGGGGCGTGATACCCGGGATCTGGACGAGGCCGCTGTCACCCGGGCCACCGTGGAAACCGTGGCGGAAAATTTTGTGGATGGTTTTTTGTCTCCCCTGGTTTTTGCCCTGCTGTTCGGGGTGCCCGGTGCCATGGCCTACAAAATGGTCAATACCCTGGATTCCATGGTAGGGTATAAAAATGAGACTTATCTTTTGTTTGGCCGGGCATCTGCACGGATTGATGACCTGGCCAATTTTATACCGGCAAGGCTTTCGGTTCTGGTGATCGGTCTTGCCGCTTTTTTATTGTCTGCCCAAAGAGGGCTGTCTGCCCTGAAAACAGGTATCGCCCAGGGCCGGCGGCACAAAAGCCCCAATGCCGGGTACCCGGAAGCTTGTTTTGCCGGGGCCCTGGGAATCCGCATGGGCGGTCCCAATGTTTACCATGGAAAACTAGTGGACAAACCCTATATTGGCGGGAAATTTCCAGATCCTGACATCACGGGGATTGATCGGGCCTGTGAACTGATGCTGCTCGCCACACTGCTCGCAACCCTGGCTGGTTGCGGGGTGAGCCTGCTGTTTGTTTAAAGTTGTTTAAGGGAGAAAACAGATGAAAGAAAAGATGCTGCCATTGCCCGATCAGCCCGACCGGCCTGACCGACCCTTCAGGCTGGCCACCACTTCCTTTATTTATCCGGACCACATCCTTCCCAATGTCCGGAAAATAGGGTCCTTTTTCGACGAGATCGAGCTGCTGGTATTTGAAAGTCAGCCCAAGGGGGTATTGCCCTCCCGGGCGGATGTCAGGGAGCTGGGCCAATTGGCTCAAGCCTTAGGTCTTAGCTATAATATTCATTTG
The DNA here is from genome assembly GCF_055382125.1 of Desulfoconvexum algidum. Taxonomy (NCBI): domain Bacteria; kingdom Pseudomonadati; phylum Thermodesulfobacteriota; class Desulfobacteria; order Desulfobacterales; family Desulfobacteraceae; genus Desulfoconvexum; species Desulfoconvexum algidum. The sequence continues at coordinate 6,395,226 of NZ_AP042394.1, read as the reverse complement.
CCCACGGATATCAGCCTGACAGACCCCTCCGGGACACAGCGGGCAAAGGCCGCCGATACCCTGCTTGCGGTAGTGGAATTGTTTGCCCCTTTAAGTCCCACCACCTTTACCCTCCATTTGCCCATGGACAGGGGAACCGCCACCCGGGAAGATTTTCTTTGGGACAAACGGGCGAGAAAGGGGTTAGAGCTTCTGGTGCCAAGGCTGCCCGATCCGGGCCTGGTTTCCCTTGAAACCCTTTGGTACGACCCGGACTATCTTTACCGCCTGGTAAAAGATTATGGTCTTTCCCTGTGCATTGATGCGGGCCACCATTTTAAATACGGCCATGATTTGAGAACCACCTTTGAACGCTTCAAAGATAAAATACCCCTTGTTCATCTCCACGGCGTGGATTTTTCAGGCCCTATTCCCAAGGGCCACACCCGCCTGGACAGGCTTCCCCATGAGCTTTTTATGCTTACAACTCAACTTTTGAGCACCTATGAAGGGACGGTTTCCCTGGAAGTTTTTAACCTTGAAAATTTAAACCGATCCCTGGAGAAACTTTCCAAGGTTTTCAGTAATATTCCAAATTTAGAATTATAGCAGTTCCTATTTTCAATAGTTGTTTAAACGGATTGATTTAAAAACCCATTTTATATGTTACAATTGATCCCATGAAAAGAAGAATTGAATTATTGGCGCCGGGTGGTGATATTGATTCCATACGAGCTGCCATTATGGCAGGGGCAGATGCTATTTACTGTGGTCTGGATAGATTTAATGCGAGAAACCGGGCAACCAATATTTCTTTTGAAGATTTAAATGGGGTTATACATCTTGCCCATGGACATGACTGCAAGGTTTTTTTGACCCTTAATATCATCCTTGTGGGAAGTGAAATACCGGCCCTTGTAAAATTACTCAATCAACTGGTTAACACCGGAATAGATGGGGTCATTATTCAGGATTTGGGATTGTTTTATCTGTTATCAACCTATTTTAAGCGCCTTGAGATACATGCCTCTACCCAGTTAAATACCCATAATGAAGGCCAGATAAAATTTTTAAGCAGGCTTGGGGCCAGCCGGGTGAATCTTGCAAGGGAGTTAAATATTGATCAGATACGATCCCTAACCCTGGCGGCGCATAAAAAGAATATGTTAACGGAAGTCTTTGTCCATGGCTCCTATTGTCTTTGTTTTTCCGGTATCTGTTATCTCAGTTCTGTCCAGGGCGGCAATTCCGGTAATCGCGGCCGCTGCAGTCAACCCTGCCGCGATAGATATGTCACAACGCCCCAGGGCAAAGATTTCCCCCTTAACCTTAAGGACAATTCAGCCTATTTTGATCTAAGGGAACTTGCCGATGCAGGGGTTGCCTCTCTTAAGATTGAAGGCCGAATAAAGAAGTTTGATTACGTATTTACGGTGGTCGATTGCTGGAAAAAACAACTTAACCGGTTTTATACCCACAAGAGGCTTAGCACGGATACTCGTGAGTTATATAAGGTGTTTAACCGGGATTTTTCAAACGGCTATTTAAAGGGAGATATCAATAAACAGATGTTTATTGATAATCCCCGGGATCATTCAATCAAACAATTTGTCGGCATTGATGAGAATTCCAAAGATCAAAAAAGGGTACAAGACAAAATAGAATATTATCAAGACAAAGAAGACATTATAACCCGGGTTAAACAGAAAATAAAAAAATTGAGACTAGCTAAAATACCATTAACAATCAGCATTTCAGGGAAAGTGGATACCCCTTTAACCATCTCAATAAAAACACCGGACACCTCCTTTCTTCTGTTTTCAAAAACAAATCTTGTAACTATAAAAAACAGGGCAACGAGTCTAACCCACAACTTTTTGTTGGCCAGACTCAGCGCGGTAAATGATACGGCCTATTATATTGAGCGTCTGGATGTGGAAAATCTTGGGCCGGATCTTTTTATATCCTTTAAAGAACTTAGGGCCATAAAAAAAAAGTGTTTATCCTGCTTAACGGGCTTAAAAGAAATTTACGACCCCATTGAGGTTCCTCGTTTAAAAAAAGCCCCTCCCCTAAAAAGGAAACCTGCCCTTGGGATATTAATTTCTTCCCCCAAGGATATTCATCTTTGCACTGGGACCTGTGCAAAACTTTTTTTCCAACTTCCCAATTGTTTTAAAAATGAGATTTCCGGGTTGATCTCTCTTTTTTTAGACAATCCCCACTTAACGCCCTGGTTCCCTTCGGTTCTCATGGGAGAAACCTATGGGGCTGCCACAAAATTTCTTGAACAGGTGAAACCAGGCCGCATTGTGACCGATAATACCGCAATTGCCTATGAAGCCTTTAAACGGGGAATCCCCTGGATAGCAGGACCCTATCTTAATATGGTGAACTCCTTTGGTCTCCTATGTTTGAAAGAACGGTTTAATTGTTATGGCTCTTTTATTTCAAATGAAATCAGTAAAGATCAGATAAAAAGGATTGTTCGGCCTGAAAATTTTAACCTGTACTATCGTATCTATCATCCGATTTTGCTGTTATCGAGCCGGCAATGTTTGTTTCACCAGGTGATCGGGTGTGAAAAAGATAGAATGGATGAGGACTGTATTCAAGATTGTCAAAAATCTTCAGTCATTACAAATTTAAAAAAAGAGCCCCTGTTTATTGAAAAAACAAAGGGGAATTACCCTTGTATTTATCATCATCATCATTTTTTGAATACAGATATTGTCGGGGATATACCCGATATTTTTTCTCGTTTTTTCATTGATTTACGGGATATAAAAACCCAAACAACAATGGAGATGGATAAATCCGAGGAGATGAATAAATCCGGCATAATACGGCTGTTTGAAAATTTTCTTCAGGGAAATTTTGATTTCCAAAAGCAACTCCAACAAAAGATTCATCCCACAAGCAACATTCAATATAAAAAAGGGATATAGGAAACATCAAACAAGGGATCGTTTAAATAAAGGTTTTCGTGCATTCCTTTTTTATCGGGGAGAACTGTGGAAAAATAGGGAGAGTTTTCTTGAACAAACCCGTGGCAATATGGTATCCTTAGGAACCCTTTTTGTGGGGTGGCCTGTTGGTTGTGTGTTGGTCGCTACAGGCTTTAAAATTTTTGATATTTTGATATAGGATAGCAAAGACAATGTCATTGGTGAACGAGAGAAGGAAAACCAGACAGATTTGTGTGGGGAATGTCAAGGTGGGGGACCTAAGTCAGGTGTCTGTCCAGTCCATGACCAATACCTATACCCAGGACGTGGACGCCACTGTGGGACAGATTTTGTCCCTTGAAAAGGCCGGGTGCGAGATTGTGAGGGTGGCGGTTCCGGATATGGAAGCAGCCTTTGCCATCCGGCAGATTAAAGATAGAATTCACATTCCCTTGATTGCGGACATCCATTTTGATTTCAGGCTGGCCCTGGCTGCAGCCGAGGCGGGTTGCGATGCGCTTCGGATCAATCCCGGTAATATCGGGGACACAAAAAAGATACAGGCCGTGGTTGATGCTTCCCGTGCCCATGGGATTCCCATCCGGGTGGGGGTCAATGCCGGATCCCTTGAACGGGAAATTGAAAAAAGACTGGGCACCACGGCTGAAGGTATGGTGGAAAGTGCCCTGTCTAATATTCGGATACTGGAAAATCTGGGCTTTTATGACATCAAGGTGTCCCTCAAGGCCTCGGATGTGACAAGAACAGTCGAGGCCTATCGCATGCTGGCACCGCTTACCGATGTTCCTTTCCATGTGGGGGTGACCGAAGCAGGAGGGCTCTATGCCGGGATTACCAAATCTGCCATTGGCATCGGGATGCTCTTGTCCGAGGGAATCGGGGACACCATCCGGGTTTCATTGACCCGAGATCCGGTGGAGGAGATTCGGACAGGCTTTGAGATTTTGCGGGCCCTTGGCATCAGAAGCCGTGGACCGGAGCTGATTTCATGTCCCACCTGCGGTCGGTGTAAAATCGATTTGTTTAAAATTGCCGAAGAGGTAGAAAAAGCTTTACTTGAACGTTCCACAAAGATTAAAGTTGCTATTATGGGGTGTGTGGTAAATGGCCCCGGAGAGGCAAAGGAAGCTGACATCGGTATTGCAGGGGCCGACGGTCAGGGAATAATTTTTAAACACGGAAAGGTATTCAAACGGGTGGACCAGGATCAATTGGTCACTGAACTGCTCGCTGAAATAGACGAGATGACGCAAATTGCGGAGGAATTGAATGGCAAAGAAGAATAAGACAGCAATCACCCCGACCCGGGAACAAGATTACTCCCAATGGTATCAAGAGGTTGTAAAGGCCTCTGATATGGCAGAGAACTCGCCGGTCAGGGGCTGCATGGTGATCAAGCCCTGGGGGTTTGCACTGTGGGAAAATATCATGCACGATATGGACGCAATGTTCAAGGAAACCGGCGTCCGAAATGCCTATTTTCCCTTGTTTATTCCATTGAGTTACCTTGAAAAAGAGGCTGAGCATGTGGAAGGGTTTGCAAAAGAATGCGCTGTTGTTACCCACCACAAGCTGGAAAAAGGGCCGGACGGAAAACTGGTTCCCGCAGGGGAGTTGGCAGAACCGTTGATTGTCCGCCCAACCTCAGAAACCATCATTGGTGAGTCCATGTCAAAGTGGACCAGTTCTTACCGGGACCTGCCCATTCTGCTCAACCAATGGGCCAATGTGGTCAGATGGGAGATGCGGACCCGGATGTTTCTGAGAACCAGCGAGTTTTTGTGGCAGGAAGGCCATACCGCCCATGCCACAAAAGGCGAAGCCCAGGAACGGACCATGGAGATGCTCGATATCTATACCCGGTTTGTGGAGGAACACCTGGCCATGCCTGTGATCCGGGGACGCAAAACCGAGTCGGAACGATTCCCCGGAGCCGATGATACGCTTTGTATCGAAGCCATGATGCAGGACAAAAGAGCGCTTCAGGCCGGGACTTCCCATTTTTTGGGCCAAAATTTTGCCAAGGGGTCTAATATTAAATTTCAGAATGAAGCGGGTGAGGAAAGCTATGCATGGACCACCTCCTGGGGGACTTCCACCCGGATGATCGGCGGTATGATCATGGTTCATTCCGATGATGACGGTCTGATTATGCCGCCTCGTGTGGCACCAGCCCATGTGGTGATCCTGCCCATTATTAAAAAAGGCGGGGACAACACCCAGGTGATGGAGAGTGCAGCATCCCTGAAACAGGCCCTAAGAGCTGTGGATTTTCATGGCCGGAAGGTGGAAGTGGAAATTGATGCCAGAGATATCGGGGGCGCCCGGGGGTGGGACTGGGTGAAAAAGGGAATTCCCGTTCGTATTGAGCTGGGACCAAGGGATATTGATAACAACTCTGTGTTCATGGCAAGACGTGATACCAACGAAAAAAAGCCCATGGACAGAGACGAGTTTATCAATGGAATTGCACCACTTTTGGATAATATCCAGGATACCTTGTTTCAACGGGCCTTGCAGTTTAGAGAGGATCATACCCTTTCCATTGATTCTAAAAAGGCGTTTTACAAGCTGTTTACAAAGGCAAAGGGGTATGAAAACGGGGCCTTTGTTTACTCCCATTGGTGCGGCTCCAAAGCCTGTGAAGAAAAGATTAAAAAGGAACTTTCCGTAACCATCCGTTGTATTCCCTTTGACAGCCCTAAAGAAGAGGGAGTTTGTATCTGCTGTGGAAATGACAGCTCCAAAAGAGTTTTGTTTGCCAAGGCCTATTAAACCAAGCTTTATTAAACCAGGGCCTTCGGCGATCCTAGGGAGTATAATTGCGTGCTAAGGCACGCGATGGGTGACCAGATGAGAAACCAAACGAGAGACAGGGGTTAAGCTAGATCATGATTCGAATCACCGACATATTGGATAAGATTTACGAGTATAACCCGGATGCGGATCTTTCCATCATTGACCGGGCCTACGTCTATTCGGCCCGGGTCCATGAAGGCCAGGTAAGGCTTTCCGGGGAGCCCTATCTTTCCCACCCTCTGGAAGTGGCCGATATTCTGGCAGACATGACCCTGGATGTGGAAAGCATTGCAGCAGCTCTCCTCCATGATGTGATTGAGGATACGCCGGCCACCAAAGAGGATATTGAAAAAATGTTCGGCCCGGGGGTGGCCCATATTGTTGAGGGGGTCACAAAGCTGTCCAGCCTGCCTTTGCCCAAATCCTCCGCCACCAAGATTGCCCAGCAGGCAGAGTCTTTGCGCAAGATGATCCTGGCCATGGCCGATGATATCCGGGTGGTGCTCATCAAGCTGGCAGATAGGATTCATAATATGCGGACCCTTAAATACCACAGGACACCGGAAAAAAAAGCTGCCATTGCCCAGGAAACCCTGGATATTTATGCCCCCATTGCCGCCCGGCTTGGGATCTTCTGGATCAAGCACGAACTGGAGGAGATCGCTTTTTATTATACCCTGCGGGATGAGTATGAGCGCATTGATGCCCTGGTGAACACGGCAAAGGATAAAAAAGAAGATTATATCAAAGAGGTCAAAACCAGCCTTCAGTATAAAATGGAGGAGATGGAGCTGCCCTGTGAGATCAAGGGCCGGTATAAACAGCATTACAGCATCTATCAGAAGATGCTCTCTCAGAGTCTGGAGTTTGAGGAGGTCTATGACATCATTGCCTTCAGGCTTATTCTGGACACGGTGCCCCAGTGTTATGCCGCCATGGGCGCTATCCACTCCATGTGGAAACCCATCTATTATAAGATAAAGGATTATATCGGCAATCCAAAACCCAATATGTACCAGTCCATCCACACCACTGTGGTGGGTCCCAAGGGAGAACGGGTGGAAATCCAGATCCGGACCCGTGATATGGATCAGATTGCCGAATCCGGTATTGCCGCCCACTGGAGTTATAAAGAAGGATCTAAGATAGATGAAAATACCGGGGAATTATATGCCTGGATCCGAAATCTGGTGGAAAATCAGGAAAATTATAATGATCCGGATGAGTTCCTGGAAAATGTCCGCATCGATCTATACCCCGATGAAATCTATGTGTTCACCCCCCAAGGAGAGATAAAAACCCTGCCCAAAAAGGCAACCCCTGTTGATTTTGCTTATAAGATCCATACCGAGGTCGGGGCTGCCTGTACCGGGGCCAAGGTCAGCGGCAAGCTGGTGCCCCTGACCCATGAGCTTAAAACCGGTGATACCATTGAAATTATTACGACCAAGGGGCACCATCCCAGTACGGACTGGCTCAATTTTGTCAAAACGGTCAAGGCCCGGACCAAAATCCGCGCCTATATCAATGCCCGGGAAAAAGAGCGCAGTTATTCCTTGGGCCGGGAAATGTGTGAAAAGATTTTCAGGAAAAAGAACCAGAATTTTAATGCCCTGATAAAATCCGGTGAAATCAAGACGGTAGCAGAATTTTACGGGTTCAAAACCGTGGATGATCTCATCGCCCATGTGGGATTTGGTAAGCTGACCCCCCTGCAGATTTTAAAAAAGATCCTGCCGGATCTTGGGGAGCCCCGTGAAGAAAAGGAGAGTTTTTTCCAAAAAATTGCTGGCCGGACAAAACGGAAAACCGATACCGGCATCATTGTCAAAGGTCTCAATGATATTTTGGTCCGGTTTTCCAAATGCTGCAATCCTTTGCCGGGAGATCCCATAATAGGCTTTATTACCCAGGGCCAGGGCGTGACCATTCACAGCAAGAATTGTATCAATGTCATGAAAATGAGCAATGAACGTAAAATAGAGGTCCAGTGGAGTGAGAATTATACCGATACCTACCCCGCCAGTATCCGGATCAAGACCAGTGACCGGCACGGCCTTTTGGCCGATATTGCCGCAGTGATCAGCAAATCCAATGTCAATATTTTAAATGCCCAGAGTGAAACATCTGAAGCGGGTATTGGTCTGTTTTATTTTACCTTTATGGTGGAAAGTTCGGCACAACTTCGTAAAATCATGTCGGAAATACGACGGGTTAAAAAGGTGACGGATGTCAAACGGGTGGTGAGAAATGATTAAACCCAATAAGATTAAACCAAATAAAATTAGAAAAAACAAAACAACAAAAGTCCGGACATCCATCTGGATAGATGTCCGGACTTGAAGTTTTGTTCTCTATAATCTGCTGTTGCCAAACAAAAGTGATTAAGCGGCTTTTGTAACCTTGCCTGCCTTAATACAATTGGTGCATACATCAATTCTTCTGACGCAACCCTTTTTAATAACCGCACGCACTCTCTGGAGGTTTGGGTTGAATACTCTTCTATTTAAATTGTGGGCATGGCTGACATTGTTGCCGACCATTGGTTTTTTACCGCAAATAGCACATTGTTTTGACATATCTTACACTCCTCAAAGAAAAACACTTTAACAAAATAATAACCCGGAATTAATACACCAATCAAAAAGAAAAGTAAAGATCAATTTTCATTTTTCTGGGGTTTTATTTGCCAGCTCAGTGCATTTCGGGATTTTATTTAGAGCAGACTTGCTTTGCTCGGTTCCGGGAAAATATTCGACAATATATTCATATCGCTTTAACGCACTCTTGTATTTTTTTGTTTTATAATAAAAATTGGCCACAGCCAGTTCATGGTCGATTATATTATCCAGGCATTTTTTTATATGCTCTTTTGTGTCCTTGTCATATTCATTGCCCGGGTATTGATCTGCAAGCCGCTGGAATTGGGCCAGGGCATTTTTAGCCGGGGTGTCATCCCTGTCGATGGTGTCGATTTGCTTGAACCAGCAAAGGCCGATTTGGTTGATAACATAGGGAATCGCATCATTTCTGGGATGCATTTTTTCAAACGAGTTGTATCCCATGATGGCTTCATCATATTGTTCCAGTTGGAAATGGGCGTCGGCAATCTTGAGCTCGGCCAGGATAGCATATTTACTGAAGGGATACCAGTCTTTCAGGTCTGTGTAAGCCTTGATTGCATCCTTGTAGTCTTCATTCATGAATGAAGATGCACCTTCTGCAGCCAATTGTTCGGCATTTTGATTCATCTGGTCCGAGGACCCATCAAAAAGGGAGCAGCCGGATATGCAAAAAATAGAGATGGAAAAAAATAAAACGCCTATCCATAAAAGTTTTTTCATTGCTATAAATTCTCGATATAATGCTCAGCATTAACCGCTGCAATGGCTGCATCACCCACGGCAGTTGCTATCTGTCTCAGGGGGGTGTCCCGAACATCGCCGGCCACATAGACGCCGGGAACGCTGGTCTGCATATTTGCGTCTGCAGCAATAAACCCAAATTCATCTGTTTTAACAGCGCCGTTTAAAAATTCCGTATTGGGTAAAATTCCCACCCAGATAAAACAGCCGTCTGCTTTAATCGTTGTTTTTTCGTCGGTTTTCAGGTTTTTGACATGGACGTTTTCAATGCCGAAAAGACCGTCCACACCCGTGACCACTGAATCCCAGACAAACTCTATCTTGTCGTTGGCAAGGGCCCTTTCCTGAAGAATTTTGGTTGCCCGAAGTTCATCCCTGCGGTGGACCAGAAAAACCTTTTTTGCAAATTTGGTCAAAAAGATGGCCTCCTGCACCGCGGTATCTCCGCCGCCAACGGCCACAACTATTTTGTCCTTGAAAAAAGGAGCATCGCAGGTGGCACAAAAGGAAATCCCTTTGCCCATGTATTTGTCTTCGCCAATTCCTAGCTTTTTGGGTGAGGCTCCCGATGCAATGATCAGGCTTTTTGTCAGTATGGTCCGGTCTTTGAGAACTATTTCTTTTGTATCAGCCGAAAGGTTCAGGGAGTGGACCTGTGCTGTTTGGATTTCCAACCCAAGGTCTTGGGCCTGGACTCTCATCTTTTCAGCCAGGTCATAGCCGCTGATACCCTCGGGAAATCCTGGATAATTTTCAATCCAGTCTGTTATAAGAATCTGACCGCCAGGTACTGCTTTTTCAAGGAGCAAAACCTTCATCCTAGCTCTGGCGGCATATATCCCAGCGGTCAGGCCAGCAGGGCCAGCGCCGATAATTACAAGATCATAATCCACGGTCATGGTAAATACTCCTTACAAAAGTCCTTTGATTGTTTCTTCAAGCTTTTCCTTGGCAACCATGCCGGTAATCTGTTCGGCTATTTCACCATTTTTAAAGAAAATGAGGGTAGGAATGGCCTGGACGCCATATTTACTGGGACTTAAGGGGTTCTCATCCACATTTACCTTTGCAAAGGCCATCTGATCTCCGTAGGTTTTGCTAAGGGCTTCAACGGTGGGGCCGATGGCTTTACAGGGACCGCACCAGGGAGCCCAGAAATCCACCATTACGGGTTTGTCTGATTTTAAAATAATTTCTTCGAATGAATCGTCATCAATTTCTAAAATATTTTCTGTCATGGTTATTATCCTTTAGATTACAAAATTTATTAGCTTACAAAATCGCCTATAAATATAGGATCATATTTATTCTTTGTCAATTCATCAATCTGTTGGATCCAGATGAAACGCCCTGAATCCGTCAAACAATCTTCCTTTCGGATGATTTTAGATTCAGGGCGTATCCTTTACTTTTTTTCTTTAACCTGTTTGCGGGGCTTTTTGTCTACCAATTTTCCGCCAGCACCTCAAAATGTGCTTGGGGGTGGGCACAGGCCGGACACATCTCAATGGCCTCTTTGCCTTCATGGACATATCCGCAATTGCGGCACCTCCATGTAACACTGGTTTCTTTTTTAAATACTTTGCCCGCCTCTATATTGGCGGCAAGGTCACCATAGCGTTTGTCGTGCTGTTTTTCAGCGATTGCGATCATTTCGAAAACCATGGCAATGGCACCAAATCCCTCTTTTTTTGCAACGGCAGCAAAGTCAGGATACATCTGGGTCCATTCATACTCTTCCCCGGCAGCTGCCTCTTTCAAATTTTCAAGGGTGGTACCGATCACCCCGGCAGGGAAGGCCGCAATGATCTCCACCTCGCCGCCTTCCAGAAATTTAAAAAGTCGTTTGGCATGTTCTTTTTCCTGGTTGGCTGTTTCTGTAAAAATTTCAGAAATCTGAACATACCCTTCCTTTTTAGCCGCACTTGCAAAATAGGTGTAACGATTGCGGGCCTGGGACTCCCCGGCAAAAGCGGTTAATAGATTTTTTTCAGTTTGGGTTCCTTTTAAACTTGCCATACTTTTTTTCTCCTATGATCTAAGATGCGAATACTAACAGGTGGTTAGTTTGTAAAATATATACTATAATTATAGTGGTTTTAAAAGAAGTTTATCTCCTTTTAGCCGGTAACTGGGTAGGTCTTCCTCCTCCCGGGGGCCTTGTGCCGCCACCGGGAGGCTTTGGCGGTCTGGGCGGTCGTACCGCCGGGGGGCGGTGGTGATGATGACGATTAGATCGATAATACCCCGAATTCCACTGGACTCCGTAGTGAACATTGACGCCATGGCTGGTGCCGCACCCTAGTATCAGCATCAGGCCGTAGAGCATGAAAAATCCAATGAAAAACTTTAGTAGGGGCTTCATTGTTTTTCTCCTGTATCAATGGTCAGTTCTTGGATGGCAAAGACGGCTCCTGTGGGGTCTGCAATGATGGCCACAAGCCCATTGGGCATTTTAGTGTCTGGACTCACCAGAATTTTTCCCCCCAGTTTCTCCGCTTTTTTTGCCGTGGCAACCACATCAACAACAGCAATATAGGGAAGCCAGGCAGGCTTGATATTTTTCCAATGAATGGTAACAACACCGGCCCGGGGGATGCTGTCTTTTACCAGCAGCAGGTATTCTGATTCGGTTCCGATTCCCACCCGCCGGTGCTCATACCCGGCAACTTTGCTGTAAAACCCAAGAGCGGCGGTTAAATCGGTTGTCCATAATTCACTGCCCATCCATTGGTTTTCCATAATACCTGTGTCTCCAGGGTCTCCATGGGCAGAGGTAAGCAGACCAAAGAGCGCGCCTTCCGGGTCTGTGGCCACGGCAACCCGTCCCCGGTCCGGAAGATTTTTGGGCAGAACATGGAGGGTGCCCCGGTTTTCTTCTATGATTTTTGATGCCTGGTCCACATCTTCCACTGAGATATATCCCAGCCACCTGGATTCTTTTATTTTTTTGTTTTCAGGGGTGGTTAAAACTGCTGTGGCAATGGGGACCTTGTCTGAAGAAATGGTCTGAACTTTTTGGGAATACCCATCGGCAGATTCAAAGGACCAGCCGAACAATGCCTGATAAAATGGGGTGATGGCCTCCATATCATCGGTGAAAAGATCAAACCAGACAAATTTACCCACCTGGTGGTGACCCGTGGGAATGGTGGTGACCGGAGAAACCCGAATCGGTTGATTGGCACAGGCGGATAAAAAGAATCCAGCCAGGAAAACCGCACCCAGAAAAATTTGTCGCCCTGTTTTATTTGCAATTGATTTTTTGAAAATTGTCATGGTGATTTTCCTTTCGGGTTGATAGTAGATCCGATTGTTTCTATTCCTACCAGATAGCTGGAAGATGTCAATAAAAACAAGGACAATAGAAAGAAAAGTCCCGCCATAGACCTGGGGAAATGTTTTAAATTTAAGTGAACACAGACCGGATAAAATCATTCATCTCAGCATAGCGGATTTTTTCCACCCGGGTCTTCCCCAGGGATTCAAGGAAGACAAAATAGAGGTCACTGCCCTGTTTCTTCTTGTCCCTGGCAGCGATTTCTATGATTTGGTCCGCCTTGTAATCCAGGTTCACCGGAAGGTTTAGCGCCTTTAAAAGGGTGGTTATCCTAGTCACATCCGCCTGGGAGATCAGGCCTTTTTTTTGGGAAAACAGGGCGGCGGCCACCATGCCCAGGGACACGGCCCTGCCATGGCCGGTTTGATCCGGTTTCTCCTGATTTAGTTTTTCAATGGCATGGCCGATGGTGTGGCCGAAGTTGAGTTTTCTCCGTTCCCCTGCTTCTCGTTCATCCTGCTGAACCACCTGGGATTTGATGGCAACGGAATCTGCCACCAGCCGGAAAATAGTATCTTGATCAAGGTCCAGGGCTTTTTGACGATTCTCTTCAATAAACGACAGCAGGGCGGCATCGCAGATCAGGCCGTGTTTAACAATTTCGGCCAACCCATTGGAGATTTCTGCCTTGGGAAGGGTTTGCAGCATATCAATATCGCAGATGACAAATTCAGGCTGGTTAAAAACACCCACCATGTTTTTAAAGGCAGAAAGATTGACCCCGTTTTTTCCGCCTACGCTGGCATCTACCTGGGCGAGAAGGGAGGTGGAGACAAAACCAAAGCGAACCCCCCGCAAAAAAATCGAGGCAACAAAACCGACAATATCGGTGACAATTCCTCCCCCTATCCCCAGGATAAAGCTTCCCCTGTCACAGGAAAGTGCGATCAATTCCCCCAGAAGCTTTTCTACGGTGGCAAGGGTTTTAATGCTTTCTCCGCTGCCGATGGTGAGAACGGGGCCCTTGGGAAATTTTGCCCCATACAAGGCTTTTATATTCTCGTCCGTGATGATGACGGGGGTGACGCCCGGGGGAAGATAGGTACTGATGTTTGAGAGACTCGCCCCCACATGGATGGAAGAAAGTCTTTGTTGGCCGTTTACCTGAAAGGTTTTCATTATTCTGTTCCGATAATTGCACGAATGGCATTCATTTTTTTCATAACTGCTTCGAACTGATCCGGATAAAGGGATTGGGCTCCGTCACTTAAGGCTTCTTCCGGCTTGTTATGCACTTCGATCATTTGTCCGTCTGCACCCAAGGCTGCCGAGGCATAGGCCAGGGGAATCACCTGGTCCCGGACACCGGCTGCATGGCTGGGGTCCACAATGATCGGCAGATGGGTTTCTTTTTTTGCGGCAGGCACCACGGATAGGTCCAGGGTGTTCCGGCTGTGACGAACAAAGGTTCTGATCCCTCTTTCACAGAGGATGACCTGTGAATTTCCCTCTTCCATGATATATTCTGCTGCCATGAGCCACTCCTGGAGCATGGCCGACATTCCCCGTTTCAAAATCACGGGACGCTTGGATCTTCCCGCACGCCGGAGCAGGGAAAAGTTTTGCATGTTTCGGGTGCCGATCTGGATTACGTCCACATGGGCTTCTACAAGATCAAAATTCTCAACATCCAGAACCTCCGTCACAACGGGCAGGCCTGTTTCTTCCCGGACCTTTGCCAAAAATTTAAGCCCCTGTTCTCCCAGTCCCTGGAAGGAATAGGGAGATGTTCTGGGTTTGAATGCCCCTCCCCTGAAAAGCATTGCACCTGCATTTTTTACAGACCTTGCAATGGTCAATACCTGTTCTAAGCTTTCAACAGCACAGGGGCCGGCAATCACGGGCATTGTGCCGTTGCCAAAAACCGCGTCACCAATTTTTATCTGGGTATTGTCCCGCTGAAATTCCCGGCTGACAAGCTTATATGGTTTTGTCACCGGAATGACCTCCTTTACGCCGTCGAGCCCCAGAAAATGGGCTGCATCGACAGATCCTTTATTATGCAGGATGCCGATGGAAACCCTATCACCTCCGGGTATGGGCCGGGCTGTGTATCCTCGTTTTTCAATAATCCGGACAATTGCCAGGACACCTTCTTCGGTTGTTCCTTTTTCCAATACGACTAGCATTTCCTACCTCCAATATTCAAGGGTTTTATCAGTCTTTAATTCAATGGGCAATAAAAAAGGCGGGAGATTTGGGGCAACCGATGTATAACCCAAGGTTGCTTTTTACGCTGCAGCCTTTGGTTACCTATCTTTTAGGTGTTCATCTCAGACAGAATCAATGCTGCCGCAGCTTTGCCACCAAAGCCAGGCAGTTGCAAGGCTAATGTTAAGAAAAGGGGCTGTTGTGTCGTGCGGGGCGGATTTTTCAGAACAAATTGTTTCTGTGTATAAGAACATCATAATGGAAAGTATTATAAAGAGAATGTCAGGCTTGTCAATAAAAAAAGTTAATTAGTATTTGATTTTCAACTGTCTTCGGGATAGACTTCCATAAATCATTTAAGTATTGGGAGAATATGGAAATAAAAGTCATCATAGCCGATGATCACGCCATTATCAGGGAAGGGTTGAAAAGCCTGTTGGAAAACAAGGGAATCTGTGTGCTGGATATTGTCGGCAATGGCCGGGAAGCCGTAGAAAAGGCCATTGCCCTGAAACCGGATGTCATGCTGATGGATATTTCCATGCCGGATCTTAATGGCGTGGAGGCGACTGCCAGGATCAAGAAGGAAGTTCCCTTTGCAAAAATTATTGCCCTGTCCATGCATTCGAGCAAAACCATTATTGACAAAATGTTTGCAGCCGGTGCCTCGGGTTATATTTTAAAAGAATCTGCATTCAGCGAATTGTATGATGCGATTCAGGAGGTGATGAAAGGTAACTTTTACCTGACACCTGTCATTGCAAGAATGTATGTAGACAGCCAGGGGCAAGCTTTTTCCAGCAGCGACCAGATCCCGCAATTTAATAAGATTTCCAAAAAAGAGCGGGAGATCCTCCAGCTGATTGCCGAAGGGGAAAAGACCCGGGATATTGCCCAAAAACTGGGGGTCAGCATTAAAACTATTGAAACCCATCGCAGAAATATTATGAAGAAGTTAAGCATTTTTAATGTTGCCGGATTGACAAAATTTGCCATTAAAGAAGGCATTATTGCCCTGGAGTAAAAAAAACTGCGTTTTTTTCTAAAACTAAGGGTTTCCCTGATTGCAAGGGAGGGCCAGTTTGAACTATAAAAAGGAAGCAGTGAATAAATGGTCCTATAAATTTGGTTAACTTTGATTAAATTTAGGTGCGGTAAATGGAATACATACAATTAAAGAACGAGTCACCAGATGCGGTTGAAGCCCTTGCCGGCGGGATCGCCCATGATTTTAACAACCTTTTGACTGCCATCAAAGGCCATGCTTCCTTGATGATGAACAGTATCAAGCCGTCTGATCCACTTTTCGGTCATATAACAGAAATTATAGGCTGTATTGACAAGGGATCGGAAATTGCCAATCAGCTATTGGGGTTTGCCAAGGTGGATGCTTATTATACAAGCTCTATTGATGTGAACCGTTTGGTTCGCAGGACAATGGAAAACCTTGATCTCAAGGGAAAAGAGATTGTGTTAGATGTGGACCTGGATTCCAAATCCCTGGTGATTAATGCCGACCCTGATAAAATCAACCAGGCCATCGGGGTGATTGTGGAGAATGCCATTCTTGCCATGCCGGAAGGGGGTAAGCTTTCTGTTGTCACCGAATCTGCCGCCATCTTGAATGGCACGGCCGATGCCTATGGGCTTGATACGGGTTTTTTTGTCAAGATAACCCTGACCGACACAGGTGTGGGCATGAATTCCGATACCCTGGAAAAAATTTTTAAGCCTTTTTATTCGGCCGATCACCGGGACCATCCTGAGAAAAAGGGGCTGGGTCTTACCTTTGCACGGGAAATTATCCAGAATCATAATGGGGTGATTGATGTCTGGAGCTCCGTTGATGTGGGATCGGCTTTTTCCATTCTCCTTCCCCTGGCAGAGCCCATTGAAAATCCCGATTTGCCGTCGGCTGATGAGCGCTTGGTGCTGGGGAATGAATCGGTTCTGCTGGTGGATGATGAGCAGCGAATTCTCACCGTTGGAAGAGAAATCTGTAAGGCATTGGGATATAGCGTGATCACAGCGGACTCGGGGAAAAAAGCCCTGGAGATCTATGCAGAAAAAAAAGATGAGATCAATCTGGTAATTTTGGATATGATCATGCCTGAAATGAACGGGCTTGAGACGTTTTTGGAATTGAAAAAGCAGAATCCCGATATCAAGGTGCTGCTTTCAACCGGGTATTCCATTGATGAAAAAGCCCAGGAAATGCTCAAAAGAGGATGTAAGGGATATATTTTAAAGCCCTATTCTGTGATTGATTTCTCCCATAAGATACGGGAGGTCCTTGAATTATAGGTTTCCCTATGCCGTATTGCAGGTGATACAGATCTGTATTCACCATCAAAAGATTCAATCCTTGACACTGTTTCCTCGATTTTTTATAACGTCCCCTGATGATTCTTTTAATTATAAACAGACAATTTGTTAAGATATCCCCATGATTAATTTTGAAACTGCGGCTCCGGTAAAGTTAAAAGGGTTTGGCAAGGGCTTCTGGATTACTTTGGATCCCTCCCACTCTGAAGAGGTTCTTATTTCAGAGATTGAAAAACTGTTCAAAAAACTCAAGCATTTGGCCGTGAATGCAGATGTGGTTCTGGATGTGGGGGAGGCCAAAGGGCACGAAGAGCTGATCCAGCGGATTAAACTTTATTTAACGAAACATTTTGAACTGGGGATTGTTTCCACCTCTCCCATAAAACGATCGGTTCCCACAGAAAGAATACGGCAGCGGGACCTGTCAAAGGGATGGAATCAACATCGTTCTGATGTCCTTATGCTCAGGGGCCGGGTTCGGTCGGGCCAGAAAATCAATGCTAAAAAACATTTGGTGATTACCGGGGATGTGAACCCGGGAGCGGAACTCATTGCCGGGGGGGATGTGATTGTGCTGGGTAAACTTTCCGGCAAGGTGCATGCAGGGTTTCCGGACAAGGAAGATGCCATTGTTTTTGCCCTTGCGTTTAATCCAAGTCACGTGAAAATCGGTCCCATCTCAGCCTCTGGAAGTGAAGACGGGGCCGGCAGCAGCCCGGAATTTGCCTCGGTGGAAAAGAATAAAATCATTGTACGAGACTATATGAAGGCAAGCCCGTTCCGGCGAATGCCTTGGCCGGAAGCCATTTAAACATAAAATTTTTTAAATTGAGGTGTGAATTGGAAGGTAAAATCATTGTCGTGACATCGGGAAAAGGAGGGGTTGGTAAAACAACAGCCACTTCTTCCATTGGTGCTGCCCTTGCCCTTGAAGGAAACCGTGTGGCCATTGTGGATATGGATATTGGCCTGAGAAACCTTGATGTTGTCATGGGCCTGGAAAACCGGATTGTGTTTAACATTGTGGATGTGGTATTGGGGCGGTGTAAAATTGAACAGGCAGCCATCCGGGACAGAAGGATTGACAACCTTTTCCTCATTCCCGCTTCCCAGAGTGATAACAAAGATGTCCTGACCACTGCCGGGGTTGAACGGGTGGCAAAGGAGCTGGTCAAACAATTTGACTTTGTGATCATGGATTCTCCCGCCGGCATTGAACGGGGATTTGAAAATTCCATTGTCGGTGCTAGTGAAGCCCTGGTGGTATGTACCCCGGATGTTTCCGCTGTCAGGGATGCAGACCGGGTTATCGGAATTTTATATTCCCGATCGCTCACGCCTAAACTTATTGTCAACCGGATTGAGCCGGCCCGGGTGAAAAGAGGAGAGATGCTCAGCCATGAAGATGTGATGGAAGTGCTTTCCATTGAACTTGCAGGTCTTGTCCCCATGGACGACAAGGTGTTGATTTCTTCCAATACCGGAACCCCGCTGGTGCTCCAGAATGATTCAAAGGCGGGTCAGGCCTTCAAACGGATTGCTCGCCGGATTAATGGTGAAGAAGATGTGCCCTTTGAAGTGCCCACCGATAGATCCAGCATGTGGAGCAAAATCAGTAAAACATTCGGGCTAACACAATAAGGAGAAGTTGATGCTATCAGGATTATTAAAACGCTTTACCGGGCAGAAGAAGAAAAGCAAAGATGACGCCAAAAAAAGGCTTCAATTCTCTTTAATTTATGACAAACTCGAAGTCGATGACACCACCTTGATTGATCTTCAAAACGATATTGTGGATGTGATTTCAAAATATTTTGAAATTGACAGAGAATCCTTGGAACTAAAGGTTAAACGGGACGATAATGTGTCCGCCCTGGTCTTTAACACCCCCATCCTCCATGTGAGAAGAAAACGGGCCTGATTTGCCCACACACACCCTATAAAATTAGTGATTTTTAAACACAAAAGCCCGGTGCTTATCCACCGGGCTTTTGTGTTTATGGGGTGTGTTTTATGTCGTTGACCTACTCTTCAATTTTGGTCACTTTGATGGCCAGTTCTTGTAGTTGGGCCGGGGATGCTTTGGAAGGCGCTTCTGTCAAAAGACAGGTGGCTTTCTGGGTCTTGGGAAATGCAATGACGTTTCTGATGGAATCTTCCTTGCACAGGATCATCATCAACCGGTCCAGACCAAAGGCGATTCCGCCGTGGGGGGGAGCACCCGATGCCAGGGCTTCCAGGAGAAATCCAAATTTTTCCTTGGCTTCTGCCTCATCAATGCCCAGGCAGCTAAGTACGCGTTCCTGAAGATCTGTGTCATGGATACGGATACTGCCACCGCCGATTTCAATCCCGTTGAGCACCAGGTCATAGGCCCGGGATTTGATCTCAAGGGGAGCGCTTGAAAGTTTGTCGATATCGGTTTCAAGGGGGGCGGTAAAGGGGTGATGAAGGGACTGGTATCGTTTTTCTGTTTCATCATAATCAAACAAAGGAAATTCGGTTACCCAGGTAAATTCAAATACCTCATCGGAGATCAGTTCCAGGCGTCGTCCCAGTTCATTTCTCAACTGACCCAGGGCTTCATTGGTGATCTTGGGCTGATCCGCCACAAAAAAGACAATATCCCCTAGTTCAAGGTCCAGGCGTTGGCGTAGGGCATCTCGTTCGTCATCTGTGAAAAACTTGGCAATGGGGGACTGCCATTGGTCTTGTTTGATTTTGATCCAGGCAAGTCCCTTGGCTCTGTAAACAGAAACAAACTCGGTGAGTTCATCGATCTGTTTCCGGCTGAACGTGGCACATCCCTTGGCGTTGATGGCCTTGACAAGGCCGCCTTTTTTTACCACATCGGCAAATACCTTAAAACCGGCATCCTTAACGATGTCTGATACATCGCACAGTTCCAGGCCGAACCTAAGATCGGGCCGGTCCAGGCCGAATCGGTCAATGGCCTCGTCATAGGTGATCCGGGGAAAACTAGGGGCAAGGGTTATGCCCAGAACATCCTTAAAGATCCTTTGAATCAGTCCTTCGGCAACGGTCATGATCTCCTCTTCATTGACAAAGGAGAGCTCCATATCAATCTGGGTGAATTCCGGCTGGCGGTCTGCCCGCAGATCTTCATCCCTGAAGCATTTGACAATCTGGTAGTATCGGTCAAATCCCGCCACCATGAGCAGTTGCTTAAAGAGCTGGGGAGACTGGGGCAGGGCATAAAATTGTCCCTGATTCACCCGGGAGGGGACCAGGTAATCCCTGGCGCCTTCCGGAGTGCTTTTGGTCAGGACGGGGGTCTCAATATCAATGAAGCCCTTGTTGTCCAGATAGTTTCGGATGGCCATGGTGGCCTTGTGTCGATCCAGGATATTTTTTTTGAGCTTGGGGCGCCGCAGGTCCAGATAACGGTATTGGAGGCGGATAATTTCAGAGGCATCCACCCGCTCATCAATCTGGAAGGCAGGCGTCTTGGCCCGGGAAAAAATTTTTAATTCCTCCACAAGGATTTCAATGGCTCCGGTTTCCATATGGGGGTTGCGCATGTCCCCTGGCCGTGCGGATACTTTTCCCCGGATACCGATGACATACTCGTTCCTTATTTCCTGAGCTTTTTCATGGACGCTTTGGCAAATCACCGGGTTGAATACGATCTGGGTAATGCCCTCCTTGTCCCGCAAATCAACAAAAACAACCCCGCCATGGTCCCTGCGGTGCTGTACCCATCCCATTAACACAACTTGTTGATCGATATCTGTATCCCTTAACTGGGAACAGGTATGTGTCCTTTTCATATTTCCAAGTAAATCAGTCACGTTTTTTCCTTCATCCTGTTATTTTTATAATAATGTTATGATTTTAAAATGTTGATCAGTTCGGGGACCAGGTTATCCATGGAAAGAGATGACTGGTCTTTGGTCTCCATATTTCTCAGTATCAGCTGGTTTTCTTTCAATTCATTTTCTCCTGCAATGAGCACATGGGCGGCATTGAGTTTGTTTGCCCGTTTCATGAGGCTTTTCAAGCTTTTTCCCCGGAAATCCACCTCGGTTCTAAGTCCTCGTTGGTTCAATTCACAGGACCAGTGATAGGCCTGTTCCAGGGCGGCAGCGCCTAGGGCGATAATGAACAGGTCCAGGGGGGGCTTAGGTGTTTCAATTTCCAGTTGCGCCATGACTTCCACCAGGCGGTCAAACCCGATGGCAAACCCAATGGCAGGGGTGGCAGGGCCCCCCAGTTCTTGGACCAGTCCGTCATATCTTCCGCCCCCGGCTACGGCACTTTGGGCCCCTAATGTGGTGGTCTTGATTTCCCAGGCCGTCCGGGTATAATAATCAAGTCCCCGGACAAGGGATTTGTCCACCATAAACTCAACCCCTTGTTTTTTCAGGGTGGTGGTGACAATATCAAAGTGATCCGCACAGGCTGGGCACAGGTGGTCAATGGTGGCAGGTGCTCCCTGCAGTGCTTGTTGACAGCTTTCTACCTTGCAGTCAAGAATCCGCAGGGGGTTTTTTTGAATTCTTCGGGTGCAATTCTCGCACAGGAGCTCTTTTCTTTCCCCCAGAAAATCCAGCAATGCCCGTTGAAAAGAAGGCCGGCATTCGGGACATCCCAGGCTGTTGATATGGGCGGTGAGGCCGGTGAGCCCCAGGCGCTTGAACAGTTCGTTGAGTAAAAAAATCAGTTCGGCATCTATATAGGCAGATTCAATGCCGAATACCTCGGCATCAATCTGGTAGAACTGCCGGTACCGTCCCTTCTGGGGCCTTTCCCGCCTGAACATGGGGCCGGTCATATAAAATTTTCTCAAGGGATCCGTGGCATACATCTTGTGCTGGATATAAGATCTGCAAATGGATGCTGTGGCTTCGGGCCTCAGGGTCAGGTGTCCCCCTTTTCTGTCAGGAAAGGTGTACATCTCTTTTTCGACAATGTCGGTGGTCTCTCCGATGCTCCTGGCAAACAGGTCTGTTTTTTCCAGGACAGGGATCCTGATTTCCTTGAATCCAAAGGATTCAAACAGGGAAAATGCTTCTTGTTCAACTCGCTGCCACAAGGAGATGTGCTCGGGCAGTATATCTCTAAACCCTCGTATGGTCTGCATTGTTGTTATCTTTATCTTTTAAAATTATTATCAAAAATGAATACAAACGTTATATATAGATTAAAATCAACGTGTTAGTCAATATGTAATCCCAGGTCCGCTTATAATAACTTGGAAGTGGCGTAAATAATTGTGAAATTAGGGATTTCGTTTTTTTTATATAAGTAATATGGTGTGAATGAATAGCCTAACCCTAAATTGCCAGGTGGTCTCCATGGGCGACAAACCCAGCTATGAACAATTGGAACAATATGTAAAGCGGCTGGAAAATACTGTTTTTAAGAAAATTCGGGCAGAAGCTATTAACAAAGCCCTGTTTCATATTGCCAGCGCTCACAATACCAGCGAGACCCTTCAGGACTTTTATCGGTCCATTCACCGACATCTGTCGCTACTTCTGGACACGACCAATTTTTTTATTGCCATTAATTACAAAGAGAAAAATGCCATCCGATATGTCTACCAGGTGGATGAACGAGATGAGTTTATTCCCAGATGGATAAACCAGTTTACGGAAAATCCTTCCCTGACCGGAGATGTGGTTCTGGGAAAAAAGCCCCTTTTCCTGGATGAAAAGAACCTGGTGAAACGATTTGCCCGGGGTCGGGGAAAAGGAAGCCTTCCCAAGGTCTGGCTGGGGGTGCCCCTGATGATTCAAGAGGAGGTGCTGGGGGTTCTTGCGGTTCAAAGTTATACAAATCCCGATCAATTCACCCGGGCCGATGTGGAGATTCTAAGCTTTGTTTCCGAACAGATTGCCATTTCCATAGAAAGAAAACGATCTGAAAAAGAGTTGAGACAGGCCCGGAAAAGGCTGATTCGGTCTGAAAAGCTGGAAGCCATCGGAACCCTGGCCAGCGGTATTGCCCATGATTTTAACAATACTTTGTCTGTCACCCTGGGAAATATCAACCTGGCCCAGATGCTGGCCGCCCCGGATCAGATATCAGAGTATCTTGCAGATGCAGAAGCATCGGTTCTCCAGGCAAAAGAATTGGCTGCAAAGTTTATCGTTTTTTCCAAGGGCGGGATCCGCATTAAATCCCATATTGATACCCGCGGGTTTTTAAACAAAACCCTGGAATCCCTTGCTAAATCAGAGGGCATTGAATGCCGGTTGACCATCGATGACCTTCCCCCGGTGATGGAAGCCGACGAAAAGCAGCTCAGAGAGGCTTTTAAAAATATTGTTGTCAATGCGGCTGAAGCCATGGATATGGGAAACAAAGTAACGGTTTTTGCCGGGGGACACCCGGAAAAGCCGGGCATGGTATTTATTCGTGTCCAGGACCAGGGCCGGGGCATAGAAGCGCAGAATATCGAAAAGGTCTTTGAGCCCTATTATTCGTCTAAACCCATGGGGAAAAACAAGGGAACAGGTCTTGGCATGTCCATTGCCTGGTCCATTGTGAAAAACCACCAGGGAAGCATCTGGATTGACTCTACCCCTGGCAGCGGGACCCGGGTGGATATCCTGTTACCGGTGTTTCAAAAATCGCTTTCCCATGAAAAACCCCGGGTTCAACTGCCTGAAAGCCAGATTGTCCGGCCCACGGACAAAGAGAGTCCCCTGGTATTGTTCATGGATGATGACCCCATGATTCGGCATATCACAAAAAAAATACTCGTCCGGTTGGGGTATATACCCGTTCTTGCACAAAATGGTGAAGAGGCCGTGGAAAAATATCAGTCATTGGTTTTATCCGGCCAAACTATTGCTGTGGTTATTTTAGACCTTGAGGTCAAACAGGGAATGGGCGGCATTGAAACAATGGAATTGTTGACGGCCCTGAACCCTGAAATAAAGGTGATTGTCGCTTCCGGGTATTCCAAAGATGTGGCCATGGAAAACTGTAAAGCCTTCGGCTTTGCCGATTCCCTGGCAAAGCCGATTTCCGTGCAAAATCTAAAAGAGGCTCTGGAAAAACTCTTATAAGCCTACCTAAGTTCCAGGTTCCTGAATGGGTTCCTATTTTCGGATCTTTACGGAGTTGGCATGGGCATCCAGCCCTTCGGTCATGGCCAGGTGAATTACATCATCGGCCTCTCGTTGAAAGGCTGCTTTTGAATAGTGGATCAGGCTGGTTTTTTTGGTGAAGTTCTCCACACTCAATGCAGATGAAAACCTTGCCGTCCCTGCCGTGGGCAGCACATGGTTGGGTCCTGCAATATAGTCTCCCATGGGTTCCGGGGTATAGGACCCGATAAAGAGGGCGCCGGCATTTCGGATTCTGTCAATATAGTCAAAGGGATCTCGGACGATGAGCTCCAAATGTTCCGGGGCCAGGCGGTTGGAAAGGGCAATGGCGGTTTCAATGTCCGGCACCAGCATGATAGCCCCGAAATTTTCAATGGAAGCCTTGGCAATCTCCTGACGGGACAGATGTTTCAATTGTCGTTGAACTGCCAGAAGGGTTTTTTGGGCCAGATTTTCGGAATCGGTGACAAGGATGGACGAGGCCATGACATCGTGCTCGGCCTGGGAGAGCAGGTCTGCAGCAATAAATTCAGGGTTGGCATCCTGATCTGCAATGATCAAAATTTCACTGGGCCCTGCAATCATGTCAATTCCCACGGTTCCAGAGACAATTTTCTTGGCCAGGGTCACATAGATATTTCCCGGTCCCACAATCACGTCTACCCGGGGGACCTGCTCAGTCCCATGGGCCAGGGCGGCAATGGCCCAGGCACTTCCGGCCTTGAATACAGAGGAGATGCCTACTTTTTTGGCCGCGGCAAGGATATGGGGGTTGATCCGGCCGTTTTCCATGGGCGGGGTCATGAGCGTTATGGATTCCACCCCTGCAACGCGAGCAGGAATTCCCCCCATGAGCACCGAGGAGACCAGGGGGGTCTTGCCGCCCTTGGCGCCCGGGGCATAGACACCGGCAGCTTCCACGGGTTTGACCAGTTGGCCCACCATCACACCGTTTCGGGGGGTGTCTATCCAGGATTTTTCCTTCTGTTTTAAATGAAACTCTGTGATCTGGTTTACGGACCGGTCCAGGCTTTTTAAAAAGTTTGGATCAATGGACGCCATGGCCTGGTCAAATTCTTCCGCCGTGACTCGCAGGGAATCCAGGGTGACCTCTTTTGAATCAAATTGGTTGGTATATTCCACCAGGGCCAGGTCCCCTCTTTTTTTTACATCATCAATGTAGCGCTGGACATTCGCATAATCGGCCTGGGAAAATCCCAGTCCCCTTTCAATGGTCTCTTTGACTCTGGTTTCTGCCGGGTCTGAAGGGTATTGAAATATTTTCATGGCATTTCTTCTTTTTGGTATAGTTTGTTATTATAACAACGTGATCCATAGTCTCGTATCATTCAGGGTCTATCAAAATAGGGTTGCCCAAAAACAGCGGCAACCTCCCTTTATATCAGAAGAAACCGGGGAAGGACAATTAGAATCTGAAAATGAGTAAAATGACTGTCCTCCGGGGTTACAAAATGGATAGCCGCCACACAAAAAGACTTATTCTGTGAACTTGACCAGTTCATCGCAAAAGGCTTCCACCTCCTGAACCATATTTTGTTTATCCTCTTTTGTCGGTGCCCCCTGCCATTCGTAAAAATTGAGCAGATCCCAACCGGACTTTTCGATCCTGGCTTCAAAATCCCGCTGGGCACCACCTACCCAACCGTATGAGCCGTACCGGAATACCTTCTTGTTGGTCACCTTTTTCACCAGAAGTTCCTCAATGACATGGGACATGGGCGGGAATACCTTGTATTCATAGGTGGGCATTCCAAAAATCAGACCGGCTGATTTCCAGGCACTTGCCAGGATATATCCGATATCGTCTCCCGGGGCCTGGAACACGTGGACCGGTATCTGCCGTTTGTTCAGGGTTTGAACGATCAGGTTCAGCATGGTTTTTGTATTGCCGTACATGCTGGACCAGATAAGTGTAACTTCCCGCTCTCCCGGCCCTTTGCTATACTCTGCATACCGTTTGTAATGATCAATAATTACATTGGGATTATCCCGCCAGATGATACCGTGGGCGGGACAGATGGTTTTAATATCAAGACTCGCCAGTTTACTCAGCCCCTTGAGAACAAACGCAGAAAATGTGGCCACGATATTGGCATAATAACGAAGCGCCTCGTTTTCCAAAAATTTATGTTTTTCCTGGGATAACTGGTCGTCGAAGATGGTGTCGTCTTCCACTTTTCCGTATGAGCCGAATGCATCGCAGGAAAACAGGATGCCGCGTTTTTTCTCATAGGTCATCATGGTCTCGGGCCAGTGGATATTGGGTGTTTCAAAAAACTGAAGTTCGTAATCACCGGCAGTCAGGGTCATCCCGTCTGTAATCGCGACTGCCCGTTCCGGGGGCACCTCTCCAAAGGCTTTAAGCAGGGGGATGGCTTTTTTTGTGCAATAAATGACGCCTTTGGTGTTTTTTTTGCAAAAGTCATTCAGCCAGCCTGAATGATCCGGCTCCATATGATTGATGATAATGATGTCAATATCCTCGACAGCCAGGGATGCGCCTTCCATCTGTTCGGTGATTACCTTAGGAAAGTCCATAATATTCTGGGTCAAATCGATAAGAACGTTTTTTTCCCCTTTGATCAGGTAACTATTAATGGAAATCCCGTGGGGGATCGGCCAGATCCCCTCAAAAAGATAGCTTTCATCCTCGATATTGACAGCAAGTCGATATATATCATCGACCACTTTTTGTATTTTCATTCTACAAAGACTCCTTTGTTTTTAAAGTTTACGATTAAAGCATTAAAATAGAACAACCTTGCCATTTGTACAATGCAAAATGTATTTAATAGAAGAAGAAATTTTGATGCACCCGTTCTAATCAAATCACTGGAATCCCATGTCCAGTCCCGGATCTTTGAAATGGAAGATGCCCAAGAGGAGATCAGTGACCTGCTGGAAAAACGAGAGCCCGAGAGCCCAGGTTCCATGGAAAATAAATGGCCAATGAACGCCACCGGTCATGGGTGCCGGATCATTGTTCTGCGTTAAAATTTTCTGCTCCTTTGTGCCTTGTTTTGGGGGAAGGATCAATAAGCACTTGCCTTAAGGCTGGAGAGCTGATAATTCCCAAACCCGATGGGTGTATTCTGCCTTGGAAATGATGCTGTTCTGTTTTGTAACCAAAGGAAGTTCTGAATGAAAATAGCTTTGATTGCCCCGCCGTATCCCTTGGAAGAGGTGCCGTCACCGCCCTTGGGATTGACTTATATTGCCGCTGTGTGTGAAGCCGCCGGTGCCCAGGTGAAAATTTTTGATTATATTGTCCGGGGATATTCTGAAACAAAACTCAAACAAGAGCTGAACGCCTTTGGTCCGGATGTGGTGGGCACCAATTCGGTTACCATGAATTTTAAACAGGCCGCCGCTATTCTTTCCATTGTAAAACAGACGTTTCCGGAGGTCATCACCCTCATGGGTGGCCCCCATGTTTCCTTTGATGCTGAAAATACCCTGTCCCTTTTTCCGGGAATCGATATTATTGTCAAGGGGGAGGGGGAAGCCACGGTTACACAACTGCTGCCGGTAATTCATACTCCGGAAAAATGGGAAACCATTCCGGGAATTGTTTTTAAAGACCATGGGCAAATGATAATAACGGCCCCGCGTCCTTTTATACAGGATCTGGATGCATTGCCTCTGCCGGCCCGGCATCTGCTGCCCATGGCCCGGTACCAGGCCCTGGGATACCCTGTGAGCATCATTACCAGCAGGGGATGTCCCAACCAGTGCATCTTTTGCCTGGGGCGCCGCATGGTGGGCCAAAAGGTTCGCTTTCGTTCTGCCGGTCATATTGCCGACGAAATTGAACAGATCATCTCCCTTGGTATCTCTGTGATCAATATTGCCGATGATTTGTTCACCGCCAGCAAACGCCGGGTTACAGCGTTTTGCAATGAACTTGTGCGACGGAAACTGGATATTTCCTGGAGTGCATTTTCAAGGGTGAATACTGTCGACACTCAAATCCTTAAGCTGATGAAAAACGCTGGTTGCCATTCTGTTAGTTTCGGTATTGAATCGGGCAACCCTGAGATGCTCAAGCGGGTCAAAAAGGGGATCACCATTGACCAGGCAAAACGAGCGGCCATGGCCTGCCGGGAAGCGGGCATCAGGGGACATGCCTCTTTTATTGTCGGGCTTCCCGGGGAAACCCGGGACACCATGAATGATTCTTTGAAACTGCAAAAAGAACTGGAAATAGAATCGGCTTTTCATTTCTTGTCTCCTTTTCCCGGGACCGCCGTGAGGGAGGATATTGCCGACTATGATCTTGAAATCCTCACCGATGACTGGGATCAATATAATGCCAACAGGTCCATTGTTAAAACCGATGCCCTGACCCCTGAACAGATGGACGCATTTATCCATGATGCCACTGAGCAGAATCGGAAAGATTGGGAAGAATTGAAAATCAAATATGCGAACAAAACAGCAACCCCCTATGAACAGATGCAGGTGGGGGGCTTTTATCGCATGGAGATGATTTTTAAACTGCTGACCCAGGATTTTCTTGAGCAGCATTCAAGCCTTGAAACAGATCATGCCACAGCCCTAAAAGCGCTTTCCGAAAAAGCTGCTACCATGGCAGGCCTTGATTTTGATTTCACTGAAACCACCCTGAAGGACCTTCTCGCAAAAGGATACATCCGGATGGAAACCTACCAGGGAAAAACCCGGTTTTTATGGGCAGATCACAGCCATTAAATAAAGCGTTGCATCATGTTTGCAATAATGCGGTTTATGTTTTCCTCGGTTACAGTGAGCTCTGAATACTTCCATTCGGCATAGGTTCGAAGTGTCGGATCATCCAGGTCGTCCAGCCGGGAAAAAAGACCGCTTCGTCTTCCAATTTGATAGAGCATCTGCTCTTTTCTGTCCAGGCAAAGAAATCGTTCAATAACCGCTGTCATCCGGTGTTTATCTTGGGGCAGTCTTCCCTCGATCTCCTGGAAAAGATTCAGGATATGATCACTTTTAAGGGTGCTGTTGATCCCGTCCAGAGATTGGATAAATAAAAGGATTTCTTGGGCCACCTCTCGGTCGCCCATGGGGTGGAATGTGCTGGCGCGAATCTGGGCCTCCTTGTCGGTTCCTTTTTTTACCAGCGCCAGCACCCTGTCCTCGGCGGATTCCATGCCAATATGGATCCGGTTAAGGCCTGCCCCGGCCATGCGTGCAAGGTTCTGATCGCTGATCCTGGCAATGGTATGGGACCGGGCATAGGAGGTCACGCGTTTAGTTTCCGGGAAGGCGTCCTTTAAATAGGTCAGGATGGTGACAAGGTCATCGGGTTGCATGATCAGGCTGTTGGAGTCCTGGAGAAAGATGGATTTCATTCCGTTTTCCACCCAGTTTCTGGCGGCATGGAAGGCCATGTGATCACGCGGGCCCATGGAGGGGGTGCCGCCTTTAATCTCCCGGACATAATTATGGATAAGATCAATATCCCTGAGAACATGACCTACCGGCCGTAGGCTGAATTTTTTACCTTTGTAAAGCCCGCAAAAGGTACAGCGGTTCCAGGGACAATTTCGGGTGGCACGGATCAGAAGACTCCCACTCTCACTGGGAGGACGAATAGGACCTTGTTCAAATCCGGAATAGGGGGTCACTCTTTTTCATTTGTTTACTCTCTTTATTTTGTTTTTGCCTGCTGTTGAGCAGGTCCTGAAAAATCCATTTTTTTATAAAATATAGGCAGCCGGTTTTCATCATGGGAAGGGCATTCCTTTAAGATTTCCAGGCCTGCTTTTTTAAGAGCCTTCACTCTGGTTCGGGTCAGTTTATATCCCGTTGTAAACAAAACCGGCATGGACCTTTTATCAATGGTGGCAATGATATCTTCAAGGTCCTCCCGTAGGAGAGGTTCTCCTCCGGTAAGTCCGATTACACTTGTTCCCAAGTCCTGGACATCGCATTATAAATGCAAACATCAAACGGGTGGTTGACAGTCAAGACGAAAATGAAAATGGATTGGGATCTGTCCGGCGGATTTATGCCTTACCCGGTGTGGCCTTTGAAGAATCCGTTGTCAGGTTCGAACCAAATCAGCTCATGGAGTATACTGTCAGTAAAGGAAGCCCCATAAAAAAACACAGGGGACGAATGGAATTTGCAGAAGATCAGGGAAAAACCAGGCTTACCTATTCCACTGAAGTTTCACCATTTTTTCGCAAAATTTCAAATTGCACGGAAGTTAAAATTTTTAAAAAAATATTAGTTGGTGTACAAAATGCAATTCAATTTTTATGCCAATATCTATTATTATTTCAATTAGTTACATAAATTCAATGCTTGTGAAACATCTCTTTTTGTGGTATAAAATATAGCATATAACCTGGGGTGGTGAAAATAAGCTGAAAAGGTTGAAAAATGATTTTGATTCAAGTTCCCATAAATATTCCCGTCTGAAGTCTGAATCACGAGCATTGTTGCAATCTGATTAAAATTTGATAGACACCCTCACTTCTTTATGTTAGGGGATAATAAATCCCTATAACATGAGGAGCAAAAATGGATACCCAAGAGCAAAAACCGAATAAAGTAGAAAATAAATATAAAAGCCCAATGTCGAAACTTGTTAGGTTTTTTGAGGGCAGCAGGAATGGGTGGAAAGAAAAGGCAAAAGACGCAAAGTACCAAATCAAGCTGCTCCGTAAAAAAGTTAAATATTTAGAGCAAAACAAAAATGAATTCAAAAAACGTTCAAAAAATCTTGAGATTGAGATTCAGCAAATGAAAGATAAAGAAAAAAGAATGTTGGCTGAAATAAATCGACTAAAAAAAAATCTTTGATTCAGGAAAGCAAGGCATCTCTTAAACAGTTTGAACAGAAGCCGAACTTTCATACCTATTCTTCCGGCCATGCCTTTTTGTTTATTTCATTGGTCCTTAATGCCTGTTCAAGCTTAAGAGGAGCGGAACGGACCTTGCTATTATTATCCACATTTTTGAACATTAATTTCACAACACCCTCATGGTATTCAGGACGTATTTGGCTGCTCCGCCTCGGTTATTACAAACTGACCCGGCCAAAAGTGATAGCCGATGACTGGATATGGATTGTTGACCATTCAGTTCAATGGGGTAAAGAAAAATGCCTGGCAATATTGGGAATCAGGCAAAGTCAACTCCCTGCTGCCGATACCATTCTTTGCCATGAAGATGTTGAACCCTTAGCATTATTTCCTGTAACCAAATCAAATGGTGATGTGGTCTATGCACAACTTCAAGAAACGATCTCGAAAACAGGTGTTCCAAAACAGATTATTAGTGATCATGGAACAGATGTCAAATCCGGAATCGAACGATTCTGTCAGGAATTTACCGATACTGTTTTTGTGTATGATATTACCCATAAAGCAGCCACAGTACTAAAACGAGAACTAAGCACCGATTATAAATGGATTGAATTCATCAGACTGGCAACAAGCACACGAAAACAAGTTCAACAAACACAACTGGCAGCCATCGCACCTCCTAATCAAAGGAGTAAGGCCCGATATATGAATGTAGAGCCATTGATTAAATGGGGTTTGGATAAGCTTTGTTTGCTTGATAATCCCAATGGCTTTTCATGTCTTGAATGTACAAGAGACCATATAACCCTGAAATTGGGGTGGTTGACCGATTTCAGGAGGGACCTTGAAGAATGGAAGGAACTTATCCATATTATCAAAGAGGCCGAAACATTTATTAAGTTTCAAGGGATTTATCGTAACTGCCATATTGATTTGATGATGCTTCCAACATTTAAGGCCAAAACACTCAGGGCAATGCGGATAAAAACAGAAATGCTTGATTTTGTTGAGCAAGAATCAAAAAAAGCCAGCAAAGATGAAAGATTGCTTGGTACGTCAGAAATCATAGAATCCGTTTTTGGAAAAATGAAGCGGCTTGAGCATGATCAGGCAAAAAGCGGATTCACCGTTTTTATTTTAAGTCTTGCCGCCATTGTTTCTAAAACCACAACAGAGATTGTTCACGAGGCGTTGGAAACAGTTCCCACAAAAAAAATTCACGAATGGTTCAAAGATAATATTGGCAAATCAGTCCAGGCCAAAAGAATGCAGGTCAATAATTGGATCAAAGATCAGGAACAAAAACAGAACCAAAAATATGCGTTTTAGCTATGTGATTTTCACCACCCCACATATAACCTGCTGAAATTAAACCCAAAAGGAGTAAAATCTCATGTTTATTTTACGCGATATCCTTAACCCCCTTCAAAATAAATTTTCATCCTGCAAACTTGGTACCCACCGGAGTAGATGGTTCGTTTATGCCCTGCTTTCATTCATTATCCCTTTTACCAGCTCCATCTCATCGAATATTCTTCGCTGTATGCATACTTTTTTTGGAATCGATATCAATAAACGAATATTCTATACTTTCATGGCATCGAATAAGCTGCCCTGGGATAAGCTCTGGGTAAAGTTGTGGGATACTATTCCAGATCCTCTAACTGACGGACGATTGCTGGTTGCCTTAGATGATTCTATCAACCCCAAAACCGGTAAAAAAATTTTTGGGTGTTCACACGTTTTTGACCATGCCGCTAAATCAAATCAAACAAAATATCCTTGGGCACAAAATGTGGTACTCCTTGGTTTGCTCAAATCCATAAAGGGCCGTTGGGCATGCCTGCCCCTTTCCTACAAATTTTATTTACCACTAAAAGCTATCACCGCAAAATTCGATAATATGAAAATTGCCGGAAAAATTCCCTTATTTAAAACAAAGCTGGAACAATCAGCGAATATGTTAGTTGAGCTGGCACATCATTTTAAAGGGGTCAATATTTTGTGTGCCTGTGATAGCTGGTTTGGTAATAACGGGCTGTACAAACCCACCAGAAGACATATTGGCAGTCTATTCGATTTGCTCTCACGGTTACGTTCCAATACCGTTCTATACTCTATAGTGTAGATTGTCGAGTTCAGATCCCAAAGATATTCCAAGCTATTTTACCATTATAATACATAAAGAAGAGCCCGGTAGAACTAACCTACCGGGCTCCATGTAGACAGCAGTCTACCGCCCTGAGCTATCCCTTGGCATCGGGGTCTCCCCTCGTATGCCTCCGTTTCACTCAGATATCTTTATCTGGTCGCAATTATAAATCAATTCGGCACTGATGGTTCGTTCTTGTCTGTAAAATGCCTCTGCTAAAAGCAGTGTCCCCATGTTCATAATTTGACGACGGTTCCCCCGGCAATGGGAAGACATAAGACTTAATGCATCCGGATCAAATAAAGTTTCCGCAACACGGGCATTGGAGAGTCTGAACTTTATGAACTCAAGACTTTCATTGTCATTCAAGGTGTTCAAATTAAATTGCCCAGTGAGCCTGGTCCTGACAGGGGACATGATTTGCAACTGAAGTCTTTTTTCAAGGGTTTCGTCACCCACAAGAATAAAGCTTGCAGCCACTGTCTCTTTGAGGGGATTAAACATGAGGGAACAGATATCCATCAACGATTCCTTTTCCATCAAGTGAGCATCATCAATGACAAACACCGGGAATACACTTCGGCTTTCCGATGCCATCTGCATGATTTGCTTTTGTAATTTAATCAGCAAAGGCACCGTCCTGCCATTAGTATCTACGCCAAGCACATCGGCAATGGCTTTGAGCATTCCGTTACGCTGCAAACCTCCGTAATGGACCAGGGCTGGCCTGTAACAATTTACATCAAGCCGGGATAAAACATAGTGGATCAATGTTGATTTTCCTGCACCTGACGGTCCGGACAGAGCAAAGCTTTTTCCTGTAGAGATCAAAGATAAAGCCGTTTTAAAAAAGCGGTTATCCTGGTCCCCTAAATAAGGTTGCTTTAAACGGTAAGTATCTGCAAAAGGGTGAAGTTTATAATCAAAAAATTCTGCTGGAGATTCTCCTTGGATTATGGGCATAATGTTCTCCTTATTTATTGGTTCGGATGTTCGAATCGCCTGGCATTGGCACTTGGATCAACAATGCGGGCTTTTTTCATGTCATGGCCGTAATAAAGACAGGTCCTGTCCCAGGGCATATAATAAATTGTTGCTCTGTCACCCGGCAGGCAGTCAGGAACCTCATACCTGGTTTTCTTAAACTGAATGGTGCAGTCGTTGTAAACCCGGCATCGCCGTTCCATTCTAAAAAGTGCCTCGATGTCGGTTGATGGGGGCAAAACCCGGCAGACGTTTTTAACCTGCATTCTTTTTTGTAAAGGAGAACATTTTAATGATGAGTGAATGGTTTCATGGTATTTACTGACCCATATTTTAAAACCATCATTGATCTGTTGGAGGGTCTTAAAATGTTTATCGCACAGGAATTGATCTCTTATGGTTCTGAACACTCGTTCAACTTTCCCACGGCCTTGGGGGATGTACGGTGGGGTATGGACCAGGTCAATACCGTTTCTAGCACATAATATTTTAAGGTGTCTACCGGCATAAGCTGCTCCATTATCGGTATAAAATCGTTGAGGGATGCCAAACCTTCTGACAGCTCCCATGAGATCATAAATCAAAGGTTCCACCGATTCGGTAAGATAGAATCCGCCATGAACAATAAAGCGACTGCTATCATCCAGAATGACATGGAGATAGGTCTTCCTTTTTTCCTTGCCTTTGAACAATTTCGGGCCATGGAGAAAGTCGGCAATCCATAGTTGACCGAAGTGATCAAACGCAAAAGGCCGTACCTTTCTTTCTGAATTAATGTGAGGGTCTCTTTGCAGGTTAGATGCTTTGGCAAACCTGTAAATTGCCGATCTACTTGGGCTTCGGCCATTCCATTTGCCGGTTTCCGTAAGCTCTATGATCATTTTGGCAGTCGTCCATCTTGGATGTTCCTCTCGCATGGCATACATTGCAGAACCAATATCATCTGGAATCTGGTGTTTGCCTTTATCTGATCTGACTTTCCCTGTAAGGCCAGGCAGGCCACAGCTAAGATAACGGTATCTCCATTTCCTCAAAGTTTCAGCACTCAGAGAAACATGGAATCCATCAGGATGTACGTAATGTTTCCAGGATGCCTGGTCCAGTAGTTCTCCCACAGGAATATCATTTGCATCTCTATGCAGAAGTGGGCTGATGATCCCATAACGCCACAAGGCGAGTTCGAATTTCTTGTCATTTTGTTCGCTCATTAAAACCTCCACTTAAAAAATTAAACTCCATGGAGGTTCAATTAACAAACTGACTGATTTTGTTATATATATGTTTTGTGTTGGTGGGTTTTCACCTCCACCGCTCCGGGTAAAAAGTCCAGGAAAAATCCCTGATAAATGGTGTCCATAATCGATCAGGAGAAAAACACGGTGAAGGGCTCCAAGAGGCTATGCCAGATTCTTGCTTGAGCCATTCTTGGATTGTTGAAGCTTTAATTAACCATCGTTGTATTCTTTGCCAATTATTGCTGGTATGCCGGGCAATATTTGCGATACTATTTCCTTGCTCATACATTTTGAGAACATACATAAGCATACACAAAGAGGCTCTGATGATTCGCAGAAATGCATGGGGCAGAATTGAAAAAGTTTTGCAAGGGCATAAATCATTATCACAGCGGTAGCGCTGAATATTTATTCTTTGATCATTAAACAAATATCGGTGGTAAAAGCCCCATTTTACATAGGTATGGTCGTTCCCACAGTGAGAGCAGCAAATAAGTGATTCACAATTTTTTCTTGTAATTTCTGACAAAACAGTTATCAATGAATTCCAGGATCGGGGCATGTGTTTCTCCTTTTTTTAAAAATAGTATTTTTAAAAGCGACAATGAGTAGATAACACATGCCCCCCCTCTTATCCCCCCCAAAAGGGGGGAGGAAGATAAAAGGCATCCGGCGGTTCCTGCTGGCTACGAAAAACTCGATTTTTTTCTTACAATAAAAAACCTGGAAAATATTACATGGGGATAATTGCGTGAGATTTTAGATGGGATTTGTGGGATGCCTTTGAGCTTCATTACAATAGCACCCAAAAGGAAACCAGGGCAACGTGGCAGAACACGAAAGTATGGAGATCGTTTAGGTTCATGCTCCGAGATGGCAGCTATGTTCAGATCACAAGCCTCAAAACTTAGCGTATTTCTTTATGGCGATTATCGTGAGGTCATGTTTTATTCCACTGTAGTCATACTAAAAACACTAAAATGCCCTGTCCGGGTAGTATGGGTATTTCGAAAAACCCAATGGGTTGCATTATTTTCAACGGATCTGGATCTGTCAATTAAACAGATCATCGAGTACTACGGTGCCAGATGGAAAATTGAATCTGGGTTTAAAGAAATTAAGCAGGAGATAGGCAGCAGTAAAAGCCAAACCCGCAATGCTCATGCCGTCATGAATCACATTCATTTCTCAATGATGGCTGCTACTATTGTTTGGATTTATGGTGCACGTCTTGAAAATATCCCGGAACGTCGACATAAGGTAAGAGGTCGGAACAGTTTTGCCTTCTCAGACCTCAGACATATCATAGCCAAAGCCGCATTGAGTGAGAATTTTGATGCTGTTTGCCATAGTCACCCCAAATCCTTGAAAAAATATTTCATTGACCTGCTGCTACGCATGGTTGCATGATCGTTACTCTTTGATTTCGGTGAAACTTTAGCTATTCCATTGATTTCGAACCGAAACTGCCGTTTTTCCTCCTGGGTTCCATCATAAAAAAAATTATTGAAAAACCGATGGTAGAAGGGTTGGCAAATCTTGCTGCCCGGTATGAGTCGTGAACATAAGAAAAGAGCAAAGGGGCAGAGAATTTCTCTGCCCCTTTGTTTAACAATGTTGTTCAACGATGTTGTTTAACGATTAAATTTATTATCTGACTTGGATTAGAAAGCCAGGGTTTTTTCCAGATCCTCAGCAGTGAAATCCCAGGTGGTTTTGTGGGGGGGGAGTTCTTCTGAGAAAAATTCCGGCAGCCGGTCATCCGCCTTAGTAAATCCGGCTCGTTTGTTGAATTCCAGTTCGTTCCTGAGGACCGATTTACCCAGCTCCATGATATCATCCGGCGTAAGTTTAAGACCGTATTGGGCGTTGATCATCTGGGCAATGGTGGGAAGTCCGTCTTCATTGTCCAGAACGGCAAAGGCCACAAAGAGACAGAGACCGGCGGCGTCAATGGCTGCCGTGGCGATCTGGAGGCCCTGGGAAAGTGCCACATTCCCTTCTTTTTTAAGGGGATCAATGGTGCCGCCCACACCCAGGATATTGGCGGTAACTCCGTATCCGGCCGTGTGGTCCGCCCCCATGGGCGTGGTGGCATAGGTGACGCCCTGGCCCTTGCAGGATCGGGGATCATAGGCAGGGAATGCCTGGTTTTTCGCCACGGCTACCCGGGTGACACCCAGGGCATCTCCGGTAAATTTTGCGCCACTGCCGATGATTTTGCCCACAGGGGCATATTCACCCACTTTGGAGAGAAGATCAATGGCAGCCTGTCCATCCCCCCAGGGGATCATGCCGCCTTCCATGGCAACGCCTATGGCAACACCTGTGTCAATGGTGTCCAGGCCAAAATCATCACAAAGCCTGTCCAGCATGGCGATCTGGTCCAGATCCTTTATGGTGGTGTGGGCGCCGAATGCCCAGATGGTCTCATATTCAAACCCTGAGGTGAGGTACTTGCCGTCCTTGTCATGGTAGACATTGGAGCATTTTATCACACAACCGGGATGGCAGCCTTCGGTGGTGATACCGCCTCTTTCTTTAATGTTTTCCGCCATGGTTTCGCCGCTGATGCTCTGGACATCCTCAAACCGACCGGTGCGAAAATTTTTGGTGGGCATGGTACCGGCTTCGTTGATCACGTTTACCAGGACGGCTGTGCCAAAGGCGGGCAGACCTTCACCGGTAACCGGATGATTCCGAAGCATTTCCACCCAGCGTTTGTTGGCTATTTTAAATGCTTCGGGATCTTTGATTTCTAACCTGGGAGCGCCTTTGTCGTCTACAACGATGGCTTTGATCCTTTTGGATCCCATGACAGCGCCAAGGCCGCCTCTGCCGTGGGCACGTCCGGGCCGGCCGTTCATGTCGGCCTGTTGAATGGAAGCCGCCTTGAGACATTGCTCGCCTGCCTGGCCAATGCTCATGATTCCTGTGTTTTTACCGTATTTTGCCCAGAGTTTTTCCATGACCTCATAGTTCCCGGCTTTAACAAGATCTCCGGCCGGCAAAATTTCTACCCCGTCCTTGTTGATGATAATGATGCTGTAATCGTCTGAATCTGGTTTGTCTTCAAGTACCAGGCCGGTGATGCCCAGTCTGGCCAGTTTTTGGGAAACATATCCCCCCGCGTTGCTCTCTTTGATCCCACCGGTAAGGGGGGACTTCGCCCCTGCGGATAACCGGCCGGAGTTGGCTGCGGGAGTGCCTGACATGATGCCAGGTGAAAAGACCAGCTTGTTGTTTTTTCCCAGGGGGTGACAGGTGGCCGGGACTTCGTCTAAAATTAGTTTAGAGGTCAGTGCGCGGCCCCCAAGACCTGCATAGGCTTCGGGTGTTTCTTCAAAAGTAAAGGTTTTTTCCTTGGTGTTTATCCTAAGTAATTTTCCCATTTTTCCTCCTTGGCATTGAAAGGTTTATAAAAGGTATGTTTTTAATTGAGTTGTACTCCTTTTGACGGGTACCAATAGCAATTCAGGCATGCCGATCATCTCAACAAGACCCATTTACTGAACCATGACATAATGACCCTTTCTTATATGTCATGGGATTTCCATCCAGTTCACCATAAATAAATACAACCCGTCTCTTCTATAAAATACTCTGTAAATCCTTGAATGTAAATAATTTCTTTATGGAATTTGACTCCCAGGTTTCATGCTGTCAAAATTAGAGGCGACCGGATTCAGATAATTCTGACAACCCTTCCATATCACAGATGAAAATAACCTTTGTTTTGACTTCGATCAATTGGGCGTCGGCCATTTTTTTGAAGATTCTTGAGATGGTTTCGGGGGTGGTCCCTATAAGATTTGAGAGCTGGGCTTTGGAAATGGGGAGGGTGACCTTTTTCTCATTCTTTTGTTCGGTTGCCAGGGTTAAAATATAGGCCGCCAGTCTGGCAGGAACTTCTTTGAGGCTCAGGTTTTCAATTTGTATGGTAAAGTCCCGCAGTCGTTTTGAAAGATCCGCCAGCATGTTCATGGAAAGTGCCGGGGTGGTTGTGATCAGGTTGACAAAGGAGTCCCGGGGCAGAAAAAGAATACTTGAATCTTCAATGGCCATGGCCGAGGCGGGGAAATTTTTGCCTTCAAAGACCGGTACCTCTCCAAAGGTATGGCCGGGCCCGTAAATATGGAGGATTTGCTCCTTTCCTTCAACGGAGAGTTTGAAAACCTTTATCTTCCCTGTATTTACTATATAAAATCCATCCCCTTTGTCTTGTTCCTGGAAGATGAGCTGACCCTTATTAAAGGGGCGATCAAGAGCAATGGCCTGGATTTTTTCAAGCTGGGGGGTTGAAAGTCCCGAGAAAAGCGGTATTGTCTTTAGTATATTAATGGTAGATTGCTCCCATAAATTTCGTAACCTAACTCCATTTATTTTTTTAACAAAAGTACAAAAAAAATTTGTAACTTGATCCAGATCAAGGTTTTATATCTCTCTCTATAGTAAGTTCATTTCAAGATGTAAAGATGAGAATGAAGACGAGAATAAAAATGAGATATAAAATAGTCATTGTTTTTCACCATAACCCAAGGAGAATGTAACATGTTTTGTTTTCAATGTCAGGAAGCCGCCAAAAATGAAGGGTGTACCATCAAGGGAATGTGCGGAAAAGAAAATACCACCGCCAATCTCCAGGATCTTTTGATTTTTAATCTCAAGGGAATTGCCGTTACCGCTCAAAAATCCAAGGCAGCCGGTGTTGCAGTCCCCAATTCAGCCGCCGCCTTTATCGGTCAGGGGCTCTTTACCACCATCACCAATACGAATTTCAATGATGAAAATCTGGTGGATTGGGTCAACCGTGCCCAGGTGGTAAAAAAAGAACTGGCCGCAGCGGCCGGCGATAAATTGGGCGGTGATCTCCACGAAAGCGCCACCTGGTATTCCAATGATGTGGCAACCTTCCAGGCAAAGGCGGAAGCGGTGGGTGTTCTGGCCACGGAAAATGAAGATGTCAGGTCCCTGAGGGAATTGTTGATCCTCGGCCTCAAGGGAATGGCTGCCTATGCAGACCATGCCGCAATTCTCGGGGTGGAAAAACAGGAGATCTGGGATTTCATGTACGAAAGCCTTGCCTCCACCACCCAAGATTTGTCCGTGGATGAGATGGTGGCCATGGTGCTTAAATGCGGCAGCGTCACCGTTACCACCATGGCAGCCCTGGACGAAGCCAATACAACCGCCTATGGTCATCCTGAAATATCAGAGGTTAATATCGGTGTGGGAACAAAATCGGGGATACTCATTTCCGGCCATGATCTTAAAGATATGGAAATGTTATTAAAACAGACTGAAGGTACCGGCGTGGATGTTTACACCCACGGGGAAATGCTTCCTGCCAACTATTATCCGGCCTTTAAGAAGTATGACCATTTGAAAGGCAATTACGGCGGGTCCTGGTGGCATCAGAATGAAGAGTTTGAGGCGTTTAACGGCCCCATCCTCATGACTACCAATTGCGTGGTGCCCATGAAAAAAAGCAACACCTATCTTCCCAAGCTTTATACCACAGGGGTTGCTTCCTACCCCGGGGCGGCCCATATTTCCCCGGAGAACGGAACCAAGGATTTTTCAGCTCTTGTTGAACAGGCCAAAACATGCGCTTCTCCCAAGGAGCTTGAGACGGGGAAAATTGTGGGCGGGTTTGCTCACAACCAGGTGCTGGCACTGGCCGATAAGGTGGTTGCCGCGGTGAAATCCGGTGCCATTAAACGGTTTGTGGTCATGGCCGGATGCGATGGTCGTCATAAAAGCCGTAATTATTTTACCGAAGTTGCTGAAAAATTGCCCCAGGATGCCGTCATTCTGACCGCAGGATGTGCCAAGTATCGCTATAATAAACTGAACCTGGGCGATATCGGCGGTATCCCAAGGGTTTTGGATGCCGGTCAGTGCAACGATTGTTACTCTTTGGCGGTTATCGCCCTGAAACTTAAGGAAGTCTTTGAGCTGGACGACATCAATGACCTGCCTATTTCTTTTGATATCGGATGGTATGAGCAAAAAGCCGTTGCCGTTCTTCTGGCATTGCTTTCTTTGGGAATCAAAGGCATTCGCCTGGGGCCAACCTTGCCAGCCTTTGTTTCTCCGGCTGTACTGAACGTGCTGGTTGAAAATTTTAACATTAAAGCCATTACCGAGCCAGAGGCTGATATTGAAGCCATGATGCAGGGTAAGTAAATTATTAAAATGGGCAGGCAGGAGAACTTGTCTCCTGCCTGCTGCTCCCCACAGGTCTTAAAGGAAGGAGGGTAACTCATGCAATGCCCAGGACAGGATACTCAATACTGGAATAAGGATGCGATTTTTGAAATAAAATGCCCGGAATGTGGACATCCCATGGAATTTTTCAAGGATGATGCCACCCGTCGCTGTGGCAATTGCAAGAAAAAAATTGTAAATCCAAAGATGGATTTTGGATGTGCCTCCTATTGCAAATT
This sequence comes from Desulfoconvexum algidum, assembly GCF_055382125.1. Classification (NCBI taxonomy): domain Bacteria; kingdom Pseudomonadati; phylum Thermodesulfobacteriota; class Desulfobacteria; order Desulfobacterales; family Desulfobacteraceae; genus Desulfoconvexum; species Desulfoconvexum algidum. The sequence goes on along the minus strand of NZ_AP042394.1, from coordinate 6,353,569 downwards.
TGCCGAACAATGCCTGGGAACTTTACCCGATGGCTTTCTGGCAAAGCGGGACGACCTTCTTAAAGATAGGGTGGCGGTGGCGATGAAACGCTATTTTCGCACGGATTTTAAACGCATCGGCCATGCCGGTAAAGTTGCCAGGTATGCCGAACAAATTGGTAAACGAGAAAAGGCAAATCTGGCGGTGGTTTTGTGTGCTGCCTATCTCCATGATATTGGTATAAAGGCTGCCGAAGAAAAATACAATTCTTCTGCTGCCGAATATCAGGAACAAGAAGGCCCACCCGTGGCAAGGGGGCTTATGGAAGATCTAGGGGCCAAAAAAGAGCTTGTTGAAGAAGTTTGCGACATTATTGGCCATCATCATCATCCGGGTGGGGATGAGAGTTTGAATTTTAAGGTTCTCCATGATGCAGATATGCTGACCAATATGGCTGAATGCAAGGATAGAAAAGGGATTGATACGCCTGAGTTTCTGGCAAAGCTTGACCGGCTTTTTTTGACGGAATCGGGAAATGATTTGGCAAAAGAAGTCTTAATGCAGGACAATTAAAAAGTCATGGGATGCGGTAACTGCAATTCCTTGTAAGGAGAATAAAATGATAGTAACTCGAAATATAATTGAGATTGATGAAGAACTCTGTGACGGATGCGGCAATTGTATTCTGGCCTGTGCCGAAGGTGCCATTCAGATTGTGGAGGGAAAAGCCAAGGTTATTGCCGATAAATATTGCGACGGTCTGGGTGCGTGCCTGGGAGACTGCCCCCAGGGAGCCCTGAAGGTGATTCAACGGGAAGCAGATGAATTTGACGAAGAAGCAGTTGAAGAATTGCTCGAACAGCAGAAAAAGGACAAAAAAGCCCCTGTTTCCAGCGGGTGTCCCTCTGCTGCCTTGAAAACCTTTCCCATTGCAGATGAGGGACATGCCTGCAATTGTGCCAATGAAGCAAAATCACAACCCTCCGGTGGTCCTTCTGCCCTGGGCCATTGGCCGGTGAAAATTCGCCTGGTCCCGGCCGGTGCTCCCTTTTTAAAAGGATCGGATCTGTTGATTGCCGCTGATTGTGTTACCGTGGCCTATCCTTCTTTTCATAAAGATTTCCTAAAAGGCAAGACCGTCATGACCGGCTGCCCCAAGTTTGATGATGCGGATAGCTATGTGGACAAGCTTGCCCAGGTATTTGCCGAGTCCGGTATCAAGAGTATCACTTCGGTGGTCATGGAAGTACCCTGTTGTTCAGGCATGGCCGGGATTATCAAAAAAGCCCTTGAGCGAGCAGGGGTGGATCTTCCCTTTAAAGAAGTTGTTATCAGTGCCCAGGGAAAAATTCTTTCATGAAATGGACTGTTGAAGCCGAAGCAGCCATAAAAAGCGTACCTTTCTTCGTTCGAAAAAAGGTACGTCAACGAGTGGAAGCCCATGCCCAGAGCTGTGGCAAACGAGAGGTGGGGTTAGAAGATGTTACCTCCCTGAAAAAACAATTTTTGTCCAAGGGCGGTATGGAAAAAGAGATGCGGGGCTATGATATTTCCACCTGTTTCGGGGGGGAGGGCTGCCCCAATAGCGCTAACTCCTGTGCTAAACTTCTTGGGGGCATTACCGCCCTCATGGAAGAGGCGGATATCCTTTCCTTTTTAAAGCAAAGTGTACCCGGCGATTTAAAATTTCACCATGAATTCAGGGTTTCCTTGTCAGACTGTCCCAATGCCTGTTCCCGTCCCCAGATTGTGGACATTGGTATTATCGGGGCTGCCCGGCCTGTGGCAGGGACAAAAGAGTGCACCCAATGCATGGCTTGTGTGGATGCCTGCCCGGATAAAGCGATCTGTTTCGATGAAATAAAAGAATACCCCGTCATTGACCCGGATCTTTGTATGGCCTGTGGCAAATGCATCACCGCCTGTCCCACGGGTACCATTGCGGAATCGGAACGAGGGTTTCGGGTGCTGCTGGGGGGAAGGCTTGGCCGTCATCCTCGATTGGCCATGGAAGTGCCCGGAATCCAATCACGGCAAAAGGTTCTGGCCATTGTTGAAAATTGTTTAACCTTTTACAAAATCCATTCAACGAACGGCCAACGCTTTTCTAAAATTCTCGCTTCCCTGGATCAAGTTCTTCCATAACCCTTGTCTGATAAGGCTCACCTGATAAGGCTCACCTGACGACAGCTGTTCAAAGATTGCGGCTGTCAATTCAACGCTAAAATGGTAGGATGGGAATTGATGAAGATAAAATATTATTATTTAATTCAAATCCAATACCTAGGGTTTCGGTACCATGGCTGGTTAAAACAGCCGGGTCTAAAAACCATTGAATCCATGGTGAAAAAGACCCTTGGTTATATTTTGGGCCCTGGAAAATATAAACTTCTGGGCACCAGCCGGACCGATTCAAAGGTCTCTGCAAACCATTCGGCATTTGAGTTGTTTACAGATGCGCCCCTTGAGCCAGATCCCTTTCTCATGGAATTGAATTTAAACCTGCCCAATGACATTCGCGTTTTGAAAATTACGGCAGTTGATAAAAGTTTTAATATCATCAACAGCCCCAGGACAAAGGAATATCTCTATCTATTCTCCTTTGGTGAAAAACCCCATCCCTTCAGTGCGCCTTTGATCAGTTCCTTTCAGGATTTTCTGGATATTGAGCTGATGAAACAAGGGGCTAAAATTTTTTTAGGCCCCCATGATTTCAGACGATACTGTACAAAGCCCAAGCCCGGCACTCAATTTAAAAGAGATATTCTTGTCAGCCAAATTGAAGAAAACAGGGCCTTTTCAGCTAGTTTTTTCCCGGAAAAAAGTTATGCCTATCGCATTGAGTCCAGGGGATTCATGCGAAACCAGGTCCGGTTGATCATGGGGCAGCTTTTAAGCCTTGGCAGGGGGGAGATTTGTTTGGCAGAGGTCAGGGAGTCTCTTGGGGGAAAGGCCGGCCACCCATTAAGATATATTGCCCCCGCCTCGGGTTTGATTTTAAATAAAATTGAGTTTGACTAGTTTGGGGAGTTGCGCCGGGTCTCGGGAAAATTTGTAAGAAAAATTACTACAGCACAATCAGAAATCCTCCAATTGATCCTTTGAATCCTTATTGCTACTTTGATAATCGGTAAAGAAAGTTTGTTAATTGTTTTTTTATTCAATACCCATTAAAGGAGAATCGTATGAAAGCGAAACGTTTATTGGTCATCGGTTTTATCGCAGTGGTTTCAATGGCATTCTGCCAGTCAGCATTTGCCAAGGATAGAATTGTCTTTGGCGGCGGACCTGCCGGCGGTACCTTTCAGGTGGTTGCCAATGCTATTCAGGTGTACAAGCCCATGAAGAAAGTGACTGAATTCAAGGTGCAGGCACAGTCTTCAGCCGGTTCTGTGGAAAACCTGAGAAAAACAAATTCCGGCAAACAGCAGATGAGCGTTGTGTATTCCGGACACGTTTATCTTGGACGCAATGGTATGATGAAAAATGATACCAAAAAATACGAAGACGTTCTGGCCGTTGCATGGCTCTATGGCGCTCCTGGTCAACTGGTTGTCCATGCTGATTCAGGTATCAAAAGCGTGAAGGACCTGGTGGGTAAAAAAGTGGGTGTGGGGAATGCCGGTTCAGGCGCCTTTGCCAATTGCGAACTTTTTTTCAGCCACATGGGCGTTTGGGATAAAATTGAAAGAAATGCAATGGGTTACAACGATGCAGCCCAGGCCTTTGGTAACAACCAACTGGATGCCTTCTGGTTGTTCACCGCCTTTCCTTCCGGTGCCGTTATCATGGCTGCCCAGACCAATGACATCGCTCTGGTTAACCTGGATGCAGATGCAAAAGCCAGTGGTTTTTATGATAAATATCCCTACTTTGCAAAACTTACCATTCCTGCCAATACCTATAAAGGCGTAGATTATGATTCTCCTTCCTTTCAGGATTCCGCCCTGTGGGTAGCAAACGCCAAAGTTTCCAATGAAGCCGTTTACAAAATGCTCTCTCTTATCTATACCGATGAAGGACTTGCCCACATGAAAGAGCAGAAAAAGACATTTAAACTCATGTCCCTTAAAACCGGAGCTGATGGTGTTGTGACTCCCTTTCATCCCGGTGCTGAAAAATTCTGGAAAGAAAAAGGTGCTTTATAAGACCTGAGCCTCTATGTCTAATGTTCAGGTACGCGGCGTTGCCCGTGCCTGAACCAAAACCCCACTAAAGTCGTCCCGCGCATCTCTAATAATTTTTTACCATAGGAAGGCAAACCGTGTATGAAAAACTAAATCGATTCGAGCAAATTGTATTTGATATCTGCTCGGTGCTCCTGGTCGTTTTTTACTCTTGGGCAGCTGTGGTGCAGCCCATGGCCACCCAGTATCACAGGGGTGTCTATGTTATTATCACCTATGTTCTAGCCTTCCTTTTGTACAAAGCCAAAACAAAAATCGGGCGAGTCATTGATTACCTGCTGATTTTGGGTTCCGTGGTATCCATCGGGTATTGGATTATCATGTTTGAAGTCATCAACTACAGAACCGGGGCAGAAACTACAACCGACGCGGTGTTTGCCATCATCGGAGTGCTCATCGGGATTGAACTGGCCCGCCGGGTGGTGGGTAGTGTATTTGTGATCCTGGGTACCGTCATGATGCTCTACGGGGTATACGGATACCTGGCCCCGGATCTGGTCTCCCATGCAGGCGCTCCCTTTACCGAACTGTGTGTCAGTATTTTTTATAAGAGTGACGGGGTTTTTGGTATCATGGCCAATGTGTTGGCCACCTATGTGATCCTCTTTGTCTTGTTTGGCGCTTTCCTGGAAAAATGCGGGGCCCAGAAATTTTTCATCGACTGGCCCTTGGCGGCGGTGGGTCATAAAATCGGGGGACCTGCCAAGGTCTCTGTTATTGCTTCGGGTTTGTTCGGGTCCATTTCAGGGTCTGCCATTGCCAATACCGTATCAACGGGTATGTTCACCATTCCCATGATGAAAAAGGCCGGATTCAAGCCCCATATCGCCGGTGGTATTGAACCAGCAGCTTCCATTGGCGGCATGTTCATGCCCCCCATCATGGGAGCAGGCGGGTTTATCATGGCGGAATTGACAGGCGTCCCTTATTCAACCATCATGCTGGTGGCCATTTTTCCTGCCTTGATGTATTTTTTCTCGGTATTTTGCATGGTCCATTATGAAGCCAAAAAAAACGATATCGTGGGAGAAAAGTCTGAATTTTCCGCCATGGAAATTTTCAAAAAACAATGGTTTTATATCATGCCCCTGGTGGTCATTACCATTTTCATGCTTTATGGATTTTCCCCGGGGTATTCGGCCATTTTAGGGCTTGTTTCCTGTATCGCTGTCTCCTATGTGAGAAAAGATACAAGGATCGGTCCCAAACAATTTGTCCAAGCGTCCAGATCTGGGACTGAAAACAGTTTAAAGATCGGTGCCACCGTGGGCGTCATCGGTATTATTATCGGGGTGCTGACTTTTTCCGGCCTGGTGTTGACCTTTGCCGACATCATGATTGAACTTGCCGGCGGCTCCTTGCTGCTGACCATTTTCTTGGTGGCCCTGGCCTCCCTGGTACTGGGGATGGGGGTTCCGGTAACGGCCGCCTACCTTATAACGGCTGTTGTGGCTGTCCCGGCCCTGACCCATTTGGGGGTCAATGAAATAGCCGCTCACATGATCGTCTACTGGCTGTCCCAGGATTCCAATATAACCCCGCCGGTATGTATTGCTGCATTTGCCGGGGCCACCATTGCCAAGGCCAACATGTGGCGGACGGCTTTTTCCGCCTTTAAGTTTGCAAAGTTCCTCTATCTGGGTCCCATTTTGTTCGGGTATGTTCCGGGATTTTCCCTTAACGGAAGTTCCATGGATATTATCAAGGCTTTTATTGCCATCTTTTTCGGGACTTGGCTCTATTCCTGGATATTAAGCGGTATCTGGATCAAGTACCTGAAAGATTTCTTTTCAAAGAAAACCACATCCTAGAAGTTTTTTATCGCAGTTTGTCAGCCATAGAGAATAAAGATCACCCCCAGTTATGTCCCTGATAAGGGTCCTTGCCAGGGGTGATTTTTATTTGGGCCGGTGATAAAATATTTTAAGATTTAGTTGCACTATCATCCTTTTTATACCATATTGTCTGGGAACAAATTAAATCCCAGGGTAATCATGGGTCGTTACTATTTGATGGTTGATCTGATTGCTGATTATCTGGCGGGAATCTAACCCCTAGGAAATGAAATTTACGTATGGATAATTATGAGCGCGTCATTGACTCTTCCATTGGATATTTGGTGGGTAGAACCTCAAGGGCCATTGTTAAACGGCTGACAAAAAAATTTGCAGATGCAGGGTTTGATATCAGCTACGAGCAATGGAGTATTCTCATTCATTTGTACCGTAAGGATGGCCAGACCCAGCAGGAATTGTCGAATATTGCTGTCAAGGACAAGGCTGCCATTACACGATTGCTCAATGTTCTTGAAAAGAAGAATGTTGTGTTAAGAATACCGGACCGGACCGATAAAAGAAGCAACCTGGTCTATCTGACCCACAAGGCCAAGGAGTTTCAGGAGGATCTTATGGCCCTGGTGGAGGAGATGCTCCGCGAGGCGGACAAGGGAATTTCCCTTGAAGAAATGGAACAATGCCGTACCACCTTGAACAAGATCTTTATGAATTTTGACCGGTTTGACCGCTAAAAATTATAATTCCACCAATTTATTTTGAATGGCATACCGGGATAATTCTGTATTATTTCGGATGTTCAGTTTTTTTAATATCCTTGCCCGGTAGGTATCAACGGTTTTTACACTGAGATTATAAGAGGTGGCAATTTCCCGGTTGGTATTGCCCATTGCAAGTTTTCTCAACACCTGAAGCTCCCGCATGGATAAGGATTCTGTCAGGCTTTGATCCTTATTGCCCCGGATCACTCTCAAGGCTAACGCCTCACTTGCTTTTTCCGTGAGATACCGGCCCCCGGCATTGATTTTCTTGACGGCTTCCACCAATTGCTCCGGTGCAGACTGTTTGGTAACATACCCCATGGCACCGGCTTCAATGGCCCGAATAACATATTGTTCCTCATCGTGCATGGTCAAAATCAATACGGGAATATCCGGGCAGTAACTGGCCATTCGTGTCACCACTTCAAGGCCGTCCATTCCGGGCATGGAGATGTCAATGACAGCCACATCCGGTTTTTTTTCCATGGCCTCGTCAAAGGCGGCTTCCCCGTCGGCAGCTTCGGCAATGACCTTTATTTCATTGCTGTCTTCAAGCACCCTTCTTAAGCCTTCCCTGACAATACGATGGTCATCCGCAAGCAATACCTTGATCATGGTTTATCCTTTTATTGTTACGTTACAGCAGATTTTGGTTCCCCGGGATTTGGCAGTTTCAATGGTCAGTTTTCCGCCGACAAGGTTTGCCCTTTCCTGCATGCCTTCAAGTCCAAAACCGTTTCGATCTGTGGTGTTGTCAAGATCAAATCCGCAGCCGTCATCTTCAATGGTGAGGACAATGCCTTTTTGCTCCATTCTTAATTCGACCAGGATGGTGGTGGCGCAAGAATGCCTCAATGCGTTGGTCACTGCTTCCTGCCCGATTCTGTAAAGGGCTGTGGCAAGGGTTTTGTCAACTTCCGGGAGATCATCATGGCGGAAAACGCAGGAAACATTGGATCTTTTTTCAAAATCCGACACCAAAGATTCCAGGGCATCGGTTAACCCAAGATCATCCAGAACCCGTGGTCTGAGGCGGTAGGCCATATCCCTGACATCCTCTATGGTATCATCAATAAGGGCACTCATTCTTTTCCCTCTTTCCCAGGCCTTGGCATCAATTTTTATCAGATAGCGTTCGATCCAGACGGCATCAATGCGCAGGGCTGTCAGCACCTGGCCCAGTTGATCGTGGAGTTCTTGTGCTATCAGTTCCTTTTCCCTTTCCTGGGAGGCAATGATATTTTTGGACAGGTTCTTCAGATTTACCTGGGCATTCTCCAGCTGGGCTGTTCGTTTTTTAACCTGGCCTTCCAGGTCCAAAGAGTATTGGGACAGTTTTTCCTTGGCCATCTGCAGATCTTTTTCGGCAAGATTTTTTTCTGTGACATCCACGCTGACGGCAAGGGATCGAATAATTTCTCCTTCTTCATTTCTCATCCCGTAACAGGAGAGCAAGATGTCGATTCGTTCCTGGTTCTTTTTGACATAGGTGTAAGGAATATCCTTGCAAAAGCCTGTGCTGAAAAACCTCGGGAAGATGGAGTTGATGGCAAAGTTTCTGGATTCCCGGGTGAAAAATCGGGTGAGTTGTTCGCCAATGACCTCATCGCGCTGGTACCCCATGACTTCCACCCAGTGGTCGGACACCCGGGTGATGTTCCCTTCTGTGTCAATGGAATGGAGCATGATCGGGGTTTTATGATAGATGTGCCGGTATCGTTCTTCGCTGAGCCGTAATTTTTTTTCTGCCTGTTTTCGCTGGGTAAGTTCCCTTGCTGCCAATTGGTAGAGGATATAAACCAGAAGGCCTGCCAGAATAGAAACAAACAGGACCACAGGCCCAATGACCTGGATAAAGGGTGCGGTTACCTGTCGTTCAATCTCTTTGTGATTTCTCAGGGAGATAATTTGCCAATTTGGGTAATGGGGCACTTCCAGTCTGGAATAAAGATATTCGGCCCCCTTGTTGTCCATGACCCCGGCATTATTTTTTTTAAATCCCGCCCATTCCCAGGGTCCGTTTCCAAACTGACGGGAATCGGTAAGGGCATTTAATTTGTCTTCATCCAGTTCCCATAGGAGCTGGAACCGTAACCCGGGTTTGTTTGATATGAAAATCAGTCCATTGGGGTCCGTGAATAACAGGGTGTCATCGGATTTAGAAAACAGAGTGGCTTCTAAAAACTCCACCGAAGACTTGATCACAGCGACCCCAAGAATGGTTGTGCCGGAGCCGTCATAGATGGGATAACTATAATATACCCCTCTTTTTTTTGAGGTGCTGCCCAGGGCCAGGTAGGTGGCAGGCATCCCCTTGATGGCCTCTGTATAATAGGGCCTGAATGAAAAATCATTTCCCACGAAACTGTCATGGGCATTTCGATTACTGGAGCACAGGGTAATCCCGTTTTTATCCATGAGGTAACTGACATCTATGTCCAGGGAGGTTGTAAAATGGTCCAGAATCTGATTGGCCTGGAAAATAGTTTCCAGGTTGGTGGTTTTAAGGGCAACCTGTAATTCCTGGATACCGGCCAGGGTTTTTACCGGTTTAATATGTTCTGAAAGATGGGTGGACAATTGTCTGGTAAGCAATGTAAGCCGGGTATGGGCATCGGATTCTGTTTTCTGGAATGCCGCTTCCCGGTAGGAAAAATAATAAAGCCATCCCCCGGTCGAGGCAGAGAGAAAGGCAAACAAGGCCAATATTAAAATTATTATTCGCAGTCGCATTGCTACAGTATAGACCAAACGCGCCTCATTTTTCAATGGGGTTTACGCCGGAGCCTCAAAATTGATAGGCATATTTTCCTATGATTGTGATATAGTAGACAATGATTGTGATGAAATTTTTTTAGAATACCAGAAAGTTACAATTGATAATCTTTGAATCTGAAGGGTCTTTAATTGAGGAGTGTGGCATGGCAACGATTATTTTTAACGCATTTTCATTTTTACAAAAAAAATTAAAATCAAAAAATCTGGAATATGTCAATGCACGCTTGTCCATTGAGCGAGGAAGCACTGTCAGGGATCTTATCCACCAAATGGACCTGACGGAACGAGATGTCGAAGCGGTAATGCTAAACGGCAAGGTCGGGCTCTTAGATACCATCCTCCAAGACCAGGATCGGGTGGCCTTTGTTCCACCTGGAACACCTGGGCCTTACCGGGTTATGCTTGGATTCAAAAAAGGTTCACGGGTTTTGTAAAACTTCCAATTTGTAATTCATAGAATCACAAATTTCACTGAGTGAAAAATTTTCCAAGCTTGATTCTATTTTTAGGGAAGCGTAAATTCCAGAAAAATGGGTGCCGGGGAATGCTTTTCCTGTGATCTCAATTTTTGAAATATTTTTCTGGTAACGGGTCCATTCAAAAAACAAATATAATTTTTCTTTAAGGGCTTTGATGGCGGTGTTGGTTTCCGGCAGCAACCGATCGATTTTATTTTCAAGCTCAATCTTTTTTGTGTCGTGTAATTTTTTTGTCTTGTTTATTTCTTTAAGAGAGGCAATCGAGCGTTCAATTCTTTTTTCAAAATTTGAAATCAGACCAACAATATTTTTTAATTTTAGTCGTTCTTGTCCTTTGCTTTTTTTAAACTCGGTTAATAAGAGTTGCTTTTTGTTTTTTGCACGGTCATGAAAGATTTTCAGTTCAATCATTTTTTGAAAAATTTTTTTTGAAAGATTTTCTTGTTCCTCTTTTTTTTCTTTTAGAGAATCAATTTCTTTTGAGATACGTTCAATTTCTCGATAAATGAATTTTTCAATTTCCAGAATATGATGCTCTCCTCCAGAGGTGACAGTGCACGATTTTGTTCGTTCACTACCTATTCCCGACAGTCGTACTCCTCGTTTGGCATAAAGACTGGAAGAAATGATCCGGCAGCCAGGAGAATCTATTTTTCCGCTGACGGTGATTTTGGAATCAAATATTTCATTTTCTATATAAATGTTCCCAAAGGTCTCTATCTGACAATTATGCAGGTAACGGGCATGGATATCTCCCTGGGATCGGATAATGGTATCGGTGATGCCCACATCTGCCCGTATGGTTCCAATTGATTCTATTGAGGCCCCCCTGATTTCCCTGGCCTTGATGCTGCCGGCTGTTATGGGGTAGGCACCGGTCAATACCCCGGAAATTGACAAATTGGCATAGGCTTCAAGGGGGCCATATCGTAGATCGGCATCTTCAAGGACATGGATTATGGGGTGGATGAACACTTTCCCCTCAATGGACAATGAAGGAACTCCTGTTTTGGCAGCTATAATACCGGCACCATCCTGGGAGGGTCTGGTTCCGCTGCCACATTTATGAACAAGGGTTTCCCTGCATTCTTGTCTCATATCCTTGCCAAAAATATCTTTTACGATCAAGGGGTTTGGGATCGTCTCTTGTTTTGCCAGTTGATCCCCCTTCCTTTTCTCCCCCCCTTCCCTAAGATTGGTTTCCATAATCAATTTTGGTGAAACATCAGACCTGGCTACCGTAAATTCAAGGTTGCCCCTATCCAACTGACCCTGGAGCAAAGCGTCTGGGTATATTCCATTGGTGATTCCATGGGCGATTAGAATTGATTTTAATCGGGGCACCGTGGCTTGGGACAAAAAGTGTCGATTGATTTTAACCCATGCTGTGATTTTGTCAGGGCTGATAACCACCTCAAGGCCTGGCGGTTCTTTAGAACCTTTCTCTTTGGAACCTTTCTCTTTGGAATCTGAGGGTCCCCCGGATCTGATTTGATCCTTCAAGATGATCGCTTTTTGTTCCTCGGTGATAAATCCCATGGTGACCATGACATCACCCAGAATTTTTAACTTGTTCTCCTTTTCAAATTCCTCTTCCTGTACTCTTTGGGCAATGGCCACTTCCCGTTTCGATGCCAATCCTTTCTCCGTAACGCGTGCAGCAAATTCCCGGTCCAATACCTTGATTTTCAGGAATTTTTTTTCATAGGTTGACAACTCTGAATCATCCCAAGGAAGCGGTTGCCCCCCCCCTTGGGTTGCGATTGTTTCTGGCTTGTTTTCCGGCTTGGAGGTAAAGATTTTTTCTGCTCTTTGTTCCAGGAGAAGCTGCTCTTTTAATATATTGTTTTTTTGCTTTGTTGTGATCACCCTGGATTCCACCAGAATATCCCCGATCAATTTTTTAATTCGGGCTCGTTTGAATTCTTTTTTTTGAAATTCCAGGGCCTTTTGGACATCCAGCCGGGTTGCAAACCCTCGGTCAATGGCGATTTTTCCGAATTCTTCTCCCCTCTTTTTAACAATAAAATATTCTTGTATCAGCTTTAACAGACCGATTTGATAACGGGTAGCAAATTTTTGGCCCAGAAGAAGCCTGGCATAATCCATTGGGGGTTGATCTTTTTTCTGTGAGGCATGCAGGGCTGTCAAGTGACGGTATTGGTCGTTATCAATGGTGCCGTATTGGAGGGCAAGGCTGGCAAGAGTTGGGATGTTATTGGTCTGGGGCACTTGTTCTTCCCACGCTGTTTGAATTAATGGTTGTTGTGTCAGGATAATGAATTTATATCATAATGTAAATAATAAGATAATAGGAATGCAGGAAAATAGCCGGTTTCCCCTGGTCCTATGCAAGCATCTGGTCTAGTACAATGCCCCAAGGTCAACATGGGATTCCAAATGGGATTTAAGCAAATCATAGTCTCGTTCTTTTCGTTCAGCCATGCTTTCTTTCTCTGCCACAAGTTCGGTCAACCCGATCATAGAAAACCACTTGGATGAAATTTCCGGGGTGTCAAAAAAACCGTGGAGATAGGTCCCGGTTACCCGGTTGTCTTCGGATATGCACCCTTCCGCTTCATTACAGGGGGTTGAATTTCTGGAGGTGATGCGCAGAAAGGGATGGCCTGAAAACAATTGGGTAAACCCCATGTGAATTTCATAGCCTTTACCCGGGGTGCCCTCCCATTCAAATTCGCTCAAGGTTGTTGTTTTTGGGGCTTTTAACACGGTTTTTATGGGAAGCAACCCCAATCCCGTTTCTTGTCCCGGCTTACCTTCAAGTCCCTGGGGGTCTTCCACCCAGGACCCCAGCATCTGATATCCGCCGCAAATGCCAAGAACATGTCCCTTTTCCCGGTGGTATTTTTTTAATGCCGATTCAAAACCCTTTTTCAACCAGTCAAGATCTGCCCTGGTATTTTTAGACCCAGGAAGGATCACTGCATCAAAATTAGATAAATTGTGGGGCGTGTCAATAAATACGGTTTGAAGCCCTTTTATTTGTGACAGGGCATGGAAATCCGTAAAATTGGCAATATGGGGCAGGCGCACCACTGCAATAGTGGGCTTTTTCGGGTCTAAGTCTTTTAAATTACAGCAGTTTTCTATTTCAACCGAGTCTTCTGCATCAATTTTGAAATGGGTATACCAGGGCAATACCCCAAAAACTTTTTTCCCGGTTCTTTTTTCTATCCAGTCCACTCCATCCTTGAACAGGGCTATGTCTCCCCTGAATCGATTGATAATGAATCCTTTTACCATGTCCCTGTAAGAATCGGGCAGACAGTCAAGGGTTCCCACCAGCTGTGCAAAAACCCCTCCCCTGTGAATATCGGCTGTCAGCACCACATCTGCCTTGGCATATTCGGCCATGGGAAAGTTGACGATGTCGGTTGCCATAAGATTGACCTCTGCACAGGACCCGGCCCCTTCGAGTATGATCCGGTCATATTGTCCTGATAAACGGTCAAAGGCTTCACAGGCTTTCTTAAAATAAAACCCCTTGTTTCGATGATAATCCATGGCGGTGTGGTTGCCATGAACCAGGCCGTTTAACATGACCTGGGATTGTTTTTCCCCGGTGGGCTTGAGCAGGATCGGGTTCATGTCCACATGGGGCAAAATTTTAGCCGCTTCTGCCTGTACAATCTGGGCCCTTCCCATCTCAAGGCCTTCCAGGGTTATCCCTGAATTGTTGGACATATTTTGTGATTTATAGGGAGCCACCCGGACGCCTCTGTCCGCAAGAATCCGACAAATGCCGGCGGCAATAACGCTTTTTCCTACATCTGAACCCGTACCCAGAACGGCAATGTTTTTGGTCATTTTTCAATCCCCACCCGGGCCATTACCCCTTGTTTGTAATAATGTTTGACTTCCTTCATTTCCGTCACCAGGTCTGCCCTGTCCATCACCGACTGAGTGGCCCCCCTGCCGGTGATCACAAGTTCCATGTTGGCCGGTTTCAACTCCATTAATGCCAACAGGTCTTGTTCGGAAAATAGCTTGCACATAACCGCCACATTCCCTTCTTCGGCAATCACCAGGTCATGTTCATTTTTTTTTAGAAGATCACATAACCGTTGATATCCAAGGGCGCCTGCTGCCTTGTCTTCTTGGCTCGGGTTCCCCTTGACAAATTTACCCAGCCCATATTGTTCCACTGTGATATTTTCAAATTTAGACAGGGCTTTTATCTCTGAGTAATCTCCTTTTTTCAGAAACTGGACAATATGGACCCGAAGACCCGCACCGGCAGCTCTGATAGCAAGTCCCAGGCTTGCGGTGGTTTTACCTTTGCCATTGCCTGTATACACCTGTATATACCCTTTCATCCTCTGTCCTCCTGTCTTTTTGCAAATAAAAAATCTTCTAAGCCTGCCTTTTATCGGGTTGTCTTATAGGGTATATTTTTCGGCATACCCCCTGGGGGTGAATAAAAAATCCATATATCGCAGGGATGCGCTGGAACCGATAAATAAAACCGTCTGCATACCCACATCTGCCTTATCCAGCTGGTCTAATCGGGAAAAGCAAACCGCCTGGTTTTCCCTCATGGCACCTGTAACGATCCCCACGGGGGTTGCGCCATCCCTGTGCTCAAGGATGAGTTCCTGTGCTCTTTTTAACTGCCAGTCTCTTTTCTTGCTTTTGGGATTGTATAATACAATGACAAAATCAGCCATGGCAGCACAGGTCAGGCGCTTTTCTATTTTTTCCCATTCTGTGAGCAGGTCGCTAAGGGAAATGGCGGCAAAATCATGGGTCAAAGGCGCGCCGACAAGAGCTGCTCCGGCTGCAAGGGCAGGAATTCCCGGAACCACTTCCAGTTCAAGGTATTTTTCGGTTGCGGAAAGATCCTGGCCCTGAATCGTTCTGAACAAGCGAATGTTTTTTTGTTCACAGATTTCAAAAACCAGACCGGCCATGGCATAAATTCCCGGGTCTCCCCCTGAAACAAGGGCGCAGGAAACGCCTGTCAATGCCATGTCAATAGCCCGTTCCACCCGTTCCACCTCTTTCATCATTCCCGTTGAAATGATTTTTTTATCTTCAACCAACTCTTTGATCAAGTCCACATAGGTGGTGTAACCGGCAATGCAATCGGCCTGCTCGATGACCTGTACCGCCCTGTTGGACATGTGGGCCACACTCCCAGGTCCCGTTCCCACCACATATAGTTTCATTTTTTTATGGCCACGGCTATTGTCACATCCCGGGTTTTCTTTTTCGCTACTATCAATTGGCCCCTTCCTGCTGCCAGAATCGCTGCTGCTTCGCATACGCTTTTTACTCCTAAATGTTTTTCAACCATCTTTGATGGGGTTTCTATGGTGTCAACTGAATTCAATTGGTCCTTATCATAAAACTTTATTGGCAGGCCCAACCTGTCTGCCAATTGCAACAATCCTGTTTCATCCTGTTTTACCTGCGTGGTGGCCAGGGTGAAAACCGAATTTAAACTAAACCCTTCTCCTTTGAAAACCTCCTTGAAAAATTCAAGGAGTGTCGCAAGAGGAGTGCCCCGGTTACACCCGATACCAACGCTTAAGATCCTGGGACGCAATACAAGTGTTTCACGTGGAACTTCCATGATTTTCCAGGTGCAAGCGATCTTGGTGCAAGCGATCTTGGTGCCAGGTTTCGACTTGGCCGGGTTTTGGATGAAATTTTTGGGTATAAGCGGGTGTATATAATTTCCCGGATCATACACATCCAGGGTTTCAGCGTTGAGAAAGGCCATGTTGACATGTTTGATGGCCTCAGGATTTTCAATATAGAGGTCCTTCTCCTGGGCCAGCATGTCAATGGAGGGCAGTTCGTTAATATCTGTTGCCGTTGTGATCACCGGCCTGGAATTGGTGAGCGCTGCTATTTCCTGGGCGAGCCTGTTTGCGCCCCCTAAATGGCCAGACAACAGACTGATGGCATGAATTCCCCTGTCATCCAACACAATGACGGCGGGATCCGTTGTCTTTGACTGAATCAAGGGGGCCAGCATTCGGACGGCAATGCCGGTTGAGAAAATAAAAATATGGGCTGAAAACCGGGTAAATTGTTCGGCTAATTCTTCAGACAGCTTTTTAAAGACCGTTGTCCGACATTCCCGGTTCAAAGGTGTAGCCTTTAGCCTTTCCAAATTGAGGATTGCTTCCGGGGATGGTTTAGGGGGCATTGCCAGGGCTTTAGAAACAAAAAGGCTTGTTCCAAAAACCTTTTGGCAAATATCTTGCCCAAGGGTTAATCCATTAGGGGTGATGGCCCAGACCGCAATAGAAGAAACAGAAATTTTATTTTTTGGAAGCGTTTCTATAGCCATGGGAAAAACCTGCATCGTATAATTTGGATTGGATAAGCTCTTTATTCCCCCTGCTGGCTTCAACTGCCTTGCCGACAATTATCAGGGCATGTCGTGTGATCTTGTTTTTTTCACAGGTTTTTACCAGATCCTGGATCTGGGTATAAAAAATCTGCTCTTCCGGGTGGCTTACTTTGTAGGCAATTGCGCACAGCGATTCTTTGCCGTAGTGATTCTCCAAAATTCCTTGAACTTTTTTAACATGCCCCATGCTCAGATATATGGCCATGGAGGATCCATGGGCAGCCAGTCGTTCAAGATCTTCGCTTTCAGGAACAGGGGTCCGGCCGGAAATCCGGGTCAGGATCAAGGTCTGGGTGACTTCCGGAAGGGTGTACTCCATTCCCATTGAGGAAGCGGCAGCAAAGGCAGCCGTTACCCCCGGCAAAACTTCATAGGGGATGCTCAGTTTTTGAAGTTCCCGGATCTGTTCAAAGATAGCCCCATATAGCGAGGGGTCACCTGTGTGGAGACGGACTACCCGTTTGCCTAAATCATGGGAGGCTTTAATCCTATTGATGATTTGATCCAGATTCATTCCAGCACTAGAAATCGTTTCTGTGTCGCTGCCCTTCCAGCAGAGAACTGCTTCTGGGACCAGAGATCCGGCATAGATTATTAAATCCGCCGATTCCAATGCTCGCATGGATTTGATGGTCATCAGTTCCGGATCCCCTGGACCGGCTCCGGCAAATATTACTTTGTTTTCCGTGTTGTTCATTTTACCTCAGCCTTGCTTTGTGGTTTTTTGCCTGAAATTATCCAGACAGGGTTTAATGGTTCAAGTCGGTCTCCATAGGGCATGGGTTTTGACCGGGATACCTGGATCTGGATCATCTCGTAGGAAAAATGGTTCTGTTTTAAAACCCGGATGGCTGTTTCCATGTTCTGGATCAATATGGTATTAATAACAATTCTTCCCTGTTCCTTGAGACGAACACAGCAGATGTTCATGATTTTTTCAAGCGCACTGCCGCCGCCACCAATGAAAACTCTATCGGGATCTTTTAACTGGTCAGACCCTTCGGGAAAATCTAGATTTAAAATTTTGATATTGGATCGATCGAACAATTTGATGTTGTGGATGATGTCCGGAATCCGTGTCTGATTTTTTTCAACGGCAAATACCTGCCCCCAGGGGATTTGGCAGGAGGCTTCTATGCCGACGGATCCCGAACCAGACCCAATGTCCCATAGAATATGGTCTCGTCTGACCAGTTCTAATTTTGACAGACTAATACTTCGGATTTCCGATTTGGTGATCAACCCTTTGGAATGACGATACAAAGAGTCGTCCATGCCGATATGTGTTTCATGTGGAACATTTTTAATAGGAGTATTCTTTTGGGGAGTCCCCTCCTTTAAAAGAATAACAATGTTGGGGGAGGCAAATTTCAGGTCAGCCACCCTGGCGTAGTCATCAAACCAGGATATTTTTTCCTCTGCTGCGCCCAGGTTTTCCAGCACACAAATATTGAACCCAACCAGTTTCAAGTTGATCAATGTGGAAGCAATGTAAACAGGATCCCTTGCTATATCAGTTAAAAAGGCAACCTTGGATTCTCCTGCCAGACTTGAAAAGGGGAACTGGCTGAATTTGCCATGGAGGCTGACAACCTTTGCATCATGCCAGGGTTCTCCAATGGCGGCAAAGGCTGCGGCAACAGATGAAATATTGGCGTGAATCACAAGATGTTGTTTGTCTATATGCCTGGAAAGTGTGCTGCCGATCCCGTAAAAAAGAGGATCGCCCGATGCCAGGACCACTATTTTTTTGTGGACCATATTTTCTTTGATCTGGTCAATCACTTGTTCAATGGCACCAGTGATTACAAGGGTGTCGCCCGTATGGTCGGCAAACATTTTAAGATGGCGTCGCCCCCCCACGAGCAGGTCTGCCCCTTTAATGAGCGTTAAATGGGTGGTAGTCAGATCTCGTTTGCCCTGACCGATTCCAATGACATTTATGGGATTCATGTTATACCGCCAAATAATATAAAGTTCCGATGATAATTATGCTTACCACCCTGAAAAACTGTCCTGATAATAGCAGTTGCAACCCCATTTTGGGAGAGAAAATTCCCATGTATCGAGGCAATTGGTGCCGGAGCGCCCGAATGGGAAAGGCCAGGACGTTGCCAAGAAGCAAGGCAATCACGGTTTGCTTGACGCTGAGAACCCCGGCATTCATGAGCGCTCCGGCTGCGGCGAACCCCGAGGTGAATTCAGCAGCAAAACTTAAAATAATAATGGACAAGGACTCCACGGGCATAAGGCTTATGGTGACATAGGCTGATAGTGCCTGGTTCAAATAGTTAAAAACGCCATTTGCATTCAATATAAATACCAGGGTATAAATGGGAAGCACCCAGGTGAAAATGTTGGCAATGCGAACCGGTAATCGGGATTGTATGGTTTTTAAAAGGGCAATCTTATCTGGTTTTTTCCTATTGTTCATCTTGGCTTTAGAGCCAGTTACTTGTGTTATCTCCATTGCGGTTGCAGGTTTTTGGGAATCACCAGCCCCAGGCGTTGCCTTGCTGTCTGTTCGCTCACTCGGTTCGTTGAGGTAAATGTGTCCAAAGGTAAGAAAACAAAGGGTTCGAAATAAGGTGGCCAAAAAAGTGATCAAAAAATAAAATCCACCGGCTATCCCCGTCAGGGGAAGAACAATGAACATGGTGGTGGGCAGATGAAGGAAAAATGCCGGAAACTGGTTGATATAATTTGCCAAAAAAAGCTGGAGTTTTGAGATCTTTTGTTCTTCATAAAATTCAAGCAGCATGGCGTTGGCAGCCGCCCCGGATATAAAGGCCATGGTAAAGGCGGCACTGCAATGGTTTCCCATTTTAGAAAACCGGAACACAGGCCGTGCCAGAACCGCCACCTCCCTTGTCCATCCCATCGCCTCAATGATCTGGCCAGCCAGAAGACCAATGGTGATAAACCCCATGAGCCGCAAAAGTGGGAATCCCAGCTTTTGGATACCCGAGGCCAGGGACAGGGTATTAAAAAAAACGGCATCGAGTCCCAATAGGACCAGGGTGAATAAAACAGACAGGCATAATTTCCTATAATTTATCTGTTTTTTATGGGTCGACTGTTTTTTCATTTTGATGCCAGAATTAATGTCCAATAATCGGGGTCCCGTGTTTCAAGGTCGTCCAGGTTGGCGATGATTTCTTCGTTTTTGCGTCCACATTTGGAAACCGCCACGCCATTTTTGTGGAGTCCGGCATCTTTGAGGGCCATATTAATGTCTGTAATGTTTTTATAGGCCTTCACAATGGCAACATTTTCAACTTGTTTGACCTGCCTGATCCGGTCGCCCCCATAGGCTCCCGAAGTGACCAGCAAGGACTCCTCTCCTTCCACCAGTATTCTGTTTAACCTGGCCGAGGCTGCATGGAAAGAGGTAATGCCGGGGATGGTTTCAATATCAGCCTCGGGCATAATAAGTTTCATTTTTTTTAAAATATAGCCAAAGGTTGAATAGGTGGTGGGATCCCCAAGGGTCAGAAATACGGCGGTCATGCCCTGTTCCATGGCAGCGGCAATCTGTCGTGCATTGGCGATCCATGCGGCTTCCACTTCTGTTGTGTCTTTGCTCATGGAGAATCCAAGGTGTTCAATCCTGGCCGAGGGTGAAATATAGGGAGAGGCTATTTCAACCGCCAGGCTGTAATTGTTTTTGGTGGAAGCGGCTGTAAAAATAATATCCGCTTCTTTGATCACTCTTACCGCCTTAACTGTAATCAGTTCAGGATCCCCGGGTCCAACGCCAACGCCAAATAATTTGCCTGCTTTCTTCATTGTTAATCCTTTCCTATCTTTAACGTACTGAAAATATCAGGATAGAGAAGCTTCCCTATGGTAACGATTCCCTCATATAACCTAGGAACCGGTCGGGAAACAATATTTTCATCAATTAAAAATACCTGTTTGTTTTTGATTGCCTTAATTATTTTAAATCCGGGTTCATTGATGATCTGCTCTTTGCGCACCGAATTCATGATGCCTTGTTGTGCCAGGAAAACATCAATTTCAGATGCCTTTTCCAAAATTTGTTCCTTGCCATAAATGGCAATATTGGTATTTCTGGATGCCCTGGCATCACTCGCCACATTGATACCCCCTGCTGTTTCCAGGGCAAAAATTGGCATGGAGCCGGGGGTAAAAGTTTTCATCCGGGTATGAATGGCCTGGAAATACACTTTTTTTTTCTTGGATATCCCCTGGGTAAGTGTCTGTATTTGAGCGATTTTTTCCTTAAATTCTGCGATCATCTTTTTGGCCTGGGCCTGACGTCCACTTAAACGGCCAAGGGTTAACCAATAGTCATACATCTGTTGTGTGGTGGCCGGTTGAAGGGAAACCACTGTAATGCCGTATCGCTCAAGCTGTTGAACAAATTGGGGGTATCCATTGTCGATCATGGGACGGATCAATACCAGGTCTGGCTTGTTTGCGATGAATTTTTCCGGTCCGTCGTGAAAGGAAAATTTTTGTTTTTCCCGGGCCCGGGCAGGAAAGCTGTCATTCACAGAAACGCCAATAATCTCGTCTCCACAACCCAGGTAAAAAAGGTTTTCCGTATGGGCGCCATAAAGGGAAATGATCCGTTTAAAGGGAGTTTTCACCTCAATTTGTCTGCCGCGGTTGTCAACAACCATGTCTGCGGCCAGGCATGGTGAGAAAGCCCAGACCCACCAGCAACAAGCCAGTGCCAGCAACTTATAAGGGGGTACCCTATTTTGATTTAAAATAGACTTGTTTTGCCTGGACATATTCATTGAATTCAACCTTTGATTCTACATTAAATACAAGCTCAATATTCTCCTGGCTCATAACTTCCCTGGTTTTTCCCTTGGCCAGGATCTCACCTTCTTTCAGGAATAAAATTTCATCTGCCCAGGCCGCTGCCAGATTTAAATCGTGGAGAACACAGATAATCGTCCCCTTTGTTTTTTGTATCATCTCTTTAATAAGGCCAAGAAAATGAAGGGTGTGGTTAATATCCATATTGGAAAAAGCTTCGTCCAAGAGCAGCACGGGTGTTTCCTGGCACAAGGCCCTTGCAAAAATACACCGCTGCTTTTCACCGCCTGATAATTGGGTCACTCTTCGGTGTTTTAGATGGGATATCCCGGTTTCCTCCATGATCAAGGCGACCCGGTCCCTGTCAATTTTGGAGGGGTGGGAAAATCTATTAATATAGGGGTGCCGTCCCATCATGACAACTTCCTCCACGGAAAAAGGAAAATTAATATAATAATTTTGGGACACCAAAGAGAGAATTTTGGCAATCTGTTTTTTGGACAATGCCGCCAGATTTGTATTGTTCAGGAGGACTTGTCCCCTGTCAGGGAGAAAAAAACCTGAAATCAAATCCAGAAGCGTTGTTTTCCCGCTTCCATTGGGGCCGAGTATCCCATAAAATTTGCCCGGGGAGAATCGAGAGGATACTTTTTTTATAATGGGCGTGCTCCCATGGGAAAAGCATAAATTTTGAAGTCGTATCTCCATGGGTTAGGCCAACCGGCTTTTTTTAAATATCCAGCAGAAGACCGGACCGCCAATTAGGGCGGTAAGAACACCTATGGGAATTTCATGGGGCAGTACTGCCCGGGTAATGGTGTCGGCAAACAGCAATAAAAAGGCGCCCACCAGCATGGAGAGGGGCAGCAGTTTTCTGTTGTCAGGTCCTGTAATAAATCGGACCATGTGGGGAACCAGAAGGCCTACAAAGCCGATGATGCCGGATACGGATACACAGACAGCCGCCAGCATGGATCCGGTTACCAACAAAAGGAGGGTTATTCGTTTAATATCCACCCCAAGGCTGGATGCGGCCTTTTCCCCCAGGGAGATAAGATTCAGATCCCTGGCAAAATAAATGGCAATGATGAATCCTATAACAAGGAAGACAAAGATGACCATAAAATTACTCCAGGTCTTGGAGGCAAAACTGCCCATGAGCCAGAAAATAATAACAGACACCTGTTCATTGGCAATGAATTTCAAAAAACTGATGCCAGCGGAAAGGATTGCCGCTACAATAATACCTGACAAAATAAGATTGTTGGAGGAAAGACCGCTCACAGATCCCTTGGATGAGGATGAATAGGACAAAAAAATGACAAAAAACAGGGTGGTGCAGGCGCCTGCAAAGGCAAATGCAGGAACGGACACAAAGGTGGCACCCAGATTGAGCAATATGGCAATACATGCCCCAAAGGCGGCTCCGGCTGATACCCCGAGGGTGTAGGGGTCTGCCAGGGGGTTTAGTAAAATTCCCTGGAACAGGACCCCGGAGATGGAAAGAGCTGCTCCCACAGCGGCGCAGGTGAGAATCCGGGGAAGCCGGATATCAAATATAACCGCGGTAAAGGTCTCGGCTGTGGGCGTTGCCATATCCATGTTCCCAAAAAGCCTGTTCACAAGGATACCAGAAATTTCTCCCATGGGAATACAGATATACCCCATGGAAAGGGAAATCATTATCATTCCAAACACAAGAAGGGAAAACAGTGCTATCATCCATAAATAATAATGGCCTGATATCCTTTGTTTCAAGCTTGATTTGGGTTTGTTGGGTCCCTCTTTTTCTTTTGGCTCCATCTATTCCTGTTTCCATTTGTTCCATGTGAAACAAAATGGTTGTCTGCCCTTTTTCTATGGTCTTCCAATAAAAAAACCCATATCAGAATTTATCCTGATATGGGAACCGAATTTATCCACATTGTGCTGATCTGCCCAAGTCCTCGAGGGTAAAACGACCCAGCATTCAGGCAGGTTTTCTGACTTCCGGATCGGCTTACTCGTCACTCCTTCCCGCTGAAAAATGACTCAGCAGTGGCTGCAGTGATTTTCATCCCCGGTCACAGCGGCGGGTCCGTTCCTGAATTTCACAGGATTCCCTTTTGACTGCAAATGGCAGCACCTGAAATATCCTATCAGATATAACCCTTTCCCCAAAGGGTGTCAAGAAAAAAGGCCGGGATTCAAATTGTTGAAAAGGCAATATAATTGAGGTCTTAGTTTCGATCGTTTTGAAAAATATCGGCTTTAAGCACATCAAATGTGTTGAACCCGGTTTTCAATGAAAGAAGAATGGATAAAATCACACTGAAGTATTCAGTATAGAAAATACAGCCCATGATAGCAATTTGATATTTGATGGCAACAATGGGGATGGATCCGCCTAAAATCTGGCCGGTCATCATGCCGGGCAGGGAAACAAGTCCAATGGTGGCCATGGATGCCAGAGTAGGATTAATGGCAGCCACAAGACTTTCTTTGAACCAGGGTTTTAATGCCTGGGTCCGGTTGTTGAAAAGACAGAGGGAATAGAGGTATTCTCGCTCATTTTTTTTCAACCCTGAATAGAAATGGGTAAGCCCGATGATGATACTTCTCAGGCAGTTTCCCAGTAGCATACCGCCCACGGGCACCAGGTATTTTGCTTCAAACAGGTTGTCAATATTTGCAACCACCCCATTGAAGAAGAGCAGCATGATGCCAAAGGGGATGAGCAGGGCAAAAAACAAGGGTTTGAAAAATATGCGGAGTTTAAGATTGCTGGATTTCAATATGGAGTGACAGGCAATGGAAATCATGAGCAGCAGATAGGCTGTGTTGAGCCAGGGAGAATCAAATTTGAATAAAAACTCAAGATATAGTCCCACAAAACTCAGCTGCAGGCACATTCTAACCATGCCAATGATGATCTCTCGATTAATCCCAAGTTTCAAATATCGGCTGATATAAAGGATGGGAACAAGAAAGATCAATAAAGTTCCAAGGGAGAATATGTTTAAATCCTGGGCGCCCATATTAGGACCACCTTTCGATTCGAACCGAGCTGTCCTGCCAGCAATGGTCATGGGAAACGATAATCATTGTTTTCTCCAGGGAGAGAATATGGGCGGCTATTTTTTCTTTCATGACATCATCCAGAGCAGATGTGGGTTCATCCAAAAGCCAGATGGGCCGGTCCAGCAGAAAACCGATCAAAAGGCCTATCCGTTGGCGTTCTCCTCCTGACAGTTCACCTGTTTTCTTCTGGAGGATACCGGGGGACAGCTCAAGAAAGTTTAGCTGCCGGTTTATCTCTTCGTGACAAAGCTCTTTGGCAAAGTTGAATTGCCAGATATCTGTCAAAAGTCCGAGGATGGTTTCGTTTCTCAGGTCAATATCCTGGCTCAAATAAAATAGTTGCTGCCGTATTTGGTGAACATGATTTTTGTCAAGATTCAGCCCGTTCACCACAATTTTTCCTGATCCGGGCTGTTCAAACCCAAGGATCAGCCGGAACAGGCTTGTCTTTCCTAAACCGGATTTGCCCAGGATCAACACTTTTTCCTTTTTTCCTACGCAAAGGCTTCGGTCTGAAAAAATTCGGGTGTTACCAATAGTGTGGCTGACAGATTCAAATGAGATCACAAGATTTCCTTAAAATTTCATCAACCTCTTTAAGATCTATATTACGCCCATCGGAAATATTTTTTATTTTAAGGGTAATTTTTTTAATATCGTCATCCTCAAAGGAAAGGCCTATTTTTTGCGCCCTATCTTTTACCGCATTCCAACCTGTGAGCTTATGGGCTACCATTATTGTTCGTGACGCATTAAAATCTGACGGATCTATAATCTCATAGGATTTGGGATTAAGAATCACCGCCTTTGTATGCACACCCGCCTTATGGACAAATGCTGATTTCCCCACGATGGGGTGGTCCCATGGGATCCCAATCCCTAAGATTCTAGCAACAGTTTCATGTAAGTGTTTGAGATTTCCAAGGTTATACTTTTTTTTAACCATCTCAGCCTCAAAACTATAAAGCCTGGCAATAAATCCGGCAAGTGAGGTTATCCCGTTTCTCTCCCCTATTCCCAAAACGGTTGTATCAATATGGGTTGCCCCGGCTTCGAAGGCTGTATAGCTATTCACCACCGCAGAACCGGTATCGTTATGACAATGAAATTCAATATCCATTCCGGTCAATACATGTAATAGTTTGATAACACGTTCAACATCACGGGGGAGTGCGTATCCCACAGTGTCGGCAACCCCTAGTCGATCCACCAACCCCGAGTCTCCAACAGCCCCGTAGATAACAATAAGATCCTCAATGCGGGTTCTGAAAGCATCTTCAAGGGAAAATCGAATTTCTAACTCAGGCGCATTTTCCCTGGCGAAACTCAGCACATCCAATATTTTCTCCAGGGTTTGCGACATCTGCGGTCCAAGACCGTATCTGTCATGGGATAAAGATATTCTTGAGAACAGATTAATACCTGCAACGCCGGTATCTATTGCCGTGATCACATCCTCTTTTATGCACCTGATATGGGTTAAGATTTTTGATTTCAACCCCATTCTGGAAATGACTTGGCAGTCTTCCTTTGACTGTGAAGATACACAGGGCGATGTAAGCTCAATATATTCAACACCAAAATCTGATAACTGGGTTGCAATTTTAATTTTGTCTTTTTGTGAAAAATTGGCATTATAAAACTGTTCGCCTTCTCTCAAGGTGGTATCCACAATTGACAATCTGTCTAAGGACATGGTGAAATTATTTCCTTTTATTGCCTGTGTTAGGGCTAGGTTGCTGTTTAGTTCGAGATTATTACCTGTCTTTATCGGATAAAATATTACCCTTGGACTTTACTTTTTCGCCCCTGTAATTATAAACAAGATTGGTCAATTCAAAAAAAGAAAAAGGAATTTTCATATCAATTTTTTTTACCATTTTAAAATTAATGGCAATATCTGGCGGTTTAATAACACCTACCTCAAACTCCCCTGGCTTCTTTTCACCCTTAAGTATTTTTTCAGCATAGATAGATGCAAGTTGGGCATTATTCTCAAACCCCACCCCTATTGCCATCACTGCCCCTGGAATATCTTTGCCCTTCACCATACTGGGCGAGGCCCCGATTACGGGAATCGAACCGGCATGTTGATTGATAATACCAAAATTACTGAATACCGAGGTACTACCCGTCACCCAGAAGATACTCTCTTTTAGGCCAGAATCATTTTTCCTCATCTCTTCCACGGCACGGCTCACCTTGAGTCCAAGTTCCGATACGGCATTTTTTTGATCCTCTACCACAACATCGAAGACCTTGACGCCAATACGCTTTGCATATTCTTTAAGAGGGAGGGCCTGGGTCATTACAGCGCTGGTATTATTCCTGGCATACATAATTCCAATATTTTTCAAATCCGGTATCAACTCTTTGAAATAAACCATTTGCAGTTTGACGGGGATATTTAGGGATGTAAAGGCAAAGTTGGTCCCGCTTTTCATGGAATAATCTGAAATATACTTCATCATTACAGGGTCTTTGGCACAGATTGTCACCACTGGAATGGTTTTATTTTTAAAGTTATTATACATGAAATCAACCGATAAAGATCCCATGGCAAAAACCAGATCCACCTGCCGCTGACGGACCTCTTCCAGTATCGACCTCCCCCTGTCAAGATCTTTATGGAAGTTAATTATCTCAAATGTCGGGTATAATTTTTTATCTGAAAAAAAATTAAGGACGGATTCTGTTGAACTCACATAGGCTGAAGATCTTTTGGGAACCAATATAATAATTTTCTTATCCTTCAACTCACCCTTTTCGACGCTACTGGACACTGTGAACCTTAGGGGATCCTTGTCGTCATAGGTTACTTCCCAACCGGCAGGCATATTCTTTGTAAACCTAAACCAGTCCGGCCCGGCCCCATTGAAGCAAAAACCGTCGGAGATGAACCCCATGGAAATAATACTGGGGATAAGAAGAACTGCAATCTTGCCCCCCCCTAAGCGAATAAGAAACAAAAATCCGCAGAGTATAATAAACACCCCCAGAAAACTAATCACCATTGTATTATAACCACCCAAAACCAGTAGCTGCCCCACAATCAAGGGGCCCAGAATATTCCCGGTCCGCTCAAACACCCTGAAGACAGAAATTGAAGGCCCTGCACCCAGTATTTTCGCTGTCCTGGTCCCGGAAATATGAGTCGTGATGGGAGCTGCGATAAACCCATGGGAGAGTCCTAGAACAATAGATCCCAACGCCATGAGCGGCTCAGCCCAGGCATCAATCCCGGGAAGGCCTGTTAAACCGATGAGGACCAACCCTATACCGCTTCCCTGGTTACCCCGGAACAGTATTTTTCTGATGTTGCCCGTCTTATCCGCCAGCCTTGAAGAGTACATACTTGAGATCAATACGCCAGCACTATAGAGCATGAGAACCAAGCCGATATCCTCTTTTGTAAAACCACTTCGCTCCATTACCAGGGGAATGGCAAAGCAGATCACACCTATCATCACAAGCTTTGCATTAACCCCGATTAAAAAACTTGCCTTTAAATGCTCAATATCCTTAAGCACTGTTTTTAAACCGGTCCCGAAGGAGGGTTCAGGTTGTTTCACTAAAGGTTCTGCCTCCTTTTGGACTTCAATCCTTGGAATATATTTGGCCACATACCCGTATAGAAAAAAAGCAATAACGCCACCGGCCAAAAACACCCCGCTAATATCAAAATAATTAACAGCCAATGCCCCGATTGCGGTACCTGCAATCCTACCACCGTTGTACTGGATAATGACAATAGCCATGGATCGGGTTTTGCGGTGCAAAGGAGTTGCCTTTAATATATAGGACTGAACAGCCATGAACAAAACGCCCTGGCAGAAACCCGCAACCAGCCGGATGAAAAGAATCGTATAATAGTTGGTACAAACCGCCATTAGCAAACTGCTAAGGCCGATAAACACAACTGACCATAACAGGGGGCCTTTTTCTCCGTTTTTCTGGCAATAACTGGCCGCTGGAAAGAGAATCACTCCGTAGGATATGAAAAAAACGGTGAATAAAAAAGATGCAACATTTGCCGACGCACCTATTCCGGCTGTGATGGTTTCAAAATACTGGGGTAA
The DNA here is from genome assembly GCF_055382125.1 of Desulfoconvexum algidum. Lineage (NCBI taxonomy): Bacteria > Pseudomonadati > Thermodesulfobacteriota > Desulfobacteria > Desulfobacterales > Desulfobacteraceae > Desulfoconvexum > Desulfoconvexum algidum. The sequence continues at coordinate 6,325,273 of NZ_AP042394.1, read as the reverse complement.
AAAGGAGGAGTACAACGCTTCGATAAACACCCCTATGAAGAATACAGGCTTAATAACGGCCAAAGATCGCTCTTTTTCCTCGTTGGTACCCAAGAGATGTTTCTGTTTCCCAGATAGGGTAAACATCAAATTTAAAAACAGAGCGGACATAAATAAGGCTGCCACAAACAGTATTAAAAAATTCTTTGAACTTCGCCATAAATTTTTATAAACAATTTTTTTATCCACCCAGACGGAAATCTCATGATCGTCCAGCTGTCTGGCATAGTGAATATAATCGGATGCTTTTCCCAGCAACTGCTTTGACGTGTCGACAATAACCTTGCCATTAACCTTCAACGCTATATAGCTGATCTCATTGTTTAAGTGTCTGTACTGATCAAAAAGGGTGTCGATTCCCTTAAAACTGTCTATTTCCAGATCAAGTTTTTTAATATAGGAGAGCTTATGGGCCAATGAACTGGTGAGATTATCGGTTTTCTTTTGGATACCCTCATTATAGATATCTATAAGGGAAAATAAAATGGTAAAGATGACAATAAGGTTCGCCATGGAGTATGTAACAGTCACCCAAAATTTTTGATTCTTCAAACCGCTTCTATCAACAACATATATCTGGATTAAATAGAGTCCTATAACCGCCAGGATGATAAAAACTAAAGGTTTGAATGTTTTTGAAATACGATCATTGATCGATCGCTTTTCAATTTCAAGCCGCAACTCCCCGGCTTGTTCAAACTTGGTTTCAAGTGGTATGCGTATTCGAAAATAGTCATCATTATCATCGGTGATAAATCTTTTTTTACCGTCCTGTTTTTTTGACGGGCGAAATACCCCTTGCACTGAACCCGGATTACTTGAAAACACAACCTCATTGAGGTTATTAACGATTGTCATTCTATGGATACTGGGGTCGCTGGTGAGAACCATCTTGGAAACAGTATCAAATCCTGAGAATTGCTTGAGCGGAACCCCTGCCCCCAAAAAAGAATCCACAACGGACTTTATGGTTTCCCCTAGACCATAACATCCTTCAATCTTTAATTTCGAATAGGTTCGATAGGCTTCACCAACACCGATACCTGTTATAAAGGCAAGTGCCACCCCCAGGATCAACAGAGAAATAATCGCTTTTTTAATCTTTATCATAGTATGGCTATTTTGCCGTGTAACTGTCTATGGATGGTGGCTTCGATCTGCTCAGGAGATTGTTTTGATGAATCAATAAGGATGGCACGATCCGAAAGGGTATTTTTTATAAAACTGCCGGCAGCCCCTTGGTCATAATTTTCCCTTTCTTTTAGGACGATTTTAACTTTTTCATACAGTTGGCTTTCAGGTATTTTTTCGTGTTTCACATATTCGAAAAGTTCTTCTCGTTGGGAGGGTGAGCATATTTTTTTAAACGCTGCCACATCCCCTGGGGTGATCCGACCCTTGATCCTATCAAATGAGTCTCCACGGGCCAGCAGGCGTTTGATCCTTATGTGTTCCGGTGCGCTCAACACAATAAAAAAAGAGGTTGGAATCGATTTTGCAGCATACGCCACCTCATTTACACCCCTTAATCCATCAAACAGAACAGGGGTTAAAGGATCTATATCTCTTATCCTTGTTTTGGACAACAGGTACCCCATTCCACCAGGATATTTGTCTCTAAAGGCTTTTGTATGGGTAAACCTTTGATTTCGATCCACAGGTACCCCATGATCCTCCTGCATCATGGGTAAAATAATCTTATCGGTGAGAATTCTCCTGTCGGGCAAGGTGTAAAATTTATACCTTTCAAGCAGTCTGGATTTTAAGGTTGTCTTTCCAGCACCTGTAACCCCAACGATGATACAGGTGAAGAAACGATCCAGTTTTCCATAGGCCATATCTTTCGTATCACCTATACCAAGCGCATCGTCAATTTTTATAAACTGCATGATTTAAAAACTCTCTCTATTCTTTTAACCCGTTATACTTAAAGGTCAGTATGGTGATATCATCTGATTGTTCCGCATCATTTGCAAAGTGTTTCACGTCCTGATTTACCAATTCCACAATTTCATTAACATCGTCTGTATCTTCTTTTGAGAGCAGCGCTTTTAACCTAAGGTCCGTATATTCATTATAATCCGGATTCATGGCTTCATTAACCCCGTCGGTGTATAAAAATATAATATCCCCGGGAGCCATGACAAAGGATTCTTTCACATAGCTAAAGTCGGGCATACCCCCTAGGACAAACCCGGTAGCGGGTGTCATGAAATCATAGGTGCCCCCCTTAAACGCTATTTTTTGAAGCGGCGGGTTATGGCCGGCATTTGCAAAATCCAGCCGCCCGGTTTCAAGATCGATAATGCAGATAAAAGCGGTAACAAACATACTTTCATCGTTGTTCTCACATAATGCATTATTAACGTTGGTAAAGATCTCTTCAGGTGGGATGCCCCTCAAAGCCTCGTTCTTGATCAATGTCTTGGCAATTATCATAAATAGGGACGCTGGAACCCCCTTGCCCGATACATCCCCGATTAAAAAGCAAAATTTATTTTCCGAGATAAAAAAGAAATCAAACAGATCGCCCCCAACCTCTCGTGCGGGTATCATGCTTGCAAAAATGTCAAATTCATCTCTCTCCGGGAAAGCTGGAAAAATTCTCGGAAGCATGCTGGCCTGAATCTTTGTTGCAACCTGCAATTCGCTTTGAATCTTTTCTTTTTCTGCCGTCGTCTCTTTTAGATTTTTTATATAGAGCTTAAGATCGTTTGTCATGGTGTTGAACGCTTCTGCCAGCGTCTCTATCTCGTCACCGGTTTTTATCTCGAAGTTTAGATCAAGATCTCCCTTTCCAACCTTCTTAACACCTTGTGTTAAATCCAAAATAGGTTTACTTATCTTGTCGGACATCTTAACGGCGACCAATATGGTGATGAGCAACACACCAATAAAGAATGCCATTAAATATTTCTGGATATCAACTATTACACTTATAATGCGCTCTTTTTTTGAAAGGGTATAATCCATTATATATTTTTTTGTCTCATCGGCAAGTTTCAGGGCCGTTTTTGCAGAAATAACAACTGCCATGCTCCAACCGGTTTCTTTTATGGGAGCGAACCCTATAAATTTTTCTCCGCTGTTAAGTCGTATCCGGGAAAATCCGTTTTGGCCGGCCACCATTTTTTTTACAATATTGGAAAGTTCCTCATTTTTAGTTTCAAGCAGATTGCCCAACCCGTAATCCTTTATTCTCTCCTCCTGCCCCAGGGCTGGAAAAGCGATGACATTTCCACCCTTATCCAGTAAAAAAGCATACCCCACCTCTTTCACCTGGCTGGAGATGACCTTAAGCATTTCATCCAGCGTAACCGTAATCCCGATCACACCCTTGAGCTCACCTTCCCGAGTCCGAACCGGACCAGAACAAGCGATCATCAGTTTCGATGTGGAGGCACCCTTAAAGATCTCGGTCCAGCCGATACCATCTCGAGCCACCGTATTTTTATACCAGGGCCTGATTCTGGGATCATACGGTTTGTTTGCCCGCCCACCCGTATCCGGCCAAAGAATATTGATGCCGGTCTGAGTTCCAAGAAAGAGGGAGTCTAAATTTGCATTGTCAAATAGATAGGGTTTAAACACATTTCCCATTGTACGCAGACGCATGAACTCGCCCTGCACCACCTTCTTATCTACCCCCGGTGCTAACCGATAAATGTGGGACAACTCCCTCTCATTTTTATCGGTGGCATATTGACCCAGACTCTGCCCATCGGTTTCCCAGAGAAGCTTACAGAATTTGGACATGGTATTCACTTCCATGTGCACAGAGTTAAAAAAATTGTTTCCTGTCTGGGCCTGGATACCTACCAATTGAGTCAAATTAAGTCTCGTCTGATCCTCCAGCGTTGTCCGGCTTTTTTCAGCAGACTCTCTCCCTAAGTTGAGGCTCTGCTCCAATATATATTCTCCCCCCCGGTACAGGGTATAGTTGGCAATGACAAAGAAAGATAACGCACAAAAAGCTGTGATTCCCAAGGAGAGCAAGAGTAATTTGGTTTTGATCCTGAGTCTGGTCATTTTGTATTTCATTCTGTTTGGTTACACACTTTATTTTAAATTAGGTTAAATCCATAAAAAGGTCTGTGGACATGCTTAAATAATTGCGGATAGTAAGTCAGTCGCTTTGTCCTTGTCAATGAAAATAAAAGGGATCTTTTGGCACCGGTGGGTACACCTGGTGTGAATTCATCACCTATCCTTGCTTTTTACTGTATTTCCCTGTATTTTGTAAAGATTATAACCCTTTAAAAAAAAGATTCCCAATGAAATTTGATACCTATTATATTGATTCAGCCATAAAGAAAAATTTGGCGGCAGAAGGGTTTAAACGGCCCACAGACATCCAGTTCAAGGCAATTCCCTCCATTCAGAAAGGCGAGGATGTCCTGGCCATTGCCCAGACCGGAACCGGAAAGACCGCAGCATTTGCCATTCCCATTATTGATAAAATTCACCGGGCCAAAACCTCAAAGCACTCCTTTGGCATCCATTGCATCGTCATGGTGCCTACCCGGGAATTGGCTGCCCAGATCGGTGATGTTTTTACCACCCTTGCAGCCCATACAAAGGTAAAAGCCTTTGCCCTGTTCGGTGGCGTGGAACAGGATCCCCAGATCAAAAAGCTTGGGGACGGGATTGATGTGCTCATTGCCACCCCGGGCCGGATGTTTGACCTCATCAGCCAGGGTGCCATTGATGTCAAGAGGGTCAAGGTCCTGGTGCTGGATGAAGCGGACCAGATGCTGGGTAAAGGATTTATCAAGGACATCGAGTCGGTAAAGAGAAAATTGACCCAGCGGCATCAAACCCTGTTTTTTTCGGCCACCATTAGCAAGGAAATAAAGAAGCTGGCCTTTTCCCAGGTCAAAAGCACTGCCATCCGAATTCAAATATCTCCCGATGACCCGGTTTCAAAAAATGTGTCCCATGGGGTTATTTTTGTGGAAATGGATGACAAGCGCTTTTTTCTTCGTAAATTTATCCAGGATAACAAAGATGCCAGGATCATGGTCTTTGTCAGAACAAAGGTCAGGGCCGAGCGGGTTGTAAAGGCCTTGGAACGAGTGGGCATTAAGTCCCTGGCCATCCACGGAGACAAGGACCAGGAAGAACGAACCGCTGTCATGGGGCAATATAAAAGCGGGTGGGCCAAGATTCTCATTGCCACCGACGTCAGTGCCAGGGGGATTGATATTCCTGATGTTAATTTTGTGGTGAATTATGATTTGCCTGAAAAACAGGAAAATTATGTCCATCGGGTCGGAAGAACCGGCAGGGGAACCCAAAAAGGCCAGGCCATTTCCTTTTGCAGTACAGAAGAGATACCTTTGCTGGAAGCTATCCAGGAATTTTTGACCAAGCCAATAGAGACTATTCCGGTCGGTAAAAAAGAATATTCACTTATCATTGAGGCAGCAGAAGAACCGGAAAACGTCCAGGACCTGATTCAGGCCAACGAAGACTGGGAAAAAAACCGGAAAAAAGCCAGAAAGAATAGAGCTAAGCCCAAAAAATCCTGATGGGCTAGCTCTTGATTCGTCAGCGGTTACACCCGGTTATTTGGCCATCAGCCCGGCGATCTGGTAGGGGTTGGTGCCGGCTTGGGTCATGGCCTTGTGGCGGGTTTCGTCCAGGACAAATTCCCTTGCCACGGACACGAACCGCTCCGGGGTTTTTAGAAGGGGAATGGTGAACAGGAGACTGGCGGCCTTGGGGGTGTTTTCAGGGTACAGGGCCTTGAACGCCTTGAAGTCAAAGCTTAGGGCCACTCCTTTTCCGGTTTTTGCCTTGGCATTCCAGATCAGAAGGAACCCGGCAGGATCAGGCACTGAGATTTTCTCCTTCTGGGCCTTGGACAGGGTCTTGACCACCAGGCCGTGTTTGCCTGCGGTGCAGTCCAGTATCACCTGTAAGGCATCCTCCTTGCACCAGACAGGCGACGACACAATGGTATACCGTTCTCCTGGGGCCAGGGGATAATGCCCCAGGATAAAATGAGCCAGAAGATACCCCGAGGTCAGGCCGGGGCAGATGTGGTTGTGAAGCTCGGCCGCTTTGAGAAAATCATAGGGCGCGCCCTGGGCCCAGGCAGTGGACATGCCTGCCAGGGTGAACATGTCCCTGCCTGCCTTGTAAGTCGTTTTCACTGATTTCCAGAAGGCAGGATCTGAAATATGGTCGGGTCCAAGATCCAGGGTGTCTTCCGCCCAGCCTGCTCCGTCCTGGCTGATGATGACAGCCTGGCCGCTGGATTTTTTAAACAGCATCAGGCAGAAAGGATGGTTTTGGGGCCGCTGGAAAAAGAGCAGGTTGCCCCTGCCCACCATGGCCCCGGTGATTTCCTGGGCCTGGCCCAGCAGGGCCATGCTGTCCAGGTTTTTTTGCCTGACATAGGGGGCATTGGTCAGGACCAGAATTTGGGGGTCGCCTTTGGCGGCCTTCAGGGTTTCCATGGCCCGGGACAGGGGCCCCCCGAAATCCTTGGCATGGACTTGGGGAACGAGAAGCAGTACAAGGGCGATACATCCGATAAAAGAGAGAACACGTTTCATGCGAATTTTTCCTTTTCTATAAATATGGGTTTAATGGCTCCCGAAGGAGGGTGAGGGGTTAGCCGGACTCTGGAGGGGGGGCCGGGTGAACATGGGGTCGTCCTTGTGAACGGACCAGATCATGGCCCCCCGGCACACCGGTTTTTCAGGCCGGTACTCCCCGTCAGGACACAGGCTTTCCACATGATCCACCTCCTGCCAGGTGTGCGGGTCAATGGTGATGTTGTCCACCTTCTCCTCCTCCATCCTGCCAGCGATGATGTCGGTCATACTCCGAGCCGGTTCAAGGGCTGTGACATGGGCGCAGTGACGGGACATGGGCAGGGCCCAGGCTCCCGGGCCCGCACCGATGTCCAAAACCCGGGTTTTGGGTGTCAGGATTTTTCTGTCCACAAGAAATCGGATGGTCTTGTCCCGCAGTTGTGTGGCCTTTTGCTTGTCCGTACGCTCGGCAAAGTCTTTTGCCATCTTGTTCCACCGGGTCATTTGTCCCGGATTTCTTTCCTTTTCCGGGAAATTTGTCCTGGACAGGTCAATTGCTGCCTGCCACTCTGATTCCCAGAAAGCCTGGGAAGCTACTTGGTTGTCCATGGTGTGTGTTCCTTTTTTTCATGATCATATGGTTACGCTGAAAGAGAAGCCGAATGTCCGGTCCGTGGCCGGATAGCCTTCTGAATCGTAGTAGGACTCGTTCATTAAATTTTTGACATAAAGGTCCAAGGTGCCGTTTTTAAGCCAGCCAGCCTGTTCGAAACATTTGTATTGAACTCCCAGATCCACCACGCTGTGGGCGGGAATGTCCACCTGATAAAATTCCCAGACATCGTTTGAGATTTCATTGGAAACCTCGGTGGTTTCATCGCTCTGGTAGGTGTAGTCCAGCATCAGGGTGGTTTTTTTGCCCAGGGCATAGCGCAGCCCCATGCCTACCTGGTGTTCGGCCCGTTGGTCCAGTTCGGTTTCACCGGCTGGCTCGTCGCCCTGGTTGGAGAACCGCTGCCATGCCCAGCTCAGGTTAAAGGAGAGTTTGTCCGTGAGGTGGCCCCCCAGTTCCAGGGTGGTGGCGTGGCGGTGAACCTCTTCCAGGTTGATTTTATAGTCGCTGAACCGCAGGACCCCGGCACTGGCGTCTGAGTATTGTGCATAGGTGGAGTTGGTGGCGATATAATCCTTGATGTCGTAAAAGGCATACCCGATTTTAAGAGTGATGTCTTGCCAGACCCGCCGCTTGAAGATCAGATCATAGCCGATGCCGTGCTCAGGATCCAGGAAGATGCCGGCAGGCCGGCCCTGGGGGTTGTAATCACCGTGGTAGTCCGGGGCGTGCCAGATTTTGCTGATTCCGGCGGACAGGGAGGTGTCCCGAAGCCAGGGAGCCAAACGGTCCATCTTCCAGGTGGTAAAACTTTTGGGAATGAACTGGTCAAATTGGCTTTCCACTAATTGGCCATAGGCAGAATTCCAAAGGCTGCCGTTGCTATAGTTGCTCGTCCAGGTGGTCACCGCCTCGTAGCGCAGGCCCAAGGTGAGATCGATACTGGGGATGATACCCCATTTGTGCTGGGCAAAGGCCCCTTCTTTTTTGACACGCTCGGTCTTGGTGTCATCCACTCCCACGTCATAGAGCTGGGCCAGGTCCATTCCCACTGTTGTGGTCTGGTTGTCGGCCCATTGAAGTTCGTCTGTAACCTTGGCCCCGTGCTGCCACCATTTTGTCTGCCAGCCAGCATCATAGGTCCCCTGGGAGTGGTCATCTTCGTCCACCCATGCCAAATAGTCCCGATCCCGGATATCTTCCCCGTAATACGCGCTGGCATTGATCTTGCCAATGCCAAGGGACTGGGTGTAAGCGAGGCGGTAGGTTTGGGACTTGCTGTCCCAGGTGGGGTCTTGATAGGGCTCAAAGGCGCTGGCGGTCACCTCGGGATAGGAAGAATCCCAGTCTGTTGTGATGCTTGCGGTCTCTCCGGGATTGTTTACTGCGGCGTTGCGGTCAATGTCCGAAGCCGAGGCTGAGATGGTAATGTATCCGTCCTGGGGCAGCAGCAGCCCCAGGCGGCCGTAACCAGTGTTCATCTCGGTCTCGCTGTTGCGAAGGTACCCGTCGGTCATATAGTTCTGGTAGGCCAGGTCATAGGTAAACTTGTCCACGCCGCCCTGGATAACAGTCGTCGTACTAAAGGTATTATAGGAAGAATAGCCGGTGATCAGGGTTAACTCCGGTACCCGGGTCTGCCGGTAGATAGGGGCGCGGGTTTTCATATTGATGACACCGCCGATGCTTTTGGCATCGTACAAGGCTGAGTGGGGACCGGACAGGATTTCGACGGATTCCAGCAAAAAGCCGGGCAGGGTGGCCCAGTCCACGATATTGCTGGATTTTCGGCCCCCGGTTTTCAGAATGGTGACCCCGTCCATGGCCGTTACAAATCGTTTTGAGCTGAACCCGTTGAGGTAGACGCTGTCCACTCCTGGATCCAGATCAGATCCCCTGAAATCCACCATGGCAATGGTCTTGAAGGCATCCAACACGGAATTGGTCGGGCCGATAAAGTCGATTTTGTCCAGTTCAATGGTGGTCTTGGCGGGGGTGGATTCATAGCCCGGGGCGCCGGCCTTTTCCACCACCACCAGTTCGTCCATCTGCTGGATTTGGGGTTTTGTTTGTGTCTCCTGTGCCTGAACAGGGGTCAGGCAAAAAAATAAGAAAATAGTTGTCAATACAAGGGTGCGGTTCGTCATCCATTTCATTTAGGGTCTCCCGGTTTCGTTTAAATCAGTCATTAAAATCCGGTCTGATATCCCTTTTCAGCACCATTGACGAAGGGGGAGACATAATGGTATTAAATCTTATGTCTCCCGGATTCGTCCTGGAACATGTTACAAAGGCAGCCGCATCATCCTTGCCCGGAGCGCGGCTGCCTTTTTTTGTGTAAAGGTTTCAGCCGGAATGGTTGGGTTGCAGGTTTACATGGGGGGTGTCCTTTCCATCTGGGCCATGGCTGCCAGGGCATTCTTGCGGTGCCGCTTGAACCGGGCAGCCTTTTCAAAGGCATTTCGGCTGGCCTTAAGGTCATTGTGCTGCCAGGCCGCATACCCTGCCATGAGCCAGGCCTGGCCTTTCTGGGAGCAGTCGCCTCGGGCTGCCATGCGAAAGGCTTTCGTTGCCGATTTAAAGGCTTTGGCCTCGTAAAGCAGATCCCCCTTGAGCAAGAGCATTTCAGGATCACAGGCCTTGGGGTCAAAGCGGTTCAACAGGGCCAGAGCCTTATCTGATTTGCCCAGCTGCCGGTAGGCAGTTACCAGGCGTTGGATCATCTGCTTTTGTCCTTTGGCATCCAGGGGGGTGTCCCGGGTTTCGGCCAGAAGGGTTTCATAGGTACGAACCGCCCGGCCCGGGATCTTAAGCTGGAGGCTTAAATCTGCAAACAGCTTTTTTTCCTCCCGGGTCAGGGGAGAAAGAAATCCGTAGACAATGAGGTCATCCAGGGCCTGGGGGTAATGGCCCAGGCCCAGGCGGATATGGACCAGGGCCTTCCACCATTTGGCCACGGTGCAGTCTTGTCGGGAAAGGGTTGTGGCATAGGCGAGCGCCTGGTTCAGATTGTCTGTATGTAAATAGATCTGGAGCAGGGTTTCCTGCCATCGGATCTTGTCCGTGCCTGTGGCTTGGGCCACAAGCTCCAGGACCAGGGGAGCGGCTTGTTTCCAGTGGCTGGCTGTCATCAGGGCATTGGCAAAATTTTCCTGCCACTGGCGTGCCACCTGGTCCGGGTGGGCGGCAAAGAGGCGCTCAAAATGGTCGATGGCGGCCTCGGCCCGGCCATGGGCCAGGGTCATAACCGCGCTGTAATAAAGATAGTCTGCCTGCCTGGGATCTGACAGCTCATAGGTGGCCAGGAAGGCCTGTGCTGCTTTGTCGAACTGGCTTGTATCCGAGTAGACCTTGGCCAGGTTGACCCGGGCATCCATGAGATCTGGTGCCAGCGCCAGTGCGGCCAGATAGGCAGATTCTGCATGGGGATAATCCGGGATCATCAGGTAACAATTTCCCAGGGCCAGGCAGACCAGAGGATGGGTGGCGGCGGAAGTCCCGGTCCCGGTGCCGGAGTCGTTGTCAGGTTTCTTTCTGCTGGCCCGGATCAGGGAAATGGCGCCCTTGTAATCCTCTTTGTTCATCAGATCTCTGATCTTGATGAGCAGGTGCTGGTCCGGGCCAGACAGGTTTTTTCCAAGATCCTTTGTCTTTTTGGCATGGGCCAGGGGAATGATCAGGCCGGCAAGGCCTGCCCAGATCAAGATCATGAATATCAGGGGGGGTCTATGTGTCATGGGTCTCCTCAATTTAATTTAAAGCGGATACGTGTCCGGACCACGGTTTTTACCGGCTCCCCCAGGATGGTCCCCGGCTTGAACCGCCAGGCGGAAAGGCATTGGATAACGCTTTTGTCAAAAATTTTTTCCGGTTGAGCTGCGATAACCTTGATTTCTTCCACCAGGCCCTGGTCCGTGACCACGAACTCCACATCCACCCAGCCCTGGATGCCCCGGTGCTTGGCCTTAAAGGGATAGATTGGCGGAATTCTGGACAGCACGGTCAGGGGCTGGTCCAGATCCCCCGGGGAAAACAGGGTGGCAAGATTCAGGGTGGAAAGTGATTTTTCCATGACATGGGGCAGCTCCAGGGTCTGGGGGCCGCCTGGTAGCCTGGTGTTGATCTCAAAGGGCAGGGCCAGGGCTTGGTGGGCTGGTTGGTTGGCCCGGGGTTTGGCAAAAGTTTTGGCCTGTTTTTCCGCCACCCGGGGTTTGGGCTTTTTTTTAATCGGTTCCATGGTTTTGCGTTTGAGCCGGGTCAGCTGGATCTGGGGAATCATGGGGCCCAGGGCCATGGAGGGTTCCGAGGGGTTCATGAGTGTCGGAATCAGGGCGAACAGGGCCAGGTTCAACGCAAGGGTGCAGGTGATTGCACCGGCCCAGGTCCGCCAGTTCCCGTTGAGGATGAGAGCGCTGTCCCTCGCCTGTTTCATTGCCCCTCCGGCAGTGCCGCGGCCAGGGACACATTGGTGGCGCCGGCCATGCGGCAGCCGTCCATGACCTGGATGGCCGTGCCTGTGCTGGAGGCAGTGTCCGCCACCACCACCACGGCACCCTCCGGGTTCTCGGCCAGGGCCCGCTCGGTGTTTGCCCGGACCGCCCGGATATCGATTTCCCGGTGGTCCATGAAGATCCGGTTCTGGTTGTCCACGGCAATGAGAATGGTGGCCTTGGAATGCACAGTGGCCGTGGATGCCGTGGGCCGTGTCACTTCAATGCCGGTCTCCTTGACAAAGCTGGTGGTGACCAGAAAAAAGATCAGCAGGATAAAGACCATATCAATGAGGGGGGCTATGTCCAGCTCCAGGGTTCCTTTTTTATGCTTTCTGCTTGCCGATATGTTTAACATGGGGTTTCCCGTACTCTATACGTGTCGTTTCAGATAAAGACCCATCCGCAGGATGCGCTGGCTCAAGGTGTCTGCCCGCCGTTCCAGGAACCCTTTCATGTATAGCCCCGGGATGGCCACGATGAGTCCTGTCTGGGTGGTGATCAATGACTGGGAAATGCCGCCGGCCATGGCCTTGGCATTGCCTGTACCGAAGATGGCCAGCACATCAAAGGTGGTGATCATTCCCGTGACCGTTCCCAGCAACCCCAGAAGCGGGGCCATGGCCGCCAATACCCCGATGAGGGCCAGAAACCGGGGAAGCCTCCGGTTGATCCGGGCCACGGTCGCATCCAGCAGGTGTCGGTCCAGTTGTTGGTTTCCCGTGCGGCTGTCTATGAATTGCCTAACCAGCAGGCTGACCGCCCCCCGGTATTTTTCAGGATCGGGCATTTTGTCCTTGTGGATGAAGGAGAGGGCAGTGTGTGCGGTCATGTTTTTGCGATAAAGCCTGCGGAAAAAAAAGGCCCGCTCGATGATTAAAAGCCACATGACAAGACTCAAGACAATCAGCGGGACCATGACCACCCCCCCTGCTTGGATCAGGTCGGCTGTGGGCATGAGGATATCCTGGAGACAGATCGGCATCAGACCCCCTGCTTTTGGATGATATTGATCAGGGCCACGGCCTTTTCCTCCATCAGGCCCACGGTGTTTTCCACCTCCCGGTTAAGAAGGGTGTGAACCAGCATAATGGGGATGGCCACGGAAAGGCCCAGCATGGTAGTAACCAGGGCCTCGGAAATCCCGCCGGACATCATTCTGGGATCCCCTGTGCCGTGCATGGTAATGACATGAAAGGTATCAATCATGCCGGTGACCGTTCCCAGCAGCCCCAGAAGCGGGGCAATGGCCGCCAGCATTCCCATGGTGGATAAAAATCGCTCCATGGGGGGGATTTCCCTTAGGATGGCTTCCTGGACGGTGTTTTCCATATCTTCCCTGGGCAGTTCCCGGCCCGAGAGTCCCGCCCGGATAACCCGGACCACGGGATTTTTGGCATATCGGGCACAGATTTCCTGGCAGGCCGTCCAGTTTCGGGCGGCAGCCGAAGTTTCGATCTGGGAGACCACCGTCTCAAGTCTGATTTTCCGGCGCAGCAGGAACCAGAGGCGCTCTGTGGCAATGAGTCCGCCAATGGCCAGGATGATCAGAATGGGCCAGACAATGGGACCGCCCTTGGGAATCTGGTCCCAGAGGCTGAGCTTGTAGGTGAGTTGGCTTAGAGCAGCACCCCGGGAGATGTCCATGGGCACGGCATCCCGTTTCCCTTCCATATACTGAATAATCTTTTTCCCCATGCCGGTCGAGGGCAGCCGGGACAGGGCAAACAGCTTGCCCTCCCCTGGGGTGTAGCTTAAAAATCCGGTTTCCGTTGCCAGACCATAGGCTGCGGTAAAGCTGCCCAAAAGGAGGACCCGTGCGGTAACCGTTTTTCCGGTGCGATCCACAATAGTGGCTGTTTCAAGGTTGACCGCCCTGCCCTGGTGAATCCGGTCAAAAAGCAGATCTGTCATTTTTCGGATATGGTCCATTCCCGGAAATACAGATAGTTCGGCAATGGCCTTTAGAAAGACCGTGTCCGGGTGATAGATCCCGGATAGAAAACTGCTGCTCAAAAAGGTGTCAATGTCCTTGGCGTTCATGCGGATGACCCCGGACAATTCCCGGACCATGCCCTGGGATTTCTCAAGCTGTTGGGATAGGATGGTATCTTCTTGGGCAAGGGTCTCGTTCTCGGCTTCCAGAGCCTTGATCTCTTCCTTAAGGCCCCGGGCCTGTTCTGTCAGACGAGCAATGGTCCGGCTCAGGGCTTTTCGGTCCCGGGTGATCTCTTGCCTGGCTGCGGCGGCTGCCTTCTGGGCTGCGTGCAGTTCCTGGGCGGCCTTTTGTCGCATGGTGGCCTCGATCTTTTGGGCCTCCATGGGAACCAGCCGGATGTCCTTGCCCCAGGCTGTTGTGGTAAAGAGGCAGACCCCGCAGAGGAGAACGGACAGAACCATGATATAAGTATTTTTAATTGGTGATTTCATTGGACGGAAATCCTTCCCAGGGGCAGGTCCAGGATCTCCACGGGTTTGCGCTTGGACCCCATATCAACCGCTTCCTGGATGTCTCGGAGATAATTGTCTTCAAGGGGTTCCCAGTCTTTTTGGGCGATGTTGTAGGCCCCGCAGTGCTGTTTGTCCAGGGTCTGGTAAAAGAGGCTCAGACGCCCCAACCTGAAAATATTAACCAGGGTCTCCCGGCCTGACAGGTCAATGGTTTGCTGATAGACCTCCACGGTCTGGCCGTACTCTGCCTCCACCATCAGGGCTTCCATGATTTTTCTGAACCGTTCGCTTACCGGCACCTCCGGATCATGGGCCATGGCTGCCAGCGCCTCTATCCGTTTGGTGCGCTCCTCCTGCAAAAAGGGCAGGTCCCGGTGAAAAAGCGCCTGGACCTGTTCCAGGAGCTGGTCCAGGAAGGGAGAGATCTGGGCTGAGATCTGGGCAATATCCGATAGCTGCTGTTTTTTTTGGGCAATCTTCACGGTCATGAGGTTTTTCTGATCGGCCTGCTGGGCCTTTTGCGTTTCAAGTGCCTTGATCTGTGCTTCAAGGTTTTCAAACATTTTGGTTTTTTCCCCTCGTTCATCCCGCCATTGGGACTGGGTTGCCTGGGTGGTCTGCTCGATCTGGACGGCCTTGTGCACAGGAGCTTCAATCTGCTTTTCCACATTCCCAGCTCTGACTGGCCAGGGCCGGACCAGGACGATCAGCACACCGGTCAGCACCGTCAGATACGGGAAGATTGTGTTTTTATCCATGTCTCTTTCCTCGCTTGGGCCTGCATCAACATGCCCTGAAAACAAAAAGGCCAAGAATTCCAGTCCACCGGTATTCCCGGTGTCTGGCCTTCTTGGCCTGGTATCGTTATCTATGAACTACTTTTTTTTACTTCACCTGCGTCTTCTTGACGCGTTCGCAATAGGCTTCTTTAAGCACACCTCATTGCTGCTTGTCAAGGAGAAATGAATAAAGATTCAGCCCCTCCTATACCCACAGATAGAGAAAACAGCTGATATACATGAGGGTCACCGAGGTGGCAATGGTCATTTTGAGATTGGACAATTGAAATGCCGCCTTGATCACCTTCACGTTTACGGCAAAGGCGTAGAGGGAAAAAATGCCGGTCAGAAGTGTGATCACAGGCGAGACGGCCCCGATTTGAAGGGCTGCTGCAAAGGGAGCCACAATCCAAAGTGAAATAGCGGCCATTCCGATATTAAAATAGGACATCAAAAAGTTGGCCTTCCCCCCCATGGCCTTTAAAAAAACCCAGATAAAAAGAGCGGCCCCCGCGTGCATGAAAAATGCCACGGGAATTCCGGCCACAATGATTTTAAGGGGATTATAGGCCGTGGCCTCAAAGCCCTTTTCCATCAAAATGGATTGGCTGAACAGGGCTGCTGAACATCCATAGATGATTCCCAAAATCAATACATTGAGGATGGCGTAATATTGCAACCGCTTTATATCCATCCCTTTTTCAAGCCCAATGGTATTCAAGGTCAAAATATTTCCCATGGATGTTAGATAATTCATGAAGGG
This sequence comes from Desulfoconvexum algidum, assembly GCF_055382125.1. Lineage (NCBI taxonomy): Bacteria > Pseudomonadati > Thermodesulfobacteriota > Desulfobacteria > Desulfobacterales > Desulfobacteraceae > Desulfoconvexum > Desulfoconvexum algidum. Next base: position 6,309,593 of record NZ_AP042394.1, on the reverse strand, counting down.
TTCCTTTTAATGTGTTGGGTTGTAAAGCCCGGGGTGTTTCCCCGGGCTTTATGGATCAGGTTATGCTTTTAATAACAAACCTAAGCCCAGGGTACCAGTCCCCAGCAAAATATCGCAATACAGACGATGGAAGCAATCACTGGTATGGTGATTCCGTTGTAACGGGTCTCTTCATAATCTGTGCCCCAGCCGTGGATTCGATCAATAACTTTTTTGTCTGCCAGGGTAGGTGCATAGGCTTTGAACATCGCCATGCGGTTAAAGGCAATGGACAAGAGAATAAACATGGCAAAGCTCAAGGGGATGGTGACCATTCCGCCGGACATGCCAAGGGCTGCCACAAGACCTTTTCCGATAACGATTGACGGAAATACATGGGGAGAGATCAGGATATACAGGAACCCACAGAACAGGGAAGAAATGATAAGAGCCAGTTTGTTGGCTTCCTTCCACCAGACGCCCAGAAGAATGGCCGGGGTGGCAGTGGTGGCCAGAAGGCCGAAGGCCCATAAAATACTGGTAACCAGAAATTTTGGGGGACTGAAGGCCATCAGGATGGCAAGGAGGCCGCCCATGGCAAGGGCTGCATATCCCCATTTCATTTTTTTGGCAGAGGCCATTTCCGGTGCAATAATGCCCAGCAGATCCGAGCCTACAAGTCCTGCAATGGCCATCAGATTACCACCGATGGTGGAAAGCCCTGCTGCCACGGCACCGCCCATGACAAAGGCCGCCACCAGGGTCGGGTTATAAAATACATTGAGGATCAACAGGGTCTGGTCCGCTTTTTCAATAAGTCTTCCCGTGGTGGCCGTAAAAAAGTTTCCTGCAAATCCCACCACATAGGTGCCGGAAAAAAGCAGTCCCAGAAAAAGGGCGAACCAGACAACGGCCCAGCGGGCACTTTTAACAGACGAAGCGGTAAACACCTTCATGGCCAGATGGGGAAGGGCCACAGGCCCCAGGGTAAAGGCCGGGATCAGGGCGAAATACCATCTGAAATCATATTTCATATCAAAAAAGGTGGGAACGTTTTTCATCATGTCCGGGACCATATCACCATAGGCCAGGGGCGGAAACCACCATCCGGATGATCCCATCAATTTCATGATGGCACCCATGGGAACAATCATGGCAATGGTCATGACCACCATCTGAAAAGCAGCATTGTAAGAGGCCCCGTACATGCCGCCCACGGTGATAAATCCGACGGTTGCAAGGCCTGCAACAACGATGGCAATATTATAGGGAACCCCGAAGAGCAGCTCAAAGGCGCGACCCAGACCGATCATCTGGCCCAGGGCGTACATGATCATGATCAGGATCATCCAGCAGACAATCACGACGGTGGAGGGTTTGCCGTAGCGCTGGCGAATAAAGGTGGCCGGTGTAAAGGCCTTCATCCGCCGAAGGCTGGTGCCGTATAGAAGGGTCAGCAAAGGAATGGAGATGGCCCACTGGATCCAGAGGTAGACAAAGGGAACCTGGAGTTTCATGATCAGGGCAATTACCCCTAAAAAGGTGGCAAGGCTGGCCCAGGTGGCGGCCATTCCAAGTCCGTTGGTCACGGGACCTATGGAAAACCCGGCGGCATAAAAATCTTCATCGGAAACGGTTTTTTTGGAGGAGGTATACCCCACATAATAAAAGATTGCAAAAAGGATCCCCACAACTCCGAGTCCTACCCAGACGTTGCTCAATGCATATTCAGCTGGCATGGTTGCCTCCTTATTGGATTAAAGTGTCGGTATCGGTTTCAGTCACAGGGGGAAGAGAATTGACATATTCTTCCATTTCATCATCAAATTTATTACACATGATGGTCATCACAAGGCAGACGGCAGCGATACCAAACCATCCCAACAAAATTGGCAGAATGTATTGAATGGGAAATCCCCAGAGGGTTCCCTGCTGAAGGGAGGGGAAGAGAACAAAAATGGATGCCGAGTGCCCCATTAAAAGCAATAAAACAGAAAAAACAATGGTCAATCTGATCTCTTTTTTGTAGAGCTTTTCTTTCATGTTTTTAACTCCTGTTCAAAAAGTATTTTTGGTTAAATCTATCATATGCGCGCAATCGTTTTCTGGTCACCTCCTTTTCCTGGCATATCATTGTTTGAATTCCCATATAGGTCTGTGTCTGTTATTTTTTCTTAGAACTCAGTTCAGGGAACTGATGATAGAAATATTCGTTGGGGTTCTTTCCTCGTTTGTCGTTTTCGTTTTCTCTCAATTCGATCCTGCGGATTTTGCCGCTGATGGTTTTGGGCAGCTCGGTTACGAACTCTATGATTCTGGGGATCTTGAATTTGGCCAGCACTTCAATGGTGTGCTGGAACAATTCAAGCGCCAGTTCCCTGGACGGTTCCTGTCCCTGGGACAAGATTACAAAGGCCTTGACCAGCTGATGCCGTTTGGGATCGGGGACCCCGACAACGGCGGTTTCCATGACGGCAACATGTTCGATTAACGCGCTTTCCACTTCAAAGGGCCCCACACGGAAATCCGAAGATTTGATGACGTCATCGGAACGACCGACAAACCACCAGTATCCGTCTTTGTCAAAGGTGGCCTTGTCACCCGTGTAATACAAACCGTGGTGAAATGCTTCTGAGGTTTTTGCCTCATCGTCAATATATTCCTGGAACAGGCCGATGGCCCGCCAATTGCTCAGGCGAACCACAATGTGACCGGTTTCGTCGGGTGTGGTAATCTCGTTGCCCTCATCATCGGCCAGGATGACGTCGTACATGTATGAGGGATACCCAAAGGACCCCAGACGCATTTTGCCTTCCATCCAGGGCGGGTTCCCGATCATGGCGGTGGATTCGGTCTGACCGTAGAAATCACGGATTTCTGTGCCGGTGCCTTCTCTCCACTGGTCAATGACTTCCGGATTAAGGGGCTCGCCTGCACTGATGGAATATTTCATGGCGGAAAGGTCGTATTGTGAAAGGTCCAGACCAACAAAGGCGCGCCATGCTGTTGGCGGGGCACAAAAAGAATTGACTTTATACTTGGCCACGGCAGCGATATATTTTTTAATATCAAGTACGGTAAAATTGAAACCCGTGGCAGTTGCTCCCATGTTAAAGGGGGCGAAAAAGCTGCTCCATGCCCATTTGGCCCATCCGGGTGCACTCAGGTTATGATGGACATCTCCGGGTTCCAGGCCGATAAGGATGGCGGTGGACAGATGCCCTAGCGGGTATGAAACAGCAGAGTGTCCCACCCGTTTGGGAAGTCCTGTGGTTCCCGAGGTAAAAAAGCAGATGAGGACCTCTTCATTGCTCACATCCGCAGCTTCGGCCTGGGGGTTTTCTTCAGCGATTTCGGCATAGGAGGTCCATCCCTCCTTGTGTCCCAGAACAATCTTTGCCTTGGGGGAACAATTGGCTTTTTTCAGGGCATCATCCACCAGATCCGTCAATCCTTCAAAGGCAATGATGACATCCGGCTCGTATGCTTCAAACCGGAACTGGATTTCTCGTTCTGTCATGCTGGTGGCCGTAGGCACAGAGACAAGGCCCCCTTTGATGCCGGCAAAGGTTGCAAACCAGGTTTCGGGAACAATGGGGGTCAGCATGTACAGGTTGTTTCCTTTTTCAACCCCGTTTTTGCGTAAGAAATTTAAGAGTTTATTCCCGTTGGCAGCCAGTTCTTTATAGGTAAACTGCTGTTCGGCATCTGTATCCAGATCTGTCCAGATAAGGGCCGGTTGATCACCGCGTTCTTTGACATGTATCCCCTCAAAAATTTCTGATGCCCAGTTAAATTTTTCCGGCAGTTCGGATTTATTCAGTCTTTCGAAAAACGCTTTTGCTTGGATTTCACGCTGCCCCATATCCTGGATTTCATTGAGCGCCATTGCTTCTCTGTATGTGCTTTTCAACGACATTTGATTCCTCCGAATTTAGATTTTTATCAGATATAGTCCACCTGCGGTTTTGTACGCAGCCCTGGCTATAGTTCTATAAAACTGTGGCGTTTCTACAATCGGTTGAAACCCGATTTAGGGTGTAGGGTTTAGGGGGTGGTTTTCTAGGGAAAAAGAGGGGAGCGTGTAGGTGGATGAACCTACACGCAGATGGTTAGCCTTGCTGGGTAGTGATCTGGCCGGTTTTCTCAAAATGGACGGCGCACCGGACCAGTTCATTGGCATGTTTCAGGGAAAGTTTTTCCTTGATCCGTTCCCGGTAGGTACCAATGGTTTTAATGCTAAGAAAAAGCCTTGTTGCAATTTCCCGGGAGGAAAATCCCCGACCGATCATTCTAAATACCTGGAGTTCTCGGTCCGTGAGCCGATCTACAGGGGTTTTCTCCCGGGCTTTTTGGGGATTTGACATGGTGGAAAGAATATGCTCTTTTACCTTTTCGTTGAGATATATTTTTCCTGTCAGAACATGGTGGATGGCAGTTACAACAGATTCCATGGCTTCTTGTTTCATGATATACCCACGGGCACCGGCAGTAAGGGCCCGCTGGGCATATAGATATTCATCGTGCATGGACAGGACCAGGACCGGAATTTGCCCATGGTGAAGCTTAACGTATTTGACAAGATCAATTCCATCTGAATTTTTTAATGAAATATCGGCGATAATCAGGTCAGGCGCCATGTTTTCAATTTCAATAATGGCCTGGTTCACATCCTTGGCTTTGCCAAAGGCACGAAGATCTTCTTCCTGGTTGATCAGTTCGGCAAGGCCCAGTCTGAATATGGGGTGATCCTCAACCAGCAGTATCTTTTTTTTATCCGGCATGTCTTGTCTGCAATAAAAATTTTAAGTTAGAGGACCGTACCACCTTTGGCGAGAGATTTCCAGTTCCCATATGAATTAAGATTCCCAGTCAGGCCAAGGGGGCAGGCGAAGGGGTCAGACCAACGGGTCGGTCAATGCTGCCAGGGGCATGGCCAGTTTTATCCGGGTCCCTGTTTTCCTGTCCGAGGAAATCATGAGGGAGGCCCCTATCATTTTGGCCCGATAGTTCATGATGCGAAGTCCCATGCCATTGTGATGGATTTCAGGGTCCATTCCCTTGCCATTGTCCTGGATAAGAAAGCTGAACTGATCCTCCCTGATTTTTAAGGAAATGACAATGGTTGTGGCATCACCGTGGCGAATGGCATTGCGCACAGCCTCCCCGGCGATATGGTAGAGGTTGAGGGTGACCATATGAGAGTTTACTTCTAGACCATCATCTGCTTTTAGCTGGCAGTCCACCTGGTGGAGCATCCGGGTGGTGGTGACCAGGTCCTCAAGGGAAGAGACCAGACCATGGGTGTAATAGACCGGGCAAAGGCCCCGGGCCAAGCCTCGGGTTTTGGAAATGGCCTCCTTGATAAGCTGCGTAATCTTGTCTGACAATTGGGCGGCCCCAGGAGATTGTCCTTCGGCTTTTTTTTTCAACACCTTGGTTAATCCTTCGATTCCTATTAAATGGGGACATAGATCATCATGGAGGTCATTGCCTATGGCCTGACGTTCTTTTTCACCGGTTTCCATGATGGCCTTTTCCAGGTATTTGACCTCGGAAATATCCCGGTGGGTGATGACCGACCCCAGGGGGTTTCCGTTTTTGTCACGGTAGACCGATCCCCGGGTGGTGACATCAATGAGCTGGCCGTCTTTTGCCATTCGTTTGGTTTCCACCCGGGGCAGAATTTCCCCTTTTAAAATGGTGCCAATTCCCTCCATGGTCTCCTTCCAATGGGCTTTGGGCACGAAATGATCCATGGTTTTGCCCAGGCTGTCTTCAAGGGTATACCCGAATACCTTGGTAAAGGCCGGATTCATATAGGTGACCCGGCCTTCCATGTCGTATACCACGATAGGGTCTGGTACGGCTTCCATGACGGACCTGTATTTTTCTTCACTTTCTTTTAAGGCCTCCTGGGCCTGGCGGCGATCCTTGATTTCCGCTAAGAGCTTTCGGTCATAGGTAGCAAGTCTGTCCATAAAAGAATTATAATAGAAAGTGAGCTGTCCCACTTCATCACTGGATTCCATTTTTACGGCCCGGTTTGAAAATCCCCCGGCAATATCCTGGTTGAACCGGGTCATCAAAGATTGGAGGGGTTTTGTTATGGTGGAACTTAAGATAAAGGTAATGGGGATAAAAATGATCAGGGAAGCCACTCCCGTAAGGATGATGAAATGCCGGATGGTTCCCAGGGGGAAGTAGAATTCGTCCAGATAACTCGATGAGGCAACGATCCACTCATATTCAGGAATATAATTAAAAATCACCAGTTTTTTACGATGTTTTTCTTCCCCGGGGTTTTTCCAGGAATAGATCAGCTTGCCATTCTTTTTTTTCAGCATACGCCTAAAAAACTGGTCGGGGAACCGTTCATCTTCAAAAACATTGATCCCGGTCAGTTCCGGGTGAATGATGACATTGCCACGGGTGTCCATGACATAGGAATAGCCTGTTTTTCCAAACTGCAGACTTAAAATACCCTCCTTAAAATCATTTATTTCCACCAGCTTTGAAAATTCTTTTCGATAGGAGGACACTGTAATCATCCAGTCCCAGGGCTCAAAATAATTGAGATACAATGCCTTGGGCCGGGCAACAGCATCTTCCGGGTTTTTCCAGGAATATTCAATATATCCGTTTTTTTTTGCAATCATTTCCTGGACAAATTGATGATCGGAAATGTCCAGCCCTTCCAGGGTTTTTTTGGGGTGTTTGAGCACCCGCCCTTTTCCGTCCAGAATACAGATATATCCGGTAATGCCTATTTTCTGGCAGAGAATGATATCGCTAGCCCGTTTTTTTGCCTCTTCCAGGCTGATTTCCCCTGCCTTTTGCCGATTATAAAGGTGCTGGATAATATCATAGTTTTTTTCAGCAACTCCCCTGAGACGGTTTTTAATGGAAACCGAGACCGCTGTTTTGACATTGTTCAAGATGGCCGAGGTGGAATTTTTTAATTCGCTTTCAATATTTTTTTCCACATTTTGTTTGACAATAAAATAGATGATCAAGCTGGACAGGCTTATGATGATAAGAAAGCAAAAGGAATAGATAAAGAGCAGCTTGTACCGGATGGGGAAATTTTTGATCAGACCAAAGGGGTTCATTCCGTATCCTCCTCGTAAAACGGGTTCATGGGGTGAATGCTAAACGAAGGTTTCAAAAAGAACCGGATTTGTCAATGGGAGTTTTAGGGAATCAACTCCTGTTTGAGCATGCAGCAGGCAATCTTGTGGCGGGGTTTGCCACTCTTTGTATAGGCAAGGTTTCCCGGCTGGATCATCTTGTTCATGACGCAGCCTTCAGGGATCGTAAGTTTGAACAGATCTGTTTCATTGATCGGGGGCATTGCCACAAGGCGATTGTTTCGGATTTCATGGGAATGCAGGGGAAAATCTTCACAGATGGGGCATTGATACACCCTGCCATTGGGAAACACAAAATAATTTTGGGCCACATTTGCCGCGCATTGAAAGGGTTCTCCTTCGGATAAAAACACCTTGGGATAGGTGACAATAATCCCCTGGGCGGCGATCTCTTCAGCTACTTTCGGGATGGTTTCAAGCCAGACATCTTTTGATACCTGGAGTGCCCGGGGTGTTTGGGAAGAGGGGCTAACTGTTGAGGATTCCCCCCGCATGCCAATGACCTGGATAAAAAATCGTTCAATACCCAGATCCTTTACAAGGGTGGGCATTTGGGTAAGCTCGTGGATATTTTTATCCGACACCGTGTAGATCATGGAGCAGGCAAACCCTCGTTCCCTGGCGTTTTTAATCCCTGCAAGGACGGCATCATAGCTGCCTTTTCCCCTTATGGCATCGTTGGTATCCCGGGTGGCACCATCCAGGGAAAAGCTAAAAAAATCAAGAAGGTCCGGGGTGATTTTTTCCAGAATATCATGGAAGAGAAACCCGTTGGTATCAATGGTGATGGATTTAAATCCCAAGCGCCGGGCCTCTTTGACAGCCAGGTGAAGATCCGGGTGAAGGGTGGGCTCTCCTCCCAAAAGGATCAGATTCGTCTGATGGGCTTTGGGGGAAAAAATTGCCAGCCAGTCCCGGATGGTGTCAATGGAAAGTGTCATGTCCCCATGCTGTTCTCGATTAATATAGCAATGGGAACAAGACAGATTACACTTGGTCAGGATGTGGAAAAAAAGATTGGACGAATCCTTTGAAAACGCCACGGTTTGGTTTCGCATATTACCCCATGCATTGTTTGCTAAAGTTGGGATCAAAAGGAACAGGATAGTCACCGTCAAAACAGGCCTTGCAGAAATTGAGCTCCGGGTTTTCAACGCCGGAGGCTTCCAGCATCCCTTCCACACTAAGATAATGCAATGAATCCAGTCCCAGGTATTCGGTTAGTTCAGCCAGGGGCATTTGGGCGGCAATCAACTCGCCCTTGGAGGAAAAATCAATACCATAGTAGCAAGGATTTTTATGGGGGGGACAGCAGACCCGCATGTGAATCTTTTTGGCGCCCAGCTCCCGCAGGGCTTTGACCCGGGTTTTGGCCGTGGTGCCCCGGATAATGGAATCCTCAATGATGATAATTTCCTTGCCTTTTATCACTTCTCGGACCGGGTTGAGTTTTACCCTTACGGCAAAGTCCCGCATGGACTGGGTGGGCTGGATAAAGCTTCTGCCCACATAATGGTTTCGGATCATGCCCATTTCAAAGGGGATGCCCGATTCTTTTGCATAGCCGATGGCGGCATAATTGCCTGAATCCGGGAAGGGCATGACAAGATCTGCTTCCACGGGGGCTTCCTGGGCCAGACGTTTGCCGAGAGCTTTTCGCATCTGGTAGACATTTTTGCCGTCAATGGTCGAGTCGGGTCTGGCAAAATAGATATATTCAAAGATGCACAGGGATTTATGGACTGCAGCCTTGGGGTGCTGGATGCTTCTAATGCCGTCTTCGTTGATGATGACAATTTCCCCGGGCTCCAGTTCCCGGATAAATTCCGCCTGGATCAGGTCAAAGGCACAGGTTTCAGATGCCAGCACATAGTGGCCGTTGAGCTTGCCCAGGGCCAGGGGCCTGAATCCGTTGGGATCTTTTATGCCGATGACCTCTCCCTTGCAGGTGAGAAGGACCATGGAATAGGCCCCTTTTATCTTGGATACGGTATTTAAGACAGCTGTTTCAATATCGCCTTTGATCAGATTTTTAATGAACAAATGGAGGAAGACTTCTGAATCCATGGTGGTCTGGAAGATGGAGCCGCTTTCTTCCAACTCTTCTTTCAGGGTATGGGCATTGACCAGATTTCCGTTGTGGGCAACGGCATAGGATCTATGGCGGTGGTTGGCCACAAAGGGCTGGGCATTTGTGATCACCGAATCCCCGGTGGTCGAATAGCGCACATGCCCGATGGCAGATCCCCCTTCGATACGGGCCAGATCTTCCATGTTAAAGATATCATGGACAAGGCCCATGCCTTTGTGGGAAAAAATCTTATCGTTGATGCCCCGGTTTACGGAGATGCCGGCACTTTCCTGACCTCGGTGCTGGAGGGCATACAGCCCAAAATAGGTAATTTGGGCGGCTTCCGGGTGTCTATACAGGCCGAAAATTCCACATTCGTCCTTGGGCCGCTCACTTGCGTCAAATATTTCTTGGTTACACATGGTGGTTTTCCTGGTGATAATACTGGATCGGGTTGATGGATAGCGGTGCTTTTTTCATGGCCTTTATGGCAGAGCATATTGCCTTGGTGCCGTCGGTGGTGGTGGCATAGGGGATCTTATATTTAATGGCTGCCCGCCTGATTTCATATCCATCCCTCTGGGTCTGGCTGGAGGAACCGGTGTTGAGAATCAGTTGGATTTCGTTATTTTTTACGGCATCCACCACATGGGGTCTGCCCGAGGAAACTTTTTTCACCATCTGGGCGGGAACATTGTTTTCCTTTAGAAAGCGCGCCGTCCCTCTGGTTGCCATGATGGTGAATCCCATGGCATGGAAATCCTTGGCAACGGACAGGGCCGATGCCTTGTCCTTGTCCTGGACGGAAATAAAGACCGTCCCTTCCAGGGGCAAGCGTTGTCCGGCGGCAAGCTGGGCCTTGGCAACGGCGGCGCCCAGATCCTTGTCAATGCCCATCACCTCGCCGGTGGATTTCATTTCAGGACCCAGTACCGGGTCCACATTTTCAAACCGGTCAAAGGGCATGACCGCTTCTTTAACACAATAATAGGGGGGGATGATTTCCTTTGTAAACCCGAGTTCCGCGAGACTTGCCCCCAGCATCACCTTGGTGGCAAGTTTTGCCAAAGGTACGCCGATGGCCTTGGAAACAAAGGGGATGGTCCGGGAGGCCCTGGGGTTGACTTCAATGATATACACCTTGTTGTTCATGATACCGAACTGGATGTTCATCAACCCTTTGACCTGGAGTTCCTTTGCAATATTCCTTGCTGCATCTGCCATTTCATCAATATGGACCTGGGAGATGGAATAGGGCGGCAGAACACAGGCAGAGTCACCGGAATGGATCCCGGCCTCTTCAATGTGTTCCATCATGCCGCCGATGATGGTGGTTTCTCCGTCTGAAATGGCATCCACGTCCAGTTCAAAGGCCTCTTCTAAAAATTTATCAATGAGGACCGGTTTGTCTGGGGAGGCCAGGACGGCTAGATCAAAATATTCCTGCAGGTCCCCTTCATCATAGACAATTTTCATGGCCCGGCCGCCCAATACAAAGGAGGGTCTGACCATGACCGGATAGCCGATGTTCCGGGCCACGCTTTGAGCTTCGTCATAGGAATGTGCAATGCCGTTTTCAGGCTGTCGCAGCTTAAGTTTGTCCATCATGGCCTGGAACAGATCCCGGTCTTCTGCCCGGTTAATGCTTTCGGGGCTTGTCCCGATGATGGGCACCCCGGCCCGTTGCAGGTCCATGGCCAGATTTAAGGGGGTCTGGCCGCCAAACTGGACAATGACCCCAAAGGGATTTTCCTTTTCCACAATGTGGAGCACGTCTTCCAGGGTAACGGGTTCAAAATAAAGCTTGTCCGAGGTATCATAGTCCGTGGAGACCGTTTCCGGATTGGAGTTGACCATGATGGATTCCACCCCCTCTTCCCTCAAGGCAAAGGAAGCATGGACACAACAATAGTCAAACTCAATCCCCTGGCCGATGCGGTTGGGCCCGCCGCCCAGGATAATAACTTTTTTAACGTCCGACACCCTTGCTTCGCACTCGGATTCATAGGTGGAATAATAATAGGGGGTCACGGCTCGAAACTCTGCAGCACAGGTATCCACAAGTTTGAACACGGGCACAATACCCAAATCCTTGCGGCGCTGTTCTATCTGTTTGTCCGTGAGTCCCCCGGACATGAACGCCATCTGTTTGTCGGAAAATCCGTATTTTTTGGCCTTTTCAAACAAGTCCCTGGGAAGATCCTTGCCCGCAAGGGTGATCTGTTTCTCCAGGTCTACAATTTGCTTCATCTGGTGAAGGAACCAGGGATCGATAAAGGTCAGTTCATGGAGCATGGTGATGGGCATGCCGTGCTCCAGGGCATATTTGATGTAAAAAAGTCGCTGTGAATTGGGGGTGGACAGCTTGTATTCCAATTCGTTACCTGCCACACTGCCGGTTGCCGGATCCTTGCCGTCGGCACCGAATCCTGATCTGCCGATTTCAAGGGATCGCAGTCCCTTTTGAAAGGCTTCCTTAAAGGTTCTGCCGATGGACATGGTTTCCCCCACCGATTTCATGGCGGTACTCAAGACATCGTCGGCTTCGGGGAATTTTTCAAAGGTCCACCTGGGGATTTTGACCACTACATAATCAATGGAGGGTTCAAAACAGGCCAGGGTTTCGCCGGTGATATCGTTGGGGATCTCGTCCAGGGTATACCCGACGGCAAGTTTTGCCGCAATTTTGGCAATGGGGAACCCCGTGGCCTTGGAGGCCAGGGCCGAACTTCTGGAAACCCGTGGGTTCATCTCCACGATAATCATGTCCCCGTTTTCCGGATTTATGGCAAACTGAACATTGGAGCCGCCGGTATCCACCCCGATTTCCCGGATAATGGCAATGGAGGCATCCCGCAGTCGTTGGTATTCTTTGTCCGAAAGGGTCTGGGCCGGGGCCACAGTGACGGAATCGCCTGTGTGAACGCCCATGGCATCGATGTTCTCTATGGAGCAGATGATCACCACGTTGTCGGCATGGTCCCGCATCACTTCGAGTTCATACTCTTTCCATCCCAATACCGATTCTTCCAGCATGACCTGGGTGTTCAGGCTGGCGTCCAATCCTGCCTTGCAGAAAGAGGCCAGTTCTTCAGCGTTGTAGGCCACCCCGCCACCGGTACCGCCCAGGGTGAAACTGGGCCGGACAATTATGGGAAATCCGATGCGTTTTGAGACATCTTCCACCTCGTGCATGTTGGTGGCAAATCCGCTTTTGGGAATCCGCAGACCGATCTTGTTCATGGCATTTCGGAAAAGTTCCCGGTCTTCGGCCTTGTTGATGGCATCAATGGAGGCACCGATCATCTCAACATTATAACGTTCAAATATGCCGGTTTTTTCAGCCTCAATGGCGGTGTTCAAAGCCGTTTGACCGCCCAGGGTGGGCAGGATGGCATCGGGTCTTTCCCGTTCAATGACCTTGCACAGGGTCTCCACGTTAACCGGCTCAATATAGACCTTGTCTGCGGTTTCAGGGTCCGTCATGATGGTGGCGGGATTTGAATTGATAAGAACCACTTCAAACCCTTCTTCTTTCAGCGCTTTACAGGCCTGGGTTCCAGAATAGTCAAACTCACAGGCCTGGCTGATAATAATGGGGCCGGCACCAATGATCAGGATTTTTTTTATGTCGTTACGCTTTGGCATGTTTCATCATCTCTGCAAACTGGTTAAAAAGATAGGCGGCGTCATGGGGCCCCGGGGATGCTTCCGGATGATACTGAACGGCAAAGGCCTGAACCGTTTCGTTTTTAAGTCCCTCAAGGGAGTCTTCATTCAGATTGATATGGGTGAGGATGGTAGCCTCCTTGCCCAGGCTGTTGAGATCCACTGCAAATCCATGGTTCTGGGAGGTAATTTCCACACGGCCCGTGGCAAGATTTTTCACGGGCTGGTTGCCCCCCCTGTGGCCGAATTTGATCTTCAGGGTTTTACCGCCCATGGCAAGACCCAAAAGCTGCATCCCCAGGCAGATGCCGAAAATCGGCGCAACGCCAAGAAGGGCCTGTATGGTCGCCACCGCATAGGTGACCGGTTCCGGGTCCCCTGGGCCGTTGGACAGAAAAATTCCGTTTGGATTCAGATTTTTGATGGTTTGGGCAGACGTTGTTGCCGGTACCACCAATACTTCACATCCGACCCGTTCAAGGCAGCGAATGATATTGTATTTAATCCCGAAATCAAGGGCCACCACCGAGTGTCGTTTGCCTTTATGGTGCCAGATCAGGGGATCTTCAAGTTTTTCAATGTTCACATAATCCGGCCGGTTATGTTTCCAGAAATAGGGCTTTTTTGTGGTAACACTCCCCACAAGGTCCCTGCCCTCCATGGAGGGAATCTGTTTTGCACGTTCCACCAGAGAATCGGGGTCAAGGTCAGCGGTTGAGATAATGGCCCGCATGGCACCTGATTTTCGAATGTGCCGGGTCAGGGCCCGGGTATCTAAGTCCTCAATTCCCAGGACATGTCCCTTGATCAGATAATCGGCCAGGGTGCCTCTGGATTGAAAATTGCTGGGAAAATCCTGGTATTCTTTGACAATAAATGCTGTGACCTGTATCCGGTCCGATTCAATATCATCTGGGTTGACACCATAATTTCCGATCAAAGGGCAGGTCATGGTCACCATCTGTCCTGCATAGGACGGGTCTGTCAAAATCTCCTGGTACCCGGTCATGCTGGTGTTGAAGACCACTTCCCCGCTGGCTTCTCCCTGTCCTGTAAAACTTCTACAGGGAAAGGTCCTGCCATCTTCAAGGGCTAATAATGCTTTCATATCGGTTTGCACCTGTTCAAACTTATGGTTGATAAAATTAATCCGGGGATTCCCCGGATTTAAAATCCCCCTGCAATCGTTTTATAAAACGAACCTATTTAATTACCATATATTACGCCTTTTTTGCAAGCCTTGTATTTATCCTGTTTAAAAGAGAATGTTGGTGCCCGATGTGATGCATGGTTTAAGAAAGATCAGGGATTTGTTTGCAAAGCCGTGTGAATACGTGTAAACTAATAACTTAACGTAGCCAGTCAGATTTGGGATAAGCCAAGCTGCGTATCATCCATTAATTAAGGTTTTTATGTCTTTGTTACGCATTCGTTACCAGACCATAGAGTTTGGTGATGTGGATATTCATGTCCGAACTTTACGCGACAACCTGGAATATCTTGACGTCGGCGGTGTTGCCGAAAAGTTAGGAATATCGTCGGCCACATGGCCTTTATTCGGAGTGGTTTGGCCCTCCAGTGAGGTCCTGGCCCATCATATGCTTGATTATGAGATCTCAGGCAAGCGGATACTGGAAGTGGGGTGCGGCATTGCATTGACCAGTCTGTTGCTGAACCATCGGCTTGCAGATATCACGGCGACGGATTACCATCCGGAAGTGGAATCCTTTCTTTTGAAAAACGTTGAATTAAATGAGGAGAAGGCCATCCCATTCGTCCGCACGGGATGGGGGGATGAAGATAGTGGTGGTTTGGGCGTGTTTGATTTGGTTATCGGTAGTGATATTTTATACGAGAGATGTCATACCAGCCTGTTGTCCGGTTTCATTGAACAGCATGCAAAAGCAAAATGTGACGTGATCCTTGTCGATCCGGGGCGGGGTCACCATGCCAATTTCAGTAAAAAAATGGTGGCCCTGGGCTATTCCCATACCCAAAAAAAGCCAGCCTCAGACTATTTGGACAAACCGTTTCCGGGGCAGATTTTAAGTTATCATCGGTAAAGAATAGTCGGTAAAGAATGGATTGATAAGCTGGGAAGGGTTTTGTATAAATATCGATTGGGCCTTGTTTTTCTTAACGGGGATCACCCAGAACCGCTCTGATGGTAGTGGCAAGTTCTCTTGTTATGACAGGCTTCATCAGATACCCCTGAATACCCATCTCCTTGCTGGTGTCTGAATTGATCTGGTCACTGAATCCCGAGCAAATGATAACAGGAATATCAGGCCGTATGGATCTGATTTTATCGGCAAGCTGGATGCCTGTCATCTGTGGCATGGTCATATCGGTAATGACCAGATCAAAGGCATCGGGATTTTCTTTGAATAGGGCAAGGGTCTCAACGCTTCCTGTCATGGGGGTCACGTGATACCCCAACCGTTCAAGGATCTGTTTCTCCATTTTGATGATCATTTCTTCATCATCAATGATGAGAATTCTTTCCCTGCCGCCTTGAACAGGCTCAGACAGGTCAGAGCGATCAAGGCTTTTCATTTTTTTCATGATGGGTAGATAAATATGAACTTCGGTTCCCCTTCCCGGTTCACTATACACATGGATGGCACCATTACAGCTTTTAATAATGCCCTGGACCACTGAAAGCCCCAGGCCGGTTCCTTTGTTTGTTTCCTTGGTTGTAAAGTAGGGATCAAAAATTTTATCCATTAATGAGGGTTCAATACCGGTTCCGGTATCAGTGATTTTTAACCGGGCATAATTGCCCGGGAGTAGTTCTGAAAACTCCAGAGGGATAGCGTCGATTTGGGTCTGTTCCAGAACAATGGTCAGCCGTCCGCCGGATTTTTCCATGGCGTGGTAGGCATTTGTGGCAAGATTCATGACAACTTGGTGAATCTTGGTGGCGTCCGCCACCACCATGCCACAGTCAGCATCTATCTTTGTCTGGATATCAATGGTTTTCGGGATGGAGGCATTTAAAAGCGTAAGGGCCTCTTTCAGAGTGGACTGAAGTCTTACGGGCTTGAGTTCCTGGTTGCTTTGGCGGCTGAATGCAAGGATTTGTTTGACCAGATCTTTTGCCCGCAAAGCTGCCTGAAGAATCTGGGTAACACTTTCCTGCTCACGGCTTTCCCGGGGCAGATCTTCCTGGAGCATTTCAGCAAATCCGATAAGGGGATACAAGATATTGTTAAAATCATGGGCAATCCCACCGGCAAGGGTGCCGATGGCTTCCATTTTCTGGGATTGCTGGAGCCGGGTTTCTAATTTGGCTTGCTCCGCTTCTTGTTTCTTGCGGTCGGTAATATCCCGGGAAATACCCAGAACACCGATGCATTGCCTCTCATCATCATACATGGGCGTCTTTACGGTTTCTGAAATTTCTCGATGACCGTCATCGGCATAAACAAGATTTTCTTCATTTATGGTGGGCACGCCTGCCGTTATGGCAGCTCTGTCTTTTTCCCTGAAAGAATCCGCCAGGTCAGAGCCCACAAAGTCATAATCGGTTTTGCCGACGATCTGGGCTTCTTTTGCACCAAAGAACTGCTCAAATTTAGAATTACAGGACAGATAGACTCCCTCAAAGTTTTTCAACCAGACCAGATCGGGGATGGTATTGACCAATGTTTTCAGGCGACCCTCATTTTCCCTTAAAGAGGCTTCAGCCTGGTTTCTTTCCAAGATTTCTCCCTTCAGGAGGGAGTAGGAATCATTCAGGTTTATCCGCATGTCATTGACGGAACCGGCAAGGATATCAAATTCATCTTTCCCCCAGCTCCTTTTATACCGCTTAAGGGAAAAAGGCGTTTCCAGGGTCGCAACCTCCAGGGAGTTGGTATAATTTACCAGGGCATAAAGGTGCCGGGCCACCAGGAAATAAAAAATAACAAACATAAACCCGGATACCAGAAACAGAAGAATACTTTGGGAAATGATGATGGCAATGGCATCTTTCATCAGGCGATTGTGCAGATTTTTTAAGGTAAAAATCAGGCGAAGCCTTCCCAGTGAAATCGTTTTATCTCCATATGTATAGGTCAAGGGGAATATTTTTATGATAACATGCTCATCTGTAAACACCCCTGCTTTTACAAGGGCTTGATCCTTATACACCACATCAATATATTGAACATCCCCAAGCTTCATCAATCCGTTAATCTGGGTGGTTAAAAGCTGGGTATCAGATACCCACAGGGTATTGATAATGCCGGGCAAATAGCTCTCTTCAACCTGGCGGATACTTTTTTCTATGGCACCAAGCCCGGCATGATACCCCATATATAATTGCATCCCGGTTAGAACAAGTGTCACCAGAAAACTGAATAACAAGATACACAAAATAAATTTTTGGGCAATTCCCCATCGGAGAATGGATTCTTTTTTAAACTTGTCAGGTATCATCACATTTCTTTTTCATAAATTTATTAAAAGTTTTGATGAATAAAGCGGTCATAGGTGCCGTCTTTTTTCATTCCCCTGAGGGTGTTTACAATGTCAGGAATCAAGTTTTGATGTTTTTTATGGAGGTACAAGAATAAATCACTGATAACAATGGGCGGAACAAGCGGGGTGATCCGGGAATATCCCAGTTTTTCTAAAGCAGCCTTCCCGGTGCTCTGGCCGAAGATACCTATTTGGGCCCGATCTTTCTCAAGAAGGGTGAAAAGCAGTACTTCATTTTTCACAACCGTTATGGCCCGGGCATTTTTTAATTCACGCTCACAATTTCTCCAGCCGTTAACATAGGTCACATGATATGGTAACAAACTTTTCCATCCGTTTATTTTTATCCCTGTGTTCTTTGAAAAAGCTATTATCCGGTTCTCGGAAATTTTTTCCGGGACTTTGATCAAATTTGGATATCTTTGTGTGATGCCCTCTGTTCTTACAAAATTACCATCCTCTGTGCCATTATTGGCATTGATCAATGACCGTTTGGAAGGCATGGGGAAAATTTCAACGCCCACGCCCATTCGGTTAAAACATTCTGTGAGCATCTCATTCATGACCTTGCTCCGGACATGGCTCTGGTCATCCGCCGTTGTTAATTTGAGCCGTGTCTGGGCAATTGAACTGGATGAAAATACGAAGATTAATATCGCAATAAGATATAATTTATTGATGATTATCTCCTATAAACAGGCTGGCTAATTGCTTTTGAACTTTCCATGGAAAAAGGCCACAGATTGTTTTATGGATTCTTTAAACCCACCCAGAAATAGGTAAGCTTACACCATATTTTGGAACAGAACAAATGGAATTTTAGGCCCGGGTTTATCTTGCTTAATTTTTCGGGCAATATTATGGTATGCAAGACAACAACCTTTAATATCAGGCAGGCGCATGTATCCCACACCGGACCTAAAATTGATTGACCGTATTTTTCCAAATCTTGAACTTTCCCTGTTCACCCTTTTAAAAAAACGGCTGGCCTCTTTTTATGAGGGGCTTGAAAAAAATGGGATTGAAATGGCCCCTATGGTCCAGACGCCTGATTTTATAAGGGTCATGCTGTTCAGTGAATATTTTGCCGTCACCATCTCTCAAAATCCTGGTCTCTATCAAACACTGGTCAACTCAGGGGATAATTCCCGCTCCTATTCCCCGGTTGCCTATTGTGATAAACTTAAAATAGCCCTGGCCCGGGAAGCATTGGATACGGCCTTCGTTAAAGAGACCCTGCTTCAATTTAAACTCTATGAATCCATCCGCATTGCATGGCGGGACCTGACAGGTATGGCAGGGCTTGAAGAAACCTTAATGGACCTGTCAAACCTTGCCGAAAGCTGTGTCCGGCAAGGGATTGACTTTTTATACGATGATTTTTGTCAGCGCTTTGGCGTCCCGGTGGATAGCCAGGGGATCCCACAGCAACTTATTGTCCTTGGCCTGGGAAAGCTTGGGGCCAGGGAACTGAATTTTTCATCTGATATTGATCTGATGTTTGTTTATCCAAGACAAGGGGTTACCACAGGCAAAAATCCCATTTCCAACGATGACTTTTTTACCCGACTCTGCCGGGATTTTTTAAAGCTGTTCACCATGGGGGGCGGCATCAATTTTTTCCGGGTGGATACCCGGTTACGACCCTTTGGGGACAGTGGCCCCCTGGTCATGTGTGCTGCGGCCTTTGAAGATTATTACCAGGCCCAGGGCCGGGAATGGGAACGGTATGCCATGATAAAGGCACGACCCATTGCCGGAAATATTGATGAGGGAAATCTTCTGCTCAAGGGGTTGAATTCCTTTATTTACCGCCGGTATTTTGACTATGGTTCCTTTGATTCTTTCCGGGAGATGAAACATAGGATAACGCTCCAGGTAAAGAATAAAAAACTTAAAGACAATATCAAGCTGGGGGCTGGCGGCATCCGGGAAATTGAGTTCTTTGGTCAGTTGTTCCAGCTTATCCGGGGCGGTGTGGAACCAGAACTTCAGGAGCAGCAGATCCTCAAGGTGCTGGATTTGTTGCACCTTCACAAGTGTATCAATCTCAAGACCCGGCAGGATTTAAACGAGTCCTATCATTTTTTGCGGCGGGTGGAAAACAGGCTCCAGGAATACCAGGATCTCCAGACCCATGATATACCGGAAAAAGCGGACCAGCGTCTGATTCTGGCCCTGTCCATGGGTTTTGATTCCTTTGAAGTCTTTTATCAGGAATTAACACAGGTTCTGGACCGGGTCCACGGCCATTTTTCACTATTATTGGTCACCGAAGAGGAGGAGAACACAGACACCCAAACCCGACATCTCAGGGAAATGTGGACCAACATCAATGACCCCCAGTTTGCATCCGATGCCCTTGAAGTGGTAGGATATGGGGATCCGGATCAGTTATTGACAAGTTTAAGAATCCTTGCCGACCACCCCAACACCCAGCGCCTGACCTCCAGCGGTCAAAAAAAATTAGCCCGGCTCATGCCGATGCTGGTAAAAAAGGCGGGCCGGGAGCAAGATGCCCAAACTCTCCTCAGCAAATTGATCGACCTTATCATCACCATTGAGCGTCGAACCTGTTATCTATCTCTCCTCATTGAAAACAAGGGGGCCCTGGATACCCTGATTGTCCTGGCCCAAAAAAGTCCCTGGATTATTACCTTTCTGAGCCAGCATCCGGTGTTATTGGATGAACTCATGCACCCGGCCACTTTGTATGCGCCCCCTAAAAGGGATGCACTTGAACGAGAAATGGTAGACCGGATGAAAAAGATTCCTTCTATGGATGTGGAATATTTGCTGGAAGAACTGTGTATTTTTCGCCAGATCAATACCCTGCGGGTGGCTGCAGCAGATGTTAGCGGGAATTACCCCCTCATGAAAGTCAGTGATCATCTGACCTATATTGCAGAAACAGTCCTGTCCCAGGTGCTTAAAATTGCCTGGGACATTGTGACCCGAAAATACGGGATCCCCCAGGGTATGGACCCCAACATAGATGCTCCCCAGGGGTTTGCCATTGTGGCCTATGGAAAAGTGGGAGGCCTTGAAATGGGATATAAATCAGACCTGGACCTTGTCTTTCTCTTTCAGGCAGAAACCGGCATGACAAGCGGCATACCAAACGGCATGAAAATGGGAGGGGACCTGTCCCCGGGCAGATCAATTGACAATGTGTTGTTTTATTCAAACCTGGGCCAGCGGATCATCCGGCTTTTAACCATGCATACCTCTGCCGGCACTCTCTATGGTGCGGACATGCGGCTTCGGCCCGGGGGCGCTTCTGGCATGATTGTTTCCCAAATTGATGCCTTTGAGGAGTATCTTGTAAACCAGGCATGGACCTGGGAACATCAGGCCCTGATAAGGGCCCGGCCTGTGACAGGAGATCCTGCCCTCTTCGCTCGGTTTGACAGAATCCGGGAAGCCGTGCTGGGGAAAAAACGGGACCCTGGCACCCTGCAAAAAGAGGTCAGCGATATGCGCGAGCGCATGCGAGAAGAACGTCTGGCCCATGCCAGCGGTCTGTTTGATCTGAAGCAGGATCCCGGGGGCATTGTGGACATCGAGTTTCTGGTTCAATACCTTATTTTAAAAAATGCCCACAGGTTTCCCGATGTCCTGGTGTGGACCGATAATATTCGCCTCATGGAAGCCTTGAGCGTTGAAGGATTGATTTCAGGGGCACAAAGCCAGGTGCTCCAGGAGGCATATGTGGGAATGCGAAAGGCGTTGCATCGATTGACCCTCCAGGAAAAAAATCTGGTTGTGCCCGATGAGCTGTTCAAAGAGACGGCCACTGCCGTGGCAAAAATTTATGATTCCTACTTAAAACTATAAAATTAGAAACAGGCTCAAACTAGGCCAATAGGTGATGATCAGAACCGACAATAAAAGCACCAGCATAAAGGGAATGGTGGCCCGGTAGATGTCCACTATGGGTTTGTTGAACCGGTAGCTTGCAATGAAAAGGTTCATGCCCACCGGCGGTGTAAAATATCCAATCTGCATATTGGCCAGAAAAATAATTCCCAGGTGCACCGGGTGGACCCCGTATTCCAGGGCCACGGGCAGCATCAGCGGCACCATGATGATGATAGCTGAAAAAATATCCAGCATGGCCCCCAGGATCAGAAGGAAAATATTCAGCAAAATTAAAAACACCAGTTTACTGCTCACAAATTTCTGGCACAGGGCAAACAGCTTCATGGGGATTTCGGCGTCAATGAGAAAATTGGTGAGGGCCAGAGAAACCCCGAGAATCAGTAATATTCCCCCCACCATGACCATGGATTCCCGGATAATAGTGGCCAGCTGGGATAATTTGATTTCCCTGTAAATAAACACTTCCACCACCAGCACGTACATGGCTGTAACCGCCGCCGCTTCGGACACGGCAAAATATCCTGAATAGATCCCGACAAACACAAAAACAGGCAAGGGAATTTCCCATGCCGCGTCCCGGATGGCAGTAAAGGCATTTTTCCAGGAAAATTTTATCAGGGGGATGGGATTTTTCTTGTTGACCCAGATGCTCCACAAGGAGAGCATGAAAATCATGAGAAGGGCCGGAAAAATACCGGCAATAAACAGATCCTCAATGGAGATCTCAACACCTCCCCCCATCTGCTGGGCAATAATCCCGTATAAAATTAATGGAAGAGAGGGGGGCAGCAGCAGCCCCAGACTGCCCGAAGTGGTGACAAGGCCTAGACTGAAATCATCCTGGTACCCAGCCTGTTTCAATGCAGGGTACAACAGGGCGCCCATGGCAACGATGGTCACTCCCGAGGCCCCGGTAAAGGCAGTAAAAAGGGCGCAGACCACAAAGGCCACAATGGCAAGGCCACCGGGCATCCATCCTAGAAAGGCCTGGGTCAGCCGGACCAGGCGCTGTGAGGTATTGCTTTCCCCCAGGAGATAGCCGGCAAAGGTAAACAAAGGCAGGGCCAGCAGAATCGGGGTATCGGCAATCCGGTACAATTCGATGGCCATGACGGAAAGATCAATCTGGGCCATGTAGAATCCGGCCATGGCCGCCGCAATGATCACCGTGAACAAAGGGGCCCCAAAAAAGGCCATCAGGATGAGTATGCCGATAAACAGATATATCATGGTTTTTTGACCGCCTTTTTTTGGGTCACCAACTGGACAAAAAGCTGTATTGAAAACAGAGCGTACCGAAGACTGATCACGGCAAAGGCAATGGGGATAATACTTTCGCAGACCCAGGCAGGCACATTGGCAAAGGCAATGAGGTTCTCTCCCATTTCCATTCGCACAAAATCCAGACTAAACCAGGCCATGAGCGCTGTGACCACGACGGTAAACACATGGGTGACAAGATTTGAATACCGTTTAATGCGGGGGGGCAGATATCGGGAAAGGATGTCAATACTGATGTGGTTATCGGTTCTGCTGGCGACCATGGCACCGATGAGACCGATCCAGAGTACCAAAACCCGGACCAGGGAATCCCCCCATATAATCCCGGAGTCAAAGAAATTTCTTAAAAAAATCTGGAGAACGGCCATGGTGATCATGAACAGTAGGAGGCCTACCAGAATGCTGTCTTCAATTCTTTGAACCAGTAAGACAAGGGGGCGTAAGGCGCCAAATTTATTGGTCATGGGTCTTGGTTGGTTCCTTGGTGTGAAATTCTTTTAAAAGGCGGTCCATTTTATCCACCACATCCTTGGGCAGGGTACCGGATTCCACCATTTTTTTAGATGCATTTCCCGCTGTTTCTCTCCATTCATTTCTGATGGGCTTATCCGGGGTGATAAATTTAATTCCCTGGTTTTTCAATGCTGCAATGGCCTTGCTGTCATCTTTCCGGTTTTGAAGATCAATTTGATTGAAGGCATGGGTCATGACCCGGGTGACGATTTCCTGGTCCTGGGGGGAAATGGCTAAAAACTTTTTCTTGTCGATGGCCAGGACCGCATGGAGATAAATCAAGGGGATATTGGTAACATATTTAATCTGGGTGTGCCATTGAAGTACAATGGCCCCCACAGGAGAGGTGGCCACCGTGTCAATAAGACCTGACTGCAGGCTGGTTCGAACGTCTGCTATGGGCAGGGGAATGGGAGCGACGCCAAAGGCTGCAACCGCATCCTGGGAAAGCTTGTCATTATCCGGAATCCAAACCTTTCTCCGCTGAAGGTCTTGAACGGTTCGAATGGGTTCCTTGGACATGATATAGGCAAATCCCCCACCGGCAATTCCAAAGGTGACAAACCCGGCCTTGTTCAGTCCGTCAATTATGAAGCTGTCCATGTGTTGCCGGACATAATCCACCTCGTCCAGAGTTGTAAATTTCATGGGCTGGGAATAGATCTGGTTTGCCGGGAAATAAGCGGACAGACTTCCTGCCACAACCGCCCCGCCCTGGAGCTGACCAATTCGGATTTTCCGAAGTACGGCCTTGTCATTGCCCATGACGCCGCCGGGATAAAATTTAAATTTTACCCGGTTTTGGGTTTCCGTGGCAACCTCTCGGGCACCCTGGCGCATTTGTTCCATCCACATGGAACCTTCGGGTGATATGGTGGCAATTTTAAAGGTGGCGGCGTATCCGGGTGCAAAACCCGATAATACGAGTAATAATACCAGGGTAAATTGTTTGATAAAGGTCATCTGTTTCTCCAAAATCATGGATTCAATGGGCTGTCCGGGAAATTAAAAATAATCATCTGCATCCTCCAGCAATTGTCGGGCTTGTTTTTGCGCATAGGTGTTCACAAGGGTGTATCCGGGTACAACAGGATTGGTATCCATCACCTCTGTGAGCAGTCTGTCATGCAGCGGTCTGTCAAATATCATTCGTGCATAGAGTTTGGCAAATATCACCTTGACCATGAGGTTTCTGCCCTGGGACAACTCAATGGCGCGTTCAAAATAGCGTTTGCCCTCTTCGGGTTTCCCCCCCATGGCCGGTGGCAGGAAGGTGGCCAGGGTGCCCAGATATAGAAAAGCGGCACCATCTTTATAGGATTCATCCACCTGGGTAATTTTGAGCATGATGGCTTCAATTCGGGAAATATCTGCCAGGGCATTGAAGTCATTGGTATTGGCCATGATCCAACTGGCCCAGGCATTGCCCAAAGCAAATAAATAGGGCAGATCCTCAGCGTCCATGGAGGCGATCACCGCTTGAAATTGTTCAAAGGGCTTTTTCTTCAGGCCGCAGGCATCATCATTGGAAATACACATGGCCTGGTTTGCATATCCCAGGGCCTTGGCTGCCATTTTGCGGGATCGTTTTGTATCTGTGACAAATACATCTGCATAGGCAGTGTACAATTGGGCCGCCGTTGACAGCATCTCTTTGGAATCAGGGTCTTCACTGATCAGGCTGTCGATCATGAGAAGGTAGGCCGGAGCCCCTGCTTCAACCAGGGACAAATCATCATTGTTCACAATGGTATCAGACAAATGGGTCATCATATCGGACTTGACGGAACAACCGGAACACAATATTAACCCCACAAACCCGAGGATGAAAAATGAGGAAAAGAACCTTCCGGTTATCAGGGGCCTTGGAATCAGAAGCATCATGATCTTAAATATCCTATTCTTAAGAATCCTAGTCCTAAGTATCATAGAAGAATAAACCCCTTTTAAGTTCAACAGGTATCAATAACAATGTTCACTGACAAAAAAGAAAATTAGCCTGTTTTTTCAAAAAAAGCAACCGGGATTTGTGGGAAACCAGCAATTCTGATATGGAAATAATGGGTGGCATTCACGATCTTATAAATTTGATTCAAAAGTCCATGTTGATTTGGATTGAAAATTGCTGCAATTGATATTTTTTTGATAAAATCGAGGGAATTTTACTTTGAATTGGATAATTCCATGGTATAGTAAAGCAATTGAGTTTCGTTGGCGGAGTAAAAATTTAATAAACAGATTCAAAAACGAAGAAAAGACATGAATACAAGCGCTATCCTGAAAATTTTTTTTTCCCGCATAGGCGGTATTCTTTTAGGGGGGATCCTTTTTTTGACGGGTTTGCCCGGATGGACGATAGCCGGTCAAAACAACCAGAAAATCTATGTGATTCCCGTTGAAGGAATGGTTGAACCAGGAATGGCTGCCTATATCAAACGGGCCACAGAACAGGTCCGGTCTGAATCCGATGCCATGATCCTTTTTAAAATGGATACCTTTGGGGGACGGGTGGATTCCGCCTTTGAGATTGTGGGCACCATTTCAGCTATTCCCAAGGGAAAATCCATTGCCTTTGTGGAAAAAAAAGCCATTTCAGCCGGTGCCCTGATTGCCCTTGCTTCCAGCACTCTGGTGATGAAGGAACATACCCTGATCGGGGATTGTGCCCCCATTCTCCAGTCCAAGGAGGGCCAGAAAGAGGCCGGGGAAAAGACCCAGACCGTATTAAGGGCCCAATTTCGCTCCCTGGCAAAGAAAAATAATTATCCTGAAGTTTTGGCTGAATCCATGGTGTCCAAGAATATGGAGGTCTACCGGATCACCATGGCTGGCAAGCAGCAATACATGGACAAACAGTCCTATGATGACCTGACAGAAGACCAAAAGAAACAGGTGACAAAAAAACAGACCATCGTGGCCGCAGGAGAGCTTTTAACCATGGATGATCAAGAGGCTTTTGATCTGGGCTTTTCAAAGCAGAGCGTGGGGGATCTGGACCAGGCCCTGGCCTTTCTGGGATATGAGGATTATGAATTGATACTTCTGGATGAATCCTGGTCTGAAAATCTGGTTCGCATGCTTCATCCCTTTTTGCCGGTTCTCATGCTACTGGGGATCGGTGCCCTCTACACGGAAATCAAGGCCCCTGGTTTTGGATTCCCGGGTATTCTCGGCATCATCTGCCTGGGGCTGGTCTTTTTTAATCAACATCTGGTGGGGCTGGCAGGCAATACAGAATTTTTGCTTTTCTTGATTGGATTTTTGCTGCTGGGAGTGGAGGTTTTTGTCCTGCCGGGATTTGGTGTGGCCGGTATCTCAGGGCTCCTGGTCATTGCGGCAGGCCTGGTGCTTTCCTTCCAGGGCTTTGTCATTCCAGACCCTTCTTTGCCCTGGGAAGGACGGCTGCTGCTCCGGAACCTGGGGGTGGTGCTGGGATCTTTTATGGGGTCTTTGCTGATCTCACTGTTTATGGTGAGGTTTGTACTGCCCAAACTGTCCCTCCTGGTGAAAGGACCCTATTTGTCCACCACACTGCAAGATTCCCATGCCGACTCGAACCAGGCCCTTGGTGTCAGCCCCGGTGAGGTTGGGGTTGCCCTGACCCCCTTCAGGCCTTCGGGTAAAATAAAGATTGGCAATAAAAAAATTGATGCCATTGCCCAGGGGGAGTTTATCCCTTCTGGAACTCCTGTCCGGGTCGTGTCGGTGGAGCAAAACCATGTCATTGTCACACCAGATGTTGACGATAAGAGGATTCAATGAAACTGTATATACTTCCCGTACTGCTTCAATTTCTGGGGATGCTGGTAATCCTGGCGGAAATATTTATTCCCTCCCTGGGCGTGTTAACGGCCATTGCACTGGGGCTGCTCGGCTATTCCCTGTACCTGGCCTTTACCACTATTTCCACATTCAGCGGTATGATCTTTGTCGGGTTTGATCTTCTGGCAATACCCCTTCTTTTGGTCCTGGGATTGAAACTTCTGGCGGCTTCTCCCCTGTCCTTGAAAAGCAAATTGGCCAGTAAGGACGGGGTGGTCTCCCAGGCACTGGGGTTTGAAGAATATGGGGGTAAACAGGGAATTTCAGTTACCGACCTTCGGCCTGCAGGGATTGCCCTTGTTGAGGAGAAACGCCTGGATGTTGTCACAGACGGTGACTATATTAATGCCAACACCCCCATCATTGTAACCGGGGTCACCGGCAATCAAATAATCGTTGAAAAACAAAGAATAGATCAGAATCAAGAAACCTAGGTAGATTAAAAATTAAGGAGAATCGTTTATGGATATCATGTATATTTTGTTGATCATTGCCGGTATCATCGGTCTGGTGCTATTTTATTTTATTTTTTCCTACGTTGGCCTTTGGCTCCAGGCCCTGGTGTCAGGTGCAAGCGTGGGCCTGCTCAATATTATTTTTATGCGGTTTCGAAAAGTTCCCGCCAAATTAATTGTTGAATCCAAGATTATGGCCATCAAGGCCGGGATTGACATTTCAACGGACAGCCTGGAGTCTCATTTCCTTGCTGGCGGAAATGTCTCCCGGGTGGTCCAGGCACTTATTGCAGCGGACAAGGCCAATATTGACCTCGGGTTTAACCGGGCGGTTGCCATTGACCTGGCAGGTCGGGATGTCCTGGAAGCCGTTCAGATGTCGGTGAACCCCAAGGTGATTGAAACCCCTTTGGTGGCAGCCATGGCAAAGGACGGGATCCAGCTCAAGGCCCTTTCCCGGGTTACGGTTCGGGCCAATATTGACCGGTTGGTGGGCGGGGCCGGAGAAGAGACCATCCTGGCCCGGGTGGGGGAAGGAATTGTCACCACCATCGGGTCTGCCGTTACCCACAAGGAAGTGCTTGAAAATCCAGATATGATATCCAAGACCGTTCTTGCCAAGGGGTTGGACTCCGGGACGGCCTATGAAATTTTATCCATTGATATTGCCGATGTAGACGTGGGCAAGAATATCGGTGCCGAGCTTGAAACCGACCGGGCCGAGGCGGACAAGAAAATCGCCCAGGCCAAGGCCGAGGAAAAACGGGCTATGGCATTTGCCCAGGAACAGGAAATGAGAGCCCGGGTCCAGGAAATGCGAGCCAAGGTCGTGGAGGCAGAGGCCCAGGTGCCCCTTGCCATGGCAGAGGCATTTAGAAGCGGGAACTTAGGCATCATGGATTATTATAAAATGAAGAATATTTCCGCAGACACCAAAATGAGAGACAAGATTGCCACTCCGGAACCGGATCAACAACCATAACCGGGCTAAATAGATCGATCCAGGGTCCCTGATCTTTTTCTATCAGGGATTCTGGATTACATCGGATCACATCGAATAACCTAAGGATCTGCCATGGATTTTGATTCAATCATATCATTTTTACTGATCATTTTATTTTTTATCACGCCGGCTGTTTTAAAGCGGCTCAAGAAAAAAACACCGGCATCAGCCCCGGCAGGAAAGGTCAAAAATTTGTCCTTGTTTGAGAAACTGGGGGAACAGATCCGGCAATATGCCGAAAACCTTGAGCAGGATGCCGCAAAGGGAAAGCAGCCCCGGGAAACCCAGGAAAATATCTGGGACCAATTGGCCGGGGAGGAGGACTTTCAGGACACTTATGAGGAGTCCCCTGAAGAAGCGTTTGCGCCGGTGGCTCAACCACGTGTATCTGCCGCAGATCGGGTAATGCCGGTAAAGGAGAAGGTGGGCCCTGCCCCAACGCCAAAAAAACATGTTTTTGTTCAACCGCCTTCTTTGACAAGCGTCTTTGGACAGCCAAAGTTCTCGGCGAATCAGCTTCAGCAGGCCGTTATCTGGTCGGAAATCCTTTCAAAACCCATTGCCCTGCGCAGGGATTAGAACCAAACTGCCTAGGGCAGGATCAGCAATCTTTCACTGCGCCAAACTCTGACAATTCGAATTCTGTCGATATCCCTGCGATAAACAATCCTGAAAGGAGGACGTATTAATTCTCTTAAATATGCCAAATCAAATTCCGGTACCCTTCTTCCCATATCAGGCTGTTCTGAGAGCAGTTCAATATCTGCAAAAACCTTTTTAACAAGTCTTTCTCCAGCATGGGGGATCTTCTGTTCATTGTAGTATTCAAGGATCTCTTCCAGATCAGAGAGTGCAGAATGTGCAAATGTAATCTTTAATTGAGAAAACATATTATTTAATATTCAGGTGTTTTTTTGCATCATCAAGACTTACTTCTCTTCCCTCTTCGAGATCAACCATTCCTTTAAGAACCCCTTTCATAAACCTACGTTCCTCAGCGTCCGATTCAAAGTCACTGAGTGCCTGAAGTACTGCAACTCCCCGGCCTCGATTTGTCAGAAGAACCGGTCTATGCGCTTCCTGGACTTGTCTGATTATTTTTCCAGGATTGATTTTTAGATCGCCTATGGGAACAATATCCTCTGAAAATTTTGTATTCATCATACCCCTCTATTTGAAATTAGTCTATTAACAGGTCTATTAATAGTACCTTTTAACAGTACTTTCAATATTATAAATTAAATATTGTATATCCCAAATCATCCTCAGATAAAATTTTGGAACTTGCATTTTATCGACACAGGCACAGGCAGTTCTCTGGGTTGAAACTTTTTCAAAACTGCTCTGCATAGGTATTTGAAAGATACGTTCACCTTTTTGATTTATGGAAAGGGGATTCCGGTGGTTACGTTAAACTTTTCCACCTCAGAAAAGCTGACCGCTTTAAGTTCTGGAAATATTTTTTCAGGGACACCGCAATCTCGAAAAACGTTTTCCCAGTTATCTTTTACAGTAGAAGCCATATCGTTTACAATATGTAAGGCATCCTCTGACTTTAATCCAAATGATCCTGGTCGAGTTAACGCATTCTCAATAGTTGCTCTATGCCCCTGGTCCCCGATATTTAAGTATAATTGTTTTTCCTTTATACCCTCGGGTTGGGTAACTATATCGTATGCCGGAGATAACCTCCAGCCGGAATCTTGATGTAAGAAACCATGATTCTTTAAATGATCATCAAAATTATTACACAAAACATTAAAGACCATTCTACGGTACAATTCCTCAAGGTCTTCAAACAAATGGGTGGGATTTCCATGGGTTCTATATTGTTCAGCAATATTCTGGTAGCTTTTACTTTGATCTTCTGTGGACCCGGAACCGACAGTTTCCCCTTGTATCCCTAAAAGAGTCCTTGCTGAAATAAAAGGGATCCTTAAATTTTCTTTCCTGTCGAATCGTTCAATTAAAAACAGATCTCGATTTAAGACCTGTATAACCTTGGTTTCCGGAACATTGATGCCGCACATACCTGCAAGCTTCATCGTCGCATTTTCAACACGACAGGTTGACCAGGAATCAAATTTCTTGCTGAACTTAACAATCCATTGTTTTCCTTCATAGGATGTGGAACATTTAGGTTGAGCACCACCTAAACTTGACCCTCTAACAAGGAACCTTTTCTGTTCAAGGGGAAGGTCTTCTTCGTTTTCAATTGAATCAGAAAAATGGATCATCTGCTCAAGGTTTAATGTTTCTCCATGGAGATCTTGCGGAGAAACATTAAAAGGGAAAACTCTTTTAGGGCCAGAGAGATCCGGGCCAAAGGCTAAGGCACCGACTCTATCATCATTGGAAGCTGTCAAATAATCATATTCGGTCAAACTTTTATCTTCTTTTAGGGAGTCTAAGATATGTCGGCCCCAGTCATCAGGGGACGCATCTCGGATTCCCCCAAACAGCATCTTCCATCCAACCCGAGTGAAAAACCGACCTTTTTGCAAAGGTAACAAAACTGGATCTATTGAAATAGCATTGGATCGTTGAAGATATTTACTGCCATATTCAAAAACGGCTGAACTTTCCCGGCCTTGTCCACGCATCCCTAAAAGTCCTGCCGGTACAAACTCTCCGTTCAATTGAATATATACGTAGGTTCCTTTGGGGTCAGCCATTTTTTAAAACTCCATATTTTTGTTATGTTCAGTCGGCCTTTTAATTTTTTTTGGAATCCTTTGTAAATCTTCTTGTAGCCCAGCAGAGTCCCTTTCAGGAGAAGCCAAATCTGATAATTGATCTTCTATACCTAAAACCCATAGAACTTGACATAAAATATTTAAGCTTACACCACCATCGCCTTTTTCAAGTCGGTTAATAGTGGCAATAGAACAAAAAACTCTGGTTGCCAATTCTTTTTGGGTCATTCTCCGCCGCTTCCGTGCTACTTGAATATTCGAACCGATCTTCTCAATCAATGCTATTAATTGAGAAGGTATCGCATTCTTTGAAAGGCTTTTCTTAGTCATATCGGCTCCCTTGTATATCATATATATTATATTAAGCTTGTATAAAACAATATATATGATAGATATATGTTTGGCAACCGTTTCTTTTCTGGTCTAAAGATCATCTTAACAGGGCTTTAAATATTAAATATAAATATTGTATATCTCAAATTGCCCTCAACATTAGAACCCATGTCTTCATCATCCAAATTTATCTGCGGTCCCAAAATAGTTTGCATTCTGTGCCCCTTTAATATACACGCTTGAGGTGAATATTCTGTAATAGGCGGATCAATATTGAACCGATAAAAATGACAATGGCCATGAACCAAACCACACTCAAATACTACCAAAAAAATGGAAAAAATATAGCACAGCGGTATGAATCTGCAGATGTATCGGATTTGCACAGGGTTTTAAACGCTTCTTTTAAATTGCCTGGTACTCTTCTGGAATTAGGATGCGGTTCAGGACGGGATGCTGCGTTTATGGCGAAACAAGGATTTAATGTCACAGCTGTTGACGGCTCGGCCGTGATGATTGAATCTGCAGTGTACTACCACCCTGAATTGTCCGGCTGCCTCCATACCCTTCAACTTCCTGAAGAACTATCCGGCAGATTTGGTAAATTTGACGGGGTGTTTTCCATTGCCGCGTTGATGCACTTTTCCCGACCCCAGATTGAAACGATCCTAAAACAAGTTAACGCCCTGCTGGTTTCAAAAGGGAATTTTTTCTTTTCTGTCCCCATTCAACGAGATGATATCCGGAACGATGAATTTGATGCAAAAGGCCGGCGGTTTACCACCATGACCGAGGCTCAATGGTTAGATATTTGCAGAAAATACGGGTTTGAACTCATCCGGTCCAACACCACAAAGGACGGGCTCGGAAGAAAGGGGATTGCCTGGCTGAACTGCCTGACGAAAAAATCCGAATAAATATATGACATTTCACCCACGAGTGTATCCCGGATTTGATAAAGACCTTCTCCGGTCGGTTGAAAGCAGACTCTTAAAACTCGGGTTCAGTCCGTTGGGCTCAAGCTTGAGGGGATGGCTTTTTGTTAACGAAAAAACCCATGCTGCTGTTCTTTTAGACCATGGGATATGTGATGGCCGTTACCCCTATAAATACACGGAATATACCAAAGAACAGAATTCACTGATGCATCAATACAGCAGACTCTTTCGTTTTACAGTGGATAACAGCCAGGAACTTGATGAGGCTGAAATTTTATTAGAAACTCTCCTTTTGGGTGAATTTAATGAAGACAAAATAAGCGTTAGCGGTGTCAACAGAGAACTGCAGGAGATTGATCCAACAATGCCTGAGGCCTATTTTGAACAGGCCTTTATTGATTGTTTCGGCCGTGAGAAACTCGATCGTGTCCAGCGGGAAATCCCTGTTATTGATATCAATGGGATGACAAGATGGGTCGATTACTATCTTCGCCGGGAGGATTTTGATATTGCGATCGAAAAAAACGGAGAAAGCTTTCATCACCCTCTGATTATTGGGCCAAGCCGATATAAAAAGCAATTGATCAAGCAAAATTCTCTGGTGGCATATGGGGCAAAAGTATTCCGCTGGTCCCTGCAGGCCATGAAATTCACAGACAATTTTTCCGATGAGATGCAATTGTTTTTTGGCCCTTCACATAATTTTCTGCTCTCCCAGAAAGTTTCAGTCTCAAGAAAATTCAAACTATTTGGCCACCAGGAAAATGTTCTTGAAGGGATACAAAAAGAAAGGAGTAACGGACTCACTTCTTTTTTGGTGGTTTTACCGACAGGGACCGGGAAAACAGAAGTTTTAATTGCAGATTATTCAAAAGAATTTAAAGCGGGGCGTGCAGAGAAAACATTGGTGATGGTGCCGTCCAGGCAATTGAGAATAGATCATATTGAAAAATTGAAGCTTCGATTAAAAGATTATAACCTTTCAGATCAAATATCCGTCGGCCAGGACCCTGTTTCAGATTCCGTCGTCATACAAACTTATTCCTGGCTGAGTCGGCACTATCAGAAAATACCCTTTGATGCCTTTGATTATATTGCGGTTGATGAGGCACACCATTCAGTGGCACCAACCGTTCAAAAAGTGATCCAGCACTTCATTCCGAACACCTTGATCGGTTTTACAGCAACAGACCAGCGCCTGGATGAAAAAAAATTAGAAATGGTTTTTGGAAAATATGAGACAAATTTAAGCCTTCAAAGTGCCATAGAAAAAGGAATGCTGGCACCAATCAAGGCCTTCCGGATTAAAAGTAATATCGACCTGAGCCAGGTCCGGTTCAATGGTAAGGATTACATAGCAAGCGACCTGCAAAAAAGGGTGATTGTACCGTCTCGAGACCAGCTGATTATAGATGTTCTCCTGAAATATTTTATAGGTTCAGGCCTGCGCGGAAAACAGGGCATTATTTTCTGTGTATCGGTAACTCACGCTGAGACCATGGCAAAGTTAATGAAAAGCCAAGGGATCTCCGCCATGGCCGTGAGCGGTAAAGAGACACGGTCTGCCGATTATATCAAAGAGTACCAGGATGGGAAAATTCAATTTCTTACAACCTGCTCCCTTTTAAATGAAGGCTGGGACTCCCCCCGAACAGCCGTAATTGTCATGGCCCGCCCAACCATGTCAAAGGTGCTTTACACCCAGCAACTGGGGCGGGGGACGAGGAAATATCCGGGAAAAGAGGCGCTTTACGTGATTGATGTTGTTGACAACTACGGCGGTGTCGGCGGGTTCAGCAACCGCCCATGGTCGGTAAATGCATTATTGGGAATTCAACGATATTTGCCCTGGGGAAACGTGTTGAATAAAAACCGGAAATCATTTTCAAAAGAAGAAGTTATCTTAGCCGGGCTGTATGAACAGGAAAGATCGATTGAGCATATCAATATTTTTACCTTTGAGAATAAATATCCGGATCATATAAACGATGAACAACTGGCCAGGGAATTGTTTGTTTCCACAGGAACTGTGAAAAGCTGGGTCAGGAAAGGTAAAATTACGCCTGCGGTGACAGTACCCGTGGGCCGCCAGAAAATAAACTATTTTGCACCCGGCCAAATCGATTATATTATTTTAAACCTTAAATTAAAACGCCATGATGAGACCACCCAATACGATGATTTTTTTGAATTCATTGATCAAGGTGATTTTTCAATGTCCTATAAAATGGTGATGCTCCTTTCCATGATTAAAGTTGCCGATCACAACGGGGAGTGTAACCTAGGTCCATTGCTTGAGGAATATGTCAGTTTTTACAGGCTCAGGCTTGAGGCGGGATTGAAAGTAGACAGGCAGAACTGCCCCTACAGCAATGAAATGGTATTTAATGACCCGGTTGCCATGAAAAGAAGTCTGCTGCAGAACCCATTTGAAAAATTTGAGCGCAAGCGGTTTATGTACCATTGTAAAGACCTGAATCATATTTCTTTTTCAAATAATTTATGGACACAGATCAATAATTCCAAAGATCTGAACAGATTGAAAGCCACCTATTTCAAGAGCTTGATAGATTATTATGAAAATTTGGACGAACTGCCTGACGAATCAGAACTAAGAAAAAAATGGAAGATTCCAGAAGAAGGTGTTGTAACTGAACCGGAAATTTTGGAAGAAGAACAGATCAAAATTATTGATTTTGAAGATATTAAAACCGCAAGATTTAAAACTGCCTTGCCACTGGTGGGGGATATAGCTGCAGGAGAGCCGTTCAGGGGGTTTGATATTGACGATCTGCAGAATGCCGATGACGATCTGCAATGGATAGAGGTTCCAGATAAATATTGTAATGACCGCAGTTTTATCGTACGCACCGCCGGAGATTCCATGGAACCGACCCTGATGAAGGGTGATTATCTTGTCTGCGAATACCACCGTCATCGTCAGGAAAATCACTCCCTGGTCATCATGGGAGATTTTTCGGTCCTAAGTGCCGGAGAAGTTGCCGTCAAACGAATTTCAGAGTCTGAAAACCACTGGGTTTTTAAATCAGATAATCCATCATACGATGATATTCTTCTTGAAAAAGAATATGATGACCAATATCCGATTTTAGGCACCGTTATTTATAATCTCACAAAGTCAGAACCCTGTCGATGAATGACAAGTTCCGACCGGGTATTTAATCCGGACAATTTCGGATACGGTCCACTGCCTTGCGGACCTTTGAAAAATTGATGCGTTCCTGCTCCAGTCGCAGGTTTGGGGCATGAAGATTTTGCCGCAACGCATCGTAGACCCTGGCTTCATCTGTTGTCAGCAGGGAAAGCTCTCGGTTTGCAGGAGAGGATTCATGGCCCCAGAGGGGCTTGTGGGACAAAAGTGTGGCCTCATCCATGAGAAAGGACCGGGTCTGGGGGAAATAATGCCGGATTTGATCCAGCATGGCAAACCCGTGGGTGTCGATATCTCCCCAGTACCAGACGGGCTTGCCAGCCATCCACCGGGCCTGGGAAAGGGTGGACAGGCCGTATCCGAGCCCGAATATCACCAGGGCCTTTGAAAAAGGCGGAAAAGCCAGGCCGTTGATATCATTTTCCACAATAAATACAGTATCAGGCGTTATGGGCAGGTGACAAAAGTCGTTTTCCGGTATTTCCAGATCTGACAGGCCCATGAGGGTAAAATTTGGATCAAGGGTGCGGAACCTGATGCGGGCAGGTTTGGATCGAAACCCGAATCGGTTTTCAAATGCGGCTGCTCCTCTGGCCTGTTCCTTAACAGCATCCCCGGGAAGAACGCAGGTGAGCAGTTTTACAAGCCAGGATTTATGGGTTTCAATGAATTTGGTGTCTACTTCGGAAATTTCAAGCTGGCGAAGATAAATCCCGGGGCAGGGATTTTTTTTCATATACGAGACAATGGCCAGAAGTTTTTCCCAGACAATGCCATACTTCAACACCTCATGGGGTTTCTGGATTAACAGTCCGGCAAGTTCCGGGTATGGGATTGTGATTTTTTTAAAAAGAGTTTGATACTGCTCTGCCTGTTTTGTTTCCCGGCCTGGGCCTTTATCTGCGCCACCCAGGTACGGGCTTTATCAAACTGGTGGGTAAGTTCACGGGCTGTGGGGTGTTTTAAAGGGATGCGCAGGGGTTCAAAGGGCTGATCGCTGACACAGAGCGTCAGGATTTCTCCTGTGGCCCACTTTCGTTCAAGCCGTTTTCGGATATCCTGGTTCCGGGTCCAAGAGGTCATTTCTCTTTTTCCTTGCGCTTGCTGCGGTATTCCTCAACGCTCATGTTCCGAAGTTGTGAAATCCGGCCGTCCTGGCAGTATACCAGGCCCACAGCATTCACATAGGGTTCAATGATATGGATTTTCTGCAGTGGGGTAACAATGAGCAGTTGGAGGTTTAGTTTTTTAAACAATTCCAGGCTGTAGCGGGTGGATTCGTCTGATCCTCTGCCAAATGCTTCATCTATGGCCACAAACCGGAAGGTCCGGGATCGTATGGCGCCCCATTCCAGACCGAATTGATAGGCCAGGCTGGCTGCCAGGACCGTATAGGCCAGTTTTTCCTTTTGGCCTCCGGATTTTCCACCCGAATCCGTATAATGCTCGTATTCGCTCTGGTCTTCCCGCCAACGTTCAGATGCGGCAAACACGAACCAATTCCGGACATCGGTGACCTTTTTGCTCCATCTTTTGTCAATATCGCTCATACCTTCCCTTCCCCTGAATCGTTGGATCAAGTCCCGCACCTGGAGAAACTTGCTTTCAGAATAATGGTCCTCCTCCGATCCGGTCAGGGAGCCTTCGGTGCAGGCTCGAAGTTGCTGCTGAAGATCCCGGATATCCACATCCGGGTTCCTCTGGGCCTCAAGAACAATGAAGCGCCCGGGGTTGTATTCAATATCAGACAGGGACTGGTTGATTCGTTCGATGCGTTCCCGGATGGTTTCCCGCTCCCGGAGGAATTGGGATTGGAAGTTGGCAACCTCACGGATGGTGTTTTCATTGAGCAATTGTTTGAAACGGGTTTCAAACCGGGGCAGATTGTCGGTCTGAAGCGTTTCAAGCATGGACTTGTATTCCGGCCCGGAAGAGACGGAATCATCCACCTCACGGGTTTCCAGTGGAAAATCCCGGCGAAATCCGTGCATGGTTTTTACAATCCGTTCTTCCAGGGTGCTGATCCGTTTGCCCAGGCTGTCCATGCGGTCCTGGATGATTTTACGCAGCTCTTCTTCCCGCCCCTTGCAGGATTCAATGGTCAGGGTATGCTGGGTGAGTTCTTTTTGCCGCATGGATTCCAGTTTTTCAAAAAGAGATTCAAGTCGCTTGGCCTCATCTCCCCGGGCTTGCAGGTCCGCTTCACAGTTTTGTATTTCCAGGCGGGTGTGGTTTTGTCTTTCTTCATTTTTAGACCGGGTGTCCCGGACTTTTTTCAGGTCCTGTTCCGTGGTATCAATTTTCTTTTCAAGGGTTTCAAGCTGATGTCCCAGTGCCTTGAGTACATCGGAATCTGCCTCCAGTTGATTTTTTTCTGCTTCCAGGCGGGTGATATCCCGGGTGACTTTTTTCCAGTCCAGATCACAAAAGTCTCTGAATTCACCCAGGCGGATCAGGTTGGTGATTTTTTCCTGGACGGTTTTTTTATCTGTTTCCAGGCTTGAAAGCGTTGCCGCAAAAGCCTGCATCTTTTTTTCAAGGTCCTGGCATTGTAACGTGAGGGCTTTGATTTTGGCTTCATTGGTCCAGCCCAGAATATAATGGGACCTGTCTCGTATATCCCTGCGGTCATCTTTTTCATGGCGTTTGCCGCTGGATTTTGTCTGCCCGGATGTTGTCACAGCCATGGGTTCCCTTTGAAACTGACGGATATCTGTACAGCAGGCATAATCAAATCGGGTTGCCAGCTCTCTTTCAATCCAGGAATAAAAGGGGGATTTCGGTTTTATTGACAGCTTTTTTGCCAGGGATGTGGGGTGAAGATCAATCTCTATTGGTTTGTTGGTAAGCCGCACCAGATAATAGACCAGCCGGCCTCTCAGGTGGGTGGCATCCACCCAGCGGGCAACCTGCTTGTAATTGTTTTCATATACCAGCAAAGAGAGACCGAAATTGTGAAGCAAGCGCTCAGCCGGGCCTTCCCAGTCCTCTTCCTCTTTTTTTACCTGTATCAGTTCTCCGGCAAACGGCAGCTCTCGTTCATCCAGGTCAAGATGGGCACACAGATCCTTGCGAATACGGATCTGGCGGGCATGGATATTGCTTTTTCGCCCGGACAGGGAGGTCAATTCGAGTTCGAGCTCATCATACACGGATTTGAGCTTTCTGAATTCAACCTCGGTGTCGGTGCGCCTGTTCTGTATGTCCGCCTCTCGCTTGCTTAAAATATTCTGCTGAGCGTGTATCTGACCGGCATTGTGATCAAAATCATCCTGTGTATTCACGATCCCTAAGGATAAATTCTGGGCCAGGTCGGCATATCGTTCTGCCTGGTTCCGGCGTTTGTCCCTTTCGCGACAATTCCGGTTTATATCCGCCCGGATACGCTCAAGACGGTCCCCGCCGTTTTCTGCAATGGCCTGTTTTAATTCATCCCGTTCCCCCATGAGTTCCCGGCCTTTGATATCCAGGGTATTGATTTTTCGGTCTAACCGTTCCCGCTCGCCTGCCAGGAGGTTCATCCGTTTTTTGAGCAAGCTTCTTTTAAGAAAGGAGAAAAAGGGGGTCAGGGCATTTCGGCATTCCCTCAGCTCTTCTTTTTCTGCTGTTAACAGTGCCTGTTTTTTGCAATCCCCGACCAGGGGGGTCAGCCGGTTGATCTGATTTTTGGCCTTGAGAACGGCATCATGGGCCCGGTTCAGGTCGTCAAAATGGTGAATGAGCGCTTCTATGCGGGGGGCCACATCAAAGGCTTCGAGCATGTGTTCTCTGACAAAATCTGTGAGATTGCCCACGGATTTCATGGAAACGGTCTGGTGGAACAGGGCCATGGCCTGTTCATTTTCAATGCCGAACCGTCTTCTGAAGGCAGCCCCGTATTTGGGGAAGGTTTCAAAGATCTCGACTTTGGACAGTTTCTTCAGTCGTTTTTTGAGCCGACTGATATCCGGACCGAAATCACTGAAATGATCTGTGATGGACAGAACCCTGTCCGCAGTCAGGTAAAACCGTTCGGGCTGGCCCTGAATTTCCCTAGTCCAGAAAACCTGGGCCAGGGTCACATCCTGGACAAACCCTTTGTTCTTAAATACCCCAAGGATCACTGAGAAACTATTGTGGTCTCTCAGGGCAACGGATTTGGAGGCATGGCCGATATCACTTCTCTCGGACTTGTAATATCCTTGCACATAGGATCGCAGGTTGCGTTCCCGTGTGTCAGCCCCGGCCGCTTTGTTATAGGACACCCGATGAGCCGGGACCAGCAGGGTTGTCACCGCATCCACAAGGGTGGACTTTCCCGAACCGATATCTCCGGTCAGCAGACCGTTCCGGCTCTGGAGATCCAGTCGCCATACTTGTTTATGGAAGGTCCCCCAGTTGTATACCTCCAGGGTGTGGAGACGAAACCCGGCCAGGGCATCGTCTGGTGAGAAATCAAGGAGTGGTTCTTCCATCAGCTGTCCTCTTCTGGATTGTCTGAGTCGGTTACCATTTTTTCATGGTATTCCCTGAGCCGGTCATCAAATTCACGGAGCCACTGGGCATCCACAAAGGCTTTTAGAATACGGACCACTTCAATCTTGTTCGTTTGACCTTTCAGGCGGCGGATAAATCCCAGATCCGCAATTTTATTCAGGTGGGTCTGTATTCGGTCCAGCAGAAGGGCTTCATTGCCATGGGACGGGAAAAACACCTTGACCATATCTGCGATATCTTCAATAGATAAAATCAGTCGGGTATCACTTCCTGATGAATCACTTTCAGCCAGTTTTTTT
Organism: Desulfoconvexum algidum; assembly: GCF_055382125.1. Classification (NCBI taxonomy): domain Bacteria; kingdom Pseudomonadati; phylum Thermodesulfobacteriota; class Desulfobacteria; order Desulfobacterales; family Desulfobacteraceae; genus Desulfoconvexum; species Desulfoconvexum algidum. The sequence goes on along the minus strand of NZ_AP042394.1, from coordinate 6,269,386 downwards.
CTCAAAAGGGCAATGATCAGGCTTACGGGATAGGACAATTGTCTGCGCCCCACCAGCCGGGGCAAAGGGTCTTCGCCTTCATCCGGTTCGCAGGTTTTCAGCCAGGCATACCCTTCGGCAGGGTCAAGCACCAGCTCAAGTCCCAGGACCTTCACATAATCTTGCACGGGAATCTGCTGGTTTTCAAGCTGTTGCCATAGTCGTTCATCCTTTTCCCGGAATACCACCCCTTTCATCAGTGAGATCAAAGGCTTTGATAGGGAGTCTGTGTGATGGTCTGTTGTATCCATTATTCACCTGCTGAAAATTATTGCTGAAAATTTTGCCTGGCGGGTTATTCCGTCGTCATCGGTCCAGGATGTCGTGTGCTGTTGTGCGTCATCAAACTGGGCCTTGTCATCATCTCCGGCCAGGCTCAGGTAGGTAACCAACTCGGCCAACCCTTTTTCCAGGGGATGGTCTTTGAGAATCTGGGCAAGCGTCACATGATCCTTTGTCTGAAGGGCATTCCGGATAATTGTTTTTAATTTGATCCGGTCGACAAAAACGGCCCCATAAAGCATGTCCGATGGGATATTGGACCCGTCTCCTAAAAATACGGTTTCTTTGATGACAGGTTTAATCGGTATTTTATAAAGCGGCCGTTCCATGGGCAGGAAAATCCCCGGGGCGGATTCATCAATGGCCATGAAATTAGCCTTCGGCATGTTCTCTTTAACCTGGACAGAACGGCTTTCAATACTTTGAATCACCTGCATGATCCGTTTGTTCTCAAGAAATGCCTGGTCGTCCAGGTAACGCCGCAACTGTCCGGACAGTTTGGCCACAGTGCGCTGGGTATGTTCCCCCGCTTCCAGCCAGTCGTAATGAATCCGTTTGAGGCGCATGTCCGGAGACAGGGCTTTGACCGCCCCCAGCTCAAACACTTTGTACAGTAGATCGGACAGTTCTTCCTGTCTGGCCGGGGACATTAAAAGATCCCAGAAAGCATTGAAACTTTTTCCTTGATCAGAATCCGAAATCATGTCCCGCTCACCGAAAAAATCCTCAAGGAGTTCACCTTTGCTGCCTTCCCAAAGGGCAATCTGCTCCCGGACCTTTTGATCCAGGTCCCTGAAATTGTATTCCACCTCACGGAAATCGCTCAGCAGTTCCCGTGCTGTTTTGTTGATTTGTAAAAAACGGTCTTTGATGGCAGTGTCATCCAGGACACTCAGACGTCCCTCCCGGACACGTGTAAGTTCGGTTTCAATATCTTCTTTCTGTTGTTCAAGTGCCTGTATTCTTACGGCGGCATCAATCTCTGTGCCCGAGACCATCTGGCGCAGCAGCTCAAAAATGGTCATCAACCTTGATTCAGTGCCGATGAATGGCCTTTGAACCAGACTTTCAAGCCAGTTTACGGCCTTTTCCACAGAAGGCATGAGATCGTAATACACCTCGTCCGATCCCGGGGGATAAAATTTTCGAAGCCATCCCTTTTCTTCTCCAGCCCAGTCATCCAGATAGGCTTCTGCCTGCCGGGGAAATGCATCTTCACCTTCTGTTTCTCGAAGAACAAACAGGTAATCCTCCAATGCCGAGGCAAGATCAGCCCGGCTCATATGCCGCCGGTTGGGCTGAATAAAGCTCGCTTGGATAAAAGCGGCGATGAAGGGACTATGATCCGCCGCCAGAAGTTTCCAGGCTGGGTGGTTCTTTCTCAATGCCTTCAATGTGGCGTAGTCAAAATCCATATGATTTTTTACCGTTTAATCCGTTCCTATCAATGTGCAAGGACATTCGCATGTTTAAACTTTGGTATTATTAGAACAATTTGAAATATCTTTCAAATACATATTTTTTTCATAGTGGCATAATCTATAGAATATACAGGATTTTTTAAAATGTTTGGCCGAATCCTGCCTGGGTGATCCATAGACGTTTTAAATGAAATTGGTAATAATACATCCTAAATGCGAAGGTCAGGAATTCGTTTTTTTACAAGTTTTTTACAACTTCTTTACGCCTGTGTGACAACTCCAAAAAATTAAGCCTGTATAGTTGATGCAGATGTAAAACAGATCTTTATATTGCAGTTTTACAGGAAATTGATTAATTCACTAAACAGAGGAGAAGGATCATGGCACATTTTATGGGGTTTTATAAAAGAATCGGTTTGTATTTTATAGCAGTGGTTTTTGTTACCCTAATAACCGGGGTTGTATGGGCAGGTGTTGAACCCTTCAAAGTGACCTGCAGGGTGGAAATGGACAGGGCAGTCCTTCCGGCAGGCGATTCGCAGAATGTGGTGCTTAAAATTACCCTGGATGCACCGCCGGCGCCTTCCCACATCACAAGGCCCCCTGTGAATATTGCCCTGGTTCTGGATCAGTCTGGCTCCATGAACGGCATCAAGATTGAACAGGCAAAGGCGGCCGCTATTGAAGCCCTGAAACGGCTTGGGATTCAGGATGTTTTTTCCGTGGTGGTCTATGATACCAATGTTAGCACAATTGTCCCGGCCCAGAATGCCAGGGATATCCAGGCAATCGTCCGGACCCTTCAACAGATCCGTGCCGGCGGCAATACGGCGCTTTTCGGCGGCGTCAGCCAGGGGGCATCCGAGATCAGGAAAAATATTGAAAATGATTATATTCATCGCATTGTTCTTTTGTCTGACGGTCTTGCCAATGTTGGACCCAGGATGCCGGAAGACTTAGGGCGGCTTGGGGCGGCCTTGATCAAAGAAAACATATCCGTCACAACCGTGGGGGTGGGCACTGACTATAATGAGGATCTTATGGCCAGACTTGCCCAGAAAAGTGACGGGAACACCTATTTTGTTGAGTCAGGCGTTGACCTGTCCCGGATTTTTGCAGCAGAACTGGGGGATGTATTAAATGTGGTGGCGAAAAAGGTAACGGTTATGATCACGCTGCCGGACGGTGTAAGGGCTGTAAATATTATCGGCAGGGAAGGCAGGATCCGGGGAAACAAGATTGAACTTTCCATGAATCAGCTTTACGGGGATCAGGAAAAATATGCCCTGGTTGAAGTCAACCTTCCAAAATCAAGCCCTGGATCAAGAATGAAGATTGCCCGGGCTGAGGTAAGTTATGAGAACCCGTTCAGCCAAAAACTGGAAAAATCAGTTGGCACCTCATATGCCAGGTTTAGCAGTGATCCGGAAAAAGTTGCCAAATCCACCAACATTAGCGTGGTCAGGGAGTATCAGTTAAACCTCAATGCCCTGGCCCAGGAAAAAGCCATTGAGCTGTCTGACAAGGGAAAGAAAGACGCAGCTGTAAAAGAACTTAAACAGTCTGCTTTCAGGTTGAAACAGGTCGGTTCTCTTTACAATGACAGGCAGTTGCTGGAACAAGCGTCTGAGCTGGAAGTCCAGGCTGAAAAAATTGAAGACCAGGGCATGACCAAGAAGAGCCGGAAATTATTGAGAACCGACTCTTTTCAAAAGAAAAACCAACAGCTTTCACAATAAGAGAAAAACGGGTATGGCTTAGGACATGACAAGTAAACGATCCATCATCCTCTTCTGGGCACTTTTTTTAGTGCCCACCCTTATTATGGCAGTGGTTGCCTTCCGGCTCCTGTCCCACGAGCAGGAGCGGATCAGCCAGTCGGCCATCCGAACCTTGTCGGAAAGGGCAAATACGATCTGTGAAACCATTCATCTGACAGTAGAGGCGGTTCAGGAAAATCTGGAACAATCTTTACTGGCGCTGGATCAAACCCAGCTTGAAAAGAATCTGGTTGAATGGGAAAAAATAAATCCTCTGGTGCGAAATGTTTTTATCTATAAAAAGAGTCAGGGCCTTGAATATCCGGCTGGAGGGATGGCATCCACGCTTGAGGAAAGACACTTTATTGCCCGGTATGATGCGTTGTTTTCAGGGAGAATTAATTTTGATTTTAATGGGGGCGTATCCCGGGAGGACACAGGCGCAAAAGGGGTGGCAACATCTGATTTCGGACCAGAAAAATATGCTGTTTCCCCTCAAAAAAAGACAGAATCATCCCGGCAAAAGCTGGTTGCTCTGTCACGGGTTGCACAAAAAGCACCGGCCAATGAACAAGCAGATGTTTTTTTTGAAAAAACAGAACAAAAATCAGCCCAAAGGTCAGGATGGATTCCCTGGTTCAGTGAGAACCGGCTCTGTATTTTGGGGTGGGTGCAAAAATATGAAGAGGGTCCCATATACGGAATTGAACTGGAATTGATGACCCTGCTGTCAAGACTGGTGGTTGATTTCCCAATATTATCTGAAAAAGGGGCTGCCCTGGTGTTGATGGATGGAAACGGCAAGTTCATGCATCAGTCCGGAAGTTTGGTAAAAAGCCCTGAAGACAAACCGGCAGCAGTGAGTACCGTTTCAGATTTGCTGCCCCATTGGCGGATAGCTGTTTTTGTCGATGACACGGCTGGGACAGCCCCGGGTTTTTTATTTGTCTCTGTGATGCTTTTGGGTATTTTTATCGTCGCCATTGTTTCCGGTGGAATGCTTTTGACCCGCATGACCCTTCAGAACATGAAAGATGCAAGGCAGAAAACCTCATTTGTCTCGTCCGTATCCCATGAACTGAAAACCCCCCTGACCAGTATTAGGATGTATGCGGAGCTTTTATTGTCCAAAAGAATAAAAGATGAGAACAAAACCCAGACCTATCTGTCGGTCATTGTCAATGAGAGCGGTCGTTTGACACGCTTGATTAATAATGTGCTTGACTTTGGCAAGCTTGAACAGGGTAAAAAAACATACCATTGCACATCTTTTGAAATGGATCGGTTCTTATACCAAATGATAAAAGCCCACAGCATCAGGATAAAAGCCGAAGGGGTCGAGATTATCACACAGGTCGAACAAGGCAATTACGAGGTAACGACAGACCGGGATGCCATGGAGCAGGTGGTCCTGAATCTTTTGGATAATGCATTAAAATATGCGGGCAATGGAAAGTTTATCAAATTTGTTTTAGATAAAGAAGATGCCTTTATTCGCTTGAAAATTTGTGATGACGGGCCGGGAATTCCCAAGGCGCAGCAGGAAAAGATTTTTGAAAAATTTCACAGGGTGGATAATTCTTTAACATCAAAACAGCCGGGTTCCGGACTGGGATTGAGTATCGCAAAACAGATTCTAAGGGATCTTAAGGGTGACCTCTTGTTCGAACCCATGCCGGGAAATGGCAGTTGTTTTACAGCAAGGATAAAACATCATGACACTTAAAATTCTGGTGGCAGAAGATGATATCAACATCAGGACGGGGCTCGTGGATACGCTTGAAAGTGAAGATTATCAGGTAATTGAAGCCAAAGACGGCAGGCAGGCCATGGCCATGTTTAAAACCGGTTTTTTTGACTTGGTGCTTTTGGATGTCATGATGCCGGAAAAAAGCGGGTATGATGTCTGCCGGGATATCCGGGCGAGCAATAAAGATGTTCCCATCATCATGCTCACGGCCAAGGGGGAGGAAATCGACAAGGTGGTCGGCCTTCAGCTCGGGGCAGATGATTATATTACAAAACCGTTTGGGGTGCATGAACTCCTGGCACGGATCGCGGCTGTGCTTCGCCGATCAAAGAGACAAAAGAGCGGCGATAAGGACAGGCCTCAAGGTATCTTCATGTTTGGTGAATTTGAAGTAAACCCGAAAACGTTTAAACTGGCAGGCGCCGGCAGAACCATTGATCTTTCGGAAAGAGAACTCAAGCTGATCCAATATTTTTATGCCCACAAAGGAGAGGTCTTAAGCCGGGATAACATGTTGAATGCTGTCTGGGGAATTGATTATCTTGGCACCACCCGAACCCTTGACCAGCATATTGCACAGCTTCGGAAAAAATTAGAATCCGCTCCTGCCACTCCTGTTTTAATCAAAACAGTTCATGGTGTGGGATATCGATATGCCGTCTCATAAAGATCCGGTTAAATCACCAAGACGATGCAAAGCAAATATATTCCCGATTTCAGGTTTTGTAATGATCACAAGTATTCCCTGATTTTTGAAGGGACAGGTCGAAAACCCTTTCAACCCAGTGGCTTTGAGACAGAATACAAGGATAAGATAATAAAACAGATCCTGGTTTTTTATCGGGCATAATGATAGAATCTATGAAAATTTCTAATTCAATATTTTGTAAGGGGAAGATGAATGATGTGTGTGAATAAACGAAGCGTGTGTGTGGGGGCGATACTGGGTGTTTTGATCCTGGCGATGATGGGGTGTGCCTCAACAAAATTGGTTCAATCCTGGCAGGAACCGGCCTTTAATGACAAACCCCTGGAAAAGGTTCTGGTTCTCGGCGTTTTTGAGAATGACCTGAATCGTCGACTATACGAGGATGCTGTTTTAAAGGCTCTTGAAAAGGAAAATCGGGTGGGTATCACCGGTTATTCTCTCATGCCCAATACTTCGGACTATGATGAAAAAGAGGAAATCCGGGCCGCCGTGGGTAAAGCCGGAGCTGATGCGGTTATGCTTGCCACCCTGGTGGGGGTTAAAAAAGAGGAAAAGTATATGCCGCCAACGGTTACCTATCAACCCTCCATGGGCTTTAACCATGGTATGTATAATTATTATGCCGTTTCCTATGACAGGGTGGTTGACCCCGGGTATACGGTTACCAATACCATTGTCAAGCTTGAGATCACGGTTTTCTCCGTTAAAACAGAGAAGATGATCTGGGCAGGGGCTACCCGGAGTTTCAACCCGAAATCCGAAGAAAAGCTGGTGAAAGAGACGGCGGAACTCATTACCAAGGATATGAAAAAGGCCGGGCTTTTATAAGGAGGCTGCGCTTGAAAAAAATCCACCTTTTTGTTTTCATGGCCATCTGCAGTTTGGTTTGGCAATGGCCTGTTTCTTTGATCCTAATGGTCCATGCAGAGGACTATATCGGGGACAGTATCGATTGTACGGATATAAGAGTTGACTATGTGGACGATCCTAGCTTGACCCATGAAGAGCGGCTGCGTCTTATGGACAAAGCTTTTTTAGAATCACTTAATAAATTTGAATTGTGCCGGTCTGCAAAGGAGGCGGCAGCCGCTTCGGAAGGGGCTGCCAGCGATGGGGTAACGGCAGTTGGAGATTCCCCCGGGGGGGTCTCAGGAGATTCCTCTGAAAATTCGAGTGGAGATTCGAGTGGCAAGGCAGGCGGCACCTCGGCGGGTGCGTCTGCGGCAAGTTCAGCAATGTCAGGAACGGAAGCGCCTGAAAACGATTCTTTTGCAGATGGAATTGAGACGGCTGCCCAGGGCGGTTTGCAGGGTTCACAGAACCCAAAAGAAGTGGATAGCAACATCGGTGGAAACAACACCAGTGGAAATATGAAACAAGCAAACGGGAAGCTTCCGGAGGATATTCCAACAGCTCAAAATGATGATGCCCTTGCCGCACAGATTAGATATGCGGCCCAAAACGAAACAGATCCTGTCAAACGCGAGCAGTTGTGGAACGAGTACCGAAAATACAAGGGCCTTCCCACCCAATAACAACCAGAGAGGCACCATGGTTTTTAAAAAAATAATTACTGTCTTTGTTATCCTTACATTTTTTCTTTCAGGATGTGCCACCCATAATCGAACCACATCAACGGTGGGGCCTGTTCCCTCTTCGTCCTATTCAAAAGCGGTAAAAAACCAAGTGACATCCGCCCCCCTGCTCGAAGTAATCATTCCTGTCTTTGATCCGGGTCTGCCGGAAGATATGTCCGAGGAGGAGGCCAAAGAGGTCTGGCCGGAATTGCGCAGGGCAGAGGCCAACCGGTTTGCCCTTAAGATGAAGGACGCTTTGGAAGCCACCGGTAAATTTGGTGCGGTGCGGGTAACACCCGATGGAAGCGCCACAGGTGATTTGTATATTCTTGGCCGAATTGAAGCATCAAATGGGCGAGAGGTTGCCATGGAAATAGAGGTGGTGGATATAAGCGGTAAGAGATGGATGGAAAAATCTTTTGAACATGAAGTCTCCCCGGACTTTCACAGGGATCAAAGAAATAAGGGCCTAGATCCCTACGACCCTTTGTTTGAAAAAGCTGCTGCAAAAATTGTTGAAGAGCTCGGTGATCATTCTTTGCAGGCGCTTTCAGACCTTCAATACATTGCAGACTTAAGATTTGGCACCAATTTTTCTGAAGAGACCTTTATGCAGTACATGGAAACCCGGGGAAATATATTCTCTCTGGTGAGCAAGCCCAGTGACGATGACCCCATGTTGGCGCGTGTAAAGGCGATTCGGGTGAGAGATCAGCTGTTTATTGACAGCCTCCAGGACAACTATGTTTCTTTTTCCGACCAGATGAATGAAAGTTATTTGATGTGGCAGGAGCAGAGTCTTTTTGAGACCCAAGCGGCCTGGGAAGCCAAGAAAAAAAGTATGGGCCTGGCCCTGGGGGGGGTGCTGCTAATTGGCCTGGCGGTTCTTGCCGGGGTATCGGGATCAAATTCCAATAGTACCGGCGCCAGTGCAGCCGGTGCTACAGGGGCGATTCTTGGGGGACTTGCGGGTGCTTCTTTGCTTTCAAAAAGTTTTAAGACCAGTGAGGAGGCAAAGGTGCATCGGGACGCCCTTAATGAGCTGGGTCAATCCATTGATATGGAACTGTCTCCCCGGGTCATTGCCTTTGAAAAACAAAGTGTGGAACTGACCGGTGATGCAAGGGAACAATTTGCCCAGTGGCGGGAATTTCTGCAAAAAATCTATGCGGAAGAACAGACACCGGATGTGCAGCTATAACCCCGGGAGATATTGTGATTGAAGATAAACTTAGGCGGGCGCGTCTGCGCACTGCCAAGGGCAGAATGAAAATAGGGATCGGTTTGCTTGTCACCATTTGTCTCTGTGCTTTATTGGTGGCAGGTCTTTCTTTCTTTGATTTTTCCCCGAAGAATCTTACGGTTGTTGATCCGCAAAAACAGAAGCCGGCTGAAAATGACATAGAAAAAATTCGTGGAGAATTAATTGAAAGATTAAAGGAATATGAAAACGGGTTGGAACCCCGTCTGGAGGGGGCCAACCTCCACGCCTGGAATCCAGAGGGCCTTGTTGAGATAACCGCGCTTAAAAATGAATTGATGTCAACCTTTGCCAATGGAGAGTATGGGATCGCCATGGACCATCTCCTGCTGCTTGAAAACTTAACCCTGGAGATGGTCAACCAGGCAGATCAAATTTTTAAAGAAAATCTGGAGAAGGCAGCCTTGCTGCTGGCAGAAGAAAACTATGAAGGGGCAAAGCGTCATATTGAAAAGGCCTTGTCAGTCCACCAATCCCCTGGGGCATTGGAGATAGCCCGGAAAATTGAAAAACTTCCCCAGACCCTTGTGCTCTTAAATGGGGCAAGGGCTGCCCGGGCCGAAAATAATCTTGAAAAAGAATATGATTTTTTACGCCAGCTTTTAGGGGTTGCCCCGGAACGCGAAGCGGCTGAGAATCGGTTGGAGGTGCTGGCCGGGCTCATTCGATCTCGAAATTTTGACCGGCACATCTCTTCGGGCTTTGCCGGTATTGACAAGCGCCAGGCAAACGAGGCCAGAACCCATTACCAGGAGGCCAAAAAAATTGACCCCCAACGGCCGGAGCTTTCAATGCTCATGGCTCAATTGCTGGACTTGGAAAAATCGGTTCGTGTCGAACAGGCTGTGAACCAGGCGGAACAGGCAATCCGACAAGATGATTGGCAGAAGGCCAGAATGTACTTTGCCAGGGCCGCAAATGATGCACCGGAAAATAAAACAGTGGCCGAGGGGCTGCAGCGGGCCGAGCATTTTATTGAACTTTTGGCAAGTCTGGACCGTTATTTAAAGAACCCCTACCGGTTATCCAATCCTGATGTTCGCAAACGAGCAAACTTGACGCTGGTCCAAGCTGAAACAGCGTCAAGTTACAGTTTTGCCATAAAAACACAGGCCCGCCAATTAAGTGAGCTGATGACCCGGGTCAACCGGTCCATTCTCGTCACCGTCATTTCTGATAACAAAACCTATGTATTGGTTCGCAGTGTTGGAAAGGTGGGGATTGTTTTTCAAAAAAACATACAGCTTAAACCCGGAAATTATACCTTTGAAGGGGCCCGAAAGGGGTTTAAATCAAAATTTGTCCAGGCCTTTATTCCCTATGATCAGGACAGCTTTAGTGTGCGGGTAATCTGCGATGAACTTATTTAATAAAACCCTGGATCAGGCAAAGCGTCGGCAAAAAAGAGTCTATTTTATTGCGGGAGTGACTCTTGTTTCAGCTTTCCTGCTGATGACGGTGCTCTTTGTTGTCCTGAGGGGAACCCGTATTGATATTAACCCCAAGGATGCCCGGGAAAATGCCGTGTACGGGGTTGACCGGGGACTGGGGTTTTGCCTGGGAGATACGGTCTATTCCTTTGCCGGAGATCTGGTTGTTTCGGTTTCTTCACCCGGTTTTAAGGCGGAAAGTGCCGTCATTGATGCTGCAGATCTGGGCAAGGTGTTCCCCCTGGAATTATCTGAATTACCCGGGCATCTGGCCGTTGCGCTTTCAGGGTTTGACACCCTTGGGGCTGGAACATCATGGCGGATCAACAATCGTGTTATGGGTCCCTCGGACAGGCTTGATATAGAACTAGATGCTGGCAGTTACACGCTTGTTATCGACAATCCCTTTTACCAGTTAAAACAAGTGGAAGTTGAAATTATCCGGGGGGAACAAACAGCCTTAAATGAGACCCTATCGGCTGTTAGCGGACTGTTGAATATTGTGTCCAAGCCTTTGGGGGCCACGGTTTTTCTTGACAATGAAAAGGTCGGGCAAACCCCCTTACAGATTGCGAGGACCGGGGGAAACCATGGGGTACGCCTGGTGTTGGAAAACCATGTCGAAATCCTTGAACAACTGTCAATTACCCGGAGTAGCCCCAGGGTGACCCGCAATTATCAGCTTGAACTTAAAAAAGGGCGGGTAAGGCTCAGTCTTGTGCCCAAGGGCGGGACCCTACTGGTGAATGGCGTCCAGAGATCAGAACCCCTTGTTCTGGATGCAACCCTGAAACATGGTCTGACCTATATGAAGCCGGGGTTTTATCCTGAGACCCGGACCATCATGCTGGCCCCTGGCCAGGAAAAGCAGATTTTTTTCCAACTGAAACCTGAAATGGGAAGGGTTGAGATCGTTTCATATCCTTCGGCAACTGTCTTCATTGACAACAAAGATTTTGGAACAAGTCCTGTCAGCACGGACCTAACAGCTGTGGCCCATGAAATTACCCTTAAAAAAGACGGGTATCGTTCTGTTGTTAAAAGGGTTGTGCCCAAAGGGGGCAGGGTTCAAAGGTTATCGGTATCCCTTTTCACCGAATACCAGGCCAGGTTAAGGCAAGCGCCTCGGGAATTTACCAATAGTGCAGGGATCAAACTCAAATTGTTTGTTGTTTCAGACCACCTTACCATGGGGGCACCCCGATCCCAAAAAGGTCAGCGGGCCAATGAGTTTGAGAAAAAAATCCGTCTGACCGAGACTTTTTATGCAAGTGTTTTTGAAATCACCAATGGTCAGTTTGCAGCATTTGATCCGAAAAAAACGTCGGGCCCTGCCAATATGCCGGTTACTTCGGTCAGCTGGCAAGCGGCGGCAGCCTTTTGTAACTGGCTGAGTGCAAAGGAAAAAATTCGCCCCTTCTACAGAAATGGAAAGGGGACGGTGACAGGATTTGATCCTAGTGCCGAAGGCTATCGGCTGCTCAGCGAAGGGGAGTGGGAGTGGCTGGCCCGCAAGGCTGGCAAGACAGAAGTTACCCTTTTTACCTGGGGCGATGTCAGGGTCATACCGTCTAAAACGGCCAATGTGGCAGACGAAAGCGCCAAGGGCCAGGTGAGATTTTTTGTTCCTAATTACAAGGATGGGTATTCAGGTGCTGCCCCTGTGGGCAGTTTTGACCGAGAACCCTCGGGTCTTTATGATATGGCAGGCAATGTCAGTGAATGGGTTCACGACGTCTATTCCATCCTGCCGCCAAAGGGGGAGAACATAGCGGACAACCCTTTGGGGGAACAGCAAGGCGTTGCCCATGTGGTGAAGGGTGCTAATTGGCGCTCGGGTACCATTACCACGCTGCGGCCGGCATTCCGGGAGGGACTTACCGCCGGCCGCGATGATCTGGGCTTTCGAATCGGACGTTATTTATATGGAGGAAAAAATGAATAAAGTGAGCAGGATGATCCATACAAGACCTGTGGTGTTTCTTTTGGTACTGGTTGTTCTCCTTGTCACCGTTGCAACCGTCTATGGGGTGCTGCCAACCATCAGCCTGAATTCTCCAACCTCTTTTCCCGTGGATATTTGATATGTCGGAAATAGTGAAAAATTTTATTGCCCTGATCCTTTCCATTCTCCTGGTCCACCTTGTTTACATCGGCTATGTTCGTCCACAGGCCGATATTCTGCTGGAGGCGGCAAGGCTTGCAGGCCAATCCGCTCCCCGGGATCTGGTGATTGTCCTCAAGGATTATGAACAGGAAATCTGTTTTATTCTGATGCTATGGGGCAGTTTTCTCATTTTGAGTAAATGTCTGGCGATATTGCGAAATAATTACCTTTTTACCGTTGATCTGATTGGAGAAACATTTGACGAAACAGCCGACGAAACAGGGGACAAAACAGGGGACAAAAAGATTGTGCCCGAAGCGATTATTAAAAAACTTGACACAGCGCTTTCAGCGGACCGCAATTTGGCACCCCTTGTTCAGACCCTGCGGGCAGCTTTGTGGCGGTATGCCGGGACAGGGAATGTACAAAATCTGTCCGACGCCATTGAAAGCCGTGTTGAGGCGCTTGCCCTTCGCCAGGATGCCGAAAATTCAATGATCCGTTATCTTATCTGGGCCATTCCCTCCATTGGTTTCATTGGGACTGTTCGGGGGATCGGTCAAGCGCTTTCCCTTGCAGACAAAGCCCTTGCCGGGGATATTTCCGGCATGACCAACAGCCTGGGAGTTGCCTTTAACTCAACGCTTGTGGCCCTGCTGATCAGTCTTTTTCTGATGTTTATTTTTCATCAGCTCCAGCGCCTTCAGGATGGTCAGCTCGTGGATATTCAGGCCTATTGTGATCAGTATCTTATTGCCCGGATCAAATAATGGGGTGACGGTATGAGACGGCACCGCAACTCAGAAGGGTTCAACCTTGCATTTCTTGACATCATGTCCTGCGGCCTTGGGGCGGTGGTGCTGGTGTTTATGCTGGTAAAGCATGATGTTGTCAGGTCAACCAGTGAAACTGAGATCCTGGCAAAAGAGGTGCAGCAGCTGGAACTTACCCAGGAGGAACTTGGCCAGACCCTCGCACAACTGCAGGTTATCGCACACTCCCGGGCAGATACAACGGCGAAGCTTCAAGCCCGTCTTGCACAGCTTGAGCAGTCTCTCCTGGAAAAAAAAATGAGCCTTGCCCAACAAAAAGCCCAGGTGGCGGCTTTGAAAAATGATATTTCCAAAAGACCTGTTGCCCATCGAGAAGATCTTGTGGAAGAGGATATGGGGGGAGAAGAAAATTATCTCATGGGCCTGAAAGTTCAAGGGCCTCGTATTGCGATTCTTATGGACACCAGCGCTTCCATGACAGATGAGAAGCTTATCGATATTATCAAAAGAAAAAACGGCTCCGCTGCCGACAAGCAACAGGGCCCTAAATGGCTTCGAACCAAAAAAATTTTGCACTGGATCCTTGCCCGTGTCCCTAAAACCAGTCAGGTAGCAGTTATCACTTACAATTCTTCTGTAAAATTTATTGGCAAGGCCAATTGGATGAAACTTGACACCGCAGCCCTTGGGGCTGTCTATAAAGAGCTGGATGTGATTATCCCCCAGGGCGCCACCAATTTGCAAAAAGGGCTGCAGGCCATTTCCGGGCAAGGGGTCACAGATCTCTATGTGATTACCGACGGGCTGCCCACGGTGGGTGAATCCCGCTACGCAAACCTTAATCCTTTCTCCGGTTGTAGCTCTCTTCTGGGAAAATCCTCCACAATTTCAGGAGAATGCCGGGTAAAGCTGTTTCGCCAGACCCTTAAGGAGTCTGGTCTCGGCACTGTAAAAGTCAATGTGATTTTATTGCCCATTGAAGGGGATCCCGATGCGGTAAATGAATATTGGGGGTGGGCCGCTCGATCGGGAGGCCTGGTCATAAGCCCTGCGGTGAACTGGCCATGAGAATCAAGCGAAAGGAGTTTCATATATTCAACCTTTCTTTTTTGGATATCATCTCCTGCGGGTTTGGAGCGGTGGTGCTGTTGGTACTCATCTCCAACACCGTTGAAAACACCTCTCTGTCAAGTGGTATGGAGGTGGAGAAACTTTTGGGGCAGGTGATGACCCTGGAAAACAGCATCGATACCCTGGCCCGAAAAATCGATCAGCAAAAGAAAAATAACGATACCCAGTTTGCAGCGAGCAATCAATTGGAAAGTGCCGCCCAGACCCTTTCAAAAAATCTTTCCATCCGAGAACGAGAGGAAAATGAACTGGCGGGTGATCTGCAGGGGCTCTCCCTGGTGCAATCCACCCTGGACAGGGTCTCTATTTCACCCTCAACCGCCAACACCCTTCGGGATGAGGAGGTGGGCGGCATCCCCGTGGACAGTGATTATGTCATTTTTATTGTTGATACCTCCGGCAGTATGCAATCTAACTGGGGTCGTGTTTCACGAGAAATCCTCAATGCCTTGAGTATCCATCCCAAAGTTACGGGGTTTCAGATTTTAAACGACATGGGAAAATCGCTTATTTCAGGATATAGCGGCCGTTGGATTCCCGACACACCGCAGCGACGGAAAAGTGTGATGCGGGTGTTCGGCAGTTGGGCCGATGCCTCTAATTCAAGCCCCGTGGAAGGGATAGAAACGGCATTGAAACGTTATGCAAAACCGGGTCAGTCAATGGCGATCTATGTTTTTGGAGATGATTATTCCGGTTCCTCCTATGATCCGGTGATTGCCGGCATCACAAAAATGAACGAGGATCGGCAAACCGGGCAACCCCTGGCAAAGATTCACGGGGTTGGTTTTCTCTCAGAGCACACCACCAGCCGTTTTGGCATTTTGATGCGGGAGCTTACGCGAAAGAATGGGGGAACTTTTCTGGCCCTGCCATTGTGAGGGTACGCCTTTGGGTTCAGTCTAGGATATTCCAAGCCGGTTGATTTTACGGCGCAGGGTGTTCTTGTCAATGCCAAGTTCCCGGGCGGTTGCCATTTTTTTCCATTCGTTTTTTTCAAGCGCCTGCTCAATCGCATGTTTTTCAATTTCTTTGAGGGTCCGCCCTGTTGAGATAAGCAGGGAGTCACTTTTGGGAACCATCCTGTCCGGCAGGTTGTGAAGGCGGATCATATCACCCCGGCAGAGGACGAAGGCATGTTCTATGGCATTTTCAAGCTCGCGTACATTTCCCGGCCAGTCATGGAGCATGATCGCGGCCAAAGCATTCTGGGACAGGGCGACTATCTCTCTGTTGGTTAAATGGTTAAACTGGTCTATAAAATGATCCACCAGAACAGGGATATCTTCTTTTCTGTCCAAAAGAGGTGGAAGGGACAATTTTATGATATTAACACGAAAGTACAAGTCCTCTCGGAATTCGCCTTTCTCGACCAGCTTTTCAAGGTTTTGATGGGTTGCAGCAATCACCCTGGCGTTTGTTGTGATTGTTTTGGTAGATCCTAACGGCTCATAGACCTTATTCTCCAGAACACGGAGAAGGCGGACCTGCACGGCCTTTGAGATATCTCCGATTTCATCCAGGAAAATCGTTCCGTTTTGGGCCAGGGCGAATCGCCCGGGCTTGTCTTTTTTCGCATCAGTGAATGCGCCTGCCTTGTATCCGAAAAGTTCAGCTTCACAAAGGGTGTCGGGTAATGCACCGCAATTGATTGCGATAAAAGGCCCTTTCTTTTTCTGGCTGTTATTATGAATTGCCCTGGCAAAAAGTTCTTTTCCGGTTCCGCTTGCTCCTGTGATCAACACTGTGCTGTTGCTTTCGGCTATCTGCGGAAGAATCGAAAAAAGGTGGAGCATCTTGCCGCTTTTGCTTACAATATCATCAAAAGAGTGTTGTTTGCGAAGTGCTTTCCTGAGTTTATCCACGATGGTCAGATCCCTGAACGTCTCCACCCCGCCAATGATTTTACCCTTTGGATCTTTCAACAGAGCCGTTGTTACACTGATGGGAATGCGCTTTTTGTCAGGACGAAGAATATAGACAGGCATGTTTACAATCGGTTTTTGTTCTTTGATGGTCTGTTTGATGAGGCAGTTTTTTTTACACATACTGGTTTTTAAAATTTCAAAGCAGGGTTTTCCAATGGCCTCTTCCCTCGGGATTCCTGTGACCTTTTCCGATCCCTTGTTAAAGGAGGTAATGCGTAAATCCAGATCAACCGTAAACACCGCATCTGCAATGCTGTCCAGAATGGTCTGACAATGCTTTAGAATTTGTTTTTTAGGCAGTTTCATTTATCTATTCTTTAATTTAAAGAAAAACATTTGAAATCATTTAACAATAATATTGAATTGATGTCAAATCATCTATACGGGTTAGGCAAATTTTACAACTATGGAGGCCCTGCCCAGGCCGACCTCATAAAGGGATATATTGTTCCTTTCAACCGTTGTGATTGGGTTCAAATTGTTCCCATATTCTATGTCGCCATTCATTTTACCAAAGCATAAATAGTATTTCAATCTATAGTTATTTTTTGTTTATTCAGCAGGTTACATCTGAATAAACGATTGGATAATGTTCTGGCATATCTATTGCTATAGTAACCTATAGCTAAAAAGATACATGGGTTTAGCTTAAAAAGGAGGTGATAACTATCAAACTGATTTTTTAAGTGTAATTGTTGGTGCAAAAAGAATTGACGCATGAAATTTTAGGAGAAGACCATGAAGGCGATTAAATTCGAAATTTGTTTGGGATTGGTCTTTGCTGTTTTTTTTGTTTTATTTTATAGCAGCCCAGCTCAATCCTCACAAAGAGAAAATCATTGTTTTACCTGCCATACCAATGCTCAAAAGTTGATAAAAATTACAAGAACCATTGCGAAATCAAATGTAGGAAAACCGGGAGGTTCAGCTAAAACCCAAGGGGAGGGGTGAGGCGGAGCAGTCGAGCCGTTGGCTCCTCATGAAAAACTTTTTGTTGACAGTGAAATTGCTGAAGATGAAAACCATGGTGAACTCGGGTGTGAGGAATGTCACGGGGGCGATCCAGACGAAGAGGATTGGCAAAAGGCCCATATAGGCGTCATCAAAGACCCGTCTTACCCTGATCCTTCCAATGCCTGCGGGGCATGCCATGAAGATATTGCAGAACATTATAAAACCAGCCTGCACGTAAGTCTTTCACCTGAGAAAAAGATGATAGACAAAAGAGCGGATTCGGATCCATTTGTGCATGCAAAGGTTGATGCCGCCAGAGAGACCCATTGCAATTCGTGCCACTCCAGTTGCGGACAATGTCATATCAGCCGTCCGGAATCGGTAGAAGGGGGATTGATGGAAGGCCACCTGTTCCAGAAAAGACCCCCGATGCAGCAGGTTTGTACGGCTTGTCACGGGAGCCGGATCGGCAAAGAGTATCTGGGTAAAAATAAGGGGTATAAACCAGACATTCATAAAGAGAAATATTTTAAATGCAGTAAATGTCACACGGCTGATGAAATGCATGGCGACGGGAAGGATTATGCCAACCGCTATGAAGTGGAAAATGGTCCCAAGTGTTTGGACTGCCATGAAAAGGTCTATGATGCAGCATCTGAAAATACGAAGAATCACTGGATTCACAAGGATCAGGTGAGTTGTAATGTCTGCCATTCCCAGTCCTATAAAAATTGCTATTCGTGTCATGTTGGAAAAGATGAAAAAGGCCTTAAATATTATAAGACCCAAAAATCCGAAATGCAGTTTAAGATTGGCCTGAACCCCCTGAAATCCAAAAAAAGGCCTGAAACATTTGTTACGGTGCGTCATGTCCCCGTAACTCAGTCCTCATTTAAATTTTATGTTGAAAATGGATTGAAAAATTTTGACAGACTTCCCACCTGGAAAATGACGACCCCGCATAATATCAGGCGGAAGACGCCCCAGAACCAGACATGCAATGCCTGTCACGGAAATACAAAATTGTTTCTGATTTCCAGTGATGTTGATGAAAAAGAGTTAAATGCAAATAAAACCGTTATTGTGCCCATGGACAGGATACCCGAAAAAAGGAGGACTGACTAAAGGACAATAACGTTAACGCTAAAAGGAGGAAGTTTTATGAAAAAACGTAATCTGGTTGTCTTGGTACTCATTTCAATGTTGTTTCTCACGGCACAGATCGCCATTGCCAAGGACATGACAGTCACGGATTTGGTGAGCGATGCTAAAAAGGATATTTGTGAGGTATCTGTGTCCGAGGCCAAGGCCTTACTTGATGGAGGCGGATACCTATTTTTAGACTGCCGTACCAGCAAAGAATTTAAGATGGGGCATGTTCCAGGGGCAATGAATATTCCAAGGGGACTTTTGGAATTCAAGATTGATAAAAAGATACCGGACAAAGCTACTGAAATTGTCATGTACTGCAAGAAAGGTTCAAGAGGCTGTCTGGCCACCTGTACCCTTTGCAAGATGGGGTATAAAAACACAAAGAACATGGATGGCGGCTGGGCGGCATGGGAGAAGGCCGGTTACCCTGTTGAATAATCCGTTGTGATGTCATAAAAGGGAGTCGTCCATTTGAACGGCTCCCTTTAAAAATGAGGTTCAAAGACCCGCTAAGTTCTTTGGTGTCTCCCTAATCTTTCATATAGGTTTGGAAAATCTGTTCATGGGAAATATATTTTTCCCGGTCAGGGTCTAAAAGATACAGGTGGATGGCATTGACCCGGCGGAGGATTTCTTGTTCGGCCCGTTTTCTCATACGTTTTTTTGTCTGGATGATTTCTTCTTTCAGGGAGGGGGTTGTCTGGGTGGCATAGTATTTTTCGATTTTATAGGCGATTCGTTTTTCAATAAGTTCTTCGCGTAAGGTGTTGTGGGCATCATCCAGGAACAGCACCTCGGGCATAAGGTCTGCAAAATGGGTCACGGCAATAATATCCTTTTCCCGCTGCCAATACCCGATTAAAAACTCCGGTTCCAGGTCCTTATAGTTTTGAAGGGGCATATACATGCGCCTCAGGTAGAGCAACACTTTTTCTGTTTTTTTCCGATGGCCCCCGATGATGACGGACCCGCCCACCTCGTCTTTTCTCACCCCCTTGGTCCAGGGGGCGCCGGTGATGCCAAAATCAATGCACAAGGGGATTCTCAAGAGGGCTGACATGGTGTTCAGGGCCAGGGCAAATCCGGCCGAGGGCCCCCCCACATTATAGGAGGCGGATAGGAGCTGATGGTGGATGGTGTAGTGCTGCAGCAAGTCCCCGAACAGCCAGGGGATACTGATGTCCGGGGACAATTCCTGGATATAATTTTTGACCATGGTCAAGGCTTCCTGGGCCGATTGTTTGGTCATCTTTACGGCCATGTCCAGCTGGGCCGCATTGGGGGCCGAGGTGGAAACAGCCCCTGTGACAATGATGGAAGATCCGTCCACACGACCTGTGAGACTTGTGGCAATGGGCAACAGCATGCCGGTGACGTCATTGGCGCCCACCCCGATTATAAACCCCACCTGGGGCTCTTTGCTCAGCTCTGTTTCAAGAAATTCGTTGAGCTGGATGGATCCCTTGCGCACCGGGCTCCTGGAAATTTCCCTTCGGGCGGATTCTAAATGGGTTTCAACGATTGGGTATTGTTCTTCCGATGTGATATGTACCACGGATTCCATGATCTGATCATAGTGTTTTACAAAGTTTTTCAGATCATTTTTGATGTTGGCTTTTAACAGGGGGGGGGCTTTGACGGCATCCAGAATCCCCAGGATGGTTTTAAAGTTTAATTTGATGAATTCGTTTTTTTCCTGGTCGGTTGATTCTTTTAGATCCCGAAGTTTTAATAAGACTTTATATTCCGTGCTGCAAAGGGCGATGGCTTTTTCAGTAAATGAAGTGAAATCGGCAGGGGTATTACAGATTCCCTGGGCGGTTTCAATGATTTTCTCCACCTTAAATTGTCGTTTGTGGGGGATATTATCAAATTGTTTTTTAATGATATCAAAAATATCCTTTTGCCGCATATGACCCGAAATTTCCAGGGTTTTAAGCCGCTTGGATCGGATGAGGGCAGGATCCAGGATATCCAGGCGATTGGTGGTCAGCACGGTGAATACCTTGTTGAGGGGAATTTCGCCATCAATGATATTTAAAAATTTATTGGTCAGGGCGTCGGAGGGCTGGCCGCCGGTTCCGCTTCGTTTAGGGGCCAGGGCATCTCCCTCGTCAAAGAAAATTACAGTGGGGGCCACCATCTTTGCGATGTCATAGACTTTTTCAAGGTTGGCAACCGCCCCGTGGACAGGGCTTGCGGAATCCTGCAGGGCAGAAGGGCTTGTGGCAATGTCATGGACTTTCAGGTTAGAGGAGAGCCAGGTCCTGACCAGGAATGTTTTTCCGCTGCCCGGTGGGCCGGTCAGAACCACACCTTTTTCCTCGCTGACCCCGTAATTGAAACAATTGTTGGCCATTTCCGAGAATTTATCCTTGATGTCCCCCACATATTCTTCCCAGTTGACCTTCCTGTCCATGCGATCCACCACCTTGTTGTAGAGTTCTCCATAGACATTTTTGGCCACCAGCTGGAAAGCCGATCTCACAAGGATGCTGTTGTCTAAGAATTCAACGATAAAATCCCCCCGGATGTTAATGATGGATTCAATGAGTTTCCTGACATAGGCCGGGCTGATCTTGAGGCTGCGTTCCTTGAAAATGGCATAGATTTTGTCGGCGGCCTCGTCCAGCGGCTCAGAATCAGGGTGGTAGTGGGTGGGGATCTGGTGACGGTTAATTTCCAAAAGAATGATTTTTTTCAGATTCTCCCGGTTCATCCAGAACTTGGACATATCTATGATGCAGCCTTTTTCCACAAATCGCCGGTAAATGGCCGAGTCAAACCGATGGGCCTGGTCGGTGGTGGCAATGAGAAAACAATCCCGCCGGCCGTCAATGATCTCGTCCAGGACAATATTGCTGGTGTCGATGAGGGTTCGTTGCTGTTTTTCTGCTCCGCCGCCGCCGGGGCTGCTTTCTGATTTTCCAAATGCGGAATGGGCTTCTTCTATGTGGCGGATGGAGGTGACCTTGGGGTGGCCCATGGCCCGTTTGAAATAATTGCCCGGTTCTCCGGACAGGGCGGTCTGGTAATCATTGGGGGTGACGATGGAGGCGTCCACCTCAATGCCCTGCTCTTCAAAATCTGTCAGACTGCTCATGATCCGTTTTCTGAAGATTCGTCGCAGAACTGGAATAGTGGCCAGCCGCCGGTAAAAGGCCAGTTTTTTCTTTCTGGCAATTTTCATTGCAAAGTCAGGGTCCACATCCTCAAGGGCGGCAAAGAGGCTGTGGTTGGCCAGAAGTTCCTCTTTTTTGATTTTCCAGTCCACCGCAGGAATCACCTCACTTCTGAACACCACCTTTTCAAGTGCTTCCCTGACCGTGGCCGATTTGCCGCTGCCGGAGGTCCCTTCCACGAGCATGATGGGGGCCTTTGGCACATCCGGGTCCTCAAGATGTTCTTTCCGGATATGGGCCCGGTAGATTTTATCAAATATTTCTACCAATTCCATGGGCACGTGCAGATCAGTGAGTTCCCGGTCCAGCACGGCAATGAGATAGTGGTACTCTGGTTTTGTCAGTTCTTTTTCAATGACCCGGTTCCAGGAAGCTCCCGGGTTGGTTTCTCCTGAATAGAGAAATCGCTTTTTCCAATCTGTCAAAATTTCCGGGTTGTTGAGCACATTCATCTGTTTTCTTTTCCTGCGCAGGAAAAAAATCATATACAATAGCTCTTTAACGCTGGAAACAAAAGGATTTGGCGCCTTGTACTGGTTAAGGCGGCTTCTGACAAAGGCCTTTGTATCATAGGTCCATGCTGTGGCCATGGATTCTATTTTTTTGATGGTTTCTTCAGGAAGCGTGATATATATTTTTTCTTTTGTGATTCGTTTGGCCATTGGTTCCTCCCAGGCAACAACTTAAGGCGTTGTCTTTCCTATTCCGCTTTTTTCGCCATTTGTTTTTTAACAAAGGAAGGCAATGTCAAAGAAGGGGTTTGCCCACTGCCATGGAGCACAAATGTTGTTTGGTCCGACTGGTTTTTCTCATAGGCGGTTGCCCATTTTTGTTGGGAGAGAAATTCAAACAGGGCCGGGTTTACCTGCTGGTTTTGGTCGCCGCCAAGGGCGATGTGCAGGGATTGGATTCCTTCAAGATATGCTTTGTAGAGTTTCTTAATCCGGTCGGCCTCCTGGTCGGCTGCATAATTATCTGCTTCTGCAATGAGCTGGCGGCGTTTTTTCTCTTCCGTGGCCTCCACCAGTTTGTCCCCGAACCGGGTTTCATTGAGGACAAAACTGACCACCTCAATTCCGTATTTTTCTTCCATGGTTCGGCCGTTTTTGTTGATGGGCCTGTTTTTTAAAGCCTCAAATATCGCTTCTTTGATGGTTTCCCTTTTACTGATGAGGTTGTTGACCTCCTCCCCCTGAAGAATGTCCTTGGAAATACCGTCAAAATCTCCCTGGAGCAGAATTTCAGGGGAAAGATTTTCAATTCCCCATACCGTCAGATCGTTAATCTTAAAGGTCATCAGTGCCGAGGTCCACAAGGCAACGTTTTCCTTGGAAATGATTTTTATGGGGGCAGAAGAGCCTCCCAGATACATGTTCTGGTTCATCAAGGGGACTTCTTTTTCAAGTCGTGTAAAAAAGGGGAGGCGATAATGCCAGCCCACGTCGGTGACGGCCTGTCTTGTCCCTCCGAATTGCTCAAGGATGACCGCATAATTAAGTTTTACCTTGTAAATGACATGGGTGGAATAGACAATGGCTGCCAATGAGTAAAACAAGGCAATGATAACTAAAATAAATGCGGCCCTTCTGGCCATGGTGATGACACGAGCCCGCTGGAGAAAAACGTCTGAAGCCTGATCCTTCATAGCTGCTCCTTTCACTTGAATAAATGATAGGTTTTAGGTGAAACGATTTGTATACCCTAGGAAAAACTTGTAAAAATTATATGAATTCAGCAGGAACCTTCAGACAAAATGGGACGAATTGTAGGTGGATTTCAATATTAGCTATTACTATACATGAAGAAGATGAGCTCGTCAAAAATTATTTATTTATTTTGTTAATTTTGCCATGCCAAGATTTTTTTAAATCTATTACAGCCTTGACAGAAAGCAGATAATTTAATAGAAAATATTAACACTTCTGCCTGAAGGCAGAAAAAAACGACTAAAACGACTAAAATATATACTTACAAAGCCACGAAGGCCCATTATTTTCCTTTTTTTAAGGAAATGGTTCTTTTGTGGTTTTTTTATTTTTGGAGGGGAAATGAACACTGTATTCAAGCTGTGCCTCGGTTTGATTTGCTTGGTTTTTGCGGCAACCGCTGGCGCCGGGACAACAAAACAGATTACAGATGCAGCAGGCAGAGTTGTTGTTATTCCGGAAAAAGTGGATCATATCATCTGCTCAGGTTCCGGTTGTCTCAGGCTTGTGTCCTACCTGGGGGCCCAAAATCTTGTGGTGGGGGTTGATAATATTGAACGACGCAATAATAAATTTGATGCACGTCCCTATTCTTTTGCCAATCCTCAATTTAAGCATCTTCCGGTTTTCGGCGAGTTTCGGGGGCGGGACATTCCTGAAAAAATTATCAGCCTTCCCATCCTGCCCCAGGTGATTTTTAAAACCTATGCCGGATCGGGATATGATCCCATAAAGCTTTCAAAAAAGACAAATATTCCCGTGATTACACTTGAATATGGAGACCTCGTCCATAACAGAAAATCCTTTTACGCGGCGCTTACCATTATGGGCCAGGCCCTGGACAGGCAAGCCCGGGCTAAGGAAGTGATTCGGTTTTTTGACAGCCAGATCAGGCAATTGGAAACTCGGACACAAGATATTGTCCATGCCCAAAAAAAGAGTTGTTTTGTGGGGGGGATTGCCTTTAAAGGACCCCATGGTTTTTCGTCCACAGAACCCCATTATCCACCGTTTCAATTTGTCCATGCAAAAAATATAGCCGACACTCCCGACACGGCAACAACCCTTCGCCAGAGTAATTTTTCCAAGGAAAAAATTCTGGCAATGAACCCTGATGTGCTTTTTTTAGATCTGTCCACCCTTCAAATGGGTGAGGACCAGGGAGGGCTGTACGAACTCAAACATGATCCTGTCTATGGTGGGCTGACAGCCGTTGAAAACCGAGAAGTTTTTGGCATTCTGCCCTATAATTGGTATGCACAAAACTTTGGTTCCATCCTGGCCGATGCCTGGTATATCGGCAAAATTTTGTATCCAGAACAATTTTTAGATATTGTCCCGGAAAAAAAGGCGGATCAGATCTATACCTTTCTTCTGTCAAAACCCATGTTTGAGCAGATGAACACATCCTTTAAACAGATGGTGTTTGAACGGATAGATTTAAATTAGGAGCTTAACATATGCATTTTGACGATGGTCAGCTTCCTGAGGAATACACCCGCTATACCTTGGGAAAATTATTGTTTATCGTGTCGATTCTGATACTGCTGCTCTTTGCCATTGTGGCAAGTGTTTCATTGGGGGCCGTGCACATCAAATTTACAGATGTGTTCAAAACCCTCGTGAAGGCAGATGTGATACAACAATTTGATCTTATCATCTGGAATATCCGTTTACCCCAGACCCTGACGGCAGTTGTGGCAGGTGCTGGCCTTGCCGGTGCCGGAACCGTGATGCAGTCCGTGCTGAGGAATCCTCTGGCATCCCCCTTTACCCTTGGCATTGCCCATGCCGCTGCATTTGGGGCAGCCTTTTCTGTTATGATTCTTGGGTCCGGTGTCATGGCCAGCACCCTGGGGGATGCCGTCAGTATATCCAATCCGCTGCTGACGCTTTTATCTGCCTTTGTTTTTTCCATGGGAACCGCCTGTTTGATCACCTATATTGCAAAGATAAGGGGATCATCACCTGAAGTCATGGTTCTCACAGGCGTGGCCCTGGGCGCATTGTTCACCGCTGGCACAATGATGCTCCAGTTTTTTGCCGATGATGTCCAGCTGGCTGCCATGGTTTTTTGGACCTTTGGGGATGTTGCCAGAACAGACTGGGCGGATCTTGCCTTTTTGTCTGTGATCACTGGTGTTGCCCTGGTTTATTTTCTGACCAATTCATGGAATTATAATGCCATGGATATTGGGGATGAGACGGCTAAAGGTCTGGGGGTGAGGGTGGAAATGGTAAGACTGTCCGGCATGATGATCTCCTCCCTTGTCACTGCGGTCATTATTTCCTTTTGCGGGATTATCGGATTCATAGGGCTTGTGGCCCCCCATATCGTCAGAAGAATCATTGGAGACGATCACCGTTTTCTTATGCCGGCTTCCATCCTGGCCGGGGGGGTGATCCTGCTGGTATCGGATATTGCCGCCAGATTGGTTCTGTTGCCCCATGTTTTGCCGGTATCCATTTTTACCTCTTTTCTGGGGGCGCCTGTGTTTATTTACCTGATTATACGAGGAAATAAAAAATGAGTTTCACTGTAAACGGTCTTGCCTTTCGCTATAAAAACCATGACACCCTGAAAGACATTTGTTTTGACATTCAACAAGGAGAACTCACCGTTATCCTCGGCCCAAACGGAGTGGGGAAAACCACGTTGCTCAAATGCCTGAATAAAATTTTGATACCCCAACACGGTGATATCTTTGTTGGTAAAAAAAATGTCAGAACCATGAATATCAAAGAGGTTGCCAGACATATCGCCTATGTGGCCCAGACGAGCGAAGCTGCAAGAATGACGGTTTTTGATGCCATTCTCATGGGGCGAGGACCCCATATCCGGTACCGGGTCAGCAAGGAAGACCTGATAAAGGTGGATGCGGTTATCCGTCACCTGAACCTTTCTAAATTAAGCCTTAAATACCTTAATCAGATGAGTGGGGGTGAACTTCAAAAGGTCTGCATTGCAAGAGCTCTGGTACAGCAGACCGATCTTTTATTGCTTGATGAACCCACAGCCAGCCTAGATTTGAAAAATCAGACCCATATCCTGGGGCTGATTCGCCATATTATTAAAGACCATAATATGGCAGCGGTCATGACCATGCATGATCTGAACACTGCCATGCGATATGCGGATAAATATATTTTTTTAAAGAATGGCGCTATTTATTCCACGGGAAATATATGTGATATCACCCCCCAAATGGTGGAAGATGTATACGATGTAAAAGTAGATATAATGCGCCACAAAGGTCTTCCCATTGTTATCCCCCGGGAAGACCCGGAAGTTTTAGTGGGCGGTTTAGTGGAAGAGATGGCCCTTCCTGTAACAGATGAACGGGCTGCCTGATTTTTTTATCAAAAAGGAGAAATGATGAATACTCAACAAACCAATTTGCCTGAAATGACCCTTGTCCCTGTGGGCCTTGTCCAAAGTTCCCTTAAAGTTCCTAGTCTCAAGGTCACACGAGAGAACCTTGAGCTTAAGCCTTCAATGGAAGAACTCAAACAGCAGCAACGAGAGATAGCGAACACCCTGAGCGAAATTGTGATATTTAAACAATGGGAACCCTTACTCAAAGGGATAGAGGCGTTTTCCCATATTCTGGTATTGTACTGGCCCCACCTAATAGATCCTGAAAAACGAAATCTTGAACAGGTCCACCCCATGGGGAGAAAAGAAATCCCTTTGCAGGGAATTTATGCGACCTGCAGCCCTGCCAGGCCTAACCCGGTGCTGGTATCGGCGGTTCAATTGGTTGGACGGGAAGAAAATAAATTGATTGTCAAAGGGTTTGAGGCACTTGACCAGAGCCCGGTCATTGATATTAAACCCTATAGTGCCCATTATATGAAAAAGGAAAATCTTGTGTTCCCTGAATGGATGAGGAAAATCAACGAGGAGCTTGGCATTTAAACGACCAGATTTAAACGACCAGATTTAAACGAATTGGTATCAGCCGTTTGTTCTTTGATTCTATCCCAGGTACCCGGTCAAAATTCCCGATTGGGTGGGACCGGTAAAATCAAGGCGAACAATATTTTTTATTCCCTGTCGTGTGAGCATGTCAACAAGCTGTTGTTCACTATAAGACTGTCCCTGTTTGGTTCTTAAAAACATGTTCAGGGAAAACAGGGCCGGGAACAGGGGGCCGTCCATGGTGTTGTTCAGGATAAAGTCATGGATGAATATCTTTCCTCCGGGGTTGAGAGCGGCCACGGCCCTGGCAATTATTTTTTCTGCCATGGCAGGCCCCTCTCCATGGAGGATGTGGGAAAGCCAGGCTGCATCAAATTTTTGGTCAAGACAAAAGGTGTCGTTTGTATAATCATCGGGGATAAAAGAGATGCGATCCGCCACCTTGAAGCGTTCAATGGTTTTTAAGGCAAAGGGTCGGGTGGTGGGAAGATCGCAGACAGCAGCCACAAGATCGGGGTTTTCAAGGCAAAAATGGATGGCAAAGGTGCCGGGGCCGCCGCCAAGGTCCAGGAGGTGCTTACAACCGGTAAGGTCTAATTTTTTTGCCAGACCAGGGGCAATGGCCATGGCCATATTGAACATGCCCATGAGGAAACTTTCCCGCCATTGATCATCGGAAACAGATGTCTCCTGACGGACGGGGCCCCCTTCTATAAGCGCTTTGTCCATATCCACCCAGGAAGGGGCCAGATGGTGGTGGTGAAGGATCATATACCCGATATATTGATGGGATTCCTTTGACAAAAAAGCGGCCGATTCCGGGGTGTTGGCATAGGTTTCCTTGTTCTTGACAAGCAGGCCAAGGGCGGTAAGACCGTTTAAAAGCAGGGTCAGACCCCGCTGTTCTATACCCATTTTTTTTGCCATTGTTTCTCCGGAAAGAGCATCGGTTCCCAGAAGGGTAAAAATATCTAATTTTACACCGGCATGGAGGGTACAGGTCTTCCAATAGTATCCCGACATTTCAAGCAGGGTTCCCGGGTTCCAATCCATTGAGTCTCTCCTTTTTTATTCCTTTCCGATTAAAAAAATACCATGGCCGGCAAAAAGGTTGGGAAGAACCGTGACCTTTTTGCCCTGGCCGTCATTGGTGTTAATGGCGGCTTTTTTCAAAATTTTAAATTCGGCCT
Organism: Desulfoconvexum algidum; assembly: GCF_055382125.1. Lineage (NCBI taxonomy): Bacteria > Pseudomonadati > Thermodesulfobacteriota > Desulfobacteria > Desulfobacterales > Desulfobacteraceae > Desulfoconvexum > Desulfoconvexum algidum. The sequence goes on along the minus strand of NZ_AP042394.1, from coordinate 6,241,112 downwards.
GGTCGGCAAAATGCTTAAAATCCTCCAGGCTCAATACCCGGATATTGGGGGTGTTATGCCAGGAATAGGGCAGTTCTTTTGTCACAGGGGCACAGCCCGAGGTCATCAGTTTTAACCGGATTTTTACATGACCGAAATTGGGGAAACTGACCACCCCCATTTTTGCCACCCTGAGCATGGAGCGGATCAGGGCTACGGGCTCATATACCTGCTGCAGGGTCTGGGAGCAGATGGCATAATCAAAGGCATTGTCCGGGTAATCTTGGATTTCTTCATTGATATCTCCCTGGAGAACCGAGAGTCCCCGTTCAATGCATTTTACCACCTTGGACTCTTTGATTTCAATCCCCCGCTCAATGACCTGCTTTTCTCGTTTAAGCCAGTAGAGCAGGTCTCCTTCCCCACATCCTAATCCGAGAATTTTTGATCCCGGGGCAATCCAGGAGGCAATGATTTTCAGATCATATCGTAACGGATTCATGGGCGGCACTCCTTAAAAAACCTTTGACAAGATTGTCCAGCCGGGGGTCCGGCAATAAAAAGGCATCATGCCCCCACTGGGCGTCAATCTCGCAAAAGCTGACATCCAGGTTATTTTTTTTCATGGCCTTGACCATCTCCTTTGACTGGTAGGTGGGATAGAGCCAGTCCGAGGAATAGGAAACTACTAGAAATTTTGCCTTGCACCTGGAAAAGGCCTTAACAAGGGAACCGTTTCCATATTCCCTTGCCAGGTCAAAATAATCGGCGGCCTTGGTGATATACAAAAAGGAATTGGCATCAAACCGTTCGATGAATTTATTGCCCTGGTATTGGAGATAGGATTCCACCTGGAATTCCGCACCGAATTCAAAGCTCAAGGAACTTTTATTCTGGAGTTTTCTCCCGAATTTGAGCCGCATGGATTCATCGGACAGGTAGGTGATGTGGCCGATCATCCTGGCAATGGCAAGTCCCATGTCCGGTTTTTTTTTGCCATAGTAGGCGCCATTGTTCCAATTGGGATCTGCCATGATGGATTGCCGGGCGACTTCATTAAAGGCAATGGCCAGGGCGGAATGACGGCAGGTGGTTGCCAGGGGAACAGCGGAAACCACCATGTCAGGGTATTGGACACACCATTCGAGCACCTGCATCCCCCCGACGGATCCGCCGATGACAGACAATATCTTTTTAATCCCCAAATGATCCACCAGTGCCTTCTGGGCCTTGACCATATCCGTGATGGTGATCATGGGAAAACTAGCGGCATATTCCTTGCCTGTTCCAGGATCAATGGAAGCAGGTCCCGTGGACCCCATGCAGGATCCCAGGATGTTGGAGCAAATGACAAAGTAGCGGTCCGTGTCAATTCCCTTACCCGGTCCCACCATGGTGTCCCACCAACCGGGTTTGGCATCTTCGGGGTTGCCTTTTTTCGATTTGTAGAGGCCTGCCATGTGGGCGTCCCCGGACAGGGCATGGAGAACCAAAACAGCATTGGTTTTCTCTCGGTTAAGGGTTCCGCAGGTTTCATAGGCAATGGTGACAGGACCCAAAGTGGCACCGCTTTCAAGGGCTAACTTGTCTGGGAATCGAGCAAAGGTGAAGGTTTGTTTTTCGACAAGTCCCACTGTGGTGCCGCTTGGTGTATGTCTCAGATATTCACCCATGTTCAGATCTTTTCAAGGGCCTGTTCTAGGTCGGCGCAGATATCATCAATGTGTTCAATTCCTACGGAGAATCTCAGTAGGCAGGGATCTGCCAGTTTGTTTTTTATTTCTTCGGGAAAGGAAATATATTGGGAGGAATAGGGGTGGATGATCAGGGTCTTGCAATCTCCCAAATTGGCAATATTTAAGATCATGGAAAGGCTGTCAATCAGTTTAAAACAGGCCTCCTGGTCCTTTAAACCAAAGGTGAGCATGGTGCCAAATCCCTTGTTGTTAAATTGTTGCTTTGCCATGGCATGGCAGGGGTGATCCTCAAATCCGGGGAAATTTACCCAGCTTACTTTGGGGTGTTTTTGCAGGAAATTGGCGGTTTTAACCGCATTTTCCATGTGGCGTTCCATGCGGACCCCAATGGTGGTGAGACCGATGGCCGTGAGAAAGGAATGAAAGGGGGCCGGGGTGGTGCCAAAGTTGACATGGTATTCCTTCCACATGCGGTGGAGGAATGCCAAATTTCCTCGCTGGGCAATAAAGGGGGCAAAATCCTTGAAGCGCTCTGTTTCCCAGTCAAAATTGCCCGCATCCACCACCACGCCGCCAAGGGCAGCCCCGTGGCCGGAAAAATATTTGGTGGTGGAGTGAAGGATAATATCGGCCCCTAGTTCAATGGGTCGGCAGAGCCAGGGAGATGCCAGGGTGTTGTCCACCAGAAGGGGCACTCCGTTCTGGTGGGCGATATCGGCAATGCGTTGAATATCGGCAATTTCCATTCCCGGGTTGGTAATGGTTTCAATATAGACAAACCGGGTTTTGTCATTGATGGCCGCTTCGATTTTTCCCGGATCAAGGGGATCTGCCAGTTTGACCTGGATATTGTAACGGCTGTAGATATTGGTGAACAGACCATAGGTGGACATGAACAGGGAGGAACTTGCAACAAATTCATCCCCGGCACGCAGCAGCGTCATGCAGGCGTTGTTGATGGCTGCCATCCCTGAGGAGGTCACCACGGCAGCTTTCCCGGATTCAAGGGAGGCCAGTTTTTCTTCCAGAAACCGGTTGGTGGGGTTGCTCAGGCGCATGTAAATATGCTCCTGGCTCTGGCCGGCAAAGGTCTGGCTCAAACTTTCCGCACTCTCGTGGAAATGGGCAGCAGATTGGAAAATGGGCGGCAGGGTAGACCCTTCCCAGTCCTTATTTTTTATTCCGTCGTGGATGGCTTTTGTTTCAAATCGGTATTCAGTTGGTTTCATCTTAGGAGTTATCCTCAAATAATTACAAAAAAATAGGGGTTGAATATCATATTGCGGTGTTTTTTTTCAATATGAATTTATATATAATATGCCAATTTTAATACCAGAAATTTATGGGTTTCCCAAACAAAATATTTCCTTTTCCCATACCGGCTTGACAATTTCCATTCTGAAATACTAAATTGCCTGAAACAAGTTGTGGATAAGGAGGTGTTGTGAAAATTTCCATACGCTGGGCCGTGATTATTGGGTGTATTGTTCTTGTCTGGGGAACCCAGCTGATCATTACCCCCTTTTCTTTTTTTTCAAACAGGCGCGTCATGCTGGGACATACCAAGGATATTATGCAAAATATTCTGGACCTGACTCTGGAGGAAACCCAAAATTTTTTTTCAGTTGCCAGGGGGGCTGCCCATTTGACCAAACGGCTCATTTCATCCCAGGTTGTGAATGCGGACAAGGATCAGATTGAAAAACTGGAATTGTATTTTATAGATCAGCTTGAGCTTTATTCCCAGTTTGCCGGCATCTATTTTGCGACTCCCGGGGGAGATTTTTACTATGTCAACCGGGATTCATCAAGACCAGGGCAAGGCTATCGGTCCAAATTCATAGAGGTTAATGAAGCAGGCCGGCATATCCGGTTTATATGGCGGGACAGACAGATGAACCAGGTGGATGAACGAGAGGATCCCACAGATACCTTTGACCCCAGGAAGCGTCCCTGGTACCAGAAAGCAATCAAAGAAAAAAATATTATCTGGACAGATCCCTATGTATTTTTTTCATCCCAGAAACCCGGAATTACCACTGCCGGGCCGATCTTTGGGGCAGATGGTTCTTTAATCGGTGTGGTGGGGGTTGATATAGAACTGGATGTGCTGTCCCGATTTGTTGGGAAGCTGCGGGTGGGGAAAACTGGCCTGGCCTTTATCATCAACCAGGACAAGGATGTGATTGCCTTTCCCGATGTGGAGCAGGTTAAATACCAGGGGGAGAACAAGGAGGGGAAGATCCGGCTGTCCAAGCTTCATGAACTGGACAATCCCCTTTGTAACCTGGCCTACAACGCCATAAAGACGGCTGCCATAAAAACGGAAACGGAAGAAACCTCCCATGCCCCGGCCTTTGCCGTGTTTGAGTCGGACCAAAAAAAATATTATACCATGTTTACCGGGGTGGCGGCATCCACCATCTCCTGGATGATCGGTGTCTATATTCCAGAAGCCGATTATTTCGGGGAGATCAATGCCAATCGAAATTTGACACTGCTGGTAACCCTTGTGGTTTCGCTGCTGGCCACCATTGGCGGTCTGATGCTGGCCGGTCTGCTTATCCGGCCCATTTCAGAATTGGACCAAGAGGCCCGGCATATTAAAAATCATGATTATTCCTCCCTTCCAAGGATAAAAACGGTTTTTAATCAAATCCAGCGGACGGCAGATACCTTCTATGATATGAAAAATGCGGTGGTGGACTATAAAAAAGAATTGGAAAAAACAGAAAAAATTCATCGTGCTATCTGGAAGCAATTGCAGGCGGCTCGTAAAATGGAGGCCATCGGTACCCTTGCCGGGGGGATTGCCCATGATTTTAACAACATCCTATCGGGTATTTTCGGATATGCGGAACTGCTCCGGGTATCATTGAAACCAGAGGATGAACTTCAGACCCATGTGGATTCGATTACCATGGCCGGAGACCGGGCCAGGGATCTGGTCCGGCAGATCCTGGCATTCAGCTTCCAGGATGTTCATGAACTCAAACCATTGGAAGTACATGCCATTATAAACGAGGCCTGTAATCTTCTGGCCTCTTCCCTGCCGGTTTCCGTAAAAATCATCCGCAATATTGATGAGAATTGTCGCCTTATTCTAGGAGATGCCACCCAGATTCACCAGGTGGCCCTGAACCTGATGACCAATGCATTCCATGCCATGGAAGAAAAGGGGGGGACGCTTTCCATTGGTCTTGAAGAAATCGAGCTGACAGGGGGGCCGCTTCTTGAGGAGATGGAACTGGGGCCGGGGCATTATCTGTGCTACTCGGTTGTTGATACAGGGGTGGGTATTACAAGTCAGGACATGGATAAGATATTTGATCCCTATTTTACCACCAAAGCCCAGGGCAAAGGAACAGGGCTTGGGCTTGCCGTGATTAAAGGCATTGTTCAAAGCCATAGGGGGGGGATTCATGTGGAGAGCAAGCCGGGTAAGGGCAGCCGGTTCGAGATTTTTCTGCCCTTAATTGAGGCAGACCAGAAACCCGTTGACATGGTGGGTCATACCCGGATTCAAAAGGGCAGCGAACACATTCTTTTAGTAGACGATCAAAAAGAGGTGATCCGCATTGAACGTCTGATCCTGGAGGTTTTGGGATATCGGGTGACAACTCGGCTGTCCGGCAGGGAAGCCCTTGAAACTTTTGTTGCATCCCCTTCAACCTATGACATGGTCATCACAGATATGAATATGTCTCAAATGTCCGGGGAAACCCTGGCCCGTGAGCTTATGGCTGTCCAACCCGATATCCCGGTGATTCTCTTGACCGGTTACCATGAAGGCATGACCCGGGATAAAGCCAGGGCCATGGGGATTAAAGATTTTTTGATGAAGCCGGTAAAACTTAAGGAGTTTTCCGCCACCATCCGGGAGATTCTGGACCACCAGACCTGATTTGTTTGTTGACTTTTTTTTTGCTTCCTCGTATCTGTTGGACCGCGGGTTAAATCTGGATTGGAATAAAGAAAAGACAAGGGGAACCCTATGAGAGTATTGAAATCGCTTCGCATGAAACTGATGATTGGCTTTTTGATTATTGCATCCATCACTGCCATTGTCAGCCTGGTCAGTTACAACGGTATGAAAAACCTTGAGAATAAATTTAAAATTGTCATTGAATCCGCTCCTTTGATAGAATCTGCTGTAAATATGAAGCTTTTTGTGGGCCAGGATATCATTGCCGTGATGAAATTAATGGCTGCCCTTGATACGGAAGAACTGGACACCATCTGGAAAGAACATGAGGCCAATATTACCCGGTTTGACCTGTATAAAAAGGGTATTCTTGATGGGGCGACATTGAAATCCAAGACCATTTTTCCGGCAAAAGATGAAACCTTACGCAAGATTGTTCAGGAGACAGGGCTTTTTCACGAACAAGAGTTCAGGCCCAGTTTTAAAATCGCCTATGAACAGATGACCCGGCAATTGTCTGCAGAATCCTATGACTATGAACTCCTGGACACCATTGACGAAAAAATTATTGAAATTGGGTTGGCGCTTACCCAACGGCTGGATCAGGTTATTGGAATTTCAGAAGGATTGATTTCCCAGGCGCAAAAGGATGTCCAGACAGAAAAGGCCCGGGCCAATACCCTGTTGTTGGCCGCGACATTGATTGGTATTGGTGCTGCCGTATTCCTAGGTATTATCATCTCCGGAAAGGTGACAGGTCCGGTGAAAAAAGCCGCCGACTTTACCCAGACCATTGCCGAGGGTGACTTTACCCATTCCCTTGAAACGGATCAGAAAGATGAAGTCGGTTCCATGGTTATTGCCATGAATCAGATGGTAAAAGGGATTGCCCGGGTGTTTAAGGATATATTATCCGGTGTCACCACTCTCAATGAAACCTCTTCGGACCTGTCCAATATTTCCGAAGAACTCAAGGCCGGTGCAGAGGATATGTCCCAACGATCCGAGTCTGTGGCAAAGGGCGCCCAGATCATGCGGGATGGGATTACGGCGGTGGCAGCCAGTGCGGAACAATCTTCCTCCAATCTGGATACGGTATCCGCTGCCATGGAGGAGATGACAGCCACGGTAAATGAAATTGCAAAAAATACCAGCGAGGCAAGAACCATTGCTCAGACAGCCGTGAGCAGTGCTGAACATGCTTCTGTGACCGTGAACGAACTGGGGGAAGATGCCCGGGAAATCGGTCAGGTAACCGAAGTGATTTCAACCATATCTGGACAGACCAACCTTTTGGCCCTGAATGCTACCATTGAAGCCGCCCGGGCAGGAGAAGCCGGCAAAGGATTTGCCGTGGTGGCCAATGAAATCAAGGACCTGGCCCAGCAGACAGCAGCGGCAGCCAGCAGCATTGCGGAAAAGATCAGCAGGATCCAGCACTCTTCCCAGGGGACCGTTGATGAAATCAAACAGATTTCTTGTGTGATCAATGAGGTTGAGACCATTGTCTCTTCTATTGCAGGCTCTGTTGAAGAGCAATCCATCACTTCAAGGGAAATTGCCCAAAATATAGCCCAGGCAGTCGAGGGTATCCATGAAACCAATAAAAATATTGCAGAATCTTCCGAAGCTTCTGGCAAAATTGTCCAGGATATTACCAGTGTAAATAAGACCTCAAAAAAGGTGACAGGCTCCAGCCAGGAGGTCAGTGACAATGTACAAAAACTTAACGATTTTGCTGCCAGTCTTCAGCAGATGTTAAGCCGGTTTAAGCTGTCTTAAATTGGAGAACAACACAAGGTAAATAATGATAGATATTTTAGAATTCACATTGGAGCGGCTGATCCAGACCTTTGACAAGGAGTATGGGAAGGGCCGATTCCATGCCCATGCCCTTTTTCGGGATATCTTTAAACAGGGAAATACAGCTTTTCTTTTCAGCCCGGAATTTTTAGATTCCCCCCGGTTTGCCCGGGCTCTGGAAGGAAAGATATCTGTTAATCCGGGGGAGGTGGTGAAAACCTTTGAGGAAGGAGAGCTGACCAAGTTTATCACAAGATTGGGGGATGGCCTTGAAATCGAATCGGTTATCATCCCCATGACCCGGCATAATACCCTTTGTGTCTCCAGCCAGGTGGGATGCAAAATGGGGTGTAAATTTTGTGAAACCGGCCGCATGGGGTTTAAACGAGATTTAAGTATTTCCGAGATTACCGGCCAGGTTTACAATGCCCGGCACACCCTGAAAAAAGACATTAAAAATATTGTGTTCATGGGCATGGGTGAGCCCCTGGATAATTTTGATAATCTTATGGGCGCGATCCAGATCATGAATGAGCAGCAGGGCTTTGACATTGCCCTGCGCCATATGACCGTGTCCACAGTGGGGCTGGTTCCGGGCATTGAACGATTGGGCAAACTTACCATGCCGGGTCTTCGTCTGGCCATTTCCATCAATGCACCCAATGACGCGATTCGTTCGCAGCTCATGCCCCTGAACAAAACCTTTCCCCTGGCGCGGTTAAAAAAGAGTCTGACGGATTTTCCCCTGGCTAAAAGGGGGATTTTTTTGTTTGAATATATTTTAATCAAAGGGCTTAACGATTCCCCTGTTCATGCAGAGCTCCTGGCTGATTTTATTCACCCTTTGCCGGTTCGGCTTAACCTCATTGCCTATAACCCTATCAAGGGACTTGACTATGCGAGTCCCAGTGACGGTCAGATGCATGAATTTGCCGATCTTTTGTCGGCAAGGGGAATAATGGTCATTAAGCGCTGGAGCCGGGGCCGATCCGTTGCTGCCGGCTGCGGTCAGTTGGGGCGTAATGTCTGATATAAAAGAACTCAACCAGATTGTGCGTAATATCATCACTGCAAATTCCTATGGGGCCCAGATGGAAACCGGTCAAAAATTGTTTGCATACACGGTCCGCCGGGATATTGATCAAGAACTCAGGGCGTTTGCTGAGAATATTGCCATGCTGATGATCCAGAAAGAGGGACGGGAGCTCCATCTGGAGTTTATGAACGATGACCTTCAAAAAACAAGCCGTCAGCTTCATGTTGCAAAACATGATCCATTGACCCACTTGCCCAATCGTGGGCTTTTCTATGAAAAACTTGCGGCCTTTTTTGAGATTTCTCAAAAAAAGGGGGACAAGTTGGCATTGATTCTGCTGGATCTGGATAATTTCAAGCCTGTTAACGACACCCATGGCCATGATGCAGGAGATGCCCTTTTAGGCCAGGTTGCATTGCGCATAAAGGAGGTTGTCAAAGATTCTGGTATTGCGGCTCGTCTTGGCGGTGATGAGTTTGTTGTCCTTTTACCGGATCTACAGAACAAAAAAGAGGCATACGTCATTGCTCAAAAAATACTGCTCAGTATTAAAAAACCGTTTAAGTTAACCTCTGCCATGGTTTTTATTGATTCCTCCATCGGGATCTGTTTTCTGGACCAGACAACAAAAGGCCCCCGCACCCTGTTAAAAAATGCGGATCTTGCCATGTATGAGGCCAAAAAAGCGGGGCGAGGGCGATATGTGGCACATATCAACGAGGAATAGCCATCAATTGAACGGTATCAAATCGTTGGACATTATATTATCAATATGGCCGTTCCTGAAAGGAAAATATGTTCATACAATTTGTTGTATAGTTCCTTGCAGAAAGAATGGTTCTGCAAGGGTCTCATCCGAAAGTGATTTTCAAAAAATAAAAAAAATCTTTATTTTTTAGATGCTATCCATTGCCCAACGAAAATAATTATCGCCACCCCAATAATAACAATGGTACCGCCTATAAGGGTCGTTAAATTTGGGCGTTCCCCTAAAAATAGAACAGCACCAGTTATTGAAGATACCGGTAACAGGAGCAAGAAAGGCATCACCTGATTGACATCATATTTTTTTAAAATATGATACCATATACCGTACCCGAGCATGGTCATTATAACGCCAAGATAAATAACAGTCCCCCAGCCTATTATTGTAGCATTCTTGATAGATTCGAGTTGGCCGCGTTCAATTAATAGAGACGCAATAAACATCTGTGGACCCGCAAAACATGAAAGCCATGCGATGAGTTGAAATCCTGTGATCGAAACCATCATTTTAATCATGACTTGGCCGAGAGACCAGGTGAATGCACCACAGACGACCAAAAAGGTTGAAAACAATTGATTGCGTATACTTGGTGCACCGGCAATCAATCCAACTCCAAAAAATACCACAACCATTCCTAAAGCACGCATCCATCCCAGATTGTCTTTTAAAATAATGGAGGCAAGCAATGCGCCAAACGGAACTTCTAATTGAACTAAAAGGACAGCCGTCGATGCATCCAATCCTTTAAGACCGGTAAATGTAAGACCATACTGGATTGTTGCACTGACCAGTGCCAATAAGAAAATAATCCTCAATTGTCCCATGGGGGGCGGGTAAAACCAGCAGAGGATTAATGCCGACAAGGAAAACCGCAAGCTCATTAAAAAAAGGGGCGGGAATTCATTTAACCCGGCTTTTGCAAAAGTGAACCCCATGCCCCAAATGAAAGGCACAGACAATGCCAGCCCAAAATCTTTTACAGTAAGGCGCAGCATATATATCTTCCTATTTCACTCAATGTTTCAGACCTTGTCCCCTCCCTTTTCAATATTTTGCATCTAATTCTGCTTCTGTCGAGGTCACAAGTTGGCTATCTTTTTAACCCCTACTGAATTCCTGCTATCACCTCAATCTCAACATCGAGATTATCATCTATTCCAGCAACAGCAACTGCATTTCTTGCAGGTCTATTTTCTGGGAAAAATTTAACATACACTTCATTCATCTCGTCCTTATCTTCAATGGAAGAAAGAAATACATCAACCCTTAACACCATGTCCATGGAAGAACCGGCAGCTTCAAGAATAGCGCTGATGTTTTTGAGTATTCTTTCTGTCTGCTGTGCAACACTGTCATGTACGCTTTTGGATGTTTCGGGGTCTTCTGATGTCTGGCCTGAAACAAATACTAAATTACCAAATTTAACTGCCTGGGAATAAGGTCCGGGCTCGGGAGCATTGGATGTATAAATTATCTCTTTTTTCATTTTATTTTTCCTTTTTTATAAAATTATAAATTAACACTGTCTATTTCTTGCAAATAAGCTCTTGGGGGAATTCAATGAATTTTTCACACCCGTTTTCGGTGATAAGGATGGGTTCACTACATTCAAATCCATATTTTTCAAGCCATATTCCGGGCATGAAATGCAATGTCATTCCAGGCTTTAAAATGGTTTTATCGCCGGGTCTCAGGCTGACGGTATGCTCTCCCCAATCCGGGACATAATTAAGGCCATAGGAATATCCCACCCGGGACGGTTTCACAAGACCGGTATGTGAGATTGCCAGTCTCCATTTTTCTTCAACTTCTTCGGCCGTCACCCCGGGCTTGATGAACGAGAGTGTTTCCCTAAGCCCGGTTATTACACTGTCGGCTGTCTTTTTGAGATCATCCGGTGGATCACCCAGATAAACCGTACGGGCCAGGGGAGCGTGGTATCTGTGCCGTGCCCCGGCCAGTTCAAGAAGTACGACGTCATTTTTTTGATATTTTCTGTCTGGATGGAATGTAAGATGGGCCGTGGATGTTCTCTGTCCCGATGGCATAATGGGAAAAAGTGCTGTGGAAGAACCGCCAAATTCATCTGTGCCTGCAATCTGACCCGCCGCTACCATGGCGGCGACATCTTTTTCCCAGACACCTACATTGATCTGCTTTACAGCCGTATCCATTACGTTTTCACAGATCTGTGCCGCTTGTCTCATATATGCTATTTCTGCCGGAGATTTTATGGATTTTACCCAATTGACAAGATTTGTTCCGTCCATGGGGGTTGCCTGGGGCAATTTTTCTAAAAGAGTGAGATACATTCTGGCGTTAAACCAGTATCCATCCATTTCCATTCCCAAGGTTTTTTTATCAAGTCCCATTTTGCCCAGCAGATCAGCCAACCAGATCATTGTATGGGTATACCTGGATTGTACATATTCATCCGGGTATCCGTGGAGCTGATCATCGGTCAGCCATGAGGTTATTCTTGCACCATTTCTATCCTGTTCCCTGCCGAACCAGAACGGTTTTTCCTGATCAAGGGAGAGTATGACACCCTGGTGTACATAAAATGACCATCCGTCATATCCTGTCAGATAGTTCATGTTCCCAGGATCCATGACAAGGAGCATCTCCATGCCTGCCTTGTCCATCATCTCTTTGGTTTTTCGGATTCTTAGTTGATATTCTTCTTTGGAGAAGATCAGTTCTTTTTTCATTTATCGACCCTTTCTATCAGTCCTAGGATTTTTCTAATTTGTTTTGAATAATAGAAATATATTCATCAGAGTTGATGCTGCTTCCCGTGAGTACGGTTACGACGTTTTTTCCTTTTACATCGATTTTATTGGCAAGAATAGCGCTGACGCCGACAACCCCGGCACCCTCCACGATCAAACGGTGTTTTTCAAACAAATAACAAATCCCGTCTTTTATCTCATCCTCGGAAATAACCAGATGCTTATCCACAAATTTTTTCACCATTTGCAGGGTATATTGGTTGTCAACACCAATACCCCCCAGAAGTGAACCCGCAATGGTGTCTTTTTCTTCAATTTCAACGGGAACACCTGCTTTTACACTTTCCAGCAGTGCCGGAGATTCTTTGATGGAAAGCCCTATGATCTGTATGTCGGGATTGATGGCTTTTGCCACCATGGCAATTCCTGCCATTAACCCCCCTCCGGACAGCTGGACCATTAAAACATCGGTGGAGGGCAGTTTTTCTAATATTTCCAGGGCAATGGTGCCCTGTCCGGCAATAATCAAGGGATCATCAAAAGGAACAACGGGGATCATGCCTTTTGAGGCCATGATCTGGTAATAATTTTTTTCTGCTTCGTCCTGGGATTTCCCCTTTATGGAAACTTGGGCGCCAAGATTTTCAATGATCTTGGCTCTATAGGAAGGAACATGTTCGGAAAGGCAGACAACCGCTTTGACACCCTGGTGGGCTGCAACATAGGCAACGGCTTTTCCATGGTTACCCGTGGAAAAGGTGATAACGCCTTTGAGTTTTTCTTGGGAACTCAGGCTTAAAATTTTATTGGCAGCCCCCCTGACCTTAAAGGCGCCTGTTTCCTGGAGGCATTCAAGTTTATAGTGAATGCTTTTGGCACCCGTGATCTTTGCCAGATCAGAATCCATCAAAAGAGGCGTGTTTTTGATAATATGCTTGATGCGGTCATGGGCGCAATAGGCATCATGCAATGTAGGTATTTGGTTCATCAATACGCTCATGTTTACGATCCTTTAAACATAGATTTTTTACATATATCCGCGATATTTTTTTTTCACAACGGCACTAAACACAAAATCGATCATGGTCATATAATCAAATACAGGCAGCCCGGTCTTATCCGCCACACCCTTTGCATAGGGGGGCAGCAGGGAGCACTCCAACAAAATGGCCCCCATATCTTTATGCTTTTTAAGCAGGGTCCCTGCTTTTTCAAGCACCTCGGCCTCAATTTTCGCTGAATCAAGGCTGCCTTTTTCATCCAGCACAGCTGATTTAAATTCCGGACTATTCTCTAGGCCGGCCACTACCAGTCCGTTTTTTCCCTTAATACCGATCGTTTCCAAAAATGGTTCGGTCAGATTCCTTTGACTGGCTGTGATAATTCCGATTTTCTGGTTTTCCGGGATAAGCTGCCGGATAAATGGAATCTGTAAAAGGCTGGATAAAAATACCGGCATATTCAAATCTTTTTTCAGCTGGTTCTGGTGCAGTGCCATAAACCCGCAATCCCCTGTAATGGCCCGAACACCATTGTCTTTTAAATCCCTTGCAGCGCAAAGCAGGGCCGGGTATATGCCTTTGTCGCCTCCTATTGCCTTTTTAACGGAAAACCCCACTACTTTTTTAAACCGGACCGGGAACGCATAGGAGGTGGCATTGGCCACATCCCCCGGGATAAAAGGAACCGGAGAATCCAGCAAAAGGACGCCAATGGCTTCCCCGTAGGAAACCTGGTTGTTTTTTCGTTGGTAAATCATGCTTTCTCACTTTTATTATCTAAAGGCCACATCTCTCAAAAAAAGCGCAATCTCCGGAAAGAAGGCCAAAGCAACTGCCACACTCAAAAGAATTAATATAAATGGCGGTGTCCCTTTTACAACTTCAATATACGGCCGTTTAAATATAGCAATTGCCGTGAAAATATCACAACCGAACGGCGGTGTTGCGGATCCAATGGCGCACTGAAGCGTAATGATGGTTCCCACCAGCACAGGATCTAATCCCACATTATTCACCACAGGTGCAAAAATGGGAACCAGAATCAATATCACTACAATGGGATCAACAAACATACATCCGACGAAAAAGGCAATGGAGATAACAAAAAGGACGCCATGTTGGCCCATCTGCGCAATACCGATCATCCCTAAAATATGTTGGGGGACCTGTGCATAGGATAACACCCAGGCAAAGGCAGCTCCGGCGCCGACCAGTATAAAGACAACGGCTGTCACCAATCCGGTTGATAAAGCGGTTGCATAAAAATCGGAAAGTTTCATTGTTCTAAAAAGAAAGCCCTCCAGTATGATTGCATATGCCACACTTACCGCGGCGGCTTCTGTGGGGCTGAAGATACCGCCAAAGATACCGCCAATAATAATGACCGGGAACCCCAGAGGCCACAGTGCATGATACACTGCCATTCCCCGCTTTTTCCATGATGTCTTGGGTTGGGTGGGGATGTCGTTTACAATCGCATAGATCACACTGTAGATTGAAAACAAAAGCAGGATCAGCAGCCCCGGGCCGATGCCGGCGATAAAAAGTTCAGGAATGGAGGCTTTAGCGACAATTCCATAGATAATCATCCCGATACTGGGGGGAATCAAAAACGCAATATCACTGGAGTTGACAATGAGGGCCAGAATAAACGAATCTTTATAGCCCCCTTCTAGGAGTCTTGGACGCAAGGGGGCTCCAATGGCCACAACAGTCGCCTGAGTCGAACCGGAAACAGCGCCAAACACTGCACATGCACCGGCCGTACTCACGGCAAGCCCTCCTTTGATATGTCCGACAAATGCCATCACCAGATCGATCAGTTTCTCAGCTGATTTGCCCCGGGTCATGATATCGGCCGAGAGGATAAACATGGGCACGGCAATGAGAGCTGCAGGACGAATCCCTGCCATCATCTGCTGGATCATGAACTGGGTTTGGGACAGGTCTCCGTCGTACAGCAGGTAGATCCCTAACGTTGCCCCGGCAATCAATGGGATTTTCATTGGAAATCCCAACAGCAGTAAAACAATCATCAGCAAGAAGATGGAGAGCGCAAAATGCTGGTTCAAAAAACCTATCAAACTGAAATTTGTATCCAGGATAGTATTTGAATCGGTTTGCGCCACTATATGTCCCCGGTCATTTTTTACCACTGCCGTAATGGCGATGCTGCCGTCTGCAAAGCCGCTGATGTCGAGTGCTTCAACCGCCCAGTTGCCGAGTTTATTGATCATAGGCGTCTGCTCAATAATGGCTTCCTTCTCATCGGTTAGGGTGATGCTGAGCGTTTGCCATGGCTCCACCCCTTCTGCAAAGCCGTATACAAAAAGCAGTGTGTCTTGGTCAATGACCGTCTCTTCAATCACTACCCTGACAGTATCTGAAGCGAAAAGAGATGTGGCCCAAAAGCAGCTGATAGCAAGTAACAATAATATTTTTTTAATCTGGTAGTGTTTCATGGTCTCTTAAATCTCACTATCATTTTTAGGTGTCGGTATATCCGTCTTTAATATGGGTAGAAAGATAGACATCGTTTTGTGTCAGGTTTCTAACCGCCGTAAACGCATACTGCAGTCCTGTCATAATAAAACCGAAAGGCACCCATAAATAGATATAGAATACAGGCAGTCCCAAGGCCGGCAGAATTCGGCCGCTCTCATACACCTCGGCAATATAGCGGTAGGAATAAAAGGCAAGAAAAAACATGAACGCAGACGTCACCGAGGTCATCACAATCATCAAAACCTTGCGTATCTTTTTCGGCAGGGCATCATAAATGGCAGACATCCTTATATGACGGCCATTTCGGGCGGCATAACTTAATCCGGCATAGGTCACCAAAACGATGAATATGACGTTCAGTTCATCTGTGACGGTAATGGCATTATTAAACACAAACCGGCTGACCACTGCGGCAATGGTATTGATCGTCATTGCGATCACTCCGACAGCCAGCATGACGCCCTCAAGCTTGCTGATTTGCATATCAATGAAATCGAGCGCGTTTAGTACAGGATTTCCCTTATCTTTTGCTGCCTCAGTCATTTTTTCTCCCGAATCGTAAATTGGGTCTCAAACCTGGATCGCAAAATAGATCAGGCTATAACGGCTCAATCTATTTTGCGATCCTCTGTGGGTTTATTATTTTGTTTTTGCCTCAGCTTCTTTTAGATCCACCATCATTTGATCCAATATTTTTTTGTTTGAATCGCTCTTGGAGGCAAAAGATTCCTGTACCGCTGTTGCCGCTTTTCTAAAGGGGGCACGTTCGCTTTCTGTGAGGGTCACAATTTTAAACTCCGGGTTGGTCCTGACGATACGACCGATGCCATAAGCATCAAGTCTTTCGGCCTCTTTTAAAATAACCTGGTGTGCATGGTCAGCAGCCTTACGAATCAGTTTTTTATCCCTGTCGCCCAGTTCGTTGAAAAATTTTTTATTTGCAGATGCAGATGCATTGAAGTGTCCGTGGCCGGTATAGGTCAATACTTTTGTCAAATTATCCAGGCCATATGCTTCAATCCACACGGTTGGATTTTCTTGACCATCCACCATATTGGTTTTAAGGGCACCGATCAGATCACCCCAGGTCATGGGAACCGGTGACGCACCAAAGGCTTTATATGTCTCAACCAGAATCGGAGAGCCGGGCATAACCCGCATTTTTTTGCCCTTCAAATCTTGCGGGGAGTGAAACGGCTCAAAGGTGGTCACTGCCATCTCACCTTCAGGGAAAATAGAGAGTAGCTCAAGTCCGTGTTTAAGGAAGATCGGCGGAAGCATCTCGTTAATCACTTTTGAATTTTTGAAAAAATAATCCAGCTGCTTGGTATCTGTCGGCATCACATAGGGCAGAGTGAACAGATCCATTTCAGAAATTGTTCCCCCCATGTAGCCGGTTGACTGTCCCAAAAACTGCAGGATACCCGCTATGGTCTGCTCCATCATATCGGTCTCTTCACCGAGGCTTCCCACGGGGTAGATTTTAATTGTATGCCTGGAATTTTCCTCTATAAAGCTCTTAAAAGCGGTTGCATAAATACCCTGGGGGTCATTGACGCCCTCTCCCATGGCATACTTCCACTCCTCTGCGTACAGATTCATGCTTGTTACTGCAATCAGCAGAATGCTTGCCAAAAATGTTTTTACCACTGTTAGGCTCAACTTTTTTTTCATTGTTCGACTCCTTTTTCCGTGGGTTAATGTTCTGGTTATAGGCGAAGAACGCGTGAAATCATTTCTCTTTTAAAAATTCCAAAGCGCCTTTCACATGCAACTCTACTCCTTTTGTCAAAACGTCCTCATCAATATTAAATCTGGAATTGTGCAGCGGAAATTGTGTTTCTTTCTCCTTGTTGGCACAACCCAGAAAAATAAACACCCCGGGGACCCGGGATGAAAATTCGCTAAAATCCTCACTGGCAATATATTTACCGGATTCAATAATATCAGGGCTGCCAAATACCTGGGCCGCCGTTTGCTTTGCCAGTCTCACCATTTTTTCATCATTTACCAGGGGGATGTTTTCATGCTCAATTTCAATCTCACAGGTACATTGGTGTGCCTGGCAGATTCCTTCACAGATCCGAATGAACTTTTGGGTGGGGTTATCCGATGAATCCGGATCAAAGGTATGGAGAAACCGGATGGTGCCTTCCATGTAGACCTCTTCCGGAATGATATTGGCTTTTTTCCCCGCCTGGATTTTACCGAACATAATGATGGTGGGCTTTTGTGCATCCATCTCCCGGGTCTGGATGGTCTGGACCGTCTGGATAATACTGGAAGCCGCTATTACAGGATCAATTGCTTCGTGGGGGTAGCCGGTATGCCCACCTTTGCCAGTTACCCTGACCTTAAACACATCCAGCCCGCCCATGACCACGCCTGGGGAGATGGAGACTCTTCCCGAGGGGATCAGGCTCCAGATGTGAATGCCCATGACACCGTCCACACGGGGATTTTCAAGTACCCCTTCTTCGACCAGCCGAATAGCACCGGCCACCTCTTCATCGGGCTGGAATACAAATTTGATCTGCCCGGTAAGGGAGGCCTTGTTCTCTTTGAGCACCCGGGCCGCAACCAGCAGCATGGCCATGTGGGAATCATGACCGCAGGCGTGCATGACGCCTTCATTCTTTGATTTGTAGTCCTTTTCACTCACTTCGGTTACGGGCAGAGCATCCATATCAGATCGGAGCATGAGAACGGCCCCAGGTTTGCCACTGTCAAGGAGGGCTACCACTCCGGTTCCAGCTATACGATGGGTTTCAAACCCAAGGGCTTGAAGATAGACTTCAATCTTCTGGGCCGTTCGAAATTCCTGGAATCCCAGTTCCGGGTACATGTGAAAATCACGCCGCAGGTCAATGAGTTCTGATTTCAGATCAATGATCCGGTTTTGTATACAATCAGATAGGATCTCTGGTATGGGGTCTGATTTTTTTATATGATCCATGGGAATATCTGTTTCCTTATTTTTATTGCCGACTAGTTACTCAATAATAAATAATTTCCGGTCAAAGGAGGCAAAGGTTATGGCGCCGTTTTCCGTTACCCTAAAGGATTCCGAACATTCAAAACCGTAATTGTCCATCCACATTCCCAGAATCATGTGAAATGTCATATTGGGTTTCAGCACGGTTTTATCGCCAGGCCGAAGGCTGGCAGTATGCTCACCCCAGTCGGGAGGATAGTTAAGCCCCATGGCATAGCCGATTCTGGATTCCTTTTCAAATCCATGCTTTGCGATATGATTTCGCCAGATCAGTTCCACATCTTCACAGAGCATTCCCGGTTTTATGGCATCCAGCGTAAGATTGAGCCCCGCCACGGTAACATCCGCAATGTTTGACAGCTTAGGGGATGGATTTTTACCAAGGTATGCAGTTCTGGCAATGGGGCAGTGATATCTGTTTTTGCAGCCCGCAAGTTCCAGATTGACTGCCTGCTCATTTTCATAGGGATCATCGGTCCAGGTAAGATGTGGGGCAGTGGTTTTTACACCGGTGGGCATCATGGGGACAATGGAAGGGTAATCCCCGCCAAATTCCTTTGTCCCGGAAATTTGTGCCTGGTAGACCTTTGCCACGGCATCACATTCCCGGGTACCGGGTGACAAATTATCAAGGGCGGTCTGCATCACAATTTCAGCGATTTTTCCTGCCTGCTGCATAATGCTGATTTCATCATTGGACTTTATTAGCCTTACCCAGTTCACAAGGAGTGTTGCATCCGTA
This sequence comes from Desulfoconvexum algidum, assembly GCF_055382125.1. NCBI lineage: Bacteria > Pseudomonadati > Thermodesulfobacteriota > Desulfobacteria > Desulfobacterales > Desulfobacteraceae > Desulfoconvexum > Desulfoconvexum algidum. The sequence continues at coordinate 6,221,931 of NZ_AP042394.1, read as the reverse complement.
AACACGGCATTGGGAAGGCTTTTTTCTAATTCCTGAAAAGCCCTTGCTGAAAAATAATATGCATCCATCTCAACACCGATCTTTTTGTCTGCCCATCTGTGTTGTTTTATGATGTCGGCCACATAATGCATCGGATGTTTTACAAGGGACTGAACATAATCGTCAGGGTATCCCTGTATGTTTTCCTGTTTGAGAAAGGTTGTCAACCGGGCGCCTGCTGCATCCATCCCGCGGCCTATCCACAGGGGCTGTGCCTCGTCTTTGATAACAAGAACAACCTGGGGGACATAAAAAGACCATCCATCGTACCCTGTGGTATAGTTCATGTTGGCAGGGTCTGCCAGAACAAGAAGATCCAACCCTTTGATTTCCATCTGTTCTTTTATTTTTTCTAGCCTTAAGAGATATTCAGTTTTTTTAAAAATTAGCATTTTCATTCTCTCCTAAAAGATAGCGGTTCTATGATGGATAATTGCCGGAACTTTTTTTCCCGGCAATTACCCATATAAAATTATCACCAGATCCTAATACCAGCCTTCGCCTATACCCAGCCTCTAAATTTCATGGCTTTTTCAAGTTTTTGCAAGGCATGAATCCAGGCGCCGGTTCTCAAAGAGGAAACTTTGAACTCCCGGGCAGTGTCAGCGGCATCGTGATATGCTTTGAGTATCCGGGTTTCAAGCTTTGCGTTAACCGTTTCAAGATCCCAGTACTGATCGGAAAGCCCCTGGGTTCTCTCAAAATGGCATACCGTTGCGCCGCCGCTGTTGGCAACCACATCCGGTGCAATCGTAACACCCTTTGCCGTAAGAAGCGCGTCTGCCTCTGTTGTTACGGGACCGTTGGCGCCTTCCACAATCAATTTCGCTTTTATATCACCTGCATTGCCCTTGTGAATCACATTCTGAACTGCTGCAGGAACTAGGATGTCACAATCCAGGGCAAAAAGTTCGTCATTTGTGATCTCTTTTGAGCCGGCAAAGCCTGACACCTTTCCTGTGGCTGCAACATGTTCTTTTAAGCTTTCAATATCAATGCCTGCTTCTGCATAAATTCCGCCGTACACATCACTGATCGCTTTGATTTTACAGCCTTCTTTGCAAAGGAGCGAAGCAAGAACGGACCCGACCTGGCCAAAACCCTGAACTGCGGCACTGGCCTTTGTCACATCCATTTCAATATCATGGGCAGCAGCCATGAGGACAATAAAAACCCCCAGACCTGTGGCGGCTTCCCCTCCCAACGAACCGCCGAGAATGGGCGGTTTGTCATTAATGGCAGCAGGGCAGTGAATGCCGGTGATCTGTTCGTACTCATCAAGCATCCATGCCATGGCCTGCTCTCCGGTACCGATATCAGCACCGGGAACATCCGTCCATGGGCCTTTGGGTGTGAGATTACGGACAAAAGCGCGAACCAGACGTTCCATCTCATTTTCTGTTAATTTGGACGGATCTGCCTTAATACCGCCCTTTGCACCACCGGCAGGAATATCTGCAGCGCAATGTTTGATTGTCATAAACAGACCCAAGGCTTTAATTTCATCCAGGGTAAGGGCGGGTCTGATTCGCGTACCGTTTCGGCACGGACCCAGGGCATCACAATAGTGGACACGATATGCCTGAAATACCTCAAAAGAGCCATTGTCAAGTTTCATGGGAATCCGGAACTGATAGATTCTCTTGGGTGCCTGGAGTACGTCAAGCACTCTTTCATCGATATTACCGATTTTTCCTGCATTATTCAGCGTATTTATTGCAACCTGGAAAACACTGTCGTTATTCATTTTTTTTTATCCTTCTTTTATTCTGCTTTTATTCTGTCACACACATTACAAGGTCTTTGGCACCCTTTGGTGAGGTTTTCAATTCAGGGGCATGTTTGGCCATGAGTTCTTGGATAACGGATGCCATTTTTACTTTTTCCCGGATAAGATTGTCATGGAATTCTTCAGTTACCCAAGGTTTGTAAATATCTGCCTCGGATGTTCCAGGCTCTATTTTAAAATAAACAGGAGAAGCAACTTTTGCAATTTCAGGGGTTTCATAGGCACGGTACATTCCGCCGAACTCATCGACAATGATAACATAAACATCCATTGGAATATCAATTGCTTTACGCATGCCTGATAAAATGGGAAGGGATACATCTGAAATGGGATTTAGGGAATTGACCCCCATTTTTTCAACCACTTTTGCACCGGCTGCGCTGCAGTATCCGGCAAAAACAGACCATTTGAAAAAACATTCTTTGGGAATCACCCCTTCGTCTCTCATTTTATTTAAGATGGATAGAACGCCTTCGTCATATACGAGAAACCCACGAAAGCCAGCTTCTATATTTCTCATGATATCTGCAATGTGAAGGGACATTGAATCAGATCCCCTGAGCCGGAATGCCTGCATGACCCCTTCTTTATTGGACAATTCCTTGGAGCCTACGTCCCAGGCTTTTCTATGCCCTGTGGTCATAACCACTTCGATTCCTGCATCCTTTGCCATTTTGGCCATGTCTTTGAGCTCTTGAAAATCACAATAGGTTGAGCCCCCAACCGTAGCAACCGCTCTATGCACCATCACATTTCTTTTTTTCGCTTCATCAATCATGGCCGCCATGGTGGAGGCCCTTTCAACACCAGCGATTTCAATTCGCCATTGTGCCCCATCGGGAAATGTTTTTTCCGATGCTTCCAGTGCATGTCCGTCGCGCCCAGGAATCCCTTCTTTTTCCATGAAATCCCGTATGGTTTTTAATACTGCTGACATAATAATTTTCCTTTTTTTTAATTAAATTCTTTTAATTGCGAACTCAGTCGATGATATGTAATATCTTAAAGATACCGACCATAAACACCTGGATAACACTTTATACAGGGCGAATGGTTCAAAATTTATGGCTATTTGAGTTTTTCAAGCTCTCCTTCAACCATTTTGTAGGTGTGCTTATCTTCCGGAAAACGCTTATTTTTTGTGTCGTTGATATATTCTGTGAAGGCTTTTATTGTTTTTTCCCCAAGATTTTCATACTTTTTAACAAATTTGGGTGTAAAGGCCTGGAAGATACCCAGGACATCGCTGCAAATCATGAGCTGCCCGTCAGCATCGACTCCGGCCCCAATGCTATAAACAGGGATCTTCAATGTGTCTTTGATGATTTTGCAAACTTCAGGCGGAACCGCTTCCACCAGAAGGGCAAAGGCACCGGCTTCCTGAATTGCCTTTGCATCTTCAATCAATTGGTTTGCTGTTTCCGCAGTTCTGCCCTGGGCTTTGAAACCACCCTGCTGACCGGAACTCTGGGGGGTGAGACCAATATGCCCCATGACCAGCATACCGCCGTCTGTAATCGCCTTTATCTGAGGGCAGACCCTTTTGCCACCTTCAAGTTTGATGGCATCGACTCCGGCCTCTTTGTAAAATCTTCCTGCATTCCTCACCGCATCTTCAACCGATACCTGGTAGGAAAGAAAAGGCATGTCGCCAACTATAAATGTTTTTGAAGCACCGCGTCTTACCCCTTCACTGTGGTAGATGCACTGATCCATTGTTACGGGGATGGTTCCCTCATAACCGTATATGCACATTCCAAGAGAATCCCCCACAAGAATCATGTCAATCCCGGCCTGTTCTGCAAAATTTGCAGTCCAGTAATCATAGGATGTGATCCATGCTGCCTTTTCTCCTTCATTTTTCATCTTTTGTAAATCAAGACTCGATAGTTTCTTTTTCATAAATATCCTTTTTTCTATTTGATTTAATATTGTTGTTTGGCGTATTAATTCAATTATCCCAGTTGCCTGGAAAGTTCATGACAAACCTGTTTTAGTTTTTTCTGAACTTCATCCACGCGTTTTTTTGTCAATCTTGTTGTAGGCCCTGAAACACTTATGGCATAGGGTACGGCTCCGGTATTATCGAACACGGGTGCCGCAACACATCTTAGCCCTGACACCAATTCCTCATCATCCACAGCAAACCCCTGTTTTCTGACCTTTTCCAATTCCTTTTTCAGTTCATCAACCGAAGATATGCAGTTGGGTCCCATGGGCGTGAACTCAACGGCAGACAAAAGAGAGGCAAGCTCGTCCGAATCCAAGAAAGCAACAATCGTTTTTCCAAGAGCTGAGCAATAAACCGGCGCAGAAGAGCCGATTGGAGAATCCACACGAAGAATTTCTTTACTGTCAATTTTTTCCAAATGGAAAATATTATAGCCGTCTCTGACTCCCAGATTAATGGTTTCGCCAAAAGCTGTGGAAAGTGTTTTCATATAAGGGAGTGCAATATTTTTTATCCCCAAACGGTTGGAACGTTTCATTCCAAATTCAAGCATCTTAAATGTCAGGTGATATTTGTTGTCCTGATTTTGTTCAACATAACCAAGTTCTTTGAGAGTAGCTAAAAAGCGATGACTTCCGGTTCTGTTCTGTCCGAGATGACGCGCGACCTCACTTACGCTGAGTTCTCCTTTTTCAGCAAGAAGCTCCAGAACATCAAGTCCTTTTGCAAGTGAGCTGATAAAAAAATATTTTTTATCGGTGGCCATAATCCCTCTCCTTCAAAGTTTGTTCACTATGTGTGACGATTGGTCTCAATGTGTTACACAAATGATTAAACTATAAGAATTCCCGTTTGTCAAGGATAACATTTTGACCATCGTCCCTTGAGCGACACCACAAATTTATGGTGCAGGTGATGTCTATTTGTTTTGGTCTTCTCATGGCCTGGGTATGCGGATGAACCCCATGGTGGCGGGAACCCTTTCCATTGGCCCCAGGCATTCAAACGGATGATTCCTTCTCTACCATGGGTATTTGCATCAAAAGATTTTTGATCTAAGGGGCTATCAGATGCTTGAGCTCAGAAAAAGCTAAACCCGTTTGAAATAGGCTACAGCCAAGAGAAAAATCCCCCGAATTTCCTATGGACTGGTCTGCATAAAATTAGGCGGTGGATTTGAGTATTTCTTCTAAACTTGACAGAAAAGTATATCTGTGAAAATGATTATCTTCACAATAGAAACTATAATTTGGAAACACCATGAATTATTCTGAAGATAAAGACAAGGCTGGTGAATATTTAAGGCTCGCCCTGGGCTATCTTGTAAAATATAAACAGCCGGCAAGTCCTGTTAACTATACGGTCTGGTACGAGTATGTGTCGGGAAAGAACCCGAAGTTAAAAAAAACCATTGATTCTGCAATTGAATCTGCCACCCCCCTCACCTGCAATAATATGGAAATTTTGTACCAGAAATTTGTGGCCGATGGGGACAGGATTGTTATTAGTAAGTTATTGACCAAGATCAACCTCATGCTCAGGGAAATTACCAGCCATGTGCTGGAGACCGAAGGCGATCTTTCCGGTCATGGAACCATCCTAAGGGGGCTTTCAGAAGAAATTCTCGAGGTTCGGGATTTTGAAGGCGCTAAAAGGATTATTGATCAGATGGTCCTGGAGACCAAGGCCCTTATAAAATCAGGCTCTAACCTCCAAAGTCGGATGAAGATTTCCTCGTCAGAGTTGCAGCAGCTTCATCGGGAATTGGAAAAATCTCAGCAGGAAGCTCACACGGATTCCCTGACCGGGCTGATTAACCGGAGGGGACTTGAAAAACGATTTGAGCTGGAACGGATACGGGCAAAACAGAACAATATCCCTTTTTCAATCATAATGTTAGATATTGATCATTTTAAAAAGGTCAACGACACCTATGGCCATCTGGTGGGGGACAGTCTGCTCAGGGGAATCTCCAATATTTTAAAAAAACAGCTGCGGCGAAATGATATTGCCGCCAGATACGGGGGGGAAGAGTTTTTAATCCTCCTGCCCGAGAGCGATCTTGCGGGGGCCGGTGCTGTGGCCGGAAAAATACAAAAGGGGTTGTCGACCAAGGAGTGGAAACTCAAGGAATCCGGCGAGAGCATGGGGTCTATTACGGTCTCCATGGGGATCTCCATCTATGCCATGAATGAATCGGGAGAGGCAATGATCAAACGGGCAGACGATGCCTTGTATGTGGCAAAAACTTCTGGTCGAAACCAGGTTGTTACCCAGGATCACTAAGGACCTAAAGTATTAAGCCAGGCCATTCTTATTGCCTGGAGGATGCTGCCATGAGAACCCCGAATCCGATAAAAGCGGACCCGCTGGCTCTGCTGAACCATTTCCGCCTGGCGGGGGCTGCCAGCCAGTTTTTTGCTGTGTGAGCCACAAAAGCATAGAACATAAGAAAAGAGAATGAAAATGCCATGAGGGTCATCACCAGTCGCATGAATTGGGGAATCAATGCCTGGTCAATAAGGATGAACTGGGGAAAAAGGGCGGTCAGGAACACAATGGCCTTGGGGTTGCTGATGGCCACCCCAAGGGCCTGGATAAATATTTTAGAGGGAATTTCAGGTGTTTTTCCTTTGCTTTTTAAAGGATCAATTGACTCAAGTCTATGATGTGGTCGTTGAAAAAATTGAACGAGGCCCAGATAAATCAGGTAGGCTGCTCCGGCGTATTTGACCAGATTGAAGAGGGGTTCAGATGCCTTCAGAACGGCCCCAAGTCCGGTGACGGCAATTAGCCCCAGGATAAACAGGCCGCAAATATTTCCCAGGGCGGAAAAACTGGCTTTTTTCCATCCATGGAGGCTGGATTTTGTCATGATGAAAAATACTGCCGGCCCGGGTGTGGCTGTGGCAATGAAAACAAAAGACAGGTATAAGAGCCATGATTCAAGGGACATGCTAATACTCCTTTCCGGCGTATTCCTTCGTTCAGATTAAATGGTTAACAGGGTCTCATTATTTTTTAAGAGGTCTGTAAGGGGAACTCCCCAGTAAATGACTTCAACCCCCAAGGCCTCAATGATGGGCGTCACCTCCAACTGGTCTGTACAGGCTTTGCAGGCAGTTACATGGACCCCTTTTTCAATGGCATCTTGAATCATCTTTTGTATCTGTTTGTCTTCTGCTGCCAGTTTGGCCGTGGCCCCCCAGATGATCAGGGTCACCTCTTCCCACCACCCCTGTGTCAGGGCGTTCACCGTATACATGAAGACCATTTTTTCGGCGGTCATTTTATTGTCATTGGTCCAGAGCAGATACAAATGTGTTTTTTCGGTCATCTTAATTTCTCTCCTTTTTAGGGGTTGGTCCGGGTTAGATCAATACTCAGGGCATAGGCCCCTCCTTCGAGTTTTGCCGTTACCGGAAAAAGTCCTTTTTCAAAAACCTTGAGCATGGTCCGGTTGGAGGAGAGAACATCTGCGGTCATGGTTACAGCTCCCCGTTCCTTGGCAAGCCGGGCCAGCATCTGGTATAAAAAGGTGGCAATGCCATGGCCCTGGTATTCTTCATCCACAACAAAGGCAACATCCATATAGGGTTTGTTCGGGTATTTGGCAATTCTGGCTTCGGCAATAATGGTGCGCTGGCCGGGTTCTCCCACCTGACCCACCACCGAGAGAATGTCCTGGTAGTTTATATTGACATAGGCCTGCATTTTTGTGTGGGGCATGGTTTTAATGGGGGAAAAATATCGGTAATAAATGGCCTTGTCTGAAAATCGGTAGAACAGTCTGCGCATCTGGTCTTCATCCGATGGTTTAATGGCCCTAAAATAGACATGGAGATCGTTTTTGAAGCGGTGCTGGATTGCAATCTCAGCCGGGTAGAAATGAGCGCTGTCCGCCAAAAATATTTGATCCGGGTAAAGTAGTTTTTCCATTTTTCCGCCATCCACCAACCCGGGCCGGTCTTCTGGATGGGCAATTTCTATGAGGGCCTGGGCCCGTTCTCTCAGGGTCCGGCCACGGAGATGTGCCACCCCCTGTTCCGTGACCACAAGGTCAACGGATTCCGGCAGACTCAGCAGATCCGGGGAATCATCCAGAAAGAGCCGGATATTGGGGGTGCCTTCCCGGTTCCGGCTGGGCAGGGCCACAATGGTATATCCGCCCGGGGAAATTTCAGCCCCGTTGAGAAAGTCGGCAATCTGTCCCGGGCCTGCCGAAACATTGGCAGAGCTGTTGTGCAGGGCCACCCGGCCGGACAGATCCACCCGGCGGACCGGAAGGATCATGACAAACCGCCGGTTCCGTCCTATTTCCATGGGGTTGAACACCTTGTCAATGCTCTGGAACTCCACCATGGGGTTTTTATCCAGCCATTGCATGAGTTCCTTGCTGCCCAGGGCATAGGCGGTCAAGGATCTTCCCCGGAACATCCCTTTTTGGCGGTTGGTGACGGCTCCGCTTTTCACAAGTTCCATGAGGGCATCGGTGAAAAAAGGCGTGTGGATGCCCAGGTCTCGCTTTCGGGACAGGCATTTAGCCAAGGCTTCAAAAATGGGCCCAAAGGTAAAGGCCAGGCAGGATCCGTCCTCAATGACCGAGGCGATATTTTCGGCAATTCGTTCAAAGACCGGTTCTACCGGGTACCTGGGAAAATAAAAGGGCGGCACCTTGGCTTCCACCAGCATATGAAAGTCATTTATGTTCACAAAGGTGTCCCCCAGGGTAAAGGGGATCGCTTCATTGACCTCTCCCACAATCAGATCGGCATGGGCCATGGCCCGTCTTGCCACATCCACCCCAACGCCCAGGCTGCAAAACCCGGCCTCATTGGGCGGGGTGATCTGGACAAAGGCCACATCAATGGGGACCTGGCCTTCCTGCATCAGAGCCGGGATGGCAGAAAATCTTGAGGGGATCATGTCCACCTGACCTGCGGTAATGGCTTCGGCCGAGACCCAGCCCGAAAAAAAGGTTCTAAGACGGTAGCGTTTGGATTCCAGAGCCTTAAAGGAAATGGCATCTCCAAAACTGAGCAATTGGATCAGGGTCAGGTCATCCAGGTGGTACCCCTCGGCGGTCATGATGGCATTTACCAGGGTTCGGGGTTCTGCGGTGCCGGTTCCGATGAAAATATGCATGCCAGGCTTTATTTTTTTTAATACCGCATCTGTGGTCACGGTATCTTTTTTCCAGGAGGGAATTTTCTTTTTAAACATATGGGTTACCTTTTTGTTATCAGGTTTTGATGGGTATAAAATTGATTGTACACCAGGGTGATCAAGACTGCCAATATCACCGATGAAAGACCTATTAATACGTTATAATAGGCCGGGGCCGTTAGGGAAAGCCGGATCAATAATGTGGCCAGGGCGTATCCGGAGTTTCTGAAAACCGCTGGAAATTCCGGAAGAAAAGACTGGGCAATCAGTACCAGCAGAATGTCGGAAAAAATCAGCACGGTGTAAAAGTATTGAAAAAAATGAAACACCGGGTTCCCTGAAAAAAAGAGCTGGCCATTATAAAAACCCATGCCGATAAAAATAGCCAGCATGGTCAGGGCCACGGCTTTCTTTGCGGCGATGAACCGGTCCAGGGAAGGACCCGGGGTCAGGGTTTCATCTATCTTTTTGAGCATTCCGGAATAGATTCCCAACAGGGCAAAAATAGCAACCGCGCCAAACCCGTAGGAGAGGATGTGCCAGAGGACCTCATGGTGGTGGCTTAGGGAAATGGGTTCCGGCAGAACAGCCAATTCCTTGAAGGCATTTCTCAGGAAGATCAGGGCAAGGATTTCAAACTGCTTGCCCAGGGCCCGGGACAGGGAAGCTGGCAGGGTGAATATCATGCCCAGAACTTCGAGTATCAGCACCAGGGTAAATGCCAGGTTTATGGCCATGTAATGGCTCTGGGGAAGGACTTGTCCCAGGAATTTTGGCAGCAGCCCCTGGCGATTGAGCTCAATGGCCCCAAGGGCCAAAAGAAAGGTCAGCACCAGCAGGCCAGACACAGCCTTGTGGGTGGTTTCTTTTTCCCAGAATTGCCGGGCCGGATCAAATATACGGGTAAAAATATTCAGGATCAGGTCCATTTTTTTCCATTGCCTGTTCGGTATCCACCATGAAAAATATGAAGATGCATGAAGGAAAAGAAGAGAAGTTTCTTCGTGTTCTTCATGATAAAAATTAGCATTTATCAGGACAAATATTGACAGATAACCGGTTATTCGTCAATCAAAGGTTTCATTAAGCCCCTTGGAGGATACACAGAAACGATGATGAACTGGTTTGTTTTTTTATTGGTCCTTTAATTTTTCAATGTTTTCCCTGGCAAAGGTGATGGAAGGATCTATTTTAAGGGCCATCTCATAATATTTGATGGCAAGCGTTATATCTCCCAACTCTCGATAGCTTGATCCGATATTGGCATAATTAATGGCCAGGGAGGGGTCCACCTCAATGGCATTTTCAAAATGGCCAATGGCATTTTCATAGGCCTTTGTCATGAAACAGCAGACCCCCATGGTGTTAAATATGTCCGGGCGCTGGCTGTCAATGGCCAGGCCCTTCTCACAGGTGGAAAGGGAACGCTCATATAGCCCAAGGTCCTTGAGGCAGGTTCCCATGTGGGAATAGATATCCGGCAGGTTCAGCCGGGTCGGTTCCCTTTTAAGACAGGCCTCAAATTCTGCCAATGCGTTTTCATGCTCATACAGGGCATTGAACATGAGGCCCTTATAAAAACTTGTGTAGTATTGGCCGGGCAATGCGCGTTCAAGTTCATCCAGCCGGTCCAGGGCATGGACCGGGTCCAGGCTTTCTGTTATCAGCCGGGCCGAGAACATACCCACACTGGCGGCAACGGCCCGTTCCCTGAAATGGGCACCGGGCATGATGGAATAAAAGGCAGAAACCCCAAGTCCTTCATGCATGGTGTCAATTGCCAGGATATCAAAATTTTTATCTGCCAGGGTCTGGAGTAAATTTTCCACTTCAACCCGGATATTGTCGCAAGAAAGGTTGGGCAAGTCTTCCATGTCCACCATGGAATCCGGGTTTGTGATAAAACGGGCATCCTCAATATCGGTGAATTTGGGCAGGCCCGAGGCGATGTAATTGGACCCTGTATTAAAATCACCGGCCAGCTGTGCTGTCTCTGTCAACGCCCTGCCCATTGCTTTCTGGGGGTCAGGAGAGGTGCCGGCGGTCCAGACAATTTCACTCATCTGGGGAAAGGTGGCAGGATCCCAAGCCAGAACACCAATGGTGGGAATACCCGTGTCCAGGGAAAAATCAGTGGCATAGACCTCTATCCCCTGTGCTTTGTATTTTGCCAGGAGTTCGATTACAAGGGGATCGGTAAAAGAATCCAGGCGGATACCGGGGACTTTTAGGGTTTCATGGCTGACAATGGAGGAGGTATGGCGTTCCACCAATTCACAGATCCCCTGGCTCAGGGCTTCCTCTGTACAGTTTCCCGCACTGGGTCCATTGAATTCATTGATCATGTAAAACCAGTTAAAGGGAATGAGAACTTCCTTTTTTTGGGTCAGATTGTATCCCTTTGTCCATTTAAGGGGGAGCCGATCAAAAATGGGTTTGACCTTGAGGGCATCTTCTCGTTTGTCATGGACGGATTTTATGATCTGGGAAAAATCAAGTCCCTTGTCCCCCAGCTCAGCAGGGGTGGCATAAATGAAATTTTCTTCCTTGTTCATAAAGGAGAAAAAACTGAACCGTTCGCCCAGTTCCATGACCGCACTGGCCTCGGATTGCTCAGGGGTTCCGCCTTTACCCATCTGCTTGTTGGTGCCGGTCACCCGTTTGGCATCTGCCCCGCATTCAGAAAAAAAAACCGGGATATCCAGCCGGCCGTTATCAATCCTCCGGGTTTGACTTAAAATGTCCAGATTCAGAGTTGCTGTCCGTTCTTTGAACCGTTTAACGGTATCTGAAGGAGACATGATCTTGTCCTGATCGTAAGTATAGCCTTTTTTCGCGTCTTTTAATTGAATTTTATAACCCATTGATCTACCTTTCTTTGGAATATTTAAGCTTGCCTATCATGAATCAACCCGTGTATATCAACCGATATTAATTCAACCAATGTAAAGCCTATAAATGCATATGTTTTTGTGGGAATATATATAACAATGTATCATAAGAATTCAAGAAGGATATTTGACATTTCTTTAAGAAAAGTCAAGAAGGTTCGGTGAAAAGGCCGGGATTAAAAAACCGTGGCATAGACCTGGTCGTTGTCTTTCCAGACCTGGGTGTCACACCCCTTGATGGTTGTAGCAAATCGTGTTCCATCGGAAATTTTAAAATCGAGATGATCAACAGCCATGATAAAAAGGGAGCCCTTTTTACCCTGTTTTTCAATGAGAAAATAGGCAGCCCTGCAGTTTCCCAATGCGCAGAGACGCGCCCCCACAAGGAAGCACCCCTGGGCGTCCAGGTCTGGAAGCAATACATTAAATCCCAGTTCTTTTCTAAACATTTCCAGAGCCTGAAAAAGGGTGGCAGCGTCAAAGGAAATTTTTTGGTTTCCCTTTAAATGATCCATGACTGCCTGATCGCTTATTTGTTCCAGGCTTTTAAATGAAGCGGGTTGCAAGGAAAAAATATTCACCAGAATCATAACCAGAACCACGATTCCGGCAGCCCAACCTATATATTTGAGAGGTCTTATAAATTTGAGGCGACCCGGTTTGGGTAAAAAGCGGTTGGAAAAAGAGGGTGCCATTTCAAGGTGATGGTCTATTCGCCCTGCCAGGTCCCGGGGCAATTCCTGGCTGGCAAATGCCCGGGCAATCTGTTTTTCTGCCTGGGTATCCAGATCATAAAGCTGTTGGCAGTCAGGGCATCTCAGCCGATGTTCCCTTGCTTTGGGGGGCTCCGGGGTATTTCGGACACGGGTCCGAAGCCAGTGATGAAACTCGTTACACTCCATGTTTTGGATATTGCCCTTTAAAATTAATGTTTAATATCTTGGATCTGGTATGGCCCATCTGTTTTAATAAATTTTTTTTTAACCCTTCCCTTGCCCGGGTCAACCGGGACATGACGGTTCCCATGGGGATGTCAAGGGCATCGGCTATGTCTCGGTAAAGCATATCATCCATATAATAAAGGGTCAAAACTTCCCTGTATCTTAGGGGAAGTTTGGTAATGGCGGCTTCGAGCATGTTTATATCTGATTTATCCACAACCAGTTCTTCTGCATTTTTTTGTTTTATATGATTTTTCAAAAAGTCAATATAATCGGTTTCAGACAGCTGCTGCCGGTTTTTATCTTTTTGGCAGGTTTTTAGAAAATTATTTCTCAGTATTCTCAATAGCCAAGGCTTGCACCTGGAAGGCTCCTTTAGCTGGTGAAATTTGTTAAATGCCATCAGATAGGTCTCCTGGACAATATCCTGTGCATCAAACACATTGCCTGTATATTTCAAGGCCACATTATATACGAGTTTCATGTGCGGGTATGTCAGCTCTTTAAACGCATTTTTGTGTGCTGTTTGTTTGGTTGCCATTTGATCATTTCCTGATTTTGCCCCTCGTTTCTCTAAGGTAATCAGAATATGGATCAATTCAATTGCCCAGGGTCGTTTTTTTGTGTTCCTAAATTTTCCTGGCAGGCCTAAAATATGACAAGCGCTTCACGGCCTTTACCTTAAGACAGGCAGATCTGTTTTTTTATTCCCCTGTTTTTTTTCAGGCGGCAGGCGAGTCCGCATAGATGTTCCTTCTTACGCAATGGGTTAAAATCAGGTGTTTTCCATTTTAATCAAGGGAATAAATTTTAGATTGGCCTTTGGAAAGGGAAATTCATTTATTTCAGAAATCTGGACCCATTTATGGTCTATGGGTCCGTTCAGTTCAATTTCTCCTGAAATATAGTGGCAGTAAAATACATCCATTTCTATCTTAAAATGGGTATAGGCATGTTTTATCCGGGTCAAAAAAGAATCAATTTTTACGTGAATCCCGGTCTCCTCTCTGATTTCCCGGATGCATGCAGACGGGCTGTCTTCACCCTTTTCAAGCTTACCACCGGGAAATTCCCACAACCCTCCCAAAAGCCCATCCAATTGTCTTCTGGTAATAAGCAGCCGCCCGTTTCTTCGAACAATGCCCACAGCAATTGTCCGGGTGGGCACTGGTCTGGAGGGAACCCGCATGGGAAATTGGTCAAGGGTTTGTGTTTTAAGGGCGGAACACTGGTTGGACAGGGGGCAATCACTGCATTTGGGAGCGGCGGGTGTGCAGACAAGGGCACCCATCTCCATCATCGCCTGGTTAAAAGTGGATGGATCTGTTCTTTCCAAAAGGGTTTGGGCCAATGCTTTAAACTGTTTGTGAGTAGATGGCTGGTTCACCGGATGTTCAAGGCAGAACATTCTTGCCAGAACCCGTTTGACATTGCCATCCACCACCGCATGGCAATGGCCAAAGGCGATGCTTTGAACGGCTGAGGCAATATAATCCCCCACCCCGGGCAGGGCTAAAAACGGGGCGAACTGGTCGGGGATCTTGCCTTTAAGATCCTTTGTCACAAGGATGGCTGCCTTGTGAAGGTTTCTGGCCCGGGCATAATAGCCCAGGCCTTCCCAAATTTTTAAAACATGCTCAAGATCTGCTGTGGCCAGGTCTTTGACCGATGGGAAAGTGTCCATGAACTTTAAATAATAGGGAATAACCGTTTTGACCTGGGTCTGCTGGAGCATGACTTCGGACACCCAGATGGCAAAGGGGTCGTTGGTTTTTCTCCAGGGGAGGTTTCGCTGGTGGGTCCCATACCAGGACATTAATTTTTTTTGAATGGTAGTTATGGTTTCACGAGATGGTTTCAATGGGTTATATCCTTTGAGAGGGTTGATCCGGGTGATTGAACGGGTTTGGGGTTAAAATTTTTGATGCGGTCTTTAAACTCTGCCAGGGTTGTGTCCGGGCATTTTTTTTGGAATCGAAGTTGCACATAAAGGTCTGTGATCGTTCGGATAGTTGTTTGTAAATCCGGTCTCGTTTTACCAGAAGTTTTTGCAAAGTCAATGGCGCCCTGGTCCAATCGTTTGGTCAGACCCAGCTTGTCAAGGCGTCGGCAGAACAGACCATAGGCTTGCTGCACCGGGTCGGGCCGGTCTCGTCTCAATTGAAACAGCCAAACGAGAACACTTGAGAAGCCAGCCAGGGCTCCAAGGGCCAAAAGCGATAGAATTAATGGGGTCCCCGTAAATCCGGCCCATTTTCCCAGGCCAAGTTTTTCCAGAAAGGCTTTTTGTTCAAAATAGGAATATCCGGTGAACCAGGCTTCCCAGCGCATGTTGGCAGCATCCAGAGCAAAGGTTAGTCGTTGGGAAAAAGAGAAGAGCCCGGCAGAGGGTTGAAGAGCGGTGGAGGAGCCGTCGGGATTTGTTTCCATCCGTTCCGGTGCAACGGCCATAGTGGGATCCACCCGGACCCAACCGTTTTTCGGATCAAAGATTTCCACCCAGGCATGGGCATAGGACTGGCGGATGGTCAGATAGTTGCCATAGGGATTGTGTTCTCCCCCTAAGTATCCGCCCACAACCCTGGCCGGAACTTCCAGAACATTCATCATGAATGCAAAGGCCGATGCAAAATGTTCGCAATATCCTGTTTTTGATTCAAATAGGAAAAAATCAATGGGGTGGCCGTGGGCCTCGGGGGGATTCAGGGTGTAAATAAACTGATTCTCTTTGAAATAGGCCAGCAGCGCTTGGATTTTTTCTGTGGGACTGGCGGTTTTCTTGACCAGTGTCCGGGCCAATGCCCGGGTCCTTGGATTTTTGGTTTTTGCTGTTGAAATGATGCTGGCGGCCATTTTCTGGGCCAATATCTGGCCTGATATATGGGGGGGGCTAGGGTCGATGCTGGTATCTGATGAGTCAGGGACTATCCCCTCGGTATCGGCACCTGTCAGATTTTTTTTAGTTATCATAAAAGAATCCCTGGTAAGGGAGGTGACGGTGTACTGGAGCCTTTTTTTTACCGGCCGTTGGGATTTGAGTACCTGTCCGGCAGTAAGGAGGGCCCAGGCCGGGCCCTTGATCGGTTTGTCCAACGCCATGAGCCAGATACTGTTATGGGGCTCCAAAAGGATGGTATAGGTATGGGTTTCCCCCGGCGAGATGAGGGTGGGGAGGGAAGGTTGTTCCATTTCCTGGGGTGTCCAGGTTTTCCCATCAAATTTTTGGAACACAACCCCTTTCCAATAAAGCTGGGTTGAAGCGGGCCCTGGACCCCTAAATTCTGCCCGAAAGGCCGGGGTATGATCCTGAGCCATGCGTGTGACACTTCCAGGGCTGAGGCGGTCTGAAAACCCAGTCTGGCCAAGGGATTTGTCTTGAATACCGAACAAGCTGCCGGGAAGCCTGGGAAAGAGCAGAAACAGCAGGACCATCAGGGGAATGGCCTGGGCCAGAATTTTGCTGCCCAGTTTGACACTTTCCTGTAATTTGTCTTCGGGGGCATTGATTCGGACAAGGGCGATGGTGGTTATAAATACACTGAAAAACATGTAGAGAACAATGAACATGGATTCCGACCGGAACAGACTGGTGATGATGATGAAATAGGTCAAAAGCACCGTGATCATCTGGTGGCGGTGGGTGGCCATTTCAAAGGGTTTGATGGCTGCCATGAGCGCCAGAAGCCCGATAAAGGCATCTGCCCCTATCTGGACACGATAGGTCAGCAGCAGCCCGATCATCCCGGTAAAGGTCAGTCCATATCGGATACGGGCACTGGGCAGGGGCCATCCGGTTTTCAACCGCACCAGCATATACCCCCACATGACAAGACACCAGGCATTGATCCACAGGGGAAGCCCGAAGGTGTGGGGGGCAATGGCCACCACAAGGGCACAAATGATGGGGACAACAATGGCAGATTCTTTTGTCATTGGGGATCGCCCTTAAGCCTATCCTGCAAATTAAAAAGAGCCAATGCCTTTAAACAATGGTGCTGATGGGATTTTCCCCTGGCAGGATTTTTCACAAAGCCGGGCAATCTTAACCCGTATTCCATCTGTCGGCCTTCAGCCGTGAGGATCATGTCGCAAAGCCGGGAGAGCTTAAACTCCATATCCCTGCCGGGTATGACATCAAAATCGAGCATGACGCAGGGGCTGTCTTCTGCTGTAAAATCTTTGATGAAAAGACCCCTGCCCCTGGACAAAGCCTTCCAGGAAATTCGGTTGATACTATGGCCGGGCTGGTATTGTTTTAATCCCTGAAAATCATCGGCCCCCTGGCGGGAGGTCTCTTCTTCCCCGTCGGGCAATAGCCGGCTTTTGGCGGTTCCATGGGGGCCCGGGATAGGCTGGGGATAGACAAGACAGGTTGCCGTAACCGGGAGAAGGGTGCAAAAGGTGAAAAGTCCAAAGGGGTAAACACTTTTAAGGGTCAGGGATCTGGGGTGCAAAATGCCTCGTTCCCGGGCTAAAATACCCATTTGAAGGGTTTTTTCTCTTTGAATACTTACAAAGAGAGTGTCCTGGGGCATCAGGGAAAGTGTGATGGACCGCCCCCCTGTTGCCGGGGCTTTGATATGGATAGGAAAGGTGGCAGTTTGACCGGCAAATACCGGCAGGGGGGATCGGTATCCTATTTCAATCCCCACAAGGTTTTTAAAGGAATGGAAAATGGAAATCAGGGCCATGCCCCCCAGCAGAAAGACAAGGATAAACCCGGCATTGTTGTTGTAGTTGATGGCGCCCAGGAGCATGGCGATGAGGATGGCCAGGAACAAAAAACCGTGCTGGGTGGGGAAAATGGATACCTGTTTTCGGCTCAATTTCATGGCAGGCCTTTCTCTTGTTAAACGTTTATCCTGGGGGAAACCTGGGGATCATCAAATCGGCACCGGCACACTGGAAAACAGCTCCATGAGCTTGTCCCGGGGAATTCCCGTGAGATCCTGGGCAGATCTGAGCCGATGGCCGGCTACCCAGGGCAGGATATGCTGCAGGTCTTCGGGCAGGGTGTGATCTCTGCCGTGGAGGAATGCCCAGGCCTTTGCCGCCCGGGAAAGGGAGAGGCCGGCCCGGGGGGAGAGGCCGATCTGGAACTCAGGAGACCTTCGGGTAAACCCGAGAAGGTCCTGGAGATACTCCAGGAAAATATCTGAAGAGTGGACCCGGTTTATTTCTTCCTGGACCCGGATGACATCCGATTGGCTCATGCAGCAACCAATCTCGGCCATGGCCTGGTCTGCGCCCTCTCCTTTGAGAATTTTTTTTTCGGCTTCCCTGTCCGGGTATCCCAGTTCAATACGCATGAGGAACCGATCCATTTGGGATTCGGGCAGCAAAAAGGTACCGGCCTGTTCCAAAGGATTTTGGGTGGCAATGACAAAAAAGGGAGTTTCAAGGGGGCGGGTTTCCCCCTCAAAGGTGACTTGTTCCTCTTCCATGGCCTCGAGCAGGGCGCTCTGGCTTTTTGGGGTGGCCCGGTTGATCTCATCTGCCAGAAAAACCTGGGTAAAGATGGGACCGGCATGGAAGGAAAATCGGCTGGTGTTCTGATCAAAGACCGACATGCCCAGAATATCGCCCGGCAATAGATCTGCCGTGAACTGCATCCGCTGAAATTTTAAGCCCATGCATTTGGCCAACACCTTTGCCAGAGTGGTTTTTCCAATGCCGGGAAAGTCTTCAATCAACAAATGACCCCGGGCAAAAAAACAGGTCAGGGCCAGGCGGATCTGGGGTTTTTTTCCCAGAATCACACCGGAAATCTGGTTGACAATCTCTTCAAACTCCTGGGTCATCATGGGCAGCGGTTCCTATTTTAATTTTCCTGTTTCCCAGTTTCGGATCAGGGTTAAAAAAGTCCTGACCCCTATACCCGATGGGCCCTTGGGAATATAACTTTTTTCGGTAAAATTCCAGGCCGTACCGGCAATATCCAGATGGGCCCAGGGGGTTTTCCCCACAAAGTTGGACAGATAGGCAGCCGCTGTGATCGATCCCCCGGCCTTTCCACCGATGTTTTTAATGTCTGCCACCTTGGATTCGATCTGCTTTTTATAATGCTTGTTCAGGGGCAGGCGCCACAGGGGTTCTCCCGACAGCCTGCCGGCTGTTTCCAGGGAAAGGGCCAGATTGTCGTTGTTAGAGATCAGTCCTGAAAAATGATGACCCAACCCGATGATAACCGCTCCCGTCAAGGTGGCCACGTCCACAACGCCGTCGGGCTTGTATGTTTTAATGCCATATGCCAGGGCATCGGCCAGGATCATCCGGCCTTCGGCATCTGTGTTGACAATTTCTGCGGTCACCTGGTTAAAGTGATGGATAATATCGCCGGGCCTGACGGCAGAGCCGCTGGGCATATTATCCGTGGCCGGGATAATGGCCACGACGCCTATGGCTGGTTTTTCCTCTCCCACGGCCTGCATGGCGGCAAGGACGGCTGCCCCCCCGCACATGTCATATTTCATTTCTTCCATACCGGCTCCGGGTTTCAGGCTGATACCACCGGAGTCAAAGGTCACCCCCTTGCCCACCAGCAGCAGGGTCTCAGATTTTTTTTCAGGTTGGTATTCCAGGATCACCAGCCTGGGTGGAATGGCAGACCCCTGGTTTACGGCCAGGATACCGCCCATACCCAGCTTTTCCATCTCTTTTTTCTCAATGCAGCGATAGGTGAGGCCGTGGGTTTTGGCCAGGGCCTTGGCAAAGGCTGCAAACTCTGCAGATGTCCAGCCGTTGCCGGGTTCATGGGCCATATCCCGTGCCGCACAGGCCGCAAGAGCTGAAATTCTGCCCTGGGCCACGCCCTTGCGGACTGATTTGACCGCAGTGGTACAGGCAAATTTAATGGCAGCAATTCCGGTATAATCCGTCTTTTTCCGGGTGACCTGTTTGTATTTTGTAAACCGATAATCTCCTAGAAGCGCACCTTCTGTAATACATTCGGCTGTTTTTTCCGGTGTCAGGGTTCCAAGGGTCGGCAGGCAGATGATTATCTCCCTGGCCTGGGTTCTTTCACAGGCCTTTGCCAGGTGGCCCCCGGCTTCCCGCAGGGTATCACAGACCATTGCCTCGTCATTTTCTGTTTCAATCTTACCCATCCCCAGGATCAGTATTCGTTTGGCAGTGGGTTGTTTTTTCTTTCCGGGAGCCGCTGGGTAATAAAAGAGCTGCTCCCCTTCTTCGCCCTTAAAATCCCCCAGTTCAAAGGCCTTTTTTACCTGGGCCATGACGGCTTTGTCACAGAGGGGTGCCTTGTCTTTTATCTGGGTTACCAGGTAGACCAGAAGGTCTGTTTCAAAGGTATCAACGGGTTTGTCTGTTGTGGTCACTCGGGTTGTTTTCATGAGATCACCTTAATATATGAATGGGAAAGATTAATATTCGAAATATCCGACTGATTAAAATTAACATATATATTGATTTAAGTAAAAGAAGTTTTCATGGAGGGGTATTCATTAAACCGGGAGTTTGATGATAAAGGCAGTCCCCTTCCCGGGGGAGGATTCCACGGTCAGCATTCCATTGTGATTTTCTTTAATGATGAAATAGGAAACCGACAGACCCAGCCCGGTTCCAATGCCCACCTCCTTGGTGGTGAAAAAGGGTTCGAAAATTCGTTTTTGGATCTTTTCCGGGATGCCGGGGCCATTGTCCCGAATTTCAACGGCCGCCATATTTTGATCGAGAAAATACCGGATCACAAACCTGGGAGATGCAACTTTTGCTTCGGACATGGCTTCATACCCATTTTTCAGGATATTAAAGAGCACCTGCTGGATTTTGGTTTTTTCGCAGGGAACGGCCGGGAGATTGTCCTCAATTTTCTGAAGAATTTTCATGGAGCGAAAATCATGCTGATTTTTCATGCTGTAATCATTTTTCATAAGGCTCAGGGTGGACGCCACCATGTCCTGAAGAGAATGGCGGGATCGTGTGCTGTCACTTTTGCGGCTGAAGGACAGCATATTCTCAACGATTTTTGCCGCGCGTTTCCCCACGGATTCCACCTGGTTCATCATGTGGAAAATTCCCCTTTCTTCCATGTAACCTTGAAGAAGACCCAGGTCTATGCCATATTTTTTTGCCACTTCGACATTTGCTGGTTGGGGTTTTGACAGGCGGTTCTGGATGACCTGGATATTCTGGAGAATGCCGGCAAGGGGGTTGTTGATCTCATGGGCCATACCGGCTGCAAGGCCGCCCACGGACATCATTTTTTCGGACTGGACCATCATCTCTTCGATTTTTATTCGCTCACTGATGTCATCCACCCGTATCACGGCCCCCGGCAAATTGTCTGACAATATAGGGTAAACCGTAATATCTGTTACAACTTTTTTTTGATGAATCACCAAGGGTGTTTTTTCCTGTCTTTGCACTTGCTGGTTTTCAATGGCTTTTGAAATATTGGGGATAATTCCGGACAACGGGGGAAAAACCGTGGCGAGTGATTTGCCCCGGGCATGGTCAGTCGGGATTCCGGTTATCTTCTCGGCCTCTATATTCCATTGGGTGATCATTGCCTTGTCATCCACGCCGATGAGAATGGAGGGCATTGAATTGATGATGCTTTTGACAGAGTCCCTTGTAAATCGAAGCTCTTGTTCCACTTTTCTGATTCGGGTAATATCCGTATAATTGACAACCAGGCTGGTCTGGTTGTCTTCCTTGTCCCGGTACCGGGCGGCGTTGATGTTTACATCCAGAAGTTCTCTGGACTTTGTGTAGCGCTGGGTGATAAAATCAAAGTTCTCCTCGGGGTGATTGAGGGCCTGCCGGATGGCATTTTCTGTCGCCTGTTTGTGTTTTTCCGGTATAAAATCAAGAGGTTTTCCCATCAAGTCGCCGCAGTCCCATCCAAATACCCGGGTAAAGGCAGGATTGGCATAGGTCACTTCCCCTTTTTTCGAATAGTAGACAATGGGGGTGGGGGAGACTTCCAACATTGTCCTGTGCCTTTCTTCGCTTTTTCGTAACGCTGCTTCATCCTGTTTGTGCTGGGTGATGTCCCTTAAAACAATGAGCCAGCCGCTTTGTTTCCCCTGGGGTGTCAGTAAAGGAGATAGCCTTAAATCCCATTGTTGTAAAATCCCCTTAATTGTCAGGGCGGCCTCAATTATAACCGCTGTTTTCTTCCGGTGCGCGTCAACGAGGCTGTAAAGTTCCGGAAACATTTTTTTTGCTGTGTCCTGGCCTGGTGTGATGGACTGGAGTGCAAAGGTGGTTGAGCAGGCCCTGTTGATTTCCATGACCCTGTCATTCATATCCATGATAATCACAGGATCCCCCAGGCCGTCCATGACAGCCTCATGGGCAAGGGGGATGAGATTTAAAAGCTGATACCGGAGAAAGCCCCAGGCAAACAAAATTCCACTGACCATAAAGGCAAAGGGGGTGAGATCTAGGTTTTGGATTGTCTGGAATTCGAACAGGTATAGCACATTGAAAAGCCAGGGGACCATGACGCCTGCTAGAATAAGGCTCAGCTGTTTTCGATAAATACCCCTGGAAGAAACAAAGGCATTTATCAAAATGACGGTTGCCCAGAAAATTAATCCGTAGGAAAATGCCGTATACCCCCAGAAGGCTGGTGTCCGTTGAAAGATGATCCCCTGGATGACGGAATTTGACTCCAGATGGGCCTGCTGCCACATCAGACCGTGGAATTCGTTGGTCAGGGCAAGAAAAATGGTTAGAATTGGAACCATAAAGAGAAGAAAATGAAGTCTCGTTTCCAGGTAATCGGTTTTTCCGGTAAGTGTGCAGACAAATTTAAAGATCAGGACCCCTAACCAGGAGACACCCATATATTCTATTTTGACCCACCAGAGTTTCAGGGAAAGATCCGGGCTTAAAAATTCCATGCCATACCCAAGGGTCCAGATGGAAATACCAGCCATGAGCAACATGAGTTGTCCTGCCCCTGTCTTTTCCCGGTAGGGGGCCAGGTATATTGCAATTCCGGCGCAGATCATTCCGGAAATCAGGGAGAAAAAGCCAAAGAATAGGGTCCAGTTCATTTCTTATATCCTGCATATAGATAGATGCTAATTCAAAACAATGTTTTATAACGGAAGGGGGAAGTTTTTTCCAGTAGAAAGATTTGAAGCCTGGATTCTGAAACTGCCGAGGAGATCATGGGATTGCTCAAATCCTTGAACCGATACGGGCACACCATTATCATGGTGACCCACAACGCCCAGATGGAGAAGTTTGCCTCCCGGATCATCCGGGTCAGGGACAAGAAATTTTATGCCTGATGGGGATTATTGGTCCCTAGTTTTTAAAAATTGGTCTCTGTCTTTAAAAAAATTCAACACAAAAGTAATGTGTTCGTTCATGACGGTATAGGCCCTATCTGGATCCCTGGCTTTGATGGCGGACAGGATGGTATTATGTTGACGAAGGATTTCCTGGATGTTTTTGGGGTCTTCATAGAGGCAGGCCAGGTTTTCCCCGATGCCCAGGAAAAGATAATCATAAAAATTGCGCATGATCAGGATGTGCAGGGGGTTCTTTGCAGCATAGGCAATGGCCATGTGAAAGGCAGTATCTGCCTCGGTGCCCAGTCGTCCGGATTCGATTTCCGTTTGCATCTCGGCGATACTCTGAGTCATGGCCGTGATATCGGTCTCGTCTGCCCGTTTGGCCGCAAGCGCTGCAGCATTGCATTCCAGGCCTACCCGGACTTCCAGCAGGTCTTCAATGGAGGCATTCTGGGCTTCCATGGCTTTGGCCAGGGGGTTTTCCAGGGAGATGTCAATGCGTTTGACAAAGGTTCCCTGGCCCTGTTTCTGGACAATCATCCCCATTGCCACCAGCCGCTGGATGGCATCCCGGATGGTGGTTCGACTGACATTCATTGCCAGGGCCAGCTCCCGTTCGGTCATCAATTTTTCCCCGGGTTTCAGGGTCCCCCTGAAAATAAGCTCCCGGATCTGGTCAAAGACCTGGTCTGAAATACGTTTGGGCTTTATGGGTTTTATGGATATGGTCATAATCTTAAAATTCTTATCTGTTCCAAGGTTCAAAACCTTTTTTTTATAGTAAACATTAAACCAAAGAGTATTAACCATTCAGGGGGTTATATCAAGTTTTTTTAATAGGTACGGACCATTCCCCCATCAAACAGAAGATCCCCTCCGACCAGGTATTTTGAAAATCGGGAAAAACCAAAAAGAAACAAATTGCCCACTTCAATGGGGGTCATCATCTCTTTGACCATGGATCTTCCCATCATGACATCGGTCATCACCTGGTCTGTTGTGATGCCCCGCTGTTCTGCCTGGGCCGTCACCTGGTTCAATGCCAGGGGCGTCTTTACAAATCCGCAGCTGACCGTAAACGAACGGATTTTCCCTTCTCCCTCGGCAGAGATGGACTGGCTCAGGGCCCGGAGGCCAAATTTGGTAATATTGTAAACCGGTTTATTCTTTGTGCTGATATGGGCATGGACCGAGGCCATGTTTCCGATGGCACCGGTGCCGTTGCTGCTTTTTTTAATGTGGGGAATCACCAGTTGGGATAAATAAAAGGGTGCCCTGAGCATGAGGGTCTGCATGAGATCGTAGGTTTCCATGGGGAAATTTTCCACCGAATCAATGTGCTGGATCCCGGCGATGTTGACCAGGTATTTTATCTGTCCCAGGGAGGCTGCCTGTTGCACAGCCGCTTCAATCTCCTTGTCTTGAGTGAGATCTGTCTCTAAAAAGGTCATGGCGCCTCCAAGATCTTGGACCATGGCGCAGGTCTTCTCCCCTTCTGTTCGGTTGATGTCAAGACCCACGGTGGTAAGGTTGTTGGCGGCGGCTGCAATGGCGGTGGCCCTTCCGATACCAGTGCCGCACCCCGTAACAATACAGATGTTTTCCCGGCAAAAATCCGAGTCGTTTAGAATTAAAATTTCATCTCGCTTGATGTCTGGTTCTCTGATATCCATTCGGTTTCTCCTCAAGGCAGTTAAATTTTAAGGGTTATTTTGTTTTTTTTCCAGGGCTTGGGCATACAATTCCATGGGGTGACGCACTTTGATATTTCGTTTCTCCTTGGCCAGCATGTCGGAAATCTGCATCATGCAGGCCGGACACCCCGTTGCTACCGTGGTGCAACCCGTATCTGCAATATTCTTTTGTTTCAGGTTTCCAATGGCGACTGACACTTCGTAATGGTAGACATTAAAGCTGCCCCCCATGCCGCAGCATTTGTCAGATCCTTCCATTTCAACCAGTCTTTTCCCGGCGGCCTGGATGATTTTTCGGGGTTGGTCTGCAACCCCCAGGGATTTTTTCAAATGACAGGGGTCGTGGTAGGTGACAATTTCCCTTGTTTTTTCAGAGGCAGCGTCAGGGACAGCAGATAATTCCTCGTCAAAATCGGGTTTTACCCGGTCCACGAGAAATTGGTTGATATCCATGGTCTTTTCAGACAGCCGGTTCAATTGTTCTTTGACCCCGGAGCTTGGGTTTTTGTAAAGGGTGGGCCAGAGTTTTTTAATGGTGGAGGTACAGGTGGCGCAGGCCGTAATCAGTACATCAAATTTTTCTTGTTTAAACAGTTCAAGGTGGTGGTCCACCAATTTTGTAAAGGTGTCCCGGTCTCCGGAAGCAAGGGCTGGAATCCCGCAGCATCCCTGTCCCTGGGGGATGATCAGTTCCACCCCGTGGTGGGTGAGCACCTGGACGCTGGCATGGGCCACGTTGGGAAATATTTTATCAATGAGGCAGCCGGTAAAAAAGAGTGCCCTCAGGCCAGAGCCCTTGCTGGACACAAGAGCAGATTCTTTTAGACTGAGGTCTGACAGACTTTTGTGAAATGGGGTTTTGGCCATGGGAAGAATGTGTCGGTGACCCAGTAGCGGAGATACCAGCCTGGCGCAGGAGGTTCCCTGGGCATTGGCCTCGTCTTTTATAAATAAATTTTGAAACCGACCGGCCCAGTGGGTAAGGGTGTCAAAGGTTTTGGGGTTGGCCAGCATTTTTTTGAATATCAGTTTTTTAACCGGAGAGAGCCCTTTGTATTCTGATAGAATGGCCCGGGCCTTGATGAAAATTTCAAGAACATTGACTCCCGAGGGGCAATTGGCGGCACAGGAACCGCAGAGTAAACATTTGTTCAACCGTTGGTTGACTCCGTCGGGATCCGCAAATATATTTTCCAGGAGGCCTGAAAGCAGCGCCAGTTTTCCCCTGGCAACGTCGGCTTCCTTTTTTGTCTGTTCAAACAAGGGACATACCGACTGGCACATACCGCAGCGGGTGCAGGTGACCAATTGTTCTTCCAATTCCTTGACAAGTGTTGCCAGATCATTCATTTGTGCCATTTCTATTGTGAAACTCCTGTTATTTTGCCTGGGTTAAGAATGTTGTGGGGATCCATTGCCTGGCGAAGCTGTCGGGAAAAGAGGATGGACGACCACCCGGTTTCTTTTTCAAGGAAAGGGGCCTTGGCAATCCCGGTGCCGTGTTCGCCGGACAGGGTTCCGCCCAGTCCCAGGGCTTTGTCGAAAATTGCTTCAATGGCTTCTTCCACCCGTTTGAACTCCTCCACATTTCTGCGGTCGGTGAGGATTGTGGGGTGAAGGTTCCCGTCTCCTGCATGACCAAAGGTACCGATGTCGATTTTATAGGTTTTGGCAATTTCTTGCAAGGCCCTTACCATTTCCGGGATTTTGCTTCTGGGCACGGTGGCATCTTCCAGCACCAGTGTGGGTTTGAGTCTTGCCAGGGCTGACAGGGCAGATCTTCTGGCAGCCCAGATTTTGTCCCGTTCTGCATCGGTTTCCGCCCGTTTGATATCTTTTGCTCCCATTTTCCGGCAGAGCGCTTCCACCTTTTCGCCTTCTTCGGCCACAACGGCCGGGTGACCGTCCACCTCAATGAGCAGCAGGGCTGCGGCATCAACGGGAAGGCCGGCATGGGAATAGTCTTCCACCGCCCGGATGGTGAAATTGTCCAGAAATTCAAGGGTGGCAGGAACGATGTGGGCGGCAATGATTTCAGCCACGGTTTCAGATGCCGCATCCATGGTATCATAGACCGCCACCATGGCTTGTCTGGCTTTCGGAGCGGGGATGAGCTTTAAAATGATTTCATCCAGGATTCCCAGGGTACCTTCGGACCCTGTCATGAGTCCGGTGATATTGTATCCGGTGGCACATTTTACGGTTCTGGAGCCTGTTTTAACATATCTGCCCTGGGCATCAAAAAAATGAAGACCCATGACATAATCTTTCGTTACCCCGTATTTGAGCCCCCGCAGACCTCCGGCATTTTCTGCTACATTGCCGCCCAGGGTAGAGACGGCCTGGCTTCCTGGGTCCGGCGGATAGAACAGCCCTTTTTTCTCAACCGCTGCGGCAAGGGTGGCCGTGACAACCCCGGGCTGGACCACGGCATACATATCTAGCTCATTGATCTCAATAATTTTGTTCAACCGGCCCGTGAGCAGGACAATTCCAGTAGCTTCCGGAATGGTGCCCCCGGACAGGTTAGTGCCCGAGCCCCGAACGGTTATGGGAATACGATTTTCATGGCAAAGGCTTACGATTTTACCAACTTCCTGGGTGGTGCCCGGCATGACAGCGGCACAGGGCATTTGTGAATCAAGGACGGCTGCGTCATATGAATAGGTGAGCATGTCCTCTCTTTCCGTGAGCAGGTGTTCGGGTCCGACAATCTTTTTTAATTCGCTGACGATAGACTGGCTGATCATATTTGCCCCTTTTGTATATGGTAATACCAATTCGAGATTTTGGTCAGGTTTTTTGCTTTCAGTGTGGGTGTGTCAGGATGCAACCCTGTATGGCTTTGAACGCCCTGAAACAGAACCGACTGAATTTACTTAATAAAAAATTATATAACAGACTTTAAAACAAAAAACAAATAATTAAATTTTTTTTCTTGACAAAACTATTCCAAGACCATAATTAATGGTCATACCAAAGAAGAAGCATGTTTATTTAAGATTTCATACAAATTGGTTTGCTGGAAAACCTTTGAAGCAAAGGTCCAGGAAAGGAGGGCGCAACAGATCTACGGCAAAACTATCGCTGGGTTGATTTCCAGCCCAGGTTTGTATCCATGATTTTACCCTAGGCAATTTAAGGATGGAGGAAGAAATGAAAAAAAGCTTAACCGTATTGATTACCTGCTTGATGGCATTCTTTTTTATCTGTGGCAATACCTATGCCGCTAAACGTGAAAAATTTGGTGAAGATCCCCGCCATAAAGATGCAAAACGCGTTTCATTCAAAACATCTCAAGAAAAAATTCGCTGGAAAATGGTTATGCCATGGTCCAAAGGACTCTTATTCTACGATATCGCCGTTCATTTTGCCGACAGTGTCCGCCTGGCATCCGCCGGCAGACTGGATATCAAACCTTTTTCCGCCGGAGAACTGGTACCGGCCATGCAGAGCTTTGATGCGGTCAGCCAGGGAGCCGCCCAGGTTGGACATGACTGGCCCGGGTACTGGAAGGGTAAAAATGAAGCCTTTGTCGCCTTTGCTTCTGTCCCCTTTGGACTGGACGCAGAAGGGTATAATATCTGGCTCTATGAAAGGGGCGGTCTTGAACTGATGCAGGAAATCTATGGCAAGTTCAACCTCTTTGCCCTTCCCGGCGGTCAGACAGGTCAGGAAATGGGCCTGTTCTCCAATGTTAAAGCCTCCAAGATGCAAGATTTTAAAGGCATGCGGGTCCGTACTCCGGGCTGGTTCATGGATATTATGAACAATCTGGGCGCTTCTGTATCTCCTTTGCCCGGCGGCGAAGTCTACCTGGCCCTGGAACGTGGTGTTATTGACGCGGCTGAATTCTCTTCTCCTGCCATCAACTATCCCATGGGTTTTGATGAGATCACCAAGTACGTGATCAGCCCGGGGGTTCATCAGCCCGCATGCCAAAACGCGCTGTTCTTTAACAAAGATGCCTATGATAAATTGCCCGATGATCTGAAATGGATCATTGATATTTGTGCCAAGGAAACCCAGCTCTGGAGCTATAACTGGATCAATAACCTGAACGCCAAGGCCATTGACCTGTTCAAGAAAAATGTTGAATTTGTTGAAATGGACAAGGCCACCCGGATCGAGTTCAGAAAAACCACCAAAAAATACCTGGACGAAGTCAAAGCCAAATATCCTGACGTTAAAAAAGTTCTGGACTCTCAGGAAGCTTTTACACAGGATTATGCCGAATGGAGAAAAGTCCGCGGTGGTGTAACGCCTTGGCCCTATGAGACCTATATCAACGGTAAGACCTTTGAATAAAAAAGAGAGTTGGGCCTTTGCCTGAATCTTTTGGTCCGGCTGCCGCCAACAATCCCAATATACAGGCAGCCGGACCCTTATCCTTGCGACAATCTTCCAATAAAGGAAACGACATGTTGGAATCAGTATCAAATACTTTAGAAAACATCACCCGAAAAGAAGGGGAGATCACTTCTTTTCTCATCTACCCCCTGCTGGCAGTCGTGGTATATGAAGTTTTTATGCGGTATGTGTTCAATTCGCCCACAAACTGGGGGTTTGAGGCCACCACCTTTCTTTATGGCCTCCACTACATGTTTGGAATGGCCTATACCGATGTCTATGACGGTCATGTCCGGGTCGATATCTTTACCGCATTGACCTCTAAAAAAACCCAGGCCGTCATCAAGGTGATTACCAACCTGGCTTTTTTCATGCCGGTAATGAGCTTCATGACCATGTGGTCTTTTAAGTTTGCCTATGTGTCCTTCCAGGGCCTTGAGGTGAATTCTACTTCCTGGGCTCCGCCCATCTGGCCCCTGAAAATTTTGATGGCCGTTTGTTTTCTCTTTTTGTTTCTCCAGGGAATTGCAAATTTAATTAAAGATATCAACTCACTTAAACAATAAGGAAGGTTTTTTCCATGAGTATTGAATTCCTGACAGTGGCCATGTTTGCCACCCTTATCCTGGCAATCACCCTGGGCCATCCCCTGGCATATACCCTGGCTGCGATTGCAACGCTCTTTGGTTTGATTGACAATGGATTTTCCTTTCCCATGCTGTTTGAGATGTTTGTCAACAACGCCTGGGGATTAATGAACAATTATACCCTGGTGGCCATCCCCTTGTTTATCCTCATGGCCCAGATTTTGGACCGATCCAAGGTTTCCGATGCCCTGTTTGAAGCCCTTTACGTTGTATTGGGCGGCATCAAGGGGGGCCTAGGGTTAGCTGTGGTTGTGGTCTGTACGGTGTTTGCCGCCACCACCGGTATTATCGGCGCCTCTGTTGTTGCCATGGGGCTTTTAGCCACTCCCACCCTGATCAAAAAAGGGTATCAAAAGGAATTAACCGCAGGCATTATCTGCGCTGCAGGAACCCTGGGTATTCTGATTCCCCCTTCCATTATGATGGTTGTTTACGGCGGACTTACGGGGATGAAGGAAACTTCCGTAGGAAACCTTTTTGCCGGCGCCATTTTCCCGGGCCTGATTCTGGCAGGGCTTTATTTTGCCTATATCCTGATCCGGTGTAATCTCAACCCCACCCTGGGTCCCCCGATTTCAAAGGGCGATGCCTCCACCTATACGGCAGGGCAAAAATGGGCCATGACCTTGAAATCTCTGGTGCCGCCCATGGTGCTGATTTTGGCCGTCATGGGGACTATCCTGGCCGGGGTGGCCACTCCCACGGAAGCCGCGGGTCTGGGCGCTTTGGGCTCCATGATACTGGCATTTTTTAACAAGAAACTCAATTTTACGGTACTCAAAGAATCTGCCTATGCCACCTTGAAAACCACCTCCATGGTGATGATGCTCTTCATCGGCGGTAAATTATTTTCCACGGTTTTTTTAAGCATGGGCGGCGGTGATGTGGTGGCAGATCTTCTCGTCGGATCAGGTATGAATCGCTGGCTGGTCCTGTTTGTCATGATGGGCATCGTTTTTTTAATGGGAATGTTCATTGACTGGGCAGCCATTCTTTTGGTCACCGTACCGATTTTTCTGCCTATTGCCATTGAACTGGGGTTTGATCCTCTCTGGTTTTCCCTGCTGTTGTGCGTGAATCTCCAGACCTCCTTTTTGACCCCGCCCTTTGGATATGCACTCTTTTATTTCAAAGGGGTGGCACCGGAAGGCTATACAATGGGGCATATTTACAGGGGGATCATGCCCTTTGTTGTGCTCCAGGTGATCAGCATGGTCATCCTCTGCCTGTTCCCAGCCATCGTGACCTGGTTGCCGAACCTGTTTTTCGGGTCTTGATGTATCCGCCATGAAGCCCATGAAGAGAAAAAACGAACACTATCTTCATGGACTTCATGGTATAAAAAAGTATATGTTATATTTACAAGAAAAAGCTGTACAGATAGGGTTAGTCCCGCCAAAGGAGTCATACCATGAACGTCACCATTAAGGATAATACCCAGGAATTTATTGAAAAGGCATCCCTCGTTTCTGCCCGGGTTTATCGTGTTAAGGATTTGGCCTCTGCCCTGGATAAGGCCCTTGAACTTTGTCTTTCAAAATTGCCCTGCGACTCTCAGATGGAATCGGGCCAGATGGAACCGGAACAAAAGGGAACAGATCTGATGGCCGGAGAAAAACTGCGGGTTATGGCAGCTCCCAATCTGGATGAGGTTGATTTCACAAGACTTGACAAGGCTTGTCAAGAAGCCGGAGACGTCCAGCTGATCAGTGAGAACCTGAGGGCGTATCCCGGGGGAATTGACATGGGCGTCACCCTGGTGAATTTTGGTATTGCTGAAACCGGAACCCTGGTATTAAATTCTGATTCCGAAGAGACCCGGCTTTCCACCATGCTCTGCGAAACCCATGTGGCCATCCTCAATGAAGGAAAGATCAAAAAAACCGCCCTTTCCATGGCCGATGAACTCAATGACCTTACCGGGCAAGCGTCTTCCTACACCGCTTTTATCACCGGGGCCAGCAGAACAGCCGATATTGAACGGGTTTTGGCACTGGGGGTTCACGGTCCCCTGGAACTTGTAATTTTGCTGGTGGAGGCATCATCATGAAAAAAGAAGAAAGCTTAAAAGCCTATAAAGTCCGGCTGGATACGGCTCTGGAAAATACATTTTTACGCACGGCCATGGACAATTTTGCCGTGGCCTACAGAACTTCCCGGGAAAATGCCTTTGCCGGCATGGACGTGGATGCCATGATTCAGGAAGTGGCGGATATTAAAGCTGATGCCATTAAAAATAATGAGGCCCTTTTAGAAGAATTTACGAGAAAGGCCGTGGCAAACGGTATCCATGTCCACCTGGCAGATACGGCAGAGGATGCCAACCGCATCATCGGGGAAATAGCCCAAAAGACCGGATCCAAGCGCATTGTTAAATCAAAGTCCATGACCGCCGAAGAAACGCACCTGAACCCATGGCTGGAAAATCTGGGGCTTGAGGTGACAGAAACAGATCTGGGAGAATGGATCGTCCAACTTCGGCATGAAGGTCCCTCCCACATGGTCATGCCGGCCATTCATCTGTCCCGGTTCCAGGTGGCAGATCTGTTTTCCGATGTCACGGGAACAACCCAGGATGCCGAGATCGAACGGTTGGTAAAGGTGGCTCGACGGCAGTTGCGCAAAAAATATATTGATGCCGACATGGGGATCACCGGTGCCAATTATGCAGTGGCTGGGACCGGCACCATCGGTATTGTCACCAATGAGGGCAATGCCCGGCTGGTCACCACCTTGCCCAAAGTCCATGTGGCATTGATCGGCATTGAAAAGTTGCTGCCTACCATCCGTGAAGCCCTGTCCATTAACCGGGTTCTGTCCAAGAATGCAACAGGCCAGGCCATCACCTCCTATGTAACATGGATCACAGGGCCCAGCGAATGTAAACCCGCGGTGGGGGGCAAACGGGAGATGCACATTGTTTTTCTGGACAACGGCCGGAAAAAGATTGCCGCAGACCCTGTCTTTGCCCAGGTGCTCCACTGCATTCGTTGCGGGGCCTGTGCCAATGTGTGTCCTGTCTACCGAATGGTGGGGGGCCATCAGTTGGGGTATGTTTACATCGGGGCCATCGGCCTGATAACCACCTATTTTTTCCACGGCCGGGAAAACGCCCGGAACCTGGTCCAGAATTGTACCAATTGCGGGGCGTGCAAGGCGGTCTGTGCCGCGGGCATTGACCTGCCAAAACTCATCAAGGAAATCCACGCCCGGATCCAGGACGAGGAAGGCCATCCCTTAAAAAGCCTGATGTTGGGCAAGGTTCTTAAAAACCGCAAGCTTTTTCATACCCTGCTTCGGACGGCCAAGCTGGCTCAAAAGCCTGTAACGGGGGGTACCCCCTACCTGCGTCATCTGCCCATGATTTTTTCCAAGGAACATAATTTCAGGATATTGCCAGCCATCGCCAAAGTTCCTTTTCGGGACCGATTTGAACGGTTGAATTCCCCCCTTAAAAATCCTATTCATAAAATTGCCCTGTTTTCAGGATGTGTCCAGGATTTTGTCTATCCGGAACAGCTGGAGGCGGCCATGAAAAGTTTTGCTCGAGCCAATGTCAGCGTCTCCTTTCCCATGGGCCAGTCCTGCTGCGGCCTGCCCGCCCAGATGATGGGAGAAAAGGATGCGGCAAGGGATGTGGCCCTCCAGAACCTTGCGGCCTTTGAGGCTGAGGATGTGGATTATATTGTCACCCTCTGTGCTTCCTGTGGGTCTCACTTGAAAAACAGCCTGCCCGATCTGGTCAAGGAGTATGCCCCCAAAAAAGCAGCCGCATTTGCCAAGAAAATCATTCCCTTCAGCCAGTTCATGAACAAGATAGTGGGGGTAGAACCCATGGAAGGTGCGGGGCGTAAAACCGCCTTCCATTCTCCCTGTCATCTGTGCCGGGGGCTTGGGGTGAGACAGGATCCCAAGGATTTGATCAATAAATCCGGGAACTGCTATGTTGCAACCCTGGAAGAAGAAACCTGCTGCGGGTTCGGGGGGAGTTTTTCCGCCAATTTTCCGGCCGTTTCCAAGGAAATCCTCACCAAAAAACTGGCGGACGTGGAAGCCTCCGGGGCAGATCTGCTGGTTACCGAATGTCCGGGATGTGTGATGCAACTTCGGGGAGGTGCCTTAAAACAGGGCCGGAATATCGAGGTGATTCACCTGTCCGAACTTTTTTGCCCCCCCGACAAGGGGATTGACAACTAGGGCCGGTATCTGCCTGTGGAAGATGCCCGGTGAAGGATAAAAAGAAACATATAGAGAAAAATGCCTTTGTTTTCTTTAAAGTTCCATGCCGGACACGCCATTGTATCCGGCAATTAATTTAGGTTATTGACAAGTATGTAATTTGTTAATATTTTTTAAGTCCGGTTAAATGTTTTGAGATTCCCTCCAGAGTCCCGCTACTCCTTGTGCTCAGGATAGTAGGCGGCCAAGGCATCAATGCACTCTTTCAGACTTTTTACAACCGTTAAGTCGGCATTCTGTTTGGCTTTCATTGCGGCAAGAATGACAAAATGGTGCTTTTTTAAGCGCTCTGCATAATCTTGCTGGTCTGGTTTGACCCGTTGGGTTAAAAAATAATCGCTGATACTGGTAATGATCTTCTGGGCATGGACTTCCTTGTTCATCACCCATCGCACCAATTGGTTTTGAGACTGGGCATCCGTCTTGCCCGCAAGTTCCATAATCAAGCGGATTGACTTTTCAACGGTGGCGGCATCTTCACGCATGGATTGAACCCTGGCAAAATCATCATAGATCCCGCAGGGGATCTGGCAATGGGCTTGCAAGAGCTGTGGTAAACCAAGGATAATCGTGAATAGAAAAAAGGAAACCAACACAGCACTTCTTTTAAAGCTTTTCATAATTTCGTTCTCCTTGTATTGATTCGGTTGTTCAATCTTTATTGGATCAGGTCCAAAATTTTCTTCGAGCAATATTCCCCGACATCTGCCATGCCATCTATTGGCAGAAACTGCTGGGCATTATTTGAGAATAAACAGATGACCGAGGCGGGGAACTCGTCATCTGCTTGGTAAAAAATATAGCAAAGCGCTATCTTGGGCAGCGGATAAACCATGAAAGAAAAATCACCGCCAACACCAGGAGGGGACGCCTCCCCATTAAATGTTTCCATGATCCGCGGGACGGCATGCTTTATTTTGGCGACATAAGGGACAAGGAACTGCTCCGTATGTGTTGTAAACGCCCCTGCATAGGGCATACTGTCGGGAAACTCCTTAAATGCTCTCAAGGGTGTTGGAATACAGATATCAGCACAGGCATTCATGGCATAAAGGGAGATTAAAATACCAAACACCGAGGAATGGGCGTCCTCTCCAAGGGTAATCCCGGTGGGCCCAATAGTACATTTTTCGCCAAACGCATTAAAAACAAATGATTCTTTATATTGCTCTCCTGGAAGATTTTTTGCAAGGTTTTTTGGTAAATCTGCATATAAAGCATTAAGATTGTTCTGGACAATTTTTGCATAGTTGTCTGTCATTTTTTTGCATCCCAGGTCTTGTGAAAGGGTTTTTTTGCAGGGGTACACATAGGGTCTAAGCGTTTATTCTTCTGAAAAATAGATATCGCCATAGTATGCTTTTGCTTGCCCATGGCTATTATCTGTGTCTGTCATGATGGCAATTGCATCAATGGAATGAAATCGGATGCCAAACAGACGCTTGAGATCCTCATAAACATTTCTTTTTTCAGTGTACCAGGTTGATACCTTATCCTGCCTGTTTCTTAGGGCCATCATTTGTGCATTTTTACCGGCAAACGCATTGTCCCAAGTTTTGCCTTTGGCGGCACGATTTGCCCATACATAGTTAACCGCTTTGGTTCTCCATATGAAAATTCCGCCATCAATAATGACATATATCCTTGCAGCATAATCATCGCCTGATTTTGTTGTTTCATCTGCTGTGTCCAGTCGATTTTCAATTCTCCACACCCAGTTTAAAAAAGGAAATTTTTCAATATCAACATGAACTTTTTTGATGAGCGCTGATGCCCCGTTCCGGCTTTCGGCCAATAGAACCGGCTTGTTTTTTATTTGAAACAATTGATAAGCCGTTGAATTCTTAAATTCCTTTTTTTCCCATCCTTCAAGGCCGGATGCGGAAAAATCTGATACTTGTAATGTTTCTGCTGAAGAGATATTTCCCATCAACAGACCCAGAATGCAGCAGCACAAGATACCCAATTTCCTCAGCATATTTTCCCCACTTTTTATTTCTATTTCACCGCTACCTTGACAACAACTTTGTGGAGTTGTCCCGATGAGATCATCGGCATGTGCGCATCTTCCGGAAAAAAGATCACAAAAAATCCAGGTTCCACAGGAAGCCAGGCATCTGGATTATCCGTGAAAAACTGAATGTCAGATTCTTTATCATATTTTCCGGTGGGGTGTTTACATGAGGGGGTTGATTTCCATCCCATCTCATCTGTTCCTGCCAAAACCAATTGAATATCAATATAGCGTTCATGTATTTCAAGCAACGCATCCGCTTTCTTGCGGCCAGAATCCTTTGCCACCATTGCGTAAACGCGATCACCGTCTATTTCATAGTTCTCCACCGGCAGTTCGTTCAGATCAGGGCGTAAAAGAAATTTAATTGCCTCTGGAAATCCCTTGTACAGGTCCGTATAACGGTGTGCATTCTCAAGTGAATCTAAAATCATTTTTATTCCTTTAAAATAGTATCATGGTTAGCCATATTTAATTTCATTATACTTTTTTTCAATAACTTGAGCGCCATACTTTCTTTCAAGACGACGTACTATAAAATGTCCACGTCCCATATCCTGAAAATGGTCAATAAACAATGTATTAATAATTGCTCCACCAGCTGCACCTATTGCAGGAATAGCCTGTGCAGCGGCTTTTTCTGAAACTTGAATGCTAAATCGCTCTGCAATTTGAATGATCAGTCGGACAAGGGCAGGTGCACCTTCTTCAACCAGACCTTTTTGTGCAATATATTTAGTCGCTTTTGTAACTGATTGCGCCAAGGCGGTACGGACAGCAAAATATCCAGATTCAGATGCATCGTCACTTTGGTTAGGTCCGCCTAAAGCAAATACTTCGATACATGCTATCTTTGACTCAATTGAAAAAATATCTTCTTTTTCACTTCGAGCAATATCAGCAATAGAACGCAACATGATCGTTGTCGTAATTGGCAACTCTATTGCCATGGCAGGTAATCCAAAAAAACCACCGATACCCCCTGTAGTCGCGACTGCTAGCTTATGCCAGAGATTTGAGGCTTCTCCACCCGGTGTGTTTTTCATTGTGAAAATTGCTGTATGGGCGGCTTTGGATAATGCTGTTTGCGTAATTTCACCAACTTTTACATTCCAATTATCAGGCAATAATTTAAATCCCTTTTCGATGGGGGCACCCATAAGATTGGTTATTTTTGCTGC
The DNA here is from genome assembly GCF_055382125.1 of Desulfoconvexum algidum. Classification (NCBI taxonomy): domain Bacteria; kingdom Pseudomonadati; phylum Thermodesulfobacteriota; class Desulfobacteria; order Desulfobacterales; family Desulfobacteraceae; genus Desulfoconvexum; species Desulfoconvexum algidum. The sequence continues at coordinate 6,184,755 of NZ_AP042394.1, read as the reverse complement.
CAAACCCGGATTTTCCAGAAGCATCTTTGCGTTTTTTAAATCATTCAAATCATTTTGTTGAAGTTCCATAGATATCCTTCTAAACCTTCATTTTTTCCACTGGCCAGGCTACAAATAATGTCGGCCGGCCTTTCATGACCATCTGCATAAACGCTCCACCGTCAACACAATCTGGATCACAATGGATAATATCCTCTTCCCGGTCATCAGCCGGTAATGCTCCAGTAGCAAATCGCTTACTGTGCCGCCTTCACCGGCATAGCCAAGATAAAGCGGAACCATGGTAAGACGATTTTTTAAGGTCAGTCCTTTTATGGTGATTTCAGAAAACAGGTTATTATATATACACCCCTCCTTGTTACGGGTCAATTTCCAAGTTGGAAATCAAAGATATCGTTTCAGGGTCATTTATTCCTGTCCCTCTAATTCATACCCAAGCTCATATTACTTGACAAAAAGGAAGGTCCTCTCTATTAAAAAGATTGCCTGGCCAATTGATACCACTTAAAGTGGCCTTGCTCATGTTTTAAGATTTGATTCAGCACTCATTAAAAAAGAGTCAACTGAAAAGACATAGCTCAATACAAATAAATGATCTGGACTGAAGGAAAGCTCATGAAAAAAACACAACATAAATACATTCTTTTCTTACTGCTACTGCTTTTTGTCTTTTTTTTATCAAGTTGCACCAGCTTGCGCTCTGTAAAACTGCAAGACGGCCTTGAAGCCCCCCGGTATGATGAATCCTCTTCCTGGCTGTTTCAGGAATTATCTCCACAGAAAAAAATAGATGTGTTTTATGTGTATCCAACCATTTATGGGGACGAGAATCCCACTAATATGGACATCTACAATGAGGGCTTACGGGACAAAGCCATGCGGAGTTTTAAAAAACAGACCGGCGTTTATACTGACAGCAACATTTTTGCCCCTTTTTATCGCCAGGTCTCCATGGCTGTTCTGGATCCAGAGAAAGATACTTATAAAAATGAAAATTTTCTCCTGGGTTACAAAGATGTGTCCCGGGCATTTGAATACTATCTTACGCACCTGAATAATGGTCGTCCCTTTATTCTTGCTGGACACAGTCAGGGCTCGATGGCTCTGATTACACTGATGCGGGAACATTTTGAGAGTGTAAAACTACAGAAACAATTGATTGCGGCTTACCTCATTGGCTACTCGGTCACAAAAGAAGATTTCAGGCAATACCCCTGGATGAAACCTGCCACAGGTGAATCAGATACTGGGGTTATCGTTTCTTATAACAGCCAGGCACCCGGGGCAAAGGGATCTCCGGTCATTTTACCAGGCGCTTTTTGCATTAACCCTCTAAACTGGAAAACAGATGGCACCCCGGCAGCCGCCTCATCAAATCTTGGCGCTGTTTTTTTTAGGGCAGATGGCCGTGTTGATAAAGTTGTTCCGCAATACTCCGGCGCAACGATTGATATAGCCACGGGCGCACTGACGACGGTTCTTCCCGAAAAATTGGATACAGGAGGTTTCCCGGAAGGTGTATATCATATTTATGATTATTCACTCTGGTTTAATAATTTGAAAAAAAATATAAAATTGCGATCAGAGAATTATATGAAATCTTCAAAATAGCGCACCTTTGCAATGGGTGCCGAAGCCGCCGCACCGGCAGTTTTAATATAATAGCATTCAGTTGCCTGCAATGACGCGTTATCTCGGTCTTCAGCCATTCGTTATGCAGTTTTGTTCTTTTGACCAATCACATACAAGGCTTTTGTGTTATCACCAATCACCTTCGATATCTTAATCGTAAATCCAGTGTCTTCCATAATTGATGTTAACTCTTGCAAGGAAAAGGAGTGTACATGAGCTGGAGGTTTTCCCCAAGACTTGGCAAATCGTAATCCCATCTTGATCTTTTCCCAGAGTTTCATACCATAGCCAGTAAATGTGACAATTATAAGAACCCCATCTTCCCTAAGTATCCGATGGCATTCCTGTAGCACCGCTGTAGGACTCTTGACAACGTGGATCAGGTTGGCCATGAAGACGCTATCGAACACTTCAGTTGTAAACGAAGTCTTCATGCAATCTTCCTGCTGAACCTTCACATTTGGGTAATCACCAAGACGCTTTTTTGCTACTTCAAGTAGGCTATCGGATATGTCGGTAGCCATTATGCTCTGGCTCTTTTGGCTGATGATCTTGGTAAAGTAGCCTGTTCCGCAACCAAACTCGACAACTTCGCCCAATTCTGACAGATGATCCAGTTTTTTCGTGATCTCATCCAGAAGTCTCTTATCTACAACATACTCTTGTCTTTTATCGTAGGAATCTGCAAATCGACTCCAGTATTTTTTTGCCATTTTGTTATTTTTCCTCATTTGGGACTGCATAACGGTTGAGCTGACGGACTGCATCACAAGCATTGGAAGAGCCCCTCTCCTTTCCCCATTGGTTTTTGTCTTGTTTTTGAGGTGTCTTGAATGATCAACCCATTCGATACATTGTGCCTCTACAATTTGGATATCTCAGCGTCTCAAAGCTCTCATCACGATTGAAAGACACCTGGCAATTAAAACATGCAAAGGATTCTCGTCTCATAGTTCATTCTCTTTAGTTTTTTTTGAGGCATACCGTTTGGGTAGCGGGCAGAAAGGTTTCCAAAAAAGTTTATTGAAAGCATATCATTTAATTTTTTTTTAACCTTAAAAAACGCTGCCCCTTGCTGTCCGGTTCACCCTTTTGGTTATATTTTTATGTCCCATTCTTTTCGACGAGTATTAACTCAATACGCTCCTTGTTTCCTCTCATCTGAATTGTGTGTATGGCCACCTGGATAAGCTCTCCTTGCATAAACCGTGTGGGAAAATCGTTAACAAGCGTTGATTTATCAAGAATACCTGTCCCTAATTGTATTGAGACTATGACTCCTTCTCGTGGACGAATTTCTTTCACAACTCCTTTGACAATATGGAGCTGTTTGTCTGGAATTATTATTGACCGACGGCCTGTTTTAATCTGTTCAATCGTTTCTGAATGATCCACATTTGTCAGCACATCTTTTGAATTTATCATCCCTGAAAGGTGTCGTATTTCTTCTCTGGCCTGATTAACAAATGAACGGGCTTTTTCTGTGACGGCCTGTTGGTAAGGTTGGTAGATGTCTTGATGAGTCAGGGCATAATACCACAGCACCCCATGGCTGGCAATAATCAGCCAAAAGGTTATCTGATACTTTATCTTCCGAGATTTATGACGATAACATCGTTGAGCGAGTAACGCGCCAGGCCATCCGCCCAATATTTCGAAAATATGCAATCTAAGTTCAGTAGTGCGCCATGTCCCTAATCTTGCAGCACGTTTATCTCGGCTATATGCCAGTATCGTGAGGAGGCTCATTCCTGCGTAGATCGCAAGCGGGTGAAAAGGAAGTTTTTGTTGAAGGACAAAATACACATAAATTCCAAAGAGAAGGGTCATACTGGGCCAAATGATGGTAAAATAAGACCAGGCAATACCGTTAATTTTTGCAGAATGTGCGTAATGTCGTTGGTTTTCATCAATGCCAACCTCATACATCAATACATCTTTAACTTTAGGGCGACGTTGATAATGGGGTAATGATTTTACATGGAAAAAAATATTTTCCTTATTGTTATCGGGACGAATAAACCCGTACCCTTTTTCATTATTCCAACTTATAAGTGTCCCTTTCTCTCTGTTTATCCCTTCTTCTCGCTTTTGCTGTCCGAGGGTCTTTGCATTTTTATGCCTTTGAATTTAATGTTGTTCATTTTCCGTCAGTGTGAGAACAATTTTACCAGTGTGCTGTTTTGTTACAAAATACTTTTGGGCTTCAGCAATTTGACTCAAAGGAAAGGTCTTGTCTACAACTGGGACAATATCACCTTGCTCTACGCGCCTGACAAGATTAGCAAAGACCTCTTTTTCAAGTACTGTGCATCCGAATAAGCTTAAATCCTTTAAATAGAGGGTCCGTATATCAAGCTCTACAAGTGGACCACCTATCGCACCAGCTACTGCATAACGCCCCCCAGACTTGAGTACATCGAGAAGTTCTGGCCACCGTTTTCTCCCAACGAGGTCAATGACGACATCAATACTGCTGGTACCGAGAGTTTGAACAAGACTATCTTCTCTTAACAAGACACTATCAGCCCCAAGGTTTAACACATTATTTGACTTGGATTGACTGGTAATGCCGATAACCTTGGCCTTACGCGCTTTGGCTAGCTGCAGCTTTCTTCACCGCCTTTCGAGTACCATGCTTTTCGAGTGTTGATATCTGTATTATTAACTGCTGCGGCTCGTACCTGAATGAGGACATCGTAGGGTCCAGGGCTGGGTACAGGAATATCATTTCGTATTTCTAATTTATCAAGGCCACCATGTCCTGTTAGGAAGACACCTCGCATCTTTTTTGGTAATTCACTCATGATTTAAGTCCTTTTGGGCATATGTGTTTATTCGTAATGGGTCCACATGCGAAGAACTTTAACAATTTTTTCTTCGTTGAGTACCTGATACACCAATCTATGCTGTATGTTAATTCTTCGTGAATAGGCTCCTGATAGATCCCCAATTAATTTCTCATAGGGAGGTGGAATCTGAAAAGGATTTGTTTTAAGAATTTCAATCAGGGCAGACGCTTTTTTCTTAAGGCCTGATGAGGCAATTTTTTTTGCATCTTTTTGGGCCTGTTTGGTGAAAACTACTTTCCAATTCACCAGTCAAGGCCTTCGTTGCAGTCTTCGACTGGTGTCCTAAGTCCTTCCAATATAGACTCTCGCATACCAGATATATTTACCAAGAACATCGTTTCCTGGATTGCTTTCCAGTCACTTTCAGAGATGAGAATTGCATTCCCTCTTTTGCCGGTAATAGTGATGGGCTCATGAGTTGATGAAGTTTCATCAATTAGCCGATACAAGTTTTTTCTTGCTTCTGTTGCTGTTAGTGTTGCCATAATACACCTCGTTGTTTTTTATAAAGGTACGTCATGTCGTACGAGTTGTCAAGCTGTATTCACAACGATTGAGTTCAGGGGCCGCCGAGCGAAGCCAAGGGGATAAGGAGCTCGCTCCTTGCTGTCCGTTGCAACGATGTGTTAAAAATTTCTTTGACTACAAGCCTGTTGATCCAAAGCCATTATCCCCTCTGTTGGATAGGTTCAAATTATTGCATTCTTTAATAGTTACAGTGATGACTGGTTTTATAACCATTTGAGCGATTTTCATTCCCTTGCTGACCTTGAATGTTTTTTGGCTATGATTAATTAGAATAATCCCTATTTCTCCTCGATAGCTACAATCAATAGTTCCTGGGCTATTTAAAACGGTGATCTGATACTTTAAAGCTAATCCACTTCGAGGCCTGATTTGAGCTTCAGTATTTTGGGGTAATTCAATACAAATTCCAGTGCTGATTAAGCAACTTGTGTTAGGTTTTATTTCACATTCTGAGACAGAATATAAATCAAGCCCGGCATCACCTTCATGTGCATAGCTTGGGATTTGAGCTTCTGGGGTTAATTTTTTGATTTTTAATGTTTGCGCATTCATTGTGTTTAACTCGCATTTAATTTTTTGAATTGATTATAATATAACAAATAATGATAGAAGGCAAAAAATTCTTATATGCTAACGGTTGAATTCAGGGGACGGACAAGTGTCCGCTACTTGCAGCCCGCTGCAACGACGGGTTAGCAAGCATCCGCCACCAATTTTTCGATCGCTTTTTTCCAAGACTCTGGATTTTTAACAGCCCAAGCGATTGCATCTGATTCTGAACCAGTTTCGTATTGAATACATAGAAGCTTTGAAAAGATTGACCGACCATTAAAAGAATTCGGCAAAGATACCTTAAATACGGACCTCAAAGGAATTGTATATTCTTTAAACGGTACTGCCCTTATAAAATATATTTGATCTTTGGTTAAGACCAATGCTCCATTTCCACGGACTTGTTTTGTCCCTTTTGACTGTTCGCGGCCCCGTCCAGTGATGGGTTATAAAGTGTTTTAAAAGTTATTGACATTTTAAGGTACGAGGTGTACATATTGTATATAAAGTACGAAAATAAGGAGAAAAATAATGACCACAAAAATATCTACGGCAGATGCTAGAAAAAATTTGGCAGATATCGTTAACAAAGTAGCTTATGGCAAAGAATCTATTGTTTTGACCCGGCGGGGTAAAGATGTTGCAGCGTTGGTCTCTATTGAAGAACTTGAATTGCTCCAGCAGATTGAAAATTATATAGATATCGAAGATGCTAAAAAGGCTCTTCAAGGGTCGGCAGAAAACATACCTGCGGAGGAAGTCTGGAAACAATTGGGACTTTAGCTTATGAAATATTCTGTTGAGTTTAGACCTGCTGTGCTGAAAAGTTTGAAACGGTTTCCCAAGAAAGATCTTGTAAAGATTAAAAAGAAAATAGAAAATCTTGGAAGCAATTTGCCAAGCCCCAATACTACAAAGATGAAAGGGAATAATCCCTTTCATAAAATTCGATCTGGCGATTATCGGATCATATATGAAATTCATGATGACAGACTGATTATTTTGATTGTAACAGTTGGCATCGAAGAGACGTTTACAAAAGATTTTACGAATTCCACTATCCGATTTATGAGTGAAACCATAGGTGATTGCAAGGGGTAAAGCGGAAAAACGCCCAAACATTATTGGGATCCAACTGAGTATCGATATAAAAATAAAACATACCGTCACAAAAATTGAAAGAACTGAAAAAAAGAAACCTACAGAAAAGAAGAGAATAAAAGCAATCAATAACAAAAAAATGAAAAGTCTTTTGTTTTGATAAACATTGTAAAATTGATCGTAAAACTTGAAATCCTCTAAATCAGAAATTAGGTCATCATTTATTTTATGTATATCAACGCTGGTTTTTTTTTGCGAAGTAAATTATACCAATAATTAGTGATCAATATACTGGCAGCAATTAGCAATGGTGCTAAACAAAATAGTAACAAAATGTAAAGCAGCATTAATATAGAATTAATCCTTAATTCTGGATTATATGCAGAAAATTTTTTTGATGGGGGTATAAAGAGAAAAAGGCATGGCTTCGCTCTGTCGGTTACCAGGCTGTTTTCAAAGGAAAGGTCTGTGGCCGCCAATTGACTTTGTTTTATATCGGGCTTAAAGAAAAAGCAATCAGAGAATCCATCCGTATTAAAAACTAGTAAAAAGCCCCGGGGTTTTTTATCTTCCGGGGCTTTTTATGGGACATATAAAGACGGGGGGCTTTAGATGTTGGTCACCCCTACCTCTTCAAAGGTTTTGATATCTGCCAGTATCCGGGTGGAAAGGTCTAAAAGTTCCATGCAGACAGCGGCACCGGTACCTTCCCCCAGCCTGAATTGAAGGTCGATGAGGGGGGTTAACCCCATACGGTCGTGCATGTATTTATGGCCTATTTCCACGGATTTATGGCTGGCAAAAAGATATTGTCTGGCAACGGGTGCCAGCTCACAGGCAATGAGTGCCCCGGCCGTTGAAATCAGGCCGTCACAGATCACGGGTATCCCATGGGCTGCCGCCCCCAGCACCAATCCGGCAAGACCCCCGATTTCAAGGCCGCCCACCTTGGAGAGGATATCCAGGGGATCGGATGGGTCTGGTTTATGAAGATCCAGCCCCCGTTGAATAACAGCAATTTTGTTTTTAAGGGCGGCATCATCAATGCCGGTTCCCCTGCCCGTAAGTTTTTCAACGGGAATTCCTGAAAAGGCTGCAATAATGGCAGAAGACGGGGTGGTATTGCCGATGCCCATGTCGCCGGTGCCCAGGAGATCCACCGGCGCCTCTGCCATGAGTTCCCCTACGATTTCAATGCCCGCTTCAATGGAGCGGATGGCCTCATCCCGGGTCATGGCTGGTTCTTTTGTGAAATTGGCCGTGCCGTGGCGCACCTTTTTATGGAAAATGGGAAGCTCTGGATCAAAGTCATAGTTTACACCGATATCGGCGGCTTTAACAATGGCGCCGGCATGCTTGCCGATGACATTTACCGATGCGCCGCCGTTTACAAAATTTAGGACCATCTGGGGGGTGACTTCTGCCGGAAAGAGGCTGACGCCTTCCTTTGTGACGCCATGGTCCCCGGCACAGGTGACGATGCGTTTGTTGGTCAAGTGGACATCAATGGTGCCCTTGATGGCGGCCAGGCGGGCCGAGATATCTTCCATAATTCCTAAACAGCCCGGGGGTTTTGCCTGGTTGGCCAGCCGGTCTTTGGCCGCAGCCAAGGCGTCCTGGTTCAAGGAGTTGGGTATGGAGCGAATGGTATGTTCAAGTAATGACATGGCGTTACCTCTTGTCTGTTATATCGTTTTCAAATATTTCCATGCCTTTTTTCATGGCACAAAAATCCCCGCACATGGTGCAGGTTTCCTTTTGTTTGGGTGCCCGTTCTTCCCGGATCTGTCGTGCGACTTCGGGAAAGAGCAAATAGCGTTCAAGGTCATCCCACCGCATGTCCCGCCTGGCCATGGCTGCCTGACGTTCATTCTCCCGTCTGTCCGGATATTTGGAAATGTCTCCAATACGGGCGGCAAGTCTCGTGGCCCGGACTCCTTCCCTGACATCATTGACATCGGGCAGGGCCAGGTGCTCGGCCGGGGTGATATAGCAGACAAGGTCTGCGCCGAACCGGGCGGAACTGGCGGCACCGATGGCAGCCGTGATATGGTCATAGCCGGCTCCCGTGTCGCAGGGGATGGGGCCCAGCACATAATAGGGGGCATTGCCGGACATCCGTTTTTCCAGCATGATATTGCCCTCAATCTCGTCCAGGGGGACATGGCCCGGGCCCTCCACCATCATCTGGCACCCGGCGGCACGCCCGATTTCCGCCAGCTCGCAGTTGATGATCATCTCCGCCATCTGGGCCCGGTCATGGCTGTCATGGATGGCCCCAGCCCGGATGCCGTTGCCCAAAGAGAGGACGGCGTCATATTTTTTCATGAGGGTGCAAACCCGGTCAAACTGTTCGTACAAAGGGTTTTCTTGTTTGTTGATGTCCATCCAGGCCACCATATAGGTACCACCCTTGGAGGCAAGGCCGCCGTAGCGAAATCCTTGTTTTCTCAACCGCTCAATGGTGTAGAGGTTGATCCCGCAGTGGATGGCCATGAAGCTCAATCCATCCTCCAATTGTCGTTCAATGAGCTCAAACAAATATTCAGGGTCCAGCTTTGCCGGGTTTTTATATTTGCGGATGGTTTCTTTGAAGGCCTGGTACAATGGCACATTGCCCACGGGAAGACGGGTGTTGGCAAGCACGGTTCGTCGAACCAGGTCCAGGTCTCCGTCTGCAGACAATTCCATGAGGGTGTCTGCCCCTTCTTCTTCGGCGGCTTTGGCCTTTTGAACTTCCAGGTCAATATCGCAGATGTCCGATGAGGTGCCGATGGAGGCATTGACCTTGGTCCGGAGGCCGGTACCGATGCCCACAACCTTCTGATCTTTCCGATTGGGGTTGCAGGGGATGACGATCTGCCCCTTTGCCACATGGGCCTGTATGAAGCTTTCTGACAGGCCCTCTGATTTGGCAACTGTTTTCATTTCTTGGGTGATGATGCCCTGGCGGGCGTATTCTAGCTGTGTTGTCATAGTTTCCTCGCTATGCTCCTGCAAAACCACAAAAGGTTTTTGCAAGAAATATCTCTTACAAAACCCTTTACCATTGAGTTTTACCATATCACGAGTATCTGATTCGTCTTCTGACTTTCGGCATTAAATTTATTTTTTTGCCTTCCCGTGTGAACAGTGGCCATACAAAAAATAAATATTTCCGATTACAGCGGCGGGACCGTCACGGAGTTTCACCGTGTTCCGTGGACCAGACACTACCCATAAATTATGGAAACAATAAATACATGAGTCTGGCGTATTAAGTCAATATTTTCTTTACAAACTTAAGGTTCCTGATTAATAGTTATAGCGAAAATAATCAGAAGAATGTAAGAGAGACCATGGTAGCAGACAAATTGATTAAAAGCAGGTTCCAGTATTTACATATTTCCAATGATGTACTTTTTGGCAATATGATAGCGGTTTTTCTTGGTGACTGCCTGACCCGTATTATGTTTATACATAGGGCTGGAGACGCTTCCCAAGCCCTTTTGAGTCTGGCCCATTCTTTGAATATTTTTTATATTATCGTTTGTGTGGTGGTGATGTCCGTGATCACCATCTGGTATGAACGGCCCATCCGCTGCTGCCTGAAAGCGTTTTACCGGGGCTATGATCCAGATCCGATTCTGCTGGAAAATGCCCGTCGCCGGTTGCTCAATGAACCCTATATGATCGTGATTTTGGATATGGCTGCCTGGGGTTTGGGGTTCTTTCTTTTTTGGATCATTGGCTCTCCGGCCGGTGGGATTGCTATTGCCAGCGGTCTGATCACCATGACCCTGGCCTTTTTTTGGGTGGAGCATGTATCCCAGCATAATCTAGTGCCCTTGTTTTTCCCTGAAGGGGATTTGTCAAGGGTGCAGGGGGTTAGAATCATCAGTGTAAAGATCCGGTTTGCTGTCCTGATTTTTGCCGTGTCCGTGGTGCCCCTGGCGTTTATCCATCTGACCATCCATCAATTTAAACAGATGCAGATGATGGATGAAATGACCCTGATCATGCTGGTCAGCCGCATGGAAGAAACCATTGCCCGGGAGAGTTTTTTGTTCATGGGGGTGGCCATTTTCCTGTCCTGGTTGGTGGCCCATAATACGAGGCGGCCCATCGTGGAGATTATCCGGGTCATGGGTCACGTGAAACAGGGTGACTTTTCACAAAAAGCAAGGGTGTTCAGCAATGATGAGGTCGGATTTGCAGGAGAGACACTCAATGCCATGACCCAGGGCTTGAGGGAACGCGAATTGATCAAAGATACCTTTGGCAGATACGTGGATGCAAAGATCCGGGATGAAATTCTCCGGGGCCGGGTTCCCCTGGATGGAGAATTAAAAGAAGCGACCATTTTGTTTGCGGATTTAAGAAATTTTACTCCCCTGGTGGCGGTGACGCCCCCCAAGGAATTGATTTATGTGCTCAACGCCTATCTCAATGAAATGGCGGAAGCCATTAAGGAAAATAAGGGGCTGATTCTTCAGTTTATTGGGGATGAAGTGGAGGCGGTGTTTGGCGCACCTGTATATGAGCCCGGCCATGAGCTTTCAGCCGTTAAAACAGCCCTGGCCATGCGCCTTCGTCTTGCTGGACTTAATAAACGGTTTGCAGAGGAGGGAATTCCTCCAATTGCCCACGGGGTGGGAATTCATACGGGTTTTGTCCTGGCAGCCAACATCGGCAGTGCAGATAGATCCGCCTACTCTTTGATCGGGGACACGGTGAATCTGGCTTCCAGGATTCAGGACCTGACCAAGGAGTTTAAGACCGATATCCTCGTCAGTGAGGCCGTTCAATCTTTGTTATCGGATCTTTATGACTTCGAACCCATGCCGGAGACCATGGTCAAAGGTAAACCGGATCCCATCCGGGTGTTTTCTTTGAACTCTTGACTGTCCGGGGAAATTTGTATACCATCCGGCTTTAGTTCACTGGGGGTGCTTAGATTAGCTGAGAGAAGTTCGCAAACTTCAACCCTTAGAACCTGATGCGGTTAGTACCGGCGTAGGGAAAGTGGTGTTTGTTTGCAAGTCGTTTCTTTCATTTTTTTTTCCCGCTGTTACAATTTATACCCGTTCAGGACAAAAACATAATCGTTTTGCGTTTTGGAGGTGTTATGAAATATACAACACAGATGGATGCTGCCAGAAAAGGAATCATTACCCCCCAGATGGAGCAGGTGCTTGAGGTTGAATCCATATCCCGGCAGGATCTTTTGGACAGGGTTGCCAGAGGGACAATTGCCATCCCGGCCAATAAAAATCATTTTGGCCTTAAGGCTTGCGGTGTGGGTGCCGGTCTTAAAACCAAGATCAATGTGAACCTGGGGGTTTCAAAGGATGCCTGTTCTTTTGATGGGGAAATGAATAAGGCCATGTTAGCCCTGGAATACAAGGCCGATGCCATCATGGACCTGAGTGTGTCCGGGGATACGGAAAGTTTCAGAAAACGGTTGGTTCGGGAGGTGCCGGTGATGATCGGCAGCGTTCCCATCTATGATACCCTGACCCGGACGGGAAAACCCACCCACAAGATCACTCTGGACGACTGGTTTAAAACCGTTGAGATCCATGCAGAAAACGGGATCGATTTTCTCACTATTCATGCCGGTCTGAACCGAAAATGTATGGAGAGCATACGGACCAATCCCAGGGTCTGCGGTATTGTCAGCCGCGGCGGTGCCATTCTTTTTGAATGGATGGAAAAAACCGGGAATGAAAATCCTTTTTACGAGTATTTTGACCGGCTTCTTGCTATCTGTGAGCAGCATGATGCCTGCATCAGCCTTGGGGATGGCCTTCGTCCGGGTGCCATTAAGGATTCAACCGATGCCCCCCAGATCCAGGAATTGATCACCCTGGGGGAACTGACAAAACGTGCCTGGGCAAAGAATGTCCAGGTGATGATTGAAGGGCCGGGCCATGTCCCCCTCCACGAGGTGGAGATGAACATGAAACTTCAGAAAAAACTCTGTCACAATGCGCCTTTTTATGTGCTGGGGCCTTTGGTCACCGATATCGCACCGGGATATGACCATATTACCGCTGCCATTGGCGGGGCCCTGGCCGCCATGCACGGGGCGGATTTTCTTTGCTATGTCACACCGGCGGAACATCTGCGGCTTCCCAGCCTTGAAGATGTCAAGGAAGGGATCATGGCCTCAAAAATTGCTGCCCATGCAGGGGATCTTGCCAAGGGCATACCCGGCGCGGACAGCCAGGATCTGACAATGAGCAGTGCAAGGGCAGCCCTGGACTGGGAAGGCCAGTTCGCAGCTGCCATTGATCCGGGCAAAGCCCGCGATTACAGGGAGTCCTCCCAGTCATCCGAAGAGGGTGTCTGCACCATGTGCGGTGATTTTTGTGCCGTGAAACGGGTTCGGGATCTTTTGTAGATTATATGGGAAAGATCAATTCCCTGCCAAAAAATATTTTGGCAGGGAATTTTGGGAAGGGTTATCCTGCTTCATATGTGCAGGATGTAAAATCAATTTCTTCTCCGCATTTGCTGCATTTGTGAACTTTTTCAAATTCATCGGAGAAAATTTCCTTTGGTTCACCGCATTTGGGGCATTTGCAGGTGAAGGACTTTAGATTTTTAAAATTTTCAAAACCTGGACAATGTTGTGGTGTAGTCATGGCGATCTCCTTATTGTTGTCTGTTAATATGCATAAACACAAAAAACCATGGATCGACTTCTAACAACTGGTATTAATTGAGCATCTGGTGATAAATAGAGAAGATTTTTTTGATCTTCCCCATGTTCATGTCTACCAAATTTGGGGGGATTGTCAATACCCGGATTTCACTTTATTATTGCAATGGAGGGGATTATCCCAGATCTACAAGAGTTCTGCCCCGCAGCTGTCCCTTGAGTATTTGTTCAATACGGGCCCCAAGGTTTTCAAGACTCACCCGGGTTACCATGCTTTCCAACATCTTGGGTTTCCAGTCTGTTGAAAGATGTTCCCAGAGGGTTTGGCGCAAGGGCATGGGACAATGCTGGGAGTCAATACCGATTAACGAGACTCCCCTTAAAATAAAGGGAAAAACATTGATGGGCAGGTCCGGGGAAGCGACGTTGCCGCAGCAGGTAACAACGCCCCAGGCATCGGTGGATTTGATGGCCGTGGCCAAAATATCGCCACCCACGGTATCAATAACCCCTGCCCAACGGGGTTTCAAAATAGGGGGACCGGTTTTTTCAAGAAATTTTCCCCGGTCAATGACGTTCTTAACCCCCAAACCTTCCAGGAATCCGGTGTCGGGTTTGCCTGATACCGCATCAACGGTATATCCCAGTTTAACAAGTATTGCGCAGGCAAGGGACCCCACTCCGCCGGTGGCACCGGTTACAAGAATGGGCCCCTGGTCAGGTGTTACCCCGTAAATCAGTCGTTCAACTGACATGGCAGCTGTAAATCCTGCCGTGCCGAGGATCATGCTTTGTTCTAAGCTCAGGCCCTTGGGCAGGGGCACTACCCAGCCGGCAGGGACACGGATATACTGGCCAAAACCGCCGGCGGTATTCATGCCCAGGTCATAGGAGGTCACAATGACAGCGTCTCCTTTTTTAAAGGCCTGTACCTGGCTTTGTTCCACAATGCCTGCCGCATCAATGCCTGGGGTGTGGGGATATTTCCGGGTTACCCCTTTATTGCCAGAGGCAGACAGCGCATCCTTATAGTTCAGGGAAGAATACTTCACCCGGATGAGGACCTCCCCCTGGGGCAGATCGTCAACGTTCGCCTCTTTCACGGCGTGGGAAAAGTTCTTGTCTGAAGTTTCTTCTACGATAAAGGCCTTGTATTTTATCTTTTCCATACCACCTCCATATGATTTTAAAAATAAGATATTCAATTCATAGTATGGCTGGAAAGATAAGTCAAATCTTTGGATTGGCCTTTGCTGCCAACCAGGTGCTTGGAACCGAATCCGGGACGGGAATCAGGGGGAACAGGTCTGGTGGGCAATTTCTGCAATTTCTTCGATGGCCTCTTTTAATTCCTTGAGAACCGTTTCACTGGGATGGCTGCGGTGATAATTTTCTATGGAACAGATGCTTTGGATACTTTCATGCTTTAGTATTCTGGCTTTAAGGGAGGGGGCAATGGGCATAACCCTTTCCAGGCCAGCGATGAGGTCCGTATAGGTATGGTTGTCCGGCAGATTCTTATGATATCCGGATATGGCCATGATATACCCCTCCAAAGACATGGAAAGAAGATTGTATCTTAAATCCGTTCCAAACCGACTTTTTTTACCCGTGGGGGTTGCCGCCTTAAAATATTGGTCTCCGTTATTCAGCCAGGTCATCCAGTCCGGGGAATTATCCTTTTCCACTCGTGGTTGTATTTGTATGGTCATCTTTTATTTTTCCTTTATTATAGGGTTAGGCAGTCTTTTTGTCAGCTCTGGTGTGGCTCATGCAAAGAAGATCCCACCAGGCTTTAAAAGCCCGAAGGTCTTCTGCCTCTTCAGGTTCCTGGCAATTGACCAATTTCATGGAAAAAGCTTCTTCAAATTCATGGGATGAAAATTTGAGACTTTCATTCATCAAAATCAAAGAAAATTCAACTGCACTTGGCGCTCGGTTCAATGCGCTTCTCAAACCGGAATCTTTCTGTGCTCTTTTAATAAAAGTCAGGGCATTTGCAATGGTCATTTGTTCTCCTTTTTTCGGGGTATTGATAACGCTTTCCATTACCATTAAACCGTTTGCCAGGTCCTGTGAAGTTGTTTCAACTCGTTTAGGGACAGGGCTTTTTTTTGTTCCAGAGCTTTTTGTCTGATAAGGGGCAGCAGTTGCCGGGCATCTCGTTTGCTCAGTGATATCCCCTGGGTGTTGAGGAGGTGGCGGATACCGGCTGTGCCCGAGTGATACCCGATGACAAATTGGCCGGCCTGGTTTCCCACAAGTTTGGGATCAAACAATTGATAAGAGCTTGAATCTTTTAAGAGCCCGGCACAATGGATTCCCGACTCATGGGAGAAGATTCTAGTGCCCACCACCGGCTTTGACGGGGCCAGGGTTTGGCCGGACAGTTCTGCCACCCGAAGGCAGAGCCGGGTCAAACCTGACAATTGAATATTTGACCGGTGGGGGCCCACGCCGAACAGGGCCATGGCCGTCTCTTCCAGGGGGGCATTGCCTGCCCTTTCCCCCAGGCCGTTAACGGTCACACTCAGAGATTGGGCCCCGGCATCCACGGCGGAGACGGCATTGGCCGTGGCCATGCCCAGATCATTGTGTCCGTGGAATTCCAGGGAAAGTCCGGGCAGGGTGGTTAACAGGTTCGAGACCATTTCCATGACCATGGCAGGGCTTGCCATCCCCACGGTGTCTGCGATGCGAAGCCTGTGGACGCCGCAGTCAAGGGCAAGGCGTGCAAATTGAGTTAAAAACCGCCCTTCTGTCCGGGTGGCGTCCTGGGCTCCCACCGAGACATGATCAAAATGGCGTTTGCTGTAAAGGACTATCTCCTCCAGGGTATCCAGGGCCCAGGCTTCGTCCTTATCAAAGGTTTTTAACAGAATGGACGAGGTGGGGAAGCTGATGTGTACCCCAGGCGTGTTGCAGGCTGCGGCAAGGTCAACATCCGCTTTTTTTGCCCGGCACCAACTGGTGAGGGTGCAGGGAAGACCCAGTTGAACAAGATTTTTTATATCCTGGCAGGCCATCTCCCCCATGGCGGGGATGCCTGCTTCGATTTCATCAATGCCGCATTCTGCAAGGCTTTTGGCAATTTCTTGCTTTTCTTGTGAGCTAAATACCACCCCCGGGGCCTGTTCCCCGTCCCTGAGGGTGGTATCCACCATCCATATTTGTTTTTGGCAGATCCGGTTTTGTTGGATCTGTTTTAGATGTTTCGGGGGCGGGATCATTTTAATTCATATTCCGTGGCAACACCGCCGTCTTCCATGGCATCGAGAATGGTATCAATGGCATCTTCACTGTCCACCCCGCCATACCAGGTGTTGTCCGGATAGACCACCATGACAGGGCCCTCATCGCAGTATTTAAGGCAACAGGTGGAAGAGACGATGACATCGGTCATTCCCCGGTCAATAATCTCATTTTCAATATAGGGCAGAAAGGCGCTGGATCCTTTTTTGTGGCATTTTCCCTTGGTTTCTCCGCTGGGACGGAAACTGGCACAGACCAATATGTGTTTTTCAGGCTTGTTCATTTTTTCTCCTTTTTTTTACATGCACCCCATTCCGGTTCCCCGGCATTCTTCGCCGCAACTGCTGTGTTCCCGGACGAGAAGGTGGCTGATATCCTGTTCTTTTTTCAGGGCAGTGATGACCGAATCTATCATGCCGTTGATTTCCAATATTTTAATTCCTCGCTGGGTAAGAATTTTTCTAGGCGCCGACCCAATCCCGCTTACCAGGAGCTGATGGCAGTCTTTAATGGTGTCTGCCACGGCAAACCATCTGAAATCTTTTCCCCCGGGTTTTGACAACCGGCGCTTTTCAATCATCACCGGGGTTTCATTGCTGATATCATAGACGCTTAAAGTTTGTGCCTCCCCCAGGTGTTGGTTGATCAACACCCCTTCCCGGGTGGCCACGGCAATATAGGGTCTGTCAAGCACTTCCTGTGTTTCCTTTGCCGGTATCTTTTTCTTTGGGGTCCAGGTTGATTCCGGGAATGGCTTGGGAGCAGCGGCAATTTCAACCAACCGGTCCATGAGACGGGTATCGGTTGCTTCATCCAGCCGTCCCACGGCATCTGCCCGGCATCTTTTGCAATGCAGCATCTGGGGAATATGGGCCTTGGCCGTATTCTGGATTTTTTTCATTACCTCGGTGCCGGGCTCTTTTAAATGGGATAAATTGGCCCCTTCATTGGGGAAATAGGCCATGCAATTAAAGAGATCCACGTCCAGGGTTGCCATTTTTTTGGCAATCTCTTCCACATGAAAGTCATTGATCCCCGGCAGGACAATGGTGTTTACCTTGACGATGATGCCCCGGTCTTTCAATCCTTTGATGGCTTGAAGCTGTCTTTCCAGCAAAAGCCGCGCCCCCATTTCCGGCCCCAGGGTTTTTTTGTTGTCCCTGACCCAGGCGTAGACCTTTTCTCCTATCATAGGATCCACAGCATTGACGGTAATGCTCACATGGCTGACATCGAGGGCTTTCAGGTCATCCAGGTAGGGGGTGAGGTTGAGACCGTTGGAGGCCACACACAAGAGCATATCAGGATAGGTCTGGCGAACCAGCTGCAATGTGGTCATGGTCTGAACCGGATTGGCAAAGGGGTCTCCCGGTCCTGCAATGCCCACAACCGATATGCCTTCTTTAACAGCCATTACCTCTTCAAGATAGGCCATGGCCTGATCCGGGGAGAGAATGGAACTTGTAACTCCGGGCCGGCTTTCGTTTACACAGTCAAATTTCCGGTTGCAAAAATTGCACTGGATATTGCAGGCAGGTGCAATGGGGAGGTGAACGCGGCCAAAGCTTTTGCATGCCTTGGGATTAAAACAGGGATGGTTTGAAAGCGTCATTGTATTTCCTTTTCTTAAATTTTCTTTTTTCTACATATAAGAATAACCAACGGACGATTCTGCCTGGCTTTTGTGCAGAAGGGTGTTGATGATGGTGTCAAATAAGTTCTGGGCGCCCTTGTATCCGATGTGAAGGATGCGCGATCCCCCCACCCGGTCATGGATGGGAAATCCCATGCGCACCAAAGGGATATTGAGCTGTCTGGCCATGGCATATCCTTTGGAATTGCCGATTGCCAGGTCCGGCTCCAGGTTCCGGGCGATCTCTTCCATCTGGGTAAAGTCCATATTGTCCTGGATGGTCATCTGGTCAAAAATCCGTTCCGGGATATTGGCCTTCAGGGCTTTTTTAAGGTGTCCGCTGTGGCCTCCGGAAGCGCAGAGCACCGGGATAATGCCCACTTCTGCCAGGAATCCGGCAAGGCTTGCGACAAAGTCCTCTTCTCCATAAATGACGGCCCGCTTTTTGGAAATATATTTGTTTCCATCCACATAGGCGTCCACCAGCCGCCATTTTTGTTTTTTATATTTTTCCGGCGTGGGTTTTCCGGTGATGGTTTCCATATGTTTAAAAAACCGATCACAGGCTTTGACGCCCATGGGAATTTCCATGCGGGTGCAGGGGATATTGAACCGGTCGGACAGGAGGGCCCCGGCACTCTTTGTGCCCTTCTCCACCATGAGAGAGAGGATAGACCCCAGTTCCAGGCTGTGGGAGGCCACATGCATTTTTTCAATGACGCCAAGGGGAGTGCCCCCTTCCTGGATGGGCTGATATTCAAGCCAGGAAGGTCCTTCCAGCCGTTCTGAATAATCCGGGAGGATGGCGTGATGGGTTTTAAAATCCTCAAATATTTCCTTTAAATGTCGGATGTCTTCGTTGGAGAGCATCCCGGGGAACACATTGATGGTTCGTTTTTTTTTTGGTTTATAGGCTTGCCGTTTGTTGGCCGGGTTAAACCGGTCCACCACGGCTGCCACGGCCTGGTGAAATCCATCCATGTGGGTGCCGGTATAGGAGGGCGTTGACACATGGACAAGGGCTGTGCCATTGATGGTGTCGCCTATTTGGGCGAGAATCATGGACACGTCATCCCCGATGGTTTCACTCAAACAGGTGGAGGCAATGCCGATCATGGCCGGGGTGTATTGCCGGGCGACATTTTCAATGGCCAGTTTCAGGTTGGCGCCCCCGCCAAAGATGGCGGTCTCTTCGCTGAAATTGGAAGAGGCAATATCCACGGGTTCTTTAAAGTGGCTGATCAGATATCTGCGCATATAGGTGGAACATCCCTGGGAACCATGGAGCAGGGGAACGGTTCTTTCGATACCCTGGAATGCCAGGGCAGCTCCCAGGGGGGTACACATTTTACAGGCATTCTGGGTAGCTGTATAGTGTTGTGTGGTCTTGGTCTGGGTCATGGGTTTGTCCTCTCTTTTACACAATAGGTTACACAATAGGTTACACAATTGGTTATAGGGTTGATTCTATAATTGGTTTCATCATTTGTTTAGGAAAGGCTTAAGCGCAACAGCGTCAGCACGCAGTTTACCGGCCCGTCTGGGAACCAGGTCCCAGATGGGGCTGGTCACGGTTTCATGAACTTCTTTTGCAAAGTTTTCCATGCCGATGAACCCGGCCAGGGGGATTTTTCTTTCATGGTTGTGGTCACAGAACCCCACGCCCATCTTATAGGCAATGGGCCGTTCCTTTACGCCACCGATGAACAGATCGGCATCTTTTTCTATGACATATTTGGCAAGTTCCAGGGGGTTGGCATCGTCCAGAATCACCGTGCCGTCATTGCACATCTCTCGCAAAATTTCGTAATCTTCCGGGGTGCCGGTCTGGGAACCGGCCAGGATCACTTCCATCCCCAGGGTTTTAAGTGCCTTGATCAGGGAGAAAGCTTTGAAGGCCCCCCCAACATAAATAGCGGCTTTCTTCCCTGCAAGGTCTCGTTTATAGGTTTCTAATCTGGGAATTATCTGGTTTACTTCCCGTCTGACAATCTCCTGGGTCTTTTCAAGAATGGATGGGTCCTTATCGAAAAAGGCGGCCACCTGGTAGAGGGCATCGGCCGTGTCTTCAATGCCAAAATAGGAGACACGGATAAACGGAATTCCATGGGCCTTTTCCATCATTTTAGCAAGTTCGGTGACAGACCCCGAGCATTGGACCACATTGAGGCAGGCCCTGGCAGACCCGGCTATTTCTTCTACCCGGCCGTCCCCGGTGAATACCGATACTACCTTTATTCCCATTTCTTCATAGTATCGTTTAATGATCCAGGTTTCCCCGCCAATGTTGAATTCTCCCATGATATTGATGCTCAAGGGAATCTTTTCCGGTGAGGGAATATCTTTGGGATTGTTTCTTTGAATCAGGTTGAACAATGCGTCGCATGCGGCTTTATACCCGTCTTTTTTGGTACCCTTAAATCCTTCCGAGTGAACCGGGATGACCGGAATGTTTACACGGGCTTCCACTCGCCTGCAAACCGCTTCCACATCATCACCGATAATTCCCACAATACAGGTGCAATAAATAAAGGCGGCCTTTGGGCTGTATTTCTCAATCAATTCGTACAATGCGAGTTCAAGTTTTTTTTCTCCGCCAAAAACCACATCTGTTTCCGACAGGTCCGTGGAAAAACTCATCCGGTGGAGCTGGGGACCCGAAGAAAGGGCGCCCCTGATATCCCAGGTATAGGAGGCGCAGCCAATGGGACCGTGGATCAGGTGCAGGGCATCTGCAATGGGGTAAAGTACTACCCGGGAGCCGCAGAAAACACAGGCCCGCTGGCTGACAGCCCCTGCCAGGCTTTTTTTCTCGCAGGTCATGTCAAATTTTTCAGACCCTTTCTGAAAAATTTGCCCTTGTCTCGCTTTTAAAACAGATATGGATTCCATTTGTTTATCCTTTGTTTATCCTCTGGCTGTCTAATCTACATTACCAGTTCAAATTTTTCTTCCGGGGCATCCCGGTCCAGCCGATCCATGAGCACATCCAGTATTTTTTCCAACAGCCGGATCCCTCCCTGGTACCCCAGGGTGGGAAAATAGGAGTGGCCCACCCGGTCGGTGATGGGAAATCCATACCGGACAAAGGGAATATCCTCATCCCTGGCAATGTATTTGCCGTAGGTGTTTGCCATGAGCAGGTCCACCGGTTCATTTTTAATCCACTGGTGGAGCAGGAACATGTCGCCGGAAGCCCGTACATTGACCTCATAATCCAGGTGGGCTGTGATCTGCCTGATTCTTTTTTCAAAAGATTTTCCCGGGGTGCCGGTCACAATGTGGCAGGGTTTCATACCCATGGAGACCAAAAATTCGGTCAGAGAAATCAGGTGATCCGGATCACCCACCAGGGCAACTTTTTTCCCGTAAAGATATTGGTGCATGTCCGAGATGACATCCAACAGCTGTCCCCTTTCCCGGGTAATCGTATCGGGGACACAAACGCCGGCTGCTATTCTAAGGGCATCCACAAACCGGTCCGTTGCCAGAAGGCCGATGGGCAGGTCCAGAACCTGGCAGGGAACTTTAAATTTTGTGTCCAGGGCCCTGACGGCATCGGCCGAGGCAATGGGTCCCAGGGCAAGACTTCCGATGCTGTCGCCGGTGCTTTTGAGTTCCTCCACGCTGACCCCTCCCTTGGGAAACATGGAATATTTTCCGGTCAAAGGTCCGTTGAGGATTCCCGAGGTATCTGGAAACATAATGGAATCAATTCCCAAAGTTGTGACCATGCGTTTGATTTCCGTCATGTCCGAGGGTTCCACATAGCCGGGGACTATATTGAATTTATTATTGGAGACGCCTGTTTTTTTTGCAAACTGGATTGCCATAGCTTTGGTCATGTTGGAAAATCCGGTCACATGGGACCCCACATAGGAGGGGGTGGCCGCATGGATTACATATTTTCCTTCGGGGACTTTTCCGTCCTTTCTGGCCTTGATGGCAATCTGGTTAACATCATCTCCTATGGTTTCGGACAGGCAGGTGGTGTGAACTGCAATGAGGTCGGGTTCATAGGTGGTAAAAATATTGTCAATGGCCTGGACCAGGTTTGCCTGGCCCCCGAACACGGAGGATCCTTCGGTAAATGAGCTGGTGGCTGCCATGATAGGTTCCCGGTAATGGCGGGTCAAGGCAGACCGATGGTAGGCGCAGCACCCCTGGGACCCGTGGCTATGGGGCAGGCATCCCTGAATCCCTAAGGACGCGTACATGGCCCCAATGGGCTGACAGGTTTTGGCCGGGTTAACGGTCAAAGAGCTTCGTTCTAATATTTCTTTCTTGGTATGTCTGAGCAGCATTTGTTTTGCCTCTCCTTAATAATTTTATCGTTTATTCCCACGCATATTTTGCGGACAGTTCGGGGGCTGCCTGCCAGGGGGCTTCAAGATATGCCCAGATATTGGCGTTGATCATGCGGTCGATTTCTTCATAAAAATTAACAGCTCCTTTAAATCCGGCATAGGGTCCGCCGGAATCATAGGAATGAAGCTGTTTCATGGGAATACCGCTTTTTTGGATGGCATATTTTTCCTTGATGCCGGCACAATAGATATCCGGCTTGTACATCTCAAGCAGGGTTTCCGTTTCAAACTGGCTGGGGTCGTCGATGATCAGGGTTTCTTTCTCCATTTCCGGCATCATTCCCTTGTAATCTTTGAATTGGTTGCCGGCTGCTTCCAGTGACTGGATCTGTTCATCGGTTTTCCGGGCTGCATATTTGTCAGGGTCCTGTTCGATGGTCAGCTCTTCGATATTTCGGGAATCGGCATCAAGCTTGATCTCCGGAATTACCTTGCGGCCTTCGTAATCGTCCCTGTGGGCAAATTCATATCCGGCCGAGATGGTTCGAATACCGATTTCCCGGAACAATTCCTGGTAATGATGGGCACGGGAGCCCCCCACAAACAGCATGGCGGTTTTTCCGTCGCAGCGTTTTTTTACATCCAGACATTTGGTTTCAACGGCGGGCATCTCTTCTTGGATCACCGCTTCTACCCTTGCAATGAGGGCCTCATCTTCAAAATATGCGGCAATTTTCCGCAGGGCCTTAGCCGTAGCCGCCGCTCCGATAAAGTTGATTTTTATCCAGGGAATCCCATATTTTTCTTCCATCATATCGGCCACATAATTGATGGACCGATGGCACATGACGGTATTTAAGTCTGCGGTATGGGAATTGGCAAACTGGTCATAGGTGGAGTTCCCGGAAAAGGTAGACACCACGCTGATACCACAGCGACCCAGGATCCGGTCTATCTCAAATCCGTCTCCGCCGATATTGTATTCCCCCAGAAGGTTGATCTTAAATTCGGCATCCATGATGGTGTCGTCCCTGCCCACCACATGGGAAAAAATTCCGTTGTTGGCAATGTGATGACCAGCGGACTGGCTCACGCCCCTGTATCCTTCACAGGAGAACCCGAACACGTTGATCCCTAATTTTTCCTTCATTTCCCTGGCCACGGCATGGACATCATCGCCGATGAGTCCCACGGGGCAGGTGGAAAAGATGGAAATGGCCTTGGGTTTAAAAATATCATAGGCCTCCTGGACAGCAGCCTTGAGCTTTTTTTCACCCCCGAACACAATGTCCTTGTCCTGCATGTCTGTTGAAAAACAATAGGTGATGAAATTGTCATCTGCATCCGTGGGAGGTTTGGTCTGGTTTCGCCGGGTCAGCCAGCTGTAGAATCCGCATCCAATGGGCCCGTGGGTAATATTGACAATGTCCCGGGTGGGTCCCATGATCACCCCTTTACACCCGGCATAGGAGCAGCCCCTTTGGGTAATCAACCCGGGTACGGTTCTGACGTTGGCCCCGATCTCCGGGACATTGCCCTCATCATCCACCTGGTTGATAACAATCTGTTTTGATCTTTTCCGGGCCACCTTGGCCGGATATTTTGACAGAATTTCCCGTTTGAGCTCTGTCGGATCAATCGTGTTTTTAGCGTCGCAACTCATAGTGTCACCCTTATAATCTGTCTTAAATAGTCATATCTGGATTAAAGATCCGTCTTAAAAATCGTCCAGAACCTTATTCCCATGTTCATTGGTTCTCACGGACAAGGCGTCAAGGGTTGGCATTACCCAGATCACCCCGTCTCCGGATTTTCCGGTTTGATTGGCGGCCATGATGGTTTTGACCGTCTTTTTGACCAGTTTTTCCGGAACCACCAGGAAAATGACCCGTTTGGGAATCAGCCGGTCCATTTGACCCAACTGGGAGATGGCTTCTTCATACCCCTGCTCGGCCCCCTTTAGCAGATCCATGTTCACCAGACCTTTCCCCCGGCCCAGGGCTTCCGAGGCGGTCATCGAAGAAACCCCAGCTTCAATCAAGGCCTTTTTGGTGGCATTGATCTTGTTCATGCGGATGATCGCCATGATCTCTTTCATGGGCCCACCTCTGCCAATGTGCCTTCTTCCTCCTTGAGGCCCGAGCTGATTGTGTAAGCCTCGTCAACGGGACTGACAAATATCTTCCCATCGCCAAAAGCCCCTTTTTCTCCGGTTTTGGCAGTTGTCATGATAGTCTTGAGCACAAATTCTCGATCCTTTTCATCCACAACCGACAGCAGCATTTCTTTGGGAATTTCATCATAGGTAATCTCACCAATTTTAATTCCCCGCTGTTTTCCTCGCCCTGCGACGCTCATGCGGGTGACGGCGGGAAATCCCGCCTCCATGAGGGCGGCCATGACCTGGTTTACCTTTTCCGGGCGGATAATGGATTTGATCATTATTTTCATTTTGTATAGCTTCCTTTTCTATAAGTTTGGTAAGGGTCCTAGGCAGCAATCCCGTGTTTGATGAGCAGGGCTTCCAGTTCTTCCATTTCAATGGGGGTGGGGATGACAAACATCTTGTTGTCGTTGATCTTCTTGGCCAGGGCCCTGTATTCATCGGCCTGGGGATGGTCAGGGGCAAATTCAATTACCGTTTTTCTGTGGATTTCTGCTTGCTGGACCATGTTTTCCCTGGGGATAAAATGAAGCAACTGGGTTCCCAGTTTCTGGGCTAGGACTTCGATCATTTCATATTCATTGGCCACGGCTCTTGAGTTGCAGATAAGGCCTCCCAGTCGAATGCCGCCGGATTCTGCAAATTTTACGATTCCCTTGCAGATATTGTTGGCCGCATACATGGCCATCATCTCGCCGGAGACCACGATATAAATTTCCTGTGCCTTGCCTTCTCGCATGGGCATGGCAAAACCACCGCAAACCACATCGCCCAATACATCATAAAATATATAATCCAGGTTTTGGTCTTCGGAATAGGCCCCCAGCTGTTCCAACAGATTGATGGAGGTGATGATGCCGCGTCCTGCACACCCAACACCTGGCTCGGGTCCTCCGGATTCCGTGCACAGGGTGCCGCCGTAGCCTTCTTTTCTGACATCTTCCAAAAGAACGTCCTCTCCTTCCTCCCTCAGGGTGTCCAATACCGTTTTCTGGGCAAGGCCGTTGAGAAGCAGCCGGGTGGAGTCTGCCTTAGGGTCACATCCCACCACCATTATTTTATTTCCTGCCTCCACAAGCCCTGCCACGGTGTTCTGGGTGGTGGTTGATTTGCCGATGCCGCCTTTTCCATAAATAGCAATCTTTCTCATGTTGAATATCCTCGTTTAATGGTTCAGTTTGCCTTCGTTCCCTTTCGTTGGTAAATCATGGTATTGCAACGGATAGACCAGATAGGGATGAAAAAGAGCATAAAATTATAAGTATATGATATTAAACAAAATAAATTATTTAGAGTTCCGTTTTAAAAAGACAAGCGTATGAAATAATGGGCAATTAGTCTTTAAAAAATACAAATGTGTATTTAAAAAGAGTCCAAAAATGTAACAAATAAACTTGTAATCAATATTTTTGCATAGCCAGTAGGGCGGTAGTCCTGCTCCTATATTTTAAGGGCTACAGCTAAACCGGGCTTAAGAATTTTTGTGCCCGGTTGTTTTTGGGAAGGATGGAGGGATAGTTACGAAAGCGTAAGAAAGTATGGGGGGCAATCGAATTCCTATGTATAAAAAGGGTCTTTATAAAAATTTTGTCAGGCAGATGAGCTGGGTAGGCTGCCAATTTTCTTTTTCATAAAAGGTAAGGCCTGGTGTGTTGTCCCTGTCAGCCAGCAGTTGCAATCGGTCAATACCCCGGAGTACTGCCCATTGTTCCACTGCCCTGAGCAGTTGAGATCCAATGCCCTTTCCTCTATGGTCTTTATTCACCACCATATCTTCTACCACCGCCGTGATACCGCCCCGGGCCGTTGAAATTCGTGTTTGGGCCGTGCACATGCCCAAAATTTTTGCCCCGTCGCAGGCGACCTTGATGGTTCGGTGTTTGCCGCATCCGTCTAACATGAGTGCAAGGCCCCGGGCCTGGACACGGGCATCAAAGGTGAAGTCTCTTTCAATTGAGAAAAGCTCAGATAAGAGGGAAACAAGCGAGTCTATATCTGTGGGGACAGCCTCCCGGATAAGCATTGTTTTTGTCATGTTTTTTTCCTTAATCCTTCTTAAAGAGTAACTCTGTCATCAGTGTTATAATACTTCACGGCATCGTGCAAGTTCTGAATTTGTCTTGTGGTTGTTAAATTTGTTGCCCGGGCGGGTGCAGGAATTTTTAGGGATTGTCATTCTTCTTTTGCTGGTAAAAAGGCAAAAAAACGTGTATGGGTTTCATTGATATTAAAAAATCAAAGCCTGATTTGCACCCAGCAAGAATTGTTTCTTGAGGGTATTGGCCCTGGAGTTACTCTAATCTTGTTTCTATTTTTTTATGTTTTCCGCATAAAAAAGTATTTATTATTATTTTTTTTGCATAAAAAAGTAGTTTTTTTGCGGAAGTTAAATGGTTTTGTATTGACAAACGAAAATGAAGTTATTAAGAGTGATGAAATTTATTTGTAATGTTTATTATAGACTAACCAAGGGGATGAGCAATGCCTAAATCATCTGAAGGTACCAAGAAGACCGTTGCCGCGCCACCATCCGAAATAAAGATCAAGATTAATGGGTGCTGGCATAATTTTGAACCGGAGCGTGATATTTCACCCACCATGACCCTTTCCTATCTGTTGAGAGAAAAGTTGGGCTTTACCGGCCTGAAAGTGTCCTGTGACGAAGGGGGGTGCGGTGCCTGCACCGTTATCATGGATGGCAAATCCGTATTGTCGTGCATGATTCTCGCCGTTGAGGCCAACGGGCATGAGATACTCACCATTGAAGGCCTTGCCAAGGATGATCCCATTGTGGAAGCCTTTGCCCAGCAGTGTGAACCCGGATATGGAACAGCCCTGCAGTGCGGTATTTGCACTCCCGGTTTTGTGATGAGCACCAAAGCACTGCTGGATGAGAATCCCATACCCACCATGGCCGAGGTCAAGGAAGCCCTTTCCGGGCACATCTGTCGGTGCGGTTGCTATGCAGGTATTGCCCAGGCCGTGACCCACGCTTCCGAAAAAATTGCGAAAAAAGGAGACGCCTCATGAAACAACCTTACACACCGCGGCCGAACTCGAATCGTAAATTTGTCGGCGGCTACCGGCCGAAAATAGACGCCTGGGAAAAGGCCCGGGGAAAAGTCGAATATGTTGATGATATAACCATCAACAGTCGATTTCCCGGTATGCTGTATGCAAAGGTTCTGCGCAGTCCCCATGCCCATGCCCGCATTAAGGATATTGATGTGAGCCGGGCCAAAGTACTTCCCGGAGTTGTCTCTGTGATGACCTACAAGGACCCGGAGTTTGCATCCCTTCGACCCACCAATGCCGGTTGGACTGATGGGGTGGATACGGTCTCCTATGATGGGAAAATGTGGAATCAGTTTAATGACCGTCGGGTATTGGGAGACTATGCCTGCTGGGTAACCGATGAAGTTGGTGCTGTTGTGGCCGCAGAGAGCGAAGAGATTGCCGATGAAGCCATCCGGCTGATCAAAGTCGACTGGGAGGTGTTTCCCTTTGTTCTTGACCCAATCGAAGCCATGAAACCGGGTGCGCCGGTGATTCATCCGGATATGACCCCGAACAATGTGCTGCCCCCGGAAAAAATGGGGGGGGAGGATGTGTTTTTGGACAAGGGCGATGTGGACACTGGTTTTGCCGATGCCGAAGTTGTGATCGAGGCCACCTCAACCCATCACAATGCCACCCAGGCCTCCCTTGATAACTGGTGTTGCCTGGTAGATTGGACAGATGAGAAATTGACCCTCTACTCCAATTCCTATGAAGCGGACCAAACCCGCATGCATATCAGCCAGATGCTGGATCTGCCCCTGCACAAGGTTGCGGTTATCAGTTCCTATGTCGGCGGACAGTTTGGCCGGGGAGACACAGGCGAGCAGCCCTTTTTCCTTTTTACAGCCGTTCTTTCCAAGAAAACAGGTCGCCCTGTAAAGTTTAAACATACTCGCCGGGAAAGTTTCCATGATTCCCGTCAACCCACGATCTATACAGCCAAGGTCGGTGCTAAACGAGATGGCACCATCACCTCCCTGTATTTTAAGTCCATCGGCAATACCGGCGCCTATGCGGATCATTCTATTTTTGCCTTGAAATTTGCCCCCCTGGAAATTTCTGAGGTTTCCTTTGCCCATATTCCCAATGTGAAGCTGGAATCCTATGCTGTTTATACCAATAAACTGCCGGCCTGTATGATGCGGGGCGTTGGTAATTCCCAGTTCAATCTTATTTTCGGGCATGTCATTGATCTTCTGGCCGAAAAATTGGACATGGACCCCATTGATCTGTGCATCAAAAATTTTGGCCATGAGTGGGAAACCCTTCCGGACAAAAGTCTGACGGAAGTGCTGAAACAGGGTGCCGAAAAGATCGGATGGAAAGAAAAACGCAACAAGCCCGGTCAGGGACCTGTCTATGACAAGACCAAAAAACGGGGTGTCGGTTTTTCGATTCACCCCGCATGGCATGCGGAATGGCAGGAAGTACGCCGGGGGCATATTCCGATTTCCATCATCTTGAACCCCGATGGTACCGTTATCCTCAATGCCCCCACCGTGGAAACCGGAACCGGTTCAAATACCTGTAACGTTCTGGGGTGTGCCGAGTCCTTGAATTTTCTGGGAGTTACCCCGGAAAAGATTCACTGGAATCACATGGTCAACACCGACACCAGCCTGAAAGACTGTGTCCAGACCGACAGTGCCGTGTCCTACCTGCAGTCTGAAGTCATCGCTGCGGCCGTGGATGAGGTTAGACGAGAGGTTCTTGACAGGGCAGAACCTGTTCTCAAGGCAAAACCTGCAGATATGGATATTGTGGACGGCCGTATTTTCGTTAAGAAAGATCCAGATCGAGGACTCACCGTGAAAGAGCTTTTATTCCAGGGAGACCTGGTACCCATAACCATCACGAAAAGCAGATTGCCCAATGGCGAAAAAACAGGGGTTCCTTACTTTGCCAATTTTGCCGAAGTGGAAGTGGACATGGATACCGGGAAAGTGGATGTGCTGCATCTGGTGGTGATCAATGACTGCGGTACCGTCATGTTTGCTTCCGGTGCCGAAGCTCAGCAGGTGGGGGGTCAGGTTATGGGATTGGGTGAAGCCCTGACCGAAGAAATTATCTATGACGAGATAACCGGAGTGCCCTTGAATTTTAATTTTATTGATTATAAGATTCCCACCATGGCGGACATGCCCGACATTGACCCCATCCTTCTTGAGGTCTGGAAGGGTGCCGGGGAGTACGGTGCATGCGGAATTGGCGAAGGCACCCTGACCTGCACACCGCGGGCCATCATGAATGCAATTTACAATGCCATCGGTGTCAGAATTAATGATATTCCGATCAAGCCCGAGAAAATACTCCGGGCTCTGGGAAAGGTTTAAGGAGAAAAAGATGACGCTAAGAAATTTCAAACACATATCTGCTTCGTCTCTTGCGGAAGCCACGGATATCTTGTCAACGTCCAATGGACGTTCCGTTGCCATTGCAGGCGGAACAGATCTGCTGGGGGTTCTCAAGGACAAAATTCATGCCCAAGGCCCCGAGGTGGTGGTAAATCTCAAGACAATTCCAAACTTAAATTATGTGAAAGCCACAGACGAAGGCCTCGCCATAGGGGCCATGACCACCCTCACCGACATTTGTAATGACGCTATTATCAAGGAACAATATACACTGCTGGCACAGGCTGCCCATTCCGTTGCTTCCCCCCAGCTGAGAAACATGGGCACCCTTGGCGGCAACATCTGCCAGGAACCCAGATGCTGGTATTATCGGGCGCCGGACGATCTGTTCCATTGTTTGAGAAAAGGCGGTACCAAATGTGCCGCCCTTCTTGGGGAGAATCGGTACCATTCGATTTTTGGCAGCGTGAGGGTGGCCCAGCCCGCCTGTTCCGAAACCTGTCCCGGAAGTATTGAAATCCCTGCCTATATGGAATTTGTTCGCAATGGAGATCTTCAAAGTGCAGCTTTGATTGTCCTTGCAAACAATCCCATACCGGCCATTACCGGCCGTGTCTGCCCGCATTTGTGCGAGTCCAAATGCAATCGAGCCGAATTTGACGAAGCCGTTTCCATCCGGAATGTCGAACGGGTTGTGGGGGATTATATCCTTGACAACGCCGGTGAGTTTTTTGCGCCGCCTGAAAAGGAGCGCAAGGAGAGCGTGGCCATTGTCGGTGCCGGACCTGCCGGTATATCGGCGGCATATTATTTGAGAAAAGCGGGATATCAGGTGACGGTGTATGACAAAATGCCCGAAGCTGGTGGAATGCTCACCTATGGTATCCCGGCGGATCGGTTGTCCAAGGCGGTGGTTCAACGTCAGATTGACGCCTTCAAGAACATGGGCATCTCGTTCAAATTCAATGTAAGTGTTGGAGATGCGGGTGCCACCCTGGAAGAGCTTCGAACAAAATTTACCAATGTGTTCCTGGCATCCGGCGCATGGGGGGAAAGAAGTCTTCCCATGGAGAAAGCAGAACTTTTGACCCAGGGCATTGATTTTCTATCCGCCTTCGGGCTGGGTGAAAAACCTGTTGTGGGCAAACGGGTGCTGGTTGTCGGCGGCGGCAACGTGGCCGTTGATGTGGCCGTCACTGCCAGCCGTATGGGCGCTGACCAGGTCACCATGGTATGTCTTGAGTCCCGGGACAACATGCCGGCTTTTGAGGAAGAAATCGCAGAGGCCCTCCATGAAGGCGTTATTATCCAGCCTTCCTTTGGTCCGGATAAAATCATGGAAAAACAAGGCCAGGTAATGGGGATGGAAGTTGTCAGCTGCACATCGGTGTTTGATGAGAACGGCCAGTTTAACCCTATGTTTGATTCTGCTGTTAAGCAGACCATTGAGGCCGATCAGATTATTCTGGCAATCGGCCAGTCCACAGATATCGCCTACGCAGGGGATCTGGAAAACAACCGCGGCTGGATTGTCATCGATGAAAAGACCTGTGCAACCAACATGAAAGGTGTCTATGCCGGGGGTGACATCGTCAGCGGACCGGCTTCGGTCATTCATGCCGTTGCTGCTGGTCGTAAAACGGCATTTTCCATTGCAAAGATTACCCCAGAGACCAGCATGCCCCTGGGCCAAACTCTTGAGGTGCATTGCGCCAGCCATGATAAATGTTCGCGGGTTGATATAAAAGGGTTTGACGACATCCAGGCTGAAGCTTCCCGGTGTGTGAACTGCGGCTGTATTGCGGTGAATGCCTCGGACATGGCGCCGGCCCTCATGGCCCTTGGTGCCAGGATTAAAACCACCCGAAGAATTATAGGTTCAGACGACTTCTTTGCAGCAGATATCATGAAGTGTACCATTCTGGATCAGGGTGAGCTTGTGGAGGAAATACAGATACCCGCACCGGCAAAGAACAACCGGCAGGGCTATCAGAAATTTCGAATCAGAAATGCCATTGATTTTCCCATTGTCAGTATGGCCTATTCCTTTAACTTTGACGGTCAGGTCATTAAAGATGCCAACATCGTTATGGGTGCTGTGGCACCCATCCCATTGCGGGCACAGGCAGTTGAAGCCTTTCTTGAAGGCAAGCCCATCAGCGATGAAACAGCAGTGGCAGCAGGAGAGGTTGCGGTGGAAGCCGTCAGCCCCCTTGCCAAAAATGCATTTAAGGTACAGGTTGTAAAGGCCTTGATTAGAAAAATACTTGTGTAAACATCCCCCTGCCGGTGACCTCAGGGTTGCCGGCAGGTTTGATGATGTCCATGGAACATTTTAACCAACAAATGGTTTGTTGGGTGAAATGTTAGATATGCCGTTAGGAAGTTCAGGATATTTGGAACATTAACCGAGGATTTTCGGATTGGTTGAATGTCAACAAAACATCAGCAAAGGAACTTAAGCAGAATGAAAAGACGCGAGTTTATCAAGAAAGTTGGAACAGGAGCAGCTGCAGCAGTGGCCGCAACTGCGGTTGCCGCCCCTTCGGTCATTGCAGGTAAAAAAACAACTATCAAGTGGCGGATGCAGACCTATGCCGGTGCTTCGCTGGCAGCCCATGTCTGTAAACCCTCCATTGATGCCTTTAACAAAGCCGCCAATGGGGAAATGGTCATAGAGCTGTACAACGCCGATCAGCTGGTTCCCACGGGTGAATTGTTCCGGGCTATGCAGCGGGGCACCATTGATGCCGTCCAAAGTGATGAAGACTCCATCGGCGCACCCGTGGATGTCTCTGTGTTCGGTGCCTACTTTCCCTTTGCATCCCGTTATTCCCTGGATGTTCCTGTTTTGTTTAATCACTATGGACTCAAAGAAATCTGGCAGGAAGCCTATTCTGAAATAAAAAATGTCACCTGGCTGGGGTGCGGTTCCTGGGATCCGTGTAACTTCACCACCCAGGAACCCATCAGAAGCCTTGCCGACCTCAAGGGGAAAAGGGTATTTACCTTCCCTACGGGCGGCAGATTCCTGAAAAAATTCGGGGTTATCCCGGTGACCCTTCCCTGGGAAGACGTTGAAGTGGCCATGCAGACAAAAGAACTGGACGGCATTGCCTGGTCCGGTATTACCGAGGCCTATACTGTGGGATGGGCAAACGTCAATAAATATTATCTGACCAACAACATTTCCGGTGCCTGGGCTGGTTCTTATTTTGCCAATTCGAAAAAATGGGATGCCCTGCCCGAACATTTGAAAACATTGTTCAACCTGGCCATGGACAGCTCCCATTACCACCGACAATACTGGTATTGGTGGGGAGAGGCCCACTATAGAACAAAAGGCGGAAAGCTGGAACTGACAACCATTCCCGACGCAGAATGGAAAACAGTGGAAGATGAAGCCCTCAAGTACTGGGACGAGATTGGTGCCAAAAGCGCCAGAAGTGCCAAGGTGGTTGGTATCTTAAAAGAGTATGCCAAAACCATGCGGGATGCCGGTGCTCCCTACCGGTATTAAAACCCAATAAGCTGTTTTAAAGATATGCACTGCCTTTTCGGAAGAAAATTGTCCGGGAAGGCAGTACTCAATTTAACCTTTAACCCAAATTGACAAGATCACAAAGGAAGTTTTTATGCCCAATGCAATAAAAACCTATGTAAGATGTGTTGATGCAGTAAACCGACGGGTGGGCAAGTTTGCGCTGTATTTGGTTTTCGTGATGATGGGCATTCTTTTGTTTGCATCGATTTCCAGGACATTTTTTGATGTTCCCTTTGACTGGACAATGGAAATGGCACAGTTCACGATGGCTGCATATTACCTGCTTGGCGGTGGCTACTCCATGCAGCTTAAAGCCCATGTTCGCATGGATGTGCTCTATGAGCGCTGGTCGGAAAAAACACGTGCCAAGGTGGATGTAATCACCTCGGGGTTCCTGATTTTCTACCTGGTGGTGCTTCTTTACGGCGGTCTTTCCAGTACCCTGTACTCCCTCCAATATGGCCAGAGAAATTATTCAAGCTGGGGACCGCCCATGGCGCCTATCAAGATTATTATGGTCATCGGAATACTATTAATGCTGCTGCAGGCGATTGCCGTCTTTTTTAGAGACCTGGCAAAGGCGAGAGGAAAAGAACTGGTATGAGTAATGAATATATTGCGTTGTTAATGTTCTCCACGTTGATGCTCATGCTTGTCACCGGCCAGCGTGTTTTTGGAGCAGTCGGGTTTGTTGCGGCTGTTTCAGCCCTCTTTCTATGGGGAGGCACCGGAGCCGGTGAAATGCCGTTTAACGCCAGCATTGGTCTTTTGAACTGGTATCCCCTGCTGACCCTGCCCCTGTTTATTTTTATGGGGTATATGTTATCCGAGTCGGGCATAGCAGGCGATCTGTATCGCATGTTCCATGTGTGGATGGGGCCCTTACCCGGCGGTTTGGCCCTGGGGACCATCGTCCTCATGGTGGCCATTTCCGCCATGAACGGATTGAGTGTGGCCGGTATGGCCATTGGTACCAGCATTGCCCTGCCCGAAATGCTTAAGCGTAAATATGACAAGATCATGGTCACCGGTGTGATCCAGGCAGGCAGTTCCCTGGGGATCATGGTGCCGCCCAGCATTGTGTTGGTGCTTTACGGCATGATTGCCCGGCAACCCGTGAGCCAGCTTTGGCTGGCCGGTGTTTTTCCCGGTCTCCTGCTGGCAGTTCTGTTCGGGGGGTATATTGCCATCCGCTGCAAACTGAATCCAGAACTGGGACCGCCCCTTCCCAAAGAAGAGCGCGAGATGCCCATGAAAGAAAAACTTCAGCTGCTCTACGCCGGCATCCTGCCCCTGGCCATTATTTTTTCCGTGACCGGACTGTTCATGATCGGTGTCACAAGCCTTGTGGAAAGCTCTGCTGTGGGAGCGGCCGCTGCCACCATTGCGGCCATCGCCAAAAAACGACTCACCCGGAAGGTATTGGACAACACCCTTCACATGACCCTGAGCGTTTCCTGCATGTTCATGTGGATTATCCTGGCAGCTCTTTGTTTCGGGGCAGTTTTTGACGGTTTGGGTGCGGTCAAGGCCATTGAGATTCTGTTCCTGGAAAAATGGGGCCTGGGTCCCTGGCAGGTGCTGATCATGATGCAGGTTTCCTACATCCTAATGGGCATGTTTCTGGACGACACCGCCATGTTGGTCATTGTGGCACCCCTGTATATCCCGCTGATCATCAGTATGGGCTTTAACCCGATCTGGTACGGGGTTCTGTATACGGTCACCTGTCAGATCGCCTATATGACACCGCCCTTCGGCTATAACCTGTTTTTGATGAAAGCCATGGCCCCGCCGGAGATTACCCTGATGGACATCTATAAATCCATTGTACCCTTTGTCTTGCTCATGTGTTTTGGCCTGGCCCTGATCATGATGTTTCCCCAGATTGCCTTGTGGTTGCCTGAGTATTATTATGGAACTTAAGAATTTATTAAATGAAATACTATGAAAAAGAAACGCTAAAGGCCGTGGCGGTTCAGGATGCTGTGGGCAAAGTGCTGCTCCATGACATCACCGAAATTGTGCCCGACCTGTTTAAGGGCCCTAGTTTCAGGAAGGGCCATATCATTACCCAGGCAGACGTGGAAAAATTGCTGGACCTGGGCAAGCGACATATCTATGTGTCCGGTCTGGATGGAGAGGTCCATGAAAATGATGCGGCCCTGCGCATTGCCCGGGCTGCCATGGGCCGTGGGCTGTCCATCAGCGATCCCAAGGAGGGTAAGGTAGGGTTTGCCGCCACCGCCCTGGGCCTGCTCAAGATCAATGTGGCCGCCCTTGAACGATTAAATTCGGTCCAGGATGTCATCTTTGCCACCCTGCATACGAACCAGGTGGTTCAAAAGGACCAGGAGCTTGCCGGCACCCGGGTCATCCCCCTGTCCATTGATGAAAACAAGGTGATTGAAGCGGAAAAAATCTGTAAACAATATTTTCCCATCATCGAGGTAAAACCTCTGGCCAAGCTGGATGTTGGATTGGTGGTAACCGGATCCGAGGTTTTCAGCGGTCGGATCCGGGATGGGTTTGGGCCTGTGGTGGCTAAGAAGTTTGAGGCCCTTGGCAGTCATATTACCCGAAAAGTTATCGTTTCCGATGAGATTGCCATGACTGTATCCGCGATTCAGGAGTTAATGGCGGAAGGGGCCCAGATGATTGCTGTCACCGGTGGTATGTCCGTGGATCCGGATGATTTGACCCCGGCTGCCATCCGGGCGGCAGGGGGTGAAATTGTTTCCTATGGGGCTCCGGTTCTTCCCGGTGCCATGTTCATGCTGGCGTATATCGGGGATATTCCCGTGGTGGGGCTTCCAGGGTGCGTCATGTACCACAGGGCGTCCATCTTTGACCTGATTTTGCCCCGATTGCTTGCCGGAGAAAGTATCCAGCGCTCAGATATCGTAAAAATGGGACATGGGGGATTTTGTTCCAGTTGCAAAGTGTGTCGATTTCCCTCCTGCAGTTTTGGAAAATAGAGTTTAACGAATAAGTTTGGGACTAAAATCATGGAATCACTCACCCGGAACATACTCGATTGTTTAAACCAGGGAATTCCTTTTGCCCTGGCCACTATTATCTCCCACAAGGGCTCCACCCCGAGAACCTCGGGCAGCAAAATGGTGGTCCTCGCCGACGGGCAGTTATACGGCACCATTGGCGGCGGCCTGGTGGAAGCCAGGGTCATTGAGGATTGCCTTGCCATGATGGCAAGCCCCCAGTGTCACATTAAAGAATTCATTTTGAACCAGGAATTAAAGGAGGGATTGGACATGGTCTGCGGCGGGGACCTCACCGTCTGGATTGAGACATTTCCCGAGTCGTCATCAGCCCTTATCCAGATATTTACCGCCATGGCAGCCCAGGAAAAGGCCGGGGAAAAAAATGTGCTGGTTTCCCGGATACAGGGGTTTTCCGGCGCCATCTTTACCACGGACAAATGCCTGATCCTGCCCGATGGAACCATCATCGGCCCCCATCTGGTTCCAAAAAGCCTTCTTGATAACATCCAGGATAACCGGTTTCCCGGCACAGCACCGGTGCTGGAAAACCACAACCTGGAAGAGTTCATCATTGAACCCAGCCAGACCAATGATACCCTTTATATCTTTGGTGCCGGCCATGTCGGGCTCCAGTTAGCAAAGATGGCCCATTTATTGGATTTTCGAACCATTGTGGTGGATGACAGGGCTGAATTTGCCAATACAAACCGGTTTGAACATGCCCATACCGTCCATGTGGCCGACCAGTTTGCTACGGTTTTTGATGAGCTAACCCTTAAAGAACTGGCCGTTGACAAGAACGCCTATATTGTCATCCTTACCCGGGGACATCTCCACGACCAGACCGTATTGGAGCAGGCTCTTGGGACAAAAGCCGCCTACATCGGGATGATCGGCAGCCGCCGGAAACGCGATCAGATCTATGACAATCTGATTCAACAAGGCGTTTCTCAAAGATCACTGGACCAGGTCTATTCCCCCGTTGGGCTTAATATCAATTCAGAAACCCCGGCGGAAATTGCCGTCAGCATCATGGGGCAAATTATCCAGGTCAGGGCCCAGAATAAATAACTGACCAAATGATCCCCTATATATCTTTTTACAATTTGGTTTTATATATGATATTAGAGGTGGATGGAAAAACAAAAATTTTATACCTCCAGAGTTGCCCTTGTCTCCTTTTCCCATTTTATCCATGATGCGTATACAAGCTTTTTATCCCCCCTGCTGCCCCTGATTATTGAGCGGTTGTCATTGACCCTGAGTCAGGCAGGGCTTTTGTCCACTGTGATGCAGATACCGGCATTGCTGAATCCTTTTATCGGCCTGGTTGCAGACAACAAAGGGCTTGCCCGGTGGCTGGTGATTCTGGCCCCCACCCTTACCGCCATTCCCATGAGCCTCATTGGCATCACCCCTTCCTATGGGCTTTTGTTGATTCTGTTTTTTTTCGCCGGGATTTCCGTGGCCCTCTATCATGTGCCGGCCCCGGTGTTGGTGGCCAAGTATTCAGGGGATAAAAAGGGCCGGGGCATGAGTCTTTTCATGACCGGCGGGGAACTGGCCAGAACCATTGGCCCTCTGTTCGCCGTGGCAGCCGTTTCCGTGCTTGGTATGGATCATTTTCACTGGGTCATGGTTTTTGCTGTGCTCACCTCCATCCTATTATATTTTACCCTGGAACGAGAGGAAGAGAAAACCGTCATTCGAAGGAACGGATCTCTTCTTGCCTCCTACCGGGAGATCCGCCATGTGCTCAACCCCCTGATCGGTATTTTAACAGCCAGGGCCTTTATGCACGCATCCATGGGGATGTTCTTAACGGTGTTTGTGGAAAGGAAAACCGGAAGCCTCTGGTATGGGGGCTTGGCCCTTGGCATTTATGAAGCCCTGGGGGTGGCCGGGGTTTTGTCCGCCGGCACCCTTTCCGATTGGATGGGCAGGCGCAGAGTCTTGTTCTGGGCCCTTATGGTGGCACCGGTTGCCATTTTAGTATTTGTATTCACCACCGGCGTCCTCAAGATTGCCATGCTGATGATCACTGGGTTTACCGTTCTTTCCACAACACCTGTTATGCTGGCCCTTGTCCAGGAAACGGCCAGGGATAACCCTTCGGCCGCCAACGGGCTTTTCATGATGGTCTCTTTTGCCGCCCGCTCCTTTGCCGTGGTCATTGTCGGGGCCATAGGTGATGTGGCAGGGCTTGAGAATATGTTCACCATTTCTGCCCTGGTGGGATTTACAGCCGTTCCCTTCTTATTGAAACTTGAAAAATAATTATAAAATTGGAGGTTGATATGTTGAAAACCAATGTTGATAAAGTAGTTGAAATGTTTTTGGAGTGCAAGCCGGGTCAGCCCCGGGTGGGGGCTGGCTGGAAAGTAGATCACCAGGGGATTCCCTTCCTTTTACCCAGCATCGGTGGGATAACCCTGAACGTCCAGGCGGGAGAGTCGGCATTTGGTCTTGCCGGCGACCACATTGAACCGGGCGTCTCCTGCACGGCTAACGCCGACAAACCCAATGATTTTCCCAATAACTCCCTTCAGATTCTTTCCTGCGTGGGAAATGAGGCACGAATTGTTTCCGGAGAGGCCAAGGGGGAAACCGGCATCGTTTTGGGTCACCATGGCGGATCCGAACATATTATTGTGGAGTTTGCGCGATCTGTCAAAGAGCGGATGACCTATGATGACAAAATTTTAATCCGGGCAAAAGGCCAGGGACTTATTCTTACAGACTATCCTTCGATTAAACTTTTTAATCTGGACCCGGATCTGCTGCAAAAGATGGGCATTACCGGGGATGGCAAGACCCTGAAGGTTCCGGTGACCACCATGGTACCGGCATCCTGCATGGGATCCGGTGTGGGACGGGCCCATGTGGGAGCAGGGGATTATGATGTGATGACCTCGGATCCTGCCACGGTTAAACACCATAAGTTGGACCAGATGCGGTTCGGTGATTTTGTGGCATTGATGGACCATGACAACTCCTATGGCAGGGCCTTTGTCCAGGGAGCGGTGAGCATCGGTATTCTGGTTCACTCCGATTGCCGCCTGGCAGGACACGGTCCCGGCATATCCACCCTGATGACCTGTCCACTCTCTTTGATCGAACCGGTACTGGATTCAAATGCCAATATTGCCAATTTGTTGAAAATAGGTGTCCACGGGAATTGATGGGCCAAAAAAGATTGCTTCAACGCTATTTATGGCAAGATTCACAGCCGCAAGAGGATGCCAGGTTTGATTTATAATCAGCCTCTGCAAGAAACCACCAGTTTTCATCCAAAGTTGTGTTTACAAAAGGAGAGATACAATTCCCTGGTGATTGGCCATATGTGAATTGCTGATCAAACACCACTTTATGGTCAGCCTCTTTACATCGCTGTTCAACTAATTTCTCTCCCTTTGCCATGGATTTTTCGCTATTATCTGAAAATAAAATATGCAGTGAATTAAGATTGATCTCATCTGTATCAATGCATTGAAATTCATTGGAAGCGTTGCAGACATGTTTAAATCCCGGGCCGTGGGTTGCCAATACACGTGTGGGTTTTGTTTTGCTGTAAAAAGAATATAATGAGGCCAGGCTGCTGAAAAGGGTATACCCCAGGTCATACCCTGGAACGTTCCTTGCTCGTTCCCCCGCAATATACTGTTTGCCTTTGTTGAATTCAGGATAGGTCCGGTATATTGCCCGGTCATAGGTAATTTGCATGGTATCAAGGGCTTCCAAAGAAAAAAGAGCCAGGTTGTCCTTTGGATCCATGGTTACTTCAAGGGCTGCCACATTAAACAGGGAATCCGGAATACTTTCTTTTTTTTCAAACCGGGGGGTGTGGGTATGATCAAAAAAATCACTCTGGACAAAGGCCTGTTCTTCAAAGGAAAAATCAGCCAACCCCTCCCCATGGGGATGGGGGTAATATTTTATCTTGAACATCCCGCCTGCCAGAAGATCGCTTTCCCAATTTTCATCCACAATTTCATCTAATTCAAGAAGAAAAGCCCCCGGCCTTTGGGATATCCAGAAATACCATGATGGCTTGTCTCCCCAGAAAGGGCTGACTGCAGTAAGCCCGATCCGTTCCTTTACCTTTTCAACCCAGGAGGCGGTGATCAGCATATTGTCTATTTTATTGCGAAGCAGGCTCTGAATATCGATTTTAGTATCCTCCCTTTTTTTCAAAAAGCTCTTTTATAATTTCTTTTTTGTCCCGCCCGTCAATTTCAATTCCAGACTGACGGGCGGTTTCCATCAATATTTCATCGGGGTAGGCAAGGGTCAAGGCATAACTGGATTCATAGGAATCAAAATACGCGTCAAAAGTTTGTCTAGCCTCGGCCTTTTTGATGCCTTCATCAAAACCTGCAATCACCTTGCCGATTCCTTCCATAAAAGAGGTTTTTAAAAATCCTCGTTTGCTTGTGTCAACCATTTCCCTTGTTTCCTTTGATTTTCTTTAACGGCCAGCCCTCGAAAAAATCTGCATGTATTACAATAACACTCAAAAAAAGGATCACCCATACCAAGGGGGCATCATCGGGCTGGGCAATTCCGGGAACCTTGCCAAGAAAAAAGACAGTGGCATTTGAATAATAGAAAAGGTGAATAAGGATGCCGCCGCCAATTACGATAAGGGTTCGAAGGACAGCATTGAGCCCAATGGATTTTGTGTTGGGGAAATTATTAAAATAGTGTTTTAAAATAAAGGATGCCAGAATGAAAAATCCACTGATCTCAGCCGTATGGAGAAACCTGAAATCAGGGCCATCCGTATACTGGCCGCCCATGAAGGCCTCGTCCCAATAATAATTCATAACCTTGAGCATAATCCAGAGCGAAATGATCCCTAAAATTATTGTCATAATAAAAGTGACAACCCCTTTTAGCAAGTTGCCCTCATCCTCCTTGGCCATGAACTTAAATGGATAACCCTCCCAAAGGAAATCAGAGGCAATGGCCCAGAACAGGGCGGACAAAAGCAGGCCCAGACTGAAAAAAGCACTACCGGTATCTGCAAATGCCATCCACCAGGATTCAACTCCGGCGTTTACCTGGGCCGGATAAAAAAGGTAGCACACATTTGGGTGAAACAATAACGCATAAACAACAATCACAAAAAAGAGGATGGTAATCAGACGGGACCATGCCAGGACACCCCTGTCGTTTTTGTGCCAGGGCCATCGCCCAAAACCA
Organism: Desulfoconvexum algidum; assembly: GCF_055382125.1. NCBI lineage: Bacteria > Pseudomonadati > Thermodesulfobacteriota > Desulfobacteria > Desulfobacterales > Desulfobacteraceae > Desulfoconvexum > Desulfoconvexum algidum. The sequence continues at coordinate 6,142,923 of NZ_AP042394.1, read as the reverse complement.
ATGTTCCAGGTAATGGAAACCCATAAAAATGCGGTGAAAAAATAAAGTATGGCCCGGCTGGAGATTTCCCGTGCATTCCACATTTCAGCCCCCTGGCTACCGGCTGCGATGATGGAATAGGGACTGAAATAGGTAATTCCGAATTTGCCGATAAATCCCCAAAACACAACATAGTATAGGAATAACATGACCAGGACAGCAAAGAGGGTCAATAGAAGCCCCCGGAATGGGATACTCTGATCCGGGGGCCGGGTTTTTGAAAAAGGATAAAATTCAAAAACATCCTTGATCAGCAGAATGGCTGAAAGAAAAACAACCACCAGGGAGAATCCGTACATGGGGGTATAAAGTCTTAAAATGCCATCCGCATGCATAAAAACATACCATAAAAGCCATACAATACAGAAAACGGCAACCAGATTGACCAGACCCAAAAAATAATTAAACCTGTTTTCCGATAATGAATCTGTTTCCATAATAATTCAGTGCTCCCTTTAAATGATAAAGGGGGAAAGAAAAAGGATAGGCTTTCCCTTTCCCACAGGTTAGCGATATCGTATCCTCCTGATTCTAGAAAACGACAAAATCCCCGTTGGTCAGGAATGCATTACTTCCCGTGGCCACACTGGAGGTCCTTTTATAGGTCTTATACTTGTCGGTTCCCTTAACAACGGGCACTCCTGCGGCTGCCGCCTTTTCAGCCCAGATCCAGCCGGTACAGTGGTTACAGGCAAGTTTTTGTATTTTAAAGGCTTTAACCCCTCGAATGATATCATCAAATTTCGGATCCCAGGTTTCAAACAGGGTAATATGCAGGCCGCCGTAGCAGCCATAGGGCTTATACCCCTCAAAATTCTTTCTGGCATAGGAAAATAGAGAAAGAACGCCTGGATGACAGCAACCGGTTACCGTAACCGTTCCCTTGTCCTTGACATTAAAATAAAGGACATTCTCGCCTCTTACTCTTAGCAGGATAGGCACATCAAAATTTCTTACGGCCACACCGGGCATGACATTATAAATACCTTCGCCTTTTTCGCCGTCTGGTGTGCATTCCACTAATTTGCCCGTATGGGGCACGTCGTTTTTGCAGATATGATGTTCCTTGCCTTCCTTGTCTTTGGCTGTAAGGTGGGCACCCTTGAGCAATTTCATATCTTCAGGATAATGGGTGGCAGGCCCGTAAATGGTGATGTCGGGTTTGTGTTTCAGGGTAGATTCAATCCCCCAGAAATGGTCCAGATGCCAGTGGGAAAGCACCATAAATTCAATCTCTCCGCTTTCCAACATGGCCGGGATATTGTTCATCTCATAAATATAGTCAACCCATTCGTTGTTCCAGCCGGTATCCAGAAGTATTTTTCTTTCTTTCCCGTCCAGTTCGGTCACGGTGATCAATGCCATGTATCCGCCGGCATTATCCCATTTCCACGGTATGGTATACTGGTTGGTCATAGCCCCGCCGTAATCTACGATATCTTTTTTAAATATTGTATTGTCAAACCAGCTTGTTTCCGACAGCACATCAATTTTAACACTTTTGACCTCTCCAAATTCAATTTTTTTCTTTTTGGCTTCAGCCTTGCTGGTCAAGGCTCCTGAGCCAGTTATAGACGCTGCGACACCTGTTGCGGCAAGTGATTTTAAAAATGCTCTTCGTTTCATAAAAAGCTCCTTTTGTGAATCTAATGATGTATTAATTACCCCGCCTCTTTTTCAATACCCTTGCGCAGGTCATAGAGCAGATCGACAATTTGTTCACTCTCTTCTGTGGTCAGCCCCAGCCCGTATTGATGCATCACATTTACGACTATATGCCATTCGTCACGGGTTTTCCCTGGTTTTTCCGGATCTGCAATCGAATCATGGCAGTCCATACAATTTTTTGTATACACTCTGTATGCCTGCTCATGATTGAGTTTTTTTTGATCCGCCTGGACTATGCTCCCTTGTAAAATGAAACCGCTCATTACCATGGTGGTAACTGCAAACAAAAAAAGAATTTTTCGCCAATGTATGATTGTCTTCATTCTCACTCCTTTCAACAAAGTCAGGACTCTGTCTATATGCAGGTTTTTTTATCCCTCTTGCTTTCTCGTTTCAGCCTTCTTAATCAGTTTTTATTTCCCTCCTTTTTTTGAATGTAAAAAAATAACCTCTCTCATAAACTCATTGGATTGCAGATCTGTATACTTGAGTAATAATTCACAGATCAAAAAAATATTTCCCTTAACAATTTCTTTTACCCGCAACGCATCTTTTTGTTCCAACCCCTTTAAAATGTTAACATAATCAGCAAAAAATCTATCTTTCTCAATTTGAGTAAACTGATCCATGACAGTAAAAAAAAATTGATTCCAAATTATCAGCTGATTCATGGCAAAAATCAAAGAGCTGTTTTGACAGTTGCAATAAATTATCCGTCGAAACTCTGCATCTTTTTTGATAATATCTTCTTTTTTCATGGCAATAATTGCCCGGTTCAAACCGGCAAGACATTTTTCAAGGACTTGGATACTCTCTTTGTCAATTTTTTTTGCAGACAGAGAAACCACATAAGGCTCGATTAAATAACGCGCCTCAATGAGATTCTGTGTGTCCTCAATTGAAGCCATGTTTGCGTTTCCCAACCAATCCATGACATATCCATGTTTGCAGAGCAGATAACAGCCGCTTCCATTACGAATTTCAATAATGCCTCTGGCTTCCAGTTTACGAAGTGCACTTCTGACTGTATTGCGGCTGATATTGAAAAGGCTGGATAGTTTTCTTTCAGACGGGAGAGCAGATCCGATCTCAAAATCATCCCTGCTGATGATAGCAATAATCTCTTTGATTGCGTTCTGTTCTTTTTTCATAAACAAAGTGCCCAGACTTTAGTGAATGATTAAACGCAGTGTAACTTTTTTTTAAGCTTCAAACAGATTCAGATGGGGGGCAGTATATATCCCAGAAGAGTAATTGAATTGGTTCTACCAATTATTAAAATAATCAAACCAATGTTGTCAAGAAAAAAATAAAAACCAAATTCCTGGGGATACTATTGATAGGAATGTACTGCAAAATGATTCAACCGGCCAAGGGATTGTTCCACCAGCTCGTCGGCCTTGTCCCGATTCTGGACAAGGCCGTGGACTTTCGGACCTTAAGCGAAATCAGATCAGGCCGGATCTGGCCATGGCCGAGGTGACAATATGGTTAATGAGTCTGCGGTAATCTTCCATGGGGCCTTGTTCGGACGGATGCTGCATGGTAAACATCTGGGGGCTCCAGCTTTTCAGGGGCTTGAGTCCCGGGATCCCGTTGACTTCGATTATTTTAAGATTCCCCAAAGCATCCAGGCGCATGTCCGCCCGGACATGATCCAGACAGTTCAGCGCTTCCATGGCCTGGCGGCAGAGCTCATTGGCCTGCTGGGTCATTTTGGTGGTGGGTTTGATCTTGGTAATGCCCACCCCCCTCATCTCGCTCTTTAAAATCGGATATTTGCCGAATAGCTCAGGGTCAACTTCCACCCTGCCGGGTATGAATTCCTGATGTTCGCCATTGCCCAGCATGAGTACGGTGTACTCCTGTCCGGGCAGGTATTCTTCCACAAGCGCCGGCTGATCAAAGGTGGTGTGGATGTATTGAACCTGTCGTGCAAGTTCTTCAACGGTATTTACGACACTATCGTCGTTGATGCCCACAGACCGTGACTCATAACTGGGTTTGACAAAGGCTGGAAACGCAACATCCGGCAGATCATCACCAGGGGCAACCTGAAAATGATAGGGCACCGCCACTTTTTTGCTGTCCAGGAGATCATGGGTGGCAGTTTTGTGGATCAATGCCTTCATGCACTTGGCATCAGGGCCGATATAGGGAATGTTTTTTGCGTCAAAAATATCAGCCAGCCACTCTCCATTGCTCATTCCAATGGTGTCCGATTTATCAGAAATATAATAGAGGCAGCTCCAGACAATGTCATAGGATAAAGTGTCAATGGCATCATTGAATTCTTCCATGGTATTGACAAATGCAATCTGGGCATCATATCCGCTGTCCTTGATGGCCTGGCAGACATTCTCGGTGACGGAAAGATCCCCCCACCCCTGGGCGTCTCCTGCAGGCCCTGTAATCAATAATACCTTTTTCACGCGTTGGTTTCCTTTCTTAAACAAGATTAATTTGTTTTATCCCTGGATTTTTTTGCCCGGGGCTAAAGTTTTTATTTTTAAGGCACTGCCTATACCCTAAACCTCAAACAGTTCAGGGTTGAGTTCATATTGCCTCAGTGCAAAAACCACCTGTTGGGATTTGGATTGAAGCAGCTGTTCATAGGCATTAATGCGGGATGCTTCCCATTCCACCCTGGAGACAATCTGCATATCAATATCAGCCTTAAAAGGCTTTTCGTGTTCAGAGGCCAGTACGTTTTGGGCCATTTTTTCATTGGGGTTGAGAATTTCAAAATAGATTTTATAATTGTTTGCCAGGTGTCCGGCTGTTATCTGCTGTTCAAGGTGTTTTTCGAACAGATCTTTGCAATAGCCAAAATGGGTGCAGCACAGGGCGGCAAAGACTTTTGTAAATTTTTTGCCACCCTGTTGAACCTGTTGAACCGCCTGGACAACATTTTCCCGGACTCTTTGTTCAACCTCATGACCAAAGGGGTTGCGCTCGATTTTCCCTGCCAGATCCACGCATCCCTGGCTGATGATTCTATGTTTTGCAATGCCTTTTTTTATCAGGCCAAGGGCATGGGACCCGGCATCTGCCGTGGTGGGTGTGCCAAAGATGATGACACAACTTTCAGGCTCGCTTTCCAGGGCCTGGGCAATCATCTCTATCCCGTGGTCCACAATCCCGGTCACCGGTATGGCGGTGGTTCTGGAAAACGCTGTGAAAGGATAGATCACGGACAGGGTGTTGCATGCGATGAGAATCATGTCGGGTTCATAGGCGTTCATGGCTTCCAGGGCATTGTTAAATACCCGGGCTTTGGCTGCCATGTCCGGTTGATGATTGTAGCCCCGGGTCTGCTCCGGCCAGGCATTAAAATAGATCATGGCAACCTTGGGCCACAAAGACGCCTTGGCAAGCCCTGCTGCAATATCGGTAAATACGGACAGCCCGCCAAGGCCCGAGTCAGTGACAAGAATTGTTTTTTTCATCGTGTTTGTGTCAGCCATTGGTGTATCAGATTTTTTGCCCATTCGGGCGACTGTTTTTCCATTTTATCCTCCACCATAAGGGTCATGAGATCTTTTAAATGGGTGTGATGCTGGCGGGTGGTCAACCGGTTGCGGAACATGGCCGCCCCTTTTTGGGGGTTTGTCTTTATTTTGTCCATGATCATATTCATTTCATTGAAAAACCCCTTGGCGCCGTAGTCGGTAAGAAAGGCATGCCAGGTCTGTTCCAGGGTTTCCGGCCTGTCCAGGGGAAGGGAGATCTCCTTGAATTTGCGGAAAAATGCCTGTTTTGACCCATGTTTGAGCAGTTCCAGCCCATGGTCATGGATTTCATAGGGCAATATCTTAAAAGAAAAAATTCCCGACGGGTCGATTCCCACATCGACCATGAGCCCCAGTTTTCTGAATTTCAGGTCCGTGGGCTGGTAAAACACAAAATTGCCAAGGCTGTAAAAAATTGGAACATTCTTATAAAATTGAACCCCCTGGGGCACATGGGGATGGTGGCCAATGACAATGTCGGCTCCTGCATCGACCATACGTTCAAAGGCCTTTGCCACATAGGGCGGGGGAAAGGGGATATATTCAATACCGCAGTGGGCAATGACCATTATGCAGTCTGCCTGTTTCCTGAGCGATGCCACAAGCGCTTCCATCCGGGGCAGGTCCCAGCCCATGACCCCTGGTTTATCAATGGTCGCTGCGGTCAGGTCTTCACCTTCGCTGAAATTGATAACCGCGATTTTTAATCCATTTTTTTCCAGAATCAAGGGAGATGCCGCCTGGTCAAGGTTTTTCCCCGCCCCTGTCCATTTGATACCCCTGTTATCCAGGGCCTTGATGGTCTCATCAAAGGCCGCAACGCCAAAATCAAACACATGGTTGTTGGCCAGGGTTACCGCATCAAAGGGAGCAAGCCCCGGGGCATGTTTTTTCTCCCCCTTGAACACAGCTCCGCTTTTGTTCACAGGCAAACCAATGTCACTCAGTGGCGCTTCCAGGTTGACAATACAGAGATCTGCCGCTTCCAGGGGTGCCAGAAGATTTCCGTAAACAGCTTCAGGCCTTTGTTCGATAATGGGAGCAAAGGCCCGGATAGGGGCCCAGTCTCCGGCAATACAGACATGGGCTGTCTTGGCATTGTCCGGGTTTCCCCCCGAGCCCTGCCACACTCCTTGTTCCCAGTTAAAATCAATTGCAGTCAATTGTTTACTCCTTATAAAATGCGATGGACATGCCCGGACATTATTTGCCTTGGCCGAAATCCTTGGTATATGATCTGAACAAGTCCATAACCTGGCGGGTTACTTTACCCGGTTTGCCGGATCCAACGATCATGTCATTGACCTTGACCACGGGCACGATTTCCTTGTTGGATGCAGTGATGAAGATTTCATCCATCTGGTCAAGTTCTGCAAAATCAATATGGCGCATCTCAAGGTTAAGATCTTCGGGGATCAGTTTGAGAACAACACTTCTTGTGATTCCCGGTAAAATGCCGTCGGGAGGGGTGATAATGCTGCTGCCTTTGATGGCAAAAACATTGGTGGTAGTGCCCTCCAATACCCTTTGATTCCGATCAACATACATAGCTTCCGCAGCGCCAACCTTATGGGCCTGCTCCAGGGCAAACACGGCTGACAGGTAATTTGTGCTTTTGGAAGTGGGAATGAACCGCTCCATGTCAACGGTTATGATGGAAACACCCTCACTATACCAGAAATCGGGCAGCATCAGTTTCGGGGTGACCATGACCATGAGAATTCCGTTGCCTGCGGGGGTCACTGCATTCGGGCTAACCCCACCGGTATAGATCAGCCGGATATTGGACTCGTCATGATGGGTATTTTTGTCAATGGTTTCCTGTACGATGTTACAGATCTGTTCATTGGTGTGGGAGAGTTTCAGACCAATGTCCTTTGCCGAATTTTCAAGGCGTTCCACATGCTCTTTAAGATAAAAAGGGCGTCGGTTGTAGGTAATCAAAAAATCAAATACCCCGTATCCCCTTAAAACCGTAAGATCTTTTGCAGGAATCCTGGCAGCATCTTCATCAACAAATTTTCCGTTAACATAATATGTATCCACTTTATATGTATCCACTTTTTTCTCCTATCTGTTTCAGGTCCTTTGCTGGGTTGTTTCCTTGGGTTTTTCTGGCAGTTTAAAAAACTGTGTTGAATTTATCGGCATTCTGATAAATATCACAGATATCTTTTGTTTTAAATCAGGGGTTAAAAATTTTAACCGATTGTCCTCTCTCTTCCATTTCAGCTATCTGTTTTAATAATGTGAAAATACTGATATAAAGGAGTATTTAATAATTTTGGTTTTATTTATAAGGATGTGAGAGTTGAACACAGGTAAAAGAAGTATCCTTCAAAAGGGGCGGGGCAGGACACGGAAACTTGCCAAGCTTGAATACGTATATGAAAAGAATTCCCAGTATTTTGCCCAGGTGGCGGAAAGTGTGAAAGATATTGCCGTAACTGAGATCAAGGAGCTGGGGGGCTATGGCCTGAAACAGGTATTCCGCGGAATTTGGTTCAAGGCCTCAAAAGAGGATTTTTACAGGATAAATTATCACGCCAGGCTGCTCTCCCGGGTGCTGGCGCCTTTGGTAACCTTTGAGTGCATCGAGAAGGATGATCTCTACAAGGCGGCTAAAAAGATCCGGTGGGAAGAATTTTTAACCATTGATCAAACCTTTTCCATTATGGCCAATGTGTCCGAGTCTGATATCACCCATTCCAATTTTGCAGGCCTTCGGGTCAAGGATGCCATCGCCGATTATTTCAGGGACCGGAGTAACAAACGACCCAGTGTGGATTCCAAAAATCCCTGGATCACCATTAATCTCCATATCCACCAGAATATTGCAACGATTTCCGTGGATGCTTCCGGCGGTCCTTTGCACAAACGCGGATATCGGGAAGAATCTGTATCCGCCCCCATGCAGGAGACCATTGCGGCTGCCATTGTCCGGTTGAGCGGGTGGGACGGTTCAAAAAAGCTGTATGATCCCATGTGTGGATCCGGCACTCTGTTGTGTGAGGCCTTGATGCGCTATTGCCGAATTCCGGCTCAGATCTTTCGAAGTGAGTTCGGGTTTGAGCGGCTTCCGGATTTTGATGGTCCCCTGTGGGAGCGGGTCAAGGTTGCTGCCAATGAAGATATTAAACCCCTTCCCGAACAAATGATGGCCGGAAGCGATATATCACAAGTTTCTGTGAATGCCGTGAAAACCAATCTCATGGGGCTCCATTTCGGTGGAAATATTCACATTGACCTCATGGATTTTAAGGAGATTCCTTCCATTGAAGATTCTGTGATCATCACCAATCCGCCCTATGGGATCCGCATGGGACGAGATCAGGACATGAACCAGTTTTATAAGGATCTGGGGACTTTTCTCAAGGATCGGTGTAAAAATTGTACGGCCTATGTTTATTTCGGGGAGCCCAGGTTTATTAAAAAGGTGCCCTTGTCTCCTTCCTGGAAGCGGCCCTTGAAAATCGGGGGACTGGATGGAAAACTGGCTAAATACGAACTCTATTAGCTGGGGTAGCGGAAGACCCAGAACACTATTGAACAGGAACACTATATGGAAGAATTAAAAACAGGTGGTCAACCTTATACCTGTACGGAGTATCGTGAGGAAATGATTCTTCTGGGTCTCCAGCGGCAGCTGGCTGCGGCGGATCTTTCCCCGGAGAGAAAAGAAAGCCTTTTAAGGGAAATTGCCAGGGTTGAGGTTCAGATGGGGCTGGATTAAACCATAAAATCAAAAGGATAAAAATGGATATTGCTCAAGCTGGTTTTCCATCGCCATCCATCAAGATTTACCATGAGCTCATGGGTAAAAAGGTGGGAGATATCCTTCTGGTGTCCAGTCCCTATGATGCCTTTATCATGGAAGAGGAAGGTCGGCTGTCCAACCGGATTATCAATGAGTACAAGGGGCTGAACCTGTCAAAGCCGCCCCGGCTCACCTGGGTCTCTTCGGCGGAAGAGGCTTTTTTACAGCTGGGAAAAAAGCATTTCGATCTGATCCTTGCCATGCCCAGCCTGGACGGGATGGATGTTTATGTCTTTGGTGAAGAAGTCAAGCGACGGTATTCCGGTCTTTTTTTCTTTTTATTGCTTCACAATACCTGCGATGTTGATCTCTATATCTGTGATGATACCAGTACGGCGGTTGACCGAACCTATATCTGGAGCGGAAATGCCGATCTGCTCCTGGCCATTGTTAAAAATTTAGAAGATGAGATGAATGTGGCCTTTGACACAAAAAATGCCAAGGTTCGGGTGATCATTTTGGTGGAAGATTCCCCCTATCATTATTCTTCTTTCCTGCCCGTGCTCTACAGGCAGATTGTGCTCCAGACCCAGTCGGTGATTGCCGATTCCATCAACGAGGAGCACCGGCTGTTAAAAATGAGGGGGCGGCCCAAGGTATTGGTGGCCCATACCTATGAGGAGGCCATCTCCTTGTATGAGCAATATAAACCCTATGTTTTGTCTGTCTTTTCCGATATGCGGTATCCAAAAGGTGGACGAGAGGACGAACAGGCAGGGTTTAAGCTGCTGAAAAAGATTAAGTATGAGATACCGGACTTGCCTGTGCTCGTCCTGAGCACCGAGGAAAAAAATCGTGCGCTCGTCACCCATATTCCGGCTGTTTTTATTAATAAGAACTCCAGCAATCTCCATGATCAGATTAAAACTTTTTTTGTGTCTAAACTGGGATTTGGTGCCTTTGTTTTTCGGGAGCCCAATGGGGAGGAAATCGCAAGGGCAAGCGGAATACGGGAGATGGGAAAGCTGATCGCAGAAATTCCAGATGAGTCTATTTTATTCCATGCCAACAACAATGATTTTTCCAGGTGGTTCATGGCAAGGAGCGAGATCGATTTTGCCCTGAACCTGAAACCTGTCTCCATTGATGATTTTAAAAATCCCGAAGAGTTCAAGCAGTTCATCATTGACACGATCCGCTTCAGAATAAGGGGGACCCGCCAGGGACATGTCATTGAGTTTGATTTTGAAAAATTTGACTCTGACACGGATTTTATGAAAATCGGCAGCGGTTCCCTGGGGGGGAAAGCACGCGGCCTTGCATTCATGGCTTCCCAGACCAAGATAGATCCTTCTTTGGCCAAAATGTTTCCAGGCGTTACTATCAGTATTCCCCAGACCGTTGTCATTGCCACGGACGGGTTTAAACTATTTGTTGAAGAAAACAATCTGGCCCGGCTGCTGGAATCTGACCGGGAAGTTACTGATAACCAGGTCATTGAACGGTTTGTTGCGGCCACATTTCCCGACTGGCTGGAAAAAAATCTTAAACTCTATCTTGAAAATGTGCGATACCCCATTGCCGTCCGGTCCTCTTCTCTTTTTGAAGATGCCCATTATCAGCCCTTTGCAGGTCTTTATGATACCTTTATGCTGCCCAATTCAGATCCTAATCTGGAAAACCGGCTGGAACGACTGGTTCTGGCCATTAAGCTGGTCTATGCCTCCACCTATTTAAAAGCGCCCCGATCCTATGCTAAAAGCACCATGTATAGAACCGAGGATGAGGAAATGGCGGTGATTCTCCAGCAGCTGAAAGGGATGCACCATAAACATTATTTTTATCCGACCCTGTCCGGAGTGGCCCAGTCCTATAATTTTTATCCCATTTCTCATCTTAAGGCAGAGGATGGGATTGCTTACATTGCACTGGGTCTTGGAAAAATTGTCATGGAAGGGGGGAAGATCCTGCGGTTCTGTCCCCGCTATCCCCAGTTCCTCCCCCAGTTTTCCACGGTGGACGATATCCTTGAGAATTCTCAAAAACATTTTTATGCCTTGAAAACAAATGGTTTTTCCGGTAACGGCAGCTTTGTTGACAATTTAACAAAGGACCCCGCCCTGGCCAGGCTGGATTTGAGTGATGCCATGGATCATCCCGTGGTCCGGGCCTTGTCCTCCACCTTTTATGCCCAGGATAATAGGATTCGCGATTCCTTCTCAACCAAGGGGTTTCCCGTCCTGACCTTTGCCAATATCCTCAAATACAATACCTTCCCTCTGGCACAAATTTTAGAAGAGGTGACAAAGATCGGCAGCCGGTGGATGGGGTCTTCCGTGGAAGTGGAATTTGCAGTGAACCTGCCCGTGGAAGGGGGTGGAAACCCTGAATTTTCCCTGCTTCAGATTCGGCCCATGGGGCGGTATAAGCAGAACCTTAGGGTGAAAATTGACCAGACTGCCATTGACCAGGCCTTTTGTTATTCAAGTTTGTCCCTGGGCAACGGGGAATACAAGGATATTTATGACCTGGTATATGTGGACCCTGGGACCTTTGACCCGGTAAAAACCGTTGAAATGGCCGCTGAAATAAACAAAATCAATGGATTGTTCAATAACAATAACCGGAAATACGTATTGATCGGGCCCGGACGCTGGGGATCCTCAGACCGGTGGCTGGGAATTCCCGTGGTGTGGAACGATATTTCCAATGTGGGGGTGATGGTGGAAACCACCATCGATAGCATCAAGGCCGACCCCTCCCAGGGGTCCCATTTTTTTCAGAATATTACTTCCCTGGGTATTTCCTATATTACGGTCTCAGACAAGGGAGATGATTTTATTGATTATGATTTTTTCGCGTGCCAAGCCTGTGCGAACACCACCCGATATTTAAAACATATTCATTTTGATACCCCCATTAAAATTCTGGTGGACGGGAAAACCTCCCAGGCCGTACTCATGCCGGACTCCCCCACAGAGCAAGAAGAGGTGATGGATGATATCCCCGTCATTGGAGAGGATTAAGCTAGCTGTATTGGTTGTAATAAAAAATGAGATGAAAAGGGTGTTTTCATGAAAATCCTAATTGTGGATGATGAGGTCATTTCCAGAAAAATTCTGGTAAAAAATATGGAAGCCCTTGGGGAATGTGTGGCCGTGGACGATGCCCAAAAAGGGCTTGCCCAGATAGAGCTTGCGGTAAAAAAAAGTCATCCCTTTGATCTTGTTACCCTGGATGTGTCCATGCCCGGTATGGACGGGAAACAGCTGCTCCAGCGCATACGTAAACGAGAGGTGGCTGCAAAAATTCCCCGGGCAGAACGGGTCAAGGTGATCATGGTAACCGCCCGCATGAACATGACCACCATCAAGGAGTGTATCAAGATTGGGTGCAACGGATACCTGTCAAAACCGGTGAGCAAATATCAATTGTTTGAAAACCTGGAGAAAATGGGATTTGATGTTCCGGTTCTCCAGAAGGAAACGGACCAAATCGATCATACAGGGGTGGTGACCGATATTATCCAGCGATTTTACAAGGGAAAGATCAATCTGCCTGTATTTCCCCACATTGTCAAGGAGGTCCAGGCCTGTCTTGGGGGAGACACTCCTTCCATTGAAGAGATTGCCATCATTGTTGAAAAAGATATTGTCATTGCAAGTAAATTGATCTCAATTGCAAATTCTCCCCTTTACAAGGGAGTTGACACGGTGAACAGTTTGAATGCAGCCCTGCTCAGGTTGGGGATGAAAGCCACCCAGGGAGTGATTTCAGCGGTGGCAGCCAAAAGTATGTTTGCGTCAGAAAATTTATCCCTGAAGCAGTTGCTGGAAAACCTCTGGATGCATTCTTTTGCCACGGCCTGCCTGGGAAAAAGACTGGGGGAAGAATTAAAGATAAAAAATACAGAAAATCTTTTTTTAATGGGCATTATCCATGATATTGGAAAAATGCTGCTCATGAAAGCCGTTGTGGACCTTTTCCCTGAAGCGCCCGTGGAGACACCGGATATCCAGCGGGCCATCCATGAAATCCATACCACCTTCGGAGCTGTTTTGCTGAAAAAACTGAGGTTTTCAGATGCCTTTATTCAGGTTGCCGAGTTTCATCACTGGAATACATATCCAAAGGGAACAGATCCGGAATTGATGATCATCAATCTTGCTGATTTCCTGGCCCATGAAATCGGTTTTAGTACGGCGGATTTCGAATCCTGCCAATCGGCATCGGAAACCCAGGAAGAACAGCTTGCCCGCATCACCTCATTGCCATCCTTTCAGCTGTTGGGGCTTGAACTTGACAAGGTTCTGGAAATCTGTGACGAGATCAGCTCCACGGTTAAGGAATCTGCCAGGGCTTTTTGAAAAAAGGCCTTGATCATGGTCTGGCGTTAATGCTAAGGCACTTGAACAAAGGCAAGACCAAATTTGAATCACATTTATTGACCTGGAGGATTTTGTTCCATGACACCCTTCCAAAATGTTTCCCGCCTTTTCAAGGGAGGAGACATGCCAATCACAACCATAGATTCCCACACAGAAGGAGAAAGTACCCGGTTGATTGTGGACGGGCTTGGGGATATTCCCGGCAGCACCATGATGGAGAAATTGGCGTATTTTAAAACCCATTATGACAAGGTGAGATGTCTGTTGACAAAAGAACCCAGGGGGTCAAGGGAGATTCTGGCAGCCATGGTTACAAAAAATGTGACACCTGGTGCAGCCTTCGGGTTGATATACATGGATGCAAAAAGATATCCCTATTTGTGCGGCCATGCCACCATAGGGGCAGTGGTCACCCTTGCCCAAACCGGGTTCCTTGAATTGGGAGAGGGAGAAAATATACTTTTGATAGACACCCCTTCGGGGATAATGGAGGCCAGGGCCTTTGTTGTGGAAGGAAAGGTGGATTCAGTGGCAATACTGATGGTCCCGTCCTTTGTCCTGGATACCAACAGGGAGATCCTGGTGGAGGGGTTTGGGCGGGTCAGCGTTGATCTGGTTTGTACCGGCGGTTTTTTTGCCATGGTGGATGCGGTTAAACTTAAGATTGCGCCTGTGATGGCCAACAAAGATCAATTGGTGACGCTTGGCATGAAAATCATAGATGCTGCCAATGAACAGCTTGAGGTGGCTCATCCAAGCCGGCCCGATGTAAATACCGTGGACGTCACGGAATTTTATAATTCCGGGATGAACAATGAGATAAAAAAAGGGAAGGCCCAGGGCTGCGGGATGGTAATTTATGGAGAGTCCCATATGGACCGTTCTCCCTGCGGAACGGGTACGGCTGCCAAGCTGGCATTGCTGCATCATTATGGTAAAATTAAAATGCATCAACCCTATCTTAATTTCAGTCCTTTGGGGACCTGTTTTGAAGCAGAGCTTGTAAACGCAGTAAAAATAGGGCCTTTGGATGCCCTTGTTACTATGATAAAGGGCCGGGCCTGGGTCACGGGTCTGCATCAGTTCGTTCTGGACAAAACTGACCCCTTTCAACAAGGATATATGGTATGATGGCATCAACCCCTGATTTAATCTTGTATAATGGAACCCTCCACACCCTGGATGAAAAAACGCCCTTTGCCACTGCGGTGGCCGTGACGGGTAAAAAGATATCTGCCCTGGGAACTGACGAGGAGATGCTGGCCCTGGCAGGTCCTGAGACCCAAACTAAAAACCTTAAAAAAAAGTTGGTGCTGCCGGGGTTTTGCGATACCCATTTTCATTTTTATGAGTGGGCTCTGAATTATGACAACATCGATTTTTCAACGACAACCTGTTTTTCAGGTATGCAAAGGGCTGTCCGGGAAAAGGCGGCACAAGTAGGGCCGGGCCAGTGGGTGCTGGGCCAGGGCTTTAACGAGTCGGAATGGCCTGAAAATAAAATGCCGGACCGGTGGGTGCTTGATCTAGCAGCACCGGATAATCCTGTGTGCATCTGGCGGTGTGACCTTCACCTGGCCGTGGCCAATTCTTTGGCCCTGGGCCTTGCCCGCATTGACGAACGGACAAAGAATCCCAATGAAGGGGTCATCGTCCGGGATGCAAGCGGCATTCCCACGGGAGTTCTCAAGGAGTTGGCGCCCAACCTGATCCGGGAGGTGCTTCCATCATTACCGGAATCAACCCTGGTGGCGAATATGGAAAAGGCCATGGCCCATGCCCACAGCCTGGGGCTGACCGGTGTTCATGATATCCGGCTCATGGGGGGAGCCGAGGGGGCCGATGCACTGAAGATCTGGCAAACACTTGAGGGGGACAAGAAATTAAAATTGCGCTGTCATGTGGCCCTTCCCGGAGAAATGACGGATGAGGCTATTTCATTGGGGATTCAATCCGGGTTTGGAAATGACCGGTTGAGAATAGGGCATTTAAAATTCTTTTCCGACGGCGGCATGGGGGCAAGGACCGGCTGGCTGACCGAAAAATACCTGGATGCCGATTATGGCATGCCCCTGACCCCGGTCAAAGAGATAGAGGCCGCTGTGATGAAGGCGGACAGGGCGGGGCTTGCCTGTATGGTTCATGCCATTGGGGACCGGGCCTGCCGGGAGATTATTGCCATGTTTGCCAGGGTTGAGCAGCAAGGGCAGAGCCGTTGCAAGATTCCCCACCGGTTGGAGCATCTCCAGATGATTCTGCCTGAAGATTTACAGCGGTTAAGCCGACTTGAAAATTTGGCAGTTTCCTGCCAGCCCAATAACCTGAGCCTGGATATCTCCATGATTGACCAGTGTGTCGGTCCCCGGGGCAAATATGCATATGCCCTCAAAAGCATATTAAATACAGGTGTTCCCATGTGCTTAAGTTCCGATGCCCCGGTGGCAGATCCCAATCCCTTTGCCGGTATTTATTCGGCTGTTACCCGGAAACGCATGAACCGGACACCTGAACGAGGATGGTATCCAGAGCAGGCCCTGGGTGTGGCCGAGGCGGTTCGGGCCTATACCCTTACCCCGGCCGAGGCCAGTGGCTGCGATAATCGTTTGGGATCCATCACTCCGGGAAAATTGGCCGATCTGGTGGTGACAGACCAGAATATTTTTGAAATTTCACCGGACACCATTGCCGAAACCAAAATTTGTCTGACGTTGTTTGATGGGAAAATTGTCTATGAACGATAGGGAGTTTAACCATCTGAATACGATTTTTGATAGGTCGGAAGACGGGTTGTTGATCTGTGACGCCCAGGGCAGAATCCTTAAGATGAATCCGGCCTCGGAAAGACTCAATGGGATAAAGGCCTCAGAGGTGGTGGGCTGCGATGTACGAACCCTTGTCCGGGAGGGGAAAATTAATCGGTCTGCCACCCAGGAGGTCCTGGAAACCCTTCGCTGGGTCAGCCTGATCCAGACCACGCCCGTATCAGGGGTTACGCTTCTTGTGACCGGTACTCCGGTCTTTAATGCCGACAATGAGATCTCCCATGTGGTGGTTAATGAACGGGATATTTCCCTGATCGAGGATATGAAGCGGGAGCTGGCCCAGGTGCGGCAGGAGTCGGAAAAGATGCGGGATGAACTCACCGAGCTCACCCTGCTGGAGCTCAAGAACAATCATATCGTGGCCCAGAGCGGTTCCATGAAGCAGACCCTGCGGTTGGCCATGAAATTGGCTAGAATTGATTCTTCCAATATTTTGATTCAGGGGGAGTCTGGAACGGGTAAGGGACTGCTGGCCAAATTTATCCACGCCAACAGTATGTGGAGCAAAAAAGCCTTTATCCAGATTAATTGTGCGGCACTGCCGGAAAATCTTCTGGAGGCGGAATTGTTCGGGTATGAACGGGGGGCCTTCACCGGGGCGAGGGAATCGGGAAAGGCAGGGCTTTTTGAACTGGCGGCAGGGGGGACCCTATTCTTAGATGAAATCGGTGAGTTGTCATTGGGGGTCCAGGCTAAATTGCTAAAATATTTGGATGACCATGAGATTATGCCCGTTGGCGGTACCAGGGCCAAAAAAATTGATTGTTCCATCATTGCCGCCACCAATCGGAATCTGGACCAAAGAACCTTGAAACATCAATTTCGGCTGGATCTTTTACACAGACTCAACACCTTTACCCTGTCCATTCCGCCCTTGCGGGACCGGCCTGAAGATATTTTGGAACTTACGACCATCTGCCTGAAACGTTACAATCGCCGTTACAATCGCCGTGCCTATATTGGGTATAAAGCCTATGAAGCCCTGAAGTCCTATTCCTTTCCCGGAAATGTCAGGGAGCTGATCAATATTATCAAACAGGCCGTGGTCATGTGTGACCGCAGATTTTTAGATGACTATATTCTCCGGGCCACGGAGCCTGTGGGGCCGACCATCCAACCCAAAAAAGCGGTTGATGAAGTGTCCAGCCTTCCGGAAAAACTTCGGGCTGCGGAATACGAGATGTTCATGCAGGCGGTTCTTCGATGCGGTACAACCCGGGAGGCAGCCCTTTTCCTCGGAATTAGCCAGCCCACTGTGGTGCGGAAATTAAAAAAGCATGGCATGACCATGGGGAAAAAGGCATGATTCATTTTTAAATCAAAAAATTGTTATCTCCTTTATCCATAGGCTTGTTGAAATATTTCTTTTGATTCAATATTGAATCTATAAGAAAACATTATTATTTCAGTATGTTATCCCTGTAGGTCCGATTCAAAAGTGAATCAAGTCGCCCTGTTCCATGGGTCGGTTCGGAGTGTAAAAATATTTTAATCTTTATTTTCAATGCTTTATATAATATTTTTCCAACAGGCATATATTTTGTATTAAATAATTTAAAGTGGTAATTTAAAGTGTTAAATTGGATAAACAAAAGGCCCATAAATAATGGGGCAAGTAAGAGAGCATTAACCAGGCAAATAAAGGGAACGTCTGATATATGAAAGAAAAAAAGTGGAAACCATGGCTGCTCTTATCACCTTCACTGACGGCCGTTTTTTTACTCCTTGTTGTTCCTGTTTGTTTTGTCATTGTTTACAGTTTCTGGCTCAGAGCGCCCAACGGTCAGGATATCCCGGCCTTTCAGTTTGGAAATTATGCCAAGTTTTTTGTGGACTTTTTTTATCCCACCATTTTGTTTAATACCCTGCGGGTGGCCCTTGAAACCGTGATCCTCTGCCTGGTGCTGGGGTATATCCCCGCCTATTTTTTCTATAAAACCGAGTCCCGGCTCAAACCCTATTTAATGCTGCTGGTGATGCTGCCCTTCTGGATCAGCTTTATTATCCGAACCCTGAGCTGGATTAATATCCTCGGGGATTCCGGGCTGATAAACCATTTGCTGATTAAGGCCGGACTGATTTCAAGCCCGCTTGCCCTGTTGTACAATGAAGGGGCGGTGATCATGGGCTTATTACAGTACTTACTGCCCTTTATGATTTTAAACATTTATGTCAGCCTGGACGGGATAGACAAGAGCCTGGCGGAAGCGGCCAAAAGTCTGGGGTGCACCGAATGGCAGGCCTTTAAAGAGGTCACCCTGCCCCTGAGCATGCCAGGTGTCTCTGCCGGATGTCTGTTGGTTTTTGTGCTGACCTGCGGCACCTATCTGCCGCCCATGATCCTGGGGGGGCCTGGCAATGAAATGATCGCAAACCTTATTTTTAAGCGGGTGATCGGCACCCTTGACTGGCCCTTTGGTTCTGCCATCAGCGTTATTCTGATGTTGCTTTTGGGTGTCATTGTCTATACCTACAATCGCTACATGGGCATCAACCAGATATTTAAATCTTTGAGCAACGGATAGCTAAGGAGCCTCGATGAAACGAATGATTTCCGGATGGACATTGATCAAACTATATACTTTGCTGGTGTATGTCTGGATGTTCACCCCCATTGTGGCTGTTGTGATTCTGGCCTTTAATCCCCAGCAGTTTGGGTCCTTTCCCATGGAGGGATTTTCCTTTAAATGGTTTGTCAAACTTTCCCATAATTCGACCATCCTGGATGCATTCAAAAACTCAATGGTTCTGGGGACCTTGACGGCCGTTTTTTCTACTGCAGTGGGGGTCCCGGCGGCAATGGCATTTATCCGGTATGAGTTTCGGGGGAAAGAATTGATCAATACCCTTCTCATCGCCCCCATCATGATCCCTGAAGTGGTTCTGGGGGTTGCCCTTCTCTTGTTTATCCGGTGGCTGCAGCAACCCAAAAGCTTTGCCATGCTGGTGGTGGGACACGTGGTGCTGACCCTTCCCTATGTGCTCTTGATCGTCCAGGCACGCCTTGTGGGAATTAAGCGGGAATATGAAGAGGCAGCCCTTTCCCTGGGGGCCAGCCCCTTCCAGACCTTTCGGGAAATCACCTTTCCCCTGCTGGCCCCGGCTATTTTTGCCGGCATGCTCTTTTCCTTCACCATTTCCTTTGATGATGTCACGGCCACTCTTTTCTGGGCAACGGCCCAGAACCAGACCGTGCCCGTTAAAATATTCGGGATGCTGAGAAATTCCATCAGCCCGGAGATTAATGCCCTGGGGACTGTTATGATTGCACTTACCGTGTCAACCCCATTGTTGGCAGGGTATCTGACCCGGCGGTTTGCCAGGAGAAGCGGCAAATAATATTTGTTGGCAGGGGCTCAGACCCTAACACCTTTGTCATAATCATTTACACCTAGAACAAAAAGGAGAGAAGAATGGGAACCGATTTGGAAAAACGCTTAAATGACGTACAGGAAAGTTACAGCCAGGGCAGTATCTCCCGGCGGGATTTTGTCAAATTCGTCGGCATCACCGGCGCCACCCTAGGCATCATGGGCGGACCCTTTGGACTGGTAAAACAAGCTTTTGCCGGCAGTAAATCCATTACCTGCCATTCCTGGGGGGGGTCCACCTCCGAAGCATTGAGAAAATTTGCCTTTGATCCTTTTACCAAGGCCGAGGGTGTTAAAGTCATTGATGCCGCCTTTACTGGCATGGATGCGTTTTTAACCCAGGTCAAGGCCTCCTATCCGCCCGGCGGAGAATTTAACATTGCCCATTTGAGCGCGGTGTATGACTATGCCCGGTATACAGACTTAGGGTTTGGCGTGGTTCTGGATGAAACAAAGATCCCAAATTTGAAAAATGTCATGAGTAAAATGACCGATACCCTCAGGGGCATTTCCAAGGGAACCCTTTCCGGTGTTCCCTATGATCTGGGTCAGACCGGTATTGCCTATAACACGGATAAAATTTCCAAGGCAGACGCGGAAAAACTGGGTGCCTCCCTCCTGTACGAAAAAAGCCTCAAGGGCAAACTGGGTTCCTGGGGCGGGGATTTTCGAACCAATATGTGGTATGCAGCATTGCATACCGGCCAGAATCCCAATAATATCAAGGATGAGAAAGCGGTCTGGAATGCCCTGAAGGAACAAAGGGGTCTGATAAAAAAATACTGGTCTTCGGGATCTGAACTCATGAGCCTCCTGGGCAATGGTGAAATCTATGCCACCGTGGCATGGTCGGGCCGGGTGGCAGGTCTCCAGGCCCAGGGTCATCCCATCGGATATCTGGCACCGGAAGGCACCTATTCCTGGATGGAATACATGTATGTACTCAAGGGAACGGATCTGGCTGTGGCCCAGAAGCTGTTGAATTTCATGCTGGAGCCCGAGGCGTCCATTGCTGTTGCCAAAGGCCAGAAGTATCCCACCAGCCTGGACCCCACAAAGGTTCCCATGCCCGATGAAGTGAAAAAATTGCCTGCCTTTGATCCCACGGGCAAGCTGGATGGGTATCTGTTTGCAGACCCCGCATACTGGAACAGCCACCAGCTGGAGTGGACTGAAAAATGGGACCGGGTCATGGCGGGCTGATCGGCTCATAAACATGGGATTCACCGGTGTCTTTGCGAACAATTACACCGGTGAATCCGCTTACAAGATGGGGAGACATAACGGTTTGGTACAAGAAAAAGATCCGGCCTTTGTAAGGTTCAAGGGAATTGAAAAGCGGTATGGAAAGGTGGTTGCCGTAAAAAAAATGGACCTGGAAATACCCGAAGGGTCTTTGGTGACGTTGCTGGGGCCTTCCGGGTGCGGGAAGACAACCCTGCTGCGAATGCTGGCAGGGCTGGAAACCCCCACCAATGGTGATATCTACATTCGGGGCAAACGGATAAATGATACCCCCATCCATAAGCGGAACCTGGGGATGATTTTCCAAAATTATGCTCTTTTTCCCCATAAAACCATTTTTGAAAATGTGGCTTTTGGCCTGAAATACAGGGGAACATCAAAGGAGGATATCCAGGGAAAGGTTGAAAAGGCATTGGAAATGGTTCGGCTCCCGGGGGTCGGGGAACGGATGCCCTCCCAGCTTTCCGGTGGCCAACAGCAGCGGATTGCCCTGGCCCGGGCCATTGTGTTTGAACCGGATGTGCTGCTCATGGATGAACCCCTGTCTGCCCTGGACGAGAATTTAAGGGAGGATATGCGGCGGGAAATTGATAACCTCCAGCAGGATCTGGGGGTCACCACCATTTTTGTGACCCATGATCAGCGGGAAGCCCTTTCCATGTCAGACAAGGTGGTGGTCATGCGAGACGGGTTTATCCAGCAGCAGGGAACCCCGGAAGAGGTGTACAATAACTCGGCCAACCATTTTGTGGCGGATTTTTTGGGTCATTCTAATTTTATGAAGGCCGTGGTTGAAGAAAAACAAAACGGTTTTTTTCGTGTTCGGCTTGGGGACAATCAGCCGTACCTGGTTAGTCCGGCAGGCGATTTTGCGGTGGGGGATGCGGCGGAAGTCGTGATCCGGGCCCAGAAGATGACCCTGGGCTACACAACGGACCTTGCCCAGGAACAGGAGATGAACTATTTCTTTGGTAAAATTGTGGATCGCAGCTATATGGGGGGAGAGGTCAGTTATTTTGTGGAACTTCCCGAAGGACAGATTTTACACGTGATTAATTTTGTGAAACGTGATGTTTATCGCCGGGGGGATGAAGTGTATATACAGGCGGACCCGTTTAATTGCAGATTGCTCAAATTATGAAAGAAGTATCATTAGAAATGAATTAGTACCATGGGGCGGACAGACGGTCGGCGTTGTGGAGACCTCTTCCTGGGGAGGGGTGCGTTTAAAAACTCAAGAGAGCAAACTAACGGTGACAGATTTTTCTCATACCGAGCCCAAAAAGGAGAGTTTTTCATGGATCAAGCAGACCCTGGATCCATCGGCAAGCTATATAATTTTTGAAAATGATTTAAAACAGCAGGGGGGCTCAATCTTTGATTCGGCCCACATTGCCTATACCTATCTTGAACGGGAGAAATTTGTCTGGCAGCAGATTATTGACATGGATTTGTCCAGGGAATACCTGGTGATCCGTATGGCGCCCGGCAAGGAAGAAAAGGTACTGGGGAGGATCATGGGGTATGGTTTTCCTGAAAATACCATATATTATATATACAAGGCTAAAGAGGTGCGAAAGTGAAATTAAAGACAGATACCATCTTGGAAGTTCGATTTGAGCATTCCAAACAGCAGATTGATGTTCCCTTGTCCAAATTAACGGATAGTATGACAGCGTTCCTGGAAACCTATGGGAATGAACAATTTTGTGGTGGATCCTTTGTTGAGGTCATCAATGGTGGAGACGGGCAGACAAAGTTTGCCGCTCTTTTGGCTGCCACGGGGTATGAGGCAGATCCCAAGGGGTTTTTCGAAGTGTTGCTGGACGCCATTGGTAAATCCAAAGGCCGTAATCTGACCTTAAACCAGATAGCACTGCCTTCCAGGTTCCTGGTGGCCCTGATCGAACAGGTGATCCCGGGCCATGGGTATGTGTCCATAAAAGATACGGCCCAGCTGGAAAAAGTTACCAACCTGGACATCCCTGCGGCCCAGCGGTCTGATCTCCAGGCCGTCATTGAACGATATCCGGTACGTCTTTCCCGGCATACCATTCGCCAGATGATGGTCTCCAGGGATGTGGCCTATCAGTACATGCCCTTTGTGGAAGAACTGGAGTCCACTGGCCACACCAACACCTGGATCGGCCAGTTCCATGACGGACTTTTGGAACAGATGTACCAGAACCGGGTGATTTTCTTGCTCAACATGAGCTGTCCTGTCTATTGCCGGTTTTGTTTTAGAAAGCATAAAGATACCCGGAACGAAAAAAACCCCACACTTGAGGGTGTTGCCGCGGCAGTTTCCCATGTTAAAAATTCTCCGTTGATCAAGGAAATTGTGGTCACCGGCGGTGATCCGTTCATGAACAGAGCCAATATGGCCGCCACCATTGACGGGCTCATGGACGTTCCCCATGTCCAGACCCTGCGCCTTGCCACCCGGTGCGTTTCCTATTATCCGGATCTGTTTCTGGACAATGAATCGGCCTATCTCAAATATTTGAAACAAAAAAATATGGAACTCCAGCAGCACGGCAAGCGCATGGAATTGGCCACCCATTTCATCCATCCCGACGAGGTGAGCCCTGAAAGCCTGGATATTATCACAGACCTGGTAAAAAACGGTATTGCCGTCTACATCCAGACCCCCTTCCTGAATGACTGCAACGATAAGGGACCTGAATTAGTACGCTTGTTCGGGCTGTTGCGGGGAGCCGGCGCTGAACTGCATTATATTTATATCCCCTGCAGTCCCATCCATGGCAATTCTATTTATTGGAAACCCTTGTCCGATGGTATTCATATGGCCTTTTCCCTTCGGGCCAACCTGTCCGACCGGGTCATCCCGAGGATCTGTACGGCTACGCCCATCGGAAAAATGGATTGGTACACCAGCGGCTGGGCCGTTGAGCAGGTGGCGGACAATGAGAATTTTATCTGGATCAGAACCCCCTATACGCCTGAATATTTTAAGAATTTTGCCCCCATTGCCAATGAGCTGACCAATATCCGGGTCAATGACGAAGGCACCATTGATATCCAGTATATGGCAAAAATAGGGGACAAGGCCTGTCTGATCGGTAATCGTCCTCGTAAAACAGCTCCCAAAAATCCCGCAGCCACCGGGGCAGACGTGGATCGCCTTAAAGAAGAATTGACAACGCATAGCCAGGCAGGGGCTTCCATTGTAAACACCGGTATTGAGGGAGTCTCCCGGCTCCACGAAACCCGGGTACAGATTTCTGCCCGTGCCGGCGAACAACAAATGGCCTATATCATGGCAGATCACAGGATAACCGACGTGGTGGTGGCACCTGATATGGATGTCGATGGTGCCGTGGATTCAGTGGATGCCCTCTATGATATCACCAGGGTTATTCGACAGCTGCGCGATATCCCCCATGTCAATGCGGTCAGGTTACGCTCCATGAAATTTGCAAACGCCCCGGAGTCCTATACCCGGGCTGTGATTAATACATTGGGAGATTTGAACCACTTGTCCGTGGTCAATCCTCTTCGTCTTGAAATAGAGACCTGGTTTATCCGGGCTCAGGATGTGGGTAAGATCCATGCAAAATTGGTCCGGCGTTTGAACAATAAGGGGATCACGGTGTATGCCAATGTTCCCTTGCTGGGCGGCGTGAATGACACGGACAGGGCCATCCATGATCTGGCCTATGCCCTTAGAGAAAAGGGCATGGAGTTTCACCATCTCTATGTGGCGGGTCTGCCCGTTCAGAACCGCTGGAACAAAAACTTTCCCATTGATTCATATGATGTCATTGATATTGCCACAATGGTCCGGCGGGAAGGGTCAGGCCGGGAGATCCCCCGGTATATTATTTTAACCCCCCTGGGGGAAGTGGACTATGGACTCACCTCTAAATTTGTAAAAACCGGCAGTGAGGTGAAAATAGAGCTTGGCTGTTATGACCAGTCCTATTATAAAACCATGGATGAAAATTTTGTATTTCCGGAAGGGATTGACATGGGAACGGACGGGAACCCTGTGGTCACCGTCCCGGGTCTGATAAAAACCAATGATTTTCCTGTTTCCTAGAACCAAGAATTAAAGGAAAGGTAAATGAAATACCCCTACATAGATTATAGCGAAAAAATAAAGATTCAGCCCGTGTTCAAAGGATTGACCGGAGACCCCCTGGTGGTGGACATGTCCGTGGGGTCCAAGGTGTTTGATGAAGTGGATGTCCTTGACCAGCGAGCGTTTCAGGCATGGCTGGACACAACCATGAAAAATAGGCATTCCTGGGGACTTGCCTCCTACCTGGAAGACAGGGAGACCATTTTATCCCAATACCCCCAGATGCGGGAGGAACAGCGGTATTACCACCTGGGTCTTGATATTATCGTGGACCTTGGTACGCCTCTGCACGCCCCCCTGGATGCCCAGGTTATGGAAAGCAGTTATGAGGCGGGTGACGGCAATTACGGGGGCAATGTATTGCTGATGCATGCGAGTCCCTATTTTGAGACATTTTACAGCCTCTATGGTCATCTAAACCGAGAGAAGCTGCCGGCCCCCGGAGAAAAATTTAAAGCAGGTGACCGTTTTGCCCTAATCGGGGATGTCCATGAAAACGGGAATTGGTTCTACCATACCCACCTTCAGGTTATCACCCAAAGGGGGTACGATGCGGGATGGGTCTCCAAGGGGTATTGTGCTGAAAAGGACCTGGCCGCTATGGATTCCATCTGCCCGGCTCCCCTGTCTTTATTTAAAATTTGACCTGATATTTGATCCGGCCTCAATGAACAGGCACCCCATTCTGACCCTTGTCGGGATGGGGTGCCCTTTTTTATATCTTTGCAGTTTCGCATGATTTATACTTGCTTTCCCCATAAAATCGCAAAGGCACGTCATTGCGAAATAAGATATAATATAATAAAAGAATATTAACAACACTTGTGCATCGGTTACAGATGTGTCTAAACCCAATGGGTATGGATATTGTCAGGAGATGAATGTACATTCTGGAGGAAAATTTGAAGGAATTGGAAGCTTAATTAATTTTTATAGGGTGACTTATAAATGAAAACCAATACCCATAAAGTCATGGGCTTAAAAGAGGCCATGGAAAAATATGTAAACGATGGGTGCCATTTGTCCATCGGTGGATTTACCATTAACCGGAATCCCATGGCTGCTGTCTATGAAATGATCAGACAGCAGAAGAAAAATATTCATCTCTACGCCCATTCCAATGGCCAGGGAGTGGACGAGCTGGTGGGATCAGGTTGTATCTCCTGTCTTGAAATTGCCTATGGCGGCAATGGTAAATTTGCCTCCACCTGCATTCGGTTCAGACGAGCAATTGAAGAAAAAAAAATCAAGGTGGAAGATTATTCCAACTACCAGATGACCCTGCGGTTCCTGGCAGGGTCCATGGGGATTGCTTTTCTTCCTACTCGGTCTTCCCTTGGGACAGACATCATTGAAAAATGGGGATTTCCCATTGAATTCAGGGAGGAAAACAGCCGGTTGCCGGACAAAAAACTGGTGGTACTGGATAATCCCTTTGGCACCTGGTGTGACACGAAACGAGTGGTTCTGGTGCCTGCCATCAACCCGGATGTTACCATTATCCATGTGCAAAAGGCAGACTACCTGGGGAATTGCCGGATAGAGGGATTGACCTTTGCCGATGTGGAACAGGCAAAGGCGGCCAAAGCGCTTATCATCACCTGTGAAGAACTGCTGGATGACGATTATTTGAAAAATGAACCGGACCGGAATCAGATCCCCTTTATCCATGCCGATGCTGTTGTGCATGTGCCCTATGGGGCTTATCCCACGGCCTGTTATCAATATTATGACTATGATCCGGCCTATTTAAAAGAATATGTTAAACGAGCAAAGGATGACATCCTTTATCGTTCCTACATTGAAGAACATATTTTGAAACACCGGACCCACAGTGATCTGCTGGACGCCATTGGCAGGCGCCGGCTTGAGATGATTTCCGCCGATAAAAGCTGCGGGTATGCAAAGAACCTGGACAGAAGATAATAGGGCAAAAATATAAGATGAATAATTATACGCTCAAAGAAATGATGACCCTTGTAGCTGCAAGGGAAATCCGGAACGGGGATATTGTGTTTTGCGGCACCGGCATCTCAATGCTGGCCGTCATGGCAGCCAAAAATATAAATGCCCCACAAAGTGTGATTTTCTTTGAAACCGGTGCCATTGATTCCAAACTCGAAGATCTTCCCCTTGCCGTGGGCGATTCACGGATCATGTACCAGGCCTCCTCCAACGGCGGGTTGCTGGATGCATTTGCCACCATGCAGAACCGGTTCACAGGGGAGCGTATTGTGGGAATCCTGGGGGCGGCCCAGATTGATATCTACGGCAACCTGAATTCAACGGTTCTCGGCGATTACCATGAACCAAGTGTGCGGTTTGCCGGGAGCGGGGGGGCCTGTGATGTGGCTTCCTTTGTCTCAAGAAGTATTATTTTTATGAAACAGGAAAAACAAAAATTTAAAATCAAGCTGGATTATCTGACAAGCCCGGGATACCTGGACGGCCCGGACGGTCGTGAAAATGCCGGTCTTCCAAAAGGGGGCCCCCATCGGGTCATCACAAACATGGGGGTTATGGGCTTTGATGATAAGACCAAACGCATGTTTCTGGAAGGATATTATCCCGGGGTAACCCCGGAAGATATCCTTGAAAAAATGGAGTTTGAAATTGATATTTCCCGGGCCGGCGAGGTCCTACCCCCCACCCTGGCAGAACTGACATTACTCAGGGAAAAATGTGATCCTCATCGGCTTATATTATAGCGAGGTTTTTTTGATAAGAGTACCCGTTGTATCCAAAACTTGCCGGGATCATACGAATTTAAAGCCAGTTCGATCAGGACAACCCGATTAGCGGCAAAGGCAGGAAATGCAGTCCAACCCCTGGCTGGCGCATTCCGTTCCTATTCCTGCACTGACCCGTGCATTGGGGGTTGTGGTGTGCTTTACCATTATTCTTAAATCTCTTCTTCCATTTCTTTCATAGTTTCCCGGTGAACTCGATAGAAAGTATTCAGTGTAACAGAGGGTATCATTTTTGAATGGGGGATGAAATCCTCATAGGGTTTGAGAACCTCTTTCCATTTCTTGGGATTCCAAATGGGGAATATTTTATCCTGTCTTTCATATTCTTCCTCTTCAAACATATCCTCAAAAACTCGTTTAAGAATTGGGTAAAGGGGTTGAAGCCGATTCTTTGTTCTCGACTCAACTATAATTCTATTCCCATCCATACGGATATCATTGCGCTTTAATTCCTCCGCTTCTTTCGGGTTTAAACTTGCAAATAACATGACCATCCCCTGACGATATTCTGTTATATGTCCCTCAGATTTAATTTCTTCTAAAATTTTTACACAGTCACCAAATGTGATTTCATTCTTAGGTGTTTCCATTATGCAGCATTCTCCTGATCATTTTGTAAAAAATGAACAATAAAGAAAAATAAAAAAAGAGATTATTTTAGTTCAGGGTTCATCATTTTCGTTATCTTTCCTGAAATGTTCTTCCTCAAAAATTGCGATAAGCTCTTTTTGGGAATTGGTTTTACTAAAGGGGCTATGAATAAGATTTTGCAATTTTTCTTCAAAAGACGGGTTGTTTTTATCCGATGGGTCTGAATCCTTATCTGTTTTTTCTTTTTTTTTGTGGTACTGAGATAGATCAATTATTTTGGACATATTAACACCTCTCCAGTTATATAGAGATAACATATGCCAACAAAATGGGTTGTCAATCTGAAATTTTCCATCGGAACTCCAGTTTATATCCTGTTAGGTGAACAGGTTATGCTTTTTATTTGATCCTCCATCTGCAGGGGGTGTGTAACAGATGGATTGAAGGAAAGACTTGTTGTGATGGTTGAATTTATTAGAACTGGAGCCGACGAGCGGAGTCGAACCGCTGACTTGCTCATTACGAGTGAGCTACTCTACCAACTGAGTTACGTCGGCCCCTGTGCGCATACCATTAGAATGAATTCGCGTTAAAATCAAGTAAAAAATTGATTATTGGACCGTCCCTATGAATGCAGGGTTGTCAGATTTTCTGATTCGCCTCCCTCTTTATGGGTAGCATATCCTGAATAAATACGGGTATTTTAAAAAAAAACTTGTTTCTTGATCTGGAAGGGCGTAAAAGATAGGTTTTTCTTTTTAAACAGGCAGAGAAATATGAAAATAGACGGATATCCGGTGATTTCAAAACAAGAGGTGGTTTCCCTGATAAAGGATGGGGATACCATTGCCTTTAGCGGGTTTACCGCAGCTGGGGCAGCAAAGGCAGTGCCGGTCATGCTGGCCGAGCATGCGAAGCAGGAGCACGCCCACGGACGAAGTTTCAGGATTCGGGTCATCACCGGGGCTTCAAGCGGGGACTATATTGACAACGATCTGGCCGAGGCCAATGCCATCTCCTGGCGGGCGCCCTACCAGGGGGGAAAAACACTCAGAGATCAGATCAACCGCCAGGAAGTGGAGTATGTGGACATGCATTTGTCCCATGTGGCCCAGACCGTGGGGGCGGGTTTTTTCGGCCGTGTGGATGTGGCGGTTGTGGAAGCCACCCATATCACCCCGGACGGCAGGGTGTATCTTTCCGCCTCCATTGGGGCGTCTCCCACCTGGCTTGCCTGTGCAGACAAGGTGATCATAGAGCTGAACCATTGCCATTCCCCTAGGTTAAGTGAACTGGCCGATATTGTTATTATGCCGCCCCCGCCCAGGCGTAATAACATCAATGTGCAAACGCCCTTGTCCAAAATCGGGTGGCCCTATGCCCAGGTGGATCCCAAAAAGGTGGTGGGCATCGTTGAGAACAATGAGCCGGACCAGGTGGCGGCCTTTAATCTGGAGGATGATACCAGTAAAAGAATTGCAGACCATGTCATTGAATTTTTGCTCAAGGAAAAATTGGCTGGCCGGATTCCCCCCGAGTTTTTTCCCCTCCAGGCCGGGGTGGGAAATACGGCAAATGCCGTGCTGGCAGGATTGGGGCGTCACCCGGATATTCCGCCCTTTTACATGTATTCGGAAGTTTTCCAGGACTCCATGATGGACCTGATTGATGCCGGAAAGCTTTTGGGTGCCTCTGCCACAGCCCTGACCATTGTGCCGGAAAAGCTCAGACAGATCGGGGATAACATGGATTTTTACAGCCGTAAAATTGTGCTGCGGCCCCAGGAAATATCCAACCATCCCGGCATCATCCGTCGCCTGGGGGTGGTGGCCATGAATACGGCCCTTGAAATGGATATCTATGGCAATGTAAATTCCTCCCATGTGATGGGCACCCATGTGATGAACGGGGTGGGGGGCAGTGGCGAGTTCGCTCGGAATAGTCATTTGTCTATTTTTATGACCCCTTCCATTGCAAAGGGAGGTAAAATTTCCGCGGTGGTTCCCATGGTTCCCCATGTGGATAATAATGAGCATTCGGTTCAGATTGTGGTAACGGAACAGGGGCTGGCCGACTTGCGGGGGCTAGGACCCCTGGAGCGGGCGGAGAAAATTATCAATACCTGTGCCCATCCCTCATACCGGCCTTATTTACGAGACTATATTGCCAAGGGAACCTGCGGCCATATCTGTCATGATCTCACCCGCTGTTTTGAGCTCCACCGTAACTTTACGGAATATGGGGCCATGCTGCCCGAGATGGCATCGGATTTATAACATGGATTGATTTTTAGGGCCTAACCTTGTAAGGGTATTAGGGTAGTAGGGAAGTTGCTGGTATTTGCTTAAATGGAGAAGCCCATGCGTCTTGAGTGTGATGGTCTGAAATATACATATCCCGGGTCCGAGGCTGCCGTCATCGATAACCTTTGTTTTTCCATGACATCGTCGGGGTTCAATGCGGTGTTCGGACCGTCGGGTGTGGGCAAGACCTCCCTTGCAAAATTGCTGGTCAGCCAGGCAAACCTGCCGGGGAGCAGGATTTCCACCAGCGGGTTGGATAGGATCCTCTATTCCTACAATCAGGAACGGCTTCCGGGCTGGTCCAGTACCGGCAATCATCTCAACAAGGTCTGCCCCCCGGGCAAAGAGGCGCTGAAAAAAAATCTCATCGATATTTTCAAGCTGGAACCGGTCCTGGACGCACGGTTTTCACAGCTTTCCATGGGCCAGCAAAATCGCATGAACCTCATCCGCTATCTGCTCCAGGAGTTTGATTTGCTGATTATGGATGAAAGCCTGGCCAATGTGGACGAGGTCCTGCGGGAAACCATTATCCTTGAAATTAAAGCGATTTTTCCGGGGAAAATGTTTCTCTATATTTCCCATAACCTCATGGAAGTGGCCAAGTTCTGCCGGGATATCCTGGTCCTGAGCGAGCCCGTCAAACAAAAGGGCAGTTTTATGGTAAAGGGCAGGGATTATGCTCACGGGTATGCCCTGGATAAACAGGCCTTTGATGCCTGTATGCTGGAGATCATGGATGCTTTTTAGACGGATATATCAGTTTTTGATTGTCTATTGTCTGGGGCTTGCCTGCCTTTTGGGGATTAAACAGGTGCTCACCCTATCCGATTACGTGATCCCGGGGGTTCCCCTTATCCTGGAGACAGCCGGCCGGGTTTCCCAGGGATATCTTTTTGATGTTTTCAATACCCTTTCCGTGACAATCCTGGGCCAGATCATCTCCATTCTCATGGCGTTTACCGTGGGGATTCTGGGCCGAAAGTCTTCCTGGGCAGGATCTTTTATCAAGGTGATGGCCTATAATATCCAGGCCTATCCCATTGTGGCCCTAGCCCCGATTATTTTTATCCTTCTGGGAGACGGTTTTCTTTCCCGGCTTCTCATTGCCTCCATGATTTGTTATTTCCCCTTGCTCCTGTCCGTACTGGGGGTGATGGCAGTCCCTGTAAAGGATATTGAACATTTTTATATTGCCACGGGAAGGATGCGGTGGCAATTGGAGGTCAAGATCCGGGCCTTTGAAAATTTAAGTAAACTGACCACGGTTATTGCAGGCAGCGCCACCCTGGCCATGGCCGGGACCATTGTGGCGGAATTTATTGCTGCCAATGCCGGTATCGGGTATAGTATCCGCATCGCCCTTTACCAGAGTGATCTGGCCGGGATTCTGGTGGCGTTGTTCATGATCGGTATTGTGATTTCCATTTACCAGGGGATGCTTGAAACCCTGGGGGAACAGGTAAAAACAAAGTGGTCTGCACCAAAGGGAGGGGAATTGTTATGAGATTCAATGGACGTTACAGACAATGGCTGGCCGTCATGACGGCTCTGGGGGTCTTTCTTTTTGCCGCATCGGTTCAGGCCGGCACCATATCTCTTAATTATCGTCTCAAATGGCTGTTCAATACCTCTGTGGCAGGGGATATTTTTGCCGCAGACCAGGGATATTTTACAGCAGTCGGTTTGGACGTGACCGTTAAGGAGGGCAGTCCTGAAAAAAATGCCATCAAGGAATTGGAACTGGGGTATGCCGACTTTGGTGTGGCATCGGCGGACCAGGTCATCCGGGCTCTGGACAAGGGGGCCGATGTGGTGGTGCTGGCCCAGCTTTTCCAGGTCAATCCCATGCAATGGATCTACCGGGCGGATCAGCCTGAAATTAAGGTCCTTTCAGACCTTAAAGACCGCCATATTGGTATCACCTTTGGGGGCAATGATGAAACCATAATGAAAACCATTCTGGCCAAATCCGGGCTTGCCAGTCAGGATGTCAAGCTTTCTGGTGTCCGGTTTGACTTTACCCCTTTCCTGAAAAAACAGGTGGATGTCTGGCCGGTATATTTAAATTCCCAGGGGGTGATCCTCCAGGACAAATTGAGCCGGGAAGGTGAAGCCGTCTATTTTTTCAACCCGTCTGATTTTGGCGTAAATTTTGTGGCCAATTCTATTGTAACCTCGGGGAAAATGATCGAGAATCATCCCGACCGGGTAAAACGCTTTTTAGGCGCCTTGATTGATGCATGGGAAGCCGCCATGGATCCTGCCAATGAGGCAGCGGTTCTGAGGGTGGTGAAAAAAAAGGACAAGGGCACCCGGGATGATATCCGCCAAAAACAGTTAACAGTCACAAGGAAATTGATCAAGCCGGACAGGACGGTCAGGATCGGCCGGATGGACGTGGCTGCCTGGAAACAGACAGAAACCATCATGCTCAAGGAAGGACAGATTAAGGCCCCTGTGAACATTGAGTCCCGGCTGGCAGGTCCGGATTCCTTTTAAAAGGGTTCTCCCACCGGGGTCCGGCTGAAGGTATTGGGGCTGGAAGTTGTTTTGGCCAACGGAGATTAAACAATGAGAGAACAAATCAAACCCTTTGTCTTCGGATTAAAATTGGGAATGGTAATATTTCCTTTTTTTTATATCTTGGATTATTTTATTTATCCGGAATATAGAGTTTTTTTATTGATGATCCGCATTGGTGTGTCTATTTATTTAGCCTTTACCATCTTTATCATCCACAGAGTAGATCAAAAATATTATTATCCAACACTTTGTATAACGGTATTTTTAACTTCAATTACAATTTCATCAATGTGTCTTGTGACAACAGATGGATTTGCCTCCTCCTATTATAGCGGCCTATTACAAATCATTATCGTTACGGCGCTTCTTTATAATATTCGTCCCAGGTATTATATCATAATAATGGTTCTCATTGTTGCACAACATTTTATACTGCTGGCACAGCTGCCCTGGAAAGTGGAGGATTTATTAATTAATATTTTTGCTGTCGGGGGGATCTCTATCCTTGCGATCTTTGTGCAACAGTTTATTTTTAACCTGGTGAAAGAAAACAGATCTTTGAAGGGATTACTTCCGATTTGTGCCAATTGTAAAAAAATTAGAGATGATAAAGGATACTGGAATCAAATCGAATCGTATATCCAGACCCATTCAGAAGCAGAATTCAGTCACAGCATGTGTCCTGAGTGTTCTGATACCTTATATGGGGATCAAGACTGGTATATTAATTTTAAAAAAAAGAAAAATGCTTAATAAACATAAGCGTTGACCCTGGATGCCTATTCAAAAATTCTGGATCGCAGCCTTTACGGATGCCATGAATGATTTTATCCAGTTTTATCTGGTTATTTTCCTTCTTGGTCCATTTATTTTAATTGGTATTTTTTTTGCTATTCATCGCATTGGTTTTTTCTATGAATATGGATTTCCACATTTCAATTATCAATTGGATTTTAAAAAAAAACTGTGGAAAGAAGTACTCAGCTGAGTGATGTGAGTTAAATGATACTAATGTTTTTAAAAGGATGAGATAAAATGGCTAAGAACTTTTTTGCCGGCAGATGGGGTATTATATGTGTCGGTGCTGTTATTGGTATTTTAGCAGCTGCTTTGCAAAAAATGGGAAACCCCGGAAACATGGGGATTTGTGTGGCATGCTTTGAAAGGGATATTGCAGGGGCCTTGGGACTTCACAGGGCAGGAGTCGTGCAGTATTTGCGACCGGAAATCATGGGCTTTGTCCTAGGTGCGTTAATAGCAGCCTTCAGTTTTAAGGAATTTAAACCCCGTAGTGGATCAGCACCCATTGTCAGGTTTGTTCTTGGTTTTTTTGCCATGATTGGTGCCCTGGTTTTTCTAGGCTGTCCCTGGCGGGCTTTGCTTCGCCTTGCCGGAGGGGATGGTAATGCCATTATTGGTTTGCTGGGGCTGGCAGGAGGCATCTGGATAGGGGTTCTTTTCTTAAAAAACGGGTACAACCTGGGCAGAAGCCAGGCAACCCATAAAAGTGTCGGCCTGTTATTCCCGCTGATCATGCTGGGGTTGTTATGCCTGATGTTTCTTTACCCCCAAGTGGCAGGAGAAAATAAAAGCGGGGTTCTGTTTTACAGTCTTAAAGGCCCTGGTGCCATGCATGCACCCTTGTTTATATCCCTTGCTATCGGACTTTTGATCGGGTTTATCGCCCAAAGAAGTCGGTTCTGCACCATGGGCGCTTTTCGGGATCTGATTTTATTTCGCCATATCCATCTGTTAACAGGCTTGATTTCTCTTGTGGTCTTTGCATTTGTTACAAATTTCATCCTGGGACAATTCAATCCGGGATTTGTAGGACAGCCGGTTTCCCATACCATGCAGGTATGGAATTTTGCAGGGATGATGCTGGCAGGCCTTGCTTTTGCCCTGGCAGGAGGATGCCCCGGACGTCAATTGTTTCTTTCCGGTGAAGGGGATGGCGATGCAGCCGTTTTTGTTATGGGAATGATTATGGGGGCTGGCATTGCGCATAATTTTGGTCTGGCCAGTTCTCCCAAGGGTGTTGGCCCCCATGGAATTGCTGCGGTTGTCATCGGGCTGATTGTCTGTTTGTTCATCGGATTTACAATGAGAAAAAATATCAAAGGAGTATAGCTGTGAGTATAACGATTGATGCAAGAGGGTATTCATGTCCCCAGCCAGTGTTAATGTTTATGGAAGCCGTTAAATCTGGAAATGAAAACGAGGTAATTGTGCTTGTTGATACAGATGCTTCAAAAGAGAATGTCTCAAGGGCTGCGGAAAGCAAAAATTATAGTGTCAAGGATATCCAACAGCAGGGGGATGAATACCGGCTGACCATTATTAAATGACCAAAGGGGTTTTTTGTTTAAATTTAAGTTCAAAAAGAAAAAAACGCAGGTTTCTAACCAGGCGGAGCTGGGTATTCTTGTGTTTGAAAATACAAGCGAGGTCATCTGCGCCCAAAAGGCTTTAGAAACAAATGGCTGGAAAATCAGGGTGATGGGCCCGCCACCGGAGATTCAAAGCGGGTGTGATCTGGTGATTGAATTTCCTTTGATCCATGAACTTGATATACGCCGACTCCTTGAAAAGGTCGGAATCCCGCCCATTGAAATGGTTCCTGTGACCGGTCCATTGCTCCAGCCGGTGGACCTTTTTCACATAAAGGATTTTGGAGAGTTCCTCATGATCCGGGCTGCCAATATGAAAATCACAGTGGAAAAAAGCACCCGATTGATTGTCAATGTTTCAGGGGGCGGTTGCCCGGATGTGCCATATCTTGCCTGCATGATGGTTGGCAAAACCATGGCACAGGCTCCCAACCCTCTGGACATCGGGCATACCCTTTGCGGCTATGCGCTTGGACTTGCTTTTAAGGAGATGGAAAAAAAATGCTCGCAGTGGTAGGCACCGTCCCGGACCCTGATTTTCCCCTGGCAGTGGGCAGGGTGGATATGGTGGGCGACAAGCTTCGTATTGATGGAAAACTTATCCCGGTGAACCGGGGAACCCCGGCGCTTTTAGGTGCCATGGTCAATACCCTGAAAGTATTGGGGCAAAAGGATATAATAGGGTTTATGGTGGGGGATATAGGCCTTGGAGACGGCAGTCGCAACCTGTATCAATATTTGGTTGATAATAGCTCTCAAATGGATTTTCAAGCCATTGTTTTCCATTATCTTCAGCCGGATGTGGACTGGCATAACAAGATTTTGTTCATGCTCAATGATTTGGAAAAAAAGCCGGTGATGATAGCAGATGCTGGTTTTATGTATGCTGCTAAGATGAGTGGCCAGGCCCAATCCTATGATCTTTTTACACCGGATGTGGGAGAACTTTCCTTTCTTGCGGATGAAATGGCGCCCCATCCGTTTTACACCCGGGGGTTTATCTTACACGATGACAATCAGGTCCCTGATCTTATCGGCCGGGCGTATCTGCATGGAAATGCAGCAAAAAATCTGCTTGTAAAAGGGGCAACAGACTATATTGCAGATAAAAATGGTGTTGTTTTTTCGGTAAACAGCCCAATAGCCGAAGCCATGGAGGCGATGGGGGGGACCGGGGATACGGTCACCGGCATTGTTACTGCCCTTGCAGGAACCGGTATGCCAATTTTAAAAGCGGCAAAAATTGCAGCAAAAGTTAACCGGGTTGCCGGGTTTAATGCCAACCCAACCCCTGCAACCCAGGTCAGCCAAATTATTCAACAGATTCCCCAGGCTCTGGAAAAGGTATTAAAATCATATGAGCAATAAAAAAAAAAGACTGCAACTTATCAATCCTGACATGACCGTTCTTGACGTTGTGTCAGGGTATAAGGATACCCTGCCGGTATTTAAACGATACGATGGGGTTGCAGGAGAATGTATTTGCTGCAACTCACTTTTTGAAACAATTCACACTGTGGCAGGCAGATACGGGTTGGACCTGAAAAAGCTTCTAAAGGATCTGGAAACGGCTGCAAGGATTTAAATTGGCGATTTTTCTTTTGTTTTGACATGGAACCTTGCCATCATCAAAAGAGCCGAGGCTGACAGGCTGATCAATAATCCATACCAGACTCCATAAATGCCCAGGCCAAAGTGAAACGCCAGGACATAGCCCGATGGCAGGCCAATGATCCAATAGGCGATAAGGGTGATGAGGGTGGGAATTTTCATGTCTGTGATGCCCCGTAAAATACCCAGGCCCACGGCCTGGAGTCCGTCGGATAGCTGGAAAAAAGCCACAATTACCAGCAGGCTAGCGGACATTTCTACCACCTTAATATCGGATACATAAAGCCAGGGCAGATAAGATCTGAACAAGACAAAAACAAGACCTGCCATTGCCATGAATCCGGCGCAGACCAGGGCGGCTGAAAACCCGGCAGCCCTCACATCACTGGCTTGGCCCCTGCCCACGGCATTGCTAACCCGGATGGTGCCGGCGGCTGAGATGCCCATGGCCCCCATAAAGGAAATGGATGCCAGGTTCATGGCGATCTGGTGGGCGGCAAGGGCCTGGGTGCCCATCCACCCCACAATCACCGCGGATGCGGTAAAGGCAGACACCTCGAAAAAATATTGGAATGCGCCGGGGATGCCTATTTTTAATAAGCGTTTCATTATGGCAATATCAATTTTCCGATACCGCAGCGAGGGGTCAAATCGTTTTAAGGCGGGGGCTGTCATGATGATCCACATAAGGCCCAGGGCCATGAAGGCCCGGGAGGAAAAGGTGGCAATGCCGGCTCCGGTAAGCCCCAGGGAAGGTGCCCCGAGATTTCCGTATATAAAAACCCAGTTGACAAAAATATTGACCAGGTTGGCCAGAAGGGTAATCACCATGGCCGGTTTCAGAAAACTGACGCCTTCTGCAAATTGGCGGAAGGACTGGAAGAGCATAAAGGGCAGCATGGATAATCCCAATACCTTCATATAGAGAATTGCCGGTGCCACAATGGTTTGGGGCTGGTTCAAAAATCGGATGGATTCTGCACCAACAAAGATCAGCCCGCAGAGGAGTAAACCGGATAAAAGATTCACAATCAGGCCCTGGCGCAGCACCACCCCGCAGTCTTTTTCTTTTCTTGCACCAGCGGCCATGGCGGTCAGGGGGGTGACGGCCATGGAAATTCCAAACCCCACCACCATGACCATGTTAAACAGGGCATTGCCGATGGCGGCGGCGGCCAGGGGTTCGGTTCCCACCCGGCCTACCATGATATTGTCCGCAACCGACATGGAAAGTTGGCCGATTTGTCCCACAATCATGGGCAGGGACAGGTGGATGGTTTCTTTGATATTCTTCTTAAACATGCTGCCTGTCTTTTCTGGTGTTTTGCTAAATTGCCCATGGAATTGATTCGATAAAAGAACCTTCCACTAGATAAACACTGTACTAGACATGAGATTCCATTGAAAAGCAATATGAATGTTGAAAAACAAAGGTTTGATCTGTGCCCATCTTCTGTTAAAATCAGGCTCAGCAGCCATATTATTTTAAATATTGTAAAGGATAGGCCCATGAAACCGCACCATTTGTTTGTTCTGGTCATGCTTTTTTTTAGTCCCTTTGTTTGTCAATCTGCTCATTCATTTGAAGGGTTTGAGGCACAGTTTGCCGGCCAGCAGACCGTGGCGGGTGAAAATTCCGTGGCCGTTACCTTTTCCAGGGGGCTGGACACACGACAGAATCTGGAACTTTATTTGCGGATTTTCAAGGAAAGGGACCTGCCCGTGGAAGGGGGGTGGGTGTTGTCCAAAGACCCCCAGGTGGTCTATTTTACCAATGTGGAACCCGGGACCCAATACACGGTTCAGATTTACAAGGGGCTGAAGTCAGATTCTGGGGATATTTTGGAAACCGGGTCGACCTTCCGGGTTTCGACCCGGGAAGTTGTACCCACGATTAGTTTTGGCAGCAAGGGGTTTGTTCTGGCCTCAAAATTGATCCGGGGACTTCCGGTGAATTCCCTGAACATTTCCCGGGCAGACATTGATTTCTTCAGGATTAAACCGAAATTTTTAGGGGAGTTCCGGGACAATTTTGCCGGGGAAGATCTGCGGTATTACCAGAGCCGGAATTTGAATAAATCGGCGGATCTTGTCTACTCTGGCCGGTGGGATCTTGAGATCAAACGAGATCTTCGCACCCAGGTGAATATTCCCATCACTCACATAAAGCAATTGGCAAAGCCGGGGATCTATTTTGCCGTGTTAAAAGGGGCCGGGGTTTACGAGTATGGATATAGCAGTACCTGGTTTACCATCAGCGATCTGGGGCTCCATGCCAGAAAATATGCCCAGTCCCTCCAATTCCAGGTCCAGAGTCTTGGGACGGCAAAACCCATAAAGGATGTCCTATTGGAGGGGGTCAACAAGAAGGGAAAAATCCTTTTTAGCCTGACCACCAATGCACAGGGGATTGCCCGGGTGGCCGGGGCCTTTGAAAATCTGACCCTGGTAACTGCCACCCGGAAAAATCAAATCAGCCTTCTGCCCATGGATGTGCCGGCCATGGATTTGTCGGAATTTAAGAGAGCCACAGCCCCTTTTCGGCCCGTTGACCTATTTGTATACGGGCCCCGGGATATTTACAGACCCGGGGAAATTATGACCATTGACGGGCTGCTGCGCAACCAGGACGGGCAGATGACAGCGGGGCTTCCCATCAAGGCCAGGATTCTTCAGCCCGACGGCCGAATGGTCCATGAATTTACCTGGAAGGCGCACGCTTTAAATCATTATACCCATGCCTATCATTTACCCACAGACGCCCTGACCGGTAAGTGGCGAATTGCCTTTACCCATGCTGCTGGTAATTTAAAGGAATATCCTTTTATTGTGGCAGAATTCCTCCCCGAACGGTTGAAGCTTGCCATTGAGAATCCAGCCGGCCAGGAGGATGTTTTAAGGAAAAATCAGGATCTTGCCATTAAACTCAAAGGGGATTTCCTTTATGGAGCCCCGGCTTTTGGAAGCCGGGCCGATGCCGTTATTCATGTGAAGCCGGCCCGGGAATTGTTCAAGGAAGCCTGGCCCGGATATGAGTTCGGAGATATAAAAAACCGGGTGAACCGCTCTTTTTCCACGGATCAAATTATACTGGATGAAAAGGGGGAGGGGGTGATTCAAGTGGAAAATCAATGGAAGGAGATCGCTTCTCCCCATTGGATCACGGCCAATGCCAGCCTCTATGATTCCGGGGGCAGACCTGTGGTGCGGAACAGATCCTGGCAGGTCTGGCCGGACAAGACCCTGGTAGGAATCCGAAGCCTGGCTCAAGATGGAGCCATTAAAAATGACAGCCTGGCACAGTTTGAAGTTATCTGTGTGGACACTGCTGGCAAACGCCTGGCGGCAAAGGGCTTAAAGGTAAGTGTGATCAAGGAGCAACGCGAATACTATTGGGAATTTAAACACGGGGCCTGGCAATGGGGATATAGTCAGCAGTTTTATCCCGTGGATCAATTTTCCCTGGATCTTGGGGGAAACAAGAGCGGAGTGGTGGACGTCCCGGTCAAATGGGGGGGGTATCGATTGGAGATTGCCAACCCTGCCACGGGTTTAACAACCGGATACAAGATTTGGGCGGGGTGGCGGCCGGATTCTGCCCGGGGCAAGGACATGAACCGGCCCGACCGGGTGGATCTGGTTCTGGATAAAAAATCCTATGCACCAGGCGACACGGTAGGGGTGACGGTAAAAGCCCCCGAGGGAGGGTCCGGGTTTTTGTTTGTGGAGTCTGACACCAATCTGCTCACCCTGCCGGTGATCATTCCCGCCGGGGGAAAAACCCTGGAGATCACGATTGATCCGGCTTGGAAACGCCATGATCTTTACCTATCTGCCCTGATTGTCAGGCCCGGCGAAAGCCAAGGCAGCCTGCCCAAACGGTCGGTGGGCCTTGTCCACCTGCCCCTGGACAGAGAGCATAGACGGTTGGCTGTAGAGATCCAGGTTCCCAAAAAGATAGAGCCCAACCGACGCCTGACCATTCCGGTGAGCATCCAACGTTTCGACGGGACGGTGCCTGACCAGGCCTGGGTGACCCTGGCTGCCGTGGATGTGGGAATTCTTAATCTTACGGGATTTAAGACCCCCTCCCCCTTTGATTCTTTTTTCCAGGCCCGCCAATATGGGGTTCAGATCCATGATCTTTACCAGCGCCTGATTGAGACCAATGAGGGCGCCTATGCAAAACAGCGGTTTGGCGGGGATGCTCCCACACTTACCCGGGGAGGGGACCGGCCTGCAACCGATGTGCAGATTGTGGCCCTCCACCAACAAGCCATCAAAGTGGATGCCAGGGGCCGGGCCGATTTTTTCCTGGATATCCCCGATTTTAACGGGACCCTTCGGCTCATGGCCATTGCCCATACGGAAAATGAATTTGGATCCAATGACCAGGAGCTGACAGTGGCATCCCCCCTTGTTACCCAGATGACCCTGCCACGGTTTTTAGCCATGGGGGATACAAGCCAGGTGGTCCTGGATGTTCACAACTTGACCGAGACCCGCCAGCAGTTGAAAATTTCTCTTGATGCAACGTCTCCCCTTACACCTGTGGGCGCTAAAATTCATGAGATCACCCTGGAACCCAATGGGAAAACCGTCATCTCCATGCCCCTGTCGGCAGAGCAGAAACTGGGCAGGTCCATCATTACCTGTCGTGTTCAGGGGCTGGTTGTGGAGGGGGAAGACAGAGAAATGGAAAGAAGATGGTTCCTTGAGACCCGGCCGGCCTTTCCCGTGGAAAACAGGGTCTGGCAAACGAGGATACTCCCGGGGCAATCCTTTAAGATTGAAGCGGGTCAAATGACGGACCTATTGAGCAGTACCATCGGGATCCAGGCAGGCATGGGATCTTCTCCCCCCATTAATGTGGCGGATCATGTGGCACGATTAGATGCCTACCCCTATGGCTGCCTGGAGCAGACCGTCAGTGGACTCTTTCCCCATGTGCTTCTTTCCGGGGACGATTTTGCTCAATTGGGCCTGGGTACCGGGACAGACAAGGCCAAGTCAGAAAAAATCAGGCTGGGCATCCAGCGGCTTGTGGAAAAACAGAAAACCAATGGCGGGTTTGGTCTCTGGGGCAGCAAGGGACCTGAAGCGGCCTGGCTCACCGCCTATGCCGTCCATTTTCTTCTCAATGCAGCGGATG
Organism: Desulfoconvexum algidum; assembly: GCF_055382125.1. NCBI lineage: Bacteria > Pseudomonadati > Thermodesulfobacteriota > Desulfobacteria > Desulfobacterales > Desulfobacteraceae > Desulfoconvexum > Desulfoconvexum algidum. The sequence continues at coordinate 6,100,693 of NZ_AP042394.1, read as the reverse complement.
CCGGGTATGAAATCCCCCAAACCGCGGTGAAACGGGCAATGGAACGGCTGCTGGTTTATGTGAGACGGCCGGGAAGCATCCCCCTTGCCGGGTATCTGCAAAGAGCACCTTACCGGGCGGCTGTCCGGGCCTATGCCGCCTTTGTCCTGGCCCGGGTTCAGGCCCTTGGTCTGGGGGATGCCAGAGCCGTTTACCAATATGTGTTAAAATACGGCAAGGGAGCCCTGGCCTTTGTCCAGGCAGGGGTTGCCCTTTCCGCGGCCGGGGACAGGATTATGGCCATGGAAGCCTTTGACCAGGCCATCAAAATCCGTAGGGATCCCCATCTGTATTATGGGGATTACGGGTCCGATATCCGGGATTTTGCAGCGGCCTATTATTATCTGTCCACCTATTTTCCCATGTACGAGCACTCAGCCCTGTTTCTCGTTGAGCTGGACACCCTGTTGGCAGACAAGCAATGGTTGAGTACCCAGGAACGGAACGCTTTGGTCATGGCCGGTTCCATCCGGCTCCATGCCAAAGGGGAGCGCTGGAAGGCAAGGGTTACCGCCGGCGAACAAAGGCTGGACTTAAGCCGTGATCAATTTAAACAATTGGTGTTTGCCCAGGGAACAGCACCAGGGCAATTTGAGATTTTGAACACAGGGACGACAGATCTGTTTGTTCATGTGACCCTGTCCGGGTATCCGGTTCAAAAACCATTGCCCGCAAGCCATGGGGTGACAATCAAGCGACGGTATCTGGATATATCGGGCAAGGTTCTGGGAGAATCTGCTTTCAGAGCTGGGCTTAAATCCGGAGACCGGCTTCTGGTAGAACTGACAGTGCAGGCGGACAGGCGTATGCCCCATTGTCTGGTGGTGGATATGCTGCCCGCCGGCATTGAACTGGAAGATCCCGCTCTTTCCGGCAGCACCCTCATCAACGACATCCTGGTGGATGAACGCTCAATCGCTCAATGGCAAAAAGCTTATACCACCCACCATACCGAATACAGAGATGACCGGTTTATGGCTGCCCTGGATATCCGGGGCAAACAGAGGCTTAGAATCTTTTATCCGGCCCGGGTGGTCACCCCGGGAACTTTTCTGGTGCCGCCCCCATTGGTGGAAGATATGTACCGCCCCCATATCCGGGGGGTGGGCGCTTCCCCCGACCGGATGAAGGTGATGGCCCCCTGATATGAACAACGGCAGGGGGATAAGGGGAAAATCTCTGGTTATTCTGGCGGGGCTGCTGGCCCTATTGGTTCTATTGGTCCTTCTGGCCCTGGATCAGGCATTCCCTTTGTTGGTTTATAGGCCTGTGGCAACCGTGGTCATCGCAAAGGATGGGACCCCCCTTCGGGCCTTTGCCGATGCGTCGGGGGTGTGGCGGTATCCGGTTTCGGTGAACCAGGTTTCCCCCTTGTATTTACAGGCCCTGCTCACCTATGAGGACCGATGGTTTTATTATCACCCTGGGGTGAATCCTTTTGCCATGGCCCGGGCTCTCTTCCAGAACCTGGTCAAGGGGAGGGTGGTTTCCGGCGGCTCCACCCTGACCATGCAGGTGGCCAGGATTCTTTCTCCCAATACCCGAACCATCACGGGCAAGGTCCATCAGATGTTCCGGGCATTTCAACTGGAATTTCATTTGACCAAGGATGAGATTTTAAATCTCTATTTTACCCATGCCCCCTTTGGCTCCAATATAGAAGGGGTGAGAACCGCCTCCCACACCTGGCTGGGAAAGGATACCCGGGAACTGACCCATGCCGAGGCAGCCCTTTTGGCAGTTCTTCCCCAGGCCCCCAGCCGATACCGGCCGGACCGGCACCCGGATCGGGCAAGAATTGCCAGGGACAAAGTTCTGGACCGGCTGGCAAGGTATGGGGTCTGGCCTGACGAGACAATCGCCGCTGCCAAGCAGGAACCCGTTGTGGCCTTTCGGTTCCAGTCTCCCATGGCGGCCCCCCTGGCATCCCGGCGGCTTCGGTCTGAATCTCCCGGGGCGAGCCTGATTCCCAGCTGTCTGGACTATGATTTCCAGGTCCATGCGGCAGATATCCTGAGATCCTATGTGGCCACCCTTCCGGAAGACCAATCCGGGGCTGTTCTTGTGGTGAACCACCGGACACTGGAAGTGATTGCCTATGTGGGATCATCAGATTTTTTAAGTCAACGAAGAAAAGGCCATGTGGATATGATACAGGCCCTGAGATCGCCGGGATCTGCCCTGAAACCCTTTCTTTACGGGCTGGCAATTGACGAGGGAATTATCCATTCCCATTCCCTGGTGCTGGATACCCCCAGGTTTGGTAAAGCCTATGAGCCGGGAAATTTTTCAAGAGGTTTTTCAGGGCCTGTCAGCGTTACAACGGCTCTTCGAAATTCTTTGAATATCCCGGCTGTCCAGGTATTGGAAGCCTATGGCTCCCAGCGCTTTCATGACCGGTTGAAACATGCCGGGGCCAGGCTGAAACTTCCGGGCCGACCCAATTTAAGTATCGTCCTGGGGGGTATGGGCACGGACCTTGAGTCCCTGGTCATCCTGTATACCGCCCTTGCCAGGCAGGGCCAGGCAGGCAGCCTTCGGCTTAAACAGTCAGATCCTGTCCGGGAACGGTATCTCATGAGCCCGGGAGCAGCGTATATAACCCGCCAGATCTTGTCCCGGCCCCTTCCGGGACGAGAAGGGATCAACCGGCTGTCGGCGGGTTTGCCCGTGGCCTGGAAAACCGGTACCAGCTATGGGTTCCGGGATGCGTGGGCCCTGGGGATCATGGGCGATTTTGTCGTCGGCGTCTGGGTGGGGCGTCCCGACGGCTCCCCCTCCCCTGGCCAGTACGGGGCCGTAACAGCCATCCCCCTGCTGGAACAGGTGTTGGAAAGTTTGCCCTTGCCTGGAAAAGGGTCGGGCACCGGGGGAGAAAAAATGCCCGACACGGTTGTTCAGCAGACCATCTGCTGGCCGTCGGGTATGGCAGAGGACCCGCAGATGCCAGGAGCCTGCATGGTGCGCCACAGGGCATGGATCCTCAACCACCAGATTCCTCCCACCTTGACAGCAAACCGTTCTTGGGGAGTAACTTCGAGAAATTCATCCCCGGGGCATGCCTCCGCTGGGTATTCGCCCCCGGGGTATTCATCCCCGGGATTGTCATCCCTGGTGCAGACTTTTTGGGTGGATCTCGATGGAAACCGGGCCGGTCCTTTGTGTGGCGGAGTAAAAAAAACATCCATTGCCCTGTGGCCCCGGGGTGCAGAACCCTGGCTTCCGGCAAAATGGCGGCGAAACCGACTGATTCCACAGGTATCTGACCGCTGTCCAGATCTTGCCCCCCTGGCAAGCCGGCTCCAGATTATTTCTGTTTCCAATGACAGCCTGCTGACCTACCCGCCGGGGCAGAAAGGGTCGCCCCTGATCCCCTTAGAGACCCTGGGGGGTCAGGGGCGGCTATACTGGTTTTTAAATCGCCGACCCCTGGATGGAAAGAATCACACCAATCTGACAACCATGGAATTGCCGGCCCCGGGCACCTATCAGCTGGCGGTGATGGATGAATTGGGCAATGGCGATATGGTGACCTTTCGAGTGATTTCGTTCCGCCCATGAATCAAAATGATCGCCACCCTTACGCATTCCCAAGCAGTCTATTTATACAGGTTACATAGTCGATATTTTTACAGGGTTTTGACAGGTGATCGATATACGGATCTTTTTGTCTTAATGCCGTAATAGACTCTAAAAAATTTATGTTGCCGGAAATAAAAAGGATGGGAACCGTTTTGTTTGTTTTCCGGACATGATGATAGATATCCATGCCCGTGAGTTCGCCAGGCAGACTATAATCAAGGCTGATAAAATCATATGTATTTGTATTCAACAAGTCTATTGTATCCTGCCCGTTATCGGCAATATCCACCTTATGATTTAAGGGTTCATGGGTCAGTATGCAATACTGGACATCTGAAATGGCCTGTTCGTCCTCAACCAGGAGGATATATTTTCCAAAATAATTTTTTTCTTTTTTAGTTTCTTCTTTAATTTCTGTTATTTCTTCAGCGGTTAGCTCTTTTTTAATGATCGAAAAGGCCATCGCCACCTTTGTCCCCTTTTTCAAGTCAGAATGAATCGAAATAGTGCCGTTATGCTGCTCAATATATTTTTTCACATTAGACATGCCATAACCGGTCCCCTTAATGCCGGGTTTATACATTCCGCTTTTATCTTTGGTGCCTTTAAGGGTAAAGGAGGGTTCATAAATGTTGCTGAGAAATTCAGCCGGGATGCCGCACCCGTTATCTTCAATTTCTATAACAAGATGATCCTCCTGATGACCGGTTCGGATAATGATTTCCGGCTTTTGGGTAAGACTTAATGCATGGATCGAATTTAGAAGCAGATTGACAACAGCATGTTCGATCATGCCGGAATCTGCCAGAAGTTCAGGAATACCCGAAGTATATTCACGAATCACACGGATTCCTTCCAAATCTTTTTTTAAAAGGGTTATAACGAGCTCCATTTTCTCATCAATTGAAAAGAATTCCTGCTTGGGTTCCTGGTCTTTGGCAAAGGCCACAAGATTTCTGGTCATATTTTTTCCGCGAAGGGTCTGCTTAAAAATTAACTCCAGCTTTTTTTTTGTCTGGATATCCTGGCATTTCCGCAGGGCCAGTTCTGAATTGCCCATGATTACGCCCAGAATATTATTAAAGTCATGGGCCATTTTCCCGGCAATCTGACCTACCAGAGCCAGTTTTTCAGTTTCTGCCGCCATGGAAATGGCTTCAACTTTTTCTAACTGGAGTTTTTCCTTTTCTTTCTCGGCCTGCTTGCGATCGGTAATATCCTCAAAAATAAGGATACCCGCAGAAATGATGCCATCTGAATCACGGACCGGGGCAGCATTGGATAAGATCCATTTTTCCTGGCCCCTGGCATTGCGGATGACGAACTCCTCATTCCTGATAATCTCGCCTTTTGAAGTTGCCCTGAAAAGCGGCAGGTCTTCCGGGGTATATGGGTTTTCATCCGCTTGAAAGGCCTGCCAATCCAGGTCATGCTTTGTTTTTCGATTGGCTGGGCAAAACAGATGGGCATTTTCCAGGATGCGGGATGCCGAAGGATTGGCCCAACGAATGGAAACATCTTTTGCCTCCGAGATGATGATGCCAGCCGGCGAATGATCAAGAGCAGTCTTCAGCAAGGCGCCGAGGTGGTCGTTCTCTTTTGTTTTTTTTCTGACCATGTCGTCCAGATTTTTAATTCGGTACTGAACCTCACGAGCCAACTCCCATTTTCGGGTCAGGGAGTGGGCCATCTGGAGCACCTCCACATTGTCAAAGGGTTTTTTCAGGATCAGCAGGTTGTCGGTTTCTCCAAGCGCTCGGCAGATTTCCTTCCACGAGTAGTCAGCATATGCCGTGCAAAGTACAATCTGTAACTCCGGGCACTCTTTCCAGAGATGGCGGATGGTTTCAATGCCGTCCCAGCCCGGTGGCATGCGGCCGTCCACAAATGCAAGGGCATAGGGGCTCTTCTCGGATTTGGCTTTTTGGACCAGATCAAACCCCTCTCTGCCCTGAAAAGCGGAGTCTATTTCAAACGGGACCTCTATCCTGGTTTCCCTCTCGGAACCAAAGAGCATGGATTCCATGTCTAAAAAGCTGTCATCCAAGACTTTGGCTTTCATCAATATTTTGTGAAAATCTTCATGGATTTCAGCATTGTCATCGATTATCAGTATCCGTTTAACTGGAAGGCTTTCACTGAATGTCATGGGTTTTCTCCTGGATGAAACGGTAGTTCAAGGGTAAAGGTTGCGCCAAGGCCGAGACCGTCACTGTGGACGGTCAGACTGCCACTGAGTCCTTTGGCGGCAATGGCCCCGCTGTGCAGGCCAAACCCGTGTCCTGTCTTGCGTGTGGTAAACCCATGCTGGAAAATACGGGTCAAATTTTCAGGCAGGATACCAGTTCCGTTATCTGAAACCTGAAGACTCAAATGATCAAGGCCGGAGGGGAAAATTTTCAACGTGATGATTTTTTCTTTCTCCACCCCAGCACATGCGTATTTGGCATTGTTGACCAGGTTCAGCAAAATCTGAAGAACCTGGTGCTTGTCCACGGTAATCTGCGGGACCTCTTGATATTGACGATGTACGGTGATTTCATGCCGGGACAATGCCTCGGTATTGAGTTTGAGTGCATCCTCCATTAATTGTTCCGGTGGGATGGTTTCAAGAAAACCCGAGACACGACCATAGGTCTGCTGCATGGTCACAATTTCTTTGATGTGGTCAATCCGTTGGTGCAGCGCTTGGGTTTCCTTTAAAATAAGATGCTGTTCTTCCTTAAGCACAGGAGCAAGAGAAATCAGGTAGGCCGGAATCTGCCGGCCCCTGGGGTCCTGCGTAAGAAATTGACCCAGGCTGTTTTCCGATTGGGCCATCAGGTCTGTCAGTTTGGTGATATTTGCGATACGGGATTCTCGGACCTGATTCATGATCAGGTTGCAGGAAACATTGACGCTGTTCAGTACATTGCCCACATTGTGAAGCACTCCGGTGGCCACTTCAGCCATGCCCGCGGCCCGGGACATTTCCACAAGGGAGTTCTGGGCTGCAGCCAGTTCGTTCAGGGCCTGTTCCTTGGCCGTAACTTGTGATTCAAGCTCCCGGGTCCTTTCCAGGACCCGTTTTTCCAGGGTCGTTTTTGATTCCAGCAGCGCATCCCGAACTTGCTGGCGGGCAATGGTCGCACCAAGGATATCAGCACCCGCGCTCAGACTGTCCTTTTCAGCATCACCCCAGACTCGCTCCTGAATCAAGTCTTCCAGGGCCATGAATCCCCACCAGGTATCTTCTACAAAAATGGGAATGGCAATAATGGAGAGGATGTCCTGGTCCTCAAAAAAAGCCCTGATATCCGTGTTCATATCAGAAACCGGACCGCTGATGATCTGGTTCTGTCTGAGCAGTTTACTCCAATGTCCCCAACCACTGCCAGCATTAAAAAATTTCTGCACATCCGGAAGTATTGATCTTGAAATCGTACCTTTTGCCGCCCATTCGTACTGTTGGTCAACGGTTAAGCGGCCGGCATCATCCCTATGGCTTGTAAAGATAACCACCCGGCCAACCTCGGCAGAAAGTCCGATTTTGGCCAGAACCGATTCAATGGTGCCTTGCCAGTGAGAACTCTTCATGAACTGCTGGGCAGCAAATCGGACACTCTCGAGTATCCGGTCCCTTTTTTGCAACGCATCTGCCATGGTATTAAAGGATGCCGCAAGATTGCCCAATTCGTCTTGTCGGTTCATCTTTGCCCGTACGGAAAAATCACCGCCCGCCAGTTTTTCTACAATACCGCGCAGATTCAGGATGGGCCGGATTAGCCATGCCGCATAGATAAGGGAGATCAGAAAACTGAAGAGGAGGCAGCCCACTGCCAGCATAACGGTATTCCTGTAAAGGGTCTGGACACTTTGATCATAGCCCTTCAGGGAAAGCCCCACATGAATCCAGCCCCACTGAATGCCGGAGTAATCAAAGGGTTGGGCAAAGTGAAAAACCCTTCGGTTGAACAGGGGCACTGTCTCGATGCCGTTGCCGGGTTTCCGCTCCTGGGGCAGCCAGTATGCATCGGCTTCAGGATCAGCTCTCCAGCCGCTTTGCTCAATTATCAGGGACAATCCAGTGTTTTTCATAATGATTAAAAAATCAAGGTCAGGGTCGCCGGCCAGCATGGTTTGAGCGGCACTGACCACACTGGCAAAATCTTCATTAACGGCTGCACCGGCAGCCACTTCATGCAAGGATACAGCCACGCCGTTGGCTTTGGATTTCAGACTATTAACAAAATTCTTTTTTTGCTGAGGAATGGTGACCAGAACAAAAACAGCCAGTGTGATCATGGTGATGAACCAGGACAGCAGGGCTGCTCGTTGGGCGATGCTTTTGCTGGGCTTCCTGTTGTAATTTGAAGATTTGAAAATTTTGAAAAACTGCATAAACGCTTTCATAACCGGGCTCATTTGAACGGGCCGCTTTGAATCAAATGTTGATTTTTTATCAGGAATTGTCGGGTGCCATCCAAAATGGCCCCGGGCTGTTTTTCCATCCGGGAACTCCCAAATACATTGAGGACCTGCTGCCCCCCGGGTGTGGTTTGCAAAGCCAGAATGGCTGATATAAACCTCTCTCTGGAGGGGCCCTGCCATGTCGGCCGGAATATGAAAAAAGAGGTGACAAAAGGCGGCGAAACAGACAAAATGAGAAGATCCTTGCGCAATTGGGGATTGAGCTCGCAGGCCAGCTCAAAGGCACCGGTGGTAACGATAGCGGCATCGGCTTGACGGAAAAAGATTTGCAAAATGGCCTTGGCAGGACCATCCACATTGATCAGATTTTCAAGCCGGCTGTTGTCGGCTCCAGGAACATGTTCTGTCAGGACACTCTTTAACCATAATCGAGCCAGAAGCATCTGATATCCCTCGCAACTCACCAGCTTTTTATCCACCAATTTTCCCGGTTCCTTGTCAACAGTGCTGCGATGCACGATGATGGCATAGTTGACAAGGAAACCTTCTTCCCGGGCAGGCAGATATACAAACTCCGGCTCCAGTCCCAGACGTATGGAATCCTCAGTGGAAATTGAAACGGCATCGACCCGGTTATTCGTGTAGGCCTTGGACAAGGATTCAAATGAGCTAAAGAATTCCACTTCAGCTTTTTCTTTAAGCTTCTGCTCTTTGATGACGGTTTCAATCCATACCTTGATTGATGCCATAACATCATTTTGGTTAACGTTGTCAAAGGTGCTTGAAGACAAACCGATATGAAAAACTCCAGCATCTTTGTTCTCTGAAGTTTGTGCAACTATGCCAGCCGGAATCCACAACACTGCCAGAATAACTAAAAAAAATTTCAAGGGGTCTCCTTAAAGTAAAAACCGTTTAAGGGTTGCAATCCGTTCCAGTGCCGTGTACGGCGGGCCATAATGTTTTTGAACATTAGTTCTCCAGTTTTTTCATCACTTCGGTTCCGACGACCAGTGTCAGTTGGGACTGAAGGGCAATGTGTTCATAGAGCGCCTTGTAGTGCTGGGCAGACATGAGGGAATCCATTAACTGGGCGCGAATGACCTTCTCGGTATCCACTAACTCATGCTGATAGGCCCGGGTGTTCAAACTACGGTTTTCTGCAGCAGTTTTCATGGCTGCCAAAGTTGCCTTATACGATTTTTCAGCAGCATTCAGGGAAAGAAAAATATCCCTGATCTGAAGTCCGATACCCTCCTGGAGAAGGAATTGTTCCTCTTTGATTTTGCTTACCCGGGCCAGTGCTTCGGCAACTTTGTTCGTGTGCAGGAAACCGCTGAAAAGCGGAATCTCAACACCGATACCCACATTCCAGCCCTCTTTGTTCCGTTCCGTTGCCATGCCGCCGTCATAATCATTCCACCATTTGAAAAGATCTCCGGTCAGCGCCAGCTTGGGATAATGACCACTTTCAGCCAACTGCACAGCCCCCTCTGCCGCAAGAATGCCGGCCTCGACTTTGGCCCAATCCGGGTTGAACTGATAGGCAGTGCCGACAAGTTTGTCCAGCTGGTTCACAAATGGTGTAAACAGCATTTCCTTGTCTGCTGGTTTCACGCTGGAATACCATGGCATTCCCATGGTATTGGCCAGTGCGGCCTGGGCCATCAACTCGTTTTTTTCCAGCAGGGCGATCATGGCACGCAAAGACTCGACCATCACTTTGTTGTCCAACCAGTCGGTTTTCTTGACCCTGCCGCTCCCCTCTTTGTACATTGTCTCGGTGAGGCTCAGGGTCGTTTCCATGCGGGCCAGGGCATCCCGGCCGATCTGATGAATCGTGTTTGCCAGCACTGCCCCCCAATAAAGCCGTTTCACGCTGTCCATGATTTCAAGGTCAGTGCGTCTGGATTCCTGTTTCATCATCAAGACAAGACCCTCTGTCTGCTGCCGATACCCTTTTCGCATGCCGCCGTCATAAAGGAGCCAGGTGGCTTCAAGGGAAGCCCTATAAGAATCCTCATCCATTAATTTAACGTCCTGTTCGGGAACTGGAATACTGCCTACTATGGTTGTAATGCTTGAAGCGGGAAAAATAAAATTCGGAGATTCATCCATCCGCAAATAACCGCCCCGGGCATTGATCTGGGGCCAATAACCGGCCAGGGTCTGGCGGTGCTGAGCCTCGGCCATTTCTACGGCATAACGGGAAGCCGGGCGACGACGGTTGTTTTCCATGGCTTCTTGAACGCATGCCGCAAGGTCGGCCTCTTTCAGGATCAGTCCGTCATCGTTTTTTTGACTCGTTTGGGCATAGATCGGATGAAGTGTGGTAAACAGCATGATGACCACCCAGACAATCACTTCATTGACAGACACTTTGTTCCAAACCCGCATACAGGACTCCTTTTTATTTATTATCATTTTTTTCTGACCGTTGCTTTAAAAAAATGTCAGCCTGCTGTGTTGACAGGGGCCTGCTATAAAGAAACCCTTGAACTTCCTGACATTTTTTCCTTCGCAGGAAATCAGCTTGATCCGCTGTTTCAACCCCTTCGGCAACCACCCTCAGGTTCATGCCTTCAGCCATGGCAATGATGGCACTGATGACGGATTGATCTTGTATGCTGCCGCTGATGGCGTTGACAAAACTGCGATCAATTTTCAGGCAGTCAATGGGCATTTCCTTGATACGGCTCAGGCTTGAATAGCCGGTGCCGAAATCATCAACAGCTATACCGACATTCATTTTTTTGAGTTCATCCAGAATTTTAGATATCTCTTGTGTGTCTTTCATTAAAAGGCTTTCGGTGATTTCAATTTCCAGGTTTTTCGAATTCAGGCCGGTTTCGACAAGGACCTGTCGGATCATTTCTAAAAAATTTTTATGGATAAACTGTTTTACGGAAACATTCACGGAAATTTTTTTCAGGGGCAATTTCTGATCCACCCATTCTGCCAATTGTCTGCAGGCCGTTCGCATCACCCACTCACCAATGGCCACGATGAGTCCACTTTCTTCGGCAATGGATATGAACTCATCCGGCGGGACATTCCCCAGCTCCCAGTTGTGCCAGCGTAAAAGGGCCTCCATGCCGCTGAGTTCTCCTCTGATCAGATCAAATTGAGGCTGGTAGTCAATGTCATAAACTTAACGGCAAGGTTTATAATTCATGTAATGCTCGCGCTTGTTCACCTTGTGGTTTCGTTCGAATTTCCGTCCTGGCCGGATGGGTTCAGTCGCATATATGAAAACCGCATAAATTTGTTGAATTAACTGCGCTATTTTTTCAGCAGGTCTTTTGAAAAGTAAAAATAGCGTATCTTTGGACTTTGAAATGGCTTGAGTCATATTTAATTGTTGTTCCTGCTTGTCCTCTTCCCTTGTTTGTTTAAGAGCTTCTTGGGCTGGTGAAGCAAGAACCCAAATAAGATTTTTAGTGAAGACCTTCGAATGGAAATCTTGATAAACCGATAGTGAAGATTCCCCTGAGAAGTTTCCGACTTGAATGCGTTCCTTCATAAATAAATAATCAACTTCTACCGGCCAGCGTAGATGGTATAAATCTTTGAATATTTCTTGGGGAAATTTTTTTTCATCGGTTAGTGATGTGATAAGAACTTCAATTTGGCCGGTTTCAAGCTCAACACGGATGAGACGTAAGCGTAAAGGCAATATATCAAGCCCCATCTCCAGGCATTCTTTTTTTGATTGATTCGAAGCATGTAGATTTACAATAGTTTCGTTTGATCCCGATTCGATAAAGCTTTGTACTATTTTCCATTGTTTGGAAATCCTGGCACAAAAATTTCCACCACGCGATATTATCAGATTAAAAATCCAATATGCAGGATATCCCCGATCCAAGAGTAACAAATCGTTTGGCATCAAATTAAGCATGTGTTGGTGTAATAATTCTCTTTCACCGACATGATAGGGGCTGATAATGGCATCAATAGTTAATTTATTTAGGACATCAAACATTTGAGATACGCGTGCCATAGGAACCTCGGGGCCTTTATTTGGTTTCATCACTCCGAAATGATCTCTGATATCGTTATATTTAAATAATTTGAGAGTCGTACCATCTATCCCTAAGAGATTGAATCCGTGCCATGTCTTGATAATTTTGAAATGTTTATAGAAAAATTCGATCAGGTGCTGGTTGAGTTCAACAAAAGCAGAATATTCAAGCTTCCTACGTGCAAGACATAATGCCATTTTGGAGACCACAGCAACAGCGACATCTAATTTGAACAAAGCCTTAAAAAAATGGTCTAACTCATCTTGATATGATCCTTTCGGCAAGTTTATGAAATAAAGAAAAAGCATTTGAAAGGTGAGTAGTCGATGGCGTATAAAGTCTTTTGGAGATCTTTTGTGTCGATTAACAAAATCTTGAGAATATAGAATTTTTTTGAGAAATTTGATCAACTCGGCACATGTCTTGAAATGCAGCTTCCATGCCAACTATTGTATTTTCTTTTAATTTTTTTGACATTTTTTCTCCTTATTTTTATGATGTTAGACGCTCCAATAACATTCACTATTATACCATAAAAACCTATAAAATCAAAAGCTTATTGAACAATCTTAACTTTATGACATTGGGCTGGTAGTGCAATGAGAACTCATTCCGGTCAAAGGCTTGTCGAAGGTGGGTCTCAATTGTCATTCGTTTCAAGGCCCTGGCATTCATGGATTCCTGGTAGTAGGTGAATGTATTGGGGCCGATGCGTTTGGAATAATACATGGCAAGATCCGCATTTTTAAGCAGGGTTTCCAGAGTATCTCCGTCCTGGGGAAAGATTGCAATGCCGATGCTGGGGGTAACAATGATATTATAGCCATCAAGGGTTATGGGTTGAGCAAGGGTCTCTCTAATGCGCTTTGCAATTACTGCGGCATATTCCTCCTTATCAAGTTCCGGAAGAATCACCGTAAACTCATCCCCGCCCAACCTGGCGGCCATTTCGATTGTCGGCGACCTGGAAACAATATCTGATATCCGAAGGCATTTGATAATCCGATCTGCTGCAATTTTCAGCAGATCGTCACCAATGCTGTGACCCAGGGTGTCGTTAATCCGTTTGAAGTTATCCAAATCAATAAAGAGTAAAGCTGCCTTTCGCTGGCAGCGGTGCGCGGTTTCTATTACTTGCTTTAACTGTTCCATGAACAGCAAGCGGTTGGGCAGTCCGGTCAGGGTGTCGTAATAGGCCAATTGATTGAGCCTTCCCTGGATTTCACGGTTCAACTCCCACTTGCGGGTCAGTGCATGGGCGAGTTGAAGCACCTCCACATTGTCAAAGGGCTTTTTAAGGATAAGCAGGCTATCTGTTTCCCCCAGGTTCCGTCGGATATCCTGCCAGGAATAGTCTGCATATGCTGTGCACAGCACAATCTGCAACTCCGGGCTTTCCTGCCATAGATGTTGGATGGTTGTAACACCATCCCAACCCGGTGGCATCCGAAAATCTACAAATGCCAGGGAGTACGGCCGACCCTCAAGCACAGCCTGCTGAACAAGCCTAAGCCCTTCTTTGCCCTGGGAAGTACAATCCATTTCAAATACAGCAGGTAAGACGGTCTTGGTCTCTGATCCAAAGAGTTGAGCTTCCATGTCCTGCAGCTCATCACCCAAATTTTGGGGTTTCTCCAGTATTTTGGAAAAATCTTCATGAATTGAAGTGTTATCGTCAATCACGAGGATACGGTGGGATAGTTTTCTTTTGGATTCCATCTTGTATTGCCTTTTTGTCCGAAAGAAACCGATTCACTCGGCATTCCAGTCATACTTTTCCGATAAAACTCAATAGGACCTAAGCTATTTAGGATGGGAAGATGCTTTTGTCAAGCAAAATAGAGTAAAGAATCAAACAACTGAAATTTAAGTGATTACCTTCCGGGCAACGGGAATAAAAACCCAGGGCTGGACCGATTCTTAGTTTCATTAGACCGGGGTTTCTGGAGCGAAGCCAGATTTAAAAAAGGAATTCAGAACACAGATTTGGAATCAATGATTCCCATTGTCAGGGGTTATCAAAATGCTGCCAATCTTTTAAACGGTTCCAATCCCCCCCCCCCCAAGACCACCCTTTTTTTTTCAGGTAGACGGTTACTTTGGATTCCTTTGTCAGGGTTCCAGGCGATTGGGGGTTATACACAGCACCTTCCGGGCTGGTTTTTCCCGATTTGTAAACTGCTGGATTCTGAAATGGATTAATATCTATTGCCACCCCATATGAGTGATTTGAAAGGGTTTTCTTTCCCGCGATTTTTCGATAATTAAACATGGACGTATTGTTATCGGCCATTGATGCGTTATCGCTCCAGCCATATTTAACAATGGGAATACATTTGGCGATTAAAAATTTTTCTTGCTGCATTATCCTGAAAGATTCTTTGATATCTCCAACTTTATCCCTATGCAAAACAAGTTGGCCACGATGAATTTTTCCATCAAAAGAATAGTATGCTACATCGATAATCGTCAAATCTTCAATTATTTTCTCCGAAGCGCCTGTTCCCAAAATAGCTTCTTTAAAACTCATTTGGCTGTCAATAATTATTTCATCTGCGGCGTAAAGGGTTGCAAATTGGCAAACCATTATTAAACACAAAAGCATTTTTTTCATATGTTTCATTTCCTATGGGAGATGTGCTGCACGGCAATGAGCATTATGGTTGTCCCCCTCACAAGGGGGGTAACCAGTCGCCTGAGCAGCCCCAGGTGATTGACAAAGATAAACTGGACCAGGGATGAGGCAATGATCAAGGTCATGAGCAATGACATTCCGCCGGATTCAAGGGCAGAAATTCCCACGGCAATAAATGCCCCTGAGGTTCCCATTAAGAGAATATAGCCGGAGCCGAAACGCCAGACTCTTTTGGCCTGGAGAATGGTGGTGATACCGCTGATCACCAAGGCATAGAAGATAACACTGGCTTCCATGGATGCGGGCATGGCTGCACCCCGCAGGACAATGGCAGGTGTTAAAATAATTCCAGCTACAGAGAGCAGAACGGTCTGAAGAGCCAAAAGGCTTGATAAGCCCCATGGGGGAGATTCTTCAACATCAAATTTAAGCGGGTCATTTCCTGAGCTGCTGGTTTGAGATTCCATGGCTGATATCCGTATGGTTATGGGGCTTGATTGCCGGGTGGTTGCTTGTTTTTGTGCCAGATCATTGAATCCTAGGCGATAAATGAAATATAGGTGACGCCTGAAAGTTGGATATGACGTATGTCCCGGACAATTTTTGAAAGCAAAAACATCCCAAGATTTTGAATTGATTCATCACTGGCCGTCATCAAATTGCTCGGTGGGGTAAGGTTAACAATATCAGAGACACATTGTCCAATGATCGCCTCGGTAAACAGTCCCTGTTCAACCCTGGAGATTTTGAAGAGTACGGTATTATCCTTTTCCTTGATTTCCGAAATCAGGTGCATAAATGTCTCTTCACAGGCCAGCTCCATTCGCTTGATTTCCGATTCAGACAGCTTTAGCTGAGCAACGACTTCACCCAGGGCCAGAACCAGTTCCGGGAGGGCTTTTGGAACGGCGTCAATTGAAAATGATGCTTTTTGCCTGGGGGCCAGACGAATAAGGGCACTTAAAACAAAGGCGGTAAACCCGCCCATGGCCACTCCGTTTTGCAACAGAGGAGAAAGAGAACTCGGCATCAGGTCCGGGAAAAAAATCTCAGCTTCGGCAATCATTCCCACGGTAATGGAAACACCCATCATGAGCCCTGTTTGATTATTAAGCCCGGATTCTATGACCAGGCCAATACCTGAATAAAAAAGCATGGCGGCAATGGCTATGAGCATTCCCCCGATGACGGGGGGGGGCATATCCAGAATGATGGCGCCTGCCTTGGGAATAAAGGCCAGAAGTCCCAATAAAACAGCCCCGCAGATACCCACGGCCCTTGATGCCACCCCTGTCATTTCAATGAGAGGAATATTGTCACAATAGGTGGAAATAGGGGCTCCCCCCCCAAGACCGGAGAGAAGCTTACCCAAACCGTCGCAATAAAGCCCGGATTGAATTCGGTCATAGGAAATTTTTTTATCCCGCCGGGATACGGTTTGAACCAGCATGATATTTCCGGTTCCTTCGATACTGCCCGCCAGGGTCGCCATCAAAAATGCCGCGAGCAGGGGGAGATATGACAATTGAAAATCCATGACCAGACCGGGCCAGGCAATAGTTGGAAAACCAAACAAAGGGGAGGCATGAAAATGATGCAGGTCCAGCAGACCGAAAAAACTGGCAGACAGATATCCGGCACCCAAGCCGATTAATGGTGTCCACAAACGAATGTTACGGTTCCCGAAAATCATCAGTGCCAGGAGGGTTCCCATGGTAATTGTCCCCACCATATAGTTTGCCGGCGAACCAAAGCCTGTACTCTGGGCATTTCCGCCGTGCCAGAGTTCCAGCCCGATGGGAATAAGATTAACGGCAACCAGGATAATCACAATCCCCCCCACGGCCGGGGTTACAATATGCCTGAAAAACCGAAAAAAATAGGCGAACAAAAAAACAACTGGCACGGATAGAACCGTCATGGTGGCTACCAGGGCAAGTCCCCCCATTTTTGCGGCATCAATTGAGCAGGAAAGAAAAGCACTGTAAGACCCCATGAACAGTATAAAGCCTGTGCCCAGGTGTTTGAATTTAACCACCTGGATCAAGGTGCACAATGCACTGACCAGAATGGTGACAAAACAGGAGAAACGTATTTGCTCAGGAGTGGCACCGGTAATTTTTCCCAAAACATTGGGAATAAAAACAACAGCATCAAAGATCAGTGCCACATGGGTTACTGCCAAAAGAATGGTGATGCCCAGTGGCGGGGTTTCATTTTCCGCGTAGAGAATTTGATCCGGTTTATTTATAATGCTCGTCATTTTTACAATCCATGTGTCTGTGTTTTTTAAACACCCATTAAAAAAACAAAAATATATAAAATAGATTGTAATTTAATACAAGCGATTTTCACCGGGTTCCGGTGTTACCATTTAAACAAGAAAACCCCTTGATTTTTGTCCTGTTATATCCGAAAAAAGGGTGTTGTTAATAAAATATGGATAAAATGAAGGGGAGCGGAATGGATATATGGGTGGATGCGGATGCCTGTCCCGTTGTGATTAAAGAGATTTTGTATCGGGCTGCCGACCGAACCCATACCATGGTAACCCTTGTGGCCAACCAGTCCCTTAGAATCCCAACCTCTGCCTTTATCCGATTTCTCCGGGTGGGGGCTGGGTTTGATGTGGCGGATAATGAAATCGTAAAACGCCTAAAACCGGGTGATTTGGTGATCACGGCGGATATCCCCTTGGCAGCAGAGGTCATTGACAAAGGGGGATTGGCACTTAACCCCAGAGGAGAGCTTTACTCAAAGGAGAATATTACCTCCCGCTTATACGTCAGGGACTTGATGGAGTCCTTCAGGGCAACGGGAATAGAAACCCAGGGCCCCCCTCCTATGAATCAAAAGGATCGACAGCAGTTTGCCAATAATCTGAATAAATTGTTGTGACCCAGGGTTGCTTTGGTCTGAGGCTCTTCGCTTGATTCTCATTGGGCCTTCTGTCCTGCTTCCAGGTGAGTGCGCTTGATACCCTGTCCATGAGGCGCATTGCCATTCAGATCCGCTGTATACTTCGCATCCTCAACCCATCCTCTCCGTTATTTTAAAAATCTTGATTCAAGTCAATGAATTGATCACCCAATTCCTATAAGAATGAATTTAATAAGGGAGATATGAAAAGCTGAGACCGGCACTCCGGTCACTAAAAAAAATGATCCATAGGAGGAATTAATGCGAATCAGTGAATTGGAATATTCAAATTTAAATATTTCGAATGAAGATATTATTGAAGCGATGAAAGAAATTTCGGGCTATCTGGATATTACCCCAAAAGATTTCCTGGAATTATACCATAAAGCATACCGGCATGCGTTGGGCCGCCTGAAATCAGCTATTCGAGCAAAACACATCATGACTGCATCAGTCATCACAATTGATGAAAATAAACCCTTGGCAGATGCAGCACAGTTAATGGCAAACTTTGATATTTCCGGGCTCCCGGTAATTGACCGCCAGGGGCAGGTGTCCGGGGTTATTTCGGACAAAGATTTTCTAAAACATATGAATATCACGGAACAGACATCATTTATGCATGTCATTCTCAGTTGTCTGGATAGCCCGAACCAATGTCTTGTCCGGGATTTAAAAGGGCTTCTGGTTAAAGACGTAATGTCATCGCCTCTCATCAGCGTTGGACTTGAAACCCCTGTTCTTGAAGTGGCCGATATACTGGAGTCAAACAGGATCAACCGTGTTCCGGTTCTTGATCAGGAGTTCAAACTTGCCGGAATCATAGCCCGATCAAATTTGGTTCGTGCATTAAGCTAAGGAAACAAGGAATTTATCAATGTCTTTTTTCAACAAAATGAAGGGTGGCGGTCAAAGCCCCCCTGCAGTAGGATTATCAGAAATACTCTGGTCCTGGATCGGGGCTTTTTGCGGCATCTTGCCCGTGGCCTGGTTGAATTACAACCTGTTTAACGATACAGATTTGGTTTTTGTCATCGGTTCTTTCGGGGCATCTGCGGTTTTGATATACGGGGCCATTAAAAGTCCACTTGCCCAGCCAAGGAATCTTATGGGTGGTCATATTATTTCAGCAATCATAGGGGTTGCTGTCTTCAAGATGTTCGGAACGCATCTCTGGCTGGCTTCCCCTCTGGCCGTAGCAACTGCCATTGCCGCCATGCATGCCACCAAAACTTTGCATCCCCCAGGGGGAGCCACCGCTTTAATCGCAGTGATCGGAAGCCAGAAAATTCATGCCCTCGGATTCTATTATGCCTTTATACCGGTGGGTGTCAGTGCCTTTATCATGTTAGCGGTTGCCTTAAGCGTGAATAACCTGTGTAAAACAAGAAAGTATCCCGAATTCTGGTTTTAATTTTTACGCCCAGAATGTTATTCGGATACCTTCATTTTTTCCATCATCTCAGTCATTCTTTTCATTTTTTCAGGATCCATGCCTTTGGGCATTGTCCGGGGCACTGTCTGGGGCATCTGGTTTCCTGTCAGATACTGGCGGTACGCTTGGATCGAAGTGTTGTTCTGCCAGTATCCAGTCTGTTTTGCGGTGATGATCCCCACTGCAAACAGGGTAATCAGGGCAAAAGCGATTCGTTTGGGGTTCATTGAAAAACCCTGCACCAAGGAAAAGCCGATGGCATTTTTTTGGGGGCATGCCTCAACGCACCTGAGGCAGGTCGAGCATTCCAGGGAATTGATCTTTATTTTTCGAGTGATCTGAATATTTGCCGGACAGACGGCTTCACATTTTTTGCAGTTGATGCAGTTTTGGCTGTTCCGTTTTATTTTCCCCATGCTCAAAACACCCAAAAGGCTTAAAAGTGCACCATATGGACACAGATATCGGCACCAAAAATGGGGGATGACCAGTGACAGGCCGGTCAAAACAAGGATGACAATGAAAGCCGTTGAAGAAATATGGGTGAAAAATTCTAGCATTTTTATATCTGAAAACCGGTTGTAAGGGCTTTGAATAAACTGGCCCAGGTCATCCACCGGCATCGTAATAAAGATGCTCCAGATAAAAAAACCTATAATAGCATACTTGATCCCCCTCAGGATCAGGTCCATCCACTGGGGAACCTGGACCTTTTTTTTAAAAACAAGGCCATGGAGTTTTGCCAGAACATCCGACAAAAGGCCGAGGGGGCAGATCCAGCTGCAGAACCCTTTTTTGAATACAAGGGCTGTGGCGCAGATGAGGAGAAAAAGAACCAGGGCTGAGGGGTGGACCTGGTTGAAAATACCGGTAACTAAAAAATATTTTAGACTGACCAGGGCACTGATGGGCAAAAAGGCTTCTACACCTGGAGGCCGTTCTATGCTGATAACGGCCCCGGCTTCCAGCTGGGCAACGAAGGCGTAAAATTTAATGCCGATAAAAAGGGTGATGAAAAGAAAAATAAGCTGAATCACACGTCTGGGGGTTATGATGCCCGGTCTAATAGGGAACCGGCTATATTGTTTTGTCATTTAAATACTCTTCGTATTGAATTGTTTGATGAGGGTCCATTTTTTCAAAAATCATATCTTATAAAGCAATTGAGGTCATTGATCAATATCAATTTTTTCTACAAGGCCAAGATCCCCCATGATCATGTACATGCAGGGAATAACCAGCAGCACCATGACCGTGCTGGCCATCAACCCGAAGGTGGTGCTGACCACAAGGGGAATCAATATTTGTGCCTGGAGGCTTTTCTCAAACAACAAGGGCAAAAGACCGGCAATGGTGGTGGATGAGGTCAAAAGGATCGCCCGGAATCTTTCCCGGCTTGCCCGGGAAGCGGCTGTGTGAATGGGCATGCCCTCTTTTCTGGCCTTTTTCAGGAAAATGACAAGGAGGATGGAATCATTGACCACCACACCCCCAAGTGCAATAAACCCCAGCAGGCTGGGCATGCTCATGGGAACCCCCATCAGCCCGTGCCCCCAGATGACGCCGATGAGGGAAAAAGGAATGGCCATCATCACAATAAGGGGTTCTGTGTAGGTTCTGAACTGAAAACTCAGCAGGAAAAAAATCCCGATAAGACCCATCCCCATTGACCCCAGCATGGACATGCGAGTGGTATTGGTTTCCTTGAGTGAACCGGCAATGGTCAGTTTTAAATCTGGATAGGTTTTACTAAACTCATTGAGATAGGTTTTATGAAAAAGGGTCATGAGCTCATTGGTGTTGATCCTGCGCGTATCCACATCCCCGCGCAGGGTCACGGCCCGCATGCCGTTAAAGCGGGCGATCCTTGCCCATCCCTTTTCCAGTTTCCATTCCACTACCGCCCTCAGGGGAACCTGCTGACCATTGGGAAGAACAAAATTAAAGTTTTCAATGTCCTGGAGGCTGTTTCGGTCCATTCCGGCCAGGCGCACCTGGATCTCATAGGACTCGGGCCCCACCTGAATTTCATCGGCCGTAAGCCCCTGGAAGGCGGCTTGTAACTGTCGGCCTGCCTCAGCTCCATCAATACCCATACCGTATGACTCTTGACGTATCCGCATCCGCAATTCAGGTTTGCCGGGCCTGAGGTCATCGGCCAGGTTGACCACGCCTTCAAACTGGCCAAACCAGGCTTTAAGATCGGTCACAGCCTGTTTCATTTTATCCAGATCTTTGCCTCTCAGCCGCAGTTCAATGGGGCGGCCTCCCGGGCCAAATCCCGGCTTGCTCAGGGTCAGGCTCAAGACATCGGGTGGCGTGCCGATTTCCCTTCGCCAGGCAGTCAGATACGCGTCAAGACTGCCCGATCGCTTCTCCGCAGTGAGCAGATCAACCGTGATGGTGGCCACATGGGGGCCGTTTTCAAAACTTTCGGTATTCCGGTTGTACTGGACATAGGCGTTTCGGACCAGGTCCTGATTCTCCGGCTGAATTGCCGAAAATTTCCGGTTGGTCCGTTCCAGGGCCGCCAAGATTTTGTCGATCACCGCCTGTGTCCTGGACAGGGGTGTGCCCTGGGGCATCAATAGCCGGGCCACAATTACGTCCCCTTCCATGTCCGGAAATCCCTGGAACTTTATTTTTCCGGATGCCAGCATTCCAATGGAAAGAATAAACAGGCCCATGATGCACGCCAGAAACGGGTATCTCCATTTTAATAAACGCTCAATGATCCTGCCCAGGAGGCGATCCCGCAGCCAGGCAAAAAAGTGTTCAAAGCGTTCCCGGAAAAAATGTTTTTTGTTGGGGTCAGACCGCTCAAGGGCATGGTGGAGATGGGCAGGAAGAATCAAGAAGGCTTCGATCAGGCTCACGACCAGAACCAGGATCAGCATGATGGGAACCACCTTGAGAACTTTTCCGATCTGTCCCTCAATAAAGGCCAGAGGTCCCAGGATACAAATGGTGGTGATAAAAGAGGATACGACGCCGGCAGCCACCTCCCGGGTTCCGTTTACTGCCGCGTCTATTGGTGATTTTCCGTTCTGCCGATGGACCATGATATTCTCGGCAATGACAATGGCGTCATCCATGAGCAATCCTAAGGCCATGAGCATTCCCACCATGGTGAACATGTTGATGCTCAAGCCCGCAAAGGGAATCAGTATACACGCCCCCAGAAAAGAGACGGGCAGACCCATGGCCACCCAGAAAGAGATCCGGATATTAAAGAAGAGCCACATGGTTGCAAATACCAGCAGCAACCCCTGGAACCCATTGATGATGAGCATATTAAGCCGATCTTTGAGAATATTGGTTTCATCCTGGGTAATCGTCAGTTCCATCTGGGGGTGACGTTGGCGCTCACTTTCCACAAATGATTTTACCTTCTGAGCCACCCGGATTGCATCCTGGGTTTTTGATTTTTCAATCCTCAAAAGAGCGCTTTGCCTGTCATGGGTCATGATTTTATCTTCATCATGTTCAAAAAGATCCTGGATGTCGGCAATGTCTCCCAGACGCACAGCCCCGCCGTTTTCCGTGGCAAGAATGACCAGGTTTTCAAGGGCCTGTGGGGTGCGGCGTTGATCTACAAAGCGAAGGAGGATATCTTGTTCACGGGTTTCCATGATGCCCAGGGGAATATCCCTGCTCTGGGCGGCAATGCGCCCGGCTACCTGGGTGGCACTAAGGCCGAGGCGGCGCAGGGCTCCATCATCCAGAGATACCCGAAGCTGGTGATCGGAAAAGCCCTCTATTTTGACCAGGGAGATACCGGTTTCCTTTAACCGGTCCTTCAAATCTTCAGCATAGGCCTTGAGATCGGTTACGGCCATGGGGCCTGTGACCAGCAATGACAGGACCGGATCGGTCTGGCCCAATTGTGTTATGACGGGATTCTCCACCTGGGCGGGGAAATCATCAATGGCATCAATTCCGGTTTCAATTTCCCGTAAAAAAGTCTGAATATCCCCGTCTTCAGCCATTTCGACGACAATTGATGCCTTCCCTTCCCGGGCATCCAGCCTTATTTCTTCCACAAAACTGATGCCGTCAATGGCGTCCTCAATCCTTCGGCCGATCACTTCCTCAACTTCCTGGGCTGTGGCCCCGGGATAGAGGATGCGGATCTCAACTTCGCTGGGGGCAAAATCGGGTTGGGTTTCCCTCAGTATATGGGAGATGGACAGGGCGCCTGCAACAAGAAATGCCACCATAAGGAGATTGGCCGCCGTAGGGTGCCGGGCAAAAAAGCGAATCATTTTTCTGTTCCTTTTGCCTGGCTTATGTCTCTTAAGTGCTGTTCCAGAGGCTCATCGTTCACCGGAGAGACTTTCATGCCCATGATAGCCGGGGCCGGATCAGAGACCACAAGACGCTCCCCTTCAACGAGACCTGACTTGACCACGACAAATTCAGACTGGATAAAATCCACCCGGATCTGTTTTTTTTGAAGTCGATTTTCCGGGTCCACGATAAAGACATGGGTGTTGCGGACCGCGGATCTGGGAATCACCAGGCGTCCCTGGCGGACCGGTCCTTTAAGTTCCACACGGCAGAACATGCCCTGGGTTATGGGGGGACGGATGCCGGGTACTGCTCGTTCGTAGGGGTGATCAATTGCAACCACCACCCTGATTTCCCGGGTCTTATGGTCCAGGGTTTCCCGCCATCTGTCTATCCTTGCATTCCATTGTGCGGACCAGTCACCGCTCTGGAGACTGACCAGGACAGACATATTCTGGAACAGATTTTTAAAGGTGTCCGGATTCACACCCGGCTGTAGCAGTCTGCTTTTTTCTTCATCCAGGAGATTTCGAAAGGTATCCATTGAAAATCGGGCTTCAATTTCGGTGACCTGTGTGGCATGGGCCTTGAAAAGCAATTGGCCTGAGCGCACAAACTGTCCGGAATCCATGTTCACATCACCGAGCCGGCAGTTCATGGGCGCTTTAATGGTAGTTTTGGTAAGATCAATCCCGGCCTGTTCGAGATTGGACTGCTGTACGGCTAAACCCGATGTTAAAGCCTTTTGCTTTGACGGGATCAGGGCCAAACTGTTTTTTAACAACTGAACCGCCTGCTGTTGTTGAAGCAGGGTTCTTTGCTCCCTGTCCACCATGTCCCGGGAGGCGGCATTTTGTTTTAATAAATGGCGGGTCCGTTCAAAAGATTTTTTGGCCAGCGCCAGGGATGCTTCCTCTATCTTTATTAGTTTTTCGGTATTTCCTTTGGTTCCGGCAAGCTCCTGGAGTTTGGCGTGGGTCTCTTCGATACCGGCTTCCAGACGAGCGATTGCCAGATGGTATTCCCTGGGATCAATCTGAATCAATACGGTTTCTTTCTGGATCATTTCTCCTGATTTCAGGCGCGGGTGTATGGATAAAACCGTTCCTTGTACCTGGGCAATTGCCTTCCATACTTTTCCGGGCTGGGCAACGCCGAAACCAATGGCATTGGGAACCAGCTTCACTGAAGGGACCCTGATGATCCGCAGGGAAGTGATGGATTCTTTTTCCGCCTCTTTTGAAGGGCCGGGCCTATGTGCCATCAGATACCCCACCGCCAGAACAGCCATGGCAACGGGCAGGACGGTCAAGATCCCCTTGAACAGTTTTTTTTTGATTTTTTTCATGGTAATAAATCTATTTTTCATATCAAAATGAATCAATGACAAAAAGACCGGCACTGCCTTTTGACAAAAATTGTTGAAAACAATGCCGGTCTTTCAGTCTTTTTGTGTCTATTTACCAGCCATCATGGCGGCGATATCTTCCTCAACACTACCAATGGGTTTGATGTCAAATTTTTCGACTAACACCTTCACCACGTTGGGAGACAGGAAGGCCGGCAGGGTTGGCCCCAGGCGGATGCCCTTTACGCCCAGAAACAGCAGGCTCAAAAGCACGGTTACCGCTTTTTGTTCATACCAGGCAATGTCATATGAAATCGGCAGGTCGTTAATGTCTTCAAAACCAAAGACTTCTTTGAGTTTCAAGGCGATGACGGCCAGAGAGTACGAGTCGTTACACTGGCCGGCATCCAGTACACGGGGAATACCGCCGATATCACCCAGCGCAAGCTTGTTATACCGGTACTTGGCGCATCCGGCTGTGAGAATAATAGTATCTTTGGGTAAATTTTCAGCCACTTGTGTATAATAATTGCGGCCCTTCTGGCGGCCGTCGCATCCGGCCATAACCACGAACCGTTTAATGGCGCCTGATTTAACGGCATCCACCACCTTATCGGCAAGAGCCAGGACCTGGTTGTGGGCAAACCCACCAACAATGTTACCCGTCTCTATTTCGATTGGTGGAGGGCAGGTTTTGGCTTTTTCGATGAGGGCTGAAAAATCCTTGGCGCCCCCTTTGATCCGGTCGGAGATGTGCACAGCATTTTCATACCCCACCACACCGGTTGTAAAGAGCCGGTCAAGATAGGTATTGCTTTTCTTCAAGGGTACCAGGCAGTTGGTGGTCAGTAGAATGGGACCGTTAAACGATTCAAACTCAGTGTTCTGGTGCCACCAGGAGCCGCCATAGTTACCAACAAAATGATCATATTTTTTAAAAGCAGGGTAGCTGTTGGCCGGTAGCATTTCGCCATGGGTATAGACATCGATGCCAGTACCTTCGGTCTGTTTGAGCAGTTCTTCCATGTCCTTTAAATCATGGCCGGTGATCAAAATCCCCGGGTTTTTGCCCACACCGATGTTCACTTCGGTGATTTCCGGGTTTCCGTAGGCCGTTGTGTTGGCTTCATCCAGCAGGGCCATGGTATTGACCCCTGTCTCTCCGGCTTTCATGACCAGAGCGATTATCTCATCAACACTCAAATCCTTTGTGGTTGAAGCCAGTGCTTCCATGATGAAGTCATTGATGTCATCTTTTTGAAATCCCAGAATAGCGGCGTGGTCCGCATAGGCTGCGATCCCTTTTAGCCCGATGATCAACAACTCTCGCAAGGAGCGCACATCCTCATTTTCCGTGGCCAGAATACCCACGGATTTTGCTTTTTCTGCAAAATTAGACGGATCGCCTGCCCAGGTGGCAGCTTCGGGCAGGGCCTGGTCAAAATCCTTATTGTTTTTTTTCTTGTAAGCCGCCAGGAACCGGGCCCGAATCTGGTCCCGTCGCTGGAGGCCGTCGGTGACCATGGCGGTAAAACGGGCATCATCCCAATTTGCGTTGGTTATTGTGGCAAACAGGCACTGGGCCACAAAATCATCATTTGACCGGTCCGGCATTTCCAGTTGTTTGAGCTTTTCACCATAGACAGAAATTCCTCTGAGTACGAAAATCAACAAATCCTGAAGGTTAGCAGTTTCCTCCGGCTTTCCACAAACTCCTTTTATGGTACAGCCGGTGTTCTTAGCAGTTTCTTGACATTGAAAACAAAACATGATTCTTTTCCTTTTTTAGCTTTTATATGAAACTTCCGGATAAACCGGGGTCAACAGTTTCCATATTTGTTGTGGGCGAGTCTGGGCCGAATACCCAGGCCGCCTGTGGTCGTTATTTATAACCGTTCTCTTTGTGCTTTTGTGCAATCACAGCCGCCAGATCATCCAAGGATTGAAATACAGTGTCCGTGGGCATGCCTTTACATAGGACAGGATTAAGGACCTCTACCTTGAGATTTGAGGTGTTCCCATAGTCCAGTCTCTATAGGCATCAAGGATAAATTTTGGGCGTGGAAACAATTGCCCATGGCCTGGCGCGATTATATCTATTTCATAAGGTGCAAGTTTGTCCAGGTTCTTTTTGATTGCGCTTCTAAAGGGCATCATGATTTCAGCAAAATAGCGCTTGGCCGCTTCATAAACACGCCCTTCATCAATAACGAAAAGATCGGCACTGGCAATATGGGAACCAAAAAAATCACAGCTGAACAAAATCTTGTCTTCATGTCGAACCTCCTTTTTGTTGTTATTCAATAGGATGATTTTTTCGGAATATTTTTTTGATCATGGTTTTTAATTGTTTTTTGGACATGCCGGATCAATATTTCCAGATCATATCCATACTCCCTTGTAACATCTTCCAGGGTATGGAAAGCTTCTGCCGGGCAGCCAGGGCACAACAAACCAAGGTCCATGAATAATTTAAGAAGGTATGGATACCGGTCTAAAAGCACCTTGATGGTTATGTCTTGAAAAACAGTTGGATTCAAAATTATTTTCCTTTTTAGTACCTGTTTTGCGGCCGGGAAAACATGCCTTCACCGCAATCCAAATCCGGTTTTTTGGTGTTTTTTGAAACAAGAATAGACGCTATTCTTTTCTGTGTCTTTGCGCTGGCGCAAACAGGAACATATTTTTAATATGAGAGAAACAAATTGAAGAACCTTAGCCTTCGCATGAAGGTCAAGCAGGGGATGGTTCAGCCGTTTTCAGCAAATTGGACCAGGGCATGGGGGGTGGTGATGACGATTTGCTCACGGCCAGATTTGATCCATCCCTTTTTTCCCCAGGCATTAAGGACCGCAAAACTTATAACTTGAACGAAATTGCTTGTCTTTTGACCCTTCTACTTCGTTGTATCAAAGGCCGAATACGTAGCGTATGCAACCTTTAATGCGCCTTGTATATGGGCCAAAATCCTGCGCTATTTCTGCTCAGCTTATTTCATTTGCGGTCCTAAGTGTACGGTTTACTGTGTATAAGGTGGTCCTTGAATAGTCGGCAATATTGCCGGTTTATTCCAGACTGTAACTTCAGTCTCCTCTACGGATTCAGCTGTGGCTGGATAGTTCCAGTTCTTGAGGACGGCGACAGCGGCGGTTAATTCATCTTAATATTCATTCGGTACAAAGGGTCTCCGATGAGTACCATTTTCCAGGAGAGAAAGGGCAGGCTGACCATATAGGACTCTGCCAGGGTCAGATAGCCTTCGGTGAGAAAATTGAAAAATATTTCCGGCACAGGAAATGCCTGGACATAGGGTTCCCCCGTGGGGCCGATGGTGGCGGCAATGCCCTTGTCCAGCATTCGTTTGCACCAGACCTGGCTATTTTTTCCCTTTAATGTGGCAGCTTCGCTGCTGGCTATATGGTATCCCACCGATCCCTTGGCCCATTGAAAGGCATCTATATATTTGGCCAGGCTGTACCAGCCGCAGTACAATGCCGTATTGGGGCAGTCTCCCGGCTGGAAAAGGTCCTGGGTATCATTGAGGACCACCGGTAAGATTTTTTTTTGAGAATGGAATTGGGCGGCCTTATGGATGGACCGGTCGTAGAAAGCATAGCCGGCGAGATTTTTTTCCCCGGGGTCTTTCCACCGGGCATCAAAATAGGCAGTGCCGGAAATTCCGTCTCTTTCCGCCTCAATACTGTCATCGATGATCCGTCTGACAATTTTTGCCGAAGCAGCATCCAGGCGACTGGTCATCATGACATTGGATTTGGGGATTTTTGGGGATTGGTCCTTAAACCCCAGGTAAAAGGGATTGGGCTGCCAGGAATTGAGCTCATAATTTTCCTGTTTGACAAGACTCAGTTCCGAGTCAAAGGAGGCATTCTTATCAAGGCTTATTTTGAACCGGCTGATTTTTGATTTTGCCCGGGCAAGTGAGCCTTGAAGTTCTTGACGTTTTAGTGGGTCAAGGGATGTGGTGGTGTTCAATTGCGTCTCAATGGCTTTTTTTTGGTTGTTGAGCCGGGCCATCTGCTGTGTCTCTTCCGGTAAATTTTCTGGCCCACGAATTTTTAAGGGGACACCAAACATCGTTACCATGGCCCGGATTTGGGGATTTGCCAGAAGAAACCTGCGGATGGGGGGGATGGCCTTGGCCTCGTATTCAAACCGGGTGCAGGTTTCCTTGTCCGTCATCCAGATCAGGACCAGGTTTTGAAGGGGGATTTTGCGCTGTGCCATGTAGTACTTGGCAAGCCCCCGGCTTTTTGCGGCATTGAAATTGGCAATGACCAGGACTTCTTCCGGGGCCAGGGCCCATGCTCGCTGGGTAAAAAAAAGGCAAAACAGGAAGAGTACCCGGATCCATATGGGTTTCATGGGAAACGTTAAATTTCCCGGCTGATGATCCGCAACCCGTCCAGGGTAAGGGATTGATCCACGGTTTCAATGGTCAGGGAAACGCCGGCAATAAGGGGAGCCAGGCCGCCGGTGGCAATAATGGTGGGCTCGGCGTTCATTTCCTTTTTCATCCGTGCCACCATGCCGTCTACCATGGCGGCATTTCCGTAAATGATGCCGGATTTGATGCTTTCAATGGTGTCATCCCCGATCACCCGTTCCGGGGCCTTGAAAATTTCCACCCGGGGAAGGCGGGATGCCCGTTGAAAGAGGGCTTCAGATGAGATCATCACCCCCGGGGCGATGGCGCCGCCCAGGTATTCTCCTTGCTCAGAGATGGCGTCAAAGGTGGTGGCCGTGCCAAAATCAATGATGATCAGTGCGGATTTGTATTTATCATAGGCAGCCACGGCATTTACGATTCGGTCCGCCCCCACTTCATTGGGATTTTTGTACAGGATGGGCATCAGTGTTTTTACCGATGCCGGGTTGATCCACAGGGGGATTAATTTGAGATACCGCTCACAAAAATCATTCAAAATACGGACCGAGGACGGTACCACAGAGGAAATAACGGTTTTCGTAATGCTGTTCAGGTCAATTCCCCTGTCTGAAAACAGGGCATTGGCCAGCACATTAAATTCATCTGCCGTATTGTCCCGGACCGTTCGAATCCGCCAGTTTTCCTTGAGAATATCCTTGTCATATACACCGATAACCGTGTTGGTATTCCCCACATCAATGACCAATAGCATTCTTGTTCTCCTTTACTCAATCTTAACGGTAAAAACCTGGGGGGTGGCCCCTGTCATAATCAGATCCACGGGTACATTTATATAGGCATGCCGGGCATATACACCGGTCTTAAGATTTTTGACATCCATAAAGGCATAGATTTGATCCACAATTGTTTTGTTGCCCAGTGTTTGAAAGGGGCCTTTTATTTCCAAGGTGATCAAAGCGGGTTCAATATTTACCTTCGAAGTGGCATTTAAAATCCGGATGGGGATGTCAGGCAGGGTTTTTGTCACCATCTGTTCCTGGATGGGGACGGTCACGGTGAACATGGCGTGGCTGGAAGAATAGAGCTGGGGATTTTCAAGATCCAAGGGCAGGTTTTTTTTAAATTTTTCCCCGGCGCCGTTCAGATCAATGGGTTTGGTTTTTAGCTGATCAATGCCATTGATAAGAGATTGGGCCCCGGTAAGGTCCACAAAGGCGGGTTCACAGAAAGGTTCCAATGCGATATAGCCCTGGGCCGGTACCCCGATATAGGGCACGGTGATTTTAAATCTCTTGGTAATTTTCTTTTCCAGGCGGACATTGAGGAAAGAGGGGTTGATGTTCAGGATTTTAATGCCGGGGTCCATGGGGATCCGGGTTTTGTCTATGGGCAGCATATAGTCGCCGGGCTCGATGGAGTTTGAGTCTCCTGCCGGGTCAAATTCAAGGTCTGTATACAGGTCTGCAGGGTATAGGATGGTTTGCATGTTCATCACTTCAATGAGGCGGGGATCTGCCTGGATTCGAATTTGAATTTTCACTGTGGGGTGGTAGGCCAATACCATGCCGTCTGGGATGTTGGAAAAATCAACCGGCAAAAGAAGGTCGGTTTCAATCGGTTCGACGGTGCATCCAAAATTTAGCGACAACAGGGACATTGTCAGGAATACCGCCAGAAAAAGGCGATACCCCCTGGGGAAGCGCTGTTTTAAATCAGGCATGCCGGATGGCATCAATAATGCGGGTAAAAGAGATGATTTTTTCAACATCATGGACCCTGACAATATGGGCGCCTTTTAAGATAGAGGCGGCAACCGCAGCCAGGGTTCCGTATTCTGTCTTGATATTATCCGGACCAACGGGAGTCGTTTCTTGTTTGTTTAAAACTGCCTGGATGAATGATTTCCGGGATGGCCCTATTAAAACAGGGTATCCCAGGTCGCAAATTTTGTTCAAATGTTTGAGGATCATAAGGTTGTGCTCAATGGTCTTCCCAAATCCAATGCCCGGGTCCAGAATAATTTTATCCCTGGCAATCCCTCGCCCCCTGGCAAACTGGGCTCTTGAATCCAGGTAGGTCGTGATCTCCGCCATGAGATCTTCGTAGTTCGGATCGACCTGCATGGTTTCAGGCGTCCCCTTCATGTGCATGAGCACGCAGGGAACCTTTTTTTCCGCCGCAAGGTCTGCCATGGCAGGGTCTTTTTCAAATGCGGATATGTCATTGATAATGGTGGCCCCGGCATTGATGGCCTCTTTTGCCACCCTTGATTTCACCGTGTCAATGGAAATGGGGATATCAATTTCCCTGGCAAGGGTCTCAATCACCGGGATAACCCGGTCCAGTTCTTCCTGCTCGGAAACCGTCTGGGCAAAGGGACGGGAGGATTCGCCCCCGATGTCCAGAATATGGGCACCGGCCTTTGCCAGGTTTCGTCCCTGGGCCAGCGCCGTTTCAAGGGTATTATATTGTCCCCCATCGGAAAAGGAATCCGGGGTGGCATTTAAAATGCCCATGATACAGGCGCAAGGTCCAAGTTCCAGGCGAAACCTATCAAATTCGAGGGTAAAATCCAACATGGTTTTTTCCCTATTCCTTTTCTTTGTCTTGATCTTTTGGATCTTCCGGATCTGTTTTTTCTCCATCAGAATTGGAATCTTCCGGTGTGTCTTCAATGGTCTCATCTACGACCTGGGTTTCCTCGACCTGTGAATCATCGGAATCATTTGGCGTTTTTTTACCGGCATCTTCCGCCGCAACCTTGGGCTGGAGTTTGATGTTTTTTCGACCGAAAAAATCAAAATCAGGTCTCATTTCGGCAATGAGATCATCCAGTTCCGATCCCATCACCGTCTCTCGTTCAATGAGCAGGCTGGTGAGGGCATGGAGGAGATCAAGGTTTCCTTCCAAGACTTTTTTGGCTTTCTGGTAGGCCCGGTCAATGAGAATGGCAATTTCCGAATCAATTCTCTGGGCCGTTGCCTCGGAATAACTTTTTGCCTGGGTCATTTCCCTGCCGATGAAAATATTGTCATCATGGTCTTCATAGGAAAGGGGGGCCAGGCCATCGCTCATGCCAAAGCTTCTCACCATGCGGTTGGCAAGTTTCGTGGCCTGTTTAATGTCATTGGAGGCCCCGGTACTGATTCGTTTGAAGATGAGCTCTTCTGCCACACGTCCGCCAAAGGCAATGGCCAGTTCGTTCTCCAGTTGATCCTTGTATTTAAAATCCCCTTCTTCGGGCAAAAACCAGGTGACCCCTGCGGCTCGTCCCCTGGGGATGATGGTGATCTTGTTGACCGTATCGGTATTGGGCAAAAACCTTGCCACCAGGGCATGGCCGCCTTCGTGGTAGGCTGTTGTCTTTCTTTCTTCTTCCTTGATGACCTTGGATTTTCTTTCAAGGCCCATGTATACCTTGTCCTTGGAATCTTCAAAATCCATCATGCTCAGTTTTTCATGGTTCCGCTTGGCCGCCAGAAGGGCAGCCTCGTTGACAAGGTTTTCAAGGTCCGCACCGGAAAATCCCGGGGTTCCCTTTGCCAGAACGGTGGGATCCACATCGGCACCCAGGGGTGTCTTTTTCATGTGTACCCGCAGGATACCTTCCCGGCCTTTGATGTCCGGCATGTCCACCACCACCTGGCGGTCAAACCGTCCCGGTCTGAGGAGAGCTGGATCCAGCACATCTGCCCGGTTGGTGGCTGCCATGAGGATTACCCCTTCATTGGACTCAAATCCGTCCATTTCCACCAACAGCTGGTTCAGGGTCTGTTCCCGTTCATCATGACCGCCGCCCATGCCGGCACCTCTTTGACGGCCCACGGCATCAATCTCATCAATGAAGATGATACAGGGCGCATTTTTTTTGCCCTGGGCAAACAAGTCCCTGACCCGGGAGGCACCTACCCCCACAAACATTTCAACAAAGTCAGAGCCTGAGATGGTGAAAAAGGGAACCCCTGCTTCTCCGGCCACTGCCCGGGAAAGAAGGGTTTTACCGGTACCAGGATTTCCCACCAACAAAACACCCTTGGGAATCCGGCCGCCAAGCCGGGTAAATTTGTCCGGGGTTTTTAAAAATTCGACCACTTCTTCCAGCTCTTCCTTGGCCTCATCTATTCCTTCCACATTGGCAAAGGTGACCTTCTCTCCCTTGTCGTCTATGAGCCGGGCCCGGCTTTTTCCAAAGGACATGGCTTTTCCGCCCCCGCCGCCTCCCTGCATCTGGCGCATGAAGAAAATCCAGACCCCGATGAGAACAATCATGGGCAGCCAGGAAACCACAATGGACATGAGCCAGGAGGATTCTGCCGGCGGTTTGGCCTTGATGGCAACGCCGCTGGTTCTCAACGTCTTGATCAGGTCAGCGTCTTCCGGCGCAAAACTTTTATATTTGCCGCCGCTGCTGTCGGTGACATATAATTCTTGTCCCTGGATGACCACATCCTGAACCCGGCCGTCTTCCACCATTGACAGAAATTCTGAATACCCTACTTCTGGCTGTCCTACCTGCTGCTGGTTGAAAATATTATAGAGCATGACCATCATCAGGACAATCACCATCCACAGGGAAATATTTTTATAGAATTGATTCAAAGTGTTTCCTCTCTTTTTCGTTTCTTTTTTTTAAGTTGATGGAATCAATAAAACTCCAAATATATATAAACATAAAATCCGAATATACAAGAAAAAATTTTTCAGATTTCCCCCTTTGGATCCTTCGTTTCATCCCGTTTGAATTGCTTTTGAGCCTTCCCCAGTTCCCGCAGGGGAAGGGCTTCTTTTTGAAGCACCAGGTGTTCCCGGGTCCTGTAAACCCGGATTTGGCCGGGCAGATCAAGGCTTTTGCCGGATTCTGACTTGTCCATAAAACTAAGAATATCCTGAATATGGGACAGGGTGATCCGCCTGAGATCTTTTTTTACCCAGGCAATGGCCAGGCGCAGGACCCGGTTGACAAGGGCGGGGTGGTGTTGGATCAGGCTGGGGATTGACAGGGCTAAAAGGTCCTTGTTTTGTTCGGTGGTACAGAGATTCAATACCTTTTGTGCCTGGTCCGTCAAAAAATCTTCTTCCTGGCGGAGGATGTGACTGAGTCGGTCCAGGCTGGATTTTATCTCCGGATTAAATTTTTGCTCAAGCAGGGGGATTAAATTGTGACGGATTCTATTGCGCAGATAGGATTGGTCTGTATTGGAAGAATCCAGCACAAAGGCCTGGTTCTTCGCTTTTAAAAAATTTAAAATCCTGGTCCTGGGCAGTTGAATCAGCGGCCGGATAAACCGGTTTTCCCGAACCGGGGGGATCCCGGTCAGACCTTTGGGGCCGGATCCCCGCATCAGGTTCATGAGTACCTGTTCGGCATTGTCATCTTGATTGTGGCCCGTGGCAATTTTTGAAAATCCTTTGGTATCTGCTATTTTTGAAAAAAAATCATACCGGGCATTACGGCCGGCTTCTTCAATTGAGAGGTGTTCTTGTTTTGCCAGGCGCCTTATATCCCTGGTTTCGCTGAAAAAGGGCAGGCCCAATTCACAGGAGAGCTTTCGAACAAAATTTTCGTCCCTTTGGGCTTCCTCCCCCCTCAGACCGTGGTTCAAGTGGGCAATGCCAAGGGTCAGGTCCAGGCCCGGTGTCAGATAGGCAAGAACCCTTACCAGGGCTACGGAATCAGGGCCTCCGGAAACACCTGCCAGAACCGCATCCTTCGTTTGGATCATGCCAAATTGGGAAATGGTTTCAAAAACTTCCCTGAGAAAAAGGGCGTACCGGGTATCGGGAGTTTGTGTTCGGGTCATCTGGCAACCTTGGGGCAGGCAAACAGGGGATGGGGGGATATTTTCATCAGCCCTGCCCTGGCAGCATATTCAAAAAAGGTGGTCACAGCCGTGGTTCCTTTGTCCCCGAGATCCTTTGAAAAGTCATTGACATAAAGCCCGATATGCTGCTGGATAACGGATGCCTCCATTTCCTGGGCATGTTCCCGGATATACGCAGCGCCCAGGGCGGGATGCAAGAAGCCATGGTCAATGGATTCGCCTATCAGGGTCTGTATCGCCAGGGCCCGGGCCGGATCCATGGAGCGTTTAACGGCAATACAGCCCAGGGGAATGGGCAGGGATGTTTTGTCCTCCCACCACTGGCCTAGATCGGCTCGCATCTCAAGGTTCATGCGCTGGTATACAAACCGGCCTTCATGGATGATCACCCCAAAGTCTGCTCGTTTTTCCATCACAGCCGGCATGACACGTTCAAAGGGCATGGGAATGATGGTGGTTTCAATTTCTGGGAAAAGATCGTCCATATAGAATCTGAACAAATGATAGGCAGTGGTGCCAAGTCCTGGAACAGCGATCACCTGTTTGCCGGGGGGGCACTCCCCCTCTCCTTTGCTTTTATCATCCTTTTTATCAGATAGGGTTCGATTGGGCAGGGAGATGATCAAAGGACCGCATCCTATGCCAAGAGCTGCCCCGGTCCGTAACAGGGCGTATTTGTCCAGAAGATTTCCCAGGGCGGCAAAGGAGAGTTTGGTAATGTCATAGGCTTCCCTGGCTGCATTCTGGTTCAGGGTCTCAACATCCTCAAGCACAATGTTAAAGTCCATCCCCCTGGTATCAATCAAGTGTCGGGCAATGCCTTTAAATATAAAGGTATCATTGGGGCAGCTTGAATAGGCCAACCCATATGGTTTTTTATTTTTCATATCCCCCTTAATATCAATTTTCCAAGGGTGAATGCAATGTGAATTTACAGGGCAGTTGTTGCGTTTGTTCACCAACACTCTGATTTCAAGTTTGTTGAGCCGTTTGCGCCATATCTGCTTTGCAATAATTAAATATTGTCCAGGGCATTGATCTATAGGAAGAAAGTCCCCAATATGATATTAAATAGTTTGAGGAATACGCCTTGTCCAAGGAGAAATCGCAACAGGAGGGTCATACTACTAGCATGCAAGGATTTTATAATCAGGTCTTAACCATTGATCTGACCGACAGAACCAGTGAAATACAAGCCATAGAGGATAAAATCTATGCAACCTATCTGGGGGGCAAAGGGCTTGCCTCCTGGCTGCTCTTTGAGCGGAACCCCAAGGGAGTTGATCCCCTGTCACAGGACAACCAACTGATCTTTGCCACGGGTGCTGTTACCGGGGGCGTGACCTGGGGGGCTTCCCGGTACGGGATTTTTACCAAGTCGCCTCTGACCGGGCTCTATGCCGAATCCTATTCCGGGGGCCGGGTGCCGGAAGCCATCAGTGCCACGGGCTTTGATGCCATTGTTATCAAGGGTGCGGCAAAGGAGCTGACTGTGCTGGAGATCCATCCTGAAGGCGTTATCTTCCATGATGGGACAGATCTGGCGGGGAAAAACACCTTTGAAACCGAAACAGCCGTAAAGCAGCGCCATGGTGCTAAAAAAGCCAAAGGCTGGAAAAATGGGGTGGTGGTGGTGGGGCCGGCTGCAGAGAAAGGGGTTCTGTTTTCCATTGTTAAAAATGACGGCTGGCGGTGTGCGGGCCGGGCTGGAACCGGAACCGTCATGGGATCTAAAGGTCTCAAGGCCATCCTTTTTACCGGGGATCGCCGCCGAATTCCCCATGATGCCAAGGCGCTCATAGGCCTGTCAAAGGAGATGACAGCCCTTTCCAAGGACCATCCGGCCGTCCATGCCTATAAAACCATGGGCACCTCCCAGATGGTGAAACTCATGAACGGGGCCAATGCCTTTCCCACACGATACTGGTCAAAGGGGAGGGCTTCCCACTGGGAGAAAATATCCGCCGATGCCCTGCATACCCAATGTGAGGTAACCCCCCATGCCTGCGCCAAGTGTTTTCTCTCCTGCGGCCGGATGACCAGGGTATTGCAGGGACCCCACAAGGGCCTTGTGCTGGAGGGACCGGAGTACGAAACCATCTATACCTTTGGGGGGTTGTGCATGGTGGAATCCATTGAAGAGATCGTCCATTTGAATCATGTTTGCGACAGCCTTGGCATGGATACCATTACAGCGGGAAATCTTTGCGCCTTTGCCATGATGGCCTTTGAACAGGGAAACTCCGATTATGAGATACAATTCGGGGATGCCCAAGGGGTTGCGGTTCTGCTCAAATTGATCGCTGGTCGGGAAGGGATAGGAGAACTGCTGTCCCAGGGGATTGTTCCCACGGCCAGGTGCTGGGGCATGGAAGATGCTGCCGTCCATGTCAAGGGAATGGAACCGGCCGGATACGATCCCCGCATCCTCAAGGGAATGGGTCTTGCCTATGCCGCTTCCGACAGGGGGGCTTGCCACCTTAGATCCACCTTTTACAAGGCCGAGCTTGCCGGCATGATCGATCCCGATCAAATTGAAGGCAAGGCCGAGATGTTCATTGATTTTGAAGACCGGCTCACCTTGTTTGATGCCATGATCCTGTGCAAGTTTTACCGGGACCTGTATCCCTGGGAACTGCTGGGGAAAATGATATCTGCTGCCACGGGCATTGACGGGGCCAAGGAAAATCTGGCGGCCATTGCCGGCAATATTGCCCTAAAGGCCAGGGAATTTAATCTCAGGGAAGGAATGACGGCGGCGGATGAAACATTGCCCAAAGCCTTTCACAAACGACTGGAAGACTCGGGCGCGGTTATCACGGAATCGGAAATAGGACAGTTGATGGAAGATTATAAGTCCCTGAGAAATTGGTAAAAAAAATGGGAAGGTTGGAATCATGACACAAGAAAATAATTTGGGCCGGTTGATGAACGGCTGGTTTTCTGAAACATCGGATGTGTGGCCGGGCATCGCCCTTTCCATTGAAATAGAAAAAACCCTGTTTTCAAAGAAAAGCCAATTTCAGCAGATTGAGCTGTTTGAAACACGTCACCATGGTCGAATGCTGGTTCTGGATGGTGTCATCCAGCTCACTGATTTTGATGAGTTTGCCTACCAGGAAATGCTGGCCCACACTCCCTTGTTTGCCCATCCCGCCCCAAAGAAAGTGCTGGTGATCGGGGGAGGGGACGGCGGCATTTTAAGGGAAATTGCCCGGCATGAAGGGGTTCAGACCATTGATATCTGCGAAATAGATGAGATGGTGATCCAGGTGTCAAGACAATATCTTCCGGAAATGGGATGCGGGTTTGATGACCCCCGGGTCATCCTTCATATTGCCGATGGCAATGAATTCATAGGCCAGCATCCCGATGAATATGATGTGATCATAGTTGATTCTTCCGATCCCGTGGGACCGGGAGAAATTTTATTTGAAGGGCCTTTCTATGAACACTGCCAACGGGCATTGAAACAAAACGGCATCCTGGCCATCCAGGGGGAATCTTTTTTTCTCCATCCGGATCTGGTTCAGAAAATGGTGAAGCGCATCAAGAAATTGTTCAAGATTCATGCATATTCAAATTTCCTGGTCCCCACCTTTACCGGTGGACATATCGGTATCTGCCTGGGGTCAAAGGGGCCGGCGGTGAGAACACCTGCCCGGAAAATCCCCCAAAAAATTCAGGAGAGATTGAAATATTACACTGCCC
Organism: Desulfoconvexum algidum; assembly: GCF_055382125.1. Classification (NCBI taxonomy): domain Bacteria; kingdom Pseudomonadati; phylum Thermodesulfobacteriota; class Desulfobacteria; order Desulfobacterales; family Desulfobacteraceae; genus Desulfoconvexum; species Desulfoconvexum algidum. Next base: position 6,062,069 of record NZ_AP042394.1, on the reverse strand, counting down.
GGGTCCATAAAGCCTCTTTTGTACTGCCGAAATTTGCAGAAAAATTGATTGAGGAGGTTTAACCTTGTATTTATCCTTTCAAATTGATACCTACCCTTCTTTTATTAATTAATTCATATAATCCTGATAGCATGGTTCAGGAGTTTCTATCGGATGGCCGATCATCTGACTATGGGTTGCAGCAGTGCTATATCCATATTGCTCAGGCCAGAGAAACTTCTTTATTTGATCCACGATTTTCAGATTATATGAATGCAGAATGGAGTTTTTTAAATGGAGTATGTAAAAGATCTACTGGCCGCCCTGAGCGTAATTCTAAACGGTCTGCCTCAGGGACTTTTAGCCCTTTCTTTTGGATTTGCATCTGTTCCCACGGCTCTTGCTTTTGTGGTAGGGGCCGCAGGATGTCTGTTTTTTAGCTGTGTCGCCCCGATATCATTCCAGGCAGAAACCATCACCCTCGCTGGAACCATGGGAAAAAACATGAAAGAACGCCTTTCAATGATTTTTTTTGGTGCAGCAGCCATGGCGACCATCGGTGTTTTTGGCCTGCTTGAGAGAATAGTCACCTTTGTGGGACCTGCCATAACAAGCGGAATGATGGCGGGAGTTGGGATAATGCTCACCAAGGTTGCCATTGATATGGCAACAAAAAATAAAACCGTGGGATTCAGTTCAATCGGCGTAGGCTTTTTAACCTATATGATGACCAAAGATCTTGTTTACACCATAACCATTTCAGTTGTGCTCTCAAGTTTAATTGCCATTATTTTGAAACAAAAATCTGATATTGGCGCCAATGGTAAAGAAAAACTCAAACTTCAGAAATTGATTCTTAATCTGTCAGTGGTTCGTGGGGCACTTGCAATGGTATGCCTCAACATAGGTGCCAACATTGCCTTTGGTAAAATCACCGGCAGCATTGCCGACAAATCGGTAAATGTAGATCACCTTGCCATTTACAGCAGCCTTGCGGATATGGCCTCGTCCCTGTTCGGTGGCGGTCCTGTGGAATCCATCATTTCTGCTACCGGCGGTGCTCCCCACCCTGTATTCTCGGGGGTTTTGATGATGTCCCTCATGGCAATCATCTTATTTGCAGGGCTTTTGCCCAAGATCGGTAAATTTGTTCCAAGTGAATCCATTGCAGGTTTTCTTTTTGTTCTGGGTGCCGTTGTTACCGTACCCATTAATGCTGCCTCAGCCCTTGCCGGTTCAGGAGCCGTTGTGGGAGGGGTAACCATGGCAGTAACAGCGATTACAGATCCTTTCCTGGGAATGGTTGCAGGACTTGTTGTGAAATTATTAGGATCAATGGCAGGGTTTTAACCTGCAGAAGAGGTCATTTTATGGAAAAAAAAACATTTCGATTGGAAGTGGCAGGTCTTGTTCGTGAACTTCCCATCATACAGATAAGTGAAACCCTTTGCATTGCAAGTTTTGTAATCCTTGGGGATACTGAAATTGTCGAGGCTGCAGCTCATTGTCTTGTGGAGGAACTGCCTGAAATAGATGTGATCGTCACAGCCGAGGCCAAGGGCATTCCTCTGGTCTATGAAATTGCCAGACTGCTTAACATGAAAAGATACTATGTGGCTAGAAAAAGCATCAAAGCCTATATGGACAAACCATTGATTGACGGGGTCAGGTCAATCACTACGACACAAAAACAATTACTCTGCCTGGACGGCAATGACGCTGAGGAAATCAGGGGAAAACGGGTCGCCATTATAGATGACGTCATCAGTACGGGAGAATCCCTCAAAGCTCTGGAACGTATTGTCGAGTCAGCGGGGGGGATTATTTCAGCCAAGGCTGCAATTTTAGCAGAGGGAGATGCGGTTGACCGGACCGATATTATTTTTTTAAAGGAACTGCCGCTCTTTCCTGTTGAAATATAAACCAGAAAATTCAGTAAGGGCAGAACCTAGGTTCTGGATTCCAGGTATTTTAGCATCTGCCCCATGCTGAGGCTCAAGCTGGAGGGGCCGCTGCGTACATAAAAGGACTCGATTTTTTTGTTGATCAGAAAAACCGGGGCATTTGCCCGTTCACACTCGATCACCATCAGGGTATGGCCGTCAATGGTGCCAATGGAAAGATGGATGTACTTGGTGAACTCCAGACCAATATGCTGATGTATCAGGTTTCTGAAGTGAAGTCGGCATTTATCTTGGTTTTCAAATCCGTCCGGGGCTGTCCCGATCACCTCGCCATCATCATTGGCACCGATAATAATCATTCCACCGTTTGTGTTCATGAACGCGGACACGGTTTTCAGCCAGGCTACTTCTATGTTTTTGTCGCTTTTGTCTGTATTAAGGTTCATGCGCAGGGTGGATTTAAATTCCAGAGTGGCCCCTTCCCCCTGGCAGATGAGACGCCGAACATCATCGGCAAAGTGGTCATCCCGGATTGCACGGTTCGGCATATCCCGAAGCTGGTGGCGATACTTCCAGACCACAAATCCGGCCATGAGAAGGCCCAGAGCAAAGACGCCCGACACTGCTACCAGAATAGCCCAGCGTTTTTCTTGAACTTTATTGAGAAAATCAGATTGCGGCACCACTACACCGATCCATAAATCTCTGGTGTCCGCATCGATGGGTTGGACCCCTGCCCAGTATGCCTGGCCATCCAAGGAAAACATAAAGGCATTTGTCGGCTTGTTCTTGTCGTGCCAGGTTGTCATGGCAACACGAACATTGGCTGTTTCAACCGTGGTCAGGTGAGATGAGAAACGGTTTTTCCCCGTTGCGGCTTCTTTGTTTTCCGGATGGTAAACCGATGTGTCGCCATCGAATAAAAATGCCGTCCCATTGGCACCCACCCGGGTCTCTGAAATATTATTGAATAACCCGTTGATCGAGATATCAAGTGCCATAACCGATATCTCTGACGTCTCCTTGCCAGAGGGCCAGGTCATGGCAACCGACAATCCAAAATGTTTGTCATAGTCAAACATATATGGCGGGATCCAGGTGACGGCTTCTTGGTTTTGAGGAAATTTGGAAAGGCCCATTCGATACCAGGGGCGGCCTTTAAAATCATAGGCCTTTTTTTCAACCCAGGTCTTCATGGGTTGTTGGTTCACCCATTGCTGCCAGTGGATCTCTTCTGGGGCATCTTGGGAGGTGGTGCGTGTCATCCAGATGTTTCCATTGCGGGCAAGAAGGTAAGAGTGGCCCGAGGTATCCCCGAATTTTATGGCCTCTATCTGGGGAAGGTTCTCCATCATTGGAATCAGCTTGGCAGTGACGGAGGGCATGTCACCCATCCTCCAGATACCGGCAAGCCCCCACTTTTGAATCAACGAGGCATTGCTTAGCACGGGCTCGTAGAATTGAAAAATAATATCCGATGTGTTGACCAAACTTTGCCGAATATGCTCTTGTGCAATGTTATTACGCATATTGGCGCCCTGAATGAGGGTGACGGCTGTGATAGCACCGGAGGTGAGCAAAAGAATGATAATCAGATCCCGTAGAAGTCGTTTCTGAGTATTGGTGGGGCTGAGAAATGTCTTTATGTTCACAGGGTTTCTTTCTCCAAGAATAAATTTATTAGGAAGGGGTTTTTATCAAGTTCGTCCGATGGAAGTCAATAAGAAAAGCAAATCCCTTCAGGTCCAGAATTTTAATAACCGGGTCCAAAGTTTTATGTAAAATGAATAAAAGGGCTGGGTGGGGTCGTGCTTGCCAGTCCTTCCTCGATGAGATCCAAAACTTTTGGTTTTTGGTCTGGGAATTTATATCCTTCATAATCATGGGTGAACAAAATCCGGCCCTGGGCATTTCGCCAATTGTTTCCGGCATGGTCAAAACAGACCTTGGAGGTTACTTCAAGTGCTATGATCATTTGCTTGAGCTCCATCAACTGTTCCCGGGGGGAGAGGATTTGGACATCTCCTGCCTGGATCTGGGCATGGAGCGGGGTGCCGGCAATGGCCCGAAAGGGCCGGGAGCGGATGTAATGGGGGTTGACGGCATTGAGTACCCGGGCGGTGTTCTCTGCGTGGGCTTGGGTCAGCTCTTTTCCCCCAAGGCCGGGCATCCAATATTCCGAGACCTGAAATCCAGCTGCCATGGCTTTTTGACCGCCCTGAATCTGTCCTTTCGATGTAACCCCTTTTTTGATTTTTTTTAATAAGTTGTCATCCCCGGTTTCCAGGCCCAGGTGGAGACGGTCCAGACCTGCTCGTCTGATGGCCAGAAGGTCCTTGGACGATTTTTGTTCCAGGGTTCTGGCACGGGCATAGGTGGTGACCCGATTGATATAGGGAAAGGTTTTTTTCAGGTGATGCAGGGCCTCTATAAGATCATCTGTTTTCATGATCATGCTGTTGCCGTCCTGGATGAATGCGGTTTTCCCCCCTGCCATGAGCCAGTGGACCAGCATGGAAAACCCCTGGTGATAATCGAGTTCCGGGATTTTCTCCATGATCGACATAACCGCTTCCCGGGTGATGTTTCCCCCATGGCCCAGGGTGATGGAAGCAGATTTCAGCTCCTGGGCAAGCAGGGCCATGGCATCTATGTCCGCTTTGATCTCTGTGATCGGTCGGAGCTGGAATTTTTTGGTCTTGTACATGGCGCAGAATGTGCAATGGTTCCAGGGACAGTTTCGGGTGAAGCGAAGCAGCAAGGAGGCGCTGCCGCCTTCACTGGGCGGTCGGTAAATGCCGGTTTCAAAATTATAATTTTTAATATTCATGATAGGATATTTCATACCATACCTGGATAAATAGGACAAATAAAACCGGCCGGATGATTGGCTTAGGCTTTGGCTTTACTTTTGATCTGCCATGCTTATTTTTTTAGAATTGTGCAAAGATGATCCAGAAAACCCTAAGGAGCAGTCCTGAAATAATATGAAAAACAGCAGCTATATACCTGATTTAACGGATGATTTGATAGATGAAGTTTTGCCGGAGCCCTTTCCGGAAGACCCTTTATTGTCCCTGGAGAATCTTCTCCCCCCTTCCCATCACACCAAGGAGCTGGACCGGATTATTGTCAAAGGTGCCAAGGAACATAACCTCAAAGATATTGATGTGGAAATCCCCAAAAAGAAGCTGGTGGTTTTTACCGGGGTGTCGGGCTCGGGAAAATCCAGCCTGGCCTTTGATACCATCTTTGCAGAGGGCCAGCGCCGGTATGTGGAGTCCTTGTCCTCCTATGCCCGGCAGTTCATCGGACAGATGGAAAAACCAAAGTACGATACCATCCGGGGCCTGTCCCCCACCATTGCCATTGAGCAGAAGGCTGCCAGTAAAAATCCCCGGTCCACCGTGGGAACCATCACCGAGATCTATGATTATCTGAGGGTATTGTTTGCCCGGGTGGGCACACAATTTTGTTGTCGCTGCGGGGAAAAGGTGGGTCGGGGCCATGCCCAGTCCATGGTCTCCCAGATTTATTCTTTGCCTGCGTCTTCCAAAATACTGATTCTGGCCCCCATTGTGGAGAATCGGAAGGGGGAACACCGGGAGCGGTTGGATGAATTGAAACGAGACGGGTATGCCAGGGTCCGGGTGGACGGGGTGGTCCAGGCGCTTGAAAATGTTCAGGCCCTGGCCCGGAATAAGAAACATCACATTGAGGTGGTGGTGGACCGCCTGGTCGTCCGCCAGGATGCCGCAATGGAAAAACGCCTCACCGATTCTGTGGAAACCGCCCTGAAACTGGGCCATGGCCAGATCATTGTTCACATGGAGGGAAGGGAAGATTTGAAAATGAGTGAGGCCCGCTCATGCTGCGGTATTGCCTACCCGGAGCTTACCCCCCAGATTTTTTCCTTCAATTCTCCCCTGGGCATGTGTCCGGACTGTAACGGTATCGGGACTCTTTTGGCCATAGATCCTGACAAGGTGGTGCCGGACAAGAGCCTGAGTATCCGCCAGGGGGCGGTGCTCCCCTGGAAAAATTATTTTCTTAAAAATCCCCGGTACCAGAATGACAATTCCTGGGGAATGGGTCAGCTTTTGGCCATGGAAGAACAATGGGGCATTGATTTTGATACGCCCTGGAACAAGTTGCCCAGCGAGCAACAGCAGTTGTTGCTCTATGGTTCCAAGAGTAAGGAGATGCGGGTGAACTGGACGTCGGCCAAGATCCAGGCCGAATTTACCCGGACCCATGAAGGGCTGGTCCATACCCTGATGCGGCGGTACCGGAATACCCAGTCCGAAGGCCAAAAAAAATATTATGCCGTCTTTATGACCTCCAGCATCTGCACCAGCTGCCAGGGTAAACGGCTTAAAGAGGAAGTTCTCCATGTTCTGATCCGGGGACGATCGATCATTGATCTTACCGGGATGACGGTTCGGGAGGCCCATGAGTTTGTGAGGTCTCTGGATCTTAGCGGCAACAAACGACTGATCGCCCAAGAGTTGCTCAAGGAAATTTCAGACCGGTTGGGGTTCCTGGTCAACGTGGGGCTGGATTATCTTTCCCTGGACCGCAGCGGGCCGACCCTGTCTGGTGGGGAATCCCAGCGCATTCGGCTGGCATCCCAGGTGGGCAGTGAACTGACCGGGGTGTTGTATATTCTGGATGAACCCTCCATCGGCCTTCACCAGCGGGACAATATCAAGCTTTTGTCCACCCTTCACCATTTGCGGGATATCGGGAACACCCTGATCATTGTGGAACATGACCAGGAAACCATGGAAAAATCTGACTGGATAGTGGATATAGGTCCCGGGGCCGGGCATTTGGGAGGTCAGATCGTGGCCCAGGGAACCCCGGATCAGATTAAGGCCAACCCCGCCTCGATCACGGGAAGATTTCTTACGGGCAAAGAACGAATTGAGGTGCCTGAACACCGAAGGCGCCATGCCGATAAAGGAAACCGCTGGATCTCCATTGTCAGGGCATCGGAAAATAATCTTAAGAATGTGACCGCTAAAATTCCCATCGGGCTGCTGGTGGCCGTGACCGGCGTTTCCGGGGCCGGTAAATCCACCCTGATCAACCAGATCCTTTATCCGGCCCTGTCCGTGGCCCTCCATAACTCCCAGCTGAGCGTGGGCGCCCATGAAAAAATCACCGGACTGGCCCATATTGACAAAATCATCAATATTGATCAAAAGCCCATCGGCCGGACCCCAAGAAGTAACCCCGCCACTTACACCAAGGTGTTTGACCATGTCCGGGATTTCTTTGCCATGCTGCCCGAGTCCAAGGCCAGGGGCTATAAAAAGGGGCGGTATTCCTTTAATGTAAAGGGCGGCCGGTGCGAAGCCTGCAGGGGCGACGGGTATATCAAGGTGGAAATGCATTTTCTGGCGGATGTGTTTGTCCCCTGCGAAGTTTGCGGAGGAAAACGGTTCAATCGGTCCACTCTGGAAATAGCCTATAAGGACCATTCCATTGCCGATGTTCTGGATCTTTCCGTTGTTCAGGCCAGGGAATTGTTTGAAAGCCATCCGAGGATTTCCCATATTTTAGATACCCTCGTGGATGTGGGCCTTGGCTACATAAAACTGGGCCAGGCCGCCACCACCCTGTCCGGGGGAGAGGCCCAGCGCATTAAGCTGGCCCGGGAACTGGCCAAGCGGGGCACGGGAGAAACCCTGTATATCCTGGATGAACCCACCACCGGCCTTCATTTTCAAGATATCAAAATGCTGCTTACGGTGCTCCAGCGACTCACCGATGCCGGAAATACAGTGATCATCATCGAGCACAATCTGGATGTGATCAAAACCTGTGACTGGGTCATTGATATAGGGCCTGAAGGCGGTCACAACGGCGGGGAAATCATTGCAACAGGGCCGCCGGAAAAGATTGCCCAATCTATAAAAAGCCATACAGGCCGCTATCTAAAGGATGTCCTATAGAAGTATTCTCAGGGAATCAGGGGACAATCAAAATCCTTCTGATCTTCCAGGAATCTGGCTGGCTTGAATAAAAAAAGGCTGTTTTCTTAATAAAAGAAAACAGCCTTTTTAAACGAACAATGGGGCTAAATCAAATTATAATCTTTCAAAAATAGCTGCCGCACCCATTCCGCCGCCGATACACATGGAAACAACTCCATAGCGACCCTTTACCTCTTTGAGGTTGGCAAGGCAGGTGGCGGTCAGTTTAGCACCGGTACATCCCAAAGGATGACCCAGGGCAATGGCACCACCGTGGATGTTGATTTTGTCCATGTATTTTTCAAGATCCAACTCCCGGATGCAGTAGATGGCCTGGGAAGCAAAGGCTTCATTGATTTCATAGATATCAATGTCATCAATGGTCATTCCGGCCTGTTTCAGCACCTTGGGGATGGCATACCGGGGTCCTACACCCATTTCATCTGACCTGCAGCCCACGGTTGCGTAGGAAACCAATCTTCCGATGGGGGTAAGACCCAGCTCATCACATTTTTCCTTGGAGGCGATGATGCTGGCGGCGGCACCGTCAGTTGTCTGGGAGGAGTTGGCAGCGGTCACCGACCCTACAGCTGAAAAGGCAGTCCGAAGCTTGGCAAGGCCTTCAGGGGTTGAAGCACGGATACCGTCGTCGTGTTCCACTATGAATTGTTCTTTTTTATAGGTACCGTCTGCCTGTATTACATATTTAAAGGCAGGGGTGGGAATAATTTCAGTAAACTTGCCATTATCCCTGGCAGCAGTTGCTTTGGCCTGGGATTTAGCAGCAAATGCGTCCTGTTCTTCCCGGGATATTTTGTACCGGTTGGCCACATTTTCAGCGGTAATGCCCATGGAAATGTAATCTTCAGGGTTGGTTTTGGAAAATTCGGGATGGGGGCGGGGGGTATTGCCGCCCATGGGGACAAAGGTCATGGATTCGCAACCAACACCCATGGTGATTTCTGACCAACCCATCTGTACCCGGGCACTTGCCAAGGCGATGGCTTCCAGGCCTGAGGCACAGAAGCGGTTAACAGTGGCACCGGAAACCTTGTGGGAAAAACCCGCCATTCTAGCGGCAACCCGGCCCAGGTTCAGTCCCTGCTCCGCTTCGGGAAAGGCACAGCCCAGCATGACATCTTCCACATCTTCAAATGATAAATTTTCGGTTCTTTCAACGGCTTCCTTCATGATAAATGAAGCAAGCTCTTCGGGCCGGGTCTGATTGAACAGACCTCTTTTCTGTTTACAGCCCGGTGTCCGGATCGATTGTACGATATATGCGTCTCTCATTGTTGCGTTCTCCTTTAGTTTCTGAGTGGTTTTCCGGTTTTAAGCATGTGGTCGATCCTTGCAATGGTCAAGTCTTCTTTACAAAAATCAACAAAGGCTTCCCGTTCCAGTTTCAGGATGACATTTTCATCTATTTCGCTGCCGGATTTTACATCACCACCACTCATAACAAATGCAATCCGTTTGGCAAGGAATGCATCGTGTTCGCTCATGAATTTTCCATTGAGCATGTTGTAAATCTCTGCATTGACCATTCCCTGTCCGCCATTACCCATAACGATCAGGGGTTTTTTGGCCGGGGGAACATATCCGTCATCCACCATTTTCAAGACTTCTTTTTTGGCTTCACCGATGAGGTTGTCCCGGTTGAACACAATCCGGTCGGCCAGACCAAGGAAACCATTGCCCTGGGCCTGGGCTGCTGACATGGAAACAGCTGCCATGGCAACTTTCATGAAGGCCGGGATAAACAATTTGGCCAGATCCATATCCTTGGCTGTTTTGGCAGGAAGGGCGTTAATATATTTTTTCCAGAGGTTCATGCAACCGCCGCCTGCGGGCAGAAGACCCACACCGATTTCAACAAGTCCCATGTAAAGCTCTGAGTGGGCCACTATTTTGTCGGCACCCAAACAGGTTTCGCATCCACCGCCCAGAACCATTCCATAGGGGGCAGCCACAACAGGGAAGGCAGAATATTTGGTGGCCTGGATACCGTCTTGACCTTTTTTGATGAAGGCTTCAATCTCCGCATATTTTTTGTCATGGCAGAATTTGGAAACCTGGGAAAGATCAGCACCGGCGGAAAAAGCACCGGGCATGCCACCGGCTTCATTTCCAATGACAAGGCCTGCACCGTTTTTGTCTACATAGGCAAGGGCTTCACCAATGGTATCGATGATCTCTGCATTCAAGGCATTCATCTTGGTATGGAATTCGATGCAAAAAACATCGTCTCCAATATCCACCAGGCTGGCAGAAGCATTTGACAAAACTGTCTTGTTGTTGCCCTTGGCCGCCGCAATGGAAACCATGGATTTGGAAACGGGAACCGCTTTGTAGTCACCTGTTACAAAGTCATAAAAATACTTGATTCCGTTTTCAAGTTTGTAGAAATTTGCGACACCCTTATCCAGCATGCCCTGGACATTGGCAGGGACATCAAGGTTTTCTGATTTCATTCTTTCCACGGCTTCTGCGACGCCGTATGCATCCCATGCTTCAAAGGGGCCCATCTCAAAATTGTAACCCCATTTCATGGAGTTGTCGATTTCAATGATGGTATCGGCAATTTCCGGCACCCGGTTGGCAGCATACTGGAAGGCGTTTGCCATACAGCGCCAGGCAAACTTAGCGCCACGGTCATCACCCTTGAGAACGCAGGCAAGTTTTTCCGTCAGGCTGCTTTTCTTTTTGGCCGCATCCAGGCAGGGAAAGCTGGGTCTTACCAGGTCTTCATATTCAAGGGTTTTGATATTGAGGACTTTTCGGATTTTTTTCCATTCAGGTGTCAGTTCCGCTTTGTAAAAACCGCCCTGGGTCTTGTTGCCCAGCATGTTTTTTTCCACCATCGTATTGATGAAATCCGGCAGATCCATGGTATCCCTCTGCTCGTCATCCAGGCAGAGGTCAAAGGAGTTTTTGGCCACATGGGACATGGTGTCCAGTCCTACCAGGTCTGTGGTTTTAAATATGGCCGTCTTGGGGCGTCCCAGGGCAGGTCCGAAAAGGGCATCCACTTCAGGAATGGACATATCGTCTTCCATCATGAATTTCATGCAGGCGCCAATGCCCTGGATGCCGATTCTATTGCCCACAAAGTTGGGGGTATCCTTTGCCCAGACAATTCCCTTGCCCAGATTTTTTTCACCAAATCCGGCGATAAATTCAAGAATTTCAGGAAGGGTCTCCGCACCGGGAATCAATTCCAGCAGGTGCATGTAGCGAACCGGGTTAAAGAAATGGGTGCCCATGAAATGTTCTTTGAATTCCTGGGAAAATCCTTCACACATATCTTTGAGGGGAATACCAGAGGTGTTGCTGGAAACGATGGCACCGGCTTTTTTTACCTTTGCAATCTTTTCAAAAAGGTTTCTTTTAATCTTAAGGTTTTCAACAACCACCTCAATGATCCAGTCACATTCGGCCAATTTTTCAATGTCGTCATCCAGGTTGCCAATGGCAATCTGAGCCGCATCTTTTTTGTTGAAAAATAAAGAGGGGCTTGATGCCAGTGCTGCATCCATACCAGCTTTTACGATTCTGTTTCTGGCAGCGGCATCATTTTTTTCTTCATCTTTTAAGTCAAAAGGGACAATGTCCAGGAGCAGTACATTTACACCGGCACCGGCAAGAAGAGCGGCAATTCCGCCTCCCATGATTCCGGACCCGATGACTGCAGCCTTTCTGATTTTTCTTACCATGATTTCCTCCTAATATTACGAGTATACATTACATCACTTATGAATGAGTATTCATTTTTGATTACCAGAAAAATACGGGGGTTGTCAAGGAAAAATATTTTAGAAAATTCCAGAGAATTCTGGATAAAATACCATTCAATTTCAGAGATTTAGGTTAAAAGCCAAGAATACAAACATCTTGGGATAATTCTGTTTCCCAAAAAAAAACATTTAATGAATTATCATTCATGAATAAAAAATCTGGGTCCTTGAATTAAAAATTAAGATTTGATAGGGTATCCTTCAATTTTTAAAGGGTATTATTAAACTGGAGAGGTACCAATGTCCCAAACAACAGCAAAATCAAGGCTGTTTTCTGTTCTGAACATAGACTCAGTTGCAGGTATGATTGTAAACCTTCAGAAACGCTCAGGGGAGATCCCCTGGCACATTGACGGGAAAACCGATCCATGGGATCTGGTTGAATCCATAATGGGACTGAATATCGGGGGACATTACCCTGAATCCAGATTGGCCTTTGACTGGTTGGCGGAAAACCAGAATCCGGATGGATCATGGTTCTCTTCCTATGTGGCGGGGGAACCCGAAGATAGAACCTGTGAAAGCCATATGGCTTGTTACATTGCAGTGGGGCTTTTCCATTCTTATTTGGTGACCCGGGATATGTCATTGCTTGCCCAATATTGGCCCACCCTGGAACAAGGAATAGCCTTTGCTTTAAGTCTTCAAACCCCCACAGGAGAGATTTTTTGGGCCAAAAGTCCCGAGGGAAAAATTGATCCCATGTCCCTGCTGTCAGGGTCCAGTTCCATTTTCATGAGTCTTAAGTGCGCCTTGGCCATTGCCGCTGTACTCGGCCGGGAAAAAAAAGACTGGGAACAGGCCTTTGAACGTCTGGAAAATTCTATCCAGGAAAACCTCCATGTCTACAATGTCAGCAAATCCAGGTTTTCAATGTACTGGTTTTATCCCATTCTAAGCGGGGCGCTTCGGGGAGAGAAAGCCCAGGCCCGTATTGACAAGTATTGGCGCAAATATATGATTGAAGGCCAGGGGACCCGCTGTGTGTCGGATCAGCCCTGGGTGACCATTGCTGAGACATCGGAGCTGGTAATTGCCCTGAACGCCATGGGCAATATCCAGAAAGCCCGGCTGGTTTTTTCATGGATCCAGGACCGGGTGTTTGGGGACAAAACTTTCTGGTGCGGCTATACATATCCGGACATGGTGGTCTGGCCCGAGGAAAAAATTTCCTGGACCAATGCCGTTGTCCTCATGGCGGCGGATGCGCTGTATCATTTGACCCCGGCGGCACGGCTTTTTGACCATTCCGCCTGGCAGGGCCATCAATACCTGGGGTTCTCCAAGTGATAAAAGACAATAGACCCTTTTATATTAAAAAAGCCTGGTATCGGCTTCAAGATTTTTATGTCCGCCATTATCTGGTTCCCCAGCTTGGGGCTTTGGGTCCCCACTCCTTTATTGTAAAACCCTGGCATATTGAGGTGTTTGGCGGACCGGTGCACATTGGCAGTCATATTACCCTTTTGGGATGTTCCGATAAAAAAACACGGCTGACGGTCTGGTCGGACCGCCCGGGGATTGACGGTATCACCATAGGGGATCATGTATTGATTTCTCCGGGGGTGAGAATCTCTGCCGCCAACTCTATTTCCATTGGGGATTCGTGCATGCTTGCCAGCCATGTCTATATCACCGATTCCGACTGGCACGGCATCTATGACAGGTCTCTGCCGCCCAGGGCGTTGAGTCGGGTGGTGCTCGAGGAAAATGTCTGGGTTGGGGATTCTGCCATTGTGTGCAAGGGCGTCACCATTGGACGAAACAGCATCATTGGTGCCGGGGCTGTGGTCACCTCTGATATCCCCGCCAATGTGGTTGCTGCTGGAAATCCTGCCAGGGTTATCAAGCGGTTGGACCCGGACAAGGAGATCATTACCCGAAAGGATCGGTATTCAGACACCGAACAGATGACCCATCTTTTGAATACCGTTGAACGAGAGTCCCTGGACGGGAATACGCTTTGGGGCTGGATCAGGTCCTGTTTATTCCCTAAAAAACAAACGCCATAACGGTACTCTATTTGTTCTTGTCCATCTCCGCCATGGCATTGGCGAGTTGTTTCAGGGATGACCGGATGTTTTCAATATCAAAGGATTCTGTGTGATGGCATAATTGCCTGCCAAAGTCTTCAAATTCTGTGTTTTGATATTGGCTGCCCATTGTTATAATTTGTTCTGCTATTTTTTGAACGTCAGATATTTTCATGCCTTCCTGGAGTTGCGGCAGTTGGGGTAAAATATGTTTGCTTAACTGGGTTTTTATTTCAGGTGTCAGGTTTTTGCTTAAAAGGTTGGAATTGATTTTGTTGAGGACGATAGGGCTTTTGGTGGTTTGGTCCGGCATTTGTTTGCTGATTTCAATTCCCGGAAAAGAAAGTTCAAACCGACTCCCCTTTCCCGGAATGCTGGTCACGGATATGGTCCCCCCCATCAGGGTTATCAGCTGTTTACAGATGGATAGCCCAAGCCCTGTGCCACCGAATTTTCGGCTGGTGCCGGCTGATTCCTGTTGAAAGGATTCAAAAATGATGTCGGTCTTGTCCGGATGGATTCCGATACCGGTATCTTCTATTTGAACGAGAAGGTGAACAAACCCCTCTCGTTTATTTTGCAACGGTTTGGTTTGGGCAATCATGCGGACCTGGCCGGTATCGGTAAATTTGATGGCATTGTCAATGAGATTGATCAATACCTGGCGAAACCGCAGATCATCCAGGAAAAGGAATTGTGGAAGGCTGGTATCAATTTCAGCGGTAAATTCCAGGGATTTCTTCTGGAGCTTGATATTGAACAGATGATGAATTTCATTGAAGAGCAAATCCAAAGAAACCGGTACCCGATGAAGTTTGAGTTTTTTTGCCTCTATTTTTGACAAATCCAGGATACCATTGATCAGGCTGAGTAAGTTTTTTCCGGCGATGGTAATGGCATTCAGGTAACCCGATTGCTGCTTGTCCGAGATCTTTGTGGACAGCAGTTCGCTGAAACCAATGACCGAGTTTAGGGGCGTTCTGATTTCATGGCTTACATTGGCCAGGAAATCGCTTTTTGCCTGGTTGGCTTTTTTCAATTGGATCTCTTTTTCTTTTCGAGTCAGAATTTCCGTGTTCAGTGTTTCGTTCAGCACGAGAAGCTCGCTGGTCCTTTCTTCTACCCGGGTTTCAAGTTCCTGGTGGGATCGTTTCAGGGCTTTTTCAGCAAGCTTGCGTTTGTTGATATTCCGGGAGTTAATGACCATTCCCTTGATGGACGGGTGTTCTAAAAGGTTTTTGCTGATGGTTTCCAGGGTGCACCAATAATCTTCCTTATGCCGGAAACGGTGTTCTGTGAGCTGGGGTGCGACAGTGGACTTGGTCCTGAGACTAAATCGATGGGAAAGGGCTTCTCGATCCTCCGGGTGAACAAAATCAAAAGCATTCACCCCCATGAGCTCTTGTGGTGAATATCCCAATATTCGCTGGGTGGAAGGGCTTGCATAGGTAAACGTACCCTGTGCATCCACAATCCAGATCAGGTCATTGGCATTTTCAATGAGGGCTCGAAAATGTTCCTCACTGTATTGCATGGCCGTTAGGGTTTCCTGAAGTCTGAAGGCCATTTGGTTGAATCCCTTTGCCAGGTGACCGAATTCATCCTTGCCGTGGATGGGAATTCGGGTGTCAAGATTTCCCTTGCCAATTTGTTCAGCTCCCTGCACCAGTTCTTCAAGGGGGCGCGTCAGGCGCCGGGTCAGGATCATCAGGGCCAGGGAAATAATAGCGGCGGCAAAAATACCAAGGGAAACAAGGTAGGGTGTCATCCGATTGATTATTCCGTATATCTCTTCCATGGGGTCCACCGCCAAAAGAAACCAGTCCCATTGTTTGAAGGCTTTAACCCTTGCCAGGTTCTCTCTCCCCTCCATATCCAGCGTCAGACGTTTGGTATTGGACCCTATTTTTTGAAACCATTCTTCCGAACTGACATCCGTGTCAATCAGGTATTTATTGGGGTGAAAGATGATGGTGCCGTTTGTGTCAACGGCAAAAATATATCCCTGTTTCCCCACCCCGATCGAGGAAATTTGCGTTGCGGCATCCAGTTTTGCCTTTGCAATGCTGGCAGTAATTTTTTCAAGTCCATATTCATGGAGCATGTTTTCCTGGGTCTGGGAAATGTCCATGGCTTCTGACAACCTTGTGTCCAGCCAGGTTTCACCCAGATCAATCAATGCCTTCCTGGAAAAATGATAGGTGGTCCCCACCATTGCAAAAATGAAAAAAAAGACCAGGGGCAGGGTGGTCAACAATATCTTTGAGTAGGTGTTCATGGAGAACCCTTAGGGTTATTTGGGGGTAGCAAGGGAGAAATCATTGGCGCTTTATAGTATCCTCCGTAAACTGGGGATGGGTTTGGATTTTTTCCATTATTCATAACCTGCGGCAATAAAATACGGGGGACAGCAAAATTTGTCAAACTCATTATTTGTGATTATATTGGTAAATACTACCCAACCAAAAATGAATGAGTCCCGCGGTCGGGTGCAAAATAAAGATGTTATCAGCAGGTTTTGGCAATGTATAGAATAAGATCCACCCGTTATAAATGGGAGGATATATGGGAGTTTCAGGATGAGAGAACAGACTTTAGCCTTACCGGTAAGCGGGATGAGCTGCGTTAATTGCGCAGCCAATATCCATAAAACCCTGGAAAAACTTGATGGTATAACACAGATAAATGTGAATTTTGCAGCAGAACAGGCCCTGGTGACCTTTGATTCCGAGAGAGTTGGGTTGGATCAGATTATAGAGAAGATTGTTGACCTGGGATTTCATGTGGTTTCGGCTGAACGAGAGATGCCGGTGACGGGAATGAGCTGTGCCAATTGCGCAGCCAATATTGAAAGAACCCTGAACAGGGAGATGGCCGGTGTGATAAAGGCCTCGGTTAATTTTGCATCGGAACGGCTCTTTGTGTCTTACCTGCCTTCCGAGATTGCCCTGGATGGGATTGTGACCCGGGTGAAGGAACTGGGGTTTGATCTGATCGTGGCGCAGGAGGGTATGGATGAGGCGGATGTCGAAGAAATTGCACGGAACCGGGAGATCCAGGATCAGCGACAAAAATTTTTCGTGGGAGCCCTCTTTGCATTGCCCCTGTTTTTACTGAGTATGTCCCGGGATTTTGGCCTGGTGGGGGATTGGAGCCATGGGGCCTGGGTCAATTGGGTCTTTCTTGCCCTTGCCACACCGGTTCAGTTTTATACGGGCGGAGATTATTATAGGGGGGCCTATAACAGCCTGAAAAATAAAACCGCCAACATGGATGTGCTCATTGCCCTGGGCTCTTCTGTGGCCTATTTTTATTCTCTTGCCATTTTATTGCTCCCGGGTCTTGGGGGTCATGTTTATTTTGAAACATCTGCCGTGATCATCACCCTGATTAAATTTGGCAAGCTGTTGGAGGCACAGACCAAGGGAAAGACCGGAGGGGCCATTAAAAAACTCATGGGACTCGCCCCTAAAACCGCCACAAAACTCATGGACGGCGCTGAAATTTTGGTGCCCATTACCAGTGTCAAAACAGGCGATATCATTTTGATTCGTCCTGGGGAGCGGATTCCCGTGGACGGAGTGATCATTGACGGTCAGTCAGCCGTGGATGAGTCCATGCTTACCGGGGAGCCCCTTCCGGTGGACAAATGTTCGGGAGATGGGGTAACCGGGGGCACGGTCAATGGGGATGGGCTGCTAAAATTTGAGGTCACCCGGGTGGGCAAAGACACGGCCCTGGCCCAGATTATACGGATGGTCCAGGAGGCCCAGGGGAGTCGTGCCCCCATCCAGGCTCTGGCAGACCGGGTGGCAGGGGTTTTTGTGCCGGCGGTTATCCTTATTGCCATCATCACCTTTGGTATCTGGTGGGGGGTGACCGGTGAGTTTGTTCCCTCCATGATCCGGATGGTGGCGGTTTTGGTCATTGCCTGTCCCTGTGCCCTGGGTCTTGCAACCCCCACGGCCATCATGGCCGGAACCGGCAAAGGGGCTGAGAACGGTATTTTATTCAAGCGCAGTCAGGCCCTTGAGATGGCTGCAAAATTAGACACCATTGTCATGGATAAAACCGGTACCATCACCCAGGGCCGTCCCACGGTGGTGGACCTGATTTCCATGGACCCCAGCGGACTGACCGAGCAGGAGGTGCTGGTGATGGCAGCTTCCCTGGAACGAGGGTCTGAACACCCCATTGGAAAATCCATTGTGGCCTTTGCTTTGGCCAAAGGGGAAATCCTGAGCGATCCCAAGGAATTTAAAGCCCATGGCGGATTTGGGGTTGCAGGAGTTGTCCGGGGTGCAAGACTTCGGCTGGGTAAACCCGGATGGTTTGACGCCCTTTTGACCGAGGGTGTCTCCCACCAGGTCACGCTTTTGCAAAACCAGGGCAAAACCGTTATGATCCTGGCCGGGGAATCCAGTGTGCTGGGGATTATCTCTGTATCGGATGTGCTGAAGCCGGACTCAAAACAGGCCATTGCCGCCCTTAAAAAGGAGGGTCTCCGGGTGATCATGCTCACCGGAGACAATCTCCAGACGGCCCAGGCCATCGGCAAACAAGTGGGGGTGGATGAGATTGTGGCCGATGTCAGGCCGGAAGAAAAATCAGGCAAAATAGAACAGCTTCAGGCGGGCCGTGCCATGGCGGGCCATGCCATGGTGGGAATGGTGGGGGATGGGATTAATGATGCCCCGGCCCTTGCCCGGGCGGATATCGGGTTTGCCATTGGTACGGGAACGGATGTGGCCATGGAAACAGGGGATGTGATCCTTGCCAGCGGAAGACTCACAGGAATTCCCCTGGCCATTCACATCAGCCGGCGCACCCTCCACACCATTCGCCAGAATCTGTTTCTGGCCTTTGTGTATAATATTATTTTGATTCCAGTGGCAGCCGGAATTCTAGCCCCCTTTGACATGTTCCCGGATTTTTTGCGCCAGCTTCACCCCATCCTGGCCGCCCTTGCCATGGCCGCCTCCAGCATATCGGTGGTAACCAACAGTCTCCGGCTTTACCGGGCCGATTTCAGCAGATTTAAAGATGCAGGCTAAATTTATTGGCCATAAAAATGTTAACCAAACCACCACAAGGAAACAAGACAGATGAATGGACAAAAACGGGCCGATATCCAAAAAGGGGCCAGTGTAAATATTGTGCAGAAACAAGATCAGAGGACCGGGCAACTCACCCGGGGAGTGGTAAAGGATATTCTCACCAACTCAAAGACCCACCCCCATGGTATTAAGGTCAGGCTTGAGTCCGGGATAGTGGGCCGGGTCAAGGAAATTATCGGTCAAAAGGATTAAGGTATCAATGGAAAAATCCAGCAAAAATCGACTGATGCCCCGGCATGCATCCCTGTTCAAGACCGAGAGCCTGTTTGACAAGATTGCCAGGGCTGTCTGCCGAGCCGGTACCCTGCCCCGCAAAGAGCTCTATGAATCCTGGGAAACCGCCCGGCGGGTCCGGCGAAAATACCGGGGGGGCCGGGTGGTGGATCTTGCCTGCGGCCATGGCCTTTTGGCCCATATACTGCTGATTCTGGACAATGGATCGGATCAGGCCCTGGCAATTGATGCCAAAATTCCCGGGAATGCCCAGGCACTATCCCACTCCCTGACAGAGACCTGGCCCCGCCTTGAAAACAGGATCCACTACAGACAAATGTTGATCCAGGAGGTTCAACTTTACCCCGATGACCTGGTGGTCTCTGCCCATGCCTGCGGCAGCCTCACCGACCTGGTGATTGACAAGGCGGTTGAAGCAGGTGCACGGGTGGCGGTCCTGCCCTGCTGCCATAATTTGAAAACCAATTCAACCGGGAACCTTTCCAATTGGATGGACGGTTCTCTGGCCATTGACACGGTCCGGGCCCTTGGGCTTGCAGCAAAGGGATATGCGATCACCACCCAAAAAATTCCCGACACCATAACGCCTAAAAACCGGCTGCTCATGGGACATCCCATTGCTTCATCCGCTTCCCAGACTTCCCTTGAGAACGGAAATGGCAACGGCCCACATGACGATCCCCACAAGGGTGTCTAAAATCCGCCAGGAGAGTTGTTTCTTGAAAAATGGCGCCAGAAGTCGGCTGCCAAGGCTTAAACCAAAGAACCAGACAAAGGATGCCGTGGCGGCCCCGGCACCAAAGATCAGATGTCCCGGATTCTGGAACTGACTGGCAATGCTTCCCACGAGCAATATGGTATCGATATACACATGGGGGTTGAGCAGGGTGACGGCCAGGGTGGTGAGAACCGCCGCTTTTAAAGAGGTCCCTCCCCTTTGATCTGTGTCCAGTTGCTGCCCTTTAAAGGCAGATCGAAAAGAGCCGAGGCCATAGCAGAATAAAAACAGGGCCCCGCCAATACCCGCCACCTGGGACAACACCTGGCTGGAAGCAATATAGGTACCGACACCTGCAACTCCGATGGCCACCAGAACAGCGTCACACACGGCGCAGATCAGGGGGATCAAGATGACATGGTTTTTTTTGACCCCCTGGCTCAATACAAAGGCGTTTTGGGCACCAATGGCAATGATCAACCCACCACCGGTTCCCATGCCCGTTAAAAATGTCAATAGCATCTTCTATCCTCTGGGTTTTGATTGTTTTAAATTTTAACCAGAATACCCAAAGGATCGAAAGAAGTAAAATTAATATATTTTATGAAACATTAAAAATATTAATATTGTGTTTTATTTAATTGAATAGACATAAAATTTTGTGTCCACGTACATGAGGGGAAATTGGAGGGGAAGGCTCTCTTTTTCAAGCGAGACAAATCCATTTTTTTCATAGAATCTGTGGGCGGCCAGAAATTTTTTTGTGGTGCCCAGAAGTTGCCGATCCCCTGCTGGTAAAAATTTGGGATGTCCCCAAGGTCCGGCTGGTCCTGGGCCGTGATGGAAATATTGAATTCTTTTTGTTGGATATTGAGAATAAGGGCAATCACCTGGTCCTGATAATCAATGGTTATCCAAAGGAAGACTATGAATACGGGCTCTGTCAGCTTCTCGGCGAATACCTTAGGGTTAGTGATTGAAGAAGTTTCTACCGAATCTGATCATCCCAGAGTCAGTTCCATCTCTTGTTCAATTGATGAGAATGGCGTCATTAAGATCTCGGCAGAGTTGATTGATGTTTATGCGGAGGATTGGCCTGATCCAACTATCGTTGAGGAGGTTCAGCGATTCATCGATGTTTTAAGCTTTGAATTTAATAGTCCAATTCGCTCGCTGAGGCACTCTGGCTATTTGCTGAAAAAGAATGATGGCTCAGGATTGAACCAGGTATCGGCCAGCCTCGTTTCACTTTGGGATATTGCAGAAGCCACGGTAAAGCCTGGCAATCAATCTCTGATCCGGTTCAGGCAACGTTTCAAAGATCTTCGTCAGTCGTCATCAATGCGATTATATTCATCTGTCATGCAACAGGAAGATCCGATTCGAGGAGGTTCGCTCATGGGTGCAAGGGTTGGTAAAAATCACCAAAAATTTGATTCTGAAAAATAGCTAACAAGAAAATGCACCTGACCGAAAAACGCTGCGCGCTTTTCGGTCAGGTGATTTAAAACGTTGGGCTCCCACCTATCCATTCCAAAACACCGATCTCGAAAATAAAAACAATCAGACAGCAAATATTCTTGACAATAAATATGAACTAGTTTTATTAAATGAACATGTTCACCCTTAAAATTAAGGAGAAAAGATGTCTGCAAAAACAATTAATCCAGTCGGCAAAAGACGGGAAAAGCAAAAAATCGAAACTTATGCCTTGATTTTGGAAAGTGCTCGGTTTTTGTTTGAAACTAAAGGATTTGAAAAAACTACAATCCGAGCAATTGCCTCACATGCTGAAATTGCTCTCGGCACCATCTATAAACATTTTCAAAACAAAACATCACTTCTTGCAGCCGCATTTCATGATGACTTGATTAGATTGTTTAATGAAGCTACGAACACAATACCCTACGATGTTCCATTAAGAGAACAATTTATTCACCTGGTAGAATTTAATCTATATTTCTATACATCTAAACCAAAATTATCTCGTGAGTACCTACGGCAAATTGTTTTCGCCGATGAGGAATGGCTTGAAAAAATAGAGGAATTTGAGAAATCCTACCTAAAAATAGTAAAAGAATTAGTTTGTTCTGCACAGCAACGAGGTGAAATAAACGAAACAAAAGACTGTTCTTTTTTAGCAGTATCACTTATGTCCAATTATTTTTTTGTGCTTGGTGATTTGTTCCTAAAGCAAAAGGTTAATGATCCTGAAAAAATGCTATCTTTTCTAAAAAAAATGATTGATCAGCTTGTATGTTGAACCCAAAAAAGGAGTAGGTGATGAAAAATTATAAACGGATTCTTCTATTTGTTGGTATTTTAACTATTATAATTGCTTTACTCCATGGAGCAATGGGATTTTCACCAACAGTGAGTTTATATTTCGGTGCACCTGAAGTACTGGTGCAAAATAACTATCTTCTTATTATTTCGTGTATATTAATTGCAATTATTATTGCAGTATTTGGTCTGTATGCAATATCTGGAGCTGGATACATCCGCCCATTGCCATGGATTAAACAGGTTCTTACAGCGATAAGTTTTTTTTTCATTTTAAGAGGTCTTTTGTTTATTCCTGAACTGATGATTGTTTTAGGCTTTTTGGACGTATCATTCCCTGTAGCCCCTCGATATGTCGTTTTTTCACTTGGAATATTATTGATTGGTTTGATATATTTGCTTGGAACTATTGGAGGATGGCGTTCTATCCCATTAAAATAATTAGCCCACCCAGAGGGTGAACCGGACAGGACCGCGAGCAAAGTAGCAGATGTATTGCGCCGGGAAATTGGTCTTAATGCTAAGAATAGGACCACTGCCGATGCCTCAGACCGTGGTCATGAACTCTTTGAGATTATAGAATCTTCAAAAATTAAACACGTAAAGGGAGTCGTTGGAAAGTTTCCGGGACATGGATGTTCTGGGAGAATGAGCCGATGCCCCTTCCCTGACGGTATTGGTGATCCCCCTTTCATCCATCCATTCGCATTAAATTCGATCGCTTGTATCTTTTCATAAGGGTGGTTATATTATCGGGAACACGACAACCTTAAGGAGAGAAACATGACCAAAGATTTGGTGCTTGAAATATTTTCAGACTATGTCTGACCCTGGTGCTACTTCATTACCGGGAGTATTGAAAAATTAGAAAAAGAATATGGAATTTTGGTAAAATGGCGGGCCTTTCCCCTTCATCCGGACACCCCGGACCAGGGTCTTTCCCTGGAAGCGTTGTTTGTCAAAAAAGGAATTTTTTCCGATGTGAACAAGATTGTGGCCCAGCTCCAGGCCACGGCTGCAAAATTTGATTTGCCCATGGGGGATCGGAAGATGACCTATAACAGTCGTCTTGCCCAGGAGGTCGGGCTGTGGGCAGAGGAGAAGGGCAAGGGCCATGCCTTCCACATGGCTGCCTTTAGCGCCTATTTTGTGGCGGGTGATAACCTTGCAAAACGAGAGGTGCTGCTGGCGTTGATTCGGTCTGTGGGACTTGATCCTGCGGAAGGGGAAGCGGTTATGGATCAGCGGACATTTAAGGGTGCTGTGGATGCAGACTGGGAATTGGCCCGGACAAAGGCAATCACGGCCGTCCCCACCTTTATCATGGGGTTGGATCGGTTGGTGGGCGCCCGGCCCCATGGGGTTTTGGAAAAGATGGTTATCAAATATGGGGGAAAATCCACCCAAAAAATTTAACGACCTGCTGGTAAATGGAAATAAATGTCGGGTGTCCGGCAAAAAATACCGGGAAAAAGAAGGCCTCTTTTTTTCGGTATTTTCTTTTTTTCTTGGAAAATCAATGGGATGGAGCCATGGTCTGCATGTTGCTTGCGGAATAGAAAGACAGGGGGGTCTTCCCCTGATGATCTGGTGTGACAGGAGGTCACCCATGGCAAGTATCTTCGGCGCCGATTCCGGAGGAGAAGGTCGCCGAAAATTTTGTAAAAGGAGGCCGATATTGAAAATTGATACTTTCAATTTAGACCTTTTCTCGTCAAGAAGCTATTCTGAGACCAGCCAACAGCAAGTGACACAGGAATTCAAATTCCTGGACCTGGTGGATCAGAAGATGGAGCAAAAAATGGACCGGGCAAAAACCCGGCAAATTGCAGAAAAAAACACGACTGAACAGGAGGCGAGCACGGTTGATGGGGAAGATAGCCAGTGGCACCGATCGGTTCTGTTTAAGGGTCAAGAGGCCATTGCCCTGACAGATCGGTTTGTGGCTGAAATGGAAAAAATGAAACAGATGCTGGGTGCCATCATGGACAGCTTCGGTAAATTGAATGTGATCCGGCAATCCTCCGGCGGCTGCTTTCATCTCAGCCGAATCAGTCAGCTAAACAGCAATGATTTTTCCACAGGTACCGTTCCATCTGCCCCCCGGTTATCTGCCTATGAATATTCGGAATATAGTACCTATACCTATTCAGAATCTGAACAGACACTATTTTCTGCCAAGGGCATTGTCAATACCCTGGACGGCAATGAAATTGATTTTTCATTTGAAATGGAGATGGCGCGTTCCTTTCTCAGGGAGGAGTCTTTCGCCTGGACAGAAACGGGGGTTACCTTGATCGATCCCCTGATTGTCAATGCCGGGGTGACAACTCCTCAATTTTCCGGAGTTGGATTTTCCTTTGACCTGGATCTGGATGGAAATCTTGAGGATATCCAGGCGCCGGTATGGGGAACGGGATTTTTAGCCCTGGACAAAAACAAGGACGGGGTGATCAATGACGGCAGCGAATTGTTCGGGCCCTCCACCGGAGACGGATTTGGAGAACTTTCCGCCTATGACCTGGATAAGAATTTCTGGATTGATGAAAATGATGCCGTGTTTGATGAACTGAGCCTCTATGGGCTGGATGAAAACGGTGAGATGCATCTTACCCGGATCAAAGATGCCGGGATGGGGGCGATTTATCTTGCAGGGGTGGACACGGCCTTTGATGTGAAAAACAAGGACAATGAAACGTTGGCAAGAATTAAACGCTCATCCATTGCTTTAAATGAAGACGGCAGTGTCAGCTCTGTGCAGGAGGCAGACTGGACGGCCTGATATGGCACTGGCGGATCTGCCCCCGGAAGGGGGCAGGTCTGTTCTTTTTGGAGGACAGGGGGCATTTTCATATTTTTATGGGCAAAGTCTGTTTTTTAATGCAAGGGGGTCAAGTTCTGTGGTAATAAATTTCTATGTTGGATTATAAATTATTGCAGGCCCTGGCCATCGTCATCCAGGAAGGCGGGTTTGATAAGGCAGCCCAATGCTTGAATATCACCCAGTCCGCTGTTTCCCAGAGGATAAAGCTTTTGGAAGATCAGTTGGGAACACTTTTGGTGACCCGGACGGTTCCGCCGGTGCCTACCCCTGAAGGGAAAAATTTGCTCAAACATTATATCCAGGTCCAAAGCCTTGAGGCAGATCTTGAACAAAGCTTAAACCCTCTGGCCCAAGAGGCATTTCAGGTGTTTGCCCTGGGGATTAACGCAGACAGTCTTGCTACCTGGTTTTTTCCGGCAATCACTTCTTTTCTGGGAGAAAACCGGGTAGTGCTGGATCTAAAGGTGGATGACCAGGAGCAAACCCATAAACTGCTCAGAAATGGGGAGGTGGCCGGTTGTATCAGCTCAGAGAAAACACCGGTTCAGGGATGTTCGGTTACTCCCATTGGCACCATGAGGTATCGAATGGTGGCCACACCTGAATTTGCAAGAGAACATTTTCCCCGGGGGCTTGGGAAGGATTGCCTGGAAACAGCGCCCGCCGTCATATACAATCGCAGGGACGATCTCCATGCCCGGTTTTTAAAAATATATTTTCAACGTTTTGTCCCTGAATGGGGTATCCAAAAGATTCCGATCCATTATGTTCCTTCTTCGGAAAAATTTGTCGAATTGATTCTGGACGGCCTTGCCTACGGTATGGTTCCGGATCTCCAGGGACTGGCCCACATTAAAACCGGCCGCCTCATGGACCTGGCAACGGGGTCCCATATGGGGGTGGATCTTTATTGGCACAGATGGAACTTGAGTTCTCGGCTTTTGGATGAATTTTCAAAGGCAATTGTTAAAAATGCTGTGATCTGTTAAAAAAAAATATGAGTATTCATCTGAAGGATATCATTGACCTGGATTACCTTTTAAGCCTGGACGACCAAAGGGATTCCGCGGAAGAGAAAGAAGAGACCCTTGCAAGGGACCGGGAGATTTTCACCCAGCTGGATCAGGCAGGCCTGGATCAGGCAGGCCTGGATCAGGTTGGCCCGGATCAGGCTGGCCAGGATAAAACTGGTCTGGATCCCAGGGGTGTGACGGACACCGATCTGCTTTTTTCATGGCTGGAATACCGGCGGCTGGTGTTTTTCCACGAGGCCGGTGAAGGGACTCGTGCCCTGTTGCCGGGCAGGGTGTTTTCCTCCCTATACCGGTGGATTGTTTATGTGCTGGTGATTATAGGCTTTTTATCCGGCATCTCCATGGCCTATTCCTTTCTGGCCTACCACGGGACCCGGCCCATAAATGTGACGATTTTCTTTGCGGTTTTTATTTTTTTCCATGTTCTGCTGTTCTCTCTCACCCTGTTTGCCCTGGCGGGTCGGTTTTTCAGGGGAAGGGCGGGAAATCGGGGATCCCATCATTCCATTTTTCATACCCTGTTGTCTGCTTTTTTCTTTAAGGGGTTCCCCGGAATTTTAAAAAAAATAGGCAGGCCCTTGGGCGAGAAGGCAATTGCGACCATTGAATATATTGCCTCCCTGATCCGGATGAGAAACAGGGAATACCGCCTTGTTTTTTTCTGGCCCTTTTTTGTGCTCTCTTCTTTTTTCGCTGCAGCCTTTTCCGCAGGCGCCCTGGGGGGAACCCTTTTCCGGGTGGCGGTCAGTGACATGGCCTTTGGCTGGCAGTCTACCCTTATGACGGCCAGTGACCGTATCCATGGGGCACTGGCCGTGATTTCTCTTCCCTGGTCCTGGTTTGTACCCCAAACCCTTGCCCACCCGAGTCTTGAACAAATAGAGGGGTCAAGGATCCTGTTAAAGGAGGGGATTGCTACCCTTGCCACAAAAGATCTGGTTTCCTGGTGGCCATTTCTTTGTCTGGGCATATTTTTCTATGCGGTTCTGCCAAGGCTTATGCTGATTATAATAAGTTTTCTGGCCCAGCGACGAGCAGTGGGTGAATTTGATTTTGAACGACCCCGGTTTAAAAAACTGTTGGTCCGAATGAAGTCGCCTATCATGGACATCCGGTTTGATGAACCGTTGACAGACGGGGCAGGCCGGCAAAATCCTCTGCCCGATCCATCTGTCGTTGATCCCCTTGAGCTGGAAGGGTCAGGCCCTGAAACGGTTTTGGCAGAACAGGCTAAGGGTTCCCATGGGGTGGTTCTGGTACCGAAGGCAGTCTATGAAGGGGATACTTTAGGGGCTGTTCCAGGGGTTATCCGCCGGAATTTGTTCCTGGATGTCCGCTCAACAATTCCCATCTCCTTTGATTACTTAGAAGATAAAGATCAGCTGGTTGCCCTGGCAGCGGCATCTTCAGATCAGGTGATTCTGCTTCAGGAAGTGTGGCAGCCCCCCATCCGGGGACTTCTTCACTATTTTGTCCAGCTTAAAACCGAAATTTTTACGGACAGGCCTTTGTATATCCTTTTAACCCAGACCCCTGGACAGGAACCCTGGGTTGTGGAGGGGGAGGACATAAATTTTAAGGTCTGGAAACGGGCCATCCGTCAATTGGGTAATCCAGATATCTTGCTGGAAAGGGTGTATAAATGAAAACGCCGCCATTTCATATCCCGGAATTTGCGGTTCTGGGCCACCCCAATGAGGGTAAGTCTTCCGTGGTTTCCACCCTTACCGAGGATGATCAGATCCGGGTCAGTCCGGTACCTGGCGAGACCACGGTTTCCCGGACCTATACTGTTGAAATTGACAGGGAAGAAATTATCCGGTTCGTGGATACCCCTGGGTTCCAAGCGCCCCGGCAGACCCTGGCCTGGTTCAGGGCCTATGGGGGTGATTCAGAAAAGATCCTGGAACATTTTATTGCAACTTTTCAGGATGATCCTTTTTTTGCCGATGAGTGTGAACTCATGGCACCGATTGCCAGGGGGGCGGGTATTATTTATGTGGTGAACGGATCAAGGCCGGTCAGGGGGGATGATATTGCGGAAATGGAAATTTTAAGGCTCACGGGCAGGCCCCGCATGGCCATCATTAATTCCAAACAAATGGACAAGGATTATACCCGGGAATGGAAACTTGAGTTCCGCAAATATTTTAATTCCATCCGGGTGTTTAATTCCAATACAGCTGATTTTAAAGAGCGCATCCGCATGCTGGAAAGTTTGAAATCCATTGACCAGGAATGGGAAGACTCCCTTTCAAAGGTGATTTTGGCCTTTAAGGGGGAGTGGAAAAAACGCAATCGCCTTGCCTGTGCCTATATCACCCTTGGCCTGGAAAAAAGCCTTGGTTTCTCTGTGTCTGAACGTCTTTCCATCACGGCGGATCCCATCCGGGCCAGGGAACGACTCAATCTCTCTTTTCAGCGAGGGATCCGGGGGATTGAACAAGAGATGTTTGCACAGATTAAGTTTCTGTTTAAGCACACCCTGTATGATTATCCCCTGCCCGACTATTCCCTGCTCCAACATGATTTGTTCGCAAAACAGACCTGGGAGCTGCTGGGATTGACCCAAAAACAACTGGCCGGGGCCGGGGCTGTTCTGGGCGGTACCATGGGGATTGTCATGGATACGGCTGCAGGCGGCCTGACATTCGGGGTGTTCACCGCCCTGGGGAGTATTCTGGGGGCCGGATCTGCCCTTTGGAGCGGCAAAAAAATTGTCCAAAAAACCAATCAGACCCTCCAGCTCGGAGGGGACCGCCTCCAGGTGGGGCCCAATGAAAACCTTCAATTTCTTTACATTCTCATGGATCGGGCCCTGATCTATTATGCCCATATGATGCATCGGGCCCATGGCCGCCGGGACTTGGCATCCGCCGGGTTGGACCCAAAGGCTGGCAAGTCCAAAAAGGGTATCTCGGCAGGGCTTTCCCCGGGCCAGCGCAACATCTGCAATAGGTTTTTCAAGTCTGTTAGCGGTAAAACCCTTATCAAGGGGAAAAAGGCCATACCCGAGTTTGCTGTTCTGGTGGAATCCTTGCTGGAGAAGATTGCCAACGAATAAATCTGAATCTAAAATGTTCACTAAAAGAGGAGTCTAAGATGCTGTCACACCTTTTTAACCCGATCCAAATAGGCGCTATGACCGTAAAGAACCGGCTGATGATGTCTGCCATGAGCATTAATTTCGGGGTGGATGAGAACTGTCATGTCACGGATCAACTCATCGAGTATTTTGTGGAGCGAGCCCGGGGGGAAGTGGGCATGATGCTGGTGGGGGGGGGCAGTGTTCACCCAGGCGGCCAGGAACTGCCGGATCTTCCCCAGATGTATGATGATTCGTGTATTCCTTCGTTAAAGATAATGGTGGACAGGGTCAAACGTTATGATACCAAATTTGGGGTTCAGCTCATGCACGGGGGGCGCCAGTCTTATCTCCCCCAAAAGGTTGCCCCCTCAGCCATTCCGGCACCGGCAGTTGTCAAAGGCGAGGTCCGGGCTTTAGAGGTGAAGGAAATAAAGGAATTGGTCGCCTGTTTTGGCGATTCCGCCCGGCGGTGCAGGGAAGCCGGGTTTGACTTTATTGAAATCCATGGGGCCCACGGGTATTTGATCAACCAGTTCATGGCACCCAATTCCAATATCAGAACAGACGAATACGGCGGGTCCTTTGAAAATAGGACCCGGTTTTTATTTGAAATCATTGAGGCCATCCGGGAAAAAGCGGGGAAGGAGTTCCCCGTGGGTATCCGGATCAATGGGAACGACTATATTGAGAACGGCTGGGAGCTCAAAGACACGGTGCGCCTTGCCCCCCTGCTGGAAAAAGCAGGGGTGGTCTATCTTCATATTTCCGGTGGGGTCTATGGATCCACGGAGTTGACCATCCCCTCCATGTACACCCCCCAGGGGTGTTTTGTCCACCTGGCCGAAGCCGTGGAAAAGGTGGTGGATATCCCGGTGATCACCGTGGGCAGGATCAAGGATCCAAAACATGCCAACCAGATAATAAAAGAGGGAAAAGCCGACATGGTTTCCATGGGCCGGTCTTTTCTGGCGGACCCCCAGTATCCCCGGAAGGCCCGGGAAGGTCAATTCTCCCAGATCCGGCCTTGCGTGGGTTGCTGCCTTGGCTGCATCCATGCTGTCCTGGCAAAGGAACCCGGGTCCTGTGTGGTGAATCCCGATGTGGGCCGAGAATATAAAATCAAGGAAGAGGCTGCTTCTCAAACCCATTTAAAAGTGGTGGTGGTGGGAGCGGGGCCTGCCGGCATGGCCGCTGGCAGAATGTTTGCGCTCAAGGGGCATGATACAATGATCTGTGAAAAGGAACCTGATTGTGGCGGTCTTTTGGCTCTGGCCGCCACAGCTCCCGGCCGTGGGGAACTTGGGGATATCCTCCATTTTTTTAAAGAGGAGATAGGCCGTCTTGGGGTTGAAATTCGATATGATACCCCCTTGTCCATGGATCTTTTGAACGAGATCCGGCCGGACAAGGTGATCCTTGCCACGGGCTCCCTGCCGGATATGCCGGTTATCAAAGGGTTGTTCCAGACGGACATGGCATTGATTACCAATGTGGACCTGCTCAAGGGTAAGGAAAAATCCGGGGATAGGGTAATCGTTCTGGGGGGAGGGATGACCGGGTTGATTACGGCTGATTTTCTGGCAGACCAGGGAAAACAGGTGGTGGTATTGAACCGGAAAAAGAGTTTTGCCGAAGAGATGTCCAGCAATGATCGCTATTATTTAAGGGAGCGCCTGAAAAAAGGGAAGGTTGACCTGTATAAAAATGTGGCAATCCAGGCATTTACCGATGATGGGGCTGTGTTTAAATCCAATGGACAGACCCTCACCCTTACAGGATTTGATACGGTGGTGATCTCTGAAAAACAGCAGTCCATTCGGGATGCCAAGAAACTGGAAAAAAATAATCATGCCCAATTTCATTTTATTGGGGATGCCAAATCCCCACGGCATTTGATGTATTGTATTTCCGAGGCTGAAGAGATCGCCAGATCTGTATAATACCGGGGAGGAAGAATCCGAGTATCAGACGGCATAAAATTATTTATGCCGATTTCTAGAAGAAAAGGAGACACACCATGAAAGAAACATATGATACTGCCAGAAAGTTAATGAAAGGGTATTGCCGGGTCTGTCCCGAGTGCAATGGAATTGCCTGTGCCGGACAAGTCCCGGGCATGGGGGGGCTGGGAACGGCTGCTTCTTTTAAGGAGAATGTAACCGCCCTGGGCAAGATTCGTTTTAACATGCGGCTGATCCATAATGTGACAGAACCGGATCTGTCCATTTCCCTGCTGGGCAGGCAGATGGCCTTGCCCCTTATGGCAGCCCCCATTGGCGGGGTTTCTTTTAATATGGGGGGCCAGGTGTCTGAGGAGGAGTATATCCGGGCAATTGTGAGGGGATGCAAGGAAAAAGGGATCATCGGATGCACCGGGGACGGGGTCCCGGATTTTATCCATGAAACCGGGTTAAAGGAAATCAAAGATGCCAAGGGCCATGGGATTCCCTTTATCAAGCCCTGGGAAGACAAGGAATTGTTTGAAAAAATTCAAAAGGTCAGGGATGCAGGGGCGGATACCATGGGCATTGATATTGATGCAGCCGGATTGATCACCCTGAAAAAAATGGGGCGCCCTGTCTTTCCCCGGGGGATTGAAAAACTTGGTAAGATTATTCAACAAGCGTCCATGAAATTCATACTCAAAGGGGTGATGACGGTTCAGGATGCCCGCGCTGCCGTGGAAGCAGGGGCCGATGCCATTGTGGTTTCCAATCACGGCGGTCGGGTTTTGGACTATCTTCCCGGGTCAGCCAGTGTGCTTCCGGCTATCAGTGATGCTGTCAAGGACCAGGTGACCCTCCTGGCAGACGGCGGGGTAAGGTCCGGGGGGGATGTCTTGAAATTGCTTGCCTTGGGCGCCGACGCCGTCATGATTGGCAGGCCTTTTTCTGTGGCGGCTGTGGGAGGGGGTCAAGCCGGGGTGGAATCCTATATTGATAAGATTAAAACAGAGCTGGAGCAGGCCATGGTATTGACCGGGGTTAAATCAGCGTCCCAGGTGCCGGGCAATATAATTTTCCGACCCATATAAGTGGAAATCAGTATAAGGGGAAACCCTAAAGGCCGATCAGATGAACCGATTTTTATTTTAAAAGGCGCAGGTCTCGTGTGAGAATGATATCCCGTGCCAATTTGCCATATAGCTTGACCCTGGCCAGCCGGTCTTTTTTTCCGGCCAGGAGACTCTCATAAAGTTCTTGTCGCGTGTCGGGCGGCTGGGTCTTATCCGGCCTGGGCGTCAGGGTGATCGCATTGGACGGGCAGGTGGGAACACAAACCCCGCATCCAATGCATCTATTCTTGTCCACGGCTGCTATCCGGTTTTTATTTTGGTTTTCTTTTTTTTCGGATAAGGGGGGGATCAAAATCGCATCTGCCTGGCACCGTTTGCTGCAGATTCCGCATCCAATGCAGGTGCTTGGATCAATGACAGCCTGGAAGTTGGATGCCCAGAAATTCACCGGTACCGGCAGATTTTTCTGGATGTCCAGCATTCCACAGCAACAACCGCAGCAAGAACAGATGAAATCCGGTGTTTTTGCATTGGCTGGCTGAAGTACCAGACCCTCCTTCTGATTTTCATCCATGATGATCATGGCCTCTTCCCTGGAAATTTTTCGGCCCACCCCCATTTCAAGGACCGACTCCGCAATGCTGCCAAGGGCCATGCAGGTTTCCTTGCGTTGGGTCACCTTGCAGGAGATTCCCTGGAGCGCCTTTTTTTCCCGACAGATACAGGCCAGGATCACAAAGGGCCCCCGGGCCTTTTGAAGAAGGGTATTGATTTCATCAAAGGTACTGACATGGGTGTGGGACTGGATGCTTTTTTTGATGGGGATGGTGCGCATCTGGGGAAGGCGGGTGCCGATAAAAGAGAGGCCAAATTTTTTATCGGCGCTGTAGATTTTAAAATTTGCTATAAATTCGGGGGTAAGCCGGTCAATCTGGAGTTCATACATGCCCACCACCAGGGGGGCGTTGGCGTAAAGGATCTGATCCTCGTTCCTTTGAATCTCAATACCGCCTTTTTTAAGCATGCTAGCCAATTGCGTCTCAAGATGTTGAAGAGAGGGGACTTGGTTTTTTGCCCTGGCATAGACAATGGCAAGGGGTTCCGGCCGGTGGGTCAGGCAGGTGGCAATACCGGCCTGTTCCGGGTTGAATATGTGTTGCAAAATTTTGATTTCCGCACCGGAGTTTGTGGCGGGAAACCCAACCGGCTGTTTGTCCAGGTGCTGCTGCAGTTTACGATAGGGATCTGGATGATTCTTTTGCGACTGTTTTTTTTCCATCATCCTTGGTTGATAGGAGATTTTTCCATGGGCGTCAACTGGAAAAAGTATTTTTACCTTTGATTTGGGAATTGTCAATTATTCGATTTCAAAGGCCCGTTCTCCATGGAGGGCATTGTCAAGGCCTGCCAGTTCATCGTCCTTTTCCACCCGAATGCCGTTGGTGATGAGTTTGGTGACCGAGATGACGATAAGCGTGGCAATGGCACTGAAGGCAATGGTGGCAATGATGGAAAGAATCTGAATCCATAGCTGTTTGGGATTGCCGTAGAAAAAACCTGATGCCCCTTGGGTGACAGTCGGGGAGGCGAACAATCCTGTGGCAATGGCACCCCAGATACCGCAGAGCCCGTGGATCCCGAAGGCATCCAGGGAGTCGTCATAGCCAAGTTTTCGTTTGAGAACGGCAACCCCGAGATAACCAATGATCCCGGAAAGGGCTCCGATGACAAGAGCTCCTGACAGGGTCACAAAACCGGCGGCCGGGGTAATGGCCACAAGCCCTGCAATGGCACCCGAGGCAAGCCCCAGAACCGTGGGCTTTTTGCTGTGTTTCCATTCAACAAAGAGCCAGGCAAGTCCCCCGATGGCGGCGGCGGTATTGGTTACCATGAAGGCCGATGCTGCCACTCCGTCGGCGGCCAGCTGGCTGCCGGCATTGAACCCGAACCAGCCAAACCAGAGAAGACCGGCACCCAGGGCAGTGAAGGTGACGCTGGAGGGAATCATGGGCTCTTTGCCGTATCCCCGGCGTTTGCCCAGGACAAGGGCCAGGACCAGTCCTGAAATCCCGGCATTGATATGGACCACGTTTCCGCCAGCAAAATCAAGGGCGCCCATTTTATGCATCCAGCCGCCGCCCCATACCCAATGGCAGACCGGGGTATACACAAAGGTAACCCAGAGAATGGTAAAGACAATCCAGGAAGAAAACTTCATCCGGTCCACCACCGACCCTAGGATGATGGCCACGGAGATACAGGCAAATGTCATCTGGAAGAGGACAAAAATCAGGGTGGGGATGGTGCCGGTTACGGAATGGATATCAATGCTGTTCAGGAGAATATGGTTTAGATTGCCAATGAAAAGATTTGCACTCTCACCAAAGGCCAGCGAATATCCCCAGGCCACCCAGACAATACTGGTAAGGCAATAGGCCACCAGGGTCATGGCCATGGTGTTTAATAGGTTTTTATACCGGGACATGCCCCCGTAGAACAGGGCAAGGCCAGCCGGTGTCATCATCATGACAAGAGCTGTGGACATGGTGACCCAGGCCGTATCTCCCGTATCGATGGTTCCGTCGACAGCAAAAACAGTGGCCGCATTCATCAATAGAGCGCCCAGGGCAATTAGAATCGGTTTCAGCATCATGGTTTGTTTCCTTTTGTTGTGGGGGGTTCTTTTTTGTAATTTAATATTCAATGATATTCAATAATATAAAACAGCAAATCTTGTACCATTGTTGTTTCGCCTTGGGGGATTTTAGATATAACTATTTTGAATTACACTATAAAAATTTATAATTGCATGTTAAGGAAATATCTGATGAGAAAAAAATCGTATTTTTTATTTCAAATTTGTATTTTTATGAGACATAATTAAACACAAATTTGTATAAAAAATATAAGTTATTAGATTATCAACCTAAAACTATCGGCGTGGGCCTGTGGCGTCCCTTTTTGAACATAAATCTTAGGACAGGGTGGGGATAAACTTACATTTGTGTGGTTTCTTATTGGATTTGCTGGGTGGTTTCAACGGTCATGGTGACAGCTCCCCAGTCAGATTCAAGTTTGCCAAAAAGAAAATAGGGTTTCCCATAGTCCAGAGCGTGACAAAATTTTTCATAGGCCCTGGGGAAAAATACGGTTTCCAAAATACCGGTTTCATCCTCAAAGGTGAGAAATTTCATGGGGTCTCCTTTTTTGGTTTTAACCTCTTTTCCCGTAATCAGCCATCCTGCAAACCCCACCCTTTGGCCGATATGTCTGGGAATATTCTTTGCCTTTAGGGTTTTTGCCGCTTTGATGGGGCGAGAGAACAATAGAATGGGGTGGCAGGCACACAAGAACCCCAGCACAGAAAACTCTTGCCTTAAAAGATCTGTCGGGTGATCGGGGGGAAGTTGCGGGATGGGGATGGGTTTTACAGCTTGATCCATTTGGATGAAGTCAAAGAGACCGGGCTCTTTTTTTGGGTTGTCCTTTTTTTTTTGCCATGCGGCAAATGCCCACAAGAGGCCGCTTCTGGAGGTGTTTCGCCTGAACCTGTCCAGGCAGCCGCTGTGGACAAGCGCTTGGATTTCATCTTTTCGGGGGGTAACCCGGTTGAAGAAATCTTCAAGACCTTGGAAAGGGGATATTTTTCGTTCCCTTACAATGCACGCCATGGTGGCAGCTGACAGATGTTTAAGGGACATGAAACCGACCCTGAGTTGGGAGCCCTTACCCTCCCATTTTATCTGGCTTTCAAGGATGTCCGGCGGCAGGATGCTGACCCCCATGCGCCGGGCCTCGGATACATAGGCAAAGGGGGTGTAAAATCCCCCCTGGTTGCTGATGACGGCCGCCATGAATTCGGCCGGGTAATGGGTCTTTAAATAGGCGGCCTGGAAGGAAACCCTTGTATAGGAGGCCGAATGGGGTTTGCAAAAAGAGTATCCAGAAAAGCTGATGATCATGTCCCAGATTTTCTGGATATCGGTTCGGCTGATGCCTTTTTGACCAGCTCCTTCCTCAAAGCGGGTATGATAATCCCCAAGGGCCAGGGTCTTGTCTTTTTTCGACATGATTTTTCTTAAACCATCTGCCTGGGCATGGGTGAATCCTGCCAGATGAACGGCCACTTTGGAAACATCTTCCTGGAAGACCATAATGCCATAGGTTTCATTCAGGAGATCTTCCATGAGCGGGTGGATGGGGTCCCATTCACCCGTGTGCAATCGTTTGAGATAAACATTGATAAATTCGTTGGCTGCCGGCCGGATAATGCTGGTGTGAATAACCACATGGGAAAAGTCACCCACCTTTGATTTTTTCTGGAGCAGGCGCATGGCAGGGCTTTCAATATAAAAGCAGCCCATGGTGTTCCCCAGGGCCACCTGTTGCTGGGTTTTTGGGTCATCTTCCGGGTCGTCTCGAGAAAAATCAGTGAACGCTTCCTGGTCGGATTCAATGGTTTTAATGCAGTCCCGGATGACCCCCAGGCTTCTGTTGCCCAGAAGGTCGATTTTGACGAGACCGGCTGCTTCTGCTCCCTCCTTGTCCCACTGGATCAGGGGGATGCCCTTGGGGGCGGTTTCTATTGGCACATAGGTGTCAATGGGATCCGGGGTGATGACAACCCCGCCGGGGTGTACCGACAGGTAACGGGGGGTGCCGATGATGGCCTGGGCCTGGGCCAGGATTCCAGGCCAGGGGTGGGGAAAATCAAGGGCTCGAAATTTCGGGTTTTTTCGGATACGGGTCAATAACGCTTCGGCAGCTTCATCGAGGTTCCAGAACCAGGGCAGCCGACTTGTGATCTTTTGTATCTCCTGATCCGGCAGGCCATGGACCTTTGCCACCTCCCGGACCGCCATGCGGGGTTGAAAGAGGATGTGGCTGGACACCATGGCCGCATGACCCTTGAATTTTGTCAGGACCCAGTTTAAAACACCCTCCCGCTCATCCCAGGCAAAATCAACGTCAATATCCGGCGGGTCCTGGCGGCCCGGGTTTAAAAATCGTTCAAAATAGAGATTGAATTTTATGGGACAGACGTTGGTGATCCCCAGGCAATAGGCCACAATGGAAGCGGCCCCGGAACCCCGGCCGCAGATCCTGGAGGCCCGTTGTACAATTTGCTGAACCACCAGAAAGTATCCGCAAAAGTTTTTCTGTGAAATAATCGATAGTTCATGCTCGATGCGGGTGATAACCTCGCCCGGAAGGGGTTGCCCATAACGCCTTAACGCACCGGTAAAGGTTTTTTTCCGCAGCAGGATGCAGGCGTCCCGGGCCGTTTTTTCCTTGAACAATGGCATGACCGTTCCAAAATCAGGGCCCCTGAAGGTGAGTTTTTCCGCCAGCATCCAGGTGTTCTCAATTGCCTGGGGAAGGAGTTGAAACCGTTTGCGATAATGGTCAGCAGATGCCAAAAATGCTGAGGCAGGTGCCAGGTCAGCCACACCCAGGCGGCTGAGGCAGGTGTTTTTGTCAATGGCCCTGAGCATGGCATGGGTGTGTATCTCTTTGGGATTCAGGAAAAAATTGCCCGGGGTGGCCACAAGGGGGATGTTCAGTCGCCTGGCTGTCCGGCACAGGGGATGACTTAGGGAGAGAGGGTGTCTGGGAAGCGCTGCGGCCAGGTCCAGGCCTTGGTCCTGCCAGGCGGTTAGAAGCTCAGGGGATTGGGTGAGAACCACCAAACCGCTGCCAAGGGGGGGCAGGCAATGGGCCAGGGAAAAATTTTTAGTGTGGCGCTGGGTCAGCAATCGGGTGAGGTTCTGGTACCCTTCCTTGTTTTTAACCAGGCAGATGGCCCTTTGGGCCAGATTCGGGTCGGTGACCTCGGCGCCAATGATCGGGGTAATATCAAACTCTTTGCAAGCGGCAATAAAAGACCACATACCGTAGAGATTGTCTGTGTCTGTCAGGGCAATTTGGGTGTATCCAAACAGCTTTGCCTGCCGGCAAAGCTGTTTCACCGAAGCCGTTCCCCACATCAGGGAGTAATGGGACCGAAGGGTTAAGGGGATCATACGGCTAACCGGTTTGGGCGGATGAATTTGCCAGGGTTTGCCCGGTGCAGACGGCGTATGTGCCGAATTTGCTTCGAATTTTGTCTACCACCCTGAAAATTTTTTCCTGTTGGTCTGCCTTGGGGGTTTCCGGAAACAAGGTGGCCTGGGTTTGGCGTCTGACCGATTTGCTGCTGGTCAGGCGGATATGGCGGATGCGGATTCTCCGGCGCCATGCCCTGAATAATAGGGGGGTGGCCTTGCTGAACATGACCATCTCATTGGCAGTCGGGGGGGAGAGTTTCCCCGTGATCCCCTGCTGACGCCCGTCGGAATAGGAGAGCGTCAGGCAGAGCTGGCTTGCGATCCTGTCTTGTCTGCGCAGGGTGCAGCACAGGGTCTCCACCAGAAGATAGAGCGCTTTTTTTAGTGGGTCGGCCTCATTGGTGTCGTCGGCAAATTCATGGTCTCCATGGAGGGGTACATCCTTTCCTGATGTTTGGGTGACCGGGGTTAGGTCTATGCCCCGGACAAGGCCATGGATGAGCTTGGCCCTGTGGTTAAAGGGGACAACAAGCTGTGCAAGGCTCAAGCTTCGTATCTGGGAGATATACGAGAGGTTGAAGGTTCTCAGTTGGAGGATCTCTGTTTTGGACAGGCCCGGGAGCAGGGTGATGGGAAGCGGTTCAAGAAAGGATTCTTCTTGCCCCGGTCCCACAATATATTCGCCCCTGGGTTTGACCATCCGGGTGGCCACCTTGGCCACCAGTTTATTGGTGGCCACTGACCAGATGGGATCCAGGCCCAATTTTTTTTTCATCTCTTGTTTAAGCTTTAAGGCCACATCCCTTGGCGGGCCGAAAAGCCTGTGGGTTCCGGTGACATCCAAGAAGAGATGGCCGTCCCAAAGGCCTGATTCAATGGCTGGGGTATAGGCAAGGCTTGTTTTGAAGATCTCTTGCATCACCTGTTCATATCGGTTGAACCGCGGGGGGATAATTTTAATTTTCCGGTTGATTCGTCTGACCCGGGCCAGGGGCATTCCTTTCCGGATGCCTTCCGAGTAGGCCTGGTCATTCATGTCGTAGACCACGGCCCTTGGGGACCCCGTGGGCGCTATGATAATGGGATACCCTTTAAGGGAGGGCATGAGATTAATCTCTACGGCCGCTGCAAAATCAGCAATGTTCAGGTGGATGATAGACCGTTCCATGGGGGATTATTCCTGCCCGGAATCCATGGATTGGGGGGTGCGAATGATGCCGATAACCTTTCCCTGGATCAGTATTTCATCAAATTGGTAAGTCTGGGGCGAAAAGTCGGGATTTTCCGGGCGAAGCTCGATATACCCGGGATGGAGGAAAAACCTTTTGACCGTGGCTTCTTCGTTGTGGATCAAGGCCACGACGATTTCCCTGTCATGGGCATATTGCCGGGGGCGGCAGATGGCGAGATCCTGGTCCAAAATGCCGGTATCCCGCATGGAATGGCCCTGGATTTTGAGGGCAAAAAGATCCTGGCCCGGGTATAGGGCGGCATCCACCAGGATGCTGCCCGCCCATTCCTGGTGGGCATAGATGGGCAGGCCGGCGGTGATGTTTCCGATGATGGGAACCTGTTTTTGACGAAAACTTATATCCATATCTTCTGCGGGGTCAAAAATATGAAGGGTCCGGCTGTACCGTCCCTGACGGCGAATATAGCGTTTGTCTTCAAGGGTTTTCAATGTCTGGGCCACGGCAGCATGGCTGATATCAAGGTCTGCGGCCGCTGTCCTGAGGCTGGGTGCCATACCGTTTGCTGTGAGCGCCTGTTTCAGGTAATCAAAAAGTTTTTGTTGTTTTTCTGTAAGCGTTGGTCTCATTATTGCTTTGCTTGTCTCCTGTGTGTTTTTGTCAGTATGACAAACCCTGGCACCAATGTCAATGTAAATGTAAAGTCAATGTAAAGGTAAACTTTGAACAAATGGGGAAAATAGTTTTAATATGGTTAAACCATTACAATTTTATATCCTCTTGTTTATACTGGTTTTTTGCTATTTTATTGTGCAAGAGAGGCATTTTAGGTATTGACAATAAAAATTTTATGGGCTACGTAAAGCTACAAATAGGCTATAGAGGCGCTTCTTAAGCGGTTTATCAGGTTTTAAAATTTTATTTTAATGGATTGATGTTTCCTATGGCACAACTAGAAC
Organism: Desulfoconvexum algidum; assembly: GCF_055382125.1. Taxonomy (NCBI): domain Bacteria; kingdom Pseudomonadati; phylum Thermodesulfobacteriota; class Desulfobacteria; order Desulfobacterales; family Desulfobacteraceae; genus Desulfoconvexum; species Desulfoconvexum algidum. Next base: position 6,021,865 of record NZ_AP042394.1, on the reverse strand, counting down.
TAAAAAATATCAGCGTAAGGTTTGGCGGGCTCCTGGCATTATCCGATTTGAGTTTTACCATCGGCAATGGACGGATCGTGGGGTTGATCGGGCCAAACGGGGCGGGGAAAACCACCGTTTTTAACGTTCTCACCGGTGTTTACCATGCCTCTGGGGGAGATGTCGTCTTTAACGGGGAAAGCATCCTTGGCAACAGACCCTATACGATTTTTGAAAAAGGGATTGCCAGAACCTTCCAGAATATCCGCCTTTTTTCCGCCATGACCGCCATTGAAAATGCCATGGTTGCCAGGCATTGCAGAACTCGCAAAGGAATTGTCGGTTCTATTTTAAGAACTCCTTCCCAGAAGCGGGAAGAAGCCTGGATACGGGAAAAAGCCCTGGAAGCCCTGACATTTATGGGGGTGGGAAAATATGCCGATGACGTGGCATCCAGCCTTCCCTATGGGTTGCAGCGGCGGCTTGAAATTGCCAGGGCCATTGCGTCTGAACCCGCAGTATTGCTGCTGGACGAACCCGCCGCCGGCATGAATCCCAGCGAATCCTCAGAATTGATGAAGGACATTTCACGCATCAAAGACCTGGGCATTGACGTGCTCCTGGTGGAGCATGACATGAAAGTTGTCATGGGCGTGTGTGATCATATTGTTTGTGTTGACCATGGTGTCAAGATTGCCGAAGGAAATTCCCAGGAAATTCAGAATAATCCAAAGGTGATTGAGGCCTATCTTGGTCAGCCCGCTAACCAATAATTTTTTTAGGAGGAAAAGATGAAAAAACGCATTATTTCAATTTTGGCAATGGGATTGATTTTGGTTCCGTTTCTATTTTGCACCGTTTCTGCAAAAACTTTGAAAATCGGCTCCATGAGTCCCTTGACTGGCCCCTACGCTTCGGATGGAACCGACATTAAAAATGGTGTCCTGACAGCCATTGAAGTTTTTGAAGCAGCCGGTGGAATCCCGGGTTACGACAAAATTGAACTTTTCCCCCAAGACACTGCCTGTGACCCGAGACAGGCCGTTGCATCCGCCAATAAACTTCTCAACATTGGGGTTGCCGGTGTTGTGGGCGCCTATTGTTCATCTTCCACCATCCCGGGTTCGGACGTATTGGCCGAAGAAGATATCATCATGATCACGCCTGCTTCCACCAACGAACAAGTAACCGACCGCGGACTTCCCTACATGTTCAGAATGTGCGGACGAGATGATGACCAGGCCCCTGCAGCAGCCAAATTCATGAAAGAATCCTTGGGCGCGAAAACCATTTTTATTGTGGATGACAAAACCACCTATTCTCAAGGGCTGGCCGACGGCGTTAAAAAAGCAGCCGGTGAAATGGGCATGGAAGTTGTTATGCATGAGCATGTTAACCAGGGAGACAAGGACTTTTCAGCGATTTTGACCATGGCCAAAAGGGCCAATGCAGATGTCTTCTTCATGTCTCTCCAGGGGTTTTCTCCTGCTGCCATGATGACAATCCAGGCAAAACGCCTGGGCATGACATCCCAGATTGTTACCAATGATGCCATGTTCCAGCCCCGGTTCATGGATGTTGCCAAGCAAGCAGCCGAAGGGGTTTATATGACCTATGGGTTTACAGATCAAACCATCCCTGAATACAAAGCCTTTGAGCAAATATATGTTCCCAAATATGGAAAGGTTGCTGCCTATGCGACCTATGCCTATGATTCAGCCACTGCGCTTTTAAAAGCCATTAAGGCTGCCGGCACCACAGATCCCAAGGCTGTTAAAGCCGAACTAATGAAACTTGATTTTCAGGGCGTTGCAAAGCATGTTAAATTTGCAGCCAATGGTGATTCAGGATCTTCCTATATTGCCTATAAAATTGTTGATGGCAAGTTTGTTCCCTATTGGGAACCGGTCAATGGTCTGATTAAATAACTGTGTAGCTGATTTGGTTAAAAAGTGATGCGGCCTTGGCCGTTGCCTTGGCCGTATCTTTTTGTCCACCTACGAAGCAAGGGTAAGAAAATTAAATACAATGGAATATTTTATTCAGCAGTTGATTAACGGTATAACTTTGGGCGGGATGTATGCATTGATCGCCCTGGGGTATACCATGGTATACGGTGTGATTCAGCTTATTAACTTTGCCCATGGCGAGTTTTTTGCCGCCGGCGGATATGTGGGTGCCATTGCCCTGGCTTATTTTGCCGGGATCGGTTACATGGATTCCCACCCGATAATCTGCCTGACAGCCTCTTTTATGATTGCCATGGCCTATTGTGCCTACCTTGCCATCGGCGTAGAAAAGATCGCCTATAAACCCTTGCGGAAAAACTCCAGGCTGGCGGCGCTTTTGTCTGCCCTTGGCATGTCCATCTTTCTTTCCAACGGGATGATGCTCACCCAGGGGGTTTACGACAAGGTGTATCCCAGTGAGCTATTCCAGGGAAGATTCGATTTCGGCATGATCACCATCTCCTATCTCCAGATTTTGATCGTCTCCCTGACCGCCCTTCTGTTGGTGGGTCTCAACCTGTTGGTGTTCAAAACCAAAATCGGAATGGCCATGCGGGCCACGGCCCAGGACAAGACCATGTCGTCTCTGGTGGCCATCAGCAGCAACAGAATTATTTCACTGACCTTCGCTATTGGTGCAGGGCTTGCTGCCGCCGCCGGTATTATGTATGGCCTTTATTACGGGTCGGTCAAATATGACATGGGATTTGTGCCGGGCATCAAGGCATTTGCCGCGGCCGTACTGGGGGGGATCGGGAATATTACCGGTGCCATGATCGGCGGTTTGATTATCGGGATGGTCGAAATCTTCGGTGCAGGCTATATCTCAGGCGAGTACAAGGATGTGTTCGCATTTATCATACTGATTGCGGTGCTTTATTTTAAACCAACTGGAATTATGGGTGAGAATATCGATGATACACGAGTTTAAGAAAGTTTGGAAACAATATACCATCGGCATGTTGTGGCTTCTGGGCCTACTCTGGCCGCTCTTGGGGATCCATGCAGATGGTACCCTGACCTTCCAGAAAACCGTGACGGTGTGGACCTATCTATTGGCAGGATCTTTGGTTTGTCTCATGATCTATGTGATGAAAGCCAGCGGTTCTTTAAAATTTATTTCAAACCCCATGTCCCGGGTTGCAGACGGCGCAAAGTCTGCAACAGCTGCCTTTCCCACCTGGGTCTGGATCGCTTTGATCCTGGGAGTTGCAGTTGTGTATCCCCAGTTTGCAGGCCGTTACGGCACAGATGTGGCCATTAATGTCATGCTCTATATCTGTCTGGGTCTGGGCCTCAACTGCGTGGTGGGCCTGGCTGGTATGCTGGATCTTGGGTATATTGCATTCTACGGGGTGGGCGCCTATACCTATGCCCTGTTAAATGTTACCTATGGATTGGCCTTCTGGGTCTGCCTGCCATTTGCAGCCCTGTTTGCCTGTCTTGCCGGTTGTGTCGTCGGGTATCCCACCCTGCGCATGCGCGGCGATTATCTGGCCATTGTGACCCTGGGGTTTGGGGAGATCATCCGGATTATTCTCAACAACTGGATGACGCTTACCAACGGTCCCAACGGAATACTTGGCATCAATCCCATTGGGATCTATATCCCCATATTTGAAAACGGATTGACCTTTGAGCATATCTGGGTGAAAAAACTACAGCTGTTTTATTATTTTGCACTTGGGTTGGCCATATTTGCGGCCATTGCCGTGCGCCGACTGAATTATTCACGGGTGGGACGGGCCTGGGAATCCATCCGGGAGGATGAGACTGCGGCTGAACTCATGGGCGTAAATACCTTTATTTACAAACTATTGGCCTATGCCATGGGGGCGTCTTTTGCAGGGCTTGCCGGTGCATTCTTTGCCGCCCGGATGAAATTTGTATCCCCGGAAAGTTTCACCTTTCTTGAATCTGCCATGGTGTTGTGCATGGTGGTTCTGGGCGGGATGGGATCTATCCCCGGGATAATTCTGGGGGTTATCGCCCTGGTTGCCCTGCCCGAGGTTTTTCGCGAGTTTCAGTCCTATCGTATGCTGGTCTTTGGTGCCACCATGGTTATCATGATGCTGTTCAGGCCGTCCGGTCTCATACCAGCCAAGCGGGTCGGAACCAGATCCGAAGAAAAGGAGGGATAGGAAGCATGAGCGATCAACCCATTCTTGAATTAAAAAATGTTCATTCCGGATACGGTTCCATCAAGGCCTTGAAAGGAATCTCCCTGCATGTCATGCCCGGAGAAATCGTGGCCATTATCGGGGCAAACGGTGCCGGTAAATCCACCACCCTGATGACCATCTGCGGGATTGTTCCCGTGGAGCGAGGAGAGGTTTACTATGAGGGGAAACTGATCAACAAGGTGTCCCCTGAAAAACTGCCCACCATGGGACTGTGCCAGGTTCCCGAGGGCCGGCGAATTTTTCCCAGGCTTTCCGTGGAAGAAAATTTGATCCTGGGGGCGTTTCACCGGGATGACAAAGATCAGATTGCCAAGGATATTCAGCATTCCTATGATTTGTTCCCCATCCTGGGAGAGCGGCGTAAACAGCACGGGGGAACCCTTTCCGGAGGTGAACAGCAGATGCTGGCCATTGCAAGGGCCTTGATGACCAAACCCAAGGTGCTGCTTTTAGACGAGCCGTCCCTGGGCCTTGCCCCTATTATTATCCAGCAGATTTTTGAGATTATTGCCGATATCAATAAAGAGGACGGCACCACCATTCTTTTAGTGGAGCAGAATGCCAACCTGGCCCTTCAGGCTGCCAGCCGGGGATATGTGGTTGAAACCGGGGAGATTACCCTGGAAGACAAGGCCAGTTCCCTTCTTCAAAACCCCAAAATTCGGGAAGCCTATTTGGGAGAATAAAAACTCAGTCCCTGGCAGACATGAACATTGCCAAAAGGATCGATATGAACCCGACCGGGATCTTTTAAATTTTCCATCAGACATGTTGTTAATTCACGCCATGGCCTGGTGGGCAGATCCTTTACCAGGGTTTCCACGGCACGTCCCCGAAGCTTTGGACCTCCCGTATAAATCGGTTCGTTCAGGGCCGCAGAACAAAAAACAATGGTCACAGGCAAAAGGACAGGTATAGGTTAACAACACATGCAGACTTGTAATCATATCAGTCTCCTTGGGATTATTAGGCACGGGTATTGACCAACTCCTTCTTATTGGATATCCATTATACATTCGCTTATTATTAAATGAAACCTTTTTGGTTCTGGCTTGTCCAGGTTAGGAGATATCCCTCATACCAACTGCGTCACCCTTGGCTTGAGTTTATGTGCCTGGTATTCTCGGGTAGGGGATTCCCATAAATCATAGGGAGAATGGAATGTTTCTTTACAGGCGGTATGAATATTGATATTGGCTCTTAAATAAATTTAGTGCAGGATTGAACGGAATCGGATTCATATTTCAAGTTGTTTATGGGGGAGCGGATGAAAAAAATATTGATCGCCTTTTACTCAAGAACGGGTACAACCCGCAAAATTGCAAGCCTGTTAAAACAGAATCTAAATTGCGACATGGAAGAAATTGTTGATATGAAAAGCCGGAAGGGATTTTGGGGGAATCTGGGCGGAGGCATTGACTCCCTGTTCGGAAGAAAAACCATGATAAAAAGCCTGGAATACTCCCCAGGAGAATATGATCTTGTCATCCTGGGATCACCTGTGTGGTTTGGTAATCCACCCCCCGCCCTGGGGACCTATGTTCGGAACAACAAGGACAGCTTTCCTCAATTGGCCTGCTTTTGTACGTTTGCAGGCAAGGGGGATGTGAAAACCAGCAAAAAAATCATGGCGTTTTCAGGAAAAAAAATGAAAAGTTTATCTGTAAAAAATTCTGATACAGATTCTGAGATTCTGTCAAAACTCAAATACTTTATAAAATTACTCCACTGACGCGTTCCCTTTAGGATTGTGCCCATTGAAAAGGCTGACTTACAGCCGTTTCAATTTTTCAGGATATTCCTTTGCAAGATCAATATAGAGCTGTTTTCCATATGTCCAGAAATCCTTGTGCTTTTGCTGGACATCTCCAATGATTTTGAAGGGAACACCGCCGGTGATTTTTTCATCAGGAATAATGGTTTTCTGGGGAACTACACACCCCTCCGCGATAATTGACCATGCCCCTATAACGACATCAAAACCAATAACCGAACCGATTCCGATGACTGCATGGGATTTTATCAATTTGCCATGAATAATAGCCCCGTGCCCTACGGTAATTCTGTCTTCCAGTTCAAGAATCCCATTGGGTCTGATATGGAGAATGGCATTCTCTTCTATGGCGCTCCCCGTGCCGATGATGATTTTGCCATAATCCCCCCTGACAATGGCGCCATGACCGATATAACAATTGTCACCAATGGTTACATCTCCAATGACCCTTGCAGAATCACTGATATATGAGTCTCGTCCAATTTGAGGTATTCTTTGACCATACTGATATACCGCCATCTTGTGTGTCCTTGTTTTTTTATCCGGTTTCAGGGTGTCATTACATCGTTGATATGGATTATATCCAGATAGAAATCTTATCAATAGAGTTTACATAATACAACCTTAAGATGATTGATATCAAAATATGGGTATTTAACATTTTTTAAAAAAAAGTTGTTTGAATGAATTTTAAATTATACACTAGGATGTAATTCAAAAGGATTCCTAAACAACTCAGGAGCGTTTATGGATATCCTAAATTTACTGGAGGTTTTCAGATGGAGACGATAAACAATACTCCCGGGAATCAAGCAGAGACCTTTTCACTTAATATCGCCATTGTGGGCGGCGGTCGGACCTGCCGGTTTTTTCTTGAGCTGATCAATAATGATCCTTTTCCTTTTTTCGATATCAAAATACTGGGGGTGTGCGATAAGAATGCCACAGCAGAAGGGATCCTGCTTGCCAAAAAAATGGGGATTTATACCACCGATGATTTCCATGATTTGTTGAATATCGCCCATCTTGACAGTGTTCTGGAGCTTACGGGCAGCCGGAATGTACTCCTTGAAATCATCCGTTTGAAACCCAAAGGCGTCGGTGTCCTTGAGTACAATATCAGCAGAATACTGCGCAACCTGCTGGATACAAACCAGCGGTTGAAATCAACCGAAAAAAAACTTGTTGCCGAAAGAACCTTTTCCAACTTATTGATCCAGCAGAGTACGGCTGCCATTGTTATCATCAATACGGACTTTATTATTCTTGATGTCAATGATGCCTATCTCAATGCAGTAAAAAAAACAAAGGACAAGGTTATCGGCTCCCATTGCTATGAAATTTCCCACGGGATAAATGCCCCCTGTTCAAGCGCTTTTCCCGGAGTGAAATGCCCCATGCTGGAAACCTTAAGGACCGGCAAAAATGCCCATGTGATTCATGACCATCCGGGGCCGGATGGTCATCGGATGTATTGCAACCTTACCACCTATCCAATTAAGAATGACGATGGCGATGTTATACAGGTTGTCGAGTTCTGGCGGGATATTACAGCAGAGTTTTCAGACCGGTGGAATAAGCGGGTTAAAGAATTCAAATCCGATATCCAGAAAATGGTCCAGGAAGACCGGATGATTTCCCTGGGCAAACTCGCAGCCAGTTGCGCCCATGAAATTAACAACCCCATCCAGGGGGTTTTGATTTTTTGTGATTATATGCTGGATATTTTAACTGCCGGGCCCCCGGGGGAGGATCAGTTAAAAAAATTCAAAAACCACCTCGCACTCATGTCAACTGAACTTGAACGCTGTGGCAATATCGTTTCCGGTATGCTTTTCTTTGCCAGGGAATCTGGTCTGGAACATAAGCATATCGATTTAAATGCAGTCTTAAATGCGGTTCTCTCCCTTACCCGGCATAAGCTGAAACTTGGGAATATTAAACTTACAACAGACCTGTACCCTGCCCCGTTAATGGTTGAAGGGGATATTAACCAGCTTCAGCAATGTTTTTTGAACCTGATTTTCAATGCCAATGAATCCATGCCGGACGGCGGTGACCTGGTTGTTAGATCCTGGATGGATACGGCTTTAAACAATGCCTGTGTTGAAATCCGGGACACCGGGTACGGCATCCCGGAAAAATTAAGGGATAACCTGTTCGATCCTTTTTTTACCACAAAGGATGTCGGCCAGGGTACAGGGCTTGGACTGTCCATTGTGCATGGCGTGGTCAAGAACCATAAGGGGACAATAAAAATTGACAGCCGGGAAGGAGAAGGCGCTGCATTCACCCTGACTTTTCCTGTGATATCTTCGGTTGACCCTGATCCTGACGGAGGATAAGCATGGATAATAAAATTAGAATCATGATCGTGGATGACGAACTGATTGTTCGGGAATCTCTTTTGAACTGGTTTGAAAAATACGGTCATGAAATGGATACGGCCGCTTCCGGCTTAGAAGCGTTGAAGAAACTTGAACAAAAGTCTTTTCATATTTTGTTTGTGGATATTAAAATGCCGGGGATGGATGGCCTTGAACTGCTTGAGCAAGTAAAAGAGGACTACCCGGATATCATGGTTGTGATTATTACCGCCTACGGTTCCATTGAAAGCGCAGTAAAAGCCATGCGCATCGGTGCCAGCGACTATTTGCTGAAGCCGTTCAAGCCGAGCCAACTATCACTGGTGATGGAAAGGATCATCCGCCAGCATAAAATCACATCGGATTACTCTTATTTGAAAGGGCATCTGGAACAGATCACCCGTTTTGATAATATCATCGGTCAGTCAGCACCCATGGAAAAATTGTATTCATTAATCCCGGAAGTGGCCCAGAGTGATTCCTCCATTTTGATCACCGGGGAAACCGGTACGGGGAAAGAATTGGTGGCAAAAGCCATCCATGCCAAAAGCCTACGGGCAGAGCTCCCCTTTATTGCCATCAACTGCGGCGCATTGCCGGATACGCTAATGGAAAGTGAATTGTTCGGACATAAAAAAGGGGCATTTACCGGGGCAGACCATTCCAGAAAAGGCTTTCTGGAAATAGTTTCCGGCGGCACCCTGTTTTTGGATGAAATCGGTGATATCAGTGCAAAAATGCAAGTAGATCTGCTCCGGGTGCTTGAGGACAAAAAGATATTTCGCGTTGGCAGCAAAACACCGGTTGATGTTGATTTTCGCCTGATTTCGGCTACCCGGCAAAACCTTGAGAATCGCATCGTGGACGGGGTGTTCAGGGAAGATTTCTATTACCGCATAAATGTGATAAAAATCCATTTGCCAACCTTGCGGGAGCGCAAAGATGATATCGAGCTTCTGGTGGGCCATTTCATGGAAAAATACAGCCATGAAACCACGAAACATGTGGATAGGATTAAACCTGCAGCCATTACGCTGTTGAAGTCCTACGACTGGCCGGGAAATGTCAGGGAACTGGAAAATGCCATTGAACGCGCCGTTGTGTTGAGTAAATCCAGGACCCTTGATGCCGGGGATTTTTCATTTTTACAGCCGGCACGGGCTGCTGCACCCAAGGGACAGACATTAAAGGCAGTACAAAAAGAATATATACTTCGGACACTTGATGAACAGGACTGGCAAATTACCCGATCGGCAGAGGTCCTTGGCATAAACCGCGTGACCCTCCATAAAATCATTAAACGGGATAATTTAAAAAAATCAACATGAAAAAACAGATCGGTCTGGTGCCGCTGGGAGAGGTCCCGGCGATGGTGCTAAAGGTTATCGCAGCCAATATTGTAGCCTATTACAAATGGCCGGCCATAGTTCTGCCCATGGCGCCCGTTCCCAGGTCCGCCTTTGATGACAGGCGGCTCAAGTATGATGCCGGTATCATCATCAACACCCTCGATGAATGGGATTTTAGCGATTATTCTAAAATTGTCGGGGTGATGTCCCAGGATATTTTTATTCCTATTTTCAATCATGTTTACGGTCAAGCCATCCAGGGCGGTAATCTCGCCCTGGTTTCGCTGTTCCGGCTGAATCGGAACGTCGACGGATCATTACCACCACCGTCCCTTTGTTACGAGAGGGCAGCTAAGGTCGCACTCCATGAACTGGGGCACCTGTTCAATCTTTTCCACTGTGATGAAAGCAAATGCGTCATGCACTTTTCCGGGGCCATTGACGATTTGGACACTATTCCCTTTTATCTTTGCCGGGACTGCGAAAGACGCCTGACAGCTTGAACAGATGCCCATTATTGCTATTGGGTTCCCAAAAACTCTTTTACAAGGGTTTCCCATTGGATTTCAGGAAAATTGCGATATATATCATCTATTGGTTCACCGCCCGTGGCAGCCAGATTCTTGTATTCAGGACCGATCAGGCGCAATAGCCTCTGGCTTTCGCGGTCTGTCCATTCAAGGCTTTCTTTTCCGAAAAAAAGCTCCTTGTGGTTTCGCTTGGGCATATTTGGCTCAAGGACATACAGCCAGCCTTCATGGTAAGGATCTTCATGGACGATTTCCGGGTGCTCCACGGCTTTGCTGTTGATTGCCAGTACACTCCCTGTGATAGGTGAAATAGCTGTGGCCTTCTTATCTGCGCGGGAAAATGTCAACCCGGCATGATCTTTTTTCAAGGTAGTGCCGATGGGGGGCATTAAAATTTCTGAAGGAGCCCCAAAGAGCTTGACGATGAAATCGTCAAACCCAATTGTCACCCGTCCGCCGTGCTCGAACCGTGCCCAGGTATGTCCCTTGTGATAGTAATAGCCGTCGGCCAGGCAGTACCCGGATGCCAATGAAATATCAGTTTTTTTGTGGAGCCCCCTCAAGTCTTGTTCATCCAGCATCTGGTCATAGGCGCAGTGATAACATTCATAGTTCATAATACAGGTTTTTTCTATGACGCGACCGGTCAGCACGTGACGGCAGGGACGAGGATACCATTTGTAAACGGTTTTTAATATTTTTGCCAACTCTGAACCGTCTCCCTGGTGATCCAGATGGCGGTTTGCCTTCATTTTTTTTTGCATGGCCTTATCAAAGGGACAGGTTCGGCAGTCATACACATTGTCGCATAATTTGAAATTAACAATCCCCGCTTTCATCCAGATACACTGGTTTTCAACAACTTGAAATCCTTTGACGATATTTTTCTGTTTTTGGACTCTCATTTTACGCCTCCTTTGTATTTTATGGATAAATACCATTAATTGATATTGCAAACCCGGTACCACAGACAAAAAATGGGATTTTTAAAAGTTATACTACTGAAATTAAAGGATTATATTAGGTTCAGATATGAAAAGGTTTCAATCGGCCATGGGGGGGGGTGACAGGCCCGTGTAATTTTTTGCTACACGATTGTCCGAATTTTTGAAGATAAAAGTTCAAATTGACTATGATTAGGCTGTTTTGGCGGATGTTGCTAAAAGCTACAGACCTGTGATGATTTTTTACACTTTAGTCTGCTGCCACGAATTCTCCTATTTCCAGGCCGTTTCCATCCATGATCAAAAGGGTGTAGCCATTTATCGTATACCGTTTTGCTGTCTGGAGCATTGCCAAAAAAGTCATTTCGTTTTCCATCCAATTTTTACAGGCCATCCGGGTTGATCCCACAGGGCCAAAACTCAGCCTGTCTTCAACCGTGTTAAAATTTGCAAAAAATGAGTTACATCCATTGTTTCCAGTTGCTTTCATCTCTTTCTTTGAAAATTGAATACAGGGTGTTTTTGCCGCCTTGACAATATCGATGGTTTTTTGGTTGATCTCCACAAGGTTCCATGTGGTATCAAAAAGAGACAACTGAGCCATAACCTCCTGGGGTTCACGGCTGGCCGTGCATGAAATAATGGAGACAACCAAGACCAGAAGAAAAAAAAACTTGTTCAAAATAGACTCCTTTATACCCTTGTTGAGATTTAAAGTGAATCGGATTGATCAATATCATAGAGGGATAGATGAAAATTGCAAGGGAAAAAGGGTAGACAAGGAAATGGAAAGAGATTTCCTATTGACCGGACCGGGAAATCCTGGCGATAAGCGGATTGTGATCTGAAAATGATTTGCAGTCAAGGGCCTGGATGTCAATCAATGTAAGCGCCCTTGTGTATATCCGGTCCAATTGGAACCCAAACCACTCTTTAACATGTTTGGAATGCCGGGGCTGGGCAAGGTCAAGATTCAGCCGATTGGTAAACGCATCTAATATGGTTTTTCGGCTTTGCCGCCAACAATTAAAATCTCCGGCCAGGATCATGGGACCTTCGTGGCCGTTGATCAGGTCGTAGAGCCGGGAGAACTCCCATTGGTACCAGGCAAGGGATCTGAAATTAATGGCATGGATATTAACCACCATTAACATCTCTTTGTCTTGAAATTGATAAATGGTGATCAATGTGTTTTTCCGGGTGGAGATAAAGGCTTCCCTTGCCCGGGTCATTTGGAACTGACTGGAAAACGGATCTGCACTGGCAGCGGTTACCACGCCGGAAAAATTTCTTGGCAACCGGATATTGGCGGCCCCGACAAAAGAGAATCCTGCAATGGAAAGAAGGGAGGGGGAGAATCTGGCTTCCTGGAGAAGTATCAGGTCCAGGCTATAGCGTTTTTTCCATTCCTGGATCAGGGCAGGAAACTTTTTTTTCAGGTTTTCCTTGTGGATGTTCCAGCACAAAAGACCGAAGTCATCGGGAATAACGGTTTTTTCAAAAATAACCGGGGACTGTATGAGGGGGGTGGCAGGGGTTAACATGACAGCTATAGCAGGGGCGCAAATATGCTCATTAAATTTTCACCCATTTTCCGCCATTTGCTGGCAGGTTTCATCTGGCCATGGCATTTTTCAAGGAGTTGCTTCATCCAGCGCTCGCTTTGGGCAATTACTTTTTGGGAATAGATAAAGCTGACCACCTCATAGTTTAAAAACAGGCTTCGCTGGTCAATATTGGCCGAGCCCATCATTACCCCCTTTGTATCGATCAAAATGGCTTTGGCATGGATCATGCCCGCCCGGAAAAGACAAACTTCAATTCCGTTGGCAGACAATTCCCTCATATAGCTGGATCGACCCAGGTCTGCAATTAAATGGTTTGAGCTGGCCGGGGTGATCAGTTTGATATCCACCCCCCGGTGTTGGGCGATGACCAGGGCCTGCATCAGACTTTTGTCCGGCACAAAATAGGGGGTAACGATCCAGATTCGTTCGGTTGCCATAAATACAGCGGACAAAAGGGTTTCATACAGGGCATCGCTGGCAATATCCGGGCCGGAAGGGACCACCTGTATGCCGATATCTCCATGGAATTTTGACATTTGTTCGGGTAAATCGAGCTTATTTTTGGCAGTATAGTTCCAGTCTTCCGTAAAAATTTCCCGGTAATGGAAGACCGCAGGTCCCTGGATTGAAAAGAGAATATCCTGCCATCGGTTATCACAGGGGGTAGGTCCCATATATTCCCGGGAAAGATTCATGCCCCCGGCCAGGACGGTCTTGCCATCAAATAGGAAAATTTTCCGGTGATTTCGCAGGTTAATATAATTTTGAAAGGGTCGGGTAAGGGGGGGCATATAAAACGCCACTTTCCCGCCGGCTTTTTTAAGTTCTTTTAAAGGTCCCTGGAAAAGATACAGGGGCAGGGATCCAATACTGTCAATGAGCAGTTTGACGCTCACTCCCTGTGAGGCTTTCTGGGTTAATGCCGCGAGAATTGATTTGGCCACTTCATCTGAACTGAATACATAGGTGGAAAAGAGAATCTGTCGTTCAGCCTGTTTAATTTGGGCCATCAATGCGTTATAGGCCTCCACCCCGTCAGGATAAAACTCAAACCAATTGCCCAGGGTGGCACCCGCTATTGCGTTTCCCCTCAGAATCATATCAAGGGAGGTGGCATTTTCCAGGGCAACTTCTCCCCTGCATGCCAGCTTAATCGGTGCTTTTTTCTTTTTTTTTCGTTTCCGGCTACGGAAGACAAAATAGAGGGGCACGGCAATATAGGGAAGCAGGATAATGGCCAGAAGCCAGGCAATCAGACTGGTGGGTTCCCGTCGTTGGTACACCATGTGGCCAAGGGCACTCAATACCAGAATGTCGGCGACGATGGCGCTTAAATGAATTATTAATATATAAATTATGTGTTCATTCATAGGGGTGTCCGGATCTGTCAGGTTGTTTGTGTTGCAACCATTGGCTTACTATTAGTCAAATCAACCATCCAAGTCAAGATTTTCCTATTTTGTGTTGTTTAATGGCTCGGTAAATTAGAGGGCAGTGTAAGAAAATTTTTGGCCGCCAAGGGTCGCCTCATACATTAGCCCGCCCTTGGCATGGACAAAGACGACCATTCCTTTGGTATAATGTGTCTGGGCCTGGACACCAGTGGCAGGGCCTGCGGTGGCACTGGCCGTTCCCCCTTCTGTCCCGGCTTTTGCCTGGACACCGGCGGTGATGGCGACTGCAGAAACCGAAGCATCGAATTCAAAATTTCCACTGATAAAATCGTTATAGGCGCGCTTGTCCTGGAAAAAAATTATTTCGGAAAAGGCCTGACCACCCAGCTGAAATCCTATACTTAACTTGACCAAAGAAACTTTGCCGGCCAGGTTGCCCTGTCTATATACCTGACCCTCCCCAAAGGCGCCACCCAACACTATGCCCCCTTTTCCCACCGTTGGAAATACCGCATACCCATAGCAATTTTTAAAAAAGGGCTGGACAGCTTCAGACTGTTTGAACACGGAAATAGTCTTTGAATAGCTGTCAGCAAATACCTGTGAAGAGGATCCGGCTATCAGTAAGAATGCCACCACAAAAAGGCTTGTTTTTAGAATTTTCATTTTTATAACTCCCTGTTAAAAAGCGTGGGTAAAAGCGTGGGTAGATTCATGGGTATTGGTGCGGATTATGTCACAATTTTTCGGGCAAAGGCCAGAACTTTTTTCTGGACCTCTTCGCCCATGTCCCCGGGGGTGGTACAATTGGGGATGAACAATTCGCCTGCATTGATTGCCTTGTGGGGATTCTGGATACGGCCAAATGCCGTAAATGCGGCTTCAGCATTGTTGTCCCAGGGGCCACCGCCGGTAACCAGAAGGGCCTGGCGTTGTCCCTCAACCAGGGAGGCGTGGCCGGGCTTATGATAATTGGTGTAAAGGCTGTAGGTCCGGTCAATAACCGCCTTTAACTGGGCTGTCACCCCCCAGAAATAGAGGGGAGAGGCAAACACAACTGCCTGGGCATTGACGATTTTCCCCAGGATATCCTGGATGTCATCTCGTTGAACACATCCCACTTCTTCCGGATGTTCTTTGCAGCGTGCACATCCCATGCACCCTTTGAGGATCTTAGAATTCAAGTAGATGGACTCCACCCCATGACCAAGGGTTAAAAGTTCTTTTTCCACCCAATTAAGGGCCTTTGCGGTATTCCCTTTTTTTCTGGCACTGCCCTGCAATAAAACGACTTTCATTGTGATCTCCTGTTTTTTATCTGCAAACACTATTTTTTCTATATTCAATAATCATAGGATATTCTAGTAGAGAAAAGGGGTTTGTCAAATAATTAGTTTTGCATGGGGGGGAATATTTTTGATATAGATCAAGTTGGTTGGTGTAAAATAAGGATATGGTGACGAGACATCATCTGGCATAAACGAGATAAACCTAGGAAAGGATACCCTATGCTTCGGATTTTCAGTGATGAGATATCAAACCCAAAAAAATTTGTGGTCACCCTGGAACTTGTGCCTGGCCGGGAATCGGGCGGCCAAAGTATTGATACCTTAAAGGCGATTGCAAAGGATGCCTTTGACGACGGCCGGATTTCAGCGGTTTCCATAACAGACAATCCCGGGGGCAACCCCTCCTTGAGCCCGGATGTTCTGGGGTATGAAATTTTTAAATGCGGGATGGATGTGATTGTTCATTTTACCTGCCGGGACCTGAACCGGGTGGGCATGGAAAGCCGGGCACTCCAATTGGCCCGCATGGGCATGAAAAATATTTTGGCCCTGACCGGAGATTATTCCGGGAAAGGGTTTGGTGGCCAGGGCAAACCCGTTTTTGACTTTGATTCCGTTCTGTTGACCACCCTGCTCAAGTCCCTTGATCAACGGCTGTTGGCATCCGGGGATCCGGATGTTTTTTTTACCGGGTGTGCCGTCTCCCCCTTTAAGAGCACCGAGGCTGAGACCCTTGCCCAATACGGTAAATTGGACAAAAAACTGGGAGCAGGCGCTTCTTTTGTCATTACCCAGCTGGGATATGATGTGAAAAAATTTAAAGAGCTGATCACCCATCTGGATCAAAAGGGAATGAAGCCGCCGGTGATGGGATCGGTTTATCTGTTGAGCCCCCGATCGGCCAGGGCCATGAACAAAGGGCGGGTTCCGGGTGCCCATGTGGCAGATACCCTGTTTGACCAGGTGATCAAAGAGTGGGGTAACACCCCCCGGTCTGGATTGAAAACAGCCATTGACCGGGCTGCTAAACTCGGGGTGATTTTAAAGGGGCTTGGGTACAGAGGAATTCATATTGGCGGAATTCACAGAAGTTTCAAGGCGGTGGGGGCGATCCTGGATCGGATGGATGAAATTGAAGATTCCTGGGAAGAGTATATAGAAGAATTTAATATGGGCAAACCCAATGCCAAGGTCTATTATTGTTTTGACAAGGATCCTGCCCTAGAAGAAAAAATAGGTGAAGAAAAAATATCCCTGGCCATCAGGATAAAGGAAAAACTTACAGATCATTATCCCCATGGTGTGCTTAAAACAGCCCATAAGATCTTTTTTGATAAAACCGCCCGGCTGGCGCCTGTTTATGGACGTCTGGCAGGCTTTTTGGAAAGAACCAACAAGGCCTGGCTGGTGAAATTGATACTTGAAGATCCCCTGAAAAAACCCCTGCTCTCCTGTCAGAGCTGCGGGGATTGCGCTATCCAGCACTTGGCCTTCCTATGTCCTGAGTCAGGCTGTCCCAAACATACAAGGAACGGTGCCTGCGGCGGCAGCCGGGATGGCTTTTGCGAAGTACATCCTGACAGACGTTGTGTCTGGGTCCGGGCATATGGTCGGCTGAAACACTGTGGAATGGGCCATACCCTTGGCCTGGATCTTGTCCCCCCGCGGATGTGGGAGTTGAACGAGACCTCTTCCTGGGTTAATTTTCACCTGGGAAAAGACCATCAAAAGGGGTTAAAATAATTCCCTTTGTTTAAATCCTTTTTTGGGGGTGCTGACTTTTTCCATGGCCGTGACCACCTGACCTGCCTCCTTACTCGCCAGGATCTTGGACCAGTCCTGACAGAATTCTTTTTGGGGGAGGGAATCATAGGTCACCTTGTATTGGTGGTCCACGGTCTGGGTAACGGCCATTGGTGTGTTAAAAACCAGTTCTCGTTCCTGGGCGGTCATCACGGGAAATCCATAGGGACGATTTTTGTGTTTTAAGGGTCCACGCGCTTCCATCCGTTCTATAACAAAGGTGATGTGCCGGATCAACCGTTGTCGGATCATCTGGGCCACCGTAACATCCACTGTATCTGCCATGGCGGATATGGCAGGGCCCAGGCTGGCATCCAATTCATATCCCACACTGTTTCTGTTGGCAGCCATGGCAGCGGCCATGGTGGTGCCGGTTCCCAGGAACGGGTCCAGCACCTGATCGCCCCGTACAGAATACATGTTGATCAGACGATGGGCCAGTTCAAAAGGATAGGCCCCGCTTCTTTTCCGGGCAGTTTTATCCCCCAGGGACTGGCCAGTGCCCTTGATATCAAACCAGATGTCTGAAAACCACGCATTCCGTTCTTCCCAGAACAAGGCACTCGCCCGGCGGTTCTGCTTGTCAGCCTCTCGCCCAAATTCCCTTTTGGGTCCTTTCCTCAGGATGAGTATATATTCATGCTCCAGAGTGACATAGGCCCCTGCCGGCAGCATGCCCGAGCCCATGAATTTATTGGGGGCATTGGTCTGTTTGCGCCACAGGATACAGGGGAGAGATGAAAATCCCAGGGTTTGGGCGGCGCTAAGAATCCGGGCATGGTTGGTGTAAAGGGAAAATTGTTCTTTTATGGTCCGTGTGGCATCCCCGATATTGATGCAGGCAAACCTGCCGGGTTTCAGAACCCGATAGCATTCTTTCCAGACATCGTCCAGAATTTTGTGCATGGCTTCAAAGGCCTTGGGACCCTCCCCTTTTTCCAATAGTGTGGTTACCTTGGGGTGGAGTGAGGAAAATATCGGGTCCCACATTTCAATCATGGGATAGGGCGGAGACGTGACCACCAGATCAATACTATTATCTGGCAGGTCTTCCATGGATCTTGAATCGCCAATTATGGGTCTATGCAGTGTTTCCATCTATGCTCCTGTTTAGTCTTGTTCAGGAGTTCCTATCATGTTTTGGAATCTAAGTAAATCTGCTTATTCTTTCCATGCCAGGGTTTTTTTAACGGCTTTTTTCCAACCGCTGTAGAGTTCATCCCGCTTTGTATCGGCCATGTCGGGCTCCCAGGTGGAATGGACATGCCAATTTTCTTTTAAGGCTGCCGTGTCCGGCCAGAACCCCACGGCAAGCCCTGCAGCATAGGCAGCCCCCAGGGCAGTGGTCTCCGCTACCCCGGGTCGGGTAACCGATACATTGAGAATATCGGCCTGGAATTGCATCAGGGTCTTGTTGGCCACCATGCCGCCGTCTACTTTGAGGGATTTTAAGTCAATGCCTTGTCCCAGGTCCAGGTTGATGGCTTCCACAATGTCCTTTGTCTGGTAGGCGCAGGCTTCGAGAACTGCCCGGGCAATATGGCCCTTGTTGGCAAATTGGGTGAGCCCGGCAATGACACCCCTGGCATCGGATCGCCAATAGGGCGCAAACAGTCCTGAAAAAGCGGGCACAACATAGACATCCCCGTTGTCGTCCACTGTGTTGGCAAGGGTTTCAATTGCAGGCGCTGAAGAGATAAGCCCCAGATTGTCTCTGACCCACTGGACCAGGGCACCGGCATAGGCAATGGATCCCTCAAGGGCGTAAACCGCCTTCTGATTGCCGATCTGATACCCCACAGTGGTCAAAAGCCCATGGTCGGAAAATTTAATGGTGGCGCCGGTGTTAAAGAGCAGAAAACAGCCGGTTCCATAAGTGTTTTTGGCTTCACCCGGTTCAAAACAGGTTTGGCCGAAAAGGGCCGCCTGCTGGTCTCCCAGGGCACCTCCCACCCTAACCTGGCTTTGGAAAGGGCCGTCAATTGTTGTCTTGCCGAATGCCTCTGGATGGGAGGAGGGGACTATTTTGGGCAGGCAGGTCCTAGGAATTCCCATTATCCCTAAAATTTCATCATCCCAATCCAGGGTCGATAGATTCATGAGCAGGGTGCGGGAGGCATTGGTTACATCGGTGACATGCCGGCCCTTGCCGGGTCCGCCGGTAAGGTTCCAGATGATCCAGGTGTCCATGGTGCCGAAAATGGCATCCCCCTTATCCACTGCCGTTTTAACCTTTGGTATCTGGTCCATCATCCATTTGATTTTAGGGCCGGAAAAATAGGTGGCTGTGGGCAGGCCGGTTTTGGATCGAAAAGAGTCCTTGCCATATACCTTGTCCAGTTCCTTACAGGTTTCATGGGAACGGGTGCATTGCCAGACAATGGCATTGTTCAAAGGTTTTCCCGTGTGTCGGTCCCAGGCAATGACGGTTTCGCGCTGGTTGGTCACGCCTATGGCGGCCAAATCTTGTCCTGAAAGGCCTGCTTTTTCCAGGGCCTGCCGGATGACAATTTTTGTGTTTTTCCAGATTTGATTTCCGTCATGGGCGACCCATCCGGGTTTTGTACAGATTTGATCGTGTTCCATCTGGCTGGCGCTGATAATGGTTCCGGTTTTGTCAAAAATAATAAACCGGGTACTGGTTGTTCCCTGATCAACTGCCCCAAGATATGCCGCCATAGCTTACTCCTTTCTTCATAATTTCAATAGCTGTCATATATATTTATTTTATAAAAGCAGGAACACGCCTGTCTCGAATATATCAACGGATAAAAAACCATTCAGCTGTGCTGGAGAGATCTTTTGCATACCCATAATCAGCCAGGACGATCTTTTTTATGGCGTTGACATTGGTAATTTTTTTTTGAATGATCTCACTTGCAAAGAGTCCCCTGGCCTGTTTTGCACGGACAGACAGGTTTTTTAATTTCCCTTCTGCCATTTCCCGAAATTGCAGGGTAATTACCTGGCCTTTTAACGAGCTGGTATCAAGGATGCTGCTATACTCCTGTGAGGCCAGATTTAAAATCACCTCATCTTTTTGGGTTTGCGCTTCAAAATAGGCGCTCACTTTTTCCCTCCAAAACAGTTTGAGCGTTTTGGATCTCTTGGGAAGAGGGGTGTTGAAATCCAAGCGGTAGGGTTTGATGCCGTCCATGGGGCGCAACACCCCGTACAATCCTGAAAAAATTTTCAGGGTTTCATTTGCAAAGGCCAGCTGACCCGGGTCAAACTGCCGGGGGTTCATGGTTTTAAACGCCTCTCCCTGGAAAGCAAACAGGGCTGGACCTGGAACGGCCAGGGTAAAATCATGGATCTGGTCCCAGGTTTTTTGGGTCAGCTTGTCACTGGTTTTAAACAGGTTCTTTAAGGCCCCAAAATCCAGGGCCTTTAATTCCTGGTTCAGCAGATCTGCTTCCCGCTCAAACCTGGGCCAGCTCATCCCCATGTGCAGGCTGGCCGGGATTTTGTCAAAAGCCATGGTTTTGGTTGGAGATACCAGAATTTTCATGGCAATGCTATTTTTTAGTATGGCACTGCTTGCAACTGGTGGGACCTGATTTTTCCCCTGATTTTTTCAAAGCCCTGTGGCATTTGAGACAGGTCTTGTTCATCACCTGTTTTCTCTTGAGGGCCTTTGATGCTTTCGCGGCTTCAAGGGCCCCTTCTCGCTGGGCAAAATTAATATGGCAGGTCTGGCAGTCTGTCACCACTTTTTGATGCAAATGGTGGGGGAAAAGAACGCTTCCAGACTTACCGCCGTATAGGGAGATCTCTTCTCTGCCCTGAATCTTGCCTGCAAAACTTAATGTCGGTACGAGAAATAATCCTGTCAGGATTAAACAAAAAAAAGAAAGTTTCCAGTTTCGGTGTATCATTTTGTGCCCTCCGGGATGATGGATTGTTAATGAATTTCTTTTAAAAATACGGTTATCCGGCCCACCGTGTCAATGGTTATCTTTTGTTTCTCATTTTTTTATCCTAGTCAAAACAACCTATTGGCAAAACATTTTTACCATGGCATAACACCATCAACTATTATGGATTTAAAACTATTTACAGATGGAAGTGTGGACCCCAAATCCAATATTGGCTATGGGGCTTATTTACTGGTTGCAAAGAATGGGCTTTCCCTGGATTCCCTGGTAGGTCGGGTGAAGTTGATGCGATTTGAACCCACCTCTTCGACAAAACTGGAATTGCAGACCCTGTTATGGGCAATGGCCGATGCAAAAATACAGGGGCGAAGGGTATTGGTGTACACGGATTCTCAAAATATTATTGGTCTGTTGGGACGGCGGGATCGCCTTGAAAAAAATGGGTATCAATCAAAGAAAAAGGACCGAATTTCCAATTATGAGCTGTACCAGGAATTTTATCGCAGAATGGATTTAATGGACTGTGAATTTATAAAGGTGCGGGGGCATAAGGTTTCCAATCAAAAAGATGAGATAGACAAGATTTTCACCCTTGTGGACAGAGCGTCAAGGAATGCCCTGAGAAAAGAGACTCGCGGATCACTAAGTCACCCGTAAATAGGGCTGGAAATAAGGGATTATTGCTGGTAAGGTCTTGTCCATACGCCTATTCGTTTATCTGTCTGGGGATTGGCCGACTAAATGAGGTTAAACGGGTAAGGCCAAGGACCCTTTGGAATGGACCCTTTTAAACAGGCAAAAAAAATTATGGAACCCCATATCCGGTATAAAACCATTTTTGAAAATACCGGAACTGCCACCATTCTCATCGAAGAGGACATGACCATTTCCATGGTTAATTCGGAGTTGGAGCGGATTTCCGGTATTGACAAATTCCGGGTGGAAAAACGAATGAAATTTTCTGAACTCATTGCACCGGAAGACCGTGAACGAGTGGTGACCAACCATCGGCTGAGGCGTGACAATCCAGATCTTGCTCCCCGGAATTATCCCTGCCGGGTCATGGTGGCCAATGGGTATATCAAAGAATGTATCCTTACCGTGGCATTGATCCCGGGAACCCAGCAAAGTGTGGCGTCCATAACGGATATTTCAAAGCAGAAGCAATTGGAGCGACAGATTGCCAGGATCAGCGAAGAAGAACGCCGCCAGATGGGCCAGGTGCTCCATGATGACCTTGGGTCCCATTTGGCCGGGGTGGAAGCCATGGCAGCCCTCCTGTCCGGCCGGCTTGAAAAAGAAAGCCATACCCAGGCGGGGCTGGCCCGGGAAATAACAGGGTTGGTAAACCAGGCGATTGGTAAAACCCGTGCCATGATCCAGGGGCTGGTACCGGTGAACCTTGAAAATGTGGGGTTTATGATTGCCCTCCGGCAATATCTGGCCCAGGTGGAAAAGGCCTTTGAACTTGAATGTCGGATTTGCGGGGGGAAAAATATCCAGTTTTCCAATACAGCCGTATTGACCCATCTTTATTATATCATCCGGGAATCCGTGAACAATGCTGCCAAGCATGGCGCTGCCCAAACAATTTTGGTCTCTTTTAAAACCGTCCCCAATACATTTACATCGGATGTGATCGTTGATATTCAAGATGATGGCAAGGGGATGGGCAAAATGGATACAAAAAAAATGGGAATCGGCCTTGCTGTCATGCAGCATCGAGCAGATCTTATCGGTGCCAGGCTGAAAATTCTTGAAAACAAAACAGGGGGAACCATCATCCGGTGTACGCTCGAAAAAAAATATTTATCGTAGACGATCACCCGGTCTTTAGAAAAGGGCTTGCCCAGCTCATTGACGAGGAAGCGGATCTTCAGGTGACAGGTGAGGCGCAAAGCGTGGCCCAGGCCATTGAATTGATTCAAAGGGGGGTGCCGGATCTTGTGATCGTTGATATAACCCTTAAGGACAAATCCGGGATTGATCTCATTGAATACCTCAAGGAACATTTTCCCAAACTCCCCATCCTGGTGATTTCCATGCACGATGAATCCTTGTATGCAGAGCGGGTGCTGAGGGCAGGGGCGTTGGGGTATATCACCAAGCATGAAATGACCGGGGATGTGGTCATGGCGGTTCGCCAGGTGATTGCGGGCAAGCGGTATATCAGCGCTGATATGGTGGATGCCCTGCTGGGAAAAATGATGGCCGGAACCAAAGGGGACGGCATAAGCCCCATTGAAACCCTTTCCAACCGAGAACTTGAGGTGTTCCAGCTCATCGGCCAGGGATTCAAACGGGGGGAAATTGCCGGTCTTCTTCATTTGAGTGTCAAGACCATTGGCACCTATCGGGAAAATATTAAACGAAAGATGAATCTTAAAACTGCCACGGAACTGATGAAACATGCCCTTACCTGGGTTCAGTCCCAATCATGAAATCCGACTAGGCGTTTCGCCTAGTAAAATATCGGCGTTCTGCCCATGTAAAAAAAGGCCCTTCATTGATTTTCAACCCCTTGTATCTATCGCATAGTATGGCATGATTAGATTTGTATTTGATAATCAATAGAAGCTTATGCATCATATCGGGGTAGCCTGTAAGGGGGACGGACCATGGCAGCAACGCAACCGGAATTGGTAAGGGATGTTGAAACCTGTGTAGATCGTATCATTGAAACCGTGGGCTACAAAATTGTGTTTGGCATGCCCCTGGCCTTGGGGAAACCCAATCATATCGCCAATGCCCTGTATCTGAGGGCTAAAAATGATCCTGCCATAGATCTGACCATCATTACGGCCCTGTCCCTTGAAAAACCGGCACCTTCTTCTCCCCTTGAAGCCCGTCTGCTGGACCCCATTGTGAAGCGGATTTGGGAGGGTTTTGTCGAATTTGAATATATGAAGGACCTTCGGAAAAAACAATTGCCGGAAAACGTCACCATTTCTGAATTTTTTACCAAAGCCGGCGGTTATCTGAATTCTCCCTATGCCCAGCAGCATTATATCAGCACCAATTACACCCATATCGTCAGGGATCTTATCGATAACGGCCTCAATGTTCTTGGTAATCTAATCGCCCCCCACCCCGAGGGCAATCCAAACCTGTTTTCCATGAGCTGTAATCCGGATCTGGTTCTGGAAGCCTTTGAAAAATTGTTGTCAGAAAAGCAAAAGGGACACACCTATATGATCCTGGGTCAGGTAAACTCAAATTTGCCGTACATGTATGGGGATGCGGTGGTGGAATCATCTAACTATGACATGATTCTGAACGATCCCGCTTATGATTTTCCTTTGTTTTCAGTCCCCAAGGCAGCTGTTTCCCTGGTAGACCATATGATCGGCTTCAATGTCAGTCCCCTGATCCGGGACAACGGGTCCCTGCAGATTGGTATCGGTTCCCTGGGAGATGGGATTGCTTCCAGCCTGATCATGCGGCATAAGGACAACAAGACCTATAACCAGATTCTGTCCGCCATGAATATCCCCGGGCGCTATGGCGACCTGATGGAGAAAATCGGGGGGACCGGAATTTTCAAAAAAGGGCTGTACGGGGCCACAGAAATGCTGGTGGATGTTTTTATCCAATTGTATAAGAACGGGATTCTCAAGCGAAAAGTCTATGACCATGCCGGGCTCCAGAAGCTGCTCAACGAAAAAATTATGGGCGAAGCCATCACTCCCCATATTTTTGACATTTTTGTGGACCACCACATTATCCATGAACGATTGACCAAGGCGGATTTCCGTCTGCTCATGAAGTATGGGGTGATCAAAGGGCCCCTTGAGTATATGGATGGCCAGTTGATCTGTGGGGGAATCGGTTTTTCAGCCGATCTTGGGGATGAACAGACCCGGGCGCTGCTCACCCGGCACCTGGGAGATCGTCTCCAGGAAGGGGTGATCTGTCACGGATCGTTTTTCATCGGGCCAAATGATTTTTATGATGCCCTCAATGGTATGCCAGAAGAGGAGCGAACGCTTTTCTCCATGACCGGGGTGGACTATGTGAACCAACTCTATGGGGATGAAAAACTTAAAACCCGTCAGCGGCTCAACGGCCGGTTTGTCAATGCCGGCATGATGGTGACACTTCTGGGGGCGGTTGTATCCGACTGCCTTGAAAGCGGAAATATCGTTTCCGGAGTGGGGGGCCAATACAACTTTGTGTCCATGGCCCATGCCCTGGACGACGGTCGATTGATCATGATGGTCAGAAGTACCAAGAAATCCAAGGGCAAGGTTTCATCCAATATTGTGTTTAACTATGGTCATACCACCATCCCCCGTCATTTGCGGGATATTGTGGTCACAGAATACGGGATTGCCGATCTTCGGGGCAAATGTGACAGGGATGTTATTGCGGCTCTGTTGAATATCAGTGACAGCCTGTTCCAGGAAGAGCTGCTGGAACAGGCCAAGCGCTCGGGAAAAATAGAAGCCGGGTATGTGATTCCTGAAATCCATCGCCAGAATACACCGGAACGCCTTGAAAATCTCCTTTCGCCCTTTAAAGCCAAGGGTCTTTTTCAACCTTTTCCCTTTGGCACGGATTACACCCAAGAGGAAGTCACATTGGCAAAGGCATTGAAACTGCTCAAAGAGAAAGTGTCCACCCACCGGACCCGGACCATTGCCGGTATTGTCGGGCAGTTTTTTTCAAAACCGCCTAAGCTAAGTATTCCTTTGTTGAAACGAATGAAACTGGATTTGCCTAAATGCCTGCGGGAAAGGGTGTTAAGGGCAGTGGTGGTATATGCCTTGCGGCATAGCAATTGATGCGTGTTCCCAATACCCCAAAAATAAACCGGATATTTTCTTTACACAGATTCTAAATATTGGTACTCAGCCATTGATAAAAATTATCCGTTAGATTTATGAATGGTGACAGGTTTGATTGCAGCCTGCCTGTCAATTTAAGGAGTATCACCGATTGCTTGAATTTTTACCCGCAGAAAAACTCAAAAAAAAGTTTGGGATATTTGGACATTTTTATTCCATTGACCTAGGTTCAGGAGAACAAATTGAATGTCGGAGCGTCCTTGAAATTGTGGCAAAAAAAGACATCCCCTCCCCTCGCGATTTATTGCTGGGCAGGGCGGCCGATGCCATTTTTATCATGATGAATCCGGGGTCATCCCTTCCCTTGGAAGCGGTGAATAATAATATTTTGGGGGAACAGGCGGGGGATCTTTTCGCCTCTCTTGTATCAACGAAACCAGACACCACACAGTATCAAGTCATGAGAGTCATGGCATATTGTGGCTGGTCCCATGTCAGGGTCTTGAACCTTTCAGACCTGAGAAATCCCAAAGGGGGAAAATTTGTGGCCCAGTATCGGGATATTGAAGAGAGAACTCGATTTACAGCACACTCCCTGTTCTCCGATGAGCGAAAACAAGAACTCCAAAGGCATCTGAACCGGCGCTCCCAGTCGCCGGTTGTTTGTGCCTGGGGTGTCAGCCCCGGCCTGGATCCGCTTATTGAAAGATGCCTGGACAAAGTATCCGGCACGAAAGGCCTTATCGGGCTTCTTAAACCAGAGACAGAGAACAAGTATTTTCATCCTCTCCCAACGCTTCAAAAAGCAAAAATGAAATGGGTCGATAACATGGTCGCCCTGATTAATTCAAGGGGAAATCTCTCATAACCGTGGCCGGAGCATGGTATTTTCTCCTGGATGTTTATTAAGTTTTGCGGGTGGCATCCAGATACAATTGAACAAAATGATTCAATTTTTTGGCTTTGTTTTCCATGAATTTTATCCAAAATGATAAGACTTCTTTCCCTTCATCTGTAATGGTATATATCCTTTTGGCAGCACCTGCTTGTTTTGTTTCCCATTGGGATTGCACAAAATTATCCTCTTCCATCTGGCGCAAATGTCGATAAACCATTCCCGGCGGTGCATCTCCTTCAATGAATCCATAGGATTGGATGGTGGAAATTAATTCATACCCATAGGAGGGTGCAGCGTTTAACCCCAGCAAGATTGAGGCCTGAATATATCTTTCCTGTCGGTTGGAACCTGGTTTATGCATTTTTTTATCATTCATAAAAAACTTCCTTGATATATATCCTTAAAGGATATATAGTTTAATGGATTATATATTTTATATGATAGTTATATAAGATATTTTTCCATTCAACAATAGTATTCAAACAATAGGGGGATATCATGAGTAAAATATTTGTGAGGGAAAGACGGAAGATCGAAAAAGGGGAGAAAAAACCGCGGCTGAGAATTGTGGGGGTTTCTGGCGGTGATCTCAAATTATATTCAAAGCATGTTCGGAAGGCGGAGATTGAAGCCATTGCCGCTGAAACGAGCGCCCAGATCGTTTATCTGCCTGAGCATGGTACCGGTAAAAAGGATGGTTCCCGCTAACCGATACGATCCGGCAGGAGGTTATAACCTCCTGCCGGCCATGGGCATTCTATTTGTAAATAATCGTGCCGACGTGTTTTCCTTCCAAGGCATCCCGAATGAATTCCGGATGGTCCAGGGCATTTATGATCTGAAGTTCTTTCAAACATTTAGTTTGTTTAAACATTTTTAAAATGGGACGTTCTATTATCAGATCATCCAAGTCCAGTTCAATGAGCTCATCAACGGAAATTTTATCATAAAATTTCAAATCCTTGGCCTTGTCTCCCGCCTTTTTGGGATCACTCTCAAAAAGCCCTCGTTCATCTTTCAGATAAATAAGGGATCTGGCACCAATGTTTTCTGCTAAAAGGAAGGCGCCGCAATCTGTTCTATGGGGAGGAATGGAACCAAATTCAGCCGGATGTTCAAAAAAACCATAGGGTGGTATCCCAAAGGTGATGGGAAGATACCCTTCCTTGCAGAACATGGTTAATTGTTCAAGATGGTCCCCATGGCCGATTTTTACGCCCCCATGTTTTGCCAGAAGAACCGAAAGCATTTCTGCATTCTGCCAGGAAACCTTATCCCCTAATTTGGATAAAACACCAGTGGGCATGCCCAGGTCCACGCCGATATTATATACATGGCGGGCCCTTGTTCCACCGCCGGTCATCAACAGCAATTTATAGTCATCCTTGAGTTTGATCAGTTCATCTAAAATAGGAAAGATGGCTTTTGCACCTCGGTCCATGATGCTTTGCCCCCCTATTTTCAGGATATTGATATCCGGGTGCATTCTGAAATATTCTTTGGATTCGGTTGTTTTTAATAATTTTTTGCTCACAAGAGATTCCCCCATAAGAGGGGTATCAATATGCAATCTACCCTTGTCATCATCTTCTTTAATTAAGTTTCCCATGGATGGCTCCTTTGAAAATTATGTTGGACGGTTAACTGGTTTGATTTTAACGGGATTTATTCTTCAGTTTGCATTGTTATAGGATAATCGTCAAGGAAAGAATCCCCTCTGGAGCATTTTTTATCTCTCCCCATTTTCAAGTCCCTGAATTGATTTTTTCTCTTTTTGTGTTTTATTAAGGGGAAACCGATATTTTAATTGCCAAAAGATTGGTTTTATTTTAAAGGGTTCCCATGAAAGGCAGATCCCTGGAAAAGGGAACATTTAAATTGCAGATGGTGGTATGTGCGCTTGTCACGGCATCTTTTACCAATATCTATATCACTCAGCCCATTTTACCGGTTCTCCAGACGGAATTTGGGGTGACCACGGTCCAGGTTTCTTTGACCGTGTCTGCTGTCATCCTGGGCATCGTGATATCCAATCTGTTTTTCGGATATTTGTCGGACAAGGCCCCCCTTCACCCCATTTTGCTCACCGGCGGCATCTGTGTTGCCGCGGCAGGGATAGTTTGTGGGGTTACCCATGATTTCAGGGTGTTGGTGGGCGCCCGATTTGTCCAGGGCTTGTTCCTGCCGGCTTTGACCACTAGTCTTGCGGCCTGGCTGTCCAAAACCCTGCCCAAAAAACGATTGTCCGTGATCATGGGAACCTATGTGGCAGCAACGGTTTTAGGCGGGCTTGGGGGACGGCTGTTGGGGGGCTGGATCCATCCGCCGCTGCATTGGCGGTATGCCTTTTTTTCCGCCTCTTGTCTGATTTTGGTTACCACCCTTGTGGCAGTTTTCGTCCTGCCCGGTCAAACCCCTGAACAAAAAGCCGCTAATCATAAAACAGAATCTTTTTTGACCCTGGTGAAACGAAAAGATTTGTTTTTATTGTATTGCTGCGGGGCCTCTGGCCTGCTCATGTTTTCCCCTATTTTTAATTTTCTGCCCTTTCGTCTGGCAGGTCCGCCCTTTAATTTTTCCACGGAAATGATCACCTTGATTTACCTGGTCTATGTGATGGGGATTTTTCTGGGCCCGGTTTCAGGCCGGATCAGCAACCGGTTTGGCGGGGGCAATACCCTGGTGGCAGGAAGTTTCATCCTGGGGGTCTCTTTTCTTTTGCTGCTTATTCCCTCGGTGACGGCAGTCATTGCCGGACTTTTGGGGGTTTGTGCGGGATTTTTTACCATCCATTCAACGGCGGTGGGCCTGTTGAACCGGAAACTTGCCAACAGTCAGGGCCGGGCCAATTCCCTGTATGTGTTGTTTTATTATGCCGGCGGCTGGCTGGGGATTACCGGTGCCGGGTTCGGGTTTGAGTACGGCGGGTGGAATGGGGTGATCTATTGTGTGGCCGGGTTTTTGGCTGTCCCTATTTTTACGGGGATAGTTGAGCTTCGGGCAGCAAAAAAAAGATAAGGGGTCCTCAAAAAGCCGGGTGGGGTCAGAGTTGAATTTGATATTTGAAAAAATCTCGAAACTCATCCTGGCGGTGGCTGACATAGAGGAGGGTGCTGACCTTTTCCTGTGCCACCTGTTCCAGAAAATCCAGCACGGCCTTTCGGTTTAATTCGTCCAGTCCCTGGGTGGGTTCGTCCAGGATCAGCAGCCGGGGCATTTTGATCAGGGCACGGGCAATGAGGACCAGTCGCTGGTTGGCATAACTGAGCTGGCGAAACGGGGTTTGGGCTTCTTGAATAAGTCCTGTTCGCTCCAGCCATTTTATGGCCTGGTGTTCGTCTTGGCGGGTATATTTCTGGTAGATGCCAATGGAATCAAAGAGGCCTGAGATAATACAATGCAGGGTACTGCCCGGCACAAGGTAGTTCCGGTGAAGGTCCGGGCTGACAATACCCATCTCTCGTTTTAGCTCCCAGATGGATTCGCCGGTCCCCCTTTGGGTACCGAATATGCGCAGATCATTTTGATAGCAGGCCGGGTGGTCTCCGGTGATAAGCTGGAGCAGGGTGGATTTTCCGCAGCCATTGGGGCCTGTCACCAGGGTGTGGTCGTTGGTGTGGATCTTAAGATTTAAACCCGTGAAGATGGGCTTGCCCCCATACCCGGCAGACCCGTTTTTCAAACGAACCAGTTCAGTTGCGACGCTGGCCTTTTCTTTTGACCCGAACCCGGGGCTTTCACCGAGGGTTTGAGCAATATTCTGGTCCTGGATTAATTCTTTTACAGATACCTGAAAATCCGGGTCTTCCTGGCCTATACTTTTTTCCATGGCCGCCAGGGTATTTTCTCTGGGTCCCATGAGGTCCAGGCGGCCATGGGCAATCAGACCCACATGGGTGCAAAAGTTTGGGATGTCCCCTCTGTTATTCACGGTGATAAGAATCCCGATGCCTTGTTGGTGCAATAGGGCCAGTGCCCTGTTAAGTTCCCTGCAGCTGACTGGGTCCAGCCCTTCATAGGGGGCCTGGATTGCCAGATGGTCGACCCCCCGGGTGATCTGGGCCAGGAGCATGAGTTTTCTGGATTGGCCCGTGCTCAATTGTCGGTATCCCTTGTCCATGGAATCGGTCATGTTCAGGGCGTTGATCAGGTCGGCATGGCGTTCAGCATTTTTCAGGAATGAAGCAGCCGGGGTGCCGGGGTCTATTTTGTCCAGAAAATCGGTATCATTTTTTTTTAGCTCTTCCTCAAACACCTCCTGCTGGCGACTGAAAGAAATAATCCCTAAGGCTTGGGGCAGTTCCACCAGGTCGGCATGGATGTCCCGATTTTTCTCGTCCAGAAAGGTGAAAAAGTCTTCAATTCCGGAGCGGTTGCTTCCCACAAGACACCAGGCCTCCTGGGCCGTGGCCATAAACCGGTCAACACTGAGGTGCTTTGATCTTGCATTGATAATTTTCATGGCCCGCATTCAAACAGGTTGGGCTTGCTAAGGCAAGAAAAAAACGAAACAAACCCTTTTTTTACCGCGAATGGGAAGGCGTATGATACTGGAAAAAATTGGAATAAAACAATGAAAACCCTCGGCCGGGAGTTTATTCGTTTCATGAATGGGGTATCCTTTTAACAGGATGCCGTGTATCATTATACGTTCACTATAGGTTACGGCTGTTGCCAGGACATATCAGGATCGCTACTCGGTGATGGGTCAGGAAGCCTTTTGCTTCCCTCGCTAAAATAAAAATAGAGTGTGGATCAACCTGTTGGTATTTTTTAGGAGGTATGAATGAATAAGCGGTACGATTTTTCAGATCGCACGGATATTGTCATTGTTTTGTCCGGTGAGGCAGGGCAGGGCATTATGACATTGGAATATGTGCTTACCCGGCTTTTGAAAAAACAGGGTCTGAATGTTTTTAGCTGCAAAGAATTTATGTCCAGAGTTCGGGGAGGACTCAATTCCATTCAAATAAGGATATCACCCCGAAAAGTTGACGCGTGGGTGGATCGGATTGATATCCTGATTCCTATCAGCCCCGATCTTTCACGCCTTGATCATCGTATCAGCAGCAAAACTATGATTATCGGAGAAAAAGAGAAAATAATCACGAAACAGCCTGTTATTGATTTTTCGTTTCAGGCCGCTGCCGTGGCAGCCGGCAGTAAAAAATATTCCAATACGGTTGCATCCGGCCTGATTCTTTCGCTGTTGCATATCGATCCTTCCCTGCTTGATACCTATCTGGGCCAAAAATTTGTTCATAAATCGCAAGCGATTATTGATGGAAATATTGAGGCGGCCAAACGGGGGGTTGAAAAAGGCAGGGACCTGGTTGAAAAGGGTATCATCAAAATTGAGATGGACCCTGTTTCACCTCTTGTTGAAAAAATTTTGGTGGACGGTTCGGCAGCTGTTGGCATGGGAGCCATTGCCGGCGGATGTGATTTTGTAGGCAGTTATCCCATGTCTCCTGCCACTGGAGTCCTGGAATTTCTTGCGGAACAATCCAATGGGTTTTCTGTTGTCGTGGAACAGGCGGAAGATGAAATTGCGGCCCTGAATATGGTGCTGGGCGCCTGGTATGCAGGTGCGCGCGGCTTTGCAACCACTTCCGGCGGCGGCTTTGCCCTGATGGGGGAGGCCATGAGCCTGGCTGGGATAACCGAATCGCCTGCCGTCGTTCACATTGCACAGCGCCCGGGCCCGGCAACAGGGCTTCCCACCCGAACGGAGCAGGGGGATCTTAATCTGGCACTTTATTCGGGACACGGTGACTTTGTCAGGGCCATCTTTGCACCCGGCAATCTTGATCAGGCCTTTTATTTGACGGCAGACGCCTTCAACCTGGCGGATGCGTATCAGATTCCGGTGTTGATTCTGACCGATCAATATCTTATGGATTCTGCCTATACCATTCCGGCATGGGATCTGGGGCGTGTGTCTGTTAAAAAACGATTCGTAAAGACAGATTCGGATTACTGCCGCTACCGCTATACCCGGAATGGTATTTCTCCCCGCGGCGTTCCCGGATACGGTAAGGGACTTGTGTGTGTAGACAGTGACGAGCATGATGAACGAGGGCGGATAACCGAAGATTGGAAGACGCGTGAAAAAATGATGAAAAAGCGGATGAAGCGGCTTGATCTCCTGGAAAAAAAAGCGTTGATGCCTTCGGTACATGGTAACCCGGACGGTGATATTGTCGTCGTCGCCTGGGGTTCTTCGCATAATATGGTCTTGTCGGCTGTAGAGAATGCGGGCAATCCCCGTATTAAATATCTCCATTTTTCACAGGTTTATCCGCTGAATCCTTGTATCCGGGAGGTGATTGAAAGCGCTAAAAAACTGGTGCTGGTGGAAAATAATTATTCCGGACAGTTTGGTGATTTGCTGTTTAAAACCTTTGGACGCAGGATGAATGAAAAAATTTTATTGTCAAACGGATTTCCGTTCAGCACTGAATTCCTTACCCGTAAATTTGAAAAGATACA
This sequence comes from Desulfoconvexum algidum, assembly GCF_055382125.1. Lineage (NCBI taxonomy): Bacteria > Pseudomonadati > Thermodesulfobacteriota > Desulfobacteria > Desulfobacterales > Desulfobacteraceae > Desulfoconvexum > Desulfoconvexum algidum. The sequence continues at coordinate 5,988,622 of NZ_AP042394.1, read as the reverse complement.
GGGGGATTAAATGAGTAAATATGAACTTCCTTTTGATATAGACATGGCCTGGTGCCCGGGGTGTGGCAATTTTCAGATCCGGAAAAGTATCATTTCTGCCCTGGACGAGCTAGGGCAGGTCCATCAAAAAGATGTTGTTTTTGTTTCCGGAATAGGGCAGGCAGCCAAGATGCCCCAGTATCTGAATGTCAATTATTTCAACGGCCTGCACGGCCGGGCGCTTCCGGTCGCCCTTGCCGTAAAGGCGGCAAACCCTTCTCTTACCGTCATTGCTGAAGGGGGGGATGGCGATATGTACGGCGAAGGCGGCAATCATTTTCTTCACAACATCCGCCGGAATATCGACATTACCCATATTGTGCATAATAATATGGTGTACGGCCTGACAAAGGGTCAGGCGTCTCCAACAAGCCAGCCGGGAATGAAAACAGGGGTGCAGGTAAACGGTGTTGCAAACGAACCCTTTAATCCGCTGGCCGTGGCAATCTCTCTGGGAGCCAGCTTTGTGGCACGGGCCTATTCCGGAGAAATGGAGCAGACAAAGGAAATCATCAAAATGGCGGTTAACCATAAGGGGTATGCCATGATTGATCTGCTTCACCCCTGTGTTTCCTTCAACAAGATAAACACCTTTAAATGGTATGAGCAGAACACATATACGATTGAGGCCCATGACGAAACAGACCGTAGTAAAGCATGGGAGCTGACCATGAAGCCTGGCAAACTGGGACTGGGCGTTTATTACAAAAAAGGAGGGGGCAAGACATTTACCGATTCTTTACCCTGCTATCAAAAGGATATGTCCCCCCTTCACACGCGGGAGCGGAAACAAAAAAAACTTGCCGAGCTTATTCATTCCCATGTATAGATGAGGAAGGGTTCACAGGCCAGTCAGTGACGACATCAATAGGGAGACAGCAACATGCAGCGAGATTTTCTTCTCAAACGACTCGAGCAAAAACCGGATAAGCAATGGGATATTGTTGTCATCGGAGGCGGGGCAACTGGCCTTGGTATTGCCGTTGATGCAGCATCCAGGGGATATAAAACCGTACTTTTCGAACAATCGGATTTTGCCAAAGGGACTTCCAGCAGGAGCACCAAGCTGGTTCACGGCGGTGTCCGCTACCTTGCCCAGGGAGATATCTCACTTGTGCTCGAAGCATTGCGCGAGCGGGGATTGCTGCGCCAGAACGCACCCCACCTTGTGAAAAACCAGGCCTTTATCATCCCGAATTACGACTGGTGGGAGGGACCCTTTTACAATGTCGGCATGAAGGTCTATGACATGATGGCCGGCCGGCTGGGGCTGGGGCCATCTGAGAAAATTTCCAGGGAAGAGACCCTGAAGGCTATTCCCAACCTGGATGAACATCAACTGAACGGCGGTATCATCTATTATGACGGTCAGTTTGATGACAGCCGGCTGGCCGTCAACCTCGCCCAGACAGCTGTGGAAAATGAGGCGATTGTGCTCAATTACATGCCGGTCACAGGACTTCTCAAAGACAGGGGAAATCTTGTCTGTGGTGTTGAAGTGACGGACACGGAATCCGGAGAAACTCACCGGGTCCACTCCCGTGTGGTCATTAATGCCACCGGTGTTTTTGTTGACACTATTCTTTCCATGGATGATGCCGGGACAGAGCCTCTGGTAAGGCCGAGCCAGGGCATCCACTTTGTCCTGGACAAGTCCTTTCTCCAGGGAGAGTCCGCCATTATGATTCCAAAAACATCGGACGGCAGGGTCCTGTTCGCCGTTCCCTGGCATGGCAAGGTGGTGGTCGGGACAACAGACACCCCTTTGGAAATAGCGGATATCCATCTTGAGCCCAGGGCCCTGGAAGAAGAAATCGAATTTATACTGACAACCGCAGCCCAGTATCTTAAAAAAGATCCCCAAAAAAAAGATGTGCTCAGCGTGTTTGCGGGACTTCGGCCCCTGGCGGCCCAGCAGGACAGCTCAAGCCGAAGTACCAAGGAAATTTCTCGAAGTCACCGGCTCATGGTTTCCCTGTCCGGCCTGATTACCATTACCGGGGGCAAGTGGACCACCTACCGGAAGATGGCCGAAGACACTGTCAACAAAGCCTGGATGGTGGGAGGGCTGCCGGAAAGAAAGTGTGTTACCGAAACCATGCCCATCCACGGGTATGTAAAAAACACCCGTTTTGATTCCCCGGGTTATTTTTACGGCGCTGACCGGACCGCCATCAACTCCCTGATCCAGGCCGAACCGGATCTCGGCCAACTGCTGCATCCGGATTACGAATATACCCGGGCCCAGGTGGTCTGGGCTGTCCGCCATGAAATGGCCCGGACCGTGGAAGATTTTTTGTCCAGAAGGATAAGGATGCTCCTGCTGGATGCCAGAATCAGCATGGTCATGGCAACCGAGGTGGCAACTATCATGGCCCGGGAACTCAAACGCGATCCTGGGTGGATACAATCCCAGGTGACAGACTACCAGACCCTGGCCAAAGGGTATATTTTAAGCTGAAATCTTGTGTTTGGGGATTAAACAGAGGCTGGCGATGAATTTAAAAACTTGCAGAGTCTTTATGGTATTAACAATGTTCCTTGTGATTCAAGGATGAGAGAAATAAACGATACCATTAACCCCAAAGAATACATAGCTCCGGTATTCAAAGCTATTTTTCGTCAACTGCAGCGTGGAAAGGCTCTTGAACCAATGGTTTTTTATAAAGGATGCTATATTTTAAATTTAGATGGTACAGGTATCTTTTCCTCTAAAAAGCTTACGGCACCTTTTTGTATGGAGAAAAAAAATAAAAAAACAGGGCAGATCACTTATTACACCCAGATGCTGGGAGCTTCAATTGTCCATCCAGATTTCAAAGAAGTTATTCCCTTGTGCCCTGAAATGATAATCAAACATTCAACACGCTTAAAAATCAAGGGTATCATTTTGAGCATAATTTTGGACTTGGAAAAGAATATTTAGCTGAAGTTTTTACAATGCTCATGATGTTAGCCTTTCTTGTAGATCAAACTCAACAACTTTGCTGTCCTTTATTTCAAGCCGTATTGGCTAAGTTGAAATATAAAAAAACATTTTGGCATAGAATTAGATCTATTTTTGATTGTGAATCTATGGAAATAATTTACAAAGCATTGCTTTGGGGATTCAAGGTCAACAAACCTATCATCCTTGATGATTCTGCATAAAAGCACACATAGTCGTTTGATTTATTTTAATAAAAATTTCGAACAAGGGGATCGATCAATAAAAATGTATCCAGCCTTAAGATCAAGGGATCCGTTTATGCTTTATTCTTTAATAAGGTTTTATAAAACGATAATTGATAGTTCCTCTTACATTTTATAGATAAAAAAAGCTATATCAGAGCAAAACTGTTCGTTAAAATGATTAATTTTGACGAACAAGACGATTACTATATTCTATATAAAATGGCGGCGGGAATTGCTGCTACTGGAGTATTAAATGACAGATTTTGATGCAGATACAATTGTTATTGGTTCTGGCTCAGGCGGTTTGACCTCAGCACTTGCTTTGGCACGGGCCGGGCAAAAGGTTATCGTTCTCGAGCAGCACTATGTCTTGGGCGGTTGGTGCCATAATTTTACCAGGGGGGGCTTTACTTTCAACCCTGGTGTCCACTATATGGGCCGGTTGGGTCCAGGCGGTGAAGCCAGGGGTATTTATGAAGGTCTTGGCACGGCCAACGACCTTATTTTTTTTGAACAAAATCCTGAGCACTATGAGCATTGCCATATTGGCGGGGTAAAATTTGACTACCATGCCCATCTTCCCTCAATGACACAGCGTCTTTTGGAAAGATTTCCCAAGGAACAAAAGGGCATCGGGAAGTATATGGAGCTTCTGCAAAATCTTGTCCACCAGTTTCCCTTGATATTTGAAATCAACACCATTAAAGATGTCATACTGATGCCATATCGGACCAGACATATCGGTCGCTATGGTCTCTACAGTTTAAAACGGATTCTTGAGGGCTGGATAGCAGATCCTGTTGTCCGTGGGATTCTCTCTGCGCAGTGTGGTGATCAGGGCCTACCCCCATCTAAAACAATGATGCTACTTCATGCTTCAGTGGTCCGGCACTATGAGCATGGCGGCTATTATCCCCATGGAGGGGGAGGGGCAATTGCCGAAGCCCTTGTTAAAGCCATTCGGCGCACTGGAAACGAAGTAAGGATGACAGCAAACGTTGATAAAATAATAACTGAATCAAACGGCAGAAGACGTCATGTTCTGGGTGTTAAGCTTTCAGATGGTCAAGAGCTCAGGGCAAGGCATGTCATATCAAATGCAGATCCGCACAAGACTTTTTATGGCATGGTGGGAGAAGAAAACCTGAGCAGGAAGCTTAAAAAACGGTTAAACAAAACCCGTTACTCGTTAACCTCTCTTATTTTATTTTTAGCGGTTGATATGGATATAAAGGCGGCTGGCCTGGATTCCGGAAATATTTGGTATTCAAAAGAACCTGATTTTGACAAAGTATTTATCAAGGCTCATGATCCCGGACTCTATAAAAAAGACTCTTTTGAGTCGCTGTTTATTTCAGCTCCGACTCAAAAGGATCCAACTCTTTATAACGGTAAGGGCCATACTCTAGAGGTTATTACGTATATCGGATATGAGGTTTTCAGAAAGTTTGAAGGTAGTGAATATGGCGCCAGAACAAAAGAATATGAAGCTCTAAAACAAAAAATTATTAAAATGTTTTTAACAACCCTGGAGAAAATCATTCCGGGTATTACCAAGCATATTCTATTTTGTGAGCTGGGAACGCCCCTTACTAACGCCCATTACATAAATTGTACAGATGGATCTGTATATGGTACAGAAAAAAATTACACACAAATTGGTCCCCTTGCATATCGGGTCAGAACCGAAATTGAGGGGTTAAGATTAGCGGGCGCAAGTACTGTATCCCATGGGGTTACAGGAGCAGCCCTATCAGGATTATACGCAGCAGCGTCTATCATGGATTGCAAGTTGCCTGAGCTGCTTAATCCCGAAGGCCAGCAATTAAGAACCTATCCGTCTGAGGATCAAAGCAGATGGCCTGAATGGCTTAAGGAAAAAATACGGTAAAAAGGTGCACTTATGAACCGACCCTGAATTTTAGGCTTTTTATAATTTTCTCAGCAACAATGACGCTTTTTATTAGTCTATTTTTCATTGCGTACTTCTATTTGCTGAAACAGCCGGCATACCCGACAAGCATGATGCCTTTAACGTTCCTGGATCGGCTTATCGGTTTTCAACCCACTATACCTCTCTTTGTGGATCTATGTTTCCCTTCCCCCGGCCTTGCTGGAGACGCGACGGGAGTTATCTGGCTATGCCCTATCCATGGCTGGCACCTGCCTTGCGGGGTTGCTGGTATTCTACGTCTGGCCCACAGTTATGCCTGTGGCGGACATTGACTGGGCGCAGTATCCGGATGTGAATTTCCTGATTCTCCTGCCTGATCCGTGTCGATTCAGCTGAATCTGTGCACTCGTCCACCCTTTATATGGGGTTGATTTTCAAGATTTTGGAATCTCTTTAAGTTTTAATTCCATCCTGGTTACGATCGGTACCCGGTAAAGATGAGGTCCGGATATTTGATTTGTGATTATGGCCGATGCCTGGTAAAGTTCAATATTCTCTCTGTCGGTAGAATTGGGCAGCTAAGAAACTTTGACGGTACTTTTAAATTATGTGGATTGTAACATGCTGAAAAAACATATCTATATTGATATAGATGATGTGGTATCAAAAACCACAGATACCTATGCGGGTATTGTTGAACGGGAATTCGGGAAACAGGTTTTGTTTGAACAGATTGTTACCTTTGATCTGAGGGTATCCTTTGGTCTGACCGAGAATGAGTTCCATTATTTTTTTGATTTGATTCACCAGCCCGACCATCTTCTCGGGTTTGAACCGGTGGAGGGATCTGTTGCGGTCCTTTTAAAATGGGCCCATGCTGGCCATTGCATTGAAATTGTCACCGGCCGTCCCACTTCCGCCCTGGAGGTCTCTCTGGAATGGCTTGAAAAACAAGGGGTCCCCTTTGATTCTTTTACCATGGTGGACAAGTACAATAGGCCGGGAAATGATCCTGCCATTGCCATATCAAAGGAAGAACTGTGCCGGCGAACCTATGATTTGGCCGTTGAAGATTCCTGGGAAATGGCCCTTTTTATAGCCAATACCATGGGGGTACCCGTTGCATTGTATGACCGGCCCTGGAACGCTCAACCCATCAACCATGAACGGGTGGTGCGGTGTGCCTCCTGGCAGGAAATCGGAGAACAGCTCCCCAGGGTTGGGCAGACCCCTGTTTGAATCTGTTTTTAAGGTACCAGGCGGATCAGGGCCCAGGCTCCAAAGCCCAGAAGAACCAACCCCGCAGCTCGATTTGTCCCTTCAAGGGCCCTTGCATTCAGTCGTTGTTTCAGTTGCCCCACTCCCAAGGTCAGTATCATCCACCAGAGGCATGACCCCAGGAAAACACCTATCACCAGGGAGAGTGCACCCGCATGCCCATTTGGGGCAGCACTAAGGCCCAGTTCTGCGAAAATGGCCATAAAGGCCATGATGGTCATGGGATTGGTCAGGGTTAGAAAAAAAGCGGATAAATAAGAGGGTATATATCCCTTGAACTTGGGAGTGTCCTTCGCTTGTTCAGGGGATTTTTGTTTCAGTGTTGAAATGCCTAAGCCGCATAAAAACAGGCCGCCTGCAAGGAGGAGCCAGGTTTGAAATCCCAGGAGTAGATTGGAAATAACAACTATGCCAAAGCCTGCCACACAGCCGTAAACCGCATCGGCCGTGGCGGCGCCCAGACCTGTGATAAATCCTGCCCCGGGGCCGTGATCAAGGCTTCTTTTGATGGTCAAGATGCCAATGGGCCCAACCGGGGCTGCAATGGAGAAGCCGATCACAATTCCTTTGATAAAAAAGTTGATTAAAAATTCAAATTCTATGTATAGTTCCTTGTGCTGCAATTGTGTTGTTTATAGGAGCCCTATTTTATCTGATCCGAGGGGGGAAAGTACATGGGGAAATCCTGTTTTTTAAGGGCAAAAAGTTTAAAAATAAAGGAAAATTTCCAATGGACTTTAAACTTGAAAAGTCGCTGGACAAAATCGGTCGCGCAATTGTCCGGGAGCTTGTGAAAAATGCACGGATTTCCTTTAGCGAATTGGGCCGGGTGGTGGGCCTTTCCACGCCGGCGGTGACAGAACGGGTGAGAAAGCTGGAAGCGGCCGGAATTATCACAGGGTACCACGCTGCCGTCAATGGGGATTTGCTGGGGGAAAAGGTGATTGCCTTTATCCAGCTGGATACCCAGGCTGCTTGTTACGATCGGGTGAAGGCGCGGGCAAGGCAATTGATCCAGGTGTTGGAGTGCCATCACATCAGTGGGGAAAGTGCCTTTATTCTCAAGGTCATGGTGGCATCTGTGGCCGATCTGGAAACCCTTGTGGCAAGGTTCAGCCCCTTTGGCCTTACCAAAACCACCATTGTGTTGTCTTCCTTAAATGAAAAAAGTCCCCTACCGGTTATTTTCCCCGGGGATCGGGTGCCGGGATAACCATTTTCCAGAACAGGATAAAAAAATCATCAAAGTTTGCCGTCAGCTTCCAGGTCATGCCTTGATAATACCAATTATGGATGTACCGGTGACAGACCATGTAATAGGCATCCATGATCTGGGAAAATGAGAGATTTGAATCAATTTTTCCCTGTTCAACAGCCCTTTTAATATGTTCTTTGAGCAGGATCAGGTCATCTTTTCGGCGATAGCTTTTGTCCTTCATCCAGGTGCGCATGGGGACCGTTATAAAAGCGGTTACCGCCAGCCCGGGATTCTTATCGTAAAAATCAAAGGTGACCCAGAATACTTTTCTGAAAATTTCTTTGATACTGTCCATGCCGGCAATGTGGCGTTCCATGGTCTGGCCGATCCGGGAGATTTTTTCATCCAGGATGGCAAAGATTAACTGCTCCTTGGACCTGAAATATTTGTAGAGGGTGCCAGAGCTGATGCCGCTTTTCAGGCTTATTTCCCGGATATTGACCCCGTGGAAATCGTGGCTTGAAAAAAGGTCGAGCACCACGGGGTAGAGTCGGTCCTTGAGTTTTTCCGGCATCACCGGTTTCGGCATCACCGTCACTGGCATTTGGGGATGGCCTGGAGTATTATTCGGTCTGGCCGCCATCCCATTTCCCCTGTTGTCTTAAGTTTTCTATGATGGCAGCAGCTTTTTCCATGAGGCGGATTTTATCCACCTTGGTACTCCGGGTCAAGGGAAATTCTTCGCCAATAGGCCAGATTTCCACATGCAAGGGGCGCTTATAGGCGGCAATGGACTTGCAATGGGCCAGGACAGCCTCCATGGTCAGGGCATGCCCGGGTTTGGGCCGGACAAAGGCAAAGATGGCTTCGTCAAACAGATAATGTTTCATGCCCACCACATCCACCAGATCCACCCCGTCCATGGCGGCAATATGGTCTTCCACCTCTCCGGGAAAGACATTATAGCCTTTTTGTTTGACCATGAATTTTTTCCGGCCGGATAAATACAATGCCCGATACCCGTCCATCTGTCGGAAATATCCCAGATCCCCGGTGTAGAGAATTCCTTCGGTGGAGACAGCTTTTCTTGTTTCTTCGGGCTGATTAAAATAACCCAGAAAAACAACCGGCGGGTGGTAGCAGATTTCACCGGCTTCGTTGTCCGGCAGTTCTTCGCCTGCGGATCCGTCTTCTCGCATGGGGGCTCGAACCGTGACACGGGCAAGGTCATCAAAGGCTTGGCCCACCTGTCCGGCCATCTCTTCCATGGAAATGCCCGGTGGGGTAAATGTGGCAAACCCGGCATTCTCCGTCATGCCGAGGCCGGTGCCGAATTTGGGAGCCATGGTGGCCAGTCGTTCAAGGAATTTTACGTCCACGGCAGCACCGGCATAGGCCACAAATTCAAGGCTGGACAGGTCAAAGGAATTGTATTCCGGTAGGTTCCAGAGCATCCGGAACATGGTGGGGATTTGCCCCATGACGGTCACCTTGTGGCGCTCCACGGCCTCAAGGCTGGTTTTGGCGTCAAATATCCGCAGCAGAACCGCCTTGCCGCCCAGGTACATGGTGGTCATAAAGGTTTCAGTGACGCATCCCACATGGCTGGGGGGCAAATTGACCAGGCAGGTAAAGGTGTCATTGGCAACATCAGAGCCAAACCCCTTTGCCAGTATCTGGTTCTGGACAATGATATTTTCATGGCAGAGAACGGCGGGTTTGGGTTCGCCCGTGGTACCCGTGGTGTATATGATCAGGGCCGGTGTTCTTGTTTCCACTTGGGCATAGGCTTTTTTCAGACCGCCTGTGAAAAAATCGGCAACCTTGAGCCAGAGCAATCGTTTTTTGTCCATGAGGGCGGTGATGCTCATAGCCTTGTCAATAATATCGCCGGCCTTGGGATCCGGTGTGAACTGGACCAGGTGTTCAACACAAGAGCATCCCTTTTGAACTGCCGTTCCCACTTTTCTGAAATCTTTTACCGGTGTATTGCCCAAAAAGAAAAAGGCCTTTGGCTCGATTTTGTCGATGTCCCGGACCACTTCGGTCTCTGTTAATCTTAGATCCAGAGGCGCGAAGATGGCGCCAATTTTAAAACAGGCATACATGAGCATGAGATGTTCCGGCACCAGAACCAGCTGGGTGGCCACCCGGTCCCCCTTTTGGATGCCCATGTCCAGCAGTTTCAGGGCAAAAAAGTCAATCAGGGAGTAAAATTTTTTGTAGGTAAAACTTCGGTTGTCCTCGTGCTGGATCATGGCCACATGGTCCGGCCTTTCTTTGGCCCATTTTTCAATATAATCGTTTACTGTTGCAAGTCGTGGGGTCATGCTGGCTCCTTTTTTATTTTAAGGTATCCGGATCGAAGGGCTTGTTTATTGTCTGCGTTGAGTACGTTAAAAAAGATATCCCTGTGATGGAAATGTTCCTTGTATCCAAGGCAATTGATTTCAATGCTTGTTCCCGGTTTTACCATGCCGGTAAAATTGCAGGCAATCTGAGAAATCCGATCGGGATCGCCGCCTGCTTCCCGGTTGACGAGCGCTTGGACTGCCAGGGCCAGGGTGGCGGTTCCTTGGAGGATAATTCCGGGCAGCCCCACTTCTCGGGCAAATTTAGGGGAGGTATGAATGGGAAATTCAATGTGGGTGCATCCGTCATAGACATAGGGGAGCCATCGCTCAATTTTGCGTTTACAATTCCATACCGGGGCGCCAGGAGGATCGGGTGGGTCAAATTTCGGCAGGGTGGGCAGTTGTTGTCTGCCCGTTTCCCCCAGGCATTCAACCCCCCGGAGCATGGCCCCGATATATTCGGTAAAAACCGGGTTTTTCTCCTTGTCTGTGGCGGTGAGTTCAATCACGGCGTGGGTTCCTGCCCGGTGGGGCAGGAGGGCTGCAATCTGACCGGTCAAGTCCAGGGAATCCCCGGGCCGGACCAATCGGTGGAGGATGAGGTGTTCGGTGTAGTGGACCTGGGTAAACAGAACCTCTTTTGGGAACTCCCTTGAATCAATATACCGGCCCAGGTTGCTCAGAATGGGCCAGGTCACGGCCACGGGAAAGGTGGGAGGGGCAACAAGTCCGCTTTTTTTTGTGTCATCGAAATAAAGGGGATTGTCATCCTGGATTGCTGCAGCAAAATTGGTGGTCTCCTGCCAGGTGATTTTGGCATTGTGGGGAGCCAGTCGAGTTCCGGCAAGCTTGCTGTCCAGTTTCATTGTTCATGTCTCCACTGCTGAAGTAAGCTTAAAAAAAATGTTTGTACTGATAGCTAAATCATAGTTTTAATTATATGTCAAAAAGAAAACGATGTTTTAATTGTGTCAGTAATAGATAAGAAATGTCCTGGTTTTTTTTGTTAAAACTGGTATCTTTTAAAAAAAGCAGATATAAATAAAATTTTTATGGAAAATTGTTCAATCGTTTTGGGAGGATAGAAAGATGAAAAAAGTTGGATTGGTCGGCTGGAGGGGAATGGTGGGGTCTGTTCTTATGGAAAGAATGATGGCGGAAGATGATTTTAAAAAATTTACTCCGATTTTCTTTACCACCTCCCAGGCAGGCCAGCGAGCACCCTCTGTGGGGGTGGATGCCCCAGCCCTGATTGATGCCCACAATGTGGATGCCCTCATGGAGATGGATATTATTCTCTCCTGCCAGGGCGGCTCCTATACCAAGACGGTGCGTCCCAAACTTGAAGAGAACGATTGGAAGGGATACTGGATTGATGCGGCCTCCACCCTGCGCATGGATAAACAGAGCATTATTGCCCTGGATCCGGTCAACAATGGCCTGATAGAAGAAGGCCTTGCCCGGGGGATTAAAAATTATATCGGGGGAAATTGTACGGTTTCCCTCATGCTCATGGCCCTGGGAGGCCTGTTTGAAAACGATGCAGTGGAGTGGCTTACCTCCATGACCTACCAGGCCGCTTCTGGGGCCGGTGCCAAAAATATGGAAGAACTGGTCGCCCAGATGCGATATATCGGGGACAAAGCCGCCGGTATCCTGGACAATCCTGCCTCGGCCATCCTGGATTTGGACAGAAATGTTACCGACACCATCCGATCCAAGGGATTTCCCGTGGACAATTGGGCTGTGCCCCTGGGGGCCAGCCTTATTCCCTGGATTGACCGGGCCATGGACAACGGCCAGACCCGGGAAGAATGGAAGGGGTTGGTGGAGACCAACAAAATTTTGGGCCGGTCCGACAATCCTGTGCCCATTGACGGACAATGCGTACGCATCAGCTCCATGCGCTGCCACAGCCAGGCCTTTACCATTAAGTTGAAAAAGAATCTGCCTTTAGATGAGATCAATGCCATGCTGGCAGACAATAATGACTGGGTAAAGGTAATCCCCAACCTTAAGGAAGAGACCATCCATCAACTGACGCCGGCTGCTGTCACCGGCACCCTCACCGTGCCCGTGGGCCGGATCCGGAAGATGAACCTGGGGGATGATTTTTTAACCGCATTTTCTGTGGGGGACCAGCTCCTGTGGGGAGCGGCAGAGCCTTTACGCCGGGTTCTAAACATCATTCTTTAACACGACTTAAGAGTACCGGATTGATATCCAACTCATTGATGTTTCCTTGTACCAGGGGGTGTGGAATGCCGCCACGGATATCTGTCTGTCCAAACGAAAATTTGACCAAAAGGGTATCCCCCAACCAGAGTATTTGGAACGGCTGGAAATTTTATAGGTCAGATTTTATAAATCAACTATTATCGTTCAGGGCAGGCGGATCTCAAAGGTCAGGCCTCTCTTGGTATTCCGGGCTATTATATTCCCCTTGCACCTTGTTACCTGTTTCTTTGTAATGGTCAGTCCAAGGCCCGAGCCGGGGGCTGTATTTCCCCGGGTCCTGTAAAAGGGTTTGAATATCATTTTAAGCTCTTTGTCGTCCAGGGGGGGGCAGGTATTGGCCACTGTGAAACCCACGCCCCGCCTATACCCAGGAAGGGGTTCGATTAAGATGGTTCCGTTTTCAGGAGTGTATTTTACGGCATTGTCCAACAGGTTGGAGAGAATGGATTTGAGAACGGACTTGTCCTGGTTTGCCCGCATTGTGTCAGGAAATTTATGGGCTATTCCAATGTTTTTTTGCAGGAGCAAGGAATGGTATTGGTTCAGCACTTTGTCCAGGAACTCTTTAAAATTAAAGCTTTCCAGGGCGAGGTCGGATTCCTGGTAATCAATTTTAGACAGCTTGAGTACCTGGTCAATCAGGGTGTCCAGACTCTGAATGTCAGATTCCATGTTTTGGAGATACCGGTGTATGTCTTGTTTGGCCATTTCTTTGTCCAATTTGTCTATTTTGTCAAAAATCAGTTCCCTGGATACCTGGATTCTGGTAAGGGGGCTGCGAAGTTCATGGGATACATTGGCGGACAATTCCTTGCTTCCCTGGATCATTTTTTCCATTTTGTCTGCCATGAAATTAAAGGAATGGCCCAGCTTGGCAATCTCGTCATTGCCTTTGATATCTGTCCTGTAGGACAGGTTGCCATTGGCAAATTCAAGGGCGGATCGATTCAGCTGATTGACCCTTCGTGTGATCCGCCTGGCAAGGGGAATGATTAAAAGGGCCACCAACCCGCCGATGATCAATATGCCGACAAAGAAAATGCCTTCCGGCTGATTTGGATTCCGGGTATCATAATAAAGATGCAGTCGCAACTCGTTGTTCCCCTCCTTTATGGGGAGAATGGCATAATATTGGTTCCGCTTCCGAATAAAATGATAGAGGGTAATGCCGTTTTGATGATGGATCTGGCGTTGAAATCCTTTTTGGGCAATATTGACAGGGTCTTTAAATGTTTTTATCTGGATTCCTTTTTCAGGATCACTGATCCAGATTTTTAAATCAAAAAGAGAGGAAAAGGTGTCCAGCTGTTTTTTCAAATCCAGGTTCCGGGCAACGGGCAGCAAGGGATGATCGTCGATTTTTTCCTGGACCATTTCCTGGAAAATCTCAAGCTTGGGAAAGGCTTTTCGATCAAGATAATCCCGAAAGGATCTCCCCCCCAGGGTAATAAACAGGATAAGGATCAGGGTCAGGGTAACAAAAAGGACCATCAAAAAGGAGAGAAGGATTTTTAGATACAGGCGCTTGATTTTCATGGAATGTCCACAAACATATAACCGGTTCCCCAGATGGTTTTGATCCTTTTGGGGGATCCGGGGGCTGTTTCAATTTTTGCCCGCAGCCTGCTGATATGAATATCGATGCTCCTGTCAAAGACCATGAAATCCCTTCCCTGGGCAAGATTCATGATCTGGTCCCGGCTGAGGACGGTATTGGGGCTTTTCATCAATACTTCCAGGATATTGAATTCTGTGGTGGACAGGTCAACCACTTTTTTGTCGACTTCAATGGTGTGAGCCGCTCGGTTTAAGATCATGTTATGGCACCGGATGAGAAGATCTTCGCAGGAATCCTGTGTTGTCAAAAGATCCTGGCGTCGGAGAATTGCCTTGATCCTGGCCAGAAGTTCCCTGGGGTTAAAGGGCTTGGGCAGGTAGTCGTCTGCTCCCAGTTCCAGGCCGATGATCTTGTCTGTGTCATCCCCTTTGGCTGTCAGCATGATCACAGGAAGAGAGTGAGCCTTGCGGATATCTTTTAATACTTCAAGGCCGTCTTTGCCCGGCAGCATGATATCCAGAATGATCAGATCCGGGGCGTTTGCTTTTATCTCATCCACGGCATGATCGCCTTCAAGTGCATGGGATACCCTAAAGTTATTTTCTTCCAGATATTCTTTCAGCAGGTGAATTAACTTGATATCATCATCAATGATCAAAATTTTACGGGTCATGGTCTTGTTTCTCTCTTTATTATTTTTGGGGTACAATAACACCCCTTTAGGCCCTGTGCAAGAAATGTCCATTGTCTTGCTTGACTTTTTCCAGGGGTTTGAATATCAATGATTTATGCAGTGTTTATCTTATTGGATGTTGAGACGGATTTATGAAATTTGACGTGCACGGGAAATATGAGTTTGAAGTACGGGGTGAGATTTTTATCCTTCGCTTTTATCAAAATTGGAATGAAGAGTGTGCCAGGGATTTTTTTGCGGCTTATAAATCCCTGGTTCTTGAAAAAAAAATAAAACAATTCGGGGTGCTGGCAGACTTTCGAAAATTTGAAGGGGGCACACCCAAAGCCATTCAATATTTTGAAAAAATTCTCCACTGGGCCATGGCCCAGGGGCAGATTGCCAGGGCCCAGATCATCAACTCCATCCTCAAAGAATATATTGTCAATAAACCTTCCCAGGGACAAGATGTCTTTCCCATCCAGACCTTTAAAGACGAATCATCAGCCCTGGCCTGGCTTGAAGATCAGGGCCTGGCAATAAAATAAAATTATTTGTTGGGCTCGGCCCCCTCCTATTGCTGCGGCCAGAGATCGTAAAAATGGTGGACCGGGCCATGGCCTCGTCCGGTCTGATACGCTGCCCCCGCTGAAAGCGCACCGATAATATAGGCTTTGGCATTTTTTACAGCCATTTCCAGCTCAATCCCCCTGGCCAGATTTGCTGCAATGGCTGAGGACAGGGTGCAGCCTGTGCCGTGGGTGTTGGGAGTATGGATCCGCTTTCCAAAAAATTCTGTCATGGTCTTGTTTTTGTTTTGATACAGGAGGTCGCAGCTGTCGTCACCCATGAGATGCCCTCCCTTCACAAGAACATTGGCAGATCCAAAATCGGCAAGGTCCCGGGCCGCTCTGTCCATGTCTTCCTTCTTCTCAACGGGCCGGCCCAATAACACAGAAGCCTCGGGAAGGTTGGGGGTGATAAGGGTGGCCAGGGGAAGAAGACACTCTTTGAGAGCCTGGACTGCATCGTCCTGGAGAAGTTTGTCCCCGCTTTTTGAAATCATCACCGGGTCCACCACAATATTGGGGCATTTCCAATCGGTCAGTTTTTGGGCCACGATTTCGATGACCGCCGGAGAATGGAGCATACCGATCTTTACAGCATCCACCCCAATGTCCTCCATGACAGCATCGATCTGTTGGCCGATAAATTCCGGTGGTGCTGGGAAAATACCGGTCACCACCCGGGTATTCTGTGCGGTAAGGGCGGTGATGGCGGACATGCCAAAGCAGCCCAGGGCTGAAAAAGTTTTTAGATCTGCCTGGATGCCGGCACCGCCGCTGCTGTCCGAGCCCGCTATGGTGAGTGCTCTGAAATAGGTTTTCATGATGGATCTCCTGTGAAGGCCTGGTGGTTTGTGGCCGGGTAAACGTCTTTCATCCTCATCCCTCCCCCCTAAAGCCGCAAATAATCTTGAATATGGGTTTCAGACAATTGGTACAGGGTGTCAATGAAATTGAGCTGGAGGCTGGCAGGCCCATGTGCATCTTCGGCGGCTATCTGCCCTGTAATACCCATGACGGCCATTGTATGGGCAGCTGCCAGGTGATAGTCGGGATTCACGGCGGCAAAGGCGCCGCAAAGGGCAGAGGCAGTGCATCCTAAGCCGGTTACCCTTGTCATCATGGCATCTCCGTTTTTTACACGGGTCATTTTTCCTTTGGAGACAATATAGTCGGTTTTTCCGGTGATGCAGACCACGGCACCAAATTCTTTGTTCAATGCCCTGGCAGATTCAATGGCCAGATCCGAGGCAGAGCTGGAGTCAACACCCTTGGTGGCCACTCCTACTTTGTCCAGGTTTGGTTCGCACAGGGCCATGATTTCAGATCCGTTCCCCCGGATGATGGACGGGGATGCCGTCTGGAGAAGTTCCCTTGCCGTGCGGGTCCTGTATTCGGTGGCGCCCGCGCCAACCGGATCCAGGATAATGGGGATGTTGCGTTCCTTTGCCCGGGCTCCTGCCGTTGCCATGGCCCGGATCCAGGGATCGCTCAGGGTGCCGATGTTGATGACCAGGGCATTGGCAATATTTACCATGTCGCAAACTTCCGCTTCGGCATGGGCCATGACAGGGGAGGCGCCCAGGGCCAGCAGGGCATTGGCGGTATTGTTCATTGCCACATAGTTGGTGATATTATGGACCAGGGGGCTTTTTTCCCGGATCTGCTCCAGATCTTTCCATATACCGGTTGGGGTGATAGTCATTGGGCTTCTCCTTATGGGTTTAGGGTTACCAGGTATGAATCAGGTCTTTTGCAACCACTTTATTCTTGATGAGTCCGTGTTCAAGGGCAAAGTCGGCAAAGGCCTGCCATTTGACAGGATCATGGGCCAAGGTTGAGGCAAAATAGGGCCGGGTCAGTTCAAAAGCCTGGGTTTCAATCGTTTTATCTGCCTGGGGCAGGGCTGCAAGATACAGGGCAAGGGCTCGTTCCGGGTGGGCCTTGGTAAAGACCTGGGCCTTTTCAACAGCCTTGACAAATCCGTGGATTGCCGAAGATTTTTCCTTTAACGCCTTTGGACCGCAGACAAAGATCAACTCTTCATAATCCGGGATCCCGTATTTTTCCAGCTCAAAAAATCGGGCTTTATACCCGTGCTGGGCCATGCCCACGGTTTCATAGGTTTTAAAGGGACCCATGACGGCATCCACCTGGTTGGAGACCAGGGCGGGTAAAATGGTAAACCCCACATTTACCGGGGTATAGTCTTGTATCTGGTTGATGGCGGCAAAGGCTTCCAGCATGACATCCATGAGTCCGGGCACGGTATACCCGATTTTTTTGCCGGAAAGGTCGGCAGGGGTCTGGATGTTTTTGGTGTCAAGAAAGAGCAGGGTGGTCAGGGGATGGACCACCAGCGGAGCGATGGCTTTGATATCAAGGCCCTGGTCTGCGGCAATAATGGTCTGGGGCTGGTAGGAAACGGCAATGTCCATGTTGCCGGAAGCTGCGAGTTTTAATGCATCCGAGGTTTCAGACGGACTGACGATATCCACTTCAATCTGGTTGTCGGCAAAATATCCCAACTCCTGTGCCACGTAAACGGGTAAATGGTCCACATTGGGGAACCAGTCCAGCATCAGGGTGAGTTTTTCCCCTGCCCACAAGGGGGAGACGAACAAAAGAGAGCTGGCCAGAAGCACATTGAGAATAAGTACAGAGAGAATACGTTTTTTCATGGTTTTTTCCTTGAAGAAATAATTGTTGTATTAGATTGGAGCCCCTTATGGGTTCCGATTATGGTTTCCATTTTATACTCTTTTTTTCCAGGATTCCGACGATAATCCACATACCAAGCCCCATGGCCGTCAGCCAGAGAATGGCGGCAAACACCAGGTCCACCTGGAGGCGGGCATTGGACTGGATCATGAGAAACCCAAGTCCCTGCTGGGCCCCCACCCATTCTCCTATGACCGCCCCGATGGTGGCCACGGTGACCCCCACTCGGAGCCCTGCAAAAAAATGGGGCAGAGCCCAGGGCCAGTAGAGCAGGATCAATGTGTCATAGAACGAGGCCCCCATAAGCTTGAACATGACCCGAAATTCAGGGTCACAGCTTTTAAGCCCTGCCAGCAGGCTGATGGTAATGGGGAAAAAAATAATGATCCAGGCCATGAATACCTTGGAGGCAATCCCGTATCCCATCCAGATCACCAGCAACGGTGCAATGGCAAACACCGGGATGGCCTGGGAGGCCACCAGAAACGGGGCCAGTCCTTTTTCCAGGCTGGGGTTTGCAAACATGGCAATGGCAAGGGGGATGGCGGTTGCCAGGGCCAAAATTATTCCCAGGATGATTTCAGACAGGGTGGTTGCAGCATGGGGCAGGATCAAAGGGGCCTTGAGGATGGCCGTAGCAAAGATACTCGATGGGGGCGGTAAAATGAAAACCGGTATCGCAAGCAGATGGGTGGCCGCCTCCCAGCAACCCAGGATCAGGATTACCAGGGCCGGGGCAATTAAGTTAGCCAGCTTCACAGGTGGGTTCTCCCTCAAGCTGTGCCAGCATATATTCTTTTATTTTCAACAGATCGGGATCATTGAAATGCCGGGGCTTTGGCTGGTTCAGGACAAACCGCTCCTTGATGGCCATGGGCTGGGGGCTGAGCAGGTATACTTCATCGGCCAACAGCAGTGCTTCTTCAATATCATGGGTGATCATGAGGATGGTTTTGTTGAATTCGGTCTGGAGTAGCAATAACAAAGATTGCAGGCGTCGTCTGGTAATGGCGTCCAGGGCGGATAAGGGTTCGTCCAGCAGGATCAGGTCCCGGTTGAACATAAGGGTCCTGACCAGGGCGCATCGCTGGCGCATGCCCCCGGAGACCTCATGGGGATGATGGGACTCATACCCTTTTAATCCCAGGCGGATAAAAAGTTTGTTTGCCCTTGATTTCATCCTGGTCATGTCCATTTTTCCGGTTCTGGCCGGCAACAGGGCGTTGTCCATCAGGGAAAACCAGGGAAGGAGCAGGTCCTTTTGCTGCATATAGGCGGCATGGCGCCCCAGGTGGGCGAGGGCGTGACCCTTCCATGATATTTCGCCCCGATCCAGGGCCATGACCCCTGTCAGCCCGTCAAACAGGGTGCTTTTGCCACATCCGGAAGGTCCCACCAGTACCTTAAACTGCCCCGGGGAAACCGACAGATCTAAATTGGAAAAGACTGTCTGGCCGTTATAAATTTTTGTGGCGCCTGATAACTGGAGCATATCCATACAACTCTTTGTTTAAATATTTAAGGTAGAATACTGCCTTAAACTTTATTTTTAATGCCAAGCAAAATAGATGGATACAATCGGCGGATAAACCCCTCAGGAAAAAAGACAGAATGACTTTCCTTCGCCAGAATTATCTGGGGCAGGTTCCAGGGGTCGAAACGTATTATAGTCTCCTCTCAGCCGATCCTTATCGACTCCCCCAGCCGACCACTGCATTTTGCACTGGTTTCTTGGGAGAAAGTACCATGGGGGGGAAGCGCTTGTCAATCATTGCCGCCGGAATCTTTAGGGTGAATCCCCTTTATTGGATGGTAATTTCAAAGGTATTCAACAAGGTCAAGGCTTCGGGCAAAGAAAGGGTTGCCCGTCTGATATTGTTTTTGAGCGGGTCGATATTGTAGTTGATGCAATTTGTTAAATCTGCCTTGAATAGATTTGTATTGTGGAAGAGTGACCCTGAAAAATCTGCTTTGGAAAGGTTGGTTTCTGAAAGATCGGTATTAACAAAATCGCATTCAATTAACGCTGATTTGCATAGGCTGGATTTCTTCAGGCAAAGACCCGAAAAAATGCAGCCCCTTATCTTGCACTCTTCCATGGAAAAATCGATCATAGGCGTGTCACATTTTGTAAAATCGATTCCCAGAATTTTGCAGCCGTTAAACAGACCCCCTATAATCTGTGTTTTGGACATTTTAGACAAAGAAAAGTTACAATTGAAAAATGAGCAGCCTTCAAAAAGGGTTGATTCAAAATCAGTATATGAAAAATTACAGTTTCGAAATTCGCAGTCAAAAAACAGGTTGTTGGCAATCTTTTGATTTTCCAAGTTTAGATGGCCGAACAGTTCATTCTGGAATTCATTTGCGTTGTCAAATTGTTTCATGCCGTTCTTTATATTAAAAAATCATCTCCAAGTAAATCTTTTGGGAAAAGACAATTAAACATACTTCCTTTTTATTGAGTTCAGTAGGTCAGCAAATAATTCATTATTGTTTCAGATATTAAATCAAGGTCGAGCGAGCTTTACTGGCTTTATGTTGCGAGTTGCCATAATTGGCTATAATAATGGCCTTCCACGATTAAAAAAGCCCCCCAGACTTTCTCTGTGATTCCGGACGCTTTTCAAACACACTATGTAGCAGATCTGACTTTTTTAATTTAAAAATAGGAGTTTTCCCTGTCCAAAATGCTTATAATTACAACAGATATTCTTGATACTTTAAAGTATAGGTTAAGGCCATGAATTGGATAAATACCTGATAATTTTCAATGAATCAAAAATTATATACAAAATTTGGCATATGAAAGCTCAAAACCCACCCATAAAGTCTTCTGGGGTCATAGCAAGCCTTTTTTGCTGAAAGTGGGTGCTGAGCCGAACCACTTGTGGAGGCAGTAATCTACAATGTGAAAGAATTTTATTGTCAGAAAAAAAATCCCAGGCGTTACCGTCAAAAACTTTTTCCCCGTTCTGAAGACAAAGGATGCGTGTTATGTTTTCCGCAACAAAATCCATGTCATGGGTAATGATCAGAACTGTTTTTTCTTCATTTTTCAATCTTTCCAAAACTGTGATAAAAAGTTTGATTTCATGTGAATCAAATCCTGCAGTTGGCTCGTCAAAAACGATAATGGGAGTATCCATTGCTACAATAGATGCCAGAGCAACTCTTTTACGTTCACTAAACCCTAAATCATGTGGATTCATTTTTTGGAAGGGCAATAAATCAAAATTTGATAGAGCCTTATTTACTAACTGGTCTATTTTTTTTTCAGGGTATCCTAAATTTTTGGGACCGAATGCAACCTCATCCCTGACAACGCGCCTGCAAATTTGATCATCCGGATTTTGAAACAATAAAGCTACTCTTTTCGCCAATTGGGAGACGCTTTGAGTTGATGAATCAATCCCTTGTATCCATGCTTTACCTGTGGACGGAATCAGCAGGCCGTTAAGGTGCTTGGCAAGAGTACTTTTACCTGAACCATTGTGCCCGACTAAAGCAACACGCTCTCCGGCAGTCAAATTGAGATATATTTTTTTTAACGCGGTTATATTTTCTGAATATTTAAATGTCAGGTTATCAGCACGAACTTGAAAGCCTTTTTTGTTCATTTGGTCACTATCCCTTCGACAGTGGCGGAAAAAGATGCGGATAACGGTTTCCCATCTGACCAAAGAGCCTTTTTTCTGGCTAAAATAGCCACCTGTGTATACCGTGTCCATTCCAGATTGATCTTTTTTAAAACTGATGAGGTTAAGATATCTTGAGGAATCCCGTCCAAAACCACCTTTCCGTTCTCGAGAGCGATTACCCGATCTGCATATTCTGCTATGAATTCCAGTCTTTGCTCTGCAATGACGATGGTTACACCTTGTTTGTTGAGTTTGCGCAAGAGTTTAAACACCTCTTTTGTCCCCATTGGATCAAGGAAGGTAGTGGGTTCATCCAGCACCAAAATGGATGGTTCCAAGGCGATAGCGGCTGCTAAAATCAATCGCTGCTGTTGCCCCCCGGACAGTTGGTAAGGGGATCGTTCTGCCAGGTCTTCTAACCCTGTCATCAGCAAAACCCATTTAACTCGCTCTATGATTTTATCCCTTTTCATTCCTTGATTTTCAAGCCCAAACGCCACTTCCTCAAATACGGTATAATGGAAACCGGATAATTGATTTCTGGGTATCTGCATGACCATTCCAACATCCCGGGCGATATCACTTACACCCATGGTGGAGATATCAGTTCCCTCAACCCTGATAATGCCTTGTATCCGGCCATGATACAAATGGGGGATGATACCGGATATTGCACAGCAAAGGGTTGACTTACCTGAATTATTTGCACCGATGATCGCAGTAAATTCCCCTTTTGGAATTTTAAGTGAGATATCTTTCAGCGAAGCATTGTCTGTGCCAGGATAATGATAGGTAAGTTTTTCGATCTTGATTCCGGTCATCATCACCCCACAACACTATAGCCGATAATACAGATTGTAAGGGCCAGCATCAATCGTCTCACACGTTTTTGCAGGATTGAATCAAAGACTGTCCTGACAAAGGTCTTCGGGCAAGCCGAATTAAATCCACGCAATTCAAGGGCAACCGACCGCTGTTCTATTTCGATGAGAGATCCAAGAACCAGGGGGATAAGCAGTGGAAACAATCCGTAAAACCGTTTGAGAAGATTTCCTTGTGTATCAAGTCCCCTTGATCGCTGGGCTGACTGAATGGTCACAATCCGTTCACGCATGGCCGGAAGTAAAAGCAGCGGGCTGCCGATAAGATAAGCGAGAGTCGGTGATCCGGCAGTCTGAGATATGGTGCTGATAAGATCTGCCGGGTGGGTTGTGAACACAAAAAGCAGCGAAGCAATCAATAAAATCAATAGTTGCAAAAGTGTATTAAATGCGAACAGCAATCCTTCCTGGTAGACATTGAACCATTGGAGGCTGATCAGTACCGTATGGTTCTCTGGATAAAGAATCCCGTGAATCGGTACCATGAAAAGTATCAGCGGCAGCATGGTTTTCCAGATAAGTTTCCAGGAAGATTTAAAAATGCCGGCGGTAATTAAAAATCCCAGGTTGATCAGAAGCAAAACAATATCAGTCAGCCATTTCCCGGGCAGTAAATAAACAGATACGCCAATGAAAAGGATATAGCATAGCTTATTAAACGGATGAATCCGGTGAAGCCATGAATCTTTTTCAATAAACAATGTGGGGTAGGATGTGCGGGTTTGCATATTTAAAGATCTGCTCCATTCCTTGCCATGGTTATATCAATAAGGTCGGATCGGAGCAGATTTTTCAATTGTGAAATTCCATTAATTCTTAAGCGTAACAGCATTGACGCGGGGCAATCGGCCAGCAGTCCTTTCCGGCAAGGCTTTGATAATTCCCCAGGACAATACAGCCGTCACAACCTTATCGATAAGATTGGATGTAAAAACACTGATAACCACAGACCCAAAAAGGCCTTTACCAAGGGCAAGCATATAGGATGTTATAAAATCAGCGCCCGAACCTGTAATTCCGCCGAACAGGTACAATTTGATTGGCACTGCAACAACAGCATTGAAAAAAGTGATAATCACACCACTGATGATTGCCAGCCACCAGGTTCTGAAAAGTCCGTATTTAGCGCACAAACCGGCTGCTATGCCTATGGCCATGGCTACGGGTGAAAAAGCCGCAGCTACAGGCGAGGAGATCATTCCCCAGATTAAATTGGTCAGCAATCCTGTCAGACCTCCTGCCCAGGGGCCGGCCATGATACCAACGAGAACAGTGCCTATAGAATCCAGAAAAATCGGAAGTTTAAGCATGGATACCAATTGACCGGCTGCAATATTTATAACAATGGCAACAGCCATGAGGACCATGACGGTGGTGGTAAAATCTTTTTTAATTTTTTCAGAAAAACTCATTATTATTTTCCTTTTCCTTCTTCTATTTTGAATAAACGATTTTAAGTTCAGGATATCCGGTCTGTGGATCAAACTTTCTCAAAAAGCTGTAATCAGGTATGATACCAATGACAACCTCAGCAGTTGTATATATGATACAGCCATCCATCAGGTGGGCTCCAAAAGTTGTGCCCCTTTTGTCTGCAATGGCTATATGGCAGTGAGAGCCATCTTTTGACAATATGCCTGTAAGCGAAACGATTTCGAAATGTCCTTTCAGCTCTTCAGGATTTTCCTGGTTGGCAAAACGCAGCATTGCCCGTGTTAAACTACCAACGCAGGTTAATATACATGCCGCTTTGATGCTCTGATTTTCTATAAGCCGATCAATTTCTTTTTTAAGATCCTGACCGGGATGCAACCGAACAACAATCTGATCCAATTTTTTATCCTTTGTTTTTAAAAATTGTATAAATGAGCTATCAATATGAGGAACCCATACCCATGTCAAAGTGATTATATGGATGGGTAATCCGTATCAGAATTGATATTTTCAATACTTAACGTCTTCCAGCGAATCATGTGTTTGGGAAAAGGAACCAGTGATTCGATCAAAGATAGAATTTATGACCTGACAAGGTGTTGAATAATGGTATCATGATTGACGAGTAAAATTTCGAGATTAAAAATCTGATTTTGCGGGTTAATTTTCAATCTGGTTGGTATGAAAATTTACATAATTGGACAATAATCATTCCCGGTAGAAAAAAGTAACAGGAGAACTTATTGCCATGATAAGGTTTCCGCGTAAGAATCAAAGCATAACTTGCATCCGTTAAAATTGTTCAAAGGTTTAACAATTCAAATTGTATCTATAAAAATTCCAAATTAGGTTGACAAGCGTCCTGGTCCATACTAGATTCTTGTCCATGACAATCCAGAATTTACATCATATCATGAATCCTGTGTCCATTGCCGTGGTCGGTGCCAGCGAAAAAAAAGGAAGTGTCGGGGCCTGTATCATGGACAACCTTGTATCCGGTGGGTTTAAGGGGGAACTTTTCCCGGTGAATCCAAAATACAGCCGGGTATCGGGCTTTGATGCCGTTGCCCGGGTGGAAGACCTTGAGGCCCCTGTGGATATGGCCGTGATTGCTGTTCCCATGCAAGATGTCCCCGGGGTTGTGGCTGAGTGCGGTCAAAAAAAAATGCAAGGGTGTGTGGTGATCTCTGCCGGCCCTGTAAGACCGGGAGATCCTGAAAATAAAATCTGGTCCTCCATACGACAGGTTGCACGGGATACGGGCATCAGAATTATCGGGCCGGATTCCGTGGGCATTATCAATACCCGGGCAGGTTTGAATGCAAGCTTCATGCACACCCTTCCCCTGCCCGGAAAAGTTGCATTTTTATCCCAGAGCGGGGCGGTTTCTACTGCGGTTTTGGACCTTGCCCTCCGGGAGAAGGTGGGCTTTAGTCATTTTGTTAATCTCGGGTCCGGGCTGGATGTGGATTTTGCAGATATGATCGATTATCTGGGGTCTTTAAGCGAGGTGGAGTCCATTGTCATGTATGTGGAATCCCTGACCAATGCCCGTAAATTTATGAGTGCTGCCCGGGCCGTTTCCAGGGTGAAACCCATTATCGTATTGAAGTCCAGCCGGGCAGGGGTTGGATTTGATCCCTGTGAAGATGAAGTCTATGATGCCATGTTCCAGCGGGCGGGGATTTTAAGGGTTCATGGCTTTGACGCCCTGTTTGATTGTGCCGAATTCCTGGCCAAGCAGAAACGCCCTCGGGGGGGGAGATTGGCAATTGTATCCAATGCCGGCGGGATAGGAATGATGGCCCTTGATTCCCTGGCCGGGAGTGGTATCAAACCGGCGGATTTAACCCCTTCCACCATTCATGCCCTGGATGGCCTGCTCGAGGATCGATGGCGGCGGACCAACCCCATCGAAGTATTACAGGAAACCTCTCCTGAAAAATATATTGAGGTGGTTAAAATCTGTATTAAGGCCGATGAAATAGACGGGCTGTTACTCCTGAGTTCTCCCGTGGGCACCTATGATTCCACAGCCCTTGCAAGCCCCCTGGTAAAATTGTTGAAAACCACTCCTTTTCCTGTATTTACGGCATGGATGGGGGGGGTGAATTCTGACAGATCCCGGGCGATTTTTAATCGGGAGGGGATTATTACCTATGAAACCCCGGAACGGGCTGTCCAGGCCTTTTTAAATCTCTACCAATATGGCCGCAATATTCAGATGCTCCAGGAGATTCCCGACAGGACCGATAAACGGCTGGATATCGACAGGTCAGCGGCCGCAGGGGCTGTCAAACGAGGGTTGGCTTCCCACCCCCCTTCTGATACCTGGCTTGCCGGAAAATTGTTGGCAGCCTATGGAATCGTGGTGGCACCGGACAAGGGATTTGCACGTCCTGATTATGAACTTCAGATTTCCATGGTGAACCATCCGCTTTTTGGCCCGGTGCTTCAATTTGGGATGGGGGGGGCTTTGAGTGAGGTGGTCCGGGATACGGCCATGGCCCTGCCGCCGCTGAACCGGATTCTGGCAGGAAGGGTCATGGAAGCCACAAGAATTTCAAGGGTTTTTGACGGGTATAAACAGATCTCCCCTGTGGACATTGCCCTGCTGGAAGAGATGCTGATCCGGATTAGCCGAATGGTTTCGGATTTTCCCGAGATCAAGAGCCTTACGGTCAATCCCATCCAGGTCAAAGAAGGTCGGGTGGTGGTGGCAAATGCCAGGGCTAAGGTGGAAAAAACATTGGTTCAAGCGGCCGGTCATTTGATCATCAGCCCCTATCCCTGGTGGCAGGAATCAGAGTTTGTCACCCGGGACAAAGAGAAAATTTTCATGCGACCGGTTCGCCCTGGTGATGCCGAGCAGATAATCGGTCTTTTTTCAGACCTGTCTCCTGAAACTGTTTATCTGCGGTTTTTTTCCCCCATCAAGCGCATCTCCAAGACCCTTCTCATTCGCCTGACCCAGATTGATTATGACCGGGAAATTGCCTTGATGGCCCTGGCGGGAAAAGGCGAACAAAAAAAGATAGTGGGGGTGGCCCGGATTATTTTCCACCCTGCCGGGGAACGAGGGGAATTTGCCCTGGTCCTGGCCGATGATTGGCAGGGCAAGGGGATTGGCAGGGTGTTGTTGAAGCGGGCCCTGGTGAGTGCTCAAAAATATGGGCTTAAACATATCTACGGTCCGGTCATTTCCAGCAACACAGCCATGCTGGCCCTGGGACAAAAGCTGGGTTTCGCTGTTAAACGGGACCCCGAATCCTCCGAATACAAACTGGAAATAAACCTTAAAGATCTGGATCAGGCAGGTAGATAAATCAATGAGAATCATACACACCAAAATAGATTTAATTTGCCTTGTTTGATTATGTTTTATATCCTATGAAAATTGTTGAAGAGAATTGGAAGGTTGTCTTCAGGCTTTTGAGCGTTTGGGAGTGAAACCAGGTTTGGAATAAACAGATGAGGTCGGTTATATGGGAATCCATCCATGATGCGGCTTAAAAGGGGGCTTGTTCCGCTCTTTTGCTTGACCGTTGCCGTCGCCCTGTTGTTTGGAAGAGGGTTTATCCCCTATGGGAGGGGCTTGCCTGCTTTTTCTGCCATGAAAAAACCTGCCGAGGGGGAGATGATTACCCTCCATTATCACGAGAGACCTCCCTATTATATGACGGGTCCTCTGGGGGTTTATGGGATTTGTGTTGATCCGGTTAAACTGGCATTTAGCCGGGCGAAAATCCCTTTCCGATGGGAAAAAACGCCGGCAAAGCGCCAGCTTGATATTGTAAAGAGCAACCAATCAAAAGATTGCCTCATTGGCTGGTTTAAAAATCCGGAACGGGAAAAATTTGCCAAGTACAGCCATTTTATTTACCAGGACAAACCCACCATTGCCTTGGCCCGGGCGGACAATGATAAGATCATTTCCAATGGACCCCTGGACAGGACCCTTTTAAATTCGGACCTGGTATTATTAAGAAAGAATGGTTACTCCTACGGTCCGTTCATCGATACAAAGATTACCCTGACCCCCCGGCAGGAAATGACAAATGCGGAAAATATTGGGATGCTCAAGATGATTCATTCCAAGGGAGCGGATTATTTCTTTATTTCAGAGGAAGAAGCCACTGCGCTGATCACCACCTCCGGGCTTTTGGAGACAGACTTCAAATTTATAAGATTTACCGATATCCCAAAGGGCAACAAACGGTATCTTCTTTTCAGTAAACAAGTGGCGGATGAAGTGATTGGAAAAATTAATTTTGCTTTAAAGCAATTGGCCACGACGACTCCTGGGTCTACGGAAAACTATGAATAAAAGTTTGAAGTATCAGAAAATTACATCCATCACAGCCGTCCTGTTTTTGGCCCTGTTTTGTGTGTTTGTGATTTTTTATGAACAATATACCCGCAAAAAAGCCCGGTTTCAAATTCAAAAACATGGGCAGATCATCTCAGACGCCCTTTGGAATTCCAATCCCCAGGGGGCATCAGAGTATCTGTCCCTTGCCTGCAAATCTCAAAGCTATCGACAGATAATTGTCACAGATACCCGGGGAACCGTATTTCAAAGTGCAATGGGGGATGCCTTGGATTGGTGGGCGCATATCCTTAAATCCCTTCATCTTATCCACGATGTGGGCCTGATCTCAGCGGTAACCCATGATGGGAAACCCATCGGTTTTATCGAGGCGATTTGGGAATGCGATACCATATATTTAGAGGGATTTGTCCTGCTTGCCCTGGTGATGACATATGTGATTTTTCTGCTGACCCTTCGCCTGTTGTTGGCCAAAAAAGTACTTGAGGACAGGGTTTTGGCGCGAACCAGCGAACTGTCCACCTTGAATGCCTCACTTCAACTTGAAGCTGAAGAACATCTCCGGGCAAGGCAGGCCCTGTTTAAAAGTGAAGAGCGGTATCGGTTGATCGCTGAAAATGTTGCAGATGTGATATGGGTTTTTGATATGGACTTTGTGTTTACCTATGTCAGTCCTTCGGTTTATCAACAACGGGGGTATACGGTTGAGGAGATGATGGCAAAATCTTTGGAGGAACTGATATCCCCTGGTGGGCTCGAAACACTAATGACGCTTTATGGTGAAAAATTAAGGCTTATCCAGGCGGGTGATCCAGATGGATGGGAGCCTGTTATGGTCGAGATAGAACAATATTGTAAAGACGGCAGTGTCGTCTGGACCAGCAACAATGCCAGAATGCTCAAAGGGCCAAACAATCAGCCCGAAGGGATTCTTGGGGTTACCCGCGACATTACGCGGCAAAAACGTGCAGAAAAAGAAAAATTAAAAGCGCAACGACATGCGGGCGAGCAGGAAAAACAGGCCCTGGTCGGTCAGATTGCCGGGAAGATGGCCCATGATTTTAATAATATTTTAGGGGTTATCATGGGAAATACCGAACTTTCGCTTTTAGACTGCAAGGATGGGGATATAAAAGAGACCCTTGAGTTGATATATGGACAAACCCTGCGGGGTAAAAATTTAACCAAAAATCTGGTTGCCTTTGCCAAGGACCAGGAACCCAAACAGGACTTTTTCAGTCTTGCAGAGAAAATTGATCTGGTGCTGTCTCTTTTGAAAAAGGATCTGGAAGGAATTGAACAGGTAAAGGAAGATGCTCCCGACATGCCTGATTTGTTGGCGGACCCCGGGATGATCGAACATGCACTGGTAAACTTTATCCAAAATTCAATCCATGCCTTGGGAATGGCGAAACATCCAAGAATCATTATCAGAACCTATTGTTCTGATGGAAATATTTGCTTTGAAATTGAGGATAACGGGTGTGGAATTCCCAAAGAACATTTGGACAATATCTATGAACCGGCGTTTACCTTGAAGGGAAGTCAGGATGTGACGGGGTCCTATAAACCCCATATCAAGGGAACCGGCTATGGAATGGCCAATATAAAAAAATATGTCGAACAGCACAAGGGGCGGATTATCGTTGACTCAAAATTTGGATCGGGTGCAAAATTTATCATCCGCCTGCCTGTCATTGAGAAAGAATTAACCCGGGAAGAGAAGATTGAAATTCTCAAATCAAAACCCCAGGTTGAAAAACAGATTCTCCATGTAGAGGATGAACGGGCAATATCAGATGTCCATTACAGAGTGTTGACCCAGGCGCCTTGCAACCATAAAGTTGACAGGGCTTATAACGGGCAGGAGGCCATGGCGTTGTTTGACAAGAATGAATATGATTTTGTGAGCCTGGATTATATCCTTCCCGGAGAGTTTAACGGGATGGATGTATATCATCATATCCGGAAAACAAACACAAGTGTTCCCATCTTGTTTGTCTCGGGCAATATAGAATTTTTAGAGTCAATAAAAGAGCTGAAACAAAAAGATCCCCTTATCGATCATTTGTCCAAGCCTTGTCAGAATAAAGAATATGTGAATCGCATCAACGGGTTATTGGGGAAGGGACGGTCGGGACACTAGGTTGTGAGCTATTGTTGGTTTGAATCTGGAATAAATTGGAGCGGGTATGAGATTATTAAAAATTTTAGGGGTTGCCGTGGTGGTCTTGGGGGTGTCGGCATTTGCCGGGTATAATGACCAATAAACCACTGCGAATCATACACACCTCGGACTGGCATTTGGGCCAGCATTTCATGGGAAAAAGCCGGGAAGAGGAGCACAGGGCGTTTCTGGACTGGTTGCGGTCCTATATTATCCAATCCAAGGCCGACGTTCTGGTGGTGGCCGGGGATATTTTTGATACCGGCACCCCGCCCAGCTATGCAAGAACCCTGTACAATGATTTTATTGTGTCCCTCCAAAACACCGGGTGCGCCATGACCGTTATCCTGGGGGGCAACCATGATTCCGCCGCCACCCTGAACGAGGCCCGGGAGCTTCTGGCCTGCCTCAATACCCGGGTAATCGGAAGTATTACCCCTGTTTTTAAAGACCATGTTCTGGTGTTAAAGGATGCGGATGGCCATGCTGGGGCCATTTTGTGTGCGATTCCCTTTATCCGGCCCAGGGATCTTGTCATGAGCCTTGCCGGTCAATCCGGCCAGGACAAAAAACAGGTTCTGGTTGAAGGGATTGCAGCATTTTACAAGGGGGTTTTCGAGGCTGCCTGTGATGTGCGGGATGAATTGGGCTGTGACATCCCTTTGCCCATCATTGCCACCGGCCATTTAACCATTGTGGGGGGTAAATCTTCAGAATCGGTGAGAGAGATTTATATCGGGTCTCTGGATGCATTTCCCGCCACTAAATTTCCCTTGGCCGATTATATTGCCCTGGGCCATCTTCATAAAGGCCAGACCCTTAAAGGGGCCGACCATATAAGGTATTCAGGCTCCCCCATTCCCCTGAGCTTTGACGAGGGGAAGCATGCCAAACAGATACTCCAGGTGGATTTTGATGAGGGTGAACTAAAGAAAATTGAGGCGGTGCCAATTCCCTGTTTCAGAACCCTTGCCTGCCTGGAGGGAAATCTGGAACAGATCGAAACGGGCATAAAAGAGCTGCCCCAGCCTGCCTGTGGGAGATCTCTCTGGCTTGAGGTGGCGGTGGTAACCGATGATTATCTGACAGACCTTGGGACTCGGATTCAGGCCATGATTGATGCTCGGGAGGAGAAAAACCCCATTGAACTGCTGCGCATCCGCAGGTGCCGGAAAACAGGTGATTCGGATCTGGCAACGGCAGCAAAGGAAAAACTCGAGGAGCTCAAACCCATTGATGTCTTTTTGCGGCGCCTGGGGCAAGAGGAGATGAATGATCCGGAAAAGGATGAATTAGCGGCCCTGTTTAAGGAAATCTTGGGTCAGGTGGAACAGGGGGAACCATGAAGATTTTAAGCCTTCGGTTCAAGAATATCAATTCCCTGAAAGGGGAATGGAAAATTGATTTTACCTCTCCGGAATTTGCGGACCAGGGTCTTTTTGCCATTACAGGCCCCACCGGTGCCGGCAAAACCTCCATTTTGGATGCCATCTGCCTGGCCCTCTACCACCGGACGCCACGGTTGGCTGTTTCTTCGGGGAGCAATGAACTCATGACCCGGCACACCGGGGACTGCCTGGCAGAGGTGGAATTTTCCGTGCAGGGAAAAAGTTACCGGGCCTTTTGGGCCCAGCGCCGGGCCTATAATCGACCGGACGGGAAACTGGGCAATCCCCAGGTCGAGCTGGCCCATGGATCCGGTGTCATTATTTCAAGTCAGAGCAAGGACAAACTCAAGCAGATCAAAGAGATTACCGGCCTTGATTTTGGCCGGTTTACCAAGTCTATTCTCCTGGCCCAGGGGGGATTTGCCGCCTTTTTAAATGCCACTGCCAATGACAGGGCAGAGCTTTTGGAAGAGCTGACTGAGACGAAAATTTACGGGGAGATTTCCCGGCAGGTTTATTTGCGCATGACCGAGGAGAAAAATCCCCTGGAAATTCTTTGTGCCAAGGCCGATGGGGTGGAATTGCTGGATACCAAAACCAAGGAAACCCTATCCTGTGAACTTGCAGCCCTTGAAGTCCGGGAACGAGAGGTTTTAGAGCAGGGCCAGGCCCTAAGGGAGAAACAGCAGTGGCTGACCCAGACGGCTGCCCTGGAACGAGAATCCATTGAAGCGGCAAAGGGGGTGGAAACGGCCCTGGCACAGATAGAAAAGCACCGGGAAAAACTGGACCGGCTGGCCGCTTCCCTGCCGGCCCTGGAGATCAAGCCGAAATTTGATGCCATTGAACAGGCCGCCAAGGATCACCGGGCCAGAATCCTTGACCTTGAGGGGTTGAAAGCAGATCTGAATGCCCGGGAAGTGCTGCTGGTAAAGGTTGAAGCAGCGCAAAAAAGTTGCCAGAAAAAAGCAGATGACCTGAAAGAAGAACAAAAAAAGAGTGAAACCCTGATCACAGACAGGGTGCTGCCCCTGGACAACCAGATTGTCGGGCATAAAGAACAGATAGCTCCCCTGGAAACACAGCAAAAGGGAATTATCCTCGGTCTGGAAAAAATTTTGCAGCAAGCCCGTGCCGGGGCAGCCCGGCAAAAACAGACCCAGATACTTCTGGAAACCGCCACTGCCTATATTGCCCGGCACAGCTCCCATGAAACTCTGGGGGAAAGGTTGCCGGTTCTTGGGGCCTTGTTTGACCAGCGCGCTGGTTTGGTAGGCAAATCAGCTGCAACCGGTATAAAATCCCGGGCGAACAGAGACCAGACCCTTGCCCTGGAAAAGCAGCTTGATACGCTTTCCAAAACAGGGGCAGACCAGCAAGATGGGGTAGGGCAGATGGAAGATCGCCTTGCCCTGTTTACTCTTTCACAACTTGATATCCTGGGGCCGGAAACCCAAGTGGCCTGGCAGGGGCGCCTTGAACGAATGCTGGCGGCCATTCCCCTGCGCTCGGATCTTCGGGGGATCTCCCAACAATTTGAAACAGCAAAGGGGAGCCGATCTGAGCTTGAAGATCAGTTCAAGCAGTTTTCAATCACCCTGGAACGAGAAAAAAAACAGGTGGATGAACTGACCTTGTCAGTGACCTTGGCCAGGGAGCAGGTGTCGGACATCGAAATTATTCTGGCCCAGGAAGAGCGAATCGTCAGCCTCGCCCGGCACAGGGACCGGCTGGTAAGAGGAGAGGCCTGTCCCTTGTGCGGGTCCGAGGAGCACCCGGCCATTGAGACCTACAAGGGCCTGGACGTTTCTGAAACCCGCTCTCGGAAATTAAAAAAAGAAAAAGAGACGGCAGGATTAACACTATTGCTGCAAAGGGCCGGCCAGGATATGGCCCGCACAGAAGCCCGGCTGACCTCTTGTGACCTTCAGCGGCAGGCATTTGAAAAGAGGATTGAAGCCTTTCAGGATGCCTGGAAAAAGGTCTGTGGTCAATTGAACATTGCCATGGAGCTGGACCATGTGGAAGAGATCAAAACCTGGCTCAATGGTGAAGAACGCCGTACCCTGGAGATCAAGGAGGTCCTTGCCCGTTTGGAAAAAAATCGCGGCCAAATTCAAATTTTGGAGACAAAATTGCAGCAGGCCCGGGAAAAGGAAAAAGAGACCCGCCATTTGATGGAGATGGGAAAAAAGCAACAAGAGCGTCTGGGTCAAACAGCCGGGGAGATCCAGGCGGCAAAAAGGGAGACAGACCAGGAGATCCAGACTTTGGAAGCAAGGTTAAAAAAAGTAGTGGACCCCCTGGGCAGCCCTCTGCCGGATCCGGACCAACAGATTCCCTGGCTTGACCGGCACAGGGCTCTCTGGGAGGCATGGAAAACAGCCCGTACCCAAAGGGAAGCGGCTGAAAAAGAAGAGGGACTCATCCGGGGGGAACTCTCGCTTCTTGAAAAGGAAAAGAGCCTGGTTCTGGTTCAGCAGTCAGAACTTGCCGATAAGATCCTGGGTCTGCAAACACGGGTGTCAGACCTTTTAACCCAGCGCAAACAGGTGTTTGGGGAAAAATCGGTTAAAAAAGAACGGGAGCGTCTTGCCCGGGATCTGGGCCTGGCTGAAGTTTCCCTGGCCAGGGCACAAAAAGAAAAAATGCAGGTCCAAAATGGGGTGAACCAGGTCCGTGGGGGGATTGAAGAACTGGAAAAAACAATCTTGAACCTGATCCTGGCAGAAGAAGGCGCAAAAAAAGCCTGGGCTGCCTGCCTGGGGGAAAGCGATTTTAAAGACCAGGAAGGGTTTGAGGCTGCCCTGATAACCCCCCTGGAACGAAAAGAACTTGAATCTCTGAAAGAGGCTATTTCCAAGGGCGAAACCCGTGCCCGTGCCCTGGCAGAAAAAATTACAAAAGAGCTGGCCCTGCTTCATGCATCTGCCTTGACACAAGAACCCATGGAGACACTCCTTAAGTCCCTCGGAAAAAATCAGGAAGAACTTAAGTCCATTGGCAAGCACCAGGGTGAGATTTCCCAGCGGATCCAGGATGACCGGGAAAAACGGGCGAGCCATGCTGCTTTGTGTGATGCGATTGATCAGCAAAGGGCGATTTATGACCGCTGGGTCCGCTTGTCCAGCCTGATCGGGTCAAGGGATGGGGATAAGTTCCGGCGGTTTGCCCAGGGCTTGACCCTGGATCATTTGCTTTTTCTTGCCAACAAGCGGCTGCACCATCTCCATGGCCGGTACCTGCTCCAGCGAAAAATGAATGAAGACCTGAGCCTTGAGGTGGTGGACACCTGGCAGGCCGATATCGTCCGGGATACCAAAACCCTGTCCGGCGGGGAAAGTTTTCTGGTGAGCCTGGCCCTGGCCCTGGCATTGTCAGACCTGGTCTCCAACCAGACCAGCATTGACTCCCTGTTTTTGGACGAAGGATTTGGCACCCTGGATAATGAGACACTTGAAACGGCTCTGGACGCCTTGGACAGCCTTAATTCCGCCGGGAAAATGATCGGGGTAATTTCCCACGTGGAGACATTTAAAGAACGGATTGCCACCCAGATCGCCGTGGAAAAAAAGAGCGGGCTGGGGATCAGCCAGCTGGATTCACGATTTCGCCTCTGAGAATCTGGATAAAAAATAAGCTTAAAAAAAGGATGACATCCGGGCTCTGGTGGTGGTATTACATATTTGAGTATTTTGAATAAATTCAATGTTTAAATGCTGTTGATCCAAACGAAATTAGCGATATTCCAAAACGTTTTCCCCAAATTTAAGGGAGTGCAGATGAATATTTTTACCCTGTTTACGCCGATAACCTATTGGGCCCTGATCGCCATGTGGTCTTTTATCCTGATCTTTTACCTGAAAAAACTCAGGTCGCCCCTGGTGAAAGATCGGCTGCTGTTTCTCCTGTTGATTATTTTAGCCATTGATGCCTTTCGGACCTTGTTTGAAAGTTTTTATTTCGGGGCTTGGTACACCGCTGTGGCCGGTTTTTTACCAGAAGGGGTTTATACATTTTTGGTTCGCCCGGAAATGGTGTTTATCCCTAAAATTTTAAATGTGGGTGCCGCTGTTCTAATCATCGTGCTCCTGCTGTTCCGGTGGCTGCCCAGGGAAGCAGCGGAAAAAGAGCACCTGGCAAGATTAATCGACCAGCAAACCCGGGACGTGAGGCAACAAAATGAGATGCTTGAAAAAGAAATACAGGAAAGAAAACTGTCGGAAACGGAATTGAAAAAAAGCGAACGCTGT
Organism: Desulfoconvexum algidum; assembly: GCF_055382125.1. Lineage (NCBI taxonomy): Bacteria > Pseudomonadati > Thermodesulfobacteriota > Desulfobacteria > Desulfobacterales > Desulfobacteraceae > Desulfoconvexum > Desulfoconvexum algidum. Next base: position 5,952,835 of record NZ_AP042394.1, on the reverse strand, counting down.
CATCGGATTATCTTTGAAAATTCTCCCCTGGGGATGATTTTCTTTGATGCCCAGGGGACCATGGTCAATTTTAATGATCAGTTCGTCAACCTGATGGGATCCACCCGGGAAAAATTAATGGACTTTAATACGGCCCAACAGAGCACCCCGAAAATGCAGGCGACCATCAAGCAGGCTCTGGCCGGGAATGTCGCGGTGTTCGAAGATAAATATGAGTCTGTCACAGGCCAAAAGGAACGGTATATCCGTGTTGTTTTCAATCCGGTCAACCCGGGGCAATCTCCCACCGAAGTAATTGCCACCCTGGAAGATATCACCCAGCGAAAATTGATTGAAAAGCGGCTGCGGCATGCCCAGAAAATAGAAGCCATCGGGACGCTTTCCGGTGGGATTGCCCATGATTTTAACAATATTCTTTCCCCTTTGCTGGGATTTGCTGAATTGATGAAGGCGGATCTGCCGGCGGACAGCCCCTTGATGGAGAATGTTGATGAGATCCTTAGGGCTGCCATGCGGGCAAAGGAGTTGGTCAAGCAAATTTTAATTTTCAGCCGCCAGGACGACCAGAATAAAACGCCGATCTTGCTTCAGCCTGTCCTGGAAGACGCCTTAAAATTGCTCCGCGCCACCATTCCCACCACCATTGATATTCACCAGGAGATCTCTGTGGAGGGGATCACGGTATTTGCAGATCCCACTCAAATTCATCAGATTGTCGTGAATCTTGTCACCAACGCCTTTCATGCCATGGAAGATGCAGGCGGTGAGCTAAAACTTATGCTCGACACGGTCCATCTGGGGCCGGATATTATCGACTTTCAGGAATTACCCGCAGGTGAATATGCCCGGCTGATTGTTTCGGATACCGGCATCGGAATTCCTCTCCCCAATCTGGACAAGATATTTGATCCCTATTTTACGACAAAACAGGTGGGAAAGGGCACAGGACTCGGGCTGTCCGTGGTCCAGGGAATTGTGAAAAGCAATCAGGGGGCCATCAGGGTGTATAGTGAGCCCGGGCAGGGGACAATGGTCCATGTCTATATTCCCCTCGTTGAACAGCATCTCATGACACAAAACATCACAGAGCGGGGCCCCATTGCAGGGGGAAAGGAACATATCTTGCTGGTGGATGATGAAACAGCCATTGTCCGCATGGAAAAAAAGGTGCTTGAACGATTGGGGTATCATGTCACCGCACGGTCAGACAGTGTTGAAGCTTTTGAGCTGTTTAAAACCTCACCCCACTCCTTTGATCTTGTGATCAGTGACATGACCATGCCCGGCATGAACGGTATCCAGCTGGTCCGGGCGCTAAAGGAGATCAGGCCAGATGTTCCTGTGGTGATCTGCTCCGGATTCAGTGAACAGATTGATGAAGAAAAAAGTCGGGAACTGGGAATCCAGAGCTATATCATGAAACCCTTTGTCCATCGGGAGATGGCAGCAGCCATCCGTAGCGCTATTGACAAAACCTGATTTAATCTCATCATTGGTATTTAATTTGCCAGTATAGGGGAGATGGGATCAGAATGAATTTAACTGACCAGAAGGACAAAAAGGACACCAGCAGATCCTGGATCATTGGTGCTGCCCTTTTGGCATTGTTTCTGGGGGCCCTGGATGCCCTGGTCATGTCTGCTGCCATGCCCACCATCATCACAGAACTTGGCGGGCTTCACCTCTATGCCTGGGTGTATTCGGCCTATTTTCTCGCCCGGGCAGTCTCGTTGCCGGTATTTGGAAAGCTCTCGGATCTTTATCCCACCAAACGCTTGTTTTTGATCTCAATCGGCCTTTTTGTCGTCGCCTCGGTGGCTGCAGGGGCATCGCCTTCCATGGGATTTCTGGTGGTTGCACGGGTTTTCCAGGGAATCGGTGCCGGGGGAATTTTTGCCCTGGTCTATGTGGTATTGTCCGATGTTTCCCCTCTTGGCAAGCGGGCAAAGACCCTCTCCCTTGCAAGTTCTGTCTGGGGAATCTCAAGCCTCATCGGTCCTACCCTTGGGGGGTTTATTGTTACTTTTTTTTCCTGGCGCTGGATTTTTTTAATGAACCTGCCCCTGGGAATTTTTTCCCTTCTGGGCATCTTTTATTTTTTCAAGGAGTTTCGGGAAAAACCCGGCCAGGTCCACCTGGACTGGGCCGGGGTCTTTTGTCTGACCGGCTTTATCCTGGGACTTTTGATCCTGGTGATGGTGGGGGGGCGCGAGTTGCCCTGGGATTCGTTTCGGCTGATCCTTCTTGCTTTTTGTACCCTCCTTTTGGGGGTCGGGTTCTATCTGGCGGAAAAAAGTGCAAAGGATCCTATCTTAAATTTTAAATTTTTTAAAATTCCCGGGTTTGCCCTTGGCAACATCATTGGTTTTTGTGCCAGTTTTTCGACTTTTTCCCTGTTCGCCTATGCGCCTTTGTTTCTCCAGGGCGCCCTTGGCGCTACCCCCCTCCAGGTGGGATATGCCATGCTGTCCTTGAGTCTTGGCTGGTCCCTGGGGTCCCTTCTTATCGGCCGGGTTATGCATCTGGTGGGCCAGAAGCGGGCCACCCTGGCCGGGGTATTGCTCATGGTGCTGGGTACCGGCCTGACCCTTGGGTTTTCCCGGGAAACCTCCATGACCCAGTGTTTTCTGGTCTTCCAGGTGGTGGGATTCGGCATGGGGTTCATCATCCTTTCCACTCTGCTCATTGTCCAGGACAGCCTGAAACCGGAAAATTTGGGGGTTGCCACCTCCTTTCATCAATTTTCAAGAACCCTGGGGGGAACTATCGGGGTGGGTCTTTGCGGGGGAATGGTCACCTCCCGGTTAATGGATGGCCTTGAAGCCGCCGGCAGCCAATTGCCCCAAGCCATTGTGTATAGGTTAAACCAGAGCATGGAAAATCTGTTCCAGGCCGATTTCCAGGCCCTGATCCCCCAAGGGGCTGCCAAAATCCTCCAGGAAGCCGTTGCAAACGGGGTTTATTCAGCCTTTGCCATTGTTTTTACCGTTTCCCTGGTCAGTCTGTGCCTTGTGGCTTTTTTGCCCGGCAAATCCGCCTAATCCATATTCAGCATTTTTTTGCCCATGGCCAGACGTTCCGGGGTTTTGTCGTCTTCCAGGTCCTGGACCGCCATCTCCAGGAAATCGGGAATTGCAATTCCCTGGGGGCACTTGTCCAGGCACTCCCCGCATTGGACGCACTGGGAGGCATATCCGGTTTCTCCCCGGTTGAAAATTCCGCCGCAGCGGATGGCGTACATGAATTTGGCTTCGGCTTCATTTTTGAACAAATGGAGCTTGTTCAACACTTCAAAGACCGCTGATATATTGACGCCGGACGGACAGGGCTTGCAATATTCACATCCGGTGCAGTTGACCTTCATCAATCGTTTGTAGGTATCTGCGGCTCGTTTGATCAGGCCATGTTCCTGGGGGGTCAGGGAATTGGCCGGGGCAGCAGCTGCAATCTTCAGGTTTTCTTCAATGTGGGCCTCTTCATTCATGCCGGACAATACCACCGTGACCTGTGGGTGGTCCCAGACCCAGCGCAATGCCCACTCAACCGGTGTTCGGGTGACCGGGGCCTCCTGCCAGATCGCCTTCACCTCCGGAGGGGGCTCAGGCGCGCCCAGGTTTCCGCCCCGAAGCGGTTCCATGATGATGATGCCCAGGTTTTTTTGGGCGGCATACTCAAGTCCCTGGGTTCCGGCCTGGTGAAATTCATCCAGGTAGTTGTACTGGATCTGGCAAAATTCCCAAGGATAGTCATCCACAATGGTTTGAAAATCATCCACCCGGCCATGGAAGGAAAATCCGGCATATTTGATTTTGCCGCTTTGTTTGGCCCGGTCGAGAAATTCCAGGACCTGTATTTGTTTTAACCTGTCCCACATGGGGCCGGCCAGGTTGTGAATCAAATAATAGTCAATTTGATCTGTTTGCAGCAGTTTGAGCTGGGCATCGAGAAACTTGTCCATGTGGGCCCGATCTCGGACCATCCAGGATGGCAATTTGGTGGCAATATAGGCCTTGTCCCGGTATCCATCGCAAAGGGCTTTCCCTACAAGGGGTTCGCTCTGCCCGCCATGGTAGGGCCAGGCCGTATCAATATAATTAACCCCCTGGTCGATGGCGTGGCGAATCTGGGCAATGGCTCTTTTTTCATCTATCTTACCGTCGGTGAGCACGGGCAGGCGCATGCACCCAAATCCAAGGGCAGACAGTCGTTCATTTGTCTTTGGCATTTTTCTATAAAGCATGGAATTTCTCCGTCATATGATTTTGTAAGGTTTACAGGCAAGGATAAAAAAAGTTTGCTCCCAAGTCAATGCAGTATATATGACGCGGTACCCTCGATGGCATTATTTATGCATTTATTAATTTTGAAGGATGACAAGAATATTTGTAAAAATTTAACCTTTAAAAGGAGATTTTTCATGGAAAAAAGTGTTTACAAAATAATTGAAGTCGTAGGGTTTTCTGAAACTTCCTGGGAAGATGCTGCTAAGGTTGCTATTGCAACAGTTGACAAAACTGTTCATGATATTCGTGTGGCTGAGGTTGTCATGATGGATATGCGCCTGGAGGCTAACCGAATTATTGGTTACCGTACCAAATTAAAAGTCTCATTTAAACTTGAATAATGAATAAATCAGGTATTGCTTTTGGCAGTAGCACCTTTTATTTATCATCTTGTAAAAAAAGCTGTCACTTCTTGTAATCAAATAGTGATTGATCCGTCTTTGAAAAAAGCATCAACCCAAAACTTTTTGAATGCTTTTTTCAAGGCGGCTGTAAAAAATTTCAGCCTGGTCTTTATCCCGGGAGATAAAGGGCATCAATGCAGAGGGTGACATGGCCGGAAAAATTAATTGTGGAATGGGACAGACGCCGACAATCATGGAAAAAGCCACCCGCTCCTCCCATGTACTGAAAGACTGCTTTGTGTTCTGGGGAATAATTTGTGGCAGTGCACCGCCAAAACGCTGATAGGTATCAATGGATATGCCAGGGGGCAATGGTTCGTTTGCCTGTTTGATCCTTGTCCGTTCGTCCATCTTCTCTGCCAAAGCCAATGGATCCACCCCCATGGCCAAGGCTTTTTTCATCAGGATATGGGCATCTTTTGGATGGTTTTGAGCCAGAGTTGAAAAGCCCTGATGATCAAGGATAAAAACGCCCCGGGAATCAACCTGTTCAGTGCCAATTTTCGTGTCAGGCGTTTTTAAAAAATTAATACACCCCACAGGGCAATGAAAACAGGCATGGGAATGAAGGAAATATTTTTTTACCAATTTTCTGGCAGAATCACTGCCCATGATTTTTCCCAATACCGCCAAAGACCTTCTTCTGGGCAATTGGTTGTGAACCTGACCGGTTAAAACCAGATCCGTCTCAAGATCCTTGTCAGCAAAAGAAATCTCGCCCCCGCCGTTGATAACAATGGCTCGAATGTTTTTGGATGCCATATAACCGGCCAGGCCGCACCGGTCAAAGCCACCAAACACAGAAGTAAAAGCAGAATGATGCCTGCTGGAAGAATGGGCATCCGGCCCGGTCACCAGGACAATTTCTTTCATACCCCTGGCTTTTAATCGTTTCACCGTTGCGGGAATGCTCATTCCTGCAAGGTCATATGCTGTTTCAACCTGGATATTTCCCTTTGAAATGACCACCACACAGGGCCGGGGAGCCTTGCCTGTAAATACGACAAAATCTAGCCCGGAAAGCTTGAGCATCGGCCCGGATTTAATGACCACCGGAACATGGCAAATCCCCTTGTCCTTTGAAGGAAAAGATGCAGCCATCAGGCAGGATGCCGGTGCAAACCCGCCGGTAAGGGGACCGGTTCCCAGAACCAGGGGCATCTGCTTGCTGTATTTTTCCAGCAAAAGGGTATTCACCGCAGCCCCGCCTATGAAATCGGTCATTTCTGCTGTTAGTGTTGTCTGTAGGATGGATGTTTTTTCAAGATCCACAGTCGCAATACGTCTGTTCATAAGCCCGCCCGAAAGATTCATATTTTTCCTCCTGTGGGAGCACTCTTTTGCCACCTGAACCTGATCTTGGCACCCCCGTAGCTGCAGGCATCGATGCAGCGCATGCACATGATGCATTCGGACATGGGGATTATGGGTGAAATTCCCTGTCGCAAAGCCTCTTTGTCGATAATTCCCATGGGGCAGACATCCGCACATTTCATGCAGGAAAATTTTTTGCACTGCTGGGCTCCAATCACAATTTTGATAAACCCAATCTTTGCTGCAAAGGCCAGGACAGCCCCCACCGGACAAAAATATCGGCACCAGGACCTTTTTTCTCCTATTTCAAGAGCGGCAACAACCGGAATTATTCCCATCTGAAATCCTTTGAGCATGCCGTTGGGGCCATAGGACCGGCAAAGGCTTCCAATGGGACAGACCGTACAGAACGACTGGCCACCCAGACCCGCGCTGGTAGCTACTGCCCCGGCCAGAATACCGTATTTGATCAGCCGTCCCTTTAAAAATCGGGGCAGGCCCAACTTTGGTGTTATCTTTCCCACAAGATCCAGAACAAAACCGAAAGGGCAGATAAAGCCGCAGAAAATTCGCCCGAAAAAAAGGGTCAGCAAAATGAGCACCGATGCAGAAGCAAGGTTTGTCAGTATCAGCATCTTTGTTGAGGCAAGATTTTGTAAAAAGCCAGCAGGACATGCCAGAGACACATATCCGGCTTTAAAATAGCAAAAGGTGCCGGCCAGAACCATCACCAGCATAAAAAATGCCAGGGTCTGAACCGGCCATCGGATCCATCGAATCCAGCCCAGCCGTTTGCCCCGGGTAAAGGTAAGGGCACCTTCCGGGCAGTGTTTTACGCAAGCTGGATCACCGTCACACAGGTCACATTTTCTGACGGTTCCGTCAGGGGAGATCATGGGGGCAGCCTCCGGGCAAACCAGGGCACAGATACCGCATCCCGTGCACAGATCAGGGTTAATCCGGACAATCCCGTCTTCTCCCTTTTCAATGGCACGGACCGGACAGGCCGGAATACACAGGGGGTCCTTACAATGGAGGCACAGCAGGGTAAAATTATTGCCCCGCTCTTCAGAGCGAAGGTTTTTAACGGCTGCCGATGACGGCGCAATGGCATGAACCTGTCGTGCTGAACAGACCATTTCACAGGTCCCGCATCCGGTGCATAGAGAAGGGTTAAAAACAATTGTTGGCGGATGTTTTATGGATTTTACCTTGCCAGGCAAAGGCCGTATGTCATCGATACTCAACTGAATAGATTCCGGCATTTTAAATTCCAACTCACATTATGGTAAAAGGATAGGGCAAAAACGTTTCCCTGCATTATCCCAGCGTATTTCTTTCCATGTAGACCTGCTGCCGGCAGGCCGGACAAAGGTTCAGCATTATTTTTTTTCCGGTCAGTTTTTTTTGAATATAATCAGACACCGGCAGTGTGGTCACCATGGCGCCACAGCGACTGCACGACTGAATTTTGCCATTCAAATTTTGCTTTAGCGCTGCATTTCGAAGCCCTTTGATCAATTCTCTGCAATTGACGCCTTCCGGACAGACCTGGGCGCCTGCATTACACCCAACACAACACCACAGACCCGCATCCTCAAGGATATTTTCTCGCCTGAGCGCTTTTTGAATAATTCCCCGGGGTGAGATATCCACGGAAAAATCCTGATACATTTCAGCCATGGGGCACACGGCCACGCATTTTCCGCAATCCACACAAAAAACAGCTCCAGAGTCTTCAAGAATCTTGTTTATCAACATTTTTTTCCTTTTCAAGTCTTGCCGCACAAGCCTTGAACTCTGGAATCTTTGAGACCGGGTCCAGTGCTTCATGGGTCAGGGCATTGGCCGGGGCCTCTGCAAAATGGAACGGCACAAACAAGGACCCCGGCCTGACATCCTCTGTCAGCATTGCAAACAAAACAATGCTGCCCCTCCGGGTGGAGACCCGGACACTATCATCTTGTAATATGCCGAACACCTGCGCATCCTGTGGATGAATCTGTACAAATGGCGTTGCTGACTCCTGGCAGAGGGTCCTAGACCGACGGGTCATTGTACCGGTATGGTAATGGCAGAACATCCGTCCTGTTACCAGGGCAAACGGATAGTCCGGGTCAGGCATCTCCCTGGGCGGGTTGTAATCGGGCACCACAAAAAGCCCTCGGCCCCGGGAAAAAGTCTGTTTATGCAAATAGGGCGTACCGGGATGATCCTGGGACGGACAGGGCCATTGCAGTCCATGGGATGCCAGTCGGGAAAATGTTATTCCCCCGTAAATGGGGGTCAGACCGGCAAGCTCATCCATGACCTCGCCCGGATTTTTATAATTAAAATCAAGCCCCAGCCCATTGCCCATACGACAGAGAATGGAAAAATCATCCAGAGCCTCACCCGGGGGAGAAACCGCCTTTCTCAAAACCTGAACCCTACGTTCTGTATTGGTAAAGGTTCCTGTTTTTTCGGCAAAACAGGCGCCGGGTAGAACCAGATCCGCCAAACGGGCGGTTTCGGTCAAAAAAATATCCTGAACCATGAGAAAATCAAGTTTTCCCAGACGCTTTTTCACATGATGGATATCCGGGTCACTCATCATGGGATTTTCCCCCATAATGTAAAGCGCCCGCACCGTCTTTCCAGCGCTGGCCGTCATTTCTGTAACGGTCAGACCTGGCGTGGCAGATAAAGAAGATCCCCAGGCGGCCTGGAATTTTGACCTGACCCCAGGAGTTGTCACGCTCTGATAGCCGGGCAAAAAGTCCGGCAAAGCGCCCATATCACAGGCGCCCTGGACATTGTTCTGTCCTCTCAAAGGGTTGATCCCGCAAAACGGTCGACCCAATTGCCCACAGAGCATGGCCAGATTGCAGACGGCATGAACATTGGCCGTGCCACAGCTGTGCTGGGTAAGCCCCATACAAAAGACAATCGAGGCATTTTTGGCCCGTGCATAGCATTCTGCCGCCTTTGCGATTGTTTCCGGCGCAATACCCGATATTTGGGCTGCCCGTTCCATGGGCCATGATGCAAGTTCTTTCTTCATGACCTCAAAATCCTGGGTACGCTGGGAAATAAACGACCGGTCTTCAAGACCACAGTCCAGTATATGCCGCATCATTCCGTTAATCAGGGGAATATCCGCACCAAAATTTACAGGTAGATGAAAGTCTGCATTTTTTGCAGGCTCAGTGGTCCTGGGATCCACCACGATGAGGGCTGCATTATTTGCACAGGCTTTATAAATCTGGCCCATGATGATGGGATGGGTTTCGGCTGCATTGGAGCCGAACATGATGATGCAGTCCGCCCCGGCAAGATCATCAATGGAGTTGGTCATGGCACCGCTTCCAAAGGCCCGGGCCATGGCCGCAGCTGTGGGCCCGTGGCAGAGCCGGGCGCAATGATCGACATTATTGGTATGGAAACCCGCCCGGATCAATTTTTGAAAAAGATAATTTTCTTCATTGCTGCACCTTGCCGAACTCAACCCTGCCACAGCATCTGGCCCGTAGGTATCCGCCGCCGCTTGAAATTTTTCCATGGCAAGTGTTATGGCGTCATCCCAGGAAATTTTTTGAAATCCATTTTTCCCCTTTAAAAGGGGAGAGGTCAGCCGTTCCGGGTGATGGACAAATTCATGGGCGTTCCAGCCTTTCATACAAAGATGACCCTTTGAAACTGGATGATCCCTGTCTGGCCTGGTTTTTACGATAACGCCATCCGCCACCTCAAGGATCAGGCCGCAGCCGCATCCGCAATAGGGGCAAATGGTTTTTATAAATTCAATTTTCATGGTCTGTTTCCCGTGAATCTGTCCAGGCTGGCAGGTTTAAACCAACACTAGGTTCTTTGGTCAGGTTGGAAAAAAGGGGGGATCGCTGTTTCTTGTCTGAACCGGCACAATACCCATAATCCTCGTCAAGGGCTCTGCGCATGGGCAACTGCAGCAGTGTCAGGGGAATCCCCACAGGGCAGGCATCCTGGCATGCTCCGCAGCCCACGCAGATATCGGCTAGGTGAAACGCCCGGATCAGGTGAAAAGAAATAGGGTCTGCGGGTATCTTCCCCTGGCTGCCCCAGAGCGCATCTGCCAGTTTACAGTCCGAACAATTGCACAAAGGGCAGGCATTGCGGCAGCCATAACACTTGATGCATTTTGCAAATTCCTTTTGCCAAAGTGTTCTTCGCACCTGAATATCCCCTTCAATAAAGGCTCTGGCATGAGGATCCGCCCAGGGATCAACCCCTTTGACAGGGGTGCCGATATCCACAAAAGAGGGGGTAGGGGCAGTGCACAGGCAGGCTTTTGCCTGGTCCTCATCACAGGCCATGCCAATGATGTTCAGCCGTGTCCCATCCACCTGGTTGCGTTTAATCAGCTCGTTGAGTGCCCGCTCATCACATCCCCGACAAATCACCGAAAGTTTGTAATCATGGGGCAGCCGTTCAAGAAGTGAGGATGCAATTTTGGCCAAAATCCACTTTGGAGAAAGAACAAGAGAGTCAACATCTCGTTCATCTTCAAAAAGATGGGGACTAATCCCGCTTTCCGATTGGATCAGGCCGAGGATGCCATTGCTATTACCGGATTCAATAAGAGCGTTCACAATTTTTTTTGCATGTTCAAGCATATTCATACCTGTTGCCCGGCTTGACCGGGGTGTTCACATCGTTGACCGGATTGGCCATTCTTCTGGTCCGACCGGGCGGATAAAAGGCTTGGCAGCTTTTCCAGTACGGTTGCAAATCCATGGATCAGGCCGGCAAATTGATGTGCCTCGTGGGCCTTACCATAGCTTACCAAAAGCCTCTTGGAATCAATGCCCACCGTGTCAAGAAGGGTAGCAAGCAATTTCATCTGTTTTGCGCTTCTATGATTGGCATCATTATATCTGCATCCGCCCAGATGGCAGCCCAGTACAGCCACCCCGTCAATCCCCAGGGAAAATGCCCGGATCACTGCATCCGGTTCCACCCTGGAAATACATTCCACAGAAATCACCCTGAAATTTTCCTGGATATCAAGTTTTTGCCGGCCGGCTTCTTCTGCTCCGATTAAGGGGCAGTATCGGCAGGCAAAAATCAGGATCTTCGGGCCCAATTTTTCTCTGGTAATCTTGTCTGTTATTTTTTCCGGCGCTTGTCTGCTCATTTTTCAATTTTCCTGCCAGTTCCGGCGGCAGGCCTTTTCTGGTTTTTCAATATGTCGGTGCTGTTTTCTTTAACTCGTGTATTTTCTTCCCCAAAAGCCGTCAGAAGCATGGCGCCAATGGCCTGGGATGTCTGCTCGGGCAATTGAATACTGTTGTTGGGGCACACCGACACGCAGGTGCCGCACCCGGTGCAGCGAAATGGATTGACCCGGCAATGGAGCCGGCCTTCTTTGGGCTCAAGACTGCAGGCTTCAAACGGACAGGCCGCAACACAGTTCCCACACCCTGAACATCTGTCTGTGTTTACCCTGGCAATGGCAAACTTGGATTCTTGAAACCGACTCTCCACTCCTTTCCCGGCAAGAAATGTTAAGGCTTTCATGGCGGCCGCTTCCCCCTGGGTTGCTGCCGGGTCAGCCAGAACAGGCCACCGTGCAGACCCGCAGACCATGACCCCGGGCACATCTGTCTGTACAGGGTTCATGAGCGGTTTTACACTGAAAAAATCCTGGGAGCCTTCATCCTTTTGAGTCTGTCTGGCAAGGGTAATTTTATTAAATACCCCATTGGTATCTGGATGCGGGGCAAGACCTGTGCTCAACACGATGGTTTTTGCCGGAACCCTTATTCCCCGGCCCTTGGTATCAAGGCATTCAACTTGTTCAACCATTTTTTCCCCAAGGACAACAGGGGGCGCGCTTTCATCAAACCGGATAAAAACAATCCCAAGGCCCCTTGCCCTGCGATAATACTGCTCAAGTTCAACCCCGGGACACATCATATCCCTGTGGAAAACAATGACCCGGGTTTCAGGATGGTCTGTTTTAATTTGAATGGCGTTTTTCAAGGTCACAGGACAGCAGATGGCTGAACAATACGGCCGGGTTTCATTCCTGACCCCCACGCATTGAATAAACACCACAGGCCCCTGTATGGTGGCACCTTTTTTAAGATTACGCTCCAGTTCCATGGCCGAGATAACGCCGGCAAGTTCCCGGTATCGATACTCAGTTCGGGGCAGGATAGCCCTTGCACCCATGGCCAGAATCACAGCGCCGGCATTGACAGCAACCTCCTTCTGGTCAAGGGTCATCCGTGCGGTAAAGCATCCTGCATCGCCATCAATGGAAATCAGCTTTGCAGACAGATACACGGTAATCAACGGATTATTTTCAATGGCCTCAACATAGCCGGAAAGATAGGCTTCAGGGGAGACATTGCCCGGTCCCACTGTGTGAATCAACCTGAGCATGCCCCCGGTTTGACGGGTTTTTTCAACCAGATGAACCCGGATTCCGGATTCAGCCAGCGCTCTTGCTGCAGCAAGTCCGGCAGGCCCTGCCCCCACCACAAGCACCGAAGTTTGTAGGGGGGGGCCGGGAAAAGAAGAAATTTCCTGTTCAGCCAGGGATACAATGGCCATTTTAACCAGGTCACAGGCTTTTTCAAAGGCAAAATTATCGCCGGCCGGATGGATCCATGCACACCCCTCCCGGATATCTGCAAATTCAATTATGGCGTCCACCTGTTTTTTCAGTCCTGTCCTGATTTCATCAACTTTTGATGCACAGGCACAGATCAAAACCTTTGATACGCCGCAGTCTTGAATCTGCCTGGCCATCTCAAAAAAATCTTGATCCAGGCAAAGGGAGTCAAAAATTTTCACTTGTTTCACAAAGGGGTATCCGGCCAGAACCCTTGCTTTTACAAGTTCAAGATTAATTTGTTTTTCTGTTTGATTAAACTCTTTATACCCGGAATCAATCTCTCCATGACACCGGCATAAAAAGCAGATCATTTGTTTATTTTGTTCCATTGATCCCGTTCCCTATATATGCCTGCATGGCGGCAGAAGAGGCTTGAATAACCGACATCTCTACGTCTGCCGGTGCCTTGCAGAATCCACATGCCAGGGTCTGATTCTGATCCGGCATATTGCCGACAAACCCGTTATCATCTGTCAATGACGAGAAAAAAGGTCCTTTATCCTTTTTCTGGCAGGGCTCCAGTGCCCCGTTCAAGACAACCAGATCAAACTGCTGAATATCCAATTGTCCGGTAAGGGTATTTTCATACCGCACAGCAAGGCCAGCCCCCGACGGCAGCGGACAAATCAGCCCTGGCCTGCTCCGGATCAGGGTAATGGATTGTTCCTGAACTGCTTTCCGATAATAATCGTAATAATGACGGCCCTGGGTGCGCATGTCCGTGAAAAAAATTACGCAATCCATGTCAGGATCTCGTTGCTTAACCCATCGGGCCTGTTTAAGGGCATGCATGCAGCACACAGCAGAACAATACGCCAGGTTTCTTTGATCCCGTGCGCCGGCACATTGGACAAATGCGATACGGCAAGGAACCTTTCCTTCAGGTGTTAAAACATGTCCCCTGCCCGGGCCTGATTCAGACAGCAGGGCTTCAAATTCCAGGGCTGTCATGATGTTGGGGTGACTGCCATAGCCCAGTTCCGGCAGAGCCAAAATATTGGAATCCGTAAATCCCGTTGCCCAGATAATGTTTTGAGCTAAAATTTTTATTTTATCTTGTTTCCTTTCCATATCAATGGCATGGGTGGGACAGGCCGCTACGCATTTGCCGCATCCTGTACAGGCATCGACATCCACAAGAAAAGTTCTTGGCAGGGCATGGGCAATTGTGGGAGAGACAGCCCCTTCAGGACAGACTTTTTCACACCGGCTGCACAAGATACAACGCCCTGGATCAATCCGGTTCAAATCACGGCGGATAACGGCTTGAATCTGTTCTTGTCCCTGGGTCACAGCCTCGACACAAGAATGGGTATGCACGGTAATCAAAGGATGTCCAAGACAAAGCCTTGCCTGGGTCCACACCGGACAAAACCCACAATGATCCGTGGGATACAATTTATCAAGCCTTGCCACCTGACCGCCTAAAACCGCAGTTTTTTCGATCAGATGGACCGGGCGACCGGCACGGGCAAGATCAAGAGCTGCGGTGAGACCTGCTACGCCTCCCCCCACCACGATTACAGAAAAATGTTCATCTGTTTTTCCCTTCATTGATCTTCCTTTTCAGCCATTGTCAACCCATGGTTTTTACCAATTTTTGTAATTCGTTTTTTCAGCCAGGTACCAAAATCATCCGGAGCAAATTCATAGGGTGCCACACGATTTTCCAGACAAAGGGCAAAATGAGACGCGTCGGCAGGATACCGTTCGGCCTGATCATATTTTATTTCAAGTGTTCCAGCAACCGCCGGGCACCGTTGGACACAAAGCCCGCAGCCGTTGCATTTGTCTGCTATGATCTCAGGATACCGTCGTTTTTTTAATTTAATGGCTTTTGATTTGCACGCACGGTAGCAGTCCTTGCACCGTTTTTTTTTCTGCCAGGCCAGACAGGAGTCCGTATTGATAACCGCCTTGCCCAGAACAATTTCCTGTTTGGGAATTTTCTTAATAGCAGGGGTCGGACATATCCTGACACACTCCATGCACAAAATACATTTGGGACCGTCCAGAACCGGTGTTCCAATGTTGGTAATACCATCCAGAATCGAAGCCGGGTGAAGGGCATCGGCCGGGCAGACATCAATGCATTGATGACACCGGGTGCAGAATTTTAAGAAATCATCCTCTACAAGGGCTGCCGGTGGTCTTGCAAGCGCCCTGGCCGGACTGGCCTTGAACAGTGTAAACACTGACCCTGACACAAAAGCACCGACCAAAAATTGAATAAAATTCCTTCGGGAATTTTCCATTGGGATTCTCCAGGATATCGCAGATGGACAGAGATTAACTATTAGCTGAAAATCAAATCCCGGCTTATAGTTAATTTCTGTTTCATCATTTTTCTATCTGTCAGGCCATTGAACGTTTAACCGAGTCAATGGCAAATTCAAGCCCCAGGGATTTGAGGGTTGCTTCAGTGGGGATACCGTTTGCATCCCATCCAAAATAGGCATAATAATCATCTTGCACCTTTTTCATTTCTTCAGGTGAGAATAAAACCCCTTTTTTAGGTCCCTCGGGCAGTTTTTCCGTCAGCATCCGTTTGGGAAGGGTGTCATCCTTGCGGCTGATTCCTTCCCGGACGTTAAAACATCGCTCCAGAGTCCGGATTCGTTTGCCTGTGGTCCAGAAATCTGCCTCGGACATATTCCACCCGCACAGGGGATTGAGCAGATCCGTAAACATTTTTGGCGACCAGTATCCGCCAACAAAAGAACAGATAACAAGGGAATTGTGCATACACCTTGCCGCCTGACCTTTTGGGCTGCTGCCTTCATGGTGATCTCCGCCACAGGTTCCCATGGCATAACTGACACCCCGGGGCTTGTCTCCTCGTGGATCATGGGCGGCCATTTCCTTTCCCTTGACAATACAGGCATAGTCCATGGCGTCACCGCCGATTTCTTCGGCCATTTTTTTGACACCCTTGGATAGCAGTTGACCGACCTTGCCTTCTTTAAACGCAATCTTTTTGATGACTTCCACAACCGCTTCACCATCTCCCCATTCAAGGGTCATTCCGTCCAGGTCCCTGGCCGTGAGGATTTCCCGCTGGAAAAGCTCCATGGTAAACCCAATGGACCCGCCAGTGGATATGGCATCCAGGCCCATGGCATCACACATTTCTATGGCGGCCATCATGAGATCAAAGTCGGCAATACCCAGGTTGCTGCCCAGAAGACCACCGGTTTCGTATTCAGGACCTTCTGCAATGAGGCCGTCATACTTCCCGCCGCGGATTACCCCCAGTTTCATACAATGGTTCGGGCAATTGTAACAGGCCGTGTGCCGCTTCCAGAAACGCCGATTGGCTTCTTCGGCACCGATTTCTTCGATATCCGGATACCAGGTGGTTTGAAAATTCTTGGTAATCAACGAACCGGTCACATGATGTTTGAGTTCGAGCAGACCTGCGGTCCCCCAGCGCTTCATGCCCTGCCAGCCTTCGTGTTCAATTGAAAACTGCTTATTGGCGGCAGCATTCTTGTGAAAAAGTTCCCGGTCCGCCACTGGAACAAATTTGGTCCCCCGGACAGCAATGGCTTTGAGCTTTTTATTTCCCATGAGAGCCCCTGTACCGGTCCGGGCCGCCGCCCTGAACCGCTCGACCTGCACGCAGGCGTAGGGCACTTCATTTTCACCACCAGGCCCGATGCAGGCCACCTTGGTGCCGGAATCAAGACTGTCTTCAATAATGGTTTCCTCGGTTACATGGGTATCTTTTCCCCACAGCTTACCCGCATCTTTGAACGTGACCCTGTCATCCTGGATCAGCAGATAAACCGGTTTTTTTGATTTGCCCGTGATCATGATGCCGTCCCATCCGGTCCATTTAATTTCGTTGCCAAAAAATCCACCAACTTCGGCATGGCTTAACAAGCCCGTATAAGGACTTTTATTGACAAAACTGCACCGGGTGGAAGCGCAGGCTGTGCCGGTGAGAGGCCCTCCACCGATAAAGATAGGGCTATTTTCAGCAGTGGGATCCTGTTTTGTCTCAAGCTGGTTAAAAAGGAAGTGTGTCCCCAGGCCGCAACCGCCCATATATTGTTTACAGGTATCTGAATCAATATTTACAGTCTTGGTTTTCTGATGGGTCAGGTCGATTTCCAGTATTTTTCCGAAATGTCCGCCTTTTGAATTGGCCATGATTAATCTCTCCTTTCTCCGTCTTCATTAGGATAAAACATATTCTGGAGCAAATCAGCCCCAGCATCTTCCGGGGTGACATTTCGATATGCCATATTTACCCCGAATCCAACCTTTCCCGTCATCAGGCAGGGCCCCAGTGGATTGCCTGACTGTGCAATGCAGGCCTTTACACATTCAGGGTCTCCGTCACACAGATCACACATGAGCGGCATGCCGTTATCCGGGCTTCGCCGGATAAACTGACTCGGGCAGGCTTCAATGCATTTGTTGCACTTGGCACCAATACAAAGGTTTGCGTTAAGCTTGATCCCATTGGTTTTTGGATCTTTCTCAATGGCTTTGGGTGTGGTGGGACAGGCTTTGATACAGGGGGCATCATCACAATGCCAGCAAATCACCGGGACATCCACGACTCCCTTGTACCGGAGCACATGGATACGGGACATGGACGGGCGGACCACGCCTTCATGGTGAAGACTGCAGGCGTATTCACACGCCCTGCACCCGGTACAGTTTATCCGTTCTGCAAACAAATATTTCATGACCGGTTTGGCAGCAGGTTTTTCAGCCGCCGTTGCAGGCGCCGTCACCTTGCCGGTGGCAGCCACCACGGCAACACCCGCGGCTGCTGTACCTATTTTTTTTAGAAAACTGCGGCGAGACGTTTTTTCTTCCAGCAGATCTTGACTGATTTCATCGTCTTTTTTCTTCATTAATTTTCTCCTTGATTTTGATCATGGGAAGCCAAAGCCAGGATATCAGGCCAGGGAAATTCCCTTGTTTTTCAAATCTTCTGCCACCTCACCTAGACCCAGTTCTTTGAATCGTTTTTCCGACGGCAGTCCGGTTTTGCTGTCATAACCGGCAGCCTTATAATAGTCGCCCACGTCTTTCTCGACGTTGGCCACCTTTTTAATCTTTGATTTTCCTTTGCTAAATTGCTGCAGTTCCTTGGGCACATTGACCATGATAGGCTCCTTGGTAAACCGATCGGGCAACGTGTCATCCTTGGCAGTCAATCCGTTACGGGCGTTGAAGGCACGCATCAGTGTGATGAGCATCTCAGCCTTTTCAAGAAGTTTCTGGCCGCTCATTTCGATACCCGTGGCCGCTGAAAAAAGTTCCCCGGCCGTGCTGGGAAGGGTCTGGAGGTCAATGACCGTAAAGGCACAGGTGCCCAGAATATCCGCCAGCTTGGTATATTTTTTCAGCCGGAAGACATCCCCGGTGTCCCCGCTTTCATAGGGGTTGAGCTGCCGGGGCATGCCGGCCTCCTTGTTGGTATAGCCGTAGGCGTCAAGGGAGGGAGCATAGGGGTCCATGTGATGACCGCCGCGCTCATTCATGGCATACATAACGGAGACGCATTTTGAGGTACGCGGACTCGCTGCGCTGATCTCCAGGCCTTTTACCTGCATGGCATATGCTTGTGTTCCTTTACCGATCTTGTTTGATGCCCGCAGGGTCCCTTCCGCCAGAAGATCTCCCAGGCCTTCTCTGTTTCCGATTTTCTCCACAAGGTTCACCATCGCATCGATATTGCCGAAATACAGCTCCTCGCCATCGGTTTCCTCGACGGTCAGCAGTCCCCGTTCGGCACACTCCATGGCCCAGGCGATGGTGCTTCCGCATGAAATCGTATCGATGCCATACTGTGCGCACAGTTCTGTCGCCTTGGCCACCGCCTGGATATTACGGATGCCGCACCGGGCACCTAACCCTGCTGCGGTTTCATATTCCACTGCTCCGCTGCTGGTTCCGGCGTATTTCCCTTCCTGGAGGGTCGGCGTATAATGACTGCAGGTCAGCGGGCAGTTGAAACAAGCATAGGGCCTGATCTTGAGTTTTTTGACATAGGCCTTTTCATCGAGCCCGCTGGCAATGGAATCGCTGTGGTTTTCCTGGAAATTTTTTACCGGCAGCATGCCATAGTAATTAACCGCGCTCATCCAACCGGCGGTGCCCACCTTCGGCATGCTGTTCCACGACCATTCGTCTCTTTCCTTGAGATCTTTCATGTTCTGGGCAACGGCCCGTTTAAACCGTTTCGGATCGGCCACAGTAAGGCTTTTGCTGCCTCTTATGCCGACGGCCTTGAAGTTTTTGGAGCCCATGACCGCCCCAGGCCCGCCCCTT
This sequence comes from Desulfoconvexum algidum, assembly GCF_055382125.1. NCBI lineage: Bacteria > Pseudomonadati > Thermodesulfobacteriota > Desulfobacteria > Desulfobacterales > Desulfobacteraceae > Desulfoconvexum > Desulfoconvexum algidum. The sequence continues at coordinate 5,933,900 of NZ_AP042394.1, read as the reverse complement.
CCAAACACGCGGTCCACATTGCAGTTGATAGTGGCAATCCGTACTTTATTCTCACCGGCCGGGCCGATAATCATGGTTTCGATATCCTCATCGCCCACAATGCCCTTGATGGCTTCGTCAGTTTCCTCTACCAGCCGTCCCCAAAGATTCCTGGCATCCCTGAGTTCGACCTTGTCATCGTCGATCCATAACCAGACCGGTTTTTTCGCCTTGCCGGTAATCATGATATAATCATACCCGGCAAATTTGAGTTCCGGTCCCAGGTGCCCTCCGGCCCGTCCGGCGACAAAGGTGCTCAAAGGCGATTTGGTATGGCAGGTGATGCTCGCTGCCGTGGGAGCCGTGGTACCGGTCAGGGGACCCGTGCAGAAGATCAGGGGATTTCCCGGGTCAAAGGCATCGGTTCCTGGTTTGTAGTTATCATACAAGAGTTTCATGCCCAGAAGATAACCGCCCACATAGGATTTGGCAGCGCTTTTGCTGAATTTTTCCTTGATAATTTCACCGGTTGACAGGTTTATTCTCAACCCGGTTCCTGCATATGCTTTAGCCATTGTTTGCACCTCCTGATTCTCCCTGATACCAAATGGGTGCCTTCAGGTTCAACGCACCCATCGGGCATTCTGCTACACATTGAGGGTCTCCTCCGCACAGATCACACTTAAACGCCTTTTTGGTCACTTTGCGGATTTTTATCATGTTGAATGGACAGACTTTCACACAGTCGCCGCACCCGTCGCATTTTTTGGCATCAATCACCACCGCACCGGTTTTTTTGTCCCGATCCAGCGCGTCTTTGGGGCAGACGCTCAGGCATGGGGCCTCCGCGCACTGATGACAGGTATGGGTCTGTACCCAGGGGGCGGCACCGCCGTATTTACGTTCCACCCGGATGGCACTGAGCTTGGGATTGAATACACCAAAAAGGTGCTCGCTGCAGACCAACTCACAATGCCGGCAACCGGAACATTTTTCTGGATCCACGACAATATGGTTCAGCGTCTGGTTATAGGTTTTCCCCTCTACCTGTTTAAGCCTGGGATCTGCATTGCCGGTTTTTTGTGAGGTCACACACCCCGCAGTGGCTATTGCAAGCGCTCCACCGGCTGCCGCAACCGCAGTTTTTTTCAAAAATCCCCGCCGGGTGCTGCCCTTGTCCAGAGATTCAGGAATATTCTTTTTGACCCTTTCTTTTTCCATTCCCCCTCCTTATCTATTTCAGATATTTATCAAAAAATCTTTTATACGCCTTGGCAATTCTTTCTATTGTGCTATAGATTTTTTAACAGGATAAGAACGGTTAAACAATTGGGGGAAATACCCAATTTCATATGGGTATTTATACCTAATTTTGAAATCATCAGGGAGGAGAGGCTAATCTTGGAATACTGGGTATACCTTACTCGATGGGAATACCCTGAAATAAAATTTGCGGTTCTAAGATGGGGGAGGGGGTTATTCGTCTGAGGTATATCCTTCACGAATGGCGTATTTGATCAGATCTGCAAGTGTTCTCAAGCTAAGCCTTTTCATGATGCTGGCCCTATGGTGCTCAACGGTTCGGGTACTGATACACAGAATGTCGGCAATTTTTTTGTTGGATTCACCTTCGGCAAGGAGCGTGAGCACTTCTTCTTCCCGGGAAGAAAGTGGTTTACCTGGAGAATTAAACCCATTTTTAACAATATCGGTCAGGATATCAGGCATTTCCTTGATAAGAATAGAAGAAAGAAATGCCTTGCCCGCAAGGATGGTATCCATGGCAGTCAAAATTTCAGTATCGGTATCTTCCTTGAGCAAATACCCGTTGGCACCGGCGGAAAAAGCATGATAGAGATATTCCTTTCTTTTGTGCATGGAAAGAAACAAGATCTTGATATCTGGATAGGCCGTTCGTATCTCCCTTGCCGCTTCAATCCCTCTCATTCTGGGCATGGAAATGTCCAGAATCACAAGGTCAGCCGGCCGGGTGCTCAAAAGGTTCAGCAACTCAAGTCCGTCACCAGCCTCCCCCACCACAGATACCCCTTCCTTTGTTTCAATGATCTGGCAAATCCCCCTGCGCAGCATGGCATGATCATCTGCAATTACCACCCGGCAAGTGTTCATGGTTCAGGTTCCCCGTGACAATCTGGTATTTCAAACCAAAGCCGTGTGCCGCGGCTCCTGCGATTTTCAATTCGCAATTGCCCCCCCAGCATCCTGACCCGTTCATTCATGGCGGTCAGCCCCATGCCGGAATCTTTCAGGTTACCCTGCAGGCCATTGAGGTCAAATCCGGTTCCATTGTCTTGTATGTCGAACCGATACCGGTGATTGTGCTTGGCCACACAAACCCATATCTGGTCTGCCTTAGCATGTCTGACAATATTGGTAAACGCTTCCTGAAAGATCCGGTAAATAAGAATTTTTGACTCCTGGGCAAGCCACTTGTCCATATCTCCCATATCTATCTGGATGTGAACATTGAAATACCGGGAAAAATCTTCAAACAGGCATTGCAATGCAACCGACAGTCCCAGGTCCTTGAGGACTGACGGGGTCAGGCTGTGGGAAATTTCCCTGACAGTTTCAATGGTTTTTGAAATATTTTCCATGGCAAGCCGGCAGTCGGCCTTTGCCCCATTGCCATCCTTTTCGATTTTCATTTTAATGGCGCTGATCTGCAGTTTTAAAAGGGTCAGGGATTGCCCGAGATCGTCATGGAGCATATATGCCACTTTTTTGCGTTCCTCCTCCTGGGCGGTTAAAAGATGGGAGGATAAGAATTGCAATCTTTTTTCAGAATTTTTCAGCACCGTTCTTGCCGTTTCCTGTTCTACAACAGATGCAAGAATGTGGGCCACTGACTGAAGAAAAATAATATCATTTTTTTTGAATTTACGTGTTTTTGATGAATGCACCCCCAGGATTCCAAAGACCTTACCGGGTTTGCCGATCAAAACGCTTACCCCGCTGACGACACAATGGTTACACAGCCCGGGTAGAGGGCTTTTAAATCGGGTTTCCGTCTGAAGGGCTTCCACCAACACAGGTTTGCCTGAAAGCAGGGTAAAGCCGGACTGGGATTCAGTGCCCCCCTTGATCCGTTTCCGGCCCACCAGGCCTTTTTTCCAGCCCCGGGCAGACCGGATCGAAAATTGGCCGCAGTCGGGGAGCCATTCAAGGACCTCGCCTATCTCCAGTCTCAGGGTATCCAATACGCTTGCCAGGGCCTTATCCAACAAAGAGATGAATTTTTCACCCGCCAGGGCCAGTCGACCCAGTTCAGTGACAACCTGTTGCTGGGATTCACTGATTTCAAGGGCAGATTCTGTCCTCCGCCTTTGGGTAATATCCCACAGAGTGGTTCGAATCCGTCTGTCTTTGTTGGCTATTTCCGGTTCGGCAACACTTTCCAGCCGGCCGAAAAAACATTGGTTTTGGCAGGGCAAAAGCTTTAAATCACAGGTCTGCCGTGTTCCTCGTTCAATTACCCGTTTGCAATGATTCAAAAAAACAGATTTAAACTCCGGCAGGACAAATTTTATAAATTGCATCCCCGGCAAGTCTCTTTTGCGGGTATTCAGCAAATTTGCCCCGGTGGTATTGGACTCGTAGATGAACCCCTCGTCTGACAGGGTAAAATAACCCACCGGCGCATTTTCATAGATCTGGATGTATCGTTCCATGAGCACCCGGTTATTGGCGGACAAATTTTGAGGTGAGTCTATTCCTGAATTTAAAGGAAGCTTCAAGCTGGGACTCCAAAGGCTTTCAGGGTCCATTGTACCCGGCAGACACGTCAAATCTTGTATTTTTTCCACCTGAAATGGCATAGTTCAACCCATTGAAAAAAATATTATACGGTCCTTAGAGATATTCCACAGCCAAGGGCCGTAATAAAACTGTCACTATTATGGGACAAAAATCAAAGCAAAGACAACCCTTTATCTTTGAGTACAAAATAGGTACTTTTAATACCCGGTTTAAAGGGACTCAAGATAGGTTCTCAAGTTTATTTTTTTTTGGGTGATACCCAGTTTTTTTCTTATGTTGCGGCGCTGGGTTTCAATGGTTTTGCTGGACAAAAAAAGAAGGTCTGCCATCTCCTTGCTGGACTTGCCCTGTCGGATAAAATTGGCAATTTTTACCTGGGCCGGTGTCAGCTTCACAAGACTTGATGTTAATTTTCTGGAAAAAGGTGCAGTCATTTCCTGCAGATTGGACCGGATAATACCCAGGCAAGACCTTTGAAGATCGCTTAAAGGACTGGTTTCAATTTTATCAAGAAAGGGAAGAACCTGGACTTCGATATTGGTCAGAAGATTTTGCTGAAGTTCTTTTTTATCGACGTTATTTTTTTCCATCAACACCTGAAGTGCGTTATTGACCTCTTCCAGGTGAAGGGATTTATTTCTCAATTCCTGCTGAGACTTGATCAGGGATGACTCTTTCTTCTTGAGTTTCAGTGTTCTTTTTTCCACAAGCTTTTCCAGCTTTGAATTAAGATACTTGATCTCCTGTTCCATCGCCATTCTCCGGGTAATATCGGTCTTGGTGCCGATCATCCGAAGCGCTTTGCCATTGATGTCTCTTTCCACTACCTTGCCGGTATCCAGCAGCCATTTCCATTGTCCGGTTTTACACTTGAGCCGATGTTGGGTCTGATATCTTTGTGTAAGCCCGTGCAAATGATCATAAAATTGTTTCATCACCCGGTCTCGGTCATCCGGATGGATCAAATTTTCCCAGAAACTGATGCTAGAATCCACTTCATCGGGTGTATATCCCAATATTGCACACCATTCGTCACTGAGTAACAATTGGTCGCTGTCAATATTCCAGTCCCAGAGTCCGGCATCCGTGGCAAAAATAGCCAATTCCAATCTTTCTTTGCTTTTACGCAGTTCCGACTCCACAAGCCTGAATTCAGAAATATCCTGGACATGCATGACCAAAAACTTTTTTGATAACAGGGAAAAGGTGAACCTGAAATATTTTATCCTGCCATCAACCTGGGTGAAAAGAAGTTCTCTTTTTAAATTTCTTTCTTTTGAAAAACAGGTGTCAATATCCGTCACAATTTGTGGAATAGTTTTGAAAATTTCCCCGGTGGCCTGCCCCGGTTCACAGATAGCGATTTTTTTTGAAGCCTCATTTCGATCTGCAAGAACAATATCTCCCCTGTGGGCATGAAAAATAAACAGGGGGATGGAAATGGTCTCAAACAAATTTTCCATCATCTTGTCATCGTCCATACCCCGGTCCTCCTGATTCAATCCTTGAATTTATCGGTTCCCTTCAAAAAACGATGGCAGTACAAAAACATGAGTTTTTTATACTTTCCCTAAGGTTATAACAAAATCATTTGTATGACAATGACCCTATGTCGAAACCCGGGAAAGTATAATGGTTTTTTTTATAATTATTCCAATATGCCGCTATCCCTTTTGGGGACGCATATCCGCCTTGTCAATTCCTGCAACTGCAACAGGGGTTGTCATGGCATCCCGGCGGAAGGGTTCGCCCAGTTCCATATTGGTCAGCACCTCAATGAAAGTGGTCTTTCCTTCTTCCTGAGCCTTAACAGCCGCACAAAGTTTTTCGGTCAGATCCTCCATGGAGGTTGCCTGGACGCCTTCAATACCGCAGGCTTTTGCAATCTTTGCATAGTTAACATCCCGGTTCAGCTCTGTTCCAACAAAGTTGTCGGAATACCAGAGCGTGGTGTTTCGTTTTTCAGCCCCCCAATGGTAGTTGCGGAAGATGATCATGGTAATGGCAGGCCAATCGCCACGACCGCAGGAAACCATTTCATTCATTGAGATACCAAAGGCACCGTCACCGGCAAAGCCTACAACGGGAACATTGGGCTGGGCGATTTTAGCACCGCAGATGGCAGGGAAACTGTATCCGCAAGGCCCGAACATACCGGGAGCCAGATATTTACGACCCTCTTCAAAGGTGGGGTATGCAGCGCCCAGGGCACAAGAATTTCCGATGTCAGAAGAGATGATGGCGTTTTCCGGTAATGCCTTCTGTATGGCTCGCCATGCCATGCGGGAGGTGATTTTATCAGGATCTTGTTTGCGGGCACGTTCGTTCCATGTTGTGCCGGCATCATCTGCTTCATGATCCATGCCGGCAAGGTCTGTGGACCAGTGGGCTTTGATTTTTTCAATGGTTGCCTTGCGATCCTTGCGGTCTGCATCCCCGGCAGTGGCGGATAGCTTTGCCAGGATACCCTTGGCAACTTTTTTGGCGTCACCAACGATTCCTACGGTTACCGGTTTTGTCAGGCCGATGCGGTCGGTGTTGATGTCAACCTGGATGATGGATGCAGTTGTCGGCCAATAGTTAAGGCCGTAGCCGGGCAGGGTGGAAAAGGGGTTTAAGCGGGTTCCCAGGGCCAGAACAACATCGGCCTTGGCAATCAGCTCCATGCTGGCCCTTGAACCATTGTAACCCAGGGTTCCCGTGTACAGGGGATGGCTTCCGGGGAAGGCATCGTTGTGCTGGTAACCGCAGCAAACCGGGGCATCTAATTTTTCGGCCAACGCCATTGACTCTTTGATGGCACCACCGATCACAACACCGCCCCCATTAAGGATGACAGGAAATTTTGCATCTGACAAAAGCGCTGCTGCCTTGGCAATGGCTTGCTCACCACCGGCGGGCAGTTCAAACTCCACAATGGCCGGCAGTTCAATATCAATCACCTGGGTCCAGAAATCACGGGGTACATTGATTTGGGCCGGAGCAGATGCGCGTTTCGCGTGCATGATCACCCGGTTGAGAACTTCGGCAATGCGGGCCGGATGACGAACCTCTTCCTGGTAAGCCACCATGTCTTCGAAAACAGACATCTGGGGAACTTCCTGGAATCCGCCCTGACCCATGGCCATGTTTGTTGCCTGGGGGGTTACCAAAAGCAGGGGTGTGTGGTTCCAATATGCAGTTTTTACAGGGGTCACAAAGTTTGTGATACCGGGGCCGTTCTGGCCCACCATCATGGACATTTTGCCGGAAGCCCGGGTGTAACCGTCTGCCATCATGCCGGCATTGCCTTCATGGGCGCAATCCCAGAAAGTGATGCCTGCCTTGGGGAATAGATCGGAAATGGGCATCATCGCCGAACCAATAATACCGAATGCATGTTCGATCCCATGCATTTGGAGAACTTTTACAAAGGCTTCTTCTGTGGTCATTTTCATTGTACTACCTCCATTATTGATTGTTTTTTTCCCATATAAAGGGGATTCTGCAGTACTTCACAGACTAATATTGAGTATATCTATTGAGTTTGTTTTTATTTTTTCATTTTTTCGATTCTCCAAGGGGCTCTTCATTTTTATTTTTTTTGATTCGGGTGAAAATAAATACAGTTGTAAGCCCTGCTATAATATGCCAAATTCCCCACCAGGCGACTACAATGGCCATTCCACCGAGGCCATCGAAAAAATTAAAGACCAGTACCAACCCCAGGGCGGAATTTTGGATCCCTACCTCAATACAGACAGCCCGGCAATCCCTTTCCGGAAGCCCGACAATTCTGGCGGACCAATAGCCTAGGTTCAATGCCATGGCATTGTGTAGCAGGACGGCAAAGACCACAAATCCGATATATGTGAGAAAATTTTGCCAATTGGCAGCCAGGGCACCACAGACAATTATGATGAAAAAAACCAGAGAAAATATTTTAAAGGGTTTTCTCACCTTTTCGGCAAGAGCAGGATAATAATGGCCCAGGGTCATACCCACAATCAGGGGAATCCCAAGGATAAGAAAAACCGTTACAAACACATCTGCCGGGTTAAGACTGACCTGTTTCATAATAGCACTGGTGGCAGGTGTCATTCCTCCCCAAAAAGAAATATTCAAGGGCGTCATGACAATGGCGGCAACCGTTGAAATAGCCGTCATGCTGATGGAAACAGCCGAGTTTCCCTGGGCCAAGTAAGTAATAATATTGGATAGATTCCCTCCGGGACAGGCAGCCACCAACATCATGCCAAGAGCTATGGAGGGATAGGGCTTGATAATGAGCACCAGAAGAAAAGTAAAGGCCGGTAATAACAAGAACTGGGCAACCAGGCCTATCAATGGCGCTTTTGGGTTTGTGATTATTCGCTTAAAATCTTCCAGCTTCAAGTCAAGGGCGACACCCAGCATCATTAATCCAATGGCCACATTAATGATAGCAATTCCCGTTGGGTTGAAATTTAATCTCACCTGATCCAATGTGACAGGATTCATATGCGTGTCCCCCTTTCTTTATAAAATATTTTTTTAAAAGTTTTGAGTGGTGAGCGTTTCTCTCAAAACTCACCACTCAAAACTCACCACTCTATGCTTTGTATGCGCCAATATTGGCCAGAGCCATACTACCCGGGCTCACGGTGGTCGGATCCACCATCACATTGATGCAACAGACCTTACCCGAGGCAAAGGCCTTTTCCAGGGCAGGTTTTATATCCTTGGGATCTTCCACCAGGTATCCTTTCCCCCCGATGGCTTCCACCATTTTATGGTAATCCACACGACCGATAAAAGTGCCGCCCTCTATGGCATGTCCGATTCTGATTTCCTGACTGTGACGGATCATTCCCCAGCCAAGGTCATTGGAAATGACCACCACAATGGGTCTTTTTTTTCGGATAGCGGTTTCAAACTCCATGAAATTAAATCCCACAGACCCATCTCCGGTCATAAGAAGAACCCGGCTGTCCGGATACAATAACTTGGCGGCATTGGTATAGGGCAACCCAACCGCAAGGGATCCAAAAATCCCATAGTCCAGATAGGTGCCGCCAACTTTTAAGGTTCGTGTCATGCCAAGCCATGTGGTGGTATCCCCGCCGTCTGCCACCACCACATCGTCTTCTTTGTCCATGAATTCATTGATCTCCCGCGCAAGGCGCATGGGATGGATGGGGATATTCTCAGAGCCCCAGTCCTTTTGGGCAAGTGATTTGCCTTGTTCATGGGCAGTGTTTACTGTTTTAATCCAGGGTGAAAATTTTTGAGTTAAAGAATTGCTTAATTTTTTTGATTCAATAATCGCATTGCACTGGGTTAAAAACGCTTTGATATCACTGGCAATGGGCAGGTCGACTGTCCTGTTCCGGCCGATCTCTTCGGGCATAATATCCACCTGGGCAATCTTGGCGGCTGGATTGAAAACATCCCCGAACATAAAAAAAAGGGAGATACGGGTACCCAGAATAATAACAAGATCGGTTTCAATATAGGCGGCAAACCCGCCGCCGGGACGAATGGCCAAAGCCCCCTCAAAACAAAGGGGATGGGTATCAGATAAAATCCCCCGGCCGGACAGGGAAGTGAATAGAGGGATACCCGTGGCTTCAATAAAGGTTTTAAGTTCAGTTTCTGCATGGGATTGCCAGGCACCGGTTCCTGCGATCACCAGGGGTTTTTGGGCAGCCTGAATCATGTCCATCAATTCCTTTGCCTTGTCCGGATCTGACGGGTGGGAAACGACACAGGTCTTGGTTCGCCGCACCTTTTCCTTGTCAACCGACGCATTGAGCACATCAATGGGAAATTCCAGATACACAGGTCCCGGCCTGCCACTTTCTGCAATCCGAAAGGCCATATCCACGTATTCAATTACCCGCTCCGGCCGCTGACAAACCAGGGCTTTTTTTACCATGGGCTTGATAACCGCTTCCTGGGGCATGTCCTGGAGATCCAGTTTTTCCTTGTTGTCCATTCCCACACATCCTGCGATCAATACCAGAGGGGTGTTGGAAAAATGGGCACTGGCCACGCCAGTCAATGAATTGGTAAACCCGGGACCTGCCGTAACCATTGCAACACCGGCTGTTCGGGTCATCTTTCCCCATGCTTCTGCCATAAATAAGGCTGACTGCTCATGGCGGGTATCGTAAATTTTCACATCAGTGCCTTCAAGATGTTGATAAATCGGGGTAATATGCCCGCCGCTCAGAGAAAAAATATGCTTTATTTTTCTGTCAATTAATGCCTGTGCTACCAGTTCTGCACCTGTAATTGTTTCCATACCGACTCCTTTTTTTATACTTAAGCTTGTATCGTTTGATTTTTTTATTAAAGCTCCATGAGCTGTCCACCACAGATATTCAAAGCCTGCCCTGTGACATAGCTTGAGGCATCCGATGCCAGAAAAACAGCCATATCCGCCACCTCGGAAGGGGTGCCGATCCGTCCCAGGGGAATCGTCTGGCACATTTTTTCTTCCTGTTCCGCAACGGTGGTATTGAGAAACTGAGCTTCCAGGCCAAACCGCCATCGTTCAAGGTCGGTCGAGATCTGGCCGGGACAGATGGCATTAACCCGGATCTTAAATCCAGATAGTTCCTTGGCCATGACCTTGGTGAGCATGATGACACCGGCCTTGGATACGGCATAGGCCCCGTTAAATAAAGGCGGTACTTTGCCGGCTCTGGATGCGGTGTTGATAATACTGCCTCCTTTTTCAGACATCAGCGGTATAATGGCTTTGGAGACACGAAAAACCCCGTGGAGGTTTACATCTACCGTTTTTATCCAGGCGGTCTCATCATAGGTATTGACCCCGTTGGGCACACCGAAGGTGGCACCGGCATTGTTGCACAGGATATCAACCTGACCAAATTTTTCTTTAACCGTTTTGGCCATTGCTTCAACCAGATCCGTATTTGTCACATCCAGATTCACAGCCAGGGTTTTGATGCCGAACTCGGCGGCAAGCTCTGTAGCAATAGTATCCATCTCAGACATGGAACCTGTTCCCACATCCGCATTAAACCCCTGGGCATTTCCAAAATCTGCAATAATGATATGGGCGCCCATGGAAGCCATCTTTCTGGCCATGGCATATCCGATACCTGATTTTTTTCCTGAACCGGTAATCAATGCAATTTTCTTTTCCAATGAATTCAAATTTCCTCCTTTAGATGACAGAGATCACTCCCTGATGTCTCCTGTATCAATAGTAATATTGAAACTTGTTTGTTTTTAGAACACCATTCTATATATAATGATAATAAGCAATTAATATACCATTCAGCAAAATATTTTTCCTGCCCGGAAACCAGTCTGTCAGTCGCCCAAAATTTTCCTATAAACAGGCAACTAAAAACAAAACCCGGGCATCATATAAAAAACAACACGGCGATGAATAGTCACTGCACACAACCTTTAAGCTGATTTCTTGTTTTATTTAAGAAGGCTTTATGTTGAGGTGTCCCCCAACGAAACCAAACCGGATGAAATGATCCTGAATGAGCCGGAGCTAACAAGTAATCTGTTTACATATTGTAATAGATCCTGACATGGTTGCCCAAGTCTTTCAGTTTTACAGAAAAAAAATATATCTAATAAGTGTCGACATTGTTGTTCTTTCAACGGTTCCTCCTTTGGAGTTAAAGATAGTAATATTTATTATCGGTATTGGTATGATAATTGCCTTATAAAATCTTCAGATATCAGTTTTATGAAACTTATAATGTAACGCGGAGCAGTAAGAAAATGTAGGGATACTAATTGATTTTTTAAATCAATGGAGGGATATGTATGGGGACTAAAAAGATAAATTTTTTTTCATTTTTTTTCATTGGCCTGCTTTTGTTTTTTCCGGGGATGCATCCTCCTTCACTCGATGCAGGAGAAGCCCCCCCCGTGAATCTTATAAAAAATAATCTGTTTTCATCCGCCATCCTTTCTTCAGAAGAAATTGTACTCGTGGGAGAGGGCGGCAAGATTTTTCTGAGTAACGATGCCGGCCATAATTGGAAGGCTATTCGCAGTGGCACCAGCCCCCTATTCTCAGTCAGTTTTCCCACAGCCAAAAGTGGATGGGTTTCCGGCAGGAACGGAACCATACTGAACTCCAGAGATGGCGGAAACACTTGGCAACCCCAGAAAAGCGGGGTGGGCAAACACCTTTTCTCTATTGATTTTCTGGACCAGGACCATGGCGCTGCCGTGGGAGACTGGGGTAAAATTGTCATGACCGATGATGGTGGTGCTTTTTGGCAAGAACTGTCTTTGGAAGAGGACATCATTCTTTACGGAGTCGTCAGACTGACGACCCAAAGCGCATGTGTTGTGGGTGAAATGGGTCGGATTTTTAATACCAGGGACAAGGGGATAACCTGGCAGGAGGTTGCATCTCCGGTGGACTCAACACTTTTTTGTCTGTGCCATGAAGGGTCTACTCTTTGTGCCGCAGGCCTGGACGGCGTCATCATTTATTCAAAGGACAATGGGTTGAGTTGGCAACGTTCAAAAACCATTGGTACCGCAGCCATCTACGGTATTTCCATCTGTGGAGATACTGCCTTGGCCGTAGGAGATGCCGGTACCGTCCTTGGCTCCATGGATGCAGGTTTCAGTTGGAATGAACTTGGCAGGTCCCGGGAAATGCTGCCATTCTGGATGGGGACTGTATCCTGTAGCAGATCAGGGGATGGCAATCTTACCGGAATAATAGGCGGTGCAAGGGGTATGACGGCCTGGCTGGGAAATGACACCCTTCATTGGCAAAAAAAAATTATTAAAAATGGAGAGGAGGATCCCAGATGAATAAAATTATGAGATCCGAGTCCACCTGGACCCGGTTTATACTGCAGCACCGTATCTGGCTTCTGGCTGTTTTTTTACTCGCTACCGTATTTTTTGGGTACCAGCTTCCTAACCTTGGGATCAGCAAAGATGTCAGCGTATTATTTCCTCCCCACCATCCCAACATGGTGCTTACCAAAAAATTTAAAACCATGCTTGCGACGCCGGACAAGCTCATCTGCATCCTGGAGGTAAAAAACGGCGATATTTATACCCAGGAGGCAATTTCCATGATTCAGGGTCTAACCCAATCTGTCCTGCACCTTCCCGGCTGTGATGCGTCGGATATCAAATCCATTACCGAAACAAGTGTCAAGCACATGGAGGCAACGGCATGGGGGGTGGAAACCAATCCGGTGATTTTTCCGGACATGCCGAAAACCCCGGAAGATTTTGCCCGGCTGCGCAAACGTGTGGAAACAGATGTCGGTATCCGGGGGGTGTTTGTCTCCTATGACGGCACCGCTGCAACCATCATGGCAAAATGGAAAAAAGGCGACAACCTGGGACAATTATACAAGGATATCCAGGATCTTGCCCAAACAAACACCACTGAACAGTATAAGGTACACTTTGCCGGGGCACCTGCCCTTGGGGCCCATCTGATTCATCTCACAGGCCAGTTCAAAACCGCGGGGATATGGATGGTGGGGGCCCTGGTGGTCATTCTCACGATTTATCTGGGCAGCATTACCGGGGTTTTATTGTCCATGACAAGCGTAATCCTCAGCATTGTGTGGGCTTTTGGTCTGGCATCCATCCTGAAGATTCCCATCAGCTTTCTGGCCCTTGCCTGGGTGTTGTTTTCTTGTGGTGTCTCGGCTGGTTTTTCAGCTTTTTGTTTCAGCCGTTATCGCAGTGGGTATCTGGAGATTCCGGAAAAACATCGGGCAGTGGAACTGGCACTTGGAAATCTTCTGGCCCCTGTGGCAATCGGGCTTACCCTCCTTGGGCTTACCAGCCTTACCCTTTCAACTTCAGATCTGCCGCTGCTCTCCCAGACCGGATATCTGGGGGGGTGCTGGGCCGTGACAAGTTTTTTCATTGTAGGGGTGGCCAATCCCATTTTTCTGTGGTTTCTGCCGGTCCCCAAAGCGTGTACGCCCGGGAACAGATCCGTATCGGTCCTGGGGGTTTCCCCTGTTCTGGTTGTCTTGCTGATCCTTGCCCTGCTGATAGGCGGCGGCGTTGGTGTGAGCCGGCTCAATATTGGTGACAATGAGCCAGGATCTGCTTTTTTCTTTCCAGATGCCCCTTACAACCAGGCATTTTCCTTTTTTAATAAAAAATTTATCGGTGCCTATAACATGACCATTATGGTTGAGGGCCGGGAGAAAGGTGCATTAAACGATTTCAAAACCATGGAATTGATCAATGAATTTCAAAGGTATCTGGAAAATGAAACCGACGCCAGGGCCTGCATCTCCATTGCCATGATGATAAAGCTTCTGGCCCGGGTATACCATGAGGGAAATCCCAAATGGGCATTGATTCCTGTGGATGAGCAGGACCGATCTGCCCTGGGGGGGGCCATTAAAATGGGGGGAACCGCCGGCCAGTGGATAGATGACACATGGACCAACGGATCCATCCAGGCCATGTACGGCGACGACACAAACCAATTGATAAAAAAGCGGTTGTCCAAAGCCAAAGCCTTTATCCTTGACCATCCGTCGGACCGGGTCGACTTCAGACTTTTTGCTGGATTCCTGGGGGTTATTGCCGCCATGGACCATGCCGGTAACAAGGCCTATTGGGGCTGCCTTTGGGGCGCATTGATCCTTGTCTTTTTTGTGTGTCTCCTCGTGTTCCGGGCAGTGGGACCTGCCCTGGTCATTTTGCTCAGCACCATCATTGCCCAGGCAATGACATGGATGTTTATGGCCTTCCAGGGCATCTGTATCAGCATCCACAGCGCGCCGGCAGCCCCCCTTTCCATTGGGTTTGGCGCAGCACTGGGTATTTGTCTGGTGGTGTGCGCCCGGAAGCAGTTTCCTTTATTTCCCGAAACTATCAGGGGCCGAAAACTGGCTGTTAAGTCCCTGATTCGCCCCGTCGTCGGATTCGGCCTGATCCCAGCGGTCATGCTGCTGCCATGGGCCCTGTTGGATTTTAAGTTTATGGCAGACGCCTGCGCCTTGATTGCCTTTTCGGTTTTTGCACAAATATTCAGTATGATCATTATCCTCCCTTTCCTTGCAGATCTTTGTAAATGGAAACGGATTCAAAATCTAAATTCACCAAATTCATAAAGGAGACAAAATGAAACTTTATAAAACGATTAAATGGTTATGGCTTACTTTTGGCGTGTGTATATTTTATTCTGCCAATGTGTGGTCCATGGCGCTGAATGATTCCGGAACCCTGAATCTCAACGGAAAGTTGGAAACCAGAAATACCGTCAGAATAGAGGATTCGGATAACAACCGGTGGCCCCAGGCGGAAGCCGGGGACATGGTACAGCAGCGAAATACCCTGCAATTGGAGCTGGACCATGACCTGGGCGAAATAGGGGATTCAAAAATTTTAATTAAATACCACCTTGTGGGCAGGGCCTGGTACGACGGGATCTTTGATTATGGGCCATCGGTCTGGCAAGATGCCCGGGAAACCAGTCCTGCTGTCAAAGAGGGGATTGACGACTACAAATGGGATGTCGCTCTTCGGGAAGGTTATATGGATTTTTCAAAGGGGCCGGGATTTTTGAGAATAGGCCGCCAGAATCTGGCCTGGGGTGAAACCGATGCCAAACGTCTGCTGGACGGGATCAACCCTCTGGACGGTACAACCCCGTTTCTTAAGCTGGATGACCGGCGTATTCCTTTGTGGATGTTGCGCGGGAGCTACAACCTGGGTAATCACGGGTTTCTTTCCAGCCTCAATATCGAAAGTTTCGTCTCCCCTTGTTTTGGCAATAACGATGACAAAGTGGGGCCGGCCACACCGGTTGGTTCTCCCTATTCCTTTGCCGAAAACGAACCTTCTTCGGAATTGCTGGCCGGTTCAGGTATCCCCCTTAACTCGTATCGGGATACGCCCAGTTCCGATCTCAAAGACGCCCGCTGGGGATTTCGTCTGGGAGGCATCCTGGGTGACAATCTGGGCTTTACCCTGGCCCATTACAAAAGTTACCAGGACAATGCCCTGCCGGTACTCAAGCGCAATGACAAACGAACATTTGTAAATTCAAGCAATCAGGCAGCATATGCCAGTGTTATTTCAGGCTCCACAGACGCTGCTGTGGTGGGTGCCACAGCCACAGCCCTTGCCGGTGGTTCGCCTGCTGGCCTGTCCCCCCTCCAGACAGCCCAGCTCAATGCCATTGGCGGCATGAGTATTTTCCCGGAAAGTTTCAGTCAGGAGATGGTTTACAATGATATCCAGGTCACCGGCGGCAGCATCAACTATTGGGTGGAACCCCTGGACTTTGTTCTTCGCAGTGAAGTGGCCTATTTCCATGACGAGGCGTTTTTCACCGAGGATGACAACCTTAACATGATACTGGATGAGGAAAACCTGGTTTCAACCCTGTCCGAGGACGGCCAACTGCCCACCTCTGATGTGATTCGGTTTGCCGTGGGCATGGACAAGATGTTCTGGATTCGGGCGTTGAATCCCAATGTGAGGTTTACCCTCATTGCCCAATACTTCGGCGCCTATATACGAGATTATGACGATGATTTCTGCCTGCCGCTGACCAACCCGGACACCCTTGTCTATGATTCGGTCAAGCGGTATGAACAGGCCATGACGCTGAATCTGCAGACCACATACCGCAGCGGCACCGTGAAACCAGAGCTATCAATACAATACGATCCCAGGGGAAACTGGGCGATTCAACCTTCCTGTGAACTGGAAAAACAAATGTGGCGTTTCAAGCTTGAAGCCACCATTGGCACGGCCAATTCCATGACCGGTACGGGTGCTGCAAGGGATCGGGATGAAATTGCCTTTACCGTCAGCTATTTACTTCGATAGGCCGGGGCGCTGAAATCCTGGGCGAGTTGTAACATATTTTTGAGGAAACTTTATCAAACCTAAGGAGATAGACTTATGAAGCATTTGAAGAAAAACGTATGGATATTGGTACTGATTATGGGCCTTGCCCTGTTTCCGGGTCTTGCCATGACCGATGAAGTCATTACAGCCGAGAATTGGCAGAAAATAGAGGGCTTGGTTCCTGACAGGGTTCTGGCATGGGTAAAAAAAGGAGATACCACCATCACCATAGTGGACCAGCTGGGGTTTGACACAACAAAGATCATGAAAGTCCCTGGATTTGTGGCTGAAAACGAACAAAATAAGGGAAAATATGCCATAAAAGAGGGGGCCATCGTTGATGCCGGGACTACCCAGACCGCAGGCTTTATTTCGGGTCTCCCGTTTCCTGAAAAATTGGATCCCATGGATCCAGATGCATTTTATAAGCTCTGCTACAACCGGTATTACAACATTCACCGAATCGGCAGCATCCGTTTTGTTTTCCTGGGCGAACTGATTGGCCGGAAAACCGGATTGGAAAAAAAGGTGCTGGGCAATTTTCTTAATTATTCGTTTGACGGTTACGCACCGCAAAAAGCGGTTCCCAATCCCAATGATATCATGTTCATGTCCATCAACAACATCACCTCTCCCTATGATATGAAAGGCGTGGCATCCATGATGTGGCGTTACCGGGGAAGCAAAAAGGACATGTGTTACAATTACCTGCCCGGCATCCGGAGGGTTCGGCGCGGCAGCCCTGCCGGTCGGTCCGATTCTTTTGCCGGATCTGATCTGACTCTGGACGATCAGGGAGGATACCAGGGTCAGATGGCTGCCATGAAAACCCGGGTGATTCAAGAAAAAATAGCCCTGGTTCCCTGGATAGATGACAAGCCTGTTCCGGTTTATAAAAATGAAGCAGGCGAATGGGTTACGGGAAAAGATTCCCCCCTGTTGGACATTGGCTTTAGGAAATCCGGTTGGACGGGAGCGCCCTGGGCCATGCCCGGACTTAAATATGTTAAACGCATGGTATGGATCGGGGAAATGATTTCAAAGGATCCCAGTTACAACTATGGGCTTACCCATATGTGGTGTGACAAGGAAACTGGAATGGCCTGCTATAAAATTAATTATGACCGGAAAAAGGAATACTGGAAAACAATGGTCCTTGGCCTGGCTGCCTTTGCTGCAAAGGATGATCCTGAAAAGACCTGGTTTGAAAATGGATCCACCCTGATAGTGGACGACAGGGCAGACCATGGCACTGTCATCGAGCAGGTGACCCCGGAGTATCCCTTTGTCTTTTATGCGAAAAATGAACTCAACGATTTTTCCCTGGGAGGGTTTAATAAATATTGTAAATAAAGTATAGGAGCAGGTTCTGCGTCTTTCATCATGCCCAAAATCTTTGCGGTTGATGCGATGGCCAGGACCTGCGCTGTTTATGCCGTGGCGTTGCCAATTCACTTAAATTTTTTTATAGGGCCATGAATTTTAGCTCAAATTGTAGGTTTGTTCCAATTTTTTCGAAAAGATGGGTTAACCGATAATATTAAAAAAAAATCGTCGTCGGCGCAAATAAGTCTCGTCTTTGAGCAAACTTTCTATTATTGTGTGCTTTTTTACCTTTAGGCTTTGCCGCCTATATTTTCTGGCGACCAGGTTTAAAGGGGTATTGCTGTTGAGTCCATTGAGAAAAGGCTGATGGCAATTGCTATCAACAATATTTTCATGGAGAGGATGACCATGACCCAATATCAGCTGAACTTTGAAGAAAGCCGAGAGCTCTTAAACCGCTATCACATAGAACCCATGGGCAGGCAGGTTTACTCTGTTTCCCAGGCCCTTGGGGCTGCCACAAACCTGGGCTATCCCCTTGTTGTAAAACCCGTATCCCGGAAAATTATTCATAAATCCGACCAGGGTGCTGTGTTTTTGAATCTTAAAACTGCCGGGGATCTTGAATCCGCCTGCAATTCCATTGAAAAAATGATGGGCAGATTTTCCAAAGAAGAGGGAGAGGGACTGCTGATTCAGAAAATGGCAGACAAGGGATTTGAACTTCTTGTGGGGGCCAAGCAGGACCCTGGATTCGGCCCGGTGACAATGGTGGGAATCGGCGGTATTTTTGTGGAACTTTATTCCGATGCAGCCATGGGAATCGGTGTTTTGTCACGGCGTGATGTGGAACGGATGCTTGAGGATACCCGTGCCGGGAAGGTGCTCCAGGGTTTCAGGGGGCAGACCTATGACAGAGAGGCTGTGATTGATCTTGCCATGGGTATTTCAAAACTCATGGCAGAAAATCCGGATATTGTTGAGCTGGACCTGAACCCGGTCATTGTATATGAAAAGGGATTTGCTGTTGTGGATGCACGGCTGATCCGGGATACTGAGCATGTTGCCCCCCTGTCTGAAGCTGTCAGGGACTGGAAGAAAAAAAGTGTGGATGCCATTTTCAATGCCCAGTCTGTTGCTGTGATCGGCGCCTCAAGACCCGGAACCCAGGGCGGAGTTATCCTTAAAAACTGCATGGGAATCCAACGGCTCTATCCGGTTCATCCCAAACTTAAAACCATCCATGGTTTGACCTGTTATTCCTCCCTTGAAGAATTGCCGGAAGTCCCTGATGTCTGTGTCTTTGCCGTCAGTCCTGAACGGACCGTGACCATCTTTGAGACCTTCTGCAAACTGGGGGGAAAGGGGGCCATTATCTTTTCAGACGGGTTTGCAGAAATGGGACGTCAGGATCTTGAGGACCGGCTGGTGCAATTGAGTAATACTTACGAGGTGGGCTTTATCGGCCCTAACTGCATGGGGGTGATTGATAATTTTTCAGGTCTGAACACCAACTATATTCCGGTACAGCGGTCTGTTCCCCCCACCCCATCCAATTGCGTTGGCGTCATCACCCAGAGCGGGGGGATCGGTCTGGAACTTCTGGAAATGTTCGGGGCGGACAACCAGAACCTGGGCAAGTGGGTTTCCATTGGCAATGCTGCCACCACAGGGGTTCCTGAGGTGTTGGCCCATATGGGGGATGACCCCAGGATTAAAATCATTGCCATTTACCTGGAAGGGGTGGCAGATGGTCTCAAGCTCATGGGGGTGGGCAAAGAGGTGGCCAAAAAGAAACCGGTTCTTATCATCAAGGGGGGGATGGGCGGCGGTGCCCAGGCAGCGCTGTCCCACACGGCATCCCTTGCCGGTAGCCATGAGGCATTCAAAGCCTGCTGTGCCCAGGCCGGTTTTTATCTGGTGGAAGAGCTTACCGAAGATCCTAAAATCCTGGTCAATGTGCTTTCCATTCTCACCAGCCAGCCCAGAACCGACGGCAGCCGTATCGCCGTGGTCAGCGTTGGAGGCGGTGCCGGAATTCTTCTGGCTGACCAGGTTACCGAAGAGGGCATGACCCTTTCGGAATTTGCACCGGGAACCAAACAACAGATGCAACAACTCATCGAAAAAGACCTGAAGCCCGAACAGCTGGCCATCAAAGACAAGGTCCTTAAAAATGTGGGCAACAATCCCATTGATCTTTTCGGGAACTGCGGCGACGACCGGCTTCTGGAATCCCTTCGCATTGTGGACCAGGATCCCAATACAGATGTGATCATTGCGGCCATTTATCTCCAGGTGCCCCTTCTTTCTGAGTACCTTCCAGAACGGTTGGTGGAGCTGAATCAGGAGATGACCAAACCCCTGATTATTTCACCCAGAGGGTTTTCAGAATATGTGGATCGATGCAGGACCTATATGGCCCAAAAAAAGCTCCACACCTACACCGTTCCCATGATAAAGCCGTTGCGAATTGCCCTGAGCATCTGGAAAAAATATGATATTTCTTTTTTGGGGATAGCGTCTCCTGATTCTAAGTGACAATAAAAAGCGTTACAAGCTAAAGGGCCCATCCACTTGCAGAGTCCGGATGCGAAAAAAAGCGGCATAGAGAACAGGAACAGCCACCAGTGTCAAAACAGTGCCGAATGTCACCCCCCCCCATTATGGCAGAGCCAATGGGGGGGGCTGGTATCCCCTGCGGATGGTTTTTTCAAGGCTGTCAGTGACCTCCTGCTCCACCTCAAGTGCAGATGAACCTGGGTACTGGGTGACAACAAGGGGGGCTGGAACCTGAAACGCCAGTTTTATCTCCCTGGCAGGGTTCACCACGCCGGGATAAGCCCTGGTTTTAGAGATGGTTTTTTTTGATACGGTATACACCTTTACCGGCAGAACTGGGCACGCCTGATCCAGAAAGTGGATGCAGTTGATCTTTTGCTCTGTCCAAAATGCCAGGGCACCATGAAAAGCATCCGTTTTATTGAAGACCTGGACATCATCGAAATATTACGTCATCTGGATATTTGGGATCGCAATCATGATCCACCAGAACCTGAACCCGAGCATATCTCTGAATTATCTTAGGACTATTCAATTCTTGCAATCTTAAACAATACGGCGTAAACCTTCATTCTTATAAAATTTTTAAGCTGGAAGCAAAAATGAAACTGGAAAATAAAGTGGCCATTGTCACCGGGGCAGGCAAGGGGATTGGAAAGGCTGTGGCCATTGCCCTAGCAAAGGCCGGGGCAGATGTCCTGGTCAATGACCTGAATCTTGAAAATGCAAATAAGACCCTGGCAGAAATAGAGAGCCTGGGCCAAAAAGGCCTGGCTGTCAGTGCTGATATCAGCCAGCATGACCAGGCCAAAGCCATGGTGGAAGCGGCCAGGGATACCCTGGGAAGTGTGGATATTCTCATCAACAATGCCGGGGTGTCCAAACCCTCCATGCTGGTGAACATGAAAGAGGATGACTGGGATCTGGTGGTAAATGTTCATCTCAAGGGCATATTCAACACCTCCCAGGCCGCTGCCAGAATTATGAAATCCCAAGGCTGGGGCAGGATCATCAATGTGGTCTCCACCGCCGGGATTTTCGGCACCATAGGACAAATCAATTACGCCTCTGCCAAGGCAGGGGTGGTTGGGTTTACCAAATCTGCAGCCAGGGAACTGGGCAGAAACGGGATCAATGTCAATGCGGTGTGCCCGGGAATTACGAAAACAGATATGACCCAAAAACTCCAGGAAGACCAGGCACTTTGCGATCTGTATAAATCCAGAATTCAGCTGGGCCGATTTGCTGAAATAGAAGAGATTGTACCCATCTTTGTCTTCCTGGCTTCGGATAATGCCGGGTATATCACAGGGCAGGTCCTTGGGGTGGACGGCGGTTATATCGGGTAAATCATCGGAGAATCCGCCGGGTAACATGGGTTCAGGACCTGATTTCATCCACCACAAAGGGGGCGGATCGCCCCCCTCCACTGCGTTTTTTCATCCAGATTCGGGCCATGGGAACAGCCTTGCCGTCAATGTTCGTCATATTGGACAGTTCCTCGGCAAATCCGATATTCTTTATTTTGAATTCATAAGAGCCTCTTGCAGAGATAAAAAAAAATAATTTTTCAAATTAAGAGGCTCTTGCCGAACCATCTTTTTCATGGTTTTCTTGACAAAACCCCGTTCTTTCCCTACTGATGTATGAGGATGAATCATCATCTCTTGATGGAGGCGTTTATGCAGATGGAAACAGAAAGAAAAGCGGTTGTACATTTTGGACTTAAAATGGTTGAATCCGGTCTGACCACCGGCACTGGAGGCAATCTGAGTATAATTGACCGAAAATCCGGACGGGTGGCTGTCAGCCCCAGCGGCATTGAGTATGCTGCCTTACAGCCTGAAGATGTTGTCCTCACCGATCTGGACGGAAATATTCAGGAGGGAGACTGCAAGCCATCAAGTGAGCTGGGGTTTCATCTGTCCGTTTATCGTCAGCGGCAGGATGTTCAGGCCGTGGTGCACACCCATTCTCCCTATGCCACCACCATCGCCTGCCTGGGATGGGAAATCCCGGCGGTTCATTATTTGGTGGGCTTTGCAGGGAAAAAAGTGCCCATAGCACCCTATGCCACTTTCGGAACCCCGGAGCTGGCCCGGAATGTGGCGCAAAACATCGGGCAGTACAACGCGTTGCTTCTTGCCAACCATGGTCTGGTGGCTGTCGGCCAGAATATCGACGCCGCTTTTGCGGCTGCTGAAGAGATCGAATTTGTCGCCCGGATTTATTACCAGACCCAAAGTATCGGCAAACCGGTTATTCTGTCGGAGGGAGAGATGGAAACAGTGCTTGAAAAATTCAAGACCTACGGGCAAAAGAAAATGAGTTGAATCAACTGGTATACTGTTTTGCCATAAATCTACCGGGCATAAACTATGGTCGGCAGCCAGGTGGCGATTTTTGGCCAGAACACCACGATTAAAAGTCCCAGCAGCTGAATCAGCACAAAGGGAATAATTCCCCGATAAATATGCCCGGTTTTAATTTCGGGCGGCGTCACGGCTTTCAGGTAAAAAAGAGAGAAGCCAAACGGAGGCGTCATAAAGGATGTCTGGAGGTTTACAGCTAGTAACACACAGATCCAGAGAGGGTCAAATCCAAAATCTCTGACAAGGATCGGTACCAGGACCGGTACATGAATAAAAATTATCTCAATAAAATCAAGGACAAACCCGACAAGGAAAATAACGCCCATGACAATGGCCAATACCACCCATTTGTCATGTGTCTCGGCAATGGTAAATAAAAAATTTCGGACCAGTTCGTCTCCTTCCAGTTCGCGAAATGTAAGTCCAAATGCATTGGCCCCCACCAGGATAATAAAAACCATACAGGTCAACCGGGTTGTTGTAGAAGAAACCTCCTTGAGGATATCAAGATTGAATCTGCGGTTCCATGCTGCCAGTAATACAGCGCCCACACATCCGACAGACGCCGCCTCGGTTGGCGAGGCGATCCCGGCAAAAATCGATCCCAGAACGGCTATCATGAGAAAAAGCGGGGGGAATAACGCACGAAAAATTTTTTTAAACAATTGTTTTCTATCCAGGCCTTCGTCATCTTCCATGGTGACGGGAGGGGCGTTTTCAGGCTTGATCAGGGAAATAATGAAGATATAGCTGATATAAAGGGTTACGAGCATCAGTCCTGGCAGTAGGGCGGCCATGAACAGGTCCCCGACGGGAATCTGCACGATGGTGGCCAAAAGCACCAGTACGATGGAAGGCGGAATAATCTGCCCCAGGGTTCCGGACGCACATACTGTCCCTGTTGCAAGTTCAGGCTGGTATCCATGGCGCAGCATGGTGGGAACAGCCAAAAGTCCCATGGTGACAACAGTGGCACCCACAATGCCGGTGGATGCCCCAAGGAGGGCGCCGACAACAACCGTACTGATGGCAAGTCCTCCCCTGATGCGCCGAAACAGTTTTCCCATTGTTTCCAGCAATTCTTCAGCCAGGCCTGATTTTTCAAGGGTCACCCCCATAAACACAAACAATGGAACTGCAATCAGGACAACATTGTTCATCGCCCCCCATATTCGAAGGGGTAAGAGTTCAAAAAATTCCCACCCGGATCCGATTCCCCCGAAAATCATGGCCGTACCGATAAGGGTAAATGTGACAGGGAAACCCGCCATGAGAAGAATCGTCAATGCAAGAAACATCCATGCTGCCAGATATTCAGATCCCATCAGTTCACTGTCTCCTGCTTTTTATCGGGTTGAATCCCCAGGATGATATTCACGTTATGAATAAACATGGAAATCCCCTGCAAAAAGAACAATACAAATCCCACCGGAATGCATCCTTTTATAATAAATCGAAAAGGAATTCCGCCCGGATTAGGAGAACCTTCCAGAAATTTCATAGATTCCCAGGTAAAAACCGAAGAGGTATAGATAATTAAAATAATTCCCGGGAAAAGGAAAAAAACGCAGCCGAATAGATTGACCCATGCCTGTGCTTTTGTTGAAAGACGCTGATAAATCACGTCCACACGGACATGCTGATCGTATAAAAGGGTATAGCCGGCTCCCATCAAAAAAATAAATCCAAACAGATGCCATTCCAGTTCCTGGGCAAACACAAAACTTGTATTCAAGGCATACCGCATGACAACATCAATGAACACGACTGCAACAAGAAGCGTTACAACCCAGGAAACCAATCGCCCAACCCGTTCATTGAGTGCATCAATTTTGTCTGCAATTTTGTTAAAAAACGACCATACCCCCATACCATACTCCCTTTTCTTTCAAGCCATGACAAATCCATTGCCAAGGATCCGTCATGGCTTGAGTTGCAATTAAGACTTAAACGTATACGTATCGGCCAAGGTATTGTAATACGGCTTTTCTGATACTTCCCCCCAGGCTCCGATAATTTTCTTAAAGCGCTCAAAACTTTCATTCACCTTTTTAGCCATGGGGTCCTTGGCTGCAATATCGGCAACGGCATCTTTTGCATGGGATTTTAGTTCAGACAGCACGGAATCAGGAAATTTCATCAACTTGACGTTGTGCTGGTTGATCAATTCGTCAAGGGCCTGGCCGTTGCCGGCATTAAATCCTTGTGTTGTCCAGCTGCTGACCTGGGCACAGGCGGCATCTAAAATTGCCTGGTATTCAAGGGGCAGGGCTTCATATTCTTTTTTGTTAAAAATAAACTCTACAAACGGACCGGGTTCATGCCAACCGGGATAATAATAATATTTAGCAATTTTATAAAATCCCATTAATTTGTCATGGAGGGGGCCGATCCATTCCGTGGCATCAATAACACCACGTTCCAGGTTGGTAAAAATCTCACTGGCAGGGCAGAGGATAACGGTTGATCCCAGTTTCGCCATTACCTTCCCCCCCAGGCCGGGAATTCTCATTTTAAGGCCTTTAAAATCATCTATTGTTTCAATTTTTTTATTAAACCATCCTGCCATCTGGGGCCCAGTGGTACCGCCCGGGCGGGGGATCACATTAAATGGTGCATAGACCTCTTCCCAAAGCTTGAGTCCGCCGCCAAACTCATACCAGGCCGCCATGCCGGATCCGTTAAGCCCAAAGGGCACCGCTGCAAACCATTGGGCGGCAGGTGCTTTGCCTGCCTGGTAATACCCAACGCCTGACCCGGCCTGGACAGAGCCGCCCTTGCTGACCGAATCAAACGTCTGCAAGGGCGGTACCAGCTCACCGCCTGCGAAAACTTTGATTTTAAAAAGACCGCCGGTCATGAGCTCTACCTTTTTGGCAAGCAGTTCTGCCGCATCCTGCAAATAGGGAAGATTCGGCGGCCAGGTGGTGACCATTTTCCATTTAATTTTCTTTTGGGCATGTACTGCCGGGGCATTCATCATTCCGCTTGAGGCAACCGCTGCTACTGTACCGACTGCAGCTTTTTGTAAGAATTGTCTTCTTTCCATGGGATCTCCTTTCGTTTATGGTAAAATGAATTATACCGTACTATAGAAACGGGCATCCTGTGATTTGTTAAATATAGACCTATGATAGCTATATTTAAACTATTCTATAGCTATCGTAATTTTTCAAGTCAATGAAAAATTTAAAAAATTAACCGGGGAGGATGCAATGACGATTGAGTCAACCATCGTTTTTTTTTCTGGCCAATCCCGGCGGTTCATTACCTGGTGGGCTTTGCAGGGGAAAAATTACCCATAGCGCCCTATTCCACTTTTGCGGCTGCGGAAGAGATGGAAACGGTGCTTGAAAAATTCAAGACCTATGGGCAAAAAAAATGAGTTAAATCAGCTATTATACTGTTTTGCCATAAAAATACCGGGCAGGCTGAATTTTGTGAAATCATTACACAATTGTTTGTTGTTTGCAATGGCATCTGCTGCCATAATCCCGCTTTTAATGGCAGCATGGATACCTTCTCCCATATCCAGAGTGGATACCCCGGCAGCATCTCCGATGACAAACACATTGTCCCTGCGAAAGGCTGGATTTTTATGAAAAAGATAATAATTGTGCCCCCTGGGGTTGTGAGGCGCTTGTTTTATAAGGGAAAGGGTTATCAGCTTTTTAACAAAATCATGCCAGTGGTCCATGATGGTCCTGCCTTGGTTTTTTAATTTTAATAATTTACCACCGATCCCGATATTCAACCAGCCATTTCCCTTTGGCAGATACCAGGCATACCCCGGCAGCCGATTTTCAAAATACCAGATGTGGCATCTATCATCGGGTATATCGCATTGATATTCCTTTTCAACTGCACAAATCATAGCCGTTTCAGGCCTTTTATGGGGGGTGTTAAAAAAGTTTTTATACACCGGGCAATGGGTGCCGCCGGCACCCACCAGGTATCTGCATTGATAGGTATCATCGATGATGAATTCTTCCTTGTGTGCCCTGATATGCCTGACTATATGGGTGTGAACCGGGACATGGGCACGCAGGATCATCCACTCATCAAACTCATATCTTCTGATGGCATACTGGCAGGTTTTGACGGGAAATTCCATTCCGAACATATGGAAATGAATTCGCTCAAATCGGTTCAGGGTATGGGGATATGTTTTTGGATGGATATTCAGGGTATTGAATACGCCTGGAGTCACCCAGCCAGCACAGATTTTTTGGCGTGGAAAGGGTTTTTTGTCGAGAATTAAGGTCTCAAGGCCTGACCTTCTCAAGGCCCTTGCACATGCAGCCCCTGCTGGTCCTCCGCCAATGACAATTATTTTTGATCGTATCATTTTTATACGGCTTTATGAAATCCGGCAATCCGGCCTGGTCTTTCCGGGCTTGGTCATGACGATCTGCCACAACTGCATCTGTCTGGATCGAAATCCCCCGGCAGCGGTTAAAAGATAGTACTCCCACATCCTGAAAAACCTATTTCCGTATTTTTGTTTCAGTTCCGGCCATGCCTGTTTGAAATTTTTGTACCAGGCCATCAGGGTTTTATCATAATCTTCCCCAAAATTTTGCCAGTCTTCCATGACAAAGATCCCTTCCATGGCCTTTCCAATCTGGGCAATGGAAGGCAGCATTGAATTGGGAAAAATATATTTTGTGGTCCATGGATTACATATCCTGCAGCTGGTATTGCTTCCAATAGTATGAACAAAGGCGATCCCGTCATCTTTTAACAAGTGATTTGTCAGTTTCATATAGGTTCGGTAATTTTTATACCCCACATGTTCTATCATCCCGATGGAAACAATCCGGTCATAAAGGCCGGGTGCCTTTCTGTAATCATCGAGCCGAATGTTAACCGGCAGACCTTTGCACAGTTCTTTTGCAAATTTGGCCTGTTTTTCCGACACGGTAAACCCTGTTACACTGACACCATATTTTTGGGCTGCATATTTTGCAAATCCGCCAAACCCACACCCCAGCTCGAGAATCTCCATACCCGGTGTCAGGTCCAGTTTTTTGCAAATCATGTCAAGCTTGGCTTCCTGTGCCCTGTCAAGGCTCTGAGCATCCTCCCAAAACCCGCAGGTATACTGCATTCGTTTGTCCAACATTTTCAAATAAAGTTCATTGCCGATATCATAATGAATTTTACCAATCGTAAAAGCACGCCTGGTATTCTGTAAATTAAAAATTTTTGCTTTAAGAAGATTCCATGTTGTTGCCCAGTCCTGTTTGACCCTGCTCAACAGATCCACACGCAACACCTTTTCAATGAACCGGTCAAGCGCCCTGCAGTCCCACCACTTGTCCATATAGGATTCCCCTAATCCCAGCACGGTTTGCTGCACCACCCGTTCATAAAATTTGTCATTATGGATACAGATATCATAGGGTTTATCCCCGTTGACTGTAATCCCTGCCATCTCCATTAAATTTAAAACGGTTTCCTTTTCTTTCTTTTGATTCATACCCTCCACCTATCTTTGATCATAAATTGAATAAAAATAAGCTACATGTCCTCATTTTTTTAAAACCTATTATCTCATAGATAATTTTGCAATTTCCATACCTAAAAATAAAGAAAGTGTATTACCCGAAAAGCGGATTTGCAAAATATTGAATAAGCAATGCCTCCCTGTAAAAATGCTGTTTGGCTGTATCCTTTGACCCTTTAAAAGGGGGTGTTAAAAAAGACAATAGTGTCAGGGTTTTTTACAGGAAGGAAAAAGATTTGCTGACCTTCTGCCCAGGATAGGCGTTGTTTCTTAGAATTTGGTTAAGTGCATATTTTTATCAGGGTGTGATCCCACTAGAGGCTGCTTTATTGGTGGGTCAGTGCGTCGACGGCTGCCGTGCAGACCGCCACAGATGATTGCGGATCGTCGGCAAAAAATTTTTTTCCATCTTTGAGAAAAATAGCACGCCACCGGGTCTCGTACTGGCTTTTGGGGCAGAGGTCTTTAAGCTGAAAGGAAAATCCGCGGGCCTTCAGAATTTCAGATAGATCCAGAGCCGCGTGAATGTCATGGACGGCGTGAGCGGGAACTGCCTCGCCGAGGTGATGTTTGAGTTGTTTTTCCAGTATTTCGGGTATAGATTCGGACATTATAGTCTCCAATATGATGGTTTTGTGTGGGCGCACAAAGTCAACGCCCCCCGAGGACATTCAACCACTGAATGCGATCCGGGTCAATCCTTTTTAGACGATGGATATTATGGAGCCCTTGATGTTAGATTTATTGAAATGTAAACTTTTGGCGGGATCATCTGTAACAATTTGTATAAGCTTGAGAAATTTGTCGAATTTACGCAGGGACCAAACAACCGCTTTTTTTAGATTTGGTCCGGAACTAGTGCATCGTTGATCTGCATACTCTCTCAAAAACCCAGTTGATCTACCCTATTCGTTTTCATAATTTTGAAGAAGCTGAAAGAATTACCTTTAAATATATTGAAGTTTATTATAACCAAAGAAGTAAACATTCATCCAATGCCTGGAAAACGCCTGTTCACGTGAGCAGGAATGGTATAATATAAAAAAAGTGGCTTAACTCTGTTTCCAATTCTTTGGGAGAGGATCAACAATTCGTTATGAGAAGATTGACAACGTTAATAATGATAACTTTGTTACTGGCTATATTGGGCAGTTGCGGTTCACTGCCTGTCAAAACCGGAGAAGTCTCACTTCAAAGAGAGGACCATCCGGAAGGATCGAAATTGACCAGAATCTTCGACAGGGTTGCCGGGCCCGATTTTTCATACTCAGGTTTTATCCTTTTAAGAAACGGTGATCGCGCTTTGTACGAGCGTGTTGCTCTTGCCGATATGGCGGAGCATACGATAGATGCTCAATATTACATATGGAACGGCGACAAGAGCGGCAGATTTTTGACCCAGAAACTTGTTGACGCAGCAGATCGAGGCGTTTTGGTACGGATTCTCCTCGACGACTTCAATATCGGTGACCGCAATCAGCAGCTTCTGACACTAAACAGCCATCCGAACTTGGAGGTTCGTGTTAACAACCCGTTTATCAAGCGATCCGGAATAGCCAGATGGTTCAATTTTGCGGTTGATTTTAAGCGGCTCAACCGGCGCATGCACAATAAAACCTATACGGTAGATGGTATAGCTGCCATTGTCGGGGGCCGCAATATCGGAGACGAATATTTCAATCATAACGAGAATTTGAACTTCAGGGACCTTGATTTGTTCACCGTGGGGCCTGTTGTCGCAGAGGTTTCACGAGAGTTCCAGGAGTACTGGGATAGTCCGTGGTCGATCCCTATTGACCTGATCGTGAGTGCAGAACCGGATCAGACAAAGAGAGAATCGCTGGCCGAACTTGTGGGAAAAACCAGAGTGGCGTCTTTAGATTTCCTATTCCCTGGTAAGGCGGATTCATTGGAAACACATTTCAGCCGGATAGTTGATGAACTCGTTTGGGCACCGGCGATGTTTGTGTATGATCAACCGGGTGGCTATGGTGAGAAAGCATATACTGAAGGTCCCAAGCGGGTCGCCGCCCATCTCTTGCAGATGGCCGGTAACAGCGAGAAGGAAATTCTCATCGAATCTGCTTATTTTGTCCTTGATGATATTGGACTGGAACTGGCCGGGCAGTTGCGTGAAAAAGGGGTCAGTATGCGTGTATTCACCAACTCGATGGCGTCCAACGACGTGTTGCCCAACCATGCAAGTTATGCAATGGTCAGAAAAGCTATTCTTGAAAACGGGATCGAACTTTATGAACTGAGGCCGGATGCTTCATCATGCGTTGAGTCAGTCGGCAGAGAAGCATTTTGTGACGGGGACAGCTTATTCGGCTTGCACGCGAAGGCGGCAGTGTTCGATAGAAAAATTGTCTATGTCGGGTCCTGCAATTTGAATCTGCGTTCCGCCTATCTGAACACCGAAGTCGGTATGTTTGTGGATAGCCTGGCTCTGGCCCAAAAACTCATCGGGCAGATAGAGGTGAACCTGAAACCCGAGAATAGCTGGCAGCCGATAATTAAGGACCACAATGTTGTGTGGATCACAAAAAATAACGGTGCAGAAGAAATTGTGTCCAACGAACCCCAGACAAGCTTTGCTGAGCGTTTTAAGAAGGGCGTCCTGACGCTGGTGCCTGGATCTGAATATTATTGATGGCATTTTTCTCCACCCCTTCAGACCTGGGGGCTGAAAATAATCCATAGGCCTGGGGAGACAAGGAGGTAATCCTGACAAGGGCCTCATGGCCTGATACCGTCCCGGTCACCTGGACCACCTTCCCGTAAAATTCTCCCCCGTTCTTGTGATCCCATGAGAAATTTGAATCGGCCTTTTCAATGGAGTCGGGCAGATACACCCGAATATCCTCCCACTGGTCAATGGGTTTAGGGGATTCAGGAAACAGGATAACAGCAGATATCCGTGAGGTGTGGGTAATCATTGCCCGGACTCCCTCGGTGTTCACAATTTTCTGGCTGAGACGACGGATGGTAACCTTCATGGGTGGAACCATGGCAATGGGGATCTCATCTTGCTGGGGCAAAACAATGTTATGGTAACCTTTCATCCCCTGGATATCATAGAGATTCACCTTGCCGGGGATGCCCTTCATTTGAAGGTTCAGGATTTTTTTAACCATCACATGGGGGGTCACCTTTTCGTGGGTGGCCTCACTGATGAGCACCTGCCCACCCACGGTATAGGATTCCATCCGGCCGGTAAAGTTCACGTCTGACCCCACAACCCCATATTTAGACCGTTTTTCAGACCCGATATTGCCCACCACCACCGTACCTGTATGGACGGCCACTCCCATTTCCAGATGGGCAAGCCCGTCCATCTCATTCATTTTGTTGATTTCAGCCATGGCCGCCTGCATTTCCAGGGCACAGGCCACGGCCCTTAAGGCGTTATCCTCCATGGGTTCCGGCGCACCGAAAAACGCCAGGATGCCGTCTCCAATGATTTCATCAATCACCCCTCTGTGGGCCATGAGAATATCCACCATTCGGCCCAGATATCGGTTCAAGAAGGAAATCACAGCTTCCGGCGGCATATGGGCTGTCAGGGCAGTAAACCCCCTTAAATCAGACATCATCAGGGTGATTTCCCTGGCTTCTCCCCCAAGTTTCAACCCATCCTCGGATTCGAGCAGATTGGCCACCACCTCCTTGGTCAAATAGCGCCCAAAGGTGTCCCGGATAAACTCCTTTTGTTTCAACCCTTCCACCATTTCCCCCAGGGAAATAGCAAGTTGCCCCACCTCATCTGTCCGGTTGATATGGGACAGGTCCACGGACAAATCTCCCTTGGCAATCTGATCGGTAACACCGGCCATGGAAATAAGGGGTCGGGCCATGGATCTGGCCAGAAAAAAGCTCATGACAAGCAGTGCAATCATTCCGATCACGGCCAGCACAATTGTTTTCTGGTGAAGACGGTCCAATTGAGCAAACAATTCGCTTTTGACCAGCACCACCCCAAGGGACCACCCCGTGGAAGGAATTTTGGCATAGGCTATAAATGCCTCTTCTCCTGCCAATTGCAACCCGATGGGCAAAAAGCCTTCCTGGTTGCGAACCATTCTCCTGCCAATGGCCCGAAGCTCCTTGTGGTTGAGTTTATCAGCAATGGAAAATATGGATTCTTGCATGATCCGATCTTCATTGGGATGGGAGACAAAAATACCGGTATCGGAAATAATAAAACCAAACCCAAGGTTTCCCGCGTGAATCGTTGCCACAAGTTCGGTGAGCCATTTTAAAGAGATATCCGCCGTAACAACCCCCATGAAATCCGCCCCGTTCCCGGCGCCGGGACGGAAAAGGGGAACGGCATAGGTGACCATGAGAATATTCCCGCCACCGGTATCAAAATAGGGATCACTCCAATGGGGCTGGTTTATCCCCCGGGGAATATAATAAAAATCTTTTAAAAAATAATCATACGCCGGCGAGGCCAACTGACGATAATGGATATCATTGTCCCTCCGGTAATAAAAGGGTGCCCAGGCATCCCGTTTCTTTGAAAACCCACCGGGCTCAAAAAATATCCCGCTGCCAAATATTTCAAAATTTTTCGCCACACCGGTGCGAAGCAGGGAAAGCAAGATAGTCTCATCTGATGTGGGCCATGTATAAAGATAATTTGCCAGGCCCTGGGGCACTTTTTCAACAGCCCTGAATTCCTGTTCAATTCGCCGGGCAACCGAAATAGCCTCGGTTCTGGCATTTTTTTCCGCCGATTCCAGGATCATCCTGCGGGAGGAATTGTAATTAAAGACCTGGACCAGGGCCATGACCACCACGGTACTGCCCAGCACCAACAGGGTCATTTTAAAAACAATGCTCTTTTTTATGCGTGCCACCATGTTTATTCTCTCCTGTATTGGTGCTAGGTCTCCTGCTTCATGGAAAGGGAGATCCGTTTTCGGGTCACATCCACCTCAAGCACCCACACCCGCACCTGCTGCCGGACTGGAACAATCTGGCTGGGGCTTCGATGTCAAATCGGCCTTTTTTCTCATCCCCCGGGATTTGTTCGAATATCAGCCGTAATACCTCACCGTCTGTTTATACCGGCCGGGAAAAATGTGATCCCCATCGGCTTATATATAGTGCGGTTTCCCAATAAAATACTCTGTTGCACCAAAATCAGGTGCAACAGATATTTTAATTATGATAGACGGGTGAACTTACTCTGAGAGTGCGTTCAGTTCTACCAGCGTTTCAAATGCTGAGGGCCTTGTGCTTGAGAACTCGCTGAACCATTTATCATAGAGTGTCAGCATTTGTTCTGATCGGCACAGGCCTGATATGACGCGATCTGCAACCAGACGAAAGGCGGCATCATTTCTCCGTACCGCCAGTGCAAGCGGTTCATAGGAGAACAAAGCAGGCATTATCGAAAATTTGCCGGGATCATCCGAATTTAACGCCAGTCCGATCAGGATAATCTGATCTGCGGCAAAGGCATCTATTTTGTCCTCTTCCAGGGCCTTTCGTCCCTCAAGGGTCGATTTTACAAAGACAATGGTTGTGTCCATTTTTGTCTCTTTAAGCAGCTTTTTTAACTCGATTTCAGTGGTTGTCTCTTTTATCACCCCAATCTTTTTCCCGGCAAAATTTCCCCTGATGTCATTCCCGGCTTGGGTCATAAAAGAAGCCCCGGTGACAAATATAATTTGCGTAAAATCAACAACTTCACTGCGGGATAAGGTCTTGGTCGTTGCACCGCACAACAGATCAATCTTTTTGTTAACCAATGCAGGAAATCTTCCTTCAGACGTCACAGGAATATAGTCTATCTGTATAGTATGCCCTATTTTTTTTTGTATCCCTGATACAATTTCTTTACAAATATCAATGGAATAACCGGTCGGGATACCATTCTCATCCAAAAAAGACAGCGGCGGGTAAAACTGACGATACCCCACTTTTATTTTCCCAGACGTTTTAATCTGTTGAAGTGTTCCGGATAATTCCTGAGCTGACAGGGATGTGATGAAAAATGAAAAAAATAAAATGGCGGTGATGATACCTCTCATGTTGTGTCTCTCCAAAATAGGGGTTGGTTATTCCGGGGCTCTAAACTCAAACAGCGTGATGAATTTGACAGATACGTAGCAATATTTTCAGTGACTGTAAAGGGAATATAAATAAATAAATCATTTTGTAAATGACTGAAATGAAGCGGGTTTTGTCGCATTTATTTTGGTGAATATCAGTATTATTTACTCCATCTTCTCCCTGTCTTTTCTGGATAACATCCTGTACAAACATAGGAATAGAAAATTAATAAAGTCGTTTATTTGATATCCGGCAATTAAATTCCGGAATTGAAAGAAGTTGGGGGAAAGGGCTTTCATTAATCAAAATGAAGAATAGTGGGCTGCCTGTTCCCGATGGATTTGTATTAACCGTTGCTTTTTTTCAGCCATGGTTTGATGAATTGGAGAACACTGATGAATGGCGATTATTTCAATCGGCGGAACTATAGAGAAACCATCGGACAAAAAAGAAGAGATAAGTCTCTGTGAAAAACAGTTACGGGCCCTGACCCTGGGGATTCAGGGAATTCATGAACCCATATCCATTATGGGCAATGATTGGCTGAACTCTCTGTTTTCGACATTTCCCTGTGAAGTTTTCGGGGAAGATCTTATTACAGACCCGGAATCGTTGAAATGGGGTTAGCGATATACCAGCTTTCACGGATACTTCCGGCCAATGAATTGGATTCTTCAGAAAAACTGCTGGAAAAAATAGAGAGTCGTCAATTGCCGGAAGCGTTTCTTCATGCCTGGGATGAATTTATGGAGAACTATGGATTTGGAGGATACCGTGAATCACATAAATACAATCTGATTCTGGGAAACGATCTGATTCGCCGTGAAATTCTAAAGAGGGGTGAAAAATTAGTTTCTGACGGCCGTCTGGATGAGGTTGAGCAAATTTTTAACCTGAAGATTTCCGATGTGGATAAGGCGATTCAAAATTTATCTTTGGACTTGCAAAAACTTGTTAAAGACCGTACTCATTATTTTAATCAAATAAAAAATATCAAAAATTTTCCCCGTTTGATTGATTCACGGGGTACCATTTTTCGACCACACAGAAAAGAAAGCGGTCCCGGGGAAATTGTCGGGCAAGGTGTGTCCGCCGGAATTGCCAAAGGTCCGATTAAAGTTTTGCATATGCCGGATGAAAAAGATGTTTTATCCGGCGACATATTGGTGATCCGGACCACTGATCCCGGCTGGACGCCACTGTTTATAAATGTGGCGGCAGTGGTTCTGGAAGTTGGCGGGATGTCGTAGCATGGAGCTCTTGTTGCCCGGGAATACGGCAAACCATGTGTCGTGGGAATCGACACTGTGGCATCTTTCCTGGAAGACGATCAGTAAATTAAAGTGGACGGCAGCAACGGTATTATAAAGCTGTTATAAGGATTAAAAAATGCGACTTGAGACGCTTCTGAATGAAATTTCGACATTTTTCATCAATCTTCCCATTGAGCAACTCGATAGTGAAATTGCAGTTGCCCAGAACCGCGTCTGCGAGTTTCTCAACCTTGATCGTTCAGCGCTTTTTCAATTTTATGAACAAGATCCCCAGATGGTGTTGACACATATTTATCAGCCATCTGAAATCAGGACACCCCCTGAGCGGATGACGGGGATGGAGTTTTTCCCCTGGTCATTGCAAAAGGTTATGGGGGGTGAAACCCTTGTGATTTCCAAGATGACAGATCTTCCCCTCAAGAAAGGAGAGACAAAATGAATATAGTTAAGATTTTTGGTATTCTATTGATCACCGGCGTTATAATGACTTTCGGACCTGAGGTTGGAAATAGGCTTTCGGTCCCCGGGGCTGATTACCTGGTGCCAAAGGTCGAAGCCAGGGTCGGCCGTCCCCTGACCCCGGTGAGTGTTGCCGGGGTAGCGCGGCGCTCGGTGAGGCGTTGCGCAGCAGGTGTGTATAATTGTAACCTATCAGGTCCCCATCTGGACAATCTGCTCGTACAGCTCTGATTCGAATTTGTTTCAGTCAAGGAAACTTAACAATGACGGTCCACAGAACGAGTAAAAAAATAAACAACACTAAAGGAAAATAAATGGTTAAAAAATCTGTAGTTAAAAGTTTAATTTCAATCATGGCATTATTTTTTTTAATGGGGTGCACAGCAAAGGAGCATGTTCCAATTCCGTCATTCTCGGCTGCAACAATTGATGCCGGCATGTATCAGCCCAAGGTTGATAATTTTCTCATCATCCTTGATGCGTCTATTTCCATGAAGAATAAAATCAAAGAAGAAGTCAAATTGGATATTGCCAAGGCCCTTGTGGACCGGATGAATCAAACCATACCGGAGATGGGCCAAACAGCAGGGCTCAGATCCTTTGGCCATGCCCCTGAAGTGTCAACGGAGTACACTCAACTCATGTACGGCATGAAAACATATTCCAATCAGGATCTGGCCCAGCAATTTAATATTACCAAAGCCGGCGGGCTGAGCAAGCTTGAAACAGCTCTTGACGCAGCCCAGGCTGACTTTGGGGGACTTTCCGGAGCCCATAATGCTGTCATCATTATCAGTGATGGCCTTGACCTGGCACCGGCTGCCCTTGCCAGTGCCCAGAGCTTGAAAGATAAATATGGCCCGGCCATCTGTTTTTATACGATCCAGGTTGGAGATGCACCCGAAGGAAAAGAGGTTTTACAGCAAATTGCAAAAATAGGCGATTGCGGTTTTTATTCAGGATATGAAAGCCTTTTAACCAGTGCGGGTATGGCGGGTTTTGTTGAAAATGAATTTCTTATGGAAAAACCAAAAAAAGTTGTAAAAGCACCCGCCTCACCAGTGGTCGTTGCAGTGGTTAAAAAAGACACGGATAACGATGGTGTGTATGATGAGGAGGATCGATGTCCCAACACCCCGACAGGCGCCAGTGTCAATACGGTCGGCTGCTGGGCATTCACCAATGCGGCCCTTTTTGACTTTGATAAAGCAGAAATCAAATCAGAAGCCTATCCAATGCTGGACGAGGCGGTCATAATCCTTGAAAAAAATCCTGCCATGGCGGTGACCCTCCAGGGTCATACCGATAATGCTGGTAACGCCGAGTACAACATGGGCCTTTCCCTTAGAAGGGCAAATGCCGTTAAAGCGTATCTGGTTGGAAAAGGGATTACAAAAGACAGACTGACAACCCAAGGGCTTGGATCCACAAATCCGATGTCACCGAACAGCAATGAAATTGGGCGTTCTTTAAACAGAAGGGTTGTACTTCAGCCGCGATAGGTGATAAAACTACATTTATACGAATGGGGATGAGTGCATGATTATGCGGTCGACCACTAGAATGTCGTTGCCTCAGCAAAAATACAAAGAGGCATTGGAAATTCTCAGATCTATTGCCGAGCAGAGCCTTATCCAGCCCGGATGCCTCAGCTCACATCTTTATACGGATTTAGAAGAAAAGAACACCCTCTTGATGGAAAACTTGTGGTTGAACTGGGAAAGCCTGGAACGCCATCTTCGTTCAGAAGAATACCGCAACCTGCTCCTGGTTGTGGAAATGGCGATTGAATGCCCGGAGATCCGATTCGACACCATTTCAGACTCGGCGGGAATCGAGACCGTGGAAAAAGCAAGAGGCTGTGTGTGATGAATCCATTATCGTTTTAACCCGATATCCAGAGGTGCTTGGAGGCCTGGGGAAAAGGGATTCCAAGCACCTTTGTGATACACAAAAATTAAAAAAGGAAAAGAAAAAAATGAAGAAAAAAAATTTAGCAGGTTTGATTATGGCAATTATGGCAATGATGATTATTCTATCCGTTTCTCCAGCCGTGTCCGGGGATATGCCGGAAGACAACATGCAGATTCTGCTGGATAAGGTCAAGGCAGACAAGAAGCTGCTCGTGGCGGTCAATATGCAGCTGACAGAGTCTGAAGCAAAGGGTTTCTGGCCGGTCTATGAAAATTATCAGAAAGAGCTGATGGCGATCAATGAACGAATCGGCGGTCTCATCGGCAGCTACGCTGACAGCTACATGGCAGAGACATTCACCAACGGAAAAGCCAAGGCACTCACCGCTGAACTTGTCAGCATTCAAATACTTGAAACCGAGCTTCAGTCGTCCTATGTTCCAAAACTGAGCCAGGTGCTGTCGCCCAAGAAAGTTCTTCTTTATATGCAGATCGAAAACAAAATTCGGGCGGCCATAAAATACGGACTGGCAACTGAGATTCCCCTGGCCGAATAAATGCCCTGGAGGCTATGTATGAAAAAGACCTGGGACTGGATACTGAAAAAGAGGCTCAGAACATTGAGCTGTTCAATCCTGACAGCTCCTGGAAAAAGGTGGAAGAATAATTATGATTACAACACTAAATATTTATGGAGAAAGTATGAGACCCACAAAATTAATTTTTCTATCCATGGCGCTATTGATATTTTTGGTTTTTGCAGGCAATAGTATTGCCGGGGATTGGATTAAACCCGGCGAAGAAGTGTTCCGAATCGATGCAGGGGCTTTTTTTGCCTTCATTGATACCAGCGTACGGGTGGACAGCAAAAATCTGGAGTTAGGAACAGATATCGATCTTGAAGATGATCTTGGTTTCGATGATTCAAACACCTCGTTTCTTATGGGTGGATACTGGCGGTTTGCAAAGCGGCATCGGCTGTTTGCCAGTTATTTTGCCATCGACCGGGATACTTCCGGCGTATTGGACGAAAAATTAGAAATTGGTGGGGATATCTATCCCGTCGATGCCAATGTAACATCTGATTTCGATTTTCAAATTATCCCCATTGCCTATGGATATTCTTTTGTAAATAATGAAAAATATGAGTTCACCGGTATTGTGGGGCTTCACTGGTACCAGGTCGATTTCGCCATTAGTGCTGCTGCAGTCGGAGGGTCCGGCCCAGGAGTGCAAGCCGCGACTTCCGTGAATGCAGATGTTCCACTGCCCATGCTTGGATTCTCCTATGAATACCGCTTTAGCGACCGCTGGACCGCAGGTGCCTTGGTGCAGGCTTTTTATTTGGGTAACTCCAGTTCCCTTGATTTTTCCGGCAGTTTGCTGAATTTAGGGGTAAAGACAGAATACTGGATATTCAACAACATTGGCATCGGCGCAGCCCTGGATTATTTTAAGCTGGATGCGGATGTGGAGACTGATGACTGGAAAGGATCACTGGATTATGCGTATTACGGCCCCAAGGTATATGTGTGCATACGGTTTTAAAAAACAGGCGAAAAAAACTGAACCGGATATTTTTCATTTCCGGTATGCTTTTTGTCTGGCTGGTGGGCACGGTATGGTGTGCCCACGCAACTGACAGTAAAACAAAAAACCGTCCTAGAATCGGTGTGGTCTTAAGTGGTGGCGGTGCCCGGGGTGCTGCCCATATCGGTGTGCTAAAAGTGCTTGAAGAAATGCGCATCCCCATTGATTATCTTGCCGGAACCAGTATGGGATCAATCATCGGCGGGCTGTATGCTTCCGGGATGACAACGGCCGAGATTGAAGAGATCGTCACCCGCATCGATTGGGACACCACCCTTCTTGATGAGGTCCCCAGAAGTGATCGTTCTTTTCGCCGCAAAACCGATGACAAAAATTATCTGGTAAAGAGCAGGCCCGGGTTGAGTGACAACCTTGAAATTAAACTTCCGGCGGGACTCCAGCAGGGTCAGAACATTGATCTTCTTCTCAAGGACCTGGTGATGCCCACCACCCGGATCACCCGCTTTGATGATTTCAAAATTCCCTTTCGGGCTGTGGCAACGGATATTGTCACGGGCAATGCCGTGATACTTTCTTCAGGAGATCTGGCCATGGCCATGCGGGCCAGCATGAACATCCCGGCTTTTTTTGCCCCGGTTGAAATCGACGGTAAACTGCTGGTGGACGGGGGGGTAAGTAACAATCTGCCCATTGACGTTGTTCGGGCAATGGGGGCTGATATTGTGATTGCAGTGGACATCAGTACGCCTCTGGTTGGGCGGGAAAAGCTCAATTCAACTTTGGACATTACCGGGCAATTGACCGGGATCATGACACGCAAAAATACTGAAAAACAGATTGCCACCCTCACAGCAAAGGATGTGTTTATTGTGCCGGAACTGGGCGATATCACCACTTCATCCTTTAACCGGGCCGGTGAAGCCATTCCAAAGGGAGTTGCAGCGGCAGAAAAAAACAAACAAGCGCTTTCCCGGCTGTCCGTGTCCAAAACAGCCTATGCCGATTATCTGGCTTCCCAAGACCCAAGGTTTGCCAAAATAGACCCAAAACTCCCGGTCATTGATTTTATCCGGCTCAACAATCAATCAAAACTCAGTGACAAGATTTTCTATTCCCACCTGGAGATCGAAGCAGGTGTTCCCTTGGATGTTAAAAAACTTGAGGCCAATATCAGCAAACTATACGGCCTGGAACTGTTTGAGAATATTGGCTATGATATTGTTCAAGAAGAGGGGCTAACCGGCCTGGTGATCAATGTCAAGGCGGAATCCTGGGGACCCAATTATCTTCAGGCCGGCATCTCCTTGGGGGGGGATCCAGATGGGGACCACTTTTATGATCTGGCAATTGCCTATACACGGACCGCAATAAACACTTATAATGGTGAATGGCGAAGCGTGGTTCAAATAGGCAGTTCTCCCCTTGTCTACACGGAAATTTATCAGCCCCTGGATTACAAGTCCCACTATTTTATTCATCCCCGACTATTGTATCAAAAATATAATCTGGGTTTTTACACAAATGAGGGTGACCAGGCTGCACAATACCGGATGACCCAATATGGTATGGACCTTGCCCTTGGCAGGCAATTTGATACCTGGGGAGATGCCCGCATCGGTTTTAGGAGATTAAAAGGCGATGCAGAGGTCAAGGTGGGGTCCCCTCTTTTTCCGGAGTCTGATTTTGATCAAGGTGAAATTTACGCAAACCTTCAAACCGACACCCTGGATAATTTATATTTTCCCAATAAAGGATATTCGGGTTTAATAGAATATCTTGTCTCCGATGAAAAATTGGGGGCAGACAATGACTTTGATCAAGTTCGCCTGGAAGGAAGACTTGCAATGAGTTGGAAAAAACACACATTGATTACCAGTGCAAAAGTGTATTCCACTCTGGAGGACACTGCACCGCTTCAAAACAAATTCAAACTGGGCGGGCTTTTCAACCTTTCCGGATACAATGAGAATCAATTAAACGGTGATCAGCTGGGCCTGGTGAGTTTAATGTATCTGTATCAAATCAGTGATTTCAATTTTTTGCCAACCTATCTCGGCGGGACCCTGGAGACCGGCAATGTCTGGAAGGATCAAAGCCAGATGAGTTTTGGCGATGCCATTTTTGCCGGCAGTATCTTTTTGGGACTGGATACATTTTTAGGGCCCATCTACATTGGGTATGGACGGGCGGAAAATAACCACCAGGCAGTGTATTTTTATCTGGGTAAAAAATATTAACCTTTGCTGGGTGTAACTGGTAAAAAGGAATCAAGATGATGACAATATGGGAAAACAAGTTGGGTCCCGATACCCCCCCCACCGATAACAGGATTGAAACAATTATAAAAATAGCCATTCTGGGGATCTTGGTCCTGTGGACCTTTTTTTTACTAAAACCTTTTTTAGTGCCCATTATCTGGGGGATAATTCTGGCAATTGCCATTGAGCCTTTTTTTGGAAAAATTGTCAAACTGCTGGGGGGAAAAAGATCCCTGGCTGCCGTCCTTTTCCTGGTTGCAATTTTTGTCCTGTTGGTAATTCCGACCCTGTTCCTTGTCATGGATTCCATTGATACGGTTCAGTCCCTGACAGAACAGATGAAGGACAGACCATTGGTTATTCCTCCCCCCCCAAAAAGCATTGCCGACCTGCCCTTTGTGGGCGAGACCCTGTCCCAGGCATGGCACCTGGCTTCCACAAATCTGGAAGGGGCGGTGAAGCAATTTGCACCCCAGATTAAAATGGCGGGGGGCAAGGTGATTGGGTTTGTGATTACTTCCATCGGCGGGGGGCTTTCCGGGTTTTTCATGACCTTTATTTCCGTTTGCATTGCCGGTGTATTC
Organism: Desulfoconvexum algidum; assembly: GCF_055382125.1. Taxonomy (NCBI): domain Bacteria; kingdom Pseudomonadati; phylum Thermodesulfobacteriota; class Desulfobacteria; order Desulfobacterales; family Desulfobacteraceae; genus Desulfoconvexum; species Desulfoconvexum algidum. The sequence continues at coordinate 5,891,439 of NZ_AP042394.1, read as the reverse complement.
CTGGCAACAGCTGAAAAGAGTGCCTTGGTTGCAAGACAGATCTTCATGCGCATCAGCAGCGACAACGGTCCTAAAATTGCCGATCTTGCGGTGGGTACCATCCGGGGGGTCATGCTGGGGGTTGTCGGGGTGGCTTTTATCCAGGCACTCCTTTCCCTGGGGGGAATGATGGCAATCAAGGTTCCGGCTGCGGGCTTCTGGGCAATTCTGGTGCTGGTCTGTGCGGTGAGCCAGTTGCCGATAATCCTTATTCTCGGACCAGTTGCCGCCTACGTCTTTTTTGTCCATGACACAACCCCGGCTGTGATTTTTCTGGTCTGGGTGGTGTTTGTCAGTGTCAGTGACGGATTTTTAAAACCCCTGCTCATGGGTCGGGGGGTGACGCTTCCCATGCTGGTCATCCTGCTGGGTGCCCTGGGGGGCATGATTTTGCACGGTATTATCGGCCTCTTTGTCGGTGCGGTGGTGCTTGCCATCATGTATACCCTGTTTATGACATGGCTGGATGAAAAAAATAAAGACCAAACCTTCAACGGGTGAAACAAATGCAATGAAATTTTTGCCGCAAGCTTGTCTGAACGCTGGTAATTTAACAATTGTAAATCTAACAGACAAGAGGAGAGGATGATGAAAAAAACAATCAGGACAATTTTAATCGGGTGCAGTTTCCCGCCATCCTGCCGGTAGGATGCACCACGGTTGTTGTTGAAGGTGTAACGCTTCAACAATGTGGGGGGACCTATTATCAGCCCTACCAAAACCAATATGTGGTTGTGGTTATTGAATGAGACCATGGGGTGTGAAATTTTCAGTCGACCTGTTTTGAAACCCGGTTTGAAAATAGTTCTAATTGCTGTGGTGGTTGTGTGCACAATGGGAATCAATATGGGATCGGCTGCTGCATCCTCAAAGGCCTTGTCCAAGTTTGTTTCATCCGATGACGGTTGGTTGGATCTAAGCGAATACATTGATCAGACCTATGGTTTTGTTCCCGTGGTAATGCCGATTACTGAACCTGCTGTCGGCTATGGCGCTGCCGGGGCACTTGTGTTTATCGACAAACCCACCACCGAGTCCGGGGCGGGGTCTGGACGTCCGAACATCACTGTGCTCGGTGGGATGGGTACGGAAAATGGAACAAAGGGTTTGGTCGCTGGTGACTTACGCTATTGGCTTGATGACCGGTTGATTACCCTTGTTGGGGCTGTCCATGCTTCTGTGAATTTGGATTTCTATGGGGTCGGTCAGGACGGTTTGTTGAAAAATAACCCGCTTTCTTACAATATTGAACCCCAGGGCGGTTTGGTACAGGCAAAGTATCGCATGGGTACTTCAAAAAGTTGGGCGGGGCTCGGCTATTCCCTGGCCACCACCCAGGTGAGCTTTGATGCCCCGGCTGCAACACCCGGGTTACCGGATTTCCAGAGAGAGTCCCGTGTGGGAGGGTTGATCCCATCCTTCACCTATGATTCCAGGGACAACAAGTGGCTCAGGTCGAGACAGAATTGCGGTGGCAATTATGGAAACGCTTCAGTCTGGTTGGTTTTGCCAGTATCGGAAATGCTTGGAATGATTTTAAGCGCTTTGATAATTCTCAAACCGTGGTAACCGGCGGTACGGGATTCCGTTATGAATTGGCGCGCAAATACGGATTGCACATGGGTGTGGACATTGCCTTTGGACCCGACGGTCCGGCAATATATGTGCAGTTCGGCATTGCCTGGATGCGGCCTTGATTTGGTTATTTAAGATCTTGTGCCTTTGTTTTAGGATATCGAGAGAAAAGTTCTACAAAGGAAAATTCAGTATTTCTGATGGTGGATTGGGGATGTCATGGTCGCCTTGACTTTTCTGATTATTTGTTAGACTGTGGTAATACCACCAGCCTAAAAAACAGACAACGAGCGGCGCAGGGAAGGTCAAATGATCGAACCGATTCAGTCAGACAGTTTGCGGGATATATTCATCCAGAAATTTGAGCGGCTGATATTCTCCGGCTATTTTAAAATAGGAGAACGCCTGCCCCCGGAAAGGCAGCTTGCCAAGATGCTGGGGGTGAGCCGGCCTGTGGTCCATGAGGGGCTGGTCAACCTGGTTTCAAAGGGCCTTGTCACCATGACCCCCCGGAAGGGGTCGGTCATAAATGATTACCGGAAGGAAGGTTCTCTTTTTATGCTCACCGCTTTGTTTGAGTATAGCGACGGCCAGGTGTCTGAACGACTGCTTGCCAGCATGTTGGACATGCGACTGCTGATGGAGGTTGAAACTGTCGGTCTTGCTGCAGCGAACAGGTCCCAAAGCCAGGTGGCACAGCTCCAGGAGATCGTTGACAGGGAAGGACAAGCGGATCCTGACGATTTAAAGGGGATTGCAGCCCTTGACTTTGAGTTCCATCATCTCCTCTCCATTGCATCGGATAATCTGGTCTATCCCCTGCTGCTTAATTCTCTTAAGCAATTTTATATCAGCCTGACGGAAAAATTTTTTGCAGATAGATCGGTGATCCCCTGGGTCCTTGAACACCATGGAAAAATTGTCGGGGCCATTCACGATCAATCCGTTGAAAAGGCCAGGGACTATACAAAAGAGTTACTCGCACATGGCGAACGACACCTCAGATCAATTTTAAAAACATAAGAGGGAGGCATCCATGAATCAGACGATGGACCCTAGGGACAAACAAAAAGATTCCGACCGGATCCAATGGCTTCGGGATTATTATTTTCTGGGAAATAAACGCGAATGGAATAACGAATACACGGTCTGGTCCACGGGAACCCCCTGGGATCTGCAGTACCATGAATTTACCTATTACATTGTTCCTGAAACCTATCTGATGTTTGACGTCATGCGGGGAGGGTACGCCCAGGCGGCAAGGACCGTCCCCATTGAACCGGATTTCTGGGACAAAAGCATTGCCGAGCGCCGGGCTTTTTTTGTGCGAGAGGTGATGGTAAATCACCTGCCCCAGGAAATTTTGCCAGGAGACCTCATTGCCGGTGGGCGGTTTAATATCCTCACTTCCATGTGCCTGGATGAGAAGGAACAGGCTGCCTATAACGGGAAAATCCTGGGTAAAAACGGGGTGAGGGCAAAGGTGAAAAGGTTCCATGACCATGGGTATGGAAATGCCGGCGCCACCAGCGGTCATCTCATCCCCGGCCATGAAAGGGTCTTGAAAATAGGCTGGAAGGGAGTTGCCAGTGAAATATCCGCCCGGTTTGATTCTTTAGACCAAACCGAACAATCGGGCCCCAAAGGATCCCAGCTCCGGGCCATGATGACCGCCAGCAAAATGGCAGGGGAACTGGCCGTTAAATACAGCCTCTTGTGCCGGTCGTTAATGGAGAAAGAAACAGACCCGGTCCGGCAAAAAGAGCTGGGCCGGATGGCACAAATCCTTGCTCGTGTGCCCTGGGAACCGGCTCAAGATTTCTGGGAGGCGGTTCAGGCGCTGTGGATCAACCACATGCTGGTCATGAGCGATGAGAATTATCCCGGCCCCGGGGTCTCTTTGGGAAGAATAGACCAATATCTGCTGCCCTATTGGGAGCGCTCAAAGGCTTCTGGCATGGACCGGGAATTTGCCAAGGAAATTTTGAAATGTTTCTGGATCCATTGCAATACCGCCTATGATGCCACCATCCGAGTCGGAAACCAGGGAATAACCGCCGGTTACGGCCAGCTGGTTACCCTTTCGGGCATGGGGCCCGGGGGGCAGGATTTGACCAATGAGCTGACCTATATGATTCTCGAGGTGATTGATGAGCTGTCTCCCATTCTGGAGCCCAAGCCCAATGTGAGGCTTCATCGAAATACCCCGGAAAAACTCTACGATTTTTGCGTTGAAATGATCAGCAGGGCAGACGGGGCGCCGTTTCTGCTGAATTTTGATGAGCGGTCCATGGCCGGGATGGTGGGCCAGGGCCAAAAAGGGGGTATAGGCGATCTTATCAATGATACCAATGTCCACGACTATGCCCCGGTGGGATGCCTGGAAAATACCATGGTGGGCAATGACCGGTCCGGCACCGTGGACAATAACCTCAATCTGTTAAAGGCGGTTGAACTGGCCCTGACCCGGGGGAAAGATCTGAATCCCCATGTGGACCCCATGACCGGAAAATCGGAAAAAATAGGGCAGGACGGGCCTGTCACAGGGGATCCCAACACCTTTCACTCCTTTGAAGATTTTCTGGACGCCTTTAAGGAGCAGACCGCCTTTATCGTTAAAAAGTGCGCAGATCTTTACGAATTGTCCGAATCCTTGCGAAATGATTATTTTGCAACGCCCTATCTGTCTTGCCTGGTGAAAGGGTGCCTGGAAAAGGGTAAGGATGTCACCCAAGGCGGGGCCGAGATCAGCTTTACCACCCTGGAGGCGGTGACCTATGCCACAACAGTGGATTCCCTTTTGGCCATACAGTACTTGGTGTTTGACGAAAAGGCCTGTTCCCTGGCCGAGTTGACCCGGGCCCTGAAGGACAATTGGGAGGGGCACGAAATTCTCCAGGCAAAGGCCAAAAACCGGGCGCCCAAATACGGCCGGGATGACGACCCGGCAGACGCGTTGGCACGGCAGGTGATGACAATCTTTTGTGATGAAACCTGGAAACATAAAACTATTTCCACCCTTCGGCAGTTCCGGCCGGGCATGCTCAGCTGGAATTATTGGGCAGCCGACGGCAGACAACGGGGGCAATTTCTTTCCAATGCCATTTGTCCCTCAAACGGGGCGGATATCAAAGGGCCGACTGCCAACTCAAATTCTGTGGGCAAGGTGTTGGGGGGGAAAACCAGGGAAACAACCGGGGATTTTAAGGAATTTATCAATGACCTTCCCAACGGGGCCAGCCACACCATCACCTTTAATCCCTCCATCCTAAAGGACCCCACCCACAAAGACAAGTTCAAGTCTTTTTTAAAGGGGTACAACGAGAACGGGGGAACCGCCCTGCAAATCAATATGCTGGATCCGGCGGTGCTCGTGGACGCCCAGAAAAATCCGAAAGATCACCGGCATCTTCTGGTCAGAATCACCGGTTATAATGCCTATTTCACCAGTATTGGAAAGGAGCTCCAGGATGAAGTCATCAAACGGATCAGCCATGGCAATTTTTAAGGCAGGTCCCGGGGGCGTGCAATGATGACCCCGGGGGGTGATCCCAAGGGGACTGATCCCAAGGGGCCTGACCCCAAGGGGACGGATCCCCGGGGGATTATCCTTGAAATTCAGCGGATGTCCACGGAAGACGGGCCGGGCTTGAGGACAACGGTTTTTCTCAAGGGATGTCCCTTGAAATGCAGGTGGTGTCATAACCCGGAAAGCATTTCCCCATTGCCCCAGCTGGTATGGAATGGAGTGGGGTGTATCGGATGCAATACCTGTGTGGACACTTGTCCTCTGGGGGCGCTTTCCGCCAAATCCAAGGCAATTGTCATTGACAGGGAACGCTGCAACGGGTGCGGGGCGTGTGCCCAGGAATGCCCCACGCTTTCCATGGTGCTTCTCGGGGAAACATGGCGGGCAAAGGATCTGGTGAATGAGCTTGCCAAGGACCAGGCCTATTTTCTAAAATCAAAGGGGGGCGTCACCCTTTCCGGGGGAGAAGCGACCCTGCAGCGCACTTTCACCCATGGGGTTTTAAAGGGACTAAAGGCGCGCGGGATTCATACGGCCCTGGATACCTGCGGGATGTGCTCCTTTGACTGCCTGGAAACGCTTGTACCCGTCACGGATCTGCTCCTCTTTGATATCAAGGAGATAGATGCCCGGCGCCATGAGAAATTTACGGGCGTCTCCAATGAACGCATCCTTGAAAATTTGAAACAATTACCAGGATTACTTGGGGCTTTAAAAACCGATCTCTGGATCCGAACCCCCATCATTCCCGGTGCAACCGACCGGGAAGAAATCATAGGGGCCATTGGTGAGTTTATTGTGAACAACTTGGACGGACGGGTGTCCCGGTGGGAGCTGTGTGCCTTTAATAACCTGGGAAAAGAAAAGTATACCCGGCTGGGTAGGCAGTGGGCCTATGGGTCCACCTTGCTCGTGGAAAGGAAAAAAATGGAAGCCTTGTCCCTTGAGGCGGTAAAAACCGGTGTGGGGGAGGGGATCGTTTTCTGGAGCGGTTCTGTGCGACCTAACTAAGGTTCGCTATAGCAAAGATTCGCTCTGGCAAAGGCCCGGCCACACCAAAAATTTCTAACTGCATTATGGGAGAGCAGATGAAAATAAAAACCAAATTTAATACCTTTGACGTTGAAAAGACAGCCCCCCTGGAAAAGATTGGCATCATTGCCACCCAAAACCTGGAAGGTCTTCCCCATATTACCTTTATTAATTCTTTGATGGCCTTAAACGACACCACCATGACCCTGGGGCAGTTTATCCGGGGAAACAGCAAGTATTTTATGCAGAAAAATCCAAAGGTGTCATTTTTTATTCTGTCGGCCCAATCAAAAAAAATATGGACGGGAAAAATTTTGTGGAGGGAACAGCAGTCCCAGGGACCTGAACTGGAAATTTACAAGGAAAAACCCCTGCAGCGGTATAATTCCTATTTTCCCATCCACAGGGTCCATTATTTCGATCTGGTTGAAACCACCCCTGCCAATGGGCTGCCCCTTGTTAATCTGATCCGTTTCACCCTGATGACCCTGATGGCAAGGGCGGGTGCAACCCCCTGGAAAACAAAAAACCGGCGACCAACGAACAGACCGGAATGCCCCGTCCTCAAGCCCTATGGGGAAAAATTATTCTCAAGCCCTTTTACCATGAAGTTTCTATCCTTTATGGCAACCGATGGATTTCCCTGTTTAATCCCCTTTGTCCAATGCATGACCCTTGATTCCCAGCGCATTGTTTTTTATGCCAACGCTCTGGGCGCCCACCGCCATGAGATCACAGCAAACATGGATCTATCCGTATTTTGTTTAAAGACCACCCTTGAATCTGTTCTTGTCCGGGGAAAATTTGCAGGGTATAAATCCATATATGGCATAAAGATGGGCCAGATCAATATCGACTGGGTCTATAATTCCATGCCCCCCAATTCAGATCAGATTTATCCGGAAAAACCCCTGACGCCCGTGACCTCATTTGATTCGCCCTAGGTGTTTATCGTCCGATGGGGGGGGGTGAACCTTAAACGTTACCGGTGCATGGATCTTGTCCCAGTGGCCCATGAGTTGGTATTTGAGCATGAGTATCGGGGTAACCGTGTATGCAAAAAATGAGGTTATCTCTTTTGAGAAACTTTTGGGTGCCGATGCAGCGTTGTATAAATTAAAAAATACTGGACCCAATCAGATGATAGTCTGGCATAAAATGGAGATATAGATGGGAAAAAGACCCGCAGTCGGGGTGGCAGCCATTGTCATTAAACATGGGAAAGTATTGCTGGGAAAACGCAAAGGTGCTCACGGTTCTGGCTCATGGGCGTTTCCCGGTGGGCACCTGGAGTTCAATGAATCTATTGAAGGGTGTGCCCAAAGGGAAGTTTTTGAAGAAACGGGTCTGTCTGTTAAAAATTCCCGGTTTGTAACAATTACCAATGATATTTTTTACCAAAACAACAAACACTATGTGACCTTGTTTGTTGTCTGTGATTATGAACATGGAACCCCCCGGATAAAAGAACCGGACAAGTGTGAAAAATGGGAATGGTTTTACTGGAATGAATTTCCTGAACCCATATTTTTATCTTTAAAAAATCTATTGGAACAAGGATTCACCCCTTTGGGCATAAAGAATGCGTTACCCCCTGAAATACTGCACGAAATGACAGCAGCGCAGGTGGTATCACTTAATATTTCCGGCAACCGTGAAAAAGGAATTGAAGATTACAGCCATAAGGAATTGATGGAAACCGCATTCATGTTTGAGAACCAGTTAATGGAAATGCTGGGGGATATAAACCCCATCTCCTATGAATCATATTCCGAGCTGTCCCATACACGATTGACAGACATTATAAAAAATTGTGCTGAACAGATCTGCAGGATAGAGAATGCCGGGTGAAACTCCATGACAAAAAGCTTCCAACAAATTTTTTTACAGCCCCTGACCCGTTTTTCGGGCATCCATTCATTATATTTGAAGAGTTGATTCTTATACCTGCGGAATTAAAAATTATGGCATACACATATCTTGTGTTTGGAAATTAAGTTGAAAAAACGTCACATACAATATGTGGGGTTGCCCAGAACTTTCCTAAAACCCAGACTATGAATACAAGTTATCGCTTTTGGGTGCCGTGTCCGGCCCCGGACTTATACCATTTATAAACGGTAGTGCTTCAAAAGAAATTAAGGAATTATCCAAGCTGGATATCTTTAACCTCAGCTTGTTATCCAGCAAGATATCCATATTTTGAACGATATGCAGAACGATACGATTACTTCTTAAATAGTCATTTCTAAATAGATAGAGACCTTGAGAGTCTAAAGTTCTCCAGTTTTAATTTATCAATAAGATGTACGTAAATCTATGTCTACTATAAGAACAAATTGACCGATTTGTTAGGATATAGCTATGTATTTCAAAAATTAATAATGTACGATAATATTATCATTGACGTACCTTTTATTGTGATATATACTCTTGGTTAGACCATAACCAAGGAGGATTTATCATGGATAATTTCACACGTTATCTGCAATACCAGAAAGAACTTACAGAGACCAAACTCAAAACCATCGACCGCTTTCTCAAGAGTTCCAAGCCAAAACCCATTATACGTACGTCAAATGCAAGTGTCGTTGAAAACGTACTTCGAATCGCTGGGCGACCACTGCATATTTCAAATATTATTGAGATAGCAGAGAGGGATTACGGAGTTCAACTTGTACGCGATTCTATCGTTTCCATTTTAATAAAAAAAATAAATGCTGGCCAAAAATTTATCAGAACAGCCCCAAATACATTCAGTTTAAAAGAGTAAAATAGTGCTTTGGCAAGTTTAAACCGAAATGTTTTTTGATTTCACTGGAGGATGTGATGATAAAAGAACTCAGCATAATTTTGTTGCAATTTAGAGATTGTTTCAGTCGAACCTCCTCATTTAACTGGTTCGTAATCACTGTCATGGGTTTTATTGTCAGGCTTGATCACCATGGTGTCTCGTCAGTTATAAGATGGTTAAATTTAGATCCTGACAAATACACATCCCTTTTGCTGTTCTTCAGGGCATCTTCATGGAATCTGAAGTGCATTCAGCAAAAATGGTGGCAAATTGTACTGACAAGGTGCCCGGTTATTACCATCAATGGACGTTATCTTATTGCCGGTGATGGCATTAAGATTTCAAAAGAAGCCAAGAAAATGCCCGGAGTAAAAAGACTTCATCAAGAGTCTGACAATTCCGGTAAATCACCATATATCTACGGGCATCATTTTGGGGCACTGGGTATTCTTGCTGGCTGGGTAAAAAAAAGATCTTTTGCATCCCTCTTTGTGCTGAACTTCATGAAGGGGCAGAACAGCTCCGGGAACTTCAGGGAAAACCTGTACCATCAGTTAACGGGAAAAGTAAAGTCAGCGTTACCACCCTGATGGCATCCTTGGCAGTAAGTTTAGTGAAAGGGCTCGATTCAAAATGCATTGTCGTTCTTGATGCATATTTTGCTGTTGGCCCTGTATTGGGAGCATTACCTGTTTCTCCCCAGAAATCTATGAAAATAGGAGGAAATTTTATAAATATTGGCAATAACTGCTGATAAAGCTTCTTCACGAAGAGTAGATCGATTAGACAACAACTGCGATCTGTAATATTGTACCATGGGTAATAGACCTTGATTTTTTAAAGGGAGGAAATCCCATGTTAGCAGAAATTCAAGCCACACCTATAGATTCAGAAAGCTGGAAATTAAACTTTTTATCATTCGTCAGTAATCGTTTGGATCAGATCGAAAAGGATGACTCAATGGAATCCATAACAGATATATCGAAAAGCCTTTTTACAAACCGTTCAGAAATAATGGGGCAAGCGGCTTTAGCAATCATCGAGAAAAAATATGGACATCTGCTTGAGCAACAATATTGTCAATGTCCGAAGTGCCATCAGCAAACTAAAGCTAAGTCCGAAAAAGTCAAACGTGACATTGATACGCTTGTTGGACCGGTGACTTTATATCGGCCTTATTTTTACTGTAAGCCCTGCGGCTTTGGATTTTATCCCTTGGATAATGTATTGGGGCTTTCTAATAGGAAAATACAGTCAGATATCCAAGAATTAGAGGCGTGGTTAGCAGCCGAAATGCCTTATGAAACATCCGTTGAAGCCCTTGAACGATGTGCGGGTATTAAAGTGAGTAACCACCATGCCCACGATGTTGTCAATGAAATTGCCGATGATATACATTTGCTGGATATTTGCCCTGATAAAGTCGAGATTCAGCATAAAATTGACGTACTTTCAGAAGGTAGATTTCGTCGTCCTGTTTTAATGATCGGTATAGACGGTGCCCATGCACCAACCCGTCGTGAACCAAGTCCAAGAAAGGGAAAAAGAGGTAAGGGCGAATGGAAAGAAGTTAAAGGTTTTCGCATATATCTGCTTGATAATAAAGATATGGTCCATTTAATCAGTTGGCATCAAATTAAAAGTGATAAAGAACTTGCGAACGATCTTTTAGAAATCAAGCAGGCCGGGTTGATTCCTGAAGACAAAGTCCGCATATGTTTTATTGGAGACGGTGCACCTTGGATTTGGAATCGAGCAAAGGAAATTTATCCTGATGCTAAAAAAGTATTGGATTATTATCATTGCAGCGAATACTTAAATGACTTGGCCAATGCTCAATACGGTAAAAGCAACCAGAAAGCACGGGAGTGGGTAGAGGCCACGCTTACTCGTCTTTTCCTGAACAAGGCAGATCGAATTATTTCCGGAATCAAACGAATGAAACCAAAATCAGATGCAGCCAAAGATCAAATTAAAAAAACCGTTCGATACCTCACCGAGCGTATAGAGATGATCAATTATGGCTCATTGAAGCGTGGAGGTTACCACATTGGCAGTGGTGGTATAGAAAGTTCAAATAAGTTTATCTCCAATGTCCGCCTCAAACGTTCAGGTGCTTGGTGGTATCCAACAAATGCAAATAATATTTTGAAGCTACGATGTGCAAAATACAATAAAACCTTCGATCGAATTATGGAAAACAGAACAAGACAGATTGAACAGGGTCGCATTCATAAACAACTACCTAAACTTCGTCTCATTGTAGACAATTCGTGAGAAACAGGTAATGCTCCCCCTGTATTTTTGATTCTCAAAGAGGCAACAAAAACAACTGGTCAGCGATTGGCACATATGATTACCCTCCACCCAAAACAGGTCGGCCCGGAGCTCCGAGGAAATATGGAGTCAAACTCAAATTAAAAGATCTTTTTGAGAAAAGACTGGGTTCATTCCAAAAAGCCACTATTGAAGTTTATGGCAATAATAGGACGATATTTTTTCTTTGCTGTGATCTACTGTGGAGACCGATAAAAGATAAGGTTCGCTTTGTTCTTGTTATCGACGGCAGTGCAACTTTTATTCTCATGTGTTCTGATTTGACGTTATCGCCTACGGATATTATTACAGCCTACAGCTACCGCTTTAAAATTGAAATTAATTTCAAGGTTGTAAAACACGTCATTGGGGCCTTCTTTTGTCATTTTTGGACAAGCGCCTGGCCAAACATTAAAAATGAAAACCAATGCGATCTATCTGCCTGCAATAGTCTACGTGAAAAAAAATTAATCACGGAAACGATGAACGCCATTGAAGGATTTGTTAATTTTGGTTGCATCGCCTCAGGTATATTACAAATATTATCCTTAAACTTTCACGTAACAATCTGGAAACAATATAACGGCTGGCTGAGAACGATTACTTCGATGATTCCATCTGAGGAAACAGTGAAGTTTGTAATCCAGGAAGAGTTCTTCCATAATTTCTGCTCTTTCAAGCATACCGCGATTTATCGAATAATTATGTCAAAGATCAAAAAGCCCAAAGATACCAAACTATCTATGGTAATTTAGCGGTAAAAACTTTAGACTCTCAAGATAGAGACTATCATTAAAATATTAAAAAGAGGGGTTCACTCCAATTGGCTAAATAGAAAAGATCAGAAAAAGACAATCTACCGGATTTAGATCGTCCTCCATTCAAATATTTTAAGAATTTAAATGGTTTGAACACTAAAATATGTTATTCTCATATTAATCGAACAATAAAAGATTATTAACAACGTGATTCTCAACGAATATCCATGGGTTGTGATGGCCAGTATTTGGAGAAATCTATTTATACCACATGAGGATTTATGAAATCTGATAATTTCAAAGATCTGCTTAAGAGCGATAAACTTTTTTTCAGTGCCTTTCAGTTTGCTTCCATAGGAATGGCTCTTGTGGCTCCGGATGGCAACTGGCTTATGGTTAACAAGGCTTTATGCGATCTGATCGGCTACAACGAAGAGGAACTGATGGAGTTGACGTTCCAGGATATAACTCACCCTGACGATCTTGAGCAAGATCTGCAATATGTAAACAAAATACTGTCCGGTGAGCTGGAAACCTACCAAATGGAAAAACGATATTTTCATAAGGGCGGCAACACCATATATAGTCTACTCAGTGTATCTCTTGTAAAGGATGAAAAGGCTTCTCCTTTGTTTTTCATTTCTCAGATCCAGGACATTACAGACAGAAAGCTTTTGGAAAAAGAACTTGTCCGGCAGGCCACGGAAGATATGTTAACCGGAATCAGTAACCGTCGACGGTTTTATGATCTCGCAGAAAGAGAAATTTTACGTGGCGGGCGCTATAATGAGCCCATGGTTCTTTTGATGATGGATATTGATTATTTCAAAAATATTAATGATACCTATGGCCACAGCATCGGCGATGAGGCACTCCGACAGATAACGGCAATTTGCAGTTCCAAGCTAAGATCATTTGATATCTTTGGACGGATCGGAGGCGAGGAATTCAGTATACTGCTGATCAAAACAGACGCAGTTATAGGTCACCAGATCGCTGAACGTTTGCGGCGATCTGTGGAAAATCATATCCTGACAACGGATAAAGGGGTGGTGAGATTAACTATAAGTATTGGTGGGGTCGCCTTTTCAAAAAACGAGCACTCGCTTGATTATCGGTTGAACCAATCAGACGAAGCCCTTTATAGGGCAAAATCAACAGGTCGAAACCGTATAGTGCTGGTTGACACCCTCACAGAGAGTGACACGCAAGAAAAGGCTCTTCATACAGGCTTTATCCGCCTTGAGTGGAATAAAGCCTATGAATGTGGGAACAAACAGATCGATGAACAGCACCGAAATTTATTTGACCGATCAAACAAATTGCTCACAGCTATGATCGACCGACAGGAAACAGCCATTTGTCAGCAGTATATCGAAGAACTGATTTGTGATGTTTCAGACCACTTTAAAGCTGAGGAACAAATTATTGAGCAATCCGCATATCCAAATGTTGAGGAACACCGGCATATACATCAGACACTGACTGATACAGCTTTGGCAATGGCTAAACGCCACAAGGAAGGGCAGTTGGAGATAACAGAAGTTTTCGATTATCTTGCCATTCAGGTGGTCAGTCAACACATGTTAATCGAAGACCGCAAATTTTTTTCTTATTTTCAGGATGGTAGCTCACAACTTTAGTAATTTTGAAATAGTAAAAAGGTTTTTAAGTCTATATTTAAACCGGTTTGACATTTTTTTAGGGCGATTATTTGAAGACAATATACCCTGTAAATTTTCAGATGCCTCAGCTCGCTTTTATAAAGGCTCACCATAATTTCTACTTTTTTTATGCAACGACAAGGTAACCTCTTTAAGGAAGGATAATGAGAACAGGCTACATCAGTGATCGTAAGTGGGTAAAAATTTTATCCGGTATATTCCTGCTTGTCGGATTGTATTTTTCAAGCCGATACAACTATCTACTCTTTCACAGTCTTTCAGAAATATTCAGCGTTGTTGTTGCCTGCGGCATATTCATCGTTGCCTGGAACTCACGCAGGTTTTTAGAAAATAATTACCTGTTGTTCCTCGGGATAGCCTATCTTTTTATCGCATTGATGGACCTGACACACACCCTTGCGTATAGCGGGATGGGGGTTTTTCCTGAATTTGGTACCAACCTGCCCACCCAGCTCTGGATTGGTGCCCGATACATGGAAAGCCTGTCTTTATTCTTTGCACCCTTATTTTTTTCCCGTCCGCTGAAGGCAAATAGTGTACTTTTTGTTTACCTGGGCATTTTTGTGATAGTTTTAATCTTCATTTTTAGCGGGAATTTTCCTGTCTGTTTTGTTGAAGGCACCGGGCTGACCCCTTTCAAAATAATCAGTGAGTACATTATCAGTTTGATCTTATCGGGTGCTGTTATTCGATTGTATCAACATCGAAATGAATTTGAAAACAGTATATTAAAATTACTGATCGCTTCCATTGTTACATCAATCGTTGCTGAACTGGCATTTACCTTCTATATCAGTGCCTATGGTTTCTCTAATCTGGTGGGCCATTACATGAAAATGGTTTCATTTTTTTTAATCTATAAAGCGCTCATCTATTCAGGATTGACACAGCCCTATGATTTGCTGTTCAGAAATTTAAAAAAGAGCGAGGAAGCACATCGGTCGATTATAGAAACAGCGATGGATGGTTTCTGGATTACGGATCATCGGGGTAAATTATTGGAAATTAACGAAGCCTATTGTCAGATGAGTGGTTACAGCAAAGAGGAACTGCTGAAAATGCAGATTTTGGATCTGGAAGCCGCTGAAATGGCCGATGATATTAATGCCCGAATCCAGGCTGCCATTGAAAAAAGAGAAGATCGGTTTCAGTCCAGACACCGTAAAAAGAATGGACTTGTTTTTGATGTTGAAATCAGTATCCAATACCGTGAAAATGAAGGCGGTCAATTTGTCTGTTTCCTTCGGGATATCACAGAACGTATAAAGACCGAGGATGCCTTGAGAAAAAGCCAGCAAAGGTATGAAAAGGCCCAGCAGATAGGCAAGGTCGGTAATTGGGAATACGATCTTGTAACTAAACAGTTTTGGGGGTCTGATGAGGCAAGGCGGATCTATGGTTTCAGTCCTGACAGCGACGACTTTACCACAGACCAGGTTGAAAACTGCATACTGGAGCGAGAACGGGTCCACCAGGCTCTTTTAGATCTGATAGAAAAAGACAGACCCTACAATATTGAGTTTGAAATTCAGCCTGTCACAGGGACGGATAAACGGTTTATTACATCCACGGCGGAAACTCTGAAAGATGACGCTGGAACCCCGGTAAAAGTTCTTGGTGTGATCCGGGACATTACAGAAAAAAAACAGATGGAAGATCGCCTTCAACAGGTACAGAAAATGGAAACTATTGGCACCTTAGCCGGTGGTATTGCCCACGATTTCAACAATATCCTTTCCCCCATTGTGGGGTATACGGAAATGCTATTAGAGGACTTTCCAAACGACAGCCCAACCCGGGAAAATCTTTCTGAAATATATACAGGGGCCTTGAGGGCACGAGACCTGGTCAAGCAGATCCTGACATTTTCCCGTCAGGAAAATATGGAATTGAAACTGATAAAAATGCAATCTATCGTTGAAGAAGCATTAAAACTTGTGCGCTCCACTGTTCCGGCAACAATTGATATTCAACAAGTTATCCAGGCAGACTGTGGGGTTATCAAGGCGGATCCGATTCAAATCCATCAGATAGTAATGAATCTTACAACCAATGCTTTTCACGCCATGGAAGATGATGGTGGGCAGTTGAAAGTATCTCTTCAAGAAGTAGAGTTGGGAGAGCTTGATCTGGTATCCCCCGACATAGAACCCGGTGCTTTTGCCTGTTTGATCGTGTCTGATACCGGCATTGGAATGAATAAAGAACTGACAGGTAAAGTGTTTGACCCGTTTTTTACCACAAAAGAACAAGGCAAGGGGACAGGAATGGGACTGTCGGTTATCCATGGTATCGTAAAAAGTTTGAAAGGAGCGATTCAAGTTTACAGCAAGGTTGGGAAGGGAACAGATTTCTACATTTATCTGCCAGTGGTTAGGCGATCATCTTGGGACAATGGCATTCAGATGGCAGAGGCCTTGCCTTTCGGGACTGAACGAATTCTGCTTGTGGATGATGAATCTGCAATCATCACCATGGAAAAACAGATGCTGGAAAGATTGGGTTACAAGGTGTTTCCTCAGACAAGCAGTGTTGAGGCGTTTGAGACATTTAAGGCAAATCCTGATACCTTTGATTTGATTGTTTCAGATATGACCATGCCGGATATGACCGGTATTCAGCTTGCCAAAGAGTTGATTTCTATAAGATCTGATATTCCGATCATCATTTGTACAGGGTACAGTGAGAAGATTAACAAAGAAAATGCTCAATTTTCTGGAATAAAAGGTTTTCTGATGAAACCAGTTGTAAAATATGAAATGGCTAAAATGATTAAACAGGTACTTGATGGGACCAAAAATTTGTAAATTTAAAGAACTGACTATATCGTCTATAAGTCCTTTGTCTTGGCATGGTGAGCACTTTAACGTGTAGGGCTCTCATCTTTAAAATTTCTTACAATACCACATTTTGTATAAACAAATCTTTCAGCTTTTAATGCGAAATTCATCTATATAACAAAATTGATTGCGAAAACGTATATCAAGACGTGTAAATTTGCCAGCGTAATGCTTCTGGGTGTGAGTCAAGATTCTTTTTTCAGTAATTTCCTTAGTCTTCTTCGGAATTTTAACTCCGCCGGAATGTGGATCGAAAATCCATGGCATTATGATTTTTCCTTTCACTCCCTTTTTTGTATTACAAGAATATAACTATAGTTCAGAGTACATGAATTGAAACCTTCCCCTTGAAAAGAAACAGATGACCACTGTATACTTGAGTTTTCGAAAAAAAAATATTGACAAATACAAATGATATTTTATTTGTCATGCACACAATAGTATTTTTTCGTCTTGATGCCGATCAAGAGTGACTAATTGATTGTTTTTCTTCCTTTTTCTTATAATATTTTTTTCTTCAACGGCTAACCACGTTGGAATAAAATTCTTATCCTGCTGAATTTTACCTAATATTGCCTTCAGATTTTCGTATTGTGCTTGACGGACTATTGAGGGAATCGTTAATGATTCTTTTGACAATTTCCCAGCAGTGCCTTGCTTGTAATTTTCAAAATGTAGGAGGGAGTCAATCCAGGACACCAGGCATAACGCTATTGCTACGCCTTGTTTACTCCTGATAGTGGCTCCCTCCATATCGGTAAGCTGTTTGGCATTCCTGAAAAATTCTTCAATAACCCATCTGTTGCTGTAAGTAAAGATAATCTTGGTGGCTTCCCAGGTAAGTTCATTGGTTCATTGGTAAGAAGATATTTCGTGGTTTTCTTGGCAGGATCTTTGCTCTCAATAAGGCGATGTTTGCCCGAAATCGAATTTAAACGAACTGTATCAGTTTTCGTATGGTAAAGGACTTTTACTTTTTTCCCGGATTTATCATCTGCATCAAACCCACATGCGATAACAGACGTAATGTCTCTAAAATATTCTGGCAAGCTTATTAACTCAGTTTGATTTTTTGCCTTTCTTCCAGATGGAGTAAGCTTGGTCTTCTTGCAGGGGACTTTGATTTTGTAACTACGTTTCACTTCAATAACATAACTGAGACAAAGTTTTTTAAGTCCGGTAATAAATGGTTCTATACCGAACCATGAATCTGTTAATACAATACATTTGGGTAACTCCATTTTTAGAGCCCATTCAAGCATTTCCAGGGCAAGATCATATTTTGCTTTGCATTCTTTAGGTTTTCCACGTTGCCAGGACATGCAGTCTGTATCTTTATGGTAAATTCGATAAGTTATTGGAAATTTAATAAAACCACCGTCACTGTAATATAAAAAAACAATACAGGTGGCCTTAAGGTTAGTTTTAGCGGCATGGTCAAATAATACAAAGACTCCATGAATCCATTTGCAAAAATTAGTATGATGCTTCATTGTATCGTCTATACAATAGTATCCACCAGTCAACTTATACATTTTTTGAAGCTGGGCTACATAAAGAATTTCCATTTCAGGGATATAAAATTTAGCATCTGATAACAAATATGAAAGGGTACTTACACTCTTTTCCTTCAACCACATACGGCTTATTTCAGTAAGATTGAACTTAGCTCCGAGTACCAATGCCGTCGCTATTAAAGTCAGATTACTAAATTGAATATTTGTAAGAGCTGGCTGTAGAAATGACAAACCGGTGACAATGAACGGGAGACGTTTGGCGCATGGAATTTTCATGGTCATACTTAACTCACAAGAAAAGATTTGATTATAGTACGCCACTTAATCATCTCATATTGCGTTTAGAATGTCTATAGCCATTTTTCGAAAACTCAAGTGTATAGAACCTGACAAAGACGCTGCCCTCTCCCATATTTAAGGTTTTTTTATCATTCACATAGAACTCACATCGCCGATGACCAGGGTCTGGTCCATAAAATCCACTGTCGTGAATCTGGGGGCGAATACGGGTTTGCGGCTGACAAGGCCTGTCTCCCTCAGCATATAGGTGATCACTTCGGTAGCCAGCAGGGTATTGGAGGCAAGTCCGCCCATGGCCGTGGTGGACTGAATCCCCGAAGCTTTACCCCGGACCATCCGGTCCATGACCGGCCGGTTGAAATAATTGCTCAGAAACGATGGTAATAAGCCGTTGGTGTCTGATTTTTCAGCCACTTTTTTCCAAAAATCCGCGGGCATCATACCCGAGGGTTCATGGGCCACCAGCAGGGCGCCGAACCCGATGGCCGCGCAGGTGAACATGGGAATATTAAAGCGTTCCAGAAGGGCAGGGGTCATGGCCTTTACCTCGGCCCCTTTTTCCATGTCAATGACACCCACGTGAACGTCTGCACCCTCCAGAAATGCTTCAATATTGTCCGGGTTGATGCCCTCGGGAAAAAGGGTCAGTTCCACATCGGGGTTGATGGACCGGGCCAGTTCCACATAGACATCCAGCTTGGGCCGGTCCATGGTGGTGCCAAAGGCGGCGGCCTGGCGGTTCATGTCCGGCGGATCAAACTCGCCGTTCTCAGCCAGGCGGAACCGGGTAACACCGCAGCGGACCAGTGCCAGAAACGCACCGCCCCCCACACCTCCTAGGCCGGCAAAGGAAACGAGCTGATTCTCCAAGGTCTTGAATCCTTGTTCTGTGAAAACGGGCAGGGCCCGGTTTAAAAATTCTTTTGACATCACTCCTCCTGAAATATTTGTTTAAAGGCCCGGCAGAATTCTGCCATCACTGGCAGCTGGACCAGGCTGATGCGGATCCAATTGGGGAAACGGAATCCGGTCATGGTGCGGATCATGATCCCCTTTGTCATAAGTTTCCTGTACATAAGGGTATCGGAAAACGGAAGGTGTACCATGAGATAGTTGCCTTGGTTGCACAGGTAGGTAAGGCCCAGTTCATCCAGCATTGTGCAGACCAGCAGCTTTGCCTCGGTCACCATTTTGCGGGTATCCTTGATAAAGGCCCCGTCATTGGACAAGGCAGCGGCGGCTGAGCGCTGGGCCATAGTGTTTACGGAATAGACCACATGGGTGCGCCGCACAATGTCCACAACTTCCGAAGTTCCGCATAGGTACCCGATGCGCAGGGAGGCCAGGGCGTACATCTTGGAAAAGGTGCGGAACACAATGAGGTTTGGATAGCGTTCCATGAGGGCCAGGCCGTCGGGAAAATTTTCTTTTTCCACATATTCGCAATAGGCTTCGTCAATGACCACCAGTGACCTGTTGTCCACCCTGTCCAGAAAATCAATCATGGTGGGGGTGTCCCAATAGGTGCCCGTGGGATTATTGGGATTGCACACAAATAAAATCTTGGTGCGGCCGTCCATAGCAGATAGCATGGCATCCGGGTCAAATGTATGCTCTTTCAGGGGAACAAGTTTTGCCTCAAACCCGGAAAATTCGGCCACCCATTCATACACGGCAAAGGTTTTGTCCGCCGTAATAATATTGTCACCCTCTTCGCAAAAGGCCTTGATCACCGAGGCGATGACCTCGCAGGAGCCGTTTCCCACTAAAAATTGCGCCGGATTCTTTTTGAATTTTTCCGCCAGAACCCGGCGCAGGTCAAAACAATCCCCGTTGGGATAGACCGGCACGGCACGAGGGGGGAATGCTTCCACAATCTGAAACACCTCGGGCGGCGGCCCAAGGGCATTCTCGTTATTGTTGAGGCGGTGGAGGTGGTTCACCCCATAAAGACGCATGAGTTCTGTGTCCGGCCTGCTGGGTGCATAGGCCTCAAAGGCCTGAATATGGGCAGGGACCAGGCGGTTAAAATCAAGCAGTGTCATGCTGAAACACCACCAGATCGGATTTGCCGCCGTGGGGGAGCAAAAGCCTTGGTTTAAACCCATTTTCCATGAGCGCTCCGCCCAGGGCCGCCTGCCAGCCAAAGGCAAGATCCAGTTTAAAAAAAATATTGGGAAAATTTTCTTGGCACAGGGTCTCCACATGGCGGGCCACGCAATCTTTGGCATCAGCGCCTGTTACCATGGGCAAGAGGGTTGCCTCTCCCCGTTCCGGCCTCAGCCGGGTTGAAAACACCGATCGCCTGGGCAGGGTTTCCCCCAGACCCTCGGTTACCTGTATGTTCCGCATGAGCACCAGGCGGCCATAGGCTGTCTCAAGAAATTTTACCATGGAAGGATGGGCCCAGACCGAGGCGCCCATATCTTCCCCCAGATGACGATACCAGACCTCCTCCCGGGAAGTTCGGCTGGCGGTCCTATAAGAAAGATGACCCAGGGACTCAAATTCCCTTGTGGCCAATTCCGGGGTGGCCAGTTCACTGAACAGACCCATGGCCTTTGTGCGGGCAACCCTTTGGATTAGATACTCGGTTAAAAGCGCGGCAGCCCGGTCATCCTGACAAAAAACATAGGGCCCGAAAAAACCAATCCCTCGTTCCGATAGGACGTGCCAGCAGATCATTCCGGCCAGGGCACCGGTCTCGTCCAGTGCCAGTGCCAGGTCCAGATCCTTTTGGGCCGCCATGTCCGCCACCTTGCCGGGCATGGAAAATGAGGAATGATTCTTGTGGGCCGGATATAAATTTAAGGCCCTGATACAGGCTGCTTTGATGAGTGCGGGTTCCGGTGTCGTGGCAATGGTCAGCTTTCCTTTGGCCCGGATGGGTTCTCCAGGTTCCGGCGTCACCAATGGGTAGGAACAGTCTTGGCGAAGGGTCAGGTGCACCACCTCCCCTTCCAGGTGCAGGGTAAACCCGTCCACCATGCGGGAAGCCAGCAGCAGACCCAGATGATCCAGGTCGTCGGGGTCGGACAGATTGGGTTTGGTCGCAAGGTTCATGGCCCAGAGACCGGACGGGTCGGCCTGGAAAGAAAAATTGGTCAGCACATGCCAACCGCGAGGTTTCAGGCTGAAATCAATTTTTGTGCCCGGAGCTGTCCGGGAAAGATGGCTGACAATCTCCTCAACCGCCATGGTCAGGCGTAGGGTTTTGCTGCGATCCAGCCCGAGCACGGGGGCACCATGTTCCACCACAGACTGGATCAGGGGGATCCAGGCCATGTCCGCATGCAGCTCCAATAAGACTGTTTGATTCAATTTTACCATGGTGTTCCCTTTATTTTGAAACATATTCTTCGGCAAACTATAGGTTCAATGGAAATGTGTCAACTTTATTTTTATATGGGATTCCCTGTATGACCTTATCAACGAAGCAGTCGAATCAGCCATAGCAGAGGATCTTTCAGCCTTTGAGGAAAGAGGTCATGAACCTGTGATCAGTTACGAAGAAATGGTATGGATGGATTTTTAAGTTTCAGATTTGAAATTACAATATATGGGATAGCCTCAATCCAAATTTCAAAAGGTTGCTATAAATTATATTGGAGTAGACAGTGCTCAGAACCTGGGAAATATTTTTTCAAAATTTCTTGAAATCAAATTCCTTTATAAAACAGTTATTCGAGTTCGTTCAAAGATTCATTTATCAAACAAAGGAGTCTGCCATCTTTAGTGAATCAATATAGAATCCGGGCAATTTTGACTCAAGTGATTTACCAGATATGGAATCAAAAATTCTATTTTTCCAATCCCCTTTTTCAAAAATATCAACAATGTTTAAAATTATTTTAAACTCTTTATTTTGACCAAGTAATGCCTTTTTCATTTTTTCTGAAAAAGCAATATGGCTAAGAATAGTTTCCATTCTACAATCCAGAATGGCATCCATAAATGAAAACAAACCAAGCGTAAATAATTCATCTGTTGAAAAATTTGTATTTAAAACCTTTCCGCAGCGTTCACACATTCTGGCACGAATAATTGAAGTACGAACCAGTTCATTTGGTTTATCGGAACTCAAATCGGATATTACAACAATGTTAATAAACCGTTTCAGCTCATCGGTTCCAAGAAAAGTTATTGCATCTTTAATAGTATCGATTGAATTTCGTCTGGTGAAATATGCAGAATTGATAAATCTTAAAAGCTTAAACGATACGGAGACATCTTTTTTGATCAGACCTTCAATTTTTTTTAGATCTAATTGTCTTTTTCCCACTTCATTAATGAGCCCCAGTTTTGTAATTTGACCTGAAGAGATACCTTTTGTTGATAAAACTTCAGGTCTGGAAAAAAAATATCCCTGGAATAAATCAAATCCCATTTCTTTTGCTTGCTCAAATTCGGCATACGTCTCAACCTTTTCTGCTAAAAAAAGGATTTCATAGTCTGACTTTAAATTGTGTAATATTTCATGAAGAGATTCCAAGGGAGTTGCCCTTATATCAAATTTGATAATTTTGCTGAGTTCTATCATGGGCCGAAATTTCTTGTGATATACAAAATCATCAAGTGCGATGGTAAAGCCCTTCTCTTTCAGAATAGAAAGAGATGATATGATCTTCTCATCAGGCTCAATGTTTTCCAAAACCTCAATTATAAAATTTTTTTTTGGAAGTAATAAAGGTACCATCTGAAGAATCAACTTTTCTGTAAAGTTGATTAGCCCAGGCTTTTCGCCCAGAATTTCTTTGAAATCAAATGGAAAAAAAATATTTGAAAGCAAATTCGAAGTAGCAACATCCCCATCGACATCAGGGAAATAATTTTCCAAGCCAAGCCTGAATAAAAGCTCATAACCAAAAATTTTTTTTAAAGCAGTAAAAACGGGTTGCCGGGCTACGAATACATCCATATCCTTCCCTTCTCTCAGAGCCAAAATATAAAAATAATGAACAATAATTCATTATCAAGCAAAAATCGTATTGTAAAGAGATATTAAAGTATATAGGAAAGGACAAAAGCAAAAGTATTCAAGATTCCATTCAATTTTATTGGAGACTTGAGTTGAATGAAAAACAGGGTTTTATAAAACAAAAAAAAAGCCGTCCCTTTTTGATCCGGGGTGGACTATGATTAAAAACACAAGACCTTTCAACTTTTCATGGCGTCATTTATTAAAACAGCTCTCTGAACAAAAATAAATCCCTACCGATACGATTAAATTTTAATGCACGATAAAAAGAGACGTGGATTTACCCGGCGGGTCTTTTTGCGAGTTAGGGGTGTGATGTTACCATCCCATCGCCCAGTTCCCTGAGGATATCATCTGTCAGTGCTCCGAATTTTGGATTGGCTCGGCTCCGGGGACGTTCCATGTCCACCTGAATTGTTTTACGGATCTGCCCAGGACGGCAGGACATGACCAGAATCTCATCGGCCAGGAACACGGCTTCCCCTTTTACAGCATCAATCATCAGGGGGTGTGGTGTTCATCTTTGGTTTTTCCTTTATCATAGTAATAAAATTATTTGTTACTCGGATAATTCAATCAAGGCTTCGATCCGGGTCTGAAGCTGTCCTTCATCGGATTCGGAATAGTCGGTTTCGATATGCAAAAAGTTCAGCTCGAGGGCGTCTTCGACAAACCTTTGGAGGGTAGTGGATTCAGCATTGTAGGTGTGACATCCCAGCCAGGTCATATCCAAAACGGCATCGACCTTGAAAAGGTCGGCTATTTCCTGGATGGATTCCAGCCGATTGGGGTTGGGTGTCATGCAGGAACAGGGGATCTTAAGGTATCGGCGGGCAATGGCTTCACGGGGATCCCCGGCTTCATCCACTGCCAATGTCATACCCTTTAGTCCCGAGCAGTTTTCCATGGCGACGATCCGGGCCCCAAGGTGCTGGGCAATCCGGATCACTTTGTCAGATCCTTTGCCCACCGGGCATCCGGTGAGCAGAATGCGAACCCCGCCCTGGTCCGGAAGGTCGGGCTGGTTTAAAAAGGTTTCCAACTCACTTTTCAGGGTTGTTAATTGCGCAAGGTAGGTTTCAGGGTGCACACAAAAACTTGTACTCTCCTGTACAGCCAGCATCTCCATTGCCGTCAGGGGAGAACGTCGGTCCGCGGCCAGAATGGATATGTCCCAAAGGGCTTTTCGGATTTCATTTTGCTGCCGGATCTGATGTTGCAGACTCTCTTCGGTGACGGCAACGCCTGAGTATTCAAACAAGAAGCGTTCAAGTTCTCTGAGACCTTCCATCCAATACGCAAGGGCGGCATCCCCTTCCTGGGTGTGGGGAAGATGCATCAAATGCAAAGGTTTGAGCTCTTTCATCAGCTCGTACATTTTCTTTTTACCGTCGCAGGTTGTTTCGGCAACAAGGATGTCTGAAAAACTGAAAAAGGGGCAGGTGTCGGTCACGGCATATCCGTAGCTTGATTTGATCAAGGGACATAAACTGGCAGGAAGTTCCCTTTCCGCATCTTTGATAGGCGCCTGCTTTTTACCACACAGGCCTACCGGGACAATACCGGCGGCACGGATGAGTTCATTGGGAGCATAAATGCAATAGATCCCTGCTATTTTTCCTCCTTGATTTTTCCATTCATCAAGCTCGGCAATGCTGATTTCTGAAAAAGAAAGAAACGGTTTAAGATTCATGGATTCACCCTATATCTGGATTAAATTTTAATAAAACAGCATACATAGGGTGGCTGCATAAAAATGTCAAAACGCTTATTTCAATAAGATTATAGAAGTGAATAGGGATTTTCTATGGGATACAAGGCAGGTATTTTTAAATAGACGGTTTTCAAAACCCCTTTATATAAAATTGCTTTTGTGCCGCTGTAATAATAAATTTTTTTTTTCCGGCCTGAGTAAGAAACGCATCTTTGCAGACAAACTCACCATCTTCACGATTTCTTCATATTTGTCATGCTATTTTACCCGCCATTATAATAGGCAGATTGTTTAACGACAGGTAAAAAAGCAACTGGGGAAGATTCTGTGTAATTTTTTCCCAAAAGATATGGAGATTATACCCTAAATGACAGATAAATTATTGATGCCAAAAACACGGTTTGCCCTGATTTTTCAAACAGCCGCGATTGTCTTGGCAAGTTTTACCGTCTTCAGAGCTGTCCTGCTGATAAGGGCCTGGAAGATGATTGATAAGAATTTTATTGAATGGATATATGTTTTTGGGCAGGGCCTGATTTATGACATCGCCTTTATAGGCTATTTTTATATTCCGTTTGTTCTCTTGCTACTGGTTTGGCCCAATAAATGGCTCGACCGTACTTTTTCCAGGCTGCTGGCCCAGGGAATCAACTTTTTAATCCTGTATGGCCTTTTCTTTGGTCTCGTTGCGGAATGGTTCTTCTGGGACGAATTCGGGGTCCGGTTTAATTTTATTTCCGTGGACTATCTTATCTACCGGTTTGAGGTCACCCATAATATCATGGAATCCTATCCCGTCTTCTGGATATTACCCATTTTATTCTTCCTGACGGTAGTTGTTTTCTTTAAGGTCCGGCCTTCTTTTATCGCCGCAATGACGGTCAGGGAGAAATTTTCCAAAAGAGTTGTCATTGCCATCTGCCTGCTGCTGGTTCCCTGTTCAGCTGGCCTTTTTTTGAATCAGTCCCAACGAAATTTTTCCAATAATAATTATGTAAATGAACTGGCATCAAACGGTCCCTATCAATTATTTGCCGCTTTCCGCAACAATAGGCTTGATTACCGGCAGTTTTATGAAACAGGTGAGGACACGGCCTTATCCCATATCCTTAAAGAAACGCTCAAGGGACAAAACAGCCGGTATGATCACCATGGCCTATACAACATTGAAAGACGCATTGAAGAAACAGAACCTCCCAGAAAACTAAATGTGATCCTTATCTCTGTGGAGAGTATGAACGCAAATTTTTTGACCCGGTTTGGTGCACGAAATAAGGTTACACCGTTTATGGATGAATGGTTTAAAAAAGGGAAACTCTTTACCCATTTTTATGCCACCGGCACCCGGACAACCCGGGGCCTTGAATCCATAACCCTTTCCATTCCGCCGACACCGGGCCGTTCAATTGTAAAAAGACCGGATAACGATCATATGTTCAGCCTGGGCAAAGTATTCAAGGAGGAAGGGTATGATACTGCCTTTCTCTATGGGGGGCGAGGATATTTTGATAATATGAATGCTTTTTTTTCAGAAAATGGGTATCGGGTTGTTGATCAAAACCGTATCAGCAACAAAGAGATCACCTTTAAAAATGCCTGGGGTGTCTGCGATGAAGATCTATACAACCGCGCCATTTATGAAGCAAACCAGGCCCATGATTTAAACAAGCCTTTTTTCTTTCATATCATGACAACCAGCAACCATAGCCCGTTTACCTATCCCGAAGGGAAAATTGATCTGCCTTCGGGCACCGGCAGATATGGCGGTGTAAAATATACAGACTATGCATTAAGCCAGTTGATTGCAAACGCAAAGGAACAGCCCTGGTTTGATGACACTGTCTTTGTAATCGTTGCAGATCATTGTGCCTCCAGTGCCGGTAAAATAGGACTGCCGGTTGAAAAATATCATATTCCCTTGTTTATCTATTCACCCAAACACATTGAGCCCGGAGAGGTGAATATCCTGTCAAGCCAGATCGATATCGCTCCGACATTGCTGTCTTTACTTCATTTTTCCTATGACAGCTTCTTTTTTGGGAAAAATATCCTGGCACCGGACTTCAAGGGAAGAGCATTCATTGCAAATTATCAGAAGCTGGGAATATTGAAAGACAAACGTCTTTTAATCTTGTCGCCGAGAAAGGAAATAAATTTGGTTGATATGAATTCCAAAGAACCTATCCTTAAAACAATCACATCTTCCTACCCGTTTGTTAAAGAGCTGATGGCCTTTTACCAGGGCGCAGATTATATTATTCAAAACAGGCTGAACCGATGGTTTGACAAGAAAAACTGATGTTTTCCAACCTAAAATTTGCACACGGAGAATGATATGACAGGAAAAAAGCCAACAGGCATTTCTCGCATCATAAAGGCGACAAGATATTCAGCGGAAGGGATAAAAGCCGCCTGGAAGCACGAGGCTGCTTTTCGCCAGGAATTATTGGCCCTGGCAGTTTTTCTGCCGCTTGGCCTCCTGCTGGGGCAGACCGGTCTTGAAAGAGCCGTATTGATTGTCTCCTTAATGATCGTCATTGTTACGGAACTTTTAAATTCTGCAGTAGAGGCGGTTGTTGACCGCATCGGGCAGGAGGTTCACCCGCTGTCAAAGCGGGCAAAGGATATGGGGTCTGCCGCCGTCTTTGTGAGTCTTGTCAGTGTTCTCATCACATGGGTCTTAATCCTTATTTAAGATTTGTTATTTCATAAAAAGAACGGTATCCTGTCGATACCATGGAATCAACCGAGCCGGGAATCCCCATATGAACATCCTCATTGTAGATGATGACACAGAATTGCTTGACCAGCTGAGCCATGCCCTGGAAAGAAAACAGTACCGGGTGGAAACCGCTGTGAATGGTGAGCAGGCACTGGATAAAATATTTGAAAGTGCCTATGATCTTATTTTGCTGGATATAATGCTGCCCCGCCTGGATGGGCTGAGTGTCCTCAAGGAAATACGGCAGGCCGGATTAAACATTCCCGTACTCATGCTCACCGCCCGGAGTGATATTGAAGACAAGGTTAAAGGGCTTGATTATGGTGCGGATGACTATCTGGCCAAACCGTTTTCCATGGCCGAACTGATGGCCAGGATAAGAGCAATGCTGAGACGTGACGGAAAGCGTGATCCGGTTCTTACGGCCGGGTCCATTGAACTGGATACCGTCAGCCGCCGGGTCACTCAAAACGGGGAACTGCTCAATTTAACATCAAAGGAATTTTCCATCCTTGAATTTTTGCTGCACAATAAGGGGAGTGTGGTTTCAAGGTTTAACATGGCCGAACACGTATGGGGAAATGATTTTGATCCGTTTTCCATGTCAAATTTTGTTGATGTACACATTAAGAACCTGCGAAAAAAAATTAGGTCCCATAAGGACAGCTCAATTATCAGAACGATCCGTGGCATCGGGTTTATCATTGATGATGCAATATGAAAATACGTAAAAAAATCACCTTATGGATTTCTGGGACAGCCCTGTTGTCAACCATCGCGTTTTCATCTTTTATTTTTTTTGAGCTCATGGAAGAGCCCTTCAGGTTTATCGATAAAGAGCTGCAGCTTGTAACACAAGCCCTTGTGGAACAAATGAAAAACTCGGGAATAAACAAGGGTCGGTATGACCTGTCGTCGGTGCCGTATAATCCGGATCATTATTGGATCAAGGTAACCCGCCCGAACGGTGAAACTGTATATCAATCAAAAATGACCCGGTATACGGATATCTCCGATGCCAGCCATAAAAATAAATACATGATCGAAAAAACCATTTCCAGATCTCAAATTAGACTGGGGCAGGATGATAATGATGATGTACTTTTTCGCGTGATGGTGACCCAGGCACAAATTGAGAATCTTCCGATTGTCGTTCGAATTGCTAAGCCCATTGAAACGCTTGAGGAAGAATTGCTTGATTTGGTCCGCGATATCATCATCAGTCTCACTCTATGTATCCTGATAATCATTGTTTTGAGCTATCAGCTGGCCGGGAAAATCCTGAATCCTGTCGTTTCCATCACCCATATGGTAAAAGACATCAGTGAAAAATCCTTAGACAAACGCATCCCGCTGAGCCGCAATAAAAATGAATTAAACGATCTCTCCATTTCTCTGAATAAAATGTTTGACCGGCTTCAATATTCTTTTAAACGGCAAAAAGAATTTATCGGCAATGCTTCCCATGAGTTAAAAAGCCCCATCACCCTTTTGATGCTGGCCCAGGAAGAAATGCTCATGAACGACAACCTATCGTTGCCTGCAAGCAAAGGGCTGATGAAACAACTGAATACCACACGCCGGATGAGCCACCTGGTCAAGAACCTGCTGGATCTCTCTCGGCTGGAGCAGCAGGAAACGCTTACCTGCAAACCGGTTAACCTTACAACTTTGATAAAAAGGGTTGTAAACGACTATTCAGAGCTATTGGCAGCAAAAAATATCAGGATCTGCAACGAAATGGCAGAAGATGTGTCACTCCAGGGTGATCCCGAGAAACTGTTCCGCCTCTTGATCAATCTTATCGATAACAGTATCCGATATAATTTAGAAAAAAACGGCAGGATCATCATAGACGGCGGTAAAACAAATGACGGCATACTGCTGGAAATTTCCAATACAGGCCAGCCGATTCCTGAACAGGATCTTGATTTTGTATTTGAACAGTTTTACCGGGTTGAAAAATCCCGTTCGACAACCCATGGCGGTTCCGGACTGGGACTGGCCATCGCTAAAAAAATAGTAGCCCTCCATGACGGCAAAATTCAAATCACCAATGAACCCGGGTCCATGATAAAAATTGCGGTAGTTTTTCCCTTGTCGTCTTAACCCTTTTATTGAGTGTCAATGGGTATGGTGTGAATAAAAAATGGCCGGATGGGTCAATATCTGGTATCCTGTGTTTTCTGGGTGGATGAATAATTGTCGACAGGATGATTCGTCCCAAGGGCAGAAAACGTATGATTATAACCAGGGCCGAATACTGAATACATGGATTTAACACATTGGTCTAAAAAAATATCAGCCGGGAGAGTCAGAAATGGAAAATATTGATTTTAAGGGAAGGGTAGCCATCGTAACCGGAGCCGGTCAGGGTATCGGGAGAATGTATGCCCTGGAACTTGGCCGCAGGGGCGCAAAGGTGGTGGTGAATGATCTGGGGGTCAGTCTGGCAGGGGCAGGATCTGACGATTCAGCCGCAGACAAGGTGGTCCAGGAAATTGTCACCGCCGGCGGCGAGGCAATTGCCAACCATGATTCCGTGGCCACCATGAAGGGGGGGCAACATATTGTACAAACCGCTCTGGATACCTATGGGCGAGTGGATATTTTGATCAATAATGCCGGTATTGTCAGGGATAAATCCTTCATGAAAATGACCGAAGAGGACTGGGACATGGTCATAAATGTTCATTTGAAAGGCGCCTTTTGTGTGACACAACCTGCTGTTCTTGCAATGAAGGAGAATGGCTATGGCAGAATCGTTTTCACGGCATCCACCTCGGGGCTCTACGGCAATTTTGGGCAGACAAATTATGGTGCGGCCAAGATGGGACTTGTGGGCATCATGAATACCTTGACCCTGGAAGTGTCCAAATATGACATTAAGATCAATACCATTGCCCCCACGGCCTGGTCCCGGATGACAGCCGATATTTTCCCGCCGGAGTTTGAAGATAAAATGAACCCCCAGTTCAATGAACCCATGGCCCTGTACCTGTGTTCCCAGGAGAACACCGTAACCGGACAGATTTTTACCACGGGGGCAGGATGGTATGGGCGCACCGCCATTGTTTCCGGAGACGGTCTTTGCCTGGGCAATGCAAAAAGAGCGATTTCAGTTGAAGAAATCCGGGATAATTTTGAAAAAATTTCAGATATGGAAAATAAGCGGGAACATGAAAGCGCCCTGGGGATGTTTGAATACATGGGGCCCCTGCTCAGTTAGATAGGAATAATACTTAAGAGATTAGGAAAATATGCTTAAAATTGGACAATATAATGAATTGGTGGTGGAAAGCCGGGTTGAATTCGGGCTCTATTTGGATTCTGATGCCGGGCGGATTTTGCTGCCGAATAAATATGTTTCAGAGGAGTTTAATATAGGGGATACCCTTGAGGTCTTCATCTATACCGATTCCGAAGACCGCCTGGTTGCAACCACTTTACAGCCCAAAGGAAGTGTCGGTGATTTTGTTTTCCTTCGAGCAAAAGAGATTGTATCCTTTGGAACCTTCATGGACTGGGGACTTGAAAAAGACCTGCTGGTTCCCAAGAGTGAGCAGCAAGAAAAAATGCTTCCCCCTCGAGAATATCTCATCAAAATCTGCTTTGACGAGGGGACCGGCAGAGTTTACGGCACAGCAAAAATTTCTACCCATTGTGACAAAAATACCCAGGATCTTGCGGCGGGACAGCAGGTGGATCTTTTGATCCATTCTCTTACCGAGATCGGGATTATGGCTGTGGTGGATAATCGATATTTTGGGATGTTATACAAAAGTGAGACCTACCAGGACCTTTCTGTCGGAGACAGGTGCAAAGGATATATCATGCGGCTTCGTGAAGACAGCAAAATTGACCTTACCCTCAAAGAACCGGGGTATAGTTCTGTAAAAGGTTCCGGCGAGACCATTGTTGATATTTTAACTGCAGCAGGCGGCTTTATCCCCTGCCATGACAAGAGTTCTCCACAAGAGATTAAAGAAATTTTTTCCATGAGCAAAAAAGAGTTTAAACGAGCTGTCGGGGGGCTGTTTAAACGAGGGGTTCTGACCTTGGAAAAAGACGGCATCCGGCTTAAACAAGGGGAAAAAGTGAAAAAAGTGGAAAAATTTAACCCATGGAATTCTAAATCCTAATGCGTAAATTAGCCTTTGGATACTCAACCCGATGTAATATCCGGTGCGAACACTGTGTGGCCGCGGGAGATATCCCTGACAGCCGGAAAATGGATCCTGCCAGGGCAAAAGAACTGATTGTCGAAATGGCCCGGGCCGGTGTCAAGGGTATCAGTTTTTCTGCGGGGGAACCTTTTTTGTACCTTGATGAAATCCTGGCCCTGGTGAACTTGTGCAAAGAAATGGGCATATATACCAGGATTGTTACCAACAGTTTCTGGGCAAAGACACCAGAGGCCTCGGACAAGCTTGTTTCCCAATTAAAGGAAAACGGGCTTTGCCAATTGAGATTGAGTTATTCAAAATGGCACCAGAAACACGTCCCCCCGAACAATGTGGTGAACGCGGCCGGCAGTTGCCAGCGGATCGGGTTGAATTGTTTTGTTTCATTTGTTACTGATTTTTCCATTGAGGATGATCCCCATGAACTGTTTTTGCGGAATCATGGGCTCCGGTTTTTTCCAGAACCGGTCATATACGCCGGTCGCGCCGCTGCTTTCAAACCCCGTAATATCCTCACCGATTACCAGGCAAACTGCTGCGACATGAACCCCTACCTCACCCCGGATCTTGATATGTACGCTTGCTGCGATGCCGGAAGCCATTTTTCAAAGACCCATTTTTTTTATCTGGGGAACCTGGAGGACAAGACAATAGAGCAGCTGTTTATTAAAACGGAAACAAATCGGCTGTACAATCTTATCAGAACCATGGGGATAACCACCATTGCATCCTTTGCCGGTATGAAGGCCCGTGAAATCATTACTTACAGCAAATGCGAGTTGTGCAAAAAATTGTTCGATTCCCCTGAAACCCTGACACGGCTGCAAGCTTGCCTGCCCCAGCTGGAAGCCTGGACCCGGTAGAATCGGTACCGAAATTAAGCCAAAATAATCGAGGGATTTTTTTACCATGACCTTTAAAATTAGGCCGTTTATATTCAGGATGTTTTTATCCAGGCCGCTTTTTTTCAGAGCGTGTTTTGTCCTTATCTTGGGGGGGGCTTTGATCGGGCGGTTCGCCGGGATGCCATCCATGGCCCGGGCAGAAGAGACCCATACCAAAATTTTATTCCTGGGGGATTCCATCACCGCAGGACTTGGGGTGGAATTGGAAAACGCTTATCCGGCTCTGATTGCTGATATGTTCAATGATATGCCCGAAGAAAAAGGGATCCGGGTCAGGATTACCAACGGCAGTATCAGTGGTTCTACGACTGCCGGGGCACTTTTCCGGCTTAAGTGGTTCCTTCGGTCAAAACCCGATATTCTGGTCCTGGCCCTGGGGGCCAACGACGGATTAAGGGGGTTATCCACCCAGGAAATGTCCCAAAATCTTGAACGGACAATCGTTCTGGCAAGGCAGAACGGCATCCGGGTCATTCTGGCAGGTATGCAAATCCCTCCCAATTACGGGCAGGTATATTCAAAGGCCTTTCGGGAGGTGTTTGCCTCGCTGGCGGATCGGTATGACCTGTCTTTTATCCCGTTTTTATTAAAAGATGTGGCCGGCAATCCTTTGCTGAACCAGGCAGACGGTATCCATCCCAACCGGGCAGGGCATAAAATAATCGCTGAAACCGTATTCCCCTATATCCAGGCGCAACTATGATACTTAAAGATAAGACAGGTGAAGGTAAACTAGGTGACAATAAGATCCTTGAGGTTAAAGAGATCTGCAAATCCTTTCACCAGCCCCAATCTGGAATCCTGGCGGTTTTAAACCGTGTGAGCTTTGAGCTTGGGGCCGGGGAAACCACTGCCGTTGTGGGTCAGTCCGGCAGCGGGAAAACCACTCTGCTTTCCCTGATCGCAGGCCTGGATAATCCCGATTCCGGCCAGGTGGTCCTTGCGGGGGAGGATTTGTGCACCATGAAGGAAAACAAGCTTGCCCGCTACCGGGCCCAGAAAATCGGAATCGTTTTTCAGCAGTTTCATTTAATGCCCCATTTGTCGGCCCGGGAGAATATCAGTCTGCCCCTGGAAATTCTCAAGCAGGACCAGATTCAAAGGCGGACCGATGCCATGCTGGAAAAGGTGGGGTTAGGCGACCGCCAGCATCATCTGCCCGGACAGCTCAGCGGTGGGGAGTGTCAACGGGTGGCCATTGCCCGGGCCCTTATCATCAAACCGGCCTTGCTTCTGGCAGACGAGCCCACGGGCAACCTGGACATGGAAACCGGGGAAAAGGTGTCTAAGCTTCTATTCGACCTGGTGGCAGGGGAAAATAAAACCCTGATTCTGGTGACCCACAATCTGGATCTTGCCAATAGATGCAACAGTATCCTCACCCTTGACCGGGGCCGGCTCGTCTGATGCTCTGGCTGGGACTTGGGGTGCGGCAGTTGTTGAAAAACAGGGGGTTTGCCTTTTTTTTCATATTAAACCTGTCCATGGGACTTGCCGGGTTTATTGCCATCCATTCCTTTGGCAGCTCCTTAAACCGTCATCTGGCGGATAATTTAAAGGAGATCCTGACGGCGGACCTGGTATTGTCGGCCAACAGCCCGTTGACTCAAGAAGAACTGGGCCTGGCAGACTCCGTGATGGGGCCGGACAAAATCCATGCCCGGCTGGTTCGGTTTTATACCATGGTCAAGGCCGGGGACAATGCCCGCCTGGTTCGGGTGATGGCCATGGATGATGCCTATCCCCTCTACGGTCAGTTTTCTTTGGAAGGCAAGGGCGGGTCAACCAATATCCAGGACAGTCCTGGCGTTCTCATGACCCGGGATACCGCCCATGCTCTGGGGCTGGGCGCCGATGCCCCTGTGAACGCTCCCCTGGTATTGGGGAATAAAACCTTCCATGTTCAAGATTTTTTTAAAAAAGACCCGGACAAGTCGTTGACGGCGGTTGAACTGGCCCCTAAAATTTATATGGGGTTAGGCCAATTGGAAGGGACCGGTCTAATACAGTTCGGGAGCCGGATCAGCTATCTATACTATTATCGGTTCAGCCCGGGAGTGGATGTCCCGGCATTGGCTGGAAAGCTGGAACAAGGGTTTTCTGAGATGTCTGGAGGACAGCCCCGGGTTAATGTCTATGACAGCCGGGATGTGAACCGGAGCCTGGGAAGGATCACCGGGCATTTTACCGGGTACCTGGGGCTGGTCAGTATTGTGGCCCTTTTTCTGGCGGGTATTGCCTCGGCATACCTCTTCCGGGGTTATTTGAACCTGAAACAGCGGGAAATGGCTATTTTGATGAGCATCGGTGCCAAGCAATGGGAGATCTATCTTCTGTTCAGCTTTCAGCTCGTTTTACTGGGCATCCTGGCCGCTGTCCTGGCCATTCTTATTTCCCTGTTCCTGGTGCCGGCGTTCCCCCTTCTTTTCAAGGGACTGATTCCTACCGATATACAGCTTTCCACAGATCCTGTTACGATTGTGCTGGCCCTTGGCATGGGCATGGGCAGCCTGGTTTTTTGCCTCCCTGTTTTTGTCCGCCTGTTCGGTGTGAAACCCCTTATTTTGCTCCGGGGCGAGGGTGGCAGGAGGATTCATGGGATGGTCTTCTGGCAGGTCTTAAGTTTTATCCCCGGGCTTGCGGCTTTCTTTTTGGTGTCTGTTGTGGTGGCAGGTTCCGTGAAAAACGGGAGTGTTTTTGCCGGTGGATTCCTGCTGGCCATGGCCTTTTTGTCCGGCATGGGCTGGCTTATATTTTCAGGGTGTAAGATCCTTTCCACCACCCGGTATCTGGTGGGAAAAATCGCCTTTCGGAATCTTTACCGGAACAAGTGGTCTTCCTTGTCGTGTTTTGTCACCATTGCCATGGGGGCATTTTTGATTTCCATGATACCCCAGATCCAAAAGGGCCTTCAAACCGAGATCATGCGACCCGAAGGCTTAAAAATTCCCACTTTTTTTCTGGTGGATATCCAGGAGGAGCAACGGCGTGACTTCGTTGATTTTATCGGGAAAGCACCTGGGGAACTGGTCAATATTTCTCCCATGGTCAGGGGCCGGATTCTTCGTGTGAATCAAAAGCCCTTTCATGGCGGGGAAGCAGCGTCTGGACCCGGACAATCTGGTTCCAAACAATCCAACGCCCGGCAGACCCGTCCCCGGGGCAGGCGGCTGGAGTTTAATTTTTCCTATCGCACTCACCTGGATGTTTCGGAAACCATTGTCCAGGGAAGACCTTTGTCCAAAACCCCCTGGTCTTTTGGGGCGGTTCCCTTTGAGATTTCTGTTGCAACCTCCTTTGCCGAACGATATGGCCTGGGCCTGGGGGATCTCATCGGGTTTGACATCCAGGGTATCCCTTTGGAAGGGCGGGTGGTGAATCTGCGAAAGGTCCGGTGGAACAGTTTTCAGCCCAATTTTTTTCTGCTCTTCCAGGACGGGGTCTTAAATGATGCCCCCAAAACCTATCTGGCTGCCATCTCCCGGGTGGCCCCGGAGGATCGCCAGGAGCTGAAAAACAAAATTGTCACAGCCTTCCCCAATATCTCCATCATTGATGTGACCCAGATGGCCGGCACCCTGCTTTCCATCACCGACCGGCTCTCCTTGTCCATTCGGTTCATGGCCTGGCTGGCCATTGCTGCAGGCCTGGTATCTATTTTTTCCATTGTCCGCCACGAGGCCCGAAAGAATGCGAACCAGGTCAACCTGTTAAAGGTGCTGGGGGCTGACTTTAAAATGATTCAGGCAATTACGCTGGTGGAATTCGGGTTCATCGGGTTTACGGCTTCCTTGTTTGCGGTTCTCCTGGGGTTTGGGTTTTCCCGGGCAATTTCCTGGTATTTTTTTGACAGCCTCTGGCAGTTTGACCTGAAGGCTTCCCTTGTGATTTTATGCTTGACAACCTTTGTTTGTATGGGTACTGCCATGGCCGCATCCAGGAAGGTCATGAATACAAAGCCTGTGACACTTCTGGCCAACTGATCAATTTTTTTGATCAAGTTTTTACCAGGTTTTTTATCCAGCGTTTGGATAAAAATCGGGGAATTCCCAGGCCCATCTTGTAGACCTCTTCGGTCAGGACCAGTGTCATGACCCAGTATACCGGCAGGTTCAGATAAAAAGCTGCAAAAAATGCCATGGGAACTCCGATACACCAGACCCCGGTGAGATCCAGGAAAAATCCGAATCGGGTATCGCCTCCTCCCCGCAAGACACTGACCACATTTGTGAAATTGGTGACCTTGACGCACAGGGCGATACCCGCCACCAACATCAGGTGGTAGGCGTTCATGTAGGCCCCGTCCGAAATATTATAAAAGGCGAGGATTCCCCCCCTTCCCAGGATCATAATTCCTCCGGCAACAAGGGCCATGGAAAATTGGACAGCCAGGAGAAACTTGCCGTATAAATAAGCCTCCTCGGGCTTGCCCGCCCCGATACTATTGCCGATGATGATGGATCCGGAGAAAAACATGCCGAAAAAGGGGATCATAATGAAATTTTCAATGGATGCCACAATATTCACCGCAGCAATGGATTGGGTCCCAATCCTTGCATAGACCAGATTGTAGAGGCTGACACCGGTCACCCAGACCAGTTCATTTAAAAACACGGGCCAGCAGGTGGCCAGCACTCGTTTTAAAAAAGCCCTGTCAAAATCAAGCATTTCAGCGATACTGGCCGCAATGGGATATTTCTTCCAATAGATCATGCCCATGAGGGCAAACCCCTCAACAAACCTTGAAATACAGGTGGCAATGGCAGCGCCGGTAACCCCCATTGCCGGAAATCCCAAGTGTCCGAATATCAGGATATAGTTGAGACCCAGGTTGAGGAGGACAGCGATTAAACTGGCGTACATGGGGGCCTTGACGATCTCCATGCTTCTCAGGTTGTTCATATAGGAAAGGGTGAATACCGATATCCCAAAACTGATCCCGACGATCCTCAGGTAGTCGGATCCGAGATCAATGACCAGGGGGTCCTTTGTGAACAGCGACATCAGGGCAGTGGGGGTGACGATTGCCGCAAATGTGAACAGGGAACCGACGGCAAGCCCTGCCACAAGCCCTATTCCCGCAAGCTTCTTGATATGGGCTAAATCTTTTTTCCCCCAGTATTGTGCGGTAAAAATGGCCACCCCGCTGTGGATCCCAAACTGGATGATGATGAAGATAAAGACAAATTGGTTGGCAACCCCTACGGCGGCAATGGCGGCTTCATTCAATTGTCCGATCATCAAGGTATCCATGAAGGTCATGGATGAACTTAAGAAATTTTGCAATGTAATGGGCAATGCCAGCTTGA
Organism: Desulfoconvexum algidum; assembly: GCF_055382125.1. Taxonomy (NCBI): domain Bacteria; kingdom Pseudomonadati; phylum Thermodesulfobacteriota; class Desulfobacteria; order Desulfobacterales; family Desulfobacteraceae; genus Desulfoconvexum; species Desulfoconvexum algidum. Next base: position 5,853,242 of record NZ_AP042394.1, on the reverse strand, counting down.
ACAGCAGACGGATAAAATTTTTATTTGTTTCGTTTAGATATTTTCCCATACATTCCTGATCCTTACAATAAAAAAAGTCCGCTTCCTGTTTGAAGTGGACCTTTTTTATTTATGACCGATTCCAAGGATGCTGTCAATCATTAGCCCATTTCTTTCGCGTGATTTGAAGAAGCCGGCTATAAATTTGGGTCAATTAGCCGTTTACAAACAAGATTAAAAGCAATACAATTTTGGTTTTAATTCCCATTGAGATCAGTGCCAGGGGCAATGGCGCTGACAAGTGCATTCAATGATTTTTTTTGCTCCAACTAAAGGCGAGGGTAGAATGGCATATGAAACATAAAATTATTGTAATTTTTTCGGTGTTTATCTTCTTTTCTATGGTGTCCTCCTGTTCACAAAAGAAGGCCGATCCTGCCCTTTCTTCCCCGGCCAATCCTAAGAATGTGATCATGATCATAGGAGATGGTATGGGGCCGGAACAGGTGGGGCTTTTGTTGACCTATGCCCGGCAGGCCCCCCATTCGGTGTTGGGTGATAAGACCACCTGTTTTGACAAAATCATGGAGAAAGACGGTTCTTTGGGGATTTCCTTGACCTATGCCCACGATGTTCTGGTGACAGATTCCGCAGCTTCCGGAAGCCAGCTTGCCACGGGTCAGCCTTCGGGATCTGAAATGATCGGGCTTGATTATAATGGGGATCCTGTCCCCACAGTTCTTGAAAAGGCTATCCTGGCGGGTAAATCCACTGGTCTTGTCACAGATACCCGGCTGACGGATGCCACCCCGGCCGCCTTTGCGGCTCACCAGCCCCACCGGAAGATGGGAGATGCTATTGCCCTGGACATGCTGACAGTGGGACCCGATGTCCTCCTGGGCGGGGGACTGGGCAACTGGATCCCCCGGGAGGCCAATGACAAGGCTTCCGGGGTTAGACAAGAACTCGAAGTGATAACCCAGGGATCTGTTGCCATCCGCTCAAAACGAAAAGACAGTCAAAACCTTTTGGTAATGGCCCGGGAAAAGGGATATGGGCTTGTCTTTAATCGATCCCAATTGGCAGCGGCTTCGGGAAAAGTGATCGGCTTGTTTGCCGCCTCTGCCATGCCCAATGCCATTGTGGTGTCCAACTCTCTGAATGATCCGGATAGATCCGTCCCCACCCTGGAAGAGATGTCCGTAAAGGCCATTGATATATTATCCCAAAATGACCAGGGTTTTTTCCTGATGATAGAAGCAGGCCAAATCGACTGGGCTGCCCATTCCAATGATGCCGGACTCATGCTTCACGAAATGATCCGACTCAATGACACTGTTAACGCTGTCCTGGACTGGGCAAAGAACAGGGAAGACACCCTGATTATTCTCACGGCCGACCATACCACCGGCGGGTTTGGGTTCAGCTACACGGCCAGGGATCTGCCCCGGGCAAAATCATTGCCGGGTATTATGTTTAAGGACCGGGACTACAAACCTGGATATAATTACGGGGATCCCCATGTGCTGGATAAACTTTATAACCAGAAGCTGAGCTATGGCGATATTTTTGATAAATTTTATCAATTGTCAAAAGAGGAACAGACGCCCGAGAATCTTGCCATGCTGGTGAATCAATATACCGCTTTTCCCATCACAATTGCCCAGGCCGAACGAATTCTTGAAACAGAGGATAACCCCATTTATATCGCCGATAACCGGAAACTTAACGCAAAGCGGGTCCCCAAACTGGACAATAAAGACGAATTTTATCCCTCTCAAAAATTTAGCAACATACATGCACTCCTGGCATTGGCTGTGGCCGGTGATCATTGTGTTGTCTGGAATACCGGAACCCATACCAACACACCGGTGCTGGTATTTACCAAGGGGAGTGCCAGGGCCAGGAAGCCCTTTGCCGGGGTGATCCACCATACCCAATTGGGTCAGTATACCATCGATGCAGTACTGGGGAGTGGCGCGGTGCTGGAGAGATAGGCGCCCGGTTACCCTGCCAATGCCCTTCGAATATTTTCTGCGGTGACGGCACTGACGCGAATATTTGATTCCATTGTAACGCCGGCTATGTGGGGTGTCAAAATTAAATTGGACAGGGTTTTGAATTGTTGGCCCCTCGCTGCAGTTAAGGGTTCATCCTCAAATACATCCATGGCAGCCCCACCGAGTTGACCCGATTCCAGAGCCTTAACCAGGGCCTTTTCATCCACCACCCCGCCCCGGGCGGTGTTAATCAAAAAGGCCCCCTTTTTCATGCCCGCAATGGCTTTGGTATCCATTAAATGTCGGGTGTGTTTTGTTAGGGGAACATGGAGGCTGATCACATCCGCCGTTGCCAATAGTTCGTTAAACCCCATGGCTTCGATTTCCTGCCCCAGGTCATTCCCGGGCCACCGGGGATGGTATGCAGCGACTTTCATGCCCATTGCCCTTGCCATTTTGCAAACCTTCCGGCCAATGGCCCCATAGCCAATCACGCCCAGAACTTTTCCTGCGATTTCATTCCCCATTAATGCTGTCCTCGGCCATTGCCCTGCTGCCATTTCTGGTCCCGATTGAAAGGCTCTCCGGAACAAGATGAAGATTGAGGAGATGACATATTCGGCAACGGCGGCATCATTTGCACCATGGGCCGGGAACACCTCAATCTGTCTGGACCTGCAGGCGGCCATATCGATATTATCCAATCCAACGCCCAGGCGGCCAACCGCTTTTAATCGTTTGGCACAGGTCAGCAAGTCACCCCGCACCTGGGTCCGATTCCTGACAATGATGGCTTGGGCCGTTTCCAGCTCTGCCGAAAGAAGATCCGGTTGATCCACCAATGCAGGATCATATACGACAATGAAGTCTCGTTTAAGCCCATCCACAGCGGCCTGGTCCATGAATTCACAAATGACTATTTTTTTCATCGGATCTGTCCTTAATATATTAGCAAATTGATGAATCGTATAACCCCGGTTTTTTTATGTCAATTGTCCATAAAAATAAAACCATTGATGAAAATACAATATACTGGCCATATCAATAATTTTAAGGCTTTGTGAGAATAAAGTTTCTTTTTGTTCTCCTGGACTTTATGAGACTTTAATAAGCCTATGAACAGGTCATATCCTTTATGATATAGAATACTTGCTGTCAGGTGCCTTATGCCATGGAAACCAAAGGGTTTAACTCCAGACCTTTTACAGATTTTTTTCATGAAGTGCTGCCGATTTTTATACGGCTTTCCAAAATACGCCTCACAAAAATTCTCTTTATTCAAGCAGACAAACACGGAAGGAGTGTCTTTGACAGGTCTTTCCTGCCACCACCCCATTAACGCCTTTTTCAATTCAGATGTCATGGGCAGCCAATCAAACTCTTTGGTTCTGTCTTTTCTCTTTTTGGTCCAGATACGAATCTGACTGTTGCCAAAATCAATATCCTCCCATATCAGATCGAACACTTCTTTTCTTCGGGCGGCCAGATGGAGATAGGTCAGCAGCAACACCTGGTCTTGACCTTCGGCTTAGGACAAGCTTAAACGGTACTGTAAAAAACCAGGCAAAGGCTATCGCCTCAAAACGAATGAAAAGAATAATGCATACCATGAACTTGGAAGATCAAAGGCTTTCATCTAAAAATCAGAAAGCGGCCTTTAAAAACATGATGGACGAAACAATCAATTCTCCCTCTACTTTATGGGAATCGAAAGAATAGTAATGATGTATATAGAGGATCCTGAAGGTGCGACACCTCTTGACTATGAAGAAAGTAAAGGGTTTTTGCTGACTCATATTGCGACCCAGGGCGAACTTGATTTTTGGGAGTGAAAAATATTGGAGTATCACCCCAAAAAATTACAGTCGATCTGCATGCATTGTGTTACGAGGCTGACGGATGGATAGAATACAACGTTTATCTTCCGGATGAATTTGCAGCGAGGTTTCATCACAGACTCATTAAAATCCATCCTTTTGCAAATGGGAACGGTAGGCTTTCAAGGCTTATGGCTGATTTGATTCTTGAAAAAATTTTTTCTACGGACCCTTTCTCCTGGGGCGGAGCCAACCTTAAATATTCAAATGAAACCAAACAAAGATATCTGTAGCTGTTACGGCTTGATTTCATCGTCAAGTCCCGACCAGAATTAATCGTTTCTATTCAATATCTCTGGCCAGGTTTAAATGTTTCTGACCGGATTTAATCGTTACTGGACCAGATTTAAATCTATTTTCATTAATCAGTGCCTTGGACAGGATTTCCACAAAATCAGGTGTTTCAGCGTTTACGGGGTGGTATTGAAGTTCTCTCACGCCGGAAACCCGGGTTTACTCAAAATTCTTTGACATCCTCCAGCAGGGAGAAGCTTACCACATGGAGAAGGTTAATATGGACAGTTTTCCGGTTGGATTTTATCCCCGTGGTTTTGCTTTCAAACACATAAATCTCTTTTGATGTGGCGGTATCGGCATTGTCGTGGGCATCCACATCTGACAGCACCACACAATGGTCGGTCACCCGTTCCAATATGCCGATGTAAATCCAGGAGGCCGTTGAATCGATCACAATTTTTTTGTTAAGGTACTCTTCCAGGTCGCGTTTCATTGTCCGTCCCATTAAATTATTTTCAGTACAGGGCCTGATTCCCGGATACCTGGCGCCAGCTATTCCATATGCCCGTTGGGGGTGGAATAGAGGATGTGATTCTTATTGACCAGAATCGTTTCATATTTGAGCTGGGGATCAAGGTTTTTTTCATAGAGGGTTGCATTGAAAATGGTGAGAAAATTTTCCTGGTAATCCCCCACAAGGTCACTTAACCGATCATACCCAGTCCCTCTGTTTAAATTGACCTCTCCGTTGATCTGGGTCCCATCCACTAATTTTATCCGGATGCTGCGGCTTTCTATTGTGTTCATGACATCTGTCCCCTTGTTTTGTCTGATTTGAGTGAAGGTGTCGATGAGAATAGGATAGAATCTGAATGAAAAATGTCAACAAGAGATTGATTTTAAACTGTTTTTTTTTGGGGGTCGGTCTGGTTAAGGGTGGTGATGAGCCAATCTTGAAAGATGGTTACATTCCCAGGTTTCTGGTTAAAATCGGGTCTGGAAAAATAATAGTTTCCTGTTTTGATGGGAATTAATCCAAAGGGGGCCACAAGCCGGCCTGTTTCCAACTCATCCCGGATGAGGAAGAGATCTCCCAGGGCTATCCCCAGGCCTGATGTTGCCGCCTGGAGGGCGGCATCGTCCACTTCAAAAACCTGGCCCCTTTCCATGGCTAGGTTTTTTATTTTTGCCTGGTCTGCAAAGATAGCCCATTCCTTTAGATCCGGGGTGTTGTGTAAAAGCATCCGGCCGGTTATATCTTCTGGCTTTTCAAGGGGAGATACCGTGGCAAGGAATTTGGGGGAACAGACCGGGATCAGTTGTTCTGTCAATATTTTTTCCCGGGTAATGCCGGGGATGTCATTTCCCTCATGGGTGATGCCGGCGTCAAAATTTTCATGGCTAAAATCCACATTTTCCCCCGAGGTGGTCAGCCGCACCTGGATTTCCGGGTGCAGGGCTTGGAAATGGTGGAGTCGTGGTATGAGCCAGCGGATGGCAAAGGTAGGGTGGACCTTGAGGCTGAAATCCTGCTGCTGGTTCTTTAATCTGTCCACGCCCTCTGCGATGATATTAAAGGCCCGGGTCAAAGGCGATGATAGAAGTATGCCCTGGTCCGTGAGCATCAGTTGTTTGTGGCGTCTATGGAAGAGAATCACCTTTAGCTGATCTTCAAGCTGTTTGATCTGCCGGCTGACCGCCCCCTGGGTCACGCAGAGCTCTTGGGCTGTCAGGGTGAAGCTTAGGTGACGGGCAGCTGCTTCAAAGGTTCTGAGGCCATTTAAGGAGGGCAGGTCAGGGTGTTTCCTTGGTTGCATGAGTTTCTCTCATTCATAGTGTGTGTTAAAATCGTTTGACGACATCTATTAATACTGGTTTATAATAAAAAATCAAGCCTTTACTTGGCTGGGTGTTTATGCATAAAATATCATGGATTAACCTGAAAAAGGAATATAATAATGAAATCAAAAGAGCTTATCGATCTTGAAGACCGGTTCGGGGCAAAGAATTATAAACCACTGGATGTTGTCTTAAATCGGGGACAAGGCATCTGGGTATGGGATGTGGAGGGGAATAAATATTTGGATTGCCTGTCTGCGTATTCAGCCGTTAACCAGGGCCATTGCCACCCAAAAATTCGTCAGGCCATGGTGGAGCAGGCGGATAAATTGACCCTGACCTCCCGGGCATTTCGCAATGACCAGCTACCGTTGTTGTATGAAGAACTCTGCACGCTGACAAATTCCCATAAAATGCTTCCCATGAATTCCGGGGCGGAAGCCGTGGAGACGGTTATTAAATGCGCCAGGAAATGGGGATATGAAACCAAGGGGGTGGCCGATGGCCAGGCTGAAATCATTGTCTGCAACGACAATTTTCACGGCAGAACCCTGTCCATCATCGGGTTTAGTACCGATGAGAATGCAAGGGGAGGTTTTGGCCCCTTTACTCCGGGCTTTAAAACTATTCCTTTTGGGGATGCCGATGCTCTGGAACAGTCCATTGGACCCAATACCGTGGCATTCATGGTGGAGCCGATCCAGGGGGAGGCAGGGGTGATTATTCCGCCCAAGGGCTATTTACAAAAGGTCCGTCAGATTTGTACTCAAAATAATGTGCTGCTGATTTTAGATGAGATCCAGACCGGCCTTGGCAGGACCGGAAAATTATTGGCCGAAGAACATGAGGGGATCCAGGCGGATCTCACCCTCATCGGCAAGGCCCTGTCCGGCGGTTTTTATCCCGTGTCAGCGGTTTTATCCAATGACGCGGTGCTGGGGCTACTTCAGCCGGGCCAGCACGGGAGCACCTTCGGCGGCAACCCCTTGGCCTGTGCCGTGGCAAGAGCGTCCCTCAAGGTGCTGGTGGAAGAGAACATGATTGAAAATGCCGAAAAAATGGGCGCTTATTTTTTGGCGGAATTGAAAAAAATCGGGCATCCTGCCATTAAAGAAGTTCGAGGAATCGGGCTTATGATTGCCATTGAACTGGTCGAGGGAACCCCGGGGGGCGCCCGGGCCATCTGTGAATCCCTGATGAAAATGGGGATTCTCTGCAAGGAAACCCATACCTATACCATCCGGTTTGCCCCGCCCCTGATCATTGAGCAAGAGGATATTGACTGGGCAGTGGATAAAATCAAAACAGCCGTTGAAGGGGTGCCCAAGGCATAAATCTTTTGGGATTATGCCAGACCCCATTGCAAGATTCCTTTTCCCAAAGGGATCTTGCAATTTTAAAAAAAATATTTGAATCGGAAAAAAATTCTGTCCATATCTTTGTAGGGATAAATGACGGTATCTGAAGTGTCGGCACTGTAGAAAGCCATGCCCAGCTGGACACTGACATCATCAAAAATATCGTATTCGCAGCTCAGCCTGAGAATATGACCCTGGCCCGGATTAAAATAAACCCAAAACAGATCCAGGGCCAGGGTTTCGTTGAGCATCGCATAGGTGGCCTGGAAATAGGTCCGGTATTCATATTTTGCCAGATTCAGGAAGGATTCATGGTCCAGGGTGTAAAGGACCTTGCCTTCCAATAAAATTCGAAGGTCTGATATCCCGGTGTATTCAAGGCCTGTGAGTGCTTCGACCTGATCTTTTTTGTCAAAGGTTTGGATGGATCCGGCTGGAATACCAGCGACAATCTGGGATAAAACATCATTGCGCTGGACTGCCCTGTCCTTGCGAAAAGCTGCCTCTACCTTGAACAGGGCAGAATCTTGGACCATGCTTGCCGAGATACCCATGGTGGCAAATCGTTCATATTCAGGGGTAAACACCAGTATCCCTTCGGAGGAGATACCCTGGTAGGAAAGAATTGGCAAATCGTCAAAGGTATTGGCCGCCACAAGGGAGATATCTCCCCCGTTAAAGGATCGGGTGGCCTTAAAGGCAAAACTTGTCTCCTTGAATCCAGCGTCCGGGATATTTTTATCCCGGATCCAGATATTGGTCTGCCTCAGGGAGGCATAATAGTCAAAATCAGACCCTATACCTGAAATCTTGCTGCCCGGGTGTTCGTGGATGCTCACCCCATCCAGACAAAGGGAACCATATTGGGCTGACAAGCGAAGTGCTGCAACGGGCAGCCGTGAATCTTCGAGTTCAATGAGGCCGGGACTTGTGTTATCCCGGGGATTGACAACATCCGTAATTTTGGCAAAATTCGAATCGCCCCAGGCAATAATCTGGCGTCCGGCTTTTATGGAAAAAGTGTCGCTGAGAGTTGAATCCAGGTAGAAATCCCGAAGTTCAATATCCGAGATTTCATCATCCAGACTCTGGCCGTCCGGCTGATCCTTTGCCGTCATCGCATAGGCCGCATCATAAGATGCCAGACCCGATGCCCTGAACTTATTGTTCTTGTTTATTCTGTATTCAGTTTCAACAAATAATATTGGCTTGAATTTGGAAAGTGTTTCATCTGGTTTTTCATATCCTATTTCTGTTTCCAATTCCATATACCCGCCCATATAAAGATCCGAATACTTTGCCCCGGGCAAAGTCATATCATCCTTTCCGGCCGCATCATTGGGGGATGCAAAGGGATCGATATCCTCAAACCCGTCTTCGAAGGAATCTTCTATCTGGCCTTCTAAGCTGTCTTGTGTGTTGGGCTGGGCCTCATCTGCTGCCAAGGCCTGTGAAACCAAAGGGTTCTGTAACCAAAGGGAGGACATCAGCTGAAAAACCAATAGAAAAACTAATAGAAAAACCAACAGGAACCGTTTCCTCAGGTTTGGCATTAGAGTCCCTGCTCCATGCTTCGGGTGGTAAAATAAGTGTCTTTGACAGGCAGGTTATACTGGACATTGGACACTTTAAGGATGGATGAGTGGGTCACCTTGCCCTTGGATGTGCTCACCATGGTCAGTTTCAGGGGGGTCCATATGTTGTTGATGTTTTGGATTTCTTCAGCCTTGAAATATTTAATTTTTTTACCCTTTTTTACCCAGTATTTTGCCTTGACCACCACCAGGGTTTCCTTTTGAACCCACATCATGGATTTTAAATACCCGGTTTCTGCCATTACCCTTTGTTTGGCTTGTTCTTTGGGAAGCCCCTGGATGACCCAGGTGTCTTTTCCTTCCAAGGAATAGCTCTCTTTGATAAAGGTATAATCCCAGTCTTCAATCTTGATGCCGTTTATGTCAGAATAGGTAAAATCGCTACCCATGAACGAGCCGGATTTGTCGCCGGTTGTAATGCGTTTGACCTTTCCAAGGGCAGGCAGGTAGAGCCATGAATCATCTTCTTTTGCGGCATCATCCCAGTCAAAGGACATATAGGCAGTATTTCGGACATCTGCAGGCGTTAGGAAAAAAATAATACCCTTGGTATCTTTTCCATACTCTTTGCGGATCGTTTTGATATTTCTGAGCCGTTTCTGGTTCCCTTTGTCCATAAGGATCATGAGGGTGTCCGATTTCATTGTTTCTCCGGTGTCCCGGTTGTCCACTTTTTCCATCACCCCGGAGGCGCTGGGACCGGCAAAGGATGTAGACATTGCCAGCCAGGGGCTTGCAAAGATAAAAGCAAAAATTAAAATATAAGGATTGAATTTCATTTTTTTCTCCTTGAATTATCCCTGTTCAATTATCTTTGTTCAGGGGTAAGGGGTAAACGGTTTAAGGATGGTGAAACCTTCGTTTGAACGGCTTTTGGCAGTGTAAAATAAAAAAACACCGGCAGCAGCACCAGGGCGCACAGAGCGCTGACCACCATGGTCAGGGAAATCAACCATCCCATGATGATCAAGGGGGTAAGCACGGAAAACCAAAGTGCCATAAACCCGCACCCCACTGTCACGGCATTGGAAATAATGGCTTTGCCGCTATGGAGAACTGTATTGTCCAGGGCTGCTGTAAAGGCCATTCCCTTGTCCAGATTTTTTTTCAGCCGGGACAGGTAGTGGATGCTGTAATCCACACCGATTCCAATCACCACACTGGAGATGATGGAGGTCCCGATATCCAGAGGAATCCCCAAAAATCCCATGACCCCGAAGTTGATGGTAATGGTCATGACCAGTGGGATCATGGCGATGAGGGTATACCCAATCCTTTGAAAGGTAATGCCAATCATCACCAGCACCACAAGGATTGAAACGGTCAGGCCTGTGATCTGGCCTTTGACGATTTCAGTTGTGGTGGCGGCCTCTATATTGGCAGGCCCGCTGATCTCAAGACCGAGGTAATCGGGAAAATTTTGATCTGCAAATGCCCTTATCCTGTCGGTCAGGGCCTTGGTTTCAAGGGATGAATTGGTCTGCAGCACCACGGGCAGGTTCAGCTGGGTGTAATCTTCAGTGACATAGTCAGAAAGAGCATCTCCTCCCCCGTTTTCATACAGGAGCAGCAATTGGGAAATGAGATGATTTGATGGGGAGTCCTTTTCTTGGGATATTGGTAATCGGTTAAATAACGGGTTTTCGTCATTGAGTACAAAATGAATCCGTCGGATCAGCTCGGTCATTCCCATGGCCTTCCCCACCTGGGGCTGGTCATTCAAAAACGCCATGAAATCCCTTATATACGCAAGGTTTTCAGGCTGCTTAAAGGGCTCAGTTTCCTGAGAATCTGCTGAAATTAAAAAATTGATCCGTGAGGATCCGGCACCTTGTCTGTTCAGGGCATGGGAAGAAATATAAATATCGGAATCTTCCATGAAAAAGTTAACGGTGTTGTTATCCACCTTTACCTTGGATGCACCAACGAGAAATACCAGAAAAATGATACCGGCAAGGGATGCAATGACAACAGAGTTTTCCAGGGCCCTGCGGGTGAGGGTGACCAGGAACTTTGAATAGATTTTTTCAATAGAAGACAGACGCTTTTTTTTGGGCCCGGTTTGTTTGTGATGGAATTTTTCCGGCAGCACCATCAGCAGGGCCGGGATAAAAAACAGGGAGAACACCATGGCAACCAGGGCACCCAGACAGACAAACAGTCCGCAATATTTGAGCTGAACAATCTTGGTTATGGAAATGGCATAAAAAGCGGCAGCCGTGGTCAAAGAGGTCATGATAACCGGCATGGTCAGATGGTCCAGGGTTTCTTCTACCGCTTTTTTTTTATCCAGACCCTTGAACAGGCAGTCCCGGTATTCGGAAAACATGTGAATACCGTCTGCCACTCCGATGGACAGGATGAATACGGGCAGAGAAATGGTGATAATATTCAAGGGAATGCCCAAAAAGGATTTCACTCCCAGGGTAACCACAAGGGAAAGGAGGACAACAGCCAGGGGAACCAAAAGCCCTTTGAGCATTCTAAAGGTGATGATAAGGCAGGTCATCACCAGAAGGATTACAATGGCAAACATTTTTTTGCTGTCATCTTCCATGGCTTTGCCAAGGGCGGCTGTCACGGCTGGCAACCCTGCAATATAATAGGTTTCCGGCCCTGGAATTTTATTTTCAACAATTTCTTTGACCTGCTCGTAAATGAGATACCGTTCTTTTATGGCATCTTCGGACAGATTCAGTTCAATATTGATGCTGGTGTTTTTACTGTTGTTGGAGATCAGAATATCTTGAAACATATCATTGGACGTTACCTCTTTTTCCATCTTTGCCAGGGCATCAGGGCCAGTGGGAATTGATTCGTATATGGGGCCGACTTCCAGACGGCCGTTTCGTACCAGGATATTATCGGTGCTGGAAAGGGAACTGACCTTTTTTATGGGGGATATCTTTTCAAGCCAGAGATCAAGTTCGGTTGTTAAATCTTTAATTGCAACAGGGGTGTCATCGGCAAGGAACTCCAGCGTCTGCTTTACCTCATCAATGCGCACCCAGGTATCTGAATCAATGGGGTCCTTGGCCAGGCGGGCTATTTGTTCGCCCAGGTCAGCCGGACAATTCGCACCCAGGGACATAAGGTATTCACGATCTTTTTGGGTGATCAGGTTTAAATTTTCAAATGCCCGGGTCAGGTTTTGTATTCGGGCAAGGGTCTTCTCCTTAAAAACCGTGTCCTTGGCAGCCAGCATGACAATGATCCCGCTGTTGGCGCCGGTATAGGTCTGCCGCAGCTTTCGAATGGCCACCCGGCTTTCATGGTCTGGTGCCAGAAGCATGGGCGACGGATCTGTTTCAAGGTAGGGCAGTTGGGTGGCCGCCAGAGCGGACAAGAGGAGAAGTGTTACCAGGGTTGTTCCTGGAAATTTAATCACCACCCAACGAATCATTCGACTGATATTCATGATTTTCCTTTATTGCTATTTTCATAACCGGCAGGGCCGGCGGTTTATATAAAAATTGTGACCGGTAGTCTATTTATGACTGTCGGTCATAAAAAATACAAAAAAATATTAATCCTCGGTGCTGTGCCTCACTTGAACCTAGGCCATAAATCCCTTAAAAACCATATTTTTCAGCAGCATATATAACTCTTCCGACGGTTGAACATCCTCTTTCAACGCCACATCCAGCATGCCGGTATACAGACCCATGGAAGCGATAATCAGGTTGTCAACATCCACCGCCATGAAAACCTCTTCATCAATGGCCTGCTGGAACAGGACCCTGGCAAATTCTTTTTTCATATCGTTGAGTTTGGTATATTCTGCAAGCACAGGGGGGGACAACTCTTCTAACACCATCAACTGGTCGCATTTTCGCCTGATTTGAAATTTTTTGATATCATGGGTATGAACTTCCCAGAAAATACGGATCATTATTTTGATCTGGGAAATGATGGGAACGGTTTTATCCAGGTGGTTCAGGGCATTCATCAATTCATGTCCCTGGTCAATAACCAGCGAGGCAAAGATCTCATTCTTTCCGATAAAATGTTTGTAAATGGTACCCTTACCCACCCCGGCTTTTTCAGCAATCATATCAATGGTGACAGACTCAATGCCGTTTTCTGCAAACAAATCAAAGGAGGCCGTAAGAATATCCTCTTCCCTGCGTCTGAACTCCCTTTCCCTTCTGTCTGAAATTCCCATTGTCATTCCTTTATATATTGTGACCAGCAGTCACAATATATAAATTTACAAAGAATCTGTCAAGGCAGCCATGGAAAAATTAAAAATTAAACATAATCAGATCAGATCCGCCAGAAGCGTTTCCTGTTCATCCAGGATTTCATCCAGAATCTCAGGGGTGGTGTAGGGGTTCATGATCACCGATCGAAGCACCACCACATCCTGGTTGTCCATGGGATTTATTCTTAGTCTTGTCCTGGACACAAAGCTTTTGCCCGCCTCCCTCTGGGTCCGCTGGAGGTTGGTGTTGAGCAGGTCAAGCCGGGCATTGAGCCGACATTGTTCCTTTTCATCGGCGGCATCAAGCTGTCGTTGGATAAAAGGTGGAACCGCTCTATAGGTGAGGATGTTCAGGCAGGGCGGGGTGACAAGCTGGAACATCGGGCGGGCATTTATTTTTTGGGCAAAGACCCTGGCCGTTTCAATGCCGTGATCGATCATCAGACCGTATCCCCTTGACCCCATGATTTTCAGGGCAGAGTCCAGGATCAGGGAGTTGGCTTCCCTGGATCCTTCCAATGTTTTGATGCCAAGGTCCACCGAGCCTTTCCTGTTGATATACCGGGCATGGTAGACAATCTGATTTAGGGCCTCGGGATCTTTGAAATAAACCATCCCGGCGGTCATGGGCATATAGAACTGCTTGTGGCAGTCAATGGTCACGGAGTCGGCCCGCTGGATCCCCTCCAGAAGCGGGGCATATTTTTCAGACAGGAGCACAGGTCCTCCCCAGGCCGCATCCACATGAAAGTGGATGCCGTGATCCCGGCAGATGTCAGCCAGCCGGGGCAAGGGATCAATGATACCGGTTTCCGTGGCCCCGGCAATCCCCACAATGGCCAGTATTTTTGTTTTTCCTTGGATCTTAAGGGCCTGGATGGTCTGCTCAAGTTTTTTAAGATCAATGCTGCGGTTTTCATCCTCTTCAATGGGAATGACGTTTTGGTTCCCGATCCCAAGGATGCCCCCGGCCTTTTTCAGGGAAAAATGGCCCCGACTGGAAACCAGAATTACCATTCGTTCCAGGTCATGGGCCTTGAGGGCCGCAAATATCCCGTCCTGTTCAATAGATGAAAAAGAGCCTTTGGGCAAAAGAGCCAGGTTACGGGCCACCCACAATGCCGTAATATTGGCCGTGGTGCCGTCGGTGGTAAACACGCCAAGAGTGGTTTCAATGTTCTGGACATGGGCATCATAAAAGGCCTGCTCCCGTTTAAAGATCATCCGATGCATTTTGCCCAGAACCTGTTTTTCCAGCACAGAGAGTATTTTTGAGGTTTCAAGCTTGATCATATTCTGGTTCAATGCCGCGGTAATTGCCTTGAGATGGACCATGAAAAAGGGAATGGCCGAGGTCATGTGTCCCACAAAATAGGGGGATGCCACATTGACGGCCCGGGGAGCGATCTCCTGGATGATGTCTTCAATCACATCGGCCAGTTTTTTCAAGGGCTCTTTGTTGATCCGGGTATCTGTGTGGTCCAGGGCCAGTTCTGCCAGGCTGATCTCTTGGGTGACCCCCACATGCTTATTTAAAAAATCATGGAGTCCAAAAAAAATCTGTTCCATATATTTGACCAGGGTTTGTCGGCTACTCTCGTCTTCGGGGCGGATAAATACCCGTTGCAGGGCATTCCAGTCAGCGATTAGATGCTGTGACTGCGGGTTTGCCGGGTCCACATTATTGTCCGGGATATTTTTATCCAGGATATTTTTATCCAGGATATTATTATCCGAAGCGTTTGGAGATGAAAATTTCATGGAGTCCAATTCCAATTATGGCCGGGTCTATCGCCGATCCGGCCAGATCCGGGTCGACATTTGTGTTAGTTTGTATTTCTGGATTTTTCCCGATGCGGTCATGGGGTAGTCCTCCACAAAATGGACATAACGGGGGATTTTATACCGGCTGATTTTTCCCCTGCAAAAATCGCTTACCTCACTGGGTTCTATTTGTGCCCCCTCTTTGAGAACAATAAAGGCCCCCACCTCTTCTCCATATTTTTCGCTGGGAACTGCTGCCACCTGGATATCCTTGACTTCATCCATTCGGTACAAAAATTCTTCGATTTCCCGGGGATAAATATTTTCTCCGGCCCGGATGATCATGTCCTTGTGGCGGCCGGTGATGGACAGGTTCCCTTGCTTGTCCATGATGCCAAGGTCTCCTGAATGAAGCCAGTCATCCTGATCAATGGCCTGGGTTGTGGCCTCAAGATTGTTGTAATATCCCTTCATGATGTTGTAACCCCGGCAGCAGACCTCTCCCTGGGTGCCTGGGGGGAGTGCTGCCCCTGTTTCCAGATCAATGATCTTGACCTCCATGTGGGGAAGGGCCCGGCCCACGGTTTCCACCCGAAGACGAAATGCGTCGCCAATACTTGTATAGGTCATCACGGGCGAGGCTTCGGTGAGACCATAGCAGATGGTGATATCCCGCATATTCATTCGGTCAATGACCTGTTCCATGGTGTGGACTGGGCAGTTGGAACCTGCCATGATACCGGTACGCAGGGAGGAATAATCAAACTTTGAGAACAGGGGATGGTCCAGGAGGGCGATGAACATGGTGGGAACTCCGTACAATGCCGTGCAGCGTTCCTGTTCAACAGAGGCCATCACCAGCAGGGGATCAAACCCTTCCAGAATAACCATGCAGGTGCCGTGGTTGACGGCTGCCAATACCCCCAGAACACACCCAAAACAATGGAACAAAGGAACCGGCAGGCAGACCCGGTCCGTTGCGGTAAATTTTTGGTTTTCCCCGATCCAGAACCCGTTGTTACCGATATTATAGTGGGTGAGCATCACCCCCTTGGGAAACCCGGTTGTACCCGAGGTATACTGCATATTGACCACATCGTGGGGGCTTAAACTCGTTTGTCGCTCCTGGTAATCTTCGCTGGAAACCATGACCGAGAGCGCCCGGATTTCCGGAATGGAATACATGCCCCGGTGTTTTTCCGGCCCCAGAAATCCCACCCGTTTGAGGTGGGGGAATTTGGGACTTTCAAGATGGCCCCGCTGACAGGTCTTAAGTTCCGGTACCAATTCATAGATGGTATTGATATAATCTGTGTCCTGGAACCCGTCAATGAGAAAGATATTTTCTGTTTCAGACTGGGTGAGAAGGTATTCCAGCTCAGCGGTTTTGTAGTTGGTGTTCACCGTCAGGAGAATCGCTCCGATTTTGGCCGTGGCAAATTGGAGGGTGACCCAGCCGGGGATATTGGTGGCCCAGATGGCAACTTTTTCGCCTTTTTTTATGCCCAGTGCCATGAGTCCCTTGGCGGTTTCATCCACCAGGTCTGAAAATTGCTGATAGGTTAACCGAAAACTTCTGTCCAGATATACAATGGCTTCGTTGTCGGGAAATTTTGCTACTGTCTGGTCCAAAATTTGCCCTAGGGTCAATTCTTTTAATCCGACCAGATTATTTAAACCGGCCTTATTTTTTAAACCGATATGGGGTTCCATTTTTTTTCCTTTACTCTGGTATATAAATGACCGCGTGAATTTCTGCCTTTTCATCCCCGCTGCAGCTGACATAATGGGGGACAATGGAGTTGTAGTAAACCGAATCGCCCTCATTTAAAATATGGATTTCCTGGCCATATCGGACCTCAATGCTGCCCTTGATCACTGCGATGAATTCTTCCCCCTCATGGGAGGATAAGGTTTTTTCCCGGGCAGACTCGGGCAGGATTTCTACGAAAAAGGGTTCCATGTGGCGATCGGTTTTTCCCTTGCCCAGGGCAAAAAAGTTTAAGGCAGCGGGTTTGTTCTTGCCGCCCAACACACTGAATTCTGCCTGCCTTTGGGCTTTGCGGACGATATAGGGGTCCGTACTTTCCTGATCATCCAGAAAGGTTCCCAGCCGGACACCCAGCGCCCTGGCGATTTTCATCAAAGGGCCCAGGGGCGGATACACATCTTCTGTGAGCATGGTATCCAGAAGGGCTGTGTCAAGGCCTGTCTTTTGGGAAAGGGACTCCAAGTCCATTTGCCGCTGTTCCATGAAATAGGTTATTCGCTGATTTATTTTTCCGGTCTGCATCATCCCTCCACACTTAATATAAAAAGGGTGTTGTATAATATATGGGTAAAGATTTGTCAAAAAAATCATTGAGATGCCTTAAAATTGTGTGTAGAGTTCTTCTTAATATAATTAGTACAATTAATATTTATCCGTTGGATATGGGAGAATCGGTTTCGCGATATTTTCGACTCATCATAGCCCTGATCTTTATATGGGGGTCTTTGGTCTGCAATGCCCTGGCCAAGGACCAGAAAAAGTTTCGAATATTGATTCTTCACTCTTACCATGCCGGCCTGACCTGGACCGAGGGAGAGGACAGCGGCATCCGGGAAGTTTTTGAAAATCGTCGGGATATAGAGATTTTCACCGAATACCTGGATTCCAAGCGGATTCCCCTCAATGAGATCATGATTCCATTTGCCGCATTTCTGGGGCAAAAATATTCCCCCCATTATTTTGATGCAGTGGTGGTGACCGATAACAGTGCACTTACCTTTATCTCCTACTATCGCAAAGAATTGTTTCCCAATACCTCTGTGGTTTTCTGCGGTGTCAATAATTACAGCCCGGATATGCTGACAGGTTTTGACGGGAAAATCACAGGGGTGGTGCAGGTTTCGGATCCCAAGGGGACAGTGGGGTTGATTCGTAAGTTTCAACCCAGGCTCAGGGAATTGATCATCGTTTCCGGGATTACCCCTACGGCCCGGGCCATCCGGGAAGAGGTCGCACTTGCATTGGCAGGTTTGGAACCGGAATTGAACCTGGTTTGGCTTGAAGCGCTTGAAACTAAACAGCTAGTGGACCGGTTGGCAGGGTTGTCCCTGGACCAGGCTGTTCTGCTCTGTAATTTCAACCGGGATGCAAAGGGTGTTTACTATTCCCATGAAGAGAGCGGGCAGATGATCAGCCGTGCCTCTGCCGCACCGGTTTATGCCATGGAAGACCATTATCTGGGCACCGGGGTAATGGGTGGCTCTATGAACTCTTCAAGGGGGCAGGGCAATGTGGCGGCTCGGCTTTGTCTTGAAATTCTTGAAGCAGGTAAGTTTCCCCACGTGGTCCTGGAGTGTCCTAATCTTATCATGATTGATTACCAGACCCTGGTTCGCTTTGGTCTGGATGGAAGCATTTTGCCTCCTTCGGCGGTTGTTCTTAATAAACCCTTTTCCCTCTACCAGGCCTATGGGAAGGAAATCTGGGGGATTGGACTGACAATGTTCTGCCTCTTGATTCTCGTGCTTTTCCTTGGCATAAATGTGATGTTGAGGCGGGAAAGTGAGGCCAATCTTCATGTGACCCTTCAGTCCATTGGAGATGGGGTGATTGCAACAGATTGTGATGGGAAAATAACCCGGATGAACCCTGTTGCCGAATCATTGACTGGCTGGAATATTTTGGAGGCAAGGGGCCAAAAGATTGACAGGGTTTTTAACATTATTCATTCCAAAACCCGGGGACGAGTAATAAATCCAGTTGAACGTGTAATGGTCACAGGTCAGATTGTGGGGCTCGCCAATCATACCTCCCTGGTATCAAAGACAGGGGCAGAGTATCAGATATCTGATTCCGGGGCGCCCATTGTCGATAAGGACGGGAAAATAAACGGGGTGGTTCTGGTGTTTCGGGATGTGACCGAGGCCTATCAAAAAGAAGCGCAATTGCGCCAGGCACAGAAGCATGAGGCCATCGGCACCCTGGCCGGGGGAATTGCCCATGATTTTAATAATATTTTGTCGGGGATTTTTGGATTCTGCCAGCTGGCCCAAAGACATATCAATGATCCGGAAAAGACAAAAGGCTATCTTGGCCACATAATGGAAAGCAGCCGCCGGGCTGCGGAACTGGTTCGACAGATTTTATCCTTCAGTCGACAGACGGACCAAAAAAAATATGTGATCCCTTTGACGCCGGTGGTGACAGAGGTGTTAAAATTGCTTCGATCCTCTTTGCCGGCGACCATTGAGATAGAAAATCAGTTTCATTCCACCTCTCTGGTTGAGGCAGACCCCACCCAGGTTCACCAGGTGCTGATGAATTTGGGTACCAATGCCTATCATGCCATGAAGAATGCCGGGGGGCGGTTAATCGTACTGGGAAAAGATATAGAGGTGCTGGATTCAGCTCCGACCTCCCTTCTTGAAATGATACCGGGAAAATATTTGATGCTGGAAGTTACGGATACGGGGGAGGGCATGAATCAGGAGATCCTGCAAAAAGCCTTTGACCCCTATTTTACCACCAAGGAAAAAGGGCAGGGAACCGGTATGGGACTGGCCCTGGTCCGGAGTATTGTGGAACAGCACAAAGGATACGTGGCCGTTGACAGTACCCGGGGGCAGGGGACAAGTGTGAGGGTGTATCTGCCCATATCCCATGGGAAAAGAATAGATAAAAAGGAAAATAAGGATTTCGCCTTAAAAGGGGGAACTGAAAACATAATGCTTGTGGATGATGAAGTTGATATCTGTCAGGTCACCCGGGAATTGCTGGTGGATTACGGGTACAAGGTATTTGTTTATCATGATGGCCCAGAGGCCCTGTCTGCGTTTCAAAGGGAGCCTGCCGCCTATGATATGCTTATCACGGATATGACCATGCCAAAGATGAGGGGCACTGAACTTGCACAAAAGATATTGGCAATCTGTCCCCATATACCTGTTTTGCTCTGCTCAGGATACTTTGATGGTGCGTTGGAACAGCAGGCCCTCAAGACAGGCATCCAAAAATGTCTTTTAAAGCCGGTATCAAGCCGGTATCTGCTGATACTTATTCGAAAAATATTCGATGCTAAAAACAGATAAAATCATCCTGTCTCGTGACCTGTCAGGGCGGTGGGTCCCTTAAATTTTTGTGATGTATCTTTCCGGATAAAACTGATATATCTCTATAAAACAAGGATAGGCTGATGTTTCCAAAAAATTATTTCCAAAAAATATTAGGGTCTGTTTGGGAGAATAAAAATGAAAACACTTGAAGTGAAAATAACCGCGGAATTCAAGATTCCGGATGAGTGGGAAATCATCGACCATGTGGCGGATGCTTCATTCCCGGATGATAAAATTACCGTATTGAAAATCAATGGTGAATATTATGATTTTTTCCCTGAATGCCTGATGAAAATTGAGGCGCCTGATACGGTCCTGTGGTCGGCGGATGAGGGCCAAACAGAAGATATCATTGATTGCATGAGCCAGTTCCGGGTCAAAATGCAGGAAAAAAAATAAATCCCATCCTATACCTCATATCCTTCCCCTGGTCTTTAAATTCGGATAATTTCAGGGCTCTTATGACAATGTTCTAAAAATTTGATCAGGTCCCTGGGCGCAATGGTGGTGGTGGCGGTGTTGACAAGGGGATGAAAATTGAGCAAATCGTTTTCCATCATCTCCTCATCTAATATAACCGTGACTTCGTGTGCCTTTATATTTGCGGCAGCAAAGGGGGTGACAGAGCCAGGGGTTATGCCCAAGGCCTCCATGAGCAGGTCTGGTTTTCCAAATGAAGGACTTTTGGCCCCGATTTTTTTAGCCAGTTCCTTTATTTTGATGGGCTTGTCCGCCAGGGTGACCACCAAAAATAGCTTTTTCTTTTTGTCTTTAAAAAACAGGTTTTTGCTGTGAACTCCCTCTATGCCATCAGAGTGGCGGGCCGCTTCTTCAACGGTAAAGACGGCCGGGTGCTCATGGGTGGTGTGTTCAATGCCAATGTCTGTCAATATTTTGAGCAGTTCTTCCTGGGTCTGTCGCATGGTTTCTCCTCTTTTGTGGTTTCTTTCTTTTGGCATTAAATATAATTTACAATCATAAGTCTGACAATGGTTAAAAAGACCATGGTCAAAAAGATGGGGCGAATAAAGGACGCGCCTCGTTTGATGGCCATGCTAGATCCTGCCCTGGCCCCGATGATCTGACCTGCTGCCATGCTGAACCCCGCTGAATACAGCACATTTTTGCCAATGATGAACAGGGACAGGGCCACAATATTGGAGGTGAAATTCATGATCCGGGTGGTGCCTGCTGCCTTTGTCATATCCATCCCCATGACAATGAGCAGGCCTCCTGTCCAAAAAGATCCGGTGCCCGGGCCGAAAAAGCCATCGTAAAATCCCAGGCCCAGACCAAAGAGGGTGAAAAAAAGAGGTTTGGCCATCTTTGGTTGGCTGGTATGGGTGCCCAAATTTTTGGCGAACAGGGTGTAAAAAAAGACAAACAAGAGCAGTACCGGGATGATATGCTGGATAAACCCGGCATCTATCTGCTGGATGGACCAGGATCCCAGCAGGGCGCCCATAAAAGTAAAAATAATGCCATGAATATTTTCATCCAGGCGTACCGTGCCTCTGCGAATAAAGGTTATGGACGAGGCCAGGGAGCCGAAACTACCCTGGAGTTTGTTGGTGCCAAGGGCCAGCTGGGGAGGTATCCCCAGGGACAAGAGGACCGGCAGGGAAATCAGGCCCCCGCCGCCGGCAATGGAGTCCACAAAACCCGCCACAAGGCCGGTGAGAAAAAGAAGTATAAGACTGAATACAGAAAGATCAAAATCCATTGAAAAAAGCCTCAATTATGCATCAGGGAATGTGGGACCATGGGCCTGGTTATGCCTTTTTTTATCGGATCTACTCTGGAATTTTGCACACGGGAATGGGCGCCATCTTGTGCTGGTTGGCCGCATTAAATTTATGGTAAATGGACAGCACTTCTTTTTGTCTATTATCCAGGTCCTTTCCCGGGGCTTCTCCCGGAATTTTTTGTGAGGCGTCATGGGTCATGGCCCATTCCAGTTCCCCATAGGTGGCCCCTATCTGGCTTTCATCGGTGCGGTCATCTTCCCACAGGCCATCGGTGGGGGGGGCGCTTAAAATATCCGGGTGGATGCCCAAAAATTTACCGATGGCATAGACTTGGGATTTCATCAGGTCGGCAACGGGGGAAATATCCACGCCTCCGTCCCCGTATTTGGTATAAAATCCCACCCCAAAATCTTCCACTTTGTTGCCGGTGCCGGCCACCAGCAGTCGGTGGTGGGATGCGAATGCGTAGAGTGTCGTCATGCGGAGGCGGGAACGGGTATTGGCCATGGTCAGACCATCCTGGATCTCTTTTGGGAAACTTTCCTGGATCTGTTCAAAGATCGGGGTCAGTTCCACATCGATTCCCGTGACATTGTCATGGGCGTTTTCCAGCCAGGCAATATGGTCAGCAGATCTGGATACCTGGTCTTTTGCCTGGAAAATGGGCATATTCAGTGCGATTACTTTTTTTCCGGTTCTGGCGCACAGGGTTGAAGTCACGGCAGAATCGATTCCGCCGGATACCCCGATGGTAAAGCCGTTTAACCCTGATTTTTCCACATAGGTTTTCAGCCAGTTGACAATATATTCTACTATATCAGGTGTTTGCATGGGGCTACCTTTAATTTATGTAAGCGGTGAGTATTTTCCATGGATCCTTTATAATGAAACAAGGTATTTGTTGTCAATGTTTTACAAGAATACGCCTGCCCCTTGTCTATTATCTGGTTCAGGCTGGCCTGGTTCAGACCGAGTTTTTGCCGTGCTGCCGCACATATTCATACAAAAGAATAGAGGCGGCCACGCTGACATTCAGGCTTTGGGACTTGCCATACTGGGGAATGGTCAGGCGCTTTATTTCTGGGAACAGGTCCGGTTCAAAACTGATCCCAAATTCTTCATGGCCAAAGATAAAGGCGCTTTTTTTTGGCAACGGCGTATCCATCACCGGGGGCCCCTGTCCAGGCTCAAGTAGATACGGGGTATACCCCTTGTTGATGAGGTCTGTATAACAGGCGAAAAATTCGGTGTGGAAGACAGCAGGAACCCACTTAAAAGCGCCCATGCCAGGTCCCGGATCAAAGAAATCGATGCCCACCAAATGTATTTCCCGGCAGCCAAAGGCCTCGGAACTTCTGAAAATTTTTCCGATATTATAGGTGGGCTTGAGGTGATCGAGCACAATGATGCAATCATGGATGCCGGGCTGCGCCAAATAATTTTTATTGCGCTGTCGTCGGAAACGCCTTTTGGCCGTTTCCCGTTCGGATTTCATCATCTGTCTGATTTTATGGGACCCCATGATTTAACTCGCTTATTTTACCAGGCAGGATGTAAATTTTTTAAACAATTCTTTGGAAAATTTTCCTTGCAAAGCTTCTTCTTTGATGAGGTTCAAGGCATCAAATGGTTTTTTTGCTTTTCTGAAGCGTTTACTCCTGTATGTTAGTGATTCATAGCTGTCGATAAGGCCGATGAGCTGACTGTAGGATGCCAATCGTTTTGAACCAGAGGGGTAGCCGGAGCCGTCAACGCGTTCATGGTGTTCCAATGCCACCTTTTGAATGGCCGTATTGAACTCTGTGTTCTGGACAATCATGTCATGGCCTATCTTCGGGTGGGTGGCATAGCTTTTAAATTGTTCGTCTGTGAGCCGGTTGTCTGTTTCGATGAGATCCTTGTCAAGTTTTGCACAGCCCACGTCGTGGAGCAGTGCAGCCATGGCCAATTGCCGGGTATCGGATTCAGAGAATTTGTGGAAAAAACAAAATTGCAGTGTAAGCGCTGTGACGTTGACTGTATGCTTAATCAATACGTGAGAATTGGAGTCTATTTTTCTCAGGTATTCCATGGCCTGGTTATCATTTTGATATCTGCCAAGAAGGATGTCAAGGGTTTGAGGAAGGGCATTCATGCCGTTTTCCTGTCCCGGAGCCAAGGCCTCTTCGACAATAAACTCTAATGCGTGCCGGACTTCTTTGAGTTTGCCCTCGGCTATTTTTTTTTCAAAATCTTTATTCAAGGCAGCAATGAGCTCTGTCAGGGCCTCTTTTTTGTCTGCATCACTAATGTATAAATCCGGATATCTGGTTTTATGAAGCCATGATTCATCAAGGTGATCGCCCTTTTTTTTGTAAAGGGCGTAGTTCCCAGTTTGGGTCTGATAGTAAAGCGGGATGATTTTGAATAAAGAGATTTGGGATTTTTTTACTATAATATATTCTGTCATAACCGGAAACCTTAAAGTCGTTGCATCAGAACTCCCAAGGCCGTGGAAGCTCACAGGTATTAGTGGCCACTACACACTGAGTATTCCAAAATTTAGTTTGAGATCCGACGTGCATTATATGCCTTGAATCAGTTTTCATGTCAACCCAAAACCTAGGAAACAAAACCTATCCCTCCCTGATATTGTGCCTGCCGGGCTGAGTTGTCTTTGGGGTAAATATTTAGAATGGCGTGCCATTTTTCTGGCTATTTTAAAATGAGGCGTGTAAACTTGGAAGATAATCCGGGGATTAAAATACAAGATAAGGAGTTAAGATATGAAGGTTATCATTGATTTATGTGTGATTCCTCTGGGAGTGGGACTTTCTGTTTCCAAATATGTGGCCGCCTGCCATAAAATTATCAGTGACGCCGGGCTTAAATCCGAGCTCCATGCCTATGGCACCAACATTGAAGGGGAGTGGGATGCTGTATTCGACGTGGTAAAAAAATGCCACGAAAAGATCCATGCCATGGGTGCTCCCAGGATTACCACCACTATTAAGGCCGGTACCCGCACTGATCGGGACCAGACCATGGCCGACAAGGTGGAAAGTGTAAAGGAAAAACTGTAGGCAGGTATCCTGCCCTCTAACCCATGTTCTTTTTAGCAGGCCGGGTCGTCTGAAACCTTTAGCACTGCCATGGTCAGGCGGGAAACGCAGATTAATTCGGCGGTTTCGTTTTCAATGGAAATATCCCATACCTGGGTTGTTCTTCCCAGGTGGACTGGCCTTGCTGTGCCTGTTACCGATCCTTTGGACACACTTTTTAAATGATTGGCCTTGACCTCAAGCCCCACACTATAGTGGGATTCATCCATTGTCATATAGGATGCGGCACTGCCCAGAGTTTCTGCCAAAACCACCGAGGCACCGCCGTGGAGGATACCCATGGGCTGCACTGTTTTTTTATCAACCGGCATGGTGGCAGATAAAAAATCATCTCCCTTTTTTAAAAATTCAATACCCAGATGGCCCACAATGGTATCTTTTCTAAATTGGTTCATGTCTTTTATTATAAATTCTTTTTTCCAAATCATTGTCATTTAACCTCTTCTGGCTCATTGGCCGTCATGACATCAAGGATACGGTCAATTTTTTCCTGGGCAGTTGCCGCTTCAAGACTGCATCCGCCAGCACCGGCATGGCCTCCGCCGCCAAATCTGGCAAGCAAATTTCCGATGTTCACCTGGCAGCCCTGGTTGAAAATGCTGCGGCCGATACTGAGCAATACCTGGTCCTTATCCGGTCCCAGGTATCGTATCTTTGCACTGGCAATGGTGTCTGGAAACAAGGAATAGGTCAAAAACCGATTGCCCGAAGGGACGACGTCAAGGGATCTGAAATCGGTGACGGATATTTTTTTTACAATGGTGGTGTGGGTGGTTAAAAAATGGCCGAATTGGGCATTTTCCTGGATTACGGCGTCACATCTCTCCCGGACGTCAGAATCCTCAAGCACCTGTTCGATGGGCAGTTTCCCCAGCATGTCGACTAGTTTGTTCCAATAGGCTTGGTCACCATCCCCCCTGTTTTGTATGGTCATGGACAACAGCAGGTAGGGGTAGCGTTCCGGGAATTGCACCTGGTCTCGGTTCAGGTCTGCGGAATCAATCATATCGGTTTGTTGAATCAATTCATCAAACCGGTCCTTGAATTTGCCCTGTTTCCTATAATAGTGAAAAATAACACCGGCGGCAGACGGGGCAATGCCAAAAGCTCCTTTTACCGCCAGGTCCGGTTTGTTGGAAACATGGTGGTCAAACCAGAGGGAACAATTGGCATCAAAGGGAAGGTTGGCAATGATATCCCCTTGTTGGATTATGGCCTTTTTGTTCTGGATTTCACTGGGTTCAACCCAGTAGATATCCGCGTCAATGTTTTCAGCTTCATGGAGAAGAACGGCACAGACAATGCCGTCAAAATCTGGACGTGTAACGATTCTCATATATTAACCCCAAGCTATATTGTATAGATAAAAAAGTGATAAAAATATTGTATTTTAACCCTAGTATAGCATTCTTTGATAAAACATAGCCATACTCTTTTTAAGAATCTCTTTGTCAAAAAAATGTTTATATGGTTGAATTCGCATTCGGCGATGGTCGTTGCGTTTGCCTGTTTTTACTTGACCCCATCGGGGTGAGTGTGTTTTATTTGGGGTGAAATTTTTTGTTTTACGTGGGGCCATCTTCTTTTCGTACACTAGCTTTCGGGTAATAGGAGATAATGAAAAAACTTAATCTTGATACAATTGAACGCTCATTTTTCAAGGGGGGTAACCCCTGGAGAAAGCTGCTGGCCATATCCCTTGACCTGGTTGATGCCAAGCAGAGCGGGATCCTATACGGCACCAATGAAAGCAAAATAAAATTTTTACCCACCGGTATGTGGGACCGCGGCGTCATGGATAAATTGAATGGGCGAGGCGTAAGCGGTTTCCTTTTAAGGCTTTTTGGCACATACATCGTCGCAGCCAGAAACCTGAGCCCTGTCTTTTTCTATAAAACCATACCGGGCGGTGACCTCCAGGATAATGACGGCATCATTGCCTATGTATTGAGACATGGTGCCGATTATTACAAAAAAGGGATCAACATCATCATTTGCCCGGATACGAGCAGGTTTATTCATGAAACAGATGATAAAGACGGTTATAACTACATTCCCTTTTTTATCTATGACGGTATCCAAATGAGTATGCCTGAAAATGGAATTAAGGTGGATACCCGGATTGTAAAGCATTTCAAATCAAGCAATTCCATTTATATCATCCTGCCCGATTATGGTATTCTTGTTCTTAATACGGCCGATGTTGGGTTGATGGAAGTTTGTGACAACAAGTTTGTGAAAGAAGAAACGCTTCGGGAACGACTTGACCTGCTGATCAAACTGGTTGAGACATCTTCTCTTGCCTATCTTGGACAATTGAAGGGCAAAAAAGGGGCAGAACTCCTTTGGCGAAAAGAAGTCCATCTTCGCAAGACCTATTTGAATCTGGCCCAAAAAGAACGAGAATACAGAGACCTCTATGAAAACGCCCCCATTCCTTACCTTTCCATGGACCGGGATGGCAAAATTTACCGCTGTAACCAGGAAGCCTGTCTTTTGTCGGGATATGATAAACTCGAATTAATCGGCCTAAATGTTCTTGGTTTGTTTGCCAATAAAAAGCAGATCGATGAAAATTTCAATTCGATCCGGCAGACCCTTGAAAACGGTGGGGCGGTCAAGGACAGGGAACTTGAAATGGTTTGTAAAAATGGGGACAGGGTGTGGATCAGCCTGGCCATTGATGCCATAAAAAATAAAAAGGATGAAATTGTTGAAATTCGGGCCATGGGAATTGATATCTCCCAGAGGAAGACCCTTGAAAAACAATTATTCCATGCCCAGAAAATGGAAGCCATCGGAACCCTTGCCCGGGGAATTGCCCATGATTTTAACAACGTGCTGTCCCCCATCTCTGGGTATGCCCAGATGCTGTTGATGAATGATACAAAAAAAGAGGTGCAAAAAGAACAGGTCAGCATTATTCTAGATTGTGCCAGGCATGCCAAGGACCTGGTGAATCAGATCCTTACCTTCAGCCGTCAGAAAGAACATAAGCGGGTGCTGGTGAAAGCAGGGAATGCATTGACAGACGCCATGGACCTTGTCAAAAACTTTCTGCCTTCAAGCATAAAAATTCAGACAGTCATTGCTCAACACTGCGGGTATATAATGGCAGACCCTATTCAAATCAACCAAGTGATTATGAATCTTGTGACAAATGCCTGTCATGCCATGGAAAAAGACGGGGGGCTCCTGGAGGTCTCCTTGGAAAAGGTCAAAATTGCTCGTTCAACCCTGGGTACGGAGGAAATTAAGCCCGGGGAATATGTGCTTTTGTCCGTGAAAGACAACGGTTATGGGATCGAAGAGGAGGTCGTCACGAATATATTCGAGCCCTATTTTTCTACCAAAGAGGAAGGAAAGGGGTCGGGTATAGGACTTTCTGTTGTCCATGGCATTGTTGAAACCCATGGGGGCTATATCCAGGTTGAAAGCTGCAAAGGGGATGGGGCGAAGTTCTTAATATACTTTCCGGTCTGTCGGAGTCAAGGGGAGGCCTGGGAAGAGACCCGGCCGGATCTGGCAGTGGAGTTTGGTACGGAGCAGGTTCTTTTGGTGGATGACGATAAAAAGGTTGCGGTTATGCATACCCACATGCTTGAACGTCTGGGGTATGGGGTCACCTGCTTTACAGACAGCCCAACGGCTCTGGCAGTTTATGCTGAAAATCCGAAAAGATTTGATGTGGTCATCACCGACCTGACCATGCCGGATTTGAGCGGATTTGATCTGGCAAATAAAATGGTCGAAATGAATCCCACACTGCCCATAATTCTTTGCACCGGCCTGGGAGATTCAATTGAAAGGGGCCAGGATACCAGTGTCAAAGGTTTTTTAAGTAAGCCCGTTGAAATAAAGGCCCTTTCATCCACTCTCAGACGGCTTCTGGATAAGGATTGCCTTTGATTATAGTGTTTTAAAAACCTGTTTTTTAAGGCATCTGGGATATCATATCACACAGCAGGAGATTCATTTTTCCCGATGCTCGTTGGGCAGTTTCCACAACAGCTTTCAGGGTGGTCTGTTCCGGGGCATCGGGATTGTTGATATTGGTAATCAGGGAAAGTCCCAGGATTTTCATACCGGCCTGGACCCCGGCAATGGCTTCCATGATGGTTGAAAAACCAACTGCATCACCACAGATACCCTTTAAAAATCTGGTTTCTGCCGGTGTTTCCAGGCTGGGACCCAATAACCCGGCATAGACTCCCTCTCTTAAGATAATATCATTGTCTGCTGCGCATTTTCTGGCAAGAGCGCCAAGGCCCTTGTCATAGACCCGGGTCATGTCTGGAAACCGGATTCCCCAGGCAGGTTCTTCAGGGCCTATCAAGGGATTTTGCCCGGTCAGATTGATGTGGTCTTGGATGAGCATGATGTCTCCGGAAGAAAAATTCAAATTAATGCCGCCTGCGGCATTACTCAAAATCAGGTTTTTAATGTTCAGTTCCTGCATGAGCCTTACGGGATAGGTTACCTGTCGGGGCGTATAGCCTTCATACAGGTGGAAACGCCCTTGCATGACCAGTATTGACTTGTCGGCAATCCTACCATAGACCAGTTTTCCCCTATGACTTTCAACCGTGGTTTGGGGAAAATTGGGAAGATCGGCGTAGTCGATTTCCCAAATAACCTTCAGGGAAGACAGGGTCTGGGACAGACCGGTACCCGTTAAAAAACCAATATCCACTGAGCCCTTGATGCGAGGTTCTATAAAGGCAACGGTTTCCATTACCTGTTGGCGAAGGGGTTTCATCTGCGATCCTCTTGAAAGAGAGCTGCCCCCGGGACGAAGTGGTCGCCGGGGGCAGCCTTGTTTTTAATCAGGCCCTATGTTCAGGTCCTAAATTTCAGGTCCTATGCTTAAGGCCATTGGCCGTTTTATTTTTTGATCCATTTGGGGACCTGAAAGGTATAGTTTTTATAGGGCTTTGTCGGCGGATCCGTGAAAATGGCAATCATTTCTCCGTTTTGAACCTGGTAATGGGCAATGGGAACATCCCCGCCTGCTCTCATGACATGGTCCTCGTCCCACTTCCACCATCCGGTTTCACCCTTGTATCCGTTGGCCGCAATATAGTTGCTGACCTCTTCGTGTTTTTTCTCATCCCCGATGGCTGTCACGGCTGTGGCCCATGCTTTAACACCGCTGTAAGCCGCCCATGAACCTGCCTGGGGCAGGTGGTCCCAGATCCCTTGAAATTTATCCAGCCAGGCCTGGGCTTCGGGGGTCGGGGCCTTGGGGGTGGGCATGGCTGTGGGTACTTCGCCGATGAGGCCGTCGGCCTCTTTGCCCATGGTGTCCACAACTTCCCTGGGAACCAGGGAGTATCCATAGCTTAAAATGGAATTGGTGGGTTTGCGCATGAACTGCCGGAAAAAGGTGATGACCTCCTGGGCAGAAACGATTTCCACATGGATGATGGCTGGTTTGATCTTGCGGATTTTGGTGAGCAGAGGTCCCCACTGGTTGGTGCCGTAGGGAACCAGTTCGTGCATGGCTACTTTCCAGCCCTTTTCTTTAAAGTTTTTGGCCAGGGTATCTCCGACTTCTGTGCCCCAGGCATCGTCTGCCGTGATGATTACCACTTTTTTATTGGGATATTCATAGGGCAGGGCCATGAGAACATTGAACATGCTCTGGCCTTGGTTGATGCCGGTATCGGTGAGCTGAAAGATATTATTGTATAGTTTTTTATCCTGCCGAAAAACATCCACAGCTGTCTGGGACCCGTCATCGGCAAAAAAGGGGGCTGTGTATTTTCCGTAGGCACGAACATCCTGTCCCCAGCCGGCCCAGCCCGCATGGACCGAATCTACCTTGATCTTTCCGCACAGATAATCCGCCCCTTGCATCACGCGTTCCGGTGCAAATTCCTGGGCATCAAACCGGACCGATTCCACCTGTTTTCCAAGCAGCCCGCCGGCTTCATTTATTTCATCAACGGCCATTTTAATGCCTTTCCAATAATTATCCCCTGTATCGGTATAGGGTCCTGTCATGGAGAGGGGTACGCCGATTTTAATGGTATCGGCTGCCCATGCCTGACTTCCGATTAAAAGACTGAAAAATAGAATCGAGATTATTGCCAATGTTTTTTTCATCTTACCTCCTAAAATTTTTGTTTAACGGGTTATGTTTAACGGGTTAATGGGTGAATCTGTGTTTCTTTTTAGAAAAAATCTTTTCGACAAGTCCGACAATACCGTCGGGGAGAACCAGGACCAGTATCACCACCATGGCCCCCATAATAATGGGGCGATAGGCCCCGATGGGAGAGAGTATCTCATTTAAGGCAATGGTGATAAAGGCGCCGATAATGGCACCGGGGAATTTGCCCACCCCGCCGATGACCAGGACGACCATGAGGGTTACAAACAGGTCTATTCCCAGCATCCGGGTGGAGAGCATACTCACGTAATGGGCATAGAATCCGCCGATCATGCCGGTTAAAAATGAGGTCAGGGCAAAGACCATGAGTTTGTATTTAAAGGCACTGACCCCCAGGCAGGTGGCAAACTCCTCTGAATCTTTCAAGGCCAGAAATGCAGTTCCCCAATGGGATCTGATGACCAGAAAAATAATGGCCGAACAGATGATTGCCACCAGCAAAATCAGATAAAAATAGGGAACCGGGTTTGAACTGGAAAAGGTGTACCCAAAGATGTTCATGGGGGCGATGGTCAAAATTCCTCGGGAGCCCCCTGTGCCCAGAGCCTTGCCGATGTCTCCTTTTAGAACAGGTTCCAGGATCATGTGCACGGCAAAGGTGACAAGGGCAATATAGGCTCCCTTGAGCTTGAGGCAGGGAAGTCCCACCAGTATCCCGAAAATGGCGGCAATGCCGCCTGCAATGAAAACGGCAAAAATAGGGGGGATGCCAAACCGGGCCGAAACAATGGCCGAAGAATAGGCACCGATGACAAAAAAGGCCACTTGACCAAAGGAAAAGATACCGGCAAACCCCATGATCAGATCCCAGCAGGAGGCCACCACCGACCAGATCAGGCACATGATCAGAATGTGCATGATAAAATGGGTCGAACCGAAAAACAACGGCAGAATGGCGACAATTGCCCAGATACAGGTTAACAAAATTGCGATGCGTTTGTGTTCCATTGATTTATCCCCATTTCCCCATAAGTCCCTGGGGTCTTACCGCCAGGGTTGTCAACAATACTGCAAATAAAGCGATGAGCGTCCAAGTCATTCCAAAATACCATCCCACAAAGGCTTCCAACAATCCCACGATAAAGGCAGCATACAGACTTCCCTTGATGCTGCCCATGCCGCCGAAGGCGGTTATCACCCACGCCTTGACCAGGATATCCCACCCGCCTGTCGGGGTGATAAAATATTTTTGTGCCAGCAAAATACCGCCCATGCCCACCATGACCGTGGAGATGGCAAAGGTGGCGGCAAAGACAAATTCTTTGGGAATCCCCACAATCTGGGCGCCGGCCGGATTCTGGGCCACGGCCCGGACCGACATGCCGGTCCGGGTGTTGTTGAGAAACCAGCGAAATAAAAGGATACCGCCGATGGAAAGGATAAAGATGGCCACATCCTGGTAGGGAAGGATAAATTCCCCGGCCTCAAAGGTGCCTTCCAGAAGGGAGGGCAATGACTTCATCCGGGAGCCGAAGACCACTTGAAAGGAATTGTCCAGGAACAGGGCCAGCCCCAGGGTGATCATCATGACCTTTATTTCCCAGTCATCCCGTTTCCTTAAAGGCGCCACCAGCAGTTTCTCAATGAAAAAACCAAAGAGCAGCAGCAGTGGGATGGCCAGGCAGAAGACCAGCAGATAGTGGTTGATCAGGGTCGTACTAAACAGCAGAAAGGCGATATAACCGCCCATGCTGTAAAAGGATCCATAGGCAAAATTAAAGGCCTTGGATACCCCGTAAATCAGGGTGAGTCCCACTGCCATGAGGGCGTATACCGAGCCGTTTATCAATCCGCTGATGAGGACGTCTATTATTTCAATGAGCATTTGTATTCTCCTCTTACATGCCTAGAAAAATTTCTTTTAAATGATCATTGGAAAGGGCGTCTTCCCTGCTGCCCTCAAAGGAGACTTGGCCTTCTTCGAGTACATAGATCGTGTCGGCAAGCTTAATAATCTGGGGAATGTTCTGCTCCACCACCAGGATTGTCATGCCATCAGAGTTGATCTGACGGATGATGTTGGCCACCTCATCCCGAAGATTGGGCTGGAGCCCAAGGGAGGGCTCGTCTATGGCCAGAAAGGAAGCATTGGACATAAGGCCCCGGGCAATGGCCAGCATCCTTGCTTCCCCCCCGCTCAGGGTGGAGGCAAGCTGGGGGCGGCGGTCCTTGAGTCTGGGGAACAGGGAAAAAACCTTTTCCAGGTTTTCTTTCTCAAAGGGTCTGGCAGACCGGGAATAAGCTCCCAGCTTCAGGTTTTCAAGCACGGTCATCTCCCCGAAGAGTTCCCGGTTTTCTGCAATATAGGTAATCCCCTGGTTGACCAGTTTTTCAGCTTTCAGGCCGGCGATATCCTTTCCGTTATATAAAATACTGCCCGTGACCCTGTCCCCCAGGCCGCAGATCGATTTTAAAAGGGTGGATTTTCCGTGGCCATTGGGGCCGAGCATGACCACCACCTTGCCTTTTCCCACCTTAAGGCAGACATCCTTTAATACATGGAAGTCACTGTAATAAGCGTTCAGCCCTTCTATTTTAATCAAGGTTGTCCCCCAGGTAGCTTTCAATCACCCGGGAATCGCAGGTTACCTCAGCCGGGTCCCCGCAGCAGATCTGGGAGCCGGTTTCGATGATCAGTAATTGCTCCGTCAACTCCGTGAGGACCTTCATGAAATGCTCAATGATGATAATGGTGACATTCAGTTCCCGGTTGATTCGCTGGATCAGGTCCATCAGCTTTAAAATCTCTTTGGCGTTGGACCCTGCCATGGGTTCGTCCAGCATCAGGATTTCGGGTTTAGTGGCAAGGGCGGCACCGATCATGAGCATTTTTTTGTCCAGAAGATTGAGCTGGCCTGCCATGGCATCCTGTTTGTCCGCAAGATCGGTGAATTCTAAGATATGATCCACATAGTCTTGTTCAAACCCGTCCTTGGAACCAAAATGGTTCCCCACGCCCACGCTTTTGGCAACACTCAGGCTGGGAAAGGTCTGGGGAATCTGGAAGGTTCTGGCAATGCCCATATTTGCAATTTTGTGGGGGGCAAGATTGCTGATTTCCCGTTTATTGAACAAGATAGAGCCTTCAAAAGAGTAAAGGCCTGTTATCAGATTGTAGAGGGTGGATTTTCCGGCGCCGTTGGGACCGGCGATTCCAAACACCTGTCCCTTGGCAACCTCAAAGCTCAGATCGTCTACTGCGGTGAGCTCTCCAAATTTTTTTGTGACATTTGTGACATTAAGCATAGGGGAAGGTTCCTTCCTTCAAATTGAAGTTGAACACAAGGCGTGTGCAACATAATATGTAATAGGTAATAGGTGACATGTAATCTGAAACATAGCACAAAAAAAATTCAAAAACAAGGGTTTGCATAACGCCTAATATGTGATATTTATATGCCATAAACTCGAAATTGTTTCCAGGAGACGACCATCAAATCCTTTATCCATATACATTTTGATAAATGCACCGGGTGCGGCATCTGCCAGCTGGCCTGCTCCTTTGACCTGTTCAAGGGGTACAACCCAAGACTTGCCCGTCTGGTCATAGAGAATAAGACAGAGAACCTTTATCATCTGCCCAGGGTCTGCAACCAGTGTGAGAATGCCTATTGCATGACGGTCTGCCCGGTCGAGGCGATCCACAGAAATGACGAGGGGATCGTGTGCATAGATCAAGATCGTTGCATCGGCTGCGGTACCTGTGTCCGTTACTGCCCCATTGGGATGATCTTTTTGAATCCTGAAACCCGGAAAGCCTATAAATGCGAGTTGTGCCAGGGAGATCCTCTCTGTGTTGCCGCCTGTCCCACAGGAGCTCTTGAACTGGTCCGAAAGGAACTGCCCCGGGGGGAAAGTTTCCCGGCAAAAGAAATCTGTAAGGAGGATGTCTGATGACAGGTGCTTACACAAACCGGTTTCTGGTGATTGATTTGTCCTGTGAATCCGTTGATATTATTCCAGTCCCCGAGGATCTGAAACAGGCCTATATCGGCGGCAAGGGATTTGGCGCAAAGCTTCTTTCGGAAAATGTCCCCCCCGGCACAGACCCCCTGGGGCCTGACAATCATCTTATGTTCATGACAGGACCCCTCACCGGAACCCTGGCCCCGGCCATGCGCGGATGCGTGGTCACAAAATCTCCTTTGACTGGTATTTTCCTAGATTCCTATTTCGGGGGCAGTTTTTCTCCGGAAATCAAGTATGCCGGTTATGATGGCATCGTGATCAAAGGGGTGGCCAAAAAACCGTCCTATATCTGGATCGATGATGACCGGGTGGAAATCCGGGATGCACGAGGTATCTGGGGGACGGATACCCTTGCGTCCAACCGGATGATCAAAGCGCAGCTGGGGGATGAGAGTATCAAAATTGCCGGTATCGGCCAGGCAGGGGAAAATCTTGTGGATTTTGCCCTGATCTGCTGTGAATTTAACCGCCAGGCAGGACGGGGGGGGGCAGGGGCCGTCATGGGGTCCAAAAACTTGAAAGCCGTTGCCATCAGGGGGACACGCTCTGTAAGTGTCCATGACCCAGAAAGGTTTAAGCAGGCCTGTGAAACAGCCTTCCAGGAATTGGCCCAAAGCCCGGATGTAGCCGCTTTTCGCGAGGTCGGCACGGCTGGCTCTGTTGAGTTTGCCAATGAAACCGGTCTTTTGCCCCATAAAAATTATCAGAACGGCACTTTTTCAAAGGCGTCCGAGTTGGGGGACAAGGGCCAGTCCAAACATCTGTGGCTGGGAAGCAATGCCTGCATGGGGTGCCCCATCCACTGCAGCAAGATAGGGGCTGTCCGGACCGGCCGATATAAAGGGATCGTTACGGATATTGTGGAGTATGAATCCGCGGGTCTCATGGGATCCAACCTGGATATTTCCGACGTCCGGGCCGTGGCCCACCTGGTAAAACTATGTGATTGCTACGGCATGGACTCCATGTCCACGGGGGGGGTGATCGGATTTGCCATGGAGGCCTGTGAACGAGGAATGATCGACTCTCCCGACGGCATTGAGATAAAATTTGGCAGTGTGGAAGCAGCCGAGTATCTGATCCATGCCATTGCCCAAAGACGCGAGGGCTTGGGAACCCTCCTGTCCCGGGGGGTACAGTCGGCCGCTCAAAAGATCGGAAAAAAAGCCGAAGCCATTGCGGTTCACACCAAGGGGCTTGAAACTCCTGCCTGGGGACCCCGGGGGGTATCGGGCATGGGGCTTGCCTATATGACAACGGACCGGGGCGGCTGCCACCAGCGCGGCTTTCCCGCCGGCTACGAACTTGAAGGCGAGTGGGAGGGTAAGAAAATAGATCCCCTGTCACCAGAGGGCAAGGCTTCCATGGTGATTGACCTGCAAAATTATTCCGCCGGTACCGACACCCTGGTAAAATGTGATTTCGGCAGCTACGGGATTTCGGCTTCCACTTACGCAGCCCTTTTCTTTGCAGCCACGGGCAGGCAGGTTACCCGGAAAACCTTCATGGAAACAGGGGAGAGGATCTGGAATCTTACTCGGTTGTTCAATATAGCAGAAGGGATGGATGCCTCACAGGACACGCTTCCCCGGCGGTTTGTGGAAGAGCCCCTGCCGGACGGGCCGGCAAAAGGTCACAGGATTACAAAAAAAGATATGACATATATGAAACAGGAATATTATAAAATAAGGGGATGGGATACCCATGGTGTTCCCCTTGATAAAACCCTGAAACAATTGAGGATAGAATATGGCAAATCCAGTTGAACATCAGGATCTCACGAAAAAAGATGCCATTCAAAAAAAAGAGGCCACTAACAAGAAAGAGGCCAAACGGATTGCCACAAGAAAAAAGATACTGGAAACCGCCACCCATTTATTTGCAAGAACAGGGTATCACAAAACAACCATCCAGGACATTGCCTATCACATCGGCATGACCACGGGGGCCGTCTTTCACCACTATAGTTCCAAGGCGGATATTCTCGCGGACGTAATGGCACAGCTCAACCAGAGTTTTGATCAGTATATCGAGTACCTGGAAAAGGCGAGTACCGATTATAAAACAATGATCAACGGCATGGTGGAAATATTTCTGGACAGGGTTCAAAATCGACCAGATACCATCATTGCCCTGGCCTCCCTGACCGTGGAGTTCAGCGGTATGAGGGGACCTAAAATTGTAAAAAGCCAGGCCGCTTATGACAAATTTGTGGAAGCCTTTGAAAAGGCCCTGGACCGGATATCAACCAAGAAAACAAATAGGGCGGCAGCCATCTGCTTTATCGCAGGGCTCCAGAGTGTGGCCCTCAACGCCCTGGTCCGGGATGAAGAAATGGATATTGAGGATCTGGTAGAAGGATTTATCAGCCTGATTGCTGAAAACAGATAATTGCTGTCACTCCTTTTCCATCACGTATGAATAACAAGAATCACTAATTCAAAACCCTGGCCATGACCGTAAATATCAGGCCGGTGCAGCTCGTATTGAAAAGGAGAACATGAACATGAAAATGAAACAAACCTATGACTATGTCATTATCGGGGGCGGATCCGCCGGGTGTGTGCTTGCCAACCGGCTCAGCCAGGACCCTTCAACCCAGGTGCTGGTTCTGGAAGCCGGTCGGCCCGATTATATCTGGGACGTTTTTATCCACATGCCCGCAGGATTAACCTATCCTTTGGGTAATAAATTTTATGACTGGTGTTATGAAAGCGAACCCGAACCCCATATGCAGAACAGGAAAGTTTTTCACGGCCGGGGCAAGGTTCTGGGGGGGTCTTCTTCCATCAACGGCATGATCTACATCCGGGGCAATGCCATGGATTATGAAAAATGGGCAACGGCTCCGGGCATGGAAAACTGGGATTACGCCCACAACCTTCCCTATTTTATGCGGGCGGAGAACAGACTCAAAGGGCCCAATGACTACCATGACACAAAAGGGCCTTTGACCCTGGAAGAAGGCCCCTGCAAGAATCCCTTGTTTAATGCCTTTCTGACTGCTGCCAAAGCCGCCGGCTACCCCCTTACCGATGATGTCAACGGATATCGCCAGGAAGGATTCGGACCCTTTGAACGGAACATCAGCCGGGGCCGCCGGCTTAGTGCTGCAAGGGCCTATGTTCACCCTGTTTTGAAAAAACGGCCAAACCTGACCGTAATCTGCCGGGCCTTTACCAACAAGATTTTGTTTGAGGGCAAACGAGCCGTTGGCGTTGAATTTGTCAAAGGGAAAAAAGGACGTGCCCAGACGGTTTCGGCAGGAGAAGTCATCTGCTGCGCCGGGGCCATAAACTCCCCCCAGACCCTGATGGTTTCAGGTGTGGGCCCTGCACAAGAACTCAAAGACCTTGGGATTCCCGTGGTCCAGGACCTGCCAGGGGTAGGCGAAAACATGCAGGATCATCTGGAGGTCTATGTCCAGTACAAAAGCAAAAAACCCGTCTCCATGAACCCTTCCCTGAAATGGTGGAAAAAGCCATTTATCGGATACCAGTGGCTCTTCCACAGATCAGGGGCGGCCGCCACAAACCATTTTGAGGCTGGCGGGTTTATCAGAGGCAACGATGAGGTTGAATACCCCAATATCCAGTTTCATTTTCTGCCCCTGGCCATCCGGTACGACGGAAGCCAGCCCAGTACCGACCATGGCTACCAGGTCCATGTGGGCCCCATGTACTCCAATACCAGGGGGTCTGTGAAACTCAAATCTGCCGACCCCAGGCAATACCCGGCCCTGCGTTTTAATTACCTGTCCACAGACCAGGACCGAAAGGAATGGGTGGAAACCATCCGCTGTGCCCGAAAAATCATGAACCAGCCCTGCTTTGATGAATTCAACGACGGAGAAATCTCGCCTGGCAACCATATCCAGACAGACAAAGATATTCTGGACTGGGTGGCAAAGGATGCGGAAACCGCATTGCACCCCTCTTGCACCTGTAAAATGGGAACAGACGATATGGCAGTGGTGGATCCTAATTCCATGAAAGTTCACGGGATTGAGAATCTGCGGGTGGTGGATGCCTCGGTCATGCCCATTGTGACCAACGGTAATATATATGCACCCACCATGATGGTGGCGGAAAAAGCGGCGGACCTAATTTTGGGCAACACCCTGGAACCGCCGTCAACGGCAAAGTTCTACCGGCATCAACGAGTCTGATATTGTAAACAAGGGCATGGTATTTAATGCAGGGGAAAAAATATTACTATTCTGTGGGGACTGCAACGACAGATCCTGTCCGCGTTGCCCAGATTAAAATCAAGCGGTCTGTGTTTACCTGTTCCCTGGCCTTTGCCGCCTCAATTGAGGCGGCAAAGGCTTTTATTACAAAGGTTTCAAAGGAGAATAAAACCGCCACCCATAATTGTTGGGCCTATATTGTGGGGGAAACCGGAGAAATTTTTCATAGTTCAGATGCCGGGGAGCCCGGGGGCACGGCCGGCAAACCCATGCTCAACACCTTGCACAGCCATGGGATGTCCCAAATCACAGCGGTGGTGACCCGGCAATACGGCGGGGTGAAGCTTGGGATCCGGGGATTGATCCAGGCCTATTCCGAAGCTGTGACCGCAGCCATTGAACTGGAACCGCTGGTCAAGCTGGTCAAGACGGCCTCAATTTGTGTGACCCTCGCCTATGGTCTCAATGACCCCTTTTTAAATCAGCTCAATCGGTTCCAGGCAGTTATAGTGCACACGGATTATACAGAGGTGGTTGTCCATGAAATTGAAGTGGAGGATGACCAGATGACGGCATTTAAGGCGTTTCTCGCAGAATATCAGCATCAGGGGGCACTTGCTTACACGGTTCTTCCAACCGGTTAGCATCTGGTGGAAAACTTTAATCCCCGGAAAAATCGGTTGACAAGCCTTAAAATTTAAGTATACTTAAAATTTAATTAAGTATACTTAAATTGGTGGATTATGAAAACAAAACTGGGAGCCCTGTTACGGGCCATACGAAACTCGAAACGTTTGACCATCAAGGAAGTTGTCGGCAAAGCGGGGGTCAGTTCCAGTTTACTCTCCCAGATTGAAAGAAACAGAATATCTCCTTCCCTGGACACGCTGCTTCAATTATTGGAAGTATACGGGGTCTCGCCCGCTAAATTTTTCAAGGATTATGAAATCCACTCACGGGTTGAAATTATCAAGCGAGATGAAAGAAAAATTTACCAGCGAAAGGGCTTTAAATATGAGAAACTTTGCGGTGAAAGCCAGGAAAAGGGGAACCATTCCTTCAGCGCTTTTTTTCTGGAGCTGGCCCCGGGTCAAAAACGGGGGGACGCAGTTGACGGGCATTTGGGCAGGGAACTGGGAATTGTTGTATCAGGGAGTGCTCAATTGATTTACGGGGAAGAAACCTACGATATCACTGCCGGGGATTCCATCTCCTTTTTTTCCCAGATTCCCCATGTGATCGAAAATGTGTCAGACCTTCTTTTTCAGGCCTATTGGGTTGTTACCCCAGCAGACGGCGAAGATTATTTTGATGGAAAAATAACATAATAGCGGAGTAAATGATGGGAAAAACAATTGCGGAAAAAATTTTTGAAACCCACCTTGTGGATGAACCCTTCGGTGATGTCTGTGTATTAAAATTGGACAGGGTTTTCTGCCATGAAATTACAACCCCCACGGCCATCCAGGACCTTGTGAGCCGGGGCAAAGACCGGGTGTTTGACCCGGACAAGATCAAGGCGGTAATTGACCATGTCACCCCTGCCAAGGATTCTAAAACTGCCCTGCAGGGGAAGATTCTCCGGCAATGGGCTAGTCGCCATGGCATCAAGGATTTTTTTGACATCGGCAACAACGGGGTCTGTCATGCGATATTTCCGGAAAAAGGCTTTGTCCGCCCCGGGTTTACCATTATTATGGGGGATTCACATACCTGTACCCATGGTGCTTTTGGTGCCTTTGCCGCAGGGGTTGGCACCACGGATCTTGAAGTGGGGATTTTAAAAGGGGTTGCCACCTTTAAACGACCGGAAACTTTCAGGATTGAAATTGTGGGGTCCCTCAAGCAAGGGGTCTATGCCAAGGATATCATCCTGGAGGTGATCCGTCAGATTTCCGTGGACGGTGCCACCAACATGGTGATTGAATTTGCCGGAAGTGTGGTCGATGCCATGACCATGGACCAGCGAATGACTATTTCCAACATGGCAGTGGAGGCAGGTGCCACCAGCGGGATCTGTCTGCCTGATGAAACCACGGTTGAGTATTTGTGGCCCTTTATTAAAGACGAGTACGAGGACAGGGAAGCAGCCCTTGCCGCTTTTACCCAATTTTCATCCGATAAGGATGCCGTGTATGCACGGCGAAAAACCATTGATGTGAGTGAGCTTGAACCTCTGACCACCTTTGGTTTTAAACCCGATAACGTACGCCCGGTTTCCCAGATGGGCGATACCCCTGTGGATCAGGTTTATATCGGGTCCTGCACCAATGGACGCATTGAAGATTTGCGGGTGGCAGCCCAGGTGCTCAAGGGGAAAAAAGTCAAAGACAGTGTTCGGGCCATTGTTTCCCCGGCAACCCCCAAGATATTTTCCATGGCACTTGAGGAGGGGTTGATCAAAATATTTATGGAGGCGGGGTTTTGTGTGACCAATCCCACCTGCGGCGCCTGCCTGGGCATGAGTAACGGTGTTTTGGCCCAGGGAGAGGTGGCAGCTGCCACCACCAACAGAAATTTCAATGGCCGCATGGGCAAAGGGGGAATGGTTCATTTGATGAGTCCAGCCACCGCCGCTGCCACCGCTATCC
The DNA here is from genome assembly GCF_055382125.1 of Desulfoconvexum algidum. NCBI lineage: Bacteria > Pseudomonadati > Thermodesulfobacteriota > Desulfobacteria > Desulfobacterales > Desulfobacteraceae > Desulfoconvexum > Desulfoconvexum algidum. The sequence goes on along the minus strand of NZ_AP042394.1, from coordinate 5,811,513 downwards.
AGGGAAAAATCGCAAATTCCAGTCTTTTTGTCAATTAGGAGAGCCCCATGAAAGAATTTAAAGGAAAAATATTGTGCCTGGACCGGTCTGACATTAATACCGATGAAATTATACCGGCCAAATATCTGACGGAGATCGAAAAAAAAGCCATGCAGCCCCATCTGCTGGAAGACCTTGTGCTTGACGGCTTTAATGTAAAACGAGACCTGAAAGATGTTGCCATCATCGTCACCCGGGAAAATTTCGGGTGTGGTTCTTCCCGGGAGCATGCCCCCTGGGCCCTTGAGGTCAACGGAATTTATGTGGTGATTGCCCAGAGTTTTGCCCGGATTTTTAGGCAGAATATGTTCAACTGCGGTATGCTGGCCATTACACTCAAAAAACAAGAGATTGATATCCTTTTTGATTGCTGCAAGGCCGGTGATACATTCCTTTCGGTGGATGTTGAAACCTCCCTGATCCAGGTGACCGCACCAGACAAGAATCTGACCCTTGGCTTTGCTATTTCTGAATTTGATAAAACCCTTGTTCAGACAGGCGGCTGGCTTGAATATGCAGACAAAAACTATTAAATAAACCCCGAAAGGAAGAGCCGTGTCATCTGGGATGACACGGCTCTTATTTATTAATGACGGCGATACGGATTCCCCATGATCAATTAAGCAAAGAAGCTCTCCAGGGGGTGATAGAGGAATTTATAACCCGGGAAAGCACAGACTACGGTGCAGTTGAAGTATCCCTGGAAACAAAGGTGCGTCAGGTCCATCAGAACCTAAACTCGGGCAATGCCATCCTGGTGTTTGATAGCAAAACTCAGACCTGCAATATTTTTCACAGGGATGACCCTTTGTTAAAGGAGTTGGCGCCCTGAAGGATTGGTACCCTAAAGGATTGGTACCCTAAAGGATTGGTACCCTAAAGGATTGGTGCCCTAAAGGATTGACGCCCCAGGGATCAGGCCCTGGACATGAATTTTTTTGTTTCGGTATTGACCTTGATCATTTCTCCGGGCTCCAGGTATTCCGGGATCTGAATTTCAACACCATTTGAAAGGGTTGCAGGCTTGGTTCTTGCTGTTGCGCTGGCCCCTTTGAGACCGGGCGCTGTTTCAGATATTTCAAAAACAAGGGCAATGGGTATTTCAATGGCCACCATGTTTTCATCAATGATAAGTCCTACCAGGCCTTCCATTTCGTCTGTAATCCAGACGAGTTCATCCTGGATGGCATCCTCTTCTATCATATACTGGGAATACTCCTGGGTGTCCATGAACACATGGAGGGCACCGTCGGGGTATAAATATTGTACAGTCCTTTTGGTCAGGGCGACGTCATTGAGCATATCATTGCCCTTGAAGGTCTCTTCATATTTTTGTTTGGTCCTGATGTTGTTGAACCTTACCTTGTAAAGGGTCACAGCCCCCCTTGCAGAGGGTGATCTTACATCAATATCTTTCACAATATAGGCGTTATCATTTATCTCCACAACATTGCCTTTTTTTAAATCACAGGCCTTGGGCATTTTATACTCCTAACTATTTATCTATTATAAAAAAGGTATCCATACCATTGAAAAGAGAAATTTAAAAGCACAAGGACAAAATAATGAAGGGAAATAAATAGTTATGGCTGTTGTTCCGGCAATTGTCGGTCACCGGTTTTTAAAAATCAGAACTATTTGGAACTGCTGAGACACAGATCGCCAGGACCTGTTCCGGCCAGGTCACCTTGCACGCTCTGGACTTGGATCTGTTTTACAACTTCTAAATTCGCCTCACTAAACAGACAAACTCCGGGCAAGTGTGTCCTCAAACAGTTGTAAGGATAGCTTCTCTACGAGCGCTGTTTTACGTTCCGCTTCATTAAGAATTTGTAAAAACAGATCCAAAATCCGCAGCTTTGCAAGGCTACCTGACTTCCACTGGATATCAAAGATTATTTGAGCCATAAATTATTTTATAAAGTACCGGTTTATTTTCCTATCAGCGGGATTGACGATTGTGGCATACCAGATCTTGTGGTTTTGAAATTTTAAAGAAAGCGATCAATCACAGAGTCCACAGGATTTCCCCATGCCTGAAAAGCTTGATTTATAGCCAGAATGGCTCAGCCTTAAATTTGATTTTTTATAATGGTGGAATTTTGAATAATTCGGTTTGATGCAGTCTCAGGTTCATATAGTTTAACCCCCAAACCCCGCGGTTTATCCGTCAGCATTTTCTTTGTTTGAAAATTCTTCCATTTTTTTAACAGTGGGTGCAAGAATTTGCTTGGTCCAACCCTCTTTTCTTTTTTAAATCATGGCCGGGGCCAGGAACAATAATTTTTGGTTTTCCAACGATTATGGACCCAGAAGTATTGATCGGGATATTCCCGAATGACCGACTCCAGAATATTGGTGATGTTCTGGGTATTGACCTCAATATCTCCAATGGGATCCTGGGTATACTGAAGCGGTAGCTCTGGCAAAAATTCAATTAAATATTTGCGGTTGGACCGAATGGTGTACAGTGGAATCACAGTGGTCTGGGCCTTCATGGCCAGCTTGATCACCCCTTTACTGGTGCAGGCAGGCCGACCGAAAAAATTCACAAAAACACCTCTGGACCAGTCCACACTCTGGTCCAGCATGGTCCCTAGCACCCCGCCTGATGCAAGGCTGTCTATTACTTTTGGGGCGGCATTGCGCATGGGGATCAAGGTCACATTAAACCGCTCCCTCAACGGGGTTAAAAATCGCTCCAACGGTTCAAAGTCCAGGGGCCGATAGATGGCATATCCCTTCATCCCTGTACCGTAAAGGCCTGGCATCAGCATCTCAAAATTGCCCATATGCCCTGAGATCACAAGCACGCCCCGACCTTTGGCATGGGCCTTTCGAATATGCTCAAGTCCTTTGATCTCAACATGGGATAATAGCTGGTCCCGGGACAGGCAGGCTGACCAGGTCATCTCAAAAAGCATACTGGCAAGGTTTTTAAACACCTGTTTGGCCAGGATTTCGATCTGGTCAGGGGGTATCTCTTTGCCAAATGCATGGGTAAGATTATTAAGGGTGACCCGCCGGTGTCGCTTGTCAAACCGGAACCAGAGCAGGCCCAGAAGACGGGACAAAAACTCAGCAAACCCAATGGGAATTTTACCTATAATACGGACAAGGAGCCTAATGCATCTATAAATCAGATCATCATTCATGGTATCAATTGCCTTCTGATAAAAGAGTTAAACCTTGATTCGGCACTGAAATCTCAATGTCGATCACAACAACATCCATCCTGTTCCAATCGGACCTGGATCTGTGTCTGCCTATCATCGGTCTGGTATATTTCAATCTGTTCCTAATCGTTCAATGCGTATCAATCCCAACAAGGACTTCTACAATTTTTTTCTGTGGAACATACAAAAATAACAAATCGAGTAACATACAGATTGCTATCAAAGAGACGTGGGAATTACAACAAAGTTTCTTGAAACATTTTAATTTCTAACAGCATAACACTCAAATTAGCGGGATAAACAGAAAACCGTATAATTCCATAGTCTCATGGGAAAGCTTATTACCAAAGAGTCAAAAACTCATTACGGTATATTGGAGTTGTCTGATAGGCCGTTCCGATTTGAATCGGTATTTTAAACATTGCGACTGCGGAGTTTGTCCAGAGGTCGGTGAGGGGTCTGGCTGTTCATTATATAGATCAAATCTTTATGTCCGTTGAAGCGGGTCATGGTGCTTAGTTTTAAGGAATCACAATCCTCGGTAAGTCATATAAACTTGCCCAAAAGTCATCATAAAGCTGGTAAGGCGAACCGACTGAAGGGGATTATTGGGATATGGTTTGATCGCATATTTAAATATTTATCCTGGCGAGGTTTTCTGGGTACATGGTTACTGAAGAATTGTTGGACCGCTTGGCATCGCCTTGACACAGATAAGGGCCTAATCTACTATATAGAGGGATCAGCTGTTTTTTTCTATACCATGGTAACAAGAGGATGTTTTTATGACCCGACCCATTCAACAGGTAATTAGATTCCTTTATCCGGCCAGTCTACAGGGACAGATGTTTATTTTGGTATTTCTGGTTGTGTTTGGGGCGCTGTTTGTCAGCGGTGCTATTTTTACCACTTTTATCGGCAATCTTTCAAAGGCAGAAATTGGAAGACGCGCCCTGGATATAGGTCACACGGTTGCCATGATGCCGCTCGTGCATACAGTTCTTAAGAAAGGAAACGACCCCCAAGGAGAGCTTGCACAGCTGGCGGGCCAGGTTCGCAAAAGAACAGGTGCCCAATTTGTGGTCATTGCTGACCGTGGGAGCCGTCGGTTCTCCCATCCCGATCCTGAAAAAATAGGTAAACGGTTTGTGGGAGGGGATGAAACAGCCGCCCTTGATCAGGGTAAGGCCTATGTATCCGAAGCCGTTGGCACACTGGGGCCGTCACTTCGCAGTATTGTGCCGGTATTTAACGAACGAGATAAGGTCATTGGGTTTGTTTCTGTGGGGTATCTGCAGACAAAAGTGTTGGAAACCGTTAAGGATCATCAGCGGGAGCCGGCAACCCTTATTTTTATGCTCTTTGTGGTGGTGTTGCTGGGGGCTACCGGAATCGCCCGGTATGTAAAAAAACAGACCCTGGGGCTGGAACCCCGGGAGATTTCAGCCCTTTACCTGGAGCGCCAGGCTATTTTGGAATCCATCCGGGACGGGATCATTGCCGTGGGCGAACAACAGGATATCCGCCTGATCAACCCGGCGGCATTGGAATTTTGCGGGTTTGAATCAGATAAAAATATTATCGGGAAATCTGTCAATGAGGTGTTTGGTACCAGTGATTTTAAAGGGCTCTTACACCCCCATCCCCAAGAGTCATTTTGTGAGGTAATTGTGGACGGCCAGGCGCTTTTGTTGACCAGTGTTCCCATTAAAGACCACGGACGGGTACAGGGAATGGTGGCCAGCTTTCGTCGCCTGGAGGATTTTCACAGGCTCCAGGCAAAATTGCGCCAGACCCAGCAGTTTTCCGAGATGCTCAGGGTTCAGGCCCACGAATATTCAAACAAACTGCACACCCTGGCCGGTCTGCTTCAGATGGCCGCCTACCAGGAAGCCCTCGAACTTGTGAGCCGGGAGTCTTCCGGTTTGCAGAGCCTGATTCAGTTTTTGAACCGGGCAGTGCCCCATCCGGGCCTTGCGGCCATTATCATGGGTAAATACAATAGGGCCTTGGAAATGAAAGTGGATTTTTTGCTCAATCCGGACAGCACCATGGTCCAAATCCCCGAGGCCTATGACCAGGACAAGCTGGTAAGTATTCTGGGCAATTTGCTGGACAATGCACTGGAGGCTGCCCTGGATGGTTGTCGGCCTGCCTGCATTCAGTTGTTCATGACCGATATGGGCCATGATTTGATTTTTGAGGTGGAGGATTCCGGCCCCGGTGTTTCCATTGAGCTCCAGGAAAAAATTTTTTCCAAGGGATATTCCAGCAAAAAATTCAAGGGTCTTAAGGGGGATTTTCATGGGGTGGGGCTTTATCTGGTCGACAGATTATTGACAGATTTAAACGGTCAATTAACGGTTTCAACCGGTGATCTTGGAGGTGCTCTGTTTACCCTGAGCCTCCCCAAACACCCGGATAAAAAAGGATAATATGGACAAAAAAGGATACTATGAACGCCATACGCGTATTAATTATTGAGGATGATACAAGAATTGCAGAGATGCACCGGTTTTTTGTCGAAAAAGTTAGGGGCTTTACGGTGGCGGGTATTGCCCAGAACCTGGGGCAGGCCCGTGAACTGGTGAAACTGCTGGCACCCGACCTGCTGCTGCTGGATCTTTATATGCCCGATGGAAACGGCATGGATATTTTGCATCAATTGCGGGGGGAGGGCCAGGCCGTTGACGTCATTCTCATCACGGCGGCCAGGCATGTGGTGGATGTACAGCAGGCCATGCGGGCCGGTGCCTTTGATTATCTGGTTAAACCGGTTATTTTTTCCCGGTTTGAACAGGCTCTGGACCGTTTTCGCCAGTACCATGGGCAGCTGCAGCAGACAGATACGCTGGAACAAAGGGATATTGATGCGTTAACCCATCCCCTCCAGGTGTCGTCGTCTGCCCAGGCAGACAGTGTCCCCAAGGGAATTGATGTCCTGACCCTGGGCAAGGTGCAAAAGGCCTTTCAAAAAAATAATCCCAATGGCCTCTCTGCGGAAGAGGCGGGGGAACGAATCGGGGCCAGCCGTTCAACCGCCAGGCGTTATCTGGAGTACATGATTACCACGGGTGAATTGCGGGCAGATTTGATTTATGGCAGTGTCGGCCGGCCCGAGCGCCGGTATTTCCCCCAGGCACCCCATGAAAGATAGAACCCGTCTTTGTCAGCGATTTTTTTGACAAAGACGGGTTGGAAGTTTAGGTTGAAGGATTTAGATAAACACCTGGGCCAGGGGGTATCCCACGCAGCAGGCAACGATGACGCCAATTAAACCCGGCACCATAAAACTGTGGTTAAAATAGTATTTACCTATTTTAGTCGTTTCGGTGACGTCAAAGTTAACCGTGGCAATATCCGAAGGGTAGTTGGGAATAAAGAAATATCCGTAACAAGAGGGCATGATGCCAATTACCAGGGCCGGTGAGAGGCCCATGCCCAGCGCCACTGGCAGCATCATCCGGCAGGTGGCAGCCTGGCTGTTCACCACAACAGATACAAGAAACATGGCCAGAGCAAATGTCCAGGGGTAGTTTTGTACCATTTCAATGATTCCGGCTTTAAAACTGGGCAGGGCAAACTTAAAGTAGGTATCACTCATCCAGGCAATGCCGAAGATGGCAATGGCCGCTACCATACCGGATTTAAACACAACGCCCTCGGGCACCTTGGCTGTCTTTGTTTTCGTGACAAGAAGGATCAGTCCACCAAAGGCCAGCATCATCATCTGGATGATCACAGACATCTTGATGGCCTTTTCACTGCCGCTGATGGTTCTGATTTCAGGGAACATGGCGATGATGACAATGGTGATAAGGGCCAGGACAAACAAGATAACAGACTGGCGGGCTGCCTTGGGCAGTGTTTCATTGAGGGTTGTGGCGGTGGTTTCTTCCACCTTTTTACGAAATAGGGGATCTTCCATGCGTTTCTGGTATTCAGGGTCATCTGCAAGTTCTGCCCCCCTTCTCATGGAGTAAAGGGACATGGCAAGAACGCCTGCAAGGGTGGCCGGGATGGTTACGCTGAGGATGGAGAACAGGGTCAGATCGGGCGCAATATCTGATAATTGTGACAGATAATAGACCACTGCCGCAGAAATGGGGCTGGCGGTAATTCCCATCTGGGAAGCAACAGAAGCTGCTGCCATGGGCCGTTCCGGCCGAATATTATTTTTCAGGGCAACATCACCGATAATGGGCATGACCGAGTAAACGGCGTGGCCGGTCCCCAGCATGAATGTCATGATATAGGTGACCAAAGGGCCGAGCAGGGTGACCATTTTGGGGTTGGACCGGAGTACCCGTTCTGCTATCTGGAGCATGTATTTCAACCCGCCTGCCGCTTCCAGGATGGAGGCGCAGGTCACCACAGCCATGATGATCAGCATCACCGTAATGGGGGGGGAGGTAGGGGGCATCTGGAAAACAAAGACTTCAACCACAAGGCCGATACCGGAAACAACGCCAAGGCCAATGCCGCCATACCGGCTGCCCATATAAAGGATCAACAATAGAAACAAAAATTGGACATACAACATATTTAAATTCCTTTTTTCGGATTAAATTTTCTGCAATCTGTGTGTGTTTGCAGCATATGAAACACAGGATAAAGGATCCTTTAAATATCGTAAAGTTTCTGAAATTAAAGAGTATTTTGTTTTTTATGCGTATTTTGTTCATTTTGGTCACAAGGAAATGTGGTTTTTCAATTTTTGTAGAATGTCATACCCGGCAACGGCTGATTTCTTCTTGACTTTAAAGCTGTTTTTGTGAGAAACGATGTGAACATTGTTTTGTTAGCGCTTTTTATGTTTCTAATAACGAAGGGAGGTTTTTCATGGGAAAAGCGGTCGATTCAAAATTAATTGCAAGGTATAAAAAAGAACAGGTACTGGCCCTTGCCAGCCGGTCGTTGACCTCTGTGGTTGCCCATTTTGCATTGTTTGTCTTTGTCGCAGTGATCACTCCCATGAAAACAGATCATCCCCTGGTTATGACAGTTTTTGGAGCGCTTATCTTTGTGATTTCCGGCATTAGAATCCTAATGGCAAAAAAGGTTGTAAAGGGGTTTGACCTGGCCCCCCAGGCCTGGATCAAAACGATTTTAGGGTTTAATCTATTGTCCGGTATTTTATGGGGAATACTGGGGCTGATGATGGCAATTTATTACCCGTTAGAATGGCCTTTGTTTTTTACCCTTGTGATCATCTGCGGATTGGCGGCCGGTGCCACCAGTTCGTTAGGGCCTCATTTTTCTCTTTCCATGAATTTTACATTGCTCATGATGGTGCCTGTCTGTCTCTGGGGGTTCTTCAATGGCTCCTCCCTGGGGATCGGGGTGGGCGTTTTGTGTGCCTTCTCCATGTTTATGTTCATTCGCATGGCCAAGGACAATTACCTCTGGTATTGGGAAAGCATGGTCAACACAGAAAAAATCCAGTCCGCCACTACAACCATGGAAGGTGTTTTTAAAGGGGTGCACGATAATGCCGACCTCCTGAATCAGACTTCCATAAATTTATCTGAATTCTCGGGTGATATGGCCCTAGATGCTCAAAAGATGACGGCCAAATTATCCAGCGTGGCTGGGATTGCAGAAAAGGTGAATGCCAATTCGTCTTCCATGGTTTCTTTTATGGCAAAGACCACGAATAATTTTACCAATATTGCAGCTGCCACAGAAGAAATGACCGCCACCATCACCGATATTGCCCAAAGCACGGAGAAAACCAGTGAGATAACCACCCGGGCCGTTGATCAAAGTGAATCTGCTGTTGCCCAGATGGCCCTTTTGGGGAAATCTGCCACTGCCATCAATAAAATAACTGATGCCATCGGCGATATTTCTGAGCAGATCAATCTATTGGCATTGAATGCCACCATAGAGGCGGCAAGGGCGGGGGAGGCAGGGAAAGGATTTGCTGTTGTGGCCACGGAAATCAAGGTGTTGGCGGTTCAGACGTCTGAATCCGCCAGTGAGATCAACCGCCAGGTAAAGGAGATCCAGGAAGCCACCCATCGCTCCACAAGAGAAATGGATGCCATTACCGGAGTTGTTCAGGAAGCAAATACCCGGGTTGCGGGAATTGCAAGGGCTGTGGAAGAACAGTCCGCCGCCACCAATGAGGTGGCCAAAAATATTAACGAAGCCTCTGATGGGTTTTTGTCGGTAAATCAGATGATGGAAGAAAATGATGAAGGCCTTAAACAGGTGTCCCATGATATTTCCCAATTGGAAGAGACAGCAAAAGGGGTTGAATCCGGAGCAGCCCGGGTGGATCAGAATGCCGGCACCCTTTTAACCCTGGCCCGGGAAATGGTCAAAATGGTGGACAGCCCGGCTTAAAAAAAACGTGTTTGGCTGTCAGCTGGACCCTCTGTGTTGGGTCATCAGGGAAAAATCAGCTTCTGCCGCCGCTCCATTTGAGCCGGGTTTTTAATACCTTGAAATAGGATTGATCTTCCAGGGAGATCATTTTGACGGCATTTCGGCTTTTTTTGATAAATATTTTATCCCTTGGGTCCATTTCAAAACCCTCCTGGCCGTCCAGGGTCAGGATCATATCTTCGGGACTGCCCTCAAGCCGGATTTCTACCCGGGTGGTGTCGGGAATAATCAAAGGTCGGTTGGTCAGGGTAAAGGGGCAGATGGGGGTTAAAATGATGGAGGGAACTTCCGGATGCACCACAGGTCCTCCGGCCGCCAGGGAATAGGCGGTGGAGCCGGTGGGGGTCGCCACAATAAGGCCGTCGGCCCGGTAGGTGGTCAGATAGGTATCATCCAGATAGACGGCACAGGAAGCAAGCCTAGACAGGGCGGCCTTGTTGATAACGGCATCATTGAGAACATTCACATCAATGATCTGCTCTCCTTTGCGCATCACTTTGATATTGAGCCTGGCCCGCTCCCGGATAATATAATCTCCTTTGAATACGGCCTCAATGGCCTCATGGAGATTCTCCTCCGTGGTCTCAGCCAGGAATCCGACCTCCCCGAATTTTACGCCCATCAGGGGAATATTTTTGTCTTCAATGAATCGAGCGACACTTAAAAAGGTGCCATCTCCTCCCAATACAATGATACAGACGAGATTTTCGGGTAGATGACTAACCGTTTCCCCTTGGGTATCAATCACCACGCATTTATCTCCAAGCCTCTGGATCAGTCCCCGGGCTTTGTCCTGGGCATAGAGTTCATTCTTGATGACAATCCCGACGCGTTGGTTTTCCATATTTTGGTGCAATCCTTTTGTGTCCATTTGTCTTTGGTTGATTTGTTTATAGGGGTTGCCGGATTTTAGTGTGCCAGGGCCCAGTTTTCTCCAGATCCGAAATTAACCTTTAACGGGACCTTGAGGGGATATACATTTTCCATGACTTCCCGGGCAAGTCGTATCAATTGGTCTTTTTCTTCCAAAGGGGTTTCAAATATGATTTCATCATGGACCGACAGCAGCATCCTGGAGGCCATCTCATTTTTCACCAGGGCCGCTTCCATTTTGATCATGGCAAGTTTGATCAGGTCGGCGGCACTTCCCTGGATGGGGGTATTAATGGCGGCTCGCTGGGCAAAGTTCCTCAGATTGGCATTGGAGGACCGGATATCATCCAGGCGCCGTCTTCGGCCAAAAATAGTCTTTACCTCGCAGGTTTCTTTTGTTCGTTCAATGGTCTTGTCAATAAATTGTTTCACACCGGCATATCGCTTGAAATAGTTGTCAATATAGGCCGTGGCCATTTTCCGGCTGATATTTAATTCATTGGAGAGTCTGAAGGCACTCATGCCGTATACGATCCCGAAGTTAATGGCCTTGGCCTGGCTTCTCAATTCATCGGTGATAAATGCTTCCATCACCTGGAAGACCTCAAGGGCGGTCCGGGTATGGATATCCTCATCGTTGTTAAAGGCCTCAATCAGAATTTTGTCTTCGGCGCAATGGGCCAGGACGCGAAGTTCAATCTGGGAATAATCCGCTGAAATCAGGGTATGCCCTTCCTCCGGGATAAAGGCTTCCCTAATGAGTTTGCCCTCTTTTTTCCGGATGGGAATATTCTGGAGGTTGGGTTTTGAACTGGAAAGTCGGCCGGTCACCGTGATGGTCTGGTTAAAGGAGGTATGGATACGCCCGGTATCCGGATGAATTAATTGGATAAGCGATTCCACATAGGTTGATTTGAGCTTGCCCAGGGTCCGGTATCGGAGCAGTTTGTCCGGCAGTTCATGGGTTTTGGCAAGCAGGGTCAGCACGTGTACATCCGTGGAATATCCGGTTTTCTTTTTGGTTTTTTTGCTGGTTTTAAGCTGGAGCTTTTCAAAGAGAATCACCCCCAGCTGTTGGGAAGAATTGATATTAAATTCCTCGCCTGCCAGATCATATATTTCTTGTTCAAGAATTTTCATCTCAGCTGTAAAGGTGACAGACAATTGGGCCAGGGCGTTTGCATCCACTCGTATGCCTGCCATTTCCATGTTGGCAAGCACGGTAATCAGCGGCACTTCAATGGTTTCCATGAGGGGCAGCAGCTCTTTTTCCTGGAGTTGCTGTTTAAATTCCCCATAGGCCATGAAGGTGAGATCGGCATCTTCTGCTGCATAATCAACGGCGTTTTCAATGGGGGTCTCTTCAAATCCGATCTGGTTTTTGCCTTTTCCGGCAATTTCCTCATAGGAAATGGTCTTGTACCCGAAAAGATTCATGGCAATGCCGTCAAGGCTGTGGCCCCGTGTGGCCGGGTTGAGCAGGTGGGATGCTATCATGGTGTCAAAGACAATGCCGGCAAGGCGGATGCCGTAATTTGCCAGAACAATATAATCATATTTAATGTTCTGGCCAACTTTGTGGATTTCCGGGTTTTCCAGGATGGGCTTGAAGATGCGGAGAATCTCTTTTTTTTCCGGTTGCTCAATATCATTTGGATGGGTATGGCCGATGGGAATATAAAACCCCGTGTCGTCCATATAGGAAAAGGAAAGTCCCACTAGTTTGGCTTCCATGGGGTGTTTGGAAGTGGTCTCGGTGTCAATGGCAAAGACCCCTTTGTTTTCAAGGACCTTTACCAGTTTTTCCATTTCCTGGGTGGAGGTGATCAGCTTATAGACTTTTTTTGATTTATCGGCTTTCTGGGCAAATTCAGCGGCCAGATTTTTAAATTCAAGTTCTTGGAACAGTTCAAAGGCCTTGTGGGTGTCAAAATCAGGAAGTTTGAAATCCTCAATTTTGTCTTTGACTCGTATTTTTCTGTCAATGGTGGCAAGATCCCGGCTTAAGAGCACGATTTCATGGCTTTCGGCAAGACTCGCATAAAGTTTTTTCTTGCCCTTAAGCTGGTCCAGGTTTTCATAGACACCATCAATGGAACCAAACTGTGCAATGAGCTTAATGGCAGTTTTTGGGCCCACTCCTTTGACCCCTGGAATATTGTCGGCCGTATCCCCGGCAAGCCCCAGTACATCGATAAATTGAATGGGGGTTATTCCCATATCATCTTTTACCTTGGCCACATCGGTGATGGTATCTTTCATGGGATCCCATAGCACGCAGTGTTCTGTGACAAGTTGGATAAAATCCTTGTCCCCGGTGACCATGACCACTTCAAACCCCTGTTTTTCGGCCAGGCGGGCATAGGTACCCACCAGGTCATCTGCTTCAAATCCGATTTTCTGGATAATGGGAATGTTCAAGGCCGATATCATCCGTTTTACGTCGGGGATCTGAACGGCCAATTCTTCGGGCATGGGTGGTCTGTTGGCCTTGTATTGGTCATACAGGACGTGGCGAAAGGTGGGTCCTTTGACATCAAAAAAGACCACGGCATACTCCGGGGTATTTTCCTTTAACAATTTGAGTAAAATACGGGTGAATCCAAAGGTGGCATTGGTGGGGTGACCATTGGCGGTGCTAAGCGATCGAATGGCATGGAATGCCCGGTATAAAAATGCACTGCCGTCGATGAGAAATATTTTTTTCACTGCCATTTTATTATAACCCTTTTTGGATATTGAATTTTTCTTAAATTAAGGGCATATATACTATCTTTTTAAAAAAAGGAGAAGTATATTTATATGATGAAGGAAAACGGCCGTGCCCGCCGGGATAAACGCAGGCAAAAAAATAATAAAATTTGCCATTGCTGCCAGAAAGAATTTATGTTCTGCTGGCAGTGCCGGTGTGGGTTTGCCATTTGCCAGGCATGTATGTATGAGAACCAGTGGGGCATGACCTGCAACGGGATCACCTGGGCGTGCCCGGATTGCGGCGCCCAGAATGGATTCGGAAATCAATAAAAGTTTATCAATAGATTTTTAGCAATATATTTTTATAAACAGGAGAAAATACCATGGCCAAAACCATCCATGTGGGAACCTTGATATCCGGAGGCGGAACCAATCTCCAGGCCATTATTGATGCCTGCACGGCCGGCAGCATTGATGCCAGGATTCTTTTTACCGGCTCTGACACCCCAAAGGTTAAAGGGCTTGAACGGGCTGAACGATCGGGTATCGACACCTTTGTGGTGGATTACGCCAAAATTATCCGATCCTGTAAACAAGGTATTGAGGATTCAGATCTTCCCCCTGATTTTGACCTGGCTAAGATTCTTGAAAAACAGCAATTGGTAACACCTGATACTTCAACGGATACTTCAGGTAGCGCATCAGGTGGTTCGTTAAGTGGCGCGTCAATGGACCTCACCTTTTTTTTGAAATCCAGAGCCATTGCGGAAAAAATATTGTTAGACCAAATTCTTGCCTATGATATCGACCTTTTGGTTCTGGCCGGATTCATGCGGGTGTTGACCCCCTATTTTATTGACCGGATCAATACAATTTCCGGCCAGTACAAGGTTATGAATATCCATCCGGCCCTGCTGCCTTCCTTCCCGGGTACCGACGGATATGGGGATACCTTCCGGTATGGGTGTAAAGTCGGTGGATGCACGGTTCATTTTGTTGATTACGGAGAAGATACAGGGCCCATCATCGGCCAGCGATCCTTTGATATCGAAGAAAACGATACCCTGGAGGATGTCAAAAGAAAAGGACTTGAGCGAGAGTGGGAACTCTATCCCGCCTGTATTCAGAAATTTGCGGAATCCATTGGCTGAAATTGACCTATCATCCGTCGATAATCAGGACCCGATGAACTTAAGGTCAGGCGAAAAAAGAGTCTGCCAGTAGGATGGCGTCTCGATAAAATTCTGGCAGTTTTTTCATTATCGCTTTGCCCTCTATCAACCTGAAGAACTTTTGATCCCATTGGCCTTTTTCAAAACTGGTCACAAGGGTGTGAAGCTGGCTGAACTGCTTGTCCTTTCCCAGAAGGGCATCCTTGATTTTGTCTGAAAAGGTGATATGGCTCAAAATATCTGTCATGGGCCTGTCCAGAATGGCATCCATGGCTGAAAACAGACCGATGGTGAATAATTCCTCCGTGGTAAAATGGGTTTTCAGCAGCCCCCCGCATTGCTCGCACATCCTGGCACGGATCATGGAAGATCGGATCAATTCATTGGGTTTGTGTTCGGCCATATCCGAGACCACCACCACGTTGATGAATTTTTTTAATTCATCAATCCCCATGAATGTCATGGCCTCCTTGATGGTGTCAATGGCCATTGAACGTTTGAAATAGGCCGAGTTTATGAATTTGAGCAATTTAAACGAGACGGAAAGATCGTTTTTGATGAGGGTTTCTATCTTTCCAAGATTTAAATTATTTTGGTTAACTTCGCTGATCAGTTTCATCTTTGTAATCTGGCCGGAAGAGATATCTTTTTCAGAGAGGATCTCAGGTTTGGCGAAAAAATAGCCCTGGAACAGGCCAAAACCCATTTTTTTGGCTTGTTCAAATTCATGGTGGGTCTCTACTTTTTCAGCCAGAAGTGTGAGATGATGATTGGCCCTGATGTCTGAAATGACAGATTCAAGGGTGTCCAAAGGGGTGACCATAAGGTCAAATTTGATCATGGCGCAAAGGGATATCATGGTGTCAAATTTGGGATCATATACAAAATCATCCAGGGCAATTTTATATCCCTGTTGATTGAATTCCCTTAAGGATTCAATCACCGCAGGTTCAGGCTCTATGTCTTCCAATACTTCGATGATAATATGCTCCTTTGGAAAAAGCAGGGGCGTTTTCTGGAGGACAAGATCCCTGGTGAAATTAATCAGCCCTGGTTTTCCTCCCAGTATTTTATTGAGCCCAAAGGAGAAAAAGGTATTGGACAGCACCGTTGATGTGGCCTTGTTTCCGTCAGTATCCGGGAAGATATTTTCAAGGCTGTTTCTGAACAAGAGTTCATATCCAAATACTTTTTTTTTTGCAGTAAAAACAGGTTGTCGTGCGACAAATATATCCATGGTGGAAAGTTCCCCCCAACCTTATTCGTAGGAATAAAAAATTTATTGTGAACTATGATGTACGTCTATTTCCCAAGTATAACCTGAGTCAAAGCGCAAAATCAAGGGGATCCTGATAAGGATCAGGAAAGCAGTTTGAGCATCAGGGGAACCGCCGTCATGGTGCCGATGGAAGATCCCAGATTGGTGAAAATAACCACCAATAGAATTCGGGTGACATTGTTTCGCCAGAACCCTTTTATGGAGACAATATCATTGGGGATGGCTTCCAGGTCCCGAACCTTGGGTTTCCGGGCAAAGGCTTCCACGAGCCCTGATACCCATCCGGCAGCTATCATGGGGTTCAGGGAGGTTAAGGGGGCTGCAATGATCGAGGATATGATGGTATATGGGTGGGCCATGGCCAGCATGGCGCCGAGTCCTGCGAAAATACCATTGGCCGCAATCCATATCCATATCATGTCAGTGCCGGCATTTTTCCCTTCCATCATAAACCCAACAGCAAACAGGAGGAAAATAAGGCCGGGAATCAGCCATTTTAATATTTCGCCCATATTCCCCGCCGGCGGGATCTGGTTAAGATCCGCCAGATCAATGGGGGTGTCATCTGCCATATAGCGTTTAATTCCTGGAACATGGGCCGCTCCCACCACGGCCACAATTTTTTCCCCCGGAGCTGACCGGATACTTTGGGCCAGGTACTGGTCCCTTTCATCAATCAGGGCCTTCTCAATTATAGGGTGGGCTTCTTTTACATCTGCCAGCAGGGTTTGGAGGATATCTTCCTGCTTCATCCTTTCAATATCTTCTTCCTGGATACCATCGGACTCCCCAAAGGAAAAGACAATGGACATCATTAATTTAAGCTTTTCCCAGAATCCCATGCCCCGCCAGACCCTCGAAAGGGTGATTTGTATTTCCCGGTCAGCCGGTACAATAAGGGCATCTGTTTTTTTCGCCGATTCAATGGCATTGATCATTTCCTGGCCGGGTTTGATATCAAATTTATCGGCAATCTTTTTTTGGAAGGATGCCAGAAGCAGGTTCATGAAGAGCATCAGGGCTTTTTTTTGTTTGATCACCTTTACGATGTCCATGTTTCTCCACCGGTCTGAGTCCTGGATGGAGGCAAGTCTGGTGGAACACAGCTCAACACATACCGTGTCGGGGTTTTGCTCCAGGATGGTATCTGTCACCAATTGGGCGCTATGTCTGGATACATGGGCGGTGCCGATTAAAATAATCTGCTTCCCCTGAACGGATAATCTGTGAATATCTGATTTTTCTGCTGGTTCCAACGTGTTTTCCATGCCCTATTGCCCTTTATTTCAATTAAAATAGAAAATTGATTATAAGCATTATATCTTCCCTGGCAAGATGGGAACAGGGTACTATTTAAAGATAAAACATTGCAAATTCTTGACCTTGTCTGCTTCTTTTGGTATTCAGGTCTCTATGAAATCCATAGACGAACAAATACTTCGAACCAGTAAGGAAATAATTGTCAAATTTATCGAACTGGGCCGATTGTCTCCCGCAAGCGTTCATGAATCCTTCCGGGATATCTATGCAACCGTGAACGAAACCGTTAAAAAAAATATCAATAAAGAGCCCCCTTCTGATGACACACAGCCCTGAGTTGGTTCTTCCCCGGGTTCAGGCCGGTACAAAAGCAGGCCTGAAAAAGGGATGGAGTGGATTGATCTGGTTGTTGAAAATCCTTGTGCCCATTTCATTCTTAACGGCATTGCTGGTTCATTTTGGCATTATTTATCGTCTTGATTTCTTGCTGACACCGGTGATGAACTGGCTTGGCCTGCCCGCATCTGCAGCCCTTGTACTGATCATAGGTCTTTTTACCGGAATTTACGGAACAGTGGCTGCTCTTTCTGTCATGGCATTTTCCATGGATCACATGATCCTCATGGCCATTTTTACCCTTATCTCTCATAACTTGATCCAGGAGAGTATTGTCCAGGGAAATTCCGGGATCAATCCCTTTGTGGTGGCTTCCTTTCGGCTGATCATGGCCTTTGTGGTGACCTTTGTCTGTGCAAAAATCATAGGGGTGACCCCTGACCAGGGAATTGTCCTATCCCTGGACAGTCTTGATAAAAGTCCGGGACCTTTTTTTCCCATGCTCCAGGAATGGGGGGCGGGAACGGCAAAGCTTTGCCTTCAGATTTTTTGTATCATCATGCCCTTGATGGTATTGCTTGAGTTGGCCAAAATTTTTAATATTATTCAAATGATCACCCGGATTTTTTCCCCTTTAGTAGTATCGCTGGGGTTGGACCGGTCCTGCGGCATGCTCTGGCTGACGGCTGCTATTTTTGGCCTGGCCTTTGGTTCTGCCGTGATTGTAGAAGAAACACGGGCCAATGAATATGATCCAGAGGCATTAACAAAACTTCACCTTTCCATTGGGGTTAACCATGCCATGATCGAGGACCCGATCTTGTTTTTACCCCTGGGAATTCCCGCTTTCTGGCTTTGGATTCCGAGATTGATTGCTGCGGTTGCAGTGACCTATCTGTTCTCAGCCCTTTTGTTTGCAAGGAGGCTTTATGCTAAGCGAGCTTGCCATAAAAAAATTCGCAATAATTGACGACATTAGAATTCCCTTTAAAAATGGTCTTTCCGTACTGACCGGCGAGACCGGGGCCGGAAAATCCATCATCATAGAAGCGGTGAACCTGCTCCTGGGATCAAGGGCTTCGTCAGACCTTGTCCGGACCGGTGAAGAGATGGCCGAGTTGGAGGCATCCTTTGACATTGAGCCCGATTCCCATGCCGCAATAATTTTGGCAGAACAGGGCATGGACGGATCCGAAGGGCTGATGATTCGAAGGCTTATATCAAGCACAGGCAAAAGCCGGGTTTTTATCAATTCCAGACAAGCCACCCTGGATCTTCTGAAACAGGTCACCTGGAACCTGGCCGGGATTTCCAGCCAGCATGCCCACCAGGGATTGCTCAAGGAGGAAAACCACCTGGATATCCTGGATGAGTTTGCAGGAACCTGTTCCCTGCGGCAGGAGGTCACTGCTCTTTATGGAAAAATTTTACCCATCGCCAAAAAAATCGCCTCCCTGAAATCCCAAAGGGAAGACAAAATAAGGGAACAGGATCTGCTCCAATTCCAGGTGGATGAGATTGAGGCGGCTGGTATTTTGCCCAATGAGGATGAGGAACTTGATATCCAGCGGGATCGGCTCGAAAATGCCAGTAAGATTTTTGAAGTTGTTAACGGCGGAATTCATGAAATCTATGACAGGGAAAGGTCCCTTATTGAGCGGATTTCAGCCCTGAGAAATCAGATTGAAAAATTTTCCCGGGTGGATGATGCCCTGGACAATGTGACAGAGCGTCTGGGGTCCATGGGGTTTGAGCTCCAGGATCTGGCAGAGACCCTGAGAACCTATTCTGCCACTATCGACCTGGATCCTGAATCCCTGGAGCTGTTAAATCAGCGCCTGGATTTGATCGCAAAACTCAAAAGAAAATATGGGGGCAGCCTTGCCGCTTTGTTTGAAGAATATGAAACCATGCGATCAGATCTGGCAGGCACCAAGGAGTTGGAAAATAGTATACGGGAACTGGCAGAGGACAAAGAGGGCTTTGAACAGCAGATTCGTTTAAAGGCAAACGCCTTGTCCCTGGCACGGCAAAAGGCCGGGGTGGTTTTGGCAGATCTTGCCCAGCGAGAACTGGCTGCCCTTGAAATGGGAAAGGCCCGGTTTGAGGTCGTTATCTCCCATCAGGCATCGGAAAATCCTGAAGATCTCCAGACCCAGACCCAAAAAAAGATTTTCTCCACGGGCATGGATAAAATTTGTTTTTACCTGAGCCCCAACCCCGGGGAATCTGCAAAGCCCCTTGTTAAGATTGCTTCCGGCGGAGAACTGTCACGGATTGTCCTGGCCCTTAAGGCGGTGCTGTCCACCACCCAATCCCTTGAAACCCTGATTTTTGATGAAGTGGATGCCGGAATCGGCGGGGCAACCTCGGAAAAAGTGGGGCTGAAATTAAAGGAACTGGGCGCTAAACACCAGGTGATCTGCATCACCCACCTGGCCCAGATTGCCAAATATGGTGCCAGCCAGTTCAGGATTTCCAAGCAGGTGGTCAATGACCGTACCTGCACCTCTATTATTCCCCTTGAAACCCAACGAGAACGGGTGGAAGAAATCGCCAGAATGATTGGCGGGCAAGAAATTACACCTGCTACACTGATCCATGCACAAGAACTTCTTCTCCAGGGATCGTCTTGAAAGACTGTCTTGAGAGACTGTCTTGACAAATTCAAAATTGTGTTTATATTAGTGAGCTATTGTAAATTTAAAGCCAAGGAGTCAAAATGCCAATATTCGAGTTTAAATGTTCAAAATGTGAAGAATTTTTTGAGGTGATTGTCATGGGATCCGATGATGATACTTCTGTGTGTTGCCCCAAGTGTAAGTCCAAGGAGTTTCAACGGGTGGTGTCCACCATAAACTATGCCATGGGCAATTCGAGCAGCAGTGGTGGCGGTGCCAAGGGTGTGCAGACACAGGAGAGGGAATGCTCCACTGGAACCTGTAAAACCTATACTGTCCCGGGGGCAACCAGGGATTAGCATCCGCACCATTGGTTACACCTAAAATTAGTAGCGGTTTGACTTTTCTTTTAAACCGGTTTTCCCTTTCATTATTTGTTTGTTCTCAGGCCTGGTGCCAAAGGAGGTTGTATGGAAAAAGTTGCAAAATTGATCATTGACGGACGTGAAATTACCCTGCCGCTTATCGCCGGATCTGAAGGCGAACGCGCCATTGATATCAGGGCCCTGCGCGAGCAAACCGGACTTATTACCTTTGATCCGGGGTATGGGAATACCGGAGCCTGTAGAAGTGCCATCACCTATATGGATGGAGAAAAAGGTATTTTACGGTATAGAGGAGTTCCCATTGAGCAGCTGGCCAAGTCTTCTTCCTTTGTTGAAACCGCCTTTTTGCTCATCACGGGCAAATTGCCCACCCGGTCTGAATTGACCCGGACCTCTGTCTATTTAAATGATTTTTCCATCCTCCATGAAAATATGAAGGCCTTTTACCAGAATTATCCGTCCAAGGCCCATCCCATGGGAATTTTGTCTGCCATGGTCAATGCCATGAGAAGTTTTTATCCGGAATTGATTGATATTGAAGAGGAAATGAACAAGACCTATTTGCGGATCATCTCCAAAATCAGAACCATGGCCGCCATGGCCTATAAGATATCCATCGGCCAGCGGGTGGTCTACCCCCGGCCGGATTTGTGCTATTGCGCCAATTTTTTAAATATGATGTTTGATTCGGTGGTGGTGCCCTATCGCATTGATGATGATCTGGTTCAGGCGCTTAATGTGTTCTGGATTCTCCATGCCGACCATGAGCAGAATTGTTCCACAACCGCCGTCCGGGTGGTGGGGTCTGGGAAAGTTAATATTTATTCTACTATTTCCGCGGGGATCTCTGCCCTGTGGGGTCCCCTGCACGGCGGTGCCAACCAGGCGGTTATCCAGATGCTTGAGAGAATTGAAAAAGACGGCCTGTCCATTGCAACCTGTATCAATAGGGCAAAAGATCCAGAAGATGATTTCAGGCTCATGGGATTTGGGCATCGGGTGTATAAAACCTATGACCCCCGGGCTACCATTATGAAAGAGATGTGTGATATTGTTCTCAAGAAGGTTAAACAAAAAGATCCCCTGCTGGACATTGCCCGAAAACTGGAAGAGGCAGCCCTCAACGATTCTTATTTTAAAGAGAAAAATCTTTATCCCAATGTGGATTTTTATTCAGGGATCGTTCTGCGGGCCATGGGGATTCCCACCAATATGTTTACGGTCATGTTTGCCATTGGACGGTTGCCCGGCTGGATTGCCCAGTGGAAAGAGGACGTGTCTGATCCGGAAATGAAGATCTGCAGACCCCGGCAGATTTATACCGGTAATCGGTTAAACGAGTATATTCCCATTGGTCAGCGCAAAGAGGATGATTCTGTCTGTTAATTCCAGGAAAGAACTGTGTTATAAACTTATTGCAGGAGAGTATTAAATATGTTATTTGCCATTCATTTTAATAGTAGCGATTAAAAAAAATGTGGTTGAAAAATAATAATAAAATATAGAGTGGATTGAGTTTGCCATGATTAAATTATTTGCCCATCGCGGATCACCTGAAAAAGAACCAGAAAATACTATTGTATCCTTTAAAAGGGCAATTCGTGAGAAGGCTGAGTGGATTGAGTTTGATGTCCGGAAAGGAAAGAAAAAGCATCTCTATGTAGTTCACGATGACAATCTTCAGCGGATAGCCGGGCATGATATTTCACTGAAGAAAGCTAATTTTACAGAAGTAAGAAAAGTTAGGCTTGGTTCCAAGGATGAGCGGGTTCCTCTACTAGAAGAAGTGCTTCTTCTGGCAAAGGATGCCGATATTAAGCTCAATATTGAGTTGAAGGAAAAGCACCTGGAAAGAGAAATCGTTGATATGATAGAACATTATGAAATGTCGTCACAGATTATCATTTCATCGTTTTTTCATCTGCCTCTTCTTGTTCTTGCTGACTACAGGCCAAAATTGAAGACAGCTCTTCTTATAGATGAACCATCGGCAGACCTGAAAGCCTGGCTTGTCGAAACAAAGGTTAATTATCTTCATCCCAATATTAAGTATCTTAATGATGAAACTGTGAATGTTGCTCGTTCTTTAAGAAAAAAGATAAATCCTTTTACTGTCAACAGTAAAAAGGATCTTAAGAAAGCGCTTCACTATAAAGTACATGGGATTTTCACGAACAGGGTACCTTATATGCGTAAGGTGTTAAAAGAAATGGTTGGTGAAGATTAAAAGCCATCACATAAAAAAAGCCATCACATAAAAAAAGAGTGGAAAGCCCCAATGGTATGTTCAATATCCTGGCGGTCAATATCCAGGTGGGTTACCAGGCGCAAATGATTGGATGGGTCGATGAGGATTCTTTGGGCCCTTAAATGCTGGTACAGTTTGGAGATATCCCCTTTAATATCCGTAAAAAGAATATTGGTTTGAACCCCGCCGGGATCAAGGCCTATTCCATTGATTTGCGATAGGCCTGTGGCCAGGTGCCTGGCATTTTCATGATCTTGCCCAAGCCGGTTTATATGGTGTTCCAGGGCATGAAGACCTGCTGCCGCCAGAATGCCTGCCTGGCGCATGCCGCCCCCTATAACTTTCCGCCATCGCCGGGCTGTTTGAATAAAGTTTTTCGGGCCGCAGAGCACAGAACCCACCGGTGCACCAAGCCCCTTGGACAGGCAGCAGGACACCGTATCAAAATGGCGGGTGATCTTTTCCACCTCAACATTTAATTTTACGGCGGCATTAAAGACCCTTGCTCCGTCCAGGTGGAGCAAAAGATTGTGAGCGTTTACAAAGGTGCGGGCCTGTGCAAGATAGTCCATTGGCAACACCTTGCCGCCCTGGGTGTTTTCGAGGCATAACAACCTGGTTTTGGCAAAATGGAAATCATCTGGCTTGATAAATCGGGCAACCTTTTCAAGGTCCAGGGTGCCGTCGGGTTCAAGGTCCAGGGGTTGGGGCTGGATGCTGCCCAGGACGGCTGCTCCTCCACCTTCGTAGCGATAGGTGTGGGCCAGTTGTCCCACAATGTATTCATCCCCTCGGTTGCAATGGGCCATCAAGGCCAGCAAATTGCTCTGGGTACCGCTGGCACAAAAAAGCCCGGCTTCCATGCCGGTCATTTGTGCTGTTGTTTTTTCCAGCAGGTTAACCGTTGGGTCTTCCCCATAGACGTCATCTCCCACTTCAGCCTCGGCCATGGCCCGTCTCATGGAATCTGTCGGTTTTGTAACGGTATCGCTTCTCAGATCAATCCATTTCATTTTTATATTTCCTTTTGTTTCGCAGGTGACAGGTTCAAATGAACATTTTCATATCATAGTTTGGCGCAAGTTTGCAATTAGATTGAAAAACCGGGTAAAACCTGTCAATAATGGTTTTTTATACAATTATGATCATGATGGAAGGGGGAATATATGGAAATAAAAAGGGAAAAGACAATTGTCGGATTTATTGGACTTGGGGTGATGGGGCACAGCATGGCCGGCCACATCCTTGCGGCAGGCTTTGGACTGCACCTCTACAATAGAACCTCTTCAAAGGCCGATGATCTGGTGGAAAAAGGGGCTGTCCTGGAAGCCAGTGTTGCAGATCTTGCGAAAAAATCAGATTTTATCATTGCCATTGTGGGCTTTCCCGCGGATGTTGAAGAGGTGTTTTTGGGGGCTGACGGTGTGCTGGAAAATGCAAAGGCGGGCAGCATTGCCATTGATATGACCACATCGGAACCCGCCCTTGCCGTGACCCTTTATGATGAGGGGAAACAAAGGGGAATCCATGTGCTGGATGCCCCGGTTTCCGGCGGAGATCTGGGGGCCCAAAATGCCACGCTCTCCATCATGGTGGGGGGGGATCATCAAACCTTTGAGGATGCACTGCCTATATTTGAAATCATGGGAAAAAATATTGTATACCAGGGAAAAGCAGGGGCGGGTCAGCATACCAAAATGGCCAATCAAATTGCCATTGCCGCCGGGATGGTAGCGGTTTGTGAGTCCCTGGCCTATGCGGTGAAGGCCGGACTGAATCCCCAAACCGTTCTTGAGAGCATCGGCCAGGGGGCGGCCGGGTCCTGGTCCCTGAACAATATGGGGCCCCGGATTATTAATAAGGATGACCAGCCCGGTTTTTTTATCAAGCATTTTATCAAAGACATGGGAATTGCCACAGCCGCTTCAAAGCGTATGGGGCTATCGACACCGGGGCTTGACCTTGCCCTGTCCCTGTACCAAAAAATGGCGGACAAGGGATTGGAAAACAATGGGACCCAGGCCCTTTATAAATTGTTCCAATAAACTATTTTAAGCCGTGGGAATGGAATTTCTGACCGGCTATGGCCTGGTGGGGCTGTTTATTGCCTCTTTTCTTGCCGCCACCATTTTGCCCTTGAGTTCTGAATTGGTGCTGGGTTATCTGCTCCTCCACCATTACACGGTTCCGGGGGTGTTGGCTGTTGCCACCTTGGGCAATGTTCTGGGGGCACTTACGAATTATGGGGTGGGCCGCGCCGGTGGAGGGCCTATGCTGGAGAAAATATTTAAGGTATCCCCAAAAGAGATGGAGACGGCCCGGCACCGGTTTAAAACCCATGGCACCATCAGTCTCTTGCTGGCATGGGTTCCTGTTATCGGGGACCCCTTGACCGTGGTGGCTGGGATGTTGAAAATACGCCTCTGGGTTTTTTTGACCCTGGTTTCCATTGGGAAATTCACCCGTTATGCCGTCCTGTCCTGGGCAGTTCTCTCTTATTAATCCTTTGTTTTGTCAGGACAAAAAGCAAGATATTATACTAATACTCAGGAGAAAATGGATGCAGAACAGATTCGCTCAACCTACCTCAAAAGCCATGAATTTATTCTTCATAATTTTTCTTGCCGTTGGTTCGTTGCTGGCAGGTTCGGTCGCTTTACTCTATCGGGCGGAGTTCAATACATTCCTTTCCGAAATAAAGGTGCAGGAAAGAAATTCCCTGGGTCTTCAAAGTATTGCTATTGGAGATAAGTTCGATACCATCGTTGGAGATCTTTTGTTCCTGTCACGTCAAAACGAACTGCTTACATACCTGGCGTCGGGAGATCCCCAGGAGAAGAAGGCCATTCAAGCCGAATACACAGAAATGTTGGTGGCCAAAAAGAGTTATGACCAAATCCGCTATCTGGACACCAACGGTATGGAGAGAGTTCGGGTCAATTTCGCTGGCGGAAAGCCCGAAATTGTGCCCGAGGAAAAACTGCAGAGCAAGTCCAGGCGTTATTATTTCATGGATACTTTTGTGTTGGGGGAAAGGGAGGTTTTTGTTTCTCCCCTGGATTTGAATATGGAGCAAGGCCGGGTGGAACAGCCTCTCAAACCCATGATTCGCTTTGGTACGCCCGTATTTGACAATAAGGGGGTGAAACGGGGCATCGTGCTGCTCAATTACCTTGCTGCTAACCTATTGGAGCTCATTAAGGCAGAACAGGCAGAAAAGAAGAGTGCGAACATGCTGGTCAACACAGAAGGGTACTGGTTGTTGAACCCGGAAAATGAAAAGGAATGGGGGTTCATGTTTGAAGACCGGGCCAAGATCTCGTTTGCTGTGGTGTATCCCGAAGAATGGCGCATGATTCGGCAGCAGGGGGTTGGGCAAATGCAGACGAAAAATGGATTGTTTACATTCACCACCATTTATCCATTGCAAGAAGGTTTCCGATTCCGTTCAGGCTCGGGTGAACCTCATAGACCCTTTGCGATAGGTTTGGGCCCCTCTAAGTATTCCTGGGTACTGGTGTCCCAAATCCCTCCTGAGGTCATGACCAACCACACACGGGCATTGATGGGTAGGCTGTTCAAGATTGGTGCAGGGCTTTTTGTCCTTATCTCTTATGGTGCGTGGCAATTGGCCTTGGCGATAACCAAACGCCGAATATCTCAAGCCCA
Source organism: Desulfoconvexum algidum (assembly GCF_055382125.1). Taxonomy (NCBI): domain Bacteria; kingdom Pseudomonadati; phylum Thermodesulfobacteriota; class Desulfobacteria; order Desulfobacterales; family Desulfobacteraceae; genus Desulfoconvexum; species Desulfoconvexum algidum. Next base: position 5,785,367 of record NZ_AP042394.1, on the reverse strand, counting down.
ACTTGTCGAACTGGCCCTGTATGATCCGCTGACCGGCCTTCCCAATAGAAAATTTTTTTTCGACAGGCTGGAAGAGGGAATCTCCCATTCGGTCAGGCATGGACGAAGGCTTGGTTTGTTGTATATCGACCTGGATGGCTTTAAAGCCGTCAATGACACCATGGGCCACGGTGCAGGAGATGAGCTGCTGATAAAGGTGGGTGTAACTTTGAAGAAAATTTTACGCAAACCCGATACTGTTGCACGTCTTGGTGGGGACGAATTCGCCGTAATCCTATTTGAAATTAAAGGGATGGAAGATGCCAGGCGGGTTGGAGAGAAGGTTGTGGAGGCGTTGTGCCAACCCTTCCAGCTCAAAGCAGGAACTGCCCGGATTGGAGGCAGCGTGGGAGCCGCCATTTTTCCGGATCACGAAGATACAGCGGATGCCCTGATCAAACAAGCCGATGCTGCCATGTACGCGGCCAAGGCAAAGGGAAAGAGCACTTGCGTCATGGCTTTTGATAGTGGCCTGTCAAAAATTCACTAAATCCATTCTTGAATATTAACAAAGGGGCCTTGCGGAAATTATTGATTTGGTATAGTCATGATGGCTTTTCCGAATGGACAGATGAATTCGGAAAAATTTCACTTTTAGTCAAATAGTCAAAATTTTAAAAGGAAAATATTAGTGAAAGTATTTGTAATTGCAGTTGTTACGATCTTTATCATGAGTTTTTGTGCCAACGGTGTCCTGGCCGCTGACAAGAGTACCCAGGGAGAGGACCAAGACCTTCATGAGACATTTAGTGATGCCGGCCTTAAATTTCGCGATCAGGTCAAGGTGGTGATGGACCAGTACAAAGGTCTTGCCCAGGCCAACCAACAGCTTAAAGGGGCGGGTGCTTCCTATCAAAAATTTTTGACAGCGGATACCCAAAACCTTTTGCGCTATACCACTGACGAGCAATTGGCGGGTATGGCCGGTATCTACACATTTGATGCCGGTTATGCCGGGCTGTTTCTCCAGAAAAAGGATCTGGGCAAATTTCTTGCTGCCCGGAAAACCTTGTATGAAAAAATCGGGTTAACCATGCCCTTGTCTCCGAAAATGAAAGCCTTGGTTGAAAATCCCGATACGATCCAGGATTTTGCAGCCTGGACAGATGCATTGAATGAAGGGGCATCAAATTTTTTGGCCAACGGGATCACAACGGACGCACACCTTGATATGCTGGTGGATATGATTTACGGCATGATGATTGAAGGCATGTACATCGTTACCGAATCCATTGCCCTGGCAGATTATACCCCGGAAATGCTGGCATTGTTAAACACCCAGCAAGACCGGATCGAGTTTCTGATCAAAACCCTCAATGTATTTCGGGGAGACGAAGCCTTTGAACGAGCAGTCGAGTTTAACGGGCGGATGGCTTTTATCGGAGAGGTTCATAATCTGCTGTTGGTGTCGCAATTTACCCAGCGGGACGTCGATGGTCTGCGCAAACTTATCGCTCCTGAGCGTCAGGCCATACTGGATGGAGAGACAAGGGGACTTGTTTCCAAATAGTTAATCTATTGAATTAGTTAGGTGCCCGGATGGTTATTTCAGAGTTGACCTTAAATGGTATTTTGCATCTTTTTGCACTGTTGTCCTCCTGTTATGACCCATCCGGGCGTGCAAACGCCCGTGAAGTCGTGGGGGCCTATCTGTCCGATTATCTGTGTATTGTTAATATTGAACCATACATGGGGTTGTTCGACGGATTTCTTGACTTTTACGATGAGGCGCCTGATCCGGAATTTATTATTTCTCGGACCACGGCTATCTGCGGCAATCTTGCGGGACATATCCCCCGTTCTGAACAATACGCGGTTTTACTTCGGTTCTTTGAACTTGCAAAAACCTTCCAGGCGGATCAAGGTGATATGCTGTCGAACCTTGCCGATGCCGCCGGCAAAGCTTTTGTAATTGAAGCGCCTATTCTTCGCGATATGCTGGCCTTGCTCTATCAGACCGAAGAAATGGAGTCCCTCGGCCCCAATCTGCTCTTTGTTCATTCAAAAAAAGATTTGGTCAAGACAGCCTGTAAATCCCTGGTGTGCGACCATTTTACAGGGGGGGCCACCGTTCTTCATATTGATGATATTGATACCTTGTTTTTGGCCGCCCACAGAGACTGTAAATTGACCTTAAACGGTATTCCGATAAAACCCGGGGCCTTTTGTCTGCTGCCTACGGGGGCGATATTACGCGATGTTCATTCCGTCCCTGTTTATTTTGCCGATATCGTTGCCGCCTTTAAGCCCCTTGACCCAAAAGAGGCCATGGTGTTTGCCGCCCAACATGTGGATTTTCGTTTTCCGGGCAGTGACAATGGTCTTCACGATTTTTGTTTTAATGCCCTTGGCGGTCAGATGGTCGGGGTGATGGGGGGCAGCGGTGTGGGCAAGTCAACCCTTATCAGTATCCTTAACGGTTCCATGGCACCCCAGCGAGGTCAAATCCTTATAAACGGCCTGGATCTTTATGGCGACAAACAAAAACTTGAGGGCGTGATTGGGTTTGTCCCCCAGGATGATTTGCTCTTTGATGAGTTGACCGTCTATGAAAACCTTTTTTACAGCAGCCGGCTCTGTCTTGCGGATTTGGATGAAAAGGCCATCAAAGAAAGGGTGGTAGGTCTTCTGGATGAATTGAATCAATTGGAAACCTCCGAGCTTACCGTGGGATCACCTCTTGAGAAAACCATCAGCGGGGGCCAGCGAAAACGGCTCAATATTGCCCTGGAACTGATTCGGGAACCCTCTATTCTTTTTGTGGATGAGCCTACTTCTGGGCTCTCCTCTGCTGATTCCCTGAATGTTATCTCCCTGCTCAAAGAGCAAAGCAATAAGGGCAAATTGATCATTATCATTATCCATCAGCCCTCTTCGGATATTTTCAAGATGTTTGACCAGCTATGGATCCTGGATAAGGGGGGCCGGCCCATTTACACGGGCAACCCCATTGACGCCGTTGTGTATTTTCGAAAGGCCGTCTGGCAGGCCGGCACCGAAGAGTGCCTCTGTCCCCAATGCGGGAATGTCAACCCGGAACAGATCTTTGATATTATCGAGATGAAAGAATTGGACAGCCAGGGTTATGCCATCGCCCAGCGCCGTTTTTCACCCGCGGATTGGCATGGCCGGCATCAAGAAACAAGATCGGATGAAAAATTTGTTTTTCCCCGGGAAATGGCACCGCCTGCCAAAGCCCTTCAACGTCCCGGTCTTGCTGGGCAGCTGGCCATTTTTTTTAAACGCAACCTTCTGGCCCGGTTGGCAAACCGGCAGTACCTGGCCATCAATCTGCTGGAAGCCCCTTTTCTGGCCTGGGTTATCGCTTCTATTTCACGGGTTGAAACGGCCCAGGGCTATTCGTTTGGCGACAATCATAATATTCCGGTATATTTTTTTATGAGTGTGATTGTGGCCTTGTTCATGGGGCTATCGGTGAGTGCTGAAGAAATTATCCGGGACCGCAAAATTTTAAGCCGGGAGCGGTTTCTCCATTTGAGCTGGTTCAGCTATATCAATGCCAAGGTGATGTACCTGTGCATGGTGGGGGCTGTCCAGATGGGGCTTTATGTTCTGGTGGGCAACACCCTGCTGGCGATCCCCGAGTACACCCTCCAATTTTGGCTGGTGCTTTTTTCCTGCTCGGTCTGCGCCAGCATGATCGGACTCAACATATCCGCCGCCTTTAAAACAGCGGTGACCATCTATATCATGATTCCGCTGCTGCTGGTGCCCCAGATTATCATCGGTGGCATGGTGGTCTCCTTTGATGATCTGATCCCTTCCCATACCCTTGATAACCGGGTGCCGGTCATCGGGAATATCATGCCCTCCCGCTGGGGGTTTGAAGCAGCGGTTGTGGGTCAGTTTTGCGGCAATCGTTTCCAGGCCCCCTACACCGAACTGGATGGCAGGATCAATCGAGCCGATTATATGATCAATTATTATGTGCCTGAGCTTCGTTCCCAGATCGATTTTCCCTTTTTAGCATCTGGATCCCAAGATTCAGAATCTATAAAAACAGCCCTGGGGCTGCTGAAAAATGAATTTGCGACGCTGGCCGTTAAAGAGGGTCTGGACCTTTCTTTGCCGGCAAATGCCTTTGAACCGGAAGCTTACTCGCGCCTGGTTGCAAAGCAATTGAAGGCGGGGTTGGCAGTCGTGGTGAAATCTTTTCGCAAGCGAAGAAAGATTGCAGATAAGGAGCGTCGCTCCCTGGAAGCGGGTCGTATCAAAGAAATGGGCGAAGTAGGATACCAGGCCCTGGAAAAAAAATATCAGAACAAGAGTCTGGTGGACCTGGTGAGAAATCGTGATAATCTTGATGATTATCGTATTACCCCTCTTAAAATTGTCCGTCTATCCGACCCGATTTTTACACGAGAATCGTCACCATGGGGAGGGGCGCCTTTTTTTGCCGGCCAAAAGCGGGTGGGCAATGGGGTGGTCTCTACCTACCTGTTCAATCTTGGGGTTTTATGGATGGCCTCGTTTCTGCTCTATGCTGCTCTGTACTGGAATTTTTTGACGCACTTTATGGGCCTTGGTTCCTCTTTTGTCCTGTATTTGTATCAAAACCCGTTTAAAAGCCCACAAAAATAAGGGTGTCAGATGTCTGTCCGGATGAGCAGTCCGGTCAGGTAGGTGCAGGTTAGCATGAGGCTTTCCAGGTCCAGGTAGGCGTCTGCATTGTCATGGTACAAGAAGGAGGCATTGGCCGGCAGCATCTCCTCCCTGTCATTGAAGTTGAGGATGATGGGGATGCGGTGCAGCGCTCTGAACCGAACGCTTAAATCATGGGCGGCGGTTTCCACAATGGTGCCGCCAAGTCTGACGCATTGGGCTTCCAATTTAGCCAGATTCCCTGAAAATGTGGTTTCAATAATCTTGGCGGTATTGGTGGTGAAGCTTGAGAAAAGGGGACTGGCATTTGAAAATTCCCTAAATGTCACCAGTTTATGGGTGGTCTCATGGATACGATCCGGGCACAAAAGCAAGTATTTTAACAGCAACACCTTCACTGCGGGCGTGAGATCCCGGCCTTCTGTATCCAATAAACTTTGCTTGGAAACAATAATTTTCCGGTTGAAAAAATTAATAATAAAGGACTGCCCCGTTATTTGGGCGCCCAGAATTTTTGCTTTTTCAGGGGAAAAAACAAATTCCTGGAAGGCTAGCATACACACCTTTAATTTTTCGTCAAAGACCTGAAGGTATTCCATATTCATCCCTTGGATTTAATGGCGCCCAGTTGTTTTGTGAGGGCTTCATATTCATCTTCATAGTCTAAAAGTTCCATCATGACCGGCGGCTTTGTTGAGTGGGCCGGCAGCCGGTCGCGGGTTTCTTTGATCAAGATTTCAAGGGCTTCCATTCGTTTTTTTATGGTATCTATTTCAGACATATTAATAATTGACTCCGGCGGCTTTTGCAAATTCTGAACTATGGGAATGGCAGGGAGTAACGCCGTAAACCATCCCGCACAAGGGGCATTGGGATTCCATGATTTCCATGTGAAAGTGATTATGACAGTTACTACAGTCAATTTCAAGGGCGCTTGCCAAACAAAACAAAACAAAGGCCCATGAGACCCAAGTGCTGGTTTCATGGGCCCTTGTATAGGACCTAATGATTATCTTTTTTAAAAGTGGCTTATTTGGTCCCGAAAATTTTATCGCCGGCATCTCCTAACCCTGGCAGAATATAGCCGATATCATTGAGGCATTCATCCACACTTGCCGTATAAATATCCACATCCGGATGCTTTTCCTCTACTTTGGCAATTCCTTCCGGGGCTGCCACCAGGAACAACCCCTTGATTTCTTTACATCCCGCCTCTTTTAGCAGGTCAATGGTGGCAATGAGGGTACCGCCGGTGGCCAGCATGGGATCAAGGATCAAGGCGGTTCTTTCTTCCATTGCACTGGCTGTCTTGACATAATACTGAACCGGCTTAAGTGTTTCTTCATTTCGGTAAAAACCCACCACGCTGACCTTGGCCGAAGGGATCAGGTCGAGAACCCCGTCCATCATGCCCAATCCTGCCCTTAAAATGGGGACAATGGTAATTTTTTTACCTTTGATGCCTTCGATTTCAACCTTGCCGGCCCAGCCTTCGATGACCTTTTTTTCAGTGGCAAGGTTTTTGGTGGCCTCATAGGTCAAAAGCCTTGCCACCTCAGATGCCAATTCTCTGAAGTCCTTGGTGCTGATGTCTTTTTGCCGCATGAGTCCTAATTTATGTTTAATGAGAGGATGGTCCTCTACAAATACAGCCATGGTGCCTCCTATATCGCTTTATAGTGTCTGTTATTAATTTATTTTCTTGTATTGCTTTGACGAAAATATATATCTTATTCATAATTATAAAACACAGGTTTTTTAGTCAAGAAAATAAGTCTGATGTTGAAATTAATCTTTTTTTGTGCACAATAGACCCCATGATCCAAACAGATTACATAGACGTCAGCGTGACACTGCCCCTGGATATTACCTTTGTTTATAAGGTGCCGGATCATCTGCGGGAACAATGTGCCATAGGCATGAGGGTTCTGGTCCCTTTCGGCAGGCGGCGGGTGACAGGTTATATCCTTGGGGAACAGGAAAGTTGCGGCCCTTACAAAGCCAAAAATATTTTGGATGTGTTGGATGACCATCCTTTGTTTCCGGTGAATGAGATCCCTTTTTTTAAATGGGTGGCTCAATATTATATTTATCCCCTGGGAGAGGTGATTAAAACAGCCCTTCCCGCAGGCCTTGACCGGCAGGATGTCTCCTGCGTTTTTGTAACGACTTCGGGGATAACTGCCTTTTCTACAGGGGGTCTTGCCCCTGGTGAGGCCGGGGTGATCCAATTTTTAAAGAAACGAGAGGGGTGTACCCTCAAGCAATTGATAAAAAGCAGCTCAAACCCTTCCATTGCCGCCCTGGTCCGCAAGATGGAAAAAAATGACCTGCTGACGGTTTCTGCTATTTTGAAAAAAGAAATAGCCAATATCAAACGAGAAAAATTTATTCAGGATTTGGGCAAAGTACCCCCAGATACGATTCGGATTTCCCAGAAACGCCAACAGATTTTGAGCATTGTCCGGGAACGGCAAGAAGTTTCCATGACAAGCCTCAAGGCCCATGTCCCTACTGCAGCAAGGTTGATTGGCCCCCTTGCCGAACTAGGCTATATCGGAATCGTCCAGCGCCAGGTTTTTCGGGACCCCCTGGGGGATCCGGTGGAGCCGGATACCCCGCCCACCCTCACCGACGAGCAGGCAATTTTGATTGAAACCGTAAGGGTAAATCGATCCAAAGGGTTTATTCCCTATCTGTTGACAGGGGTCACTGGATCGGGCAAGACCGAGGTTTATATGCGCCTTACGGCAGATGCGGTTGAATCGGGTAAAACCGCCATTGTTTTGGTGCCGGAGATTGCCCTGATTTCTCAAACCGAGCGGCGGTTCCGGGCCCGGTTTGGGGAGAAGATCGCCGTGATCCATTCCATGCTCACCCATGGGGAGCGTCTGGACCAGTGGCGCAAGCTGGCCCTTGGCAAGGTCAGTATTGTTATCGGAGCACGGTCCGCCATCTTTTCCCCCGTTGAAAATATCGGGGTGATTATTGTGGATGAAGAACATGACACCTCGTATAAACAGGAAACAGGGTTGCGATACAATGCCAGGGACTTGGCTGTTGTCCGGGGAAAAATGCAGGATTGTCCGGTTATCCTGGGATCTGCCACTCCCTCGGTTCAATCTTATCAGAATGTGAAGGACCATAAATTTACCCAGCTCACCCTTGAACGCCGGGTCAACCAAAATCCGCTGCCAAAAATTACCCTGGTGGATTTAAAAAAATATAAGGATTTCAGGGGGACAGAACGAATTATTACGCCTGAGTTGGCAATTGAGATTCGGGCCTGCCTTGAACGGGGCAACCAGGCATTGATTTTTTTAAACAGAAGGGGTTTTGCCACTTTCCCGGCCTGCAAAGAGTGCGGCAAATCCCTTAATTGTAAGTTCTGTGATGTGACCATGACCTTTCATAAGGGGCAAGACATCTATAAATGTCATCTTTGCGGGCACACCCTGCCGGCCTCGGTCTCTTGTCCCGAGTGCAATTCCAAAAAAATTCAAAATTTTGGGTTTGGTACGGAAAAAATAGAGACCATGCTCAAGTCCATGTTTCCAGATGCAAGGCTGACAAGGATGGATCAGGATACCACTTCCAAAAAGGGGAGTATTTTAAAGCTGCTGAAAAGTATCCGGAACAGGACCGTTGATATTATTGTGGGAACCCAGATGCTGGCCAAGGGTCATGATTTTCCTTCGATCACCCTGGTGGGGGTGGTCTGTGCGGATCTTAGCTTAAGTCTGCCGGATTTTCGGGCCAGTGAGCGGACCTTTCAGCTGCTGGCCCAGGTGGCGGGAAGGGCGGGCCGCGGCGAGGAGCCGGGGAAGGTGATCATGCAAACCTATAATCCCGAGCATTTTTCCATTGAGGCGGCCAGACAACAAGATTATATGGACTTTTTTAACCATGAAGTGCCTTTCCGGAAGGCGTTGATGTATCCGCCCTTTACCCGGATGATCCAATTGAAAATATCGGGCAGGGATGAACAAAAGGTTGCAAAGACAGTTGAACAGGTGGCTGATATTTTAAAGCAATTGTTATCTGCCGCTCCAAAAATAAGAGAGACCGTGCAGATCCTTGGGCCCATAGAGGCATCCATCCACAGAATTTCTTCAAGGTTCCGATGGCAGATTCTGATCAAAAGCATTTCTTCCATCCATATCAGCCGCCTGGTAAATGCCATGCGGGTTCATCCTTCCATAAAAGGCATCAAACAGGTGACCATTGCCATTGATGTGGACCCCTATTCGTTGATGTAGGGGTGTCGCTTAAACATATAGTTTGTTGAAAAACAGATAGGGCCCCAGATTGTCATCATGTTCTTCTTCGGTGAATTCAGCCGTCAGGTACCTGCCATTCCTGGCCAGAACCCGGACTTGTTTTTTAACAATGGATTGTTTGCCATCGTCCAGGACAAATTCCAGAACCAGGTTGATGCCCGGTAAAATTTTTTGATCCATATTGGTTTTCAGGGTAATCCCCTTGCTGTTGAGTCTTTTGATGATCATCCTGCCGGAACATTTGCTATCTTCTGTTGACAGAAAGGTACCCGCCAGCATGGTGTCTTGTTGGGGGTCAGATTTGTTCTCAAGAATGACCATATAGGTGTGGCCGCAGCTGCATTTGTATTTAACCCGGGTGTGGCGCTTGGTCAATTTGTATTCGGACAATTGCAGGGTTTCGGTCCGATGGCATTCAGGACAGACAAGCCGGGCCGTGTCAAGATTGTCAATCCTCACTTTTTGTTCCATGCGCTACTCCTTTGATTCCAGTTGAAACCGGTTTTGGTGAGGTTTCTTAAATGGTTGCTCAAACCTTTACTTAAACGCCTAATTAAACTTCATTGTTTCATGTTTTGTGCCAGATTGCAAAAATATTGTTTGATCTTATTGAATTTATTCGATATATTTTATTGAAGTTTAAGATACGCAATGTGTTGATGGGGATACTGGTTGTATTTGACATGTGGTATTCTTATATAGTTATAATGCTTAAATATAGTTAGTAACAAGAGGTGCCAATGCCCAGACCTGAGATTGAATTGTTTAAGGAACTTGATCCACAAGCCCTCCAGAAAAAATTTTTAAATTCCCTGATAAAGATACAGAATGTAGGAAGGGGATCCATCTGGATACAAAAAAAAGAGTCCTATGTCTGTGTGGAAGCCGCCGGGGCCGAAAGTGAAAACATAAAAGGCGTGGTATTGGAAAGCCTAGTTCCCAGTATCGTGGGATGGGTGATAGAAAATAAACAGATGACCATTGCAGAAACCAGGAGTGACCGGCGTCATCACAGGGAAGTAGAAGAGGCCTTTGCAGTGAAGAGCAGTCAAATACTTTGTTTCCCTCTGTTTTTGAGTGAGACTGAGGTCTATGGCGCCGTACAAATTATTGACACCACACCGGGTAAAACCCGGTTGAATCTGGACCGGGAATATCTGGAAACCCTGCAAAACCTTGTGGATATCTGTTCCATTGCCATGGGGAATGCCATTTTGTTTTCCACTGAAAAAAAGAAGGCCCTTTATCTGAAATCTGCCCTTTCCCGGATGCAAACGGAGAACCTTATTATTGGCCAGAGCGAGAGTTTTCAAAAAAGCATGGGCCTTGTTAAAAGTTATGCAGACACGGATTTTCATGTATTGATAACAGGAGACAGCGGTACGGGAAAAGAGTTGGTTGCCGAAAGGCTGCACAAGCGAAGTTCCCGCAGGAAAAAACCTTTTTTGGTCCAGAATTGCTCTGCCATCCCGGAAACCCTCCTGGAAAGTGAATTGTTCGGTTATAAAAAAGGGGCATTTACCGGTGCCACCCGGGATCGGGCCGGCCTGTTTGAGGCTGCGGACGGGGGGACGGTATTTCTAGATGAGATAGGGGACATGCCCATGAGCACCCAGGCAGGATTGCTCCGGGTACTGCAGAAAAATGAGATCAAACCCCTGGGGGAGACAAAGGCCCGGCATATTGATGTGAGAATTGTTGCTGCCACCAATAAGGATATCAAGGCAATGATTGCAGACAATAGTTTCCGCCAGGACCTGTATTATCGCCTGTCTGTTTTGCCGGTTCATTTGCCGCCTTTGCGGGAGCGGCGGGAAGATATCCCCTTGCTGGTCAAGCATTTTCTTGAAACAGAATCCACCAAGGCCAATACAAAAGAAAAAAAGATGATGCCCGGTGCCATGCAGTATCTGGTGGCCTATCACTGGCCGGGAAATATCCGGGAATTGGAAAATTTGATCCGATATCTGATGGTGACCACCCCGGAGGAGTCTATTCAGGCGGCCAATCTTCCTCCCCATTTCCGGGAGCAACTTCCTCTGACAGATGACCCCTATGCCGTTGCCGGCATTCCTTTGTCCCCGTCGGACAATGAGTTCATGGTGGATCTCACCGGATTGACCTGGCCGGGGCTGGAAAAAACCTATGTGAACTCCCTGTTGAAAAAACATAATTGGAATATCACCTGGGCTGCCAAGGCCTCGGGCATCAACCGGTCCACCTTTGCCTCCAGGATGAGAAAACTTAAGATTAACCGGCATCCGACAGAGTAACGATTTCCCGGGTATGGGTCTTCCCATGAAGCCCAGGCCCATAAAAGAGGCCATAAAACTAAAAAGGATGGACCGTTTTTTGCTTATTTAGAATGAATAGCAGCGGTGCTTAAAATATGGAATGACGAAGCAACTCCTTATCGTGATGTAAAGAACTGATCGGACTTCAGGTTTCCAGCGGTATACGAAATTTTGGCACTCCATGTGACAATAGGTCAACCCCCAAAGGAGTATCTAATGCCCCTTGATCAAAAAAATGCCAACAAGCGGATCCTTGAACTGGAAGAGATGAATACGCATCTTAGATGCCAGGTACAGGAAAATAAAGAGAGTAACAAATTTAAACGGGCCGCCAGAAAGGATTGGGAAAAAACAGTGGATGCCATTGAGGATTGGATATCCATCATTGATCTGGATTCCATCATCCTAAGGTCAAACCGTACAGTGGAAAAATATTTTCAATTGAAGGTACAAGACGCCATCGGGCTTAAATGCTGCAAATTACTCCATGGAACAGATCATCCCGTTGCGGCCTGTCCCCTTCCCAAAATGCTCAAAACAAAAAAAAGAGAGAGCGTTGAGATTGAGACGAGTGACGAGCGCTGGATGCTCATAAGCGTTGATCCCATATTCAATGATGCCGGACAAATTATCAGCGCCGTTCATATCACCCGGGATATCACCCAGAGAATATTGATCCAAAATGAGAGAGAGATACTGGTCAGGGATCTGAAAGATGCGTTGACCCAGATTAAAACCCTGAACGGCCTTATCCCCATTTGCTCAACCTGTAAAAAAATCAGGGATGATAAAGGGTATTGGAATCTGATTGAATCCTATATTGAAAGCCATGCCGATGTCGCATTCAGCCATGGCATCTGCCCGGAATGTTCGGACAGGCTTTATGGTAAAGAGGAGTGGTATATTGATATGAAGAAGAAAAAAAACCAAAAAAAATAATGCCCCCTGAATTTAGTTCCTCCCAGTGTTTATCAAAATGGGGGAGGTTCAATTGCCCGGGGGTAAATTAAAAAAAAGCGGGAAACCCGATGAGTTGTAATCGATTTCCCCGCTTTTTTTTCGTTATTTTTTTTAAGGATTCATTTCATAGGTATCAATTAAAGCGTAAACTTGCTCTTTTAGAATTCGTTCAAACTTTTCATCGTCCACCACCGGTCGTTTGATCATTTTCAGACAGGCATCCTGCTGGGGCTTAGTGGATATCCCATTACCATAAAGTTCAAGGCCGAATTGGGAAAAGTCCCTGACCATAAAATCAAAAATTTGATCCAGCAGGTCATCGTCGATTTTTTCAATGGCAGCGCTTTCGATGATGAGCTGTCCGTAGGCAACCAGGGTAAAAATCTCCCCCACACACAGAAGATAATCAAAAGCGTTCATCATCTGGTCTTTTAATTCCATCCCAGACACCATTAAATACTCTTCATAGGCTTTAATCTGCTCCTTGAATATTTCGATATTGGGCAGATTCTTTGTGGCATATGTCGTTCTAAAATCATGGAATTGAATTTTTGCATACCCTCTGGTGCGTCCCTGTTCGAAAAGATAGTCGTCATTTTGGGCTCCGTTCATTTTGGGTATTTCCGGAAACTCACCGGGATTGAACATATAGCTGGGGATCAATTTGACGATGAGGGCCATGTTCACATGCCGGGTTCCTTCAAGCTTGGGAAATCCCCTTAAATCAAACACGGCCTGATTGAAATAGTTGTCCTTTTCAAATCCCTTTGCGGCGATGATATCCCAGATCATCTCATGGACAACTTCACCCTGGATGGCAACTTTCATCTTCATGATCGGGTTATAAAGCAGGTAGCGCTTGTCGTCCTTTGATGCACATCTCATATAATCGGTCGCCCTCAGGCCGAATAATTTCATGGCGGCAAGGCGGCAGTAAGAATCCAGGAAAAGCCGTTTGACATGGGGGAACTCGGTGACAGCCTTCCCATAAAGAGTACGGTGGGCTGCATGGTTCAAGGATTCGTACAGGGAATGGGTGACGATACCGATGGCGCCGGAACCGATATTAAATTTACAGATATTAATGGTATTGAGCATGTCATCCCATGCTTTTGGGCCCCGGGATAGAATCAGATCATCTGTAATGGGATAATCATGGAGGGCAAACTCCGCCACATAGTTCTGGGCATCAATAACATTTTGAATGCATTCATATTTTTCATGTTTTGAATCAACAGCAAAAAAAACATACTCTTCTGAACCATCAATTTTTCCAAAAACAGTGACAATTCCGGCTTCATTTCCATTGCCGATGTAATATTTAGTTCCCCTTGCCACATAGGTTCCGTCTTCACAGGGATAAAGTTTCATGGAGGATGAGTAGATATCGGCACCATGGTCTTTTTCCGAAAGGCCGAAGGCACATAGGGGATTTTCTTTCAGTTTTTCCACGGCCTTGTGCTTAAACGCTTCGTTGTCGCCCAGGAATACCGGGTCCAGACCCAATGTGGACACATGGTACAGATACCAGTATGCCATACCGTAGAACCCGCATATTTCTGAAAATTCAAACATTCTGTAGGTGCTGTAGTACTGACCTTTATCCCCATATCCCTCGGGCAGAAAAAGGGTTTCAAAAATTTTTTCTCGCTTGATAAATTCTGCAAAATCATAGGTGAACTCACGGGCATGGTAATCTTCATTCAGTTTTTTAAGCCCTTTGTTTTCAAACCATTCAATGGTTTTTACCATAATTTCTTTGGAGCGTTCATCGGGATAATTTCTATCCTGGTATTTTTTTGGATTAAAAAGCAACATGTTTGCCCTCCTTTTTAAGTCAGTATGCGAACTATTAATTTAGATAATTTTGCCCTGTCCATCTGTCCTAAGTTAATCCTTTAAAAACAGGCTTCGCAGCAGGCGTTTAAAAATTATCGTCTCTTCCATGGTAAAATCTGACAATAAGCTGTTATTGCCTTTTTTTCTCACCTCAATCAACTCATCTTTAAGGGAATCGGCCTTGCCCGATGGATAGAGTCTGAAAACACGTTTATCTGTTTTGTCCGGGCGTTTTTCGATCCAGCCCCCCTCATCCAGGCGATCAATGATGCCTGATAATGTGGCTTTATCGAGGATCAAAAGCTTTCCCAGCTCAGCAGCCGTGGCCCCTTCCTGGTACCAGATCCCCTCAAGAATAAGGTGCTGCATATTGGTCAGTCCATAGGGGGCCAATTTTTTTTTTAACAGGCCATGGGCCTTTTGATGGGCTTTGGCCAGGAAAAAAAAGGTACAATCGGGGATACTGCCTGGCAAATGATTCATATAAAACTCCTTTGTATACGAACAAATAATGCAACGGGCTCAATTTGTCAATATTATTTATAGGTATTCAACCCATTCCCTGGTGATCAATAGCCAGAGTCTTGCCTTTAGTGTATTAACCTAGTATCAGAAACACGGCCCTCTTTAATAAACGATGTTCAGTAAATATTGCTAAAATGAAATGGAACTGGTAACGATAAGGCATCAGAAGCATGGTATTCTCTATGAATTGTTTGAAAATTTAGAGGGTGTACTTGCTTGGGGCGCTGTGCCTTCGTCCGGCACATTGGTGAAAATGATACAAAAATAAAGGGGTGCGTTCATGCTGAACAACGATATCTTGAATTTACCATGGAAGGATAAGTGGACCTGTGAGAGTGAACCGCTAAAAACTGTCACCGCCCACTTTGTTGATACGACTAAAACCTTTGCCAATGAAGAGGGACAGCTCTTCAATGAACAACTTTATAATGGTGATAGTAATGGCAAACTTTTATGGGGTGAGGTTTATGAAAGGGTTGAAGATTATGCCTGCGGGTTAATGGGTATCGGTCTTGGCAAGCAGGAAATGGCTGGTATTATGGCAGCGAGCAGTCCTTACTGGACGCATGTGGACATGGCCCTGGCCTGTGTAAATACCGTCAGTGTCACTATTTATTCCACCCTTTCATTAAAAGAGGCTTCCTATATTGTAAATGATTCCGGGAGCAGGTTTTTGTTTTTAAGGGGGGATGATGTTTTAGAAAGGATCGCAGCCGGTTTTGATGACATGCCGAAGCTGGAAAAGATTATTGTCATGGACCGTGAATACACAAGCCGCGATGAGCGGGTCATGGGCCTGGGTGAATTGCAGGCAAAAGGTATCGAGTGGAAAAAAGACAGTAAAAATTACGCGGACTATATTGCCAGAAGAGATGGCGTAACCTTAGAGGACATCTACACCATACTTTACACCTCTGGCACAACGGGTCAGGGAAAGGGCGTTATCCTTACGCATCATAATGCTTCTTCAAGGATGCATGGCGTAAGCGAGTTCTTTAACTATTTTGGCATGGGCTTCAAACAGGAATATACAACTCTGTGTTTCCTGCCGCTTTCACATATATTTGATCGGGGCTCATGTCAGTTGGCTGCGATACTTTGCGGCGCAACGATTGCTTATGCAGACAGCCCCGGAACCCTTCTCGATGACTTGCAAAAATACAATCCGCACTGGATCAACTGTGTGCCGAGGCTGTATGAAAAAATTTATATAAAGCTTAACCAGTCAATGGGCGAGAGCGGCCTGAAAAGGAAAATGTTCGACTGGGCCCTTAAGGTTGGCGAAGAAGTTTTCGAATATCGCAAAGATCCGGAAACCGGCGCATACAACATGGGACATGCGTTTGATATAATGAGTAAACTCCCTGTGGGACTGAAGCTTAAATACAAACTTGCCGACAAACTCTTTGCAAAGGTCAGGGCCTTGTTCGGGAAAAATTTTATGCATTCATTCTCGGCAAGTGCCTCAATATCAGAAGATTTGCTCAAATTTTTCTATATTATTGGGATACGGGTAAGCGAGGGGTACGGTTCTACCGAAAGTTTTAATGCCTGCGCCAATACACCCTTAACTGCCTGTAAGCCGGGATATGTAGGGCTTGAGTCCAATGGCAGCAGGGTCAGGATGTCAGCCTTCGGTGAACTGGAGATCTCCGGCGCCGGTATTTTTAGCAACTATCTGAATAAACCGGAAGAGACTGCCGACTCTTTCACTGAGGATGGCTGGTTTAGAACGGGGGATAAGGTGGAGATAGATGAGTTCGGCTATATAAAAATAGTTGACCGCATTAAGTCAATTATTTGCCTTTCCAATGGTAAAAATATCGCTCCTGCAAAAATAGAGGCGCGCTTTGCAACCAGTGCTTATATTGAACAATTTTTTAGTATTGGAAATGAACGCAGCGTCATATCCGGCTTGATTGTACCAAACCTTACTTACTTTAAAGAACTGTTTGATGCTCAAGGCATTGATTATGATAATAGTAAAGTTGAAATTGATGAATCTTCAGGTGTGCCAATTGTTTATAAAGTCGGTGACGACTTTCTTGAGAAGGGCAACTTAAAAGCACTTATGGCCCAGGAAGTTGAAAATGCCAATAAAGAGCTTGAACGTTTTGAGCGGGTAAAACAGTATACCGTACTTACTGAGAGATTTACCGAGCAGAATGGAATGATAACACCAACTCAAAAAACCAAGCAAAAGATTATCGTTGAAACATATTCTGATCAAATTGAAAAGATGTACGACCGATAGCGGTGCAGGCCTATTAAAGGGGGAATTGAAGAAGTTCAGGAATTTTTTTGGTGCCAGTCAACCACATCCCGGTAGGCGATGCTTCCCCCGAATATATCCAAGGCACTGCCAATGGTGAGGTCCACCCGGTTTTGTCCCAGAGCTTTAACGGTTTCAAGGTCGGCAAAGCGGCTTGCCCCGCCGGCATAGGTGACGGGAATGGGGGCATTGCCCAGCAGTTCCACAAGATCTGTCTGGATTCCCTGCATCTTGCCTTCCACATCCACTCCATGGACCAGGAATTCATCACAGGAGGTGGCCAGATGGGTAATGGTTTCCTCGTTGACGGCAACATCGGTGAATTTTTGCCATCTGTCGGTGACGATCCAAAATTTCCCCTGTCTTTGCCGGCAGCTCAGGTCCAGCACAAGATTCTCGCGTCCAACGCAGCGGACCAGGGTGTCAAGTTTAGCAAGATCAATTTTCCCATTTGAAAACACATAGGAGGTAACAATCACATGACTGGCGCCTGCGTTCAGGTAGGTTTGTGCATTTTCAGGGGTGATGCCGCCGCCGATCTGCAGCCCTTGGGGGTAAGCCTTTAATGCCGATAAGGCCGCCTTTGTATTCCCAGGGCCCAGGGAGATGACATGGCCGCCGGTGAGTTTGTCTCGTCGGTACATCCGGGCATATTGGGCAGGCGATTTTTCGGTTTCAAAATTGGTGACGGGAAGCGAGCTGTCTGAATTTTTAAGAGTGCCGCCGATAATTTGAACCACTCGTCCGTTGCGAAGATCGATGCAGGGTCTGAATTTCAAGAGTTGTTTTCCTTTCCTATTTTTCTGTTAGTCCGGCTTTTTCAATATCACTATAAAATGCATCCAGAATTTCATTGATGCCCTTGCCCAGTCCATCTGCCAACAATCCCGGGTCCGGTGCATCTAACAGGATTTGAGCCCCATAGGTTTTCTGGATTACCGGGGTAAAACCGTCTCCTGTGTTCTTTTCAAGGATCAACCGGATGGTGACAATGGCTTTGGGATGCTTTGTGTCCTGGATATCCCCATGGAACGCCATGACCTTTCCCCAAAGCTGGAAATGGATATCTGCCATGGTCTGGGCCGGGACCGGGGAAAAAAAAGGAGAGGCCCAGAGGTCTTCCTGGATGACTTCTGTGATCATCCGGGCAGGAGAGGTCACGAAGTTGTTGTAAAAATCGGTGGTAAACCGGGTGGGGCTGAGTCTGTAGACAAATGAATTGGTTTCAAATTCAGGGGAGATGGAGAATCTTTTGACCAGCAGACCTTCTCCTGTCTCAGGGGTTTTGGAAGCCGCCATGCAAGATTGTGCCTGGACCCTGTAAATATTCTTTTCCTGGAATTTGTTCCGGATGTTGGTACATCCCATGAGATACAAACACAGGAATATGAGTACCCATCGGCCTTTAGTTTTCATCTGTTTTGAGTTTCTCCTTGATCTTTTCCGGGGTGTTTTTTTCCGGAGGACTTTCAAAAAGTAATCGTCCGGGATATTGTTTTAATTCAATGCTCAGTTGTTTTAAATTTTCCGATGTGTCTTCAAAGTTTTCAACCGCCCGTTGGACGGCGTCCGAATTGAGCCAGATCATGTGTTCCATCATTTTTGAGGTTTTGTTCAGGCTGTCCAGCATGGTGCCTATATTTGCTTCAAGATCGGTTGCCATGCTTTTTGTGCTGCCGGCAGTTTTTTCAAAATCTTTTAAGGTGTTGTCAATGGGTTGTTTGGCATTGTTTACGATGGCTTTCAACCCGGTAAAAGAACCCTGGGCATCTGCAATGAGCCGGGTGAAGCGTTCAGAGGTAAGGGTAGTGGCGAGTATCTGGTTGGTTTGCCTGATTTCCTTTAACAGGTTTTCGGTCTGAATGGAAATTTGGGCCATGCTCAGGGCATTTGCTTTCTGGTTCAGGGTTTGAAGAAGACTTTTAAGCTCCGCTGTAATGTCGGACAGTTTCACCACGGACAGGTTATCCAAGATTTCGTTAAGGGCATCCCCCATGCGTTTTATGTTGCTTTTGCTGGAAGGGACATAAATATTTGTCGGATGCCAGTTGATATCAAGGGGTATTTCCCGTTTGCCGGAATAATCGGTTTCAAGGTAGGCTGCGCCTGTCAGTCCTTTGAAGGACAGATGGATACTGAGACCTTCAGCAATGGCCTTTTTTATTCGAAGGGTGCTGGTTTCTCCGGTTTGTCCCACATAGCAGTCATCGGAAAGGGAAAAGGTGACCAACACATAATTGGATTGGATATTGTAAAGTTTGGTCGGGGTGGTAATGGCTTTGACGGTCCCGATTTTAACCCCCTTGTATTTCACCTCGGATCCAATGTCCAGTCCCTGGACCGATTCGTCAAAACAGGTTTCCCCAAGGGTTTCCGTTTTGAAAAATTCGCCGGCACCAAATGCGATGAGAAAGGCAGCGCCAAGGCTAAAGGCAATGATGACAAACAGGCCGAGTTTGAAAAAATTTGCTTGTTGGGTCATTTTTTAGTTTCCAAGTTTTCAGGTTTCCGGGTTTCGGGTTTCCGGGTTTCGGGTTCTGGGTTCCGGTTAAAAAAATTATAGACATAGGGGTTTGATTTGTCTTGTTTGAGCTCTTTTGGGGGGCCCATGGCAATAATTCCCTTGGTCTCTCGTTCCAGCATGATGGTGCGGTCTGCAATGGCTATAATGCTTTCCAGTTCATGGGTAACAATGACAAAGGTGATACCCAAGGATGCGGAAAGTTCGAGGATCAGCTTGTCCAGGCCGGCAGAGGTCAGGGGGTCGAGACCTGCCGAGGGTTCATCCAGAAAAAGGATGGACGGGTCCAGGGCCATTGCCCTGGCAATGGCCGCTCTTTTGCGCATCCCGCCGGATAGCTCATCGGGTAAAAGAAAAGCGCCCTGGGCAAGATCCACAAGGCCAAGTTTTACCATGGCAATGGTCTCAATGGCATCCTGGGGAAGATCGGTATATTCCTGTAAGGGGAGCATGATGTTTTCCAGGACCGTCATTGAGCCGAAGAGAGCTCCATTTTGAAAGGCTACGCCAATCGTTTGGAGCAGATTGTTTCTGGCAGTTCCCCTGGCCGTTACCATATCTTCACCATGGATAAAAACCTGTCCTGCCACCGGGGGGATAAGCCCGATCATATGTTTTAACACCGTGCTTTTCCCGCATCCGGATCCGCCCAGAATCACAAAAATCTCTCCGCTCTGGATGTCAAAGCAAAGATTTTCCATGATGGCCTGGTTGTTATAGCCGGCGGATAGGTTTTTAACCTTGATGGCTGTTTTTTTCATACGCCCATATAATAGTAAATAATGGAAAAAATGCCGTCAAATACGGCAATGAGAACAATGGAGGACACAACGGCCCGGGTGGTGGCCTCCCCGACGGCTGCGGGTCCCCTGGCAGTTTGGTATCCCCGGATGCAGCCGGTGGCGGCAATGAGGATGCCAAATACAAAACATTTGATGATACCACCGGTGAAATCCTGCCAGGTGACAAAATTGACCACCTGGTTATAATACGCAACAATAGGGTATCCAAGGGAGACAATGACCACGGCTCCACCGGCAATTCCCACCAGATTGGCAAATATGGTCAAAAGAGGTGTGATCAGGGTCGAGGCAATCACCCGGGGAAGGATTAAAAATTTTACAGGGTCCATGCCCATGACGGTGAGTGCATCTAATTCTTCATTGATTTTCATGGTGCCGATTTCAGCTGCAAAGGCCGATGCTGACCTGCCAGCCAGGACAATGGCCGTCATCAGGGGGCCCAATTCCCGGACCGTTGCAATCCCGATGAGGTTGGCCACATAAATTTCCGCTCCAAACATTTTCATGGGCATGGCTGCCTGGAATGCCATGACAAGGCCGACAATAAAACTGATCAGGGCAACAATGGGAAGTGCATCCACACCAGCCCGTTCCGCTATCACAAGGGTATCTGCCCATCGGATATGGCCGGGGTTTTTCAGGCTTGTGATCATGGCCCAGGTAATTTCCCCAATAAAACCGATAAAAACCTTTGCATCGGAGAAAATATTCCCAATGTTTTTTCCCGTCTGTTCAACAAAGGAGGGGGGTGGGCCAGGATTTTTAAAGTCTGAATTCATATCGGTTTTTTCTGCCAGGCTGAGCATGGGCGCGTATTCTGATTTCAGACCAACAACCTGGGGGGGGACAGGGGGGACAGGGCTAGGTTTTTTTCCCAGGGTTTTCAGGTGGGAAATAAAGGCGGCACCGGCCATATCCAGATAGTCAACCCCCTCAAGATTGATGACAAGGACGGCGCTTCCGACTTGCCCAATGGCAAGGCAGGCCTGCGTCCATACCCCGGCGAGCCCTCGGGCATCCAGTCTGCCGCTAAGGAACAGGGTGGTGGTATCCGGGGTGGTTGTGATGGCAAGTTGCGGCGGTTTAGTCATATATTTATTTTTAAAAGAGGTCGTTGGGTTAAATTTTAAACTTAGATGCCATTTCCTTGAGGCTATTGGCAATTTCAGCCAGTTCCCTGGCATTTTGATTTACTTTTGTGCTGTTGTCAAAGAGACCGTCGGACATGTCATTGATTTCGGAAACATCTTTGGCCACCCCTTCGGCCACATCAGAGCTTTGTCCAATATGGGTGCTGATATCCTGCCCAGCTCCTGAGGCCATGTTAATGTTGGCCGATATTTCCCGGGTGGTGGCCGATTGTTCTTCAATGGCTGCTGCGATGGTTGCGGACAGGTCATTTATATTGAAAACAATATCCGCCACATTGGATATGATATCTACTGTTTGCCCGGTTTCCGTCTGAATCATCCGGATCTGTGATTTAATCTCTTCCGTGGCCCGAGAGGTCTGGGTGGCCAGATCTTTTATCTCCGAGGCGACTACGGCAAACCCTTTCCCGGCAGCGCCTGCCCGGGCGGCTTCAATGGTGGCATTCAATGCCAGCAGATTTGTCTGTTCGGAAATTTCTGTGATGGTCTCTGTTACTTTTCCAATGGCATCTGCAGCGGTTTTGAGAAGATCAACTTTTTTTCTGGCTGTCTTGGTCTGGGTTACGGCCTGGTCTGTTGTCTGTCTGGATGTGGCGGTATTCTTGGCCACTTCATCAATGGTAGCAGTCATCTCTTCGGCCGCGGCTGCAACTGCATTCAGGTTTTCCGAGGTCTCTTCCATGCCCTTGGCCACAGAAGTCATGGCATCATTCATCTCAGTGGCGGCTTTGGCCACATGGCTGGATTTGTCCGAAGCATTTTTGGCCCCCTCGGACATGGTATCTGACAGGCCGGTCAGCTCAGAAGCTGCATCCGTCAGATGGGTGATACCAAGGGTGAGACTTTTAATCAGGTCCCCGACACTTTTGGCCACCTGGTTTAGATGGTCTGCCAGGTCCCCGAGCTCATCGGTACTGTCAACATCCAGACGGGAGGTAAAATCACCCTTGGCAAGACTTTGGGCAAATGAAAAACTTTTGGTCAGAACCAAAAGAATCTGGCGGATAATTATGTAAGCCAGCACCGTTCCCAGGAAAATGCCGGCAAAGGCAATACCAATTAATAAAACACGGGCCTTTTTGAAATTTTTTTCTGCAATATCACGGTCATTTGTCAGGCCTTTCTGACTGGCATTGACAAGATCTGCCATGACTTTTTCTGCCTGGTCCAGATAGGGTTTGCCCTGGGCCTGGGACAGTTCAAAGGCTTTGATGTTTGAATTTTGAATAGCTAGTTCCGTAATCTGCTTGCTTGCAATGGTAAATTCTTTAAAATAACCTGTGGCTGCTTCAAAGTCTGGTTTTGATTTTTTATTGATGAGGGATCCCAGGGCATTAAATTCGGCTGCAATGGGTTTTTCCAGCTCGTTAGTTTTGGTGATGAGTGTCTGGATCTGAACCATATCCCTGGAAAGGATAATCGCCTGTTCTGTATTTTCCAGTTCCCGGATGGTTCCCAAAAGCCGGGCGGAACGTTTCATCAATTCTCCTACCTCGACAAGGAGCATGGAATCAAATAGCTGACCGGCCTCTATAAATTCCTCTTCATAATTGACAAGGATTTTTTCAACATGGCCGGTAAGTTTGGTAATCAAGGGGCCTGCAACGGTGGCCGCCAGTTGGGCGGCTTTAAAATTTGTATTTTCCCGGGTCAGAGCAGAAACAGCCCCATGGGTTTTCATGAAGTGTGAAAATGCCGTATTAAACAGGACCAGTTTCTTTCGTTCATCGGGGCTTGCAATTATAGACAATTGCTTGCTTTTGTCGAGAATTTTTGTTTCAGCCGTTTTGATCAGATCGGCATATTTTTTCATTTCTGAGTCATTTTCGGAAATGAGCATATCTTTTTCAGATCTGGAAACCAGTAGAAGATCTTTGTTAATGCTGGTGGCCAGAATTATTTTTTCAGCGGAACGATTAACGATTTTGGTGATCTGGTCCTTCATGCCGGAAAGGTTCCATAGTCCGACAATCCCGATGAGAAAAGAGATGATGATAAAAATGAGAACGACCGAAAAAAATTTAACCTTTAGGCTGATCCGGGTTGGTTTGTCTGCCATGTGAATGCCTCTCTTCTATTTTATTTTGTAAAAAATGCGTATTTTGTAAGGGTAATAATAACCACATACGGAGAAAGGAATCAATGGAAATCAAAGTCTCCGGTCCTCTCATGTCTTTGGGTTCTGACGGGTCTCCAGGCCTCATCGTTTAACAGCCAACGCCACCCAATCCCCTTCATTTGTTTCATGGTATATGTGAAGATTGCTCGTTTCAAGGGCAGCAAGAACATCGGGTTTACGTTCCCGGATAATTCCTGAAAGTATGGCCACCCCGCCCGGGGCGATCCGGCGTTCAAGGTCCGGCATGACATCAACAATCACCTGGGCAATGATATTGGCGGCAATGAGGTCATAGGTTTTTTCAGGGGTCTGGTCCAGGGTGGTGCAGGCAAGTGAATATAAAAGGGGGCTCACCTTGTTTTTTTCCAGGTTTTTTTTGCTGATCTCCACGGCCACCTCATCAATGTCAATGCCTGTCATCCGTTTGGCACCAAGACCGGCAGCCGCAATCATGAGAATACCAGACCCGGTTCCCACATCCAGGAATTCTGCTCCCGGTACAAGAAACTGCTGGATCATCCGGATGCACATGGCGGTTGTGGGATGGGTACCTGTACCGAATGCCATCCCCGGATCCAGGTGAATGACAATATCATCGGGTTCAGGGTCGTAGTCTTTCCAGTCTGGCTTGATGACAATCCTGTCGGTGATGCGGGTGACATTGAAGTAGGTTTTCCAGGCATCTGCCCAGTCTTTTTCATCCACAATCTCCACCTCTATTGTCACCTGGATACCAAACTGGGTCAGTTCCATTGACCTGGTTTTAATTTTTTTAAGAATGATATCTGAGGAGTCAATGTCGGGGAAGTATCCCACAATGGAGTTTCGATCCGGCAGGGGCAGGGTGTGGGTGCCAAAGCCTTCGTCGGGTTCTTCAAGGGGGACGTTGCAGACCACTCCTTTAAGGTTGAAGGAAAAAAAGAGGTCACAAATCAGCTCTTCAGCCAGGGGAATATTTTTTGTTTCAAATGCAGCGGTGATTTTTTTAAATTTCATGGATCGTAAGTCTCGCTTGAGTTTTTTTTTAAAAAGAATTATTTTACAAAGTCATTCTATTGTCAAATTTAATTTTCCGAAACAAAGGGAGCATGAAAAAAACAATACTAAAAATCATGGGGTTTGTCCTTGTTTTTCTTTTGGGTGCAACTCCTGTTTTTGCAAATACCCATATTAAACTGATGGGGGACACGTCTGTCTGGCCACAATTTTTTCGTGTGGACCTTGAATCATTGAAACCCCATTCCCGGACCATCCAGGCCATTGATCCCAATTTTAAGGAAGAGGGGAGAGCGGATTTTACTGGTATCGGAATAAAGAAAATTTTTGATCTGGCAGGGATTCCCTGGGAAAAAGGAATTACGATCATTGGGGCAGACCAATATGTGGGTTTTCTTTCCAAAAAGCAGATATTACAGGACATGGTCTTTTTGGTCTGGCAGATGAACCACAATCCCCTGAAAAAATTAAAGGGCGGCCCCTTAAAAATAATGTTTCTTGACCAGGCCAGGGTCCATGCTTCCTGTTATACCTGGTATGTGGAGGCCCTTATTGCCGGACGAATGGACCAGGCTGTTTTGAAGGTGCAGGTGAATGGCAATGAAAGGTCCTATGCCCGGAAAGGTCTGGTTTCCCAAGCCGGAGAGTTTTCGGCCCGTATGCTTTCAATCCCCCAGGGGTGTCGAAATGAGTTCAAGGGATTCCAGGCAAAACAAAAAACGATTTATGCCCTACCCTTTTCTCGACTCATCAAACCGGCTGAGATAAAAAAAGCAACTCAGATAAAACTGATTCCCCTTACCGGGCCCATCATGACCCTTAAACCGAAAGTGTTTGACTATCCGGTATCCATCGTTGTCAGTTGTAACGGGGACGCTCTTCATCCAGCCCTTGGCGGCCCTTTTTCCATTATTTTTCCAGTGGAAAATCATCCGGAACTCAAGGGGATGGTTCCGGATTCTGGTGCCTTGTTTTTCCTGGAGAAAATTATTGTTGAATAAAATATTTCCCCAAAAAACACTTCAGGCAAAACTTTTGGCCTCTGTCTTTGTTATTGTGAGTCTTACCATTGTTTCCATTACTGCAGTGGTAAGCGTCATTGTAAAAAAACAATTTCAGCAGACAGAACTAACTCGGATCTATTATGAAAGTAATGCCTTGAAAGCTCGGCTTGGGCAATTGATGTACGGCCAGAATTATCGATCTTTGATGATTACATTATCCAATGCGAAAATAACAAACCCGGCTATTTTGTATTTTCTGCTCACTGATAGGAAGGGTATAATTTTGATTGCCGATAATGAAACCCTTATCGGCCAAAAACAGTTTTCCGTGGCAAGCCAGGATGAAAACGACCCTTTGTATACCAATACAGACAGACTAAAGGGAAAAATCTCCTCGGATGTGTTTAACATTTATTTGTCCCGGCTCACCACAGATATCCATGACAAGAAATCCATCAAGGGCCGTAACCGGGATATTATATTTGATGCCATCTGGGAAATTTCCTATATGGGAGAGCCGATGGGAGAGCTTCGTGTGGGGTTTTCACGCCAGGAGATGGAACAGCACCTGTGGATGTTGACGGGTGCTATGCTGGGAACCGGATTTCTGGTGCTTTTGGTCACCCTTCTCATGATTTTTTGGGTAATCCGGTTGAACATGTCACCCCTGGCATCCTTTGTCGGGACGCTATCCATGCTTCAGCGGGACCGGGATGGGCAAAATCTGAGAAATAATCTGGCAGGTATTGCCCTGGAGGAAAAAGATACAGAAGTAGAAGAAATCCGGAGTTTAAAACGGGCCTTTATTAATATTCGGGATCTGTTTGTTTCAAATTGGGATCAGCTTGAAGATCACCGCCGGAACCTGGAACAGATGGTGGAAGAAAGAACCGTGGAATTCCATGAAATCAATGAACAATTGACCCTCCAGGTACGGGAAAGAAAAGAGATTGAGTCCCGGCTTTTAATGGTTCAGAAGCTTGAAGCCATCGGTACCCTGGCCGGGGGAATTGCCCATGAGTTTAACAATCTGTTCATGGCCATAACCGGGTATGCCACCCTGATCCAGAAACAGGCGGAACCCGGGCATTCCAATATTAAAAAAGCAGAAAAAATTCGCCAGCTGGTTGACACAGGCTCCCAGTCCATCCAGCAGCTGTTGGGGTTTGCAAGGAGCGGAAAATATGATCCCGGCCCCTTGAATCTCAATGGGGTGATACGCCAGAACCTTCTCATATTCAGCCGCAGCAGAAAAGATATTGAGATTAAAACAACCTATTGCCCCGACCTGTGGAGTGTCCAGGCGGACAGGTCCCAGATGGAACAGGTCGTCATGAATCTCTTGCTCAACGCTTCGGAAGCCATGCCGGGAAAAGGGTGTCTCCAGGTGGAAACCCAAAATGTGGTCCTGGATAAAAAAGCAGTTTCCCTAGGGAAAAGGGTGTCGGGTAGATTTGTCCTCTTTTGTATAAAGGACGAAGGCCGGGGCATCGATAAGGAGTTACTCCCAAGGATTTTTGACCCGTTTTTTACCACCAAGCACATGGGGGTGGGAACGGGAATGGGACTGGCTTCTGTATTCGGCATTATCGATAATCACGGGGGAATTATAACCGTTGACAGCCAAGAGGGCAAGGGAAGCCTGTTTTGTGTCTACCTGCCTGCCCTGGCGAGCAAACCCAAGGGAAGTGAATACAGATGAAAAATCCCTATGAACAATTGGTCATTTATAATCTTGACGGTGTACCAGCCCTTGACCATCGGGTGGAAAAGGATGAACGGTACCTGGGTACCTGGGTGGAGGAAGATACCTCCTTTCTTTTTTTTTCCAGTCCGGTGCCTTCCCTGGTTGAACAGGTAAGGCGTGAAAATTCCCATATCTCCCTGGTGGAAACCTATGAAATGACCTGTGAGCAATGGCACGGGGATAAGATTGAGCCCTATTTCGTTGAAGATTTTTGCATTGCCCCGCCCTGGGACCGGCTGAACGAAGAGACAAAATCGGCAGCCCGGGAAATTCTCCTGGATCCGGGGGTGGTTTTCGGCACCGGGTGTCACCAGACCACGGAGGATTGTTTGACACTGATCCATTGGTTGTGTACCCGGGAGACGATCGGGACGGTTCTGGACATCGGCACGGGCACGGGGCTTCTCGCTCTCGGGGCTGCCGCCCTTGGGTGTGCCAGAGTTCTGGCCTGTGACTTTAATCTTCTGGCCGTGAAAACCACCCTGAAAAATATTCGACTGAACCGGTTTGAAGCGCAAATCCTTGCCTTCCAGGCAAAGGGGGAAGAGGTGATCTGCCTTCCCTGCGACCTGCTGGTGGCCAATATCCACTATGATATCATGCAGCACCTGGTTGAACATCCTGCGTTTTTGGAAAAAAAATATTTTATCCTGTCCGGTCTTCTAAATTCTGAAACCACTAAGATTATGGCATCCCTGGCTACAAAAAGGGTTCATGTCATTGAAAGACGATGTCCCGACGGCATCTGGAATACCCTCCTGGGCAAACGGATATAAAAAATATGTCCCCCCTGTAAGAAGCGCGCTTTGTGGGGGAAAAAAAGATTGACATTTGTTTTTTTGATATTCTATGTTAGGGAACTCGCGTACAAGGGAATCAAATACAAAAAATTTCATCTGTCGCCCATTTCAAATCTTGGATTTCCTGCCGCTTCGTTTTCGTCTTGATTCTGGGATTCCTGTTCAGCAGGGTGCCTGATTCAAAAATAATAATGGATGATAAGGGGGAACCTAAATGAACTATTTTATCAAATTTATGATTGTATCGTTGATTTTTTTCCTGGGTGCATGCACGCCCTCAGGGGAACCAGTAGGAAAAAAAGCGCGCATGGAACTGGTCTGGGAGACAGCAACCGGGCTGGATGTCCCTGAATCGGTGATGTACGATCCGAATAATCAGGTCTTATTCGTCTCCAATATCAGCGGCAAACCAACGCTTAAAAACGGCAGGGGATACATTGCCAGGCTGAACCTGGACGGAACGCTGGATACCCGTGTCTGGGTGGGCGGTTTCAATGCGCCCAAAGGAATGGGGATCTTTGGTGACACCCTCTATGTGACGGATATTGACCGGGTTCACGCGATTGATATTCCAACGGCTGTCGTTCATAAAACCTGGGATGTTGCCGGTGCAAAGTTTTTAAATGATATTGCCGTTGACGGCACCGGGGTTGTCTACATTACCGACATGGCAACCAAGACGATCCATGTAATCAAGGAGGGACAGCTGGATTCCTTCCTGGTGCTGGAGTACAACAAGCCGAACGGGCTTTTTATGAGGGGCAGCACCCTCCTGGTCGGGACCGCAGACGGGTTGTTGAAAATTGACATCCCCTCTAAAAAGGTTGTCCTGGAGATTGTTCATCCCGGGGGCATAGACGGCCTTAAGCCATTGGGAAGAGGACAATTCATTGTCAGTGACTGGAAAGGGAAAATAGAGATTATCGAAAAGGGTCGGTCTCCAGTTCTGCTTATGGATACATCGGCTCAGAAAATAAACGCAGCGGACTTTGAATATATCCCAGATAAAAAATGGGTGATCGTCCCGACATTTTTTGACAACCGAATTCTGGCGTATCATCTGCAATAGCGCTGCGGGCTAACTCGGTGGAAATTGTATGACATCTGATTTTTTATGAACCTTGGAGGCTCTGGTTTCGGGTGTGGGGGGGGGGCTCAAAAAGCCCCCCCCCCCTATGATCGTTAGAGAAAAGTCAGTACAAGTGAGATCACAAATCCTCCCCAGAGGAGGGCAACAACGCAATAGCCCATGATATCGCGGATACCAAGACCGGCGATGCCCAGCAGGGGAAGTGCCCAGAAGGGCTGGATCATGTTGGTCCATGCATCTCCCCAGGCGATTGCCATGGCCGCTTTGGCAAGGGGTACCCCGAGGGCCTTTGCCGCAGGCATGATGATGGGACCCTGTACAGCCCATTGTCCTCCGCCTGATGGCACAAAGAAGTTGACAATGCCGGCACTCAAAAAGGTGAAAAAGGGAAAGGTCATGGGAGTGGATACCTGGACAAACCACTGGCTGATGGAGGCGGCAAGGCCCGAGTGAACCATCATGCCCATGATGCCGGCATAGAGGGGAAACTGGAGAACGATGCCGCCGGTGTTTTTAATGGCCTCATTGGCCGCCTTTAAAAAATTGGCCGGTGTGCCGTGGAGAACAATACCGGCAAACAGAAAAATCATGTTCACACTGTTGAGCCCCAACTTTCCGCCGGTGATGAAATAGTAAACAATGTAGGCAAAGCCGAAGAGTCCCAGGAGCATGGAGATGATCACGCTGTTTTCAATTCTCTCAGCCGGTGTCGTCCCTTTGGTTTTTGCAGTTTGGCCCCCGGTCTCCTCAAGCAGTGCCGGGTCTATCTCAACAATGTCATCCGCATCCGGGGCCATCATCATGTTAATGATCGGAAGGGTGAGGATGAGAACCGCACAGATCAGCAGGTTCTGCCAGGCAAAGATGGTTTCTGTCACCGGAATGACTTCGCCGCCGGTGATGGCGGACATGAAATTTTTAGAGACCTGGGCAATCTTCAGGGGAACGGAGCCTGACAGCCCGGCATGCCAGATGAGAAATCCCGAGTAGGCAGAGGCCACGAGAAGCCCGTAGTGGATCCCCTTGATTTTTTTTGCCATCTGCCTTGCCAGAAGGGCCCCCACAATCAGGCCGAAGCCCCAGTTGATCCAGCAGGCGATGAGTGCGACCACGGTGGTCACGACGATGGCCTGGGACGGCTTGCTGGCAAGGCCTGCTATGGCGGCAAGGACCGATTCCACCACCCGTGTTTTTGCCAGGGTGTGGCCGGTGACCAGGACCAGAACCATCTGCATGGCAAAGGCCAGAAGTTTCCAGAATCCCTGTCCCCAAAAGTTTACCATCTCAATGGGGGACTGCCCCTTGAAAACAATACCAAAGATGAAGACCACAAAGGTCAGAATAACGGCAAATAAAAAAGCATCGGGCAGCCATCTTCTAACTATTTTACTGAAAGACCCAGCTAAGGCTTTTATCACGAGAACCTCCTAATACGGTTGATGTTTTGTGCAGCCATTTATGAGAACCTGCCCGGGCAGACCGCCGGGCATATCTCTCCTTTGTCCTTTGTTTGCAGGTACCTGGATCTTTTAAGCGCTTGATAAAGTTAATAGCAAAGATCATGCCATTCTTCGGAGGGGGTGGGGATAGGGTCCGGGCGGGAGGGGGTGACCCAAATAAAGGGTAAACATTGACCGGAATGGGTAAAGTTTACACTGGATCTTCCAATTCGGTTGAGGCCAGGTCATAGGCATTGATCTTGTAGAAAAGTGCCTTTCGGCTCATCTGAAGCGCCCGGGCTGTTTTAATGCGATTCCATTGGTTTTCTTTCAATGTTCTGGCAATAATTTGCTTTTCCACCGCCTGGAGGGTTTCTTTCAGGGAGCGCCCCCTTCCCGTATCCACAAGGGGCTGGAAATCGGACGGGGATCGATTGAGGGAAAGGTCTTCGGGCATGATCAAGGGCCCCCGGGCCATGACAACGGCTCTTTCAATTTGATTTTCAAGCTCCCGGACATTCCCGGTCCAGTTGTCGTCGCATAAAATTGCCATGGCCTTGGGGGCGATGCATTTGGGAGGCAGGCCCTCCCCCTTTGAAAATTTGTTCAGAAAATAGTCCACCAGGAGGGGGATATCCTCCCGGCGTTCGCGAAGGGGGGGGATGGTGATCTGGATGACGTTGAGCCGGTAATACAGATCCTCCCGGAACCCCCCTCTTTCCAGGAGTTCTTCCAGGTTCCGGTTGGTTGCGGCAATGATGCGGACATTGGTTGTAATGGTTTCAAGTCCTCCCACCCGCTGGAACTGCTTGTCCTGGATCACCTTGAGAAGCTTGGCCTGGAAATAGGGCCGCATCTCGCCGATTTCGTCCAGGAACAGGGTCCCGTTGTCTGCGTATTCGAATTTTCCGATTTTGTTGGCAACCGCACCGGAGAACGCGCCCCTTTCATGGCCGAAGAATTCGCTTTCGATCAACCCTTCCGGGATGGAGGCGCAGTTTACCCCGACAAATTTACCGGTATTGTACTGGCTGTTATAGTGGATGGCTTTGGCCACCAGCTCTTTTCCCGTGCCGGTTTCCCCCTGGATCAGCACCGTTGCATTGGTCTGGGAAATTTTCCCGATCATTTTAAAGACCGTCTGCATTTTTTCGGATTTGCCAATGATATTGTTTATGGAAAACCGTTCCTTTACCTCTTTGCGCAGCAGTTGGACCTCTTTGTTCAGCGCCTTTATTTCCATGGCCTTGTTTACGCTGAGCCGGATCTCCGAATTGTTAAAGGGCTTGGAAATATAGTTGTAAGCACCCAGTTTCATGGCCTCGACCGCTGTGTCCACACCGGCAAAGGCGGTCATCATGATCACGGGAACAGTGGGATGTTTTTTACTGAGAATCTTGATGGCGGCAAGTCCGTCCATCACCGGCATCCGGATGTCCATGAAGACCAGATCCGCTCCCGAGGTCGCCATGTGGTCAATGGCCAGTTTCCCATTTTCAACCAGTGTCACCTGATATCCTTCCGCGGTGAGGATTTCCTTGAGAAGGCGCCGGACATTGTTTTCATCATCTGCAATTAATATTTTTTTATTCGCCATTTGTTTTTGTTCCTGTTATCGGTAAATGCAGGGTGATTTTTGCACCGTTGAACCGGGAGACCGAGACCGCCATGAACCCGTGGTGCAGGTCGATGATTCGCTGGACCACGGCCAGGCCGAGGCCGGTCCCGTTTTCCCGGGTTGTGAAAAAAGGGTCGATCAGCCGGTTGATATTTTTTTCTTCAATTCCGTGGCCGCTGTCTTCGATGTGAATCCGTATAAAACCATCCCCCCCGGCCTCTGTGGTGATCAAAATTTTCCCCCCATTTTCCATGGCCTGGGTGGCATTGATGATAAGGTTGATGAACACCTGGCGGATCTGTTCCTCGTCAATGGGAATCAGGGGCATGGCGGCCAGGAAGTTTTTTTCCACCCCCACCCCCTGTTTTTCGAATTTAAATTGCAGGAGGGTGAGGGCGCCATCCAGCAGGTGGTTAATGTCCTTGTGCATCTTCAGGGGGTCCGAGGGCCTGGCATAATACAACAGCTCTTCAACAATCTTGTTGAGGCGGTCTACTTCAAAGATAGCGATGGAGGCATACTCATGGGTTTGTTCCCGGGGGGCAGTTTTTTCCTGGATGAGCTGGATAAATCCCCGTATGGCGGTGAGGGGATTTCTTATTTCATGGGCAACACCGGCGGCAACTTCCCCCAGGGCGGCCATTTTATCGGCTTTTTGCATCTGTTCTTCCAGTTTTTTTCGTTTTGAAAGGGCCCCTGCCATCTCATTAATGGCCGTGATGATCTCGCCGATCTCGCCGCCCCTGGGCAGAATTCGGTAGTCCAGGTCCTCCTGGATCGTCTTTAACCCATTTTTAACCAGTTTCACCTTATTGGCCACCGACCCTGCGATCAGAATGCTGACCACAAACGAGATAAATACCCCCGTAAAAATAATGGCATAAAATTGATCCTTCAATTTTTCGGTCTGGCGGTTGATGTCCTCCACCAGCTCGTTGGCCCAGATATAGCCGATGATCTCCTTGTTGCGTATCACAGGATACATGCAGTTCATGATATTTCCCCGGACCAGCACGGCGGTCTGCACCATTTTCTGTCCTGTCTTCATCACCTCGCGGCCCTGGTGGGTAAGGGAGATGGACTGCCCGACCTTGCGACCCAGTTCATTGCTGGGCCCGTAGGTAATAATGGCATCCAGCTGCTTTGAATAATAGCCCACCCCGATTCCGGGGTCCGCATCTGCAATGACGTCTGTCCCTGATTTCAGGAGGGTATTTAACACGGCAATTTTTTGGGACCTGGGAGCATCCAGATTGCCGGTCTCTTGCAGGATCTGGTCAAAACTTTTTTCAAGCCGCCGGTCCATGAGCCTTGCCAGGGCAAACAGCTTGTTCTGCTTTTCTTTGAGAATGGCGTTCTGTGCCTTGATCATCATAAAATACCCAGTCCCCGGAACCGATAGGACGATCATTCCGGTCATGAGCAGCAGGATGGAAATTTTCAGGGACAGGTATTGTTTTCTTATGATCACAGCCTCCTGGTTAAAGGATGAATACGCGCCATATAAAAACTGATAAGTAGGACAGGGGGTCCCTTTTTGTCAAGAGGCGGGTGAAGAAACCAGCAAATCCCCGGGACCCGCTCTATTTTTCAGGAATGGGTGGGGGTAGCGTTTCAAGTACTGGGGACCGGTTTTCCCCATTCCTTTCCGGCTTGTCTGAAATTATAAAATCAAGATTAGAAATTGTATTGTTTGTATCGTAACGTCTTCGGTCGGTTTTTATTAAGAAAATAACCATGGAGTTGGCAAAAACTCAATTGTTTATATATCATTCAATATAGCCATTATTCTTTTGAATTTTCATTTTTTTTCATTTCTATATACCAATCTTCTTTGCCATAGAGTTCATCTGAACATTCAGGGCACATGCCGTGGCTGAATTCTGCATCGGAATTTTCCTGGATATAGCTTTCAATTCGATTCCAATAGCCTTTATCATCTCTGATTTTTTTACAATGGGAACAGATCGGAAGCAAACCACTTAGCGTTTTTACATTATCAATTACTTTTTGCAGCTTATCATTTGTTTGGATGAGCTGCTCTTCAGATTTCTGGTTATTCATTAATAAAAAGACTATATTAATTCCAACCTCTCCAATAAGCGCTATAAGAAAGTGTACTGAATTGAATATAGCATTTGTAAGAATATCATTGTCCTGAGAATTCATAAAATAGACCGCCCTAATCATGAGAGATGCTATTCGCACAACAATTATGGTTGCGGCAAGGTAGTATAAAAAATTATGTTGGTGGGTCATGTGGCGCATAAGTTTCCAAACTACAGGAATGCTGAAGATTAAAAAGAATAGACCAAAAACTAAGCTACGGACTGCCATATTGTCCTGAACGAAATAAAAATATGACCCAATCGCAATAGCCAAAAGGGGGGAAAAATATAATATTTTTTTAAATGACTTAACTCCCAGAAACTGAAGAATAGCATCCATTCTGCAGATTAAAGATACCATCAATAATAAGTTTCCGAACACAATACTCACACCGATTGGTATAAGCCCACGCGAACTTAAAAAAAAGAAGCCGACAGCATGAATAATTGTTCCAATAGTCCAAAGACGAAAGCCAGTGAAAGTTTTTTCGTATTTTAAATATACTAAGAATGTGAAACTTAGTAGAATAGATAAACTTATCTGGGAAAGCATTAAGGTTTTTATATCAATCATTAAATAGCATTTCACAAATATTTGTAAGTGCTGTTTTTTTTAAAAAATTCAATTTAGATTAACCTATATTTGGGGAATACATTAATTGCCATTTGATTAATGGTATTCCATTATCTGGTGGGGTAAACGGATCATGATAGTTAAAAATTAAGAACCCTTTGCCTGTTCATGTAAGATTTTAAGTAGACATTCCGGTCTTGCCTACAAGAGTCCTGAAAAATTGCCGCCGTCAAGCAGGATGCTCTGCCCCGTAATATACTTGGCATGATCGCTGGCCAGAAAGGCGGCCATGGCACCAAAATCAGACGGATCACCCATGGTTTTGCTGGGAATTTCGTTCGCCATCTCCTGGAGGATCTGTTCAGGCGTCTTGTTTTCCTGCTTTGCCTGATGACCTGCCAATTGATCAACACGGCCGGTTTTATGGATACCTGGCAAAATAGCATTCACCGTAATACCCTCCGGGGCCAGTTCCGTGGAAACGGTTTTTAAAAATCCGGTGAGCCCGGCCCGGGCTGTATTGGAGAGCAGCAGGTTCGCGATGGGCTGTTTGACAGATATGGAAGTAATGGCAATAATCCTGCCCCATTGTTTTTGTTTCATTGCCGGCACAAGGCCATGAATCAGGCGTACGGCACTCATCAGGTTCAGGTTAATGCCTTTTTCGTATTCTTCCAGGGGGGTGGTGGCAAAGGTCCCCGGAGCCGGTCCGCCCGCATTGGCCACCAGGATATCCGGGTCACCCAGATCGCTTTGGACCGCCTTGATTAAGTTTGCGATATCCTCCGGCTTGCTCATGTCTGCCCTAAACCCTGACACCTTTGCACGCGTTGCTTTTGATATCTCCTGTGCTGCTTTTTTAGCGTCGGCTTCATTCCTGGAACAGATGGCGACCTTACAGCCTTCTGCTGCCAGTTGTTCTGCACAACCTCTTCCCAGTCCCCTTGTGGCCGCAGTGACCAGTGCGATTTTATCTTTGATTTTAAAATCCATGTTTAACCTTTACTTATTTTATTGATTTATACACACTATATTTACAATGAAAACTTTTAAAATACAAATTTTTTGTACGATTTTGGGAACGGTCTTGATTTCCTGCTCCGCCTTGAATACGACCTATAACATCACAAAGGGAACTGTCAATGCGACCTATGATACGGCCAGATTTGTTACAAAATTAGGGATTGGGACATTAAAAATGTCATATAAAATCGGGACATTTACCTTCCATGTTGTTTTGGCACCATTGGAATGGCCAAT
This sequence comes from Desulfoconvexum algidum, assembly GCF_055382125.1. Taxonomy (NCBI): domain Bacteria; kingdom Pseudomonadati; phylum Thermodesulfobacteriota; class Desulfobacteria; order Desulfobacterales; family Desulfobacteraceae; genus Desulfoconvexum; species Desulfoconvexum algidum. Next base: position 5,749,305 of record NZ_AP042394.1, on the reverse strand, counting down.
GACATCAGATATCGAGAGTATTGATGGGTTGTCTCCAAAGGAAGCGGTTCGGCAGGGCAGGGTGAAAAATGCTCCTTATGTGGTAAAAGGGAAACGCTATGTGCCGATATCCGTGGCAAAATCTGCGACATATCAAGAAGTTGGAACCGCCTCATGGTATGGGAATGAAACCTTGCGTCAAAAAGGTGGACATATGACAGCCAATGGGGAAGCCTTTGATCCAAGAAAACCAACAGCGGCACACAAGCACTTGCCGCTGCCAATTCATGTGAAGGTAACAAATCTTGGAAATCATCGTTCCATAATCGTCAGGGTTAATGATCGTGGGCCTTTTTCTGGCAATCGAATCATAGACCTTAGTGCGGGTGCCGCAAAAAAGCTTGGCTTTTACAACCAAGGGACCGCCAGGGTGAAAGTCGAAACCGTGGAAATCTAAAATAAATTTTTTAAGAATAAATTCTTTAAAATTTTATCTGCCCCCGGTTTCCCCAGAGATAATCGTCTGCTGGTTTATTCTTCGCCCCGTTCTGCCAACACTTCTTTTAATACGCTCAATGCAGTGTTGGCTGCGGGCACGCCGCCGTAGATACTGGTCTGGAAAATTACTTCTGCCACCTCTTCTCTGGTGCATCCCACATTCAGGGCCGCATGGGTATGCAGCTTTAGTTCATCGGGTTTGGAAAGAACTGTCAGGGCTGCCACCGTGATCAACTGCCGTGTGGTATGGGGGATTTTTTCCCGGGCATACATCTGGCCGGTGATGTACAGGGACATGTCCTTTGCCAGGTCCTTGTCAAAATGGCGCCATAAATTATAGGGCTTGTCCTCATCTTTGACCGTGGAAAAATAGAGTTTGGCGGTTTCACCTGTTTTTTTTGCGATTTCTTTGGGATCCATTGTGGGTTTCTCCATGGGGTCAGGCTTGCGTTATTGCGTTTTGGACAAAACGCAATAACGCAAGCCTGACCCCTGTTTTTTGTTTATCTATTGGCTTTTTTAACGCCCAGCTGATCCAGGGCGATGATCATTTTGCAGATATTGGCAGAGCCTTCCACCATGGAGTAGGTGGGTGCATCTCTATAGTATCTGGCAACGGGGTATTCAGTGGAATATCCGTAGGCACCCAGAATTCTCATGGCAAAATTGGAACATTTGGTGGCCACTTCTCCTGCAAAGTATTTGGCCATGGCCACATCCAACCCGTTGTTGAGCTTGCCCTGATCCTTGGCCCAGGCAGCTTTGTAGACCAAAAGTCGGGCGGCTTCAATTTCCACTGTCATCTGGGCGATCATGTCCTGGTTCATTTGGAATTCACCGATTTTTTTGCCAAACTGCTTTCTTTCATTGCAATACTTGGTGGCGGCATCCAAACAGGCCTGGGATAGACCTACACCACCGGCGGCAGCGGAAAGTCGTGTATGGTTCAGGGAAGAGAAAACAATTTTTGTGCCGTCGCCGGGTTTGCCCAGGATATTTTCCTTGGGCACCTTGACGTTGTCCAGGAAAAGCTCGCCTGTGGGAGAAGAATGGGAGCCCAGTTTCTCCAGGGCAGAGGTTTTAATGCCGGCAAAGTTTTTGGGCTCAATAACAAAGGCGGACAGGCCTTTGGAGCCTGCGGCTTTATCTGTATAGGCGTAATAAAGAAGGCAATCCGCCGCGTTGGCATTGGAGATCCAGGTTTTTGACCCGTTCAAGAGCCAGTGATCCCCTTTGTCTTCGGCGGTTGAGGACATGGCCATGACATCGGAGCCTGCATCGGACTCTGTGATGCCAAAACCGCCGATGTACTCAGCTGTGCAGAGTTTTTTTATATATTTTTTTTTCACCGCTTCATTGCCGTATTTGAAGATGGTGTAGGCACAGCCCAATACCTGCATATTTACCTGGACCCGCAGGGAGGAAGAAACCTTTGCCAGTTCTTCTGTGACGATCATGGCGGCCATGAATCCCATGTCCTCCCCGCCGTATTCTTCGGGAATGACTGTGCCGAAATAGCCCAGTTCTCCAAAGGGTCGCATGACTTCGTCGATGGGGAAATAATTTTTTTCATCCCATTCGTCTGCATAGGGTTCAATCTGTTTTTTGGCAAATTTTCTAACTTCTTTCTGGAGCATCTGAAGCTCGGTTGATAATTTAAAGTCCATTTTTTCTCCTCTTAAAAATTGATAAATAAGTTGGTGAATAAAAATTTATGGGGTGCTGTTTCCCATGGCCTTTGAAAAAGAGTGGGCAGCACGCGTCAATATATGGATACAATTTGCGAGATGATCCTCCTGGATGATCCTTATTTCCGGTATGGCCAGGCTCAGGCTTGCCAGAATTTCTCCTCGATAATTAAAAACAGGGGCGCTCAAAGAGCCAAGTCCCGGGGTCCGCTCTCCATGGCTTGCGGCATATCCCTGGGTTTTGATTTTGTCCAGCTCCGCCTGTAATTGACCCGGATCAATAATGGTTTTCTCTGTTAAGGGCAACATTTCTATGGTATTAAAATAGTCTAGTTTAAAGGTGTCAGAAGAAAAGGCCAGAAGGCATTTGGCAGAGGCACCCGCATAAAGCGGAGACTGGTTTCCGATGGGCATGCCTGCCCTTAGTACCTTGTGGGATTCTATGGTATCAATACAGATACGCATGCTGCCTTCAATGATGTTCAGGTGAACGGTTTCAAGTGTCGTTTTTGCTATTTCTTCCATGTAGCTTTTGCCAACGCCGGTAAGGTTGTTGGCAGTGTTCAGGTTTTCAAGAAACCGGTAAAAGATATTACCAATATAGTATTGACGGGTCTTGGGATCCTGGCGGATGAATTCATAGGATTTGAGCACCTGGAGTATCCGCTGAACCGTTGCCGGGCTGAACCCAAGTTCACAGGAGAGTTCCCGGATACCCCATTTGGGTTTAGTGCCCTGGAATTTGAGCATGATCTCAAGGGCCTTTTCAATGGCATTGAGCTTTTTTTGGGCATTTGTTTTTAAGGGCATGTTTTTCCTTTAACTATAAAATCAGTCTTCTCGGGTCTGGCGATGGGCCCGGGAAGGGAAAATTATTTTGGTTTCAAAATTGTTTGGGTTCATGGGGTAACCCTGTGATTATAGGTGTTTGTTTTATATATTAAAACGCCGTTTCATATCATGGATTAAAATAAACTAAAAATCCCTTTAAATGTCAAGATAAAATATGATTAAAAATCTGATTAAAAAATATCTTGACAAAGGGTTTTGATTATTTCTATTTTAAATTGAATAGAACAGCGTCTTATATTATGAAACAGATGGGGTCCTGGGAAAATATCAACGAAATAGACGGGGTGTGAATTTTTAACGGGAAAGTATGAAACAAAAAACAAACAGGCAGGATTTTATTGCAAAGAGCCCGGTCCAAGGCCCAAGGCTCTTTACAGATAAAAATATCAGGACAAAGGTATTGAATAATTATTCAATGACAAGCATCACCTGTTTCGTGGCCACTTTGTCGTCAACCTTGACATTGATTTCTTTGATTTTTCCGTCGGCTGTTGCAACAATTGGATTCTCCATTTTCATGGCCTCCAGGACCAATAGTTCCTGGCCTTCAACGACTTCGTCTCCCGCTTTGACTTGGATTTCAATTATGGTTCCGGGCATGGGGGATAAAATTTCAGTGCTCATGGGATTCTCCTTAATTCAAAAGATAGTTGCTCAAAAGATAGTTGCCGCGTTGTTTACAAAAAATACATTTTTTTTTAAACAAGATAGTTTAGCTCTATACTTAAAGAAGAATTTAAAGTCAAGTCAGTATATGGACCGGCAGGATCATAGGAAGACCATGCCAGGGGATTGGTGGCTTTTAAGGGCCTGTTCCGGCAAAATCCAATAATATTTAGGACCTAGGAGTTTAGAATGCGACAATACTTTGAAAAGATGACAGAATTCGGCAGTGAATTGAACAAGGGAAAGATGCTCAGTTCCGAGAAAAATTTGGTACAGGTCCGGGAAGTGGAAGCCGGTATCGACCTTGAGGTGGAAAAAGTAAAAAATGCCGGAATGCCCACGGAGAAAATTAATTCCCGGGGGGTTATGACCGTGTGGCAGCGCCTGGAATATCTCGTGGATCCGGGAACCTGGCATCCGTTGCATACCTTGTTTAACCCAGAGGACAATGAGGAGGGCACCACCAACGTCATCGATGGTCTGGGCAAGATTTCGGGAAAATGGGCCGTGATTATTGGGTTTGACAATAAAGTCATGGCCGGTGCCTGGCTTCCCGGCCAGCCGGAAAATATTTTAAGGGCCACGGACCTTTCCAAGCGGTTGAATATTCCATTGGTCTGGCTGGTAAACTGTTCCGGTGTTAAATTGACGGAACAAGAAAAATTTTATGCCAACAGAAGGGGATCCGGAACCACTTTTTACCGCCATGCAGAACTCGAACAGATGGGGATTCCCATTCTGGCAGGTATTTACGGCACCAACCCGGCTGGAGGAGGATACCAGGGCATCAGCCCCACCATTCTTTTTGCCCACAAAAATTGTAATATTGCCGTGGGCGGCGGTGGTATTCTAAGCGGTATGTCTCCCAAGGGCCATTTTGATGTGGCGGGAGCAGAATTGTTGATTGATGCTGCCAAACAATACAAGGCAAAACCGCCGGGATCAGTGGAAGTGCACCATGATTCAACCGGTTTTTTTCGATATGTTTATGAAGAGGAAACAGGGGTGCTGGACGGCCTCCGAGATTATATGGGGGATATGCCCGCTTACAACCCAAAATTTTTCCGGGTGGCTGAACCTGCGGAACCTAGGTTTCCGACAGCGGATCTGGCCCGGTTGATTCCCATTAACCAAAAACAGATTTATGATTTCAAGGAAGTTCTGGCACGGCTTGTGGACGGCAGTGAGCACATGGAGTTTCGGCCCGATTACGGACCCGAGGTCTATACAGGTCTTTGTAAAATTGACGGGTTTTTGGTGGCCTGTATCGGCAACAACCAGGGTTGGCTGGGGGAAGACTACCCCGAATATGCTGATTACGGCGGAATTGGCGGCAAGCTCTACCGCCAGGGCCTCATCAAAATGAACGAGTTTGTCACCCTCTGCGGCCGGGATCGAATTCCGGTGATCTGGTTCCAGGACACCTCGGGCATTGATGTGGGGGATATTGCAGAAAAAGCTGAGCTTTTGGGGATTGGACAATCTTTGATCTATTCCATCCAGCAGACCGATGTGCCCATGACCCTTGTGACCCTGCGAAAGGGCACGGCAGCCGCCCATTATGTCATGGGAGGTCCCACTGCCAACCGTCACAACGCCTTTACACTGGGACTTGCCACAACTGAAATTTATGTGATGCATGGTGAAACCGCTGCCGCCGCAAGTTATTCCCGGCGGCTTGTCAAGGAAAAGGATGCCGGGCGTCCCTTGGAGCCCATCATTGATAAAATGAATACCCTGGCCCAGGAATACCACGACAATTCCAGACCGGCCTTTTGTGCCAAGCAGGGATTTGTGGACGAGGTGGTCAAAATGGATTCTTTGAGAGATTATCTCAAGGCATTTGCGGGATCTGTTTATCAGAATCCCAAATCCATTTGTCCCCAGCACCAACTGATTACCCCGCGAATTATCAAGGGATAGGACCCGCAAGGATTGGACTTTTTATCCCGGTCCGTGCCAGGAACTAGTGTCCGGACCGGGAATAAAAAAAAATACAATGGCAAAAGAGAGGATCAAAGATACGCGAATCGGAGAGAAACCCCCATCAAAGACAGGAGGCATCTATGGCAGAGTCTGAGGCAGAATATGAGTTTATAACCCTAGAAAAAGATGATCAGGTGGCCAGAATAACCTTGAATCGGCCCAAGCATAATGTCCTGAATATCCCCATGATGAATGAGCTGAACAAGGAACTTGCTGCCATTGCAGCAGATGAGTCCTTAAAATGTGTGGTGATCACAGGAGAGGGGAGAAGTTTTTGCGCCGGAGTAGAAGTGTCAGACCATGCCCCGGATAATGTGGATGAAATGGTGGCGGTGTTTAACAAGATATTTGAGTTGATCAATATGATCGATATTCCTGTTATTGCGGCGGTGAACGGTGCCTGTCTTGGCGGGGGGATGGAGGTGGCCATTGCCTGTGATATTGTGATTGCCTCCAAACGAGCCATTTTTGGTCAACCGGAAATCAAGCTTGGATTTTTCCCCCCCTATGCTGCCCTTCGGTTGCCGGAGCTGGTCGGACCTGCCCGAGCCATTGAAATTGTCACAACAGGTAAAAATTATACAGCCAAGGAATCTAGGAAATTAGGCTTTGTCAGCCAGGTGGCATCGGAAGATGAGTTCAGCGATCTGGTGGAAAAAAATATCAAGGAAATCTGTCATTCAAGTCCCCTGATTATCCGCATGAACAAGAGAGCTGTCAAGCGCCACATGGGCACCAGTTTTTCCCAGGGTGTGGATCTGATTTCCAATTATTTTCTTAAAACCCTTATGAAAACAGAAGATACCCTTGAGGGAATTGCCAGTTTTGAGGAAAAGAGACGACCGGTCTGGAAAAATAAATAAGGATCGTTTGTGAAAACTGCCGTGGCAAGAGCCTTTACGTTCCTTGTCACGGCTTATTTTAAAATTTTGTTTTTGATGAAAAATAAATAGACCAGGCAAAGGAAGACAAACCCAATTAAAAAGGTGCCGGGGAACCATGTAAAGCTTTCTTTGAAAACGATGTTATCCAGCATGGCCGGCCCCATATCTCGATTCTCCAGGAAAAATTCTTGGCCCAGGGCCTGTTTTTTCGTCTTCAATAAAAGGGCATACCCTGTGCCCAGTATTCCGTAAGAAAGATTATAGGACAGCCCCTTAAAACTTAACACAGTTGCCCGTTGCTCAGATACCGTTTCCCGGTTTATATAAAAGCTGACAAAAAAACCGTTAAAATACATGGCGCTGAAGGTGATAAGTGCTGGAAGAAGGCCGGTCCATGGCCAGAAAAAGCTCATGGTTGTAAGACCCGAAATGGTAAGGGCTGCTGTGATCCAAAGTCCCTGGGCAGGTGCTTTTTGTTCTGCAATTTTTCTGGCGATTCTGGGGATGATAAATCCCAGCATGGCCACCATGGAGCCGATGATCCCGAAAAGGGCCTCGGGCAGCTGGATCATTCTATAGTATTGACTGGACAGGGTAACGACCATGCGAATGATGCCGTCAAAGAGCATGCCAAATAAAATAACACTCAAGACAAAGGGGGTTTTGAAAATCCAGGCGCCGGCTGTAAAGGTCAGGCGGAAGGCCTGTTTTACCCGGTGAATCCCGCCGGGGGTATCCCCTGAAGCGGCATTTGTCTGGGCTATCTCTTCCATACCCAGGGTCGCCAGGCAGGCAAAAAAGGACAGAATAAGGGTGGCGTATAAAGGAAACCGCATGGTTGTTTCCTGGGTCAGGGAAATAGAAACTCCAAAAAATCGACAGAGGCCTTCCATGAGGCGAGGGTCATAGAGGGCAGCGCCTGTGCTCATGGCAATGATAAATCCCAGGGCCTGGAATCGTGCCAGGACTTCTAAAACCCGTCCCCAGTCATCGGGGTTCCCCCTGTCTTTAAGAGCATCGTAGGCCAGTGCCTCATCCGCACCGCTGGCAGCTGCCTCGGCCAGGCCGCTTAAAAACCGGTTGATCAAAAATACATAAAAAATCAGAGATGGATTTGATGTCGGCACAAAACTGATCATCCCCACCTCCACCACCATGGTCAGGGTGGCAAATACCAGAAGCCGTTTCCGGCCGATAATATCGGCAAGGGCGCCCGAAGGAATTTCTGCCATGACAATGGTGGCTGCCCAAACTGCATTGAGGATGGCAAACTGGGGCACGGTCAAACCGAAATCAAGGAATAATATGGTAAAGACCGGGTAGTAAAATCTTGAGTTAAACAGCACTTTAAAGGCAATATACCGTTGGATATTGGGGATGGAAAAGGGGGACACTGGGCTGGTTTTTTCGAACATCAGTGCTGCCCCCTTTTACAATTATGGTTAATTACTGACCAGAATGATTCGGCTGTCCAAACCCGTCAATGAATTATTTTTTGCTGTCATTTTATTTTTAGGGAATCAAGGTCTTTAAAATGTCTTCCTTGCCGATGATACCCACTAATTTTTTACCTTCCGCCACCGGAATGGTGTGGAAATGTTTTTCAACCATGAGGCTTGCAATCCCCGATACCGGAGTGTCCGGGGTAACAGTGGTCACTTTTTTGACCATGGCCTGGGCCACCTTTGTGGCGGCCATTTTCTGGAATTGCGCTTCCAGGCTTTTTGAAGAAGACAGGGGGAAGATACTGTCCAGGATGGCAAAAATAGGGGGGATCGGGATATCCTTTTGCTGAAATATCAGATCGCTCTGGCAGAGGATGCCGATAATTTCCCCATTGGTGTCGACTACAGGAACCCCATTGATATGATTTTTGAGCAGGATTTCCACGGCGTCAGGAATTTTTGTATCCGGTGAGAGACTGATAATATCTTTTTGCATGATATCTTTGGCTTGGATCATGAGATTCTCCTTGTGATGGGTTCACAGGCGCTTCGGGCCTGGATATTTCTAATATACATGAATTGTCGGGGCAGGTAAAGCGATTGAACACCCAGACCTGTTAGTGGGAAGGTGAGTGGCAATGTTTAGGGTTTCGTTTGAACGATAGTAACCAATTATAAAGGATCAAGGCCGTCAGTATCAGGGCACCTGCCAGCTGAACCTGATGGGGAATCAGCTCAGATGCTTGTCCCACCACAACCTGGGCCTCTATGCCGAGAAATCCGTAAAGCCAGTCCAAAAACGTTCCCATGGCAAGGGAACAGGCGGCTATCATGGACAGGTAGATTACCAGAGCCCGGGTGTTGAAAATATTTTTGACAATGGCGATGGTGGCCGCATTTGTGGCAGGTCCTGCCAGTAAAAAGACCAGGGCTGCTCCGGGATTCAGCCCCTTGAGAATCAAAGCAGCGGCAATGGGAGTGGAGGATGTGGCGCAGACATACATGGGGATGCCGGCAGCCAGCATGGTCAGCATGGACAAAAACTGATGCTCATTGGCCCAGACCGTCAGGTCATCGGGGAAAAAGAAGGTGATGATTCCGGCAATAAAAATACCGATGATAAAGGGGGTTGCAATATCGGTGAGCAATTCGCCATAGGCATATTTTACCCCGGCCATCAACCGTTGGGAGAGTGGGGCATCGGTAATATCTGCACTGGGAACACCTGCACCGCAGGTGGCAGAACAACCTCAGCCGCCGGTTTTTTTCAGGGGAGCAGAGGCAATGGCAGGGGCAGGTGTGGGGTTGCCCCAATAATTTTGGGCGATCCCCGTGCAAACGGCTGTGAAAAATCCTGCCACGGGTCGGATAATGGTCATAATCGGATCCAGCATGGCATAGGATATGGCAATGGAGTCCACCCCGGACTCAGGAGTGGCAATCATAAAAGCCATGGCGGCCCCGTCATTTGCCCCTTGCTTTTTTAGCCCGGTTGCCACGGGAACCACCCCACAGGAGCACAGCGGAATTGGAATCCCGAAAAGTGCTGATAAAAAAACCGGTTTGATCTTGCCGGTTCCCAGATAACGTTTGATCTTATCTGCCTTGAAAAATACATAGAGAATGCCTGCCACCAAAAAGCCAAAGAGCATGTAAACCGAAACATCCAGGTAGATATGCCAGGATTCTTTTAAAATTTCATATACCATATTCATGGGAGCTGTCCTTAATTTCTATATTTCATGGTTCTATATTTTACAATTCAATTGTTTGCCAGGTTCAATTGTTTGCCAGGTTCAATGTTTGTCCGATTCAATGTTTAACATGGTCAAGACTATAATGGATCAGGGACATGACATGATCGTCATCCAGTGTATAGTATACACTCTTCCCCACTCTTTTGTTCTTAACAATTTTCAAGGTTCGTAGAACCCTGAGCTGATGGGATATGGCGGACTCAGACTGTTGACAGATCACGGCGATGTCACACACGCAATGTTCTCGGTTCAACAGCGCCAATACAATTTTAAGCCGGGATGGGTCGCTGAGTGCCTTAAATATTTCTGCCATCTTCACAATTTCTTTCTGGTCGGGAAGATCCTTTACGGTCTTGTTCACGTTGGCTTCATGGATACATTTTTCCGCACACACATTCATAGATCACCTCTTCAATTGAGCATTTGTTCATATGTTACTGCAAGACATTCCGCCTGTCAAGGGGAAAAATGGGGATGTCGGGTGGTGGTAAATGGCGGGTATCGATTTCCTGGTGGCTATTTTGGTCCCATGTTTTTCAGGACGGTGCTGGCATCCAGGACCGCCGTGTATATGAGGTTGGAATGTTTTTTTTCTTTGATAATGCCGTCAGCGCCGATTTCCATATAGGAGGGGCTGATGGCGCCGCCAATGGCATAGATCTCCTTGAGATTGGTTTCAAGGTGCTCCGAAAGCATGAGCAGACGTTCTCCCTCCTTGGCGATTTTGCAGATGGTGCCGGTACAGGTGATCTGCTGAAGATGCAGGGCATCAAAAATGGCAGATGGCCCGTGGGTGCCGATACAGGCAATGACATTTTTCATGGGAAAACTCATGCCTTGATACAGATACAGGTCATTGCCCATGGAAGCTGTGGATGCCTGGTGGATATAGAGCCGGTCAATGCCGTCTGGATCCACCTCTCCTATTTTGGGGACTGCCCGCTGGAGAATCTTGATCTGGCCACCCAACAAAATTTCTTCCCCCAGATCCCGGGCCGTGTCTGTATTGATCTCAAATTTTTCTTTGATGTGGGCCCAGTAGACTGAAGAGGCATCCCGGGCTTCCCTTTTTATCCTGGAAAGGGAGGCAACAACATCGGCTGCGGCATTCCCGCCGCCGATGACCAGCACATTGATGCCGATATAATCTTCCGGGTTTTCAATATTTCTGGCCACAGTTTTTGCTTCACCGTATATGCCCAGATCGTTGGGAATATTGCTGCCAAAGGCCAGAATGACAGCCTTTGTCAGATAAGATCCCTTGTCAGTTTTGACCATATAATCGGGATGGCTTCCTTCAATGGTTTTGAACGCCTCATTGAAATTGATTTTAAGATCAAGGGAATCCACGATGTTTCTTGCCTGGTCAATATAAGTTTCAACGGGGACGCGCTCATCGGGCGGTCGGATCTCATCCACTGGAAAGGGTTGGGTATAGCGTTTGGGTATGGTGGGATAGACTTTTTTCCCCTTGGGGTAGGTATTAATAATTCCCTGCATGGGGTTGTGACCTTTTTCCAGGATGATATATGACAGGTTTTTTCGTTTGGCCAGGATCCCGGCTGCCATCCCTCCGGGTCCAGACCCGACAATGACCAGATCCAATTTAGCTGTCATGGGTTTCCTCCTTAAATCGTGTGCGCGAATTTATTTTAAAATAAATTCAATTCAAAAAATAATGAAGGCTCAACCTATCACACCGATTAAGGTATTGTCCATTTAAAAAACTATTTTAAAATCAGGGGATTTATGACTATTAATGACGGTAAAATGACTGGGTTAACTGAAGATGAAAGGAACCAAAAGATGGAAAATGATATATTGATACACAATGGCCTCCTGTTGACAATGGAACAATGGCTGCCCGTGATTGAAGACGGTGCCGTGCTGATCCGGGGCTCACAAATTTTTGACTGTGGCCCGGGAAAAGAATTGGACCTGGCCCTTGTTCACCATGACAATCGAATTGATGCCGAAGGGGGGATTATCATGCCCGGTCTTGTCAATTGTCACACCCATGTACCCATGTCCATGTTCCGGGGGCTTGCCGATGACCTGCCCCTGGATGTATGGCTTAACGAGCATATCTTCCCTGCCGAGGCAACCCGGCTCAACCCGGATTCGGTTCACCAATGGAGTCTGCATTCTTGCAGAGAAATGCTGCTTTCAGGCACCACTACCTGCTGTGATGGTTATTTTTTTGAGGCACAAGTGGCAAGGGCCATGGTTGAATCGGGCATTCGGGCAGTGGCGGGTCAGGGGGTGATTGATTTCCCTGCTCCGGGGGTGCCGGACCCCGCCCACAATATCCAGACAGCAAAAGCATTTGTTTCGCAGATCAAGGATCTGTCTTCACGAATAACACCTTCTATTTTCTGCCACTCTCCCTATACCTGTTCAGCCGCGACCCTGGTGGCAGCTAAGCAGGCAGCCGAAGATGCCGGTATTCTTTTCCAGATCCATGCAGCGGAAACAAGAAATGAGGTTCACATGGTCAAGGGACTCAATAAAAGGTCTGTCATTGCATATCTGGAGGATCTGGGCCTTTTAAATGAAAGAACGCTTCTTGTCCATTCGGTGTGGATTGATGATGGGGATATTGAGACCATTCACAGGCGTTCTGCCCGTGTTGCCCATTGCCCGGAATCCAATATGAAGCTGGCATCTGGCATTGCGCCGGTTCCCCGTATGATGGATGCAGGAATTGTCGTGGGGATTGGTACGGACGGATGTGCTTCCAATAATGACCAGGATCTTTTTTCCGAAATAGACATGGCAGCTAAGCTTCACAAGGTGGCCTGCATGGATCCTTGTGTCATGGATGCCAGAACCTGCCTTGCCATGGCCACCATTGAAGGGGCAAAGGCCATTGGCCTTGACAGGAAAATCGGGTCCATTGAACGGGGGAAACAGGCAGATATCATTATCGTGGATATAAAAAAACCCCATATGGTGCCCATGTATGATCCTTTTTCCAGCCTGGTCTATTCCGCTAAATCATCGGACGTATCCCTGGTCATGGTCGATGGAATTCTTCGGGTCAAAGAAGGGAAATTGCTCTAAAAAGAATGCCGCCTGACTGCCAGGGTCAGGGCAGTCAGGCGGCTGGATAATGTTTGCCAAGGAGATGGGGGGTTGCCTTAGAAAAACAACTTCCTTCATTATCCGTATTTCGTAATCTTAAGTTTGTTTCTATCCCTATGGTTATTTTTTGTCAAGAGTAATTTTATATTTGGGTGTAAAATAAATTATAATTACTAAAAATAACCAAAAATAACTTTGTGTGTAGTAAGATTCTGGTGTAACAGACTATCGTTAAGGGTGACTTTTGGGTTGTCACACAGAAAATTCCAGTATATAAACCAGATCAAAAAGATGTGAACCCTTTTAAAGGAGTATTCCATGCTAGAACCGATTTTCATCAAAGCCACCAGCCTGTCCGATGCCTGGTTTCAAACCCTTTATCAATGTGTTGAAAAGGGTCGGTCCTTCACCATAGACAGGGGGTCCTTTGAAGGTCAGAAACGACTTGAGTTCGATTATATTACCATTCATATCACCCATCCTTCGTCAGTTCCCCTGTTGCCCAAGGTGAACCTGGCCCTGGGATTTCCCGACCCTGTGGATGAAAATTATCTGGATGATTATCTGCCCTATCTTATGACCGGTGAGGAAAAACAGGGAGAATCCTATACCTATGGTCAGCGGATCTGCAAGTGCGACCTTGCTTATCTGCCGGATGATTACAAGGAGCTCACAAAAATTTTGATCCAGGAAAGAGAAATCTGGACAGACCGGAATATTCTGATAGAGGAAAAGGGCAAATTTTATGTTAACCAGATGGAATTGATGATCTGGACCTATACCCACAAAGGTTACCGGAATAACCAGATGATCCTGCAGGTGGGGCAACCCTCTGACATGATTTTGATTGACCCGCCCTGTCTGCGTCATATCGATACTCGTATCCAGGATGGCAAACTTCATTTTTTCCCCTATTTCAGGTCCTGGGATCTGTTTGGCGGTTTCCCGGCCAACCTGGCCGCCATCGAGATGATGAAACAATATTGTGCAGCCCAGATCGGGGTTGAAAATGGTGAGATTATTGCCTCTTCCAAGGGACTGCATATTTATGACTATGTCTTTGAAATAGCCGAGGCCATCAGGGGGCGGTCCATGGATGAGTTCCGACAGATGACATGATCGAAAGGGTCTGTGATACCGACATTTTCTACGAGATCATCGGGCAGGGGCTTCCGGTGATTAATCTTCACGGGTACGGTATTGACCATCGTTCAATGAAGGCCGGCCTGGAACCCCTATTTACCTGTTATGACCGATTCCAGCGCATCTATTTTGACCTGCCCGGGATGGGGAAATCCGGAAGCAATCCCCAAATTCTCAGCTCCGATGACATGCTGGAAGTGGTGATACAGTTCATTGATCATCTGCTTGGCCCGGATCAACCCTTCATTCTCACAGGGCTTTCCTATGGCGGGTATCTTGCCCGGGGTGTGCTTCATAAAATGAAGGACCGGGTCCGGGCGATGCTCCTCGTTTGCCCTGTGATTGGATTTCGGCGTAAGGGCAGGCAATTGCCGGATTTCAGGCTATGGGAAAGGGATGAGGCCCTGGTGTCTGAATTGACCCCAAATGAATTTGAGACCATTGATCAATTTTTGACCATCCAGACAAAACCGGCCTGGGAGCGCTTTAAACGAGATATCAACCCTTCGCTGGTCTTGCCCGACCCAGGTCTTATGGAGAGAATCCGGGACACTCAATTCTCCTTTGACGTGGATACCCTGGAATCGCCCTTTGACAATCCCGCCCTGATCCTTCTGGGACGTTACGATGTTGCCGTTGGGTATAAAGATGCCTGGAAAATTTATGATAATTTCACCGATGCCACCCTGGTGGTCCTGGGCCGGTCAGGTCATTGCCTTCAAATGGAACAGCCAACCCTGTTTGAGACCCATGTCCGGGCATGGCTGGATCATATTCCGGTCTAAGCCATGATGAAATTTTTTTTCTTAAAGAAATTTTTCTTAAAGAAAATATTGTGAAGGCGATATCTGGTATTTTTTAAAAAAACTATAATATCAGGGCTTTCCTGATTGCTTTTTCTATGATTTCTCGATAGGACATTAGTATCAAATTTTTATAAATCATTAGCCGATAACTTTGGGTGTGGTTATGTCTGTTTTAAAAATTTTTGACCATCAATGGTTCAATTTTCTATCCGTTCTGGGGGTGTTTCTATCCATTATTTTCTGCCCCCTCCTGTTTGCCCATGAGTTTGCTTTGCAAAAGGCAAAAACATATACCCATAAAGAAGATATAACAGGGTGGGTGATGAGTGAGAAGCTCGATGGAATAAGGGGGTATTGGGACGGGCATCAATTGCTCACCCGAAAGGGCCTGCCCCTGAATCCACCCCCATGGTTTGTTAAAAATTTTCCACCCTTTGAGCTGGATGGTGAACTTTGGAGTAAACGGGGTGATTTTGAATTCATTCAATCAATCGTTCTTGATGAAAAACCGGGGGAGGGGTGGGAGAAAATCAGGTATAATGTTTTTGAAGTTCCCAATGAAAAAGGAGACTTTCCTGTACGAATCAACCGAGCAAAAGAATGGTTTGAAATACACAAGAACAGTCATGTGCGGTTTATTCCCCAGATACGGATACAAGACAGATCAGATCTTGATCAATTCTTAAATAAAATAGAATCCATGGGAGGTGAGGGTGTTATCGTAAAGGACCCGAAAATGCCTTACCATACCGGGCGAAGTGCCCATGTCCTGAAAGTGAAAAATTTTCAGGACATGGAAGGAATTGTTATTGGTTTAAACAAGGGGAAGGGAAAATACAGGGAGATGATGGGGTCTCTTACCCTGAGGCTTGCAAACGGAATTATTTTTAAGCTGGGCACGGGTTTTACAGACCAATTCAGGAAAAACCCACCCCCCTTAGGAACAAATATTACCTTCAAGTACAATGGATTTACCAAAAACGGGATTCCTAAATTTGCATCTTTTTTAAGGGTGCGTCAGGAATGATACCTGGGGTTAATGTCCTTTTTTTTCGAGTTGTTTTTCTATCCATAATTGGACATCCTTTAATACCTGTGCATGTTCAGGCTCATTGAATATTTCATGGTAAAATCCATCATAGAGTTTAATGGTTTTATCCCCTGAACCTACCAGGTCATAAAGAAGCTGAGCACCACCGGGATCGACCAATGAATCTTCACTTCCCTGGGCAATCATTATGGGCAATTGTATTTTTGCGGCATGTTCCGTGACATGGCGCATTGCTTTGAGTAATTCTGCGGCAAGGCGGGCTGTGATCTTTCCGGTATAAACCAAAGGGTCATTGATATAAGCTTCTACCACAGCAGGGTCACGGCTTATCCCTTCAAAAATTAATGGCGCAACACCTAATTTTGGCATGAGCACGGAAAATATTTTCCCCGCGAGAATAGCGATCTGGGAAATATTCTCCGGTATTTTGATTGCCGGCCCGGAAAGAACAGCCCCAGATAAATCATCCTGATGTTCCAGCAGGTATGCGGCACCAATTAATCCCCCCATGCTATGCCCGATCAGAAATATCGGCGTTTCAGGCTGCTTTTCCCGGATAGAATCAAAATAGATCTTGAGTGTCTTTGTAAAATCCTGGAATTGTTCCACATAGACTCTTTTGCCCTCTGATTTTCCATGCCCAATATGATCGATTCCATAAACACCATATCCCAGTGGGACAAAGTGATTGACAAGATTCATATATCGTCCACTATGTTCTGCCAATCCATGGGCAACCATAAGAATTGCTTTTGGTTTCTCCTCGGGCAGCCAATATTGATAATACACATTGGTTGCCCGATTGCTTTTTAAATACCCTTCCTGGTGTTTCATCCATATCTCCTTGAAAAATTATTTTCCAAAGCTGCAGGAGGGAAATCGACACACTTTGCAGCTGGAGCAGAATCCGCCATGTCCCATTTTAACTATGTCTGAGCGTTGAATGGTTTCTCCGGCTAAAAGCCGGGGTAAAATCAGGTCAAAGATGGAGGCCCTGTGGTACATGACACATCCGGGAAGTCCCACCACGGGAATATCTCCGATGTGAGCCAGCATGAACATGGCACCGGGAAGAACCGGGGCACCGTAGGAGGTAACCTTGCCCCCCGCCGCCCGGATGGCAGCCGGGGTTAAATCATCCGGGTCCACGGACATGCCGCCGGTTACGGCTATCATCTGGGCGCCTTCCGCCAGCAACTCCTGGATGGCGGTAACGGTCATGGACAGTTCATCGGAAACAATTATTTTTCGAGTAATACGACTGCCCAGTTCTTCAAATTTTTTTGTCACCACAGGTCCAAATCCATCCCGAATTCTGCCGCTAAAGACTTCTGATCCCGTTATCACCAACCCCACATCCAGCTTGGCCATGGGTTTTACCTGGATGATGGGAAAATATTGTTGGCATATTTTTTCTGCTTCAATGACGTTGGTTTTATCAGTGGACAGGGGGATGATCCGGGTGCCGGCAAGCTCCTGGCCAGGTTGAACCACCTGGTTCGTATGCAGGGTGGAAAAGATGACCTCCGGGACTGAGTTTAATCGTTCAAGGGCGGCCACATCGATTTTTAAAAAACCAAGGGCTGTGGCGGAAAAACTTACCTTGCCCTCCTTTGGATCGCTGATGGAAAGACCTTTGCCCATGGCGGCCTGGGCAATGCGCAGGGCAGCATCATTTTCATGGACCTCTCCGTCAAGACCTGCCACATATATATTTTGTTTGCCAAGATCCAGCAGTTTTTCCACGTCTGCCGGGGTAATGACATGGCCTTTCCTAAAGGTCGGGCCTTTAAAAAGATCCGGCACGATTTCGGTGATGTCATGGAGCAGAACTTTGCCCACGGCATCTTGAACGGGAAGGGCCTTTATTTTTTCTTTTTCATAGTATTGCATATCATGATACTCCTGAAAGATAGTCCACTGATAGCGATTTGTCCGGTCTGATGCAACTGCTAACCGCCGAGATTGGGATTGATAAACTCGATCATATCATTTTCCATGACCATACAGGTATCATAATTTTTAGGATAAATATACCTGCCGTTTTGTTCCACAATTACGTGGGGGTCCCCTTCACCAAAAAATTTAATGAGTTCGTTGATATTCAGGCCCTCGGGGATGGTCTCTTTCAAACCGTTAAATTGGATGTTCATATTGTCATATCTTTATATTTTGATTTTTGTTTGATGGGCTGCAGGCCCTGCAGTCCGGATTCGGTGTTAAGGTGGCCGTGGTAATTCGCATATCCAGTCCGGAAATCCGGACCAGCCGATTTGTCAGCGGGGTGCCGATGGCCAACAATAATTTAACCGCTTCCATGGCCTGGATGGAAGCAATCATTCCGGCGGTTGCTCCCAGTATACCATTGTTGGGGGGGTGTGTCCCGGGTTTTATTGTTTCGGGTTTTAAGGTTTCAGGATTTTGGATGATACATTCAAAACAAACAGATCCCGGGACAAAACTTGAGATCATTCCGTCAAATCCCATGACGCCGCCAAAAACCCAGGGTAGATTATGGCGCAGCGCAGCCCGGTTCAATACTTTTCGGGTGGGGTAATTGTCACATCCATCCACGATGAGGTCCACGCCTTCCAAGAGCCCGTCAATGCTTCCCTGGTCTATTCTTACCTGTACCGGGGTAACCTGAATGGTTGAATTGAGCTGACCCAGGCGTTGGGCGGCAGAGACCACCTTGGGATCGCCCAGGGTGGCCTCACAGTGAACAAGCTGTCGGTTCAAATTGGAAAGCTCCACATGGTCGTGGTCCGCGATGATTAAATGGCCCACACCGGCGGCTGCCAGATACAAGGATGACAGGGAGCCTAACCCCCCGGCCCCGGCAATCAGGACCCTTGCCCTGGAAAGTTTTTCCTGACCTGATAGGCCGATCTGGGGCAGCTTGATCTGGCGGGTATACCGTTCGCAGGTTTCAAGGGCCATTTTTTATCAGCGTTCCTATTCTATTCTTCTATTTGGCCATGCTATTTTACCATTTTGGTCTTATACTCCTGGATGGCATGGAAGACCCGTTCCGGGTTCATGGGCAGTTCATTGAGCCTGACTCCTGCGGCATTGTAAACCGCATTGAGGATGGCGGGGATGGTCGGCATGATGGCGCCTTCCCCCACTTCCTTGGCGCCGTAGGGGCCATTGGGTTCATCGCTTTCCACCACAATTGCTTTGACCCGGGGCATGTCCATGGCTGTGACAATTTTATATTCGGCAAGGTCAGCGTTGAGTACCTGGCCTTGATCGTTAAAGATCACCTCTTCATGCATGGCTTCCCCGATTCCCATGGAGACGGATCCTTCCATCTGGCCTTCCACCGAGGTCATGTTGATGGCCTTGCCGCAGTCATGGGCGTCGGTGATGTTGTCAATGGTCACCTGTCCTGTTTCCATGTCCACGGTTACCTCGGCTACCTGGGCTGAACACCCATAGGCAGGAGAGGTTCCAACGGCTGCTCCCTTGAACTTGCCACCCAGGTTATGGGGCTTGTATTTGCCGGTTCCCACAATGGAGCCCTTTTCAAGGAAGGCGATTCGGGAGGCTTCCTTAAAGGTCAGACGTTCAGAATCAGGATTATCGATCCATCCCCTGTGTTCCTTGATATACCGGGTCCGAAGAGTTGAAAAATCAGGCACTTCTCCTGAAAATTTGATAAAGCCGTTTTTGATATCCAGTTCTTCCACGGGGACGTTCAGCTGATCCGCCAGCACTTCTAAAACCTGGGCCTTGGCATGGTCGGCAGCATCCTTGGTGGCGTGTCCGGTCATCAGTGTCTGGCGGCTGGAGTAGGCACCCAGGTCAACGCCCATGTCGGTGTCTCCGGAAGCCAGTCGGACATGATCCAGAGGGATCCCCAGGGCTTCTGCGGCAATCATGGCAAAGGCCGTGTCAGACCCCTGGCCGATTTCAGCCGATGCCGTATAGACAAGGGCGGTGCCGCCGTCCTCCGTTAATTTGACAATGACGGTACCATGAAAGGTGTCAGACCGATAAATGGGGTATCCTGCCCCGGACACAAAGAAACCGCAGGCCATGCCGATGCCTTTTCCAGGGGCCATATTTCCCTTTTTCTTGTCCCAGCCGGATCCTTCTCGCACCGCTTCTATACATTCGGACATGCCAAATGAGCTCATGTTCAGGTCGTTACAGGTAGTGTCTCCCGCGTTCATCATGTTTTTGAGTCGCAGTTCCATGGGGTCCATGCCGATCTCTTCTGCAATCATGTCCATCTGCTGTTCAAACAGCGCCCGGGCAATCACTGCCCCGTGTCCCCTTTGGGCACCACAGGTGGGTTTGTTGTTATACACCCTGTACCCATCATAGCTCATATTGGCAATTTTGTAGGGCCCTCCCAGAAGGGAGCCTGTGTAGTAGACCGTGGCAATACCAAAGCTTGTATAGGCACCGCCGTCCAGGCAGCACTCATGTTTGATGGCCATGAGGGTCCCGTCTCGTTTGGCGCCGGTGGTAATGGTATGGGTGAACTGGTGCCGGGCCCTTGCATACATAAAAACCTGTTTTCGGGTAAAATTCATTTTGACGGGTTTATTGGTTTCCCTTGCCAGGATACAGCAGATAAGTTCCATGGGGTTGGCAGCGGCCTTGATACCGAAACCTGCGCCTACATAGGGTTTTTTTACCCTTACCTTGCCCACATCCATTCCTAAAACCATGGCAACGGTTCTCTGGACATAATGGGGGACCTGGGTGGAGGTGACCAGGGTGAGGATGCCTCTGTTGTCAAATTCGGCGATGCATCCCTGCATTTCAAGAAAGGCGCCGTCCTGGCGTTTGCTTTTCATGGTGCTGGTTTTGATGATATCGCATTCTTTTAATGCAGTGGCCACATCCCCGAATTCCTGGTGGACTTCGGCGCACAGGTTGCCAGGGGAATTCTCGTGGAGCTGGGGTGCCCCATCCTTCATGGCATCTTCCACCGTGAATACCGCCGGCAAAAGTTCATATTCAACTTTGATAAGGGTGCAAGCCTTCAGGGCAATTTCCAGGGAAACCGCGGCAACTGCTGCAATTTCATCCCCTATATACCGCACCTTGTCAATGGCAAATACGGTTTCATCATACCGGGCAGGGCTGACACCATATTTGATGTGACCTGCCTGTTCATGGGTAATAACAGATTTGACCCCGGGAAGACTTGCGGCCTTTGAGGTGTCAATGGAGATTATTTTTGCGTGGGCATGGGGGCTTTGGAGCATGGCACCATAGAGCTGGCCCGGTCGGCTGATGTCATCGGTAAACACAGCCTGTCCCGTTGCCTTGTCCGGGGTATCAATACGGCGTGCCCGGGTGTTGATAGTGTCGAATTCTTTCATGGCTTCCTCCTTTGGGTAGGATTAGGGTCGGCTGGTTTATGAACGCTGGGATTCAATGGCTTCGAAAATTTTCTGGTATCCCGTGCACCGGCAAAGATTGCCTGAAATGCCTTCCCGGATTTCCTGTTCCGAAGGGTTGGGGTTTTTATCCAACAGGTTTTTGGCGGACATGATAACGCCCGGGGTGCAAAATCCACACTGGATGGCCCCTTTCTCAACAAAGGCATCCTGGAGGGGGTGAAGTCCTTTGTCCGTGCTCAATCCTTCGATGGTCTCAATGACAGATCCGTTGGTCTGGATTGCCAGGACCAGGCAGGAATTGACAACATCTCCATCCATGATGACGGTGCAGGCACCGCAATCTCCTGTGTCACATCCTTTTTTGGTGCCGGTCAGGGCCAACTCGTATCGGAGCATATCGGCAAGGGTAATATTGGGCTCAACCGCAATTTCATGTGATTGATTGTTGATGGTCAGGGTGATTATCTTTTTCATTTAAGTTCTCCTGTTCAGTTGCCGCGGTTTTTGCAGAACTATTTTTTTAAAAAATGATCTCATTGGAAAAGGTTTTATTCACACTGGCTTAAAGGGAAACGCTGCTGGCCCGGTCATAGGCCGCGGCAAGGGTGCGTTTGGTCAGCACGCCGACCATGGCCTGTCTGTAGGCGGCGGTGCCCCGAAAGTCGTCTATGGGACGACAGTCTTCTCTTCTGGCTTTTTCACCGGCAGCAAAAAAAGAGGCCTCCTCCGGCGTCTGGCCCAGCATGGCGGCTTCTGCCCTGGGGGCTCTAATGGGGGTGGCAGCCACTGAACCCAGGGCGATGCGGCAGGTGGTTACTTTCCCTGTGCCCGGATCATATTCAAGGAAGGATGCCACATTGACCACATTGATTTCTGATGATTTCCTTTTCCCCAATTGGATATAGTGTGCATCACTGTTATCGCTTGGGATGGAAAGCCTGAAGCCCGTGAGAATTTCATCGGGGGCTATACAGGATTTGCCGGGGCCTGTAAAAAAGTTGGCAATGGGAATTTCCCGTTTTGTGTCGCTGCTTGCCAAAAGGGCCGTTGCCTCATAGACCAAAAGGGCGCACAGGGTATCTCCGGCAGGACTGGCATTGCAGGCATTGCCGCCAATGGTCGCCCGATTTCGGATTAAATGGCTGCCAAGGTTGTCGCAGCCGGCCTTGAGGGCCTTGAATTTTTCCTGGATAATGGGGGTTGAAGAAATGGTTGCCATGGTGGCGCAAGCGCCAATGACAATGGCATTTTCTTCTCGGTTAATCAGGGACAGGTCCTTGATTTTTGTCAGGCTGATGAGGTTGTCCGTGGTGATCAGCTTTTTTTTCATGTGGACCAGAAGATCGGTTCCGCCTGCCAGTAAACGTGCATTCTCGCCAAGGTCTCGCTTGAGTTCCAGTGCATCCTCCAGGGAAAGGGGCTCGTGAAATTCAAAGGTGGGTAGCAGCATATTTGTCTCCTTCATGTTAAAGGGAAAAATCAACGAATACCTATTGAGCTACCATTGGGAAGTTGACATGTCAACAAAAATGTGGGGTTGGTATAAACTATTTTGTTCACTATGCTGAACAGAATGATTTTTCTTGATAAGGGACTGTTATTTAAAGGCCTTTAAAGTTTATGTATGGGTTCATTCTATGCTAAAAAATAGCCTTAATTTAGTAAAATTTATAATAGTGAACTTTAAAATGGACGATTAGGGGAAAGAATTGCCTTTCAATATTATCCCGTCCGACGACCTGTTTGAAACGGTAACGGTATTCACAGAAAACCAAAAAAAACAACTTCACGGGGAAATGGTCCAGACCTTTACCCATGGGAAAAATTAGAGTATAGATAGCGTCATTGCTGCATAACGCAAACTTATGTTTTCGTTTTGCACGGGTTAAAAATTTTTGTCAGGAAAGAGTGAGGCCTGCTTGATGGTGAAACAATTAAAAGGTAAGGATGATAAAGAACCAATAGGGATTGTCTGGCTGCTTGTTGTCATTTTTTTACTGGTAGCCGGAGTCGCTTCGGCTGAGACGTTTTGCATGGGTATTCTTCCGGTCATTGATACACTGCCGCTTCAAGTGGGGGTGATGGAGGGATATTTCAAGGCGGAAAATATCGATCTTAAACTGGTGTCTTTTTCCAGTGCCATGGAAAGGAACACGGCCATGCAAACCGGTCAACTGGATGGATTTTTCGGTGATATGCCGGCGACCTTACTCCTGGTCAAAAATAAGATTCCGGTCCGATTTTTAACGGTTTCCTATGCAACCGATAAAAAACAGCGGATGTTCGGGTTGATGCTGTCTCCAAAATTGCCCCTGGCCCGGGAACAGGGCAAAATCACGGTGGCGATTTCCAAAGCCTCGATTATTGAATATCTATTCGATCATTTAAAACAGCTGCCCGAAACGAACAAGATGCTATTGGAAGAAATCGAAATCAAGCAGATGCCCATTCGGCTGCAAATGCTGTTGACGGGCAAGATTGATGCGGCCTTGTTACCCGAACCGCTGACCTCGCTGGCCCAAGACAGGGGAGCAAGGCTGGTTGTGACCGACCAGGGGCTGGATATGCCGCTGACCGTCTTGAATATTCATAGGGATAAATGTTATCTGGCCGACACGTTTGTCAAAGCCTATACAAAAGCTGTGACCGCAGTCAATAAGACCCCGGAAAAATATCGTGGGCTGATGGCAAAAACCTGCCGGATTCCCGGGAACCTGGTCGATACCTTTCCCGTGTACCGATACCCGGCACCCCGGATACCCACCAGGATTGAAGTACAGCAGATTCAGGACTGGATGATGAAAAAGGGATTGTTACACCACTCCATTTCCTACGAAAATTTAATTCCCTAGCGCAAAGATTCCCATGCTAACCATCAGCAATATATGCAAAGAATTTGATTCAAAAGTCGTTTTAAAAAATATTTCCTTTCATTTGGATGCCCGGGAAACGATCGTTATTCTGGGCCCTTCCGGGTGTGGCAAGACAACCCTGCTGCATCTGATCAGCGGGCTTGAGAAACCCGAAAGCGGTCGGATCCTGCTCGATAACCGGCCGATATCCAAACCGGTTCCGGATGTGGCGTTGATCCTGCAAAATTATGGCCTTTTGCCCTGGAAAACCAATTTGCAGAATGTGGCGCTGGGGTTAAAAATACAGGGCGTTTCCAGAAAAGATCGAAATGCCCGGGCACAAAAAATTTTAGCGGAACTGGGTCTTGCGGGTCGAGAAAATGATTTCCCCTGTGTCATGAGCGGCGGCGAACAGCAACGGGTGGCCATTGCCAGGGCCTATGCATCCAAACCTCGCCTGCTGCTCATGGACGAACCGTTCTCATCTTTGGATGCCATCACCCGGGAAACACTTCAGGACACCCTGCTGATCACCTGGCTTGAGACGTCCGTGCCGTATCTTCTGGTCACCCATAGCGTGGAAGAAGCGGTTTTTCTGGGCAAACGCATCTTGATTCTTTCCGGCACCCCTGCATCCATACACGAGATATTTGACAATCCAGGATTCGGGGACCTTGCCTATCGGCGGACCAGTGAATATTACGAGTTGATTCGGTCCATCCGGCATAAAATAGGAGAATACTGGTGAAATTTATCAAGCGTATCGCTGTGCCATATTCAATCACGATTATAGTGGTTTGCCTGGTATGGAAAGTCCTGGCAGTCCTAGTGTCTCAAAATGTCCTGCCCTACCCGGAAGATGCTATTTACACATTTCTGGCAGCCCTGATGACATCCCAATTCTGGCACCATTTTGCAGCCAGTGCGTTCAGGGCAGTGATGGCAATGATCATCGGCTGGGGCGTTGCCTTTCCCATCGGTATCCTGATGGGCAGTGCCCGCCGGGTGGACAATTTTTTGTCTCCGTTTGTGTCCATGACCTATCCCATTCCCAAGGTTGTATTGCTGCCGGTGGTTCTTTTGTTGTTCGGGCTGGGGGATCTGTCCAAGATCATTATTATCAGCCTGATTCTCGGGTACCAGGTATTGGTAGCAACCCGGGACGGGGTTCGGGCGATTCAACCGCAACATCTGGATTCCATTCGATCCCTTGGGGCCGGTCGTTGGCAGTTATTCTGGGAAGGATATTTTCCCGCCGCACTTCCCCACGGGTTTACAGCGCTTCGCCTGAATTCAGGGGTCAGTGTGGCTGTTTTGTTTTTTGTCGAGTCTTTTGCCACATCAAAAGGCCTGGGATATTTGATTATGGATGCCTGGGGCCAGATGGATTTCAACACCATGTTTGTGGGAATATTCGGCATGAGTCTGCTGGGGGTGATATTGAATGAAGGCAGCAATTTTCTGGAAAAAATAAGCTGTCCATGGAAAAAATAGAACCGAACCGCAAAAAAAAGTTCAAAGACCTTTGAATAGCTCAACCCAATGGTGTAAATAAATAAGAATTTAAAATGAACATAATGACGCTATAAAAAACAAGGAATGAATAACGGTGACTTCAGGGAATGAACTTAAAGACAGTGAGAAACTTGCCAGGACTCTTTTTAAAATTGCCAATGCTGCCAATACAACCCAGGATTTAAATGAGTTGTATGCATCAATCCATCGTTCATTGAATCATATTCTGGATGCCACAAATTTTTATATTGCCCTGTATGATAAAAAAAAGGATGTCCTCTCTTTCCCTTATAATGTGGACACAAAAGACGGGGTTCTCAAGGATCTCAGGCAGGCCAGCAAATCCAGTTCTTTAACACAAGAAGTCATACAAAAAAACAAAACGCTTTTTTATACAAAGAAACAATCCATTGTCCGGGCAAAGGCTATGGGACTTGAAGTTGCCGGGTCTCCATCCGAACTCTGGCTTGGCACACCCTTGAAAACAAAAAAAGGGGTCATTGGGGCCATCGTTGTTCAAAGCTACGATAATCCTGATATTTATGATCAAAGGGATATGGACCTGCTGATTGCGGTCTCTGACCAAGTTGCCATGGCCATCGATAAAAAGAGGGAGGAAAAGGCAAAAATAAGAAGTGAACTGCTCAATAAAATTTTTTTTACAATTTCAAATGCCGTGAACACCACTGACAATCTGGACGAGTTATATGGATCCATTTTTCAGACCTTACACCAGTTAAAGCACCTTCCCAATTTTTTTATTTGTATTGTTGATGAGATAAAAAAACTTATGCATTTTCCCTTTTATGCTGATGAATTCGATGGTGCCCCGTTTAAAGGGGCAATGCAGTACAATGACAAAAGCCGGTTTCTCACGCTGGATGTCATTAAAAGCAAAAAACCCGTATTGTTCAATAAAAACGAACTCAATAAAAAACATAAAGGAAACAGGGCGACCGGAACTCAGGCCGTGGTATGGTTAGGGGTTCCCTTGCTTATCAAGGGCAAGGTAATCGGTGTCATGGCTGTCCAGCACTATTCAGATCCGGATTATTTCACCCGTAAAGATGTTGACATCTTTGTTGCTGTGTCAGACCAGATTGCTCTGGCAGTAGAAAGAAAACGCTCTGAAGAAGCCCTGGCCATAAGCAGGGAGCAGCTCGAAATCATATCCAACCAGACCGAACAATTCAGCATGGCTGCGGCATCAATGATTTCTGCAAAAAATCCCAAACATACCTTTAGACAAATAAGCCAGGCCATTGTCAAATATTCAAATTACAAAGAAGTTGCAATTTTCTATTTGACCGAAAAGGCACCGTATCACGAAATCCTTGCATATGATGGCCTCAGTTCAAAGAATATTGAACGGTATAAAAATACTATTATCCGCCCTTCTTTTTTAAATGATTTTTTACAAAGCGGTGAAAAAATCGGCCAGTTTTCTGTTTTAATCAAATCGTCTTCGCTTCAGAAAGCCTATCGTTTGAAACCGGCAGCAGAAAAAAAGCAGCCCCCCCCAGGACCATCTTCTGATTCATGGGACAAAGATGATATGCTTTTTGTCAAGATGCTTGATGCATCAAAAAAACTGATCGGATTTATTTGGGTTGATAACCCAATGTCAAGAAAAAAACCGACAGATGAATCTGTTCGGCCCCTTGAAATCTTTTCAAGCCTTGTTTCACAGATAATTATTCATACAAAATCCCAGGAAGAATTAAAAATAGCTAAAAACGCGGCAGTGGCAAGCGCAAACTCCAAAAGTGAATTTTTAGCGAATATGAGCCATGAAATCAGGACGCCTATGAATGCCATTATGGGGCTTACAGAGCTTGTTTTAAAAACTGAGCTTGATGAAAAGCAAAGGGATTATTTAAACAAGATAAAATCTTCAAGCACATCCCTTCTTGGGATAATCAATGATATTCTTGATTTTTCCAAGATTGATGCCGGCAAAATGAATATAGAAAAAATCGATTTCAGGCTTGACGATGTCATGGAAAGTGTCTCTGACATGTTTTCCCCTAAAACAGCTGAAAAAGAAATTGAGTTTATCATCTCCATCTCAAATGAGATTCCCGGTAAGCTTATTGGAGATCCGTTAAGATTAAGACAGGCCCTGATAAACCTCACAGGAAATTCCGTTAAATTCACACAAAAAGGAGAAATCATTGTCAGCGTTTCCTGCCTTGAGAAGAATACCGATTATATTAAACTTGAGTTTAGCGTTCAGGATACGGGTATCGGCATCCCCAAAGACAGGCTCAATAAACTGTTTGACTCTTTTGTCCAGGCAGACGGGTCCACAACAAGAAAATACGGCGGCACAGGGTTAGGGCTTTCCATCTCGAAACAGCTGATTGAGCTTATGGGAGGCCACCTTGAAGTAAAAAGTAAAGCTGGAAAAGGAACGACATTCAGCTTTGATCTAAGGTTTAAAACACAAAAAACAAGGTTCCGCAAGACGGCCCTGACCGAAGAACTAAAGGAGATGAATGTCCTTGTGGTTGATGACAATCAAGCAGCAAGGGATATCATGCGAGAAACATTATCGTCCTTCGGCTTTCACGTCAATACGGTTGATTCCGGTGAAAAAGCGGTAAAAGAACTTGAAAAAGCCCAGAGGGAAGGGTCCCCCTTTAAACTGGTGATGCTGGATCTGATTATGCCGGGATTAGATGGTCTTGAAACAGCAAAGCGCATCAGAAAGAATCCTGATATGGATAGGATCTCTATCATCATGATGACGGCTTTTGGCAGGGAAGAAGTCATTAAAAAATTTGAAAAGGCCGGTGTAAACAACTTTTTAATAAAACCTGTCAAACAATCCATTCTTCTTGACATGATAATGGATGTTTTTGGAAAGAAGCAAGGCCATTTTATTTCTCAAACAATCGAGACCAAAGACACGACAACTGATCATGGCAGGCTCAAAGGCCTTCGGGTGCTGCTTGCTGAAGATAATACCATTAACCAGCTTGTCGCCGAAAAAATGCTGGAATATGCAGGTGTTGTGGTTACCATTGCTTCTACAGGACTTAAGGCGGTTGAACTCCTGGAAACAAAAGAATTTGATCTTGTCTTAATGGATATCCAGATGCCTGAAATGGATGGGTATTGTGCCACAGATATCATCAGGAACAAATTAAAATTAAAGGAGATTCCCATTATTGCAATGACAGCCCATGCCATGACCGGTGATAGGGAAAAGTGTATTCATGCGGGAATGAATGATTATATATCAAAGCCCATTGATTCCAACCTGCTGTATTCAAAGCTTATAAAATATAAGGGCAATAAACACCATTTAATTCATCAAAAAGGAATCAACCCTGATTTGAGCCAGGCAAAAAAGGCCTCTTCTATTCACCCCTTCCATACCCTGCCCGACGCCTTGCCCGGCATTGACGTTAAATCAGGACTTTCCCGTTTCATGGGAGATACTAAACTTTATGTTCAGCTTTTAGCAGATTTTATAAATGACCATAAAAATTCCATGGAAAAAATCAACACCATGGTCAAGGAAAAGAAAATTGCCGAGGTGCTCGGGTATCTGCACAGTATTAAGGGCATTGCCGGCAACCTTTCACTTTCAAGTCTGTATGAATCAACAACAGGACTGGAGGTTTCTATTGAAAAAAAATCAACCGCTGATAGTGTCTTGCTCAATAATTATAAAAAAACCTTTAAGGAAGCGTCAAAAACCGTTGCTAAACTAAATGATTCTTTTATTAACCCACAGCCCACAGCTCCCCAAAAAAACAAACAGGAATTTGGGCAGCAAGATATTTTACGAAACATCCTATCTTTGCACGAAAAAATTATAGAAAATGACCTGGAAGCAATTGACAGGTTCGGCATTGTAAAAGAAATGATACAAAAGAAAATCAAACCCAATGACATTCTGAGTTTGGATAAGGCCATCAATAATTTTGACTTTGATGAAGCAGAAGTTGTATTGTTCAAGATAGCCCGTTTTTTTAATATTACTTTAAAAGGTATGTAAAATGGTCAACTACTCAATTCGTTCTACTATTCTCATTGTTGATGATCAACCGACAAACATACGGGTGTTGGGTGAAGCCTTAAAAAACGATTACCAGATAAAAATGGCTACCACCGGCGAAAAAGCCCTTGAAATAGCCGGTTCCGAAGCTCCCCCGGACCTTATTTTGCTTGATATCCTAATGCCTGGAATTGATGGGTATGAAGTTTGTAAACGATTAAAACAGAACCCAAAAACAGAAAAAATACCGGTTATTTTTATTACGGCAAAAAATCAGGAGGCTGATGAAACAAAAGGGTTGGACTATGGCGCAGTTGACTATATTACAAAACCGTTCAGCATTCCCATTGTAAAGGCCAGGGCCAAAACACACCTGGAACTTAAAAAACATCGTGATCTTTTAGAAGATCTTTCAACCCTGGATGGTTTAACCGGAATTCCCAACAGAAGAAAGTTTGATGATTACCTTAAGATGGAATGGAAACGTGCTGTAAGAGGCTCCTATCCTGTATCCATTATTATGATTGATATTGATTATTTTAAATTATTTAATGACAATTATGGACATAGCGCCGGTGACGACTGTCTGAAGAAAGTGGCACAAAACCTTAATATGGCGTCAAGAAGACCCGCTGATTTTATTGCACGCTATGGCGGCGAAGAATTTGTCGGCATACTGCCCAACACCTTTATTGAGAAAGCTGCTGAATTTGCACAACGATTGAGGCATAGCGTGGAAGAACTCAATATTCCCCATGAATTTTCTCTGGTAAATGACAAAATAACCGTCAGTTTAGGATGTGCCGCAACCATCCCAACGGTTAAAAAATCCTATGACCTATTAATCAAAAATGCTGACCAGGCCCTGTATGAGGCAAAATCAAAAGGCCGCAACCAATTGCAATGTGTTGGCATTGATTCGTTGGGAAAATTTTAGCAGGACTCTTTTTTTTGTCTCTTGTGAGTTCCCCACGGTTTGTGGTAAAAAAATGTCATATTGAAAATTCAACTTCCAGGGAAATCGTGAAGAATCTTATTTTTGTTAATCATCAAATTTGTTTACGGGTTTGTTAATGACCGGCATTTTTTATCGGGATTTTAAACCTGAAAATTTGCCGGTCCCAGATGGGCAGGTCATGCAATTGATTCAGTATACCCTGCGCGATGATGCCAAAATAGACAAGCTGACCCAATTGATATCTTTGAACCCCGCCTTAACAGCCCAGCTGCTGAGTCTGGTCAATTCTCCGTTTTTTGGATTTCGAGAACAAATTAAAACCATTTCCGATGCTGTGACCGCCATGGGGTTGGATAGCCTTCGAAATCTGATACTCTGTTTTGCGGTGAAAGAAACGCTTTCAAAGAATGATATCCCCGGGTTTGAAATTGATTTATTCTGGGAAGACTCCATACGAAGGGGGGTTGCGGCCCGGCAGTTTGGATACCTGGTAAATGGACCGGTGGAACAGGCCTTTACGGCTGGAATGCTCCAGGATATCGGTTTGCTGATCTTGTTTTCCATGGAACCTTCAAAAGCGGATCGGTGGCCTTTGTTAAGATCCAATCTTCCGGGAAAACGCCATGAAATGGAAGAGAAATTGTTTGGTACCGCCCATGATCGTGTCGGGGCTTTGGTCTTTAAAAAATGGAACCTGCCCAAATCCTATACCCAGGCAATCGGGAACCACCATTCTTTTTTTCATCGACGAGATTCCAAAAAGTTTGGACAACAGGAAAAACAGTCGGTTTTGGCGGGAATGCTGCATTTGGCGGATTTATGCAATGCCATTTACACCTGCCATGAAAAAGCGACGGCCCTGGCAGACTTAAAACAAAAATCAAAAGCACTTTTCGGATTAGCAGACGATAAAGTGGAATCTTTATTGTCCCTGTTACCTGGCCAGGTTGAAGAAACCTCCAGGGCATTGAATCTTGTCGTCGGGTCACAGATTGATTTTGAAATGGTGATGGAACAGGCCAATAGAAAACTGATAGAAGATAATATAAGCTATCAGGAACTGACCTGGAAATTGCAGACTTCCTTAAAACAGCGGGATGAATATGCCGGTAAGCTGGCGGCTGAGTTTGATATTGCAAGGGAGATTCAAGAACACCTTCAACCTGATATTGAGAAAATTTGTGGGGTGGCGGCCATTAATATGCCGGCCTTTCATCTGTCCGGGGATTTTTACGATTATTTTATAAGAAAAGACAACACCATTTGTTTTTGTATCGGGGATGTTTCCGGCAAAGGAACCTCTGCAGCATTGCTCATGGCCAAGGCCATTTCTCTTTTTCGGTGTTTGTGCAAGGTGATGACCGATATCAGTGAAGTGGTTCATCTCATGAACGATGAACTTTGTGAAACAGCTGTCAGGGGTATGTTTGTTACCTTTGTCGGCGGGTGCTTGAACCCTGAATCCCATGAACTTCGTCTTATTAACCTGGGTCATTTGCCCCCGTTCATTGTCAGTGAAAAGAAAATTGTAAAATTAGAAGCCCAGGGCCCGCCTTTGGGGGTGCTGTCGGGGATATTGTATCCGGCAAATAAATTTACCCTGAAAAACAGCCGGTTGTTCCTGTATACAGACGGTTTTACAGAGGGCAGACTAAAAATTGGAAGCCCAAAAGAGCTTGGCAAAGAGTTGGGGATAAAAGGATTCCTGGGGTGGTTGCTCTTGTCAAAAAAATTACCCCTTGACGAGCAGATAGCCTTTATCAAAGAACGATGCAAAACCCAATTGGCTCCCCAGTCCGATGACCAGACATTAATGATCCTCTCCGGGAAGTGAGATGAAGACTTATTGCGAATAAAACCAGGCTGTTTTTTTAATCATTCCTTGACTTTAACCAGTCTTTTTTTTAACAATTAAGCTGTAGATATGTCAAAAAAAGTAAATATCGTAAAATTCATAAACATACTTTTTTGTATCCGGGAGAACGATTATGAAAAATTACAACACCATAACCCCCATTTGGTTACCCCTGGTAGTTTTCTTAATCCTGTTTTTTTATGCTGCTCCTGCCCCTGGGTTTGACATTCTTTTGGGCACAGCCAGGCCAGGCACTTTTTCCAATTTTTCAGGCCGCGTGCTTGAGAGGATAATCAACAAACAAATTAAAGGTGTTAACTGCAAGGCAGTATCTGGTTCCGGTGATATCCATAACCTTACAAATCTTCAGCAGGGTTCCCTGGACATAGCATTGATTGATTCACGCATGCTGTATGATGCCGTTAACAAAATTGGAAACTTTCAGTTCCTTGATATCAACTACAAAAGCGTAAGGGTTCTTCTTCCCCTTTATGATGTGCCGATCACCCTTATCGTTGGTCATAATACCGGTATCAAGCAGCTGGAGGATCTCAAGGGAAAACGGATAAATGCAGGTAGCCCCCTTTCCCCTCAAAGCCATTTGTTTGAGATGATTTTAACCGCAAAGGGCTGGTCAAGAAAAGAGTTTCTGTTGGTGACTGAAATTTCAGATTCCCAGTCACAGGATACCATGGCCTTTTGTCACGGCAGCATAGATGCAATGATTTATCTGGGAATACATCCCGCCACCCCGTTGCAACAACTATTTGGTCTTTGTAACGCCGACATGGCCGATATGAATGACAGTGATATTGATCAATTGGTTTCCCGCCACCCCGCCTTTTTAAACGTCACCATCCCGTCGGGCACTTACCCTGAGCAGACAACAGATATAAACACATTGGGAACCCAAACCCTTCTGGTGGCATCCCAGGATCTTGATCAAGAAACCGTCTACGAGGTCCTTGATGCCATATTCAGCAATCAGAAAAGACTTTTTCATGCGCATCCTGCACTTTCTTTGCAAAAACCGGATACTAAAATAAACCGGTTGGGCATACCCCTGCATGCAGGTGCTGTCAACTATTTTTCCAGGCATTGAGGTCGTAAACATTTCAATACCTTGTTTTCCGCAGTTTCATGCATAGCCATTTTATGTTAATATTGTTTTTACTATTGGATATAGGACTATTGTTTTGTGTGTGAGCTTTGTGTTGCGTGGGGGGGGGGATGGTATGGTGCCAATCCAGTGGGAAATTAAAAAATTTAGCGAATTGACGGCGTCAGAACTCTATGAGCTGCTCCGGCTGAGGGTGGATGTGTTTGTGGTGGAGCAGGCCTGCCCTTATCCTGAGCTGGATGGGAAGGATCTTAATTTAGAAACCCTTCATGTGGCAATCCGCCTGGCAGATGGGAATCTGGCCGCCTATCTCAGGATTCTGGCCCCCGGCGTCAGTTATCCCGGGGTCAGTATCGGGAGGGTTGTGACCGCCAAAACTTTTCGGGGCAGGGGCTTAAGCCACGACTTGATTGAAAAGGCCATGGAATTGGCCCGGGATAACTGGCCGGGTATTCCCATTCAGATTGGTGCCCAGGAATATTTGAAACGTTTTTATCAGTCCCATGGATTTGAAACCATATCCAAAATATATATAGAAGACGGTATTCCCCACATTGACATGGTCCGAAAACAGGGTTAATCTGTAACCCAAGGACAAAAAAATGGAAGAGACCCTGTTAAAAATTTCAAATATGGTGAGCATTTCTGAGCGAGACATTGAGTTCCAGGCCATTCGGGCCCAGGGACCGGGGGGCCAGAATGTCAACAAAGTGTCGTCTGCAATTCACCTGCGCTTTGATATCCCGGCATCGGATTTGCCCGGGGTTTATAAAGAAAAGCTTCTGGCCTTAAAGGACAGCCGGATTACCAAGGACGGGGTGGTGGTGATCAAGGCCCAAACCTTTCGAAGCCAGGAAAAAAACAGGGAAGACGGGCTGAAGCGGCTGGTTGCCTTGATACGGGGGGCGGTCAAGGAACAGCGGAAAAGAAGGCCCAGTAAACCTTCCCGTTCATCAAAACAAAAGCGCATGGATTCAAAGACCCGGCATGGAAACTTAAAAACCCTGAGAAAAAAAATCACCCATTAGATCCAAATTTCAACAACCACTGGATAAGAAATAGCGATAATCTGTGTAATTGTGCGGTTTTGGCAGTGCCCTGAGGTGTTCTTTTAACCTAAACAATATAATTAAGGAGAAAAATGATGACAACCTCCCTTTTTTCACCCATGACCATAAACAATATCACCTTTAAAAATCGAATCGGTGTGGCTCCCATGACCCGGATGTCCGCAGGGGACAACAGCATTCCCAGACAAGATGTATTGGATTTTCTGGTGACCCGGGCCAAAAATAATGCAGGGCTTGTTTACAATGAGGCCATTGTTACGGACTATGCGAGCGCCCAGGGGTATCCGGGCCAGGCAAGATTGTTGAACCAGGATCAGGTGGCTGCATGGAAACAGGTGACCGATAAGATCCGTGAATACGGGGCTGTTTCCATTTGTCAGGCATTTCACTGCGGCCGAATGGCCTATGAAGGGATTAACCCAGCCAACCGGGTTTTGGGTCCCAGCCCCATTGCTCCCAAACAGGACAATCCCATGACCGGCGCTCCCTATCCCGTGCCCGAGGTGATGAACCAGTCCGACATGGATGAGGTGATCTCAGGGTTTGTTGAAACTGCCAAGGGTGCCATGGCAGCAGGGTTTGACGGGTTTGAAATCCATTGTGCCCATGGGTATCTGCTCAACCAGTTTTTGTCTGCCTATTCCAACCTGAGAACAGATGATTACGGTGGATCCATGGAAAATCGCTACCGGTTTGTTCATGAGGTGATCGCAGCAGTTCGATTGGTAATTCCCCGTGATCGTCTTCTTTTTGTACGGGTTTCCAACTGGGGCATTGCCGACATGGATGTTTCTTTGTTTGAGAGCAAGGCTGAGTGGCAGGAGATGATTGGGCTTTTTTCCAGGGAATCCTTAGATGCCATTTCCCTGTCCACCTATGATTATAGTGCAAAGGCCTTTGGTACAGATCAAAACATGACACAGATTACCCGGGAGGCAACAAAACTGCCCATATTGATCTGCGGAAAGATCCATGACCGGAAAACAGCGGATGAGGCCCTGCAGGATGCCGATATGGTTCTTTCCGGTAAATCCATGCTTTTGAATCCGAACTGGGTGTCCGAGGTGGAAGCGGCAAAAAAATTGAAATTGTACGGATCTGATGAAGCAGGCATCGCCTATACAAAAACGCCTTTGCCCTAGATACTTTTTTATGTCGCAAAAAAACGGTAGCCGATTATTTTTGATTTTGGTAATGTATCGTTGTTTTAATACCCAAACCAAAGAAAAAGGTTGCCGCTATGCTTCAGAAAAATGATCCTGCCATGGTGTGCTGCGGTCGTCCAGTGACCCATCAAGAAATACAAGAGGTGCAGGAAACTGTCCGTTTGTTTTCAAATTTAAGCCTCCACGAATTAACGGAAACAATCTGTGAACATCTTAATTGGCGGAGGGCATCAGGCAATAACAAATTTGATGCCTGCCTGAAAATGTTGGAGAAATTAGAAGCGAAAGGTTTATTACGACTTCCTGAAAAGAAGATTCAGGTCAAATCGAAAAAAACAAAAATAGTATTAACGTCCAGAACAGAACCTGAGCCCATTATAAAAAATATAGTAGGTGATTTTGGTGATATTAATTTGGAGATTGTAAGAGATAAGAAGGACATCGAACTTTGGAATGAATATATGTCTCGCTATCATTATCTTGGTTATAGTAAACCCTTCGGTTATGTCATGCGGTATTTCATTAAGAATGATCACAACATTCTTGGATGCTTATTATTTTCAGGTGCTGCAAAATCGATGAGGGTAAGAGATGAATGGATCGGGTGGACAAAAGATCAGCGACTGCGAAATTTGGCATGGGTTATTAACAACACTCGTTTTTTGATCTTTCCATGGGTAAACATCAAGAATTTGGCCAGTCATTCACTAGGGAAGGTGAGTCGAAGGTTGAGAGATGACTGGCAGGGAAAATGGGGTTTTCAGCCGGTTTTATTGGAGACCTTTGTTGATCCTCAACTTTATCAGGGGACATGCTATCAAGCTTCGAACTGGGAATATCTTGGTATGACGACGGGGCAAGGACTTGTCCGTGAAGGCAAGATTTATAAAACAAGCCCCAAAAAAATTTATATAAAGCCTTTGGTTAAAAATTTTCAAACAATTTTGTGCTCTGATCATTTGACGGGGAAAGGGACCCCCTAATTAATAGATATGGGTTGATTTAACGAAGCCATGTCTATATCTTAATCCCCATTGATATTAAAAAGGAGATGACCTGGCATGGAACCTAAATCCCTGGTGTTTGAAAAACATTATAATGAGTATCTTCAACAATTGTCCTCCCTTGATTTTGAGGCCATTGCCCTGAAACTGGGTGGGCAGATAAATAAAAATCCTAGGGGAAAGTCCATCATATTGCCACTTTTGGGCAAACCCTATGAAATTTCTTCCCGGGGAATTCGGGATTCTTCAGGGAAAAAACCCATGTACGATATCTGCATTATTCTGTGTCGTCATTTGCTCATGTGTCCTGATATATTGCCCCAGGACCGTCACTGGGTTGCCTTCAGAGACCTGAAGACGTCAGGGCCCTTGACCGTCTATTTTCGGGACAATGTGGAACAGGCCATTGCCACCGGGTTTACAGGGAAAATTGAGGAACTCAAACATGGCATGACCGCGTTGAAAGGGGTTGCACCCGATCTGGATGTCAGTTATGACCTGGCCATTCAGGTGGCGGGGCTGCCTAAAATTCTCATGGTGATGCTTTTCAATGACGCCGATGACACTTTTCCCCCGGCATGTTCTCTTCTTTTTGAGCGACAGGTGGAAACATACCTGGATGCAGAATGCATTGCCATGCTGGGTTACCGGCTGGCTGTTCAATTAAAACACCTCCGGAAATGATTCATTACAGGGTGAAAATCCCTTGACCAAATTCTGGGGATAAGATAGCGTTTATTTTTATTCCGGTCAGAACAACAACCATAATCTCAGGAGGAATTCAATGTTAAATCTGGTGAGTACTTTTGAACACAGCGCAAAAGAGTTTCCCGACAAAAAAGCCATTATTTTTCAGGACAAAAGTTTTAGTTTCTCCCAGGTGGCTGCCATGGTCAATATGGTGGCCAATTCTTTGAAAAAAATAGGGATTAAAAAGGGTGACAAGGTCGCCTTGAGCTGTTTGAACCTGCCCTATTTCCCCATGGTCTATTATGGAATTTTAAAAACAGGGGCAGTGGTTGTTCCGTTGAATGTTCTGCTGAAAGGGCGGGAAATCGCCTATCATCTTAAGGACAGTGAGGCCAAAGCCTATTTTTGTTTCCAGGGAACCCCCGAGCTTCCCATGGCCCAGGAGGGCTTTGCAGGCTTTAACCAGACAGATACCTGTGAACAATTTTTTGTCATTACGGCAGACCCTGCTGCTGCCTCCCCCATTGAAGGCACCAAGACCCTGGGACAGCTCATTGCCGGGGCGTCTCCTGTGTGTGATACCGAAATGACCAGTCCTGAAGATACTGCTGTCATTCTCTACACCTCGGGTACCACCGGTTTCCCCAAGGGGGCAGAGCTTTCCCATTCCAACATGACCATGAATGCCATCGGCACCCGTCATCTTCTCCAGCAAACGGCTGATGATGTTCATTGCGTCGTGCTGCCGTTGTTCCATTCCTTTGGCCAGACCTGCCAGATGAATGGCGGATTTTTGTCGGGCAACACCCTGGTCCTGATTCCCAAGTTTACCCCGGAAGCGGTGCTGTCCGCCATACAAGATGAGGGTGCAAGCGTCTTCGCAGGGGTCCCCACCATGTACTGGGCATTGCTGAGTTATCAAGACAAAGAGGGCCAGTTTGATATTGAAAAAATAGCTAAAAATCTTCGCATCGGTATCTCCGGTGCCTCTTCTTTGCCCCTTGAGATTATTAAGGGCATTGAGGAAAAATATAAGATTCCGATCCTGGAGGGGTATGGATTGTCTGAGACCTGTCCGGTGGCCACCTTCAGCCATCCGACCAAGGAACGAAAACCCGGGTCCATCGGCACCCCCATCTGGGGGATAGAGGTGGATCTTTTTGATGAGAACCACGCACCTGTGGCAGTGGGGGAAGTCGGAGAACTGGTCATCCGGGGCCATAATGTGATGAAAGGGTATTACAATAAACCAGAGGCTACGGCGGAAGCATTTGCCGGAACCTCCTGGTTCCATACCGGAGATCTCGGGAAAAAGGACGAAGATGGATATTTTTATATTGTGGACCGGGTCAAGGACATGATTATCCGGGGGGGGTACAATGTTTACCCCCGGGAAATAGAAGAGGTGCTGCTGACCCATCCTGCTGTTTCCCTGGTCTCTGTTCTGGGGGTTCCCCATGACCGACATGGAGAGGAGATTGCTGCCTATGTTGTCCTCAACGAGGGGGCTTCCATCACCGAACAAGAGATCATTGAGTGGTCCAAAGAGCAGATGGCGGCCTATAAATATCCGCGAATTGTCAATTTTCGTGAGGGTTTGCCCATGACGGCCACCGGGAAAATTTTGAAAAAAGACCTCCGGGCGGAAAACAACTAGGGCTGATCCGTTTTTTTGATCAGAATTCGATAGGAAAACGGTAGGAACCTTTGTGTATACAATGAAAGGGGAGCTCCCAAGGGGACCTCCCCTTTTATTGTGTGCCGGTTGTTTTATGTCGGAGGGCGGGTTATTTTTTTAGAGGTCGCAACAACCCTTCCTGGGCAACGCTGGCCACAAGCGCCCCCTCCCGGGTATAGACGGATCCGATGTTCAGTCCCCTTCCATTGCAGGCTATCGGGCTTTTCATTACATAGAGCAGCCAGTCATCCATTGCAAATTCCCGATGGAACCAGATGGAATGATCCAGGCTGGCCACCTGCATATCCTGGGACCAAAAGGTTTTGCCGTGGGGATACAAGGAGGTGGATACCAGGTGAAAATCCGAAGCATAGGCCAGGATATATCGGTGGGCTGCGGTATCTTCAGCCGGTATCTTGCCAATGGCCCTGAACCAGACATATTTTTCCGGGGGCAT
The DNA here is from genome assembly GCF_055382125.1 of Desulfoconvexum algidum. Classification (NCBI taxonomy): domain Bacteria; kingdom Pseudomonadati; phylum Thermodesulfobacteriota; class Desulfobacteria; order Desulfobacterales; family Desulfobacteraceae; genus Desulfoconvexum; species Desulfoconvexum algidum. Next base: position 5,709,729 of record NZ_AP042394.1, on the reverse strand, counting down.
GGGCTTGGGGGCGAAGGGGTTGACCGGGTTGACCACCCGGATTTCAATGGGTTTTTTGCAGAGCAGCTTTTCGAGAATACCAGGCGGAATCTTATCTGCAAGGCGTTTGGCCATTTCAACTTCCGATTCGATGCCTTCCGGTCCTTTGATGTCCGGCATGGTATCCTGGTGGGAATATCCTTGTTCTTTTCTGTGAAAAGATGCAGCCATGGAGAAAATGGCCTGCCCTTTTTGAACCGCGACCACCCGGCGGGTTACAAAACTTTTTCCGTCACGAATGCAGTCCACGGTATACACAATGGGCTGTGTGGCGTCCCCGGCCCGCATGAAATATCCATGGAGGCTGTGGGCATGAAATCCTGTCGCCAGGGTTCTTGATGCGGCAGACAGGGACTGGCCGATGACCTGGCCGCCAAAGACATTCCCATACCCTAAGTCCTGGCTCTGGCCCCTGAAAATATTTTTTTCTATCTTTTCCAGTTTTAACAGCCAAAGCAATTCTTCCAACACATTTCCCTCATAGCAGACATTCATGCTTAAATTCCTTTTATTATCGTATGGCCATCCGACTCCTAACCACCTGGAAGTTGATCCTTTTAGCCCAGGGGCCAGGATACCATATCATTCCTGTGGGGGCAATTGAATCGGTTTCTCAATGAAAGGATTGTCGGGGAAATTATGTGTAAAAAAAAGAAACTCAAAAAAAACTTGACAAAAATGTCAGTACATTCCTAATGTATACATCATAATTCCAAGGAGCAGTGGCGATGGCGAAAAATAATTTGGAAGAATTCGCATATAAATCGATTATCCGGTTGATTCTGGACAATCATTTTAAACCCGGGGATTCTTTGCTTGAAACCGAATTGTCTGATTCCTTGAGACTGAGCAGAACCCCTGTCAGACATGCTTTGGGACAGTTGGTCGCAGAAGGATTTCTGGATAAAAAAAAGAAAAAAGGGTGTTTTGTTCCTGCGGTAAGCCCGGCAGATGCCCGCCATGTTTTTTTTGCAAGGGAGAACATAGAGGGACTTGCCGCGGCCTCGGCTGCCCGGTACGTCGCCGATGAGGATCTGGTTTTTCTTTACGGGTTGATTGAAAAAGAAAGGGCATTGGTAGATACCCCTTCAAGATTGGGCTATATCCGTGTCAATGAGTCATTTCACCTGGGAATCGCAAGGATCAGCCAAAATAAATATTTGGAGCAATACTGTCGTAATGCCTTCTGGCGCTCCCATACTTATATTATATTTTTTGATAAATATTATACGGGAAAACTGGCTTCAGGAAACCAGGAAACAGGCCCCCAGCAGCATTTTCAGATTGTGAAGGCCATTGAAAACCGAAATGAGGAGAAAGCCTGCAACCTGATGAAACAGCATGTCCGGACCACATTTGAGCAGCTGTTTGTTAAATTGTAGTGTCCTAGGGGGTCACTTTAATGTGTACATTAATGGATGCCAAGGGGTGTCCAGAACCATATGAATGAAAACAAAAAAATGGGGCCTATATGAAAATTTTAGTTGTCGGTGGGGCGGGTATCCAGGGAAGAACCGCACTCCATGATCTGGCGTCTGATGATGAGGTGAAAGAGATTATCTGTGCAGACATTCAGTTTGATGGATTGTCCAAGATAGCCGGTTTCACCAACATGGAAAAGATAACCCAGGTGAAGGTGGATGCACAAAATAAGGCAGACCTGCTGGACCTTTATAAACGGGTGGACGTGGTCATTGACCTTCTGCCCAAGGAATTTAAAACCGTTGTATATGAAGCTGCCCTGGAAGCCCGGATGAATGTGGTCAACACCAATTATACCTATTCGCCTGAAGCCCTTGATAAAAGGGCCAAAGAGGCGGGGATCACCATCATGACCGAATGCGGGCTTGACCCGGGGATAGATCTTGTGATTTATGGGGATGCAAGGCAACGGTTTGATTCTCTGTCTGTTATCAATTCCTATTGCGGTGGATTTCCTGAACAAAAGGCCTGCACAAACCCGATGAAATATAAGGTTTCCTGGATCTGGCGGGGGGTATTGAGTTCCATCATGCGGGATGCCCGGATCATAAAAAATGGCAACATCATTGATATTCCCGGTAAAGATCAGCATGACCCCGCCCATGGTCATTCCATTGAATTCCCCGCATTGGGAACCCTTGAAGCTGTCCCCAACGGGGATGCCGTCTTTTTTACAGATCGCATGGGGATAACAAAAGATATTGTTCACACCGGTCGCTATTCCCTGCGCTGGCCCGGGTGGAGTGATTTTTGGCGCCCCCTCAAGGAATTGGGTTTTTTAAGTGAAGAACCGGTTCCGGGGTTGGCCGGCAATGTTTCTCCCATGGATTTTTTGGACAAGCACCTGGGCCCCAGGATGCAATATGAGCCGGATGAAAAGGATTTGGTTGCCATGATCAATATCTTTGAGGGAATGATAGACCATAAACCCATGCGGCTTACCAGCTCCATGCTCATTGAGCGGGACCTTGACACCGGGATTTCGGCCATGAGCAAAGGGGTGGGATATACCGCCTGTATTGTGGCAAAGATGATTGCAAGGGGCGAAATTACTCAACGAGGGGTGCTGTCTCCCATGACCCATATCCCCGTAAAGCCTTTCATGGAGCGTCTTAAAAAAAGAGGAATCATCATTCAGGAAACGCTGGAGGAGATATAAGAATAGCACATAGCTAATAGATAAAGGGACGTCACGGTGTAACCGTTTGTTTATAACGCAACAAAAAAGGAGAAGAACATGAGTCGAAAAAAATTGGTTTCAATTGTTTTGGCCTTTGCCATGTCTGTTTTTTTTACCGGGATCTGTTTTGCAGGAACCTTGAGCGAAATTGTCAAAAGGGGCGAGCTTCGGGTGGCAGTTCAGTCGGGTGCGCCTCCCTATGCCTTTATTGACAAAAACGGGGAACCGGCTGGATCCATGGTTGATTTCACCAAGGGAATGGCCGATGCCATGGGCGTTAAAATAAAAGTTCTTGATTTTGACTGGGACGGTTTGATCCCGGCTCTGCTTTCCGGTAAAGCCGATATCCTGGCTGCTGACATGACCCCCACCCTGAAACGGGCCCTTAAAATTTCCTTTACCGATCCCTGGATCGAAGTACAGCCCTGTGTTTTCACCACCACGGGTGCCAGCTTTAAAACCCTTGCAGATGTGAATAAATCAGACGTTACCGTCGGAGTTCTCCTGGGTTCCACCGGTGAGACCATTGCCAAAAAATATCTGCCCAATGTCAAGATCAAGTCCTATAAAGGCGGCGGTCGGATGATTGTTCAGGCGCTGGTTGCAGGCCATGTGGATGCTGGTGTGAATGATGACCTTGCCGTGTTAACGGTTTTGCCGGACTTTCCGCCCAACTCGGTTCGCCTTCTGGACAAACGGTTGGGTCAGGGCAAAGATCCCTTGGCATTTGCTGTTCGCCAGGACTCTGACAACCTGAGGCAGTGGATTAACCTTTATTTTAAAACCGTCCGTTCCAATGGTGAATATGATGCCAACATCGCCTATTGGTTAGAAGGTATCGAATGGAAAAAAGATCATTAGATTCTGTCTAAAAAATATTTGATCTTTGTGTTGGTAAATTTCAGTAAATGGTGTGCGCCGGTTTTTGCGGCGCACATCCCCTAACCCAAACGGACAACACCATGCTGACAGATTTTAATTTTAGAATTATAATGGAGTATCTGCCCCTTTTTCTGGGGGGCCTTAAAGCCACATTTTTCATATCCATTGTCTCCATCCTGCTGGCATTGGCCACGGGAATCATCGCCTGTTCCGCAAGGATATCCAGTATCAAAGCCCTAAAATACCCGGCCATTGCCTATATTGAGATCATCCGGTCCACCCCTTTACTGGTGCAGATATATTTTCTTTATTTCGGGCTGCCCACCCTGGGGTTGAGAATTCCCGAGCTCCAGACGGGGATTTTGGCCCTGACACTTAATTCCGGGGCCTATATTGCAGAGATCATCCGGGCCGGGATCAATGCGGTGGAGCCTGGCCAGCTTGAGGCCGGGGTCGCTTCGGGTTTAAGCTATCTCCAGCGGATGCGCTTTATTATCCTGCCCCAGGCCCTGGGGGTCACGGTACCGCCCCTGTTGGGCCAGGCCATTGTCCTGGTAAAGGACTCGGCCCTGCTTTCCCTGATTTCTGTGGCGGAATTGACCCGAGCGGGCCAGACCATGACATCGGAACGATTCATGCCCTCGGAAGCCTTTTTTACGGTGGCTTTCTTTTACATGTGCATCTATTTTGTCCTTAAAGCCCTGGCAGACTGGTCCCAGAAACGATTGATTTTCAGGGAGGCATACTGATTATGATGTCTTTTTATTTTAGCCGGCTTGTGGAAATTTATCCCTTTTTCTTCACGGGGCTGTGGATGACCTGCAAGATCGCCTTTATCAGTCTTTTAACCTGCACCATCATCGGGTTTGTCCTGGGCATTTTTCGGGCCGGAGACAATAAGATTCTCAAATTTATCATCGGGATTTATGTTGCCTTTGTCAGGGGCACCCCCTTTGTGGTCCAGATTTTTATTATTTTTTTTATTCTGCCTGAGTGGGGAATCCAGCTGGAAGCATTCCCTGCCGCATTGGTGGCCATGGCCATCATGGGATCGGCCTTTATTTGCGAGATTGTGGCCGGTGGTATCAACGCTGTCCCAAAAGGCCAATGGGAGGCAGCTGTTTCTTCCGGCTTAAGTTTTGTCCAGCAGCTGCGCCTGGTGATTGTTCCCCAGTCCATGCGGGTGATTCTGCCCCCCCTGGTGGGCCAATATGTGCTGTTGATAAAAGACACCTCCGTGGTATCGGTCATCGGTGTCATGGAACTCACCCGGGTGGGGTGGGTGACCGTGGTCAGAATCCCCGAGGGGCTCATGGTCTTTTCATTGGTCGGAATCCTTTATTTTTCGATTTCATACCCCCTGATCCTGTTGTCCAATTATCTGGAGCAAAGAATGGCGGTTAAATAAGCCGTTTGCACCAAAGGCATCGGGAGATACAGGGCAAATCAGGGATATAAACTTAAAAATTTGGGAAAAATTATGATCGAATTTAAAAATGTAAACAAATGGTATGGCAAGCTTCATGTGTTAAACGATATCAATTTAAAAATAGAAAAGGGGGAGGTGCTGGTCATCTGTGGCCCCAGCGGTTCCGGAAAATCTACATTGATCCGGTGTATCAACCGGCTTGAAAAGATTCAGAAGGGGAAAATTACGGTCAATGAGACCGCTGTTCACACGAGGACAATTAACCTGACAAAACTGAGGGCCCAGGTGGGGTTTGTCTTCCAGCAATTCCATTTGTACCCCCATATGACAGTGCTGCAAAACATCATGCTGGCACCGGTCAATGTCAAACATATCACCAAAAGCCGTGCGGAAGAAATTGCCAGGGAAAAATTGGCACAGGTGGGGATGCCGGAAAAATCAGGTGCCTATCCGGCCCAGCTTTCCGGCGGACAACAGCAGCGGGTGGCCATTGCAAGGGGGCTTGCCATGTCGCCTGAAATCATGCTCTTTGATGAGCCAACGTCTGCCTTGGATCCGGAAATGATCGGCGAGGTTCTGGATGTCATGGTTAATCTGGCATCCGAGGGCATGACCATGTGTGTGGTCACCCATGAAATGGGGTTTGCCAAGAAGGTGGCAGACCGGGTGCTGTTCATGGATGAGGGGAAAATCATTGAAACCGGTACACCGGTCCAGTTTTTTGACAATCCCCAAACCGAGCGGGCAGCGGATTTTATCAGTAAGATTTTGACCCATTAATCCTTGCCAACAGATGGCAGCAAACACTATTTACCAATTGTACAAAATTTATCAATCTAACCCAATTGACCAGAAGAGGGGGGCGTTATGAAACTTGCAAAATTGCCACGATTTAATCTGGCTGAATTCCCAACACCCATTCATTTCCTTGAAAGACTGACCAAATCTTGCCAGGGTCCTGACATCTATATGAAGCGCGATGACCTCACCTCTCTTGGGATGGGGGGCAATAAAACCCGAAAACTGGAATTTTTGGTGGGTCAGGCCCTATCCCAGGGGGCCGACACTCTGGTCACGGCAGGCGGGATTCAATCCAACCATTGCCGCCTCACGGCCGCTGCCGCCTGCAAGGTGGGGCTTGATTGTGAACTGGTGTTAAACGGCACAAAACCAGGCATTCCCAACGGGAATTTGCTGCTGGACACCATTTTTAAGGCCAGGGTTCATTATTGCCAAAGAGAGAACCGGGATGAAACGCTTGTCCAGGTGGCCCAAGATCTTGCTGCCAGCGGGAAAAAGCCTTTTGTGATCCCCATCGGGGGCTCCAACGGCATCGGATCCGTGGGCTATGTGAATGCCATGGTTGAACTTAAGGCCCAGCTTTCCGCCATGGCCCTCAAACCCGTCGCCATTGTCGTTGCCAGCAGTTCCGGCGGCACCCAGGCAGGGCTTGCCCTGGGGGCGAAACTTATGGGGTTTACCGGTGAGATCCTTGGTATCAGCATTGATCAGACCAAAATTGGGGAGGATTCTTTTTTGCCGGTTCTGGCAGAAATTGCCAAAGAAACCGCCACAAGAATCGGTAGTGACATGATGCTCAAAGAGACAGACTTTTCACTCAATTGTGACTACCTGGGGGCAGGGTATGCAAAACCCGGAGACCTGGAGTTCAATGCAATTGAACGTCTGGCCCAAACCGAAGGGATTCTTCTGGGTCCTGTGTACACGGCCCGGGCCATGGGCGGATTGTTGGATTTGGTCCAAAAAAAGGTCTACACCAAAGGGCAGTCCATTTTGTTCTGGCACACCGGCGGCACCCCTGAATTGTTTGCCTGGGCAGACAGGTTTTAAAAATACCCACCCGGACCTCTATTTTTTTTTGGGCAGGCGGATGACCATGACAGGAACTTCAGAGTTTCTGACAACTTTCCGGGCAGTGCCGCCAATTAAGGCATCCTTGAGTATGTTGTATCCATGGGTTCCCATGACAATGAGGTCTGCCCCTATTTTCTGGGATGTTTCCAGGATAACTTCCTGGGGATTCCCCCGTTCAATTAGGATATTTTGACCCAAAAGTTGGTAGGAATCATGGCGGGTTGCCATTTCTGTGCAAAAAGTTTCCACCCGGTCCTGAATTTTCTGGACCAGGTATTCCTGTTTTTGTCGTTTGAGTTCTTCCCATGTTTTGCGTCCCACCATTTCACCGACCTGCACTTCCGAAGTGTAATTCAGATTTTCCATTACATAGAGGATGGTAAGTGTGGCCTTGTATTTGGCGGCCAGGTCCGCGGCATATCCAAAGGCATGCCGGGCACTTTCAGACAGGTCTGTTGCATAGAGTATTTTATTGATGTCAGGGGTCATGATTTTTCTCCTTCTTTTATATTTTAATAAGAATGCATCTTATATGCCGCTGGAGAATAGTTTTTTGCTTTTATTGTAGGGGGGGGGATGGGCCCTTTCAGGCAGGAACGATTGTAAACAAAACAATCTGGAAAAACACGGCTATCTTTATTTTATCGGGGCGGTCTGGGTATAAAAATGATTTATTTTACAGGTAGTAAAGGTTTTTGACATTTATTCGATTTTGTCCCCAGGTCGTCAGTTGCGAAAATCAAATTTGCCTGGTTTTTCCCCTGTGTGGACACCCTTGTTTATCACAACCTTGCCATTGACAATAACCCTATTTATTCCTGAAGGGGATTGGCATGGATCATGGTAGGTGGCTTGGTCACAAATGGTATCAGGATCAAACAGCACGGCATCTGCCTGGAACCCTGTTTTAATGAGGCCTGCATTTTTGAGTTTAAGACGAAGGGCAGGCAGTCCGGTCATTTTATGGATGGCTTCCTCAAGGGTTAGAATTTTTAATTCCCGGACAAAACGGCGGATTACCCTGGGAAAGGTTCCATAAAGCCTGGGATGTGGTTTGCCTTTGGAAAAGTGGCTGTCCGAACCGACCATGGCAAAGGGAAGTTTAAGAAAGGCGGCCACATTTTTTTCATTCATGGTCTCGGAGATGATTTTAACCCCTTCACCTTCTTGTTCTATGAGGTCCAGGATAAGTTCAAAGGGATCGGCATTTTTCTGGCTTGCTATCTGTGCAACGGTTCTTCCTTCAATCTCATTTTTTCCCGCAGAATCGAACTGGGAAATAGTGATTTTTTCCCACCCGGCATTGTGGTACATGTCTTCCCAGCCGGGAATTCCGTATTTGATGTCATGGATTATTTTTTTCCTTTGCACGGCATCATGCATCCGGGGGATCAGATTTGCCACCCCACCTTCAATGGCCCAGGGGGGGATCAATGCCGTTAATGAGGTTGCAGAGGAGAAATAGGGGTATACGTCACAGGTCAGGTCCATACCGTTTTTCCTGGCATTGAGCAATTTTTCAATGACCTGGTCCACAAGATCCCAGTTCCGGTTACCGGTTATTTTGAGATGAGAAATCTGAATGGGAATTTTGGCCTGTTCTCCAATGAAAATAGTTTCATCAATGGCTGCAAGGACTTCTTCTGCCTCATTGCGCATATGGGAAGCATAAAATCCGCCTTTTTGGGCAACCACACGGGAAAGGGCAACAATTTCATGGGTTTTGGCAAATATACCCGGTGCATAAATGAGCCCTGTGGACATACCCAGGGCACCCTGGTCCATGGCCTCATCCATTATGGCTTTCATTTTGTCCATCTGATCGAGATTCGGAATTGCATCTGAAAAACCCATGACGGCTATGCGAAGGTTCCCATGGCCTATGAGCCCCATTAGATTATTGGAGAGCCCTTTTTTCTCAAGCAATGTTCTGTAATCTTTGAATGAAAACCCATCCAGGGGGTTTTTATGTTTTTCAAGACCGACCAGGGCGTCCTTAAAATCAATATGCCGAGATTCTGGGTCCATGGGCGTAAGAGAAATACCACAGTTTCCGATGACTTCTCGGGTTACCCCCTGTTGCAGTTTGATCTCACAAAGAGAATCCTCCACCCAGCAATCATCTGAATGGGTGTGAATATCAATGAATCCGGGCGTTAACACCATACCTTTTCCTTCAATTACAACCCTTGCCGTTGCAGTCGCAAGGGAAGATTCAATTGCAGAAAATTTGTCATTTTTTATGCCCACATCTCCGATCCATCCGGGTTTTCCTGTTCCGTCAATGATCTTTGCCTGTTTGATTATCAGATCATACATTTTGCATTCACCTTAATATATTTAAGCGCCAAGCCTTTTTATCCAAACATAGAATAATAATTTTTTCTTGACCGATATTAATGCGCTTGTTAATGTGCGCATTAATAAATGGCGTAACATATGGCGAATGAAAGGGCAAGAGCATATGAAAAAAGAAAACCTTGAAGAATTTGCTTATAATGCCATCATGGAATTAGTCCTGGACAATCATTTTCAACCAGGCGAATTTTTGCTGGAAACTGAAATAACGGATCTTTTAGGCCTTAAAAGCAGAACACCAATACACCATGCCCTGGGCCAACTTGTGGCAAAAGGATTTCTTGACCGTAAAAATAAAAAAGGGTGTTTCATTCCTTTCCCCACACCTGAGGATGCAGAACATGTTTTTTTCGTGCGGGAAAATATTGAGTCCCAGTCTGCAAAATCTGCAGCCATCCATGCATCGGATGAAGATATTAACGAACTTGAACTGATTATTGAAAAAGAGGCAACTATCAGGAAATCCCAGGATATTGTTGCCTATTCCGCAATTAATGAAAATTTTCATGGGTGTGTGGCAAAAATATCTAAAAACCGATACCTGCAGCAATTCAGCCAATATATTTTCTGGCGATCCAATATCTATGTTTTTTTTTATCACTATAAGTTCAAACTTAAACACAAAGGGGAAGAGCTGAAAAATTCGCCCTTGCAGCACATGAAAATTTTAGAAGCAATTAAAAACAGAAAACCAGAAGAAGCCGGAGAACTGATGTTAGAGCACGTTCGCTGTACTTACAATAGTATTTGGTCCTAGGCTTTAAGTATTAATCCACAAAAGAGGAGAAAAAAATGAAAAAAATTTGTTTGTATCTTTTAACCGTTGTTTTAATTGCCGGAGCGGGCAGCATGGATGCATTTGCTGCCAAATCTGGTGGAACGTTCAAGTTCTGCCTTCCCTATGGAGGACAGGTTTTTGGTCTTGATCCCCACAAATCAACCAGAACCCAGGACCGTATTGTTGAACTTAATATTAACCAAAGCCTTTACGAGTGGGATGCCGCTACGAACAAGCCGGTGCTGGCCCTGGCCGATAAAGTTGTCATTTCCGGGGACAACAAGGTATATACCTATTTTCTCAAGAAAAATATTAAATTTCACAATGGCAGAAATCTCATTGTAGATGATATCATCTGGTCCTACGAAAGGATCATGAACAAGGAATTTGCCTCGCCTGCGGCCGTGGATATTAGAATCATCAAAGGTGCAAAAGAATTGGAACAGGGAGAGGTCAAGACCATCGCAGGTCTTAAAAAAATTGATGACTACACCCTTGAGATCACCCTGGTCAATCCAGTGGATCCTTCCTACAATCTCTATCAGATTCAAACAGCCATTCTTCCCCAGGAAGAGGTTGCTAAAAAAGGGGATGCCTTTACCATAAGTCCTGTGGGATGCGGCCCTTTCATGTTTGAAAAATGGGTAAAGGGAAGTCAGGTTGTTTTGAAAAAATTTCCCGACTATTATGAAAAAGGGTTGCCTTTTCTTGACAAGGTTGATTTCAGGATCATGAGCGAAGGGGCAGCAAGGGACATCGCATTTAAGGCCAAAGAGCTTGATGCAACCATTGTGGGTGCAAACCAGTACCTGCCCTATAAAAGGGACCCGAAGCTTTCCAAAAATATGATCGAGGTGGCTGAGATGTACACCCGGTTGATGGTTTTTAACTTGGATCATAAGCCGTTTAACGACAAACGGGTCCGTCAGGCAATCAATTATGCCATTAAATCAGACCTGATCATTGAAAAGTTCCTCAAGGGAAAAGCCTTTCCCGCTGTCAGTTTTCTGCCAACCACCTCCCCTGCCTTTGATGTCGACCAAAAGGGATATGAATACAACCTTGAAAAAGCAAAAGAACTCATGAAAGCTGCGGGTTTGGAAAAAGGGTTTTCCTTTGAGGTTCTCTGTACCACCAGTAAATCTTACGGCGTAGGGGTTGTTGAAACCATGATCCCCTTCTTGAAAAAAATAAATATAGAAGTAAAACCCCAGCTAGTGGAAGGTGCTGTCCTTGCTGAGCGGGCACGTGCCGGAGATTTCCAGGCGGCAACCTGGTCCCTGGAATCAGGACCGGACCCATTGCAGGCCCTCATGCGGTTCCATGCGGATAATCCGAGAAGTGCAAGCAACTATGCGGGCTACAAAAGTGCGGAGTTTAGCGGTCTTCTGGACCAGGCAGCCAAGGAACGCAATTATGATGCAAAAATTTCCCTTATTAAAAAAGCCGATGCGGTGTTTAAAGAAGATGCGCCCGTATGGTTCTTTAATTATAACAAGGCCATCATAGCGTACCACCCCTGGGTTCACGGGGTTCAGTCCGTGGCCCCTGAAATGATGTATCAGGATCTTTCAAAGATCTGGCTTGATGCGAAATAAGCCTTTTTTCTGATTCATTCAGGGTATCAAAAAAGGCCCTGCCGGGTTTTGTAAACCCATTGGCAGGGCCTTCATTTAACTTAAACGCTGAACAAGGATTGACTTATGTTCGCCTATACTGTGCGGCGGCTATTGCAATTTATTCCCACCATTATTGGCATCTCGCTTATCATGTTTTGCCTGCTCAACGTTCTTCCGGGCAATGCAGCCCTCATGGCCGGTGGAAAACGGGAGCTTGCCCCGGAATTAATTGAACAGATGAAAAAAGAATGGGGGCTGGATAAACCCCTGTATGTCAGATATGCAAGCTATATGAACGGCCTTGCCCATGGCGACCTGGGAAAATCATTTCTCAGACGGGAAAAGGTTACGAGCTTGCTGGCAGGCAGAATCTGGCCCACCCTGAGGCTTGCTGCCACTGCAATGGCAATCGCCCTGGTCCTAGGCATCCCCCTGGGCTTTTTTTCGGCCCTCAAGCAGGGGACATGGTGGGATAGCGCATCAATGATCCTGGCGGTTTCCGGGGTTGCCATGCCCCAGTTCTGGCTGGGGCTTTTGTTCATGCTGTTTTTTTCTGCAAAAATGAATTGGTTTCCAACCTCTGGTTATGGAGATGGGGATTTTATGCATCTTGTGCTTCCGGCGGTCACCCTGGGGCTTGGATCCATGGCGCTTTTGGCCCGTACTACCCGGGCCGCTGTCCTGGAGGTTTTAGAAGAAGACTTTATTCGCACGGCAAAATCCAAGGGATTGAATAGTTTTTTAATCAATCGCAGGCATGTATTCCAGAACACACTTGTTTTGATTCTAACCACGGCAGGACTTCAGTTTGGCGGTCTCATCGGCCAAACCGTCATTGTTGAAAAACTTTTTTCCTGGCCCGGTTTGGGTTCCCTGTTGGTTGATTCCATCTTCCTAAGGGACATCCCCGTGATCCAGGGGGGGATCTTGATGATAATTTTGGCTTTTCTCATCGTGAATCTGGTTGTGGACCTTTTGTACTGTGTCATAGATCCGAGAATTAAATATCAATAAAGGGAGAGGTTGGGTGAAAGACACCATCGATAAAATTTTAAGAAGAAAAAACCTTGTGGTGGGCATTGTCATAACGCTTGCCGTGGTTTTCATGGCAGTTTTTGCACCTCTTATCTCGCCCTATCACCCGGTAGATGACGCGGATCTTATGGTATCGGATCAACCGCCGAGCAGGCAATTTTTGTTTGGAACCGATGAGCAGGGAAGAGATATCCTGTCAAGGGTTATTTATGGCGCAAGGGTTTCTTTGGCCGTCGGACTTTTGAGCCAGGCCATGAACAGTGTCATCGGTGTGATACTCGGGCTTGTGGCCGGCTTCATGGGCAAATGGTGGGATGATATTATCATGGGGGTGACCAATATAATGCTTTCCATACCTTCGCTGGTATTCGCCCTGGCCATCATGGCATTGCTGGGCCCTGGACTGATTAATGTGTTTCTCGCACTGGGATTTACCAATTGGGCCTATACCTGCAGAATAACCCGTTCCCAGGTACTTTCAGCCCGGGAGCTTAATTTTGTGAAGGCAGCCAAGGCATTGGGATATGGTAAAAGAAGAATCATGCTCACCCAGATCCTGCCCAATATTGTGGGGCCGATTCTCGTGATGGGCACCCTTGGTGTTGCCGGGGCCATCCTGATTGAAGCAGGCCTTTCGTTCCTGGGTCTTGGCACACAACCGCCCACCCCCAGTTGGGGAGGTATGCTGGCCACAGCAAGGGAACAGCTTTTTACATCCCCCTGGATTTCGATCTTCCCCGGGCTTGCCATTTTTATAACGGTTTTGGGACTTAACCTTTTGGGGGACGGATGGCGGGATTATCTGGATCCCAGGATTTCAAGGCAATAAAAGGTAAGGCAGGTTTAATATGGATCATGATGATGCACTTTTGAATGTACGAGACTTAAAAACATATTTTCATACCTTGGATGGCACTGCAAAGGCTGTGGATGACGTCTCATTTTATCTGGATAAGGGCGAAACCCTGGCCATAGTGGGAGAATCCGGCTGTGGAAAAAGTATCACCGCGCTTTCCATTATGGGGCTTGTGCCCCAACCCGCCGGGAAAATTGTAAATGGGCAAATTTACCTGAACAACGACAATTTACTTGAGTATCCTGAACGTAAAATGCAGGATATCCGTGGTGATAAAATTGCCATGATTTTTCAGGAACCCATGACCTCTTTAAATCCGCTTATGACCGTTGGCAGCCAGATATCGGAAATGATACAGCGTCACCGAGGCGTTAGTAAAAAAGAAAGTTGGGAACGATCTGTTTCAATGCTTGAGAAAGTTCAGATCCCTTCTCCGGGAAAAAGAGCCCGGGATTATCCCCACCTGCTTTCAGGGGGGATGAGACAGCGCGTCATGATCGCCATGGCACTTTCCTGCAACCCCCAGGTTCTCATCGCAGATGAGCCCACAACCGCCCTTGATGTAACGATTCAGGCCCAGATTCTGGACCTGATGCTCAGGCTCAAACAAGATTATAACACATCAATTATCATGATTACCCATGATCTTGGGGTTGTGGCTGAAGTTGCCCAGAGAATTATTGTCATGTATGCCGGGAAAATCATTGAGGAAGGCAATGTGTTCTCCATATTTGAAGATCCCAGACATCCTTATACAAAGGCGCTTTTAAAATCTATCCCAAAATTTGGCAACCGAACGGAACATGGGCGTGAACCCCTCCAGGAAATTACCGGGATTGTTCCAAATCTATACACGCTTGCCTCGGGGTGCTCTTTTCATCCGCGATGCAAGGAGGCCATGGATATCTGCAAACTCAAAGAAATCCAATTAACAGATGTCGGGGATGGGCATCGCGTTCGCTGCCTTCTATGCGATCAAAAAGGGGAGAAATAATTTTTGGAACCGATTCTTGAAGTAAAGGACCTGAACGTCCACTTTCCCATAAAAAAAGGTATTTTTTCACAAACCCGGGGGTATGTTTATGCGGTTGATGGCGTCTCCTTTACCCTTAATAAAGGTGAAACCTTGGGTATTGTTGGAGAAAGCGGCTGTGGCAAAACAACGACAGGAATGGCAGTTCTGCAACTTCTGGATATAACTTCCGGCAAAATTGTTTTTAATGGAAAAGATATCTCTGACATCTCAAAGATGTCATTTGATGAGGTCATTGAATTCAGAAAAAAAATGCAGATAATTTTTCAGGATCCCTTTTCTTCATTGAATCCCAGGATGACCGTCGAGCATATCATCGGTGATCCCATGAGAATCCATAAAATGTTTGGGGAAAAGGAAATTAAAGAAAGAGTTGCCTACTTGATGAAAAAGGTAGGCCTAAGACCGGGGCAGGCAGATCGTTATCCCCATGAATTTTCTGGCGGCCAGCGTCAGCGCATTGGAATTGCTCGGGCCCTTTCCATGGGACCTGAAATAATTATCGCAGACGAACCGGTTTCAGCACTTGATGTGTCAATCCAGGCCCAGATAATCAACCTGCTGGTGGAACTCCAGGACGAATTTAATCTTTCGTTTATTTTTATTGCCCATGATCTGGCAGTTGTTGAACATATCTGTGACCGAATTGCTGTCATGTACCTTGGAAAAATTGTTGAAATGGCATCCTATGAGGAATTGTTTTTAAATCCGAAACATCCCTATACCCAGGCCCTTTTTTCGGCAATACCCATACCGGATCCCAGGATAAAAAAAAACAGAACCCTTTTGGTGGGCGATGTCCCAAGTCCCCGGAACCCGCCCCCAGGATGTTCGTTTCACCCACGGTGTCCCGACTGTTTTAATCGTTGTAATGTTGATGACCCTGTTTTAAGGGATATGGGCAATGACCATTTTGTTGCCTGCAATTTATATGAGGGGGAAAACTAATATGAATGAATTTATCATTTTATCTGCAAATATATTTACAGGTGATCCTGCAAACCCGATGGCCCAGGCTGTCCATATCAAAGGGAACCAAATTGCTGCCCTGGGCACCAACATAATGGTGAAAGATTCAGCGCCCGGTAATGTAAAAGTAATTAACCTGCCCGGATGCCTGATCACCCCTGGATTGATCGAAGGACACTGCCATTTTACCAGCACGGGTTTTTCACTTCAAAATCTCAATTTCCGGGATATTACCTCAATTTCTGAATGCCGGCAAATGGTAAGGGAAGCTGTTTTGACGGCAAAGCCAGGAGACTGGATCATCGGCCGGGGCTGGAATGATAACTTGTGGGAAGAAAACCGTGAACCTGTCAAACAGGATCTGGATGATATTGCCCCTGACAACCCTGTTTATTTGACCCGGGTATGTGGTCATAGTGTATGGGTGAATTCAACCGCCCTTGAAATCGCCGGTATAACCGCCCTGACAAAAGATTCCTTCGGGGGTAAAATTGATAAGGACCCCTTAACCTGTGAGCCTACGGGAATTATAAGGGAAACCCTGGAACTTATATCCGTTCATATCCCCCCAAAAACAAACGAGCAGTTAAAGCAGGCCGCATTAACCGCACAAAAAGAGATGCTGCGCTTTGGAATTACCAGTATCCATTCCCTGGAAGATCTGGCCAGCTTTAAGGCGGTCAGGGAGCTTGATCGGGATAACCGCCTGAAACTTCGGGTATATCATTCGCTTCATGTGGAAGATATCAAAGCGGCTGAACAAGAAGAATTTGACATCAACCAGAACACAGACCATTTGTGGCTTGGGCATGTTAAGCTTTATGCCGACGGGTCCCTTGGTGCAAACACGGCCCTTCTCCATGAACCCTATGATGATCAGCCCGAAAATTTTGGCCTTGCCTTTCTGGATCAAAAAAACCTAACGGCAGGCGTAGAATTTGCCTATGAGCGGGGATATGGCGTAATGATACATGCCATTGGTGATAAAGCTGTTACAAATTCTCTTGAATCCATCGGTAATGCCAGAAAAAAATACCCCTGCCAGCCACGGGACCGCATTGAACATGTCCAGCTTTTTCGTCCCAAAGATCTGCAATTGTTTAAGGATCACGCTATTACAGCATCGGTCCAGCCTGTTTTCCTTGCCACTGACAGATTTACAGCCGAAAAAAAATGGGGAATGGAACGATGTCGGAATAGTTATGCCTGGCGGACTTTATTGGACAATCAGATACCCCTGCAATTTGGTTCTGATTCTCCTGTTGAACCCGTAAATCCTGTTTTGGGAATTTTTACTGCTGTTGAAAGAAAGGATCATAAAGACACCACCCAGACAACCTGGTTTGCCGAGCAATCTTTAACACTTGAAGAGGCGATAATCGGCTTTACAAGGCAGGCTGCGTTTACATCCGGAAAGGAAAATGAATTAGGGATAATCGCACCGGGAAAACTTGCGGATTTAACCATTTTTAATAAAGATCTTTTTTGTACTCCAAGGGCTCAATGGCCGGAAATTGAAGTGGAAATGACAATCATAAACGGCGAAATAGTATATAAGAAGTCAGCCATATGATGGTTGATGGGGTTTGTCATAGAATTGTTGATTCGGTTTCTGGCTTGCCCTTTGTCACTATTGCTGGTATTTGTTTTCTTTTTGATTTTATGTAAAAGACAAAGGAAGAAAAATGTCGTTTAAGAGCGTCCAAGATGTTCAGAACAGGATGGAACAGACCGGGTATATCCCGTCACAGGAAATTTGCACCATTGTTTTTCTGGCCCAGGAAACCCAAAAGCCGATTTTGATAGAAGGACCGGCTGGTGTGGGCAAGACAGAGCTTGCAAAGAGCATTGCCGCCTGCCTGGGACAAGAGATGATCCGGCTGCAGTGCTATGAAGGTCTGGATGAATCAAAGGCCTTGTACGAATGGGCCTATGCCAAGCAATTGCTTTATACCCAGATGCTCAAGGAAAAAATTAATGATGTCATTTCCACCACAGCCAGCCTGGCCGAGGCCGTGGATGAGATCGCAGAACACGAAGACGCCTTTTTTTCCGACCGCTTTCTCCAGACCCGGCCGCTGTTGGCTGCTATTTCTTCAATAGATCCCGTGGTTTTGCTCATTGACGAAATTGACAAATCTGATCCGGAGTTTGAAGCCTTTTTGCTGGAACTGCTCAGTGATTTCCAGGTCACCATACCCGAACTTGGCACCATTGTTGCCAAAAGTCAGCCCTTTGTGGTCTTGACCTCCAATAATTACAGGGACATGAGTGATGCCCTGAAACGGCGCTGCATACACCTTTACATTGACTACCCTGCCATTGAAACCGAGAAAGAGATTCTGCGGATGAAAATCCCCGGTATTCAGGAACGATTGCTGGGAAAAATTGTTGCCACCGTGGCCAAAATCCGGGAACTGGATTTGAAGAAAAAACCCTGTATTTCGGAAACCCTGGACTGGGCAAGATCTTTGATGATTCTTCAACAAGATGATATCACCGAAGATGCCATCTTTAAAACCCTGAACACCCTGTGCAAGCACCGTGCGGATTATGGGGTGGTCCGAGAGAATATTGCACACCTTGTAAAGGGCTGATCCTTTTGTCTATGGTCAATGTGATTTTAAAATTTGTATCCTGCTGTCGGGCTGCGGATATGAGGATTTCCACGGCAGAGGTCCTGGATTGTCTCCGTCAATTGGAGATTGTGGATCCCTGTGACGAACGTCAGTTCAACACGGTGCTGGGGGCTAATTTTGCCAAAAGCCGCCGGGAACAAGGGGAGTTTGATCGGCTTTACCATCTTTTTTTCCATGGGATGCAGTCAGGTGTCCCATTGGACGGCGAATTGCCCGAAGATGCCCTTACCCAAAAGCCAGAGGTACCAGATGTCATATCAGATAAAATGGCAGAGCTGATTCGCCAGGTGAGGGATCAGGAGGGGGCAGAACACCCAGATAAAATAAAGGGAAATGAACTGGACCAGGCGTTGATGGACTTTCTGGCAGGCAATCCCCTGGCCTTTATCCAGGAGGTCCAGAAAATACAAAATCAGGATGAGCAGACAAGCCAATTCTTTAAATCAAACCTGGGCCAGCTTTCCAGCCGCCTTGAAATAATGCTGCGGATCAATCGCATGAAAACAAAGATGGTGCAGTTTCTGGGGAGTCACGATGCCTTTATTGACTGGGCGGAATCCGATGTTACGGGCCTGAAAAAAAGGGTGAATAGCCAATTGACCAAGGCCCTTGATTTTTTGAACACAGAGCCCCGGCTGGACAATGCCGGGCTAAAGGAAACAGGGGCCCGGGAGCTGCATTATAAAAGTCTTGGCGAGATTCCCTTTTCCAACCTGACCCCCAAGGAAACCCAGGCAGTCAAAGAGGTTATTAATCGATTGGTCAGAAAGCTGGAAGAGATCACTTCCCGACGGTTTTCGGGTGCCAACCGGGGCATGGTGGACGTGAAAAAAACCATCCAGAGATCCGTAAAATACTTGGGGGTGCCTCTTGAAATCGTGCACAAGTCCCGGCCCCCCCGCAAGGGGAAAATTGTGACCCTTTGTGATGTCTCAGGCTCTGTCTGGTCTACCGCCAGGTTCATGCTCAATATCTTATATTCCCTCCAGACCTGCTTTAGTCGGGTGAAAAGCTATGTGTTCATTGAACGTCCAGTGGATGTGACCTCTTTTTTCATGTCCAATGAACCCAATGAGGCCATACAAAAAATTTTAAATGATCCCCGGATTAATTACAATGCCAGGACCGATTACGGCATGGCGTTTCAGCAGTTTAGGGATGATCATCTCAGGGAACTGGATAAAAAGACCACCCTTATTATTATCGGGGATGCGCGTTCCAATTATCTCAATTCCCGGGAGCCCTTGCTGGAAAAGATGCGGGATCGCTGCCGTCGCCTGATTTGGCTCAATCCTGAACAAAAAAAATTCTGGGGAACCGGGGACAGTGAAATGATGCGGTACCAGGACCATTGCAACGAGGCCAGGGCCTGCGGTAACTTAAATCAGCTCATCGATTTTATTGAAGCCCTTGTCCTTTAAGGGGTATCCGGGAAACCAAAGGGGAGAAAACATGACGATTCCAATCGAGACGGTGAAATCCATTGAAGCCCTTTTCTCCGATTTTGCCCGGGCTCATATTTTGGCCCTACCCGGCCTGGGCGAGCAGACCTTGTTTCCAAAGGATCTCTGGGAAGAAATGGGCCAGGCAAACCTGCTCAATCCCGCCCTGTTTACGGACCCGGCTCTGGAAGATCGTTCCTGCCTGGCAATAACCCGGGCCGGCAGCGCATTGGTATCTGGCGGGGGCAACCTTGGCATGGCCCTGTCCTGGATGGTCCACCATCTGGTGGCCCGTTATCTGCTGTTTCAAGAGGGGAACAATGAGCGTCAAGAAGTGCTTGAGCAATTGGGCAAAACCATGGCCCCGGGGGATGCCACGGTCTGTTTTGCCGTGTCTGAACCAAAGGCCGGGGCCCATCCCAAATATATGGCAGCCACGGCCCAAAAAACAAACACCGGTTATATCCTCAATGGAGAAAAAACCTATCTTACCAACGCTCCCATTGCCCAGGCCTTTATTGTCATTGCCGTGACCGGGGTTGAACGAGAAAAGAAACAATTTTCCGCCTTTCTTGTCCCCAAAAAAACCAAAGGGCTTAGGGTTCTGCCTCCCATGGCAATCCCGTTTTTTAACCCTTCCCCTCATGGCAGTATTTATCTCAAAGAGTGTCAAGTGCCGGACAATGCCCTTATGGGAAGGCTGGGCCATGCCCACAAGGATATGGTGCTTGCCTTCCGAAAGGTTGAAGATGCCGCCATGACCGGTCCTGTTACCGGTGCCATGGCCTTTCTCCTGGATGCACTGGCCCGGGAAATGGCCAATGGCAAAAATCCAGGTGAACAAGATATTGAACAGCTCGGGGGGCTGGCAGCCTTGCTGGAGACAGCAGATCTTTTGTCCTGGAATGCCGCCATGGCTGTGGATGATTCGGCTGCTTGTTCCGAGCCGGTAGCAATCCTCCTGCAGTTTAAACGTCTGGTTGGCCAATATGTGGCTGAGCTGGACGCTTTGGTGGAAAAAACAAATTTGATCTTGCCCGCTCCCTGTGGAATTTTGATCCATGATCTTAAATCCTCGGCTCAAATGGGCAAGAATAATTCCCGGATACAACAAACGAAACTTGGCCGTGTTCTCCTTAAAAAAAGCGGTAAACATTAATTTATATAGTTCTACATTATTTTTATTGACAAAATAAAAGCCGAACCCTATAAAATCACATGATTCCAGGATGAATTTGGATAAATGAACGCTATTTTTAAAAAAAAGGTGGGGTATGGCATTAAGCAAAATAGAGATCAGAAAAAAAAATATTATTGATACCGCCACAAGGGTATTTTCCCAAAGAGGCTTCCAGGAAGCCACCATCACGGAAATTGCAAAGGAGGCCAAGGTTTCAGAGGCCTCTATCTATGAATATTTTTCAACCAAGGAAGGGCTTCTATTCTCCATTCCTGCGGAATCCAGCCAGACTCTTTTCGATCTCATGGCCTTTCATCTGAAATTGATCCGGGGAGCTGCTAACAAACTGAGGGCCATTGTCTTCCTGTTCATGGATTCCTACCAGAATAGTCCTGATTTTGCAGCGGTTCTCATGCTGTTTTTAAAACACAATAAGAAGTTTCTGGATACAAAGGGCCATCATGCCATCAAAGAAGGCATTAAGCAGATTACCCAGGTCATTGAAGAGGGGATTGCAGCCAATGAATTTAGAAATGATCTGAATCCCTATCTGGTAAGATCCATGATCCTGGGGACCATTGAACACCTGGTCACCAATTGGGTCATGACCGGAACTCCCGAAACCCTTACCGATTTTGTGGATCCCTTGATTGACAATATTATTCTGGGGATTGAAGCGTCCCCTTGTCACCAAAGGACCAACACGCCCTAAAGGACCAACATGCCCAAAAGGAGTAGATATGTATCCCCATCTGTTCAGTCCCATTACCATAAATTCTCTGGAAATTAGAAATCGGATTGCCTATCCCTCTCTGGGACTGCTGTATTCCTATGACACCAAACTTAATGATCGATATTACCATTTTTATGACGAGATTGCCCAGGGAGGTGCCGGGATTGTCACGGTTGGCCCTGTTGGGGTGGATTTTATCGGATCAGGGTTTGTCCCGTTGTCCCTTGCCCAGGACGAGGCCGTTGAGTCGTTTGCCAAGGCCACACAAATGATACGGGCAAGGGGTGCCAGTCCCTGGATTCAACTTTTCCATGGCGGTGCCTATACCCATCCCTTTCTCATCAACAACGACATCCCCATGGCGCCGTCGGCTGTATTTTCAAAGTATTCCAAGACAACCCCCCGGGAAATGACCACTGAGGACATCCGTGGAGTGCAGCAGGCCTTTGCAGATGCTGCCGGAAGAGCCATGGACGCCGGGTTTGAAGGGGTAGAAATCATCGGGTCTGCGGGGTATTTGATCACCCAGTTTTTATCTCCTTTGAAAAATTTGAGGCAGGATGAATATGGGGGCAGCTTTGAAAACAGGGTGCGGTTCCCAAGACAGATCATTGAGATGATCCGGGAGCGCGTGGGGCCAACCTATCCCATTGGTGTGAGAATGGCGGGCAATGATTTTGTGCCGGGTTCCACCAGTGATGACCTCACTCCTGAGATCGCCAAGGTCTATGAACGGGCCGGGGCCGATGTGCTCAACGTCACGGGGGGATGGCATGAATCCAGAGTTCCCCAATTGCCCATGGAACTGCCGCGGTCCGGGTTTTCTTTTTTGGCCATGAATATCCGGCAAGCGGTTTCCATTCCAGTCATGGCCTCCAATCGGATTACCACACCTGCCCAGGCAGAACGAATTCTTGTGGATGGTCAGGCAGACATGGTGAATCTGGGCCGGGTGCTCATCGCAGATCCCTTCTGGCCTGCCAAGGCGAAAGCGGACAGGGCCGAAGAGATCAGGCCTTGTGTGGCGTGCTCCCAGGGGTGCACCGATGAATTGTTCAATGGCAGGCCGGTCTCCTGCATTGGAAATGCAAGGGCCGGGTTTGAAGGAGAACGGATTATTAAAAAAACGGCCAGTCCCAAACAGGTGATGGTGGTGGGCGCAGGGGTTGCAGGTCTTGAAGCGGCCATAACCGCCAAACAGGCAGGACACCGGGTGGAAATATATGAAAAGACCGGGGAGATCGGGGGCCAGATATGGATTGCGGCGGCTCCCCCCCATAAACAGGAGTTATTGGAATTTATCCGGTATTACCGGGTCATGGTGGAAAAACATGAGATCCCCATCCATTTGAATACCTGTGTGGATCTCCCATTGATTAAAAAGATTAACCCGGACCATTTGATCATTGCCCAGGGGGCTGCTCCCCTTATTCCGCCCATTGACGGAACGAATGATAAAAGTGTGCGTACGTCCTGGGAGGTGTTAAAGGACAATCTCTGCCTGGGCAAACGGGTGGCGGTTATCGGCGGCGGAGCCGTGGGCCTTGAAACCGCCCATTTTGTTGCCAAAAAAGGAACACTTTCACCTGAAATGCTCCACTTTCTGATCACTTACGAAGCTCTGGAAATGGACAGGATAAAGCACTATATGTTTAACGGCGCTTCCAGGGTGACGGTATTTGAAATGCTGGAAAAGGCGGGTCAGGATGTGGGTAAATCCACTCGCTGGATTCTCATGAACAACCTTACACGATATGGGGTGAAAATTTTGACCCAGTCAAAGGTGGTCTCCATTAAAGAGGGCGTGGTCAGCTATGAAAGGGAAGGGGCGCTCTGTGAGGAAAAATTTGACACCGTGATCCTGGCTTCAGGCTCAAGGCCGGTCCAAACTCTGGAAGAAAATATCAGGAATCTTGACATCTCTTTTTGCGTTATTGGAGATTGTGTTCGGCCTGGGAAAATCAATGATGCCATCCACGGCGGATTTTTGGCGGCGATTTCATTGTAAAAACGAAGGTTTTCCGGGGAAAAACCCAGTTTATCTCTTGATCAGTATTGCTATATTTTTACTTCTGAATTAATTTAGGGTTTTAACCATATGGAAAAATGAATGATAAAATCTTTTTTTTTGATGTTGCTGATGAGCATGGTGCTTTCTACCGGTTGTAAAACCCTTGAACCGTCTGGGGATCAGCCCCTTCCCCTGAAGATTCCCGGCAGTTTTTCCGCGCAGACAGATGGCTTTGAGCCCGTTAAGAGCTGGTGGCTTTCCTTTGACAGTGATGAACTCAATACACTCATCGAGGATGCACTGGATAATAATTTTGATTTAAAAACTTTTAAAACAAAGATTGCCCAGGCAAAAGCCAGTGTGTCAAAGGAAAATGCAGCCCTGTTTCCGGATTTGTGGTTTTCCTTGGGCGGACAGCAAAACCGAACACAGACCAAAAAGAGCACCGGAAGTTCCACACATGTGGATAGCCATTCATGGGATGGATCATTGAGCGGGTCTTATACTGCGGATGTCTGGGGGGAAGCCAATGCACAAATAGAGTCTGGCATGTCAATCCTTAGGGCGGCTGAGCTGGATTTAAGGGCATCCACCCTTGATTTGACGGCACAGGTTGCTGAAACCTGGATTGATATTATTGCTGCCCGGAATAAAAAGAGTATTTTAGACAATCAGATCAAGAACAACCAAACGCTTTTGAAATTGCAGAAATTAAGGTTTACCCATGGAAAGGCGAATGCCCTGGATGTCTCCCAGCAGCGCGAAGTACTGGCAGCGGCAAGTTCCCAGGTGCCTTTGCTTGAAAAGCAGGAACAACTTTTATTGAACAGCCTGGCCTTTTTGTCTGGTAAAACCATGGCGGAGCAGATCCAGATGAACACGAAAATATTGCCGGATCCTGTGCCGCTCCCAGGGGTTGGGATTCCATCGGATCTTTTGGAAAACAGGCCGGATATTCAGGCGGCCAAGATGCGGCTGTCCTCAGCCCAGTGGGAGATCACAGCTGCCCGGGCAGATCTTTTGCCATCCTTCAGCCTGACAGCCCAGGCATTATTTTCAAGTGGAACCCTTGACCTTTTGTTTCATAACTGGATCGCAACCCTTGCCGGAAGCATTGCCGGGCCGATTTTTGACGGCGGATTTCGAAAAGCGGAGGTGGAACGGGTCAAGGCGGTTGCCCAAGAACAGGTAAACCTCTATGCCCGGACAGTGGCCAAGGCGATTCAGGAGGTTGAAGACAGCCTGGTCAGCATTGAAAAACAAAAGGATTATATCAGGCTGCTTGAAGAGGAGCTGAATGTGGCAAGACTGACCATGAAGGATGCCATGGTACAGTATCAAAACGGTCAAAGCACCTATCTGTCCTATCTGGTTGCCTGGACCAGTATCCAAAGACTGGAAAGGCAGTTGGTGGGTGAACGGGCCAGCTATATCAAAGAGCGGATCGGTCTTTATCGCGCCCTTGGATGGATGCCTGTTCCTGGAATGAAATAAATAGTGATTAAACCGGCTTGAATAGATGAAGATGTGGAGTAGATAAGATGAGCGTTGTTAAAAATAGGGGTTCTGCAACCCGATTGCTGATAAAAGTTGTCTTGCCTGTTTGCCTGATTCTGGCAGGTGCAGCCGGATGGAGTTATTTTAAGTCCAAAGAACCCAAGATGAAACGAAAGCCGCCAACCCAACAGGCGGTTGTGGTGGAAACCATTTCCATGGAGCCGGGAAATTATCAGAGTTCGGTACACGCAATGGGTACGGTGATACCGGACACACAAATTTTCTTGAAATCCAAGGTGGCAGGAGAAGTGGTTTCCATATCCCCAAAGTTTGTCCTGGGGGGATTGATGAAAAAGGGAGAGAGGTTGTTAACCCTTGATCCCTCAGATTATAAGATAGAAGTCCTGAAAGCCCGGAGCGCTCTTGCCAAGGCGTTGTCAGATCTGGCCATTGAACAAGGCAGCCAGCTGATTGCAAAAGAAGAACTCAAATTGATCGAGCAGGCTGATCTAGGCGAGATTACGGCAACGGATCTTGCCCTTAGAAAACCCCAACTTGTCCAGGCAAAGGCAGCCATAGACAGCGCCAGAGCTGATCTTGAACGAGCCAATTTGAACCTGTCCCGGACAAAGGTCATGGTTCCCTTCAATGCGCTTATCCTTGAAAAACAGGTTGATTTTGGGTCTCTTGTGACAACCCAGGGGACAATCGCCACCCTGGTGGGGGTAGACACTTACAGGGTTGAAGCACTGGTCCCGCCGGACCGTCTGTCAGCACTTACGGTGGATGAAACAGCCGGTAGCCCTGCGTTTATCCATTCTCAATATTCAGAAGAACCCTGGCAGGGACGGGTGGTTCGGACCACCGGGAAAATGACCAGCAAAAGCCGGATGGCTGGCGTGATTATCTCCGTGGCCGATCCCCTGGGATTAAAGCGACAGGGAAATAACCCGCAATTGCTGCTGGATGATTATGTGGATGTTCGGATTTTAGGAGAAATGCTTGAAAATGTCTTTTCCATTCCCCGGGCCATCCTAAGGGATGGGAACACGGTCTGGGTTTATAATTCAGGCGTTCTTGAGATTAGAGCGGTCGGTTTTGCCTGGAAGGAAGACGGGCGGGTGTTTGTCAGAGCCGGTATCAGTCCGGGGGATAGGGTAATCACATCTGATCTGTCGGCTCCGGTAAAGGGGATGGCCCTGCAGTTGGCGTCTGGAGACCGTCCATGACCCAGGATATGGATCAATTTACGGGTCAGCCTAAAGCCCAGGGACCCATTGCCTGGATGGCAGGCAATACGGTTGCGGCCAATCTGATGATGGCCGTGCTGCTCATTGGCGGGATTTTCATGGGGTTTAATATCAAGCAGGAGGTATTCCCGGAGTTCAGCCTTGACAGTGTGAGTATTTCGGTTGCCTATCCCGGGGCAAGTCCGGAAGAGGTGGAAAATGGCATTCTTCTGGCCATTGAAGAGGCGATTCAGGGCGTGGAGGGGATTGATGAAATTACAGCCACTGCCAGTGAAGGATCTGCCT
This sequence comes from Desulfoconvexum algidum, assembly GCF_055382125.1. Lineage (NCBI taxonomy): Bacteria > Pseudomonadati > Thermodesulfobacteriota > Desulfobacteria > Desulfobacterales > Desulfobacteraceae > Desulfoconvexum > Desulfoconvexum algidum. The sequence goes on along the minus strand of NZ_AP042394.1, from coordinate 5,683,157 downwards.
TCATCATGGCGGAAGCCCTTGAAGGAACAGATATCAACCGGTTGTGGCAGGAGATTAAAAGCGAAGTTGACCGTATCCAGACTTTTCCGGATGAAGCTGAAGAGCCCCAGGTCTCCATTAACGCAAGGAAAAGGGAAGTTTTGAGACTTGCCCTGTATGGGGATGCAGCTGAAACAACCCTGCGGGCGGTTGCAGACCAGATTCGGGATAAGCTGCTCAAGGATGAAGGGATTACCCAGGTGGAACTTGACGGCGTCAGGGACCGGGAGATCCATGTCGAAATATCCAAACAGACCCTGAGGCGCTATGGCATTACCCTCCAGGATGTGGCATCGACCATCACCCGAGCATCGGTTGAACTTGGTGGCGGCAGCATTAAAACAAAGGGCGGTGATATCCTCCTGCGCGTCAGGGATCGCAGGGATTATGCCAGACAATATGCTCAGCTGCCCGTCATTACACAGGAAGACGGCTCAAGGGTACTTCTCGAAGATATTGCAAGTGTTGCAGAAGGATTTGAAGATACCGATAGCTGGGCATCTTTTAACGGAAAAAGGGCCGTCATCATAGAAGTTTACCGGGTGGGGGATCAGACACCGACCCAGGTAGCGGCTTCGGGAAAATCTGTTGTCAGCCGTATCAACGAATCCCTGCCCGACGGGGTCAGGTTGACGGTGTTAAGGGATATGTCCAAGATATTTGGACAGAGAGCGGATCTTTTGCTTCGAAATGCATATCTTGGTCTTGGGCTGGTCTTTTTTTTCCTGGCACTCTTTCTTGAAATCCGGCTGGCATTCTGGGTCAGTATCGGTATTCCCATCTCTTTTCTGGGATCATTCCTTTTTCTGGCACCCACGAGTTTTTCCATTAATATGATCAGCATGTTTGCCTTTATCGTCACCCTGGGGATTGTTGTGGATGATGCCGTGGTGGTGGGGGAAAATATTTATTTTTGCCGGCGCCAGGGTCTTCCCATGCTGGAAGCTGCGGTCAAGGGCACCAAAAGCATTGCCATGCCCGTGGTTTTTTCCGTGATTACCAACATGGTGGCATTTGTGCCGCTCATGTTTATTCCCGGGTTTATGGGAAAAGTATTTAAAACCATTCCCTTTGTGGTGATTGCGGTGTTCGGCGTTTCCCTGATTGAGAGCCTGTTTATTTTACCGGCCCATTTGAGTCACGGGAATCGGCGCCCCTTGTTTTTTCCTTTAAACTATCTTGAACGCTGGCAGGAAAAGTTCAGTTTGTTTTTTGAAAAAATCGTTAAACGCTATTATGGCGGATTTTTGTTCTGGCTTCTGAAATATCGGTATACGGTCATTGCCTTTGGCATCGCCCTGCTCATGGCCACTGCCGGTTTTGTCTCCTCGGGCCGGATGGGGATGGTCATGTTTCCCAAGGTGGAGTCTGATTATGCCTTCTGTGAAGCATTTTTACCCTATGGGACACCCGCTGTAACCTTGAAAAAGATTGAACATCGTCTGGTGGAAAACGCCCGTCAGGTGATTGAAAAAAATGGAAAACAAGACCTTTCCACGGGTATTTTTTCCCAGGTTCGCGATAACCAGGTCCGGGTCAGACTTTATCTTACAGACCCGGATGTCCGTCCGTTAAGTACCTCTGAAGTGACCCATCTCTGGCGGGAAAAAGTTGGCGTCATCCCGGGAATTGAAACCATTACCTTTGAGTCCAACCGGGGCGGCCCAGGATCGGGTAAAAACCTGACGGTGAGCCTGAGCCACAGGGATATTGCCATGCTGGAAAGGGCAGGGGAGGATTTGGCCCAAAGCCTTTCAGGTTACCCCATTGTCCATGATATCGATGACGGATCTGCCAAGGGGAAAAAACAATTTGACATCACCTTGAGTTCTGCCGGAAAGCGGATGGGGTTGACCTCCAGGGAAGTGGCCAACCAGGTCCGTCATGCATTCCAGGGCGTATCTGCCGTAAAAAACCAGAGGGGGAGAAGCGAGGTCACGGTCAGGGTCCGGCTGCCGGAACAAGAAAGGATGTCGGAATCCACCTTTGAAGACCTGGTGCTGCTGGGACCCAATGGAGAAATTTTGCTTCGGGACGCCATGGAAACGATCGTCGGCAGGGCCTATACCTCCATAAAGAGGACAAATGGAAGACGTGAAATTTCTGTTACCGCCAATGTCCGACCGCCCCCCCAGGCGGAAAATATCGTAAAGGATATGAAACTGACCATCCTGCCGGATCTGTTGGGTAAATATCCCGGCCTGTCCTATGATTTCAAGGGGCGCCAGGCAGATATAAAGGAAAGTGTCACTGCTCTTTTAAAGGGGCTTGGAATGGCCATGCTCATCATTTTTGCTCTTCTGGCCATCCCATTCAAAAGCTATCTGCAGCCGCTTATTATCATGTTTTGCATTCCCTTTGGAATGATCGGTGCCATTGTGGGCCATGTGATCATGGGCTACTCCCTGTCTGTCATGAGTCTGTTCGGTCTGGTGGCCATGTCCGGGGTTGTGGTGAACGATTCATTGGTCTTAATTGATTTTGCCAACCGCCGTTATCGTCAGGGAGTTCCTGTTTTATATGCAGTTCATTCGGCCGGGATCCAGCGGTTTAGACCTATTTTGCTGACCACATTAACGACCTGCGGCGGGCTTGCCCCGATTATCATGGAAACCTCCCGTCAGGCGAGATTTTTGATTCCCATGGCCATTTCCCTGGGATTCGGCATTTTATTTGCCACCTTTATCACGCTGATTATGGTGCCCTGTCTTTATATGATACTTGAAGACTTAAAGGGCTTGTTCATTTCAAAAGAAGATCAAGAAGATGAAAAGGAGTCCCCGGTATTGATGGCAAATCAGGAAAAATAAGATGATGAAAAGGCCCTGTTGATTTATTCTTTGCTGTTGAAGCATGGGGCCGGTCTTCATCAGGAAGGCTTGATCCTCGGTGATTAAGGTTTAAAATAATGCCGGCTATTGGCAGGTTATGCATACCAATCGCTATTATCCATGAAAAGATACCCCAGTAAACAATCAAGGAACAAGAAGGGCAAGTTCGTGATTTGGGGCATCGTATCTTTGGGAAGAAAAGAGAAAAGACCCAAAACCCAAGCGCCCTCGAGGTCAGCAACCTGGCAGTCGTGGGCAGGGACTTACCGAGCGTTCCAATTTTCCAGTGAAAGAAGAAGCGATCTTCTCTGAAGCTCCAATATGCATGTATGCGGGAAACATTACATTCCCGATGAGGATAAAGTGAATCTCCAATTAAAACGTAATGGAGTCTTGATCAATTTGATTATGCCATTTTCCCAGATGAATCTCACATGAAAGACTGAAAATCTTGTTTATACAAGGATGTGGTATTCTGGAAATATTTAAAAAAAGTGAAACTGGTCGATGACGCGCCCATCTCCTTAAACTATCAGTCAGTGAAGACCTCACCCCACAGGATACCCAGGTGTGATGGCAGACAAACCAGACGAATAAAATTAGAAATTAAGTTTTTCAGAATCGAAAGGTCACATATATCTGGGGGCCAAAATACTCATAATCCAATGCCCCCTTCCAATCATCATCTTCCACATCAGCATCTAAATCAAAATAGTTCACTGCTGCTCCGATACCTATATTCTTAAATAGCCAGTACTCGGTCTTTACCCCTAAATTCAATAAACTGCCGGAAAAATCCAATGAACTGCTGGATCCTTTCAAGTAAAAAGCTTGTGCCATGGCACCGGCAGTCCAACGTTCGGTAAACCGATATTCATAGGCAAATCCAATGGCGGGCAGGGGCAAATTAGCATCAACGGAAGCATCTGCTTCCGCTGGCTCTGCCCCTGCATGGTCGTAGCCAGCTATTTTGAACTCCGCTTTGTACCAGTGAAGCCCTAAAATAACGGTCAACTCATGTTTTTCATTGTTAATAAAAGAATAACCATAGGCAATCGGTATGATTTTAAGATTAAACTCGGACGATATGCCAGCGCCCACGGGGAAAACCTCATCCCCAACTTCGATTTCTTTGTTTAATTGGGCCGATGAATCCCTGTCGAACACGAAATAACTGGCATACAGGCGATGATGCTTTGTAAACCGCCAATATCCGCCAAAAAGGTAGGTGATGGTCGAATCATCGTAATCGAGATCATCTTCAAGATTGATATCTGTTCCTTGCCCAAATGTTTTACTGTCTATCCGTAGGGTGGTATCAAAGGCTGCTAAAAAAGCCCCTGCATCAAACCTAAACTTTTCTTCACCGGGCTTAATCCAATCTCCGGCCAGACCAGTCCCTGTAAAGGACAACCACATTCCAAGAGCTACCAATAAAAATAATTTTACCTGTTTCATAAAGCCCCCATGAGTTATTCAAATATCACATTTTTCCAATAATTTGAACTGATTCTCTTAGCAATAATTCTCAAGCAGGTCAACGGCTTAACACGCACCGGATATTCCCTTTACGGTTAGAGTTTTGATTCAACTTTATAAACTTTAAGCTTTGTCATAAGCTATCCTTTGGCATTCTACTCTATATAAATCACATTTTGGCAGATTCTTGGAAAATAATTTCCGGGGCCTGGACAAAAATCCGGTTACTCTCCAATTAAATTTAACGGAGCCTTGATTCATATGGTCATGGGGTTTCCCATATATGAATCTCACATCAAAGGCAGAAAGTTTTGTCTATACTATATGTGGTATTGTGGGAAAATCTTAAAAAAGAGAGTCCTTCACGTTATAGTCATAGCCGTCCAGATCCTGGAACCCAACCCATGACACAGTTTTTTGAAAAACTCCTCCATTTATTTACAAAGTGAAGTAAGGGTTCGATCTAAATTATTTTAATTATATGTTATAAATTCAGATACTAATACACTTTTTCAACATTGACTAAGATAGGCTTCAATGATTTGATTGTTGTACTTGACTTAATACCAATTCTATCCTATTCATATTAAATAGCACTTATTTCGCAGTACTTGACTTTGCCTTATTCTCAATTCATTTACCAAAATCTGCTCCTCCCCACTGTACGTTTGCGTGTTTGTGCTCCATTGTTCCAACCACATAGCAACTTTGTTGCACCGACATCCCTTAACCCGAAAGGAGGACAATTCATGAGTATCAGATCTTTAGTAATTGCATTTGTAGCAATCTGCTTAGCCGTAACAATTGGCTGGGCACAGGACGATTCGGACTTACCTACCGCGGTCACCACTAAGCGAGAGATGGTAGTGACCGCGAACCCGCTGGCAACCGAAGCCGGTGAGAAAATTCTTAAGATTGGAGGAACAGCCACTGATGCTATGATAGCCGTACAAACAGTTCTTGGGTTGGTTGAACCACAGTCCAGTGGGCTTGGTGGTGGCTCCTTTGTTGTGTACTATGATGCCAAAACCGGCAAAACAACCACCATTGATGCCAGGGAAAAAGCACCCTCAGCGGCTGAAAAAGATCGATTTAGTGACTTCGGTTGGACTGAAGCTTGGCAAACTGGGTTGTCTGTAGGGGTGCCCGGTACGCCGAGAATGATGGAATACATGCATGACCGATATGGAAAGTTGCCTTGGTCAAGACTCTTCGTACCCGCAAAGACGCTGGCACAGAAGGGATTTGAATTAACGGAGCGTACTAGTTCACAGGTAGCTGGCCTGCTGGCGCATAATTCTTCCTGTGAAGATGGAGAAAGGTTTTTTTTCAGAGATCCCACAACGTTCGAATATTTTGTCGATACCGATGAATGTACAGCTAAACCAGCCGGGACATTGATGAAAAACAAAGCATATGCTGACACACTTAAAGCACTTGCCCAAAAAGGTGCAGACGCTTTCTACTACGGGCCAATTGCCAAGGATATCGCCGATGCAGTTCAGGGTGACTTGAGTTTTCCCGGAGACATGACAGTCGACGACTTGGCAAATTATGAGGTAGTCGAACGTAAACCCGTTTGTGTCGAATATCTGGGGTATAATGTTTGCGGCATGGGCCCTCCATCTTCTGGTGGGCTGGCAGTTGGGCAGATACTTGGAATAATGAAATACCGTCCTGAACTCATGGGATCTTCACCGCTTGATGTAAACACTGTACACTTGTTCACACAAGCCGGTCGACTCGCTTTTGCGGATCGAAATAAATATGTCGCTGATACTGATTTTATCACCGTCCCGGTGGAAGGTATGTTAGATGAGGACTATCTCGAATCCCGTGCAGCACTTATTACCAAAAAGGACATGGGTACTGCCGATGCCGGAGTTCCCCCGGGGAATTTCGATCCCTACGCCCCAGATCCCAGCGCCAAACTGAGTGGAACAACTCACGTGTCTATAATAGACAGATACGGAAACGCCCTTTCCATGACTTCGTCGGTCGAAAGTTCTTTTGGCAACGGTGTTATGATACGAGGATTTATGCTCAATAACGAGCTTACGGACTTTTCGTTTGAATCCGAAGATGACGCCGGGGTTCCTATTGCCAACCGTGTCCAACCAAATAAAAGACCCCGCAGTTCAATGTCGCCGACCATCGTTCTTGATGGTGACGGAGACATAGCATTGTTGACGGGTTCACCAGGTGGTTCCCGTATCATCATGTACACCGCACAGTCGATCATGAATGTACTGAACTTCGGCCTTGATCCTCAGGAAGCGATCAATATGCCCCATTACATGAACCGCAACTCGAATACGGAGCTCGAGACACCGACCCCGGGGATTACCCTCGATTACGATGCCGATGCCCTGGCCCTAGAGTTGCGAGATGAATTCGGGCACAGCGGTGTGAGTATCGGGACCAAGACCAGCGGACTATCGAACATTCAAGTTGTCGATAATACTGAAATTCCTATGTGTTTCGCTGATTTTGACAGTGATAATGACGTTGATGGATTTGATCTTAATCTATTTTTACAAAATTTTGGTGATCAAAATTGCAATTGCACAGCTGATTTGGATAATGATGGTGATGCGGATGAAGTAGATTTGTTTTTGTTCAGTGAAGAATTTGGAAGGATATGTGAGGATCAATCCGATTGTGAAAAGCCCGGAAAATGTCACGGGAAAAGGCCTAAACATAATAAGGCAATGCTTGTCGGCGGCGCAGACCAGCGACGCGATGGTGCGGTGGGTGGCCAGTAGAATAGTTGCTCTACCGGGATCTGGCTGGCCCCTATTTTCACTTGGCGGATGACAAAATTTTGGCGGGCATGGCGTAGATGCTCTTGTTGATGATATCTTTATTTATGATCGGTTTCTCACAGCAGAAGAACTTGAGCGTGTCTTTGCTCCTGTACCCGAACCTGCCACAATGATGTTCTTTGGCATTGGCCTTTTAGGACTTGCAGGAGTAGCCAGAAGAAAACAATAGTAAGAACATTTGAATCAACATTAAAGGCAAGGTCAGTAATGGCTCTGCCTTTTTTCTTTATAACCTTCCACGTTGTTCTCAATTCAGATTAATCTATATAAGCCAGAAATAGTACTATAAAACATTCTTCCGCATTGTTTTTTATAAAGTACCAATATATAGAGTTGAAAATTTGAATTTGGTAAAATATTATCAGAGTTTATGGACGTCCAAGGCTGGATATTAAACTTGATTTTTAAGAGGGGGAAATCCTGTGGACTATCTGTAACTGTTCGCTTTTTTTATGATTTTTAGACCACCCAATATGGTATCCTCAAATCCTTTGACCCGAAGGTACAACAGCTCACTTATTTGGAGAATAACAGTCCTGTCTGGATATCTGCGACAGGGATATTTCTAAATAACTTAAAGCCTTTTGAAAATGGATCAATCAACAGTCGTCTCACCTTGCCTATATCGACTTATGCATTATCTTGAATGAAAAGTTCTTAAAATCAGGCGCTTAGTTTGATTTTTTTCAAAACTTAAAAACAACTTGACTAAAATAGGTTTTGGTTTTATAGGTTATTATGTAAGTACTTATATAATTAATTAACTAAAGGGTTAATGTGTCTGTTTATAAAAAAACAGGGGCCTTGTTTCTCGGCACCCGGTTAAAAAGATTGAGTGATAAATTTTTTACAGATCTTTCAGAGATTTATAAAGCAGAAAATATCAGTTTTGAAATCTCCTGGTTCCCGGTTTTTTATCTGCTTGACAGCCAACATGAAGTAACAATTTCATACATTGCCAGGCAGTTAGAAATTACCCATTCAGGTGCCAGTCAGATGGTGACATCCCTGAAGAAAAAGGGGCTTGTTCAGATATCGAAGGTCTGTGAAGATAAACGTATTAAAACCGTGACTCTCACGGCCCAGGGAAGGGGAAAACTGGCCCAAATCAAGCCGATATGGAATGCACTCCAGGAAAGTATGGTGGATATGGATCGGGTCGATCCTGATGGGCCTAAAATTCTTGGGCTTTTGGATGACCTGGAAGAGGGGATGGCAGGCATCAACCTGGTCGGCCTGGTTCAAAAGAAGCTGAGCTTGAATCAGTTTTTAGAAAAAATTGAGATCATTGAATACACAGATGAGTTTCATGAATCTTTTATGGCGCTGGTTTTGGGCTGGATTTCAGAAAATCCAGAGGCAATGCCTGAAAATATCAACTGGATCAATCATACCCGACAGGCGGTTCTTGAAAACCAGGATACCGTTGTTTTTTTGGCGGTCCATAAGGGAGTTATGATCGGCGCCTGCGTTGCAAACATGAATCCGGGAAAGGACCCTGAAAATCATGATTCGGAATCATTCCTGTCGGAATTAAGCCGGTCTGAACTAACCCGGTCGGAATTAACACTGATGGTTGATAAAATCCGGGGTTCTGACAATATCGTCCAGGTGTTATTGGGCAAGATGGTCCATGAACTGGAAAAAAGAAGGGTGACTTGCATCAATTCCAAAATAGACATTAATAATTCTGGCCTTTTAAAAAGGTTTCAGAAAAATAAATTTAAACTCATGGAAATTAAGAAAAACGGGTCCGGGAAAAATACCTGTATGCGGCTATCCCGAATACTGGTTTCTTAAATTTCATACCCAAATCATATGCCCAAATCATATAAAAGATAAGGAGAAATAAACAGGATGAAAAATATTGATATTTCAAATGCAATGACCGTTAAAATGGATGATATTTTTACACAGTTTCCCCCCATGCCGGATTTTGAAGAAGGGATCAGAAGAGCGCCAAAACGGCCCATGACCCTTAACAAAGGTGAAGTCCAGCTGGCCCTTAAAAATGCCTTGCGTTACCTGCCCGAAGCCTGGCACGAAAAAATGGCGCCTGAGTTTCTCGACGAACTTTTAACCTATGGCAGGATCTATGGGTATCGATTCAGACCTGTGGGCCGTATTTTTGGCAAGCCGATTGACCAATACCAGGGAAACTGTGTTGAAGGCAAAGCCTTCCAGGTGATGATAGAAAACAACCTGGACTTTGAAATCGGGCTGTATCCCTATGAAATGGTGACCTATGGTGAAACTGGCCAGGTATGCCAGAACTGGATGCAATATCTTCTCATTAAAAAATATCTTGAAAACCTCACCCAGGACCAGACCCTTGTGGTAGAATCCGGACACCCCCTGGGCCTTTTTAAATCTTCTCCCATATCTCCCCGGACCATTATTACCAACGCGCTGATGGTCGGGCTTTTTGATGACCAGGAAAACTGGGAACGGGCCATGTCCCTGGGGGTTGCCAATTATGGACAGATGACAGCCGGTGGATGGATGTATATCGGTCCCCAGGGGATTGTACATGGCACCTATGGTACGCTTTTAAATGCAGCCAGGCTTGAGCTGGGGGTTCCTGAAGATGGAGATCTTACCGGAAAACTGTTTGTCACATCAGGCCTTGGCGGCATGAGCGGTGCCCAGGGAAAGGCCATCGAGATTGCCAATGGGGTTGGCATTATCGCAGAAGTGGACGAATCCAGAATTAATACCCGGTATGACCAGGGCTGGGTCAGCATGGTTACAAAGGACCCGGGTGAAACATTTGCCGCAGCAAAAAAGGCAATGGATGAAAAAAAAGCCCTTGCCATTGCCTTCCACGGAAACGTGGTGGATCTGCTGGAATATGCCGTAAACAATGATATTCATATTGAGCTGTTATCGGATCAGACATCGTGCCATGTGGCCCATGGCGGTGGATATTGTCCCCAGGGCCTGACCTTTGAACAGCGGACCGCCATGCTTACGGATGATCCTGAAAAATTTATTGAATTGGTGGACGCCACCCTTGTTCATCACTATAAACTTATCAAAACCCTTGTGGACAAAGGGACTTACTTTTTTGATTACGGCAATGCATTCATGCGCTCTGTCTTTGATGCAGGGGTGAGTGAAATATGTAAAAACGGGGAAAATACCCTGGACGGTTTTATCTTTCCCTCCTATGTTGAAGATATCATGGGGCCCTTGATGTTTGATTATGGGTACGGCCCCTTTAGATGGGTATGTCTCAGCGGCAAGCAAGAAGATCTGCTGAAGACGGATAAGGCTGCCATGGACTGTATCGATCCGGACAGAAGACCCCAGGACCGGGACAATTATAATTGGATCAGGGATGCCCATAAGAATAAGCTTGTTGTGGGAACCCAGGCAAGAATTTTGTACCAGGATGCCATGGGCCGGGTGAACATTGCCCTTAAATTCAACGATTTGGTGCGAAAAGGCGAGATAGGTCCCGTGATGCTGGGCCGGGATCACCACGATACCGGTGGAACAGACTCCCCCTTCAGGGAAACGGCAAACATCAAGGACGGCAGTAATATCATGGCGGACATGGCGGTTCAGTGCTTTGCCGGAAACTGTGCCAGGGGTATGAGTCTTGTGGCCCTTCACAATGGCGGCGGTGTCGGCATTGGCAAGGCTATCAACGGCGGGTTCGGTCTGGTCCTTGACGGAAGCTCACGCATAGACGATATCATAAGACGGGCCATTCTCTGGGATGTAATGGGCGGTGTCGCAAGACGTTCCTGGGCACGGAACGAAAATTCCATGGAAACCTGTGTGGAGTTCAATGAGATGTGCAAAGGGGAAGCCCATATTACCATCCCCTACCTTACCGATGAGACCATGATCCAGGCGCTGGTGGATGAAAAATTAAAAAAATAAAAAATGCCGGGAGAAATAAAATGAGTGGAAATCTAATTATAAAAAATGCTTCCCAGGTGGTTACCTGCAGCGGATTTAAGGCAAAGCAGGGAAAGAAGATGTCAGATCTTGGCATCATCGAAGAGGGTGCCGTGATCATCCAGGACGGTATCATCCAGGACGTGGGTAAATCCAGCGAAATTCTCAAGGATTTCAATACCGAAGGGTTTGAAGTGATTGACGCCAAAAACAAGGCGGTTTTGCCCGGGTTTGTGGATTCCCACACCCATTTTGTCTTTGGGGGGTACCGGCCGGATGAGTTTGCCTGGCGGCTGCGCGGTGACAGTTACATGGATATCATGAACCGGGGCGGTGGCATTGCAAATTCGGTCAATGCCACGAGGGATGCTTCAAAATTATCCCTTGTGGACTCAGGGTTAAAGCGACTGGATTCCATGCTGGCCTTTGGGGTGACAACCGTTGAGGGCAAGAGCGGTTACGGCCTGGAGCGTGATACGGAGATAAAACAGCTGGAGGTGATGAAAGAGCTGGAAAAAAAACATCCCATGGATATCGTATCCACCTTTCTGGGTGCCCATGCAACCCCTCCCCAATTCAAGGGAAAAGAGGACGACTTCATTGATCACATCATTGATATGCTGCCTGAAGTGGTTGAAAAAAAGCTGGCGGAATTCTGTGATGTTTTTTGTGAGAAAAATGTTTTTTCCCTGGAGCAGTCGAGACGATTGCTTTTACGGGCAAAAGAACTGGGGCTGGGTGCCAAGATCCATGCAGACGAAATCGTGCAGTTAGGCGGTGCAGAGCTTGCTGCCGAAGTGGGGGCTGTTTCAGCCGATCATCTTCTACAGGCATCTGACCTGGGCATAAAGAATATGGCAGAAAAAGGGGTTGTGGCAACCCTTTTGCCGGGCACGGCATTTAGTTTAAAAGAGTCCTATGCCAGGGGACGATTTATGATTGACCAGGGGTGCGCGGTTGCCCTGGCAACGGATTTTAACCCGGGCTCCTGTTTTTCAGAGTCCATTCCCCTGGTTTTTGCCCTGGCAACCTTGTACATGAACCTGAGTCCTGAAGAAGCCATAACAGCGCTGACCATCAACGGGGCTGCGGCCGTCAACCGGGCCCAAAGTATTGGGAGTATTGACCAGGGAAAGCTGGGAGATCTGGTTATTCTTGAATTCCCTTCCTACCGGTTTATTCCCTACCATGTGGGGGTCAATACCGTGGAAACGGTCATCAAGAAAGGGAAGATCGTTTTTTCAAAAGAGAAATAAAACAACTATTTTTTGTAACCATGAATAGTGTGAATTGAAATATTGGAATAAAAAAAATGAAAAAAATAATCGAGTGTGTGCCCAATTTTTCCGAAGGGCGGGATGAGGCAATCATTAATGCCATTGCAGATGCCATCCGTGATACCGACGGGTGTACCCTATTGGATGTGGACCCGGGCAAATCCACCCACCGAACAGTTTATACCTTTGTGGGGGATGAGAAAACCATTATTGAAGGGGCGCTTGCAGGTGCAAGGGTGGCAAAAGAAAAGATAGATATGGCCCGTCACCATGGGGAACATCCCCGTTTTGGTGCCATGGATGTCTGTCCCTTTATCCCGGTGGCCAATGTGACCATGGAAGAGTGTGTCCAGGTTGCCAAGGAATTTGCCAGACGGGCTGCAGAAGAACTTGAAGTTCCCTTTTTCCTCTATGAGGAAGCAGCAAAACAGGAATTCCGGCGCAAGCTTCCCGATGTCCGCAAAGGGGAGTACGAGGGACTGGAAAATAGGTTAAAGGATCCCCGTTGGAAGCCAGATTTCGGCCCGGCCAGGTTTGTACCTTCCTGGGGCGCAACCGCTACGGGGGCAAGGATGTTTCTCATTGCCTATAATGTGAATATCCTGGGAACAGCCAACCAGGCCCACCGCATTGCCCTGAACCTGAGGGAAGCGGGCCGGGGGGAGGACGAGCCCGGAAGACTCAAAGATGTTAAGGGAATGGGCTGGTTTGTGGATGAATATAACATGGCCCAGGTATCGGTTAATCTCAATAATTATAACGTGACCCCCATTCATCGGCTTTTTGAAGAGGTCAAAGTGGAAGCGGCCAAACTCAATATTGCCGTGGCAGGTTCTGAGATCGTGGGCATCGTCCCCCTGGAATCCCTTGTCATGGCGGCTGATTATTATATTGAAAAAGAAGGGCTTTTTATCTACGAAGAAGAGCAGAAGGTGCGGCTGGCAATCGAGCGCATGGGACTCAATTCCGTGGCACCTTTTATCCCCAAGGACAAAATCATCGAATATATCGTGGCGGAACCGCCGGAAGAACCCCTGGCATCCATGAGCCTGCGGGGGTTTATCCAGGAGATCGCCGCCCGCACATCCGCTCCCGGAGGCGGGTCTGCCTCTGCTGCTATGGCAGCCATGGGAGTAGGACTTGGGTCCATGGTGGCCAAGCTCACCCAGGGCGTGAGAAAATTTGAAGCTGTGGAATCCCATATGCAGAAAAGCATCCCGGTTCTTCATGAATTGACCCGAGAGCTGATCCCCATGATTGATGCGGACACCTCTGCCTTTAACGAATACATGGAGGGCCTGAGACTGCCAGAGGGCACCGAGGCAGAAAAGCAGGTGCGAACGGCGAAAATGCAGGCCGGCCTTAAGGCAGCTATCCAGATCCCTCTGACCACCATGCGTCTGGGGGACAGGGCATGGGAGGCCCTGTGCGAGGTGGCCAAATATGAGAACCCTGCATCCAAATCAGATGTCCAGGTGGGGGCAAAAGCCCTTGAAACCGGTATCTGGGGGGCATTTCAAAATGTCCTTATCAACATGAAAGATATTCAAGACCCGGTTTTTCGGGATGAAACCATGGCCGAAGCCACGGCCATTGAAACGCGCTCCAGGCAAATGTGCGCCAGGGTGCTTGAAATACTGGAAACCGTTTAAGTTTAAAGGACACGTCAATGGCTCTGGAATATCAAATTATCCCGCCAGAAAATTTTAAGGACATTTCCTGGAAAAACGGCCAGGGGACCACCCGTGAACTTCGGGTCTGCCATGGAGACGTGGGTGAAGGATTCCTCTGGAGAATTAGTCGGGCCCAGGTCACCTGCAATGGACCCTTTTCCGATTTTTCAGGATATGATCGGATATTGGTCCTGTTGGCAGGCAAGGGCATGGATCTTTTTCACCAGGAGAGCGAAGGCTGTCATTTATGCCGGGCATTTGATTTGGTAGGATTTTCCGGAGATTGGAAAACCCGTGCTTTTTTAAAGGACGGGCCTGTTGAAGATTTTAATATCATGACAAAACAGGGCCATTGCACGGCAAAGGTGACGGTATTCAACTCCTTTGGAGAAAACGAACTGGCTGTTGATGCCCGGCATTTGCTGGTATATGCCCCCTACCATGAAACCCTTATGGAGGGTCCTGATGGCGAAATTGTTTTGCTACCCCCGGGCCATTTGTTTGATCTCAAGGGGCCGGTATCATTGCCATGGAAAATAAAGGGGGAGGGTGTGATCTGCATCCAGATTCGTTTTTCCTGATGTGTTTGCCCCAAAATAAGACTGGGTACGAAGGTTATTCTGTCGTTAAAATTTCCAGGCCGATTCTCTTTTTGTTCTTGTCCTGCCAGATCACACGTCCGGCCAATTTAACCGGTTCAGGTTCGGGGATAGAGGAAAAAAGGAACCCCTGTTTTGGAAAACACAGCATTTCCACGATAGCGTAAATTTCCACTTCGGGCAGGGAATCAGCCTCAATGGTTACCCCCTCAACACTGATGCTTTTCGTCACCCCAATGTGCCAGGACCTCTGATGGGTTGCGGCATTTTTGCATTTGATCGACACGGGGATCTCGATATCATGCCGTGGAAATTTTCGCTGTGTGAAAATTTTATAAGCTCTCTTTTATGAGTTCAGAATGCGCATTGATTTAAAATCATTGCCTGTACCAAAATCTTCCACTTAATGTTCTATTAATTTTAGGGATATCATTTTCAAATATGATTTCTTCAGATACAGAAGATTTTTCAATCCGGGTGATGTCCATATCAAAATTTTGGCCTGATATGGTGACTTCATAGCTAGCAACAAATACATCTTTAGATTTCTTGCTCACATTTAAATTTGAAATAGAATATTCAATAGAATCATATACTGAAAACATATTTCTAAAATTATCTTCTAAATCTGTCAACGTGGTCTCATCACCTGAATCCCAATTTTGGGAAAGGAAATCAACCAATTGGTATTCATCCATCTGTTCATAGGCTGCTTTAAAATCCGCATATAAAGTTTTAATTTTTTGTATAATTTCTTCTTCTATTCCTTCATATTTTCTAAATAGATCTGCAAAATTCGTGTCATATGATTTCAGAGAAGAGCTGAACCCCGAATCTTCGGCTATTTTATCATTAAAATATTTTGTTCTTAAATCCCAGTATTTTTGATAAAGGGTATCAATTGTTTGTTTTTTGATTTCTGTTGAATGATATACGCTATTAACCTCTGATTTAATTGTTTCAAATTCTTTTTTGTATTCGGCAAGGCGTTTTTTTGATTCTTCGGCCTGGAATTTATCGCTTCTTTCTTTTTGGAACAGATGGCTTTTCTTAAGCCTGATCTCTTGGATTTTTTTTCTAAGTTTTATAAATCTTTGACCCAGTTCAAAATCTTTAAAATCATCTGTATACAATTTCTTCCAGACCCCCATTGTATTTTGCCACTCAAGTTCATAGTTACTTTTCTTTTTGTCCGACTCAGTTTTTTCAGGGAAAGACAATATACTGGGAAACAATAGTGCAATTTCTTTTAATTTTTTTGTAAAGTCAAGATCTTCAGCCGACATTCCTGCGAGAAGTTTTTCAGTGTTTTTAATATCGCTTTCCCAAACCGGCGTACTGCCTATAATAAAATTTTCCTCTTTGGCAATAGTATAATTTGCACCGTTAAATTGAGCGTCTAAAAATTGTTTTAAATTTGGCATAGAAGTATTTATGAGTGTATAAACTCTAAGATTCTCGAGATCTGTTTTGGCTCTAACCAGTTTTTGATTTGTGCTGAAATCTTTTTGTGTCGCAAAATGAGAAAAAGGCTCGTTTACTATTGCATAACCTGTATCATGGTCTTTTTTGAAGCCAAAAACATAGGTTCCTGATCTGTTATCAAGATAAATTGTTTCTTCCTGCTTTTGTTTTTCAAACCAGGCGTTCCATTGTCTTTCCATGAGTTCAAGATATTCAATATCTTTGCTTCTATTGTTTATATTGGTCTGGGCAAGTTGAATAAAGCTGTTTGCAGCGCTTTTAATAGATTCCGGACGGATGCCGTTTAATTGTTTTTTTACGGAATTAAGTTCCGCGTTGTAATCCAGTTTTTGATACCCAAAATCATTATACAATTCAATGGTCTGGGCTTCCAGTCGTGGGAACTCTGCCCATGTTTTTTTAACTTCCTGCGCGGCATATACCTGGGCATCCACGACATTAAGGGCGTTTATCCGTTTTTCAAGTTGGTACAATGGCGTTTGAATTACATTTTTTTTGCCTCTGATTAAATAGCCAACACTTTGAAGGCCTATTCTTGAAGGTTCATAGATCTTGCCAATGGCGATGTATGTATTCTCTGTCAAATATTTATTATAGTTTTTTAGGTAGCTGTGAATATAAATCTTCCATGCGCTTTCTTGTATCCTACGAAGTTGACTGATATTTCCTTCAACGGTGGCCCCCACTTGAGCTTTTTTGTGGCTGTAAATATCCAACATCGCATTTGCAGTCGTCAGATCATCTGAGTATTTCAGATTTCTTACGCTCGCCACTGCACCTAAAGAGGCATTTGTTTTGTCCCTTGCTTTTTTCCAGTATTTGTCCCGCGCATATACAAGTGTTCCTTCATAGCCCCTATAGTCCCAGCTGGTGTTTTTCGGTACAATACGCTTGGCCGAATCAGGGGAAGGTTTAATTGTTTCTGCGGCGAAAAGCTCTTTTTGAGCTGCCATACCGGCTTGATTAAAGAAGTTATTTGTTTGAGCCTGCCATTTATCTAATATTCGTGTTGCCTCCTGAATATCATTATCGGAAAGAGCAGTTTTAATCTCGTTAAAAGGCGCCTTGGGAATTCCGGCAAGCGCTCCCCTGTACTCAGGAATTACATTACTAAAATAGGACAGCATGAATTGTTCATATTGTACTCTCTTGGGATCTACATCGTAAGATTTACGCCAACCGTAAATTTTAGTTTCCGGAGCCGATAGCTCTGATATCATCTCATCTTCTGAGGATCTTGTTTCTTTGTCAATTTCGTTGATAAAGGTTAAACACATAGTCTGTAGCTTTTCAAAATTATCCTGCATGGTAAAGTCGTTTATTATAAGCGATCGCACTGAATATTTATGACACTGCTCAGCAATACTAAATAATTGTTTTCTTATTGACAGTTTTCCTTTGATTTGTGCTGGTTTTAATTGTTGATAGTTCGTTGTCAGCTTTGTTGTTTGGGTTTTGAATTTTGTAAGGTATTCGGGAAATTTATCTTTTTCTTTTTTAATCCGGTTCATATTGGCAAAATAAGCCATTGCAGCATCTAAGTTTTTGAAGGTCTTTCCAATTTTGGCATAAAAAACTTTGAATTGCTCTCTTTTCTGATAGGCTCTTGTTTGGGCCCATTGAAGTCGAACCTGTTTGTTTAAATCTTCTATAAGTTCTTTTATCCACCGCCTTGAATTATTTTCAAATTCTTTGAGTTCTTGAAGTTCATGTTCGGCTTTTTCTGCATCAGAGGTAAACGTTACAGCGGCCCATATTTTTGAACTGGTCGAGATTTCCGGGAAATCTTCTCCCAGTTTATTTTTAACATATGTTTTAACCAGGGCTCTGGTTGACGCATTTACAATCAGATATTTATTGAAAAAATAGGTTGTCGTCTCTGAATTCACCGGGATGAGATCCGGTGCGTCACCATTATTTGTACCCACAAGACGTCTATCTTTATTTACGATTCCATACAGGGTTTCAATATCAAGGGCTGCTTTTGAGCTTTGAACCAGTTTGTGGGATTCATAGGTTAATTTTACAGCTTCCCACAAGGCATTGACAACCGGATGATTAATCAATCCGATTGCTGTATCAACGCCGGCGATAGCGGCGTCATCATATTCACCGCTGCCAAGTTTACTTGCAATCTCAGCCACTTTATCCAGGACCAGTTTTACTTTTAGAACATCATCTTTAAACTTTGGAAAAGCATCAGGATCACCATTTATAAGAAACTCTTCACCCTTTCCCATGACATCCCAGAGCACATCATACCCTAAAAGTTTTTCTGCCGCTTCTTTACCGTTTTTTTTCTCTGCTGTATATGTGGCAAAGTTCATGCCGTAAGTCGCCACTTTGGTAAATTCTGAAGAATTTGTCAGCAAGGAGCCTGCAAAAGCTGTAAGGGCGTTTTGAAGAACTATCGCTGTTATGAATAGTGAAGCTGTGAATCGTTTCATAGTTTTAAACCTAGCTGACCATCAATTGAATGTACGTGAGCCACTGGAATCATATTTGTAATTAAACGACACGCTGAAACTGTCCATGCCCAGATCAACCAGACTGGTTACTTTTAAGACGCCATAGGTGGCATTGGGTAATTTAACCGCAATTGCCTCCCCGAAATTTAATGCCGCAGAATCGCGATAGCCGGTCTCGGGAACTGTTATCCCGTCAATGCTGACGCTGCCTAAGTTTTTTAGAACCGTACCGTTGTTACCAAATAACGAGAGCATTTCCTTGTAAAACTCACTGTTATTGATCAATGTTGTTTTAGTGTCATTGGTAAAATTAAAGCCATCTGCCGTGGTACAAGGGGGAGAGCAGCTGATCAGCAGGGTGAATGATCCTGAGGTAGTATTGCTTGAAAAGCTAGAAAAAGAATTTCCGCCCTCAATGATTTCAATGGCCTCTGGGAACGGTTTTTGCTGCACATCACCATACTCGTTTACCAGCAGGATGGGATCATTTGTCCCTGAGTTTATGGTGCCTGTGGCAACATTGGAGGCATCACTGAGGCCAAACAGCAAGGGGTTTTTAATCCGGACCAGCTTGGGAATATCATTTTCCATGGTAAAGACAAATTCAGTGGCGCCATGGTCAGACAGCATCTCTCCTGATTTTGTTGAAATCACGGATCGGTTGTAGTTCAAGGAGACATATATACGGCTCCCACTGCCGGAAACAATCGTGTTGACCAGATATTGGATCTGGATATGATCAAAGGTGTTGAAATCTTTTCGGACAGCCGTGTCCAGAAGGGTCTCATCACTTTCGAAACTCGGACTGACATACCGCATGAATCGAGATGGATCCTGTTCCTGGTAGGCTTCAAATAATTTATCCAAAGATTTTCTGACCAGGTCTGAAACATCTGTATCGCTGACCTTTAGTTTTTTGTAGGTGGCATCCACATCATTGGTTTTTCCTGTGGTATCAATGATCTTGACAAAAATTTCATAGGGATTGTTAATTTCAGGGGCAAATGCAAACTGAAAAGATCCATTCCGGGATAAATTGGCTTTCTGCCAGGTCTCTTTATTATCCAATGTCACCTGGACAGAGCCGATTTGTCCATTGGAAGCACTTGCCTTGCCTTTGATGATCAGATTTCCGTCGATCAGGTTACCTTTAAAAATGGTGATGTCAGGATCAACCGAGCTGTCAAAGGAAACCTTGTTTAAGTACATATAATGGATTCGAACCCCTTCATCACTTTTGCCGAAGATCCACCATTTGGCCTGGCAGGTCCCAGACAGGCCGGCAATAAAACTTAGTAATATGACCAATATGACAGATAATTTTTTCATGGGTGCTCCTTGTTTTTTTAAATTATTTTATGCTGAGCGGAAAATTGATGCCAAAAGAAAGGCTTTTTTCAACAAAATTCCGGGTGGCTGTTGTAAAACTGTAATCATTTATAGCCCCTATCAGCGAGAAGGTGCTTCGTGTTAAATATTTTGAAAACTGCGGTTTGTAGTATATGCTAGCCCGTGCAAACCATTTGTCTGAATTGTCCTGGCCATAGGAATGTAATTTGTTCTGGCCAAAGGTGAACTTTGAATAGATCTTTTTTTTGGGAATATCCAGTCCCACTCCGACTGAATACTGCAGCACCTGGTTGGTTTCATTGATTAACTGATTTTCATAAAAAAAAGTACCTGCTGACAGCATGGGTTTTATGACAAAATCGCCTCGCTTATGCCGGGAGTTAAAGGTTGTATTGGCTGTATAATCCATTTGATCCCGTGTGGCATTGTTTGTATCAAAACTGTTAATACCAAGGCTGGTTGAATTTTCTAAAATTCCATACCGGTCGCTGTGGGTCAAGGTGAGATATTGATTTAAAGTGGTAAGATCATTTCCGGTTTTCTTTTCAAATTTATAGGACAGACTCGATCTTGCATACCGTCTGCCAAAAAGTTTTCTTATTGTAATGCTTGCAAAGGGCTGCCAGTTCTGGGTCGATTGTGGTGAGCTATCGATATAGTTTTTGAGCCATAAAAATTTTAGATCCGTGGTAATATTTTTAGTGTATTTATATCTCCAGCTGGAATTGACCCGTTCCTGATTTGAAATGGCAGATCCTGTGAGGGTTTTAAATTTTGGACTGATCCGTTCATATTTTAAAACCACCCGGCTGGGGTGACCATCCCCTATGATCTCAAGTTTTTGCGCGTTACCCGTATAGTCATCTGAAGGCGTTCCGCTGGAATCATTTTCCGAGGTGTCTGAAAACGCACTTTCTGCATTGATGGTCAGGCCGGGGATAGGCTTGTATTTTGCATCGATGGCATAGACCGTGGTATTAAAAAGGGTATCATCTATGTTTACAGGCTTGGAATCGTCACTGTGAACCACTGAGAAGCCGGCGGTAAAAACAGGATTGAAATCATGGGTAATGTTTGCACCATACACCTGCCTTTTGAGGGCGACAAGGTCATACCCGTCCCAGAGATTTTCCCATCTGGGATAGGCCACGCCGTAGACAAACGAGACATTGGGCAAATTGTCCGTCTCATTGTAATATTTATAGGAGGTGCCTTTGAGTGCGGAATCCAGGGAGAACTGTGAATAGGATTCAAAGACATCTCCTGCTGTCACCTGGTGGTCTTGATAGGTAAAATGGCCCTTCAGGGAAGTCAATGCAAATTCGGCCGTGTCATACCGTTTGTCATTTGTTGTCCGGCCTCCCAGGTTAAAAATGTATTTAAAATCGTCCTTATTCCCCCTGGAATAGAGATTGAGCGATTCGATATAGGTCGTCCCATCTGTCAGGGAGGAAGCGGAACGTCCCGGTCCTGACACATCATTAAAATTTACCTTTGTATCATTGATCAATCTGAATTCGTTTTGGTCACCTGTTTCTGCAAATCCGGTTTGGGCACAGATCAAGAAGAATAAACACAACAGGCAGATTCGGTTTGTTTTGAAGTTCATCACTTTTTTAACCCTCATTATTAAAGTTTCATTGCCATTACTATGAAGATCGCAAATAGTGTGCCTGGGACATATAAAAAATTAAAATGGATCTAAATCAGTAGGTTAGATCATGGGCGCTGCTTAAAAGACATCAATTGTGACTAAAAATCGGTGCATATGCACCACCGGGGTCCGGTGCATATGCACCGGAAATTGTTTTTTGACAAGGGAGCGTTTATTCCTGCAGCGAATTGCTTGGCTTCAAGTCATATTTTCCGATCCTGTAGCGAAGCGTATTCCGTGTAATCCCCAATCGGCGGGAAGCTTTTGAGATATTCCACTCGCAGGTGATCAGGGCCTCTTCAATCATTTCTATTTCATGGGCAAACAGATTTTTATTCAATGATTTTTCCGGGTGGGCGCCAGGGGGGGGCTTGTTTATTAACCCGACAGCCATGGCAGGGGTGATTTCTCGGCCTTCAGACACAAGCATCAGATATTCCAGAACATTTTTTAGTTCCCTTACATTCCCCGGCCAAGGATATCGGGAAAAATCATATAGTAATTCCTTTTGTAACACCGGCTTTGCCTGATGAACCTCTTTGCTGAAAAGCGTTAAAAAGTGATCGGTGAGTTCAGGAATATCTTCAGCCCTTTGTGTTAACGGCGGCATATGAATCATATAGGTATTCAGCCTAAAATACAGGTCTGGTCTGAATTTTTTTTGTGTAACCATTTTTTCAATATTTTGATTGGTTGCAGAAATGATTTTTACGTCTACTTTCAGCTGGTCCGACGATCCGACGGGCGTCACAACCTTATCTTCAACCGCATGGAGAAGCTTTGCCTGCAGTTTATAGGGCAGATCCCCGATCTCATCCAGAAACAGGGTGCCGGATTCTGCCTGGATCAATGCACCGATCCTGTCCTGTACAGCCCCGGTAAACGCCCCTTTGATATGGCCAAACAGCTCGGATTCCATCAATTCCCCGGGAATAGCGGCACAATTGAGGCGGATAAACGGTTTGTTACGTCGGGGAGACAGTGCCTGAATAGTCCTGGCCGCAAGTTCCTTTCCCGTACCCGAATCGCCCGTAATGAGTACAGATATCTTGGTGGCTGCCACGAGTTCAAGTTCTTTTTTAAGATGGATCATGGCGTTGGAAGACCCGATTAAAAACGGCAGATCCGGTTTCGGTAACGGGGGGCGTGATACTTTTTTGCAAAGGGCGGCTTTTGCTTTTTTGATGATGATGTCATTGTCTATGGGTTTGGTAATATAGTCAAAGGCTCCCAGCCTCATCGCATCCACAGCCGCTGGAATGGTCCCGAAGGCGGTGAGAATGATCAAGGGAGTTCCAGGATGTTTAAGATTTCCATATTTCAGCAGTTCCATTCCATCGGCCTTTGGCATTTTTAGGTCGGTAAAGACAAGATCCGGTTGAAAGGTTTTCCACTTCAAAATACCATCCTCACCGTCGCTGGCGGTTTCCACCAGATACTCCTGGGTTTCAAGAACAAGCTGAAGCACTCTTCGCATACGGGCTTCATCTTCAACAATTAAAATTTTTTCAGGCAAAATTTGATTCCTTTGTGTGGGGCTCAAAATTGTTGGAAAGCTTGACGGTTGTCAATGGTTCCCGGGGCAGATTAATCCTCAGTTTAACACCGCCTTGTTCCCCGTTTTCTATGGTGATATGTCCGCTGTGGGCCAATACAATCTGTTTACAGACCGACAGTCCTATTCCCAGTCCTTTTTCTTTGGTGGTAAAAAATTTTTTAAATGCATTCTCCAGGTCTTTTTGGGGCATGCCGGGGCCTGTATCGGAAATATGAATGTCAATGGTATCATCGGGTTTATAATTTACGGCAATGAAGATGTTTCCACCCTGGGGCATCACATCTTCTGCATTGGAAATGCAGTTTAAAAAGACCTGCTGCAATTGCTTGAAATCAGCAAATATTTCAGGGAGGGTTTCTGGGCAGGCAAGTTGAATAGATACAGTTTTATTATGGTTGCCGGAATGTATCCAGTGATCAATCATTGACGATAAATTCGCGCACAAATCAATGGCAGCGAGATCGGGAATCTTATACCGGGCAAGTTTCATCATATTATTAATAACAGATTCCAGGCCGTCCACTTCCCCGATAATATACTCGAGAAGTTCTTCACGGGTTTTTGTGTCTTTTTCATTTTTTGATAAATATTGAGCAGAGCTTCGGATTATACCCAGGGGGTTTTTAAGCTCATGGGCAAGAATAGTAGCCATTTCACCCAGGGCTGCCATTTTTTCCGACTGGACCACCTTTTTGAACATTTTTTCTATTTGTTTTTTGCTTTCAATGAGCGCTTCGTAGCGGATCGCATTTTCCAAAGCCAGGCCGGCCTCGTTTGAAATAGTGGTGAAGAATTCGATGTCCCTTCTGGTATAGGTTTTTTTGTCTTCCCTATTTCCAAGCAGGAGCAGTCCTGACAACCCCGTACTGCTTCTTAATGCAAAAATCAGTTCAATTCCCCGTGATTGCAGGAGGAGCAATTCTTTTTTTAAGGTATCATCATGGGGTGAAGGGGTGCAGAAGAGAAAATTGATTTTTGAAGAAAATTGGGTTTTTAAAAGACGAAGATCCAAAGATTTTTTATTGAAATCAGGATTTTCCGGATAAACATTTAATTTGTCTCCTTCAAAAAGAAAGATAAAAATATGGTTTATATGGAAATTTTTTGGGATGGTCTGAGTGAAAATTTTTAGTAGGTCCTTAAGATTGACGGATGTTCCAATGCTTTGACTCAGTGCCGGCAGCATATCATATCGATACAGGATTTTGGGAAGAAATAGTTTGTCCAGGGGAAATGAAATCAGTTTATTCGCCGGTTCAAATAAAACTGCCACAAGAATAATGTAGATTAAAAATATCTCTTCTGAGAAGAAGGCCCGCCCCATGAACGCTTTTTGCAGAAAAATTGAAAGATAGGAATAGGAGACCAGCAAAAGACCGATAAGCAGAAAATAAGACAGGGTCCGGGATATCATTTTGTCTACATCCAGAAGGCGGTATCGAATCAGGGCGATAAAATATGCGCCCGGGAGGATTATGCTTGAAAGGACGACCAGCTTGAAAGGTATTAAGGGATTATTGGTCAACATATTGGGGATGGCATAAAAAAAAATATAGGGACCAAAAGAGAGCCAGTAGGCACTGATAATAAGTTTTATCTGGCTCTTTTCAAGGGAGGATGTGACCTTGCGGTAATCAATAAAATGTTTCGTAAAGGCAGTCACCGCAAGGAATGGCAATGCCAAGTTTCTCAGTCGCTGGAGCCACCCCCAGAAATCTCCGGCACTATCAGCCAGTATCCATGCGCAGGTTATACTGATTAGCGGTGCAGACAAATAAAATACCGCGGTCACCCACTTTTTATTTTTAATGATATTCCGGTCAGCCGGGAAACTGAACACAAAATGAAGGCAGGCACCAAATGCAACCCAGTTGAAAAGGGTCAGGACAAAGAAACTCAAGGATATGGTATAGGGATCAAGAATGCCGAAATAAGACGGCAAGGTAGCTGAGAACAGGGTAGCAAAAAAGGAGGTGGTCATCAGGAACAAAAAGGTGGGTTGTTCACCTGTCGTGTGCAGGTAAGAACTTAAGCCCAGCAGGATGAGAATGGATATCAGCAGCAGATGCGGCCAGGCAGCCAAAAAAAATCTGAATGGAGAAACCTGCCTGAGTTCAAGCTTAAATTCAATGTATGTGTTTCCTTTCTTTATACGTATTTTTCCCTGTTTTTTTTTAAAATGGTCGGGTGAAACGAGAAGGGACAGAATCTTGTGATAATCCAGACCATTAATGCGAACAATCAACTCTCCGGTTTGAATCGGGTTCAATGGGTGGTGTATTTTTCCGATTTTTAATCCGTTTTGGGTTTTATCCACACGGAATTCAGGGGTGCCATAAAAGAAGACGGAAAAAGAAAATAAAAAAACCATGAACAGGGGGATAAAAATAATGATTACAGGCAGGATTTTTTTGATTTTTTTTTTCTGGGAGCTACCGGGCTGTCCTGTGAGCTTGTGCCATCCATAATGATATATCTCCCTGTGAAAAATCATATTCATCCCAAAAGTGTCCATCTATATCAACTAAAGTTTCACAAAAATTAAAGCCAAATCATCATGCAACCATGCGTGGTAGCATGTCAATGAAATCTTTTTTAAAGGCTTTGGGGTGACGATGGCAACCCGCATCAAAATTCTAAATCAATGCGGCTTTGACGATGATCTGTTTAACTGACAGATTCAGGTCCGTTGAAAATAGTGCAACCCATTGGGTTTTCCGAAAGACCTATGGGTTGGCAAAAGTTTTGCCCGTGGGCGCACACAGATTGTCCCCGGCGGGTCAGTTCGGTTTCGATTCTTTTTTTCTCTTGACCAGGAAAGCCTAATGTTAGGCCTTCCTGGTGAATCTATTTATTGAATAAGGGTCATGCCCTGGTCCAGATATTTTAAGGCCAGGTCCACATAAACTTTTTTACCATAATTCCACAGTTCCCGGTCCTGGTCCGTGACATCCCGGACCACCCGGATAGGATTTCCCACTGCCACCACTTGGGGGGCAATTTTCTGGTTGGCCCGGACCAGGGACCCTTCTCCCACAATGGTCCATTCTCCTGTTTCGGAAAAAATACTCAGGATAGCCCCCATGCCGATGACACAAAAATCTCCGACGACATTGCCGTGGAGAATGGCCCCGTGCCCTATGGTCACGCTTTTGCCGATGCGATGCAGACCCATGGGCGGCGAATGAATTACCACCGCTTCTTCCACGGCCGTGCCGTTCCCAATTTCGATGCGGCCGTAATCTCCTCTCAGGATGGCCCCGTGACCTACATAACAGTTGTCGCCAATCACCACATTCCCGATTACCTGGGCGGTTTCACTCACGTAGCTGTCCTTGCCAATGACGGGTGAATTTCCATCAAACTTAAAAAGCATGGTCTCTCCTTATTGGGTCTATGCCCATTAAAATCCATAGGTTTTGGTGATGATTTCGCTCATGACCTCGCTGGCACCGGCGCCAATGGAGATCAGGCGGGAATCCCGGAACCGTCGGGAAATTTTCATTTCATTCATGAATCCCATGCCACCGTGCATCTGAAGACATCCTGCGGAGACATCATTCAGCAGGTTTCCGCCCAATAATTTGCCCATGGAGATCTCTCTTGTGACATCCTGGCCTTCCATTTTCATGCGCACGATATGGTAGGCCATCTGTTGAAGACTTTCCGCCTGGGCAAGCCAATGGGCCAGGCGGTGGCGAAGTACCTGCTTTTTGATCAGGGGCTTGCCAAAGACAATTCTGCCCTTTAAATACTCAATGGTTTCAAAAATCATTTCCTTGATACTGACGTAGGTGAGGGGCAACGCGCTGAATCGTTCGTGCTGGAATTGCTGCATCTGCTGGATAAAGCCTTCCCCTTCGACCCCGATGAGATTTTCAACGGGGATTTTCATGTTGTCAAAATACAGCTCTGCCGTATCAGAGCTGCGCATGCCCAGTTTATCCAGTTTTTTGGAAACCTGGAACCCAGGCAGGTTGGTGGGTACCACAAAGAGGCTGAAGCAGTGGTAGCCGGGATCTTCACTGGTTCTTGCCAGAAGGGTGAGAAAATCGGCCTGGAGTCCGTTGGTGATATAGGTTTTGGATCCGTTGAGCAGGTAATGATTCCCCTGTTTTATGGCCGTTGTTTTGATGGCGGCCACATCCGATCCGGCATCGGGTTCGGTGACGGCAATGGCAGCGACCATTTCCCCTTTCAGGGCAGGCTTTAAATAGGTCTGTTTTAAATGTTCGGACCCGAATTCGTCAATGGCAGGCGTTGCCATGTTGGACTGGACCGAGATGGCCATGGGTACTCCCCCGCAGTCGATTCTTGCACACTCTTCGAGCACAATAGTCTCATACCAATAATCCAGGCCTTCCCCGCCGTATTTTTCATCATACCGGATGCCCAGGAATCCCAAATCTCCCATTTTTTTGAACAAGTCATGGAGGGGTGTCATGCCCGCTTCTTCCCATTCGTCCACATGGGGGTTGATCTCTTTTTTTACAAAATCCCTGACAGCCTTTCGGACCAGGTCATGTTCCTTGTTAAAGTACATCTCGCTTCCCATTTGCTATCTCCTTCCTCTATATTGTCTGTGCTTATTTGTTTTTGTCTTGAAAAATATAGCATGGCTTTTTTATTGTCAATAAAAAAAATGTCGAACTTGTATTTTTCTTTAAATAGTTATGTATCCACCATTCTGGTATTCCTATTAGGACTATGTTGAAAACGCAATCTTTGCTGGTATGATTACCGTATTTAATGATATCCTGGATTTTCCAAACATAGAAACAGGTAAGCTGGATCTGGAACCCATTCCGATTATCTACAAGGAAGCAGAGGTAACTGGTGATAAAAAACAGGCGATGGATTTGGGTGAACAATAAAAATTTGACAATCCCATATCTTTTGAATAAAATGTTTTCACCCATCGACATCAGATCTAATCCTATGAGTTGAAGACACGTCACATCGAGCAGCATCTGTCCATACCAATGGGGTCGAAATCTAAATCAAGGTGAATGTATGCCAAAAAAAAGTCTGTCAAAGTTCATTTCAATTTTTCTGCTGCTGGCTGTTCTTGGCGCTGCCGGTTCCATCCCTTTTTATTTTGAGTCGCCCTCTCTTTTTTATAAAACAGGCCTTGATAAAATCATGCTCAGAACCGGAAAAATTCTGGGTATCTTTACGGCACTCCTCTTGTTGATTCAGTTGGTGCTGATCAGTCGGTTTTCTGTAGTGGATAAACTCTGGGGGCTTAAACAATTATTTCACTTTCACAGAACCAACGGATTAATTATTTTAACCCTGGCCATTGTCCATCCGGTGCTGATACTGGGTGCCGATCATTTTGTTTTTTTTCCCGTTGAACCCAAATACTGGCCTGAATTTATCGGCATTCTTCTGTTAGTGATCCTGACCCTTTTTGTGGGGATTTCCCATTGGCAGAAAAAATTTGGAATTGGGTACAAGACCTGGCGGCTTTTTCATAAACTTGTGGCACCCCTGATCCTTTTTTTAACGGGGGTCCATGTTTATAATGTGAGTCGGACCTTTGAATCGGGTGTTCCCTTTTATGCACTGGGACTGGTTGCGGTTATGGCAGCCTTTTTAGTGATTCGAAAGTACCTCAGGTGAGGTGAAGTTTTTCCGGCATGGGTTTACAGGGAGGGCTTTCGGTCTTAGATTAAAAAAATACATGGAATAACCTATCGTAAAAAAGAGATAAATCGCTTCATTAACCTTTGAAACAACAGGAGAGAATCAATGAAAACATTGTTTAGATCTTTAATCGTGTTCAGCCTGTTTTTTTTCTCATCTTACGCGTCTGCATTCCAATGGACAATGGATGCAGATCATTCTGAAATCCGATTTAAAATAAACCATATCCTCACGACCGTTTCCGGTCAATTCACCGATTTTAACGCCAACCTGCTGTTCAACCCTGAAACGCCGGAAGCGGGGAAATTTGATTTTACCGTCACCGTTAAAAGCGTCGACACAAACAATGGAAAGCGGGACAACCACCTGCGATCAAAAGATTTTTTTGATGCGGACAAATTTCCTCAAATGACATTCAAGTCCTCTAAGATTCGTCATTTAAAAGACAATCGGTACGCATTGGAAGGTGTGATGACCATCAAAGACGTCAGCCAGAAAATACAGATTGAATTTGAATTCTTTCAACCCCAGCCCCATCCGTTTGATAAAAAGAAAAATGTCGCCGGGTTTCAGACCAATTTTACAATTCCCCGGCTCGCGTATCACGTGGGGAATGGAAAATTTGTAAAAATGGGGGTGGTCGGCAGGGATGTTGAAGTTGAAATCGCCATGGAAGCCTTGACGGAGAAATAACCGGATCCGTCACACTTTTTTAATTGCAACAAAATACACTGATTGATCAAATTTATCAGAGTGTTCTACTTTCTTTTCTTCGTAATAAACAACATGGAAAGACTCAAAAGCCTTTAGCAATTCATTCGGTGTGAGGCAATACTCTTTTTTTTTATCAATGAAGGATTCAAAAATGAGTATCCCGCCAGGTTTAAGGCCTTTTTGAATCATTGGAAACAATCGTCTGTCCATAAAGCGAATATTAATGATAATCTGATACCGATCTTGTGGAATTTGCCAGGTGTCTATATCCTGACAGATTGCATTTATTCGTGGATCCTGGCCAGCCAAATTATTTATGGCAATATTTGATATATCCACAGCATCCACCTGGAAGCCTTTTTGAGCAAGGAATCGACTGTTTCTGCCATTTCCACAAGCAAGATCCAGGGCGTTTCCACGGGATGCCAGAAAAATGTACTTTTCTAAGATTTCTGAAGGATCTGAATTTTTTCTATTCTTTAGATATTTTAAGTTCCATTTTTCTCGATCTTGTTCAGTCAATGTGTCTCCTCTCCAATATAATGGTTACGTATAAATATAATAACAAGGTCATAAAATGAAAAGTAGTTTAGACAAAAATTATATATCTTGCCAAACCATTGCTTTGTTGTTCTTTTTTTGGGCTCTGACACAGGTTATCATTGTGGATAGCGGCACTGCAATAGCAAAAAAGCCTCAAACGATATCTATGGAAAATGCAAAGGAGTTTAAGATGACAATGGAAAAAACACAGACAGAAACCATAACACATGCGCATCCTGGAATACCCGATATTGATTATAAACTTAATGAACAATTAAAAAATATGAAGGTCCAAAAAGGGGCCCGATATAAACCAAGGACGAAGCATCTTGATAAAAATGGCTGGGCACTTTATACCAATCGTCTTTTCCTGGAATCCAGCCCCTATTTGTTACAACACGCACATAATCCGGTTAATTGGTACCCATGGGGCGACACTGCCTTTAAAACTGCAAAGGAAAAGGGCCTGCCCATATTATTGTCCATTGGCTATTCCACCTGCCACTGGTGTCATGTGATGGAAGAGGAATCCTTTGAAGATATTGAAATCGCCACCTATTTTCCTGCCAGAGACGGCGATCGGGGTGTATCCATTGGTTTTTTAACCCTTCTTCAACGAATAAAAGAAAGCTATGTTCAAAAACCTGACCTGATTCACAAAACGAGCATGGATCTTACGAATAATTTACAAAAAATGCTGGTGCCGGTCCGGTCTATTGCTTGGCAATAGGGAGTACATTCAAATTGCAAAAAAAGCAGCTCTTTTTATTATAGACAAATTATATATCAATGGGGAGCTGTTTCGTTTCTATAAAGACGGAAGCGCAAGCCATCGAGCATATCTTAATGATTATGCATTCTTTACAGCAGCATTGTTAGACCTTTTCGAAGCCGATTCCGATCCGTTCTGGTTTGAGACCGCCCTGGCGTTTGACAAATACCTGGCCCGGCATTTTGAAGACCCGGTTGATGGCGGTTTTTTCATGACCGCAGATAATCACGAGGCCATGATCGCCAGGGAAAAACCAGGATATGACGGTGCCCTTCCATCGGGAAATGCCATTGCACTTATGAATTTATTCAGGTTCTACGAATTCACAACCATTGACACCTATAGAAAACGGGCAGTTGCTGCTTTTATTACCTTTTCCAGAATTTTTGAATCCACGCCCCTTGCGCTTACAGAGATGATGATGGCACTTGATTTTTCTTTGGATACGCCTAAAACAATCGTTATCGTCTCTCCAGGCGGACGAAAAATGGAAAGCAACCCCTTTTTAAAAGAGCTTGAAAGCACATATCTTCCCAATCGCGTTTTAATTCAGGTTGAGGCGGGTGAAAAGGCAAAAAAACTTGCCAGAATTATACCGATTGTAACAGGTAAAACAGCCATTGGAGGCAAGGTTACAGCATATGTGTGTGTGAACGAGGAATTTGTCTCTTGCCCGCCCATACTCCTGATGATTTTGCCACCCAGATCAAGGGTGTTGATTCTCTTCAAGCGTCTGAACTTTGAACATTGGGTATTTTCACAAACGCATTGCACCTGGGGCATGTCATCGCAAGGCTTGAAACATTTCCTTTGAAGAGAAGGTGATTACAGGAAGGGCATAGATAGGTCTTTGATTTTTTTTTGTCAAGATCGTTATTTATTTTATTCCAGCATTGATGACAGATACCTTCATAAAGGTTTTGGAACTCCTTATTGCATTTTTTGCAGATGCTTTTCATGTACCATTCCTAAAGGGTTCTGGCATTGAAAGTTCGATTCAATAAAAATACCCCCGAAACTGCCGTGTTGCCTGCTTAGACTTTGAACCGTTTGTTCAAAAGGTGGGCGTCCAATATTACCTTTAGGCTTCTCCATACCATCTGGATCCTGCACACCGGTAAAAGCGTGGACTCCCTTTCGCAAAATATTAGGGCAAAGACTTTTGCACAATCACGAACACCGCAGGGGCTAAATATCTTATACCAAATTTTGTATTCAATTAAAAGCAATGATTCACCAATTGCTCGCAAAAAAGGTTGAACTCATGAGCGGAGTTTTTTTTAAAAAAAAGGTTGACATTTTTTTTTGTTCTTTATACCTTTCTACCGACTGATCAGTCGGTAGAAAAACTGATCAGTCGGTTTTGTCTTTACACCATAAATGTAGAGGAAACAAAATGCCACCCATCCCAGAACTTGAAGAAATACGCATGGCCCAGATTCTTGATGCAGGGCTCATTACCTTGACCAGGAAAGGGGTTGCAAAAACGACCCTAGATGATATTTGTAAAACAGTCGGATTGTCAAAAGGCGGTCTTGTCCATTACTATAAGACCAAACGGATTTTGTTTTCAGCTGTTTTTAGAGAATTTTTCAAACGAATTTTTCAGAGAAGTGCTGAAACCATGGCCGCATTTGAGTCCCCCCTGGATCAGCTCTTGTCCTATGACTGGCTTTATGATCCGGATGACCCCCAGGCCAGTATGGGGTATCCTTTGCTGCTGGATTTAATGTCCCTTGCCGCCCATGACGAAGAATACCAACAGATAATGGAAGAATGGATTCATAATTGGGTAAAACTTCTGAGCGCCGCACTTGAAAAGGGAATCTCACAAAACGTTTTTAAACAGATGAATGTCACTGATGTCGCCAGGTCTATTTCTGCGATTTATCAGGGAATTGCCACCCGCTGGTATCTCGCTGGAGACAGCCATACCCGGCAATGGGCAATCGATACATATAAGAGGGGTATCCTGGGCGTTTTATCGCCCTTTATGACATAAATCGTTTAAACCAAAAAGGAGAAGCAATGTCCGTATTTGAGTCCAAGGAAAAAATGGTTGAAGTTCTGGGAGGTCTTTTTGACATTTTATTGAGTGATCCTGATGCCGGACCAAAGTTCGCCGGATCCAATATCACCATTAAATTTAGTATTTCCGATCCAAACGCGCAATTGTATATTACCCCCGGAGATGGGATAAAAGGCGAGGTCCTCTGGGAAGCCAAAGACATCAAGCCCGACGTTGAAATGACCCTAAGCGGCGACACCTGTCATAAATTCTGGCTCAAACAAATCGGAATGCCCATTGCCCTTGCCAAAGGGTTGATCAAGGCCAAGGGCCCCATGCCCAAAGTCCTCAAGCTTCTCCCCATATTAAAACCTGCCTTTGCAGCGTATCCTGAATGGGCAAAATCCCAGGGAATGCCCGTCTAATATAGCAAAGAAAAATTTAAAGGAGGTTTTAAATGGAACGGAGTATCAAACAATTTGAAACGGATCGCCTTGACGCAGTAAAAGTCGCATCGAAACTGATGCTGGCATCCGGGACCACCACGCCAAGGGTGGGAGGCGTCGGCGAATGTTCAATCCATATCATTGATGATGGCTGCGATATTGAAGATATCTGCCAGGCCCTTGAACGAATGGGGGAGATCAAAAAGAGCTGGAATTTTTTTAAACGGGATGCTGCCATGATCAGAGATGCAGATGCGCTTCTCATCGCCACATCCTTAAGAAGTCTCACGGACCCTTCTGATATTAACTGCAACATGTGCGGTAAACTTGTGTGTGAATATCTGCGGGAAGAGGAAAAGCTGCCCAAGGAAGAGGAGGTTGCCTTTACTGGTCCCTTGTGTACCTTCAGGGCGGCCAATATCGCCTATGCCATTGACGGCATGGTCAACCAGGCCAGAAATCTTGGGATTGATTACGGGGTATACTGGTCTTTGGGTGCTGCGGCCATACGAATGGGAATTCTGCCCAGGGACACGGGATTTGCACTGGGTGTTGCCATTTCCATAACAGAAAAAAGTCCGTTCAGGGATATTCCTGAAAAATATGCTGAGATTAACCAGCGTAGTATGACGGACAGAATGATTAACCGGCTGTGGCCCCAGTTCAGATCGATTTACAGCTAACCCGTTCACATCAGGAGATTGAAATGACAATAAAACAAATGGAAAGCCTTGTTGGAAATGGGATCGACAGGGCTGTGGAATTGATTTCTATGGCAGCCTATACCAGCTTCAGGTTTAATAACAGGAATACCATTAAACTGGTTGCCATAGAAAAAGAGGACCTGGAACAGATTGCAGAATACTGTTTTTCCCTTGGGGATATGTCCCCCCTGGCAGCCAGAGACGGCCGGAACCTTGTCCAGATGATGAAAGAACCCTGTTCCCTTCTGGTCATCGGAGACAAACGCAAGTCAGATTTTAACTATAACTGCGGTGCCTGCGGGTTTCGCACCTGTGCCGAGATGAACAAACAAGAAGAAGTGGAATCTTTGACTGCCAACGGTCCTTCGTGTGTGTTTAAAACTATCAACCTGGGCATTGCCGCCAATGCTGCTGCCAGCATGGCCCACCGCCTGGGACTTTATTGCCGGGTATTTTCCACCCTCGCATTCGGCGCCAAGGCGCTTGAAATTATAGAAGATATTGATATCTGCATTTCGGTTTGTGTCAGTGCTGGAAAAAAGAATCCTTTCTTTGACCGGCATGAATATTGGACAAAAGAACATTGGGATGAAATGTTTGCCAAGGAATTTCCCACCTATACCCGTGGTTTTATTGGTGCTGTCGAAGAATAACCCTTAAATTATTTATCTGAGTATCCAACAAAAAAAGGAGACTTTTATGCCGTCCAAGTCTTATCTGAACCAGGCCATTATTTCGCACTTTTTAGAGCTCAAGGCAGATTCACACCCGGATAAAGAGGTGTTGATCTTTGAAAATGGCGAAAATGATGATGACCGGTTAACCTATCAAGATATTTATGAACGCTCCAATAAAATCGCGGGTGCCTTCCTCAAAGCAGGCCTTGAAAAAGGAGATGCCTATGCCGTGTTCATGCGCAACCATGCTGAATTTGTTTTGTCCATGGTGGCGGGCCCGGTCATTGGCGTTATCATGGTTCCCATTGACCCGAGAAGCCGGGGAGATCGTCTGCGGTTTTTATTAAGTAATTCAAATGCGAAAGCCGTGGTCGTATCTGCTGAATTTTTACCCTGGCTGGAAGAGGTTCTTCCCGATACCCCCGACGTTAAGACTGTTTTTGTGGTTAAAAAACCCTTCCATGAGGCAACCGATCAAATTAACCACCCCTTTTTAAACGAAGTTCTGGAACAAGATTCCTGTGACACGGTCAAACAGCAGATCATGGATGTTCGTCATCCCATGCAGATCATATACACCTCCGGGACAACCGGGGATCCCAAAGGTGTCATGATTCGCAACAACCGGTTTGGCATGTTCACCATTGTGACCCGGCTGGTGTGGAAATACAAACCCTCTGATATCCTTTATACAGGTCTTTCCCTTACCCATGGGAATGCCCAGGCCGTAACCCTTTTTCCGGCATTGGGAACCGGCGTCCCCGCCGTGATCAGCCCCAAATTTACCAAAAGCCGGATCTGGGATATCTGCAGGGAATACGGGTGTACCAGCTTTTCCCTTCTGGGTGGCATGATGGCGGGGATTTTTAACGAGCCCCCAAAAGAGACAGATGGGGATAATCCGGTGAAAACGGTCATCAGTGCCGGCACCCCCAAAGCGATCTGGGAGGATTTTGAAAACCGGTATAAGGTAAATATTCTGGAATGGTATGGCGCAGTGGAAGGCGGATTTGCCTATAAACCCCCGGGAAAAGGCCCCATCGGCTCTTTTGGAAAACCCCTGCCTGGATTAATGGAATTTAAGATAGTGGATGGGGATGACAATGAAGTTGAAACGGGTGAAACCGGTGAAATGATTGTCAAAATGATCAAAGGAGAGACCAAGGTAGATTACCTGGGGAACAAGGAAGCGTCCGAAGAAAAAACAAAGGGCGGCTGGTTAAGGACGGGAGACGCGGTTACAAAAGATGAAAACGGCTGGTATTTTTTTAAACATAGGATCGGCTCTGAACTTCGTCGTGCCGGCGATTTTATTCAGCCGGATCATATTGAACGGATTATCGGAGAGCATCCCGATGTCAGCGAAGTCTGTGTTTATGGAATCCCTGCCGCATCCGGTGCGCCCGGAGAAAGTGATCTTGTCGCGGCCATCGCGCCATTTGATGGAAAAACCCTGGATCCCGGTATGATCTTTGAAAAATGCAGACAAGATCTTGAGCCGAACTCAGTCCCGTCTTATCTACAAATCACAGCGGTTATCCCGAAAACAATTTCGGAAAAAGCATTGGACCGACTCTTAAAAGCAGCTTTTTCGCCAACGGATGAAAATGTCTTTCCCTTGACCAATTATTAATCATTTTTCTCAAAGGAGCCACCATGAAAGGGTATACGGATTTAAATATAGAACTGACCTCCGAACAGATCGCCATAAAAGAAGAAACCCGGCGGTTTGCAAAAGAAGTGCTGCGCCCTGCAAGCCTTGAATTGGATAAGATGGATGATCCCCAAAAAATGATGGACAGTCCCCTTTTCAAACAGGTGTTTAAAAAAGGATATGAACTGGGATACCATACCGTGTTTTTACCTGATTCCTGGGGAGGGCTGGGGTCCGATCCCCTGGAGACCCATATTATTTTTGAAGAACTGGGCTGGGGCAGTATGGATTTTGCCGTGGGCATAGGGGTCTCGTGTTTCCCTTCTTTTTTTGCCTCAATGGTACCAAGTGACCGCCTGGCCGATGAAATCATCACCCCCTTTTGTGAGAACAAGGATGGATCCATAATCGGGTGCTGGGGAATCACTGAACCTGATCATGGAACCGATACCCTATCGCCGTTCACGCCGGGATTTTCCAACCCCAAGATTTCAGGTCAGGCCACTGCCACACGGGATGGGGATGAATACATTATCCAGGGCCAGAAAGCGGCATGGGTTTCCAATGCGACCATTGCCACCCATTGTCTTCTCTATCCCACCATTGATGCTTCCATGGGTATGGCCGGTGGCGGGATCTGTATTGTTCCCCTGGATCTGCCCGGGGTAAAAAGAGGAAAACCCTTGGATAAACTGGGCCAGCGTGCCCTTAACCAGGGAGAACTTTTTTTTGACAATGTCAGGATTCCTGCTGAATATATGCTCGTGGATGAAGAAAGTTATGAAGCCATGCTGGACATCACCTTGTCCACGGCCAACGCCGCAATTGCCGCCATGTCCGTGGGACTTGCACGGGCGGCCTACGAAGAGGCCCTGGCCTATGCAAAACAGCGGGTCCAGGGAGGAAAAGCCTTGTTTGAGCACCAGATGATCAAACATAAATTGTTCAATATGTTCACAAAAATTGAAGCCGCCCGATCCCTTTCCCGCGCTGCCATGATTTACAACTACAACAACACGCCGCCGATGATCGAGTATTCCATTGCATCAAAAGTATTCTGCACGGATGTGGCCTTTGAAGTTGCCAATGCAGCGGTTCAGATTTTTGGTGGAAACGGAATGAGCCGGGAATATCCCGTTGAAAAATTTTTAAGGGATGCCAGGGCCTGCCTGATTGAAGATGGGGCCAACGACAGTTTAATGATTACCGCAGCTTATCATCTTTAATTTACCGCATTTAACTCATAGCAAAGGATAAATCAATGAATGAGGTTTATATTATCGGTCTTGGTATGATCCGGTTCAATAAATATCTGGACAGGGATGTCAGGGATATGGCCCATGAGGTCACCCGGCTGGCGCTTGAAGATGCTCAAATTGACAAAGCAGCCCTGGAATCCGCTTTTTTTTCAAACACATTCTGGGGCTTTTTTGGGAACCAGCATTCCATAAGAGGCCAGGTTGTTTTGCGGTCCATGGGCATTGATAAAATTCCCGTAACCAATGTTGAAAACGCCTGTGCCAGTGGTTCCACCGCCCTTCACATGGCCTATACCAGTATAAGGGCGGGCCTGCATGATGTGGTACTGGCCTTGGGATCGGAGAAGATTTCCAATCCAAACAAAGCCATGTCTCTGGGGGCCTATGCCTCGTGCATGGATGTGGGCAATTTTGAAGCCCACCTTGCCATGCTGGACAAGGTAAACAAAAGCTTAACAATCAAAATCCCCGAAGACCAGACATCTCCTGGAAAAGACAGGAGTGTCTTTATGGACGCCTATGCCATGGGGGCAAGATGGCACATGAGTAGGTATGGGTCCACCCAGCGACAATTGGCTGCCATCTGCTCCAAAAACCATTTTCATGCCTCTTTGAATCCCTTGTCCCAATACCAGCAGCCCATGACCATTGAAGAGGTCATGGCAGACAAGCCTGTGGCCTACCCCTTGACAAGATCCATGTGTTCACCCGTGGGGGACGGGGCTGCAGCTGTTATTGTCTGTTCAAAAAAATATCTGAAAACACTGACGGGTGCAAGACCCCTTAGAATAAGGGCATCTATACTGGGGAGTGGAACCGACAGGGATCTTGACGGAATCGATATCGGAGAACGCCTGGCAAACCAGGCCTATGAGATGGCAGGCGTGGGGCCTAAAGACATCCACCTTGCCGAGCTTCATGATGCCACTGCCTATGGAGAGCTTCACCAGACCGAAGCCATGGGATTTTGTCCCCATGGAGAAGGGGGCCCCCATGCAGAATCTGGTGCCACCATATTGGGGGGGGCACAGCCGATAAACACCAGTGGCGGATTGGAATGCCGCGGTCATCCCATTGGCGCCTCGGGTCTTGCCCAGATTTATGAAATCGGGGAACAGCTCAGGGGCAATGCCGGTAAACGCCAGGTTCAAGAAGCCCGTCTGGGGTTGGCCGAGAACGGCGGCGGCAATATCGGGGTTGAAGAAGCGGCCATGTGTATCCATATCCTTGAAAAAGTTTAACAGGGAAACGCCCATGAAAAATATATTTATCACCGGGGTGTCCGGATATATCGGCAGCAAAATTGCCCGGGCATTGTCCACCCATGAAAGGGTCAACACCATTACCGGGATTGATATACGAGAACCGAGGACGGCAATTAAAAATCTTACCTTTATCCGGCAGGATGTCCGGGAATCGGTTCTTGATACTTTAAAAACCCATGATATCGATACGATCATTCATGCTGCCTATGTTCTTCCGCCGGGCCATGACACCAAACGAATCGAGGATATCAATATTTCAGGAACCCAAAATATTTTATCGTGTTCCAAAAGAATGGGTATAGCGCGGCTCTTGTATACCAGTTCAACAACCGCCTATGGATTCCATCCGGACAACGACAACCCCTTGACAGAGACCTCTGTGTTAAGGGGGAATGATGATTTTATTTATAGTAAGAACAAAAAAGAGATTGAGGCTATTTTTAAAGCGTTTATTCAGGAAAATAAAGAGATCTGTGTCACCATTCTCCGGCCCTGCTATGTTGCAGGGCCGGGACTTGACAACCCGCTGTCAACCCATTTAAAAAAACGGTTTGTTCCGCTTCCCCAAAACAGCTGCCCGTTCCAGTTTGTCCATGAAGAGGATTTGATCCGTATCATGATCCTGTGTCTTGAAAATAATCTGGCGGGCATTTTCAATGTCACCGGGCAAGGGACGATTTCCTTTGATGAAATGGTCAGACGTCTTGGAAATACACCCATCTTTCTTCCGGATTTTTTAATCCGGATGTTTAATGGGCTGGCCTGGCATCTTCGGTTGAAATTTTTGACTGAGTTTCCCAACTCCGGCCTGAATCTGATGAAATACCCTTGGATCGCAACCTCTGAAAAACTTATCAAAGAAACCGATTTTCAGTTTAAATACACGACAAAAAGCGCATTTGAAGATTTTGCAAACTATATTTTGAATGCTCAAAACAGCAGATAAAAGGAGACAAATGAAAAAAGCCATCATGATCACTGGCGCTGCCAGCGGCATCGGCCGGGCCACTGCTCTTTATTTTGCTTCAAAAAACTGGTTTGTAGGCCTCTTTGATCTCAATGTTAAGGGACTTGAAACCCTTTCAAAAACCATAGGAGATGATAATTGTTGTTTTTTGCACATGGATGTCACCTCTGTTGAAAGCGTTGGCGCCTGTGCAGATTTCATGGCCGAGAAAACAGGCCATAAACTTGATTTATTATTCAATTGCGCCGGTGTCTTGTTCATGGGCCCCAATGCGTCCATTGATATTTTACTTCAAAAAAAAACCGTGGACATCAATCTGTTCGGTATTTTAAATTGTATTGATGCCTGCCTGCCCCTGGTCAAACAAACCAAAGATTCGGTTATCGTCAACATGTCCTCGGCATCGGCCGTATACGGCACACCGGAACTGGCTGTCTACTCGGCAACCAAGCATGCGGTACGGGGGCTGACCGAAGCCTTAAACATAGAGCTTGCACCAAAAGGGATTCATGTCTGTGATATCATGGCACCCTATGTCAGCACGCCAATGATTCTTGATGCCAAAATCAAAGCCACCAGCGTATCCCGACTGAAAGTATCGATGACACCTGAACAGGTGGCCGCAATCGTTTTTCAGGCCTATGGCCAAAAAAAAATCCATTGGCATGCGGGGGGGCTGTTAAAATTGCTGATCGGTGTGACAACCCTATTGCCGTTTGCAAAACGTTTCTTGATCAAAACCCTTGCCTTTTCAGATAAATAAACGGTAAAGGGGGTCTCATCATGGTGTCTCTCGGCTGTGACGCCGACAAACATTTTATTGGCCCCCTCAATGTAGTGGCTCAGGTTGTGGGCCGGGGCCACGATGTGTTCAATGCCGGCATCCCTGAGAGCGCGGACCGTTTGACGGGTCCTTTCCGGATTGTGTTCAAGGATGAAGCCTATGGATCTTTATCATTGGAATACCAGGCAATTTTAGATGCCGCCTGCACCCAGGTCAACAATTGGACAACCCAGGGGGAATTCCTTTTCGCTTCATCATAAAGGGCTGTATCCCCCTGGGGTTTATCTTGTTTTTTTCCCAGGGAATTTCCATGTTTATTCGTAATCTGCACATCGTCCTGGGTGTCCCCAATGAAAATCAAGAGGGTGAAAACCAGGAGGGTGAAAATTGATGGGATCCATGAAAAATGTGGTTCTAATTGCAGTTCCCCTATTTGTATTCATGGGGGTGACCCTTGAAAAATCAGGACTGGCCGAAGAATTGCTGGAAACAATGGGAATGTTGTTCCAAAAAATCAGGGGAGGCCTGGCCCTTTTGATTCGGTGAAATGGTTTTATTGGGAACCTCGCAATATTTAAATTTAAACCCACCGGTTTTAAATTGGTGGTTGGTTAGTAAAAGTAATTAAAGGTTTAAACATATTATGTTTCTTATTTTCCATCATCCAGAATACTTTTTCCATTTCGTCAAACTTGAAGTGGTGGCTGGTCATTTTAGTAGGATCCACGCGATCGGTTTGGATTAGCCT
Source organism: Desulfoconvexum algidum (assembly GCF_055382125.1). NCBI lineage: Bacteria > Pseudomonadati > Thermodesulfobacteriota > Desulfobacteria > Desulfobacterales > Desulfobacteraceae > Desulfoconvexum > Desulfoconvexum algidum. Next base: position 5,641,820 of record NZ_AP042394.1, on the reverse strand, counting down.
TAATAAACGGCTCATTCGGTCACTACCACCGGTGCAAAGTGAGGTTTTTATATTTTTTTCAGCCAGTCCTGCTCCCCATTCTAAGCGTGGAATTTTAAGGTACTCTCCTTCCCTATGATATCCTATGTTGGCGATTGTGCCGCCGGGGCGAGTCACTTTAATACAATTTTCAAAAGAAGCCTGGGTACCCATGGTTTCCATGACTGAATCCACGCCGTCACCATTGGTGAGCCTTAGAATCTCTTTCACGACATCCGTTTCATTGAAATTAATGAGGACATCTGCTCCATATTCTTTTGAGAGCTCCAAGCGTTTGGGGGCATTGTCTACGGCGATGATCAAACCCGCACCTAAAAGCCGGGCACCCGCAATAGCCATCTGTCCCACCGGATTGAGGCCGAACACAACGGCTGAGCTGCCAAGGATAATATCGGCATCTTCCGCGCCTTGGAAACCTTCGGACATAATGGATGTGGCGTAACATGCAGCTTCGTCGGACACACCATCAGGAATCAAGGCTAAATTGGTATCGGCATCATTAACATGAAAGTATTCTGCAAAATTTCCATCTTTAATAGTTGAATACTCCCAGCTGCCAAGGAACTCCTTGCATTGGGATGAAAAGCCTCTCTGACAATTGTTGCACCTATAACATGGGGTGATCGCAGCAGCTGCAATTCTATCGCCTGGTTTAACAAATGTTACAGCACTTCCCACTTGATGGACTATACCGCACGCTTCATGTCCTAATGTTAGATCTGTTCTATCTCCACAAGCACCTTTTATGGTGTTTAAATCGGAAAAGCACACCAGTGCGGCTGTTGTTTTAATGATGGCATCGTTCGGGCCGGGGTCTGTGGGAACAGGTTTTTCAATAATTCCAGCTTCGCCAATCTTTTTCATTACGAAAGCTTTCATTGTTTTTGACATAAAGACGTTCCTTTTATCTACTGGTTAGTGTTTTGGATGCTACTATATATAATGGGGAGAGTATTGTAAATCCAGGAAGGCAACCCTTTCCATAAAAGGGGAGTGTACTTTATTCGGAAGTATCTCTATAGGTTTTCATTCTAATCGGATAAAAGGCTATTCATTTTTCTCATTCGGAAATAATTTTCATCAAACCCCATTTCACAAAGGTATGCGTACAGTTCAGGGCAGATTCCTTTTGTCAAAAGCATTTGCAGATAAATCAGATCGTCAATAGGATATTCTCCCGTGTATAGAGGGGGAGGGGAGTCCGACAACCAATAATCATCCGTGATAAGGCCCTGTTTTTTTGACAGTTTGTACTGATCAGTGCCTGGCAGGATTGTGGTAATTCCTATGATGGGTAGTGCGGTTGGGCGGATTTCGAGAATGAGATTTATGGTTTCGGAGATGGTTTCAGGATTTTCTCCCGGGTTGCCGACCATCAAAAAACAGCAAGGCTCTATTCCCGCCTCGTGGGTTATCTTAAAAGCCGTTTGCACCTGGTTTACCGTAAATCCCTTGTTAATTGATTTTAATATTTTGGGGCTGCCGGACTCCACTCCGTAATAGACCCTGTAACATCCAGCCTTTCTCATCCAGGAAAGCATTTCTTCATTTACGCAGTCAACTCTTGTTTCGGCCATCCAGACAAAATTCAGTCGGCGGTTTAGAATTTCATGGCAAATGGCGATTGTCCTGTCGTGATTGAGCGTAAACAAATCATCGGAAAAATATATATGCCTCACTCCGAGTGTATGAATCAGCGTTTCAACTTCATCAACCACATTTTCAGGAGATCTGAATGCCCACTTTCCACCGAAAAAATGATGTACTGAACAAAATTTGCATTGAAACGGGCATCCCCGGGATGTAATAACGTGTGTTCCAGGCAAATCACTGTATTGGGGTGGTATTTCGGGAGAGTTGTATTCGTTTATATCAAACGCATCATATGCAGGAAATTTTAATTCATCAAGGCTCTTAACACGGGATCGTGGTAAAGTATGATAAATTTGACCGTTCTTTTTGTAAGCAATCCCTTTGATTTGATCAAGATTTCTTTTTTCAGCCAAACATCCTGCCAGTTCGACTATCGTTACCTCTCCTTCGCCCAGGACAACAATATCTACGCCTTCGTTCATGAGAATCTGTTCGGGGAAAAACGTGGCATGGGGGCCACCCATAACCACTGTAACGTCCGGGTTAATCCGCTTGGCCAGGGCTGCGACCTTGAGCGCTTCAATTCGACCAAACGTAAAGCAAGAGATTCCGATTACGTCCGGTGAAATATCTGAAATCAGTCGTTCAACTTGGTTCCACTCATAGTCGTGGAGATCCTTGAGTTCTACATCGAAACCGCCTGCACGTAATGAAGTTGCCAGGTATGCGATCCCAAGCGGAACCCATGTCTTCGAAGGCTTTAAGTCTGCCTCCAAAGACATGGGGTTCATTATACGTGCCGCTGGTGGTGTGAAAAGGGATATTTTCATATTAGGCAGGCAGTTTAAATGCTCTGGTTTCAAAGTTTTTTATAACATCGGACATTCCAAGTTTTTCTAAGGTTGAGCGTTTGGGAAGGCCTGTCTGTGTATCCCAGCCAAAAAGCTTATAGTACTCAACCTTTGTTTCTTCAAATAATTTTTTACTCAACGGAGGATGAGGCTCAGCTGCCGGTGGATGGGGAGCTAACAATCTGGTTTCAGAAGGTATAAAAAAATGATCCGGAAGTTGATCATGCTCTTTTCTCAGGTTGACCGCCTTACCACCTCCCCACTCCATCGCGGTTATAAGCCTGTGCAAGTTCCAGATTCTGGCAGCCCTTTTATCCAGATCTTCCTGGGTCGTCTTTTCACCAGTGACCAATTCGAAGAGCTGATGCTCCACCGATACGTCGCCGGCATATCCTCTGTCCTTGCGTCCACTGGTCATGATGGGAAATGCCCAGTCACAGACAGGGATGCTGTCCTTAATGCAGGCCCTGTCATGAATAAATTTGGCAAGGACGGCATTTGCATGAGCAGATTTTTTTCCGTTCCATGTGAGTGAAAGATTGCGTGCCCGAAATATATCGCTGAGACCATTGTCAGCCACTTCATCTCCCCATATTTTTTTCCCAATGGGCAGTGCCTGCTCAAATGAAAGTCCTGTCCATTCCAACAGGTTTGTCATGGAATGCCTGTTGGGGTCTCTGTTTTCCATTGCAAAATTGACCGCCCAATAGTAACCATACGTCCTGGGATCATAGTGAGCAGACATGCCTCTGCCACCATTGCCGCCAACAACTCCGCCCATGATACCTTCCATGTTTTCGAAATCTTGAACCTTGACCGCAATTTTTTTCATGCCAAGTTCGTTTAATTTGGCGTGGATGATGTCCACGGCTCTGCGGAAACCCTCAGCCAAGCTGTCACCCAAAAAGCTCTGACGATAGACGATCATATTTATAAGGGTTTCCAGCCCGGCCGCATTCAGTTTGCCCTTGGGCGGATAGTGACCCTCTTCCAGGCCAGCCTGGAGTTTTGAGCTAACCAGATCCTTGTCGCGCATGTGCTGAAGAATACTTTTGCCATCAACAACCGTATCCTGCAGGTACCAGACAAACTGGATCATGGGGAACATTTCAAATGTATCTACACCCAGTTTATTTGCCAGTTGATTGGCAAGAAAGGTGGCCTTATCAGTGTTGCCCATCCACGAATAGAACCACTGGGTGCAACTGACTGCACCCGCACCCATTCCTTTAATATTCATGTAGGAATAACACCCCTGGGGACAGGCGTAACAAGATTGTGATTTGATGTGGTATTCATTCAGCCACGGCGCACAGCTCTTGGTTTGATCGAAACGCAATGCCTGGCTGTTAATATCAGAGGGATCAATGTGCTTTTCAGTCCAGCTCAAGGCTCCCGTGGACAGCGGTGTAGAGCCAAGCGGCCCCGGCTGGAATTTGCGGACACTTTTTACATACTGGATGAGTTCTTTTTTCTGTGCAACTTTTACCCCGTTTGTTCCTCTTATTGAAATAGCCTTGAGGTTTTTGGAACCCATGACTGCACCGAATCCACCCTGACCTGCTGCATTGCCGATTCGGTGAAGAATTGGAGCAATTCTGACAAGGTTTTCACCAGAAGGTCCGATCACTGCAATTTGGACCTTTTCGTCTTTCAACTCTTCTTTTATTTTATCCTGTGCCTCGAAGGTATCAAGCCCCCACAGGGAATTGGCGTCTTTTATTTCAACTTTATCATCGTTAACAGATATATAAACCGGTTTTTCAGCCTTTCCCTGGACGATGATGGCATCATAACCCGCAAACTTGAGTTCTGCGCCCCAGTAACCGCCAAAACCGCTTCTGGTAACCAGAGGTTTTTTCGATTCGGGTGCATATACATGCGGAGAAATTGATATAACCTCGGATCGTCCCGAGCATGGTGCTATGCTGCCGACCATTGGGCCAGCAGCAAATATGATCCTGTTTTCCGGGCTAAATGGTTCGGCTGTGGGCGCCTCGTCGAAAATAACCTTGAAGCCAATGCCGATACCACCTGTATAATCAATATATTTAGATGTTTCTTCCTTGGTAATAATGCCACTATCCAAATCTACTCTTAATATTTTTCCAGTCCAACCGTTCATATTAGAATTCCTTTTTATCTAAGCTCTATATACTTGATCGCATTAGCAGGGCAAAATTCAACACATTGAGGATCTCCACCACAAAGATCGCATTTAGAGTATTTGTCTGTGCTTTTATTGTATACGATCATATCCCAGGGACATGCTGCCAGGCATTCTCCACAACCTACGCATTTGTCTGGGTTGATGATTCTTGCACCGGTTTTTTTATCGATGACAAGGGCATCATACTCGCAAGCCAGGTAGCAGTCCGCCATGTTGCATTGTTTGCATACATCCGGCATCACGGCAATCATGGCCAGTGTTTTATAGGGATCATATGTAGTTTTAATTCTGCTTAGCGCAGGGTTACATTCCCCGTCATGGGTCAGGGAACAGATGATTTCACATGTCCTGCAACCTACGCATTGAGTTGGATCTATGGTCAGCCACGCTTTGGAGTTTGGTAATTCTTCAGGCGTGATTCCCCGGTTATAATGTTTCGGATTGAAATTTTTTGGCGCTGCGATAGCCATGCCGACGGCCATGGATCCTGCAGCAGCCTGTACGCCGAAAAACTTAAGCATCGTTCTCCGACTAATTTTTCTATCTTTCCTTGGCAAAGTTTCTTCTTCGTGTTCTAACTCTGTTGTTTTTTTGCCTAACACATTTTTTAGTTTCTCCGTGAATTTTTTTTTCACAAGTTACCTCCCGTTCTGATAAATATTTTTGTCGAATCTAAAAACAAAATTCGACTCATTTTTTGGAACTACCGGAAATAAAAAATGGACCCTGCAGATAGATATATCGTGAGGGGGGTCTTTGTATATCCGGGAAGGTACTCATTTATTTAAAAAGGGGTTTGTACTTTATTCGGGAGTATTTCCCTATTTTAAACAAGGGGAAAATCCCGCGAAACGCTTAAAAAACAAAAAGAATAATAAAGGTTTACAGGACGCAATTTTGGAAAAGGGATGGAATTGTGTTAAAAAACAATTAGCGGCTTGATCATATTGTCCTCTTTGGTCCCCATCATCTCAAATGCCTTATCCAGTTCGTGGAATTTAAATTTATGGGTTGTCAGTTTTGTCGGATCAATCCGTTTCATCTCGATCAGTTTTAATAATCGTTGCATTCTATCCCTTCCGCCGGGACAGAGTACGCTGCGAATTGTAAGCGCCTTCATTTCAACGCTGCGAGGGGTATTGAGGACGTCAATTGTGGGACCGTCGCTATGAATGCCCAAATTGACAATGTTGCCACCGGAGCGAGTAACACGAACACAGGAATCTAAAGCCATTTGTGATCCAATCGCTTCCAGTGATGCGTCCACGCCGATGCCGTTGGTAATATCCAGGATTTCTTCATCCGGATCGACTTCCGTAAAATTGAGGGTGATATCGGCACCGAAAAATTTTGAGAGCTCCAGCCGATTAGGCCGCTTATCCACGGCAATGATGGTTGCTGCTCCTAAAAGACGGGCGGCCGCAGTGGCCATAAGTCCCACCGGACCTTGAGCAAAGATAGCAACGCTTCCGCCAATGGGAATTCTGGCCTCCTCAATACCTTTAAAGCCGATTGACATCATATCTGTGGTATAGCATGCAGCCTCATCTGAAACCGAATCGGGAATAAGGGCTAAATTAGCATCCGCATCATTAACATGAAAATATTCTGCAAAGCTTCCGTCTTTTGAGTGAGACATTTTCCAACCGCCCATCAATCCATTGCATTGCGATGTGTGCCCTCTTTGACAAGCATGGCAACGAAAACAGGGTGTGGTGGCATTGACAGCCACCCGCTGACCCTTTTCCAGCGTTCTGACGGCGGTGCCTACTTCGTGGACGATTCCCACGGCCTCGTGGCCCAGTGTGATATTGGGCAGTGTTCCTAATGTTCCGGCCACTAAATGGCAATCTGTAGTGCAGACCAATGCAACTGTCGTTTTTATAATCGCGTCATTGGGTCCCGGCACCGGGATCGGTTTTTCCATAAATCCCGTTCCACCGAGTCCAAACATCACAAAGGCCTTCATAGTTTGGATGTTCGTATTTGCACTCACTCAGATTGACTCCGTTCTAATTAATATTAATTATTCCTAATTTGGCAGCGTATTTTACCAGATCAACGAGGCTGTCCATTTCTAATTTTTCCATTATTTTTGTACGGTGGTTTTCTACGGTTTTTGGGCTGATGAATAGCTTGGGACCAATTTCCTTGGATGAGAGTCCTTTGGCCACAAGCCGCATGACCTCCTGCTCCCGGCGGGTCAGCCGGTCATAGTGTCCTTCCGATAAAGAAGGACGTTTATCTTTTTGTTCCAATATGAATTGAACAATCTCGTCCAAAGCCTGGTAATCGAAAAAATAGTTTCCCCGGGTGACGGTATCTAATGCACCCAGCAGCTTGTCGGGTGTGGTGTCTTTCAGGAGATATCCACAAGCGCCGGCCTGAATTGCGGCAATTATATAATCCATTTTGGAATGCATACTTATCACGACAACCTTTACTTTGGGAAGTTGCTCTATAAGTAATCGCGTTCCCTCTATCCCATTGATACCGGGCATGGCGATATCCATCACCACAAGATCAGGCTTAAGTTCAAGTGCTTTTGCAAGTGCCTCTTCAATCATTCCGGCTTCCCCAACTACCTTGAATGATGGGCTCTGTTCAATCAAGCCTTTCAAGCCTTCCCGAAATAAGGTGTGATCATCTACCAGGAGAATCCTTTGAGTCTGGTCGGAATAGTTCGTTTTCATTCTACTAATTCCCATAATAGGGGATATCGAAAATAAGGGTCGTACTGACCTTTTCCTTGGATTCGATATTCATTTGTCCGTTTAATAACGCGACCCGCTCTTTCATACTCCAAATCCCCATGCATCCTTTTTCGGTTACTGTTTCTGTCAACTTGTCCGTATCAAATCCTATGCCGTTGTCTTCGATACGTAGAATAATATTAGGATAGGAATAGACCATCCGAATATTAGCCATCGTGGCCTGTGCATGTTTTGCAATGTTGTTCAGGCTTTCCTGTACGAGGCGATAAATCGCAATTTTTATATCAAAATTAAGATCCAGAGAGTCGATTCCCGCAGTCGTAAAATCAACCTTAAAACCATAAATTTGTGAAATATTTTTGCACAAGTTGTGAGTTGTTTTTGATATTCCTAACGTTTCAAGACCGGTAGGATGAATATTAAAAACCATCTTACGAACATCCGCAAAAATTTTCTGCAGGGAATCCAGAAGTTCCGAAGTTTCCACGGAAAATTTTTCATCCGGCAGCGCCTGTTTTAAAAAACTCGACAACTGAATATTGAACGAATATAGATTCTGAGCCAGTTCATCGTGTAGATTCCTGGCGATACGGCTCCGTTCGACTTCCTGCGCCCTGATGAGTTTTTGAGAGAGTTTTTGAATTCGTTTCTCGGTTTTTTTCCGCGTTGATATATTTCGGATATAGCTGATGGTGCCCGGCACTTGATTGTCGGCATCCACAAAAAGTGAACTTGAAATTAACAAAGGGACAACCGACCCGTCTGGAATACGGGCCTCTATTTCATAATTGGATGCCGGGGCATGCTCCAATATAATTTTAAACATATCGGCATCCTGATGGGGATGGTTTTTCATAATATCGCTGATAAAACGCCCAATCAACTCCTGGCGTTTTTCATGAAACAATAATTCGGCACCCCTGTTGACCAGAGTGATAACACCTTTATCATTCGTAACGATGATGGCATCGATGCAGCTTTCAAGGATACTTTCCAGGTAGCCTTTTGAACCGATGAGATCCTTCATTTCGGTTACATCACGCACGATACCCTCAATTGCTTTGGGTGTGCCATTCCCATCGCACATAACAACCCAACGATCATGCATCCATCTGACACTTCCATCACCCGCTATATATCGATATTCTATTTCACTTCCTTTTGTTTGGTGTGATAAAGCGGCTTTAATTCTCTCCTTAAGTTTGAATCGATCTTCAGGCAGTATTTTTGTTATGACCGAGTCAGTGGTCACGATATCCTTACAGGGGTGTCCAAACATTTTTATAAAGGAAGGATTTGTATATACATATTTGTTTATAGAAAGATTTAGTGTGTATATGCCGTCCTGGGTCCGATTGGAAAGGCTGTAAAATCTCTGTTTTGTTTCTTTTAGTGCTTCGTTCTTTTCTTTGTATAGCTGATATTCTCTTGCCAGAACATCATATTTATTTTGTAGCTCATCGTGGGATGTTTTTCGGTACATTGATTAGCTCGTTGGATAGGTTGGTTTGAAGAAAAATGTATTCGATGTTTTGTTATTTTTCATTTTTTCACATTCAATGGTAAGGACGCCTGTTTTTTTATAATCGCTATTTGATTTTATCCATTTGTTAAGGAACCATCTTATATAAAATAATAAGTTATTTTTTGTCAACAGTATAAAAAACATTGAGCAAAATAAGGGTATGGATCAGTTTAAATATTTTGTCCAGCTGAACAGCTCGAGCCTGTCAGACAGGGTAGGTCCCTTTTTGTATTTCACCGGTTTCAGTGATAATGTGATCAATAAGTTCCAGATCCACAAGGTCGTGGGAATGAGTGGTCATATTAAAATTCATATTGGCACTATAGGTTTGTTCCTGCTCCTCATAGATCTCCTGGTGGGTTGAATCCCTGTGGGAATAGTGCAGGCTGTTGGCAAACAAATGCACACAAATCTTATTGAGATGACAGAGGCTTACGGTTCCTGCTGTACCGGTCGGGGCCACTATCTTATGATCAGAGGTGATGGTCAGGGCGCCGACAAACATTTTATTGGCCCCCTCAATGTAGTGGCTCAGGTTTTGGGCCGGGGCCACGATGTGTTCAATGCCGGCATCCCTGAGAGCGCGGACCGTTTGACGGGTCCTTTCTGGATTGTGTTCAAGGATGATGACTTTGAAGCACCGGTTTAATTTCTTCTTGGCCTGGACAAGAATGGTTGTCACCACGGAACTGGCTGAGTGGACAATGATCACATCTTTGTCGTTAATGTAATTCAGGCCGTTTTCCGTTACCCGGGCAGCATTGCTCTGGAACAGTTCGATCTTTTTTTGAAGGATCTCAATGGTTTTTTGCCGACGTGTTTCCAGGTCCATATCAGACGTAAGGCTTTCCTGCATTTCATTTTCAAATTGTTCCAGAAGATGCATCAGGGGAATAATATTGGGCTGGGAATTTTTTAAGGCATTGGCAAGTTCAAAATAAAGGGGCAGTGTTTCTTTCTTGGTACATTTTAATTGCCGTATGGATTCAATAAAACTGTTTAAGGACAAAATTGTCATTGTGGCAATGCCGTGAACGTTGCCAAGCTCTCTGAGCAGTTTGTACATGGTTTTATTGTTTTTATTAATCATAGGGATAACCATAAATAGGATGTAAGGAACACTGACGCTATGATCAGTGTAATGATTGTAATTGTCGCACTTGCTTTCATGAACTCAAGAAAACTGATATGCACATTTGCCTGTTTGGCCATGCCAACGGAGACAATATTGGCAGACGCTCCGATCATGGTCAGGTTGCCTCCGAAACATGCTCCCAGTGCCAGCGCCCACCATAGGATGTTGTTGGGAATGGGCGTTGCTTCCAGCATGAGCCTTACAATGGGAATCATGGTGATGGTAAAGGGAATGTTGTCAAGAAATCCTGAAACAATCCCAGAGACCCAGAGCACTGTCAACACCATTACATAGGGATTATCTCCGATTTTCAGGAAGATGTTTTGGGCCAGCCATTCAATGACACCCTTGTGCTCCAGGACACCGACCAGGATAAAGAGTCCGGCAAAAAACAGCAGGGTGCTCCATTCCACCTCCTCCATCATCTGTTCAACATTCACTCCGGAGATGGTAAAAAGGATCATGGCCATGAAAACCGCCACCACACCCGGCGACATTTTGGTGATGGTCTGGGTAACAAAGAGCAGAATGGCTATGGCCAGGCAGGAGAGGCCCTTGACCATGATTTTTTTGTCAATTTTGGTATTGAGAAATTCGATCCGGATTTTTTCAAGGAGCAGCTGAACACTGAAAAGCTTGGCCAGGTTGCTGTCAATGGGTTTAAATTTTTCCCGGTTGGTTAACCATATATATAACAAGGTGACGATAAGTGAGATGATGACAGGTATGGTCAGGTTGACAATGAACTGGTTAAAGGTCAATCCAACCTTGGAACCGATAATGATATTGGGGGGATCTCCGATCAGGGTGGCTGTTCCGCCGATATTGGAGATGATGGCCTGGCTGATGACATAAATCTTGGGATCCAGCCCCATTCCCCTTGTCAGCTCAATAATGATGGGAATGATGATGAGTACGGTGGTGACATTATCCAGAAATGCCGACAATACGGCAGTAACAATGGAAAAAAGAATCAAAATTTTAATCGGACTGCCCTTGGTCAGGGACGCAATCTTAACGGAAATAATGGAAAAAAGGCCTGATTTCCTGAGTACGGCAACAATGGACATCATTCCCAGCAGCAGCATGATGGTCTCAAAATCGATCAACGCTGCAGCTTCATGCTCAGGCACAACATGGAGTATCAACAATACCATGACCCCCAGGAGTGCTGATACAGCTTTGTTGACCAGTTCAAGGGTTATTGCCACATAAACAATTAAAAATACAACTATAGGTATTAACGCGCCTTCCATAGACCGGTCCTTTATTTTAAAACGCTCACTCGGTCCTGGTTTTGGCTTCAGGTGGGGAGAAAAGCAGTTATGATTACGGGGTTATTTAGCAGGTATAAAAAGAGTCCCCTTCGTTAAACAGTTAGCCTTTTTCCTTATTTTTATAAATAGGCAAGATCAAAATTAAAAAACGATTTATTCTACAAAAAAAACAGTGTTGTTGCAACGCCAAAATTTAATAGTTCACATGAAACTGACAATGAGTTCATGCGTGGTGGATGGTTTTGTAATCAAGGGTAAGCTGACTTTTTCTGGTAGGTATCCTTTATGTAGTCGACAAATCGTTGTTCCGGGGAAAATCCGAGCAGGGTCTGTCCATTGGAGACAAAATTTGAGTAGGGGTTGAAATCATAAAAACACGGTCTCCCGGTTTTGGTGTCCATGAGATATTCGACACCGCCAAGATCGGCATTGGCACTTTGTATGATGGATATAACCTGTGCAACAATTGTTTCATCGGCTTCAAAGGTCTGAATACGGGCTTCCTGGTTGAGGGCACAATGGTCAAAGGATGCAGCTTTAGCCTCCGGCGCCCGGGTGACGGAGCAGCCGTCTGCAGCACAATAGTTAAAGGTATGGGCCATCATTTTTTGTTTAATGCTATAAAAAAGACGGTTACCCAGAATTTCAATCCGGTAAACATATCCATCGGAATGGATGTATTCTTGAACCAGACCTGTGCCGTCAATACCCAAATCAACCTTGCCTGATTTAACAGCGGTTTCCAATTCATTATAGCTGTCATATCTGGCAATTCCGCTTCCGGAACCACCGATATTGGGTTTGATAATGAGAGGGAACCCAATTGATTCAGCGGCTTTCAGAATATCTTGGGCCTGATAGACGGCAACTGCCTGGGGGCAATGGAGTCCCAGTTTTGAGAACAGGCCGTTTTGAAGCGCTTTGGAGGCACCGGCAAAGTGAGCCTGACTACCGTTGACAATGGTGACCCCCATGGTCTCCAGCCAGTTCAGGTAATGGAGCGTGTGGAAAACAACCGATGGATTTCTTCCCGAAGACGGCATCATATTAACACGATTGACAGCGAAATCAAAATTGGGACGCTCTATATCCGGGCGGAAAGAAAGGTCTGCAACATTGATCAATTTCAAATCAATACCATTGGATCTAAATGTTTCAATCAAGGCATCCGACCAGGTCGGATGTTCATATAAAAGCGCTATACTCATAAGATTCCTTTTTGTTTTATTTGGCTGTTTTCCAGGTCATTCCCTTAAACTCCAGAAGAATTCTGAAAAGACAATTTAAAAATGTATCGTTATCACAACCGTTAACCAATATCAATTATGATGGTCCGGCCCTTGTTCTTTAATGGCGTTCGGGTTATTTTATAGTTCATCACCTTTAATGCAAGGCTGAAAAAACAAGCGACCGCCTAAATCCGATGGGAGACAACATGTGATTGATTCAATTTTTGTAAAACAAAAAGCTATGAAACTGGGCGCTGATATTTGCAATATCGCTGCGGTGGACAGATTTAAAGACGCACCCAAAGGATTTCATCCCCAAGATATTTATCCTGAATGCCAGTCTGTCGTGGTCTTTTTATCGCATTTTCCTTTAAGCTCTCTTGAATGCAAGTCATTAGCACCCTATACCTTTATCAGAAATATGATGGTAAAAAAAATTGAAGACATCACCTTTAGGCTCTGTGATGAACTTGAACAGGCAGGCGCGCCTGCCAATCCAATTCCCTGTGATGAGCCCTATGAATACTGGGATGATGAAAAAAAACATGGAAGAGGTATTTTATCTTTAAAACATGCTGGAATGTTGGCAGGCCTTGGAACAATCGGTAAGAACACATTGCTGATCAATAAACAGTTCGGAAATATGATGTGGATCGGTGCCGTGCTTACTTCAATAAAGCTTGAATCTGATCCAATGGTCGGTTATGAAGGATGTATTGACGGGTGCACACAATGCCTTGATGCCTGCCCGTGTGGCGCCCTTGATGGTACAACAATCATACAGAAGTCGTGCCGAGACGCCTCTTTTTCATGGTCCCCCGGCGGTGGTGCCATGTATGAGTGCAATGCCTGTCGAACCATCTGCCCAAACTGCACGGGTATTTTATAAGTCAGATGAGTCGCAAATGGGTGGGGCGATCCTGCTGGTGGTAGGAAAGGACTTCAGTAATTTTTTGAATGGTCTGTTCAAATTCTTCCTTATATTTGATAATTATTAATATAGGAAGATTCTAAATACAACCCGTCAAAGGAGGTGCCCTATGGAAATTTACAACCCAGAACAAGCATTGTTAAATGCCCGAAGAGAATTTGGAGAACACGGCGGTGTTGCCCCGTCCATTTCACGATCCGCCACATTCACGGTCATGCATCCTGGGACCATGCCGGAAATTTTCAGCGGTTTGAAAGGGCCGGAACAAGGCGGATGTTTTCTGTACAGCCGCCAATTTAATCCGACAGTGGATGTATTGTCACGGTACCTGGCCGCCATGGAAGGAACACAATCGGCCATTTGCACGGCCAGCGGGATGTCCGCGATATCCTGTGCCGTCATGCAGATCTGTAAAAGCGGGGATCACATTGTGGCCAGTGAAAGTATTTATGGGGGAACCCATGCCCTGTTTGAATCCCTTTTGCCCCAGATGAAAATCAAGACCACTTTTGTAGATATTACAAATCTTGAAGCCGTCAAGGCAGCCATCACCAAAGAAACAAAAATCATTTACACGGAAACCATGGGCAACCCGACCCTCAAGATTGCAGATATCCCGGCCCTCAAAAAAGAAGCACTCAAACACAATATCAAGCTGGTGGTAGACAATACGTTTTCACCCTTAATTTTCACGCCGAAGATTCTGGGGGCTGATGTGGTGGTGTATTCACTGACCAAGTATATCAACGGGGCCAGTGACCTGATCGCCGGCGCCATCTGTGGAGACCAGTCCTTTATTCAGGAGTTGATGGACCTTCATACCGGCCGGGTCATGCTGCTGGGGCCGACCATGGATCCTCGTGTGGCGTTTGACGTGCTTCAAAGGATCCCCCATTTGCCCATCCGGATGCGGGAACACAGTCGCAGAGGGCTGGCCATGGCTGAAATGCTTAAAAAAATGAAGGTGAAGGTTTCCTATCCGGGCCTGCCCGACCACCCCCAATATGAAAAAGCCAAGGAACTGGGGAATGACGGATACGGTGCAGGCGGTATTCTGGCCATTGACTGCGAGACGAGGGAGAAGGCCGAAGAACTCATGGAAGTCCTGCAGAATGAAGAATCTTTCGGCATGATCGCAGTGTCACTGGGGTATTTTGATACCCTGATCAGTTGTTCCGGTTCTTCAACCTCTTCGGAAATTGACATCGAAGACCAGCAAAAAATGGGATTATCTCCAGGGTTACTCAGGATCGCTTTGGGATATACGGGTGATCTGGAAACCCGTATGGAGCAGCTGAAAAGGGCCGTAAAAAAAGTTTTAAAGCGTTAAACCAGGCCGTGAATGATGGCTTTGGTTAAATCACGCCACTTTTTTGTCCATGGCCATCATCTGTTTAAAATTGGTTTCCAGGGGTACCTGGCAGGTCTAACCTGCCAGGGGTTTGGCCGCCTGGCCCATATTGCCGGACCTTTCGTTTTATGATCAGGGCTTTTGGCTTTCGCCTTCCAATTCCTCATCACGGAGCACTCGCCGCAGGATTTTGCCCACATTGGACATGGGAATTTCATCCCTGAATTCGATTTGGCGCGGTCGTTTGTACCCGGCCAGGTTTTCTTTGCAGAATGCCATGATTTCTTGTTCAGTTGCAGTTTCTCCCTCTTTAAGCTTAAGGTAGGCCTTGACCTGTTCTCCGCTTTTTTCGTGGGGGATACCGATGACGGCAGCCAGTTCCACCTTGGGGTGGGTAAACAGGATGTCTTCCACATCTCTTGGGTAGACATTGAAGCCCCCCACCAGGATCATATCTTTTTTCCGGTCTGTGATTACCACATACCCGTCCTCGTCTATGTGTCCGATATCGCCGGTGAGAAAATACCGGTTTCCGTCAATGAAGACAAAAGCGGTTTCATTGGCATCGGGCCGGTTCCAATATCCTTTCATGACCTGGGGGCCGCAGCCGGCAAGCTCACCGTCTTCTCCCCGGGGCATTTCTATTGTGGGGTCGTCAATATTCAGGATTTTCATGTCTGTTTCAGGCAGGGGAAAGCCGATGGAGCCGATTTTACGGGTGTCGGTGAAGGTGGGGTTGGCTGTCAGCGCCGGCGATGTTTCTGTCAGCCCATAGGCCTCAAAAATAATGGCACCGGTTTTGTCTTCAAAATCCCGGCAGACTTCAGGGGGAAGCGGGGCACCTCCTGAGATACATCCCATGAAAGAAGAAAGATCATATTTTTTTAAATCAGGGTGGTTGGCAAAGGCCACAAAGATGGTGGGAACCGCTGACATAAAGGTGGTCCGATATTTTTGCACGGACTGGAGTACTTCTGTAAATGGGGGGGTGCCAGCTCTTGGATCTGGAATACATACGATTTTGGCTCCGAGACGGCAGGCCACCAGCATGGCGCCGGTGAGGCCGAAACTGTGGTACCAGGGCAAAACACCCAGGATGCAGTGAAAATCGCCTTCTCGAAGGGTTTCGGGTTTCCCGCCCGGTTCCTGGATCAACCGGCACCATTCAAGGGAGGCCATGGTATTGTAAGTGAAATTGGTATGAACCAGCTCTGCACCCTTGGGAAGCCCTGTGGTCCCGCCCGTATACAGCATGATGGCGGTATCATTTTCAGGATCAATGGAAACATCCGGCGGATTGGGGGAGGCAGCGGCTACCACATCGTCAAGCATCAGGTGGCCGGGTTCAATGGTGTCCGCTTTGGGGATTTTGCCCAGAAGCCCGCCGATAAACCCTTTGAGCTTGGGCAGGTATGATTTGATATTGCAGACCACAACCGTTTCCACCCCGGTTCCCTTGACAGCCCCGGCAGTGCTTTTATAAAATTGGGGATGATCCATGCAAAAGACCATTTTGGCCTGGGAGTCATTGAGCTGGTGGTTGAGTTCCGGAGCGGTGTAAATGGGGTTGCAGTTGACCGCGATGGCGCCGGCTTTTAGGATGCCGAATAAAATTTCAGGAAACTGGGGCAGATTGGGCAGAAAGATCGCCACCTTATCTCCTTTTTTAATGCCCTTGCCAGCCAGAAAATTGGCAATCCGGTCTGCTGTATCCTTGACCTGGGCATATGTTTTGGATTTCCCTGCAAAAATGGTAAATACGTTGTCAGGATATTTTCGGGCAGAGTCGTCCAGAAATTGAAACAGGGGGAATTTGTAATCTTGTATGGTGCGGGATACGCCTTCGGGCCAAAACGGGGTTTGCCATTCCTGTAGGGTCATTGTTCCTCCTGGTATTAGATGTTGTTTATATTACGCCTCTTTTTTGTGCCATGGTCATCATCTGTTCAAGGCTGCTTTTTGGGGGGACCTGGTAGGTCTGTTCATCTTTTTGCTCAAGGACAATGGCCTCGGTGGGGCAGGTGGTGACGCAGAGACCGCAGCCGATACATCTGTCTCTATTCACCACAGCATGCACATCTTCATTGATGAAGATCGCATCCATCTGGCACCTTTCCAGGCAGGTTTCACACCCGGTACAAAGCGCCTCGTCCACCCTAGCATAATGGTTGGAAAAAACCAATTCCGCCGGTTTGGGATGACCCTTGAGAGAGGTTAACGGGCCGCAGCAGTCCCCGCAGCAATTGCACATGCCGCTGGGGTTCTGTGAGGTGGCCGGCTGGGTGATAAGTCCCGCGTCATGGGCCATGGTCAGGATTTCTCCGGCCTCTTTAATATCTATTTTGCGTCCCATGTCATGGTCCAGGTAGTATTGCCCCATGGACCCGAGCATGAAACAAACTTCGATCGGCTTTTCACAGGCGTTGCCGATGAGCCTGGCAGATTTCCGGCAGGAGCAGTCTGAGATAACGATGGGATCGGATTTTTCCAGAATTTGGATGGCATCTTCATAGGCTGCCACCTGGGTCCGGGTCTCCAATGATTTATGGACCGGAATCACCCGTAAAAAATCAGCCAGGGAAGAGGACAGGGCATCCTTGAACTCCTCATCCATATATTGGCGGACCATGGCGGCCAGTTCCCGGTCCATTTTGTTGATCTGAAATTCGAAAAGCCCGTGTACAAAGGGAATCGCTCCGTACCGGATCAGATCCCCTTTTTTAAGGGAAAAGAGCAGCCCTCTTTGGGCCATATCCGCCAGGATGCCGGATGTTTCCTCCGGGGATTTTCCAACTCTTGAAGAGACTTTATCGGGGGTTTCAAGCATGGGGCTCAGTTGAAGGAACATTTTGGCATCATCAATTGAAAACAATTTTTCCAGGATTTTGATTTCAATACCGGATTCAGTCTTTGGAAATCCCATTGAATACTGATCCAGCCTTTCTTGTAGTGTTCTGAAAATCGGGTTGCTCATTTTTTATCCTCCGGTATCAAATTGAAGACCCTCCCTGGGCCCTCTCTGTAATTTATGCCATTTCTTTGCTTGCGGCTGCGATGGCCATCCTTTCCTTTGCCATGCGGACACTCATCTCAATGGCATTGTCCGGGACATCCGGGAACACCGCATTTTCGACCATGGTGATGGCGTTCTGGGGGCAGGTTCCCACACACAGACCGCAGCCGATACAGCGGTCTGTATCCACTCGCTGGACAAATCTTTTTTTGGCGGCCGGGATATCAGTCTGAACGATGGCATCAATCTGGCATTTTTTCGAGCATTTTTTACAACCAATGCAGGCATCGGCATCAATGGCGGCATGGAAGGCAGCATGGACCTCTTGTGCAGGTTTGGGAAATTTGCCCAGATTCCGGAACAATTGACAAGAATCCTTGTCGCACATGCACATGTTGACAATCTCCTTGGAATTGGTGCTGAAAGGGACCAGGTTGGCCGCTTCGCATTCGTCAATTTTTTCCATGAGCTGATCCTGGGTCAGGGGCTTGCCGATCCCATTTTCAATATAGTACTGGGCCACCAGGCCGAAGGTCAGACAGGTCTCCAAGGGGCGGGTGACCTCGTTGCCCTTTTTGATCTGCTCCACCCGGCAGATACAGGGGGCTACGGCATAGGGGCCTTTTCCCGGCCCTTTGACCAGGTCACGGATCATGTCATAGCTTTTTACTGTATCTTTACCCGAGACAGAGGTTCCTACGGGCACCACCCTGAGCTGTTTGGTCTTCCGATTTTTCCAATGATGTTCAAACAGGCCTTCGTAAATATCATCTGCCAGTTCGGCCACTTCTTTGTCCACGGCATGGACATGCCATTCGTAGAGCCCCATGATGAAATTGGGATGGCGAAACAGGGCACCGTCGGGAGTGGTAATCCTGAACAGGCTTCCCTGGGATGCCATGGTCTGGATTTGTGTCACCGCTTCTTTCTCATCCATATCAAGGCGTGCGGCAATGGCCTGGGCGGTTTCCGGCATGGGGCCGATGCTCAAGGCAATCTGGGCCTGGAGGGGGGTATAAAATTTTTTCAACATTTTGATCTCAGCACCGGAATCAGTGGCCGGGTATCCGGCCGGCATACTGTCGATATGTTCCCGCAGCCGGGTATAGATTTCGTCTCCCATTTTTTTCTCCTTTGAATAATATTGTACAATCGTACAAATACTTCTCATGGGCCGCGCCCGGTGTCAACAGGTTTTTGTACAAGTGTATAAAAAAGTTGAATCCCGGCCGACCCTGTGATAGATTAGGCTATCCAAAATTGGAGAATGAACACGGAATGAAGAAAAAGAAAACAGATGCCAAACAGACCCGGCAGGCCATTCTGGATGCCGCCATCCATGTATTTGCCCAAAAATCATACACAGCAGCTTCAATCCGGATGATTGCAACCCAGGGCGGGGTTCCCCATGCCCTGATTCGGTATTATTTCTCCACCAAGGGAGACCTTTTTGATGCTGTCGCCCAAAGTATTTGTGCCGACCTTTACCAGGCTGCCAAAATGGCTGTTCTTGAGGTAAGGACTATGGACCGGGCCCATGGCTTTTCCCTCTATGTCACCAGGCTCATTGAGTTTTCACGTCAAAAACCCTGGACCTTCAGAATTTTATTGCTGAACCTTTCGGCTGAAACAGTGGAAACCGTTCCCGGAAGAACCCGGTTCATCGATACCGTGGAATCGGTCCGGGAACAGATGGCCGGCTCCCTGAAATTCAAGGCCTCCCATGAGGATCTCTGCCGCCTTACCGACAGTTTCAATGCCCTGTTGTTTTACTACCTGGGAACCCCGGAGAGCGCGGCCTGGCTTCTTCACCTGGATCCGGATTCAGATTCCTATTACCAATGGGTCCATCAGACCCTTGTGGATATTTTTCTTCCGGCCCTGGACGCTCTCTTCCAGGGAGGAGAAAAATAAAATGCTATATCTATACGTGACAATTGCCATCATTAGTATGACCTGTAAACAGGTATGGAACATACAGGCTCTCAAGCTATTGATCTGCTTTTTCCTCAATCTGAGCCCCCCCAGGAGAAAGGGGCCATTGGTGCGGCAGTCCTGGCCTCTCAGCTGGGTAATAATGACAAATAAAACAAGTGTTTGAATAGGAGAAACCCATGGACACACCTATCCTTTTTAATGTTGAAAACCAGGTGGCAGTGGTCACCTTGAACCGGCCGGAAAAACGAAATTCAATAAATCAAGCCTTGCTGACAGGGCTCTATGACGCCATCGAAAAGATTGAAGCATCCAAAACCATCCGGGTCGGCGTGATTACGGGGAAGGGGAAATCCTTTTGCGCCGGCATTGATCTGTCCGCCCTTGCAACGGAGAATCTTTTTGATCCAAGAGGCGACAAAAAGGACATGCCCGAAATTTTCTCAAATTGCACAAAGCCTTTGATCTGTGCCGTCAACGGCCATGCCATTACCGGAGGGTTTGAGATTGCCCTGAACTGTGATTTTATGATTGCCTCGGAAAATGCCTCTTTTGCCGACACCCATGCCAAAGTAGGAATCCATCCGGGGTGGGGGATGACCCAGCTGCTTCAGCAGGCCATCGGCCAGAGGCGGGCGCGGCAGATGTCATTTGGCTGTGAATTTATTTCTGCGGCCACAGCCCTTCAATGGGGACTTGTAAATGAAATGGTTCATCTTTCAATGCTGATGCCAAGAGCCCTGCAGATGGCCCATAATATCTGTAATGTGACTGCTGACCACCTTCAGACAATGAGACGCCTGATTAATGCACGAAACCAGACCACCATGGAAAAAGCACTTGCAAAGGAAAAGGAGGGGTTTGAAAAATTTATTGCCGGGCAAATGCAATGACGTCCCCCTTGCCTTGGGGAAATAGGATCTCTCCAAAATGAAATAACCTCCTTTCAAGTTCAAAGGACTCTTTTTTTCCGGGACATTGCCAGAACGGCTGATTTTTGTTACGGTTGGCTGCGGTATCCACTGTCCACATTGGGGTATTAACCATGGAAAGGCTGTTCTATGAAGCAAGAGGAAACCTACAGGCAGATTAAAGAGATCATTCTGGGCCGAGGCTGGCTTGAAACCGTGGAAAAGGTGTCGTTCCTGGCCGCCGGCGAGTACAATGAAAATTATGTGGTCGCATCCAAAGATCATCAATATGTCTTTCGCATTAACCACGGCAGTCAGCTCAATCAAACTAACCCACAAGATCAGATCCTCTATGAGTTCCATGTGCTACAGACGGTGGCGCCTTCGGGGGTTACCCCCGCTGTTTTTCAGGTGGCTTCGGATACGGCCCTGGGGGGAGTGTTGCTCATGGCCTTTATTGACGGCCGGCCCTTTGATTTTAAACGGGACCTTTCAACGGTGCCCAACATATTTGCCGCCATCCATTCCCTGCCGCTGCCCCTGAACCCTGAAACCGCTTTGGCCGGGGAGACCCTTCCCCCCCTGATCTGCCAGGCGGATCCAGTGGGGGATATTGCCCGTGAAAGTATTGGCCTCATCAATCGTTTTGCCAACCATCCCTTAAAAAAAGAAAAAACACGTCTTCAAGCATACCATGAACAAATATTAACCCTGGGGCAAACCCATGGGGATCTCTTTAAGCAAGAACCCCTTTGCATTGTCAACACAGAGGTCAACTCCGGCAACTTTATCATCCAGGAAAACAAGGGCTTTCTGGTGGATTGGGAAAAGGCAGTGATCTCCTGTCGGTACCAGGACCTTGCCCACTTTATCATTCCCACCACCACCCTGTGGAAGTCAGATTTCAGGTTTACCCCCGACCAGCGCATCCATTTTCTAAAACAGTATTACAACTTGATCTTGCCTGGGCTTTCCTTTGAAGCGCTGGAGTTTAAAACCACCCTCCTTGAAAAAACCATTCTGCTGCGGGCTTTAAGCTGGTGTCTCATGGCCTGGTATGAGTATACAGGCAGTCAGAGAACGCTGACCCATGACACCACCTTTAACAAGATCAAGAGCTACCTGGAGAACATTGAATGTTTTTTGAAGTAAAGCAATTGCACAAATCCTTTGAAGGGAAAAAATTGCTGAAAAATATTAATTTTACTGCGAACCAAGGCGAAATCATCTCGTTTGTGGGACCATCCGGCGTGGGCAAGACCACCCTTTTAAAGATCATTGCAGGGTTGGAAACCCCGGATTCCGGAGAGATCTTGTTCAACAACCGTCACAAGGAAAAAAACCCGGCGGTCATGGTGTTCCAGGATTTTTTGCTGTTTCCCAACATGACCGTGTTTGACAATGTCGCCTTTGGGCTGAGGGCCGCAAAAACCAATAAAATTCGCATCCGGGAACGGGTAATGGAGATGCTGGATTGCTTTCAGATCAAAGAGAAAATGGATCAATATCCCAAGGCATTGAGTGCCGGCCAGCAGCAGCGGGCGGCACTGGCCCGGGCCATGGTCATCAACCCTTCCATTTTGCTTTTGGATGAACCCTTTGCCAATCTGGATAAAAACCTCAAGGCGGAAACCGCCGCATTCATCCATAGCACCCAGAAGCGATTTGGCACCACCACCATTTCTGTCATGCACGACCAGGAAGAGGCCTTTCACATGTCCGACAAGATCGGGGTGATACTGGAAGGCAAGCTTGTTCAGTTTGATGCGGTGAGTAAGATTTTCCATGAACCCATTTCGATCAAGGCGGCTTCTTTTCTGGGCCAGGTCAACGTTGTGACCCCCAAGGCCATTGCCCATATTGACGTTGCCCTTGACATTGGCGAGAGGTTTGATTTTCATACATATCGCTATTATTTTCGTGCCGAAGCCGCCACCTTATCTGCCAATCCCCAGGGGAAATGGAAAATCAAAGAGATCGTTTTCTTTGGCACCACTATCCGGTATCATATCCAGAAAAATGGGTTAAATTTTCACATCAGCAGTCTGGGCAATCATTTAAAGACAGGAGAAAGGGTCGATCTTAGCATCCGTCGCATTCTCAAAGAGACTATAAAATAATGCTAAGTTTCATCACCGATCTCTCAATATTTTTTAATTATGGCGCACCATAAGGAGAAACAAATGAAAAAATGGGCAATGATTTTTTGTGGGGTTCTTTTCCTCTTTTCCTGCCAGGCGCAAAGCCCGGAGCAGGTCCCCTTAACCTATGACCAGGCCTTAAAGCAAGCCCGGGGCACCTCGGTGAACTTCTACATGTGGGGCGGATCAGCCACCATCAACGCCTGGGTGGACGGCTATGTGGCCCACTCTTTGAAAGACAAATTTGACATCACCTTGAACCGGGTTCCCATGGATGCGTCGGTGTTTGTGAACAAACTTCTCACGGAAAAACAGGCGGGCAAAAAGAAAGGCGCTATTGATCTCATGTGGATCAACGGAGAGAATTTTAAAAATGCCCGGGAAGCCGATCTTCTTCATGGACCGGTGGCCAATAAACTGCCCAGCGTCACCCAGTATATTGATGCAAAAAGTGTTGCCTTTGATTTCGGGTTTCCCGTTGAAAACTATGAAGTGCCCTATGGTAAGGCCCAGTTTGTCTTTATCTATGATGCGGCCAAAATCCCCACCCCGCCCAACAGCTTTGCATCGCTCAAAACCTGGATCATGGAAAATCCCGGAAAATTTACCTACCCCCAGCCTCCTGATTTCACGGGATCTGCCTTTATCCGCCAGGCGTTCTACGCCACCACCGGCGGCCATGAACAATATATGAACGGCTTTGACGAACAGCTCTATGTGGAAAAATCCAAGGATTTATGGGCATACCTTAAAGAGATAAAGCCCTATCTATGGCAAAAGGCAGCCGCCTATCCCAAGGATATCGCCGCCTTGGATTTGTTGTTTGAAAGGGGGGAGGTGTCCCTGAACATGTCCTATCACCAGGCCAACGCTTCCAGCAAGATCACGGAGGGAAAATATCCCGACACAGTCCGCACCTTTGTGATGAGCGGCGGGTCCATTTACAACACCCACTTCACCGCCATTGCCTTTAATGCCCCCAACATTGCCGGCGCCATGGTCACGGCTGATTTCCTGGCATCACCCGCCGCCCAACTGTCCAAAAACACCCCCAAAAACTGGGGAGATTTCACGGTGCTGGACATGGCAAAGCTGGATGATACATCAAAGAAAGCCTTTGCCAAACTGGACCTGGGTGTGGCCACTCTGCCCCTTGATGTGCTGAACCAGCATGGGGTGCCGGAGATTCCATCGGCCTATCTCTCCCGGCTTGAAGCCGACTGGCTGCGAATCATTTTGGGAAAAGAATAGTCCATCACCCCATGAAACCCTATTACAAACTGCTGCCGGCATTGCTGCCCTTTGTGCTGTTCTTTGCCGGCGGCATTGTTCTCACCGGACTCCAGTCCCTGGGGATGATGAATCCCCTTGTCCATTACACCTCCATGTGGACGGCGTACAAAATAGTCTTGACCCACAGTCACTTTCTGGTGTCAATCCTCTTTTCGTTTTATGTGGCCTTTGTCTCGTCCACCATTGCCACGGTTTTGGGCACCCTGCTTGCCTACACCATGTGGAAACTGCCCCTGGGACTGAAAAGCAAAACCGTAGTCTACAAGATCCCCCTGGTGCTGCCCCACATTGCCGTAGCCTTTATTACCATGATTTTTTTAAGCCGATCCGGTGTTTTCTCTTCCCTGTGTTACCACCTGGGGATCACAGCGACCATGGAAGAATTCCCCAACCTGATTTTCAGCCGCTACGGCGTGGGGGAGATCATCGCTTACAGCATCAAAGAGACCTCCTTTGTGGCGTTGATGGCCGTTTCCGTGTTGATGAAGTTTGACAAGCGCTACCTCCAGACCGCCCGGCAACTGGGGGCAGGAGAGATACGCATCTTTTTTTTTGTGGTGCTGCCCCACCTGAAAGAGACCTTGACCACCACGTTTCTGATTTTGTTTATTTACAGTTTTGGTGCCTTTGAAATTCCCTATATCCTGGGCAACAGTAGCCCTGGCATGCTCAGCTTGCAGGTATACGACTACTACTTCAAGCATGACCTGTCCCAACGGCCGGTGGCCATGGCGCTGCTGGTGATTCTGTTTTTGGTTTCCTCATTGTTGGCCTACCTTTATTTTAAAATAAGCAATAAGCTGGACAAGGGGGGGATGTGAACAGAGATCAACTCAAGGTGGCGGGGCTGTGGTTTTTGTTTTTGTTTCCCCTGGTGGTGTTGGTGATATACAGCTTTGCAGGGCGCTGGACCTTCCCCTCCCTGATACCCGACACCATGAACTTTCGCACCCTGACCTATTTTAAAGCCAATGGCTATAAGATTCTCACCCATTTGGGGTCCTCTTTTTTATACTCCATTGTGGCGGTGGTGCTGTCGGTGTGCTATTCCCTGGTGCCGGCGCAATTTTTAAGCCGGGCTGATTTCAAAGGGAAAAAGCTGGTGGAAAGCTTGCTGTTGGCGCCAGCGGTGCTGCCCGTCATGACCTTTTCTGTGGGCATTCATATCATTTTCATCCGACTGGGCCTTGCCGATACCCACTTCGGGGTGGCCTTAATTCTTTCGGTTTACAGCTATCCCTATATGTTGAGAGCCCTGATTTCCGGATATAAAACCATCCACCCCGATACCCTTGTGTGTGCCAGGAATTTGGGGGCAGGATTCTGGCAGATTCTCTGGGGAATTGAGATCCCCATGCTGCTGCCCGCCCTCACCGCCGGGGCTTCCATCGTGTTTCTGGTGGCATTTTCCGATTATTTTCTGGTCTTTCTCATTGGCGGGGGATCGGTGCCCTCCTATTCCGGGTATCTGTTTCCCTTTCTCAATTCGTCGGACTGGTCCCTGGCATCGGGATTAACCTTGCTTTTTATCCTGCTGCCGGTGTTTTTATTTGTGGTGCTGGACCTCACCGTGAACCGGCTTTATCGAAAATGGATATAGCACCCCAAGGGAACGAGCCGTTGGGGCCAAGGGGATACGGGGAAAAAATCCTACGCCACTTCCCACCATTGATGTCTATATCCAGTCTTTCAAGAGTACAGTTTTATCGCCTTATGTAACAATATGATTTAAAAGAGAATTAATCGATGTCCCTCTTTTGCGACTGCCCCTTTTTTGCGACAAGCCTTATGGTTTGCTGAAATTAATCTATGATTTCAGTTGGTCAATACATCCCAGACAATAAATTTGTCCTAAAATAGAGACAATCTGCCCTAAAATTCAAAAAGTAACGTTTTTTAACTAACTGAAATACAAGCATTTTTACTTTTTTATTGCTGGCACAAAACTTGTAATGTCTATACCTATAATTAAATAAATATTTTAATTCTGTAATAAAGGAGGCTCAAAATGGAGCAGATTATCACAGTTATCAAAGACGGCAAAAAGACCAAACCCATGAAAAAAACAATTCTAACCGCTTTATTATCCAACAGTCATAACGTCAAATCATACCCAGCCATCGGCTTTGTGCCATTCGATTTTTCATATCCAGAAGACATCTATCTGTATACTGTAAACGGTATTGAAATGGGGGTAATGGGATCATGAAACTAAAATCGTGCCCATTTTGTAAATCAAACAATCTCGTGGGAACCATGGGAGACCATTGGGTACACTGTTTAAATTGCACAAGATCATCCATTATGACGGCATCAAAAGAAGAAGCCGTCTATTCTTGAAACCGCAGAAAAAGCGATAAAAAAAATACGTGGGCTGGGTATGCAAGGCGGGCAGGCGTATGATCAAAATTCGCAGGGTAGAGGTTATAATTTGACAAAAAATAGGCCCACCCCCCAAATAGACGATTTTTCCGGATCCACCGTTGGACTATATACACACGAATCATCACAGCGAAAAAACCTGGGACACCGTTTCGCATCCATTGGACTGTGGGGAGGGGGCTCACTGCTCATCCTTACCTATATTATTGCGGCATCGGCGTTTCTCTCCCTTAACCACCAGGCGATCCTTGGCCTTTCCCTTCTGGCCTTTATCTTTGTCGCATCCAAACTGCCCAGCCGGCTGAGCCGGTTTGTCAAAATTTTTATCATGGTTCTTTGCTGCTTTTTGAGCCTTCGGTACTGGATTTTCAGAACCACGGTGACACTTACATTTGTGGGGCCCATGGATTCGGTTTTTGCCATTTTGCTCTACCTTGCCGAAACCTATGGCATCATGGTCTATCTGCTGGGCATGTTTGTAAATGCTTGGCCCATCACCCGAAAATCCCCCGGGTTGCCGGAATCCCCGGAAGACCTTCCCACCATTGATGTTTATATTCCCACCTACAATGAACCTGAAGATGTGGTGAAAATCACAGCCATTGCATGCACCCAGATGTTCTACCCCAGAGACCGGCTGAACATATACATACTCGATGACGGTGGGACCGTTCAAAAACGCAGCGACCCTGACCCTGAAAAAGCCGCCGGGGCCATACAAAGAGCCGAAAACCTCAAGACCCTGGCCGGGGAACTGGGCATCATCTATGCCACCCGGGACGAAAACCGCCACGCCAAAGCCGGAAATATCAACGAAACCTTTATGAGCTGTGAATGTCGACTGGATGAGGAGGCCTTTGATCAGATTTCATGTGTCAACCATGGAATAGAACAAGGCTGCGGGGAACTGATCCTGATTTTAGACTGCGACCATGTGCCGGCACGCAATTTTCTCGAAAAGACTGTTGGATTTTTTAACCAGGACCCCAAACTATTTTTGCTGCAAACCCCCCATTTCTTTATCAACCCGGACCCGGTTGAAAAAAATCTTGGGATTTTCAGACAAGGCCCCAGTGAAAACGAAATGTTTTACGGGGCGATTCATCCGGGGCTTGATTTCTGGAATGCCTCATTTTTCTGTGGGTCCGCAGCGGTGATCCGCCGCAAGTACCTCATGGAAGTGGGGGGCATTGCGGGCGATACCATAACCGAAGATGCTGAGACAGCACTTGAGCTGCACGCACGAGGGTACAACAGTGCTTACCTGAACGAACCGTTGATCATTGGCCTGACGCCGGAAACATTTGATGATTTTATCCTCCAACGCAGCCGCTGGGCCCAGGGTATGATCCAGATTTTTATTCTTAAGAATCCATTGTTTCAAAAAGGACTCTCCCTCTACCAGAAGATTTGTTATTTTAATACCTGTTTTTTTTGGTTCTTCAGCATTGCACGGGTTATTTTCTTTTTTTCCCCCCTGGTGCTGCTCTTTTTCGGCCTGCGCATCTATAATGCCTCTCTGGTCCAGGTCTTTGCCTATGCGGGTCCCCATCTGGTGGCGGCCTATTTTCTGTCCAATTATCTCTTTGGAAAATTCAGGCATCCGTTTTTTTCTGAGCTCTACGAAACCATTCAGAGTATTTATCTTCTGCCGGCCATTATCTCAGCCATTGCCAATCCCCGATCCCCGGTTTTTAAAGTTACGCCCAAGGGCGTGTCTCTCCATGAGGATTTTTTAAGCCACCTGGCGGTGCCGTTTTACCTGATGCTGTTTACCGCTTTTCTGGCCTATCTGGTGGGCATATACAAATGGGTAACAATGCCCTGGCTGGGCGATTCCATTGCCCTGTGCATGGCATGGAACACCTTTAATATGATTATTTTGCTCTCCTGCCTTGGGGTGGTATGGGAAAAACGCCAGGTCAGAAGAATGCACCGTTACCCAACCAACGAGGCGGTTGAACTTGAAATCACAGGCAATGAAACCAGGCTGTCAGCAAAGATCATAGACCTTTCAATTTCTGGGGCCGGCATTCTCGTGGCGGCATCGGAACGAAACTGGATGTCGGGTACGATCACCCTCCACACCAGGGACAGTTACGGAAAACAATTTGTCCTCCCGGCCACGGTTGTCAACAGCCGGCAGCAGGGACAGCATACCCTGTTGGGCTGTGAGTTCCAGGGTAATGATCCTGAAATACGAACTGAAATTATCAATTTTGTCTACGGCGATAGCAGCCGATGGCAGTTAAGAGGGCAGGGCCGTCTGGCGAAACCCGTCAGCAACATTGTCGGGTTGTTCAGAATATTGAAAATTGGAATCCACGGGGCCGTATTTAATTTCAAAGGCGTATGGCGCATCCTGACCCGGAAACTTTTTATCATTTTATCGGGTATGACGACATCATTTATTCAAGGAAAGAGAAAAAAATTATGAAACGATTCAGCCAGTTCGTATTACTGATCATGGTGTTTGCCATTCCCCCAAATTTGCAGGCTCAAATTATTGATCTTCCTTTAAAAGAGATCCTGCAGGTGGAAAACATCCGCCTTGAGGGGGTCAATGGCAACACGGATAAGTATGAATTCAGCCTGCCTATTCCCCGGCGGTGGTCAATCAACAAGGCCATTCTCTCCTTTGGCTACACAAATTCCACCGCCTTGATTAAAAGCAGGTCTCGCCTGGTCTTTTCCTTAAATGGAAATCCGCTTGCCCAGGTGCGTCTGGATCCCCAGACCCCCCAGGGGCTTGTCAGCGTTCCCATACCGGTCAAGCTGTTGACACCCGGTTACCATCCGTTCCGATTTGAGGTGGCCCAGCATTCTGTTCAAGGAAACTGTGAAGACCCCTCTGCCCCTGAACTGTGGACATGGGTGGAACTGTCTGAGGCTAAAATTTCATTTGATGTCACCCTGAAATCCGTTCCTGAAAGGCTTTCGGCCATCTCCGATTTTCTTTTTGATCCTAGAAACCCGGCGGTTCCCCCTGTGAACCTGATCTTTCCCAAGGTCACGGAGGCGGCCATGAAACCGGTTGCCCTGTGCGCTTCTGGGGTGGCTCTGCGCTATGACTACCGGGGGGTGCCCTTTGCATCAACCGATGACTTTCGGTCAGGCATGGATACGATTCTCGTGGGACCTGAAGCCTTTATAAAAACCCGGCTGGCCCCCCTGGATCTCCTGGATGCCGATTGGAGCGCCAACGGACCGTTGCTGTCCATCCGCCGTCTGCCCCTGAAAAAAATAATGGAATCGGGTCAGCCCAAACTCCTGACCGATCCAACCCATTGCCTTGTGATTGTAACCGGCAAGGACTGGGACGATGTCCTGGAAGCGGCAAAAGCATTTTCCCTTGTTTCGCTGCCCCTGCCCGACAGCCCCCGGGCCTTTGTGCGAGAGTTGATCATTCCGGAAATAGACCCGTATACACTGAAAAACGGACTGACTCAGAACAAAGCGTATACCCTGTCAAACCTGGGATTCTCCACAACAACATTCAAGGGGACCCACCCTGTTCCCCAGGGGTTCGGGTTTCGACTTGCCTCTGACAGTTACCTCCCCCCCAACAGCCAGGCCTTCCTTTCACTGAATTTGGCCTATGGTGCCAACATGCGCACAGATTCTGTCATGAATATCCTGTTGAACGACAAATTTGTTGCGGCCATCCCCTGCAGCGACCAATCCGGCGGCAACTACAGTCATTACAAGATCCGGCTGCTCCTCTCCTCCATGAAGCCCGGATACAACACGCTCACGTTTTCGCCCGTCCTCACGCCCCTGATAACGGATAATTGCACCATGATACAAACCGGCAACCTCAGACTGACCCTGTTTGATGATTCCACTTTTTCGTTGCCAACCATTGACCAGTGGATCGAGATGCCCCAACTCAAAGCCTTTATGATAGATGGATTTCCCTTTGGCCGGTTCCCGGATATGAGAAACACAACGATTGTCGTTCCTGACAAAACCCGGCAATCGTTCCTCACCGCCCTGAACCTGGTGGCACTGGCCGCCCAGAAAACAGGTTTTCCTCCCCTGGAAGCCTCCTGGCGGCTGACACCGCCTGAAACATCTGACAAGAATATTCTTCTCGTATCAACGGCAGATACCATTCCCGACCTTTATTCAACCAGGGCCCCATTGGATCTCTCACCATCGGGCGCCTTGCGTTATCCCCATCTGACCCGCCCCAGGGGATATGATCCCGGGCAAGACGAGGGCTTCTGGTCTAAACTCCTTGGGCATAAAGGCGCCAGGGTGGTTGATGTCTCCTTCCAGGATACCCAGCTTGTGGTCACACGTTTCGACCCCTTTCTGATGGTCAACCGGGCGGCATTGATGCAATTTCAGTCTCCGTTTAAAAAGGACAGAACCGTGATGATGCTGACAGCCCATACCCTTGATGATATGGCGGCTGCCGGAAAGGCTCTCTGGGATAATGGGTTACAGTCTTCCAGCAGTGGGGACACCCTGCTCATTGATCTTTCCGACTCCGCCTATAAAACAACGGCATTGAAACTAGGCCCGAGTTATTATCTTGGGAACGTGAGTTCAACTCCTTTTATCGAGTATTACACCAACACCTATCCGAAACAGTTTATTCTTCTTTTGCTGGGACTCTCCCTGGCAACGGCCCTTTTGATTTATATTCTTCTGAAACGAAGAAAACGCCGGAGAATTGTTGATGAATAGAATGAAAAAAACACTGCTGGCCGTGGTAATTGCGCTCTTATCCTTTAGCGGCCAGAGCGATGCCCAGCCCGGCACCTGGGCCTATTATAAGGCACACTTCATCTCCAGTGATGGACGTGTTATTGATTACCATCAGAACCGAATAAGCCATTCAGAGGGCCAGGGTTACGGCCTGCTGCTGGCGCTGAGCAACAACGATAAATCCACATTCCAGACCATCAACAACTGGACACAGCTCAATCTTAAGGTAAGACAGGATGCACTTTTTGCCTGGAGCTGGGGCAAACGCGTCACCGGAGACTGGGGCGTCATTGACTATAACAATGCAACGGACGGAGATATCCTGATTGCCTGGGCTTTGATGGACGCCGGGGAAAAATGGCATCGCCCGGACTACACGGCATCCGCCCTGGAAATTATAAAAACCGTAAAACAGCTGCTGGTTGTCCAGCGCAAGAAAAGCCTGCTTCTGCCCAGCTATTTCGGGTTCGACCATGGAGACGAGATCAAACTAAACCCCAGCTATTTTGTCTATCCGGCCTTTGCTATGTTTGCCCGATCAGATGATGCGGTTTTCTGGGAGCGCCTTTACGCAGACTGTTTGCAGTTGTCCCTCCGGTCCTCCTATACCCGTTTAAAACTGCCGGCGGACTGGGTGACCCTGGATAAAGCCGGTCAACCGTCCATGGTCGACAATAAAAAAGGACGGTTCGGATACGAAGCCATCCGTGTGCCCCTTTACCTGGCACTGGCCAAAGAGACCACGGCCCTTGAATCGTTTAAATCGTATTTGACGCTGGCTGAACAGCTCAACTATCTTCCGTTGTCGGTGAATCTTTTTGATGAAACCATTTCACTCAAAGAAGCGCCGGCAGGATTTTATGCAATCATGGGACTGTGTTCAAAATTAATCGGACACAAGGCTGCTGCCGATGACTTGCTTGCCAAGGCAACCGCCAAGATTACGTATGAACCCGATGATTATTATTCCAACACCTTGTATTTACTTGCCATGACAGGGGTCACCCCATGAAAATACATCGATTGCTGCTGACAGTTTTCTGCCTTGTTACACTGACGTTCACCTGGCCCGTCCAGACGGCGAATTCAGGTCAAACCCAGGACATGTCAACCGCCTGGAACTACTACAATAATGGTCAATATTCAAAAGCCGACGCACTCTTTTTAAAAATCTCATCCGGTGGTGAGGCGGCCCTGTCCAGTGAGGCCCTGCTCGGCCTTGCTTACACCCGCCTTAAATCAGGGCGGACACAATCAGCGATGGCCATTTTAAATGCCCTGGTTGAAAAAAAATACAAGCTTGCTGAAACACTTCCTGCACTCATGGGGATTTTGAGCGGACTTCCCGGTGCATTTTCCCCTGAAACGGCACTGGCTATGGTCAATCAGCAGATCAAACAGCACCCGGGGCTATCCGTGGATCCATATGCCAAGGAAATGAAACGCCTGAAGATACGGCTTTTGCAATCAACTCTGAATACGTTTCCCCCAGGATCGAACAGCCGCATGGTTGTGATCAAACAAATTCTTGATTTAGACCCCGGTAATCGCGTTGGCCTAACCGAGTCCGGCTGGCATTTTTACCACACGAACGACTATGACCGTGCAATCTTGTGTTTTCAGCAACTGATGGCCCTGGAACCAGAAAATATGGACCATGTCCTTGGACGGGGCTATAGCCTCTATCAATTAAAACGGTTTGATGAAGCTGCCGTGCTCATGGAGGCGGATCAGATCAAGGAAACAAAAAAAATCCTTGAACTCAAAGCCCTTGTTTACCATGCCATGGCACAGGACGCTCTGGCCAGGGGGGACAAGGCACGGGCAGACATGCTCATGGTCGTTTTTGAAGGGCTGTTTGACAAGACCGGTTCGCCCGCTGTGGCCCAACAGCTTCTTTCCCTTTACAGTGACGGTGACACAAAAAAAGGATGGCAATTGGCCCGGCGGCTGGCCGCTGAAGCGTCTCAACCCCTTAAATCAGAAGCCGCGGCCTATTATTATAATCATAACAGTCCGATTTTAGCATCCCAGACAACAGATGAGCCCGACAGATGTTTTACCAATGCAGATTCCCCAAGGATTCACGTGGCCACCCGTTATAGAAGCAAGGATGGGGATGAGGGGACATCCCAACTGGATGAAACCGCTTTTATAGCGCAATTGGTCGTTCCCTATTCCCCCGGCTACCAATGGAGTGTCTCTTTTAAATCAAACCGCCTGTCGAGCGGTTCCGCCCCTCCGATCTATAGTGTGGGCAGTTTTTACCGATACCTGAACGGACAAGAACCGTTGGCCCCCGTTACAACAGACGAGACGGTCTCCCACCTGGCCGTTGGGTGGAAGAAGGAGGGACCGATCCTGTGGGATCTCCTTGTGGGCACGTCTCCCATGAATGGCCCAGTGGAGGTGACTCCGGTCTTTAGCGTCAAGGCGGAAATGGACAAATGGGAATTTGAAATACACAGAACCAGTGTCACGGAATCCATCCTGTCCTATACCGGTCTTGAAGATCCCTTTGGCAACGAACCATGGGGACGGGTTGTCAAAAACGGCTTTGAAGCAGCCAAATCATTTGATCTGGGAAGCCGATACTGGTTGAGCACCAGAGCCGGGGCTGACATCTTCCGGGGAGAGAATGTAGGGGACAACAGCGCCTGGCATGTAAATACCGCTGTGGGACAAAGCCTGCCCTGGAACAACCACTTTGATATCACCTATGGCCTATACCT
This sequence comes from Desulfoconvexum algidum, assembly GCF_055382125.1. Lineage (NCBI taxonomy): Bacteria > Pseudomonadati > Thermodesulfobacteriota > Desulfobacteria > Desulfobacterales > Desulfobacteraceae > Desulfoconvexum > Desulfoconvexum algidum. The sequence continues at coordinate 5,607,882 of NZ_AP042394.1, read as the reverse complement.
TGCCGGCATGGGGTTTGAAAACAATACAAACTTTTTTACCTATGGTCATGGCGGATATTACAGCCCGGATTTTATGGTGTCGGGCGGCCCTATTTTCAGAATTAAAACGCCTGTCTGCGAGGACTATTGGCTGGATCTTCAACTTTCTGTCGGTTGGATGACCGAACGAACCTCAGACAGCCCCCGGTACCCCCTTGGCAATGAACCCACGACCGCCTTGAACTCCGCCGCCCTTGACGAGTTTCAGGGTCGCTATCAGGGAGAAACCAATTCCAGACTGGCCTACTCCGTAAATTTTGAGGCCTGGAAACTTCTGACACGCCACCTGGCCCTGGGAGCGAATATCTCAATGGGGAGATCCTCGGCCCATTCCGAGTGGGAAACATGGATTGGCTTTGAACTGTTCTTTAATCCCCAGAACGCTTTTTGGCGTCAGCGGTCCCTTGCTCACCGATCCGTCCTCTATCGAGATTAACCTGTTTAATAACCCTTCCCGCATGACCACGTACAATATATACGCATTCTTATATTGTTTTTATCATATTGCGTAAGTTATTAAATTATAATAAAAATTATTCATGGTAATACTAAAACAGAACATCGCATTTTTATAGTGGTTTGAATGATTTAACCGGCATCGGGATAAACACCATGAGCAATACCCCAAAAGAATTCAACACCCAAGTCAAACCTGAGCTTTTCAGGGAGCTTGCCCCCCAGAAAATTCGGGAGATACTTCTCATTTCGAGTTCCTACAACATATATAACATGGAAGAAGACGGCAGCCTCACCTCAAAAATGGTGAATGAATACAAGGGACTGAACCTCGCCTGCCCCCCCAGGATTACCGGGGTCTCTTCGGTTGAACAAGCCCTGTTGCTTTTGAAAGAAAACCACTTTGATCTGGTTTTTATGGTCCCCCATCTGGATGGGATGGCCCCCCTGTCCCTGGGCCGGCAAATCAAAGAGAGCTGTCCTGATATTCCGGTTATCCTTTTGTTGCCCGGTGCCCGGGGGATCCTGCCTGAATTAAAACAGCATAAAATTGAAGGGATTGACTGGACCTTTACCTGGTCCGGCAACACGGATTTGCTGCCGGCCATGGTGAAACTCACCGAAGACCGCCTCAACGCCCGCCACGATACCGGGTTGGCCAATGTCCGGGTGATCCTCCTGGTGGAGGACTCACCCGAATATGCGGCGTGTTTGCTGCCCATGATCTACAGGGAAATCCTCGCCCAGACCCAGTCCCTTATTAAAACCGGATGCAACGACAGCCTCAAACTTGCGGCCATGGGCAAAAGGCCCAAGGTTCTGCTGGCAACCACCTATGAACAAGCCATGACCCTCTATGATCAATATGGTTCCCATCTGCTATGCGTGATCTCTGATACCCAGCTTCCCAGAGCAGAAAAAGAGGATGCCGGGGCAGGTATCTCCATTTTGTCGAAAATCCGGAGGGGTATCCCTGAAATTCCGTTGCTGCTGATGAGTACCGAAACAAAAAACAAGGAAAAAGCCCGGCAGATACCCGCGGTGTTCCTGGATAAAAATGTTTCCGACCTGAACCAGGAACTGCGTCATTTTTTCCGGAACCACCTGGGCTTTGGTGATTTTGTGTTCCGTACCCCTGAGGGCCGTCAGATTGACCGGGCATCCAACCTTAAGGAATTTGAAAAAAAATTGACCGCCATTCCGGATGAATCTGTCCTCTTCCATGCCGTTAGAAACCATTTTTCAACCTGGCTCATGGCCCGGTGTGAAATTGGAGCAGGGCTTGAGATCAGGGCGGTAAAAGTTTCTGATTTCAATACCATTGACGGGCTGCGCTGCCACATCCTCAGGCAGATCCGTGACCTCAGAACCCGGAATTACAAAGGCCTCACCCTCCAATTTGATTCCGATCTGTTTGATGCCGAGATCATGGGGTTTGCAAAAATAGGCCAGGGCTCCATTGGCGGCAAGGCCAGGGGTCTGGCCTTTATGGCGGACCTGTTGAACCGCCACCCTGAGGCCCAGGACCGCTGCCCTGAAATAAAGATTCAAATTCCGAAAACCCTGGTGCTTTGTACGGATATTTTTGACGGTTTTGTGGCGGACAACCAGCTTAAGGCCGTTGCCCAAAAGGGGCTCCCGGTAGAAGCGGTGGTCCAGAAATTTATAGACGCCCCCTTGCCCGACCACCTGACCCAAAAACTTGAAACTTTCCTTGATCAGGTGAGGGTGCCCCTGGCCGTAAGATCCTCAAGCCAGCTGGAAGATGACCCGTTTGCGCCCTATGCCGGGCTATACAAAACCTATAAGATTCCCAATAATAATGATGATCCGGCTGTCCGGCTGGACCATCTGGTTACCGCGGTAAAGCTGGTCTACGCCTCTACCTATTACAAACATGCCCGCACTTTTTGCAAAAACACCTCCGCCTTGCCCCTTGACGACACCATGGCCGTTATGATCCAGGAACTTGCGGGCAGTCCCTATGGAGATTATTTTTATCCGGGTCTTTCCGGGACGGCCCAGTCTTCCAATTTTTATCCGTTTTCACACATGACGGCTGAAGACGGGGTGGTCCATATGGCTTTGGGGTTGGGAAAAACGGTTTCGGAAGGGGGGAAAAGCTTTCGGTTTTGTCCCCGGTATCCCAGGATCACACCCCAGCTGTCAACGGCCAAAGACTTTTTAACCCACACCCAGGACAGTTTCTATGCCTTAAAAATCAAAGGATACCCAGAGGGACTTCATTTTTCCACTCTGTCCAACCTGGAACATAGGCAGCTTGCGGACGCCCTGGAAGAGCCTGCTGTAAAGGCGTTTGCCAGCACCTATGTTGCCGGTGAAAATAGGATACGCGATAGCTGGTATAGTCCGGGGCCCAAGGTGCTTACCTTTGCCCGGGTATTGAAATATGAAGACCCGCCCCTGGCAGGGGTGATCAACGACCTTTTGTCCCTTGGAAAAGAGGGGATGGGGGCGGCTGTGGAAATTGAATTTGCAGTCAACCTGCCGGACCAGAAGGATAGTCCCTGGGAGTTTTTCATCCTCCAGGTCCGGCCCATGACCTCCCCCGGGGACCAGAGCAGGGTCGCCATTTCCCGGGACGATCAGGAGCACGCGCTTTGTGTGTCGGACATGGCCCTGGGTCACGGAACCGTTGACACCATCCAGGATATTATTTATGTGAGGCCTGGCAGGTTTAAAAGGGACAAAACCCGGATAATGGCCCGGGAAATCAGCCGGATCAACGGGCACCTTATTCGGGAAAATAAACCCTTTCTCCTGGCAGGACCGGGACGGTGGGGAAGTTCGGATCACTGGCTGGGTATCCCCGTAAACTGGCCTGATATTTCCGGTGTCGGCGCCATTGTGGAAATAAGAAACACTGCCATCCACGCAGACCCGTCCAGGGGCTCTCATTTTTATCATAATATTACCTCAATGGGGATTCCCTATATCACGGTCGATGAAATCTGTAGCCCTGGCGGGGACCGCTTCAGCTTCCAGGGATTGGCCGGGGTGGAGGTGGATCATGGAACCGAATTTATCGGCCACCTGCGCTTGAATTTTCCTTTGGTTATTAAAATCGACGGAAAACATTCCCGGTGCGTCATACTGGAGACTCAAACAGATATCAATACAATTGCAGCTTAGAGCAAGTTCACTCTCAATATTTTACCATTATTAAGAAAGGCAATGAAATGTCAGAAGAATTACAGCGAATAATTGACAAGGATCCGGAACAAAAAGAATTTCACCAGGCCGTTCAGGAGGTTCTAGAAACGGTACAGCCGGTTCTTGACCGCCATCCCGAATACCGCCAGGCCAGAATCCTTGAGCGTCTCGCCGAACCCGAGCGGGTTATCATGTTCAAGGTGTCCTGGATGGATGATACCGGAGGAGTTCAGGTGAACCGGGGGTTCAGGATTCAAATGAATTCCGCCATAGGACCCTACAAGGGAGGGCTGCGGTTCCATCCCTCCGTCAACCTGAGTATCCTCAAGTTTTTGGCATTTGAGCAGGTCTTTAAAAATGCCCTGACCACCCTGCCCATGGGCGGCGGTAAAGGTGGCTCTGATTTTGATCCCAAGGGCAAATCCGACAATGAAGTCATGCGGTTCTGCCAGGCCTTTATGTCGGAACTTTACCGTCATATCGGTCCCAACACAGATGTTCCTGCAGGAGATATCGGCGTCGGCGGCCGGGAAATAGGATATCTGTTCGGGATGTACAAAAAAATGACCAATGAATTTTCCAGCGTCCTGACCGGCAAGGGCCTCAGCTGGGGTGGCAGCCTGATCCGGCCTGAAGCAACCGGTTACGGTTGTGTCTATTTTGCCGCTGAGATGCTGGCCACCCAAAATGACTCCTTAGAGGGGAAAACCTGCTTGGTTTCAGGGTCTGGAAATGTGGCCCAGTACACAGTGGAAAAGATTATAGACCTGAAGGGAAAGGTCGTGACCCTATCGGATTCATCCGGTTTCATCTATGACGAAAAGGGCATTGACAGGGAAAAACTGGCCTGGGTGATGGCGCTTAAAAATATCAAACGGGGCAGAATTGATGCATATGCAGAAAAATACCCGGAAGCGGTTTACACAAAAATTGACCCATCCCTTGATTATAATCCTCTCTGGGACATAAAGGCGGATTGCGCCTTCCCAAGCGCCACCCAGAACGAAATCAATGGAAAAGACGGGGCCAACCTGATTCAGAACGGGGTATTTGTTGTGGCAGAAGGCGCCAACATGCCTTCAACCCCCAAGGCTGTGGATCTGTTTCTGGAAAAAAAGATTTTTTATGCTCCGGGAAAGGCCGCCAATGCGGGGGGCGTCGCCGTATCCGGCCTTGAAATGTCCCAGAACGCCATGCGGATCGCCTGGACCCGGGAAGAGGTGGACAGCCGGCTCAAGCAGATCATGAAAAGTATCCATACCGCCTGTGTCGATGCATCGGCAGAGTACGGACACCCTGGCAATTACGTTGTCGGCGCCAATATTGCGGGCTTTGTCAAGGTTGTTGACGCCATGCTCGACCAGGGACTTGTATAAGGGGGTAAATCCTGGTATAGAATTCTCCGGGTTTTAACCGCATAATTATCCCCTTTTTTTCGCACCCGTTGCGGAAAAAAGGGGTAAAATGAAGAGAACATGATTGATACCAACACCCCAGGGCAGGACAGTGCAGGGCAGCAGGATATAGACGAGATTCTCAAGCGGAATCTGGAACTGGAAAAACTGGAACATGAGCACAGGCTCATGGAAGTCACCCTTAAAAACCAGACCCGTGACCTCAAGGAACGGATCAAGGAGATCAACTGCCTTTACGGTATTTCAAAGATTCTGGAGCAGACTGGACTTTCCCTTGAAATCACCTTTCAGCAAGTGGTGGAGCTGATACCCGATTCCTGGCAATTCCCGGAAATTACCTGTGCCCAGCTTCTCCTCAATGACCATAGTTTTCGCACCCACAACTATAAAAATACTTTTTGGAAGCAACAGACCGAAGTGGTGGCCTATGGGGAGTCCATTGGTGTCTTGACGGTGTGTTATCTGGAAAATTGTCCCGAAGAGGAAGAAGGCCCTTTCTTAAAGGAAGAGCGGTCCCTTCTCAATGCCATTGCCGAGTTGCTTGGCAGGACCAGTGAACGTAAACAGGCCGAAAAAGACTTGAGTGAAAGCAAACAAAAACTCAAGGCACAGAACCTCTTGTTAAAGGAGAAGAACATTGCCTTAAGGGAGGTGATGAATCAGCTTATCGAAGAAAAAGAGAGCCTTGAGACAAAGGTCATGGCCAATGTGGACAACCTTTTGCTCCCCCTGATCAGGAGAATGGACAACAGGGGATCCGAGATAGAAAGAGAATATCTGATGCTGCTGGAAGAAAATATTAAACAACTGACCTCATCCTTCGGTACTAGGATATCCCAGCCCAGCCACCGGCTCACCCCTAGGGAGAACGAGATCTGCACAATGATCCGGGGCGGCCTCAGCTCCAAGGAAATTGCTAAATTGCTCAATCTATCCTACCGAAGCATTGAGACTTATCGAAATCACATCCGTAAAAAATTGGGGATCACCAATAAGAAAATTAATCTGGTCAGTTACCTGGCAAATATATAGACGCTGACGAGGGGCCGCCGTCCGGCCCAGGCATCAGCGACAAGAGATGGAGGATATTCCCTGTGAAAACCCGCGTTACAGACGCTGTTTCCCACCCCCCCCACATCATTGACAAGGCAGAAAGCGTAAACCTGGATATCAGGGTGCTTTACAAGGCCGTTATTGATCTTTCCGCCGAAGGCCTGGTCACGGCAAATTGTATCAACATGGCCGCCGGAATTCTGCTCAACGACCTGGGACTGCCCAATTATTTTTTTGAAAATATCACCAAAGCTTCGCTGACACATCTTTTGGCCTCCATTGCCTCAAGCATTGCAGTTCAGGATAATAGGGTGATCCTAGTGGGCCGGGTGGCTCACATCACCTTTGATCTGGCCCACGGCAACGATGTCCAGCGGGTGAGGATTGCCACCCGGGAAACCCGGGATAGCATGGAAAACGTGATTGAGAGCCTTATTTCCGGCCACAGGCGGGAGTATTATTACGGTAAGGAGAACGGGTACTACACCTATATTATCCGTCCGGAAACCGTGAATGATTATACGAATAATGAGTTTAAGACCTCCAGGTTCCTCTTTAATTTGGCCGGGGATTACACGGTCACCCCGGAACCCACCCGCCGGCGGTATGAGAAATTTTTGACGGATGCCAAGGCTTCGGTCACCCCGTTGATAGAGAGTTTTAATCTGCCGGTGACAGGGGAAACCCGTTTCATGTTCAACTCGGATTTTGCCTCCCCACAGATTCCCATCTTCAGGCAATTGTTCAAAGACCACGGCCTCACGCTGATGCGGGCCTATTGGGAACCGTATTGGGATGGGGCAAACATACCCTCGTCCATCTGTTCCCTTTATATACAGGGAGAAATTTCAAGAACCCGGGAAGCGCAGATCATTGATGACATTCGTGCCTTCCTGGCCTTTAGTGTCAACCCGGTCACACAACTCTATGTACAGGGAAAACTAAGGTTTAAAGAGATGCTTTTTGCCGGCAATGCCATGGACTTTGCCCGCATGTTCATATTTGCCGAAGGTGAAGATGCAATTGACAGGAAGATTATGTCAAGGCTCGGGAGCCGTGCCTATGAAGATGTATTTGCCCAGAGGGTCCACAACGCCAATCGGGCCGCCTTTGATATGGAGACAATCCGGTCAACGGCCATGGCCCATCCGGACCTGCTTAAATTTTTATACACTCTGTTTGAACATCGGTTTGATCCGGCCCTGGCCTCCCTTTCCCCGGCCCCGGATCCCGGGGAAAGGCTCGCTGAATTTCAACGGCTCCTGGACACCCGGTTCATGGATTTTGAGCTGGGCAGACAACTTTTTCTTTTCATGTCAAAACTTATCTCTTCCACTTTGAAAACCAATTTTTACCGGCCGGAGAAGCGTTCTTTTGGTTTCAGGCTGGACAGCAAAATTTTAGATCCGCTGGTATTTCGGGGGCCCGTATTCGGCATCTTTTTTGTCAATGGCCACTATGCCTGCGCCACCCATATGAGGGCAGGCAACATCTCAAACGGAGGGTTGCGGTTGTTGAAGATTACGCCTGCCAACCACGCCGGCAAACTGGACAATGCCGTACTTCTCAATTATGACCTGGGTCCCAGGGCCCAACGGCTCAAACACAAGGAGATTTGTGAAAACGGTTCAGCCGGAATTGTTATTCCCCATGCCGTCTATGGGGAATACGCCAAAGACGCCCTGTATGACTTTACTGAGGGCATCCTGGATCTTGTGCTCTCCCATGATAGTGTTGTGGATTACCACGGCAGGCCGGAGATGCTTTTTTTCGGCCCGGGCCAGGGGACAACTCGATTCATGGATGATCTGGCACTGAGGGGAAAAGAACGGGGATATCCCCACTGGCGAACCCTGTCCTCGGGCAAAAGTTTCGGCATTTCCCACAATACCTACGGTATTCTGGACAATGGAAAGCTGTTTGGCCTTGTGGACGCAGGTGATGAGGGAATAAACCTGCAGGTCAGCGGTAAATCCCGGGTCATCACCCATGACATGGAACCGATTCAGCGGGAAATAGGAGGGAGAATACAGGCCTGGGGCATGGCAGGCACCGGCATCATGGCGGCATTCAGAACCCTTATTTCCCACTATCATTTAAAGGAAAAAGACCTCAATCTGGCGATTATCGGCGGTCCGAACGGTATTTTGGGTGCAGGCCCGCTTCTGGGGTACCAGGGCAGAATTTGCCTTGTCATGGATGAAACAGCCCTTGTTTTTGACCCCCAGGGACTGGACAGAACAGAACTTGAGAAAATAGCCTTCATGGGCTGTCTGGCTTCCGGATCAAGCACCCAGGATTTTTCAGCTGAAAAACTTTCTCCCCAGGGGTTTAAAGTCCCTGGTGGGGAAAAATATCTGACCCTGCCCGACGGCAGGGTGGTTGAGGACGGTGCCGTATTTCTTCGCAATTTTATTTTTGACCCTGCAAACCAACCCTATATCCGTGAGGCCGATATCCAGGCTTGCATTCCCTGGGGCGGATTCAAGGACATGGTCACCCATAAAAATGTAACCCCCTTTCTTGAAAATTTCCCGGATCTTAAGTTCATTGTGGAGGGTAGTGGCCTCTTTTTTAACGATGCGGCAAGACAGTGCATTGCCACTGAAACCGGGATCAGGCAGATCAAGGATTCCACCGCAGACAAAGGCGCTGCTTTCTCAAGCGCCATTGGCGAGGTCCTGACCGGATTACTCCTGACCGATGCCTATGAAACCCGGCTTTTGAACGATACCAAAGCCCGGTGGGACTTGATCCGGGAAATTTTGACCCGGGTTGAGGCCTGTTCCTCAGCAGAAACCCGGATGCTCATCGGTATTCATAAACGAAATCCAGAAATCCCTCTGTTCATCCTGTCGGATAAGGCCGGGGAAGATATCCTGGCCCTCCAGGCCCTCATTAAAGGGCAGCTCAATTTACTCCTGAAGAAAAAGGGGCTTGTCTGGCAGATCATGGAGGCATATCTTCCAAAGGTGCTGATCAAAACGCTGGGTAAAAAACAGATCATGATCCTTTTGAATGCAGATCCACTGCAGGAGTACCGGGATGCCATCATCACCAAAAAACTGGCATCCCTGGCCTATTACCGATTCGGCCTTGAGTGGGACCCCTTTCTTGACAGGCTCAATATTGATTTTTTTGCAGCAGTGAACAGTGTGCTTGCCCAAATTTCTGAACCGCTTGAGCTTTGACTGAATCGTCCATATATTTAGATTGTTCCGCCTTGCAATGCGTTTGTTAATTTTTGTTCTTGTTTAAACAAAATCCAGATTATTCCCTTCTCACCATGGCACATTTTATGCTTTTAAATCTTCAAGTTAGAATAACCTGTTTGTTTAAAAAGTGAGAAAGGGTACGAATATGCGTTTTGATAAATTTATCATTAAATCTCAGGAATTAATTCAAAAAAATCATAATAACAAAGCTCCATAAAGTTTTTGTGGAAATCCTTGGTGAATAATTATAATCCATCCCCAAAAGAGGTAAAAATGACACTAACCGTAAATAGATTGCCGAATAAATTTTATCCGGACCCCACAAGGGTCATTGCCAGATTTTATATGCCCGGTGACAAAGACAGGACGAACACAATAATTAAGCGAATATTGGATCTCTCCAGGCAGGAAGTGGATTTAATGTTAAATCAGGTGCTGAAGGATTTTTCAAAGCGGCACCGCAATATCTCAAAAATTTTTGAGAACCATTACGATAACCTGTGCCACGTTCTGGAACCGGATTTTCATGTTTCTCCAGATTCCCTGTCATTAGAAAGAAGATTACTGATCGGTTCCTATTTTACATCGGAATACGCGATTGAGGCGGCCGCCTTCTTTAATCCTTCCATCGTCGAAGACCCTGATCAGGGTACCCTGGAAGAAGGACAAAAACGCGTTATTGTCAGTTTTCGGGCGATCGGGGAGGGGCATATCTCATCCATCGTATTCAGAAGCGGTGTCATTACCCGAAATAATGAATTGGTCTTCACCCCGGCCGGGAAATTCGTTGATTTGCCGGAAGCCTTAAAGCGCCATGTATATGACAAAAAACAATTTTTGGAAAAATTGCACGAGATGGACATCCACAAAGATATCATCGAACCGATTATGGATAAACTGGGAGATGGATTCATCTATCGTGAATTGCAGGAAAGTATTGCCGCAAGCACCAAAAACATAGAACTAAGCTATAGTAAAAAAAAGGTGATCGATTCGATAAACTGGCTGGCCAATTCTCATTATGAAATCAGCTTTTCACTGGATACCGCTATATCGGAACGCGTCATTTTCCCTGTCTCGGCCCATGAAAGCAACGGTATTGAAGATGCACGATTCGTCAAATTTATGGATGATGACGGCAGTATCACTTATTTTGCAACCTACACGGCGTATAACGGATATACCATTTTACCAAAATGCATCAAAACAAAAGATTTTTATCATTTTCAGGTATTCCCGATCCACGGTGAGTATACCCAAAACAAGAATCTGGCTCTGTTTCCGAAAAAAATTAAGGGGCAATACGCCATGATTTCCCGCCACGACGGGGTGAATAACTACCTTATGTTTTCCGATGACATCCATGCCTGGCATGATGCCCAAAAAATACAAGAGCCTAAATATCCCTGGGAATTTATTCAACTGGGCAATTGCGGCTCTCCCATTGAAACCGCAAAAGGGTGGCTGATGCTCACCCATGGGGTGGGTCCCATGAGAAGGTATTGTTTAGGGGCCGTACTGTTGGATTCGGAAGATCCCTCCAAAATCATCGGTCAACTCCAGGAGCCCTTGTTGGTTCCAAATACGGAAGAAAGGGAAGGGTATGTGCCAAATGTCGTCTATTCCTGCGGATCGATTATTCATAACGGTACGCTGATTATACCCTACGGGATGTCCGATTCTGCATCGGGCTTTGCGGCGGTGTCTGTGGATGAACTTTTGAATAAATTATTAAATGGTTGAGAATGCTGTTTGTCTGTGGTCCGTTGACTGTTGCCCAAAATGGTAGCCTTTCGCAACGGACCACCACAACGATCAAGGGACAGGATATAGTGTTCTATTCCGCAGACATCGGCCTCACTGTAATTGATAAATTTAGCCGCCTTTAGATAATCATCGTTGATGGTTCTGCTGGATAATGCATTTTATTTTTTCCGGGTAAGAATAGCTCTGGTCTGGATCGTCTTACCAGAAAAGCACCTTCCGAAATATCCGTCCCCCTTTCGATATACTCGTACATGTCTGTCGACGAGCGATAGCACAGTCCAAAATCATTATCTGGAAGTCTATCGGAATCGCCATCGGTGAGCATCGGGCCGACAATTTTCTGCAAGTCCACAAATTTCTTGTCAAACAATAACGATTCCTGCGGCGCAGGAAAAATTCCGGCAAGGTCCGTTTCTCTTTTAATGATCTATGGTGCAACTCATTAAAATAATATGAAATATAAGCATTGTAATTTTTTGGCACACCCTATGCTAAGTAATGAACATTAACGGCTGTTTACCGGCCGCAACGGACCATGGGGAGGCCACGTGAACGGAAATCAAAATGTTTGAATATTCGCGTGTATTCACGATTATAACCGTGAAAAATAAAGGGAGAATGCGCAGGTGCTTGACAGCGCAGGCAAAGCGTAAGGAGCCATCATGAATATTATGCTGTTACAAGCCGGTATCCAGCACTATGTCTGGGGAGATAAAAGGTTCATTCCCGATCTTCTGGGCGTGGAGAATCCGGAAGACCGGCCCTTTGCGGAGCTCTGGATGGGTGCCCACCCCGACCTTCCATCCAAAATTGAGGTAAAGGATCGACTGGTAGCGCTCAACGAGGTCATCACAGCATCGGCCAAAGAGGTCCTTGGGCCGGTGGTCACCCGAGAATTTCAAGGCCAGCTGCCCTATCTCTTTAAGGTTCTATCGGCTGCCGCACCACTTTCCATCCAGGTCCACCCGTCGAAGGCGCTTGCCAGGGAAGGTTTCATCCGCGAGAATGCCGCCGGTATTCCGCTTTCCGTCGAGCACCGCAACTACCGCGACATCAACCACAAGCCGGAACTGATCGCCGCACTCACCGATTTTTATGGCCTACGGGGCTTTCAGCCATTGACCCAGATCGCCCAGGTGCTTACCGATATTCCGGAGTTTCAGTCATTGCAGCTGGATTTCGAACCGACTTCCGCCGGTCTCAAGTCGTTTTATGAGCATCTGATGAATCTTTCCCAGGACCGCCTGGATGCTGTTTTAGACCCCATGATAGAGCGGCTGACGGAAGCCGACCGAAAAAGGGCCTTTATCCGTGATGATCGCCAGTTCTGGATCCTACGGGCGGACCGGGAATATTCAAAGCAATGCCATCGGGATCGCGGAATCTTTTCCATCTATCTGCTGAATTTGGTCCATCTCAAACCGGGTGAAGCCATGTACCTGCCCGCCGGGGTGTTGCATGCCTATCTGGAGGGAGCGGGTATGGAAATCATGGCCAGCTCGAACAACGTTATCCGGGGCGGACTGACGTCCAAACACATTGACGTTCCTGAACTATTAAATAATGTGATCTTTGAAGGATCGGAGCCTGAGATCCTTCATCCTACAAGACTTCCGGGTAGCCGGGAATGGGTATTCAAAACACCCGTTACCGAGTTCGAGCTTCGGCGTATCGAGGTGACAGAGGCGCAATCTTACCGAAATGGGTCAGATCACAGCGCGGAAATTCTCATCCTCGTGGATGTCAATAGATATGCCCATGTGGCCGTCACCTCCGGCGAGTTAAGCCTGAATCTGCAAAAGGGCAGTTCTTTTTTTGTTCCCTTCGGCGTCGGTTATACCATCCGTGCCGACCATACGGCGGTGCTCTATAAGGCTACCGTGCCCCAGAGTTCTTCGAGCTTTTTCCGATTCCGGCGTGGATGTGATTGTGACCAGGGACCATACCAGGAACGTATCCGATAAAAAGCTTATTCAGTATGGTTATCTATTTTTCAGGTGGGATCTTATCCGGTAAATCATAGGGGATCTCATCTTCTTCGGATTCGAGTAAATTTTCGGTGTAAGGTTCCTCATCGTATAACATTTTTTCATATGGTGTTTGATCCGGCTCAACGGTGCCCGGGGTAACATCCTCCCGTTCCCAATCCAACGCATCAATCTGAATGCGCTCGATAATTGACCTAAGGCCCATCACATCGGTCAAGGTGCGCAACAGGATTTGATGTTCGGTCTCGCTGGGGATTATTCCTTCCAGGTAAACCACGCCCTTGCGGCATGAGATTTTAAGTTCTTCCAGATCAAGGCGACCATCATTTTGTAGATTATCCAGAATGGATAATTTCAGGTCCCGATCATTCGAGCTCTGATAATCGGCTGGCGAATGCACTGTTTTTTTTGGGGCCATGTGATTTCCTCCTTTCAAACTGGTTTTAATTCTTACGATAAGAAGTCTTGCAACTCATGTGCCAGATTAAAGATCAAAACAAATTATATTAGGGCTATTCAATGGCATGCATTATGCCTTTTATTAGTTAAGATAGAACAGCCTGTTTGTATGACTGGCAGGCAATTCGGAACGCCCTGTTTCGAGCAGAAGTACCCGAAATACTGGGCTACCATGACACGAGGATAGAGATTGACGTTTGAAACTTTGTACTTTACGATAAAAAGGAAGGAAAGAATTCAAAAGGAGGATACAGCTATGGATCTAAATGAAAATGATATTTTGGTACCCTTGGATGTCCCAAAGGCAGAAAGAGAAAATTATATCCACAATTATTTGGCGATAACCCAAAAATGCGGACGGTTGATGTCGTTTGCAGGCGATCAAAAAATCGAGCACTTGAATAACGATTTTTATGGCGAAGGGATTCACCCGGATGACGGAGATCCTGAACATCTTTTCAGGATGTGCAATGCCATTCATGCTATTACCGTGGATGGGAAAACGGTAAATGAAGCGATGAAAATCTATACTGAGGCATAGCAGGGTATCAGCATGAAGCAACTAATACTATTGCGGCATGGACAGAGCCTGTGGAATTTGGAGAACAAGTTTACCGGCTGGACAGATGTGGATCTATCCGATCATGGAAAGTTGGAAGCACGAAGAGCAGGTCAGATGTTAAAGGCTGCAGGCTACTCCTTTGATGTGGCGTACACATCTGTCCTCAAACGTGCTATCCGAACATTGTGGATACTGATGGATGAAATGGATCTTATGTATATTCCGGTGTATCCCTCCTGGCGGCTCAATGAAAGACACTATGGCGCCCTACAAGGTCTTAATAAACAGGATATGGCCAAAAAATACAGTCCGGAACAGGTCCTGAAATGGAGACGCAGCTATGACATTCGGCCACCTGACCTGACCCGATCAGATAGGCGTCACTCAAAATTCGATCCTCGTTATGCGCATCTGCAAGAGGAGGAAATACCTGGTGCCGAATCCCTCAAAGATACACTCCATCGTGTCCTTCCTTACTGGCACGAGACAATCGTACCCAATTTGAAAGCGGGCAAAAAAGTGCTAATCTCGGCTCATGGGAATAGTTTGCGAGCTTTAGTAAAATATCTGGACAATATCTCTGATGACGAGGTTGTCGGGTTCAATATTCCTACAGGTTTACCATTGATTTATGAATTAACGGATGACCTGAAAACCAAGGATCATTATTACCTATAAATCTTCGATAACAAGCAATATTTTTATGGCCACAATTTATCTCTAATGTCCGTCCTTTAAGCTTCCCTTTATCGATTTTTCAATGGAATCTCCCGTACAGTTTGTTTCAAAGGCCGGCTCCGTTCGGGTCAACATTTTGTAAATGACGGCGATTACCTCATCGGCACCATTTTCCAGATCGCCGATAAAGCGCGGATGGAGCTTGTGGGCTTTGACCAGTAAAGCCGAATCCTTGACTGTTAAAAGCACAATAGTGGGTGCATCCTCAAGCAGATGCCGGATAGACATAAGCGTCGATAGCTCTTTCTCGTCTGCGGCAGCCAGAACAATGATCACACCCTGGGTCGGTGTATGCCGCAGTCGAGTGCACAAAGCCGTCATGGATGTATATACCATGATTTGAGGAAACGATGAGCAAAGCATTTCTTCAAAATCTTTTGCGGTCCTTTTATTTCGATATAAAATGATCTCCATATAACCTTACCTCTAAGATAAAATAATCTATTTATAACTTGAGAAAGCATCAACCGTGCCAGAAGGCGCAGGGAGTGCGATCAGGCGGGCCATAAGTCAAAAAGGGAACATAACCCGCCAATCGAATAGTGGCGATGATCGCATGGCGCTACAATTTTCCTGATGCGCAGGAAAATTTACTGCCAGTTAGGAATGTCTATCGATATCGTGTTTTTTCATTAAGGCGTACAGGCGGGACTGGGACAGACCGGATATGCGGATGGCTTCTTTGATATCGTTGGAGGCTATATCCATCAGGTCTGCCAGATACTGCCGCTCGGCCCGGATATATATCGATTCGCGAAAATCCTGTAACGGCGGCAGATTTTTTAGGTGTGTGGTGATCGAATGCTCTTCTGTCAGCTGATGGTGATCGTCTAAAGATTTGCGGGCCACCTGGATGCGGATTTTCGGCGGTAGGTGTGTGGGGAACAAGGTCGGCTCAAAGCGGGCGGCAGCCAGGGAGCGATCTATGGTATTAACCAGTTCCCGGATGTTTCCCGGCCAGGTGTAGGCTGCCAGTATATCGAGAAAATCAGGCGAAAAACCCTTGGAATCGATACCCATGCGCTCACAGAGCCGGTTGGTTTGAAATCTGGCCAGCGCTTTGATGTCGGAAGGTCGCTTTTTCAGCGGTGGTAGTTCAATGGTAAAGGCGCTGATGCGGTAGAGTAAATCGTTGCGGAACGTCCCCTCGGCCACCATGGTTTCAAGGCGGCGGTTGGTGGCTGCCACCAGACGAAAGTCACTTTCGACTTCGCGTTTACTGCCGATAGGGCGGAAGCGGTGCTCCTGGAGAACGCGTAAAAATGCTTTCTGCAGCGATAAGGGCAGTTCGCCCACCTCGTCCAGAAACAGCGTCCCGCCATTAGCCTGCCGGATCAATCCCTCACGATCCTTATCGGCACCGGTGAAACTCCCTTTGACATGGCCGAACAACAGGCTTTCCACCAGTGTATCGGGCAGGGCCGCGCAATCCACCACGATAAAACTGCTTTGCGAGCGCGCACTGTTGTTATGAACGGCCTGTGCAAACAATTCCTTGCCGGTTCCGGTCTCGCCGGTAATCAATACATTAATATCGCTCAGGGCCGCCTGGGCCACCATGTCCAGACAGGCGTGGATCTGGGGGCTTTCACCGATAATTTTTTTACGCCGAAGGTTCTTTACGACATTGGCAACGGTGGTGGTCTTCTTTTCTTTCCGGTATTGCAGGGCCCGAGAGAGAGAGAGGCGAATGGTTTTGGACGGGGCCGATTTTTCAATATAATCCCAGGCGCCACTGTTGATGGCCAGTTCGGCCCCGTCGGCATCGCCGTATCCGGTGCTGATGATCACTTCGGGCGCCCCGGAAGAGGCCTGAATTTGCGGCAGGACGTCCAGTCCGTTGCCGTCAGGCATCCGGACATCGAGAAATACGACATCCACGTCTTCGGTGTTTACTTTCTCCAGGCCTTCCTTCAGGGTAACGGCACACTCGGCTTCATGGTCCATGCTCCGGGCAAGTCGGCATAGTGCGTAGCAAATATTTTCGTCGTCGTCTATAATGAGGATTTTGGCCATGGTTTAACGTTCCTGTGCCGGTTTATCGGTACCATCTTCCAGGGCGGCACGGATCGACCCGGCGATTTCTGTCCGGGTGAATGGTTTTTGTATAAAAGAGCGGATGCCCAAATTTCCTGCCAGCGCTGCCGTTTGGAGAGTTTTGGGATCGGTTCGAAATCCGCTGCACAAAATGATCGGGGTTCCGGGCCGAATATTTAAAATTTGTGTCGCCAGTTCGATGCCCTTCATCCGCGGCATCGTTTGATCCGTGATGATCAGATCGAATCCCATGGGCTCCTGGCTGAAAATGTCCAGGGCCTCGATACCGGTAGTTGCCGTTTGGACCGCATATCCCAGCGATTTGAGCATTTTTGCTGCAGCATAGCGAAGCTCGGGATTATCGTCAACGAACAGAATACGTTCAATGCCCCCTTTCACGGCCCGGTTTAGCGGTACGGCGGCAATTGCATCCACTGGATCGATCCGGGGTAAGAACACGTGGAAAGCCGTCCCGCTGCCCGGTGTGCTGTCAACGGTGATAGCGCCCCCGTTGCAGTTGACAATACCGTAGACCACCGAAAGTCCCAGACCGGTCCCCCCGTTTTTTCTCCGGGTTGTAAAAAATGGGTCGAAAATCTGTTCCTGGACATCCGGTGTCATACCGTGGCCGCTATCTTTAACCGTTAGTTTTAAATAGGACCCGCCGGGAAGATTCATGGACTTGGCCGTCGTTTCGGTGTTAAGGGTTACACGTTCTATATCCACTGCCAATACCCCCACATGATCGCCGATGGCTTGGGCGGCATTGGTGCAAAGGTTCATAACGACCTGGTGAATCTGGGTGGGATCGGCCAGAACACTTGCCGTATCGATGGGCAAAGGCCGACGGATTTCGATGGTCGATGGCAAAGTGGTCCGGAGCAGGTTCAGACATTCCTTGACCAGGCTGTGGAACTGGACCGGTTGCCGATCCTGTTCGTCGATTCGACTGAAAGAAAGAATCTGTTTGACCAGCGCTTTTCCCCGCAGACCGGCTTTGAGGATGTGGTCGAGATCTTCATTCACAGGATGGTCGTTGGGGAGTTCGTCAAGGGCGATTTCACTACAGGTGATGATAGCTCCCAAGATGTTGTTGAAATCATGGGCGATTCCGCCGGCCAGTGTCCCGAGGGTCTCCATCTTCCGGGCCTGGCGCAGTGCCTTCTTAAGTTGTTTACGTTCGGTTCTCATCCTGAGGGTTCTAATTCCAAAGGCCAGATCATTGGTGAGCTCCTCAAGCAGCCGAAGCTCATCCTTGTCAAAGGCATCAGGCTCTGCGGAGAAGATGGAGAGTGCACCGAACGGCTTATCCTCATTTTTTAACGGCAGCGCAACAGCCGACGCATATCCATTTTTAAGCGCCGCTTCTCGCCAGAATTCGAAATCCGGGTTGGTGAGGATATTCTGAAAAACGCAGGGTGCGCCATTTCGGATGGCGCTGCCGGTTGGTCCGCGCCCCTGTTTGATGTCTGCCCAGGTAAGCTGAAGATCTTCCAGATAACCATCCTCGCGCCCCCAATGCGCCACCGGCCGTACTATTTTTTTGGGGTTATCTTCGGCAAAACTAACCCAGGCCAGACCGTATCCCCCAAAGTCGACCACGATTCGGCAAATATCCTTCATCAGTACCAGTTCATCCGTGGCACGGATTAAAGTGTGGCTGCATTTGCTGAGTGTCCTTAAAATACGGTTAATTTTGCGCAATGATTCCATTTAGATCTCCAGTACAGAGGTATTTAGATGAATAAGCCAGCAAACCATCAGGCGACTAAACGTTATCTCCATCTAAGTACCCGAGCATATATTTTTCAAGATAAAACTTAGATATATTAACGATATATCTTCATAAAAATACTGAAAAATATATGTGTAGGTACTTATACTCGTGCAGAGGTTGGTTGTCAAAAAATAAATTTTTCAATTGGATCTAAAGGTAGATGTCTCTTCCGATGTGGCAAATTTTTGATCTCAGCCTGACCCAGATCGGGCTTTTTATTACCTGCTTTGAGGGGCCCATGGCCCTGGCCCAGGTGCCAGCAGATTTTTTATCCGAGCGCCTTGGAGAACGGTTTTTCCTCATTAAAAGATGAAAAATACATATTTACCATTTGGGCTGATTTCCAATTTTATACCCCATCACCTCCAGCGTGTCGCTGACCACCACAAAGGCATTGGGATCTATCTGGCGGATGAGTCGTTTTATCCGGGACAGCTCTCGAAAATTAACAACGGTATATATGACCTTTTCATCCCGGCCCGAATAGGCACCCTCACCGCACAAAATTGTCACGCCTCGTTTGATATCTTCCAGAATTCTGTGGGATATCTCGTCTCCGAGGTTGGATACAATCATTACCGCCTTTCTTTGGCTCAAACCGGTGACTACCAGATTGAAGATGCGGGTGGCTACGTAAATATAAATCAAGGTGTAAAGCACTTTTTCCAGCGGGAAAAGAAAGGCGCCTGCCAGCAACACCATGCAGTTGAAAGCAAGGGTCGTGGTTCCTATACGCACGGAAAACCGCTTAAGCAGGGCAACCGATAAAATATCGGTCCCGCCTGCAGATCCCAGAGACTTCAAGATGACACCCCCCCCGACACCGGAAAGGATTCCTGCCAGCAACGCACTGGAAAGCATATCCTGAACCGGAAGCGATACATGGACCCACGCCAGAGATGCCGAAAAAATGGCCATACCTGCTAAGCTGTAAAAGAAAAAACGTTGTCCCACAAATTTCCAACCCAGAGCAAAAATAGGTATGTTCAAGAGAAAATAGAGTGTCGAAACCGGCAGGTATGGCAACAGGTAATGCAAGATGAGAATCAGGCCCGTAAGACCTGAACTAAGAAACCTATTGGGAATTAGAATTCCATTGGTAGTGATGGCACACAAAATACTACCCATAGTGAGTAGCAGCAGGTTCAACAGCACCTGTTCCGTGGTATTTAAAACGATCCCTTTCGGCAGGGTTTTCATTGCCGGTTTCATTTATTATTCCTTTATCATGCGTAGCGGCAATCAGTGACTTCACTTCTATGTTCTGAGTCAGGCCCTGGGCACCACTAATTGATCGTCTTTAAGGCTGAAACGGATTTACCTAACTTCAATCTTGATTTCTTTTGAACCACACCACCACAACGATCAAGGGACAGGATCTAGTATTTTCCGGTAAACCTCAATATAATCATCGACCATTTTTTCCTGACTGAATTTTTTCTCGGCCCACCGCCGGCAGGAGTTGCGGTCAATTTGCTTTACGTCTTTTAAGGCGCAAACGGCTTCATCCACATTGTCGACCAGAAACCCGGTCTTTTCGTGAACGATCAGCTCCGGCATGGCGCCTTTATTGAAGGCGACCACCGGTGTCCCGCACAGCATCGATTCGGCCACACTTAAACCAAAGGGTTCTGCGAAACTGATGGGATGCAGTAAGGCATATGCATTGCCGAGTAATGTATCTCTTCTTTCTGGGCCGGAGTTGCCTGCATAAACGATATCATCACCATTTATAAACGGTTCTACTTTTTCTTTATAATAGTTATGATCCTGGATAAAACCGGAAATAATCAGCTTCATCTTGATTCTTTTAGCAATCTGGATGGCTTCATGGGTTCCTTTATCCGGATGAATCCGGCCAAAATACAGTAAATAGTCACCCACTGATTCTTTTAATGTAAAATTATCCACATCAATACCGTTATACACCGTTGCGATATATTTCAATTCAGGACTGCGGTCGGCATTGCTGATGGAGACATAATGATTCCTTTTATTGTACTGTTTGAAAACCGGTATGATTTTGGGGGAAGAAAAACCGTGAATGGTGGTTACCATCGGCGTTTTGACCAGTCTTGAATAGGTCAGGGGGAGAAAATCATAGTTGTTATGGATGATGTCAAATTCAGCGGCGCGTTCCATCAGGTGGGCGATATGTAAACATTCCCATACCTTTGGATCAAGGGTTTTATCTTCTTCATAAGGCCGCTGGCAGGTATAGGAAAGTTTTCCCCGGGTAAGGGAATCACCCGTTGCAAAAAGTGTTACTTCACACCCGCGTTTGACAAGGCCTTCGGTGATATTGGATGCCACCTGCTCCCACGGCCCGTAATGCCGCGGCGGGGTTCTCCAGCAAATCGGGGCTAAAACTGCAATTTTCATTTTACACCGCCGCTCTTGGATGTTCCAAACAAAGGTCAACCAGGTCTTTTATGCTGGCGGTACCCACGCACATGACGGTATCGGCTGCTCCCCAGTAAATTTTCAGCATGCCGTCCGGTTCAGGCACCGCGCCGCAGGTAAAAACGACATTGGGCACATACCCGGTGCGTTCGTATTCTGCTTCCGGCTCTAAAATCCAGTCGTCACCGACGCCTCTGATTTTAGAAGGATCGGCCAGATCATGCAGGGCAACCCCCAGGCGGTAGACACTGCCAGCCATGGTTTGAAAAACCCCGTGGTAGATATTCAGCCAGCCTTGATCGGTTTTAATGGGAGGCGCGCCGGGTCCGATTTTCATCTCATCCCAGTGATAGGCAGCCGGTTTCATAACCAGCCTGGCATCTCCCCAATACTTTAGATCGGGAGAATAGGAGATCCAGATGGACCAGGGGCTGATCTCCGAATGCGGTCTGTCCATACGGACATACATGCCGTTGATTTTTTCAGGGAATATAACCAGGTTGCGATAATCCGCCTCGGTGATCAAGGCCACTCGTTCGATTGTTTTAAAGTCCCGTGTTCTGGCCAAGGCGATGCGCACGCCGTACCTTGAATACGCACTGTAGGTGATCAGATATTCATCGCCCATGCAGGTGATGCGGGGATCTTCGAGACCGTATTCTTCATATATCTGGAAAATTCCTTCTTTTGCCGGGGTCATAAACGGTTTGCCATTCACCTTAAACTTGAACCCGTCATCGCTTTCGGCCAGTCCCAGAATACTGCGACCGCTGGTTAAATGCGAGCGAAATATCATGATGTATCTGTCGTTAAACTTAGTCACCCCGGCGTTATGAACCGTTGCCACCGGGTAGGGCACGTCGTCTTTGGTTAAAATCGGATTTTTTTCATATCTGTGAATAATTGACATTTACCAACTCCTTATTTTGCTGATTTAAAGGCGGCATCTCTTAAGATGTTTGCCCCTCCTTTTCATGGGCCAGAAGAACGGTCAGATGGGAAATCAAATAGGCCAACACACTTTCCGCCCCCTGGTTCCGGTTGACACCGTGGCTTTCCAGACCGTCACAACAGCCCCTGGTTTCAAAATCATATAGAGGGATTCGCAGATCATTTTCACCTAAAAACCACATAAATGAAGCAAACATGCGCTCAAGATACCGTTTGTTTCCGGTCACGACATAGGCTTGATGGAACATCATCACAACGGCCATCGCATCAATGGGCTGCTGGGCATATTGGGGACATGGTGCGCCTTTTTGATACCAGCCGTCGTTTCCCACCGGTGAAAGACAACCGTTTCTAAAAATAATTTTTTCCAGAAAGTCCGCTGTCTGCTGGGCGACCTCTAAAAACTTTTTATCACCTCTTATTTCATAGGCATGCAAAAGGGCCAGGGGTATAATTCCGTTGTCATAGGTCAATTCCGGTTCAAACCACCGCCAGTCTTGACCGGTTTCATTATCGTACTGTGCAACGATTTTGTAGGCCATATCCTTAAGGGTATGGTTCATCCCCTCATCACCGGAATAACGGTGAAGATAATGACAGATTCCGATAATCGTATCGGCATTGCCGCGAATAGTCTGCAAATTTTGAAAATTTGAATATGCCTTGGCGAACAATTCTCTGGCCAATTGCAAAAAGGCGTCATGGGGGGAAAAACGAATAAGATATCCCAGTGCCCATATGGTCCTTCCGAAAGAATCCTCCGATCCGACCTCATCCATGAAGTTCCGATTGTAGCTTAAAAAATTTCGAAATGAGCCGTCCTCATTTTGCATATAATGAATAAAACTCAGATAAACGGGCAGCACTTCCAGGGCTGCCGGGTCTTTTTTCTGGCGATAGGCCATGGTCGTCATTAAAAGCGCCCGGGCAACATCATCCAGGCAGTATCCTTCTTTCCGATTTGGTACACTGTATTTTGCATGCTGGATAATACCGGTATCATCGGTGAGCTGCAGGACATGGGATAGACTAAAGACCGGCAGCACCAATGGATCAACGATGGGCGCTTCTTTGGCCACAACCGCCGGATAGGACCGCATTGCCTCGGAGATGAGTTGAAAATATTTTTCACCCATTGCGGACCAAAGTGTCCGGCGGCCATAGGCATAGGCCTTTTCCCTTAATTCAAGTAACGCCGGGGGATCGTCCAGCAACTCGTTGAGGATGTTGGCCAGTGCATTTGAATCGTGAAAATCAAACATTCTTCCCCGGCCGTCCGCCAAAAGCTCCTGGGCATGCCAATAGGGGGTTGAAATCACAGCCGCCCCCGCCCCGACCGCATAAGCCAGGGTTCCGCTGGTAATCTGGGCTTCATTCAGGTAAGGGGTAATGTAAATATCGATGGCGGATAAATATTCAAACAACTCCTGTGGACTGACAAAACGGTTATAAAAATATACATTGTCACTGAGGTTGTTTTGCTTTACCAGGCGCCTTAAATAATTTCGGTATTCCTCGTCGGAAGCGCGTAACACCGCCGGATGCGTTTTTCCTAAAATAATATAAATAATTTCCGGATGTTTTTTAACGACTTGCGGCAAGGCCTGAATAACGGTTTCGATGCCTTTATTCCGGCTTAATAAACCAAAGGTTAATAAAGCTTTTTTGTTTTCCAGTTTAAATTTCTTTTTGTAACGTTGCCCCTGGATAAAATTAAAATCAGGCACCCCGTGTTCAATCAGCATGACTTTATCACGCGGTACATCGTAAATTTCGATTAAAAATTCAACGGCCCGTCGGCTCATCACGACCACTTTTGCGGCTTTTTGCCCGATTTCGTGAATAACGGCCCTTTCATCATAGGAAGGCTTTTGAAGCACCGTATGCAGGGTTACAATCAGCGGTATTTCCAAGCGATGCATCAACGGAAGAATATAAATGCCGCTGTCTCCACCGAAGATGCCGAATTCATGTTCTATTACGCAGACATCGGCCTCACTGTAATTGATAAATTTGATCGCCTTTAAATAATCCCGTTGATGGTTCTGCCGGATAACGTATTTTACTTTTTCCGGGTAAGAATAGCTCTGGCCCGGATCGTTCATGGCCACAACGTAGCCCTCGACGTTGCCGGTCTTTTCCACCGCATCGATAAGATTCTTCGTAAAAGTGGCTATTCCACATTCCCGTGGCGGGTAATTTCCGATGCATGCAACGGTTATTTTTTTCATTTTAATCCTTTTAATTCTTATGCCGACGGATCGGCGGTGGTTTCATCATATAAAATGACAGGCAGCACAATGAGCTGGACTATTATCTTTCCCCCGTCATTTCCAGACGGGGCTGTTCTTGTTTTCGTTCACGTGGCCTTCCCATGGTCCGTTGCGGCCGGTAAACAGCCGTTGTTGCTCCTTGCTTAAGCATAGAGTGTGCCAAAAAATTATAATATTCATATTTTATATTGTTTTAACAGGTTGCTTCACAGATCATCAAAAAAAAGAAACGGGACCCCCTGGGATCTTTCCTGCGCAGCAGGAATTATTATTGTCTGACAGGAAATTTACGTATCCTAATCCTAACCTTACTCTAAATATCAGTAGTGTCCGATTTCATCTAAGCACCGTTGTTGCCAAATTATAGTTACAGGAACATATGCTTGGCATTAAGCTTGCTTATTGATGTTTATAATATTTGCAAAATAAGTATTTTTCATATCTATTTATCGGTACGTTTATTCATGAAGAAGCTTTTTTTGTTTAAAAAAGGATTTACTATTTTTTTAAATGGAACGTGCCAGGAAGGTGTACATATGAATTCAGAGATGTTCAGGGAGTATGATATCAGGGGGATTGCCGGTCTTGACATGACCGAAGCAGAAGTTTTGCGCATCGGCAAAGGGGTGGGGACATTTTTGCGGCAAAACGGCTGCAGCACCGTTGCTGTGGGGCGTGACTGCCGGGTGACATCCGACCGGTATGCAGAGAAAATAATCCAGGGCCTGCAGTCCACAGGGTGCTCTGTGACCGATATTGGCGTATGCCCGACGCCGGTGTTGTATTTTTCGATCCAGCATCTTAAAAAAGAGGGTGGCGTCATGATTACGGCCAGTCACAATCCGCCGGAATACAACGGGTTTAAAATTTGTCTGGGTACCGATTCGGTTTACGGCCAGGATATCCAGAAAATTCTTGCCATCATCAAAGCCGGACAATTTCTGGAAGGGACGGGAGCGCTGGACGCTGAAGATGTGCTGACACCCTACAAAGCGTATGTGGAAAACAATATCCAGCTGAAGCGACCCCTGCGGGTCGGGGTGGACGCCGGCAACGGTACGGCCGGGCCGGTGGCCGTACCGATCATTAAACAGCTGGGGTGCCAGGTGTATGACCTGTACTGTGACATGGATGGCACCTTCCCGAACCATGATGCAGACCCCACTGTCCTGGAAAATATGCAGGATCTCATCGAACTGGTACGCAGGGAAGGTCTGGATGTGGGCATCGGTTATGACGGTGACGGAGACCGCATCGGCGTGGTCGATGAAAAGGGTGGCATTGTTTACGGGGACCGGCTAATGATTCTGTTTGCCCGGGAAATTCTATCCAGAAAGCCCGGAGCCACGTTCGTATCCGAAGTCAAATGCTCCAAGACCCTGTATGATGACATCGAAAAAAACGGCGGACGGGCCATCATGTGGAAAACCGGACATTCGCTGATCAAAAAGAAGATGAAGATCGAGAAGGCGGAGCTGGCCGGGGAGATGAGCGGACACATGTTTTTTGCCGATCGGTATCTGGGGTATGATGATGCCACCTATGCCACCGGCCGCCTGTTGGAGATTCTGGCTGCTGGTGAAAAATCCCTGTCGCAGCTTCTGGCGGATATCCCTGAGACCTTCACAACGCCGGAAATCCGGGTGGAATGCCCGGATGACCGTAAATTCAAGCTGGTTGAACAGGTGACCGCCTATTTCCGCAAGCGGTACCCGGTCATTGATATCGACGGGGTTCGTGTTTTGTTTACTGACGGCTGGGGCCTGGTGCGGGCCTCCAATACCCAGCCCGCCCTTGTGCTGCGTTTCGAAGCCATGTCCCGTGAGCGGCTTAAAGAGATTCAGGATCTGGTGGAATCGACCCTGGCAGACATCCGCCAATCACTGTGAATAAGACCACCCAGCAGAGCAAATAGACGGTTTCATGCAAATTCGCAAAGCTCAGAATAAAGATATGGGACAAAGTGAAAAAATAGGTGCGTATTCCATTGCGGTTAATATTGATAATGGCATGCTATTTCTTTCAGGTGTGAGAAAATTGGAAACCAAAGGAACAGCCACCTGGGAAGAGTTTGGGAATGTTAAATACGTGAGAAGTCTTTCTGTACCACCGACCATTGATATTGGTAAGGTAAAAGCTGAACTGAAAGACGGGTTCCTGCGGCTTCATCTACCAAAGTCAGAGTCAGCCAAACCCAAGAGGATAGAGATAAAAACTGCTTAATCGGATTATAAAAGAATTTATATTCCACAGGAGACCAGGACCTCATTTGGAACTGTCACCTTAATCGACAGGCTGTTACGGAATGTTTAGTTCTGTAACAGCCTGTCGTCTATTAATAGATAAATTATTACATGGTCCATGGGGTGCGCCTGAGTTTGTTGTGGCACTGCTAGGTACCCCCAAATTATTTTAAAAAAATGAGGGGAAAATATGATCATTAAATAATATATCTTACTGGATTTATATGATTAAATTTTTATATATTAATCGGCATGCTTTATGTTTTTCATCTCTATAGATATCTTGGCCGGTCTGAAGTCAGGTTTTCCAGGCGGGTAGACCGAAAACCGACAAAGCGGCCGACACTTCGCATCATGACTTACAACATCCACAGTTGTATCGGAATGGATGGCAAGATTTCGCCCCAAAGGATTGCGCGGGTCATCGCCCAACATGCCCCGGACATCGTTGCGCTTCAGGAGCTGGACGTGGGCCGAACCTGGACCAATGGTGCCGACCAGGCGCATCTTATCGCCCAATTCCTTGATATGAAAGTCCATTTTCTTTCCACGATGCATCTGGAAAAGGGACAATACGGCAACGCCATCCTGACCCGTTATCCCATGCGACTGATCAGGGCCGAAGAGTTGCCAGGATTGCCCGGCAAGCCGCATCTGGAAGCCCGGGGCGCGATCTGGGTCACTATCGAGGTGAACGGAACCGTCTCCCTGACGCCCAGTTGATGCTAAACAGACATCACCCGAAAAAGACCCTCTTCGGGCGTTATCCCCTGGCCCGCATCGACCACGTTTTTGTGGATCCCGGCGTTGATGTGGCAGGCATTGAAGTCCCGAGCACGGAACTGACGCGAGTCGCTTCCGACCATCTGCCACTGATCGTGGATGTTTATATTCCTCATCAGTGATTTGATTCGTCCTTTTGCCATCATCACCAAAAAACTGGCATCCCTGGCTATTAAAGATTCGGCCTTGAGGGGATCCCTTTCTTGACAGGCTCAATATTGATTTTTTTGCAGCAGTGAACAATGTGTTTGACCAAACTTCTAAACCGCTTGAGCTTTGACTGAACCGGCCCTATATTTAGATTGTTCCGCCTTCTTTTCTCTGCCAACCAGGTATCGACTATGGACAGGAAAGTCAATCGGAGAAACCCTGATTTGTTTCTGTTGTCAACGTGTAGAGGGCACCGATTATGGTCAGGCAGACTGCGCAGAAGATAAAGGCGCTTTTAAAGGCAGATACGCCCAGGGAGGAACCGGGATAGAGAAATTTCATCAACGCTCCCATTCCTTGTAGAAAGACGGCAACGCCGGCCATGGTAAAAAAATTGATGGCCGCCATGGCCATGCCAGCATGTTCATGGGGAACCAGTTCTTTAATATGGGCGTACATGAGCTGACCTGAGCCGCTGAACAGGCCAAAACCGAAAAAAACAAGGGCCAAAGGAATGGCACCGGCTCCCTCGGGGAAAAAGGCCAGAAGCCATAAAATACCCGTCATACCGCAGATGCCGGGTATGATGATTCGTTTTCGGGAATTGAAAACCCTGTCGGACAGATGACCGCTCACAGGACACCCGATGATTAATCCGATGCTCATGAATAAAATAATATTTCCGGTTGTGACACTTGATAAACCGGCCACTTGAGTCAGATAAGGGCCTGCCCATAATGCTTGAACAGCGGCATAAATACCGTAGCGGCAGAAGGTTGAAAACGAAATGATCCAGAAATCTTTCCGGGCAAACAGTGTCCGGGCAACTTTAAAAGTTTCTTTTATACCTGGCCGGGGGGGGCTCTGCCGGGTCTGCTCCGTTTGGACGAAGGGTTGGTCGCTCACCAGAAAAAAGAATAGAAGGATGACCAAAAAGCTGACCCCGCCCATGGTCATAAAACTGTAACGCCATCCCATTGCCTGAACCATGAGAACCAGGGGGGTGGCAGCTGCGATGTTGCCGGCGGTGCCAAGGGAAACAATCAGGGCGGAAAGGGTTGCAAAGAGTTTGGGGTCAAACCAGAGGGTGATCAGCTTTAGCCCGCCCATGAAATTGCAGGCCATTCCGATGCCCAGCAGCATTCTGCCAAGGGTAAGGGAATAATAGGAATCCCCCATGGAAAAAATCAGGGCGCCAATGACGGAAACCAGGGTGAGTACAGACATGGTGATTCTCGGCCCGATACTGTCAAGAAAAATCCCTACGGGTATCTGCATCAGGGCAAAGGCATAGAAAAAAGAGGCTGATACCGTGCTCAGTTCCCAGGCATCCAGATTCAAATCCTGGATTAGATCCGGGGCAATCACTGCCACGGATGACCGGTAAAATTGTGACAGCATGAACAGGGTCCCGGCAAAAAAAAATACCAGCCACCGGCGGACCCGAAACTGGCGGGAAGATTTATTTCTCCTAGGTTTCCATCGGCTCAATTGAGTTATCTTGTTTGTCAAACCTTCCATTATGGCAATCATAATATGCCTGCCAAAAAGAGTCCACCTTTCTTTGCCGGGAAATCAGGGTGAGACCGGATAGGTGGTTTGTGGAGGCTTATTGTATGGAGGATCAGAGGATGCTTAAGAAAATTATCGGATCACCAGATTTTATGCCGTTTGAATCAGTTTTTCCTTCCGATCCGGGTGGCAAGGTAGCCGTCGATCATAAGATGTAGAATGTGGTGCAGCACACAGACCAGCAACGCTGTGCCATATTCTGGAAAACAGGTGATCTGGATCATGACGGCCAGGGGCAGGGTTTTCTGGGATCCCATGAAAAGAACGGCTTCCCGTCTTCCCCTGCCGATATTCAAAAAGCGGGAAAGCCCGAAAGAGACGCCCAGAAGGATCAGGTGGAACCCTGCCACCAGGGGAAGAATCTCCCAAAAGGTGGCGCTTTTGGCAACCAACACCTGCCTGGCCCCTGACAGGGACATGTACACCACACAGATCACAATGAGCTGGTTAATGATTCCCAGTTGTTTTTTTTGAGCCAGGGTGATGGGAAGTACGGTTTTTTTCAGGAAAAGTCCGGCTGCCAGGGGGAGCAGAACGAGAAGGATCAGCTTGATAAAAATGGCGCGCTGGTCAATGAACAGGTCTGTTGTATGTGTGAGGGACAAAAGGAGAAGGGGCAGAATAATTGGAATGGAAACAATGGACATGCAATTGGATAAAATGGTCACAAACAGGGCGTGGGCCATGTTGCCGCCTGCCTTGCCGGTCATGACCACACCGCTGGACAGGGTGGTGGGCATGGCTGCCACAATAAACAGTCCGATAACCACGCCGGTTTCCAGGGGGATAAAACTGAGCAGATATGCCGTCACCGGCGCGGCAAAGACAATCACCGCAAGGGCAGTGGTTGTGGCTTTCACATCCTTTATCCCCGCTTTGATCTGGTCTGTTTCGATGATAAAGCCGGAAAACAAAAAGATGAAAAAGATCATAAAAGATGATCCGTTATGATTCTTTAGAAAGATGCCGGCCCGGGCAAGGGTGGCTGTTTTATCCAGGATGACCAGAAGAAAGATCAGAACAATTCCCGTGAGAAACCATTGGCGTCGTATTCGTTCAATCAAAATAACCTGCGTATCCTTAATGGTGGTTCTTAAATTTAGTTTCGATCAAAAATGGTGTGTCCTTGTTCCGACAGGTCCCAGAACAATCCGGTCATCAGCTGCAGCCCTTCCCGTATGATTTTTTCTGAAACATGTTCATTGGGGGCATGCTGGTTGCATCCGCCGTAGGAATGAGGAACCCAGATGGTGGGCATGCCAAGGATATGGCTGAAGGCATCGTTGGGCAGTGTCCCACCGAGGTTGGGGAGAAAGGCAACGGTTTTGTCGGTCAGGGTGGTTTCAAATGAATTTCTGGTAAATTGAACCCAGGGGTTGTCCGGGTCCATGCGGGTTGCAAGGCCGTAATTATTGGGCGCTTCCTCAATGTCGATCATGGAAAACCCGTTGGCATCCAGGTGACGCCGGATGGCCGGAGCAAAGGTGGTTGGGTCCATATCCGCCACAAACCGGATGTGACATCTGGCCCATGCTTTAGGGGGGATGGCATTGACCGGTTGGTCAGGATTTCCGCACTCAAAGGCAAGGACATCCAAGGTATTCCAGCCATACACTTTTTCAGCCAGGCTCAATCCGGGCTCTCCCCAGGAAGGGTCTATGGCAGGCCCCCCTTTTCCCGTGATTTCCAGTTGATCAATGGCTTTTTTTATGGAAGGGGGGACGGGGTCGGGCCGCAGTTCATTCACCAGAATTTTCCCCCTGGCATCCACCATGCTGGCAATGGCATGGGCGAGGATGATGCCTGGGTTGGCCAGAAGCCCGCCCCAGTTGCCTGAATGGTGACCGCCTTCCCTTAACTTGAGGCTCAGGTCAAAGTTAAACACCGCCCTGGACCCCCCGAAAATGGTGGGGGTATCCGGGTCCAGGCGGGGACCGTCCGATGCAATGAGAACATCTGCCTGGAGCGCTGCTTTTTCCTGTTCACAAACAAGGTGCAGCCCGGGAGATCCGGCTTCCTCACCGCATTCAATTAGTACGATCACATTGAAGCCCAATGATCCCCTGGTTTTGATTACGCAGTCAAGGGCTGCCAGATTGACCGC
The DNA here is from genome assembly GCF_055382125.1 of Desulfoconvexum algidum. NCBI lineage: Bacteria > Pseudomonadati > Thermodesulfobacteriota > Desulfobacteria > Desulfobacterales > Desulfobacteraceae > Desulfoconvexum > Desulfoconvexum algidum. The sequence continues at coordinate 5,576,723 of NZ_AP042394.1, read as the reverse complement.
ATGCTGGCCTTTGTTGTCGGCGGCTCCCCTGCCATACCAGATGCCGGCGGCTTTGTCCTTTGTCAGCACCAGCGGAGAGAGCCCCGAGGCCCAGTCTGCTTCCATGGCCGGAACGGTATCGCCATGGCCGTAGATCAGAACCGTTGGGAACTGTTCATCTTCGATTCTTCGGGCAATTAAAAAGGGGGCACAGGGATCTGTAGGGTTCTCAACCGTTCGGCAATTAAAATCCATGGTCCCAAGATAGGGGATCATAAGTTGTTCAAGATAAGCCATCATCTGGGGCTTTCTGTCATTTTCCCGGCTTCCGGTATCAAGGGCCACCCAACGGGCAAGCATCCTAAAGAAGGTATCGGTATCAAAAATTTTTTTGGCGCTGTTGATGGCCATTTCGCGGTTCATATTCATCTGGACTCCTTGTTTGTAAATTGCGGTTTTTTGGGCCTAAAAATTATCCGGATAATGGCATTCAACCAGTTTTCCTGATTTAACCATGGGTTCCGGTGCCACCACGGCACATTTGGCCTGTTTTTTGACACACCGGGGATGGAAGGCACATCCCGAAGGCGGATCAATGGGGTTGGGGTATTCGATACCCAGGTGAATTTCCGGCAGCCCCATGTTTGGATCCGGTGTCAGCACCGATGCCAGAAGGGCCTGGGTATAGGGGTGGCTGGGGTTGTCAAACAACTCCCGGGCCTTTCCTCGCTCAACAATTCTGCCCAGATACATGACCGCCACATGGGTGGCAATGTGTTCCACCACGGCCAGATCATGGCTGATAAACAGGTAGGTCAGGTTTAATCGGTTTCTTAAGTCCATGAGCATGTTAAGAATCTGGGCCTGGACTGACACATCCAGGGCCGAGGTGGGTTCATCACACAGCACAATTTCAGGCCGCATGATAAGTGCCCGGGCGACAGCCACCCGCTGGCGCTGGCCCCCGGATAATTGGTTGGGGTAATTGTGCTTGAGCCGGGTGGCCAGCCCCACAATTTCCATGATCTCATCCACTTTTTTCTCCAGATCTGCCGTCCCTTTGGACAGCCCCTGGGCTCTCAGGGGCAACGAGATGATCGTGGAGATGGATTTTCTGGGGTTCAGTGAGGAATAGGGATCCTGAAATACCGGCTGGATAATTTTGGCAATCTGCTTGTGGCCCATGGCATCGATGTTTTTCCCGCCAATGTACAGCTGTCCGCCGGTCTTTCGTTCAAGGCCCAGGATCATTTTGGCAATGGTGGTTTTCCCGCAGCCCGATTCCCCTACAAGCCCGAGGATGGATCCTTTGGGAATGGACAGACTGACCCCGTTGACGGCTTTGAGGGCTTTTTTGCCGCGGAACATCCCGGCATTGATCTGGTAGGTTTTGGTGATATCTTTTGTTTCTAACGCGTGGTCTGCCATCAGATCTCTCCCGTGTTTGCTGCCGGGGTATCCGGGGTGTGGATTGAAGCCGGCTGGCCTGTGGTTTTGGGGTCATTGGGTTCATTGTGCGGCTTGGCGGTCAAATCACCCGGTGGCCTTGTGCATCGAAAGGCACGGGTGGCAGAAATCTGGGTCAGATCCAGACCCCTGTCGGCACATTCCGGCGCAGACAGTGAGCACCGGTTGCGAAAGGCACAGCCCCACAGTTCCCCGATGGGCGTGGGGACGATGCCGGGTATGGAGCCCAGGGGTTGGCCCGGTTCTGTTTTGCCCGGAACCGGTATGCAGTCCATGAGTCCCCGGGTATAGGGGTGGATGGGATGATCGAAGATTTCTTTGATGGTACCGGTTTCCACCACCTGTCCGCAATACATGACCGCCACATCATCGGCAATTCTGGCCACCACCCCCAGATCGTGGGTGATCAGGATCATGCCCATGTTGAACTCTCGTTGAATGGAGGCCAAAAGTCCCAGAATCTGTGCCTGGATGGTCACATCCAGGGCCGTGGTGGGTTCATCTGCAATGATTAAAGAGGGCCCGCACATGAGGCCCATGGCAATCATGATCCGTTGCCTGAGGCCGCCGGACAATTGGTGGGGATATTGTTTCAACCGGGAGGAAGCCGCTGTTATTCCCACTTTTTCAAGGAGGAACACCGCCCGGTCCCTGGCCTTTTTGCCCGAAACGTTCTGATGTTCCATCAGGGTTTCGGTGAGCTGGTTGCCGATGGTGTAGCAGGGATCCAGGGAGGTCATGGGTTCCTGGAAAATCATGGCCATTTTGGCGCCCCTGAACCGGGACATTTTACTTTCATTGAGCCGGAGCAGATCCTGGCCTTCAAATTCCAGTATATCTGCCCGATAGCTGGCCGAGGGCGGCAGCAGGTTCATTATGGCCAGGGCGGTCATGGATTTGCCGCACCCGGATTCTCCCACCAGACTCAGGGTTTTTCCCTTTTGTACGCTGAAACTGACATCCCTGACCGCATGGAGGGTGCCGGCGGGAAGGCGAAGATCCACATTTAAATTTTTTACTTCCAGCAGCGGTTTCATGAGCGTCCCTCCGGGGAGGTGACATCCCGCAGTCCATCTCCAAACAGGTTCATTCCCAGTACCAGAAAGAAAAGCGCCACCCCGGGTATGGTAACCAGATAGGGGTCAAAGAGCATGGCATCCTTTCCTTCCGCGATCATCAGTCCCCATGAAGGGGTGGGGGGCTGAACCCCCATCCCCAGAAAAGAGAGGGCGGCTTCCAGCAGAATGGCCCGTCCGATTTCAAGGGTGGACACAATGACAATGGAATTTAATAAATTGGGCATGATTTCCCGGGTCATGATCCAGGCGACAGAACAGCCGGCTGCCTTGGCTGCCTGGACATAATCCATGGACCGTATCTGCTGGGTGGTGGCCCGTAAAATAACGGCAAACCGATCCCAGATCAAACAGCCCAGGACCAGAATCACCACCTGCATGGATCCGCCGATGAGGGCTACCACGGCAACGGCCACCAACACTGCGGGCAGGGCCAGGCGGATGGTGATGATAAAACTGACAATATAATCGGCCATTCCTCCGAAATATCCGGCAATGAGTCCCAATGAGATACCAATGACCGCTGCAATGGCGGTACAGGAAAATCCAATGAGCAGGGAAATTCTGGATCCATAGACCAGACGTGACAGGTAATCTCGGCCCATGTTGTCCGTGCCCAGGGGATGATCCCAGTTCCCCTGTTCACTCCAGATCGGCGGGATCATCCGGTTGGAAAGATCCTGGTGGTAGGGGTCGTGTCCTGCGATATAGGGGGCAAAAACCGCCACCAGGAATACGGTCAATACCATTATGCCGCCAATGATAAATCCTTTGTGGGTGGTCATGCGCTGGCGCATGATCTGGCCGGGTGTGGGAAAGACCACATCCAGGCCAAGTCCTGCATCAAATTCTTGTTGTTGTGTGGGTGTCATCTATCAATTACTCCTGATTCTGGGATCCAGGAATGCATTGAGAAGATCCCCCATAAAGGTCAGAAAAATATAAATGGTGGAAAGAAACAAAACAATGGCCTGGACCACGGGCAGATCTGACCGTGAGATGGAAACCCATGCCAGATTGCCCAGGCCGTTGAGGGCAAAGATGGATTCGATCACAATGGACCCGCCCAGCATAAACCCTAGCTGGACAGCAGCAACCGCCACCACCGGAATGATGGCGTTTCTCAGGGTATGTTTAAACAGGATCTTCGGCCATCTCAGCCCTTTTGCCCTGGCGGTTCTGATGTGATCGCTGGCCAATACCTCCATCATGCCCGAGCGCACCAGGCGCATGATGGCAGGGGTTGCATAGTACCCCAGTGCAATGGTGGGCATGACAAAATGCTGCCAGGTATCGCTGCCGGATATGGGCAGCCATCGAAGCTTCACCCCGAAAAAAATGATCAAAATCAGGCCGAACCAGAAAGAGGGCATGGCCTGTCCCATGACGGAAATCGACAGGGCCACCCGGTCAATCCAGGTATTGGGCCGGATGGCCGCCAGCATTCCCAGGGGAATTGACAGGAGCATGGCAAAGGATAGGGCGCTGATGCCCAGGATCATGGTTACTCCCATGCGCTCCTTGAGCATCAGTGACACGGGTTGGTTCAGGTAGGGCGAGTTCCCGAAGTCTCCGCGAATCGCCCTGCCTGCCCATTCAAAATATTGAACGATCAGGGGCCGGTCAAATCCGTATTGTGCCCTGACAAATTCAATTTCTTCACTGCTGGCACCTTCTCCTGCCAGGGAAATGGCCGGGTCGCCCGAGACCCGCAGCAACATAAAACTGATCAACGATACGGCTATCAGGACAACAAATGCCAGTCCCAGGCGTTTTAAGGTATATATCAGCATAGGTTTATTCCATTATTTCCATGTGGCCTGGAAAAATCTCGGCACAGCATCTGGATAGGGGGTAAAATTAAGGTCCTTGGAGTAGCAGTTGTTCGAGACATAGGTGAACATGGGAGCCCAATATGCCTGGTCAGCAATTCGTTTTAAGGCCTTGGAGTAAAGTTCTTTCCGCTTGGGGGTATCAATGGAGGTATCTGCTTCCAGCAGCCAGTCTTTTACCTTTGGGTCCATGGCCAGGTCATCTGCTTCAAACTCAAAGAAATGACTGGTAATGGCAGACACATCATTGATGGAATAGGAGCCCCAGGTGAGAAACTGCATCTGGGCTTTACCGGCCCGGGCTTTTTCCCTGAGGGCGGAATATTTCATGATCATCAGTTTTGCTTTGATGCCCACAGCGGCTAGATCACCGATCATGGCTTCTGCAAAGGAGCGGTTCCGATATCCGTAGAGGGTGGTTTCAAACCCGTTGGGGTAGCCGGCTTCTGCCAATAATTGTTTGGCCTTCACCGGGTTGTATTCATATTGGGCAACATCCTGTTCACATCCGAACTGGGAGGGGAAACAAGCGGAGTAGATAGAACGGGACTGGCCGCCGATAAGGTTTTTGGCAATCGAATCTCGGTTGATGGCATGGTTAATGGCTTGTCTGACGCCAAGCTTGGCATAGGGATTGTCCATGCCGTGCTCCTTGCCGGAACGGTTGACGGCATCAAACTGCAGATATCCGATGCGCATGGTTTCTGCCGGGGTAACGGTGAGGTTTGACATTTTGGCCAGTTTTTCCGCCTGGTCCGGTGGAACCAGATAGATCCAGTCCAGGGAGCCTGTCATGAGTTCGGCCATCTGGGTATTGATTTCCGGAAGGGTTCTCCAGATAATCTTGCCAATGGTGGGCTGGCCCTTGGGGCTGTCCTTAAAATAGTCGTTGTTTTTTTCCATGACCACTTTTTTGCCCGGGATCACTTCAGTGATCTTGTAGGGGCCGGTGCCGATGGGAGCCACGCCAAATCCGTTAACGCCCACTTTTGAATAATAGGCTTTGGGATAAATGGGGTTGGCACCGGATAAAAATTCAAAGGCGGCGGGAAAGGGTTTTTTCAGCATGATTTTTACCGTGTAGGTCCCTGTTTTTTCCACATGGTCGATCCAGTCGGAATAGCGCTGGGTTTTGACTTTGTTGTCCGGGTTGGCTGCAAAATTAAGGGTATAGGCCACATCATCGGCGGTCAATTCCTGACCGTTGTGAAATTTTACCCCTTGTCTAAGAACAATTTCCATTTCAGTGTCAGAGTTCCATTTAAAGGACTTGGCTAAAAGTCCCTTGTATTCATAGGTGACAGGGTCCCGATACAACAGGTTGTCATAGGCATGCCGGGAGATGACAATACCTTCCCGGGCCGTGTTGAAATACCGGTCCAGGGTTTCCAGTTCTTTGCTGAAGGCGATGTTCAGGGTGTCATCTTTTTTGCCGGCAAAGGCCTGGGGCAAAAAGCAGGACAGGCAGATGAGCATGAACAATGGGATGGACAAAAACCGAATGTAATTTTTTTTCATTTTACATGAACTCCTAAAAAGGGGTTGTTTAAAATAGCCCTTGTAACTTGTGGCTTCGCCGGTTTACAAGGGCCTCTCCTATTGTTTCTTCAGGCGGTGAAAAAATTTTTTACCGTTTGAAATAGTATATCCGTTCCAATTCTCAAAACATCCTCATCGATATCAAAATAAGGAGAATGCAGGGGATGGGCAATGCTGTCTTGGCCGGCACATCCAAACCGCATCATGGCTGCAGGACAGCGTTGGGCAAAAAAATAAAAATCATCGCTTCCCATGATAAAGGGGAGCACCGTGATATTTTCTTCGCCCAATACTTGCTCAGAAGCATTGTAGAGGGACCTGCAGACCGATTTGTCGTTGCGGCCTAAAGGGGCGCCGGGTTTAAAGTTCAGATCACAGGTGACATTAAATATGGTTTCAATCCCTTGGGCCAGTTGTTCCATGGCCGTCAAAAGGGTGGTTCTCACCCCTTCATCATGGGTCCGGACAGACCCCTGTAAGATGGCCTGTTCCGGAATCACATTTCCTGCATTGCCTGCATGGAAGGAACCGATACTGACGATAGCTGATTGGGCCGGGCTGATATGTCGCGGGATAAGCGCTTCCAGGCTATTGGCAAACATGCCCCCGGCCGTAATGGGGTTGTGTCCCTTGTGGGGGCGGGCCCCGTGGGATCCTTTTCCGGTTATCACTAATTTAAATGGATCAGAGGCGGCATGTCCGATTTCAGTAAACACCCCCACACTTCCCACGGGGAAATTGGGGTCCAGGTGGCCTGCAATGAGCTGATCCACTCGAGGGGTTTCAAGGGCACCTCTTTTGATCATGGCCTTTGCTCCCCCCAGCCGTTCTTCTGCAGGCTGGAAGATGAATTTGACAGACCCGTGGATTTTTTTGAGCAGACCCGTGTCAACGATCTGTCTGGCAACCCCCAGAGCAATGGCGGTGTTGGCATCATGACCGCATGCATGCATCACGCCCGCATTGACTGATTTGTAGGGGGTGTCCACCATTTCCTGAAGGGGCAGGGCATCAATATCGGCTCTTATTGCGATGGTCTTTGGGCTTTTTCCCGGTTCCAGGCCTTCACCCTGGAATACACCGATTGCCCCGGGATAATCATCAAATGTTGTTATTTTGGCATTGAGGGATTCTAAAATTTCACAAATTTTCCGGGTGGTTCGGATCTCCTGGCCGGAGAGTTCCGGGTGTTGATGAAAATCTCTCCGAATATCTTTAATCCATTGGTTTATTTGAGTATTGTCTGGTGTCATGGGATCTTGTTTTTCCTGTTGGATACGGTTTAGTTTGGCAGGGGACCTACTGCTGCAATTTCAGATCGGATCAAATGGGCTATCGCCTGGCATCTTTCTTTCGTCATTCGGCTGGTAATCCCTGCCATGCTGATGGCTGCGATAACGTCGCCCTTTGTATTGAAAACAGGTGCCCCAACACCAATGGAATCAGGGGTCACCCTTTGAACACTGATGGAATATTTTTGCTGCCGGGTTCGCTTTATCCAGGCCCTGACCTCTTTGGGGCGGATGCCATAGTCTCTAAAATATCGGGGGGCATTGGCTTCAATGATCTCTTCCCGCAGCTGCTCCGGCTGAAAAGACAGCAGGGCCTGCCCTGCTGCGCCAACACCCAGCACCCGTCGTTCACCAATCTCAAAACCCAATACCTGGACGCGGGATTTCCCCATAACCCGGTCGATGCATACGCCGTCATAACCGGAACGGGTGAGCAGATAACTTGTATCATCGGTCTGTTCGCTGATTCGTTCTAATGTGGTATGGAAGCGATCCCGGATGGAGAAATGTTGGGTAACCGTCCCCAGGGAATACAATTCAGCCCCCAGGTGGTAAACTTTGCCCAGGTCATCAACGGTTAAGAATGCTTCTTCCAGGAGAACAGCCATAATGCGGTGAACCGTTGGGGCCGGTAAATCAACATCCTTTGCAATGACAGACAATCGGGCCCCGGTTTCGTTAAATTTGGAAACAGATCTTAAAATTGCAATGGTGCGCCGTATGCTTTGGGCACCTTTCTGGTGTGGTTTGATTTCGTTTGGCTGCTGCCTGCTGCCATTGTCTTTTATTGTGTTTCCCATTCGTTTGTTCGATACCGCCAGATTTTTAAAATGTAGTTCGTTATTTAATTCCATATAGTGGAATAAAATATTCTACTATATGGAATTAAATTAGCGGGATCATTTGCGCTTGTCAAGTTTTTTTTGCCTAATCCTGATATTTGAATGAAATGCGCATATTGGTTCTGAATTGAGCTGGCTTGCCGTTTTCAATCTTAATACAGCAATTCCCACCAATGCTTAATAAGATACCTGTACCATCTATATTTAAAATATAGCATTTTTTTATAAAAAACCATTGGTTCAAGAGCCTTTCCACGCTGCAGTTGACGAAAAATAGCTTTGAATACCGGAGCTATGTATTCTTTGGGGTTAATTATATCGTTTATTTCTCTCATCAACAGCAACGCATCCGGATCAGTGATGACAATGACCGGACAGTTTGACCGAAAGCCTGTTCGTTCAACCACACTGCCGGTATACCATTTCCCATCCGTTTTTTTTGTATGAGATCCCATGACAATCAGGTCGGCTTTATTTTTTTCGGCACATTTTATGATTTCCTGATGGGGCAGCGCTCCGCCCCAGATATTATACGCATGGGGTACACCATTTAAAAAATTACCGCAGAATTTTTCGAGCCGCATCACAACCCCTTCCACGGTGCTTCCGATTTTTCCCGCGACCCGGATAACCCCTTTTTCCGTAGCCCGTCGGGAATGCGGTCCCAAAACAATCATTCCTGCATTCATGTGCCTTGAGCAGCGAATGATTTCTTCCCAGGGCAGCCCGGGCATCACACTGATTGCATCGTTTTCAGATAATTTCAGAATTCCGGCATAGACATTTTCAATTTCTTTTTGAACCTCTTTTCCATAATCCTCACTGGCAACGATCTCTTTTCCGGTTTTAAAATGTTTTACAAGAAACCGGTTATCCACATGGGCAGATTCCAGCACATGAAGTACATGGAGGTTTGCCTGGTATTTTTGGGCAACCTTTACCGCCGCCGTCACCACCGGATCGGAAACACTGACAAGGTCTGTTGCCGCTAAAATATTTTTAAACATTTTTTTCTCCTTATTATGATAATTAACCCTGTTTTTTTCAAGGGTCTACGCGGTTCAGGAACAAGGCATCATAGCCTAAGATATATTCTTATACTTCAATGGATGAACAACGCAGTTCCTGATCTGCTCCGGTTTGTGAAAAATTCGTGTTAAGAATCTGCTGCATGCATTCATCCAAAGAATTTTGGGTATAAACGATGATATGATGCTCATCGTTTACTTCATCCAGCGGCTCAAATTGTTTTTGAAAAGACGCATAAATAGAAATCCGGGCATCAGAAATCGATTACTTGTTTTTTCGCAACCGCAACCGTTTTTTCAACAGATTTTCCGGAACAACACATTCGACAAACATGATGTTTGCGTCCATATCTCTTGCCAGACGGATGGCCTCATTGCGATGATGCGCTTCCTTAAATGTAGCGTCTAAAATAACGGATCCTCTTTTTTCAATCTTTTTTTGGACCAAAAGCAACAGCCTGCCGTACGTAAGGGATGTTCTCCCTTTTGAATAAATCCCTTTTTCAAACTTTGTATGTGAAAGATCACGGGATCCTGACCCCATCATTTGTTTGCGAATCACGTCTGAATTAAAAGCCCTGATCCCCAATATGCCGGCAAGTTCTTTAGAAACCGTGCTCTTGCCTGACGCCGGCATTCCACAAACCACCCAAAGTGTCGGCCGGGTAAAACAAATCGCATACTTGTAAGCAAGATTTAAATATTTTTTGTGCAAACATGGACGTTTGTCTGAAATTCTCCTCGCATTTGGTTCGAATGATTTCCCATGTTCCAAAATCATCTATCTGCTTTTCGGAAATGGCATTGTCATAAAATCTGGCCAATATTTTCGCCAAAGCCTCGACGTCGTTTTTATGGATTTGATTTGTACGCAATCACTGTATCATGGAACAAAGCTGCCTGCTATGAATACACATGGAAATGTGCGTTTCCCGCTGTTCGATATCGCCTGCCGCGTGCGGATAAAAATCCGATTGCGCCATCTGACTAAAAAGTGCTGCCTGATGATGGGATTTCATATCAAAATCGATTTACGAGTTATTTGCATATTCCCTTATTTTACTCCCCCCCCCCATAAACCTTCACGATGCCAGCCTGGCAGACAATTCTCGAATCCGGATGGAGTAAATTATGGCAGAAAAAAAAAGTTTTCAAAACCCGGTTATAAAATTTGATATGATAAAAAAAGTATATTAATATGGTCTGGATTCTACCCAGCGATGGATCCTTACACACAGTGGGGGAGTCGGGATGGCAGGCGCAGGGTCAATTGGTAATGAAGAGGAAAGAAACATGGAAGTAAAAGTTTTCTGTTTAACTGATAAAAAATATTTGGAAACCGCTACCGTCGAGGCATTTTTTGCTTCACTCACAGAGAATCAGTCACTGTACTGGGTCGACATCGTCCAGCCCGATTTACCTCATCTGGAAGAGTTTATGTTACCCTTGGGGCTTCATCCGCTGATCATGGAAGAATACAAGGATCCCGCTGCCGGTTCCCATATCGCGCCATATGCGCAAGCCCTGTTTATCAAATTGCCGATCCAGCTTGGCTGGGGCAATATCAACAGATACCACCTTTCGATCATCTGCCTGCCCCGGGCCATCATCACCATCCACGAATCACCCGTTTCTATGTTGGAAAATATCGCCAGGGAATTTTCCGCTGCCATTCGTTTCCATTCCATGAGCACGTCTGCCATTCTGTATCAGATATTGGATCGTCTGATCGATGAAAACATGGCTTTTGTATTGGAGGCCCGCCGCCAAATTGAATCTCTGGATGAAGCCTTTGATCAGGAAGCGGATACGGTGCCGATCGATCAGATTCTGGCGCTCAAACCCCATGTTGCTCGTCTTTCCATCACGTTAGAGGATCAGCGCCACTGTGTTGCGGCACTGCAAACCGTTGAATCCGAGGCTTTTGACATAACGGATTTCCGTGAATATTTCCGGGATTCTCTGGCGCATTTAGAGTATGCCCTACGCTCTGCTGGCCGGCAGCAAACGCACCTGGCCGAACTTCATCAGCATTACCTGATCTCGTTACAAGAAAAGACCAATGGACGTATCAGGCTCCTTACTATTCTAACGGCAGTTTTCATGCCGCTGACTTTGATCACCGGCATTTATGGTATGAATTTCAGGTATATGCCGGAAATTGCATGGCATTTTGGGTACCCCCTTGTGATCGTCGTAATGCTTTTGCTGGCCGGTGGGTTACTCTGGATGTTCTATCGGAAAGGATGGCTCAAATGAATATTAAAAGAGACATTAGCCGAACAAGGTGCCTAATGGAAAAAACCATTGAAGCAAACACGACTGAGTATTGATGCTTTTATCCTGGGAATCGTGGGGGCGCTCAGTGCCCAGGTATTTATGTTTTTGCTGCGCATCTGTGAAGGGCATGGTTGGCCGAGCATCAGGCTCATGGTCTATATATTTTTGACAACAGGTCTTGCAGATAATTAATAATTTCGAAACGGAGAAACCCAAATGGAAAATGAAACCATAAGCTTACGCAGTGTCGATCGGGTTGAAATTGTCATTCTTGCCGATAATTTTTCCGATGTTCTTCTGCCTGGGGGACCTTGTATCCTCCGTCCCCCCATAGCAAAAAACGGGGTGATTCCAACCGACACCCTGCTGGCTGAGCATGGTCTTTGTCTAATGATAACAACGCATGTGAATGGAGAAAGCCATACCATTCTTCTGGATGCAGGATACTCTAATGTTGCGGTGCTGCATAATTTAAATTTTCTTGATTTGACACTTGACGGTCTTGAAGCCGTTGTTCTCAGTCACGGTCATATGGATCACACCGGATCATTAAAAGAGGTACTGGAACTGGCGGGTGCCGGAACAAAACTCATTGTTCATCCCGATGCTTTTTTGAGCCGGTCACTCAATCTGCCGACCGGTGAAGTCATCTTGTTCCCTGAGTTTCCCCCACGCAACAAATTGTCTGGATGGGGTGCCGATATAATGGAAAACAGTGCGCCTTTGCTGATCGGGGATGATACCATTCTTGTCACCGGTGAGGTGGCCCGGACGACATCATTTGAAAAAGGCATGCCCGGCACAAAAATTAAGCATGACAGCGAATTTGAGTCAGATACCTTTGCCGATGATCAGTCTCTTGTTATTAATCTGGCCGATAAAGGGCTCGTCATTATTTCAGGATGTGCGCATGCCGGTATTATAAATTCCATAGAATATGCAAAAGATTTGACCGGGCAGGAAAAAATTCATGCGGTTATCGGAGGGTTTCACTTAAGCGGAGCTGCCATGGCTCCCAATGTCGACCCCACGATAGAAAAACTCAAGCAGGTCGGGATGGAAGTGCTCTGTCCCATGCACTGTACCGGATTTGATGTGATATCACGGTTGTCAAAAGAACTGCCGGATAATTTTATTCAAAGCAGTGTTGGCAGCAAAATCCTTTTGAATGGAGTTTGATTAAAGCAAAGACAGCAGGTACATGAAAATCATGCAATTCATGACCCAGAATAATGCCTTTGCAGACCCAATCCCGAGCGTGTTAGGTTCTATCTCAAAATAGATGAGCCCGTTCTGGATGGGGGTTGCAGAATCTTCAGGTGAAAAAAAATATTTAATAACGTTCATGATTTTGTTAAATTGAGTGTTCATTTGGGTTCTCTCCTGTTTAAAATTTGAAGCTGCCCTGTGACTTATAAAAAACAGTCGGGTCAGGGTCGCTTTCTATTGATAATATACGGCAGTCCTGGTATTAAGTAAAATTATAACAATTTACTCTTAGGTTAAGTTTTACTAATGCTTCCAGATTTTAACAGACTTAAAGTGTTTTATTATGTTTTTTTGTACAGGAGTGTGGCGGTTGCATCGGCTGAATTGAACATTACGGCCTCGGCGGTCAGTCAGTCTTTAAATAAGCTTGAGCGTGAATTAACGGTTCTGCTGTTTACCCGGCTTCATAAAAAGCTTGTTCCAACTTTTGCCGGGGATCAGTTGTTTGAAATTGTTTCGCCGTTTATCAGAGATCTTGAAGCCGGTATCCGGCAAATCCGGCAGGCCAAACAGATTCCGTCCGGTATGATCAGGGTCGGTTCTCCCATTGAATTCGGAATATCTTATTTTCCAAAGATTTTTGCCGCTTTCAGAAAAAAATACCCGGAAGTTGTTTTTACCATGACCCTGGGTGATCCAGCCCATATTTTTCCGAAAATCAAGTCTGGTGAGCTTGATTTTGGACTGGTGGATATTTTTGTTACCCAAGAGCAGGTGTTTGAAGATTTCGGTATCTACAGTATCGAACCATTGATAGATGAAGAAGTTATCATGGCCTGTTCCAGACAATATTATGAAAAGGAGATCAAAGGGGATCATTCCTTTAAAAACCTGGCATCCAAAGAGTATATCTCATACGAGAAATCTTCCCTGACCCTTAGAAACTGGTTCAAATACCATTTTAATAAATTTTCAATCGGATTAAATCGAGTGCTGACAGTGGACAGTCATCAGGCGGTTATCTCCGGGATAAAAAATCAGATGGGGATGGGGGTGATTGCATCCCACATCGTCAGAAAAGAGATTAAGAAAGGGCAGATTATTCCCATAACAACAGTCAAAAAAAATGTAATCAATAAGATATCACTGGTCCAGCTTCAGGATAAGGTGCCAACCCTTACCGAAAAAACTATGGTAAATTTTTTAAAGGCTGACATTTTTTCATCCGTTCATTCAAAGAAATTTCTCACTGTTACTTCAGATTAATCTGGATTGATTTCTGGAACTGACAGGTGTAAAGGGATAATCTATGATGTCCGGGCCGCATCCTTCTTAGAAGATTCTTGTAACACCTTGCTTTTTGGTTAACTTTTTATTAAACATCATTTTAGTATTTAATATAAACCACGTTATTGTTTCAGAAAATTTTGATTGAATCTGAAACTCAGAAACTGGCATAAAGGATCCACTGATACCCATGCGTAACTTTTCAGATACGCTCCCCCGAATTATTGAAAAAAGCGATCTTAATATCAACCGGATAAGTCAGATTTCAGGTATATCCAATACCTATCTGATCAAACTTTTAAAAAACAAGATCAACCACCCCGGCAAGGACAAAATTGCCTCTGTTCTTCTGGCGCTTAACTACAGGATAGCAGAAATTAACCCGGTTCTTGCCGAATATGATTATATGCCCCTGAACTCCCATGATATTCCCGAGATTCTGAAAAATAACCGGAAAAGAAAATTTGAAGGCCGGATTGTCCCCCAATTTGATTATATTTATTTTGAAATGGCCATGGCTGCCCTTGAAGCCATGGGGGGAACCAAAATCATGGTTAAAAATCGGCCCAGCGGTATTTTTTTACCCATGGAATTGTACATGATGAAGGAATTTCCCGCAGAATCAGATGACGAGGCAGCCAGATTTTTCATGACATTTACCCATGATATCGTCATGGAAAGAAAATCGCTTTACCTGGAAAATTGTACCCGAGGGTTTCAATATGAGACCTATATGTGCAAGGACTGTCTTGAGGAATGCCTTGAAAAAAACATCGGACCGGATTCCGTGAACACCTCTCCTGTCAAGGTGGATCTTTTTACGCGCTATTTTGCCAATGCCGTGTCGGCTTCACTGAAATTCCCGGACCAGCAACTTCACCGGGTGATTAAGCGGTGTGCCCGTTTCGAGTTTATCATCCAGGATGCCCATGGAAAAAATCCCAAGGTCAGTTTCACCTCGGATAGGAAACACTCCTATAGCCGGAATTGGGAGCAGCTCAACATGGAGGGATTTCTCTCCAATGCCCCGGGAATCACAGACCTGTTTTTCAATGAAGTGGAACAATGCCGGAATGCCGTGACAAAAACGAAAAATATCAATACCCCGGAAGGATTCCATGCCTATATCCGTTCATTGTTTGACGCCCATGATCTGGGCCGGCAGTTTGACCAGGCATTGGCCGGACTCATGGAATATAAGGGGCTAAAGCTGTATTAACCGGACCAGCGCCCGGCCCGGTTTCTCATCATAGAAACGGTTTAATGTTTTTTTAAACCATTCGTTTTTTTTTATTGACCCGTTTGATATTTGTATGCTACCTGGATAACAAGGATTCCTTCTCGTGTTAAAACATCCCAGGGGGATTTGATGGTATATTTCGGTGGTGATGATATAAAAAACATCAAACCATTCGAATTTAAATTTTAATATAAACAGGGGGGAATCATTGGGCGAAATACCAAATGAATGTATCCTTTCCATCAGGAATTTGAAAACCCATTTCTTTTCCCGTGAGGGTGTGGCAAAGGCGGTTGACGGTGTTTCATTTGACCTTTTCCCCGGTGAAATTCTGGGCATCGTGGGGGAATCGGGCTGCGGAAAAAGCGTTACCGCCCAATCGATCATGCAATTGGTGCCAGAACCTCCCGGCAAAATTGTGGGCGGTGAAATCCTTTTTCACAACAAGGATTTGCTGACCCTTCCTGCCCAAGAAATTCGCAGAATCAGGGGCGCTCGAATTGCCATGATTTTCCAGGAGCCCATGACCTCTCTGAATCCCGTTTTTACCATTGGGAACCAGATCTCGGAAATGTTTCGGCTCCACAAGGGGTTTGGAAAAAAGCAGGCCCTGGCGGCAGCAATCGAGATGCTGGAAAGGGTACAGATTCCTTCTCCGGACAAACGGGTCCATGAATATCCCCACCAGCTTTCCGGGGGAATGCGCCAGCGGGCAATGATTGCAATGGCAATGTCCTGTGATCCTGAGATTCTCATTGCCGATGAACCCACAACGGCCCTGGATGTGACGGTCCAGGCACAGATCCTTGATCTCATGCTCCAATTGAAACAAAATTTTTCAACGGCCATTCAGCTGATTACCCATGATCTGGGCGTAATCGCAGAAATGGCCGACCGGGTGGTGGTCATGTATGCCGGCCAGGTGGTGGAGCAGGCACCAACCATTGAATTGTTCAAACACACCCTTCATCCCTATACCGTGGGACTGCTCAAGTCAATTCCCGTTCTGGGAAGCAGAGCCGCCGGCAATGCAGGGGAACTGACCGAAATAAAAGGCATGATTCCAAGCCTTTACAATCTTCCCCACGGATGCAAGTTCAGCAACCGCTGCCCAGATCGAATGGATATTTGTGAACGAGAAGAACCCAGGCTTACGGGATCTGGTGAGAATCACCAAGTCAGATGCTGGCTTCATACCAGGACATAACCCCAGGGAAAAACCACTATTGAAACCATTGCTTAAAATTGATAATTTGAAAGTTCACTTTCCCATTAAAAAGGGGATTTTATCCAGAACCGTTGGGCATGTCCATGCGGTTGACGGTATCAGTTTTGAACTTATGCCGGGTGAAACATTGGGGATTGTAGGTGAATCCGGGTGCGGCAAAACCACGGTCGGAATGGCAGCCATGCACCTGACCCCGCCTACCCAGGGCAAGGTATTCTGGAAAGGGACAGATATAGGGGCCATGAGCCCGGGTAGGCTTCGTTCCCTGCGGGGCGAAATGCAGCTGATCTTCCAGGACCCTTATTCTTCATTGAATCCCAGGATGACCGTTGGTCAGATCCTGTCGGACCCCATGGATATTCACAACCGCTATACCGGGTCCAGAAGAAAGGAACGGTTGGATTTTTTAATGGAAACCGTCGGACTTTCCCCCGGACTGACCCATCGGTATCCCCATGAATTTTCCGGGGGTCAGCGCCAGCGTATCGGCATTGCCAGGGCCTTGGCCCTGGATCCCTCTCTTATCATCGGAGATGAGCCGGTTTCTGCCCTGGATGTTTCCATCCAGGCCCAGATCATTAATCTGCTGGTAAAACTGAAACGAAAGTTTAACCTTTCCTTGATCATTATTTCCCATGACCTGGCCGTTGTGGAGCATATCTGTGACCGCATCCTGGTGATGTATCTTGGCAAAATCGTTGAAACTGCCGATTATGTATCCCTTTACAAAAACCCGAAACACCCCTATACCAAAACCCTCTTATCGGCCATCCCGGTGCCGGATCCCCTGCGCAAAAGAAACAGAATCATTCTGGAAGGGGATGTGCCAAGCCCCATCAACCCGCCGGGAGGATGCAGGTTCCATACCCGGTGTCCAGATCGAATGGACATTTGTGAACAACAAGAACCGACACTGAAGGAATTCGGCGCCAATCATACGGCCGCCTGTCACCTATATGAGACTGTTTGATGAACAGATTCATGAACAGATTCATGATACATTTATTTTTTAAAGGAGAAAAAAACATGAAATTAAAGTCGTTCGTTATGTTTCTGCTGCTGGCCTTTTTGATATTGCCAACCCTGGCCATGGCAAAGGCGGATCTTGTGATCGCGGTGGATACCCCTCCAAAAAGTATGAACCCCCACAGTTACAATTCAGATGCCAACCTGTCCTATATGTCTAATTTTTTTGACGGATTGTTACAGAGAAATCCCCTTGACGGGAAATTGGTTCCCGCCCTTGCCACGGAATGGAAACGCCTGGATGGGCTGACCTGGAAGTTCAAACTTCGCAAAGGGGTTAAATATCACAACGGCAATGCCTTTAATGCCCAGGACGTTAAATATACCTTTGAAAGAATGAAGGATCCTAAATTTTCAAAATTTGTCAACCTTGCCAATTCCATTGCATCTATCGAGACCCCGGATGATTACACCATCGTCTTTAAAACCATAAAACCTGTGCCTTGGTTTGCAGAGACTATGCACCAGACCTTTATTGTGGATAAGGAATCCACCATGACAAGGGATTCCGGAGACTACAACACCCGGGCCATGGGAACCGGTGCCTATAAATTTGTTGAATGGGTCAAAGGTTCCTATGTAAAAATGGAAGCAAACCCGGATTACTGGGAAGGGGTTCCGGACTATAAAACAGTTGAAATTAAACCCATCACAGAAGGTTCCACACGGTTTGCCGCCATTGCCGCCCGCCAGGTGGATCTGCTCAGTGGTGTTCCCGTACCCATGATTGACATGATCAAAAAAAACCCGGCCATTGAAATTGTTTCCAGACCTGCCCGTAGATGCATTTACATGGATCTGGGAAATAAAAAAGGCAGTCCCTATGCGGATATCCGAGTCCGTCAGGCCATTGCCATGGCCATCAATGAAGATGAAATCATCAATACCATCATGCGCGGCCAGGCAACCGCCGCAGCCCAGGTACCGGACATTGCCACCATCGGATATGATGCTTCCTTGACAAGACTGCCCTATAACCCTGAACGAGCCAAAGCGCTCTTAAAGGAAGCCGGCTATGCAAATGGGTTTGATATCACCATTGCAGGTCCCAATGACCGGTATATTAATGACAAACAGATCTGTGAAGCAGTTGCCAAATACCTTTCCAAAATCGGCCTTAATGTGACCCTGGATGTAAAACCCAAGTCCATTTTCTTTGATGAACTTTCTTCCAACAAACATGCCTTTTACCTGATTGGATGGTTTGACGGCTCCTATGACTTTGGCCGTTCCGCTCAGATGCTCCTCCACACAGTGGATGCCGACAAGGGCATGGGCACCTACAATGGCGCCATGTACTCCAATGCAGCATTGGATGAGCAGATCATCGGGTCAGCTTCCATCCTGGACCGTTCAGAACGGGAAGCAGCCCTCCAGGCGGTCAATAAAAAGTCAGTCCAAGAGGTTGCCTGGATTCCCCTGCATTACCAGCAGGATGTTTATGCGATTTTAAAAACATCCAAGGTAAAATTCACCCCCCGCCCGGATCGGTGGATTGTGGCAAAGGAAATTAAAAAATAACCGTTTAAGCATCAGGGGCTGTTTGTCCATGGGGACACAGCCCCTGAACTGGAATAAAATTGGCAAGATATATCTTTCAAAGAATACTACAGGGCATCATGGTTCTGCTGGCAGTCTCATTTATCTGCTTTCTGGTTTTCCGGTTTACAGGGGACCCGGTGCTGATGCTGGCCGGCAAATACGCCACCCAGCAGGAACGCGAAAAGGTCAGAATTGTTTATGGTCTGGACAGGCCCTTTTATGTGCAGTATGTAAATTTTCTGGGCAATGCCCTTGAGGGAGATTTCGGCAAGTCCTATATTTCTCAGGTGGATGCTCTTGACACCATTATAGAGCGGTTTCCCGCCACCTTTGAACTGGCGCTCACCGCCATATTGATCTCACTTTCGGCAGGTGTTGCGCTAGGCGTTCTGGTCTCGATCAAGCCCAACGGGGTTTTGTCTCGACTCGTCATGGCCGGTTCCCTTGGCGGGATATCCATTCCCACCTTTCTCATGGGTATTTTATGGGTCATGCTTTTTGCCGTCTATCTGGAATGGCTGCCGCCCTTTGGCCGAGGGGACACGGTCCAAATTGGTCCCTGGCGGTCCAGCTTTTTCACCCTGGACGGGTGGAAACATATTATCATGCCGGCGCTGACCCTTTCCGGATACCAGCTGGCGGTCATCTTAAGGCTCACAAGGGCCGGCATGCGGGAGGTCCTTTCCGAAGAATATATCAAGACGGCCTGGTCAAAAGGACTTTCCCCGTTTAAGGTCATTGTCAAACATGCCTTGAGAAATGTGCTCATTCCCGTTGTCACCATTGCAGGCTTAAGCTTTGGAGAACTCATTGCATTTTCCATTGTAACCGAGTCTATTTTCCAATGGCCGGGCATGGGCAACCTGCTTCTGGTCTCTATTTTTGAAACGGACCATCCGGTGATCGTCACCTATATTATGCTGGCGGCATTCATCATTTTGTTCATCAACATACTGGTGGACCTGCTCTATGCATGGCTCAACCCAAAAATTCAATATGACTAGGGGTATCCTGATGCATCTATTTAAAAATTCAAACCTTATGAACAGCTTTATCCGGGATCCGTCTGCCGTCATTGGCGCTGTGCTCATGATTCTGTTCCTTTTTTGTGCCGTGTTTGCCCCCATGCTGGCCCCCATGGATCCCTATGATTTAAAAAACATAGATCTTAGCAACTTTTTATTTTCCCCGGCATGGATGGACGCAGGAAATTTACACTTCCCCCTGGGCACCGATGACCAGGGCCGGGGTATTTTATCCAACATTCTCTATGGGCTAAGAACCTCTCTTCTGGTGGGGTTTTCCGCAGTGGCCGTTTCCAGCACCATCGGGATTGTCATGGGAATGCTTGCCGGCTACTATGGCGGAATTCTGGATGCCCTGGTCATGCGCGTCGCCGATACGGTATTTTCCTTTTCCACCACCCTTCTGGCCATATTGCTGCTGGGGGTGTTTGAAAGCCGGAATATCTGGACTGTGGTCTTTGCCATCTGCATTGCCGGGTGGGTGAAATATGCCCGCACCATCCGGGGCAGTGTTCTGGAAGTCAAGGAAAACGCCTATATCACGGCTGCAAAAGCATCCGGTGCAAAGGATTTCAGGATTTTGTTCAAACATATTCTGCCCAATGCCATGCCCCCCATCATGGTTCTCATGGCAGTGGACTTGGCTGTTGTCATCATGCTGGAAGCCACCTTGAGTTTTTTGGGCGTTGGCGTGCCCATTACCGAGCCCTCCCTGGGCATGATGATTGCCATCGGCAAAAATTATATCTATGCCGGTATGTGGTGGATGGTGGCTTTTCCAGGCCTAACACTGATTCTGCTGGTGGTGGCCATCAATTTGTTTTCCGACTGGTTTCGGGATGAAATGAATCCCAGGCTGGCCCGACGGAACTAAGTTTATAGTATAGGAATTTGCATTTAACTGTTAGCTATTAAAGCTTTAGCTAATATCTAACAGCTCGCGTGATAGCACGCTAAATTTTATAACAGGATGTGATAGAATATGTTTAGCCATACAGATAAATTTTTAAAAGATTTTCAAACCATCGTCAATATTGATTCAAGCTCGGACCACCTGCCGGGCATCGAACAGGTGGCCCGTTTCTTCCAGAAACGGTTTTCAGACATTGGCTTTACGGCCAAGATTCTTTTCCAGGGAGATGCCAAAGTCCCCTGTCTTCAAGCGGTTTTTGGGCCCGGCAATGGTGATAATCCGAAATATGACCTCATGTTTCTGGGCCATATGGATACGGTGTTTCCCTTTGGCGAGGTCGAAAAACGCCAGTTTTCCATCCAGGGCGACAAGGCCCTGGGACCAGGGGTCTGTGACATGAAGGGGGGCCTTTTGGTTGTGCTCCATGTTTTGGAAACCCTTAAAAAAGAGGGGGCTCTGGACAAGATGTCCATCTGTGTCGCCTTTAACGGGGATGAGGAAACCGGTTCCAAAACTTCAAAAGAGTGGATCCAGTCTGTTGCAGAAAAAAGCCGCCGTGTCTTTGTTTTTGAGCCCTGCCGTCCGGGTTATAAAATGGTATCCCAGAGAAAAGGCGGGGGCTGGTTCCAAGTAAGTGTCACGGGCAAAGAAGCCCATGCAGGTGCGGACCCGGAAAAGGGCATCAATGCGGTGGTGGAATTGGCGCACCAGATCATTGCCATTGACGCGCTCAATGATTCTGCTACGGGAACATCTGCCCAGGTCACTGTTGTGACTGGGGGAGACAAGGTTAACATTATTCCCAATAAGGCCGTGGCATCCGTTGATGTCCGCATTGAAAAGCTGGAAGAAAAACAGCGGGTGGAAACGTTTTTTAACACCCTTTGTGAACGAAGGGTATTGCCGGGGTCCAAAATTTGTGTTCAAGGCAAAATTGACCGGCCTCCCCTGGAAATTACACCCCAAAGCCGGGCTCTCTTGGATATCATTTTTCTGGAAGGCAAAAAAATGGGGATCGATGTTAGTTCCATCGCCACGGGGGGATGTTCAGATGGAAATTTTACGGCAGCCCTTGGAACCCCCACTATTGATGGAATGGGGCTTGTGGGGGCCAATTCCCACCGCCAGGACGAGTATGTGGAATTGGCCAGCATTCCCATCATGGTAAATCTTATATCAAATGTGTGCAAAGCTCTGATCTAAATAGGGGTTTGCGTTTCGGGGAGGCGCGCTTTGATGATATTAATTTGTAACGGGACGGTTTTTGGGCCAAAGGATCTTGGGCGAGCCGATGTGTTGATCGGGGGCAGCCATATCCTGGCCATTGAAAAAAAAATTGATCCCAATATGTTGCCAGGAGATGTAAGGGTGGTTGATGCCTTGGGCATGGCTGTGGTACCCGGTTTTATTGACGGGCATCAGCATTTTACCGGTGGCGGTGGGGAAGGCGGATTTCAGACAAGAACGCCCGAGATGCAGCTTTCCATGAACATTGCCAACGGGGTCACCACGGCGGTGGGCCTGTTGGGAACAGATTGCCTGACACGGAGTGTGGAAAATCTTTATGCCAAAACCCAGGCATTTAACGTAGAAGGGATCACAGCCTTCATGCTCACGGGGTCCTATTGGCTGCCATCTCCCACCATTTGCGGTTCTGTGGGAAGGGACATGGCATATCTCTCCCCTGTTATCGGGGTCAAACTTGCCATGGCTGATCACAGGGGGCCGCATTTTGATGAAAAAGACCTGGCAACCCTTGCCTCGGAGGTGAGGACGGCCGCGTTGATTGCCGCCAAGCCCGGAATCATAACCGTTCATATCGGAATGGATTCAGATGGGATGGACAAGATATTCGAGGTGGTGGAAAAATATGGCATTCGGGCGGATATGTTTATTCCCACCCATGTTAACCGGAAAAATCCCCGCCTCCGGGATCAGGCGCTGGGATTGGCAGCAAAAGGGGCTGTTATTGATGCCACCTGCACCAACATTTTGCCCGAGAAAAATGGCCAGAGTACTTCGGCTGCTGACTTTGCTTGTCTTGCCGATGAAAATGAGTTGTTTGATCAGATCAGCTTCAGCTCCGATGCCGGCGGGTCACTTCCCAAATGGAATGCGGACAGAAGTGAGCTTTTGGGCATGGGTATCGGAACCCCTCAATCCCTGCTCTTTGAGTTGAAACAGCTTGTACAGGTCAGGGGAATGGCCCTTGCCAAGGCCCTAAGACCTATGACAATTACCCCGGCCAGGAGCTACGGCCTGACGGGCAAAAAAGGAGAAATCTGTGTTGGTGCCCATGCCGATATTCTGGTGCTGGATGCGGATACCCTTGAGATCCGGGATGTCATGGCAAAGGGGCAGATCATGATGAGAAAAAAAATATTAGAGAAAAAAGGATATTATGAATAATGGTTGTTTATTTTAATGATCGCTTCATGGAAAAAGAAGCGGTGCATATTTCCCCGGATGACCGGGGATTTTTATTTGCCGACAGTCTCTACGAAGTCATCAGAAGCTATAAGGGATCTTTTTTCCGGGCCAAAGAACATCTGAACCGTCTTGGCTATGGCGCCACCCATTTGAAGCTGGGAAGAACTGATTTTTCAGCGTTGGAAGAAATTGCCAGGGAACTTGTTGAAAGAAACAACCTTGAAACGGAAGATGCCGTTGTTTATTTCCAGGTAACCAGAGGGGTTGCCAAACGGTCCCATGCCTTTCCCCTTCCCGCCCCTTGTCCCACCATCTATGCCAGTGTTTCAAAATTTGACCCGGGTCCGGCAGACAAGGACCGGGAGAACGGAATTCATGTTATCACCATTGCCGACACCAGAGGGGCAAGGTGCGACATGAAAACCACCGCCCTGACCCCCAATATTCTTGCCAACCAGGCAGCCGTTGAAACCGGGGCCAAGGAAGCCATTTTCGTCAGGGACGGGGTGATGCTTGAAGGCAGCCATTCCAATTTCATGGCTGTGTTTGACAATGTGCTTGTCACGGCCCCCTTGTCCAATTATATTCTGGGGGGTATCACCCGGCAATTTGTCATGGAATTATGTGCAAAAGAAAACATCAGGCAGGAAGAACGGCCCATCTTTGAACAAGATATCCACCTTGCCACGGAGATGATGATTGTGGGCACCACCACAGAGGTTACCCCAATTGTCAGGATGAACAACACCGTTTTCAGAGGGGGTAAACCGGGACCTGTCGCTAGGGCACTTCAGCGAGCTTTCCGCCATGAGGTCCTGGGTTAGGAAAGCCCATGCTAAGGCGAGGGCAGTTTAGACAGCAATTCTAAATTTGGCATTTTTTCATCCGTTCATTCAAAGAAATTTCTCACTGTTACTTCAGATTAATCTGGATTGATTTCTGGAACTGACAGGGGGCAGCCTGTTCGGTTGCCCCCTGTCAGTTCCAATGCGTTATAAATTAATTATTTTTACAAAGCCTGGCGTGCGGCAAAATCCATCATAACCCTGTCCCTTGCTTTGTCAATACCCAGGGCTTTACGTTTTTTGTCGATATGGGCGATCATGAGATGGGCATGCTTGATGGGATCTGGTTCCGTACCCCACATACCGCCATAAAGTTCTTCAAACTCTTTACAGATATAATCACTGAACACGGGAGCACCTGTTATGGGCAGATTGCTGAAAACCGTATATACACCGGATGCGACAAAATAATGGCCGATACTGATTGCCTTTTCACTCATCCATTCCGGCGCACTTCCCGCTACAGGAAGATCACTAATATCATTTCCAAGCCCGCCTGCTTTAACCACTTCTGTTGCCGCCAGAAGAATCCGGCTGTTGTCAACACAGGAACCCAGATGAAGAATGGGCGGAATCCCGACGGTTTCGCAAACCTCGGACAGCCCGGCTCCAGCATAAACGGCTGCAGCCTCAGGTACTAGCAGGCCTTCTGTAGCACATGCGATTGCAGTACATCCGGTTGTAAGAACAAGCACATCATTTTTGATCAGCTCTTTACATATGGCAATATGATCACGGTTATGTTTTGTTCTTGCATTGTTACAACCAACAACACCTGCGAGACCCCGGATGCGTCCATTTATGATGTTATCATTTAAAGTATAGTAATCGCCTCGGAAAGATCCTCCAAGATGATATTGAATTGATTCAACACCAAAGCCTGCCACGACAGGTTGTTTGTATTGTGGAATCATCACTTCCGCAGCACGATTTTGAAAGTTGTCGATGGCTATTTTAAGAATCCGCTCGGCATCTTCCACTGCATGGTGTTCGTCAAACTCAATATGCATAACATTCTCGCCTTCATGCTGGGCGATTTTGTGGGTGGTAATAACTTTTGTATGGAAGCATCTTGCCACATTTCCAATGCTCTGCATGATGCACTGGATATCCACTACCATGGCATCACAGGCACCGGTTATAATAGCAAGCTCCTGTTGTAAGAAATTCCCGCAAAGAGGTACGCCATGGCGCTGGAGAATTTCATTGGCTGTACAGCAGATACCTGAAAGCTGGATACCGGCAGCACCCTTTGATTTGGCATAGTCAATTATATCTTCTCTCTGGGACACAGCCACGAGAATCTCTGCCATGACGGGTTCATGTCCGTGGATAATCACATTTACATGATCTTCTTTCATGACGCCCAGGTTGGCTTCTGATTGGAGGGGATAAGGTGTTCCAAAAAGAATGTCCTGGAGATCTGTTGCCAGCATGGAACCGCCCCATCCATCTGCTATGGCGGCTCTTGTGCCCTGTTTCATGAGATTTTTGTAATGCATGTCAACGCCCATGTGGGTACGGTGCATGATTTCAACAATTTCCCTGTCAATGTTTCTTGGAAGCACACCCATTTTTTTCCAGAGTTCATAACGCGCCTTGGGTGCTTTTTTGAGGGAGAGGAGTTCTCCTTCTGGTTTACCCCATTCGGCTATTGCAATTTCTGCTGTCTCAAGGGTGATTTCATCAATGTCTCTGTC
This sequence comes from Desulfoconvexum algidum, assembly GCF_055382125.1. Lineage (NCBI taxonomy): Bacteria > Pseudomonadati > Thermodesulfobacteriota > Desulfobacteria > Desulfobacterales > Desulfobacteraceae > Desulfoconvexum > Desulfoconvexum algidum. Next base: position 5,550,943 of record NZ_AP042394.1, on the reverse strand, counting down.
AAGCTCTTCTCCGTCCACTTCAACGGTGGTGGCAACACCCAGATATTTGGCAACTTCAAGAAGTTTGTCGAAGTCTTTAACCTGATAGGCGTCGGTTTCTTTTTTCGCCACAGCCAGAAATACCTCGGCAACACCTCTTCCATGATCGGAATGGGCGGCTGCGCCACCGGCTATCATTCGGATAAAGTTTCTTGCTGCGATAGTATTTGCTGTCGCACCGCAAAGACCTTGTCTGGTGTCTTCTCCTTCAATCCCTGCCTTGGGAAGCGGCAGACGGCAAGGACCCATGGAACAGTTTTTACAACATGTGCCCTGTACACCTATGGCACATTGTTTCATCGTAAGGGCTCTGTCAAAAATTGTTTCAACTCCAAGAACATGTGAACGTGCGATCATTTCCTGGGATGCTACATCAATGGAAGATGCAATGGGATCAGCCAGTTTTACCGTTTTTTTCTTTTCTTCTGCCATTGGAGTGTTCTCCTTTTCCTTAATTTTATTTTTAGGGATGGATCCTTTGAATACTCAACTCTTTATTGATAGAGAAACTTCCAGAGGGTTTTATTCCATATTGTTTTTCAGCAGCAGGGAACCATGTGTTTGACCCAACGTCTGAACCGCTTGAACTGTGACTGAACCGTCCATATATTGTGCTGTTCTTTACGGGTTAAATCATGGTATAATTACAATTTATTCTTATAAAATTTTAGAGTTGTAACTATATGTTTATTCAGACGTGTATAACCGTTTTCAGTGCAATTTTTCAATTGTTTCTTATTTGTCTGGCGGCCGGTATTCTGGTCAGAAGAAAAGTTGTATCAACCCATCAGGTGCAGGCCTTATCCTCCGTGACGGTGAATGTTTTTCTTCCCTGCCTGGTCATGGCAAAAACGCTGATTCAATTTCATCCCGACTCTTTTTCAACCTGGTGGATACTCCCCCCTGCAGGTATATTAATTATGGGTATCGGTCTTTTTTTCAGCGGTTTTCTTTTCAAAATGAGAAGGGAAAAAAGACCATTGATGTCCCTTGCAAGTATGCAGAATGCCATCTTCATTGTTTTACCGATTGGTCAGGTTCTTTTTGTGGATGAATTTGATCAGTTTGCCCTGTATTGTTTTTTGCTGATACTGGGAACGATCCCCTTGATGTGGAGTTTGGGAAAGGTCATGATTTCAGGGGAAAAAGAAAACCGGATACAGTTTAAAGATTTTATTACGCCGCCGTTTATAGCCATGCTGGCTGCCATTCTCCTGATCTTCACAAATCTTTCGTCATTTGTTCCTGGTTCCGTGATTGCGGCCATGGATCTTCTAGGCCAGGCCACTGTTCCTGTGGCCGTTTTTATTTTAGGGGCCACCATTGGGTCGCTGTCCTTTAAAAATTTTCCTTCGATAAAGGATATCATCATTGTAACTGTCGTAAAATATGGTTTGGTTCCTGTAACAGTGTCTGCCATCCTTTATTATGGAAATTTCTATGTTTCCATGCCGCTGTTGTGCAGTATGCTGGTGATTCAGGCGGCAGCACCTCCGGCCACCAATTTGATTCTAATTGTAAAGCACTATGGTGGTGACACCGAGTCCATCAGCAGCATGATGGTGATACAGTATCTAATCTGCCTTGTTGCCATGCCTTTATGGATTGCTGCCTGGCAGATGGTTACAGGATAATCTCCTAACTTCAAAATAATAATGGATTCCTTTTCCTCCAAATAACATAACCGATGAGTTTCAGCGAGTCTGCGTTAATGGATTTGGCCGGTCACGATTTACCCATCTGGCAGCGGGCAGGGGCCATTATTGGGCTGCCCCATCCAAACTTCAGGGATTATTTGACCCAGGCGGCGCAAGCCCAGGGAATTTGGAGACAGAGCAATAAAAAATAATGTCAGTTGTTTCCTCTGCTGCAGCGCATAAAGGTCCAATAGTCCTGCTATTGGACCTTTACATCTTGTCTTGTCGATACCGAACCATCGTAAGAAGCGTATTTAATATTTTTTCGGATACCGTGTTTTGAACATTTTCAAGATGAATATCAGGAATACCGCCAAAAATTTTGTACGCATGGTTCAATACCCTGTCATCCCAGATGTGGTTTAGATCATTTTTCGAAAGGCTTTCTGACATCAGACTGTTTGTCAAAGTGCCAAGCCATTTAACCACGATGTTGTTGCCCACTTTTGCAACCGCCGCGCTTGTGTCCATGAACCGGCCCTGTTCTTTTTCTGGCAGCAGGGTTCTGTTATGTAAAAGCCAGGCCAGGGAGACCATATCATGGGCAACAATAGATTCTGATGCGATCACCAACCCCACGGGTGGGGTATGAACATATCCCTTATCAGGTCCGAAATTAGCCAGGAGTTTATCCCCTGTGGAAATGACCAGCCGCTGTTTGTCTAAAAGCGTTTTTGTCCTGTTCCCTTCGGCGGTTCTTTCTTGAAGGGATTTCCCATGATAATGATATTCAAGCCTGGTATCTGTTCTCCAATAGCCGACAACCGCTTTGAGCCCCAGAGAGCTACCTGTTAAAACATGCCGGGAACACCGTGGCATTAACACAATATGATCCACTTCGTTTAATATAGCCGGCATCATGAGACCCGTGTTCCAGAATTCATTTGTATCGGTATGATCCTGGTAAAAGGAATCCCATCCGCCCTCTTCAAAAGGGGCAAGCTCGCCGCCAGCCGCTTCAATTGCCTGCACCATCCCTGATTTTTTCATCAGATCCCGTGTGCTGCCAGTGGTCTTGTCCTTAAAAAATTGGAGGTGCTGGATTCCCGACATATCCCCCACAATAACCCTTCCTGCCCCTTTCTTTTTGAGAAGTTTTATCATTGCCGAAACGGCAAGCGGACTGCTTGTGGCCGGATAGGAAAAACCCGAATTGTTAACAGTTTTAATAAAAACTGTCTGCCCATTTTTCAACCAGCTAAAATCGGTTGCTGCTTGTGCCGCTTCGATCACGGCCGTTTCCATGCCATGGCCTTGAGGTGACAGAACAAAAACGTTGGTTTTTTGGGGCTGGACAATAATGTCACCCCTGGCAGCAGATTCTGACAATATCTTTGACGGTGAAACTTTTTGATTAAAAAGATCGTCTTTAAACAGATTAAAACCACCCAAGACAGCAAGCCCACCTGCCGCCAACCCTGACAGCTTAAGAAACCCTCTTCGCTTTATCTTTTTTTCTTTCATTGTACCCTGCTCCATATTTTTCTAACGCGGTGCGGATCATTTGATTAACCAAGATTTATGTCTCAAGAAACTTTGAACATCTGCGGCTTGTCGCCGGGTAATGTCTATCTTTAATTTCAAGAATATCCCGACTGGATACATATTTCAGCTTTTGGAATCTATTTCATACTTCTATTAACAAAAAGCGTCTTCCTATCTATTAAACAATTTCCAGGTCTTAAACCCGAGTATGAGCCAGGCAAGTAGTTAAGAAGCGTAATTGTAATCCTGGCTTCCCAAATGCTGTGGCATGACAAAATGTGGTTATACCATAATATTTGTAATGCAAATTTTATAAAATTAAATTATGAATATTGGAGCAACCTTTTCCCACACCCTAAAAAAGAACGTTTCAAAATCACCGGTTTACCACGTATGCATTTTGATTGTTGAAATTCAGTATTATATCCCTGGTTTTTCAATATTTATTCAAGAGCCTGGCATTAATGGGTTCTTGTCATGATCTGGTCAGTTTAATTGAAAGTCTCTGCGTATTTTTTTTCAATCACCTGAATTTCATCATCAGTCAACTTTTCGAATTCACTTTTTCTTGAACGTTTTGATAGCTTTCCACTGTTTTGAAAAAGAAATCGTATAAGCAAATCAACAAGCTTATTGGGCATATCGATATAGTTTTTGATGAATTCATTTAGAATATCATATTTTTTAAGGTATACAACTTCTTCAGGAAGCGTTTTATTTACTGTTTCTTCAACGCATTCAAAGAAAAATTCGGCCAGCCTGGTTGCATCAAAATAACGATATAAATCAATAGTCTCGTTTAGAATCTCAACATTGTTTTTTTCTGTTGGTCGCCATTCAATGAAATCAAGCCTTGGCTTTGAGAAATGATCCAATACTTTCCTGTACTCCTCTATCCGAGCCAAAATAACAGCAGATACCGGGAATATTAATCCTTTTGGAACAAAATCTTTTTCAGATAGGACATGGTGGAACAAATAACGGTGAATCCTGCCGTTTCCATCTTCAAACGGGTGAATAAAAACAAAGCCAAAAGCAAGGATAGTCGCTAATAAAACAGCATCAAAATTATCCTTGCAAAGAAGCTCATATGTATCGATAAGGCCTGATAACAAGGTATTTAAATCATCTGCGCAAGCAGAAATATGATCGGGCATGGGCATGCCTGTGGTGCGATCATGTTCCCCGACAAAACCGTCTTCCTTTCGTAATCCAGGTGTTATAAATCGAGTATCCTCGATGACAATCTGTTGCAAATATTCCAGCTCTGAAACGCTTATTTTGCGTTTTCCTGCTTCACCTATAGTCCTACCCCATCGTTCTATCCGGTTGTGCGGAGGGTTTTCCCCTTCGATTGTGTATGAAGCTTTTGAATCTTTGAGCAAAAGAAAAGCAGCAGCTCGGCTTAAAAGATCGGGGTGAGTCTGGCCGATATTTTTGATAGCTGTTTCTGACAGCTTCTTGCCAATAAACTTTTCAAGTTTCTTTGTTTTTCGGATCAATGGGCTAAAGTTCCGCGTTCCCGGCAAGTTATTGCGAACCCGATGTCGCTTGGATGGATACGACTTCCCTTCATATTGTAGCTTGCTATCGATGAGTGGAACAAAATTACCCCTCGTTGCATCTTCAATATCCAGTTGCTCACCACGCAACCACTCCCATAAAAACCACAACCGTCGGCTATACCGCCCTGTAGGCTGTGAAATAATAATTTCCTGGATTTCTTCGGGTTCAATGCTTTGAAATAAAGCATTGAGAACAGCCAGATCAACACCCTCATATTTAAGTGCAAAGATCAAATGTCCATTAAGTGTGTCCTTTGGCTTATGACGCGGCGTAAAAAGATGCCATCGCCCATAATCATATTTTTTGTGTTTCATACCTATGGCACATAGATGATCAGGAGTCGGAACTTTTAAATCATGTGCTGAAATCAATGCTGAATATCCAGCTAAAATGCTTCCCTTTTCCAATGTCGGAAAATCGCGAAAAAAAGTTATTTGTTGTGAATTTCGATTATAATGAGCCATTTTTTGAATTCTCTTTTTGTTTATTGAATTATAATGGCATGAAAAATGATTAATGTCTATGAATCTTGATTATTGACAGGTGTTTTTGTGAAAAACGGTTTAAAATAACGTACTTCTTTAAAAAAAGGGAGAAATTTACTTTACCAGGTCTGCCTCAGTTAATCTGTTGATCGAGACTGCATCACTCAAACTGAAAAAATGCCAATTGAGCGAAGGTTGAACTGCCCGCTGGCAAGGCTTCAACGGTAATATATTATCGGGCAATTGTCCAGCCCGCGCCCGGCGTCCTGATTAACAACCTAAATCTGCGGCACTGCCCGCAGCATTTGACTTGTGTGTGCCGGGCACGGCACATGTTCTTAAGGGTGAGCCTATGATTTCGGTATACAGAAGCCAAGGCAAGTCCCAAACCCAGCCTGGTGGAGGTGGGTCGAAGACGCGAAGCCACGGTATAGCGGTATGGCAACTAAGGCGTGTCCGTAAACCCGGCACTCACGTACCGAAAGACATGTGTTTACCCCGGGAGATCTCCCATGTGCCAAAAGGCTGAGGGCAGGGCAACCTGCTCTGACCGCATGGGAGAAGTCAGCAGAGGGCATATTAGCCGGTGGAAATGAGCCGTGAAACCCACGGAGGACTCACCCTGGTGAAGGCCCGAAGGTGATAGTTGCTATGCCGAATAAATATTTCCTTGATCGGGGGTTGTTCCTTCCCGGGAATTAACCTGCCTGATCAGCCGAACCGCCTTGGTTCGTGATCCGTATGCCGGGTGGTGTGGGAGGGCTCCTCAGTGATGGGGAGTCCTATCCCGATTTGGAATCCAATTTGAAATGGTCATCCTCACACTTTTGGGAAGGATCAGAGGATATTCCACCCGTTAACTCAAAGGCCTTAAATTTTCAGCGTCCTTGAAAATACACCTTAAGCCTTTTGGTCTGCGCATCGCTCCAGTGCACAGCGTCACCACTATCACAACAACAATGACCGCACTGATCACATTGGTAATACGTGGCGGGATGATTCGTTTCAGCCGTCCTGCAATAAAGAAAAACAGATATTTAATGCACCGTGCAAGCAAAAGCAGCACCAGTGCCAGCACAATGGCAATCAGTGCCATGCTGATGATCCGTCCATCTTCTTGTTCAGGTAACTCCATGACAAGGTGTAAGTCGTTTTGCTATTTATCAGACAAAAATAACGATACGGAGAGTATCACCATCACAGCAGTTGTCGAAATGTAATGAAACACACGACGCGGACGGCTGGCCAGCGCTGGCAGTTGCATATAGTGCCAGAGTGCTACACAAGCGACCCCCAAGCTGTATCCAAAGATCATTGCAAACCCCGAAAGCAGGCCTTGCAGAACAAACGGTCTTGGAATCATCGACGGTGTAAGGGAAAGGCTGAAAAATAAACTTGCTGCGATTACACCGATATAAGATGGTGCTTGCAAAAATGTGGCAATAAAAGGTCGCATATGTTGAAACTGGGCTCTTTGAACTATTATTTTATCGAATTCTTGCTTCAATTTTTTATTTATAAGTATTTGACCGAGTCCGGATATCATTCAAAAAAAAGGATATCTGGCAATCCCCGTCACTATTTGTTTTTTTAACCGGATATCAGCCATATCCGGCAGGTTCTCAACGGACCCATTGTCTCTAAGCTCTTTTCCCCTGGCCCTGGATCCACATCCAGTCATCGGTTTTGGTTCTGAACCTGAATTCTGCTGAATAGTCTCGTGATGCATCGCTGAGGCAGAATTTGATCCTGGCCTCGGCCTGGTTTAAATCATCCGGGTGGACCCGTTTTTTCCAGTTCTCGTAAGTGTGGGCAAATTCATTGGGGGCATAGTCTGCTATTTTAAAAAAATTCTCGTCGAAAAAAACATCCTGGGTTTGGAGGTCCCAGTCCCAGATACCGCTGTCCGTGCCAGTGATTCGGGTAAAGCCTTAACAGTATTCCCCGGCCTGTAAAGAAATTTTATGCCGGGAAACGGCTGTGCTCAGCAAAGTGCCTTAAAAAGTTTTTCCACATGGTTGGGTGTTGTGTATAAATGGGGGGCAATCCGGATGGACTGTCCCCGGATACTGACAAAGATTTTTTCCTGTGCAAGCCGGGCCGGCAGGTCCTTTGAAATGCCATGGGGGGTGGTGATGCCAATTAAATGGGGGGATCGAAAGGATTCATCCGGTACTTTAAACCCCACTTCTCTGGCCTGATCTGCGATGTGGGTTGTAATGGCTTTAAGGGACATTTCAATTTCGACGACCTGCCATTCAAGAATCTGGGTGAGTGCGGCCTGGGCAACCGGGGCGAGAAAAAAATTACTGGCGCCGCCAACATCAAATCTTCGAGCGCCGGGCTGGTATTCATCTTGATAATCCACAAGTCGGGAAAAGTCTTCTGAGCCGGCTCTATTCAGCCAGTTTTCTTCCAATGGGATGCCGGAGTGCCATTTGGGATCAACATAGCAAAATCCAAGTCCGTAGGCACCTAAAAGCCATTTGTGGGAATCCGATATGAGAAAATCCGGCTGAACTTCTTTAACCGAAAACTGCATGGCGCCCAGGGATTGTGTCGCATCAATCACCAGGGCCGACCCCACTTTTTGGCATTGGGATTTGATGCGTGCCAGATCCAGCAGGGTTCCATCTGTCCAGTGACTATTGGGAACCGCAACAATGGCGGTCTCACTGTTGATCATATCGATCACAGCAGATGTCCAGTTGCCGTCCTCGGGCCTTGAAACCGTCAGAATCTTCCCGTTTTTTTCATCTGTCAACCGCTTCCAGCTGTAGATATTGGAAGGAAATTGATCTTCAATGACGACAATATTCTGGCCGGAAGAAAAGGGCAGGTTCTTTGCTGCCAGGGCAATGCCATATGAAACAGCCGGGATGATTGCCACATTCTCCGGTGAGCCGCCCACTAATTTTGAAAAAAGATCTCTCAAGGGTTCAATGGATGAGAAAAAATGGGCTGGTGTAATGTTCCATGGCTGGCTTTTTGTCTGGACCGCTTTTTCGCCTGCCACCCTGGCCGTTTTCAGCAAAGGGGATGTATAGGCACAATTAAGGTAGGTGACATCCTTTGGAATATCAAATAAATGGGCTTGATTGGGTATCATGACATACTCCCTTTACGGTTAAGGTTTAATCTATCCCCTATCCTGATTAGCCCAGGTGCAGTGGGATCTTGTATTCGGGTATTCCTTGACCATGGTGTCAGTTTTTATCATTTCCGTTATTTCTCTGCTTTTATATACCAGCGGCCTTGAGCTGGTATCCAAAAAAGATATTGACCAGAGCAATGTTGAAAGATCCGCCCCCCACCGCTGGATTCTGGACAAAAAAGGGAACCAGACCCTGATTCTCCAGCTCCATGGGTTTATCTTTTTTGGTACGGCCAACCAGTTGAGAACCCGGATTGTTAAAAAAGCAACGGCCCAGACAGTATCCCCCCTGAAATATATTGTCCTGGACTTTCACAAGGTCAACGAATTTGACTCTTCCGCATTAAACAGCTTTGAAAGATTGGAGGGGTTGGTTCTAAGATGGCCCGCTATACGGAAATTTTTATTGTATCACCTTTATGTGCCTGTGATTATAGCATTCAGTTTCCGTTCCTGAATTGACCGACACAAAGTGGGCGACATTAAAACCAACCCCGACAAAATTGAACAATCGTCAAACAGTCAGACCGCTCTTAATTAGACTGTTGCCGCTATTAATCATACGCTTGGCGACCCTTGAAGCCCATTGTTAGATTCAAGATTAAATTAAGGCAGGCATAAATCAGCGAGCCATTTGTGGGCAGTTCTTATTTCAACACCATTTGGGAAAGTCTTTTCTTTTCTCAATTCTTTTGTAACCTGCATCATTTTGATCTGTGGGAAAAATTTTTTAAAAATTTCAAAATTCGGACTCAATGTGTCATCTTTCCATTTCACTTCCACCATTAGTGAAGGACTGTCATTTGCTGTAACGCAAAAATCTATTTCTTTTCCATCTTTGTTTCTTAGATAGTAAATTTTTTTTTCTTCCCCAAAACAATCTTCCCGAAAATGAATTTCTTTTTGGATAGCACAGGCAATCGTATTTTCTAATTTTATGCCTGGATCCCCTATAACCTGGCCTGTATCATAAAAATAGAACTTAGGTGCTTTTTGAATTGCTCTGGCAATATTTTTATGAAAAGGAGGTACTTTAAAAATTACATACATATTTTCAAGTATCGTAAGCCATCTTTTAACCGTTTTATCTGAACATTGAAGATCTCGTGCTATAGAACTATAAGAGACAGGACTTCCGACCCTTTTTTTTAATAATTGGATAAGTGTTTCAATTTGAATGATTTGTTGGACATTCTCAAGATCAATAAGGTCTTGCTTTAAAATAATATCAAGGTGTGATTTTTTCCAACGATTATAGAATCGATTCGTTCCGTTAAGAAATGGTTCGGGAAATCCGCCAACTTCTAATAGTTTATCCAGTTCTACTTCAAGATTCTCAGGATTTTTAAAGGTTTTAATTTCTTTTAAATCCAATGGATGCAGTCTGAATTGGAAAAATCTTCCTGCTAAGGAATCACCAACTTTTCTATAGGTATCCAGTTTAGCGCTTCCCGTGACAAGGAGTGAAGGTGGAATGCCTTCAGTGTCATAAACTCCTTTTAACCATGACTTCCAGTTTTTTAACTTATGAAGTTCATCAAAAATAACAAGATCTTTTGATCGATCCCAAGACTTTTCCTGCAAACTCAACCTGTCTTCAATATTGTCAAAGTTGAAATAATCATAATTACTTTTCAACATTTTAGACAGCGTCGTTTTTCCGGTCTGTCGTGGGCCGGTTAGAAGAATTATTTTTGTTGCTAAGTCTTCTTGAATATATTTTGTTATGTAGCGTTTCATAACGTCTATTCTGGCACATATTCCGAAATAGTCAAGTGTTTTTCGGAATGAGGTTCGATTAAGTCAGAACTATATTTGGAAAATATTGGCTTAATTAGCTCTCCAGTTTTTTGGGTGTGGTTTGCCAATATTAGATCATGCTACAATATCAGTGTATTGAGTGTTTTTAAAATTGATTGTCAATACCAAATGAACCTGATATTTAATTGTGCTTCTTGCTGAAAATTAAATAAGGAGCACAAAATGTATCGGGCGTTAATCCGGCTGATGACTTTTCAGTTCACAATAATTCAGATCCTATTCAAATCAAAAAATGACCTTGTTTTGGAAACTATTGAACTGCGGCAGCAGTTGGCTACTTACCAGACAAAGAACGAAGACCTTAAGGCCGTATTCCTTTTTTCCAGTTCTCGTAAGTGTGGGTAAATTCATTGGGGGCATCGTTTGCTATTTTAAAATAATTTTCATCGAAAAAAACATCCTGGGTTTGGAGGTCCCAGTCCCATTTTTTTGTATTGGGATTTGAGGCGTGCCAGATCCAGCAGGGTTCCATCTGTCCAGTGACTATTGGGAACCGCAACGATGGCGGTCTCACTGTTGATCATATCGATCACAGCAGATGTCCAGTTGCTATCCTCGGGCCTTGAAACCGTTAGAATGCTCCCGTTTTTTCCATATTTATAAGGGGGGCATTTTTTCGGATCAGGATGGCACCGCCTAGCAGCAGGCCTGCTGCGATATATAATGCAAGATTAAAGCTTTGGTAAGCATCAAAGACAAAGCCTGCTAAAATGGGGGACAATGCGGCGGGGATATTGCTCGTAAACAGCCACCCATAAACCTGTCCCACATTTTTTGCTCCCCAGCACCGTGTTACGGAAGAAACAAATATCACGAGCACGCCACCGTAGTTAAACCCGGTTATAAAGGCCACGGCCCAGAAACCTGAAATGGAGGTTAACAAAAAGGGGGCCATCAAGAGAATGGCGGCCTGGCAGATCAGGTTTGCAAAAATAGCCGATGATGACGGGATTCGATCGAAGAGGGCGCCCCATAAGATCCGGCCGGCTGCATTGGCAACGGCAAAAAGCGAAACCGCTGTTATTCCGATTTGCGCTGTGTTTTCAAGGCCCTGGTAAAGTTCTTTTAAATTTGCATTCACAGCAAACCCTGCTGCCAGGCCGATGAGCATGGTCAGATAGAGAATACGAAAATTAACATGGCCTAATACGGTTTTTGGATTTAATGCCGTTGGTGTTTCGGTTGGCGTTTTTTCAGCCGGAACCTTCATGGTTGACCCGGCCATGAAGACAAGGATCATGAATGCCACTCCAAAGGTGAAAAATGTTTCAAAAGGCGTAAACCCGGCGGTGTTTATCAACTTTCCTCCGATCTGACTCACCATGGCAGCTCCTCCGCCAAACCCTGCCACTGCAATCCCTGTCACCATGCCCTTGTTTTCAGGAAACCAGCGAACACAGACGGCGATGGGCACAATATAGGCCATGCCGGCGCCAATGCCGCTCAACCCCCCGATCCCAAGAATGGTATATATAAAACTGTGGTGCCCGAAACTTGCAAGGATCCACCCCCCGCCAAACAGGATGCCGCCGATCATGGCGCTTCTTCTGGTACCAATTTTAGGAAGAAAATTTCCGGCAATCATCATGGTGAAGGGAAATACAAAATAAAAAATGGTGAAGGGCAGTTGAACAGGACCTTGTGCGAGATCGGTCAGTTCTTTTAAGGGGTGGACATAAACACTCCAGGAATAGGTTGCGCCCAGACACATCTGCATAACAAGAGCCGATAAAAGGATAAGGTATTTCATGGCAGCCTCCCTGTGAATGTTATTTGTTTAACCCTGGAGCTCATACTATTCCTCCTTCTGGTTGTCAAAATTTTTTTAATTCTGGAGCCAAAATTATACACGCTTAAAAAGCGAACAATCGTTCTTCTTTTGCCTTGACTTCGCTGAAATTTCCTGTCTAATATAGTGTCTGTTTCACCTCTTTATTCAAAGGAAAAGGTGTTGGTTTATAAATTTGGCAAGCACTCGTGCCCCAGTCAGGACCCGAAAGGATCGAATGGATTACAAGGATTTTAAAAAGCAATATGCCGCAACGGCCACCGATATTTCCCGGGACGTTTTTTTCAAGAATCAGGGGGTCATGCGCATTAAAAAAGAGAAAACCGCTGTGACCAACCTGAGCAAGATTTTTGAGGCTGTTTTCAGTATTACCTATAATAAAGGATACCAGGCCATGAGTATGCGGGATTTAAGTCTCAAGACCGGTATGAGCCTGGGCGCCCTCTATGCCTATTTTCCCGGGAAGGATGAACTTCTGGCCATCATGCAGACCCAGGCCCAGGCAATGGTCAAGGGGATCTTGGACGAGTTTTCCAATGCCCATAAAAATCCGCTTGAAAAATTGCGGGCCGTGATCAAGGCCCATATTTTCCTGTCGGAACTGTTTCGGCCCTGGTTTTATTTTACCTTTATGGAGGCCAGAAACCTTACGCATAAAGGGTTTGAAGCGGTCAAATCTATTGAAGAGCATACCCAGAAAATTATCAGCGATATTTTGATTGAAGGAGAGGAAACAGGTGTGTTCAAGTCGGGGAAACATGACCTCACGGCTTGTATGATCAAGGCCATGCAGCAGGAATGGTATTTAAAACGGTGGAAGTACACCAAACAAAAAATATCCGTGGACCAGTTTACGGATCATTTACTGGACATGGTGGAGGGGTTTTGCCGGATATAATCTATAACCCAGGGAAAGTGAAGGAGAATGCAGATGAAAGATTTTGATTTGAGCGATAGAGTGGCAGTTGTTACCGGCGCCAGCCGGGGGATCGGTCTGGCCGTGGCCCAGAAACTGGCTGCCTGCGGGGCCCATTGCATCCTGGTCAGCCGGAAGGCAGAAAGTCTGGAGGCGGCTGCGGCCGGCATCAACAAGGCCGGGGGCAAGGCAACAGCCATGGCCTGCCACACAGGACACCCGGATCAGATCCAGGCCATGTATGAAAAAATTGAAGCGGATTTCGGAAGGCTGGATATCCTGGTGAACAATGCTGCCACCAATCCCCATTTTGGAGAAATGATCACGGCGGATGCAGGGATCTGGGACAAGACCCTGGATGTGAATGTCAAAGGTCCTTTTTTCATGATTAAATATGCCGTCCCATTGATGAAGGACAAGGGGGCCATTGTGAATGTGTCCTCGGTCAATGCGGTCCGACCCGGGATGTTTCAGGGGGTATATTCCGCCACCAAGGCAGCGCTTTTAAACATGACCCAGACCCTGGCCCGGGAGTTGGCCCCCAAGGGGATACGGGTAAATTCACTTTTGCCAGGGCTTACGGACACCAAATTTGCATCGGCCATTATTTCTTCCGATGAAATTTGCAATCATGCGTTAGCCCAGATTCCCCTGGGCCGGTATGCCAAACCCGAAGAAATGGCCGGAGCTGTCTTGTATCTGGTGTCCGATGCTGCCTCATTTACCACTGGTACCAGCTTGATTTGCGACGGGGGGATGCTGGCCTGAGCATTTGAAAAAGAAGTTTAACGGTAAAAATTTTACAAAGGGAAACACCCATGGCCCAATTAATTGCCGATCAACGAGAGATTGACTTTATTTTGTATGAGCTGCTCCGGGCAGACGAGCTGGTCAAGGCGGATCAATTTTCAGATTTTTCAAAAAAGAGCTTTGACATGATTATTGCCGAAACCCGGCGCCTGGCCCAAAAAGAGCTATTGCCCACCCTGGTCGATGGAGATCGTGAAGGGGTGAAGTTTGACAAGGGCCAGGTAAAAGTGGCGGATTCCTTTCACCGGGCAAGGTCTTTGATACTCGAGGCGGAACTGACAGCGCTTCCCGAAGACCCCCAGTGGGGAGGTCAGGGCCTGCCCTATCTCATTTCCATGGCAGCCCTGGAGTATATGATTGCGGCAAATTATGCCCTGAGCGGGTATGTTCACATGGGACACGGCACGGGAAAAATGATTGAGCTCTATGGGACAGATCTGCTCAAAGAGTTGTTCCTGGAAAATTTGTATACGGCAAAATGGGGTGGCACCATGCTGCTCACCGAGGCCGATGCCGGTTCTGATGTGGGGGCCCTGACCACCAGCGCCAAAAAACTTCCCGATGGCACCTGGTCCATTACCGGCAATAAAATTTTTATCACGGCCGGGGAACATGATATGACGGAAAATATCATCCACCCGGTCCTTGCCCGCATTGAAGGCGCCCCTGCAGGCAGCGCCGGTATCTCCATTTTCATCGTGCCTAAAATCTGGGTCAATGAAGATAAGAGCCTGGGAGACCCAAATGATGTGGTCTGCGTGGGGACCGAAGAAAAAATGGGGCTCCACGGCTCTGCTACCTGTTCAATGTCCCTGGGCTCCAAGGAGCAATGCCGGGGATTTCTTTTGGGAGAGGAGAACAAGGGCCTTAAAATCATGTTTCACATGATGAATGAGGCCCGGCTGAATGTAGGGTTCCAGGGCAGCAGCACCGCATCGCTTGCCTACCTTTATGCCCTGGATTATGCCCGAAAACGGGTCCAGGGAAAGAATCTTGTGGATCTTCGGAAACCCGATGCCCCTTCTGTTCCCATTATCCAGCACCCGGATGTAAGAAGAATGCTTACCTGGATGAAGGTCCATGTGGATGGAATGAGAAGCCTTGTCTATTACGTGGGGTCCCTGTTCGATCGAAAAGAGTTGGCGAAAGCCCCGGAAGAAAAAGAAACAATCGATCAGATGATTGGACTGTTAACGCCGGTGATCAAGGCCTATTGCGCCCAGCGGGGGTTTGAGGTCTGTGTTCAGGCCGTCCATGTTTTTGGCGGGTATGGATATACCAGCGAATATCCGGTGGAACAATTGGTTCGGGATGTCAAAATCGCCTCCATATATGAAGGGACCGACGGGATCCAGGCCATGGATCTTCTTGGCCGGAAACTGGGCATGAAAAAAGGAAAGGTGTTTATGGACCTTCTGGGCGAGATGGGCAAAACCATCACTGCTGCAAAAAAAATCGACAGCCTGGCCCCTCTGGCCGACAAACTGGAAAAGAGTGTCAACATTTTTGGTGAGACCGCTCTGGGTCTTGGGACCGCAGCCATGTCAGAGAAATTTGCCGCAGCCTTTGCCCATGCCCACCCGTTTTTGGAAATTACCGGGGATGTGACCTTAGGGTGGATGCATCTGTGGCGGGCCATAACCGCAAATAGTTCTCTTAAGACCGCAAAAAAGGAAAAAGACAAGAACTTTTACCAGGGAATTATCACCTCGGCAAGGTTTTACATTGAAACCGTGCTGCCGGTAACCCATGGGCGGATGCGTTCTGTCCAGGGGCTTTCAACGGCTGCAGTTGATATGGAAGATGCGAGCTTTGGATAAGATAAAAAATATTAATATTTAACATAAGATGGAGACCAGATAGAAGATGGAAAAGAAAATTGAGAAGGTGTTGATTCTGGGGGCCGGAACCATGGGGCTTCAGATTGGCCTGCAATGCGCAGCATGGGGGTTTGACGTGACTGTCTTTGATGCCTTTGAGAAGTCCCTTGAACAGGCGAAGAAGCGGGTGAACAAATTGGCGGATTCCCTGGCAGGCCACCGGCGGGTGAGCCCGGAAAAGGCGGCGGCTGCACTGGATCGTATCCGGTTCACATCGGATCCACAATCAGCTGGCAAAGATGCTGACCTGATCAATGAGTCCGTGCCCGAAGATCCAAAGATCAAACAGGCGGTATTTGCTCAATTCAACGAGATCTGTCCTGATCACACGATTTTTACCACCAATTCGTCCACTCTGGTTCCTTCCATGATCGCTTCTGCCACGGGCAGGCCGGATCGGTTTGCCGCCCTGCATTTCCATGATCTTTTGCTCACCAATGTGGTGGATATCATGCCCCATCCCGGCACGTCTAAGCAGACCCTGGCAGATATCCGGGAATTTTGCACGGCCATAGACCAGTTCCCCATTGAATTGAAAAAAGAGCAGCACGGGTATGTATTTAACACCATGTTGTCCGAGCTGATGGCATCGGCCCTGAGCCTTGCTGCCAAAGAGGTGGCATCGGTTGAAGACATTGACCGGGCCTGGATGGGCATCATGAAAACCGGTGTGGGCCCTTTTGGTATCATGGATTCCGTCGGCCTTGAAACCGTTTACAAGGTCACCGACTATTGGGCCGGGGTTAAAAATGACCCCCAGGCAAAGGCCAATGCGGCTTTCCTCAAAGGGTTTGTGGACAAAGGAAACCTGGGGGTCAAGACAGGAGAGGGTTTTTACCAGTATCCCAAGGCGTCATTTCTGGGACCTGATTTTCTTAAGGGCATCCGATAACCAAATATTCAAGGAAATCATCATGGCAGACAAATTTATGAGCATGAAAAACCTGACCTTTACCCTGCACTCCCGGGGAGGGAAATATCGGTCCATTACCCCTGATTATTTAAATGACCATACCCCGAAAACCATTGATATGGTTTTCAAGGCGGCCTTTGATCTGGGAAAAAAGGTGTTGCACCCCATGTTTGAAGAGATGGACCGAAACCCGCCGCAGCTTACCGACGGCAGTGTCCGTGTCCATGAAGGGGTCCGGCCCATGCTGGAAACCCTGGGAGAGGATGGCTGGATAGCGGCTCTTTTTCCTGAACGCTGGGAGGGGGAGAACATGCCTTCCTCCCTGCTCCTTTGCATTAATTTTATTTTTGCCACGGCCAATTATTCGGCTTCGGTCTATGCAGGGCTTACCATGGGCGCTGCAAAACTGATTTTGAGTTATGGATCAGAGCATCTTCAAAACACCTATCTGCCCCCCATGCTGGCCGGTAAATGGCAGGGTACCATGGCCCTGACCGAACCTGAAGCCGGCACTTCCCTGGGAGACCTTGTTACCGAAGCCATTCCCCTGGAATCCGGAAAATCGGAATCTGATCAATACAACATTATCGGGGAAAAAATATTTATCTCCGCCGGAGACCACGATGGAGTGGACAATGTGATCCATCTCATGCTGGCCCGGATAAAAGGTGCGCCTGCCGGGGTAAAAGGGATCTCTTTGTTTGTGGTGCCCAAATTCAGGCCCGATGACCAAGGGAACCTGGTAGAAAATGATGTGACGGTCACCCAGGTGTTTCATAAACTGGGGTACCGGGGCGCTCCTATAACAGGGCTTCGTCTGGGAGAAAAGGAAAATTGCATCGGGTATCTGGTGGGCGAGAAGCATCGGGGCTTGTTGTATATGTTCCAGATGATGAACAATGCCAGGCTGGAAGTGGGCATGGGGGCGACCTCAATTGCCACGGCAGCCTATCACAGCGCTTTGACCTATTGCCGGGCCAGGTGCCAGGGCAGAAAAATCACTGCTGCCAAGGATTCCATGCCCGTTCCCATTATAGAGCATGCGGATGTACGCCGCATGCTGCTGTTTCAGCGGGCGGTGGCAGAAGGGTCCCTGTCCCTGATTCTTCAATGCGGCATGTACGAGGACATCCTTGCCAGGGACCCCTCCCAAAAGGACTGTCACCTGCTGTTGGAGTTGCTCACACCTGTGGCCAAAACCTATCCGTCTGAAATGGGAATTTTGTCGACCAGTACGGCCATCCAATGTTTCGGCGGATACGGGTATTGTGATGATTTTCCCGTAGAACAGCATTTCAGGGATATGCGTATCCATACCATCCATGAGGGGGCCACCGGCATCCAGGGCATGGATTTGCTGGGCAGAAAACTGACCATGGACAATGGCCGGGCATTGGTGTTGCTCAAGCAGGAAATGGATGGTGCCATTGCCGCTGCCAAGCAGCATCAGGAACTGGGTGAAATGGCCCTGGATTTGAACCGGGCCATGGCAATGCTGGAAAAGACCACCATGAAGCTTGGGGCCGTGGCCATGGAAAAGGGGCCCGATGCCTACCTGGCCGATGCCAGTCTCTTTCTTGAGATGTTCGGTATCATGGTTATCGGCTGGCAATGGCTGACCATGGCTGATGCTGCCTTGCTGGCGTTGGGAAAAGAAGGGCTCAAGAAAAAGGATGCCCTCTTTTATAAGGGTAAGGTCCATGTGGCCCGTTATTTTTTCTCATATGAAATGCCCAAAATGGAAGGACTGGCCACGACCCTTGAAAAATCAGGCCAGATGACCCTTGCCGTGCCCGAGGATTGCTTTACCGATTAGACGGATCCTCAAACCTAAAACCCAAAGGAGATACCCAAGAGACATGAATGCAACCATAAAAGAAAATGTTGATACGCCGCCGTTTAAGTTCAGGACAGAAGGCGGAATAGGATATCTGACTCTGGACAGAGCCGCCACCTATAATGCCTTTGATCATTCAATGGTGGTGGCCTTTGAAACACTGTTAAGAGAGCTTCGCTATGATGAAGAAACCCGGGTGGTAATCCTGGACGGGGGAAAAGCCAAGGGCTTTTGTGCCGGATTGGATACCAAGGGCTATGCCCCTGAAATTTTTAAGATGACCCCCATCCAGGCCTATAATGCCCAGGTCCGCATGAGCCGGCTATTTTTGGGCATGCGACAGATTCCCCAGCCCATTATTGCCTGTGTCCACGGGGCAGCGGCAGGAATAGGATTTTCCCTTGCCATGGCATCTGATTTAAGGATCCTGGCCGAGGACGCACGGTTTTCTGCGGCTTATATTAATATAGGGCTTGGCGGGGCAGACATGGCATCCTCTTATTTTCTTCCCCGGCTCATCGGGGCAGGGCGGGCCTATGAATATTTGCTCACAGGCAATTGGATGGATGCAAAAACAGCTCTGTCCCTGGGCTTTGCCTCCCGGGTTGTGGGAAAGGATGAGATGATACCAACGGCCCAGGGCCTTGCCAAAACCATGGTGGAGAAAAACCCCATGGGGATCCGCATGACCAAGGAGGCCATCAATTGCAATTTGGATTGTCCCGGCCTTGAAGCCGCCCTGAACATGGAAGACCGGAATCAAATCATGATGTCCTATACCTATCGGATGAAATAAAACCAAGCCCCTGGGATGACAAACCCCAATATATTCGCTGACATGGAGAATATATTGGGGGATTCCCATGCCAGTGAAATGGTTTATTTGAAATAAATTTAAAAAAATAGTTGACATAAATTATATTTCAGGTATTATTCGTTGATCTTCACGGGGAAATAATTTGAAATTTTGACCTGGGAAGATTTTTTTTGTGCGAGTTTGATCTTTGAAAATTGGTCAGTGAGAAAAGAAAATGAGCGGGTCTAAGGACCTAAAAGTTTTATCAAAGGATTATAACTGGAGAGTTTGATCCTGGCTCAGAATGAACGCTGGCGGCGTGCTTAACACATGCAAGTCGAACGAGAACGGGATTGCTTGCAATCCTTAGTAGAGTGGCGCACGGGTGAGTAACACGTAGATAATCTACCTTCAAGCCTGGGATAACTATTCGAAAGGATGGCTAATACCGGATGAAGTATGTTGACATAAGTTGATATATGAAAGGTTGCCTCTTCTTGAAAGCAATTGTTTGAAGATGAGTCTGCGGACCATTAGTTTGTTGGTGGGGTAAAGGCCTACCAAGACTACGATGGTTAGCTGGTCTGAGAGGATGATCAGCCACACTGGAACTGACACACGGTCCAGACTCCTACGGGAGGCAGCAGTGAGGAATTTTGCGCAATGGGGGAAACCCTGACGCAGCAACGCCGCGTGAGTGAAGAAGGCCCTTGGGTCGTAAAGCTCTGTCGACAGGGAAGAAATTACTTCATATTAATAGTATGTTGTATTGACGGTACCTGTAGAGGAAGCACCGGCTAACTCCGTGCCAGCAGCCGCGGTAATACGGGGGGTGCAAGCGTTATTCGGAATTATTGGGCGTAAAGGGCGCGTAGGCGGTCTTGTCGGTCAGATGTGAAAGCCCGGGGCTCAACCCTGGAAGTGCATTTGAAACAGCAAGACTTGAATACTGGAGAGGAGAGCGGAATTCCTGGTGTAGAGGTGAAATTCGTAGATATCAGGAGGAACACCGATGGCGAAGGCAGCTCTCTGGACAGATATTGACGCTGAGGCGCGAAGGTGTGGGTAGCGAACAGGATTAGATACCCTGGTAGTCCACACAGTAAACGTTGTTCACTCGGTGTACCGGATATTAAAATCTGGTGTGCCCAAGCTAACGTGGTAAGTGAACCGCCTGGGGAGTACGGTCGCAAGACTAAAACTCAAAGGAATTGACGGGGGCCCGCACAAGCGGTGGAGCATGTGGTTTAATTCGACGCAACGCGAAGAACCTTACCTGGATTTGACATCCTGTGAATCTTTGAGAGATCAGAGAGTGCCTTCGGGAACACAGTGACAGGTGCTGCATGGCTGTCGTCAGCTCGTGTCGTGAGATGTTTGGTTAAGTCCAGCAACGAGCGCAACCCTTATCGTTAGTTGCCAGCACGTAATGGTGGGAACTCTAGCGAGACTGCCCGGGTTAACCGGGAGGAAGGCGGGGATGACGTCAAGTCCTCATGGCCCTTATATCCAGGGCTACACACGTGCTACAATGGTAAGTACAGAGGGCAGCAAGCCAGCGATGGTTAGCTAATCCCTAAAGCTTATCTCAGTCCGGATTGGAGTCTGCAACTCGACTCCATGAAGTTGGAATCGCTAGTAATCGCGGATCAGCATGCCGCGGTGAATATGTTCCCGGGCCTTGTACACACCGCCCGTCACACCATGAGAGTTGATTATACCCGACGTCGTTGGGCTAACCCTTCGGGGAAGCAGGCGCCTAAGGTATGGTTGATAATTGGGGTGAAGTCGTAACAAGGTAGCCGTTGAGGAATCAGCGGCTGGATCACCTCCTTTCAAAGGAAAGACAAGAAGTATAAGCGCTCAAGCTTTTAATTTTCACTGGCCAATTTTGAGGGATCAAAACGGCGAAGTATTAGTAGCCGGATCGTTCACTGTTCTTTGACAATTTGTTGTTGTAAATATCAATTGCGCAGTTGTTAATATTATCATTAACAACTGATTAAAATATAAAGCCAAGGTTTGATTGTTGAATCAGACTGAAAGCTTGACCATTTGATGGAAGGTGAATTTATTCACCCAAGTTAAATATGTTCGCATCAAAGTGTTTAAACTTATTTGTGGTATAGTGGCTAAGCTACTAAGAGCAAACGGTGGATGCCTTGGTGTCAAGTGCAGATGAAAGACGTGGAAAGCTGCGATAAGCTTCGGGGAGGAGCTAAACATCCTTTGATCCGGAGATTTCTGAATGGGGCAACCCGGCATGGTTAATACCGTGTCATCCTAACATGAATACATAGTGTTAGGAAGCCAACGGGGAGAACTGAAACATCTTAGTACCCCCAGGAAAAGAAAGTAATAACGATTTCCTAAGTAGCGGCGAGCGAACGGGAAAGAGCCCAAACCATATACGTGTCAAGCCCAAAAGCGTTGCGTATACGGGGTCGTGGGATGAGATTTGTCAGGGTTTTGGACCTGGCGGAGAGTAAAAAAATTCATTATTAGCTGAATGAGCTGGAAAGCTCGATCAAAGAAGGTGACAATCCTGTAAGCGAAAATAATGGATCTCTCTTATTTTATTCCCAAGTACTGCGGAACACGAGAAATTCTGTGGGAATTTGTGTGGACCATCACATAAGGCTAAATACAACTTGACAACCGATAGCGTACCAGTACCGTGAGGGAAAGGTGAAAAGTACCCCTGTTAGGGGAGTGAAATAGTACCTGAAACCGTTTGCTTACAAGCAGTGGGAGCTTGATCTTCGGATCTTGTGACCGCGTGCCTTTTGCATAATGAGTCAGCGAGTTATTTAGTGTAGCAAGGTTAAGTCGATAGATGTAGCCGTAGCGAAAGCGAGTCTGAAATGGGCGACAAGTTGCACTGAATAGACCCGAAACCAGGTGATCTATCCATGTCCAGGGTGAAGCACAAGTAAAATTGCGTGGAGGCCCGAACCGTCACAGGTTAAAAACTGTTCGGATGAGGTGTGGATAGGGGTGAAAGGCCAAACAAACCTGGAGATAGCTGGTTCTCTCCGAAATATATTTAGGTATAGCCTTATAAGTTTCTTGCCGGAGGTAGAGCACTGGATGGGCTAGGGGTCTCACCAGATTACCAAACCTAACCAAACTCCGAATACCGGTAAGTCAGATTATAGGAGTCAGCCCGCGGGAGCTAAGTTCCGCGGACGAGAGGGAAACAACCCAGACCGCCAGCTAAGGTCCCCAAATCTATGCTAAGTGGAGAAGGATGTGGGAATGCCCAGACAACCAGGAGGTTGGCTTAGAAGCAGCCATCCTTTAAAGAAAGCGTAATAGCTCACTGGTCGAGTGGATCTGCGCCGAAAATGTATCGGGGCTAAAGCATAGTACCGAAGCTGCGGATAGGATTTGATCTACGGATTGAGTTTTATGGTAGGAGAGCGTTGTGCCGTCATAGAATCGTTTACGTGAGTAAATGTGGAGATTGCACAAGCGACCATGCTGACATGAGTAGCGATAAAGCGGGTGAGAGACCCGCTCGCCGATAGCCCAAGGTTTCCTGAGTAAAGCTAATCTGCTCAGGGTTAGTCGATCCCTAAGGCGAGGCCGAAAGGCGTAGTCGATGGAAAACAGGTTAATATTCCTGTACCACCCAGTTGTCGTTTGAGAGAAGGGGGGACGCAGGAGGGCAAGTCATCCGTCTGTTGGAATAGGCGGTTTAAGCTCGTAGGCTGAGAATCCAGGCAAATCCGGATTTTCATTAAGGCTGAGAAGCGATGAGGAGGGATTTATCCCATAAACTGACTGCACCCATGCTGCCAAGAAAAGCCTCTATCGAGATAACAGGTGATCGTACCAAAACCGACACAGGTAGGCAGGGAGAGTATCCCGAGGCGCTTGAGAGAACTCTGGTTAAGGAACTCGGCAAAATGATACCGTAACTTAGGGAGAAGGTATGCCCTTGAATGTGATTAAATTTACTTTATAAGCGTTCGAGGGCCGCAGAGAATTGGTGGTAGCGACTGTTTACTAAAAACATAGGACTCTGCAAAGTCGCAAGACGAAGTATAGGGTCTGACGCCTGCCCGGTGCTGGAAGGTTAAGGGGATTTGTTAGCATTTATGCGAAGCACTGAACTGAAGCCCCAGTAAACGGCGGCCGTAACTATAACGGTCCTAAGGTAGCGAAATTCCTTGTCGGGTAAGTTCCGACCTGCACGAATGGCGTAACGACTTCCACACTGTCTCAACCAGAGACTCAGCGAAATTGGAATGGCGGTGAAGATACCGTCTACCCGCGAAAAGACGGAAAGACCCCGGCACCTTTACTACAGCTTGACATTGGATTTTGGGATATGATGTGCAGGATAGGTGGGAGACTTAGAAGCAGGTACGCCAGTGCTTGTGGAGTTACCCTTGAAATACCACCCTTCATATTTCAGTGTTCTAACGTCGGTCCCTTATCGGGATTACGGACAGTGTCTGGTGGGTAGTTTGACTGGGGCGGTCGCCTCCCAAAGAGTAACGGAGGCGCGCGAAGGTTCCCTCAGGTTGATTGGAAACCAACCATAGAGTGCAAAGGCATAAGGGAGCTTGACTGCGAGAGAGACATTTCGAGCAGGTACGAAAGTAGGTCTTAGTGATCCGGCGGTTCTGAATGGAAGGGCCGTCGCTCAACGGATAAAAGGTACGCCGGGGATAACAGGCTTATCGCCCCCAAGAGTTCACATCGACGGGGCGGTTTGGCACCTCGATGTCGGCTCATCACATCCTGGGGCTGGAGCAGGTCCCAAGGGTTTGGCTGTTCGCCAATTAAAGTGGTACGTGAGCTGGGTTTAAAACGTCGTGAGACAGTTTGGTCCCTATCTTTCGTGGGCGCAGGATATTTGAGGAGATCTGATCCTAGTACGAGAGGACCGGATTGGACCAACCAATGGTGTTCCAGTTGTTCCGCCAGGAGCATTGCTGGGTAGCTAAGTTGGGTATGGATAACCGCTGAAAGCATCTAAGCGGGAAGCCAACTTCAAGATTAGATATCCCATCTATTTATAGACTAAAGACCCCTTGAAGACTACAAGGTTGATAGGCCAGGTGTGTAAGCACAGTAATGTGTTCAGCTAACTGGTACTAATAGGTCGTGAGGCTTAGCCACTTCCTCCACAATTAAGTTTGAACGCTTTAATGCGAAACATATTTAATACGCAAATTTACAACAATAAATTACAAAATGGATTTATGGAACACAAGAAGTAGCACCCTTCAAAAGTTCCGGATCCAAACCATCTTAATCTGGTGGTAATGGCAAAGAGGTCACACCCGTTCCCATCTCGAACACGGAAGTTAAGCTCTTTAGCGTCGATGGTACTGCATGGGAGACTGTGTGGGAGAGTAGAACGCCGCCAGATTATTCTTCAAAAAGCCCTGATCATAGAAATATGATCAGGGCTTTTTGCGTTTGTAACTCTGTCCAAACCATTGTCGATATTCCTGGGTGCTTTTTTCGCACAGCTTTATTTATTTCCCTCAAACACAATATTTTATGGTGGGCTTCGTTTTAAAAAAGTCGAGACTATTAATAATAGTCCACACCGCATAAGAATGGATGCTGTTCAATTCTTATGTCTTCAAAAAGGCAGTTCTTTCCATTTCTCTCTATCTCCAATTATGTTGAATATAGACTCGACAATCAAAACGGTTCGCCATACCATATGTTGTGATTGGAAGATTTCGATAAAAGCGACAGATGATACCATAGAAGCTCGCCCCATGAAAATTTGAATTGGTAAAAATTAGTGTCATTATTTTCACGCCCAAATTTAGAACAAGGCTTAATCACCACTGTTTTTGGCAATCATCTTTATTTTGTTCTCGTTGATGTTGAGTTTTATCCTAAAAAAAATTCTAAAATTCAGGTTTTCCCTGATTGATATCCTCTGTTGATTTTACTAAAAGTTTATAACTTATTGAAAATATAGAAAAAGCCAAACCTGTTGTGAAGCAGGTCCTGCCTTCCCGCCTGGAAGCCGTCGAAACGGTGTTTGCCATGACCGTGCACAAATCCCAGGGCTCGGAGTTTGAGCATACGGCCATGGTCCTGCCAGATGCCATGAATCCGGTCATAACCCGGGAACTGGTTTACACCGGCATCACCCATGCCCGCTCCTTTTTGACCCTGCCCGGTCCCCGACATCCTGTCAAAGGCCGTGTCCCAGCAGACCCACAGGGCTTAGGGGTTGGGTGATCTTCTGAGATCCGGCATTCGATCATGGGAACCAATTCTATTTTACGGATCTGATTCTTTCGTTTTGGGATCGGGTAGGGGATCCCGGCCATCAAGCAACTGCTGGAGGCGAAATAAAAGCCTGAGAGAATCGTTCATTCTTTTTTGGGGAAAGTTTTCACGGAACAGTTCCTGGATATCTCGTTTGAAGATCCTTGCCAGCGTTTTGTCTGCCATGTATTTTAAGTCGTGATTGTTCCTTCCTGTAAAAAGGGCATAGGGTTCTATTGTATAATAGTTTCTGGATACGATAAGCTTTTTGCTTTTGTTTGAACTCATTGCCCTTAGGGCCAGAAGGATCTCACGATCTGCAATGTACAGGTTGATGTCCCCGGAATTGAATTTTTCCGCGTAGTCCAAGTGGCTGTCCAGTTCAACCCGGGTATAGCTCAAATCCTTTCGTCTCAAGTCGGTCTGTTTTTTTAAAATGGTATCAATAGTATTTTCCGTAGTGGTTCCCTTTAAAACCCCCACTTTTAATTCTGAGGCGCTCTGGGTTTCCGGGGTGTACAGTAAAGATGCACCGCTGATAAAAGTATACAGAGTGGTGTTGAACCGGTGCATCCGTTGCAGGGTTACGGTTGTTGCCTCGCATAGGATATGGATATCGCCGTCGTGAAGTTTTGTGAAGCGGTTCTGGGCCGTCACCGGTACCATTTCAATGTCAAAATTGTTTCTGTCGGCAATGGCCTCACACAGGGAAAGGCTGTATCCTCTGTACCGTCCTTTTTGATCAACCTCCCAGGAAAAGGGTGGGCAGTCCTTTCTTACCCCGATTTTGAGAACACCTTCCGTATTTCCAGCCAGGGCACGGGTTTGGAAAAACATAAAAACGAGGAGCATCAATATCCAATAGATTGTTGTGATCAGGTTCACTTTAAATGCTTTCATACCATCCTCCCTTTTTAAGCTTCCTTTGCCTGGTCAAAAGTTGGTTTCACCGTTTTGCCGTTTTCTTCCGTGTTGATCCAGTCCTGCAGAATATAGGACAGGCCGGCGCCGATCAGAAATGAGGATGCGGCCAAATAAATACCGAACACCTCCAGGGTTTTGGATTCCCCCAAGTGCAGGAGGAATTCAAACCCATGGTTCCATATCAGTACGGAAATGGAGACCAGGGCCATGGCCCCTCCCTGGAGGAGCATATATCCCCAGTTAATTTGTTTGGCACGAGGGGTATTTTTCTCTGTGTCCGGATTTGCCTTAGATTCTTTTTCAACCGTTTGGGAGTTTTTTACCCTGGCCATATAAAAACCTGTAAAACAGGCGGATACAGAACCTGGCAGGGCCCAGGGCCATGCATATTGAAACCTTTCAAAGCCCCCTGAGGGAAGCAGGAGAGCAGCAAACAAAAAAACATTCAGGCTGAATCCAAAAAGGAAACAAGTGGAATAGTCGGAAATATATAACCTGTGGGGCTTAGAAAAGTCGAACTGCCTCCTTTCTTCGGTGAGCCATTTTTGGACCGAAAATCCGCCGAATATTCCCAGAATATTCATGGCCACCGAATACAGGCACCAGACCATGATTTTTCCCGTATCATTGGGAACGGGAACCGTTCCCGATTGTGTACCATCCTGAATTGTGTAGAAATAATCGGTCAAATGGTAAATCCCGGTACTTAACAGGGTGACCAAGAGCACGATCCATACCGCCCTGGAAATATATTCCCAGGAGAGGACAGCGATCTGGCCCTCGGGGGCGGCAAGGCCCAGTTTTTTTAACAGTGCATTACGCTCGCGGGTTGACCTGCTGATGGCAAGGGATGCACAAACGGAGATTCTAAGGAGGGCGTTAAGGCAGTCCGACATCTCTTTTTCCAGTTCTTCCCGGTTTTTTGTAAAGTATTCCTTTTCAAATTCCTTGGGTGAATGGGCGTTTTCCCAATCACGGCTAACCCGTCCCAGGGTCTTTGTATCCGGCACGGACTCATCCGGTTTCATGACCTGAAGCATTTTTCTTTTATGCTGCTGGAGATTGTCACTGAGCATATGGAGGGCTAATTTGGCTTCATCCAGATCCTCCTGATACCTTGCAAAGGTTTTTGCAAATATTCTTTTTGTTCTAAGTTCAAAAATTTTTGAAAGCATATATTCGCACTGGGCAAATCCTTTTTCAAGCCGGTCCTTGTTGTGGGCACTGAAACTTTCCCGAGAAATAAGATGATATGGGATTTTTACAATGATTTTTTTTATTGAATTTTCTTCCGGGCAAAAGGCGTCCGGATCCGATTCATACTCTTCAATCAGCTGGTTGGCCTGGGTGGGGATCATGGCAGATTCCTGGAGGCTTTGGCGGAAAGACCTTTCTCGAACGGCAAATACACCGGACCAGATAACCGTAACGATGATCACGGCGTAGGGTACAAGATTGCCCGGGTTCTCTTTCAGTCCAAGGATGAGTTTTTGAAACAGCCCGCTGTGCTGGGTAAAAATTCCCAGATCCATGGAGGCGTTCAGTGAATCGATAAAGAGCTTGGGAAAAAAGACAATCAAAAGATAAAATATCAACATGGTGAAACCGTAAATACACGCCCACCCCATGTACTTGAGCCAGGTGGTGAAATGGCGGGTGGGTTTCGGCCTGAAGCCCGGGGGTGCCCCTTCAGGGCCTGGCCACCGCCCGAATTTCATGACATAGAAAAAGAACACAACAATTCCCCCCAGGATCGCTGGAAAGTCGACCTGGGATGTTTCATCCGAAGAGAACAGGGGATTGCCGATGGCACCCTGTTTTTCGAGGATTTCAGGATGATGGCCTATAAAGATCAAGGCCAGGCAAAACAGGACGGATAAATAAAATATGGTTCTCATGCCACCCCTCCTTTTTATGCTTGAGCGTTTTTGCCCTGGGATTGGAAACAGTCAAACTCCTGAGTTTGAATCAATAATTCCTGAAAGAGAACTTGAAAACAGTATGGCTGGGTATCTGGTAGAGAACTGGCGGGAATATTTAAAATAGAGAAATAGAGGATTGAGGTCCGGATCAAGTATAATATACTCGTATACCAGAGTGAACGAACAAATTCAATGCCGTCGTTATTTATCAGGAAGGGAAGAAAAGGACCTTGTAAACAATCGGATCGTCAAATTGATTTGAATCTGGCAAAGCAGACAAAAGGGCGCCGTTGCTTTAGGGGTGTTTCTAAATTATTCAATGCAGCCAAAATGATCTTAACCCGAAAAATAGGACAAGAGGTTAAGCTATTTTTTAATGGGATTGTGATCTTGATAAATTTGCACCTTACCTTTTTTTTCATTTATTGCCGTTTTGCTGACTATTCTTTTTCCGGTTAACGTTTGAAAATCAGATAGATGAGAAAAAATATAAAATTAAAAAAAATAAGGTTTGACAATGGTTCTAAATTCCTGCATTATTCGCCGGTCTTCAGGAGGACAGACTTTAAACAGCCCTTCGAAAGAAAAAGTTTGATCTTTGAAAATTGGTCAGTGAGAAAAGAAAATGAGCGGGTCTAAGGACCTAAAAGTTTTATCAAAGGATTATAACTGGAGAGTTTGATCCTGGCTCAGAATGAACGCTGGCGGCGTGCTTAACACATGCAAGTCGAACGAGAACGGGATTGCTTGCAATCCTTAGTAGAGTGGCGCACGGGTGAGTAACACGTAGATAATCTACCTTCAAGCCTGGGATAACTATTCGAAAGGATGGCTAATACCGGATGAAGTGTTTTGGCATAAGTTGAAACATGAAAGGTTGCCTCTTCTTGAAAGCAATTGTTTGAAGATGAGTCTGCGGACCATTAGTTTGTTGGTGGGGTAAAGGCCTACCAAGACTACGATGGTTAGCTGGTCTGAGAGGATGATCAGCCACACTGGAACTGACACACGGTCCAGACTCCTACGGGAGGCAGCAGTGAGGAATTTTGCGCAATGGGGGAAACCCTGACGCAGCAACGCCGCGTGAGTGAAGAAGGCCCTTGGGTCGTAAAGCTCTGTCGACAGGGAAGAAATTACTTCATATTAATAGTATGTTGTATTGACGGTACCTGTAGAGGAAGCACCGGCTAACTCCGTGCCAGCAGCCGCGGTAATACGGGGGGTGCAAGCGTTATTCGGAATTATTGGGCGTAAAGGGCGCGTAGGCGGTCTTGTCGGTCAGATGTGAAAGCCCGGGGCTCAACCCTGGAAGTGCATTTGAAACAGCAAGACTTGAATACTGGAGAGGAGAGCGGAATTCCTGGTGTAGAGGTGAAATTCGTAGATATCAGGAGGAACACCGATGGCGAAGGCAGCTCTCTGGACAGATATTGACGCTGAGGCGCGAAGGTGTGGGTAGCGAACAGGATTAGATACCCTGGTAGTCCACACAGTAAACGTTGTTCACTCGGTGTAGCGGATATTAAAATCTGCTGTGCCCAAGCTAACGTGGTAAGTGAACCGCCTGGGGAGTACGGTCGCAAGACTAAAACTCAAAGGAATTGACGGGGGCCCGCACAAGCGGTGGAGCATGTGGTTTAATTCGACGCAACGCGAAGAACCTTACCTGGATTTGACATCCTGTGAATCTTTGAGAGATCAGAGAGTGCCTTCGGGAACACAGTGACAGGTGCTGCATGGCTGTCGTCAGCTCGTGTCGTGAGATGTTTGGTTAAGTCCAGCAACGAGCGCAACCCTTATCGTTAGTTGCCAGCACGTAATGGTGGGAACTCTAGCGAGACTGCCCGGGTTAACCGGGAGGAAGGCGGGGATGACGTCAAGTCCTCATGGCCCTTATATCCAGGGCTACACACGTGCTACAATGGTAAGTACAGAGGGCAGCAAGCCAGCGATGGTTAGCTAATCCCTAAAGCTTATCTCAGTCCGGATTGGAGTCTGCAACTCGACTCCATGAAGTTGGAATCGCTAGTAATCGCGGATCAGCATGCCGCGGTGAATATGTTCCCGGGCCTTGTACACACCGCCCGTCACACCATGAGAGTTGATTATACCCGACGTCGTTGGGCTAACCCTTCGGGGAAGCAGGCGCCTAAGGTATGGTTGATAATTGGGGTGAAGTCGTAACAAGGTAGCCGTTGAGGAATCAGCGGCTGGATCACCTCCTTTCAAAGGAAAGACAAGAAGTATAAGCGCTCAAGCTTAATTTTCACTGGCCAATTTTGAGGGATCAAAACGGCGAAGTATTAGTAGCCGGATCGTTCACTGTTCTTTGACAATTTGTTGTTGTAAATATCAATTGCGCAGTTGTTAAAATTATCATTAACAACTGATTAAAATATAAAGCCAAGGTTTGATTGTTGAATCAGACTGAAAGCTTGACCATTTGATGGAAGGTGAATTTATTCACCCAAGTTAAATATGTTCGCATCAAAGTGTTTAAACTTATTTGTGGTATAGTGGCTAAGCTACTAAGAGCAAACGGTGGATGCCTTGGTGTCAAGTGCAGATGAAAGACGTGGAAAGCTGCGATAAGCTTCGGGGAGGAGCTAAACATCCTTTGATCCGGAGATTTCTGAATGGGGCAACCCGGCATGGTTAATACCGTGTCATCCTAACATGAATACATAGTGTTAGGAAGCCAACGGGGAGAACTGAAACATCTTAGTACCCCCAGGAAAAGAAAGTAATAACGATTTCCTAAGTAGCGGCGAGCGAACGGGAAAGAGCCCAAACCATATACGTGTCAAGCCCAAAAGCGTTGCGTATACGGGGTCGTGGGATGAGATTTGTCAGGGTTTTGGACCTGGCGGAGAGTAAAAAAATTCATTATTAGCTGAATGAGCTGGAAAGCTCGATCAAAGAAGGTGACAATCCTGTAAGCGAAAATAATGGATCTCTCTTATTTTATTCCCAAGTACTGCGGAACACGAGAAATTCTGTGGGAATTTGTGTGGACCATCACATAAGGCTAAATACAACTTGACAACCGATAGCGTACCAGTACCGTGAGGGAAAGGTGAAAAGTACCCCTGTTAGGGGAGTGAAATAGTACCTGAAACCGTTTGCTTACAAGCAGTGGGAGCTTGATCTTCGGATCTTGTGACCGCGTGCCTTTTGCATAATGAGTCAGCGAGTTATTTAGTGTAGCAAGGTTAAGTCGATAGATGTAGCCGTAGCGAAAGCGAGTCTGAAATGGGCGACAAGTTGCACTGAATAGACCCGAAACCAGGTGATCTATCCATGTCCAGGGTGAAGCACAAGTAAAATTGCGTGGAGGCCCGAACCGTCACAGGTTAAAAACTGTTCGGATGAGGTGTGGATAGGGGTGAAAGGCCAAACAAACCTGGAGATAGCTGGTTCTCTCCGAAATATATTTAGGTATAGCCTTATAAGTTTCTTGCCGGAGGTAGAGCACTGGATGGGCTAGGGGTCTCACCAGATTACCAAACCTAACCAAACTCCGAATACCGGTAAGTCAGATTATAGGAGTCAGCCCGCGGGAGCTAAGTTCCGCGGACGAGAGGGAAACAACCCAGACCGCCAGCTAAGGTCCCCAAATCTATGCTAAGTGGAGAAGGATGTGGGAATGCCCAGACAACCAGGAGGTTGGCTTAGAAGCAGCCATCCTTTAAAGAAAGCGTAATAGCTCACTGGTCGAGTGGATCTGCGCCGAAAATGTATCGGGGCTAAAGCATAGTACCGAAGCTGCGGATAGGATTTGATCTACGGATTGAGTTTTATGGTAGGAGAGCGTTGTGCCGTCATAGAATCGTTTACGTGAGTAAATGTGGAGATTGCACAAGCGACCATGCTGACATGAGTAGCGATAAAGCGGGTGAGAGACCCGCTCGCCGATAGCCCAAGGTTTCCTGAGTAAAGCTAATCTGCTCAGGGTTAGTCGATCCCTAAGGCGAGGCCGAAAGGCGTAGTCGATGGAAAACAGGTTAATATTCCTGTACCACCCAGTTGTCGTTTGAGAGAAGGGGGGACGCAGGAGGGCAAGTCATCCGTCTGTTGGAATAGGCGGTTTAAGCTCGTAGGCTGAGAATCCAGGCAAATCCGGATTTTCATTAAGGCTGAGAAGCGATGAGGAGGGATTTATCCCATAAACTGACTGCACCCATGCTGCCAAGAAAAGCCTCTATCGAGATAACAGGTGATCGTACCAAAACCGACACAGGTAGGCAGGGAGAGTATCCCGAGGCGCTTGAGAGAACTCTGGTTAAGGAACTCGGCAAAATGATACCGTAACTTAGGGAGAAGGTATGCCCTTGAATGTGATTAAATTTACTTTATAAGCGTTCGAGGGCCGCAGAGAATTGGTGGTAGCGACTGTTTACTAAAAACATAGGACTCTGCAAAGTCGCAAGACGAAGTATAGGGTCTGACGCCTGCCCGGTGCTGGAAGGTTAAGGGGATTTGTTAGCATTTATGCGAAGCACTGAACTGAAGCCCCAGTAAACGGCGGCCGTAACTATAACGGTCCTAAGGTAGCGAAATTCCTTGTCGGGTAAGTTCCGACCTGCACGAATGGCGTAACGACTTCCACACTGTCTCAACCAGAGACTCAGCGAAATTGGAATGGCGGTGAAGATACCGTCTACCCGCGAAAAGACGGAAAGACCCCGGCACCTTTACTACAGCTTGACATTGGATTTTGGGATATGATGTGCAGGATAGGTGGGAGACTTAGAAGCAGGTACGCCAGTGCTTGTGGAGTTACCCTTGAAATACCACCCTTCATATTTCAGTGTTCTAACGTCGGTCCCTTATCGGGATTACGGACAGTGTCTGGTGGGTAGTTTGACTGGGGCGGTCGCCTCCCAAAGAGTAACGGAGGCGCGCGAAGGTTCCCTCAGGTTGATTGGAAACCAACCATAGAGTGCAAAGGCATAAGGGAGCTTGACTGCGAGAGAGACATTTCGAGCAGGTACGAAAGTAGGTCTTAGTGATCCGGCGGTTCTGAATGGAAGGGCCGTCGCTCAACGGATAAAAGGTACGCCGGGGATAACAGGCTTATCGCCCCCAAGAGTTCACATCGACGGGGCGGTTTGGCACCTCGATGTCGGCTCATCACATCCTGGGGCTGGAGCAGGTCCCAAGGGTTTGGCTGTTCGCCAATTAAAGTGGTACGTGAGCTGGGTTTAAAACGTCGTGAGACAGTTTGGTCCCTATCTTTCGTGGGCGCAGGATATTTGAGGAGATCTGATCCTAGTACGAGAGGACCGGATTGGACCAACCAATGGTGTTCCAGTTGTTCCGCCAGGAGCATTGCTGGGTAGCTAAGTTGGGTATGGATAACCGCTGAAAGCATCTAAGCGGGAAGCCAACTTCAAGATTAGATATCCCATCTATTTATAGACTAAAGACCCCTTGAAGACTACAAGGTTGATAGGCCAGGTGTGTAAGCACAGTAATGTGTTCAGCTAACTGGTACTAATAGGTCGTGAGGCTTAGCCACTTCCTCCACAATTAAGTTTGAACGCTTTAATGCGAAACATATTTAATAGCAAATTTACAGCAACAAGTTTTAGGATTTATGGAACACAAGAAGTAGCACCATTCAAAAGTTCCGGATCCAAACCATCTTAATCTGGTGGTAATGGCAAAGAGGTCACACCCGTTCCCATCTCGAACACGGAAGTTAAGCTCTTTAGCGTCGATGGTACTGCATGGGAGACTGTGTGGGAGAGTAGAACGCCGCCAGATTATTCTTCAAAAAGCCCTGATCATTATTGCAATGATCAGGGCTTTTTGCGTTTGTAACTCTGTCCAAACCATTGTCGATATTCTTGGGTGCTTTTTTTCGCACAGCTTTATCCATTTCCCTCAAACACAATATTTTATGGTGGGCTTCGATTTAAAAAAGTCGAGACTATTAATAATAGTCCACCCCGGCAAACCCGGCCCTGGGGGAGAAAAATCAAAGTCCGCACCACAGCAGGATGGATATCCCCTTCCTTTTATCTCCAATTATAATTTAAAGGGATTTTGATTCATTCGGTCATGCGGTTTCCCATATAGATTAATCTCACACCAAAGACTGCAAATCTTGTTTATACCAGATGTAGTATTCTGGAAATATTTAAAAAGCCCAGACCGGTGAAAGAAACGCTCAGCAAATTGGCGAAATTTGACTCCTGACAGAGAATACCATGAACTATATACTCGCGAGGTAATCGATTCAAGTTTGAGATATTTGTATCAAAAAGCATTCTCAATGTATTCTTAATTTGATATCAATAGTATGAACGGTATACCCTGAAAAATTTGGATTAACTATGTCTCCAGTTTTTTTGGGGGAGGATCACTAAAATCCTTAACTATTTCATTAATGCCTTTGTGGCTTTTTGTATCTGTTTTAGATTATATTGTTTTAAAATGGATGTACTCTCTTCACTTGAAATACCTGAATATCCAAGAGAAAATATGGCTGAATTGGTTTCAGTTTCTCCAAGCAGCACCAGGACATTTCCTTCATTTTCATTGCTGTCATGGGTGTGCATTATCTTGAACCCATCCATTTCAGAGCTTTCAATTTTAATTCCACCCTGGGACATGTTCATTCCCTGGAATGAGGCCATTCCCATTTGCCGGGAAGTAACCATTATCGCCGCATCAATGGTATTATCTCCCTTTTCATAGGATCGGGTAGCATTTGACATTTTTACACCATTCATGTTCATATCCATCTCCATAGCAGGTTCAGCATCCCAGCCCGGGATATCGATGAGAGGGGCTTTCAATGCTTCCGCAGCGAATAGTGATGAAGTAAGTACAAAAAGAAAAACCGTTAGAGAATAAAATGCGATTTTTGGATATGATTTCAAAATAATCTCCTAATTATGGATTATGGTGATTGCTATTAACCAAATGAATTATACATCTATACCATTTGAATAATTTGTTTGACCTGTCATATTCTTTTAAAGTTTTACATATCATAATTTTATCCCCGCAAACAACAATGAAAATAATTTTAGCCAATATCACAGGAATACCCCCTGTCCAAAAAAGTACAAGGTCATTCTTAAGAAGATTTAAAAAATGAGTACTGGCTTTTGTGGGGCTCAGTCGAGACCAATCACAGGGACCCACACATATGGTATATGGCCTTTTTTTAAATTTGAAATTTCATTGAACTCAACTTTATAAGCCTGTAGCGGTGTTATAGGTCATGTTTCCACATTCACGTTGATAATATATACATCACATTTTGGCAGATTCTAAAAAATTTCTTTCCGGAATATGAACAAAAATCAAATGTATCTCCAATTATGTTATTTTTGTCGATACGTCCTGAATCAATTTTATTTTTATCAAAGTTGATTCGTTAAAATATCTTTACAGGCTTTAAGAAAATTGATACCCAATCTTAGTTCTATTATTAAAAAATAGTTGGATATCATTCAAACTTATACGATATACTGACCTGCACAATTATTTGTTGAGCTTAAATAAACAATCCTTTTATCAGGTACATTTTATGAAAGAAGAAATACAAAATCCCTTATTCTAACAACAATTGTTTCTTTTGCGGAAGTGAAAACAAAAAAGGTTTGAATCTTAAATTTTATTGGGACAAGGAAAAGAAAGAAGCATCAACTGAATATATGCCTGCTCAATATTTTGTTGGCCAGGGTGATATACTCCATGGGGCAATTCAAATGGGTCTCCTTGATGAAATAATGGGATGGACCTGTTATATTTGTACAAAAAAAATGGCAGTCACGACTACGCTTGATATTAAATTTTTAAGGCCAACATACATTTGTGGTGAAAAGATAACTGTCACGTGTCAAGTAATTTCCATGGAAGGTGCAAAAGTCAATATGATAGCAACTCTTTCGAACAATGACGGCAAAAAGTGTACAACAGCTACCGGAACGTACCATATTTTACCTTCGAATAAATATGACGATCTTATTCATAATAAATGATGAAAATTTCGTAAGTAATCATACTGTATTGAAATTATGTAAAAAGCCCAACCAGGTGTTTAACGCGGATTCGCTGAACTCGCCGGTTAACTTATCGAACTGATCATAGGAATATGATCAGGTTTTTTTGCGTTTGTAACTCTGTCCAAACCATTGTCGATATTCTTGGGTGCTTTTTTCGGACAGCTTTATCCATTTCTCTCAAACATAATATCTTATGCTGGGCTTCTATTTAAAAAAGTCGAAACCATTATAATAATATTGCTCTTGATAACAGGAAAACTTCAGGGGCCAGACTTTGAATACAAGTAACCACCGGCCGGATTTTTATTCCCGTCACTACTTCCAAAAGAAGTCAACGCCCTTTAATTAAAGGGTTGTTACCCCATAATGATAAACAAAATCCACATTCTAACACAAGCATATGCTGATTTCTTTGTTACCGTAGCCACAGTTAGTCGACGGTTTTATCCACACAGGGCTCATTTTTTGAAGAGCTCCCTTGACAAATTCAGTGAACATAACTATTTAAGTGAACATGTTCACTTAAATAATCAAATATAAATGGAGGATGAAATGGCTGCAAAACCCGACGTTCCTGTGGGCAGAATCCGGGAAAGACAGAAAGCCCAGACCCATGCCCTGATCCTGGAAAGCGCCCGCTACCTGTTCGACACCAACGGGTTTGAGAAGACCACTATCCGGGAAGTGGCCACCCATGCAGAAATTGGGCTGGGGACCTTGTACAAGCATTTCACCAACAAGACCTCATTGTTGGCTGCCGCTCTTTACGACGACCTGGAGCGTCTCTTTCAGAAAGCCACTGCCACCATTCCAAGTCAGGGGACGCTCTCAGAACAACTTCTTCACATGGCCGGGTTCACCTACCGCTACTATACCTCCCGCCCCAGGCTCTCCCGGGAATACCTGAAAAACATCGTGTTTGTGGAAGATGAGTGGGCCGATAAAGTCGAGGCCTTTGACCGTGCCTTTGCCGAAAATGTCACCTCTCTATCCCTGGCAGCCCGAGAGCGAGGGGAAATCGGGCCGGAAAAGGAATGCCGGTACTTGGCCCTTTCACTGATGGCCGACTATTTTTTTGTCCTTGCCCACCTTTTCCTCCGGCAGAAAAGCGACGATGCCGGCCAGATGCTTGATTTACTGGAGAAGATGATGGCCCAGACCCTGAGTTGAAGCCAATTTTCCCATACCGGACCGTGGCCGTCACATTCGACGCCCATGTAAGGGAGCGACGCTGAAAACACTGATATCCATCCCTATGAAATAAAAGGAGTTACCAATGAAACCACATAAAAAAGTACTTATGACCGCAGGCCTCATCAACTTCGGATTGGCTGTCTTCCAGGCAGTCATCGGATTTTCCCCCACTGCAAGCCTCTATTTCGGCGCCCCAAGCGCCTTGACCGAAAATCCCACCCTCTTGATGGGGATAAGCCTTGGAGTGTCGGCACTCCTGATTCTCTTCGGCCTCTATGCCCTGTCAGGGGCAGGCCGGATTCAACCCCTGCCTTGGCTCAAGCCGATCCTGGCCGTTGTTACCTTGCTCTATCTTATCCGGGGCCTTGTCCTGGTGCCCGAGCTTTTCGCTATCTTGGGTCTTCTGGACCTTTCATTCCCTGTGGCTCAGCGGTTCCTCTGGTTCTCTGGAGGGGCACTGCTTCTTGGTTTGCTCCATCTGGCAGGGATTTCCCGGGGATGGGGGGAATTTCCGTCCAGGACATCATGATCCCGCACCCGATTATCCCTTGTCCTTCCCGGTCTTTATCAGAAAAGAAGCATTGAATATGGGGAATAGCTGTTCACCACGTATTAGAAAATATGTTATACTGGTAATGGGTCTTTAAAACTCCCAAATGGCCTCAATAACAAGAATAATATAAAAGCTGATGTACAAAAAGTCAAATGGGGTAAAGACTTCCAAAATAATTATTGGGGATTTTGCTTCAAGGCTTGAGTGGGAACTATAACGTGTAGTCCAGATATTTAATCAAATAAAAAATATCCAAGGCTTGTTGTCGACAATTTTTTGTGACGTATAATTTTGGTATCCTTAATAATTCTGGATTCTGAATACTCAATAATTGGATACTAATTCTTGAGTGCCAGTTTTATCCTTTTAGGGTTTGGGACGGCCAAGACTATGAATACAAGTCTTGACCGGCTGTGTTTTGATTTCAGGCAACATTACCAAAAGAAGTCAACACCTTTGATTTGGAGGGTTGCAGCGACTGTATATAGACACAGTACGCACTGAAAAAACTTAACGATAACTATACAAATCACAACAATTTTTCCGTTAAAAGTTGAAGCCATAAAGGTGTCGAGTTGGAAATAAAGGATGCCTGAATACCATGAGTTTTTAAACAGGTTCTAAGCCGTTACATTTCCTGATTACATTTCATCATATCCATCATATTCTGTGCTTTCTCAATACATGGTATCATCTGTTCCATGCTTTGAATACCTTCTTTTAATTCCGAAAGAATCTGTTTTTTCGTATTTTTATTCCACACGAGAGGATCTTCATCGTCGCTAAACTCATCATCATCTAATCCAAGCTGCTTGGCGAGCCGGGATGATTCTTTTTCACAGTGATCCGCATTTGCTTGGGAAGATGCTTTACTCAAACAGGTTTCCATGTGTTTCATCACTTGAAGCATTTTGGGCATCTGATCTTTTTGCTGCTGCAATTGGTTTTTGCCTTGATTTGAGTTACTCATTGCCTGCATCATTATAGCGGTTTGTTCTGCTTCCGTCATGTTGGGATTGGCATTCATCTGTGCTTGCATGTCCCCCATCATGGCACCAAATTCATTCATCTCTTCACCCTGTTGCAATGCTTGCCCCCCGGACACATAATCGGGTGAAACTTCTATCTTGTAATCAGGTAATTGAAATTTACTGTCGGGAACGGACTTGCTAAACGTTGCTTTAACAGCGATCATGCCACTTTTCATTCCCATCACCTCAGCTTCAATGCGTAAAGGAACCTGCCCCTTATAAAGCCATTGTTTTCCCCCCATAAGGCTCCACACTTCACAGGAGTACCCCAAGACCTTTTCAGTTCCTATTTTTTTACCACCCATTTTTTGCAGCTGCGCTTCACTGTCCGTACTCATATTTTTACCCGAAGCAAGATATTGACTGGCAATGGGGTCGGTTCCCTTATTAATTTTTTTTCTTTCAAAATCAACCGTATATACAGTGACGTGATCAATTTTTTTCATGGTGTGGGCTTTGTCTTCCTTACTCACCATTCCCGACATGGTGGTTGTGGTTTCTTGTTCTTCCAGGGTGACATCACCGTAATTCTTAAAATAGAGTGTGCTACGTCCCCTGGTTTCTGAAATCATACCCAGAACATTACCACCACCGGTCACCTCGTATTCAATCATCCCCGAAGCCAGGGAGTAACGTTTTACTGTTTCAGCCTGGGCCATTGTTGTCATCAAAAGCAGCGCAAAAAGCAGTGTCAGAAATTTTACAGCTCGTGTCATTAATAAGTCCTGTTTTTTTATGGGGTTAGAATTATATAAACAGCCATACAACGTTGCAAGCATGTTGCAAAAAAAAATACGATAAACAAAGAAACAAATTTAGTCAAGACAATGCTCAATCTTCACTGCTTCTTCATGGTTAGGGTACTATTCTTCGACACATATTTAAGAGTATTTCTGCAACTAATGGGGGTTGACTATTGCTTACCAGAGGATTTATTGGGCTTATTTGGGAAGATTTTTTTTAGGGGGATTTCCAATATAGCTTGGGGATAAAATCTGATACCTTTTGAGGAGTTTGATAATTTTGGATATGGTGTGGATTTACAATTAATCCACAGCTTTTTTAAATATCAAATCAAAGCAGATGCTCTTGTGAATTTTTCCCCTATCAGGCCGCTGGGGAAACATTATTTGAGAATAAGTTAATTGTAAAGTGGTTTTGTCTCCAATTATTTTCATGGGATCTTGGCTTTAGATATTGTAATTTCAAATCTGGAACTGAAAAATCTATCCATACCACATCTTGTATCACGGTAAATTTTTAAAAAACCCCGGACTGGTGAAAGAAACACTCGGTAAATTGGGGGATTTGACTCCTGAGCGATTCATACCATGATTGCGCAGTTTCTTTTTTTGAATTTGTGTATCCGAAAATTTTTAATCCCATGAGAAATCATTACGACTATCTGTGATAGCCCGGGTCAGGTTTCCATATTCAAGTTGAAAATAAAAAATCGTTAATGGGACAGTTGATCCGGCTCAAGGATAAGTATCCTAAGATGGAGTATCCAGAAGCCTTAATTATTAAGGATACCAGAAATATACATCAACTGATCTTTCCCTGAAAAAGTGGCCTAACTTTATCTCCAGTTTTTTTGGGGGAGGACCATACCCTGTTTTTTTTGCTAAATAGTCCCTTCAATGGATTTAATCGTTTTATCTAAAGAACCCTTTGGTTTAATGGATTGAGCGATGATTTTAGCTTGGTGGTGGATGCTTGGATTTGAGAAGCAAACGGACAGGGCATTAATCAATCTTTTTGCATTGAACTTTGATCGCTTAATAGGTGGGGCACCTAAGCCTGATTGAAAAATTTTGTATCCATGATAATATTGATCAAGAATATGCGGGACAATCACTTGGGGTTTACCTGAAAGGGCAGCAGCGGCGGTTGTCCCAGCTCCACCATGATGAACAATCACAGATATTTTAGGAAACAG
Organism: Desulfoconvexum algidum; assembly: GCF_055382125.1. Classification (NCBI taxonomy): domain Bacteria; kingdom Pseudomonadati; phylum Thermodesulfobacteriota; class Desulfobacteria; order Desulfobacterales; family Desulfobacteraceae; genus Desulfoconvexum; species Desulfoconvexum algidum. The sequence goes on along the minus strand of NZ_AP042394.1, from coordinate 5,509,916 downwards.
ATATTCATGGGGATAGTTTTTTATAAAAAAGATTTCCTTTGGAATTTTAATTTCTAAGGATTGTTTCCAGAATTTTGAAATCACAATTCTCTTTTTTAACTGATTTGCCACATGAATCAGCATAGGAATATGTTTTGCCTGATCCTGGGGTGGCATACTTCCAAATCCAACATAAATGGGTGGGGATCCCTGTTCAAGAAAACGTTCCTTTTCATCATACAACGATCCTCTTTTATTTCAAGAGTCATATACAATTAACCCCTTTGCGTCAAGAAAATCAATTTATCCTGAGTTTACCAGTCCTGCCTTTTGAAACTTCAAAAGATACCGATAGTTATCCATTCATGGAGGAAACCGGCGGAGGGAACAAGGTTAGGTCTTTCTGTTATTCACGGTATTGTAAAAAATTATAAAGATGCTATAACCGTTGAAAGTAGACTTGGCAAAGGGACTGTTTTTTTATACTTACCTTCCATCATTATCTGCAAGGGGTTCAGCGATAATCTTGACAATGAAACGGCAAAGGCGCATGGCATAAAAGACTATCTTCACAAACCTATTTTAATAAATGATTTGTTTTCAAAAGTACGCAACGTTCTTGAAACTGCAAAAGAAATCGGTGCTTTTCAAACATTTGCTAAGGACTCCATATGAAACAGACAGCAGTCACTTCCTTTCAAGTAGCCGGCTTTCGGTTTGAATTGGTCAGATGGTCCATATTTGCCATTCTTATCCTTACCTATATTCTGGTTTATTTTCACCGCATGGCCCCGGGGGTGGTCTCTGAATTTCTCATGGCAGACTTTAAGATCAGCGGTACCCGTCTGGGTGCCCTGTCCGCCATCTATTTTGCCGTTTATGCCCTGATGCAGATTCCATCCGGTGTTATTGCCGATACCCTGGGAACCCGAACATCCATTATTTTCGGGAACCTTATTGCCGGTATTGGTTCGATTCTTTTCGGTATGGCAACTGGGTTTGAAATGGCCTGTGCCGGACGGTTCCTGGTTGGGCTCGGCGTCTCCGTGGTCTTTATTTCCATCATGAAGAACAATTCGGTCTGGTTCCATGAAAAAGTTTTTGGCATCATGAGCGGCCTGACCCTTTTTTTTGGAAACCTCGGGGCTGTCATGGCGGCCGGTCCCCTGGCTCAAATTTTGACGATTTTTCACTGGCGAACTGTTTTCTTAGTGATCGGCGGCATCTCGCTCTGCCTGGCCCTGGTCGGATTTTTATTGGTCAGAAACAAACCCCAGGATATGGGGTTTGAGCCACCCAATACCTATACAGGTCAATTCCAAATTCAAAACAACCATTGGCTGATCAATCTCAAGGATGTGGTCATGACCCTGCGGGTATGGCCCGGGTTCTGGGTGCAGTTTGGCATGATCGGCAGCAGCTATGCCTTTATGGGACTTTGGGGTATGCCCTATCTTCGGGATGTCCATGGCCTGAGCCGTGCGGTTGCAGCCGATCACATGACCATCCAGCTATTAAGTTTTGCCCTGGGTGCCCTGTTTTGGGGGTGGGTGTCTGATAAAACCGGCAGGAGAAAACCCTTTCTTCTATCGGCAGCGATGGCCTATGTCCTGTCCTGGTTTCTGCTCATGTATCTGCCGTGGACACCAGGGATAAGCGGCTTCTGTGTTTTTGCCTTTATGGGATTTTGTGCATCCGGCTTTGTCATCACCTTTGCTGCAGCCAAGGAGATTGTCCATCCACAGCTTTCCGGCATGGGTGTCAGTGTGGTGAACACCGGCTGCTTTATCGGCACCGCCCTGGCCCAACCGCTGATTGGCTATATCGCTGACTTGACCTGGGACGGTACCATGGCAAACGGTGTTCGGATCTACAGCACCAGCGACTACCAGAATGGTTTCATCGCCATGGTCATTTTTTCTATCATCGCCTTGGCAGCAGCCTTCAGAGTTAGGGAAACATATTGCCGGAACAGTTTTACGGTTGAAACAGCATCCTCTCACTCCCGGGGAAATTAGTAAAACTAAGATCCTTGTTGTCCAGTTACAAAAGATGTATCCCATTGAAAATCTTTTAACTTAGCTTGATTTGTTTTTAGAATCTATTTATATATCTAGCCAATACTAGATGAATTCTTAATATTTTGCGGTTAGCAATAGCGGTATTTAAAAAGGAGCACCATGAGATCACTCAAAGAATCTGTTATAAACTGCCGGATAAACATAAATGATGATGATGTTTTTATAGCGCAATTGAATAAGCTTGTTGAAATAAATGGAGATGATACCTATAGAGCAGTTATCCAGATATTAACCGATTGTGATCTTGACGCTTGCGATGCCAAACAAAATTGGCTTGAAATCCTTCAACACAGGGAAAATATTTCCAGAGCTCTGGACAGAAAAATAAGTATAATGACAGCAATCAGTGATTATTTGGGTTCGTATAAAGAATTGTTAAAAGATCATAAAATAGTCGAAATAAATAGCTATGAACAAGCAATTAAAGACTCTACCCACGATCACCTCACCGGGCTGTTCAACAAAGCCTATTTTCAAAGCGCACTTACTCAACACCTTTCTTTGGCAAAACGTAACAACACAGACCTGTCGGTTTTATTTATTGATATCGATAACTTTAAAGAAATTAATGATCAGTTTGGCCATAATTCAGGTGATGTTATCTTAAAAACGGTTGCGCGCATAATTCTCGAAAAACTCAGAACAAGTGATATTTTAGCACGGTTTGGGGGGGATGAATTTGTTGTCCTTATGCCAAATACCTATAAAATAAATGCACTTGTGCTGTCTGAAAGATTACGCAAAACCATTAGCCAAGAGCCAATAAAAATTAAAGAGACCAATTTTGAAATAACCATAAGTGGTGGTGTGGCAGGTTTTCCGGTGGATGCTCAGCGAGCCCAGAATTTATTAGACCTGGCGGACAGTGCCCTCTATCGGGCAAAGGGTGCCGGGAAAAATAGTATTGCTCTTTTTAAAGAAGATAAACGGCGGTTTTTACGCATTAAATTTAACCGTTCGATACAGGTAAAGCAGTTGGGCTTTAATCACACCCGTATATTATCGGGAACAAGTAAAGACATCGCTTTTGGCGGTATCCTGTTTGAAAACAAAGAACAGCTCCCCATCGGTACAAAAATACAGGTCAGTATCCCAATGACCCAAAATTCAGAACCACTTCTTCTTATTGGTACCGTTGTCAGGATCGAAGCGTTTGGCGCAGATATGTATGATATTGGCATGACATTATCTTTTAAAGAGATAGAAAAAACAGCAAAGGATGAAATCTCAAAATTTTTAATTCAGCAGTCAGAGGAGTGTGTTGAAGCACGTAATTGATTGAAATAAATTCCGGACCAAAAAGAAACGATTTCCATCCTGCCCCATCAAAGATCTATGGTTTTAAGCATGAGATCAACAATTTCCTTGACAGAGGTTGTTTGTGTCTCCAGAAGACCCTGGAGGATGAATCCATCCACCACAGCCACCAAAAATTTTGATTTGGCAGAAATTGCGGTTTGGGAACCGGGCATCTTTGCATAGGCTTCATCCACCAGACCAAACCATTGGGAATAGGTTTGCTGGAATCGGTCCTTCAGGGCGTCATTGCCTGAAACAGCTTCCCTGACCAGATACAGGTGGAGGCGGCTGCGGGCCTCGGAGGCGAGCAGGGTTTCAAAAAAGGCGGTGAGAATGCTTTCCCAGGAAAGGGCGCTGTTTCCTTCAATCATGGAAAAAAGTGCCGTGGTCATCCGCTCCATGTGCAGGTCGGCCATGTCAAAGATCAGGTCCGCCTTGCTGGCATAATAATAATAAAGGGTACCCTTGCTGAGGCCAGACGCCTTGGAAATCTGGGCCAGACTGGTTTTGTCCACTCCTCGTTCACTGACCATGGCCATAGCTGTTTCAATTATTTTTTGGCGATTATCCTTGCCGGATCCCTTGGTGGTTTTTGCCATCTAACTCACCTGTTTAACCGTGGGTGATTTGGACAACCGAGGTCCCATGGTAATGGCGTCCACAGGGCAGTCGGCTGCACAGAACCCGCAACCAATGCACAGGGATTCTGTCAGAAAGGGGAAAAGATGGCGGCTGCCCACCTTCTGCAAATTGGAATCCAAAGCACCTGTCGGGCAGGTGTCCAGGCAGATGCCGCAGGATATGCAGGTCTTCAGGTTGAACAAGGGCTTTTCCCAGTCTTGTTTTTTTATCCGCTGGGCCAGTACACCAAAATTATCTTCAACCGATTTTGCAGGGCAGACCCTTCCGCAGGCACCGCATTCAATGCAGATGTCCGGGTTTATCGTGTGAATTCCTTTTTTCTCGCCCACGATCGCATGGGAAGGGCAGATGGTCTGGCAATTTGTGCATCCGATACATGAGTCTAATATGAAATATGCCATGATGTCTCTCTCCTATAATGGGTTAGGCAACTGAAGCGAGCCTTTCAATAGTTTCCTGGGAGGGGATACCGGTTTCCGGGTCCCAACCGAACAAGGTCCAATAATCTTTCATCATGGTATCAATATCAACACTTCGGCCTTTGTTGGCCCCGCGGATCTGGGGAGGCAGTCCCAGGAGGCGGTCACTTATCTTACTGTCCTTTGGCAAAAGGCCTTGGCGGACGTTGAATGCCTGCTTTAAGGTCTGGATATTGGTGCCGATTTCCATGTATTGCTCCGGGGTCAGGTGCCAGCCTGTGGCGGCATTGAGCCAGTCAAAGATCCGGATCCGGCGTGAGCCAAGAAACCCTCCGAACAGGCAGACACCGGCACCGTTCATGACGTTCAGGTACTGGGAGTTGGCCTTGCCGATCTGGGCATGTTTGATATTTTTTTTGTACTTGCTGCTTTTCATATAAGCGGGTCCCATTTTAGGAACGGTTTTTACCTGTTTCCAGAGTTGGTACATTTCATAGTAAAGGCCGGCGCCATTGGTATGACGGCCTGGGGCAGGTTCCACGCTGTAATGGAGGGCAAATCCCGGGTCATTTCGTGGATCATGCATGGCAGGTTCCTGGCCCCCGGCATGGATGGCAATTTTGTCAGCACCTTTGCCGATGCGGTCTGCGGCAATTTTTACCCCGTCTGCCAAAATGTCCCCGATACCTTCCCTGGCGATCATCTGTTCAATGAGAAATTCAATGGCCGAAGGATCCCCCCATTTAAGTTCGACACCCATGGTATCCCGGGTGGTGATAATACCTTGTTCAAAACATTCCATGGCAAAGGCCACGGCATGGCCGGCGGAGATGCTGTCCATACCGGCCCGGTTGAGCAGTTCATTGAGATAAAAGACCGAGTCCATGTTCTTGTTCATGACAAAGCCGCCCAAAGAGAGGACGGTTTCATATTCTGGCTTGTGGGTTTCAGAAAATTTGCCATCGGTTTTGCAGATGCCGCCGCATCCTAAGGGACAGGAATAACAATGGAATTTGCTCTCCTCTTTTCGGGTAAAAACATCTGGATTGGAACTGCGGCTTTTGAAAAATCCCCAGTCTTTATTGGTGCCATTCCAGTTTTTAATAGGGGAATCTCCCATTTCAACGGACATCTGGTTCAGGGAGACGGTTCCCCATTTTCGCAGGAGTATTTTGTAAAGCAGCCCATCCTGTGTCAGGACGGCGGGCATCATGCGCATGAGGGCACCAATGGGGGCGGTGAGAAATCCCGGTACAAAGGGGGGCTGGAACTGGACCCAGCGGTTGCAGATCTGGCTGAGCCGTTTGATTTCTTCCCGGTTGTGGACGCTGATTCGTTGAGTCCCTGCCAGCACCAGGGCTTTTAGCTTTTTGGACCCCATGACAGCTCCCAGGCCGGACCGGGCTGCCAGGCGCCCCTTGTCCGTTGAAACTCCAGAAATTAGGGATAATTTTTCACCGGATTGGCCAATGCAGGCCACCCGGGCATTTCTATTGTCCAGGTCGTTTAAAAGCTTGCTTTCGGTTTCCACGGCATCCATGCCCCAGACCCCTGTGGCATCCCTTAATTCCATGGTGGTATCATCCACATAAAGATAGACAGGATTTGGACTGATACCCTTGAAAAAGATGCCGTCAACCCCGCAGCGTTTAATGGCCGGGGAAAAACTGCCCCCGCAATTGGCTTCCCCCCAGCCCTGGGTCAGGGGGGATTTGCCGACCACCATCCATCGGCCTGTGAACAAAGACCCGGTTCCGGTGAGCAACCCCGATACAAATCCCAGGAGGTTGGCAGGTCCCAGGGGATCGGCACCGGCTGGAATTCTATGGTATAGCAGGTGGGCGGCAAGTCCCATACCCGATAAAAATGATTCGTAGACAACCGGGGAGAGTTCCTCTATCTGGATTTTCCCCGTCGTCAGGTCCACATTCATGATTTTTCCCATATAGCCCTTGTTTCGTTTGTCCATTTGATTTGCTCCTTATCCGTGTTTGGGGTTGGATCCGGCTGTTTTGTTGTTAATGGGAATTCCTTCCCAAGCCGCCCTGAGAACCATGAAGCAGTCTTCAAAATCCATGTCTTCCGGATTAAAAAAGAGGGTCCCGTCTCCCAGGGCAGTCTTTGCGATCTCCTCTAACTTTTTCTCCGGGACCATGGGGGTTCCCTGTTTGTCTGTTATCTCTTTAAAACAGGTGGCATGGGCACCTTTTGTGACCCGGTTAAGGTTTTGGTTGAGTTCGCGTATGAAGGCAATGGTCTCACGTGCCCTGTCTTTTTTTGGAGTGCAGGCATATTTTTCTTCCCCTGCCAGGGGGAGAAGCAGTTGGGCAATGCGATCTTTGGTTTTGTGAAGATTGTATTCCAGGCCATGGGGCAGGAGAATGGCCATGCAGGTGCCGTGGGGTACATGGCAGACAGATCCCACGGAGTGGCCCAATGCATGGACCATGCCCACAGTTGAATTGGAAAAGGCAATTCCGGCCATGGTGGCGGCGGTTGCCAGGGCCAGGCGGCCTTGCTTGTCTGCGGGGTTTTGAATTACCGGGAAAAGATGGCTGCAAATGAGTCGGATGGCTTCAAAGGCATGGGCATCGCTCAGGGGGTTTTTTGCGAGCATGACCCAGGCTTCCACTGCATGGGCCAGGGCATCCATGGCCGTGGCTGCCGTGATATGGGGCGGAAGGGTCAGGGTCATTCGTGAATCAATGATGGCGGCATCGGGCAATAAAAAATAGGAGCCAAATATCATTTTCCGGTTGTTTTCAGGGTCGGCAATCACAGCGGCCATGGTTACTTCAGAGCCGGTTCCTGCGGTGGTGGGGACGGCGATGAGGGGGTTTAATTTTCGCTTAAGGGCGCCGGCCCCTGTGAATTCCATGAGATCCTCGGCTTTTTCTGAAACCAGGATATTGATCCCCTTGGCCGTGTCAAGGACAGAGCCTCCGCCCACGGCAATGATGGCATCACAGCCTTTTTCTCGGTAAACAATAGCCAGGTGGTTGACCACCTTTAAATCTGAATCAGGGGGCACCCCGTCTTCAATTGTTCTAATGGCAAGTTTGTCATCCATTGCCCCAATGACAATCTCCACAAGGCCCGCCGCCCGTACACCCTTGTCCGTCAGAATCATGGGTTTTTTCGCATTCATGGCAAAGAGCAGGTCTGGTATCTTTTCAAGGGCGTCGTGGCCTGCTACCATGTTCACCCGGCAGCAAAATTCATAATAATCGGGTATGTACATAATTTCTCCTTTATGCCGGTTTCAGGCAATCCCTGTTGTGTGGCAGGCTGTCAAGGGCATGGGTCAGGATGGCCTGGGCCTTTTGGGGATCAATGCCCTGGATATCGGTCCCAGGGGGTTCGTGGGAAAACAGGGTCTGGGCCAGGTCGGATATTGCCTGCTTGTCCAGGTGGGTATCCGCCAGGGTCCGGGGGGTGGTGCCCAGGGAAATTCGGTAAACTTCATTGAGAAGAGACTGGATTTTCTGGATGGCCACCCCTGGGCGCTGGGGCCCGGGAATTGTACAAAATTCATCTGGTCCGGCCAGGGCCAGGGCCAGATTTCCAAGCGCAGCCCTGTCCTTGGCCAGAAGATCCAGGATCGTTGGAACAAGGATGGCCATGGCCTGTCCCGGGGAGACGTTGCAATGGCTTGCCAGAATCTTGCCCAATTGAACGCTGAGCAGTCCCTTACAATTGGCCATTATAATTCCCGTGATCACAGAGGCATGGGTGAGGCGTGCCAGGTGGCGCCCGTCTGTTTTTTTGCTTAATTTGTTGCCCGGTTTTATACCCGATTTTATATTTGGGGCCTCTTGGCAAGCGATCATGTGGGTTGCCAGGGGGAGGAAATTTTCCATTATAAGCTCAATGCCGGCGGTACAATAGGCCCTGGCCGGTGGATTGCCTGACAGTACATGGGCTTCACAGCAGGCAGACAGGCAGGTCAGGCTTGCATTGATAAGGGTGTCAGATGTGTCCTGGGTGAGTATTTGAGGGTCTATTATTGCCAGGTCTGGTGCCAGAAAGGGAGAACTGAATGTATTGCCATTAAACTGGGCAATGGTGTCTGTTTCCATGCCGGTTCCCATGCCCGTGGGAATATAGGCAAAGGGGGCCAGGGGCCGGGTGACCCGGGTCATGTCGGTGGTTTTCAGGGCGCCGGTTTCTAAGGTGACTGTTTTTAAGGCGACTGGTTTTAAAGCATCCGGGCCCAGGGTGACGGCGATATTAAGGGCCTTGGCCAGGTCAATCACTTTTCCGGTCCCAAGGGCAATGATGGCGTCAAATCCTTTATCAATATATATTTTATAAAATTTTTTGAGAAATTCAATCTCTTTGTCGGCATCCTTGTCCTCGTGGAGGGGAGGGCAGATGCCAAGGGTCATGCCTGATTCTTTGAAGGCCTGTGTCAATGGTTTGGTGCACCCCCCAAGATGGGCATCTTTGTCCAGGAGGACCAGGGGCTTTTGACTCCCCATACTGAACAGATCAAAGGGCAGATGCTCCAGACCGTTCATTCCAAACCCGATTTTGGTCCGGCATAAAAAGGTGAAATTGCCTGTGCTCATGATGGCTGCCTTGCTCCTATTATAGGGTTTTGTTTTAAATTCCCGCTTTAAATTCCCGCTTTAAATTCCAATGACAGTTCTGATCAAGACCATCGCTCTGTCAAAGGTATGGCGTTTCAGGGACCATCGGGGATATCGTTTGATGGCCAGTTTCGCAATGGCTTTGGGGAGCAGATAAACCTGGACGATGTCCAGAATTCTGACGGCTGCACAGGCCTGGGGGACATCACCGCTGACGATCATGCGATCCCTTGAATTGGCAGTGGGGGTGCTTTCCTGAAAGGTAAAAAGGACAAATAGATTTTTCATACTTTTCAGGGTCATTTCAAGGTTTGCCGGGTGTTTGGCCAGATTGCTTCCCAGATACCGAACCTTTCCCCTGTCATCCTTTCCTACTATCATATAGGGGCCATTGGGAAAAGCTCCCAGAGAAAAGGTGTAGCCAGCCGGCATGTCGTTGAATTCTTCTTTTACCTGTTTGTCCACCCGGGCGGCTGCCTGGATGGCTCTTCCAACAAACCAGAGCATGATGCCAAGGTAGATTCGCTGGAATGGTTTTCGTTTGGGTTTGATTTCAATGAGTGCTTCCATGGTCCTCCCCCCTCTTTTTTTAAAGATTTAGAAATCTTTAGTGACCCTGCTTTAGTGACCGGTATCTTTTAGTCGGTCAATCAACCGACTAAACAATATAAAAAGTTTTCTTGATGACTGTCAATACTTTTTCTTAGAATCCCAAAGGATTATGGTAAATTATGCGCAAAAATATGTTATAAGAACCCCAATTTGAATTTATAAAATGCGAGGAAGGATCATGTTAAAAAAAGAAATTCAAGATGGTATTGTGATTGCCCAATTAAGCGATAAAAAGACCAATGCAATTACCCTGGAAACACTCAAACAGATCAAAGAAATCGTTACCGAAGTAAATGCAAAAGATGACCTGAAGGGGATTATTTTAACAGGGGAGGGCCGCTTTTTTTCAAGTGGATTCAGTCTGCCCATGTTTATGGAATTTGAAACACCCGAGGAGGTTATTTCATTTTTTACGGAGCAAGAAGAGATTCTCATGGGTTTCTTTACTTGTAAAAAACCCGTGGTGTGCGCCATAAACGGCCATTGTGCTGCCATGGGGATGATACTGGCCATGGCTTCGGACTATCGGATTGTCAAAAACCATCCCAAAATTAAGCTGGGTATGAGTGAGATCAAGATCGGGCTGGGGCTGTCCATTGCCCAGTCCGGCATTATGCGGTTCGGACTTGACAGTGATAAACGATTCAGGGATGTCATGTATTTTGGTGATATGGTGGATGTGACAAGGGCCAGGGAAATGGAAATTGTGGATGAGGTGGTTGAAGAAGAAAACCTTATCCCCCGGGCAAAGCAAATCATTTCCCTGTGGATTGATACCCCCAATCGCCCCTTTATCCAAATTAAACAGTCTCTTAAAGCCGTTGCGGCCGGACAGATTAATCGATTGCTTAAAGAAGAAAACTGGCAGGATACCATGGCCCGGACCCTTTTGAGCAAGGATGTCAAAGCCACCCTGGCCTTTGTCCAGGCCAGCATGGAACCTAAAAAATAGACCTCAGAGTTGTAAAACGTGGGTTAACTTTGCCCATTGCTCTTTTTTTAAGGGCAATGGGCAGCGTTTTTCTTGCTAAACGTCGGCGAGACCCAGGAATTTAGAGCGGATCCGTTTTAAGTGTTTGAGTAGATGCTCTTTTCGGGCTTTGCCCACCTGTTCAGGGGTATTGTTGTGCAAAAGATCCACCAGATTGGCTAAATCTTCCTTAATGGCCGTGACCTCCTGGTTCCATCCTTTATTGTCCATTTTTATCATATTAAAATACCAGAGTCGGAAGGTCAAAGAATAGAGCCGGTCTGACATTTCAATTAAAAAGGGATTACCGGCCGCTTCATGAAAAAGATGTTTGATATCCATGTCCAGAGCTGCCAGGGTGCGGGGGTCTTTGTTGTTAAATTGCTGCTCACAAGCGATTAAACACGCATCCAATCGATTAAAATGCAGTTTTGTAAACCGTTCTGCTGCCATGGTTCCGATGACAGCCTCCAGCTCCAGTCGTGCCTGGAATACATTGGTAATGGTGTTGAGTTCCAGTTCCATGACCTGGATACCGGTGCGGGGCAGAATTTTGACCAGGTGTTCCCATTCAAGGCGGGACAGCACAGTACGAAGGGGAGTCCGGCTCACGCCGAATTCTTTTGCCAGGATCTGTTCCTTGAGTATCTGGCCGGGGTCATATTCAAGATAGAGGATTCGTTCTCGCAGGGTGTTGTATATTTCTGTGTTCATAATTAAAAATGCAACGATGTCTTAAATTAGGGGTAAGTTAAAATATTCTCTTTGGTATACCTTAATAATACAGGGGATTTTTTTTTGCAAGGCGTACTGCCAAAACAGTGTATGAGAAGAAAATGGACTGAATTTTTTCTGTTGACAATAGAAATTTTTTTGGTATACCATAAAAATATCATAAAAAAGTATTTATATAATTGGGAGGAAAAATGGAAGAAACAAATATCAGTCATGGCCTTTGGGCCGCTACTGCTAAGGGAAAACCGCAACTGAACGCCCTTGACGGAGAACACAAAACAGAGGTGGCCATCATCGGCGGTGGATACACCGGGCTCTCGGCTGCCCTGCACCTGTCCCTGGCCGGAACCTCCTCCATTCTGTTTGAGGCCAATGATGTGGGCTTTGGCGGGGCAGGCCGGAATGTGGGGCTTGTCAACGCAGGTCTCTGGCTCATGCCCGAAGATGTGATTTCCCTTGTGGGGCCTGAACATGGCCAGGCTCTGATCGACGGCCTGGGAGCTTCTCCGGATCTGGTTTACGGGCTCATTGAACGTTACAATATTCAGTGTGAAGCATGGCGGCACGGCACCCTTCACTGTGCTGATTCCAAGGCCGGGTATAAGGCCCTCCAGCAGCGGGAAAAACAATGGAAGGAACGGGGGGCACCGGTCAGGCTTCTGGAACGGGATGAAGCGGCGCAAAAATTGGGAACCAAGGCATTCCAAGGTGCCTTGCTGGACGAACGGGCCGGCACTATTCAACCCCTGGCCTATTCCTATGGCCTGGCAAGAGCTGCTCTTGCGGAAGGGGCAACCCTATACAATCAATCCCCGGTCATCTCCCTGGAAAGAGAAGGGGAGGCCTGGCGCCTGACGACCCCTGGGGGATCTGTTGTTGCCAAATCCGTCATCATTGCAGTCCAGGGATATCCGGAAGCGGCCTTTAAAGGCCAGGTCCAAAATATGGTCCCCTTTAATTATTTTAATTTTGCCACAAAACCCCTGGACAAAGAGGTGTTAAAAACGGTTCTGCCCGGAAAAAATGGTGCCTGGGATACCAATTTAATCCTTTCCTCCTATCGCCTGGATGCCATGGGCCGCTTGATCGTCGGCAGTGTAGGCAATGTTGAGGACGTTGCCATGGGGATCAACAAAGCCTGGGCCACTAGAAGTATCAAAAAGGTGTTTCCCCAGATCGGGGAGGTGGAATTTGAACATGCCTGGTATGGAAGGATCGCCATGACCACAAATCATATCCCCCGTTTCCATGTCATGGGCGAAAACCTGGCCATGGTCACCTGCTACAATGGCAGGGGGATCGGTCCGGGCACCGTGTTTGGCAAATTGTTGGCACAATACATGATGGGAGGTTCCTCCAAGGATATTCCTTTGCCTGTATCACCAATAACGCCTGTTGCCATGCGCTTTTTACGGGGCCTTTTCTATGAGGCAGGTTCCCGCCTGTACCATTTGGCACAGCGCCGGATTTGAGGTATCGCGTCTTGTTCGATTGATTTGGACAAGGCGTTTTGCAGGTAAACTGTTATTTGATCAGATAAATATTCACCTTGGTTTGCTGGCCCTTTATCTGTACTGGCTGAGGATGTCGTACAAGAACATTTCGGGTTTGGCTTTCCGGAAGATATTGTTTTGTCTCTGCAGAAACAATGATGCGGGCATCCATTTCCCGGGTAAGGGTTTGGAGACGGGAAGCCAGGTTGACCGCATCTCCCAGCAACAGGTAGGATAAGCGGTCCGGGCTTCCGATATTGGCGGCCAAAACCTGGCCGGTGTGGATGCCGATGCCATGGGATAAAGGCAGTCTTCCTTGTTGGACAAAGCGTTTGTTTAAATCTTTGAGTCGTTTTTCCATATCAAGGGCCGCAAAAAATGCATTGGACGGGTGATCCTTGCACGAAACAGGGGCACCGAAAACTGCATAGATTTCGTCTCCAAGAAATTGGAGAATCAGGCCGGATTTTGATTTTATCGCCGCACTCATTTCCTTGAAATAATCGTTTAAAATCTGAACCATCTGCTTGGGATCATTGGCTTCGGTCATGGGCGTAAAGTCTTTCAGGTCCGCAAACAAGACGGTGACATCTTTGAATTCTCCGTCCAGGGGGATTCGTCCGGATATGATTTCATCCCGGATCTCCGGGGTAACGTAGCGTCCAAATGCATCCCGAAGCAGTTCTTTTTCAGCCAGGCTTTGAATCATTCGGTTTGTGGCATCCCCGAGAACTCCCACCTCATCATTGGAGACCACATTTACCCGGGTCTGGTAGTTGCCTCGTTTGATTTCTTCCATTGTATCCAGCATGCCATTAATGGGGTCAGCAATGGATCGGCTGATCTGCCGGTTCAATATCCCTGATCCCAGAAAAGAAAGGATAAAAACCACTATGGAAAAATTTAAAACGCCCTGGCCATAGGTTTTGCCTGAAACCGTCTCAGCGTTCACCTGCAAATAGAGCACAAAGAGGGTCAAGACAATGATGGCAAGGGGTATCAGGCTCCCGATCCGGTAAAATGCCCTAAGGCGTTTTAAAATGGAAAGTTTGGCAGTTCTCTCCACAAGGGAGAGTTCACCCTTGGGGAAAAAAAGGGGGATCAAAACTTTTCTGGCATGGGATTCAACCCCGAAAAATATAATGGCAGAGGAAACAAATCCCACCATGGTGGACCGTATGAAAAAGGTGATGGCAGCGGCCAAATCTATTTTATCTATGGCAAAGGTGCCGCCGAAAATACACAAGGGGATAAAAATCCAGAATAAAATATTTAAGGGAGCCATGATAAAGGGCAGATTGATCAGCCGTTGTTTTGCCTTTAACTCAAGGGGTGGCGGTAGGGATTGCTGCCGATTTTTTAGAGACAGGCATTGGGAAATGGGGGTGAGAACGCGTCTTAAAATCACCAGGAAAGGGACGCAGGCAAAGGTGGCCAGCAGGCAGAGAATGGCAAACCGGTACGCAACCACATGGATCCAAAGGAATTCCCCTCCCTGGCGGAGTGTCTGGAGTTGGGCAATAATAAATTCAAGGGGGGTGGCCAGGTTCAGGATGGCAACGACCAGGATACCCACGATGGTGGCTACCACTCCGATCAAATAAAATCTTGAAAGTAAGGTTTTGTGGGGCGATATCATGGGGTATGGGGCATCCTACCTATCTTCAATTGTGCACACGACAGCGGTTTTATTATGGAGTTCAACATAACCGCCTTTCATGCTGGAAATTTCGCCAAAGGTCAGGGGGCCTATGGGGGAATGTTTTTTCTCCTTCTGGTCTGCTGCTATGACTTTAAATTCAATGTCTTCGAAGTGTTGGCCCAGCGTATCCACCATTTTTTTCCGACCAAAGCAGTCCATGATGATGACGCGTCGGTCCAGTAGATGATCGGGGAAGTCTTCCAGACTTTTGATATAGGCAGCCTGGGCAGCTTCTCCCATTTTGTCACATTGCTGTTTTGGAGAATCACCTGGAAGATGCAGGATGCAGATCTTTGTTCCCACCGGGATTTCAACAGAGAATTGAAGAGATTTGTCTGCCCCCACCGAGACAGCGGTTCGGTCAATGATTTGCTTTTGTTTGCCCTGTTGCCGGATAATCCCCAAGGGATATTTAATGGCCACCTTTTCGAAAAAAAGAGTGGGATTTTTTAACAAGAATTTTTTTTGATTAGCAATGGCGGGGTCTTGTTTTGTGATAAAATCCATATAAAAGTCCAATGCCGGTATTTTATTGATCGTTTCAATAAAGCACCCGTTAACCTCTGAAACTTCACAACCAGAATTTGGCATGGGCTTCCATCCGTGTTCTACCCCAATCCCACTTTTAAGTTTGGTAAAGGCTAACACTGCACCATTCTGGATGATTTTTTCAGGGGTGAGAATGGTATAATGGCTGGCCTTGATATCATCCCTTCCCGTAAGTCCTCCCAGAACATTGAGGGGATATTTTTTTGTCAGCCAGTTCAGGCTGTTGATAAGACCCAGGTTTAATTCCCCGAAGCCGTCTCCAAATACAAAAAGGGTCTGAAACTTTCGTTGGGCCAGGTCCGCCTCAATGGGGGCAATCCCTTTTTTAAGGGTCTCTAAAATATGGGGTTCATTGAGATTTTCAAGGGTAACAAAATGAACTTCTGACTGGATGCCTACAAGAATGCTTCCCTGTTTCATGAGTTTTCCATTGTCAAATATTCCAGGGAATATGCCGCCAAAAATATTGATATTGTTATGAACCGCCTTGTCCAGTAGTCCATCGCAGTCTTGCTTTATGCTGGCCCATCGATCCAGACCCCCTTCACTGTGAAATACCAGGATGTGCTTGAACCCATCTGAAATAAGGGAATTAACGTTTTTTTTAAGGGTTTCAAAATTACCCTGCGCATCTACTTTGACTTTCATTGTGAGTCATCCCCAATTGAAATTTTAAAAGAAAGGCAAACCGAATGTCCTCCTCCTTTGGTATTCACCCGTGCCGTATTTGGAACGAGGCTATCGAACCGGTACCACTTCAAGCCAGTATCCGTCGGGATCATTGATAAAATAAATGCCCATTTTTTTGTTTTCGTAACAGATACACTCCATTTGTTTATGAAGGGCATATGCGGCATCAAAATCCTGGGTTTTAAAAGCGATGTGAAATTCTTCATCTCCCAGATTATAGGGGATTTCCTGGGATTTGAGCCAGGTGAGCTCCAGTTTGCTGGCAGCAGTGCCATCGCTCAGGAACACAATAATATAGCTGCCATCCTCTGCTGTTTTCCGGCGTTCCTCTTTCAGGCCAAGCGCTTGTTTGTAGAAGGCCAGGCTTTTTCCAAGGTCCAGTACGTTGATATTAAAATGGTCAATGGTAAATTTCATTGTTTTTTCCTTTCTGGGGTTACAAATGTCGGTTAATCATCCCAGACCCCGGGCCTTGGGTCAAGATAAAAATATGGAAAGAGCAGCTGTCTGATTTTATTCGGGAATTTGTTTGTCCCGGTCTCCATGGGTTTAAATTAATATAGTCTTTAGTTTTTATGCGAAATAATATAGAATAATAGACCGTATAATGATAGGCCATGCCCGTAAAGGATATTTTAGCTTGCCCTGGAAATCGGGGCAAATATTGTGGAGGGGTTCGACCAGATGAAAAGGGGGACGAAGGGTTAATAATTTAGATATAAAATCATTGAAATCCCGGTGGAATCAAAGAGATCCGAAATTTGACGGTACCTGCCGGGAGCATATGCTTCATACCTTGAAAACCGATTGTTTTCCCGAAAATCGTCAACGACCCTTGAAACTGGATTTGCGGGGGATCTGTCTGGACAACGAAGATTTGTCAGGGCTTGACCTTTCCGGATATGATTTGTCCTTTGCCAATATGAACCGGGTCAATTTTACCAAAGCCAATCTCAGCTATGCCATTTTAAAAGGGGCCAGCCTGGAAAAAGCCCTTCTGGATGAATGCGAATTTATCGGTGCAGATTTGAGCCGTGCCGGTTTGAATGAATGCAGTGCAAAGATGACAGGGTTTGGCGGGGCCAACCTTGCCCAGGCAAGCATGATTAACGTTGATCTAAGTGATTCGGTATTGAGCCGTTCCAAACTTGTGGAAGCGGATCTCAGGGCTTCGAACCTGTCCCGGGCAAGGCTGTCTGAAGCAGATTTATCCGGGGCGGTTTTTACCCGGGCGAATTTGGAAAATAGCGATTTAAAGCACAGCAATGTGGAAAATACCAATTTTGAGCTGGCCAATATGCAGGGCTGCCGTCTGCTGGGAATTAGAAATTTTAAGAAGGCCGACTGGATCGGGGCGGACATCCGGGGGCTGGACCTTCGGGGGGCCTATCTTGTCAGGCGGTATATTGCAGACGAAAACTATTTGTTTGAATTTCAAACCCAAAGCCGGTTGAATAAACTTATTTATTGGATCTGGTGGTTTACCTCGGACTGCGGCAGAAGTATTTTTCGGTGGTTTGTATGGCTGTTGGCCGCCACCTTGATATTCGGGTCCATTTATACGATGGTGGAAATAGATTACGGACGTCACGAAACCTGGTTTTCTCCCATTTATTTCAGCTTTGTGACCCTGACAACCTTGGGATATGGGGATGCAATCCCGGTGTCCCTGGCCGCCCAGATCTTTGTCTCCCTCCAGGCGATTACCGGATATATGGGGCTTGGGGGACTGTTGAGTATATTGGGAAATAAAATGGCACGCCGTGCTGAATAATAAATGAAGGTTAAGATATGTTCTCTTTTTTTAAAAAAAAAACAGATCCAAAAGCAAAACTGAAGAAAATACTCAAGGGGTATGAATTGCCCTCATTTCCTGCTGTGGTGATGCAGATTCTTCAAAAAATCAGGAGTCCCTATTCCTCCATCACCTCCATTGCTGAGTCTCTTTCTCTTGATCCGGGAATATCGATAAAAGTATTGGGAATCGCCAATTCTGCAGCCTTTTCCCCCAGCAAACGGGTGGAAAACCTCACCCAGGCCATTGCCCTGGTGGGAATATCCCAGTTGGAATCCATGGTGCTGGGTGTTGGGGTTGCAAAGGGGCTTCCCAAACAATCTTGTCAATGGCATGACCCGGGAGCGTTCTGGCTGGCATCGGCCAAGCGGGCTGTATTGGCAAGTGACTTGGCCCGAATTCTTTGTCCGGCAAAGGAAGGGGAATGTTTCACCGCAGCTTTCCTTCAGGACATGGCATTGCCTTTTCTTGCCTGTCACAGGAGTGAGGAATATGACCCGATTTTTAAACATTGGCACCTTGAGGGCGGGGACCTGGCTGCAATAGAAAGGGAGTCTCTGGCGTGGGACCATGCCGAAGTCGCTTCCTGGATCTGCAGTGAATGGGGGCTTCCGGAAAATATCGCTGCGGCTATTCGAGGACACCATGGGCACTCAATTGATGCGTATGAACCTCTTGGCCCTGTCAGGCTTGTGGCCATACTCCGGGAGGATGACGATAATTCCGGTATGGAAGAAATGATTGCCGAGGCCAAGGTGTCCCATGGGGTGTCTGAAGAAAAAATGCTGGCCATTATTGAACCTGGATTTGAAAAGGCAAAGGAGCTGGCCCGCCTGATTATATGATTTCTCTAACAACCTGTAATTTTACTGCCGGCAGATGGATACGGTTCTGGTTAATTTTTTTTTGTCTCCAGGCAGCCTTTCCCTGTCTGTCAGAAGGATACAGCCAGTCCCAATACCAGAGATTTCAGGATAGACTTATTGATCATCGTTCCCGCCTGAACCCTAAATTCAAAAAGAAGACACGTCAAAAGACCCAATATATTATTGTTCATACGTCTGAGCTGGGCCTGGATGCAACCCTCCGGGTGGTATCTAAGGGGAAACAATTTCAAAGCGGGTATAAAACACCCGGGGGGCATGCCAATTATGTGATTGCAAGAAACGGGCGCACCTACAGGATCTTGGATAAACGATACCGGGCAGACCATGCAGGCCGCTCCATGTGGAATAATAGGGCAGATATCTCTGATGTATCCTTGGGCATTGAGCTGGTTGGATATCACACGGCCCCCATCACAAAAAGTCAATACCGGTCTTTGGAAGTGCTGATTCAAATTTTAGAAAAGGTTTACGGTCTCAAAGATCAAGATGTGCTGACCCACAGCCAGGTGGCTTATGGAAAACCCAATCCTTGGTTTAAGAAAAACCACAGGGGCCGCAAACGGTGTGCTAAAAATTTTATTCGTGCCAAGGCCGGTCTGGACAAGGGCTGGAGATATGATCCAGATGTCAGGGCCGGAAGGCTGATGGCAGATCCCACATTGGTAGGCGTATTTTATGCGCCTGACCTTAAAGTCCCCGTCCCTTTGGCAGCCCCCCGGGAGTTCGGGTCCAATATTATATCCGCCACCAATTCTGCCTGGGCGATTGCCGGGGGGGATTACGATGAAAAGACAACGGCCTATCTTCTTCCCAACGGCCGGACCCTTCCAGGCGATAGGATCAGCAAAACCATCGGTTGGGCCCATTTGCCTTTGAACACAAAGGTGATTCTCAACCAGGATGTCGAAGCGGCGGTTATCCAGATTCAGGCCCAGACTCCGGTTAAGATCATTTCCAGTAACATGACGGCCTGGTCCCATGCAGGGGCGGCATATCAAGAGGATACCACCCTATATTTTTTGCCTTCCGGCCGGGTTTATCCCGGTTCAAAAATCTCAGACTGGGATGATTTGCCCCTGGAGACCCGAATGTTGGTGGGGTATAAAGGGCCTTTTTCCATTACCCTTGCCCAAACTGCCTATAAAATTGCCGGGCAACGCTATAAAGCACCTGAAACCATTTATTATTGGCCGGGAACCCTTACAACCGGCGACAAAATAATCGATTTTAAAGACCTGCCCAAGGGAGTACATATTTATTTGCCCCTACCCCTAAAATAGGCCGAACCTTAAAATAGGGCTAAAATAAACCCAAGGATTTTCCAGGAAGCGTCACCACAATATAAATTGTCACCAAAAATTTCACAAGGGGATCAATAGGCATAAAAAAGATCCTGGACCTGTTGGAAGCTGCGCTTGTTTAAAAGGGCCAGCATGAGCAGGATTCTTGCCTTGGCCGGGTTGAGTTCATCGGAAACGATAAACTGATTGGCATCATCATCCACTTCCATGTTTCTGCCCACGGTTCCCGTGGGAACCCGGGATGAACGAACAATGAATATTCCACGGTCTGCCATCCGGGCGGCCTTTTCCAAGGTGGCTTTGTTCATGTTTCCATTGCCGTGACCGGCAATGACAATCCCAACAGCGCCGTTTGCCACGGAGCAGTCAATGAGATCTTCGGGCATGTCTGCACAGGCGTACATGATATCCACCCGGGGAAGACAGGTGACCCCCCCAAGGGAAAATCTGCTGAGGTGGGTGTGTCTTCGAAAAGGGCCCCTGAAATATTGAATGGCCCCGTAAATAACGGTGCCCATGAGCCCGTTTACCGGTGACAAAAAGGTTTCCACCGAGGTGGTATTGGTCTTGGTCAGGGAATGGGCACCATGGATTCTGTCATTCATGACCACCATCACCCCTCGTTCGATGGCATCCGGGTCGGCTGCCACGGCCACGGCATTGTAAAGATTTAAGGGACCATCGGCACTCAGGGCTGTGAAGGGCCGCATGGCACCGGTCATGACAACGGGCTTGCTGCTGTTTATGGTCAGGTTTAAGAAAAAGGCAGTTTCCTCCATGGTATCGGTGCCATGGGTCACCACCACCCCGTCTGTTTCGTTTGTTGCCAGAAGTTTATTGATTCTGTGGGCCAAGTTGATCATGATCTCAAAGGACATGTCCTGGGATCCTACATTTGAAATTTGTTCGCCTTTTATTCGGGCAAGGTTTTCAAGATCGGGCACTGCCTGGATCATGCCCTGGATATCAATTTTTCCCGAGGTATATCCGGGCTGGGTGGGGGAGGGGGCAGATCCTGCAATGGTGCCGCCGGTGGCCAGGATAGTGATATGGGGTAGGTTTTTCATCAGTCGTGTATTAATTCTCCCTCAAGTAGTTGGGTTACAAAAATAAAGGTTAAATGTCGAACCAGCCCCTCAAGCGCCGTGTCAGTTCTTCGTTGTCTGGATCGTTCAAGGAGTCGGCAAACACCCCAAGGCGAATGGAAATGGTTTTGCCATTTCCCCAAGGCCACCAGGCACACAATAGCAGTCCATCCTGATCCGGGTCCGATGTAAAAAGTGTCTGTCCCGGGGTCAGTCCGCCGAAATAATCAATGATCACCTGTACCACCTTGGGGGGGCTGGCACCCTGATCCAGTGCCCAGATCTCGCCCATGTGGCGGGTGATAAGCGGATGAATTATTTGTTTGTCCGTGACGCTGAATTCTGCCAATACGTTTTCAAACCGGTCGTCCCACTTCCAGGTCAATCTTTTCCCAAGGTCGCTGATAAGCTGGTTGCAGCTTTTTTCAAGGCGGGTGGTATTGTAATTAAACATTCTATTAATATCCATAATATTGGTATTGAACAGATCTTGGTTCCATGGGTTTATTCAACTTAACAGATTCTCTATCTTTCCACCATGGTCGATTTAATGCTATAATGATAAATTTAGCAACAGGAGCCCCTTTATAGTGATCCCCCAAAGATTAGAACTTTTGTCTCCGGCAAAAAACAAGGAATTTGGTATGGCTGCCATCAGCCATGGGGCAGATGCCGTATACATCGGAGCGGATCGGTTCGGCGCACGGTCTGCGGCGGGTAACCCGGTTTCCGAGATTGAAGAACTGGCAGCCTATGCCCATCTTTATAAGGCAAAGGTTTATATTGCCCTGAATACCATCCTTTTTGACAATGAGCTGGCGGATGCTCGAAAATTGATAGATCGTTTGTGGAATGCCGGGGCCGATGCATTGATTATTCAGGACATGGGACTCTTGGAAATGGATTTGCCCCCCATCCCCCTTTTTGCCAGCACCCAGGCGAACAACCAGACCGTCGCCCGTGTTCAGTTCCTTGAGGCTTCTGGGTTTGAACGAGTGATCCTTGCCAGGGAACTTGGGATCCGCGAGATTGAAGAGATCTCTCAGTCCACCACTGTGGCCCTGGAGGCCTTTGTTCATGGGGCACTTTGCGCTTGTTACAGCGGACAGTGTTATTTCAGTGCTGTCATTGGTAACAGAAGTGCCAACCGGGGTGAGTGCGGTCAACCCTGCCGTCTGCCCTGGAATTTGATATCTCAAGCAGACCAGGGGGTTGAAAAAGAGCGGGTATTGGAACAAGAACGGCATCTTCTTTCCCTCAAGGATATGAACCGGTCCGACCACCTTGGCCGATTGGCTGCTGCCGGTATTACCTCATTTAAAATAGAGGGGCGTTTGAAAGATCTTGCCTATGTGAAAAATATTACGGCGTTTTACCGGCAAAAACTGGATTCTTTGATGACCGTCGGGTCTGTATATGGCCCAGCTTCTTCGGGGCGGACTACCTTTTCCTTTGTGCCCGATCCGCTGAAAACCTTTAACCGGGGAGAAACTGATTATTTTCTTTTTGGACGAAAGGGAAAAATTCATTCCTTTGACACGCCCAAATCCCTGGGGGAGAAAATCGGCCAGGTGGATCATATCGATACACGGTATTTAACCCTGAAAATATCCCATGACATTCAAAATGGGGACGGCCTTTGCTACATGGACCAAGGGGGGCGCCTCCAGGGATTTCAGGTTAATTCAACAAACCAGGGTAAAATATATCCCTCGGGTCGCCTGAATCTTAAAAAATCTCCCCTTTTTCCCGGGGCGCTCATTTATAGAAACCACGATCACCTCTTTTTGAAAAAACTGGGGGGTGATTCTGCCCAAAGACGAATCGGTCTTGACCTGTCCTTTCACGAAACCGCGGAAGGGTTTGTTCTTAAGGGACAGGATGAAGATGAAAACCGGGCCGAGGTAAGGCTTGATATGGAGAAAATTTTTGCCCAAAACGAACCGGCTGCCCTTGCAACCTTGAATAAACAGTTTGGCAAGCTGGGGGCTTCAATCTTTTATCTTCGGCAGCTTACGCTCCATTCAAAGCCGTATTTTATACCCACCCGTGATTTGAATCAGATCAGGCGAGCCCTTTTGGAACGGATGACCCTCAAACGGTCTGAGGCCTATGAACAAGCGCCGGCAATCCCAAGACCTCTGCCGGCACCCTATCCTGAAACCCAGGTAGATTTTACGGCCAATGTCGCCAATGAAAAAGCAATCCAATTTTACCGAAAACGGGGGGTCACCAGGGTTGATGCTGCCTTTGAAGTGTCACCGCCCGGGCCGGGGACCGTTGTGATGACCCTTCGCCATTGTATCCGCCAGGCCTTAGGTGCGTGCCCCAAGGAAACAAAAACACCCCCTGTGGGTTGGGATGCCCCCCTTTTCCTTGAAAATAAAAAGGGCCGTTTTCAACTTGTCTTTGATTGTAAGCGCTGCCAGATGAAAATTTTGACCCTGTGAAATCCATGTTTTTTTATTCAATTAAGGTGAATGAATGGTTAATTTAAATATTGTATTGTTAGAGCCGGAAATCCCCCAGAATACCGGAAATATCGGCAGGACCTGTAATGCCATGGGCGCAGTGCTGCATTTGGTGGAGCCCCTGGGATTTTCCATAGAGGATAAGTATTTAAAGCGTGCCGGAATGGATTATTGGAAAGAACTTAATGTGAAGTATTATAGGGATTATGGAGAGTTCCTTGCCAAGAATCCCCGGGGGCAGAAAGTATTTATTTCAAAAAAAGCCAGTCACAGGTGTGATCAGTTTTGTTACCAAGAAAAGGTCTACCTGGTTTTTGGTAAGGAGTCCGTTGGGTTGCCCGAGGAGCTGTTGTTGGAAAATCAGGAACTTTGCGTGAGAATACCCATGTCTGAGAATACCAGATCCTTAAATTTGGCCAATACTGTGGCGATATTGAGCTATGAGGTCATGCGGCAATACGCCTTTGCCGGGCTTAAAACCGCAGGATTTTTGCCGCCCGCCTGAAATCAATTGAAAACGCGATCAATTTATGGAGGACAAGATGGTAAAACAATTTAAGATGACCGGGGTCATGCTAGGTGTTTTGATGGTTCTTTTCGGCCATACCTTAGGGGCTGCGTCATTTGCAGAACCTTCAGGGCAGCTTGTCAACGGTTTTAGGGTGTTGTCGGTTAACAGGGTAGGTGAGTCGCCGGAATGGACTGTCTTTCGTGGGGATTATATCAAATTTAATATTGGAGATCTGAAGGACCCGGTTTTCTCTATTCCCTCCCTGTCCATTGAAGCCTCTTTGGTTTCCGATCTTGCACAAGCCCCTTATTTTAAAATGAAGAAAATAGGGACGTTTGAATTTTTTATTGGTTCCCTTGTGGGCACCCTGAAGGTTGTCGAATACAATCAGGTTCATTACCAAGCCGTTTCAGCACAACAGGCCCAACAAGTGATCGCTTCATTCAATCCCATAATTCTGGATGTCAGAACCCCTCGGGAATTTGCAAGGGGGCACCTTAAAAATTCTGTTTTGATACCGGTTCAACAGCTGCAGTCCCGCATGGATGAATTGGCAGGATTTTCCGATGAGCCCATCCTGATCTATTGTGCCACGGGAAATCGCAGTACAGTTGCAGCCAAGATTCTAATTGATAAGGGGTTTACCCGGATTTTCAATCTGCGCCATGGTATTTCAGACTGGGTTAGAAATAAGTATCCCATTGTCAAGTGATCCCGTGTCAAGTGAGTTGGGGTGTGACGGGGTCTTGGCCAGTGCACCCCGGAAGGAATCATCCCCCGGGGTATTGTTGACAGCTGCTACATCAAAGCACGGTTGAGCATGAGATGGCAGAGGATACTCGCTGCGTATCCCAGGGCGATCACCGGCGTCCATTTAAGGTGGGCCCCAAAGGTATAGGTTCCCCTGGCGGTTCCCATGAGGGCGACACCAGCGGCAGACCCAATGGCCAGCATGCTGCCGCCGGTACCAGCGGTGAGGGTCACAAGAAGCCACTGGCCCTGGGACATGCTCGGGTCCATGGTGAGGACGGCAAACATCACCGGGATGTTGTCCACGATGGCCGACAGCACCCCGACCAGGCAGTTGGCCCAGGTGGCGCCGAGATCGGCGTACATGAATTTGGATACAAGTGACAGGTAGCCGAACTGGGCAAGCCCGCCAACGCAGAGGATAACACCGTAGAAGAAGAGAAGCGTATCCCACTCGGCCCTTGAAATTTTTTTCATAATATCAAAGGCAGAGAACTCTCCCTGGTCGTTGCAGTCCCGGTCCCTGACCCCCAGAATGGTATCGTATTTGTTTATCCGGTTTTCGTGGCGCTTGATGTGATAGGAGAAGAGACCCAGATAACTCAGGCCGAACATCATGCCGGCGGCCGGGGGAAGATGGAGAAAGTTGTGAAAGCTGATGGCCGTCGCAATGGTGGCAAGGAAGAGTGCCATGATGAACCAGGCCCCGTATTTCATAGTGACCGTTTCGTCCAGGGCCTCGGGGACATCTTTGTCCACAAAAAAGCTCATGATCACAGCAGGAATGAGCCAGTTCACCACCGCCGGAATAAAAATGGCAAAAAATCCGGAAAAGGCGATTTTTCCCTTCTGCCAGACCATGAGGGTGGTGATGTCGCCAAAGGGGGAAAAGGCGCCGCCGGCATTGGCGGCGACAACGATGTTGATACAGGCAAGGCTGATAAAGGTTTTGTTCTTTCCCCCCACAGCCATGGCCACGGCACCCATGAGAAGCGCAGTGGTGAGATTGTCTGCCACAGGAGAGATGATAAAAGCCAGGACCCCCGTAATCCAGAAGATCATCCGGAGAGAAAATCCCCTGGAAACCAGAAAAGCCCGAAGGCGCTGAAATACATTTCTTTCCTCCATGGCATTGATATAGGTCATGGCCACCAGCAAAAACAAGAAGAGTTCGGCATACTCTAAAAGACTTGCCTTGATGGCATCATGGGCCGTGTGAAAATCTCCCATGCCGGCATAGGCAAGGGAGACCAATATCCATATCGCCCCTGCTGCAAACAGAACCGGTTTACTTTTTCTCAGGTGGATCGTGTTTTCCATGGGAACCAGGGCATAGGCCCCAATAAATATAATCACCCCAAGATACCCATAGAGGGTGGAGGTGAGGTCGGCAACAGTGGCGGCTGCCCCTGTCTGGGCAGCAACAACTGTCGGCAGAAGCAGAAGTCCTGCTGTAATCGATAATTTTTTTATTGTATTCATTGTATAATCAATCGTCCTTTTTTCTGTGATAATAACTTAACAGCCATATTGGCAGGTTGTGCCCTCATCTCCTGCTGACACGGCTTATTGTTCAAATTAACCTCATTTCCATTAAAAACCTGGATTGTCTGACGGTTTTTATGGTAAGCTTTTCCTGGTTAACCTGCTCAACACCGAATAGAAGGAGGCACATAATAGCCCTATGAAATATTTCGGTCAAATAGATAATATAGCTAAGACCCTTCGGAAAAAGCGAATATAGAACCATGGAATGGCTTAATTATCATCATCTTTTCTATTTCTGGACCGTAATGCGGGAGGGAAGCATTACCGTTGCCTGCAGCAGGCTGAGTCTTGCCCAGTCGACGGTGAGTGCGCAGTTGGGCAAACTTGAAGAGGCCCTCGGAGGCAAATTGTTTAACCGTCAGGGACGCACTCTGGAGGCAACTGATCTGGGGAAGCTGGTATTCCAATATGCCGATAAAATATTTCCCCTGGGCCGGGAATTGATGGATCAGATTCACAACCGCCCGGTGGTCGGCCCCCTTTCCCTCAAGGTGGGTATAGTGGACGTGGTCCCCAAACTTATGGCCAGAAAGCTCTTGGAACCCGCCCTTTGCCTGGACAGAAAAGTGCGTCTTGTCTGTCACGAAGGAAAGGAGAAGGACCTTTTAGCAGAGCTGGCATTGCACAATCTGGACCTGGTCCTGGCCGACGGTCCCATTCGGTCCGGCCTCAGCATCAAGGCCTACAATCATTTCCTGGGGGAATGCGGGATCACTTTTTTTGCCGTGAAAGGGCTTGCAAAGCACCTGTCAAAAAATTTCCCCGCCTCTCTGGACAACACTCCCATGGTTATGCCCATGGCCATGACCATGCTCAGATGCGCCCTGGATCAGTGGTTTGAAACGCTTTCCATTCAGCCTGTGGTGGTGGCGGAATTTGAGGACAACGCGCTTTTAACAGTGTTCGGACAAGCGGGGGACGGCGTGTTTGTGGCACCGACCATCATTGAATCCGAGGTAAAAACCCAGTACCAGGTGGAAATCATTGGAAGATGCGACATTATCAAGGAGCGGTTCTACGCCATTTCTGTGGAGCGGATACTCAAGCACCCTGCAGTGGTCGCCATAACGGATATCGCCCGCCATTCTGTCTTTCCTCCTGGGCGGGATTCTTGATTGAAAAATAAGTGTTGATCTGGTAAATATGCCCAGGTCGAAAGGGGCGTGGCATGCTTTATGCTGTAATAAATCTCAGGCGTTTATAAGTTCCACCGGAGATAATCTTTTAACCTAAATATTAAGAGAGGGAAAGATGAAAAAAGTATTGATTGCGTACACGAGTAGAGCCGGAACCACTGATAAAATGGCGAATTATTTGGCTGAGGGTGTCAGGATGGCTGGAAATGAAACCAAAGTAGTCAAAATCTCATCGATAAAAAAAGAGACAGATCTGTCCGGATATGACGGTTATTTTTTTGGGTGTCCCACCTACCATAAAGACATGACCGGTGGAATGAAACAATTTCTTTTTTTAGCCGCAAACGCAAATTTAACCGGAAAAATGGGCGGGGCTTTTGGATCACATACCCATAGCGGCGAAGCCGCCCCCATGATTTTTGACACCATGCAGCATGTATTTAAAATGGATGTGACAGAACTTGGCCCCTTAAATTTGACAGAGGCGATGATGGGAACAGATGAAGGGACCAAGGCCTGTCAACAATATGGCAAGGCGTTGTGCGATAAATTTTAGGGGTGGATGTTCTTAAAGACAAAATTGTCTCAAAAATAACATCTACGGTTTTGTGAATAAATATTCCCCGGTTGCGGTCATTGCGGCATGCATCCGGGGGATAATTTGGGGGGGAAAGTAATTGGGTTTGCCTGATTTTGGATTTATGCTATGGTGATAAAAGCGATTTTCTTGCAGTTATAGCGCCTTATTATATCCCTTATGTGAGATGGAATTCTTTAAACTAACCCATAAGAAGGAGACAAATCATGGCAAGTTGGATATGTGACAAATGCGGTTACAACCTGGAGGCCGACACACCACCGGAAAAATGTCCCTCCTGTAAAAAAGAGTGTTCTTTCGTGGACAACTCCTGTTACACGCCGGATTGTGCCGGCAAGCCAAATGATCCGAGGATAACCGGAAAAGAATAAGCAAAGGAGAAAATCATGGGCAAAAAAAAATATAGAATTAAAACCTCCTGTCCCCAGTGTGGCTGCGGTGGAGAAGCAGAGATGTCCGAAGAAGAACTGAAAGAAAAATATGGCGATGTCCCCAATATTCACTTGGAATGCCATGAATGTATGATGATCATGGACGCCGATGTGACAGAGGCTGGCGGGAAGCCTGAATCCTGATGAAACAATTTTAGGATACAGGATTCAGACACTTGTGTCTCCCGGATTTATTCGGGATGGATTATAAAAACCAGATTGATAATTATTGAATGGAGTAATGAGAAAAAATGGCTGAACCAAAAGAGATGTATCAGTGTCAAACAACCAATTGTGGCTTTATCTATGATCCGGACCGGGGGGACAGAAAGGGCAAAATTAAAAAAGGGGTTCAATTTGAAGATCTGCCTGAAGACTGGAGATGTCCGATTTGCGGTGCCACCATCAAGGCGTTCAAATGTCTTGGTTAGGGTGTCCAGAATTTGAATAAAAAGGAGACTGCCATGAAATGGTTGCAGTTTTTGACCCCGGCACAGTCCATTGATTTTAAGGAAACCCAGGAGATGATTGCCAGTGCACGGTCAGATGAGATTATTATCCTGGATGTGCGTCAGCCAAATGAATATAAACAAAGCCATATTCCCGGGGCCACTCTCATCCCCTTGCCCGAGTTGTCCAATCGGCTTGGAGAAATTGACCCGCAAAAACCAGTCCTTGTTTATTGAGCCGTTGGCGGGCGCAGCCGTGTCGCTGCCCAGATGCTGTCGGGTAAAGGGTTTAAACAGGTGTACAATGTCTCCGGCGGTATCAAAGCCTGGCAGGCCAAAACTGCCGTGGGTGCCCAGGGTCTCGGAATGGACCTGTTTTCAGGCAAAGAATCTGCCGAAGATATCCTTAAGGTGGCCTATTCCCTTGAGCAGGGTCTCCAGGAATTCTATGTTTCCATGGAAGGAAAAGCAGAAAACAGCCGGGTGAAGTCCTTGTTTTCAAAATTATCGAAAATTGAGGTCAAACATCAGCTTTCCCTCTTAAACGCTTTTAACGGGTTAGGACAGGATCAGGTTACCCAGGAAGAATTTGAAGCCATGGTGACAAAAAAGGCCATGGAAGGGGGGCTGACCACAGACCAGTACCTTGAACTTTTTGATCCGGATCTGGGGTCTGAAATAGAGGTGATATCCCTTGCCATGTCCATTGAAGCCCAGGCTCTGGACCTTTACCAGCGGGTGGGGGTGAGCTTGACCCAGCCCCAAGCCCGGGATATCATCCATAAAATTGCCGATGAGGAAAAAAGTCATTTGGCAAGCCTTGGAAAATTGATGGATGAACTTTAAAACTGTATTTTATGGGGAGATTGTAGTTTGAGAAAACATCTTGTACTTGTCGGGGGGGGGCATGCCCACATGGTCACCCTGGAAAATATCAGTCGATTTGTTGAACGAGGGTACAAGGTCACCGTGATTGCCCCGGCCGTTCACCATTATTATTCGGGTATGGGGCCGGGAATGCTGGGCAATACTTATACTCCGGAAGAGATCCGATTTGCCACAAAGCAGGTGGTGACACAGCAGGGGGGGGGCTTTATAAAGGACCGGGTGACCCGCATTGATCCGGATAAAAAATTGGTCTTCACCCAGGCCGGCAATCAGTTTGACTATGATGTGCTTTCCTTTAATGCTGGCAGCTATGTGCCCATGGGATCAGCTCTTGAAGACTCGGAGACCATTTATCCGGTTAAACCCATTGAACGGCTCATGGAAGCATCTGAACGACTCAAATTGATGTTTAGGGAAAAGGCGTGCACCATCAGTGTGGTGGGGGGCGGTCCTTCATCGGCGGAGGTGGCTGGCAACGTCTGGCAGCTGGCCCGGCAGGCAAAGGGGTATCTGCCAAAAATTCGGATTTTTGCCGGGAAAAAATTTATGGCACGGTTTCCCGAAGCCATTCGGCAGCGGATTTTTTCTGTTTTTCGACGAAGAGATATTGAGATTATAGAAGCTGGATATGTGAAAACCGTGGGCGAGGACAAAATTACCCTGGAAACCGGTGATACCTTTGATACGGATTTTGTCTTCATGGCCCTGGGGGTAAAGCCCTCTGCCCTTTTTGAGGCGTCTGGTCTGCCCATGGGCCCGGATAAGGGCCTTCGGGTCAATCAATACCTCCAGAGTGTGGCATACCCTGAAATTTTTGGTGGCGGGGATTGTATCTATTTTGAAAACCAGCCCCTGGACAAGGTGGGGGTTTATGCGGTTCGGCAAAATCCTGTGCTGCTCCATAATCTTATGGCAAGTCTGGATGGAAAACAGCTTGAGCCCTTTGATCCCGGGCCGGATTATCTTTTGATTTTTAATCTGGGCGGGCGAACAGGGATTCTGCGGAAAAATAAATTTGTATTTGGCGGCAGGCTGGCCTTCATGATCAAGGATTATATTGATCAAAAATTTATCAGGCGATTCCAGGCCATTGAGAAAATTTAAGCATCCCGATGTTTATGACGCACCAAATGTTTATGACACGCAGGTGTCTGCCCAGGGAAAAGGAACCCAATAATGAAAAATAGTCCTATGGCCAAACTCATACTTGGGGTTGGAATACTGATTCTGGTCGGGCTTTTTTTTATGTTTGATCTGGATCGGTATTTTTCCCTGGCAACCCTTAAAAATGAGCTGGATCTGTTTCGCGATTATTACCACGGGAATAGGGGATTGGCCATTGGGATTTATATGGTGATTTATATTCTCATGACGGCCCTGTCCCTGCCCGGTGCAATGGTTTTGACCCTTGCCGGCGGTGCCGTGTTCGGGCTTTTTGTCGGTGTGGTGATTGTTTCCTTTGCCAGCACCATTGGCGCGACGTTCGCATTTTTATTTTCCCGGTATATGTTCAGAGACTGGGTCCAGGGTAAATTTTCAGCTAAAATTAATGCCGTTAATGAGGGAATCAAGCGAGAAGGGGGGAGCTACCTGTTTACCCTGAGGCTTGTGCCGGTTTTTCCTTTTTTTATCATTAATCTGGTCATGGGGCTGACCCCTATTTCCACGGTCCGGTTTTACCTGGTTTCCCAGATGGGTATGTTGCCGGGCACTGTTGTCTATATTAATGCCGGTACCCAGTTGGCAAAGATTGACACTTTGGGGGGGATTTTATCTCCCAATGTTTTATTTGCCTTTGTCTTGCTGGGTCTTTTTCCCCTTATTGTCAAAAAAATAATGGGCTGGGTAAAAACAAAAAAAATCTATGCAGGGTTTTCAAAACCCCAACGCTTTGATTACAATCTGGTGGTGATCGGGGCAGGTGCCGCAGGCCTTGTCTCCTCTTATATCGCATCTGCGGTGAAGGCCAAGGTTGCGCTGATCGAAGAACATAAGATGGGGGGCGATTGTCTGAACACAGGCTGTGTCCCCAGTAAGGCCCTGATTGCCAGCAGCAAGATTTTGTCCCAGGCGGCCCGGGCCAGGGACTTTGGACTAGATAATGCCAAGATTTCATTTGATTTTGCAAGGGTGATGGATCGGGTCCACTCCATTGTGAAAAAGGTGGCGCCCCATGACTCTGTGGAAAGGTATACCCGTCTTGGTGTCGCCTGTATCAAGGGCAGGGCGACAATTTTATCTCCCTATGAGGTCCAGGTTACGGGTGTGGATGGGGATCAGGTGCTCACCACTAAAAATATTATTGTGGCCACGGGAGCCCGCCCCATGATTCCTCAATTGAAAGGGATTGAAACGGTTTCCTACCTGACCTCGGACACCATCTGGGATATCCGTACCCTTCCAAAACGCCTGGTGGTTTTGGGCGGAGGTCCCATCGGGTGTGAATTGGCCCAGGCCTTTGTACGGTTGGGATCTAAGGTGACCCTGGTTCACCGGGGCGAACGGATTATGAAAAAAGAAGATCCGGATGCGGCCAAGGTTGTTATGGAAAGATTTCGTGCCGAGGGGATGGATCTGCGTCTTGAGCACGGGGCCAGGGAGATACGGGTCAATGGAGAGGAAAAATACCTTGTTTGCGATATCCCAAACAGGGAACCGGGGAACCAAGATAAGAATCAAGAGCAAAACAGGGAGGTGTTAATCCCCTTTGACCAGATCCTGGTGGCCCTGGGGCGGACGCCCAATGTGAGCGGGTTTGGTCTGGAGGCCCTTGGCGTGACCCTGGGCCCAGGGAGGAACATTGAAACAAATGGTTTTTTACAAACCAATTACCCCAATATTTTTTGCTGCGGGGATGTCCATGGCCGATACCAGTTTACCCACACGGCTGCCCATGAATCCTGGTATGCCGCCGTAAATGCCCTGTTTGGAAGTGTTAAAAAATTTAAAGTAGATTATTCAGTGATCCCCTGGGCCACCTATACCGATCCTGAAGTTGCCCGGGTGGGGATCAACGAGCAGGAGGCAACGGCTGCGGGGATCGATTATGAAATGGTGAACTATGGGATAGAGGACCTTGACCGTGCAATGGCAGAGTCTCAATCCCATGGGTTTGTAAAAGTACTGACCGTCCCGGGTAAGGATAAAATTCTCGGGGTGACCATTGTGGGGCACCATGGCGCAGAAATTATTGCTGAGTTTGTGCTTGCAATGAAACATGGTATTGGGCTAAATAAGATATTGGGAACGATTCATATCTATCCCACCATGGCAGAGGCAAACAAATATGCAGCAGGGCTGTGGAAAAAGCAACATGCCCCGAAACGAGTGTTGGCATGGGCGGAAAAATTCCACCTTTGGATGCGCAACTAAAAAGTTTTTATTAATCACGTAAAGGAGAAAAATTCAGATGAAAGTAACCATTAGCAAACAGTGCATGGGTGATAGAAATTGTAACGATCTTTGTCCCGAAGTGTTCAAATATGACGAAGATAAGCTTGTTTCCACCATTCAGATTGATCCCATTCCAGAACACCTGAAGGCGCTTGTCCGTCAGGCAGCTGCTGAATGCGGCGCAGATGCCATTACCATCGAAGAGTAGATTTTTAGAATAAATAAAACGAGTAAATAAGAAGCATAAAAGAGGTCACCCATGGGTAAATTCAGAGATAGTCAGACAGCCATAAACCTTCATACCTCATTTGCAGCAGAGGCCCAGGCCAGAACACGGTATGATTTTTTTGCCAACAAGGCCAGGGAAGAAGGGTTTATCCAGATTGCAAAAATATTTAATGAAACCGCGGACCAGGAATTTGAACATGCCCTGCGGTTTTTTAAGTTTTTTAACGGGGGAGAACTGCCCATTAACTGGTCTTTTCCCACGGGGGTCATAGAAGACACCCATGCTAATCTGTTGTCGGCAGCAGCACTTGAGCACTATGTCAGTTTTGACATGTATACCAAGTTTGCAAAAACAGCCCAGGATGAAGGATATCAACGGGCAGTGGATACCTTTCATGCCATTATTGTATCTGAACAGCACCATGAAAAATTATATTTGCATCTGGCGGAGAATATTGCATCGGACAGATGTTTTTGCCGGGAAGAGGAAACAACCTGGCGTTGTCTGAGTTGCGGATATATTCACACGGGAAAGGATGCGCCGGATAAATGTCCGGCCTGTGTGAAGCCCACGGGTTATTTTGAGTTATTGTGTGAAAATTATTAATCGAATAGACACCCCCATCGAGACACAAGTGTTTCTTTGGGGGTGTATCAATCCTGTCTCATCTGCTTAACTTCCTCCTTTGTCCTGTTAGAATATCTAAGCTTAAGATCTTGATATTAAAACATAAAATTTAATTATTTGGTTTCGGCACAAAAATTGCTGTATAATATGTACACTATGCCTATTATTAGATGAAGGCGTTAATTGTTCAACAAAACCAAAAAAATGGAGGAAGTATGAATCTTCATGAAATAAAAAAAGATTGGAATCTTTTATATTCCGTTGACTGGGATATGACACCGGAGGAAGCCATTGCACTTCACCTGGAATGGGGCCCCCTTAGATCCCAGAAGTATTATAATTCCCGGGACAATGACAATGAGACGGTCTATTTTGTGATCAATACCTGGAAACGGCCCCCTATTCTTACCCTGGTCCGGAGACGCGGGTTTGACTCCGAGGAGTTGGGCAATTTCAAACTTCCCAAAAACCTTGAAGTAGAATTTCTCCAGGGAATCGGTAAATACAAAGGCGTCTATGCCGTAGAAGGAAATGTTCGAGATTGGCTTAAAAAGGAACTTGAAGTTTAAGTTCGAAAAGATCGTAAATATAACAGCCTATTTTTAATTTCTTGCCAGGCACCGGGGTCAGAATTCGTAACCAGAATTTTGACCCCGGTGCTGTTTTGATTAAAAAATTTTAGTCCTGGCCGTTGTTTTTATTGTTCTCGATAAAATCCTTGACCATCAGGTCACCCAGTTCCTTTGACCGTTTGGCAGCAGATTCCACGGCATTCATCAGGGTGGTTCTCAACCCTCCTTGTTCCAAGGTGTGAATGCCGGCGATGGCGGTTCCGCCGGGGGAGGCCACCCGGTCTTTAAGTTGTCCCGGGTGTTCCTTTGACTCCAGAAGCAGCTTGGCCGATCCCAGAACGGTCTGGGTGGATAAAAACAGGGAATCTTTTCTGGAAAGTCCCATTTTTACCCCGGCATCTGCCAGGGCATCCACAATGATGAAAATATAGGCTGGCCCACTGCCGCTCAATCCTGTGAAGGCATCCATGAGCACATTTTCCTGGATAAAAACCGTCTCCCCGACCGAATCAAAGATAGCCCGGGCCAGTTCCACGTCTCCTTTGTGGACAAATTCTCCCGCAGCAATGGCGGTGGCACTTTCTTTGACAAAGGCGCAGATATTGGGCATGGTTCGGATCAGGCGAAGTTCCTTGCCGAGGCCTGCGGCAATAGCCGCCAGGGGGACGCCTGCTGCAATGGAAATGATCAATTTGGATTTGTCCAGGCCAGGGGCTGTTTGTTTGAGAACAGATCCGATGATCTGGGGTTTGGTGGCATAGATGATAATGTCTGAGCGTTTAACCACTTCCATGTTGTCGGTGGTGGTCAATATTTTGTATTTTTGCCGGACCTCTTCCAGCAGATCGGTTGAGACATCAGAGCAGATAATGTTTTCAGATTTTGTTGCTTTGGAAAGAACCAAGCCGCTAACCAATGCTTCCCCCATATTTCCGCATCCGATGAATCCTATTTTTTTGTCCTGTAGCATTCTTTATGAACTCCTCAAAAGATATATTAAAATTAAGCCTTTATATTAAACCCTAATATTACGGCTTTGGATAAAATCATGTCAAGAGAAATTAATCTCCCTCACAATTTTCGGTAAGCCGTACCGGTGACATCCTACCTCGACTGCATTAAGAACCTGTACGCAATTGCAATCAATGATACGTCCGCAATCCCCTCCGACCTCTGGACAAACTCCGGTCCGATTTTTAAAGTCCAATTATTCCTTGTTTCGGAAACAATTTCTTTTTTTCTGGGAACAGTTGGGGTTGGGTATAAGGAAGAGACATGAAAATAGCCATTACCATTGAATTAGAAAAAGAATCAGCCGAATTGTTCCAGACACCCTTTAAGAAGCTTTCAGATCAAATTAATGACTTGATGGGTATGTTTGGTAAAAAAGTTGAGGTTAATACCGAGTCTGACCTTGAACCCAACATAAATGTTAACCCAGAGTCAGGAGTTAAAACTAATACTTCAAAGCACCCGAAACCCAAAAAACGCACCAAGCCCAAGCCACAGAAATCAGTGAAAAGTACTATTCTAAAGACTATAAAAAAGAACAAAGACGGTATTAACACCAAAGATTTACAGCAACTCACTGGCTTTACTGGCAAGCAGATCTCAAATAATATGTTTCATTTGAAGAGAGAGAGTAAGGTAGAGAAACAAAGGACGGTTTGTTTATTGTCCTTTAATATTTTTGGGTTCAGGGCATATTGCCCAATTTGCCCCCTGTTTTTTGATGACGTTACAAAAATTATATTTGGTGAAGGTGAAGTGGTAAGAATAATTATGGATATGGTATCAAGTAGTCAATATATCAATCAGAAGCTCAACCCGCATTTTTTGTGCCATTTTAGAAATAGAATTAAATGGATTCTCAAAGAATATATCGAACGTTTCAGGGCTTTCTATTTGAGGCCCAAAGATAACAATGAAGTCATTATAGCCAAGGCCTGTTTCCTCACAATGTTCGTGTATAATCTGTTTTAATTCTTCAAAATTCGGATCATCCATAATCACAAGATACATGAAAATCTAAAAATGTCAAAAATAATAGGTTAGGAAATCGGCTGTCATTCCACATTGGATACGGTTGCTTATATAAAAAATAATACAAAAGAATGGCTTATTACAGTGAACATAGCTCATATAGTATAATTTTGAATTTATGACATAGTGGTCTAAAAGATCTGATTCTTTTATTCTAAAATACTTGAGACTATATTTGGTATTCTTAATAATAATGAAATTCAGCAACCTTTAAGATAGGATAATAATACTTAACTGGTGCCTAATAAAAATTTTTCATTTGATTGTTGGTTCTTTTTTCCCGTTTGCGAGATCTTTGAGACGGGTTTTGGGTTCATGAAATCGTCTGAAATAATGGACAGAACTGTCAGTAAAACCAACCCATATTCATTTTCCATGAGATTGCAAAAAGTTCAACTCCGTTTGTTCAGCTTGGCTTTAGAAAATTTTGAATCCCGGGAAAAATGATTTGGGCGGCAATAGCTGAGACAAAAAGTCCGGTAATTTTTGGAAGGATCATCAAGCCCTGCTCGCCGATCAAACGCTTCACACCGGTTGAAAGGTAAAGGATTAATCCTACGGTTACAACGGCAAGAAAGAGAGCTGAGCCGATGATGAGTTTTTCCATGTAAGAGCCAGCTTCGGCTCCAGTGACAAGAAGCACACCGATGACACCCGGGCCTACAGTGATAGGCAATGCCAGGGGGACGACTGCAATATTTCGGTCAATTACCCTGACTTGCCGTGTCATTGTTGCCTGATATCATGGATAAAGCAGAAAGAAATAAAATGGTGCCAGCCCCAATCCTGAAAGCATTTAACGTGATTCCGAACAAGTCAAAAATATATTTTCCAAATAGATAGATCACAAACGAACTGATCATCACCGCAATAGTCACCTTGATGGCGATCTGCTTTTTTTCCAAATCTTGAAACTCTCGGGTAAGGGAGAGAAATGCAGAAAGCACAAAGAATGGGGTATGAATAAAAAAAAGCTTTAAATAAAAGTTGATAAATGTCTGTAAGCCCACTATGTTATTCCATGAATTATAGGGTTGTTGAAAATCTTACACATATACCCAACTATCCTTTTGACGGTCAAGCGAAAAGTTGCTGGTATAAAAAAATCCTCGTATTCCAACAGATCAAAAAGTGGCTTAACTGAGTGTCCAAAATATCGAGGGAGGATCACTTACTCGCAACGATAAACCCATACACAACAAAACAAAATGACATACCTTGCTGAAACGCTAAAATTGGTTTGTTCTGAATTAGCATTAATGTCCCCATGCTTCCATTCATGAGCATAAAAAATAACCAACCATTCATATTGTTTTTTGCTAAAAGGTAAGTCCCAAGTAAAAATCCAAGCATCACACCAAACTCTAATAATTGAGATACTGAAACGATTCCACCATAATCATATAAACTGTACCCAGTTCCAAGTAGTATAGCGCCATAGGTGAGAAACGAGGTTATACGATCAAAGGACTTATTTGGTTTTTTATGTTCCGTGTAGACATTATACAATCCAAAAAGCATTGCAGGGAAACCTCCTGCCTCAATTGATGCAGCAATCCAATCGTGTTTAATAATAAGAATTGTAACCCAAGCAGGAATTCCTAAAATATAAATAAACCAGCCAAAAAGCTTTAGATTTTTCTTCCTATGATGGTTTTGTTTACCTTCAGATAGAGCAAAGCAAATTTTATTTATCAGATAAAAAGAACCTCCCCAAATTTGTAATATCAAATCCATATAGCGCATTTCCTGACATTTAATAATGAGAGATTTGAATGCTACCTTTGATTATCAGACTTTATGACCGGATAACAGATAAAAATAATTGGAGATAAAACTGATTGGATATCGTTTCGAATATTTTGGGTATCCTGAAGAATTCAGGACTTTGAATGCTCTTCCTGGATAATTATTCTTTATTGTCATCAATTATTCAATAGTCTTAAGCTAAGGGTAATTCCAGACCGCAGCAAGAGCGGATTACCTTGACGATTTTATCGCTTGCATTATTTTTAGTGACATAATCGATGGCACCAGCAGCAGTCATTTCAGAACCTTGTTCCTTTTCTTCATACATTGAAAGTGCAATGACTTTTATGCCGGGGTTATGTTGGCAGATAATCCGTGTGGCTTGAACCCCACCCATACCTGGCATCATAACATCCATCAATACTACGTCTGGTTTTAATTGGGCTACCATTTTTATAGCGGTCTCTCCGTCCGGTGCTTCACCCACAACATGAAAAGAAGACTCTTGTTGTAATATTCGAACAAGCCCTTCACGCAAGACAGCATGATCATCTGCCACAAGAATACAGACTTTTTCCTTTTTTTTCACATTGATTGATTTATTTGGGATTTTTCGTTTTGCATTAGAGCTTTTTATAGGCGATGAGTTTTTCCGGACTGCCGGTCTGCTTTTTTTTTCATCGAAAGGTAAATTTAAAGTGACAGTACATCCATCACCAGGGCGACTATCAATATTAACATGTCCTCCTATCCAACTTAATCGTTCCTTTAACATAAACAGACCAAACCCACCTGTCTCATATTCTGTTTCAGCAATATCAACCGGGTCGAAACCTTTACCCTTGTCGCATACCGTTACTTCAATTCGGCCATGAGGTTTTTTTGAAACAATGATCCGTGCACGTTTGACGCCTGAATGCTTGACAACATTGAGAAGCAATTCCTGTATTGCGTTAAAAATAGTTAACCTTTCTGATTCGGGAAATTCGGTCAAATCCTCTGCTCCAATTGAAAAATGGACTACCAGGCCATGAAGGCGAGCAACATGATTTTTAATCCAGTTCAAAGATTGTTTCAAAGTGCCTTCATACAAAATTGGCGGACACAAATCCATTGTCAGCATTCGGGCTTGATCAATCGCTTCGCTCACAATTTCAATGCCCTTTTTGGCATATTTTTTGTTCTCCTCATCCGTAATATTCTCTTCAACTATAGAAAAAGTAAACTTTGCGCCTGCAAGTAGTTGTTGTAAATTGTCATGCAACATGCTGGCCATACGCCTTCGTTCACGCTGTTCTACCTGAGTCAGTGTCTGTTCCATTCTCTTAAACTGCCGAGCACGTAAGTGCAATGCCTTATTGGCATTGCGTAGTTCATTTTCTGCAACACGCTGGTCTGTGAAGTCTCTCACAAGAACAATTACGGTATCTTTTCCGCAAAGTGTTACCCTCCCTTCAAACCAGCGAGATTTTCCATCGATTAAGAGTTCGTAACTAAAAGAATTAACATCACTTGGAGATGTTAATTTTGACATTGCAGTCATGCAGTCTTTACCAATAGGTGGGGGGAGAACGTCCATAACTGTTCTTCCAATTAGATCCTCACGGGGCAGAAAAAGGTCCTCTTCCGCAGCAGAAAAAATATCGATATAACTTCCGTCAAGTCCCAGGAGGAAAACAAGATCAGGCACTGCCTGCATAAGTGCACGACTCTGTTCTTCTATCACGGGAATGTTTTTTTTGGTTAGCTTGTTTACTTTATATGACATTTCCAACATTGCCTCAATTTCTTAACTGCATGAATTCGCTTTAAAAGTAATTGCTTTTAGACTAAAATTCTTTAGCATCATCAGATTATTTATTCAACTTGTTTAATAATATGAATTTTTCTTTGAACTTTTAGATTTTAAAATCAAAACACAATCTTAAGTGATCTAAAAATGTTACGAATACTTGCTTGTTTGGCATCAATTTGAATCCAGATTTCCGGTGATGTATTATTTTGGTATCCATAACAATTTTGGCGGCTGAATACTTCTAACAGGGATAATTATCCTTGATTCGTGTCATCCTGGTGTCTGACATTTGAAACACCAGAACAGGTATCAGAAAGGACCGGTAGACCCATTGATGGTTTGGCAGAACAACTTGAAACCATGTGGCGTAAGGGCCAATTGTTTGGAGTTGATTTTGGAGAGGTGAAAGTTTTCAAAATGATGCCGTGGGCATTTGGCATATATGAATTCCAAGTGAAATTTATGGATAAAGAGTTAGCTGAGTTATGTAAGGAATATTATCCTTTTTTTGGTAAAGAGTTTTTTAAGCATAAACCACACCTTATGCAAGTTATCCCCATTGAAAAGGAAATTGAGAACACGCAAGCAACTCTTCCCTATGAGCAGGTCTCAACAATTATTGAAAATGGCCATTCCTTTGCTGTGAACGAGTGTATCTGTAAAAAAGAAAAGGGACTTACAGAAAAGCCTTGTGACAAACCACTTGAAGTCTTTATGGGGATTGCACCTGTACCAGGTGTTTTTGAAGGGGACCACCCTTGGGGGGGAAGGGTGATTTCAAAAGATGAAGCATATAAAATTCTTGAAAAATCTGAAGAGGCTGGTCTCGTTCACTTAACCAGTAATGTTCAAGGCGGTCAATTTTATATTTGCAATTGCTGTGGTTGTTGCTGTGGAGTGCTGAGATCTGTTAATGAGCTTGGTTTTTCAGAAGGTTAATTCACATTTTTATGCAGCGATTGATAAAAATTTATGCAATGGTTGCGGAATATGTGCTGATGAACGATGCCAAGTTAACGCCATTGAAGAGAATGAAGAAACCTACAGCATCATAAAAGATAAATGTATTGGGTGTGGCCTTTGTATCAGTACCTGCCCTGAAGAAGCCATCGTTCTCAAACGAAAGGATGAAAAAGCTTGTGTTGTGCCACCTGTCGATGAAAATGAATGGTTTAAAAATAGAGCTCAAACAAGAGGAGTGGATTATTCTATCCACGAATAGTCATAACTGTAATTAAGCTCCCAATTTTTTATATTATCAGGGTGAATCTCTGTTTGATGGATGAAATTCCCACCAACCGCAAGATGTTGCACTTGGCTACAGTTTAAAAAAAACCGGACTATTTAATAATAGTCCACACCACACCACATCAGAATGGGATCACTTAATTTCCTTGTTTAATAAAAGCCTGTTTTTTCATTCAAATAGTCTCCAATATAGGTTATTTTGGCATATTCCATCACAATAAATTATATTTTTACACAAGTTGATTTATTGAAATTTCTTTACAGGTTATCAGAGATATTGATATGCAATTGCAGGTCATATTTTTTAATTTATTAGGTCGGATAACATTCCAAATTATATGATATCCTGATCTGTACAATAACGGGTTCAATGTGCCTGCGGCGCAATGAATGCCGAGTTGAGGATAATGCGTACCGCAGGGCGAAGAACCATCGAGTTTGAACAGGCGACCAAACAGTCGCTTCTCAACTCGGCATTCAACTAACCAATATATAGATCACATTTTAGCGGATTTTAAAAAATCCCTTCCCGGGATCTGAACAAAAATTATTTTTATCTTCAATTTAACGTAATGGGATTTTGGAAAATTTGATTGTGCCACATCCCATATCGCTTAATTTTATTTCTGAAATAAATTTGCCTAATACCACAATCTATACTATTATGATTTTTATCTAAATTGACCTTAATTTCAAATATGTTTTATGTTTTCGTC
This sequence comes from Desulfoconvexum algidum, assembly GCF_055382125.1. Taxonomy (NCBI): domain Bacteria; kingdom Pseudomonadati; phylum Thermodesulfobacteriota; class Desulfobacteria; order Desulfobacterales; family Desulfobacteraceae; genus Desulfoconvexum; species Desulfoconvexum algidum. The sequence goes on along the minus strand of NZ_AP042394.1, from coordinate 5,467,931 downwards.
TCCTTAATATGCATTACAGAGACTTAACTAAGTGTCCACAAAACTGGGGGAGGATCAGTCTTTCTGGACCCATTTTCCCAGGGTTTAAATGATAATCGCAATACTTGTAGAAATTCATATTGTATTTTCTTCTATCATCGTACAGACAAAAAGGAGAACAGGTTATGAAAGAGTTGATTCAGTACATTGCCCGAGCTTTGGTTGATAATCCGGACCAGGTTATTGTTCAGGAAATCACGACTCAGCAGACCCTTGTTCTGGAGCTACAGGTTGTAAAAGAAGACCTTGGGAAAGTGATTGGTAAAAAAGGCAGAACAGCCCAGGCCATGCGAACTATTTTATCGTGTGCATCTGCAAAAGAAAAAAAACGGGCTATTTTAGAAATAGTTGAATAATAGCCGAACCGATCCTTACGAAGTGGGGGGGGCGTTATGGTTGCGGAGAATAATATATCAACGGAGTTATGTAAAAAATGTGCTGACTGTTGTAAAAACTACCCTTTAATAGAATTATCTGAAAATGAAATTAATTCATTAGAATTGTTGACAGGATTACATTCTGGTACGTTTATAAACTCAAAAGGTAAAGCAGATGAAGGATATTTTTTACAATTTAAAGAAAACGGATATTGTTTTTTCTTAAATGAGAATAACGGCAGTTATTCTTGTCGTATATATGAAGCAAGGCCAGAAATATGTAAAAATTATCCATCAAACATCAGACAGCAAGAAGTCTGTAATTCAAATAGGGGAAAATTCATGAGTAATAGTTTCGGCTAACTGTAGCGGTCTGATTTCACAAATGGCCTGATCTGCACGCATCACCAAATCTCGACTCACTTTAATTGCACCTGGGACCAGATTAAATCCCACTGGCTCAAATTGTTTACCATCGGGCTTAAATTAAGTGCATCTATAATCAGCTCAAGTCCCCAATTAAAGTTAATCGTGAGCTTGCTTTATTTGATTTTGTATTTCCCTATAAAATTTAATCTGGGAATCCAGCCATTTCAGAATTTCTATCTACTAATATTGTTACACACTCATATTTTTTTGATAGCCATTGAGAATTATTTAATCAGTTATTTTTTCATAATATAAAAAAATAATAAAATTGATTGCTTTATTCAAGAGAACAGATAATGGAAAAGTGTCCCTTCTGCGCAGAAAAAATTCAAGATGAAGCGATAAATTGCAAGCACTGTGGTGAATTTCTGAATGCCTCCAACGACTACTACTCCTGTTTTGTTATGGAAAAGGTCAAATAGTCTTTCGGAAAATCCTTTATTATCATCGCAGTCTTTTGTGTAGGGCCTCTGGTATTTCCACTAATTTGGTGGCATCCGCAAATGACAAGGACATGGAAGATTGGACTCACAATAGGAATACTTGTTCTCAGTTGGATTTTGTTCCAAACCACAATGGAATCCATTCATACTCTCAAGGAGTATTACGAGCTACTTGAAGTGCTGTGAAATGATCGGGGGGGTATGTGTATGATGTAAGTAGTTTGATTGAAAATTGGTTCATTTGATTGAGCTTGGGCAAATATAAATGCCCACCAGATGCCCATAGGCAATTTTTTGAAAATAAATTCGTCAGGCTTGAATATCTGGGAAATGACGAGTTTCAATACAGCCAGATGAGACACAATGGAAAATGGAATCCAACATTTAAAACGACCACAGATAAGTGTTTGAAACATGTTACTTCGGAAATCCCTTTTTGATGGAAAAATTAATGTAGAGATTACAGTTATAAACATTGCTTTTGAAGAATTGGAGAATCAGAAGCATTGAGTGCACAGAATGAAGCAATCAAATTTTAAATATTTAGTTTACATTATATGAACCAGCCCCGTCATCATAAACCATTCTTCCAAATTAAAGTGTATATAGAGCTGAAAATTTGAATTTGATAGAATATTATCAAACCATGTGAGACTTCCAATGCTGGATATTAAACCCAAAAAGCAACCTAAATTGGAGATTAGAATTCTGTTTTTGGAAGTTCCAACAGGAATATTAACACATCGTGAATCTGCAATGTTCGGTAATCAGTAATTAGCGGTCCATTGGTCCCGTTATTGCTTATTTGATTTGGGTATAGGGGTACCCGTGTGTTACTTAACCAAAGATCTTCTTGACCCAAAGGAATGAATTATTGTTAACGATTCAGGAAAAATTGGAGGCCGTTTACCAACACTATAATCGGCGCAAATATGTGGACCCTGATCCCCTGCTTTTTTTATATGATTACCAGGAAGTCCGGGACAGGGAAATTGCAGGGATTGTGGCTGCCTGCCTTGCCTATGGCCGGGTTGAGATGATCATGAAGACCGTGGGCCGGGTACTGGAGAAGATGGGACCCTCTCCTTTTGAGTTTTTGAACAGCACCCGGGATGGGAAAATTGATGCCCTGTTCTTAGGGTTTAAATACCGGTTTGCCACCGATGTCCATTTGTCCAACCTGCTCAAAGGAATCAAAGGGGTGATAATGGAATTCGGATCCCTTGAAAATTGTTTTTCAGCCGGTGCCGGGAGATCGGATAAGACAGTTTTAACCGGTCTCGGTCAGCTGTACCAAGGACTCAATCAAAGAGGATACACAGGGCATCTGCTGGCAGACCCCAGCAAGACCAGCGCTTGTAAGCGAAGCCATTTGTTTTTGCGGTGGATGGTTCGAAAGGATGCCGTGGATCCGGGGGGGTGGGATAGTGTCTCTCCTTGTCAATTGATCATCCCCCTTGATACACATATGTATAAAATTGGCACCATGCTGGGGTTTACCCGGCGCAAAAGCCCGGATAAGATGTGTGCCCTTGAAATAACCGCAGGTTTCAGGGCGCTTTTGAGTGCTGACCCGGTGAAGTATGACTTTTCCCTGACCCGATTCGGGATTCGACGAACCCTTGATATGGATGAGCTGAAGGAGTTTCTCAATTCAGCGGATTCGCCAGGCGATTCGCCGGGTAATTTGTCGGGCAAATTTTCAGACAAAGGACAGGAGATTGAAGGTGACCTATAAAGGATATGAACTGCCACGCCTGATACAAGGCAAACTTGTCAAAAGGTATAAACGGTTCCTGGCAGATATTGAATTGGAAACTGGGGAGATTGTTATTGCCCATTGTGCCAATTCGGGCTCCATGCGAGGATGTGCTACCCCCGGAGATCCTGTATGGATTTCCCAAAGTGACAATCCCAAACGCAAATTAAAATATACCTGGGAGTTGATTCAGTCAAAGGATTCCATGATCGGTGTCAATACCCAAGTGCCCAATAAATTGGTTAAAGCCTCCATCGAGAACGGACTGATCCCAGAATTAAAAGAATATACACGGGTGACAGCGGAAGTTAAAACCAGTGACCATACACGGCTGGACCTGCTCTTGGAAAATGGGGCAGAAAATAAATGTTATGTGGAGATTAAAAATTGCACCCTGGTGGAAGAGGGGGTCGCCATGTTCCCCGATGCCGTGACCACCCGGGGGCAAAAGCATCTGGATGAACTGGTTGACCTGAAGCGGCAAGGCCATAGAGCCGTGATATTTTATCTGATCCAGCGAATGGATGCTCGGGAGTTTACCCCGGCCGCCATGATTGATGCGGTTTATGCACAAAAATTACACCATGCCGTGGAAAACGGGGTGGAAATCATGACCTGGGATACCGATATCGATACCGGGTGTATCGCGATTCGCAGGTCAGTTCCGGTTCGTTTATAAGATCAGCTATGCCTTTGGTCTTTTCAAATTCAGGGCGGGTGACAAAAAAAAACAGGGCCGTGTTGACAATCTACCACTCTGTAGTATTTTACAAAAAGGCATCGGCCTGACAATAAGTGTCGTTGAACTTTGATTAAGGAGAAAATTATGTGGGACTATACGGATAAAGTAAAAGAACATTTTTTGCACCCCAGGAACGTGGGTGAACTTGAAGGAGCCAATGCCATCGGAGAAACCGGTTCACTCAATTGCGGGGATGCATTGAAATTATATTTAAAGGTGAATGAAAATGAAAGAATCATTGAAGCCACCTTTATGACCTTTGGCTGTGCCAGTGCAGTGGCCTCCTCTTCTGCCCTCACAGAAATTATCAAGGGGATGACCCTTGATGACGCTGCCAAAATTACCAATGATGATATTTCCGATTATCTGGGCGGCTTGCCCAAGGCAAAAATGCATTGTTCGGTCATGGGGCAATCGGCCCTTAAAAAAGCCATTGCCAATTTCAGAGGGGTTCAGATCCTGGCAAAACCGGGTCAGATCGTCTGCGAATGTTTTGATGTGACCGACCTTGAGATCATTGATGCGGTGAGGGCCAACGGCCTTGAAACCACGGATGACGTCACCGATTATTTGAAAGCCGGCGGTGGTTGCGGTCAATGTCTGGAACGGATCGAAGAAGTAATCGCCGTTGCCAAAGCCAAAGGATAATTTCCCTATGAAAGTAATATATACGGACAACAATGCTACCACAAAGGTTGCAGGAGAGGTTATCGACGAGATGATGCCTTATTTCGGTGAACTTTATGGGAATCCTTCTTCCATGCACACCTTTGGAGATATGGTTGGCAAAAAGATAAAACAGGCCCGGCAGCGGGTGGCAGACCTCATCAATGCAGACCCCGAAGAGATCGTGTTTACCTCCTGCGGTACGGAAAGTGATAATGCAGCCATCAATGCTGCTATTAAGGCCTTCCCCGAAAAAAAACATCTCATCACCTCTGCCGTGGAACATCCGGCCATTAAGAATCTTTTTTCCTATCTTGAGAAGACACAAGGGTATACGGTTACCTTTGTGCCGGTTGACAAGAAAGGCCGTTTGAATACAGATCTCTTGTACGAGAGCATGTCGGAAAATACCGCTATTATTTCCCTCATGTGGGCCAACAATGAGACCGGGGTTATTTTCCCCATTGAGGAAGTGGTTCAACGAGCCAACGAACGCGGGATCCTTTTCCATACCGATGCTGTCCAGGCCATGGGTAAAATAGACATTGACGTGAAAAAAGTGGGCGTGGACATGCTTTCCTTCTCCGGCCATAAAATCCATGCCCCCAAGGGGATTGGCGTTCTCTATGTCAAAAAAGGATTTAAATTTACCCCCTATCTCATTGGGGGGCACCAGGAAGGCGGCCGCAGGGGTGGCACCGAAAATTCCGCTTTTATCATCGGTCTTGGCAAGGCCTGCGAAATAGCCAAACAAAATTTAGGCATTATGAATACCCAGGTAAGGGAACTGAGGGATTATCTGCAATCCCAGTTGCTGGAGAAAATTTCCTGCACCTCGGTGAACGGTGTGCAAGACGATCGATTGCCAAATACCTTGTCCATCGGGTTTGATGCAGTGGAGGGTGAATCCATCTTGTTGCTTTTGGACCGGGACGGTATTTGTGCCTCTTCCGGCTCTGCCTGTACTTCGGGCTCTCTGGATCCTTCCCATGTGCTCATGGCCATGGAAGTGCCTTTTAAGTCTGCCCACGGCACCATTCGTTTTTCTTTGTCCCACTATAATACAAAGGACGAGATGGATCTCATCGTAAAAAATATGGTCCCCACCATTGAAAAATTAAGAGCCATGTCTCCCTTTTGGAAAGACGGCAAAGTGGTATAATTGAACTTAAAAAAAGGCTGGGCCTGCTAGAAGATTTCCTCAAATGCAGATAGGTATTCATCTTAATACCTGTCTGCATTGCCATTTCAATATCAAAAACCTTTACGGATGGGTTCTTATTCATTAGAATACCGTATAATATTAAAATTTTAATAGAGTGCGGATTCAAGTATGCTTTCCAATAAAAAAAAATATTTCATCCAGGTAGCCCTGATGTTGGTTGTCTTTTTTCTTGTTTTGTCCAGCCTGGTATTTAAACTTGTTGTTGAGATGAGATCTGAGTCCATACGAAAAGAAGCCGAACAGATTGAAAAACAAAAAATGAAAACCCAATTCCTTTCAAATATTGAACAGCAGTATCAACAGATGCAAAAGCTGTATCAGGCAAAGGAATACGAAAAAGTCATCAATATAATAAAGGTGTTTAACCAGTACGAACAATCAGACTATAAAGAGTTGGCAACTATAAAAAAAGAGATCCGGTTGTTTTATCTGAAGAAAAAGCTGGATTTCATTCCAAAGATTCATTTAAATGAGTATATACAATTATCAAAAGATATTGAGATAGAAGAAGATAATTCGACACAGGTATTTATTCGGACACCCCGATACGGCCAGTATTTTTATCCATCGGACTTTCCCATCCTCCTTGAAGGGGTCGCCCTGTCGGTAACCGGTGACTTTTCAGAGGATATCGTCTGGACAAGTTCCATTGATGGAAATCTTGGAAAAGGGAAACAACTGGCCGTTCGCCTCTCCATTGGTGAACATAGAATTACTGCCCTAGGTACTAACGGGATGACAACCGGCACGATGGAGACCCGGGTTTATATTGAGCGAGATCCTGTTTTTATAAAACAGCAACCCAAAAATTAAGGATATTCATATTGCACAATTTATTAATTTGAGTTACCATCTGAGCCATGTATAGTCAAAAACAACTTGATGCCATTGATGATGTGATTCAAACCAACCTGATTGTAGCCGGGCTGGATCATGTTATTTTTATGGATATGGGCGGCAATGCCATTGCCAAGCATGACAACGGGAAAAGTAATCTGGATTCGACGGCCTTTGCAGCCTTGGCTGCTGGTAATTATGCAGCAGTTGATGCCATGGCAAAGCTGGTTGGGGAATCTGAGTTTTCACTTTTGTTTCATAAGGGTAAAAAATTAAGCATTCATTTCAGCAAAGTGACAGACGATACACTTTTAATTTCCATGTTTAATAAAGAATTATCTCTGGGACTTGTGAGATTAAAAGTGGTTGATACCATCAAGGAAATCAATCAGATTTTGGTCGAGGGCTGATATTTTTTAAATCGTGGCGCCTGCATCCATGGGTGGCTTGGGGAGGGAAAACTTGGCACTCATCAATGTAAAAACAAAAGAAGTTCAGATCAAAATTGTATATTATGGTCCGGGAAGAGGTGGAAAAACAACAAATCTTGAATACATCAACGAGACCTACCAGGACCGGATCAAGACACAGATGGTCAGTCTTAAAACCCATGACGATCGGACACTTTTTTTTGATTTTTTACCCTTTGATGTGGGCCAGATAAAAGGGTTTGATATAACCATCCAACTCTATACTGTTCCCGGGCAGGTAAAATATAATGCAACCCGAAGACTGGTTCTGAGAGGTGTTGACGGTATTGTCTTTGTTGCAGATGTTCAAAAAGAGCAGCGCAAAAAAAATATTGAGTCTTTAAATCAATTGTATGAGAATATGGAGACCTACAATCTTGATTTGTTTGAGATGCCCCTTGTGATGCAGTATAATAAAATAGATCTGAAACAAGCCAACATCCCGATCTTATCTTCACAAACCCTGCAAAAAGATCTTAACAGCAGCCTGCAAGCCCCTGCTTTTGAGGCCAGTGCATTAAGCGGCGGTAATGTGATTCTTACGTTGAAAAAAATTATATCCATAACATTGGCATCTATTCAAGATCAGTTTTTTTAAGGAGGTTTTTTGAATTCACTTATTGAACTCAAACAGGCGATTGATTCCATGGAATCCCGGATTGACGATAATGTTGTGGATCTATTTCAACAACAGCTTTCAATCCTTGGTGAACAATATGCTGCCAAAACTGCAGTGATCTCTGTCATAAAAATGATGCAAGCCATTGGCAGATATATGGGTTCCAGACGAGACACTGCCGATAAAGATGCTTTGCCCGTTTTAAATTCCCTTGCCATTGAGCTTGAAAAATTTGTGACAGATCCTGAACTTACGCGAGAACAAATCAATCAAATTTTATCGGAATGTATTCAAAACTATAAATCCTTGAAAAGTAAAATTGCGTCTCAACCCCTGGTTACGAAAGCGGAACTCCAGGATTTAAAAGCTGTAATTCTTGCCATTGATTGGGAAATTTCAGAGATAACACTGAAAACATTTGATACGGTGACAAGCCGGATGCTGACCCGATTAAAATTCCATAAAATTCTTCATGCCTATTTAATGATCATACACAGCGTGGGGCAATATATTGCTTCAAAAAAAGCAACGGCCCATAAAGGTTCCCTCTCGTTTTTGCGTTCTGCTTTCGAAAATTTTGAACGGATTGTTCAGAGGCCTGACATGCCCTTAAAAGAAAAACAACAATTGGTAGAAAAGGATATCCAGGCTTTTCACAATTTTAAACGGGAACTCACAACGTTAGAGGGAAACAGCCCCGTTCCCTCTGATACCATTGATACAATGGAGGATGAAATCATCCAACCGGCACTGTCCCATGTCACGACCTCCTCCAGGCAAGTCGCCGAGGATGTTGTGCCACTGAGTCCATTGTCAGAGACATCCTTTGCCGGGCAATCCTTGGATGACGAGAATATAACCCCTGCTTTAGCGGGCAGGAAAAAAGTATTACCGGTTTCCCGGGATATTATGGAGGATCTTTTCAGCGGTAAAGAATCACCTGCAGATGAATTGCTGGATGCCATTCATCTTTCAAATGTTCAGGGCCCTGACCAGAAGGGGGCCATGAATATGGAACCGACAAAAGAAGAACTTCAAGAAGAAGGGATTAAAAATTTTACTCCCCATCGAAGGGGCAATGCGCCCATACCTGAAATTGGAAATCGGCTGGATGAGTTTTTCAACCTGGATATTTCTGAAAGCAGCAATACTGCACCAGCAGTTACTGAAGAGGATGCCCCTCTGGAGGCTGCAGATGGCAGCGGTATATCCTTGGCAGATGATAGCCCCATGGAAACCATTGTTCCATTCCAACATGAAGATGAATTTTTTGAAGAAATCCTCGTCGAAGAAAATACAGGTGAAGAAAATACAGGTGAAGAAAATACAGGCGAAGAAAATACGGACCCGGAATATTCAACCCAAACAATACTCAATAGGGTATTCACCCTTGTGAAAACCCATAAGGGGTTATTGGAAGAGCAGACAGCCATTGATCGAGATATTTCCTATCTTAAAACCCGGTGGTTCGATGATTCCGATAAAACAATGCTGGTGGATATCATATCCTGCCTGTTAATGGAAATTTACCCCCCTGCTTTGACGGGTTCTGAAACCATGGTGGGTGAAACAGAAACAGTGGAGCTCCCCCCAGAACAATTGGTCGGCCAACCCTTGGGTTTTTGGTGGAAAATTAAATCGATATTCTTTAAATAATAATAATATGATTTTTTTCTGTGAGGATTGCGGGGCAAAAAATGATTTAGCCGGGGCAGATTTTAACGCTGGCCGGGTTGTATTTCGCTGTTGTTCATGTGGATACATGAATTCGTACCCAGTTCCTGGGACTGAGAACGAAACAAATATTCTTGTGGAAAAAATCCAATCCCATCCTGAAATAATCGGTGTTTTTTTATACCATGGGAAAAAGGGTACCATCACAAATCATATGCCCAAAATTTTAACCCGGGCGGATCTTGAAGTGCTGGGAAGCTATTTGAGTAAAAGCTATTTGACGGGGTTGTCTCATTATCCGGATATCCATCGAGTGATGATTGCCATATCAGATAAAAATATCACCCTTCAGCGGCTTGCTTCTGACTTGTTTCTTTTTGTTGTCAGCAAAAGTATTGATTTGCCGCCGGCAATAGAGGCTTTATTGATATCAGTGAGCCACAAGGACAATGGCAATGAGTTTTTCTGAAACCTTTTTACAGATTTCTAAAATTAAAGGGGTTGATGAATATATTTTTATGGACAGTCGAGGAAATATTGTAGCCCATGACATTAAGGATTCCCAAAAGGTTTCCGAGATGGTCTTCGCCTGTGGCCAGAATATTTGTGCCATTGGACGAGATAAATTTAAATATGCGGTTTTTTCAAGAAAAAATAAACGAGATATTATAATTTTTCCTGTTGGTAATTATCTCCTTGGGGTGGTAAAATACGAGAAAGCAGAGAGTCTTGTTCTTGTGGATATTATATTAAAATTTCTTCAGGAGCATTTTAGTAAAAAGGTCATATATAAAAGGGAGGATCCATGACCGCACAGATGGTCATTTCTATTTTTACCTTGGTGATATATCTTATTATCATATTTGTATTCAATAAAGCGCGGATTCGATATGCCGGTGGAAAAGTTGGCAAGGTGATCAACCTGATTCTTATAACGGTCTGTCTTTTGTTCGTTGCGGATTATGTGACAATTTTTGACCAGGTTATAGACGCTGAAATCCTTGGTATTATCAAGGCCCTGTTTAGAACTGCCGCCCTTTCCTTTTTGGCCTATGGTGGGACAAAAATAGCGGATTCATAAAGAAGTTTCAGGAAAAAAAAGAAAAAATGCCTTTCTTGGGCTTTTCTTTCTTTCCCCCGGTATTGAATTTTGAGCGAACTGCATCAATGACGTTTCGCATATCATTGACGATTTTGTTTTTCTCCTTTGATCCGGTTTGATATTTTTTAACATACTCCAATACCTTTTCGATGTCATCCAATATCTTGATCAATGGCTGGACACCTAGAATCTCCCCGGTCCTTTTTAACACCTGGGAACAATATTCGGCAAATCCGGAAATTAAAAATTCTTTTTGATTTTCAATATGGTCCAAATTTTTCAAGGCCGCATTAATTGTCTGGAGGTTGGTATTTTTATGGACATCCGGGTGATAATCCTTAAACAGATCTCGGGTGTCCCCTATAAGCTTTGATTTGCTTTCCTCGAATAGGGAATAGCTTCTATCTCCTAATTCATCAACAATGTTTTTTTTAATGGATTGAAAAATATCATTAAAAACAGTGAGAATAGCCGAATACCCATTTGGTATTTCCTCGTCATCGAATTGAATTTCTTCCTCTTGCTCAATCAATCCAGATGAAACAACAGAATAAAAAATTTTATAAACAGCGAATTCATCATACCCGCTTTCCGTGATGATTTGTCTGACGGTCCTCGTCCCGTCAATCAGGGAAAGAATCCGCCATTCATTGGCATTGAGCTTGATTTCCTCGTTGCTTTGAACTTTGCCGGACATTTTAAACACCTGTCTGTCGCTGGGGATTGATTGTTTAAGGACAGAAAGTTCATCAATCCTTCTGGAAGCTTCGAGGATCAGCCTCATGGGGTTAAGCTGGGTGACAATCATCCCTTTTAAGTCCAGGCGGGTATCTTTATATTCAAATTTTCCTTTTTTCCAGAAAAGAAGATTGTATAAAATAGCCTCAACTTGTTTGGTATTATATTTTTTCAAGATATCCTGGGAAATATATCCTTTTTCCACCATAATTTTTCCCAGATGAACCCCTTCTTCCCTGGCCAGGGACAGGCAGCGTTCAAGCTGCTCTGCTGAGATAACCCCGTCATTGCGAATTAAAAAACCAAGCCTGGATTCCTTCAGGGAGGAAGATGCATAAATAATGGTCCCCTGTTCAAAGAAAACCCTGCTTTCTTCCTCACCACTGGTTACGGTCAGTACGCCGGTTTTTTGATCATTGCATAGAAGCTGAAGGATACTGGCAAGTGTTAATCCCTCAAAGTCACCCTGAAGATTCATAATATCCTTTTGTTTATTCTCATAGGTTTAAATTAAAAGAACCCTGGATTCTGCCAGCATTATATCACTCTAAACCGAGTATATAAATTTATGAAAATAAAATCAACCCTTGCCAGGGGGGAGACCTTCAACCAGCAATACAGTTGAAACAGCCCTGGGGAGGATATTTTTGGTTGAATTAAATGGCAAATAAATCTGTGCTGATATATCGCTCGCCCGTATCACAAACAATAAAGACAATGGTTTTCCCCGGGTTTTCTTCGCCCACTTGTTTGGCGGCGTGGAAGATTGCCCCCGATGAAATGCCGCAGAGGATTCCATGGTCCTTTGCCAATTGTTTAGCCCCTGCAAAGGCATCGGCTGATTCAACCTGGACAATCTGGTCAATGATCCGGGTATTTAGGTTGGCCGGTATGAATCCGGCACCAATTCCCTGGATCTTGTGGGGTCCGGGGGGACCACCGGAGAGGACCGGTGAATCTGCCGGTTCCACGGCAACGGACAAAAGAGCGGGGTTTTTTTGTTTCAGAAATTCAGAAACCCCGGTGATGGTACCCCCGGTGCCCACTCCCGCCACAAAAATATCAATTTTGCCCTGGGTGGCTTCCCATATTTCAGGACCTGTTGTCTGACGATGAATTTTTGGGTTTGCCGGGTTGGAAAACTGGTCCGGCATAAAGGCATCGACTGTGGTTTCCACAATGCTTTTTGCCGTTGCAATGGCCCCCTTCATTCCCTCTGTACCCGGTGTTAAGACAAGTTTTGCCCCTAGATGCCTGAGCAATTGCTGACGTTCCATGCTCATGGTTTCGGGCATGGTCAGGATCAGTTTCAGGTTGTACACCCTTGCCACAAAAGCCAGGGCAATGCCGGTATTCCCGGAAGTAGGTTCCACAATGGTGGTATTGCTGTTGATTTTCTTGGTTTTGATGCCATCTTCAATCATGGCAAGTCCGATGCGGTCCTTGACACTTCCCATGGGATTAAAAAATTCCAGCTTTCCATGGAGGTTTGCTCCGCATTCCCTGGAGGCTTTTTCAAGAAAAACCAGGGGGGTGTTGCCGCAGGTTTTTGTGATATCAGACAGGATTTTCATGGGAAATTTCCTTGTTTGTTTCCTGGTTTTTAAAAATCAAGTGGGGAGATTCCATAAATACTTTGGTATCGGCTGGCACCGAGTGGGTCAGCCATACATTTCCCCCCACAACAGACCGGGCACCGATGACGGTATCTCCCCCCAGGATGGTGGCACCCGAGTAAATGATGACATCATCTTCAATGGTGGGGTGGCGCTTAGCATCCCTGAGTTTTTCTCCTGCATTGGGAGGCAGGGACAGGGCGCCAATGGTTACATTCTGGTAGATCCGGACGTTGTTGCCAATCACCGAGGTTTCTCCCACCACAATACCCGTGCCGTGGTCAATGACAAAGCGATTGCCAATGGCAGCACCCGGGTGGATATCAATCCCCGTGAGGCTGTGGGCATGTTCGGACATGATCCGGGGCAATTGTGGAATCGCAAACTTGTGCAGGAGATTGGCAATCCGGTAAACGGTTATGGCATAGAGACCGGGGTAGGAAAAAATCACCTCGTCGTGGCTCTTTGCAGCGGGGTCACCGTCATAGGCACTCTTTACATCCAGGGCAAGCAACCGGCGCAGGTCAGGAATGGTCTGGATGACCTGAAGGGCCACATCATTGCCCCGGGGTTCGCATTCTGTGCATTGAAGTTCATACCGCCTGCAGTCATGGCGCAGCACATGGATGATCTGTTTTGATAGGATATCATGGAGCTGGGAGACTGCCTGGCCTGTACTATAAAGGAGATTGGCTGCATCCACTTTTTCCCTGGAAAAATAGCCCGGGAAAAGGATTTCCCTGAACTTGTCGATCATTTCCTTGACCGAGGTGGTAAAATGGATGGGTTCATCCCCAATGTGGGCAAAACAGGTATCATCGGCCATGGATGCCATGATCCTGTCGATCACCTTGGGCAGTTCCCGGCGGTGGTCAAAGATGGTTTCTCTCTCTGTTCGGCAAGAGGCAGTGTCAATTATAAATTCAGTCATTGGTGATGATCCCCCGTTCATTTTTAAAAAAATTTATAAACACATCGCATTTCCTGCATTCTGCCATTTTATCTTCCCAGGAATCATGGGCCTCACCACTGCACTTGGTTCCGTTGATAAACCAGCATAAATCACCTGCCTTAAATTCCCAGGCCGGGCATTTTGCCAATTTGTTTTTAGGGCAGCGCTGGATATCCCAGCATTTTTCATGGGGGGTGTCACCGTTGATAACCCGGGCAACAAGAAAAAGAAGCTGACGTTCAACGTGGTGGGGGATTTTGCGCCAGCCCTGTTCATAACTGTGGATTGCCTTTATGGAAATGCCGAGGAGCTGGGCCAGTTCTTTTTGGGTTTTGGTCAATCGGGATCTGGCCGCTTTGAAGTTGTCGCTGTCCATGGTTGCTCTTCTTAAATTTAGGCGTTAATTATAATAAGCTGATTAAATATATACCACAAAGTGGGGGGTGTCAATGCGCAAATCCTTTGGGTCCGTATCTGACAGCTATCTTTAAAGGCAGCAAATAAAGGTGGTAAAAATGTTTTGAAGAACCTTGACGTGGATAAGTTTATCATTACTTTATATATGAATTCATATTTAATAATACAAAATAAAGGATATGAGATGCAATTTGACAAGTTTACCATGAAATCCCAGGAATTGTTCCAACTAGCCCATGACCTGGCGAATCAAATGAACCACCCGGCCATTGATCCCCTCCATTTTTTAGATGCCATGCTGGAGGATGATCAGGGGGTTGTCCTGTCCATATTAAGGAAAATAGGAATTCAGCCCCTTGCCTTAAAACAGGCAGTGACCAAAAGCCTTGAGGGGCAAGCTCGGGTGACGGGAGATGCAGAGCGTCGTCTGTCCAGGGAAAGCCGGAAAATGCTGGACACGGCCTTTGTTGAGGCTGAAAAGATGAAGGATCAATATGTGAGCCTGGAACATATCCTTTTGGGAATGACCCAGATAAAGGATACTGCTGCCGACCTTTTGGCCACCCACGGGGTAACAAAGGCGTCTATCCTATCCGTTTTAAAGGATATCCGGGGAAACCAGCAGGTGACGGATCAGAACCCGGAAGAACGATACCAGGCCCTGGAAAAGTTTGGCCGAGACCTGACCCATCTGGCCCGGACTGGTAAGCTTGACCCTGTTATCGGCCGGGATGAAGAAATCCGGCGCATCATACAGATTTTGTCCAGACGGCGGAAAAACAACCCGGTCCTCATTGGGGAGCCGGGGGTGGGAAAAACAGCGATTGTTGAGGGGCTGGCCCAGAGAATTGTGGAGGGGGATGTACCCGATTCCCTTAAAAACAGGCGGGTTGTCGCCTTGGATATGGGGGCTCTTTTGGCCGGGGCCAAGTTTCGGGGGGAATTTGAGGAACGCCTCAAGGCCGTGTTAAAGGAAGTGGAGGCTGCCCAGGGCGAGGTGGTGCTGTTTATTGACGAATTGCACACGGTTGTGGGGGCAGGGGCGGCAGAAGGGTCTGTGGACGCCTCCAATATGCTCAAACCTGCCCTTGCCAGGGGAACCCTGCGGTGCGTGGGGGCCACCACCCTGAATGAATACCGCAAGTATATAGAAAAGGATGCAGCTCTTGAAAGACGGTTTCAGCAGGTTTTGGCCAAGGAACCCACCATTGAGGACACCATTTCGATCCTCAGGGGGCTCAAGGAAAAATATGAGGTCCACCACGGTGTCCGCATCAAGGATTCGGCCCTTGTGGCCGCCGCCACCTTGTCCAATCGGTATATAACCGACAGGTTTCTGCCGGACAAGGCCGTGGATCTTATGGATGAGTGTGCCTCCCGCCTGCGCATTGAAATTGATTCCATGCCCCGGGCCATTGACGAGGTACAGCGGAAGATCACGCAATCCCAGATAGAACGCCAGGCCCTGCTCAAGGAACGAGACCAGATATCCAGGGATCGTCTTGAAATTCTGGAAAAGAATATTGCGGTAATGGAAGAGGAGATTCGCCCCTTAAAACTTCACTGGGACACTGAAAAGAAGCTGATCCAAAAAATTTCCGGCATACGCGAAGAAATTGATCGCTGCCAGACAACAGCCCAGGTGGCGGAACGCAACGGAGACCTGGAAAAGGTGGCCCAGATCCGTTACGGCACCATTGCTCAGCTCACCTGCGACCTGGAAGAGGGGAAAAATAAACTCAACGAACTCCAGAAAACACGGAAAATGCTTAAAGAGGACGTGGATGAAGCAGATGTGGCAGAAGTGGTCTCTTCCTGGACCCATATCCCGGTATCCAAGATGCTCCAGGGCGAACAGGAAAAGTTGATCCACATGGAAGATCACATTAAAAAACGGGTGGTCGGCCAGTCAAAGGCCATTGATGCCGTGTCAAATGCGGTCCGCCGCGCAAGGGCTGGACTTGGGCCCGAGGATCGGCCTATCGGTACCTTTATCTTTATGGGACCCACTGGTGTGGGCAAGACTGAACTTGCCAAATCACTTGCCGCCTTTATGTTCGATTCCGTTGATGCCATGGTGCGGGTGGACATGTCCGAATATATGGAAAAACATTCTGTTGCAAGGCTGATCGGCGCCCCTCCCGGATATGTGGGCTATGATGAAGGCGGGCTTTTGACCGAGGCGGTTCGTCGGCGTCCTTATTGCGTAATCTTGTTTGATGAGATTGAAAAAGCCCATCCTGATGTTTTCAATGTCCTTCTCCAGGTATTGGATGACGGGCGGATGACTGACGGTCAGGGGCGGACGGTAAATTTTAAAAACACCATTATCATTATGACCTCCAATGTGGGATCCCGATTGCTTTTAGAGGCAGGATCTGCCGGTATCAACCAAGCGGATATTGACCAGGGCGTTGAACAGGCCCTTAAAGAGGCGTTCCGGCCGGAATTTTTAAACCGGATCGACGAGGTTATCACCTTCCACGCTCTGACCCGGGAAAATATAATGGCGATTGCGTCCCTCCAGATCGAAGCTCTGAACAAGCGTCTGGCAGCCAGGAACCTTTCCATCCAGGTGGACAATGATGCCATGGCCTATCTGGCCGAAAAAGGTTATGACCCGGGGTTTGGTGCCAGGCCCTTGAAACGGGTCATCCAGCGGGAAATAGAAAATCCCTTGTCCATGGCTGTTCTGAAAGGAGACTTTGAAAAAGGGTCCATGATTCGATTCAGCCGGGCTGGCAATGGACTTAAACTAAGCAGTTAGTAACTTGTGTTGCCGGTTGCCCCGAGGCCTGGGGCAACCGGCAGACAACTTCAGGCGGGTTAATCTGCCATTGCTGTTTTTAAATGATTCACCCAGATATCGATCATATTGTCATATTCAGCTGTTCCCTTCAGGACAAAGGTACACGTAAACCCTTGTCCTTGGAGAATGGATTTCCATGAATCTGCTTCATCCCCTGCCAGGTCATTCCTGGCATGATCTCCGGCAACCGACATAAACGGCGTCAGATAAATATTTTTAATATTTTTTTCCTTTAACATGGCGCTGATATCGTCTAAGGTGGGTGCCCCTTCAACCGTGCCCACAAAAATGAGAGGATCCTTTCGCTGGAGGCTAAACATCAAGGCCGCATAAAACGCATTGGAAGGATGGGGGGTGCCGTGGCCCATGAGAACAAATGCATCGGTTTTTTTTCTTTGGGCAGGTATGTTTTTAATAATGGCAGCGGTTACATCTTCCATGTCTTTTGGGCTGGAAAGAAGCGGGGCACCCATGCTTATTTTTTCAATGCCGCCAGGCATTCCTGCAAATGCATGGGCCGTATGGACAAGATCATCAAATTCTTCCCCTCTGATGGTGTGAAGGGACTGAACCGCCACATGGGTAAAGCCCTGGTCCATCATCTTGGAAAGGGCCATTGCAACAGAGTCCAGTTGTCTGCCCTGCTTTGCCAGCTTTTTTCGGATGATATGGGAGGTGAAGGCCCAGTGAACTGGGGTATTGGGGCATTCTTTTTTGACCCGGGCATCCATGTTGTCGAAGGATACCTGGGCCTGGGGAACACTGGACCCAAAGGCCACCAGCAGAATGCCTTGTTTCATTTCTCTGGGATGACCATGGCCTGCGGCCATGGCAATGACAGGAAACAGCAGAAAGATCAGAAATAAGCTTACCAGTTGTTTTTTCATGTTTGCTCCTTAAGAAATTAAAGACCTCGGTTTTTTTTAAAACCGGTCGGCATATGCTTTGATCGTTTCGTGCTGGGCTAAAAACCGGTAAAGGGTTGCCCGGCCCACTCCTAATACCCTGGCAGCTTTTGATTTGTTGCCCCCGGTTTTGGTCAGGGCGATTTTGATCGATTCAATGGTCAGCTTTCCCCGGGTCAGGGGCATTTCCATGGGGGATGGGTCTGAAAAAGAGATTGTGCTCAAAGGGCTTTGGGCCTCTCCGGCAATGTCCACGGGCAGGTCAGTGGGCAGAATTTTGTCTCCCCGGGACCGGACCACAGAAAATTGAATTGAATTTTTTAATTCCCTGACATTTCCCGGCCATCCATAATCCATAAGGGTATTAAGGGTTTCCGGAGCAAGCTCGGGAACCTTGTTCCCGCTTTCCTGTTCAGCCTCCGCAAGGAAATGGGTTGCCAGAAGGGGAATGTCGCTTCGGCGTTCCCGCAGGGGGGGCAGGTGAATGGGGATTACATTGAGCCTATAGTAAAGGTCTTCCCTGAAACGGCCCTGGGCCACCTCTTGTTTGAGATTTTTGTTGGTGGCAGAGATAATCCTCACATCCACGGATACTTTTTTTTCCCCTCCCACCTTTTCAAAGGAACCTTCCTGAAGAAACCTGAGAAGCTTGACCTGGGTTTTTAAGGGGAGTTCTGCCACCTCATCCAGAAAAAGGGTGCCCTTGTGGGCCAGTTCAAACCGACCCTTTCTTTCCTTTACGGCCCCGGAAAAGGCACCTTTAACATGCCCGAATAATTCGCTTTCCACTATCCCTTCGGGGATGGCTCCGCAGTTCACCGGCACAAAGGCGCCGGTACCATAGGCAGAAATATCATGGATGGCATAGGCTACCCGTTCTTTACCGGTTCCGGTATCTCCGGACACATGAACCGGATAGTTGTATAGGGCCACATCCCTGATCTGCCGAAAAATATCCTGCATACTCTTGGCCTTGCCGATGATACCGGCAAAATTGGTCATGTTTTCCGCCCGAAGGGAGAGGTTTATGGAATCGGTCAGATCCTTGAAAGAAGCAACCACTCCCTTAAAAACACCGGCATTATCAATGATGGCAGATACCGTCATATCCAGGTGCCGGGTTTCCCCGGTTTTGGTGATATTGGTAACAGGATATTGTTTGGTTTCCGATGTTAAATTTGGCGTTTCTTCACAAAAAGAGCATTTGGGTCCGCAAAAGGGGGCCTGGAAAGCAATATGACAGTCCTGTCCGATCACCTCTTCTTTTGAATAGCCGGTGATTCTTTCAGCTTCTTTATTAAATACGGTGATAATACGTTTTGGCGTGTGGGCGATGACGCCTAATTTCAGGTTATCCAGAACAAGATTGAGATTGTCCCGGTCAAGCAGGGAATGGGTAAAATTTTTCATTGCAAAAGATTCCAATATCAACAGTTAGGCATTGTTTCTGCCGACCTCTTTATTGACACATTTGTGTATCAGGTGCAATGTTTTTTTCTAAGAAATGATTTGAGGGAGATCATTCTTCCCAGGTAATACAATCCTTGGGACAGTTTTTTATGACTTCATGGATATCTTCGTCTGAATAATCATCCAGAGGCAATACTTCAAAAAAGCCTGCGTCGTTTACCTGGAACGCATGGGGTGCCAATTCGACGCAGAGTTCACAACGGAGGCACTCAGCCATATCAAGGACAGGTCTTTTCATGGGTGAACATTACCTTTTCTGGCATAACCACAAACCAAACAGACATAGGTCTTCATTAAATAATTTCCTTTTTAGTCTCATTGTCCCACCAGCCTTTTTGCATGTGTGCATGCTTTTCTTTTTGCGCCAGATCAAGAAGCCTGTATCCGGAATCCAGAAGGATACCGTAGAGCACCCCGCATCCGGAGTCTTCCTGTTGCTCGTACCCGGTTCGAGCAAGCGCAATCATTTGATTTGCCAACTCAATGGTCCGTGCAATATTTTTGTCACATTTTTTTTTAAGCATCATTGCTCTCTTTCATGATTCTCTTTCATAAATTGCAATACAAGGCCAAATTAATTTGTTGTTCACTACATGGTTTTTTTAATTCAACTAATGTGCCAGAGTTGATATGTTTATGGAATAATCGATTCCTTGGTTTGATTGTCACAGGCATGGGCAATATCAGAGATGGTAATTTTTATAAAATCCCAGCCGGTGAA
Source organism: Desulfoconvexum algidum (assembly GCF_055382125.1). Taxonomy (NCBI): domain Bacteria; kingdom Pseudomonadati; phylum Thermodesulfobacteriota; class Desulfobacteria; order Desulfobacterales; family Desulfobacteraceae; genus Desulfoconvexum; species Desulfoconvexum algidum. The sequence continues at coordinate 5,447,921 of NZ_AP042394.1, read as the reverse complement.
AAGGTCAATTTGTTCAGTGTCGGTTAAAATGGTTTTGGGTATAATATTACACTTAAAACGGCCTGCATTGGCCAGGGCCCGGACGGCATACCCCCGTTTGATGGCGTCAACCGAGTGAAGGTGTGATAAAATGAACTCTTCCGTGGTCTTGTCTAAGTCCTGGGGGGCTGCCGTAAGATAGGTGCCAATTCCCCACAACACCCCCCTTTGAAGAATGTCGTGTTCTATAAAGTTTCCCCTGTTATCCAGATATGAAAACAAAATAGACTTAAACTCCATGGCAAGTTGTGGGCTTTTGTATAAAATTTGTCCCATGGCTTCCGGGGACCCCCAGCCAATGCCACCGGATTCATCATTGAGATTCCACATGATTCGTCGCATCAATATTCTTGCCGATTCCATTTTTTTTGCGGCAAGCCGCTGGCCAAGCTCCCCCATGGCTGTAATACTGCGAAATTTGATCCGCTCGTCATTTACATAAAAATGTGAGAAAAGATGCCCCACCAATTGTTCATCCGGTATCTGTCCAAGAAGGGTGAGTGCTTGAGTTTCAAGAGATCCCAACAGAATGCTCTTTACTCGTTTTTTGGTTTGTCGGCCGTATGGTTTTTTCATGGGATACCTGTGGCGTTATTGTTAGATAATTAAATAAAGAAAAAAACAGCATAAACCGTGCCAGTCCTCTATCGGCGAAACTCCCATCGCTTATCCTTACACAGGTCAAGGGATCAGGCAGATATCTGTCTCAACAAATGGAACACTTGTGTGTCTCAATACAAAAAAAGATGCATTGATTTTACCCCGTCCGTATGGGTATATAAAGTGTGTCTCATCTGCTAGGCAGATATAACAATGAACTATAATTTAACAGGAGTGGTATGGTAACTTCCATGGAATCGAATCTCTCGGCCACCTATTATATTGACAAGGACCATCCGGATATTACGTCTTTTGCAAGTCTTGCCTGCAAGGACCAGGCAAGTGATATTGACAAGGCCCTGGCCCTTTACTATGCCGTCCGGGATCAAATTCGCTACAACCCCTACAGCATTGATCCGGAAAAATCAGCCATGAAGGCCAGTCAGATATTAAAGAAAGGAGAGGGGTATTGTGTGGCCAAGGCGGTACTCCTCACCGCCTGTGTCAGGAGCCAGGGAATTCCTGCCCGACTTGGGTTTGCCGATGTGAAAAATCATCTGAATACAAAAAAACTTCGGGAAATGATGGGGACCGACATTTTTGTCTGGCATGGGTATTGTGAAATCTATCTTGGGGAACGCTGGGTGAAGGCCACCCCGGCCTTTAACCTGAGCCTGTGCAAAAATTTTAATGTGCGCCCCCTGGACTTTGATGGGATAAATGATTCCATTTTTCATCCCTTGGATACAAAGGGCAATCGACACATGGAATATGTGGCGGATCACGGCAGCTTTATTGATTTGCCCTGGGAGCGGATTATCGCGGCCAGTATTGAGGCATATCCCCGGTATTTTGAACGCCTTGACCGGAACCAGGACTTTTCAAAGGAAGCCCTGGCGGAAAACCCATAAACGAGTCCCTGTGACCTGATTCAGGGAATGGTCCAGGGACTTTCTTTATGGAATGTGCAAATTTATTTTGCCTGGATAGCAGCAGAGACGCGTTGGGTCAACTGCAATACCCGTTTGGCAGAGTCCAGATCCAGGGAGCCGGTGCCGCAACTGGGGGTAATAAAGGTCTGTTCGATAATGGTTTTCCTGTCAAACCCCAGGGTCGTTAACTGGGCCACCTGAGCCTCAAACTTTTCCACCAACCCTTTGGTTGTCTGCTGGGCAATCAATTGGGCATTGCCGGTGGGGACAATGCCGAAGGCCAGTATGCTGCCTCGGTTCAAATAGTGCTGTATCATTTCAGGATAGAGAATGAACTTGTCAAAATAGGAAAAGGCATCAAAACTGATGATGTCAAGGTTGGAACCCAGGAGCATATCCCATTCGGTATTGGCACAGACATGGACGCCTGCCAGGCCCTTTTGCCCATGGATTTCCAGGACAATTTCTTCAATGCAGGTGATGACATCTTCCTTGGAAATGGTGATATAAGCAGAGGTCCCAAATCCGGCCAGGGCCGGCTCGTCTATGAAAATTATGGGCACCGCCCCGCGTTTTGCCATGGCAGTTGCCTGCCACCTGGCATTGAGGGCCAGTTTTTTGACGGCTGCATCCCTTAACTGGTCATTGTAAAAAATAGCTCTGTCATCCTGGTCCTTGACCCCGGTGCCAAAGGTAATGGGGCCTGTGACCTGTCCCTTGAGGGCAATAAAAGGAGATTTGTTTTTATCCACCTGGTTTAAAAATTCAGAAAATCCTTTGCCGGTTTCCGATGAAAAGGCAAATCGGGAGCCTGAAAGATCCGATTCCGGTTGGGCCAGGGCAAGATAGTCTTCAAAAAAAGCCAGAAATTGTTCATCAAAGTCTGCTCGTTGGGTGTCTATAAAATGTTTGCCATCCTGGACGGTGACCCCGGGTAGGCCTGGAATAAACTGGTTGATCATTCCTTCTTCCAAAAACTGGGGGAGTTGAACCCATAACGGAATTTGCGGGGTATGGTCCATCACCAGCCGTGCTGCTGCCGGGTGATCATCCATGGGAAGACTGCCAACCAGGAGGGGGAGTCCGTTTGCTTTAAATGATGTCATGAAAGATGCCTTGTATCCTTAAAAATAGTATTCCAAAATTTATAAATAATTTTAAAGATATATCATTTTTAGTGCCGAAAGAGAATGGGTGCACTCGCTTTTTATGGGCCTACCCAATTTTTTAGGGTATCGGCAGTTTGCGAACCGCGAGAACCGGACAACCGGATCGGCCAATGACCCGGTCTGTGGTAGAACCCACTAAAAATTGTTCCAGGAGGCCGTGTCCGTGGATTCCCAGAACTATCATATCCACCTCCTTTATCTTTGCATAGTGGATTAACTCAGAATAGGCCTTGCCTTCCAGCAGGTTGATGATAGGTGTGCACCAATCCCGGCTTTCCTCGGGGACCATATGGGCGAGCTGGCGCTCTATGCGGCTCAACAGACGGCTTCGCCTTTCCCATTCGTCATCCGTGGCTTTTTGCTGCAGGGTTAAAAATTCAGATTGGGTCCACCCCAGGTAATCCCCTTCCTGGATTTTCATATAATCGGTGGTGGCCAGTTCAATATGTTTTTCCGGCTTGATCACATGGACCAGGTGCAGCTCAGCCTGGAATTCCTGTGCCAGGCTCAGCCCATATTCAAAGGCCAGATCCGATTCCGGTGAAAAATCGCATCCCACCAGGATTCGCTCCAGGGGAACCCTGAAAACATTTGGGAAGGCGGGGTGATCCTCCTTTGCATAGAGCACCAAAAGCGGGCAGGTAAGGGTTTTGACCAGGCGATCTGTGACAGAACCGATTAAAAACCGTTTGATCCCGGAACCACCGTGGGTGGCTGCAATGACAAGATCAATATCTTTCTCCTGGACGATTTGGGTAAGTTCATCGGCCGCATGGCCCTGGGACACGATGATTTGGGCCTCCATCCTTTGTTCTTTGACCAGGTTTTCAAGAAGGACCTTTGTATCGTCCAGCCGTTCCTGGGCAATCTTTTCCGATACAATATAGGCCTGGCCATGGCTGGACAGCATCACCATGTCATGCAGGACATGACATACATACAGCTTGGCGTGGAATTCTGCGGCCAGGGCCCTGCCGTAGGACAAAATAAGATGGGAAAAATCTGAAAAGTCAACAGCACACATAATTTTTTTGGGTTGGATTCTCATAATTCTTCTCCTTTAAAAAATGGTTTAAACGGCAACCTCATTTTTACAAACGAGAGCTATTCGAAAAAATGAATACCAGATTTCTGCATGGAGATGAAATCCTTAAGTGATTCTGGTTACCAGGACTACCAGAGGTGCTGAGAACAAAGATGAGACGTAAGGGATAATATGATCTCAACTCAACTTAAGTTAAATTTTAATCTTCTTTTCCAGGGTTCGTCAAGGAAAATTATCCCATGGAATAAAGATCAAGGAGTTCTATGCAATTGTTGGTAAATAGTTTTTGTCATTTATCGGCTCCTTTGTTTTTTCCTCGTATGGATCCGAGGGCAAGTTTAATTTCTTCCAGCACCGGACCTGTGTGGTTTTTTGCCAAGGATTCCAGCAAACTTTTTGTCTGGTTATCGCCGATTTTCCCCATGGCCCATGCCGTCATTCCCTTTACCCGGTCATCTTTGGATTCATTGAATGCCCGTTCAAGGTCCGGCAGATAGCGTTCATCCAGGCTGTTGCCCATCACCCTTGCCACATTCATTTTCCATTTCCAAATGGTATCACTGCCCATATAGAACATATGGGGCCAGATCCTGGATTCAAAATAGGCAATGTCCATGTGGAGCAAACGGCGCAGATCAAAATCAGCGGCCTTTTCCGCCACCCGTTCATTGGGCGGCAGCTGTTTGGCCAGCCAGGGCTGGTTCCGGGGGCAGACATTCTGGCAGCGGTCGCAGCCGTATACATACATGCCCATGGGTTCCCTGAGTTTTAAGGGGGTGATCTCGTTACCAAAATAGGTCAGATAGGAGATGCAGCGTTTGGGATCAATCCTGCTGTTGCCCTTAAGTGCCCCTGTGGGGCATGCGGCAATGCAGGCATTCTTGCACCAGGAAGGGCAGTCGGTTCGAATGGTGGGCCTACCCGGGGAAAATTTTTTATCAATGACCACGGCAATGGGAAGGGTCCAGGAACCGCCCCTTGCCACCTTGTTCGAATAAAAGAGACAATTTTTCCCAAAGGTTCCCAGGCCTGCCCGGGCTGCTGCCACCCGGTGGGGTAGATTAAAGGGGACCCGGGACTCGATCCCTGCATCCCTTAAAAACTGCCGGAAGGCTTTGATCCGTCGGGCAAGGCCGTCCTTGGTCACCCGGTCATCATCCAGATAACACCGGCCGAAATGGGCTTCCATTGTGGGGGGGTATGAGCGGTTAAAATAGGGTTCAATAAGAACAATGATGGTTTTGGCACCGGGTAAAATGGAACCCGGGTCCACCCCGTTTTTCAGGTCAAGCCCCACCCCATCGGCCCAGTCATACTCCCGGGTCATTTTGTCCAGTAGCTTTTTATGATCGTCAAAGGGGGCGGCAGAGGTAAACCCCACATCTTCAAATCCCAATCTGTGTCCCTGGTCAATAATTTGTGCCTGTGTAATCATTGCCTTCCATCCTTTGGATAATGATTTGTGCGGGTGCGTTATCCGTTTATCTTTTTGATAAAAAATATATACAATTTGAATCCCGGGATGAAAAGTGGCATAAAGGACATTATTCATAGGTGATCGGGCAACAAAGGGGGAGATATGAAAAAAATATCGATTTTGATTCTGGAACAGTCGCTGCCATCGGGCATTGTATCGGTTTTAGATGTGTTTAAAATGGCCGGTGCCGTTTGGGATAAAACCAGGGGGTTTGCCGTGAATCCGTTGTTTGATATTCAAATTGTGTCCATTGACGGCAAGCCGGTTCGATATTCTCGGTCCCTTGAAATTAAACCGGACAAATCAATCTTTGACGTAAAAACCACCGATTTAATCATGGTGCCTTCAAGCGGGTATGATATCAACACCCTGGGGCCCTATCCCGGTGAGATGACCGATTGGCTTGTTCATCACCATGTTCGAGGGACAAGGATCGCAGCCGGGTGTACCGGGGTATTTCTCCTGGCAGAAGCAGGGATTCTTGACGGGCGGCTGGCCACTACCCATTGGGGATATGTGGATCTGTTCAGGCAAAGATATCCCCATGTTCTGATGAATCCAGATCAGATGATCACCGAAGACAGCAACCTCTTTTGCGCCGGCGGGGGGAGTGCCGGGATTGATTTGTGTCTGTATCTGATTGAACGCTGCTGTGATAGGAAAATTGCCAACCGGTGTGCAAAGATTTTGCTTCTGGAACGGGGTCGCGACGTCCAGCCATCCTTTGCCGGCTTTTATCCCCCCATGCATCATCAGGACCCCCAGATTATCAAGGCCCAGAACTGGATAGAAACCCATTCCTCACACACCTTTTGCCTTGATGACCTGGCCTCCCTTGTGGGCATGGGCCTGAGAAATTTTAAACGCAGATTCAAAAATGCCACAGGGGATTCCCCCCTGGTCTATGTGCAAAAATTTCGGGTGGAATCGGCAAAAACCATGCTTGAAAAAAAATCAACCGGAATTGAAGACATTGCCCGCCAGGTGGGATATGATGACATTGGTTTTTTCAGGAAAGTGTTTGCCCGGTATGTCGGCATAAGCCCGAGTTTATATCGGCAAAAATTTAATCGTCATTGTATCTGATTTGGGTATATGATAGGCCTTGGCCAGGTTTCTTAATAGGCATAGTCCTGGCAAACCATAATTTTTATACCCATTGATATAAACCATACAAGGGAGGCCGTTCTATCGTTCGGGAGTCATGAAAACCCTAACCCTTATTTTACCTATTTTTATCATCATTGCCGCCGGCTGGCTGGCCAGGAAGCGTCATTTTATCCCGGACGCATTTATCGGACCTGCCAACCAGATAGTGTATTATTTTGCCATCCCTGCCATGATTTTCAGGGCGATTTCCAAGGCCTCCTTCCACGACGAGTTCAGCAGCCGGGTGTTGATGATTAGCCTGGTGTGCATCCTTGCCATGTTCGTGATCGCCTGGGCAATTACTCTGGCCGGAAAAATGCCCAAAACCCTCAGGGGAACCTTTATCCAGAGTTCATTCCATGGAAACCTTGGATACATAGGCCTTGCGGTTGTGTTTTACAGCCTGGGGGATGCAGGACTTGCAAGCGGCGCCATTTTTGCTGGATTTATCATGATTGTTCAGAATATCCTTGCCGTGGCAGTTCTCCAGATTCATTCTAAAAATGGGGAGGGGGCCTTTCTTGATCTTGGGGCCAATCTTAAGCGAATTCTGGGGCATCCGGTTATCTTGTCTGCCTGCACCGGCATTGGGTTCTCCCTTCTGGAAATTCCCTTGCCAATTATTGCCGAGCGGAGTCTGGGCATTTTGAGCGGGATGGCGCTTCCCCTGGCATTGCTGCTCATCGGGGCGAGCCTGTCCTTTGATCTCATGCGATTACGATTTTTGCCCATGCTGGCAGCAAGCGCCATCAAGCTGTTGGTCCTGCCAGGGCTGGGGCTGGTTATTTTTAGCGCATTTTCCATACCCGTCCCGGAATTTTTGCCGGCTTTTATCCTGCTTGCTTCCCCCACGGCAACTTTGACCTTTGTCATGGCAAAGGAGATGAACGGAGACCCTGATTTTGCCGTGGCAGTCATTTCCGGGTGCACCCTTTTGTCGGGTATCACCTTTTCCCTTTGGCTTCATTTTCTGCTGTGAAATCGGTAATTTAATTTTGTGTCTATTGACAAAAAGCGTTTTCCCGTCCTATGGTCAAGTGGTAATTTATTCAATCGGAGACAACTTTTTTAAACATTGAGGAGGAAAAAATGATGATGCGTTTCAGGCAAGTCACGTTTATGGTTGCGGCACTGGCATTTTTGTTTGGTATGGTTTCCACCACCACGGTTCAGGCAGGAGACGATCGCAGTTATCTGATGGCCACCGCTTCCACCGGCGGTACCTATTATCCGGTGGGCGTTGCCCTCTCCACCCTGGTCAAGGTGAAACTCCAACCCAAACAAAAAATTGGTCTGTCAGCCATCAGCTCGGCGGGTTCAGGGGAAAATGTGAAATTGCTGAGGGAAAATGAAGTTCAGTTTGCTATTCTCCAGGGGCTTTACGGGGCCTATGCCTGGAAGGGTACCGGTCCCATAAAAAATGAAGGTCCCCAGAAAAATCTACGGTCGGTGACCATGCTCTGGCAGAATGTGGAGCACTTTACCGTGAATAAAAAATTTGCCAAAACCGGTACGGCTTCCGATCTGTTGGGGATGAAAGGGGAAGCCCTGTGTCTTGGGAAGAAGAATTCCGGGACCCTTGGTTCCAATACGGTATTGCTGACAAATCTGGGTGCTGATGTAGAAAAGGACTATAATCTGATCTATGTGGGCTATGGCCCCTCGGCGGATGCCATGCAGAACGGCCAGGCAGCCGGCATGAGCACCCCGGCAGGATCCCCTGTTTCTGCTGTCACCAAGGCCATGGCAAACATGGGCGGTGATATCATTGTACTGGACTTCACCGACGCCCAGATGAAACAGGCCGATGGCGGAATGGAATTGTGGACCCGTTTTGTGATTCCGGCCGGCACTTACCCCAGCCAGGAAAAGGATATCAACACCATTGCCCAGCCGAACTTTTTGGCCGTGCGTGCCGATGTGGATGAGGATGCGGTCTATCAGATTACCAAAACCACCTATGAGAATCTGCCCTTTCTCAATGCCATCCATGCTGCCACCAAGGCCATGGCAATCGAAAAGGCAATTTCCGGACTGCCCCTGCCCCTGCATCCCGGTGCTGCCAGGTATTATAAAGAGGTGGGCATCAAGATACCCGCCCGTCTGATTGTACAATAACCGATCGATCCCCTCGGCCGCCCCTTTCGGGGGCGGCTGCTAAACCGCGTTATAATGGAGTCCGTTGAAATGCCGACAACTGAAACCGAAACTCAATTGCCCCCCTCAAGACTGCTGCTCCTTTTGGGTGTAGCGGTCTCTTTGATGCATCTGTGGTTCAATGTGGGCATTGTATTGTCATCCCTTTGGCAAAATTCCCTCCATTTTGCGGGTTTTGCCCTGATGGCCTCCCTGGTTTATCCCCTGCGCAAGAACCCTACCCTGGTCTGGAAGGGACTGGATATTTTGCTGGGGCTTCTGGCCGCAGGATCTGCCATCTATCTCATTGCCAGTGAAGACGCCATCTATGCCCGGGGGGTGCGGATGGTCCCTGCCGAGTGGATCGCAGGCATCATATTGATCCTGTGTGCCCTTGAATTTACCCGGCGGGTGGCCGGCTGGTTTATTCCAGTGCTCATCCTTGTTGCCTTAAGTTACGTTGGCTGGTGGGGGGGAGAAATTTCCGGGGTGTTTAGATTTGCCGGCTTGAGACCGGAAACAATTTTGTTTCGCAGTATCTACGGAGATGATGCCCTGTTTGGAACCATTGCCGGCATCTCGTCGAGCTATGTGTTTATGTTTATTTTGTTCGGTGCTTTTTTGCTGCGGTCCGGGGCCGGTGAGTTTGTGATTGATCTGGCCCGTGCCGTTGCCGGAAAAATGGTGGGTGGCCCCGGCCTGGTGGCGGTAATGGCTTCCGGGTTAATGGGGACCATTTCGGGATCGGCCGTTGCCAACACCGCCTCCACCGGCGTTGTCACCATTCCCTTGATGAAACGGGCTGGTTTCCCGGCTAAGTTTGCCGCCGGAGTGGAAGCCGCTTCTTCCACGGGCGGTCAGCTCATGCCGCCGATCATGGGGGCAGGGGCCTTTGTCATGGCCACCTACACCCAGATTTCCTACAACACCATTGTGGTGGTCAGCATTTTGCCGGCTATTCTTTACTTTGCCACCGTGGGGTTCTTTGTTAGAATCGAGGCCAAACGCAGTTATGTCAATGCCCTGGACAACGAGGATGTTTCGGCATTGGAAGTGTTCAAGAAAGGGGGGATCGTCTTTTTGCTGCCCATTGCCGTGCTCATCGGCCTGTTGATCTATGGGTATACCCCCACCTATGCAGCTGGTATCTCCATTGTGGCCGTTGTGGTGGCCTCCTGGTTTTCTCCCAATCGAATGGGGCCAAAAGCTGTCATAGAAGCCCTGGCCATGGGGGCCCAGAACATGGTGATGACCGCTATTTTGCTCTGTGCTGTGGGTCTGGTTGTCAATGTCATTGCCACGGCCGGCATCGGCAATACCTTTTCCTTGATGATCAACGAGTGGGCCGGGCACAGCCTGGTCATTGCCATTGGGTTGATTGCCCTGGCTTCCCTGGTGCTGGGCATGGGATTGCCCGTGACCGCTGCCTATATCGTCCTGGGGACCCTTTCGGCTCCGGCCCTCCACGCCCTTATTTCCGATGGACTGCTGGTGGATGCCCTGGTCAACGGACAAATCCCCGAGGCAGCCAAGGCCATCTTCATGCTGGCCTCCCCGGAGCATCTGGCCCAGATTGGAAATCCCATGACCGCCCCTGTTGCCCGGTCAATCGTTGATGCAATTCCCGTGGACATGGCCGGCATGGTGAGAGAAGCGGTTTTAACCCCCCACGCCCTGACCTATGCCCTGTTGTCGGCACATTTGATCGTTTTCTGGCTGAGCCAGGATTCCAATGTCACCCCGCCGGTGGCCCTGGCAGCATTTACCGCCGCTGCCATCTCCGGCACCAAGCCCATGGCCACGGGGTTCCAGTCCTGGAAGCTGGCCAAGGGGCTGTATATTGTCCCCCTGCTGTTTGCCTACACCCCTTTTATCGGAGGGTCCTGGGCCGATGATTTTACAATTTTCTTTTTTGCCCTGTTCGGTCTTTACGCCTTTGCCGCAGCATTGGAGGGATTCATGGAAATGCGGATCGGTTTTTGGGTCCGGTTGCTGACCTTTGGCTGTGCAGGAGCCCTGCTCTGGCCGGCCCCCTGGTGGGTGCACCTGGCAGGACTTGCAGCGCTTGCGGGTCTCTTTGTTTCCAATTGGCGGGAATCCCGCAGGGCCCCGACGGGGCCCCCGGCAATGTCGGTCTGATTGACGCGGTCCCTAGGAGACGGTTATTCGGGATAGGAATTTTCGATGAGTTCTTTAACAGATTCAATATCAGTCAGGGCCTTCTCCTGGGAAACATCCTGCCAGCCGTCCTGTTTGATCCGGGTCAGTTCCTTTAAAAATTTACCAAGGGTCTGGGTATAGCGTGCTGCACTGCCAAGGCCTGTGGTTGATGGCCCTTTGATCTCACCGCTTTCACGGCGCGCCTCCTGGACTTCCTGAAACGCCTTGTTAATGGACTTTTCCCCGGAACTGATACTTTCCCGGATATCTTCATTCCCGTGTTCCATGACTTTGCGGGCCTTGTCCACCTTGTTGGGGCTGATACCCAATTCCTTTGCCCGGATTTCGTTGGTCTCTTTCCGGTTCTGCTTTGATCCGTCCTTGCTGCCCTCTTTAGTTGAGCCGTGTATGGTGTCGAGCAGGGCCAGGCAGTTGAGGATATCCTCGTCGGATATGTTCCTGCGGTTGCGTTGGACATGAAAACTGTAAAGAACCGCATCGTCTTCATTCTCAAATGCCTTAAACAATACCGGCACCGCTTCAAGGCCCACAGCTTTTGCTGCAGCAAACCGGGTATGGCCGTCCACCACAATGTTTTTCCCTTCCCAGGCAATGATGGGAAAGATTTCATCAAACCCATTGGTCTCCATGTCCTGGGCGATGGATTCAAGGGTCTCGTTTCCAATGGGAAAAATGGAGGAAAAAGGATCCTGGACGCTTAGTTCAGAAATATTTATCAAATCGGTTTTCATTCTTATCACCCTGTGTTGGTTTTATGTTTGTGTGTTGGATTGGCAAGGCAAGGTTTATAACCCATTGCAGCCCCAAAGTGCAATCCTTAATTTTAAAGTGCTGCTTGTCAGGGTATTGGGTGTCGCGGGATGGAGGGCAGAGCCAGGAAAAGAAGAGGGTTCGGCTCTGCCCGTTATAGTGTGGGAGATTGGCTTATTTGATTTTTAGGTGGATGTTGTGGGCTTTTATGGTGGTCTCCACGGCCTCACTCAATTCATTGAGGCTGACATTGGAGGTGAATTTATCTCCATTGGTTGTTATTTCGATGCCCTTTACATTTTTTTTGGTCAGCTTTAATAAAACCCCCAATCCAAATGTTTTTTTTATTTCAAATTTTTTATTATCGGTTTTCATCTGGCCTCGCTTATAGATGTTATTCTTATTCCATATCCATAAGTATCGGTATCTAAACAGGAAATGTCAAATTTTACCGTGTATAAATATTTTTTTTAATGGCGGTCTACAAGTGATTTTTGGTCCAGGATGTACTGTTAGCGCTTCATTGCCCGGTAGAGAATTTTTTGGAAAAATTAAAACAGCATTAGCACAATGTCAAATTCACTTGAGGGTGTATGTCCCGCCGAGCCGAACCAGTTCTTCCAGGGTTTTTTCGATAAGTTCATCCACCTTTGCCGCAATTTCCGGGGTGAGTTCCTCACTAAGGGAGTTCAGGTCCCTGGGTTCAATTCCGATAATGGTGGTCTGGGGAACATGGTCCAGGGCATGGCAAAGGGTGAGGGCTTCGATGAGATCCACCTGGTGGAGGGAATTCTTGGCAAGAACACGATTGGGGATTTGATCATGGGTAAGACGGTGGATATCGCCTGGTTGACCGTGGTTCAACACCGTATCCACCACAATCATCTGGCCGGCATTGGAAATGATTCCCAAAAGGTTGATGCCCAGGACTCCGCCATCCACCACCAATACATTGTCTGGAAAATCATATTCCTTTTCCAGTCGTTCAACCACCCGGATACCGACTCCGTCATCGCTGTAAATGGTATTTCCAACACCTAAAATTGTAATATTATTCTTCATGGGTTTCCTGAAAAAAAAGGTTCCGGCAATGATATACCGGAACCCTGATTAAAATAAATATTTTAAATAACCCTGACCTTATAGGTTTCATTGGTGTGCGGATCAATCACATGGATGGCACAGGCAATACAGGGGTCATAGGAATGGACAGTTCTTAAAATCTCAAGGGGCTGTTTGGGGTTGGCAATGGGGGTACCGATCAAGGAATTTTCCACCGGCCCTTTTTGATTTTTATCATCGCTGGGTCCAAAATTCCAGGTGGAGGGGACCACATATTGGTAGTTTTCGATCTTGCCCCCTTTAATATTAATCCAATGCCCCAACGCTCCCCTTGGAACATCGTTGAGCCCGTAACCCCTTGCCTGATCCGGCATTGTCCAGGGCTGGTAGGTCTTTTTATCGCCAGCAACAATATTGGCTTTAAGGGTATCGATCCAGCCACCCATGGCATTGCCCACCACAACGGTTTCAATTCCCCGGGCAGCAGTTCTGCCCAGGGTGGAGAACAAGGCGTCTACTCCCACGTCCAGGGTTTTTAAGACATGGTCCACCAGTTTCTTTATCTCTTTGTGGCCGCTGGTATAGGCCACCAGGTTTCTGGCAAGGGGGCCTACTTCGGCGGATTCGCCAGCGTATCTCGGGGCTTTAATCCAGGAGTACTTATCCTCTGTGTTATAGGTGACTTCCCCCTTTATGGGTTTTGTTTCTCCTTCATAGGGGTGTTTGGCCTCCCCTGGTTCATACCATGCCCGGGTGACATCTTCTGTGATCCGATTGGTGTCAAATGGAATGGGGTTTAAATCTCCCCTGAGAACACCACCGGGTAGCAGCAGATCTTCATTGATCCCCTGCTGGGGGAAATCCCCATAGGCAAGATAGGTCTTATTATTGCCGCCGATGCTGGCCCAGTCTTTATTAAAAGAGGCCACCGCCAGAATATCCGGAATATAAACCTCATCCACAAAGGCCTTGGTTTCCTTCCAGATACCGGTAAATTCATCAATCCTATCCGGGGTCAGATCCCCCACACAGGTGACCCCACCCACAACCAGGGATTGGGGATGGGGATTTTTCCCACCGAAAATGGCATGCATCCTCGCCGCTTTTGCCTGGAGCTTGAGGGCTTCCAGATAATGGGAGGAGGCCATGAGGTTGGCTTCCGGCGAAAGCTTATAGGCAGGATGGCCCCAATAGGCATTGTTAAAGGGTCCCAATTGGCCGCTGTTGACAAAGGTTTTCAGTTTGGCCTGGACTTCTCGGAAATAATCTGATGACTGGGGTCTGCCGCTGACATTTTCAGACAATTTGGCTGTTTTGACCGGGTCCGCCGTAAGACCATTGACAATATCCACCCAATCCAGGGCATGGAGATGATAAAAATGGACAATGTGATCATGCTGGTATTGGGCGCCGTGGAGCAAATTTCTGATAATCCGTGCATTTTCAGGGATTTCAATCTTGCAGGCATCTTCAACCGCTCTCACCGAAGACAGGGCATGGATATAGGTGCAGACCCCGCAGGATCGCTGGACAAATTGATGGGCATCCTGGGGATCCCTTCCCTTGAGCATCATTTCAATGCCGCGAAACATCGTGCCCGAGGTCCAGGCATCTTTCACTCGTCCGTTTTCAATCTCAACTTCTATTCTTAAATGGCCTTCGATCCGTGTAATGGGATCGATAATTATTCTTTTCCCCATAATAATTTCCTTTTAACGATAGGTTTTTATGATTACAAAATGTTCAATTGTTAATGATGGGATTGATGAGATGTTTATGATTCCTTGTAAAAGGGGGTCATGGTATCCCAAAAATCAGGTTCACTGCACCCGATGCAGGGATGACCCGCCTGGATGGGGAAGCTTGTGGCATCATTAAATTTTGCAATAGGACAATTATTATAGGTTTCAGGACCCTTGCATCCCATCTCATAGAGACAATACCCGAGTTCCGCTTCCTTGGAGCCAAATTCTGTGACAAAATTTCCCGCTTCATAGTGTTTGAGCCGGGGGCAATTGTCATGGACAGTCTCTCCATACGCAAACATGGGTCTGCCCAGGTCATCGAGTTCAATGGTTTCCTTGTTGAGATATTTGACAATGGTGGCCAGAAGATTGAGCGGATTGGTGGGGCAGCCGGGCAGGTTGATGGGGCTTATCCCCAGGGCATCGCCAACGCCTTTATATCCGCCGGGGTTGGGGCTTGCGGCTGCTACTCCGCCGTAGGCGGCACAGGTGCCCAGGGCCAGGGTCACCGCGGCTTTGGGGATAACTTCCCGGGCGATTTCCAGAAAGGTTTTTCCGGCAACCTTGCCATAGGCACCGTTGTAATTTGTGGCAATGGCCCCCTCCACCACACAGACAAACTGGCCCTTGTATTTTTCAACGGCATTGTGGAGGTTTTCTTCTGCCTGATATCCCGAGGCAGCCATGAGGGTTTCATGGTATTCCACGGAAATGGTTTCCAAGATAATGGCCCCCACGTCCGGTGTTCTTAAAAAGGCTTCGGAACATCCGGTGCATTCTGCAAAATGGAGCCATATAACGGGTGGCCGGGGACCTGCTGCTGCCTTTTCAATCTGCTCTGCCACCTGGCCCACGCAGGAATAGGTCAGTCCCATGGATGCTGTCAGCGCCGTACAATACTTGAGGAAATCCCTTCGGGAGACCCCTTTTTTTTCCAGATTTTCATAAAATTCTGATGTTTTGTCGGTTTTCATCTCACCTCCATAAATGTGATTATGATTTCATATCATAATTATCCTAACCCTTTTAATAGAGCGGAGAGGAAGTTGAGATCAAATTGATTTTTCTGATTAAAAAATTAAAATATATCGGATATCTCTATGGGCAAAGAAGCCTCGGGGCAGGGTATAAAAATTTTCCATGACAATTACAAACATTATAAAAATTATCAATTTGTTAATCGGTTCATTTTTTTATAATTATATGGGCCAATGGAACTGACAATAGACCCAAGGAAATTTTTATAAAATGAAATGCTTTCCCCGAAGACACTGAGTGTCGTGTGAGTGCCCGGCCCGTGCAAGGCTGGTGCAAGCTATTTTGGGGAGATTATTTTGAATGTATCTTAACCGATAGGTGATTCCCCCCATAACCCCGGGCGTTGGGAAAATATTTTCCCGAGCCCCTGGAGGAAATTAATATATGCTGGATACATTAAAGATTGTTTATAAGAATGACGGGATCGCAGAGCAGGTAAAGGCCCTGATCCCGGATGGTAATTTAACAGCCTGCCTGACGTGCGGCGCCTGTGCAAGCGGATGTCCTGCCACAGGTCTCCATGATATGGATCCTAGAAAATTTATTCGTATGGCTATTTTCGGTATGGACCAAGAGCTGGAACGTCACCCCTGGGTGTGGTCGTGCACCATGTGCCAACGCTGTTATGATGTCTGCCCCATGTCCATCAATATTCCCCAGCTCGTCTTTTATCTGCGCTCCCTCTGGCCCCGCGAAGAGCGTCCCAAGGGGATTTTAGGCTCCTGTGATCACCATATTAATTCCCACGGTGGGGCCATGGGGGTTCCCTTTGAGGATTTCAAGTTCACAGTAGAAGACCTGGCTGAAGAATGCCGGGAAGAGCAGGAGGGCTTTGAGGATCTGACCGTGGCTATTGACCGTGAAGGCGCCTATTTTGCCTTGAACCAGAATTCCCGTGAACCGGTGACAGAACCCGATGAGCTCCTGCCCTTGTGGAAGATCCTGCACAAAGTAGGTGCCGACTGGACCTATTATTCCGAGTATTGGGGCGGTGAAAATTATTGCATGTTCCTGGCCGATGATGAATCCTGGGAAAAGATTGTCCGTGCCCAGGCAGAACATATTGATAAACTGGGGTGCAAGGTGTTCATCAATACCGAATGCGGCCATTCGTTTTTTGCGGTGTGGTCCGGTCTGCAGCGCTTCAATATTCCCCACAATTTCGAATTTAAACACATTGTCGAATATTATGCCCAATGGATTAAAGAAGGCAAGCTTCGTGTCAATTCCGACTGGAACACGACAAATATCAAATTCACGGCCCAGGATCCCTGCAATGTGGTCAGAAAATCCTTGGGAGATAAATTTGCAGATGACCTGCGCTATGTGGTCAAACAGGTGGTGGGAGAAGACAATTTTGTGGACATGGTCCCCAATAGATCCAATAACTATTGCTGCGGTGGTGGCGGTGGCGCTCTCCAGGCAGGCTTCACAGAGGAGAGGCGACAATACGGCCGGACCAAACTTGACCAGATCTTGGCCACCGGCGCCACCTATGTGGTCACTCCCTGTCATAATTGCCATGCCCAGATAGAGGACCTGTCCCATCACTACAAGGCCGGTTACCATACCGTGCATTTGTGGACCCTGATCTGCCTTTCCATGGGGATTCTGGGTGAAAACGAACGGACATACCTGGGGCCGGATCTGGCCGAGTACGGACTATAATGAATCAAAAAAGGAGAACAGATGATAAATGTAAGTAAAACAGCCCAGGAACAGGTCAAAGCGTATTTTGAAGGCAAAAAAGTCCAGCCAGTGAGAATTTTTCTCAACAACGGGGGATGTGGCGGGCCCAGCCTGGCCATGGCCCTGGATGAAAAAAAAGAGGATGATGCCGTGTTCACCCATGGCGGTGTGGCGTATATCATGGAGAAAACCCTTTTTGAAAAAGCCAAGCCCGTTAAGGTGGACTATTCAGGCATGGGCTTTAACCTTAGTTCCAGCCTGGAATTGAGTTCCGGTTGCAGTTCCTGCGGCAGCACCGGATCCTGCTGCGAATAAGCTGGAGAGACACAATATGCCGAAACAGATACATGTTTCTCCCAAAGTGGAACGACAATTGGCTGTACTTGAACGGCAGGGAACCACCCGTTCCATAGCAGCACAAAGGGTCAGGCGCATCATTGATGCCCTGATTCATGGAGACAGCCCGGCCAGTGCCGGGCTGCTCAAAAAGAAAAGCGACAGGCGGGTAAGAAATTGCCTTAAGTTTGATCTTGGCGCCGGGTTCCGCCTGATCTGTGTCAGTGAAAGGGAAAATATTTATATTCTTTTTGTCGGCGATCATGACAGCTCTGATAATTGGCTGGACAATTATAGCAAGAAAAAACCCCATAAAACCGAACTTGAAATGAATACCTACATTGTTGACAAACAATGCGCCCAGATGTCGGGAACGCCAACTCCCATGAAAAATATGTTTGAGGACCCGGGTTTTTTCCGGATAACACAGGAGGAGTTACGACGGGTTTTTAAGGGATTGGTTGGGTAAATTTATCTGTTTCAGGGGAACAGGGGCTGTTAAATTTTGGAAATCAGAGAGGGAGGGGCAGGCAGAGAAAAAGAACAAATGAGTATCGCAGCGGCAGTCCGAGGCCCCGAATCCCTTGGCCGGAAGGCTTCCCCCCAGATCAAAAAAGTGTTTGGCCCATTGGCATTCAAGCTTTACAGGGCTTGTCGTATACCAGACACGGGTCACTGCCGCAAGTGTTGACAGATAGTCAATATGCCAGCGGCATTTTTTTTCCTGTTTAACATGACGTCCTACCCGGGCTGCCAGGCCGCCGGGGCCAAAGGCGGAGCCCGTATAAACATACCAGCCAGGAGTAAAGGAGAACCTTCCCAGTTTTCCGACTTGGATTTTTCTGAGGGTTTTGTTTTCAAGGATCAGGGCATAGGTGCCCGGGCAATTTTCCATGCTGTTTTTCCAGTTTGTAATTTTTAAGGGGCCCGTTTATAGGGGATCAGGGCCGGGTTTTAAGAAGCTTGGCTGCATCCCGAACACGGGATGCGGCCAGCATTTTTTTTGCATAGCCGG
Organism: Desulfoconvexum algidum; assembly: GCF_055382125.1. Taxonomy (NCBI): domain Bacteria; kingdom Pseudomonadati; phylum Thermodesulfobacteriota; class Desulfobacteria; order Desulfobacterales; family Desulfobacteraceae; genus Desulfoconvexum; species Desulfoconvexum algidum. Next base: position 5,429,558 of record NZ_AP042394.1, on the reverse strand, counting down.
CAGCTTCTTCCAGGGAAAGCGCCATTATGTTTTTTTGAACCGAGGGCAGAAACTGGGGGTCCACGCTCAGGGTGCGGATGCCCACTCCCAAAAGGAAGGGGATATAATCCGGGTCATGGGCCATTTCTCCGCAGACCGATACATCAATGCCATTGCGATTGGCTGCTTTGACAATGGTGTCAATGCCGCGGTTGACTGCCGGATGATAGGGAATATAATGATCTGCCACCAGTTTGTTGGCCCGGTCCGCCCCCATCATATACTGGATCAAATCATTGGTGCCGATGGCAAAAAAGTCGGCTATTTCTGCGAATTCATCGATGGTGCAAAGGACCGAGGGCAGTTCGATCATCATGCCCACGGAAAGGCTGTCATTGTGGTCGATCCCTTCTTGTTCAAGATCCAGGGCGCAATCTGACACAATTTGTCTGGATTCCAGGAATTCATCAATGGAGGAAATCAAGGGAAACATGAGGCGAATATTTTCTTTCCCGTGGGCGGCCCGTAAAATTGCCCGTATCTGGGTTTGAAAAACTTCCTTGTGCTTGAGTGAAAACCGAATGGACCGAAGCCCAAGCTCCGGGTTTGCTTCCTTTTTATACCCGGAATAGGACAGGGTTTTTTCTCCGCCGGCATCCAGGGTTCTTACCGTTGTAAGGCCACCTTCCATCTGGTCAAATAATTGTTTGTAGATCATAAACTGCTCGGCTTCAGAAGGAAAACCAGTACGGATTAAAAAGGGAAATTCCGTTCGGTAGAGACCTACCCCTTCTGCTTTGAGCTTTTTTGCCAGGCTGATTTCGCTGAGCAGGTTTATGTTTGCCAGCAAGGTTATCTGTTGTTTGTCCCGGCTGAAGGTTTGGCTTTCCATGGCCTGGGTTTTGACCTGTTTTTCTACCTGGTGTTTGGTTTTAAACAGCTCAAGTGTTTCCCTGTCCGGGTTTAAATAAATATTGCCCTGGGCAGCATCCAGCAGTAGAATCGTTTCCAATGGAAGGTTCAGTAATCGCGGATCATCGGCAATGATCAGGGGTATCTGAAGGGACCTGGACAGAATGGTCACATGGGAGGTGGCCCCACCTCCCACAAGGATGATCCCTTTAATACCGTCGGCCACAAGTTTGAGAATGTCCGATGGATAGATCTCCGTTGCAACGGCAATACTGCCTTTTCCTGTCTTTTTTCGGGTGGTTGCGTCCTGGAAGTTGGATAGGATCCGTATGCTTAAATCTTCCACGTCAACGGCTTTTTCCCGCATATAGGCCTGGGGGCTTGCGGAAAACAGGTCAATATATTTCCGGGCAATCTTTTTTACAGCGCCAATTGGGTGAACGCCCTCTTCAATGAGTTGTGCCATTCGGCCGGTAAAATTTTTATCTTTTAAAATCATAAAATGGGCGGTAAAAATCAGGGAAGCGCTTTCCGGCAGTCGTTGTGCAAATCTTTTCTGGAGGGATTTTAGTTCCTGGGAAGTTTTGTCAATGGCAGCTGTAAAATCTGATCGTGTGAACAGACCGTTTGACGGATTGGGTCCGTATAACAGGGTTTTTCTGTTCTGGTTTGGCATGAGGATCCGGCCTGATGCAGAGCCGGTTCCGCCGGGTTCCCCTTTAATAAAGAGGGGCAGGCCCGGCTGAGCTGTATGGGTTTTTTCCGGCCCCAGTGCCATGAGGAACCGTGCATTGTCTATGGCCCCGGCCAATTGGGTCATGGCGGTTCTCAGGGCCCTTTCATCAAACAGGGTAAAATGGTCCAGTTTCCTGTGCTGGACAGCCAATACGCCTATTTTTTCCACACCGCTGCGTATGGGTACGCATAGGAACGAATTAAAGGGGTCTTCACCGGCATTATCAAAGTATTTAAACCCAGGGTTTTGGGGTGCATTGCCTTCCCGGATGATGGCATCTCGTTCAAAACACTGGCCCACAAGACCTTCCCCTGGGGTCATTGTAACGGTATCCACAGCTTCTGGTTTCAGGCCCTGGGTGGCCTTGAGAACCAGACGATTTTCCATGGGTTCAAACAGGTAAATGGAGCAGACATGGGCTTTCAGGTGCCGGGCAACCAGATGGGTGGTACTGGTCAAGAAGGTTTCGATATCCGAATTTTTTGTGACAATGGCGGTCAGCTCCCCCATGTCGCATAACAGGTTTAAATGGTCTGGTTCTCTAATATTCATTGTGTGTGATCCGGTTTATTCCATTGATATTGGGCAGCTTTCACTGGGATTATTGGTTTTTAAATTGAACCGACGGCCGGGGTGCGGTATTGACGGTCAAATTAAAAACATCGGGTCTGGCATAATGGCCAATTACATCAAAATCAAGTTTTGCCTTTGTAAGATCGTCCCTGTTCAGGTCGGCATATAAAATACCCTCCCTCCCGAACAGAGGACCGGCCAGGATTTCCCCCATGGGGGAGATGATCACGCTGCCTCCCCGGCACATGGTATCGGGCTGGTCCTCAATCTCTTCAATGGTTGCCAGGTGGGGGGGATAGTCTTTTTTTTCTACATATTGATTGCACCCCAATACAAAACATCGACCTTCAAGGGCAATATGCTGCAGTGTGGACTGCCAGGTATCCCGGGAATCTGCAGTGGGGGCCAGATAAAATTCAATTCCCTGGCCATACATGGCCATGCGGGCCATGGGCATATAATTTTCCCAGCAGATCAGGCCGCCAATTTTACCTAGGGGGGTGCTAAATACCGGCAGGGTGCTGCCGTCACCTTCTCCCCATATGAGGCGTTCGGAAGCGGTGGGTTTAAGTTTTCTGTGCTTGCCGAGAAACCGGCCGTCGGGTCCGAAATAGAGCATGGAGCAATAAAGGGTGCCGGTATCCAGATTCCCGTCTCGTTCAATCACACCGATACACACATGGGCCTTGGCATCCTTGGCTGCCTTTCCAAGCGTATCCACATCCGGACCGGGGACGACAATGGCATTGTCAGAATAGGTTTTCCACAGGTCACGTCCTGCATCATTTCGACTGCCCACCTTCATGCCGAATCCAAAACCTCTGGGGTAGGCCGGGATAAAGGCCTCTGGCAGCAAGATCAGATCGGCTTTGGCTGAGGCTCTGATCAGGTCGCAGGCTTTTTTAATTGTTTTTGCAAGATCAAACAGGACAGGGGTGGCCTGAACAACAGCAGCGGTGACAATATCCATGGTTTCTCCAATTTGTTTTAAAAATCAGAATGTAACCATAAACAGACAGATATTCAATGGTAATTTATTGTTTTTTGCGGGTCGGCCCCATGGGGGCGGTAATTTTTAGGCAAGGTCAGGCCGAATAATAAAAAAGGCTGTCGGCAAGAAAACTGCCGACAGCCCAAAAAAAAAGAAGCTGATTCTTTAATTTATTTTTCTAATGTTTAGCTGGGGAACATGGTATCCTCAATGTCAACCGCCACTGAACTTGTGTTCATTAAAGCTGCAAACCGGCCCAAGGTGATGGGCAATTGGGTCTCCACATAAAATTGGAGAGATTTGATAATGCCCTGGTAAAAGGGGATGTCTTTCTTCTTGGCTTTTGCAAGTTTCTGGGCAGCCACAGTGGCTCTCCAGAGCAGCATCCATGCCATGGTGGTATCCCCTGTGGCATCCTGGAAGGGAAGGGCATTGGCAAAGGCTGCAAGGGCCTTTTCAGACATGGCGGTCTGGCCCATGTGAATGGCCACCTCCGCCAGCTTGTTCATTGCCTCTTCCACCTTGGCTGCTGGTTCTGCCAGTTCGGGGATTTCCTTGGCATCGGCCACTGTTTTCTGCATTTTGCCAAAGAGATCCATGATGGGTTTACCCTTGTTCATGCCCAGTTTTCGGCCCAGCAGATCCATGGCCTGGATACCGTTGGTTCCTTCGTAAATCATGGTGATCCGGCAGTCCCGAAGAAGCTGTGCCATGGGATATTCTTCGATGAAACCATAGCCGCCATATACCTGCATGCCATGGCTGCAGACCTCAAAAGCCCGGTCCGTGACGTAGCCCTTGGCAATGGGTGTCAACACTTCAACGATTCCCTTGTATGTATCTCTTTCCTCCTGGGTTTCTGCCACCTTTGCCATGTCTAAACAATACATGGAAAAATAGAGAAGGGACCTGATGCCTTCCACATTGACCTTCATCATCATGAGTTGACGCCGGACATCGGGATGACGCAAGATGGAAACGGACTTTGCATCGGGGTTCATGAACTGGGTAAGATCCTTGCCCTGAATTCTGTTCCTGGCATAGTCCAGGGCGTACATATAGGCAGTGGTGGCACAGGCAAATCCCTGGAACCCCACCAGAAGCCTGGCGTCATTCATCATCAGGAACATGGCTTTCATGCCCTTGTTTTCTTCACCCAAAAGGGTACCGATGCAATTGCCCTTGGAACCCAGGGAAAGGGAACAGGTGCTGTTACCGTGGATTCCCATCTTATGTTCAATTCCGGTGCAGATGACATCATTGAATTCACCCAGGGTGCCATCATCTTTTACCCTGAATTTGGGTACCAGAAAAAGCGAAATTCCTTTGGTGCCCTCGGGTGCCCCTTCGATCCTTGCCAGAACCGGGTGGATGATATTTTCCGTCAGGTCATGCTCTCCACCGGAAATAAAGATTTTTTCCCCGGTGATGGTGTAGGTGCCGTCTCCATTTGGAACAGCTTTGGTGGTCAGGGCACCCACGTCGGAGCCGGCTCCAGGTTCAGTCAGGAGCATGGTGCCGGTCCATTTGCCCGTATACATATTTTTTAGAAAGACGTCTTTTTGTTCCTGGGTACCGAAATGTTCTACCAGGTGTCCGGCTCCCTGGGTTAGCCCTGGATACATCATAAAGGGGTAGTTGGCCCCGTTGAAATATTCAGCAGCTGCTGAGGCAACGGTTTTGGGCATTCCCTGGCCGCCCCATTCCGGGGATTCCGTGGGTGCCAGCCATTCGCCTTCATTGAACAGGTCAAACAGGCGTTTGAAGGAATCCGGGGTGGTCACTTGTCCGTTTTCAAGGGTGCAGCCCTGTTCATCCCCTTCTTTGCTGGTGGGCAGTAATTCTTTGACGGCAAAGTTTCTTGCTTCTGAAATGACCAGGTCAATGGTCTTTTTATTGAAATCTGCGAAATCCTCATGGATTTTTGACAGATTTTCTGCCTCAAGCTGCTCGTGCAGCACAAATTCGATATCCCTGCGGTCAGAAATTACCTGTGCCATCTTAAATTGTCCTCCTGTTGATTTTGTTGCGTATTGTTCTGGTTATCGTTTGCTTGGGTTTAAATGAATAAGCCCTCATTGAAAAAACCAACATAACGCTTGTTTTGTTTTGTAAAAAATACATGATAAAAAATATATTATTTATAATAAAAATAGGTATTTGTATCTTTAAATTTATTTAATTGTCCTTTTGACTCTCCCTAAATCATAAAATGAATATAAATTCATTACATTAAATCTTAAAATAGTCAACGATTTTTTTTACAAAGCCGACATAGTTTTGTATACAGTGTTTATGGAAAAAATATTAATATCTGCCTGTCTCTTGGGTGACATTGTCCGTTATGACGGACGTCAAAAAAAAATGGACCATGTCCTGCTTCAATGCTGGGAAGCCCAAGGCCGGTTCGTCCGGTTTTGTCCTGAAACGGCAGGTGGTCTGAAAACCCCACGGCCTCCCGGGGAAATTGTCAATGGAGATGGGAAGGATGTTCTTGCGCACAGGGCATGGGTTCGGACATCCACAGGAGAGGATGTCACCCCTCAGTTTATCCGGGGGGCCGCCATGGCACTTGACCTGGTCAAGACCCACGCGATAAAAATGGCTATTTTAAAGGCAAATAGTCCTTCCTGTGGCTCTGATTTTATATATGATGGCACCTTTGAAAACAGATTGACTGCTGGGATGGGCGTGACAACGGCGGTATTGAGGAAGAATGGAATTCTTGTTTTTTCGGAATATGAAATTGAAGCGGCTTCATTTTTGTTAAAATCAAATTTTTAGTTTTTATAAATTCTAATCCGTTAACAAAATTTTTCCGCATGGTGGCAGGATACCATCCTTTCTCCTACCAATCTAAGTTCCGGAGCTGTTTCCTTACAGATATCTGTCATATGGGTACACCTCTGATGAAATGTGCAACCCGGCGGCGGGTTTAAAGGAGATGGGATTTCACCTGTCAGTCTGACATGGTGTTTTCTGGCATTTTTATCCACATGGGGAGTTGCTGCAAGCAGTGCCATTGTATAGGGATGGAGCGGATTCTCAAAAATAACATTTTTATCACCCTGTTCCACGGGTCTGCCAAGATACATCACCATGACCTCATCGGAAATCAGCCGCACCACGCTCAAATCGTGGGAGATAAACAGGTAGGCAAGATTCATCTCTTCCTGGAGGTCCATGAGCAGGTTCAAGGCCTGGGCCTGGACCGAGACATCAAGGGCAGACACCGGTTCATCCGCCACGACCAGGGCAGGGTTGAGCATCAATGCCCTGGCAACGGCAATTCGCTGTCGTTGTCCCCCGGAAAACATGTGGGGATACCGTGCATATTGCTCCTTGCTGAGGCCTACTTTTTCCATCATGGCCAAAGATTTTTCCAGCCGTTGGGCCTTTGTCATCTTTGTATTGATTTTAAGGGGTTCTTCTAAAATAGAGCCTACTTTTTTTCTGGGATTTAGAGAGCCGTAGGGATCCTGAAACACAATCTGGACTTTTGACCTCAAGGCTTTCATGGCGTGTGGATCCGAGGTAACCGCATTGATTCCGTCTACTTCGAAATCGCCGGATGTCGGTCGTTCAATCATGGTAATCAGCCGGGCCAGGGTGGATTTTCCACACCCCGATTCTCCAACCACAGAAAACGTTTTTCCCGGTTTGATGCTGAAGGAGGCACCATCCAGAGCTTTTAAGGTTGTAGAAGTTTTAAAAAACATCCCCTCTTGAACCGTGTAATATTTTTTAAGATTTCGAGCTGTTATAATTGTTTTTTCAATCATACTGGGGAACTCCGTTTAACAATGGAAAGTGACACCTGAAAGCGCTATCGCCTTCTTTGGTATAGGAAGGGACCGTGGTTGCGCATTTTTTTTTGGCAAATTTGCACCTGGGGTGGAAAAGACACCCCGTTGGTCTGTCGTATTTTCCAGGGACCAGACCGGGGATGGTGGGAAGTCTTTTCGAATTAACATTCCGTTCGGGCAAAGAGTTTAGTAATGCATCTGTGTAGGGGTGTCTGGGGGCTGTAAAAATATGATCTGCCGTGTTTTTTTCCACCACCTGGCCGGCATACATAACCACCACATCTTCAACGGTTTCAGCTATTACCGCCATGTCATGGGTAATAAGGATCAATGCCATATTATTCTTTTTTTGAAGATCGATCAGCAGGTCAAGGATCTGTGCCTGGATGGTCACGTCCAGGGCGGTTGTGGGTTCGTCTGCAATGAGGAGGGTCGGGTTGCAGGCAATGGCCATGGCAATCATGACCCGTTGGCTGATCCCCCCTGACAACTGGTGGGGAAAGCTTTTTAACCGCTCTTCTGGAGCGGGAATACCCACCTGCTGCAGCAATTCAATGGCCCGCTGGCGTTGTTGTTTTCTTGACCCGCCTTCGTGTATTTTGATGGCTTCGGTCAACTGGAACTCGACGGTAAAACAGGGGTTGAGGCTTGTCATGGGTTCCTGGAAAATCATGGCAATCTCTTTGCCGGTGATTTTTCGTTTCTTTTGCTTTGACAGGCTCAACAGATCATGGTTGTTGAAACAAAGCGTATCTGCTTTAACGATGCCGGGGTAGGGGATTAATCCCATCAGTGCCAGTTGGGTTACACTCTTGCCGGACCCTGATTCCCCAACAATTCCCAGGATTTTTCCCCGGTCCAGGGACAGATCAACATCAACCACGGCCTTGAATCCATCAAAATCAACGGAAAGGTTTTTTATATCTAATACTTGATTCATAAGTTTTTCTCAAAAGGTACTGTTATCGCTTCATTTTTGGATCAAGGGCATCCCGAAGACCATCGCCTGCCAGATTAAAAGCCAGCACTGTCAGCAGAATGGCAAGTCCCGGAAAGGTCACTACCCACCAGGCCCGTTGAATAAATTGCAGGGCATTGGCAAGCATTGCCCCCCACTCAGGGGTTGGCGGCTGGGCACCCATGCCGAGAAATCCCAGGGCTGCCGCATCTAGAATGGCGGTCGAAAACCCCAGGGTTGCCTGGACAATCAATGGTGCCATGCAATTGGGAAGCAGGACTGAAAACATCATTCGAAAGGGACCGGATCCACAGACCCTTGATGCAGTCACATAATCCTTGCTCTTTTCTGCAATTACCGATGCCCGGGTTAATCTCACATAATGGGGCAATACAACAATGGCAATGGCCATGATGGCATTTTTCAGGCTGGGACCCAGGATGGCAACGATGGCAAGGGCCAGCAGCAGGCTGGGCAGGGCAAGAATGATATCCATGAGCCGCATGACGGTGATTTCATACAATCCGCCAAAATATCCCGATGTCACGCCGAGGATAATGCCGATTGCAAGGGAAAGGGTCACAACAATAACCCCCACAAAAAGGCTTAGGCGTGCGCCATGCATTAGTCTTGACATGATATCTCTTCCCACATCATCGGTACCGAGGATAAATTTGCTGGATCCGCCATCCATCCAGAAGGGCGGCTGGAGCAGCGCATCCCGATATTGTTCAAAGGGATTGTGGGGGGCAAGATAATCTGCAAAAACGGCAACGATAATCGCACATATAATAAAATATAACCCGATCACCGCGCCCTTGTTCTCGCTAAAATATTTCCAGAACTCTTTTAACGGGTGGGGCGGTGCAGCATTGTCTTGGGTTATGATTGTAGTTTCACTCATCATAAAATTCCTAACTGTTGTGACGAATACGGGGATTGATAACTCCATACAGAAGATCCACCCCTAGATTTACAAAGATAATAAAGGTGGAAATAATGAGAATCCCGCCCTGAATGGACGGGTAATCCCGCCGTCTTATGGATTCAAGAATCCATTTTCCCACTCCGGGCCAGGCAAAAATCGTTTCGGTCAATATGGCTCCCGCAAGAAGAACTCCTGTTTGAAGACCAATGACCGTAATAACAGGAATCATTGCATTTCTTAGGGCATGGACAAATATAACCCGTCTTGGGGACAGACCTTTTGCCTTGGCAGTTCTGACATAATCTTCCTGTAAGACTTCCAGCATGGCGGAGCGTGTCATTCTGGCAAACACCGCCAGAGGAATGGTCCCCAGAACAATGGAGGGCAGGATCAAATGACTTACGGCTGATTTAAAGGCGCCTGGTTCGTCGGAACGTAAGGCATCTATGAGCATGAACCCTGTGTCCGTATCGATCCAGAGAATGGCTGATATCCGGCCTGAAACAGGTGTCCATCCCAGATTAACTGAAAAAAATAGAATCATTAAAAGTCCCCACCAGAAAATCGGCATTGAATAGCCTGTCAGGGAGACTCCCATGACCGTATGGTCAAAGACAGTTCCTCTTTTGACCCCTGCAAGAATTCCGGCGGGAATTCCGAAGATCACCGCAAAAATCATGGCGCACAAGGAAAGCTCAAGGGTGGCGGGAAAAAGGGTGAAAAATTCTTCAAGAACGGGTTTTTTTGTTACAAAGGACTTGCCCAAATCCCCTTTTAAAACATTGCCGATATAGTTGAAATACTGCACATAAAGCGGTTTGTCCAGTCCCATCTCCGCTTTCATGGCGGCATGTCTTGCAGGATCTATTCCCCGCTCTCCTGCACGAAGCTCAACCGGATCACCGGGAATTAAATGGATCAGGGAAAATGTCAGCAGGGTTACACCGATAAAGGCGGGGAAAATGTGGGAAAAACGTCTGAAAAAAAATTGAATCATGATGGCATCACATTTTTAATATAAATGGGGGAGCGGTACAGCAACGCTCTGCTGTACCGCTGTAATCATTGGACTTAGGGCACTGACTATTTCAGATCAACACCGTAGAAAATATGTCCGCCAAAGGGATCAATTTTATAACCAACAACATTCTTGCTCATGGGCTCATATACAACTGAATGGGCAATTGTTACCCATGGCGCCTGCTCTTTAAAAATAACCTGTGCTTCTTTGTAGAGTCTTGTCCTCTCTTTGGGGTCGGCAGTCAGTTTTGCCTTGCGGAGAAGATCACTAAAGGGTTCGTTGCACCATCTTGCTCTGTTTCCGGAGCCAATCGCTTCACAGCTTAGAAGAACAGAAAGGAAGTTATCTGGGTCGCCATTATCACCGGTCCATCCCAATAGGACGGTTGAGTGTTCGCCGGCCATTGAGCGTTTGAGGTATTCTCCCCATTCATAGGAAATGATTTTTGCCTTAACACCAACTTTTGCCCAGTCTGCCTGGATAATTTCAGCCATTCTTCTTGCATTGGGGTTGTAGGGACGCTGGACAGGCATTGCCCAGATATCCGTTTCAAACCCATTGGGATAACCCGCATCCGCAAGAAGCTTCTTTGCTGCGGCAACATCATATTCATAATCTTTTATGTCGTCATTATAAGACCAGATAGTCGGGGGGATAGGGTTTTTGGCAATTTTGCCGGAACCCTGGAAAACGGCATCCATGATGGCCTGTTTATTCATGGCCATGCTCAATGCCTGGCGAACCCTTACATCCTGAAATTCTTTTTTTTCTACATTAAAGGCAAGATAACCAACATTCAATCCTTCTTTTTCCATCAGGTTGATGTCTGCATCTTTTTTCATTGCTGCAAGGTCTGCAGGATTCGGATATGGCATCAGATGAGCTTCACCCGCTTTAAGCTTCGCATATCGGACAGATGCATCGGGGGTAATGGAGAAAACAAGTTTGTCTATTTTTGCCCGGCCTTTCCAATAGGTGTCATGTGCGACGTACCGGATGGTCGAATCTTTTTGATAGGAAACAAAGACAAAGGGGCCGGTTCCAACTGGTTTTTGATCAAAATCATCCAGGGTGCCGGCTTTGATCATATTGTCAGCATACTCTGCAGAATGAATGGAACCAAGGTCCATTGCGATGTTGGCAATGAAAGGAGCTTCGGGTCTGGTTAAATGAAAGATAACGGTATAGTCGTCTTTTTTTTCAATGCTGGCGATGAGAGCAGCCATGTCCATGGATTCGAAGTATTCATATGATCCCCCTGAAACTTTATGGTAGGGGTGATTTTTATCCTTCTGGCGCATGAATGAAAAAATAACATCGTCTGCATTAAACTGACGGGTGGGTTTAAAAAAGGAAGTTGTGTGGAAATCAACACCCTTTCTCAAGTGAAAGGTATAGGTTTTTCCATCTTCAGATACATCCCAGGATGTTGCAAGACCTGGTTCGATACTTGTTTCGCCTGTTTTAAACATTGCCAATTTATCAAAAAGCTGTCTGGAGGATGCATCAAATGTTGTTCCTGATGTGTACAGTGCAGGCGTAAAACCTTCAGGGCTTCCTTCTGAACAGTATACAAAGGTTTTGGCCTGAACCGATACGGCAAGCATGCTGCAGATAACTGCTATACTTGCGATGGATAAAAAATTTCGCCATTTCATATTTTTCTCCTCTTGAAAAGAATTAATTAGAAAACGAGAACACAACAAATTATACCATAAACTGATAAACCAATTATTACTATTAATACTGACCAAACAAGTCAAGGGAAAATGAAAATCTGACCGCTTTTGCGGTTAGCCGTTTAGATTGGCCTTGATACTGAAAATTTTAGTTTTTTTATTCGTGTGGGGTAGGGAGATATCCCTTGACCCCATCAACTATCTTTGGTATTTTTTTCATTTAAAATAGGTGGTTTTTATGAAATATTGAAAGGTGGAAAATAGTCTGCTTTCAATATCACTTTTAATACATGTATGGAGGATGGAATGAAAAAATTATTATTGTTGGCTGTAAGCCTTCTTTTGGTGCTTTCTTTTACTGTTTCTGCCGGTGCAAAGACAGTGACAGTCGGACTGGCTGCAGATCCGGTATCCCTTGATCCCCAGGTTCAGTTGTCCGGCGGGATGCTCCAGCTGTCCCATTGGGTGTTTGACCCCCTTGTGCGTTGGACCCAGGAACTGACCTTTGAACCTCGTCTGGCAACAAAATGGGAACGGCTTGATGAACTGACCATGCGCTTTACCCTCAGAAAGGGCGTGAAATTCCACAGTGGAAACCCCTTTACCGCCAAGGATGTAAAATGGTCCTTTGACCGGATGAGAAAGGGTGTGGATTTTAAAGCACTTCTGGAACCCTTTGAGGGGGTCACCGTTGTAGATGACTACACCGTGGACATCAAAACCAAAAAACCCTATGCCCTTTTGCTCAATATGGCCACCTACTTCTTTGCCATGGATTCTGAGTTCTATACCGGCACCGATGCAAACGGACAGCCCAAGGATGCCATTCTGAAAATCGGTGAATCCTTTGCCCTGAATAACGAATCCGGTACCGGTCCTTTTTTTGTCACCAAAAGAGAGCACGGGGTTGTGCTTGAGATGGAACGGTTCAAAGATTATTGGGATACAAAAAGTCCGGGTAATATTTCAAAATTAATCATCGCCCCCATCAAGGAAAATGCCACGCGGGTGGCGGCACTTCTTTCTGGTGATGTTGATTTTATTTCTCCTGTTCCTCCCCAGGATTTCAGAAGAATTCACAAGGATGACAAGGTGAAACTGGTCACCATTTCCGGCGGGCGTATTATTACCTTCCAGATGAACCAGAACCGGGTTGAAGCCCTTAAGGATGTCAGGGTTCGCCAGGCCATTGTCTATGCCGTCAACAATGTCGGTATTGTTAAAAAAATCATGAAAGGAACGGCAACAGTTGCCGCCCAGCAGGGTCCCAGGGGATATACCGGTTATAAAGAGGCGCTTAAACCCAGATATGACCTTGTCAAAGCCAAGGCCCTCATGAAAGAAGCAGGTTACGAAAAGGGGTTTGAAATTTCCATGATGGCCCCCAACAACAGATATGTGAACGATGCCAAGATTGCCGAGGCCACTGCCCAGATGCTGGGGAAAATTGGTATCAAGGTGAACCTGAAAACCATGCCCAAGGCCCAGTACTGGAACGAATTTGATGCCAGAGCCGCCGACATGATGTTGATTGGCTGGCATTCAGATACAGAGGATTCCGGTAACTTCTCTGAATTTTTAATGATGTGCGAGAACAAGGAAACCGGATACGGCGCTTATAACAGCGGGTATTGCAACCCTAAAGTAGACGAGTTGACCCTGGCGGCCCAGTCTGAAACCAATCTTGAAAAACGGGCTGCCATGCTCCAGGAAATCGAACAGATTCTCTATGATGATGCTGCCTTTGTCCCCTTTCACTGGCAGAACCACTCCTATGGCGCCAAAAAGAATCTTCAGGTTAAACCGATTATCAATGCGATGAACTTCCCCTATTTCGGTGACATGGTCGCCAAATAGCTGCAACACGAGTATACCGTATTAAAACGCTGCCCCCACCCCGGGGAGGAAGATCCTCCCGGGGGTGGGGGTGCCTAAATTTGGAAAAATAAGAAAAAACATGTTTGCATTTATTTTCCGCAGAATCCTCCAGGCGGTGGTGGTCATGCTCGTCATCAGTCTGGCGGTATTTGCCATAAAAAAACAATTTGGAGATCCTGTCCGGGATCTGGTCGGCGAAAGGGTCACCCAGCAAGAACGTGCCCAAATCGCCGAAAAAATGGGTCTCAACGATCCTTTCTTCACCCAATACGGCCGGTTTATAAGAGATGCGGTCACCAAGGGGGACCTGGGAAGATCTTTTTTATACAACAAACCCAATCTTGAGGTGATCATCGCCCATGCCCCTGCCACCATTGAGCTGGTGTTCGGCACTGCCCTGATCATCATTGTGATTTCTCTTCCCCTTGGAATCTATTGTGCGCTGTGGCCCAGGCGGCTTCTATCCCGGTTTACCATGAGTTTTTCCACCCTGGGGGTCTCCATGCCCGTTTTTTTAACGGCCATTTTGCTTATCTATCTGTTTGCGGTCCATTGGCAGGTGCTGCCCTCCTACGGCCGGGGGGAAACCGTGGATCTCTTCGGCATGGGATACTGGCATACGGGGTTGCTCACCATTGACGGGCTTAAACATTTGATTTTGCCCTGTATCTCTTTATCCACCCTGATGCTGCCGCTTTTTATCCGTTTGATCCGGTCAGAGATGATGGAAGTTATGGAAACTGAATATATCAAATATGCCTGGGCCAAGGGGTTGGCTCCTTCAAGGGTTTGGCTGGTCCATGCCTTTAAAAATACCTTGCTTCCTGTGATAACGGTGTTCGGGGTCCAGATCGGTATCATGTTTGCCTTTACCCTTTTAACCGAATTGGTGTTCCAATGGCCGGGTATGGGGTTCATGTTTCTAGAAGCTGTGAACCGGGCGGATCTATCGCTGCTCATCGCCTACATGGTGGTGGTGGCAGCTTTGTTTGTATTTGTCAATACGGTGGTGGATATCCTCTATGGATTCATCAATCCCACCGTTAGAATAACAGGGACAAAATGAAAAAATTACAGCAATTTAAAGAATCCTATTTTTTTTACTCATTTAAACGGGACAAGGTGGCCATATCAAGCTTTGTTGTCCTGGCGATATTTCTTATCCTGGCAATTACCGCCCCCTGGATTTCTCCCATGGATCCCTATGATGCGGCCAGTATCGACCTCATGGATTCTGAAATTCCGCCCATGTGGATGGCAGACGGGTCTTCTCAGTTTCCCCTGGGCACGGACAACATGGGCCGGGACATGCTTTCCACAATGTTCTACGGATTGCGGACTTCTATTATCATAGGGGTTGGCGCTGTCGCTATCCAGGGGTTTATCGGGGTGGTGCTCGGCCTCATGGCCGGGTATATGGGGAAAACAACAGATGCCATCATCATGCGCATCGCAGATATTCAGTTTTCCTTCCCCTATCTGATGATGGCCATTCTCATGAGCGCCATTTTTCAGGTGGTGTTTGGGCTGGGCAGTTTTGAGCGTCTGGCCGTTCCCCTGCTGACCATTATCATAGGGCTTTCCAATTGGCCCATGTTTGCCCGGACCATAAGAGCTTCGGTTATTGGCGAGAAAAACAAGGAATATGTGGAAGCCGCCCGGGTGATCGGTCTGCCCAAATGGAGCATCATGTTTCGTCATATTTTGCCCAACTCCCTGACATCGGTGATGGTCATCTCCACTATCCAGGTGGCCAATGCCGTCATGAGCGAGGCGGCTCTTTCTTTCCTAGGATTGGGCATGCCCGTATCAAGACCTTCCCTGGGATCCCTTATCCGGGCCGGTCAAGAGTTTTTCTTTTCCGGTTCCTGGTGGATCACTGTTTTTCCGGGAATCTGGCTGGTGCTCTTTGTGCTGGTGATAAACCTTTTGGGTGACTGGCTCAGGGATGTACTTAACCCGAAACTTTACAAAGGATAGAAAATTACGATGTCTCATCTTTTAGAAGTGCGGGATCTTGAAGTGAAGTTTGCGCTAAGATCCGGCGATATAACGGCCATAGACGGCGCCAGCTTTACCCTGGACAAGGGAGAGCGGTTGGGAATTGTGGGGGAAAGCGGGGCGGGAAAGTCGGTGACCGGTTTTTCCATTATCAATCTCATCAGTAAACCAGGGTTTATTTCCAGGGGCAGCATTTTTTTTGAGGGAAAAAAGATCAGCGATTATAGTGATTCCCAGATGCGTAAAATTCGGGGGAATCGGATTTCCATGATTTTCCAAGATCCCATGATGACATTGAACCCGGTGTTTACCATCGGATTTCAGATGATCGAGACCCTAAGGGCCCATCAAAAAATTTCAAAATCTGCTGCCAGGATAGTTGCGCTGGAAAAATTAAAAAAGGTTCAGATCCCTTCCCCCGAAGAACGTCTGGATCAATACCCCCATGAATTGTCCGGCGGCATGCGCCAGCGGATCATCATTGCCATATCCCTGTTGTCAGATCCGGCCATTATCATTGCCGACGAGCCCACAACCGCCCTGGATGTGACCATCCAGGCCGAGATAATGGATCTTTTGCAGCAGCTTTGTGAAACCGAAAACATGGGGTTGATCCTGATCACCCATGATTTGGGAGTGGTCTCCCAGGTGACCGAGAAAATTGCCGTCATGTATGCGGGCAAGATCATTGAATTTGGCTTAACCGACCAGGTGGTCCATAACCCGGTTCATCCCTATACCATCGGCCTCATCGGGTCTATCCCCGGATCCACGGCACCGGGAGAAGAACTTCGGCAGATTCCCGGCATGATGCCGACCCTGAGCAATATCCCCCCCGGGTGTGCATTCAATCCCCGGTGTGAACTTTGCGAACCCATCTGTACCCGGGAAACCCCGGTGCTTGAGGAAAAACGAAACGGCATTATGGCAGCCTGCCATATGAAATAACCGATGAAAGATTATGGGAAATAACATGGAACAAGATCTTAAAATGAACCTGGAAAAACCATTGGTTTCCATCAATAATGTGGTGAAGCATTTTGATATTTCCGGCGGGCTCCTTGATCAGCTGACATTCAAAGGCGGTAAGCTCCGACTTGAGAAGACAACTGTTAAGGCGGTGAATGATGTGTCTCTCTTTGTTAACAAAGGGGAGACCCTGAGCGTGGTGGGGGAGAGCGGGTGCGGCAAATCAACACTTGCCCGGGTGATCATGGGATTGTATCCCCCCAATTCAGGGCAGGTTCTCTATGACGGCCAGCGGATTGATAATTTAAGCCACAACCAATGGCTTCCCTTTCGCAAGAAGATGCAGATGATCTTCCAGGACCCTTACGCCTCCTTGAACCCCAGGAAAACCGTGCGCCAGACCCTGGAGGAACCCCTGCGGTTCCACAACCCTAAAATGACGGCGGCAGAAGCCACGGACAAGGCAGCCCAAGTCATGGAACAGGTGGGGGTGGACCCTGCCTGGATCACCCGGTATCCCCATGAGTTTTCAGGCGGTCAGCGCCAGCGGATCTCCATTGCCAGGGGCCTTATTCTGGATCCCCAGTTTATTGTGGCCGATGAGCCGGTATCAGCTCTTGATGTGTCCATCCAGGCCCAGATTTTAAACCTGCTCATGGAGTTGATGGAAAAGCGGGACCTTACCTATCTTTTTATCACCCATGATCTTTCCGTGGTCCGCCATATCAGCACCCGGGTGGCGGTTCTTTATCTGGGCACCCTCTGCGAACTGGCCTCGGCCCATGACCTGTTCGCCGAACCCCAGCACCCGTACACAAGGGCCCTGATTTCCGCTATTCCAAAGTTGGGGGAGAAAAGAGCAAAACATATCAAGCTTAAGGGGGAGGTGCCCACACCGGTTCATCTTCCCACCGGATGCGTTTTCCACGGTCGGTGCGTTTATGCCGATGAGCGATGCGTCAGGGAAGTGCCAAACCTGGTGAAACTTGCCAATGGGAGTTTTGTGGCCTGCCATGGGGTTGAGGAAAACCGTGTCATGGAATAGCCTTCATGGGCAACAGATGTTTGTCAATGTAAAAGTGAGTGAGAAAAGGAGATGTCGTGCCGTTTGTGAACATTAAAATTACCAGGGAAGGGGCCTCACCGGATCAAAAAGCAACGCTTATCAGGGGGGTAACCGATCTTCTTGCCGATGTGCTGGGGAAAAATCCGGCAACAACTGTCGTGGTCATTGAAGAGGTGGATACGGACAATTGGGGTATTGGCGGAGAATCCATTACCCTGCGAAGACAGCGTGAAGGCTAAGCAGTGTCATGACAGACTGGCTAAGCGAGTGGATGGACGGTCACGGGTTAACCCTATGGGGAGCAGCAGACCTTCGGGCTTTTGACACCCCCAGGGATGAAACTGGACAAACATTTCCCCGGGCAATTTCATGGGCTGTCCCAATGGCCCCTCTGATAATGGCCGACATTCAGAAGGGTCCAACCCGGGCATATGCAGATGAATATACCCGGGTGAATCATCAAATCAATGAGGTTTCGTTAGACTTGGCGGGTGTTATCAGAACCCGGGGCTTTCGATCCTTATCATTGGCGGCATCTGATCGTACAGATGCGATTCATATCAAAGGGGATTTCCCCCATAAAACAGCCGCAACAAGAGCCGGGATCGGCTGGATAGGCCGTCATTGTCAGTTGATCACCCGCCCCTTTGGTTCATGGGTTCGACTGGGAACTGTTTTCACTGACATGACCCTCCTCTGTGGACCCCCGGTTGAGAAAAATTTTTGCGGTAATTGTTATCGCTGTGTGGATGCCTGTCCTGCAAGTGCTTTAACCGGTCAATCATGGGTGCCAGGGGTGCCCCGTGACGCCATACTTGCGGCAAAGGCCTGTGATCAATGGAAAAAGCAACATTATTTTCAGTATCACAAGGGGCATAATTGCGGAATTTGTTCTGCTGTTTGTCCCTATGGGTTAAAGGTTTTGAAAAAACTGATAGAATAACGCAATGGGACGCTTGGAGAACAAGTGAATAAAATTTTGAAAAAAAGATTGATTTCATTGGCTGCTGTTTTGGGCATCGTCCTGTTTTCAGGAGGGGTGATTCTGGGAAAACTTTATATGGAATCCAGGAAATTGTCGCCCGTGGAAACCCGGGAGATTGCTGCCGGCGTTTATGCGGTAAAAGATTCCTATGTAAATTTGTTTCTCATGAAAACCGATGATACCTATATTGCCTTTGACGCCGGCAATGATGCAAAGAAGGTTCGGCAGGAGCTCCTAAAACTCAAGATAGACCCCAAAAATGTAGCAGCCGTATTTTTAACCCATTCAGATCCTGATCATGTCGCGGCATGCATCCTTTTTTCCAATGCCAGAATTTTTCTTCCCAAGGCGGAAGAACCGATGGTGAACGGGCAAATATCCCGTTTTTTATTCATGAAAAATAAATTGGCTCTTCCCCATGAACTTCTTGAAGATAATCAGATCATAAATATTTCAGGTCTGAAGATCAAAGGAATCTCAACACCGGGTCATACGCCTGGTTCAATGTCCTTTCTGGTGAACGGAACCCATTTGTTTACAGGGGACACCATGGGGATAAAAAATGGGGAGGTCACACAATTTAATGATCTGTTTAATATGGATACCCGTCGCCAGCGAAAATCCATAACCCGATTGGCAGCTTTACCCGGGGTGGACTATATATTTACAGGCCATTATGGTTTTGTTGATTTACCTGAAATTTTTTTTCGAAACTGGAAAGAGTAAGCGTCTCTTAAGCTTTTCTTTTTTTGGAATCCTTGACACGGAAAGTCGAAACGATTAAACTGTAGGACAGTTAAACAATTAGATTGTTCTCTTTTAATCCGTGTATCCCAAAGGACTCCCATGGCCTTGAAGTTTATAAAAATGGTGACTCAAAAATCTTACCAGCATGTGGTGGAACAAATCCAGACAGCCATCATTGATGGAGAACTCAAACAGGGGGATTGCCTCCCCTCGGAGATGAAATTAAAGGATGCCTTTGATACCAGCCGGGGCACCATCCGGGAAGCCCTCAGGGTATTGGAACAAAAGGGGTTGATCTCGATCAGAACCGGGGTAAAGGGGGGGGCCGTCATCAAAGCGGTCAATACCGAAGCCATGAGCGATAGTATGGCCCTGCTCATTCGCCATGGAAATGTTTCTTTGCCGCATTTGGCTGAGTTCAGGAAGCTGTTGGAAGGGCATGTGGCCCAACAGGCAGCCAGGCTTGCCAATCTTGAAGATATCCGAGGGTTAAAGGATATCCTGGCCAAAATCCAAATCCTCATCAACACAGATCCCCCAGGGTGGGAGGACTTCCATCGTCTGGATGCAAATTTTCACCAGGAACTGGCCAGGATCGGGCAAAACCCTCTTCTCCAGGCCAATTTAACCACCATTCATGAGAATATCCATACCTATTTTCACCAATATTTGCCCTTTAGCCGGGAACTGCTTGATGAAGATTACCAGGATTTGTGCAAGATTATGGCGGCGGTGGAACGACAGGATGAAGGAGAGGCCAGAATCATCGCCCAACACCATGTGGCACGGTTCAGTGAACTCATGGCCGAGCATCAATACGCCCAAAAGATACCCGACAAAAGATTGCCTGGGAATAAGGAAGCATAACGGCAATGGTAAATATTACCCCCTCTATTTTTAAGATCCAGCGGTATTCCCTCCACGACGGACCCGGGATCCGGACCACCCTGTTTTTCCAGGGGTGTCCCCTGTCCTGCCAATGGTGCCACAACCCGGAAAGCCAGGCCATGGGGAAGGTTTCAGAGGTAAAAAACATTGGGGAGCTTGTGGAATCCCTGGTCCGGGAAATTGAACGAGATCGGATCTTTTACGATGAATCCGGCGGGGGTGTCACCTTTTCCGGGGGCGAGCCCCTGGCCCAACCAGAATTGCTCCTTGCCTTACTTTCGGCCTGCAGGGAACAAGAGATCCACACCTGTCTGGATACCTGCGGGTTTGCGCCTTTCAATATTCTCAAAGCGGCATCAACCGCAGCGGATCTAGTGCTTTTTGATATCAAAATTATAGCAGATCAGGACCACCAGGCCTTTACAGGAAAGCCCGTGGGACAAATACTTGAAAACCTTAGAAAACTCGCCCATTCCAGGGTACCCTTGAAACTGAGGTTTCCCCTGATTCCCACAAGGACAGATACCCGGGACAATATTCGCCAAATGATTGAATTTTTAAGGAGTCAGACCCCCTACCGGGATATTCATATTCTGCCCTTTCACACTAGTGGTGAGGGCAAATATGAGCGGTTGAAAATAAAAAACAAATTAAACCATATTTGCCCGCCCACAAAAGAGCGCGTGGAAGAAGTGCAGCAGATGTTTGAGGTCAAGGGGTTTAATACGACCATCGGAGGATGAAATGAATTTAAGGGTAGAACAACTGAGAAAAAAAAGTATGGATCGACCCGTCACCATTTCCCATGAACGGGCAGCGCTTGTGACCCGGTTTTATAAAACAAAGGTGAGCCCGGGTGATTCAGTCCCGGTTCAACGGGCCCTGTGCCTTGCCCATCTTCTTGCCCACAAGCGCATTTTCATCGATGAAAATGAGCTGATTGTAGGAGAACGTGGACCAGAACCCAAGGCGGTGCCCACCTATCCGGAAGTCTGCCTTCATTCCCTTGGGGATCTTGAAATCCTGGATTCCCGGGATAGTGTGGCCTATGGTGTCTCAAAAGAAACAAAACAGGTGTATGAGCAGACGATTATTCCCTTTTGGAAGGGAAAAACCATTCGGGAAAAGATCTTTGCCGCCATGGAAGATCCCTGGAAGAACTCCTTTGAAGCCGGTGTCTTTACAGAATTTCAGGAGCAGAGGTCGCCGGGCCATACCGCCGGGGGTGATTTGATCTATACCAATGGGTTCAGTGACCTGAAAGTCCGGATTCAGGCGGCCATGGATGCTCTGGACTTTTTTACAGATACCACGGCCCTTGATCAGCAGGAGGTGTTGACGGCTCTTGATATTGCAGCAGATGCCTTGATCGCCTTTGCCAACCGCCATGCCGATGTCCTGGAGGAATTGGCCCAAAAAGAAACCGACCCGAAAAGACGCCGGGAGTTGGTGGACATGTCAACGATCTGCCGACGGGTGCCCGAACATCAGCCAAAAACTTTCCACGAGGCCCTCCAGTATTATTGGTTTGTCCATGTGGGGGTGATAACCGAACTAAATCCCTGGGACGCCTATAACCCGGGGCGTCTGGACCAGAACCTTTATCCCTTTTACAAAGCAGATATTGAACAGGGTCGTCTGACCCGGGAAGCGGCCAGGGAGCTACTTTGTTGTTTCTGGATAAAATTTAACAATCATCCGGCACCGCCCAAGGTGGGGGTGACGGCAAAGGAGAGCAATACCTATGTTGACTTTTGCCTCATTAACCTGGGAGGGGTGACCCCGGCCAACAAGGATGGGGTAAATGAACTGACCTATTTGATTCTGGATGTTATTGAGAAGATGCGTCTGCTCCAGCCAAGTTCCATGGTCCAGGTCTCCCGGAAAAATCCGGACCGGTTTGTGAAACGGGCATTAAAAATCATTGCCACCGGCTTTGGCCAACCTTCGATTTTTAACACCGACGCCATTGTCCAGGAGATGCTCCTCCAGGGCAAATCCATGGAAGATGCCAGAAAAGCCGGGGCTTCTGGGTGTGTGGAAGCCGGCGCATTCGGCAGGGAAGCCTACATCCTGACCGGGTATTTTAACCTGCCCAAAATTCTGGAAATTACCCTGCACAACGGGTGGGACCCAAGGACCCAAAAGCAGATCGGTCTTCACACCGGTGATCCTGTGACCTTTGAGACCTATGACCAGCTTTTTTGCGCCTATTCCCGACAACTGGCCCATTTCGCCAAAATCAAAATCCGTGGTTCCAATGTGATCGAGCAGATAAATGGCCGCTACATGCCGGTTCCCCTGTTGTCCCTTGTGACCGAGGACTGTATCCAAAATGGCCGGGACTACAACCAGGGAGGGGCACGGTATAATACCTCCTATATCCAGGGAGTGGGCATGGGAACCATCACCGATTGCCTGTCCGCTGTTAAAACCACGGTTTATGATCAAAAGCGATTCTCTATGGAAACCCTTTTGGCCGCTTTGGTGAATAACTTTGCGGGAGATGATCGGGTCCGGCACGCACTTCTTAAGGCACCCAAGTACGGTAATGACGATGACTATGCCGACCAGGTCCTCACCGAGGTTTTTGACGCATACCACGGGGCTGTCACAGGAAAACCCAATGCCAGGGGAGGGGTGTATCGCATCAATCTTTTACCCACCACCTGCCATGTGTATTTCGGGGAAATTACCGGGGCTTTGCCTGATGGGCGCAAAGCTTTCATCCCTTTTTCCGAAGGAATTTCTCCTGTCCAGGGAGCAGATCATTGCGGTCCCACGGCTGTGTTGAAATCCGCTGCAAAAATTGACCATTTAAAAACCGGCGGCACCCTGCTCAATCAGAAATTTCTGCCAGGCTTCTTGGAGAGCGAGAAGGGCATCACCTCCCTGGTGCAGTTGATCCGTTCCTATTTTAAAATGGACGGTCATCATATCCAATTTAATGTGGTGGATAAGGAAACATTGCAAAAGGCCCAGAAGCATCCGGAAAATTACCGGGATCTTATTGTGCGGGTGGCAGGGTATTCAGATTATTTTGTGGATCTCACCCCGGCCCTTCAGGAGGAGATCATTCTTAGAACAGCCCATGAATGTAACCCATGAATTTTTTTTAGGCCGGGTGGTATTTTAATCAGGTCAATGAAAAAAGGATCTTTTTACTGTGACCGCTCAAACCTGTTTTTGGCTATCCGGGGGAGGAAGAACCGGCGGCAGTCTTCAGAACTGCCGCCGGAAGGTGGGTTATGACAATAGGTGATGGGTGGTGGTGGGTGGTGGTGGTGTGATGGCTCTCACCTGAAGAAGAGATGCCATCGTGGGTAAATCAGAAAAGAGGTTAATTTCTCCTGGTCAGGGCAGTCACCTGGCTTAAATCCAGAGTCAGGCCCTGTGTCAAGTCGTCAATATCGCAGTTGCCGGACGTACTGGTGTTTACCGTGACAGAGGAGGCGTCTTTCTCGTTGACCACGCGGCCCATATAATCAAGGGCAATGCCCCCGCCTCCTGATCTGGCCGTATTATCGGTAACAATGGTGCCATTTAGAAAAAGTGTTCCCTCATACACAGCAAAAGCACCACCTCGGAGTGCTGCTGTGTTGCCTTTCAAAAGACAGGTATCGAATCTGGTTTCGATGGGGAAAAGCGGGGAAGCATTGTTGTCCACATACACGCCGCCGCCGTTGCCGATGACAGTATTCCCGGCCAGGGTACATTTAAAGAAGTCCGGCCATGCCCCGTAGTCGATATAAACGGCCCCGCCCCTGTCCTGGGCAGTATTATCAACCAGGTCAACAGCGGTGAGTTTTGCGCCCAGGCCTGAATGGTCCGGCCCTGTCCTGAAAAGGAGTGCACCGCCGGACCGGGCTGTATTTCCGGAGATAGTGCAGTTTTCAATTGTGGGTGCGGAATAGTTGGTACAGGCAATGGCTCCGCCTTCTCCGGCCTTGTTCTTTTCAAAGGTGCAGTTTAAAATCCTGGGGGATGCGTGGTTGTCGCAGAGCATCCCGCCGCCCCTGCTGTTGTGAAAGTCGCCGTCAGCCCGGCCGTCCTGGATGACAAATCCGTCCAGAAGACTGTCGGATGCACCGAAAACCACGTGATATGAATTGTCGGTGTCGTCATTTAGCCTTCCGATGTCCCCGGACAATAGGGTGATATTGTTTTTAATATCCCGCTGTTCAAGTTGGGTTTCGGTGCCGTTAAATCCGCCCAGGATCGATACCCCCTTTTTCATGACAAAGGCTGCCGTCCGGTCTTGTTCGGATGTGGGCAGATATTTGCCCCGGGCCACCCAGATCCGATCACCTGAAACGGCCTGCTCTAACGCCTGGTTCAGGTCGGCACATGCGGTTTCCCAGGAGGCTCCGTCCCCCCCCCCGGAGGCGTCATCATCCACATAGATGACGCTGCCTCCGGAAGTGCCGGTTAAAGTCGTTGTATCATAAGAATAGCCGGTATAAGTACGGTTTTTGTCCTTGTCAAAAATATCTGTCCAGTATGCCATGTCTATTTTTCGGGCCGGGTGGAAGCCGGCATCCTTGGATTTGGAATAATAATTTTTTTCATCCAGGTATTCGGATATTTTCAGGGTGCCGTCCAGGGTTTCCACAATGGAATCGAAATCAAAGGTTGCCTTGGAATCATGCCAGTTGCTGATGGAAGAGGCTGAAAACATACTGATATTGGAGATAAGAATAGACCGGTAGAGATGAATCTCATTTCCCCTGAACGGTTTTCCGTCGGTCTGGACATCCTTATAGGTTCCCTGGTAGAGGGCGGCCCCGATGTCATAGGCCATGTTGCCGATGAATGTGGTGTACACCATCCGGTGGGAGGAGGAACCATCCGCCACGAGAGCAGCCCCGCGTTCGGCTTCGTTGTGACAGAAAAGTACATTCATCAGATAAACCGGGCTGCCCATATCCGCATACAGCGCACCCCCTTTGACCTCACAGGAATTGTTTGAAAAAACGCAGTTCATAAAGGTTGAAGCCGTGAAAAAATCATTGGTTACTGCCCCGCCCCGGTTGCTTGCATGGTTATCTTCAAATATACAGTTCTCAAACACCGGGGTCTCCCCGCCGATGGTGTTTTCCGGGCGGTCCGGATCCCAGGACCGGGTGACCATATTATATACAGCCCCACCTTTCCCAGCGTGATTGTTGCGGAAACAACAATTGCGGGTGAGGGTGCCGGCATGGATATTTAACAATCCGCCGCCGGACGATGACCTGCTGTTGGTAACAATGCCCGGAACCTTCATATTTCCCGTTTTTTCCGGGATCGCCACCAGACTGCCGCTGTCATCTGTCTCTCCTACACCCAAAACAGCATATCCGTCCCGAATGGTGAAGCCGTCAATGATGGCCCCATCGGATCCTGTTACCACATGTAAGGTATTGTCGGCCATCAGAGACGGATCTCCGATTTCCCCGGACAGAACCGTTATGTTCCGGGTCCAATCCCGCTGGGAACGCAGAACCTCCTTTCCCTGAAAACCGCCGAAAAGACTGATGCCCGGGATCAGAAGAAAGCTGGCATCTCTGTCTGCATCCATCGTGGGATAGTATGTTCCTTTGGCCACCCATATCTCTTTTTTATGGGTGTAATCACCGGCCAGGGCTTGTGAAAGTGAGGGATAGGCTGTGGACCAGGATGAGCCGTCCGGAGAATGGGCTCGATTGTTTTGATCCACATAGACGACGGAAGGGTTGATTTTCGTGAGCTGTTGTCTTCGCAATTTTACTTTCGGGAAGGGACCTGATGCCCATGACAGCGGTGCGATAACTGCCGCCATTATAAAAATAATTATTGCTTTTTTCGCGGTATTCATTGGCTATTTTCCTTTTAAACTTTGTATTTTCATTTAAACCTTCCTTCTCTTGTGTGATTTCAATTGGGATATAAGGTAATATACAATTATGTGAGCCATGAGATCAAAATATGTGGACAAAGAGATGATTGCCCGGGAAACCTTGAACCGGCTTAACTTTTATAGGACACAGATTGGCGCATCCTGCCAGCAGTGGCATCTCTTTAACAATTGTGCTATATAGCGTGGTTGTATTTTAATGGTTTATCTGAACTCAAATAAAAAGTTGGTAGTGTGGAAGAAAATAATTACAGCCTTGATAAAAATGTTCTGTCCATCAAAACAGAGTGTGGGACCTACAAATTTAAGATTGATGGAAATACCGTTTTGAGCAATGCACAGAGGATTGCCCATGTAATGGTCAGTGAAATGGAAAAAATTGCATTGGAATCTCAGGACCGTGGGAACAAATCAAGTCCATACGCGAAGTTGCTGTTATCCAACTTAAACATTACCGATAAATATGTCCAGCTTGAAAATAAATACAATCAGCTGCTTGAGGCGCATGAACGGATGATGGTCCTATGCCGGGACCGGGAAACTTCCAACGGCATCTGCAAACAGGAACCAGAAAAGACCGGGCCGCTTCCAGAAACACCACCACCATCACCGCCACCGAAAGAAGAAGAGAAAGAAGAAGAGAAAAAAGATCTGCCCCCTTGCCAGGAAGAAAAAGAGACACAGACCACAATAGAACCTGCTCAGCCGCTCAAAACCCCGGTGGTGCAACAGCCTGGCCCCCTGGTCAGGCGAGTGCTAGAAAGGTTGAAAGAATCAAAGGTCGTTGCAAAAACCTCCGAGGATCCCCAGCCCGAAATACCGTCCCAGCCAGAGGTACCGCAGTCCCACCGGCAAGAGACCGAATCTTTTGTGCAAACGAATGAAACAACCCATTCTCAATTGAAAATCAACACAGCACAAAAAAGCATGAATCCCATTGTCGTCCCACCCCATGGCTGTGATGAATTTAATATGCCTTCCCTGGATTTTCTTAAAAAAACCGATACACAGATGGAAGTGGATCATGAGGCCATCAGAAGAAGGGCGGAGGTGTTAGAATTAAAATTGGGGTTCTTCGGTATCAAGGGAGAGGTCATGGCAGTTTCACCCGGCCCTGTGATTACCACATTTGAATACAAGCCGGACCCTGGAATCAAGATCAGTAAAATTGTGAACCTGGCCGATGATCTGGCACTTGCACTGAGCGCCCTGAGTATCCGTATTGTCGCCCCGATTCCCGGTAAGGATGTTATCGGTATTGAAATCCCCAATACAAAGATGAGTATAGTCCCCTTTATTGATGTTGTCGGGTCTGAAGATTTTATCAATATCGACTCCCATACCCCCATCTGTCTGGGCAAGGATATCATCGGCAACCCGGTGGTTGTGGGGCTTGAAAAAATGCCACATCTGCTCATTGCAGGTGCAACGGGTACAGGAAAAAGTGTTGCCCTCAACGCCATGATTGCCAGTATTCTTTATAAATCATCACCGGATAACGTAAGATTTATCATGATTGATCCAAAGCGCATCGAGCTTTCGATGTTCAATGATATTCCCCATTTGCTCACCCCGGTCATCACCGACATGAAAAAGGCCAATATCGCCCTTCAATGGGTGGTTCGGGAGATGGAGAACCGGTATGAGATGCTGGCCAGGCTTCAAGTTAGAAACATTGAGCAGTACAATCACAAAATAAAACACTCTGATCTGTCGGAATATGGGGAAGATCATATTGAAGCATATCCCTATATTGTCGTCATCATAGATGAGTTGGCCGACCTCATGATGACCGCAAGCAAGGATATTGAGTTTTCACTCACCCGAATCGCCCAGATGGCAAGGGCGGCTGGTATTCACCTGATTCTTGCCACCCAGCGCCCTTCCGTTGATGTGTTAACCGGCATCATTAAGGCCAATTTCCCCACAAGGATATCCTTTCAGGTCTCCTCCAAAACCGACTCCAGAACCATCATCGATTCCAACGGTGCCGAAACCCTTCTGGGCAGGGGAGATATGCTCTTTGTCCCCCCGGGAACCGCACGGTTGACCAGAGTTCACGGCACCTATCTTTCCGAAACGGAACTTATCGCCATCACCAATTTTCTAAAGACCCAGGGAAAACCCCAATATATCCTTGAGATCACTTCGGAAAAAGAGGTCGAAGCGTCCCTGGAGGTGAACACAGATGATTATGATGAAAAATACAAGGAAGCCCTTGAGTATGTTCTGTTCACAAGAAAGGCATCCATATCAAGTGTTCAGCGTGAGCTTAGGGTTGGGTACAACCGAGCCGCAAGGATTATCGACCTGATGGAGAAAAACGGAATTATCGGCCCCACAGATGGGGTCAAACCACGCCAGGTCTTAGTCGACCGGATGGGATAGATACGAGACGCTTTTTGTTAATAGAAGTATGAAATAGGATTGGTTTTCTTGTAGACTTATTCCAATTGCGTTGGCGTTTTTGTTGTTCGTTTTTGTGTTTCATTTCACGGCCTTCGGCAATATGGGATTCAGGTACATCAATGTAGGCTGCATATTCAGCCATAATTTGTAACAGCGAACGGTTGAGAATCGCTATCTCTTTGTTATTCAGGGCAAAACCCCTGTGTACCACTGGAAAATTTTTGACTTCCGTGTCCAGGCCGAGAAGCTGTATGACTTTTTTCAAATTCCCGGCGGCAGCCTCATTGTTTGGCGGCCTAAAGACCATCACCATAGTTCTTTTATTATCCGTTAATTGGGAACGTATTGCCATACCGTCCATTTCTTGTAAATCGCAAAGTAAATTCGATAGTTCACAAAATTCCGGATCGGCTCCTTTAGACCCGATTGGGCTGCTTCGCATGTTTTCTAATCCATTGATGGTCTGTGTGCAGATCCGCACGAACCACAGACAGCAAATGGTTTTGCTGTCTGTGGTTCATCCGCATTAAACCGCTAAATGCCTACTCAATAAAGCTGATATGAACGTTTTTGATCTTGCCGTTGAACGCAAACGGTGTACAATACTAAAGATTGCACCTAATTTAACCAAACTATTCTGTTTTTTTATCTTTATCCGAGGGCTTCTCTTCACCAGAAGCTTCAGCTGCTTTTTCAACGACCGGCTCTGAAGCTGCACCAGAAGTTTCAGCTGCTTTTTCAACGACCGGCTTTGAAGCTGCACCAGAAGCAAAAGTTCCTATGACATTACCATCTACATCACGTAGTTCTGCGCCACCCGCAGCATTCAATATCAAAGTCCCAGATTCACGTCCAGAATCGTCAATCAATTTAAAAGTTCGATTAAGAGTACCTTTTTCAGCTACCTCAGGCTCTTTGGATTTTCCTCCACATCCGGCAATAGACAAAGAAACGAATAATACAATTATCATCAAAAATAATTTACGCATGGTATCCTCCCTTTTTTAATTGAAAAATTATATCAATGTTACTACGAATGACAACGACAAAAGAAACTAATATTCGAAATACTATCATACATGCTATTTATTATAAAAAACTTTCACCTGGCATGCAGATGCCCGGATATCCAAGCAAAATCCCCCACTTGAGCACTGAATTTTTTTAATCGTTTAAATGCAAGCGAATAGAAAGCGCTTCAGCCTCTGCATCGCAGTCACGAGATGGCGTCAGGCCTTTTGAAACAGCAACTTTATATTCGCTTTTGGCTGCTTCCAGTTCGGCACAAAAAACAGGGTCCCCATGCAACCGCGCAACCGTTGCGGCCCCCATAAAACGTCCTTCAGCCACATCACTTTGCCAGTGTACATTGCAGATATTCCGACTTTCACCGTATGCCCGGCCCCGGGCAAGAATTTTATCCGCCCGTTCCGGCGCAATCTCGGTCAAAATCAACGCCCATGCCCATCCGATGGCAGTATGTCCGGATGGGTAGGACCCGTCCTTTCTCAATTTTTCCTCCTCTTTCGGCGTACATACAGGGTTATCGTTTTCCATGAAAGGACGTTTCCGCTGATAATGATTCTTGGCCGTGTAGGTGGAAAGACCTGCATCTGTCAATGTGCGTCGCAAAATCATATAAAGATGCGGCGTGTCCTTTTCTGAGACTGGAATCCCCAGTGCACAGGAAAAAGTTTCGGCAGCTTCAGGAAACATCAAATTAGCGTCTTCCGTCGCAAGTTCCCAGCGGGGCGTACCCTGCAACTTCAGAGCTTTTTTGCTGACCTCCCTGTCAAATGCAAATGCAGCAGATCCGTCCGCCGGCGGCGGTGGAATCAGCTCAAGACTGTCGGGAAGCGCCTCTGGTGAAAGATATCCCGCAACAAGACCGTGATGGATCTCCGGGACTTCTGAAGGAATTTGAATGGTGTCAACACTTGCGCATGATACAAGGGCGAGAATGCATACAAGAACAAGCAATGTTTTTTTAATTCTAAACATCATCTTCATATTAAACCTCTTTTCGTTTCATTGTTTGTTCTACTTATTTCACCTTGACGGGTGTTGGTAATTTGTATGTTTCCAATTGGTTTAATTTGGGCTCGTATACCCGCATTACAAAGTTCCAACCTTTGGTGATAGGTAAGTTATTTTTAGCGTTGTCACCACATTCACCAAAAGTAACATCAAAGCTGCCATCTTCATTAAAAACGATGTTGTTTTTGTTCAAAATTGCTTTTTCATTAAACATCCAGCCTTCGGCATCATACATAGTGATTGAGAAGAAGCCAGGAGCATTAAATGGAGGTACTTGATAAGTTGCTTGGTAGCAAACACCTGTGTCGTCTTCCGGAGCATATGCGATGTATCGAGCATTGGCATCGGGTAATAATCCCCACCCCACAGCTGTGCCTAGTAAATGCAAATGCTCATCAACTGTGCCACGAGCTCCCTGCATATTATTTTGCGAGCCCAATGCAATCGCTTCATTTGCAAGCTTGACTCTGAGTTTCACGAGTTGATCCATATCATAATTAGGCTGTTTGAAGACTTTATCGCCTTTAACCTCTAATTTTATGGCTTGTTGTAGGGCGACTACTTTTTTTGCATCCGCTGGATCACTCAGATTAATCTCTGTACGTACGGCAACCTGAACAAAATCGCTGTCTGTATCGCTTTTAATCTCGTAGGTACCCGCACCCATAAAAACGTCATTAACATAGTGATCGTTTTGCACGATCATTGCCGATTGATAACGGCCATCCGTTTCTGGCAGGGTTATGGTTGCACCTTTTGATACATCAACCACAGCAGCACTGTAAATGGTATCTTGATTCATACGTACAACCGTTTGATTACTTAAATCAAATGCTGTTACTGGAAGGTGGACCAGCTTATTTGCCGCACCTAGTTTAATAACATTTCCATTAGTGACGTCTGATTCTGCTACTTTATAGTTTTCAAGCGTCACAGGGATCGTATCCGTTGCATCAGCGATAGATGCCTCCTTTGCTGTGGAACACCCAAAGATCAGTAAACTACTAACGAATAATGCGCTTATGATGGTTGGTAGATATATTTTTTTGTGAATATTCATTTTAACTTTCCTTTATTGTTTTCGTTTTGTTTTGGAATTTAGTTCACCAGCTCAAAATCGCCGGGCTTCCAGGTCTTGTCGAACCAGGGTTCCAGTGGGCCATAGAGTCGCAGTATGGCAAGGTAACTTTTTCCGGGGACCGTTTGAATCCAATTGCCCTCGTGGCCTTCTGGTGCCTTTGGCCCGAACCAGACTGTATACGAACCGTCCTGGTTGGGTTTGACCGATGGCATAGTGCTGTCAAGGCCGGCTGATTTCTGGTCGGTTTCCAGCATTGAGCGATGTTGACCCGAATACACCATGTATGACCAAAAATTATTGACTGGAATTGGCACAGGCAACGTTACCTTGTACGTTTTGCCACCATCGAGGTACTCGCCCTTATCGTCCTTGGGAGTAGCTGCATAGGCCGATCCTGTTCCCACTTTTGGCGTGACCATGGCAGGTGTAATACCGGTAGCCGCATAATGAAACATAATACGATCATCGAGAACCAGCTCGCCGTTGTTCATGAATTCGTGGCTGCCACCGGCAAAGGAAGAATACCACTGGCGGTCCGGATAGAAATAGACAGCCTTACTGCGCGGACTAAAAGTTATGGCTCGTGCCGTGGCGTTGCCGATTGCAGCGGCCTCCTTCAGAATCTTTTTCATGCGTGCATCTGGTGAAAATGTTTTTCCCTTTTTGATGCCGATGGAGGCGAAAAGCCCCACAAGCTCTGGATTAAATGCATCGGCAGGCTCATATTGAATCACTGCGTTAAGCTCTTCATAAAAGTGCTCATCGTTGGCATGAATGGTGTTAAACTGTTTGCCGGAAAGGTTGTAAACTTTTTGCTTTGGTGGCTTATTTGCTTGGGCGAGAGGATAGCAGCGAAAGCCTTCTTTCAGCTCTTTTGTAGACCCCTTCAAGTCGCCGTCTTTCACAAAAACGCGCATGAGCAGCCAGTGACGGTAGGTCGTGGATTTTACGACAAAGTAGCCTTCGGGGATATCCCCCTCGTAGTCCGGCCCTATAAACAGATATTTACCCCCCTTGCCCTGGTCCGGTCCGGTCAGGCCAACGTCACTAACGAAATGGAAAAATGCATCGTCAAGGGTGCCCAGGACAGGCCCGGGGATCTCTACTACAACCGGACCATTTTTTAAGTCAATCTCTGCAAAGGCATAGGGAGTCGTTGATTGGGCCGTCAATAATAGGCCCCGGGCATCCAGTAAGTCTTCGGTAATTCCCAGGTCGCCCGGTTTTAAGCCAGCGTCTTTGAGTCCCTCCAGCATGGCATACAGGGAAGTCGCCGGCATGCCGTTAAGAAACGCCTCTACGCCTCGTGATAGATCGAGAAAATCATAGGCTTTCTTGACCGTAGCTTCACTGGGCATCCCATCGAAAAATTCGAGATCACCGAGGAATTCGGTCTCCACCTTGTCCGGTGTGAGCAGGAATTTTGGTACATCGGCTGCGTATTTCGGGTTTGTAGTCTCTTTTGCCCATGCTGAAAAAGTAAGTAACAGGGTGATTGATGCAAACATCACTATATAAATTATTTTTTTGCCACTCATAGGTTATTTCCTTTTTAAAAAAAAATGGAATTTGATTAGTTCACCAGTTCAGCATCACCCGGAATCCAGGTTTTATCAAAATAGGCTTTCTCCGGGCCATACAGACGAATATAAGCAAACCATCCCTTGTTAGGTTTTGTCTGCACCCAGTTTTTTTCGGGTACGTTTTCAGGAAGTTTGGGGCCAAAGTAGAGGTCAAATGATCCGTCTTTGTTGGGCGTTGACCCATGAACCGATCCCATGAGCGGGCGTCCCAGGTCATTTTGGATCAGGGACCGGGTTTCGTTGTCGTAGGCGGTGAGTGACCAGAACATTTTGGCAGGTACATCTTTGGGAAAATGGATTTTGTAAGTGTGCTCGCCGCTGAGCCATTTACCACTCGCATCCATGTAGGCACCGATATATTGGGATCCTTGTCCCGGCACAGCGACAACCATGGATTTGGCGGTACCAATTGCCTCGAAGGCGTATTTGCTGCGCTGATCAATGGCCATGTAATCCGGTGTCTGGAATTCCGGATCACCGAAAAAGAGGTATTTCCACTTCCGTTTCCCGGGGTAGGCATACAAAACATCCTTTGGTATCCGTGATTGCCAGGCAAGGGTCTTGGCCATGGCCCGCCCCACGGAAGCCGCTTGGGTCAGGATCTCTTGCAAGCGCTGATCCGGCGCAAAGGAGCGCCCATGGGCAATACCCAGGGTTTCCAGCATGCCCAGCATGGCCATGTCCTGGGAGCGGGGTGGGTTTTCATTGATGTAACGGGCCAGGCTTTCAAAATAGGCAAAGTTCTCATTGGTCAGCATGTTGGCTTCTTTCCCGGCCATGGAAATAAAATTCATCTGTGGCGGCTTTTTTGCTTCGGAAAGCTTGTACTGTTTGTATGTATGGATGAGCTCGACAAGCTTTGGAAAATCATCCCGGGTTTGCGGAATGGCCCGCAGGTAAAAAACCACGATATTGGAGTCCGACGCTACAATATGAAAATGGAAGTCCGGCATGGGCCCGTCATAGCCGGGCGGCAGGATGAGAAATCTTCCGCCACGGTTTTGTTCTGGAGAAAACGGGCCGCCCAGGTCGCACAGGGGTTGCTGCCAGATATTGTTCATCGTTCCGAGAAGTCCGGGGGGCAGTTCCATCACCATGGGGCCGTTGCGCAGATCCAGGACACCCGACATGTAGACGGTATCCTGGTTGGCGGTAAGAACCAGTTGCTGCTGTTCCCCGGAATTATCCAAGACGAGGACCGCGCTGCTGCCACAACCCAGCCGGATGTGCTCGTCGGCCATTGCCCCATAGGACGCCATGGGCAAAGCCCAGAGATAGGCCTGCACAGCACGCTGGAAATCAAGTTCGTCATAAAGCGTCTGCACCGTTTTCTCTGTGGGATAGCCGCTTGTGAAATGTAGCTCTCCGATTCTGGTGTTCATGGTTTCCGCCCAGCCGGATGCTGAAAACAACGATAACAGGCAGGCCGCCCAAATCATGATTGCAAATTTTTTCATTCTTTTTTTCCTTTTTATTACAATTTAGGCAGCAGGATTTGCACCTGGAAACGCAGGGTCCATTCCGGCCCGATGGTATCGGGTTTTTCAACATTATAAAAGGCCTGGATCTGGGTGTTTACAGGTAATTTCCCAATTCTGAACAGCCTGCCGAATCCGCCGCCAAAAGGGACGGTCCATGTATTGTCACTGTCAGCTTGCCAGTTTGCCGTAATAATGGGTGATGAGGTCAGATACCAGCCATTTGGCAGGTTATAGTTGATAAAATACTGGGCCAGCATCTGGTTAACATCTTCCCGATCACTGTCACCGGCAAATGACCAGATGTTTTGCACCAGTCCACCAATAACCCAGGGGCCCTGCATGGTCAGAGCAACCGCGGCCGGTCCTGCTCCCCATTTTTTGCCGCCCAACCGACTATCGGTTGCAGTGGGAAGCAAAAAGACAGCACCGGTGCCCCAGATTAATTTTCCCGGTTTACGCGGCCCGAAGAACAGGGATTGATTGATATCACCCAGGCCAAACTTGCTTCCCTGGCCTTCATAAAATTCCGGCTGGCTGACCAGCGGTACAATGGTTCGTGAGATGATGAGCCAGTCTTCGTTTAAATCAAAAGGAATAACCGGTTGAATATTTGTGATGTTCTGGGTTTTCTCAAGCGGTCCATATCCAAAGTTGGTATTGTTCTGGACAGGAATACTCACCAAATCCGCCATGGGATTCTGGGTGGCCTTGCGTAAATCATCGTTGGAGGGTTCTGCAGCAGACAGGCCCGGTAAAAAAAAGACCATTACCAGGAAGAGTATTCCATAACATACGAAGTGCTTCATTTTCATGTTTTCCTTTATTCTTTTTGTTTTCACCATTAGGCTTTTTTAAAATACTTTAGCAATGGTTAAAATAAGTAATTCACCTTCAAACCTGGTTTCAGCATCCTTGCCAGGGTCTTCATAACGCAACATTCATAAAATTCGTTTTAGCCGGGTAGCCATGTCCCTCACATTTTATTTTTCTATCCAGGTAACGATTTTCATCAATTACCGAAAAATGGAATCCTGGACCATGCCGGGGCCGGCAGAACCGGCGAGAAAATGATGCGAAACTGATGCTCCGGTGATAACTCATCAGACCTTTTGACGTAGTAGTAATACTCAAAACCAATGGCTACCGGCAGTTTTCCCAGCATAAGCACTGTGGAGATACCGCCGCCTAACGGAATCGACCAATTATCACCACTGTCTGCGTCCCAGTTGTATCGAATGTTAGGGGCCATCCCAATATTGGTTGTAGGTGTAATACGATATCGAATGAGAGGCTGAAAATCCGTCAGGTTGACATTATTGCGATCACTATCACCCGCAAACGACCACCAGTGCTGAAGAATGCCTCCGATGATCCATTTCTCCGTGATATGTGCAATGGTTCCCATGGGGCCGGCGCTCCACTTACCCGTACCCAACCACTCATCGCTGGCTGTATCCATCATGATGGTAGGACCGAACCCATAGACCAGCGGCGGCGTATACTGGGGGAAAAAGCCGTCCAGAGAACGATATCTCCCAGGCCGGTTTCGCGTTCAAAATTACCTGTGATACCATCCGGCTCATCCGGTTCTTGGCCTGGGATGAAATTAAAGCCTGTGATCGTATCAACGCTTGCGATGGGGATAACCGGGCGGAAGATCACCCGCCATTTTTCTGTGAACGCCAATGACATCACGGGCTGAATCGTTGTTATATTCTGTATTTTGTTATCTTCCCCAATCGCATCAAGGGCGTCTCCACTCCAACTATAGGTATCATTCTGAATCATGCCGAACCAGAGATATGAAAAAGGATTGGCCATCATCTCGGCTATCTCATCCAGGGTCATCTCTTCGGGTTCCGTTGTGCCTTCTCCGACCTCGACGGCATCGGATTCCACCTGGGCCAGCAACATGCCGGTTTCACCGAAATCAAACTGTTTCTCCCTGTAAACCATGCCAGAAGTAGGCAATTCCAGCGAGCTTTTCCAGTCGTTTCCCACAGATGTTTGAGCCTCATCCTGCAGCCCTGAAAACGCCGGGGAGCTAAACAGCATAACCGTAGCAATAGACAACACGGCACAAAGATATCTTAAATTTATTTGGTCTCTCCTTCCTTGAAAAATTTTGTTGGTGTTTTATTTTCCCAAAATATTGGGATCGGTGAAAAGTTAATTGTAAAAAGATTTACTATCTTTGAGTTAATTAGGCAAATAAAATAGGTTGTGTTAAGTCCTTATATATAAGATGATATATAATTAGCATTTCTCTTCATTATTAGGAGTCGTAAAATGAACAAAGTACGACAGTATAAAGAAAATAACCTATATCAAAAAAATCCAAAAAAAATCTCCCATATCCAAAAAGAGGATAAAATTACAGAGCAGCTGGAAAGGATTATGAACAGTCCCGAGTTTCATGCTACAGCCAGTCAGCGGAAGCTTCTTGATTTTATTATTTCAAAAACGAGCAACGGCAGGTCCAATGAACTTAAAGGATACACAATAGCAGTTGAGGTTTTCCATCGAGGGAATGACTTTGATCCCAATTCCAACCCGATTGTAAGTATTCAGGCCGGTAAACTTCGACGGGCTCTGGAGAGATATTATTTGGTGGCGGGTCAAAACGACCCGTTACGCATAGATATCCCAAAGGGAAGCTATATTCCTATATTTATAGATCAAACATCCCATGAAGTTGATTCAACAGAGACGGATAAACCATGGGATGAAATTTTTAAACGAAGGTCTCCTGTGATAGAAATTGCCCCCTTTAATAACCTGACGGGGGATTCAACAAATGATATTATAGGAATGGGCGTTGCATCGGAACTGGCCATTGAGATTTCGCAATACCAGGAAATAAAAATAGTGCATACACCAGATAAAGTAGAAAACCCAGATCAAAAAGGAAATTATAGATTTGTTCTTTATGGGAATGTGTACAAAAATAACACCGAAATAAAAGTATCTTCTCAACTAATGGACACAAAAACCGGCGAACATCTCTGGGGAGAGAAATATCGGATGGATATTGGCGATAAAAGATTGTTGGAATTTCAAGAAGAAGTTGCACAAAAGGTCTCCCTCAAGCTCTTTGACAGCTATGGCGTTATATCAACCAGGCTGTTTAATGAATCAAAACTAAAACCACTGAGTGATCTTACAGCTTATGAGGCTATCCTGAAGTTTTATGAGTTTGAGAAAACCTGGACCAAAGAGTCTTTTTTAATCGCAATGGAAGCCTTAAACCATGCAAAAATTAACGAACCAAACTGCGGACAGGTCTGGACTTTATTAGGAAATCTTTACGCAAATATCTATGGTATGGATTTTTCTGGTTTCAAAGACCCCATAGAAAAAGCACTCCAGCATGCAGAAAAAGGTATTTCTATCACGCCATCTGATCCGCGGGCATGGAGCACATTAGCTTATATCTATTTGTTATCCGATGAATTATCACTGGCAAGAGAAGCAATCAACAGAGCACTGAAACTAAACGCAAGATCCCCTTTGAATAGAGAGATCCCAGGCTATGTCATGACACTTTTAGGGGAATGGGAAAAGGGAACGACTCTGATAAAAAAGTGTATGGAACTTAGCCCACATTATAGAACTTCTGTTCATTATGCCCTTTGGTTAAACCGTATCTGCCAAAAGAACTATGAAGAAGCGTATATGGAAATAATAAATTTTCCATCGCCCAATATATTCTGGTATCCATTGGCCAGGGCATCCACCCTGGGTCTTTTGGGAGAACATAAAAAAGGGGAAGCCTTTGTGAACAGGTTGATTGAACTGAAGCCTGATTTCTCAAGTAAGGCCGCGATATTGATAAGGCGATACGTTAAATTTGAAGAACTCGTCGATCGGATACTCAAAGGTCTCAGCCAAGTGGGTATGGATATATTAGGTTAGTATTCAGATTAGTTTGTGGATCTCACCCCGGTCCTCCAGGAGGAGATCCTTTTTAGAACTGCTCATAAATCCAGACCATTCATTTCTATAGGCCGGGTGGTATGACCGATATCCTATGGTACAAAATTAAGGGGTGTTTAATTGACTTGGTTCCCCAACGAAGTGGATGCAGTTTGTGGGGCATTTTTCCATTGCGCCTAGGGCATCTTCATAATGTTGGGCGGTATAGGAATCATATTCACATTTTGAGAGATTGCCTGTGATGGTAAAAATATCTGAAATTTTAGAACAGGCCTTGCAGGCGACGCAGGGTGTCGTACACACCGCTTTTGCATCCTTGGCCTTGTCTTGATTGGAACAGGCGACGGTGGGAATCTGGTCTTCCTTAAAACCTGCAATGGTGATAATTTTTCGGGGACATACCTTTGAACAGGCGCCACAGCCCACGCATTTTTTATAATCCACCACAGCCAATCCCTCGACAATGTGGATGGCATCATAGTTACACGCCCTAACACAGTCCCCAAATCCCAGGCAGCCAAAGGTACAGCCCTGGACTCCTGCCACCTGGTGGGCGGCGGCACACCGTTTTTCCCCCCGGTATTGGGTTGTCTGAAGGCGCTGGGAACTTGTGGCACCACAATGGACAATGGCCCGGAGCGGAATCATTTCACCGACTTCAACTCCCATAATGGCTGCCACACTGTCGGCACACGCTTTCCCCCCCACCGTACATTTGTTGACGGGAACATTGTCGGTAACCACGGCCACGGCATAGTCACTGCAGCCAAGATAGCCGCAGCCGCCGCAATTAACCCCAGGCAAAATTTCCAATACTGATTCTATTTTGGGATCCACCTCCACCTTGAAGGTTTTATTTGCCCAGCCCAGAATATAAGAGAGGATTATTGCCATGACCAGCATGGTGCCAGCTGCGATGGCAAGGGTAACAAGGATCATGGCAGCCTCACTTGGGATACAGGTTCAAGGATTGCAAGGACATCGGGCCGGGGGGGGACCCTGGTGGACACCTGTTCTGCTACAGGGGGCATGATGGCAGCGCGTATGCCCGAATCCACCCCGGTAAATCCCATGAAGGCGATGGCAAGGATACCGCCGATAACCAGGGTGATGGCAGCACCCTGGAAGGGTTCAGGGATATCACAAAGTTCGAGTTCTTCCCTGATGCCCGACATGATCACAATGGCAATGGTGAATCCCACACCTCCGAAAAAAGCCAGGGCAATGGATCTGCCCAGATCCCATGCATCCGCCGGGTTGTCAACGCCGGTAACATGGCTCATGATGGTAAGACAGGCAAAGAGGATCGCGCAATTGGTGGTGATGAGGGGGAGAAAAACCCCAAAGGAACCATAGAGCATGGGAAAATATTTTCTTACATACATCTCCACAAATTGAACCGAAGAGGCAATGGCAAAGATATAAACGATATAACTCAATACCGTAAGATCAATCTGTGCTGCGGCTTGTTCCGGGAGGAAAAAACCGGCAATAAAAGAAGACAGGGGAGCGCCTGGTATCAGCACCATGGTGGTGATACTCCAGGAGATTAAGGCGGCAATGCTTATGACAAAGGTAACGGCGCATCCCATGCCAAATGCCATTTCCACCTTTCTGGAAACCCCCACAAAGGGGCAGATGCCCACAAAATAGTAGAGTACAAAATTATTAATCAGGGCTGCTGTCAGGGAAATCAGCAGTATGTCCAAAAGATACATCATAAATAGTGCCTATACCTCTCTTGGGAATCGTGAAGAAACCAATGTAAAAACTAAAGTAAAAATCAGTGAAATAATTAAAGTAAAGTGGCGA
Source organism: Desulfoconvexum algidum (assembly GCF_055382125.1). Classification (NCBI taxonomy): domain Bacteria; kingdom Pseudomonadati; phylum Thermodesulfobacteriota; class Desulfobacteria; order Desulfobacterales; family Desulfobacteraceae; genus Desulfoconvexum; species Desulfoconvexum algidum. Next base: position 5,389,227 of record NZ_AP042394.1, on the reverse strand, counting down.
ATCATTTGGCAGACCCCTTGGATCGAATGATGCCGATCCAGTTGACAAATCCCAGGAGCAATCCCAATGTGATGAATGCGCCGGGGGGTAATACCATGATGACCCAGTCCGGCCAGGCAGTTGGAAGCACCCGTATCCCGAAAAGCATTCCTGTGCCCAGGATTTCCCTGACCGCGGCAATGCTGGAAAGGGCAAGTCCAAACCCAAGTGCTTGGCCAATGGCATCCGAGGCTGCCGTGACCACGCCTTGTTTGGAGGCACAGACCTCGCAGCGGCAGATGATAATGCAGTTAACGATGATCAAGGGAATATAGGGTCCCAGGGTTTTGCTCATCTGGAAAAAATAGGCGGCCAGAAAGCGGTCCGCAATGGTAACAAAGGTGGCAATGGTAAGGGTAAAAATAACAATGCGCAAATGGGGTTTTAATAAATTCCGGATCAGGCTGATGACAATATTGGCACACAGGAGTACAAACCCAACGGAACAGGCCATGGTCAGAGCAGGTTTCATACCATTGGTAACCGCAAGCGTTGGGCAAAGTCCAAGAAGCTGCCGGTATACCGGGTTTTCAGGTAAAATGCCCTGGACAAATCTTTCAAAGGCTGTGGGGGAATCCGCCATTAGGTGTTCTCCTTAATTTTGCCATTTTCATTTTGGGAGGTCTCTTGTTTGTCGGCCGTTTCTTTGGGGGGGGTAATAAGTTGGGCCTTGATATCGGTAATGGTTTTATTGACAATTCCCGTAACACTTCTGGAGGAAATGGTGGCACCCGAGATGGCATCGATTTCATTGTCCTTGCCAGAGTTTCCTTTCACAACAACCAGGCGGGTGGCGCTGGATTTTTTTAAAAACTGATCCCGCCATGGTTTTTCTATAATTCTGTTGCCCAGGCCCGGGGTTTCTTTCTGGTCCAGAATAAAAAGACCTGTAATGGCACGGGCATCGGCATCAAGGCCCAGCAGCAGTTCAATTTTATCGGCATAGCCCTGACCCGAGGCCTTGGCCACATGTCCTGCCAGGGTGCCCTCAAGAAAAGCATCATAGACGGTATAAAATTTTTTAATACCGTTTCGTTCAATTTCAATGGTCCGGGAGGTGATGGAAAGACTCTTTTTTTGACGACTGAGTTGTCCTGCCTGATCTTCGCCCAGAACAAGGGCGGGAATTTTTGCCAGGGTTTCCCGGGTTTTGTTTGCTTCAATAACGGGTCCCAGTTTTGTCTGGACTCCGGCAAGAGCGCAGCCAAAAGCGGTTGCAAGCAGCAGCACCAGCCAGGCCTGGAAAAGATTGCTGTCCTTAAATGAGCTCATATTAAGCTTCTCCCATGGGCTGGGGGTTGGTCCAGCGGTTAATCAGCGGGGTGACGGCATTCATCATGAGAACGGCAAACATGACGCCCTCGGGATAGCCGGAAAAAAGCCGGATAACCATTATTAAAAAGCCGGTTCCCAGGCCGAAAATCCATTTTCCCTTCGGGGTAAGCGGGGAGGTCACAGGATCCGTTGCAATGAAAAACACCCCGAACATAAGCGCCCCGGCAAAAAGATGGTGAACAAGGAAGAGGCCTGAATGGGACCCTATCAAATCTGTGATACCGGCAATGAGGGCGACCGACAACAGTATGCCGGAAGGGATCTGCCAGGAGATGGTTTTCCTGAAAACGAGAAACAGCCCGCCCAGGAGACAGGCGGCACTACTTGTTTCACCCAGGGAACCATTGGTGGTTCCCCAGAAAAGAGAGGCGGCTGGCATGAAAATGTTATTGAATTTTAAGGCACTCAAAGGAGTTGCCCCGGAAACCGCATCCACCAGCCCTGTCACATTTTCATAGGAGCCCGCCCCCATCAACTGGGCAAAGGCGATCATTACAAAGGCCCGGCCGACCATGGCCGGATTAAAAATATTCATGCCAAGGCCTCCGAAGAGGGTTTTTCCTATTCCGATGGCCACCACCGAGGCAAGGGCGCCCACAAACCAGGGGGCGGATCCCGGCAGGGACAGGGCCAGAATAATACCGGTGACCACAGCAGAGCAGTCTTTAAGGGTAATGGCCTTGCCCCGCATCCTGACAAACAAAAATTCAGATCCCATGCAGGCGATAACGCAGATTAAAAGCTGTTTGACGGCATAGAATCTAAACAAATAGATGGACAGGGCGATAACGGGTAGCAGCGCCAGGATCACATCGGTCATCATTCTTTGGGTATGGGCCGTTGCAGCGTTTATATGGGGAGACGGCGCCACATGGATGAGGGTTCCTGCTCGTTCGTCTGCTGAATCGGGTGGGGCAATTAATTCCTCGTTTTTTATTGTATCTGACACGCATTCGTTCCTTTTCGTGTGATGGGGCTCATTATTTGCAAGTTTTGCATGAAGACTCCTTTTCCTATCGTTTCGCCCAGGCGGCAACCAGTGCTTTTCCTGTTCGAATCAGCTGAACCAGATTGATTTTGGCCGGGCAGACATAGGTACAGCAACCGCATTCAAAACAGGCATGGATATGGTATTGACTTGCAATGGAGGGACTATTGTAGCGGGCAGCCAGGGCAAGCCGTGTGGGAATAAGGTTCATGGGGCAGGCATCCACACAGCGGCCGCACCGGATGCAGGGCGTCTCCTTTTCATCGGATATTTCGTCATGGGTCAGCACGGTGAGGCCTGAGGTTCCCTTGGTGACAGGTGCACTGAGATCTGAAAAACTAAATCCCATCATGGGGCCGCCGGCAATAATCCTCGCGGCATCATGGGTGATACCGCCACAAAAATCGATCACTTCCTTCATGGAGATGCCAATGGGAACAAAGAGATTCCTAGGGGTTTTTATCCCCCGCCCGGAGACAGAGATCACCCGGTGTGTCAAAGGTGCTTCTTTGATCACAGCCCTTGCCACTGTTGCCATTGTTCCGACATTGCTCATGGCAACTCCCACATCCGAGGGCAGCCCTCCCAAAGGGATTTCAAGACCCAGCACTGATTTTATCAGCTGTTTTTCACTCCCCTGGGGATATTTAGTCTTTAATACGGCAATTTTGATGACCGTCTGTTCCGTAGCTTCGGTCAGCTTTTTGATCGCCTCGGGTTTATTGTCTTCCACACAAATGACAATCTCCCTTGCGGATACGGCACGGCCCGTTAAAAGAGCACCGGTCACAATGGACCTTGCCGCTTCTTGCATCAGCCGGTAATCGCAGGTGAGATAGGGCTCGCATTCACAGCCGTTGATCATGAGGGTGTCGATCATCCGGGTATCATTGGGGGTGACCTTTACATGGGTGGGAAATGCAGCGCCCCCCAACCCGACAATTCCGGAATCATGGATAATTTTAACGATGGTCAGGGGATCATAAATGGAAATGCAGTCCCTGGGCCAGTCCTTTGAGCGCATCTCATCCCATATTTTTTGCGGGGGAATCTGATCCCCATCCGCCTGGATGGTGATGGCCGGAAGATGTTTGCCGTTTGGCAGGGTTACCACCGTCATCCGTTTTACTTTTCCGGCAATGGGGGAATGGAGGGAGGCGGATACAAAGGCTTCACCCAGGCCGATCATTTCTCCATACCGGACCGTCTGTCCCGGCTTGACCACCGGTTTGCAAGGCACTCCCAGATGCTGAAGCAACGGTAGCGTCACACTTTCAGGGATGTCCATCACTTCAACTTTTGATTCCTCGGACAAGGCTTTGTTATCCGGCGGATGAATGCCGTGTCGAAAATTACCGGTCCCTGGAAACCCTTTTAACCTGAACAAACTCATAGATCCCTATTTATTTTTTTTTAAGTTTAGTTGCATTATCTTTTAGATAGATTCAACGGGCTTGCAAATTATTGAACAATCCAGACAACATGGTTGTCTGCGTTTCTGAAAATTTTGTTGCCAACCCTGTTGAAGAATAGTTGTTTTACCGCTGTCAAGCGTCGTCTTCCAATCACAATGGTGCCGTAATCCCCATACCGGGCTTTGTTTAAAATACAATTGGGGTGATTTTTTTCACCCTCCATGATCTCAAAGGAAACCTGGTCAATTGGAAAACCGGCTTCCCGAAAATAATCCAAGGGCAAATCAAACATGTCGGTAGATGCTTTTTTGGGGCGAGGGTGAAACAGGCAACGGGGAGTTTGTGAATGGCACAATAACAATTTGCAGTCATTGGTGTTGATCAGAGAGCTCATGGATTTTATCGCCTTCATGATTTCCCTTGTCCCGTTAAAGGCAACGATGATATTTTTATGGGCAGGGTTTTTCCCAACAACAATCAGGGGAATGGTGCTGATTTTACCCAAAAGCTTAATGGGTAGACTGTCCACAAAAAAATCTTTTATCCTGCTGTGCCCCTTGCGACCAATCACCAAAGCATCATATCCGTTATGGGATTCATCGATAATATCCTGGAGAACCCCCTGGTTTTTGATATGAACCATGGGATGAATTGCATCCGATGGAAATCCTGCCGCCAGCAATCGTCGTTCGGCTTTTTCCATGGCAAGGTTGACCGTCTTTTTCCTTGCGGCCATGCTGGCCCTTATTTCAGGTGTTTTAAACCTAAAATCAAGCTCTCTCTCCATTTTCCAGAAGGACCTGGGAATTTTGGTTTCCACATAAAAAATAGAAACCTCGGTCCTGTCAGAGGGAAATACCTCGCCGATATATTGCACGGAATCCAGCGCAAGATGAGACCCGTCATAGGCAAGCAGAATTCTGATTTTTTTTAACGCTGTCGTTGTCATTAATTCTGTCATTGACAAATACTATCCTGTTTTAGTTTAGGCCATATCAAAAATTTAATCTTGAGAAATATCAATTTTTCAGCTGTTTTTCAATACTATTATTTTTTTTATTTCGCAATTGCTTTTTTTAGGTTGGTAATTTTTCTTGCACCGTCGCAACACAGACGATATAACCATTCTAAGTGGGAATAGCAGTTTCAAAATTTTATCCGCGGCATTGTCTGAGTTTTTTCAAAAACACAATAAAGGAGTCAAAATGGGAAAGGTATTGATCGTATATGCCTCCAGGGCAGACGAGACAAAAGGAATTGCAGAAGTGATTGGTGAGGGTGTTCGCAGCTCAGGGCACGAGGCCATTTTAAAAAAAACAAGTGAAATTAAAGGAGAAGAGGATCTAAAAGGGTATGACGGATACGCCTTTGGGTCCGCCACCTACCATGGTGAAATGATCACCTCCATGAAACAGATTTTGTTTGTTGCCGAAAGGGCAGAACTAAAAGATAAGCCGGGGGGTGCTTTTGGTGCCTATGGGTGGACCGGAGAGGCAGCGGTGAGAATATTTGACACCATGCATCATATCTATAAAATGAAAATGGTTGCAGGCCCCTTGATGCTCAAGGCCAGCTGGGTTGAGGGGGGGATAGAGGCTGCCCAGGAATATGGAAAAAGTATTGCGGCAATGATATAAAATGGTTTGATCAGAGAAAGCCCAGGGCAAAACACCAATGACACCAACCGAACAAGACCCGAAAGCCCAAAAAAGAGAAATACAAAATCAGGGACAATCCCTGGACTCGGGTGAGACCCGGACCAAAGCGCTTTTGGCGGAGTATATGGCCCAGGGTCGGGAAAAACTGGGTGCGTTTTTAGACGCCCATGGGGTAAGTTTGCCGGTTCTCGGGGTGGCCATGGAGCAGTTTACACAATCTGTTTTTGCATTGCCGGAAGGGACTGTCTGTAAACAAGGGTGTGCCCATTGCTGTCATTTAAGGGTGGGGGCTTCCATCCCAGAGGTGTTGGTGATTTATAGCGAACTTGCTGCCCAGACAACCCAGGAAGGGTTTATCCTTTTAAAAGAGCGGGTGCTGAATGTGGTTGCAAAGGGCAATACCCTAACCGATGCCTTTTGGCTTACCACCCGCACCCCCTGTCCGTTTCTGGATGTTGATACAAACCAATTGTGTCTGATTTTCAGCCTGCGACCCTTCGCCTGCCGTGCGTATCATTCCACGGACGTGGACGCTTGTCAGAAGGGCTATGAACAGGGGCAAAAAACCATGATCCCCTGTTTTCCTTTGTACCGGGCCACCACCGAGATGTATTCCAGTATTTTGACCTGGGTTCTGGCACAAAAAGGGTTCCCATCCTATCAGGTGGGGTTTGTAAAGGCCCTGGAAATTTTGTTTAAGAACAAGGGTGCTTCAGACCGATGGCTGGACAATAAGGAAGATGTTTTCAGGTCAGCAAAACTTGTCTGATACCTAAAAAAAGGCATTTAGCAGTGTGCGATTTACCAAATTTGTGAAAGGATAGGAAATTCTTTTTTGCCAAGCAAAGTATAAAAGATTATCAAGAGCCTGAAATGTGGCCCCGACCGAGATCGGCCTGCTCATCGGAAAAGATTCTGTCACCGATATAAACATGAAAACCTGAATGGCGCCATGAAAGCATATTCTTGATAACGGTATCCGTTATTTGGCCCTCTTTTTTAAGCGTCTTGAGAACTTCATACTGGAAGATTTCTTCCAGGTCTTCCAGTATGAACCCCGGAGCCATGTGAAAATAACCGTCTTGTGAAAAAAAGCTGTCGGAAATAATGGCATGCAGATGAGGGTTGAAATTGAGAAAGTCTCCATAAGTCTGTACCGCAATACTGGCACCGGGCACGGCATCATTATTGGTATAAATATTTGGGCCGGTAAAATGGACCAAGGAAATAATGTGGAACTGTTGTTTGGAAATTCGCTCAATTCCGATTCCCACTTAACCCCGCCTAATCTCGGCAATGTTCCCAATACCTCATAGCTTGCCTGCCAGATAACACCGATCATTGCCCATTTATTGATAAACGCATAAAACATGCACCGATCATATTAGGCCTTTGGTATTTTTCCCTTGTCATACCAGTGGCGGGCCAGATAGATAAAGGGAGTGTCCGCCACCCCCACCACCCATTTGAGCAGGTAGGTGGTCCAGAAAATCTCCATAAGGATCTCTAGTGGATATACCCCCCAGAAAGCAAGCAGCGTAAACAAAGAGGAGTCAATGAACTGGCTTGCCATGGTGGAAGCATTGTTGCGAAGCCATAAAAGCTGATTGGCCGGAAACCGGTTCTTCCAGAATTCAAAGGCCCATACATCATGGGTCTGGGAGATCATATAGGCCAGAAGGCTGGCGCCTGCGATCCTGGGCATGAACCCGAAAATCACGGAAAGGCTCTTCTGAGCAAAATCATCCTGGGCCGGGGCAAATGCCAGGGCCAGGTTCATGAGCACCGTCATCACCACAAGGGAAAACAGTCCGATATAAACCGCCTTTTGGGCCTGCCGCTTCCCATAGATCTCGGAAAGGATATCGGTAACCAGAAAAGATGCGGCATAGACAATATTGCCAAGGGTGGCGGTGGTGCCAAACAAATCCACCAGCTTGACCACCTGTACATTTGCCACCACCGCAGCCAAGGCTACCCAGGCAAACAATCCGGATTTGCCGAATAAGCGGTATGATATCAGGATACTTAGAAAATTAACGGCTAGCATGGCCAGCCAAAGCAGTTCATTCAAGACAGGTCTCCAGTTTTGTTAAGGCGGGTGCTGTGACCGCCTGGGTTGTTATAATTCCAGACCGATTTATTTACCAGGTCTGCACTGTAAAATCAAGGAGGGTTAAAATTTCCCCAGCAATTTTAAAGGTAGCATCTGTGAATTTGCCAACAGCGGTTCCGCAAATTTTTTGTCATATTTTTAAATATCAAAGTGATCTGTAATTCTAAATGATTCAACAGATCTCTTCTTGAGCAAATGGCTATACAAAAAGCGCTGTCTGGTTGGCACAACCGGTAAGCATACCGGCAATGCTGATGCAACAAAAGAAACCACAAAATATCTGGACGAAGATAGAACTTAAAACCACTCTTGAGGCCATTTCTATAGTGATATGAAATAACCCGGTATCAACGGCACTACCCTACAAAATCAGCATTAACGCTGTTTCATCACAGATTACGCCAGACGTTCAGGGCTTCTGTGATTTATCCCTTGATATTCAAAACTATATTCAATCTCAAAATCCAGGCCAATCTGTTCGTATCCCTGTCGATTTTACCGCTGCTGGTCCTGGTTTCATCACGGTGTATTCACCTGAGATAAAATAGGTGCGTGATTTAAAATGAAAAAATGCTGTTATTTGAATGTTATGGTTGCATTCTTAGCAAGTGCCAGACCGACGCTTACTTCCAATGCCTTTAGAACACCTGATAGTACAGGACATGATACATGGGGAATTGTTTTTAAAAAAGTATCAATGACCTGGGAATCAAGTTCCCCTGTTTTTTTGTTTTTGAATAATTCGGTCATTACATTCAATTTTTTCCCACCTAACAAGGCATCAACTTTTTTCCAGTTGGGACATTCGGTTTCCAACCGGAATGAGGCCATAAAGCCGTTCTTATCTTCAGCATGAACCATGGTTGTCAATCCACAAATACCACTATTTATTTCAACGTTAACCATTTTAAGTATGAGATTCCTTTTATTAAATAATTTCTTTGATTTTTTTTATATATTCCGGGGTTGTTCCACAACAACCGCCTATAATTTCCACACCAAGCGTCTTGATCTTTTTAATACTGTCTGCAAAAAAAAATTTATCCTCTGGATAAAAGACAGCAGTATCTTTTGTTGTTTCTGGCATACCTGCATTGGGCATAATGATTACAGGAACACTAACACTGCCTTTAATCTCCCGGGCCAGATCAATCATTGTTCTGCTTCCCATTGAGCAATTGGCGCCAACAGCAGTGGCACCGGCATCAACCAGTGATTTCATACTGTCTTTTGGGTTATTTCCAAAAATAGTAAAAAACCCTTTTTTCATTTTCTTAAAGGTCAAAGAACAGAAAACCGGTTTTTTAGAGACAGAACGAACCGCTTTAATTGCTGCAAATGCAATATTAACATCAAAAATTGTTTCAATAAGGAAAACATCAACGCCTTCATCTTCAAGAAAACCTGCCTGTTGGGCAAAGCAGTCCACAGCTTCATCAAATGAAACAGGACCCATGGGCTCAAGCATGTCACCAAGAGCCCCCATATCACCTGCAACGTATTGATTTTTACCACATACGGATCTTGCAATCTGAACCCCGGTTCGATTCACATCTTCTACACTTTGAGTGACCCCCATTTTTTTTAATTTTATGGCGGATGCACCAAATGTATTGGCTGTTGCAACATCTGATCCGGCATCATAATAGGCCCTATGTATTTCCCTTATAATATCAGGATGCTTTAAATTCCATAATTCAGATGCTTCTCCTCCTGCAATGCCTTTGCTGATAAGCATTGAACCCATGGCACCATCAAACACAAGACCATTGTTTTGAATTTTTTCAAGAATATCCACGACCGAGTTTCTCCCTGCACGTTTAATTTTTTTTATGCATGCAATCTTTGTGTTTGCTGCAATTTTATCCACACTGTCATCAACTGTTTATTTTATTGAATATGGTCTGCCAGTGCATATATTTTTTTTATCCGGTCCAGAAAATCAGCGCTGTACAAGCCGCAGGAAGAACTTAAAATGAAACCGCCTCCGGTTATCATGGCCTTTAACATGTCTGTGAATTCTAAAATCATTTCTTCAGAAAGCTCAGTTACCAGAAGCTGTGCATCGATCCCGGCCATGATAACATGATTGGGACCCATGAGGTCCCTCAGCTCCGGGAGATTGTTGATGCTGTGCTGAACTGCGGCAAGGCCATCAATCTGCCAGGAACGAATAAGTTTTGTTAATTGTTTGATTTTGCCGCAGGAATGTAAAAATACAGGCAGTCCGGCGTTATGAATGTTATTGACAGATTCCCTGTAAAATCCTGTACACAGCATCTCAATATCTTTGGGCGCGATCATGGGGCCCTGATCGGCGGCAAGATCATCTGTGAGGATGATGCCCTGTACTCCCATGTCAAGGCATTGGGAAATCAGGTCAAGAATTCTTGTTTGTTCCTTTTCATAGGCCTTGATGACCTGGCTGCGGTCCCGGGCCCATCCGATGAGAACATTCATCAGCCCCATACCGTTGACCAGTTCCTGGAATGGACCGTCAACCACAGCGGTAATAAACCGGCCGCCGATTTGGACAGCCTTTTTAATATCGGCATATTCAAAATAGCGATACCCCAGAGACGGCTTGCTAATGGTGTTATCGGTGACAGGAAGGCAGATCATCTCCTGCCCCAGCTGGTCAGCCATGGAAAAATGATTTTCAAGGGTGTCGGTAAATCCGGCCTGTTTCAAAAGGTCGGTTCCAAGCCAGACTTCTCCTCTTGGAACAGGAAATAAAGGGGTATTCTTTAATGCGGCGTTTATTTTGTCCGCAGCATTCTTTTCAAAGGCTTTTTTCATGTTCCACAAGATCCTATTGCAACTAAATTCAAAACGCGACAATAACAGATTTGAGCAGCGTTAACCAGTTTTGTACTAAATTATTATACAGGGAAATGATAGATATTGCTCTGCTGTCTGATGCGTTAAGGACAATCTATACACAGCCCAAACATATTTTGGGTGTATGGGAGGCCACCACCATGTTTCAGATGGCAGCAGCAAAGGACTTTCATGGGGATGAAGGTAAAGAAGGGGGGGGGGGCAAGTGAACCGGTAGAATAAAAAAAATGGCATGGATATTGATATAATCGATCTTTTCGGATAAGAGGGGGGCTTTGTAGAGAATGGGTGAATCGGTTAGTGGGTGTCTAATTTTTGAAACTATTGTTTTTATGTTCAAAATAGAGCGGAGTGATACCACAAGTTGTCACTTTTTAATATTCAATTTGGTTCTGGCTTTGCAAGGTTTGGACAACAAAATTCATGCATTTTTTATCAGAACAGAAGAACAGTATTTTTAAACTTAAAAAAATTGAAAGGACTATAAAAAATGAAAATTGAAGTAGATTTTCAACCCATCGGCAAACATGTGGAAATTGATTCAGGCACAACGATTTTACAAGCGGCCCAGGAGGCAGGCGTCGGTATTTCAGCTATTTGTGGTGGTGCGGGGTCCTGTGGCGCCTGTCGGGTTCGTCTGGACGATCAAGAGCATGTGAGCAAACCAAACGAGACCGAAATCGAAGTTCTTGATTCCGATGACCTGGCTTCGGGCATACGGCTGGCTTGTCAGACTGAAGTTTATGGCCCCACCCGGGTGGATGTCCCTTCCGAGTCCATGACGGCAACCCAGCGCACCCAGGTGGAGGGAGAAGAAATCAGTTTTGAATTTGAATCGCCCATCAAGGTCCTGGATTTGACCTTGGCCAAAGCCGAGGCCACCGACCTGCAGGCGGATTTTGAGAGACTCCGTGCTGCTGTTTTGACAAACGGCTGGGCTACCCTGCGCTGCCATAGAATAAATATTCTTAAACAAATTCCAGGTCTGTTGCGGGCAAACAAATGGAAAATTCGGGTGGGACTGCGCGGTGACGAACTGGTCAGTGTCAGTGCGCCGGGAACCCCTTTGCTGGGGATGGCCGTGGACATCGGCACCACCAAGGTGGCCGGGTATCTGGTGGATATGGTCAGCGGCGAAACCCTTGCCATAAAAGGCATCATGAATCCCCAGATTACTTACGGTGAAGACGTTATGGCCCGGATTTCCTATTCTTTCATGCATGAGAATGGATCGGGCATTTTGCAAAAGGCCATCATCGATGCGTTGAATAAACTGGCCATTGATCTTTGCGCCGCAGCTGGGGCAGACGGTGACACCGACACATCGGTTTATGTGCCGACCCAGATTGTGGAATCGGTCATGGTGGGTAATACTGCCATGCATCACCTGCTGCTGGGCCTGCCGGTCGAACAGCTGGGCCTTTCACCGTATGTGGCGGCGGTATCATCACCGCTGGATGTAAAGGCGGATGAAATTGACCTGGCTTTTTCACCGGGTGCCACTGTCCATCTGCTGGCCAATATCGCCGGCTTTGTCGGTGCCGATCATCTTTCCATGCTTCTTGCTACAGATACCCACAAGAAAAAAGGGGTGGTAATCAGCCTGGATATCGGCACGAATACGGAAATCACCCTTGCGTCCCATGGCAGCATGATTGCCTGCTCAACCGCTTCAGGACCGGCTTTTGAAGGGGCCCATATCCATCATGGCATGCGGGCCGCGGACGGTGCCATCGAACGGGTCCAGATTGTCGACAACAAGCTGGCCTTTCAAACCATTGGCCATACGGCGCCTGTGGGGGTCTGCGGCTCGGGTATCCTGGATGCCATTGCCCAGCTCAAGCTTTGCGGGGCAATGAACGACAAGGGTGCTCTGGATGTCAAGCATCCCTTGATCCGTGAGGGTAAAAAATTGCCCGAAGCGCTTCTGGCAGCAGCTGCCATATCTGGAAACGGTCATGATATTGTCCTGACTCGCAGTGATATCAATGAAATTCAGCTGGCCAAAGGCGCCATGCGGGCGGGCATTGAACTGTTGCTGGATGCGGCAGGTGTCACGGCAGCGGATGTTGATGAATTTATAATTGCCGGTGCTTTTGGTACTTACATCAGCGTGGAAGCTGCCGTTGGCATTGGTATGTTTCCCGATATTCCCATAGATCGGTTTCGTCAGGTGGGTAATGCCGCCGGTATTGGTGCAAAGCAGGCCCTTTTGTCTACCACACGCCGGGCGGAAGCCGCTGGCATTGGCGAACGGGTCGAGTACCTGGAACTCACCGTCAGTAAGAAATTTCAGGCAGAATTTTTAAAGGCCTTGTATATGTAATAGTTCGTATCGAAAAGTGAATAATCTTATTCTGGTTCTGACCTTTCAAACCCAGCCAAATTACCTCTTTCCACCTTATTATGCATAGGTAAACCTATGGCCTGGCAAACCGGTTGTGCTCCACCCTGTCCTGTGGTAGACTGCAATCGGTGTGGGCAAGGGTCGGGGTTGAAAAGGGCTTCGTTAATTTTGATGTTTTAAACGTGTTGTTTTTTGATGGTTAAATTAATAAAGTCTTTTTTTTTTCTTGCTGCCCTCTGGTGTGCTCTTTCGATAACCAGTCCGGCGTTTTCATCGGACAATCTCCTCACCTCCGACGAACAGAAATGGCTGAACGATCACAATCGGACAGTCCGCCTTTCCCCTGCACCCGACTGGGAGCCTCTGGAATTCTTCAATGCAAACGGAAAATATTCCGGGCTTATTGCTGAGTACATCTATCTTCTCGAGAAAAAGCTGGACATCAAATTTAAGATTATCCAGACTGACACTTGGGGCCAGGTGTTAGAGATGGCCAAGGACAGGGAGGTGGATGTCATATCCGCCGCCTATGCCACCAAAGACCGGCGACGGTTCATGAACTGGTCAGATCCTTACATTAACCTTAAGACCACCATTATTGTCAAAAAATCTTTGAAGAAAAAACTCTCCCTTGAGACGATGACTGGGATGCGGGTGGGGGCGCCCAGGGACTACATCCTTTTTGACTACCTGAAAAACAATTACCCAGAGCTTGACGTGGTGGCGGTTGAGACCGGAGCCCTAGGCCTTAAAAAGGTCTCGTTCGGTGAGATTGACGCCATGATCATGGAGATGCCCAACGCTCTCTATTCCATTGAAGAGAGCCAGCTCACCAACCTTCGCCTGGCCGGAACCACGGATTATATCGCCACCTACAGCCTTGGCACTCGAAAGGACTGGCCAAAGCTCCACTCCATCCTCACCAAGGGGTTGAACAGGATCACGCCAGGGGAGCGGGAGACCATCTATAACCGCTGGATACACCTTACCCAGGATCCCTGGTACAAGAACCGTACCTTCTGGTACATCACCGCAAGCCTTGGCATTGCCTTTTTTCTGATCGTGGGCACCGTCCTCTTTATTAACCGCACCCTCAAGGTCCAGGTGGCCCAGCGCACTGGGGAACTCCGGTTCAACGAGATGCGCCTGGAAGCCCTGCTTAAGCTTGCCCGCATGAACGACGCATCCATTGACGCCATCATCGACTTTGCCTTTAGGGAGGCCATTCGCCTCACAAAAAGTCGGTTCGGCTACCTTGCCTTTGCCGGCAAGGACAGCATTTTCTACACCGTGGACAGTTTGGGGCGCTCCTACCAAAAGACCGTCTTCAAGAGCGAGGAATCCGATTTCACATCTAAGACCATTGGACTTTGGCGGGACGCCATAATCAAAAAAAAGCCTGTCATCTCCAATGACTACATGGAGTCCAACCCGTTCAGGCGAGGCGTACCAGAGCAGCATTTAACCATATACCGGTACATGAACATTCCGGTTGTGAACGACAACCAGGTGGTTGTGATCGCCGGTGTGGGAAATAAAGCCGACCGGTACGACGAGAGTGACCAGCGGCAGCTCTCCCTGCTCCTTGACGGGATGTGGCGAATGATTCGGCGAAGGGAGTCTGAAATGGCCCTGAAAAGCAGCGAAAAAAGGTTCAGGGACCTGGTGGAGAACTCCCCCTTTGGCATCTCCATCATCAGAAAGGGAAGGTTGGTCTTCAGCAATCCGGAGCAGGAGCGCCTGAAAGGCCTCATGCCCCTGTTCCGCCACGGCAGGTTCTCTACCATTCACCCGGATGATATAGACAAGGTTGAGGAATTCTACCGCACCTTCACCTCAAGTTCAAATTCCGCCGAACTTGAATTCAGATTTTACCCCCAGGATACCCCTTCCCAGGGGCAGCTCAAATGGGTTAACTGCCGGGCCACCCCCATTGACGTCCAGGAGGGTATGGGAACCCTTATTACCACCATGGATGTCACAAAGGCCAAAAACCTGGAACGGCTGCTCATCATCCAGGACAAGATGGCCTCTCTGGGCCATGTGTCCGCCGGCATCGCCCATGAGATCAGGAATCCCCTGTCTGGCATCAATATTTACCTCAATGCCCTGGAGCAGCATCTTCTGGACGGGGAGGAGATGGCGGAGACCTCTCCCATGATCCAGCAGATCAAGTCCGCATCCGGGAAGATCGAATCCGTAATACGCAGGGTGATGAACTTTTCCAAACCCCATGAGCCCAAGTTTGTTCCAGCCAACCTCCATAAGCCCATTGATGAGGCCATCGCCCTTTCTGCAGCCACCCTCAGGAAGAACAAAATCACGCTGGTCCGCAAATTTGATCCAGATCTCCCCCTCTGCCATGCCGAGCCCCATCTCATTGAGGAGGTGGTACTGAATCTGATTAATAATGCCTGCCATGCCCTGGAAAGGGTAGGGACAAAGACCCTCCTCATCGCAACCGACCACGACAAACATTTCGTCTCCATAAGGGTGGAGGATTCAGGCCATGGCGTTCCGTTTCACATCCGCCAGCGGATCCTGGAGCCCTTTTTTACCACAAAGAAAAACAGCACCGGCATTGGCTTGAGCATCTGCCACAGGATCATCTCCGACCACAAGGGAGAATTTACTGTCTCCACAAGTGACCTTGGCGGCGCGTTGATGCGGGTAAACATTCCAATAATAAAGAGAAGCAGACCATGACCCTTGATTTTAAGATTTACATCGTGGATGACGAAGAGATCATCCGGGACGGTATCCGGCTCACCCTTGGAAAGCGCTATACCCTCCTGGGATTTGAAGATGCAGAGAGCGCCATCGAGGCGATGGAGACCGACCCGCCTGACTTGGTCCTCCTGGACATAGGGCTTCCCGGCCTCAGCGGCATCGAGGCCCTTGAAGCGATCAAGGAGCAGAACCGGGAAATCATCGTCATCATGATCACCGCCTACGAGGATATCACCTCGGTGATTTCCTGTATGAAGCTCGGGGCCTATGACTATGTGGTCAAGCCCATCTACATGGAGGAACTCGAGGTGACCATTTCAAACGGCCTTGAGACCATCCGCCTTCGAAAGGAGATCCGGGCGATCCAGGAGAGTCAGCTCAGGGAAAACCTGCCCTGTTTCATCAGCGAGAGCCATGCCATCCAGGAGATCATGACTTTTATTGAACGGGTGGCTAAGAGCCCTGACACCCCTGTGCTTATTCTTGGTGAGACCGGCACGGGAAAGGAGCTCATCGCAAGCACCATCCATTATCGAAGCCCCCATCATAAAGGCCCCTTTATCACGGTCAATTGTGCGGCCATCCCCAGGGAACTGATCGAAAGCGAACTTTTTGGTTATGAAAAAGGCGCCTTCAGTGGGGCCAGCGCCACCGGGAAAAAGGGATTGATCGAAGCGGCTGACGGCGGAACCCTGTTTCTGGACGAAGTGGGGGACATGAGCCTGGAGGTCCAGGCAAAGTTGTTGAGATTCCTCGAGTACGGCGAGTTCTATCGGGTGGGCAGCACCCGGGTCAACCGGGTGAATACCCGGATCGTGTCGGCCACCAACAAGGACCTTGAAACCATGATCAGCAAAGAAACCTTTAGAAAGGACCTTTTCTTCCGGCTGGGGGTGATCAGAATCAATCTTCCCTCCCTGAACGATCGGCCTGAAGACATTGAGCTGCTGGCCAACTATTTTATCGGTAACTTTTCTGAAAAATTTAACATCCCTGGAGTCACCCTGTCCAGGGCGGCCCTGGAGCTGTTGATGCAATACTCCTGGAGCGGCAATGTCCGGGAACTCAAAAATATGATGGAGCGGGGGGTGCTGACGGCCCAGGGCAAGCAGATAACGGCGCTGGATCTCGGCCTGGACCAGATGCGAAGGGGAGAGATGATGACCGGTCCCTACGACAACTTTGCCCCGATCCCGGCCGCAGGCATTGACATCAACGAGGTCCGGGCCGCGGTGGATCGGTTCTACTTTAACCAGGCCCTTAAGATGGCAAAGGGAAACGAGACCAAGGCCGCAAAGCTTCTCAACCTCAACCACCACACCTTCCGGTACCAGTGTAAGAAGGTTCTATAGGGGACGCTTTGCTCCGGCCTGCCTTCCCCCTGGCCGGTTTCCAGCCATAAAATTTCGGTCGGGAGCCAGGGCTCAACTTTCCCGTAGAAGATCTTCTATTTTCTTTAAGATCTTCTACGGGGCTGAATTCCCTCCCTTTGATTCCTGGGCGATCACATTTTGGCCCGGCCAGGGCCTATGTAAAAACTTTGTTTGTGAAAAATGTTATATTTCAGATGGTTGTTTTGAATCGCAGCAAATCTCTTCGTAAAAATACAGCCCCTGGTATGCTTAATGCTATTTATTCTTTTCAAGTGATCGAAACAGTCTATTAATCAGGGTCTTTCGAAGATCTGATAATGAAAGGAGTTTATAATGGGATTGGCAAGCAAAATCAGGGTCGTTGAAACAGAGGTACTCAAACAGGTTCATGAAGCAACCGTTGAAATCTTTGAAACCGTGGGCATTGAATTTCAGCTGCAGGATGCCGTGGATATCCTGGAACAGGGCGGCGCCCGGGCAGAGGGACATCGGGTTTTCATACCAAGGAAGATGCTCGAGGCAGCCATAAAAACGGCCCCTGCTTCGTTTAAACTATGGGGAAGGGACGACAAAAAATCCATCATCATGGGGGAGGGCCAGACCCGTGTCCATGTTGAGCCGAGTAACGGCCCCGTGTTTGCCCAGGATATCAAGGGGGGCAAACGAAAGGGCACCATGGAGGATCTTATCAACTTCTATAAGCTTGCCCATACAAGCGATGTGTGCGATGTCAGCGGTGCCATTCCGGTGGAGCCTTCGGATATTGATTCGGAAGGGCGTCACCTCAGGATCTTCTATGAGATGATCAAACACACGGACAAGCCCATCCGCAACAACGTGGGCACCTATAAAGAGGTCAAGGAGATGTTCGACATGTTTGAGATCGCCGTGGGAGAACAAGGTTACCTCAAAACCCATCCCTCCATCTATGTGAGCATCAACCCCTTGAGCCCCCTGGCCTACGACAGCAAGCCCCTCGAGACCATCATTACCTTTGCCAAATACGGTCAGCCTGTGACCATTCTCTCCTGCGCCCTGGCCGGCATCTCCGCCCCTGTCAGCCCCCTTGGTGCTGCAGCCCTGCAGAATGCCGAGATGCTTGCAGGTCTTGTTCTCATGCAGCAGATCAATCCAGGGACACCCTATATTTATTCTCCCTCATCGGCCATGCCCAACATGCAGAACGGCCAGTACGTCACAGGATCTCCCGAGTCAAACCTGATCAACATCATTAATCTCCAGCTGGCCCTGGAACTATACAATCTGCCCACCCGGTCCATGGCAGGACTTACCGACGCAAAGACCATCGATGCCCAGGCCGGCTATGAGACCATGCAGAACCTGTTCATGTGCATTGCCGGCGGCTCCCATGTGATCAACGAGTGCCTCGGAGTAATGGATTCCATCATGACCAACTCGTTTGAAAAATTTATCCTGGACGAAGAGATGATCTCAAGGATGATACGGATCATGGACGGTGTGGGCACTTCTGAAAAAGACCTTGCCCTTGATGTGATCAAGAGTATCGGTCCCCAGGGCTCATTCCTCATGCATCCGTCTACCTTGGCAGCCTGCAGGGGCTCATGGCGGCCCACTGTCTCCTCCTGGGACAGCTATGACAAGTGGGAAAAAGCCGGGGCCCCGGATGTGGTCGAGACGGCCAACAAAGCGTATCTCAAACGAATCGCTGCAGCCCCTGATATTCTTTTAAGCGACCAGGCCGAGGAGAAACTCCAGGCATTCATGGCAGCGGCCGTTTAGACAGTTATTTTTTTATGCACCTTCATTTTTAAAACAAGGAGTAATGAAAGTTGAATAAACCCAAGATAGACCCCTATATCTTCTGGCCTTCGGTGTCTCTGATTCTGGCAGTACTGGTACTGCTCATGGTCAACCCGGAAGCTGGCCGGACCACGATTTCCTCAGTGCTCGCCTTCATCACCCATAACTTTGATTCCCTGATCGAATGGTTCACCCTGGGCGGTTTCCTCTGGCTGATCTGGCTTGCCTTCAGTAAATACGGTTCCATCAAGCTCGGGGGGCCGGACGACAAGCCCGAGTTTTCAACCTTCAGCTGGATCAGCGTCATGCTCACGGCAGGATCCGGCTTTGCCCTCATGTACTGGGCAGCGGTGGAGCCCATCTACTATCTGTCGAGTCCCCCCTTTGGCATCACGCCGGACTCGCCTGAGGCCGCCAAATGGGCCATCAGCTACGGTATTTTCCACTGGGGATTTTCTGCCTGGGGACTCTTTACCATGGCTGCCGTGGGCATCGGCTACACCTACCACGTACGGAAAATTCCTTTTCTCAAGGCCAGCGTCGCCTGTGAAGGGGTCCTGGGCAAGTATGCCTCCGGCAAGGTGGGCAAGGTTATCGATTGCATCATCCTGCTGGGAACCGTGGGTGGTATGGGCACCTCCCTGGGGGTTTGCGTGCCCCTGATGTCGGCCTGCTTCACCAAGGAGTTCGGCTTTGCCCAGTCCGTGGGCCTGGACGCGTCTGTAATTATTATCTGGGTCGCCATCTTCGGCACCACGGCTTACCTGGGTCTCCACAAGGGAATCAAGATCCTGTCTGACTGGAATGTCTACGGCATCATCGTCCTGCTGCTCTTCATGTTCCTTGTGGGAAATACCTCTTTTCTCATGTCCTACTACTCCCAGAGCATCGGGGTGATGTTCCAGAATTTTCTTGAGATGAGCACCTATACAGAGCCCATCCTCAAGACCGGGTGGCCCCAGGACTGGACCGTGTTCTACTGGGCGTGGTGGGTGGTATGGGCCGTCTACATGGGATTGTTTATCGCAAGGGTTTCCAAGGGCCGAACTATCAGAGAAATGATCATCGGGTCCATGGTCGCCCCCACCATTGGAACCTCCATGTTCTATCTGGTGTTCGGCGGAACCATCGTGGATCTTCATCTGAACGGCGGCAATCTCATCACCACGTTGCAGAGCGAGGGAGCCCCTTTTGTGATTATCAGCATGCTGGAATCCCTGCCTCTGTTTTCCATTGTCCTGCCCCTATTCATGATTATCGGGTTTGTCTACCAAGCCACAAGCTTTCAAGGTGCTGCTTATACCCTGGCATCCATGGCCAGCGATCGGCTGCTGCCAGACGAGGAACCAGCTCCCTGGCACAGGCTGTTCTGGGCCATCGTACTCGGTGTGCTCGGTTTTGTCATAATCATCGTCGGAGGACTCAAGATCGTCCAGATCGCCTCGGTCATCCTGGCCGTGCCGGTATACATCATCATCGCCATGATGATCTTCTCCGTGATGAAGTGGATGCGTGAGGATTTTGGCAACCAATGCCGGAGCAAGAAAATGGTCTATGATGTCACAACCAAACAGGTTTCTGAAGAATAATAAACATACAATAGGAGAATATTATAATGTCAGATTTTGCAGCCATTACAGAAACATTGATCTCAGGGGATGCAGACGTCCTCGTCAACCAGGTTAACCAGGCCATTTCATCGGGCCATAAGCCTGGCGAAATCCTGTCCCAAGGTCTGATTTCAGGCATGGACATCGTGGGGGAGAGAATGGAGAGCGGCGAGATGTTTATTCCCGAAGTTCTCATGTCCGCCCAGGCCATGTCCCAGGCCGTTGGGGTACTGAAACCCCTTCTGGGCGAAGGAGAGTCCAGCTCTGCAGGCCGGGTGATCATTGGAACCGTCAAGGGAGACCTCCACGATATCGGCAAAAATCTTGTCTCCATGATGATGGAGAGTGCAGGGTTTGAGGTAACCGATCTTGGTGTGGACAATGCGCCGGAAGATTTCATTGGGGCAATTAAAGAACAAAATGCCACCATCGTTGCCCTTTCCGCCCTCTTGACCACCACCATGCCCATGATGAAAAAAACAGTGGATGCCATTGTGGAAGCAGGTTTAAGAGACCAGGTTAAAATTTTGATCGGCGGGGCGCCGGTTAACCAGAGCTTTGCCGATGAGATCGGTGCGGACGGGTATGCCGCCGATGCCGGCTCTGCCAGTAAGCTTGCCAAGTCCTACCTGAATTAAACGAAACACCACCTTGATCCGGGATAGGGCGGATGCCATGATGGATCCGCCTGTCCCGGATTGATTTTAAGGAAGCAAAAAGGAGATATTATGTTTGAAGTGATCGGAGAGAGGATCAACACCACCCTTAAAAAAGTACAGGCAGCGGTCATTGAACGGGATGCTGAGCATATCAAAGCCGATGTAAAAAAACAGGAGGCCTGCGGGGCTAGCTACATTGACGTCAATGCCGGAGCCAGGATTGGCCACGAAAAAGAAGACATGGCGTGGCTTTTGGAGATTATCCAGGAGGTGACTGAACTTCCCCTTTGCCTGGACAGCCCGGATCCCGAAGTGCTGGAGATGGCCTATACCATGGTCACCAAGACCCCAATGGTTAACTCCATCAGCCTTGAAAAAAATCGTTTTGAGGCCATGATTCCCTTTCTCAAGGGAAAGGATTGCAAAATCATCGCCCTATGCATGGACGATTCCGGGATGCCAAAGAGTGCGGATGACATCATTAACCGCGCCAAGGATATTGTGGGTGAACTGGAAGCCATCGGTGTTAAAAGGGAAAACATCTATGTGGATCCCCTGATCCAGCCCATGAGCGTTGACAAAGATAACGGAAACATGGTTATGGATGCGGTCCAGGCGATCATGACCGATCTTGAAGGGGTTCACACCACAGGGGGGCTTTCCAACATCTCCTACGGCCTTCCCCAGAGAAAGATCATTAACCGTATTTTTCTTGCCATGATGATGAAGGTGGGGTTTAATTCTGCCATCATGGATCCCCTGGACACGGAGATCATGGCGGTCATGAAAACCACAGAAATGATCAAGGGCTGCGACAACTACTGCATGAACTACCTTAAGGCGGTCAGGGCCGGTAACATCAAGGCTTGATCCACCTTAACCCTATGGAGGGCTCCCCGGGTTCCCCTTCCAACCTAGAGAAAAGAATTCGCCATGATACCCCACAATGAAACGGCAATACTGACTATGAAAAAGATTTCCTCCGCCCCGGCCCTGGGAGAATTTGACAAGAAGATTGGCGTTTACATGGACCGCAAGTCCGGTAAGGACAAAAATAGCCCCTGAAACAAGGTATGAAAACTGGGTAAGTAAAATTTTATTTGGCATGGTTAAATTCAAAATTATTTAAGAGTTGAAATATGCACTCAACCAGGTACTGGCAAAACATGTTGTGCCAGTACCTGGTTGAATCTTAACATTCCTGAAATAAAACATAGGCATTAAGTGGGGGATGGGAATCGTCTGGATTTTATTGAAAAAGATCGAAAACTATCAAATTTCTGATTTACCAGATTCGTGATTTACTGGGTGTGCTCCAGGGCAATCACCTGGATGCCGCCATTGATCACCCTCCATTTCAGGTCAAAATCAAACAATCGGATTCCGTAGAGCCTGTCTGGCTCATCTTTGATATTGCTGCAATACCCGGGTCTGGGATCGTTTTCAAGAACCTGGGTGATGATGGATCGAAGATCCGGGATTTCTTCGTCCAGGAGGGCACATTGCCCAAGGGCCTTGTCGGAAAAATTGATATGGAACCCGGAATCGGGAGGGGTGGGCGCAAAGCCGCCCGTGGCCTGGGGGATGCTGTCTGAATAGGGCAGATAGGGTTTTATATCCAGCACCGGGGTGTTGTCTAAAATATCCACCCCCGTAAGGTGGAGAATGGGTCCTTGGGAACTTATTTCCACGGAGTTAAGTCTTACCGCAGACATGCCGAGGGAATTGGGCCTGAAGGGGGAGCGGGAGGCAAACACCCCGACGCGTTTATTGCCGCCCAGGCGGGGGGGGCGGACCATTACAGGCCAGGTGTTTGTGACGGCCCTGTGAAAGACAAAAATCAGCCAGATATGGGAAAACCCGGAAAGTTCTCTTACGGCTTCTTCCCTGGCAAATTCCGGATGAAAGACCAGGGTGCCCGGTGCCTTTTCCACCAGATTCATCTGCCGGGGAATCCCGAATTTTTCCTTGAAGCAGGTGTGCAGGGTGCCTATGGGTTTAAATGGGTATTCCATAACGTTTCCAGGGTATTTACTTGTTGTTTAAAATAGGTGATGGTTGCAAGAATCGGTTCTGGAGAGGACATGTCCACCCCGGCGGTTCTTAGTTCGTCAATGGGGAATTGGCTCCCCCCAAGTTTAAGAAAGGAGAGGTAGTCCGTTACTGCTGTTTGGCCCAGGGTCTGGATCCTTTTGGAAATGGCCAGGGCAGCGGATATGCCCGTGGCATATTGATAGACATAAAAGCTGGAATAAAAATGGGGGATGCGAAGGCATTCAAGGCCAAGCACCTCATCTATTACCAGGTGATCTCCAAAATAGACTTCCAGAAGTTTTTTATATTCCCCTGTCAGGGTTTCCAGGGTCAGACTTTTGTTTTGGGCGGCAAGCCCGTGGATGATGTTTTCAAATTCAGCAAACAGGGTCTGTCTGAAAAAGGTGGCCCGGATATTTTCGATTTCCCGGTTCAGGATATAGGCCTTCATCCGGGGATCTGCCTCATATTTTTTTAAAAGGTATTGTCCCAGAAGATTCTCATTCAGAGTGGAGGCCACTTCGGCCACAAAAATAGTGTAATCGTGGCTTGCATAGGGCTGATGTTTTTTTGAATAATAGGAGTGCATGGAGTGGCCGGCCTCGTGGATAAGGGTAAAGAGGCTGTTGATGGATTTTTCTTCATAATTCATCAAAATATAGGGAGGGGAATCATAGCACCCGGAAGAATAGGCACCGCTTCGTTTGCCTTTGTTTTCATACCGGTCCACCCAGCCACGGGTCAACCCTTTTTCCAGGATATCACAGTATTCTGCTCCCAGGGGGGCCAGGGCCGCGATGCAGGTGGTGACGGCTTCTTCATAGGGCATGTGAAATTTTACATTGCTGACAATGGGAACATAGGTGTCATAGATATGCAGCTCGTCCAATTTCAGGGCTTTTTTCCGAAAATCAAGATAGGCATACAAGGGGGTCAGGTTTTCCCTGACGCTTGAGATCAGGTTGTCATAAACGGTATCGGCTATATTGTCCTTGTATAGGGCCGCTTGCCTTGCATGGGAAAAGTGTTTTGCCCGGGCATAAAAAAGATCTTTTTTTACCGAGGCACAAAGGGAAGCTGCAATGGTATGCTTATGACGCGCATAAATCTCATAGTACTGGGTAAATACACTTTTCCTGAAATCCCTATTCTTGTGGCTCAATAAAAGGGTGAAATTGCCGTGGCTTAAGGGTTGGGACTTGCCATCCGGATCAATCAGGCTGCCGAAGTTGAGATCTGCATTGTCCAGCTGGCCAAAAATCTGCCGGGGAGCGGCGAGGCATTCTCCGGCCATGGCAAGGAGTTGCTCCACCTCGGCATTTCTGGTGTGGGGGATATTCCGGATGATTTTTTCAAGGTAAAACCCATAGGCACCAATGGACGATTCCTTGAGAAAAACAGCCAGTGTCGTTTGGGGAATGGCCTGGATTTGGGGGATAATAAAGCTGGCTGCGTCACTGACCCGGGTGTGAAGGTTCACGGCCCGTTGAAAGAGATCATCTGCTGGGTCATTGGTTTTGTCTTCATCGTTTTTTAAGTGGGCATAGGTGTAGACCTTTTCAAGGTCCCTTGCCATGTCATGGTCAAAATCAAGGCCGGCCTTGAACAATTCATAGGAGGTGTGGAGCATATCTTTGAATTGTTCATATCCGGGTATCCTGTTTTCCAAATCTGTATAAAGGGTTTCCCAGTCTTGTTCTCTTGAAAAAAGGGGGGTAAGATCCCAGCAATCCTGCGCCGGGATGTCCTGTCTCGTTGGAATATTTTTTTTGTCCATGGTAACTCCTTTCTTGCTGGGACAGCGGTTGTCTGCTTTTATCCTGCCCAATAGTTTCCTTAACTAGATCAGATCCCGGGGGTTTGTCAAGGAAGGGATAAAAAAAGGATGATTTTGAAGGGTGGTTTGGGTATGGTGGATATCATATTAAACTTGGGGGAAGAATAGATGAAAATTATAGGATTCATTCTCATCGGCGGCATTGTCATTATAGTGGGGCTCATGCTTTTTTCAAGAAAATTATTATATTTTCCTACCCCTGTGAGCGGGGCAAGGCTTGCCTACCTGAAATCCGGGTTTGATCAGGTCAGGGAAATTACCATCCCCATTGAAAAAAAAGGGTCTCTCCATGGCTGGCTGATTCAAAAAGATATGGAGAACCTGCCCACCCTTTTTTATTTTGGAGGCAATGCTGAAGAGGTCTCTTTGAATATGGAGGATTTTGTCCAAAAGATTGATGTCAATGTGGTCATGGTTAATTATCGGGGATTTGGGCAAAGCGATGGAACTCCGGATGAAGGTTCATTGAAATCAGATGCCCTGGCCATCTATGATGCCATGGCAAAAAAATATAAGATAACGCCTGATAATGCGGTTGCCTGGGGGCGAAGTATCGGTTCCTCCATGGCCTGTTTCCTGGCCCTTGAGAGGGGACTTGGCCGGCTGATTCTCACCTGCCCCTTTGACAGTATCGTGTCTGTGGCAGCCCATTATTATCCTGGCTGGCTGGTGGGAATGGTCTTAAAGGATAAACACCAAACCATCGATTTTTCATCCAAAATCATTGCCACCACCCTGGTTTTGGCATCCAAAGCAGACGAGGTGATCCCCCCGGAAAATACCCTGAAGCTGTATGAGAGTCTGAACTGTCCCAAGGAGTTGGTGTATATTGACGGGGCTGGGCACAATACCATCTCGGAGTTTGATGGGTATTATGGGGCGGTAAATCGGTTTCTGAGGGGATACGGCACCATTTCCAATTAAAGTTTTTTGTTTGGAGTAAAGATTTCTTGACAAAAATATAGTAGTTACTACAATAGTCACTAATTGTTATTGCGTTAATTATGGAGCGATTGGAATGGTAAAACAAGAGGTCCAGGATGCTATAAAAGCCGGCATCCCTATTTTTATCGGTTATTTCCCGGCTGCCGTGGCCTTCGGGATTCTGTCCAAAACCACAGGGGTTTCCCTGTTGGAATCTTTTTTATTTTCAGCCGTGGTCTTTGCCGGGGCCAGCCAGTTCATTGCGCTGAACCTTCTGGCCACGGGAATGGGGTTCACCGGGATTATCCTGACCACCTTGCTGGTTAATTTCAGACACTTTTTAATGAGTGCCTATCTTTCCACCCGGATTAAGGAAAAGCTTAAAAAATATTATTTTGCCCTGGCCTTCGGCGTGACAGACGAGGTTTTTTCAGTGCTCTCCTTTAAACGAGGTCCCCTGTCCAAGGGGTTTGTGTTTGCCCTCCAGATGTCTGCCTATTCCGGATGGGTAGCAGGCACCCTTTGTGGTTATCTTCTGGGGGGATTTATGCCCCCAATTTTGAGCCAGAGCATGGGGGTGGCATTGTATTCCCTGCTTTTGGCCATATTAATGCCCGAGATAAAGGCTTCTTTCCTCTCCTTGTTTCTGGCCCTGTCATCGGGCCTTCTCAATTGGTTGTTGCTCTATCTGGATATTTTACCCAAGGGCTGGAGCATCATTGTGTGCATTTTTATTATTGCCACGGCAGGGGCTTTTTTAACCTTGAGGTACCAAAAGGAGGAACTCCATGGGTGATAATCTGATCCCCCTGATCCTGGGAATGGCTGCTGTGACCTATGGGCCAAGGCTGTTACCGTTTCTATTTTTTTCCAACACCCCAATCCCCAGGCGGGTGGATGCCTTTTTAAAATGTATTCCCGTGGCGGCCATCGGCGCGCTGATCATCCCCGGTGTAATGACCGCCACCCCGGAATTTCCCCCGGCGGCCCTACTGGGGATTGGATTTACAGCTGTCTACGGTTTTTTCAAGGGCGGCATCATTGTACCGGTATTGGGATCGGTGGGGGTTACCTACCTGGCCCTGGCAGGACTGGGATAATGGATCAAGCAACCCAAATGATGTCCGACATGAAGACCCTGGGGTTTTCCGAGTATGAGTGCAAGGCCTATTTGAAACTGCTGGAAGCGTTTCCCTTGAACGGGTATGCCCTGAGCAAAGCCTCGGGGATCCCAAGGTCCCGGATTTACGAGGTCTTGAACAATCTGATCGACAAGCAGATGGTCTTTGAGCAGGCAAATGAAAAAAACCGGGTCTATTACCCCGTGGAGCCCAAGATCTTTATTGAAAAGCTTAAGGCCCATTATGAGAAACTTTTTGAGGATTTGGCCGAATATGCCGGTGCTCTCTACCAGGAACCCAAGCAGGATGATAAGCTGGTAGTGATTTCAGGCAGAGAAAATATTATCAGCTTTCTAAAGCTGCTCATCCAGGGGGCCCAAAAACGGGTGGCGGTTTCCATTTGGGAAGAAGAAATACAAGACCTCACGGTTGAGCTGGATGCGGCTGTGGAGCGGGGGGTCATGCTCAGGGGGATTTATTTTGGAAAAAAGAACGCCTATGCGTCCCTTACGCCCCACCGCAGGATTGACCGATACGTGGCCGAGAAAAAGGAACGCTACCTGTCCATTATCATCGACCATACCCATGTTATCTCCGGGATTATGTCCCGGGGAGCCAATGCCAAGGTCACCTGGACCCGGGATGAGGGATTTATCGAGGTCAGTGAGGATTATATCGCCCACGATCTTATCGTCAATCTTTATTCTGCCTCCCTGGACCCTTCGACCTATAAACGTTTTGAATCCTTTGCCGACAATGTCCATGACCATTATTTCCACTATTCGAAAAAGGATCTGGCCACCTATAAAAACCTCATGGAGTGACATTTTTCATGGCCGATCTAATTCACTATTTCTTTTACAATTTCCATGGATACTGATAAACTCATTGGATGGAGCGCCTTTAAGCATTGTGCTTTCCGGTATCCAACCCTTGGCCGGCACCATCACAGGAGATTTAGAATTTGGGATTTCGGGAAATTACCCTAGAACTATCCACCGACTACACGGATGAGGCTGCAAGGGATGCCATTGCAAAACAATTGGGCATCCTGCAGTTTACCTGGCAGATCCAGGGCAAAAGCCTGGATGCCCGGAAAAAAAGCAACATCCACTGGCTGATCCGGGCCGGTGTGCTGTCCGATGAACTAATTGGCGGAGAGCCCTTTGTATATCCTTGTTTGGAAATTCCCTGGAAAAAAAGAATCACCAAGGCTTTGGTGGTGGGAAGCGGGCCAGCTGGCTTTTTTGCCGCCCTGGTGCTGCAGAAAGCCGGATTTCAAACCCTGCTCATCGAACGGGGTTCCAAGGTGGGCAGACGGTCTGACAGCATACAGACCTTTGAATCTACCGGCACCTTTGACCCCATCAATAATTATGCCTTTGGAGAAGGCGGGGCCGGCACCTTTTCTGATGGAAAGCTCACCTCAAGAACCAAGCGGGTGGCTGCTGAAAAACAATTCATTCTGTCCAGCTACATCCGGGCAGGTGCTCCCAGGGAAATCCAATATCTGGCCCATCCCCATTTGGGCACGGATTATCTTCGGCGCATTGTAAAGGGCCTGAGAAAGGAATTTGAGGCCCTGGGAGGGCAGATGCAGTTTGAAACCCTGCTCACGGACCTGACCATTAAAAATGGAAAGGTGGTTGCGGCCGTCACCTCAAAGGGCGAAATCCCCGTTGATGAGGTGGTCATTGCCCCGGGCCACTCCGCCCATGAAACCTATCGCATGCTGATTGGAAACCAGGTTCAATTTCAAACTAAAAATTTTGCCATTGGCTGCCGGGTGGAACATCCCCAGGAATTCATCAACAAGGCCCAGTGGGGAAGGGACTGTCTTCCCGGGGTCAAGGCCGCAGAATATCGGCTTACGGCAAAAGGGGACGGGTATCTTCCCGTCTATACCTTCTGCATGTGCCCCGGCGGAATGGTGGTCCCGGCTGCCGCCTATGCGACCGCCAATATCGTTAATGGCATGAGCCGTTACAAACGAAGCGGTAATTTTGCCAATGCCGCCTGCGTGGCCGGTATCAACCTTGAAACCCTTTTGAAAAAGCCGGTGGAACCGCTGGAAGCCCTGGATTGGCTGGGGGATCTGGAACATCGGTTTTATGAATATGCCAAGGGCTATCGTGCCCCCTTTGCCACCATCGACGGGTTCATCCAACAACAGGCCCCCTCCCGGACAGTTGACACAAGTTATCCTCTGGGGCTCACCCCGGCACCTCTTTGGGACCTACTTCCCCAGGCGGTCAGCCGTTCCATTGCCCAGGGACTCACCGTATTCAACCGAAAACTTAAGGGATTTGATTCAGGGATTATTTTGGGGTTGGAGAGTAAAACATCATCGCCGATCCAGGCCGTGAGAGATAAGGATAGATGCTGCCAGGGGTTTTCGAACCTGTATCTGGCAGGGGAGGGGTCTGGCTGGGCCGGGGGAATCATCTCCAGCGGTGTGGACGGGATTCGTTCTGCCATGGCCATCGTCCAAAAAACATCATGAACCGTTAATTATCTGTTTTTATTGAGTTTTCCTGGCAGAAAAAAATTGTCAATTACCCCTGGTCCTGTAGAGGAAACGGCCAGACCTAAAGTCTCGAACCAATTCAGGGCTTCTGTCTCGTTAGAAAAGGCGCGGATATGGAAGCGGTTTTTTTCTTTGTCGATCTGATGGATGGTGAATTCCTTTAAACCGGAATCCATAATCAGGGCACGGGCCACCTGGCCGTTTGCCTGTGCCCAGTCAGAAATTTTTTCGAAAAAATCAATTGCATCCGGGGTCCCCCCTTCAAATTGCCTCAGATCGCTTAGAATGCCGAATTTTTTGAGATTGCTCTGCTTAACAAGTGTCTCATATTTGGAAAAAAAGGCTTGGGCTCCCTCCAGGTTCCAATTGTGAAAAAATCGTATGATGAAAATTTCCCCTTGAAGAGAAATCTCGAATTTGCCGTGTGCCTCAAATTGCATATATTTCCTTTTGTTGATTTGTTTCAATAATATACGAAATATATAATGAAACAGTCAATGTCAATTGTTTATTCAAGGCCTGGGGTCGGGATTATACCGGGTTTTCTAACACGCAAGATAAGGAAGGCGGATATCAAATAAAAAAAAGCAAATCCTGTGAATACAATCGTAAAATTTCCATTGGTGGTATCCAGAACAATTCCGGAAAGCCAGGGACCCAAAAAGCCGGCAAGAAAACCATAGGCGGTGAAAACAAGGCCGAAAACTCTGCCGAAATTTTCAAGGCCGAAACATTCGGTGACCAGGGGAGCTGAGACCGTGAACATCGCACCAAAAGCAAGACCGACAAAGCAGGCAAGGAAACTCAATAGATAGAGCTCTGTGACAAAAGGCATCAAAAAATAGGCTGCTGAGGCGAAAAGAAAAACTATCATTAGAATTTTTTGTTTTGGAAAATAATCCGCCAGGCGGCCGCAAACCAGCCGGCCGATCCCATTTAAAATATTAAAACAGGTGAGAATCATAACATATTGGGTGACATCATAGCCCAGGGTCTGGCCAAATGTGGCGCTAAGTATGATTAGAGAAACACCGGCTGCCCCTGCAAGTGCCCATACACACCATAAATATCTGAAGGGTTTCAAGGCAATTGTCTGCATCAGGCTCAGCCTGGGGGCGATTGTCAGAGCTCGTTTTGCCATGGATTTCGGAATTTTGATGAACAGGGCGCATCCCATCCCGATGCTGATGGCTGCAACCATGGTGATCCAACAGGTGGCCCCATATCCTTTTGAAACCAAAAGGAAGGAAAATACTGGGGACATGATAGCGGATGAGCCACCAAATGTTAGATTGATGATCCCCGTGAGAAGCCCTTTGTTTGCCGGAAAGAGTCGTTGGAATATGGTTAAGCAGGGGATATAGACAAATCCGCAGAAAAAGCCTTCCGCAAATGCCCAAATATAGACATGGGTGATTGAGGTTGCATATCCGACAAGACCAATGGACAGGGCACAAAAAAAATTACCTGTCAGAATCATCCAATGGGGTGCTATTTTTTCCTGAAGTTTTCCGGAAAGGTACATGGAAAAGCCGGTTCCGGCCAGAATAAAAAACATGAGCCGGCCTATCTGGGATTTGTCCACGTTGAATAGCTGCTGCCATTCACCTGCCATGACACCGGGAAATCCGAAAACGAATGACCCTGGAAAAAAGATGGCAAAACACCCGCATGCCACAAGGAAGTGTATGTTATTGAACATGCGCAATATCATATTTATCCAGACCTCTAATGTTAGGAAAGAACCAATCTAACTTTTTTTTCACAAATTGGAAACTTAATTTTTAAGCATGACGGCTTCTTTGGGCAGCATTTACAAATTTTGGAAAATCTGACATAGATAAATATCTATAACCAAAAGGAGACAGCGTCCATGAATCAGACAGGTTTGGATTTTAAAATAGCCGTGGTAGGGGCCGGCGCCATTGGCGGTATTTGTGCGGGTCTCATTAAAAAGGCAGGCCTTAATGTCCAGGTGGTGGTTCGCAGAGAAGAACATGCCCAAAAGATCAAAAACCTGGGGATTCATATCACCGGCATAAAAGGAGAGTTCACTGAGAGAATGGATGCCGTAGTCGGGGTGGAGAATATGGACCCGGACGTAGATTTGGTGCTGCTGGGGGTCAAGGCCACGGCCCTTGCGGATGTGACTCAAAAACTTAGTTCCCGGCTGAGTCCTTCAGCCATGGTGGTCTCCCTCCAGAATGGATTTTGTGAACAGGCCCTGGCCGATGTCCTGGGAAGGGATCGGGTCATCGGCTGTGTGACCGGCTGGGGCGCCACCCTGCACTCGGACTGTGATTTGGAAATGACCTCCAGCGGCGATTTTATTATCGGCAATATCGATGGCAAAAAAGATCCTCGCCTGGAAAAGGTGCAATCTGTTTTAAACCGGGTGCTTCCCTGCCAGATCTCAAATAATATTGGCGGCAGCCTCTATTCCAAACTGATCATCAATTCCTGTATTACCTCTGTGGGCGCTGTATGTGGCCTTTATCTGGGGCAGATGCTGGCCCAAAAAAAGGTCAGGCTTGTTTTTTTAAGGATAATGGAAGAGGCCATGGCCGTTGCAATAGCCATGGATATCAAGGTCGAAATTTTTGCCGGCAAGCTCAATTATTACACCTTTCTTGAAGAAAACGGAATGATTTTGGCCCTGAAGCGCCATTTGTTTTTGAGGGTGCTGGGGTTTAAATACAGACGGCTCAAATCCTCCATGCTCCAGTCCCTTGAACGAAAACAAGCAACGGAAATCGATTATTTAACAGGCTTTATCACAAAAAATGGCAAAAAACACCAGGTTCCCACCCCGGTGAACGACCAGATCTTTGAGATGGTCCGGGAAATTGAGCAGGGCCAACGGGCCATATCCCCCGATAATCTGGAGCAAATAAAAATTTGAATCAGATCCGGATCTGACCCTCTCCCCAGGCAACAAATTTGGTGGTGGTCAGCTCTTTGATGCCCATGGGACCGTAAGCATGGAGCTTTGAGGTGGAAATCCCCATTTCCGCCCCCAGTCCCAGTTCCCCGCCGTCATTGAACCTTGTTGAGGCATTGACAATGACCAGAGAAGCGTCCACTTCCCGGACAAACCTGCGGGATCGGCTGTAGTCTTGTGTGATAATGGCTTCGGTATGGTTGGAGCCGTGGGCCGCGATGTGGGCCATTGCCGCATCCATATCCTCAACCACCTTGACGGCCAGGATAAGATCCAGATATTCCGCGTCCCAGTCTTCAGGGGTGGCGGATTCAATCTGGGGAAGAACTGCACAGGTTCGTTCACAGCCCCTAAGGGCTACGCCGGCTTTGGTCAAGGCTTTGTAGACCAGGGGTAAAAATTTATCTGCAATGCTCCCATGGACCAGCAGGGTCTCCAGGGCATTGCAGACCCCGGGCCGCTGGGCCTTGGAATTGACACTGATGTTTGCGGCCATCTCAAGATCGGCACCCTCATCCACATAGGCATGGCAGACCCCTTTGTAATGCTTGAGCACGGGGATGGTTGACAGGGCCACCACATGGCGGATGAGGCCTTCCCCGCCCCTGGGAATGATCAGGTCAATGGACTCTTCCTGTTTAAGCAGAATGTCCACGGCTGCCCGGTCCGGAACCGGGATTACCTGGACAGCGGCCAGTGGCAGGCCTGTTTCTTTCATGCCCTGTTCAATTACCGATGCCAGGGCCATGTTGGAACAGATGGCTTCGGATCCACCCCGCAAAATTACGGCATTTCCTGCCTTGAGGCAGAGTCCTGCAGCATCTACGGTGACATTGGGGCGGGATTCATAAATAATCCCGATGACCCCTAATGGAATCCGCATCTTGGCGATTTCAAGTCCGTTGGGCCGGATGGAGGCATCGGACAAAGACCCCACCGGATCGGCGAGGCCTGCCACAAACAAGAGGCCGTCTGCCATTCCCTGGATAACCGCATCACTGATGGTGAGCCGGTCGATCATGGCCGGGGAGAGTCCGTTTGTTCGGGCACGGTCTATATCCTTTTCATTTTCCACCTGGATGGCGGAGGCATTTTTTATGATCAGATCGGCAATGGCCACGAGGGCCTGGTTTTTTTGGCTGGTGGATACGGCTGCCATGGTTCTGGACGCTTGTCTGGCATTTTGGGCTATTTGAATGATCTTGTTTTCCAAAGACATCGTGTCTCCTTTTGAAGGGGGTGTTTAAAAAGTTAATTCCGTGTCGGCCGTTATCACCAGGTTGTCCCGGTGGATCACTTCATCATAGGACCTGAACCCCAGACGGTCTTTTATCTGGCTGGTCTTACAGCCCATGATCCTAAGAATATCTGCGGCATTGTAGTTGACAAGGCCCATGCCCAGAAGCTGTTTGTTTTCATTTAAAAACTCAACCGGGTCTCCCACATCAAAATAATCTTCCACCCGGGTGATGCCCGAGGGGAGAAGGCTTTTTCCCTGTTTGAGGACGGCGTTCTGGGCGCCGGCATCAATGGTGATCTTTCCCTTGGCCTGGAGGGTGAGGCCGATCCAGTTTTTTCGGGAATTGAGTCGTTCCTCTTTGGGGACAAAATAGGTGCCGATATAGTCATTGTTGAAAATGTCGATCAAGATGTTGGGCGCAAGTCCCGAGGCAATGATCATGGGGATTCCGGCCGAGGTCAGCTTTCTGGCCGCCGTGATTTTGGTGCCCATGCCGCCGGTTCCTAAAGGGCCTGCAATTTTTCCGGCCATGTCATCGATGTGTTTTCCCATATTTGCCACTTGTCTTAGCAGCTGAGCGTCCTCGTGGACCCGGGGATCCTTGTCATAGAGGCCGCCGATATCCGTGAGATTGATCATGAGGTCGGCACCGAGAAGCAGGGTGATCATGGCACCTAGATTGTCATTGTCCCCGAATTGCAGGGATTTGACAGCAACCGTATCGTTTTCATTGATAATGGGTAGTACATTCCATTCCAACAGGGTGTTGATGGTGTTCCGGGCATTGAGATACCGAATCCTGTCACACAGATCCCCCCGGGTCAGCAGAATCTGGGCCACTTTCCGGCCGCAGTGTTCCAGGGATCGTTCCCACTCCCTGATCAGATCTGCCTGGCCAATGGCAGCGACTGCCTGACGTTTGGGGGTTTCCGATGGCCGGCAGGAAAGCCCCAGCTTGGTGACCCCGGCTGCCATGGCCCCGGAGGAGACAAGAATCACCTGGATTCCCCGGTCATGCAAGGCGCAGATTTGATTCGTGATGGCGGTGATGATCGCAAGGTTCAAACGATTGTCTTTGGTTAAAACCCCGCTGCCAACCTTGACCACGATTCGTTTGCCGGCTGAAAGAGGGGGGTGTTTTTTGGGTATTTCCATGTTCATATCTCTATTTAAGTATCTTTATTTAAGTGTTTTTTTGGGGGCACATATTATCGGGTTAGTGGTAAACACCTTAATTTATTTGAATTGAATTTCCTATGCCGAATCGGCCTGAAAGTCAATCAAAATCCCGGCAGTTTGAATTTCATGGTGACTTCCCCTGTCTGGCTGTCAATTTGAACCATTTTTTCCTGGTCCTGGCCTTTCTCCATTTTCTGACCCGTGGCCATTTCCATGAGACCGGCAATGAAGGTCATGCCCGAATTGAGGACGGCTTCAATTTTTTCCGGCGGCTGGCTTGCCAGAATGTTTTCAGAAGACACCCTGTTTTCATGTTGTATGTTTTCATGTTGTATGTTTTCAGGTTGGGTCTTTTCGGGTGGCGTTTCTTTTAGTGGGGTATCTTCCGGAGAATCAATTGCAGGTTGTGCCTCGTTCAAAACTTTTGGGTTCAGGTAGAAGGGGGTGTCCTCGGGGATGTCTTCTGGTTCCGCCGCATCATAGGGGATGGCTTCAGCCTCTTCTCCCATCATTTCCCTGAGCCGGTTGAGCATCTCATTGCGTTTTTCCCGGGAAAACTCCACCGTGTCCGGGCCTTCATCAAACACCCCTTTGAACAGGTCGGTCTTCAGCTGGATCCCTGCCAGGATTCTTTCTTCTATGCTGTTTTTGGCAATGAGGTTGATGACATTGATGCACTGGCTCGCCTGTCCGATGCGGCTGACTCGTCCGATGCGCTGGTTCATTTTTGCCGGGTTCCAGGGCAGTTCAAAATTGACCACGCAGTCGGCGGCCTGGAGGTTTAAGCCCGTGCCCCCGGCATCGGTGGACAAAAAGACCCGGCAGTCTTTATTATGGGTGAATTCATCAATTAGAGCCTGGCGTTTTTTGACGGGTACTTTGCCGGATAATTCCACAAAGGGGATGCCCATGTCGGACAAGTGCCTGGCAATCAAAAAGGTCATGGTGGTCCATTCACTGAAGATGACCATTTTGCGCTGACTCTGGATGACGATTTCATCCAGGATGCTGTCCAGTTCCTTCAGCTTGGGGGAAATATGGGTGTCCCGGTCCACAAGATAGGTGGAATCACAGACCATCCTCATGCGCAGCAGCAGGGTCTGGATTCTTCTCATGTCCATGGGGGTTAAAAATTTTTTATTGAGCAGGGGCACAAGGGACCTGCCATACCCCCCATGCATTTCAAGCTGTTCCTGGGACAGATCAATATAATAGTTGTTCACCACTTCCCGGGGCAGTTCCTTGAGCACCTCTTCTTTTTTTCGCCGGATCAGGAGGGGTTTTAACTTTTCTTTGAGTTTGGCCAGGTTTTTATACCCGGCAATATTGGTTTTTTTATTCCTGGGAATCATAAAATGATCGGCGGCAAATTTCCATAAAGGGGTCAGCAGGTAGGGATCCAGGAACTGGACAATGGAATAAACATCTTCCAATTTGTTTTCCAAAGGTGTGCCCGTAAGGACAATGGCATGTTTTTTGGGCAGGCGCTTAACCGCTTCTGCGGTTTTGGTGGAGAAATTTTTAATGCGCTGGGCTTCATCCAGGATGATGATATCCGGGTTAAACCCCGACAAGATTGTGACATCTCGCAGCACTGCCTCGTAGTTGGTGATTTTGAATAAATTGGGGTCATTGCGATACATGGCCTTGCGCTGGAAGGGATTGCCTTCAATGATGGTGGCCTTTTCCTGAGAGAAGCGTTCGATTTCCCGTTTCCATTGTTCTTTTAAGGAGGCCAGGGTGACCACCAACACCTTTGAAAACCCGAAGATCTTTTTTTTGAGTATTCCTAAAGCAATGGCCTGCAAGGTTTTACCAAGGCCCATCTCATCTCCAATGAGTACCCCTGTTTTTAGCAGTCCAAACTTCACCCCCTCCTTTTGATAGGGGTATAGCTTGGTGTTGAGGGCAAGCTTGGGAATGGCGTCTTGTGTGATCTTATTTAATTGCAGGATCTGGAGGCGGTGGTCCACCCGTTTGAGCAAGTTCTGCCGGATTCTTACCCGTTTGTCACCGTGGAGCTTTGCCATGAGCCCCATGATCAATGCGATGTCCGTTGCAACGAACTGCCCCTGCTCATTAAAATATTTTTTCAAAATAGGTTTCAGATCTTTCATTTCCGCGTCAAGGCGCTGGGAAAAAAGGCGGGGTCCTTCGGACAATGAATCCCAGTAAATGTCTGTATAGGGGAAAATTTCTTTGCTAAGTTGTCGTTTAAATCCCGGCTCTTTTTTTAAAAAGTCGGCCATGAACTGGATATGTTTGCAGGTGCCAAGGCCGTTGGTCAGGTAGTCCGGGCAGGAACAGTGGCCACTCGCTTTTTCCGGATCATGGAGGGTGACGGTGTATTGGCGGCCGCCCTTGTTGGTCACCAGGTGGTCTCCCTTGAACATGTCCCCCCTGCCAGGGGTGAATTTTTCCGACAAGGCTCTTTTCTTTCGGTCTGCCAGGGCCTGGGCCTTGATTTCTGTCCGAGCCAGATAGGGTTCAGCCGGATCCTGAAATAGTTTTTTTGGGGTTTTTTCTCTTGCCAGAAGATCTCCTACGTTTAGGCTGGCCGCCACTACATGGCGGCACCCTTGCCTTGGGTAGGGGCAATTGCAACTGGTTTCCACTTGATCTGCATTAATATGGATACGGGTGGTGTAGTTTCCCAGGGTGCCGTCAAACTCATAGGTGAAGGACTTTTTTGTTAAATCTTTTTGTGACAGAAAATAGGACCCGTGCTCGTAGGTGTTCAGGCCTCTGTAAAAAATAAGCTGGGTGTCGGCAATTTTGTTTTTAATATGGTCTTTGGACAATGTCAGCATGTTTTTTTTCCTTGTGTTTTCGATTAAACTTAAGGGTTTACCCTAATATAGCTTTCCCTTTGTTTCAATGTTTTTTTCATGGGGAACCCCAAAACGGGTAAATAGCGAGTAGAAAAATCCAAACGGCCATGATATAATTTTTTGCTGATGTAAGAATGAAACCCTGGGTTGAAAATGAGATACCGGCTGTGCCGGGCAAAAAAGGGGGGGGGGATCAATGACCGAAGGGCTTTGCTGCTGCCAAAGTGGGAACACGAGTGATACTTGTTGCGGGCCCTACCTTTCGGGGCAGGCCATTCCCGCCACCCCGGAACAGCTGATGCGATCCCGGTATGCCGCTTTTTTCTACAAAAATATGGATTACCTTATTGCCACCCGAGATCCGGATCACCGGGAGGAAAATGACCGGCAATTGCTGGCCGATACCTGTAACACCACCCAATGGCGGGGGCTTGTTGTGGTGAAAACAGATGATTCTCAACTGGACCAGGGGGTTGGGTATGTGGAGTTTGTCGCGTTTTATGAACAGAGGGGCATAGGCCCGCTCCGTGACCTGATCCACGGCCAGATCCACGAAAAGGCCCGGTTTGTGAACAAGGAGGGCCGCTGGGTTTATTGCGACGGGCAGATGCTTCCCCCGGTGGTCTGGGGCCGGAACCAGCCCTGCTGGTGCGGTAGCCATAAAAAATTTAAACGATGCCATGGCGCCCCATGATTTATTATCTTGCCATGGGAAGCCTGCTGGGGGTTTCTGCCGGGATGTCCCCGGGTCCCCTGCTGGCCCTTGTGGTATCGGAAACCCTTGCCCATGACATCCGGGCCGGTATCCGGGTGGCCCTTGCCCCTTTGGTCAGTGATCTGCCCATTGTGCTGTTGACCCTGTTTGTTCTGTCAAAATTGTCCGATTCCCATTCTGTGCTGGGGGGAATTTCCCTTGTGGGCGGTGGGGTGATTTTTTACATGGGGGTCCAGGGGATTCGCACCTCGGGCGTGGTACTGGATATGGAAAAAAAAGCCCCCCGATCCTTAAGCAAAGGGGTGATGGTGAATTTTTTGAGTCCCCATCCCTATCTTTTCTGGATCAGCGTGGGCGCCCCCATCATGGGCCGGGCCATGGCGGTGAATGTCGGGGCGGCCATTTTTTTTGTGGCAGGTTTTTATCTGTTGCTGGTGGGGTCAAAGGTTTCGCTGGCAGTGCTCGTGGGCCGATCCAAATCATTTTTAAAGGGCCGGGTGTATGTGGTCACCATGAAATGCCTGGGGGGGTTGCTTTGCGGTTTGGCGCTTCTCTTGTTCAAAGACGGGCTGGGCCTGCTGGGTTTTTTGTAACTGCTGTAAAAAAAAGAGATTGGTCATTAACAAGTGGCCGGGGGGTGAAAATGAAAAAAAGACATAGTGTGTCTGTTCTTGTCTGTTCTTTATTTGCCATATTTATATTGGGGTGTTCCAGCATAGAGGTCAGTCAAGATTACCAGCCAGATTGGGATTTTGGTAATTTAAAAACATATGCCTGGAAATATAAAGGCCAGGAAAAAACTGGCGATATGAGAATTGATTCGCAATTGCTGGATGATAGAATTCGTAAGGCAACAGAGGAAAAACTACTGGAAAAGGGGTTTACAAAGAGTTCCGGTAAAATCCCTGATTTTCAGATAGTCTATAAATATTCCATTTCACGAAAGATTTATTCCAACCCGGTCAGCACGGGTCTCGGGTTCGGATACGGTCATTATGGCAATCATGGCGCAATCGGTATCAGAACAGGAACACAGATAGATGAATACGATGAGGGGCTCCTGATTATTGATTTTTTAAAACCGGGCAGCGATATTGTTTTATGGAGAGGGAACAGCACGCGTGTGGTTGAAACCCATTCAACCCCTGAAAAAAGAATTCAGGATATCGATCAAACCATTGGGAAAATGCTGGACCAGTTTCCTCCGGGTAAATAAAATCGGTTTTTTGGAGAAAACGGGTTCGCAAGAAATTAATGTCACAAAAAATATTGAATATTTCATGGATAATAAAGGAGCGGTTTCTGAAAAAGAAACTTCTTCGTTGATATTTACTAAAAATATGGAAAAAAATATAGATTTAGGATTGACTGAATCTTTTATATGGCTCCGTTTTCGAGTCAAAAATGACTCGGATATCACAAATTGAGTACTTGAGTTTAACATTCATAAATTTTATACAGTCGAGCTCTATAGTAACCAAAGTGATTAAGTTGACCTAAAATTTGAAGGGATTATCGAAAGGCCCTGACCGGACATCTCTTGGGGAAATATGGAGCTAAAATTGGCGGGGTGTAAACGGTCTCTCTCTTCCACTCAGGCCGGGACTGCTCCCGGCCACCCTTATAAACGCTCGCCCTGGGGTTTTCAGAGAGCCTATTTGCAGCGGTTGATTTTTTGAAATCGTTTTGTCATATGAAGTGTTACAGCTCAAACTCCCGGGAGGTAACCGTGTGTTCCATTCTCTGGATTCTGCGGTCGAGGTTGTCAAATTTGCGCTTGACCCGCTGGATGGCAGATTCCCTGGAATTTGTATAGGACTGATAAAATGCCTGATCTTCATCATTTTCAAGGGGGATGACAGGTCCCATCTTCAGGAGCAGCCCGGCAACAATGTACAATACCCCCACAGGCCAGAATCCGGTGAATAAAAAGAGAAGAAAGACAATCATTCTCGTCCAGAAGACACTGAAATGAAAGTGTTCTGCTATCCCCCGGCAGACCCCCATGAGGATGCCCTGCCGTGAGCGGTAGACCCTGTTGGTGGGGGTGATCGCATCCACCTGGTTTCGGAAATGGCCGTATTGGGTGCGGTATCTGTCAAAGCCTCTGCGCCCTTTGTTTTTATGATGGTATCTCATTTTTTGAGTTTCCTTTTTTTATATGTCTTTTCTCTGACGTTCAATCAAAATGGTTTCAAGTGCTTCTATCCGCTCTTCCATTTTAGACAGCCCGTTGAAAATATCCTGGATCATTTTGGTTTCATCGGCATGGGTCTGCTTGTCTTTCTTTGAGATGCCGCCGGTTTTGGCAGCCCGGATGATGCCGATGAGAATTAATCCAAGTGTGGCAATCAGGAGGATGGCCCCGCCGATAAAGAACCCTACGAACATTATGCCATGCATTATAGTGTCACTCCTCTCAGGTGTGTGTGATCAAAAAAAGTCATTGAATTTATACCCTAGGTTGTAGCATCATTTTTAGAGGAATGGGAGGACTTTAAATCATGGAGTTGCTGTTCGATTTCATCGTCGGATGCCAACCCTTCAAATTCTTCCTCAAGGGTGGTTTTGCGTCCGAAATTGACCAGGTCTGCCTCGGCTTCCAACCGTTCAATCTGGGATTCTATTTCATCAAATTTTTGCATGACCTCGGCAGAATCCACCCGTCGGATCTCCTGCTGGGCTTTCTTTTTCCGTTGGGCCCGGATATGACGCTGGACCAGCATTCGCTGTTTGTCCCGGGCAGATTTGAGTTTGGTCTCAAGTTCCTGGATATCATCCCGGTACTGCTCCACAATCACCCCTAATTCCATGTGCTCTTCATCCACCGTATCAACTCTCTGGGTGAACCGTCTTTTTTCCAGAAGGGCCTGGCGGGCCAGATCGTCTCTTCCCTTGGCCACTGCCAGTTCTGCTTTTTCTTTCCAGAATAATTGCCTGTCCTTTGTTTCTTCCAGGAGCCGTTGAACTTTTTTCTGACTGGCAATGGTGTTGGCACAGGAGGACTTGATTTCGATGAGGGTGTCTTCCATTTCCCGGATCATGAGCTTGATGAGTTTTTCAGGATCTTCTGCTTTGTCCAGCATGGCATTGATGTTTGATGAAACAATATCGCTAAAGCGTGTAAAAATTCCCATGTGTTTTCTCCTTATTGGGTTGTTATCTGATAGGCTCAACATGAAAACATTAATAGCAGAAAGTGTGCCAGGGCGAATGATTTAAAAAAACGGTTGTTATTTCAATGGGTTGTTCGCTTGACCGGGAGATGGTTTTGTGGTATTATTGATCAATAAATGGTTTTATTACTATTTTATGGTTATATTAACCAAAAAAATTATCCCGGGAGGCGGTATGGATTTTTCGAGTCAGGATGGCGGGGAAGGGGGGCATGTTTCCATGTCCGAAGCCCTGGGTCAGTCCGAGGCATTTATTGAATTTCAG
The DNA here is from genome assembly GCF_055382125.1 of Desulfoconvexum algidum. Lineage (NCBI taxonomy): Bacteria > Pseudomonadati > Thermodesulfobacteriota > Desulfobacteria > Desulfobacterales > Desulfobacteraceae > Desulfoconvexum > Desulfoconvexum algidum. Next base: position 5,347,544 of record NZ_AP042394.1, on the reverse strand, counting down.
GAGCAAATTTCCCAGGTGGCGCCTATAGACCGGCCGGTTTTAATCCTGGGAGAGCGGGGGACGGGCAAGGAACTGGCCGCCGCCCGAGTCCATTTTTTATCCAAACGCTGGCAAAAACCCATGGTGACCTTAAATTGTGCCGCCCTGACCCCCACCCTGATCGGGTCTGAGTTGTTCGGGTATGAAAAAGGGGCCTTTACCGGTGCCACGGTTCGCCAGGTAGGCCGATTTGAACAGGCGGACGACGGGACCCTTTTTCTGGATGAAATCGGCACCATCCCCATGGAGGTCCAGGAAAAGATCCTTCGGGTGGTGGAATACGGGGCCTTTGAACGGGTGGGATCCTCCCGGCCAGTGCAGGTGGATGTCCGGATTGTGGCTGCCACCAACGTGGATTTGTCCAGGCTGGCAGACCTGGGCAGGTTTAAACAGGATCTTTTGGACCGGCTCTCCTTTGAGGTGATTTATGCCCCGCCCTTGCGGTATCGAACCGAAGATATCCTTTTGCTGGCCAATCATTTTGCCGGAAGGATGGCCTATGAACTGGACTGGGAAGAGCTGCCGCACCTCACCCCCGGGGCTGTTAAAACCCTTGAGTCCTATCCCTGGCCCGGCAATGTCCGGGAATTAAAAAATGTGATTGAACGGGCTGTGTACAAATCGCCTTCCCACAGGATTGGAGAGATTTCCTTTGATCCCTTTCAATCTCGCTATGGGGAGGGGTTGGGCACAGGCCCTACAAGGCCGGGCCTTGTAGGGCCGGATGCTCTGGCGCTGGATCCAGGGTGTGATGTTTCACGCTCGGCTCAAGGGCCAGGGCAAATGGACATCATGACAGCTCTTTTTGAAAAACCCCTGAAGGAATCCATCCGGGCCCTGGAATTTCACAGGCTTTGTGCTGCCCTGTCCGCCTGCCAGTATAATCAGAAAAAAGCCGCCGCCTCGTTGGGGATTTCCTATGACCAGTTCAGGGGTTTAAAGAAAAAGTATGGGCCAGATTTATGATAAATTTCCAGGAACAGGTGCTGCAAAGATGGGGATGCGGTTCCTCGGGGTTTCCAATGCTATGAAAAAAAGGTTTATTGAATCTCAAAATTTCTAGGACTACTGACAATGGGATAGTGGATTGTTTGCCGGAGCTGTAATTTGCTAAAATCCATGACAGGGTTGTATTTTTTCAGCAGCCACAGAGGGATTTCCAGCTTATTGAGGCATAGGAGCCAGATGGTATCCCCGCGCTTTATTTCATAGGTGCCCACACCTGTAATGGAAAAGGATTCAAAAAAATCTTCTTCCATTTCCTTGTGATATTCGTACCTGAGCTCCTCAAAGCGTTCCAAATCTTTTGGGCCCAGGGGTATTTTAATTTTTTGGTCAATGGAAATCGTTTGGCCATAGGGAAATTGGTTTAAGACACGGATTTTCTGGGTGGGGATTTGGAGCCAGTCTGCATAGTGGCCCAGGGTTTCCTCCGGGTCCACCCGGATAACTCCCACCAGTTGATTTGATTGGGTAAAGGTTTTTTTGATTTTAAGGTCGCTTGTGACAATTGCAAGGTTGATCGTTGGTTCCTTGGAAATTGGTTTTGCCACGGCTTCCGGGCTGTCAGGCAAGGGGGAGACAACTGCAGCGGTTGGGTCGGGTGCAGTTTTTGTCATTAATTTTTCCCGAGGCAAGGGCAGTGGTGGTGTTTCTTTTTGAGGAGAAGGCAAAACCGTATCGGTGTGTGTCTTTGGTGGCAGCGGTGTTTTTGCCGTTTTCTTTATTGGGTTGTAATCCTTTGGTTTTGCAAGGGCCAGTTTTTCAGGGAGAATCACTTCTCCCTGGACGGGAATCCTCAGGTTCTGGCCGATATAGATGGTGGCACGGCGGCTCAGACCATTTGCCAGAATCAGTGCATTTAAGGGGACAGAGTGGGTCCTGGCAATGTTGCCTGCTGTATCGCCCTTTTGGACCATATGGAATTTGCTGGGTTTTTGTCTGGCCTGGTACAGATCTGTTGTCACCCGGGCAATGGTTTTATGGAGGACCTGGGCGGGCAGGCGGAGCTCAAATCCTTTTGGGATGTGTTTGCGGCCGTCAAATACCGGGCTTCTCAAGGAGGGGTTCAATTTTTTGATTGTCTGGATGTCCAGATTCAGACCCTGGGCCAGGGCCTTGGCTGGCAGATAACCCTTGGTGGTATACCGGGTCACGTGAACCGGTTTTTGAAGGGGGATGTCTCCAAAATAGGTTTTATGATTTTTGGCCACCTGCCGGGCCGCCAGAAACTCAGAATAAAAATTTCGTGAGGCGAACCTAAAGGAGCGTCCCTGGTAAGTGTTAAAGATCTTTTCATAGCCGCCTTTTTGTTTCTGGGCCCGGAGCATTCCGTTGACCCCATGGTTATAAGCGGTAAGGGCCAGGGGCCATTGTCCTAGCTTTGCATAATTTCTTTTTAAAAGTCTGGCCGCTGCCTGGGTTGAGATGTAGGGGTCCCTTCTCTGGTCCACAACATACCCTATTTCCATATACATCCTTCCGGTTCCCCGGGTAAACTGCCAGATGCCGGCAGCACCGAATTTTGAATAGGCTGTAAAATCAAAGGAAGATTCCACACAGGGCAGGTAGGCCAGGTCAATGGGGAGGCCATGGGAGGCAAATATTTGTTTGAATTGATCAATCACGGCACCGGACCGTATCAGGCCCTCCTTAAAATGCTGACTCAGTCCGGTCTGGCATCGCAGCACATGGGCTGCCTGTTTAAAGTCTCGGGGACTGGCTTTTTTGCCAAACAATTGGACCACTTGTTTTTCTTTTGGGGTGGCAGGTGGCTTTCCTGCTGCAAGGGCCAGCAGGATTCTTTTATATTTTTTCTGGACAGCTTCTTTCTTTTTTTTGTTTCGTTTGGACGCTGTCCTTGTCTGTGACGGGTCCAGGCGGATTACTTCGTATATCCTGTTCAGATGTCGGGCGTCATGGATGACGCCCTGGGATCGGGTATAGCGGGTAAACATGTCTATCCAGAATGCCACATTGGGTTCAATGGAGGGGTAAACAGGAAAGGTTTCAACCTCCGTTTTTTCAAGGTTCCGGGTTGATGAATGGGATGGAGAAACTGCCAATAGTGAAAGTCCAATTGCCATGGCGATGAAGATACCTGTGATAAATAAATGTCTTGTGGAAAACTTCATACACTCCCTTGAATGTTTTTCAGCGTTTTTCCGATGCATTGGTTCCTGCCTCCCTCTTTAGCCTCGTATAATGCTTTGTCAGCAAGGGCAATAAGATCTTTAGCAGACGTGTTACGTCCTGGCAGGGCGGAGGCGATGCCAAGACTCAGGGTTACATATTTTTCTATTGCAGAGTTTTTATGGTCTATTTTAAGGTTTCTTACGGAGGTTCGAACCCGTTCTGCAACCGTTGTTGCACCTTTCAAATCTGTATTTGGCAAGATGAGAACAAACTCTTCGCCACCATACCGTGCAACCAGATCGCTGGAACGGCTGCAACAGTCATGGATGGCCCGGGCAACTTGCTGAAGGCATTCATCCCCTGCCTGATGCCCATAGGCATCATTATAATATTTAAAAAAATCTATATCACACATAATCACAGCGAATTTATTTTTTTCTCGGAGGTGTCGCCTCCATTCCGAGGCAAGATATTCATCAAATCTTCTTCGATTGGGTATTTGGGTCAGGCCATCTACCCCGGAAAGGATCTTAAGTTGTTCATTGGCTTTTTCCAATGCCTGTTCCGTCCGGACTGTTGCGCTGATATCAATTGAAAATCCGTTAAATCCATCTGTTCGGCCAAATTTATTCCGGGTGGTTTTTGCATAGCATAATGCCCAGAGATAGGAATTATCCTTTCTTTTCAATCGGCACCTGAAACTGACAATCTGATCTGCTTCAAAAATATTGAACATAAATTCTTCGGCTTTTTCCTGATCAAAAAAAACCTGGGCTGCAAAATCTTTCACCTGACTCACAACCGTATCTGATGATTCATGGCCAAGCATCCATGCATATTCGGAATTTGCCATGGTTATGTTGCCGTCCAAGTTAACATGGTACATACCAATGGGGGCAACTCCGAATATTTCTTCAATCTGCTGTTTTTTTTGTTTAAGGTCTGTTTCGTCTTTTGATTTATCTGAAAGGTTGGCTACTAATAGGGCAATCCCCAGTTTTTTCGCCTGTAAATTTATGATGGGTGCATAGGTGATATCACACAAGATTTTTTGTCCATGTCCATTTTCATGGGAAATAGTCATCATTCCTGCCCGGGTGCACTGAATCAAGGTTTCTTTGTTGACGGGAATCAGTTCATCTAAAAAACGCCCCAAGGCCTCGTTCTCCGAATGTCTGAACAGATCTGTTGCCCCTTGGTTCCATGCGGATACGCGTAAATCCATATCGGCCTCAATATGGGCCATACGGGCATATCCCATTAGATTTCCCAGAGCAAGTATTCTGTCAATCAGTTTTATATTCATGGCAATTTTTTAAAAATTTAGGTTGATTATGGAGACAATCCTATGAATTATTCTGGTGTTTAACAAGAAAAATCTCACTAAATTTTAATTTTGTGTTTATTTATAGGGGCATCGGGCCGGGATAAAATACTGTTCTGGCATTGGCTGCATCAATACCTGTGAATACCAGGCCTTCCACATGGAATACCGCAGGGAGAAGGTGATCGGGTTTAAACAATTTTTGACACAGCATCATCTTGAAGTGTATCTGCCCCCGGAATTGACCGCTTGATAGGGAAATGTTGACGCCTATCCTTGCATGCTGTGGATGGCTGATGCTAATTTTTCAACGGCTATTTTAATGGTGGGTTCATCGGCCATGGTATAGTTGAGCCGCATGGTTTCAAGACCTTCTTTTGGGTCGGTGTAAAAAAATTGCCCGGGCACAAATGCCACCCCGTTTTCAATGGCTTTGTCATAGAGGGACAGGGCTTTAAACCCCCTGGGTCCTGTTACCCACAAGAACATGCCGCCGTCGGAGGGGGCACAGGTGAACCCTTGTGGCAAAAATTGCTTCAATGCATCTTGCATGGCCTTTTGCCGGGGTTTATAAATGTCGATGATTCGGGGCAGATGGCTGGATAAATAACCCCCTTCCAGGTATTCTGCTGCCAGGGCCTGGTTAAAGGTGGAGGTGTGAAGATCCACCCCCTGTTTGACCAGGACCAGCCATTCCCGTATAAATTTGGGGGCGGCATAAAATCCAATGCGCAGTCCTGGGGCAAACACCTTGGACAGGGTGGAAATATAGACCACATGGTCGGGCGCCAGGGTTTTGATGGCAGGTACCGGGTCTCCCTTGTAGCGAAGGGCAGAATAGGGGTCATCTTCCACCAGCAGTACGTTGTATCGTTGGATGATGTCGGCAATATTTCTCCGCCGTTCAAGGGTCAGGGTCCGGCCTGTGGGGTTTTGAAAGGTGGGAACCAGGTAAATAAATTTGATGTCATGGGTTTGCAGGGTACGTTCCAGGGAGTCTGGAACCAGGCCTTCATCATCCATATCCATCCGGATATAGGAAGGTTCATAGGGGTTGAAGGCAGAAAGTGCCCCCAGATAGGTCGGGGCTTCCAGGGCAATTTTGTCCCCCTTTGATATGGTCAGTTTGGCAATGGCATCCAGTACTCCCTGGGAACCCGAGGTAATATTGACGGCATCCGGCGAGGCGTGGATTCCCCTTTGTTCAAGGAGAATGGATATTTGTTTCCTCAGGGGCAAAAATCCTTCGGTCAAATCATATTGAAAGGCGCTGGATTTGTATTTTTTTAACACCTTGTCGGTGAGTTCCCGGATAATGTCCATGGGGAAACTATCCGGAGAAGGGATGCCGCCTGCCAGGGAAATAATGCCGGGATTGGCGACCACTTTTAAAATTTCCCGGATGGCATTGGCCTGCATAAGATTTGTTCTGTCTGCCAAAAGATGTTGATAGTCCATTTGTTTCTCTCTTTTTTATAGGGTCATTTTTTTTATAAGTATAACAGGGCAAATAACAGATACAGATTATGGAAAAGCGACCATAACAGATCCCGAAAAACCAGATGCGGATCATAAAATACAGGCTATAATCGGTTTATGGGCACATTGGCAAGCTGTTCTTCAAGATATTCATCCATGAGATCTTTATAGTTTTCCAGGGCAAGTTCTTGGCCGCAGGACCTGCAGCTCAGTGTTACCTTGGTTCAGGTGTGCTTGATATAAAGCTTTCCATTGCAGTGGGGACAGTCTGTATTCAACTCATTCACAATATTTTTTCCTTAAGTCTCTTTTCTTTTGTCTATTTATAAAATAAATAGATACAATAAAACAATTGGATGAAAGGTCAACATAAACCTCACCACTCTATTAAAAGTAACCGAACACAGGAGAGATAACACCATTATGGATAAAAAAAAGGATCGGTACAAAAGAAGCTACCCTATCCCCTGGGATCAGCTTCATCGGGATGCAAAAGCATTGTCATGGCGGCTCCATGACCGGGGGACCCCGTGGAAAGGGATTGTTGCCGTCACCCGGGGGGGGCTTGTGCCGGCGGCCATCATTGCAAGGGAGCTTGGGATCCACCTCATTGATACGGTGTGTATCACAAGCTATGACTGGCAGAACCAGGGGGAACCCACCACCTTAAAAGGGATAGAAGGGGACGGAAGTGGCCTGCTTATTATTGATGACCTGGTGGATACGGGATCCACGGCAAAGGTGGTTCGACGCATGCTTCCCAAAGCCTATTTTGCAACGGTCTATGCAAAACCAGCTGGTAAGCCCCTTGTGGACGCCTTTGTAACCGAGGTCAGCCAGGATACATGGATTTTGTTCCCCTGGGATTCCGAAGCCCGGTTTGTTGAACCTATTGCCGGGAATTAACCGAGATTTGATTTACAAATAATGATTCACAAATAATGAAGGCCGTGGAGAAAAGTAATTTTTTCTCCACGGCCTTTTAAAAATGAATCTGTCGCTTATTTTTTGTCGATAATATTTCTGTGGGCCATGAGCCGGATTGCATTGATCCGGATGAACCCTTCTGCATCTTCCTGGTTGTAGCCGCCTTCAATATCCATTGAGGAAAGATCCTGATCATACAATGAGGAGGGGCTTGTCCTGGCAATGGGGTAGGCAACCCCTTTGTAAAGTTTGAGGGTAACTTCCCCGTCAATGACTTCCTGGCTCTTGTCCATGGCAGCCATGAGAAATTCCATCTCCGGGCTGAACCAGAATCCGTTGTAGACAAGTTCTGCATATTTTGCTGCCAGCATATCCCGGATCCGCATCACCTCCCGGTCCATGGCAATCCCTTCAATATCCATGTGGGCTTCATGGAGGATGGTGCCGCCGGGTGTTTCATAAACCCCCCGGGACTTGATGCCCACGAAACGGTTTTCAACCATGTCCAGGCGCCCGATACCATTTTCCTGGCCCAGCTGGTTCAAATATTCAAACAATTCCAATGCATCTGTTTTTACGGTATTGTCTTCCAGGTTGGTGACCTTTACAGGGATGCCATCCTTGAATTCAAGAATAATCCGGGTGGCTTTGTCCGGTGCATTTTCCGGGGAGACCGTTCGGGAATAGATGCTTTCATCGCACACATGGCCCGGATCTTCAAGGATACCGGCTTCATGGGAAATATGGAGGAGGTTGTCATCTTCGCTATAGGGCTTGGAGGCAGTCTGTTTGGTGGGGATCCCGTGTTTTTTTGCATAAGCCAGCAGATCGGTCCGGCCTTTGAAGGCGTTGAGGAAATCCTTGTTTTTCCAGGGGGCAATGACCTTGATCTGGGGATTTAAGGCATAATAGGACAGCTCGAATCTCACCTGGTCGTTCCCTTTTCCCGTGGCCCCATGGGAAACAAACTTTGCACCCACTTTCCGGGCAATCTCGATCTGGCGTTTGGCGATGATGGGCCGGGCAATGGCAGTACCCAGAAGATATCGGCCTTCATAGACGGTGTTGGCTTTGTATACGGGGAAAATATAATCCGTTACAAATTCTTTTCTCATGTCTTCGATAAATACCTGGGATGCGCCGATTTTCAGGGCTTTTTTTTCAGCCACATCAAAATCTTCTTCCTGGCCGATGTTGGCCATATAGGCAATAACGTCATATCCTTGTTCCAACAGCCATTTTAAAATAATGGATGTATCTAGTCCGCCTGAATAGGCCAGAACTACTTTTTCCTTTGACATACTATCTCCTTCGCTTTGATTTTTATAATATTTTTTATGGTTTCTGCATTTATATCATGACGCTATTAATGCAGAAAAATCTTGAAATAGTCAAGTGCTACTGTATAAAATGCGCATAAAGTTTGCATTCACGCATAAATATGATATAAAAACAGAAAATTTACATAAAAATACAAAGAAAATGAATATGACTATTTCTACTGAATTAAACAGCCTGCTCTCCCAGGGGATTTCCGGAAACCAGGCCCAGCTTGTCCAGGCCCTGGGAGAAAAGGGGATACGCACCACCCAGTCTTCTGTTTCCCGGGCATTAAAAAAGATAAATGCAATAAAAGGCCAGGATGAAAAGGGCAATGCCGTATATGCCCTGGCCCCGGCCGAAATAGGGCTTAAGGATACGGGTTTTTTTGATTCCCTGGTGAACAAAATAGCAGACAATGGATACCAGATTGTGATCCAAACCCGGCCAGGGACTGCCAATACCGTTGCCAAGTTCATTGATGACCACAGGTTTGATCAGGTCTTAGGATCTGTGGCCGGAGATGATACCATTATTATTGTTCCGGCAAACGTGGTAACCATTGGGCAAACTGTTCGGGAGATTACCGCCTATATGAAGCAGATCGGTATTTTTGCTGCATAGTGGTGTGAAGATGACTGCTACCCCGGGGTTAAATCACCAGGCCCGGACGGATAGTGGGATCCGCCCTCCCGTTTTTAACCACCTGTACCCCGTTGATGAAAACCGATTCCACCCCTGAAGGTCTGCGATCTGTGTTTTCAAGGGTGGTGTTGTCCCGGACCCTGTCCCAGTCGAGAATGTTGATATCCGAAGCCTTGCCTTCTTTTAAAATTCCTCTGTCCCTTATATTGAAGCGCCGGGCACTGGCGCCGGTCATTTTGTGGATCACCTGTTCGCAGGTGAGCAATTGTCTGTCCCGGGTCATTTCTATGAATTTGGGAAAACAGCCGTAGGCAGCAGGGTTCTGAAGCCCGTCCGGTTCGGCCCAGGCATCGGTCATAAATAAAGATGCCTTGTGTCGGATGAGTTCGTCAACAATTTTTGGGCTGGTATATCGATGCATCAGCACCCGGGCCGTTCCATGGCTCTGACGGATAAAATCCATATAATTTTTAAAGGGGCTCACCTTTCTTGCCTTGGCAATATCCGATAAGAACATGCCGTTGAACTGGTTAAACGGGCCGTGTACGGCCGATGCAATCTGGATATCTTTAAATCCGAATCCCAGCAGACGAAAGGAGAGGGCTGCCAGAAGCCTGACCTTGAAAATCAAGGTTTTGTCGGTATAGCTTGCCGGTGCTTTTGCCATGAACCAGTCCGGCAGGAGTACCGTGATAATGGAGGCACCGCAATGATAGGCATAGGTGTCGAGCATAAGATCCACCCCGTCTGTTATGGCCCGGTCGATGAGGGCCATTGCCCGGTCAAAGGTTTTCCAGGTTTTTGTCCCTACAAAAATAAGGTGGGACAGCTGAAGCCGTACCCCAGTTTCCCGGGCCAGGTTGAGCATCTCTTCTAAGGCGATTAAATTATGGGCTTTACCGAACGGCATCACAGGATAGGTAGCGGATATGGATGAATAGGCTTTTTGGTGGACGGTCAGGATTTTAGCGTTTCTTTTTACCAGGTCTGCGATTTGTTTGATCTCTTCTTTTTGGGCAAAAATGCCCGGGGCATATTGAAATCCGAATGAGACTCCTTTTGCCCCCTCATCCATTGCTTTTTCCAGCAGATACAGCACCTCTTTCATCTGTTCGGGCGTCAAAGGAGCCGGGTTTCCGCCGCAAACCGATGCCCGTATGGTGCCGTGGCCTGCCAGGGTGGAAAGGTTGTGGGTGATCCCCTTTGTTTTAAGATGGGCCCCATATTCAGCCATGGAGGCCCATTCAAGCCTTGGGGTGCCGGTCTTAAAAAGATTGTTCTCTTCGATGTATTCTTTAAAGGAAGAGTCCTGTTTCAGCCCGGCAGCGCTGAATCCGCAATTGCCCCCCACAAAGGTGGTGATGCCCTGCTCGGTAAAGGGGGTGGTCAGTTCCGGGCGGGCCGCATTGGGCAAAAACCAGTCATTGTGGGAATGCATGTCAATGAACCCCGGGGTAATGGTTTTATGGGTGCAGTCAATGACCTGTGAAGGCCCTGGGATTTCCTGCCTGGAAACAGCTGCAATGGTTTTTCCCCGGATAAGAAGGTTTCCCTTGAACCCCTTTGAACCGGATCCGTCAATAATAAAGCCATTCTTTAATAAAATCGGTTTTGGGTCAGAAGTCATGATTGTGTTCCTTATTCTGCGGTTTTAACAATTCATGGGAAAAGGCAGCGTTCTCTGTCGGACCATGGTGTATCCGTATCAATATCACACGGTCGAGTACCTCATCAACCAGCGGTGCTTTTATTTTCATGGGAATACCCTTCAAGTTAAAATCTTTTACCTTGCTTTTCTCGGGCAGACCTTATACATAATACGACTTTTTTCCCAACTAAAAAATGAAATTTCTTCCACGGGCATGGCTTTCCATAAGAGGGCCATGCCTGTTGTTATTGCGTCATTATGAAAAGGCAAAGCCGTATTTATGTTTGAATTGATCAAGAAGAGAACCAAGAATGTTAAAAACGATATCACATCGGGCATCACCGTCGCCCTGGCCCTGGTCCCCGAGGCCGTTGCGTTTTCATTTGTGGCCGGGTTGGATCCCCTGGTGGGGCTGTATGCCGCCTTCATGGTCGGTCTTATTACCTCCCTGTTTGGTGGTCGCCCAGGAATGATTTCCGGCGCCACCGGAGCCCTTGCCGTGGTGATGGTCTCCCTGGTAAGCGAGGGAAACGCCATGGGCCTTGCCATGCCCCAGCCCGTTTCAAATATGGGGGTGCAATACCTTTTTGTCACGGTGATTCTCATGGGCATTTTCCAGGCCATTGCCGGCGGCCTTAAGCTGGGTAAGTTTATCCGCCTGGTTCCCCATCCGGTGATGCTGGGATTTGTTAACGGCCTTGCCATTGTGATTTTTTTGTCCCAGCTGGATATGTTCAAAACCGTTAGAACCGGTGTGTCCCACTGGTTGGCGGGACCAGAGCTTTTCACCATGGCAGGTTTGGTGATCACCACCATGATGATCATGGTTTTGCTTCCCAAGATTACCCGGAAAATTCCCGCAGCCCTCACGGCCATCCTGGTCGTCACCGGAGTGACCCTGGCGTTTAATCTGGAGGTTGCCACCGTGGGATCTTTTATCAGAGATGGGGGTGGAGAAGGTTTAAAGGGCGGTCTTCCTGTGTTCCAATCACAATTGTTTTCCCTGATTCCATGGAACTTTGCGACTCTGAAATTTATTTTTCCTTATGCTTTTATCCTGGCTGGTATCGGTATCATTGAATCTTTGCTCACCCTGAACCTGATAGATGAGATTACTCAAACCCGGGGCAACAGCAATAAAGAGTGTGTGGCCCAGGGCATGGCCAACATTGTCACTGCCCTGTTCGGGGGGATGGGGGGATGCGCCATGATCGGCCAGTCCATCATCAATGTGAATTCTGGCGGCAGGGGAAGGCTTTCCGGTGTTGTGGCGGCCCTGTCCCTTCTGGGGTTCATCCTTTTCGGGTCCGCCATCATCGAGCAGGTTCCCATTGCAGCCCTTACCGGCATCATGTTCATGGTGGTCATCGGAACCTTTGCCTGGTCCAGCCTCAGGATAATGCACAAGATTCCCAAATCAGACGCCCTGGTTCTGGTCAGTGTATCGGTTCTTACGGTGACCTTTGACCTGGCCGTGGCCGTATTTGTCGGCATCATCATGTCCGCCCTGGTCTTCTCTTGGGAAAATGCTTTGAGAATCAGGGCCCGGAAAAGAATCAAACCCGACGGCACAAAGGTTTACGAAATTTGGGGTCCGCTTTTTTTCGGGTCCACCCAGATGTTTGTGTCCAAATTTGACGTGAAGGGGGACCCGGAAAACGTAGAGATCGATTTCATGGAATCCAGGGTGTCGGATTATTCGGGGATTGAAGCCATTTCAGGGGTTGTGGAGAAGTATGAAAAACAAGGGAAACACATTGCCCTCAAACATTTGAGTTCCGATTGTATAAAGTTGTTGAACCGGTCAGATAAAAAATACCGGGCCATTATTATCGAAGAAATCGATGATCCCCGATATTACGTGGTGGCCGACCCCAACAGCTTTCATGCAAGTCTGTCCAACCCATGATCAAAACAAAAAAGCCCCATGGCAAGATCCGGCTATTAGAGTTTGTGGCCATTTTTAACGCATTGTTCATGAAATTTCATCTGTATTTATCAGACAATAATTTCGTAATTTCGTTTTCCAGTTCATGGGGATCTGTCACTGGTTTTGCAAATATATGGTCGGCCACGCAAGGTAATCCAAGGAGATCTTCAGAGGCCTTATATTCAGGTGAGCCTGTGCAAATTATAAAAACCATTTCAGGATATCGTTCAGATGCCTTTCGAATAAAGGTTTCACCATCCATGCCCCCCATACGGATATCTACAACAGCCGCATCACAAGTTTCTTTCCCAAGGAGGTCAAGGGCCCTTTCTCCGCTTTCAGCAGATAGAACCTGCCATTCACGATCTTCAAAAAAGTCAAAAAAACTTTGCCTGACATGAAGCTCATCATCGACAATCAGTATTTTAACAGAACTATGATCTATATTCATCATTTTTTTCCATTCCCTTCCAAAGGTAACCGAATAATGAATGTTGAGCCTTTGCCTAATGTTGAAACCACCTCCATGGTTCCGCCATGGTTTTGTGTAATGATAAAATAGGAAACGGATAGACCAAGACCGGTACCCACTCCCACGGGTTTTGTCGTAAAAAAAGGTTCGAAAACCCGGGACTGGGTCGCCTCGTCCATGCCGGGGCCGTTATCTTCAATTTCCATTTTCAGCATACGGTTTTCCTTTTCAACTGAAAGTCTTAGTATAAAACAGGGGTGAACATCCTTTGCAGCATCTTCCGCTTGCATTGCCTGGGCACCGTTACGAAGAATATTCAACAGCACCTGCTGAATTTTTGCCCCCTCACAGGGAAACATGGGAAGATTCTCTTGGTATTCCTTAACGATTTTGATGGTTTTAAAATCGTATTGTTTTTTTAAATCGTAATCTGTGGATGCAAGTTCAATGATCTGATCCAGAAGCTGAACTGGATGATGGCTTGAAATGACCGCATCCGTTTTCCTGGCAAAGCTGAGCATATTATCAACAATTTCTGCCACCCGCTGGCCAGACTCATTGATGGCCTGAATCATCCTCAGAATACTTCTTTTCTCCATGAAGGCGTTGATATGATCCATGGATACACCAATGGCCTCTGCTGCAAGGATGTTGGCGGGCATGTCAAGGTTGCAAAGCCTTGATTTCATGACATTGGCAGTTTGTATCATTCCTGCTAGCGGATTGTTAATCTCATGGGCCATACCCGCAGCAAGGCCTCCAACTGACAACATTTTTTCTGACTGCACCATCATTTCTTCCAGCCGGACCTGTTCTGTCACATCATCAATCCGGATAACGGCACCATCAACACCATTGGTCACCAACGGATAGATAATAATATTCTCATACCGTGTTTGATCCGTTTCTTGCCTGGCCTGGCGTAGATCAGAACATACCTGCCGCATATCGATGGCCTGCTTGACCCGCGCAAGTTCATTGGAAAGAATCGGAAATGCTTTTTCAAGGGGCTGTCCCTTTGCGGATTCCAGGGAAACCCCTGTGATTTGCTGTGCTTTTTGGTTCCATTGGGTTATACGGCCCTCCCTGTCTACCCCAATCAGCACCGAGGGCATGGAGTCGATGATATTTTCCAGATAATTGCGTAGATTTCGGATCTCCTCTTCAGCCTGTTTACGATCCGTAATATCCTGATAGGTTCCTAATATGCCGATGATATTCTGCTGTTCATCCCTCATCGGTACCTTGCTTGTCATAAGCCATCTTGTTTGGCCATCTGGTCTGTTCTGGGGTTCTTCATAGGAGAGTTTTGATTTTCCTGAATTCATCACGTCAATATCATCCTGGTGGAATAATTCTGCCTGTTTTACAAATGCAAGATCATGATCTGTTTTTCCAATCAAATCATCGGGTGAAGGCAGTCCTGCATCTTGGGCAAACGCTTTGTTGGCACCTAAATAGATGCATTTTGTATCTTTCCAGAACACCCGAACCGGAATGCTGTTGAGAACAAGTTTTAATATCCGATGGGTTTTTAATTGTGATTGTTCTGCTTCTATTCGCTCGGTAATGTCCAGTAATATGCCGTGATAATGGGTGATATCTCCTGCCTCATTTCTTTTGATATAAGTTCGGTCATCTACCCATCGGATTTCCCCGGATTTTGTAACGACACGGTAAGGCTTATGAATGAAATTTTCACAATTTTTTTCAATACTATACTGGAGAATCTCCTGTTTAACTCTTGCTAAATCATCGGGGAAAATGATTTGGTCATAACGGATGGTATTGCTTAATAATTCATCAGGATGATATCCAAATACGGTTTCAATATTTTCGGTCACAACCTCGACCGGCCAGCCGGGTTCATTCTTCCAGGTAAAGGCCACCAAAGGGCTGCTGTTGACAATTGCATAGGCATCATCCCGGGCTTTTTCCAAAAGTTTACGGTCATTGATATCTGAGTGGGTACCGATGAAACGCGTGGGTTTTTTATTTTTATCACGGGCCGCTATTTTTCCTTTTGCCAGTATCCATTGGTAGTTACCATTTTTATTTGAGAATCTGAATTCCTGATGATAGGTGTCAACTTCACCGGAAAGACAGTCGTCTATTGCAGATTTTATCCGAACCACATCATCTGCATGAATTCTTTTTTCCCATTCTTCAAAGGAATCTTGAAACTCATGGGTTTCATATCCAACCATGGCGTAATAGCGGGCATCAAAATGAACAATGTCATTTTCTAAATCCCAATCCCAGATCCCGTCATTGGCACCTGCTAATGCCATTTCAAGTCGTTCTTCACTCTGCCGCAGGCGGTGCTCACTCTCCTTGAGATCTGCGGTCCGTTCAACAACCCTGTCTTCAAGCGTTGTTTTTGCCACCATCAGCTTGAGAAAAAACCAGATCGCAGTCAAAACTAAAATTAGACAAAGGAAAATATAAAAATATAAAAATACGGCTCTATTTTGCCAGTCCACGCTGACTTTTCCAATACTCGTTTGGTTATAAAATATATTTTTTTCCAAATGGTACACAGGTAAAAGGCCAACACGGGATAAAATGTCTTCTGCTGTCTTTTCATGGGGGGGGTCTATGGCAGTAAATTTAATACCGGAATCATCAATTACGGATACACGTTTATAGTGATTTGATTTCGCCGCCAGTGTCAGGTATCCAATGGGTGTGTTTTTTTCATATCGCCAAAGGGCGTCCGCTATGACAATTGCATGTGCTTCAAGCGCAAGCTCAGCCTTGTGAAGAGTTGATTTCTGGTAATATAAAACAAAGGAAAGAAACATCGCTACAAGAATCGTCAAAATAATCGTGAATGTAAGTCCATCATTTTTTTTCATTAAAAAATCCGTTGTTTTTAAATGTGAGGTCCGGGGGACATCCCTTGATTTAATAATATTTTCGAATAATTTTTTTTATCGATCCATCGTCCAGCATTTTTTTTATAATACCATTAAATTCGACAAGAATATGTTTATACCCGGATTGCTTATTGATCAGCAGGTGAAACGGCATGGATTCGAGAGATACGCGGGTTTCAACAATCTTATTTGCCATGCCATCTTTTTTGAGGACGGCTTTTACCCCAACCGGCCATTCAATGACAAGGTCTCCTCTTCTTGCGGCCAGCATCTTCCAGACATTATGAACTTCGCTTGTTTCAAAAAAGGGAATACCAAGGGTGGTGATATTGTTTTTGTGCCACCCGTTGCCGCTGTAAGTGATAACCGTATAGCCTCCTCTTTTGATATCCGATAGGGAGCCAATCCTTTGTATCGCGTTCATTCGTTTATGACCTTTATAGGTGAATATTTTTAATTCTTTTACGAAAAAGGGAGCCGGGTGAGTATCGCAATATGCAAGCCTTTGTGCTGTGGGAACTGTTATCATCGCATCTAACTTACCCGATCGAACCTGGTTTTGACATCTTTTCCATGGCATTTGAAACCATTCGGTATGGATGCCCATACGATTTTCCATGGCTTCCATAAGAATTTCGTAGAAAAATCCTTCTATCTTCTCATCTTTGGCCTTTGCAAAAAACGGATAAAATTCCGGATATGCTATTGTCAATGCACTTTGGGAGATGGCATATATTGGAAATATAAATACAAACAGGATGGCAAAAATAATAATTTTCGACCTCGGGCGGATCATCTTCAATTTCCTTGTGGAATTCGTTCAATTTTTTTTATTGCATGTTCACGCGCGTTTCAGCAAAATTAAATGGTATTTTTACGTTTTGTCAGCAAAACCATCTATCCAATAGTAATAACCGCAATTGATAAGAATCTCAATGTAAAACAAAATTTTTGATATTTTTAATGAATAAATAAATTATTTTTTAGCTGACGGTCGTTTTTAATCCGGTGCCTTTTTCCAGGCGCATGTTAAAATTGATGACCGGGATGAGATCCATGTGGGCGGAGTAACTTTTAACATAGGCAAATCCCAGTTCTTCCCAGTTCTTCCCAGTTCTTCCCAGTTCTTCCCAGTTCGCCACAGGTGCTTGACAAGGCGGTGCCCCGGCGATAGACTCTGGCCGTCTTAAGGTCACATACCATTGTGCCGGCAATGTTGTGACTTACGCAGAAAAGCCGGGAATTGTAAAGGAGTCGGGCGAGAAGATGACAGATAAGGATTACAAGGCATTGGCGGTTTTTTTCGATGATTACACCACAGGTTTTATCACTCGGGCAGTTAATGCCCATCCCCATGTGACAAAAAAAGAACATACGGTTCGGGTGGTTGAAAACATCGTTTTTCTGGGAGAAAAGCTGGGGCTTTCCCCTCAACAGATGTTATTGGCAAAGGCTGCGGCCCTGCTCCATGATATCGGGCGGTTCAGTCAATTTGAGACCTATGGCACCTTTTTGGATGCGGCGTCAAAAAATCACGGGGCACTAGGGGTGGGAGTGATTCGGGAACACGGGCTTCTGGAATCCTGGCCAATTCGAGAAAAAAAACAGATTGTCCGGGCCATTGCACTTCACAATGCCTATCACCTGCCTCCGGGAATAGATAGGGATACCCTTTTTTTGACCCGATTATTGCGGGACGCAGACAAGTTGGATATTTTTCATGTGGTCACTCAAAATTATCTTAGACTAGATCCTGGTGAAAACGGGTATCTTACCCACAATCTCCCGGATGACGGCCTGATTTCCAAGCGCCTTTTTGACCGGGTTCTAAACAAGGAATTAATTGACAGTCATCAGGTTCACTCGGTCAATGATTTGAAATTGCTCCAGATCAGCTGGGTGTTTGACCTGAATTTTAAGGCAGCTGTGGAACGGGTGAACCGCTGTGATTTTATTTCCCTGATCATTTCCACCATGCCAAATTCAGAGCGCCGGACCTTCCTGATGGCGTTTATGAAGGCCCATGTGGCCAAAAAAATGGAAGAATGCGGGACACAGGCAAGCGTTCTTAACGGCCGATCAGAGTAGGTGAGATTTTATTGTTTAAGGTTAAGGGCAAATTGTCCCTTGAGGTGGGGGAGGCCTCTTTTTGTATCCCGGAGTTCAAAATTGATTCGGGTTTCATTGGATTCTCTTTCCAGGGCGGGGTTTTCTCCGGGCATGGTCTCGGCCGGTTCATGGCCCAGGGTAATGACGGCCGGCATGAATATGGGAAGCTTGAAGGCGGCATCCGCCCTGATGGGGTAGTGGGCTCCAAATTCTTTTTCCATGCTTGCAATGACCCGGGCAAGGCTCCACATGCCGTGGGCAATGGGCTGTTTAAACCCGATCATTTTGGCGGTAAATCCATATAGATGATGGGGGTTGTAATCTCCTGAAACATTGGCATATTTTAAGCCTGTATTTCGGGGCACAAAGATGGACTCTTTTATTCCAAGGAATCTTTCTTCTACTCGTTCATATCTTTTCTTTTTGGGCGGCTTGTTTTTACTTCGGGTAAAAAAAGTGGATATCCCTTTCCAGACAATTTCTTTGTTCGAAATAACCGTGAGTAAAAATTGAGAGTGAATCCCTTTTTTAGTTTTGGTGATCCCATGGAGTCGGCAGGATAAGTTCAGGATTTCATCTGTTGTCACGGCTCTCGTCTGTTCAAATGATTGGCCGACCTGGATCAGGCCCATGGGATTGATGGGGAAATGGGGCGTGGTGATAAATTTCCCCAAAAGACCGATAAACAAGGTTTGGAGATAAGTTGCGGGGATGGTGGTGTTAGGATCAATTTTACCCGGTTCAATGTTACTGGGTTCAATGTTATTGGGTTTAATGTTACTGGGACTTGCAAAGCCGCAGACATTTTTGTAGCGAAGGATTTTTTTTGCATCTGGTTTCAGGTTATTGCGCACAACCCGCACCTTTGAAATACGGGTGTCATCATCAAGAGTAGACGGCCGGATCATGGACAAAAAAAAGAGGTTTAAAAACAGGGTGGCAACGGGGGGATTTTTTTTGAGTTCCACAAGCGTTTCAGGGCCTGTTAATTCAAATTGGACAGGGGTTTCGACAATATCCATATATTAGTTTCCTTTAATTTATAATAAAGAAAGCTATCCTATCTTTGTTTGTTTTTGAAGTCAATATTTGGGGGTGAAATGAACAATAAATATAGGCGGTTAACACTTTTGTCCCCGGAGGAAACCAATTGCTTCCAAGATAAGGATATTTTTATATTGACCAACCATAATCAAGGGTATAAGAGCAAGAACTACATTGAAAAATAAAAGGGATTTAGTGTTTTTGAAATTTTTTAAACTATATTTAATTAAATTATTGTAACCTGACGATGGAAAATGTTAATTTACTTCGTATCTCATAGTGTGACATTTGTTGCCGTTGTCCGGCGACGGGATTCGTATCCATTATTTAAAAAACGATTGCCCCAAAATAGGAGATTCAATGGAAATCCAAACTGATAGTTCTCTTCTGGTTTCACCCGGTGCTTATATCATCAATAAAGCCCAGAGTGTGAAACTTAACCCAAGTATTCTATACGAAGCTGTTATTGATCTGTCTTCCGAAGGATTGGTGACGGCCAATTGCATCAATAAGGCTGCCGGGATTCTTCTCAATGACCTGGGCCTTCCCGATTATTTTTTTGAAACCATCACCAAGGAATCCTTGAAACACATCCTGGCATCCATTGCCAAAAGCATTAAACTTGCCGATGGCAAAGTCATGCTAAATTCATGGGTGGCGGACATCGATTTTGACCTGGCCCAGGGCAGTCAGATTCAGCGGGTCAGAATTGCCACCAAAGAGACCCGGGATCGCATGGAATCAGTTTTGAATACCCAGCTTGCCGGACATCGCCGTGATTATTATTATAATCCTGAAAGTGAATACTATACCTATATTTTCCGGCCTGAGACGGTGGCAGAGTTCAGCGCCGCCGATTTTTCAGATTCCCGGTTCCTGTTCCACCTGAACCTGGATTACAAAGATACCCCCCGCCTGACCCGGAATCGGTATGAAAAATTTTTAGGAGAGTGTTCCACAGCTGTTATCCCCCTGATTGAGGTGTTCAATCTCTCGGATATCGGGGAAATTCGTTTCATGTTCAATTCTGATTTTGAACGGCCCCAGCTGCAGGTGCTGAGAAAATTATTTGCCAACCATGGGCTGGTGATTACCCGGGCCTATTGGGAACCCTATTATACCCCATCCGGGGTTGTTTCCTCTATTTGTTCCCTCTATGTCCAGGGGGAATTGTCCCGGAAAATGGAAACCGCCCTGGTGGATGATCTGCGGTCCTATTTAAGTCTCGCTGTCAGCCCGGCCACACTGCTCTATGTGGAAGAAAAATTAAGCTTTAATGAAATGCTGTTTGCCGTCAATGCCATCGATTTTACCCATATGTTTATCTTTAAAGAACGGGGAACCCATACCGACCGGGATATCATGGAGAGTCTGGCAAATATGGACCATAAGGAGGCCTTCTCCGCACGGATCCACGAGTCCAACAAATTTACCTATGTGTCCAGGATCATTATGGATACGGCAGTTGCCAATCCGGACCTGATTTCTTTCCTCTACGGGCTGTTTGAACAAAAATTTAACCCGGATACCCCATTTGACCTGACTCCGGAGAATCTGGAGAAAAAACAGAAGGAATTTTTCCGGATGCTGGCCATTCGGTTTATGGATTTCCCCCTGGGTCATGATATTTTTGCCTTTATGTTTAAACTTATTCCCGCAACCTTTAAAACCAATTTCTATAAACCCGAAAAACGCTCCTTTTCCTTTAGGATGGACAACCGGATTTTGGATCCTCTGGTGTTTAAACAATTTGTATACGGAATTTTCTTTGTCAACGGTCATTATGCCTGCGGGACCCATTTGCGGGCCGACGATATTGCCCGGGGCGGGTTGCGCCTGATCCGGGTATCACCCACCAACCATGCCATGGAACTGGACAATGCCCTGTTGCTTAATTATGCTCTGGGGCCAAAAGCCCAGCGCCTCAAACACAAGGATATTTGTGAAAGCGGTTCAAAGGGAGTGGTGGTGCCCCATACCCTTTATGCCCGTTACAGCATGGATGCCCTGTATGACTACACCGAAGGGATTATGGATCTCATGCTCCCCGATGCCAGGGTCATTGATTATTATGGACGCCCTGAAATGGTATTTTTCGGTCCGGATGAGGGAACAGCGCCTTTGATGGATGCCGTGTCTCTTCGGGCAAAACAGAGGGGATATCAATATTGGCGGACCATTACCACGGGTAAGAGTTTTGGCATTCCCCATGATACCTATGGTATCTTAAAGAACGGCGATCTATTCGGGTTGATTGAACGGGGCGATACGAAAACCGAACTTGCGATCAACGGAGATACCAAGGTTGTGACCGCAGACATGGAAGAAATCTATGGTCATATCGGCGGAGAAATTGAAACCAGCGGCATGACCACCACCGGTGTCATGGGGGCCTTTAGAACCCTCATCGCCCATTATGAATGCAAAGAAGAAGAGCTGAACCTGATGATGACCGGCGGCCCTGACGGAGATTTGGGCTGTAACGAGATCCAGTGCTACAGGGGCAAAATCTGTCTGATAATTGACGGGGGCTCCATCCTTTTTGATCCCGACGGCCTGGATAAAAAGGAACTCATGAAGATCGGATTCATGCGCCACACCTCTCCCCGGATGAATTCTTTAGGATATCCAAAGGGTAAATTGGGTAAAAACGGATTTCAGGTGCTGCTACGGGGCAAGAACATCACCCTGCCCGACGGCACCTTTGTGGAAGACGGGGCTGTTTTCCATAGAAATTTTCTTACGGACCCTGATAATAGACGGTATATTGAAAAGGCCGATATTAAGGCCTTTATTCCCTGCGGCGGGTTCAAGGATACCATCAACCATGGGAATGTGAGGCAATTTACCGCCCAGTTCAAAGAACTGCAATTTATTGTGGAAGGGGCCAATGTCTTTTTTGATGATACGGCCCGGCGGTATATTGCGGCCTCCACCAAGATTCGTCAGATCAAGGATACCACTGCCAACAAGGGCGGGGTTTTTTCCTCTGCCGTGGCAGAAGTGCTCACGGCCTTTTTGCTCGAAGACAGCTATGATAAGCACCTGTTGGAAGACAAGGTCACACGCTGGGCATTGATCCGGGATATCATGATGCAGGTCTTAAGCTATGCCGGTGCTGAAACCGATATGCTCATCAAAATTCATGAGCAGGATCCTACCGTCCCCTTGTTTGCCCTTTCCGAAAAAACCAGTGAACAGATTTTTGCCTTTCAAACGGTTGTCGGGGAAAATATTGAGAACCTGCTGGCAGATGAGGATCTGCTGTGGAAGGTATTGGAAACCTATATTCCCGGAATATTGGTGAAAACCCTGGGGCGTGACGCCATTTTGAAGATCCTGAATTCTGAACCGCTGCTGGCCTATCGAAATGCGATTATTACCAAGAAGCTGTCTTCAATTGCCTTCTATCAGCACGGCCTGGACTGGGATGATTATGTGGCTGGCGCTCAATCGGATTTTATCGGAACGGTCTCAGCCTTGTTTGCAAAATAACCGGCATGGCCAGGAGCACAGGTATTTGCTCCTGGCCATAACAAAAAATGAAACTCTTATAATTGCAATACCCTGGCCCAGGTTTTATAGAAGAGAAGGGGGGATACCTGGCATTTCCTTTGGCTAAAACTTTTAATCGGAAACAGGAGTATAAAAATGGGAACAATAATAGACATTGTTACTGGAAGAGATCCTTTTGAGAAAGAATTTCACCAGGCGGTTACCGAGGTTGTGGAATCGGTGAAGCCGGTTCTGGACAATAATCCAGAGTACCGGCATGCAGGGATTATGGAACGGATGGTTGAACCCGAACGAGTGATTCAATTTCGGGTTCCCTGGGTGGATGATCAGGGTAAAGTCCAGGTTAACAGGGCATTTAGAATCCAAATGAGTTCTGCCATTGGTCCCTATAAGGGAGGCCTTCGCTTTCATCCTTCTGTTAATCTTTCTATTTTAAAGTTTCTTGCCTTTGAACAGGTGTTTAAAAACGCTTTGACCACCCTTCCCATGGGCGGTGGTAAGGGCGGATCGGATTTTGATCCCAAGGGGAAATCCGACTTTGAAGTGATGCGGTTCTGCCAGAGTTTTATGGCCGAACTTTTCCGGCACATTGGAGCGGACACCGATGTGCCGGCAGGAGACATCGGTGTCGGGGGCAGGGAAATCGGGTATTTGTTCGGTATGTATAAAAAACTGAAAAATGAATTTTCCGGGGTGCTTACGGGAAAAAGCCTCCATTGGGGTGGCAGCCTGATCCGGCCGGAAGCCACCGGATATGGATCTGTTTTTTTTGCCGATGAAATGCTGGCTACCCGGAAGGAGAGCCTGAAAGACAAAATATGTCTGGTCTCGGGTTCGGGCAACGTGGCCCAGTATACCACCCAAAAAATCAACCAGCTCGGGGGAAAAGTGGTGACCCTGTCTGATTCTTCCGGATATATTTTCGATGAACAAGGGATTGATGAGGCCAAACTTTTGCACATCATGTATCTTAAAAATGTAAAACGCGGCCGGATTAAGGAATATGCACAAAAATATCCCGAAGCGGTTTTTATTCCCCTTGATACAAGCTTAGACCATAATCCCCTCTGGGACCACAAGGCCAATTGTGCCTTCCCCTCAGCCACCCAGAATGAAATTAATGGAAAAGATGCCCAAAATTTGGTGAACAACGGGATCACCACGGTCTGCGAGGGTGCCAATATGCCCACCACCCACGAGGGTATTGAGGTCTTCCTTGACAATAAAATCCTCTTCGCGCCGGGTAAGGCTGCCAACGCAGGTGGCGTTGCCGTTTCCGGCCTTGAAATGTCCCAGAATTCCATGCGGATCAAATGGTCCAGCCAGGAAGTAGAAACCAAACTCAAGGCAATTATGCACAGCATCCACAGCACCTGTATGGGGGCTGCCCAAGAGTATGGAACTCCCGGCAATTATGTCAATGGCGCCAATATCGCCGGCTTTGTCAAGGTGGCCGATGCCATGATGGACCAGGGGATTGTCTAAGCTCAGGAGTTAAAAATCCTTTATATAGGGAGCGATCATGACCCGTTCATTGGGCCGGACATCTCGCCAGGAAATGGTATACAAGATTTCCTCAGAAAGTTTTCTTTCCGGGTGGAGTTGGGCCACCCGGATTTTATCTCCCAGCTCCACCCACAGGGTTTTAGCAATATTAAGGTCATAGGCTTTGGCTATTTTTTTTGCAAAATTATCAATATAATTTTGCAATGAGGTGTTCATGAATTGGGTTGTTTCTGTTGATTTGAAAATCACGGCAATGGGAAACAGATAGTTGATTGCCTTGGTGTCGTCCCCCAGTTTAACAATTCTGACCCTGTAGGATCCAGGCCACCAGCAAATGGGCTTTTCACCAGCGCGGCTTTTCCCATCCCATTCATAGATAATATCATGAAGAATCATGGCGTCTCCTTTCATCTTTAGGTTAAAGGGTTGCCCCGCGGCAGGCCTGGGCAAAATCTTCAGGATAGCAACCGCTGATCCATCGAAGCTGGGCTTCGGAAAAGGTTCCCGGGGCATAGGGAAGCTTCGGGATAAATGAATACAATAGATGCTGTCCTATATCCTGCTCCAGATCCTGCTCCAGATTTTGACCCAGATCTTGATCCAGATCTTGATCCAGATCTTGATCCAGGGCCTGTTTGTCAAACCGGCCGGACAACTCAATGGCCGTGACCATTTGGGCTCCCAGGGTTTCAAGTGTCTGGATGGCGATGAGCATGGCATGATCCAAAGACGCTCGTAGGGAGATATCTGCTTCCAGAATGTTGCTGCAGGCTTTCTTGGTCATGAGGCAAAGTTCCCATTCACTGGTCTGGGCCTTGGGAACAAATAGGATTACCCGGGGGTCTTCATGGACAATGAGGGAGGCTGGCCCCTTTGGTTTACCGTCTGTCCGCTCATTGTTTTGGATGGCAGATAGATATGCCTTAAAAAAGCTTTTCCCCGTGGAGCGTTTAAATTCCGTGATAAAATCAGTCACCAGGTCACCACAGGAAAAACAGTCATAGTCATCTCCTCTGGTGTCTGTAATTTTTCTTGGAACCATGCTGTTTTGCTGGTGAACCATCTGGTGGGAAGCATGGAGCCTGTGGCCGGACTGGGCAAATCCAAATCCGAAATTCCATCCCCACAGGGAGTGGTTAAAGGTAAGTGCTGGCTTCGGGCTCGATTTAAGGGCTTTTATAATGCGCATTCGAAGCGCTTCCAGCTCATCTGTGCCCAGGCATTGTTTCAGGGTTGGCAGGGCAATCCCGAGCTGACCTGCCACCCGGACATAGACCCGTTGGTAATAAAGATGGCGCAGACCCGTCATGTCCTGAACGCTCAGATCCTTTGCCCGGTACCGGATGGCGTCATCGGCCATGTTGGAGGCATAATGGCCCCAGGGAATATAGGAGTTTCGTCTCAGGTATTCAAACACATGGGTGGCCTTGTCCCTGGATTTAAACTCCCCAACGATTTCACTCGTCCCCTGGACCCCGGGTTTGAGAACCAGGGCTTTTTTATAGGCATCGGGAAGGAAAGGGTTGTTGATCAGTACCTCAAACACCTCGGGGTCATGGATATCCGGGACAATACGGCCCTCTTTGGTCTGTTTGTATCCAATACCCCAGGGGGTATGAGTTCCTTTTTTAAACAGGAGGGTGCAGGCTTTCTGGGCCAGGAGGATCAGTTCTTCCGGATCAGTGGATGCCTGGGCCAGGGCAATACAAAGGGGGTGGGGCAGCAATTCCAGAAGCCTTGTTTTATCTTCAGGGGTCAGATCCGGTTGCCAGCTATCTAATTTTTGGAACAACGAGCAGGGGGAGGGGCGGGGGATAGCGATGGTTTCAGGTTTACCTGCATGACCGTCCGCCCAGGCGGAATTGATAAAGGTGGTGCCCCTGAAGGGGAAGGGGTTGGCAATTTCAAAAATCTTGTCTGCAGAAGGTTCCTGAACATTTTCTTTGGGGAAATTTACCTGGTTGTTCACAAAGGTTCCGTTGGCGAGTGTCCCCAGGTTCTCTATATAATCGTGTCCCCTCAGGTTTTTAACTTCAAATTCGGGTTGGTGGACCCCTACCCTGAAATGGCCGGAAGGGTCCACACATGTCCGGGGTGTCATTATAGTTCCGGTGCCTTGGGGGGTACCAGGCAGACAAAGGTAAACATCTGGTCTGTGGTGTTCCTGAACTGGTGCTCCAGGTTGGGGGGGATAAAAATGGCCGAACCCGGTGACAAGGGATGCCATTGAGCGTCAATAAAGACCTCTCCATTCCCCTGGTGGACAAAGATCTCGTGCTCCCAGTCATGGGTATGTTTGGGGGTATATCCGCCGGGTCCCATTTCAAAAAGGCGCATACAAAAATTGGAGGCCCCGTCTTCCTTTCCGATCAACACCCTTCCGGCAACAGCTTTTACCATCTCATTGTCCATGGTTACGGGCAATATTTTGTTATAGTGGGTTATTTTCATCGATGTATCTCCTTATGATTTTTTTATATTATTCACTAAAAATATGCGATTGAACCCGGCGTTGTCAATACACTCTTTCTGATTCCGCCAATCCTTTAGGTATTATGGTTGTCTGATTCTGCAGCTTCCTGGAAATAAAAATTGATAAATAGACACGGCTATGCCAGGATATCCGATCAAGAACATGTTGCTGTGTGGAATATTACCTAGATCAGAGCCCGGCCGTTCTTTAAATTGCAGTTAGGGCGTTTTCAGTATTTTGTTTAGAGGAGAGGACAATGGCAAAAATAACAAAAAAATTTCATGTTCCAGCAAAAGAGCTGACAAGAACATCTGATGATTCACTTTTTTCGTTTAAGACCACCAAAGAACTTGCGCCCCTTGACAGTGTTATCGGTCAGAAAAGGGCCGTGGAGGCCATCGATTTCGGGTTGAATATGAAAAGTTCGGGGTACAATATATTTGTCACCGGGTATGAGGGGACGGGGAAATCAACCATTGTCAGAGATATCCTCACCCGGTATGCCCAGGCATCGCAGACCCCGCCAGACCTGTGTCTGGTTCATAACTTTGATGATGAATACTGCCCGGTTGCCCTGGAAATGAAACCGGGAACCGCTGTTGCCTTTGCCCGGAGGATGGCAAGATTTATTGAAAATATAGAACTTAAAATTCCCCGGTCCTTTGAGTCGGAAGACTTTCAAACCCAAAAAAAAGAGACAGAAAGAGAATATACAGACCGGCAGAATTCAATTTTTGCAGACGTTGAAGGGTTTGCCAAGCCTCTCAATGTGGGGATTCTCCAGACGGAAACCCAATACCAGGCGGTTCCGGTTAAGGAGGGGAACCCAATTCCTGCCGAGGAATATCAAGCCTATGATGAAAAGACAAAAGCCCAGATTCAGGAAAATCTGGGCCTGGTTCAGGAACGGTTGAATCTGGTACTCAGAGAGATGGGGAAGCTGGGACAGGAGCTGAGAAAAGCGTATAAAAAACTGGTGGAAAACCAGGCGGACAGGGTGATCTTAAGGCAGATCGAAACCATGGCGGATTTGTTTGTTCATAACCCTGGTATTGAGGCATATTTAAAAAGGATACACACAGATATCGTTGAAAATGTGGCTGTATTTCTGGATGCCGGAAATGGCCAGGACGAAAAGGATCTTTTGTCCATGGCAGAGGAACTGGTGACACGGTATAAGGTCAATGTCCTCTGTGACCGGAAAAATGAGGCAGGGGCGCCGGTTATCTTTGAAACCAGCCCCAGTTTTCAGAATCTTTTTGGAAAAATTGAAAATTATCCGGCCATGGGCGCTGTGCCAACTGATTTTTCCAAGGTCAGGGCCGGATCTGTTTTAAAAGCCCACAAGGGTTACCTGGTGCTGGAAATAGACCCTTTGCTGATGAATCCTCATATATGGGAGACATTAAAGAATACCCTGGTAAACAGGACCCTGAACATAGAAGACCTGCCCGATCAATCGGGAAGGGGTGGAACCCTTTTAAAGCCCCTTCCCATTCCCGTGGATGTCAAGGTTATCTTGATAGGGAGTTATGAACCCTTTCGGGCTTTGCAGCAGGTAGATGATAAATTTAATAAAATTTTCAAGGTCAGGGCGGATTTTGATTACGAGGTAGACCTGACGCTGGAGAATGAATTAAAATATGCCAGGTTCATTGCCAGAACCTGTTTGGCTGAAAACCTGCTGCCCTTCACCCCCTGCGGGGTATCGGCCATCCTGGAATATGGCAGCCGCATGGTTGAGGACAAGGAAAAACTCTCCCTGCGGTTTGGTAACGTAACAGGGATTCTTAAGGAGGCAGATTATTGGGCAAAAAAAAGCGGGGCGGAGCTGGTCACCCGAAAGTTTGTTCTCGCCGCAGTCACCGCACACAGGTTCCGCAACAATCTCTACGAAGAAAAGGTGCAGCAGGGGTTTGATGACCATTCCATTCTTTTAGATGTGGCAGGGGACATGGTAGGCCAGGTTAATGCCCTGGCGGTTTACAGTCTGGGGGAAATCGCCTTTGGCAGGCCCACAAGAATCACGGCTGAAGCGTATATGGGGACCCCGGGTATTATTAATGTGGAGCATGAGGCCGATATGTCGGGCCAGACCCATGACAAAGGCGTGATGATCGTTTCAGGATATATCGGACGCATGTTTGCCCAGAATTATCCCCTGAGTGTCAGCATCAGTATTACCTTTGAGCAGAGTTATGCCGGTATAGACGGGGACAGCGCCTCTTCCACCGAAGTCTATGCGGTGCTGTCAAGCCTGTCCGGCATTCCCATCCACCAGGGGATTGCCGTGACAGGATCGGTAAACCAGAAAGGAGAAATCCAGGCCATTGGCGGCGTTAACGAGAAAATAGAAGGGTTTTACGATGTCTGTGTCAAAAAGGGAATTACCCGGGACCAGGGGGTGATGATCCCGGCCGCAAATGTAAAAAATCTCATGCTTCGCCAGGATGTGATCCAGGCCGTGGAAACAGGGGCGTTTCATATCTATGCAGTTGCATCCATTGAACAGGGAATAGCGGTCCTGACAGACACACCGGCGGGAAAGATGGATTCCCAATTAAATTATCCTGAAAATACCGTGTTTGGGCTTGTGCAAAAAAAACTGGGTAAATACCATGAACGGTCTCTGGAATTTGGGAAATAAAGGCCAGGGAAGTTATAAAAAATGTGCATATCCGGTTTGCTCGGCCTGGAATTTTTCCAGTTCTTCGGGTGTATCCCTTAAAAATGAGAAATCGGTAAAGTCAAATCCCGGCGCCACGGTGCATCCCACAAGGCTGTATTGTCCTGTGGTGACAGCTGCCTGCCAGGTATTGCCGGGTACGATGGTAACATACGCTTCACAGCCTGGGCCGATGATCTCCTCTTTTATCCTCGTGTCAAACTGGATTAATTGAAGGGGATCACCTTCATAGAAATTCCATATTTCATCGTGGACCACCCGGTGGAACCGGCTGATTTGTCCTTTTTTCAGCAAAAAGTAAATATGGGTGACTGCATTTCGGGTTTCCGTGACAATTGCGGACCGGACCCTTTGCCTGGATCGGTATATTTCCTTAAAGTACCCGCCTTCGGGGTGGGGGGTCAACCCATATCGATCTATTAGTTGTTTCATAATCCCTTTTCAAAAATCTTATCCTGGCATACTCAGAAGGCATCTGGCAAATTTAAGGTATCCGCCCAGTAAAAGTCAATGTAAAAAAAAATTGGACGATTTTCCGGGATTTTCGGTCGGCATCCTCTTGTTCCAAAATGGTGTTCAGGGTGGAAGAACTTAAGAGGGATCCAAATTGCCGGGCACCCAGCCATGCCCGTGCCCGGCTGGGTGCATATTTCAACCTGGTGATTTTTTAGACGGTTCTTGACTAAAAGTGCCTTTTTGTCCTATACCATACGGTGCTTTGTGGAAATAAACACTCTCCAGCGAATCCAAGGCTGCTATTGTTATGGCTATTTGAAATGGTGATTTTGAAATGAATCAATAAAAATATGGGATGGTCTATGACCCAATTAAAACAATATAAACGGTTTTATCAGCTGTTCCGGGAAGTGAGCCTGGTGGTTCACTCCAAAGGGGAGCTGGATGATGTGCTTGGGATGGTGGTTTCCCGTATGGTTCAAGGTGTCGATGCCCTGGGGGGGGTGCTGTGTGTGGTGGACAAGGATTCAACCCACTTCAAGACGCGGGCATCTTACAAAGTACCCGGATCCTATCTGGCTTTAAAACCCCTTGCCGGAGAGAAGCTCTCCCGTTGGCCTGAGATCGATAACAAGATCCACATCATTGAGAATATTTTTAAATCTCCCCGGGTCAAATTTCCCCAGAAGGCCTGGGATGCAGGGGCAAGAGTGATGGTGGATGTTCCCCTGCTCATCGGGGGGCAGATTTTTGGATTTATCAGGCTTTATTTTTCGGACAACCCCACGCTTTCCGAAGATGTGATGGATTTTGTTACGGCCATCGCCTCTCAAAGTTCCTGTGCCATCAACCACGCGGCTGAGATAAAATCTCATGTTCTCCAGTACAACCAGCTTGCCACCAAGG
This sequence comes from Desulfoconvexum algidum, assembly GCF_055382125.1. Lineage (NCBI taxonomy): Bacteria > Pseudomonadati > Thermodesulfobacteriota > Desulfobacteria > Desulfobacterales > Desulfobacteraceae > Desulfoconvexum > Desulfoconvexum algidum. The sequence continues at coordinate 5,317,050 of NZ_AP042394.1, read as the reverse complement.
TTGACCGCTTGTCCTCTCTGGGGAGGATGGCCGCAGGAATAGCCCATGAAATCAACAATCCATTGACCGGGATCCTCCTTTACAGCTCCAATCTGTCGAAAAAGGCCGAACCCGGTCCCTTTAAGGACGGGTTTGAGATCATCATGCAGGAGACCCAGCGCTGCAAAAAGATCATTCAGGGGCTGCTGGATTTTTCCCGGGAGAAAAAACCCCAGAAAATTTTGGCAAATATCAATGAGGTCATCGAAAAAGCCCTGGCCCTTATGGACAACGAGTTTTTCATTCGACGCATCAAACTGCTGCGGGATTTTGATGCTTGCACCCCAAACTTTTTTCTGGACGCAGATCAGATGGAGCAGGTGGTGATCAACCTGTTGTTCAATGCTGTCCAGGCCATTGGAGAGGGGGGAACCGTCACCGTGCGCACCCTGTTAAATAAAGAAAAAGGGAGCGTCTGTGTCGAAGTAGAAGACAATGGATGCGGTATCCATAAAGATATTCAGAAAAAAATATTTGAACCATTCTATACCACCCGGGCAGAGGGAACAGGGCTTGGCCTTGCCGTCAGCTACGGCATCATTAGAAATCATCAGGGCCAGGTCAAGATATCAAGTGAACCCGGTATCGGCACATTGATCAGGCTGACCCTGCCCGTACAAGAGGAGGCCTGCGACCTCGAAGGCGAAATCACCTCATAAATTTGTTTTGTTGCGGACCATTTTCCGTTTAAAAATTAAAAATAATTAAACGGAAAATGGTAGCAAGCTATGTATATCGAGCTATGTATATCGAGATATCTCTATCAAGATATGTTTATTGAATTAAGCGTTCAATTTTAACCGCGCCCACTTTGAATTCCGGGATTTTGGCCAAAGGGTCAAAGGCCGTGGAACTGGTTAACATATTGGCCGGGTTCTCGCCAAAATGGATGGGCAAAAATAACATTCCTGGTTTTACATCCGTTGTTAGCCTGGCAGGAACTTCCATTTGCCCTCTTCTTGAGGTCAATCTCACCAATTCATTTGGCTGTATTTTCAGTTTTTGTGCATCACTTGGATTAATTTCCACATACCCGGTTTTTTGTTCCACGTCCAGATGTTTTGACACCCTTGTCATGGTGCCGGTATGGAAGTGGGCAAACATCCTCCCGGTGGTAATCTGAAACGGATAGTCTTCACAGGCAAGCTCTGCCGGGTCTTTATATTCAATTGGATGAAACTTGCCTTTTCCCCTGGCAATGCCATCTTTGTGAAGATAGGGGGTTCCCGGATGAGACTGGTTGGGACATGGCCATTGCAACCCATTGATGCCAAGCCGTTCATAGGTCATTCCCCCATAGCTGTGTTCCGTCAACGAAGCGATCTCATTAAAAATTTCTTCGGCAGACCCATAGGACATCTCATATCCCATGGCCGTGGAGAGTTTTGAGATGATCTCCCAGTCAGACAACGCATTGCCCACAGGCTCTACGGCTTTTCGTGTTCTTGAACACCGCCTTTCCGTATTGGTAAAGGTCCCCTCTCTTTCACCCAGTGAGGCAGATGCGAATACCACATCGGCTATCTGGGCAGATTCCGAAAGGAAGATGTCCTGAACGGCAATAAAATCAAGTTTTTTAAGGGCATGATTCAGATGGTTCCAATCCGGGTCGCTGAGTTTTGGGTTTTCACCAATGATATACATCGCTTTTATTTTACCCTCATCAATGGCCGAAATCATATCCGTAATGGTCATGCCAGGCGTGCTGGAAAGCTCACATTTCCAGGCCTCTGAGAACTTTTTTATGACCTCAGGGTTGGCAACCGGCTGGTACCCGGTGAATACATTGGGCAATCCTCCCATGTCACAGGCGCCCTGGACATTGTTTTGTCCCCTTAAAGGGTTTACCCCCCCCCCTGCAACACCGATATTTCCACAGAGCATGGCGATGTTGGCGCAGGATTTTACATTATCAACCCCGGTGGTATGCTGGGTAATGCCCATGGCATATAACAATGCGGCAGGAGAATTTGTGGCATACAGTTCTGCCATTTGTTCAATATCTCGTTTGGCGACACCTGTAATCTTTGAAACCTTTGCCGGTGTATATGTTTCAATGGTTTGTTTGAAGGCGTCAAAGTCTTCGCATCGATCGTGAATGTAGTCTTCAGAATGCCAGTTGTTTTTAATAATCACATGCATCATCCCGTTTAACAGGGCAACATCAGAACCCAGGTTATGATGAACACAAAGATCAGCAAGCCTGGCAAGCTGAATGTTTCTGGGGTCCGCAATAATTAACTTCGCACCATTTTCCTTGGCCTTTATAATGCGGCTGGCAATCAAGGGATGGCAGGCGGTTGTGTTGGATCCAATTACAAAAATTGCTTTCGAATCGGTTTCAAATTCAGCTATGGAGTTTGTCATGGCACCACTTCCGAATGCAGCGGCAAGACCTGCCACTGTGGAAGAATGTCAAAGACGGGCGCAATGATCTACATTATTGGTGCCTATGACAGCCCGTGTAAATTTTTGGGCCAGATAGTTTTCCTCGTTGGTGATTTTGGCAGAGACAAGAACCCCTATGGAATCGGGGCCATACTCTTGTTTGATCGTTTGAAATTTTTTGGCACTAAAATCAATGGCTTCATCCCATGTTGCCTTTTGAAATTTACCCTTCTCTTTAATCAATGGTGTTTTTAACCGCATAAAACTATTGATATATTCATGGAGATTCCAGCCTTTTATGCACAGCTTCCCCTGATTTACCGGGTAGGATTTAAGGGGCAGGGTGGAATTTATTTTTCCATCAATCACTTCGAAAAGAACGCCGCAGCCTGTTCCGCAATATGAGCAGACCGAGGGTACAAATTTGCAGTCCATTATTTTTTTTCCTTATAGTTAAGCATCCATTGGTTTGGGTTCAAGTACCACTTTATCTCCAATGATGTTAAAAGGAGATTTTTCCATACCCGCTCCTGGGCTGTAATCGAAAACAGTGGATACAATTTGATTGACCTCCCTGTAAAGAAGGCGCAGGGGGATGTGAGACGGGCAGGCATCTTCACATAATCCGCAGTCTATACATCTTCCTGCCATATGGGTGGCCCTGATAAGATGGAAAATAGGGATATCAACCGGCAGTACTCCCGGCTCCACAAGACTGGGGTGTTCAAGGCTGCATTCCGTACAAAAACATACGGGACATATATTTCTGCACCCGTAGCATTTGATGCATTTACCAAATTCATACATCCACCTGGAAAAACGCTCGGTGTTATCATAGGAATCCATGAGCGTCTCAGGATCCATATTAAAATCAATCCCATGTTCTTTTTTATAGGTTCCGCTTTGTTTTGGTTCAAGATAAGAGCAGTCACCATGGGGCTTGAGCGGTGACGGGCAGCAATTGACATTCACCGTTTCAATGTTTTTCGGGTCTAACTGGTTCCAGACGTAAAGAAGATTCAATGCCCTCTGGTTGCAATCCCTTGCAATGATTCCGATTTTAATGTCCGGGTTTTTTTGGGTCAGGTGAGTTGCTATTTTTTCAAGAGAGTAGCGGTTTTCACCAACCTGAAGTTGTGGTAGCTCATCCAAATTGTCCCGTGTAAAACTGTGGGGAATCAAATGGCCATCCAAGTCCTTATATCCTAAAAAAATATCAACCTTGTTTTGCGTAATGAGTTGTTCGACCTGATTGATGATCGTCATATCCTATATCCCTCCTTTAACAATCTCGTCGACGGTTCCGAGTTTTAAGGGGTTGGGGCCCAGTTCTCTGATTTTTTCAGTAAAATCAGTAACAACCTGTACATATTTTTGTGCTTCCGCCGAAGAGATCCATTCAAGATGGAGGCGCCCTTCAAGCCCCATGAATTTTAAAAGTTCCTGAAGAAATGTGATTCTTTTGATGGTCATATGATTACCAGACTGGTAATGACAATCGCCAATGTGTCAACCTCCTACCAGAACCCCATCCGCTTTGCTCTGCAATGCCCTTAGAATATGGTGGGGGGATACGGATGCCGAGCACATGACCCGGACCGGCAGGATATTGGGGGGATACTGAAGCCGCGAGACACCGGCCAGATCTGCAGCCCCATAGGTGCACCAATTACACATAAAGGCAATTATTGTGGGTTCGAATATATCTGTTTTCAAGAGGAATCTCCTTTTATTATTTAGGCGCTCATCGCACTTTTAATTTGTGCGTAGAGCTGTTCATTGTTAAAACCATCAAGGGTCAGTGCTTCAGAAGGGCATGTGGCAGCACAGGAACCGCATCCCTTGCAAAGAGCGCTGTTTATAAGGGCGACATTCTTTTTAACGTCCATTACAATGGCCCCGTAGGGGCAGACCGCAACACAGGCCTGACAGCCTGAACAAAGCCTGGGATTTACTTTTGATACGATACCGCCGATACTGATCGACTCTTTTGACAGAGTTGTTATTGCCCTTGATGCAGCCGCTTTTGCCTGGCCAATGCTTTCATCAATGGGTTTTGGATAATGGGCCATTCCGCACATAAAAAGTCCATCGGTGGCAAAATCCACAGGCCTCAGTTTCTGGTGGGCTTCTAAAAGCCACCCATCACTGTCACAGGCAACCTTGAATGCCTGGGTGAGGTCTGTCTGGTTTTCGGCTTCTATTCTCGCTGCAAGACAGAGAATGTCCGCATCAACCGACAGCTGTCTTCCTAAAATAGGATCGTAAAATTCGACACAAACAGATTCTTCATTGGGGGTGACAACCGGTTTTTTATCGAGATCATACCGGAAAAAGAGAATGCCAAGGTCCCTGGCCTCTTTGTAAAGAAGTTCCCTCGTTCCATAGGTCCTGATATCCCGGTATAAAATAAAAATGTTTGCTTCGGGATTCATTTTTTTTATTTCAATGGCGCTGTGTATGGAATGGGTGCAGCATACTTTTGAGCAATAAGGATGGGCTGCATCTCTTGATCCCACACATTGGATGAAAACAATATTATCAGCCTTTTTAATCTGGGAATCCTCTCGTTTAAGAACCGCATCAAGGTCAAGATGAGTCATAACACAAGCATGCTTTCCATAAAGATATTCATCGGGGCGTGATTCTTTTGCGCCCACGGCAAGGATGGCAATACCATGGGAAATTTGTCGTTCAGACTCACCGGATGTAATGATTGTTTTAAAATTTCCCACAAAGCCATCCACCTGTTTTACGGTGGAACCTATAAACAGATCGATCCGTTCATTTTTTTCAACTTCCTGTATCAGCTGTTTTACATAGGACCCGATATCTTCATCCCGATATGTTTTGTTCAGCCGTCTTGCAATTCCCCCCAGGTTTTGATCTTTTTCCACGAGAGAGACAGAAAATCCCTGGCGTGCAAGGGAAAGGGCCGCGGTCATTCCTGCAATACCGCCCCCAACCACAAGACCTGACTGGGTAACCGGCAATTGGCTTTCGTACAGAGAGGTTAACAGAAAACTTTTGGCAACGGCCATTCGCACCAGATCTTTGGCTTTTTCTGTGGCCTCTTCCGGCTGCTTTGCATGTACCCATGAATCATGGTTTCGAATATTTGCCATTTCAAAGAGGTGTCTGTTCAGGCCAGCATTGATAAGGGTTTCTTTGAACAGACCCTCATGGGTTTTAGGAGAACAGGCAGCAACCACCACTTTGTTTAATCCCTGTTCTTTGATCACCTGGGCCATTTTATCCTGGGTATCCTGGGAACAGGTAAAAAGGTTTTCTTCACAATAGATGACCCCGGGAAGTGTTCTTGCGTATTCGACAACCGATGGGACATCAATGACACCGCCGATGTTTGTTCCACAATTGCAGACAAAGACTCCTATTTTCGGAAATTCTCTGGTCGTGTCACGCTCCTGGGGAATGGCGATTTTTTTTGTTCGTGTGTGTCTGGCAAGGGCAATGTTCTCAGTTGCGGCAGCCGCAGCAGAACTTGCTTCCATTACCGACTGGGGGATATCCTTGGGCCCTGTTAAAACACCGCAGGCATATATTCCCGGTGATGAGGTCGAAACCGGGTTGAAGCTGTCCGTTTCAATAAAATTGTGACGGTCTAGTTTGATGTCCATGATGTTTGCAAGGTCAATGGAAGACTTGCCTATTACCAGCCCCGTTGACAGAACAACGATATCAAACATTTCATCTTCCATCTGGCCCGATTCCGTTACATACCTCAGGGATATACCGCTTTTATCCATGGGAATAGCCGTGTGGACCTTGGATCGTATGAAGCGCACCCCTTTTTCCTGGGCGGTTTCCACATATTTGTCAAAATCTTTTCCCTGGGTTCTCATATCCATATAAAAGATGGCACAGTCTAAGGGTTCTTTGCTGTGATCCTTTGACATGATGGACTGTTTTACGGCGTACATACAGCAGACAGAGGAGCAATAACCATTACTGCATTTGTTTTCATCCCGGGACCCCACACATTGCAGCCAGGCAATTTTTTTGGGATGCCGTGTATGTTTTTTGTCCGATGGTAAACATAGCTGGCCGCCAAATGGGCCGGTGGCGGACAATATCCGTTCAAACCCCATTGAGGTGACGATATCAGGATGCTGGTTAAACCCGAAGTTATCCAGCGTTGAAGGATCAAAGGAATTAAATCCGGTTGAAAGGATGATCGATCCCACATGAAGCGTGAGTGCTTTTTTGGTGTCCTCAAAATTTATGGCATCTGCCGGGCATAAATCTTTACAAAGTCCACATTTTTTTTTGTTTAAATAGATACACTGGGTATCATCAATGGCATATTTTAATGGCACGGCCTGGGGATAGGGGACATAAATTGCTTTTCTTTTCCCAAGATCTTCATTGTATTCATCATCAACTTTTTTTGGGCATTTTTCTGCACAAAGACCGCAGGCCAGACATTTGTCTGTATCTATATAGCGGGGATGCTCTATAAGGGAGATTTCAAAATCACCCTCGGACCCTGAAACAGCTGAAATTTCCGTAAGTGTTAGCAGTTCAATGTTTGAGTGCCGGCCGACCTCGACCAGTTTAGGAGAAATAATTCACATGGCACAATCATTGGTGGGGAATGTCTTGTCCAGCTGGGCCATTCTCCCCCCAATGGCAGGAGATCGTTCCACCAGGTAAACATAAAATCCTGAGTTAGCAAGGTCCAAAGAAGCCTGTATCCCTGAAATACCGCCTCCGACGACCATTATAGCCCCCTGAAGACCTGTTTGAAGATCAGTTTGGTTTATACTTTGTGTTTTCATTTAATTACTCCATGGTTTAATAGATGCAATTTTTTATATAATAGATTATTTTTTGGAAGTTTTTTGAATCCCATTGGCAATGGCAATGGCAATATCGTCTTCACTAAACGGTTTTGATATATAGTCATTGGCCCCCAGTTTCATGGCCGTTACAGCATTTTTAACAGTTGAATATCCTGTGATAACAATGACATAAACTTCAGGTTTGATTTTTTTGACCGTTTCTAAAATCTTCATGCCGTCCATGTCTTTGAGTTTCATATCAAGAAGCAGCACATCGTAGGGATTGTTTAAAACAAGTTCAAGTCCTGCAACGCCTGATAAAGAATGGTCACACAGATATCCCATTTCTCCTAAAATTATTTCACACCCTTTGCAGATTATATTTTCATCATCAATAATCAGTACTTTTTTTTGTGTCATTGATCAGCCTTTCGCGGTAATCTTATTTGTTTTGTTCATTATCGGCAGGTTTATGGTAATTAAAGTTCCGGTGGCTTTTTCACTCAGTATGTTTACCGTGCCCTTATGATTTTTAATAATACCATAGCTGACGGCTAGCCCAAGCCCGGTTCCATGTGCCTTGGTCGTATAAAATGGCTCAAATATTTTTTTTAACTTGCCCTGGGGTATGCCATGTCCATTATCCTGAATTTCTATCAGGACAGATTTTTCTTGCGCGTTCATTTTTGACCGAATCCCAATCCTTCCTTTTTCATTAACGGCATGGATTGCATTCAACAGCATGTTGATTATTACTTGTTCGATTTGGTTGTCATCCAATTGAAAATTTATAATGTCCGGGTCAAGATTCTTTTTTATCTCGATTCGTTTAATGAAAAATTCATTTTCCATCAAGGCAAGCGCTTTTTCGATTATTGTGTTAATGTTTGCTTCCACCTTTTCAGGTTTTTTTTCTCTGGAAAACTCAAGCAATCCCTGAATAATCGTCTTACACCGTTGTGTTTCCTCCATGATAATCTTAAGCCCCTCTTTAAATGGCCCGTCTTCTGAGGCTTTTTTGAACAGGTTTGAACTGTAAAGCAGGATTCCGGTAAGCGGATTATTTATTTCATGGGCAATACCCGCGGCCATTCGTCCCAGGGAGGATAGCCGGTCAACTTTTGTGGCAAGTTGGTTATACCGCAAGGTGTAAAATTTTATTCGGTCATTGTGGTCGATTGCACAGGCACACTGCTCGGTCACAGCCGCCATGAAATCCAGTTCATCATCGGAAAACCTCTTTTTCTCGTTAAAATAGGCTCTGATAAATCCAAAGACCCTGTTATCAATTACCAAGGGCACATCCAGCATCATCCGGATGCCGATATCCCATGCTTCTTGCGGGTACTTCACTCTATATGCGTTTAGGATATCGGTAATAATTTGGATGCTATGGTTTTTATCGGGCCAGGGGATAAACCTTTTTCCTGTCAAAGGCTCCAAGGCAATATATTTCTCATCGATTCCATAGGATGCACGAATATGAAAATAGTCGGTGTTTTTATTAAAAATACAGAGAGCTGCCCCTTTTGCGTCAAGACCTTGGGTTGTATTGGAAACAATAAGTTTAAGCACTTCATTCAAATCGGTTTTACTTGTAGAATGAACAACTTTACTCAGCTCTCGAAACATCCGATAAAATTTTTCAAATTGTTTTGATTCAGTCATAGCTGCTATCTTTAGTCCTTAAATCAACAATAAACAAGGGAATATTCATGATATAGGGTTGTTTGTCTTACCATGCTTCCCGTTCGAGGCGTTTGTAAATGAACATCAACTGCTTTTGTGTCAGTTCACCGACATTTTCATTTATCCATTGCAGGTCACCGGATGCAATGGCCGATTTAGCCTCGGAGGTTAATGTATACTCTGTTAGTGCGGCAGTTCCTTCTTCCATAAGGTGAAGCCAGAAACTTTCATCTTCTGATGTCCGGTTCAATACGTTCAATACTTCTCTTTTTTCGATGGATTTATTGTTTTGAGAATCAAGGAGGGGTAAATTTTCCTGATTGATTTTGGAAGCGTTAAAATCAAGGGCGTCTTTGATGGCTGTTTTGATCTGTTCCTCGGTAAACGGCTTGGAAATAAAATCATGGGCCCCAAGTTTCATCGCATCGACGGCCAAGCTACTGGTGGCATAACCGGTCATAACAATAACACCCGTGTCAGGCTTAGTTTCCGTTGTCCTTTTTACAACCTGCATGCCGTCAATATCCGGAAGGTGTAAATCTGCCATCAGAAGGTCATAGTCATATTTTCCAATGGCATCCATGGCGCCAAGCCCTGTTCCCTGAAGTTCAACATCATATCCTTGTTCTTCCAGAATCATTTTCAGCCCTTTTGCAACATTTAAATCATCTTCCATAATCAATATATGCGGCTTAGTGGTTTCTTTTGTTTTATCTCTTTCTTTTAAATCAATCATGTCTGTCTCCTTTTTTATTTTGTTGTAACTTACCAATACCTATAGCATAGGGTATGCCAGGGGGTGAAAAAAAAATAAAACAGGAGGTAATGTGGGCATTTTATTCGTTAAATCAATGTCTTATATTAAAATTTGTAATCACGATGATTTTTAAGAATGCAGGATTGATCGAGTTTTCGTATATAAAAATATATGCTGGATGAAGAAGGTATGGCCTTTTTTAGGGGATGGGCCTAACGCTGGGACCGTATATTTTAATATATGTCATATATAAAAATATATGACAGTCTATTGTTTTAACGCCTCGGGCGAGGTGATCTCGTATTTTTTCATTAGGGTTGAAAAGTTAGAACGTTGCATTCCCACCGATTTCGCGGCGTTGGTAATATTACCGTCGGATTTTGAAAGCGCTTTTTTTAAGAAAGCAGCCTCTATTTTGTTGAAATGATTCTCAATGAAACTTTTTTTTACGGCCTTGAGTTCATCAATATTTCTGGGAACGGGTATGTCATCGGCGGTGTCATCTTGCCGGATTTCAAGATTGTCATATAAAATTCTTTTGTTTAATTGGTTTCCATCGGACAGGATCACAAGCCGTTCAATAACGTTTTTTAATTGTCTTACATTACCCGGCCAGTCAAAATTTACAAGGATTTTAAGGGCATCATCTGAAAATCCTGATATCTTTTTCCCGGTTTTACGACAGAACCGCCTGAGGAAATAATATGCAAGGGTGGGGATATCATTTTTTCTGTCCCTTAGGGGGGGAATGTGTATGGGGAATACATTTAAACGGTAAAACAGGTCCTCTCTGAATTTTTTTTCTTTCACCATTTGCTGCATGTCCATGTTCGTTGCGACAATAATCCTGGCATTTGTTCTTTTTTCCTGGCTTGCACCAACTGCTTTATATTCCCCTGTTTCCAACACCCTTAGAAGTTTGCCCTGCACCTCCATATCCAGATTGGTCACCTCATCCAAAAACAGAGTGCCGTTTGAAGCAATTTCAAAAATACCCGGCATTGTTTTATCTGCCCCGGTAAACGCACCTTTAACATGACCGAAAAGCTCACTTTCCATAAGCGAAGGGGAAAAAGTATTGCAATCCACGGCCAGGAAACGGTTGGCGGCTCTTTTGCTATGGGTATGAATGGCATTTGCAAACAATTCTTTCCCCGTTCCGCTTTCTCCGTCAAGCAAAACCGTGCTGTCCAAAGGGGCCACCCGTTCTATCTTTTTAAACACCTCAACTATCAGGGGGTTTTCCCCAATAATATTATTAAAACTGAATGTGTCATAGAGTTGGTTTTTTAAAGACAGGTTCTTTTGAATAAGGCGTCTGTTTTCCAATGCCTTAAGAACGGATTGGACGAGATTTTTTTCATCAAAGGGCTTTGTAATGAAATCAAAGGCACCATTTTTCATCGCTTCCACCGCATTTTCAACTGTTCCATGCCCGGTCATCATTATGATACTGACATCATTTTTTTTCTCATTAATCTCTTTTAGTATTTGAATACCGTTCATATCCGGCAGCTTGATATCCAGAAGGACCAGGTCAAATGAATTGTTTGATATCATATTCAGTCCTTCCTGGCCTGAATATGATATATCAACATCATATCCATTTTCTGAAAGAATAAGTTTACATCCATGGCAGATAGACGGTTCATCATCCACAACTAAAATTTTTTGCAAGTCATTCATCTTTTAAACTTTTTATTATCCCCCAACCAGTTCAAGATTAGCAGTTCAAAATTAGCCAGTTCAAAATATTTTCATCATAATACCAGAAACAATGATCATTATACAAAATGTGTTTGTAAAAAGTAAGAACAATGTCAGAAAAGTATTATTAAAGGATATTGGAACCATGATATCAGTTGCAATGGCCTGATATCCATAATTATGTCTTGACATATAGGTATAATTATGTCTTTATATGGAATATTGGGGTATTGGATGAAATCTATAAAGGATTACGAGGGTCCCTGGTTAAAAGGTGAAAAAATGAAAAATCTGGATGAAAAACTCAAATTAAAACAGCTGACCTTAAGGATGCCGGAAAATCTTCACAGGGAATTCAAGGTGACTGCGGTTAAAGAAGGCAGAACAATGGGAGACGTGACAATTGAACTCATCAGGCAATATTTGGAAAAAATATCCGATCCCCTTTGATTTAAATTTATAAAGGAGGATGTCATGAAATTTTCAGATTTTTTTGTGCCCAAGTACGTTCATTCCAATCCACAGGTTCGGATTAAATTTGTCGACAAAACAACAGACGTGACCCTATTGCAGTCCATGGTCGAAAAGGACCAGGATGGTGAAGTGGTCCAGGCGGCAAGGCAGAGAATCCAGGCCCTGACGGTTACCCACAAGCAATAAAATGCCAAAACCCCTGAAAAATAGTGCCGGCCTGGATCCTTTCTTGGGATATCCAGTCGGCATTCCCTTGTTCCAGGATGGTTTTCAGGGTTTGAGAACTCAAGCTTGACACATTCCGTTGCTCATCATCGGCTATTTGCCTTTTTACGAGGTATTGTTCTGGGTCTACGATCTGCCTTCCGTGAAAAGCCAGATAAAATTTGTTCTTGTCATGGCATCTATCCTTGTTACGGCGCACGGAATCCTATCTTACATGAATATGATTTAAAAAGTCTCAGACAGGAACAGACGAGATCATCTTAGGGTGATCACCTAATCCTGACAGAAAATGAGGAAAATTATGACTATGGAAAACTGTTCTCAGTATGTTGCAAAAGAATCGCACCCAAATTGTAGAGCAAATACTAAAAGATAAGAAGGGACGTCAGCTAAAAATGAATGGGTTAAAACTATATACGGCGAGCTGTTTTTGGAGTATTAAACACCCTCATATATCGTTGACATTATTTGAATGCGCAACTATTGTGCGTCAATATTTGTGTGTGGGGGTATTTATGAAAATCGAAACAATTGACTGCAATTTAATAGCCGCGTATACTAAATCTGGAATATTCCCTTATAAACTAGGTATTTATCTCTACATAGCAGACGGACTTCTGATAGATACCGGATCTGCAGCAATCTTAAAGAAGACTAAATTTCTTTTAAAAAAAGAGAATATAAACTGCCTAGCCCTTACCCATGTTCACGAGGATCATACAGGTGCGGCAGCATGGATAAAAGAAAATTTGAAGATCCCCGTATATCTTAATAATAATTCAATTACCGAGGCTTCCATGGGAACCAAACTTCCCCTTTACAGGAAACTTGTCTGGGGAGATAGGGAGGGCTTTGCAGCAGATCCTATGCCTGCCTTTATTGAAACTGAGAAATATAAATTTGATGTGATAGATGCTCCTGGGCACCATAAAGACCATGTTGCCTTTCATGAAAAATCCATGGGGTGGCTTTTTACTGGTGATCTTTACGTGAGTCGCAGGCAGGTTGTTGCGTTTAAAGATGAAAATATCAATGATGCCATAAACTCTATTAAAAAAATTTTAAATCTTGATTTTGACACAATATTTTGCGGTCATTCCGGTGTTCATAAAAATGGAAGAGAAAAGCTTAAATCTAAACTCGATTACTTTGTGAAGCTTCAGGGCGAGGTGAGAGAATTGGAAAAAGAGGGGCTTGGATATAAGGAAATAAACAGACGTCTTTTCCCGAAGAAAAATCTTTGGTCGATAATTTCAAGGGGGGAGTGGTCCTCTTTGAATATGGTGAAGACTGTTTAGCAGGGCTATCTCTTCGGTGAATGTCAAGCTTTTAAGCCTCGGATCAAAAATTCAAATGGGAAAAATATTATCAAACTGCTCGATCAATTTTAAAATTCTTTCCGGTGAAGTATCTCATAAGATAGAGCCGTGGAAGATGAATACGTTAGAGTTTGGAATCCAATATTACAATTTTATGGAGCACAGTTTTCGAGGCATGCTTTCCCAAAAAAAACCGGATAAAGACTGAATGCTGGGCCGGAAGGAAGTTAGGCTTTACACGGCATTATTTCGTTCCAAATTTTTCCTGGCGGCACTGCAGTTCTAATTTAAACCCCCCTTGCCCTTCGCATGGGCAAGGAAGTCATTGAAAAAGGGCAGTATTTGCACACGGATTTACACGCGATATTGTTTTTTTTAAATTTTTAAAGTAAATTATACGCTTAAAAAGTGTAATATCGAAAGGAAAAACATGGCGAAAAAAAATAGCAACCAGCAGGATATAACCTTGAAGGAACTGATCTCTTTGGGAAAATATGTGGTTCATGCCATGGAAAACCCAGACAATGAGATCGATATCAGATGGGATATACTGGACACCCTGAAAAAGGAAGTGACATTCACAGAAAGGTTCATGGGAAGCGTTCCACAGGATGACCCGGAACTGATGAAAATAATCTCATATTTTAACCGTCAAACAGAAATCGTTGACGAAGTAATCCTCAGGCCCCACATGAAACAGGAGATTGAGTTTACCGTCAAATTTATCACATCCAATCAAAAACGGATAAATACGATTCTAAACGACGCCTCAAAATAGCGATATAATTTTTCGCTTCAAGAAATCAATTCCTTGATTTTTTCCAATAATGCATCCTTATCGACCGGCTTGTCAAAAAATACATCCGGGCTGAAATATTCAGCATCATCGTATTTATCGAATTTCAATCCCAGCTCATCTTCCATCCCGGTAATACCGATAATGGGTGTATTTTTCAGTTCAGGATCATTTCGGATCTGGCGACAGACTTCAAATCCGGAAAAGGTGGTTTCCATCATGACATCCAGCATAACAAGATTTGGGCGTTCTTTTTTGATCAACTCAATTCCGGTCTGACCGTCGGGAGCTGTTTCAACTTCAAAACCATTTCGGGATAAAAATGTCTTCATGGTGAATAAATAATCTGTATTATCGTCAACAATTACTATTTTTGAAACTTTTTCAACCATACTTTTCCCCCTTTTCAGTTCAATTTGATACGATAGTGACACCAAAACCTTATATTATTCATTAAGCCCTTTATCTTATTTAATTATCTTATTTAATTGTCTTATTCTAAATCCAACTTCTTATCGTCCAGTTTGAAAATGATTCTGAACAAACTGCCTTTGCCCGGCTTTGTCAGCACCTCAATTTTGCCCTGATGGCTCTGGACAATTCTTTCCACAACCATCAACCCGAGACCGGTTCCGGAATCACCCTTTGAAGAGAAAAATTCTTTGAACAGGTTTTTTCGGGTTTTCCTATCCATGCCGCTGGCATCGTCTTGAACAACATACATGAGGTGGCGGTTATCATAAAAATCCACACGGACATATACCACATGATTGTTCTTTTCAGTGTCTTTTTGACAGGCCTGCAATGCATTCCAAATGAGATTTCCCAGCATCCGAGAAATACCCGTTGGATCCAGTTTCATCTTGGGTACTTTGGGATTGAACTGTGACAAAAGCTGAATGCCCATGAAAGATGCTTTTTCCGCAAACAACTGGCATGTCTGACGCGCCACATCCACAGGCGAGCTAATCTTTATCCTGGGTTTTCTTTCCTTGGCAGAATAGAGAATATTCTGGGTAATCCCGGTAATCTCTGTGATATTTTTTTTAACAATATCCCACCCCCTGCCCAAAAGTTTGGTATCCTTGTCCTTAAAGCCCTCTTCAACCACATAACTCCCCCCCTGGAGGCCTTCAAGAATGTTCTTGATATCATGGGAAAGCAGGGCAATGGACTGGCCAAGGGTCACAAGTTCCCTTTGAACATCCTTTATCGTTCCCACGTTGACCAGAAGTTTGATACATGCTTTTACATTCCCCACTGCATCAAATAAAGGGGCTGAATAGGCGATCATTTCAATGATGGTTCCGTCTGACAAATAAATGGTCTCTTCACTGATATGCACTTTTTTATCTTTAAATGTTTCCCGGACCGGACACACAGTGCATTGATTGCGCGAACCTTTCAGGACCGAATAACAGGGAACATTGATAATGTCATCACCAAAATCGCTTTTTAATTTATGATTGGCAAACAGGATATGAAATTGAGGGTCCTGAATCATGAGATAACAGGGCAGTGCATCAATAATGCTTTTGAATGTTAAGTCCATTAAGTCAGAATTATTTGAATCGCTCATATCATATCCTTGAAATTGAATCCCGGCCTAGGGTAAAAGATCCTTTTCATTGCTTTGGGCTTCCAATGGTGATGACCTGGCAATTGGCATACTTTGATACATTTTCAGCCGTCCGGACATGGGTTCGGCGTTTGTTTTCATGGTGTCCAATGGTTCCGAGGATGATCATATCAATATTATTTTTTCCAGAATAGGTAATAATTTCAACATCTGGAGACCCTACCCTGACGATAAATTCATGATCAATGCCAGACCTGAGTCGATCATGGTAAACCTTTTTTAATGCCCCGAGTTCCTGGAGCATGTAACCCTCATCAATTTTGTCAGATTTTTTTTTGGCCTCTGATTTAGACATGGATTTTTTAAACATATTCAACCCGCAGGGATTGACCGAAGGGATCACATTCATGATATGAAGCTTGGCACCATACTTATTGGCCTGATCAAAGGCATGAACAAAAGCCGCCTCAGCATCTTTGGAATAATCAGTACACAGCAGGATGTTTTGATATTTTAATTGAGTAACCATATGAATTATAAAGCTTCCTATATATTGGCTTGGAATATATGCGGCTCCATTTCCTGGCACAAGATAAGTTTAGCAAAGCCGGGATACCAGGTCAAGAAATAACAATTACCTGGTCTCAATAAACAAAATAAAATTATTGATTATTAAGTCTGGTATAGATATCATATTAACGATTCCAATCTTGAATACGCGTTGTTCAAATACTTTTTTTAAACTCTATTAAGAAAGGGGAAAGGGATTATGGAAGCACGTGAAATAAAAAAAGATGAACTGGACCAATTGCTTGAATTTTATCAACTGCATCTTTATGATGTAAAAGATGATCCTCCGGCAGATCAGAGTGTTGTTGACCGGATATGGAACACGATTCAGACCAGTGAAAACTTTGCTGTTTTGGGGGTGTTTGATAAAGGCCTGCTCATGGCCTCCTGCTCCATTACCATCGTCCCCAATTTGACCCGGGGGTGTCATCCCTATGCCCTGATTGAGAACATCGCCACCCACAGACAATATCGCAGAGAAGGATATGGAAAGGCCAATCTTCTCCATGCCACGGAATATGCAAAAAAACGCAGTTGCTATAAAGCCATGTTCATGACCGGTCATCTGAATACAAAGGTTGAAAAATTTTGCAAGGCCAGCGGGTTTAACAGCCAAGAAAAAAAAGCCTACATAAAAAGATGGGAATATTAACCCCTGACCAGGTCTAAAAAATGATCAGAGCAAGCTTGAATGGCTTTTTTAAACAATGGCTTTAATCATATTCATGATTTGAAACGTTTCAAACCCATTCAGGTTTATTGCGCCGGACCGGCAGGATGTGACACAAAGCCCGCACCCCTTGCACAGGGTCTCTTGAATCCAGGCTTTTTTGGTTTTAAGATGAAACATGGGCGCTAAATAGGGGCAGATGGAAACGCAGGTGCCGCACCGGCTGCAAAAAACCGGATTGACATAGGCCACTGTGCCTTGCAAAAATACCGATTTTTGTGACAGCACCGTCACAGCCCTTGCCGCGGCTGCCTGGGCCTGGGCTATGGATTCATCAATGGTCTTGGGCTCCTGGGCCAGACCGCATAAAAACATGCCGTCCGTGGCGAAATCGTTGGGCCGCAGTTTAACATGGGCCTCTGCAAAAAAATGATCTTCATTTTGCGAGACTTTGAATAATTTCGCCACAGGGTTCTTCTCCGGGGAAATGATGGCCGGGGCAAGCACCAGAAGATCGACCCCAATGACCATTTTCCGTTGAAGTACCCTATCGGTGAATTCAAGGGTGATTAACGCATTGTTTTGGGACACATGAAGACCGCTGTCATGATTGTACCGGATAAAATGAATTCCCATTTTCCTGGCAACCCGGTAAAGGTCCTCCTGCAGTCCATAGGCCCTGATATCCCGATAAAGGATATAAATTTGTTTTTTGGGGTCCATCTGCTTGAGCAAAACAGCATTTTTAATGGACTGGGTACAGCAAACCTTTGAACAATAGGGACGTTGTTTATTGCGTGATCCCACGCATTGAACAAAGGCGACGGCTTTATAAGATTCAAAGCCTGTGTTTTTTTTAAAGGCCTGTTCCAGGTCAAGGCTGGTCATGACACGGTCACTTTCTCCATAGAGATATTCGGTGGGAACATATTGGGATGCACCACATGCGATAATGACAACGCCATGGTGAAGGATTATTTTCCGGCCGTTGGAACGGATAATGGTCCTGAAATTGCCAATGGAACCTTCCACTTCCAGAATTTCAACATTCAACCAGAACAAAAGCTGTGTTTCGTCGGTGATATCATCCATGAGCCGGGCAAAATAATCGCTAACAAACTCGCCTTTCCAGGTTTTGTAAAGTTTTTTGGCATGTCCTCCCAATTGACTGGATTTTTCAATAACATAGGTCACATATCCCTGATGGGACAAAATTTTTGCAGCCTCCAGTCCTGCAATACCACCGCCGATAACCAGCGCCTGCTGGTTGACGATCATTTCCGGTTCCGCAAGGGGTTTGTCGAGCATTGCTTTTGCCGCAGCCATTTTTACCAGGTCTTTTGCCTTGGTTGTGGCAAGTTTCCGATCAGACTGATGGACCCAGGAACACTGATTCCGAATATTGGCCATCTCAAATAAATATTTATTCAACCCGGCCTTGGTAATGGTTTGTTGAAAAAGGGATTCATGGGTTTTTGGCGTACAGGCGGCCACCACCACCCGGTTGAGTTTCTGAGCCTTGATGATCTGTGCCATCTCGTCCTGGGTGTCTTGGGAACAGGAAAACAGATTCTGCCGACAAAACACGACATGGGGCAATGTTTTTGCATAGGCCACCACAGCCGCCACATCGACATAGGCCGCAATATTGGTTCCACAGCAGCAGACAAAGACACCAATTCTCGGAGGCTCTCCCCGGATATCTGTTTCCGGAACATGCCCATGGATTTTTGTCTGTGTCCACCTTGATTCCGCCAGCAGGCTGCCGGCCTTACCCGCGGCTGCACTGGCATCTGTAACAGCCATTGGAATGGCTTTAGGACTGTGAAAGGCACCGCAGACATAAACCCCCGGCCTTGAAGTTTCCACAGGTTCAAAGCTTGTGGTTTGCGCAAATCCATAATCATCGATTTCAATGCCGAGAACACGGGCCAAGGATTTTGATTTTTCCGGTATGGTTAACCCCACGGACAGGACCACCATGTCAAACTCTTCCTCTATTTTTTGCCCAAAATCATCAATATAACAAAGGGTGTGGTTCCCATGGGCATTGAGCGGTTCAATGGTGGTGATTCTGGATTTGATAAACCTGACCTTAAGATCGTTTCTGGCATGATTATAATACCGCTCCAGATCTTTTCCCTGGGTGCGTATGTCAATGTAGAATATGGCCGCATCAAGGGTTTTAATGTGATCTTTTGCCAGAATGGCCCCTTTTATGGACGTGGTACAGCAGATCCCGGAACAATACCCATGGGCCCCTATATGCTCATCCCTGGAACCAATACACTGGAGCCATGCAATTTTTTTGGGCGGTTTTTTATCAAGGGGTCGAACCAGGTGGCCTTCATAGGGTCCGGATGCGGACAGCACTCTTTCAAATTCGAGGCTTGTGATAATATTTTTTGATTTATTATATCCATAGATATCCCATTGTCCCGGATCATAGGCCTGGCTTCCTAGGGCCAGGACGACAGCCCCGATATGAAGCTTTTTCCGGCTGGGCGCTTCTGCAAAATCAATGGCCTGGGTGGGACATATTTTTTCACAGAGTTTGCATCGTTTTTTCTGTATGTAAATGCAGTGTTCCGGATCAATACAGTATTTCAAAGGGACAGCCTGGGGATAGTCAATATAGATGGCCTTGCGCCTGCTCAATCCTTCATCATAGTCATTGGCTACCTTTTTGGGACATTTTTCAGCACAAAGACCGCAGGCAATGCATTTTTCCAGGGATACCCGTCTTGGATATCCGATAAGCGTGGCAATGAAATCACCGGCACAGCCTTCCAATTGGGATATTTCAGATAAGGTGAGCAGTTCAATATTAATGTTCCGGCCGACCTCGACCAGCTTGGGAGAGATAATTCACATGGCGCAGTCATTGGTTGGAAAGGTCTTGTTCAGCTTGGACATCATGCCGCCAATGGAGGGAGAAGAATCCACAAGATATACATAGAAACCGGAATTTGCCACATCAATGGCTGCCTGCATTCCGCTGATCCCACCGCCAATGACAAGTACCGAACCTCGGTTGTTCTCAAACATGTAAGATCTCCTAAAAATATCTTTTTTGCATTAATCGGCTGAAGATAAATACGATTCCAATGATAAAATACTAATCTGGTTATTCGCAAGTCCCAGGGTAGTTGAATCAATGCCCATGGCCAATCCCAGAAGTTGAGGATATAAAACCGGCCCCAGGGTTTGAAAATTGGCATCCTGCTTTGCCACTCGGGACTGAAATGTATCAAATTGCAAAAATGAATAGGGACAGGCAATGGCGATAAAGTGGGCCCCGGCCTGTCTGGCACTGGCCAACTTTTTTTCCATGATACGTTTTGATAGATCATCATTGATACCAAGCAGGGGCGCACCACAGCAGTCTGATTTTTTTGACCAGTCAACGCTTTGGGCGCCGGTCAGTTTAACCAGATCATCAAAAAGTGTGGGGGATGCCGGGGTATCGAACCGGGTGACGCTGGCAGGTCGAAGGGCATGGCATCCAACGCTTGCAGCAATTTTGAGGTCTTTGTATTTCACTTTTATTCGGGTTTTTATATTTGCAATCCCGACATCCGTGTAAAGTACGGACAAAAAATGTTTGATGGTTAGCCTACCTTTAAAAACCAGGCGCTCTTTTGCCAATACCCGATTAATCTTTTCAAGAACCGCTTTATTTTGTTTTAAACGAAAATCCGCCATTTTAAGGCTGCCGTAGCAGCATTTACACAGCACCAGGAGCGTTTCTTCTCGCTGTTCGGCAAGGGCCAGATTTCTTGCGGCAGACAATAAAAAAGTGAATTCATCAATATTACGCATGGGATACCCGCAGCACATGAATCCCTTTAGGGCTGTCAGACCGATATCAAGGTTTGCGCAGACAGCCTTTGCCGCATCATGGTATTGCGGTACCCGTGCCGGGATATTACACCCTATAAAAAGCGTATAGTTCATACCGTTTTATCCCCGAGAAATGCGTTGTTTTTTAATTGGAACAAAATATCACAGACCGCCACATTTTGCGGACAGTGCTCCTGGCACTGGTAGCAGGTCAGACAGTTCCAAATCATGGCAGCCCCCTCTGCCATGTCCACAAGCCCCAATCCCAGGCAGTACATAATCTGATGGGGCAGAAGGGTGAGGTCTTCTGCCGGGGCTTGAAAGCTTGTCACCACAGGGCAGATGGTGGAACAATTCTGGCATCCAAAGCAAAGGGAAAAACTCTCTGTCAAGGAAAGATCAATGGTAAAACTGGATCCATCTCGGGTATCAATTGTTACCGGCGGGGTCTTATCAAGTATTGATACGGTTTTAGCAAACACCTCTGCCAGGGGAGGCGCATAGGCTTTTTCTTCGATATTCATGGGATTTAGCCCCCGGACAAAGGAAAATGTGGAAAGCATGACAGGCGTGTCCAGGTTTTGTTGGATAAAATTTTCCCTGACACTGAGCCATAATGATTTCATGTTGATCCCGGAAGGGCAGACCACGGTGCACCGGTCACAATTGGTGCACAGGTATACCCCCTGGAAAAGCGATGTGACTTCGTGAGTATTCAAAGGGTCTTTTGATGCCGCCTTTTTAAGCGCCTGCATTTTTTCCGATGGCAGGATATAGTCATTTTTAATGGATTCATATATCATTCCTGCGGAACAATTAAAATTGCATGTACAGCAATGGGTGCAGGCATCCAGCTCCATGGCCTGTTTTGTCAAACAGGTTTCGTCTTCCAAAAAATCTTTTGTCTGGGCCCCATTGCTCAGAAGGCTGATGGGGGTGGCAACAATATGAAACATTTTACTGAACGGTACCAGGGCCAGGCCTATAAAACAGGCCAGGATATGGACATAATAAAAAATGCGAACCCCCTGGATCTCATCCAGGAAGATGGCAAAGGGGGAGATGAGCCTTGCCGTAGCATATCCCATAAAAGCGGATTTATTGGGGCTGTGGCAGTCCATGCAATTGGTTTTATGCAGTTCCAAACCCAGATCAAGCATCTGTTTTTCAACGGGTGAATCCATTCTGGAGGAAACAAGGGCGAATTCTTTGACCCAATACGCTTCAAGGGCCAGAGTGTCTTCATAATCAAGGCCTGCATACGCTTCAACCATGGCAGTAAATTCTGAAACAGACGCCATTTTCATACCCTCCAATAAAATTCCCGACAAAATTATGGATAGAAGCATGAGGATAGCAAAAAGATCTGCCATGGCGTTCTTTAGCCTGGCAGGCCTGAGAATATATCTTCTGTAAACGGCAATGCCGACACCTGCAAGCACCATCAGGCCAAACAGATTTCGCAAGAAAAAAAACGGGTTCATCGTGGAATAATAATAGGAAAACAGATTTTCACTGAAAACCGTATCCAGGGCATGCATGAACACAAGGGCCAGAAATCCCACAAAAATAAGAAAATGCATTAACCAGCGAAGCAAACTGGTTTTCAAAATGCGTCCCTGGAAAAGAACATCAATGAAAAATACTGGGACAAGGGAAAAGATTTTTAGGCTGAAAACAGTTAAGAGCATGCCCTTGAAAAGAGTTGAAAAACGATGGGAAGACGCAAGGCCCCTTTCATAGCCGACCGTTTTCCTTGTCCAGGCAACCGCTTTATAGCAGGTCCCGACGATGCAGATGGAAAGAGAAAAATAAAAAATGAGATTAAAAATCATAAAATTTGCCTCGATGTGTAAACAAAAATCCCAGCAAAAAAAAGTTTAATTCATAACAAAGCCCAGGCGATAGTTAATGCCGTTTTTAATGGTGAGATTGCAGAAAATGAAGTCGGGTCAAAGGTGGGTGGTGATTTCAATTCAATTTATAATCAATAATAAGTGCTTGAATTAAATACTGATCTCTAACAAAAAATTTTAACATAAAATGCGAAAAGGTGAAAGGTGTATTTAATTTTTCCCTTCCAGGATTTTAAAGTAAATTGATATCGATCCTGCCCAAATAGTTCCAGTTGTGATAGCTGCCAGACAGGTGTCCTGCATATACACTAGCAAACCGCACATCTGTTTAACGGACGGGTGGTCACCGATTATTTGGGCAGCAGCGGCACGCCGGTGACCATTTCCATGGCCCAATTTACAGGATTGCTCGAAACCACACAAAAGTGGAATACCCTGTTTGGGCGTTATCTGAAAATTGCGCAGTTTTTTCGCGCCTGGGTCTGGTGTTGATCGTCTTGTCCCACATTGGCCTGGCGGTTCTGGTTCAAACGAGACTGAAATAGCTGGGTGTAGCCGCTCCCGATGTGCAGTCCTTCGCACACCTGGGAAACCGCCTGTGCGGAACCCCGCTCATTTCCAAGGCAGATACCCCTCCCCCAAAAAAAAATCGACTTTCCCTATTCTGATATTTTTCAACCGAATTTAAAAACACTCTTTCAGTTAAGGTAGTTACAAACTATTCCCTGGGACGGCACCAAATCTGGTTCATATTTTGCAATAATTGGTATGATTTCAAAAAAAAACGGATTAAACCATTAAACCCATAACCCTTAACATTAGGAACAGCATCACATGAAACCATTAAAAAAAATAATCACCTGCTTAACTGCTGCAGCCTGTCTTTTCTGGATTGCAGGAACGGCCCAGGCCTACGAGGCCACCACAGGACCCACCGGCGTTTTGAAATATGACAAGGGAAAAGCCTTTGAGGGATACACCCTGTTTTCACCCCAGATCGGCAGCAAGACGACCTATCTCATGGATATGGAAGGCAACATTGTCCACACCTGGAAATGCGATTCCACGCCGGGGCTTTATGCGGAACTGCTGCCCAACGGGAACCTGCTTCGGGGCGGACGGGTTGACCAAAAGAAACTGATCGAAGCCAAAACCGGCAAAAGACTCCACAAAAAAGACTTTAAAAATTATGTTGGCCTCGGCGGATTCGGCGGCATTGTTCAGGAAATAGACTGGAACGGCAAGGTTGTGTGGGAATACAAGATGGCAGAGCCCTACAAGGAAATACAGCACCATACCTTTCATCGTATGCCCAATGGCAACACCCTGCTTCTGGGCTGGGAATACATGACCAAGGAAGAGGCCATCAAGAAGGGCCGTGATCCCAAGACCATCCCCTCCGAGCCCGTGATTTATCAAGGGGCCAGCCATGACGGCTTTTGGAACGATTTTGTACGCGAAGTGGACGTCAACGGTAAGACTGTATGGGAATGGCACGTATCTGATCATATGGGCACGGGACCCAAAAAACTGGATTTCAACTATGTCCTTCCGAAACCGGTTGGTGGACTCTATTCAAACTTTGACTGGTCCCACTTTAATACGGTCAACTACATCCCCGAAACCGATACTATCGTTATGAACTCCCGCAATTTGTCTGAATTCTACTTTATCAACCACAAGACCGGTGACATCGAATACCGCTGGGGCAACCCCAGCGCTTACGACCCCAAGGCAAAAAAGCCAAGCTGGTACGACAACGGGGATCAGATCATCTGGGGCCAGCATTGTGTCACCCCCCTGGAGAATGGCAATATTCTCATGTTTGATAACGGCTCCGAAGCGCCGGAAACACGTCATTCCCGTGCAGTGGAGATGGATCCCAAGACCGACAAAATTGTCTGGGAATACCACACCAACCATTCTAACAGTTTCTATTCCCATCGCCAGGGCGGTGTTCAGCGTTTGCCAAACGGCAACACCCTCATCTGTTCCACCCACGGCGGCCATGTTTTTGAAGTCACCCCGGACAAGAAGATCGTCTGGGAATTTGTGAACCCCTTTGTTTTCGGCAAGGCCAAATGCGTCATAGATGATGATGAAGGGGCTTTGCCCTACAAGTACCATGACGATTCCATGTGGGGCATGCTCCACCGGGCATTCCGTTATGGTGCTGATTATCCAGGCCTGGCGGGCAAAGAACTGATACCCCAGGGCTATGTTTCAGGAGACGACTGTCCGCGCTTTTTCCGCGATTTTAAAAGCGGCTCAACCCTGGGTACCAAGAAATAGCATTTATACCCAGGTGAAGAAAAGAACAGCCCTGCCATGTATGACATTTCTGCTGGGTTGTTCAGGTTAATCTTCCCAACAGGGGCCGGTCAAATCGGTTTTTTGACCGGCCCCCATCATCTGCAGGGGTTCTCCCTTTGGCTATCACTGCCACCTTAATTTTCCCCCAATGCCTTCACCTTTTTCACAATTGCGCCAATATCGGATTTGATGGTGATGGACTTGTCTTTTATCTTCCGGTTAACGGCTAAATTTTCCAAATTAATCCGAATTAAGGTTGCATCCAGGCAATGGGCGGTGATCCGTTCAAAGGGGTATCGGATAATAACAGGCGTGTTAAGGCCGACGCCAAGTTCCAGTAAAACTAATTTGCTTTGTTTTGCCTGGTCTATGAAATCCACGTAGTGCTCCTGGTTCCACAAATAGGGGTCTTGAACAAAGGAATTGTCCGCTCTTAAATTATACGTCATCAGTTCACCGCAATCCGGACATCTGGGGATATCGGTTTTTCGGATACACAATGACTCGGGATCAAACCCCTGGAGCATGGCATCAACATAGGATTTATTATGATAAATTTTCTGGTTACACGGCCGGATACATTGAAACATGCCATAACTTCCCTGCATGGAAAAAATTTTGTTTGGGTCAAATCCCCCCTTGAAAAACTGCCCGTCCACATTTGTGGTAATGACAAAGTAGTTTTTGTTTTTTACCAGATCATACAGGTCTGAATAAACCGCCAATTGAGATGGTTTATAAAAGATAGCCTTGATGTGATGACACCAGAACCCCCAAAATTTTTCCGGTGGGACAAGGTTATCCAGTTTGAAAAAATTCATCCTGGCATGATCAATACTCTCATATCCCTTGTTAAAAAAGGGTTCGTAATGTTGGCGAAAAAATGTTGGATCCGTATAGCTCAGGCCGGCAGACGCTGACAGCCCGGCACCGGCTCCGATGAGAAGATAATCGGATTGGTCAATTTTTTCCCGAACGGCTTTGATCTGCTGAAGATACCTTTCTGTAAACATTTAATTCGTCCTCACTAAACACATTGACAATCACCCGGTCAAGGGCATCGGGGGTATGGTTCATATAGTGGGTAATTGTTTCCAATGCAATGGCTGCGGCCTGCTCTTTTGGAAAATTGAACACCCCTGTTGAAATCGAACAAAAGGCCATGGAACGGATAGACTCATGTTTACCGGCAGCAGACAGACAGGCCAGGTAGCAGTTTTTAAGTGACGTTTTGTGATCCTGGGTTAAAGGGCCGTCCACAATGGGCCCCACCGTATGGATGACAAACTTTGACGGCAGATTGTATCCCCTGGTGATCTTTGCCCCGCCGGTGGCTTCCTTTGACCCCTGTTTTGTCATAATTGCATGGCAGGCGTTCCTTAATGCAAGACCGCTGGCCGAGTGAATAGCATTGTCAATACAATTATGATGGGGGTGAAAACACCCGAGCAGGGCATTGTTGGCGGCATTTGTAATGGCATCTGTTTGTAAGGTTGTGATATCCCCTTGCCAGAGAAAAATCTTGTGCCCGATTTTTTCATGAATCTCATCCATCCCGGTAATGTGTTTTTGGGATAATTCATTTTGAAGATACGCGGCTTCTGCTGTATAATATTCCTGGCTTAAATCATGGGGCGGGGTGATGTTCATCAAGGATCTGATTAAATATTTTTTCTCATTCAATCTTGTCGGCAGGCCTGAATCAACCCCATTAATTTCCATCAATTCCTGCAGCAAATAATCCAGATTCATCTGTTCTCCATCCATTGGGCGAATCCCTCCTGTTGAAAGCCTTTAGCCTTACTCATTGATCACAATTTCAATGGCATCTGTTGGGCAGACCGTGTAGCAGTCGCCGCAGACATCACATTTTTCAGGATCTATCACAAACCGATCTTCCTGTTGATAAATGGCTTTAAAGGAACACCCTTCCTGGCATTCCCCGCAGGCGATGCAGTCATCGGTGATGCGAACACCGCTGAACGGGATGGCGGAACCGCCAAAGGCAAAGCCTGTGCGCAATAATTTATGGGGTCGGTGTTCCATTTCAAAATCAAAATCATACACCTCTCCCCAGGCCCGATAAAGGCAAAAGGTGGTCATGGCCGGGTACTTTTCAATGTCCTTTACCCCCAGCGCAAACATGTCATTTTTCTGGGCTTTGGTTTTAAGTTCTTCCAGTGAAATTTCCTTGATGTCACCGGTGGCACGGATGGTATATCCCGGGGGAAAATAGGGCATGCCCTCATCATTGTGGCTGACCATGGTTTTAGGATACATGCCGCAGATGGAAACCTTTTTCGTATCTTGCAGCTGTTTGTAAAACGCTTTGGTGATCATGGTTCTAAAATACAATCCCTCTTCATCCTGGGCAAACAGGTGGGCAATTCTTGTTTGAGGGATATTCTTGTCAATGGTGGCAAAGGTGAGGCAGCCAATTTGATCAAATTTGTGATAAATGTCGGAAATATTCATCATTATAATCTTCCTTTTGCTTTATAATCTTCAGTCCCATGGGAAGCCAAAGGGTCTGCCCGGGGATATCATCGCCGGGCAGGACCTTTGGGCATCTACCACAAAGGATGCGTATTTTTGCTGTTTTTGAGCTTGACAGGGGTTGCGGTGCCGAAATGTTCGGCAATTTTGCCGGCCGAGTTGAACCGAAATGAATGCTGGACCAGTATCCGCATGGGCGAGCCGTCATCTTTGGCTTTCAGCTCCTTTCGAATCTGGAAATAGACCAGGTCCTTGTCGGCGATAATATTATAAAATTTCACCGTGTGTTTGGGCCGGTCCTTGAATTTTGGATCGGTTTCCAGGTAGTGGATCAGGGTGTCGAATCCGTCACCGGACAAATCGGGATCATGCTGAATATACTCGGCCACATAGGTTCTGGCAGCCTCGTAGTCCCGATCGCCCACGATGAGTTGAAAAAATGTCGTGGCCGCTTTTTTATTGGCCACCTCCATGTCCTGTTTTGCCTGAAGGGTCATGTTTTCAGCGGTAAACCCCACCTGTCCCAGAACCATCAGTACCAGTGTCGCCATAATGCATATTGCTGTTTTTTTCATGGTTTTATCTCCTTATTTTGTAAGCCCCTGGGCGTTGTGCCGCAATTCCTGGGCTGAAGTGAAAATATAGTTACGACCGGTGGCACTCATCACCGTCTCTGCAATCGTGTCCAGGGCATCGGCCTTGATCCCCATGGCCCGGGTATCTTTGGGGTTAAGATTCAACAAATAATCCGCCAGTTGGGCTGCCCATTTGGCATCCCCATTGGTCAGCGCTGTTTCTGCTTTTTTCAAAAGCGCAACCGGGCCACCGGAAAGCGCTGCCATTCTGGTTGCTTCCTCTTTTAATGTCATGGGAGCCAGGTTAACGGCATTGCCGTCAAACCAGCCCAGGTGACCGGAAAAAATCGAGCGCACCGACCAGGCCACGTTACCATAATATTCACCCAGGTAATCCTTTTGGGCCAGTTCCGGAGGCAGTTTAACATACTCAATCAACTGGCGGGGGGTCATGCCCTTGTTCATACCCTCAATGGTCTTGTCATAGACAAATTCAATGGCATCCCGATAATCGCCCAGGGTCTGGGCCACTTTTTCTTTGCCGAAAACGGGACGGGTGTGACCGGGAACCAGGTATGAAGCTCCCTCTTTGCTCATCTCATCCACACTATGGGCCCACAGTTTGACATCCCGATAGCCAGAGCCTCGGATGGCATACAGGTTGGGGAAGGATGCATAATAATTATCCCCGGAGAAAAGGACCTTTCGTTCAGGCAGCCAGACATAAAGCGCGTCTGAGGTTTCTCCCGGGGCTGCCACCAGCTCCATTTTTACACCGAAAAGCGCAATGGCGATCCGATCTTCATCAAAGCTGTGATTGGGTTTCACCTGGTCCGGCATGAGGAAAGCGCCCTTTTGCTTTTTTTCACCCGGCTTGCCAAAGGGATACATGGCAGGCGCGATGCCGTTGTTGATGCGTTTTTCCGGGGGCAGTGCAAATCCCCCCTGGCGGGCCCCACGCATATTTGCCGCCTTGAGCACGGCTTTGAGACGGCTATTCTCGGAATTAAAATTGCTGCGGCCCCAGACCTGAATATCCTGACCTTCTGCCAGGAAAACCGAAGCGCCCCGGACATGATCCGCATGGGAATGGGTTAAAATAATGGCCCCAACCGGCTTGTCACTGATCTTGCGGAACTCGGCCATGATTTTCCGGGCGTGGGCGGGTGCAAATCCGGTGTCAATGATGATCAGGGCTGTATCTCCTTCTATCATCGAAACCGTGGAGACCGAGTGCCCCACAGAGGTGTAGATCTTGTCGGTGATGGGAATGATATCTTCCCTGAGCTCATGGGTGCGGGCCTTAAGTTTAAGGGTGGCCGGACTATCCTTGGCCATGGCCACTGAGGTGAACGAAAGGGCCAGCACAAAGGCCAGCATGGGTAAAATAAAATGGGGTGAAGTCTTCTGCTGCATGGTAGATGTTCCTTGTAAAAAAAAAGTTTTATGTCCAACTAAATAATCAAAAAAAACTATAAATTGGTTTTAATTCTATCCAGTAACGTGATGAGAATCCCTTGTTCAAGGTCTGTGAAACCCGCATACACCTTGCCAAGCAAATGGGCTGAGACCTCCTTGAAAACAGGTTCCAAGCGCTGTCCTTTTTCTGTCAACCGAATCAGGGTAACCCGCCCGTCAGAGTCGTCTTTGCGTTTTTTAAGATAGGACAGGCCCTCAAGTTTATTCACCAGGGTGGTGACCGTGGATTTGTCCCGGTCAATGGCCTGGGCCATCTGTCCCATGGTCATTTCCCCATTTCGAAACAAGGTTACAAAGATGCCGCCGTGGGCTGGCACCACATCAAGGATCCCATGGGACCTCAATTGATAAAGGATCTGCTGGTTGGCCTTGTCACGGATGGTGGAAACAAGGCCGATAATTTTATTGGAGGATTTCATGGGACAAATTATAGTTGGATATCAAACTAAAGTCAAGGCTTTTTATATCATTCAAATAAAAATGGCAGTGACCCTCACCCCTAATTTGGGGTGAGGGTCACTGCCATCCGTGTGCATCCCTGAACTGATCAAGTATCAGAATTATTCAATTCAGAAATACCGATTTATAGGAACGCCTTTCAGCCATATTCAGGCTAAAAGGGGCCGGTTATTTATACACTTTGTAAAATTGCTGACATCCACCCAGGGGCGCTTTAGGTGTCAGGTCTTTGCCGTTTAATCCTGAGTAGTCTTTTCCATAACGGTATGCCCTGTGGACCATATTAAACATGCTGTTTAGATGAAATTTTTCCGGGAATGCATCGGCTTCACCTACCACACACTTGGCCTTGTTTTTAAAAATCGGGCTGACATATTCCCAGACCACTTGTTTTTCCTTGGTAACTTCGATCATGTGTCCGCCATGGGTAGAGGTGATAAAGGTATTGCCATTGGCAAGTCTCTGTACAGACCCCTGGCGATAGGAGTAGAACCCGTTGGGATGTTTTGAATGATATTCCCAGACAATTTCACTGGTTTTTGGATCCACTTCCACAGCGGCGGATCGATTGCCTTCAGGGCGTTCAGACCCATTGTCAAACACCAACACATTGCCGTTGGCAATGGGGGTGGCACAATGAGACCCAAAAACCTTCTGATCGCCATTGTCGTACCATCCGGGTCGTTGTCCCTGACCATGGGTGGAAGGGTTGCCCCAGCGGTAGGTCATCTTACCGGTCTTGTGATCAATAAAGAAAAATTCGGAAAAATTCCGGGAATTTAAAACAATGGTATCTGTCTCGGGGATATAATTTACCGTATTGCAATGGCTCCAGTCCAGGTCGGGATACAGGATGCCATGGCCCACATGAGCAGGCAAATGGTAATTGATGTCAAACTGGTCCGGTCCGGTACCAATATGATCCCACATATGATATTCCCATACGGTTTTACCATTCATATCCACTTCGCGAATAAAGTCCACCCAGAAATCATCATGCATGACTTTTTTATACCGGACCGGTTTTGAAGGGATTGTTTTTGGATCACGGCCCTTGTTTATGGCTTCCTGTTTGGTCTTGGCTTCCCAGGCCAGGATCAGGGTGTTGCCGTTGGGCATGCGGGCAAAGGTATGATGTTGGATCTCCTTGCCGGTTTCAAACAATTTGTAGGACCAGACCAGGTTTCCATCCCAGTCAAACTCTTCAATGATACCGCCGACACCCCCTATTGCACAAAATTTTTCCCCTCTTGGCTGGGGAATGACGCCAGCGCGTAGCAGGTGGCCGTTGGGAAGAAGTTCGGAATAAAGCCCGGGGGTATACTGGCTTTCCCAGGTATGGGCCACATTGCCTTCCATATCGATAAGGTAGGTGGTCTTGCACCCGATCATGGGACTGAACAGGGTATACCCGTCATAGGCTTTTTCCTGGTCATAGGCCAGGACGCCTGTGGGACCGGTCAAGGATTCATACCCATAAACAGGTGACAGACAGGTGAGCATGAATATCAATCCCGCACAAACTATCAAATTTCGTTTCATTTTGTTCCTTTTCTCCAAGGGCTTAATGATGCGTTGTTATTGTCAAACAAAATCATATCAGATTAATCCAGAGTGTTAGTAGGCATTCATGCCGGGCTCACCAGCTTTTTCAAAAACAATATCCCCTTCTTCATCAAAGGGATCCAGCATTTTGTAAAGCTCATCGGTCATGCCGGGCACTTTTTTCAGATCTTCGGCAACCTTATAGGGACCATTGGCCTCCCGATAGCTCACAATCCCCTTGGCAACTGCTTCCGGGACTTCTACGATCTGGATTTTCATGAAGTCAGACGCCGGGGCGGTATTAAAACTGATGAAGTCATCGTCCGTGCCGGCAAAAGCAGGCTGCTGAAAGCAGGTAACTGCCAGGGCTGCAACCAGGACCAGTGTTGCGCATAGATATTTTTTAATCATTGTTGTTTTCATTTTAATCTCCTTAAATCAAGTTCAATTGAATCGTGTTAAAAATTTGCAAAGCGAGGTTCAACCATACACCTTACATCAGCACTTGGACGGCGCCAGTGCTGGTTCCGCATCTGGGTCATAGACAATGTCCCCGTCCATGTCCTGGGGGTTGAGCTCTTCAATAAAATCCTGGGTCATGCCCGGAACATTGACCACCTGTTCGGCGGTCTTAAAATCTCCATTGGCCTTGCGATAGGTCACCAGGGCCTGGGCCAGTTCCGCCGGAAGGTCCAGCTCTTCAAAAAGTGTCTGAATCTGTTCCAGGGAGGCTTTGTTCAGGCTGACAATTTCGTCTTCTGCCAGGACATTGCCGGCAAAAAAAGAAAGTCCCAGGAACAATATGAGTACCATAGCTTTAATATTTTTTTTCATTTCAACGATCTCCGTTTGGTTTGGGCAGATGCCCGGCATCTGATAACAACGGGCATCTGCATTTGGACCCCATGGGGGCCTTATTTACATGGTAAAACGGATCACCCCTGGGCTTTTATCCGAAAGGTTTTGCGATCCGGTGGAATTACCGCTTTTTCAGTTTGTTTTCCCAGTTGAGGGACATAGTCATAGGGAACCCGATAGGCACGGTAGACCAGGTTGTAATTTCCTTTTTTAGTGTAATAGGGGCTGATGTACTCCCATACAATTTCATGGTCCGGGGTCACTTCCTGGAACTGGCCAACCGCACCGTTGGTGATAAATGTGTTGCCGTTGGGCAGCCGCTGGGCAGAGCTGACATAGTCTGAATAAAACTGGTATTTGTTGCGCAATCCCATGGTTTTGGCCGAGTGTTCCCAGACAATTTTCAAGGTGCGGGGATCAATTTCAATCACCCGTGAGTAATCCCTTCTGGCATCGGACCATCCAAAATGGGCCCCCGGGTTCCGGGGGCCGTAACCGGCATATCCCCCATTGTCATAGATCATGATATTTCCCTCGCCGGGAAGACCTTTGGGAATCATGTGGGTGTGATGCTGGCCAATAATCTGGCCCAATCGTTTGTAGGCTCTTTTGTAGTACTTGCCATTGAACACCCACTTGGAGTCTGCATAGTAGAGGGGACCGATCTGCCAGACGATTTTACCGCTTTTTTTATCAATGATGCAGCTGGTGTTGGTCTGGCGGTTGGAAATAATGACATTTTCCGGATGAAACATTTTATAAAGTTCCGGGTCTTCAGTATACCACTTGTTGGGGCCTAAATAAGAAGCTGCGTTGACATGGATCCAGTCTCCGCCCTTGACACCGGGGGTTCGTGTCATGGAATAGGTGGGGTGTTTATACATGGCTTTGCGGAAGGATTCGGGAAAGTTCATCTCTTCCACATGGTCGCTGGCCAGCCACTCCCAGATGATCTTGCCATCGGCATCCACTTCGGCAATATAATCATCATACAGATCTTTGTCTGAGATGGCGGCATTTTTAACCATTTTATGGGAAAGGATCAGCATCTTTCCCTTGTAGTTGTCCACGGGCATGCCCGGAACGTGGTATCCCACTGGATTGCCTTCAAACTGGTAGTCATGGTGCATGCCGGCCTTTGGGATTTTTCGAACCACGTTGCCGTCCCAGTCAACCACCACAAGATCGGTGGAGTGTTCATCGTCCCAGATGCGCCCTTTTTTATCCGGAGCCGGCCGGGAGGTGCCTGCCAGGTAACCGCCTTTTAGCAATTTTGCGGGATGTTCCGCCTGGCAGATGGTGTTCCATTGTTTTACCACATCACCGTTCATATTGACCATTACGGTTCCCTGGTCCACAACTTCCGTGCCAAAAACGGTGAACCCGTTATAACATTTTTCCGGATTATAAATGGTGGTGCCATGGGGGAAAACCGTGGGAAATGCCAATGCTTTGATGGGGTTGGTCACGGCCAGGGCAATGGTAGTAACGGCAACCCCTTTGATAAAATCTCTTCTATTTTGATCCATTCAAGAACTCCTTCTCTAGTTAAATCGAATTCAATCAACGACACAATTTTGGACATATAATCACCGCGTCACGCTTGTCTTTTTTCCTGTTCTTTTGCAAATCATGTGCCCGGTATCTATTTTTTTAAAAAAAGCCCGAAACCCAGCGGCTTTCATGGTAATGATCCTAAAAAAAATTGGGGAAAGGTTTTTGTCAAAGGGATGGGTGTGCGGAGATGTGTACATAGGCCAGGGGGCTGTGCGTCCCACCGTACACAAAAGGGATCTTATTCGATGTGAAAAAATTCCATTTTATCATACAGAGTCCGCCTGCCAATGCCCAGGTTTTTTGCCGCCTGGGTGCGATTGCCTTCGGTCTGTTCCAGCATCTCCCGGATGGCGATTTTTTCTGCCTCTTCCACCACTTTTTTAAGGCAGAGGGGTTGCTGGACATTTTGGATAATGCCAGCTTTGATGTTAAAGCTGAGCAGATTCGGGGTAAAAACATCGCCTTCTGCCAGAAGAACAGCCCGTTCCATGGCATTTTCCAGTTCACGGATATTGCCCTTCCAGGGCATGGTCTGGAGGGTTTGCAAAATATCGGGTTCGAGACGGACAACCTTTTTATTATAGCGCTGGTTGAATTTTGTTAAAAAATGGGTCGCAAACAATGGAATATCAAATTGTCTTTCCCTCAGGGGGGGCAGGTGAAGGGGAATCACTGCCAGGCGGAAATAGAGGTCCTTTCTGAATCCTTTGGTTTCAATCTCTCGTTCAAGGTCCCTGCTGGTGGCGGAAATGAACCGTACATCAATTTTAACCGACCGGTTTCCCCCCACGGGTTTGATCTCCAGTTCCTGGATAGCCCTTAAGAGCTTCACCTGGGTGGCAGAGGTGAGTTCACCGATTTCATCTAAAAACACAGTTCCGCCGTGGGCCTCTTCCAGCAAGCCCCTTTTGGCTGCGCTTGCCCCGGTAAACGCCCCCTTCACATGGCCAAAAAGCTCACTTTCAAGCAGGGTCTCGGCAAGGGCAGCGCAGTCAATGGTCAAAAAAGACTGCGAACCCCGACTGCTCTTTTCATGGATGGTTCTAGCAATCATGGATTTTCCCGTGCCGGTTTCCCCCATGAGAAGGATGGGGGCATCTGAAGGGGCGACCTTTTCAATGGTGTGCATCACATCCTGCATCTGACGGCTGCTGCCGACAATTAAATTATCTTCCCTGGTATTTTTTTCATGTCGGGCCAGTTGCCGGTGAAGGCGCCCATTTTCAATGGCCCGCTGGAGGGTGATCTCCAGGTCGCCGGGGGCAAAGGGTTTGGTAATATAATGAAAGGCACCCTGTTGAATGGCTTCCACCGCACTTTCAATGGTGCCCACACCGGTCATGATGATGATGGGCAGCAAGGGATCTATCTTCCTGATTTCCTGGATCAGCGCAAGCCCGCTCATGCCGCCGGGCATGGACATGTCGCTGACAATGGCATCAAATTGGGTCTGATCCATTAGAGACAATGCGTTTTCCGCTGATGTGGCGGTTTGGGCCTGAAATTGGCCATAGTTGAAATAACTTTCAAGAACCCTGAGAAAATCGGGTTCATCATCAATGAATAAAATTTTATGTTTCATGACAAACTTCCTTGTTTACAGGGACTGCCTGCCGATTGTCTCGGGTTTCCATCAACGGCATTTCAATGATGAACTCCGAGCCTTTTTCAAGCTCAGATTCACAATAAATAATGCCGTTGTGATTTTCAATAATGCGATTGGAGATGAACAGGCCCAGACCAAATCCCTCTTTTTTGCCTTTGGTGAAAAAGGGTTCAAAGATTTCTGTCAGATGGGATTTGGGTATTCCCACCCCCACATCTTCAACCCGAAGCCTTGCCATACCGGATCCTTCAGGCACACAGCAGGTGACGGTGAGCCGTGGGGTCGGGGTGTTTTTCATGGCCGATACGGCATTTAGCAAAAGGTTGACCAAAACCTGCTGCAGTAGATTTGCATCCCCCCAGACCAGGGCGGGTTCTCCTTTGGTTTTCTGGGTGATCTCAATTCGTTTGAGATGGGCCCCCATCATGTCAAGGGTTGAGGTAACCAGTTCCCATAATTTTACGGTTTTCATTTCAGGGGTTTTGGGTCTTGCCATGGCAAGGAGGTCCTTGGTGAACCCTCCGGCCCGGATCGTGTTTCTCTGGCAGGATTCCAAAAACTCCCTTGCCTCATCCGTGAACCACCCCCGGGCCAGGATCAAGTCGATATTGGCCCGTATGATACCGATGGGATTATTGATTTCATGGGCCACATCCGCAGCCATCTGGCCGATGATGGCCATACGGTCTGCCTGGACAAGGTCTCGTTCAATTCGGTTTCGCTGGGTGACATCCCGGGCAAAACAACAGGCCTGGGGTTCTTCAGAGGGTGTGGATGGCAAAAGGGTGGCGGCCACATCAATTTCCCGAAAACTGCCCGACGCATTTTTCAGACGAAACTCCCGTGATGCGCTGTTTTTGCTGAACACCTCCCCCAGAAAGGTGTTAAATTCTATTTTATCGTTTGAGATCAGTATCCCTTTAAAGTTGATCGTCCTATTATGCGGGTTCATGGAGGAGGGGAGAAAGGTTCTGGCCTCCCGGTTGGCATGGTGGATGATCCCCTGATCATTTACGACAAAAATCATGTCCGGGGAAGATTCAATGAGATTTTTGTAACGGATCTTTGAGTCCTGAAGACTATCGGTCATTTTCTGGACCTTTTTTTTCAGCTGATAGTTCCAGGTGGTGACCATGAAAAGGATGAGTATAACCGAACCGATGCCGGAATAAATATAGAGGGTATATCGTTCCAGAAAGCTTGGAGAATAGGTGATGCCATACCATTTATCTTCTATTTTTTTAAAAGCGCCGGATTTATGAACCAGTGACATGACTTTAATTAACTGAGCATAAAGGATCTCATTTTTTTGCTGGACCGCAATCCCCAGGTTTGTCCGGTGTAAAACAAGCCCCACCCTGCGGATATTTGTAAATCCTTCCTCTTTTATGATAAACTGGGCTATGTCTTCAGCCGGTGCAATAAACACGTCCACAAAACCTGTGTCGAGCAATTTTAAGGCCTCCAGGGGTGTAGACATATAAAAAGCATTGCTTTCAATGGGCGGATCCATGAGCATCAAGGCCTGGGAGCCCTGGATGATGGCCACCCGCTTTTGGGTCAGGTCCTTGGCACAGACTACGGTGTTGCAGGATTTATGTACAAAAAGCCGGCTGTTGAGATGAAGCCCCACGGGAACATAATTAAACTCAGAACCGGTTCTTCCAGTTCCCGGTATACCGGAAAAGGCGGCCATGTCGATTTTCCCCTGTGCCAGCATTTTGTTTCGCGACTCAATGCTGTCGCATTTGATGTACTTGATGTCCACGCCCATGTGATGGGCCACCTGGTTCATAATATCAACGTTTATGCCCCGTAGGGCCATTTTTCCCCGGCGCCATGAAACAAAACAATAGGGGGGGATGGAGGTCCGGATTCCCACCTTTATGATTTTTCTTTCAACACCAAAGGCAGACGATCCCGGGGAAAAAACCATGAAGAAAAAAGCCAGCGCCAGAATGCGGCAGGCATTGTTAAAATGGTTCATGGGACGGTCACCCTTTTTATAAATGTTATCCGGTTAACGATTATCCTAAGATTTTTCATAGGGGTATTTCTTAATTCCTTATTTATATGCATAGACAATACCATAAAATTGATTTGTTTGCATTTTATGGTGGTTTTATTCCAGGCCACCCCATTAAACCCGAAGGTAAGCCAGGGTATCAACCCCCAGGGTATCAAACCCCAGGGTATCAACCCCCTGGGCAGCAATCACCATGGGGAGGCATATCTTTTCCCTTCATCGCCATGTCTGCGGTACAACCCCTTGGTGTGCTTGAATCCGCACAATGGAAAATAGGTGTGCGGTCCACCACACAAAAAAAGATCCCCGGCAAAAAAATGCATTTACTTTTGGGTCTTGGAAATGGATTGAATGTCCATGTGGCAATGTCAGGATAAAGGGATCTACGGTATGGATGGACCAGGAGATGCGCCTTTGCCGAAATAGTTTTTTTGGAAAAAATATAATCTGGTACGCTTATTGTAATGCTTGTCTGAAAACCTAAAACAATAAGGGCCACAGGATGATTAAGATGACAAAACCAAGGATGTTAATGAAAAAAAAGATATCAACGTATCTATTGCCGATTCTCCTGATTTCATGGGGGGTGATATTCAGTATTCCCTTTTCAGCCCATGCGGCTGATGTGGATCCCCATGGGCTTCAGCCGGCGGAAAATATGATGTTTCTTCCCAAGTTGAGTGGATTAAGAAACAAAACCTATAAAAATCAATATGGGAAGAAAAAAGCCCTGTCCGAAGCCGTTGTGCTCCGGCAGAGTGTCATAAAAAAAGGCCAGGCAACGGTTCCCCAAGGGGGGCTGTTTTATATTTCCGAAACCAGCGGGGATGCCCAGCCGTTTAGGCGGGATCCATTTCTGGTGCTGGGTGAACACGCCTATCTGGTGGATCTGTCCACTAAAACCCACACGATAAAGGATTTTAAGGTAAAGATCGGGGATCGCAAGCCTGTTGCAGACACGGGGTATCGCCTCTGGTTTGACTATGCCACGGATCATTATGAAAAACCATATGGCGAGCTGGCACTCATTGCGCCTTCCGGCGGCTGGCCCCTGGAATTTCCCATTTCCACTTCTTTTCCCGGCCGGGAGGAGGTTCGCAAACTTACCACCGGGGAAGGGTATGTGGGGCAGCTTCAAAAATTTTACATGGACAAAGAATATCATTATGGTGCCATGCACTTTAAGGCCAGCAACATTGGGTTTAAATCAGCGGAATTTGAAAAATTTGAATTTCCGGCCATAACCCATGCCACCTTTTCCATGCACCGACCCATTGTCATGGATGTGCGCCAGGAGGATTTCAGGTATTATTTTAACAAGCGGATTTATGCCTTTCGCAGGCCCGACGGGCTGCTTGTCCGTGTGACAGATTTTTCTGGCGAGAAGACTCTGGGAGAAAAGCTCGTCAAGCCGGTTACCGCACAGGGATATAAAACCCTGATGACGGAAAAGGACAAGTATCATCTGACCCTGCCCGAACTTGACATGCGCATAGAGGTGATGGTGCATCCTTCTTTTATGAAGCATTCCGACTTTGTGCCCTGGTCCACTTCAAAATCCCATGGATTTCAAAAGGGAGAACTTAATTTTGTCATCTACCGGGGGTTGATCCATGTGGAGAACAATCAACCCTGGCCCCTGGATCATCGGTATAATGTCCTATTGGAACCCAGCATGCTCACCGGCATGCTAAAACGGCTGGTCATTGAAAACAATGCCCCCTTTACCCTGGACAACGAAAACACCACCCACAAGGGGCCTGTAAAATGGTCTGATGTGTGGAACCGTCCCGCCTTTTCCCTCACAGCGGACACATTTGACGGTAAGGTGGTTCGTAACCTCTACCTGCGGGATTATTATTTCATGCGCACGGAAAACATGGTGGTCTGGGACCAGGAAGGACGTGAAAACATCGACTTTTTTGTGGGTTCTTCCCCTGTGCTGGAACCCATTCTGGAAGACAGCTTTTTGACTCGCCTTGCAGACTCGTCCTTTGGCACGGTGGTGGAAAAATCTCATTTTTCCTCCTATCCCAAGGTGATATCCGACGCCTCTTTTTACGAGCCGGATCATACCGCCCCCTTTGTCCCCAGGCTTAAGGGACTTAAAAGAAAGCTGGTGAGAAACCGGAAAAAGGAACGTCTGGTCTCCTCGGAAAGTGTGTTTATCCGGGGCAGTTACATCGACTGGCGAAAAAACCGGGTGGTGATTCCCCCGGCAGGGCTGTGCTATAGCACAAGAAACGCCAGAAACATGAGAACCCTGGCAGGAGAGGCATTTCATTTGCTGGGCAAGAAGGCCTATCTCACCACCTTTACCTCCAGCACCTTTGTAAAACGCAATTTTAATGTGGATTTCTGGAAGAACCAGCCCATGGGTGACGGTAACCTCATGTTTTGGCAGGACAAGCTGCTGGGGGTTCGCAACAAAGCCCTTCGCATGACCAAAAAGCATTACCTGGATGACCGCCCTGTGTCTGAACTGAGCCTGATGAAATATTCAGGCAACCGGTGGGGGGCCCATTTTCTCATGGCCCAGGGCCTTAACCCGGAGGATGGCGACCGGTATTATATTCCCGAGGTGTTTGCCGAAGGATCTACCTGGATCATCCCTGAGTATACCGGTTCAAATTTTATCAAAATCAAAGAGTTTGGTACCCCCTCCATTGAGGGCATCACCTTTACCTATAAAAAACCCAAGAAAAAGAATCTGGGGGTGGGGGAAAGGGTAAAACTTGGCCCATATACCCTTGTTTGTACGGGAATGGATCAGACGGCAAAAACCGTATCCCTTGAACTCCGGGATACCAAAGGAAAGCTGGCAGCATCTAAGGTATTGGGGCCATTGAACCAGGAAATGATTGATCTTTTGCCCCAGCACCAGACCGCGGCACGAGCCATGCAGTTTCTCCACGACACTGTACTGGCAGAGCTGGATATCAAAAATCCCTTTAACAAAGACAAGGTCCAGCTTTATTTGTTCACACAGATCCAGGCCCTTAAACGGGACACCCCCTTTGAGTATGATCACCGCTTCATGGTAAGGCCGGATGTCTGCGGCCACTGCTACCAGCTCAACGAGGTGTTGCTGGACAATCCTGAGCCGATTATTCTGGACAACGACCATCCGGTTTATGAAGGCCCGAAACGAAAGGACGGCACCCCCTTATACCGGCTGGTGCTGGATGATTTTGACGGGGAGATGATCCATGCCTGGCACGTGGAAACCGATGATGCCAAAAAGGGGGTCATCAAGACTGAAAACCTGGCATTTCGACCCAGAAATAATATGGATGTTCTCATTGGTGTGACCGGCACCACAGAGGGTTTTTTGCGGCTCTCCATGCTGCCCAGGCTTGGGTTCATGGAATCCTGGCGGGTCAGTGCCAAAGAACCGGCGGTCAAACTATCCGGGTCAGTTAACACCGGCGGCAGTGCCCATATCCGGCGTTAACAGGACGTAAGAATGCTGAAAAACGGATATCTTATATTGAAATTATCACAAGGAAACAGATCATGAATAGCATTGTATCCACATATAAAACAAATCAGGGGGGCGTGGCATCTGCCTATGATCGCTCAAGACGGTCCATCCTGAGTAGTCTTTACTCCTATAAGACTGTTCTGCCAGGGCTTTTGGCCATGTTGCTCATTGCCGTATTTGCCAATAACCTGCCAGGTGTGCCCAACCCCTTTACCCTTGAAAATCTTTTTTTCTGGCTGGACGGAGTGGTAGGCCCCTTGAATCATCAGCCCCTGTTTCAGATACTCAACTCCAACTTTGTGTGGAACCCGTTGCTGTTAGGGCTGATCATCGGCAACCTCTTTGGCGTGCCCGACATCTGGAAGCGGGGATTGAGCTATATTCACATGCTCATGCCATTGGGCATCATCATGCTGGCCCCCCATTTCATGATATTCCATGCATCCAAACTGGGAATTGCGCCCATTTTAATCTGTACCCTGGCCTTGTTTGCAACGGCCACCATCACCCTTGTGCTGGCAAAATATTTAAAGCTGGATGACCGGCACGGATCCATTATTGCCGGTGGGCTTGCCACGGGTGATCCCCATGCCTGTGTCATTTTAATGCCCCTGATCAAGGCCAAGGGCGGTCAGGTGGTTAATGGGGCCATCTGCGTTATTGCCTGGGGACTTGTGGCCATGTTTTTGCTGCCAATTCTGGGCGAGATGATCGGCATTCCAGCCAAATACCTGGGGCTGGCCGCCGCTACCGGGGTGGGCAACGGACACCAGGCGCTGTTTGCGGCTTATTCCGGAGGGTACGAAGCCGGAAGATATGCCATGTACTTTGATGTGGGCCGCCATGTGATCATGCCGGCAGGGTTTCTCTATGTTTTTACGGTCATGTTCATCCGTAAATTAAAATTTCGCAATGACCCAGAGGTCATGGCCACAAGGGGAATCAAGACCTTTCCCATCTGGCTGGGCGTATTCATCTTCTGCTGGATACTGGCCTGTCTGCACCTGTTCAAGGAACCGGCCCACCACATGATTTTTAATATGGTAAAATGGGACTTTTCCCTGGCAGCATCAGCCCTTGGACTGAGCCTTTCCTTCAAGGACATTGCCGCCCCGGGTCTCAAGGGATTTTTGGTCACCGCCATTGCAGGTTCCCTTCGAATTGTGCTGGTTCTGGCCGCTATTTTGCTCTGTGTCAAAGCCGGATGGTTCCCGGCCTAAGCCCACGGAGCCCAGGCCCTGTTTCACAAATGGAAAACTTTTTTTAAAAGCATTTATATGGAAAGAATAGGAAAAAAAATGGAAAAAAATATGCATACCACCGATGACACTGGGTTTGACTACATGGCCAACACCGGTGTCGAAGAAAAGGACCGGGATACCTGTGGGGTCATCATTGCGCTGATCATCATGGCAGGGTTAACCCTATTTCAATACCTGGGATGGTACTAGGAGGATTGATGTTTTTAAATATTGTATTTATCTGTCTGATGATCATGCTGTTTCTTTCGACAGGATCGGCTCTGTTCATGGGTATTTTTAAGGGTAAGACAGGGGGTGTCGGACGTAAGGTTC
This sequence comes from Desulfoconvexum algidum, assembly GCF_055382125.1. NCBI lineage: Bacteria > Pseudomonadati > Thermodesulfobacteriota > Desulfobacteria > Desulfobacterales > Desulfobacteraceae > Desulfoconvexum > Desulfoconvexum algidum. The sequence goes on along the minus strand of NZ_AP042394.1, from coordinate 5,274,364 downwards.
TGGAGCGCGGTATATCCTATGGAATATCCCTTGTCTTCTGGTGTTCCTGTTACAGCTGGCATTACCTTGGATGGTAATATCTTATAAAAAAAATAAAGGAGAATAAAAATGAAAAAAATGATTACAACACTGGTTTTGGGGTGTTTTCTATTTCTGACGTGTCTGACGGCTTATGCGGGGAATGAGAATGCCGGAAAGGTGAATCTCAATTCGGCCACAAAAGAACAGCTCATCGCCGTGGGAATTACCGAAGAAATGGCCACCGCTATCCTGGAACTCAGGACAGAAAATGAAGAATTTGTGGACATGGATGAGTTGCTGGATGTGGAGGGAGTGGATACAAATTTTCTTCGTCAGTTGAAGAAAAAAGTGTTTATTGAAGAGGTCAAGGGTTGTAATTGCTGATCTTTACCACTCATTACCTGCAATTGATTGTCGGTAATTGATTGTTCTGGATGTGTAATCCGAGAATGCGTAAACGCCCTGCGGGGCCTGGAGAATATCATGAATTCCAAACGAAATATTTTCATGTTTTGTGTTGCCACAGCAATTGCCCTGGCACCGCTTAAAGCAAACGCGGAACTATTGGGGGACTATGTGGGCTATAAGGCCTGTATTAGTTGCCATGAAGATAAAGTTGAGGGATGGAAAACCACCCCCCATGCCCATGCCTTTGAAAGCCTTGCGCAACAGGGCAAAGAAAAACAGACCACGGCAGGATGCGTCGAATGCCATGTGGTGGCCTTTGAAGAAGACGGGGGGTTTATCGATATGGCCATGACCCCGGAACTTGCCGATGTTCAGTGTGAATCCTGCCACGGACCCGGGAAAAACCATGTGGAAAGCGAGGGGGACACCTCCCTTTTAACGATGACCCCTTCTGATGCGTCCTGCCGGACTTGCCATACCATTGGCCAGGACAGAAATTTCAACTTTGACCATAAAAAACGCTGGGTCCATCAAAAATCCACTGAACCGGTTCAAGAAAAGGTGGCATCCAATGCCCATGCAGATGCCTTTTTTATCTCCAGCCAGGATATTGTCTTTGGCAATCTCATCGAAGGGGTGAGGGCGCAACGAGAGGTGACCTTAAAAAATATAGGCAAAGACCCTGTCAAAATTGTCTATGTAAAAACCAACTGAGCTTGCACCACCACCACGCTGGGTCAGCGTGAATTAAATCCTGGAGAGGCAACCACATTGACAATCGTTTACAATACCTACAAATTTCCGGGCCGGTTCAATAAACTGGTGACAGTGGCCACGGATATTGACGGGGGTGCAAACTTTGAAATTGAGCTCAACGGGTATGTGGATCCCATTCCCATGGGCGTCCTGAAAGTGGACAATCGGAAAATCCTTATAGAATATGCCATAGCCCTTGATACCCGGACCATTGAAATTCCCATCCGCAACACCGGAGATGCAGACCTGGTGATAACAAAGGTGATCTCTAAAAAACGGGGCACCCTTTATTATGACCAGAAAAAAGATGGGCCATTCATTATCAAGGCCGATAAGACAAGGGCATTGTCTCTTTCAATCACCCTGCCTGAAAAAGGCCGGTACATGGATTCAGTGATGATTCATTCAGATGCCAGGAATGTCACCGCCAAAGGCTACAAATTAATATTAAAAGCGGATGTAAAATAAATAATATTCGAATTCCCCGGGATAATCTGCCAGGGAAAAATCACGGGTATAAAAATGGCAGGGTCTCTTGGAGGCTCTGCTGTTTTTTATTTCCGTTATCTTTGAAACATAACGTATGTGGACCCCAGCCCTAACATCTGTGCATCTTATTATCTATTATACTCCAGGCCCTGACGGTTACCCACAGGGAATAAAATGCCGGACAGTCCTTTCTTGTTCTATGGGAACCTTGATGCGATGGCATCAATGGCATCCTGAGCAGCTTCTTTGAGATCCTCATTTTTTAAGTTCCGGATGCGTTTCTCCACCCACCTCTTTGTTTCAAGGTTCCCGGTTTCTCCAAGGGCATAGAGGATATCTCCCTGGACAGGGATCTCACTGTGCTCAAAGGCCTGGATGAGCGGGGAACATAATTTTAATGCCAGCTCCGGGTTTTCTTCGGCCAGGGATTCCACCACCACCATGGCCCCTAGTCGAACAGACCAGGTGTCATGGCGCAATAATTGAACAAACCCTTGAAAAATGGTGCCAGCCTGGATCATTTCTTGGGATATCCAGTCGGCATCCCCCTGTTCCAGAATGGTTTTCAGGGTTTGAGAACTTAAGCTTGACACATCCCGCTGGGTGATCATGGAAAGAACCTCTTCTGCCGTAACGGCACCGATCCACCGGAATCCATTGTCAAGGATCAGGCAGGGAGCGGACATGACCTTGTCTCGTTGGGCTGTTTCGGGAAACAAGGTGCCATCGATAATGTGTAGATTGATTTTGTCCGAGAAGACGGCCAGAGGGAAAATGGTGCTGACCACCCCGGGGCAATGGGGACACTCCATGGCAATATAGAGGGTCAGGTTGCAGGGAACATGGATCTGGTCTAAAAGTGCCTGGACGGGGGGGGTAAGTTCTGGCGTCCGGGTTTGGATACAGGAGAGTCCCTTTAAAAACGGGGGCAGTTCCTTGCCCAGGGCAAGGGCGGAATAGATGATATTCTCTCTTAGAAGCAATCCGGGTAGCGGGGTCTGCCTTGCAGATGTGTTTACCCGGATGGAGGGTGCAAGGCTTGCCAGGCTGCGGCCAAAGGATTCAAACCTCTCTTGCTCCCCATGATCGGTTGACAATATTTTAAGGGGATGCTGCCGGGTTTGTTTTTTTTCTCAGGATAAAAGAGTTTGGCAGTCTTTCGGATCAATCATAGGGGATCACCATCGTTTTTTTCCTCTCTCGCTTTTTGCAAAATTGGTGGAATTGCTTCTTTCCTCTTCTTTACCAGAAACCTGCTTTAAAATTAAGGAAAAATCATGTAATAAATTAAATTGGTAACAATTTGAATCCTTAAATATATGGCAAACAGAAATGACCTTTATTGCAGATCTCCACATCCATTCCAAATATTCGCGTGCCACATCCAAAAATCTGGACCTGGAAAACCTTTATTATACCGCACAGATCAAGGGGGTTTCCGTGGTCGGGACTGGGGACTTTACCTTTCCTGCATGGGTTGAGCAAATCGAATCCAAGCTGGAAGAAACCGAGCCCGGGCTTTTTTCCCTGAAGCCAGAAATTGCACGAAAGATTGATCAAACCGTGCCAGCATCATGCCGGAACCCGGTCCGGTTCATTTTGCAGACAGAGATCAGCAATATCTATAAACGAGAGGGACGGGTTCGCAAAAATCATAACCTGGTTTATTTTCCGGATCTTTTGGCCGTTAAAAAATTTAATGCAAGGCTGGATGCCCTGGGAAACATTAAATCAGACGGCCGCCCCATATTGGGCCTGGATGCAAGGGCGCTCCTAGAGATTATGCTGGAAACAAGTGATCGCGGCTTTTTTGTCCCGGCCCATATCTGGACCCCCTGGTTTTCCATGTTGGGTTCCAAATCCGGGTTTGACACCATTGAAGAATGTTTTGGAGATCTAAAACGCTATATCTTTGCTGTGGAAACAGGGCTTTCTTCGGACCCCCCCATGAACTGGCGGGTATCTGATTTGGACCATGTCAGCCTGATTTCCAATTCAGATGCCCATTCCCCGGGTTACCTGGGCAGGAATGCCTCGGTATTTAACACGGACCTGGATTTTTTTTCCATGCGCTCTGCCCTTGAGACCCGGGATTGTGAGGCGTTTAAAGGTACCCTGGACATGTTTCCCCATCAGGGAAAATACCATTATGACGGTCACAGAAAATGCAATGTCAGTCTGAATCCTGAGGCCACTGTAAAATTGGGCGGCATCTGTCCCGTATGTAAAAAACCCCTGACCCTGGGGGTGCTTTACCGGGTCCAGGAACTTGCTGACAGAAGGGAAGGGTTTGTACCTGAGAACCGGCAGACCTATACCCATATTATTCCCCTGGCCGATATTTTAGCTCAAATTTTTGAGGTTGGACCCAAGACCAAACGCGTAGCCGGATATTATCAAAAAGCCATTGAAGCCCTGGGGCCGGAACTTCCCCTTCTGACACAACTTTCCTTTGAGAAGATTAAAAAGGCCGGGGTGCCGCTATTGGCCGAGGCCATCATGAAGATGCGGGGGGGTGATATCCAGATAGATCCCGGATTTGATGGCGAATACGGCAAGGTGAATATTTTCAGCCGTCAGGAAAAACAAGCGCTCAGGGGGGAGAAAACGCTTTCGTTTATTCTGCCTAGTCCCAGGGCCTCCAAAAAAGAAAAGAGTGTCCCGCCCCGTATTGAAAAAAAATCAGGGGTTGAAAAAAAACCAAGGGTTAAAAAAAGGCCCGCCACTCTTCCCAAACCAGTTCAGCCGGCAAGGGAATTAGGCCTTTTAGAGGGATTGAATCCAGGTCAAAAACAGGCGGTTGAATCCAAGAATCCGGCTATTTTGATCCAGGCAGGGCCTGGAACGGGTAAAACCAGAACATTGACGGCCAAAATTGCCTCGCTGATCTCTGAAAAGAGAACAGACCCAAATGCCATCCTGGCACTGACATTTACCAACAAGGCGGCCCAAGAACTTACCCGGCGAATTGATGGCTTTCTTCCCAGGGAGGGCAACAAGGTTCTGGCAAGTACATTTCATGGATTTTGCCTGAAATTTTTAAAGGAGATGTTTGAATTTAGTGCAGGCCTTATGGAGGATCGTCTGAGACTGGAACTTATTAAAAATGGGCTTGAAGCCGCTGTTCAACCTGATTTGACCCTGGAAAATGGGATCAGGGAGAAGGGCGTCAGGAAAAATAAGAGCAAGGGCCTTTTTTCCGGGAAAAAAGGGGTGGGTCAATTGGACCGGATGATTTCTTTGTGTAAACAGCAGTTACTGGGACCTAATGATGATTTGTCTTGTATAGCAGGCAAGGGGGAGGTTTGGGTGCTCGGGCAGGTTTACACTGCCTATCAGCAGCAATGTGATGCGCTGAATCTGGTGGATTTTGAAGAGTTGATTTTTTTATTCCATCGCCTTCTGAAGGGGTCGCCCAAGGTTTTGGCCCAGGTGCAAAAAAGGTTTGCCCATATCTTTATTGATGAATACCAGGATCTGAATATGGCTCAGTATGAACTGGTCAAATTGCTGGCCCAAACAAGTAATCTTGTGGTGATCGGGGATCCGGATCAGTCCATATACGGGTTCCGGGGATCGGACAATCGCTATTTCAAACGGTTTGCAATAGATTTTCCTGGATGTGAAAAGATTTTCCTGGACCAGAATTATCGTTCCACCCAGACCATCTTAGATGCTTCTTTTCAAATGATTTCGCGTTCCGCTGAGAACAACGGGTCTCCGATATTTTCCAATTTCAATACCGCTCAACGGTTGATTGTCAAGGAGACCGCCACCCAGACAGCCGAGGCGGTGGCCGTGGGAAAGATGATAGAAAAACTGGTTGGCGGGCTGTCTTTTTTTTCCATGGACGCCGGGAAATTAGACACTGGGAAATTGAATACCAGTGGGATATCCATGGGAGAAAAAGAGTATTCTTTTTCAGATGTTGCGGTTCTTTTCAGGACAAAAAAACAAGGGGATACATTTGCTGAGGTGTTTCATCGAGAGGGGATTCCCTTTCAGACAGCAGATAAAACCAACCTTTATTCCAAGGACGGAATCCAGCAGGCACTGAGTCTTTTCAGGGTCATCACCCGCCGGGCCAATAAAATGGATTACCAGATTCTCAGAGATCATTTTAACCTTTTATCCCAAAGAAAAGGTCTTAAAATTCAGCAGAACACGGAGGGTCAGACCCGGGAGATCATCGCACCCATTTTTGACCAGATCGGTGACAAGAACAGCTGTGCCTGCCTGGAAATTATAATTGATTTCCTGGATGTGAGACAGGTGATCCAACAAAATGAGGGCCTGGTTACGGCATATGAAACCCTCATCTCTTTGGCCTGTCTTTATCCAGACCCTGAATCTTTCATGGATTATCTGGCTTTGGACCAGGACCCGGATCATTTGGCAGGGTCCGTTGAAAAAGTTTCCCTGATGACCCTGCATTCGGCCAAGGGACTGGAGTATCCTGTGGTGTTTGTCACCGGGTGCGAACAGGGGTTGATTCCCTTTGCAAGGGATGGGAAAACCTGTGATAATCTTGAAGAGGAACGGCGCCTGTTTTATGTGGGTATGACCCGGGCCATGGATATTCTTTGTTTGACTTATGCCCAGAAAAGACGCATATATGGCGTCAGTAAAAACCGGCAACGGTCTTTTTTTATTGATGATATTGAGAAAAAATTGGCCCAATACGAAACGAATATCATCCGGGTCAGGAAAAAGAAACGAGAAATCCAATTGGAATTGTTTGGTGAAGATATCTCCTGAAAACCGTTAAAAATAACACCATGGAAACGAAAAAATGAACAACATAATATTCAAAACAATGGAACTTGAAAATGGCCTTACCCTGGAAATTCGTGATGAATCCAGGAAAATAGGGGAAGATGCCTATGTGGTGATCATGGGGGCCCGGATGGAAATCCAGGTCCAAAAAGATCTTTTTGCTGCACAGGCGGTATCAGATACAAAGTTTGCCGATATCTTGGAAATACTGGGGGATGATATCCTCTATGAATACAAGAGTGAGCGAAATATGATCATGGCCAAGGAAAAGGATGCGGTTTTTGAAAGCCAGGTGGACACCTTTGTAAAGAACATGGTACCCTATATTTCCAAATCCATATTTCCGGAAAAGATGATCTTAAAGGAATACAGGGAAAGGGTTGAAAAGAAAAACAAATATAAATAAAGGCGTTTTCGATACCCTTGATCGAGAGGGTTCGTTTCGTTTGGGGGTAAGCCTCCTGGTGATTTTTTTTCTGGTCTGTTGCCTTCCGGGTCCTTCCCGGGCGGACATCTACCGGTATATTGACAGTGAGGGTATTGTTCACTATACCAATACCCCCACCGCATCTGGTTTCAAATTGTATATCAGGGAAAAACCGGTGGGAATAACGGTTGGTTCTGTTTCCAAAACCTATGATGCTATTATTCGAAAAGCCCAGGTAAAATACGGGATTGCGTTTTCCCTGATCAAAGCGGTGATCCATGCAGAATCCGGTTTTAACCCCCGGGCTGTTTCAAAAAAAGGGGCCAAGGGGCTCATGCAGATCATGCCAGATAATTATCGGGCCCTGTCTGTTTTAGATCCCTTTGATCCGTCTCAGAATATCATGGGGGGGACACGGTATTTGAAACAGCTTTTAAACCGATATGATGCCAAACTGCCATTGGCCCTTGCCGCTTACAATGCAGGACCCACGGCTGTAGACCGATACCGTAGGATCCCGCCCTACACAGAAACCCAAAATTATGTTCAAAAGGTCATGACCCTGTACAATCGTTACAAAAATATTTAAAAGTCTCGTTGAATTTCCCGGATAAAGTGGATCAGCTTTTCTCTCATTTCCGGCCGTTCCAGGGCAAAGGCCAGGTTGGCCATTTGAAATCCGGCCTTGTCTCCACAATCAAACCTTGTGCCCTCAAATTTATAGCCAAATATGGGCTGCTCTTTGAGCAGGGCTTTCATGGCATCGGTGAGCTGAATTTCCCCGCCCGCCCCCTTCTCTTTTTTCTCCAGATGTCTAAAGATAGAGGGTGTCAGGATATATCGACCAATGATGGCAAGATTGGAAGGTGCTTTTTCCGGCAAGGGTTTTTCCACCATATCATTAATCTGGAAAATATTGTCTTCCAATTTAACGGCATCTAAAATACCATATTTGTCGGTCTGGTCGTTATCGATTTCCATGACCGCTGCAATGGAGGCCCGGAATCGGTCAAATTTTTTTACCATCTCCTTCAATACCGGCTTGTGTGTCTGAATCAGGTCGTCTGCAAGGAGGACGGCAAAGGGCTCATCTCCCACAATATCCCTGGCACACCAGATGGCATGGCCCAATCCCAGGGGTTCGTTTTGCCTAGTATAAATAATGGTCCCGGTTTTGGGGACCAGTTCCTGGATCTGTTTGAGCAGTTCTGTTTTGCCTTTGTTTTTCAGGGTCAATTCGACTTCAAAGCATCTGTCAAAATGGTCTTCCAGGGCTTTTTTCCCCCTGCCGGTTACAAAAATAATCTGTTCAATTCCGGCATCAAAGGCTTCTTCCACGGCATATTGAATCAGTGGCTTGTCAACCACGGTGAGCATTTCCTTGGCCATGGCTTTTGTGGCGGGGAGAAACCGGGTGCCAAGTCCTGCCACCGGGAAAACTGCTTTCTTGATCTTCATATAAACTCCTTGGATTCAGGTCGTCAAAATAGAACACAGCGACTGGCCTATACGGTTATGGAAAGAGATGACAATTTATGTATTCCTTACTTTTTATTTAAAAGAGATTTAGATGTCAAATTTATTTTTTTTTATATGAAACTTTGGCCAAGATATTGCGAATGTATGAGTTTCATTTTTTGTCGTGTTCAGAAGCAAATACCATGCTCCGGCCATGCCGGTTATTCAGAGCTGGGTATAGCTGCGCTAATGCGGGGGCATAATTGTTTGTTCTGCCACAAATCTTGTATCCGTTTGACATTATTATATCTTTTTTGTATAGTCCACACCTTTAAGTGACCTGTTACAAATTGATGAGGATACCCCATGAATGAAGATATAAAGAAAACATCTGAAATAGCCCCTGAGCAAATGAGTCTTAAAAGCCGGTTCAAGTTTAAATGCCACAAAGGGGTGAAGTGTTTTACCGATTGCTGCCGAGGCATTGATATCATGCTTACCCCCTATGATGTCCTGACCATGCGCAAAAAATTGGAGTTGACATCCGAGGAGTTTCTGGCGGCTTTTACCCAGCCCCAGATCCTTGAAAAAACAGATATGCCCGTGGTGACCCTGAAACTTTTGGATGACGAACGACGTTCCTGTCCCTTTGTTGAGGACAAGGAGGGGTGTGTCATCTATGAAGATCGCCCCACTACTTGCCGATATTATCCCTTGGGAGTCGGCGCCCTGAGTTATACCGGGGAGCATGGCAAAAAAGATGAGTTCTTCTTTACGGTCAAGGAGGCCCATTGTCTGGGTTTTGAAGAAGATAAAGAATGGACCGTGGCAGAATGGCGGGAGGATCAGGGCGTTAATCTTCGGGACGAGGTAAATGACGGATGGCTGGATCTTATGGTTCGGAAAAAATCATTGCCCGCCAGTATGCGGCTTTCCGAAGAGAGCAAAAAAATATTTTTCATGGTCTGCTATAATATTGATAAATTTAAGGAATTCGTTTTTAACAGTTCATTCCTTACCCGGTATGAAATTCCTGCCCAAAAAATAGAAGAAATCAAGGCCGATGAGGTCAAATTGCTTCAGTTTGGATTTGAGTGGCTCAATGCAACATTCTTCCAGGCGCCCACCGAGGTGTTTAAGATAAAAAAATAAACTTTTTTTTGCAGGGTTTCGTGGAACCCTAAAAATAGAAAGATAAAAAGGGTCGTGCAGCTGCTGCACGACCCTTTTTATCTTTAAAATCTGGTATCGGTTAAGGGTGATCCGGCTAATAGTCGTACCAGAGAGTTGCCTGGTATTCTGTGTTGTTGAGCCGTTCGTCAATGTCCACGTCGAAGAAATCGGCAATGGGTTTGAATATGTCCGGTGTGTCTGCCTGGACCTGCTTCAGGGCTTCCAGCACAATGTTAAATCCCTTTGCTGTCATTTTTCCCAATGGTTTTCTGCAGGGGCCGGAGGGCATGCCCAGGAGCTGCATCATGGTTTTAAGGGGCAACGGGTTCCTTGCCCGGCAGTCGACAGGGCCATAATTTTTTGTTTTTTCCTGGGTGGTCACCACCACAAGATCCAGCAGGGGTTTAAGCGTATTCTGGATTTTTAAGGCCTCTTGTTTTTTCCCCTGGTTGAGCAGGGTGACCATCCGGGTCATGAATTTGGGTACAATATTGGCCATGACGGAAAAGGAACCACAGGCGTTGATTTCAGGATCAATCATTATATCATAGACCAGTGCGTCATCCCCGGACAGGATGTTAAAGTTATTTCCGCAGTATTTCCGGGTGAGCTTCATATTGTCAAGATTGCCCGTGGCTTCTTTTACAGAAGAGATATTGGCAAAGTTTTCCGACAGAATGGCAAGATCCTGGGGAAGCATCTGGGCACCGGTTCGCCCTGGGATAATATAGGGAATGATGTCCATGTCCGGATATTGTTTTGCCACCACCTCATAATACTCTCGCCTGATTTCAAGGGAAGAGGGCCCGTTATAATAGGGATCCATCATGAGGATGGCATCCACCCCTTCTTTGTTGGCATAGCCTGCGCCCATAAGGGCTTCTTCTGTGTTATTACTGCCGGTTCCGGCAATGCAAAGGCATTTGCCTTTTGTCTGTTTGGCCGTAAGGGCAATGACATGGTCGTGTTCTTTCCACTTGAAGGTCGGGCTCTCTCCTGTGGTCCCGGTTGTCAATATGCCGGTGATGCCATTTTGGATCTGAAAATTAATGAGCTGGTCAAGGCCTTGTCTGTCAAGTTCTCCATCTCGATTAAATGGGGTGATTAATGCGGTAAAGCATCCTTTTTCCATAACGACTTACTCCTGCAGTGTAAAAAATAAATTAATCTTTTTGGATTATTTGCAAATCAGGTGCTATCACAAGAGAGATGCGGGTTCAAGATTTATTATTCGAATCAAATGCCTTGACACCTGTGTTGAGGATATTATTATATAAGGTTTTTAACAGAAAACAATACAAAAATAGATTTAATATGAAGGAGTCATAGATGTCAGACACTCAAGACCCCAGCCACCTGTCAACTAATGTGGACGAAAAAGTTTCGAGTTTAAGGTCCCACTTATCTACCAATGATGAATGCGGCACCACCCATTATAACCTGGCCGTGGCACTCATGGGAAAGAAGGAATATGTGGATGCGGAAAATGAACTCCATGAAGCCATTGACTGTAGTCCCAGTCTGGCCGAAGCCTATGTGCTTCTGGGCGGTATCTGTCTCCAGAGAAATGATCTGGAAGGATGTTACCGGTTTAACCAGCGGGCCACAAAAGCCCGGGCAGGATTTGCAGAAGGGTACGGCAACATGGCCTTTGTACTGCTTCAGCTGGTGGATGGTAAGGATGCAAAGGAAGATGAAGAAAAAGTGGACAAGGCCATCAAACATTTAAGGAAGGCCATTATTCACAACAAGAATTTTGTCCAGGCCTTTACTACCCTGGGAACCGCTTATTTCATGAAAGGCCTTATTCCCGAAGGCATTAAAGCCAATCTTGAAGCCCTTGCCGTGGAGCCCAAATTTCCCATCGCCCATAACAACCTGGCCGTTGCCTATCTTGAGAGTGAAGAATATGAAAAGGCCATTATCCATTGTGACCAGGCTGTGAACTTAGGTTTTGAAGTGGCCCCAGCCCTTTTGGATGAACTGGCTCCCCATAGAAAGGCATGAGCACTTGCCCCTCCTTTAAATTTTATATTCCCGGTGCGAAGGGGCCTGTTTCCTGTGAGAGTGACCTGTGGCATTTTCCCCTGTCTGGAAACTCTGGTGAAGTCTTAAAGAATGTTCAGGCCCCGGGAGTTGTCACAGGGCCTGAACCGACCATTGGTGATTATTTTTCGGCTGCCAGAACTTTTTTAGAAAAAGAAAATTGTCAACTGCTTGCCAGGGCCTTGTCTCTCATGGCTGGCAAGGGGGAAAAAAATGATCCTGTCCGGGCGGTGGAACTTTTCCTTGAAAAGCATGGTGCTTTCTACCACCCGCTGCGGATAAAGGTTGTCTCAAAAACCGGCAGGTCTGCCACCCTTGTGCTTAATGGGGCGGTTTCCCGGCCCGGGCTTGCCTTGATAGAAAAGGAATACCAATTGCTGGCCAATCTTGAAAAACAAGAGGCAATTGCTTATACCCCCCGGGTTTTTGGGGCAAGAATCCAGGCCTTTGAAATTTCGAATTCTCAGAAAGTGATTTCTTTTGATGATATTCCTTTAGACGCTACCCCTATGGATTTTAATTCAGTGGGGTTTTTTCTTGGAGAATGGTTTGAGGGGTTCCGGGAATTTCATATTTCCGATTGTGACGGGGAACCTAAAGTTGCGGTCTGGTCATCAAACGGGGATGTCGACTATCTATCCCTGGCGAGGGCAGCGATTATCTACGAGCAGATTGCCCATATCCTGACAATCTATTATAACCTTAATACAGGTGAACAAATTCACCCCTGGCACCATGCTGCCGGGGATTTTGTGGTCGATCCCCTGGCCCAAGGATTGCCTGTTAAATTGATCACCGTGCGCGGATATGCCTCCTTGATGGAAGTCGATCCAGGGGAAGGCCCGGTCGGTCATGTTTTGCCTGGTCTTCTTTTCTTTTTTTTAAATTTGACCCTGAGGATACAGATGGATCGTCTGGATGGTGTCGGGCCCTTGGTTTTTCTGGGAGAAGGAGTTTTGCGAGCAACGGTCACGGGTTTTCTCAGGGGATTGGATTACAAGTCAGAATCTGCTTTAAGCCCAGAAGAGCCTGGACCAAGGGGAATACCGGGCTTGAGCGATATCTTCGTCGAGGTTATGGCGGGATTCAGCCGGGAGCAGATAGAGGCGATTCTGACAAATTTGATTGACGCATGGCCCACAAATGCATCTGAACGAACCATAGCAGGTGCGCATCTTAAGTCCCACGCTAGCTTTGTACATTCTGCGTTTAAAAACTATTAAATCACAGGATTTTTATTGACATGTGGAAATAGAAATTCTATATCTGCAATGTTATTTTGCTTAAGATGTTCAATCTTAAATGGTTGAGCTTTATTAACTATTTGAGATAACTGGAAATTAGATTATTGAATGAGAAGTTTGGAAAACCTTTTCATTAATTGAGTGTAAATTAACTATTAACGGAGGTAAGTAAATGGCAAAACATGAGACTCCTTTACTGGACCAGCTGGAATCCGGCCCATGGCCTAGCTTTGTCTCGGACTTGAAACAACAGGCCGAAGTCAGGGCAAAGAATGAAGCGGGTGTTGAATTCCAGATTCCCACAGAGTGTGTAGACGATCTCCTCGGGGTTGTGGAACTGTCTTACAAGCATGGTAGAACTCACTGGAAACATGGCGGTATCGTAGGTGTTTTCGGTTATGGCGGTGGTGTTATCGGCAGATACTGCGATCAGCCCGAGACCTTCCCAGGGGTGGCGCATTTTCATACAATGCGGGTTAATCAGCCAGCTGGTAAATACTATACAACAGATTACCTGAGAACCCTGACCAAACTGTGGGATTTCAGAGGATCCGGTCTTACCAATATGCATGGTGCCACTGGTGATATCATCCTCCTGGGTACCACGACTCCCCAGTTGGAAGAAGTTTTTCATACATTGACCCATGACATGGGCCAGGATCTTGGCGGATCAGGTTCCAACCTGAGAACTCCTGCCGATTGTCTGGGCCAGTCTCGATGTGAATATGCATGTTACGACACCAACGCTTTGGTTTACTTTTTGACCAACGAATACCAGGATGAGCTCCATCGTCCGGCTTTCCCTTATAAGTTTAAATTTAAACTTGACGGGTGTCCCAACTGCTGCGTAGCTTCCATTGCACGATCTGACATGTCCTTTATCGGTACCTGGAAAGATGATATCCGCATTGATCAGGATGCTGTCAATAAATATGTTGAAAATGATCCTGCCTATCCTGCAAATGCTGGCGCTTACAAAGGCAGCAAAGACTGGGGTCCCTTTGACCTTGAAAAAGAAGTCCTGAATCTTTGCCCCACCAAATGTATGATGTTTAAAAACAAAAAACTTTTCATTGACACTGCCAATTGTACTCGCTGCATGCATTGTATCAATGTAATGCCTAGAGCCCTTAAAATTGGTAAAGAAACCGGTTGCTCCATCCTGTGCGGTGCAAAAGCACCGATTCTCGATGGTGCCCAGATGGGTTCTCTCCTTGTCCCCTTTATCGAAGTTAATCCTGACAATGACTACGAAGCAATCACAGAAGTCATTGAAAATATTTGGGATTGGTGGATGGAAGAAGGCAAAAACCGTGAAAGACTTGGTGAACTGATCATGCGTCAGGGATTCCAGAAGCTTCTTGAAGTAACTGGCATCGAGGCTGTTCCCCAGCACGTACAATACCCAAGAACCAATCCTTATATCTTCTGGAAAGAAGATGAGGTTCCGGGCGGCTGGGAACGTGACGTTGAAGAATACAGAAAACACCATCAAAGATAAGAAGGGAGAATTATAATGGCATTTATTTCTACTGGTTATAATCCAGCCAAGCCGATGGAAAATAGAATCACTGACATCGGTCCGAAAGACCATAACGAATTTTATCCTCCTGTTATCAAGAAAAACAAGGGTAAATGGTCTCATCACGAAATTCTTGAGCCCGGCGTACTGGTTCATGTAGCTGACTCAGGGGACGAAGTGTATACAGTAAGATGTGGTGGCGCTCGTTTGATGTCCACCACTCATATCAACGAAATGTGTGACATTGCAGATAAGCATTGTGACGGCCATATTCGGTTTACCACCCGTAACAATATTGAGTTTATGGTGGATTCAAAGGACAAACTAGAGCCCCTGAAAAATGATCTGGCTTCCAGAAAATTTGATGGTGGTTCCTTTAAGTTTCCCATTGGCGGAACCGGCGCCGGCGTTACCAATATTGTTCATACCCAGGGCTGGATTCATTGTCATACACCTGCAACTGATGCTTCTGGTACGGTTAAAGCAACCATGGATACGCTGTTTTCAGATTTCCAGGACATGAGACTTCCGGCACAGCTGAGAGTTTCCATGGCCTGCTGCCTGAACATGTGTGGTGCGGTTCATTGTTCTGATATCGCCATCCTCGGATATCACAGAAAACCACCGATGCTCGATCATGAGTACCTTGATAAAATCTGTGAGATTCCCTTGGCTGTTGCTGCTTGTCCCACGGCAGCAATCAAACCGTCCAAAGTTCAGCTGGCCGACGGAACTGAGGTAAAATCAGTTTCCGTTAAAAATGAAAGATGTATGTATTGTGGTAACTGCTACACCATGTGTCCTTCCATGCCCCTTGCTGATGCAGACGGTGATGGTATTGTTCTCATGGCCGGTGGTAAAGTTTCCAACAGAATTACCGCTCCCAAGTTCTCCAAGGTTGTTGTGGCCTTTTTGCCCAATGAAATGCCCAGATGGCCTTCCATGACAGAGGCGATCAGCAAAATGGTGAACGCATATTCAAATGGTGCCAACAAATACGAACGTCTGGGCGACTGGGCCGATAGAATCGGATGGGAAAAATTCTTTGAAGTGTGTGATCTTCCTTTCACTCATCACCTCATTGATGATTTCCGTCAGCAGGCATACATGAGCTGGCGTCAGACAAGTCAGTTCAAGTTCTAATAAGAGTTTTTATTGAACTTTACCTGTTACATATGATGATAAAGCCGGAGTGCACCCAGGTGTGCTCCGGCTCATCCATTTGATATAAAGGAGTATGACAATGAGTGAACTTCTTGACGATAAAGAAGCAGCCGGAAAAGCCGTTGTGGATTTTATGACCAAAAAAGTCAAAACTAAAACCAAGTTTTATTTCAAAGATTTTTATAAAATTTTCCCCGATGACAAACCAAGAATGATTAAAAAAGTTATCAATAAAATGGTTGAAGAGGAAGTGCTTGAATACTGGTCTTCCGGAAGTACCACCATGTACGGTCTTAAGGGTGGTGGTATCCAGCACGCTTCCGAAGGCGAAGAATAAGAATAAAGATAATTATCCATGCAGGCGAATAGGGAAAAAATCCCGGGAATTGTTGTTGCAGGACTCAGGGGTGGCACGGGCAAGACGATTATTTCCCTTGGAATAACGGCTGCATGGAAAAGCTCAGGAATTCGTGTCTCTGCATTTAAAAAGGGACCTGATTATATTGATGCCGGCTGGCTTTCCAGAGCAGCCGGTCGCCCCTGTTATAATCTGGATACCTTTCTGTGTTCTCCCGAGGTTGTCCAGGCCTCCTATGCAATCCATTCCCAAAATTCTGATATCGCCGTGGTTGAGGGTAATCGCGGTCTATATGACGGCATTGATATTGATGGATCCACCTCCACCTCTGAGCTTGCAAAGCTGTTGAACCTACCGGTACTTCTGGTTTTGGACTGCACCAAAAGTACCCGGACCATGGCGGCTATGCTTATGGGGTGTATGCAGTTTGATCCGGACATTCATATCTGTGGGGTGGTGCTTAACCGGGTGGCAGGTATTCGTCACGAGGGGAAAGTTAGGTCCAATATCGAGCGGTTCTGCAATATCCCGGTATTTGGCGCCGTGCCCAAGCTTGCCGCCGAAGATTTTCCCGAGCGGCACATGGGGCTGGTCACATCTGAAGAACACAGTTTTTCAGAAAAGGCCATTGCAGCCAATGTTAAGGTTGCCCGGGATCATATCGACCTGGATGACCTGTACAAGGCTGTGACAGCCTTTGATTGCGCTGCCATGGTACCCGATGTACCCGATGTACCCGATGTTCCTGGGCTTTCACTTGAAATTTCTGGATCACTTGAAATGTCAGGATCGCGGGAAGATGATCCTGTTACCATCGGTATTATCCGGGACTCTGCTTTTCAGTTTTATTATCCAGACAATCTGGAGGCGTTGATAAATCTTGGGGCAAAAATTGTTTACATCAGTCCCTTGGAAGAAGAGAGCATCCCAGAGGTACACGCCATTTATATGGGCGGTGGATTCCCCGAAACCCATGCACAAAAGCTTGCTAAAAACCAAGTATTCAGGGACGCTCTCAAGGCATTGTCCCAACGAGGATTGCCCATTTATGCTGAATGCGGGGGATTGATATTTCTAGGACAGAGTATTTCGCTTTCAGGCGTTGAATATCCCATGTCCGGCATCCTGCCCATTCGGTTTGGCCTGTCCCGCAAACCCCAGGGCCATGGCTATACCCGGGTAATAGTGGAAAACGACAACCCCTTTTACAAACGAGGGGAGACGTTAAAGGGTCATGAATTTAGATATTCCAAGATTCTTTCCATCGACTACCAGGATCACGAAATGGCGTTTCGAATGGAAAGGGGGAAGGGAATCCTTGAAAAAAAAGACGGATTTTTCAAGAACAATACATTTGGTACCTATACCCATATTCACGCTCTGGGATCCGTTTCCTGGGCACCCTCATTGGTCAATAGGGCCAGAATCTACAAGGCATCATTTCAAAAGTAAAATAAGTGTTTCCTAAGCATCTGGCCCCGTAACTTAAAGTGTCCCCCCCCCCATTAGTCTTGCCAAGACAGGTGGCGGTCTGAGGAAAAGCTCATTTTCCTGTCCGACAAAGGATCCTTGAATGAAATTTTTTCGGCGAGAAGCTGAAGGGGATCTGTAAAATCCAATTTTTTTTCTTCCAGGAGTTTTGGGTAAACCCTGTCATTGAGGATGGGAAATCCAAGGCCACTTAAATGGAGTCGAAGCTGGTGTTTTTTCCCGGTGACAAGAGATATTTTAAAAAGGGCTTTCTCCCCCCTGGTCTTTACCATGGATATTTTTGAAACAGCATTGGGTTGGCCGGGGCTAACTTGCATCCTGAACCACGGATCGCCCTGAATGATTCTGTTCTCAACGGTCCAATCCTTTTCTCCTGGCTCTCCGGAATACCTTGTCACCGCGCGATAGGTTTTTTCAACCCTGTGGTTCATGAATAATTCCTGGTATCGGCCACGGGTTTTGGGGTTCGTTGAAAATAGAACAAGCCCTGCGGTTTCCCGGTCGATCCTGTTGATGGGCGAAAGGGTTTCATTTCCTGTCTTTTTTTTTAAACGGTTCAGCAAACATTCGTTTACATAGGGCCCCCCGGGGATCACCGGAAGAAAATGGGGTTTACAGGCTACCAGCAAGTCTGCATTGCAAAAAAGAATTTTTTCGGTAAAGGGGATAGAGGGTTCTCGCGCAACCTCCCTGAAATAATGGAGTCTCGTTAATGGCGTATAGGGGGTGGTAAGACCAATAGGATCACCTTGTTCGGTGAGCACTTTTCCGGCAAGGATTCTGGCTTCCCAGGTTTCGCGGTCAATGGAGGGGAACCGTTTGGATAAAAAATCAAGGATAAAAGGGTAGGGTTTCTCAATTCTTGGCATGAGGACGGTGGAGTGATATTTTGAAATTGTCATTTTGGGGCCCTTGGTATGAAATTACTCATTTCCAAATTTAGGATTGGCACAGAATATACCAAAACCCGGATTTGAGTACAAGGCAATTTCTTTCCTGGCACGGGTGCACCAGGAAAGAAAAATAACCATTATGCCATAATGGCAATCAAATCATCCTCTTCAACGTCGTCGCCAACTTTTTTCAAAAATTTTTCAATCACGCCGTCGCAGGGTGCATAAATAGGTGTTTCCATTTTCATGGCTTCGATGAAAAGGATCTCCTGGTCTTCAAACAAGGAGGCACCCGCCTCGACATCAATTCTTACGATTTTCCCCGCCATGGGTGCCAATATTTCTGTTGCCATTTTTTTCTCCAATTGTTTTTTAAGTTTAATTAATCGATTACTTTACCCAGGGACCTTATCCATGGGTATCATTTTATTTGGCCTTTAAATTTTTAGGGGAAAGGGCAATCCCTCCTGGTTATTTTGGGGTTTAAGGGGACAAAAAAGTTACAAATATACCCGCTGCTATGACCGTGCCGATCACTCCTGCCACATTGGGCCCCATGGCATACATGAGCAGATAGTTTTTCTTGTCTGCTTGCATACCAACTTTGTGGACAACCCGCGCCGCCATGGGAACTGCCGACACCCCTGCCGCCCCCAAAAGCGGGTTGATTTTGTCCTTGGAAAACAGATTCATACCCTTGGCCAGCAATATCCCCGTGGCAGTGCTGACCATAAATGCGCAAAGACCCAGGCCAAATATGAAGAGAACCTTAGGTTGAAGGAAAACTTCAGCGTTCATGGTGGCGCCTATGGGCAATCCCAGAAAAATGGTCACAATATTCATCAATTCATTCTGGGCAGCATTTTTTAACCTTTCCACCACCTTGGCTTCTCTAAAAAGGTTGCCCAGCATTAACATGGCAATAAGGGGGGCTGAGGCCGGGACCAGCAGGATGATCAAAAAAGTGGAAACGATGGGAAACAAGAGTTTTTCCCGCTTGGTCACTTTTCTGCCTTTTTTCATTCTGATTTTACGCTCCGCCTCGGTGGTCATCAACCGCATAATGGGAGGTTGAATGATAGGAACCATTGCCATATAAGAGTATGCTGCCACGGCACAGGCACCTAACAGCTGGGGGGCTAGTTTTGATGCTAAAAATATGGTGGTGGGTCCATCCGCCCCACCAATAATACCGATGGTAGCCGCTTCCATGATATTAAATCCCATGGCGTGGGCTGCAAAAAAAGTAAGATATACCCCGGCCTGGGCTCCAGCCCCCAGGAAAATTAGGCGGGGATTGGCCAGAAGGGGGCCAAAATCCGTAAAGGCGCCTATTCCTAAAAAGATGAGGGGAGGAATTATTTCCCAATGGATGCCGTATTCGTAAAATTTCCATAACAACCCGTGTTCAGGGGTCATGAGGCCGCTCAAGGGAAGGTTGGCCAGCAGGATTCCAAATCCAATGGGAAGCAACAGCAGGGGTTCATATTCTTTTTTGATGGCCAGAAAAATCAGAACCAGTCCAATGACCCACATGAATATCATACCGGGTGTCAGATAAATAAACCCCGTGGTGTCTATTAATGCGGACAGAGGGGCGATCATGAGGGATCCTCATTTGAACCTTCGGGAAATTTATCTGTTATCAAGGCTGTTATTTTGATGGACAGATAGATGAGCATCATACCCAAAAATACACCGCTGATACCGCCTATAAATACAAAACCAGCTGACATCAAAAAATCTCCTTTGTTAAATTTTTAATTTACTTTTACTATGCGTTACTATATGTTGCATAGTGTTGCATCAGGATAACAATTTGCTTCCGGTCCCGTCAAGCTTTTTTAAAAAGCAGGTTGCTTTTTTTTGGCGGGTATCTATTTTTTATTTTGTGAGGTTTTAAACCTTTTATCCTGGGCTTTCGATGTTCTGAAGGGGAAAAAGGAGAACAAAATGGATGGCAATGCAGATCGGCAGTTTGTCAATTCTCTGGCAAAGGGGCTTAATTTGTTGATGTGTTTTACAAAGGAACGACCCTTGTGGAGTTTGACGCAAATGGCCAGGGCCAATGGGATGAATTTGCCAACGGCCAGACGTTATCTTCATACATTTATAAAACTTGGGTTTATGGTAAAGGATGATTCGGCCAAGACCTTTCAACTGACCCCCAAGGTGATG
Source organism: Desulfoconvexum algidum (assembly GCF_055382125.1). Taxonomy (NCBI): domain Bacteria; kingdom Pseudomonadati; phylum Thermodesulfobacteriota; class Desulfobacteria; order Desulfobacterales; family Desulfobacteraceae; genus Desulfoconvexum; species Desulfoconvexum algidum. The sequence goes on along the minus strand of NZ_AP042394.1, from coordinate 5,253,960 downwards.
CAGTTAGGGGGGTGGGTCTTTGGGTCCATGGGAATTCGGGACCGGTTGATGCCCCATATGAAATCCATCCGTAATGAGATGGATGTCACCACTCATTGTGCAGTCCTGGACGGAAACCAAATCCTTGCCGTTGAAAGAATCCTTTCTTCTGATGTGGTGAATATCGATCTTTCGGCCGGCTCACGGCTTCCCATACACGCGACTTCTCTGGGCAAAGCCATTGTAGCCTTCATGGACGACAGGGAACAAAAGAAAATAGCGGGTTTGCTTGAGTTTAAACCCCTAACCCCCCACACCATCACAGATGCAAGTTCGTTTTTAAAGGATTTAAAAATGACCCGTTCCAGAGGATATGCCGTAGCTGATCAGGAACTTAATATTGGATTAAAAACCCTGGCAATACCGATATTTAATACCAAGGGCCAGGTTGAAGCGTCTTTTGGGGTGTCTTTCCCCTGGTCCAGAACCCAGGAGTCTGGATTTGAAGATCGGTTGATAGCGCTTTTGCTTGAAGTCAAGAACACCGGGTGACCTTATCGGGGCAGGATTTGTTCTGGAAATTAAAAAAAGGGGGCTTTCCCGGTGGGAAAGTCCCCTTTTAAGAAGGGCTAACTGCCTGGAAGATCAGGATTTTTTTATTTTTGTATGGCATTTGCCGCAGGATGTGGGGGCAGGTCCCTTTCTTCCTTTGGGATCACCAGCTTTTATGTTGATTTCTTTATGACAACTGATGCAGTTTCCATGCATGGCATTTTCATGGACCAGGATGTCTTTTTTGTTCTTTTTATCTTTTTTGAATTTGTTATGGCATTCGCCACATCCCTTTACATCATCTCCCATTTTGACATCAAGCGCTTTTCCATCTTTATCATGGTGGCATTCACCACAGGAAATTTTATAATCTGTGGCATGGGTTTTATGGGAAAATTCAACAAAATTAAATTTTGGTGGCGCTTTTTTGCGCTTTTTGTATCCGTCGGTTTTCATGGTCAGGGTATCTTTGAATTCAGTACCTGCATGAACAGCGGTTGTAGCAAAAATCACAGCAATCCCTGCAGCCAACAGTAGCGTGATCAATCTTTTGTTCATAACGTGTCTTTCTCCTTTAATAATTAACGAGTTACTTTGCCTTTTTACCGGAGACAGAGCCTGTCACCAGTTTATTCATAAAATCACTTTTATTTTTACACACAGGGGCCTGCAAAGTCAATATAAAACAGACCGGTTTAGGCGTCCGGGGAGGTGTCATCGTCCTGGGAATCGTCGTCAACGGTGTCATCTTCTGGTTCGCTTTCTTCCTCTTCCTCCTCCTCACTCTTGGCTTTTTTTCCAAAGATCTTTGCCCCGATGATACTGATTTCATATAAAATCATCAGGGGGAAGGCCATCATGATCTGGGTGACCACATCGGGTGGGGTGATGAGAGCTGCCCCCACAAAAAAGATCAACACCGCATATTTTCTGTTCTTTTTGAGAAAATCGACGGTCACAAGTCCCATGCGGGCCATGAAGGTGAGCACCAGGGGCAGCTCAAACACAAGTCCGAATGCCAAAAGCATTTTGGATGCAAATCCAAGGTATTCTTTCATGGAGGGCATGGCCTGGATGGTATCGGTGGCAAAGCCTAGAAAGAACGCAAATCCATAGGGAAAGACAATGAAATATCCAAAGGAAGAACCCAGCAGAAAGAAAAAAACAGATAAAACAACAATGGGCAGCAAATATTTTTTTTCGGTCCGGTATAATCCCGGGGAGATAAACATCCAGAACTCATAAAAAAGTACGGGGCTGGCCGCCATAATACCAGCCAAAAAGGATACTTTTAAATAGGTGAAAAAGGCTTCGGGCAGCCCTGTGAAGATCATTCTTGCATTTCCGGATTCTCCCATGGCCGTCACCAGGGGAGCAATCAGGATCTCAAACAGCCGTTCCTTGAAAAAATAGGCACAGGCAAATCCAATACCCACGGCAATGAAGGAACGAACCAGCCGGTCTCGCAGTTCACCCAAATGTTCTGTAAACGGACTTTTATTTTCTTCGCTCATGGTTGTTCGGTTCTATTTTCAGGGTCTTTGGGGGTGGGTGAATCCGGTTCTTCGGCGCTTGTGTCCGGGGGTATATCCGTGTTGATATCCTTATTTTCAGGGGTCATGTCCGATTTATCACCGGGCTCAACAATGGTTTCTTTACCTTTGTTCACATCCTTGATGATATCTTTCAAATCAGAAGCGGGTGTTTCAATGTCCTTAAGCGTTGTTTCTATATCAATGCTTTTTTTAAAATCCTGGGCAGATCGTTTGAATTCTCCCATGGCCCGACCCAGGGTTTTGGCAAGTTCCGGCAGTTTCTTAGGACCGATGACAATGAGAGCGATTGCCAGGATTAAAAAGATTTCAGGCATTCCTAAACCAAACATGTTAATTTAAAACTCCTTATATGCAAATTGCTTTTATTCATAGCCTTAGATTTTACACTGAGTCGCGTACTCGTGTCAATCCAAAGGGGGTCAGTCTTTTTTATTTTGATTTTTTGGGGGTCTGGGTCTGCCCCTATAGGGTCTTTTTTTCCCTTTAAAGGGTGGCTTTTTCCCTGTGCTTGGGCTGGCGGGCTTTCTTTGAAGGGGTTTTGGTTTGGGCAGTGGCCGATCCAGTTCATCGGAAGGGTATTCACATTCAATCTTGTTGCCCAGGATTGCCTCAATCTTTGGGATTTCAAATGAACTCATTTCATCGGCAAAACTGATGGAGGTCCCTGTGGCACCAGCCCTTCCGGTTCTGCCGATTCTGTGGATATAATGCTCGGGCTCAATGGGCAGGTCATAGTTGATGACATGGCTGATATCGTCAATATGCAGGCCCCTGGCGGCTACATCCGTGGCCACCAGAAACTTGATTCGTCCATTTTTAAAATTATCCAAGACCTTGAACCGTTTGTCCTGGGCAACATCTCCGGACAGAACGCCGCATTTTTGTCCATAGCGTTCTAATTTGGAGGCCAGGTATCTGGCGGTGTCTTTCCGGTTTACAAAAATAAGCACCCGCTGCAGGTTTTCGCTGACCAAAAGGTTGTAGACATTCTTAAATCTGTCGGCTTCCGTGGTCAGGTAAATAACCTGATGGATGGACAGGGCCGCTGCCTGATCCGGATCGATTTCGATTTGTACAGCATCCTTGGTCCAGGATTCTGCCAGGCGCAACACTTCGTCGGTGAGGGTGGCGGAAAAGAACAGGGTCTGGCGTTTGTCCTTGTGTGGGGTCATGTAGACCAGTCTGCGTACATCCGGGATAAATCCCATGTCCAGCATTCGGTCTGCTTCATCCAGAACTATGATTTCTACTTTTGAGAGGTTGATCAGGCGTTTGCTGATAAAATCGAGCAGTCTTCCCGGGGTGGCGGTAATGACATCCACGGGTTTTTCCCGGAGAATGGTCATCTGCTGGTTGTAACCGGTGCCACCAAAAACAGAGAGAATCCGCAGCTTAGAATATTTGGCAAGTTCGTTGAAGTCTTTTTCAATCTGGTAAACCAATTCCCTTGTGGGGGCGAGAATCAGGGCCCTGGGCATCCCGTTTTTGGGTTTAAAGGGGTTTTCTAAAAAACTTTTTATGATGGCAACCAGAAAGGTGGCACTTTTGCCGGTTCCGGTCTGGGCCTTGGCCGTTGCATCCTTGCCCTTGAGGGTATGGGGAAGCAGTTTGGCCTGGATATCTGTGCAATAGTTGAATTTCAGATCGCTGATGGCATGCATCAGGTTGATGGGAAGATCCAGGTCGTGGAACCGGGTTTTTCCTTCTTCGGGGGCCACTTGAAATTTATCCAGGGTCCAGAGATTTTCTTTTGGCCTTGGGGGTGATTTTTTTTGTGGTGGTGAAGAAATCGGTTTCGGCGCTGTTTTCGGCGCTAGGTTTTGTTTTGGGACTGGTTCTGAAATTGGTTCTGGAACCGGTTCTGGAACTGGTTTTGGAACTGGTTTTGGGCTGGGAGACGGGGGTAAATTTTCTTCAGTTGTTTTTCCAGTGAACCGGTTCTTTAGAAATACGAGTAATCGTTTCAATAGTGTGTTCTTTCCTGGTTTATAAAAATATTAATAGTCTGTTACCATGGTGTAACAGACAGACAGCCGTTTGAAAAGCAAAATCTGTTCCAGGAGGCTTTATCCCCCGGCCACCAGGGGGAGCAATTGAAGGATGGATTTGTCCGGGACCTGGGTCTGGGAAAACTTGGGACTGGACACCAGGCGGCCGTTAAGGCGGACCACGGAACAAAAGTGGGCCCCCTCCATCTGTTCTATGATGGATGCAATGGTCATTTCTTCTGACCATTGCATTTTTTTTTCATCAACCTCTATCATTGTATAACAGGCCTATTCAACCCCATTTTTTTTGAGAACTTCCAGCACTTCCGGATAATCAATGCCCAGGCGTTTAATTGTTTCAACGGTGGGAATTCCATTGGGCGTCCAGCCCCGGCGCAGATAAACCGCATCCTTGAGCAGCTCATATTGTTCTTCTCTTCTTTCCCGCAGGGCTGCCACCTTCGCGTCGGTATCCATATCAGCAATGTCCAAATTGTATTTTTCAGTGAGTTGGGTGTCGTAGCGGTCTGCTCTTGATTGGTATTCTTCCGCGGTTACAGGACCCATGGAACGATAGGGAATGGTGTCGTGTTCTCGTGTGCCGTATCCCATTTTCAGATTGAAGACCCGCTGGAAATTATAGACGGCCTCGCTCATGGTGATAAGATCGTCGGGACCCACCTTGCGACCGGTCACGGCGGTAAAAAAGTCGGCATACCATCCCACGTGCTTGGCCACCTTGGCCGGTTCGGCCGTGTCTTTATTGTCTTCGGGGACGATGTCGTTCCAGGGCAGTTTGCACAGACCGCACAGGCCGAACCAGGTTCTGAACATGGGAAACCAGTGAAGGGCTTCTGCCTTGTCTTCAAAGGTGGGCATGAAATTGTGGACCATATCAAGGAAGATCAGCCAGGCTTCATCATGCTGGGGACCCTTGAGGGCAAGACCGTAACCTCCCTGTTGGGCCAGGGATTCCTTTGTGATATATTCAGAAAATTCAAGGCCTTTGGATTCCATGCCAATATCCTGCATAAAGGCCGGATCAGCCCCAAAGTCCCGGGCAAAAATGGTTTTCATCCGGCGGATTCCTTTGCCCACAATGGCGCCGAATCCTTCGCCTCTTGCCATCTGATGGATGAGTTCCAGGGTGTTGTACCGGCTGCCAAAGCTTAAATCCATTCCGCCTGTGTGCTCAAGGGTGAGAAGCTTGTTTTCAAAGCATTCCATGACAAAGGCGATGGAGGTCCCCACGGAAATGGTGTCCATTCCATAGGCATCACAATAGAAGTTGATTTCAAGGATGGTCTGGGCATCAAATATTCCCAGGCTGGAGCCGCATCCGGCCACGGTTTCATATTCAGGTCCGTCCACAAAAACCTTTTTTCCCCTGTAAGGACCGGTAAAAGGAGAGAAGTTTTTTACCCCATGGGCGCAGGCCACGGTACAACCCTTCCAGCATCCGTCAAATCCCTTGTCAAAGATGTACTGGAAGACCTCTTCGCCAATGACATGGCTTTCAGGGTGGGAACCAAATTTGAAATTGTGGACCGGCAGGCAATCGTGGTCATTCATGATGGGAACCAGATGGGTGGTACCCACAACAGACATTCTATTTTGTTTGGGGTCAAGGGTGGCGATTTCCTTGGCATGGGCTTTGGTAACTTTCTTTAGGGCTTCAAGGTCGGCGGGATGGTTGGTTTTCATGGACACGGACCCAAAACGTGCCACAATCGCCTTGACGCGCTTGTCGGCAAACACGGTGCCGATGCCGCCACGTCCTGCTTGTTTATAACGGACCATTTTACGCCCTGAATCCCACCAGGAAAAATTCAAACACCCAAAATAGGTTTTTTCAGCGCCGGGACCGGCGGTTACAACCGATACATTGACGGGTTTTTCCTTGTCAAAATGATGGGTTAGAGCAGCGGACATCTCATAGGAGTCCTTGGGAAGATCCGAGGCTGAAAAGACCTTGATTTTGTTTTCAATACCGTCAATGAGGATGACCGTGTCTTGTTCGGCCTTGCCATCGATCTGGATTACATCAAAACCGGCAAATTTTTTGTAGGGGCCAAAGTATCCGCCCACATTTGAATCAATGGGTATACCGGTCGAAGGAGAGATGGCTGTGACGATGCTTTTTCCGCCGCCGGGATATCCCGGGGTCCCGCCCAGAGGGCCCGACGAGATGCAGATGGCATTTTCAGGGGAGTCCCAGCGGGTATCTCCTGAAACGGCGTTCCACATCATCCAGAGGTCATACCCCTTGCCACCGATAAATTTTTCTTTAACAGCCGCTTCAATGGGGTTGATGATAATGTCGGTTGTGGTAAGATTGACACGAAGTGAAAAGTCTGTATACCCCTTTTTTACCTCTGCCCTTTCATAGGAGACGGATTTTGTCTCCTTAAGATTTAATTGACCCATTTTTACAACTCCTTAAATATTATTTTTCTAAGTAGATTTTTATTTGTACTCCAATACCTGTAGATCCGGCAAAAATCTTCAAGTAGGGTTCCTTTGAATATATTTATACCATATATGCTTCCCCGGGTACACATATGCAATACTTTTCCATTCATTTGAATGGTTTAACCATTCCTAAACTATCCCCATGGGCTTGTCAAGCCGGGAATCGATCAACCATAGGGCTTACGCAAGTAAATTTAGATTTGAATATAATCTTTGAATATTGTTATTTCTAATCCAAAGATTTTTTAAGAAAATTAAAAACAATTTTTTTCGCGTCCACACGATATCTGAATTAAAATGGAAAACTGAGAATATTTAATATTTAGGGGGCTTTAAATACGGTAATGGAGGAGATGAGTAAATAGAGACATCGTCAGCATAATTTCAGGATGATTGTCGGTTCCTGTCAGTCTCCAATAGAGTAGAATAGCCCTACTCAAAATGGATTATGCTATATTTCCACTAAAATTGATTGATCGAAATCCCTTTATTACAAAGACAAAGAGCCTTTCAGGTCAGAAGCAAGAAAGGCCCTTTAAAATGATAGAAATCCGTGCAGGTAGTTTAAAGATTATCTAAAATTTTAATGTTTTGCCATCTGCCGCCATGTCGATCAGATGAGGGCCGCCGTCCAAGACCATATTCGTGAAAAATTTCGCTTCATCAAGCCCACGGTTTTTGGCGCAAGGCGTGCAGATGCCTACAGTAACTTCATTTTCTACCAAATATGACAAGTAATCTCCCGGGCAGTCTCCCGTGTCCGTTTTTTGGCTTAAATCCCTGTCTTGATTTGCCCACATCACTCCAGCATCAATGAAAAACATATCAACATGATGCCCTTTGGAATGAGCAATTTTCGCAAATTGAAAACATCTTGTAGCCGCTTCATTATCATCTTTGCCAAGAACAAACAAAAAATTCTCCATAAAACTCTCCTCTATTGATGAATATGTAATTAAATTTAGTAACAAATGATTATTACAATCGTAACTATGACTACTTAGAAAAGAATGAGCTGTCAATAGGTTATATTCTTCTCTCTGAAAATGCCAAATCCAGTGACAAAGTAACATGAAAAACTCAACAACCGAATATTGTATGCGCCTTACAAATGCCGCGCCCGACGTACGCGCCCATCTAAGTGGTCGTGAAGTTTCAACTGGTCTCTTCCTTCCAGTCACTAAGTGGGAACAAGACTGGCGAACTTCCTCGGACTTTAACAGTATCTCAGACCAGTGCATAAATAATTACATGTGCACAATTAAAAAGTCAATTCATCCTTAAAAATTTCCGTGAAGCGGTTCAGTTCGTATTCATAAGGCTCAATATAGATAGATTATAGGCAACTCCATATATGGGATATGGATCTTTTTCGGCTTTAAAATTTCAATTCAAATATATAAACCGCAGGCATCATTTTTGGCTATTCTCCAACAGTGTTTTTTATAATATATACATCACATTGTAGCAGATTCCTGGAAAATATTTTTCCGGGCCTGGAGCAAAATCCGGTTCTCTCCAATGAAAATTAATGGAGCCTTTGAAAATTTGAATATGTTTTTTCCCAAATGAATTTCATATTCGACAATAAATTTGCCTTACACCACAATATGTACTATTATAATTCTTGTCCAAACGGACTTGGACCTCAGGTGGGTGACATCTTCTTCACCCCCATCTCCTTAAAGAGACTTGAACAAGTACTATCAAATAAATATCGACTTAATTAGTTGAAAAATTGTTTTCGCTTTTGGTTATTCTTTCTTCTGTAAGGTTGGATTTTAACATCTAAAACATACAGGACGGAAATATGGAAAAATGCGAATGGAAATTTAGTGTTGTTGAAGATGAAAATCATTACGAATCTGGATGTGGTGGTGAGTGGTTTTTTTTCGAAGGGAATACAAAAGAGAATCATATGAATTTATGTCCATTTTGTGGTGAACCAATTGATGTGGATTTTGAGCAGTAAAAATGCCAATTGGATTTTGTCAGATCTGTTACTGTTACTCTTCAATAAAACGTAATTAGCAGAAAGCAAATTTTTTAACAATTTATATAAACGGGATTAAAACCACCTTAAGCAAGGAGAATAATCCATGAAAACATCCAAAGGATTCAGATGGTTCCTCAATATCGCTGGCGGTCTGATAGCTTTTATTTTGCTGGGTGCTGTATTGCTGGCTTTTGTGAAAATATCTTTTGATCTGAGCAAATACAAAGGACCAGTAGAATCAGCTGCAAGTTTTGCCCTTGGTAGAAACGTTAATGTGGGAGAAAAAATCATTTTAACCACATCAATCCGACCGGTTTTTTTGATGGAAGGTTTGCGGATCGGCAACCCTGAAGGGTTCAGAAAAGGAGATTTCATGAGGATGAAATCTGCCAGGCTCAAGGTCTTTTTACTGCCCCTCCTGCAAGGCAAAATCCATGTTGCGGAAATGAACGTTAAAGGTCTTTCCATAAATCTTTTTGAAAATAAACAGGGGGCGGTGAATTGGGTTTTCCCTGCTGAAAGGAATGTGCCGGCAGAAACCAGAAACGAATCAAAACCAGGGAGCCCCTCCAAGCAGCCGCAGAATAAAAGTAACTTCAAGCTGGCCGGCGATTCTTTGGTCGTTTCCAAGCTCTTCTTGGAAGACATCAGTGTAAACTATCAGGATTCCAAAATGACCAGTCCTGCTCAATTTAGAGTGGATGAATGTGATGGCGCGATGAAAGCGGGGCAACCGTTTGATCTGACCATAAAGGGGCAACTGCTTGGAGAGTCTTATGTGACAACTGTTAACATCGCATCTCTGGAAGAATTTATTTTAAACAACAGGTCCTGGCTGACCATTAAAATTCAAATTGCAGGAACTAATTTCGATCTCTCCGGGGGGATAGAACTGGAAAAAGTGTTAAGAAACCTTCAACTCAAAGTTTCGGTTAGCGGAGACAACTTAGACAGCCTGAATCAGTTGTTAAAAGTTGATCTTCCCCCGTTGAAAGCCTACAGCGCCACAGGTACAATCTTATTGCAAAAAGACCGGGCCGATCTGACGGACTTTGCCGTACAAGTGGGTAAGAGCAGGTTCCACGGTAAAATGAATATCGACAAATCAGGCAGTCGGGCAATGATAAACATCGATATGAAGGCACCTCTGATTCAACTGGATAACTTTGATATGGACGAATGGTCACCTGAAAAGAACAAACCTGCACGAAAAGAGGATCTACCTGATCCGGATAAGCGTGTTGCTGACATCAGTCAAATCAGGGAATTGTTTTCTCCGGACGTGTTGAAGAAAATGAATATTAAAATGGACGTCACAGCAGACAGAGTATTTTCAGGTAAAGATGAACTGGGCAGCGGCAATCTGACGTTTTCCTTAAAAGACGGGCAACTTCTATTCGATCCGGTTCATTTGAATATACCCGGCGGAGAGTTCTTTTTGACCGCGTCGCTAAGACCAGATCCAAGCAAACCTGAAGCAACGCTCAAGGCGGTGATTAAAAATTTTGATTTCGGTATTTGGGTGAGGCACATAAAACCTGAAAGCGACATGGGTGGGGTTATAAACCTTGACTTGGATTTGAAATCAACTGCTGGCAGGAAAGAAAACCTCATGAAAAAAGGCTATGGTCATTTCGATTACTCCGGCCGCCTGGAAAATCTGAAAGCTGGGATCGTGGACCTGTGGGCGGTAAACCTGATTGCAGCCGCCCTGTCCAAGGAAAAGACAAACGAATCCCATATCAACTGCGTGATCGGGCGATGGAACCTCAAGAATGGATTGCTCACACCGGATATTTTTCTTATTGATACCACAAAAATCAGAATCTGCGGTAAAGGACAAATCGATTTCAATAAAAAATATATCGATATCAAAGTAGCACCTACACCGAAAACACCGGAATATTTCAGCCTGGCAACCCCCCTCCAGATCCAGGGCAGTTTTACTGAACTGGGAGTCGGCATTCAGTCGGGGGGAGTGTTCGGTACAGCGGTTAAATTCTTGGTCAGCCCTGTAACCGTATCCGTGGGGAAAATGGTAAGCAAAAAACTGCCTGCAGACGGGTCCGATGTTTGCGCCATGCCGATCGGCATGGATGATAGATCGGCTAAGTCGCCTGGGGGGTGTAAGTAGCGAGTCTTTTGTCTATTTATGTAGGGTCTCGGCTGAAAACCTACAGCAATCACTGGCATTTTAAAGACTCAGTCAAGACAAGATTCGGGAACCACAATATGTGGTATATGAATATTTTTTAGTTTTGAAATTTTGACTCCACTATATGAGCCTCAACCGCTGTTACAAGCCAATATTGCACTGTGATTTTTATAATATATACATCACATTTTGGCAGATTTTTGGAAAATACTTTCCGGGCCTGGGCGAAAATCTGGTTACTCTCCAATATAGGTTAATGGAGTTTTGATCGATTTGAAAATGTCATTTCCCATATATCTTAATCCACAACCTTAAACTGAAAAATCTTGCCATACCATATCTGGTCTTCTGGAAATATTTAAAAAAACCATACTGGTGAAAGAAACGCTCGGTAAATTGGGGGATTTGACTCGTAAGCTTTTATACCATTATTATTGAATTGAAATTTTCTACTTTTCGAAACTTATTCATTGATCCCAACGTTGGACTCCCCTTGATACTCAAAGAACTTTTTCCTTAAATGTGATACGAATGGTTGGCATGGGAAAACTTAATGGACAAATTGGGCTAATAATAAATTTTAATTTCATCAATCTGTAGTTATCTCAATGATTAATATCGAGGAATGCTTATGACGATGAAGGCGGATACAAACTGGAAGGATCAGGTCTCAACACCTTGGGAAGTTCTGAAAAGAATTAAACCGGGAATGAGGATATTCATTGGGACCGGTGTATCAGAGCCTTTGACTCTGGTTAAACATTTAAAAGAATCAGACACCGGTAATTTGATGGATTTGGAACTGTTCCAATTGGTGGGCCTTGGAGAAGCTATCGAAGTAACTGCTCGGAACTCGAACAGATATCGTCTGAAAACCTTTTTCAGCGGATGGCAAGCCAGCCAAGCCGTGTCACAAGGACTTGCCGATTTTATCCCCAGCCGTTATTACCAGATTCCATCGGTATTTAAATCCGGCCAGATTCTAATTGATGTCGCCTTTGTCCAAGTAACACCACCAAACAAAGCAGGCTTTTGTAGTCTTGGAGTATGTTCGGATGTGGCCCTGTATGCTATCGAACTGGCTACTTTGGTGGTCGCTGAAATTAATACGGAAATTCCCTGGACGTTTGGGGACAATTTCGTCCCCTTATCAAAATTTAACATGATCGTTGAAAGCACTGAACCGCCACTATATTTCGACCGGTGGAAGTATGACGAAATTTATGATCGGCTCGGAGCTAATGTTGCTGCGCTTATAGAAGACGGCAGTTGCATCGGCTCTTCGGTAGGCCCGCTTTATGAAGCCCTATTTCACCATTTGAAATCAAAACGAGATTTGAGTATCCACACCCCCTTTTTTTTTGACTGCTTGATGGACCTTGTCAAATGTGGTGCGGTAACCAACCGCTATAACAATCTATCCCCAGGAAAGTCCCTGACATCTTACGCTATTGGCACCCGCAACCTTATGCAGTGGCTGGACAACAACCCCCTGGTAGAATTTCGAAGTATCGAACAGGTTTTCAACCCCATTTATATCAGCAAAATCCCAAAAGTCGTGGCTGTTCTGCCGGCCCGAGAAATTGACCTGTCAGGTCGGATTACCCTGCATACCGGAAGAGGTAATGTGGGATCAGGGCCCAGCGAGGTGGTCGACTTTTTCAATGGTGCTCTGATTTCCGAAGGTGGACGGGTGATTTTTGCACTGACCAGCCGCAATAGACAAGGGCGGCCCAATATTTTGATTTCGGTCCGGGAACGGCCCAATCAGTTCAGTTTATGGGATTCGGTCACAACGATTGTCACTGAATATGGATTTGTTAACATGAAAGGTCGTTCCGTCAGGGAAAGGGCCCAGGCATTAATAGAAATTGCACACCCGGATGACCGTGCCGATTTGGTAGAAATGGCTAAAAACAGAAATATCCTCTACTCGGATCAGATTTTTATCCCGGAAAGTACCCATTTATATCCAAGTGACATTAGTTTTCGTAAGACCTTTAAAGGTGGCATTAAGGTTTGTTTTCGCCCCCTTAAACCCTCGGATGAAGAAAATATGCGCCGACTCTTCTACAGGCTCTCAGACAAATCAATTGAATACCGTTATTTTTATCCCATCAAAGCAATGTTTCATTCGGATATACAAGAGTACGTTAACATAGACTACAGTCATTCACTGTCATTGGTGGGGTTGCCAGATGATCCTGATTGTGAACAGATTATTGCTGAAGCACGTTTTGACAGGCTCAATCCCCAGGCCAATTACGCCGAACTGTCATGTTTAGTAGATGAAGTTTATCAGAATATCGGAATCGGTACTTACCTTTGTGAAATGCTAATACTATTGGCCAAGAAGGAACAATTAAAAGGATTGACCGCAGATGTATTGATTGAAAATACAAAGATGCAAAACGTCTTGAATAAAATGAAGTGGGATATAAAACTCAAACGTATTGGTAGCACTTACAGGATGACTATGGATTTTTAGCGATCCAGGATTCATCCTGCCTCGAAAAATTGCAGACCCCACAATGTGTCTATAATCGCTTAGAATTAGCCCGTGTTTAGGGGCGTTCACTGGTATTTTAAAGACTCAACCCTTTCCTTCAATTCTTTCCCACACTTGAAAAAGGTCAATTTCTTGGCAGGGATCTGAACCTTCTCCCCTGTTTTGGGGTTCCTGCCGGTATAGGGCTCATAATCTTTGATAAAAAAGGAACACAGTCCTCTTATCTCAACCCTTTCACCTTTAATAAAGGCTTTGGTCATTTCCCCAAAAAATATCTCAACGACCTTGGAGGCTTCCTCTTTGGTCAAGTGACCGTTCTCTTTAAATTCCTGAATCAGTTCAAGTTTGTTCAATGCTTTTTCCCTCAATCATGTGGTTTGGCTAACGAAATAACATTTACCCGCTTGGGCAAGATATTTCAAGGTTAAAGGGCTCTGTTTTAACGTCATGAAGATTGGACACATCAAATAAACATCATCCCTGTAAATCGGGGAAACCCTTAATTTTGATAAAATCGGCAGAGCCAAGTAAATGACACTGCCCGTAACGTTAAGGATTGAGATCGACCTTGAAGGTCTATCTCAATCCTGTATTCAACAGTTCATTGGCTATCCCATTCCAATCATTTTCAATCCTTCTTCCACATCAAGAAATGGCTTGATTTCATATTTGAAACCAGGTACTCCAAAAAATATTGCCAAATAATTTCCTATAAATTCATAACCTTCGCCCAGTTTTGATTTATCGAGTTCATATACAGATAAGGTTGTAATACCATCGTTAAGAGTTGAATTAATGTAGGGGCCTTTTCTCGTCATAAAATCTGGTAGTTGAGGAGCCTCTAAAAACCTTTTTGCAATATCCTGTGCACTTTCTGGCGGGTAGGAAATAGTCGATACAATAACCATGATTTATATCCTTTCATTTTGTTCCATCGGACATTCCGCACTCTTTGGTAACAAAATTCCTAATTTAACTCCGTGGTTTTTTTCATGAGCCTACCAATTCACCATGCTTATTATGAAAATTCAAAGTTCCACCAGCCATCTTGCAGATTTTCATACACGCTGAATGGAACTTTCAATAGTTTCAGTAACAGATGATGTGTTTTTGTTACTCCCTTAACCGTAGATTGTAAAACCCTCTCATCTTTTGTGATTAGAGCCAAGTGAACATTACGAAAGAAATAGCGAATATTATTCCAGGTCGGTGTCTTTGTTTTCATCCTTGACGGTAAAATTGGAAGACTTTCAATCTGCTCTTCTGCCATCTGTTGGCGAATGTTCCTTTCAATCAAGCTCACGATCATCAATGCAATAAAGTAGAGAAACATCATCGCTTCAATACGCTCATTTTTTTTCAAAAACACAGGAGCGACTTCCAAGACCGATTTCTTTGTATAAAAACGCTTTTCCAAAAAAGGCTGCGTCTTATAGATTTTTAAAATTTCTGCTGCCGGTAGAGTTGCATTTGTAATCAGCGGGAATATCCCATCGATTTTTGATGCTCGCTCAATTGCTTCTTTATCACGAGAGCACTTGATGTCGTAGGTAACTTTTTCACTGTCTTCATATTTAGTATTTGGGCCTATTCGACCTGGACCAATTTTAACTTTTTGGGTTGTTTTCTCTTCTATTATTTCAACTTTAATAAAATCTCCGGCTCCTTTGAATGCTTTCCTTGTTGCTTTTTCGATTTGTTCCTTGGTCTTTAAATAATATTTGTTGAGCCCGGGTAATAAGGCCTTCAAATTTTCTTCTGCCTTAATAATCCGCCTTTTTCGGGTTTTGCAGTCTTGTTTTTCCTTACTGCTCGAATGTACCCAAACCAAATGATAACCTTCCCAACTTCTCTCCTCAGAATAAGTCTGATAGGTTATCAATGCTCCTTTTTTGCGACTATACTTTGTAAAATATGCAGGTTGCCATTCGATATTTTCGCCTTGTCGGAGTCGGTCATAAAATGCACTGACTTCTTTACGGTTTTTTGGCATAATTGTGATGAACTTGCCATTGTTTTTTTCGATATGATGCATGTTATCTTCACTACAGAGTTTTGAGTCGGCTATATAATAAAATTCCTCATTTGCTAAAA
Source organism: Desulfoconvexum algidum (assembly GCF_055382125.1). Lineage (NCBI taxonomy): Bacteria > Pseudomonadati > Thermodesulfobacteriota > Desulfobacteria > Desulfobacterales > Desulfobacteraceae > Desulfoconvexum > Desulfoconvexum algidum. The sequence goes on along the minus strand of NZ_AP042394.1, from coordinate 5,238,659 downwards.
ATTTGCGTAAACTATCCCAGTTGAATATGTGGGTATTAACATCTGCTTGGTTTCCATTGAATACTTGATAACTTATCGGAACATGTCCATCCTCTGTGATATTTAGTCCAAATACAATCTGCTTGTAGTCTGGGCGATGATCTTTGTTATGACCGAAGTTCAGTTGTATCGCTGCTGGGCTTTGATTTTTATATGCACCTGCAAAGCTTACTGTAGTAGAATCGTTGTGGATTCGTGTTGTTATCAAATTATGAACTTTTATAGCTGATACTGATGTCTCTGACATCAAGCTTTGACGATCTGCTCTAAACAGAGCATCAAGGCAGCGCCCCAAACGATCATCATTATATTTGTCCGCATTCACCATGTTTTCTGCTTTGCCATCTATATGTTCAATCAACCATTCATCCACTTTGTATAGCGGTTTTGGCGCAACTACAATGTTCATTAGCATCATGCATAGCACTTGAGCGGGATTGATTTCACAACGGTTCTTATTGGGTACATATTTATCAAAAAGTTCATGCAATCTCAGCTCAGTTATGTAATGCTTAACCAGAGGAAGAACATCTACCTGTTTGACTTTTGTGTCCATTGTGTGCATAGATAATCTGGCCTTTTCATTAAAAGAATAAGTATCCAGATTATTATGAACTACTTTCATACGTTTGTCTAATTAATTTTGAAATTGATCTGTTTTTGTTCAAAGTCTGAGTTTATTTGATTTAAATCTCTTTTCCATGGGTGCGGAATGTCCGTTCCATCAAAATTAATTTAATAAATACGTGTTTGACTAAAGTTTAGAAATAGGCTCCTTAGTTTCTTATCTCTTATATTCGTGTTTTTTTGGCAAAAGAATTATGCAAATGGCTCATAAGCCTTTGACAATTCAGGGATTATAACCATTGTTTTAACTTTCATCCCCATGGTAATTACTTGGCTTCCAAAACGAGTCAAATAGTATTTATAAGTGTGGGCAACTTTTTTGATCATACCGTGTGTATGCAATCTTTTTAAGGTTCTTGATACTTGACTGCTGGAGTAGTTTTTAAGCTTACTACGGAGATTTTTATTCTGGAAGCCACTGATTGTAAACTCACCGGACATTATTGTTTGCAATACGTTCATGTCATCTTCGTTGAAAAAGTTAAACCCCTTGAATGGCCGGTTGTTTTGAACAACGGTCTCTGAGATTTTTTTAAGTTTTTTTATACCAACACTCGGATCAACTATATCTGAAATGAATTTTAAAAAACGTTTGTTTGCATTCAATAATATGCCGGTTAAAGGCCCCAAACTGTATAGTCCTTTTTTCATACCTGTAAGTTTCATGGAGCTTGTTCCATCTCGATGTTCTACCTTTCGGTAGTGCCTAAAAAAAGAGACATCATTGGTCGTTGTTTCTATCCTGAGAATGATACCGTGTTTATCATACATTTTTATTGAGGTGGACCCCATTCTAAATTTGATGCATGTCCCCTCTATCCTTGTAGAAAAATTATTGCCCATTTCATCCTGATATTGTGGATCGAGTTTTCGGCCAAGAAAAGTAGCGATGTTTTCAGGTTTGACTGAATGAATAGCAGTACGGGTTAAATTTTCATAAATTAGTTTCAAATCTTCTTGACGTTTGAAAATAATATCGGTCGCATATTCAACCTGCATGATGCTCCAATGATAACCCATAGGAAAATGTTTGATAACCGGACAATAACGGTTTGCAAGTTCATTTAGCTTTTCATGTATTTGAACAATATTTAGAGCATCGCTGATTTTTTGAGCAGCTTCAAAGGATTCAGTTTTCATGATTGCATTGTCCCTTATTACACTTTGAATGCCTTTTCGTTTCATAGCAGCATCAAGGACATTATGGCCATTAAAATAAATTTGTAATCGAAACGGACACCATGTAGGAACCCTGACATAACAAAGGCCCAAATTATCATCAATAAAATAAAAATAATAATGCAAACATTTCCCCAAAATTGATTTCAGATATGTTTTGCCAGTTTTTTTATTGTGCCAAGGTTTGTAGGAAGGACATGCTTCCATGGCCGAAATAATATGAACAAGACCGGGATGATCACCTCTTTTTTTGATGATATCTTTTATTATTTTTTCTTTCCGAATTTTTCTCTTTGGAAGAAATTGAATCTGGATTTCATTATTTAAAGCAACTTTTTCAGCATTATTTCGGAGTTCTTCTTTGAAAGGTTCGGCAAATTTTGGGTAATCAAAAATTCTAACTTTATTTGAATAAAGATAACTGGTCATGCCTTTTGCGTAACAGATTCCGGGAACAGTACCTTGAATAATGACACGATCGTAACAATGTAAAACACCAGATATTTGTTTGGAGTATCTTTCTGTAAAAAGCATACTTGACCTCCTTTGGGTTAGGCACGGTTTCCAGTGGAGGTTTGATTGCCTTGTAAAGAGCGTGTTTTTGATCATTTTTTACAAACTCTTGCCGAATGGAATGATAGAACAGCAACTGTTTGAGGGAGCGAAGCGAGAGAGTTTTGCTGTTCAAATGAAATGAGGGTAGAGTTTGTTAAAATGATCAAATCAGCGATTGCAAGGTGATCAGACCGGAACGGGTCTTGACCAAATTCTTCTTATTGGATATTCATTATACATTCGCTTATTATTAAATGAAACCTTTTTGGTTCTGGCTTGTCCAGGTTAGGCAATATGAAATTGCCTAAGGAGCTATAGCTTGCATAGTTTGAGGGGGGTTTCCATTTGTATTGATCCTGAATAAAGATTAATAACAATCAAGGCAGGACAATGATTCAAATGATATGTGGCAAAAACAAAACGATCAGCGGAGGCATAAATAGAAACTCAGAAATTTCCTTGTGATTTAATTATCTACATATTTAAGCATTGTCAATCAGGGAAAACCTTAATTTTCTAAAAAATCGAAGGTTGGTATTCATATCGTTTGGATTTGGCGGATTCTGGACCAATACCACCTATTGTATTTCAAATTTTCCAAATTATAATTTCCAATTTCACTATATGAGCAGAGAGAATCATCTTCGGCCATTATCCCACATTAAACGATATAAATATTTAATACCAAAGAATAGAATCGTGAGTGTGTGTGAGCTCGCCTAAAGGCTCACACACACTCACGATATCTATTTCTTTCAACGTGCCAATATAATAAATTTATAGTTGCTGATTTCGAATATTATTTTTCAGCGGTTTGAACCGCTGGAAAGTGTATCTCCAATAATCGTATTTCAATTTTTCTGTGGGAGGATCTCCTGTAATGCCTCAGAATTGTATTTACAGCTTATAGAAATGATTGGTAGATTAGTTGGTGGTTATTTAAAAAAAGTTAAGCCAGCACAAACAACCCCTTGTCTTCCTCAAGGGCGTAGAGTTTGTCGATCATAAATTCCACGTACTTTTCGCATTTTTCTTTCCAGACGCCGGTTTCTCGGAATTCTTCATAAACACCAGGTTTGGAAAAATCCATGCCGATTAAACCCAAGCAGGTTATATCGCCGAACTCTTGATTAAACTCGCTGACAAGCTTGGCTGAAAAATTGCGGATGGCGTGGCGGGCCTGTTTGGAACGCTCTTTGTCCTTCAGCGGGCTACGGTGCCTCAATCCAAGACATATTGCCGTTGATGACACCACCCCGCAGGGTGCATTCTGAAAACCACCTATGCCTCCTAAAAATGGAATACCGGTCCACAGAAAATCTTCATTTTCGAGGCCATAGGCTTCCCACATAACTTGCAGGATGGAAGGCCCTCAATGGTAACCCTTCTGCATCAGTTCTTTTGATAAGTTTTTAGCTTCTTCGACGGACATTTTCATTTCCATAGTAATCTTCTCCATTATGAACATATGTTCGGTTTTAGATGGAGCTTTAAACTTTGTCAATGAAAATTGAACATATGGTTTGTTTTTATTGACAAGGACTTCTTCCATGATTTTTTGATCAAAGTTATCCACTTTCCAGCTTGATCATCACCCTAAAGATAGAGGCTAAGTTAAATCACCTTAATGGAATTAACTATAATAAAAAACATTCAACAACGATTATCCTATCTTTAAGGTTGTTGAATCTCATTATCATTAAGAATACCAAATATAGTCTAAAGTATTTTAGGAGAAGGGGTGGATAGGGGCAAGATTCATTTCTGACCATCTCGGCGTCCCCTATTTTCTAAGTCCCCTATTTCCCAAAATTTCGTTTTTTTAATTGGTTGGCATCTATAATGGATCTTATTGTAATATGACCCATGATAAGATCTTTTAAGAAGATAAAAATAAATAGGAACCCGGCTTGTAGTCTTTGACCAGGGTCTGGATACATATAAAAATGTAGTGTTTTAAAAAAAAATGTTTTAAACTTGCATATATTTGAGCAATAAAGTTATTTTTTTTGGGGAAAATAAATATGGTATTAGAACAAAAAAAGGTGAGTTTTATATCTCCTGCTGATTTTTTTATACGACTTGGATCAACATTGAAATTGCCGACATTTTATTCAACATACAGGGCAGTCGATTTTGTTTTACGGGAAAAGATTTTGCTTACAGTGTCAATAACGAACGATTGTTCTGGATGAATTGGCGCACATACTGCCGTGAGCAGAAAAACAGGAATAAGCAAAGGGGAAATTGCAAACCTCTATACCCTTAAGCAAAAAGATTTTGATTATACTGAATGGCTTATTTTAAAATATGCAAGGGAGTGGACTTTAGTTAAGGGGGAAAATCCATCTGGAGATATTGTCTCTGAATATGAAACTATTGTCTCGGCAGAATTACGAAGATATATTGATAAACTTCTCAGGATGATGATATTTGCAAATTATTTCGGCAACAAATTTCTGCGCAGGAAAAAAGGAAATGATACGTGCAGCCTGAATTAATATTTTAGTCTTTTAATAAAATTTTCCATTTAAATATATGAACCGCAGGCATCATTTCTGGGCATTCTATCGGAGTAATTTTAATAAAGATCAATATAAAAAATTTAATGCGTATCTCTGGCTATAATAATGGCTTTCAGGATTTGAAGAGTCACAAGGACTATCTCCTATTTTATATGAACCTTTGGCCAAGGTTTAGCAATTATAAGCGTTTTGTTTTTTGTTGTGGCCAGGAGTAAGTACCATGTTTTGGCCTCGGTTATTCAAAAATATCCATCCACAATGGAGGAGAACTAATATTATGGAATGTGGTTATGTTTGCGAGGGCAGAGCCTTACCTACCTCCTCTGCCGATAGGTACTATTTGAGAATTGAAAATTGGGAAATTTAGGGTTATTATATTTGGCCGAGGGTTTTAAAAAAAGGGACAAATGGTATGGGGTCAGATAGTGGCAAGGTATTGTTAAAATAGTCAAAAAACCTTGACAATTTAGATTGTTTCACGGTACTAACCCCATGTAAGTATGGATAAATATTAAATAATAAGGGTGTTTGAATGCTTGTTTTAGCCAATTTTCTTGAAGCAATCGCGGTGGTATTGGACTATGCGTTGAGTATATATATGTGGATAATTGTTGCGGGGGCTGTTCTTTCCTGGGTCAGCCCGGATCCCTACAATCCCATTGTCAGGTTTATCAATACGGCTACCGAGCCGGTTTTTTATCAGATCAGAAAAAGACTTCCCGTCAGTTTTGGCGGGCTTGATATTTCTCCTATAATTGTGATTTTAGCGATTATTTTTCTTCAAACATTTGTCGTTAACAGCCTCCGTGGGCTGGCACGCTCAATTGTTTAATTTGCAAAAAGGAGTTTTCCTATGGGGATAACACCACTGGTTGTAAGGCAAAAGGAATTTACGACCCGGTTTAGAGGGTTTGATGTCCAGGAAGTGGATATTTTTTTGGAGGAAATTTCAAAGGAGCTTGAGGCCCAGGGCCGGGCCATCGAAGATGTAAAACAAGGCAATCGTCGTCTGGCGCTTGAAAATCAGGGGTACCGGAAAAGAGAAGATTCCATGAAAACAGCAATGATTCAATCTCAGAAGGTATTGGATCAGATGAAGGAAAACGCTAAAAAAGAAGCCCAGCTTGCCCTTGCCAATGCGGGGGTTGAAGCGGAAAAAATTTTAAATCGTGCCCATAAGAGGCTTTCCCAGCTTCACAGTGATATTATTGAACTTAAGCGCCAGAGAATTCAGCTTGAAATGCAGATTTCTGCGGTGCTCGAATCCCATTCGAAAATGCTTGAGATGACCAAGGAAGAAAATAAGGCGGCAGACGAAACCGATTCTACTCTCAAATTTATTCGACAGGCATAAGATTCTATTAACCCCAGAAACAAGGTGTTTCAATGGCCGAGATTGATGCTTTTTTTAAACTCATGCATGAACAGGGCGCATCCGATCTTCATCTGTCATCGGGTCAGCAGCCGGCATTAAGGCTTAACGGTGATATTGAACGGATCAAGTATGAAGATTTATCCAGCGATAAGCTGCGGCGAATTTTGTATGAAATCACTTCCCAGGAAAAGATAAAGGTTTTTGAGGAAACAGGGGATGTTGATTTTGGATATGAGATTGCGGGATTGGCCAGGTATCGGGCCAATTATTTCATGCAGAAAAACGGCATATCTGCGGTTTTTCGTGAAATCCCTTCCGATGTGCTGACAGCAGAGCAGCTGGGCCTGCCAGGGGTGATTTCCAAGTTGGCGGACCTGCCCCGTGGCCTGGTGTTGGTGACCGGCCCCACAGGCTCGGGTAAATCCACCACCCTGGCCGCCATTATTGATCATGCCAATAAATCCCGGAAAGATCATATTATCACGGTTGAAGACCCCATCGAGTTTGTTCACCAAAGTCATAGTTGTATTGTGAATCACCGGGAAGTGGGGCTCCATACCCAAACTTTTTCTTCGGCCCTTCGGGGGGCCTTGCGTGAGGATCCGGATATTATTCTGGTGGGGGAGCTGAGGGATCTTGAAACCATTTCCCTTGCCATTGAAGCGGCTTCAACCGGACATCTGGTTTTTGGTACCCTCCACACTTCCAGCGCACCCAAAACCGTTGACAGAATTATTGAGGTGTTTCCTTCCACAGAGCAGGCCCAGATCCGTTCCACCTTGTCCGATGGGTTGCGGGCCGTGGTGGCCCAGGTGTTGTTCAAACGCATTGATAAAAAGGGCCGGTGTGCGGCCATGGAAATTTTGATTGCCACCCCTGCCGTCCGGAACCTGATTCGGGAAGGAAAAACCCACCAGATTCCTTCCATGATCCAGACGGGAAAGCAATATGGCATGCAATTATTGGATGATGCCATCATGGAACTATACAAAAAACACTGGATCAGTGCCGAGGAGGCCTATGCCAAATCCAATAACAAGGGTATTTTCAGGCCGTTTTTGAAAACTCAGCCCTCTGATTTTACAGAAGTCTGATTTTAGATTTGGCAACCTAAATTATTTGAAAACGGAAAGTATGCCCACTTTTTTATATGCTCCAGATTATATCTGACCAGGATTATATTTGACCAGGAGGGGATGGAATGAAAAAACAGCAAATTGACCATATTCTTTTACGGATGCTCGATTCCCATGCCGATGTTTCGGATTTGAATCTGACACCGGGCAAGCCGCTCCAGGTGGAAAGTTCAGGCCAGCTGGTTCCCGTTGAAATTGAGCCGGACTATGCCGTTCTGACGCCCTTTCAAACTGAAATTTTTGCCCTGAATTTGATGAACAATAATAGGAATTTGACGGAAACCCTTATACGGGAAGGCTCCTGCGATCTTTCCTACCAGCTTGGCACCAAGGCCAGATTCCGGGTGAATATTTTTTCGCGGTCTGGAAAATATTCCATTGTTTTAAGAAAGCTTGAAACCAAAATTCCCACCATTGAAGAGCTGAACCTGCCCAAAAGTTTTTTGCCCATGGCCGAGGAGAAAAATGGAATTATTTTTGTCACCGGTGCCACAGGTTCGGGTAAATCCACCTCCCTTGCGGCTCTGCTGGATAAAATCAATGAAACCAAGTCCGTCCATGTGATTACCCTTGAAGATCCCATTGAGTACCAGCATTCCCAGAAACGCTCCACGTTTAACCAGCGGGAACTGGGCATGGATTTTGACACCTTTGCAAGCGGGTTGCGAGCAGCTCTTCGCCAGGCCCCCAAGGTGATCCTGGTGGGGGAGATGCGGGACAGGGAGACGGTTGAAATAGGACTGATGGCTGCCGAAACCGGGCATCTGGTGCTGTCTACCCTTCATACCGTGGACGCCGGTCAGACCATTAACCGGGTCCTGGGGATGTTTTCAAGCAAAGAGGAAAAGCAGATCCGAATCCGCCTGGCCGACACGGTGAGGTGGGTGGTGTCCCAGCGGCTGCTGCCCAAGGTGGGAGGCGGCCGGGTGGCAGCTTTTGAAGTCATGTCCACCAATCTGCGGGTCAAAGATTCTATTTTGAATGGGGAATCCGAGGGAAAAACTTTTAACGATATAATCATTACAGGCAAGGCCCAGGGCATGGTTTCCTTTGACGAGTTCATCCTTGCACTGTTTGAAGAGGGGCAGATTGATGAGTCTACGGCCACGGCTTATGCATCCCGAAAGGATATAGTGGGAAGGGGCCTTGACTCCATAAAGAATGCCCGGGGGGAATCCACCACGAATATAGATTCCCTTGAAATTGACCATGGATATGAAAGGGAAAAATAAACAATGAATATTACCTGCCCCCATTGTAAAACACGATTGAATATTCCGGATAATAAGATACCCAGGGACAAGGATTCCTCTTTTAAATGTCCTAAATGCCAGGAAAAGGTCCAGGTACTGGTGTCTCAATTGAATTTATCTGTCCCAAGGTCCCCAAAAAATGCAGATCCCAAAAAAGAATCCATGGGGACTGGGATTTCTTCAGTCCAGGGCCGTGAACAAGCCTTGGTGTGTATGGATGACTCTCCGGTAAGGGACAAGCTTGTGGCGGCGCTTCAGGGGCTTTGGTTTCATGTTGAAGCGACAGGTTCCACCTCATCGGCCTTAAAAAAAATGGCGTATCAGAGTTATCCCCTTGTCCTGCTGAGTGAATCCTTTGATCAAAATAAGGGTTTTTTAGCCATGTCCACCCATATGAATGAACTGGACATGTCACTGAGGCGGCGGATTTGCCTGGTTTTATTCAGTGACAGGCTGCCAACCGGGGATCCCATGTCAGCCTTGCATTCAAGCGTAAATTACATTGTCGGATCCGACAGCCTGAGCTATGTGGAGGTTATCTTGACAACTGCTTTAACAGAACATCAAACTTTTTATAGGGTTTACAACGAGTCCATGAGGGCAGCAGGCAAGGCCTAACGCTTTATGATGCAAAAATGGTATGACCCCTTCACTGCCGGCGAGTGGGCCAAGAGGACCTTTTCATTTTTTAACCTGGGTCTTTTGATTTTCACCGTGGCCTTTGGGGCATCTGAATTCAGGTTCGATTGGTGTGAAAAGCTGGTGGGGACCTATCTATTGGCTACAAACGATCTAAGGCCTGAAACCGGTGCCCTGTGGGAAACCGGCCGGCAGACATCGAACGCCCACAAGTCCTTGAGCCGTATCATTACCCAAAGAGAAGATTCGAAAAGAAGTGTTCAAAACGCCGACTCTTTTTACCATCTGTTAGAGAGCCTTGGGCCGGGGGAATGGGTTACCCTGGAAAAAGGACACTTTAAACGTCTCTACCTTTCCCTTGCCCCGGGAATTGGCCGTCAGTTAATAGAACCCTCCCATCTGGTATGGCTTTTGAATGGAAATCTCACAGACCGAATTTTTTGTGAAGGAATGACCCAGGGGGTCAGCCTCTATTTTATCGATTCCCGGAACCGGGTGATCCATCAGATTGACTTAAAAAAGGATACCATTGGAGAAATTCAATCCAGGAATGAACCGGTTCCAGGAAGACTGATTGAAATTGAGGCTTTTTCCGGTCGTATTTATCCTAGTGAAAAATTTTTTGAGGCAGTGTTCAAGCTGCCAGCCGAGATGATTCCCGAGCTGATGGTGGACCCTGAATTATTGCTCAAACAGGAAGGAACCATTCAATCGGTGGGAATCTGGAACGAAGCCGATGGGGGCTATATCAAGCTGGGATTCGAGTTTTTCCACCGGGGGGAAAACAGGGTGCTGCTGATCCAGGCACGGGAGTGGGCCGTCTGGCAGTTAAGTCTTATCCTGAAAGGGGAAATTCAATGAAATCATTTGTTCGCCTTATTTTTTTTCCCCGGATGATATTTTTTCTTTGCCTTGTGGCGGGTTCCCTCGGCATCCTTGGCAGCCTCTTTTTGGTATTTCATGTGGCCAGGGATTTGCCCAAATTGCCTTCCCCCTTAAGTCGGATCATTGAAACCCCCCAGAGTCTGATCTATGCCTCCAACGGCCAGGTTCTCATGGGGCTTGGGGAAAGAAAGGCCGTGTCCCTGGAAATGGTGTCGAAAAATTTTATGAATGCCATTGTGGCCACAGAGGATCACAGGTTTTTTGAGCACCATGGTATTAATAAGCTTAGAACCCTTAAAGCTTTGTACATCACCCTTTTTGAACCGGGCCGGGTTCAGGGGGCGTCCACCATTACCCAGCAGCTTGCCAAAAATCTGTTTTTCAGCTTTGAACAGTCCTGGCAGCGAAAATTCAAGGAAATGCTGGTGGCCCTGCAGATAGAAGCGGCCAATACTAAAGAGCAAATTCTTTCTGCCTATATCAACCAGATATATTTTGGTGCCGGTGCCCAGGGGATTGAAAAGGCTTCCCAGACTTTTTTTGGCAAACCTGCCCTTGAATTGAATCTGGCGGAAGCCTCTCTTCTGGCAGGCCTTCCCAAGTCTCCCACCCGTTATAACCCTTTTCAGCATTATGAACGGGCCTTGAAACGGCGGGAAGTTGTTCTGGAACGGATGGTGGCCACCGGGTTTATTTCCTCCCTTGATGCTCAAAGGGCTGCTGCCACATACCCCGAACTCCACCAGGGACGGGTGGATGCCAGGCGCGGAAGCTATTTTTTGGATGCCCTGATGAAGGAGTTGATTCAAACCTATGGTGAAGACGTGGTTTTCCATGGGGGAATCCGGGTTTACTCCACCCTGGATACCCGGTTGCAATCCTTTGCCCAAAATGCGCTTAAACAAGGCCTTGAACGGTTGGATGGGTTGATGGGCATAGGTCTGAATGAAAATAGTCTGAAGGAAAATGGCTTAAATGAAAATGATCCGGCAACAATAGATCGTCCCCAGGGGGCATTAGTCGCCATTGACACGGGGTCCGGGGCCATCAAAGCCATGGTGGGAGGCCGGGATTATTACACAAGTGAGTTTAACCGGGCGGTGGACAGTCGACGCCAGGCCGGCAGCGGATTTAAACCCTTTGTTTATTATACGGCTTTTCAAACTTTAGGGGTGCATCCCGGGACAATTATGACGGATAAACCGGTATCCATAAAGGTTGCCGGGGCAAAGGACTGGGAACCTCAAAATTTTGAGCATCAATTTAATGGAAATATGATTCTAAAGAGTGCCTTGACCCGGTCTGTAAATACCATTGCTGCCCAATTGGTGACCATGACGGGGCCTTCTGCAGTAACCGCCCTTGCCAAGGCCTGCGGGGTGAAAAATCCTTTGGAAAATGTTTATTCAGTGGCCCTTGGTACTTCATTGGTAAGTCCTTTGGACATGGCAGGGGCTTTTTGCGTATTTGCCAATCTTGGCATAAAACATGACCCCTTTCTTTTCTGGCGGGTGGAAGATGCCTTCGGGCGGGTGCTGTTTGAGCGGATTGTTCAGAACAAAAAGGTGCTGGATCCGGCCCTGGCTTTTCAGGTGGTGGATATGATGAAGGCGGTTGTGGATACAGGATCGGGCCGGTCCATCCGGGGTCTTGGTTTCCAGGGACCTGCTGCCGGAAAAACCGGCACCACAGACAATTATAAGGACGCCTGGTTTACCGGGTTTACCCCCTCTTTGTGTGCATCGGTGTGGACAGGGTTTGATAAAAAAAAACGACTTAAAAGTAAGAATGGAACTGGCATTACAGGGGGTATGGGGGCGGCACCCATCTGGGCTGATTTCATGATCAATGCCATGAAAGGAGAGCCAGAAAGGGCTTTTAGTGTTCCGAATAATATCCGGTTTGAGGCGGTGGACCCTTCGACCGGATGCGCGCCTGAACCAGGTGGTCCGGTTTCATCGGTGCCCCTGAAAACAGGCCAGGTTATCTGCGGGGAGGCGGTTCAATGATCCGGATTATTGGTAGTTTGAGCCTCCGGCTCTGGATTATTGCTCTTTTGGCTATTCCTGCCTGTTTTTGTTTCTTGTCCATGATATTACGAATTTTTCCAGAGGTGCATCCAGCAATGCCCGGCGGGCTTTTGATCGTATTCCTCGGCGGGGGTGTTGGGGCGGCCCTTGATTTTATCGGCCGAACCCGTATAGAGGGAATGATGAAAGAAGGGGAGATCTGGGAAAGGGCCGGTGTCCTTTCCCGGGCAGAAAAAACATATGAAAACGCCATCAGAATATATGACAGTTTTTTGTTATCTCCTTTGTTTACCAAAAATATCGGCAGTCGTTTGGCCGGAACCCTGGCCAGGTTTTCTCTCACTGCCGGCATTGAACGGCCGCACTTCAAGCTTGCATCGGCTGTTTATCTCCGATCAAGTCCCGGAGATGAGATTTTGGCAATCCTGTGGCTTGAGCAGCTTAAACGAGAGGGGGTGGCCGGGACCATAGAACAGGAGGTGTTGACTGCCCTTGCAAATATCCATTATACCCGCAAACGACTTGTAATCCTTTTGGCGGATGTGCTGCTGGATTTGGGGCGGATGGATTATTCTGCTAAACGTGTCTACAGGACGCTTCTGGATGACCCTGAATTGGCCCGGGAGATTAAGACAGATTTTCGGGAAAAAATCCAAGGGCTTATAGGGGGGCCGCAAGAACCGGGAGGCGGATGGGAATCGGCTGAGATCCTGGGAAATAATGGCCTTGGCCGGGTCGTCTCAACATCCCCCGATAGAAGGGAGGGGCGAAAACAAATTTTACGGAGTGTCGCAGCTGTTTTTACCAGGGCGGCTATCCTTGTGAAATATGGGGGCAGGGGTCTTGGGGCAGCGTTAAGCGGTTGTCTCCATTATTTGTGGCGGGCAATTGTCTTGATCAGGGAAAGGGAGCGGGTTGGGTTTTATATCAGGGTAGGGGCCATGGGGATTTTGTCTGTGTGGCTCTTGTTTTTCATGGGAAATACCATTTCTCATATATTAAATTCCAGCGTCCTTAAAAAAGAACCCCGGATGATAGAGATTCAGTTTCCCAAACCCTTTACCATCCAGGTGGCAGCCTATTTGAAACAAGTTCATGCAGACCGGTATGCGGCCATTTTGAAACAAAAGGGCATTGTCCCCATCATTACAAAGGTTAAGGGGGGCGGTAAAATCTGGTATGTGGTGAGGATTTCTGAATTTGCGGATAAAGCCACTGCCGCAGCTTTCGGTAAAAAGCTCAAGGCGGAAAAAATCATAGACGATTTTTTTGTCAGTAATAAATAAAAAAAATCCCCATTGTTCAAGGGTTATAGGTTAATCACCTTGTCGGCATATTGCATGGCCGTGACAATATCCAGCATATTGGTGGTCTGTCCCACTTTTTTTTCTTTCATAAGTCCCAGATGGGTAAGGCAGGTGCCGCAGACAAGAATTCCAACCTTGTCGGCTTCCAGGGCCTGGATTTCTTCCAAAACCGCTGAATCCTTTGTGGCCAGTTTTACCCCGTGGTTGACAAATACAAGTTGCCAGAGGTCTTCTCCCATTTCTTTCAGGGTTTTTATATAACTAATCATGAGCTTTTCACCCAGCTCCTGGTCTTCCCTGCCCATTTGGGTGGAAGAGATCATGATCATTATTTTCTGGGAAGATCCCCCTGTTTCAGACTTTTGGAAGGCCGGTGCAGATTCAATTATGGTTGCATCTGCAGCCTCTTTTATGCCTTCCACGGCAGAAGAAATGCCATCCGAGTCAACGGAAATTTCAAATCCGTGAAAGGTTAAAAAACGGCTGACATTCTCCACGGCCGCATCATTGTCAACCAGAATACGGACATGGCTCAGGGCATTTGCTTCAAGCAGTTGTTTTGTCTGCAACACCGGGGCAGGACAATCTAATTTTCGACAATCAAGTTCTTTTATCATATTATTATTCTCTTTAGGTCATTCTTCTTTTTAGGGTTTCAGGTTGATCTGTTATGTTAAGAAGGGAGGGGGCTGAAGTCAAATAGGGATATCCAATGAAGCCCCATAAAGATATTTATATTTTAAATAAGCGAAAAAGGTTTGACACAACCTTTAGGGTATGGTCATTATTCATAGGGTAGAATAACAGATTTTTAAAGGAGACAAATCATGATTATTATTTCGAATGTGACCTATCCCCCGGAAGGGACCCGGGAAATAGCCAATCGTTACCTGACAGCACCTGCGTTGCCGAGTTTTATTACTAAAAAAGGGCCCTATATTTCTGCAAGCAACACCCAGGGGATGCATTCCATTACCTATTATGAATTGGAAAATGATCGACTGGCAGATGGGCTAAAGGCCATTGGCGAGAGCCTGGCCATCTATTTTGGTGTGCCGGGGTATAAATATGATATCAAACCCTATTTTGAGCTGGAGGAAGGCTTAAGTATCCTGGGGTTGTGATGCCCCTATAAATTTTTTTTTGCCCAGCCGCAAATGGTTTCAAAGCCTGTAAATCTCCATTCTTTGGGAAATTGCCGGCATTGCAAGGGCTTTACCAAATTGATTTTACACCCCGCATCCGTGAGAAAGATACACGCGCCATCCTCTTTTTCAATGAGGGATAAACCGGTGCGGTCTTTTGTTAAAATCGTATATTGAGCGATGAAATCATGGACAGATAGTCCCAAAAAGGATGCAATTGCATCGGGTTCATCTTTTTTCAGCCTTACATAACCCGGTTCCCGGCAGCAGGCATGGCAGCCGATACAATGAAAATTTGACAGGTCCATGGCCTATAGTGTCCCCCTAAGATTAATCGGTTAAGCACTGATTTATATCAATACTTTCTGAACAGATCAAGTCAATGAGCTGCCGGGATGTCAGGCGACGCCTGGACAGGGATATTTTTTTGTTTTCCACCACCACTTCCGCCGGCATGGGCCGAAGGTTGTAAGTTCCGCCCATGGCATAACAATAGGCCCCTGCATCCTGGATGGACAGAAGATCATTTTCCCGGATTTGGGGGAGAAGACGGTCCTTGGCAAAGAGGTCGCCTGTTTCGCAGATATTGCCACAGATATCGTAGACAAAGGGTTCCCCTTTGGGGTTGCTGATGTTTTCGATTTTGTGGTAGGCATCATAAAACATGGGGCGGATGAGTTGGGGAAAGCCTGAATCTGTCCCGCAGATGGTCCGGTTCCGGTTGTGTTTGATGGTGTTGACCTCGACAAGGAGCTGGCCGGCTTGGGCCATCAGGTATTTGCCGGGTTCAAATCGAAGTTCAAGTTGCCTGCCGTAGGTGCGGGTGAAATCTGAAAAACGTTCCACCACCTGGGCACCCATTTTTTTGTAATCAATGGGGATTTCGTCGGGTCCATAGGCTATCTTGAATCCGCCGCCAAAATCTAAAAATGTTAAATCCGGGAAATTTTCCCTTGTGGCAATGGACATGATTCGCTCCATGGCAGTGAGAATGGAATCGGGTTTTATTAACCCTGATCCCGTGTGCTCATGGAGGCCGACCACTTTTAGGTCATATTGGGTCGTTATTTTTTTTACCTTGGCCACATCTTCCAGCAGGATACCAAATTTTGTTAAATCTCCCCCTGTTTTTATTTTGTCATGCTCGCCATCCACCACATCCGGATTGAACCTCAGGCAGATCTGGGTACAAGGATATTTTTTTGCATATTTTTCAAGCCGGGACAGGGAATCGATATTCATGAGGACGCCTGTTGCCATGACCTCGTCCATTTCCGTTTCCTTCATATTATTGGCGGTATAGATAATTTTTGATCGTTCAAATCCGCAGGAAAGCGCCATATAAAGATCCCCTGGGCTTACGGCATCAATACCGGCACCCAGGTCTTTTAAAGTAGCGAGGACGCAAATGTTGTAATTGGCCTTCATGGCATAAAATATTTTTAAGGCAGGCCAGGGAAACGCGTCCTGTAATCGTCGGTACTGATTTTTTATCCGATCCAGGTCATAAACATAGGTGGGGGTGCCAAATTTTTTTGCAATGGTTTTCAGCAGGGGGGCATCATTTTCCATATAAAATCTCCAGTTGTGGGGTTATGGGAATAATATACAGGAATTTCGGATTGTCAAGAATATTATTCTTATTATATTATAATTATCAGAATATTATTCTTAAATTTTACACAAATAGTGTTAAATTGGGGGTTGTGAGAGTTTCAGGGATAGTTTTTAACAAGCGGTCTATATTGATACAGATTTGCGCCATGGTATCGGCCTTGATCAGTTTTTTTAATGTGGCCTGGGAGAATTTAAAATTGGCACAAAAATAAGGGGCAAATTTTTTAAACATTTTTACGGCAAAAGGATCGTCATAGTGCTGGCTCAGCAGATGGGAGAAGCGCAGGGCGGTAAAATGGAAAATATCATCCCCCGGCACAAATCCCTTTGTCCACTGGGAAAAAATCCAGGGCCTTGACACGGCCATTCTTCCTAGAGAGAGCCCTTGGCAACCGGTCTGGTCCATCATTTTAATTCCGTCCCAGGTGTTAAACAGATTGCCGTTGCCAAAGACCGGTATGGAAACGGCATCGGTTACCCGGGTGATGATTTCCCATCGGGGGGGGCGATTGCGTCTGTCAGGTGCTACCCGTGGATGGAAGGTTAAGGCATCGGCCCCGGCATCTTCAAATCGCTTTGCCATGTCGACTGCAAATTGGGGATTGTTCTCCCATCCGGTTCGAAACTTGACAAATACAGGGCAGGAGACCGCCTGCCGGACCGATGCCACAATTTGGGTGGCAAGATCCGGGGTTTTTAAAAGGGCTGCCCCGCATCCCTTTTTGCAGATGGCCGCCACGGAACAGCCAAAGTTAAGGTCCACACCGAAAAAACCTTCTGCCTCAATGCGGCGGGCTGCCAGAGCCATGCTCTGGGGCCCAGATCCGAAAATCTGACAGACCAGCGAGTCAAGCTCTGCCTTTCGCCAGGTAAACACCTTGGAGATGGCCGGGTTCTCATGGGGCACTGCCCGGGCGCTGCACATGCCGGTAAACAAAAGCCCGAACCCGCCGAATTCCGATATAAGTTCTCTAAGGGCAATGTGTCCCAGGCCTGCCATGGGGGCCAGCACCATCCTGTTCTGGATGGTTTTATTGCCAATGGGAAGGCAAGTGTTTAGATAACAGGCCAGGTCTTTTTCTGTGGTTATCATGTTAATTTCAAAGCTTTTATGGGGTTATTGATTTTGGTATTGTTCTGTATTTTATAGGAACCCTTTCCAGATTGGATAGTAACATTAGCGGCTGGAAATTGTCCAGAAATTTTCATGTTTTGCCTAAGCGGTATTTTTTGAAAATTGCATTCCTTGACATACGCTTGTACCTATAATATCTTAAAACGTTAATTTATGGGATATAATAAATGATTAATAGACATGAGCAGGAAAAAAAACAGTTTCGGCGGCTTTTTCAACGACAGAATGTTGACAGATTTGATGAAAGATTTCATGTTCTTGAAGCCTTTTTAAAGCTGGAACACCATGTGACATGCAGGGATATTTCCCGTCAGCTGAAATTGGACGGCATCGATCTGGATGAAGGGTTTGTGAGTACCAGCATGGAGCATCTGTGCCGGTTTGGTTTTGCAAGCCGGGTGGCCTTTGATCCCGGGGAAGAGATCCTTTATGAACATCGGCACCTCGGGGTTCACCATGACCACATGGTCTGTGCAAAATGCAGTGCCATCCTGGAGTTTAAGGATGAAACCCTGGAAAAACTTCAGCAAAAGGTGGCCGAGGCCTATGGATTTTATATGCTTCAGCACAAGATGGAAATATACGGGCTTTGTTCCAAGTGCATGGCTACTAGAAAGAACCGGGTTCCCCTTTACAAGGCCAAGCCTGGGGAAAAGCTCATTGTCAAGGCGTTGGAAGCCGGTAAAAAGATGCAGATGCGGATTTCATCCATGGGGCTTAAAATAGGGGATCTTGTCGAGGTTGTCTCCAATGGGTTCGGCGGTCAGGTGGTCATTGCCGTCGGGGAGAACCGGCTGGTTATTGGGACCGGGATGGCTCAAAAAATATGGGTCCAGCCCTTTGACAGATTGCCCGCGTTAAAAATCGACAGGCCTAAGGGTCGGGAAGAAAGTTCTGATGCACCTCCCATGGATCTGAGCCGGATGAAGGCCGGGCAGGAGGGGACCATCGTTCGGGTCTCCGGAGAAACACATTTGCGGCGCAGACTTCTTGAGATGGGAATCAACCGGGGAACCACCATATATGTGGAAAAATATGCCCCCTTAAAAGACCCCCTTGAACTGGTAGTCAAGGGATACCATATTTCCCTCCGAATTGAGGAGGCAGCCAATATTTTGGTTGAAAATGTTATTTCTAAAAAAAGATAAAAATGAAACAGAATCTAACCATAGCCCTGGCAGGGAATCCCAATTGCGGTAAAACCACCATATTCAATAATTTGACCGGTGCCCGGCAGAAAGTCGGCAACTGGCCCGGGGTAACCGTTGAAAAAAAAGAAGGGCATCTTCGCCACGGGGAGGTTGACCTGAAGGTGGTTGATCTTCCGGGAACCTACAGCCTGACACCCTTTTCCATAGAGGAAATCACGGCCAGGGATTTTATTATTGATGAAGCCCCGGACATTGTTATCAATATCATCGATGCCTCCAATCTTGAAAGAAGCCTATTTTTGGCCCTCCAGATTCGGGAATTGGGCCGGCCAGCCCTCTTTGTCTTGAATATGGCGGACATGGCCGAGGCCAAGGGCATTAAAATTGATGAAAAGAAATTATCTGAATTGCTGGGCCTGCCCGTTGTCTTTACCATCGGCAATAAAAACAGGGGAACAGATATACTGATTGAGGCCGCCATCCGGGAAGTGAGCTCCTTTCATCAGCAAAAAAAATTTAGAACCATCCGGTACAGCAAAGATATAGAAAGCTGTATTTCAAAGATTGAATCGGCCCTTAAACTTGCAAAAATAGAGGATGAAGATGTTCTGATTCGCTGGAAGGCCATCAAGATTCTTGAGGATGATAAAATAATCAAGGAGAAAATTGCCGGTCTGCCCCTGGAAAAAGAGGCCGATGTTTTGGCCCAGGCGGCTGCCTGTCGCGCCAGGATTTATAATTTATTCCAGGATGATTTTGAAATTGTTTTGACCGATGACCGGTATGGGGTGATTGCTGGGATTGTAAAAGAAACCGTCACCAATCTTGCCATCAAGCGGATCGATATGTCACGCAATATCGATCTGGTACTGACGGATCGGTTCTTTGGTCTTCCTGTTTTTGTTTTCTTTATCTGGGCCATGTTTCAACTGACATTTACCCTGGGGGCCTTTCCCATGGAATGGATTGAAGCCGGCGTTGGGGCTTTGTCAAGTGGGCTTGACGGGGTGATGGCACCGTCTTTGTTCAAATCTCTTCTTTTGGATGGGATTATTGCCGGCATTGGCTCTGTGGTTGTTTTTTTGCCCAATATTTTAATTTTGTTTTTCTGCATTGCCTTGTTTGAAGATACCGGTTATATGGCAAGGGCTGCCTTTCTCATGGACCGGGTCATGCATACGGCAGGTCTCCATGGCAAATCTTTCATTCCCATGCTCATGGGATTTGGCTGCAATGTGCCGGCCATTATGGCCACCCGTACCCTTGAAAATGATAAAGATCGGATTCTTACCATATTAATGACACCTTTTATGTCCTGTTCTGCCAAGCTGCCGGTTTATATCATCCTGGCCGGCAGTTTCTTTGCCCACAGGGCCGGCACCGTTATCTTCGGACTGTATTTTGCCGGGATTATTATGGCCATTTTGTCCGGCCGCATTCTGCGTTCCCTGTTTTTTAAGGGGGAAGACGCTCCCTTTGTGATGGAGTTGCCACCCTATCGAATGCCCATGTTAAAGAGTCTGCTGATTCACATGTGGGACAGGAGCAAGATGTTCCTTAGAAAAATGGGGGGGGTGATTCTGGTGGGCTCCATTATTATCTGGGTGCTGTCAAGCTTTCCAAGAAACATAGCGTATTCAGTGGATTATGATACCTTGTCTGCTGGCCGGTCTGCTGAATATGCCCTGAAGATTAAATCAGCAGACAAGGATGCTGCCATGGAACTTGTCCAGGCAAAGACATTGGAACTGCAAGGGATTGAAAATAAACGAGAACAGGAACGGATTTCAAAATCCTATATTGGCATGATCGGTAAGACCCTGGAACCTTTGTTTCAGCCCATTGGTATCGGGTGGCAAGCCAGTGTCGCATTGGTGACAGGTTTTGTGGCCAAGGAAGTTGTGGTCAGTACCATGGGGGTATTATACGGGGTTGGTGCGGAAGATGGCAAGGCCCTGGAAACGGCCTTGAAAAGATCGGGGATGACCCCTTTGTCTGCCTTGTCCATGATGGTTTTTGTGCTGTTGTATGTGCCTTGCTTTGCTACGGTGATGACCATTTACAGGGAAGCCTCCCCTAAATGGGCCTGTTTTAACGTGATATATACAACTATGGTTGCATGGACCATGTCTTTTTTGGTATACCAGGCGGGAATGTTTTTTTCTGGATAAAAATCAGGGATACCGTAAAGGGAGAGTCTTATATGAAAAATAATTTTGCCAAACAGGTGCTAAAATATATCTTGCCCGCAGTGGTTGCGATGATGGTTGTCGTTGGCCCGGGGTTAGCGGCTGAAAGGATGACCGTTAAATCAGCTATTGCCAATCTTCGTTCAGGTCCGGGCAGTAAATATGAAGTTTTGTGGCAGGTGGAAAAATTTCATCCGTTGTTGATCATTGAAAAGAAAAAGAACTGGTATAAAATAAAAGATTTTGAAGGGGATATGGCCTGGATCCATCGCTCTCTTTTGGGAAAAATTAACGGGGTTATTACCATCAAAGCCAAATGCAATGTTCGGTCCAAACCGAATAAAAAGGGTAAGATCTTGTTTACGGTTGAACGGGGGGTGCCTTTCAAGGTGCTCAAACGCAGTGGCAACTGGATCCGGATTGAGCACGCAGATGGTGAAGTCGGTTGGATTTATAAGAGCCTTGTATGGTAAATGAATGTTTTTAAAGATTAAGGTGGGTGTATGGCAGAGCAGGGAGTATCAAACGAACGGAAAAAAGAACTTGAGCAGATAGATCCTTTTCAGGAAAACCTTTTAAAAACATTGGCCTATGTAAAGGAAAATCAAAAACAGTTTTTGCTGATTCTGGGGGGTATCCTTCTGGTTATTGTTATTTTCTCAGGCATTATGTTTAGCTTCAAAAATTCGGAGAGAATTGCATCGGATCTTGTCGCAACGGCAGTCATCTCCTATGAAAAAGCCAGTGATCCGGTCAAGGGATTTCAGGCGGTAACGGCTGATTTCGACACGATTTTTGCAGAGTATTCAAATACCAGTGCCGGAAGAATGGGCAAGGTCAAATTTGCAAAAATTTGTTTTGATGCAGGCGAATATGACAGGGCCTTTGACCTTTATAAAGAGGCTTTGGAGATGTTTGAAGATGAAGCGGGTATGAAAAATTTCCTCCTGGCCTCTCTTGGGCATGTCTCCCAGGCAAGAAGCGACGCTGAAAAGGCAAAATCTTATTTCCTTGAGATTGAAACAGGGGCTTCTGATCTTCTAAAGGATGAGGCACGGTTTGCCCTGGCAGGTATTTATGAAGATGCCAATGACACGGCATCAAGTTTGAAGATGTATGAAAAAATTGTGAATGACCATGAAAATTCTATTTACAGGAATATTGCCGAAAGCAAAATCAAGGATGTTCAATAACGGATCCAAACTAAACGAGGCTGCCATTGGCAGCCTCGTTTAGAAAAGGAAAAAAGATGAAAAAACTAACACTTGGTTAGTGAATATAATCAATGCAAATCTCCGGCCAATCCCCTCCTGTATTCTGTTATTTTCTAATCTTTCTTCTAACCATCTAAAATTATTATAATATAAGACCTCAATTTTTCCGAAATGCTGTTGGCTTTTTTACCGATATTTTATGCCCTCCTGTGCAAAGTTCAAAAATTTGAACTCCCTTGGAGAGGTTTAAAGGGAGAAGGGGAGGGACGGCTTGAACTGAAAGGGGTTTGCAAAGGGTTCAATATATTGAACTTGGTGCAAAATTATATCTATTATATAATTAATTCAATTATTTGTCTTGATTGAGTTCCCTGTCCAGATTAAACTTTTTTAGTTTCTGGTTCAATCCGCTTTTGCCAATTCCTAGGAGCTGTGCCGCTTTGGTTTGAACATTACCCGATAGCTTCATGGCCCGTTGAATCATCCTTTTTTCAACTGCAGCAAGGGTTTCTGACAGACCTACACCATCTGGGATTCCGTCCAGTTGAAGCGCTATCCCTGAGCTTTGTCGAAGTTGTGTGGGGAGATCTGTCGGGGAGATCAAGTTGCCGCTGGAAAGAATAACGGCCCGCTCAATGACATTCTCCAACTCCCTTACATTTCCTTTCCATTCATAATCACACAGAATTTGGGCGGCTTTTCTGTCTATACCGGTCACACGGCTCACAGACCCAGCCTCGCTGGTGTATTTTTTAATAAAATGATTGATCAGCATGAGGATGTCTTCCTTGCGATCCCTTAAGGGCGGGATGGTCGTTTTTACGACATTGAGTCGATAATACAGATCTTCCCTGAAATTTCCCTTTTGTACCTCGTCTTCAAGAATTTTGTTAGTGGCGGCTATCAAACGGAAGTCAACGGGGATAGCCATAGTTCCCCCGACCCTCTCCACAGAGCGTTCCTGGAGAACCCGGAGAAGTTTTACCTGCAGGGTCATGGGAAGTTCGCCAATTTCATCCAGGAAAAGGGTGCCCTTGTCGGCCAGTTCAAACCGTCCTTTTTTCATATTTGCTGCCCCTGTGAAGGCGCCTTTTTCATGGCCGAATAATTCACTTTCCAATAAGGATTCAGCAAAGGCGGCGCAATTGACTGCCACAAGAGATTTGTTTTTTCTTGGGCTGTTGTAGTGTATGGACTTTGCCACAAGTTCTTTGCCGGTGCCGCTTTCGCCTTCTATGAGGACAGAGGCATTGGTGGGTGCCACTTTTTGAATGATTTCATACAATTCCTGCATGGGCTTGCTTTTTCCGATGATATTATCAAACTGATATCTTGTTCGCATGGCATCTTTGAGGATATTATTTTCCTCTACAATTTTGTACACGGAGATGGCTTTTGCGATGTGGGCAATCAAGGCTTCATTTTCAAAGGGCTTGAGGATAAAGGTATAAGCTCCCTTGTGCATGGCTTCAACTGCCTTTTCAACACTGCCGAATGCTGTCATGATGATGACCGGCATGTCCGGTTTGAGTTCTTTTATTTTTTCCAGCAGATCGATGCCGGTCATTCCAGGCATCTTAACGTCGGTGAGGACAAGGTCAATGAGTTGGGTGTTTAAGATATCCAGGGCCTCCATTCCGCTTGGGGCTGTGAATGTTCGATAGCCTTCTTCTTGAAGGATTTCTCCAATTATCATTGGATAATGCTTTTCATCATCCACAATTAATATATTTTCCATTTAGTATGACTCCTGAATCGGTAAGGTAATTTCAACTTTTGTCCCCAAAGGTCTGGCATTGGAGATGTGGATCTGGCCTTTGTGGGCTTCAATAATGTTTTTGACAATTCCAAGACCAAGGCCTGTCCCGGTATCCTTGGTTGTGAAAAATGGGGTCCATATTTTCTTTAGCACATCTTCGCTGATACCGTCACCCGTGTCTGTAAAACAGATATGGACAAAGTCGGGGTCTGACCATGTGGCAATGGTGATGGTTCCGTTTTCTTTCAATGCATGGAAAGAATTTAATAAAATATTCAAAAAACTCTGATAGAGCATGGCGGTGTCCGCCATGATTTCCGGGATGTCTTCTTGATACTGTGTTTTAATATTGATTTTTGCATCTTGAATCTGGGAGGCAAGAAAAATCAGATTCTTTTCAATTACCTCATCTATGATGCAGGGCCGGAGATCCGGTACCCTTGGTTTTGCAAAATCAAGAAAGTCGGTAATAATATGGTTGAGTCTTGTTGATTCTTCCACAATTATATTCGGAATATTACTGTCAGGATCCAATTTGGCCATTTTCTTTTTTAATAGTTGGGCACTGCTTTTTATGATTCCCAGAGGATTTCTGATTTCATGGGAAACCCCTGCCGTCATGCCTCCGATGGCAGACAGATGTTCAGCCCTGCTCAGTTTTTCTTCAAGCTTGAGGCGTTCTTCTGCTCTTGCCTCAATGATTTTTTCACCCTGCTTGACCACAAATCTGAGTATGAGAAACAAGATACCCATGATAATGGAACAGGTGGCAACGATGAGTCCCTGGAGCCTGACGACGTCCTGGTAATCATCGGATATATCCCGGATGACTTCGACTACACCGATAACCATCCGTTTTCCGGAACGAGAGAATTCTACTTCCTGAATTAAGGGGGCAAAGGTGATAATTTTTGTTTCCTTTGGGAACCAGAACATCAATTCAAGAAAACTGCCTTTTTGGATCAGTTTGGAGGTGACCTGATTTTTCATGGCCTTTTCATAGTGGACACCGCCAGCGTTTTTCTTTCCAATCTGGCTTTCATCGAAACTATACCCGATAATATTATCGGTTCCATATATATTGACCATTTCAACATGAAAGCTGTGGAGGGTTGATTTGATAACGGTGTCCAGAAGCATATGCTGGGCATTCTCCCTCAATTTGATTTCACCGTGTTGATATACAACCGGTGCAACAAATCTTAGAAAGATTTGATGATTAAGGTTTTCAACCAGAAGTGAATTGTATTCTTTGTTTTTTTCAAGGAGGATATTCCTGACCCAGTGGGCATTTAAAGCGGCAATAACAATGGTGGCCGTCAGCATGACGATCAAGCTGGAAAAGGTAAAGGCTTTGACCAGTACAAATGGTCGAACCTCCTTGGGATTTGAGTCTTTTTTTGGTATATTTTTCACAGGTTTCCTTGGTGGTATGTATTTTTTTTCATATTTTTCATGTTTTTGTGTTTGACAAGTCATGGTTTCTTTTGCTATCAATTACCATAGATAACGATTATACTTGACTTTAGCGTCATATCGTATCAAGTTATAGTAATATTGTTGTTACATATCAATACAAAAGATTGATGGTACCGTATGGTGTTTAGATGCATGGCTTGCCGAATAAGGATGAAAGTGTATGCTATTTAGAAAAAAGGATCATCTTGTCGGTTTAGATATCGGCTCTTCATTCATAAAAGTTGCTGAGCTTAAGATTTCCAAAAAAGGAAAGATCCTTAAAAAATTTGGTGTGGCGCAGGTTCCTTCCGGGGCGATTGTTGAAGGGCGGGTAATCGATACAGAAGGGGTTGCCAATATTATTCGTACCCTGTTTAAATCCCAGAAAATCAAAGAAAAAAATGTGGCAATTTCAACGGGTGGGCATTCCGTTGTCATAAAAACAATCACCACGGCAAAAGTGCCGGAGAAAGAACTTCACGCAACGATTCATTCGGAAGCAGAACAATATATTCCCTATGATATTGACGATGTGAATATCGACTATCAGATTCTTGGGGAAAGTGAATTTTCGCTGGATCAGATGAATGTTTTGCTTGTGGCGGTTAAAAAAGATCTGGTTGCTGAGTATATTAATCTGCTTTCCCTGGCAGGTTTAACGCCTAAAATAATTGATGTTGACACCTTTGCCTTGCAAAATATTTATGAAGTTCTGCCGGACTCAGATCCAGAAACGGTGACCTTATTGGTGGATGTCGGGGCTTCGAAAACCTCGCTGAATATTTTAAAAGGAAATATTTCGTTGATGATGCGGGATAATGTTTCCGGCACAGATCAGATTTTAGAGGAACTGGCAGGTCAGCTTGATATCAGTATTGAAGAAGCTGAAAATATGGTTTCTGGTAATACCGATCAAAAAGATTCCAAGGCCATAGCTGAGATCAGCCAGCGCATTGCAAATAATTGGTGTTCTGAAATCTGTGAAGTGGTTTATACCTTTCAAACCAGTAACAACGAGAAGAAAGTTGAAAAAATTGTCTTAAGCGGAGGTGGCGGGTTTGTGGAAGGATTTTTAGACAACCTTAAGTCTGAGCTGAATGTGGAGGTTGTTGGCATTAATCCTTTTGAAGGATTGATTCTGGATAAAAAACGATTTCCAGACTCATTTATATCTGGTATCGGGCTCCAGGCACCCATTGCATTGGGCCTATCATTGAGAAGGATGGATGATAAATGATAAGAATCAATCTTCTGCCCTTTAGGGTTGCCCGTAAAAAAGAAAACATTCGCCGCCAGGTTTCTATTTTCTTTTTGTCCATTGTGATGGTATCCCTCCTATTGGCTTGGTATACTATGGGGATTAACAAAGAAATTGTTGAAACCAAGGCCCAGATAGTACAGGTAAAGACCCAGATTGCGCTGTATAAAGAAAAGGCGGACAGGGTTACTCAGATAAAGAAAAATTTAAAAACTCTTGAGGATAAGTTGA
Source organism: Desulfoconvexum algidum (assembly GCF_055382125.1). Taxonomy (NCBI): domain Bacteria; kingdom Pseudomonadati; phylum Thermodesulfobacteriota; class Desulfobacteria; order Desulfobacterales; family Desulfobacteraceae; genus Desulfoconvexum; species Desulfoconvexum algidum. The sequence continues at coordinate 5,211,952 of NZ_AP042394.1, read as the reverse complement.
AGATCGTATCTTCCCTTGAAGAAAAACGGATGGAACAGCTTGTCCTTTTGGAGGAATTGTCTGAAAGGGTAGTCCCGGAAAGAATGTGGCTCGAAAGTATGAAAGCTGATTCAACTCATGTGACCTTAAAGGGAGTGGCCTTTGACAATCCGACAATCGCAGATTTTATGAGGAATCTTGAAATTTCCTCTCTTTTTTCCAACATTGATTTAAAACGATCAAAGGTGCAAAAGTTCAAGGAAGGGATTATGCTTAAATCCTTTGAGCTGTTTTGTACCAAAAAAATCATTGCCCAGAAAGATGGCGGCAAGGATAAAAAAGGGAAATAATGGCCTCGGATACTAAAGAAAATAAAAAAGACGAAATCAAGGAAAAAATAGCTTTTCTTTTCGAAAAAATTGGTGGACTGAGCAAGGTTCAGCGGTTGCTTATCTGTGTTTTGACCATCGCCGTTCTGGGGGGGGGGTATTATTATTTTATATTTGCTCCCAAGAATAAGATGTTACAGAGCGTAAAAACTGAGTACAAAACCCAGGTTGCGAAATTGGAAACCTTTAAGCGAAAAGCACGCGCATTAAAAGAATTTGAGACAAAAATGGCCAAGGTCCAGGAAAAATTTGATATCGCCATGAAGGCTCTACCGGAGAAAAAGGAGATACCCTCTCTTTTAGAGGGGGTGTCAAAGGCCGGAAGCAATGCCGGTCTTGTGTTTTTGCTTTTTCAGCCGGCCCCGGTTGTCAACAAGCAATTTTATAAAGAAATTCCCCTGTCCTTAAAGGTCGAGGGCAATTTCCACCAGATTGCTGATTTTTTTTCCCAGGTGGGTAATTTAAACCGGATCGTCAATATAAAAAACATGTCCATGGCGAGCGATAAAAAGGATGCAGGTCTGATCCAAATGAATTGCAGTGCGGTAACCTATATGTTTGCAGAGCCTAAAAAAGAAGACACAAAAGGGAAAAAAAAGAAACCTAGAGGAAAGAAAAAAGGATAATTCTGACTGGTATGGTAAACATGATTAGAATATCAATTGTCATTTTAATGATCGCCGTGCTTGGGTTTTTTACTGGGTGTGAAGACCAACCTGAAATAAAAAAACCGGCAAGGTCACCTGTCATCGTTTCCGGCAAAATTTTGCCGCTTCCCTCGGGAAAGACGGATGAAAAACCGACTCCAAAGCCAAAGAGTGTGGGGCCGACAAAAACGGGTCAAGCTCAAACCATCACGAAAACAGACGCACAAAAACTAGCTGCTAAAAAAACAGCTGCCAAGAAAATAGTTCCGGTCCCGTCTGGGGATGTTACACAGAAATCGCTTAAAAATGAACAGATGATTGTTAGTACTCAGCCTGAAAAATCGGTTACCACAGAAGGGGTTGCCAGGTATGATTCAACCGGGAAATTGAATCCGTTTTTACCCTTGATCCAGGAAAAAGAAGAAAAGGCTGTTACCGGCTTGGTGGTGGATGAAAAACCTAAAAGAGTGTTGACCCCCCTTGAGAAAATGGAATTAAGTCAGATAAAACTTGTGGCGGTGATCCTGATGGAAAACAGACAACTGGCAATGGTGGAAGAAGCTACCGGGAAAGGATATGAAGTGAGTATAGGCACCTACATGGGTAAAAATAATGGGCAGGTTTCAAAAATCAACCAAAGCAGTATCGTTGTAAAAGAATATGTGAAAGATTATAAAGGGAAGCTGCAGGCTCGTTTCCAGGAAATTAAATTACAAAAAACAGAGGGCGGGGAATAATATGCCGGTTTTTCAGTTTGGTAAAAAAAATTATCGGATTACACTGGTTATTGCTGTATTAACGCTGTTATTTTTGGCCGGGTGCGTGACCGGAAAAACGGGGAACATTGATACACCAGAGATTGGCCAGGCCCAAGCGGATAAAACAGCCGACTCTTCTTTATCGCCGGAAGGCGTGATAGCTGGCCAAAGATATATTAATGAAATTGATGTAAAAAAACAAGACAAAACCATTGAGGTCCGGATCAAGGGAAATCAAAAACTTAGCTTTACCTCCATTAAGCAGTCTTTTCCCTTTGCCATTTGTGTATACCTCCCTGAAACCGGTATAAATCCAGGTCTCGTTCCGGGAACGATTGAGGATGAAGCCATCGGGGGGCTGAAACTCTCCTATGCAGACCAGGATAAGACCACGGCAAAACTTGAAATTCTCTTGAACCAGGACCTTTCCTATGTGGTTCAGGAAGAAGGCGAACAGTTGCGGCTGATTCTTTCACTGGAACAGCCCCGGGATAAAGAGGCTGATTCGATTCCTTCCAAAGAAATGAACATGGCATCCGAGGGAACTATTGTGGCCCCGGAACAGAAAATAGCCGCGCCAAAAAAATCAACGCCGGTGGTTGTGCCGGATACACCAGCTCTAATGACCGGTATTGAGTTTGATACCCTGCCGTCTGGCAGGTCTGATATTCGGTTGGAAACCAGTCATCCGATAAAATATGATACCACCCTGCACAGCGATGAAAAATTATACTTGACCCTTTACAACACAAAGATTCCCGACCGGCACAAGCGCCCACTTTTAACCCGTTATTTTAATTCTGCCGTGGAGAGCATTGAACCAAAAACTGTTAATACAAAGAACGCCATTATTGAGATCAATATCAGAGAGCAGGTTCCCTTTCAAATTGTCCAGGATCAGAACTTCATTACAATGGTGTTTGAACCCTCACAAATTGAACCGCCACCATTTGATAAGGCAAAAATAGATGTTTCCAGTGCAAATAGGGAAACCAAGACCACGGCCGTAAAGCTTCCTGACGGTAATGGTGTCGAAAAAAATAGCCAAGTCAAACAAAAAACAAAGAGCTTGATACCAGGGGAATCCCTTCCAGTCTACACAGGGGAAAAAATAAAACTGGATTTTTATGATACGGATATCAAGAATGTTTTCAGGATTCTCAGAAGTGTTTCCGGTCTGAACTTTGCCATTGATAAAGATGTCACAGGTAAGGTGACCATGACCCTGGGGAATCCAGTTCCCTGGGATCAGGTGCTGGACCTTGTTCTTAAAATGAATGGGCTTGGTAAAAAAAGTGAAGGCAATGTAATCCGCATTGCGACGGTTGCAACCCTGCAAAATGAAGAAAAAATCGTACAGGAGTCCATCGCCACCCACAAGAAAGCGCTCGAACAGAAAGTAAGCCTTGAGCCGCTGGTGACCCAATATCTTCACATTAATTATTCCGATGCCCAGGCGGATATCAAGCCCCATCTGGAACAGATCCTTACCAAGGATCGGGGAAAGATATCTGTGGATAGCCGAACCAATACGATAATATTTACCGATACCCAGGCAAAAATCGACCAGGCCCTGGATATTATTAATCGTTTGGATACGGTTACCCCCCAGATCATGATTGAGGCGAAGGTGGTGGAAGTCACAAAAGACTTTGCCCGGAGCATCGGTATCTCCTGGAATCTGTCCAATGCAACTGACGTTGTCTCGACATTTGTTGATGATTTTGATGTGTCGGTCAACAGCGGCCTGAGCGCTGAATTTTCGTTTTTTAGATTGTTCGGCTCTTCTGTGACGGCTTTAAATGCCCAGCTCGAGGCATCTGAAGAGGCTGGAGATGCCAGGATTGTTTCTTCTCCGAGGATATTGACCCTGGACAATAAAAAGGCCAAAATAAAGCAGGGAGAAAGTCTCAGCTATCTTGAAAAGGATGAATCGGGCAGCTCTACCACCGGATATGTAGATGTTGATCTGCTACTGGAGGTTACGCCCCATGTGACACCGGATAATCGTATTTCCTTGTCCATTTTGATCACCAAAAATGATGTTACAGGCTACAGCACAACAACCGGGGCTCCGGACATTTCAACCAATGAGGCGGAAACCGAACTTCTGGTGAATAACAAAGAGACAGTGGTTATCGGCGGTGTTGTCAAGACAGCTTCAACCAATGATTCGTCGGGACTGCCCTTCCTTACTGGGATACCGGTTCTTGGTTACCTCTTTGGCGTTGAGGCAGTAGAGGACAGTCGGAACGAGTTGTTGATATTTCTAACCCCCTCAATTGTCCAGCTTGAACAAAAGCGGACTACGGGAACTCCGGTCAAACAATAGAGTTGTGAATAAAAGGGTTATACCCGTCAATGAAAGGATTAAACCCATCAATGGAGTTCCAATAATCTGGTTTCAGCTTGCTTGGCCAGGGAGGATCTTTCCGGCACCAGTTTTAATACCTTTTCCCATGATTCCATGGCCTGGTGACTCATACCCTTTCCTTCGAATGCCTGGGCTATATCGGCATGGAAAATGGCGGTATCCGGAGACTGGTTGATACATTTGTGCAGGTAATCCAAAGCCTTGTCCATCTGCCCGGTCCGGATATAGACCTGGGCCAATCCGTGAGAGGCGGCAGTAAACCATGGTCTCTTATCAAGGGCCTTCATAAAATAGGTTTCAGCTAAATGATATTTTTTTTCCCCTAAATAGGCCCAACCAATATTTGAAAGAGGGTAGTGAGGGGTTGGGTACAAAAGGTTGTCCAAGACCGTTTTAAAATTTTCCACGGCCATATCCCATTTTCCCTGGCGAAGATAGGCTGCGCCAAGATTATTGATTGCTTCGATATAGTCGGGTTTTATGGATAAAGCCTTTTTAAAGGCAGTGATTGCCAGATCTTCTCTATCCTTACCCATATACGCCAAGCCCAGACTGTTTTGAAGATACGGGTCTCTGGGGATGATTTTTTCCGCTTCAAGCAGTCGGCTCAGTGCCGCGGTGTAGTTGCCATGGCTTTGGAAAACATCTGCCTCTTTCTTCATTGCCTGGGCGATTTTGGTATTGTTATGTTGGCTGACAGAGCCTGCGCAGGATGAAATGAAAAAAGCTGCGAGTATTAAGATAGTCAGTTTTTTTATGGACATGGGTTCCTCTATAATTTTTTCTGGTTAAGAATTAAGAATTAAGAATTGGATATTTTCTGATTCCAGGAATGTGATGGTAGTGGTGGTGGGTTTTTGCCTGGTAAACAATAGTTTTTCAGTACCCTTTGTAACGTAGATCCCCTTGATGATTTCGACGTGCCTTGAGGTGGTAAAGGAGGGGTTTTTCCAGATGGAATACCCAAGGCGGTTAAAGAGAGTTAGGATCAATTCCGACATTGTTAATCCAGGGGGAATCGTGAGAATTTGATTCCCTTTTTTCTCGATGGCCTCAAGTGCCAGTCCATAAACGCTTCCTGTGTTGATCAATAAATCTGGCTGGCCGAGCCTGTTAATGCGTCCAAAGGATGCGGTCATTTCAATGGTGCCAATGGGAAAAGAAATGATTTGGTCGGGAGTATATTGGGTTTGGGTAATAGATAATAGGGTCAAGATGAACTTGTCAATATCGACGGGCCTGTCATCCAGGGAGGTTTTATCTCTTTCTAATTCTTCGGCCATGGAGATGGCATTGTCAAGTTCCTGTATTTTAATCTGTTTCCAATATGCTCGGATATTTTTCACAAGATCCTTTCCCAGGGAACTGCCATTATTCCGGGGAATGATAATGGTTTTCTCTCCGTCTTTTCTTTCAATCAAGGGGGTCTGGGTTAAATCAAGCACCAAATTCGGCTGTACTCCACGTCCAGGGAAATGCATCTTCCCCTGGTTGATAAGGGTTCCCTGGATCAATTCTGAATACCGTTTAAGTTGGGTCATCTGCAGGGGAGAAATGACCGGTAGGCGGGGAGCCGATGTTTTTTCGACGGGTGCCTGGGGGATGGCATTTGGGTTACTTCCTTGTTTTAAAAAGGATTTAAACCAGGGCTGGGCCAGGATGGATGGGTCGGGTATCACCAACTGGGTTCCTTGATAAATCAGGTCGATATTTGTAACATTCGGGTTGAGGTAGGAAAATGTTTTTTGACCAGCCTGGGAGATGCCACCGCCTTTTTCAAGGAATTTTTTGTCTATAAGCTTTGATACGGTGTCTCCGGTCTGTATGGTGTGTTTTCGAATATAGGGTTGTAATTCAAATTTTTCCGGAACACTTGAAAATTCAATCACCGGAACCTCCACAATACCAGGCGTCTTTTGTTCATAGTCTTGTGTATCAATTTTTCTTAAGGGGATTAGAATTTTAATTCCCGGTGCAATGGCGTCAATATTGCTGATGCGGGGATTGATTTTTTTGAAAATATTTAAAAACCTAGGAAAATCCGCCTCGGAAATTTCTCCTTTTTGTCGGAAAATTTTATAGAGCCAGTCATCCTGTTTAACCTGGTAGGGTTCACATAGAATAGTATCATTTTCATAGGTGAAAACAGAGTATCGCTTGAAAGACGTTTTCACCCCGGCGGCATGGCCATAGCTTGAGAAGAGTATCACTATAAATAATAATGCCGCGCTGGGTATTTTAACCACGAAAGAATCCTTTGTATATGAATTAAGGTTATAAATTAAGTTTCTTTACGATTTTTTCTGAAATTTCCTGGACAAAGTGTTGAAATTCATTTTTTGCCAGCCTTTTTTCCTGGGATGGTACCAGATCCGGATTGTCAGGTGTTATTAATTCAGGCAGATTTATATATCCGGAATTTGGCTGGATGTCATAGGCATCAGGGAGTTGGTTTTTAAAATACAGGTCCTGGAACTCGGAGAATTTAATGGCATGGGCGGTGGCATCCAATATGGCCGTTTCAGCCTTTGTAACAATTCCCTGGGCTGCGGCTTTGACAAGTCCGGCCAAACATTCTCCGCCCTGGGTACAGGTGATATGGCCGTTTCGGTTGGCGGTTAACTGCCAGTCCATGATCGCTTGCTCTTTCACCTGAATAAAAAAGACATTCTGGTGGCGACTTTCTCGATTGTATTGCCGGGTAAGTTCAATGACCCGGGGCATGGAAACCGGGTTACCGATCATGGCAGCCTGGGCAACACTGGGACGGGTATTAACGGGTTTAAAGCACCGTTTGTTTTCATCGGGCTCCAGGTAGTATTGAAAGACCGGATCGGCATGTTCAGACTGAACACCGATTATTTTGGGGAGATGGCTGATAATACCGGCTTTGTGAAATTTTAAAAATCCGTTCATGACAGCCGAAATATTGCCGGCATTCCCAATGGGAACCACCACCACCTTATTTGCCATGTCCCAGTCAAAATCCTGGGCAATCTCATAGGAATAGGATTCCTGTCCCAAGATTCGCCAGGCATTTTTTGAGTTTAAAAGAACCACCGGATAAAGACTGGAAAGATGTTCCACAATTTTCATACAATCATCAAAAACCCCGGGGATCTCAAATACATTGGCCCCGCTGCCTAGGGGTTGGGCGAGCTGCTGGGAGGTTACTTTTTTATGGGGTAGAAGTACCGCCGATTTGATCAAGGGTCTTAGATAGGACACATACAACGCTGCTGCAGCAGATGTGTCCCCTGTGGAGGCGCAGATGGCAATGACATCTGAAACCAGGTTTTGGTCAATTAGATACTTGATACTGGAAAGGGCGCTTGCCATCCCCCGGTCCTTGAAAGACGCGCTTGGGTTCTGACCGTCATTTTTATAAAAAAAGTTGAGTCCTGTTTTTTTCTTAAGGTGTGGGCTTGCTTCAACAATTGGGGTGTGGCCTTCCCCCAGGTAAAGGATGGACTCCAAGGGGATGCACGATCCAATGAATTCATGGTATCGATAAATTCCTTTTAGTGCGGGAATTTTTAACATTTTGCGGTAATCAAATATTTTTTGCCAGGTGGCGCCTGTATGCTGGGTCAGGGCTGCCTTATTTTTATCATGGATCAGTAAAACCTGGTTGCATTTAGGACAAACATACAACAGTTTCTCAATGGGAAATTCCGCTGAACAGCCAAGACATCTATAAAATAGTTTGCCCACAGGTTTCGGGATGATATAAGGCCGGATTTCTTCCGGGAATAGTTCAAGATTCATTTTTAATTACCGTTTGGCCTCCCATATAAGGAACAAGGACATCCGGAATGGTAACAGATCCGTCAGCTTGTTGATAATTTTCTAAAATTGCGGCAAAGGTTCTGCCCACTGCAAGGCCGGAACCGTTCAGGGTGTGGCAGAATTCTGCCCTTTTCTGGCCGGGACGTTTAAAACGGATATTGGCACGTCTGGCCTGGAAATCTGTGCAATTGCTGCAGGAGGATATCTCCCTGTATTTGTCCTGGCCCGGCATCCAGACTTCAAGGTCATAGGTCTTTGTGGCGGAGAACCCGAGATCCCCTGTGCACAGGGTGACAACCTGGTAGGGAAGTTCAAGCCTTGCCAGAATGGTTTCGGCATTTGCCAACAGAGATTCTAGCTCATCAAAGGAGGTCTCCGGGGTGGTGAGTTTAACCATTTCCACCTTGTTGAATTGGTGTTGCCGGATCAATCCCTTGGTATCCCGCCCATAGGAGCCGGCTTCGGATCTGAAACAGGGGGTATAGGCGGTAAATTTAAGGGGCAGCTTTGCTTCATCCAGAATCTCTCCTGCATGGATATTGGTTACCGGAACTTCTGAAGTGGGAATTAAATAATAATCCAACCCTTCCAGTTTAAACAGGTCTTCTTCAAATTTAGGTAATTGTCCCGTACCGGTCATGGTGGTTTTATTGACAATAAAGGGAGGTAAGGTCTCCTTATATCCATGCTCAGTCGTGTGAATATCCAGCATGAAATTGATCAGAGCTCTTTCAAGCCTTGCCCCGGAACCAAAGTAGAGCGGAAACCGGGAACCGGTAATTTTAGCAGCACGGGCTAGATCAAGGATTCCCAAGGACTCACCAATATCTGCGTGATCTTTGATTTTAAAATCAAAGACTCTTGGGGTCCCAATGGTTTTTTCCAGCCGGTTTTGGGATTCATCTTTTCCCATGGGCACATCAATGTGGGGCAGGTTGGGCAGGGCAATAAGAAAATCCTGGATGGCCTGTTGGACGGAAGACAGTTGTTTATCAAGGGCCTTGATGGTTTCTGATACGGCGCGCATTTTGTCAATGCTGGGCTGCGCATCCTCTCCTGAGCGTTTCATTTTAGCAATGTCATCGGAAACGGTATTTCGTTGGTATCTTAATTCTTCGATATTGAGTAAAAGCGCCTTTCTTTTTTCTTCGTTTCCCAGGAGATCTGAAAAATCAATATTGGCCCTTCTTTTCTCCATTCCTAGTTTAACAGAGTCTAAATTGTTTTTTATATATTTTAAATCGAGCATTGTATCCTATCTACGTCCTTAATTTTGCCGGGTTAATAATTGTTAAGGTTTGATTTTAAAAGATTCTTCACAATTTTAATCAGATAACACGGGCCTTGTAAACAGTCAACGATTATTGCAGTTGACAATTGGCCACATCGGTATAATGTTTTCTCAAATATTTTATTTTGCAATTAAAGGAAAGGCAATTATGGAAGAGATGAAAAATACAAAGATTAGTGTGCTGACCCAGGTTTCTGATAGACTTGGTGCGCTTACAAAAGAAGCGCTTACGGAAAAATACAATGGTATTGAAAATAAGTTGTTCGAATTTGCAAATTTCATGGAAGCTCAATTGGCTTTTTTGTCTACATCCACCGGGACAGATATTTCAACTGAAGGGATTATTCCCACCGAGGCAATTATTAGAAAGGCCCTTCACATTGAGAAGGGGATCGTTTTGCCCGTGTTTACCGATGCAAAAAACAGCATTCTACTATATAAAATCTCTGATTATGACAAAGATCTTGTGATCAGCGGTGATGACGTCCTGGAACCAGATCCAGAAAAATGCAAGAAAATATCCCTGGATGATATTGATATCGCCATTATTCCCGGATTGGCCTTTGATGATAAAGGGGGCCGGGTAGGATTTGGAAATAATTATTATTCCAAATTGATCACAAAACTTCCAGAAACCTGTAGAAAAGTTTCCCTGGCCTATGAAGAGCAGATTGTGGATCAGATCCAGATGGAATCACGCAAATTTACAGTGGATATTATCATTACGGATAAGCGGGTCATTTATAAGATTTAGTAAAGATTTAGTATTTTGCTTCGTAGAAGAACATGAAGAAAAAAATAACAATTCTTCATGTTCTTTATGACTTTGATGACAAAAACCATTTTTATTCCGGGTCCAATGCCTTGCCAAAGGCTTGTAAATCTTCTGTTTTTCCCATGAGAATCAGGGTGTCCCTCGCCTCCAGCAGGGTTTCAAAATGCGGGGCAAATATCATTTCACCGGATGATTTTTTGATGGCAATAATGATCAGATTAAAACTTTGGCGAATACCCGAGTCTTTCAATGCCAACTGGGTATACCGGGATTTTTTTGGGATAAAAAGTTCTTCAATCTGGATGGCATCACTCTTTCGGGACAATGCCACATCAAGGAAGCTGCTGACAGTAGGGCGAAGCAGTTTCAGTCCCATTGAGACGGCACCGGTGTCATAGGGGGATTCCACCTTGTTGGCCCCGGCCACCAACAGTTTTTTGCCCACCCCCGGGCTGCTGGCCCGGGCCATGATATAGATATCCGGATTCAATTGTCTGGCCGTTAATACCAGAAATACATTTGCCGTGTCCGTTGCCAGGGCGGCCACCAGGAATCCGGCTCGTTTGATTCCACCCTTTATCAGCAACGACTCATCCAATGCATCGCCGATAAGGTAGTGTATCTTATTTTTCTCCAGCACCTCTGCCTGGGTTTCATCCTGGTCTATGACAACTATATTTTTTGTGTCTTCTTTGATGAAATTGCACAATACCCTGCCGATACGACCATACCCGCAGACCATATAATGATTTTCCAGACGTTTAATTTTTTTATCCAAACGTTGTCTCCCTAACAATGTTTTGATTTCCCCTTCCACTATAGACTGTACGATCACGCCGGCCAGGTAAAGAAAATACCCGACGCCGATGAAGATCAGGAATATGGTGTAAATCCTGCCGGCATTGCTGGGTTCCTGGACTTCAAGAAAACCGACGGTACTCAGGGTGATGGCCGTCATGTATGCGGCATCAAGAAAACTCCACTTCTCAATGAGCATATATCCGGATATACCCATGCCGAATATAAAAACGGCAAAAATGACGGCGAGTTCCATTTTTAAAATTTTGTTCATAAAAGCTATAAATACGTGTGTTCACGGTAAAAAGCAAGATAAGAATCTTCACGGTTTATGGGCGTAAGATTCTTGACGGACGGATGGGTTGCTGATATGAAGAGATGCATGAATGATGAACCCAATAAATTTGCCCGCTGGCGCAGGGATATGGTCGAAAATCAGATCATTGCCAGGGGGATTACCGACCCTCGGGTGATTGATGCCATGACCCATGTTCCCCGGCATCTTTTTGTCAGTGAGGCAATGGCTGACAGTGCCTATGGCGATTTTCCCCTTCCCATAGGGGAAGGCCAGACCATATCACAGCCGTTTATCATTGCTGAAATGACCCAGCGGCTTGAACTTTGCGGCTCTGAAAGGGTCTTGGAAATAGGGACTGGTTCCGGATACCAGGCCGCTATTTTGTCCAAGATGGTGTACAAGGTGTATACGATTGAACGTAATAACACCTTGTTCCTGCAAACCCGCAAACTCTTTGACAAGCTCAAATATCATAATATTGTGACCCGGTATTCCGACGGAACTCAAGGGTGGAAACAAGAAAGTCCTTTTGACGCTATCATTGTGACGGCAGGCGGAAATCAGATTCCAACCCCCTTGGTGGATCAGCTTGCCCTTGGGGGCCGGCTTGTCATGCCGGTGGGAGGCCTCCACTCCCAGGAATTGCTGAAAGTTGAAAAAACCGAAACCGGAATTAAAACCACGAACCTGGGCGGATGCCGGTTTGTAAAGCTCATTGGACAGCACGGATGGAGTGAATAGGATACCGGTCATATGAAAAAGGACCAGATGAAGAACGATACCACACAGCAGACCTTTGTCAAAGACCAATCCCTTGCCAAAGAATTGTTCATGGGGTTTTGCCTTGGCACGGCCAACATTATTCCCGGGGTTTCCGGCGGAACCTTTTTACTTGTTTTTAAAATTTATGAGCGGGTTTTTGCCATTTTGAATCGCATTAATCGAGCCTTGGTTTTAAGGTTTGTAGCAATTGTTTTTTGTGTTGTGAAAAATCTGGGCAGAAACGGGTGTCTCCAGGATCTTACCTCATTTTTAAAGGAAACAGATGCCGTGTTCCTGTTGAAATTGATCCTGGGTGCTGTTACGGCCATTATCGCCCTTTCCAGTTTGATGAAATATCTGCTTGTTCATCAGTTTGTCTACACCTATTCTCTATTTTTTGGTTTGATACTGGTCTCCATTGTTATTCCGGTTAGAATGCTCAACTCCCTGAAGGGGCCTGTGGTTTTCATGGTCCTGTTGGGGATGTCTCTCACTGTCTTTGTTTCCTGGTCAGTGAATCCCTATGACAAGGTGAAAATTAAATCAGACCACCTTGAACGCCAGTTTCAACATCTTTCTTCCCGGGAAAATACAGCGCCTGTTTTGGGGCAGGATAGCCACGGCTACCCGCTTGAAAACCAGCTTAAAAAAAAGGTGAGTAAAACCCAGGAATCCGGGTTGTCTTCATTCTTTGGCAAATACACCATTGAAGAATATGTCTATGCCGGTATCTGCGGAGCTGTTTCCATTTCTGCCATGGTACTCCCCGGTATCAGTGGTTCTTTGGTGTTGATCCTCATGGGGGCTTATTTTGATGTAATCTCTGCCATATCAGCGCTTAAATCAGGGCACCTGGAAACCCTTGCGTTTCTCGGTTGTTTTGGAGTAGGGATTGTCGCGGGTGGCCTTTTGTTTGCCAGATTGATTAATCTTGTATTGAAACGGTATTATAACCTAACCATGGCATTTCTTGTCGGTTTGATGGCCGGATCATTGCATGCTCTGTGGCCCTTTAAAAAGGTGATGGTCATGGCCCGGCAATATGTCAAGCAGGATGACACGATTTTTGTGGTTGAGAATTTTCAAGTTTACACCAATCTCAATATTCTGCCCTCAAACGGCCACCAGCTTTTGGTTTCTCTTCTCTTTTTTTTTGTGGGCTGCGCCGTGATGGTTGCTTTTGTCCGGGCAGAGTCCTCCTGATTTAAGGTGTTCTATTTAAGGTGTCGCCTTCAGCCCGTTGAGGATGAGGGAAACGGCAAACCGAGTCTGCTCTTCCACTCGTTCAAAATCGAATCGGGCCAGGGTCAGATTGTCATTTTCCAACAGCATCTGCTGTTGTTTTATGCCGTAGATCACGGAAAGAATAATACGGGCTGTTTTCAGGGTATCTATTTTCTGGATTTGATTATTTTCCATTGCCTGGTCTAAAATATCACAGATTATCTGGGTTTCCTGGATGTTGAGTTGTTTGAGTAGATCAAGAAACAACGGTTGGAACTGGAGTTGCTTGGATGTTTTAATGGACAGCTTATGAAGATTCACCATTTTTTGGAAATGCCGCTGCCGTTCCAGGATATAAATTTGAATTTTTTCATGCCAAAGCGTTATTTGTGCTACTTTTTCCTTGAGGGAAGTCAGGAAAAATTCGCTTTCCTGGCGGATGATTTCGCAGAAAATGGCTTCCTTGTTTTTATAATAATAGTATAGGGACGCCTTGTTCAATCCCACCATTTTGCCGATATCATCCATAGTGGTCTTGGCAAATCCATAGTGGGCAAAACAATGACTGGCAGCCTTTCGTATGGCGTCTCCCTTGTTTGTTTCGGACATGTTTTCCCCTGCTTGTGAAATGTGGGTTCAATTATTCAAACAACCATATTTTTTGTTTGATATATTGTCAAGTAAAATAAGGGGACAGGAAAGAATTACCCAAAGCGTGTTTACAAGGTGTCAGGCGGGAACGCAACCACCTCATTAATGCTAACCGCATTGCAAAAAAGCATGACCATTCGGTCAACCCCTAATGCGATGCCGGCTGCATCGGGCATGTTTTTTAAGTCGGCAAGAAATTTTTCAGGCAGGGGAAGAGAGGGCTGGCTGCGATCTGACCTGATCTGGTTTTCCAGCACAAATCGTTGTCTTTGCAAAATCGGGTCGGTCAGTTCTGTGAATCCGTTGGCCAGTTCAATTCCGGCCACATAGAGTTCGAACCGCTGGGCAAGGTTTTCATCCCCCGGTTTGAGCTTGGCCAGGGAGGCCAAGGCGGCAGGGTAATCATACAGGATACAGGGCCGTTCTTTCCCCAGGCAGGGTTCTATCTCAAATCCCATGAGTTCATCGAAACTGCCGTCTTCAAGGGCCTTTAAAGCCGGTTTTGATCCATAAGTGTCAAATGCCTGCTTAACGGTAATCCTGTCAAAGGGAGGCTTAAGGTCAATGGGTTGATTTTGGTAGACAATTGCAGTCCCCAACCCTAAGCCCCCTGCAATGTGTTGGACAAGACCCTGGCAGTGGTCCATTAAATCAAGATAGGTGGCATCTGTGTCATACCACTCAAGCAGGGTATGTTCAGGCAGGTGGAAAGGGCCTTGTTCATTTTTTCTGAAACATTTGCAGATCTGGAAAATTTTTTGAAGGTTTTTAGATAATAGGCGCTTCATGCAAAGCTCGGGGGATGCCTGCAGATAAAGTTGTTCTGATAGTAAGGGATCGATATGGGCTTCGGGAATAATGCTGGGGCAGCGGATGGGGGTTTCCACTTCGAGAAACCCGTTGCCCATGAAAAAATCCCTTATGCGCTGGATCACAAGGGATCTTATTTTTAAATTATTAAGTTGTCGGGGTTCCATGGTTGGGATAAATTTCTCAAAAAAAAAGGAATCTTATTTGATTTTGTATTGGTCTTTTGGCCTGTCCTGGAGATAAATCCGATCATACTTGGTCTTGTCTGCTCGTTCAAAAAAATCATATCCTTTTTCCTGGCAGGCTTTGCAGGCATTTATGGGAATATGGACCCCGAGGATGTGGTTTCCTGGTGTGGCCTTTGAATCAATTTCAAAGCTGCCGCCACAGTCCCGGCATATCCATATTTTTTCTTTTTGCCGTTCAAAGATATTGTCGGTATCATAGAAAATTTCCTTGTGGCGGATCATCAATTCCCCGGGTTTGCCGGATTTTTCCCGTAATTCATGGCGCTGCTGCCAATAGGAATTGATCTGGTCGGTGGTCTTTTTGATTTTGTCGGTTATGCTCACCGATTGTTTGAGTTTTTCCGGGTTGTAATCTGGTTCCACCACACCGGAATAGTCCAATCCTGCCATGGCAAGGATAATGCCCAGATTGACGTAGGGAAGGGCACCTTCAATGGCATATCCGCCTTCAAGCACCGCAATGTCCGGTTTGAGCAGGGAGGTAAGTTTTGCATACCCCTGGGCGGAAAAATTCATATTGGTCAACGGATCTGTGTAGTGGTTGTCCTGGCCGGCGGAATTGACCACTATATCGGGTTTGAATTCCGCCAGTATAGGCATTACGCAATTGCGGATGACATAGAGATATCCTTCCGTTGACGTGCCCGGCGGTAAGGGAATGTTCAGGTTAGAACCCTTGGCATTGGGCCCTCCTAACTCGCCGGGAAAACCGGTTCCCGGGTACATGGTCCTGCCGTCCTGGTGAAGTGAGATGAACAAGACATCGGGATCGTGCCAGAAAATATCGTTGGTGCCGTCCCCGTGGTGGCAGTCGGTGTCAATAATGGCAATTTTTTTTACACCGAACTGAGTCCGAATGTACTCGACCATGATGGCTTCCATATTGATATGACAAAACCCTCTTCCCCCGTGGGACACCCGCATGGAATGGTGGCCAGGAGGCCTGACAAGGGCAAACCCGTTTTTGACTTCCTTGTTCATGACGGCATTGGCAATGGCCTTGGCGCCGCCGGCGCTGATGAGATGGGATTCCGTTGTTACCGAGGGCTCATCGGGTACGCAAAAATGGGTTCTTTGAATATCATGGGCCGTGACAATGTCTGGTTTGTATTCGATGATACCCGGGATATCAAAAATACCCTCTTCAAGTACCTGGTCCTGGGTATACAGCAGTCGCTCTTCTCTTTCCGGATGGGTGGGGTCAATGGCCCAGTCAAATGCAGGGAAGAATACCAGTCCTGTTTTATTTAATGCTTTTAACATATTTCCCTCATAATTCTAGTGCAAAATCGTTTCAAAGCCTTTGATCAGGCCCGGTTTAAGCTGAATTTTTGCTCTGTATATCTTTCCCCTGGGTGAAAAATTTCGGACAATATTAAATTTTTGAAATTCCACCACTTCCACCTCTTCCATGTTCTCCGGGTCCGCTCCTGAGTTCAGGGCTTTTTCCTTGAGCAGGGTATAGGCGGTTTCAATCAGGTCATCTTCTGAATAGGTTTTGGAAATGGGTTCGGCAAAATCTTCTTCATGGGCCGTTACTATTCCCTGCTCTGTATCGGCAATCAGGGAAACTTCGCAGGTGGTTCTGGCAAGGGCTGCGCCAATGGCATTGGCAACCTCTGATTCTGGGACTGCAATGGTTTTAATCTGGTAGAGTGCTTCTATTTTCTCGGCAAAGAATTTTGCCGGTCCTCCCATCATGAGAATTTGCCGGGGACTCAGTTTGTACCCTTCCAGAAAATCATGGACCGTATACACGGGCTGGGAATTGAGTTCATCGATCATTTCAAAGGTTTTTTTCAAAATAATATTGCAGCAACGCTTGAAGATATACTCTGCGGCATCGATATCGGCGAGGTTCAATTGCCCGGCAATGGTATGGATGCCCTCTTTGGCTTTTTCCGGGTCCCCTTTATCCATAAACCCCAACACCACCAAGGCGTCTGTGGGGGTGGGGACAGGTCCACCAAAGGCCATGGCAGGTCCCTGTCTGTCCGGACCAATTGACAACTCTCCCTGAGCGACCCTAAGAGCACTGTCTCCGCCAATCCCCTTTGAATCGGTTCGAAGGGATCGAATCAGGCTTTTATATCGTCCTCTTTGGATTCCCAAGGGTTCCAGCAAAGGGGCTTTATCCACCAGAAAGGCGATATCCGTTGTGGTACCGCCAATGTCCAGAACAATGGCGTCCTGGTTGGCCGGGGCATAGGGGATAGCACCCATGATGCTGGCGGCAGGACCGGACAAAACCGTCTGACCGGGGAAATCCATGGAAGATTCAAGGGACATGGTGCCGCCGTCTGCTTTGAGAATCTGGATGGGAATGGTCAATCCCTTTTCCGCAAGGGAGCGTTTGACGGCTTCAAAAAAGGATTTGTGCAGGTCAAAGACAGCTGCATTTAAATGGGTGGTGGCAATTCTGCGAGGAAAATTTAAATTTCCCGATACATGGTGGCCCAGGAAAATCTTTTTAAAATCTCGATTGAGTATCCGCTTGATTAAAATTTCGTGGGAGGGGTTTCGGACACTAAATTTACTGACCACGCCTACATATTTTACCCCGGCTTTTTTTAATTGTTTGGCAACATCTTCAATTTCCATTTTATTTATCGGGGCTTTTTCCCTTCCCCGATGGTTTATGGATCCTGAGACGGCGTAATACTGTTCTCCGGTGCTGAAAAATTTAGGATTGATGCCGGGTCCTGCTGAGACAATCATACCAACAATGGGGCCTATCTCCTGCTGGACAAGGGCATTGGTTGTAAGGGTTGTTGAAATTACCACCCGTTTTATTTCACCAGGATCTGTGGTGCCCAGAATCTGTGTAAACCCTGAGAGTACACTTTCGAAAAGGTTGCTGGGGTCAGTCAGTACCTTAACTTTTTTTTCAATCCCCTTGCTACTTAGGAGAACAACATCTGTATACGTACCGCCAACATCTAATCCTATTATCATGGCCGGTTCCTGTTCATTTGGATTGTCATCAACTGATATTTTTGGGATCAGCAATACCTAGGAAGCTTGTCAGAAAAAACAAGGGTTGTCAATGAAGTTTTTAGGGGTATTTAAAGATCCATAAGGTGTTTCAAACTTGAAATTTACCCTAATTTGGTTTATGTGTTAATAACATTGTTTTTTTGAATAAATTTATCTTATTTTGGAGTCTTTTATGGCAGTCATTGAATGGAAAAAAGAGGGGAACGTTGCCGTGGTCACCATGTGTAACGGCGCCAATCGACAAAATCAAGAATTTGCAAAACAAATGAACGGCTGTTTTGATGAAATACTGGAAGATACGAGTCTATCGTCGGTCATCCTGACATCCTCCGATGAAAAAAACTTTTCTCAAGGGATCGATATAGAATGGATGGGGCAGAAAATGCAGGCCCAGGATTTTGAAACGATTAAATCTTTTATGTATGGAATGAATGGTATCTTTAAGCGGATCCTTTTGATGCCAATCCCTGTGATAGCGGCCATTAATGGACATGCATTCGGAAACGGCGCCATACTGGCCTGTGCCTGTGATTTTAGATTCATGCGGAAAGATAAAGGCTTTTTTTGTTTTCCAGAGGTGGATGTCAGTATTCCTTTTCTCCCCGGGATGATTGCCTTTGTGAGAAAATCCATTCCGGAATATCAGTTCAATGAGATGCTTCTTTCGGGAAAAAGAATGACAGCAGAAGCCCTTGCGGCAAGCAATGTCATTGTCAAGGCCTGTGATAATCAGGAAGAGTTGATGACAGAAGCCATGTCCTTTGCGGCTGGCTTCATGAAAAAAAGAGGGATTTTTGGAGAATTAAAAAAGCGGATACACAAAGATCTTGTCCATACCATTGACACCCAGGATCCTGTTTTCATTGATGCCCTGGATCTGTTTGTTCAAGAATAGCGCTAATTAAGTTCATAGAGTTTTTTTTGCAAACTCTATGAACTTTTTGCAAATAGGGGACTGGGTCCTTTTTTTGGGCAGGGTCAGATAAAAATACCGATTAAGATCCAGACCCTTAACCGAAAGGGCATGGAGCCGGCCGGTTTCAATTTCATTGGCCACTGCAATGGTGGAGAGAATTGAAATTCCCACTCGGTTCAGTATCCCCTGGATAACAGACACTGAATTTCCCATGGTGACCCGGGATTTAAGATTCTGGGAATTAAAACCGGCCTTGTCCATGCTATTGAGGATGGATTGCCAGGTCCCGGAACCTTTTTCCCTGGCAATAAAGGGCTCGGAAAATAATTTTGAGCATTCAATGGATTTTTGACCTGCCCACTTATGTCCTATTGGTACAATCAGTCGCATCTCATCGGCCGTAAGCTTCTCCTGGCAGATGGCCGGGTCCTCTTTTAAGGCCCCCACCACCCCAAGTTCAATCTTGCCTTGTTTAATGGCATCAATGATCTGCATGGTATCCCCGGCAGACAGGGCCATGGTAACATCGGGAAATTTTTGGGTAAATTCACCCATGAGTTTAGGGATGAGATAACCGGCCGGAATGGTGCTGCCGCCGATCTTTAAGTTTCCTTTTGTAAACCCAAGGAAATCAAGCATGGCAGATTCGGTAAGATCCCTTAGCGATAGAACTTTTTTGGCGTGATCATAGAGAATCAAGCCGGCCCTTGTGGGTTCTGTGGTTTTGCCAAGCCGGTCCAAAAGCCTGCATTGGAAGTGATCTTCCAGTTCCTTGATATGGGTGGATACCGTCGGTTGGGAAAGATTTATGGCCTCGGATGCCTTTGAAAAACTTTTTTTGTCAACCACTGATACAAAGATGTGAAGCTGCCATAGATCCATATTTTGTCCTTGTTGTTTGTCGCTCTTTCCACCCCGTAAAAAATTTTGCAGGATCAGTTGTTCAATTTGGGAAATTTTTCCATAAGTTTGAGCTGGACCGGTTCCGGCACCATGTCTGAAATATCTCCGCCAAATTGGGCGGCTTCTTTTATGATGGAGGAACTGGTGAATATCCACCGCAGACCTGTCATGAGGAATACCGACTGAATATCCTTGTTTAATTTCCGGTTCATCAAGGCCATTTGGAATTCGTTTTCAAAATCAGAGATGGCCCGCATGCCCCGGATGACGGCCGTGGCTTTTTTTATCCGGGCATACTCCACCAGGAGACCGTCAAAGGTATCTACCTGGACAGGTGTAAGCCCGTTCATGCTTTGTTTGATCATTTCCACCCGTTCTGCGGAGGAAAACAATGATTTTTTAGATGGGTTGTGAAGAACCGCCACAATGACTTCATCAAAGATTTCAAGGGCTCTTTCTATTACGTCCACATGGCCGTTGGTCAGGGGGTCAAACGAGCCTGGATAAATTGCAATTTTTTTTTTACTCATTGTTGCCAGATCCTTTTTACAACTTAGGTTTTCTTAAAAAAGAAATACGAGTCTTTGAGTATTTTTTTTGACGGTAAATGTCAAGCCCGTTAATGGGTTCGGCAAGAGATTCTTTAAATGACTGCTCCACAATAACGATGCCCTTGGGTGCCAGAAGGTCTATAAAATCAGATTTTTCAAGTGTTGTCTCAACATATCCCTTTCCATAGGGCGGATCCATAAAAATCAGATCAAAGGGGTCTGTTCTAAGACTTTGGGGAAAGGAGCTAATAATATCATGGTGAATAAGGGTGGTTTCTTCGGCCATTTTGCACAGAGCAATGTTTTTTTTGATAATCTCGCAGGAAGACAGAGCTGCATCTATAAACACCGCATCCTTTGCTCCCCGGCTCAGGGACTCAAGCCCCAAGGCACCGGTGCCGGCATAAAGATCCAGAACCCTGGCACCCCTTATCCAAGGTTCTAATATGTTAAAAACAGCCTCCCTGACCCGGTCCGACGTCGGCCTGATGTCATCACCCGAAAGGGCAATCAATTTTCGTCCCTTGAAGTTTCCCCCAATAATTCTCATTTGGTAATTCTCACTTGGTAATTCTCATCTGGTAATTTCCATATTGTTTTTTTACACCACGCCTAAAGGGATGAGATCCTTTTTTTTATGTAATGGACACTGGTGCCGATTCTTCGGGCGGTTGCCTTGAGGTCACCCTTGTCCTGGTCCACTTTTTTGCAAATAAATTGTTGTTCAAATCTTTTTCTGGCAAGTTCCAGATTGTCCATGTTGAACAGCGGTATGGATTCAATGGATTTTTCCGATGTGAATTCCGGGTTATAGGGCTGGGGGATGTCTTCCATACCGATTATATCCCCTTTCACCATTATGTACAGACGTTCTACCAGGTTTTTTAACTCTCTGACATTGCCCTGCCAATGGTATTGGTCCAGCAGTTCAAGGGCTTTTGGAGAAAGGGTTTTTTTGGGGTCAGAAGACTGCTGGGCCATCTTGTCAAAGAAGGTATCCACAAGCAATGGAACGTCCCCTTTTCTTTCCCGCAGGGGGGGCACGTGGATGGGGATAACATTGAGGCGGAAAAAAAGGTCCTGTCTGAAATTGCCCTTTTCAATCTCTTGTTCAAGGTTTTTGTTGGTGGAGGCAATGAGCCGGACATCCATGTGAAGGGTGCGCCCCCCACCGATACGCTGGAATGTCTTTGATTCAAGGGCCCGCAGAATTTTGGCCTGGGTATTGATGTTCATATCCCCGATCTCATCTAAAAAAAGAGTGCCCCCCGAGGCCATTTCAAATTTGCCCTTGTTTTTGGAGGTGGCTTGATCAAAAGAGCCTTTTTCATGGCCAAACAATTCACTGTCAATATTTTTTTCAGGAATGGCAGCACAATTGATAATGATAAAGGGTTCTTCCGGCCGGGTGCTGAATTGCTGGATGGTTCTGGCCACCATTTCCTTGCCCGTTCCGTTTTCTCCGGTTATGAGAATGGAGGCATCCGAAGGAGAGGCCGCCATTATCTCACCGTAAAGTTTTTGAACTGCGATACTTGTACCGGTAATGGAATTTTTTTCTATGGCTTTTTTACGCAGATATCTATTTTCTTCTTCCAATTTCCGAAAATTTAATGCGTTGTTGATGGTTACCATGATCTTGTCAATGGAC
The DNA here is from genome assembly GCF_055382125.1 of Desulfoconvexum algidum. Taxonomy (NCBI): domain Bacteria; kingdom Pseudomonadati; phylum Thermodesulfobacteriota; class Desulfobacteria; order Desulfobacterales; family Desulfobacteraceae; genus Desulfoconvexum; species Desulfoconvexum algidum. The sequence goes on along the minus strand of NZ_AP042394.1, from coordinate 5,190,141 downwards.
AAGGGCTTTTCCAGGAAATCAAAAGCGCCTGATTTTGTGGCATCCACAGCCGATTCAATGGAGCCGTGTCCTGTGATCATGACCACCGGGAGATTGGGTGACATCTTTTTAATCTCCTTTAGGGTATCAATGCCGTCCATTCCGGGCATCCAGATGTCCAGCAACACAATGTCCGGAGATTCGGCCTCTATTTTTTTGAGGGCCTCATACCCGTTATAGGCATGCATCACCTCGAAGCCGTCATCTGAAAGGATTCCCTCAAGGGAGTCTATGATGGTCGATTCATCATCAACAATTAAAACTGCCGGGTACATAATATAAATTCCTTTCCTGGTAAATAAGGTTTACTTCCTGTCATGGTCGGTGTGATCATGCCGGAAGCTCAATGATAAATTTTGCGCCCCGAGGCGGGTTGTCCTGGACCCGGATCACTCCGTTGTGGTTCGAAATAATCGAATTCACAATGGCAAGGCCCAGTCCCATGCCTGATTTTTTTGTGGAAAAATAGGGCTCAAATAATTTTGTTTTCTCTTTGTCGGAAATCCCTTTGCCATTGTCTGCTATTTCAATTCTGACAATTTTTAAGATGGGGTCATAGGAAACGTCAATGACAATGATTCCCTCTTTATTCACGGCGTATACCGCATTGTCAATCAGGTTGATAAAGGCCTGTTTCATCTGTTGATGATCCAGTTTCAAAAAGGGGATATCCTCACCAAAATTTGACTGAATATCCACCCGTTCAAGTCCTTCCCGGTATAATACAATAGTTTCTAAAATGACATTTTCGATTCTGTCCTTGGAGAAATTGGTGTCCGGGAATTTGGCAAAGGTGGAAAACTGATTTACCAGATTTCGGATAAGATCCACATGTTCCACAATAGTATCGGCACATCCATTAAAGATCTCGTCATTGATTTGTTTTCCATATTTTCGCTTCAGCCGCTGGGCAGATAATTTTATGGGAGTGAGGGGATTTTTTACCTCGTGGGCAATCCGCCTGGCCACTTCCCGCCATGCCACCATGCGCTGGGCCTTTTCAAGTTCCGTGACATCATCAAACACAAGAACCGCTCCCATGGTATGGTCGGTATCATCTTTTAAGGTGCTGTAATGGAGGGAGAAATGTTTGGGTGCTCCGGAGATACTGGTGGAAATGGGGATTTGAGCATTCTTGAGGCCCTGGACAGCCTGTTCATATATTTTATTGGCCATCTGCAGGTAATCTCCCCTGAGCACCTGTCGAAAGTTCTTGTCCAGAATGTCCAGACTATTAATGCCCAGCATGGATTCTGCGGCTTTGTTAATGGTGGTGATGATGCCTTGGTTATCAATGGAAACAACGCCTGCGGAAATGTGTTTGAGGACAACTTCAATATATTGTCGGCTTTTTTCCAGCTCTGTGTTCTGTTTTTTGAGCATCTCTCCTGTCAGGGCAATCTGTTTCCTGCCTGCGGCCAGCTGCCGGGTCATGGAGTTAAAGGATTTGATTAGGGTTCCCAGCTCATCATCGGTTTGAAAGTCAATCTGGTAGCCGAGGTCTCCATCTGCAATTCGCTGGGTCCCCTCTGCAAATTTCATAATGGGAATGGTAATGGATTTGGCCATCTGAAATCCAAACCAGATGGCGCAGAAGATCACCAGGAGTGCCACAATGGAAAGGGCAATATAATAGGAGATCTGGGCGGGTCTTTTGGTCAGCTTGAGTTGCTGGTACTCTTCAACCCCTTTGAGTATCGCCCTGAGGTTTTCCGATAGGTCAGCAGATACCAGGGTGGTGACAACGATAAACCCTTCGGCCTTTGACGGTTCAACGCCAAAGGGAATGGTGGAGATGGTCCGTAAAAATTCTCCTTCTTCAATGGTTTGGTAAATGGTGTTACTGACCTTGGCGCTAGGAATTTTGGTCAGGTCGGTGGTGGTCAATAAACCAAAGTAAAGGGGTTCTAATTCATTGGCCAAGGAGAGGCAGACCCGTTTGGCATCCGGGGTATAAACTTCGATCCCGTGGCGGTTGAAGGCCCGCTGGACCACCTGGGCATAGCGGGTCAGTTTTTTTCGGTTTTCGGGTTGCAGCAATTTTCTTGAGTCAATCTGAAAGGCGGCTCTTTTGGCAGAAAATTCATTTTGGGCTTCAATGTATTCATATAATTTTTGGCCGACGGTAAGCGAGCTGTTCAGGGTCTGTTCCACCGGGGCATTAAACCAGAAGGCAATGGAGGTTGAAATAAATTGTATGGAAAAAAAGAAAAGTACGGTGGTGGGAAGCAGGGCCAGAAAGATAAAGGCGGTTACCAGCCGCGTTTTTAATTTGGAGCCCAGAATATTGTTCTTTTTTTCGTAATATAACTTTGCCAGGTTTCTAAATACCAGCAAAAACAGACTTAACAACAGGAGCAGGTTGATATTGATCAGGATAAACATCAGCACGGTGCTGGACAAAGAAAAATCCGTTCCAAAGGGGGTGATCCTTGTTTCGACGATGGTAAGGGCACCGACAATGAGCAGGATGGTCAGAATCAGAAGTCCTTCCCGTTTTCTTCTGGAGCGCCTTTGTTCTGAGTTTTCTTGTTTCTCAATCATAAACTTGATGGTTTGGCAGGGTCTTGTTACAAGGTTGCAGTTAATATGTAAAGTTTATCACATACCAATCTGTTTCAAAATCCCAAAAGGATACAAAAAATAAAACATAGTGGAGGGATAAGGGCAGGGTTACCTTGTCCAGCTCCGCTTTAATCCGGATCTGGTATTTATTTCCCTTGATTAAGTCCTTTAATGGAATCACCCTGAGGTTGTCCACTTCGGTCATCCAGGATTTCGCCTCTTCAAATGATTTGGTTACAACGGGTTTTTCATCTTTCCAGGGTCGAGAAATAGAAAATTCTTCTTTCAGGGAATTGTATTTAACCGTGGATTTTATCTGGACATCGGCAATTTCTTTATCAAAAAAGGTGTTGCCTGTTTTATAAAGGGAAACATAAAAGGAAAAGGTTGTGGGAACACCATTTTGAACGGCCTGGTTGATTTTATCGGTAAATGCGTCTTGTACTTCAAAATACGTCAAAAGGTCATCGCGTGTGTTGGCAAGCTTTATATTGACAAGGCTGGCAGTGTTGTCGGCAAAGGTGCTCATGGGGATAAGAAGCGTGACCCAAATACTAAAAATAAAGGGGAGAAGATATCGTTTAGACTGCATCAAAAATTTCATGGTCAATTTGCCTATTCCATCCTTGCGGGTCCAGTTTCCCAGCAATCTTTATTTTCAAGAAAGGTTTTAATGAACAAATGATTCAGGGTATGCCCGGACTTATGGGTAATAATATGTCCCTGGATGGGCATGCCCAGAAGGGAAAAATCTCCCAGGCTATCCAGCAGTTTGTGCCGGACAAATTCATCGGGATAGCGCAACCCTTCTTCATTTAAAATTTTATCTTTATCAATAACGATGGCATTGTCAAGGCTTCCTCCTTTTCCAAGGGAAAATTTTCTTAAAAGCTCAAGGTCCTTGATAAATCCAAATGTCCTGGCGCGGCTGATCTCTTGCTCAAAATTATTCTTTGCCCGGTCATAGGTGATCTTTTGTTTGCCGATCAAGGGGTGGTCAAAGTCAATGGAGCAAGTTATTTTAAAACAGGGTTCCGGCAGAACCATTACCGATTTGTCCTGGTCTTGAACCTGAATGGGTCGTTTGACAATGATAAAGTGTTTGGGGGCATCTTGCTCAATGGTTCCGGCGGCTGTCAAGGCCCTTGTGAAATCCATAGCACTGCCGTCCATGATGGGCATTTCATAATCATCAACTTCCACCAGAGCATTATCGATGTCAAGGCCGGCAAAACTGGCCATGAGGTGTTCAATGGTGGAGACGATGGCACCATTGGTTCCCAGAACCGTTGCCAGGCTGGTATCCACCACCAGTTTGAAAAGGGCCTGAATGTCCTGGGTGCCGGGCAGGTCTACCCGTCGAAATTTGATGCCATGATTTTCCCTGGCCGGTTTGATGGTAATATTGGTTCGTTTGCCCGAATGAACCCCTGTGCCGGACAGGGCTACATTTTGGGCCAGTGTGATTTGTTTGTAATATTTTTCCATATTCCTTCGTTGATTTTAGAAGTTTTTTTAATATTTTGAGTAAATATAGCCGTTTTTAAACCACAAAGCAAATGAGAAAATTCTTTGGTTAATCCTAAAATTTTGATAGATATAAGTAATATTTATATTGTAAAGTTTAACCGGGTTCTTAATCCGGTTTTCCGGGGGTGGATGTGATTGCACGCGTAAATTCATGTGCGGTTTGTGGTATAGACGCCATGGTGGTGGAGGTGGAAGTGGATATCTCCTTTGGCCTGCCGGTTTTTAATATGGTGGGACTGGCTGAAATAGCTGTCCGGGAAAGCAAGGAACGGGTGCGCACTGCCATCAATAATTCCGGATATACCTTTCCCATGGATCGGGTGGTGATTAATCTGGCACCGGCAGACGTCAAAAAGGAGGGCACCGGACTGGACCTTCCCGTGGCGTTGGGGATACTTGCGGCATCTGGCCTGATTCCAAAGGAGACGCCCCTGGCCTGGCTGATTTCCGGGGAACTTTCTCTGGATGGAAGGGTAAAGCCTGTAAAAGGGGCTTTGCCCTATGCCCTGGCTGCCCGGGATGCTGGTTTTAGAGGGATCATTGTCCCAAGTGAAAATGCCGATGAAGCTGCCATGGTAAGCGATATAGAGGTGATTGCCGTCAGTCACCTGGCCCAGGTGGTAGACTTTTTTTCAGGCTTTTTACAAATTGCCCCCCATCAAGTGGATCCAAAGCAATTTGCCCGGCCATCTGATGTGTCCCGCCTGAAAGATTTTGCCGATGTCAGGGGCCAGGCCCATGTTAAAAGAGCTCTGGAGATTGCAGCAGCCGGTTTTCACCATGTACTGATGACAGGCCCCCCGGGATCCGGGAAGAGTATGCTGGCCAAGAGACTGGCCGGTATTTTACCGTTGCCGGTTTTTGAGGAGTCCATGGAAATCGCCCGGATTTATTCGGTAATGGGACTTGTGGGGAAAAATTTTGAAATGTTTGGAGCACGTCCTTTTCGATCTCCCCACCATACCATTTCAGATGCAGGCATGGTGGGAGGAGGTTCCAGGCCTACTCCGGGAGAAATCAGCCTGGCCCATCATGGGGTCCTTTTCCTGGATGAATTGCCGGAATTTAAGAAAAATGTGTTGGAAGTATTGCGCCAGCCCCTGGAAGATGGGCAGGTCAGCATTGCAAGGGCCGGGGTAAAGGCGACATACCCTTGTGTTTTCATGCTGGTGGCTGCCATGAATCCTTGTCCCTGCGGCAATTTTGGGAATCCATTGCAGGAATGTACCTGTGCCAAGCCTATGATCCAGCGGTACCGTTCTAAAATATCCGGCCCTCTTTTGGATCGCATTGACATTCAAATCGAGGTTCCCCAGGTGTCCTATGATGATCTGGCAAACAATACACCGGGTGAGTCTTCGGCTGATATTCGTATCCGGGTGGATGCGGCACGAAAAATTCAGATCGGCCGGTTTGAAAACCAGGGGGTTTTGTGCAATGCCAGGATGGGATCGGGCCTTGTGAACGAGACCTGTGTTCTTGAAAAGGATGCCCAATCTGTTCTTCATCAGGCCATGGACCGACTTGGATTTTCTGCCAGAACATTTAACAGTATCCTAAAGGTTGCCAGAACCATTGCAGATCTTGCCTGTGAAAAGAAAATTAGCCGCCGGCATGTTCTGGAAGCAATTCAATATAAAAGTTATGGCAGAAGTGATGCATCGGCTTTTTGAAATTGAGCGGGTAAAATTGGCCTGGGTGGTCTAAAAACAGGCGGTTTAAAATGGTACTGGTTTACAATCTGTTACAAACACTTATAATAGAAGTTGCCCTCTATTAGGAGCCCCCTGTTAACAGCAGGATAACCCCATAATTTTTTTAATAAAAAATACTGCGAAGAAAGAGATATGATAAAAAAAGATATTTTTAACAAGGATGTAAAAGCACAATTTAAAGCCGCTGCCAAGGACCGTATCTATCGGTTTGTCATGGCCGATGGCATGATAAAAGGAGCTGTGGTCCACACCACCCGGATGGTCAATGAAATGCGGGCTAACCACGAACTTGGGCCTTTGGAGACTTTGGTGCTGGGCCAGGCGTATATTGCGGTGGCGCTCATGTGTTCGAGCCTTAAGGGCAAGGACAGGGTCAGCTTCAATATCCGGTGTTCAGGACCTGTCCAGGGGCTGGATGTGGAAGCCAATACCTTTGGCGAGGTCAGAGGCTCTCTGAAAAATAGGGAAATTCGGGTGGAAGACCCTGGGCAGATTAAATCTTTATCCGCCTTGTTTGGCGCCGGATTTTTAACGGTAACCAAATATCTTGAGGATGCCAAAACCCCCTATTCAGGACAGATCGCCTTGGAGCACGGGAGCATTGCCGAGGATTTGGCCGCTTATTTTTTAAGGTCGGAGCAGATCCCGACCGGATTCAAGCTAAGTGTGGCGTTCAATGGAAAGGAAGAGGTGGAAGGCGCAGGCGGTATCTTTCTCCAGGCCATGCCGGGGGCCTTGCCCGAACAGGTCATTGAAGCGGAAAAAAGGATCCAGCAGATCCATTCTTTGGGCGAAGCCTTTGCAAAGGGGGCGTCACCTGAAGGCTTGATTGAAAAAGAATTTTCAAGCCTCTCTCCTCGCTTTCTGGATAGTTCCCGGGTGGAGTTTTTCTGCCGGTGCACTAGGAAAAGAATGGCAGATTATCTTAAAAACCTGCCCGCCCATGACAGGGATGAGATCATGGAAAATGGGCCCTTCCCTCTGGAGACCAGGTGCCATCATTGCAATTCCGTGTACCAGTTTTCCAAGGATGATATTTCCTCTTTTTAAACCCCATGTTCATGCTATAAGAGATGGACTCCAGGGGATTAAAAAAAGAAAAACTGTAAAAAACAAGAGTTTTCCTTGCAAAAAAATATAAATATATTATAAATATCGGTAGGGAAGTATAGCCATAAGATGGCTATAATAAAGCTAAGTATAAAATAGTCGTTAATCCATAAAAAAGGCAAAAATTATGTGTAATAGTTGTAATGAGCATTCCCACCATCATCATCACCCTGAGATTGTTCAGCTGATGCCCGTTCAAAATAATCTCTATGCGGTTTACAAGACAAAAAACCCTCCTGATTTTGCGGTCGAAACAGGGAAGGACGATATCAGTCTTGTTTCTGTGCTGTTCATGGGGCTGATCCGCCATGGAGAAAAAACCATGGTGGAAGGATTTTTTGCTTCCAGTTCCATTAACTCCTGTGAAGATGTGGAGGGATTTTCAGGGTATGCGTCTTCCCTTGAAAATGCAGAAAAATTGTACGCCTAGTCTAATGTAAAACGTCTCAAACCAAGGAGAACAAATGCATAAACTATTAAATGACAGCCCGGGTGAGAAAATCATGCTCCTGGGGAACGAAGCCATCGCAAGGGGTGCTGTTGAAGCTGGTGTGGCATTTGCCACCACCTATCCGGGTACCCCCTCTTCTGAAATCTCTTTGAATCTGTTTCAGATGTCCCAGGAATCCGATCTCTATTTTGAGTACAGCACCAATGAGAAGGTGGCCCTGGAAGTTGCCGCTGCTGCGGCTAATTCAGGTCTTCGAACCTTTTGCATGATGAAGCACGTGGGGCTGAATGTGGCGGCTGATCCCTTGATGACCCTGGCTTATGTGGGGGTTACCGGCGGCATGGTTATTTTAAGTGCAGATGATCCGGCCATGTTTTCCAGTCAGAATGAACAGGACAATCGGTATTATGCTAAGTTCGGCGGCATGCCCATGCTGGAACCTTCTTCGGTGGCAGAAGCCAAGGAGATGATTAAGGGTGCCTTTGAACTGTCAGAATCCTTGGGTCAGCCCGTGTTGTTGAGGACCACCACACGGATCAACCATTCCAATGCGTTTGTGACCCTTGGGGATATTCAAAAACCGGCCACCCAGGGTAAATTTATCCGGGATCCCCATCGGTGTGTCACGGTTCCGGCCGTCTCCCGTGGTCTCCATGCCAAACTTCTGGAAAAACTTGAAAAAGCTACTGGGATAGCCGAGTCTTCCTCCTTCAATTTTGTCCAGGGCAGCGGTAAATTTGGTATTATTACCAATGGGGTGAGTTTTCATTATGCCGAGGATGCGGTGAAAGATCTGGGCATTGAAGACAGGGTCCAGATTTTAAGACTGGGATTTACCAATCCTTTGCCTGAACAAATGATAAAAAAATTCCTGGGCGAGTGTGACAAGGTATTGGTCATTGAAGAGGGGGAACCCTTTATGGAAGAAGCGGTCAAAGCCTTTGGCCAGGAAGCTTCTATTGTTATTCCCATCAATGGTAAAGATAGAGGGGGCAAATCCAAAGGGGGCAAATCCAAGGACCTTTTCTCCCGCCTTTCCGAGTATGATCCGGCCATGGTCCGGGAAAAAATTGCCACCTATTTCGACATTGCCTATACCCCGGCAACAAAGATGGATACGGCCGATATTCCTGAAATTGCCATGCGTCCGCCCAATCTTTGTTCGGGCTGTTCCCACAGGGCCACCTTCTATGAAGTGAAACAGGCGGCCAAGGACATGGATGTCATCTGTCCCACGGATATCGGTTGCTATACCCTGGGGTTTATGCCTCCTTTGAGCATGGGTGATTTTGTCATCTGCATGGGATCTTCGGTCAGTACCTCCTGCGGATTCAGCAAGGCAACCGACCAGAAAGTGGTCTCATTTATCGGGGATTCCACCTTTTTCCATTCCGGTATCACAGGTCTTGTGAACGCGGTTTTCAACCGGCATAATTTCACCCTGGTCATCCTTGAAAATGACATCACGGCCATGACGGGCCACCAGCCCCATCCAGGTGTTGATATGGAGCGGTTCGGTATGGACACCTTTGGCCGGGTGAATATTGAGAAGCTGGTCCGGGCTTTAGGGGTGGAGCATGTCTCCATTATTAAACCCTTTAAGGTTCAAAAAAGTATCGATCTCATCAAGGAGGCTCTTGCATTTAAAGGGGTTTCCGTTATTATTTCCCAGGAGCCCTGTATCCTGTTTGCCAAGAGCATAGGCCTGAAAAAGGCCAGGCCCTTTATGGTAACCGACAAATGTACAGACCACAAAGAGTGTATTAACGGCATTGCCTGTCCTTCCTTTTATATTGAGAATGATCGGGTGAAGATCGATGCCGATACCTGTGTGGGATGTGCCCTTTGTGCCCAGATCTGTCCTGAAAATGCCATCAGGCCCTTGAAAAAATAACCCTAAAATAAGGATACCAAAAAGATATGGAAACAACCAGGCTTGTAATCGTAGCCGTTGGCGGACAAGGCAATCTTCTGGCTTCCAAGGTGCTGGGCGAAGCTGCCTTGATTTCAGGGGTGCCGGTACGAATGAGTGAGATTCACGGCATGGCCCAGCGGGGCGGTGTGGTGGAATCTGCCATTGTGTTCGGGGATGCCAAAAGCTCTATCATTTCAGACGGGGAGGCAGATATTCTCCTGGGTTTTGAACCGGCCGAAACCCTTCGCGCCATCAATCGGTGCAGCAAAAAAACCATGGTGATCACCAACACCGCCACCCTGCCGCCCTTTACCGTGGGCATTGGCAAAGGGAATTACCCTGAGGTGGAGGAGATCAAGACCCTGCTTGCGGCAAAAACCGCAGGACTCGTTGCCCTTGACGCCATGGCCCTTGCCAGGGAAGCCGGCAGTCCCATGAGTGTTAATATTGTTCTTTTGGGTGCCCTGATCCAGACCGGCGCCCTGGGGTTTACCAAGGAAAACGTGATTGAGGCCATCCGTCGCCGGACCAAACCGGCCTTTCTGGAAAAGAACCTGAAGGCTTTTGACTTGGGGATGGAAGCGGCAAAAACAAATTAATTGGCAAAGGCGCATCAACGCAGATGGTCAGGACAAAATTTAAGGGTGATCACTTAAAATGAACGAGGTAAAACCGCGGGTGTATGTGATAAACGGGCCGAATTTGAATATGCTGGGAAAAAGGGAGCCAGAGGTATATGGCTTCCTTTGCCTGGAGGAGATCAACCGGCAACTTGCCCTTGCGGCAAAGGATCTGGGTGTGGAAATTTCTTTTTTTCAGTCCAACCATGAAGGGGTGATACTGGACCGGATCCATGAAATTTTTGAAGAAAATCCTGCCGGCATTATTATTAACCCCTGCGCCCTGACCCATACCTCTGTGGCGTTGCGGGATGCATTGCTCCTATTGTCTTGTCCCATTGTGGAGGTCCATTTGTCCAATATCCATAAACGCGAGCCTTTTCGCCATAAATCCATGCTGGCGGATATTGTCACGGGCCAGCTGACCGGATTCGGTCATTACGGGTATCACATGGCCCTTAATGCCATTCATCAATTACTTAAACCCCCTGTGTGACATCATGTCAAAGGGGTTAATCCTTTGTGCCACTGAGTTTGAGATGGCCCGGTTTTTAGGCGAGCAGCCTCTGGTAAAAGGGAAAACCCCATCGGGCCTGACCCTGTATTCGGGTATTTTAGAAGATATCCCCTTTGATTGTATGATTTCAGGCCCCGGGGTCTTTAATACAGCCCATGCCTTGACCGTCTACCTGGAGCATACTCGCCCGACGCTTATCCTGGATACCGGAATCGCAGGGGCCTTTGCTTCTTTCGGATTTGGTGATGATGATGTGGAAGGGGTCCGCATTGGAGATATCGGTATTGCCGCCCGGGAGCAGTATATCCATGCCGTGGCGGGGTGCCATACCCCAGCGGCCGGTCTGCCATTTGACCTTATCAAAAACCAGCCCTTGACCCGCCAGGGGATCTATCCCTCAGACCCTGGATTGTTAGACCTTTACCATGGAATTTTTACCCGGGAGTTAGCAGGTCCCATTGCCCGGGGTGATTTTATAACGGTCTCCTCCATTACGGCCTCCCATCATCATGCCCAAAAAATTTATAATAGGTTTTTCCCAGCTATGGAAGCCATGGAAGGGGCAGCTGCCTTTCATGTGGCAGCCTTGTACGATGTGCCCGTCATCGAAATCCGGGCAGCTTCCAATTTTGTGGGGGAACGGGATAAGGATCGCTGGGATTTTCCTTTGGCCTGTGACCGGGTCAGGCAAATCTGCGAGATTGTCATTGCCAATGGATTCAAATTAGAATAAATCCTAAAATAAAGAAGGCTTCTTTGAAATAAGATAGTTTATCTGGAAGGGGTCCTTTCTTTTTAGCCTGAGGGATGCCGGCGTTAGAACCAAAGCAACACGGATCGTTCCGGATTCAGTGAGGGTGTCCAACGATATCTGTTCGGTAAAAATGGTGGCAATATCTCTTAGTGCCAGCCCCCCGCCAATGATTTTAACGGTTGAGGGATTAGCTGTGGCTTCCGTCATGACAAGGCCTTTGGGTAATTTTCCGCTCCATTGGGGCTGGACGGGGAGTTCTTTTTCAACCAGGGTGTCCAGGGTGATATCCAGCTCTGAAGGCTCAATGCTTTTGAGCCGTATTCCCGGTGGAAGCAGGACATTTTCTCTGGTGATGGTCAACTTGTTACTGCCGACCACAGATTGGGACAGGTTTAGTTTTATATTGATCTGTTCGGGCTTGATGGCATTGATTAAGGGTCTTGCCCCGCTGATCAACAGCTTCACACTGGAAGCTGAAGAGGAAATGATTTCCATTCGTTGATCCGGGTTTATAAATTCCACGGGAACCTTTTGTGTTGCCAGGGTTTCCATTCCTTTTGAAAAACTGAGCCATATCCCCGTGAAGCAGACAAGACATATCAAACCTGCGGCGACCAGTTCTATTGTCTGGCGTCGGATGCCTTTTGAGGTTGAATCGTCTCCTGCATCTTCCTTGAGTAATTTTCCAAGGGCCAGTCGGTTATGGATCGTATGGGTTTGATTCTCTTTGAACAGGGTGATCTCGCCCCGCTCTTCTGAGACAACAATGACCAGGGCATCTGTGCGCTCTGTTAATCCCGATGCCGCCCTGTGACGGGTCCCAAAAAAAGAGGGCAGTTCCTTGCTTTTTGACAAGGGAAGGATCACACCGGCACTGGTGATTCGCTCCCCCTGTATGATGGCTGCACCGTCGTGTAAGGGGGAACCGGGCCAGAAGATGCTCACCAGCATTTCCTGGGACAGCCTGCTCTGTATGGGGATACCGCCTTGCACCACACTGTCCAGACCCTGTTTTAAGGGCAGCACGATCAAGGCCCCAATTTTTTTCCTGGCCAGTTCAAAAACACTTTCAATAATAATATTTAAAGGCGTATTAAATTGATGTTGGGGGATCCCCCAAAAAAATGATTTCAGACTTTTGGTCTGGAGAACGCTGGAAATTTCATTTCTGAAAACAATGATGACAATGAGTGCTGCCACGGTAATTATACCCTGCATTGCCCAGTTTGTTATGATCAGCCCAAGGGAAACTGCGGTCTGGCTGACGGCCCAGAGGACGCAAATGGTCAGGAGAGCCCGGATCACATTGGTGCCCCTGAAAAGCACATAGAGCCGGAATGAAATATAGGTATTCAACAGGATATCCAATCCATCCTGCCAGCGAAATCCGGAAAATAAATCGAGAAGCGTTTCCATTGTTAATCAATCGACCATACTGAATCTTAGGGTTTGTATCAGGGAATCATCGGCAGCGTGTATCTCAACCCGCCAGGGTCCCTTGTCGGCTTCCCGGAGCTGCACCCTGCTGAAGGAGGACCATTTGGGAGGTGACAGGGTGAGGCGCATGGTGAAAATTAATTTATCTTTTTTATACCATCTGTGAAAAATATGGGTTTTTTTAATCACCGGATCAAAATTTGAAAAACAAAAAACTTCTCCCTGGGAGATTGAAAAGACCACTGCCGGGTTAAGGGGTTGAAAATTTTCAATGGCTTCACACATCACCGCCTGAACCAGAGTTGCATTTGATGGTTCAGCACTAAGGCCGTTTATAAAGATAAGCCCCAGACCAATAAAAAAGAGGAAAAGGGATATGGGTTTTTGGGTAAAGAATTGTTTCATGGCCCTCACTATAGTGCATCCTTTATTTTTTTCAAGATAAAAACAACAAAGAGTCTTAAACCCGACGGGAAATTTTGTCGGGGTTTTTGGGAGGCGTGATATAGTGATTTGAAGCGGGTCCATGATTCATCCCGCAGACTGAATAAATTCAAGAATCATGGGCCAGATTTCTTGCTTTGCATTTTGACTGGCAATGAGCCGGGGATGGGTATAATCTTCCTTATAACCGTTTTCTTTTGAACACAAAACAAAGGACTTTTCGATACTGCCCAGGGAATTGACCAGGGTTCGGCAGCCGTCGGGCGGCGCAATCTTGTCCTTTGCACCGGCAATGAAAAGGGCTGGGATCCGAATCTTTTTCATGGCCTTGTCATAATCAAACCCGTCTGTTCCCACCCATTTACCCGAGCGATTCCATCGGGACCACTGGGATAGAAAACCAGACACTTCGTCTTCGGGCCCCAATCCGGATAACGGCCCCGGAACTTTACCCACCAGGGTATCGATCACAGGCAGTATTCGGGTGATCAGTTTGCCTGTTATTGTTTTGCCAGCCCCTGTGGTTTGGGAGCCCAGGCCGGCAATAACCTGTATTTTTTCCTGGAGAAGGGGATTTCTTGCCATAACCATGAGGGGTAAAAAACCGCCGCCGCTGTGGGCGATCCAGCTGCATGTCCTATTGTTGGTTCTTTTCAGCACAGCTTGAATAACCCTTGGCACATCATGGCGGGCAAATCCTTCTGCATCAAGATACAATTGTCCGGATTCACTTCGCCCATGGCCGGTCCATTCATAAATCCAACAGTCAAACCCGGCTCTGTTGAGGAATGCTGCCAGATTTTTGCAGATCAAGGCATTGGAAAAGGTCCCATGGGTTAAAATAACCGGCGGGTATCTGTTGGATAGATTGGCATACCGGTACAAGGCGATTTGACTTTTTTTTTCACCCGGAATAAGGACAGGAGCGGGCAGATAATTTTTATGACTTTCAACCATTCAGGCAGACTCTCAATATACAAATATTATTAATATCACTTAGGCTGTATTTTACTGATGCCGTGACCTACTGATACCGTATCTGATTGAAGAGGGTGACCTATATTCCCTAATCTTGCAAGTATAGTTGTCAATCCTGATGGGGCCATGGTGCAGGTGGCAGGCCGCTAAAAATAATTTTAAATCGGGTCTATGGACAAAAATCAACCGTTACATCTTCTGCACCAATGGTCACGGTGGCTTTGGCTTTTTCCATGCGGCTGATGATCTTTCCTCGCCGGATAACAAATAGTCTGGCGGGACGAAGGCGGATCGCTTCCTGCTTGGAAGATGCCTGGAGGATCACCATGTCCGCATTGCACCCCGGTTCAAGACCGTAGTTTTCAAGATTCAATGTTTTTGCCCCGTTAACGGTGATTGCGTCAAATAAAGCGGCCTGCTGGTCAATGCCTGTCATGTGCAGGGCATGGGCGCCCATGTGGGCCACTTCCAGCATATCATGGGTTCCCATGGGGTACCAGGGGTCCATGACATCATCATGGCCGAGACTGACATTTATCCTTGCATCCAGAAGCTCTGGAACCCGCATGAGTCCTCTTCTTTTCGGGTAGGTATCATGACGTCCCTGGATACTCATATTTACAAGGGGATTGCAGATACAGTTCATCTTTGCCTCTGCCATGAGGGGCAAAAGTTTGGACACATAATAGTTGTCCATGGAATGCATGCTGGTGAGATGAGAGCCTGCCACGCGACCCTGGAGTCCCAGGCGCTGGGTCTCAAAGGTAAGGGCTTCAATGTGGCGGGAATGGGGGTCATCGGATTCATCACAATGCATGTCCACCATAAGGCCCCTTTGTTCCGCAAGTTCGCACAGGAGGCGAACCGACGTTTGTCCGTCTGCCATGGTTCTCTCAAAATGGGGGATACCCCCCACCACATCCACCCCCTTGTCCAAAGAGGAGGTTAGCGTTGCCATGCCGGTCGTTGACCGCAGAACACCATTCTGGGGAAAGGCCACCAGCTGGAGATCAATAAACTCTTTCATTTCATGGCGAAGTTCCAGGAGAACATCAACGGCCATAAGGCACGGGTCCGATGTGTCCACGTGGCTTCGAATGACAAGGTTGCCCTTTGCAATGGACCAGTGCAGCAGTTTTTTGGCTCTGGCCTTAATGGTTTCATGGGTAAGGGTGGGTTTGAGCTCTCCCCATATTTTTATGCCCTCCAGAAGGGTGCCGCTCTGGTTTAAGTGGGGCAGGCCCAGGGAAAGGGTGCCGTCCAGGTGGAGATGGCTGTCGACAAAGGGAGGGGTTACAAAATATCCTTCGGCGTCAATGGTTTGAAGGGTTTGGGTTTGAAGGGTCTTGGCGTCTATTTGCGGGGAGACCCCAAGGATTTTTCCCTCTTTGCAAGCGATTTGCATCAATTCTTTTTTGTTGTGGAGTCGTGCATTTATAACCAGCAGGTCCAACATGATTACCGCTCTCCTTTTCTAAATGGAATAAGCAAGGCTTTGGGGTAGGCTGCCTTTCGGGACATGATAATCAGGGCAATGATGGAAAAAATATAGGGCATCATGAGATAAAACTGATAGGGGATGGCCATGCCGGCTTGTTGCTGAACCCGCATCTGGATGGCATCAAAAGCGGCAAAAAGAAGACATCCGGCAAGGGCCTTAAAGGGTTTCCAGGAGGAGAACACCACAAGGGCGATGCAGATCCATCCCCGGCCGTTTACCATGCCGATATAATAGGCATCAAAGGCCGACATGGTCAAAAATGCCCCGCCAACAGCCATCATGGCGCTACCTGCACACACGGCAAGGGTTCGAAGATAAAAGACGGACAACCCTTGGGCTTCCACGGCCAGGGGGTTTTCACCCACCATGCGAAGGGCAAGACCCAATGGGGTTTTAAAGAGGATAAAGGCCACCATGATGATGGCGGCAAAGGCAAGGTAGGTCAGCGCCGTCTGGCTGAAAAGAATCTGTCCCAAAAAGGGAATATCTTTAAAAAAGGGGATATCCAGGGTTTGGAAGGGGATGATTTTGGGCGGAGTCGTCGCATGGGGCAGCAGCATCCTGAAAACATAGGCGCTCAGACTGCTGCCCAGCATGGTGATGCCAAGACCTGTTACATGCTGGGAAAGTCCCAGGTAAACCGTGAACAAAGAGTGAAGAAGGCCGAACAGGGCACCGACGAATGCGGCAAAAACAATCCCTCCCCATAGGCTTCCCCCCAGATACACCCACATCCAGCCTCCCATGCATCCTGCGGCCATGATGCCTTCGATCCCCAGGTTTACAACTCCAGCTCTTTCACAGACAAGTTCACCCAGAGTGCCAAATATAAGGGGGGTTGCCATTCGGATGCAGGCCATCCAGAAACCGGTTTCAAGAAAAAATCCCATTAAATCCATGGTGTTACCCCCTTTTTATCCGGTAGCGTGTGAAAAATACGGCAACGAGCACGGATAAAAGAGACACCGCAGTGGTCACATCGGCAATATAGTTTGAGATGTTAATGGCCCGGCTCATGGAATCGGCGCCTATATAGATAATGGCCACAAAAAGAGCAGAGGCAATCACCCCCAGGGGATGCAGGCCAGCCAGCATGGCCACCACAATACCGGTGTAGCCAAATCCAGGGGAAAGATCCGTGGTCAGATAGCCTTTTACCCCGCAAAGTTCACTGACGCCTGCCATTGCGGCAAGGCCACCGCTGATCAGCGCGGTGCGGACGATGGTTTTGTTCACCGGCATTCCTGCAAAGGTGCTGGCCTTTATGCTGGATCCCACCGCCCTTATTTCGAAACCCCAGGTGGTTTTTGCCATGAACCACCATACAAAAACACTAGATAAAACAGCAATGACAAAGCCCAGGTGAAACCGTGTCTTTGCCATGAGAATCGGCAGTATGGCCGAATCAAGAACCGGTTCTGACTGGGGCCACCCCATGGACATGGGATCCTTCCAGGGTCCGAAAACAAGCCAGTTCACAAATAAGAGAACCACAAAATTAAGCAGCAGGGTGGTGACCACTTCATCCACATTAAGGTGGGTTTTCAGGAAGGTGGGGACAAGGAGAAACAGTCCGCCGGCAAGGGCGCCTGCGAAAAAGAGATAGGGGATCATGACAAAGGGGGGAAGCATTTCTCCCCTTGTTCCCAAAAGAACGGCCACGCAGGCGCCAATGTAAAATTGTCCCTCTGCCCCGATATTCCACAGCTTTGCCCTGAAGGCAACCGCTGCAGCAAGGCCGGTAAAGATGAGGGGGGTTGCCCGTGTGAGGGTCTCACTTACTGCAAATTTAGAGCCCAGGGCGCCCTGTATCATGAGCATCCATCCGTCAATGGGGGAGGCGCCTCCCCAGATGATCAGAACAGAGCAGATGGCCATGGAAACCCCTACGGCAATAAAAAGGGCTGCTGTCAGCCTCACCACGGAGATATTTTCACGAACTTCAAGTCTCATTTATTTTCTTTTCTCCATTATGGGCGCTAAACTGGCCGGACATGATGAGCCCCAGCTTTGCCCGGTCAACCCTATCCACATCCTGTGGATCTGATAGTCTTCCACGGTACATGACCTGGATTTGGTCTGCCACCTGGAAAAGTTCATCCAGATCCTCGGAGATAAGAATGATACCGGCACCTTGTTCGGCTGCTTTCATAAGCTGTGTGTGGACATAGGCGGCAGCTCCCACATCCAGTCCCCAGGTGGGTTGATTGGCAAGAATTATTCTGGGAGATCCGGAAAGCTCTCTTGCCAGTATCAGTTTTTGCATATTGCCGCCGGAAAGTTTTTGAACCGGTATATCTATGTTAGGACAGCGCACATCAAACTTTTTGACCAGTTTTTTTGCCCGGGTTGCCATGGCCTTAAATTGTAAAAAGCCTCGTTTTGAAAAGGGATGCCCCCCATAGGTATCACTGGTAATGTTTTCCATGACGGTCATGTCACAGATAAGACCGGTCCCGTTTCGATCATCGGGGATCCGTCCCACCCCCGCTTGAATCATTCGCCGGGGGCTTATGTTTTTAAGTTCTTTTGAATCAAGAAAAATTTTGCCTTCATAGGTATTGATGAGTCCTGAGATTATATCGGCAAGTTGTGACTGTCCATTTCCTGAAACACCGGCAATACCGATGATCACATTGGATCGAAGGCTAAGGTTGAGATCTTTTATGGATTTTTCCTCGCCGTTTCCTTCATTAACCAGGGTAATTCCCCTCAAAACGAGCACCTCGTTGCCCGGGAGCTGTCTTTGCCGGATCGTCTGGGGTATTTCAACGCCCACCATGGCCTTTGCAAGGGCGTTGGGGTTTGTATCTTTTGTCAGAGATTCAAACACAACCCGGCCCTGGCGCAGCACAATGCACCGGTGGCTGGCCGCCATTACTTCCCGCATCTTGTGGGTAATAAAGATAACACTCAGCCCTTCTTTTACCAGCTGGGCGATTGTCTCAAAAAGTTTGTCTGATTCCTGGGGGGTCAGCACCGCAGTGGGTTCGTCAAGGATGAGTATCTTTGCATCCCGGTAAAGCACCTTTAAGATCTCAACCCGCTGCTGCTCTCCCACGGAAAGGTCCTTAACCAGCGCTTTGGGATTAATGGTCAGCCCGAAGCGTTCCATGAGCCGGTTAAGTTTTTTCTCGGCTCCCCTGCGGTTGCTTTTAAAGGCTGCAAGGGACTCGGTACCCAGCATGATATTATCCAGAACACTCATATTGTCGGCAAGGGTAAAGTGTTGATGCACCATGCCCACGCCTGCTTCCAGGGCAGCCCGGGGAGAACCCGGGGTAAGGTTTTTTCCAAACACCTCAATTGTTCCGTCATCGGCAACATAGTGGCCAAATAATATGGACATCAGGGTGGTCTTTCCGGCACCATTTTCACCCAGAAGTGCAATAATCTCACCCTTTTCCAGGGAAAAAGAGATGTTTTCATTGGCAACAACTGAACCGAATTGTTTGGTGATGCCGGATAATTTAAGTATGGCGTGTGTCATGGGAAAATGAAACATGTGGTCCCTGGCAGGGGACCACAGTTCTTTATATTTCTTTTATGTTTAGAAGGTTGATTTGGGCTCTTCATCGTTGATCTTGACGGCAAGTGAACCTTGTTTAATGGCCTCTTGGGCTTCCATAACTTTAACTTTGATCTCAGCGGGTATTCTAGTTTCAAATTCGTAGAAGGGAGACAGGGAGGCACCGCCTTTGCCCATCATGGTCCATTCTTTGTAATCCTGGGCGGTAAATTTGCCCTGCTTGACAAGGGAAATTGCTTCATTCACAGCGCTGTCCATATTCCATAGCGCAGATGCTACAACGATATCCGTTCCATTCTCTTCTTTGTTCATATCATTTACATTACCAAAGGCAAGGATTCCCTTTTCCCGGGCCGCATCCACAACGCCGGCCCGTTCTGCATAGAGGATATCAACCCCGGACTCCACCTGGGCATAGGCAAATTCCTTTGCCTTTGGCGGATCATACCAGGCGCCGATGAAAGAAACTTTGAACTTAACCGCAGGGTTGATTGATTTTGCCCCTGCCATGAAGGCATTGAACAGCCGGTTCACCTCACCAATGGGATATCCGCCCACCATTCCGATTTTATTTGTCCGGGTCATCTTGCCTGCGATCATGCCCATGAGGTAACAAGGCTCATGGATATAGTTGTCAAAGACCGAGAGATTGGGGTCGGAAGGTCCAAAGGTATCTCCCATTAGATAGGCCACTTTCGGGTAGTCCTTTGCCACTTTTCTGACATCACGGGAGATGCCGAATGCCTCGCCTACAATCAGGTTGACGCCCTTTTCAGAATATTCCCGAAGCACCCGGATATAATCTGTGTTGGACACTTTTTCCGAATACACATATTCGATTTTTCCTTCATCGGCAGCCTTTTGGAGAGCCTTGTGAAGACACGCATCCCATTTTTGCTGGATGGGCTGGGTATAGATACCGGCAACCTTAATCTTTTGTGAGGCAAAGGCACTTGCCCCAAAAAGAGTCACACCCAAAAGCAGGATGCTGGCAACAATAGATAAGCGTTTCATAAATGATCCTTTTTAAAAAATAGTGGTTAATAAAAAAATAGGTTATTTGGTTTTGATGGAGCGTTCATTCTCGTTGTATTTAAATTATATGAAAGCAAGAAAGAGACCACCTGAACCAAAGTTGATTTTGTGAGCGGAAACTACCATGTTACGGATCAAAATACAACCAAAGCAAATTGATAATAGAAACGGAAAATAACTATTTTGTAAGTTTAAGGGAGGGAAAATAACTTTTTTGTAAAACAGTGGGATTAAAAGAAGGGGATTGACGGCCTGGACTGAATTCTGAAATTTCTTTACACGGATATGAAAATATTGGTACTTGTAAAATGAAGGCAGGCTAAGCAATTGCAACAGGCAAGGCCCAACAAAATTAATCTTAATAAATGAGGAAGGGAATCACCATGGGCGGTTTTTTCGGATGTGTAGCAACCAAACCATGTAATAAGGAACTTTTTTACGGAACTGATTATTTATCCCATTTGGGAACCAAGCGGGGGGGACTTGCCACAGTTGGGAAGGATGGGTTCCAACGGTCGATTCACAGCCTTGAAAATGCCTATTTCAGGTCAAAATTTGAAGCGGATATTGATGGCTTGACCGGTCACATGGGGATTGGGGTCATCTCGGATACGGATTCCCAACCCATTATTCTCCATTCCCATTTGGGAACATTTGGCCTGGTGATGGTGGGGAGAATTGCTAATCTGGAAGAGCTGGCCAAAAAGGCCTTTGACCGGAATGTCCATTTTTCGGAAACAAGCCAGGGAGATATCAATCCCACAGAGCTTGTGGCCGCCCTGATCTGTGAAGCCCCTTCCTTTGAAGAGGGTATCAAAAATGCCCAGGATAATATTATGGGGTCCTGCTCCATGCTGGTGTTGACAAAATCGGGCATTTTTGCTGCTCGGGACCGCCTTGGCAGAACCCCCATTGTTATTGGGAAACGGGAGAATTCTTTTGCGGCCAGTTCTGAATCCAGTGCATTTTCGAATCTGGGGTTTGAGGTGGACTATTATCTGGGACCTGGTGAAATTATCCTGATGACCCCCGAGGGGAGGGAAACAGTTCAGGCACCCGGGGAAAAAATGCAGGTTTGCTCTTTTCTATGGGTTTATTACGGATACCCGGTTTCCTCTTATGAAGGCATCAACACGGAGCAGGTCCGGTATAATTGCGGTGCGGCCCTGGCCCGGAACGAGACGGAAACGGTTGATCTTGTGGCGGGTATTCCTGATTCCGGTATTGGTCATGCCATTGGATTTGCCAATGAGAGTAAATTGCCCTATATGCGGCCCTATGTGAAATATACGCCTACCTGGCCCAGGAGTTTCATGCCACAGAACCAGTCCATGCGAGATCTTGTGGCCCGGATGAAGCTTATTCCCATCAGGGAGATTATCCAGGACCGTCGGATTCTCTTTTGTGACGATTCCGTGGTCCGGGGAACCCAGCTACAGGATAATACCCAAATCCTCTACGAATACGGGGCAAAAGAAGTTCACATGCGTATTGCCTGCCCCTGCCTGATTCATCCCTGTGAGTTTTTAAATTTTTCAACTTCCCGATCCACCCTGGACCTGGCCGGGCGTAAGGCCATTTACGGAATAGAAGGGACCGAAGATATCGATTTGACCGAATATGCTGTTGACGGATCTGAAAAACACCGGGCCATGGTGGCCTACATTGGGGAACGCTTGGGGTTGACCAGTCTCCGGTATCAGAAACTGGAAGACCTGGTGGCGGCCATAGGGCTTCCCAAGGAAAAATTGTGCACCCATTGCTGGGATAAATCCAGTTATTATTAAGGTGGAAGAAGGATGACCCTTCTGTTTTTTGATGCCCATTGCCATCTCCATGATGAAAGGATTTACACGGACCTGTCCAATATTGTGGCCCGGGCCCAAGAAGTCGGGGTTCGCCATATGGTTTCCTGTGCCACCAGGCCGCAAAATTTTGACCGGACAGCGGCGCTGGCTTGCACCCATGGGCAGGTAATTCCCTGTTTTGGCATCCATCCCTGGTTTGTTGACACGCTGCCTGAAAACTGGCAGCAGTGGCTTGAAACCTTTTTGACTGCCCATCGATCGGGTATCGGTGAAACCGGGTTGGATTTTATGGACAAGAGGGCGGACCAGGATCTTCAGATCCGGGTTTTTTCCCATCACCTGGCCCTGGCAAGGGAACTTGAAAGACCTATAAATATTCATATCCGCAAGGCCTGGGATACCTTTATCCATCTGCTGAAAAAATTTGGCCCCTTAAAATCGTCTGGTCTGATTCATTCCTATTCCGGATCGGCAGACATGATTCCCTTGTTTGAACGATACAATTTGTATATTTCTTTTTCAGGGTCTGTGACCCGGCCCAATGCCAAAAAGGTGGTCAGGGCTTTGGGGGCAGTCTCAAGCCAGAGGCTTGTGATTGAGACCGATGCTCCGGATATCTATCCGAGCCTTTCAGATCCTCCGGGAAACACATTAAATGAACCCAAAAATTTGCCGGCCATTGCACAAATTGCTGCCCGAAGAGTGAATATGGGGTTTGAAGAATTTGCAGCCCAAGCCTATCATAACAGCTTAACCCTGTTTAGACCTATTTTGCCCCAAAAAATTGCCCAAAAGGAGATATAAAGAAATCCCATGAATCAGTTTGTCCGCACAGAACAGTTGTTGGGCCAGGCAGCCCTGGAGAAAATTAAAAAAGCCCGGGTGGCTGTATTTGGTTTGGGGGCGGTGGGGTCATTTGCCACCGAAGCCCTGGCAAGGTCAGGGGTAGGGTCTTTGCGTCTGGTGGATTTTGACCGGGTGGACGCCTCCAATATCAACCGCCAGCTCTATGCCCTGCATTCCACCATCGGCCGGGAAAAAGCCAGGCTTGCCCAGGCGAGGGTTTTGGATATCAATCCCCTTTGTGAGGTGGATATCCACGACACCTTTGTCAATGCCGACAGTTTAATTGATCTTTTATCCCGGGATATTGATGTGGTGGTGGATGCCATTGACGGGCTTAATTCAAAGGTCAACCTGATTTTTGGCGCTGTCACCATGGGGGTGCCCGTGGTTTCGAGCATGGGGGCCGCAGGAAAGATGGATATCTCCATGATCAAAACAGGGGACCTCGCCCAGACCTGTGTCTGCCCACTGGCCCGGGTGGTGCGCCAGCGGCTTCATCGCCGGGGAGTCTATGAAGGGGTTACCTGCGTTTATTCCATTGAAAAGGCCTTGAACAAATTGCCCTGCCCGCAGGAAGATGCAGTGGATGCCCTTGCAAGTCATGGCCGGCCCCGGCCTCCCATTGGCACCATTCCCTGGGTGCCAGGGGTCTTTGGTCTTAACATGGCAGCCGAGGCCATTAAAATTATCACCCGGATATGATCGGATTTAATATTTAAAATCAATATGAATATTATAAAGGGACTTGATAAAGGGAATATCCAGTGATAATGGATAGACCTAAGAAAAAGATAACCATAAGGGAGAATCAATGAATATGAAAATAATGAAATTTCTGGCTGCCATTTGTCTTCTGGGACTGGTGTGCACAGGCCCTTTGTTAGCCAAGGATATATATGTCACCGGTATTACAAAGATAACCATGCGGACGGGCCCGGGGGTTGATCACAAGATTGTTGCCATGCTCACCTCCGGCTCAAAGCTTGAGACCATTGAGTACCAGAAAGATTGGTCCCATGTGAAGACCCAGGACAATAAGACCGGATGGGTGCTGTCACGGTTCCTTACCGAAAAAGTTCCCCAAACCCTGCTGGTAAAACAATTGCAGGCTGAAAATCAAAGACTTGTGGCCGTCCTTGAGCAGACAGAGGAAAAAAAAAGGGCCCTGGCTGAAAAAAATGAGTTTCTGGGGGATATCGAGGAAAAATATAAAAAGCTTGAGCAGGCATCCGCTGATTTTTTAAAGCTCAGCGACAGCTACAAGACCCTTGCCCGAGAGTCCCAGGATCAGAAGGATCAGATCCTCACCCTTGAAAAAAATATGAACAATGAAGAAAAATTATGGTTCCTCAGCGGTGCCGGAGTCTTTATTGTGGGATTAATTATTGGATTGAGTACCCGTAAAAAGAAAAGAAGTTCCTTGCTATGATAAAAAAAACTGATTTTTTAGTGATCGGCAGCGGCATTGCTGGACTCAGCTATGCATTAAAGGTGGCAGCCTTTGGTAAGGTCACCATTGTAACCAAGAAAAAAATTCAAAAAAGCAATACAGCCCTTGCCCAGGGAGGCGTCGCAGCGGTTTTCAGTGAGCTGGATTCCTTTGATCTCCACATACAAGACACCCTGGATGCAGGGGATGGCCTCTGTACAGAAGAGGTGGTAAAAATGGTGGTGGAAAATGGGCCCAAACGTATTATGGAACTGGCCCACCAGGGTGCCCACTTTAATATGGCCGGTGATGGGGAACGCGATTTTGCCTTGGGGCAGGAGGGGGGACATTCTGTTAAACGGATTGTGTTTGCCCAGGACCTTACGGGTAAGGAAATTGAGGATACCCTGGTGGCAAGGGTTGAGGAAAATGAGAACATTACCATTCTGGAAGATCATATTGCCGTTAACCTGATTACATTTTCCACCATTGTCAGAAATGGTCTTGTGGTTACCCAAAATGAGAATATCTGTTGCGGTGCCTATGTCCTGAACAATGAAACCGGAGAAATCGAGACCTTTTATTCGGGCATTACCCTGCTTGCAACAGGCGGTGCCAGCAAGGTATATCTTTATACCTCCAATCCGGATATTGCCACCGGGGATGGGATTGCAATGGCCTACAGGGCCGGTGCATCCGTGGCCAACCTTGAGTTTGTCCAGTTTCATCCCACCTGTTTGTTTCATCCCGAAGCCAAGAATTTTTTGATTTCAGAAGCGGTGAGGGGAGAGGGGGCTTTTTTGATTGATGAACAGGGGCGCAGGTTCATGGAGGACTATTCTCCGGACAAGGAGCTTGCCTGCAGGGACGTTGTGGCAAGGGCCATTGACAATGAATTAAAAAAGACAGGGGCAGAATCTGTTTTTCTGGATATCTCCCATAAAGATGCCACTTTTATCAAACAAAGGTTTCCCAATATCTATGCAAAGTGTCTGGAATACGGCATCGACATGACAAAAGACCCCATTCCCGTGGTGCCGGCTGCCCATTACATGTGCGGAGGGGTGGCAACGGATTTAAACGGAAAAACCGATGTCCAGCGGCTTTATGCGGTGGGGGAAACCGCCTGTACAGGCCTTCACGGTGCCAACCGTCTGGCATCCAATTCATTGCTGGAAGCCCTGGTTTATTCCCACAATGCTTATAAAGCTTCCCTTGAAGAGTTTAAGACCATTGGCAACAAGATCGCCGTGACCCTGGATCCCTGGGATGAAACCAATACAACCGACAGTGACGAAGCCATTGTGGTATCCCACAACTGGGATGAGATCCGGCGGCTCATGTGGAATTATGTGGGGATTGTCCGGTCTGACAAACGGTTACAGAGGGCCAAACGAAGGATTGAGAATATCCAGCAGGAGATCAATGAATACTATTGGGATTTTAAGGTGACGGCCGATCTGATTGAACTGAGGAACCTGGCCACACTAGCTGAATTGATCATTCAGTCCGCCCTGATTCGGAAAGAAAGCCGGGGACTCCACTATAATATTGGATACCCGGACAGAGACGATTTAAACTGGCTTCAACACACGATTCTTAAAAAAACATTCTAATCAGCGACTTTAGGCAGTTAGAAACCGGGTGTTTGGTGTCTTTTCCCTATTTGGTCTCCCCTTTTCTATATTCCGCAATAAATTTTTTGATCTGCTTTAAATAGGGGATCATCACAATAACAACAATGGCGCCGAATACATATTGGATCATGTGGAAACGCTGTTCTAAAAATTCAAAGCCGTAACACCAGGCAATATTGGCGGTCAGGGTTCCAAGGGCTGTGGCGGTGAACGTTCTTAAAAGCCCCATCCTGAGCATGTAGCCGATGATGGATCCCACCACAGGCCCCGTCACTGGCAGGGGGGCCATGACAAAGAGAAAAATGCCGATCCATCCATAGGATTGAATTTTTTCTTTTTGTTCCAGAGCTTTCAGGGCCAGTTGGTTCATGAAGCGATTGATCCATTCAATTTTCAGGTAGTTGGTGGTGCTGAGGACAAATCCTGAATAGGTAAAACAGACAATCAAAACTTCGACATAAAAGTTATAGGCAATGGTTGTGAAGGGGCTGAATCCGTTGAGGATGCACAGCCCGATGCCGCCGGCACGGCTACCCACAAGATGGGTTATAAATACAAAAAAAAGTATTTTGGTTGTACTAAAGTCTATAAATCCGTAAATTCCAAGAAAGGTGACAAGCACCAAGGTCAGTATGATACCTGCTAAAAGCAATTTGCCTTCAACGGTTTGAAATAATTTTTGTCTCATTTGTGCCTGGCAACCATAATTGTAATGGGGAAGATTCCAATTGTTCATTAAGCAAAGAATTTATAAAATAAGCCATAAAGATTGTCAAGAAATTAGGTGTCACCCAAAGTTGTGGGGAGCGTTCCCAAAGATACCCCCCGGAATGCCTGTCAGGCATTAAACCTTTGTAAAATCTTGGTATGAGTATTACGTTTTTATTACAAAATCAGGTAATGGGGATACGTATATTTATTTTTTGGTTCCCACAAATAAGGTGACTATACCAAAGGTCATTTGCTTGAATCGGATCTTCTCAAACCCTGCGGTTTTCATTATTTTTGAAAAGGAAACAGGATCTGGAAAATTCAATACAGATTCGGGCAGGTAGCTATAGGCATTATTGTGTTTGGAAAAAAAAGAACCGATCAAGGGAAGAACGCGTTTAAAATATCCCAGATAGATCCGACGGAAAAAGCCTTTTTCAGGAGTGGTCAATTCCAGTACCACAAGTCTTCCCTCTTTTTTCAGAATCTTGTAAAATTGGCGGATAGCCCCTTTGCGGTCCATGATATTCCGGATACCAAAGGCAATAAAAACGGCATCAAATTTGTCTGGTTTAAAGGGGAGATGGAGTGCATCCGCGTTTAAAAGATCAATGGTGGTATTTTCTTTGAGCACCAGCTTTTGACGGCCAAGGGAGAGCATGCCAGGGGAAAAATCGATACCGAAAATTTTTACCCGGCCCCTTAACTGTGCACTGATCTCAAGGGCCACATCACAGGTGCCGCAGGCTACATCCATGACCCGACTGCCTGATGCAAGTTTTGCCGCACGCACCATTTGGCTTCGCCAGAAGATGTCCTGTCGAAAACTGAGCAAGCGGTTTAAAAAGTCATATCTAGGGGATATTTTGTCAAACATCTCTTTGACAAAATCAAGTTCTTCATTCATCGTTGACAACCTGAATTTCTGAGTTAATATATTATATTTGCCAGAACAGGTAGGGAAAATACCATACTAGAACCAATATTACAAATATAAATGCGCCATAACGCTTGGGATGATTGGGTAGAATATGACTGATAAACGTGACTATTATGAGATTCTTGGGGTTGCCAGGGATGCAGGAAAGCCGGAGTTGAAAAAAGCCTATCGAAAGCAGGCGATTAAATATCATCCGGATAAAAATCCAGACAATAAAGCAGCTGAAGATAAATTTAAGGAAGCGTCTGAAGCCTATGAAGTGCTGAGCGATGACAATAAACGTCAAATCTACGACCAGTTCGGTCACCAAGGGCTGGAAGGTTCCGGGCATTCAGGCCCCAGCGGGTTTGAAGATATCTTTTCCAGTTTCGGTGATATCTTTGAAGACTTTTTCGGGTTTGGCGGCAACCAGGGAGGACGGGGAAGTCGGGTCCAGAAAGGTTCGGATCTTCGTTATAATATGTCCATTGATTTTATGGAAGCCGCCTTTGGTACGGAAAAAACTATTTCCATTCCCAAAATGGATACCTGCACGGAATGTGAGGGGTCTGGGTGTGCGTCGGGAACAAGTCCCGAGACCTGTTCCCATTGTCATGGTACGGGCCAGTTTATCCAGAGCCAGGGATTTTTCAAGGTCAAGACCTCCTGCCCCTATTGCCGTGGCAGAGGGACCATGATTTCCAACCCCTGTGCCAAATGCCGGGGGGCTGGAAGGGTTGAGGTTACCCGGAAGGTTCAGGTCAAGATTCCGGCTGGAGTTGATGTGGGCTCCAAACTGCGCCTGACAGGCGAAGGTGAGGGATCTCCCTCTCCAGACGGCCCTCCCGGAGATTTATATGTGGTGATCAATGTGAATCCCCATAAGTTTTTCCAGCGGGATCACACCGATATTATCTGTGCTATTGATATCTCATTTATCCAGGCAGCTCTGGGGGATGAGATTACCATCCCCACCCTGGTGGGTGAAGAACAATTCAAGATTCCCAAGGGAACCCAGTACGGGGATAGTTTTAAGCTGCGGGGCGAGGGGATTGCCTCCCTTCGAACCGGACGACGGGGAGACCAGATTATAAAAGTGATTATCAAGACCCCCACAAAATTGAGCCAGAAACAAAAAGAGCTGTTAAAAAAGTTTGACAAACTGGACTCAAATAAAATATCAAACAAATTAAAAAATCTATTTAAGAATCTGTAATGATCAATTAAGGCGGTAATATGTTTGAGCTAAAGGTGAAAACCCATTTTGCAGGTGCCCATCAACTCACCATGGTGGGGCATAAATGTGAAAATCTTCATGGCCATAACTGGCAGGTGGAAGTCTGTGTTACAGGAAAGGAACTTAATTCAGCCGGTGTCCTGGCTGATTTTGGAGATATTAAACGGGCCGTGCGCCAGGTAGTGGACAAGGAACTGGATCATCGGTTTCTCAATGAACTTCCCGCCTTTAAGGATCAGCAGCCAACCTCTGAACGTATTGCCGTTTATATTGCTCAAAAAGTCCAGGCCCTCCTTGGGGAGAGCCTGGATACGAGTCTTACCGTATCCCGGGTCATGGCATGGGAATCCGAGAATTCCTGCGCCACTTATATTCCCGATGAATAAGGCTATTATTGAAGTTCGATGATCCGCTTGGCCGGTATCAGTCCGGTGGCTGCTGCCGATACAATATTGCCGGCCACTCCGGGTCCATCCCCTGCCACATACATCCCCTTTATACTGGTTTCCAGATAATTGTCGGTTTCAACCTGGGTGGCAAAGAATTTGATCTCGGGGGCATAGAGCAGGGTTTCATCGTTGGAAACTCCTGGTACCACACAGTTTAAGGTCTCAAGCCCTTCAGTGAGGTTGGTGAGAATCCGTTCGGGAAGGGCCATGGCAATGTCCCCGCACACCACATTGGTCATGGTGGGTTCAATATAGCCCTTGTGAATCCGGTTCCATGTGGAGCGACGTCCCCGCTTTAGATCCCCGAATCTTTGGAGAATCGGCTTTCCCCCGCCGATGATGGTGGCAAGCCGGCCGATGGACTCTCCATAGGCCTGGTTGTCTGTCACAGGTTCCGTCAGGATCACCTTTGAAAGAAATGCAAAATTGGTGTTGGAAGATTTTTTGCCCGAATAGGCATGGCCGTTGACACAGACAAAATCCTTGTAGTTTTCAAGGGAGATAAATCCTCCCTGGTTGGTACAAAAGGTTCGGGTCTGGTCATCATAGGTGTTGGTCTGAATGAAAAAAGTGGGATCATAGATGACATTGCACAAATCATCCATGATGTCATTGTGGACCTCCACCCGGATCCCCACCTCAATACCCCGCTGGCTTACGCTGATGCCGTGTTTCTGGGCAATGGAAGCCATCCAGTGGGCGCCGATTCTGCCCGGGGCCAGGATGACATTGGGGGCCTTGTACTCCCCCTTGTTCGTAATGACCCCCTGGACCTGACCCTCCTGTTCAACAATATCAATTACGTCTTCACTTGTTTTGATTTCAAGGCCTTTGGACTTTAAGTGAGTTGCCATTCCTGCAATATATCCGGGGAGGTTGTCACTGCCCAGGTGTTTTTGCTTGATCAAAAGCAGGTTGATTCCAAACCGTTTGGCCTCTTTTCGGATCTGTTTTGCCGCTTCCATATTGGTGGGGTAGATGGGCCCGTCCATTTTAAATCGGGTAAAGATTGTTTCTGTCTCATCAATGAGTTCCTGGGCCGAACTCAAGGGCATAAACTGGGTCAGGTCTGTTTTGCCAAGGCGGGGGATGAAATTGAGTTTTCCGTCGGAGTGGAGACCCGCTCCCCCAATCCCTGCCAGAATGTTGCAGGGATCGCATTGAAAACATTTTTGAAGATGGTGGTTGGGGCATTTTCGTTTCAGGGAATCTCGTCCCTTTTCGATCAAAAGGACCGAAAGGTTTGAGTGTTCTTTTAAATGATAAGCCGCAAAAAGACCTGCAGGCCCACCGCCTACGATAATTACATCATACATCAGAAGTCACCTTGATTTTTTTGATTTATAGACAACTTTTAATACTAACCGTATTTGAGATAGTATCAAGTTATTTTTATTGGGAAGCGCCATTTATATTCAAGCGGTGATTGGTGCCAGAGCGACTATTGATAGGATCGGTTGATTTTGATTGATTTTTTTATTTTACAAATGGTTCGTACCATATTAGGGTATTGGGATGATGGAAATTGTGTCTAGGATTATCAATGCAGTAAAATATATGGATCACCTTAAAAAAGAGGCCTTGCCCTTGAGATTTCTTTTTTAAATGAATCTTAAAACCAATTACATCGTGATGACCGTTCTATTGGTGATTATTCTGACCTTGATCGGCGTGACCTATAACAGCTCCCGAACCATTACCGAAAAAACAATTGAAAATTACCAGCAGAGCATCGCGGCAGAAGCCGCAAAAACCGTTGATCTGTGGCTGGCGCAACACCTGAATATTATTAAAGCCACCGCAAAAGCGGTTGAGCAAATTCCCATTGCCGATAATCCTGAAACCCTGAGGCTTTTGAAAATGGCACTCCATGCCGGCAATTTTTCCGATGTGTATATCGGATTAAAAGACGGCACCATGATTGACGGCGCTGACTAAAGGATATGATCCACGTATTCGTCCCTGGTACAAAAAGGCTGTCCAGGATAATAAAATTACCTTTACAACTCCTTATGTCGATCTGACAACCAACAAGCTTGTCATTGCCATTGTCAATCCATTGGTGGTGAACCATTCGTTTGCCGGTGTCATCAGTTCCGATATCATTTTGACCACCCTGGAAAAGGAGATGATGAATGTAAAAATAGGTACTTCCGGATATACCTTTATCATTGACAGTTATGGAACGATTCTGGTTCATCCGGAGCAGCAGCTGTTAATGACGACAAAAATCCAGGATTCCGACAAAAGTCTGGAAACGGTTCTTGATTTTTTTAAGGCAGCAGGGTCCGGGTCCTATTATTATAATTTTGGCGGTAAAGAAAAGATCCTTTCATTTCAGCGACTCGTAAATACCGGCTGGTATCTGTGTACCACCGCAAACAAAAAGGAAGCCCATCTGCTTGCCAAGAACACGGCCATGCTATTTGCCATGGGGCGGGTATTTAAAATCCTGGGGATATTGTCCATACTGCTGCTTTGCGTCATTTTTTTCAGCGCGTTGATTCTTTCCATATCAAAGCGCAGGTTCGAAGCGATTGTCCAGCAGCACCAGCAGCTTTTGCAGGGTAAGAGCGAGGATTTAAAAGGGGAGATTATCCGCAGGAAGGAAATTGAAACCCGGTATCAGACCCTGTTTGACGTGGCCACCAATGCCATCATGCTCAGTCAGCGGCTCGCCTATATCGAGTGCAATAAAAAAGCCATGGACATGTTCGGCCTGGATCATGAACAGATTATCGGCAAAACAATGCTGGATCTGTCTCCTGCCATTCAGCAGGACGGCCGGGAAAGTAAAATAAAATTTGATCTTATCATTGAAAACCTGGTGGCCGGGGGGCAGGATATCTTTGAATGGGCATTCAAAAGATCCGACGGCACGGAATTCCCGGCAGAAGTGGGGCTTAAGACCCTTCGTCTTGACTCGGAACTTGTGACCCTTTACAGCATCTGGGACATTTCAAAACGGGCAGAAGCCGAGCAGCACCTTCGCCAGGCCCAGAAAATGGCTGCCATGGGGGAAATGCTCAGTTCCATTGCCCATCAATGGCGGCAGCCCCTGAACGTTTTGTCCACCTATATTGCCAGTCTTCCGCCAGCTTTCCATAATAATATGCTCTCAAAGGAATTTGTGGAAAAGCTGGTCAGAGAATCCGATTCCCAGATACAATTCATGTCAAGAACCATTAATGATTTCAGACAATACTTTCGGCCGTCCAAGAAAAAGCAGGCCTTTGACGTCCAGGAATCCATCCACAGTGCTGTAAAACTCATCCGGCCCCAGTTAAAACAAAACGCCATCACCCTTCAGATGAATAAGGATGCAGAGGCACAACCATTTTTTGTCTTTGGGTATGAAAACGAATTTGTCCATGTGCTGGTCAATATTATCTCCAATGCCAAGGATGCCATCATCGAAAAAAAGGCAACCGCCAGGAACAAAAATTTTCACCGCCTGATTGACCTGTCCATCTCAACTCAAGGCCAGAATGTTGTTCTGGCAATAAACCCCAATCCACCGCCTAAAAAAAGAAAAACCCCGTTGCGCTTGATGGATCAAGCCGATAGAGTGTTTGTGCGACCAAAAACCTATCATCAACGGGGTGAAACAGAGTATGACACAAGGCGTATTACCATTCAAGTACGAAGAAGAAAAATCAAATAGCGGGATGACAGCCCTGGCGGGGTTACCACTGTATCTCGACTTGGCTGAAGTGATTGGCTTGTCTAAATCCATTCAAAAGCACTTAAAGATAAGAACAGGCTCTCAAGGCTGGACAGACACTCAGGTTGTGCTGGCGATAGTATTGCTGAATTTGGCTGGCGGTGATTGTGTTGATGATTTAAAAATTCTGGAAGCTGATCAAGGATTTTGCGCAATACTGGACAAAACAGAAATACACGGGCTGAAACGTAAAGTGCGGAGGGCTTTGGAAAGACGGTGGCGCAAAGAGAAAAAACGCTCGGTGCCGTCACCCTCTGCGGTCTTCAGATATTTATCCAAATTTCATGATGCAAAACAGGAGGAACTTCGTTTGTCTTCAGATGTTAAAGCGTTTATCCCCAGACACAATGAACATCTGAAAGGGCTTCGGGAAATCAATAAAGATATGTGTGCTGGGTTGAACAAGGCAAAGCCTCAAACAACAGCGACCCTTGATATGGATGCGACTCTGGCCGAGACCATGAAAAAGGCTGCTCGCTATTGTTATAAAGGATTTAAATCCTATCAGCCGTTGAATGTTTGGTGGCATGAACAAGGCATTATTCTGCACACGGAATTTCGTGATGGCAATGTACCTGCCGGGTATGAACAACTCAAAATATTCAAGGAAGCTTTGGCCTGCCTCCCGGAAAATGTAAAAAAGGTAAAACTCAGATCAGACACGGCTGGATATCAGCATGAATTATTAAAGTACTGTGAAATAGGTGAAAACGAACGCTTCGGCAGGATAGAATTCGCAATCGGATGTAATGTAACTACAGCATTCAAAACAGCTGTGGTTCAAGTTCCGGATCTTGAATGGAGACCGATTCATAAAAACGAAAAGGGGGTCAAAATAAAAACCGGCAGTGAATGGGCAGAAGTGTGCTTTGTTCCCAATGAATTATGCCATAGTAAAGATACGCCTACATACCGGTATATTGCCAAACGGCAACGCCTTGAGGAGCAACCGCCTTTGCCGGGCATAGAAGGACCCAAACAGTTAGAGTTTCCTTTCCCTACAATGGAAATGCAAGAAAAAAAGTACAAGGTTTTCGGGGTCGTGACCAACATCAAATACACCGACATGAAAGGAGAAACCATAATTCACTGGCTTCATGAGCGATGTGGAAAAAGTGAAGAGATCCATGCCGTAATGAAAGATGATTTAGCCGGAGGAAAATTTCCATCTTCTGATTTCGGTGTAAATGCCGCCTGGTGGTGGATGATGATAATCTCCTTGAATTTGAACGCAATGATGAAAAACTTGGCCTTGGCTCCCATTATGGCAGTTAAACGAATGAAAGCCATCAGGTACTCCGTCATCAATATACCGGGCAGAGTGATTACCCATTCACGCCGTTTGATTCTGCGTTTATCTCAAGGCCATCCGGCATATGACCTTTTTGTTGAGGCACGCAGAAGAATAGCAAAACTCAATGGAGCTTGGGCTCCACCAGGATAAGGGCAGATGAAAAAAACATGTTAGAAATTATATTTTTATGGTTCGTCCAAGGGATAGCTGCGCCTAAAACTTGGTGACATCAGGCAGAGGGACCTTCAAAAAATACTCGCTCATCAAAATAACCAACGCCCCTAAAAAAAATCTCCCCGAATTGCCGATGGCATGGTGCACAAAAAAATAGGCGGTGGATTTGGGTAAAGGACACGGGTTGCGGAATTCCCGGACATTTGTTAACAAAGATATTCACGCCCTATTTTACAACCAAAAGCGTTGCAATGGGGACAGGCATCGGGCTTTATATGGCAAAGATGATTGTGGAAAAGGAAATGCTGGGTCACATCAGTGTGGAAAATTTGTCAATGGGAACCCAATTTATTATCAAACTGCCCATGTCAGACCTGAGAAGGGAAAATCATGCTTAATTTTTCCCATGTGGATACCCATATCCTCCTTGTGGATGATGAACAATCAGAACTGGACGCCTATAGTTTTCTGCTGCAATCCATGGGGGTTAAACATATCACCACCATAAAAGATACCAGGAAACTTCTGCCCATAATGGAGGAATTTGTTTCTAGTGTCCTCTTCCTTGATTTGAACATGCCCCATAAATCCGGCAGGGAAATTCTTGCCGAAGTCCGGGAGAAGTATCCCCACACGCCCGTGATTGTCTGCACGGCCAATTCAGACATTGAAATGGCGGTTGAGTGCCTGAAGCTGGGGGCCCATGACTACCTGGTCAAGCCCATTAATATGAACACCTTTGGATCCGCTCTCAGAAATGCCCTGGAAATATCCACCCTTCGCACTGAGGTTATGACCTTAAAGGGGCTTTCCTTTACAAAAAAACTCAAGGAACCCCGGCATTTTTCCCGGATCATTACACAAAATTCGGTCATGACCGGGTTGTTCCAATATATTGAATCCATTGCCCCCAGCGGCCAGCCCGTCCTCATCCTGGGAGAAACCGGATCGGGAAAGGAATTATTTGCCAGGGCCATCCATGACGCAAGCCAGGTTCCAGGCGGCTTTATCGCGGTTGATGTGTCCGGCCTGGATGACACGCTTTTTTCCGATACCCTGTTCGGCCATAAACGAGGGGCCTTTACCGGCGCTGATGCGGACAGGCCCGGGCTTATCGAAAGCGCAAACCAGGGGACCGTGTTTTTAGATGAAATAGGGGATCTGAGCAAGGCCTCCCAGGTCAAACTGCTCCGGCTGCTCCAGGAAGGCATCTATTACCCCTTGGGGTCGGATTCACCCCAAAAGTGCCAGGCAAGGATCATCACCGCCACAAACAAACGATTGAACACCCCGGCACAATTGGAAAATAATTTTCGCATGGATCTTTACTACCGCCTGTCCACCCACCTCATCCTGATCCCGCCGCTTCGGGAACGAAAAGAGGATATTCCGCTGCTGGTGACCTGTTTAACGGAAAAGGCAGCCGAACAAATGGGCAAGCAGATCACAAGTATCAGCCCGGATCTGCTGGACCTGCTCGCTGCCCAGACCTTTCCGGGAAATGTCCGGGAGTTGAAAACATACCTCTATGATGCCGTGGCACAATGCCAGACCCGGGAACTGACAAAAGAGGCCATCCAGGAACGCCTGACCCCTGAATGCACCTGTGTTGATCCTGAAATATCAAAGGACAACAGGAGTTCTCTGGAACATCTGTTCGGTCATTTTCCCACCCTTGTCCAGTTGACGGAGTATGCCGTGAATACCGCCTTGAAATCAGCCGGCCATAACCAGAGCATGGCGGCCAGGATGCTGGGGATTTCCAAACAGGCCCTGAGCAAGCGGCTTAAAAAGAAGAATACCCGGGGATAAAAGATGACTGGACCCAGACCGTTTTGATCAGTACCCACGGCATCACCTCCCTAATTTTTCTGATGAGATTTTTTCACTGGAAATATGAGGCGTATGAGACTGCGGATCGATTTTCAAATTGCGGTTATATTGTTTTAACGCTGAATAAGGACACCGATGCCTATTCAATTTCAATGGATAACAGGTCCGGGCAGTCCGTTGATGATATGAACACCAACGGATAATTGGGTATGTCTTTTAAATCGGCAATCAGTGTTTTATTCCTGACGGGAGTTGTCATTGGCCTGTATTTCGCAATTGATGGCCTATTACAAGGGCCCAATTATTTTGCAAACCGTCTGATTACCATTGAGCAGATGCACAAAAAGGAATCCCTTGTTGAAAATAAATGGGGGGAACGCAGGATTAAACAAGAGTGGATAATGGCCTATTCCTTTCCGGGTGTTCAAAATCAAAGGCAGTATGGAATTCGGATGCTGTTTGACAACGAACTGCCGAAAAAGCCTGAATATTATCGATCCGGGGATACCTTGGTCCACCGTATCCCTGTGCCTGAATCTCAGGGCGGCCGTTTTGGATTGAATCTCAATGTTCGTAATGGTTTAGGTATTTCGGGTTATTTTTTAATCCTGGGGGGGCCAATCCTGGTACTGATCCATTTGGGACACTTGCCCGTGGTAAGAAAGCGAAAAACACTCATTTTGATAATCCCGTTTCTTATCATTGTCGGAGGGATTTTATTTCAGATCCTGGGGGCATTTTTATCATAAACGCTCTGGTATGGTTGAAAGGAAAATGATGGTTCGCACAAAAATAGTAGGGTCAATTTTATCAATAGTCCTCTTGGCCGGTTGTAATAATTACTATTCCGGCAATAAAAATATACAAAAAGAAAAGGCATCAGCTCCCTGCAATCAACCTGCCTGGGATTTTAATCTGCATCGGTATGCCTACATTGGTGATCTTAAAAAAGTCAAACATGCCCTTAAACATGCCGCTATTAACGCAAAAGATCAAAAAAGAATGTCCGCACTGATGCTGGCAGCATTTAAAGACCGGGAAGATGTTGTTGAATACCTTATCAACCAGGGCGCTGATTGTCATTTTCTAAGCCCTAATGGAAGAAATATTCTCTCCTATGCGGTGCAGAATAAAAATGCAGGGCTGGTTAAAAAGTTTCTTGCCCTGAATGTACTTCCCGGCCGGTACAAGGATGGTAAAGATACATTATGGCAGGCCGTATATAGTGAAAACCTGCCTGTTCTAAAGTTGCTCCTTGCGCATTTTCCTG
Organism: Desulfoconvexum algidum; assembly: GCF_055382125.1. NCBI lineage: Bacteria > Pseudomonadati > Thermodesulfobacteriota > Desulfobacteria > Desulfobacterales > Desulfobacteraceae > Desulfoconvexum > Desulfoconvexum algidum. Next base: position 5,152,670 of record NZ_AP042394.1, on the reverse strand, counting down.
GGGTGGACACAGCCTATGTGATCAAACCGGAAAACGATACATACCGGACACAAACAACCTTATTGCTGCAATCAATTGAATACAGCCCCTTTGAAGTGACCCAAATACTTGTTGAAAAAGGGGCTGACATTCAAAAAGCAAATTCAAGGGGAGAAACACCGCTTCTTTCAGCCATGAGGAACGGTAAGTATGAGACGGCAGAATATCTCATATCCAAGGGGGCAAAGCTTGATGCAAAAGACAGGGCGGGAAATACCCTTTTGAGCTACGCCATGAAAGCAAAGAAAGAGGATTTAGCTTTACAGGCCATCACCTCCGGTATTCCTCTGGACACACAGGTTACCTATAAAATCTTTAAAGAAGACCCGGTTTTTTATGAATACGATATTAAAAGAGCAAGGCCTGACCGGCGCCATTACAATTATCTTCACATGGCTGCAGCCCATGGGCTGACAAGGGTCGTTAAGGCATTTCTGGATAAAGGAGCCGATATCTCTTCTCCCAATGGAGACGTCTTTGATTTGGATGCTGCAGGCTTTGCCGCATTCTACGGCCATGCCGATACATTGAAACTTTTGCTGGATTCAGGTGCCACGCCTTACAACCTTTACACAAACAGCAATCCTGCGGGCGATTACGGGCTTGCCTATTTTGCCGGTGCTTCCGGTTCTTATACCCTTTTGAGCCTGGCTGTAATTTCTCAAAACAGGAGTGAAAAGATGATCGCATATCTGCTGGATCTGCCGGAATCCAGGCAATATGCCAAGATAGAAAAAGATCCTTTTTACATCAACTTGATGATGATCACCGAAGTTGACTCTCCCACCATATTTAATAAAACATTGGTAAAAATGAGGGAATGGGGATTTGAAAACAGCGATGTCCTTGACCGGAAATACAAAAATGAGATTCAATCCCCAAAAGATGAAACGCCTGTTGAAAAGAAAACCACAAAGGATTTGATTTTTGAAGCCCTGAAGCAAGGGGACCTGGAAAAATTAAAAGAAATAAAAAACAGGGGGGTCAATATCCCCGAAATTTGCCCGGATGCTGCATTTTATGCTGTTTACTTTGACCAGGAACATCTGATTTTGCCTTTGATTGATGATTTTGAAATTGATATTAACAGAACCGATAAAAATAGCCGTAACCAAACCATTGTAAATAAGCTTGCAAAATTCTACCAACCCAGACCCTTTATCACAAACAAAGAACTTTTCATGGGCCTTATGGACAGGGGGATGGATATTAACATTGCCCCGGAAGGCATAACCCCTCTGACGGATATAATAGATGATTTTGACAGGGATCCGGACATGGCGTTTATTAAAGCAATGATTTACCGGGGTGCTGATTTCGGGGATCAGGCCTTTGCATTAAAACGGATATATACGCTTTTCGATCATGATACCTATAATCTTGTAGTAAATGATCCGCTTTTTCAGCCGGTAATGGAAAAGCTATACCGTAATTCAGACCTGGCGGATGTGGCAATAGACCTGCTTAAAAAACGAGATCCCATTACCTATGAACCGAAATACCCGGAACGGGTTGAAAAATTGATGGAGATTGCCTATTGGAACACCTATGCCTTTGACCACTCAAAGCTTGCAGACTATGCCAAACAAAAAGGGTATGAAGATTTTCACAGGGTTGTCATCTTTTATAAAGGGAGTGGCGACCAAGACCAAGACGCGCTTATTGAGATCAGGCTTGACCCGATTGACTCAGCCGATAAAGGCACCCATGATAAATAAAGCATCATGCTAGCATCTATCTATTCAAGCTATTCAAGGTCGGGATTTTTTTCATGGTGTTGATTCAATTTTTAGGTTTATGGGAACTCATATGAATAACGAGATAGAAAAGAAACTGATAGCGATAGGTGTTGATTTGCCAAAAGGGATCGGTGAGGTTACATTTGTTTCAAAGTTCAACCCCACCCTTTTGAAAAATTTTACATATCTGAAATTGTTTTATTTGGTTGGAATTATCAGTTTGATATTGATTACAAAATATCATCTGCAAACAAATGATAATTCCTGGGACATTCATTATTTCATGTTAATGTTTTGGATATATGTTGCGGGGATCATTTTTTTTATAAAATGGTTTTTCTGGAAAAGTGATGTCAAGATAGCAGGAGTCAATGGTCTTATCGTATACGGGTTTAGGTTCAGTGTTAAACACCCCAAAAAAACCTTGGTGTTTTATAAAGATATAGAAAAATTACAAAAATATGAAGGTGGGGATGAATGGTGGAGACGATATAAATCCAAATATTACCAGTACGATTTTATTCAAAAGGATAAAGTAATCTTTAGTGAAACAATTTTTTGGAACAGGCCCGACAACGACGACGATGATGATTTGGATTTTATGGATCATGTTTTAGAAAATTGGAAGAATTCTGTCAAGACTGCAAGATCATATTCGGTTCAATAAATTTTAAGGGACAGAACAAGCGGTTTAAAAAGAGAAACACCCCGGGGTAAGGGGCAATTCCTGATACCCGGTACCGATACCCAGGACCGACACCCGACACCCTGCCGGGATAAATTATTCTGTTTTTGGTGCAGCCCATTTGGTGGAACCTGCGGATGGCTTAAAAAGCGGGTGATTTGGTTTGATTTGTTTGTTTTTCGCTCCTTACCGGCCGGGGAGGATTGCAGCGTACTGATTGAACAATTCCGACAGGTTCTAAATTACGCTGCGCTAAAAGCCGTGAACCGCGGTCCAGTGGGTCCTCAAACAGCACGGCTTTCTTAACGCTCCACTGCATTAAGAACCTGTAAGAAATTGCAATCAATGATATGCCCGCAATCCCCCCCCCCCCGACCTTTGGACAAACTCCGACCGGATTTCCACAGTCCAACTATTCACTGTTTTTGAAACACTTCTTCCCAATCCCAAGATATTGTGTCGTGTTTTGATTCAAATATATTGAGATTTTTAATAATAGTGTGTGCCTCTGAATTTGGCACTGGAAAATTCCGTTTTTGACGTAGTCCTCAGAAAAAAAATTTAAAGTGCCGATATAAATCGGAACTAATCACTGATAATGTCTTCGATCCATAGTGGAGTCATCTCATATCCCACTTTTTTTACCGGCAGATATTTTCTTTATTCCTGTATTTTTTTTGCCGGTATTATTCAAACAAAATCAGATCTTTAAAAATCGAACATTTGATGTCTCCGCTTGAATCATGTATCTTTTGACAGTCAATCCGCCCGGAGTTATGAATAACTTCTTTTTAAGGACTAATTTGCCATGGGTAGAAAAAACCTAAAATTTGTTTCTATTTCTGAAGCCGTAAAAGAGTTAAAAAACACCCTGATGATGCAATCTGAACTAAAAAAACAAGAAGAGATCAAACCGCTAATTGAGGGTTTCGGAAATTTTGAGATTCGAAAAGACCGAATAAAGGTGCATCCATTAGATTTTGTCGATCGTAATGGGTTGTGGATAAAATCAGATAGCAGCGAACAATTCTATTACGGTGTCGACCTGGTGGAAATTTTTATAGATTTGGTAAATTCTATGCCGCCAGAAATAATTGCAGAGGTATATTCAAGGATTGAGATGGTAAGTGCAAAAGTTGCCAGACACCCTAAAACTGATGGCACCGGGATTTTGGTTGAAACTGGAATGGAAAAATTCGAATGCATCCAATGTGGTCATTGCTGTCTTGATTTGTCAGATGCCTTTGAGACGTCTGTTCCTGACTCTGATGTGCTACGTTGGGAACGGGAAAATCGATATGACATTTTGGATTGGGTGGTTTCATTTGTAGGATTGAATGATATTTGGGTCAATCCGAAGACCGGCGAACCAGTAAATCGCTGCCCTTGGTTAAGAAAATTCCCTAAAAAAGATAAATATATCTGTAGGATTCATGAAACCAAGCCCGACCATTGTCGAAATTTTCCGAAATCTAAAAGACATGCTATAGATAATGACTGCAAAGGATTTTCCGCAGAATAACCGTTTAACAGAGCCGAAGTGCTTGATTTATAAATGCCTGGAGGCCCTGCTTGATCACCAGTTATGAATACCAGATAGGAAGGACTATCAGAAATAGTGATCGCCTTTTCTGGCAAGTCTTTGGGCGGTTAATAATAGACATAGTCCACATTACATCTAAAGGTTTGATTTGCTTTTGATAAGATTTTTTTAATCTTAAAAAACTCAATTAAATTGCTAAACTGAGGCTGAGGTTAACGCTTCTTTATCCCGTTCCGAAAATGAAATAATTTGACTGACAAATGAATCTACACTCCACTTAATCAATCCAGAAAACATGGTATCTATCTCAGCATGATAAATATCTAAAATGGTTAAAAGATTTTTCTTTTGCCAGCATTCCTCAATATTTTTAAGGTTGCATGCTTCATTGTTGAAATCCTTGTGGTTACAACAAGATTCTAAATATCTGATAGCATCGTCATGTAGTGTAAATCCATCCGTAATTTTATTCCCTTTAAACATGGATATGGTTCCTTCTTCATACCCTTCATGAACTAACCAATTTCTTATTTTATAGGATACTTTAAGCGGCCAACTATATGCTTGCTTCAGATGTTTATGGGCGCTAAAACCTAAAGTATCTTTCTTGTTTAAAAAATCTTCAAAAATCTTTGGATTTTGTTTAGGGTTTTCAGATAAATTAGAGATGGCTGCAAGTCTACCACAAACATTAGCAAGACGATCATATATTGCCCAGGTGGTAGTAACATAAGGTGTTAATAATAAATGCCGAAATATTGAGAAATCCATTTTATGATCTCCATATTTGACATTATTTGATCCTTCCTCTGTATTTTCGAGTATAGAAGGAACGCTTTGTAATATTTCCCATGCTTTTTTACGAGCAGGCAAAATATCACCGGTGGAAGATAACACTCTATGGAGGCTAGCTTTCTTAGTCCAATGTTCATAACATTCTATTGGAAGAATTGTTTTTGGGGGTGATTGGACTAAAACCCAAGCCTTTTCCAATTTTTTGGCGCTTCTAAGGATATCTTCTTTTAAATCAACCATTGGTAACCTCTTCTGCTATCTCTTTTTCTCTTTTTAACTCTGCTTCAGAAAGAAATACTTTTCTTTCTCGATACTCCATTAGAGGTGAGGATTTCGATTCCGCATTCCGCATATTTATAGCATCATTTTTGACTTTAATATAATAGTCAGAGACCTCTCCTGGCCTACCTGAAATGACCTGCATACCCGGCTTGTTTAAATTGAAATAGATGTGATATCTATCTTCTCGTGGCAATAATTGAGCAATCTTACATATCGGTTTAGCTATTCTGGACCATTCTTTAGTCGTATCTGGATATTTAGAGGCTAATGAGGATAGCCGATTCAATTTATTTATATCAGTAGGTTCCTCTTTTGCAATCAGCCCCTCAACAAACATTGCAGTCTGCTGCCCAGACGGGTCAAGTTTTGAAACATATTCTGGCAAGTAATAACTAACAATAAAACCAGATTCAAAGATTAAAGAACAAAATTTATTAAAAGAAGTGACATCTTCAGGGTTTGTAGCATCAAATAGACACCATTTATTGATTGGAAAATTATTTGGCATCTCCCTGAATGAACTTTTTTTCTCAGGCTGTTTTTCTAATTTGATACGATCGATAAGGAATTTTAACATGTCAGACATACTGAGGCGAAAGCCGATTTTATCTCTAAGCTCTTCGATATCATGCCTTTCTAATAATGCTCCATCAAGGTTGTACTCCCAAATCATATCAACAATCCATTTCATTGGGATCATATCTGTAGGCCACTTAAATCTAAGAAATGACACCCACAAAAACTGAATAAAAATCCCTATGTATCGACTTGTATCTTCCGAACTTTTTTCAATGGATATAAGACGTTCAAGCAAATACGGGCGAACTTTTTCCCAATGGACAAAAGCAAATGTACTGAACAAGATAAAACATTCTTGGTGTGAAAAATCTTTTTCAAATTTTAATATATTGTCTAACTCGATTTCATTTAAGTAGCCATTCGAATCAGGATGTGAATTTGAGTACAGATCAAATAAAAATTTTGATTTGTTATCCGTTAGTGACATTATGGTTTGAAATTCTTCACCGAATCTTTCTTTTTTCTTTTTTATGCAGCATAAAAATTTCTGACATATTCTGATCGAAAAAGCCCAGGACCATTTATTATCATTAGGGGATTTGTTTAATACATTTTTCACAAAAACAGTGAGTGTGTTAGAAGAAGACGTATCAGAAGACGGGAGGAAAAGATCACACAATTTATCGGCAATAGCGGAAATTCGACCCATATCGGCTCCATCCACACCTCCTGAACGGACAGCGTCCAAATAAAGCTGGGCTTCATAGAAGAAGTCATCGAAAACGGATATGTCGGACGCCATTTTTAGTAAATCAGTTATACGCAAGGTTTCTGGATACAGATTTTCCTCTGTGTCAAATTGAAAGAAATCATGCAAACGCCATTTAGAAAAATTATTATAAATATCTTCACATTTTTGAGCCAAGGCGCAAATATCGTCATCCCGACCATATTTTAAATACCATTTCCAGATTTTACGAGCCTGGGTTGTTTCCTCAATAATATTTCCCGATGATAATTTTTTTAAAATATCTAAACATGTCATTAAGTCATCAATCAGTACTTCTTTATATGCTTGAGTATACTCCTCAGATACTTTCCCATGTAATAACAAACGATGAAATTGATGATGAGACTCGGCGAGTGTATTCCAGTATTGTGACCGTAAATCAGAGATGATAGATATTTCAAGTTCAGTAAAAACTTTTTTACGCAAATCTATATTCATGTTCCAAATGTCACTCTTAGGAACTATTATCCTCCTAACAATAGATAGCTGCCAACTGGTTACCCATTCGGTATGTTCTCGTTCAGGGTTCAGAAGGCTTTCAAGAAGTAGCTTAACGAAAGGCCAAGAAGTTGGTTCATTTAGTTCTTTTTTCACAATTTCAAATGCTGGTAGGGCATAGAGTTCCCAATTTTTAGATCGACATAAAAGTCGCTTTACTAGTTCCTTGGCTTCTTTGCCTCTCCCTGGATTACAACAAGAAGCTTCTTCCAAGATTATAAGTGCCTTAAATTCAATCAAATACCGCATCGCAACATTCGCTTCAAAAACATATTCAGATAGTTGATATAAATACCAAGGCAATTTTGATACAATATCTTCATGTGTAAACGTTTGATGACCCCACAATGAATCACCAACCTCCATAGATTCTTTTTTGTTTTTACGAATAGAACTGAGTATTTCTAAAGCACTTTCTGGATCTGTTGCCCCTGAGCTCTCAACTAAATTTGCAATGCGATATTGTTCCATCAGACTACCAGTTTTTGCAATTTCTTTCATGGAATGAAAAATGGGTTTAAGGAACGTTAGACTATCAAATGTTTCGAGCCGTGATCTAGTTAAGTATGAGAGTGTCCCAAAAATATTGTCTGTGCCTGGGACCTTACTATTTATTAAGCTCTGAACAATTAACTTCCCCTCAGCACTTACTTTATATGTTCTATCCTCTTCTTGGAAAAGCCAATCACTGAGAATGTATTCTCGTATTATTAATGGTTCAATAGCATAAAGCCGTTTTCCCATCCCCCAATTACGGATTAAACCTGAGCCAGTAAGAGTTCCCAGCAGATCCCGAACTATTGTTTCGGAAACTCCTTTTTCGTTAAGAAATGTAAAATATTGCAGATCACTTGAATCCTCTTCAAGTTTAAGGGTCCCCCATAACGATAGCCAACGAAGAAGTTCACGTCCTTTGTCTCTTTTAGAAGAATCAATCGACTTTAGACATGATTCTACATAGCCGGAAGCAATCTCATCACCACTTATTGAAAGACTTGAAAGCGACTGGCGGGAGGCCAACTCTGCAACCAGGCATAACCAACCAGGAATGCCTTTTGTATATGTATAAACATTATGAAGCCAGGCTTCTCCATCATGTTTAGGTAAAAGATCCTCTACTAATTGTTTTGCCGAAGCTTCATCCAATCTTTTTAAATGAAGAGGATCAGCGATCAATTTGTTATTAGCAAAATGAGCTCGTGTCATGGCATTCTCTTGGCGAAAAGCAATGAGAATCTTCCAGTTTTTGCGTTCAAAAGCCGCCAATTGTTCAACAATTAAACGCAAAAGATCAGGATCATCAGGATCGTCTATAGCTATGCAGGTCTTTTGATTACTATTTAAGAGATGGAACCAACTTGTAGATCGAGCCATAGTTCCGGGTAAAGCCCATAAAACACGCCACCCGTTGTCTCCCAATAATACGAGACTTTCAAAAAGCAAACGCGATTTGCCCAATCCTCCAGATCCAATGACAGGTAGAATAGATTTATTGTCATTCGCAATAAAATCCTCAACTATCTGAATCTCATCATCTCGTCCAACAAACGGCTTATTTAAAGATGCTCTACTTGGATATCCATTATTGAGAAGATCGTACGCCTCCTTTAGTCCTATAAGTATTCTATTTTTCCCTTCAAAGAAAACTTCTCTAACGTGGGGGTGTAATGCCAGTTTTCCTTCTATCGTTTCGATACTCCAGAAATCTACCGTTAAGTTTTCTTTTTGGAATTCAGATGTAACTTTCGTGTCCCATTTAACTCTATCATTAGGATTGATTGAAAAATTTGCTACAAGAATCCATTCCCTAACATTTTTCCAATGTATGCTGTTTGGATGATCCCTCTTTTTATATTTTTTAATCATTTTTAATTCACTAAGAGCTAGAGCTATAGCAATATCCATCGTTAAGTTTTTACGGTATTTGGCTTGATAGACCGTCGAACCATTGGAAGAACGAGCGTCTTGCCCCCCATCAGGACCAGGTCGTCCAAAGAGGATTGCTCCTGGATCATCAGCGCCTATTATAGATTGCATTAATGATTCGAAAGTACCACCGTCCTGAATCATACCCCAATTTAATTTAGACATACGTACCTCATTAGAATGATAATAAAATATTTTTAGGTTAAAAAATGAATCCAAAAATAGGGTATCATACGAGTTCAAAACCTATATAATTTTCTTTCCTGATAACAAAAGAAAGAATTATACACCATTTCTCGATTTTGACAAATGACGTTCGAAATCATTACTCAAAATGAATAGGAAAGAATACTTCTATCGGAACCAAAGTATCATAGAGGAAAAAGATAGCAGTACATTTTTATGAGCTACAATAATATTGGTCTGAACAGTGAATTATAGGCCTTGGTCATCGTTTCGGCCATCGCTTTAAATCATAGCCTGGAAGGGGTCTATTTTTTTAGGGATTCTTCTTTTCTGGGCCGGCCTCCCAGGGAGGTCGACATTATCAAGCAAGAACTCGAATATTGCCTTTGGCTTGGTGTCAAAAAATCTTTCAGCCGCAGTTGTTCCATCCTTACGTGTTATAAAAAAATTATGAACAGAGGTAAGTGCAGATAATTTTCGGTTACTCAGGCGATGAAAGCTGTGATGCCTTAGTGACAGCTGCCCGTTGCGGCCTTCTACGCATGAACTGGATCGTTGAAAAAGGCAGGCGCATTCCTTGGCAACATTTTGAATCACTGCCAATTCTTCTTGGGTGATTTCTGAAAAGGGGCCTTGTATGCATCCAAGAGAAGAAAAGATTTTCTCAGATTTTTCTTGGAAACGATGGCGGGCATCTGCAGTCTTTGCCTTATTGGAAGCATAGTTTAGGTAATATGCTGGGATCAACTTTTCGAACATAATTCGCTTGATTGCCGGGGAAACGCAGAGGATTTCAATCTTCTTTTGAACTGTGAGATGAAAAAAAACAATGGTTGCCACCATGTCAACTACTACTTTTTTGGCCTTCTTTATTTTCTTGAGACTACGTTCTGATAAACTGGCATCTGCTGCAATTGTTTCGATTTCAACAAAGCATTGATTCAATGAGTCTGAGACCTCTTCAATCCCTTTGAGTTTTCCGGTTTCAAGATCCACAGGATGATATATTTCGCTGATTTTACGCATTCCTTGCTTCATTCGTACTTGATGAGATTCGGCTGCATCAAGCGCCTGAATGGCTTCAGTCTCTTTAAACAGGGCTTGGTTGATTTTCACATTAAATTGAGGCGGACGTCCTGGCATAGGCTTTTTGGAATCGTAGTTCACTTTTTTGTCGATACATCGGTTTACATCCTCTGAAGCCTTTTCAAGTGCCTGTTGAGCCTTTTGGGTTTTCTTGGCAAGTGGTCCGGTTGTACCTTTTACAATTTCATGTTGAACATGAAAGATATCCGGTGAATGATGTGCGCCAAGGCATTTTTTAACATGAGACAGAAGACCTTTTCCTTCATCGCTGGTGGACTGAATAATTTGGATTGGGAGTTCTTTAACGGCTTCCTTCATAGCGTCTGTCCAGTCGGAACCTTTCCTGCCCCCGGAATATTCTTCCAACAGTATATAGTTGGAATCTGCCTCAATGGCTACAAGGATGGTTTCAGGATGAAAAGTCTCGTCTTGGCAAACTGTTATTTCTTTTGGTTTCATTCCTTTTGCCAGCCGACTTGTTTCCTCCTTGCTGAACTTGATGATTGATTCTTCCAGTTGCACTGAAACTTTTTTTTGCCTTCCATATGAGGAGGCAATAAATCTATCAAGACCGGTCAACTCAAAAAACTGACATATTTGACGAATGCTGTTTGCCCCTAATAGCGTCATCGCAAAATGTGAGCCCAAAACCAGTCTGTGCAAAAAGGCAGTCCCGGCTGTGGACTCGAAAAAATTAATGATGTCCGGGTCGGCATCAATAGAATCCTTACGCTTAAGCCAATATTGCAATGTTGAGCGAGGAATCCCAAGTTCTTCTACTATCTCCCGTTGGCTTTGGGGTAACTGAATTGCTGCCTCATACTTTTGAATATGAGCAGCTATCTCTTGTCTTGTTTTGCGTGCCTGATGGCTAAATTCTGAGTCATACTAATAGTTTATATATTAAAAACATGTAAATGTCTATATTCATTACATATTTTTATATGTCTGTTTTTAAGTGGTCGAAACGACGATCAAGGCCGAATTATACATAAATTTTCAATTCTTCAAGCGTGCGAAGGGGTTTACTACTGGCTATAATCATGGGCTTTCAGGATTCAAAAATTACTGTGGACTTTCCCTGTGAGTCCGGGGGTTTTCCAAAATAATCTAACCACAACATATAGATTTATGTCATACCAGGAAAAAGAGAGCCCTATGAATACAAAGTAATGCCCTCGAATCCTGAATCACATTAAGAAATGGAAAAAGAAGTCATCGCCTTTATTGACAAACCTATCGGAGACACATGATAGACATATTGTGGGGTCTGCATTTCTTTCAAAATTTACTGAAAATTAGATTTTTTCTGCTCAGGAAATGTCATGTATACAACAGGTATCGTTTAAAAATTTGACCCTTGTGAAACTTTTGCTTTGGATAATAATACTTGAGTTCAATCAGATATAAATTTTATATCTATCCCCCTTACTATGAGCTTTCTATCTCATGGATCTTGATAACAGGATGAAAGAACTGGATATAAAATATTTCAGATCATGGATCGATATTCTGATAATTGCCCCAACAAGATGGAAGTTGAAAAAGGCAATCAGAGTAATGAAATAGACTTTTAATGAACAAAAAATAGAGCAGCACCCTGATAAGACAAAGATCGGCAGGGCAAAACGAGGGTTTGATTTACTTGGCTATCATTTTAACCCTGATAGTCTGTCGGTTGCAAGGAAGACAGTTGAAAGATTAATGGTGCGTGTTGCCCGGTTTTATGAGCAAGCTGTGGATTCTGTTCGCATTGGGCTGTACGTCTCCAGGTGGGTAGGATGGGTGGTGGGGGGCTTTGGTCTGCTGGGAAGACAAAAAGGGCAGATCCTGTTATGGCTCCCTGCCCTTCTATTGCAATGGTTGGTTGTTGTTTACACTTTTCTTCTGTTAATCCCTGCAAGACCTAACATCCCTATGCCGACAAGGAAAATGGTTCTGGGCTCTGGGACCGCCGCGATTTGTATAGAATAAGTATAAGAATTAGCAAAAGTGGATGTGTATACTGCTGATGGTTGTGCAACGCTTCCGGTGTTAGATAATAACCATGACTCCAAACCATGGACCGCGTTAGCATCTTGCACGAACGATAAGGAAGGGGCTCCTATTATCATGTTTGGTATCTACAAAATGCTAATCATGCTGTTCTGAAAATCGGGAAAGATGTCAACCATTCACTTTCATTGAGTGACCGGGGATATGTTCTGGAGCACGGCCGCATTGCCATGGAAGGCCCTGCAAAGCAGCTGCTCAATGATCCCCATGTAAAAGAGGCATATCTGGGAATTTAGCCATGGAAAAACAGCTTTGGACCGGGGGAAACCATATCCCCACAGACGAGTATCAAACCCTTTGTAGCCCTTATTCAGGGGAAGAAATTGCAAGGATAGCCCTTGCCCGGGAGCACCATGTTCTTGATGCCGTGGTTTGCGCCCATTCAATGGCGCCTGCCATGGCAAAGATGGCCGCACATGAACGGTCGGCCATCCTGGCAGATGTTGCCAGACAGCTTAGCGACCGGTCAGACGAGGTCGTAGCTTTACTGGCCCTGGAGGCGGCCAAGCCCTTGAATTCTGCACGGGTGGAAATCCAGCGGACCATTCAAACCTACCAGTTTGCCGCAGAGGCAGCCAAGCAGATAACAGGGGAAATGATCCCCATGGATGCGGCTCCGGGAGGGGTGGGCAAACTGGCCTTTACCATTCGTACCCCTTTGGGGGTGATCGGTGCCATCTGCCCCTTTAATTTTCCTTTTAACCTGGTGGCCCACAAGGTCGGACCTGCCATTGCAGCTGGGAACACCGTGGTGCTCAAACCTGCCAGCCAGACCCCCTTGTCTGCCCATTTTATTGCACAACTTTTTGACAAGGCCGGCCTGCCCAAGGGGGCCCTTAACGTGATAACCGGCAGCGGCCGTCTCGTTGGCGATGCCCTGGTGACAAATCCCCAGGTCAAAATGATTACCTTTACCGGCAGCCCGCCCGTGGGCAGGCAAATCCGGAACACGGCAGGGCTCAAACGGGTGACCCTGGAGCTTGGGTCCAACTCCGCCGTCATCCTGGACAAGGGCATTGACATTAACGCGGTTGCCCCCAGGTGCGTTACTGCTGCCTTTGCCTATCAGGGACAGGTCTGCATCTCCCTTCAGCGCATCTATGTCCACAGGGATATTTACGATGATTTTGTTTTGAAATTTGTGGAACTGACCCGGCAGCTTAAGGGCGGGGATCCCAGCCAGGCCGGGTTTGATTATTCCGCTGTAATCTCTTCCCAGGATGCCGACCGAATCCAGACCTGGCTTGCAGAAGCACGCAAGGCCGGGGCCGACATCATTGGCGGAGAGCGAACCGGAAACATGGTGTCTCCTGCCGTGGTAATCAATGCACCGGTCGGGATAAAGGTCTCCTGCCAGGAGGTTTTTGGCCCGGTGGTGGTGATTTATCCCTTTGAAACAATGGATGGGGCCATCGACATGGTCAATGATTCTGTTTTTGGCCTCCAGGCAGGTATCTTTACCCCCTCCATCAACCATGCCCTGGCGGCTGCCGCCAAGCTTGAGGTCGGCGGTGTCATGGTCAATGAGGTGCCCACCTTCAGGGTGGATCAGATGCCCTATGGCGGCGTGAAAGACAGCGGCATGGGCAGGGAAGGGTTAAAATATGCCATCGAGGAAATGACCGAGATAAAACTGATCTGCCTTCAGCCCCTGTAAACCCTGTGTATTGATGTTCCTTCCTTTAACATAAAACCGGGGGATGACCTTAAAATAATTTTTTTTTGTCACACTTTCCAATCCCAATTGTCTATAGTGTAAAAGGACTTAAAGGAGACTTTTACAAAGATGGACTATTCTATCGAAAAACAGGTTGGCCTGGCAATGTCCGGGGAAAAAACAGCCCTTGAAGCCCTTGTCCTATATATTCAGGATCCTGTCTACAGGCTGGCACTTCGCATGCTTGCCCACCCTGAAGATGCCGAAGATGCGGCCCAGGAAATATTAATTAAAGTCATTACCCACCTAAGCCGTTTCAGGAAAGAAAGTGCCTTTATGACATGGGTATATCGTATCTCGGCCAATCACCTGCTGAACACCCGGAAACGACGTGCCGAACTTGCTGAAATTAATTTTGAACAATGCCAGCAGCAAATTGACAAAGGATTTGCAGATACATGGCACCCTTCTATTTCCGAGGCCGAACAAAAATTAATTGTGGAAGAATTACGGTTGAACTGTCTCCAGGCTGTACTTCAATGTCTGGACCGCAATCTGCGAATGGCATATGTCCTGGGCGAAATATTTGAAGTAAATAGCAGTGAGGGCGCTTATATATTGGAGATTATTGCGTCAAGATAAGCCCGAAACATCGGGAAAGGAGGAAATAAACTCTTTGAAATTTGTTATTGTTACCCAGTGGGTGCAAATCCCACTTGATCAAAGCTTAGTCAGCAGATCAATAGAGAAGTCCGAGGGTAAACCTGGTAACAGGAGTCCTAAGCCGGGCGTGATCGAGAATGTAGGCCTTGTATTGAGCTTCGAAAACAATATTAATCGTGGTCATTGGATAAACTCCGCCCTATATCAGGAGGAGTGAACGCCGACGTATTTAGTCTGACGGAAGGCAACAGACCACTGAACGCCATGACGAGTTTGGTGGACACCACCGTAGTCTTAGACCAGGGCATGTATTCAAAGGGGTAACTCGGGAACTTGAGAGAGCCCACAGCCTCCTTGTGAAAACACGGACACAGGAATATCCGTACCAAAATTCCCGGTGTTTAAGGGGAATGTCCACCTCCCTTGAACAAGTCTGGAACTCATTTTCTATGGAATGAATTCCGGAATTACAAATAAGGTTGGGCAAACATCACAAGGTATCAGGGGCGGAGAGCGAACAGCGAACAAACCTGAGATGGACTATGGGCAGTCTTAGCGGAACATATTACCGATGATCGGGTAGAGAATATCTGATCGGAAAGGTGGGGAAGTGATGTCCAAGCGACCCACTGCAGGGAAGGTGAAGCCGGGCATAACGTGAATACGGAGGGAATTATGGGAGATACTCAGAGATCACAAACCATATCAACGCAAAACCGTAGAATTGTGAAACAGACCACTTGCAAAACCAATCGTGCAAGCTCAATGCAAAATAAAGATGGTGGCAAACCGCCTTTACTGGTGGGAGAAGTGTCATTATCGAACATTTCCATACTGGCAAAGAAGAATCCAGAAATGACCTTCACCTCTCTATCTCACAGGGTCGACCTGTCCTTGTTAAAAGAGGCATTACGGAGAATAAAGAAAGGTGCGGCCACAGGTGTGGACGGGGTGACGGGCATGGCATATGCCGCTAACCTCGACCAAAACCTCTATAATCTATATCAACGACTGTGCAGAGGTCAGTACGTTGCAACTCCTGTGAAACGGATCTGGATAGAAAAAGAGAACGGCAAATTAAGACCGATCGGTATCCCGGCTTTTGAAGACAAAATAGTCCAGAAAGCGGTTGAAATGATACTGAGCGCAATCTATGAACCGAACTTTTACGACTTCTCCCATGGTTTTCGAACCAGGCACAGTCAGCATATGGCAATAAAGGAACTGCGTGAGAACTGCATGAAGAAGAACACAAATTGGATAGTAAGTGCAGATATTACTGGATTATTTGATAATATTGACCATCATTATTTAAGAGAGATTCTCAAACTGAGGGTCAATGATGGGGGAATCATTCGGCTGATAGGGAAATGGCTGAAAGCCGGTGTTATAGAGGAAGGACAGTATTATCTCTCTGATTCCGGTACTCCCCAGGGAGGAGTTATTTCTCCCGTGCTCAGCAATATTTTTCTTCATCATGTGCTGGATGACTGGTTTGTTCGGGAAGTTCAGCCAAGGATGAAAGGGCGAAGTTTTTTGATTAGGTTCGCTGATGATTATGCGGCGGGTTTTGAGCTGGAATCGGATGCCAGAAGGGCATTAGAGGCAATGACCAAGCGATTTGCTCGTTTTGGTCTGGAACTTCATCCAGACAAGACAAAACTGATACGTTTTGGTAGACCATTTGTCAAAAATGGTCAATGCTACAAACCTGAAACGTTTGATTTTCTGGGATTTACCTTTTACAAGGGAGTCTCTGGCCGTGGTTATTGGGTTGTTTTAAAGAAAACAGCCCAGACGCGCCTAAGTCGCTTTAAGAAAATGGTGTGGGGATGGTGCAAGAAGAACCGGCACAGTCCCCTGAAATGGCAGTTTATAACCCTGAGTAGTAAATTGAGGGGTTATTATCAGTATTTTGGCGTGATGTGCAATTTTAATGCAATTGCCAAGGCATTTCATTACACCTTGAGGGCATGGAAGTACTGGCTATCACGAAGGTGCCATAAGGGAATGGTCAAGATTGAGGACCTTAAAGCACTGTACTCCCTGCCAAAACCAAGAATAATTCATAAAATCTGATAGTCTGGGGGACAGCAAAGTTATGCGCTAAACGAGTAGAATTGTTTGGTTTCCAGTTTGGTCAAAAGAGCTGGGATTGAGGAACCGTATGCGGGAATTCCGCACGTACGGGTCTGGTGTGCCACGAGAGCAAGTAGGTTTTGTTCGCAACTGTAAGAAAGATGGAGGTAGGCCCTCCGGCGACGACTTCCAGAAGTAGTCGCCAAACCGCCGTGAGCTGCGTTGATAAAGAGTCAAGGTGGTGAGCGTCACGGAAAAGGCAGGACAAGATCCTGTCAGGTATGAGATATGGAGATGAGCGCAAGCGAACCGCTGAAGACGTGTCGAAAGCGTGTATGGTGATATCAAAAATGGGGTTGCAGATCTGTTCCATGAGGAGTCCAAGGGGAATCTGGTTACTGCTTGGGTGATATCCGGCATAAAGGCGGCATGAACTTATCTTAGGCTTTCTTATGGAACGTGGGAACCTGTCGTTCCGATGTTAAGGGAGAAATCCAAGTGGAAGCCCCACAAGGATGAGAGTACCAATGCGGAGCACAGGGGCGGAGCAACTCGTAGTAGTGATGAAGGCACTGTAATGGGGCTGGAGCAAAGGGGTTGCGTCGTTCAACTTTTAACATAAGAACAACCCGAAAAGGGAAGGATTCTGTTGGAAAAAGTAAAGTCGTTTAATATCTCAAAACGTCAAGTTTGGGAAGCGTACAAATGCGTAAAAGCGAACCGTGGAGGTGCTGGGATAGATAATCAATCCATAGGTAATTTTGAAGAAGATATTTCCAATAACCTCTTCAAAATATGGAATCGGATGTCTTCCGGCAGTTATTTTCCTCCACCAGTTAAGCGTGTAGAGATACCAAAAGGGGATGGTCGAATGAGGCCCCTTGGTATACCGACTGTGGCAGATCGTGTTGCCCAAATGGTTGTGAAACAGTATCTTGAACCGCTACTGGAACCTCACTTTCACCCAGACTCGTATGGTTATAGGCCGAACAAGTCTGCATTGGATGCAGTGGGGCAAGCACGCAAAAGATGCTGGCGATATAATTGGGTATTAGATCTCGATGTCAAAGGATTTTTCGACAATATTAGTCATGAACTCCTGATGAGAGCATTAGTAAAGCATACCGACTGTCGCTGGATACTTCTGTATGTTGAACGGTGGCTTAAAGCCCCAGTTGCAATGTTGGACGGATCACTTGTTTACCCTGAAAAAGGAACTCCGCAAGGAGGAGTGGCTAGTCCTTTGTTGGCAAACTTATTTTTGCATTATGTGTTCGATAATTGGATGCAGCGGAAGTACTCTCATGTTCCCTTTGAGCGTTATGCCGATGATGCTGTTTGTCACTGCCGAACTGAATCTCAAGCCAACCAATTGAAGGCTGATTTGGAGGAACGGTTTGGTAATTGTGGATTGGAGCTTCACCCTGAAAAGACAAAAATAGTTTATTGCAAAGATGGGGATCGTAAAGGAGAATATCCTGTTATGAAATTTGATTTTTTGGGATATACATTTCGTTCCAGATTATCAAGGACTCGCAGGGGAAAATTCTTTGTAAGCTTCACGCCAGCGATAAGCAACAAGGCGGCAAAAGCAATCAGGCAGAAAGTACGTAGTTGGAACTGGCAGTTACGGCCAGGGGACACGCTTGAAGATTTGGCTCGAGAATGTAATTCGATAATTCGAGGCTGGATTAATTACTACGGGCGATTCAATCCTTCTGCAATGCTTGGGATTCTCGATCATATAAACTGGCGCTTGGTGCGTTGGGCAACCTGTAAATATAAGAAACTCAGGGGGCGTCAACGGAAGGCAACCAGATGGTTGAGGAAAATTGCTGAACATCAGCCGAATATTTTTGTCCATTGGAGTGTCTTGTATAAAAACGGCTGAGCGATAGGAGCCGTATGAGTCGAGAGATTCACGTACGGATCTGAGAGAGCCTGAGGGGGAAGTTCCCTTGGGCTACTCAACTGGGGGAGGCGCCGGGTAACCGGTGCCTCTACCCGGACCCCTCAAGCCTTTCGCCAGCGCCTTTCCCGGGCCAGAAGCCGTGTTAGAAAATTCATGCAGAAAAATTGCGGCCTTATCAATGAAGAAAAGCCCTGCCTCTGTGAGCGGTTGGCGCCGGCTGCCGTTAAAACCGGTTGGATCAGGCCGAAAAAATTATTGTTTGCAACCCATGAACAAAGGTTTCCAACAGAAGAGTTTGACAAATCTTGTCTCCATGAGCTGGATGAGCTGAACCGGATTGCCACGCTTTTTCGCAGCCATCCGGATTATGCGGCCCCAAAAACCTTCATGGAAAACATAAAAGGCCTGGTAAATTCAGACAATTTTAACTTGTTTCAATACCCATAGGGAGAATAGAAAAATGAACCCGGAATTATTGGCCCCCTGCGGTCTTTACTGTGGCGTTTGCGGTGTGTACATGGCAAGCCGTGACAACAATGAAAAATTAAAAGGCAAACTGGCCAAGGCATATGGGGTTACCCCGGAACAGATCGTGTGTAGCGGCTGTCTGTCAGACAAAAGATTTGTTTATTGCCAAACCTGCGAAATTCGGACCTGCGCCATGGAAAATAACCGTGACGGCTGCCATCAATGCGACACATTCCCCTGCAACTTAATTGATGAATTTCCAGTTCCAGTGGGCAAACAAGAGATTCTCCGGTCTGTTCCTGCCCGGAAAAAACAAGGGACCCAAACCTGGGTAAAACAAGAAGAGGCCCGCTATGAATGCCCCCAGTGTAAAACTCCTCTCTTCCGGGGTGCCAGGCGTTGTTCCAATTGCAAGGCCCTTGTGGAAACAGTGTAACAGACTGATAAAAAAAATAATTTCGAAGTGATCACGTACCAGATTATAAAATTATTTTATCCAAAGGGGTGCCGGTCCTGGCACCTCCATCCATCTTCCATTTTCCATAACACCCAGGCCAGTGAAAGGGATCTGCCTGGTTTGACTTGTCATGGGTGAGTATGGTAAAACCTCGATCGTATTGAAACAAAAGGCAGGTTCGCAAAGATGAGCAAAAGATTCTGACAATTTACCGTGGAAGATAATACAAGGATAAAATTTGGCAGAATGAAAATAAGATTTGGCATAACAAGCAAGTTGCTGATGTTGTTTTTCGTCCTGATTTTTATCTTTTATGGCACCCTGCTGGTATTATTTATCGATATTCAAAGATTAAAGGAAACATCCCAGCAGATTATCAGCATCAATAACCAGGTCGCAGCGTTATCAAAGGGCATGCAAGATAACCTCATCAGCATGGATGTGAACCTTAAGAAATTTAAGCTACTTAAAAAGAAGGTGTATCTGTCCTATTTTGAAACAGCCCAAAATGATTTTTGTGAGGGGCTGGACAAAATTATAAAACTCAATGCCCCCACATATCCAGTTTCCAGCCAATGGGAATGGCTCCGTAAAAGTTTCAAAGACAACGCCAACACCTCAAGTCGCCTGGAATCTGCCCAGGAATCGTCAGTCTGGGTTGAAGACAGCTTGATGAACAAATGGATGGAGGGTATTTCAACTGCCAGAAAAGAGAATCAAGGGCAAATTGAGCAGGCACTTATTCGAATCAATGACCTTGGCAGACAAAGCGCTAACAAGAGTTTGATCGGGATGTTGGTATCCCTTTTTGCCGGTATCCTGGGGGCAGTTTTTATCTCCAAATCAATGATAGGACCCATAAAAAAATTAAAGCACGGGCTAAACGATATTTCCAGGGATCATTATCATCGAATTGAAATCAATTCCCAGGATGAGTTCAGTGAACTTGCCGCAGCTTTTAATAATATGAGCAGACAGCTCAAGGAGGATGAGGATATCAGATCCGATTTCATTGCCATTTTGAGTCATGAAATCAGAACACCGCTTTCTTCCATCCGGGAATCTGTGAACATGATAATTGAAAAAGTTCTTGGGCCTGTTAATGATACCCAGAGGAAATTTTTAAAAATTGCCAGTTCGGAAATAAGCAGAATAAACGATCTTCTTGACCGTCTTCTGGATGTCTCCATGTTGGAATCATATTCAGGAAAAATTCGTCCCGAACCCATTGATCCCAATCAGCTGCTTGGGGAAGTTTCCAATAGTTTAATCGCCAAAGGAAAAATCAAGGATGTTGCCATCCGATTGCACAAACTAGGTGATGCGCCAATGGTACTGGGTGTAAAAAAGGAGATCATTCAGGTATTGCTCAATATTGTTTACAATGCCGTAAAATTTTCCGACACGAACAGTGTTGTGGATATCCATGTATTGGACCAAAAAAATAATAAGGGCCTCACCTTCAGAGTCTCTGACCAGGGCCCTGGAATCCCTGAGGAAGAGCAGTCCTTGATTTTTAAAAAATATTACAGGGCAAAAGAGGTAAGGGATCATATGGATGGCGTGGGGCTTGGATTGAGTATCTCCAAGCGGATAATCCATGCCCATGGCGGCATCATTTATATGGAAAACAACAAAGGGAGAGGGTGTTCTTTTTTTTTCACCCTGCCCACAACAAATGAATCAATAACAACCCAGGGAGAAAACAGATGATACCGGTACCAATTGGTAAAACCACCATCTCCAAAGGATTTTCTCGGGGGTATGGATATATTTTGCTATTGTGTTTTTGCTTGACCCTATCCGGGTGCTACCTTGGGAACCAGCCGGGGAAAAATTACGCTGAAATAAAAACACTAAAATCAGGGGAAACCGCATTTTTCAAAGAAGAATACACCCGGGCAGATGAAATTTTCACCTTGATTGCAAACCAAAGCAAAGATCCTGGTATTCAAAACATTGCCCGATACAATCTTGCCTGTACAAAACTTATCCAGTCTGAAACCCAGGAAAAGTTTACCGAGGCAATGGCATTATTAAGCCAGTGGCATCCTGTAAAATCTGCTAATAACCCCATTGAAAATCCCCTGCTTGTGATACAAACTCTTAAAAAGATAGCCGATGCAAACAAAAAATACCAATTGGAAATTTTGGAAAAAAATCAAGCGATGGACACCCTTCTTAAAAAGGAAAACACAAAAATTTGTCAATTGGAAAAATTGATTAAAACCCTTCAATATCAAATTTCAGAACTTGAAAATATTGACCAGGAGATTCAGGAAAAGAGGAAAGCCAATTGAACGAGGTGAACATATTAATTGTCGATGATGACCCCAATATACTTGAAGTCCTTGATGCCAGGCTTACCGCTGCAGGGTTTCAGGTCCATAAAGCCGGTAGTGCAAAGGCCGCGGTTCAGATACTGAAGAAAGTGCCCATAGCTCTTATGATTTCAGATATGAAGATGCCTGCCATGAGTGGCATGGACCTTCTTGCTAAGATGCAACAGATATTGCCCGATCTGCCGGTTATTTTTTTAACGGCCTATGGCACCATACCCGGTGCCGTAAATGCCTTAAAACAAGGTGCTGTGGACTATATTTCAAAGCCCTTTGACGGCAGGGAGTTAATCATCAAAATCCATGATATCCTTGCCAAGCAGCAACCTGTCAATCATCAATCTGCAAATCACCAACCCGCCAATCACCAACCCGCCATTGATCAATCCGGTTCCGCCGGGATCGAAGAAAACTTTTATTGGGGTAAAAGCCCGGCCATGAAGGCCCTTTACCAGATCACCAAGAAGGTGGCCGCAAGCAATGCAAATGTCCTTATCCTGGGGGAAAGCGGTGTCGGCAAGGAATGTATCGCAAAATACATACACCAGGACAGCTTGAGAAAAGACAATCCCTATATTGTTGTCGACTGCGGCTCGACGCCTGCCGGAATATTGGAAAGCGAACTTTTCGGTCATATGAAAGGATCTTTTACCCATGCGGTTCAAGACAAAACAGGTCTCATTGAAGCCGCGGAAAAGGGCACTCTGTTTTTAGATGAAATCGGAAATATTTCACAGGAGATGCAGAGCAGACTGTTAAGATTTCTTGAGGACAAAAAAATTCGACGGGTTGGCGCCATAAAAGAAATTTGTGTTGACTGCAGAGTGTTGTCGGCAACAAATGCGGATCTTCTAGCGGATATTGCAGACGGAAGGTTTCGCCAGGATCTATACTATAGACTCAAGGTTGTCACCCTTACCGTCCCGCCATTGAGGGAAAGACAAGAAGATATTTTGGAACTGGCAGATTTTTTTGTCGCCAAATATACCAGGGAACACAAGCTTCCCCAGGTGACGCTTGCCGATAACACCCTTGAACTATTGCTAAATTATCCTTGGCCCGGCAATATCAGGGAATTGAAAAATGCCCTGGAAGCCGGCATTGTCCTGTGCAAGAATCATAAAATTGCGCCTTCTGACCTGCAGTTGGAAACCCGGGAACAAACACCGTCCATATCCGAAGACAGTCTTTCCATTGAGGACAGTGAAAAAAACACCATCATTCGTGCCCTTAAACAAGCCAACGGGGTACAGAAAAAGGCGGCGGATCTTTTGAAAATCAGCAGAAGATCCATACATTACAAAATAAAAAAATACGATATCATCGTATCTGAATTTAAAAACTGAGTAAAAAAGTAAAAGGGGAGAAAACCCAAACTATAGTTTCTCCCCTTTTACGGTCTAAAAGCTTGTTAATTTGAGTGGGTGCTTATTTTGTCTCTCGTATCTTGGCAACAAGAATTGTGTCGGCAATATCCCCTTTTATGAGTTTTCCATTTACCGTTACCGTTTTCCCTACCAGGTCCTCAAGTTTTTCACCTATCAATAAATAGGCGGCATCTTTTGCCATCAGGGTAATTCCGCTTTCTGTATTTACAACCATTCCCGCATACTCCTGGGTTTCCATTTCACCGGATTTTGCCTGACTGCTTGCCACAGTATCCTCAGAAATCGTTTTTGCCGTAGCAAATGTAAGACCTGCCATTCCAATTAACCCAATAGCCAATACCGCTGTTAGAAATTTTTTCATCGTTGTTACTCCTTTTAAAAGTATATTAAATGCCATTATAAATTTTTCAAACAAACCAGATCATTTCAAAACCGTGCTTGTTGAAAAAGCCAACCCAAGGGTGGATACCTTCCACCGTCAAAGGGATAACGACCTATATAGCAACCCCCATGCCATAACAGTAACTATCTGTTTTAATAAATGTTATTATGATGGCGGTAGAATTCTACACAGGCGTTAAGTTACGAGAACATTGCCCCGGGTTACAATTTTTGCACCTTTTTTAAAAAATCAGGGAATCTTCGATTGATTGACATTCGTTGTCTTGCCAAGGAGCCGGGATATTGGTATAAAACAGTTTTCATAAGAATAGAACTGGAGCCAAGTGGAGTGAGTAAATTGGAAATAGGTGATCATCCGGGCAGGTTCCTGGTCCTTGAGGGGATCGACGGATCGGGTAAAAGTACCCAGATGCAGCGGATTCATAAGCGGTTGATAGAAAAAGGGATTTTGGCGGTCTCCACCTTTGAGCCCACGGACGGCCCGGTGGGCTCTTTGATTCGAAAAATGCTGTCCGGCAGTGTTGAGACAGACCAGCTCACCATTGCCTCATTGTTTGCAGCGGACAGGACCGATCATTTGCTGAATCGGGCAAATGGGGTCAAGGCAATGGTGGACCAGGGGCAGGTTGTCGTCTGCGACCGGTATTATTTTTCTTCCTATGCCTACCATGCCCAGTATATGGATATGGACTGGGTGATCCAGGCAAACGCCTTGAATGCCAAGATTCTAAGACCTACGGCCACCTTGTTTATTGATGTGGATCCAGATATCTGTATTGAACGGATCCGGGCCAATCGTGATTCTTTGGACATGTATGAAAAGATTGATATCCTAAAACGGGTCAGGGATAATTATTTTCTGGCCTTTGAGCGACTTAAGGATCAGGAAAAGGTAATAATTGTTGACGGCAATGACCTTCCGGACCGGGTGGAAAAAAATATCTGGAAAATTGTACAGGATTTATTGTAAACTCAAATGTGCGACAAAGGCCAGGTTATGAATAAAAATGATATGAAAAAAATCTGCATTATTGACGGCCAGGGCGGCGGCATTGGATCTGCCGTTATCAAACGGATCAAGGAGCGGTTTGGAGAGTCCATAGAGGTGATCGCCCTTGGTACCAATGCCATTGCAACGGCTCAGATGCTCAAAGCAAGGGCAAACAAAGGGGCGTCGGGCAGCAATGCCATTGTGCAGACGGTTAAAAAGGCCGATGTTATTATCGGTCCTGTGGGCATTATCATGGCCCATGCCATGATGGGGGAGGTTACCCCGGAAATGGCAGAGGCGGTCTGTCTTTCCCAAGCCAAAAAAGTATTGTTGCCCCTGACCCAGGAAAACATCTCCATTGTGGGGGTGGCAGGATTGTCCCTGCCCCTTTTGGTGGATGAACTCATAGAATCCCATTTATCTTTTTTAGACGAGGAGTAAAAAAATCATGTGTGAAGCAAGTGCATATATAATGGAAGCAGAAAAAGAAGTATTGGTTATGGAAGCTGTTGACAAGGTTGAACCCGAAGAGGATGGGGTTCGTCTGGTGTCTATTTTTGGTGAACAAAAATTTATCAAGGGAAGCATCCATTCCCTTTCCCTGGTGGACCATAAAGTATACATTAAAACCTCAAAATAGGGTGGATTCCACTTTTAATGCATAAACCCGTCGGTATTTTTTAAATGTTTAAGAAATGCAACAAATGCGGTTATCAATGGGAAACCAGAGATGATTTCTTATCTGATAAAACAATTCGGGTGATTGGATATCAGGTTTTTTTTGAAGATCTGAGATTGGGTATGTTTTTGTTCAATCACTCGTGCAATACCACCATAGCGATCAATGCCGATTTACTGCTGGATTTGTATGACGGCCCCTTCTTCTTTGATAGAAAACCTGAGGGCAGGGAATGCCCTGGGCGCTGTTTGAATATAAATATATTGTCGCCTTGTTCGCCTGAATGCAAATGCGCTTTTATCAGTGAAATCATTCAGGTTATAAAAAATTGGGGTGTAAACAGATGATACTGTGTTCAAACTGCCCCCAAACAGCTGCTATTGAAAAACAAGAAAGCAGAGTATCATTATAAGGGTTGGTATAAGGGCACTTAAAAACAGCCCTCCAGGGGAGATGCCGTTTCCAAAATGTTTTTTTAACATTGCCTGACCCGCTGGATTGGGTGCATTGGCAATTACAGTCAAACCACCGCCAGAGACAGCTCCGGCCACAACGGCATATTTTAAACTATCGGTAAATCCGGGGACCAGGGTACTTAAAAAGGTGATGGCGGCATTATCGTTGAACGCAGTTAAAATGGTTGCTGAAAACATCAGTGATATGTCATTGAGATTACCTAATAACGGCTCAATCCACCACCCCTGAACGCCGCCATGGATCACCAGTCCCCCCAGAAAAAAACCGACTAAAAGCGGTGGCTTGAGGTCAATCTTGTTCTGGTAGGGTATGGTGACTTGGGAAAACCCAATGAAAAACAATAACCCCGGAATAAAGAGGGCGGGGTGATGTGCATTGTAAATTGTCCAGACCATGAACAACACATGGACGATCATGATCCATGGGGGGACGTCATCATCCCGGTTGTCCCATTCCGGATCAAGAATAATCGGTCGTTCATGTTCAGGCATTAATCCGGGTATTGTTTTTCGCATCTCCCGCCGTTGAATTTCATCAAACCTTTGTTCATAGGCCGCTCTTGCCAGATCAATATCAATTCCTTCGGAAGCAAAGGCAGCCTGATGGCGGTCTATAATGATCTTGCCGATATCTTTTTTCATTTTTTGGGACCTGCGTTCAAATTCACTGGCAAATCCAAGCTGATCTCCCAGCACATTTTCCAGTTTATCAAACTCAGCTTCAAGATCTTTCTGGCGCATATATTTTTTTTGAATTTTATCCTTTAACGTAAACAGGGCGAATTTTTCCTGGAGTTGTTTTAATTCAAATCGAAAAATCAAATAGTAAAGAGTGTTTGCCAAAAGGATGCCCAACCCGGCTTTCCAGCCAAAGTTCAGGAACATATGTCCCATACCCCAATCCCATTTCCCTGCAACCATAAGAACGGGGGGGGCCGCAAAATGTGAAAATGTCCCTCCCACTGAAATATTTACAAAAAGAAGTCCGATGGTCGCATATTTAAATTTTTCACTGGGCTCTAACGCATAAAATTTTGAAGATAATAAAAGTGCCGATATGGTCATGGCAGCCGGCTCAGTGATAAAAGAACCTAAAATCGGTCCAATGGTGAGAATCGTAAACCACCAGGCTGTTAGGGTTCCGCCAAAAAGGTTTGCAAATTTCCACATGAAAAATTCAGTCAGTTTTAAAATAGGCCGGGTTGATGCAAGGGTCATGATCACAACGACAAACATGGCCTCGGTGAAATTGACCGTGTGACTGATGTAAGTGACGACTGTTGTCCAGTCATAAAAACCGATAATGGTAAAAACAAGAGCTGCCGCCCAGATACCAAAAACCGCCTCAACTTCACCCAGGAAGTGAAGCAGTTTTGCCCCGTGGGAAACAGAATATTTGCCGGCCTGTCCCTTTGTTATCTTATGTGCATGTTCAGTTTCCCATTTATGTGAAACAGCAATGAATTTGCTTGTTAAAAACGTATGGATGATTGCCAGAAAAAAAATAAGCGTTGCAAGCACATTGAACGGCACCTTGATTGCCCGGGACTTTAGTATTGCAAAAATGCTAAGGCCACTGTCTCCATAACTTTCAAGGGCAGGTGGGAATGCCAATGCCTCCGGGGACAAATGCCCTCCTGCTGCGAACACGGCATGTGTGAAAATAATGCTTCCTAAAAATATCATTACGATGGTTTTCATTTTACAAGCATCCTTTTTTTTCGGAAAATATGTCCCGTAATTTTAAATTATGGGTGTATATTCGGCTGACAATCTTGATTCCGTCTTACCGCAATCGTTTGTACGAATAAATCAGGTCTATGGTTTCGCGTTTCCATGATTGTATTCTTGAATCAAAAAAAATGCTATTATAATAGGATAAACTTTTTTTTGTAAATTTATTTTTTAGGCCTGATACAACGATTGTGGAATTCTGGGGGGTGAGAATCAATGATCTGTTAGAGAAAAAGCAGACATTTTTTCTTGATTCATTAATGAAAGAGAAAGAGGAAGAAGATCAGTGGATAAAAAAAAGAGAGCAACACCCATGAATGAAAATGTCCAGCATCCGTCCTTTCCCCGTCTGTTTGCTCCTCTGGACCTGGGTTTTACCACCCTTAAAAACAGAGTGTTGATGGGATCCATGCACCTGGGACTGGAGGAACTTCCCAATGGGTTTACCCGAATGGCGGAATTTTATGCCCAACGTGCCCGTGGCGGAGTGGGGCTTATCGTAACCGGTGGCATTGGCCCCAACAGGGAGGGGGCGGTTCATGCAGATGCGGCATTGATGGCCTCGGCCCAGGACGTTTCAAACCATCGAATTGTGACCGATGCGGTCCATGCGGCAGATGGAAAGATTTGTATGCAGATACTTCACACAGGCCGTTATGCGTTTAATCCTGATGCGGTGGCACCTTCGGCGGTCAAGTCGCCCATCAGTCCATTTTTGCCCAGGGCGTTGACCGATGAAAAAATTGAGCAGCAGATCCGGGATTTTGTCCAATGTGCATTGCTGGCAAAGGATGCCGGTTACGATGGCGTTGAGATAATGGGCTCTGAGGGCTATCTGATAAACCAGTTCATAGCGCTGCGTACCAACCAGAGAGAGGATCGGTGGGGAGGGGATTATCAGAATCGAATCAGGTTTCCCAAGGAAGTGGTTCGCAGGGTACGTGAAGCGGCGGGCCCTGATTTTATTATCATTTATCGGCTGTCCATGCTGGATTTGGTGGAGGGGGGCAGTTCTTTAGATGAAGTGATTACCCTGGGCAGAGCCGTCGAGCTGGCAGGGGCAACTCTCATCAACACGGGTATCGGCTGGCACGAAGCACGTATACCCACCATCGCCACCCGGGTGCCCCGGGCCGCCTTTACCTGGGCCACTGCCAGGGTGAAGGCTGCGTTGAAGATTCCCTTGATCACGTCCAACCGGATTAACATGCCGGATGTGGCAGAACAGGTGCTGGCAAGGGGGGATGCGGATATGGTTTCCATGGCACGTCCGTTTTTGGCCGATCCTGGGTTTGTCTGCAAGGCCGCGGAACAACGCACCGATGAGATCAACACCTGCATTGGCTGTAACCAGGCCTGCCTGGATCATATCTTTGCCGGCAAATTGACCAGTTGCCTGGTGAACCCAATGGCTTGTCATGAAACCGAGTTGTTGATTAAACCAGCCCAGCAGTTTAAAAAAATTGCAGTGGTGGGTGCCGGTCCTGCCGGCATGGCCTTTGCCACGACCGCCGCAGGCCGTGGTCACATGGTTACCCTGTTTGAAGCCGCTGGGGAAATAGGCGGTCAGTTTAATATTGCCAAGCGGATTCCGGGGAAGGAAGAATTTCATGAGACCCTTCGTTATTACGGCCGACAAATAGAACTGACCGGTGTAAAATTAAAGCTCAACAAAACGGTTACAGGGGAAATGCTGGATCAGGGGGATTTTGATGCAGTGGTACTGGCCACCGGCATCATCCCCCGCAAACCCATGATTGATGGTATCGATCATCCCAAGGTATTGACCTATATCGATGTTGTGAACGGTGTTGAAGTGGGCAAAAAGGTTGCGGTCATTGGCGCCGGTGGTATTGGTTTCGATATCTGTGAAGTTCTGATTCATCAGGGGCCGTCCATTGCCCAGGATATACCCTCGTTTATGGCCGAGTGGGGAATCGATATGTCTCTTACGGCACGGGGCGGAGTAGAGGGGGTTAGGCCAAAGTTTAAACCCTCCCCCCGGGAGGTCTATCTCCTGCAGCGCAAAACCGGGAAAGTGGGGGACAATCTTGGAAAAACCACCGGTTGGATTCATCGCATGGAATTGACACGCAAGGGGGTGGTAATGTTTTCCGACTGCGAATATAAGCGGATAGATGATCAAGGGTTACACCTGCTCAAGGAGGGTAAACCCACACTTTTGGCGGTGGACAATGTGGTCATCTGTGCAGGCCAGGAATCCAATCGGAAACTGGTGGATCAGATTACCCATCTGCCGGTTCAGATTATCGGTGGTGCAGACACGGCATCTGAGCTGGATGCCAAACGCGCCATAGACCAGGGTACAAGGTTAGCGGCCAAGTTTTAATTCACACTCCGGGGTAATGGCAGTCTGGTGAAAAGCGTGGGAAGGTGTTTTTAGAGACTCCTGAATTAATGAAATATTGTTGATGAAAAATTTATAAAAAAACATTGACACATTAATGAAAAAATGGTTGGGTATATTGTTTTTAAAACGTCTCTTATTGTCTTCTCTTACTGTCTTCTGTTTAATATGAATTTTCGCACAAATGATTTCAAACATTTATTCAATCCTATTTTAAAAACAACTATATCAAAATAAGTTACATCAAAATAAGTCACAGGATAGATATAGATGGCAGAGATAAATCAAGAAGCATTTGAAGATTTGGAAGTATCTCTTGGTGTTTTGATACCGGAAATAAATGACCCTGATATTGAACTTATTTGGAATGTTCATCCCCGGAAATTTTTAACTGCTGGAATAGGTGGTTTTGTGGGGATTGGTTCTGAAGCCAATAGTGAACTTTTTGGGTGCAGGATTGATGCTCAGATATTGGTATTCATAGAAGCCGGTGGTCGGAGTGAACTGAATCAAGCTGCGAGTATTGTCATGAAATCCCTTCTTGGAGCAAAGAGAAAAGATACGGTTGAATTGGGTATTCAAAAGATCTGGCTGAAAGAAAACGGGAACGTGGCGGAGAAAGGAAGTGGTAACAATTTAACGGTTTCACAGACGCTTACCTTTGAGATACTCTATGAATATGTTGTCCATCCTGACGCCAGTGATGAAGTGATCGAAACAATTTCGCAAAATATTCAAATAGGTAGCTTATAAAGCTACCTATTTTTTTTATTAGAACGCTGTATTTTAGATGATTTTTGACTTTATTTTTTATGAGGGACAATTGTTTGAACACTCGTTTTAGAAAATGTATTAATCAGGAGGTGAAGGCATGGCCGAAGATCAATTTGCAGAACAAATTATACCGGGAACATATGTTCGGGTTCAGGCCGAAGGGCTCATTTCAGCGGGTGGTATTTCTGCTGGAAATATCGGTATTGTGGGAACCGCTGCAACCGGAACCGGAAGTACAAAAGTGTTGTCTGATTATGAATCAGCCCGCACTGCGTTTGGAATGTACGATGCGTATGATGATGGCAACGGAACACTTAACTTAACGCGAAGCCTGGAGATTCTTTTCAGAAGCGGTGCCAGAACGATTTATGCATACGGTTTGGCAGCCGGTTCATCAGAACCTGATTTCGCAACCGGGTTTAATGAATTGTTAAAAGATAATGTGAATATACTGGTTGCACCAGAGTTAACAACAGATCAGGCCAATACCTTATTTGGCAGTTTGGTTGACACTGCGGAAGCAGCGGGTCGAGACACGATTGCGGTGATTGGTGCGGATGAAACCGGTGCATCAGCGATTGCAGGGCAGGTGGTTTCGAATAAAAGGATTGTGATGACTGCACCCGGGATAGTGACGTTTGATGCAGTCGCACTTCCAAAAGGCGAGAACGTAACCCTCAGTGGGATATACAGTGCCGCGGCAGTGGCCGGACTTATCAGCAGTTTAGCAGCCCAGTCAAGCCCGACGAATAAAGTTGTCCCAGGATTAACCACTCTTGGTACTAAATTTTCCTATGGTGACATGAAAATATTAGTGAGTGGCGGCATTTGTGCCCTTGAAGACCGGCGTGGAATACGTGTGGTTCGTGGCGTTGGTACCCAGGCGTCGGAAAATGGTGCATTCAGTCAGATTACGACGCGTAGAATTACTGATTTCGCGAAAGCCGGTATTCGGCAGGTCTGCAATCCATTTATTGGAAGACTGAACAATCTGCGGGTTCGAAAAGCAATGGAAGGCGCGATTGATGGATTTTTGACGACAATGGTACAAGACGAAGCACTTACTGAGTATCAGCTTGAAGTTGTGGCCACACGGCAGGATGAAATTGCAGGTCGGGCAAACGTCAATATTGTATTAAAACCGACCTTTTCCATTGATTATATTCGAGTAACTTTATCATTGCAGTAGGAGGCAACCATGGCGAATACAAGTGTTTTTACAGGTGCAGACGGTTCAATCACCTTGTCGACACCGGAAGGCATCGAAGGCGAAAGTGCTCAGGGTGTAATTGATTCATATGAATTGATTTCAGTCGGGCGTGTTCAAGGCGTAAAAATGATAGTAAAAACAGACGTAAAAGCATTTCATGAAGTAGGCCAGCGATATGCAACTGAATTGCGACCCGGAAATGTTCATATCTCCGGAACCATCGGTCGGGCTATGATCAACGGCGCAATGTTAAAACTGTTGCTGGGTGAAGCTGCTGAAGCGAGACCTTCGGCAAGCTGGGCACAACCGTCTTTTAATATTACATTGATGGCAGAAAATGCTGCAACACCGGGTACCCGGAATACAATGACGCTTCATGGCGTAAAAATTGATTCCTGGACATATGATATGCCGGAGGATGATTTTTTAATGGAATCCGTCAGTTTTCAGGCACTTTTTATGACCACTGGGGATGAAGCTTAATGATGTTGACTGCCGAAGATTTACTTGCAGGCGCTAAATTGACCTATGATGTTAAATTGTCAGCTGAAGTGTTAACGCCCGGAATTCAAAACCAAAATGACAATACATCTCATAGTATTAAGCTTAAACCCTTAACGGTGAGTGATTTACAGACCATTTCACGCGCTGCAAAGGAGAGCTCGGATCTCCTTGCAGCGCTGATGGTTCAGCAATCTTTGGTGGAGCCGAAAATGAAAATTGCCGAGGTAATGGCAATGCATGTGGGTCTGTTGGAATTTATTCTTGCCAATGTGAATAGAATCAGTGGGATTGAAACAGAACCGGATCAATTTTCAACTGCCATGGAAGCACCACTAACCAAGGCTGCTTTTATTTTGGCCCAGGAGTTTGGATGGACACCAGAGCAGATTAATGATCTTACACTGGGACAGATTCTTCTTCATTTAAAGATGTTGGAAAAAAATAGTTAAGGAATTGAATATTTAATGGGTAAGGTAACGGAAGAAAATTCAATCAGGCGTGTAAAAAAAATGATACGTCGATTAAATACGGCGCCAGGTGCATTAACAGCACAGACGGTTGCATTCAATATTTTCAGACAACTCAATGACCTGGAAATAGCCTTGGTCGATTATTCTCCTTTTCATGTATTGGAGTGTCAATATGCTCAAAAACAAAACGAAAACGCTACGATAATCTCAACATCAGAACCTGTTTCTGAAATTGAACAAAAACCTGTAATATCAAAAAAAAGACCCACATTTTTAAATGATGATAAGGCTACTTGCGCAAAACAGAACAAATTAAAGCAAGATGCAACGATAAAAACGGTGGGACTGATATCAGATGATCTGTTAAATTATTCGGAAAATAGATCAAAGGCGGTTGATAGAGAGAAGAAGACAAACGATACCAAGGAGAAATTCAATCTGCTTGAAACTGCGTATAAAAATGATTCTGAAAAGGATACGAATAAAGCAAAGAGGGTATTTAGTTTTAAAAAAATCATAGGTCAGGATTTAGGTAAGATATTAGAAGAAGATTATCCGAAAAGGACTCAAAAATTTTCAGTACCCGACACTGTTCAGTTGAAAAATTCGCCAAATTATTTAGATGACAATTTGGGCGAGCGTTTGAATAAAACACTGGGTAATATTTCAGGATTATCTATGAGTAACGCTCCTATGGAAAGGTTATCTGATGCAAAAGAATCCAAAGGCAATCAGAACAATGTATTTAAATCCATGGATGAATCATCAGAAAAATTGCTATCTTCCTTGTCAATAAGGCAATCTGACAACATAGCGGGTGAACAATTATTTGAAAATACGAGGGTTAACCAGGATCAATCAAAAATCATCGTTCAAAAAGGTCATCATAACAGCTTGATAAAAATTCAAAAAGGAACAGCTGTTTCATCCATTGAACTGATTGAAAATAGTGTGATGACGATTGAACGTACCGGGAAAAAAATAAAAAACGAAAAAAGATATCAGACCCGTGAGACAGAGAAAAATACTAAGAAAACGGATAGTTCCCATAATGTTGTATCCGATTTGTCAAAGACCGACCTAGGGCAGGCCAGAAGCAATGAATTGGAAAGAAATATGTCCAATAACCAGAATCCAATGATCGAACAACTTAAAACCGGGCCCAAAGATCAAAAAGATCCGGTGCGGCAAATGCATTCGGTTTCTTCACCGGCAGCATCAGGCTCACAATCTCTTACATCGATTGTTACAGATGAGCTTATACGCCAGGCCCGGCGATATGGAGTAGATATAAGATGATAGTAAAACCGGTATTGGGCGACTGGGAAATCCCAAACATCGAATCAATTCGATCCCTTGAGAGTCGATCTTTTGTGGAGCTGCCGGTGCCCGGAAAAGGTGGCAATCTATTCCAGGATATGAATGCCGAACCCGTCCGTATCGCCATTTCAGGGAGTCTTTTCGGTGATGAAAAACGGGATACATTTCTGGAAACACTCCGGGAAAAATTTACTGAGGGAGAACCGGTCACATTTGTGGCGGATATCATTACTGCTACCAGTGTACAATACGTTGTCATTGAGCAACTTTTTATAGAAGAGAATGCAAATGTGCCGGATCAAACAAATTATCAATTGATTATTCGGGAAAGTCCGCCACCGCCGCCTTCAACAAATGCCTTAGCTGATCTGGATGCCGGCTTGTTAGATGGTGTTGACGGATTACTTGATTCTGTTACCGGCGCTTTGGATGTGATTGACGGCATCCCAAGCATTCCAAACCTGCAGGATCCGACAGCCCCTTTGGCCGGTGCGCTGAACGAGGTTGGGGCAGCGGTTTCTGAGCTGAGTGGTGCTGTTTTAGCTATTACCGATTTATTTGGGGGAAGTGATTAACGCATGCCGACACTTTTTGAAAGCCTGGGCTCCATTTCAGATAGCAGTACGTTTTCTGTTGACCTTGCAGGGCAAATCGGTAATTTGGCCTCTGTGGTCGATGTTGTTACAAATTTAATTAATAATCCACCCGACGGATTGGACGGATTGATGCAGCTTGTGGGCGAGCTTCCGCTACCCGACTTTGATCTGGGAGACGGGCTTACATCAGGATTCGGCGCAATTACAGCAGCATTACCTGAAGACCTGGGATCGGTTACCGGAGATATTACCGCCAGGCTTGGAGACATCGAGTCATCTGTCGGAAATGATATTTCCGACATTATTACGTCTTCTCTTAAAGCTGCCATGGCAATTTACCAATTGACCCAGCTTGACTGGAAATGCACGGTCCCTGGAGATTCAAATGCCGGGGGCACTGCAGATGATAGTTCCGGTGATGCACCCGGTGACGCACCTGTTGATACAGGAGATGGTGCTAGTGAACCCCATGAAAGTAACGTCAAATCTTCTTTTTCAAATGCGGGTGCAATGCTCGATCTGTTACCGCAGCCGGTTACCCTTAAATCCTCACTCATTGCCTTAAACGGTTTGATAGATAAGGTCAGCAAATTGCCGGTAACACTGCCGGTCATTGATGACCTTAGAGATCCTTTGGATGTACTGGTGAGATTTGAGGAAATGGATGCAGCAGGGGTTACCGCTAGTATTGAAGAGACCTTTACGGATCTGTCAGATTTTATCAGAGAGCATAATCCTAAGGTTTTTGATCCAATTACGACAGAAATGACGGCTGCTATAACAACACATCTTCCTTTAACGGATTTGACACGGGTTGCAGACGGTATTTCCAACGGGTTTGCCGATTTGAAGACAGCTATTGATGCTGAAAATTATGGTGAGACAACCGCTATTATAGCAGCCATTGATCCGATTCTCTCACAATTTCAGACGATAAAAGAGAATTTGCCTGAAAATTATGCTGAAACACTCAACAGCCTTGAAGATAAGATTGAGCATTTTGTTGATGATTTGCACGATCAGATGGATCATCTGGTATCGGTTCTTGGTGACAACAGCCTTTCAGATAGTCTGGGGCCCCTGCTTGATCAAATTAAATTAACGCCCGATCCCAGGTTAATGGTAAAGTTTGAATTTGTTTTAGATGATATCTTTAAATGGATTAATGATCTGGTTGATCAAATCGATTTGAAGGCAATACAGGATCCGCTTTCAACTGTGGCAGACGCGTTGAGGTCAGCGGTTGATGCACTTGATGATGCCATGGTAACTATGACCATGGCAATTGGGTCTGCATTTGGTGAAGTAGAATCTGCTATTGATTCTATTGATACCGAATCGCTGACCGACCAGGTACGCCAGACCCTGGCAGAATTTCGAGTTGAATTGACCTCACAGATGGAAAACCTGTTCGCACCCGTAAAGGATGTGATTAGTGGGTTGATTACGGAAATCAGCGGTCTTGTGGATGGCTTTGATCCTGATTCCGTCAGACAACCCCTGAATGATATTTTTGACAGTATCAGCGGGTTATTGAACGATCCGGCGGTCAGCAACGCATTGGATCAGATACAGACAACCTTATCCATAGTTGAGCAGCAAATCTCTTCCATCTCTTTTGCACCGGTAACCGATCAGGTCGTCGATGGCATTGAAGGGGTTACTGACGCACTTGCAAGTATAGATACTTCACAACTTGATACAATGATGGAGATGGCTCTTGATGCAGCGGTGGCGGTATTGCCTTCTGATTTGAATCCTGTTATCGATCCTCTGATTGATCAAATGGGGGAAATAATCGACGATGGTCCGGTTAAGTTTATTTCCCAGGTTGAGGATTTGCCCGGGCAACTTTTAGACAAAATAAGAGAATTTGACCCCTCTGCTATTATTGGAGACGCTTTATCCGAACCGTTTAACACTTTATTAGAACAATTGTCCATGTTTAAGCCCAGTGAGTTGGTTGGCGAACCCATGGAAGACCTTCTCGATGCCTTAAAAGAAAGACTGGAGCAATATGCCAACCCAGGTCAACTCATCGAACCCCTTGAACCTGTGTTTGATAATCTGAAAGAACTAATTTTCAGATTAAAGCCGGGTGATCTGGTGCAGCCCTTATCCGATCAGATAAATGAAATCATCAATAAGGTCATTGATGCAATGCCGGTTGATGAAATATTTGAGCAGATCGACAAAGTGCTTGAGATTATACAGGATGTTGTAGATACCGGTGATGTGATTAAAAATACATGTGAAAAGGCGCTGACTGTTGTAGATGCGTTTACGGATGTGGAAAGCCAGCTTAATTCATGGGCAGATGAGCTTGTTGATAAAATTGATTTTTCAGATGCTATGGCACTTACGACGCAGTTGTCAACTATTGCTTTATCCATTGAGCAGACACTTGCATCAGGTTTGACGGTTCAATTTAATACCCATATTCAACCTTCCATTGACAGCTTAACCGACTTTGCCCCTGATGTGAAAATGGCAGCCATGATCCAGGGGTTTCGGAGGTGTCAGGCTGCTGTCAACGCTATTCCCGGATCAATACCGGAAAAAGCCGCTTTGGTTGATTTGCTTGGCCGGGCCAATCTGCTGGAAGAAAATTTTATGATGCCGTTTCAGGCATTAACCCAATTAACACAAAAATTATCAGCGACTAAAACTGGTTTTCAAACGGAACTGATTAACTGGGATGCAACCTATCATGGGGCAGAATCTATTTTGGCTGATTACCAAATTTCAGGATTGTCCGCTGCTGAACTCAAGGAAAAAATCAGAGAAGTGTTAAGAACTCAACTGATTTTGCCGCTCTCATCCCTTTTTTCATACACTCAAATCGTGCGGGACGGGCTATCGCTGATCATCTCAAAGGTGAACCCCTTGGTCACCTCGCTCCAGGTCAAAATTACGGACCTATTATTAGGGCCTGACTCTCTTGGTGGCATGAAGACATCTATGGACGAGCTGGTTCAACGGTTAAGGGACATAAATTTTGACTTTATTTCAGATAGTCTCAATGAAATATTTGAACAGATCGAATCCAAGTTAGACGAGATCAGCCCGGCACAAATAAGGCAGATCGTAGAAACTGAATTCAGCAATTTATTAGATGCGTTGTCTGTCAATCTTCTTATCCCTGAAGAGGACATGAATAAACTTGACTCTGATTTTGATGATGTCATTAAAAAAGCGGAGGCGCTGAACCCCGATACTTTGGTGGTTCAACCCCTGCAGACAATTTATGATGACCAGATTGTACCGCTGCTCGATGTTTTTGATATCAGTGAAGTGATAAACGCGCTACTTACAAAAATAAGAAATCTGGATGATGAATTGAAAGAAGAAATGGAGACAGTCAACATAGCTTATTCGGCAATGCTTCAGGCTGTGCCATAATGATCAGGAGATAAAATGTCTTTAGCCAGTTTATTGTTGCAGCCCAAAAAGTTAGGTAAAGCAAAAACACAGGATCCCATGATGGGATTGGTGGAGGATCTGATGACCCTCGCTGTGAAACTTGCAATTGACCAAACAAAGGAAGGTGAAATCAGCAAGATCCTGGAAGCGGCATTTGTGGCGGGTGCAATTAGAATGGTGGAGGGATTCGGTGACAGCTTTCAACAGGCTAAAAATCGAATGCAGGTGTGGGTTCAACCGTTTAAAGAACAGTTCGAAGGCATGGGTGATAAGCTTGAGACCATGGATGATTTTTCACAAGTCATTGCCTGGCTTCTTGAAAACCTGAATCTGATTGCCGATGGTCTTGAAGACTTTTCTATTGAGGATTTACGGTTGCCGATCCAGGAAGTGATGGACATGATCGAGGAGGATCTGGGTATTGATTCTGTGTTTGTTGAGAACATGATCTGGGAATTGCTTGATGATATTGTGACCCGATTAAAAACATACCCGCCTGATATTTCCAGGGAAGACCGGCAAAACAGACATCAGATGATATCTGTTCTTCGGCGGCTGAAACGGCAGATGAAAAATTCTTTTAAATTTCCCATGCCCACTGCAGAGGATATTTCCGGTGCCCTGATGGCCTGGTTGAGAAAAATCGGGTTTGACAAAATCGCAAAAAAAGTCGCCTGTCATGGCGGCAATATGAACAGCGTCTTTGATTTAATGAAAAACTTACCCGAATTACCGGGCTTTGAAAATGTTTTTGGTTTCAACTCCGTGGGTGCCGCAGCCAATAGTGATTTAGAAAAAACATATGCATGGTATGCCAGCTGGGTAATGGGTGACCGTTACAGAAGTCGGGGATATTATTTCATACCATTCTGGCCAAAGGATGACATTTTTATTAATGAAACAAAAGACAAGTATATTCGGGAGAATTTTTGTCGATCCAAGAAAGAGTTCAACCTGACGGCCAGTGACGGTGACTGGAAAAAAATTCCCCATTTTGACCCAGACAGCGCAGGGAACCATGATCAGCCTTACTTTACTTTTGATGAGGATGACATGGACGCAGGTTCAAAGGCCACGAGGGACAGCATGGAAAAAGCGGCCCTTTATCTGGCCGGTATTGCTGAATATCTGGAAGGTGCAATGCATTTACTTTCCATTGAAGAAGGCGATGAGGTGTCCAATACCTTGCATGCTGTTGGCAATTTGGTGTTTGGCAGCTATATCCTGGGAGCAAAAAAACCACCCAACTCGGTTCTTCGATTCTGTTTATATCGGCTTTTATGCCCGATACTGGGATCCTTTCAGGGAATGCATACCAAGTCTTCAGCGGAAACAAGTTTTATATTATGGATAACTGTATTTCTTGGTAATATCGGAGAGGGGTTTATTTATGGGGGCACTGCAAGCGGTGTTAGAAATTTAGTCCTCTCAATGATGACATTACTCAATTACCATGAAAGACATTCAAATTATCAAAGTGATCCCTTTCCATCCGACAGGTATAATCCGGACGACCGTCCTGATAATCGGTTGGTGATAGACGGTGTTGCCGATCCGTTTATTTCCCTTGCCGGATGGTGCCTTGCGAAAGCCACACCAAGGGAACACTATGGACACCCGTTTGCCGGTGGTGGTGAAAGATGTGCCCAAATGTGGCTCTTGTGGGGGGTGCTTGCCGGTACCGGATTTGGGTTTCTGGGTGCACTTGTGGGAACCATAGTGGCTGAAATGCTGTCCTGGGAAGAGGACTTTCCGGTACTTGGATGGAAAATGCTGCAAGGCGCAGAAATGACATTTGTTATGTTCTGGGCCAGTCAGTTCACGACCAAGGAAGGCGACACAGATGAAGGCAAGTTCAATCCGAGGGGAGACGATTTTGCCGGATATCCATCTCCTGGTGAATCACCATACCGCCTCCCCTGGGCCGGTAGTCGCCCGGTTTATTGCCCCCAGGGAAATCAGGGCTATATCACACACAACGCATTTGCTACACCTGCACAAGTATATGCCTATGATTTTGCACTTGATCAGGATGTTGAAATTCTTTGTTCACGTGATGGTATTGTTGACGCTTATTACGATGACCATGACAATGGGTCTGATGGCAGCTGGAATTATATTAGAATTCGGCATGATACTGTTAACAATGATCATGATAAAGGTCCCGGCGGAGGGGTTGTAACCACATATGCAGTTTACGGTCATGGTAGAAAAGGGAGTGTGGAAGCTGCCTTCAATGACAGAGGCATTGCAAAAAACAATATTAAAAATAGCCCTGTAACCCAGGGACAGGTTATCATGCGATCCGGTGATACAGGAAACAGTGCATACAATCATCTTCACATGCATGTATTGCCGCAAACAACAGGTGGGGCAGTGGGCGACAACACCATCCCATTTGTCTTTAGGGATGCAAAACATCGGGATTTATACAATGTACTGAGCCAGGATGGTGTACCCAAAACAATGAATCATTATATTTCGGAAAATACGCGGACAGGATGAAGTTTAGTGAGTGTTGAGTGTTGCTGTCTCAACTCATAAACGCTTATTATAATTAAGATATCAGGAAATTATTAGCAGATGTTTAATTCCAACGCCACATCCGGTTTAAAACAACCGGTACATGAAATAGAAATCGGATCCGCATCGGCCGATGATTGGAAGGATTGTCTGATCCATGTGGATGTGGAAACGGGCCTGGGACCATTTGTTGACGTTGCTGTATTGACACTATCAGACAATGATACGGCACCCGCACCTGAGATTGGAGATGATGCAAGTATATCCCTGGGCTTTGCAGATGAACCGCTGCAATTGATTTTTTCAGGTGTTGTAGACGAAATTTTGCATACCCTTGTTGGCAGAAAAATAATTACACTGGTTAACAGCGGTTCTTTACTAAGCAGAACAAGGCTCAATCAAAGTTATGAGCAGCAGTCTGCCGGAGATATTGTGAGCGATTTGCTGTCTGGTGCAGGTGCGGATACCGGAACCATAGAAAGCGGGATAGCGTATCCTTTTGTTGTTGTTGATGATGCCCTGAATCTGTTTCAGCATATCAATGCATTTGCAAATACCTGTGGGTATTTAGCGTATGTGGATGAAACCAATGCACTTAATTTTGCCCCTTTTTCAGGTGAGCCCGCTGTGCAGACATTTACATATGGAAGCGATATCCTTTCATTTGAGAAAACCGTAAAAGATGCCACTGTTTATTGTGTTAAAGTGGTCGGTGACGGTGCTGCCGGAAGTGAAGGAGAGGATGCATGGCCCTGGCGGGTTAAAGATCTGGAGTCCATCAGTGCAACCTCAGGTGCGGGTGAAATTGAATTGCTGATGAATATACCCTCCCTCACAAGCCAGGACGCTTTGCAACAGGCTGCTGACAGCAAAATTGAAGCACTGCTTTCACTGCAGCAAACCGGCAGGATTTTGGTTCCGGGTGCGCCGCTTGTTTTGGTCGGTAAAACATTTGATTTGTCGGATATGCCTGATAGCAATGATGACGGAACTTATATGGCACGACATATTCAACATATTTTTTCAAAATATGAAGGGTATACAACCAAAATTCAGTTTAATAAGGTGCCGTGAAAATGAGTTTTTCAGCCGCAAATTTATACGATGTCATACAGAAAATAATTCAGTCTGAGTTAAAGCAGCTTCGTGTTTCTGAACTTGCCGTGGTTGAAGAACAGCACTCCCATGCGAGTGATTCGGATAAAGATAATTATTCTTGTACTGTCGCACTTCGCAATTCCGGAATTGTTTTGAAAAAAGTACCGGTTACCACAGCCAGGATCGGCAGTGTTAGTTTACCGAATATAGGAGACCTGGTATTGGTGCAGTTTGTAAATGGTAATATCAATGCCCCTGTGATCACCGGCTGTTTATACAATGAAGAACACAGACCGCCTGTCAATGGGGATGGGAAAACCGTCATGCATTTCCCACTGGGTGAAGATGATGATAATGCGGTGCATGTGGAATTCTCAGGACAGGACAATCGGGCGCTTGCCTTAAAACTTGGAAAGGGTTTGGAGATTAATATCAAAGATGATGACCCGGTGATCGACATCCAGGTAGATGGTGGTAAAGCCGCTATCACGATTGCAAGAGATGGTGAAATCAACATCCAAAGTGATGGTAATGTCACTTTAAAAGGCAATGAAGTGACTATAGAAGCACAAGGTACAATGAATTTAAAGGGGAAAACAATTAATCTCAATTAGTAAAGAGGTATGAGAAGTTGATTTTATAACGCACCACTCATTGAAATATCAGGGGGATGGAGATGGGACAACCGGCAGCAAAAGAAGGTGATCAGATAATGGCTACAGATACGCATATTATAAATATCCCCTCTCCCGGAGGCCCAATTCCAACGCCGTTACCACATCCGTTTATGGGAAAAATAGATGGGAATTTGTCCGGTGACGTGAATATCGATGGCAAGCCCGCAGCATTTGAAGGCAGCACGGCAACCAACACGCCGGCGCATATTCCCCAGGGGGGGCCTTTTCAAAGTCCGCCTAAAGATAAGGCAACCATTAAAAAAGGCAGTGGTACGGTGTTTATTAATGGCAATCCTGTTGTAAGAAACGGTGATATGGCCGAAACCTGTAATGATCCGGCAGACCTTCCCATTGGTACCGTTATTGCGGTAAGCACAGTGATGGTTGGGGGATAGTCGATAAAAAGGGTAAGAAACAATGAAAAAATCATTGTTAACAGATATTAAATTAGAACTGTCCCATAGTGAGTTAAGGCCGGTTTATACCGTTAAAACAGATAATTTTCGAAAACCGGAAACCATTGACTATCAGGTGGATATGGCGCTTGTATCTGATAAGGAGAACCTGGGACAGGCGATTATGATTCGGTTGCTGACGCCCAGGGGCGAGTTGGCATCATTGGGGCACCCGGATTACGGATCACGGCTTTATGAACTTGTCGGTGATAAAAACACTCAAACCAAGATAAGTTTGGCAAAATTATACATACTTGAAAGTCTGGCTTTTGAATCGAGGATTTCATCGGTCGATACGGTCAAGGTTACACCTGCAAAAGGTCACCGTGATTCAATTGATATTTTTATTCAGGTCAGATCCGTAGACGAATCGCAGATCGTTACGGTTGGCCCTTTTGTATTGGAGTTATAATATGAGTTTTAGAAGACGAATCTATCCTGAAGTCATTGAGAACATGTTGACCTTCATTACCGGTGGTGTTGATGCTGAAGGCCATCCTTTTCCCCAAACAGGTGCCGTTGCACCGGATTATTTCCATGCACTTGAAAAGCCGCCTGTGAAAAATATCGTGTCTGTTTACGGCACTCGTAACGGCAAACCCCATACCTTTAAAAAAGATGCAGATTTCAAGCTGGACGCTGATCAGCAAACGCTGAAATGGGAGGGCAGTGCTGAGCTACCTGACCTTGGGACTGTCTTTTATGTGAATTATATGACCCAGCAGTCAAGCGCTGAGATGAATGACATCAGTGTTGGCAGTGTCCTCAGAACCTTAACAGAGTCCGTTGGATTGGAAATATCAAGACTGTATGCTTCCTTAGAAGGGGTTTATAAAGCGGGCTTTATTGATACAGCCACAAAAAAATCACTTGATAATGTTGTGGCATTATTGGGTATCAAGCGGGTTGCAGCAGGCAGAAATACCTGTGAAATTGAATTAACGCGCGTATCCGGCACCCGGGGGAGTATTTATGTCCCATCCGGCACCCGGATTATGACAGAAGACGGAAAGGTGGAGTATGAAACCACCACACCTGTAACATTGCTTGATCGGCAGGATAGGATAAAGGTGTCTGCACGGGATATTGAAGAAAACCATGAAGAATTACCGGCAGATAGTTTGACGGTTCTGGCCAAACCCATTGCCGGAATCGAAAAGGTGAGAAATCCATCCCCCTCTAAAATGGCAGCAAAAGCAGAATCTGATGAGCAGCTCAGGATACGGGCAAAGAGCTTTTTACATGGCAGTGAACGTGCCACCCTGGGGGCATTGAAAGAAGCGGTTGCGCGTCAGGGGGTGCTTGCTGATATTGTGGAAAAAGAACCTGGGAAAGTTGAAGTCATTCCCCATGTTGAACAAATGTCACCTGAGATGTACCAGCAAATCGAAACCGCTATCGAAGATGTCAGGCCTGTCGGGGTTTGTGTTGAACTAAAAATCGATGAAATGACATCCCCCCAACGCGTAAATATCGCCATTCATATTTCAACAAAAGACGGGTTGCTTGAAACGGATATGCGGGCGGCACAGGAATCGGTCAAAGAGAAAATCAGTCATTACTTTTCACAACTTCCCATCCGAGAAGCGGGCAGCATTAATAAAATTGTGGGGATGGTTCTGGAAATTCCTGAAATTGAAGATGTTCAAATTGTCAGTGCGAGCTTGTCTGACGCATTGTCAAATACAGTGTCTGTTCTTGATTTTCCCACAGGAAAGCT
Organism: Desulfoconvexum algidum; assembly: GCF_055382125.1. Classification (NCBI taxonomy): domain Bacteria; kingdom Pseudomonadati; phylum Thermodesulfobacteriota; class Desulfobacteria; order Desulfobacterales; family Desulfobacteraceae; genus Desulfoconvexum; species Desulfoconvexum algidum. The sequence continues at coordinate 5,108,144 of NZ_AP042394.1, read as the reverse complement.
TTTAATTGAAGGGGTACCAACGGTTTTGGGTGATCTTCAAATTGCAGATCCGAATTTGCCGTCCCGACTGGCCGTTACGATCCGGTTTCCCAATACAGAAACACCGCCCGACGAATCTGAAATTCACCATTCATTAAATACCATGGTCACCTATATCAATGATCAGAACCAAAAACGGTCGGAAGCTTTGTCAGGCATGGGAACCGGATCAACTGACGAGATCAGTCTATCTTTTGGTACCTTGTTGTATATTCTTCCCTTGGCGGTGACTGACAAGCCATTTGGGTCCTTGCAGGCATATGATGAAGCAGTAGAAGGCGGAGCCGCACCTGCATTCCCTGATGAGACAAGCATCGCACCCTATGTTGTGCAATTTGTTTTTACAATGGAAACGGGTTTGAGTCAGATTTGTGAAAGAATTTCTGATTCTGATTATGTGCTTACACCCTATGAACGGATAACACTTGCAGATGTTCAGATTCATATGGAGAACGGTTCATGATGAACTATGAGAAAATTATAGACAGACTCCCGTCTTTGTATCGGCCACAGCCTGAAGACACAGGTTTTTTGTCTTTTTACCTCCAATCCATCGGAAATGTGCTTGATCGCTTTGAATCCGATATGCAGCAGGTTTTGCTATCCCATTGGTTCCCTGTTGCAGACCGGGCAATTTACAACCCCTATTTCAAAGAAGATTGCAAACACAGAGGATTGTTACCCTATGACTTTAATAACCAGGACCTGAAACTATTGTTGAAGGGATTTGCCTATGTAACGGACCTGGCAAAAATAGGTTCTTTGCTGGCGTTATCTCCCTGGCGTGAACCCATATCATTAAAGGAGGGTGTTGAAGCTTACCGGGAGCGTTTGAGTAAATATGTGATGCTCTATCGCAGTGGGCTTGGGACGGTTGATGCCTTGCGAACCATCGTCACAGCAGAATTACCCGAAGATATCAGGCGATCTGAAATAGATCAGGAACGCCCGTTTAGAATAGAAGAAAAAGTGCCCTATGAAGTGAAATCCTATGCCGTTTCCACCAAAGGAGACCCGGCGGAGATACTGGGGCCGTTGATGAGATGGCAGATGCGTCAGAAGGGCATCGAAGCCACCACCCCGACTGTTTATATTCAGGGACAAACACCCATTCCCGATGATGTTGAACCAGCGGTCAATCCAATGATCGAATTGGTTAACCCCACGGATGATTTGATGGGTGAAGGTATTGCCTATGAAGGAAATCTTACGCCGGATCAAACCTTAAAGCTGAGTCCGGCATATGCTTGTTTTTTGGGTCATGAAACCGGACTGCTCTCTTTTACATCCATTCCAAAAAAAGATATTGTTGCAGATAGAGTAGCAGCCGGGCCCTGGTCTACTGTTGCCGATAGCCCTGATGCAAAGATAACATCCATCTGCCGGACACAGGATCATATGATATGGGCGGCAATCAATGTCACTCAACCCGATGACAGTATCAGTGGTACTATCTGGCAATACAACGGGCGTTTATGGCAACGCATTCTAACGGGTGAGACTGTTTCCAAAATCAATACGCTTGCAGAAGATGGAAAATATCTTTGGGTGGGAACCGATACCGGCCTGGCGATGATTAACTTATATCCTGAACCTGCAAATACATATGAAGCCGTATCAGCCGCAGCCGAACTTGATGGTATAGCCGTTTATGCTATCCTTAAAGCCGGGCATCATCAACTGCTGATCGGAACGGAAAATGGCACAGCGCGTGTCGGTATGGGCAGCATTTCAGCAGACAGTCTGGGGGCTTCTGATCTGGCAGGGATGGCCGTATTTGCGATTCATCAGGATACATCCGGCGTTTTTTATTACGGGACAAATTTGGGGTTGTTTCAATATCAGACAGGTTTAGGCCACTGGTATTTTTATTGCGGTGAATCCCAGGCAGATAATATTCCGGATTGGAACAGGTTCACTCCAGGCGTGTTACCCAATGAGGCAAATGTTTTTTTACCATCCGTTAAAAGCATCTGCCGCGGGCCGGATAAAACTTTGTGGATAGGCACTGAAAAGGGATTTGCCCGGTATCTTGCCAGGCCCGCCGATGACACTGCCTATGAAAGTATTGCCGCGCCGGTTGGGTATGTGGCGTATACAACCGTTTTGGAAGCCTACCCTGATTTTGTAGACAGTGAGGTTTATAGCATTGAAAGGGATCATGCCGGTCAAATCTGGTTTTGTACCGGTCGGGGACTGTTTCGTTTTGACGGTCAGGAGATGAATCAATACGATCATGTGCAACAGGAGTGGATTCGTTTGGGTAAAGCCCAAAAAAGAGTGAGTGATGAGGTGGGTATCTTAAGGGGCAGCTGGCGCTATGCCCGTTATATACGAGACGAGACCGATACCCTTGTTTTAACAAATCAATGGCAGTATTTTGATACAATATCCGGTTGGATAAATTATGCCGCGGATTTCAACAGTTTAAATCAGGAACACGTTTTTGATGTACTTTGGTCAAATGCGGTAATGGCGGAGCTGGGAACCTATGATGGCAGCGGTTTTACGGCAAGTCAAATTGTGGATAATTCATTGCTCAGAACCCGCATTAAACCCAGACGTGATTTGATTCATGATGGCGGCATTGCGTCGATCCCGGAGTTACCCGCAGGAACTTCAAGCTGGCGATATCTTTCAATGGAACCCCCGGGAATGGTTGAAGCATCTGAGCGGCCTTCCTGGACACAGGAAGGCCGGTTGTTGTTACCCCTGGAAAATTTAGCCAAAAATGCATCCCCATTTCCTGGAAGATATAATGTTGACGAACCCGTAAAACCAGAAGGCTTTGATTTTGAAGATGTATTCGCCTATCTGCCAGCTGCAAAAGTATGGTTTGAATGGCAACCGGTTCAACTCTTTACAGCTATTGTAAGACTATTGAAACGATCACAGGAAGATGACATTGATCCTGCCATTATTGACCGGGTATGGCAAGGTATTCAACGGGTACGCCCCGCAGGCTTAAAGGTGATGCTGGCCGTGGAACAGTCTATCGTACGAGGAGGATAGTATGGCAATAGGAGAAGAAATTACATACCTGGAAACCCAGGAAAACAAAGGCCCGGGTTACCTGATTAAGGCACAGGACTGGAATAAATTTGTTCATGCCGTCATTGTAATTGGTGAAACCCTGGTTACCCATCAGGCAAAAACCGAGCAACAATTTGAAGCGCTGAATACCCGTGTGGAAAATTTGCAGAATAATTTTGAAACTCACCGGGATAAAGTAACTGCTGAACTTGTTGAACTCCGCAGTTTGATTCAGGGCCTTGATGGCCGATGTGAGGTGCTTGAAACCAAGGTTGATCCGTTAAATCAGTTCTACAAAGTGACCATGGAAACAAAAACCATCAATAATTACTTTGCCATGGGGCAGGCTGCTGAAATTACGGCAACGGTAACAGATCTTCATGGAAATCCTTTGGAATTACCGACCAATCAGATGCCTTGGGTAGACTTTGTTTCCACATGGGGCAGATTAAAACCTGTTGCCGGTTTTAAAAGCAGAGGAGGGGTGGCAGACAGAAGTATCTCGGTTCAGGCCAACGGGAGTGGTGTTGCAATGGTTTATCTTCGGGTAGAACATAGTGATGAACTCAGTGAAGCAGAAGAAAATGGTGTGGAAGCAGCGCTTCAGGCACCTGTGGGAGATACCGGACTATCCATCGCCAGTACGATCCTTTCTAAAAATGTTACCCCGGGCAATGCAAATGTAAAGAGTGCTTTCAGCTTGATTCAAAATGAATATGAGCGAAGTGACTGGGGGGCGATGCAGTCGTTTGCAGATACCTATTATATGCGGATTCCCAAACGTAGTATTAATATACATAATCCAAATACGATCAGTACCTGGAAAGATTACAGATCCATCGTCACTGCATTTGCCAAAGCAGACGCTGATCCCAGAACACCGGATCAGAGTCGGGGCAGCAGTTCAATTCAGGTCAGCTTCAGGGATTGGATTACACCCTGGATTTGTGATTACCTCCAAACGTTTGAAACGCTGGTGCCGCAATATCTCAATACGTTTGTGTCCGGTATTAAAAAAACCTCCTTTGAAACCTCTATGAATCGTTTACAAACGGAAGTTAATAATTCTGTAAGGGAAGCACCTGTGATCGGAAAACAAAGACATTATTCTGCCATGCAGCGTTCATTAAGCCAGGTAAAAAGTCAAATGTCTGAACCGCCGGAATTTATGGATCGTCTTTCCCAGTCGTTAAATAGCGGTATCAGTATGCAGAAAAATCTTGATATTAGCTGGCACCCTCCTTGTGGAAAAGCGGTGGTTGATGTTCAGGAGCCTGCATTTGAAGCCATAACACAGACGAATACATTTGTTGCATTGGCACAGGATCTGATTATTCAGGTGAAAGAAAGTGTTAAAACCATGGATACCCGGGTCACCGGAATGAATGATTCTGTATCATTGCTCAATACACGGATGGCATCGACTGAATCCACCGGACAGATGATTCGTACAAGCCTGAGCAGTATTGAAGATAAAGTTCTAGATATTGATGTCACAAAACCTGCTGAAATTAAAAGTAAAATGAACGAGATTCAAGCCAGTATCGGCGGTATAATGACAGAAATATTAAAAACACCACCGGGTTAGGAATCGGGTTAGGAATAGAGATTTAATATGACGGATATCAGAATACAACCTGAACAAGTAGGGGCAGAAATTCGTTTCAGGATAATCGATTTTTTCAATAATGTAAAAACAGCACAGGAAATTTCGATTGCCACTGAAATACCCGATGAAGTTGATATTGGTATGAAGCTCTCCCAGCGAATACTGGATGAAAGGGAGGCGCTGGGAGGTTCCTTTACCAGTTTGAACCAAATTGCAGGCGTACGACTCATCGGACCGGAACGGTTTACTGAAATTATACTTGGGCTTACAAATTATTTTAATAATTTTCCCAATACCGTCGCCATAAATATTCAACCAATGTTCGAAGAAGTGCTGCGGCTTAAAAAAGAGCTTGAGAATATGGGGGGTATAGCCGGCGGCCCTCAATATGTAATCAGCTTAGAGCCGATACTCTTGAATCCCTTCGAAGGTCAAACAATTCAAATATCAGCAAGAGTGACCGATCGACTGACACATACACCGGCGGTCAATAAATCGCTTACCTTGAGCACCTCCTGGGGAGAACTTGAACATTGTATTGGTTTTTCAATAAACAAAGGCAAGGTGATCCGTGTACGAACAGATACAGATGGATTCGCAAGATTTAAGTTGTTACCCAAACTCAATGATCAGTTGAAGGGACGCCAGCAGGATGTTCTTGAATCTGCTCTTTCTTTCCTGACACCTGATGCACCGAATCCAAAATCAACATCCGGTGGTTTTTTAAAAATTGTCAGCCAATATCAGATGGAGCGCAATACCAATTTAAGAATTGCCGTTGATCGGTACTATTTGGACAAGGAACACCAGATATCACCGGACAACGATTATTTAAGTGCCTGGGTTTACTCTAATGCGCTGATTGTTGCCTATTTAACGGATATGCCGGGTCAGGAAAACACAGGCGTTCCTGTAAAAACCATCGGCATTCTGATGTTAAAAATGAAAGACTGGGTAGGTGCATGGTTTCAGACCTATATGGAGAAACTTGCCAATGAAAATCCAGTGGATGACATAATTGTATCAATGAAGGCCCTTGGTGGAAGTGGTAGCCAACTCTCAGGACGTATTTTGGGTTTTACCGAGAATTATATGGCAGGTCAACGAGGTGTTGTTGGCACAATGCTGGGGAAAAAAAATGTTAACGACGCCATTACAGATTTTCTTGGAACCGGTATGGATGATCTTGATCTCGAAATAAAATTAGATCTTTTCCCTGCTCTAACGACAGCAACCAGAAATATCCGCGATAGTAGTATTGGTTTAAAAAGTATTAAGATGACACAAACGGTCAGTGTGGCACAGCCTGTGAAATTTTATCGGGCGAACGATAAATTAATTACGCGTGTGGAATAGTGTTTTTTAAGAAATAAAAAAATGAAAGAAACCCAATAAGATGCAAATCAGCAATGTTTCATTAACAAAAGGCGGCGCTCAAATATCACCACTTGTCCACTGGACAATCGATACTGCCACAGGGGAAATACCCGTTATCTTTTATCGAAAGGTATTTCATATCCGGTTGCCAATGGATGCGTCTTCAAAGGGGATTTCGATAAATAGCCCCTCTACAACAATTGCCGGATCATTTTCTTCTTATGATTATAATATAGTAAATCCATCGGCTGCACAATTTTTGGATAAGGGTGATAAGGTTTTGGTGTCACTGAATACAGCACCCAAAGAGGTAAAACGCATCCATGTCAGCAAGGCAGGTGTAACAACGGTAAGTTGTCATCGGGTGGATGTGAATAAGGTTGTGGATGAGCCTACAATGACGCATTCAAACAACGCGACTATCAGCAGCTTTATTGATACACGTTTTGCGGTTGGCGTGAACAATGATATTGATATTTCTTTCGACGATATTTCAGAGCTTATTGTTCGAAGCCATCCGACAGGTCTTCGGTTTGGGGTAGTGATACCACCGGGAGTTTTAACCGATAGTGTTCCGGATGTTTTTTTCTGGCAGTCACCGGGTGAACATAAGACGGACATTGAATTTTTAATTGAGAAAGAATTTAATGAAGCATTGCAGCAAAAACTGGACGCATATTTCAAGTCTGAAGATTATGACCCTGCTGCAGCTTATATTGATATTGCATTAGTTGCCGAATCGGATACCCCCTGCAAATTAAATCTAACAACGCTTTCCATCGATTATAATGTTGTGTTTTTTCCTAAGCTTATGGGTTTGAATCTAAAGACTGGCCTTTTGGAAATAGTGGATAAGCTTGTTTTAAGATATCCGGAAAAAAATATTGAAACAAAAGGGATTGCGTTTGATGTTCCGGCATCTGCAACATCTGTTATCTTAAAATTGGATGCCAGCTTTTCTGAAAATGCGGCACCTATACCTGAAGAAGGGTTACCAAAAACCTATCAACATATTAAAACCGGATTTCTTGTTGAAAGCGACACATGGATTGCCCAACGAATAGATGTTGCAGATCCCCAGGTGATAAAGGGCTTCATGCTTGCATTGATGCCTGTGGGAGATAAGATTGAAATAATCTGCGAACTTCAAACAGATTACCGAAACAAACCCTCCGGTGAATCTGTTTTTTTTGTTACAAAAGCGTTGTCCTCGGCGAAAAAACAGCAACCTGTTCAGTTTATCCCTCAAAATCCGGTTGCGCTTCAACCCCAATCCTATTGGTTAATGATTAAAACCACAGAAAAAAGCGCTGTCTGGTTGGCACAACCGGTAAGCAAACCGGCAATGCTGATGCAACAAAAGAAACCACAAAATATCTGGACTGAGATAGAACTTAAAACCACTATTGAGGCCATTTTTATAGTGATAGGAAATAACCCGGCATCAACGGCACTCCCCTACAAAATCAGCATTAATGATGTTTCATCACAGATTACGCCAGACGTTCAGGGCTTCTGTGATTTATCCCTTGATATTCAAAACTATATTCAATCTCAAAATCCAGCCCAATCGGTTCGTATCCCTGTCGATTTTACTGCTGCTGGTCCTGGTTTCATCACTATCTATTCACCTGAGATAAAATAGTTGGCGTAACTCTGGCATTTCTCCAAAAAGATACTTCATAGGGTTACCTGACATTGAAGCAGGCCACCAGATGCCCCTGGTTTTCCAATAATTTTGGCATATTCTTAACACAGGCTGCGGTGGCCCTATTGCATCTGTCAAGGAAACAACAGCTGGCATCGGTTTTTTCAAACAACGGAATGACGGCTTTCTTTTTTTTCTTTTTGTTCAAGGGGTTCAGGTCAGGAATCGCCCGAAGCAAGGTTTTGGTATAGGGATGAAGGGGGTTTTGAAACAGGGATTTGGTGGTTCCCTGCTCCACAATCTGGCCCATGTAGATGACGGCTACCTTGTCTGTGATGTATTCGACCACACTCAAATCATGGCTGATGAACATGTAGGTAAGATTGTATTTTTCCTGGAGGTCCATCATTAAATTTAATACCTGGGCCTGGACCGATACATCCAGGGCCGAGACCGACTCGTCGGCCACAATCAAAGCGGGACGGGTAATCAATGCCCTGGCAATGGCAATTCTCTGGCGCTGGCCCCCGGAAAATTCATGGGGAAACTTATCCATATCCGTGGCATTCAACCCCACTTCGGTCAGAATTTGACCCACCCGCTCTTTTTTTTGGGCAGGTGACAATTTTCCTTTCAAGGTTTCCAGGGGTTCACAGACAATTTTGAGTATGTTTTTCCGCGGATTTAAGGACCCATAGGGATCCTGGAAAACCATCTGAAAATTTTGTCTGGCGTGTTTGAGCCGGGCCGTAGATATTTTAAATATATCCTCACCCTCAAAAAAAACCGTGCCAGCTGTTGGTTCATCAAGGGCCATGACGATTCTGGCCAAAGTTGATTTCCCGCAGCCTGATTCTCCCACAATTCCAAAACTTTCGCCCCTTTGCAATTCCAGGTTGATCCCGTGGAGGGCACGGAAAACAGGCGCCTTTTGGAATAAATAGCGTTTGGGAAGTAAATAATCCTTGTACAGGTCTTGAATTTTAACCAATGGCGGCTTCATCTTGTATTTTCTCTATTTGAACTCAAATTGATGGGGTGATAGCACCACACCCGATGATGATCTGACACCCATGTTGCCGGGGGCTCATTCTCTTGGCACCTGCGAGAAGCCCGGGGACATCGATCGGCAAAATTACATCCCATAGGTCTGTTATGCAGTTGCGGTACCTGACCGGGGATACTGGTCAGTCGTTTTCGCCTGGAATCCAATGAAGATCCAACATGGGGAATGGCGGAAAAAAGACCATGGGTATAGGGATGGCGCATATTTTGGAAAACATCCACGGTATCGCCCATTTCCACAATGCTACCCGTGTACATGACCATTACGCGTTGGGTTGTTTGTGCAATAACGCCTAAATCATGGCTGATCATTATTAGGGCTATGCCGGAAGAATCAGAAAGATCCCGGATCAAATCCAAAATTTGCTCTTGAACCGTCACATCCAATGCCGTGGTCGGCTCATCTGCAATGAGAATAGTGGGGTTACAGGCAATTGCCATGGCAATCATCACCCGCTGCCGCTGTCCGCCTGAAAGCTGATGGGGATAAAGGTTTAAGGGGAATCGGCTGACCGGAAGCCCGACCTTGTCCATGAGCTCGGTGACCCGTTCAAGGGTTTGTTTTCGGGAAAGTTTCAAGTGCAGACGGATGCTTTCTCCTATCTGAGTGCCTATTTTTTGTACCGGATTCAGGGCGGTCATGGGTTCCTGGAATATCATCCCGATCCGATTGCCCCGGATGCTGCATATCTGGGTGGAATTTAAGCTCAGCACATCCTGGCCTTCCAGGATGACTTTTCCATTGGTCTGGGAATCGGGGGGTAAAAGGGAGATGAGGGCCAGGGCAAAGATGGATTTTCCGCAACCCGATTCCCCAACGATCCCTAGTTTTTCTCCGGCATCCATGGAAAGATTGACATGGCGGATGACATCTTGCAGCCCCTGGGCGGTCTTCAAGCTGACGGACAGGTCTTGTACCTCTAAAAGACTCATGATTTTATCTGCTTCTCCGAAGCTTTGGGTCAAGAACATCCCGCAGGCCGTCTCCAAACAGATTCAACCCCAAGACGGTCAATGCAATGGCGATTCCAGGGTAAATGGCCAGCTGGGGGGCAAAATGCATAAAGGTCTGGGCTTCATTGAGCATTTTCCCCCAGCTGGGCATGGGGGGCTGGGTTCCCAGGCCCAGATAGCTTAAGCCGGCTTCTGCCAGGATGCCCAGGGCAAACTGAATGGTGGTCTGAACAATGAGCATGCTGGCAATATTGGGCAATACATGCTCCAGCGATATTCTAAATTGACCTTTCCCCGCACTTCTGGCCGCCAGAATAAATTCGCGTTTCCAGATGCTCAATGCTGCCCCCCTTGTAACCCTTGCAAAAACCGGCACATTGAAAATGCCGATGGCAATGATGGAATTGACAGATCCAGGTCCTAGGATTGCCGTGATCATGATGGCTAAAATAAGGGAGGGAAAGGCAAAGGTAAGATCATTGAACCGCATGATCAACTCATCAACCCACCCTTTTCTAGCGGCAGCGGTCAGCCCCAGGGGAACGCCGCAGCCGATCCCGATGCCAATGGCAACAAAGGCGACAATCACTGAATTTTGTGTCCCCTTGATCAGCATGGACAAAATGTCCCGGCCAAAGTGATCGGTCCCCAGCAAATATTGGGTGCTGGGGGGGAGTAACTTTTCTGAAATATTTATATTTTCAACCGGATAGGGTGTCCAGAAATAGGAGAGAAAGGCCACCATGAAAAAGAGCAGCGACATCATTCCGCCAATGACAAAACTGCGATTCTTTCGCCCGTGGCCCAGGATCTCTGCCAGAGCTCTAAACATTTTCGCCCCCTCTCAAACGCGGATCAATTACTGCATACAGCAAATCCACCATAAAGTTGATCAGGATCACCGCCCCTGCCAATAAAATAACCAGATTTTTCACCACAATCAAATCCCTCTGGGAAACGGCCTGGAAAATCAACCGTCCGATCCCGGGCAGATAAAACACGTTTTCAATGATAATGGTTCCGGCCAGCAAAAAAGAAAATTGCAGCCCCATGATGGTCACAACGGGTATCAGGGCATTGCCCAGGGCATGTTTCCACAAGGTTCCCTGGTTGTTCACCCCCTTGGCCCGGGCCGTGCGGATAAAATCTTCGTTTAAGACCTCCAGCAATGCCGACCGGGTGACCCTGGTAAGGATGGCTGCCTGGGGAAGGGCCAAGGCGATTGTGGGCAGCACGAGAGATTTGAAGGCAGGAACAATTCCCGCATCCCAACCGGGAAACCCTCCGGCGGGCAGAAGCCTGAAGGTGACTGAAAACACAAGCGTCAGGAGCATGGCAAACCAGAAATTGGGAATGGCAATACCCATCTGGGAAAAACTCATCACAAAAAAATCCACAGGCTTATTGTGATGGGAAGCTGCCATGATACCCATGGGAATGGCGATGAGGGTAGACAGGGTCATGGCCAGCAGGGCCAGGGGGAAACTTAGGGTAATGCGGCTTAAAATCAACTCGGATACCGGCACATCATAGGTGTAGGAGATGCCCAGATTTCCTGTTGCCAAATCTGCCACCCACTGAAGATACCGGACCCACGCCGGACGATTAAGGCCCAGTTGTTCTTGCAGGGCATTGAGTGTGTCCGCTTCTGCATTGATTCCCAGCATCACTGCTGCTGGATCCCCGGGTAAAATTTCAAGGACAACAAAGACCACCAGGGTCGCCACCAGCAGGGTCAGCAATAGCGTAAAGATTCTTTTTATCAGAAAAATTCTCATTTGCCCAAATCGTTAATCAACCCAATAAACGTCTGTCAGGTCATTTGCCTGGACCGGACTGTTCTCCCATAATCCTCGCAACTTTTTGTTCCACACCCCACTTTTGGGCAGCTGGAACAAAAATCCATTGACACATTCCTGAGCGATCAATCGCTGGGCCTTTCTCAGGATGTCATACCGATTCTTTGTATCCACGGTGGCGTCCAGTTTTTTCATCAACGCTTGAAACCTGGGACTGTCATAGGCAAAATAATAGTCTCGTCTGGCATAGATGCCGATATCCATGGGCTCGGTATGGGAGACAATGGTCAAATCATACGCCTTGTTTTTAAAGACCTGGTCCAGCCATTGGGCCCATTCCACTGGAATAATTTCCAGGTCAATCCCGATTTTTCTCAGCTGGGAGGCCACGATTTCACCCCCCCGTCGTGCATAGGCAGGCGGCGGAAGCTTGATAGTCCCCTTGAATCCATCGGGGTAACCGGCTTGGGCCAAAAGTTGTTTCGCCTTTTCAAGGTCATAGGAGTGGGTAGCGATCAGGTCAACATAGGCGGGATGGTGGGGGGCAAAATGGGTCCCGATGGGGGTCCCATAACCAAACATGGCCCCGTCAATAATAGCCTTGCGGTCAAGGGCATGGGCGATGGCCTGGCGGACTTTTAAGTGTTTGAAAGGGCCTCGTTGGTTGTTGGTGGAAAGGATGGTTTCGCCTTCGGTGGTGCCGATGACCACTTTAAACCTGGGATCGCTTTCAAATTGTGCCAGGCTTTCCGGCGCTGGATAATTGGCAAATGCGTCAATATCCCCGGACATGATTGCCGAAGCAGCAGCAGCAGGATCTGGAATAATTTTAATGGTGGCGGATTTGAGTTTTGTGGGTGTCCCCCAATAACTGTCATTTCTGACCATTACAATTCGATCCCCCCTTACCCATTTGGAAAATTTAAAGGGCCCGGTACCAATGGGATGGCTTTTGTTTTTTGCTGCACTGGCGGCATCCACCATGACGGCATCTCCCCAGCCCATATTGAACAAAAAGCCACCCGTGGGCTGGGTCAATGTGACCACCACGGTATGGGCATCTTGTTTGACCACCGACTCAATGGGGTTAAACAATGCCTTTTGGGCATTTACACTGTTTTTGGCACGGGCTCGGTCCAGGGAGAAGACCACATCATCGGCATCAAAGGCGTTGCCGTCATGGAAGGCCACATTCTTTTGTAAATTAAAGGTGTAGGTTCTTTTATCGTCTGAAACCGTCCAGCTGCTGGCAAGTGCTGGTTTTACAGCACCATTTCTATCAATTCTTGTCAGTCCCTCAAAGATATTGGCATAGACCACTTCATCAATGGCAGCGGCTGCCCCTGCAGTGGGATCAAGGTGGGGGGGTTCTAAGACCATCCCCAAATTCAAGCTGCTTTTTGCCGCCATAGCCGACGGAGCTATGACGATTCCCAGGGTTAGAATGATGAATGTAGCAAGGGTTTTCATTTTACGCATCTTGTCTCCTTGATTCATTTTGGTTTTAGCTACCGTACCGATCACGGTAGCTGTCCACGTTACCCAGACTTTGAGCCTGGTAAACCCCCCGGGCAATTGCCCGGGCCACACAATCTGCCGCCAGCATACCCAACCTGGATACACCGATCACGGGATCTAAAAGCGGTTTTTTCCCCGTTGACAGGACAAAAAGGCTGTCCCCGTCAAAGGGTGAATGGATGGGTCTGATCGCCCGGGCCAACCCATCCTGGGCCATGATGGCAACCCTTCTTGCCTGGGGCTTGGTCAGAGCCGCATCCGTGGCAACGGTCACCAGGGTTGTATTCTTACCAACGGGCAGCTCAAAGGTAAAGTCCAGATCCATCTTTATTTTGTTATCCGGCATGGGCTGGTTGCCAAGTTCTTGGTTTTGCTCATAGGGAAAGGCCCACATGGTTGGGCTGCCGGGCATGGTCAAGGATCCCATGGAATTTACCGCTGCAATGGCCCCAAGGGTTATTTGAGATTTGCCGTCAAAGAAAACAAAAGAGGCGCTGCCAAGCCCCCCCTTTAGCCCGCCGGCGATTGCCCCATACCCTGCACCCGCATTTCCCAGGTCAAAGATTTTGCCTATTCGTTCAACAGCCTTGACCCCCATATCAAAATAGGGGGATCTCATGCCCCATTCCTTATCACCGCCATTTAACAGGTCAAACAAAATGGCCGAAGGAACAATGGGAATAATGGCATCCCCCAGGTTAAAGCCTATTCTTTGCTCCCTCAGGCTTGCCATGACCCCTCCGGCTGCATCCAGTCCAAAGGCAGACCCCCCGCTTAAAACAATCCCATGGACCACATCCACAAGACAATCGGGGTTTAAGGCTTCGGTCTCACGGCTTCCAGGTCCCCCTCCCCGGATATCTGCGGCAGCAACGGCGGGTTCATCGGGTATGATAACGGTCACACCGGATCGGATTTTTTGATCATGGAAATTTCCGACGCGTATTCCCGGAACATCTGTTATCAGATTTTGTTTTCCAACTTTAATCATCTTTTTCCCCTTGGTCCTTTATTTGCAGAATCGGTTACGCCTCAAGAATGGGAAAGGTGTTGGCGCCCTGGGGCATGATGGTAAATTTCGGGGTATCACAGCCACACTTTTCATAGGCTAGCTTCAGGGCTTCTTCCATGGTGGCAACCCCTATAACCCCAGCATTTTTTGACACTTCAATGTTCTTTTCCTGGGTCACCAGTATGATGAGACCCAGGTTGGCATATTCCAGCTGCCGAACCGCAACCCAGCCTGAGATCAGAAAATTTTCCCGTACCGCCTTTTCCATGGCAAATGCCGAAGGGTGGTTGAACCAGTCAAAAAACTCACTCGGTTCTTTTATATCCGGACAGTCCGCCAGGATAATGGCAATCCCTCCTTTTTTCATGGCGTAAACTGCGTTATCAATGGTTTTTTGGGATTGATAGAGGTTGATATCCTTGGGGTAACCACCGGCGGATGCCACAACAATGTCGGCTTGTTCCTGAATGTTTACGCCAAAAATTTGATCAACCAACTGGGTTGCCTTTAACCAGGCCGTGATCCAGTTGCCGGCAAAAATGCCGGTGATATCCCCGTCCAGATTGGGAACCACATTCACGATGAAATCGGCTTTGAGAAAGGCTGCCACCTCCATCATGTCCTCGTGGGCTGGATTCCCTTGGGTTTTCATATTGGCGGCCAGGGGGTTTGACCCGTCGCCAAGGGACTTTCCCATGGCCCACATATGGCTTTGCTGGATGGTTTTAAGGGAAGACACACCCGGCATGATACTTTTTCGCCCGCCCCCATACCCCACCATATAATGGTAGATAACCCCGCCGGTTAAAATAACCCGGTCCGCCTCTGCCACGATACGATTATAAGCGACTGCGGTTCCCCGGCTGGTCTTACCGTAATAGACCATGTTCTCTGTGTCCCAGGCGTTGTGATTGACCACCCGCACCCGCTTGCAGATATCCTTACTGCACAACTCTTGCATTTCTGCTGTTGTGTTCTGCCGGTGGGCGCCAACAGCGATAATGACGGTTATGTCCTTGTCTTTTATCCCCGCTTCATTGAGATAGTCTATCAGTATTGGCAAGGTTAATTCATTGTGTTGCCAGACCCGGGTGATATCACTGACGGCAATGGCTATAGTTTCGCCGGGATTAACAATTTCCTTTAAGGGGGGGCTGTCAATGGGGTGGTCCAGGGAGTTGCGATAGGCTGCCGCCAGATCCTCTGGTGGCTTACGGTTTTTGCCGACAAGTTCGTAAAGAACCTGCTCTGGGGGTATTGAAAATCTTTCGGTCCTTTTCCCTATTTTTAACTCAAATTGTTTGTCGGCCATGATGTGCTTCCTTATGTTTTCTATCTTTCCTATCTAATTTTTTTTGACCCCTATTCCAGGAAAATCATATTAATTCAGTTCTCTAAAAAAAGACACTGGATTTTCAATTAAAGCCTTGACGCATAATTCGATAGTTGCATACTATGAAAAAAGTTTAACTGTATGAACACCCGGGTGATGAAGTATAGGAGTAAAATAAATTAATACCAGCCATTATGTTCCATAATTAACCTAACCCCCCACATTTTAAGGAGGATTTAAGATGAAAAAATTGTTGATAGTCTTGTCGGTTGCAACCTTATTTCTCTTTTCCGGCAACAGCTTTGCTGCCACTAAAATTAAGCTCGGTGTTGTAACCAAACCCGGCAGCGCCCAGAATATTGCCGCACAAAAATTTAAAGAACTCATTGAACTGCGATCAAAGGGAGGATTTGAGGTTAAAATCTATCACTCTGCATCCCTTGGCAACGAAACTGAAATTTTGCAGCAGGTGCAGATGAATACCATCCAGATGGGTGTTATCACTGGCGGTCCATTTGATACCTTTAACCCCATTTCCCGTGTCATCAACTACCCCTTTCTTTTCAAGGACAATGCCCAGGCAGATGAAATCCTGGATGGCCCCCTGGGCACTCAAATCCTTAAAAGTCTTGAAAGTTCTGGTTTTAAAGGGCTGAGTTTCTCTGAAAACGGTTTTCGAAACCTGACCAACAGCAAAAAACCGGTTAAAAGTCCGGATGACATCAAAGGTCTAAAAGTCAGGGTGATGGCCTCTGCAATTCACAAAGCCATCTGGAGCGCACTGGGTGCCAATCCTACCCCCATGCCCTGGCCAATCTATACGGAACTGGAACAAGGGGTCATCGACGGACAGGAAAATCCTCTGTGGGTCATGGAAGTCTATAAATTTTATGAAATTCAGAAATATCTGTCCCTTACCCGACATGTCTATTCCTATCACATTGATGTGGCCTCCCTTAAATGGTGGGAAACCCTTGAGGCAAACGATCAGGAAATGATTCAAAAAGCCATGTATGATGCAGCCGTATACCAGCGTCATGATAACCGTTCCAAGGATGCCGCCCGCCTGAAGCTTTTGAAGGAAAAAGGTATGGAAATTGTCGAGAATCCGGATATTGCCGCATTCCGAGCCAAGGTTGTAAACTTAAAGGATATGGACCTTTACCAGGATCCAAAGGTCAAAGAGATGCTTTTGAAAATCATGGAAGCCGTTCAATAATGATTAAAAAAGCAAGTTTTTTGCTCAATCAGTGGATAGAATACCTGTTGTTCAGTCTGGGGTTTACCATGACCCTTCTGGTTGCAACCCAGGTGTTTTGCCGATATGTGCTGAACCAGTCTTTATTCTGGTCAGAGGAGCTTGCACGGTTTCTTCTGGTTTGGTTGACTTTTTTAGGCGCTTCCTGTGCCTATTATCGAAGGGCTCATCCAGGGGTGGATTTTTTGTATACCAGAATGCCCCCTGGATTGAAAAAAATATCCGCCATACTGACCCACCTGGCCTCCATGGCATTGTTTAGTGTCATGGTTGTCTATGGATACCAATTTGCTTATTTTGTCAGGCTGCAGATTTCGCCTGCTCTCCAGATACCCAAATGGATTGTCTTGAGTATTATTCCCATAAGTGGTGCCATTTTAATCTTCCATGCCCTCACCTTCCTTTTAGAAGAATTAAAGGGAGACTCCCATGACCACTGAAATTCTGATTTTATCCCTTGTCTTTTTGTTTGCCATCAATGTCCCCATTGCCATTGCCATTGGGGTCGCTTCTGTCACGGCCGTCCTGATCCAGGGTGATTTCGACCTGATGATGGTGGTGCAACGCATGTATGGCGGAACCGATTCCTTTCACCTCATGGCGGTTCCTTTGTTCATGTTCACCGGTACCATCATGGAAGCCGGCGGCATCAGCCGCCGGATAATCGATTTTGCCAATGCCCTTGTGGGCTGGCTTCCCGGGGGGCTTGCAGCGGTGACCATTGTGTCGGCCATGTTTTTTGCCGGTATTTCAGGATCGGCTGCTGCCGATGCTGCTGCCGTGGGGGCCATTTTAATCCCTGCCATGAAAAAATCGGGTTACGACTCTGACTTTGCGGCTGCTGTCCAGGCATCTGGAGGATCCATCGGTGTGATCATTCCTCCGTCCATCCCCATGATTATCTTCGGCTTTTTGACAGGGGCCTCCATTGGTCGGCTCTTTGCCGCTGGAATTTTGCCGGGTATTCTCATCGGCCTTTCCCTCATCTGTGTGGCCACCTTTATTTCCTGGAAAAATGGATATTCTTCCACCACATCTTTCTCCCTGGAAGAAACCTGGAGAACCTTTAAACGCTCACTTCTGGCACTGGGCGCACCGATTATTATTCTGGGGGGCATTTTGTTTGGTATCTTTACGGCAACGGAATCTGCTGCCATTGCGGTGGTCTATGCCCTGGTTGTGGGTATGTTTGTGTACCGAAAAATCAGCGTACGAGAGTTGGTTCCCCTGTTTATCAACGGTGCCATCACCTCTGCCATTGTGATGTTTATCATTTCCACGGCCTCTGTGTTCAGCTGGATTGCCGCCATCGAAGATATTCCGGCCCAGCTGGCAGGCAACTTGCTGGGGCTGACGGACAATCCTGTGGTCCTGCTGCTGCTCATCAATGTTATATTACTTATCGCAGGCACCTTCATTGAAACAACGGCCGCCTTGATTTTGCTTGTACCCATGATAACGGCCATGGTGCCATCTCTTGGCATTGACATCATTCAGTTGGGTGTTATTGTGGTGACCAACCTTGCCATCGGCATGCTGACCCCGCCCATGGGTATCTGCCTGATTGTTTCCTGCTCCATATCCAAGGACAGTATCGGCGCTATCAGCAGGCGTGTTCTTCCCTTTTTAGGGATACTCATTGTGGATCTTTTGATCATTACCTTTTATCCCCCCATCACCATGTGGATGGCAAATCTTGTGGGCAAGTAAAAACAGCATTGACGGCATTGGTTCAAACCCTTCAATAAAATTAAACTAAAGGAAAGGCCCATGATCACAGAGACGGAAAGCAGGCTGCTCAGCTTTATTGACAGGGACGAATTAATTGGTTTGACCCAGGATTTAATCCGGATAGATTCGGTGATTCGTCCTGAAATCGGGAATACTGAGGCCGGGGTTGTCCGGTTTATTAAGGAGTGGATTTCCAGGGAACTTGGTGTCGACCCCCTGATTGAAGAGGTGGTTCCGGGCAGGGAGAATATTATTTTGACCGTTGATTCGGGCAAGCCCGGCCCCTGCCTGATGTTTGAGGGGCACACAGATGTGGTGTCCGAGGGTAACCGGGATCTGTGGCAGCATGATCCTTTTGGCGGGGAAATTGAAGAGGGGAAAATCTACGGCAGGGGAGCCTGCGATATGAAGGCAGGTCTTGCCGTTAATTTATTGACCGTCAAGGCCATGATGAAATCCAAGGTTGATTTCAAGGGAAAAATGCGTTTGGGAATCGTCTGCGATGAAGAGGCATTTATGATCGGAATCCAGGACTATATCCGCCAAGGACACGCAGATGATGTGGATGCCTGCCTGGTATCGGAACCGGAAGAAAATCAGCTATGTATCAGTATGAAAGGAGCTTTGCGGGCCATTGTCAGGGTGAAAGGGAAAATGGCCCACGGCGCCATGCCCTTGACCGGAATTAATACCAGTGTTCGATTGGCACGGATTATTCTGGCCTTTGATGCCTTTGAAGGATCGGAAATCAAGCGATGCGGCAAGGACGAGTTTCTAGGATGGCCATCGATCACCTTTACGGTGGTGCAGACACCACCGCCGGGAGAGCCGATCCAATTGAATGTCATGCCGTCGGAGTCCATGGCATATCTGGACATCCGGACCACCCCCTGTCAGGATCATGAAAAGATACGGCAGCAATTGCAGGAAATCCTCGACCAGCTGGCACAGGATGATCCTGATTTTTGTGCTCAGATCGAGTTCATTGCAGATAAACCTGTGGTCAGCATGGAAAAAGATGAACCCATTGTCAGGGCTGCGGCAGGGGCTTACAAGGATATCACTGGCAAGGACCCTGTTTACAACGGTGTTCCCGGCGCCACGGACGGAACTTTTTTAAGGGATTTAAAGGGGATTCCCTCCCTGGTCAATGGACCCGGGCCCCGGCATATGCCCCACCAGACAGATGAATATGTGGAGATCGACGAGCTGTTTGAATCGTTACAGATATATCTTCTGTCAACCCTTCGGTTTTTAAACGGAACAATTTTAAATGGAATAACAGATGCTAATTTTGCCCGATAAGGCGGCTGCCAGTGCTAATTTTACTGGATCGCAGCAGCTCTTTTTCCTGTTTCTTGGGCAGCCAGTTTAAAAAATCATCATTGCTCAATGGTTTGCTGAAATAATAGCCCTGGATCAAGTCGCATCCAAGTGTTTTCAGATAATCCGCAGTTGCTTTGTCCTCCACTCCCTCTGCCACTACCTTGAGGCCTAAATTATGACCCAGGTCGATGATGGATTTGACGATGACGGCATCATTCTCATTTTTCAGCATGTCCGTGACAAATGACTTGTCAATTTTAACCTCACTTGCCGGCATTTTTTTTAGATACACCAGGGAAGAGTAACCTGTACCAAAATCATCTATTGATATTTTGATCCCTTTTCTCGTAAGCCTTTCCAAAATTTCCATTGCCAGGTCCGGATCTTTTATCATGGATCCTTCCGTAATTTCAAGGGTAACAAAATCCGGCGGAATATCATAAAGTGAAAGCATTCCGATGATGAGATTGGGCAATTCCGTGTCCAGAAAGGTTGTGGGGCTAAGGTTTATGGCAATGCTTAGTTTAAGATTTTGTTTGTGCCATTTTTCACCCTGGCTCAGGGCATGGTTTAACACCCAGATGGAAAGCGGCTTGATAAGCCCGGTCCGTTCGGCCATGGGGATAAACTCATCCGGGGGCATGAATCCGTGTTCAGGATGCTGCCAGCGAACCAGGGCTTCAACGCCGATGATGCTGCGTGTCTGTATATTGATTTTGGGTTGGTAATGGAGAATCAGTTCATCGTTTTCAATGGCCTGCCGTAGTTCCCCCATCATGGTGAGGCGGTGGGGATTGTGTTTGTCCAGGCTGTTGGAATAGATGGTGTATTTTTTAATATCCTGTTTTGCCGCACAGAGTGCCACATTGGCCCGCTGAATAATGGTATCCACTTCTTTGCCGTGCTGTGGAAACATGGCAATGCCGATGCAGGCCTGGACTTCAAGTCCCAGGTCCTCAATGGAAAAGGGCTCTATGAATGTGTTTTGGATTTTTTCAATGACGCGGATGATATCTTCTTTATTTTTTACCATGGGTAGCAGGATGGCGAATTCGTCACCGCCCATTCTGGCAAGGGTGTCTGACTTTCTTACGACACCCTGTAGCCTGGTAACGATCTGTTTTAAAAGCCGGTCGCTGCTGAAATGCCCAAGGGTGTCCTTGATCTCTTTAAAATTATCAATATCAAGGATAAAAAGCCCCAGGACAGACTTCTGGCGTCTGGCGGCCTGGATGGCCTGTTCAAGGCGGTCCAGCAGGAGTATTCGGTTGGGCAGATCTGTTACCGTATCGTGGGTGGCGTCATGTGCCGCCTTGTATTCCAGGGCCACGGTCAGGTCTCTTAAATCTGCGGTCTGGTCTATGATCATGGTGCTGGCTTCATAGGCCATGATGGAACTTGTATATTGACCCCAGAAGGCAAAGACAAAGGGCATGGCATCCATGAACCAGAGCGTTACATTGTTTTTCTGTGATTCCAGAATCGTAATAAAAGTGATCTCACCATATTGAAAATAGCTGGAAAGCAGGGTGGCCATGATAATCGCAACAAAAGCAATAATAACCCCAAGTATGGCATGATTGCTTACCCTGGACTTCATTATTTTGACATTTTTATCAAGTGCCTGGCTTAGTCTGTCCATAACCTCAAATTTCAATAAGAAGTGGCAAAAAAGATCTCATGGTTCAGTCGAAAATGATCCAAAGTAATGCAACACTTAAGTTTGAATTAATCTTTCACATGGAATACCGTGTGTCAATAGTTTTTGATTAAAAGAAATGCTGTTTTGGTCACCTTTATCTGCATGGGTATACCCAAAAAAAACAGGGGCAATGATATCTTTAGGATACCATTGCCCCCATTACTGTTTTTTACCAAACTTTTTTTAGATTACCAACCTATGGTCAGGTAATCATGCATGGAGTTGGCAACCGCACGGCCAGCACCCATGGCAAGGATAACCGTGGCAGCTCCGGTGACAATATCACCTCCTGCCCAGACCCCTGGTTTGGAGGTTTTCCCGGTAAGAGGGTCCGCCTCAATATTGCCCCATCGGTTCAGGTTCAGATTCGGGGTGGAGTTTGTCAGTAGCGGGTTGGCATTGGAGCCCACCGAGACCACCACCAGATCACAGTCGAATTTGTACTCAGACCCTTTAATGGGAATAGGCCTTCTTCTGCCGGAATCATCCGGTTCTCCCAGTTCCATTTTCAGGCATTCCATGCCCGTAAGGCGTCCGTTTTCGTCTCCAAAGAACTGGGTGGGATTGGTCAGAAGAACAAATTCAATTTGTTCCTGTTCGGCATGGTGGAGTTCTTCTTCCCTGGCCGGCATTTCATCTCGGGAGCGTCTGTAAACAATTTTGACCGAGTCTGCGCCCAGGCGCATGGCGGTTCTGGCCGAATCCATGGCCACATTTCCAGCGCCTAGAACCACGACATTTTTGCCCCGGGCAATGGGGGTGTCATATTTGGGGAAAAGATATCCCTTCATCAGGTTGGTTCGGGTTAAATACTCGTTGGCCGAATAAATACCAATCAGGTTTTCACCGGGCAGATTCATGAACCTTGGCAGGCCCGCCCCCACACCGATATAGGCTGCATCATAGCCTTCTTCAAACAGTTCATCAATGGTGACCGAAGCCCCGACAACGGTATTACACTGGATATCGGCACCCATTTTTTCCAGGGTGGCCACTTCCGATGCCACAATTTCCTTGGGGAGCCGAAACTCCGGGATTCCATACACCAGAACACCACCGGGTTTGTGGAATGCTTCAAAAATAGAAACCTCATGACCCTTGAGCAAAAGGTCTCCTGCAACGGTGAGACCCGAGGGCCCGGAACCGATGACAGCTACTTTTTTGCCGGTTTTTTCCTTTACCGCAGGCACATTGCCGGTCCCGTTTTTGCGTTCATAATCTGCGGCAAATCTTTCAAGATATCCAATGGCAACGGGCTGGCCTTTTTTGCCCAGGATGCAGCGGCCTTCGCATTGTTCTTCCTGGGGGCAGACCCGGCCGCAAACAGCGGGCAGGGCGTTGCGTTCCCATAATTTATTGGCGGCACCGGAAAAATCACCTTCGGCAATTAAATGGATGAATTCGGGTATAGTAACGGATACCGGGCACCCTTCAACACAGGCTGGTTTTTTACATTGAAGGCAGCGTTTGGCTTCTTTTATGGCCATCTCCGGGGTGAGTCCCAGGGGGACTTCTATGAAATTTCTGCGCCGGACATCCGGGTCCTGTTCGGGCATTTTTGCCCGGGGAACCGCGTCTTTTTTTGGTTTTTTTTCTGACATTTATTCCTCCCTATATACAACCGTCTCCGGTGCTTTTATTGTACTTTGCAATTGTTGTAGGCATCCATGCTTGATTTTTCATCATCCAGGTAGGAAGCCAGACGTTTGGCCAGTTCATCAAAATCCACCTTGTGGGCATCAAATTCCGGTCCGTCAACACAGGCAAATTTGGTTTCTCCCCCGACGGTCACCCGGCAGCAGCCGCACATACCGGTGCCATCCACCATGATGGGGTTGAGACTCACAAGGGTTTTGACCCCCGCTTCCTTGGTGATGAGGCTGCAAAATTTCATCATGGGAATGGGGCCGATGGCAACCACCATGGCAATATCGTCCTTTGCAAGGGCCTCTTTCAATACATCGGTGACAAATCCGTGGTGGCCCTTGGAACCGTCATCGGTGCAGATGTGGAAGTGATCCGAGGCGGCTCTCATTTTTTCTTCCATGATCAGAAGATCATAGCTTCTGGAGCCCAGGATGGTGGTGACCTCATTGCCGGCTTCCTTCAGGGCACGGGTGATGGGATGGAGCACAGCAATGCCGGTGCCGCCGCCCACACAGATAACTTTCCCCATATTTTCAACATGGGTGGGGGCCCCTAGTGGGCCGATGAGGGCATAATATTCATCTCCCACCGCAAGCTCCTTGAACACGGCCGTGGATTTGCCGACCACCATATAGATGATGGTAATGGTTCCTTTTTCAGGGTCTGTATCTGCCATAGTTAAAGGGATCCGCTCCCCGGTTTCTTTTGCCTGGAGTATCACAAACTGGCCGGGCTTGGCTTTGCGGGATATTCGTGGTGCTTCTATCTCGTTGAGAATGATGGTCCCTTGGGCCATTTCTTCACGATATACAATTTTTGCCATTCCTTCCTCCTGTTCTATAAATCCATATGAAAGAGCCTAGTGCTGTAATAATATTAGGTTACATTGTATGGCATTTAAAAAATTGAACTATTATCTAAAAAAAATCTAATCTTAATCAGATTAGTCTATAAAATCAAGGAGAAAAGAAGCATTTGTTCAGGTATCTTTTTCCAGAGCAATGGGGATGATTTTTAGCCTTGGATATGGGAAGTTAAATATTGTAAAGCGGTTCCAATTTTGCTACCGTTTTTACGATGAAATTTATACTCGATATTATGCAAGATTGCGATCAAGGAGAACAAGAATGAAAAGAGCAATGATACTGGCAGGGCTTGTGGGGATACTTTTTTTTAGTACACTTGCCACTGCCGGGGAAAAAAATACGGCGGTGCTAAAAAAGGAAACACGAGAGATTACGGTTATGGAATCAGCAGATCTGGCCCGTCAGATTTCCTATGCACTGGGGTATGACATATTTGAGAATGTGAACCGCTACATGGATCTGGATCTGGAATCCTTTATAAAGGGGGTAACCGATAACCGTGCTGGTGACCCCAAGATGGATGAAGAGCAGCTTCGTCAGATGCTTCTGACTTACCAGCGGATTGCCAGGCAAAAACAGACCGAAAAGATGGAAAAGGCGGCTCAAGCCAGTCGGGCAGAAGGGGCAATCTTTCTTGAAGGCAACAAGCTAAAGGAGGGGGTTGTCACCCTGTCTTCGGGCCTTCAATATAAGATTCTGGAAAAAGGGGAGGGTGCCATACCCGGTCCCGACGATACCGTGGAATGCAACTACCGTGGCAGTCTCCTGGACGGGACTATTTTTGATTCCTCCTATCTTCGGGGCAAGCCCGCGGTTTTCCAGGTGAATGGTGTCATCAAAGGGTGGAGTGAGGCGTTGCAACGCATGCCCACAGGCTCAAAATGGGAGCTGTATGTTCCTGCCGATCTTGCCTATGGGGATCAGGGGGCCGGGGAATCCATCAAGCCCGGGCAAACCCTTATTTTTGAGGTGTCACTTCTGGCGATTATTGATTGATGATCCGTTTGACCTTGGCATCCACCCCGTATTTTTTCTTGTTTGAGTTGAGCCGAAGCGCTGTCAAAAGGCCCTTGTCCCGTATGGTATAAAACATGAGTTTTCTTTTGTTCATGCTGAAAAAGTGGGTGCCATAGCGTTTGAGTTTGTCATTGTCGATGTCAAACCCTAATCCTGGAGCAAAGGAGGGTGTTAGTATCCCGTTTTCATGCAGGAAGGGTTTTTTTAAGATGCCGTCTCTTTTTTGAACGGTCCAGGAAGGGGGATTGATGGGATATTCCAGGGGCTTTATTCCGTTGAAACCGCTGGCCAGAAGCACCTGGAGATTTACGGCAAACCCGATGCCGTTGGTCCAGGTGTGGGGGGTGAATTTTAGCCCAAATCGTTTGCAATGGGCCGCCACTTCAAGGGCATGGGCAATGCCGCCGGTCATGATGGCATCGGGCTGGAAAATATCATAACATTTTTTTTCCACCATCATTTTAAGTTCTGCCTTGCCATTGGTGTGGATTTCTCCGCCGGTAACGGGGATACGGCTGTAGCGGGTGATGGCGCAAAGCGCGTCATAATCATCCATGGGAAGGGGTTCTTCCAGCCAGGCAATCTTCATCTCGGCACAGGCATCTGCAAAATATTTGGCCCGGTCAAGGTCCCACAGGGGGGCATCATTGATGATGGTCACCCGCCAGGCTTGATTGGCATCCACCCCAATGGTCATTTTGTCCCCCACCGCATCCACAACTGCCCTCACATGGTCGATATCGGTCTGCACATCAAAGGCATGGACCCGGATCTTGATGGTTTTAAACCCTTCGGCAAAGCGTGCCCTGGCTTCAAAAATCCTGGAATCTGCATCCTTGATTTCCCCTGTGGAGGCATAAAGTTCCACAGGCTCCCTTCGGCCGCCCAAAAGTTCATACACCGGCTTGTTGGCAAGTTTTCCTTTGATATCCCAGAAAGCCGGTTCAATCCAGTTGGCCCGGACTCCCAGATAGGAAACCTCCCGGAGGCGCTGGAGCATGAGATCAATGTCCGTGGCATCATGGCCCAGAAGATAGGGGGCAATCAGATTGCCAAGCCCTTGTCTTTCCGAGGCGATGGCAGGGGCGGCACTATATCCTTCGATCCCGCCTTGGGTGGTGATGCGGATCAGGTCAAACCGGTTGTCCGTGGCAGGATATCCCGGAATCCAGCTGGGATAAAAGGGACGATCAAGGGGGATTCTTACATGGTACAGGTCTACCCTGGTTATCCGAGTCCTTTGGTTCCCCTGTTCTTTTTGACCCATGATGCCCCCTTATCTGATGTGAAATCGTCTCGTTTTTGCCCTCTATCCCGGCAGATTATCCGGGGTTACAATGGCTCCCTTTTGTGCTTTTAATTCGATCAAGTTCTGCTTTTGAGAGGATAGAATCTCAAATAATTCCTGGGGAATTTCCTCATCTTTGGCATAGGCAGTTTCCTGCAGTTCGATACGGTTGATAATGTTGTCGATATAGAGGGAAAATTGTTTGTCATAAAGAGAGCGCGGGTAGTCCTTGTTAATAATTTCTTTAAATAATTTTTGTAAATCTTCGTATTTCGGCAGATTCCCGATGGGGGTGCCTATAAATTCTACTTCAGCGTGGGCATACCGTTCAAGCCAGGCAAGCCAGACCTTGACATCTTTTTTTTCACCCAGAAGTTTGTTGGTGGTGCCTCCCCGGGCTTTTTCCGTTAAAAAATAGTTGAGCCCGGCCATGACAGGCTGGTTGGCTTCCTGGATGGCGGGGTTTCCAAAAAATTTGAATTGGGCATCCATGTAATCACCTAGAGCCCCGGGAATAAAAGGGGCATTTGCCCAGGGAGCTCGTTTTACCCCGGAGGCACCCACTTCTGTGGCAGTTGCCGCCGATACAATACAGGCACCAATGACCACGCCGTTGCTGGAATCTGGTGCCACCCACACCGGGGGCATGGTGTCGGCATCTCTGCCGGAATAGGTAAAAACCCGGGTCAGAACCCCTTCAGGATTCTGGGCTTCCGGGGAATAGTTGTCAAGGGAGCTTGAGGCCAGGGTGCAGCGGGAATTGGGATGGGACATGGGAATAGGGGAGCCGGCTTCATCTGTTTTGCCTTTTTGCCATTCCCCCTGGAAATTAATGCCCTTTGCAGGAGAGGGCTCATTGTTGCCCACCCAGTGGGGAACCTTGTTGTCATCTATGAGGACGTTGGTCCAGATGACTTCATGCCCTTCATGCCTTAAAACCTTCATGAGCAATGGGTCCCCTTCCTGGTTTACATCCTCCACAATTCCGAAGATTCCGTTTTCCGGGTTGACGGACCGGATACTGCCGTCATCGGCAATCCACATTTGGGCCAGGTCATCACCGACAAATACGCTGCCGGCCATGGCAGTTGTGGTTTTGCCGCATCCGCTGGGAGCAGCACCGGCACACCAGGTCACCCGATTCCCAGGGCCGGGTATACCGGTAATAAACATATGCTCGGATAATTCTTTCCCGCGGTTTGTGTAGACCGCCTTGTCCACGGCAAATCGATGATTTCCTTTTTTCAGCAGCAGGGTGTTGCCGGCATAGGTGCAGTTATAACTATAGGTGGTCTGAAATTTTCTATCCATAAAAACCCTGGCATCGGGAAGATCCTGGGTTCTGTTTTTCCCTTCGGAATGGAGGTTGGTGAAAAAATGGCCCTGGCGGATCACTTCTTTGTGAAAATTATTATAGGCGTTGCGGTAAAGCAGTTCTGCACTATGGCTTACGTAAGTGGAACTGGTGATTTCAAGGGCGGGATTGGAAACAGGTGATCCCACAGGTCCCCGCATATAAAATCCCACAATCATGGTCATGCCTTCCATGATGTTGGTCAGGCTTGCCCCAATATCATCCAGGGCTTTTTTTCGGTCCATGCGCTTGGCAAGGGAAGAAATATGGTCCCCGGGGTTGGTAATGTAGAAGGTCCGGTCCACGATCCTGCCCTGTTCACCCGCCAAATCAAAGTGGATGGTATGGTTTGCCATGGCAAGGGGGGCTTCCTCTCCTTTCTCAATGGCCAGGTTTTTTATGAAGGTTTGATCTTCAGAGGAACCGGTATTGATAAAAACCTTGTCCGGGTTGCAAAGAAAAATAGCATTGGCAATCCGTATGAGTATTTCCGGGTGTTCAATTTTTGATATCCGGGCCAGATGGGTATCATCCATTTTTTGTTTAAAAACATTGAGTGCTTCTTCAGGTGAGTTGATTTTTCCAAGAGTGTTCAAGATATCCATGTCATTATCCGTATTATTTGATGGATTGTTATTTTCAAAAAAAAAAAGAGCTATTTTCTTCTAACATTTAATAAATAAAAATCAAATGATATCTTAAAAAAATAATAATTAAAAACCTTTTTCCTTTTATATGGAGAAGCTGTATAAAAACAGGTGCATGACAAATAAATTTCAGACCAGGGGGGAGAAAATATCCATGGGTTCAAAAATATTTGCAGATTTACACAACCACACCACCGCCTCCGACGGTGATTTTCCGCCGGAAAAATTGGTAAAACAGGCCAGAGCTCTGGGATTAAAGGCCCTGGGTATCACAGACCATGATACCCTCAACGGCCTCACAAAGGCCCTTAGGGCTGGAGATGACAGCCAAATTGAGATAATCCCCGGTGTGGAGGTTTCCATCCGGTTTAAACGCCCCTATTTCACGGGATCCCTTCATATGCTGTGTTATTTTTCCCGGGAGAGACTGTCAGATGACAGCTTTGTCCAGGCGTTTGAATCCATTCTGGCCCAGGGCAGGGGCGAGGGCCTGGTCAGGGATCGGGTGGCGCAGATCAACCGGGTATTTGGTCCAAAAGGGGGGTCTCCACTGTTGAAACGGGATCTTCTCGTCCAGGATATTGCCGATTACAGCCCAAATGCCACCCGGCGGCATTTTGCATTGGCCCTGGCGGAAAAACTGGGCCTTGGGGACAAGGAAATCATCAACCAGGTGATCGGCAACGATAGTCCCGCCTACCTGCCCTCGGGCATAGAACTCTCCCAGGGAGCTGCCATTATTCAACGACTTCCTGTTGTTGCGGTTCTGGCCCATCCTGCCGCAGGTTCTTTTCCCGGGAAAGGGCATTATAAAGAGGTGCTGCCCCCCATTGAGGTGGTTGAAAAAATTTTACCCGAGTTTATTGAAGCCGGTATTAAGGGGCTTGAGGTATATTACCCCGGGCATACGCAAGAACACCAGGACCTCCTTAAATCCTGGGCAAAAAAATACAATCTCGTTGTGACCGGTGGATCGGATTGTCATGATGCAATAGAGCGTCCCCTGGGAGTCAGTGGGTTATCTCAATCAGAATTTAACCTGTTTAAGGGAGCAATTCCATGAGGCGAAAAGAAAAAGAAATACAAGATATGGCTTTAATTGAAGAGGTTATCAAACAATCCCGGGTCTGCAGGCTGGCAATGGTGGATGGAGATAAACCCTATGTGATTCCCATGAGTTTTGGATACGACGGGTCCCATATTTATTTTCATTCCGCCCTGGCAGGCCGGAAAATAGAAGTGCTTAAAAAAAATCCCCAGGTCTGCTTTGAGTTTGATGAAGTGACAAAACTTGTGAAAAATAAAGACGCCTGCGAGTGGGGAATGGCGTTTAAAAGTGTCATTGGTGAAGGGGAAGCTGTTTTTGTAGAGGATATCACACAAAAAGCCCATGGCCTTAGCGTGATCATGGCCCAGTATTCCAACAGGAGTTTTGAGTTCCCAAAAGAGAGCATGGACAAGACAGCCCTGATAAAAGTTTCGATCACCCGGATAACGGGAAAACAAGGGTAATAGTGGCGGATACGTTCACCGTATCCATTTTCACCTAATCTTTTTTCCCTTGGTTTTTTTCAATATGAAAAAGGGCAAACAAGACCACAACACCTGACAGGGTGATGAGGGCCGAGGCATTAAAAGATGCCATATAGGCATAGGTTTCTAATTTTCCAAGGTAGATGAGACCGTCGGTGATAGGTCCTGCAATAAGGGTCCCTGCCATGCCCCAGCTTAAGAAAAAAGTGGCATTAAAGATGGCAAATAACCGCCCCCTTTTTTGGGCCGGGATATAGGCGGCAGCCAGTTCATAGGAGGCGGCAATGATAATGACGTCGGAAAATCCCATTAAAAAGGAACTGAGGCAAATCCAATAAAGGGAGGTTGAAATTCCCAGGATAAGAAGGGACAGGGCTGCGGCAAAAGAAGAAAAGGCCAAAAGGTGCCGTTCTCCAAACTTTTTACACAGGATGCCCACGAAAAGGCCGGTGATGATAATCCCCAGGGACCGGATATTGACCACATGGCTCAGGGTAATGGCGGACAGGTTAAGGCCCGTGGGCAGAGACAGATATTGGGGCATGGTAACGGCCACGGAGTTCCTTCCAAAATGGATCAGTGTCATGGCTGCGATAAAGACAAAAAAGGCGGGGGGAACAAAATTATCCTGATCCTTTATCTGATCTTTTATAGGGAACTCTATATTTTTTTGAGGTGTTTTGTCAATACCGCCCTCGGGTACCAGAAACATGGGGAAAATGGACACAAACATGATGATTCCAGATATCCAGAACAGGATGCCATGGTAAAATCCCCATCCCGCAAAGGCCGTTCCCATCCGGTCGTATAGGAGACCTCCCGCAAGAACGCCCATCACCCTGCCAACCCCTCCCAGGCTTTCCAGTTTTCCCATCACAGCGCTTCGGTTTCCTTGTGCATAAATGTCGGAGATCAGTGCACTCCACCCGATATTGGACATGGACCAGAAAATTTCAATGATGGAAAGTCCCAGGATTACCACCCAGCCGGCCTCGGTTTTTCCCGCCGGGATCCTATGGCAATACCAAAGGAAAATGGTGCCCAGCCCCGCCAGAATCTCTCCCCAGACGATCAGGGATCTCCGTTTTTGGTATTTGTCTGAAAGCACACCCCATAGATAGCGTTGGGACAATACATTGACAATCATGGGAAAGGTGGCGAACAAAGTGGTGGTGGTGACGGAAAGGCCTAGGAAATGCCGCAGGTAGATGGTCAGGTAACTGTAAAAAAGGCCTCGCCTGAACATGGCCAGTATTTGAAAGGATGATATGCCTAAAAATATTTTCATGGGGCAGGGGTACCAGTCAAAACCTGAAAAATCAATGAAAATAAATCATAAAATTATGGCGTGTCATTGGAACAAGGAGGGGGGATTCCATTGAGACTCATATGTTGTTGTTAAGGCTTACATACCCCGCATGGCTTATATCCTTCCTGGATAGCGTCTTCGCTGGTATTGAAAATAGCAGTACAGTGTTTGTTCGTTGAATATCGACAATCAGGCATGTGAAAAACAAGTGAGTCTGTATTGCCAAATAATTGGGGACCAGGTTCGGTCTCAACAGGTTGGGTCTCAACGGGTTCGGTCTCAACAAGCTCGGTCTCAACAAGCTCGGTCTCAACGGGTTCGGTCTCAACGGGTTCGGTCTCAACGGGTTCGGTCTCAACAGGTTGGGTCTCAACGGGTTCGGTCTCAACGGGTTCGGTCTCAACGGGTTCGGTCTCAACGGGTTCGGTCTCAACGGGTTCGGTCTCAACGGGTTCGGTCTCAACAGGTTCAGTTGCAACAGGCTTGGTCGCTGTTGGTGATGTTTGGGGGGGCGCTGTGGGAGAAGGACCCTTTGTAATATTGTTCTTGTCCCAGGTGTCTGTTGCTGTTTCTCCATGTTTAAGATAAAGGGCCAGGCCGCCACCTATGATAAGGGATAGGGGGATTATACCTGCTAAAAAGTCTAAAAATGCTGGGAAGAATAGTGTGAAAAAGAAAATCCCAAGGATAATTGCTATCAAGCCGCCAATAACACTTTTCATGCGTAAACCCTTTTCGTTTAAATGTTTTAGTTTAATTGTGCACAGTGATTCACCCTTACGCCCATTGGTTGTATTGCGATTTGGGGAATTTTGTCAAGGGATTGGGTACAAAAGATAATGGTTCTTGAATAAGCGATATCCATTTTTACCAGTATCCCAACGATTGCAAGTCGGTGGATTAATCCTTTTTATCCCTGAAGGTTTCAACAGCTTTTTCCAGAACCGGCATGCTAAGGGAATATTGTCCGGCGCAATTTAAGGCAGATTCCATATCCAGCAGAGATTGCAGGTGTATGCCCTCATTTTCATATTGTTTTTGGATTTTTGAAAACATTTTATGGGGGGCCCGGCCTCGTTTAACCCCCTTTCCCACTCGTTGACCAAAATCTCGCCAGATACCTTCAAGGCAAAGAGCTGTAAAAGTTGCCGTCCAGGGGAGGTTCCCTGCTTCAAAGGTCTGGGTGCGACCGCCTAAATTAATGGCAAGGGCGCAGGCTTCATCCGCAATCTGGGCAACGAGATATCCTGTTTGGGTGCTGGTGGAAACAAGGCCTGCACTGTGGACGTAATTTAACCATATGGCATAGATTCTGGCCAGGATATCAGCGGTCTGAACACCGATGGGATCCTGTAAAATAAAGGGCGACACAAAAGGGGTGTCAAACAAGTCTGCCAATGGGTCTGTGCCGTCATCTGTTCCTGAGATAATCCCTTTTATTAATTGAGTCTCAACCAGGTCTTCGGGATTAAAAGGGCTGGTCAGGGTGTAAAGGGTAATCTCTGTTCTGCGAGATTCCTTTAGCAGGTCAAGGGCGGTCAGGTAGGGAATGGTATTTGTATCCGGTATAAATCCCCGTGTTGCGATCATTGCTTTAAAGGGTTGTTCAGACACGCCCAGTATTTTTTTGAATTGTTCTTTAAAGTCAGATGGTTTGGAGGCAATGATAATATCACTTGCTTTTCTGAAGGCGCTTGAAAAATCACTGGTGACAAATATGTTTTTGGGCAAAAGTTTTTCAGCGAATCGGCCTTTTCCATTCCGATCCCGGCCCATTTGCCTGGCAACTTCGACACAGGGGTCAAAGATTGTCAGGCTGGCATTGTCGTATCGTTTATCCTCTAAAATTCTATTGCCGATGAGCGATGCTATGGCAAATCCCCAGTTGCCTGCTCCCACCACCACAATATTCTGATCCGCTGTGGGAGAATACAGTCTTCTGTCGGCATGGGTTGCATAATAGGAGAGTCCTGCTTCATCCCTGACAACAGGGAGACCGTTTTTATCCTTTCGCCAGCGTTTAATGATCTTTCTTCTGACAAGCACGCCAAGGCCGTCGACAACAATATTCTTTACGGAATTTTTTAATATGAAATCTTCAAAGTCCGGGGGTACCCCAAATGTTTGCAAATGATAGTCTCGTATTGCATTCATTTCATTGGTAACCGATTCGATCATATCCATCCGGCCCTTTCTTCTTGCCTTTAGCAGGCCCAGAGCCGTGAGTTGGCTGGCCATTATTTTCTTTGATCGGGCAATCGCGTTTATGGCGGAGAGTGCCACAAATTCGTCTAACTGGATTCCGCTTTTGTCTTGTTTGTGTCGTTCTTTTAGTTCGCTGAGAAGAAAGGGCTCTGGTGCCGTTACATAGGCACGGCCATAGAGATTTTTTGCAGATTTCCATAAAAAGGATTTTGGGCTGAAGGGGATTCTGAGAAGGGTTTTGAACGCTCCCAGGCCCCTGACCCAGCTCACCTGGCTTTTCCGTGAGCACATGGGCAGGTCTTCGGGTACCGCGGTAAATGACAAGGCAATGGGTTGAATCACAATATCGGTTTCAAGTGCTGTGTCAATATCAATGGCACCCTGCAAGGTGATCAGTCGTTTGGGATATCTCAGGCTTCCGTCCCGGGTTCTTGCCCCCCCTCTCCAGGCTTCGAGAAAGATGCCCTGTTGTTCTCCTGTCATACTGATGGCCCGGCAATAGTTATACAGGGCCGTCATCTGGTATTTGTTAGCACCATGGCGAAGGACAACATAGGACCCGGCCATTAGAATTGATGCAATGCTTTTTATGGCCATCATGTTTTGCCCTGCCGCAAATACCGGCAACCCAAGGCCCAGGTGCTGCCATAAAATAATCAAAAGAAATTCATCCAAATGGGAGGAATGATTGATCAGATAAACAACCCCAAACCCTTTTTTCTTGTATTCCTTGAGTTTATCTAGGTGGGCAAGATCTCTGCCGTCCATGGAGGTAAAGGGCAGGGCTTTGTTTTGTTGTTCAAAAACCTGATTAAACAAAAGAGAGAGGGAAGTGGCGGCGTTAATATGTATCTGTCGGTCATACCGGATTTCAATTTCTTCGATCAGCGCTGCTATTTCGTTCCTGTCCGGTTCCTCCCCTTTGCTTTTGAGCTGGGCCAGGGTGAGTTCAAGGGCAAGGGAACTGATTTTTTGCGCCCCTGTCCAGCTTTCCGGAAGCTTGGAAAAATGAGCTGCCAGATCTCGTCCGGAATCGGACAGGGCGATTTTCTCGGCCATGTTGACAAAATTGATTTTATTGACAATCCAGGCGATTCTTCCGGTAACACTCCGTGAGATTGAAAATTTTTTTTTCTTCAAAAAAACAGCTCCCTTAAAAGTAAAAACGATCCCCTGAATCGGGAGGGGAAAGGATATCTCCTCTCCCTTATTGGAATCCGTCAAATATTGCTGTGGATACCATGTCTAAATCTTCAGGCTTAAAACAATACTGCATCTCCAAAAAGTTTTTCCTGAAACCCTGCACCTTTTCTTTCACGGGGATCTGTCGGTGGATCAGGTCTGCCATGAGGGCTGCAAGCCCTTTGAAATCGGCTTCTCGCATGCCAAACCGGGTCATTTCTGAAACCCCCATGCGAAGGGCGCCGGAAGCGGTAAATCCTTCTTCCACAGGCGTTGCCTGGTAATTTACTATGATGTTGTTTGCTTCCAGCTCCTTTGCAATCACAGCCCCTTTGCCATATCCCACATTGAGGATGACCTGGTGGGTTTCGGTATAGGAAATATCAGGGTCTCCTGCCACATCCATGCCTTCCTCTTTAAGGGCAAGTGCAAAGGCTTTGGCATTGAGGATCACCTGTCGCTGATACTCTTCCTTAAAATGGTTCATCTCATAGGCGGAAAATAGGAGACCGGTCATGGTGCCCAGGTGATGGTTGCTGACACTGCCGGGAAAGGTTCGCCGTTTAATGGCTTCCCACAGGTCATATTGGGGATCTTCCTGGGTGAAATTGGAGGCAATCACCCCCCGCTGGGTACCGAAAAAGGTCTTGTGGGTGGAGCCGGTGACAAGGTGGGCACCCTCCTTGAGGGGTTCCTGGAAATGGGGGCCATAAAGACCCAGTACATGGGCCATATCATACATGACCACACATGAAGGGGCATAGGCATCTACCAATTGCCGGATTTGGGCCACCGGCTCCTTGTGGAGGATCATACTTTTGCCCAGGATCACAAGCTCGGGCTGGTGGTTTTTGATGATCTCTTCACAGGCCGCAATGTCGATTTTATAGGGATTGTCCTTTAAAACCGGGAAATTGATCACTGCCGGTTTTTCAGTCTTGGGATCTCTGGCCACAAAGTCCCGCAAGGCCCCCATGGGTTGGGCACTTAGGTGTCCCCCCTTGATAATGTGGTTGTTCATGATTTTGCCAATTCTTCTCTGCTCGCTTTTTCGGTTGGACCGGTTTAAAAAATCCACCAAAGCACTGAAGCATGCCGTGTTGGCCATCTGGCCTGAAATGACACGGGATTCAACGGCAGCGCATCCCAGAAAGGTCTGAAATTCCTGGTTCAGCCGATGTTCAACCTCTTCGATAAAGGCAGTTCCCTGGTAGTAAAATACATTTTCTCCTGAAAAGGCCTTGACCTCCTTGTGCTCGGCATACCGGTTGACAGGATCGCTGATGGACAGCATCCGTGAGAGCCATGACTGGCTCATTTCCGAAGGAATAAGGTTGATGCACTCTTGCTGGCGCCAATGGTGGTTGGAAAGGGCCTTTTCCACAAGGGCTTTTGCCTGGCGGGGGATATCCCTTTGGGCCGGGGGGAGGCTCGCTTGTCCCAGCCGGTCATGGGGAATGGCCCGGACAAAGGGCGGGGCTTCGGAACTCATGTGATAGGGAACCACAACAGCGGCACAGCGTTTTTTTCGGATTTCAATTTCCAGGATGTCGCCTTCAAGCAGGTTGCTGTCAATAAGAGCCAGGGCCACGGCCCTGCGTTTGGGTGTTTCCTCAAACTTTGAATCAAGCCCGCTGCCGGCAGCTTCCTGGAAAGGGACCATGGTGCCCGAGGTGATATACCCCACATGGCAATCATTTTTAAAAACCCGATACCCCGCTCTGGCAATACCTTTGCCCGTAACGGCGATGGGCATAACCATCCGGGGCAGGGCTGCGATATTGTCAAACTGCCTGTCCACAATGGCTTTAAATGATTGGTATTGTGCTAGAAGGGCCTGTTTCCCAACAAAGGCTTTCTTCAGCGGTGAAAAGGAGACGGCAAATTTTGACAGCTTGGAGGCAAAGAGGGGGATTTCATTTTTTTCATGGTCGCAGCCCAGCTCATGGCCGTACAAGGGCAAAGCGGCTTCCAGGCGCAGGGTGTCCCGTGCTCCGAGACCAATGGGTGCTGCCCCTTCTTTCAAAAGCCGATCCCAGATTTCGAGGGCCTGGCTGTTTTCAACAAAGAGTTCAAATCCCAGGGGCTCTCCTGTATACCCGGTGCGGGCAAGGTCTACCCGGGCAGATCCAATATGGACTGTGGCCAGGTGGTTTCTGGCCGGTTCTGGCAAATTCCCCTGGGTGATGATCTTTTCAATAATGGTTTTTGAGGCCGGTCCCTGGAGGGAGATCATGGCGGTTTCAAAGGTTTGATCCACCATCGTGACTTCCGGGAAATCTTTGAGGTGGCTTCGGAAATGGGCCAGATCTTTTTCCCGGTTGGAGGCATTGACCACCAGAAGATATTCATCTGTTTTAAACCGGTATAGATAGGCGTCGTCAATGGCGCCCCCGGCCTCATTCTGGATAAGGGTATACTGGCTTTCAAAGAGATCAAGGGCGGCGGCATTATTGGTCAGTACATGCTGTAAAAAGGCCAGGGTGTCCTGACCTTTAAAGATAAGTCTGCCCATGTGGGATACATCAAAGATACCAGCTCGCTGTCGGCAGTCCATATGTTCTTTGATGATGCCGTCTGGATATTGAATGGGCATTTCCCATCCGCCGAATTCGACCAGGGTTCCGGAAAGTGCCTGGTGTTTTTCAAAAAATATGGTTCTCAGCAGTTCGCTCATAAGGGCTCCCACACATATAGTGTATTATTGATTCTTGTATTATCATTAAAATAGAAAACCGTAGTCCAAACTTAAGGGTCTGTCAATAATTAACAGGTTCGGGCAGGGGCAATCTCGAAAATTCCATAAAAAGGGGAATGGAAAACTGTGGGTGTGTTGGGACTGTCTACGTTAATGTAAAAAAACTTGGTTTAATAACAAATCCAAAGGGCTGCATCCTTAAGTTCCTTAAAGAGTGTTGAGCAGACCGGGCCTTTGAAAAGGCGCATGAAAAGATTTTTTTCCTTTCCAGAGCGGCCCAGGGCCACTGCGGCATATTGTTCTTTATCCACGGCATCAAGGATTTCTTTTGCAGCATCGCTTGATGACGATAGCGGGTTTCGAATCAATTCTTCGGGCACTCCGTGTCCGAGCAGGATTTCCCTGCTTTTTTTCAGTATGGAGTTTGCATCGGTCATTTCTTGGGAAATCAAAATATCCACACGATGTTGTTTTTCCAGCCCCACAACAAACCCCACGTGATCGGCCATCCGAAACGATGTTTCCGACCCGTCAAGGTAAAGAAGAACATTTTTTCTATCGGAATGGGATGACTGGCAAAGCCAGACCGGAAATGTAAAAGATTGATTGAAAAGATCCGTGCTGAAACTTTGCTCAAATGCCTCTTGCAGCATTGACAGGCCTCTGCGCCCGACAACAACTGCATCATAATTCCCTTTTTCGCCTTCCTGGATGATCTCGCCTACTGTGGAAAATTCTCTTTTTTTGAGTTTTGAGAAAATATTATCAGGAGAAAATCCCAGGCTGGCAAACTCTTTTCTGGCATCTGAAAGGGCTTTTTCCCCTATGGCTGCGGCCTTTTTTTCCTGTTCTTTTTGCCGGCGGTCTGTTTCAAAGTTTCTTTCCTTTCCCCATACAGCCGGAGGTTTGGCAAGGGAATAAAACAAGGTGGACTTGATATTTTTTTTATCAGAAAAGAAATTTGCGACAAACTGGACGCCAAAGAGTGCACTTTTTTTTTCAGAAACAGCAATTAAAAAATGTCTATCCATTGTGACCTCCCATGAAAAATTATACACTTGGTATCAAATTGTCCTGTGACCCCTGAAGGTTAAGAGAGTAACACGTTCGGTTTTTAAGTGGCAAGGAAAAACAAAGCATGGTAATGTTTGGCGATACATTGGGGAGGGGGAAATATGAATTTATGGGCAATATTATCCAACATCAGATTGCCGGATATGCTGGATATCCTTTTTATCACCATCATCGCGTATCAATTTTATGTCTGGTTCTGGGGAACACAAGCCTTCAAAGCCATTGTCGGGATTGTTGCGTTGAGTGGTGTTTTTATTATCGCCAACGCATGGGGGCTTTTTTTGACCACATGGGTCTTCCAGATATTATGGCAGGTGTTTGTCATTCTTTTGATTATTTTGTTTCAAAAAGAAATTCGCCAGATACTCGAACGGTTTAATCCGCTGAAAATATTTGGGATAAGGCAGGAATCAATATCAAACGACTGGATCCCCGGACTTGTCAATTGGGCCTTTGCAGCTGCTAAAAAAAAACTGGGTGCGGTTATTGTTTTTGAACGGTCTGAACGGGTCTTTGACTTGATCACCAAGGGTATTGTCATGGAATGTGACCCCCTTCCTGAAATTTTATATTCCATTTTTAATAAAGAATCTCCCCTCCATGACGGTGGAATCTTAATTTCAAACGGGAAAATTATAAAGACTTCCTGTTATCTGCCGCTGTCTGTTCGGGAAGACCTTCCCCAGGAATGGGGAACGAGGCATCGGGCCGCCCTGGGACTCTCAGAACAATGTGATGCAGGCGTTCTGATCGTTTCTGAAGAAAGAGGGGAAATCTCTGTTTTTATGAATAAAACCATTCAAAAAATCGAGGACCCAGAAGCCTTATCAACACTCTTGGCTGGGATGACCCCTGAACAAAAAGAGCAGCACCACAGCATAAAAGAAACCATAAAATTCTGGTTTACCCGGCGCTATAAAATTAAGGCCATTATTTTTACGGCGGTTTTTGTTCTGTGGCTGGTTCTTGCCGGTCAGCAGAATTTTGAAAGGGAGATTGAGATATCCATGCGGTATAAAAATATACCGGCCAATCTTGTGGTGGCCCAACCCCTTGATCAGAAAATTATCATAACCTGCCGGGGATTGAGAAAAGATGTCAGTTTGCTCAATGAGAATAACAGCAATGCTTTTATGGAGTTATTATCCGCACAGCCCGGGGTTTCCTCTTACAATATGAATCCTCGCAATATAAATCTTCCCAACAACAGGGTCCAGGTGGTTAATATTACCCCCTCCAAGGTTGAAATTACCTTGGTCAAAAAAGAATAGTCAATGGCGAAATCCGGGTTTGGGACGGACCCTGCCAGGAGGTGTTCTCCCCGGTTTGGGTGGCAACAGATGCAGACCCCAAGCCGTTTTTTATCGGTGAGTATCTGATGTTGACAGAAAAACAGGCCGTTAATGCCCTGTCCTTTGGGATGCCATGGGAGGAAGGGGTTTTCCTGACACCGGTGGCGGAAAAAGGCAAAATAGATTATTTACAGGCCCTTTGTCTGTCAGGAAGCAGTTTTTGCGCCATAGAATATGGATTATCGGGTAATCGGCTGTCCTTTTGAGACCATCTGTTGATACACCGGGATCGCTGTAACCCACAAAAGGAGCTTGACTTCGTTGGGGTAAACCCGTAATAATTTCTGAAGACCTCCTGTTGGCAGATGAAACGGAAATAGTGAATGTCTGGCGGAAGGCGGTTCTGGTAGGACTTTTTTAAAAAAAGACATTGCTTTTCTCTTTGATCACAACAAATAATTGAACCGAAATTATCCCATTGTTCACTCGGAGATTAGCACAAATCAATAAAAATTAAAGTGTTTCTTTTCGGTTTTGACCAAAAGCGTCGGAAGGTGATCGGCTTAAGGGGGAGCTTATTATTGGAATTGTGGATGCCCTTGTTAAAAAAAAGGCTTTCCAATCCCCCATATTGTGGTTAAAAATATAGAATGAATATGAAAACAGATACAAAGGGGAGAGAATGAATTGAATCCAACAGACATTAAAGATCCCGAATATTTTCATTGCGTGATTGATTGCCAGTTCGCTTGTCCCGCACATACCCCGGTTCCCGAATACATACGGCTCATCGCTGAAAAAAAGTATGCCGATGCCTATATGGTCAACTGGGAGTCAAATGTTTTTCCGGGGATTCTGGGCAGGGTGTGTGACAGGCCCTGTGAACCGGCCTGCCGGCGAGGCCGGGTGGAAGATGCGGCCGTGGCCATCTGCCGGTTGAAACGGGTTTGTGCCGACAATAAGGGCGATATAAGGGACCGGTTGCCGAAAATTCCCAAGAAAAAAAACGGAAAAAAAATTGCCCTGATTGGAGGCGGTCCTGCCTCTCTCACTGTGGCCAGGGATCTTTTGCTCTTGGGGTATACCATTGATCTTTATGATGACCAGGCATCGGGCGGCGGGTTTATCAGAAGCCAGGTGCCTTCCTTTCGGCTGCCCAAAAAAGTTCTGGACGAAGAGGTAAACTATATTCTCAATATGGGGGTCAACACCTATTTTAATACCTATATCTCCAGCATGAAAGATTTTCTGGACAAGGATTATGATGCCGTTTTTATCGGCACCGGAGCCCCCAGGGGACGTGACCTTGAACTGCCGGGCCGGCAGGCGGGAGGGGCTTTTATTCATATCGGCATCCAGTGGTTAGCATCGGTGCAGTACGGACACATCAAAAAAACCGGCTTCACCACCCTTGTTATCGGTGGCGGTAACACGGCCATGGATTGCTGCAGAACCGCCCGCAGGGTTGGCGGGGAAACGGTTAAGGTTGTTATTCGGGGGGGCCGTGACCGGATGAAGGCCTCTGCCTGGGAGATTGAAGATGCCATAAGTGAGGATATCCCCATATTGGAGTACCTTTCGCCAAAAGAATTTGTGGTGGAAGATGGTCGGTTGACCGGGATGAATTTTGAGCACGCTCCCGGCGGTCCGGCACCTGATTCGAAGCTTGTTTTTATTCCCTGTGATGAGGTGCTGCTTGCGGTTGGACAGCAGAACTCGTTTCCCTGGATTGAAAAAGAGGTGGGGATTATCTTTGATGATGCGGGAAGGCCCCAGGTCGATACGCTTACCTTTCAGTCCAATGTTGACAAGATTTTTTTCGGAGGAGATGCCGCCTTCGGGCCCCAGAATGTCATCACCGCCGTGGCCCATGGTCATGAAGCAGCCGTGTCCATGGATCTTTACTGCAAGGGAGAGGACCTTACCAAAAGACCCCTTCCCTTTACCACCCTGGACGGTCAGAAGATGGGACTCCACGATTGGATGTATCACAATGAGGTTTCCGAGGAGGAGCGGCAGGCGGTTCCCATGGTGTCAAAGGTTAAATCCATTAAGGACAGGCTGATGGAAGTTGAACTGGGTTTTGACCAAAAAATCGGTTTTACCGAAGCCCGGCGGTGTATTAATTGCGATATCCAGACTGTTTTTTCCGCCAAGGATTGTATCGAATGCGATGCCTGTGTGGATGTCTGCCCCACAACCTGTATCAACTTTATCGAAAACCAGGATGAGGATGCATTGCGAGCCTCTCTTGCCATTCCGGCCAACAACAGGTCCCAGGCGCTGTATGTCTCGGACCTGCTGCCCACGGGCAGGGTCATGGTCAAGGACGAAAATGTCTGCCTTCACTGTGGACTTTGCGCGGAGAAGTGTCCGACCACGGCCTGGGACATGCAAAAATATACCTACAATACAGCAAAGGCAGGGCAAAAATGATGAAAATTGAAGGTGTTAATGACTTTGTGATCCGGTTTGCCAATGTAAATGGATCCGGTTCCGCCAGTGCCAACAACCTTTTTGCCAAGGCGATTTTTCGGCTGGGGGTGCCGGTCAGTCCGAAAAATATTTTTCCGTCCAATATCCAGGGCCTGCCCACCTGGTATGAGGTGCGGGTCAATGAACAGGGCTATCTGGGACGTCGGGGGGGGTATGATTTTATTGTGGCAGTCAACGGGCAGACCCTGAAAAAGGACTATGAGGATCTTGCACCGGGCGGTTATTTTTTCTATGATTCCACCCGGTCGCTCCCTGATGATTTTTTGCGGGAGGATATCACCCTTATCGGTATCCCCTTAACCCAGATTTGCATCCGAGAAATTGAGAATCCAAAGCTCCGGCAGCTGCTCAAAAATATTCTCTATGTCGGGGCCCTGGCCCATCTGCTGGACATGGATTTTTCCGTGCTCACCGATTCCATCACCCGGCAATTTAGTAAAAAACCCAAATTGGCAGAACCGAACATCCATGCCCTGGAATTGGGATTTGAATATGCGGCCCAACATTTTGCCGATACCTGCAAATTGTCGGTGAAACGCAGCAAGAAACTCACCCGTCATATGCTGATGGACGGCAACACGGCTACGGGTTTAGGTGCTGTGTACGGCGGTGCAACCGTGGCTGGCTGGTATCCCATCACCCCGTCCACCTCTGTGATTGAAGCCTTTGACAAGTTTAGTAGCCGGTATCGGCTGGATGAATCCGGTAAAAAAAAGGCCGC
The DNA here is from genome assembly GCF_055382125.1 of Desulfoconvexum algidum. Classification (NCBI taxonomy): domain Bacteria; kingdom Pseudomonadati; phylum Thermodesulfobacteriota; class Desulfobacteria; order Desulfobacterales; family Desulfobacteraceae; genus Desulfoconvexum; species Desulfoconvexum algidum. The sequence continues at coordinate 5,065,411 of NZ_AP042394.1, read as the reverse complement.
CATTATTCAGGCAGAAGATGAGCTGTCTGCCCTGGGGATTGTCATAGGCGCATCCTGGAACGGGGCCCGCGCCTTTACCGCCACATCGGGCCCGGGGGTTTCCCTGATGAGTGAGTTTTTAGGGCTTGCCTATTTTGCAGAGGTCCCCGTGGTGCTGGTCAATGTCCAGAGAACCGGACCCAGCACCGGAATGCCCACCCGGAGTCAGCAATCGGATGTGCTGATGTGTGCCTATGCCTCCCATGGGGACACAAAACAGGTCCTGCTGTTTCCCTGTGATCCAAAGGAATGTTTTGAGATGTCGGCGGACAGTTTTGACCTGGCGGAAAGGCTTCAAAGTCCGGTGATACTCATGAGCGATCTGGATCTGGGCATGAACGATCATGTCTGCTTGCCCCTGGAATGGGATGACAATAGGCAATATGACCGGGGAAATGTGCTGGACGCGGCGCAGCTGGAAGCCATGACCGAACGTTGGGGTCGGTATCTGGACCGTGACGGTGACGGACTCTGCTACAGAACAATTCCCGGCACCCACCCCACCCTGGGGGCCTATTTTACACGGGGATCCTCCCATGACGAATATGCTGTTTATACAGAGGACAGTGATGCCTATGAACGCTGTATGAACAGGCTCACCAGAAAATGGCAGACGGCGAAAACCCTTGTCCCAAAGCCCCATATCAAAATATCGGACAAGGCCGGCACCTGTGGGGCTGTTTTTTTCGGAACGAGTACCCACGCGGCCTATGAAGCCGTGGACCAGCTGAAAGAGCAGGATATCATCGTCAATACACTACGGATTCGGGGCTTTCCTTTCCAGGATGAGGTCATGGATTTTGTTGACAGCCATGACCAGATATTTGTCATCGAACAAAATAGGGACAGTCAGATGCGCACCCTTCTGGTCAACGAGTGCGGGTTTTGCCCGGACAAATTGTTCCCCATCACCAATATCGATGCCCTGCCCATAACGGCCACCCTTATTGCCCGGTCTATCCAAGAAAAATTATCCACCCAAGTCCCCCCCCATCAAGGAGGTGTAAAATGAAGTCCCGCCGCTCCAGTTTTCGTCATCCCGACCTTCCCAAGAATGATCTCGGGTATACCCGGCGCGATTATGAAGGGGGAGATTCCACCCTCTGCGCCGGTTGTGGCCATGATTCCATCAGTAATGCCATCATCCAGGCCTGCTATGAGCTTTGTTTAGAGCCCCACAGGGTGGTCAAGATGTCGGGTATCGGGTGTTCTTCCAAAACACCGGCCTATTTTTTAGGCAAATCCCATGGGTTTAACTCGGTCCATGGCCGGATGCCCTCCATTGCCACGGGGGCCAACCTGGCCAACCGGGATCTTCTGTATCTGGGGGTTTCCGGTGACGGGGATACCGCTTCCATCGGCATGGGACAATTTGTCCACATTGCCCGGCGGAATCTGAACATGACCTATATTGTGATGAACAACGGCTGTTACGGGCTGACCAAGGGACAGGACTCGGCAACGACGGATCGGGGGTCTTCCAGCCGAAAAGGGCAGCCGAATCCATTTGAATCCATAGATCTGTGTGAGCTGGCCATTGCCCTGGGGGCCGGGTTTGTTGCCCGGGGATTTTCAGGGGACAAGGCCCAGCTGGTTCCCCTGTTGAAGGCCGCCATGTCCCATCGAGGTTTTAGTATGGTGGATGTGATTTCTCCTTGTGTAACCTTTAACAATACCGCCACCTCCACCAAAAGCTACCAGTGGGTTCGAGACCACATAGACGCCACCTCAACCTTTGACTTTATCCCCCCCCGGCAGGAAATCACCACTGAATATGAACCCGGTACCACCCAGGCGGTTACCTTTCATGACGGGAGCGTATTTCACCTGCACAAAAGCGATGATTCCCATAATGTCACCACCCGGCGAGCGGCCATTGATGCACTGGAATTACAACGGGAAAAGGGGCATCTGCTCACGGGCATCCTCCATCTGAATGAAACCCTTGAGGACACCCATGAAATCCTTAAGACCACGGACACCCCGCTGAATATCCTGACAGAAAAACAGTTGTGCCCCGGAGATAAGGCGCTTCAAGAATTGATTGAAACCTATAGATGACCCCTGAACTATTGGAACCTGAAATATTGAAGGGTAAAAGAACCGAGGTCAAGGAGCGCCAGAGAGCCGCTGAATCCGTTGTTAATATCGGCCTGTTCTTTAACACCATCCTTGCCGTTGTGAAAGTTTTTTCCGGTATTCTGGGGCATAGTCAAGGGCTGCTTGCCGATGGCATCAATTCCGTGTCCGACGTTATGTATTTTGTTGTGGTCAAGATCTTTGTTCGTCTGTCGGGAAAGCCTGCCGATTCTGAACACCCCTATGGTCATCATCAATTGGAGAGTATTGCGGCCCTGGTGGTGGGAGCCTTTGTTATTACCACGGGGGCGGCCATCTTTTGGGATTCGGTGAATTCAGCATTCGATCTTTTCGTGGGGGCCCCCCAGCAAAGGATCAGAATGTTTGCACTGGTGGTCGCCCTGGCCACGATTGTTTCAAAAATTTTTCTGATGCTTCACGCAAATCGTATCAGCCAAAAAATTAATAATATGGCCATCAAAGCCCTGGCCAGGGATCACCGAAACGACATTTTTGCTTCCATGGGTGCCGTGATTGGGATTCTTTTGAACCTGTTGGGCATCTCCTGGGGGGACCCCGTCGCAGGGGCTGTGGTGGCGATAATCGTCGCGAAAACAGGGATGGATATTCTTCGGGAAGCGTCTTCAGATCTCATGGACGATGTTCCCAGCAAGGAGATTGCGGCTCAGATTTATGACCTTCTTGATGGAGTGGGGGAAATTAAAGCCATCGAAGACATCCATGCACACAGGTTCGGTCCCTACCTGGTGGTGAATCTGACCATTGGCATTGATGGCGATTTGACGGTGAGACAGGGGGACCATATTGCCAGCACAGTGGAGAACAAGCTCATATCCGGTCTTGAAATGCTGCGCAAGGTGTATGTGCACTACCACCCTGCGCAGATGATTGAACCCACAGATGAACCTTCTTAGAACCAGCGCTTCCGTTTGAAATAAAACATTCCACATCGTTATCAAATTTGATGAAAAGGAAAACACATGGTATCAAAAATTTTTACCACCATCGATGTTCAGAAAATAACCACGCTTGTCATCGGCTATATTCCGAATCTGATGAGTGCCTTACTTCTTCTCTTCTTGTTCTGGCTGGCAAATAAACTTATCCAAAAAACCCTTGATGCCACATTGAACCGGATGAAAATTGAGCGGCAGGCCATCAATTTGCTGCTTCGGGGCGCCAGAACCGGCATTTATATTTTTGCCTTTTTGTCCATATCGGATCAGCTGCAGATTAACATTAAATCTTTGCTGGCAGGGGTCGGGGTGATGGGGCTGGCCTTGTCTTTTGCGGCCAAGGACACGGTGGGAAATCTTATATCCGGGATTGTCATCATCATCGACAGGCCGTTCAAGGAGGGTGACTGGATTGTAATCGGCGACATGCATGCGACGGTGACACAGATCCGTTTGCGCACAACGGTTTTGACAACCTTTGACAACGAGACCGTGGTGGTTCCCAACCAGCAGATGTCACAGGAGCGGATTATCAATTACACAATGACACCAAGGATTCGGGTTAAAGTTTCAATTGGCATTGCCTACAAGGAAGACATTGATGCGGCAAGGGCAATCTTGCTGGCACTGCCACAAAGCGATGGCCGGATCCTGAAAAAGCCTTCCCCTGTCGTGATTGTCACGGGGCTGGATGCCAGCAGTGTCAACCTGCAGCTAAGATTCTGGGTTGAGGACCCTGTAGAGCAATATGCATTTTTCTGGGAATACACCGAAAAAAGTAAGAAAGCCCTGGATGCCGCCGGCATAGAAATTCCCTTTCCCCATCTTCAGCTGTTTGTGGAAAAAACCGAGGGAATAAAGTATTTGGCACCTTCACGAAAAGACACGTAGATCCCGTTTGCAGGATAGGATTTTCCGGTTATCATAAGCGTTTCACAGGACTGTTTCACCATCAAAACGGTCGCCACGGCAGGCAGACATTATTTTGTGTTGCACAACTTCTGTTTTTGTGATTTGGTTCAATGGATGAGATTCATTTAACCAAAACAGACCTTAACAGAGTCTCTTAAACGACAAACAAATTTTTTATACCTTTTAATAGCGTTAATCAAAGAGATGGAAATTTACATTGAAAAACAGTAAGAACATATCAGCGATCATTCCCGTGGCCGGTCTCTCTTCCAGGATGAAGGCCTTTAAACCGCTTTTACCCCTGGGGAAAAGATCCATCCTTGAAACATCTATAAATTTGTTCAAGCAGAACGGCATAGCCGAGATTCTGGTGATAACAGGCCACAGATCAGCGGATCTTGAGAATCGCATCGCAGCAATGGAGGCAACCTGGATCTACAATTCCGACTTTCACCAGGGCATGTTTTCAAGTATCTTGACCGGGGTTAAAAATTTAAATAAGGAGTGTGATGCCTTTTTCCTGCTGCCCGCAGATATTCCAGCCATCAGGGCAAATACAATCCAACAGATGCTCAGGGCCTACAGGAGTGGAAATAAAAAAGTTATTTACCCCGTATTTGAAGGCTTAAGGGGCCATCCACCGCTCATATCGACCCAATTCAAGGAAACAATTGAAAACTTCAGCCAGGATGGGGGCCTGAGGGTCTGCCTTTCAGATCTTGAAGAAAATGCCATGGATCTTAGGGTGTGTGACAAAGGGATTCACATGGATGCGGATACCCGGGAAGATTACCAAGCGGTGCTTACAAAACATGAAAGAATCAACATCCCCGAACCTTGCGAGTGCATCTGCCTGCTTGAGAATAGTCCCTTGGCCGATGAAGGCGTCATAAGGCATTGCATGAAGGTTGCTGAGATCGCTGTCAAAATCGGCTCCAATTTTGATAATGACCCGCCCCTGTTTGATATGAATCTCATTGAGGCAGCAGCACTTCTCCATGACATCGCAAGAAAAGCACCGGCCCATGCCGTAAAAGGTGCCGAGATCCTCAGAAACATGGGATTTTCAGATGTTGCAGATATCGTTTTTGAGCACATGGATTTAAGGACAACTCTCGCCACTCCTTTAAATGAAAAAGAGATTGTCTATTTTGCTGACAAACTTGTGGTCAAGGATCAGCTTGCCATGGATTTTGAAAAACGATTCAAAGAAAAAAAGATGCTTTACTCTACCAATGCCGACGCTGTTGAGGCCATCAACGCCAGACTTGAAACAGCCTTGATAATCAAGGAAAAGCTGTCAAGAATTTTAAATAAAGAGATGATGGAGGTTCTGCAATAGAAGATGATTTATTTACTCAGACATGGTGAAATAACGGGTGCATCCACAAAACGCTTCATTGGCCAGACAGATGTGGGCCTTAGTCGGGCAGGCCTTGCCCAGGCCGGTTTCTGGCAAGACTATTTTTTAAAGATTCACATTGGCCGGGTTTTCACAAGCCCGCTTTCAAGGGCTGTTCGTACGGCCAAGATTGTATCCGGCCTTGAAATGAATCAGATCACGGTAAAGGATGAATTAAAGGAGATAGATCTTGGTCAATGGGATGGAAAGACATTTAAACAGATAAAAGAGAAATATCCGGACCAGTGGACAAAAAGGGGCAATGACCTGACAGGTTACAGGCCGCCCCTGGGAGAGAGCTTTTCCGACCTTTATGAACGAATTATTCCGGTTTTCCATGGAATATCATCCGAAAATCCAGGCAATATTCTCATTGTTGCCCATGCCGGGGTAAACCGGATGATCCTGTGCAGCCTGCTGAACAAGGATCTGAAAGACCTCTTTACCATCCCCCAGAAGTATGGGTGTTTGAATATGATCGGAAATGAGAAAAACAAGCTTCAGGTTCAAGAGGTCAATCTTGTTCCGGGAGAATTATAGATTCCCATTTGACACGGGGTAGGGCTTTCCCTGTTTGAAAGCCCCGGTCAGGAGATACTTATATGGCCAGAAAACGGGCCTGGATAAGTTCTGCCACAATGCTCACCGCAATCTCCTGGGGGGTCTGGGCCCCGATGGAAAGCCCGATGGGGGCGTAGACCTTGTCCAGCCTCTCCTGGGAGACACCCTGAGTTAGCAGATAATCAAAAATAACTTTTTTCTTGGATTTACTGCCGATCATGCCGATATAGGTGGCAGGGGTTTTAATGGCCTGCTTGAGTATCCTGCGATCGTAGATATGGCCCCGGGTCATGACCACGATATAACTGTCTTTGCCAATGGGAAATTTGTCAAAACAATTCTCAAAATTTTCTACAACATATACTTTGGCCATGGGGAAACGCTCTTTATTGGCAAATTGGCTGCGGTCGTCCATGACAATGATTTTGAATCCTGTTGTGTGGGCAAGCCTTGCCGTTTCGATTCCCAGATGCCCTGCCCCAAGGATGTAAAGGGTTCCGTTGAATTGGGCCGGCTCCACAAAAAAGGTTCCCTCTTCAAGGTTGATAAGACCCGGAGATCGCATCAGCTCAGCCTGTTCAGACAGTCTGACCATTGTCTGTTCGGTAAGCTGTAAACCACCCGTGCACTGGCTGCCCGAGATAATACAGCGCTGCATGTCAAAATTTTCACGGTTTTCACTGTCCAGCCGGCTGACCATGAAACCATCCCCGGTCTGACCCAGCATATTCAGAAAGCTTGCAAAGATCTCAAGATTGTCTTCACTCGCAGGCAGATACTCCAAAAGAAGGGTTATATTGCCGCCACAGACCATGTCCATGTCCGCGTATTCCTTGGAATCCAGGGTAAACTCCTGGATGAAAGCGCCTCTCCTGTTCTCAAATAATTTTTCGGCAAGCTCCTGCACACGGGCTTCCACCCACCCTCCGCCAATGGTGCCGCTAATATGGTCATCTTCATGGACAATCATTTTTGTTCCAGCAGATCTAGGTGCCGATCCCTGCTTGCTCAATATGGTGGCCATGACCACAGCTTTGCCCTGTTTTAAACTATTGTAAAGCTCTTGAATGTTCTTGCGCATCTTTGACTCTTTTTTTCTTTGCGTGTTCTCGGGTTTAAAAAAAGATTCTTAACAGATTTTTTTCCCTTATACAACACGGGGCGACTTCGCCGTGTGTCGAAGTCGCCCCGTGCTGATTTTTTTATGCAACCTTGTTAATTTGGCGTATATTATCGGTAACGCATGCTACTTGGGCATTGCTGCCAAGATTTTTTCAGGAAGGGCAGGCAGATCCCTGACCCGTGCACCGCAGGCGTTGTTGATCGCATTGATGATTGCTGCATGGGGAGCGGTCAGGGGCAGCTCGCCCGTTCCGGCTGCGCCAAATGGGCCGCGCTCACGGGGGGTCTCGATATACATGATCTCCAGATTATCAGGGATCTGTTTGATATACGGAAAACCCGCTCCGGTAAGGGTGGAGTGTTTTTTGATGTCTTCATAATCTTCGCTAAGGGCAAAACCGACCCCCTGGGCCACACCACCGTAGATCTGACCATCAACAATCAGCTTGTTGTTGATGCATCCGACATCGGCAGCAACCAGGATACTCTCAACCGTGGTTTTACCGGTTGCAACTTCAACGGCAACTTCTGTCTGGAATACGCCGTACATGTAGCCTGCAAGGGGATCTCCCTGGGCATTTTCATCACAATTGGTGCAAGGTGCTGACCATTTGCCGTGGAACTTGGTGTCAATACCGTCGGCCTTCATCTCATCATAGTTTCGGAAGGTGCTGTCTGGTTTTTGGGCTGCAGCAACCAGGGCCTGGCAACCATTGAGGATGGCCTGCCCGACAACCATCTGGGAACGACTGCCGCCGGCAGGACCGGCATTGGGGCAGACGCTTGTGTCGTTCATGACAAGCCGGATCTGATCCGGTGTGATTTTCATGGGCCGCAGGGCCTCATGGGCTGTACCGAGAACCCCGCTGTCAGCTCCCTGGCCATGGTCCTGCCAGGTGGCAAAGACCGTTATCGTATCGTCGGCATTAAGCTCGACATCAATCTCAGCAGTATCTGGCCCGTCAAGACCGCAACCGTAAACGCCGACGGCAACGCCCACGCCTCTCTTCATCTCCGGTGTGGAGTTGGCAACGGCTCTTTTTTTGGCAGCCTCGTACCTGGGACGAACCAGGTCAATTAAATCGGGCAGGGAGTGGGCGTCCGGCTCGCATCCCGTGGGAGTTGTGGAACCTTTGCGGTAAACGTTCTTATATCTGAGTTCCAGGGGGTCCATGTCCATCTTTTCCGCAAGCTCATCAATGAGTACCTCGGAGGGGAATTCAATCTCCGGCGCGCCGTAGCCCCGGAAGGCGGCTCCCCAGCAGTGGTTGGTGCAGACGGTGCGGCCTTCACCCCGCATGTTGGGAATATTATAACCAGCGCCGATGAACTGGGCGCCCCGGAGGGTGACCAGATCCCCGAACTCTGAATAGGGACCGTGGTCAACGGAAAAGTCGGTCTCCAGCCCCAGGAATTTCCCTTGCTTGTCGGCGGCCAGGCGCACATTGGTAAAGAACGGAGAGCGTTTGCCGGTATATTGCTGTTGCTGTTTGTAGGTGTATTCAAGATAGCAGGGCCTGCCTGTGGCAAGGGCTGCAACACCTATCATGGCTTCCATGGTCGGGCTGAATTTGTACCCAAAGGTGCCGCCGGTGGGGTTCTGGACCATGATCATATCTTCCGGCTCAACACCGATACCCGGGGCGATCATGTACATATGAAGATACAGACCGATGGATTTGGAATGGATCACCAGCTTGCCGTCCTCGTTCATATAGGCGAAACCCACATCGGGCTCGATGGGCATATGGGGCTGACGGCTTGTATAGTAGTCACCCTCCATGACATAATCGGCCTTTTCGAATATGGGAGCGGTATCCTCGCCTTTGGCAAGTTTCTGGGTATAATAGACATTGGGCGTTCCGGGATGGATCTCGATGGCGTCGTCAGCCATGGCCGCCGGAGCACTCATGTACTCGGGCAGCGGCTCAAGCTCAACCTTGACCATTGCGGCGGCAGCGTCCGCATGCTTTTTGGTGTCGGCGCATACAAGGGCGATGGCGTCACCATATTGAAAGATCTTTTCATCACAGAGAATGGGACGGTCCCAACCGTCGCCCTTGTTGGTGGGGAAGGTGATCAATCCTGAGATGCGGTTCTTGCCCTTGACATCCTTATGGGTAAGTATCTTGTGAACCCCGGGCATTTTTTCAGCTTCAGCGGTATCGATGGAAAGAATATTGGCATGGGAGACTTCTGCCTGGACCATGGCGATCTGCAAGGTGTCCTCGGGCATGAGAATTCCCTGATCCGCGCCGAACATCCATGTGCCCGTGACCTTTGCAACGGATGAGGGGCGAGGCATGCTGCTTCCCCATATGCGACCATCCGCAGGGATTTTGAAGGCAAGCTCCTCCTCGGTCATCTCACCGCGCAGCACCTTGCCTGCGTCAATGACAGAATCAACAATCTGCTTGTAACCTGTACAGCGGCAGGCATTCTTATATTTCTGGAACCAGTCGCGGATATCTTCACGGGAAGGATTTGGGTTGGAATCAAGAAGTGCCTTGGATGATACAATGAATCCAGGGGTACAGAATCCGCACTGGGCTCCGCCGTGGGCTATCCAGGCAAGCTGAATGGGGTGAAGGTTGTCAGGCGTACCAATACCTTCGATGCTGGTGATGGATGCACCATCGGGAACACGGGACATTTTTGTAATGCAGGAACGGATCAGCTTGCCATCCATGATAACATTACATGCTCCGCACTGGCCTGAGTCACAGCCGACCTTGACCCCAAGAACCATGAGCTGCTTGCGCAGTACCGTGGACAGGGAGTCTTTCGGGTTAACCAAAATCGTTCTGGGAATTCCATTAACATTGAGTGTCTTTTTTAACATTTAGGTTACTCCTTTATGGTTGAAATAAATTTTTGATATAATCAGTAAGGCACAATTGCACTTCTGAAGGTAATAAAGATATTTATGCAAATCCCCAACAACACCTCAGCACTTTCCAAACGGACAGGCAGGGTAGTGGCACTCAGGACAGTTCTCGCAGAATCCACCATGGCCAAGGGCCACGATATCCTGGACTGGAACAGTTTTCATGTTTTCTCCTCTATGAACCAACTCTTTTAATCAGAAGAGTTTGTCATGAAATTTCAATTTACATCATTGGCCCTTTCCAGGGATCGTCATCATGAAATTTTTTGTGATCATCGTTCAGACTCGTGAGGGTACAAGCCCTGTTATTCAAGTTCCATCCGAAACAAAACCTCTCAATAATTTAGATAGACCCATCGTTATATTTTGTCAAACTTTTTACTATTAAAGTATACTTATTGGGTATAAGCGACTTATAATAACCAAAAACAACCAAAAATAAGGAAAAGGCCGTCCCAACAGAGGTCCAAATTTACTGAATCAGCATTTCCGAAATTCCGATATGTTTTTCCAATTGGATAGGAATGAAGGGGGTGTCTTCCTTTGATTTCCAATTCACACAGTCTGGCAGGCGCTTCTGCCATGGACCTTGAAAAATCCGATATTCTAACCCTTTCCTGAAATCTTCTATCTGCTTTGTCGGGGGCGTTTCAGTTGTTTTGGCAGCCTCTGTCAATATTACAAATGGTATCGACACGGATTTATTATCATGTTATAAATTAAAACCATATTGGGGTAATAATATAAAGCGAGGATGAGTATGAGTACAAAAAGAATTTTGGTAGTGGATGATGAGCCGGATTTTGTCGCAGTCGTTAAAGAAAACCTTCGGCATGAAGGATATGATGTGGAAGTGGCATACAATGGCATTGAAGCCCTTGAAAAAGTGAAAGCCAACCCACCGGATGCCATCGTATTAGACGTAATGATGCCTGAAAAAAATGGGTATGAAGTCTGCACGGAACTTAAACATGACGATCGATACTGTGATATACCGATAGTTCTGCTGACGGCTGTTGCAGAGAATGTAACCTCCAGCCGCTATTCCCATTCAAGTGGTATAGATATGGACGCAGATGATTTTCTGTCAAAACCGGCATCACCGGAAGAGATATTGAAAAGTCTAAAAGCACTGATGGACTGATTAAATTATAGACGCAGGCATCAGTCTTTGTCTGCTGGCAAAAGCACGGTAAACTCACTGCCTTTGCCAACCTCGCTTTTGACAAAGATTTTTCCATTCAAGGCATCAACAAAGGCTTTGGCAATGGGAAGTCCTAATCCTGTACCATTAATGAAACGGGTGTCATCATCTTTAATGCGATAGAATTTTTCAAAAATTTTATCAAGATGCCGCTGTTCCATACCAAACCCATTGTCTTTTACGATCACCCGGATATCGGTATCCTTGGTATCAACTGAAACTAAGATGGTTCCCTTCTCCGGGGTATATTTTATGGCATTTTCAATCAAATTTCCAAAAACACTTTCAAGGGCAATGGGATCAGCGACCACCGGCGAAATTTTTTCTGCGGCAATATTGAATCGAATGGTCTGCTGCTTGTCTTTGGCCTTGCCTGCTAGAAATTCGACAATCTTCCCGATCATATCATCCAAATGGATCTTGACCTGTACCTGACCTTTATTTCCGGTTTCAATTTTTGAAATATCCAAAAGATCTGCGATCATGGTGATCAGGCTTTTGGTTTTTTCTTTTGCCCGGCCAAGGATGTATTGGCTGGCATCGGATGTGTCAAGATCATTGGCTTTGAGAACCATGGCAAGCTGTTCGTGAATGACCGATAACGGAGACCTCAGTTCATGGGAAACCTTGGCCACAAATTCAGTTTTGAGGCGATCAAATACTTTGATGGCTGAAATATCTGACAATGTCACCACCGCACCCATACACTCGCCATCTTCGCCCTCAATGGGCCTTGCCCGGGCAAGGACATATCTTTCTTCCGACAATGAAAATTCATAATTTTCCAGGGGCTTGCCGTCTGTCAAGCTACATCTGGAAACCCCCATGATATAATCACAAAGACCTTTATCAGCAATATAGTGTTCGATTTTTTTCCCGACGCACAGATCCTGTGAAAGGCCCAGATATGTTTTTGATAAAGGGTTCATAAGCACAACCTGACCGGACAAATTGGTGACCAGCAGACCATTGGGCAGGGTTTCAAGAATGGTCCTGATACGGCTTTGCTCCGTTTCAAGATCTGCCAGGTTTCGCTGCTGCTCAAGTTTTAAGCATTCTGCCTGCCGGGTAAGACGTATCTTTTCTATGGCCCTTGTAACATTAATTCTCAGCTGATCCGGCGTAAACGGTTTGGATAAAAAATCATACGCCCCCTTTTTCATGGCTTCAATTGCGGTTTCAACCTTACTGAACCCGGTGATCATGATCACAAGGACCGATTCGTGGGTTTTCCTGATCCGGGTTAAAACCTCAAGCCCATCCATACCGGGCATCTTGATATCACAAAGCACAATAGAAATTTTATTTTGTTCAAGAATTTCAAGCCCGGCTTTGCCGCTTTCAGCAATGAAGACTTTGCAGCCCATGTGCTGAAGAATTCGTTCACACCCGTCACGGATATCTTTTTCATCATCTATGACCAGAATGTCAATGGCATTATTGGTTTCCACTAGTACCGCCTTTTATGTCCGGGGGAAACAGCAACAACTCAATGTTGAATGTTGTACCGCAGCCGACCTGGCTTTCTGCATTAATTTTCCCCCCATGGTCTTCAACAATCCGGTAGGCCAGACTCAACCCAAGCCCTGTCCCTTTTCCCTGCTCTTTGGTTGTAAAAAAGGGATCAAATATTTTTAATAAAATTTCTTCCGGGATTCCGGTTCCAGTATCCCTGATTTTAATCATCACCCGGTCTTTTAAAGGCCCCAGTCGCGTGGAAATTGATAACACGCCTTCCCCATCCATGGCATCGGCAGCATTAAGGATAATATTCATAAAGACATGCTTTATTTTTTGAATATCAACCGGAATAAAGGGAAGGGATTCCTGAAAATCCTTTTCAATTGTAATATTTTGAAAAAGGGTTTGGTCTTCAACAAGCAATAAAGTTTTTGTCAAGGCATGATTAATATCCTGAAGATGCATTTCATTACCGGTTTGCCTTGAAAATTTCAACAATTCTTTCACAATATTGCTGCACCGCTGTGCATCTCGGAAAATCCGTTTCAAATCATTTTTTGCACCGACGGGCAGGTCGTATTCTTCCATGACAAGCTTTGTGAATAATGTAATACCGCCCAGGGGATTGTTTAATTGGTGAGCAATGCCTGCGGCAAGTTCCCCGAGAGAAGACATTTTTTCGGCCTGTAGCAGCTGGACCTGGGTTTTCTCAAGTTCAGCCTCCATTTTTAATGTATCCCTTAAATCATGAAAAAATCCAAGGGTTGCCGCTTCTTTCTCATCATGGTAGACAATGGCTGCATTCAGATTGATGGGAATGAATTCCCCTGTTTTTTTTTGAATATTCACCCGAAAGGATCGAAGTCTTCCTTTTTCTCCATATTCATCGCTTCTGAGCATGCGCATGACCTGTCTTGCTCCGTCATTGGGATAAATATCCCGAATATCCTTTTTTCCGACCACTTCATCCACTTCATACCCGGCTATTTCACAAGCTGCATCATTAAAAATCAGGATTTTTCCCGTCATATCCGACGCAATAACCCCGTCCACCGCACTTTTGATCAATCTATTTAAAAATTCATCGGACTGGTGAAGTTTTTTCTCCATCTTTTCCATGGTAGAGACTGGAAACTCCATGATGACAAGAGAAATGATTTTTTTGTTTGAAAAAATCGGATATGAATACAGGTAAGATAATCTTCCAGGAGAACAGGGTTCGTCATGGCATTTTTTTATGGCGGATTTACCTGTTTCAAGAACTTCTTTGGCCGGACAATTATAACAGGGGATTTTTCGATTGTAGAGTGCTTTATAGCAGAGTTTTCCCTGTATAAGTGATCCGGGGTCAGTCCGGTCCCGGTTGCCGGACAATATTTTAAACTCCGGGGAGATAACAATAATTGATGGCTTGATGGAATCAATAGCTTTTATCAGCAGATCCTGTTCCATACCAATCCTCTTATGGGGTCCTTATTAAACTTCAGGTCTTGGTAAGACCTTTACATTATTATCATAACACCATGATCCTAAATCAACAACGGCCTTATTAAACTTCAGGTCTTGGTAAAACTTTTGCCCTTTCAGCAATTTCCGGAACCTTGTGCTCCCATCCAATGGCCATTAAATGAACACCGGCCACCCCTTTCATTTCTTTAAATTCTTCGATTTGTTCACAGGCAATTTTAATCCCCTCATCCGCCACTTTTTTTCTGTCAACACCCTCAAGGCGCTTGATGGTCTCGTCGGGCACATCCATTCCCGGTACTTTGTCTTTCATGTATTTGGCCATACCAAGGGTTTTCAGGGGGGTTATGCCCGGGAGAATATATACTTTTTCTGTCAGTCCCATATCGTTGGCCATTCTTATCCATTCCCTGATCCTTTCCATGTTGTACACACACTGGGTCTGGATAAAATCCGCACCGGCAGCCACTTTCTTTGCCAGACGATGGATACGCCACTCAAACGGCTGGGCAAAGGGATTTGCAGCAGCCCCGATAAACATTTTCGGTGGTTCATCAATCTCATCCCCGCCAAGGAATTTGCCCTCATCCCGCATTTTTTTTACCATGCCAACAAGCTGGATAGAGTCAATATCAAATACGCCTTTGGCATTGGGGTGATCCCCGAATTTCTGGTGATCGCCGGAAAGACAGAGTATATTCCGAAGGCCAAGGGCATATGCCCCCAATATATCTGACTGCATGGCCAGGCGGTTCCTGTCACGGCAGACCATCTGGTAATTAGGTTCGAGGCCTTCGGCGGCCAGAATCAGAGCTCCGGCCCAACTGGACATCCTGACCATGGCGGTCTGATTGTCGGTAATGTTGACCATGTCCACCATCCCTTTGAGTGGTGCGGCTTTTTCCTTAATGACCTGAATATTGCTGCCCCGTGGTGGTCCAAGTTCTCCGGTAAAAGCAAAATGACCAGCGGTTAATATTCTTTCAAATTTACTTCCTGATTTCATTTTCAATGATCCTCATAATTTTTTTTATCAACAGCATTTTATTCTTTGTCATATTGTGGATAAACACCCTGACTTCTACAGATTCGCCTGGCCAGTGCAATCATTTCGGGTATATCAATTCCCATGGGACAGTAACAACGAGTGCACAAAACGCATCGTTCCCATACAATATCCCTTATTTCCCCAAGATCCAATTTGTCCACATTTCCTTTTTTTTTATATAACACACCCACTGAATTTAAAAATTTATATGACGGCATGTATTTGGGATCTTTATCATGGCTCATAAATAAAAAACAACTCTCCGCACAAAGGGAGCAGTGGGCACATGCCTTTAATGACAATTTCATCTTTGTCTTTTTTTCATCCAGTATGGCGCGTATTTCCTCGCTGTTAACGCCGGCAGTATTTTTTTTTCTAAACATTCAATTCTCCGGTCTGACAATCGTTTAATAAATAGAATCAGTTGAACAAATAAAAAATGCAGGTTACCAAGCCCTGTCTCCATTGCCGAGACTATACTCGCCGTCAATTTTAAAGCGGACGATCAACATAAAGATCATATGTATGAATTTGGTAAACGGCACCGCCATCAACATAAGTTCGCCGGATAAAATATGAAGCCCGATGACCAACTTGTAATTTGGAAAAAACTGTTCATACGCAAGAAATCCGCTGATAAAGGGAGCCGCAGCGAGGATCAAAAACAGGTAATCTTCAAAAGTTGTAATGAGTCGGACACGATATAACCATATTCTTCGGTACAGAAAAATCAAGGCACACAAGATTACAACCAGAGTCAGCCTGTGGGATATATTTTCCGGAAGGGATACCATACTGATCCCAAAGGCATTGTTCAGTAAGATATTGTGGCCCAAAACAAAAATGGGCAGGACCAATAACAAAACATGAAAGACCACAGTGACACTTGTCATAAACGGATTGACCCCGGCAATGGATAACTTGAATCTCAAATACCAGGACTTTTTGTTTTCAGGAGACGGGGGGGATGAAATAAACTTTCCGGGTCCTGCACTGAGACGTATTCTTTCGGGTTTGGACATCAAAGAAGAAAATTTAAAAATCTGAAACAGGGTTCCAAAGATGAATACAATAAAAGAAACCCACACCATGGGGCCTTTTAAAAAGTCATAGGCAAATGCCCATGAAAAAATGGTTGAAAATTCCATAATATAATTCATTTAACCGTTAGGGTTGACAGGATGGCCTGAACTGATTCTCAGACTGTAAAACCTATTACATTTTTTAGCCCACAAAATCCATCATCCCAGATATCGTTTTTCGTAAGGTTCCTGGATAATGGTTCTGGGGGTCTGATTCTGCCACTGCATGGGCGGTTGGATCTTCAGGATATCATCCAGGCGGTTTTGTGCTTTTAACCGATTATAGATCTCCTGCCATGCACAGGGTATTTCCGGGCTGATTTCACAATATCCATTATTGGTGCCACCGCACGGGCCGTTGAACAACCCTTTGGCGCATCGGGTCACAGGACAGATACCGCCGGTATACCCCAGAACGCAATGACCGCATGCCCTGCAGCGTTCTTCATACATACCAAGGGCTTTATCAATTCCAATGGAGACCGTATTAACCGCCGGGAAAACCGGAATCGTGGGAAAATATGCAGCCATATTCTGGACACCGGCGCCACAGGCCATTGAAAGGATACAATCGTATTGATCCGCCTTCCCTTCAAGCTCTTTTATAAATTCTTCATTGCACTGGCGTTCTATTGTATATCCATCAAACCGCTTGTGGATGTTTTCTTTCTTAAATGAACGATCAAGTTCAATATTTAATGCATTAACCTCTCGTTGACCTCCGGCAAGACAAACGGACACACACCCTCCGCAGCCGACGGTTAATATGTTTTCATATCCGTCTATGGCTGTTTTAATCTCCTGCAGAGGCTTTCTTTTTGCTTTTACCACTTTTTAATCTCCAAGTTAGCTGTTTTATAGTTAGCTGTTATTGGTATTATTTTTTCTGGATATGACATTCACCGCAAAGGGTCGGGCCTTTTTCTTCAGGCGTAAAGCTATACTGATCATGGCACCCCACGCATTGATGATGAAAGGCTTCTCTTCTCTCTACTTTTGATTGTTCCTGGTGACAAGAGGCACACGAAATATCAGGATTACCTTCTTCGAGATCAGATTCATCCATTACATTTTTTCCATTTTCCATAATATGGTGACACTCCAGGCATTCAAAACTCTCCATATGAAGTTCATGGGGAAATGCCACAGGACCGCGATTCTTCGTTCCGCCAAGTTCTATGTCCTCGGGGTAAGCAAATACCCCTGACACAAAGATATAACCGGAGACAAAGACACAACCCGCAAAAATAAGAAGACACTTCAAAATGACCAAGCTGACGTTGTTTTTATATGTCATTATTTTTTTTACTCCATAAAACCATTCTTATATTTCAAGCCAAGAGGTCTTGTATAAGTCATAATTTTTAAAAATTCAAATGTTTTTATTTGAGCCTTATTGACGAGGGCGGTAAGTTTGCGGAAGGATCTTTCAATCTTGCTGGGAATTTGATGTTGCGGATGGGCCGTGATCGAACAATAACAGGTTTTGGGACAAGTACACGTAAAGGATTTCAAGCCTTTAAACTGTTCGAAACTTGGGCAATGTTGTACGGAAATTAGACGGGCTTAGATTATTCTTATTTGGAGCCCTGTTGTTTTTTGGAGAAACCTATAAGAATGCACACCAGGGCCAGGAGGGTAGATCCTCCAGAGATGAGGCTGATTCCGGCAAGGCCGTAGGAGGACCAGATCATGCCCCCGGCAAAGGCGCCGGCCACCCGGCCCAGGCCTCCGATGGCATAGAAGGCAGACATGGTGGAGGCCCGAAGTTCCGGCACCAATTCTGTTGTCAGGCTCATGGCCGTTACATAGGTGAATTCAAAGAAGAAAAAAATAAGGAAAAGTCCGGTCAGCACATGGGGAAGGCCGGTATCAAGAATTGGCAGAAGAAAATAGGCCCCTGCACAGAGACTGACCCCTATGAGAATGGACCGTTTCAGGCCGATGCGGTCCGAGAAAAAAGCGGTGCAGCCTTCCCCGAGCATTTCTGAAATTCCGATCAAAATGGTGCTGAATCCGATGGATGCCAGGGAAAGCCCATAGGACTGCTCCAACCAGGCCCCGTAGATGACAAATAAGGTGTCACTGGCCAGGGCCATGAAAAAACCAAATAACAGAATACCCGCAACCTCCCGGTTTTGGACAATGGTTTTCCAATTGGACAGGAATGAAGGGGTCTTTTGATTCGAAATTTTTTTCTTTGATGGGGTTTTGGGCATTAATTTTAAGATCAGACCAAAGCAGACAAGAGACAGCAGGCCGATAATCCAGAAAGGGGTTTGCCAGGAAAACCGTTCTATGATGAGCCCGGCAACGGGTATTCCCAACAGGGTGGAACCTGCCCAGGCAAGTTCGGTGATGCCGATGACCCTTCCGCGCTGTTCAATGGGGACAAACTCGCCGATAAATGCCTGGAGGCTGGGATCAAAAATGCTTTTGCAAAGGCCGGATAGAAACAGGCAGACCACCAGGACCGAATACAAGGGGATAAATCCTGCTGCAAAGGTGCCAATGGTTAGAAACCCCAGGGCAAAGAGCATGAGCAGCTTATACCCGTATCGATCGGCAAAGGAGGCTCCCACCGGCCCCAGGAGTGCTGTGGCCTGGTTCACGGCGATGACAGAGGTGATGGCGGACAGATCCACTCCAAGCCCCCGGGCAAATTCAGGGGCAAAAGGGTAGATCATTCTTCTGGTAACATTCATTAATAACTTGGTGAAGGTGGTTATTCCGATAAAACCAAAAAATTGTCGGGAAGTCTGGGCCATGGCGGGAATTTTCTTTAAAAGAGGGCCAGGAGTTTAAACTGATCAAATATCAACAGAAGCCCGATGGCAATTAGCAGGACCCCAGCAACCTTGTTGATAATACCGATCAATCGGGTGGCCCTTTTCATGAACCCAAGCATGGAATTGATAAAGATGGATATCAGGATAAAGGGAAGGGCAAGGCCGGCAGAATAAACAGCTAAAAGCCAGACGCCCTTGAGAATGGTCTCCTGGTTGCCGGCAACAATGAGGATACTGCCCAGCATGGGGCCGATGCAGGGGGTCCACCCGGCACCAAATGCCATACCGATAACAAAGGTTCCCAGCAGATGAACGGGTTTTTTCTTGACATGGAATCGTTTTTCAAACTGAAATCCCTTGATGTTGATTATTCCTAGAAGGTGGAGACCAAATATCAGTACAATCCCCCCCCCAAGATAACGGATTACCCATGAATACTGGGAGGCAAATCCCCCAAGAAAGGAGGCTGATGCCCCGAACAGGATGAAAATAAATGAAAACCCGGCCACATAGGCAAGGGTGGACAGGATTACCTTCTGCCGGATTCCTTTGGCGTCAGTAGTCATTTCCTCCACTGACAGGCCGGTGATAAAAGAAAAATAGGCCGGTATCAGGGGAAGCACACAAGGAGAGAGAAAAGAGAGCAATCCGGCAATAAAAGCCGCTGGAAATGTTATGGTTTCCGTAAACACGAGTGACATCCTTAAATTTAAAATTTTTGTTTCCTAAACCCTAATCATCCCGACCAGGGGTTTCAAGGGGAAGGGGCTTGAACGCCTGATAATTGGTTTTCTTTATTTCTAATAAGGAGAAAATTCATCCTTGGTTGATTTTTTGGGCACACGGGACACACAATGATGCTTCAGGCATGATCAGTAGCCTTTTAAAGGGGATTGCTTCTTCACAGTTCATACAATATCCGAAATCAGGATCATCTATTTTTTTAAGGCATCTGTGGAGTTTATCCAGGGTATTGGTTGATTTAACCAGGGCGGCTTCATTCATGCTTTTGCTGTTTATGGCCTCCATCCGTGTTATTCTGCCAATGGCATTGTCCGGTTCCACTGGCTGTGATAATTTTTTGAAGGTTTCGATATTTTTTTTAAACCTTTCAATTTTTTCTATTATTGCCAGTCGGATGTTTGCTTTTTCTTTGGTATTCATTATGTTTTATATTTCGCCTTTTGGATTAAGCACGATAATACAAATAGCAAAAATCCGGATAAAATAACAGCGGATAAAATAACAGGCAGCAATTCTCGGTAACCGATACTTATTGCACCATACTCTGAAAAATTTATAGTTGCTGATTTTGAAAATTATTTGCCTGGGTTTGAGCTGCTGGAAAGTGTGTCTCCAATATTTATTGTCCCATAAATTAATAATCAAATTTTATAGAGGGGAAAACAATGACTTATCCGAGAACTTTTTCACACATTGGGTTGTCTGTAAAGGATCTTGACAAGGCTGTTGAGTTTTATACAAAAGTATTGGGGTGGTATGTTAGTGCCGCCAACAGAAATTATTGCCGATGAGTCTGCTATAGGAATCATGTGCAATGACGTTTTTTTAGTGTTCAAGATCCCGATGTAGAAGACTTAGCTGAAAAAATTGTTGAGCATGGCGGCAAACAACGAATGCCAGTACGTGAATATTATCCTGGTGAAAAACCTTATCGTATTATTTAAAATAAAACAGCAAAAATATATTGCTACCGGGTATACATATCGTTATATTCCATTTTAACTATATATTAAAGGATATTATAATGTCACACCACGATCAAAACAACCACGAATCATGCTGTCAAATAGCAGGCACTTGAGGGCCTCAAGGTTCTGCACCCTGATGAAGACAGCTCTAACAACGAATGCTCAGGGCATCATCACCATTTTAATGTGGAAGAAACCAGCGGAACAAGACTGTTAATCACCCTTGTTTTAAACTTGATTATACCCGTTATTCAGGTTATTGCGGGGGTTTTTGCACACAGCATGACCCTGATATCTGATGCCACCCATAACCTCAGGGATTTCATTTTCCTGTCCAGGCCTTACCACTTAACTAAAACTCTATTTTTAAGCGCTTCACCAGTCCGCATCACTATAAACTTAGGTGATTCGGAATATTTCTATCGGTTGGTAGCCTATCGTCTTGTCTTTCAAAAAATAACTTGACAAGTAATTTTCATATCGCTATATTCTATTTTAACGATATGAAAATAAGAGGATATATGGAAAAAGTTTTTCAAATCAGGATTGGCAAACATCAAACAGGGATTATTGGTCTTGAAGAGGCGCTCAAAGAAATGAGTGAAGAAAAACAAATTCTTTCAGACCAAAATATCGGAACCAGGATGGTAGAAAAACTATCTAAAAAAAATTATATTCCCTCTACGGTCATTGATGCCTATGAATCTGCATTTTTGTGTGAGTATAAAAAATTTATTGGCGAACCCGTTCCGAAAATATCGGTAGAAGGGATTGAAATTAAAGTATTGGGTGCTGGATGTTCTACATGTGACCGGTTGGAGCAGAACCTGATGTTGCTAATAGAAGAAATGGGACTTGAAGCAAGTATCGAACATGTTCGAGACCTTAAGGAAATCAGCCAATATGGGGTAATGGGATCTCCAGCGTTGGTGGTCAATGGGGAAATCAAAGCAGTGGGTTCAGTACCTTCCAGAGCAAGACTCAAAGAGTTTATTCAAGAAGCGCAAGTACGATTAAATGAACAGCTGTAGCTGTAATATGAGGAAAATATGAAAACATTTATTAGAGTGATGAAAGCATTGTCCGATCCTAACCGGGTTAAAATGATGAAAATGCTTCAAGTCCACCCTCTTTGTGTTTGTGAGATCAAAGAGGCACTTGGTATTGCCCAATCCACAGCCAGCAAGCATTTAAAGATTCTTGAAGATGCCGAACTGGTAAGGAGTTTTAAAGACGGGCTATGGGTAAATTATTCTCTTTCCGATGGCAGTGGGTCCCCTTATTCCGCCAGCATGATTGGTAATTTGAAACATTGGCTGGATAATGAATCTGAAATAAAAGAATTAAGCCAGATTCTTCCGGGCATTGATCGTCATGAAATTGTTGGGAAATAATTAGAAACAAAAAAATTACAATTTTACATCATTCAGTCACCATATATAAAGAAAAGTAGGAGAAATTATGGAACCAAAAACAACCCTCCCGGTTCAAAATGGGGGAAAAATAAACAAAATGATGGCCTTAAACCTGCTGATGGGGGCTATTGGAATATACCTGTGGTGGACAATTTATCGTGTGCTACCGGATCTGTCAAAGTGGCTTACATACAACTTGCTGCCAATCAAAGAGGGATCTCATCTGGGATCATCTGTGGAATTTTTCTTTTATGATACGCCAAAGGTCATGATGCTTTTGTTCCTGGTTGTTTTTGGAGTGGGCATCCTCAGAAGTTTTTTTACACCTGAAAAAACACGGGCTTTTCTTTCAGGGAAAAGTGAATTTGCTGGTAATATTTTTGCCGCATTATTAGGTATTATCACACCTTTTTGTTCCTGTTCCGCAGTACCGTTGTTTATCGGTTTTGTAACCGCAGGCGTTCCGCTTGGTGTTACTTTTTCATTTTTAATAGCTGCACCCATGGTTAATGAGATCGCTCTTGGCCTTTTATATGGACTTTTGGGTTGGAAGGTTGCTGCTATTTATTTGGGAACAGGTTTGTTTATCGCTATATCAGCGGGTTGGGTGATCGGCCGTCTTAAACTTGAAAATCATGTTGAAGACTGGGTAACCCAGACAAATGCAGCGAATTTGACCATGGAAGAAGAAAAGTTGACCTGGAATGACCGGTTTGTTTATGGATGGGATGCCGTAAAAGAAATTATTGGTCGTGTATGGATATATGTCATACTTGGTATTGCGGTGGGTGCCGGTATTCATGGTTTTGTACCTGAAGGCATTATGGCATCTATCATGGGCAAAGATTCCTGGTGGTCTGTCCCCTTGTCTGTAGTGATCGGCGTTCCCATGTATTCCAATGCTGCAGGTGTTATCCCGGTTGTTGAAGCACTTTTAGGAAAAGGAGCAGCTCTGGGCTCTGTCCTGGCGTTCATGATGAGTGTAATTGCCTTGTCCTTACCGGAAATGGTGATTCTAAGAAAAGTATTAAAACCCAAATTGATTGCGGTATTTGTGGGTGTTGTTGCCGGTGGAATTTTGTTTGTCGGGTATTTATTTAATATGATTCTTTAAAAAAAAACAATTTACAAATTAAAAGGAATTTACAATGGAAATTAAAGTTTTGGGGCCTGGTTGTGCTAAATGCAAAAAGACGGAGAAACTGGTTCAAGAAGTCATTAAAGAGGCCGGCATTGATGCCAAGGTTGAGAAAGTAAGCGACATGATGCAGATTGCTTCTTATGGCGTATTCGGCACCCCTTCAGTGATTGTGGACGGACAGGTAAAATGTACAGGAAAAGTCCCTAAGAAAGCAGATATTTTATCCTGGCTGCAAAAATAATTTTGTAAACGACGAACAGGAAACCATCATGTTGAAACCTTTGAATAAATATATTTTCCTTGCTGTTATTTCGGTTTTTCTTTTTGCTACGGCAGTATCGGCACACGATTTTTCCAAAGTGCCGGAAAAAGGAAGGGTCACAATGATAGATTTGGGAGCCAAAAAATGCATCCCCTGTAAAATGATGGCGCCGATTCTTGCCAAGCTTGAAAAGGCCTATGACGGTAAAGCAAATATTGTTTTTATCGATGTCTGGGAGAACCGGAAGCAGGCTCCCCGGTTTAAAATCAGGGCCATTCCAACCCAGATTTTTTTTAACGAAAAGGGAGAAGAAGTTTATCGCCATGTTGGGTTTCTGGATGAAAAGTCCATCATTGAACAAATGACAAAACTGGGCGTGGGAAAACCCTTGAAAAACAAAGGATAACCGATGTTGGATTCTATATTCTTAACGGTTATCCAATGGATGACCGGCGGCATTGGGATTGTTGCGGCAGGTATATGGTTTAGAAAACTTGCCAGAACCACTATCGCTGTTTTAGGCGGTTATTTTATTATCACGCCATTTTTGAATTAAACTGCCAATTTTGGAACCTAATAAAAAACATAATTTGCGCTGTCGGCCAGCCTTGTCTGGCTGGCCCACGGCATTTCAATCACCATACGACAACAACTACAAATTAAGGAGACTTATATTATGAACGATTTAAATCAGATATTTAAGGAAATGGATTTTCAGTTTTTCGGTTCCGGTGAGCACGGCATGAGCGTTGATGGAATGCGAAAAGTGCTCAACAACGATCATTTTGTATTTCTGGATGTCCGGTCAAACGAGGAAGTGAAATACCATTCTTTTCCCTTTGCCCTGCATATCCCATTAAATGAGCTGCCGGAACGCCTGGGCGAAGTCCCCAGGGACAAATTTGTCATCACTTTCTGCTCTTCGGTATTCAGAGGGGCTATGGCCTACACCTATCTTCTGGCCAACGGGTATGAAGAAGTGAAAGGGTTGACTGCCTCTTCAGAGGATATGGCCATGGCATTCAAACCCGGCCCCCTATCCAAAATGTAATGAAATTTTAATACCGGCAGTGCAAAAAAGATCAGCTGCCTGCCGGTATTTTTTTCATAGTAAAGGACACCTTCAGATGGAATCCCATATTGTAATCATTGTTTTTTTGTCGTTCAGCCTGAGCTTTCTTTTCGCCCTTGGCGGCGTAGGCTCTGCCGTTATTCTTATTCCCGCTTTATCCTGGGTCGGTGTTCCGTTTAACATGGCCAGACCCACTGGCCTTTTTGTCAACTGCGTGAGCATGCTTGGGGCTACCTGGTCTAATTTCAGGGAAAAAAAATTGGACGTAAAACTGGGGCTGCCCATCATTGCCTCATCCATTGTCATGGCACCGGTGGGGGCCTGGGCCGGTCATTTTTTGCCCACACAAACCCTGCTTTTTATTTTTATTGGCTTTTTATTTTTTTCCGGTTTAATGATGATTTTTTTTAAAGGCTCCAAATATGCGGACCAGTACCGGGAAGACCGTCCGGTTGCAGGCCCTCTGGGGGTTGGTGTGCTGGCTGGGTTCGTATCAGGGCTTCTCGGTGTTGGGGGGGGAGGCATCATTTCTCCTCTCATGGTAGTCCAGGGATTTAACCCCAAAAAAGTGGCCATGGTGACTGCCTTTTCCGTGCCCTTTTCATCGTTTTCGGCCTTTGTCACTTATGCGGCCATGGGATCGGTGTCTGTTAGAATTCTTGCTTTTGCAGGATTGGCCGCCTGGATCGGGGGCTATCTGGGGACCAAAGTGATGCAGAAAAAGATGAAGCCCCAGACTGTTAAACGAATGTTGGGCGGGGTTTTAATACTTATTGGAATTAAATTTCTATGGTCTATGGCCTGATGCTTTTCTTGACCCTCACAGCCAGCTTTTATCCGGTGAAAACACAAAAAAATTAAATTGAGGCGACACCTCAAACAGATACACCATATTAGAGGAAAACTAAATAATGAAACTGATTTTTAAAAAGTTGAGTGTATGAGTTGTCACTTTGATGCTGTTTTTCACGACAGGTGCTTTTGCCCAAGATTATTTAAATGTTCCGACTAAAGGGACGGTAACTATGATTGACCAAATGACAAAAATGGGCGTTACACCAAAAATAACTAAAAAAGGATAGGAGACAATTATATGCTTGACCAGGTGTTTATCACCGTGAATCAATGGATTACCGGGGGTA
The DNA here is from genome assembly GCF_055382125.1 of Desulfoconvexum algidum. Lineage (NCBI taxonomy): Bacteria > Pseudomonadati > Thermodesulfobacteriota > Desulfobacteria > Desulfobacterales > Desulfobacteraceae > Desulfoconvexum > Desulfoconvexum algidum. The sequence goes on along the minus strand of NZ_AP042394.1, from coordinate 5,039,637 downwards.
CCGTGTTGGCCGCTGCAGGCTGTTTTATCTGGGGAATGATCTCAGTACTGCTCAGTCCCTGTCACATGGCCTCCATCCCGTTGATCGTCGGTTACGTCGGAGGACAGGATAAAATGGTCAATCCCCGACAGGCTGGCATTTATTCAGTTCTTTTTACGACAGGCCTGTTTTTAACCATTGCCATTATCGGAATTATTTGTGCCCTTTTAGGCCGGATGCTGGGGGATGTGGGAAATTACTGGCAGATTTTAATCGGCGCTATCCTGATATGGGTATCCTTGGGTATGCTGGGCGTGGAAAAATGTTCCATGTCAGGCTCTTTGTTGTACCGTCTTAAAGTCAAGGGGCTGACAGGTGCGTTTATTCTGGGGCTTGCCTATGGCATTCTTTCCGGGTCCTGCACCTTTGGGTTCATCGCACCGATTCTTGCGGTTATTACCGTTCAAGAGCAGGTGATGACAGGGATTATCCTGATCATACTTTTTGCAATTGGTCATTGTCTGCCGATTGTCATTGCCGGCAGCTCAGCTGCAGCCGTCAGGAAATTGATGGAAAATACCGCCTGGCAGGGAGCCGGTACATGGTTCCGCAAAGGGGCCGGTACCCTGGTTGGTCTTTTGGGCATCTATTTTGTCATTTATCCGTTTGTTACGACCTGATACCGCAAGCCGTAAAATGGTTCAAAAAACTGGTTTACTGGCCCAGCTTCTATAAAAATAATCAAATGAGATAAAACGGACATTCCGCACTCTTTGGTAACAAAATTCCTAATTTAACTCCGTGGTTTTTTTCATGAGCCTACCAATTCACCATGCTTATTATGAAAATTCAAAGTTCCACCAGCCATCTTGCAGATTTTCATACACGCTGAATGGAACTTTCAATAGTTTCAGTAACAGATGATGTGTTTTTGTTACTCCCTTAACCGTAGATTGTAAAACCCTCTCATCTTTTGTGATTAGAGCCAAGTGAACATTACGAAAGAAATAGCGAATATTATTCCAGGTCGGTGTCTTTGTTTTCATCCTTGACGGTAAAATTGGAAGACTTTCAATCTGCTCTTCTGCCATCTGTTGGCGAATGTTCCTTTCAATCAAGCTCACGATCATCAATGCAATAAAGTAGAGAAACATCATCGCTTCAATACGCTCATTTTTTTTCAAAAACACAGGAGCGACTTCCAAGACCGATTTCTTTGTATAAAAACGCTTTTCCAAAAAAGGCTGCGTCTTATAGATTTTTAAAATTTCTGCTGCCGGTAGAGTTGCATTTGTAATCAGCGGGAATATCCCATCGATTTTTGATGCTCGCTCAATTGCTTCTTTATCACGAGAGCACTTGATGTCGTAGGTAACTTTTTCACTGTCTTCATATTTAGTATTTGGGCCTATTCGACCTGGACCAATTTTAACTTTTTGGGTTGTTTTCTCTTCTATTATTTCAACTTTAATAAAATCTCCGGCTCCTTTGAATGCTTTCCTTGTTGCTTTTTCGATTTGTTCCTTGGTCTTTAAATAATATTTGTTGAGCCCGGGTAATAAGGCCTTCAAATTTTCTTCTGCCTTAATAATCCGCCTTTTTCGGGTTTTGCAGTCTTGTTTTTCCTTACTGCTCGAATGTACCCAAACCAAATGATAACCTTCCCAACTTCTCTCCTCAGAATAAGTCTGATAGGTTATCAATGCTCCTTTTTTGCGACTATACTTTGTAAAATATGCAGGTTGCCATTCGATATTTTCGCCTTGTCGGAGTCGGTCATAAAATGCACTGACTTCTTTACGGTTTTTTGGCATAATTGTGATGAACTTGCCATTGTTTTTTTCGATATGATGCATGTTATCTTCACTACAGAGTTTTGAGTCGGCTATATAATAAAATTCCTCATTTGCTAAAAATTTGCGTAAACTATCCCAGTTGAATATGTGGGTATTAACATCTGCTTGGTTTCCATTGAATACTTGATAACTTATCGGAACATGTCCATCCTCTGTGATATTTAGTCCAAATACAATCTGCTTGTAGTCTGGGCGATGATCTTTGTTATGACCGAAGTTCAGTTGTATCGCTGCTGGGCTTTGATTTTTATATGCACCTGCAAAGCTTACTGTAGTAGAATCGTTGTGGATTCGTGTTGTTATCAAATTATGAACTTTTATAGCTGATACTGATGTCTCTGACATCAAGCTTTGACGATCTGCTCTAAACAGAGCATCAAGGCAGCGCCCCAAACGATCATCATTATATTTGTCCGCATTCACCATGTTTTCTGCTTTGCCATCTATATGTTCAATCAACCATTCATCCACTTTGTATAGCGGTTTTGGCGCAACTACAATGTTCATTAGCATCATGCATAGCACTTGAGCGGGATTGATTTCACAACGGTTCTTATTGGGTACATATTTATCAAAAAGTTCATGCAATCTCAGCTCAGTTATGTAATGCTTAACCAGAGGAAGAACATCTACCTGTTTGACTTTTGTGTCCATTGTGTGCATAGATAATCTGGCCTTTTCATTAAAAGAATAAGTATCCAGATTATTATGAACTACTTTCATACGTTTGTCTAATTAATTTTGAAATTGATCTGTTTTTGTTCAAAGTCTGAGTTTATTTGATTTAAATCTCTTTTCCATGGGTGCGGAATGTCCGATAAAATCATTGAATTAATAACAAAGGAGTTACAAATGCTGCTCAAAGACTATGACCTTGAAATATTTAAATCCAAATGCCAGGCCGATGCCAAAGGGGTTCATTGCTTTGCCCACCTGAATCAGGATGTCAGTTGTGCACTGCCGTACCTGAATACAGCCCTGGGCGGTTTCGAATACCTAAAAAATCCGCCGACAGTCACCTTCCGTGCCCAGGGAAAACTGATCACGGTCCATGGTAACAAAATTGCCGTCAATGCCCTAAAAGATGAAGCAGAGGCCAAAAAAATTGTTGAATGGCTGAAAAACGAGATCAATGATGCCTGGGAAAAAAAAGACACCATAGAGCCCTGTTATACCGGTATGCCTCGGCCCGGAATCATAGAAATCTTAAAACTTTTGCCGAAAACCAATTGCCGGGAATGCGGTCAGCCCACCTGTATGGTCTTTGCCACCCAGGTGGCCCAGGGTGCCAAAAGCGCCGAAGACTGCAAGCCCATGGAGGATGAACAAAAAAACAAATTAGATACCTACATGAAACAATTTAACCTTGATGATTAATTATTTGATGATTAATTAGGAGAAGGGATTCTTTTCAATGCAATTTTTATATTCAGCCTATCAAATTAAACAGGCACTCTGGCAGATTTGCCTCATACTTATTTTTGCCGTTATTTTCGGGCTGGTTTCCAATACTGTGCGTAAACAACACCTGCCACTCATCGGAGACTGGTCAACCCAAGGCCGACTGACAACCGATAGTGGTGATACATTTGCCATACCATTTTCAGAAGCTGTAACCGCCTTTGACCAAAAAACCGCTTTATTTTTAGATGCACGGGGGGATGATCTGTTTAAGCAAGGCCATATCAAAGGGGCCAAAAATCTTGCCTGGCATGATGTGGATGACTATTTCATGGCCCTTGCAAAAGACCTTAAACCAACCGACAGGATCATCACCTATTGTGACGGGGAGGCCTGCAATCTGAGCCATGATCTGGCATTATTTCTAATTGATCTGGGATTTTTAAATACCAAGGTGCTTGTCAACGGCTGGACCCTATGGATAGACAACAACCTGCCCGTTGAAAAAGAGGAGTAAAAGGAAAATAAAATGACACACCCTGGACATAGCGAGCATGAAAAATGCTGCCAACCAACAGATACCGTGGGGCCTTTCAAGGTGCTGCCCCTTGATGAATCTGATCATTCTGATGAGTGTTCCGGCCACCACCACCATGTTAATATGGAAGAAACCACTGGGACAAGACTGTTAATCACCCTTGTTTTAAACCTGATCATTCCCATTATCCAGGTGATTGCCGGTGTTTTTGCACACAGCATGGCCCTGATTTCTGATGCCACCCATAATTTCAGCGATTTCATGGCGATTCTTATCTCTTATATTGCCTATAGAATCGGTAAAAAAGGGGCGACTGCCGAAAATACCTTTGGGTATCGCCGGGCGGAAGTCATGGCCGCATTATTAAACGTGATCATTCTGGCCGGTGCCTGTATTTTTATTCTATATGGCGCATTCCAACGGTTTTTAACCCCTGAAATAGTCGCAGGAAAAATTGTCATCTGGGCGGCATTGGTGGGGATTGTTGGAAACGGGTTTTCCGCCTGGCTGCTCCATCAGGATTCAAAACATAACCTGAATGTGAAAGGTGCTTTTTTGCATATGCTGGGAGATTTTCTGACCTCTGTGGTGGTGTTGATTAGGAATAAAAATAAAATAAACTGACTATAATTACCCTTTTCCCGGTATCGCTCTATAATTCCACTGCCCCAGACAATCATCAAAAACTATTCTCATGGTTTCTTTAAAATTATCAGCATATTTTCTCCCAGTTTTATAGATTTTTTTTATAATGTGGGCTTTAACTTTTAAACCCGTTAGTGTAGTCGTATTTTCAATCAGTTCTTTTATATAATCATGACTTTTTAGGATGACACCCTTTAAAGATCTTGTAATATGGGGGAATAGCCGATGCTCTACAGGATTCCATTTTGATGTATAAGGAGGAAAATGTGCCATCCTTATTTCTATTCCGATTTCATCTACAAGCTTCTGCAAGTCTTCTTTGAAGATATAGTGGCGGCTTGAATTGCTACCACCACCATCTGCAAGTATGAGGATGGAAGTACAATTCGAATATTGAAGTTTGCCATAAACTTCCCACCAGATCCTTATCGAATCACAGGCAAACTCACTTGTATCTTTACTAACCCCAATGTTTACATGGGCTTTGTTAAATTTTAAATCATAAATGGCGTGCGGAATTACTATCCCATCAGCAAGATATGGAAAATCATGATCATAGACTTCAATTACACCCGTAGTATATACATGGCCATCCCTGTATAAATTACCTAAAAGCTCTTTTTTTTTGTGTCCATACTGACAACCGGATTGCCGTCTTTGAGATATTGCTCTTTTAACTGGTTAATTTTTACAAATTGCTCATTACGATTTTTAGAAGTCCCAATGGGCTTATTCTTAAAGGCTTTTCGTTTTGTGAACCCGTGTTTTTTTAACAGCTTTTTAACCACAGTTACGCTGATAATAATTTCCGCCTCTTTCATTTTTACTGCAATTTTTTTGTGGCTCAAATTGGTCCAACGAATTCTTTCATCCATAGGATCCCCAGCGATATGGTCGTCAATAACTTTGAGGAAGACTTCGTCTATATTTTCAATTATTTCTATAACTGGTTTTCGTCCAGCCCCCTTCTTTCGAGTTCTGTCTTTTACAACCATTTCCGGTTTTTTTATTTCAGAGATACCGCGAACTAAGGTATTTCTACTGCAACCAAAAAGTTCAACGATATACGCTTTTCCACCTCTCGGTAATTTTAACGCTTCTATTGCAGCATATGCTCGCCTGTCTTTTTCTGACAGCGTCAAATAAGTCTTTTTGATAAGTTTTTCAATTTCAGCAGGATAAGGTGACAATGGTTTTGGACCAGGTGTTCTTTTTTTTTTCATTCACGGTGCCTCTTAAATTTTTGATAAAGATTGCACCGTAACTATCTCATACTATAATGTAAAAGTCTAGATTTTTATAAGTACTTGATATTTCACGTTATTTTGATCAGGTAATTGAATTTTTATTCCTTAGCGGTTTTGTGATGATGTATAAACCCTGGTACTGGCTTGACCCCTTACTGTCAGTCCTGATTGCCGTTTTTATTCTTAAAAATTGCTGGTCAATTCTAAAATCTTCAACCAATATTTTGATGAACGCCACCCCCAGCAGCCTGGATTTAAAGGATGTCCAGTCCCACCTTTTAGAGGTCGAAGACATAAAAAGCGTTCATTATCTCCACGCCTGGTTGGACAGTTCTTCAGGGATTTCATTTTCCTGCCACCTGGTCGTGCCGGATCAAATGGTCAGCCAGACAGAAAAATTATCCCAACGTATCCGACATTCGATTTTCCATAAATTCGGCATTGATCATCCTCTTTTGCAGTTTGAAACCGAATCCTGCGGGAATGGTACCCTGTTGTGTGAAAAGTTTGCCGGAGCCAAAAAGGAGACAGTAATTTGAATTCATTCTCCCGTTTTTTGTATCACTTTGTACGACTGTTACTCGGTGTGGTCTTTATTTATGCCAGTCTTGATAAGATCCTCCATCCCCAGGCGTTTGCCCAGGCCGTTTTCAATTACCAGATTTTACCGGACATTTTCATTAATGTGGTGGCCCTGGTCCTGCCCTGGCTTGAATTGGTCCTCGGGTGCTGTCTTATCCTAAACAAATGGATGCCCGGGGCAGTGCTGATCACACCCCTTCTTTTGGTCGGTTTTATGACGGCGATTTCCTATAATCTTTCACGGGGCCTGGACGTGGGGTGCGGCTGTTTTTCAAGTGCTCCAGGAGAAAACGCCATGAGCCGTCTGACCCTGTTGAGGGACTTTTTATTTTTGGCCATGTCCATCCTCCTTTTTGGCCTAACCTTTTTTCAAAAAAAACTGAAACCAGGAGCTGTACTATGAAAAAAATTGGTATATTGTGTATCGTCCTGCTGTTTTTTGCTCCGCCATTATTTGCCCAAAATACTCCTTCAGCAGAAGTCGCTGAAAGAAGCTTTCAATTTGAACCGGTTATAGAAGGGGACAAGGTTCACCATGAATTTATCATTAAGAATACAGGATCTGCCCCTTTGGAGATTCTTAAAATTGAATCCGGCTGAGGGTGCACGGCAGCTTCCAGTGAGAAGCAGATTCTTCCGGGCGAAGAAGGGAAAATAAAAGTTGTTTTGTCCACCAAAGGCTATGGTGACACGAAATTAAGAAAGACAATCAAAGTACATACCAATAACCCTTCCACAAGCATAATCCGGTTATCAATAAGCGGGGATGTCAAAAAATTTGTTCGGCTTGACCCAGGTCTCATTAGTTTGAAAGGCGCCCCCGGCAAACCTATTATAGCAAAAATGATCATCACCCCCACCCAGGGCAACGGGTTTGATATTGCCAGAGTAAGGGTCAAGGATGGCCAGTCTATTCGATATGACATAAAAAAAATCGAAGACAAAAAACCGTCCTACTATGAGTTGACCGTCGAAAATACCCGAAAAATACCGGGTCGGTTTTTTGACCTGATCATGATTGAAACGGATACGTCACCGAAACGGCAGATTAATATCCGGGTCTCGGGTTTCCTGTCCAATTAAGCTGGGTGTTATACAAATTAAATATTTTTTTATAGAAAAAGGACCAGCTGATGAACCATAGATTTTGTTTTCTCATTATTGTCATTCTCGGTGTGAGTCTGGCAAGGACAGGTTCGGCAGCAACGATTACCGAATTGCTTGAAGCCGTTGCAAGACAGCCGGCGGTTGCCATGAGTGAATTGGGGATACAGGAAAGCGCCCTGAACAAGCAGGCGGCAACGGATTCCCTGTACCCGAAATTCAGCCTTTTCGGCCGAGGGGAAATGTATAATTCACCCACCAACCTACGTCCCATGACGCCTACGGAGGTCGATACTGCAGCAGGTGAATCGATACCGTTTTCACGAAATATCCTGCGCTATGGCCTGGCAATGGAGATGCCGGTCTATGCCGCAAAAATATATGCCCTGGGGGAAAAATTGGATGCCTTGACCCAAAAGGCTGAAATTGAAAACCGGATTAACCTTGTCACTCGGCAGGCCCTTGTAATATCCATCAACAGTTCCTTTCAGTATCTAATCAACCATGATCAGGCTGTTTTAGCCCGGATCAAGTCCCTTGAAAAAACCCGGGATGATCTGACTCTCAAAGTTAAGAACGGCCGTAGCTCTGAAGCGGAATTGATGAAAATCAACAACACATTGATTGAGCTTTCCCAACAGGAAAATGATCTGCAGTCCATGGTATTGGATGTCCAACAGAACCTGAAGAAACTGACCGACATTAAGATATTCTTACCTGTCAGCATGGAAATGGACACTCTCTTAGAAAACAACTCCTTTATCGGCGTTCAAAAAGATGAACTCCAAGTGGCTGCCGCCCAGAAACAAATGGCAGTTGCAAAGGCTGCATATTATCCGGTGGTATCCCTATACGGTACTCTGTCCGGCAATGATGGAGAGGCGTACAATACAGGGGATGCCATTCACAGAGACTATCACAGTGCAGGACTGGTGGTGAGTTTGCCCCTTTTTGACAAAACCCTCAAAACGCAAAAGACCATTGCCGGGGTGCAGCTTGCAAAAGCCCGCAACCAGTTGGCCAATACAAAAATTGAGGTGAATGCTGTTTTTGAAAATCTTCAACAAAAGCTGCCCATTGTCGCAAGATCCCTAGAACTGGCAAAGCAATCGGTAAAAAACAATGAACAATTGCTCAAGATTGCCAAAATATCCTTTGATCTGGGGCGGACAACAACCGAAGACTACCTGGATTATGAGAGCCGGGTTTTAACCGCCCAGGCAACTTTGCACAATGCTATGGACGCAAAATGGCAGATCATCGCCCAACAGGCGATTCTGTATGGAATTGATTTGAGAGGAATTATAAAATGAAGAAAATATTTGCAGTCGTTTTAATAGCTGTGCTGGTTGTGGGGGGTATTAAACTGGTTAAAACACGAAAAGCCCAGTTGGCAAACATTGCACCGGCAAAAGTACTGCCGGTGGTAGTGGACACCGTAACCCTTGAAAAAAAACCGGTGACATTGACCCTGCCGGCCATGGGAATTGTGGCAACGGACCTTTCGGCAACCCTGTCCACCAAAATCAGCAGCAGGGTGAAAAAGGTGAATAAAAAGGAAGGGGATTCCGTCAAAAAAGGAGATCTTTTGGCCACCCTTGATGCCAGTGATCTTGTGGCCAAAAAACAGGGCCTTTCCTTAAAAAGACAAAGCCTGGGGTTTGAAATCAATGCAGGCCGGGAGAATATAAAGGCCCTTGAATCCTCCTTTGCATCGGCCCGGGAAACCCACTCCAGGACAGACGAACTTCTCAACGTCAAGGGAGCGTCCATGGAGCAATTCCGGGGAGAAGAGGCGAATCTTGCTAAGATTAAGGCCCAGCTGTCTGCCGCCCATAACACGATTTCGGTGCTAAAGAAAAACCAAGAAGCACTGGACCAGAATATTAAAGAGGTTGAAAGTCTGATCACCTATGCAACCATTATTGCTCCCATTTCCGGCACCGTGAGCAAACGCATGATCATGGACGGAGACATGACAGGTCCAGGGAAAGTATTATTTCAAATTTCCGCAGGGTCCGGCTTTTATATCAATTTGTTTTTACCCGACAGCGTCAATTCCCATGGCATTATTTTTCATGGGGAAAAACTGGCATTGGTTCCTAAAAACCAGGCCACGGCCACCGGACTGATCCAATATATAGCGGCCCTTTCCGACAGCACAGGATTTGTGGAAGGCCAGTATGTCAATGTCCAGGTGGTGGTATATCAAGGTGAAACTAGCCTTTTACCAATGGACGCTGTTTTAAATGTGGGGGGAGCCACATTTGTTTATGTCATGGAAGACAGCAGGGCCAAAAAAATTCGTGTCACCATCGTTGCCCGTGGCAGTGAAGGATTGGTGGTGGCAAATGATCTTTCCGGCAAGACAATTATTACGGCGAAACCCGATATTTTGTTGCGGGTATCCACCGGTGTTCCGATTCTGATATCTGAAAACCAAAAAGAAACGGTAAAAACAGATCTGACCCAACCCGCCCGGCAGGGATAGAGGAGAACACCTATGTTTGATTTTTTCTACAAGAGAAGCTATCTACTGTACAGTATTATTGCCGGTTTTTTTGTTCTGGGTGTTTATGGGCTGATCACCATGCCCAAAAATCTTTTCCCCGACTCTGAACGGCCCACGGTCATCGTCATGACCCAAGTACCCGGTGCTACGCCCAATGTGGTTGCAGCCAGCGTGTCAAAACCCATGGAACAGGAGCTTTCCACCCTGTCTCTCATCCGTCAGGTCAGCTCCACCAATATTGCCGGCATGTCCATTGTGACCGCAGAATTTGAGTATAAAAAAGGGCTGGATCCGGCGGCAGTGGACGTGAATAACGCCATCAACAAGGTGAGGGGGAAACTGCCCCCCGGCACAAATCCTTCCATCTATACGGCAGGCTCTTTTGTCCTGCCCGTGGATGTGTTTGCCCTGTCACCGGCCAATGGGGAGATGACCATTGAAGATGTGAGAAAAATCGTTGAAAGTGATATCAAACCGGCATTGCTCAGGAACAGTGATATCGGGAATGTAGAGGTATTCGGCGGCTTCCAGAGTGCCATCAGCATCAATATTGATCCCTTTGCCGCCAAATCCAACGGCATTGCCCTTTCTACCATTGCCGACAGAATCCGGGCCCTGGACCGGGACATTCCCATTGGATTTTCAAAGGGGGCGGATCGGTTCTATACCATTACCTTTTATGGGGAAAAGACCAGTGTTGAGGGGTTGAAAATGGTTCCAGTGGCTCTGAACGTTCGCCTGGGGGATATTGCCGATATTCGCTGGGAACACCAGAAACGATTTTCAGGGTATCTTGGCAATGGCGCTCAGGCTGTGGCCCTGGCCATCCAGCGGGCACCGGGAGGATCGGTTTTGACCACCAGCAAGGCTGCAAGAGCGGAAATTGAAAAACTTAAAATCCGGTATCCCAATATCCGTTTCCAGCTGTCAGACACCCAGAGAATATTGATTGAAACCGCCAATACCAATATGCTGGAGGCCCTGAGAGATGCGATTATATTTACCCTGCTGGTGATCCTTGTTTTTCTGGGAAATTTTAAGGCGGTCCTGGCGGCCCTGGCATCCATTCCCATGGTTTTTTTCGGCACTATTGCCATCATCTGGATGACCGGCGGTGAATTGAATCTCATTATATATACGGCGATTATTCTTGCCCTGGGTATGCTGGTGGATGATGCCGTAGTCGTTCTGGAAAATATTGAACGGCATCTCACCGAACTAAAAGAAGAATTATCCGTTGCCGTCGTTCGAGGAACCAAAGAGGTGATTTCACCTGTTTTTGCCGGCACCCTTGCCACCATTGCCATCATGTTCCCCTTTCTTTTTGTAGGTGATTTCCCCCAGCAGATTTTCAGGCCCCTGATTTCAACCCTCATCATTGCCCTTTTGGTTTCCTATTTTCTGTCCATTACCTTTATCCCCAGCATGTGTCTTTTCCTCTATAGAAACGGTACCCGAAAAAACAGAATAGAGATATGGCTTGAAAAACTGTATAAAAATACCTTCGGTCGTCTGGTCGGCCCCTATCTATTCATTTTAAAATTTTCAGCCGGCCGCTGGTCTCTGTTCCGGCGGATTGTCATGACCCTGGGAGTCGTAGCCCTGTTAGTTTCTTATCTCTTATATTCGTGTTTTTTTGGCAAAAGAATTATGCAAATGGCTCATAAGCCTTTGACAATTCAGGGATTATAACCATTGTTTTAACTTTCATCCCCATGGTAATTACTTGGCTTCCAAAACGAGTCAAATAGTATTTATAAGTGTGGGCAACTTTTTTGATCATACCGTGTGTATGCAATCTTTTTAAGGTTCTTGATACTTGACTGCTGGAGTAGTTTTTAAGCTTACTACGGAGATTTTTATTCTGGAAGCCACTGATTGTAAACTCACCGGACATTATTGTTTGCAATACGTTCATGTCATCTTCGTTGAAAAAGTTAAACCCCTTGAATGGCCGGTTGTTTTGAACAACGGTCTCTGAGATTTTTTTAAGTTTTTTTATACCAACACTCGGATCAACTATATCTGAAATGAATTTTAAAAAACGTTTGTTTGCATTCAATAATATGCCGGTTAAAGGCCCCAAACTGTATAGTCCTTTTTTCATACCTGTAAGTTTCATGGAGCTTGTTCCATCTCGATGTTCTACCTTTCGGTAGTGCCTAAAAAAAGAGACATCATTGGTCGTTGTTTCTATCCTGAGAATGATACCGTGTTTATCATACATTTTTATTGAGGTGGACCCCATTCTAAATTTGATGCATGTCCCCTCTATCCTTGTAGAAAAATTATTGCCCATTTCATCCTGATATTGTGGATCGAGTTTTCGGCCAAGAAAAGTAGCGATGTTTTCAGGTTTGACTGAATGAATAGCAGTACGGGTTAAATTTTCATAAATTAGTTTCAAATCTTCTTGACGTTTGAAAATAATATCGGTCGCATATTCAACCTGCATGATGCTCCAATGATAACCCATAGGAAAATGTTTGATAACCGGACAATAACGGTTTGCAAGTTCATTTAGCTTTTCATGTATTTGAACAATATTTAGAGCATCGCTGATTTTTTGAGCAGCTTCAAAGGATTCAGTTTTCATGATTGCATTGTCCCTTATTACACTTTGAATGCCTTTTCGTTTCATAGCAGCATCAAGGACATTATGGCCATTAAAATAAATTTGTAATCGAAACGGACACCATGTAGGAACCCTGACATAACAAAGGCCCAAATTATCATCAATAAAATAAAAATAATAATGCAAACATTTCCCCAAAATTGATTTCAGATATGTTTTGCCAGTTTTTTTATTGTGCCAAGGTTTGTAGGAAGGACATGCTTCCATGGCCGAAATAATATGAACAAGACCGGGATGATCACCTCTTTTTTTGATGATATCTTTTATTATTTTTTCTTTCCGAATTTTTCTCTTTGGAAGAAATTGAATCTGGATTTCATTATTTAAAGCAACTTTTTCAGCATTATTTCGGAGTTCTTCTTTGAAAGGTTCGGCAAATTTTGGGTAATCAAAAATTCTAACTTTATTTGAATAAAGATAACTGGTCATGCCTTTTGCGTAACAGATTCCGGGAACAGTACCTTGAATAATGACACGATCGTAACAATGTAAAACACCAGATATTTGTTTGGAGTATCTTTCTGTAAAAAGCATACTTGACCTCCTTTGGGTTAGGCACGGTTTCCAGTGGAGGTTTGATTGCCTTGTAAAGAGCGTATTTTTGATCATTTTTTACAAACTCTTGCCGAATGGAATGATAGAACAGCAACTGTTTGAGGGAGCGAAGCGAGAGAGTTTTGCTGTTCAAATGAAATGAGGGTAGAGTTTGTTAAAATGATCAAATCAGCGATTGCAAGGTGATCAGACCGGAACGGGTCTTGACCAAATTCTTCTTATTGGATATTCATTATACATTCGCTTATTATTAAATGAAACCTTTTTGGTTCTGGCTTGTCCAGGTTAGGAATCAGTGTCAAGACCATCATGCCCGTTATCGGGCGGGATTTAATGCCCCCCATGGATACCGGCATCATCAAGGCCCATGTCAGATTTTCCGCCAACGAAACCGTGGAAGAGGCGGAAAAACGGATCAGTCCCTTTCTTGACTGGCTCCATAAGATGCCTGAAGTGGTCATGAGCTCGGTAACCTTTGGGTCGGAACCCGGTGTTCTGTCAATGGGGTCAGGGTCCCTGCCCACCGAGGCCATCATGACCATTAATTGTGTGAACCGGTTTGAGAGGGAAAAAACGCTCTGGGCCCTTGAAGATGAGATCCGTGACAAACTAGCTACCCTGAAAAATGTCAAAGCAGTGGATGTCTATGATTTTGGTGCAACGCCCATGTCCAGCATTAAAGCACCGGTCAACACACGCCTTTTGGCCGAGGACTACCATCTTTTACCTGGGGCTGCCCGAAAAGCAGCCAAAGCCATGGGGCGTGTCAAGGGAATCACATCCACCGGCATCAGCTGGGACAATGATTTTACCGAAGTGGAATTGAAAATCGATACGAATCGGGCACTGGCCTACGATATGACGCCGGTTCAGATTGCCGCCCAGCTTCCCCTGGCAGGGATCCCAGTCGCCTTGAGCGGTAACCTGGTTTCCATGCAGACCCAGTTTGTCCGCCTCTATTTTAACCAGAATTTTGACGGCAACCTTGAAAACCTTCGCCTGATACCGATCCAGACCCCTAAAGGGCCTGTTCCCCTGGCCTCTCTTGCGACCATTGGGTATCGGTTTACCGCCAATAAAATTGAACGTAACCAGATGCTGTATTCCATTGATGTGACAGGATACAGATCAAAACGAGCCATTTCTTCCCTGACCGAAGATACGGTTAAGGCCTTGGAAAAAGAGGGGATAAAAGGGGTGGAGGTCAGCCAGCAGGGAGACATCTTCCAGATGGAGGACAGTTTCAAGCGCATGATTAAAGCCATCGGCATCGGTATTGTCCTGCTGCTCATGGCCTTGATCGCCATTTATCAGTCCGTACGGCTTTCCATTGTGATGATCCTTGTTTTGCCCCTTGCCATGATCGGTGCATCCTGGGGCATGCTGGTGTTCAACAAGCCCAGCTGTATGCCCAGTCTTGTGGGTATCATGCTTTTGTTCGGCATTATCATCAAGAACTCGGTACTGCTCATTGATTTTTACCAGGAATACCGCAAAAAGGAAGGTCCTTTTGAGGCGGCCATGGAAAGCGTGGCGGTCAGATTTCGCCCGGTGTTTATGACGGCATTTGGCACCATTGCCGGAATGATTCCCATTGCCTTTGAATGGGCTGTCGGGCTGGAACGGCTTTCTCCCCTTGCAGATGTGGCCGTGGGGGGGCTTCTGGTCGGAACGGTGTTGACCCTGGTTTATATTCCCATGTTTGCCTATAGTGTTGATGGTAAAAAAGGTCAAAAGAAACATGAAATGCCCTCACTGTCAATTTGATAACCCTCCCGGTATGCATTTTTGCGGGATGTGCGGAACTCCCAATAAACCGGCATGGCCGAAGCATGGTATTTGCCCCGGCCACAACAAAAAATGAAACTCACATGATTACAAGACCTTAGGTGAGAGTTTTATATAAAATATAAAGGAGGTTGTTCCAGATAGGGTTACTGGAGAGTTCAGCAGTTGAAAATTATTGAATAAAAAACCAAAAATAAGGAAACCTAAAATCATGACAAAGGAAAAACAAAGAATGAAAAAATTGAGTGTGTTGGTTGTAATGTTGATGCTGTTTTTTACATCAGGTGCTTTTGCAGAGGATTACTTAAACGTTCCTGTTAAAGGAAGAGTGACTATGATTGATCTGGGGGCTAAAAAATGTATCCCCTGTAAAATGATGGCACCGATTCTTGTTAAACTCAAAAAGGTCTACAAAGAAACTGCTGATATCGTATTTATTGATGTCTGGGAAAACAATAAACCTGCAAAGCGGTTTAAAATCAGGTCAATACCTACCCAGATTTTCTTTAATGAAAAGGGGGACGAGGTTTATCGGCATGTCGGATTCTTAGATGAGAAATCCATTGTTGAGCAGATGACAAAAATGGGAGTTCAAGCACCGGATCTTAAGCAATAAAGGATAGTTGTTATGCTGGATATTGTGATGGAAAGACCTTTGATTTGAGCCATGAACTGGCTCTTTTCCTAAAGGAAATGGGATTTTCCAATGTAAAAGTTCTGGTTAACAGCTGGACAGAAGGCAGGAAGTGGATCTTCCTGTGGAAGGAGCCTCATTTGAAAATTAAAAATAGATATTGGGTTGTATATCTGCTTATAGGATTCATCATCGGTTCGGTTACTCCCGGATTTTCTTTTGCCAAAGAAGTTCAAATCGTTTTAATCATTTCCATAGATGCTTTGCATCCAAAAGCAATTGATCCAAAAACATCTGCTAATATCCAGCAACTATTGGAGCAAGGCGTTTATACATTAGACGGCTTTAGTACGAATCCACCCCTGACATTATTATCACATGCGGCTATGTTTTCAGGGATAGGACCTGACAAAGGCGGTCGGACAGAAAATGCATGGCAATCAGGGCAGCCGGGGATAAAAGAAAAAACTATTTTTACCGATGCAAAAACTAAAGGCTTTTCCACAGGATTTTTTTATTCAAAAGAAAAATTAGGATATCTTGTTAATCAAGCAGTTGATCAGCATAAATTAGACTCAGATTTTTCAGTAGATAACGCCATGACTTTTTTCAAAGCAACTGAACAGAGACAATTTTGTTTTCTTCATATCAGTGGACTTGATCGAACAGGGCCTGTTGAAGGCTGGTTATCTCAGGGCTATATGGAGGAATTGTTTTTTATCGATGAAAGTATTGCCCCATTAATTGAAATGGTAAAATCAAAAGGAAACTATCTTATTATCATTACCAGTGATCATGCTGGACACAAAACGATTCATGGTAGCGATCACCCGGATGATGCCAAACTACCCCTGATAATGGTTTCTGATATTATTAATCTCACAAAATATCAGGGGCTTCAATACCATGTAACACAGCTCAAACCTATCTTAGAGTCAGTCCTTTTACCTCAAAACGATAATAAAATAGAAAAGGTTCCTGTAAAATGATTTTTAATGACGTTAAAAAACCTGTTATTCAACTTTTAATGACAGGAGATGTCAAAAAATTCGTCCTCCTTAAACCAGAAATAATCAGTTTAAAGAGAAAAGCAGGTGAATCCAGGACAGCACAAATGGAAATCACACCTACCTATAGCTGAAGAATTTAATCTCCTAAAGACTTTTGCAAAGGATGGGAAAGATATAACTTTCAGCCTTAAAAAAATAAAAAATAAGGGTCTTAAGAATATATCTAATTGATCCATTTTAGAATAGTTAGAAAGCGAGCTAAGTCTATAATCAAACACTCCAATTCTTTTAAGCAGGGTGTTTACTTCTTCTTCCAATAGTGCTGGCAAATCAAATCTAACCGGTACGTATGTGTATTCAAAATCAACAATCCAATATTTCTTATTCTTATGGATTTTTAAATTAGGAATTGAGCGACACCTATGTCTATCATTATGGGGTAAAAGGCCTGACCCCAATGACGTGAACTGGAATTTTAAAGACTCAGTCCAGGAAAATCTGGGAACCCCAATATGGGGTATATGACACTTTTTCAGTTTTGAATTTTTCATTCAACTTTATAACCCTGTGGCAGCAGTACAGGATGATTTTTCATATTTAAGTTGATATAATAACCGTAACCAATGTGGAATGACAGCTGACTTCCTAACCTATTATTTTTGACATTTTTAAGTTTTCATGTATCTTGTAACAATGGATAATCCCAATTTTGAAGAATTAAAACAGGTTATACACGAACATTGTGAGGAAACAGGCCTTAACTATGATGACTTCGTTGATATCTTTGGGCCTCAAATAATTAGCCCTGAAGCGTTCGATATATTCTTTGAGAATCCATTTAATTCTATTTCCAAAATGGCACAAGAAATGCGAATTGAGCTTCTGATTGATATATTAATTACTTGATTCCATAAGGGCTTATAAATTTGCTTGATACTATAAACATATCAAGGGCTTGTTGTTATTGCAATCAATCCCAACCCTGGCAGCTTTAAGCTTTGTCTTAAAGGGGTTTCCTGGGAATAGATGGCAATATCCACCAGAATATCTATCGGGCTCATTTGGAAAGATTTGTTGGGGTAATCTTTGTCGCCAAATAAATTGAATAATCGCTGCCAGTTTTGGTTATACTTGTTTTCCTATAAAGTTGAATCCATGTTTTCTGCGGTTTGGATTTAAGTAAAACAAATGGATCATTCAACTGATATTCGGTGACAAGTTTCGTCTGAGACAATTTTCCATAATGTTTTTTATAATATAATAAAAATTATGCCTTGTTTATACTCAAGATTCCAGTTCCCGAGTTTATCCACAAAAGAAAGTTGTAAAGGTATTAAATGTACTTTTTAACGCTGATTCATCGGACTACAATATGATGTTTTTTTTTGTGTCGATTATAGCCATACAGCCCAATCTCCATAGTCAAATGTTCCGCTGCCATGATTCAATTTACCTTCATCTTGCAACTGCTGGAAAGCATCACGCATTCTGGCCAGGATTTCAGGCTGAATATTCAAAGTGTGATGTGCGGGGAACACATGCTTCACCGGAAGAGCAGAAACGTGGGCCAGAGAATTGAGGTATGCTTCTGGATCGGTGGACGGAAAGAAAGCAAGCAGTGTGTCTTTATAAACCAAATCTCCTGTATAAAGATAACCGCTATTCTTTTCCCAAAAACACATATGGCCCGGTGAATGTCCGGGCGTATGCACTACTTGAACAATGCGGTTTCCAATATCGATTACGTCATTTCCCTTTAGCACTCTGGTTGGTTTACCCTGAAAGAATTCATATTTGAAAACATCAAAACCTTCCGGCAGATCACAGCGGTCAACAACCATGTCTTGAATCTGATCAATCGTCAGAGGAAATTCTCCGCTAAGCCAGTTTAATTCATCCTCATGGGCGTAAAAGTTTGGAAAATATTTATGACCACCAACATGATCCCAGTGAATGTGGGTAGCTACAGCGATTACCGGCTTATCAGTTAGCTTGATGACTTCTTCATAAATATTACAAATTCCAAGCCCAGTATCAATCAGCAGACTATATTCAGATCCATTCAGGAGGTAACAATGCGTTTCCTCCCAGTGGCGGTATTCGCTGATGATATAAGTTTCCTTATCAATTTGATCTATTGTAAACCAATTCTTCATTTGGCTCCTTCCTCATTACTATTCTTAAAAATGCTGTTTATTAATTTTTAGGCCGTTGTGCTGCGAACACCTAAATGATTATACGGCACCCGATATAATGAATATTTGAATGTTATCCGATCATTGAAAAATCAATTTAATTCGAGACTAACATGCCCAGATAAAAACTGTCCAGGGGAAATTTATTACACTAATTACCGCACTGGTAAGGGTTCTCCGAAAATAAGGTGGTTAATATTTTTGTTGATCGAGCGGGCTCAAGGATAAGTATCCGATGGTGGAGTATTCAATAGCTGGAATAATTAAGGATACCGATACAAATCAAAACTTTATTTGATCGAGATTCTGGTGAATGCTGATGCAAGTATCCGAAGATTTTTGATTTGCAGAAAAAGCGACACTGGAAGATCAAAGTATCGGCAAAAAATCAAAATTCATGACCACAATTAACAGACAAAAAACTCGCTTTTTTACTACCTCACAAGCCTACCTCAAAATGGTTGGGAGCATTACCTGTTTCTCACGAATTGTCTACAATGAGACGAAGTTTAGGTAGTTGTTTATGAATGCGACCCTGTTCAATCTGTCTTGTTCTGTTTTCCATAATTCGATCGAAGGTTTTATTGTATTTTGCACATCGTAGCTTCAAAATATTATTTGCATTTGTTGGATACCACCAAGCACCTGAACGTTTGAGGCGGACATTGGAGATAAACTTATTTGAACTTTCTATACCACCACTGCCAATGTGGTAACCTCCACGCTTCAATGAGCCATAATTGATCATCTCTATACGCTCGGTGAGGTATCGAACGGTTTTTTTAATTTGATCTTTGGCTGCATCTGATTTTGGTTTCATTCGTTTGATTCCGGAAATAATTCGATCTGCCTTGTTCAGGAAAAGACGAGTAAGCGTGGCCTCTACCCACTCCCGTGCTTTCTGGTTGCTTTTGCCGTATTGAGCATTGGCCAAGTCATTTAAGTATTCGCTGCAATGATAATAATCCAATACTTTTTTAGCATCAGGATAAATTTCCTTTGCTCGATTCCAAATCCAAGGTGCACCGTCTCCAATAAAACATATGCGGACTTTGTCTTCAGGAATCAACCCGGCCTGCTTGATTTCTAAAAGATCGTTCGCAAGTTCTTTATCACTTTTAATTTGATGCCAACTGATTAAATGGACCATATCTTTATTATCAAGCAGATATATGCGAAAACCTTTAACTTCTTTCCATTCGCCCTTACCTCTTTTTCCCTTTCTTGGACTTGGTTCACGACGGGTTGGTGCATGGGCACCGTCTATACCGATCATTAAAACAGGACGACGAAATCTACCTTCTGAAAGTACGTCAATTTTATGCTGAATCTCGACTTTATCAGGGCAAATATCCAGCAAATGTATATCATTGGCAATTTCATTGACAACATCGTGGGCATGGTGGTTACTCACTTTAATACCCGCACATCGTTCAAGGGCTTCAACGGATGTTTCATAAGGCATTTCGGCTGCTAACCACGCCTCTAATTCTTGGATATCTGACTGTATTTTCCTATTAGAAAGCCCCAATACATTATCCAAGGGATAAAATCCAAAGCCGCAGGGCTTACAGTAAAAATAAGGCCGATATAAAGTCACCGGTCCAACAAGCGTATCAATGTCACGTTTGACTTTTTCGGACTTAGCTTTAGTT
Source organism: Desulfoconvexum algidum (assembly GCF_055382125.1). NCBI lineage: Bacteria > Pseudomonadati > Thermodesulfobacteriota > Desulfobacteria > Desulfobacterales > Desulfobacteraceae > Desulfoconvexum > Desulfoconvexum algidum. The sequence continues at coordinate 5,019,301 of NZ_AP042394.1, read as the reverse complement.
TGCTGATGGCACTTCGGACATTGACAATATTGTTGCTCAAGCAGATGTCCATATTTTTTCTCGATGATTGCTAAAGCCGCTTGCCCCATTATTTCTGAACGGTTTGTAAAAAGGCTTTTCGATATATCTGTTATGGATTCCATTGAGTCATCCTTTTCGATCTGATCCAAACGATTACTGACGAATGATAAAAAGTTTAATTTCCAGCTTTCTGAATCTATAGGTGTGGCTTGAATTTCTGCTAACATGGGATTTCCTCCCTTTAAAAAATCAAGGTCTATTACCCATGGTACAATATTACAGATCGCAGTTGTTGTCTAATCGATCTACTCTTCGTGAAGAAGCTTTATCAGCAGTTATTGCCAATATTTATAAAATTTCCTCCTATTTTCATAGATTTCTGGGGAGAAACAGGTAATGCTCCCAAAATGGTTTAACCTTGTGTACCATTTTCTGGGGGAGGATCAAGATGATTATATGGAAGGCCAGGTGATGTTCACAGGCCTATTTTGTGCCATAAGCCAGATACCGTCTCCACCTGAGATTTTTTCGTCTGTTGTCGGGTTAACAATGGCACTGCCACCAGTCTGCATGGCAAATGTCAGATAGTTGTACTTTTCCTTGAAAAAGTTGTGAAGTGTCCACCATGAAATATCCTGTATGGAATCTGGAGCGATGATATAGTATATTTCCTCACCATCATCATTTCTTAACAGAGTCTGCAACGGGATGTGAACCTTGTCCTGCATGGCCTGAACCATCATCTCGGCAGTCATCTGCATGATGACCTGGAAATCACCAGAAACACTGGAAAAGGTATCAAGAGAGTCGGAAAATTTGCAACGAACTGTAATTTCGCAAGCATCTTTTTTTAACTTAAGGGCATTAATCAGTGCAAATAAACTTTCCTTATCAGTTCCGGTATGGATGATAATCCTCTTGGCCGCTTTAATGTTGGCCTTTTTAAGGGCAAGAATGGTGTCGGGTCGTCCTTTGACAAAAAATACATTCTCCAGATCCGGAAATGGGTGCCGTGAAATATCAGCCACAAGGACCACTTCCATGCTGGCATATGTTTCATCCCCCTGGATCTGTTCAATCAGTTGTTCGGTTTCATCTGTTATACCCACCAGCAATATATGATCGCTGTTTGTATACTCTTTTTCTCCATGCATTTTTTTATCTCTCCTTTCAATTAATGACGAGGCAATATGCGTAATAAATGCAGCACCAAGTCCGATTCCCATGGTGATGGGCATCAGGACCGCCACAATTCTTCCTGCATTTGAAAGCGGGAAAAGGTCCCCATACCCGACTGTTGTGCTGGTGACAATGCTCCACCAAAGCGCCTGGTCAAAATGGGTCAGACTGGAGCCAGGAGGCTCGACCAATGAGATAGAGACACTTGAGATCGATAAAAGAGCCAGATAAGCAAAAACAAGGGTTACTCCTTTTCGCTTTAATCCTGCCCGAAAAATATTTTTCATAAAATAAAGCAAGCTGTTTTCCCTCCAGTTATAATATTCTGTTTTTTGCCGGACGCTTTTGGGGTATGAAGTCCAGAGGCTCATCACTGGTGTGAATTTTCTGGATTTTTGTTGATGCGCCCTTATCACCCAAGTGACATATCAGGTTGTATCCTCGTACCTGAAAAAAATAAAACAGCAGAATAGACATGTGATGAATAATTTGATCATTACTCAAAATATTAACAAAATAAAAAATGGAACTCAAATCAATAATGGATTTTGATATTCCCCCGATCTTTTGGACACTCAGATAAACCACTTTTAGGTAAATTCATATCATACTGATGTGATCAATGATAATTATCCTAAGGTGGAGTATTAAACGGTCGGAATTGTCATGAATACCAAAAGAATACATCACAGGAAATCTGGATTGATGTTGATGCCAATCATGGAAGTATCTTCTTTTTATATATTACAGCCTTTTACACTTAAACTCGTGGATGGAAGCATCTAAAATATTACGTTCAAGCTGCATATCAGGCTTCCACCAAACTGCATGATCACGTTTCCTTTTTGTGAATTCTTGCTGTGCATTTATTATATTTTCTTGTGTTTTTTGCGTGAACATGGGGGATATTCCGGCAATAGACACAACATTTGCGTCATTGGTTAATCTATCTTTATCAAGGACACCTTTTTCATTGAAATGCAAATAATAATAAATCGCTCGTATAACCTCTGTCGGCTTTCTGTTTTCAAGCTTCACACCAATTTCTGCAGCCCGCACACGCTTTCCAGCAAACCTTTCCAATTTCTCTTCATTGGTGCATTCTAATAAACGTTCAAATTTATTGAGTGACACTCTAAAAATCTCAGAATCATCTGTAATAATAAAAAATCTTACTGATACAGAACTCATATGGCTATCCTTTTAAAGTAGACTCTTTAATCTTGATGGCCACAAACTTCCCACCCTTCTTTTTCTTAACAAGGCCAGCTTTCTTTAAGTGAAACATATTGTTTGAGATTTGTTTCCCGGTAAAGCCTGTCAATTTCATGATCCCCTTAGCATCTATGCCGGTCTTTCTGGATTGTATGGCTCTCAAAATTATTTCCTTGACCCCCTCTGGTTTTACTTTGGGTTTAGGAACCTCGGAAACAGGTTCTGGATTTACAATAGTTTCAAGACTCTGAGGTGCCTTTTCTTCAATAGGTGGCTTTTGGTTATCAGAAGTTTCTTTGGTAACATTCTCTTGCTTCACAGGAGCCTCTTTAACAGGCGGTGCCAAAACTGGTTTGGCTAATGCTAATAGGCCTTCGAGAAAGTTTCTGATAGGCGATTGTATGAGTTCAGAAAATTCTTTATCTAATTCGACTGTGAAATTTATCTTCATGTTGACTCCCTATAGATTAATGATATTATTTTCCTATCATTGCATTAAAAGGAAAACAAGGGAGAAGTTGACTCTGATTGCTGTGGGGTTTTCCCCAGAATATTCAAGCTGACCATTCAAAACCCCTAAAATGCAAAAATTAACACTCAACACTTATTATCCCTGTCGAGAGATTTCAGATTCTTAAAGCCTTCAGGATACAAAAGCTATTGGAAACGGCAATTCTGCAATAAATCGGTTCCAGTGAATGCAAGTTAAAATGAATCATTCCTGAGCAGCTTGTCGAATTTTCTGTTTTATTTTTGAGACGATCGCTGCGATCTGTTGCTGGGCTTCATCGGCCAGATCAATCCATTGGATACCGTATTTCCAGTTTTTTTCAGTATCGCTTGAGCTGTGAACGATGCGTGCGGTCAGGCCCTTTATTCGACTGCCTGGGATAATCAATTCAAAGTTTTCAATCAATTGCCCAGCCGTGAATGATGCCTGGTCTTTGTCATCAATATTGACACCTTCCGGACTGATGTCGACAACACGATATGTTTGATTGTCAAGCATGACAACAATATCATCTTGAAATTCCACAGGCACCCTGAAAGAATGGCGGATCGTTGTCGGGTCTGATCGCACATTATTTGAACCCGGCATTTTATTTGATGGTGTGTTGGCCATAACAGCCTCCTTTAATGAGAGATAAAGTGCTGAAGCAATTCTATTGGTCTTGATGCTTTGAATATTTTAGGATAAAAACATGCTTTTTGTAAAGGAAAGTATGGAAAAGCTAATAATTAACAACACCCTCTCAAATTAGATTTATATTAACTTGAAATTTCTGGATCGACCCCGCTCAAGGTTAAGTATCCGAAAGCGAGAGTATTCGGGGTCTGGAATAATTTAGGATACCAATTCAATTGTGAATTCTTTGGATGAAGGGATAGAGCGCAACCCGTATTAAGCCAGGGCTGTAAGGTTGTTTATGTATTGACCTCCCTCTGGACAAATCCCAAGCGGTGATCGTTGGCACCTACGCAATCGTTTTTATCATTGCATTAATCCTCTTTTTAAAATTGTTTTTTTAAGGTAGCTGGAGCGATTCTAATTCAGCCATTGTTTTATAATCGGTAATATCACATTGAATTGGAGTTATAGAAATATAGTTTTGTGATAATGCCTCCACATCTGTATCAGCTTCACCATTGACTTGATCTATATTGTCATACCAAAAATAAGATCTATTCTTTGGATCAGTTCTCTTATCAAAATGTTTAGATATATTATTTGAAGCCTGCCGTGTAATTTTAATGCCTTTGACATCATCAATTGGAATACTGGGAGCATTAATATTTAAGAATGTCCCTGGAGGTAGTCTGTAATCGTGAATTTTGTTTACTAACTGGGCAATAAATTGGGACATCCCTTGAAAATCAATAGTGTTTTCGGTCCTGAATATAGAAACAGCCATACTTAAGATACCATTAAATGTGGCTTCCCTTGCTGCTGCAACTGTACCTGAATAGTTGATATTAATCCCTGTGTTGCTACCCGGGTTAATCCCGGAAATTACCAGGTCAGGGGGATTGGTACAAAGTTCAAATAAACCCAGTTTAATGCAGTCTGCTGGTGTTCCTGAAATAGCATATATCTCATCTCCACTATCTAAGTTTATTGCTTCAATCCTCATGGGTTCATTAAGGGTAATCCCATGCCCCACCGCACTTTTTTCTCTATCTGGTGCAATCAAAATAACTTCGTGATGAAGTTTAAGAGTTTCATAGAGTACCAGAATCCCTGGTGCATTATATCCATCATCATTTGTGAGAAGAATTTTCATAATTTCCTATTTCCCTACAACTGTGTATTCAATTTATTCCGCAAAATCTCAGCACATTTAAACGTAACCGTTCTCCTCCCATCCAGCATCATATCCTTCCCAGTGGCTGGATTCCTTCCCTTTCGTGGTGCTTTTTCATTCACCAGAAATTTCCCGAATCCTGATATCATGACATCCTCTCCAGATGCCAAGGTGGCTTTCATTATTTCAAGAAGATGCTCGGCTGTGTCTTTTGCTTGAGTGGGCGACTGGCTAATTTTTTCTGAAATTTTTTCAATGATTGTTGTTTTGGTACAGGTCAATTTGGGTGTTGCTCCTATTCTACTTTTTGATGATAACTGTCCTTTTTTTGCTGTATATATTGCTATTGTGGAGATGCTGTCAAGAAATTGGTATCAGTCCTTGTTGCAATGCAAACAAAATACGTAGGGCGCAAGTGCTGCTGAACAAGATGCCAAAAGCTTCCCAGTTTGCTCACAAAAAGGCGCAGTCGACTATAATTTTGTAGACGATCTTTTTTGAACACCCCAAAATGTTAGAGAGCGATAAACAAACCTTCTTTTGTTTTCTCTACTTTTTTCTCTTTCTTCAAATGAAACATATTATTTGAGATCTGTTTGCCGGTAAAACCAGTTTGTTGCTGCAGATCTGTGGTGTTAATACCGTCTTTGTTCTTTTTGATAGTTTTGAGAATGGTAGCTTTCACTGATCTTTGCGGCTTAGCTTTCTTTTTGGGTTTTTTGGGTGCTGAATTCTTTGGTGGCACTGGTTTTGGTTCAATATCCGGTGTGTCTTCAACAGTATAATCAACCTTTTTAAACATGCCAATCAGATCATTGATTTGTGTTGAAATCTTTTTAAATGGGATCTGGAACAACTCAGCTGATTCTTTGTCTAATTCGATGGTAATGGCAATTTTCATTTTTCTCCCTCATATTTGTTGGTAAAAATATCAATTGATAAATTAAAATAATGCACTTAGAATAAAAAAACAATACAGTTACCTCCAATAAAATTGAACAGAATCTTCATTGATTTGATTATGCGTTTTCCCATATATTTGAATTTCACATCAAAGGCAGAAAGTTTTGTCTATAATATATGCGGTATTGTGGGGAACTTTTAAAAAAAGAAAGCGAGCCTTTCACGTTAAATTGCTCACCCAGGTATTATTGATAATTACCGCACAATGTTTCTGTTAGTTTTCCCTTGCTTTAACGGAGAAAAGTTGTGTACAAGCGTTTTAATTCGGCGTAAAAGTCCCGGCCATCCCAAATCCAACTTAGATTCCTCCTGAATATAATTTACCATCATGGACAGAAAATGTGGGATGGAAATTATCTCACCCGGATAATCTTATGAAAGAGCAAAAAAGCTGTTATCTGCCCAGTTGGACTGATAACAGCTTTAAAAATAGTTTTTGAATTATTCTTGAAAAGAATATGTCTCTGGGTCAGCTTCAGGGCTCAATTTGATAATATTCTCGCATTCAGCACTGTTGCATTTCAATGTCTCTTCAAATTCATCCGGAGTAAATTTTCGACGTAGTTGATTGATAATTCGAAGTGACGTATCATAGTGGCGCAACAATACTGTTGCTTTCTTATTTACAGCAACCAACTCCTCTTCAACAGCATGTAAAGCATTTAAAGATTGATTTTTTTCTTGCTCATACTTTACAATTTTTTCTTTTATTTTTGTGAAAAGTGATGATCTCTCATATAATGCTGCAATTTTAAGATGCTCTGCCTCATACTTGATTGGAAAATATGTTTTTTGAGTATCGGTAAGAAATTTTATATCTGTATTCCAGAATCCATCCCAATTCCAAAGAAGAGCAACAATAATTACTAACAGTGATAAACGAACTAAAATTGTGATCAAGATTTTAATTCCGCCCCAAAATCCGGGAATGTACTTCCCCGGCCCGATTTAATTCAATCCATCTAATTCCCTTAAAAATAAATTTTTCAAAATTTAATTTCTTCCATATAATTCCATTTCGTACCCAACGATGTTTACATGGAGGGAATGATGGATCCGATACCTTGTCCCGGTTGCGATTCGTTTTTTGTGCCAAGAAATAAACTACAGATTTTTTGTACCGATCCGGATTGCCAAAGGACCAGAAAAGCCCTATGGCAAAAACAAAAATTGGTATGTGACCCGGAATACAAAAAAGATCAAAAATTGGCTAATCAGAAATGGCTTCAGAATAACCCCTATTACTGGACAAAATATCGTCAAAGAAATCCGAAAAAAGCTGACAGGAACCGCTCTTTACAGAAAATCAGAAACTGTAAAATTCAAAAAAACAAGGTCCATTCCAAGGCATCAAGAACTATCGGTATTGCAAAGATGGACTCGAGCAAGTCCAGGAACCAAGGGCTTTTAGGCCAATATTGGCTTGTTCCCGTCGTTGCAAAGATGGACCCGGTAAAAATTTTTATCGCTACAGCCCCAGTCTGTTCGCCATAATTGCAAAGATGGACTCGAGGACTGGAGAAAAATTTTGTGTTACAGAGATCATGAACCCCATCAGGCCAGGAGGGCATCATGATAAGAAAAAAAGTGCTTATTCAAGACCGGATACGCCGTACCGGCAAGAGTTTTTGTTTTATCCCTCACCGTTTCCTTACAGACGGATTTTTACAATCATTGACCCGGCATGAGTTGGCATTATACCTGTTCCTTGTGTTGGCCTCAGACAAACATGGCCTTTCATATTACGGAGACAAAAGCATCTGCTCTAAACTGGGCCTTAAAGAACAAGACTATCTTTTTGCCCGCAGTTGCTTGATCCACAAAGACCTTATCGTTTATGACGGCACCCTGTTCCAGGTGCTTTCCCTGCCGAAAAGTGCCCATAAAATATAAGGAGGAGCAATGATTGACATGAGAATGATTTTTGAAATCCACCGGTTAAAAGATATGGGAATGTCCAATCGAGAAATCTCAAAAGCAATTGGCTGCAGCAGGAAAACGGTATCAAAGTATATCTCCAACCCAGAGTCGAAACCATCTAAAAGGAAAGCCCGGACGCTGAAACTGTCACCATACCACGACTATATCCGGGAAATAATAAACAGATATCCAAAGCTCAAAGCACCCGTTGTTTTACGTCAGATACAAAAAAAGGGTTTTGATGGCGAAATAAGCATTTTGAGGGATTTTCTGCGTAAAATCCGGGGACAGTCCTTAAAAAAGCAGGCGTATAGCCGATTTGAATCAGAACCCGGGCAACAAATGCAGGTTGACTGGGGGCATTTTGGGACCATCTCCTATGGAAAAACCAAAAGAAAGCTGTATGGGCTTGCCGTCATCGAATCCCACAGCAGGATGCTTTATGTTTCTTTTACCCATAGCCAGAAACAAGAAGCCCTTCATCAGGCTTTGTTTGATGCCTTTAAGTATTTTGGCGGCCCTCCGGAAGAACTTGTGGTGGATAACATGATCACAGCGGTGACTGAACGGACGGGCGCTCTGATACGTTTTAATGGCAATTTTCTTCATTTTTTACTCCCCCTTGGTATCAAGCCTGTGGCCTGCAATATCAGATCTCCCCATGAAAAAGGAAAAATTGAAAGAAGCATTCATTATATCCGGCACAATTTTTTGCCATTAAGAGAATTTAACAACCTGCCAGAACTCCAGTCCCAGGCTATGGAATGGTTAAACAATATTGCCAACACCAGGACACATAGTACGACAGGAGAAATCCCGGTAAAAAGACTTCAGAGATACCGACTTAAAAAGTTTCCGTATCCTGCCCCGGATTACAGGGAAATACACTCCTTATATGTCCATAAAGATTTTTCCGTGAGATTTGACTCCAATACGTATAGTGTTCCGGTTTGGACGATTGGTAAAACTGTTGTTTTGAAAGCAAATCAGGAAAAAGTATGGATGTATTACAAAACCCGATGTATTGCCGTCCATGCTCGGTCCTGGGAAAAAAAACAAAGGATCGAACTCGAATCCCATAAATCACAACTTCATAAGCTTAGAAAAAGAAGGCTTGCTGACAAAAACGTTCTTGCCTTTTTGTCTTTGGGTCAAACGGCGCTGGATTATTTGAATGAACTTGAAAAAACAAGGTCTCCATTAAAAAAGGACATCATCCAGATAATGACCCTGAAAGACAAATATGGAGACAGTTCAATAATTATCGCCCTGAACAAAGCATTGGATCTAAAATTATATGGTGCGGGTTATATCCAGAATATTCTTTACCAGGAGATGACACCCAAAACCTGTCATCCACCTGTGAAACTGAAAAGTGATACTCTCAACGAGATAAGACTTTGCTCCCCAAACCTTGCAGAATATGATGCTCTGGTACTCAAAAAAAGGAAAAAGACATGAATACCATTATAGAAAAGTTCAAAACATTAAGGCTGAGAAATTGTGCCAAAAACATAGAAAGCATCATTGAACAGGCGAACCATAAAAACCTGTCTCCCCTTCAAGCCATTGAACGGTTAATCGACATTGAAATAGAAGAACGAGATAAAGCCAGGATGGTATTAAGGTTCAAGCAGTCCGGGCTTGATACAAAGGTCACCATTGATCAATTTGATTTTAATTATCACAAGTCCCGACAGGCTCAAAAAAGTATAATCTTAAACCTTATGGATCTTGAGTTTATTGAGAAGAAAAAAGATATCATCATGATTGGCAATCCTGGCACAGGAAAAAGTTATTTGGCTAAATGTATCGCCTTTGCTGCGACCCAGGCTGGAATAAAAACGCTTTTCACTACTGCCATGGATATGATCAATCATTTGATAGCAGCGGAAGCGGATCATAATCTGCTCAAAAAACTTAAATATTATCAATCACCGGATACTTTAGTCGTAGATGAAATTGGGTACCTTCCGCTTGGCCAACAGGGATCAAATCTGATTTTCCAGGTAATCAGTGCAAGGCATGAGAAAAAATCTACTATGATTACAACCAACTTGCCATTTGCTCAATGGGGAAACATTTTTGACAGCACTACTGTTGCCACAGCGATTGCCGACCGTCTTGTGTACAACTCTGATATCCTTGTATTGGAGGGCCCAAGCTATAGAAAGAGGAATTAATCGAAAAAAATAAAAACTGAAAAACTGGTAATTTTTTAACCGGCATATAAGACCTCTTGATCGTTTTTTTTAGTATCAAAATGGATAGGTACGTCCTAACTCAGGTGTGGGGCATTCTAGAATCCTGGTTTTGGGGCAAAAACAAATTCCTGATCACACTAAAATACCATCTATGTAATAAAAAGCGCCTCTACTTTTGGGTGCAAGGGGATTTGATGATTTTTCAATTTTCTCTTCAGTCATTTTTTCCTCCTTTATAAACATAAATTCAATATTGAACCCCAAACCCTGCAGTCAGCAAAAAGAAGGATTTGTAAGGCATTAAGCATTTATTAAAAGCATCGAAAAATTCTCTATTAACTCCTAATTGTGATCCATTTAGCAGAAAAAACTTGATGTGAATGAATTCAGATATTCGAAAAGTGGATTGGAAATAGATGTCAACTCTTTTTAACTTAGGAATAAAAATAAAATAAACTGACTATAATTACCCTTTTCCCGGTATCGCTCTATAATTCCACTGCCCCAGACAATCATCAAAAACTATTCTCATGGTTTCTTTAAAATTATCAGCATATTTTCTCCCAGTTTTATAGATTTTTTTTATAATGTGGGCTTTAACTTTTAAACCCGTTAGTGTAGTCGTATTTTCAATCAGTTCTTTTACATAATCATGACTTTTTAGGATGACACCCTTTAAAGATCTTGTAATATGGGGGAATAGCCGATGCTCTACAGGATTCCATTTTGATGTATAAGGAGGAAAATGTGCCATCCTTATTTCTATTCCGATTTCATCTACAAGCTTCTGCAAGTCTTCTTTGAAGATATAGTGGCGGCTTGAATTGCTACCACCACCATCTGCAAGTATGAGGATGGAAGTACAATTCGAATATTGAAGTTTGCCATAAACTTCCCACCAGATCCTTATCGAATCACAGGCAAACTCACTTGTATCTTTACTAACCCCAATGTTTACATGGGCTTTGTTAAATTTTAAATCATAAATGGCGTGCGGAATTACTATCCCATCAGCAAGATATGGAAAATCATGATCATAGACTTCAATTACACCCGTAGTATATACATGGCCATCCCTGTATAAATTACCTAAAAGCTCTTTTTTTTTGTGTCCATACTGACAACCGGATTGCCGTCTTTGAGATATTGCTCTTTTAACTGGTTAATTTTTACAAATTGCTCATTACGATTTTTAGAAGTCCCAATGGGCTTATTCTTAAAGGCTTTTCGTTTTGTGAACCCGTGTTTTTTTAACAGCTTTTTAACCACAGTTACGCTGATAATAATTTCCGCCTCTTTCATTTTTACTGCAATTTTTTTGTGGCTCAAATTGGTCCAACGAATTCTTTCATCCATAGGATCCCCAGCGATATGGTCGTCAATAACTTTGAGGAAGACTTCGTCTATATTTTCAATTATTTCTATAACTGGTTTTCGTCCAGCCCCCTTCTTTCGAGTTCTGTCTTTTACAACCATTTCCGGTTTTTTTATTTCAGAGATACCGCGAACTAAGGTATTTCTACTGCAACCAAAAAGTTCAACGATATACGCTTTTCCACCTCTCGGTAATTTTAACGCTTCTATTGCAGCATATGCTCGCCTGTCTTTTTCTGACAGCGTCAAATAAGTCTTTTTGATAAGTTTTTCAATTTCAGCAGGATAAGGTGACAATGGTTTTGGACCAGGTGTTCTTTTTTTTTTCATTCACGGTGGGGAGCATTACCTGTTTCTCCCCAGAAATCTATGAAAATAGGAGGAAATTTTATAAATATTGGCAATAACTGCTGATAAAGCTTCTTCACGAAGAGTAGATCGATTAGACAACAACTGCGATCTGTAATATTGTACCATGGGTAATAGACCTTGATTTTTTAAAGGGAGGAAATCCCATGTTAGCAGAAATTCAAGCCACACCTATAGATTCAGAAAGCTGGAAATTAAACTTTTTATCATTCGTCAGTAATCGTTTGGATCAGATCGAAAAGGATGACTCAATGGAATCCATAACAGATATATCGAAAAGCCTTTTTACAAACCGTTCAGAAATAATGGGGCAAGCGGCTTTAGCAATCATCGAGAAAAAATATGGACATCTGCTTGAGCAACAATATTGTCAATGTCCGAAGTGCCATCAGCAAACTAAAGCTAAGTCCGAAAAAGTCAAACGTGACATTGATACGCTTGTTGGACCGGTGACTTTATATCGGCCTTATTTTTACTGTAAGCCCTGCGGCTTTGGATTTTATCCCTTGGATAATGTATTGGGGCTTTCTAATAGGAAAATACAGTCAGATATCCAAGAATTAGAGGCGTGGTTAGCAGCCGAAATGCCTTATGAAACATCCGTTGAAGCCCTTGAACGATGTGCGGGTATTAAAGTGAGTAACCACCATGCCCACGATGTTGTCAATGAAATTGCCGATGATATACATTTGCTGGATATTTGCCCTGATAAAGTCGAGATTCAGCATAAAATTGACGTACTTTCAGAAGGTAGATTTCGTCGTCCTGTTTTAATGATCGGTATAGACGGTGCCCATGCACCAACCCGTCGTGAACCAAGTCCAAGAAAGGGAAAAAGAGGTAAGGGCGAATGGAAAGAAGTTAAAGGTTTTCGCATATATCTGCTTGATAATAAAGATATGGTCCATTTAATCAGTTGGCATCAAATTAAAAGTGATAAAGAACTTGCGAACGATCTTTTAGAAATCAAGCAGGCCGGGTTGATTCCTGAAGACAAAGTCCGCATATGTTTTATTGGAGACGGTGCACCTTGGATTTGGAATCGAGCAAAGGAAATTTATCCTGATGCTAAAAAAGTATTGGATTATTATCATTGCAGCGAATACTTAAATGACTTGGCCAATGCTCAATACGGCAAAAGCAACCAGAAAGCACGGGAGTGGGTAGAGGCCACGCTTACTCGTCTTTTCCTGAACAAGGCAGATCGAATTATTTCCGGAATCAAACGAATGAAACCAAAATCAGATGCAGCCAAAGATCAAATTAAAAAAACCGTTCGATACCTCACCGAGCGTATAGAGATGATCAATTATGGCTCATTGAAGCGTGGAGGTTACCACATTGGCAGTGGTGGTATAGAAAGTTCAAATAAGTTTATCTCCAATGTCCGCCTCAAACGTTCAGGTGCTTGGTGGTATCCAACAAATGCAAATAATATTTTGAAGCTACGATGTGCAAAATACAATAAAACCTTCGATCGAATTATGGAAAACAGAACAAGACAGATTGAACAGGGTCGCATTCATAAACAACTACCTAAACTTCGTCTCATTGTAGACAATTCGTGAGAAACAGGTAATGCTCCCCCAATGAACTTACCTGGGAAGCCACCAAGATTATCTTTACTTACAGCAACAGATGGGTTATTGAAGAATTTTTCAGGAATGCCAAACAGCTTACCGATATGGAGGGAGCCACTATCAGGAGTAAACAAGGCGTAGCAATAGCGTTATGCCTGGTGTCCTGGATTGACTCCCTCCTACATTTTGAAAATTACAAGCAAGGCACTGCTGGGAAATTGTCAAAAGAATCATTAACGATTCCCTCAATAGTCCGTCAAGCACAATACGAAAATCTGAAGGCAATATTAGGTAAAATTCAGCAGGATAAGAATTTTATTCCAACGTGGTTAGCCGTTGAAGAAAAAAATATTATAAGAAAAAGGAAGAAAAACAATCAATTAGTCACTCTTGATCGGCATCAAGACGAAAAAATACTATTGTGTGCATGACAAATAAAATATCATTTGTATTTGTCAATATTTTTTTTTCGAAAACTCAAGTATACAGTGGTCATCTGTTTCTTTTCAAGGGGAAGGTTTCAATTCATGTACTCTGAACTATAGTTATATTCTTGTAATACAAAAAAGGGAGTGAAAGGAAAAATCATAATGCCATGGATTTTCGATCCACATTCCGGCGGAGTTAAAATTCCGAAGAAGACTAAGGAAATTACTGAAAAAAGAATCTTGACTCACACCCAGAAGCATTACGCTGGCAAATTTACACGTCTTGATATACGTTTTCGCAATCAATTTTGTTATATAGATGAATTTCGCATTAAAAGCTGAAAGATTTGTTTATACAAAATGTGGTATTGTAAGAAATTTTAAAGATGAGAGCCCTACACGTTAAAGTGCTCACCATGCCAAGACAAAGGACTTATAGACGATATAGTCAGTTCTTTAAATTTACAAATTTTTGGTCCCATCAAGTACCTGTTTAATCATTTTAGCCATTTCATATTTTACAACTGGTTTCATCAGAAAACCTTTTATTCCAGAAAATTGAGCATTTTCTTTGTTAATCTTCTCACTGTACCCTGTACAAATGATGATCGGAATATCAGATCTTATAGAAATCAACTCTTTGGCAAGCTGAATACCGGTCATATCCGGCATGGTCATATCTGAAACAATCAAATCAAAGGTATCAGGATTTGCCTTAAATGTCTCAAACGCCTCAACACTGCTTGTCTGAGGAAACACCTTGTAACCCAATCTTTCCAGCATCTGTTTTTCCATGGTGATGATTGCAGATTCATCATCCACAAGCAGAATTCGTTCAGTCCCGAAAGGCAAGGCCTCTGCCATCTGAATGCCATTGTCCCAAGATGATCGCCTAACCACTGGCAGATAAATGTAGAAATCTGTTCCCTTCCCAACCTTGCTGTAAACTTGAATCGCTCCTTTCAAACTTTTTACGATACCATGGATAACCGACAGTCCCATTCCTGTCCCCTTGCCTTGTTCTTTTGTGGTAAAAAACGGGTCAAACACTTTACCTGTCAGTTCTTTATTCATTCCAATGCCGGTATCAGACACGATCAAACAGGCAAAAGCACCGGGTTCTATGTCGGGGGATACCAGATCAAGCTCTCCCAACTCTACTTCTTGAAGAGATACTTTCAACTGCCCACCATCATCTTCCATGGCGTGAAAAGCATTGGTTGTAAGATTCATTACTATCTGATGGATTTGAATCGGATCCGCCTTGATAACCCCACAGTCTGCCTGGATAACTTGTTGAATATCAATTGTTGCCGGAACAGTGGAGCGCACAAGTTTTAATGCTTCTTCAACGATAGATTGCATTTTTATCAGTTTCAATTCCATATTTTCCTGACGGGAAAATGTCAGGATCTGCTTGACCAGGTCTCGTGCCCTCAAGGCCCCTGTATATATTTCAGAAAGATTTTCCCGGGTTGGGCTGTCGTTTGGAAAGTCCTCTAATAGCATTTCCGTATACCCCACAATGGGGGAAAGGATATTGTTGAAATCGTGGGCAATACCACCGGCTAAGGTGCCAATAGTTTCCATTTTCTGTACCTGTTGAAGGCGATCTTCCATCTGTTTTTTTTCTGTAATGTCCCGGATCACACCAAGAACTTTTACCGGGGTTCCAGCGTCATCTTTCAGAGTTTCCGCCGTGGATGTAATAAACCGTTTATCCGTCCCTGTGACAGGCTGAATTTCAAACTCAATATTGTAGGGTCTGTCTTTTTCTATCAGATCTAAAAGAGCCTGGTGGACCCGTTCTCGCTCCAGTATGCAGTTTTCAACCTGGTCTGTGGTAAAGTCGTCGCTGTCAGGACTGAAACCATAGATCCGCCTTGCCTCATCAGACCCCCAAAACTGTTTAGTTACAAGATCGTATTCCCAATTACCGACCTTGCCTATCTGCTGGGCCTTTTCATACCTTTGCTGGCTTTTTCTCAAGGCATCCTCGGTCTTTATACGTTCTGTGATATCCCGAAGGAAACAGACAAATTGACCGCCTTCATTTTCACGGTATTGGATACTGATTTCAACATCAAAAACAAGTCCATTCTTTTTACGGTGTCTGGACTGAAACCGATCTTCTCTTTTTTCAATGGCAGCCTGGATTCGGGCATTAATATCATCGGCCATTTCAGCGGCTTCCAGATCCAAAATCTGCATTTTCAGCAGTTCCTCTTTGCTGTAACCACTCATCTGACAATAGGCTTCGTTAATTTCCAATAATTTACCCCGATGATCCGTAATCCAGAAACCATCCATCGCTGTTTCTATAATCGACCGATGTGCTTCCTCGCTCTTTTTTAAATTTCTGAACAGCAAATCATAGGGCTGTGTCAATCCTGAATAGATGAGCGCTTTATAGATTAAAAAAAATGAAACCATTTTCATGTAATGGCCCACCAGATTAGAGAAACCATAGGCACTGATATAGAAGGTAAATGCCAGTTCAGCAACGATTGATGTAACAATGGAAGCGATCAGTAATTTTAATATACTGTTTTCAAATTCATTTCGATGTTGATACAATCGAATAACAGCACCCGATAAGATCAAACTGATAATGTACTCACTGATTATTTTGAAAGGGGTCAGCCCGGTGCCTTCAACAAAACAGACAGGAAAATTCCCGCTAAAAATGAAGATTAAAACTATCACAAAAATGCCCAGGTAAACAAAAAGTACACTATTTGCCTTCAGCGGACGGGAAAAAAATAAGGGTGCAAAGAATAAAGACAGGCTTTCCATGTATCGGGCACCAATCCAGAGCTGGGTGGGCAGGTTGGTACCAAATTCAGGAAAAACCCCCATCCCGCTATACGCAAGGGTGTGTGTCAGGTCCATCAATGCGATAAAAAGATAGGCTATCCCGAGGAACAACAGGTAATTATTTTCTAAAAACCTGCGTGAGTTCCAGGCAACGATGAATATGCCGCAGGCAACAACAACGCTGAATATTTCTGAAAGACTGTGAAAGAGTAGATAGTTGTATCGGCTTGAAAAATACAATCCGACAAGCAGGAATATACCGGATAAAATTTTTACCCACTTACGATCACTGATGTAGCCTGTTCTCATTATCCTTCCTTAAAGAGGTTACCTTGTCGTTGCATAAAAAAAGTAGAAATTATGGTGAGCCTTTATAAAAGCGAGCTGAGGCATCTGAAAATTTACAGGGTATATTGTCTTCAAATAATCGCCCTAAAAAAATGTCAAACCGGTTTAAATATAGACTTAAAAACCTTTTTACTATTTCAAAATTACTAAAGTTGTGAGCTACCATCCTGAAAATAAGAAAAAAATTTGCGGTCTTCGATTAACATGTGTTGACTGACCACCTGAATGGCAAGATAATCGAAAACTTCTGTTATCTCCAACTGCCCTTCCTTGTGGCGTTTAGCCATTGCCAAAGCTGTATCAGTCAGTGTCTGATGTATATGCCGGTGTTCCTCAACATTTGGATATGCGGATTGCTCAATAATTTGTTCCTCAGCTTTAAAGTGGTCTGAAACATCACAAATCAGTTCTTCGATATACTGCTGACAAATGGCTGTTTCCTGTCGGTCGATCATAGCTGTGAGCAATTTGTTTGATCGGTCAAATAAATTTCGGTGCTGTTCATCGATCTGTTTGTTCCCACATTCATAGGCTTTATTCCACTCAAGGCGGATAAAGCCTGTATGAAGAGCCTTTTCTTGCGTGTCACTCTCTGTGAGGGTGTCAACCAGCACTATACGGTTTCGACCTGTTGATTTTGCCCTATAAAGGGCTTCGTCTGATTGGTTCAACCGATAATCAAGCGAGTGCTCGTTTTTTGAAAAGGCGACCCCACCAATACTTATAGTTAATCTCACCACCCCTTTATCCGTTGTCAGGATATGATTTTCCACAGATCGCCGCAAACGTTCAGCGATCTGGTGACCTATAACTGCGTCTGTTTTGATCAGCAGTATACTGAATTCCTCGCCTCCGATCCGTCCAAAGATATCAAATGATCTTAGCTTGGAACTGCAAATTGCCGTTATCTGTCGGAGTGCCTCATCGCCGATGCTGTGGCCATAGGTATCATTAATATTTTTGAAATAATCAATATCCATCATCAAAAGAACCATGGGCTCATTATAGCGCCCGCCACGTAAAATTTCTCTTTCTGCGAGATCATAAAACCGTCGACGGTTACTGATTCCGGTTAACATATCTTCCGTGGCCTGCCGGACAAGTTCTTTTTCCAAAAGCTTTCTGTCTGTAATGTCCTGGATCTGAGAAATGAAAAACAAAGGAGAAGCCTTTTCATCCTTTACAAGAGATACACTGAGTAGACTATATATGGTGTTGCCGCCCTTATGAAAATATCGTTTTTCCATTTGGTAGGTTTCCAGCTCACCGGACAGTATTTTGTTTACATATTGCAGATCTTGCTCAAGATCGTCAGGGTGAGTTATATCCTGGAACGTCAACTCCATCAGTTCCTCTTCGTTGTAGCCGATCAGATCGCATAAAGCCTTGTTAACCATAAGCCAGTTGCCATCCGGAGCCACAAGAGCCATTCCTATGGAAGCAAACTGAAAGGCACTGAAAAAAAGTTTATCGCTCTTAAGCAGATCTTTGAAATTATCAGATTTCATAAATCCTCATGTGGTATAAATAGATTTCTCCAAATACTGGCCATCACAACCCATGGATATTCGTTGAGAATCACGTTGTTAATAATCTTTTATTGTTCGATTAATATGAGAATAACATATTTTAGTGTTCAAACCATTTAAATTCTTAAAATATTTGAATGGAGGACGATCTAAATCCGGTAGATTGTCTTTTTCTGATCTTTTCTATTTAGCCAATTGGAGTGAACCCCTCTTTTTAATATTTTAATGATAGTCTCTATCTTGAGAGTCTAAAGTTTTTACCGCTAAATTACCATAGATAGTTTGGTATCTTTGGGCTTTTTGATCTTTGACATAATTATTCGATAAATCGCGGTATGCTTGAAAGAGCAGAAATTATGGAAGAACTCTTCCTGGATTACAAACTTCACTGTTTCCTCAGATGGAATCATCGAAGTAATCGTTCTCAGCCAGCCGTTATATTGTTTCCAGATTGTTACGTGAAAGTTTAAGGATAATATTTGTAATATACCTGAGGCGATGCAACCAAAATTAACAAATCCTTCAATGGCGTTCATCGTTTCCGTGATTAATTTTTTTTCACGTAGACTATTGCAGGCAGATAGATCGCATTGGTTTTCATTTTTAATGTTTGGCCAGGCGCTTGTCCAAAAATGACAAAAGAAGGCCCCAATGACGTGTTTTACAACCTTGAAATTAATTTCAATTTTAAAGCGGTAGCTGTAGGCTGTAATAATATCCGTAGGCGATAACGTCAAATCAGAACACATGAGAATAAAAGTTGCACTGCCGTCGATAACAAGAACAAAGCGAACCTTATCTTTTATCGGTCTCCACAGTAGATCACAGCAAAGAAAAAATATCGTCCTATTATTGCCATAAACTTCAATAGTGGCTTTTTGGAATGAACCCAGTCTTTTCTCAAAAAGATCTTTTAATTTGAGTTTGACTCCATATTTCCTCGGAGCTCCGGGCCGACCTGTTTTGGGTGGAGGGTAATCATATGTGCCAATCGCTGACCAGTTGTTTTTGTTGCCTCTTTGAGAATCAAAAATACAGGGGGAGCATTACCTGTTTCTCACGAATTGTCTACAATGAGACGAAGTTTAGGTAGTTGTTTATGAATGCGACCCTGTTCAATCTGTCTTGTTCTGTTTTCCATAATTCGATCGAAGGTTTTATTGTATTTTGCACATCGTAGCTTCAAAATATTATTTGCATTTGTTGGATACCACCAAGCACCTGAACGTTTGAGGCGGACATTGGAGATAAACTTATTTGAACTTTCTATACCACCACTGCCAATGTGGTAACCTCCACGCTTCAATGAGCCATAATTGATCATCTCTATACGCTCGGTGAGGTATCGAACGGTTTTTTTAATTTGATCTTTGGCTGCATCTGATTTTGGTTTCATTCGTTTGATTCCGGAAATAATTCGATCTGCCTTGTTCAGGAAAAGACGAGTAAGCGTGGCCTCTACCCACTCCCGTGCTTTCTGGTTGCTTTTGCCGTATTGAGCATTGGCCAAGTCATTTAAGTATTCGCTGCAATGATAATAATCCAATACTTTTTTAGCATCAGGATAAATTTCCTTTGCTCGATTCCAAATCCAAGGTGCACCGTCTCCAATAAAACATATGCGGACTTTGTCTTCAGGAATCAACCCGGCCTGCTTGATTTCTAAAAGATCGTTCGCAAGTTCTTTATCACTTTTAATTTGATGCCAACTGATTAAATGGACCATATCTTTATTATCAAGCAGATATATGCGAAAACCTTTAACTTCTTTCCATTCGCCCTTACCTCTTTTTCCCTTTCTTGGACTTGGTTCACGACGGGTTGGTGCATGGGCACCGTCTATACCGATCATTAAAACAGGACGACGAAATCTACCTTCTGAAAGTACGTCAATTTTATGCTGAATCTCGACTTTATCAGGGCAAATATCCAGCAAATGTATATCATCGGCAATTTCATTGACAACATCGTGGGCATGGTGGTTACTCACTTTAATACCCGCACATCGTTCAAGGGCTTCAACGGATGTTTCATAAGGCATTTCGGCTGCTAACCACGCCTCTAATTCTTGGATATCTGACTGTATTTTCCTATTAGAAAGCCCCAATACATTATCCAAGGGATAAAATCCAAAGCCGCAGGGCTTACAGTAAAAATAAGGCCGATATAAAGTCACCGGTCCAACAAGCGTATCAATGTCACGTTTGACTTTTTCGGACTTAGCTTTAGTTTGCTGATGGCACTTCGGACATTGACAATATTGTTGCTCAAGCAGATGTCCATATTTTTTCTCGATGATTGCTAAAGCCGCTTGCCCCATTATTTCTGAACGGTTTGTAAAAAGGCTTTTCGATATATCTGTTATGGATTCCATTGAGTCATCCTTTTCGATCTGATCCAAACGATTACTGACGAATGATAAAAAGTTTAATTTCCAGCTTTCTGAATCTATAGGTGTGGCTTGAATTTCTGCTAACATGGGATTTCCTCCCTTTAAAAAATCAAGGTCTATTACCCATGGTACAATATTACAGATCGCAGTTGTTGTCTAATCGATCTACTCTTCGTGAAGAAGCTTTATCAGCAGTTATTGCCAATATTTATAAAATTTCCTCCTATTTTCATAGATTTCTGGGGAGAAACAGGTAATGCTCCCTTCACGGTGCCTCTTAAATTTTTGATAAAGATTGCACCGTAACTATCTCATACTATAATGTAAAAGTCTAGATTTTTATAAGTACTTGATATTTCACGTTATTTTGATCAGGTAATTGAATTTTTATTCCTTAGTATGTCAAATTACATATCAATGGAAACTATAAATGTCAATTATGAAATCTCAAAATGCCCATAATTTCAAACCTTTCAATATATAAACCCAGCCAGTACTTTATCCAATGCGAATCAAAACCATGATTGAGATATTCCTTAGCTCTGATTTTTTCTCATAGTCCGGTACGGATGATTTGGATGAGGATATGCGGTCTTACTGTTGGGCATTATTTGAAATAAAGGATTAAAATGCAGAATAGAGTTTTGGGTAATAATCACTTGACCGTTTCTTCAATAGGATTGGGATGTTGGGGTAACAATAACAAATTTCAAAGAGTTTATTTCCTCCTTTCCCGATGTTCCGGGCTTATCTTGACGCAATACTCTCCAATATAACGTAACGGGATTTTAATTCTTTTGATTTTGATTGTTCCCATATCCTGGAATTTAAGTTGTGAAATTTATTTACTTTGCAGCACAACACATATTATTATATGTTATTGTATTAATCGGGATATCAGAAGTGTTTCTATTGATTTTATATGGGGGGTGTGCGGGATAACCCATAAGAAAATTGCCAGCATGTTGGGAACCAACGTTAGGACCGACGAAAGATAGTGGCATAGGGGGACATGAGCCCCGACAAATTATATTGGGGAGTAGGTAACACTATGAGGCAAAAAGATTATAGCGATTCCTTTACGGATGAAGGGTTCTGGAACAAAATCACAAAAATACCAGGGGATGAACACCCTCAACGCTATTTTTTCAAAAGTTTATTGTAATCATTAATAAGCTTCTTGTTCTCTTCGAGTAATTTGTTGTATTTATTAGCTAAGCTATTGTATTCTGTTCGACAGTTTTCCCGTTTTTGGTTGCATTCATTAACAATCTTCTTGTCCTTTTCAAATAACCCGTTATAATTATTAATCAAGCTATTGTATTTTGTTTGAGTGTCTTCCAGTTCTTGGTTGCATTCATCAATAATATTCTTGTCCTCTTCAAGTAACCTATTATATTTATTAATTAAGCTATTGTATTTTGTTTGAGTGTCTTCCAGTTTTTGGTTGCATTCATTAATAACCTTCTTGTCCTCTTCAAGTAACCTGTTATGTTTTTCAGCTAAGCTATTGTATTCTATTTGATCGTCTTTCCGTTCTTGGTTGCATTCATTAATAATCGTCTTGCTCTCTTTAATTAGTCTGTTATGGTCATCAACTAATCTATTGTATTCTGAGTTTGAGACTTCGGCTTTTAAAGCATTTATTAAAGATAACGAAATTATCAATACAAACCCTAATAAAGAGATAAACTTAAAATATTTCATTTTCTCCCGCCTTTATTTTGTATAATTACTTAAACAGTTTAATATTGATCCTTTTTTAAAATTGTAGATACAAAATCATGCTGCATTCTCGTATGATTTTAGATTATACTTATCCAAATACAATTATTAGTGGAGAATGAATCTATTTCACATCTATAAAGAAATATTTTAACTGTAAAGAATATTAAACTATCCTTTAAATATATCAGACTCATCAACCGTCGTAATTGATGACATCCTAGCAGATACAAAATTTTTGCTTCTGCAAAGGCTTTCACCCTGATTCATGAGAACGACATTACAGGGCATTCTTTAAAATAAATTTGACTCTACATTTTTCCAGAAAAGAAATTTAATTATCATCTACTGACTGGTCAGTTTGATTTCAATTCGTCGGTTCTTTTGGTAGGCATCAGGCGTATCCGCCGTATCAATGGGATGGTATTTACTAAATCCGGCTGCTGCCATCCTATTTTCAGGGATGCCTTTTTGACTCAGAAAACGAACCACGGAAACTGCTCTGGCAGCGGATAATTCCCAGTTGGATGCAAATTTTTCATTTTGAATGGGAACTCGGTCTGTGTGGCCGTCGATGCGCAGTATCCAGTTGATCTTCTTTGGGATTTTTCTGGAAATCTGCAGCAGAGTATCTGCCAGGGTTGTAAGATGAACCCTGCCCTGGGCACCCAAATCCGTGGATCCGGATTCAAAAAGAAGACCTGCCTGAAGGACAAACCTGTCTCCTTGTATCAGTATGGCCGGATTGTTGCCCAATATTTTCTGAAGCTGCCCGAAAAATTCTGACCGGTATTTCTGAAGTTCATTCACCTTGCGAGCCAGGGCAATGTTTAATTGTTTGCCAAGTTCGACAATCTTTTCATCCTTTGTCTGACCCTGTTTTTTTGTCAGGGCCAATGCATCACTGATCATCTTCAGCTGGGTCTGAAGTTTGGTGATCTGGTCGGAAAGAAGCGCCACCTCTGCCCGGGCAGTTGCAGACAACTGCTTTTCCTGTGCAATGGCTTCTTTTTGTGATTCAAGCACGACAGACAGCGCCTGTATCCGGATATCCTGTTCTTCAATTTTTTCCTGGGCCAACACCGTCATTTCTGTTTTTTCCATCAGCCTTGCCGCCAGTGATTTTGAACGATCTCGCACAACTGAAATCTGATAATCCTTGTCAGCAAGGGACACTGCAAGACCTGCCACCTTCTGTTCCAGCTCATCCTTTACCCGGGTCAGTGCCTGGATATCTTCGTTCAAACTGGCAATAGCCAGCATCTGCTGTTTTATACGGGTTTTGTCCGTTTCTGACTGCGCTGAATACTCCGCAACCTGGGAACTGAGAATTTCTCTGTCTTCGGATAACCCTATGATAACATCAGACAATCGGCTGACCTCGGTATTCAGCTGGCTGGATTTTTCTCGTTCAAGCCCCAGGATTGTTGCCAATTCATTTATCTGTTCATGGAGTATCGCCAGTTCATTTTTCTGGCCATGAAGCACCTCGCTCAGCATGAACTGGGCCACGGTAAAAATCATCAACACAAAAATAACCACCATCAGCAGAGCTGACAGGACATCAACATATCCTGGCCAGGCTGTAATAGGACTTGAGATGCGCCGCCTTGTTAATGTCATTGCGCTCTCCTATTATTTTTTCACGGCAGAGTCGACCCCTGCTGATTCTTTCTGCTGGTTCACCAGGCGAGCCATGAATATGTTGTTCTTCCGGGTCTGATTGATCAATTCCCTGAGATGGTCACCGATATCTTTTAGCGCTGCAGCAGACAAGTTGGTGCCAACGTCCATTGTCTCTTCTGTATCGACCAGACGGGTGACCCCGGATAGCCACTCCTCCATTTCATTAAAAAACCGGTTCTGGGCATGGCCGGCCTGAATATCAACAAATCCCAGCACCAAAGAACCGCCCAACCCAAACAGGGATGAACTAAAAGCCGTGCCCATTCCTTTAAGCGGTTCTTCAAGACCTTGCTTTAGATGAGTGACAACTTTTATAAAATCCTCGGTTCCTACTTCCAGACCGCTGATGACTTGTCCCACAGTACCAATAGTCTGGAGCAGCCCCCAGAAAGTTCCTAAAAGCCCCAGGAATACCAGCAGGCTGATCATGTATTTGGAAATTTCTCTGGACTCATCCAGATGGCCTCGAATCCCATCCAACACTGTCTGAAGAGATAATGCAGACAAGTGGAACCGGTCCCGATGAATCGCCTCCAGATGCTTGGCAAGGGGAGCGAGTAATACCGGTTCTGTGACAGACAGACCAGGGTCTCCTGTACGAAAAATTTTTAACCACTTAATTTCGGGTTCCAGTCTTTGAATTTGGAAGATATTAATTCCAATACCCACACAAAGAGCTGCAAGTATAAGAAGATTAAAACCCCAATTTGCCATGAACGCCGTTTTAAGTGATGCCGATAGGAGAAGACAAACGCCCATCACGATCAAAAGATAAAGAATTGTCAAGAAAAGATAATGCCGCGGATTTGTCATAGGCACCTGCCCCTTAGTCTGATATATTATCCAATTTTATAGTTCTTACAATTATTAATTGCATTTGGAAGTTTCCCATTTTTTTATCAGAGATATAGCCGAAGCTGACCACATCTATCCAAAATCATATACAAAAATATGTTATAAAATAAAGTGATTAAGACAAAAAAATAATAAGTTATTGTTGAATGCGAGACCCATGTATGGTGTTTTGTAATTGTTAAAAAAACATTCATAAGAAGAGCTTCGCATACACATACTACATTTACTGTTCAACGAACTCAAGAAAGAATTCATTTGGTCCAGAAAAAAGGAAGAGCGTAGTTCATGGTTTATCTATACTTTGCTCGCAATTATAATTCCGCTTACCTCAAAGGCCTGAGGAGAGGTATAACCGACCCCACGCTTCCCCATATTTCACCCCTCAGTGCCAAAGGGTTTTAAAAACGATTTTGCCAGTGTACCCAGTCTGCATGGGGATTGCCGTGGCAAAGCGGCAGGGCCGACACCCAATGTGGAAAGCAAGTTGCCATTGCTTTTGGATGTGTGGTATGGCTTTATAGGCATAGGGCCTAATCAGCTTTGAAAAAGGGGGGAGTCATCCGGGGCTTCCTCTTTTTTTGTTTTGGGAAGAACTAATGCCCGGTTAGTTATGAATTAAGATTATTCCGGCATAATCATACAGGATCTACTATATCTCCAATATAGTTTCATGGGATCTTGGTTTATTTGCTGATTATCCTTCACATATAATTGAATGTTTCTTTACACAAATTTGAAACACTGGTACTGATTTACGGGCGAATCCATGTTTTTAATTGTTGCATATCGGATAACATTCCAAATTACATGATTTTGCAAGGCATTTCTCCTTATTGAAAACAAACATATGAATGCCGCGAATATGGTTCAGGAGGGCTCGATAACAAGAAAAGTATGAAAAATTATTAAGACCCTGAAATATGGCCCAGTCGGACACCGGCAAAACAGTTTTCAGGTATGCCTTAATCACCTTCCAGGCGCAGATGGGCAATTTTGCCAATCATTTTCGGTCATAGAGAAAATAAATTCTTAACCGTTAGGGAATGCTGTCACATTCTGCCCCTTTCGGGATACCCCTGCAAGCCCCATAATGCCCAAACCGAAAAGTAGTGCGGTGGCAGGTTCAGGCACAGCGCTTGACGTGCTCATCTGCAACCCGAACACCTCACTAATATAGTAGCTTCCACCGAAGTAATTGCTCAGATACCATGCCCCGGGTAAGCTTGTTGAGGATGTTAATTCATAATACTGCATGCCGTTGGACTCATCATCATAATCATCATCTGAATCGGTAACATATATGCCTATTATCCTACCGGACTCATCTGTTCTATATCCCCAGCATGTAATGGCATGATAGGTCGTCAAACCTGTCAATGTGAGCGAGACTCCGTATCCGTCTCCCAACAGATATGACAGATTACTTATATCGTGTCCATAGATCGTTGTCATCACAACGGAACTGCCAAAATAATCAGCAGTCCAGAAATCCCCTCCGTCAATGGTTTTAATCTGGTTTTCATAATTGCTGTAATAATTCCCGCTTGTACCCTCAAACCACCATTCCAAGGCATAATAAACACTGCTGCCTTCATTCGTCCAATTCTTTTGAAAGTACTCGAAAATGTCCTGGCTGCTGCTGAAGGTGTAACCATCCACATTGGCCCATCCGCTCCAGTATAGAATATTGGAAGCTGCAGCGGCCCAGCACATATAATCGTCATCAATATCATCAGAATAATCATTATCTGACGCACTGGTTTTATTTGCATCTGACCACCAATCACTCCAGGTGTCATAATCATCATAGACATAAAAACTGGTTGCTTGAGAGATGGATGTGTTCAATAAGACAGCTAAAAACAACGATGATAAAAATAACAACAGTCCTTTACGTTTCATCTTTTCCTCCATGTCGGGAAGCCTTGGCGACCCATCACAAAAAATTACTAGTTTGGATAAAAACAATTCTTACGATTATTGTTATTTAACCAGTTGGTTTTAGAACCGCAAGTCCATAGAGCTATCCACTTATTTTCCACATATTTACAACATATTTTCCACATATTTTCGATCTTCTATGGGTCGGGCCACTCCGTTGCCATCCCTGCATTTCTCTATTATTTTTCTGCATTTTCAATGGTGCATTTTGAAAAGGTACCGGACAGTCATAAAGTCGGACCGCCAAAAGCCGATAATGGTGCTAAAATTTTTAGGTGTACCAAAAGAAAAATCAAAATTTGTGTGCAGGCTAAAGACAAAGCATATGTTGCAGAAAATAAACACAAAGAATATAAAAAGCAGGATAGTTAACAAAAACATGTTATGGTCAAGCCGCAGATGTTCATGTTAAAATTCAATCTTATATCCTGACAATCATAATCAAGGCATTTTCACCTAATGTGATTTATAATATATAGATCACATTGTAGCAGATCCTTGGAAAATAATTTCCGGGGCCTGGACCAAAATCCGGTTACTCTCCAATAAAGAACATTCCAGCAACTTCTCCTACAATCAATTATATTTTCACTATAATTGATTTGATGAAATGCCTTTACAAGTAAAAAAAATGTTGATATTGAATTCTTGAACAAGGTTTTTTATTAATTTGGTCGGATATCAAATTTACATATATGTTTTACTATCAATATCTTGAAAGCTGTATGGGCAACCGGTTAATTGCTTATTAGCGCCATAAAATAATTTGATGAAATTACAGGATCATATTTCAGTACTTACTGAAAATGCCAATAACTCTCTTCTGCATGCATTTGATGATTTCTTTGAATTGAGCCATAGAAGCCAAAATATTAAAAACAAGTTCACCCAATACCGTGAAAACGGATTGATCTTGCAATATGCAAAGATGCTGCTGTTTTTTTATTAGGTCCAAATGGATTTTTTGGCGGTTTCTGGGATGTTGAGAAAATTATATTTTTGAGCTTTTAGGGTACATTTTTTTTGTGGGTATCAGTCCCTTTTGAAAAAAATATTATAAATGGGAATAATATATTTTATTTATAATAAGAAATGCTTTTTACTTTAAAGACTGAATTTTATTGTTATTGACGGTGGGGGAGAAATATTCCATTAAATCATCTTTTATGCTACTGTACTTTGAGTTAAAATCAAACTTATGAGGGTTAAATGAAAAAATATATTTTAATAGTTCTTTTTGGTTTTGCATTGATTCTTTTCACATTTACCGTCTCCAATAGCTTTGATAATGTAGATTATACAAGTTATGAAAATCAATTTCAATCGACTGCTTGTGGAACGTGTGGCGGTATGTGTGGAGATTGTAACAACTGTGCATGCAGTATGTGTGGAGATTGTATGGGAAGCTGTTGTTCCTCGTCCTCAAAGTAAAAATGACTGAATTTTAAAAATGGGTAATATATTTGATAATCAAAATTTTTATTTTCTTTCAATAGTTAAATTTAATCTATTTTCAAATGGATATATTATTTTTTTTGGTTTTGGTTTTTTTCTATTTTTAATATCTATAATTTATGAATCACAAAAAGTTAAAATAAAATTTCAACTCATAATTTTATTACTTGTATCATGTGCAATAGGGTTACTTTCCGCAAGATCAGTCAATCTTATCAAAGATTTTATTATTTATGGTTTTAACTGGGAAAAATTATTCTCAGGCGGTATAGCATATATAGGATCATTATATGGTGGGCTCCTTAGTTTATATTTTTTTATTAAATGGAAAAAGTATAAACTTTTTCCATTTATGGATATTGTAGCATTGTTTATCCCACTCGGACATTCTTTTGGAAGAATCGGATGCTTTTATGCCGGATGTTGTTTCGGGAAACCAACATCCTGTGCAATTGGAATAAAATATCCATATATGTCTTATCCTTATCAATACCAGTTAGAATATAATTTCATCAAAGAAACAGCATCAAGTTCTTTGCCAATTTATCCAGTCCAATTGTTTGAATCTTTTGGTGAACTTACATTGTTTTTATTTCTTTTATATATCTATAAAAGAAAAGATAAGAGAACTGATGGAATAATTGTAATATCCTATCTAACTTTGTATTCAGTTATGAGATTTTTTTTAGAATTTATTAGAGGGGATGATCATATTCAGGACTCTTTACCTCTGGGAAGAAGCGGTGGCACCTTGACCCGGCCACTTTACTACCCACCGTCTTTACTCATAAGTTCATACGTCATAAGCATGTCTGTTCCAGGATAACAAACCTCAGCTGTATTGAGTTCATCGAAAAGTTTGGCGAGCGCTGCATTCGAAGCTGGTCTTGAAGCACTATGGACCCGAACATGCAGAATATTTTCTTCCGGTTGCGGTAAAATATCCGCTTCTGTGACATACAGATCCTGCAATAATCTACGGGCCGCAGCAAGATCAATCGTCTGGGCTTTTAAAATATTTGCCATCGCGCTTTCTGCTCGATATGCAATCATTTTGACAGTATCCGTTAGACGTTTACGGCCTTGAGGAAGGCGGTAAAATTTGTCATCTTCAGGCAGCTCGGACCATGTGATATGTTTTGGTTCTTTTTTTAATTTCATTTTCAGCTCGTCAAGCTCGGACTCGTACAGTTCTATTTGCTCCAATAGATCCGATTTTTTTGTCACCCATTTTTGATAGGTTACAGCATTATCCTTAGTTTTGGGGTGCAAGGACATTTCGGCAAATCGGGCAAGTCGATACCGAAGCTTATTCTGGATTGAATTGCGAGATTTATCCAATACTCGCCAGGAAGGATTGACCACCCGTTCGGTGTCAGGAAGTTCCTCTGTCCCATATTGCTGAAGAAGGTCAATAGCAAAGTGTTGCATCATATACCGGAAAAAGTTTTCCTGGCACCAACGGCTGAACATGCGAGCCCCTAATTGGGTGTAGGAAAGTTCAAAAGCGGTGCTGATCATACTGGTCTGATGACCGGACTCGGTGAGTTTACGTATTTCACGCATCCACATGGCATTTTTATCTGATCCGACTAAGCTTCCCATTTCAGCCAACTTCATGGTAACTGTCTCTCCATTTGGCATGGACACTTTTTGTTTGGTGAACCATTCCACCGGCCAGTCTTCACCAGGATGTTTGTGATAGGTCATACAGCCGATACGATGGTCCAACCACATTTTTTTTAAAAAAGCCGGGCTGTATCCCTCTCTATCAAAAACAAGGATCAATCGGCATTGTTGTGGGTTGTCACTCAACATCTGCTCACTGGGTTGCGCAGGTACATCCCTAAGCAACCTTGGAACAATATCTGATTGAAGAGCTTGAAGAAGCCCGGGATCTACCGGTTTATCCACAACAAAAAAGGGCCTTCCTATGGCATCATTGACCCAGTAGTCCGTCGTGCCTCTTAAGCATAACCGCTCACGGGAAACAAATCTCCGGGGTGGTTTGGTCAGGCCTCCGTGGTATACTCGGACATGCCCATCAATGTATAGAGTGCCTGATGAATTTGTGTCTGAATCCATCCAATGCCTGCTTAAATGAGCAGCCCATAGTTCTGCCGTATTCCCGGTACTTAAATCATCTATTTTTTTTCTTAAGCAGCGCACTTCCGGAATACGGTCCAGGCCCAGTAGTTTTCCAAATTCTCCTGGTGCTTGTCCCCTTATTTTTTCCATCGTTTCAATACGGCAAAGACCAGTGAACGCCAACAATAAAAGGATATGGAATGTCGTATAATATCCTTTGACAGCACCAAGAAGCTGTTCTGCTCCCTCCAACAGCCCGTTAGCAAGCAATGCCGGCAAAGCGCATAGAACGCCTCCATTGGGTACATCCAGACAAGGCTCAAAACGAACAGGCGCTCCTTCACAGACTCCGAATGCCGCCGATACCCTTTCCTCCAACCGGGTACAGGCCGTACCCATTCCATCGGCAGCAGCTGCATCAACAACAGTACGCTCTGATTTGTTCGTGGCCGGTTCGAATTTCTTTTTTGCCAGCTCTGCAAGGCGACCATCATTGATGGCTTTGCGAAAGGTATCTCGTTTAATCTTAAGTTCTTCAGCGATCTCCTTTCTCGCAAACCCTTGATCAAGAAGGCTCTGGGCTTTTTCAAGCACTTTAGGCGTTAAAACTATTCCGCCTTTAGTACGACCCTGGTGGTTAATAAAAAAGGCTTCAAGCCCACCAGTTCTCAGTTTGTTTTGAGCACGAATAACACTGCGTTTGGATACATCCAAAGCATTAATCACTTCTATCTGCCGACAGGCACCCGATTCTATCAACTGTGCAATTGTCAGTCGAAACATGGTTTTATCACCCGCCATATGGTAATAGATTGAATGCACACCTAAAAAATAAGTCCACCGACCATCTTTTTTCAAAATGCTGACTTTGTGATTAATTTTGGTCATATCAAGAGAAGTAAGCGGTAGTAATAATTGTACCATATCACCTTCCTCCAGTATCATCTTTTTTGATAACTCCGGCATTAAAGTGACATCTTTTATTTCCCAAGTCAAATACTAATTTTCTACCAGAACTAAGATGACTAATAGTCTGAAATAATAGAGAATTTGCTTGAAACATAGTAAAAATCCTCTTTTCCTAAATCAAGAGTCCTGATATTAGAGGTATGTTTGGTTTTTTTTCAACTACTCAGTACTTATGTTTTGGAATTATTTTTATTTGTATACTATTATCTAAAAAATATATTTCTCAACAACTCGCATTCAACACGACAAAGAGTGGGGTTCCGAAAAAAGATTCTCAGAATTTTTAGCAAAATAAGAAATGAAATTCAATTTGTTTGTTTGTTTGTTTGTTTGTTTGTTGTAGAGAGTGAGCAAACTAAATTTGAGAACAATAGGCGATTGTAAAAAAAAATCAACTTAAGTTTTATAAATTTTTGTTTTGATCATTTCAAAGAGACATAGAAACTTCTAAGAATCCTAAAAAAATATATATATTTGTCAATTTTTATATCAAGTTCCTCTTTTATTACGATATGCGTAATGACCTTGAAGCTAAGTTAAGGTTCTATATTCGGGATACAAGATATATAATTTTTGCAAGAAAAATAAACCGGTTGACTGGCAGTTTTTAAGTTCAACTTTATTTCCTGACAAGTTTCATTTAAGATATTTTCCTGTGTTAAACTCTATAATATATAAAAATAATAGCAACACTTCATTTTTAATAAAAAGTCTATGATTTTTCTTTAACTATTAAAGGGTGTTGAAATCGATTTATATTTTTATTAATTATTTATAATAAATTCAATTTGTTATATTGAAAAAGCCTCTGTTTTCGTGTATAGTTTTTATTCGCCAAAACAAAAAATTAATACAAAAAAACAGAGGCAATATGCATAGAAAAAATATCAGATTGACAATAACAAAGCAATTAAAAACTGAGCATCCAGACTGGAAAAAAATGACCAGGAAATCCAAAAAAACACTGCTCCAACAAATTATGGATGAAGCAGTTAATAATTATGATTTCTCTCAGACACTGGACATCCCCATTGAGGAGCTCACTGGAGTTGAAAATCAAATGCCATCTGGAGGAATCCGCAGTATCCCTGAGATGGCCGACTATATTAAAAATTTTCACAGCGATAATCTTTTTGACTTTGATAAGCGAAGAAAACCATATAGCGAAATCGTTGATCAGGAGTTGCAATTTATTGACCAACTTTTAGATGACCAGATTATCAATAGCTTCATTGCACCGGATGGCTATTCAGCGGCACATAGAGAGATTCAGCCTTATCAATTGTTCCGAATGGAACTTTTGAAAATCATCAAATACCCTGAAATCAGTTACAGGAAATTTTGCAGCGATGAGTATTTTGGCAGAGAAAGAAAACAAAACAGACGATTTGTAAGGTTGCCTTTAAATACAAAAGATCAAGTCCACCATACAGAGTTGTGTCATTTTCGGACTGACTTACTTTTCAAACAACTGATGAATGTCTTTGTGTACTTCCTTTATTATTTTTATCAATCCGGTTGCCTTGAAAATACGGTCATTCATGGCGTTGATTCGACCGAACTTCCTTCTGAAATCAACTATCCCATTTGTACAGTCGAGGTCAACGGTAAAAAAATACGCATATATTCAGATCCTGATTGTGATTGCGGACAACGCAGGAAGAAAAGGGACAAATCATACTTTGTTATTGGGTATCGACTTCATACGCTAACCGCTATTAACCCTTCAACCGGGCATAGTTTCCCATTGGTATCTATTGTCGGAGCAGCAAATCATCATGACAGTCTGTTCTTAAAACCATTGATCAAGCTTGCGCAGGCAATCGGTATTGATATGAAACTGATAACCGCCGACCAGGCTTATCATGATAAGGATGGCTCGATACTTGAGGGAACCGGTGTCTATGTTGTAGCACCACCATCTGAAAAAGCAAAACTTCCTGAGAATGTTTTAGAATCTCCATTGAGAGTTACCTGCAATGATTTTTGTGAGATTCCAATGAGGAGTCTGGGCGCTTCACAGGATGGCCACGAGTTCGGATGTGGTTCAGAGCCAGGTGATTGTATCTTTGAATCAATTTGCACGAAATCAAGGATAATTGACTTTGATAAAGGGCACTTTCAGCCCATGCCTTCTTTTCATAATGCATCTCAACAAGCCATGGATATCAGAAAAAATTGTGAAAGACCTTTTAACCTGATGAAAAAGCGAGAAGGTCTTGAAACGACAAGAGTAAGAAGCCAACATGGCGTTGTTGTCCGTTCAGCATTTACGACCATAGTAACATTGTTGATTGAAATGGCAGGAACACGACATAAACCAAAAAAGCAAGAAAATGGACAAAAGGAGTTATTCGCTACCACGGGATAAAAATTGAATCTGAAAACATAAATATTGGTACAATTCTTCTGAGATAACTGCTCGGACTGTTTTGGTATCGCCTGAATTATACAAAGGGCCGCTCAAATTTGAGATTTTAAAAGGCTAAAAACAAAATCAGGTAAAATAGCAAAAGATTTGAGCAAAAAAAATTGAAAAATTGGTTGAGATTTAATAGGGATATTATATTTCTGTTTGATTTTGAACGGTTTCAACACCCTTTATTAGCGTTTAATGATGGTATATATTTGGTTACCGGTTGTGATTTCACAACCGGCAGGACTGGAAGAAGTAGTGTGGGGTGGTTGGTTCGAAGCCTTGGGCAAGCTTTAAAAAAGTGGAAGTATAGTTCTTTTGTCAAAAACTACCACCACTACATATGTGTATGTGATTTTTTTCATCCCAATATATTAACTCACCGAGAATTGCTTAATAACAGGAGAGTTAAAATCAGCTTTCTGAGAATGAGCATATCTGATATACCTATACTAAATTTTATTTCACAGACAGGTGCTTATACCGGCAGGCCAATAAACCGACGGGCGATTAAAATGATGATTATCACCACCACCACCGGAGAAAAAATTGACACGGATAGCTTAAGTTCCGAGGAGCGGCATATCCTGCAAAAGCTTTTTGCCTGGAAATCCCTGGTAGATTCCGTGGCCCTTTTCAGGGAGAAAAAGAAGGAGGCCTTGAAAAACGGCTGGAATAATTCAGGACCTGTATCCGAGAGTCGGGCGCTATCTCTTGTGATTGCCCATCTGGAAACCCAGGTCCGGTTGCGGTTGCAAAAGACTACCTGACCTGTACTTTAAGTCGCCGGTCCATTGGCCTATATCATGGTTGAAATGGAGATCAATTCTTTGTCCAATTTTTTTGCGGATATTTTAACGCGTGTTTTTAGCTCCTGGGCAAAAACGGAAATCTTATATTCTTCTAAAAGCCAGTAAAAGGATTCCACGGAGTGGGCTTTCTCCTTGGAAGAACGTTCAGACAGGGAGGCCAGAAGGGTATTTAATTTATGGGCAAACGGGGCGATTAAAAGGGCTTTTTGACCTTCTTTGACAGGGTTGTCCACGGCCCGCTGGGCTCGGATACGGATGCAGGCAAGATACCGGGGCAGCTGTTCCACTCGTTCCAGGGTGTAAAGCTCCAGAAAGTTTGGGGGCGTCAGGTTTTTTAATTCAGTGAACAACAAGGAGAGCATCTCAAAGCTGGCAGGCTTTTTCTGGTATTGAAGGGATAATTTCTGGACCAGGGAAAAACAGGCCTCATATTCCCTGCCCACCGCTAAAATGGTGTTCAGCTGTTTTTGGGTTTTGGTATATAACTGGGGCCGGATCTTGGCAGCATGGGCCTCAAAATCGGTTTTAGACCGCAAATCCTTTTCAAACAGATCTTTTACGACGGCATCAAAAATTGTTTGATTGAATTGGACAGATCCGTTGAAATAGGGAGCAATTTCTTTCAGATCCGTGGCAGTTCGTATATCTTTTTTAGTGGCTTTGAACTCATCTGGGAAGGTCAGTTCAAACAGCTTTCTGATTCCGCGAACATGGTTGTCCTCTGCCAATTGCTTGGATTTGAACAATCGCAGAGAAAGGCTTTCGTCTTTTTGTTCAATCCTAAGGCCCGGGTAAATTTTCTGGATAAACCCGTCGGCCTGGGTTAGGGAAATAAAGGGCACAAGGTCGGGAAAGGACCAGTCTTTGATTTGGGTTCGTTCGTGTGTTTGGCAGGCTTTTTCAAATTCAATATTTGTGTTGGGGCGCTGGGCTGCGAACTGGCCTAAAATGGACAGGTCCCGCATGGATTTGATTTCCCTGTTTTTTTCATCCCGGATGGAAATGCGCATTCTTAAATGGTCCGGCAACTTTTCTTCGGACCATAGGGTTGCCGGGATGGTCAGATGAAACCGTCTTTGGATAAATGAAGAGAGCAGGGTAAAAAGCGGTTTGTCTTCCCTGACCATTTCTCGTGCAATAAGGGCGGCCGTGTCCAGAACCGGTACCAGACGGACCCGGTAGCTTTTGGGAAGGTTTTTAATCAGGGCTGCAATTTTTTCCTCAAACAGACCTGGCACCAGTTGGTCCACGCTGTGTTTTGACACAAGTGCTGCGCAGTCTGCCGGCACTGTAAGTGTAACCCCGTCGGTTTTTGCACCGGGGTTAAACTCATATTCCAGGCCAAAATTGCCCTGTTCCATGGCAAGAGAGTCCGGGAACAGGGCCAGTTCCTGGTCATCCACCTGGGAGCGTTGAAGGTCGCTAAGTGTCATGCACAAAAAGGTGTCATCCTTTTGGTCCTTGAGAAATTTTTTAAAGGTGTTGGTATTGAAAAAGGGTCTGGGCAGTCGGGAGTGGTAAAATCCATAGATGTCTTCTTCTGAGGCCAGGATATCTTTTTTACGGGTTTTATTTTCCAGGGCTTCCAGGCTTTCAATCAATTGCTGGTTATGGACCATGAATTTCAGGGGCGGATGGATTTCTCCCTGGACAAGGGCGTGACGGATAAAAATTTCACTGGCCTCATCCGGGTTCACACGGCCATAGGCTATTTTGCGTCCGGCTACGATGATGAGCCCGAACAAGGAGACCTGTTCACTGACCATGACCTCCCCTCGTTTTTTTTCCCAATGGGGTTCAAAATAGGTATGGGTGCACAACTCCTTGCCCACCTCTTCCAGCCAGGCTGGATCTATATTGGCAATTCCCCGGGCAAAGAGCTGGCTGGTTTTGACAAATTCAGCCGCTACAATCCATGGGCCTGCCTTGCCGAAAAGCCCGGATCCCGGGAAAATCATGGCCTGCTGGCCCTTGGCCGCCATGAAAATATTTTTTTCTTTTTTATGGGCAATACCGCCCAGGTAGCCAGCCAGCAGGGATTTGTGCAGGGCAATGTACAAAGGGCCGCCCAGGTTGAATTTCTTTGATTTCAGGTCCTTTGTGCCAATGGAACCTTCAAGACTGGAATTCTCAAGGACAGATACTTCCAGGGCAGCCCCTCTGGCGCAAGGGTCTGCTTTGATGCCATGCTCTTTGAGCATGCGGCTGATTTGGCGGTGGATGTCCTGCCACTCGTGGAGGCGCTTAAAGGAAAGATAATGGTCCGCACAGAAGGCTCTCAGCTTGGACCGGGACTTTAAGCGTTTTTCAGCTGCTTTATAGGCGTTCCAGATATTGAGGAGGGTGATAAAATCAG
Organism: Desulfoconvexum algidum; assembly: GCF_055382125.1. Classification (NCBI taxonomy): domain Bacteria; kingdom Pseudomonadati; phylum Thermodesulfobacteriota; class Desulfobacteria; order Desulfobacterales; family Desulfobacteraceae; genus Desulfoconvexum; species Desulfoconvexum algidum. The sequence goes on along the minus strand of NZ_AP042394.1, from coordinate 4,982,356 downwards.
AAATAGGGTCCTTGAACAGGCTGTGTTTCTGGTCGGCTGCCTGTATTTTATCGGCGGGCCGCTGGCGGACATCGGAAATGGCAAGGGCTGTAACAATGATGGTTGCTTCCTTGAGGCACCCCAGCGTTTGAGCTTGGATTAATATCCGGGAAAGTTTCGGGTCCACCGGAATCTTGGCCATGACCTGGCCGATCTGGGTCAGGCGGTATGGTTTATTGTCATTGGGTTGCCCGGGTTTTATTTTTTTTGGGTTTGTGTTTTTTTGGATGGCACCCAGTTCCTGCAGGGTATCAAACCCGTCCTTTATGCTCTTGAAAGCCGGGGGATCAATAAAGGGAAAACTAGCCACATCCCCCAGGTTCAAAAAAATCATCCGTAAAATCACTTCAGCCAAATTGCTTCTCAGGATTTCAGGCGAGGTGAAAAAAGGGCGCCCGTTAAAATCATCTTCGTCATAGAGTCTGATGCAGACCCCGTTTTCAACCCTGCCGCATCTGCCCTGCCGCTGGTTGGCCGAACTCTGGGAAATGGGGCTCACCGGAAGAGCGGTTGTCCGGGTTCGGGGGGAATAGCTGGGGATCCTTGCAAGCCCTGTATCCACCACATATTTGATGCCGGGAATGGTCAGCGATGTTTCGGCCACATTGGTGGAAACAATGATTTTCCGCCCGGCTCCCGTTGAAAAAATTTGGGACTGCTCTTTGGCTGATAATCGGGCAAATAAGGGCAGGGCCTTGACACCGGCCTGGTTTTGCCCCCGGATCAATTCCAGGGTTTCCCCGATATCTTGTTCAGTTGGCATGAAAATAAGAATATCCCCGGTCCGGGATCGGGCGAGCAAGCGGTTGGCCGCTTCTGCGGCCGCTTCCACATACCCTTGGTCTTCCCCGTTGGCATTTTTGTCATCCTCCCCTGAAACAAGGGGCATATAGAGGGTTTCCACAGGATACATCCGGCCGGAAACCTCTATGATGGGAGCGTTGTCAAAGGCCTCGGAAAATTTTTTTGTATCAATGGTGGCAGAGGTGATGATCAGTTTGAGATCTTTGCGCTGGCCTACCAATTTGCGCAGAATCCCCAGGGTAAAATCAATGTTCAGGCTTCTTTCATGGGCCTCATCCACGATGAGGGTATCATATTGGGTTAAAAATCGGTCCTGCTGGGTTTCTGCCAAAAGAATGCCGTCGGTCATGAGCTTGATATAGGCATTGTCCGGTGTTTTGTCATCAAACCTGATTTTATATCCCACGGATTGGCCGAGCTGTTCATTGAGCTCAAAGGCAATGCGCTTGGCCACATTGATGGCGGCAATACGTCTGGGTTGGGTGCAGCCGATCATTCCACGTATCCCCCGGCCGGCCTCAAGGCAGAATTTGGGAATCTGGGTGGTTTTCCCGGATCCGGTTTCTCCGGAAATAATGATGACAGAATTTTTTTTTATGGCCTCAATGATGTCGTCTTTTTTTGCGGTAATGGGCAGGTCGGGATCAAAGTTAAGTGGGGGCAGGCCCTGTTGCCGGATCTTGCTTTGGTGAACAGAATCTTGAACTTTTTTTAACAGTTGCTGACAGGCTTTTGTATTGTTTTCAAGGGGTTTGCTTGAGGGACGTGATTTTTTTTTTATTGTGCTCAGTGCCCTTTTAATGATATATTGATCTTTGCCCATTGCTTTGGGAATAAGGGTCTCTATTTTTCTGAGGATATTCATAAGGTGAAAAGAATAGGTCACTAATAAAAAATGTCAAATTTTAGGGGTTTGAAAATTTTTTATTGACATGGGTTTAATAATAAGAGACAAAATACATTGCTCCAGAGATAGGGCATCGTAAAATAAAGTAAAATTACTTTAAATACTTAGACAGATAGGGGGAAAAATAGCATGGGAGATACAGCTATTAAAATTGGAGGCGCCCGAAAGAGCATCTTTAAAGATAAGGTGATGGAGCTTCTGCCGGAAGGCGGAAACTTGAACGCTTGCCTGACCTGCGGTGCATGTGCATCCGGGTGTCCGGCCACCGGCCTGGACGGAATGGATCCGAGGAAATTTCTTCGGATGGCGGCACTGGGTATGGATGAAGAAATTTTGAGCTCTAAGTGGGTATGGATGTGTTCCATGTGTACCCGGTGCATGTATGTATGTCCCATGCAGATCAATATACCCCAGCTTGTTTTCAATGCCAGGGCAACCTGGGCAAAGGAAGATAAGCCAAAAGGGATTGTTGGCTCCTGCGACATGGCCTTGCGAAATGATACCTGTTCTGCCATGGGTGCCACAGAAGAAGACTTTGAATTTGTTATTGGGGATGTTCTGGAAGAATACCAGGAATCACAGCCCGAATTTGCCGAAATGAAGGCAGACGTCAACCGGGAAGGTGCCTATTATTTCCTAAACCAGAATTCCAGGGAACCGGTTACCGAACCCGATGAAATGGTCCCCTTGTGGAAAATCATGCACCTGGCCGGTGCCGACTGGACCTATGGCACCAAGGGCTGGGCCGCAGAGAATTATTGCATGTTTTCCGCGGACGATGAAAGTTGGGAAAAAATTATTCGAATCAAGGTAAAGGCGGTGGAGGACCTGGGCTGTAAGGTCTGGCTCAACACCGAGTGAGGGCACGAACTCTTTGCAGTCCTGGCAGGACTGAAAAAATTCAACATCCCTTACAACTTTGAAGTTAAAAGTATTATTCAACTCTATGCCCAGTGGATCAGAGAAGGCAAACTCAAGCCTTCCTCGGACTGGAACAAGGAACGGCAGATCAAATTCACGGTACAGGACCCTTGCCAATTGGTCAGAAAATCCTTTGGTGATCCGGTTGCCGAAGAATTAAGATATGTGGTCAGGGCAGTAGTCGGGGAAGAAAACTTTGTTGACATGACCCCTAATAAGTCCAATAACTTTTGCTGCGGCGGCGGTGGCGGATTCCTTCAATCCGGATTCACCGAGCAGAGACGGGCATACGGCCAGACCAAGGCCAACCAGATCCTGACCACCAAGGCACCCTATTGCATTACGCCTTGCCATAACTGCCATGCCCAGGTCCATGATATGGCCGAGGTTAACGACCATGCATGGGAAACCGTCCACTTGTGGACATTGCTCAACCTTTCCCTTGGTATTCTTGGTCCCAATGAAAGAACATATCTTGGGGAAGATTTAAAGGATGTGGATGTATTCCATCCTGAATCTGAGATGTAATTGTAAGATTTAATACAGATATAAAACCCGGTAGCGACGAACAAAGTTGCTGCCGGGTTTTTTTATAAGGACAAAGGGGTCAGATTGTTTGGGTTCTGTTTGCCTCGGTGATTTAATTGTGATAAGGAAATTAGAACTATGACTCAGATTATCAGTATTGCAAATCAGAAGGGGGGCGTGGGCAAGACCACTACAGCAGTAAACCTGTCAGCCGCCCTGGCCACATTGGGAAAACGGGTGCTGCTTGTGGACTGTGACTCCCAGGCAAATGCCACCACAGGGATGGGGATTGATAAACCCTCCCTTGAAGCCTCTTTGTACCAGGGACTCATCGGAGAGGCCCTGGTTGATGAAATCATTCTTCCCACCATGCTGCCCAAACTTTTCATCATTCCGGCCAATGTTGATCTCATCGGGTTTGAGATAGAGATGGTGGCATCAGACCTTCGGGAGGCGAAGCTTAAACAGCTTTTGGAATCGGTGCAAGATCGATTTGAATACATTATCATCGATTGTCCTCCCGCTTTGAGCCTTCTTACCCTGAATGCCTTTACAGCCTCCCATTTTGTATTGATTACCCTGCAAAGCGAATTTTTTGCACTGGAGGGATTGGGCCAGCTTTTGGACACCATCAAGCGGGTGAAGTCAGCCTTTAACCCGGGATTAAAAATTAAAGGAATCCTTTTGACCATGTTTGATAAACGGACCAATCTGGCCCAAAATGTGGTGGAGGATGCCAAGCAATATTTCAAGGAGATGGTATTTAAAACTAAGATACCTCGGAATGTAAAGCTGGGGGAAGCACCTAGTTATGGCCTGCCGATTATTCTGTATGATAAGCAATCACAGGGGTCAAAAAGTTATCTATCCTTTGCCAGGGAGTTCCTAAAACGATGATGAAAAAGAAAAAGAAACACACCGGTCTGGGGCGCGGGATATCGTCGCTGATTCCGGATTTTGGTTCTTCGGAAACCGGTTCTGATTTTTTCTATTGCCCCATTGAGAAGATAATCCCCAACCGGTATCAGCCCCGGCTGGTGTTCAGCCAGGAAGAGCTGGATCGGCTGAGAGATTCCATTGCCCAACAGGGTGTTTTGCAGCCCCTGCTGGTCCGGCACATGGGCGACGGATATGAACTCATTGCCGGGGAACGCAGGCTCAGGGCTGCTGAGTCAGCAGGTCTTGACCGTGTCCCGGTGGTGATAAAGGACCTGACAGATGAGCAGGTTCTGGAAGTCTCGATCATTGAAAATATCCAGAGGGAAAACCTTAATGTGCTGGAAGAAGCAGAAGCCTATTTCCGCCTCATTGACGAGTTCAAATATACCCAGGAAAAGGTGGCCAAGAAAATTGGGAAAAACCGATCCACCATTGCCAACCTCCTAAGGCTTAGAAGTCTGCCCCAGGAAATAAAAGACAGCCTTATTGCTGAAAAAATCAGTATGGGTCATGCCCGGGCGCTTCTGGGGGGAGGAACCCTGGAAAACCAGCTTTATCTTTTCAAACAGGTCCTGGCACGGGGGCTTTCTGTTCGGGAAACCGAGCGATTGGTTAACCAGGCCAAGCAGGAACCCAAAAAATTGGCCGAAAAAATATCCGCCCATGAAAAATTATTTCTGGAAGCGGCATCCACCCAGATAGCCACCCGGATAAAAAGTCCGGTGAAGATCAAAAAAAATGGTGACCAGGGCAAAATAGAAATTAAATTCAAATCAAAATCTGAATTTGACCGTCTCGTGACATTGTTGAGCCAGATTCCATGAGCCATATTTTATGAGCCATATTATATGAAAATTACCGTTGCAAAGACGGCGGGTTTTTGCATGGGCGTCCGGCGGGCAGTGGATATGGTCCTGGACGCATCAAACCTTGCAGGGGAACCCATATTTACCTATGGGCCGTTGATCCATAATCCCCAGGTTTTGGAAATGCTGGAAAATAAAAATATTTCCCGAATTGAGACCATCCCGGAGCGAGGAGAGGGCATTGTCCTGATCCGGGCCCATGGGGTCCCGCCGGAAGATGAGACGGCCTTGAAAGAAGCAGGGTTTACCGTTCTCAATGCCACCTGTCCCCGGGTGGTCCGTGTTCAGGAGATTATCAATCGATATGCCAAAAAGGGGTATGCCACCATCATTATCGGAGACAAAAAACATCCGGAAGTGGTGGGTCTTCTAGGCTATGCCCGGGGAAATGGCTATACCGCCACCTCCATGGAACAACTGGCTGCCTTGCCTGCCTTTGAAAATGCGGTGGTGGTTGCCCAGACCACCCAAAATACCGTGTTTTATGAAAAGATAAAAGCATGGTTCTCCCAAAATGCGCCCCATTATAAGGTGTTTGACACCATTTGCGGGTCCACGGAAAAACGACAGTCCGAGGTGCGGCAGTTGGCCCTGGAAAATGATGCCGTTATTGTGGTGGGGGGAAAAGCGTCGGGGAACACCAGGCGCCTTGCCCAGGTGGCCATGGAAACCGGCACCCTGGCGACTCATATTGAAGATGCCTCTGAAATTGATTATAAGTCCCTGGGGTCGGCAAAGCGGATTGCCATTACAGCGGGTGCATCCACTCCCAACTGGATTATCAAGGAGACCTGTGAACGGGTGGCAGCGAACGTGCAAAAGCAGCGCTCTTTTATTCGGCACATGGTGGGGTTCAGGGATTTTTTGCTCAAGACCAACCTTTTGCTGGCCCTGGGTGCTGCTGGGTTGACCTATGCCTGCGCCAGTATCCAGGGGTTCTCCCAGGTTATTGTTCATTCTGCCATTGCCATGCTCTATGTGTTGTCCATGCAGATCCTAAACAACATCATTACCATTAAATCAGATACCTATAACCATCCCCAGCGGGCGGTATTTTACAAAAAATATCAAACCATTTTGAAGATAGCTGCCCTGGGGTCCGGGGTAGCCGGACTCTATCTTGCCTATACCACGGGCCTTGTTTCCTTTTTTATCATGCTGGTAATGAGTCTTCTGGGCCTGTTCTATAATCTAAACATTCCTTTTGTCTTTGGAAATAAGAAAATTACCCGGATTAAGGATGTGCCCGGATCCAAAACCATTCTCATTGCTATTGCCTGGGGAATCGTTACCAGCCTGCTGCCGGCAATTGTGAATTCAGGTCGGTTTTTGCCTACTCTTGTCACCTTTGCCTTTTCCACGGGTTTGGTCTTTGCCAGAACTGCTTTCTTTGATGTGTTGGCCATCCAGGGGGATCGGATAACAGGAAAGGAAACCCTTCCCATTTTATTGGGTGCCCAAAAGAGTTATAGGCTAATTCAATATGTGCTGACCTTTGAAATTTTTATTGTTCTGCTTGCCCACGGACTGGAATTATTTGGCAAGAATGCATTTTGGCTTGCCCTTGTTCCTCTTTTTATGCTTTTATTGATCAGATTATATAAGAAAGACAGCCTGTTATCGGGTCGGCAATATGAGGTTTTAATCGAGTCTTCGTTTTTGTTTGCCGGGTTAGTGGCAGCCTTTATTTGATAAATTACTGGGAGCAAGGTATGACAAACGGGCAGGGAAAAAAGATGAAATCTCCGTTGATTGGCCTTTTAGCCGTAAAAAATCAATTGATCACAAAAGAGGAATTGGAAATCGGGCTGCACCAATGTGCCGGTTCCATTGATCTTAAACAAGAGTTGAAAGAATATTTTCTCGCCCACGAATTGGTGTCTGCTCAAAATATTGAACGGCTCGTCCGGGCAGCAAAAACCCTTGAAATTCGCCAAAAAGAGTATAAGTTTGGTGCCATTGCCATTGCCAAGGGCTTTATCAACCAAAGTGTTCTGGACCTGGCTTTGGAAGAGCAGCAATCTTCCATCCGGAGCAAAAAAAAACCCAGCCTGATCGGAGATATGATGGTGGCGGCCGGGTTGATGACGGTAAAACAACGGGATTATATTCTTAAATTACAAAATCGGGTGACAGCACCCAATAAAAAAACAGAATCCGACCCAAAAATCATTTCTGCACAACAGCCTTTGGAAAATCCTCAGGAGAAGCAGCCTCAGGAGAAGCAGCCTCAGGAGAAGCAGCCTCAGGAGAAGCAGCCTCAGGAGAAGCAGCCTCAGGAGAAGCAGCCTCAGGAGAAGCAGCCTCAGGAGAAGCAGCCTCAGGAGAAGCAGCCTCAGGAGAAGCAGCCTCAGGAGAAGCAGCCTCAGGAGAAGCAGCCCCAGGAGACGCAACCCCAGGAGAAGCAGCCCCAGGAGAAGCAGCCTCAGGAAAAGAAGGCTCAGGAAAAGAAGGCTCAAATAAAAGAAGCGAGTGCCCTGCTTGAACCCGAAATCATTGCGGGGGGTATCAAGCTGCAGATTTCCAGAGATTTTATGGCCGCTTTTATTTCAAAATCAGACCAGTTTAACTCGGACATCCTTGTCATGGAAATCAAGGAGGCCTTGTTTGAACATGACATTGTGAATGGTATCGTTGTGGATGACATGATAGACGGTTTTATTAAATCTTCAGGGTTTAAAACCCAGTTGTTCAGGGTTGCCAGGGGGGTTAAGCCTATTTCTGGGCAGGATGCAAAACTGGAGTTCTTTTTTAATACAGACTACCTTAAAGCCGGTGGTCTTGATGCCGAGGGGAATATCGACTTCAAGCAAAGAGGGGCGGTTCCCCATGTGGAGGAAGGAACGGTTCTTGCTGAAAAAATGCCCATGGTTTTGGCCCGTCAGGGGCAAAATATATATGGAGATGAGTTAGAAACCCTGGCTGGTGAGGATATTGCCCTGCGGTTTGGAAAAGGAGCTAAATTGTCCGAGGACGGCCTTAAGGTTCTGGCCGAAGTTCGTGGATATCCCAAATATTCCCTGTCCGGGGTGATTTTTGTCCACAATGAATATACAACCTCCGGGGATGTGGACTATGAAACCGGACATATTGATTATGATGGCAATGTAAACATTAAGGGGTGTATCAAATCCGGGTTTAAGGTTCGGGGCAATGATATTAAAACCATTGAGCTGGACGGTGGCATTGTGGAGGCAGAGGGAGATGTGGTGGTGGCAGGCGGTATAAATGAAGGAAAAATTTATGCCAGGGGAAATGTGTTTGCAAAATTTATCCATAACTCCGAGATTATTTGTATGGGCAATGTCCAGGTTGGCAAGGAAATAGTGGACTCCACGATTGAAAGCGGCGGGTCCTGCGCCATTGAAAACGGCAAGCTGATCTTTTCTGAAGTGGCTGCAAAGATGGGGGTTAGTGCCAGACATATCGGGACGGAGATGGCCGGACCCAGCCGGATTAAAGTCGGTCAGGATGCCTTCACAGAAAAGGAACTTGGGAAAAATAAGATCAAAGTTCGTGCCCTGCGAGAGACTTTAGAAAAGTTACAGGGAAAAAAGGACACCCTAAAAGAGCAAAACGCTGAACTTCAGAAGCAGATCACCAAGCTTGCCCATGTTCAAGATCGGTCCCAGCTTGAACAAAGGGAAGTAGAAGCGAAAATGGCTGCCCTTGAAAACGCAAATCTTCTTGGGGAATTAAAAGAACAATTTGCACAATTAAAGGCGAATGCCCAGAATGCTGAGAAGAATCTAGACCGGTGTTTTGAAAAGAGTGAGGCCATTGAAGAAGCGATTGAAAAAATTGATAAGGAGATCGCTTTTTGGGAGGGGAAAATTGAAGACTTGACCCAAGAAAAAAAGAATCTTGTCCAGTGGACCAAGGAAAATCCCGGCAATGCATTGGTAACCTGTGACGGGTTGATTCAACCAGGAACCGTTATTTCTGGAAAGCATAGTGAGATGACGGTTGACAACGTCATCCGGCGGGCAAAGGTACGAGAAGTTCTTTTTACGGCAGGCGCTGAAAACAGACAGGTTTACGAAATGCAAATTCAAAATTTATAAACCACAGCCCTAAGGAGTTAGTCTGTTTGGATCAGGCCGATTCTCTCATCTTTCTTTATCCATATTCTGTTCAGCCATTCACAAAAGATTGCCCGGTCTTTCGGGTCATTAAAATAATCTCCTTTCAGGGCGGAGTTTACCTCCAGCACTTCAAAATCAATAATAATCTTTTGGGTTTTGCCGGATATAAAATCCCAGAAATTGGGGGTTTTTCCGGGGTATATGATCGTCACGTCAATGATTTTGTGAAGATAATCCCCCATGGATCCCAGGACAAATGCAATTCCACCGGCTTTGGGGTTGAGCAGGTGGGCAAAGGAGGTATTTTGTGCCTCTTTTTTTTGAGTTGTGAACCGGGTGCCTTCCACAAAATTCATAATGGATGTGGGGGTGTGTTTAAAGCGTTCACAGGCCTTTTTCGTGCTTTCCAGGTCCTTGCCCCGCAGGTGGGGTTTTTTGTCCAGGATTTTTTTTGAATACCGTTTCATGAAAGGGAAATCAAGTGCCCACCAGGCAAGGCCTAGAAAAGGAACCCAGATGAGTTCTTTTTTTAAAAAGAATTTGAGCATGGGGATTTTCCGGTTCAAAGTTTTTTGGAGTACCAGAATGTCCACCCAGGACTGGTGGTTGGCCATTACCAGATACCATTCTGTTCGTGTTAGTTTTTCAAGCCCCCGGATGTCCCAGTCAATTTTAGAGAACAAATCTGAATTCAAAGAATTTATACCGATCCACAAGGTTGCAATGGCGATAAGAATTTTATCCAGGATCACAATGACAGGGGGAAAGGGAAGGATAAATTTAAATAGAGATAGAAAAATTAACGGAAGGGTCATGCAAATGGTATTTATCATGATCAGGAGGAAGGCTAAAATTCCTTTGAGGGGGGAGGGTAAGAAAGAAAGCATCAGTTGTTGAATCCTTTTTTTTGGGTCTCTATATGTTTTTTTATGGTCCGCCGGTCAAGCCCTGTTTTTCTGGCAACCTTTTCATAGGTACCAAGGGTATCATAGAGCAGTTTGCAGTATCCTGCAACCAGATCGGAGACGGCAATGGTTTTTTCTTTTATCCCTCGTTGAAGTGTCGTGGAAAGAGACACTTCTGCCGGATCTATGATCTCTTTGCCCCTGTAATCTTTTTTAAGCAATACGCTCCTGACACATTGCTCAAGTTCCCTGACATTGCCTGGCCAGTGATAGTTCTTTCCCAGCCGGCGGTCAATGATTCTTTTTACCTGTTGGGTCAATTTTTTTGAATGCATACCGGTCATGCGGTGGATGGTGAAATTCAAAAGGTCATCCAACTCCGATGGAGACTCTTTGATCCGGGTCCGTAAGGGAGGGACCTCTATGATATCTGAACAGAGCCGGTAATAAAAATCATCCCTGAAAATTTCACCCTCCATGACCGCTCGTTTGGGCCGGTTGGTGGCGGCAATGACACGGCCGTTAAACCGTAAAATGGTATGGGCCCCCACAGGGGAGAAATGCCGTTCCTGCAGAACCCGCAGCAGTTTGATCTGCACATGGTTGGGGATCTCTCCGATTTCATCCAGCAGGATGGAACCGTGGGGACTGCACCTGTCAAAAACCCCCTGATAGTCTTCAATTGCTCCTGTGAAAGCCCCCTTGGTATGACCGAATAATTCTGATTCCAAAAGGGTTTCCGGGTATTGGGAGAGATTCAGGGAGGAAAAGGCCTGGGTAAAACTTTCGGCAAAACAGCCTCGTTTGATATCAAAGGGAATAAAGCCGCTTCGGCCGATGGCCTGAGCTGCTGTCCCTTTACCGGTTCCGGTTTCCCCTAAAAGCAGGGTGGAAAAATCCTCCATCTTGTTCCATAAAAAACTGTCATAGAGTTCAATGCTATGGGTGAAGACATTATACCAAAGGTTTTTTTTCAGGGTGCGCATGCAGGGGCTGCTGCCCACAAGGGAGTGGGAAATAAAATAAAATGCCCGCCGCAATTGATAGGACAGGGCAAAATAATGGTAAAAGGTCTTTATATCAAACCCTTTTTGAATGACCATCTGTTTGGCATCTTCAACAAAGCTCACCTTGACCGGTGTGTCCTGGGCATTTATCTGGTCTTTGATTAATTGATCAAATTGGTCCCTAAATTTATGGAAGATATCAAATAAATAGACCACCCGAAGGATCTCCTTGTCCCCATCCTGGTAGTCATTGATATTCCCCTTATTGTCTGTTTCCAGTTTTTTTAAACGCCTGTCCACTTCCCTGACGCATTTGTCCTTACTTTCCCTCCTTGTGGCAGAAGGAAATAGCCCGGCAATTTTCTGGTCTAATCGTTCCCTTAACTCGCTGAAAGGGTTTGCAAAGGCAGCATTGTGGACTGTTTTGAAAAATTGTCTTTCTTTTTGGTCCAGGTTTATTTTTTTCAAGAGGCCTCCATTGGAGCCTCCATTGGAAGGTCCAAGGTTAAATCATCAAAGTTTTACAATACAATCCTGTGCAATTTTGTACATGTGGCATACATAAAATGCAAGAAAATTTATGGATCATAAATGTGATGCGATTGATTATTTTTAGAAATTACTTTTATTTCAGGATGTTAAGAAAAAAGACAGGGGTGGCACACTCCTTGATAAAGAATAGGGTTTGAGAACCAAACGTTTTCCTTTGGCAGGAGCCAAAGAACACGGATACGCAACCCCCTATATGGAGCCATATTTATGATTACAAGAATACTGAATTCAAGACTGCCTTTGATGATTTATACACCGGTAAAGGTATTTGATGCCAGTTATTTTCATGCCATTTACCGGTCTGGTGCCCTTCCGGTTTTTGATACAGAGTTTTTAAGCCGCGAGGATATCCTTGAAAAGGCCCAGCTGCTTGCCCGGGAACCCTTGAGCTTTGGACTGCGGCTGGCTGCCCATGACCATGAGACCATTGCCGCTTTAAAACAAAAAAATATGGCCAACCTTGATCTTTTGATTGTTCCCCTTTCCAAACAAGACGAGGTTGCTGATTTTTCCCATTTTGGTGATACAAAGATTGTTCCTGAAATTAAGGATATCCATCTCATTGAAAAAATAGGGTCGATTGATCCCCACGGGCTGATCCTGCGGGGCAACGAGGCCGCCGGAAAGGTGTCTCGATATTCTTCTTTTATTCTCATGCAATGGTATTTGAAACACAGTGATCTGCCTGTTTTTATCCACGGCGGGGTGGGTCGGTATACGGCTGCCGGTATGCTTGCAGCTGGCGCTTCCGGGTTTGTGATGGATTCCCAGGTGCTTCTGGCAGACGAGGCACCGGTTTCAGATAATTTCAAAAAGCTTTTGGCCACAGTGGATGAGGGAGATTCCACTGAAATTATTTTCCAGGACCGAGAGATCTATCGGGTCTTTGCAAAACTTGGCACCAAAATTGTTAAGGACCTCAAGCAGGAGGCGGTTCTGGTTGCCAATGAAATGGATGGGGAACGACAGATTTATAAGTCCATCACCAACAATATAACCGCCCTGAACAACCCGGATGTCCCATTTGTCCAGTCCCTGTTTTATCTGGGTCAGGACGGGCTTTTTGCCAAGGAGTTTGCCAGGGAATCCACCTGTCTTGAATCCATGGTAACTTCCTTTTTTACAACCATTGGGGAAAATCTTGATTTTATTGACCAGCATGATCCGGTTGTGGCAGATTCTGCCTTTGCAAAGGATCAGTCCACAAAGTATCCGCTGATTCAAGGACCCATGGCCAATATTTCGGATAATGCAGATTTTGCCGCCATGGTATTGGAAGCCGGCGCTTTGCCCTTTTTTGCCGTGGGCAGCCTGCCAGCATCCCTGGCCGAGGATATGATACAAAAGGGAGCCAAAAAACTGAGTAATTTTGGTGCCGGTCTTGTGGGCATTGAAGCCTTTAACCCCATGGTCCACAAACATCTGGACATGGTCAAGCGCTACAAGGTACCCTATGCGCTTTTTGCAGGCGGTATTCCCTCCCAGGTGGTTGAATTGGAAAAGGCCGGCACTAAAACCTATATGCACACCCCATCGGTCTCCATGATGGAAAATGCTTTGGACGCCGGGTGCCGCAGGTTTATCTTTGAGGGGGGAGAAGCCGGTGGCCATGTGGGGTCTTTGTCCAGCATGGTTCTCTGGGAAGCCGCCATCTCAAACTTGATCCAGTCTCGCCGGGATTTATCTGACCTGTATCTGGTTTTTGCCGGTGGGATTACCACAGCCTTTGCCTCTTTTTTCATCTCGGGCATGGCCTCGTTTCTGGCTGCCCGCGGTGCGAAAATCGGTCTTCAAGTGGGAACCGCCTATCTGTTTTCCAATGAGATCGTTGAAACCAAAAGTATGAAAAAACAATACCAGGACATCATTATTGAAAAAGATGAAACCGTGGTCATCGGCAGAAGTCTGGGGCTGGCATCCAGAACCGCTCCCACCCAGTTTGCACGCAGTATGGTGGAACATGAAGCTCAGATGATTGTTAACAAAGAAGGGTTAACCCAGAGAAAACGATCCTTTGAGAAACGCAATATCGGATCGCTTCTCATCGGAGCCAAGGGGTTCTTGCCAGATTTTAAACGTAAGGGTGAAGAACATTACACCTGGTTTGAAGGCCAGGAACATCGGGAACGAGGTAATTTTCTGGTGGGGGACAGTCTGGCCTTTTTTAAGGGCCCTGTTTCCATTCGAGAGATCCATGACCAGTATTTTGACGGCAAGTCTCAATTGTTCAGACACATCAATCAACTGGAAGTTTTTTCCAGCCGGAAAAACAAAATTAAAGATGAGATTGCCGTGGTGGGAATGGGCTGTACCCTTCCCCATGCTGACAATCCAGATATGCTCTGGGACAATATTTTAAACAAGCGCTATTCCATCAGTGAAATGCCGGAAACCCGTTTTGACAGGTCGTTATATTATAATCCAGACCGGAAGGCGGTAGACACCACCTATACCATCCTGGCAGGGCAGGTGGACCATTTTGAATTTGATTGTGAACGCTTCGGATATGCCGAAAACAAGGAAAAACAGCTGTCCAGAAGTCAGAAGATGGTACTTGCAACCGCTTATAAAGCCGTGGAAAGTGCAGGTCTTCTGGGGGCGGATGACCGTCTTGTAACCGATGATCCAAAGCGGACAGCCGTCATCATTGCCACCTGCCTTTCCAATGAGCTGGGAAATGATCTTCAGCTCAAATACTGGTATCCAGAGGTGGTCTCCATGCTGGAGAAAACCCCGGCCTATACCGCTCTTTCCGATGGTGAACGAGAAAAGATCAAACAGGCCCTTCAAGAAGGTATAGAAGGGGAAAACAAGGGCTATGATCCGGTCCACGGAATCCTTTTGAACATTGAAGCTTCCAGGATTGCCCGGCACCTGGGGGCCCGCGGTGTAAATTATATCGTGGATGCTGCCTGTGCCTCTTCTGTTACCGCCCTTGAGGCGGCAACAGGAGAGCTTTTGTCCGGCGACCATGACCAGGTTATTGTGGGCGGGGTCAATACCCATCTGGCACCGGAATCCTTTATTGGATTTGCCAAGATGGGCACCCTCTCTGCAAAAGGGTCCTATCCCTTTGACAGTCGTGCCGACGGGTTTGTCCTGGGGGAAGGGTCCGTGGTTTTTGTCTTGAAACGGATGAAGGATGCCATCCGGGATAAAAATAAAATTTTCGGGGTGATCAATGCCATCGGGGGCAGTTCCGATGGAAAGGGCAAGGCCATTGCCGCACCCAACCCCAAGGGTCAGGTCATGAGTCTGGAACGCTGTTTTGAAAATATTCGGCCCGATATTCTTCCCGATGACATCGGCTTTATTGAAGCCCATGGTACCGCCACCACAGTGGGGGACCAGGTGGAGCTTCAAACCCTGTCCACCATGTATCAAAATTCCCATGCCGGGGTCAGTTCCGTCAAATCCCAAATCGGCCATCTTTTGGGGTGTGCCGGGTCTGTTGGCTTGTTAAAGGCCTTGTTGGCAGTGGAAAAAGGCGTGCTGCCGCCCAATGGGCAGTTTAAAACCCTGGCTGAAAATCATGATTTAACGAGTTCATCCCTGTACATTGTAGAAGATGCCAAACCCTGGGAACCTGAGGACGGCAAAAGCCGTAAGGCCGGGGTTTCTTCCTATGGATTCGGCGGTATCAATTATCACATGGTTGTGGAAGAGATGACAAAGGGGTATGCGCCCATGAAGCGGGATATTTTTTCCGACACTGCCTATGATTTTAATGAGGACAGGATTGTGGTGGCAGGTCTCGGGGTCTTTCTTCCCGGTGCCAGTAATACCGAAGAATTTTGGGAAAAATTATGCTCCGGGGAAAAACAGCTCTCCTCTATCCCTGCAAGTCATTTTGACAATGATGCCTATGCTGCCTTTGATAAAAATTCCATTTATCGGTTGCCCAAGGTCAAGGCAGGGATAGTAAAAGATTATCAGGTTAACAATCTTAAATACAGAATGCCTCCTAAAATGGTCAAATCCGTTGAGCGGGGACAGCTCTTTGGATTGGAAGCTGCCAGCGAAGCCCTGGAATCTTGTGGGCTGTTGGAACATGCAGGTGCTGCTGCAAGAACCGGGGTTATCCTGGGGACCATTGCCGGGGAACGCCAGAGTAAAAATATTATCCGTGTGAGGAAAAACTTCATTGGTAATCTGATTAAAAATTGTTCAGCCCTGGATGCAAATATTGCTCAGATCGTGGGGCAGGAGATGGTCGATGCCATCTGCACTTCGATTCCGGAAAATAATGAAGATACTACTCCAGGTCTTTTGTCCAATATTATATCCGGGCGGATTGCCAATTATTTTGGCCTCAACGGTCCCAATTATGTCCTGGACGCTTCCTGTGCCTCTTCCACCATTGCCATTCGAAATGCCACAAGAAATTTGAAACAAAAGGATCTGGATTTTGTCCTGGCAGGAGGCGTTGACTGCAACCTATATCCTGCTGTGCTAATGGCATTTAAGCGCCTGGGCCTTTTGTCCGAGGGGGATTGCAATTATTTTGATTCAAGGGCAGACGGCTATGTCATGGGGGAGGGGGCGGCCATCCATGTCCTGACCACCTATAAACGCGCCCGAGAAGCGGGCATGGAAATTTTGGGGGAAATTAATGAATGCACGGTGGGTTCCAGTGTGCCCGACCATCTATTGGCACCCTCGGAAAAAACCTTTGTTTCCGTCATCAATGAGGCCTATCAAAAATCAGGGATCCGCAAATCAGATATCAACCATCTGGATCTGTTTGCCTTTTCCAATGTTTTTGGGGATATGATTGAAAAACAGGTGACACAAGCTTGTTTTAACCATGAAATGCACTGCGGTAACATCAAACCCCAGTTCGGGTATTTCAAGGCGGCCAATCCTGCGGTTGCCCTTGCCAAGCTTGTCCTCATGAATACCAAGGGAACGCTTTTACCGGACTTTAATTATGATTCAGAGCATTCCATACTCAAGGGGTGCAAAGTTTTGAAACCCGCCACCACAGCAATCCCCAGGACTCCTGGTCAACCTTTCCGGTTTGCCGCCAATGTCAACGGCATTGGTGGAAACCACTGCCATTTGATAATGAGCTGTCTGCCCAGGGTTTTAGAACAGCCGTTGTCGGTCCCTGTTCTGTCTGCAAGTGTTTCGTCCGTTATGGGTCAGCAAGTGATGGGTCAGCAAGTTGGCCAGCCAATGATTGGCCAACCCACTATCGGCCAACCAATGATTGGCCAACCAATGATCGGCCAGCAG
The DNA here is from genome assembly GCF_055382125.1 of Desulfoconvexum algidum. NCBI lineage: Bacteria > Pseudomonadati > Thermodesulfobacteriota > Desulfobacteria > Desulfobacterales > Desulfobacteraceae > Desulfoconvexum > Desulfoconvexum algidum. The sequence goes on along the minus strand of NZ_AP042394.1, from coordinate 4,965,565 downwards.
GTGATTGAGGCTGTGTACAAACCTGTTCCCACAGATGACATCGTACTGGGGGGCGCTTCCCATTCCGCAGATCACAAGGGGAAAAAGCTTCGCATGGTGGCCCTGCTCTCGGGCCAGGGTGCCCAGAGGCCTGGTATGATGAAAGAATTGTTCGAGGCCGATGACCACATTCGATCGGTCATGGAAAAAGGCGAGGCCATCTTCAAAAGTATTCGGGGATATTCTTTGCTGGAGATGATGTTTGAAGAGGATGAGAAGCTTAATTCCACCCAGAATACCCAGCCCTCGGTATTTCTCTCCTCGGCTGCTATCTGCAGTCGTTTGGCCATGGAAGGGTTCTCCCCGGATTATTTTATCGGCCATAGTGTGGGGGAATACACGGCTCTTTTTTGTTCGGGGATGTTGGGATTTGAAGATGCCATGCGTTTGATCATCAAACGTTCGGACCTCATGTACGAATCTACCCTGAAAAATCCCGGTAAAATCATGGTGGTTTTTAAAAATGAACGAGAAACAGCCGGTCTGATTAGAGAATCTTTTGTGTCCGGCATTTATATTACCAACAAGAATAGTGAAAAACAAACAGCCGTGTCCGGCAAGGCCGAGGCTATTGAAAAATTTTGCCAATACCTGACAGGGCAAGCAGTGGTCTATAAAAAGCTCAATCTCACCGGTGCTTTTCACACCCCCCTGCTCAAGGAAGCCTCGGACAAATTGAGAACCTATCTTTCATCCGTGCAGTTTAACGATACCCGGTATGGAAAGATTATTTCCAACACCCTGGCCCAGCCCTACCCGGAACGAGCGGAAGAGGTAAAAGATTTGTTGGCAAAACAGATTGTTTCTCCGGTGGAGTTTATTGCCTCCATTGAAAATGTCTATGTCTCGGGCAAAACTCATTTTATTGAAATCGGGCCCTCAAGGCTTCTTGTCAATTTGCTGAAAAATATCAATGTGGGAGAGTATGGCACGGCTGTGTCCGTGGACGCAAAGCTTGGTGAGGTTGCCTCCTTTGAAGCCTGCCGTCAATACCTGTTGTCCTGCAACGCCCTATTTGAGCCCAAGACCATTGTGCATCCGGAGCCAGACCCGATGATCGCCGCCCATACAACTGCCAAAGAGGAGTTACCCATCATAGAAATGTCAGAAGACTTTGATACATTTAAACAAAACAACCAGACCTTGATTGATAGAATTTTGTACAAGGAATTTCAGCACCAGAAACGCAACTCAGCGGTTGAGTCCATGGAGCGGTTTGGTTTTAACACCCACAAAATTTTGATTTCCGGCGTATCAGTGGGGTTGCCGGGCAAGGCCCGTAAGGTGTTTGCAAAGGATAACTTTGATGCCATTCTCAATGGTGAAAATTTTATTGAGCCCCTCACGGCAGATGCCATGGACCGATTGACGGACAAAAATATCACCAAGCTTTTCAAACAGCCCGATGGCAATGCCAGGTTTGTCCAGATCACTAAAACAGAGGATGTCATCCATCTGGCAGGACAATTGGGATATTTTAACCTCACCGATGAATACGGCATCAAGGAACAATATGACATGGTCATGGCCATGGGCATCGCAGCAGGGATTGAAGCCCTCAAGGATGCCAATATCCCTCTGGTCATGCAGTATAAGAAAATGAAGGGCGGCAAGACCATGATACCCGCAGGCTTTGCCCTGCCAGAAGAGATGCAGGAGGAAACCGGGGTCATTATCACCTCTTTGTGGCCCAATGCAGAAACCCTGATCGATGAACTTGAAAAATATTATTATGAAAAATTGTTCCTCAAGCCCTATGAGGAATTTGAAAAGATCTATTATTATCTCATGGAAAAGGTAGGGGATATGGAGATCAAGGAAGAACTGACCGAATGGTTCTTCAAGGCAAAATCCCGGAAACGGACCGATTTGGACACCTATAAGTTTGACAGAAGCTTTGTGGCCAACTATTGTCCCCTGGGATCTGCCCACCTGGCTCAGATCATCAAGGCCAAGGGACCCAATACCCTGGTCTCTTCCGCCTGCGCCTCCACCACCCTTGCCATGGGTATTGCCGAGGACTGGATCCGGGTGGGCCGGTGTAAACGGGTGCTGGTCATTGGTGGTGACAATGCCACCTCCTCCCGCCAGGGACAATGGGTGGGTTCGGGGTTTTTGTCCCTGGGAGCTGCCACCATTAAAAAAAGAGTCTCAGAAGGGGCCAAACCCTTTGATGAGGACCGGAACGGAACTATCCTGGGGGCCGGTGCCGTGGGGCTGGTCATTGAAGACCAGGCAAGTGCTGCCAAGCGCGGCATGAACGGCCAGGCGGAGATCCTTGGCACCCACATTGCCAATTCCGCCTTTCATACCTATAATATTGACGTTCCCCACATGGCCAGTGAAATGAAAAAATTTATCACCAAGGTGGAGCGACAGACAGGGCTTACCAAGCAAGAATATGCTGACAAGCTGCTATTCATGTCCCATGAGACCTATACCCCTGCCAGGGGAGGGTCTGCCGACGCAGAAGTAACGGCCCTGGAAGCCACATTTTCCAAGTATCTGCCCAGGATCGTTATTTCAAATACCAAGGGATTTACCGGTCATACCCTGGGGGCGGCTATTGAGGATGTGGTCATGATCAAGGCCCTCCAGCGACGCAAGGCGCCTCCCATTGCCAATCTTAAAAAAATCCCCAGTCATTTCAGAAAGCTCAATTTTTCCGGCCAGGAGAAAATTGATAGTGAATACGGATTGCATCTTGCCGCCGGGTTCGGATCCCATTTTGCCTTTGTTTTTGTCAAACGGGTGGAGGAGAATCCTGTCAAGGGCAACCGGGTCTATCATCGCTGGCTCAGGAAAATAACCGGTTCTCAAAAGCCGGAACTCAAAGTGATTGACAATACCCTGTGTGTGGTGGCCGGGGACCCGGAAACAGGGCCCACACTGCCGGACAGTCCTGAAAAGAAAAGGCAGGTTCCGGAACCGGGCCGGATACCGGCCATGGCATCCGCACCGATGAGTGCTGTGGCAGCAAGCCTTCCTGCCGTCCCGGTATCCTCAGTGCTGGAACCTGCAGCAGTACCCATCGCAAAGGTAAAGCAGATCATCGCCGAGCAGACCGGGTATGCAGCGGATATGCTGGAGGATGATCTGGATCTGGAAGCGGACCTGGGGATTGATACGGTAAAACAGGTGGAAATTTTTGCCAAGATCGCATCGACCTTTGATTTTGGTGTGCCCGAAGATCTGAAACTTCGGGATCTGAACACCATTGAAAAATTAGGGGCCTATGTGGCTGGTCGGGTGGATATCCCCGCACCCGTTGCTTCTGTCTCTCTTGAAGCGCAGGTATCCGCTCCCACAGTTGCAGGAGCCGGTCCTGCCCCTGCCATTGAAACGGTTAAAGAAATCATCGCCGAGCAGACCGGGTATGCAGCGGACATGTTGGAGGACGATCTGGATCTGGAAGCGGACCTGGGGATTGATACGGTAAAACAGGTGGAAATTTTTGCCAAGATCGCATCGACCTTTGATTTTGGTGTGCCCGAAGATTTAAAGCTTCGGGATCTGAACACCATTGAAAAGCTGGCCGCCTATATTGGCACGCGGGTGGATGCCCCTGCCGTATCCCCGGCCCCCCTGGCGGCTGAGCAGCCTTCTGGTTCACAATCCCGGGTAACTTTGGCTGGTGCGGACAATGCTGGTGCGGACAATGCTGGTGCGGACAATGCTGGTGCGGCCAATGCTGGTGCGGCTAAGGCCATTGACACGGTGAAAGAAATAATTGCCGAGCAGACCGGATATGCAGCGGACATGCTGGAGGATGATCTGGACCTGGAAGCGGACCTGGGGATTGACACGGTAAAACAGGTGGAGATTTTTGCCAAGATCGCATCGGCCTTTGATTTTGGTGTGCCTGAAGATTTAAAGCTAAGGGATCTAAATACCATTGAAAAGCTGGCCGCCTATATTGGCACGCGGGTGGATGCCCCTGCCGTATCCCCGGCCCCCCTGGCGGTCGAGCAGCCTTCTGGTTCACAATCTCGGGTAACGTTGGCTGACGGAGTCATGGTTGTATCCCCTGCTATTGCGGCCCCTGCTGGTGCTGAGAATGCCATTGAGACTGTTAAAATGGTGATTGCAGAGCAGACCGGGTATGCCACGGACATGCTGGAGGAGGACCTGGACCTGGAAGCAGACCTGGGGATTGACACGGTAAAACAGGTGGAAATTTTTGCTAAGGTTGCGTCCACCTTCAATTTTGGTGTGCCCGAAGATTTAAAGCTTCGGGACCTGAACACCATTGCCAAACTTGCCGGCTATATTCATCAAAGAACCCGGGCGGTCACACCCCCGGAAAAAGAGGCCATACCGGCTACGGGGTCCGGAACCAGTACGGCGGTTTCTTCCTCTGATGCTGATAGTGCCATGGTTGGGGCGACAATTGATGAAAGCGCATCCAAAGAAGACAGGTTTCCTGATGTTACCTCGCCTATCAAACGCCTGGTGGTGCGGGTGGATGAGGCCAAGATACCCAAATCCTCCGGTAAAACGTTTAAGGGAAAGAAAATTATAGTCTCCCTGGACAGCCACGGGTTTGCCTCTGCTGTCATCAAGAGAATAAAGGGACTTGGCGGTAAGGTTATCACCATGGGCGCTAAAAACAGCAAGCGCCCTGTGGACCTTGATTTGGATCTCACCGATATACGGGGAATGGAAGACCGCCTTGCAGCCTTTAAAACCAAAACTCCCGAGGTGAATGGGTTTATCCACCTGGCACCATTGGATTATTATTTTAACGGCAAGGATGGTTTTGCATCGGACCAGGAGCTGAACACCACCATAAAGTCAGCCTTTGTTCTGATCAAGAGCCTGTTTGAGACCCTGGATAACCGAGAGAATATCATGGGGACGATTACTTTTGATTCTGTTATTTTTCCCTATATGGCAGGAGAAGAAATGGGTGAGATTCATCCCATGTTTGCCGGGTTGTCCGGCCTCATGAAAACTGCCAACAAGGAGATGCCCGATACCCTGGTCAAGGTGGTGGATTTTTCCTATAAGCAGCCCAAAAAGAACATCCCGAGAATTGCTGATTTGTTTATTGGCGAGCTTTTGTCCCGGGACACAAGATGCGAGGTGGGGTATAAAAATAAAAAACGCTATGTCCTTTCCCTGCACCAGAGCATTGCCGACAGGACCGAGCAGGTGGTCTCCAAAAATGACACCCTGCTGGTAACCGGCGGCGCCGGGGGGATTACCTATGAGATATTAAAAAAGGTGGTGGAAACCTATGGGGTCAATCTGGTCATTCTGGGTTCCAATGATATCTATGCCATGGAGCCTAAATATCTGGTGAAGTCATCCACCCAGCCGGAACTCATGGCATTGCTTCGAGGTGATATGCCCGGGGTGAAACCCGTTGAGATCAAACGGGCCCTGGACCGGTTGATTCGAGGGCGCCAGTCCATTGAGAACATTGAATACTTGAAGTCTCTGGGAGTTCAGGTGGATTACAAATGTGCGGATGTTACGGATTTGAAGGCCGTGAAAAAAGCGATGAATTCCTGTGAGCGCATTGACGGAATCATCCATGCAGCCGGCATGGAAATGAGTCAGTTTATTCCTAAAAAAGAGCTCCGGGCCTTTGAGTTGGTGGTGGATGTTAAGGTCAAGGGTATGCGCAATCTGCTGGAAGCTGCCAAGGATCACGACTATAAATACTTTTTTACCTTTTCGTCGGTTACCGCCCGCTTTGGCAACCAGGGGCAGGTGGATTATACGGCTGCCAATGATTTTCTTGGCAAGACCCTGTTTTTGGAACGTCAGCGTCATCCGGAGAGAACCTATAAGGTCTTTGCATGGACAGCCTGGGGCGGGGTGGGAATGGCCACCAATCCAACGGTGAAAAAGGTTCTGGAAGACCGGAGGATTCAGTTTTTGCCCATGGACCAGGGGGTGAAATTTTTCATGGCCGATCTTCTGGACAAGACAGAATCTGAAATGGTCTTTTCCGGCCTGGATTATGATTTTGACATTGATGGTCTCCTGGGGGATCCTGCTGATCGAGCTTTTCCCTTTCTGGAGAATATTGTCGAACAGACTAACTCGAGTGTGACCTATTCCCGGGTTTTGGATCTGAAACACGATCTGTTTCTCAAGGATCATACCATGGGGGATGTTCCTCTCTTTCTCGGGTCAACGGGTATCGAAACAATGGCTGAGGTGGCATGCTCATTGTCCGGGGACAATAAACATTTTACAAGTTTGTCTGATTTCTCCATTCCCTATGGAATCAAATTGCTCAAGGGACGTCCAAAGGAGTTGTTGATCCAGGGAAAGCAAACAGCTGAGGGTGCCATTGAATGTAATATTTCCTCTGTGTTTAAAAATCCTTTGGGAGTTATCATGGGAGAACCCAAACTTCATTATCAGGGGACCTATGGGTTTTCAAAAAAGAGGCTTGCCCCCAAGAAAATCGATCTGCCGCAATTTTCTCCTGTTGACCTTGACGGGGATATAGATACCCTGGTGTATCATCCCAACCGGCTGTTCATGTTCGGGCTTTTTGGCACCATCATGGATATTAATTCCTTTGACGGGACGACACTTGTGACAACTCTTCGAGACAACAGTCAATCCGAGTTTTTTAAAGGGGTGAAAGATCCCAGGTTTGTGGCGGCTCCGGTTCTGGTGGATGCCATGTTCCAGACCGGCGGTCTGCTGGAGTTTTTTACCAGCTCCAGAACCGTGCTTCCCTCCAGAATCCATTCCCTGAATTTTTATGGAAATATCCAAAAAAACAAGGATTACTATTGCATCACCCGGAAGATCAGCTCGGGAGAGGAAACCAATACCTATGATCTGATCCTGACCGATGACAAGGGCAATGTGTCCGTGGAAATCCTAGGGTTTGAAATGGTGAAACTCAATCAGCTGGCAGAAGAGGACAAGATTGCAGACAAGGTTTCCTTTGTCTCTGGCGCAAAAGAAAAAGGAAAAATTGTGTCATAATAATACTTTTTAAGTTTTAAAACTATAAGAGGCTGCCTGGAAAATTCCAGGCAGCCTTTTATTTTACCGGCAGATTAAACCATTGACATCTGTTTTTCATTATCCTAGATTGTTACCCCAAGAGGGGCAATCTATAAAATCCATACCCTTTATATTTTTTGAACGAAATTTCAGTCGATCATAACAGAGGTGTATTCATTACCGACATGGCAACAAACAAGATTCCTGTTATAATGGTAATATAATGGAGCAATGAGAGAATTATGGAAATCGGATTTGAAAACAGGGTGGCAATTGTTACCGGTGCAGGTGCAGGAATAGGCAGAGCCTATTGCCTTGACCTGGCGAAAAGAGGGGCAAAGGTGGTGGTCAATGATGTGGGGAAAACCCCCCAAGGTGAATGGACTGCCGACGGTGTGGTGGATGAGATTCGCAGGGCCGGGGGAGAGGCCTTCGCAAATCATGAATCCGTGGTCGGTATGAAGGGCGGTAAAAAAATAGTTGAGACGGCCCTGGATCATTTTGGAGGGGTGGATGTTCTCATTAATAACGCCGGTATTTTAAGGGATCGGACCTTTATAAAAATGACGGAACAAGAATGGGATGAGGTTATAGGAGTTCATCTGAAAGGGGCCTTTTGTGTGACCCAGCCGGCTGTAAAATACATGAAGGAAAATCGATACGGACGGATCGTCTTTACGGCCTCTTCGTCGGGCATGTACGGGAATTTTGGCCAGTCCAATTACGGAGCTGCTAAGATGGGGGTGATCGGGCTGATGAACACCTTGAAGCTGGAGGTGGGAAAGTACAATATCAGGGTTAACACGGTTGCCCCCAATGCTGACACGGGCATGACCCGGGGTGTGTTTTCCCAAGAGGTGGCAAAAAGAATCCGTCCGGAATTTAATACCCCCCTGGTGACCTATTTGTGCTCCCGGGAAAATGAGGTATCCGGCCAGGTGTTTACCATGAGCGCCGGATGGTTTGCCCGCTCTGCCATGGTTTCCGGCAAGGGCGTTTGTGTCGGCGACGCCCGGCGACCTATTTTTGCCGAAGAGATAAAGGCGCGGTTTGACGAGATCATGACCATTGACAAAGCCAGGGAATTTGAGGACTGTGGTGGTATTTATCAGCTGGGGCGTCCCTTGACCGGCCGTTGAATTGGAATGGGCCTGACCCATTGACAATATGTCTGACATGTGTTTAACACAGAGGATATTTCTAACAACCAATGATACGTATCCCAGAAATGAAAGGACATTCAGACGTGGCAGCAAATGTTATAGCGACCCTTTTGCGGTCTAAACGAAAGAGCCCTGGGCTGGCTCTCTTATTGGTGTTGGCTATTCTTGTAATGGGTGCAAAAATTTCTTTTGCCGCTATTCAGGAGCCGAAACTGATACTGGTGGCACCCCAGGCATCTGAAAATTCATCCATAATGGCAGGAAACCCGATCTTTTTCTTTGTATATTTTACCAATCCCTTTCCACGACCCCTTTCCATCGGGGCATATACGAGACTGGAATGCCAAATCGTTGGCAAAAATAAAAGGGTGGAGGTGATTGCCCTGCCGGTTTTACCCCTGGATACCAGCCAGGAGATGATTCCGGGCAATGGGTTTTTAAAACGGGAATATCGGGTGAGCCTGCCCCGGTATATGGACGGCCATATTTCGATTGGACTCAAGGAATATGGGGCCAACTTAGCCATGTTCCATGCCAAGGTATTTGTTCCGGGAGAATCAGATGACAGTACTTCCCAACAAGCATCCCTGGCCGAGATGTCCAATGTTTTTCAACCATTCTTAAAGAATTTATCCACTTACAAGCCCTCCTACTTTCTGTTTGGTGTGGATCCGGGGCTTGAGAAAAGCAGCTTTCAGTTCAGTTTTAAATATCGACTCTTTGATTTTAGCGAAGGGGAGTTTTTTAAAGAAAAGTTATCATTATTGGAGAAACTTCACCTGGGATACACCCAGCAATCCTTTTGGGACCTGGGCTCAGAATCAGCACCCTTCAAAGATTCCCGGTATATGCCTGAAATTTTCTTTCTGGACAACAAGATAGATTTGAATATCCCTTGGGTTTCCGGGTTTGGTTTCCAAACAGGGTTTCAGCACGAATCCAATGGCCGGGGAGGCGAAGATTCCCGGAGTACCAATTACGGATATATACAGCCGATCATTGTATTTCCTCTCTGGGATGAAACCCATCTGAAACTGGCCCCAAAGGTGTGGGTATATATCGGAAACGATGATGTGACCAACCCGGACTTGGCCGATTACAGAGGGTATTTTGATATTGAAGCAAAAATTGGCAAGCCGCTGGGGTTAGGCCTTGAAACCCATTATCGGCATGGGAAGAAAGGGCCCACCTTGCAGCTGGACTTGTCCTATCCCATGAACCGATTGCCGTTTTTGAGTGGTCTTATGGATGTGTACCTCCATGCCCAGTATTTCACCGGATACGCAGAAAATTTGCTGGAGTATGATCAAAGAGCGGATGTTTTCAGGCTGGGTTTTTCCATTGTCAGGTGATCATAGGGTTGTTTGTCCTGTTCCTAAAAAAAGGAAAGGCAGTTCCGTTTTTATGGGAACTGCCTTTTTTGTCTCCGCCATTTGATTTTAAAAGGTGATCACCTCATACCCTTCTGCCATGAACCCGCCCATGGAGGGATGGCCTGACATCTCACCGATCAAGGGGATCTCTTCTTTTTTTATGGCCTCAATAGCGCCAAGTTTTGTGGCGCAGGCCTTGCAGGCCCCTGCGAAAAGTCCCAACCCTTTGGCTTTCTGGTACAAGGTTGATAAAAAATGGCCGGGCTGGCTCATCTTTTCCACCAGGGTGACGGCATCTCCTTCAATAACAATCAACCCTTCTTGTCCCCGCTCATACAGGTCAATCCCGTTGAGCAAAACATGTACAAAACAGAGGGGATCCCCCCTGAAGGCAAACAATACAATTTTTTTCTGACTCATTATTTTTCTCCTTTCATGACTTTTAGCATGGATTCCGGCAGATGAACCGCCACCACTTTTCCCTTGGCGCATATTTTCCCGTCGGCCATTATAGTTGATTCAATGATTACTTTTTTTGGGGTTACTTCAACGACAACACCCCTGACTTCCAGTTGAGCTGCGATGGGAGTTGGGGCCAGGTAATCCACATGGAGGGATGCGGTGACAAACCGTATGGCCGGCATTGTATCCATGGCCCGGCCCTGTGCTCGGTAGGCAGCGGCCGCAGCGGTGCCCGTAGAGTGGCAGTCAATTAAAGAGGCGATTAAACCGCCGTAAACAAAGCCGGGAACCGCTGTATGCTTTGCTTCCGGTTGGAACAGGGCAACGGTTTCTTCCCCGTCCCAATAACTTTTGAGTTGAAGGCCGTGGGTATTGTGCCGGCCGCAGCCGTAGCAATGGCTCAGTTCTTCCGGATAATAATCCTGGAATGCTTTGTCTGTCATGGGCATGGATCTCCTTTTAATAAGAGGGTTAATTTTGATTTAAGGAGTTTAGTACGAATTAAAGGAGATGGCAAACGAGTTTTGCATTCGATTTTGTTCCATATCTGTCAGTTCGTCGTCTAAAACTCTCAAGAACATGTCGGCATCTTCCAGGGTTATGACCATGGGGGGTTTTATCTTGATGACATTGGAAAAGGGGCCATCGGTTCCCAGGAGTATGCCCCTGTTTTTAAGACGGTTGACCATGTCAGCGGCTTCTTTTGTTGCAGGTGTCAGTTTCTGGCGGTCTTGAACCAGTTCAATGCCGATGAAAAGTCCTATGCCCCTCACATCTCCCACCAGGGGATGGGCGGTTTTAAGGGCTGTTAATCCCTCGATCAGATGGTGCCCCACTTTTTTTGCATGCATCTGGAGACCTTCTTCTTCAATGACGTCCAGAACAGCTTGGCCAATGGCGCAGGAAACCGGGTTGCCCCCAAAGGTGGCAAAAAATTCCATGCCATTGGCAAAGCGGTCGGCAATCTCCCTGCGGGTGACCACGGCAGACATGGGGTGGCCATTGCCAATGGGTTTGCCCATGACAACGATATCCGGCACCACCTCCTGGAGTTCAAAGGCCCAGAAATGGGATCCCACCCTGCCAAAGCCTGTCTGGACCTCATCTGTTATGCACAGGCCCCCGGCGTTTCTTACATGGGCAAAGGCGGTTTTGAAATAATTTTTTGGCGGGATCACCTGGCCGCCGCAGGAGAGCAGGGATTCGGTAATAAATCCGGCAATGGGGCGGTCAATTTTTTGGATGATCTTGCCCACCTCATCCCCATAGGCCCTGCCCGTCTCTTCGCCCTGGCCTTTATACGCCCCCCTGTAACCGTCGGCTACAGGAACCACATGGACCCAGGGTTCGGGACGGCCTTTGCCGCCCCTGCCCATGAACTTATAGGGGCTGATGTTGATCATGGCCTCGGTGTGACCGTGGTAGGCCCCCTCCACCACCAGCATATCCTGGTTGCCGGTGACGGTTTTGGCAATGCGAACCGCCAGTTCATTGGCTTCGCTGCCGGAATTGACAAAGAAACAGGTGTTAAGTTCCCGGGGCAGGGTGTGGCACAGTTTCTGGGCATAATCGGTGAGGCCGTCATAGAGATAACGGGTGTTGGTGTTGAGCTTTGCCATTTGGTGCTGGCCCGCCACCACCACCCGGGGGTGGCAATGACCCACATGACATACATTGTTGTACAGATCCAGGAAGGGACGGCCATGAAAGTCATAGAGATACTGGCCCTTCCCCTGGATTATTTTTAATGGTGTCGCATAGGAGGCCGTAACAGATGGGGCAATGCATTTTTGACGGTGTTCAACCAGTTCGGGAATGGGTTTACCCCTGTCGTCATAGGGGGTCAACTCAATTTTTGAGGCCAGGCGGATGGCGGCCTGGGCCGGGGGAATACCGGCAAAAAATGCCAGTTTTCTCCAGGCCCGCTCTTCCGAGACAAACCAGCTCGCCCGGGCGGGATCGATGCGGCGCCGCTTTGCAGAGATAATAACAGATACGGCCAGGCGGGTGCACATGAGGGGGAACAAAACTTCAAGTTCCTTCATGGACAGGGCTCTGACCCGGTGATAGGCCCCCACAACTATCGAGGCCGCCTCCAGGGGGTCTTGTTCATCCAGGGTGACATAGGCCAGCGCGATGGCCAGATCACAGATGGTGGGGTTTTCCAGACAGTCTCCAAAATCCAGTATCCCCTGGATAAGGGTGTCGTCTACCAGTAAATTATCGTCATTGATATCTCCATGGATGAGGGAACGGGGCAGGTCAGGGAACCTTTGCATGGCAATGGCGGCATAGGAATGGAACACCTGTTCCAGTATTCTGCGGTGCTGGGGATCTTCCACCAGGGAGATTGAGGTGCGGTGCTGTTGGGCCCTGGCAAGGTCCCAGTGGTGGGTTCGCCGGGTATCTGGGTGGATAATGGTTTCCATGGCGATATTGACTTGGGCAATGGTGCGGCCAAGATCCTCAAACCGTTTTTCGGTAGCGGGAAGAAGGTCACACCAGGCCTGTCCCGGGACAAATTCCAGAAGCCTTCCCCTAAGCTGCCGCCCCCTGTCCGTCAAAAAACGGGCTTCAATCTCCCCGGTTTTGGTGGGTATCACCCGGGGCAGTCTTGCTTCAAGCCCTGCATCAATGAGGCGCTCCACCGCCAGGTACTCTATTTCGATCATTCCGGAGGTGGTATCTTCGTCGGCCAGTTTGAGCACAAACCGGGTGTTCTCTTGTGTTTTGACCAAATAGTTTTCATTTTCTCCGGCCAGCCGGGTAAGGGTTCCGCATATCCCATATTCATTTTTTATCAGGGTTGCGATGGCATCGGCCATCTCTTTTGTCCTGGCATTTGGTGAACTGATTTCCTGCATGGTCTGGTTTCCGATCTTAATGTTGTAATTTAGGCCTCGGTGCCGGTTTTCTCCTGGAAAAGATGAACGTCCTGCTGGGGAAAGGCGATACTGATGCCTTCCTGATCAAAGGTGAGTGTTCTCTTTTTCATCAGGTCAAAATAAACATCCCAATAGTCATTGATGTCTATGGATAATGGATAAGAACTTGCTTTTTGTCAAGGAAAGTACGGAAAATTATTAGACGTTCGAAATATGGCCGGAGCATTGTATTTGCAACCGCCATTGAACCTTGGATTTATAAGTTCTCTTCTCACCAATCAGGCCTGGTTTGGATAAAATCGGGCCTGTTCATCATACACCAAACAATCCGGAAAATTTTTTTTAGCGCCGGGACAATTGGAAGGGGCTAAAAGTCGGGTCGTAAAAATTGCTTGTTTTTTAGCGATGAATAGGTTTATATCCCAGGTGGTTTTACTAGGCCTGCTTTCTGATCTGATATAGGGAGTACAAAAGAGTTTCAGACAGATAGTTGAGGGTTGGATGCTTACCTCTGATTTTTATGTTGTTTTGGCAGAGGGATAAGGAAAGAAGAGATGTGAGAATGGAAAATAGTATGGTGGACTTTGACCGAGAAACCTATGTGGAGATCCAACGAACCAAAATACTGGTGAAGAATCTTTTTGCGAGTATGCCCACAAGCATTATCAATCCCATAATTCTTGTGGCGGTTCTTTGGGATGTGATTCCGCGAGACAGGCTAATTTCTTGGTGTTTACTCAACATTTTGTTTGTTCTGGTTCGGTACCTTTTAATCTATTTTTACCGGCGAGGATTCAGACAAAAAAACTATATTTTCTGGCAGAGGGTATTGTTTTCCTCTTTTATTGTCGCCGGCCTCCTGTTCGGGTCGGTGGGTCTTTTCTTTATAAATAGCAACCAGCTTGAGTACATGGTTTTCCTTTATTTTATTGCGGGGGGGATGGTGGCCGGCAGCCTTGGTTCCTACCATAACCACCTGGCCATGTTTTTTTCCTATTCCATAAGTGTCTTTATTATTCCCACCGTTATCCTTTTTACCCTTGGAACACATATCACAACGGCTATGGGAGTGCTTGGGCTTATTTTCTTTGCGATCATGTCGGTTAACGCAAAGAGGATGAATACCGATTTAAGGGTGTTCCTTGTATTGCGGTTTGACAACAATCTGCTCATTGAACAATTCAATAGGGAAAAGCTCAATAGTGAAAAACTTAACCGGGAGCTCCTTGTGAAGAACGATGAGCTTAAAAAGATTTCCAGGCTTGATCCCTTGACCGGCCTTAAAAACAGGCATTATCTCTTTGATATTTTAAAGCCGAGGGTTGAAAATGAAATCAATTCCCTGTGGATGGAGAAAACCGGGGCGAATAAAAGGAAAATATCCGACTCAAGTGGGTATGGGGTTATCAGCATTGATATCGATTATTTCAAGAAGGTCAATGACAGTTATGGGCACGATTCCGGCGATATGGTGCTCAAGCAGTTCAGTGACAGGCTTTGTGAAACGGTCCGGCAGGATGATGTGGTGGGCCGTATTGGGGGGGAAGAGTTTATTATCCTCCTGAAGGGTACCAGGGAAAATAACCTCTGTGTTCTTGCCGAAAAGATTCGTCTCCATGTGGCAAACTCAGTTTTTAAGGTGACAGACAGTCGTGATATTCGCATCACCTGCTCCCTGGGTTTTGTTTTTTATCCATTTTATAAACATCATCCCGGCAATTTGGGGATTGACCATATTTTTTATCTGGTTGATCGGGCTCTCTATGTGGCAAAGGAAAATGGGCGGAATCTTGCGGTTAAAGTGGCCTGCACCGAAGGGGACAGCCGGGACAAACTTCTTCTTGAATCTATTACCGCAGACTTGAACAAAGCCATTGATGCCGGGCAGGTTCTATTCGAATTTTGACCTGTATTTAAAGATAATAAAGAGGGCCGGATCGAACTTTTCTGCGGCCCTCTTTATTATCTTTTATCTTGTTTTTTTCTATCTGTTTCCCCAGGAAAAGAGGACTTCAGATTAAGTTGATTGTGATCAGTATTTGCGCTTTTTCCCGGGGAGAATAAGGTTCAGAAGAACTCCCAGAATACCGGCAAGACCGATGCCCTGAAGGGTGAACTCACCGGCTGAAAAACTCATGCCGCCAATACCGAATACCAGGATCAGGGCAACGATGGAAAGGTTCCTTGATTCCATGAGGTCTTCACCTGATTTTACCAGTGTGTTCAGGCCGATCACCATGATGGCACCGAACAAAAGCAGCATGATGCCCCCCATTACAGGCGAGGGGATGGTCTGGAGGAATGTCCCGAATTTGCCCACAAAGGCAAGGGCGATAGCTGTGATGGCGGCCCAGGTCATGATTCCCGGATTGAAAACCCTGGTCAGGGCGACGGCGCCGGTTACCTCGGAATAGGTGGTATTGGGTGGGCCACCCAGCATGGATGCCATGGTTGTGGCGATGCCGTCCCCCATCATGGTCCTGTGGATCCCGGGGTCCTTAAGATAATCCTTACCGGTGATGGAACCGATTGCCAGAATGTCACCGAAATGCTCGATGGCAGGTGCGATTGCAATGGGAACAATATAGATTATCGCCTGGAGATTCCATTCGGGAAAGGTGAAGTTGGGAAGGGCAAACCAGGGGGCCTTTGCGACGGTGCTAAAATCGACGATACCAAAAATAAGCGCGGTTATATACCCTGCAATAATGCCGCAGAGAATGGGGATTAATTTAAAGACCCCCCTGCCCAGAAGGGAAACCAGAACCGTGGTGGCAAGGGCCACAAGGGATACGGTGAGTGCGGTGCCTTCGGGAAAAAGAACCACAGAGCCGTCTCCGGCTTTTCCCATGGCCATGTTAACGGCAACAGGGGCAAGAATGAGACCGATGACCATTATTACAGGACCTGTCACCACCGGGGGAAGGATATTGCTCAACACTTCACTTCCCCGCCACTTGATCAGAAGGCTCAGCAGGATGTAGACCACGCCGGCAGCCGCAAGGCCGCACATGGTACCGGGAATTCCCCAGGTTTGGACCCCATAAAAGATCGGCGGAAGGAACGCAAAGGAGGAGGCCAGGAATATCGGAACCTTCCCCTTGGTGATGACCTGAAATATCAATGTGCCGAATCCGGCGGTAAAAAGGGCCACATTGGGATCAAGTCCGGTGAGAAGAGGGACCAGAACCAGTGCGCCGAAGGCCACAAACAACATCTGTGCTCCCAGCAGTGCATCTTTGGGTCTGAAGCTGTACGTCGTTGAAGAGGGGGTGTCCATTTAGATATACTCCTATGTTGAAATTAGTCTCATTTCCTGCCTTTATTATAGTCAAATCCACGCAACATATCACATAATTCAAGTGAGCGTATACCCCTTTTCTGGTTTTTTTTTCAGCCTGAGCACAGATCTTAATGGTGTAATTTAGGCCTCGGTACCGGTTTTCTCCTGGAAAAAATGAACGTCCTGCTGGGGAAAGGGGATACTGATGCCTTCCTTATCAAAGGTGAGTTTTATTTTTTCCGTCAGATCAAAATAAACATCCCAATAGTCACTGGTTTTTACCCAGGGCCGGACCACAAAGTTCACGCTGGAGTCGGCAAGTTCTGATACGGCGATTTTCGGGGCAGGGGTTTCGAGTATCCGATTTTCGGTTTTGAGGACTTCACCCAGTACCTTTTTTGCCTTTAAAACATCATCCCCATACCCGATGCCGATGGTCAAGTCCACCCGGCGGGTATCATTGGCCGTGACATTGGTGATAACATTATTGGTGATATTAGCATTGGGAACAATGACCCGCTGGTTGTCCGGGGTGTTCAAGGTGGTGTTGAAAATATCAATACTCATGATATTTCCTGTGACCCCGCCCACGGTGGCAAAATCCCCGACCCGGTAAGGCCGGAACAGGATCAGCATGACCCCTGAAGAGAAATTGGACAAGGAGTCCTTCAGTGCAAGGCCAATGGCAAGGCCGGCTGCACCCACAATGGTTAAAAATGAGGTGGTATTGATCCCCAGCTGTCCGGCAACGGCAATTAATAACACAATCAGCAGGGAGTAATAGACAATGCTCTCCAGGAAACGCGTCAGGGTGACATCCACCTTGTTTTTTTCCAATAGCTTGATAAACAGCTTGGTGACTTTTTTTGCCAGCCATTTCCCAATGACAAAAATTAGAACAGCCGCAATTATTTTCATGGAATAGGCGGTTACCCAAAGGGTAAGGGTGTCGATAATTTTTTCAATGTTCAATGAAGAAAGATCCATTTTTAGCTCCTTATGGTTTCATTTTAAGTTTATCTGTTTTTGCCTTATGGACATCAACCAAAGAAGATTTATCCAAAAAATCCTTTGGCAGATTTGTGAACATGGTCTCCGATTCTGGTAATCCTTTCTGTTTCTTCTGGGGTGAGCGGTCCTTTGTCCAGGGCTGTCAATGCGGTTTGCATCTGGTCCATATTCCTGGGGCCGCAAAGACATATGTTGACCCTGGGATCGGACAGGGAAAACCGATAGCAGTCACTGGCACTCAAGGGGGATTCCCCCGGGGGCATATGTTTTGGCTGGAGCAGGTGGCCCCACCGGGTGGCGGTATAGGTGACAAGGCCGGGTGGGGTACTTTTTTCAAAGAGGGGAAAAGATTCTTTTTTTGCTCCTCTGTGGGCCGGGTTATACCGGATATGGAAGAGGTCAAATATCTTCTTTTCGGCCAGTTCCGGAAAAAGGGAGCGGTTGTGACCGGACAGTCCGATGAACCGGCAAAGCCCTTGTTCTTTCATCTTCAGGGCAAACTCCATGAGTCGGTTGGAGGGGGCAGAATTATGCCACCCCAGCATGAGAATATCGGCATGGTCAATCCCCATGCTCCCAAGGCTTTGCTTGAACCATATTTCTGTCATGAGCCCAAACCTGGCATAGGTTTGAATACTGACAACCATTTGGTCCCGATGCCCCTGGCGGCCCAGGTTTTTAACGGCCTGTTTCATCTGGGAACGGCGCCTGCCTGACCCGGAATAAAAATAATTGCATCCCTTTTCAAAGGCCTTTTCGTAGGCAGCGGCAGGGGCGCCGTAACTGCCGGCAAGTCCCAGACGCCCCACCGCAAGGTTGGTTTTTCCCAAAATTGAAAATTTAAAATCATCATCCATGGAGGGGTTTCCTTTTGGAAAATAGGGAACACATTCGACTGTTTTTCTTATGATCTTTTATTTGCCTATATCATAAAGCCAATAAATTGTATATCCATATAAAAGGGGGGAAGGCTTAGAATTCTTAATTCACCTATAATCGGGTGATACCCATGTATGTTCCTGGCATCAAAATCATTGATACCTGCTTTCCACTATGGCATAAATAATTTAATGGCAGATCCTAGGGAAAGCAGACTGGGATTTGCCAATAGCCTTCGGACTTTTACCCAAAAGGTTAAACATGAACAATTCCGGATTAAAACCTGCACTCGGACTTGCAGCCGTTTCGTCGATCGCAATCGGATTTATGATTGGCGGCGGTGTATTTGTCTTTACCGGCATCGCCCTGAGGATAACCGGGCCTGCCCTGCCGTTGGCCTATGGGCTGGCTGTCATACCGGTGTTTTTGAGTATCCTTCCCATGGCCATGCTGGGATCTGCAATCCCTACAACCGGTGGCAACTATAAATATCCTTGCAGGATGTTTTCGCCCTGCATTGCTTTTGTCGGCGTATGGACCTATGCACTGACCTCTTTTTTCGGGCAGATTCCTTTATTGGCCAATGGGTGTGTCACCTATATTCAGTCATTTTTCCCCGGTATCCCCTCCCTGCCAGTTGCCCTGGGGTTGGTCACTTCCTTTTATATTATCAACCTGCTGGGTGTCAAATTTGCTGCGATTATCCAGGGTATCCTTGTCATTATCCTGATAACAGCCCTGCTCGTTTATGGGGGCACAGGAATTTTTGAATTAAACCCCATACGGTTCAATAATATTTGCCAAAAAGGGGTGGGCAATATTCTGCTGGGAACTGCCCTGCTCACCTTTACCTATCTTGGGGCCAATGGCATTATCGAATTGGGCGGTGAAATCATTGATCCTGGAAAAATTATTCCAAAAGCGTTTATGATCTCTTTTCCCATTGTTGCAGGGATTTATATTCTTGTGGGAATAACCACCGTGGGCATGGCAGGCTCTGAAATACTCAATGAATCAAAAGAGCCTCTAATTGCAGTCAGCAATATAATGTTCAAAGAACCTGGCAGGGTGTTTTTTATTTTTGGAGGAGCCATTATTGCTCTAACAACCACCTTAAATGCAATTTTTATTACCGGCACAAAATCTTTTTTGGTGATTATTCAGGACAATCTGTTCCCTGAATCCTTAGGCAAAATCAGCCATGGGTTTAAAACACCATACCGGGTTTTGACGCTTTTCTGGATTCTTTCCGCACTGGGTATTATATCCCAACTTTCTTTGGAAACCCTTGCATCCTATGCCTCTTTGGGTGCATTGGTAATCATGGTTCCCATTCAGTTGGTGGCCCTGAGGTTTCAAAAAAAACACCCGGATTATTATGCCGCTGCATCCTTCAAGCTAAAGGGTCCATGGCAGTTTATCTGTCCTTTGACCGGTATTTTCATGGCGCTTTTTTTTGGCCTGATAATCCTTGTTGATCTGGCTTCATTTTACAAAACAGGGGGATTTATACTGTTTATGCTTTCCGGAGCTGGTTATTTTTATTTGCGAAAACGATATCTTCTCGGTAAAGGAATCGACTTAAATAAATTAAAAAACAAACAAGACTGGCAGGGCGCTAATCCTATGTAAAAAATATATTTTATCAGGATTTAAGAATGATAAAAATCGCTGGGTTTAAAATATTAGAAAAAATTTATGCGAGCCAAAAAATGGTCTTTTTTACTGCCTGCCCCATTTCCAGTTCAAAAACAATTTTGATAAAAATTGCGAACGCCGAGGCCCATAATCATCTTTTAGAAACAGAATATAAGATCACCCGGAATCTTAATCCAAAAATTGTTGTTAAGCCCATTGAAATTCAATCTTGCAACAAGATAAAATTTCTGGTTCTTGAAGATTTTGAAGCCAAACCCCTTGGTATATCCGACACAAAATACATGAAAATGCGAGATTTGATAGGTCTTTTCATCGATATTGCCCGGTCTCTTTCTCACCTCCATGAATCAAATATTATCCACAATAATATTAATCCGGATAACCTCTGGTTTAACCCGGTAACCAATAAACTGAAAATCGGGGGTTTTTGTTTTTCAAAAAACGAGAATTTTCAAACAAAAGTTCCCCTCCAACACCTCCACCAACACCAGATTGCCCAGCCTGACTTCGGGTATATTTCTCCTGAACAAACAGGCAGAACCAGTCTTGATGTAACCCGTGCAACCGATTTCTATTCATTGGGATGTACCCTTTATCATCTGTCAACGGGAAGGCTGCCCTTTGTCAGTAAAGACAAACTTGAATTAATCCATTGTCATCTTGCCAAAACACCCGGGATGCCACATCACATAAATGAAAATATCCCGAAACCGCTTTGTGCCATTATTATGAAGCTTTTAGAAAAAAACCCTTTAGACCGGTATCAGAGTTGTTCGGGGCTTCAAAAGGATTTTGAAATCTGTATGACCCTGATGAACACTAAAAATCAAAATCATAATTTTCAACCCGGCCGGGGGGATCTTACGTCAGATATCTGCTTTTCAGACAAGCTCTATGGCAGAAGCAGGCAGATAAAAAAATTAACGAAC
Source organism: Desulfoconvexum algidum (assembly GCF_055382125.1). NCBI lineage: Bacteria > Pseudomonadati > Thermodesulfobacteriota > Desulfobacteria > Desulfobacterales > Desulfobacteraceae > Desulfoconvexum > Desulfoconvexum algidum. The sequence goes on along the minus strand of NZ_AP042394.1, from coordinate 4,944,901 downwards.
GCCTTGGCCGGCAAGGGCAAAACCAGGTATCCTTTGATCCTGATTTCGGGCGAAGCCGGTGTGGGCAAGTCCGCCCTGGTGGAACAGGCCTGGAAACAATTGGACTCCAAGGCATATTTTGTAAAAGGAAAACACGAAAAAACACATCAAAGCAGAGCAGCTCAAACGGCACTTGAGTCTGTGATCGTGCAGATCCTCGGGGAAGGAAAAACAAAGGTCAAGAAATGGAAAAATAAAATCATCATGGCCTTGGGGAACTCTGCACAGCTGATAATTGATTTTGTTCCCATGTTGGAATTTATCATTGGCAAACATCCTCTGGCCATGAAGCTGACGGCCCTTGAAAGTGATACCCGGCTCAATAATCTGCTTTGCAAATTTATTGAAACCATTGCATCCAAAGAACAGCCCATGATAATATTCTTAGATGACATGCAATGGGTTGAGCAAGAAAGCATCCGGATACTTGAGATCATCAACGCCCGCCCCATCAAAGGGTTGTGTCTCATCTGCGCTTACAGGGATCAGGAAACCTACGAGCAGCATCCTTTTATCCGAACGGTCAATAAAATAAAGAAAAATAAGGTTCCGGTGCTTGAAATCAACCTTAATCCACTGGATATGGAGACTCAAAATTACTGGATTTCAGATCTTTTTGGCAAAAGCATGCCTGATATCCTGCCTTTTTCCACCCTTTTGTTTGAAAAAACCGATGGGAATCCATTTTTTATAAAATCTTTTCTCGAGTACCTGTCCAGCACAAAACTTTTATACCAGACCCCCAACCGCACATGGGATTGGAAATTCAAACAAATCAGCCAGGTTCCGGCAACAGATAATGTGGGTAATTTTATGATAAAAAAAATAACCCAGCTTAGCTTTGAATCCATTGAGTTGTTAAAAATAACTTCCTGTCTTGGTTCCTGTTTTTCCATAACCCTCATGGAAACTATTTATGCCAAAGAGAATAAAAGGTTTAAAGCGGCACTTCACCCCCTCATAAACAACGGCATTATGATTCAACACCAAAATGATCTGAGGTTTGTCCACGATATTGTCCAGGAGTCTGTTTATTCAATGATGTCCCGGGATGAACAGATAAAACTGCATTTGAGTGCCGGAAGGCAGATGCTGAAAATGATGCCTGAAAGTGAAATTGACAACCAGATTTTTATGATTGTCGATCAAATGAATTTCGCCCGCAGCATTATCGGGGAAGCGCAAGAACAATTGAAACTTGCCGGGTTGAATTTGAAGGCCGGACAAAATAAAATGGAATTGTCTTCATTGGAAGCTGCCGACACCTATTTTAAAACAGGCATTTCTCTGCTGCCGGGAGATGCCTGGCACACAAACTATATGCTTGCGCTGTCGCTTTTTTCACAGCGGTGTGAAATTTTGTATGTTCTGGGCAGGTATACACAAGCTGATTTTCAATTTAATCAAGTCCTGAACCATGCAGAACAACCGGATCATTTGTTAAAAATATTTGAAGCAAAAAGCACCTATCTTATGCAGGCGTATCAAACACAGGAAGTCATTGATACCGGGCTTACCATCCTGTCAAAGTTAGGCTACAAAATATCGCCTAAATTTAACCGTTTTCAGTTAATCAAAGAAGTGCTGCTTTTTAAAAAACAATTATTGGGCATGAAAATCGGCGATATTATTGATCTGCCGGAAATTACAGATCCCAGAAAAACAGCCATTATCAGAAGCCTTATCATCATATCAAGGGCATGCGCCATAAACGGGCATCCTTTTGCACACATTGCCCTGTTTCGATCCATGCGGTTTGTCTTGACCAACGGGTTAACGCCATATGCCGGATACGTGTTTTCATTCTATGGCACCGTACTGAGCAATTTGTTGTATGATGTAAAAAAAGGATATGCATTTGGCAAGCTCTCCATGGAGATCGTTGAAAGATTCAAGGCAAAGAAACAAAAAATTTTGACCCGCCATTTGTTCACTGTTATTTCCATGAACCGTCTGGGACAAACAAAACATCATTTGGACCAATTGTCAAAAATCGTAAAGACCTCCCTGGAAGCAGGATTGTTCATGAATATTTTCAATCTCCATGCGATGTATTATTTTTTAAATTTTATTTCCGGCACTAAACTTGAAGATATTGAACACCATATGCGGGTAAGCCGCAAAGAGATCCGCGAATCAAGCCAGATCCTGTGGATTCACAATTTGGAATTACTCTTCCAGGTTGTACGGGTTTTAAGGGGAACCACCCGCAAATTATTTTTACTGGACACCCCTTTGGACATCTATGATGAAAATTTTTCCCAACAATGGGAAAAAGCCAATATCATCCCAACGATTTCAGATTATTTTTTGTATCATCAAATTGTATCATATTTTTTGCAGGATGGTAAAAAATCCCTGGAATATGCAAAAAAAGGGGCGTTGTATTTTAAATCCTATGTATCCCTCAGCTCCCAAATGACCCATCTCTTTTTTTATTCTCTCGCCCTTCTTGAACATTGTAATGAGACGAATCCCGGTTCGCACGCCTTGTATATAGGAAAGGCACGGCAAAATCAGAAATTTTTCAAAATGATTTTCAAGCGGGCACCGGAAAATAATCCCCATATGTTTTTTTTACTTGAGGCTGAAATTGCCAGGGTAAAAAACCAATTTGAACGAGCAGCCTGTTATTATGACAGGGCCATGACCTCTGCCAAAGACGCAAGATATCTCCATGTTGAGGCCATAAGCTGTGAACTGGCCGCAAAATTTTTTCTCAATAAAAAGCAAGGTTATCTTGCCCGCTCCTTGCTTTTAAAGGCAAAACGGCTCTACAGGGAATGGGGGGTAACACCAAAGGTCAGACAACTTGAAACCCAGTATGGCCTGATATTAAAAGAGGATCGGACGGATAAGCTCCGGATCAATGATACGGTTGAATTCAAAGATGTGGATATTTACTCGGTTCTAAAGGCCTCCCACATTATTGCCAGGGAGATTAAACCCAAAAAATTGATGCGACTACTGATTCAGTTGATCTTAAAGAATTCCGGTGCCCAGAGAGCATTCCTACTCCTTTATTCTGATAATCAGCTAAAAATAGAAGCCTTTGCCCAGACCCATCCGGATTTTGTTAAAATTTTCCAGGGAATTCAAGTTGAACAAGCCGGCCAAATGCTGGCCAGTGCCATCGCCTATTCTTCTTTTTTATCCAAGAAAAGCATTATTCTTGATAATGCCTCCCTGGATAAACAATTCAATTATGATCCCTATATAATTGAAAACAAACCCCTCTCTATTTTGTGCACACCTATTATCGGTAAAAAAAGTATTCAGGGGATATTATATCTGGAAAATAACCTGATGATGGGGGCCTTTACAAAACAGCGCCTTAAGATCCTTGATATTCTCAACACCCAGGTTGTAATTTCCATAGAAAATTCAAGGCTTTATGAAAAACTGCGAACTCAGATCAAAAAACAGATGGTTTCGACAAAGAAAATTCAAAGCCACCAGGCACAATTGCGAAGGATGTCATCCCAACTGGCACAGACGGAAGAACGGGAGCGAAAGGCAATTGCAGACGATCTTCACGATAGTGTTACACAAACCTTGGCCATGAGTGTTTCCATGATTAATAGCATTCACCACCTTGACGACAAAGAAAACTTTTTAAAACTGGAAGAAACCCAAACCCTGTTAAAACAAGCCCTGGCAAACATCCGATCCCTTACTTTCCAGCTCAGTTCTCCCATACTATACGATGTCGGACTAGAACCCGCATTGGAGTGGTTATGCGAAGATTTTTTCCAAAAACACGGATTGCACATCCAATTTGTGCATCCAGCCGGCAGGATCACGCCCTTTGATGAGACCACAAAAATCACCCTGTATAGAGCCGTCCGGGAGCTGATTATAAATATTATCAAACATGCACACACCCAAGAGGCTGTCCTCAGCGTATCTGCCAGGGATGGATATTTCAATATTTGCATGGAAGATAAGGGGGTTGGATTTAATACGGCTCCGACAATTAAAAATGACGGGTTTGGACTCTTCAGTATTACCGAACGAATGCGGGCACTCAAGGGCAAAATTCATATCCTTTCCACACCGGGAAAAGGGTCCAGGATAACGATTGAGGTGCCTATCTCAATGCCCCCTAAAGCATAAGGACTTCCCCAATTTAAAAAAAATATAGGTTTGTGTCAAATATCAAGGGATGTAATTCCATGCCGAATAGCAAATTTTGTCAATGCCGGGATATTGTCCAAATCAAGCTTTTTCATGATATGGGCTCGATGTGAATCAACTGTTTTTTTACTGATATAAAGTTGCTTTGCAATATAGGCCTTGGTTTTACCTTCGGCAAGCAATTGGAGAATCTCTCTTTCCCTTGATGTGAGGGTATTAAATATCAATTGTTCATTTTTATCACAGGTGTTGACGGCTGACTTAACAATGTGTTCCATGATATCCGAAGAAAAGAAAACCTTCCCGGAAATCACCATTCGGATAGCGGTTAACAGTTCTTCGAACAGGTTTGTTTTAAGCAGGTACCCCCGAGCACCGGCGTTAATCATGGATAAAACAAATTGCTTTTCAGGATGCATGGACAAGGCAATGATTTTAGCATCCGGGTGTAATTTAAGAATTTGTTTTGTCGCCTCAATTCCGTTTAGATCCGGCATGGAAACATCCATGATGACAATGTCCGGCCGATATTGCTCAACCAATTCAACCGCCAGTCTTCCGGTATCCGCTTCTGCAACAACCGTCATGTCTTTTTCCTGGCCAAGAGACTGCCTTAGTCCATGCCTGACGATATCGTGATCATCAACAATTAAAATGGATATTGTACTGGCATAAGACATTGTTCATTCCTTTTAAAATGTCAGATATATCCCATGGTGCACCAGATTTTAGGATCAGCTTGTAGGAGAAGCTTGTAGGAGAAGTTGCTTGGATTTCTAAAGGTTTAACACCTTAACGTATATAAATTAAAATAATATTCTGAATTATATCAAATTTTTGTTGAATATTGCAATAAGATAATTCTTCATTCCCAATGAATCATTTGGCCTCCCTGACCATGATGGTATAGTATGAGTCCGTGACAGGTTCACGAACGGTTTTGGCTTCATAAAACCCCAACCGCTTGTAAAACCCAAAATTTTTCGGGGTAAAGGTTTCAAGATAGGTGGCAGCCCCTATTTCATCTGTTTTTTTAAGAACCGGCAGGACAAGATCAAGTCCTAGCCCTTTGCCCTGGAGGTTTGGGGATATCCCCAAAATAGATAAGTACCAGAAGGTTTCAGACACCACTTGCTTGGATTCCTGTGTCATAAAGTCCACTATCTGGCAATAGGTGTCAAGACTTTCCATGCCCAGGTGATCCAATAAAAATTGTTTTTTTTCTTTGGCAATTTGCAGGCCTTGGGCTTTGTCAACCGGTTTTGACCAGAGGGAGGCCCCATGGGCAAGGTCTTTTGCCAGGCATAATTGGCCATATGTGCGGGCTTCCTGCATGGAATAGTCCAGGTATCTGAGCATGGCTTTTTTTGCCCTTGCCGGATCACTTGCGGCCCTTTGTTCCAGGGTGATATAAAAGGGATCTTCTGTCAGCGCTTCATACAAGGAACTGGCAATGGCTTTGTTCATAAAAAAATAGGTCATGGGGCTGGCTTTCCTGAAGCCTTGTTCGGGTTAAAAATTTTGTCCGGGTCTTATGGACACAGAAGGGTTCCATATCATTTTTTTACGGGGTTGGCCAAAAAATTCTGGACCGGACCCAGGAAATCCCCTGTAAAACAGTGCAGGATTTGTCTTTTCTTTTATCAACTGGTATTAAAACCGGCATGGGACTTTACAGGGGATACATACTCACACGGGAGTGTATGGAGGCCGGAGGCAGTCATCGCCTTCGCTATACAGGGATCTGTGACCAGGGTCCCTTTGAAATTGTTATTTCCAAGAACCGGCCCCTGTTTTTCATTGAGCGGGATACGCTTCTTCCGGATCTTTTTTGGGGGGTTGAACGCAGACAGGTAACGCTTACCTCCTTTGACGGCAAGCCTGTGGATGCCCTGTATTTTAAGACCCAGAATCTTTTGTACAAAGCCCGGAAAATTCTCCAGGAAAAGGGCATCAAGACCTTTGAAGCGGATTTGCGTCCTGAAGAACGATTTTTAATGGAGCGGTTTATCCAGGGGGGCATCCAGTTTCAAGGGCCCTGTCATTCCACCGGTAAAATTTTAAAATTCATGGACCCCAAAATTTGCAAGGCCGAATTTCACCCTTGTTTTTCAATTTTCTCCCTGGACATAGAAACCGGGCAAAGAGGAGAGCTATACTCTATCGCCGTCCATTTTACGGGTCGGGCTTCTTCGGCCGGGAAAAAGATCAAAACCGGCATTGTCCTGATGAAGGATGACCGAGCCCCCCAAAAAAATGGACCCCAGGGGGGTTCCAGGCAAGTTCCCAATGAACAAGACCCTCTGCCCGGGTATGACCATGAAATTTTGCCCCATGACGGCAAGCTGTTTCGCATGTCCTGTGAACGAGAGATACTCGCAGCCTTCCTGGACATCATGACCCTTTTGGACCCCGATATTATTATCGGCTGGCATGTCATCGGCTTTGACCTTGTTTTCCTCGAAAAAAAATACCAGTCCCGAGGACTGAAATTTTCCCTGGGAAGGGACCATGGGCCTCCCAAAATCAGAGAAGCTCAGAAAGGCAGATTCTCCGCCCACATCAATGGACGGATCGTCATTGACGGGCCGCCCGCCATGAGGAATGCTTTTTATTTCTTTGAAAATTTTCGACTGGAAACCGTGGCAATTCAAATTTTGGGAATTGGAAAAGAGATTGGAGAGAAGGGCGACAAGGTCGCAGAGATCGAACGCAGATTTCTGGAAGACAAAAAGGGACTGGCCCACTATAATCTCATGGATTGCATTCTGGTTTCTGATATTTTCGAGAAGACCGGTCTGATTGATCTGACCTTTAAGCGGGCCGTCATCAGTGGAATGGCCATGGACAGGGTCGGCATGTCTGTGGCAGCCTTTGACCATTTCATGCTTCCCTCGATCCATCGCAAGGGGTTGGTTGCCCCCAATGTTCAAGATATTCAAAGCCAGGGGCATAGTTCCGGGGGATGGGTCTTTGCAAAAACCCCGGGGTTTTATGAACATATTGTGGTCTTTGATTTCAAAAGTCTTTACCCTTCCATTATCCGAACCTTTAAAATAGACCCCCTGTCACGGCTAAAGGCTGATATCCATCCCCTTAATACCCCGGTAAACATTTCTTTTTCCCGGAAACTGCATGTGCTGCCCGATTATATTGCAACGCTTCTGGACAAAAGAGAACAGGCAAAAAAAATGGATGATCCCCATCTCTCCCAGGCCATAAAGATCCTTATGAACAGCTTTTATGGCGTTATGGGAACACCGGGGTGCAGATTTTATAATCCCGGTCTTCCCCGGGCGATTACCGGCACGGGCCAGTGGATATTGAAAACAACCCGGAACTTTCTTGAACAGCAAGGTTACGGCGTTCTATACGGGGATACGGATTCGGTATTTGTGCAGCTTAAACCCACACAAGTATCAGATTGTGACGGTGCCGCTAAAAAACTGGCCATTGATATGAATGAATTTCTGACCAAAAAACTGACCGATGAATTTGACCTGGTCTCCCATCTGGAGATTGAATTTGAAAAACACTTTACCCGTTTTTTTCTCCCTGCCATCCGTGGCGGGGGAGGCGGGGCTAAAAAACGGTATGTCGGGCTTGTGAAGAAAAACAATAAAGAAAAATTGGTGTTTACCGGCCTTGAATTTGTCCGATCCGACTGGACGCGGTTTGCAAAGAATTTTCAATATGACCTGTTTTACAGGATTTTCCATGACCAGGAGGTCACCCAGTGGATCCGGCAAATCGTTTCAGAGGTGAAAAACCATCTCCACGATGAGGATCTGGTCTATAAAAAACGGTTGACCAAGTCACCCAAGGACTATGTCAAGCTGGTCCCTCCCCATGTGAAGGCCGCACTTCTTTTGAAAGACAAAGGGGATAACCTAAGAGAAATTTACTACGTCATGACACTGAGGGGCCCCATACCCATGGATCTTCCCCACGATGACCTTGACTACAATCATTATATTCAAAAGCAATTAAAGCCCATTGCCGACGCCGCACTCTTGTCTCTTGACCAAAGTTTCACCCAAATCATGGGAGGCCGTCAAATGACGCTCTTTTAATCCAATCCAATGGACGGTTCAAACGTATGTCAAAGAGAAGGGAATCGTGATATGAGCAGAACCCCTTGTAATAATAATTGAGACGACAAGGGACTGCAATTTTTTTTCTGAATATTCCCTCAATCCCCCCTCAATTCCCCCTCAATTTTATCACATTCTTCTGTTACCCTGTCTAAAAAAAATGATGTTTCAAAAATTTAGGAACAGGAAAAGTGAAAAATATGTCGGGTTTTACCATTCTGGAGTTAACAATTACCATGGCTATTTTTTCCATCCTTGCCGCAATAGCCATTCCCAATGTTATCGCATGGAGGAATAATGCCCAGTTTAACGGTGCGGTCAACACCCTTGTGGGTGATTTGGCAGTGGCAAAACAGTCAGCGATCCGGAACAATGCAACCGTTGTCATCAATTTTACCGACAGTGGTTACATTATTTTTGTTGATGACGGAAGCGGGACGGGAACTGCTGACAACGCCATCCAGGAAGGAAATGAACAAATTTTAAGGGATCGAACCCTGTCGGGTGGTGTGGTGATTGATCTTGATGCCACAACATTTGAGGATGATATTGTCCAGTTCAATGGAACGGGAAGATGCGACACATCAACGGTGGGAACGGTTGCTATTTACCGGGGCAGCGAACAAAGCTTTGTTTCTGTTAACCGGCTTGGACGGATAAGCGCTATTTAAAACAGATCTGGAGCACAAAGATGAAAAGGCCAGCTTTCGGAATTTCAAGATGGAAAGAGATGAAAGGATTCACCATAATAGAAGTCCTTATGGCAATGGGCATCATGGCAGTTGGTCTTTTAGCGGTTGGCGCAATGCAGATCTCTGCTGTCAGAAACAACAGAACCGGCAACACATATACCCAGGCCACAGCCTTGGCCCAGTCACAGATGGAACTCATTAAAGACGGCGATATCGATGATTCCGATGACATCCTGAACCCGGATACTTACCCGACAACCACCGCGGACTCTGACAATCCATTAGATGAAAACGGACTGGCCGGAGGCATCTACACCCGGTCCTGGACAATAGATACCTATTTGGAAGACACCGATGGTGACGGTGTCGGTGATACCCAAAGTAATTATGGCAGAACGGTAACCGTCACCGTCACATTTCCATTTGTGGGCAGGGGGACAAGATCGGTTACCTTAAGCTCGGTAACAACAGGGGATGGATTATGATGCCAAACACCAACCGACACAAGGCTGAAACCAGTATTTTATCTAACAGCGGGTTTACCCTGATCGAACTGCTGGTCGCCATGGCAATAAGCTCAATTGTGTTGACGGGGCTCATTTCGGTGTACACCAATCTGTCTCGGTCATACGCCACTGAAACCTCACGGGTAACTGCGCAGCAGGACATTCGCTCGGCCATCAACTTGCTGGCCCAGGATATTCGTATTGCCGGCCTGGACCCATTGGGCACTGCCGGGGGCGGATTTACAGTGACCGATACAGATGATATTGAATTTATCGCCGACCGGGACTATGACGGAGCCATAACCTCAGGCAACATGGAACGAATCCGGTATTATCTTGACGGGACTGAGCTTATCCAGAGAATGGACGATGACGCAGACACGGATGAAGTGCTGCTGGACAACGTTAGCGCCCTGAGCTTTGTCTATGACGATACCACCACGCCCACAACGGTGGTCATCGACATGACGGTTGAGGAGCCGGCAGGTCGCACAGGGACTGTCACACGTACATTGACAAAACGGGTGAAAATTAGAAACCAATGATTATCAAACTTAACCTGGGAAAGAAGACCATGGATTTTTTTCTGATCGAAAAGACGCTGAAAAATGAAGAAGGAATGGTGATGATTTTCAGTCTGATGGTGTTGTTAATATTGACAATTGCCGGTGTTGCCGCCATCAACATATCCAACAATGAAACCACCATTGTAAGAAATGAACAGCTTGCCGCTTCGGAGTTTTACGAAGCGGAAACCGGCATTAACGATGCCCGCATCAACTACGACAACTGGCTGACCGATGAGTTTCTCAGCACATCGGAAACCTCAGCAAACAGTACATTTGATTCAATCTCAACCGATGATGATGGCGATCCCCTGGCAACCATCCAGGCTCGATGTATTGAAGGGACGGCAACTCCCGTCTTCGGCACTGACAATGTGGCAGATAACATACCGGCCATTTCCCACACTGACACACCGCCGGATAGCTCGGGATACAGTGTGCTATCTTTTGAAATTCGCCGTTACAGCATTACTTCGACATCCAATGACGGCAACACCGTTGCCCAGACAGGAGTTTGGAAAGTGTTTAACAAGTATTAAACACCTGTTATTTGAATAATATAAGGATACAAAATGAAGACATGGATTTCCATACTCACGTTAACCATAATGATGGTGACGCCTGCGCTTTTACTCCATGCGGATGACACTGCCATCTACGGTTGCAGCAGCGTTTCAGTAGAGCCCAACATTCTCATTATTTTTGACACCTCGGGCAGTATGTCCACCGAGGATATACCGTCGGAATATTATGACCCGGACACCACCTATTCAGGATCTTATTCATCAAACGTCGTATATCGGTATGACAGGAGAAGCTGGACTATCTTTGCCGACGATGTGGATGAGCTTTCCTGTGCCACTGTCAAAGATGCACTTGAAACCGACGGTGTCACCGAGGGGGCTATTTATGAAAGCAGGGGTGATTATGCCTGCGGTGGAACAGATAAATATCTTTGTTTGGGAAATTATCGGAATTATGACGCCAGTACCAGCGGTGAGATGGGTTCAAGAATCGATGTGGCCAAGGAGGTCATCACTAACCTGATAGAAAATACCGATGATGCGCGATTTGGGTTGATGCGCTTCAACTATAGTCAAGGCGGGCGGGTTATTGTGGGCATTGAATCTGTCACCGACAATGATACATTCAAAACTGAACTGACCGATGCGGTGGACGATTTGACAGCAAATGGGTGGACTCCCCTTGCCGAAACCCTGGCCGAGGCCGGGCTTTACTACGCCGGCCAGGAGAGCTGGTTTAACAAGTATGGTGATAACACAGACGATGTCCTGACCGCTTCCAATACATACACAAGTCCCATGGAATACAGGTGTCAGAAAAACTATATCATCCTGATGACCGACGGTGCACCCACGATGGACAACGATGAGAATTTGGAAACAGGATCTTATATCAACGGTGACACCATCGGTGATTATGACGAGGATTCAAATGCAGGGGATTCCACCTCAGACACCAGCTCGGATTATCTGGACGATGTGGCCAAGTACCTCTATGACAATGACTGTAATCTTGACCTGGGGACGGGAGATGACTCCTATGAAACCCAGAATATTACCACTTACACCATCGGATTCCAGACCGACCTGCAACTTCTTGAAGATACGGCTGAAAACGGGGGAGGGACCTATTATAATGTCAGCAGCATCTCCGGGTTATCCGAGGCCTTTGAATCCATCATGAGCCAAATCTCGGAAGTCAATACCTCCTATGTTGCTCCAGTGATTCCGGTCAGCCTTATGAATTATGCCTATGCAGGAGATTATCTTTATCTGGGATTTTTCACACCGACAGATGACGGCCGGTGGTCAGGCAACGTGAAGAAATACGAGCTGAACGACGATGGAGATCTCCTTGATGTTAACGGCGATGATGTCTTGGATGAGGATGGAACTATCCTGGACACCGCCCAATCCTACTGGTCCACCGAAGAAGACGGATCAGATGTTACCCAAGGTGGTGTCGGTGCTTTACTTATGGATAATGCAAATCGAAATCTTTATACCTATCTTGGAACAGAGACGGACCTTACCCATGGGGACAACGAGTTTTCCACAGACAATTCAATTTTGACCTATACAATGCTGGATGCCGCCGATGACACGGAAAAAGATGAGATCATCACGGACATTATCGGGTTGGAGAGCGACTGGAAAATGGGTGATGTCATCCACTCCACACCCGTCGTGGTCGCTTATGATACAGACAGCGATGGTGAGAAAGACGAATCCTATATCTTCGTGGGCACCAACGGTGGTGTCATGCATGCTTTCAAGGACAGTGACGGCAGTGAGACGTGGGGCTTTATTCCTCCGGGACTGCTGGGGAACCTTCAATTGCTCTCGGACAGCATGGAAGACCATGACTACTATGTGGATGCCGCACCCGTTCTCTATGATGATGACACGAACAAAACCCTGTTTTTCGGCGAACGCCGGGGGGGCTACGATTACTACGCAATTGATATCACTGACCCTGATGCCCCCGAATATAAATACACCATCGGTCAGAGTTTTCTGACAGATACAGATTCTAATATCGACGGCGAAGAAGATGGCACGGATGTAACCCTTGGACAGTCTTGGACCACTCCCAGTGCACATTCAATGAAAACCGGGGAAGACTCATATGATCAAGTATTCCTGATGGCTGGCGGGTATGATGAAAATCAGGACCTGGATACACCCGATTCCGTGGACACGGAAGGGAAGGCCGTCTTTGCAATCGATATTACCGATGGCTCATTGAGCACCCTGAATTTCAATTGCGTTAATTTTTCCGACATGAACAATTGCATCACCAGCGTCATGGGGTTTGATTCCAATGGAGATACCTATACAAACCGGATTTATGCGGGAGATCTGGCCGGTAATATATGGGCATTTGAAGATGATGACAGCGACTCTACCGATGATATCTCCGGCGGAGATGGCACCTGGAGCGGTCGGAAATTATTTTGTGCCAGTTTCCTTGACAATGTGCAGCGTAAAATTTTCTACGCTCCGGATGCTGTGCTTGAAAATGGTGAAGACATGATATTTTTCGGCACCGGTGACCGGGCCGATCCCAAGGAAACCGGTGTGGTCAATAGAATATACGCCATTCGAAATGACTGGGAAGATTCAAGCTCTTTTACAACATTGACCGAAGACGATCTTGTGGATGTCACTGAAAACTTGATTCAGATGGGAACCGATGAGGAAAAAGCAACTGTTAAAGCGGAATTGGAAAGCAGTCGGGGATGGTTTTTTGAACTGGAAAATCCTGGGGAAAAAATTATATCTTCGGTCATTGTTTATAATTCGGTCCTGTATTTTACAACATATGAACCGGAAGACGAAAGTGATGAGGATGATTCTGATCCCTGCGATGAAACCAGTGGATACGGTACCGCCAGATTCTACGCAGTTGATTATGAAAACGGCGGCGCAGTGTCAGACTATGATTCGACAACAGAAACCGATGGAGACGGAAACACAGTAACCTATGGCACAAGTGACCGCAGCATGGTTATCGGAAGTTCCATTGCATCTTCACCTGCCATCGCTATTTTCTCTTCAGGTGCAGTCATCTACGTTGGTGTTGAAGGGGGTATTGAGACAATCGACGCGATCGAAGATCTGAGCATGAATCACTTCTATTGGCAACAGATATTTTAAAAAAAAGGGGAGAACCATGCAACGCAACAGACGAATAACCGTTTTGACGGTGGCAATGGCAGTCATTTTCTTGGGTACCTGGGTTTTTTGCAGCCCGGATGTTTATGCACAGGCAGACGAATCAGCACTGTTCTCAGGTTTTGCCATCGATCCCCAAGGGGTTATCCCCTTTAAGCTCGTTGGAACTATTATGGAAATCAATCAAGGCGACAGTCCCAATCTTGTTGTGGCCGAGAAAACTATTTTGATCACCGAGTATGAATATTTAAATGAAATACAGAGCACAAAACTGATTAACAACAGCGGTAATACCATTGAGATTACTGATTTTGAAACAGGGCAACGGGTGATTGTCATTGGTCTGAAGTTGCCCGACGAAACCCTTGTTGGTGAACAAATTCAGATAAAACCTAAATAAAAGAGATGAGATGCAACCAAGACTCTGGTAAGAATTTTCATGGAGGTTATCCCTTGGGGGGAAGGTTTTTACAAAGAAAATGTAGGTTAAAGGGGTCATCGGGGATTTCAAGGGCTTCCACCCGGTCAAACCCCGCCTGGGCCAGAAGTGCCAGGGCCTGTTCTTTTCCCCACATCATGCCAAGGCCCCGGCCCTTGTCATTGAGCCCTATGGGCATGCAGTGCATGAGGCTGACGGTATACAAAAAGGGGCCCATGGGATGATCCAGGTTGTCGCCAAGCCGGGTGGCGGCCTTGATGTCTACCATGGAAAATTGTCCGCCGGGTTTGAGCATGGCCCGGATGCCTTCAAGGACTGTTAAGGGGTGGGACTGGTCGTGGATGGCATCAAAGGCGGTGACATAGTCAAATTTTTGGAAAAAGGTCTTGTCCCCTTTTATTTGAGCGGCATCCAAGACCGAAAACCTGGCATTGGGAAGGTTCATCTTTTGGGCGGATTCAGTGGCACTTGCGATGGCGCCGCCATGATTGTCCACTCCCAGAAATTGGGAGTTGGGGAAGGCTTTGGCCATAAGGTTTAAGGCAACCCCTTCTCCGCATCCAATATCACATACTGTAAGACCCTCTTTTAACCGGTCCACCAAGGCGCCATTGTCCACCGAGGGCAAGAATATCCGGATCAGCACCTGTTCGTGTTTGGCATTGGAGAGTTGGGACATAAATTGTTGAAACCTGGGATAATGGTCAAAGCTCACGCCCTGGCCGGTGAGAAACCCTTTCTGGACCGCTTCCATGGCGCAGGTCGTCAGCAGGGGCGTCTCCTGGGTATAGACGCCCAGGTTATTGTTCCCGGCCCTGCGGGTCAGGACATCGGCATGGGCGGGGGGTAAATAATAGGTTTCTTCTGGATTCTTTTTTTCGGGGGGATCGGCGGACAGGACAATGATCTCACCGGTTACCATGATGCCCAGCCATTCTTTTAAGTATCGCCGGTCAAGGGCGGTGGCAGCGGCCAGGGTATCCAGGGTGGCGGGTTTTTTGATTTCATCCATCACATCAAATATCTTGAGGGAATATCCCAGTGACAGGGCCAGGTTCAGGGCACCCTGGTTGAGAATCTGGACGATTTTATCTGAAAAATCATTCATCTTGTTTAAGAATCCTTTTTACCGTGTAAAATGTCAAAATAGAAACAGGCCCCCAGGATACTGCCCAGAACATCTGCAGCAAAGTCCCAGACCGAGGCGGTCCTTTCCGGCACAAAGGCCTGGTGGATCTCATCGGAAAGCCCGTAAAGACAGGCAAAGAGGATGGCCATAATCTTAAGTTTCGTCCTATTGAAAAAGGGCTTTTCTTGGTGCAGGTTCCGGGCGGCCAGAAAGGCTAAGAATCCATAGGCCCCCATGTGCATGAGTTTGTCATCATGGGGAAACCATGGGACAGAAGACAGGGAGGGAAAAGAGGACTGCCAGAAAAGAAAAATACAAAAACCAATTAAGGGCAGCCGGTAATAAAGATTCAGCTTTAAAAGGCAAGCGGGGACAGGGCTGTCCCCGCTTGAATTCTGGTGGTCACAATGATCGATCTTAGAGGATGGCTTCATCCAGGGTTCTTTCCTTGATATGATGGGTGACCTTTGTTACCAGATCATCCATAGAAATCCCCATTCTTACCTTGCCGTCCAGGGTGCGAACAGACAGGGTGTCGGTCTCTCGTTCCTTGTCCCCGATGGTGATGATCAAAGGAATGTAATTGACCTGGGCTTCCCGGATTTTCTTTTTCAGGGTTTCGTTTCGTTTGTCCACCTCACACCGGATTCTATGGGACTCCAAGGCTTTTTTTATGGTGTCTGCATAGTCTGACAATTCCTGGTTAATGGGCAATAAAATTATCTGGACCGGTGCCAGCCATAGGGGGAATTTGCCGGCAAAATGCTCCACTAAAATACCGAAGAACCGCTCCATGGATCCGTAAATCACTCTGTGGATCATGATGGGACGGTGCTTTTCATTGTCCTGACCCTTGTAGCTGAGATCAAAACGTTCGGGCAGGGCCATGTCCAGCTGGACCGTGCCGCATTGCCAGGTACGCCCTAGGGCATCCTTGATGTGGATATCAATTTTCGGGCCGTAAAAGGCACCGTCTCCTTCATTGATGACATAGTCCTGGCCATATAGCGCCAAGGCAGACTTCAACCCGTTGGTGGCCTCTTCCCACTGGGCATCCTCGCCAATGGATTTTTTAGGCCGGGTGGACAGTTCCAGGTGAAAGGTCAGGCCAAACCGTTTGTAGATTCTTTCTGCGAGCCTTAATACCCCGAGAACCTCTTCGTCGATCTGATCCGGGGTCATAAAAATGTGGGCATCATCCTGGTGAAATGCCCGGACCCGGAAAAGACCGGAAAGCGCCCCGGATAACTCGTGGCGGTGGACCAGGCCCACCTCACCGGCCCGCAAGGGCAGGTCCCGGTAGGAATAGGCTTTTGTCTTGTAAAGGATCATGCCCCCGGGGCAGTTCATGGGCTTGATGGCATATTCTTCATCATCAATCACCGAGGTATACATGTTTTCTCTATAGTTTTCCCAGTGACCGCTCTGTTCCCAGAGTTTTCGATTGAGCATGATAGGTGTCTTGGTTTCCACATAACCGGCTGCCCTGTGCTCGTCCCGCCAATAGTCGAGAAGAGCATTCCACATGTCCATGCCCTTTGCATGGAAAAAAGGCATGCCAGGCGCTTCGTCATGGAAGGAAAACAGGTCCAGCCGGGTTCCCAGTTTGCGATGGTCCCGTTTTTTGGCTTCTTCGATCAAGTGAACATATTGATTGAGTTTTTTCTTGTCGAAGAAAGAAATACCGTAGAGCCGCTGGAGTTGCTCCCTTGTCTGGTCTGCCCGCCAATAGGCACCGGAGATTTTTAGCAGCTTGAACCCTTTTATCATACCGGTATGGGGAATATGGGGTCCCCGGCAAAGATCGACAAATTTTCCGTTCTGGTAGAGGGAGATTTCCTGGTCGTTAAGTTCATTGATCAGTTCGAGTTTAAAGGGATTATCCGCAAAAACTTTCAAGGCCTCTTCCTTGGTCACCACCCGGCGTTCAAAGGTGTTTTTGGCTTTGATGATTTTTTTCATTTCCGCTTCAATGGTGCTTAAGTCATCTTCGGAGATGGGGGCCATGTCAATATCATAGTAGAATCCATCCTCCACCACGGGACCTATGGTCAGCTTGGCTTCCGGGTAGAGGGTGAGCACGGCCTCGGCCATGACATGGGCCGAGGAATGTCGCAGGATCTCAAGACCCTCCTCGTCATTGGCTGTTATAAAGCTGACAGAGGCATCTTCTTGGATGGGCAGGCTCAAATCCAGGAGACGCTCCCCTATTTTTACAGCCACACAATTTCGGGCAAATCCTTCGGAAATGCCTATTGCAATCTCCATTCCCGTGGGGGCGGCGTCAAATTGTTTTACGGCATTATCTGGAAATGTTATATTAATCATTTTATTTCCCATTGTAATTAATTGGTTTTAAATATAAAAATAAGAATTTTAGAAGAAGTGATGTAAACAATCAAGGGAAAAGATGTTGAATTTTAAGTTTATTGAGTCAGATGGGGAATTGGAAACGGTCTGCAAGGGTCTTGGCAAGGAAAAAATAATCGGTGTGGACCTGGAGGCAGACTCCATGTATTGTTTTAAGGAAAAAATCTGTTTGATCCAGATTGCAGGAAAGGACCAGGCCTTTTTGGTGGATCCTTTTTTGATCTCTGATTTTTCCCCCTTTGTCGCATTGCTTGAAAATCAAGATATTGTTAAAATATTCCACGGGTCTGATTTTGACGTCAGAAGTATAGACAGGGAAATGGGATGTCGCATTGAAAATCTTTTTGATACGGAAATTGCCTGTCGGTTTTTAAATGTTCGTGAACGGGGTCTTGGTGCCCTTTTAAAAGAGCAATTTAATGTATTTGTGGACAAGAAATTTCAAAAAGTGGACTGGTCCCGGCGGCCGTTAAAAGACGACATGATTACCTATTCCGTGGGGGATGTCGAACATTTGATAGCGCTCCACGACCGCATAAAAGAGCGGCTTGAAAAGATGAACCGTTTTGCCTGGGCAAAGGAAGAATTTGAGGCCCAGGCCAGTGTGAAATATGAGTCCAACCATAAACTGCCCTTGTTTAAAAAATTTAAGGGTGCCGGGAAAATGGACAACCGGACCCTGGCAATTTTGGAAAACCTGCTCCAGGTTCGCATGGACGCGGCAGAAAAAAAAGATCTGCCCCTGTTTAAAATCATGTCCGCCCAATCTCTTCAGGCCCTGGCCACTCATCGTCCCAAGGCCATTGATACAATGGTTTCTATCAGGGCCTTGAGTAAAAAACAGGCAGACATGTACGGCAGTCTGTGCCAGGAAGCCATCTCTTCTGCCCTGGCCCTGTCCCACGGGGAATTGCCCTCCTATCCTAAGACCCGCCTGCCCCGGAAAAGCCCCCAGGTGTTAGAGCGTATTGACATTTTGAAAAAAATGCGGGAACGCTTAAGCGTCTCCCTTGGCATGGAACCGGGATTTTTGATCAACAACGCTCTGATTTCAGCCATTGCTTTTGAAAACCCACGGACACAAGCGGATCTTGGGCGGCTGGATGCCATGCGGAACTGGCAGGTAGAAGCCCTGGGGGATGAGATTATTAAACGCCTTGGCCAGTGTAACTAAATTGCCTGGAACAATGAAAAAAGTATCACTTGAAAAAAAGTCTTAACTGAAAAATAGTCTTAAAGGAAACTGCATATGAAACTCGATTTTTCCAAGATGGAAGGCCTTGGCAATGATTTTGTGATGTTGGATGATCGAGACAAGCGGATTGAAGCGAGCATTTCCTACTCGGACCTTGCCAGAAAATTGTGTGATAGGCATTTTGGTATCGGGGGGGACGGCATTATCCTGGCTCGGGAGTCCTTGGACCATGATATACGGTTTGTGATCATCAATTCCGATGGAACCGAGCCTGAGATGTGCGGAAACGGTATGCGGTGTTTTGCCAAATATCTCTATGAGAAAAAAATACTGACCCACCGCTCCATGCGGGTTGAGACCCTTGCCGGAACCGTTATCCCCGAGGTTGTTGTGGATGAGAGCGATCAGGTCTCCTCGGTGAAGGTGGACATGGGGGTGCCTGTTTTGTCCTGTAAGAAAATCCCCTTTGTCTGTGACCATGAAACCGGCATTGAGGAATCCATTGAAACCCCTTTTGGCACAAAAATTGTCACCACTGTGTCCATGGGAAATCCCCATGCCGTGGTTTTTGTGCCGGACATTCACGGGGTGGATGTTGAAGGAATCGGTCGCGCCATTGAAACCCATGGCAGGTTTCCTGAAAAAACCAATGTGGAATTTATTGAAACGGTCAGTGACACAGAACTTAGGATGAAGGTCTGGGAGCGGGGGGCCGGTATCACCCTTGCCTGCGGCACCGGTGCCTGCGCATCTCTTGTGGCGGCAACCCTCACCAAAAGAACCGGTCACCGGGCTCTTATCCACCTAGATGGCGGGGATCTGGAAATTTTTTGGGACAAGGAAAGTGGTCATATTTTTAAAACCGGTCCGGCC
Source organism: Desulfoconvexum algidum (assembly GCF_055382125.1). Taxonomy (NCBI): domain Bacteria; kingdom Pseudomonadati; phylum Thermodesulfobacteriota; class Desulfobacteria; order Desulfobacterales; family Desulfobacteraceae; genus Desulfoconvexum; species Desulfoconvexum algidum. Next base: position 4,925,160 of record NZ_AP042394.1, on the reverse strand, counting down.
ACCCTGGCTTTTGAGGGCAGTATTTCTATTTGATTGTCAGCTTGGGTTCTTTCCGATTGAGTATTTCAATGTAGGTCTCGTACAAAGCCGCATCAAAATTTTGGGAGCGTTCATTCATAAATCCGTGGAGACCCCTAGCCTTGTGGCAGGAAACCTTTGGGGTCTCTTTAAGCTCTGAAATCAGGTGATCCACATCAAAATGGGGTTCTGATCGAGGCCAGATAAGCCGGGTGTCACAGGCCGGCTGGCGTCGGGTGTGCTGCCGGATTTGGGAGCCATAAAACCCAATGGCCTGTTGGATGCCGGCAAAGGCAGGGTCGGTGGATAAACTCCAGATGGCCGCAGCCCCCACACTGAACCCAATCAGGATTTGGGGCAGCCTGCCCGTCTTTAGGTGATCAGACTTTAGGTGATCTGTGATTTTTTTTGCATAGGCAACAAGGCCCACCCGACCTTTGAAAAAGGCATAGGCCGCTGCCTCATCCCTGAAACTTGTCTTGTTGTCATAGGGATCAATGATCTTGATGGTGCCAGCATCTAATCGCCCGGCCAGCCGGTCCAGGGACGGGGTGTGTCCGAAAATATCCGTTGCTATCAAAATATCCATCATAATGGCTAATACATTATTTATGGCAATTCATAAAGGGGCGCAGACTATTATCAGCAATTATCTCGATACCGATACTTATTGCACCATTCTTTGAAAAATTTGATCTGAACATTATTGGTGGGAGTCCTAACCGGCCGGTGAAGATTGCAGCGTACTGATTGAACAATTTCTACAGGTTCTTGTAGCTGCGGGTTATGATTTTTGGTAGACCAATATAATTTTCTCCAACCACAAGATCTTGTGTCAGGTTTCGATTTAGAAAAACTGTGGACTACTTAATAATAGTGTGTGCCTCTGAATTTGGCACTGGAAAATTCCTTTTTTGACGTAGTCCTCAGTGAAAAAATTTAAAGTGCCGATATAAATTGGAACTAATCACTGATAATGTCTTCGATCCATAGTGGAGTCATCTCATATCCCATTTTTTTTTACCGGCAGATATTTTCTTTATTCCTGTATTTTTTTTACCGGTATTATTCAAACAAAATCAGATCTTTAAAAATCGAACATTTGATGTCTCCGCCTGAATCATGTACCTTTTGACAGTGAATCCGCCCGGAGTTATGAATAACCTCTTTTTAAGGACTAATTTGCCATGGGTAGAAAAAATCTAAAATTTGTTTCTATTTCTGAAGCCGTAAAAGAGTTAAAAAACACCCTGATGATGCAATCTGAACTAAAAAAACAAGAAGAGATCAAACCGCTAATTGAGGGTTTCGGAAATTTTGAGATTCGAAAAGACCGAATAAAGATGCATCCATTAGATTTTGTCGATCGTAATGGGTTGTGGATAAAATCAGATAGCAGCGAACAATTCTATTACGGTGTCGACCTGGTGGAAATTTTTATAGATTTGGTAAATTCTATGCCGCCAGAAATAATTGCAGAGGTATATTCAAGGATTGAGATGGTAAGTGCAAAAGTTGCCAGACACCCTAAAACTGATGGCACCGGGATTTTGGTTGAAACTGGAATGGAAAAATTCGAATGCATCCAATGTGGTCATTGCTGTCTTGATTTGTCAGATGCCTTTGAGACGTCTGTTCCTGACTCTGATGTGCTACGTTGGGAACGGGAAAATCGATATGACATTTTGGATTGGGTGGTTTCATTTGTAGGATTGAATGATATTTGGGTCAATCCGAAGACCGGCGAACCAGTAGATCGCTGCCCTTGGTTAAGAAAACTCCCTAAAAAAGATAAATATATCTGTAGGATTCATGAAACCAAGCCCGACCATTGTCGAAATTTTCCGAAATCTAAAAGACATGCTATAGATAATGACTGCAAAGGATTTTCCGCAGAATAACCGTTTAACAGAGCCGAAGTGCTTGATTTATAAATGCCTGGAGGCCTTGCTTGATCACCAGTTATGAATACCAGATAGGAAGGACTCTCAGAAATAGTGATCGCCTTTTCTGGCAAGTCTTTGGGCGGTTAATAATAGACATAGTCTACACATTGAAATCTTCATGATAATGATACAAATCAAAACCATCTTCCGATAAAAAATAAAGTCATAATGAAAGTATTTCTAACTCAAGCGATTTTTAAGATAGGCTCTTTTACCCCATCAATTTGATTATATTCCAGTGTCCAAGCGCTATTGGCAATTTATAACTGAATATTATCGACCATGCAGACTTTTTTTGTGATAAAGATAGTAAAGCGATGTTTGGGCTGGAAAGCCTTAAATAGGGCAATATGGGCCGTGGAGCTGTGAAGTACTAAATGGAGTTCGTGTTTAATGAAAAAAATGTTCTCGAACGAAATTGTTTTCTTGGTGGTTGCCATGTTGGTTGCAACGGTAGCCGTTTTATTATCTTACCGTTCCAAATTCCATGGGCCGCTTTCAGGCGTCGCCGCTGATTGGGGGAATTTCGGATCTTATCTAAACGGGGTTTTGAGTCCAATACTACTATTTTTAACATTGATATACCTTGCCAGGACCTTACAGTCCCAAAGGGATTTACAAGCGGATCAAAAAAAAGAATTTGAAACCGCTAACGAAAACCAACAAAACCAGATCGAAGAACTGGAAAAAGCGAATCAGCAGCAACAAGTTGCGGCCCTTAGAACAGAGCTTGTCAAATTCATAAACAATGAAATCGATATAGAGGAAAAACATAAGTCGAACCTTAATGACCGACTGCAAAAAACTGCAGGGAAAAAGTGGATTAACGAGAGTGAAGTTAAGGAGGTTGAAGGCTTGCCAGGGCAGCTGACAGAGAGTTTCAATCGAAGATTAAATTTAAGGAATATAGCAACTTGTTTGATATTAAATAAGTTTAACACCGCTGATGAGTTAAGAGAATACTTCAACAACCGCTATGAAAATTTTGTAAAAAAATTTGGCAGAACATATACATAGTTTTCGGTTGATACATAGAGTCAGTTTTTTAATATAGAAAATTGCTTCTGAAAATAAGTGGATTCCTGGCTATAGTTCCCTTAAATTAAAATGCTGGGAATTAAAAAAACTGAGTTTTCGAAAACAATCTATAACCTCCAATAAACTTACTTCAGATTTTATACATTATCAATAGATGATTTTTATGGATGGGATTAAGGTATTGAAGATTACTTCTTGACAAAAAAGAGTTTCGACTCTATTACAAAATTATGAAAGAAAAAGAATTTCGTTTAGAATTATTAAAAACACGTTTAGAAGCGCAACACAATTTAACTTTAGATGTTTTAAAAGCAGGCACAATTTTTATTGTAAGTGTTGGTTTCCTTATTAGAGAGGCATTTACTTCATCTGCTACTAAAGATAATAAGATAGCTATAGCAACAGCTTTAATATTGATATCTACATCGTGTCTTATTGGAAATTTTTTGATATACAGAACGAATAAACATATAGATTCTGATATTGTTAAACTGTTAGAATCATGTGAGATAGGATTCCCTCTACTATCTTTTCAATCAGGAAAAATGAAGTCCGGCCTTTTTGTGGCTTCATTAATCGAATTTGCATTATTAGTAGGTTCAATATTCTGGCTTTTGCGTACCATGCAAATTTTATTTTAGCATCATAACCCAGCAATACTCATATTACCTCAATTTTTGGACTGATCATCGATTTTATTTTCCAATTATTATATAGTTATATTATCTTAACCATTTTGGAATTTTGGAAAGAACTATTGTCAATAAATGACTTGCCAATAAATGGTTAACTGTTTTAAATCACACAACCAATTAAATTTTTGATATATTAGGCAAATGATTTTGAAAAACATAATTCCTCAAAATTAGGATTTGATTAATGGCTCTTTTATTTTGGTTAGCGATAATTATTCTTGTTCATACTATTATCTGGTTTTTAAAAATTGCCTTAGGAATGAGGCAAATGAAAGACATTAAAGATATTCAACAGATTCAACAGGAAGATATCCCAATAGTTTCTGTCATCATCCCGGCATGTAATGAGGAAGACACTATTGTAACTGCTTTGAAGTCTCTTATAGCACTGGACTATACCAATTTAGAGATCATTGTGGTGAATGATCGTTCAACAGATAATACTAATGCTGTGATAGATTCGATCAAAAGTAAATATCCTAATATAATACTCCATAAAATATCTGAACTACCTAAGGGCTGGATAGGAAAGAGTCATGCCCTGCATTATGCTGCTGAAATGGCACACGGTGAATATTTTCTCTTTACCGATGCTGATATTATAATGGAAAAGACTACCCTTTCCAGAGCGATGCATCATATGCTCACCAATAAGTTGGACCATATGAGTATAGTATTTGGATCTATTGCCCATGGAGGACTTTTGAACACCCTTTTTATCGATGCTGGTTTTGACTTGATGCTGAACTTCAAACCCTGGAAGGTTAAAGACAAGAATAGTAATAAATACATAGGAGTGGGAGCATTCAATTTAGTCAAAGCTTCCGCTTATAGAGCAATAGATGGTCACTCGGCCTTTGCAATGCATCCTATCGATGACATCATGCTTGGAAAAGTTCTTAAGCAACACGGGTTTTCTCAAGACTGTCTTCTTGGTCAACAATTTGTTCAGGTAAGATGGTATGCCACTGTCCAGGAATTTATTAATGGTGTAATGAAAAATACTTTTGCACTTTATCATTTCAGTTTGATGAAAGTAATCCTCCATATCTTTTCTATTTTTATGTTTAATATTCTTCCACTCTGGGCATTTTTTTTCTCTTCTGGTACCACACATATTCTTTTTGGTGTTGCGGTGATTGTCCGTATTGTACCGTTTGCAAATATATCGATTAAGGTAAAAATATCCCCCTGGTATTCTGTATGGTCACTTGTTTCTCCTTATTTCAAAATATATATTATAACAAAAGCTACTATAAGTACCATATTGAATAAGGGAATCACCTGGCGAGGAACACATTACTCGATAGATGAATTAAAAGCGACATTAGGCCTATAATGATTGAAGAAATGATATATCAAAAAGGGATAGAATACCTTAAAGCCCTTGATGTTCAACCAGAGGTATCCATTTCACCGTGATAGTATCGGCCGAAAAAAACACTCTCATTTTCATGCGATGAGGTGCTGAAAGTATGATATAATATCCTGACAGATCAAATCTATGAATTTTTAAGCGGTTACTACTGGCTATAATCAAGACCCAAAAATCCCCTCAATAAAAACCGGACGTATAGACAAAGTCTGCACCATAGCAGAATGGATATCCCCTTCCTTTTATCTCCAATAAAGAACATCCCTGCTTATCTTTCCTGATTAAATTATATTTCCACCAAAGTTGATTTTTGAAATATCTTTACAGACATTAGAAATATTGGTAAGGAATTTTTAAATCGATTTTAAAAAATTGGTTAGATATCATTAAAATTAACAAAATTTACTGACCTGCACATCAACCGGTTACATGGCAAGGTAACAATAATGAGTCTTTTAAGTAAATTATTTGGAAAGAAGAACCCTGATTTTCACAAGCCCAATAGCGAGCCAAAAACTTCAGGTGAACTAATAACTGAAATTACTGATGGTGCAAATTTAGTTGAAGGCAAACCAACATGGGAGTTAGCAGAAGACAAAAAGCATGATATAAATTATATGAAAAAATGCTGTGATGCAGAGCTAAATACTATGAATAAGGCTGGAATGGTTCCTGCCCCATACTATTTTGAAAGAGTAGCAATTTTGTCGAGAAAAGAAAAAAATTATGAGCAAGAAGTTGCTTACTGCGAAAAATATATTGAGGCTGTTGAGGGCTTCTACAAAGCAAATAGAACAGAAGGCATTGCGGAAGTAAGAAAAGGTCCAAGATACAAAGCAATACTAAAGCGTTTGCCGAAGGCTAAAGAATTGATAGAAAAGAACACCAGCAAAAAGGCTATCAGGCAATGAGGATAATTACATGATTCGGGTAACAATTAGATTTGTAGATGGTAGCCTTCAAGAGTTCACAGAAACCAAAAGCTTTTTATTGAGGCTTGCTGAGTTGAAGGAACAAGGTTATGAGGGAAAGAATCTGGTAAATGAGCTAATAACAGATGATTGGGGTACTCCGCCTCTTTTTGTTCAAATAATGGGTTCAGGAATTGATTTTCAAATACCATACAGTTGAGGAATTGTCATTTAACAATCACATATAGCCTACCCACAAAATCGCCGGAAAGGATTTCGGGGACTAACGCTCAGAAACCTTTCAGCTCAACCGTTATGTCTACAGAAGGAGAAAGTAATGTACTCCAAAATTAATAAAATTTTATATTTGATTTTTTTGTTTTCGTGCTTTCACGGCAATGCGTTCAGTAATGAGTTTGAATCATTTTCTGCTGAGTCAATAAAAGCCACAAAGATGTTGAGATGTGTTGATTCTGAAACAACCCCGGCATCAAATGGTTTAGGTGCTTTGTATGGATGTATTCAGGGAGATGCCAAAACAGTGAAATGGTTCATAAATGAAATTTCAAATACAAATCGTGTAAAAAATATCAAATTCATGTGGAATGATTGGTCTAAAGATAGGGGATATGGAATTCACGCTGATAAAAATAAAGCACAAGAAGCATTAAAAATACTGATAAAATTGTATGCTCCCCAAAAAGGCAAAGAAATTGAAAATGCCTTCTGGGGAAACACTGAAAAAACGATTGAGACAAAAAAATTCACTCTGAAGTATACTTATTATAATGGCCCAGCAATTGACGAACGTTTGATTTTGGTTACAGGAAAAGAATAGCTTATAAATTATTAAGATTTACCTAAAGCCTTACATAACAAGTTATGCAGTGGATCTGAACTCCAACGTTCAACTATATTTCCTGATAATCTTAATCAAACCCATCTTCCTATATTCAACTCAATATATCAAATTGACTGAACACTTCTGGCTACAGTCCTGCCTTTTGAGATTTTAAAAAGAAGAGTGGACTATCCCTGTTAGTCCGGATTTTATTCAAAGTTTTCCAACCACCATATGTAGTACCCCGAATTTTTTAATCCCAAAGCCCAACAGTAAACTTATTTGAAGACTAACGTTCCCTGACGGTGCCGGGTAAAGGGACATTCGTTGGAGACAAAAAGTCCTGGCTTAAAAAGCCTATGCTGTTATTTCCTTTACGAAAAGCATGTCTAAATTTTTGCAGAAGTCCTTTTTAGATATCTATATATTCACTCACCATATTTACTCACCGAGAATTGATTGATTCTTATCTGAATGCCATTGTCTGTTCGTATATGGCTACAGGATCAGGGATTCCGAAGCAAGGGAGGCCACGGTATCTACCTTTATTCCCAGCTCAAAATGAGTGGACAATTCATCCAGTTGGCGGTGGCAGGAGAGACAGGCCGTGGCCAGATGATCACATCCAGCGGCCTGCATCTGATCTGCCTTGGGTTTGCCCGTGATCATCCGTTTTTTGGTGCTGGTGCTGTCCTGGAGAAGACCGCCTCCGCCGCCGCAGCAAACCCCGTCCGCCCGGTTGGGGGTTAGTTCCGCCACCCCGTCACAGCACAGGGCTAAAAGTTCCCGGGGGGCGTCATAGCCTCCTGATTTTCGAGCAATATTACAGGGATCGTGATAGGCGATTTTATAGGGGTGGAGGGTCGGGTCAAATTTAAGAACCCCTTTTCGGGCATATTCAAGCGTTAATTCCGGAATACTTATGACCGTGAAATTGGGTTTTCTGCCGATCAGTTCGGGGAGTAAAAATTTGAGTACGTGGTAGCCATGGCCGCATTCGCTTAAAACAAGGGTTTCAATGCCTAAGCGTTCTGCCGGTTCCACCACCATGCGGGCGATTTGCTGGGCAATATCGTCCTTGCCCACAAAATATCCCCAATTGGTGACGTCTGTGTGAAAAGAGGACATGGTCCAGGGTTCCTTCATGGCATAGAAGAGTTTTCCCATGGCCGACAAATGGAGCAGGTTACTGACAAGTTCTCTGGGATTGGGCAGGTAGAGAAATTTAGACCCCGGGATATCATGGGGGATGGTGGCGTTTGGATCCTCCATTTCATCCGCGAATTCTTCAGACACCCATTCAACGGTTTCCACAAATTCTTCTCGGGTCAGCCCGTTGACATCCCCTGTTTCCAGCCGGGATTTGATGCCCTTTTCGATGTCGATCGGAATTTTGTCTGCTGCAATTGCAAGGCTTCTGGCTTTTCGGACCACCAGGTCCATGGAAATGCCCATGGGGCACCCCTGGGTGCATCTATTGCAGATCAGGCAATCCCAGAGCATGCCGCTTTCCACTAGGGCTTCATCCAGTCCCAACGCTGCCATGCGGACCATCTGCCGGGGGATGGGGCCCCCTGGTCCGTCAAACCAGGTGCACCGGGAATTGCAGGCACCGCAGGTCAGGCATTCGGATATATTGTCTCCTAAATAGAATTGGTTGAGCCCTTGGGTCAGTTTTGATTCGGTTTTGATCGTTGTCGTTTCCATATAAGATAACCCTTCTCCTTTTATGCCTTGGAAATAATGCGTTCAAATTTGTGGGATTCATTGGCTGCTAAAGGTTTCCATGCAACGCTTCCCGGGGGTATCCCGGGCATTCTTGCCATGGTGTCAACCGCTAACCTGGCCGTGGTGCTGCCTTTCGTGGATCTGCAGTTCCCGTCATGGCATCCGCTGACAATAATTTTTGAAGCCCCGTTGAGCATTGCTTTTAAAATCATGTCGCAGGAGATTCGGCAGGTACAGGGAAGGGAGATCAGCCGGGTTGTTTTTGGAAGCACCATCTTGTCTGCGGCCAGGGCAGCAGACCGCTCACAGGCAAATATCACCACCTGGTCTTTTTTCTTCTTGTCCGCAACTCGGTTTGCAACCTGGTCATTGGTAAATTCTTCGGATTCAATGGCATAGGCCGGGCAGTTGGAATAGCATAAATGGCAGGAGAAACAGGCATCTTCCACGATTTGGGGCCGCATTTTTTTGTTGAGAATAATGGCGGCATGGGGGCAGATCCGGTAACAGGTCAGGCATTTGGCACAGAGTTTTTCATTGATTGTAACCCCTGTCTTTTTGCGGGGCGCATTCTGGGTGCAAAGGGAGGATAAAATATCTTTAATTTCTGTCGTAAGCTCATGCTCATCCACCTCATCATGGCCGGTTCCGGCAAAAAAGAGTCCTTTTCGCGGGCTTTGGGTAAGCCGGTGTCGAACATTTGCCGATTGTAAAAATCCTTCCCGGTCCAGGGAAGAGCGTAGTAATTTTGCAATGGCCTCAAACCCTTGGCAGGGACGGATATTTCCGGGTAATACCAGGCAGTCACATTCCAGGGTCAGGGAAACGGCGGGCAGGGTGGCTTCTTTGAGACGGATGTGAAATCCTGTTTTCTGGGCTTTTATTTCAATATCCTCCGGGGTATTGAACCTGAGAAAGTGGATGCCTGAGCGTCGGGCCTGGTCATAGAGGTGTTGGCCCAGAGCGCCGTGGACCAGCATGTTGTTCATTAGCAGGGTGATTTTTTTTCCGGCTTGTCTTGCGGCCATGGCCAGTGTGAGTGCCTGGCGGGCCTCGGTTTTGAATTCCGGACCAAAATAATCCAGGAGGATCAGGCTTTTTTCCGGCAGTTCCTTGGGGGCTATTTGTCCAAAGGAGTTCAGGTCCATGGCGGCTTGAAAGTCGCCCCTGCCGGCATTGGGGGTGGTGCAGGGTTCAGGAGCCGCAATGATGGCACCGCAGGTGAATGTCGCTTTATTGCCCTGGTCTTCAAAATAGATGGAGAACTTTCCTATTGTGCCGTCCAGAGCCAGAATCCTGGCCTGGGGAAGGCAGCGGCTGCCCCGGGGGAGGGATGTTTCCGAGCCGGCACCAAAGGCATACACCGGGTATCCCCGGGCGGCCACGGCCTTTGCAACCCTGGCGGCCTGGGGTCCGTCTCCAAGAACCGCCACCTTTATATCAGGCGGTTTGGCAAGACCCAGGTCTTCTATCACCTTTGTTCCGGCAATTTTGCCCTCCTGGACGGAGGCCAAAATATCCTTGGGGCCTCGGGCACACCCCACAACATAAAGATCATCGGTAAGGGCGGCATCCTTTGTATTGAAAAACCCCCAGCCATTGGGAACAACTTCCAGGAGGGCGGCGGTTTCGTTTAACCCCGGGGCCGGCGCCATGCCCACGGACAACACCACCAGATCAAATTGTCTTGCGATCCTTGCGTGGGTGGTCCTGTCTTCGGTTATCATGGTTAATCCATGGGTGTCTGGGGTTTCCAGAATTTCGGCCGGAACGCCCTGGACCAGTTCAATTTCCCTGGAAAACTTTTTAAGGGCCTGGCGGATTTCTTTGCCGATGATTTGAAGATCCATGTAAAAAAGGGTGATGCGGGCATCTGGGATTTCATGGAGTATTTTTCGGGCATGGCGCAGGGAAACCTTGCAGCAGACCTGGGAGCAATAATCCTTTCCCAATTCCCTGTTCCGGGATCCCACACATTGGACAAAGGCAATTTTTGGGGATGGGGTCTCGTCTAAAAGAGTGGCCAGTGTTTCTTCTTTGAGCAGAGAGTTGAGTTCTGCAGTAGTGATGACCTTTGGGCTCGTTTCCCAATGAAGGGAGGGAAGGGCGGCCGGATCAAAGGGTGAGAATCCGGTGGCCATGATCACCTTGGCAGCCACAATGGTCTTGCCCGAAGTCAGGAGGGCTTCAACGCCCTGGTCGGTTCTCCTAAGGGCGGCGATTTTTGTTTTTAAATGAAGGGAGAGGTTTTCCTGTTCTGCCATTTTTTGGGCCAGTGCCTGGCTTAGACAGGCACCGCAATTTTTGCAGGTATCCGTGGCCATGCAGGACCACAGCGCGGCTTTGCCGCCAAGTTGTTCCTGTTCTTCCACCAGGTGAACGGACAGATCTTGATGCTTCAGGGAATGGGCAGCCGCCATCCCGGCCACGCCTCCCCCCAGAATCAGAATGCTGGGAGATCGTTCTTTCATATTTTCCTCCAATATCTAAAGAATACGGGTCCAATAGTGCATGGGGTGGTTAAGTTTTTTAAGGCGACAGTTTCAGGTGTTGGTTCTCAGCGGTATTTTCAGCAACGATTTAAAGGTGTATCAAATTTCTTAGCACAGAATTTAGCAAAATTAAAAGAATTTAATAAACAAAATTGAATAAATTATTGGAAATAAAAGGGTTATCTTGTTTTAAAATCCACTTAAGATTGCCGATCCCAGTAGGGTAAACACTAAAAAAAATGCCACAGGTTCCATTATTCCCGGCCTAAAATTTTTGCGTAACACTTTGGAAAGGGGGAAAAATAAAAAGCCCCAGAAAATACCTGCCATGAACCCAAACACATGGGCAGAGATATCTGTGTTTTCTCCCTGGCTGAACAGGCCCACCAGGGTGGCGCCGGCAAACAGGGGAATCAGGCGGTTTAATTGAAAGGGGCGATTGCTGTTGAGCATCTGATACGCAGCAAGGGCACCTGCCGCTCCCATGACGGCTGTGGAGGCGCCAATGGATAAAAGAGCGGTTTGATGAAAATATGCATTGACCAGGTTGCCGCTGGTGCCGGCACACAAAAGAAGAAAGGGGCCGGTGCCATATCCTGCCAGGCTGATCAGAGGGGCCCCAAAGATGAGGATACCGGCCAGGTTGCCCAATATATGCTGCCCGTCTGAATGGAGAAAGAGGGCTGTGATGGCTCTAAAGGTCTCCCCCTGGCCAATGTACAGGGAAGAGGCACCAAATTTTAAGATCATCTCCCTGTGGATGCCAAGTTTCAGGCAGGCCAGATGGACGGCAACGAGCAGTGCCATAATGACATAGGCGGCAGGGGTGTTAAAAGAAGAGATTTCAACCTCCTGGATTTTTTTGGGGAGGCCGAAAAATTTGTTTTCCCGGAAATATTGATCCACACTTTTAACCGCACCAACCTTTTGCTCCCGGGATACCAGGATATCAAATTGCCAGTGGCCGGATTTACCCATAGTTAATTGCTTTTCAACCCGGGCACCAATGTTCTGGGAAGCCAGGATGAGCAAAATTAAATCGGCTTTTTTTTGGGGAAGATTTTTAAAAATTCTTTCCATTTCCATGGGTTTCACGCATACTATCCAATAACAAAAATTTGGTTACCCCCTCTGTTTATCCCAATAATAGGAGAAAATAAAGCATGCAGATAATTCGATTCATGACCCAAGATAAAAAAATGGCCTGGGGAACCGGCTATGACGGTCATAGGGCCACCCTTTTAAAAGGAGATATTTTTTCAAAGTTTTCCGAGACAGGCCAGCCAATATCGGTCCAAACGCTCCTTCCCCCCATCCAGCCGACGGCTATTTTTTGTATTGGTCTTAATTACCGGCTCCATGCTGAAGAAACCGGTGTGGCATTGCCCGAGTATCCGGTGGTATTCATGAAAAATCCCGGTTCTGTTATCGCCCATGGAGACGCCGTTCAGATTCCTTCCTCCTGTGCAAAAATTCCCGAGGTGGATTACGAGGCAGAGCTTGGGGTGGTCATTAAGTCCCCTGTCAAAAACGTGTCCGAGGCCAGGGCCCTGGACCATGTGCTGGGGTATGTCTGTGCCAATGATGTGTCTGCCCGGCGGTGGCAAAAAAATGGGGGTGGCGGCCAATGGGTAAAAGGGAAAAGCTTTGATACCTTCTGTCCCTTTGGACCGGCTCTGGTTACCCCGGATGAGGTGGGTGACCCCCAGGATCTGAGGGTCGAATGCATTCTCAATGGAGAGAGGTTGCAGAAAGGCCATACCAGCGATATGATTTTTTCCGTGGCCCGGATTATCTCTTATCTGTCCCAGTCTGCCACTCTTTTGCCCGGCACCCTTATTTTAACGGGCACCCCCTCTGGTGTCGGTTTTACCCGGAATCCTCCGGTCTATCTTACCCCCGGGGATGTGATGGAAACACGGATTGAAAAGCTGGGTGCCCTGGAAAACAGGGTGGTATCTGAAAATACAGAGGATGTAGGGATCACTCAACGATAAAGGCGTGTTCTATGAATGAACAGATGTTGTTAGCTTCGTCTGCCATCCTTGGCCGAGCAAAGGAATTGGGTGCTTCCCTGGCCGGGTTTGCATCGGTGGATGGGTTGAAGGCAGCCCCTTCTTTTACCTTTGCTCCGAAAATGCCCAATGCGGGTGAATACCTGGAAACCTGGGGAAATGACCTGGACCTTAAACCAGGGGAGACCGCCTGGCCCGAACATGCCAAAACTATTTTGGTCATTGGTGTTGCGCATCCTGAAGACAAACCGGAAATGGATTGGTGGCTGGGTCTGAAAAATCCCCCTGGCAACCGCATTCTTATCAACCTGGTAAAAAATCTGTGTGCTTGGATAGAAAAAAACCAAGGCATCAAGACCTTTCATCTGCCCTATCGCGTGGAAAAAGGGGGTACCTATCTTAAGGATGCTGCTGTCCTGGCAGGTCTTGGCTGTATCGGGAAAAACAATCTTCTGGTCACCCCTGAATTTGGTCCAAGGATTCGTCTTCGCGCCTTGACCCTTGACCTTGAGCTGCCCTCCACCGGGCCTGGGAATTTTGATCCCTGCCTTCAATGTGAACAATTCTGCCGCAGTGCCTGCCCTCAAAAAGCCTTTGGGAACAAATTTTATGCACGAGATGAGTATGACCAGGACATTCTCCCGGGCCGGGACGGCAGATTTTGGAGACCCACCTGTCAGGTCCAGATGGACCTTGATGAAATTGCTCTGGGAAATCGACCTGTGGATGGAGTAGATTCCAGTTTGCCAACCCTTAAATACTGCCGAAATTGCGAGTTGGCTTGTCCTGTGGGTAAAAAAAAGGCGTCATGAAATGAAAAAACGCCCGGGAAGAAGGCGATAAAACTTCCCGGGCGTCTATGGAAATAAGAACTATCTGGAGGAACTATTGGCGGCATCCTTTGGCCTTCTTTGGGCAGTCGCCATTGTTGCCTTTACCACCAAATCCGCTACGACCGCCCATGCCGAACCCAGTGAGTTCAGGGGCAATCTTTTTGGCTGCCAGCTGGAAATCAATGCGTTTGGTCTGCATCTGGGTACGAAGCTTTGTGACGGCCTCGGCCAGGGCATCGATCTTGGCTCTGTCAGGGTCAGAGGTTTCCATGAGCATGCGCATTTCCTGGTGTTTGACCATCATGGCAGATCTGGTCTCATAGGTATCATCGATAAATTTTTGCTTGAGCGCCGTTAATCCGTCCCGTTGTTCCTGGGACAGGTCATTCCAGACATTTGCATTATAGCCTTGTCCAGAACCGCCGCAACCCTTTCCATCTCCTTTGTTCCCGTGGCCCCATGAAAATGCGCTGGTGGCCAGAAGGGCCACTGCCAGTAAAGAAGTGATGACTATCATTGATTTTTTCATAACATGCTCCTTGTTTAGATTAAATGTGCTGATCATTATTGATCGTTCTGAATATTATAATAGCAACCCCTGTGCCAGAAGGATTATTTTTTTATAAGATACTTAAATTAAAAGGTAAAATAAGATAATTAAATCTTTGGGGATAGGGCATGTCCAAGGGAGTGTGTATCGTTTTTACCCGGGGAACCTGGATAGGTGTATATAAATTACTCAGTTTCCATGACTTTATACGCCGGAAATCAAGGGTTGCCCCCCGGGCAACTCAGATCAATAATACGCAGAATCAGAGGCGACCACCCATTTTTTCAGCAGCTGCGGTGTGTTGCAGAAGATGGATGGTTTCAAGTGCCATTTGGTATCCAGTACAATGCCGTCCATCATGACGGAGACAGGAGAATCCGAAGATACCACGATGGCAATGACCTTCTCATGTTCTGCCGTGAAGCGCAGGGCTGAATTGAACCTTGCGCCCCGGGCCCTGTGCTCATAGGGTATATAATGACCATCCAGAAGACAGGCAAAACCGTGAAGTTTCAAATCAGCCCCGATATGAAGTGCTCCGTCCACCCGGGACAGGGATTTGGCCAGTTCGAATTCGTCAGGATTTTTAAGGTCAAGTGGGTGTTCAAGACATTGACTCGAGATAGAAACAGGGGGGGTATTCAGGTCAACAACAATGGCGCATCCGTGTTGCAGCCTGACGGCATTGTGGACAATGTCGGAAATCGTTTTAAATAAGATGGACACATCTTCAGTCTCCATATCTGAATCCAGCAAAATCTCTTCTACCTGTACAAGTTTTGCTTTGCGGGTGGTTGACTGGAAACAACCATCGGAAAAAGAGCAGACGTTATCGTCGTTCAGCGCTAAAAATCCGTATGACCCCTCAAAATTAGCCGTAATCGAAAAATCAGGACTGTCACCCTTGATAATGCCGATGATTGTTTTTTCATCGGCCACCAGTTTTCGTTCCGAGTTTTCAACGGTCTGCAACAGCTTTCTAATATGCTTGACATCTTCCAACACAGGTCGTTCTGCTTCTGGAAATTTTGCAATGAACTGCAGTTTGGATAGAGAGCATTCTTCCACGAAAATCAGTTTGCCTTTTGGCCATGACCCTTCTTCCGGGGTCCTGGATATCTTGAGCACGGCCTCTAAAATAGGATAGACCCTCATCCGTGTGTCCCATCCGATCAATACATTCATTTCATCCACTAGATAGTCCCGGACCGCATGGGTGGCATACTCTTTTAAGAAACCTCCTGAAATACCTGTATACAGGGCTTCTTCATTGGCAACATCATGGGAGAACCGCCAGACAGCCTGTTCTATCCACCTTTCCGTAGGGCCGATGGAACACATGTCCGGATGATGTTCAGTAAACCACATCTGGTAGACAACCGTGCTGGACCGCCCCCCATATGAAATCAGTCCGGCGAGTTCCAGGTTTTTTTCCGGGATCAGGTTACTAAATTTTTTTTTATCATACCCGATGGCGGTTTTTTCCCGCCACGCATCCGAATCAATATACAATTCCTTGAATTTTGGTTCATGACCCGCCAGCAGGTTTTGCGGATCATAAATGTATATGGGATCTTCGGGTTTAATCGCGTAAATCACTGCGGTCCGACTCGGCCCTGAAAAATGGGTCAGCCCTTCCTGCATCCCCTCGGCGGTTTGTTTAATACACATGTGGATAAAGGCAAATTCATTCATACGCAGCTTCTCCTTGACTGATGAGCAACTCACTCCATCGGGGCAACATTTCACTAAACAGTCATAGCGCAATTGAATTCATAAATCAAAAATTCCTTTAAAATTAGTTACCCCTTTTGTTTGATTTTCCGGGAGAGGATCACTTTATCCTTGTATACGGATTTTATATTCACTATATCTTTGCGGGTACGATTGAATTTAAGAATAGCGGTTACAAAATATATATGATGAGACGTCTGCTATTGAAATATTTTTTAGTCTATGATTGCATAGGTAGGATAAATGCCACCCCAAATTACCACTCCTGAAATGGAAATTGCCCTAGCAAACTACTTTGGCTTCCGGAAAAATCTAATTGTCCCGAATGTTAAATGGGGCCTGCGGTTAAACAATAAACCGATGCATGAATGCGATCTTTTGCTTTTAACCAAAAGCCGATATCTTTGGGAGGTTGAAATTAAAGTGAGTAAGGCGGATCTCATTGCAGATAAAAAAAAGGCCCATGGCCACATCAACGGCAATGTAAAGCGCCTTTACTTTGCTGTGCCCCACTATATTGAGGGGTATCTCGAACATATACCGGATCGGGCGGGGATTATCCTGGTGAACAAACCCAGGACCCGGCTGTCTTGTAAAGTTGTTCGGCCGGCTAAGAACGAAAAGGGCTACCAACTCTCCGATAAAGAGGTGTTAAAGATGGCTAGGCTTGGGGCTATGAGGATCTGGAATCTTAAACAAAAACTAAAAGACACAGTCGCCTGAAATGTTTCAATACATATGGGGTATCCAATAAGCAGGAGATTTAAAATGAAGATAGTTTATGTCAATAAAAAACATCAGTGTCGAATGGTAACCCTTGATGAAGCCGAAAATCGATTCTGGGTAAAGCCAAACTTGAGAGAACGACTCATTGAGAAAAGAAAGGTTGGTTTTGATTTAGATCAGCTTGAATCGATAGAAGAAATGCCCAATATTGCCGAAAAAGTTTCTTCAGCTTTTCCTCTGGTATATCTATTAATGAATTTTAAAGATAAAAGACAAGTGGCGGTCGGCGTTGATGAAAAGGGTCTATACGCCATTACGGCTGCGTTAAAAATAGCCGAGCAAAGAGGAAGTGACACTGTTTCAGATTCTTTGGTTTATACATCTCTATAGAAAATCAGATGGGCAATTATTGTTGGCTTTTGATTCTCGCATTTTCCTGTTTTAAGATCAATTCTGGAGGAGGATCAACTTCTCTGGGAGATAGATGAATAATTTCGCTTTTTCTTTTGTATCCAGGAATGGGCATTTCATCGTTTTGATTTTTTGTTCAACTATCTGTATTTAAATAAAAAAGAATAAAACTATCTGTCTGCCTTTTCTGATACAATTAAAAATAAAGCAGAAATAGGCACAATCTTGATAGGATTGTGTCTGGTCATCTTGTGGAAAGGTCTTAGAATATACACACAATGATTCAAATAAAGAATCTAACCCAAATAGATGAGAGACGGAGGAAATATGCTTAATTTTGATTTTTATAACCCCACCCATATTGTTTTCGGAAAAGACCGGCTGAACGAATTGGACGAATTGGTACCCAAGGATGCTCGGGTTCTTATTACATACGGTGGTGGCAGTGTTAAAAAATTTGGAACCCTTGAAAAAGTGTCCCAGGCCCTGGGAAACAGACCTATTTTTGAATTCGGTGATATTGAGCCCAATCCTAAATTTAACACCTTGATGAAGGCTGTGGATATCGTCAAAAAAGAAAATATCGATTTTCTTTTGGCAGTGGGCGGGGGGTCTGTCATGGATGGGACAAAGTTTATCAACCTGGCTTCTAATTACGAAGGCGATGCAAAGGACCTTCTGACCCATGGGTTTAATCCCGTTCCTGTGAAAAAAGCCTTTCCCATCGGAACCGTGGTGACCCTTCCGGCCACAGGATCTGAGATGAATAACGGTGGGGTTATCAGCTATGAAGGTGGCAAATTCCCTATTTTCAGCCCTTTGTCATTTCCCAAATTTTCCATCCTGGACCCTGAACTGACCTACACCCTGCCGTCAAAGCAGGTGGCAAACGGTGTCGTGGACACCTTTATCCATACGGTGGAACAATACGTCACCTATTCCGTTGATGCCAGGTTTCAGGACCGGACCTCGGAGGGTATTCTCCAGACCCTGGTTGAAATAGGAAAAACCACCATTGACAATCCAGAGGACTATAATGCCAGGGCCAATTTGGTCTGGTGTGCCACCATGGCCCTGAATGGCCTTATCGGTGCCGGTGTCCCCCAGGACTGGGAAACCCATATGATCGGGCACGAATTGACAGCCATGTTTGGTCTGGATCACGGATTGACGCTGGCCATTCTTCAGCCGGCCGTGTGGAAGGTGAGACGGGAACAAAAGAAAGCTAAATTGATCCAATATGCCCAACGGGTTTGGGGGATCGCTGATGGCAGTGATGAAAAGATCATTGATCAGGCCATTGACAGGACCGAAACTTTTTTCCAGAGCCTGGGGCTGAAAACCCGACTGACCGATCATGGAATAGATGAAACTAAAATTCCAGATATTATTAGAGCTCTTGAAAAACACGGGATGACAGCCCTTTCCGAAACAGGGGACGTGACCCTTGAGGTATCGGCCCAAATCCTTAAAGAAGCGCTTTAAGACGATGGGTCCTGTTCCAGAAATTTTTCTGGAACAGGACCCTTGTAATTGACTGCGTTCCCCCTGTATAATTGCCCAAAAGGAGAATTCCATGGATACCATTCCGATTATTATGAATCGTCTGGCCCGGGTAGAAGGGGTTAACATGACCAGACTGAGTCAAGCCAGGATATACAAGGCCTCCCAATTTCAGCCCAGACAGCCGCTGTGCTATGATCAAGGGGTCATCATTGTGGGCCAGGGTACCAAAAAGATCTTTATCGGAGACAAATCTTATGAATACAATCCGGACAACTACCTGGTCCTGTCCGTACCCTTGCCGGCAGAATGTGAAACCCGGGCAACACCGGAGTCACCGTTGCTCTCCCTTATCCTGGATCTGGATATTCCCCTGATCAAAGACCTTATCAACCAAATCCCGGAACCTCCCTTGAATCAATTCTCCGGAATCAAAACCCAGGGCCTGTTTCTGGCAAAGGCTACCTTGGCAATAAAGGATACTACCTTTCGGTTGCTTCAGGCCCTTGAATCTCCTTTGGAGGCAAAGGTCATGGGGCCTTCTATTTTCCGTGAACTCATGTTCAGAATTGTCTGTGGTGAAAACGGGGCCGCTCTGGCGGCAATATCCATGCAAAATACCAAGATCTCACGAGTGGACAAAGCATTGAAACAGATTCATGGCAATTATGACCGGCCCATGGATGTGGATGAATTGGCCGACCTGGTCCACATGAGCCCATCTGCTTTTCACCGAACGTTCAAAGAAGTGACGGCATCCTCGCCCATACAATACATCAAAAAAATCCGCCTGGACAAAGCCAGGGACTTGCTTACGGCCCAGGGCCTAAGGGTGAATGAGGCTGCTGCCCGTGTGGGTTATGAAAGTCCCAACCAGTTCAGTCGTGAATTTAAACGCTATTTCGGAGCCAGCCCGATGTCTTTTATCCCAGCCCAGGCCTGACCCTTGGCTGGAAAGTGCAACAAGAAATCTGATGTGGTCAAGCCGTATAGGCTAATAATACTTGAGTACCCTCGAAAATATTGAAAGTAAGTCTCACCTGCCTTTTTTGCCTTGATCTATACCACTTTGTGATATAATATATGATTTGTTGTATGCAAAACCGAGCTGATTAAAAAGCCAGCCTAAGAGAGATGTATCGCATATCATTTGGATTCTCTATGTAAGGTTCGTTTTTTCTCTGCTAAACCAAGGAGTTCATTATGAAAAAAATTTTATTTTTGTTTATTCCATTTGCTGCCATGCTGGTCTTCTCTTCGTATTCAGGGGCGGCTTCTGTCTCTGTCATCACCAAGGAGACCCTGAAGAACTGGATGGATAAGGGGGAGCTCACCATTCTGGATGCCCGCCAAGGAAGGGACTGGGGATCTTCTGAATTTAAAATCAAGGATGCCCACCGAGCAGATCCTGGGCAATTCATGGCCTGGAAAAATAAATACCCCAAAAATCAAAAACTGGTCTTATACTGCGCCTGAACGAATGAAGCCACCAGTGCCAGTCTGGCACGAAAACTCATGACGGAGGGGTACACGGATGTTCATGCGCTAAAGGGCGGATGGCGGGAATGGTTCCAGGCTAAATACCCAGTGGATGAAAAATAAGTATTCCAGGTAAGAAAACACGGCGTGATTTTTTTTGTAATGAAGGCTAAATGTAAGCCTCCTCTTGTCTATTATATTGCTATTTACAACATAACATATAATATTGAGCCTATAATTTAAGCGCATATCAAAAAAAATATGAAAATATGAAAAATTGATGAATCGAACACCCCCATCAGACTTGACACCCGCAAGAGCTTTTTCAATTGTGGCTGCCATGTGTATTGCTCAAGTCCTTGGAATGCTCGGTGTATTTGCCTTTCCGGCCCTACTTCCCCATTTCATTCACCTCTGGGATCTGACAAATAGTCAGGCTGGATGGATCAGCGGCATCTACTTTGTGGGATATTCTATTGCAGTCCCTGTTTTGACAAGCCTGACGGACCGCATTGATTCACGAAAGATTTACATTGCTTCCTGCTGTGTCGGCGTGATTTCCAACATAGGATTTGGTGTTTTCAGCCAGGGTTTCTGGTCCGCCCTCATATTCAGAGCTTTGTGCGGCTTAAGCCTTGCCGGCACCTTTATTCCGGGTCTGAAAGCCCTTGTTGACCGTCTTGAAATTCGATACCTGCCGAGGACAATCTCCTTTTATACAGCCTGTTTCGGCCTTGGAATGAGTATTTCTTTTTATTATGCAGGCGTAATATTCAAATGGTTAGGATGGAAACCTGTATTTTTCACCGCTGCTGCATCTTCCGGAATTGCCCTCATTATATGCCTGATGATCCTGGCTCCCAAGCCGGTTGAGAAATCCAAAAGTTCATTACGGGGTATCCTGAGCACCCTTAATTTTAAGCCGGTATGGCAAAATTATCCGGCACGAACCTATATCATTGCTTATATGTGCCACATGTGGGAAATGTTTGCAGCCCGTTCCTGGATGGTGGCCTTCCTTGCATATGCCGTTTCTCTCCAAGCCTATCCCACCCCCTTCATGGCGCCAACCACGGTTATGGCTGTTGCTGGAATTTTCGGAATGATTGCCAGTATTTTTTTTGGAGAACTTGCCGTGAAATTTGGCCGTCGCAGGATCGTATCTATTGTAATGACGATTTCAGGCCTATTCGGTTTGAGTCTTGGATTTCTGGTAGACCTTCCTTTTCCAGCCCTGGTATGCCTGTGCATCGGTTATACTATCTTTTTCCAGGGAGATTCTGCAGCCATCCATGCCGGTGTCATTACTGCAGCCAACCCAGACCGGCGGGGTGCTACAATGGCGCTACAGTCCCTGGCAGGATTTATGGCCGCATCCCTATCCCCTATTGCAGTAGGATTTATCCTTGATCTAACAGGAGGTGGTAACAGCACCATTTCCTGGGGGCTTACCTTCGGGGCTATGAGCATTTCCGCTTTTTTAGGTTTATTTTTGCTTTTTAAAACTCAAAACAAGGATAATGCCTGAGCGGCGATGGTACATCGTTCATTGCGGGTGATATCTGTCATGATGCAATTTCCTGCAGCCTTTCGGTTATAATATCAAAAGTACAAACACATATCTTTGAAATTTTTTTATGTATATGCAATTTTCTGGTTTTCCATGGATATCTGATCATTCAGGGTCCAGAAATCATACAGAACACCAAGCCCAAATATTCCCCCGGTAAAAAGGTAGAGAAGTCCAGAAATCCATTTTCCCATATACATGCGATGGATACCAAACAAACCCAGAAATGTTAGAAATATAAATCCAAGAGAGAAGTCAATATCACCTGCAACGTATCTGAAATCTGCTTGTTCATCCATGGACGGAATCAAGAAAAAATCAACAATCCATCCTATTCCAAGCAAACCCAAGGTAAAAAAATAGAGGGTACCTGAAATAGGTTTCCCATAATAAAATCTGTGTGCCCCAATGAATCCGAATATCCATAAAATATACCCGATTGATTTTCTATGCGTATCGTTTCTATGCATTGTTTTCCCTTTTTATAAAAATTAAAAACTATATTTCATTTATAGGATACAAGTAGCAAACAGTGTGCCAAAATCAAATTAGCTTTAATATCAATAGTATATCCCACAATAGGGGAAAATTAATGGTCATCCTTCTCACAATAAATGGTAAAAAAAACCTATTAGTGGTAAAAATACCCACATGGCCCGCAACACCCTGGGATGAATTAAGCATGAGGAGGTTTTTTTTGGCTAACCTTTGCCCAGCATGGCCTTGAGTATGTGGCTCATCATGGCGGGATTTTCCTTTAGTCGCCGGGTAGAATACCCAAACCAATGCTGTCCAAAAGGGACATAAACCCGAACTGAATGGCCTTTTCCCACAAGGGCCTGGCATTGTTTGGGGGTAACGCCGTACAGCATTTGAAATTCATATCCGGATTTGGGCACATTATACTTGTCAATGAGCGTCAATGCACCCTGAATCAAATATTTGTCATGGGTCGCAATCGCCGGATAGACCTTGTTTCGAAACATGAGTTCAAGATCTTCCAGGTAGTGGGTGTTGATCTCACGGTAGTCTGTATAGGCAATGGACGGGGATTCTATATAAATTCCCTTGCAGAGCCTAAAGTTCAGATCTGAATCATCAGACCTTAAATCCAGCATGTTTTCAAGATCAGATCGGGTTCGTTTCAAATAGGCCTGTAACACGAGTCCTACATTTTTTGGAAATTCTTTTTTAAGCCGCCTGAAAATCTCTATGGAATCATCCACACATGGGGAGTTTTCCATGTCAATTCGGATAAAATTTTTGTGGTATGCTGCTTTGATAACCAGATCCCGAATGAGAGCATAGCAGGATTCCTTGTCCAGCAAAAGGCCGAACATGGTGGGTTTTATGGAGTAATTGCCAATCACATCGGTTTGCTCCACCGCGGTGATCAAGTCCAGATATTCATCCCTGTTGACCCTTGCCTGGTGCATGTTTTCAATGAATTCGCCTAGGATGTCTAGGGTAACCATTATTTTCTTTTGGTTCAGGGCTTTGGACGCATCAATGGCGTCTTGTATGCTCTCTCCGGCGATATAGGTTTTTGAAAATTGCCAGATGAATTTCTGGGGAAAATAAGGGAGGGTATGACTTATAATTTTATTTAGCATTATAGATTCCTCAACAGTTTTTTAGAGCTATCCATGTTCTAACTGATAAATCTAATATAAGGATGACTTATTCTATTTTCAAGTTCCCAGGTATCTCCATACCCAGGTATCTCCATACCCAGGCAGATGCTTTTTTGACCTGGAATTTCAGTCAACAATAATAAAAAAAGAAGAAAGGGCCAGGCAGCTAAAAGCTGCCCAGCCCAAATTTGTCAGCATCATTCAGAACATCAGGATCAGGATCAAGATCAACAACAATCAGAATACCAGAATTAACAGCTCAGGCAGCAGCAAGAAAATCAACTTCAGCAACAACGAATGCACAAACGGAAGATACAATAAAGGTTCGGAAAGGCAAGGTCAAGAGGAATATTTAAACTTTTTGAGGTCCCAACAATTATTTTTTTTCAGTCCTGTTTTTTTCAAAGCCATGAATAGTCATGCTCTATAAAGGCTCAGGAGTAAAAGATATCCGCAGAAAAATATTTGTTATATTTCATCCGCCAGTTTTCATGTTATATTGGCTTAACTCGCTCTCCATTTTTTTTGGGAGAGGATCAACATCGTTTTTTTTGAATATATACACAAAAGTTGAGCCCTGATATTTTATGAAAATAGCAGTCCCAAGCACCGAACCGACCCTCGAAGGCTACGTGGCCAACAAGATAGGAACAGCAGCGTATTTGCTGATCATCGAAACCTACGATATGTCCTTTGAAGCCATAGATGCGCCATCCCAGTCATCAGGGGCTGGAGCTGGTGTGCGGGCCCTGTCCCTGGTCATGGATAAGGGCGCCCAGGTCATTCTGGTTGGCCATATCTCTCCATTTATTGTCAGTGGATTTGCGGATCAGGGCATTAAGATCGTCACCCAGGTCTCAGGCAAGGTAGGCGAGAGCGTCAAAAATTATATGGATGCTCTGGACACCCGTCAAAACAACCATGATCCCCAGTCTGAAACACCCTCATCCCAAGATCAATGGAGGGTAGCCATGGATATGGGGTTGCGCCAGTTCAGGGCATTCTTACCCATGGTCACGGGAGTGGTTCTTCTCCTGGGGCTGTTTCAGGGGTTTATTTCTGAACAAAAGCTTGTTTCCCTGTTTTCCGGGACTGTTCTTCAGGATTCATTCTGGGGGGCCTGCATGGGAAGTGTCCTGACCGGAAATCCGGTCAACAGTTATGTCATCGCTAAAAGTCTTTTTAGTATGGGGGTGGGGATTTCCGGGATCATGGCATTGATGCTGACCTGGGTCAATGTCGGGTTGATTCAGTTGCCCGCAGAGGCCAAGGCCCTGGGCACAGGGTTTGCCCTGGTCCGCAATATTGCCGGATTTATAATGGCCCTAATCGTCTCTTGTGTGATTTCCATGTTTGCAGGAGGTTGGATATGAATCAAAAAAAACGGTTTATTTTTCAGCGGATGATGGCCATGATAAGGCCGTGGCTGTTTCCCCTGGGCGTTGTATGCCTCTATGGTATAGGCCTTCTGCTTGCCCCTGAGAACACTGAAAAGGCATTTGACAAAAGCTGTTCCATCTTCAGGCATCTTGCTCTGCCCATATGCCTCTGTCTTATTATGATGGTGGCGCTGAACCGATTTTTATCCCCTAAAACAGTGACACAATTTTTAGGGAAGAGTTCAGGTATCAAAGGCCTGTTCATATCCTCTTTGGCGGGTATTTTATCCATGGGCCCTGTTTATGCCTGGTATCCCCTGTTCAAAAGCATGAAGGAAAAAGGCACCACCAACTTCCACCTTGCTAATTTCATAGGTTGCCGTTCAATCAAACCGGTTCTCCTGCCGGTATTGGTGGGATATTTGGGGTGGCGCTTTGCCGGGGTGTTCGTCCTGGCCTGCCTTGCAGGGGCATTCCTGGTAGCCTGTATCGTAAGTCTGTTCTGTTCTGAGTCTCCCCCCAACTGATATTCGGGTTCAAGGCCCACTTGATAAATCAGCTCCAGTCATCTTCTATGGGGTGGTCATATTCTTTTTTCTTGCACAACCAATCTTGGAAGGTACAATTAGAATCATATGTTTTGTATACTTTTTACCCGATACCGGGTATAAAAGTGAGTATAATTTATACAGCTCGTCTGGGGTGAACGCTGAAACCCACTGATTTTTAAGCAAATAGGAAATGGTATCGTTTTTGCAAAGAAGATAACCGTTATGAAACTATTTAATAAAAAAAATACCTCTTTTATTTCTCCGTTTATGATGGCAGGGGTTTTGGTGGTGCTATTGCCCATTTTTGCCTTTATGACCCTGGATCGCATGGAAAGACAAAAGGAGTATATAAAGGATCGGTTATTGATTAAGGGGATTTCTCTGATCAGAACCTTTGAGGCCGGAACCCGGACCGGGATGCTGACCATGCAGTGGGGGGCTAAGAGAATTCAGTCCATGCTGCTGGAAACGGCTATTCAGCCGGATATTGATTATATCATGATCACTTCAAGGTCCGGAGAAATCCTGGCCCACAGCGATGCCACCCAGGTGGGCAAGATCTTTGATGCCATGCCGGATATCACGGCTGTTCAGGGGGACACCCTTCTGGTCGCCCATCGGACCCGACAGATCGAGGATCGCCCGGTTTTTGAGGTGTTTAAGCGGTTTACCCCCCTGACCATTGGATTCCGGAATAGGCATAAACCCATGCACGGTATGGGACGAGGATACAGGGAGGGGAAACCTGGGAAATATGGGGGGGCGCCTTTGGAGGTACGAGGGGATGGGGATTCCCCAATGGATTGCCCGGAAAAGCCCTGCGTTGAACCCAATTTTTCCGGGATGACCGAGCATTATATATTTGCAGGCCTTTCCATGGCCCGGGCCAGCCGGGCCCAGGCGCATTTGCGAAAGCAGACCATTGGCCGGGGATTCCTTTTTTTTCTGGTCGGGTGCATTGGCATGATCGGTCTCTTTTCTTTCCAGGCCTATCGATCTGCCAAGGCGTCCTTGACCAGCGTCCAGGCATTTTCCGATAATGTGGTCCAGAATATGCCAGCAGGTCTGGTGGCCATTGATCAGGGCCACAGGATCACTTCCATGAACAGGGCGGCCAAAGAAATTTTTGGACAGGTGCCAGAAAAACCCTTTCCACAGATGATTCAACTGGTCGCTGAGATGGAGACCCTGGGGAAACCAGTTTCCCGGGAAGTGACCCTCCGGAAGGGAACCTCCAGGGCGGGAACCCCTGGAGAACTGCGGCTGGATATGACGGCCTCGCCTATTTTGGACGATGAGGAGCATGTTTTGGGGTTTTTGTTTTTGTTCCGGGATATGACTCAGCTGAGGGAATTGAAAAAAGAGGTGGAAACCACCCGCCATCTTGCGGCTATTGGTAAACTTGCCGGGGGTGTAGCCCACGAGATCAGAAACCCCTTAAGTTCCATTAAAGGGTTTGCCACCTATTTTGGTAAACGGTATGCGAACAATTCCCAGGACAGGGAGACTGCACAGATAATGGTTCAGGAGGTGGAGCGCATCAATCGGTCCATTACCCAGCTGTTGGAATTTGCCAAACCCATGGCCGTGGAGAACAGGGTGGTCCAGGTGGATGATTTGATCTCCCACTCCCTGAAACTGGTCCGCCATGACCTGGACAAAAAATCCATTGAGGCCATTGTTAATATCCAGACCGACAAGACAAGTTTTCGGACAGATCCGGACCGGATGAACCAGATTCTGCTCAATTTATATATGAATGCCATCAATGCCATGGAAGTGGGGGGGAAGCTTACGGTGGATCTATTGGCCTTACCCGATGGCAATGGTCTTGAAATCCATGTGACCGACAATGGGGCTGGCATTGACAAAGAACATTTGGATGAGGTGTTTGATCCCTATTTTACCACCCGGCCAGAAGGGACGGGTCTGGGCCTTTCCATTGTTCACAGAATTGTTGAAAACCTTAAAGGAGATATCCGGGTGGAAAGTGACAGGAAAAAGGGTAGCCGGTTTATGATCCGGTTGCCTCGTATTGTCCAGGAAAGCCCGAAGGAAGAGGAACCATATGACCAAAAATAAAATACTGGTGGTGGATGATGATGCCGCCCATGCAAGGATGCTCAAAACCCTGATGACCGATTGGGGGTACCAGGTTTTTCTGGCGGGTGACGGGGATGTGGGGGTGGAGATGGTCAGGGCTGAGGCCTTTGATATGGTGCTTTTGGATATGAAGATGGTAAAGATGTCGGGCATGGAGGCCTTGCAACTGATCCATGGGTATAATCCTTCTCTGCCCGTGATCATCATGACGGCCTATTCCTCGGTGGACACGGCGGTCAAGGCCCTGAAAATAGGGGCCTATGACTATCTGACCAAACCCCTTGATTTTGACAAGCTCAAACTCACCGTTGATAGAGTTCTTGAGAGAATATTTTTGAAAACAGAAAATAAATCTTTGAAAAACAGGCTGAAGCAGGCGGCTTTTGCCCATGATATCCTGGGCAAGAGCCCCGCCATGGCAGCTCTTTTGGATACCATTCACATGGTGGCACCCACCGACGCCAATGTATTGGTCACAGGGGAATCTGGAACCGGAAAGGAGTTGGTCTCCTCAGCGCTTCATTATAACAGCCCCCGAAAGGACCAACCCTTTATCCGAATCAATTGCGCCGCCATCACGGAAACCCTTTTGGAATCGGAATTGTTCGGCCATGAACGAGGGGCGTTTACCGGGGCCGACAGGCGAAGAAAGGGCAAATTTCTCCTGGCAGATCGGGGGAGTATCCTTTTGGATGAAATCGGGGAGATGAGCCTGGCCATGCAGGCCAAATTATTGCGGGTGATCCAGGAAAAGGAATTCACCCCCGTGGGCGGTGACCAGAACATCCGAGTAGATGTCCGGATCATTGCCGCCACCAACCGGGACCTGAAGACAATGGCAGCCAATAGGACATTCCGGCAGGATCTCTATTATCGGCTTAATGTGGTTAGTATTGATATTCCGCCCCTGGGGAAGCGGCCCGAGGATATCCCGGAACTGGCTCTGCATTTTTTAACCCGGTTTTCCCGGAAAAATAAACGCGATATCCAGGGGTTTTCCGCCGATGCCATGGACGCCATGATTCGATATTCCTGGCCGGGCAATGTCCGGGAGTTGATGAATGCAGTTGAACGGGGGGTGGTGCTGTCCCGGTCCGATTATATCTGCAAAGAAGATCTTTCCTTTATTATTGCCGAGGATTCCAAAGAACCAATTTTGGGCGCGGGTCTTGAAAATATTTCCCTGTCAAAGGTAGAGGAAAGTGCTATCTTATCCACCCTGGAATCCGCTGGCGGGAACAAGAGCGAAACAGCCCGGCGCCTGGGAATCACCCGAAAAACCCTGCTGAATAAATTAAAACAATATGGTCAAGAAAATTGAAATGACCCGACAGGGAAAAAAGAGGGGTATTAAATCCCGGTTCTATCAGAACCAGGTTTGTCAAAACCGTTCGATGAGCTTGTCAATGAGAAAGGTGCTCTCCCGCATGGCCTGATCACTGAAGGGGCCGAACCACTGGGCCACATGGGCAAACTGGTCAACAAACAACTGCTTGTTGTTTGTTTCCAGCATTTCCACATGGCGGCTAAGGGAGAGAATAAATTTCTTTAACAGGGACCGCCGCTCCTTGGTGGCAAATATAATTTCAGCATACAAGGCAGGGTCCTGGGCAAAAAGCCGGCCCACCATACCCAGCTCCAGGCGGTAAATGGGGCTTGAAAATTCCAGGGTTCGTGACAGTTTTGCCTTGCGGTGGCAGAGAAAGTCACCAAAGCAGAAGGTGGCAAAATGGCGCAATGCCTGGACAATTTCCATGATTTCATCATGCTCCTCGGGGGTGGATTCGACAATCACCGCTCCCCACAGGCCCAATTGCTCTGTAAACCACTTACTGGCAGCTGGGTCCCTTCCCGGGGTGACCACGATGATCTGTTTGTCAAGACAGCTCATGGTGGGGCCGAACAGGGGATGAACCCCCAATACAGGTCCTTTGTGGGCCGACAGCATCCGGGCAACCGGTTCTTTTTTTATGGAGGTCAGATCTGCCAGAAGGGCCTTGGACGGTAGAAAGGGGCTGATTCTTTCAATGACCTGGACTGTTCGTTCAATGGGGACACAGACCAGTGCCAGATCAATGTCTTTGCAAAGGTCACGGGCATGATCCCAGTTGTGTTCTGCTAGAATTTTTACCTCGTATCCTGATTTAATAAACAGACTTGCAAACAGGCCTCCCATCTGGCCTTCTCCCCCAATGACAAGGACTTTGGCATCTGGGAGAACCCCTTTTACTTCCATCTTCTGGGTCTGGTTTACCCGGGACTGACGGAGGATTACCCGGTAAAGATCTTCCATGAAATCAGGATCCATTCCATGGTTTTGTGATTGAAGCCTGAGTCTGGAGATCAGATCTTCCTCCCTTGCCGGGTGGTATACGGGGATGCTGTGGACTTTTTTCAGGGCCACCACCTTTTCCACCTGGGCCTGGCGCCGGGCAAGCAGAGATAGAATGTTGGCATCTATGGCATCGATTTCATCCCTCAGGGGGATAATCTGGATTTGAAAGTTTTTATTGTCTTTTTTCATTTTATATGTTCTTTACAAAATTATTTCCGCAAGGGATTGAAGTATCATCAAAAGGTATCAATTTCAAGAATGATTAACAAACTTAAATTTACCCAAACCCTTAATTTTTAAAAAATAAACCCAATGGACACCAAAACAATCATGGGATGTCTGGCAGTGTTCGGGTCAGCTTTCTGCTTTTACCTGGCCACGGTTATCATCAAATGGTCCAGCATGGCCGGGCTTAAAATTGATTCTTCCCTGTTCACCTTTGCCCGTTTCATTATCGGGTTCGCCACGGTTCTCCTGGTCATGGGAATAGGGGGACATAAAATCAAGATTGTCAAAAAACGCCTGCTCATCGGCCGTGCCCTTGGCAATTGCCTGGCTGTCTATTGCTTTTTTAAGGGGGTTGAACTGACCTCGGTTGCCCAGGCCAATATTTTAAACATGACCTATCCCTTGTTTATTGCCATTTTTTCATGGATATTTTTCAAGACCCAACGGGACCCTGTGGCAATTTTCATTGTGATAATAGCCTTTGCCGGGGTGTGGCTTATATTGGCCCCTGGCAAGATGGCCTTTGATTATAATTCTTTGTGGGGCATCGGTTCCGGTGTCAGCGCGGCCGTTGCCATCATGTATCTGAACCTGTCTCGTCAGGTCCATGATACCCATACCACACTTTTTTTCATGTTTGGTGTGGGTACGGTGATCGTGTTTTGCCTTTTTTACAACCAGATGCGCATCCTCACTATTGAGGAATTAAACTATCTTTTTTGGTGCTCCGCCGTTGCCATTGCCGGTCAATATCTTTTGACCGTCGGATTCAAGTATGTCTCAGCCCTTGAAGGGGGGATCATCTCTTCCACCCGGATTTTACTGGCAGCCATGTTAGGTCCTTTCATTGCCATGGATCCTTCCTTATCCCTGTCCGGATGGATCGGGGCCTTTTTGATTTTTGTCGCCAATGTGTACCTGGCCACAAGAAAGGCAAAGGCATAGGATAGGGCCATGCCGGTTTATTCCATTATTAAGACACTGGTTATTTGGGTCTGTTGATAGCCTTGTCGGAAATATCGACAGCAGTGATTCCATCTAAAGTAGAGGAAATCATGTCCAGCGAATAATGAATAAAATAAATTAAAACTTGAATTAATTTAAACAAATTGTTTTATATTAACTTTTTTGCCACCACATAAATACGATTAGGAAATATCCCGGATGAAAAAAGCACCAATCCAAAGACAAGGTTCCCACGGATCAATTGAACTGCCCCAATGGTTATTGAAATCGGCCAGGGTATCGAAAGAAAATTTATTTTTTCATAGGCCCAACAGTTTGTCCATAATGAAAAAGGGGGATGGCGTATGAAAATATTATTAATAAATCCGCCCAATTTAGGGAGAAGTATTCCCGAAGAGCAATATGGAATCACTTCCATAAAAGCCATTTTTAAAGGCGAGCCCCTGGCACTTGAAGTCCTTGCCGGCAACCTGTATGACCATGATGTGGCCATACTGGATCTCAAAGTTGAGCCTGCATCTGCCCTCATGGAAACCATAAACCGATTTGCGCCCGATCTTGTGGGTATTACTTGTGTCACCTGTGAAGCAGATGCCCTTATTGCCATTGCCCAACAGATAAAAAAAGAGACGAAGCAGGATGCTCCGGTAATTGTAGCCGGTGGTCACCACGCCTCCTGTGATCCTGATTATTTTAATGTGAAAGGCATTGATTACGTTGTCTGCGGTTTGGCAAAAAAAAGCTTTAGAGATCTTGTCACTGCCATTGATACCTCGCAGCAGGTCCGGATTCCGGGGATAGCCAAAACCTGCCCCGGCACTCGTCTTAACTTAATCCCCAGGCAATATACCATTGAAGATCTGGTGGACGAACATCCCCCCCGGTATGACCTTGTGGAAGACTATCGGGATACCTATGTGATGGGCGGTATAGGAAAAGCAGGTTTTGTGGTCACTGCATTTGGTTGCGTTCATTCCTGCGCATTTTGCTCTATTCCGACCATTACAGGGGGGCGCTACCTGACCCATTCCATTGAAGCGTCCATTGACTGCATGAAACGCCTGAATACCGTATCTTTGATCCGTTGTGTTGATGCCAATACCTTTGGAAATATTTCCTTTGCCAGGAAATTTGCCGCTGCCATCATTGCATCGGGAGTGAAAAAACAAATTGTGGTCGATGTGAGAGCCGACACGGTTGTAAATCACCCGGATGTAATCGACTTGTGGCAGAAGGCAGGCCTTGCGGCTGTTGTTATTGGATTTGAAGAAATAGACAACCAGCGGTTAAATCAATTTAATAAAAAAAGCAGTGTCGAAACAAATATTAAGGCCCTCAAGCACCTAAAAAAAACTGGGCTTAAGGTTATCGGTGATTTCATTGTCTCCCCGGATTATGGCCGGTCTGATTTTAAAGCCCTGGAAGACTTTATTGACACCCATGAAATCCAATTGCCTGTTCCCTCAATTTTGACGCCCATCCCCGGAACTCCCTTGTATCAGCGCATGAAAGATGAGATTGAGATTTTTGATCTGGCCTATTATACATTCTCAAATGCTGTGACACGGACAGCACTTGAAAAAGAAGAGTTTTATACCCTGTATGCCGGACTTTTTAAAAAATTCCACAGCCATATTACCCAAAATTAATTGCAAAACAATCGTAATCAAAGGAAAGAATTAATGACCCAGAATGCTTATATTACAGACCTTTCAAGCTTTCTTCCCAATGCCCCTGTTACCAATGATCAAATAGAGACGGTGCTTGGTAAAATAAAGGATATCCCCTCTTTGACCAAGGAAAGAATGCTTGCCAATAATAAGATTGAAAAACGGTACTATGCCATTGACCCTTTGACGGGCAATTTTACCCACACCAATGCTCAGCTGACCGCCGAAGCGGTTAAACGGCTGATGCCCTATGATGGATTCGGCTTGGATGAGATCCAGGCACTTTGCTGTGGAACCACAAGCCCTGACCTGATAATGCCGGGCCATGCCATGATGGTGCTTGGAGAGCTCGGAATTAACCCCTGTGAGGCCGTGTCAACGGCGGGTATTTGTCTGGCCGGTATGTCCGCTCTTAAATATGCCTACATGTCTGTTGCAAGCGGTGCCTCTGCCAATGCCGTTAGTACAGGGTCTGAACTTTCCTCTTCTTTCATGCGGGCCAATTTTTTTACCCCGGCCGTAGACCCCAATGCCGACATTCAAAATCAACCGATTCTGGCATTTAATGCGGATTTTCTTCGCTGGATGCTGTCTGATGGTTCAGGTGCGGCATTTGTTTCCAAGATCCCTAATGCAGATGGTATTTCTTTAAAAATCGAATGGATCGATTCTCTTTCCTTTGCAGGGGAATTGCCCACCTGTATGTATGCCGGTGGCAAACAAAACGAGGATGGCTCTATTTTTGGGTGGAGGGAGGCTTCTTCCAGTGTTGATGCAGCAAAGCAAAACTTGCTGGCTGTAAAACAGGACACCAAACTTCTTGGAAGTCAGATTGTAAAAACCATGGGGAGAACCCTTGGACAGGTGGCCAAAAAACGGGGGATAACACCCGAAGATATCGACTGGTATCTGCCCCACTATTCATCCCATTATTTTAGGGCAAAATTTTATGATGTCATGAAGGAAATTGGGTTTGAGATACCCTATGACAAATGGTTCACCAATCTTCCCTATACCGGCAACACAGGGTCGGCATCCATTTATATTATTATGGAAGAATTGTTTAAATCAGGCAGATTAACACCCGGTGAGAAAATTTTGTGCTTTATTCCGGAAAGCGGACGATTTTCCCACTGTTTCATGCTGCTGACAGTGGTATAAATTAAACGGTTTTTTCGGTACAAAACCTAGGCCAAAAGACAATTTTTAACGGTGATCTTAGGTGATCCTATAAAATGGGTGTTTGGGGAATATTTATCTCCTCAAACACCCATTGGCAAAATATAATTTAGAACAAGAAGGGCGAAGTTTTTTATCAGGATAGGATGGCGGGTATCAAATACTTGGCGTTTTTTTTGATCGGATAAAATCTGCCAGAGACCTGAGAGATGACAAAATCTGGCGGCCCTGATCCTGACCCTGGAGCCGGATACCGTATTTATCCTGGATCATGACAACTATTTCTACAGCATCCAAAGAATCCAGTCCCAGAATGGAGTCCGGCCCGATAAGTGGGGTTTCAAAAGATAGGTTCTCGGGAATATCTTCCCGGATATCACAGATATCAACAATGGCATTCAGCAGTTCTTTTTCCAGCAGTCCTTTTTCCAGCATCCGTTTGTATCTTCCTTATTTTTTAAATTTCATCACACCCTGTGCAATGGCTATGGTAATGGCGGAAAAGCCAAAAAGGCAGGCCGCATTCGGTACAACCGCTTCAAATTGTTTTCCCCGCAAAAAAATATCGTAAAATCCATCCAGGGCCCAGGCAAGGGGCGAGATATTGCTTATCACCTGCATGGGTTCAGGCATCAGATATACCGGCACCATGACCCCCCCAAGGGCGGCTGCAATCACAATGGATGTGGGTCCTAGAACGATGGCCTGTTCAAAGGTTCTGGCCACACTTCCCAGCAAGATACCATAGCCTGTGGCGGCCATGGCCGTAGCCAGGACAATGAGGGTCACAGCCGGCAGCTGATTGCCCATTGAAAAAGCCGGAAGACCCATTGAGGGGAGTACAAATTTTCCAATGAGAAAAATCATGAAAAATTGAACCAGGCATACAAGGAGGTAGGCTAAGATTTTTCCGGTCATCAGGATACCGCTGGAAACCGGCATGGTATTTAAGCGGTCAAGGATTTTATTGTCCCGTTCTTTGATCAGGGAACCTGACAGGGGAACACAGATAAAAAAGATCCCGAACAAGGCCCAGGCCGGAACATTCTGCTGTACCGATGTGGGCATGGTAATAAAGCCAAATTCCGTTGCCCATATTTCTGAAATATCAAACCAGGGCGAGTTGTCCTCTATCTTTGTCTTTTTTGCGCTATTGTTCTGACCTGGAGATAGAAGAGAGAGCACATGTTCTAATTTGATCTGGTATTCCATGCACAACAGCACCTTTGATACCGCCGTTAAAACTGCTGCCCGAAATCCCCCCTGCACAGAAGGGTCAAAATAGAGAATGATGGATTTTTCAGGCCCCTTGTCAGGCGTATTTTCGAGCTGGCTGTCCTTGGCCGGCCCGTTTTCTTTTGGTGGCGTGTTAAGATTGTCTCTGCCGGTGGCAAGGTCAATAAATTGACGGGCTTTTTGGATGGAAAATGCCGAGCATCCCTGGGGGATAACAATACTAAATTGGAACTCGCCCCTGTTGACAGCCTGTTTTGCTTGGGCCCCGGTGATAATTCCCAGATCAGAGGCCATAACGACCTTGATGTTTTCGGATTTGGAGGCCCCCTTGGATATAAACTGGCCGATAACCCCCTTGTCATTGTCCAGGATCAATAACTGGGTGGTTGGATTCAACACTTTTTCCTGGACCAGGCAGATGATCAGCACCAGAACAGACGGCATGAGAAATAACAGTGCAATCCCTGTGCGGTCACGCAGCAGCAGAATCAGTTCTTTTTGAAATGCGGTCAGTAATTTTCTCATATCAATCACCAAGCCGCTTTCCGGTGATGGACAAAAATAAATCTCCAAGATTGCGGCAGGAAGGTTCTTTTTGAACAAGATTGGCAGGAGATCCTTCGGCAAGGCAGATCCCCTTGTTCATAATCAATACCCTGGAACATATGTTTTGGGCCTCTTCCATATAATGGGTGGTGTAAACGATGGTGCTGCCCCTATCGCTCAGGGACCGGATCTGCGCAAGCAAGGTGTTTCTTGAATGGACATCCATGCCCACGGTGGGCTCATCCAAAAAAATAAGAGCAGGGTCATGAAGAATGCCGCAGGCAAGGTTGAAGCGGCGTTTGATACCACCGGAGCAGCGGCTGATGCGCTGGTTTTCATATGCTTTAATATCAAATGTTTCCAATGCCGTGGATATTTTTTGCGCCAGTGTTTTTTTATCAAGGCCATACATGGCACCGAAATATTTCAGGTTTTCTTTTCCGGTAAGCTCATGGTAAAGGGCAATTTCTTGTGGCACCAGGCTAATGTGTTTTCTGGCCTCAACCGGTTTTTTTTGAATATCGATGCCGCAGATTTTAACCTGTCCCCTGCTGGGTTTCATCAGAGTAGACATGATAGAAATCGTTGTGGTTTTACCTGCGCCATTGGGGCCGAGAAATCCGAAGATTTCTCCTTTTTCCACGGTAAAATCCAGGTTGTTGACCGCAGGGGTTCTGGCGCCTTTATAGCGCTTACCAAGGCCATTCACCTCAAGAACCGGTATGGAATGATCAGCGGACAATGTCAATCAGCTCCTTAAAGGCTTGGGTTTCAATGTCGGCACAGGTGTATAAGGTCTCTTTCATGGCCTGGAAAGAATCCTCGGCCTTTGCTCGGCCTTTGCAATTTTTTGCCGCCTTTACGGCAAATCGCCGCCAGGTATCTCCCGAGGCTGTTAATTGTTCGGACACCGCAAGTAACCTCTTGTCACCCAGAATGGGGGCTGCCTCCTGGAGAAAGGCGGAGTACATAAACCGAAAACCGCCGCCGCCGGTGCCGATTTCTTCTTGCATCCGGATCAGTTGGCCTAGAAGGAGGATGGTGGTGGTATGATCAAATTTTTTGGGCCAGTTCTCCAGTCGGTTTGCTAAAAAGCGTATGCCCCGGGCACCCAGAAAGGGAATCGGGGTTTTTACCATGGCTTTTGCCGCGCCTTTTATACTATTAATTATAGCTGGCTCAAGTTGCAGATGATCCGGAACCTTTGTGATTTGATACATGCTGCCCTTAGGGGCCAAGGCTCCCTTTGCAAAACGGGCAATGGCAAGATCCTTTGCCGGACACTCCACCATGGCGGGGAAAACAGGATCGCTGATCAGGTAATTGTTCCCCTGTTTGCCAATGACAACTATATTGTGCATATTAAAATGAAACCGCAGGGAAGGCGGAAAATAAGGAAGCCAATAACCGCCGGTTCTGCACCCAACTGGATTACCCTTTTCAAGTTCCCGGTCAAGGGCATCCATGGCCTTTGCTGCATTGGAAAATTTTTGCCATTTGACCGACATCCCAAGGGATTTGGTCACCCCTTTAAAAATGTTGCCCACAGGACAACGAAAGGTTGTCAAGGGCAGTTTGTTCACCTTGATGAAGGGCAGATATCCAAAAAATATCCCCTGGCCAAGGCCAAAGGTCATTGCCTCTGAAAGGGTCTGACCGGTATTCTTAAATTCATGGTTGATCAGGTTTGCCGTAACGCCGCATTCACAATGGGCAGACTGGGTATGTACAAAATCAAGTTTCATTAAGCCTATTTACCTGTTGATTGACTGTTATGGGGTAGGGCAGATCCAAGGTCGGAAACACAAAGATCAAAAAGATCTGCATAGGCCTTAAGGGTTTTTTCCTTTAACCGTTTGAAGACAGCAGGTTTTAAATGTCGTTTTACCTGCCAGCGATAGAGTCCCATGTAATTGGCAAGCAGTCCGATATCCATTTGGTGCTTTGCCATATAATAGGCTATGGGGCTTTTATGGCCTTTGTTTATTTCGCCAAGGGCCAGTTCAATCTCCTGGTCTATAACTTGCCAGGCCTGTTTGTTGGCAATGTTTTTTGGCTCCCAGCCGATACTTGGGACAAGGGTATATTTTCCCTCATTGTCCACAGCATAGCAAAGCTCATGTCCGTAATTTTCTATGATCCCCGGGTCCTGGGGTACATTTTTCTTTTTCATGGCAATTGTAACTCATTCTTATTTGATTTCAGGGTAATTTTTCCCGAAAGGGAATTCCCGGGTGTTATACACAAAATGGTATTGGGATCGAAATTTTGTTTCCCGCAGGATTGTTGTGTCATTTTATTGAAAAGTGTTTTCTTTTTAAGCCCAAGACAGGCGGTTCCCATATCAAGGGCAGCAGCAGAAGGGAAAGTTCCATATAATGTGTCCTGGCAGATATATGAAGGATCTAAGGCCATGTCATTGCCGGCGCCATATCCAGGGCGTCCCATGATCACAAGCCGGTTCTTTGCAAAAAAGGGAGTTTTGTTTTGATCAAAAATATCCACTTTGGCAAGTTGGGCATATCCTGTTTCATTACAGACGCTTGACTTGGACAGCACAAAAAAGCACCCGCCTTCGCCCAGGGTAGGCGGTTGAGTGTTCTTGGCGGCATACAAATTTGCGGCAGCATATCCCAGAACATCGCAGTATTCGTCAACCCCTCCCACCAGAACCGATTTCGTCCGCCCTTCTTCTATCCAGAGCATGGCGGTCAACAATGCCGATGAAAACGACAGATCAAACTGGCTCACAGAAAGGCTGGGCCCTTTGATACCAAAAGAAATGGAAATATAGGCAGCCGCAGCATTGTGAACGGAATTGGAAAAAAGAGTCGGTTTGCTCAATTGATCCCCCTTGTCGAGAAAGGAAGACAAAAAAGAAAAACCGGTTTCCAAAGCACCATATCCTGTGGCAAGAATAATGCCGGTCTCTTCAAGTTCTTTGGGGGAAAGCTTGGCATCTGCAATTGCTAACCCTGCTCCAAGCAGGGCCATACGAGATAGATGGTCTATCCGCCGAAGCTTTTTAGGGGAGATAAATTCAATGAGTCGTGAGGTGTCTGCCTTAAAACAGGCAAGGGTCATCAATTGTTTATTTTTTTCAATGGTTAGCATTTCAGGCGTGATATCACAGCGACCATCAATGCGTCTTTCCAATTGGCAGATTCCCGCTCCAAATCCCCCCAAAGGACCGATGCCCCGCACCTGAATATCCATTTAATCTTGCCTTCCTTCAATGACCAAAACAGAATTGTTTCCCCCAAAGGCCAGGGATTGGGAAATCCCAATGGATCCGTTTATTGCCAGGGTCTCAGAAACTGGGGAGGCAGGCATATCCAGGGCAGGTGTTGCAAATCCGACACTTGGGGGAATTTGTTGTTTGTTGAGACAGGCAAGGGTATAAATAGCCTCAATGGCCCCGGCCGCTCCAAGGGTGTGACCGGTACATCCCTTTGTTGAAAAAAAAGGGATCCCTGCAAGTGCTCTTGCCAACACAATGCTTTCCACCCTGTCATTTTCCAGGGTGCCGGTACCGTGGGCATTGACAAAGCAAATCTCTTGTTTGTTCGTCTTGCTAAACCCCAATGCCTGATCAATGGCCGTTTTAAGGCCACGTCCGTCGGGGTGGGGAGAGACAAGATGATATCCGTCACATGCTGAACCATAACCTAGTATTTTCCCGAGAACCCTGTGACCATTTTTTTTTGCCATATTGACTGATTCCAGGACCATTATTCCTGCTCCCTCGCCCAGATTCAGGCCAGCCCGGTTTTTGTCAAAGGGCTTCGAACATTCAGGGTCCAGGATCATCAGAGAGGCAAACCCATTATAGGAAACCTTGGAAAGCTCATCTGCACCACCGGCAAGAACAATGTCGCACAGGTCCTGGGAAATCCATGAAGATGCAATTCCAATGGCATCTGTTCCTGAAGAACAGGTGTTCACAACGGTCTGAACCGGCCCGTTTGTTCCATATTCCCGCGCCAGGCAGGCCGCTGGGTTGCTGGAAAGAAAACGGTGTACCGGTCCTAATTCAGGAGACCGCAGAGATCTAAAGTTATCGTAAAAATCAATGGCATTGGGGGTGCTGCCCACCGAGGTTCCGATACAGATCCCGATTCGTTTGTTGAGAAAATGATTTTCACCGAGACCGGACTGGGATATAGCCTCTTGAGCTGCGGCAAGCATCAGGGAACAGGTACGACTCAACAGAGGATCCACAGGCCGGTTTGGGTCGCCCCTTTTTTTTTGAACTTCAAAAACCGGATATGGATGGACATGGTCCGTGGAAAACCGTTGGGGAGCAGCAAAATTACGAACCGCATTAAATAAGGATGTCATATTGTCTTGGAGGGTATCCCCTGCACCAGATAAACATCCCATCCCCGTTATAACTGCTTTGCTTGTTTGACGCATCATTAATATGGCACATGCCTGCCTTTAGTATAAAGCAGACCCTTAGTCTCGCCTCCTAAATTGTGTAGCAAATTTTCATTAGCGGCGCATGATACGAAAATTTTAAGCCCTTCACAAGGGGGAAAATTAAACAATTGACTGGGATTCTCGAAAGGGATAGGCTCCTATTCTTTTGTTAAACTATTTGAGGAAGATAATTTTGGAAGTCATAATTGCGAACCGCATTGCTTTGTTTGTATTTGGAACACTTTTTTTTATGATCGTGTCCAAAAACCCTCTAAAAAATGTGCGGTCCCATGGATTTTATCGTTTTTTTGCGTTCGAAGGGATTTTAACGCTTGTTTGTTTGAACCTGCCCTTTTGGTTTTATGATCCATTATCCTATCTTCAGTTGCTCTCTTGGTGTTTTTTGAGTGTTTCAGCGGCACTTGTCTTTCAAGGGCTTTACCAGTTAAAAACAAAAGGGGGTTCGAGAAGAGCAAACGCCCAGGCAGAGAATTTCGCTTTTGAAAACACAACCAGGTTGGTGGTAACCGGGACATATAAATACATCCGGCATCCCATGTACAGCTCATTGCTTTTTTTGGCCTGGGGAACATTTTTAAAACATATATCCCCTTTTGGTGGTGGCCTGGTTTTCGTTGTCTGTGCCTGCCTGCTGGCCACAGCCAAGATTGAAGAAACGGAAAATTGTACCTATTTCGGTCCTGCTTACTCCGACTATATGAAACGCTCCCGAATGTTTATTCCATTCTTTTTTTAAGGCTGCCCTATGTATACCGCTAAAAGGATTCATTTTTTTTGATTTTTGGAGATAGCAGCAGCATCCTGATCGAGGCCAAAGAGAGCTTTAACCTGCTGAAGCTCTCTTTGACCGCGGGTGTGCCTATATTATTTATTCAAAATTGAGTTGAGTTGGGTGATGGCATTACGGTTAAGGGTCTGGGCACAATAAGTGCCTCCCTTACTTGATCCAACGCCGTCATCCCAGGTACTAAGGACAGTGCCGGCGCTGTCCAGCAACTTGTAATGCAGGTCCAATGAGGACCCGCCTGCGCCAAAGCCGACAAACGTTCTTGCGGCTCTGTTGCCGGGATTAAATTTGGCCACGTCGATGATCATCAGATGACCGGGGCCTTTAAAATCCTGCCGGGACTTGATCAGGTTTGCCTTATATCCGCTTCTGTTCAATTGTTTGATGATATCCTTATCCATCCAGACACCCACACGCTGAAGTTCAACAATCTGATCCTGGGTCATATCCTTTGTATCCCCACGCAATGATAGGACTGATATATTTCCGGCCGCACTGTTGTTATCGGATTTGTTTATTTTCTTGGGACCACCGCAACCAATGGCAAGGGTGACAAAAAGGACGAGTGAACAGAACAAAGGTAATCGTTTTAGCAAGAGAATTCTCCTTAAAATAATATGAATAGTACAAAAAATAATAGGGCTTATGTGCCGCGGAAAAAAAGATAGAATGATTAATGGATATTGTCCAGAAAAAATTGATAATCAGGTCATTTTGCTTTGGCCAAATCAAATCGTGGCAATTAAAAATTAGTCAACCCGGTTCTCATTTGCCGGGTTTGTCATTTGATGCCATCCTTTTATTACTCTTGGCAAATCTGAGAAATCCGGTCAAATCTTTTAAGAATCTTTTCCAGGAATCAGGGGATTTCCATAGCATGGCAATATACCCTGCCAATACCGGGATTCGTTGGAAATGGGATTTGTAAAAATCAATAAAGAGAACTTCCATCCGCTCTTTGGTGATTCCCTTTGGTATAAAGAGAAATTGCATGCAATCCATTTTTTCCCAATCTTCATCAAACTCACCCAGGTCACTTTCCTTTGCCGTGATTTCTTTGTGGATGGGGGAGCCGGGAAAGGGGGTGAACTTGGCCAGATTGAAATCATCCAGAGGAAGTGAATACACATATTTCCGGCTTTTTTGGATGCTGGCTTCTGTTTCCCCGGGCAGTCCCATCATCAAAAGGCCTTTTACCCGGATACCCGCCTTTTTAATCAGAAGAATCTTGTCCCGCATCATTTCCAGGTCCGGGTTCTGGCGGTGCTGTGCCAGGAGATCTTCATCACCGGTTTCAATTCCAAGGCTGATCATCCAGCAGCCGGCTTTTTTCATGAGCTGTAACAGCTCAAAATCAAGGTGCTCTGCCCGGGCTGCACAATTAAAGGTGATCTTTAAATCGTTTTCAATTATGAGCTTTGCAAAGGCGATTACCCGGGCACGGTTAAAGGTGAACTGGTCATCATAAAAGTTAATATGTCGGATATTGAACTGCTCTTTTAAATATTTTAAATGGGCATACAAATAATCGGCAGAATTGTATCGAAAGCTTTTCCTGAACACGGATCTGTCACAATAGGAGCACGAATAGGGACAGCCCCTGCTGGAGATGCAACTGGCATTGGGTACTTTGGGATAATTGAAAATTGGCAGTTTATAAACATGGGGGTATCCGGATAATTTTTCATAGGCAGGAAAGGGCAGGGTATCAAGGTCCAGCATTTTTTTTCGGAATCCTGTGAATATTGCCTGGTTGTCATCTGTTCGGAAAACAAGACCCTTGACAGTTTTAAGATCGGCCGTTGGTGTGGTGAGCAGTTCTTTTAAGGTTTGTTCTCCTTCTCCCACCACGATATAATCAATGGACAAATATTGCTGAATCAAGCGCTCCCTGAGAGCTGAAACATGGACACCGCCAAATACAACCTTGATGCCTGGATCGTGTTTGGCGGCAAGCGCTGCTATGCGGATCCCATCAAAGAAACTGGAGGTGGTGCAGGAAAATCCAATGAATTCGGGTTTCTCTTTTTTTAAATATGCCAGGATCAAATCATCGGAGTCCGGGTGGGCATAGCAGTCAATGATGTGGTTGGAAATAGCGGCTTGATCCAGAAAGGCGGCAATGCTGGCAAGCCCTAAGGGGGGCATGATATTGGCCATTCTGGACACATCGGTTTTGGCCTTGGCCGCACTATAGCCTAATGGATGAACCAGCAGAATTTTAGGGGATATCATGATACCCTTCTTTTTCTTTTGCGTTTGGGGCTTGTATTAAGAATCATATCCCATAGCAGCCCCTTAAAACCGAAAGCCTGTAATGCTTTCATTCGCATTTCTCCTTTTTCCGGCGGAAAAAACCGGCCCTTTTTTTTGTGAAAGGCCGTTTCAATGGCGGAGTTCATTTTGTCCTGGTCAACCAGGGGTGATACATAATATCGGGGGGTTAACAGGGTGTCGTTTTTGTCCAAAACGCCCTGGGCTTTTGCAATTTCAGCAATACCTGTGTTGGGAAGGATCCGTATCCCGGAAAAGATAAAGACCACACTTTTCTCAAGCTGTTCAATGTTTTGCAGGCTTTGGGTGATGGTTTCAGGCGTTTCTCCGGGACCGCCAAACATGAAAAAATGGGCACAGGGAATGGCTGCCTTGGAACAGGCCTGGTTAAAGGCCAAAATATCTTCAAAGGTAAAATTTTTGTTAATCCCTTTTAAGGTAGTGTCACAGGCTGCATCCGATCCTACTTCCATGGCATAGAGTCCCGAGGCCTTTAATAGTTCCAGTTCCGATTTTTGGGTTTTTTGTGGTCTGAAATAGGCAGCCCACTTCATGGTGCAGTTTTTTTGGACCATGAGTTCGGCAATCTTCAGATAATCCCCCTGGGGGTCGTTAAATATTGAATCCGTGAAAAACAGTGTGTCTACATTGAATTGTTTTTTCAGGCGGATCAAATTCTCCACCACAAACTCAGGGTCCTGTTTTCTGAACTTTTTGCCTTCGATCAAAGGGTATGAACAATAGTTACACCCGTAGGGGCATCCCCTTTTGGTCTGGTAGTTGACCATACCGCTTTTGTCCACATAATAGTCCAAAAGTGATTTGTCATAGAGGGGGGAGTAAAAATCAGGTGCTTCCATTGGGTTCTTGTCCGGATGGATAATCCTGGGGGGATTTTTTCGTTTAATAAGGTCGTCAATGAGACGGTTAAAGGTTATTTCACCTTCTCCCACCACTCCATAGTCTGCCTTGGATAATTCAAGTATGTTTTCAGGCATGATGGAAACAGCTGGGCCCCCTATGATCACCGGTGCCTGGCAGACCGCCTTGATTTGTGAAACCAGATCCTTTAAGCCTGCAAGGTACCAATTCTCCTTGGTGGCCAAAGAATCCACATTGTCAATATTTCTCACAGAGATCCCCACAAAATCAGGACTAAATTTTTCCAACTCTCGGCAAAGGGCATCATTTTTGTTGCCGGTTTCCTGGTTACACAGCAGGTCAAATTGTTTTGTTTCATGGCCCTGGCCCGTCAGGGCAGACGCAATAAGGGCCATTCCCAGGGGATAAACCGGAATTGGGCTGGTACAGGTGTTGGCGGATATTAATAATATTTTGCTCATTGACCGGCCTTTATCTTAAAAGATCTTTTTTTCCTGGGGTTGTATCGCCGATAGGTTCCGTCCAGGATTTCTCGTTTGATAACCTTGAAAAATAATTCTCCCATTTTGGTCTGGAGGCCGCTATCCTCATAAAAGGAGTCCCATGCCCAGTTGTAGAGTTCCTCCAGCTTTTCACAGGACAATAGTTTGGGTTGGAACACGGCCTTGGCACAGGTATAGTCCAGCCATTTGTTGCTGAGGATTCTCCCCTGTTTTTCGAATTTTTCCCGGATGGGAGAC
Organism: Desulfoconvexum algidum; assembly: GCF_055382125.1. Lineage (NCBI taxonomy): Bacteria > Pseudomonadati > Thermodesulfobacteriota > Desulfobacteria > Desulfobacterales > Desulfobacteraceae > Desulfoconvexum > Desulfoconvexum algidum. Next base: position 4,880,342 of record NZ_AP042394.1, on the reverse strand, counting down.
TTGGGAAAGGGGGTTAAAATGGTGAATTCAGCCATATCCAATTTGATTTGGGTCAAAAAATCCACCAACTTTCTGATGGCTGTTTCATCATGGTCATCCGTGCCAAGAAGGATGGTGCCCTCCACCCCGATTCCGTTGTCATGAAGGCGCTCAATTCGGTTCTTAATGACATCTGAGGTGTCAACAACCGCCTGGTATACATACCAGCACCCGGCATCGGCGGCCAGTTTTAAAACCTTGTCATCATCCATCAAGGGGTGGGAAACCCATTTTTTGTTCAAGGGCTTCATGGCAGTGAAAAGTTCGATCAGCCACTCCTTGTCATAGGCAAGGGAGTTGTCCACAATGAAAAGCCGGTTGTTGGGAATGGATTCCATTTCTTTAATAACTTGCTTTACCGGCCGGGGTCTAAATTGTTTGCCCCCGAGAAATCCGCTGCAGCAGGGAAAACAATTAAACTTACATCCTCTGGATGCGTGGACAAGGTCCAGCATCTGGGTGCCCCTGTAATTGTAAAGATCCCTTTTTAAAATATCCCGTCGGGCTGTTTTGACCGTTTCGATGGGGGGAAAATTATTCATATAGTCATAGACTTTTTGCAGGCGGTTGTGTCTAAAATCCTCAAACACCTGTTCCATACGGCCTTCCGATTCTCCTAGGAAGACTGAATCTGCATGTTCCATGACTTCCTGGGAGTGGAGCATGGTGGCAATGCCGCCAAACAGCACGGGGATTCCCATTTTTCGGGCGTGGTCGGCAATCTCAAATGCCCGGGGAAGCTGGCAGGTGAGCAACACGGACAACCCCAGCATATCGGCAGTTTCATCCAGTTGAAACTTTTGGACATTTTCATCCACAAAGGTAAGCTCAATATCCTCGGGCACTGTGGCGGCAAAAACAACCGGCCCATGGGGGGGGAGATGAAATTCAGTTTGTTTCTTAAGTTTAGGCCAGGACGGATATACCAATTGCAGTTTCATATTTGTTTTCCTTGTGCGTATTTTTGTGTTGCAGTTTTAATTTGTTTTTTTTGCCAATATGTTTTTACCAAGATCTGTCAGGCTGTTTATTGTTTTATTTCCATGGGAAAAAATGTTTTGGGTTTTGTTTTCAGTGATACTACCGTGGCCGGATTTAGATTTCTGTTTTTCAAAGACAAAAAATAGTGCTCCGGGTTCCGGGAACGCGGTGTTAATGGGGCCCACACCTTTAATGTTTGAATTGCAAAGACCACAGACCAGGGCGTCGCATCCTCCGTCTTCCAGTAGGTCCAGCCCCAGGGACAATCCCTGGAGTCCATTGGGGATTTCTTCTTCAACCATGAAGCTTTCTCCGGTCAGGCCGTGATAGATGGTTGCCTCTCCCAGAAAACAGGAGGGCAGTGTATAGGCAAAGAGTGTTGGACTGGGTAGGATTCCTTTTTCCCGGGAAAGGGTGGCCTGGTAAGTGATATCTGTTTCCAGGCAACCTGCGACCGAAGATGCGATCACGGCAATGTTTTTTTTGGATTCTGATCGCACTATTCCGGCATCGGCCAGGGCAAAGGTAATGGCGGCAAACCCAACCTTGGAAAAAGGATCCATCCGGCCAAAGGCTTTATGGGGCCGGTCCAATATTTCTTTTCCCGATATTCTGGGTAGGCCATGGGGCTTTTTTGAACAAAGAACCTGGCCGGGATACCCCCTGGAGAATTCGGACACCCATCCCATGCCCCTTATTATTGCATGGTTCATGGTGCCACCCCGGAGAGGATGAGGGCGGCATTGGTACCGCCAAATCCTGAGTTCATGGTCAGGACTGGTCCTTTTCCAAAGGGCCGGGCCTGGGAACTGATAATGGTTTGGGCCCCTGGTGCCGGTTCCATAAAGCCCAGGGTTCCGGGCAGGATTCTGGTTTTAAGCAATTTTATGCAAAGGGCTGTTTCAATGGCCCCACCCGCTCCCAGAGTATGGCCAATGGCGCCCTTTATGGAATTGGCCATGATGGTTGGATCAAATAAATCTTTTAGAACCGTCAGTTCCATTTCATCGTTATGCCGGGTGCCGGTGCCATGGGTATTGATGGCCTGGATATCTGAAAATGAAATGTTGGCTTTTTGGCAGGCCTTTTTAATGGCCAGCTTCAGGCCAATGCCATCCCGGGCGGGTGCGGTCAGGTGGCTGGCGTCGTTGGCCACTCCCCAGCCCGATATTTGGGCCAGTCCTGTCCTTTTTCCGGCGTTCAATTTTTTTTTGTTCATGAGCAGTATACCGGCGGCCCCTTCACCCATGGTCAGCCCTTTCCTGTTTTTGTCAAAGGGGGCGGCAGGATCCGGGGACATGGCCCCAAGGGCTGAAAATCCTGAAAAAATAAATTCTGATACCACATCCATGGCGCAGACAAGTACGGCTGTTTCCCTTCCGCTTTTGATCATGGCAGCTCCTTTGGCCAGGGCAATGGTCGAGGATGCGCAGGCGGCGCTGATGTTGAACCCGGGCCGGGTAAGGCCAAGCTTTTGGGAAATATATATAGGAAGGCTTGAAACCAGGAGACCTTTGGGCAGAAGGGCCGTGTTTTGGGTAATCGTTGGCAAAAGGTCAATCCCTGCCTTTGTGGAAGCTGTAATCAGGCAGGTGGAAGGATCAATGGGGCCCAGCTTGCTCAGGAGTCGGTCTGCCAGGGAAAATATCAAGGGGGCCGGATTCTCCAGGGACAGCTCTTTTGGGATTAAATTTGGAATCAGTCCGGCCCAGGGGCTTTTGTAGGGACTTGTGTCAAACCGGGGGGGATCCGATTCAGGGTGACCCGGCAGACCGGGGGCCGACATATGGGTGAGGCCGGATTTTTTCTGGATCAATCCTTGGTAGAGGGTGTCAAGATCATCTCCCAGGGCAGTGATGGTTGCAGCTTCGGCAATATACACCTGGGTCATTTGATTTCGCCTGCCTTCCATTGGTCACAGAAGTGTTTGTAAAAGTCGGGCTGGGTCAAATGTAGTTCATAGTCTGTGTTGAGCATCATTTGCACGGTATAGCCGGTTGCAGCAATTTTTCCCTGGGGGTTTTTGATGATATATTCGCTGTTGATTCTGGACGCTTCAGAATAATGGAGAATGCCTTGTATGGTGATCTCATCCATAAATTTTAAAGGCCTGATAAAATCCACATGGGCTGTTTTGATGGGGGCAAGAATACCCTGGCCAAATAGATCCATATACCCAAGGCCATAGCGTTGCCCCAGGTGAACCCGGGCATCTTCAAAAAAGCTGGTATAATGTCCGTGCCAGGCAATGGTGAGCATATCCACTTCCTCAAATCGGATGCATCGTTTAACACTTCCCGTCAGGGGAGCAGGATCCTGGGGATTTCGTTTAAAATAGGGTTTTTTCATGGGATTCTTTACAAGCCCTCCATCTGGGTTAGGTGTTCATCCATCTGCTGTTTAACTCTTTTTTTCAGGTGTTGGTGTTTCATCTCTCCCTGGAATTGATCCGGGAAAACAGGATTCAAAACTTTCATTTTTATCCTTGCCGGGGTCAGGTAAAATTTTGCCTTGGGCAGCAGGTCCTGGGTGCCTGTCAGGCAGACCGGTATCACCGGGGTATTGGTCTGAGCTGCCAGTTTAAAGGCGCCGGAATAAAAATGGGTCATCTCCTTGGTGGTGCTTCTGTGGCCTTCGGGGAAAAAAAGGACAAACCCCTTATTTTCAAGGGTGGCCCTTGAAGTGGCTACAGATTTCTCCCAGGAAAATTTTTCAATGTTCAGGTAGCCGGAAAGATTCATGAACAGATTGTAAATGGGGATTTTAAAGGGCCAGTCCCGAACCGCAAAGCAGACATCGCTGACCGGCAGCATATTCATGCAATAGGTGTCAAAAAAAGAGCGATGGTTTACCACAATGATTCCGGATTCGGGAAAGGGGGAAATATCAAATTGGGGGGGATCAAAGATGACAAAGAACCCGGTCAGAAACTGCCAGACCCTTCCATAAATCCAGATACATTTACGGGTCAGGTATTGGGTGGACCAGCCCCGGATAAATTTCATGAACAGGAAACCAAAGGGAAAAAGGCCGATTCCCAGTATCGTCCAGATCAAAATCAGGGGAAGAATGATCAAATTCATCAGAAAAATGAAAATAGCCGTTGCCAGTCTGTTTTGTAAAGTATGGGTATAAAAATTATATAAAACCATGGGAATTTAGGTGTCCGATTCATTATCCGAATTAATTTTTAATGCAATGGCTGCATTGGTGCCGCCAAAACCAAAGGAGTTGGACAAGGCCCGACGGATTTTAGCCGGCCTTGTCCGGGGAACGACGTGGATGGGGGGACATCCCTCACTGAGCCCTGTAAAATTGATGTTGGGGGCAATAAAATTGTTTCTGGCCATGAGAAGGGTATAGATGACCTCACTGATTCCCGACATCCAGCATTCATGGCCGGTCATGGATTTGGTGGAGGAAACAGGGGTCTTCGGGCCGAACACCTTGTGGATGGCAGTGGCCTCTGCCAGGTCCCCGGTCCGAGTGGAGGTGGCATGGGCATTGATATAGTCAATTTTGTCAGGGGGTATGCCTGCATCTTTGAGGGCATTTTTCATGGCGTTGACAGAGCCTTTGGCCGAGGGTTCTGAAAGGGTTTTTCCAATGCCGGATGAGAATCCATAGCCCTCAACAATCCCGTAAATGGTTGCCCCCCGGGCCAGGGCATGGTCCAACTCTTCAATGATGATGGAAGCGCCTCCCCCCCCCGGGACCAATCCATTTCGGTCCTTGTCAAAGGGCCTGGAGGCAGCCGTGGGGGTCTCCACGGAGGAGGAAAATGCATTCAGGGCGTCAAAGCTTGCCATGGCCATCCAATTGGTTTCCTGGGCACCGCCTGCAATGATAATATCTTGCATTCCGCTTCTGATAAGCATCAGGGCCTGACCGATCACATGGGCACCGCTGGCGCAGGCAGCACTCATGGTCCAGTTGGCTCCCCGGGTGCCAAAGTAAGCGGCAAGGTTCATGGTAATGGTGGAGTTCATGGTCCGAAAAATATAACCGGAGCCAATATAATGGGTCTCATTGTACTGTCTGGCAATATCAATGGATTCAACCCCGGCTTTGATGGTGCTGTCATTGCCGAAAATCACCCCGCACCGGTCGTTTTGTATATGGTCCGTTAAAAGGCCGGCGTCTGCCACGGCTTTTTTGGCGGCTGCAATGGAAAAAAGGGCCGGCTCGCACATGGTCCGCAGGTTTTTCCGGCTCAGGTTCAACTCTTGGGCAGACACCTTTGGCACCAAGGCGGCCAGGGGGGATTTAAATCCCAGGGCCTTTCTGTTTTCATCAAAGGCAATCCCAGATTGGCCGTTTTTCAAGCTCGAGGTGACCGCTGCAAGGTCTGTCCCCAGGCATGAGACAATTCCCATACCCGTGATGGCGGCTGTTCTCAAATTTTTTTTCTCCCTTGTATCTGTCCATTCTGCGCGTTCATATGGGGGAACATTAACAGATACCGCCGTTAATGCCCAGCACCTGGCCTGTAATATAGGCGGCCTTGCGTGAACACAAAAAAAGAACGGCATCTGCCACCTCTTCGGGACGGCCCAGGCGTCCGGCCGGGATGGACTGGGTAATTTGATCCAGGGGCAGTCCTTCCACCATTTCGGTTTCAATGAACCCCGGGGCCACGGCATTCACTGTGATATTGCGTTTGGCAATCTCCTTGGCAAGGGCCATGGTGGCACCGATGAGACCTGCCTTGGATGCCGAATAATTGACCTGGCCTGCCTGGCCAACCTGGCCCGAGGTGGAGGAGATGTTGATGATCCGGCCATATCGTTTGGACAGCATTTTTTTTACCACCAGGCGGGTCACATTAAAAAAACCAGTGAGGTTTGTATCCAGAACCCGCTGCCAGTTTTCTTCCTTCATCCATACCATGAGCATATCCTCCCGGATACCGGCATTGTTTACCAGAATTTCTATCTTGCCTTTTTCCGCGATGATTTTTCCAATGGCAGCTTCTGATGCCTCTTTGTCTGTAACGTCAAAGGGCAGCAGGGCACCGTCTCCCCCCTGTTCTTTGATTTGGTCAAGGGTTTGTTGGGCTGCTGTATGATTTGAATGGTAATTGAGATAGACAAATCTGCCCGAGGCGGCCAGGGCCATGGCGATGGCCCGGCCGATTCCGCGGCTGGCACCGGTTACAAGGGCGGTCTCCTGGGAATCACTTGATATCTTGCTCATGGAAGCTCCTTTTTATTAGGGTCATTTTTATCCTGATATTTTTTATCCTGGTATTTTTTAAAAATAAGGGTGGCATTGATTCCCCCAAAGGCGAAATTACTGGTCATGACGGTATCAAGGGGGGTTTCAATAATCTTTTGTACATGACAAATTCCGGCACAGTCGGGGTCAATGGTCTCAAGGTTGCGGGTGGGGATGATAAGGCTGCGGGCCATCATTTCCAGGCAGAAAATGGCCTCCATCACCCCGCTTGCCGCCAGGGTGTGACCGGTATATCCCTTGGTGGCGCTCACCGGGATTTTGTGGTTCCCGAGCATGGAAATGGCACGGGCTTCGGCCGCATCTCCCAGGCGGGTGCCCGTGGCATGGGCATTGATATAGTCAATGTCCTGGACCTTACAGCCGGCGGATTCCAGGGCTCCTTCCATGCACTGGGCCATGCCCTGGGCCCGGGGGGTTGTCATGTGGGCACCGTCACAACAGGTATTGTATCCGATGATTTCTCCCAAAATTTTAGCCCCCCTTGTCCGGGCGTGGTTAAACTCTTCTAGAATAAGGGTGCCGGCACCTTCGCTGACCACCAGCCCGTCCCGGTTCGCATCAAAGGGTCTAGGGGTGGCACAAGGTGTTTTACCAAATTTTCTGGAGGCGGCATTTAATACATCAAATACCCCGGCCGTGGAGGGATGAAGGTCATCTGCGCCACCGCAGATCATAATTTTTTGATGTCCGTTTTTAATGATTTCATAGCCTTCCCCAATGGCCTGGGTGGAGGTGGCACAGGCGCAGCAGGGGGAGATGACCCTTCCTTTTATTCCCAGGGTAGCGGCCACATTGGCTGCCACGGAATGGTTCATGATTTTCATGAAAGCCGTACCTTCCAGTCTTCCAATCCCCCCTGTTTCCTGGAAATCATTGAACATGGTTTCAATGGTTCCCCCGGAGCCTGTGGTGGATCCCATGGCAACGCCGGTCTGTTTTGATGGGATCTTTAACTGTGATGAATTTAACTGTGATGGGTCAGATCCTGGCTGAAGGAGATCAAGACCTGCCTGGGCAAGTGCATCCAGGGCGGTCAAGGTGGCCATCACGGCCATGGGGCCCATGGTTCTGCGGTCTTGCCGCTTGATTCGTTTGGGGTCATAGCCCTGGCAACAACCCGCAATGGAGACCTTTAGATCCTTGATCTTTTTCCAGGCAGGGATGTGACGGATGCCCGATTGGTTCTTAACAAGGCTGTTCCACACCTCTTCCACCTGGTTACCGATGGGGGAGATGATTCCCATGCCGGTGATGACTACCCGTTTCATTGAATATCCCCCTGGCTGATCTGTGGTGGGTCTGGTATCGGCTGGTTGAGTATTTTCTGGGTTAAATAGGATTTCCCGTAAAAGCCGTGGCAGAGGTTGACGCTGGCAACAATGGCGCCGTGGATCCCGCAGAACCCGACGCTCTGGCCGGTTAAGAAGAGGTTTTTCACCCGGGTGGCCGGACTGAACATACCTTCCAGAAAGTGTTGGGCGCTCTTTTTAATGCCATAGGCAGATCCTTTGGGGGTCAAGGTATACCTCTCAAAGGTGGTTGGCGAATAGGTGTCTGTTATCTGGGCATGGTGTCCGGCGGTAGGGTAGATATGGGTGATACGTTCCATGATTTTTTGCGCCAGTCGCTCTTTGACGTTTTCATACTCTTTTTTTGATTTTTGATAATATGCTTGCATTTGTGCTGATTCTTTGTGGTTTATTCCGATCAGGGCGGTGACGGCCAAATTTTTTTCTTCGGGTCCCCCTGGTTTTGTCTGTTCAGCCGCTACAAAGGACGGCAATGCACTTAAAAAGACCATTTCCGGCAGGCCCATTTTCAACAGGTTATTTTGTTGATAATGGGCATTCACATCCCATGAATTATAAATGTATGTGTCATTTCCGGCCACAGGGCAATTATTTTTTTCCCAGGCCATGGCCACCCCGAATATTCCCGTGGTGCTTTTTGCGGTTTGGAGCCGTTTTCTGTACACAGGCCGGAAGGCGTCCTGCGGGCACAGATCGGGCAGCAAGGAGGGGTGTCCCGAATAAATAACCCTGTCTGAGAACAGGGTTTCTCCGGTGGAAAGTGTTACACCGCAGCTTTTTTTGTCCCGGATGAGGATGGTGCTCACTCGTGCGTTTGTGCGGATGTTGCCTCCCTGGGATTCAAGGCTTTGGACCAGGGCCCGGGCAAGGGGGGTTTTGGCTTCATTGATCCGAAAGCTTGCATTCAGGTATGAGTCGGAAATAAGAAAATGGGTCAGAACCGGGCATTCAAAACTGGACATCCCATAGAGGGGGTTGTTGGCACACAGCAGACTCTTTAGTTTGCCATGGATTCCAATGGCCGTAAAATAGTGGTCAAGGGACCCCGTGTACTGAAGGGATAAATCCTTTTTCGGGTTTATTCGGGGGTCATACAGATGAATGCCTGCGATGACCTTTTTCAGGTCTTTAAAATACTGGGAGATACTCGTTTTTCGGTCTGGGAAATCTGTGATCAATTGTTGCTCAAAGGCGTAATGGCCCTGGGGAATCTCGTATGTTTTGCCGGGAAAATGAAACTTTTCAAAACAGGTGGAAGAGAGGGGGACCAGGTCAAGCCTTTCCATAAGGCCCAGGTAATTAAAATAATGCCACAGGGGCTGATGGGGAGCAAGGGAGCCCAGGCGATGTACCCCTGTAGGAAAGGTCATTCCCTTCCTCGTATAGGTCTGGGTCAATCCACCGGGAATTTTATGCTGCTCCAACACCAAAACTTTTTCCCCTTCCTTGGCCTGGATGATGCCGGCGGTCATGCCGCTGACCCCGGATCCGATGATGATGGTATTAAAGTGATTTTTTTTCATTGCCGGCATTTCCATTGATGTCATTTCGGGTCGCTCCATTTTTCCACCAGAAAGGGAATCAGTGCCAGTGACAGAACCAGACTTGCCAGCATCCCGGTCAGTCCGGCCACCCCGATTGAATATAGGGCATTGTGCTGGGCAAAGGCAAGACAGGTAAAGGCCCCGATGGTGGTCATGGCACAAATGATTACAGCCCCGGCAGTAATCTGGCTGTCCCCGGGGGTTTTATTGAGTTCATGGTGAACCAGAAATATGGAAAAATCGACCCCCACCCCAAAGACAAAAATGATAAAAAGAATACTGATAAGGTTCACACAAATACCGAGAAGTCCCATGATTCCCGCCGTCATTATGGCACTTAAAAAAACAGGCGTGATGGTGATCAGGACAAGTTTGATTCTGCCCAGGAAGACAAAGAGGGTCAGGATCATTGCACCTGCTGCTAAAAGGAACAGTCGTTTGAATTGACTGGCCACAAGTATTGTGATTTTGTCAACAAAGTGGCGTTTATCCAGAAACCGGGCCTGGGGAAGTTTTGTTTTGATCCGGGAAACGATATCCGGTATTTTGGATTTGTCCTTTATGTTCAGGGTGGTGAGGGCCAGCACACTGTCTTTTTGGAAGATGAGTTTTGATTTGATCAATGGGTCCAGTACCGTGGGGGTAAAGTCCTTTCGGGTAAAGGGGGTTTTGGGGGCCCGAAGGTCTTCAAAAAAAGGGTCAAAGGCATCCATTGAAAATTTATTGACAAGGGATGCTGCGGCCAGTGTTTTTTCAAGAGCGTCTATTCGTTGATTTGGCAAAAATTTCTGGAAATTTTCATATTGGCGTTTTCTTTGGGCCTTTGAGGGGAAAATATCTGACAAGGAGGCAATTTGATCCACCTGGTCTTCCATTCCCTTGAGCAGTTTAAAAAGTTCATCATTCTTTTCTAAGGCCTGTTCAAGGGTTTTGCCCTCAACCAGAACCACCGAGGGAGAGGTCCCACCCCAGGTGGCCAGAAACTTGTCCATATCCTTCTGGGTCTCCGGGGTCAGGTGGTTGAGAGCGGAGACATCCCCTTCAAATTTGAAATTTTTAAGCCCTGTGAGGCTGAATCCAAAGGCCAAAAGGCAGATAAGGCTGATCCATAAAAAATGTTTTTTGCGAAAATCCATTAGAAAATCACAGGCTTTTACCAGGGATACCAAGGGTTTTTTGGGCTTTTGGGGTAAAAACAGGACAAAATATTTTAATACAAAAATGGCAAACAGGGCTGCCCCCAGAATTCCGGTAATGGTAAAGAACCCCATTTGGCGCTGGCCGGGAAGAGAAGAGAAGATGAGGCAGCCAAAGGCGGCCATGGTGGTCGCAGCTCCGGTGGCAATGGGCTTTTTTAGTCGGGAAATGATGGCATTTGTATGGGCGGTGCCAAGGGTATCCACACTGAAAAGGATGTGAATCCCGAAATCAACGGTGATGCCCAGGAGCACTGCTCCGCACCCTATTGCAATGGCAGATATCTCATGGGTGAAAAAGGAGAGAAGGGCGCTGGCAAAGGTGAGGCTGACAAGGGTGGGAACAAAAATCAGGAGCACATAGCGGAACCTGCCGAAAAAGAAAAATCCAATGACAAGAATTCCGGCTGACATGACAAGGATGGCCTTTTTTACATCTGCCTGGATCGTGGCTGAATTGTCCAGGGTGGCCACATGGTTTCCTGAAAATCCGATGTGGATCTGGTTTTCAAAGGCCGTTGTGACCCTGGCTTTTTCCCGGTTTAGAAAGGCAAATAGTTTGGCGCTCTGCCGGGTATCCACGGCGGGGAAGGCCGGGGATGCCATGATGAGCAGACAGGTTTCGTCCTGGCTGATAATTCGGGATCCGCTGATATGGATGCCCGAGGCCTCGGCCTGGAAAGCCGCAAGTTTCGACAAGATGATCTCATCCAGCCCAAAGGGGTCACGGGTGAGCTGGTCAGCGGAAAACATCCCTGTCGGATCCAGGAGCTTTTGTTTGATGGTTGGCAGCAATGTTTGAATATATTCCGGGGAAAGGCGTGAATCAATTTTCTTCAGGTCTGTCTCATCAAAGAGCCAGTATTTATTTTGACTGACAAAGTCCAGAAGGTTCATCACGCTTTTCTGGGAGAACTGATACACAATTTCTTTGAAAAAGGGCGATTCACCAATGGCCCCATAAAAGGCATCACCCGCTTTTTTAAGGGTGTCAAGGTCATGGGTTTTGGTTTCAATCTGGATGTACAGGGTTTCGGCAGCAGGCACATGGTCGATGATATACTTGAAATCTGCCACCCCGGGGTCGGAATCTGGAAGCATGGAGGTGATTTTTTCATCCAGGTTCAGGTTCAGGGTAAAGAAGAGGCAGACAAGATAAAATATACCGGTCAGGAAGATGATTATTTTTTTGGGGTCTATGGGATTCATGGTGGGCGCTTGTCTTTTGTTCATGGGAGGGAAAAAATCAATGCGGCGTTATTCCCCCCAAAGGCAACGGACTGGGACATGGCAGCCGTACACGAAACTGCCTGGTTGTTTTCCACGGGAGAAATGGCTGCTTTTGGATCTCTGGTTGAAAACCCCATGCTTTTCGGGATGATCTGGTGGGTCAGGCTGTATAGGGTGAAAATGGCCTCAATGGCACCGGCCGCTCCCAGGGTGTGGCCGGTATACCCCTTGGTGGAAAAAAAAGGAATCCTTGGCAGGAGCTGTTCAAATACCGTCATTTCAACCTTGTCATTTTCCTGGGTTCCCGTGCCATGGGCATTGATAAATCCGATGTCCTCCGGGGTAAAGCTGCTGTTGAAAAGGGCTTGGTTAATGGCAGTTTTCAGCCCCTGTCCGTCGGGTTTGGGAGCTGTCAGGTGATAGGCGTCACAGGCAGATCCATATCCTGCCACCCGGCAGTTGTTTCTGTCTTTCAGGGGAGATTTCTTGTGGAGGGGTTCAAGGATAACCACCCCTGACCCTTCCCCGAGATTTAGTCCCTTTCTATTGGCATCAAAGGGTTTGCAGGGAGCGTTGTCGGTGATCATCAGGGAGATAAATCCGTTATAGGTTACCTTGCACAATTCGTCGGTGCCTCCGGCAATGACAAGGTCACATAGATCTGCGGCCAGCCAGGAGGCACCGACACCAATGGCATCGGTGCCAGAAGCGCAGGCATTGACAATGGTTTGGGTGGGTCCGTCCAGGTTGAATTCCCTGGCAATGCTATCTGCCGGGTTGGAGGCTAAAAATCGTTTGATGGGGTCCATGCCCGGGTCATTTCCCTGTTTGTACTGGATATAAAAGGAATCATTGTTCAGGGCGCACCCGACGGTGGTACCCATGCAAACGCCCACCCGTTTGTGCCTGAGGTCTTTGGGATGGATTCGGGCATCTTCCAGGGCCTGGGCAGCCGCTGCAATCCCCATGCGGGCCGTAAGGGTCAGGTATTGATTTTGTTTTGAGACCCAGTGGTTCACGGGTTGTGATTCCCCAGAGTCTGATCCCAGAGAATTCGGAAGACTGAAAACAGGGTATTGGATGGGATGATCCGTGGAAAATTGTATGGGGGGCTCCGGGGCACCTATATTGGCAAACATATTTTTCATGCTCTGGTCAAGGCTTGTGCCAAGGGCGCAAATACATCCCATTCCCGTTACCATCACCTGCCTATACATCCCCTTCTCCTTTTAAATCGTTGTTTCCACCCTGCTTCCCAAAGGATTCTTCCGGCTCCCACATATCATAAAAATTAAAAAACTGATACGGATGATCCTGGATAAAGGTTTCCAGTGATTGAACAAAGGCCTGGATAAAAGGAACCATTTTTTTCTTTTCTTTCCCCAGTTTTGGCGGAATTTGGATGATTCGGGGAAGGGTGATTTTATAGGTGTCCGGCCCTGATTTGTAGGAGTGGAGAATGACAATGGGTTTTTGGGAAATGGAGGCCAGTTTATAGGCACTATAGGGAAACAAGGCCTTTGCGTTTAAAAAATCCATTTTAAGGGACAGGTCTGTATTTCCGAAGATTCGGTCTCCCATTATGCACAAAATTTCATCTTTTTTAAGGACGGAAAGCATTTCAATGGAGCCGCCAAGAAATTGTGCGGGGTTGATGATATTAAATTTTTTTTCCTGGTTGCCGTGTTCATAATAATGTTTGTCAATGTCCTCTTCGCTCTGGAGCATGAGCAGGTTCACCGGCCGGTTCAAATGGGCCAGGGCTGACATGGCTAACTGCCAGCATCCCACATGGGACATGAGAATGATAAACCCTGAATCAAGGGATTGGATGGTATCGAACTCTTCTCGATTTTCAAAGGATGCCAAAAATGTTCCAGGCCCGAGTATCCCTAAAATCGCTCGGTCTATCAGTGTCTTCCCTAAGCTGAGCACCCATTGATATCGGTGGAAAAATTGTCTGAACCGGCTGGCTGAGGGAAACCGTTTTTTCAAGTAAGGGGCGCATTTTTGTTTAACCGAAGGGAAAAAGGCAATATAATAAAACACAACAAAATATAGACAAAAATAGGCCAGGGGCCGTGCCATTCGCCGACCGCCCAGGCGAATCATGCCATAGAAAATATGATGTCCCATCCGGGAGCCCAGGCGCTTGTTGTCCCATTTGGAGTTCTGGTTCATTGGTTCTCCGGTTTTCCTGACAGGGCAGTTGCCGTTAAAAAAATAAGGCCAAAGCAGAAAAAGGCCAGAATCGGGGCAAGGACAAGGGCACCCAGGCAGTATTCATAAAATCGTTCAAGAAATTGGTTCCCAAGGGTTTCAAATGAGATGTCCGTTAAAAATTTCCCCCCATGGGTAAGAAAGTATCCTGTCTCAATGCAAAGGGCCGGTACAAGGGGGGGCATGCACAGCTGGCCTGTGCCAATTGCCACCACCTTATTGAGTCTGAAAAAACCGGTTACCATGAGGATGGAAAGCATATGGATGCCGATCAGGGGCAGGGTGTTCAAAAAAACCCCCACTGCTCCTGCCAGGGCCATGTCAAAAGGAGATATCGCATGGGCTAAAAAGCTGCGGATGGAGTTTAACGGATGGAAAATTGAAAATTTTAGTTTGTTTTTTTGTTCCAAAATTTTTTTATGGGGCCAGGGGATAAAGGAGCGAAGGGTGAGCCTGGTATTTAAATGGGTGAGTCTGGCATTGTCCACAAATAATTGAAAATGGCTGATCCGTTCTCCCTTTGGTGGATAATAAACACAAATATTAAGATCCTTGATGGGGACATTGGCCCAGGATGCCTTTACCAAAACTTCTATTTCAAAATCATACCGGGTCTGGGAAAGATTGAGCTCTCTGAGAACAAATAAAGGATAGGCTCTGAACCCGGACTGGGCATCCCCTATGGGCTGGCCAGTCTGTAGCCTGAACCAGAAATTGGAAAATGCCCTGCCAAATTTGGATGCCCGGGGGATGGCGGGGTCTGAAAAATCTCGTTTTCCCACAATTATGGCACAGGGATCGTGTAAAACGGCCTGCTTGAACGATAAAAAATCTTCCGGTAAATGCTGGAGATCGGCATCCATGGTCACCATATGGGTATAGCCCTGGCGATCCGCTTCCTTTGCCGCTGTCATCAGGGCAGCCCCCTTTCCCAGGTTTCGGGGGTGAAAGATCACCTGAACATTGGATGTTTTAAAATGATCCGGGCGAAGGTCCCGGCTGCCGTCATCAATGACAAGAATATCTTTGTGCAGTTCCTGGCAGCGCAAGATGACGTCTAAAACGGTTTTCCCATGGTTATACACAGGAATGACAATCAGTATTTTTTGGGCAACAGCATTCATGGAGATGGCTGGTTATTTTTCCCCATTATAAATGGAGATATCATCAAACAGCTGACTTGAAAACAGCAGTTTGCGAAAGGTTACCAGGCTGATGACGTGCTTGGCATTGCTGACCATACCAATGCCAATAGCAACAATCTCTTTATAACTAAGGTCATTCCCTGTGAGAATAACCGTGGACTCGGTTGTCATGTTTTATTTACCCCTTAAAGCCATCCCTTTTATCTTAGATCAAAAAAGGTCATTCTTTTGCGTTTTTTATCAAATTGATAGACCTTTTTGTCTGCATCCTGTCTGGTGATTTTCTTGATTTCAGGGACGACCCGCAGTTTTGCCTGCAAGATCTCTTTGATCCATGCGTCAGACTCATTTTCATGGGTGAAAGAGGCAAAAAGGGTGATCCGGTCTGTCCCGTCAACGTTTTTTTCTGCCTCGATATAGCCGCCATAAAATCGTTCATCCCCTTCAAGGGCTGCAAGCATGGCATTGGGATATACGGTGGTGCCTTTGTATTTGAGCATTTGATTTTTTCGTCCCAGGACAGGGGCCAGACGCTGGGTGGTCCTTTTGCAGGCACATTTGTCCTGAATCAGGTAGGAAATATCCCCGGTTTTGAACCGTATCAGGGGCATCCCCGTGACCCCCAGAGGTGTGACCACCACCTCTCCTTTTTCACCCGGCATTACCGGTTGGTCGTCTTTTCCTAGGATCTCCACAACAATGAGCTCCGGTCGTGTGTGACCGCCTGATCTGGCCTCACATTCACAAAAGGTGGTGGCCATTTCCGAAGAGGCATAGGTGGAATATATCTTTGCACCCCACATGGCCTCAAGTTCCCGGGCAATGGGAAGCAGGCTCAGGGTTTCATCTTTTGTGGGTTCACCAATGGCAATGAGTTTTTTAACACTGCATCCCTTTGGATCTTCATGATTTGTCAGTGCATATTGTCCAATTTTATGGATCAGGGAGGGCACCCCCACAATTACGGTGACAGATGTGAGTTTGATCAGCTCCCAGTGCTGGGCAGCACTTCCAGATCCTGCCCTGACCATGCTTGCTGAAAGTTTTGTCCCCCCCAGGAAATATGCCATTCCCGCCATGAAACACCGGTCCAGGGCTGCACAAACCAGGAGGGTGTCTGTTTCGTTGACACCGGTCATGGCAAGGGCCAGTTCTTCATTATAGGCAAGTCGGGACAGATCCATGGATGTCTGGGGAATCAGGGTGGGGGTGGCACTTGAGGTGGCCGAGGTGAGGCAGATATCCACAATTTTTTTTTTATCCACACACAGCAGGGCCTCGGACTGCAAAAGATCTTCCTTATGGGTAAGCGGCAGCCGACCGATGTGGGAAAGGTCTTTAATCTGTGTGATATCAATCTTTTCCCGGGCATATACCTCCTTGTAAAAAGGGGAGTGGGCCAGGGTATACGCCAGATGTTGTAAAAACAGCCGGTTTTGGACTGCCAGAATTTCTGCCGGATCTGCAAATTGCAGATGGGCATATTTTTGGGCAACACAATCCACCAATAGGGGATAGGTTTCCCCATGCTTTTTTGTTGGTTGATTCATTTGTATTTTGATTTAATATCCTCGGTAAATTTGCCTAAACCTACCCGAAAAAAAGAACAATTATGTTTCCGGGCCGGTCTTTATGAGTTCATTATTAATATAATTGTTCAAGGCTTTGTTTGGCATATTTTTTTAATTTTCTGTTGGTGCTTTTTTCAAGTATTTTTGTCAAAATTGGCTTGTATTTTGCCATTCCAGACGATGCCAGCGCTTTGCACATCCAGGCCATCTCATCCACATGGTGGCGGTTGCTCATGTCTTGGGTGTATCCATTTAAGAGGACTTGTTCCACCTTGTCGAAAAGAGCAGGATCGGTCAGCTGGGATCTTGTGATCCGTTTTGCTGCGTCGGTTCTGGTTTTGACCGAACCTGATTCTAGTTGGGCAATATAGGTATTTACCTTTGATGTTTGATCCGCTGTTGCAGATATCGGTATATTGGATAAAAGAATTCCCGCGATGCAAAGGGAAAAAAATATTTTTTTGAAATTAAAAATAGTGGCGTTCATATCTGTCTCCTTTGTAATAATATAATTAAAAATAGAAGTATTCTATTAATAGGGCTCTTTTTATCCATGGACGGGTTCCAAGTCAAGGATTAGTTGTTTGGGACAAGGGCAGTGGTTTTTATTTTTGGACTCGCCCATATGTATTGATAGAGAAAAAATTAAATGGTATGGTGTCTCTTTTTTGAAGAGTATAACGGTAAAAAAAGTTGATCATAATAACCAGGGTTGCCTGATTTGATTCATATCTCCGGGCAACGGACAAGGCATTTAAAGGAAGAAATGGATTTAAAATATAAACTCAAGGAAATGATCATTGAGGAGCTTCAGATCGAAGACCTTACCCCGGAAGAAATCGAAGATGATACCCCATTGTTCGGGGAAGGACTGGGGCTTGATTCCCTTGATGCGGTGGAATTGGTGGTCCAGCTTCAGGTCTATTTCGGGGTTGAAATCAAGAATATTGAAGAGGGTCGACCGGCATTGCAGTCCATAAATACCCTGGCCCAATTTGTCCAGGCAAGGCAGGACAAGTCTACGGTCAAAGAGGTTTAGCCTGAAGCTTGCCGTACATGGTATGGGAAGGACCCATGCCTTTGATTGGACTCCCGGGGGGATGGGTGCCAGTTATGGGATGGATTCTCCCCTGGATGATCCGGCAAGTCCTGTGGCAGGTGAAAACCACGCATTCGAAGCAGACACATCATCCCTGACCGATTTTGTGCCCAAGGGAAAATTGAGGCGGCTTGATCACTACTCGAGAATGGCCTTACTGGCCTGTGGTCGGGCTATAAAAGATGTGGCCCCCTCTTTTTTCCCCAGAGAACGAACCGGGGTGATACTGGCAACAGGCTATGGCGCGCTCTGTTCTACCTTCTCGTTTTTGGATTCCTATATTGAAAAAGGGGATAAACTGGCCTTTCCCACCCATTTTTCCAATTCGGTTCACAACGCCGCCGCCGCCCATATTTCCATTTGTTACAACATAAAAGGTCCCAGCCTTACGGTAAGCCAGCTTGATATGTCCTTTTTTTCAGCGCTTATTACCGCGGGATCATGGCTTGAAACCGGGAAGACCGATGCGGTTTTAGTCGGAACAGCAGACACCTATTGTAACGTGATGGGGTATTGTATCAACAAATTTTCCAGATCCCGGAAGAAAACTCCCTATTCCTTTGGCGAAGGCGCTGTTTTTTTTCTGGTGAGTCGTGCAACCCATACCCGGCCTGTATATGGGTATATAGATCAGGTCACCATGGGGCAGTCACTGAATATGGAGATTCCCTTGGACGTGGACATCATATTCACGCCCTCATCCACTGATACCTGTCATGCCGTGCCAGAGAAATTGCGGGCCGGACATACCAGGGGACTTAAGGTGCGCAGGCATGGCTTTTCACCCACGGACAGCAGTATGGATGCTGCATATGCCCTGGAGGGAAAACAAAGAACCTGCTGCATAAAAATGGGTCAGAACGGCGCCTGGGGGAAACTGATGATTACCCCGGCCGATGGGGAGAAATAAATGATGGGCAGTCTTCATATAAAGCAAGGGACAGGTTTCTTTTTGGTCTTGATGGTTCTTATGGGTTTTATAGCGAACCCCGGACTTGCCCAGGAAAAGACAGTATTCATACCTCCCATGACGGGGCTATCCTTGAACCTGGGGTATACCTATGATCCCTGTGATAATATCTGGTTTTCCCAGGCAACCTTTATTAAACTATATGATTATGATCAGATCTGGCCCCACAAAGCCCCTGCTGCATTAAAATTCAAAATTGAAGCAAGCCTGGGTACTTCTCATCTGGATAATAGTGATATACGCTTGAATACAGGTGCCGCAGTGCTGGCACTTTACTACCTGGACCGCTTTGAGACCGGTTCCATAAAACCCTATGTGGAAGCCGGCGTGGGAATTATCTATACAGATTATCAGGTGGATGGTCAGGATTACCGGTTTAATTTTAATCCCCAGGCAGGTCTGGGCATGGAAATTAAACGGAAAAATGCAACCCCCTTGTTTTTAGGGGTCAGACTCCACCATATCTCAAATGGCGGGTTAGGGTCCTCCAACCGGGGTCAGAACTCCGTTGTTTTTCTGGCTGGACAATATTTTTAATTGATTGGCGTCCCTTTAATCGGGACAAGGAGAGTCGTTTTTTCGATGGACAGAATTATTAAGATTGTAAATAAGGTGTTGGAAGAAGAATTTGAAATTGATTCAGCCCTGTTAAAACCCGGGGCATTGCTTTATGAGGATATCGGCCTGGACAGCTTGGATGCGGTTGATCTCATCGTTATGGTTGATAAGGAACTGGGGGTTAGAATCGAAGAGGATGACGCCAGATCCATCAGAACCCTGGAAGATATATACAAAATTATTGACGAGCTGCTAAGGGAGAAACAATAATTTAAAATTTATCACTGCTCCGGTACTATTTTTTTTGTAAAATTAAATTTATTTTCCCGGCTATCTGACCCTCTGTTTTAAGTGTGGCCGTAACTGAAAGTGACTCATCGGAAGGGGTTAACCGGATTGACAGGTGAATGGGAATGTCGGGATGTATCAGGCGTGCAAATTTTGTTTTTTTGATTGATCGGATCCAAAAAAGAGTGCCATGTGCCAGCTCCACAGCAACCTTCACCATTTCAATCTGGACAATCCCCGGTAGAATCGGGTTTCCTGGAAAATGGCCGGTAAAAAGATCCAAATCACCGGGAAAACAAAATTGGGCTGTGATCTGTTGATTCTGAATGCCGGAGCAGGCAACGAGTGAATTTTTTAAATCAGTGGTCAGGTTCATGATCTTGGTCTTCTTTTCTAAGGGTAATATGCTGGTTAATCCTTGGTGCCTGATGTTCTTGTGGCGTTAAAGAAATATTGGCTGTTTATTTTCAGCTGATAATTGAGGGTCTGGTTTTCAATGGCGATAAATGACGGATATTTTTTGGTATTTTTTCTATCATAGATATAGCCAATGGTATAAACTATTTTGTCGTTTTTGAGGCGCCTGTATCCGGTCAATTTATAGTTGTTCTGCACGGGATCGCTATCTTGCTGTGGTTCTTTTTTAAAAAGATATTTTCTGGAGATTCCCCCCTGGTTTTTCGAGAGTAAAAGCGTATTGTCCTGGTCCATGTATAATTTTGGAGATGACAGGGGGGGGGATAAATATAAAGTTTCAAGATCTTTTACCACGGATTTTTCAAGCCAGCTAGTTTTTAAATATTTTGTGTTTGACTGGATACGGGTTTTTTCCCCTTTTGTATGAATTTCAAAAAGCGTACCGCCCATATCATTCTGGGCGATTAAATGAAGCTGTTTTTGCCGTCTGTTCACCGTGAGATAACCGTTCAATACATAGGTTTTTCCCAAAAGGGTGAGGGCAACATGGTGCACTGCCTTAAATTGGTTTGGGTATAGATGACAAACAGCCTGGTTGAGTTCTGCGATAAGTTCGGGATTCTGGATTTTAGCCAGGGCGGTTTCTGATATTTTAGGTTTGGGGCTGCAGCCTGCCAAAATAATTAACAGTGTCAACAGGGCCATGGAAAGCTTTTGTTTCGCTCCAGGGGTCAATCTTTTTTTTGGGGGGGCTATCATTTTTTAGCTACCATGTCTGGTTTACCATGGTTCAACCGGATGGGGGGTATCCAGGTTGCCGTTAAATAGATTGTCCGCCACTTTTTCGTTGAGCCGATCATGGTGGAACCGTATTTTTGTAAAGTCTTTTCCTGTCTCATGGATGATAATATAATCAAGTCCGTTTAACTCCTTGTTTAATCCTAGTTCAAAGGAGTGTATAAATTTTTTAAATTCATCGCTTTTCGGGGTCAGCAGAATGGTAATCCCGGGCCTGGAAAAGCCGGATATCTCATACAGGTTGCTGTCGTTGAACCTGCCACTCATCCATGCCGTAATATGGTTCATGATCATGCCCAGGATCTCCTTGTTGCCGGGATTGATTTTTTTCCAGGTGCCGTTAAAATATTCGTATTTATACACCTTTCTACCATTGACCATGAGGGAGGATTTAAAGGGGTCTGTGAATTCAAGGCGTAATTTGTCGGGCCGTTTGAAAAGACAGAATCCTTTTGAAATAATAGTTTCAGAAAAAATGGAGATATTTTTTTCCTGGGTTAACAGGGTTTTCATGGTTTTTACGGCTGTAAAATTTTTTTCGGCATCCACAAGTATCCGGGTCAACCGGTCCGGGGGGATGGGATCAAGGTTCTGGGCAAGTCCTGTTCCCATGCTGCCAAGAACCATGGGCACAACAATGAGCAGAATCAAAAATAAATATTTTTTTATCGGTAGAATCATGGATGTCTTTTTCCTCAATCGAAAGCTTGTACGCATAAACAGTGTTTAGCCGGGCTCATTCTCAGGGTTATAAATTTTGATCTGGCCATTGGCCATAAGTTTTTCGTTGATCTTAATTTCCCCGTTCATTATTTTAAAGGGTCCGATCTGATCTGTTTTTTTAATGAATATAGAAATTCGTGTATTCTCGGGAACCGGATGGAAAAAATGAAATGCATCCACGCTGACCAGCATGCCCATTGAGGGTTTTTCATTTTTTTTCTGCAATGTCTTATATCCATAGTGGGCTGCCACCGTCTGGGCTAGGCATTCAATGAGAATGCTGTCAAGCACGGTTCCGTTGTCGCACCCATAGTCATTGGCAAGGAATGTTTTTTCAGATAGGGCTGAATCATCGTTGATTCGTTTGTATCCGTCAATCATTACCATGGGGTGTCTGTGGGGGATAATCCGGGTGATCTCTTTATACATACACTTCTCTTTGTCTGGGGGTGATTGTTGTTTTTCATGGCGATTCCATATTCCCTAACCTTAATATCAGAATAGAGAAAAAAAATCATTATTAAAGGAAACCCCAGCTGTCTGACCATGGTTCCCTGTCCCGGGGTCATGTTTCCCTGGGACGGGGAGTGATTTCCCTGGGGGATTTTCCCTGGGGAATCGTGTGGGCTTTCATGGAACCCTCTATTTACAATGGGTTATAATGGTTAGAGGGCTTCCTTAAAGGGTTCAAGTCCGGTTCGCTCAATCATTTTACCCAACCGCTCGCCTCTTTTAGCATTGGCGATATAATACTGGACAACCTTGTCCACCGCCGCCATGGCCTGGTCATCATCAAGGCCTGTGGTAAGTTCTTTGCCGATCCTGGGCAGCATGCCCACGTTCCCACCGATGGTGAGGGTCCAGCCCTCGGGAAAGCCGATGAGGCCGACATCTCTCACCCAGGATTCAGAACAGCTCAGTTTGCATCCGGACACCGCCATTTTAAATTTGCTCGGCAGTTCAAGGGCATGGTAGCGTTTATCCAGTTTCATGCCGACCCCAATGGCATCCTGTTTTCCCAGTTTGCAAAAGGTATTGCCGGGGCAGGTTCTGATGCTCCTGACACACATGCCGACGGCTGCTCCATGGTCCATTCCCAGATCTTCCCAAACCCGGTCAATATCTTCTTCTTTCAGGCCTACAATGGCAATGCGGGTAGCGCCGGTGAGTTTGATGGCTTGGGCATTATAACGTTCAGACACATCTGCAATTTTCCTCAGCAGGTCCGGGGTGACAATTCCGCAGGGGATATGGGGTGCAATGGCATAGGTTTCATTATCCTTCTGGGGGATGGCCCCTTTTTCTCCGATTTTTAACATGGTTTCTCCAGTTTATAGGGTAATATCTAAAAGCATAATTTAAAAGCGCCTGAAGCAGATGTCAAGGGCTGGGAGTAAATCCTGACTTTTTAGCTGCATGCTGTTTTGCAATGAACCGTGTCATCTGCCCCAGAACCACGGCCATGATTTTTTTGGGCAGAAAATAGCCCGAAGCAGTGGTTGAGACAGCTGTTAGCAGCGCTTCAACCGTTTTTTGTTCGTCCCGGGTGCTGTCATAGATTTTTTCAATCATCTGTCTCATTATCACGGCATCTGCCATGGATTGTTTTATGAATTTGTTGCCGGCAGGCTGTGTCAGGGCCCCATAGTGTTCGAAAAGATGAATGGCCACCTCGTATTTGGCCATTTTTTTCAGGCTCTCCTGGTAAAGATCAAAATTGGAGTTGGCCGCAGCAAACACCCTGTCCCCAAAAAGGATGCCCGCAGAATCAGATGCGGAAAGCACCTTTTCCCCAGGGATATAAATGGCCATGGAGCAAGAAGAGTGCCCGGGAACATCAATGATCTCAAAATCAAGATCACCGCAGGAAAGAACATCTCCCTGGACGACGGTTTCATCAACTTCAATGGTTTTGATATCAAGGCTTTCACGAAGAGGACCCTGTTGATCTTTTTTGGGCAGCATCATCTGATTGAACCCAACAATGCCGGCCACCACATCCTCCCGTGCGAGGAGTTCCTTGGCCCGGACAGAGGCGGTTACCTTTATCCAGGGCCACTGCTGTTTTAAAAAAGGGGCAATGCCCACATGGTCAAAATGGGAATGGTGGAGGACCAATCGGCGGATCTTTTCAACTTCAATATTGGCGGCCTTGATCTGGGCCATCACATCCGGAACAATATAGGTCATGCCGCCCCCGAGGATGGCATATTCATCCTTGCCATCCACCAGATACACACAGGACTCATTTCGCCCTAGCAGGGTTATTCGGTCATTTACAACGCCTGGCTGTTCAATTCTCATTGGGCTTACTCCTGGGGTAAAATTTAAGTTTCATCAAAAAAAACAAAACAATGGTCACAGACATATTAAAAAGCCGCGTGGAAAACAAGTAGAAAGCGTGATCCAATAGAACAGGTTGTTTCCCAATGGTATTGATATTTCTTTACATAAATTTTAAATATTGGTACGGATTAAAGGATTCATCGGGCGAAAAAAGCCCTGGGGTTGATTTGTGGTTTTAATTGGCATTGCTCCCAAGCAAGCCTTCGGTGATGACCTGCCGCTATTTTGCCGAATCGAAATTTCAATGGAGAGAATAAAAAGATATGGCAAGTATTGATGGGGATAAAGGGTCGGGTAAGCTGGGTACCTTTGCCGGTGTTTTCACTCCCAGCGTCCTTACCATCCTGGGCATTATTTTATTTTTGCGGCTGGGGTATGTGGTGGGCAGCGCCGGCCTGGGTCAGGCCCTTGTTATTATTGCCCTTGCCAATACGATTTCGATTCTGACCAGCATCAGCCTGTCGGCAGTGGCAACTAACCTCAAGGTCAAGGGCGGAGGGGATTATTACCTGATCTCCCGGACCCTGGGGATGGACTTTGGCGGTTCCATCGGCCTGGTATTGTTTTTGGCACAATCGGTTTCCATCGCCTTTTACTGCATCGGGTTTGCCGAAGCCGCGTCGGTTTTCTTCACAGATCCGACGGCCATGACCACCCGGCTGATCGCCTTTGGTGCGGTTTCCTTTCTTTTTATTTTTGCCTGGCTGGGTGCGGACTGGGCGAGCAAGTTTCAATTTGTTGTCATGGCCCTGATGATTGCCGCATTGATTTCATTTTTCTGGGGCGGGTTTGTCCACTGGGATTCAGCATTGCTAAAATCCAACTGGTTCAATGGCGAAAACCAGGTTCCGTTTTGGGTTCTCTTTGCCATTTTTTTCCCCGCAGTTACGGGTTTCACCCAGGGCGTGAGCATGTCCGGGGATCTGGCAGACCCGGGCAAAAGCCTGCCCCTGGGGACCTTTCTTGCCGTGGGGATTTCACTTCTCGTCTAT
Source organism: Desulfoconvexum algidum (assembly GCF_055382125.1). Classification (NCBI taxonomy): domain Bacteria; kingdom Pseudomonadati; phylum Thermodesulfobacteriota; class Desulfobacteria; order Desulfobacterales; family Desulfobacteraceae; genus Desulfoconvexum; species Desulfoconvexum algidum. The sequence goes on along the minus strand of NZ_AP042394.1, from coordinate 4,855,677 downwards.
TTTGCCACCGCCCTGGTTTTCTCGGCAGCCATGCCCAATGCTGACCTTGCTGCCAATTATGGTGCCATGAAATCTGTTGCCAAGTATGGGTTCCTCATTGATGCCGGTGTAATTGCCGCCACCCTGTCATCGGCCATGGCGTCATTTTTAGGAGCCCCCCGGATTCTCCAGTCCCTGTCGGCCGACCGTGTCTTTTCCTTCCTGAATCCCTTTGCCAAGGGCCATGGCCTTTCCAACAATCCAAGACGGGGCATTTTGCTGTCGGCTGCCATTGCCTTTGCCGTGATTGCCCTGGGTCAATTGAACCTGGTGGCCCGTGTGGTTTCCATGTTTTTTCTGATCTCTTACGGCTTGCTGAATTATGCCACATTTTTTGAAGCCCGTGCTGCCAGTCCGTCGTTCAGGCCCCGATTTAAATGGTTTTCACCCTCCTTAAGCCTGGTCGGATGTTTGATCTGTGCCGGTGTCATGCTGGCCATTGATGTTAGAAGCTCGGCTGCCGCCATTGCCGTGTTGTTTGCCATCCATCAATACCTCAAACGCACTGCCGGACCTGCTCGATGGTCGGACAGCTCCCGTGCCTATCATATCCAGCAGGTGAGAAACCACCTGCTGGAGGCAAAAAAGTATCCGCCCCATGATCGGGATTGGCGGCCCCGTCTTTTGATTTTTGATCATGGGGAGAACAAGCGCGAAGCACTGCTTTCTTTTTCTTCATGGATTGAAGGGGGCGCCGGATTTGCCACGGCCCTTCACGTTTTTGAGGGAGAAGGCGCAGTTGCCAGAAAAAAATGCAATGACATCCTAAAAGAACTGACCGGTTTCATTGCTGACAGGCAATTGTCAATTTATCCGCTCACCGTATGCGCTCCGGAATTTACCGATGCGCTGGGCATCCTGATCCAGGGGGCTGGGTTCGGCCCTATAACACCCAATACCATTGTCCTTAACTGGTTCAGCTATCCCGGTGATTCCATTCCCAGTCGTAACCAATATCACTATGCGCAACAGTTAAGAACGGTGTTTCGTTTCGGTCTTAACCTGGTGGTGCTGTGGACGGGTGCCGATACCTGGGATCGTCTCGGCCAGACGCCTGTTGAGGGCCGTCATATAGATGTCTGGTGGAAAAACGATGCCACAAGCCGCCTGATGCTGCTCTTCGCCTATTTGATGAAGCGGACAAAACCGTGGAGTGGCGCCACCATCCGTGTTCTGACACAGGGTACCGGTTCCAACGTTGAGATTGAGAAAGAGGCCTTGGGTCAGATTCTTGAAGATGTGCGCATTGAAGCCAAGGCCGTTGTCGTTTCTTCGTTTGACCCAAAAATTGTTGTGGAGACTTCCCAAGATGCTGCCATGGTCTTTTTGCCCTTCATCCTCAAGGCAAACCAATTGACCGATGCCACGGGCAAATCATTTGATCTTTCCTTACCCCGACTGCCCGTTTGTGCTCTGGTGCTTGCTGCCCAAGATATTGATCTGGATTCCGAACCTGAAGAGGGTCCGGCTGCCTTGATAGCGGCTGCCACCGACGCTCTGGAGACGGCAAAGAAAAAAGCTGTAAAAGCGGAAAAACATGCTGACAATGCCCGGGAAACTTTGGCGGCACTGAATCTCAAACTCACCCGGCTCGAGGATGGTGTCTCGGGATCAATTCCATTGGAAAAACACAAAGAACTGAAGAAAAAACTGGACACGGCAGAAGCCGATGCCAAGAAAGCAGTTCGCCACGCTGTTAAAGCGAAGGTAAAAGCAGAAGATGTGGCAAAAACAGCTGAAGAGGTGATTGACGAAACCATTTCAAAGAAACCATGAAAAAGGAGTGCAATGATCATTGATTGCCAGTATGATTTTTTTAAAAAAAATCATAAGGTTTTTGGCGCGTTGGGGACCCACTGGACATCTTTGGTTTTGATAACGGATGGGATAAGCCCCAGCGTGACGATAAAGACAAAAACCATGACAGAGTTGAACAGGATCAAGCTGTCGTAGTTGCTCAAGAATAATCCCTTAAAGATCCAGGTTTTGCTTAAAATGCCGTACTCAATGAGTTTGCCGCTGATCACACCTGAAATAGCAGCTCCTCCCCATTGCAGGGACATACAAAGAGAGATGATTACAGATTTATTCTTTTCAGGAGCAAGTGCCACCATTTCAGATGTAAGGGCAATGGAGGAGGATGCCTGAATCAACCCGAGACCAAAGGTGAGAAAGCTGAAATAGTATACCGGGGGGATGGGAACCACTCCCCTCAATATAACCAGAAATAAAAATAGAAAATATGAAAAATGAACCACAAGGAAGACCATTTTTGTCCCGAATTTATCCACCATTTTTCCACCGGTATAAAACCCGACCATGGATCCCAGGAAAAGCATGGTTCCCATTTGGACAATGGTGTCATCGGAAAAATTCAATACATTCTTTTCAAGCAATCCCATGGTGACGGGCCAGGTGCCTGTGGCAAGCATTAATAAAAAACAATATGCACAAAATGGCATGAACCCCGGCACTTCCGGGATGCCGGCAACTATTGATAAGATAGACTTTTTTCCGGACCTGTTTTTTTCTTTTTCCGGAATTTTTGAATAGAGAAATATTTGAAGAATGAGAAGGCAGGTGAAAAAGGTCAAAATAATCTGATAGGTTCCAAGGGATGTATTCCTTTCCAAAATAAAGGTGAGGACAAAGGAACAGCCAATTGCAAAAATTTGCCAGGAAACCCGTAAGGTTCCGAAGAAAGATCCTCGTATTGCTTCGGGAATCAAGGGGCTTAAAAGGGCAAACCACCCTGATAAGAGTGCAGATATACCAATGCTGAACAAGAGAATTCCGCAGACAATAAATTTTATCGATAGCGGTGTATCAAAAAATCCGGCCAATGTGATAAAAGAAAAACCCGCGATCGTCAGGATAATTCCTGATATCCCTATTCTTTTCTTACCGTATCGGTCTGCATAATAAGCAAATGGAACCGATAGGCAAAACATAATACCAGAAGGCAACGACAATAAAATTAATACATCGGAGCTTTTTAATCCCAGTTTTAAAAAATATGCGAGTAAAAAGCCATTTTTGAAAAAAAGCTGGGGCATGATGCTTGCTGACACAGAAAGAACAATCGTCATCATGATTTTATTTTTAAATATGTTCATGCACCGTAACCTTTTGCTTGGCTAAGTGGCATTTTGCTGCGAACAAACACGCCATTTCCCCTGCCTAATTCGTTGCCGGTTGAATCATAGACGATTGATTCAGCAATAAATTGGGATTTGTTTTTATTAACAACTTTTCCGACTGCCCTTAGGCTTCCTTCTGAAACAGGTCTTGTAAGATAAATTGTGAAAGAGGTTGTGAGTACAAATACTTCGGTCTCATAAGAATTTGCAGCAAAAAAAGCGGCATCATCTAACATTTTGAAGTAAACAGAGCCATGCACGGCGCCACCGGAGTGGTGGTATTGTTCAGACAACTCTATCTTAATTTCAGCCGCCCCCTTTGAAACAGTCAAAGTGGGTTTATATATTTTATTTATCGGAGCGGCCGCATACATATTTTCTAAAGCCCTGAAGTGATAATTCTCTATCATTTTTGCTCTCCAATGGTGCATAATTATACAGGTCTGTTTGGCTTGCAAGTTGGAACAATGTCCAACGGGATAAATTAAAAATTTGAGTCAAGAATGGACTATCAATATTTCCAATACCTGTAAAGTTATTTTGAATAATCAGCTTTCGTGTGATCAACGAACTCTTTCTTTCCAGCAGAAAAAGGTCTATTTTATTATGTAACGATAGAATCCATAGAATAAAAGGAGGTTTAAATGAAAGGTGCTTTTCTTATTATAATGCTGATTGTTCTTCTTATTGTGGGCGGATTGGTAATGAAGAATATGAATTCTGAAGTTGATGGTGTCCAAAAAATGGAGACTGTCCAGAAAGCCAAGGATACAGTAAATCAAGTTAATAAAGTAACTGATGCATTAAAAGAGACGCTTAATAATGCTGGCAGTATTAAAGAGTAATTGTTCCGAATCTTGATAGTCTCTTTGCATGGGTCACATATCAATATTGCCTATGCGGCATTGTGGATATGTTTCGTTGCCTGTTTAATACCAATAGGTTTCATGGGGGTGTGTTTTGTTGACGAGGCATTCGTAACAAGCTCCTTGGTTATGTGTATGAAAAAAGCCAATCGATTCTGTATGTTGGCATCACTATTGCCGGCATCCATGTCGAGGGCGAGGTAGTTCAGATCAGGGTAAAGGCTTGCCAGTTTCTTTGAGATACCTTTGCCTACGACATGATTGGCAATACATCCGAATGGCTGAAGACAGATGATATTTTGTATACCCGAGTCTGCCATTGTCACAACCTCACCGGGCAACAACCAGCCTTCTCCGGCCTGATTGGCGAGGTTAATTACACTTTTAGCTTTTTGTGATAGTTCTTTTGCCGACTGAATCGGGTCTAAATCAAATTTGAAATTTGACATTATTTTATTGGTTTGCCCAATCTTAATATCGACCAGTCGTTGCACAAAGGACAGCCCCATACGATCCAGAAGATTTGATCTCTCGATATGATGGGCATGATTGAACGGAATGTTAACAAATGTTTGCATGAAAAAAGTAATCAACAACGGCATGGTCACCTGAATGCCTTCATTCATAAGCTGGTTGACAATATTTGAGTTGCTGAACGGATTGTATTTTACGAAGATTTCGCCCACAATACCAGCTTTTGGGTATTCACCCCTATGGGTTTTGATCCTGTTGAAATCACAAACGGCATTTTTTAAAAGATCATCCCCTCGTTTAACAGCCCATTTGCCGATATGACGGCGTGTAGTGTCGAGATGTTTCTTGAGCACCATCAGGGACTCTCCCTTTACCACCTCTCTGACAGCCGTGACGTGGTACATACGGATGAGTTGGTCTACCACCAATAATCCTGAAAACATCAAACTGATCACCTTGGGTCTGTTTAAGGAAAAACCCGGCTGGTCGTTTGCGCTGTGTTTGTTGAAAGATATGGATACAACAGGGATATTATCGTATCCCGCATGGAGCAACGCTTTTTTCAAAAGGGACACATAGTTGGTAGCCCGGCATTGTCCACCTGTTTCGGTCAGGGCTAGGGCTGTTTCTTCTAAATTGTATTGACCGCTTTTTATGGCTTTGATGATATCCCCGATGGTCACGATGGCCGGATAACACATATCGTTATTCACGTATTTAAGTCCCATACGGACAGATTCTTTATCCGGGGGCGGCAGGATCTCCACCTGATAGCCCATGGGGATAAAAGCCGATTGTGCGAAAAGTGTATAGAAGGGTGAAAAATCCGGCACCAGGATCTTGCGGCGCCGATCTTCTTTCTTGAAAACCGGGAGTTTGGTCCGATTGCCAACTGGTTTTGGCTTTGAACTTTCTATCCGGGATTCAACCAGGGATCGGACTCGCAGCTTTGCTGAACCAATACTGGCAATCTCATCAATTTTCAAGACGGTAGGAATCTGTCCATAGGTCTTAAGAATCGCCTTTACTTCGTCAATCACCACTGCATCCGGTCCACAGCCAAATGAGTTGAACTGCAAAAACGCAGCACGGGGTTCGCGACCTGCCCAGTGCGCTGCACGGTAAAGGCGGTTGGAATATTCCCATTGATCGGCAACTTCCAGGGTTTCTGGTAAATCGATGGTGTCCAGCGGCAAGGCATCTTCGGTCAGCACGTGAATCCCCATGCGGCTGATCATATCAGGAATATCATGATTGATTGCGGTATCAATATGGTAGGGACGTCCTGCAAGCACGATCAAAAAATTTTTATCAGTTCTGGCTTTTTCAATGGTCTGCCTGCCTGCCGTCTGTATGGCTTCCCTGAAATGAATCATGGCTTTTTGGGCCTTGACAAGGGCCCGGCGGGCTCTTGTTCGAGAAACATTGAAACGGCGGGCATAATCTATACACGCCTTTTTCAACAGGGTCTTATCATGAAAGTTGATAGGGGGGCTATCCATGGGAATCCCCTGATTCCCGGGATTGATGGCGCTGTTGATGACATCCGGATAACCGGTCACCACCGGGCAGTTGAAATGGTTGGCCGAATCCTTGAATTGTGTATTTTCAAAAACCACCCGGGGATAAAAGATGCGGTCTACCTTGCGCGAAATAAGGTCGAGGATATGGGCATGCATAAGTTTTGCAGGATAGCAGATATTATCTGACATGATGGTGGTTGCACTATGGGTAAGGATATCGTTGTCACCCAGGGAAGATCGGACAACATTGAAACCGATTTCGTTGAAAAATGTGACCCAGAACGGGTAATTTTCGTAAAAATTCAGGGCCATGGGGATACCAATGGTCATGGCCCCTGCTTTAACCGAAGATTTCGGTGTGTTCAGCAACAGCTTGCGTTTTTCTTCAAAAAGGTTGTCACCCGGCCTGACGACCGTATCTTTGTTGGTAAAAATGCGTTCACAGCGGTTACCGGTATAATACTTTCGACCATTGGGAAATTGTAAAATTCTCACCTGGCAGTTATTGGTGCATCCCTTGCAAGTGATGCATTTTTCTTTTACCTCGTCACTGGTTGTCAGATGATGAAACAAGGGGGGCTCCCCCAGTGTTGTATCTGTTAGATTCCGGGCATTTTTCCGGGCGGTAATTGCCGCCCCGTAGGCACCCATGTACTCAGCAATATCAGGCCGAATTACTGTCACTCCCAGCAATTTTTCCATGGCCCTTAACACAGCCGGGTTTTTAAATGTGCCGCCCTGCACGACAATTCTATCCCCCAAATCAGTGGCGTCGGATATTCTCAGCACCTTGTGCAGACAGTTCTGGATGACTGAATATGACAGTCCGGCCGCCACATCGGCAACATCATTGCCCTGGCGTAATGCCTGTTTTACGCTGGAGTTCATAAACACCGTGCACCGGCTGCCCAAATCCACCGGGTACTTTGCCGTGCATGCCAAATCACCGAACTTAGCAGCAGAGTACCCTAAAGAATCAGCAAAGGTCTCGATAAACGAACCACACCCGGATGAACAGGCTTCATTTATTTTGATATCCTTAATCATGCCATCCTGAACCGTTATGGCTTTCATATCCTGGCCTCCGATATCAAGGATAAAAGAGACCTGTGGGTCAAATTTTTTTGCGGCATGGTAATGGGCCAGTGTTTCCACCATGCCCTGATCCACTTCAAAGGCTGCCCGGATCAGTTCTTCGCCATATCCGGTGACGACGCTTTGTTTTAGTTTTACCGGGATTTCCAGCGCATCGAGCTTTTGTTTTAGCTTTTTTAACCCCTGACCCACACTTTTGATCGGATTGCCCTGGTTGTTTTGATAGTGCTGAAACAAAATTTCATCCGATTCGTTTACGGCAACAATTTTGGTGGTAGTGGAACCGGCATCAATACCCAAAAAAATATTTTTCCCCGCAGCGGTATGCAGAGGAGCCTTGGGGGTTTGGTGTCCTGCGTTGCCCTGGTTCCATATTTCCAGCTCTTTTTTATCTTTGAACAGCTTTTCGTGCTGGGCGGTTAATTTCACATGGGACGCTGTCTGTTGTAAAATATGGTAGAATTCTTTTAGTGGTTGTGTCCTGGCGTTGCTCAAATCAAGGGTCAGGGCGGCACCATACGCAGGATAAACCCTTGACGCTTCCGGCAGGATCGACTCCTCTTGGGTCAGGGCCAGAACTTTTAAAAAAGAATTTCTCAATGATCGATAGTAATGCAGCGGGCCGCCGACCCATACCGCCGGGCCTTTGATTTCGTGCCCTCTGGCCAGTGAGTTGACCGCCTGAATGGCCACCGCTTGAAAAATAGAAGCGGCTATCTCAGTTTTTGAGACGCCGGTGTTCATGAGGTTTTGAATATCCGTTTTGGCAAAGACGCCACAGCGGGAGGCGATGGTGTGAATACGACTTGCCTTTTGTGCCAGCAGATCCAATTTTGCGGTGGAGATGTTCATCAGGCTGGCCATCTGGTCAATAAACGCTCCTGTACCACCGGCACAATTACCATTCATGCGTATATCCGGACGATTGTTATGATCAAAAAAGATCATTTTGCTGTCTTCACCACCGATGTCGATAAGCATTTTGCAATCTGGGTATTGCGCCTGGACTGCCTTTGAAGCTGCCACCACTTCCTGCACAAAAAAGGTGCCGGTACGCTCGGCTAACCCCATTCCAGCAGAACCGGTAAAGGCCGGGGTCAGGTCTATATTCCCTACAATCTTCTGCAAGCTGTCTAACATTGATAACAATGTGCCGATGATATCGCCTTTATGACGACAATAATCAGCATGTTTAATTCTTCCCATTGAATCTATCAGAGCCAGTTTAGCAGTTGTCGATCCAATATCTACTCCTATACGAAAGGAAGTGCTCATCCTCCGATACCGTTCATTGTGCGGGTGCATTTACGCCTGTTGGTGGGGCCCATCCCATGGTCCTTGGGTTTTTCTAAAATCGTTTTTTGGATAAGTTCTGTTAACTGATGGTCGTCCTGACCTTGCCGTAACGCGGTTTTTAAATCGGTTTCCCGATCTGAAAACAGGCAGCCGCGTAAATGACCGTCCGCAGTGAGACGCAATCGGTTGCAGGTCCCACAAAAATGATGACTCATCGCGCCAATCACACCGATTTCTCCCTGGGCTCCTTCCAAAATATAGCGTTGGGAAGGGCCATCCAAGGCGCTGGAACTCACGCGCTGAATCGGCCCGAGGGTGGAGATCTGATCCAATATCTCTTTGCTTGACAGGAACGCCTGTGATTCCCAGGAATTGGTTTCAGCCCCTGGCATCAGCTCGATAAAACGAATATGGTAAGGTTTGTTCTGGGTCAGGCGAGCAAAATCTAAAACCTCATCATCGTTGACCCCCTTCATCGCCACCACATTTATTTTGATGGGATGCAGCCCCGCGGATACCGCCGCCTCAATACCTTCCCAGACCTGGGTAAACAGATCCCTCCGGGTAATGCGTTTAAAACGTTCAGGCTTAAGTGTATCCATACTGACGTTGATTCGGCTGATCCCGCATTGACCCAGGTCTTGTGCTAACTCTCGCAGGAGTACACCGTTGGTTGTCAAAGTGACTTCCTCAAGACCCTGAATGTCACACAGGTTTTTTAAAAAGCTCACCACTCCTTTTCGAACCAGGGGTTCACCCCCCGTCACGCGGACCTTTCGGATTCCCTGCCCGACACATAATTTAACGAGTCGGATCATTTGCTCATAGGTCAAAATTTCACTATGAGGCATGAAGGAAACTCCAGATTCCGGCATGCAGTAGATACAGCGCAGATTACAGCGATCCGTGATCGAAATGCGCAGATAATTTATCGTACGATGGTATTGATCTTTCAAATCAACCTCCAGTATTTTGAAAATATGGTTCAGATAAACATGCCATGTGTTCTCCAGTCATTCATACTATATAGTATGAACAATAGTTACCAAGAGGTATGCTGTCAAGTTGCTTTTTGACAGCAGAAAACCAACAGGACTAAAGCAGTTGAAAACTATAATGAAACCAGTGTGTTTTTTGCAGTGAGGGTAAAAAAAATAATTAAACTATTTGTCCCTGGGGGAGAATTTACAGCCGGCCAGAAAAAAATCGACAACCTTGTTTACGTGTAAAACCATCTCATCTTCTGACGGAATGCCCTGTATGCCAAGGAGAATCGGCATGCGAATGCTCAATAACATTTCAAAAAAGAGATTGGCCAGAAATTTTGTATCATTGGTTTGAGGTATCTGTTTTTGAAGATAAGAAATAAATATTTCAAAGCCATGAATTTTTTGTCGGGTTTCATAGAAAATTCGCGAAAGTTCTTTGTCTTTACGCCCCTCTGCAACAATCAAACGAATAATATTTAATCGTTCCTTCTTCATGTGAAATTGTAGAAAAACTTTGCCAAAATCAAAAAGTTCGATCTTAATGTCCCTATCGCCAAAAACATAGTCTCGCTTATCACTGCCGATAGCAGCTTCCAGGGTTGCTTTGAACAAATCCATTTTTGAAGGAAAATATCGGTAAATGGTTTGCTTTGTTATTCCCGTTTTCTGGGCGACCTTGTCCATGCTGGTAGCTGTAAATCCTTTCCCAAGAAAAAGGGTCTTGGCGGAATTGACAATTATCTTTCGTTTATGCAAATAATTTTCCATCGCTTTGGACATGGCGACTCTCCTTGATATTTTTCAGGACTTAATATTCTTACTGCAAAGTAATTTATAGTCATACTATATGGGATGTAATTTAGTTATCATGAAGTATGATTATGCATGAATGAATAGTTAAAGTCAAGGCAGCTTTTAGATTGAAAGACAAGGGTGATACAATTTTTTTTCAGGCAGTTGCCAGAGGTTCTGTTGACTTAGGGGTGTCCTATTTGGCGTGTTTTTTTTATCGGTGAGCCCGTGTCAGGGAGAATATGATGACAATTTAATATTTTGGAAATCCGGGTGATGAGGATTGAGGATGTAGTTGTATTCTGAAGGGACAATTACACTTGGGACTTTAAGAACTGGCGCAGAGTTCTCTCTTGCCCAAAGGTCACCCGCTTCCATTGAGGATGGTGAAATTGGGTCGTGATTCCAACCTTCCGGTAAAGACGCTAACTCTTTAACGAATTCGGCTGGGAATTCCACAGGGAAAACGCTGTATTTTTTCAGGTTGACATCTCTATCAAGATGAACATAAAGTTCCAGGGTTGCCAAAGCGATGCTTTCAGAAGTATACACAACAGAAGTTCCGACACTGTTCCATCTACCACCAAATAATTTTGCACCTTCTCCGGAGAATGTTTGCAACTCTCTGTTTTGAGGCACCATTCGCCAACAGACAATACTCATTAAGAATAGACCCCATATTCAATACGGCCAAGCAGATTTTCCACTTCTCTTGCGCCGATATCCGTTTCAGTGAAGTCAATTGGGGCAATCCCCCCAAGTGCTTTTGCCGGCGATTTTATCCAACGTTTTGCTATGGCTTCATTCTGATCGAACACCTCCATAGCTCTCCGGAAAATTCTATCGACACGCATGATCCGTTCGGATTCAATCGGTTTTAATCTACCGGCTTTTTTTCGGATTGCAAGGGTGCTTATTGAAAGACCAACAACTTTGGCTAAATGTTTTTCTGTGATATCAAGATTGGAAGTAAGCGCTGACATTTCAGCTATCGTCAACCCTTTTTTGATCTGAGAAATTTGGTCAATAATTGAATTCATATTTATCACATTCTCCTTCGAGTAATGATTTTGGAATTATGTTATTCTATAATTGGGATGATGTCAATGCCCTTAACTCGCACACGGGATTATCTGCAAGCATTTCCCAAAGGGGCAGAAGCCTACGCGGTTTTGCTATCGATTTTTGTTATCTGTAAATTGAGAGGTCTTGGCTTTCCCATGTACATGAAAAAAAGTTTACAGAATTATATCAAAACAGGAAAACCAATGCTATTAAGGGAATATAGCGCGGCCGAGGAAATGGATTTAGCTGCATGATTTCGGATGTAAGCCTACTCACTCTGAAGTCAGTTTGAGCTTACAATTTTTCTTATATATTTCTTGACAAAAAGCAAGTTCTTATCAGTTTAAGTTTTGTTTACAAACAATACCGTAAATGGTATGTTCATGCCAATCGTATCCTCTGTTTTTTTCTGCTGAAAAATTGGAATGTCCTAAAGTGATTTTTCTGATCTGGTATTTTTCTGATATCCAAATTTTTAATTTCCAATCATAACAAAATCATCAAGAGAAACAAATATATGCCTAAACAACAGGGAACTATAGGTAAGGTGACATTGCCGTATATAGGAAAGGTTATAGATAGGCACGGGTTGTATAACAAACTGAATGAAGCCTTGGCCTTGCCCGTGGTATGGATCAGCGGCCCGGCGGGGGCCGGAAAAACATGCTTGGCGGTAAGCTATATAAGTTCAGTGATGAAAGGCAAAACATGCCTGTGGTATCAAATGGATCCCGGTGATGCTGATCCTGCTACCTATTTTTACTATCTCGGAATGGCGGCCCGGAAAGCGGTGCCTAAAAGCAGGAAACAATTGCCCCTTTTTACTCCTGACTATGGATTCGACATTGAAGTGTTCAGTATCAGGTATTTTGAAACCCTGTATTCAAAACTTAAGGCGCCGGCGGTTCTGGTCTTTGATAATTTTCAAGACGCCGGTACTAGTGCACTTTTCCATACATTAATCAAACTGGGTATTTCAAGAGTGCCCAAGGGTATCAACATCCTTGTTTTAAGTCGCACAGACCCCTGGGGCGGTTATATCGATCTTACGGCCAAAAATTTAATTGCCCGCATCGCCTGGGAAGACCTGAAACTGACATGGGAGGAAATACACGATATTGCATCTTTCCGGACAGAGGAAAAACTTCAGGAATCAGTGATAAGTGATATCTATACCAAAACCAACGGCTGGGCAGCTGGAGTGACATTGATGCTGGAAACTGCCAAAGTTTGTCCGCTTCCTGAATATGTGGGCTCCGATGAATCTCTTGAAGATATATTTGATTATTTTGCCGATGAGATCCTGAGCAGAGTGGATCAGGAGTTCAAGGAATTTCTGTTTAAAACCGCATTATTCCCCTGGATGGATATTGATTCAGCTAAGGCCATTACTGGGAATTCGGCTGTCCCCACCCTTTTTTCAAAACTTACCCGTAGCCAGTATTTTATTACCCGGATTTACCGGCCCAAAGTTGCCTACCAATACCATCCCTTGTTCCGGTCCTTTCTTTTGTCACGTGCCAGAGAGTATTATTCCCCAGAAGTGATGGACCGTTTAATTGAAACGGCTGCCAACTTTTTGGAAAGCAGTGGCGAATACGAATCGGCTACAAAAGGATATGCCCAGATTCAAGACTTTGATTCAGTCATCCGGTTGATCTGCGCCAACGCATATGGGCTTTTTTTTCAGGGTAGATATGCCGTCATTCAGAACCTTCTGGCCCTGGTTCCGGACCATATGTTAAATCAGCATCCCTGGCTGTTATTCTGGAAAGGTGCCAGCCATGTTTTCATGAAACCCGAAAAAGGCCGCAGATATTTTGAAACTGCTTTTGAACTGTTCCGGAGCGCCGGAGACGATGCCGGTTCCCTCCTGTCATGGGCTTGGGTCATAGATGCAGCAGTTATGGAATTTAAAACCTTTGAATATTTTGATCCTTGGATAGAAGCATTTGACGCTCTTCGGGACACTTATAACCGTTTTTCGGACGAGGCAATCAAGGCAAGGGTGGCGGGCTGCATGTTCAAGGTCCTGTTTACCAGCCGGCCCTGGGACATGGAACTCGAATACTGGGCGGAAAATGGGATTAGCCCTGAGAATGCGCCTGATGCCCTGTACAACAATATGACGATTTGGTGCCTGTTGCTGAACCATTACCTGGCTGAATCGGGAGAGTTTGAAAAGGCTGCCCGGGTTCTTGAAAAAATCAGAATGATCAAAAAGGCGAAGGGGCACTCTCCACTATCCATGAGCCTGGTGTTGTATTCGGAAATATATTGGGCGTCAATGAACGGTATTCCCCGGGAAGCCATTTCGCTGGTTGAAGAATACCGTCAATTATCTAAAAATTCCGGGATAAAGGTCATGAGTTTTATCATTTTCGGGCTGGAAATTGTCGCTTTTCTGGATATCAATAACCTTGACAGAGCAGCCGTATTAATTGACAGTATGGAGCCTTTGGTCATGGACATGAAGCCATGGGAAAGAAGCCTTTTCTACGCTCAAAAGGCCCGTTTTTTTATGTGCAAAGGCGATTATAGCAGCGCTTGTGTGTTTGCGGGCATGTCTTTTGAATTGTCGGAAAAAGTCAGAAAAGACATGCCAAAAGCGATGACGCTTTTGCTGGATATTCAGGCCGCCCACAGTATAGGGAAAACCAGTCGCTGCCAGTTTAGTTTTTCCCGCCTGTCTGATATCGTCCAGAATCCTGATAGCCTGCTTCATTATATGACACTGATGGTAAAAAGCTGGATAAGCTTTGACTCCAATGACGAAAAAACAGGCAGAAAAATCCTGGAAGAAGCTCTTGCCCTCGGCAGGACCAGGCGGTATGTCCCTGTTGGAAGCGACATTCCAAAAGTGACAGCTTTTCTTTGCGCCAAAGCCCTTGAATACGGAATCGAAACCGAATATGTACAGTGGATAATCAAAGCCAAAGAACTGGTTCCACAAGGGCCAGCAATTCATTTTGAAGCTTGGCCCCGCCCGCTTCATATAAAAACCTTGGGCAGGTTTGAAATATACAGGAACGGAAATATTGTTTCATTTTCCCGAAAAGCCCAGCAAAAGCCGATAGATATGCTCAAGGCCATCATCGCCTTTGGGGGCAGAGCGGTTTCTAAGGACCTTATTTCTGATGAGCTTTGGCCAGACATGGACGGTGATAAGGCCAATCAGTCATTCACGGTTACCCTGCATCGGTTGCGAAAGTTGTTGGGCCATCCAAAGCTCCTGGTCCTGTCTGGGGGCCAAATTACCCTGCAACAGGAACTGGTCTGGGTGGATGCTTTTGCCTTCAGGTACATGACAACTGTCAAACCAGGAACGGACGACGCTGGCGCCGAAACATGGAGGCGATTGATGGGCCAAATCCTGAAAGTATATAAGGGGCCGTTTCTGGATGTTGAGGAATGGAGTCCGGCGATTATTGCCCAACGGGACCGGCTCAGGCAGTCATTTCTGACCATAGTCACCACAGGCGTGGTATTCTTTGGGGATGCGTGCGATTTCAAACAAGCAAAAACTTTGTGCAAGGCCGGCCTTGAAAGGGAGCCCTTATCTGAATCCCTTCACAAAAGACTTATGGCCTTCAATCGGATGTCCGGGTACCCCACAAAATAAAAAAATAAAAAAATTCCCTGTAACCTATCTGTAATTCTTAATGTTCTATATTTTTCCCAAGGTTTATCCATTAAAAGGCTATGGGCAGGTCTGATTTTTCATCCAGGTTTGCCCACAATAGATCATGATAGAAACGAATCTGTTCGGTACGTTCTTTCATGTAAAGGAGAGATAGTATGGGGATTAGAACACTTATGAGAAAAAGCCTAGTGACAAACTTATTTTTTTCGGATTCCGAGTTCCCAAAAAGGGAGGGCCAGGAATCCGTTCGCACGGATTCGTTATTATATGATATTGCCCGGCAGTGCAGGGAAAATTTGGGAATTATATGTTATATCTATAACATTAACGGCGATCATGGGGGCTATATTCGTTCAGGGCCGGGATTAAAAAATGCATTGTGTTTTATACTGAACCAGCTGAAAAAAAAGACCGGTGAAACAGAATTTTTTATTACACTCAAGATTAAAAGCCAGGTAGTTTTACTTGACATCAGCTGGAGTGGAAAAACGATCTCTTCCGAAGTGGTCCGGCAGTGGGAAAACCTGGTGGTTAATCACGATAGTTTATTCGGCCATCTCTGCTTGGCAGAGATAATGAACTTGTACCAATCAAGTTTTTGGGCTGAGGTTGCCCCGGTAGGGGAAACCGGAACAGCCCATGTAATAGCGTGTATGCCCCGATTAGAACACTCCGTACCGGAACCACGGCGGGAATCGGGATGGGAAGCAGCTCAAATTTTCAGGACGGTTTTGATGCCCCCAGACGTTGCCTCCTATGGTGTCGGACAATCCTGCGGGATCACTGCCGCAACCATAGTTGCCAATATTTATCAAACGAGGACAAGCAAAGAGGTGATGAGAATCTGCCCCCGGCTGCCGGATTTGATCCGAGATAGTCTTGAGGTGGGAGCCTCGGTAACTGAGACCACAGATTTGATCACGGCAGTTTCCGATGCAGTGGTGGAAAAATTTATTTCCCTTGCTATGGTTGAGACTGGGCCTGCACCAACCGATTTTGCCTTTGTCTGCCTGGGCAGTGAAGGTCGATGCGAACAGACCCTGAAAACCGATCAGGACAATGCCATTCTGTTCAATGATCTGGGAAAGGGGGAATCCCTTGTGTCTTTTCAATCCTATTTTTTAAAACTTGGGGAAAGGGTCTGTTCCTGGCTGGACAAGGCTGGATACAACTTTTGCAAAGGCGGAATCATGGCGAATAACCCCAGGTGGTGTCAACCCCTGTCTGTGTGGAAAGATTATTTTTCTTCATGGATCCATACTCCTTGTCCCGAGGATCTCCTCCATGCCTGTGTTTTTTTTGACTTGCGGTTCGTCTACGGCAAGGGCAGCCTGGCTGACAAACTGTCAACTCATCTGTTTAAAGCTTTGTCCGGTTGGCCTGGATTTTTTAGAGACATGGCTGAACATGCGGTTTATTTTTCCCCTCCCATTGATCTGTTTGGCCGGATTCGCGTGAACACCAAGGGGGCGAATAAAAATTGCATTGACCTTAAAACCACGCATTTGCTAATGGTTGATTATGTCCGCATCTATGCCCTTAAACACGGAGTCAGGGAAACCGCCACCCATAGCCGGCTTTGCCAATTATATAAAAAAAAAATTCTGACTTTACAAAAATACCATGCCCTAATAAAAATACATGAATTTATGATAGAATTGCGTTTTAGGGCCCAGATAAAAGGATTCGGGGAGCAAGAAGGACGGCCCAGAAACTGGATTAACCTGGACCATATTTCAATATTTGAACGGCAGAAACTAAGGCAAGCCTTAAAGCAGATTAAATCCCTTCAGGCTCATCTCCAGCTTGAATTTATGGGAACCACATCTCCGCAGGCGGTCTGGTTTTGACCTAAATAAAAGCACACTTTAGGGGGATATGCAGCTAAAATAGCCCCCCCCCCAAAAAAAAGAATAGGTTAATGCTAAATCGCACACGGGATTATCTACGGTCATTTTTTAGTTTAAAATTATCGACATCGGGCCTCTCAAATTTTGTTACCTGTAAATTGACAGGTATTGGCTTTCCCATGTATATGAAAACAAGTTTACAGTATTATATCAAAACGGAAAAACCAATGCTATTAAGGGAATATAGCGTGACCGAGGAAATGGATTTGGCTGCATGATTTCGGATGTAGGCCTACTCACTCTAAAATCAGTTTGAGCTTACGAAAAATTTATAGATCTGAAATATGTACCCAGCCCAGGCAGGAAAATTTTTATTCATCTCGTCGGACACTTCCTTTAATGCCTTGCCCCAGTGGCTGATCGTGGCATTTTCTCCGGCATACCGGGCGGAATATATTACCCGGAGCACCGTCAAGGGCTTCCACACAAACGCTTGAACAGGCAGATGATATTTATTTGCCATCAATCATTTCCCTCAAGGAGTCCACTTACATAGTCTTCGATTGGGAGGTAAACTGTTTAAAAAATGGTTTGGCGTTCTTTGTTCAGATATGACCTGGGATTATGGGGATAGGGAGATTGCGCATGATGAGGATTGAATTGAAATAGAAAAGAGGACTGAATGGATCTGACGCCTGCATATTTTGCAGACTTGTTCGAAAAAGTTAATAATTTCAGGGGGAAGTTTATTTTTGCGCGGGCCAGTGGACAGGCACAACATGTTGTGCCTGTCCACCGCGGGGGGCATATTTCGGGGTTTTATACTTTTCTTGACAAAAAGCATCTTCCTATCATTTTAAACGGGGCATTCCTAAAACAAAAGCCCCCTTTTAGGAGGCTTCCTGAGGCCTCCTCCTGTGCGGGAATAGGATTCACTGAATGGGCAGCATCCCATTGCTCCAGATCATGGCTTGCGCGGTATCGGACTGGATGAAATCCACAAAGGATTTGATGGATCCCTTTGGCTGTCCCTTGGTTACCAGGTAGAAGGTCTGGTAAAGGGGGTATTCTTTATCACTGGGTTTTTTCCCGTCCAAGGTCAGTGTCTTGATGGAATGGTTTCTGATCTGGGCTCCCAGGAAGGAAAACGAGACCGCCCCGGCCGGCAGGGATTCAATGGCCTCAAGTACACGGGAGGGCTGAGAGGTTGTATAATCATATTCGATTTCTTTGTGGTGCATGACTTGGCGGCTGAAAAACTTATGTGCACTGGTATCCCGGTCTGTAACTACAAGCGTGATTGGGATATCAGGCCCGCCCAGTTCCTTCCAATTGGTGATGGCGCCGGAAAAGATTTCCTCAAGCTCAGTTCTGGTGATGTTTTCCACAGTCAGGGACTTGTTGGCAATAATGGCCAGGGGATTTTTGCAGAAGGGGACTTCAATTAATCCGTGGTTTTTGTGGTGTTTGTGGAGGGCCTGTGTGGTGGCAGCGATATCGGTCATATCCTGCATGATCCGGTGGGCACAAGAGTAGGAGGATGCAAGGGCCAGGTCCACGGGGATGCCCGTAACTTTGGTAAAGGCCTCCAATTCTGATTTTTCAAAGGCATCATATACCTGGTGCGAGCAGTTGTACTGAATGGGGGTGGTTTCTGCCATTGCCATGGATACCAGGGACATGATAATAGATACGGCAATTATTGCCATGTTTGTTGAAATGGTTGTTTTTTTCATGTTTTTTCTCCTTTTTTAAATACCTTTGCCCATGCCTTCATAAGTACAGCCAAAGGTTATGAACGGTTTTAGGGTTTTTGGCCATACCCCCCCCCTTTTTTGCAGAACCTAAACCCTGCCCGGTCTTTTAACCGGGTCAACATCAAAAGCAGTCCATCAATAAATTCCTGGGAATTAATACTGATAAAAATGATTTAGCCCACATCCCATACCTCCTTTTCATGGATGTTCCCTATGCAAGTATAAAAAATGATGGATTACAGATAGGTTACAGATAAAATTTTTTTCAGAAAATTTTAAACAGTTACTGCAGAACGCAGTCAAAATCGATATGTCATGCTCAATCCGAAATAATGAGAACGGCTTTTGTATTCAGTGAGCGGGTATTCTCGGGTGTTCTTGTCGGACCAAATTAAGTGTTTGAAATCTCATGGGGCCTTTTCTTTAAGGGGCAATTTTTCTTTGTTGAACCCCCTTGTTTTGTATATACTGGATGGATAATAAAAAAGATGGATTACCCGGAGGAACCATGCGAATTGTAACCAGCCATACCAACACCGATTTTGATGCCCTGGCTTCCATGGTGGCCTGCACCTGTTTGTACCCCGCACCATTGCCATCCATCAGGATTTACTGCGTATACGCCCCCGGAAAGAGCTGGACCTTGAGCTTGTGGATTCCCTGATTGTGGTGGATACCAATAACTGGAAACGCCTGGACCGAATGGAACCCCTTTCCCAGAGAGAAGCGTTGGATATCATTTTCTGGCCCATCTTTTTATAAGTGTTTTGGCTTATCATTTGGTTCATACAATCCGTTATCGGCTAAAGAAAAATGATATTACCAGTAGTTGGTCTGAATTGAGAAGGCAATTAATAGGTCAAAATCGAGTCACAATTTCTATGCAGTGCAAAGATGGTGATGTTGTGCATGTGAGAAAAAGTATCCGTCCTGAACCAAGACAACAGAAGATATATTCCGTTTTGGATATATCTTCTCATCCTGGCAGAACGATTAAGAAAACAATAAACAAATGTAGTGCCATACCAAAGGATTTAAAAAACTAAAATACTGTAATCATGTGACTTATTGATTCAACCTCGAAAAGATGGGTTAAACATCTAATATTATAAGGCACCAATTAAACTGACTCTAAATTAATTTTCAAGCGGCAGCCTACCGCTTTGGAATATTTTTTCAAGGTTTCCACTGATGGAGAATGTCGTTTGCTCCCGCTCCCTGATTCAATTCTTGCCACGGTCGGTGCTTTCGTATTCATAGCTTTGGCAACATCCTCCTGAGTCGTACCGGCCTCTTTCCTTGCTCTGAGTAATTCATCCAGCAAGACGAATTCATCCTCAAGGGAATCATACTCTGCCACAAAAACAGGGTCTTCCTTCCATTTTTCTATCATCTTATCGTGATTAGTCATTTTTGACTTCCTTTAGCCTTTGCCTTGCTATCTCAAGATCTTTCTTGGGCGTCTTTTGGGATTTCTTTATAAACTCATGCAGGATCAGTATCTCGCCTTTCACAATGGTGCAGAAGAACGCCCGGCCGTTACCCTCTTTCCCCCTGGAACGGATCTCAAAAAGACCCAGCCCTGTCAATGGTTATACTGATACCATTGTGTACTGATGAGGTTTTTATGACCCCTATAAGTTGCCAAAAGCGGTAACTTTACACCCAAATCTGCACCTTGTCGGTACCAACTCTCAAGCATAGGGACTGCAAAAGAATGTCGCCAGAAATCCAAACGTTTGGATTTTTTTTTCGTCACACATTCAATACAAATATGAGAAAAGCCGGTGTTGCCGAATCAGTGATAATGGAAATAACTGGTCATGTTACCAGAGAAATGTTTGATAGATATAACACTGTAGACGAAGTCGATATGAAGCAAGGCATTAATGATTTAGATAATTTTTTTAAAAGTGTTGACCAAAACGTTGACCAAGACATCTCAAACAAATAAAGAAGGGTTTAACCGAAAACGGCTAAACCCTTCTTTTAAAGCTGGTACCGGAGGCGAGACTTGAACTCGCAAGGGCTTGCGCCCGGAGGATTTTGAGTCCTCTGCGTCTACCAATTCCACCACTCCGGCATGGAAGTCTTTTTTTAAAGGATAATCTGAGGTTTGTCAATAAAATTATGCGGCCTTGGTGTATTGGCCAAAAGTTGAGAATATCAGGTGCTGGGGTATCCTGGCAAATATGCCATGCAATATCAGTACTATCTGGTTTTGTATTAAATATTGACTTGCTCAAGGATGTAAGGGGTTTTTATTGCGTGGTCGATAAAGGTTTGGGCGATTTTTTTGTCCCCTGATGTATAGAAATGGAACAGGGGATGATGGTTTTCGTTTGAGGCCAGATCAAATTGGGTCAACAGTCTTTTGGTCTGATTTGCAACGGCATCGGCGGGGTCAATGATGGTGATACGATTCTTTGTCACCTGTTTAATCATTTCCATTAAAAAAGGATAATGGGTGCAGCCCAGCACAAGGGTGTCCACCCCTTTGTCCATCATGGGCAACAGGTATTGGGATAGAAGGCACCGGGCGCGATCACTGTTCTGGGTTCTTTGCTCGACCAGCTCGACCAGGCCGTATCCGGGTTGAACAAAAACTTCCAGGCCGGTTGCATATTTTTTAAAGGTTTGTTTGAAACGCCTGCTGTTAAGGGTGTTTTCAGTTGCCAGGATACCGATTCTTTTGGTTTTGCTTTGCAGTGCAGCCGGTTTTAATGCCGGTTCCATGCCGACAAAGGGTATCTTATATTCTGACCTGAAACTGTCTATGGCCACAGCTGTAACGGTGTTGCAGGCAATAACAATCAATTTGCAATCTTGTTCTAGAAGAAACTCAATATTTTTTCTGGACAAAGAAAGGGCATCTTCCTTTGTTTTGGATCCATAGGGACAATTGTGGCTGTCGGCAAAATATTGAATCGATTCATGGGGAAGACGTTTTTTGATTTCCCTGAAAACACAAAGCCCACCGACACCGGAATCAAAGATACCCATGGGACAATTTTCCTTGGGTTTTTCTGGTGGTTTCATGTGAGAGGGGAAAGGGCTTGAAAAATTTTGATGCCGGAAATCATTCCCTGGCGCAGGATGCGGACGGGATCACAGGTCACATCCACGATGGTGGAGCCAATACCCCCCTTGAGATGGCCTGCATCTAAAATCAGATCTGCCCCCCGGACCATGGCTAAAGGAAGCTGGCTGATCCGGCTGCAGGCAGGCTGGCCCGAAAGATTGGCGCTGGTGCCGGTAATGGGTCCCTGGACCTGTTTTACCAGGGCACGGGCCACGGGGTGAACCGGAACCCGGATGCCGATTTTTTGTGTGTGGGCAGTGAGAAGGGGGGATACCCGGTCGGCGGCCTCAAAAATAAGGGTTAAATTACCGGGCCAGAAGGTGTCCATGAGAATCCGGGCCGAATTGGGGATGTTTTTTACAAGGGGGCTCAGATCTTTGGGGGTTTGGATCAGGACAAGGATGGGGTTATTTTTGGGGCGCTGCTTGAGATCGAAGATTTTTTGGACGGCCTTGGGGTCCAGGGCATTGGCTGCCAATCCATAGAGGCATTGGGCCGGAAAGATGACAATCCCCTGGTCGCGGATGATCTTTCCGGCTTCAATGATGGCGGCATGGTCCGGGGGGACAGACTCCAGCGGGTCTTTTGGAGGGTCCACCCGGACGATTTTTGCCTTGTCCGATTTGATTCGGGTTGGTTTGACTCGGCCAGGTTTTATTGGGGCCGGTTCTGTTTTTCTAGGCAAATGATCGGGCCTTTTTTGTCACCTTGTCAGCCATTTCCTGTTTAAATGCAGCCAGTTTTTCCGCCATTGCAGGATCGCTGACACCTATGATCTGGGCGGCAAAAATACCGGCGTTTTGGGCACCTGATTTACCGATGGCCATTGTGGCTACGGGAATGCCCGGGGGCATCTGGACCGTGGCCAACAGGCTGTCCATGCCCTGAAGAGCGGATGAATCAATGGGAACGCCGATGACGGGCAGGGTGGTGTGGGCGGCAATGACACCGGCCAGATGTGCTGCATGTCCGGCACCGCAGATCAAGACGGCAACCCCACGGCTTCTGGCTTCTTTGGCCAGTTGGGCCGCTGCATCCGGGGTTCTGTGGGCCGAGGCAACGGTGACATAATAGGGGATATCAAATTTTTTCAAAATAGACAGGGTTTTTTCCATGACGGGAAAATCTGAATCACTGCCCATGATCACCCCGACCTTGGGGGGGATGGACAGGCGTTTCAGGGCCTTGGCCCCGATGTCTCGTCTGTAAAAATGGTCTTTGAAGGAAATCTTTGCACATGCCTCATAGGCGGTATTAATGGCCTCTTCCACGGTGTCCCCCAGGGAGGTAACGCCCAGGACCCGGCCGCCGGCAGAAACAACGGTATTTCCCTCAAGGCCGGTGCCTGCATGGAACACCACGGTATTTTTAACCGCATTGGCTTGTTCTATTCCCAGGATTTCATGGCCTGTTTCATAGGAACCGGGGTATCCCCCCGAAGAGATGACCACGCACATGGCGGCCCTTGGATCAATTTTAGTGGTATGGTTGTGCAGGGTGCCGTCACAGCAGGCTTCCATCAGGGGGACCAAATCGTTTTCAAGGCGCATTAAAATGGGCTGGGTCTCGGGATCTCCCAGGCGGGTATTGAACTCGAGCACCTTGATCTGATCCTTGTCCACCATGAGGCCGGCATAGAGAACCCCTTTAAAGGGGGTGCCTTCCTTGGCCATCCCCTGGATGGTGGGGATCATGACTTCCCGCATGGCTTTTTCTCTGAGCAGGTGATCCAGGACAGGGGCCGGGGAATAGGCGCCCATGCCGCCGGTGTTGGGGCCTTCATCATTGTCAAACACCCGTTTGTGGTCCTGGGATTCGGGCAGGAGCAATACGGTCTTGCCATCGGAGAGGGCGATAAACGAGGCTTCTTCTCCTTTCATGCATTCTTCCACCACCACAATGGCACCGGCCTCCCCAAATATATTTTGGGTCAGCATGTCGTCAATGGATTGATAGGCCTCGTCCAGGGTGGCACAGATGATGACCCCCTTGCCGGCGGCCAGTCCGTCGGCCTTGACCACGCAGGGGGCGCCCATGGCCTTGGCATAGACCTTGGCCTTGGCTGCATCGGTGAATGCTTTGCCCATGGCACAGGGAATATTGTACTTGCGCATGTGATTTTTTGAAAAGATTTTGGATCCTTCTAGCTGGGCTGCGGCCTTGCTGGGGCCAAAGGCCACAAGACCCAAGGCTTCAAATACATCCACAATCCCTTTTACCAGGGGACCTTCAGGACCGACCACGGTGAGATCGATCTGATTCTCCTTGGCAAAGGCAGCCAATGCGTCAATATCCTCGGCATTGATGGGGACGTTTTGGGCCAGGTCGTGGGTACCGGCATTGCCCGGGGCGCAATAGATTTTTTCAACCAGGGGACTTTTGGATATTTTCCACACCAATGTGTGTTCTCTACCGCCGCTGCCTATGACGAGGATTTTCATCTTGCTCTCCTTAAATTTGTTCGTTTGTTTTCTTCAATGGCCAATTGGATTAATTTGTCCAGCAATGCTGAAAAGGAATACCCGCCTACCTGTGCCGACTGGGGAAAGAGGCTGGTGGCGGTCATGCCCGGAATGGTATTGGTTTCAAGGACGGACAGTTCGCCATTTCTTAAGATCATGTCGGTCCGGGAGTATCCTTTTAGAAACAGGGCTTTATGGGCCAGGATGGCAAGTGTCTGAACCCTTAAGCGGGTGGGTTCATCTATGCGGGCCGGACAGATTTCCTGGGTTTCTCCTGCCACGTATTTGGCCGTATAGTTAAAGAATTCATGGGAATCCCCTGGTATGATTTCAATGACCGGCAAGGCTTGCAGGTCATCATTGCCCAATACCCCGCAGGTCAGTTCCACTCCTTTGACATAGGTTTCAAAAATCAGGGTGTCATCATGTTCAAACCCCAATTTGATGGCGGGTTCAAAATCTTGTTGACTCTTTACAATGGTCATACCCACACTGGATCCAGCGCAGGCAGGCTTTACCACCAGGGGAAGGCCCAGGCTTTTGATTACCTCGGGAATGTTGATCTTGTCCTTTATATAAAAGGAAAGATAGGGCGGTGTCGGGACCTTTGCGCCGTCATAGAGGCGTTTTGCCACAAGTTTGTTCATGGCAGCGGCAGAGCCCAGGACGCCTGCCCCCTGGTAGGGGATGTCCAAAAGATCCAAAAGCCCCTGGACCGTGCCATCCTCTCCAAAGGGGCCGTGGAGAATGATCAGGGCTGCATCCAGGATGGGGGCATCCATGACAAGTTTGGGCAGATCGGTTTTAGGATCATACCGGGTGATCTCGTAGCGGGTTTTGTCAAGGGCCTCAAATACCTGGGTGCCGCTGTTCAAGGAGACCTCTCTTTCCGAAGAGACGCCGCCGGATAAAAGGGCCAGTCTGATTTTTTTCATCTTACGCTCCTTAACCTTATCCCTGGATAATATTTTGTCTTGCGGTTTCAAATTCTTCTTTGCTGATCAATTCTTTGGCATAAAGCGTATTCAATTCCAGCATTTTGCGTTCTGCCTTGTCCGCTGAATTCTCAATGAGGTGGGTATCGGAAACGCGGTGACCTGAATCGTGATCAAGGAGCAGGTTGTTATTTTCCTTGGCCTTTATCTTAAAAGAGGCCAGGCCTCCCAGCAGTTTGACTTCAACGGTTCTGTCCTGGAATTCAGGGGCGGACAATACGGTTCGAAGATCCGTGGAGTTCTCCCGTATTCTTCGGTAGATGATCCAGGCAACTAACAGCACCAGGATGGCAAGACCGGCCATTATATAGGGCAGATAATGGTATACGCCCTTGAAAAGGACCACTGACATGCCGACGCCTGCCAATAGAAATACGTGCAACAGCAAAATAAAATAAGCTGTAAAAATACTTTTAAAGAGTCCCTCTTTGTCTGCTTTTGGAATTTTCATGATAATCTTTTTATTATATTTTCCCTGTATTCATCGGTGAGCAACGGAAAAGAATGTGATTCTCCCCTGGTTGTGCTCAGTTTTGTTAAAAGATAGTTGAGCTTTTTTTGAACCTTTGACCTTTCCTTGGAATCGTATTCGGTTTCCCCAAGCAATTGTTCTAGCTTGGTTATCTTTTTTCTTAGTTCGACTTCCGGGGGCAGAAAACCAGCATTTTTAAGGATTTTATGGGCAAGCCGCAACTCTTCTGGGACATGCTGGTCTTCGAAGGCAAGGGGTTTTCCCTGGCCCTCAAGATTGTCAAAGATCCCATCTTTTTGGGCCTTTTTTATTCTTTGTTCCACAAGTGCTTCAAACCCGGGGATCATAATACCTCTGGTTGCTCCTGGTTGAAAATAGTTGAAAAAGTTCAGTTAAAAAAATATTTGGTTCTAATATTACTTTTATAAGACAAATATTATTTTGATTTTGACCGTTGATTTTATTAAACCTGCCCCTGTTTTGCAAGCTATTTTCTTGACACACCAGAGGTGATGCTGTATTAATTTCCATCTAAATTAATGGAGTTATGGACCGTGTGCCCATGAAATTTAAAAGAAATCGACTTGTTTTTTTTGTTCTGCTGGGGTGTCTGACCATTTGTGGCCCTGGCGCCGGGGCAAACCAGGACACGATCGTCCAGAGCGATCTGGGTCCGGATAACTTTAAATCGGATGATTTGAAATCAGATAGCTTGAACCATGAAATTATAGATACCAGGCTGTTTGACGGGTTTTTGTATTTTGCTGATCCGGGAAAAGGGGTGTTAACGGCTTTGCCCAAACAATTTCCTTCAAATTTGAACGCCCATGAATTGGGACAAGATATCCTTGGGGCATTGATGGCAGGGCCTCCTAATTCGGATCTGGCGTCCACTTTTCCAACAGATACAAAGCTGATTGCCCTTTTTATCTCCGAGGAGGGAAGGGCTTGGGTGGACTTGGGGATAGGGGACGGGCGTTTGAAAAACATGGACACCGTTTCAGAGCTATTGGCCATTTATTCAATCGTGAACTCCCTGGCATTGAACATTCCCGGGGTGAAACAGGTGAAACTACTTGTGAATGGATCTGATGTGGCAACCCTCGGGGGACACGTCAGTCTTAAATATTTTTATAAACCAAATATGTTGATTGTAAAATGAGCAAACAAAAAAAGATCTCAAATATTAGAAATATCGGAATCATGGCCCATATTGATGCGGGCAAGACCACTGTAACCGAAAGAATCCTGTTTTATACGGGTAAATCTTACAAAATAGGTGAGGTTCATGACGGTGAGGCCGTTATGGATTGGATGCAGGATGAACAGGACAGAGGGATTACCATTACCTCTGCTGTGACCACCTGTGAATGGCATCAGTCCGTAATCCAGATCATCGATACCCCGGGGCATGTGGATTTTACCGTGGAAGTGGAACGGGCGCTGCGGGTATTGGATGGTGCCATCGGTGTTTTCTGTGCAGTTGGCGGGGTGGAGCCCCAGTCTGAAACCGTATGGCGACAGGCAGACCGTTATTCCGTGCCCAGGATGGCCTTTATCAATAAAATGGACCGAACCGGGGCTGATTTTTTTGCAGCGGTTGATTCCATGATTGAAAAACTGGGTGCCAACCCCGTGGTGATTCAGCTGCCCATGGGGGCGGAGGATCGGTTTCGGGGGGTTATTGACCTTGTTGATATGCAGCAGATCTGCTGGGATGATGAAAGCCTGGGGGCTGAATTTACCATCTCTGATATTGATCCTGAATTTGAAGAGTTGGCACAAGAATACCGGGAGAAACTGCTGGAAGCCATTTCTGAGCAGGATGATGATATCATGGAATTATACCTGGGGGAGCAAGAGGTCAGCCGTCAGGATCTGGTAACGGCCATCCGGAAGGCGACCATTAAAAGATTGATTGTGCCGGTGCTCTGCGGCAGTGCTTTGAAGAATAAAGGGATTCAGCCCCTGCTCAATGCGGTTGAATTGTTTTTGCCAAGCCCCAAGGATGTTCCGCCCATAAAGGGAATTCATCCCGAGACAGGGGAGGAATTGATATTTTTACCTGAAAAGAATGCCCCCCTGGCCGCCCTGATTTTCAAGGTATCCATGATTGAGGGCAGAAAACTTTCCTTTGCCAGAATTTATTCAGGGAAACTTGAATCCGGATCCGAGGTGTTTAATCCGCTTCTAAACAAAAGTGAAAAATTATCCCGGCTGCTCAGGATGCATGCCAATAAAAGAGAACGCATTGATCAGGCTTCGGCCGGAGATATCATTGGTATTGTCGGGCTCAAGGAATCGGGTACCGGCGATACCCTGTGTTCCCAGAAGTTTCCTGTTTTCCTTGAAAAAATGGAATATGAGGCACCGGTTATTTCCATTGCCATTGAGCCCAAGACCCATTCAGATCAGGAAAAAATAGACAGTGTACTGGAAAAATTTACCATTGAAGATCCCACCCTTAAGGTGAGCCGGGATGAAGAAACCGGCCAGACCATTCTTTCGGGCATGGGGGAACTTCATCTTGAAATCATTATTTCCCGGATGCTCAAGGAATTTAACACCAAGGTCAACGTGGGCAGTCCCCAGGTGGTTTACCGGGAAGTGATCACCGCTCCTGCAAAGGGAGAGGCTGTTTTTGAACGGGAGATTACCGGAAAAGCGCATTATGCCAAGGTGGCCATCCGTCTGCTGCCTTTGGAAAGGGGCGAAGGGGTTACCTTTACTTCCAATGTCACACCAGAACAGATACCCGAACAATATGTGGCGGCCATTGAAACCGGCATTCGGGAAAGTCTTGAAGGCGGATTCTTAAAGGGGTATCCCCTGGTGGATGTGGGGATTGTGCTGGAGGATGGTGGCTTTGAAGAGGGTAGAAGTTCGGAACTATCTTTTTCCGTGTGTGCATCAATGGCCTGTAAAAATGCTTTGAATATTGCGGCTCTGGCACTTTTGGAACCCATCATGTCAGTGGAAGTCTTTGTGCCGGACAATTACATGGGAGATGTCATCTCCGATTTGAACGGCCGTGGTGGTAAAGTAGAATCCATCAATCCCAAGGCAGGTATCCAGGTGATTAAAGCCGTGGTTCCCCTGTCGAAAATGTTTGGATATTCCACGGCAATTCGGTCTGCCACCCAGGGCAGGGGGACCTTTACCATGCAGTTTTCAGCCTTTGATAAAGTTTGATTTGGGGTTGCGTTATAGCGCATCACCTTTCCAATCTGGAAACCCGATGATACGGGTGGTTTTTTTATTATGAAAAATAGATGTCTAATTCTTGTTTGTTTGATTCTGCTGATAAACATTTTCGGTAGTTCACAACTCTTTGCGTCCGATGAAATTAGTATTGCCATTCCCCATAATGTGATCACCAATATGATTGAAGCCGCCCTACCATTGAACCTTGAACGAGGGCCATATGTAAAAGGTGAAGTATGGATTCATGCCATTGATAACCTCAAAATTGGCTCTAATAAAGTGACCTTTGACCTTGATATCCGTGGTAAAAACATTAAACTTGAAACGCATTTGGGCAATCAGGTCCTGTTGATGGATATCGGAAACTTCAATACTGCTTTTAGCTGCAACGCTTCTCTGCGGTATGATGCAGGCAAACGATTGCTGTATATTACTCCCCATATTTTGCAAAAACCCAATAAAAATAAAGTGAATAAAATAGCGGACAACTTGTTAAAAGCGCTATTACTTATCAACGGCGTGGATTACCCAGTTGAAATTCCAAAGATTCAGCCCCTTACTACCCAAATCAGCAGTGAGCAATTTCGCATTGACCTGGATATTGCCAATATTTATACTGAAAATGATAGGGTATTTATCAGTGGTCAACCCCAGTTTAAAAAAATAACGCCGTCTTCCCCAGAATAATCTGTTCAGAATAATCTGTTCAGAATAATCTATTTAAAAATTTACAGCTTTTTTATCCTTAATCAATCAATTGTTTTTGTGCACGTGTGCACTTGTGAACAGGGCATCAGGGTTCAAGCGTTTTGTCAAAGGCAATGGCTTTTTCTTGTGACAGCAGCACGTCCTTCATGCTGAAGATGAGCATTCTGCAGGACTGGGTAAAAAGGCGGTTTACCAGAAACAGCGTGGACAGATCAAGGTGTTCCTCCGTGTTCTCCGATGAGGTCTGGACAATTTTGCGGATAAATAATTTATCCGCAAGCTCGATATTTACAAATGATTTAACAATCGTGGTGTACTGCAATTGCTCGTCGTTTAATGAAAGGATCTCATTGATCTCATGGTACAAGATAACCAGCCGTTTCCTGAACCGGCCATACTGGCTGTTTAAAAATGCGGAGTCAGATGATTCAAACTCATCAAAATCAGGTCGGATACCCTTGAAGTTTTTTGCTGAGTTCATGATATTTCTGGATGCAAGAATTGCCCTTTCCAGGTCCTGGGCGACGGCCTTATCCAGTTTCTGGGTCTGAATAAGAGAATAGTAGGCAATAATGCACGAATGCAGTTCCTTTATGTTATTGTAAAAATCTTCATTTGAAATCTGTTTTTTTTTGCCTGTTTCAAAGGGCAGTGGTTTTTCAAAAACAAGGGTCTTGTCAATATGAAGGGATCTTAAGGTATATAGCTGGCATTCCTGCAACAGGTGAATAATTTCATTTTTCAGGGCGATAACAGCCGATTCAACCTCTTCTGCCGGGGTGTTGGGGATATGAACACACAACTGTGCCTTTCGCTCGGGAAACAGTCTAATAAGAAATCCTGTCATCACCTTGACCATCGGCAGAAAGATAATTACGCCGGTGATGTTAAAAATAGTATGAAACAATGCCAGTCCCACAGGGCCATTGACGGTGACATCAATAAATATTTTTACGATCATCACTATTACCGGCAATGCAGCAAAGGCAAAGACACCGGTCACAAGATTGAACGCCAGGTGGCTGCCGGCAACTCGTTTTTTAGGTGGGGAGCCGCCGATGGCGCCCAGAAGAACGGTGGCGGTTGTACCAACATTGGCACCGATAACCATGGCCGCTGCCATTTCAAATGTCATCAACTGGCTGTTTAACGCGGCAAGCGTGATGGCGATGGTTGCTGCACTTGCCTGCATAAGTGCTGTGATAACGGTTCCAATAATCAGGCACATCCACAGGGCCATATCCTGAAATTGTCCTGGATTAAAATTTTGTGCGAAGTTCTCCACACTGGTTTTCATGTAATCCAGACCCAGGAACAAGAAACCAAAACCAATCATCAACCGGTTGATGTGATAAAACCGGGTTCCCGGTTTAAATAAAATCAATCCGGCAGCCCCCACACCGATAAAGGGAAGGGCAAATGTTTCTATCTTGATTTTAAATCCCAGGGTGGCCACAATCCATGCCGTAAGGGTTGTACCGATATTGGAACCGAGGATCACACCAATGGCATTTTCCATGTTCATAATACCGGCACCTACAAAGGCAAGAACCATAAGGGATACAGCGGAACTACTCTGCAACAGTGCGGTGACCAATGTCCCGTTTGCAATGGCTTTTAACCGGGTATTGGTATAATCACGGATGATTCGTCGAAATGCCTTGCCGGATAGATCCTTAACTGAATTTTCAAGCAACTGCATACCAAACAGGAAAATCCCCAGTCCTGCCAGTAACTTCCAATAATCAAATTCAAACATGGAGACTCACAAACATAAGGGTTCTTGGATTACCTCTTGGCTTTGAGCTGGCCTGAAATCTGGTCAAGACGTTTTTTGGCATCTTCCTTTGTTTTAGGGTCTTCCAGACTATCAATTGCTCGCTTCAGCTGAAGGACAGCGTTTTTTAAATCCATGGATTCTGAATAGTAGACCCCCAGGTAATAGTGGGACATGGGGTCGTTTTTCTCCTGGGACATGATATCGGCCAGGTGATAATAAGCACGGGGAAAGGCCTCTGGCCGTTCATCCAGCACCTGTTTTAAATTCTTTTCAGCAGAAAGGGTCTCTCCGGATTCAAGCTGGGCAATGGCAAGATAATACCTGGCCCAAAGCCCCATGATGGGGTCTTCTTTGACTCCCTGGAGGACACTTATGGCAGTCTCTAATTTTCCGTCATCAATATAGATTCGGCCAAGTTCCATCAGGATCATGGGTTCAAATAAGCGAATGGACAAGGCTTTTTTCAGGTAGGAGATGGCCAGATCCCGCTGATTTTTTCTGGCGTATAACAGCCCCATTCCATAAAGGAGGGCCGGGTTTTCGGGTTCGCTTTGTAATTGGGTTGCCACTCGGTTGAAACTTGTGTCAAGGTTTCCATAAAGTCCCATCAGCCGATATTTAACCATGCTGAAATCAAAGGTTTTAGGGGGTGTCTTTATTTTTTTGGCCGGGGTGTAATTTTCCAGGATTCCGGCAAGATGGATAATTCGGTTTCCCGTGCCCGGATGGGTTTTGAAATAATCCGGAACGCCTTCCATTCCGTGATAATCGGCGGCTCGCATTTTGGTAAGGCCGGACAGGAGACCTTGGGGAGAATAGCCGGTTTCTTTTAAAAACATGAAGGCATTCTGGTCTGCTTCGGTTTCATTTTCCCTGGTAAAGGCAAGCATGGCCGATTGACCGGCTGCGGCGGAGCCCATGGTTAATGCCGAGGCAGCCTCTCCTCCTCCCCCGGCTGCTCCCACGAGGATTCCCGCCAGCATGCCGGCCATGCTGCCGTAATTCACCCATTTGGACCGGTCAATGGATTGGGAAACATGCCGGTTTACGGCATGCCCCATTTCATGGGCCATGATCCCGGCAAGCTCGTCAATGGTATCCAATGCAAAGAGCAGTCCCTTATAAATGAAAATATTGGCGGCCGGGCTGGCAAAGGCATTAAAGGAATCATCATTGACCAAATAAAAGGTAAAGTCAAAGGGTTGGAAGGGAAGGCCCGACAGGATATGGTAGCCCACGGTGTTGATCATGTGCATGGCAATAGGGTCATGGAGAATAACCCGCTGTGATTTCATCATTTCCATGAATTCTTTGCTGAGTTTTTGTTCTTCCAGAATGGAAATGGCAGAAACCGGAGCACAGGTTGAGCAAATGAAAATGAGGATGAAACAGCCGAATAAAAAACGTTTGGCAAATTTCATGTTTATATCCTATACGCCTTTAAATTAAGGGAATTAGATCTGGATAAATTCTGTATGTTCCATGGCAATTTCAATGCGGAAACTATAGTTGCCAATTTTAAAGGAAAGCCGTCTGTTTTCTGCATATTCTGCATCAATGACAAGGGTGATGGCTGAGTTCAGGGTCAGGGCCTTGGGCTGACCAAACACGGCATTCAGTTCAAAGGCTTCTCCCACTTCTTTGACAACCTGGCCCATGATCTGATTGGTGATTTCTCCGATGCTGTCGGTGACTTCCGCAGAGGAGAGGCCTGTCGCCAGTTCAGTTTCAGGCATTCCCATGGTCAGCATATATTTTTCATAGATTTCATAGGCGGCATCGGCTGAAAAATTCATGATAACAAGCCCGATATAGTCCCCGTCAAACTGAACAAAGCAGGTCAGATCCGGTTTCATGGAAACCCTGGGGACCTTCTGGATGGTGGTTGAATAGGTGACCGCTTGCTTGGTGTTTGTTTCAAGTGTCTTCTGGGCAGTCCTAAGGAATATTTTGGATATTTCGTCAATGGACAGGATTGGTTTTGACATGACGGCTCCTTTTTGTTTCAAATGGTATGTTTATAAGTATCAAGAAAATCAGGGCAAAAGTCAAAGGGTTTTATTATCTTTCCCCCCGTTTGTAAGGGGCGGACAGCATGGACAGGAAATTGGGTGAAATGGACAGATGGGATCCGGCCAGGGCTGAAAATCCTTCACCAATAATGACAGTAAATTCCTAGTTCCGAACACCGGTGAAACCGTCAATTCATTTTATCGTTCCTCACGGAAGTATGGGTTTCCAAGTTCGGCAGGAGGTGCATTTTCTTTGGAATCTCTGATTGAGACGAGAACCAGAACTAGGGTCGTGAACACATAGGGAAGCATATCAATGATATATTGGGAAAAATTAATGTCAAACTTTTGAAGTCTGAAGCCAATAATATCAAGTCCGCCAAAAAGAAAAGCCGCATAAATTGCCCGATAGGGGTTCCACTTGGAAAAGATAACAAGGGCAATCGCAATCCAGCCCCTTCCTGCAGAAACATTTTCCTGCCAAGAGGGGATATAAACCAGTGAGAGATATGCCCCGCCGAGTCCACAGAAGGCTCCCCCTGCAAGCGTATGGATATATTGGTATAGGGAGACAGATATCCCGGCAGCATCTGCAGCAGCGGTATTTTCCCCCACGGCCAGAAGGTTCAGGCCCATCCTTGTCCTGTAAAGGTAGACCCCAGTCAGTATGGCAAGGACATATCCAATATAAACAAAAATTCCCTGCCTGAAAAAAATTTCCCCGATAAATGGTATGTTCCCCAAAATCGGTAGGGGGGTCTCGACAAAGAATTTTTTCATTGGGTCGGCAATGACTTTACCCATGAGATTCTGGCCCAGAAAACTTGAAAACCCGGTTCCAAATATGGTCAGAGATAATCCAGCCACAACCTGGTTTGCCCTTAGGGTAATCGTCAAAAAAGCAAAAATTGAAGCACCAAAGGCCCCTGACAGCATGGCAGCAAAAATTGACAGGTAGGGATTACCGGTAGCCAGTCCCACTTTAAAACCGATCACGGCTCCCATGAGCATCATGCCTTCAACTCCCAGGTTCAGTTTGCCTGACTTTTCGGTGATGATCTCTCCGAGGATTGCAAATAAAAGAGGGGTGCCTGCAACAACAGCTGCTGTTAAAAAAAGAGTTAACATACCTATTTCCAGTTTAAATAAACGTCATGGTTAAAAGCCTCTATCATGGATATGCACAATTACCTGTTCAGGCATCCTTTCTAAAAATCAGCTGGTACCGAATAAAAAATTCACTCCCAAGGACAAAGAAGAGTATCATACCCTGGAGGATTTCAGCTGCGGAATTGGGAATCTGATAGGCCAGTTGAATAAAAGATCCTCCCTGGACCATGGCGGCAAACAGAAAAGATACGCCGATGATGATCGGCGCAGACAACCCGGACAGCCAGGCCGTTATAATGGCGGTATAGCCGACACCTCCGCTGAGCTCCACAGACAGGGTTCTGCTGACAGCCGAGGCCTCAATCATTCCTGCAATACCACAGATTCCGCCACTGACGATCATGGTGGTCAAAATGATTTTGCCCACATTCATACCCGCGTATCTTGCCGTATTTTCACTTTCCCCAATAACCGCTATCTCGTACCCCCGCTTTGTGTGGTTGATAAAGAACCAGACCACCACAACGATTATCAGGGCAATGACCCAGCCCATATGAATTCCCCAAATTTTTGGAAGAACGGCATTCACACTAAAATTTGGAATTTTCGGAAACCCCATGGCATTGGGGTCTTTCCAGGGCCCATACTGAAGATAGGTAATCCACTTGAGGGCAATATAATTCATCATCAAAGTAAAAATGGTTTCGTTTGTATTAAACCTGGCCCTGAAAAAAGCCGGTATCAAAGCCCAAAAGCCTCCTCCAATAAATCCGGCCAGAAACATCATGGGCAATAATAAAAAACTGTTTAGGCCGCTAAACGTCAGCGCCACCCAGCTTGCCAGAAAAGCGCCCATTATGATCTGACCTTCGGCACCAATATTCCAGAATTTCATCTTAAAGGCCACCGCAATCCCCAGTGAGGTGATTATCAATGGAATGGATTTGATGATGGTTTCAATAATTCTGTATTTCGTTCCAAAAGCTCCCTTAACAATGGAAATATAGACATCAATGGGGTTGTGGTCCATGATCAGAATAAACAGCGCAGATGTCAGCAGTGCCAGAACCACGGCAATGATTCTGATTGAGATGGCTTTTTTTTTGGAACAATGTCCCCTGTTAACCATTCTAATCATGCAAGACCCCTTCTCCGGTAAATTCAGTTTTTTGAAGATCATCAAAGGATTTGCCGGCCATCATGAATCCAATTTCCTCCCTGGTAACCCTGTCCGCCTTTACAGTTCCTGTTATCTTTCCATTGCACAATACAATAATCCTGTCACACAGTTCCATGAGTACATCCAGATCTTCACCCACATATAAAATTCCCACACCCTTCTGTTTCTGCTCATTGATAAGATCATATATAAGATGGGAAGAGCTGATATCAAGGCCTCTGGTGGGGTAAGCCGTTATAAGGATCCTGGGGTTTGAATCAATCTCTCTTCCAAGGAGGACTTTTTGGATATTGCCACCGGAAAGCAGCTTTACCGGATGTTTAATCCCCGGGGTATAAATATTTAATTTCTCAACCATTCTGGTTGCCTTTAAAGCAGCTGGTTTTCTGTTCAGAAAAAAACTTCTCTGCTTATAATAGTCCCTTAAAATGGTATTGTTGACGATATCCATGGAAGAAACAAGCCCCATGCCAAGTCTGTCTTCGGGGATAAAACTCATGCTGATCCCTTTTTTAAGAATCTGGCGGCAGGTTCTGCCAAGAATATTCTCATCCTTATAGACAATTTTCCCTGCAATATCGGGCTGAAGTCCCACAATGGCCTCGCATAGTTCCTTTTGGCCGCTGCCGGCAACACCGGCCACCCCGAGGATCTCTCCTGAATTTAATGTAAAGGATATCTCTTTTATCTTTGCCACCTTCTCATTATCAAAGACAGAGAGGTTTTCTACCGACATGAGTTTTCGGATCTCACCCCCGGGAACCCTGGCGATGGAAAGATTGACAGCTTTGCCCACCATTAAATCAGTGAGACGCCTGGGAGAGGTCTCTGAGGTCTTTACCGAGCCCACATTCTCCCCTTTGCGCATGACAGACACCCAGTCACTTATGGCCATGACCTCGTTAAGTTTGTGAGTAATGATAATGATGGCGCAGTTCTCTTCTTTCATTTTCCGAAGAATATCAAAAAGCCTTTCAACCTCCTGGGGAGTTAGAACTGCAGTGGGTTCGTCTAAAATCAATATATCCGCCCCCCTGAACAGAACCTTTAAAATTTCAACATTTTGTTTTTCGCCCACGGACATATTGTAAATTTTTTTATCTGGCTCCACATTCAACCCGAACCGGTCACTTATTTTCCTGATTTTCTCCGCAAGTTTTATCCGATTTATAAAAAAAGGGATATCCTGACCCAGAATAATATTCTCAGCAGCGGTCATCACATCAACTAGCTTAAAATGCTGATGAATCATCCCTATTTTAACTTTTATGGCATCCTTTGGAGAGTTAAAATTAACTTCCTCCCCTTTAACAAGGATCGCTCCCTTGTCAGGTCTGTAAATACCAGACAGCATATTCATAAGCGTTGATTTGCCGGCCCCGTTCTCACCCAGAAGCGCATAGATTTCCCCTTTTTTAACCTTAAAGGAGACATCTTTATTGGCCACAACAGTACCAAAGGTCTTTGTAACTTCAGCCATCTTAACAAAGGTATCAGAACCCATTGAAAATTTCCGATTTTAAATAGTTCTTAACAAAACTGACCCATGGGTGGTATTCCATGGGTCAGTTTAAGGGAATGATATTTACAGCGGCCATTGGCAAGTTCAGGGATAAACTGCAGCCTATTCCAAATAAGGCCTGAAAAAAATTACTCGTTTGATTTTATTTTGCCGACAACGCCTTCAACAAACCAATCCATTGTAAGCATTTCCTTGTCGGACATGGTTGTATTTTCGCCGACCTTCACGTTACCTGCCTGGTCTTTGATGGGACCTGAAAAAACATGAAAGGATCCGTCTTTAATTTTTGCAGTATAGGTTTCAACTTCCTTTGCTGCAGCTTCTGGCGCATTTGAGGTGAGATCAGCCAGTCTTACGGTATCATCTTTTAACCCTCCCCAGAAACTATGGGTTTTCCAGGTTCCGTTCTGAACGGCCTTAACCTGGTCTATGAAATAGGGAGCCCAGTTCCAAACCGGCGCTGTCATATACGCTTTGGGCGCCATATCTTTCATATCTGAATTGTATCCGATTGAGAAAACGCCCCTCTCCTCAGCTGCCTGCTGGGGACCTGCGGTATCCTGATGCTGGGCAATAATATCACAGTCTTCATCAAGAAGTGCCTTGGCAGCCTCTTTCTCCTTTGCGGGATCATACCAGGTATGGGTCCATCTTACATTTACACTTGCCTCGGGGTTAACCGCCTTAACTCCCAGGGTAAACGCATTGATGCCCCTGATAACTTCAGGGATTTCAAAGGCAGCCACATAGCCAATTTTATTTGTTTTTGATTTAAGCCCTGCAACCAGTCCGGAAAGGAATCTTGGTTCGTACATCCTACCAAAATAATTGGCCATATTGTCAGTCTGTTTATAGCCGGAGCAATGGCAGAATTTTACATCGGGAAACTCTTTGGATATTTCTTCAACATAGTCCATATACCCGAAACTTCCGGCAAAAATAATTTTGGCACCCTGATCAATCATATTTCTTATGATTTCTTTAACCTCAGGACCTTCAGGGCAGGACTCCTTATAGATTGTTTTTACACCCAATGTTTTTTCAAGTTCCAGACGGGCCTGATCCTGGGCAAAGGTCCATCCGCCGTCACCAATGGGTCCGACATAGATGAAACCAACGGCCATTTGCTCTTTAACCGGAGCTTCTGCTTTTTTTTCAGCATCCTTTTCTTGTCCGCATCCTGCAATTACCAAGCACAATACCGCCACAAGTGCCAAAAAAACTCTAAACCCTTTTTTCAAAATCGACCTCCTTTAAAATAATCTTATTTTTTCGAACATTTCTTGATTAAACAGTTCTCGTTTCGGTCAAAAGCCAGTTCCAAAATTTAGATGAAAAGATACCATTTTTGTATTTTTTTTCAAGTGTTTTTATTATATTAGCTCTATATTCAAACCATGGGAAATACAATAAGAAAAACCAATTCCCAGGATAGGGTTTCTTGCCTCGGCCCAAGAGGGTACCCCATAAAAAATGGTTGCGGATCTATTTTAGGCTCCACAGTTACTTTAAACTGGCTGTGGCAAAGCAGATGAAGTAAATTTGGCTCGCCTGGAACTAGAGGTACAAAAAAGGAGATTGGCTTTAATTTATTACGCATGAGCCTCTTGCAGAAAAACCGAAATTCACTGGAAATAATTTATGAAGATCCCACCTTCATGTCATTGGTTCAGCTAATTCGAACCGGAAAAATACTGGTTGCCGACTGGGCAAGCCGATAATTTATTTTTTTTAAAAAAATGAGTGCTGCTGGATGGAATCCATGGGTTCCAGTGCAGGCTGACCGGAAAGGATATCGGCTACATCTTGAGGTTGAATCGACACCCTTATGGCAAATATCCAGATGGCGGAATGGACAAAGTATGTGACAAGGAGGACTTATGATTGTGTCTGGTGACCATATTATAAAGGACAACCAAGGTAATTTTTTTCTATCGACAGGAAGAATAAAATATGATTGAATGAATCTTTTTTGGGTAACGCAAGACTTAAAAACTATGCAATGAGGGCGTTATGGGCAGTATATCAGATATATTACACAGATCGAGCGTTTTCAATTCCCTGGACAAGACAGATCTTGAACAGATCATCCCCCTTTTCGAACGAAGGGAATTGTACACAGG
Organism: Desulfoconvexum algidum; assembly: GCF_055382125.1. Taxonomy (NCBI): domain Bacteria; kingdom Pseudomonadati; phylum Thermodesulfobacteriota; class Desulfobacteria; order Desulfobacterales; family Desulfobacteraceae; genus Desulfoconvexum; species Desulfoconvexum algidum. Next base: position 4,816,498 of record NZ_AP042394.1, on the reverse strand, counting down.
GGATATCCTTAGCACAGCAGGAACCACGGCCCAGTATTTTTTTATACTGGAAAGCGGGACCCTGCTTCTGGCAATGGAGAAAGGTAAATCCGTTGTGCTGGCAACCCCTGGGGATTTTATTGCTATGGAGCTTTTAAGCGACAGGGGCAGATATAAGACCACCACGACCGTCCTGGAAGATGGCATGGTGTTTATTATTCCCAGGGTAGCCTTTTTAGACCTTATTCAAGAGGATACCCCCGGAGCCGGTGTTATTATGCAGGCCTGGCAGGTATTCCTTGATCAGACTGCGCCATTTGCAAAAAATATAGCGGACATTGATGTCCCTGCAATTTTTTAGGTTAAGGAGGTAAGGGTTTGTACGGAATAGAAGCAATCAATGCAAACAATGGATGGGCCATTTCGGCAGTGGGAATCACCATTGTGTTTTCAGGCCTTGTGCTGCTCTCCTTTGTGATCGCACAACTTCACAAGGGATTGGACTTGTATGAAAATCCCCGGAAAATAAAAGGGTGGTTTTCCCTGAAAAAAAAGCCGGTAAAAGAATCGGACAACTCCTTAGAAACAGAGGAAATACTGCTTGTCCTCACCGAGGAACAAAAGGAAATAGCCAAGCAATTTGCCCTTTTGGTCAGTATCCTGGAAGATCATTTTTCATTGCCCCGGCTCCTTGAGCTTGCCCGGATCAGCGGGGTGAAAAATTTTCATTCAAATTTGAATATACTTCTCAAGTCTGACATTCTCTTCCCGGATAAAGAAGGGTTTTTCTGCTGGGACCAGGATCTGTACATCGAAACCATTTCACACTAGATTTTATAATTGGGCCAGCCCGAAAGATAATGACACCCAAGAGGACATAAAATGGATACCCTATTTTTAGAATTTTTTCAGAACACCGGTTTTTATTTATGCGACTACCGGAACATCATCATGATCATCATCGGCCTGGGGTTTATTTATCTGGGAATTGCCAAGGATTATGAACCCCTGCTACTGGTTCCCATCGGATTTGGGATGCTCATGGGTAATATCCCCATCTTTAAAGGATTGGGGCTTGGTATCTATGAAAGCAACTCTGTTCTCCACTATCTTTATTTCGGGGTGACCCAGGGAATCTATCCCCCCCTTGTCTTCCTGGGCATCGGGGCCATGACGGACTTTTCTACCCTTCTGGCAAGGCCCATACTCATGCTGCTGGGTGCGGCTGCCCAGACCGGGATTTTTATCACTTTTCTGGGGGCTCTGGCCCTGGGATTTCTTCCCAATGAAGCCGCTTCCATAGGGATCATCGGCGGGGCAGATGGTCCTACTGCCATCTTCCTCACCGCAAAACTTGCCCCCCATCTCATCGGTCCCATTGCCGTGGCTGCCTATTCCTATATGGCGCTGGTTCCTGTGATCCAGCCGCCCATCATGCGACTTTTGACCAGCCGTAAAGAGCGGCTTATCCGCATGGAAGAACCCAGAGAGGTCACCAAAAGGGAAAAAATGATCTTTCCCATTGTGGCTTTTTTGCTCTGCTGCTTTCTGGCGCCTGCTGCCTTGCCCTTGCTTGGCATGCTTTGTTTTGGGAATGTGCTCAAGGAAGCTGTGGTAACAGAACGCCTTGCTGTCACTGCCCGGACCTCCATCATTGATATTGCCACCATTCTTCTCGGGGTGACCGTGGGGGCCAGTACCCAGGGGGATGTATTCTTGACCTCCAAATCCGTGGGAATTTTTATCCTGGGTGCGGTTTCTTTTTGTATTGCCACGGCCTGCGGGGTGCTTTTTGCCAAGTTCATGAACCTGTTTTTGAAAAGCAAGATAAATCCATTGCTGGGAGCTGCCGGTGTATCCGCCGTTCCTGATTCCGCCCGGGTGGTGCAGATTGTGGGGCAGCAGGAGGATCCCACCAATTTTCTTCTCATGCATGCCATGGCACCCAATGTGTCCGGGGTAATTGGATCAGCCATTGCTGCCGGGGTTCTCTGGAGTCTTATGGCCAAGGCGATGTAGGGCGTATCACATTGGCAAGCCCGTTGTATCTGGGTACCGTGTATCCGGGTACCGGAGATGGGCAATCTGGAACTGCTCCATGCTGCTATGTAAAAAATAAAAATGACCCGATAAAGAGAATATTATCAAGCGATTCCAGGCCATTTTAACAGCCAGGGTTCTTTAAAATTTTCCAGTGCAGCACCAAACCTTTCATCCTTAAAAAAAAATGCGTTATCGGGCAAATTTACATAACAATACGAAGTGCCCATATAATCAAAGCGTAACGCATAGGAATGCAGGTAGCCCCGATCGTATTTTTTACTCTCACCTCGGTAATACAAAGGATCTCCCAAAACCGGTGCACCAATACTTTTTAACGCCACACGAAGCTGGTGGGTTTTTCCTGTCAGAGGTCTTAAGATAAACAGCCTGAGACCGTCTCCATATGCTTTGCTGAAAAAATGGGTCTGTGCCGGATTAACCTTAGTTCTTAACAATCTCCATGCTCCGCGCCGCCCTCGTTCCAGATCCCCGGAAATCAACCCCTGGTTTTTTTTTGGTTTCTTATCGGATAACGCCAGATAATATCTCTCAATTTGCCTGTTTTGAAACAGCAGGGATATCCCCCTTGCCGCTTGTTTATTTTTTGCAAATAAAATAAGGCCTGATGTCATACGGTCCAGACGGTGTACTGGGAACAGGTTCTTTTCTTTTTCTATTTTTCTGACATGGTTGATGAGGGATTCACCGTCAACCGATGTATGAAAATCAACTCCCTGGTTTTTATCAATTACAAAAAAATCTTTATTTTCATCTATTAAGGTATACATAAAAGTCCTGAATTTGTATTTTTAAAACACATTTTCAATGAATATATTAACGAGACTGATTGAAGAATGGTCGCAATGTTTCCTGAATTAAAAATAAGTGCCCCAAGGAGGGTTTCTTTGGGGCACTTATTGATTCAGATGGTGTTCTATCTAAATATATAGAATATTCCTATCAGGATACAAATTCAGGGGCTACTGCCGCCAGAACGGCATAACCGCCCTGAATATTTTTGGTATTGGTAAATCCGTTCTGGGTGAGTATAATCTGGCATTCATAGGACCGGGCTCCGGTGCCGCAGAGCAGGCACAAGAGGTCATCTTTTGGCACTTCAGAGATCCTGTTCCTAAGTTCTGGCTGGGGAATACTGATCCAGCGGTCTTTATAACGTTCAATAAAGGGGGCGGCCTCTATGGCATCCCGGACATCCAGAACTCTGATTTTTTTTGCCTTGAATTGTTCTACAAAATCAATCACATCAATGGGAATATTTTGTTTTTCTAAAATATTGTCCAGGGCATTCCCGGCATTGTTGATGATGTCCATGGCCGATGCATAGGGAGGCGCATACCCGGTTTCAAGGACACAGACATCATCCACATTAAGGCCTGTCTGAAAAAGGGGGGCAATGGAATCCACCCTGGACTTAATGGCATCTCCCTGGTTCCCAACGGCCTCTATCCCCAGAACTTTTCGGGTTTTGGCGTCTGCGATCAGGGTGATGAACATCATCCGGGACTCGGGATAAAAATGGGCCCGGTCGTGTTGGGCCACAATGGCATGGACGGGGTCAAACCCATTGGCTTTAGCCTGGGCTGCCGTGAGCCCTGCCGTGGCAATTGCCATTTCAAATATTTTAATGCAGAAGGTCCCTACGGTCCCTTTGAACTGGCTGGCCCTGCCATGGATGTTGTTGGCAATGATTCTGCCCTGGCGGTTGGCCAGGGATCCCAGGGGCATGGTCATGTTTTCACCGCTGACAAGGTTGCGAAGTTCCACACAGTCTCCCCCGGCATAAATATGGGGATCCGTGGTTCGCATACACCGGTCTACCAATAATGCACCGGATCTGCCCACGGCAAGCCCTGCCTCTGCCGCAAATTGGGTATTGGGCCTGACGCCGGCGGACATTACCACCAGATCACAGTCCAGGACCCCTTCGGCTGTATCCATTGAGGTTTCTACGGAGGTCACCCCCGAGGCAGGGCTGCCATTGATTCGTAGCACCCTTTCTGCGAGCATCACCTTAACCCCGTTTTGTTCAAGCTGGTTTTCAGCAATCTTTGAAACATGCTTTCCCAGGGCAGCCGGCAGTACCTGATCCGCCATCTCAACGATGGTGGTTTCTACCCCCCAAAGATCGGTGAGGGCTTCAGCCATTTCAATTCCAATGGCGCCAGCTCCGATGACAACCGCTTTTCCTACCTGGCCTTTGGAAAGAATATCCTTGATATCTCTGGCGCTATGGAGATTGGAAACGGTAAACACCCGGGGCAGGTCAGCGCCGGGGATGGGAGGCCTGAAAGGGCTGGCCCCGGTGGCAATGACCAGTTTGTCATAGGCCAGGGTTTCTCGTCTGCCATCATCAAGATATCGGATTTCCAATTTTTTCCCCTTCCGGTCGATGCTGGTGGCCTCGACCTGGGGGATAACCTGAATACCTTTGGTGTTTTTGAAAAATTCGGGGTCCCGCAGGGCATGGGAGGTGGTGGATTGGAGCCCTTCAAGATCGGCGATATCCCCGCCCACATAATAGGGAATGCCGCATCCGCCATAAGAGATCAGGTTGTCCCGGTCAATGACCGTGATATCAGCCTCCGGGTCCAGTCGTCTTAGCCGGCAGGCCACCTTGGGTCCCAGGGCCACTGCGCCAACAATAATGATACGTTTTGTCATGATAATTCCTTTCTTCACCGGGTATAGGCTGGTTTCTGCTCTTCCCCGGGTGATGGTTTTGTTACCTGTTCGTTTTTACTTATATTGCACGAGGTCTGTCGTTGCGGCGTATAAGGTAACACGTATTGATGAAATTTCAATTGAAAGGGAAAATTATTTTTGGAGGGGGTTAATTATAGTTTTCCAACCAGGACCTGGTAAGCATTATTGATTTCAACGAATTGGTCGTGGGATCCCCCTCTGTCCGGGTGGTGTTCCCTGGCAAGTCGTCTGTAAATTTTTCTTAATCCGCGTTTGTTCAGGTTCTTAAATTCTTCCTTGGTGATCTTAAAAATGGACCGGGCCTTGCGACCTGAAAAGATTTTGGGCGTTGGCGGGTTAAAGGAACGGTGGCGGGACCTAAAGGCCCTTTCCATCTCGTCCAAAAGGAGGGTATGGGCATAGTCATTATCAAAAAACATGATGAGATACCGGACCATATAGGCATGCAGATGGGAGGTCAGGCCAAACAGACGCTTGTTGATCCGGCATATTTCTTTTAAAAAAAAGCTTTCCACCTTGTGTTGATCCAAGGCCTGGGGCATTTGTTTGGCCAGGGCTCCCTGGAAAAAAGATTGGAGATCAAAAATGGTGTACACATAGGACTTGAGGTTCGAGGATTCCAGTGTTTTTTCTTGGGGCATGAATCCTTGTTCTATTTCATCCCGGGATTTTTTTTGCAGATCCTTGAATAAAACTGCCGGCATGTTGGGCAGGGGGCCCTGGTCCATGTTTCCAAATTTTAAAAAATGGGTGCGCCGTTTGTCAAAGGCATGGGTGAGGCATAATATTTCTTGTTTCTCTGCTGTGGTAAGCCTGGGGTTCCCAGAAGACCCAGAAGACCCAGGTCTGTTTCGGAAAAACGCGACGGCTTGTCTGATATCCGGGCGTACCCAGGGCCAGAAAAGTTCTTCAAGGGTGTCCGGATCAAATTTTTGGCAGGCGCAAGATATTGTCTCTTCTAAATTTTCATCAATGTACCATGCATTGCCGCCGGGGTAATTTATCCATGCCCCGGGGAAGGGACCCAGGTCAAAGAGATCGTGATGGACCTGTTTCTTTCCTGAAGAAACCGATTCCCTGAGAATATAGGTAGTTTTTTTCCAGGTTTTGACCAACGCAATATACATGTGTAAAGGACCCCTTTGCTTTTGGGTTCTTCTTAATGGCCGGAATGGGTTTTATAGGCCAGGGTTTTGATTTTCTTAAGGGTATATTCCCGTGTTCCCAAACCAATTTTTTCAGCATAGTCCAACTGGTGTTCCCAGTCCACCGAAGGGTATAATCCTTTGAATTTGTCTTGTCCGGGATCAAGATTGCAGGTTAAAACTGAGCCGGGCAGGGCCCTCTGGTTGTTGACAAGATCTGCACTGGCCTGGTCAATTGCAACGGGATCCGTGGATACCACCACGCCGATATCACTCACAATCGGAGATTCTGAATAGGGAAGGCAGTCGCATTTAGGGGCAATGTCCATGATGAAATTTATAAACAGGGCCTTGTTTTGTTTGTTTTTCAATACGCCCAGGGTGTATTCCATCATTTTTTCCAGGAAGACCGGAACCGTCTGGTTCCAATTGATATTGATGGAGCCTGTGGGACAGCGGACAATGCATTCACCACACCCGATGCAAAGGGTTTTATTGATATAGGCTTTTTTCTCTTTAAGGGTTATGGCTTGCCCCGGGCAGTGCTCGGCACAGTGGCCACAGCCGATACAGGTCTTGCGTTTGATCCTGGGGCTGACATTGGAATGCTGGTCCAGTTTGCCCCTTCGGGAGGCACATCCCATGCCCAGGTTTTTAAGGGTGCCGCCAAATCCCGCCAATTCATGGCCCTTGAAATGGGCCACAGAGACCAGGCCGTCTGCCGTGATGATCTCAGACCCGATATATACACTGCTGCAATGTTTCAAATCCACCTGGACCCGGGTTTCACTCGTTCCCAATAGTCCGTCTGCAATGATCACCGGTGCTCCATCCATGGAAGAATAGGAAAAACCGTTTTCAACGGCTGTTTTGATGTGGGATAGGGCATCGGACCGGGACCCCACATAGAGGGTATTGGCGTCGGTGAGAAAAGGGGTGGCCTTTGCCTCCCGGATGGTCTGGATAATTTGTCGGATATAAACGGGCCGGATAAAAGAGGTGTTCCCCTGTTCTCCAAAATGGATTTTTACGGCCGTCAGGTCTTCTTTTGACAAAATTTTTTCAATGCCGGCTTTTTTTACCAGGCGGGCCAGTTTCTGGGGAATGTTTTCCCGGGATGTGGCGGTCAGGTCCATAAAAAACACATCGGCGCTCATGGGATCATTTCCTCCTTGGGGGCTCGCTTGATCAGGGTGGATATTTTTTTGGGGCGTGGCAGCTTTTTAATGTACAGTTCACACTTAAGGGCCTGGCTCTTTGTCATTTCCGAACTTGCAGCCACAAGTGTTACCGGAAGTCTTCCCTTTGTATATTTTGCCCCCTTACCGGCATTGTGGGTGTCGATTCTGGCATTAAGATCATTGGTAATACCGCAGTATAAAGACAGATCCGCACATTCTAATAAATAGACCTGCCAGTCTCTCACCTAAGCTTCCCCATTGATTTGGTCCCTGAGTTTCCCCGCACATTTAAAGGTAACCACCCGCCTTTTTCCCAGCATCATGGATTTGCCGGTGGCCGGGTTTCTTCCCTTGCGCTGTGCTTTCTCGTTTACCTGGAATTTACCAAACCCTGAAATCATCATATCTTCTCCAGATACCAGGGTTCCTTTGATTATTTCAAGTAAAATTTCAATGGTATCCTTTGCCTGGGCGGGCGTAAGATCATTCTCTTCGGAAATTTTTTCAATAATGGTTGTTTTGGTACAAGTCAATGTGGAATGTTTCCTTTATCAAGTTGTTAAAATTTAATGGAATAATTACTTATATTGGAGAGGAATGTCAAGGAGTATAGGGGCTGTAATATCAACTTTCATAAAAACCGGGTCTGCCCAATGGGTTTGATTTAATATAATTTGAGGAGAACCAGGAGCGGTTTTGTCCGGGGTATGGCCGATATTTCCTGATTTTCCGCCTTGACATTGGAATCCACTATCGGTTAATTATAAAATTTTAAAAGGATGTAATGGGGTTTTGTATGGAATCGTTTGTCCCTTCTCAAAAGATCGGAAAAATAAAAAAGATATATCAGCTCTATGAAGAGGCCATGAACGATACCCGTGTGGTGTGCAGACAAGGGTGTTCAGACTGCTGCACCTGTAATGTTATCGTTACCAGCCTGGAAGTTAGATTTTTGTTACAATCTTTGGATTCAAAGGGTCTCGCAGATTTGAAGCAACGGTTGGAAGAAAATTTTCCCAGGAAACGATATATCCCTAAAATGACCACCAACCAGTTTGCAGCTTTTTGTATGTCCGGCCAGGACATACCTGAAGAAGAAAATAATCCGGACTGGGGGAAATGTCCCCTGCTGGAAGCAGATTGCTGTACCCTATACCCGGCCAGACCTTTTGGCTGCCGGAGCATGATGTCCCAGGTCTATTGCCGGGAAACAGGGTTTGCCCAAGTGCCTCCCCTGACCTTGACCATTACCAATATTTTTTTGCAATATATTGAGCATTTGGATCACCAGGGATTTTCCGGAAATTTGTCGGATATGCTGGTCCTGTATCTGAAAAATCCTGAAAATTTTGAAAAAAATCAAGACTGCATCGAAAACATGAAAATGAAGGTGCTGCTGGTCCCGCCTGAGCACAGGTCTTCTGTGGGCCCCCTTCTCAAACAAATGGCAGCCTTGACTTAAACCATTTAAATATATAAATTCCAATCTCATAGGCTGACTAAATTTTATATAATAGTAAAGGATAGATAATGGGAAAAAATGTAGTAGATAGGATTGATGACCAGGTAAAGATCCGCACCATCTTAGTGAGTGTGTCAGACAAATCAGGGCTGGAAGACTTCATCCCCGGTCTTTTGGCATTGAATCCAGGGATTCGGATTCTGTCAACCGGCGGAACCCATGGGCGAATCAAGGAAATTTTAGGGGATAAAGCCGGCCTTTGCCTGGAACAGGTTTCAGAATATACGGGGCAGCCTGAAACCCAGGGGGGCCTGGTGAAAACCCTTGATTTTAAGATTTATCTGGGGCTGTTAACGGAAACCTATAATGACGCCCACCAACGAGATTTGAAAAGAACCGATGCCCTTGCCATTGATATGGTGGTGGTCAACCTTTATCCCTTTAGTGAAACTATTGCCAAAGAGGGCGTGACCGTGGAGGATGCCCGGGGGAATATTGATATTGGCGGACCGACCATGATACGGGCATCTGCCAAAAATTTTATCCGGGTGGCATCGGTGGTGGATCCTTTGTCCTACCCTCATATCCTGGCCAGGATGCGAGATCAGAACGGTTCTCTATCCTTAGAAGACCGGTTTGAGCTGTCCAAAAAAGCCTTTGAACATACGGCCGGTTATGACACAAATATTGCCAACTTTCTTGCCCAAAAGACCATTACCCAAGTACAAGCGTGCTATACATCAGGAGAATAAGCCATGTCCAAAGATTTGAAACAAATGTACAAGACCATCATGGACGACCATTTTACCCCGGGGATGGAAATCTCTTTTGTGGACGGGGATCAGCGCCAAACCCTTTGCTACGAAAAGGTCTCCTGGGTCATAGACGGGGTGAACAAGGGGCTTCGTTACGGGGAAAACCCGGGACAGGAAGCCGCCTTGTACCGGCTTGTCAACGGGAATCTGACCCTGGGAAAAGCCACGACTATTCTGCCGGGAAGACATCTGGTATCGGACATTGAACTGCTCCAGTCGGGAAAACATCCGGGCAAGACCAATCTGACCGATGCCGATAATGCCCTGAATATCCTCAGATATTTTACCGATACGCCCTGTGCCGTGATTGTCAAGCATAATAACCCTTGTGGCGCTGCCCGGGCAGACAGCCTGGAGCAGGCCTATGCCAAAGCCTATATGGCGGATCGCATTGCTGCCTTTGGCGGGTGTATTGCCCTGAACAAAGCAGTTGATATCGCAACGGCCCAGGCCATTGCCAGTCAGTATGCGGAAGTTGTGGTGGCGCCTGACTTTGAGGAGGGCGTCCTGGAGATCCTGGGTGCCAGAAAGAACCTTCGGGTGATCAGGATCAACGCCATGGACAAGCTTCAATCCTATATTGGTGATCGGGTGATTGATTTTAAGAGTCTTATGGACGGCGGTATTGTGGCTCAGTGGTCCTTTGTGCCGGAAACATTGAAAAAACAGGATTTGGTCACGGCGGTAACCGAATACAAAGGGGATACCTATAAGGTCAACCGGGAACCCACAGACCAGGAATATGAGGACATGCTCTTTGGATGGCTGGTGGAATCGGGCATCACCTCCAATTCTGTCATCTATGTAAAGGACAACGCCACCGTGGGAATTGGTACCGGGGAGCAGGACCGGGTCGGTGTGGCAGAAATCGCCGTTGACAAGGCCTATCGAAAATTGTGTGACCGGTATTGCTTTGAACGCCATAAGATCGGCTTTGCCGATTTGACGGATCCGGACAAGCGGGCACAAATTGAGAGTGATGTGGCCGAGGTGAAGGGCGGTCTTGAGGGATCTGCCATGATCTCCGATGCATTTTTCCCCTTCCGGGACGGCATTGATGTGGGACTCAAACAGGGGATAAAAGCCGTGGTTCAGCCAGGCGGCTCAATGAATGATTACCAGTCCATCACTGCCTGCAACGAGAACGATGCCACAATGGTTTACACCGGACAAAGAAGTTTTAAGCACTAGAAAAAAATAGGGGTCAGGCTTGCTTTGTTGCACTTTAAGCAAAGCGCAACAAAGCAAGCCTGACCCCGTTATTTAAGCCTGACCCCGTTATTTAAGCCTGACCCCGTTATTTATTTTTTTAGTATAATTCTGGCATCCACCACATCCAGCCCCTGTTCATAGAGAATCACGGGATTTAAATCCATCTCTTCAATATCTGGATAGGATTCAATCAGTTCAGAACAGATGGCTATCAGTTTTCTGAGTGATTTTTTATCATACCCGCTTTGGCCCCTGACCCCGTCCAAAAGAACCGAAGAACGGGTATCTTCTATCATTTTTCGACAGGAGGCAGTGGATATCGGCAACACCCAGAAGGTCACATCCTTCATGATTTCAACCATGATTCCTCCCAGTCCGTACATGATGACCGGTCCGAACAATTCGTCTGTTTTGGTCCCGATGATAATCTCAAGCCCCGTTTGGGCCATGGGGGAAACCAATACCCCCCGGATGTCGGCCTTTGGATTATAGGCCAGAGCGTTTTCCATGATTTGTCGAAATCCGTTTCTGACTTCGTTTTCCGACCCAAGGTTCAGTTTTACCCCCCCGGCATCGCTTTTGTGCAGGATATCCGGTGATACAATTTTTAATACCAGATTCTTAGATATCTTTTTTGCAATTTCCCAGGCCTCGTCTTCCGTTTTAGCCACCTGTCCCACATCGGTCTGGGCCCCGTGGAGTTTGATCAGGCTTTTTGCTTCATGCTCTAACAATACATGGCGGCCTTCCCGTCTGGCAGTCTCAATAATAAGATCGCCTTCTCGTTTGGCTTTGGCTTTCCAGTTAAAAACAAAACTGGTTTTTGCATGGTATGATTTCAAATAATTGCCATATTGACACAAAGCGGCCACACACTTACAGGAAATATCCAGGGAATCATGGACCGGTATATCATAGTGGCGCAGCAGATCCAGGGCCCGGGACTCGTGGGAACTGTAAAGGGAATGGACAAGGATTGGTTTATTCCTCTTTTTGACCATGGCGCCGAAGCGATGGGCAGCCGCTTCCTCCCCAATGGCCAGGCTTTTATCAAACCGGATACCATATCCCCCAAAAAGACCGACCACAAGTATGCCGCCGACATTGGGATCCTTGATGATGATTTTGACACAATCGGCAAACAGGCTGGGGTCCGCATCTGTCCCCCCTGCCACATCAACCGGATTGACAACAGATGCTGCTTCGGGCAGGATTGCCCTCAATTGGGCCTGGGTTTTATCCGATAATTGGGGCATATTAATCCCATAATCAGACAAAAGATCTGCTGCAATGGTGGCGTGCCCCCCGCCGTCGGCAAGAATAGCAATGGAATTGTTTTTAACGGCAGGCTGGCTTGAAAGGGTTTCTGCCACGGGAAAGAGTTCATCGGAATTTTCAATGACAATAATACCGGCCCTGGCATAGGCCGCTTTTGCCACCTCACTTACGCCAGCAAGGGAACCTGTATGGGAGCCGGCCGATCTTTTGCCCGTGGCCGATCGTCCGCTTTTCAAAAGAACAATGGGCTTTTTAATGCTGGTTTTATAGGCTTCCTGCAAAAATTTGCGCCCCTCGCTCATGCCCTCCACATACATGAGAATCACTTTTGTGTCGGGATCATTCCTGAAAAATTCAAGATATTCGTGGAACTTAATATCGGATTCGTTGCCGACACCCACATAGTAGGTAAACCCTTCATGTTTGCGGATGGTGGCTTCGGTGATAAGCGTCAGGGCCATGTTCCCGCTTTGGCATAGCAGGGCGATATTTCCCAGGGGTGCATTCTGGATTCCCACAAGGTTCATATTTGTTTTAAGGTTGATCATGCCCGAGGTGTTGGGTCCGATAAACCGGATGCCATTTTCCTGAGCTGCCTTGACAACTGCTTGTTCCAGCTCTTTGCCCTTATCCCCAAGTTCCCTGAACCCCCCGGCGATGATGACGGCTCCGGCAACTTTTTTTTGGCCGCATCTTTTTAAAATGGCCGGGATGGTCCTGGCAGGGGTGGTAATAAGCGCAAGATCCACAGGTCCTTCAATGTCCATAATATCTTTATAGCAGGTAAGTCCCAATATCTTGTCTTCTTTGGGATTTACCGGGTAAATTTCGCCTTCAAACCCGTCTGCAAGAAGGGTTTTAATGGCTTGGTATCCCCGCTTTGTTTTGTTCTTGGACGCACCGATGATGGCAACGGATTTTGCATTGAGCACTTTATCCAACATGATATTTTCCTTTATTTTTTTCTTTGCTCAAAGGTATCCAAAGAAAGCTCTCTTTCCTTGGTTGACACACAGGCCAGACAGGCTTCAATCTCATAATCCATCAAGGCTTCAAGGCTGCTCTCTCCACCCGCCATGAGAAACCCTTTTTTGATGAGTTTCAGGGAAAAGGATGAATTAGCGACAATTTTATGGGCCATGGCCATGGCTTCATCCATTAAGTCATCCAGGGGAACTGCTTTGTTCACCAGCCCGATTCTCGCAGCTTCAACCCCTGTAATATTTTCGGCGGTAAACAAAAGCTCCCTTGCCTTGCCAGGTCCGATCAGATCCTGAACCAGGCGAAATGCGCCGCCTGTTACAGATGAGGTGACCCTTGCCTCGGGAGATCCGATGAGGGCTTCCTCGGCTGCAATCCTGATATCACAGGCAAGCGCCAGCTCGTACCCGGAGCCAAGTGCATACCCGTTAATGGCGGCAATGGTGGGTTTTTCAAATCGGATTATTTTTCTGGACGCCTCCTGGAGGGATTCAAGGTAAGCTCTGTAATCTTCAATGCTTCTTTCCTTGGAGTCCTTCAGGTCAGCCCCGGTTGAAAAGGCCCTGCCGGCACCTGTGATGATCAACGCTTTAATCGCTTTGTCTTGTTTGACATCCTCAAGGGCATCCTGGATCTCAACCCAGAGTTGGCGGTTCATGGCATTGAGCACCTTGGGGCGATTCAGCTGGATCAGTCCGATTTTGTCTTTTTTTTCGTAAATAATGGATTCGTAATTCATGGAACTCACCTATTGCAAATGGGGTTTTAAAAAAAAGTGAAAAAGAACGGGTGTAGATTAGGCCATGGAATATGGGATTGCAAGGAAATTCGGGCTATGCACAAGATAATGTACACGTTGAACAATTTTTGTTAATCAGAAAAAAAGGAATTATCAATATATCGGGTGATTTTTTGAGCGGCATGGTCTTTGTCCAGGATATCAAGGTCAATACACAGGCAATCTTGTAAACCGTATTTTTCGACGATATCATTGAAAACTCTTTTTTTAACCGTGCACACAAGTATTTTTATCTTCGAGTGGATAGCTGCCTGTAATATTTTTTCAAATCCTGCACCTTTGAGTTCCAGCTTGCCAAGTTCGTCAATAAAAAACATTTCCGGGCAACGGGATAGAAGCGTGTCGGTAAAGCTGTTGTCCAGGAAATTTTGGGTATCCTGATTGAAAAAATATCCGTTGTTGTTTTTTCTCGGAGTTGCCCAGGGGTAGGTTTCGAGTTTTCCTATCCGGTAAAGTACATACCCTGAAGCAAATTGGGCAGAATTATGTATCCTTTCAGGCGCCTTCGCCAAAAATCCATCGATCTGCCATTGGGGGGAAAACCGTCCTGCCAACACCTCCAGAAAGCTTGTTTTTCCGCTGGTAACAGCCCCTGTAATTAAAATAACTTTTTGCATACAACTTACCGGTTTTTTTTAAATTTCAGGTTTTTCAAAATTTCAGGCAGCAAGCTATTCAGGCCGCAAACAAGGACAGCTGATTTCTCCGGGCATCTGCGTGCTGGATGGTCACATGGAGGATATCTCCCACCTTGAGTTTAAGTCCTGAATGGGGGAGCCTGGCTTCGAGCATGAATTCTTTGAGGAGAATATTATAATAATCCCGGTGGCAGTCCAAAACAAGAGTCTCAAAACTTTTCCCCCTCATGGTTTCAAGATATTTGATCAGCCAATATCGTTTTCGGGCTCCCTGGATTCGGCCTGAGTTGGCCATGGGTACCGCAATGGTCTGGAGAATCTCTTCCAGCTCTAATTTTGAATAGGCCTTTCCAATGCCGAGAATTGACTTGATCTGGCGCTGGGTCAGCAGGTCATGGTAGCGTCTGATGGGGGAGGTTGCAGTGGCATAGGCCTTTACCCCGAGTCCGGCATGAAGTTCGGGTTTGATGCCGATAATGGCCCGGCTCAATTGTTTGCGCTGCAAAAAGTTGGGCATAAGGGCGGTTTCAATCCCTTTGAATATCCGCTGCCGGGGAGGCGCCTGGGACCTGAACACCGCCGGGACGTTGTGGTCGGCTAAAAATTCAGCCATGAGGGAATTGGCCAGAATCATCATCTCCGATACCAGCATCCGGGAGGGGTTTTCCCGGTCTATCTTTGCATATCGGATCTCTCGGTTATCTTCCAGCCAGACATTTACTTCGGGAAGGGTAATCTGGATGCCGCCGGCTTTAAGCCGTTTTTCACGCAGGAGGGTGGCTATTTTGTACAAACTTGTGATGGGATCATTTTTCCCGTTGAGCAGGTTGGCTTCTGTATAGCTCATCTGTTTATGAACGCATATAATGCTGGGAACAATTTTGTATTCCAGGATTTCGAAAAAACGGTTCATCTTAACCAGGGTGCTGATGCCCGGTCTTGTTTGACCTTCTTTCAGGCTGCAAAGGTCTTCTGACAGGGAGGGCGGGATCATGGGCAGTTTGTCATCGGGCATATAAATGGAACTGGCCCTATACCGTGCTGCCATGTCAATGGGATCTCCGGATTTAATATAGGCAGCCACATCAATAATGTGGATTCCCAGGCGGTATCCGTTTTCCGTATTTTCAAGGCTGATGGCATCGTCGTAGTCCTGGGTGGACTGACCGTCAATTGTGATCAAAGGAATGTCGGTCAGGTCTATGCGCTGGGGGTCTTTGAATACATGGCTCTGGGTTTGACTCAGTTTTTTTGTAGCCCCAAGCACGGTGTCGGAAAAGCGTGTGGCAATCTGCATGGCCAGAAGATCAATGTTTTCATCAATATCCCAGATGCCGGCATTTACAAAAATTTTAAACAATTGTTCCGGTGCACTCAGGTCTGATTTTTTCAGCATTTGTTTTGCAACTGCGCTAAAATGACTGTCGCTGCCCTGGAGATAATAGGATTTAAGGATCTCTATCACCCCCGGATCTACCGGTATCGGTGTTTCAGGAAGTTGGTCCGCCTGCATGAGGGTCAGCCATTGTGCGCCCTTGGCGATGAGGCCTTCCCGTCTCGCCCCTTCTTTTATCTGCCTTTTTTTGCCTTCCACCTGCTCCGGGCTACAGGGGGTGAAAATAGCATTATTGACTTTAAAATAGAGTTGGTCATTAAAAAAGGCACGGACCACTGCTGCTTCATGGTCCGGTGTCAGGGGAGGATCAAAACAGAACAGGGTCATGGCATCCAGATCAATCTCTTCGGGTTCATCATGGAAAATTTCCCACAATTCCCGGATATCAATAGTTTCAGCCAGCCGTTTCCTGGTTTCCGTCGCTTGTTTCAGGTGATTGACAAGGGCAGTTTTGGACAGGGCTGTATCCAGGCTCAGCTGTGAGATATGGGAGAGTCTTTTTTCGGAAAAATTGACCTCCCGGCTATTCTCATTGAGTAATCTGAGCTTGCCTTTTTTCTCGCTTAAGATGACCGCTGATACAATTTTTTGTTGATCTATATATTCTACAATGCACCCAATATTCATGGATCAGACCATAACAGGATGGCTAGGTAAAGTCAAACATAAGACTGGGGTGTGGCCTTGAAAAAAAATGCCCTTTGGGATAGAATAGGCCCATGACAAAACAGGATAAAGCTCCCAAAAAAAATAGTAAAAAAAATACAAAAAATGATTTGCCGGTTCTGGATTCAGATGAGGATCTGTTTTCAGCATTCATGGCCCCTTCATTGAGCTGTTCAGCGGATAAAAAGAAATCCCAAAAAGGCCTGGCAAGCCCTAAACTGAATAAGCATGGACTGCCCGTGATTGAAGAGTTTGAAACACAATTTCTTTCAAATGATCAGGACCTTGAGTCCAAATCCATTTTCGATGAATCAGGGGGATCAGCACCCCCAAAAGAATCGGGTGAACTGGAAGAGCCGGAAGAAAATTTTGCGCTACTTTTAGAGGCGTCCTTAAAACAAAAAATAACGCCTGTTAAAAAGAAATCCACCCCCATGCCCATCAAAAAAAGACTTAAACGGTACCCCTCCCCCGAGGCACAACTGGATCTTCATGGATTTACAGCCCTTGGGGCGCAGCTCAAGGCCAAAGCCTTTATTTCAACCTGTAAGCACCAAGGATATTTTTCCCTGCGCCTCATTGTCGGCAAAGGGCTTCATTCTGATTTAGGGCCGGTGCTACCCGATGTAATTGAGGACCTGCTTAAGATCATGAAGGATCAGAATATGGTTCTGGCCTATGAATGGGATCAACAAAAAAAATCCAAAAGTGGTGCCCTGGTCGTCTATCTTAAACAATTTGATGATTGAAGAGATGTTCCAAAGTTAACAATGCTAAAAATTTTACCCGCTCGTTTATTGGTTGAGCTGATATTTTCTTACCGCCCTGTTATGTTCTGACAAGGTTTTTGAAAAATAATGGGTGGTGTCATTCTTTGATACAAAAAAAAGATACGCAGTCGTCTCCGGATAGAGTGCCGCTTCTAATGCCAGGGCTCCTGGGTTTGCAATGGGGCCCAGGGGCAGGCCTCTGAGTTGATAGGTGTTGTAAGGGGTCTTTCGTCGTAAATGTCTCGTTCTTATTCTGCCGTCAAAGTCTTTATCCCCGTAAATGACGGTGGGATCACTTTCCAGGCGCATGTTTCGTTTGAGGCGATTGTGAAATACAGAAGAAATCAGGGGCCGCTCAGACGCATCACCGGTCTCTTTTTCTATAATGGATGCCAGGGTTACTATTTCGTGGACGGAAAAACCCAGGTCCTGGGTTCTTTTGTTCCATTCCGGGGTGTAAATTTTGTGAAAGGTGGCTACCAGCGTTTGAATCACCTGCCGGCAGGTGGTCTGTTTTGGGAAAAAATATGTGTCCGGGTATAGATAGCCTTCCAGGGAATGGGAATTCACCTTCAGGGTTTTGATAAAATCGGTATCCCGGCAAAGGGACAAAAAGGGTGTGGCATCGCAAATGTTTGCTCGTTGTACCAGCAGTGCAATCTCATCCATATTCAGTCCTTCCGGGATGGTCAGCCGGTAGAGGCGTACCCTGCCCTTGAGGAGTTGATCCAGTATCAGGGCCGGAGGAATATGGGCAGAAAGCTGGTATTCACCCGCCATAAGCCGGGTGGCGGCCTGTTTATATCGAACATAAAGTTTAAATAGGGATTGGCTGGTGATAAGTCCCTGATTTTCAAGGTTGGCAGCAATCTGTCCCAGACTCTGACCCGCTGTGATGGTAAAGGTAATCTGTCGTTCCTGGGAGGTGCAGGGTGTCGCTATGAAGTGCTTCATCTGAAAGATAAAAAGAGACAAAACTACACCGGCCACAAGCAGAATACCGGCCAGGATTATCCCCATAATTTTTAACTTTGGGTGGGTCATAGATATCCTATCTCATAGTATCCTATCTTAGAGCATTTTAGCCCAGTCAATAAAAAAGGGTATCCAAGTGATTTTGGGATACCCGCTGGTAATGGGCACAAGAGATCTGCCCTTTGGGGCAGATCTCTTGTGCAGTTGTTTTATTTAGATATGGGGAAATCAGAATCCTGATTATAACAGATTCTGCAGCAATTAAGACAGCGAGCTGCTTCCTTGAGGGCAATTTCCTCTGGAAGAACAAGGTCCACTTCCACCATGGAATCCAGTCGTTCTGACACAGGGAGTTCCGGCATCTTTGCCCGTTTACTGTGTTTGATTCCATCCACATGGGTAAAAATGGATTCATGAATCCGTTTTTGCTGGAGTGAATCCTTGACAGGTTCCACTGGCTCTCCTTTCAAGAAAAGGTCAATGGATCTTGCCGCCCTTCGTCCACCGCCGATGGCACTCACTACTAGAGAGGGGCCTGTGGCAGCATCTCCGGCCGTAAAAATATAGGGGATGGAGGATTGGAGGGTGGCGGGATCATTGTCAATGGTATTCCACCGGGTTAACTCCAGTTCCTTCATCCGGGCATGGGGATCTTGATTTTTAAAGGAGGCTTCCGGGGACTGGCCAATGGCTGAGATAACCATGTCCACATCCAGCAGAGTTTCAGATCCTTCAATGGGTTCCGGACGACGGCGGCCGGATTTATCGGGTTCTCCCAGCTTCATTTGCAGGTATTCGAGCTGGCTGCAGTGTTTGTTTTCATCTGCAACCACCCGGGTGGGGGCAGCCAGGAATACAAAATCAATGCCTTCTTCTTCCGAGGCCACAATCTCCACCTCATTGGCCGGCATTTCTTTTCGGGTTCGCCTGTAAACCATGTAGACTTTATCTAATCCCAGCCTTAAAAGGGTTCTGGCACAGTCAACTGCCGTGTTCCCGCCGCCGACAACCGCAGCGGTTCTGCCCAGTTCAATTTTTTCCCCTCCAGCGATTCGCTGTAGAAAATTAATACCGGTAAAGCAACCCTCCAGATCTTCGCCTTCAATACCCAGGGAATAATCTTCCCAGGCACCCACCCCCAGGAAAACCGCTTGATACCCCGCGGCCATGAGAGACCCCAGGCCAAAGTCCACCCCAAATTTTAGATAGGGAAAGTGTTTGATTCCCAGGTCCAGAATTCCCTGGATTTCCCAGTCTAATACTTTTTTGGGAAGCCGGTATTCGGGAATCCCATACCGGAGCATGCCGCCCAATTTGGGCATGGCTTCAAAAATATTTACCTGGTGTCCGATGCGGCGTAAAAAATAGGCACAGGAGAGCCCGGAGGGGCCACCCCCTATGACAGCAATTTTTTTGCCGGTATCCGGTGCGCAGGTGATGGGGATCCTGCTGCCCGTATTCATTTCATAGTCTGAAGCAAAGCGTTTGAGCTGGTTAATGGAAACAGGTTCGTCTTCAATTCCTCTGCGGCATTGATCTTCGCAGGGGTGGGGGCAGACCCTGCCACAGGCAAGGGGTAAGGGGTTTCTCATTCGAATCGTCTGAACAGCCTCCTTGTATTTGCCTTGCTTGATCTGGTTGATGTACCTGGGGATATTGATCTCTGCCGGGCAGGTTTGGGAACAAGGTGCCAGGGGATCATGTTGCTGGTTAAACTTCATGAGTTTTTCAGAAAGGGTTTTGACTTCGATAATATTTTTGGGACAGGCTTTTTGACAGGCTCCGCAGCCAACACATTTGTCTTCATCCACAACGGGATGACCTTCGGGCCCCATGTGAACTGCATCAAACTGACAGGCCTTGACACAGTCGCCAAGTCCGATGCAGCCAACTGTACAGAGCCGTTTGCCGCCGAAAATAACGGCCATGGCCTTACACGAAGAAACCCCCATGTAATGGTATTTATCCTCGGCCCGAAAGCCGCCTTCACACATATTGTAGGACAAGGGACTTTCTGCAGATCCTGCATCAACCCCCATGATTTTGGAAACGGCTTCCACGCCTTCCTTGTTGTTGATAACGCAGAGACTCGGCAGTTCCTTGCCGCTCACAATGGCTTCTGCCGCTGCAGAGCAGCCAGTATAACCGCAACCGCCGCAATTGGCACCGGCCAGGCTGTTTTCGACTTGTGCAATCCTGGGGTCTTCATACACATAAAAAACCTTGGAAGAAAGACTCAGTACAATACCGCAGACGGCACCGATACCGAGCATGAACAATAAAGCTGGAATCATATTATCACCTTGATTTAGTTAGAGCATTCTCCCATAGGACCCTTTTGGGGGGAGAAAATATTCCAATACGTTTTAAACCATTCCTTTAAATGACATGAAAGTAAGCGCAATTATTCCTGCGGTTACAAGGCCGATGGAAGTATCCTGCAGACATTTGGGTACCCGGGCAATATTAATCCGTTCTCTTACCCCTGCAAACAAGATAAGCGCCAGGCCAAACCCAACGGCATAGGCAAAGGAGGATACGGCTGTTTCAAGAAAGGTATAGTCCTCTTTGATATTGATCAGGCAAACCCCCATGACCGCACAATTGGTGGTAATCAGGGGAAGAAAAATCCCTAATCCCGCATAGAGGCCGGGGATGCTTTTTTTCAGGAACATTTCCACAAACTGAACCAGGGATGCAATGACCAGAATAAAGGAAACGGTTCGTAAATATTCAACATTCAACGCTTTTAGCAGGTATACATCCACAATCCAGGTAATGAGACCTGCCATGACCAGAACAAACACGACGGCCATTGCCATTCCCACGGCGGTTTCCATTTTTTTGGATGTCCCCAGGAAGGGGCAGTTGCCAAGAAACTGGGCAAGGAGAATATTATTGATAAAAATACAACTGATTGCCAGGACGAATAAATCACCCATGTTTATCTCCTTTTATTTTTTACCGATGAGGTTCATTAGGCAGAGCATGAGTCCCAGGCCTACAAATGCGCCGGGGGCTTCGATCATGAACTGGAAGGGAAGAAAATTGGCGCCCATTTCAAAAACAGGGGTGCCGCCCCAGATGGTGAGGGTACCTGCGCCTAGAAGTTCCCTGACAGCACCGAGGGAAGCAAGGGAAAGGGTGAAGCCCATTCCTATTCCCAATCCGTCTGCAACGGAAAGCATGGGACTGTTTTTACTTGCAAAGGCTTCCGCCCGTCCCAATACGATACAGTTTACCACGATCAGGGGGATGAAAATACCCAGTTTCAAGAATAGCTCATAGGTATATGCCTGCATCAACAATTCCACAATGGTTACAAAGGTGGCAATGATGACAACATAGCAGGCAATTCTGACCTTTGACGGTATGATGTTGCGAAGAAGGGAAACCAATAGGTTTGAAAAAATAAGAACAAAGGTGGTTGCAACCCCCATTCCAATACCGTTTTCAACGGATTTTGTGACGGCCAGGACCGGACAGAGTCCCAGAACCAGCCGGAAAGGTGGTATCTCAGCCCAGAGTCCTTTTGTAAATTCTTTTGCTAAGGATTGTGCCATAATTCATATCTCCTGAATATCTAAGGCTTATTTTATCTGTTTCATAATTTCAGGTTTCAGCTTCTGGTAGAGTTCTTTTGCCTGAATTGCTGCAATGCTGACGCCCTTTGAGGTAACCGTGGCGCCGGACATGGCGTCTATTTCTCCATTGTTTCCTTTTAAAGCAAAGTTCGCATTAAGGCCTTTCCCTGTAAATTGGTCCACAAAGGAAAGATCTGATTTTGCCCTTGATCCAATACCCGGAGTTTCCGCATGGGTGGTTACACGGGCCTTAATAATCTGGTCGGTGCCAAGATTGATACCCACCATGAGACCGATGGGGCCCCCAAAGCCAACGCCCTTTGTTTCAAAAGCAATTGCCTTTGAACCGTCTGCCAGGATGCCGGGAAAAATCTGGAGTTCACCCTCGTCTGTAGGGATGTTGAATCGTTCTGAAAGAGGATCATTGGTGGCGTCGGGAAAAATTTCTGCAATGGCGGGTGCCTTTTGAAATTTTAAGACCTGGTTTTCAATTTGTACGGCGGTTCCCGATTGTACGGTGGCAAGAAGCCCACCGGAAAAAGCAGTCAATGCTGTCAGCACAAGGATCATATTCATCATTTCACGCATTGTTACCTGCCTTTCCCAAAGCCTTGGGCCTAATGTTATCAACCAGGGGACTTACAAGGTTCAGCAACAGGATGGCCAATACAGTGCCGTCCTCATATATGCCGATGTTGCGCATGAGAATGATCATTGCAGCGGCAGAAAATCCATATATAAACATGGGGATTTTGTTGACCGGGGAAGATGAGTTTTCAGTGGCCAGAAAAAAAGCGCCCAACAGGGTATAGCCGGAGAAAAGATGAATGACAGGGCCGCCATAAACTTGAGGATTTGCCATGTTGAAGCAAAAGGCGGTTACAATGATGCCCAGAATAAAGGAAATTGAAATTTCCCAGCGGATATATCCTCTGAGTATCAGGTAGATACCGCCGAGGATAATTCCCAACCCAAAGGTGGAGCCGATGGCGCCCACCTGTTGGCCCATGATCAGGTTCCCTGTGGGGAAAAGACCGGCAATGGCGGCGGCTCCCTGGAATTTCAGGGCGGCCAGGGGGGCCAGGGCTGTGAAGCCAAAATCGTAATTCACATAGGCCGCATCAAAATCAAACATCACCTTCCAAGAGAGCATGAGAAAGGACATGCCGATGAGGGCCGGGTTAAAGGGGTTGGCACCGATACCGCCAAAAATCATCTTTCCGATGACCACAGCGACAAAGGTTCCCACCACCACCAGCCAAAAGGGAGAGGTTGCCGGTAGCATGATGCCGAAAATCATACCGATGACGGCCGAATCCAGATCTCCCACGGTGAGCGGTTTTTTTGCCAAAAGGTTCATGATCATTTCCCAGAGCATGGCTGTGGAAATTGATAAGGCCACAACCCCCAAGGCCGGGGCACCAAACTGAATAATGCCAAAAATGGCTGCCGGAAGCAGGGCAAAAAGGATATTCAGGTTCATTTTAAAGAGAGAGTCTCCGTCATGCCAGAAGGGAGCATGGGAGACGGTTAGTTTATTGGTTGTCATTGATAGTCTCCATTTCTATGCGTCTGCTCGAAGGGTCAGCAGCTCATGTTTCCCAAGCCGGATGTATTGATACAAAGGAATACGCGCCGTACAGACATAGGCACATAGTCCGCATTCAATGCAGGACTCAAGATCAAACCTGTCCGCCGCTTCTTCATATAGATTCGCTTCCAGATAGCGAACCAGCAGGTTCACCGGAATATTAACAGGACAGATCCGGATACAATTGCCGCAGTTTACGCAGGGGTAATCTGACAATTGGGGAATGATGTCCCTGTCCTGAATAATGACGGTGTCCATGTCGGCAAGTACCGGATGGTGGACCGTAAATGTTGCAAATCCCCGCATGGGGCCACCAATGATAATCCGGTCTTGTTCATTAACGTGGATATTGAAACGGCTGAATATTTTACTCAAAGGGGTACCGATTGTGGCACGAACCCGGTGCCGGGTGCCGTCTTTACCGATAAGGGTTAAAATCTTATCAAATACGGCCTCTTTGGTTTTATAGACCCGGGCAAGGGAGACAAGGGCCTCGGCACGGATAAAGCAGACGCCTTTGTCTTCAGGGGTCTGGCCAGCCGGCAAAACTATATTTAAATGGTCCTTCATGATCATGGCCGGCAGGGTGGATGGATAGGAATTACCGGTTTCTATTACCTGGATGGAATCAAAATTTACCCGGGTTCTGAGCGCTTCCGGGATCGTAATACAAATCTTGGGCACCCGGGTCATGGCTTTCAGGATGTTAGCGCCTGCTTTTATTTCATCCGGGTACATCAACCCTACAAATTGGTTGGTGGTGGACAAAAGATCCGTATCTGCACAGGTGATGACAATGGTGGAGATTTTTATGTCATCATTGGCAAGGATTTCAAAGGGAAGTGCGCCTGGGAGCTTGCGTAAAAACTGGTCTGCAAATCCGATATCCTCTATTGTATCCAGCTTGATGGTGTCGGCCTCACAAGACTTTGGGTCTGGTTTGATAATAATAAAGGTGGCAATTTTGCCGAAATCATCGGAATAGGTGTCAAAGAGGGTTATGGTCCCTGCAACAGGAGATATCGTGTAGGCAGTGCTGTCATCGTAGAGTCTTAATTTCTCTCCCTTTTTGACGGCATCTCCTTTTTTAATCAGGGCCTGTTTTGTGCTGTCAATTTCTTCGGATAGCAAGACAGATAAGCTTGCCGGCAAAGGGATTGACTCCGGCTCTTTTAGATCCGGCTCCACCAGATCATAGAACAGCCTGGGTTGGTTTAAAGAAAAAAAAGATCGTTTAATCATAATAAGTCCTTGTTTGGTAAATAGCTTAGATCATAAACTTGCCTAGAAATTTGTAATAATCCTAGGTTAAAGGTTATGACACGAATTACATTCTACCGGACCTGCGCCATACTCTTCATGGCATCCCTTGCACTGTGTATGAAATGCATCAGCTATAGATGGTAAGTCTTCATCTCCGGTTTCTTCATGGCACTCGCTGCAGTTGTAGGTATCATCATCTTCAATATTATGATGGCAGTCCAGACATTCCAAGCCATAGGCGTCTGTGTGCGAAAGGTGGGTGAATAGAACTTGACCAGCTTTATTTTGAAACATTAAACGTACTGGATTATCCGGGGCAGGGGATGTGAAAGATGCGTAGCATACAATTCCTGTGATCAATAGAACGATCATAATTAATAGCGCTACTTTTAGGTCTCGTTGTGATGCCATAAATTCTTCTCGCAATTTAAGGGTTAGAGTTAAGCGACAAACCCACAACTGGCAGCGTTTATATTATATTGAAGCTATCTTGGCAAGGAAAAAATATATTTTATGAGACCTGACAGTTCCCTGAATCCGGGTGTCTTTTTTTTCGAACAAGGAAGGGCTTGAATTCCTCTTTTTGGGTAAGAGAGGTTTGTGTTTTGCGGATAAAAAGGAAGGCTGCGCCAAAAAACGAAAAGCCAAGGATCATGGCACAAATTGAGTTGTTCATTCCAAGAATCGGTCCCAGACGGTCTCCGATGACGGCACCGGTTATCAATAAAAGGATGGGAAATACATAGAGAAGAAAACTTAAAATAATCATGGGTTTTGTTTCAATCCCAATGACAACCTGGTCTCCTGTTTGAACGCCCAGCGTATTCTTGAGCTCTAGGGTCATCTCTTTTGAATGGTGATTTTCTCCACAGCTATCTTTGGAGGAACAGCCTTCACATGCGGCGGATCGAATGGTTTTAATCCAAACGGTTGAATGGTTGCTTTCGGTGACAATTCCATTTTCAGTGATCATGATAAAATTTCCAGTTTCAGTTCAGGTTGGGTGGCGGTGAATATCAGGGAATAAATAAAAATGCATCCCTACTTATGCAATAATGTTGACAATTTGTCTGGTTGCCTGGGCCGTGGCCGGGCTTTGACTTTGGCCTGATTCGTCGTCTGAAGTATTGTCTGACAGGGGTGTCCCTATAGAAGGTTGGGCTGTTTCTGCAGCCAACATGTCTTGGGCTTCCTGGGTGATATTGACTTCAAAAGCCTGTTGGCTCGTTGTCTTCTGGTTCAGATCCGCTTCCGGGGTTGTTGGGTCCTGGGCCTTAAGAAGGGTGCTGTCAACCGGCGGCTTGACCGATTCATTAGTTATGTAAGCATTGGAAGCATTTATGTTGCTGATATCCATGGGGTTTCCTCCTGAGTGTAATGTATCAATATGGATAGAGAATAAGCCTATAATCCACGGATGTCAAATTTTTTGTCATTTGTGCTTGACAAAAAAAAAGGGCTGATATATATACACCGAGTCTTGTTTGAAGTTTGCAAGACACTGCTCCCCAGTAGCTCAGTTGGCAGAGCAATTGGCTGTTAACCAATGGGTCCGCGGTTCAAATCCGTGCTGGGGAGCCAACCCAATAAATACTATCCCGATAAGGTAACTTATCGGGATTTTGTATTTTCAGATATTTTACACACATTTTACACGTTTTGTCTTTTCTTCTTATCAATTTGCCGGTTGGGTTCTAACTCTGACTCCGTCAATTAAGGTTCAAATCCTTATCACCCAGCCACTTTAACAGCAGAGGTTTTCAGCTTTTTGGTTGAAAGCCTTTTTTGCTTTGTGGGGCAATTTAATACACATATAATACATTTTCTCTGATAGACCTGTATTTTCTTATAATTTATTTCCCAGCACCTTAATACCGGGGAAGCCTGGATTGCGACCTACTCCATGAAAGTATCATTTTCAAATCACATACATATACGACTAATATCAAGCAAGGGGTAGGGGTGTCCAACCACGGGATAAGATTTTGGTTCGCGCCTACACTCTTTTTTATTGGTCACAGCTTGTGACTAAACTTGTGACCAGTTTTTCTTTAACCCGATCTTTGACTTTATCAGCAGGGTTATTCATTTGCATATAAAATGTCGTCAAGAACTATCTATTTAGTTATTTCTCTTTTGGGTCCGCCTTGAACACCTTACTCATAAAGTAAATTCCCAAAAGGAGACATGGTAGATAGAACCATACTGATAAATTTAAAAATTCAACCAAGGCCATCCCTCCATACACACACACTATAGCGGGAAGAATACGCATATCTTCAGGTGTCATTCCCAACCATTTTTTTTTATTTTTTTTCATCGATTACAAGAACCAAAGAAGACCCAGATGCAAAACCTGTCTCATATTTAAGTTCGGCGGTATATTTATCCATAATCCAAGACCATTTGTCAGAATTTTCATTAATTTTGCTATTTCCCCAATTTTCTTCAAGAGTTGACACAACAAGATGAATGAAATCCTTAGACGGATTTGGTGGACTCGCCAAAATTACTAAACTAACTACACGCGGTTCCGATAGTAGAGAATCAGACAAGCTGATACTGGGTGCGTTTGCAGTAGCATTGCGCTTCAAAGAGTGTAAGCTAATGATTTCTTGGTTCTCTTCCTCAAATTTTTCTTCGCTTAATAGATCATAGAATCGTTTTCCAATATACTTGGGAGCAAGAGCCCATTTTGAGAAATCATGATTTTTGTAATCGGTGGGGTTTTCACCAAAGTACTTAGTGTAGGCTTCAAATCGACTCTGCTTATTAACTTTAATCGCGCACTTTCTTTTCTCGCTATCTTTTTTCAGTAGTGCATCAAAATCATCAGATTCTGCTGTTGTAAAGCTCCCTGGTGACCGATTAAGATAATCCTCAAATCGTTTTCTCTCATCCGCCAAAAAAAGAGAACATTTGTTGATTATCCATTCATGACGGTATGGCAACTCTAGCCAAAAATAGGTCTTTATCGTTTTGTCATCAAGCAAGAGAGTTTTGTCTGATGGAGTTCCAAGCACATCCTCCTGAATATGGCCTGGGACCCCCATTTCTTCCATATACGTTCGTGCACTTTGCTGCAAAGCATCAAATTCCCTTTTGGCATCGGCCTGTGAAAGTTCCCCAAATTTACCTTTTCCAAAGTAAGGGCGATGGACAGCCAAATATGTGCCACCTCGATGAACGCCCCCAATATGTATAAAGAATCCTGCACTCGCACATGTGCAGTTTCTGGGGTCTTTTGGAGTGGCGAATGAGTCTTCGCAAGTAGCACGTCCGATCGAATCACGCATTGGCACCTGTGAAGACAACTCAAGCGCTCGCATGGCCCTCCCAATTTTCATCGCCTCATAAAAATCACCACCAGGGGTAAACAAATACACACCGCTCACTTTGCCTTGGTTTTCTTTAGCTATACTTATAAATGTGTCGGAATCCCCTGGCTTGATATTACCTTCAATTACGATAACACGGTATGAGCCAGAACCAACAATAAGCGGACGAATATTCGCTGCCAAAACTTCTTTTGGCAACACTGCAAGCACTATCATTAAAAACGAGTATATTATGAATAATTTGAAAGTAGACGTGGTCATTGTTTAACATTTTTCATTAAAAGTTATGTATGGCTTGATGGCCTCAGTCTGGCTATGTGCGCTTTTGAAAATACTTTTTGATATGTTGAAAGAAGGGAGCGCGACAGTATGAGTAATCCTTGGGGGCTGGAAACATTGAATGTCTGGGCAAATGAAATGGATTTGGAAATTAATATACATAGCACCATAAAAATAATGGAAATAATCTTTGACACTGTTCCCTCCTTTATTTTCAATAAAATTATTTGAAATATATTTAAGGTTCGTGTTAGTGCTATTTCTTCCTGCTGACTCCTGCATGACCGAGAAGACCGAGAGCGAATAAGAGCATTGTTGCTGGTTCTGGAACTGGGTTTACTTCAGCTACTTGTCCACTGCGAACAGCTAACCATCCACTATAACCATTATTGTCCATAGTACTGGTAATTGCGTAACCAGCTTGCATACTGAATACAAAAGCATTTCCAGAATCATATTGTGTGCTAGTCCAGTACCAATTAAAAGAGGATAAGTTATCAAAATTACTAGCGTATCCTGCAGCCGTTTTCTCAGAATAAAGATCAGTCAACTCACCTACTGATCCAAGATCCCAGTTGCCTCCAGCTGACCAAGTTACATCATAAGATGCGTTAATATTAATGGTCAATGCTGATCCTGAATTGAGTCCGGAAGCCCAATTGTCTTGAGTGTACCAAGTAGCATAGCTATCTGTATAATCCAACCAAATCAAACTATCATCATTGTCCCAAATAAGATTGTAATTTGATCCTCCGTAAGTTGCTGTGCCGATAGTGATTAATGTAGCATTTGCAGAGCTGTAAAGTAATAAGAACAAACAACATAATAAAAAGATTCGTTTCATCCTTCCCTCCTTTAAAATAAAAAAACCGAATCACCTTAATGGCAACCCGGCTATCATATCGACCCGTGGCTTTCCGTCCCTGTTTTTCAGCAGGTTTGGTTTTGTCATAAATATTATTTACTTACGATTCCTTAGTAAATTAAAACAGGTTTGTAAATAGGGGAAAACCTTAGTTTTAAAAACTTATTGGTCTGTAGATTGTCCAGAATTATTTTCGCAAGGGAATTTCCCAGGACTATTTGCCCTGGGGGAGCAAATGAATTGCCGGGTGGTGTGTTTTATATATATTATAAAAATTAGTGCGGGGAAATGCTCGGGTATGACGCCCTTGGCTCATAAAATGGAATTAGAACTCAAAGAATAATGGGAAGATACAACAGAAAAAGACAGAGCCATTGCTGGCCCTGCCTTTTCAAATGATGTATTATTGCTTGATACTATTGTTTTCTTCTGGCTACTCCTGCAAGGCCCAACAGCCCAATACCAAAGAGCATCATTGTGGCTGGCTCGGGAACGGGAGAACTATTTACTCTCACATTATCAAGTCCCCATGATTCATCCCCAATTGACTGTAGTCCAGACCCGAAAAAATTTAAGGTAAGATTATCTCCAGAATGCAAAAAAGTGATAGAGATATCTCTATAAATATCATCTGTCCAACCATCGTTGTATCCAAAATCACCCCACTCGGATACTTCATAGGGGAAAGTTGCGGTTGTGTTTGATGTACTTCGTTTAACAGTCCAGCTATTAGTGTAATCCCCGGATATATTAAAATAATCAAGTCCCCACTCTATATTATCTCCATCCCAGGAATCCATTGCAAAAAAATCAAACGTCAAAGTAACCTCTTGAGTACCAACTCCAAGACCATCTAAATTCAGAGTGGCTGTTGAATTTCCAAGTCTACCTAAAAAACTACTAAAATAACTATTGGTCGAAATTGGAAGTTCACTTGGTGTCCATTCTGCTCCAAGACCATTCTGAAAATCTTGAGAATAATTAAAAGCATAAGATGAAGTCACAAAAACTAATAGCAAAGATAATACTAAAAATATTTTTTTCATATAAAAATTCCTTTGTCGATTCATTGTAACCAGACGATCTCCCATTGAGACCCTTTGGCTTTCCGTCCCTGCTTCACAACAGGTTTGGCTTTGTTAATATCATTAAAGAGCAATCTTTATTCCAACGATGTGATCATAATTAAAATATTTTCTAAGTCTCTGATTTTATTTATACATATTTTATGAAAATAAATTCCATATTAATAGGGAAATACAAATTCATATGAAAATGGGTAAAAAATATAATAATATATGTAAAAAATATAACAATATATGTAAAAAATGTAACAATATCATGGCATTTTTCAGAAAATTCTTAATATCGTTCCCATAAGCCTTTTCAACCTTCTGAAAACTTTCAGTCTTTGATGTGATTCACCTATATGGAAAACAGCATGACCAAATAAATTAAGATCCCATGAAACTTAATTGGAGAGTAACCGGATTTTGATCCAGGGCCGTGGAAGAGCTTTCCAAGAATCTGCTAAAATGTGATGTATATATTATAAAAATTACAGTAGCAGAATGTCCAAGAATGATTCCTGCGGTTCATATATTTGAATGGAAATGGAAAGTTCTAATTTGGAAAACCTGGCATACCATATATAGGGGTTCCCAAATATTGTCAGAACTGAGCCCTATGAATACTTATAGTCGCTGAATGATTCCGGGCAATCCTAATTTATATACGAGCCTCTTGAAGTACAGTCTTTTCTCTCAGGAGAGACACTGGGTAATCATTCTATGATAGTAGGTCTCCCATATTTTTCCCAAAAAAAAAGACAGGATCGTTTAGAGAGCCTGCCTTTTCATGATGTATCGATTTGAATCTACTATTTTTTTCTTCTGCTGACACCTGCAAGACCTAAGAGACCAATGCCGAAAAGCATCATTGTGGCTGGTTCAGGGACAGGCGCACCAGGGTGATCTGATTTTGATCCATAATTCAACCAAACACTGTCAACGATGAACTTAGCTGATGATCCTGGTGCAGAATACAGAAGGGGCTCGTCGTTCTTAATACTAACGCCAGCATCCATAGTAACAGATAAGAATTCCCATTCACCTATTTTTGTTGATAGGGCGCTTCCAAATCCGCTATCATTACTTCCATTCCATATTCCTGCTTGTCCTTCAATCACATATACCCACCCACTAAAAGTAAGTTGTTGGGATGTATCCCATCCAAGAGTATGAAAGGACTCTAATGTAAAACCTCCAGACCAGCTACCAGCTTCAATATATAGAGCTGAGTCTCCATCAAATACAGTGTCTGTTACCAATTTTGTAGTTACAGTTGTGCCCGTTCCCGCATTGCTCCATTGTTTCCAATTGGCAGCTGCGGATTGTATATTATGCCCTGTGACAGCGACACCAACATCAACACCAATGGTAGCAGTTTCAAAACTTCCATTATTCAATAGATTTCCTGTTTGATCTATTGTTGTTGCATTAGATGCAACCGCAAAGCCAAATAAAAACAGGGCTAAAAACAAAACAATTAACTTATTCTTCATAACTTCTCCTTTTGACAACACATTAATAAATTTAACAAACAAAATGAAAATACAGCCCTCATTGGTCTAATATAACTTTATTGTCGCATCAAAAAGGCCATATTTTTTTCAATATATGTCCAAGTTGCTGCAATTTATAGACCATTTTATTTTAAGGTGAAGAAGCCTATAAAATAAGATTTAGACCATTTTTATGAATTTAATTTCTCAGTAAAAAATGTAATATTGTGAGTAAATATTTTCCTAAGGGTCTTCCCTTAATTTTTAATACAACTACCTATGTACGCTTTCTATATGAAAGAGGACTTGAAAAGATAATACAATGCATATCTATTTATTCAAGGGGGTTTTACAGAGTGCTGATTGGTTGTTTGATCATGGGTAGACTGGTAGGGATAGATAATTCCGCAGAGACAAACAGATCTTACTCCTGATTCACCAAATAGAAAAGGCAGAGTCCTTTTACAGACCCTGCCCATTTTTTTTGTGTGACTAAAGACTATCTCAATTTGGTAGTTCTATCAGCATCAGATCTCCGATCTTTACCAGATCTTTTTTCTGGAGAATACTCGGAATATGTGAATACCCTTCTATCAATGCCTAAACGTCTACAGTCGTTGTCCCATACAAGTTTTTCATTCGCCTGCATTTATTGTTTTCTTCTGCTTACTCCCGCAAGGCCGAGGATGCCAATGCCAAAGAGCATCATTGTGGCAGGCTCAGGTACTGGAGCTGCGGTACTCCCGAGATAAAATTCACCAAAAAATTCATTATCAATACCACCCACAATTTCGGTAATTTGTACTGAATTAATTGCAACGCTTGACCAGGCGCCGAAAAAATATGCTTCGTTATCAGGAGCGTTAAATTGGAAAGATTCAAATATAACATTGCTGTCATTATAGAGATCAACTTTAAACACAGAGTCCACGACATCAGCCGCAGCAACGTTTACAGTGCCTGTAGTAGGTTCTACGAAATTAAAGCCAAACGCATGAATTGAAGGGGTTATATCTATAGAAACATTCAGATTTTCAGTGCCCGAAATTGCGATGTCCGCCCCTGTGAGAAGACTTGTCCAGTCATTAAAAGACCCAGCATAACTTGAGGATATCATTCCGTCTGTTCCGAAGTAAATTGAATTTCCTGCTGAAAAAGTAAGGTTATTCAATGTTTGAGAAGTTCCTACATTACCTATGTCGGGAATGGCACCATTGCTTATTGCACCAGTGGCTGTAGTAAATTCCCCTTGATCATAATATGTAATGGTGGTCGCAAATGCATTCCCCAATAATAAAAATAGTAGTAACAAAATGGACAAGGGTGCAAACAACTTTCTCATAAAACCTCCTAAAAAATTTCAATAGTTTTTATTAAGGACAAATTGTCTCCCTTTGAGACCCTTTGGCTTTCCGTCCCTGCTTCACAACAGGTTTGGCTTTAATATATAATTATTTATTTCTCATGCATAAATCATTCCTGTTTGGCGATTGCGAAGACCCTCTTTTGTATAGACTCTTGTTTGGTAAGGTCTAACAGCGATATTTTTTTAACTGAATAAAAATCAGCAAAAATCCTGTATCAAATTTGATAAAATTTGATACAAATTAATCATGACTTTAGGAAGTTATTGTGTTTTTTTAGGAAATATTTTTCCTAAGTGTTTTACCTATATTTATGATAAATGCGATGGATTTGGATATACAGGATAAGAGGGTGAGTTTAGACTTTTTAGAGAGTGGCATTCAAATATATAGGAAAATATTACAGTTAAATGAATCAAAATCCTAATCAACTTTATTGGAGATTCACTTTACAGCAGCTCAATCCTGAAAGATGTTTTTCAAAATCAGCAGCTATAAATTTGTTATATTATAGAGTAGAATATGAAAGAATGGCTTCTGGCCTATTCGATAGATCATATAATGTAATATCCATTAACGAATCACAGAGAAAATAAAAAAAAAGGCAGAGCCAACTTAATGACCCTGCCCATGGTTTCCAACTAAATTATTGCCTTAATTTACACCGTCTGTCTTTACATGATCTTCTGTCTTTACCAGACCTTCTTTCAGGGGAATAGTCGGTATATAAAAATACCCTCCGTCCATTCCAACGTCTGCCATCATTATCCCGCAATACGGTATTTGTTTTCATGACATTTGTATCTATGTAGACTTACTGACGTTTCTTTCTGTTTACTCCTGCAAGTCCTAAAAGACCAATTCCAAAGAGAAGCATTGTTGCAGGTTCTGGAACTGGATTGCTTTCAAGGGCGATTGAAGTGGATATTGTGAAGTTAGATTGAGTGGTATGCCGTTCTGCAAAAAACAAATCAAAAGCATAGTTTTCACCTATAGTAAGAGATAATAATGCCTCTGTATCTAAGTCTACATTACCATCTTCTTCACCGTGTACACCACCCAAGTCAACCACAAGCTGGTCATCAATGTATACCCACATGTCATCATCACCTATAAATTCGAAAAACTCACCACCTTGATAAGTAAATTCTGTGTGCATTTCATACGTGAAATGATAGTTATGACCGTTGGTAATTTCATTCCCTAATTCACCGTCGATGGGAAAAAATGAATTGTTACTATAGCTATAAACATTTCCAGACCCACCATTGTCAAGAGTTATTGCATAGCTACCCGTCACGCTTGCTGAACTATCATTGTACCATTCGTTAAAAGATGCAATACCATTGATACCGCCAGATGCTTTATCTCCCCCCCCAGACCCTATATAATCTGGATTATTAGATCCGTTGAGATTTGCACTGACAAGCCCAGTTTGCAGTCCTGAAATGGTTCCTTCCATATCAACATGATTAATACTAAAATCTCGAATTGTACCTGTCAATTCTATAGTTGTACTATAGGCCGAAGCACCAAAGCAAAACAAAAAGAATACGGTCATTAAAAAGATGTAAATTCGTTTCATATTAAACCTCCTATCTTAATTGTCTCTATGGCAACCTGGCTATCTTCCTACAAGACCCTTTGGCTTTCCGTCCCTGCTTCACAACAGGTTTGACTTTATCCTAACTATACAAAAAAGCAAGAAATGTACCAATTTTATTACATCACAATAGTCATGTTTGATGATATTTACGGTAATTTAGGATTATTTTTTACTGAGAAATAAATGTACGAAATGGAAAATAAAGTAACAAGAATTGATTAAACTTTTTCTATTGATGAAGTGCATGAAATCCTTGCCAAATTTTTAAAAAAATCCACTATATGGAAAATGGAACAATTTTTTTATTAAAAACTCCATTACCTTATATTGGAGATAGAGCAGATTCTAAAAAGTAATTATTCAGTTGTTTTTTACATCAGAGAGTTGATTTTCGACAATTGGCTTATACACCATCAAATAGCTCTTTAGAATCCTTAATCAACTGTCGGACATATCTTCTATCAGCTATTGCCTTTTTGGTGTAATGCCCATGTTTAAGCGCATTCTTATTGCCTTTGGGTGGCCCTGTGGACTTGCCACCATGCAGCCGACACCGTCCGTTTGCCATGGCAGGTTGCTGGCAGGGTTGCCCGGTCCTCTTACTTCTGGCTCCACATTTGGGAACATCCTTAAAAGGGTTGCAGACATGGGGTTGATCTTCATTTTTCATTGCTTACCCCCTCCCCCTGGTGAACCTCTCCGACTATTGCCTGTCCCCCTTCATGGACATGGACGTGTTCAACGGTCATACGCTGTCGACCCTTGTTACGGTGTTTATCCAGGGTTTCAAGCTGCTGATTATATACACGCATCAGTTTTATGGCTATGTTCATGATTGATGATTGAATCTTTGTTGATCCCCTGTTCTCTGGAACATTTGCCAATTGAAAAAAATGCATTGCCTGTTGAAAAGTAGCCACCATATTATTTATCAACATTCCTTCAAATCCATCTTTAGGCTTCAGTTCTATCATCATTCCCATATAATTAACCATAGTCCCTTCATGGTCATCTGGATTCAAGCTGGAAGCAACTTTAATTCCTAATTGGACAAGACTAAGCGATGCTTCTTCCCCTTTGAATCCTGAAAAATCCCAGAAATCGGACTTATTTTTTTTAGTAACCTTTAACGCTTCAGGCTTGTCGGTTGTGTTTGCCACATCTTTTGATTTGCCCATTATTCCCCCTTTGGCTGCCATGGTCTCAAATGATGTAGAGGACAATTAACAGCAGTGCAATATTTCACCTCTGGTTTCTGGAAACAGCAACAGTCAAAACATTTGGCATTAATCGCAGATCTCAAACTCTTGGGGTTCTGTTTTGCTTTCTCCATGGGATCTAATGGTACTGATTTCTCAACCAAACCAAGATTTAACTTCTGCCGATACTCTTCCGCCCCTTGCTTTAATTTTAAATTTACGGTCATTTTGTCCATGCTCCTGTGATGTTAAAATTTATTTCAACTTTTCCGAGTGCTGGCAACTTTGGAAAAGATATCTCGTTTTTTACACACTCTCCCGGCAGTACTCCTGAAGAAAATTTTGCTGTAATTCCTATTTAAGAAGTCCCACCTCCTCTTAAGAGGGGTGGACCCATTAGGGGTGGTTCACTCACTCTTATAAAGGGTAGTGACCACCCGACCACCCCATGAATAGGGGCTTTCAGGGTGGCCACTGGTGCTCAGTAAAGTGACCACCCCACCAAACCTGAAAACCCTTAATACCAGGTCTTTTAGGGTGGTCGCTTTTTTAAAGTGACCACCAAGTGACCACCCGACCACCCGAACACCAAGTGACCACCCCCACAATGTGGTATTTTTAGTTTTCAAGTGTACGATATTCATAGGTCTGACTCCCATCTAAAACAACTGATTCACGCCTAATAAGACCATTCTCCGAAGCTATTTTTATATGATTTTTAGCAGCCGTTTTTCCCAAACCGGCAAAGTCTTGATAAACTTTAGCCAGGGCATTGGCTGATTTAGCATAACCTCCCATGTCTAAAAGTGCCTGTGCCACTGCATTTGCTTTTTCCGCATCTTCCGGGTTCAACTGTTCATCAATCCGTTTGAAGTGTAAATGCCGGTCCATTTGGACCAGGAAAGGGCTGAACATCTGAAAGTTGTTGGCCTTTTCATGGGTGATTCGAATAACCGGGATTGAAGCAACCCGTTGCCCAGTGGCCATGCCATCAGCACCTACTTCCGTGATTCGATTTTCAGCAATAAACTCTTTCTTTAAACTTATCCGATTACGAAAAAAATCATTAATAGCAGTGGTTCCCCGATACCCTGAGCCGTCCTTCTTGTCGTGATGTATTACGATGAGAGTGCATTTTACCTGCTTACAGACACCATCCATGGCATCAAGGGCCGGTCTCATCTCAGCAGCATTATTCTCGTCACTGGCACCTGTAAAGCTAATCAGGGGGTCTACACAGAGGATATCAATCTTCACGTTATTTTCCGTTTCAATTTTCTTGATAAAACCAACAAGGAATTTACAAAACTTTGGATCAAGAAAGACCACCCCGGAAATGGTAGTGTCTTCATATTGGGACAGAAAGAATATATTTTTCAAACCATCCCCCAGGTTAGATCCACTGCACATACTTTTTAATCTTTGGTAAGCAGAAACCCGGCCATTTTCGGACCCGATAAAAAGACTCACCCTCTGTTGTGAAATCATGAACTCCCCCAGGAAACCATCCAAGGAGTCTTCAAATCTGTTTGAAAAAGCAGCTATGCTCAGCAGAACAAACTGAACAAACATTGATTTTCCAAGGCCACCACGAGAATGGATAAGGCAAGATTCTCCCTGAGCGATAAATCCAGATACTATCCATTCAAGTTTCATCGGTATGGCAAGGATATCTTCACCACTCAGGTATGATATGGGTGCCCACTCCTCTTTTTTGCCTGATTCCCGGGTGGGAGTTTTTGACCAGTATTTCCCAAAATCCACACCATATTTTAAGTCAAGGTGGGCCTTAACATCCTTCCACCCCCTTTCTTTGCAGCTCTGGTGCTGGCACTTATATGCAACTGCCCCATTCCCATATTGAAAAACACAGGCATCATTTTTAGTATGGGACGTATCAAAAAAACATTCTGCAAGCTCAAACCGGGTACAGGGAGAACCTTGATATGTAGATTCTTTTTGTTTGTGTACTGTACCGATATCCTTGAGAAGCTGTGCAACATTAAACCCCATAGAAACCTCCCAGGTCATCAATATAAGATTCCCGATGAACCAAGGCTTCCCGGTATTCGTTCCCTGGGACCTGATCTCCTTTCATGGCCTTGGTGCCGTAAAGCTTCCAGATTCGAGCGGGATTGTATACCGTAGTATCAACTGTCAAAGAGGATGTACTAAACATCTCGTGAGCAGTTCCCAGAAAATTTCTGATAAACTCCTTCGAGTCATCATTGACCGGCATGTCTTTAGGCAATGGAACAAGAATATGGGCACCATTTCCGGACACTGCCGTTATCAGTGCTGAATATTCCGTGGTATCAATTATCCATTCAGCTATTGTATTCCGAAGCTCAATGGCCCCCTTTAGTTCAGTATCAGAGGATGATATTCCTGAAGGTCTTTCTGGATCAATATCAATTGGTATCCACCTGTAAAAAAGGACATTATTATCCGAGGTGGTCAAATCGGTTGGTTTCAGCTTGTTATAGGCCCTTCCAATCAATCTTGGATCAATGACCTGCAATGTAAAATAAATATTATTAAGCTGATGTTGAATGGCTTTTTTGATCGCATTTTCAAATAATTTGAAGCGGTCAAAATATCCAGCAACCGTGCCTTTTGCAAAACCGGACCAGGCGTGAGATTTTCCCCAAACATTCAGGATTCTGACTTCAACAACTTCACCGGATTTGACAAAAATAGAAAATATTTCTTCTTGCAGGAGATTGTATTTTTGTTTGCAATTCAGTGTTGCTGTGGTATTCTGTTCTTGGATTTTATGTAGTCCTTCGTGTCCTCTGATATGCTTGCTGGCTTCAGAGGGCATTTTTTTTTGAATTTCATTATATCTCAAGGCATTTCTCCTTTTCGTGGCCGACCAAAAACAGGCCGCGCTTATGGCATTTCTCCAAATTCTCCTTTCTTTCTTTATAGGCCATTCCAATTTCAATTAAGCCCGTGTTTATGATTTGAAGCCTGGATATTTCAGATAGCTGTTCGGTGTCTATATACTCCCTGATATCTTCAACTCCATATTTTTGTTTGAAATCTTTGGACCTCATCCCAAGGACAATCTTATTGATCATGTCAATTTCATTGGAATAATGATAACTTTTTACCGGATCATGAGCATTTAAGACAGCGTTCGTCATTGGTAAAAAACCAGTCTTGGATTCAAGGCGCCGTTGCTTCCAATCCCGTTCTTGCTGGAGCCGCGCTATCGTCCATTTGTCAAGGCGAACACCGAAGACAGGGTTTAACCATCGGGCATACTGCAAGGCCAAATCTTTGTGAAAATAAGTGCCACCGCACTTTCCGCGTTTTGTGGAGATAAACGTGTCTTTTTTGTAATTACCCTCTGACAGGGTAATTAAAGCATCAAGGTATTCCTTGTTTT
Organism: Desulfoconvexum algidum; assembly: GCF_055382125.1. Classification (NCBI taxonomy): domain Bacteria; kingdom Pseudomonadati; phylum Thermodesulfobacteriota; class Desulfobacteria; order Desulfobacterales; family Desulfobacteraceae; genus Desulfoconvexum; species Desulfoconvexum algidum. The sequence continues at coordinate 4,777,388 of NZ_AP042394.1, read as the reverse complement.
GGCTCTGCTTCCAAAAATCATCTGGCCTTTTTCCGAACGGTTTTGCCATATCAGTCGCGTTGAAGGATATTTCATCGTTTTCTTTTAATAGAGAGACATCGGCTGGAAATATTGCCTTGCCTACGTTCACAATCTCATATTTTGCTTTCATGAATATCTCCTTTGCCTTCAATAAAGGCAGAGGGACCAACACCTTTAGAATCAAGGTTCTGAATATGCCCTTTCCGGTATGGTAGGCCATATCTTTCCGCTAGGTCATTCCAACGATGACGCCAAATGATTTTGGGCATATCATCTACAACAATTGACCAATCCGTGTCTGGGAACCGGTTTTCTAAGAATTTCTTAACTGCTTGTCGTGGATAGTGAATTGCGAGTGCCATAAAAAAACCTCCATGTATTTTGTGTTTAACTTATGTTCACACTTAAATATCATGAAGGTAAAACAGATGTCTTGCCTATGAAAATACTTTATAAAGACTAAAAAACGACTACTTTTTAGACAACTCTTTTCTTTAATTTGCTTGAACGCTGATACAAAGATTGATAATCGGTACTAATTTTTTTGTCTATAAACACTTCGGGCATTATTCTTTGTATAATGTTTAATATTAGCTTTCCTTTAATATCTCGGGTTGGATTATTTAGATTATCGATTTCACTATTAATATCTTCTGGTATTAAAATTTTATAATTCTGTGGTCTTTTTCGAAAAGCCTCCTTGACATCTTCACTGCAAGTCTCAAACGTACCTTTATTTTTTAATTTTAAAACTTGCTTCAAACTATTATATAAAATATCGGTTTCTTTTCTTGAGTTCAAAAGAAGATCATCAAATAAAACAGCATCTATTAGGTTAGATTTGCTTACATTACCTTTAACCCAAGAATATTCAATCTCTCCGGATTTAGAAACTTTTTTAACAAAATCCAGCTCTGGTGGTATTTCAAACAGATCTTTTTCTTTTACAAATTCAAGAAATTCAAATGGTAAAACCAGCAAATCTGTAAAATTAATTTCCCAATCTTTTGATTTTGCATCGTTTTTGTTAAAATCAATAGGTCTCAAAGATCCTACTTGAATAGCGCTAATATAAGGTTCAATATCTTCAACTTTAACAGTTTCCTCAACCAGAAGTTTTTTATGTGAATAAAATGTAAATGCCAAAGGAATCCGAAGCAAAATAATGCTCTCTCCAAGAGTCCAGCAATCACGTCTTTTCATCTTTTCATATGCTTTCTGTCGACTTATTGGCTGAAATCCTGGTTTGACTTGTTTATAATTGAAGTTAGATTTATTAATGTTTCCATCAGGGTCAACCCTCCAACAGTAGCCTGTTTTACTATCACCAGCGATACATAAGTCTGAGGGCACCCCTGATACTTGGGAATCGAAAATCCACTCGATATAATCACAGGGGTGAAAATATACCATATCTAAATTTTCTGAATCATTTTTTTGACAAAATTCTGGGCAATATTTTTGGAGAAGCGTAATTTGTTTTTTTTCGGTAATATTTATCACATCGAAAGATTGAATCTTTCCATTGTTAAAATCAACAACAGACTTTTTATATATTTTTCTGACTTTTTCAGGCAACCGCAACCAATTATAATTTAGTGAAGCTGGATCAATACGACAAACGATAAAAGCGGCATCTAACGGATTCCAGCAGTCTTGAGATTTATAAAATTTAAATCTATCTTCAGTTAAGTCTTTCATATTATTCACTCCTGTTTGTGAACACCTGATTTAGGCCCCCCCCCCCCGGGAAAAATGGTTCAGGAAAACCACCCGTTCAAATCGGTTAATTACTCCGTTTCTATCCCGGAGAAAGTGTTATGCTTGTTTGGGAAAAGGAATAACCTTAGCTTTGTTATCCATTCTATTAAAAATATTTGTGGCCTTTTTTAAATTCTCCGGTGCCAAGTGTGCATACCTTTGAACCATCTGAAATGATTTATGCCCCATAAGTTTTTGGAGTGTGTACAGGTCCATACCATCTTGTACTTGCCATGAGGCAAATGTATGGCGTAAGGTATGGTAAACAACTTTCTCCCGGTCATCTGTTACACCTGTATTAAATCCAAGGTCTTCAACCACTCTTGGAAATGTTTTTGATATGGATTTTATCCTGTTGCCATCACTATTTGGAAAAACTAAATCTGTATTTTTGTTTTTATAATTCTTTTGTAGCATCTCTTCTACGGCATCACTCATATAAGCATATCGGGATTCAGTGTTTTTGGTATCAATGATATGAATCATCCCATTGTCAAAGTATATGTGATTCCAAGCAAGTCTAAATATTTCATTTGCTCTCATCCCGGTATGAAGGCTTAACAAAGCCATATCATGAATCTGATCGCTTTTTTTTATTAATGCTTTCAGCAAGGTTTCCGTTTCAATAGTTTTAAGAAACCGCACACGTTGATTGTTTAATTTTTGAAATTTAATTTTTGAAACAGGATTCGGACCGGGAAAAATGTCTAAATGGATTGCCCGATTAAATACCTGCCTGATATTTGCAAGGATATGCTGAACCGTTTTTGGGGATTTGCCGGCTTTTTCCATTTTTGCTTTTAATTTCTCAAGATCAAAAATTGTTATGTCTTTTAATGGTTTCTCCCCGATGGCTTTCTTTATCCAGATTTTATAAAAACTCTTTTCTGCATCCCAACTTTTTTTGTTTTCAGAAAAGGGCTTGTAATAACTTGTCCAGAAATCTGAAAAAGTTATATTTTCTTTATCTTCTTTTGTTGCCTGCTTGATTTTGTCTGCTTTCTTATTTTCATGCAGGGTAATTTCTTCTTTTAACGTGACAGGACCTTCCCCGGTTTTCATATTGTGTTTATATTCATCAAGTTTGTCTGACACTTTTTTGTCTGTCCAGCCTTCAGACTCAAAACCAAAGCCCATGAATTTTCGTTTTCCTTGAACCTGATAAGAACCAGAAAAATATCTATCCAGTTTAACGCCGTGCTTTCGGGTTTTATGTTTGTAATATCTTACCCCTGGGTTGTTGCCTTTTATCCAATTAATTTTTTCTGAAATCATTTTTCAAGCCTTTTACAATGGTTGTGTAAAATTATTGGGTTGATTTGTTTAACCAATGGGTCCGCTATTTACACACATTTTACACGTTTTTTTGATTATGGCAAGTGAAATTAAATGATAGAGAAACAAACTAAAAATTTTGTAATGCCCTACAGTAATGCTTTTATGGTGTGATTGTGTTATATTTTGTGAAGTTAGCTGAAACCTTAAAAAATTAGCTGTTAACCAATGGGTCCGCGGTTCAAATCCGTGCTGGGGAGCCAACCCAATAAATACTATCCCGAGAATTTAGGTTCTCGGGATTTTTTTTTATTTCAGGCCAATTTAATACACATTTAATGCGTTTTTCTATTTTTACCCCGAAAAAAAACCCTATCGAAATAAAAAACCCTGCCAAAACATGACCGGGCTTTTTGCTGCTGACATTACATAGAATTATTTTTATCAAGGATAATCCCCTCCCCAGCTCACCAGGGAAGGGAGTAACATTGTATTTGTTGCTTTTCTTTCCACTCTTCAAGTTCTTCAGGAAATGCAAACCAGAATTTTTTTCCTGGAATCTTGAATGCCGGCCATTTATAATCCGCAGACAAATTGGATGGTTTCAACACCCTTTTTTACATAGCCAATTACAAATTCTTCAAATTGTCAGCTAGGATCTTATTGAATAAGGTAAGAAAGTCATTATCTTCAAGTGTTCCCGCATGGTGGTTATTAAAAATATACAAACGTGTCGATTCTGCCTGAAGTTTCAAAGGAACCTGGCTTTGCAGAGGAACCACTCCATCACCACTGTCTTTTGTTGTATATGAGACTACTAAGTGATAGGGAATCTCCAGTGGCCAGTTCCATTTGTGAAGGTCGTTCAAAAATTCACTGCCCGGCTCGACATCACGCCAAGAGGGAATGACGATAGGTGAATATTTTACCCCTGTAGCCGCAGAAGGCATTCCCCCCATAGGACTATTGACTGTCATCACCAGTTTTAACCTTTTTAAATTCCCCGGGGCATGGTGTACATATTTCTTCACAAAAGAACGAGCAACCAGTCCCCCCATGCTGTGAGCAATTACATAAAATTCAGGAAAATCGTACTTATTCTGCAGACGAGAAACTGCTTCAACAACATAGTCACTAATCATGTCCAGCCGAAGACCGGAAGGATAATAAACAACCCAGGGCTGAAAAGATCTTTTATCAATATCACTGATCATCTTTTTAAAATTTGTAGGTCCACCCATAACACCATGAACAAAAAGCACTGGCACTTTTCCTGTCTGATATTCCTCAAGAAAGAATACGCCGCCTTCAGCACGATCAAGAAAATCAAAAGGTTTCCAAAGTCCCATCTCATAATTTTCCTGGGTAAACCTGGGGTCATCCAACTTAACGACCTCACCGATATTTGTCCAAATAGCCGTAATCTTGGAAATCGGCTTTATCTCAGCTGGTATTTCAGGAGCAGGCCCGGAAATTGTTATGGGTTCAAGTGTTACCGTCTGCTTAGATGCAACGTCAATTATTGAAGGACGGCCGTAATAATTGCCATGCTCTTCTGTTTGATATTGGCCGTCATTATTGACATCAATAAATGCGGCAATATAGTGCTTACCAGGAAGCACGGAGAAACCAAAAGTGCCATTTTTCGAAATAACAATCTGATGTTTAAGAACAGGAATGCCTTGTTCGTCATGAAAGTGCAGAACAACAACAGAACCTTTCTGGCTGCTGCTCAAAGTGATGGCTCCTTTAATAAAACCACTATTCTCAACAATCTGTGTCTGGCTATGAATTTTATTTAATGAACATCCTGAGACAATAAACAAAACGAAACATCCCAGCGTTAATGCCATGCTTGTCTTAAACCCGTTTGATAGCTTCATTGCGTTTCCTCTTGTTTTTTTGCAAAAATAGGGCTCTATCTTTCGATCACCTTCTAAATATTTTTGTAGACTGTTTGAATATAAAAGAAAATCCCCCGAAGGAGGGGAAAAGGGATCCCCCACAATGGGGGGCATCCCTTTTTTAATTGTGACTCGATTTTAACCTATTAATTGCCTTCTCAATTGTAAATGATTATTTTTTCAAAACTCAAGTTTTTCCCTGATTTACAAAAGATGTTTTTTGAATAATTCTATAAAATGTGATGGCAAAGCCTTTAGGAGGAACCTCCGCTGTCATTGCATCCTTTTCCTTTTCCCAGGCCCGACTCACCATCGGGCCTGTTGTTTTATATCTCTCCCCGGATTATTCCTTGACAGATAAGTCCCTACAAGAATAATGTTCAACCCTAATAGCTGTAATAGACAGAATAAAAAATAAACCCGTTTAAAAAAATCGGGAAAGAAAGAGTGGTAACGAATCGGACCATGCCGGGGGCATTAAAAAAAAATAGTGGAGACGGCGGGAATAAAACGGTTTATTATGAAGCCTGTGATGATTGCGTCATTGTCAGAGCAGGTACAGCAGCTACTAAAAGTGAACCCGTCCATAACCTAAGGTTTAACAAGGGAGAAAGAATATGTCCCAGGCACCCAGATTGTTTTTGATACTTGATGATGAAGAAAGCATTCGCCAGAGTATTGCCGCATTCATGGAAGATGAAGGTTACCGGGTCTTCCAGGCGGAAAGCAGTGAACAGGCCCTTGAGATTATTCGGAAGCATTCCATTGACGAGGCCGTGGTGGATATCAGACTACCGGGCCAAGACGGCAATAGCTTTATGCTCGAAGCCATAAAAATCCGGCCCAAAATAAAATTTGTGGTGCACACAGGTTCTGCAGATTATATTCCTCCCAAAGCCATACAGGCCCTTGGGGTAACTTTGGACAAGGTTCTTATAAAACCAGCAAATGACCTGAATTTAATTTGTGATGCCTTGAAAAAATAGAGCGAGAGCGGGCGATTCTCTTTAAATCGTTAAGAAATGGAATATATGTATCATGGATGAAACCAAAGGGAAAAAAATTCTTGTAATTGATGATGAAGTCTATATTCGGGACAGTGTCATCGGTTTTCTGGAAGACTTTGGGTTTGAAGTCATCGAGGCTGAGAACGGCAAAATCGGCCTGGAGAAATTTGCCAATGAACAGCCGGACCTAATTTTATGCGACCTTCGCATGCCGGAAATGGACGGCCTTGAAGTTCTTGCCCATGTGACCCGAAAAGATAAAAATATCCCCATTATTATTGTTTCCGGGGTGGGAAATATTTCTGATACAGTGGAGGCCCTTCGTCTGGGGGCCTGGGATTATATTATCAAACCCATCCAGGATATGAATGTTTTGTCCCATGCGGTGAATAAAGCCTTTGAACGTAAGCATTTTATTGAAGAAAAAGATAGGTACCAACGAGAACTGGAACAGGCAAACAAGGAATTGAACCTGTCCCTTGAATCCCTTGAACTGACAAGAGATCAGCTGGTTCAATCGGCAAAAATGGCAGCCCTGGGAGAGCTTGTGGCCGGGGTGGCCCATGAGATTAATACCCCGGTGGGGGTTGGGGTGACAGCCGCTTCTTTTCTGGATGGCAAAACCCGGGAATTCCATAAACTGTATAAAACCGGGGAATTGAAACGAAGTGAACTTGAAAATTACCTTACCATCGTTGAAGAGGTGTCCAATTCCATTCTGATTAACATGGAGCGTGCGGCGGAACTCATTTCCAGCTTTAAACAGGTGGCGGTTGACCAATCCAGTGAAAATCGCCGTCGTTTCAATCTAAAGGAATACATGGATGAAATCCTTTTAAGTCTGGGACCTCGGTATAAAAAAACCGGTCATGTGGTCCAGGTAACCTGTGAGCCTGACATAGAGCTGAACTCTTTTCCCGGTGCGTTTTCCCAGATCTTGAGCAATTTAATCATGAATTCATTAATCCACGGATTCAATGGGTTAGAACACAGGGCCATTGATATTGACATTACCTGCAAAGAGGGACAGGTGATTTTTGTTTACCAGGACAATGGGCACGGTATGGACCCACAACAAAGTGAAAAAATATTTGATCCGTTTTTTACCACCATGCGGGGAAAAGGCGGGACCGGGCTTGGCATGTCCATTGTGTTTAACCTGGTGACCCAGACCCTCAAAGGAAATATGAAACTGGAAAGTGAGGTCGGCCAGGGGGTCACTTTTACCATGACCTTTCCCCGGCGCTGGGATGACGCTTAAGCGATGCAGATTCTAAACCCTTCAAGGTGGTATCTTCATCCGGTTTTTATCTTTGCCTGTTCCATCTTTGCCCTGGCCACCTTTCTGGTGCTCACGGTGAGTCTTTATATGGAAATAACCTCCGCCCTGGAAGTGGTCATTTTAAAATTTAATATTGACCCAAGGTCTGTATTTCCATCAAAAACCGGTATGACGATTCTGGTGCTCAGCCTTTTGATCACAGTAGTTCTGGCCGGTATCTTATTGGCCTTTATTTATTACCAGAAAACCGTCAACCTGTTCAGGCTCCAGCATAATTTTATTTATAATTTTACCCATGAACTCAAGACGCCTGTGACCTCTCTTCGAATCTATCTTGAAACCTTTATTCGTCACCCTCTGGAACCCAACGATATCCGAAAATACTCTGAGAATATGCTCGAAGACATTAACCGGCTCACCGAGAATATCAACCGCATCCTAAACCTGGCCAGAATTGAAAGTCAGAATTTTGGATCGGAAGTGACCCGGGACAGCCTGGTGACACTGGTACAAAATTTTTGTGATAAAAATGCTTCTATTTTCCGGGACTGTGATATCAGCATTGAAAATCCTTCCAAGGGGCGGTTTGAATATCCGGTTAATCTTTTCTTATTTGAAATGCTGCTCATGAATATTATGTCCAATGCCATTAAATATAATGAGGCTGATCAGCCAAAACTTGTCATCGTATTTAAAAGTTTTATACAAAAAATCACCATTGATTTTATTGACAACGGGATTGGTGTGGACAAGGAGGATGCAAAAAAGATTTTTCATAAATTCTATAAGTCGGGCAATGAAAACGCCAATAGCCACACCGGGTCGGGTCTGGGACTTTATCTTGTCTCCAGTATTGCCATGATACATGGGTGGCGGGTATCGGTATTCAGTGAGGGCAAGGGAAAAGGGTCTAGATTTACCATCACCATTCCACGGGCAAGCATTGCCAATGTCAGGGAGAAAAAAATATGGAAACGACTGAAAAAAAGCGTATTCTGGTCATAGAAGATGAGGCCCATATTGCCGATGGGATCCAGTTGAACCTGAACCTTCAGGGATATGGGGTTTCCATCGCCAGTGACGGTATTGACGGGCTTGAACAATGGCGTTCCTGGAAACCGGATTTGATCGTCTTAGATATCATGCTGCCTATGATTGACGGCTTTTCCATTTTAAAGACCATTCGCCAGGAGGACGAAAAAATTCCGGTTCTGATTCTTTCTGCCAGGGGGGACACAAAGGACAAGGTAAAGGGGTTGCGCTATGGTGTGGATGATTATTTGTCCAAACCCTTTGATTTGGAAGAATTCCTGCTCCGGGTAGCCCGCCTGATACGAAAAAAAGACTGGTATGAAGGGCACAAGTCTGAGAAAAATGCCGGACATACTCTGTTTAAGGGTGACGCTTACACCTTTGGTGAAAATCGGATTGATTTTATTACTTTTAAAGCAAATTGTGTCGCCGGTGAGATAATTCTTACCGAACAAGAGGTGACCCTGCTCAAAATTTTTATTGCCAATAAGGGCAAACCGCTTTCCCGGGAAATGTTGTTGAATGCCGGGTGGGGGTATTCCAGTGACACCACCACAAGAACGGTGGATAATTTTATTGTACGGTTTCGCAAGTATTTTGAAAAGAAACCAAAAAAACCGGTTTATTTCGTGAGCCGGCGGTCTGTGGGATATATTTTTGATCACGAGTAGGAATGTTACCCGTTAAATTATTGACGGGATAAAGGCCTTGAGGGGGATAGGTATCGAAGGGATCGCAAGTAAATTAAATTAATAATTATCTTAATCACAACCGTAAAAAAAATATAAATCTACTTCGTGGGATTCTCTTTGCTTGGTGGGCGAGGGCCACAAGGATCACAAACAATTCTTACAGTAGTTCCATCTTTTGGGATGGGTGCTCCGTATCTCCGATAATATTCATCTAAAACCTGATGTATTTGGTTTTGCTCCATTTCAAAATAGTTCATAACTTCGAACGTAATATTTCTAATCGAGTCTTTATAAGTACTTTTGATGGTTGGATTTTTCATGGCTTAATCCTTATATATTTTATGAAGTATTGCAAAAAAAATTATCCAAAAGTTGAAACCGATTGCCCCACATTGCTTCTGTTATTGAACACTACAGAGAATTTTAATTTATTAGGAATTGTAAACGATTCGATGCTCGTTAAACCTTTGCTTTAAATTAATTTCCCCAAAATACTGCGACATATTTTATGGCTGTAAAAATAATGATACCTGCTAACATGGACTTGATAACCTTGGCCGGGACAAATTTTTGACAATACGCCCCAAGATACATTCCCGCCATCCCACCGAGACCAAATAAAATGCCCAAAAGCCAATCCGGTGCTACCGAGATATTTGGATAGAAAGGGGCGATGATTTGATAAAAAATCACGCCAGCTATAGAGGTTATGAAAGTTCCCATTAGAGCTGCACCTGCCACCGTAAAAATTGGTAATCCAAAAAATGTCACGAAAAAAGGGGCGATGATGGAGCCTCCGCCAATGCCATAAATGCCGCCCACAATACCAACAATGAAGCTAAGGATGGCAATACCCCAAAACGAAATATCAAATGCTTCATCATAGAATGTGTAGCCTATCCGTCTTAGGTTGAAGTGTGTAACCGTCACTGGCTTTAAGACCATTGGATCACCAACTCCAAGACCCGCTACCTTATTCCGATGTCTTCGTACCATTTTTTGAAATTGTTGTTCACTGCTGACCTTGTCGGAATTGCCAGTATTTTTTCTCAGCAAATCCTTCATCATTCTGAACCCGATATAAAACAAGACAGTAGCAGCAAATAGTTTAAAATGAATCGGATTTGGAAGATAAGCCACACGGACCCAAGCCCCTATGAATACACCCGGCAGAGTCCCGAATACAACAACCCATGTTAGTGGCCACACCATCCGACCTTCCTTACAATACCGGTACACGCCACTTGGGATGGCCACAATGTTAAACACCTGATTGGTTGCGCTGACCGAAGGATTTGTGTAGCCAAGAAATGACATTTGGAATGGCAGCAGGAGAAAAGCCCCTGACACGCCTCCCATGGATGTAAAAAATGAAATTATGAATGCTATTAATGGAGGGATCCAAAGGGCAATCTCGATTCCGGCGGTATGAAAAAGCATCTGACCTCCAAGCAAAAATGCGCTTGACACACTATCACTATTAAATTAATATTCGTGTTAGTTTAGCGCATGGGGTATTGATTGTCAATAAAGCTTCATCCCAATATTTTCATATACTTTTTACAATAGTCAATCTGGAGATTTAATGACGTCAAAGACTACAGATCCCTCCTTGTCTTATCCGTTGATGCCACCACAACAAGGTACTCAGCAGGGAAGTCTCTTTTTAATTCCTGACGGAAGGCAATATTTAGATTCAGTTCAATTACACCGATTGGAGCAATCCTTTCGGGAATGGGTGGAAAATTCTCAACGAGCAGATATCTGCTTGGCCCGCCGTCGCATTTTGATGATTTTTTTGTTGATCCGTTACACCGGCGCTAAGTTGAATGAGGTTCTGGCTCTGAATCTATTTAAGGATATTGATTTTAAAAATCATTTAGTTCATTTTTGCAACAAGAGCCCGGGGGCAAAAACGGAGAATAGGAAAGTTCAAATTTCCTTAACACTTGTCTTGGAGATTCAAGAGGCGCTGGCCGAGCCTGTATTTAAAGAATTTTTGAAAAATCGATTTGATGTTGATCCGGGTTTTGCCCGTCGAAAATTTTACGAACGGGCTGAAGCCTGTGGCTTTCCCAAAAGCATTGCGGGTCCTGAGATGATCCGGAAAGCCAGAGGGGGAGAGTTGCTGCAGGGGAATATGCCGCTGCCGGCAATTCAGAAAATGTTAGGGCATGCAACTCCCGATAGGACAACGTCTTATGCATCCTTTTCAACAGATGATATTCAACAGGTGATAAAGCTCTTTATCGAAAGAGAGTCATCACGCAAAACAAGTGCTCGGAATTCATTTTTTGGCAAGATCCAAACCCTCCTGAAGGGAACGATTCTAACCGAAGTAATTTTGACAACTATTAGTGGCCATTCAGTTACCGCTATTATCACCAACAACAGCCTGGAACAGCTTTCATTAAAGGAAGGACGACTGATCACCGCAGAAGTCAAAGCACCTTGGATCATTTTACAAAAAGGAGAAAAAGAACCAAGATCTAGTGCCGAGAATAAGTTTAATGGAATCATAGAACATATTAACAAAGGGAGAGTTAATACAGAATACACCGTTCGTATTGCAGACGGGACATTGCTTTGTTCATTAATTTCCACGAAAGGTGCACAACAGCTTGCCCTTGATCTCAATGATTATGTTTGGTCCGTATTCAACGGCTTTGCCGTTGTGCTGCATGCGGATTGAAAACTTAACAAATGTAGAAATTTTAATCTGGCAAAATTGAACGGAATCAACTATATCTTCAAACAGAGTTGAACAGATATCATAATAATTATCATGCAGGATGAAAAATTATTTAAGATAGTTTTTCAGCAGGATAGGTGAGAAAAAACTAAACTTGATCGATAATGAACCCTTTATGTAAGACTTTGGATTGCGAATTGAAATTAGGCAAAAAATATTAATTAAAGGAGATTAAAAAATGACGACAACCGACGAAACTGAAAAAAAACCATTATGGGTAGGCATTGAGGAAAAATTACTTGAGCTTAACCCAGGAGAACTCTCAGGGCAAGCCAAGGAAGCAGCGATTCAAAAGATTGTGGGCGAGCTTGATAATGAAGGGTTTAATGTTTCCAAAAGCGGCGGCAGGATGATGCAGTTGAGATGGGCGATGGATGAGATGCTGAAAGTTGGAAGGCCGCTGATGAAGGATTTCAACGAGGCCATTGCAGCGCTTTCACTGGAAGACGTGCTCAATCCGTATTCAGCCACCAGTAACCTTATCGCCAACCTTGGTGAAACTTGGAAAGAACTCAAGAAAGTGGAATGCAGACTGGACATAATCCAGATTGTCCAAGAGACAAGACTTGATTTGCTTGTAAAAAAAGCAAAAGAAATGTCTGAAAATGAAAGTATCCGATACCTCATTGGAGAACTATTAGAACGCGAAGTGATCGTGGAGAAATTAGGCATTACAGAAGAAAAACTGGCCGAGGTGGAGGCTGAAATTGCAAAGGAAAAGGCAGAAAGAGAGAGAGTGGCAGGTCTGCTGGAAAAGGTTGACGGCAAATCAGACGAAGAAAAGGTGAAGCACTTAATTACAAACGATGTCGCAGAGGAATTGATCCTAGAGATGGCAGCAGTTGACCAGGCTACTATTAACAACGCCAAAAAAGCCATGGAAGAGGAAATCAAGGAGCAACAAAGGTTAGCAGAGGAAGCAGCAGCAAAGAAAAAGGCAGAGGCTGCAGGTCCTTCTTTGGAAGATATTACCCCGGAGGATATGATTGACCACATCGATTCTATTCGTGAAATAATGGAATTTAGCGAAGTAGAGAAAGAAATCAGGACAATGTGTGAACAAAGCGCTATCCCACAGTGCCTTGTTGACATTGCCGTTTCTGATCCTGACAAACTGGATGAACTTGAAAAAAATGCAGAAGGATAATATTGTCAGACAATAGCTTCACCTGACCCTAAAAGCATATAGCTCTGGGGTCAGGTGAACATTCCATTGTTAGAACCCGAAAGATGAAGCGCAATTTTTTCAGGAGAGGCTCAGTTGTATGATTGTCCACCTGAGATACGTTTGTCAGTGTTGTTTGCCTTCACCCCGTTTTCTGTGTTTTCCCAATGCCTTATAGACCATTACGTAGAAAAGTGGTGCGAAAAATATTACCAGAAAGGTAGACGTCACCATTCCTCCAAGAACACCGGTGCCGATTGCTCTTTGTGCGCCCGATCCGGCTCCGGTAGCAAGTGCCAGGGGCAGGATGCCGAAGCCAAAGGCCAATGAAGTCATGATGATGGGACGCAGTCTTAATTTGGCTGCCTCCAAGGTTGCATCCACAAGCCCTGCACCTTCATCAACTCGGGCTCTTGCGAACTGAACGATGAGGATGGCGTTTTTTGTGGTCAGGCCCAGGGTGGTCAACAGTCCGATCTGAAAATAGACATCATTGGGCATTCCCCGCATTGTCGAAGCAATCACACCGCCAATGACACCAAGGGGCAGGCACAGCAGAATTGCAATGGGAATGGGCCAGCTTTCGTACAGGGCTGCCAGACACAGAAAAATCACAAAAATTGAAAATGCATATAAAAGAGGTGCCTGGGAGCCAGACATTCTTTCCTGATAGGACAATCCAGTCCAGTCATGGCCAATCCCCGGGGGCAATTTTGTCACAAGCTCTTCCATGGCCTCCATGGCTTCCCCTGAACTGTGCCCCGGTGCCGGCTCCCCCCAGATATTAATGGAGGGGAAGGCATTAAAACGCTCCAGCTTGGGAGAACCCAGTGCCCAGTGTCCGGAGGCAAAGGAGGTAAAAGGGACCATTTTGCCCATGCTGTTTCGCACATACAGTTTTTTCAAATCTTTGGGCAGCATACGAAAGGGGGCATCTGCCTGGATAAAGACCCGTTTAACCCGTCCTGCCTGGATAAAATCATTGACATAGGCACTGCCAAAGGAGGCTGAAATAACATTGTGGATAGAGCTGACGGGAACCCCCAGGGCACCGGCCTTGTCCCAATTTACATCAATGTGGTATTCGGGCACATCCTCCATACCATTGGGCCGGACCCTGATCAATCTCGGGTCCTGTGCTGCCATGCCAAGAAGTTGATTCCGGGCTGCTATCAGTTTTTCATGACCCAGGCCGCCGCGATCCTGCAACTGGAAATCAAATCCGGTGGCATTGCCAAGTTCCAGGACCGCCGGCGGTGGAAAGGCAAATACCATGGCCTCTTTTATCTGTGAAAAAGCGCCCATGGCCCTTCCGGCAATTGCTTCGACTTTCAGGTCAGGGCGCTGGCGGAGATCCCAGTCCTTGAGTTTGATAAATCCCAGGGCCATATTCTGTCCTGCACCACCAAAACTAAACCCGGAAAGTGCCATGACGGACTCCACACCTTCTTTTTCCTGTATTAGAAAATGGTCCCGGACTTTATCTATGACTTTTTTAGTCTGTTCCAGGGTGGAGCCTGTCGGAAGCATGACCTGAACAAATAAAATACCCTGATCTTCATTGGGAAGATAAGACGTGGGCATGCGGTTGAACAGATACCCCATGGCACCCACGATTAGAACAAACAAGAACAAATAACGTAATTTTTTGGCCAGAATATTGCCTACTATTTTGACATACAGATTTCTGATGGAAAAAAAGAAACGATCAAACCATCGAAAAAAGGGGCGTAGAAAAAAAATGGCATTATCTGAGGGTTCATGACCCTTGGGCACTGATTTGAGAAGTGTGGTGCAGAGAACCGGGGTCAAAATCAGAGCTACGACAACCGAAAGCAGCATGGAAGCGATGACCGTCACAGAAAATTGCCGGTAGATAACGCCGGTGGAACCGGGAAAGAATGCCATGGGGGCGAATACGGCAGAAAGCACCAGGCCAATACCGATCAAAGCACTGGTGATCTCACCCATGGACTTGGCTGTGGCTTCCTTGGGAGAAAGTCCTTCTTCAGTCATGATCCGTTCGACATTCTCCACTACGACAATGGCATCATCCACCAAAAGTCCGATGGCAAGAACCATGGCAAACATGGTCAGCATGTTGATGGAAAATCCGAAAAAGCCTAAAACACCAAAGGTTCCCAAAAGCACTACGGGTACTGCAATGGTGGGAATCAGGGTGGCCCGAAACGTTCCCATAAAAAGATACATGATCACAAAAACCAGCACAACCGCCTCAACAAGTGTTTTGACAACCTCCTCAATGGCGACCCGGGTAAACGGGGTCGTGTCATAGGGGTAAATGATTTTCATGCCCGGAGGAAAATACCGGCTCATTTCTTCCAGTTTTTTCTTAACGGAATTGGCGGTATCCAGGGCGTTGGCACCGGCCGCTTGGCGTATACCCATGGCAGCAGAGGCTTTCCCATTGTATTCAGCTGTAACATCATACCGTTCAGCCCCCAATTCCGTTCGTCCAATGTCTTTGATTCGGATCACCGATCCGTCTGGATTGATGCGGATAGGAATGTCGGCAAATTCCTCCGGGGTCTGCAGCAGGTGCTGGACAATAATGGCGGCATTCAGGCGTTGACCTTGTATGGCCGGCATCCCGCCGAACTGGCCGGCAGAAATCTCCACGTTATAGGCTCGAAGTGCCATGATGACATCTTCCATGGTCAGGTTATAGCTGATCATCTTGTCCGGGTTGACCCAGACCCTCATGGCATACTGGGAACCGAAATTTTCAACTTCACCCACACCGGGTACACGGGACAGGATTTTTTCCAGATTGGATTGGGCATAATCCCTTAAGTCATCACCGGTCATGCTGCCGTCTTCTGAGATCAGACCCACGATGATCAAAAAATTCCGGGTTGATTTACTGACCTTGACCCCCTGGCGCTGCACCACATCGGGAAGGCTGGCCATGGCCAGCTGAAGCTTGTTCTGGACCTTGGACCAGGCCAGGTCGGGATCGGTTCCCGGGGCAAATGTCAACTCGACCCGGGCAGAGCCGGAAGAAGAACTGGTGCTGGAGAGGTAGAGCATATCACCCAGACCGGTCATTTTCTGTTCTATGATCTGGGTCACCGTGTTTTCAACGGTCTCCCCTGAAGCCCCGGGGAAATATGCATCAATGGCAATAGAAGGCGGTGCAATGGGAGGATACTGGGATATGGGTAAATTGTAAATTGCCAGTATGCCGGCCGCCATAATGACGATGGCGATGACCCAGGCAAAAACCGGGCGGTCTAAAAAGAATTTTGACAGCATCAGTCACCCCCGTCTGTAGGCATTTGTGAAGAAACGTCCTGATTTATCATGGGGTCCTTGGTTTTTGTTTCTTTAAAGGGGGTAACCTTCACCAAGGTGCCCGGCCGTAACATCAGCAGCCCCTCGACAATCAACTGGTCGCCGGGAGCAAGGCCTGCTGAGACCAGCCATTTGTCGCCGATGGCCTGCTCAAGGGTGAGCGGGCGAAATGCGGTTTTGTTTTCCGCATCCACGATCAGTGCAAAGGGATTTCCCTTGTGATCCCGGGATACTCCCTGCTGGGGAATCAGTATGGCCTGTTCATTAACCCCTTCTTTAATAATGGTCCGGACAAACATGCCGGGTAAAAGAAGGCCTTCGGGATTAGGAAAAACAAGTCGCATAATAACAGACCCGGTTGTCGGGTCCACGGTGACATCACTGAACTGCAGCGTTCCTTCCAGAGGATAGGCCATGTCGTTTTCCAGAATAAGGCTTACCGTATTCGGGTTGTTCTCATCAAGGGTAAGGCGGCCGTCAGTAAGCAGGTGTTTCAATCGGAGCAATTCAGTGGTGGATTGGGGCACATCCACATAAATTGGGTCCAGTTGTTGAATACTTGCCAGGGGAACGGGCTGATACGCGGTCACAATGGCACCTTCTGTTATGTTGGATCTGCCGATACGGCCGTCAATGGGGGCGGTAACACGACAATATCCAAAATTAATTCTGGCGATTTTAACAGCAGCTTCAGCTTGATGGATGGTTGCCTTGGCTACAGCAACTGCTTGCCGGCTACCATCCATACGGGCTTGGGCTGCTTTAAGCGAGGCATTAGCCACTTCAGCTGCGGTCACGACTTGATCACGTTCACTTTCGGAGACAGCATTCGCAGTGATCAGTTTTTCAACTCTTTTTCGGGTCAACATCGCAAGTTTCAGGGTAGCCTTTTGTCTTGTGACGTCGGCCATGCTTGTGTTTAATGAAGCCCTTGATAGATCGGCTGATTTTTGCATGGCAGCAAGGTTCGCCAGGGCATTGTCAAGTACAGCTTGAAAGGGAGCGGGGTCAATCTGATAAAGTATCTGACCGGCCTTAACGTCCGAGCCTTCCGTAAATAGTTTTTTTTGAATGAGACCATTCACCTGGGGACGGATTTGCGCAATTTTGTAAACAGATGTCCGGCCAGGCAGTTGGGTTTCCAACTCTATTTTTTGGGTGGCTATGGTTATGGTGGAAACCACCGGGACAGGGCGATGCTGTTGAGCCTGTTGCGGGTTGTCTTTTGGCCCTCGATCGCATCCTGTTGTTAAAAGGCTCAATAGCAAAATAATAAAAAGGGGTATTAATTTTGATGCCGGATTATTTTTCTGCATGTAGGATCTCCAAAATAGGATTAATAATAAATATTATTCAATTGACAGGGCCATCATCGGGATTACGGGCTGATAAGCCCCTTCATGAAAATATCCAGTATTTGATTTGGATCCTCCGGATAGGGATGTTGTTCCGGGGTCTCCAGCCAGAGGAAAAGGAATGCATTGGTAATGCTCTCAAGGCAGACAGCCAGATGGTATGGATCGGAAATTTTCTTGAATCTATTTTTTTGAATGCCGCTCTCAAAGACCTGGGCAAGCTTTTTTAAAAAAATATTATATTGTTCGCGGATTTCTGAATCAAGGCCTGCCATAATATTGAAGCTCGTTCCCCGGGTTTCGGCAAAATAAAGGCGAATCATAGAACTATTGGAACGAAATACCCGGCCCTTAGCTTTGATATATGCCTCTAGCTGTTCAACCTCGTTATTGCCCTCTTCTATCGCCTCCATAAGGGATTCATGGAAGCGGTCAGCCTGTTCTAAAACAAGGGTTTTATAAAGGTCCTCCTTGTTTTTGAAAAATTTATAGAGGGTCCCGATGGCAAACTCAGATTTTCCTGCAATATCGAGCATGGACACGTTGTGATACCCTTTTTCTGAAAAAAGATCGAGAGCTCCGGCAAGCATATCCTGACGCTGCCTGAGTTTTTCTTTTTCCCGGCGGGAAAGTTTTTCCCCCTGCATTCTTTACCCCCCTGTTAAAATCAATGTTCTTGACCACACGATGGACATGAGGTCATCATATATATAGTGACGTAATATTCATATTATAGAAGTAATCGTAACATTGTCAAACTGTAATAGATCCAAACCATGAAAATATCTACCCGAGATTGCTTATGTTATTGAACGCTTTTTTTCAAGACTCTCCCACGACCCATGATACCCTCATTAAACACGAGTAGGTTTGTCCGAATTTGTAAATTATATTGCCTTTTAATATTGTTAGTTATAACGTAATTTTTAAAATAATATATGAATAGCTAAACTAAAAAATTTAAAAAAAAGAGAATTAAAATGTCTTATTCACCTAAATTAAGTTCAGGGTTTACCTTTTCGAAAAACCGAAGCACTTTCATCTCCCCCCAATCTGGAATGTGTTCGTTTTGTACTCAAGATTGTACAGGGACCTGCGAGATTGCGCAGGCAGCCGTGCTGGGCGCACAAACCGTGTATCCAACAACAACCGGCACCAATCAAATCGCTTCGGAAAAAGATTACCCCATTGATTTTTCCCATTTTAACATCAACGGACGGGTGTTCGGCGCCCTGGGAGCCAAAGAAACCCAGGAAGAAGCAAATATTTTTAATGTAAACCTGGAGAGGACTTACGGGACATTTAATCCGGTTAAGATTGCCATGCCCGTCATTCTTCCGGCATTGATTAAACTCAATTGGCAGGATTATTTTGCCGGGGCGGCCATGGCTGGAGTAACTTGCGTGATCGGGGAACATGGCAGAAACAATGACCCGAATTTACGAGTGGAAAATGGAAAAGTTACGGATTACCCCTTACTGGAAAAGGCCCTGGACTGTTTTCGTAAATATGACCGGGGGTATGGTCAGATTGTTCTCCAAAGCAATGTGGACGATGACCTCATGGGGGTTCCGAAAATCGCCATCGAAAAATATGGCGTCACGGCCATTGAAATCAAATTTGGCCAGGCGGCAAAGGGGACCCAGCCGGTTATACGGGTGAAAAATATTGAAGCGGCTTTGAAACGCCAACGCTTAGGTGATGTGGTCATCCCGGATCCTTGTGACCCTGTCGTACAAAAAGCATATGAGGATAGGGTCTGTCCCAATTTTTACACCTATTCCAGACTGCCCCTGTGGAATGAACGCTCCCTGATTACTCACATTACAGCGCTCAGGGATCTAGGTGCAAAAAATATTTATTTTAAAATGGCGGGATACGACAGAAAGGATATAGAACGGGTTCTTCGGATTGCCTGTGAGGCAAAGGTGGACATGGTCACCTTTGACGGTGCCGGAGGCGGCTCTGGATACAGCCCTTCCAAAATGATGAACGAATGGTCCCTGCCTACGGTCTGCCTGGAGGATGCTGTTGTCCGCATTTGCGATCAATTGAGAGCAGAAAAATTTTGTCCACCCGCAATCATTATGACCGGGGGTTTTGCCAGTGAGGATCAGGTTTTTAAAGGCTTGGCTTATGGGGACGGTCATGTTCTGGGAATTGGCCTGTGCCGTGCGTCCATGGCGGCTGCCATGACCGGTAAAACAATCGGTGATCAGATAAAAAACAAGAATGTGCCGGAAAGATTTAAACCATATGGCTCGACAATTGAAGAAATATTTTGCGATCTTCCGGATTTAAGAGCTCTTTACGGTACCGTGGCCAATGAATTTTCCACCGGGGCCATCGGTGTTTTTTCCTATCTCAATAAAATTGCCTTCGGGTTAAAGCATTTTGCTGCCCTGAACCGGAAATTCAACCTGGATCTTCTGGATAAAACCGACCTCATCCCTCTGACATCAGAGGCAAGGGCGTTGATGGCAAATGAGTGGTTTTTGCCCATAGAAAAATAGTCTATTAAAAAAGGGGCGAGTGTAAGGGCTGTTATTTGGGGATTATCCCCATATCCTTTTACCAGCCATCATTAAGACCGGTAAGAGGATATGTCGGGTTAAATTAAGGGTGTGTTTTTAAGGCCTCAATCAAATCATTTGCCGTTGAAGCCGCATCATTGAGCAGCAGTATTGCTTTTGGATTGTCATATAAAGTATTTTCTACCCCGGAATAACCCGGTTTTGCGTCAAAATTGCAGATAATTATTTTTTTAGCATCATGGGCCATTAATATAGGCATTCCTGAGATAGGCGTACCTTCCGTATTGATTGCTTCCGGGTTTACCACGTCACAGGCACCAAAAATAAGAACCGCATCTGTTTGTGAAAACTCAGGATTGATTTCATCCATCTCGTAAAGATTATCATAGTCAACTTCTGCCTCAGCAAGAAGCACATTCATGTGTCCGGGCATTCTTCCGGCAACCGGATGAATGGCAAATTTTACTTGTGCACCCATTGATTCAAGGCGTGTTGCCAGCTCAATCACTTTGAACTGTGCCTGTGCCAGCGCCATGCCATATCCTGGGATAATAATAACTTTTTTGGCGGATGATAATGCCATTATGGCTGATTCCAAAGGACTCTTGTGATCATTTTCATCCTTGTCCTTTGAAGAGTCTTCAATTGCAGGGCTTGCCTCTGAAAGACTGTCAACCAATTGCTGGACTGTTTCTTTGGCATTTCCAAGGAGCATAATTGTATTATCATTTTTATACAAAGGATTCTCAACACCAGAATATCCGGGTTTCGCATCTATATTACAGCATACAACATTCTTTGATTCATGGGCGAGCAAAATGGGCATGCCTGATATGGGTGAACCATCTGTTTTTATGGCGGCAGGATTAACCACGTCACAGGCCCCGATAACCAGGGTAAAATCAGTGTCCTTGAATTCCGGGTTTACATCATCCATTTCTTCGAGAAGATCATAGTCAACCCCAGCTTCTGCAAGAAGAACATTCATGTGTCCTGGCATTCTTCCGGCAACCGGATGAATGGCAAATTTCACATCCTTGCCCAGGGCAAGCATTTTATTGGAAAAATCAATCACTTGGAATTGTGCCTGGGCCACGGCCATGCCATACCCGGGCACAATAATGACTTTTTGGGCATTGCGGGCTAGTTCAACTGCGGTTTGAAAAATATTTTTTTCCGCGGAAGGCACCTGGATTTCTTTTTCAATGGAAGGATCCGGGACTTGTCGTTTAACAGGATCAGAAACCGGGTTCTGTTTTTTAGCTTCCGAGGAGTTTATCCGGGATTTTTCAAGGGGAACAAAAACCCTGAAAAGGCTTCGATTCATAGCCTTGCACATGACATGGGTCAATATTGACCCAGAAGCTGCTACCGTGGCCCCACAGGAAATCAACAGCTTGTTTTCGATAATCATGCCGCAAAGGGCAGCTGCAAGACCTGCAGTTGCATTTAAAAATGAAATCACAACTGGCATGTCAGCTCCGCCAATACGAATGGTAAAAAGAATTCCAAACAAAATTGACAATAGAATAATGAGGATATAAATGAATATCCTGGTGCCAGCTGGCACAAACAATGCCGCAATAATCAATACAAGAATGGCCCCAAGGTTCAGCATGACCAATAATGTGTGTTTTGGCAGTATTTTTTGGGCCTGGCCAAGCTTGTTTGAAAGCTTTCCTCCGGCGATCATGCTGCCGCTGAAAGTCAAGGACCCAATGGCAAGGCCCAGAAGCCCGGATATTTCATTCATCAGCCCTAAGTGTTGAGATCCACGCATCAGTTCGGCAAGGGAAAGAAAAAAAGCCGCAATCCCTCCAGCGCCATGCTGAAAGGCAACCATGGCAGGAATCTGGATCATGGTGATTTTTCTGGCCACCCAATATCCTAGGCTGGAACCAATTACCAGGGCAAATAGCATAATATAGGGGTACTGGGTTCCGTTTCTATAAAGAATCAGAGCTGCAGCACAGGCCAGGGCAAAAGCAGCCGTAAGGTTGCCCAATTTTGCCCTGTGGGGCCAGCGGAACAGCCAGATACCAAGTATAAGGATACCGATTACACAAAAATCCAGGAGTAGATTCATGGTAGAATATGTTTCAGCCATTATTTTTACCCCCTAGTGGTTTTTTCTTGAATAACCGTAACATCCTATCCGTAATTGCAAAGCCCCCCACAAGATTGAAGGCGGCCATGACAAAAGCGATTGATCCTATTACCTGTTCGGTTCTGGTTGATGAAACTGAGAAAAGAATCAAAACACCCAAAATGGTTACAGCGGATATTGCATTTGTCATGGACATCAACGGTGTATGAAGCAATGTGGGTATCCTGGAAATCAAAAAATACCCCACCACAAAGGAAAACAGGAAAACGCCTAGCATCAATAAAAGATTTGTCATTATTTGCTCCTGGAACTTTTTTAATGATCATTCAGTCCAAGGGCTTTGCGAGTTCCCTGGTGATAAAGTTTGCCTTTGTGTGTAACAAGGGAACCTTTGATGATTTCATCCTCCATGTTAAAGTCGGTTTCTCCGTTTTTAAACAGGTTCTCAACAAAATAATAAAGATTATTGGCATAGAGCCATGAAGAATGAACCGGTAGTGACCCCGGTATATTTTTAATTCCACAGATGTAAACACCATTGTGAATTAATTCTTTTCCCGGATCCGTTAAAGCGCAATTTCCACCCTGGTCAATGGATACATCAATAATAACAGATCCAGGGTTCATTGATTCAACCATTTCTCGGGTAATGATATGTTGAGCAGCTTCCCCCGGGATAAGGGCACTGAGCACAATGATATCAGACTCTGCAACTAAGGGTGCCAATGCTTGTCTCTCTTTTTCAAGCCATTCCTGAGGAAGGGCTTTGGCATATCCTCCTTCTCCAATTGCAAGTTCCGGTGGTACATCAAAACCAACCGCTTTTACGCCCAGGCTTTCAGCTTCTTTTCTTGCATCTGGCCGGATATCAATTGCTTTTACAACACCCCCAAGCCTTTTTCCTGTTGCAATTGCCTGAAGCCCGACAACGCCGGCACCTATTACCAAAATCTTGGCAGGTTTTATCATTCCAATGGAGGTCCCTATCATGGGGATGAATTTTGGGAAATTGGCTGCAGCAATAATGATGGCTTTATAACCGGTTATGGCACTCATGGATGTCAAGGGGTCCATACGCTGGGCCCTTGAAATTCTGGGAATGCCGTCCATTGTGAATGCTGTGATGTTTTTATCCTGGAGTTTTTTTACCGCCCCATGGTTTGAAGGGGCTGCAGGATGCAAAAAAGTTATGAGAATTTGGTTTTCTTTAAGCATGTCCATTTCATGTTTATTGAACTGATCATTAAACAAAGGTTCCTTAACTTTTAAAATGATATCGGATCTGTCAAAAACCTCGACTGCATCAGCAGCAATTTGTGCCCCGGCTTTGAGGTAGGCATCATCATCTGTAAAAGCGCCTGCGCCTGCCTTTGTTTCAACAAGCACACCAAATCCCAATTTTTTAAATTTTGCAACAGTTTCCGGGAGTGCTGCAACCCTATTCTCTTTGAGCATTATTTCTTTTGGTATTCCGATCAGCATGTTGTGATTCCTTTTTTTTTTGATTTATTATTTTTTTGGATTATTTAAATGGCTTCCTTGATTTGATTCCTAGCGGTTTGCAAAGCATCGTGAAATTTCGGCGGTTCAGGAGAGGCAAGCAAAGCATCCATATTTGTTATGATTTCCATAACAAATTGTTTTAAAATATCTCGGTCAAAGGCTTTGTTGTTGACGATAATAGCAATCAGTTTTCCAAGGCTATCTGTCGCCAGAATCCTGACATCATAATAGAGATCTTTGCGGTTTATTATTGAAAAAACTTCTCTTGCAAGATCAAGGTTCGGGTTCTCAATATGAGGCAAAGACTCAATAGCAGCTTCTCTCAAGCGCCAGTTCTGGTCAAAACGAAGCAAGCGAATCAATTCATCCTGGTGATTGTCAAGTTCTTTGCTCTCTGATAATTTTGTTAATTTATCCAGAACAATTCCCCAGTCAGTTAAATTTCCGAAAATATAATTTTTCATAAGTACTCCAGCTTTCTTAAACATTATTATAAGCCAGCTTTACAAAGCCAGCTTTACAACGCCAATAAATGATATGAGCTTGAGAATTCTCATCAAAGGGCTGGCGATGTAAGCTTCCTTATTTAAGCAGATCAGCAAAGAGTGTACCAATGGGATAAATCATGGATAACCAACTGTAAATACATGAATTATCTGTTAAGAAGGTCCTATGATCAAAAAGAGGGTGTGGTGCAAAGTGCAACGAGTGTCGCAGATTGCACCGCCTTAAAAGAAGAGGAATAAAAATTTTTCAACGGTTATTTGAGTTCATCTCCAGGCGATTCATTATCCGCCACAGCGTTGATCGGTCGATGCCCAATAACTTAGATGCCTGGGTTTTATTTTGGTGAGTTGTTTCCAGAACTTTAATGATATGCTTTTTGCTCAATTGTTCCAGAGAATTTATATCTTTAGAAAAAGATTTCATATCTGAAATCAAAGGAGGCATTGTCAAAGCGGGGGGTAGGCTATCTGGTGTGACTTCTTGACTGACTTCAAAAAGCGTTGCCCTTTCAATAATGTTTTCAAGCTCTCTGACATTTCCGGGCCAGGCATAATTTTCCAATAAACGGAGAACTTCTTTAGATATACGCGTTATACTTTTATTGTTTTGAGCTGAGTACTGTTTTAAAAAATGATGTGCCAGTATTCCGATATCCCCTTTTCGTTCCCTTAAAGGCGGCAAGTCAATAATAACAACGTTCAGCCGGTAGTACAGGTCTTCCCTAAAGCTGCCCTGTTCAATCATGGCCTCAAGGTTTTTGTTTGTTGCAGCAATAATTCTTACAAAAACTTTTTTCCTTTCAAAGGATCCAACCGGCTGTATTTCTCCGCTTTCCAATACGCGAAGAAATGTCTGCTGAAGTCCTGTTCCTATATCCCCAATCTCGTCAAGAAATACAGTTCCCCCATTTGCGGCTTCAAAGAGTCCTTGTTTATCGGAGACAGCACCTGTAAATGCCCCTTTTACATGACCAAACAATTCACTTGATAGAAGATTTTCATTGAGTGCGGCACAGTTGACCGGCAGGTAAGGCTTTAACGCCTTGTCACTGTTAAAGTGCAGGGCCCGAGCCACCAGTTCCTTGCCTGTACCGGTCTCTCCCCGGATAAGAACAGTTGTTTTTGAATCCTTGACACGGTTGATGGTTTTAAAAACCATCATCATTGCTTCACTGGTTCCGATGATATTGTCAAATGTATATTTCTTTTCAAGTTGACGCTGCAAACGGATATTGCTTAGAAATAATTCTCTTTTTTCCATGATTTTTTTAATGACAAGCCTTAGCTCTTCCAAATCAAAGGGTTTTAAAATATAGTCCTCAGCCCCTTCTTTCATGGCAGAAACAGCTGTGTCAACCGTACCGTATGCTGTTATAATAACAAACAAAATATTGGGATCATATTTTTTTGTGGCGCTCAAAAGTTGTCTTCCATCAATGCCGGGAAGTTTGAGGTCGGAGATGATCAGATCAAATTGAGTATCTCTTATTTTTTCAAGGGCTTTTTCCCCGGAATCAACTGACTGCACAAAATACCCCTCTTTTGAGATAATATGCAACAACCCCTGGTTCATTTTTTGATCATCTTCAACTATTAAAATTTTGTACCCTTTCATAGGATCTCCCGTGATAAAAACTATTCAGTCGGTAATTCAACGGTAAATATTGTGCCTGAATTGATTGAGTTGTGACGGGTTGAACTGATTACTTTGATGTCTCCCCCCAATTTTCTTGCCATTTCATAGCTGACGAACAGGCCAAGGCCTGTTCCTTCTCCTTGTTTCTTAGTTGTAAAAAATGGATTAAATATTTTGATAAGTTCATCCTTGGCAATTCCCGGGCCCGAGTCAGCAATCTCTATTTTTATCATTTTCAAAACCTTCACGTAACGGGTCTTCAATTTTATTTTTCCCCCATCGGGCATGGCTTCAATGGCATTTGCAACAAGATTGGTCAATATGGCCTGTATTGTACTTGCATCGGCTTTAATATCAGGCATTCCTTTCTCCAATTCTATTGTTACTTCAATTTTGTTAGACGCACAATGAGGGCCCGCTATATCCATCAGTTTCCTTAAAATTTTATTACCATCATTGGTTTGAGCATCACTTTGGGAATGACGGGAAAAATCAAGGAGGTTTCTTACAATTTTACTTCCCTGCCTGACTTCATCAACTACTGTAGAGAGCCTTTGTTGGATTGTCTCTATTCCGATGCCAGATTCTTCCAATTCTTCTTTGGCAATTTGGGTATAGAGTAGCGCATTGGCCAGAGGCGTATTTAATTCATGGGCAAGACCTGAGGTCAAGAGGCCCAGAGATGCAAGTTTTTCTTTTTGAATTACTTGAAACTCCAGTTCTTTTTCATACATGTATTTGGATTTTAAAATGTTTACGATTACAGTTGAAATAAAAAAAGCAAGACCGAAAACAATAATTGCGGTTAGTACGCCATAAATAATAACCTCCTTTTCCAGGGTATTGATACGATTTAAAATTTCAGCCATGTCCTGATCGGCGATAGCATACCAAGGGAAAGCATCAACTTTCTGATATGCCTGTAATACACGTTCTCCTCTATAATCGATTGTTTCATATAGCCCATGATTTTTCCCATCTATAGCTTTGATGGGAATATGGTCTACAAGTGCTTGTGCTCCGAATCGTGATGCAGACAAAAATCTGCCTTCTTTGTTTATTAGATAAACTTCACCCGTCGCTTCTATATTACTTTTTCTCAGCAGATTTTCCACAAGTCTGAAATCAACCAAAGCGCATAAGTGCTGACAAAGTTCTCTAGAACCCTTGGGTACCGGTGTACAAATTTTAAATGCTGGAATTTGTTTTTGCCCGGAATTAAACATAAAAATATTATCAGCCCTTACCCCCAGTAATAAATTCTCTGATTCACGCATGGAATTTAATTCTAGGGAATCTGAAACATTCAGAGTGGAAAAAATCGACTTCCCGGATTTGTCCAGCAAATAAAATCCAAGATAAGGGCTGTATTGTTCTTTCATTTGTTCAAAATGTGTTTTAAGCATTCTAGGATTAAAATCAAAAATACAAATAATATTGGATAAATTGCTTAATTCATTTGTTCTTTCCACCATGAACCCTTTTATGGCCTCGGCATTTCTTTTGGACAAACTTTTTAAGTAGGAAGATGCTTTTTCTTCAATCTGTGTTTCTCCCTGGGATATTACTTTGTATCCAAGTGAGGCCAACGGCACCAGTGATACAAGCATAAAGGCAACTATAAGGAGTATTCTGAGTTTTTCAAAATTCATTTTTTACGCCTTTTCAAAGGAAGTTTAAAAGCCCATACATAAGGTTGGGAACACATAATGGCATGACAATGACAACCGTTCATACTCAAATGTGTGGATCTGCCACAATGCTTAATATGTATTGGTCCTCAATTGTTCGAGACCAGGAATTTAAGCGTTGTTTTTTTTTCTGGTGAAAGATTTCCTCTCCAATGATCTCCACCATGTGAAGGTTTTCATTAAATCCCATTTTTATATATTTTAAAAAGGCTTCCTTTAATGTCCAGTGACGAAATATTTCATGGGCGGTCTGGGTCATGTGATGAATTTCTCGCGGGGTGAATGCGGTCTTCATAAAAAATGTGCCCGGCATTTTTCCGATTTGTTCAATGTCAATTCCCATGGTGGTTCGGCGATTTTGACCCAGGCTCACTGCGGTATAATCACCACTGTGGGAGAGGGAAATAGGGATGTCTGGATACGCATTGAGAAAGGGGGCGCCTTTCTCCTGGTAGGAAATCTGAATATTTTCAAGGGGAATCGTGGAATCTAATGTTTCCTTGACAAGGGTTTTGAGTGAGAATCTTCCGCAAATCCATTCCACCTGTTTTTTTTGCGCTTTGAATCCATTGACCGTGGCAAGTTCCTCTGTTGATAAAAACGCAAGTTTAAAGTTATTTGGCCCAAAAGACAGGTTTGCCATGGTTTTATAGCGGGGATCAGGTGGGGTACAAAAAATTAAATCAACGATAGCGGGGATTTTGATATAGCGGACGGTTATCCCCGGTTGTGGGGAAAATGTGTTTTGAAATAGAGTGTCGGTGTGCAAAGTATTCATTTTTTATATATACCGGATCCTTCTCTCGTTGAGAATCAAAAACGGGTTACAAATATTTCCTTGAGTATTATGGCCATAAATCCTATTCTTTTCAAGTTTGTTTAAGGTCAGATTGTCAATTAACGATAAACTAAAGAGAAAAACCGCCATGTCTTTAACTGAAGTGTTGGAAAATCGGTTTTCCGTGCGTGCCTTTTTGGATAAGCCGGTTCCCGAAGAAATTTTAAAAAAAATATTCACCGTTGCCCAATTGGCGCCGTCCAATTGTAATGTTCAGCCCTGGCAGGTATATGTTGTTTCCGGAAGCCAAAAGGATGCGCTTAAAGACAAATTAACCGAGGCCTTGATGAGCGGTAATCCACCCAATCCAGATTTTGACTGGGGGATACGTTATGAGGGGATTCACCGGGACCGCCAGTTTGAGTCGGCCAATGCCCTTTATGGCTCAATGGGTATTGAGCGCAGTGATAAAGAGGCCAGAATGATGGCCCTGATTCGAAATTGGACTTTTTTTGATGCCCCCCATGTGTTGTTTCTTACCATGGAAAAATATCTCAACATCATGGGGGCGGTTGATATGGGGATCTATGCCCAAACACTGACATTGCTGATGAGCGAGCAGGGTATTGCCAGTTGCTTTCAAGGCGCATTGGGGCAATTCCCCGATTCCGTGAGGGCTTTCTTAGATATACCCGATGAACGGGGTATCCTTTTTGGTATGTCATTTGGCTATGCCGATGAAAAGGCAACGGTAAACACGACCCGGACAGGTCGTGTTCCCGTTGATACCTCTGTGATGTTTTGCGGATAAGCATTGCTGCAAGCTATATTCACCCGGCCCCTTGGGAGTATTTTTCCCCAAGGGGTATGATTTGTTATTTCAGGGGTTCCGGTGCCAGCAGAAAATGGGGTATAAACCGGGGATCCATTTGGCCTTGGGCAACATTTACCGCCTGCAAAGTCACCCGGGTGGGAGAACTCATTGGTCGGGAAGTGGCTGAAAATCTTAATATCAAATTTGGGGTGGTCGACCTGTCACTTGCCCCCACACCAACCGTGGGAGACAGTATCGGAGAAATATTTCAGGCCTTGGGACTCACCCACATTGGGGTTCCAGGTTCCACTGCAGCCCTTGCCATGCTCAATGATGCCGTTAAAAAAGGCGGGGCCTTTGCAAGCTCCCATGTTGGGGGGCTAAGCGGAGCATTTATACCGGTGAAAAGGTTTATTTTGGTGGTCTTCTAGGCGAGATCATCTTTTTCTTCCAGGGCCAGGGACCAGATGTGTATGTCATGGATAATCATCGGTTGGCTTTATGGTGTTGGTTGCGTCATATAGAACTTGGAATGGAATTTATTGCATATGGATGAACATTCTGATATATAACCTGGCGCCAAACCTGACCGGGAAACCTTAGTGCTTTTTCTATAAGGGCGGTACAAACTTCAAACTGCCTCAGCCGGCAGGTTAGCTTAACCGTTCACTTAGCCAAGCTTGTGAACTGAACTAAACATTATTTGTTTTTAAGGATAATTATCGACTGCCTTCGAGTATATTGAGTTTTATTACAACAAAAACGGAAAAATTCGACATTGGGGTATCAAACCACTGATCAGTTTGAACTGATCTATAATACCAGCTATCTTCTTTTAACCATTACTATTCTTTAGGAAAATTGATTATGGATAATCGCAAGAAAATTCTCGACCGAGTGTTAAACGCAACCAACAAGGACGAACTGAGAGAAACATACAGTGAGTGGGCAGATGCCTATGACCACGATCTAATCAACGAAATGGGCTACGTCGCTCCGACAATTACCGTTAACGAATTTCAATGTCACTTACATGACAACCAGGTTACCATTCTTGATGCCGGATGTGGGACTGGTCTGGTTGGTGCACTTCTTAGCAAAAAAGGATACCAGAATATAGATGGCTTAGACTACTCCCAAAAAATGCTGAAAAAAGCGGAGGAAAAAAAGGTCTACCGAAACCTCACCCAAGCAGATTTAACCTCCTCACTGAATATCCCAGACAATCAGTACGACGCTGTTATTAGTGTTGGAACATTCACCTGCGCACATGTAGGGCCGATAGCGTTTAACGAGTTGCTTAGAGTCACAAAACCTGGTGGATACATATGCTTTACTGTACGCGAGATAGCCTGGGAAGAAGATCAATACCATCTTAAGATGAATGTTCTTGAAAAAGAGGGGCGATGGAAGTGTATAAAAGCTGACACCGCAAATTATATTGAACAGGAAGGTTCCCAATGCAAAGTCTGTGTTTATCAGGTCACTTGATTGCATATCAATAGTATAACCGATAATCTGAGGCGTTGGGTAGAGCAGTAAGTTTTTATCGCGCAATCCCGGAATATGAAGTTAGGTTCGACGAATTTGGACATGGGCGGATTCATGATATTGTTATTTTCGGAACTACCATTTCTTAGGATTCTTGTCGGGCCAAGAAAATAGCTTGAAAATATAATATTATCATAGAAACACGACCCGGACAGATCGTGTTCCCATTGATACCTCTGTGGTGTTTAGCGGATAAGCATTGCCGCAAGCTATATTCACCCGGCCCCTTGGGAGTATTTTTCCCAAGGGGTATGATTTGTTATTTCAGGGGTTCCGGTGCCAGCAGGAAATGGGGTATAAACCGGGGATCCATTTGGCCTTGGCTAACATTGCCGTATTCTTCTCCAATTTCCTCTATGAGATTGGACAATACTTTCAAGAAAGGTTCGGGCAGGTTTTCTTCATCTTTATTCCCAGAAATATTAAGGGCTTCTGACACCCAAAGGGCCAGATCATGGGCCTTGAGATCATCAATTTTTCCCGGGGTATCCGAGGAAAAAAGGGCGGCAAAAAAAGGTTTGAACACCTTTGGCTCAATGGGGTTCAAGCTGCATTCGAAGCCTTTGTCCAGACCGAGCCTGTTCCTGGCCCAGAGGGTCAAGATTAAACTTTTATAGGTGAGGAGCCCATAGGTAAAGGAATCGATATCTAAGGGCAGTTGCCCCAGTATCTTGTCCAGGTGGATGATCTGGTTTAATATAGTGTCTGTTGCGTTGATATCGGCGAGACGTGTAAAATGCCGGTACAATTCTCCTTTTTGGTAATTATCATAGAACATGGGGCGGTCCAGGAGAATCCCCCCGATCACCCCGAGATAATCTTCTGTCAGAAAACTCAAGGGCAGGTTCTTTTCCTTCATAAAACTTGTTTCATACCATTTTCTGGCACGGGTTTTAAGCTGGATCCCTGCCCGTGAACCGGTTCGGAAAATATCTTCAAGAAAATATTTCAGAAGGGTATCCCGGGCTGCTTCAATTGTCGGCTCGCCTTTTATAATGATTTCAATCCCCAGGCTCAGGTAAGCCGTGGCCTTTTGAATAATTTTTTTAATGTCGTCGGGATTTTTGATTTTGATCCTGTCTGCTGAAATGATTTTATTGCTCAGGGCCGCAATTTCCGATTGAAGGGGGAGCATAAACTCCGGGTCTAAAAGGGTCAGGGCTCTGACAAAAAGAGTGTCTCCCTCAATAAACTGGGTAAACAGCTGGGGGGGCAGGGGCAACTCCGGGTCAAAGGTCGCTTGAGATCTGATCTTTGAAGGTCTCGTTCTAAGGGATGCCACATCCGTCGGCTGGTAAATGCCAATGGCCTCATGGCTGGGTAAAAATCCCTTTTCCGCCAGGCGAATGTTTTTGAGCCGGAACTGCTCTTCTTCGGTTTCAGCCGTCAGCACGGCACAGGTTTCCAGCATCAGGCCGTGGAACACAGACAGGTCCATCTCCGCCAGGGATCGCATCATTTTCTCAATGAGTTCCGGTGCTGTCTGGGCAAGCACTTTATCCATTTCTTCTGACCCGTCGCTCGGCATGTCCGGATCTGTCTTGTGGGGAAACCTGAAATAGAATTTATCATCAAGGGTGACATAATCATCAAAATCCTCCGGGGTCCATTCATCATGCTCCCGGATAAAGATGGTCATGTTTTTAAAGAGATAAAATTCGAAATAATCCGGTTTTTCTTTGATGATCCAGCGAAGCAGACGCTTGGGGTCTGCCTGGAACAGCAGGTCAAAGGCCTGGGTCATGGTGTGGATATCCAATCTATCATCGTCCCACACTTCCACGTCCAGTATATATTCCCATTGGGCAGAGGTGGCCATGGCCAGTATGGGCAAAAAATCTTCTCCGCCGATTTTGTGCATGAGAAAATAAAGATCCTGGTCTGGAAAGGACTGGACCAGGGTGGCAGGAGACGGTGCCTCAAGAATCATGTCCAGAGCTGTTTCTGACTGACTTGTCAAAATTACCTGGCGCTGGGCGGAAAGTTTTATGGCCCGTTGTTCTAAATTGGCCAATTGGTTCTTATTGTTCATGGTGTTTGCTCCTAGGGGGTGTTAATCTGGTGTTACAAATATTGATATAATGGTCCATGCCCGGTTCCTTGCGAAAAGGGGTAAAAAAGGGCAGGGCCTCTTTAAATTGTGCCTGGTTCATGAGGCATACCCCCATGCACACGCTTAGGTCCTTGTTGCCGGGAAAATGGTCAAGTCCTCGTGCAAGGCGGCTCGTTGCCTGGCTAAAATTTTTTTGTTTCTGAAGCAGCAGGGCAATTCCCATGAAGGCCCTGGGGTGGGGTGAATAGGACAGGGCCCTTGTGAAAAGGTGTTCCGCAACTTTATCGATCTCTTTTGTCCGATTTGCCTGATCTGTCTGGTTTGCCTGGGGATCTTGTGCGTATTCCCCATGGGAAAAGGTCATGGCAAGTCTGGATAGAAAATCTGCGTGGAAGGGGTAGAGGGCTTTTTCATCCACCAGGTCAATTTCCTGGGCAAATTGGGGAAGATTTTCAGAAAAAGTTTTTCTGAGCCTGTCTCCAAAAGCACAAACTCGGGGGAGATCAAGGGTATCATCCAGTTCAAACCAGGGCAGGTCTTCGATGGGTTGCTGCCAGATCTCATCGGTGACCAGGCCTCGCTTCCGGGCATGGTCATAGAGGTGGGTGCCGGGGAAAACCACCAGCATATAAAATACCGTGGCCAAGGGTTTGAGTTGCATCATAAGCTCGCAGCTTGCCTGGATGGTTTCATCGGTTTCTCCGGGAGAGCCGTAGATAAAATAGGCCCGGGGCAGGATCCCATGGGATCGGGTCAGGGAAAACGCTTTAATACACGCCTCGTTGGCGACGGGTTTGCCTAAGATTTTCTTGATCTTCTGGGAACCCGATTCCACCCCGAAACTGATTTGAAGGCAGCCAGCCCGGCGCATCCAGAACAGCAGCTCTTTGTCAATATAGTCCACCCGGGAGATGGCATTCCAGGTGATATGAGGGGCGGCATCAATAAGAATTTTACAGAACTCAATCACCCGTTCCCGGTCCATGGTAAAAGTATCATCGGAGATATAGAAATGGGTGACTCCCTTTTGGGCCAGGGCCAGGAGTTCTTCGGCAAACCAAAGGGCAGAATGGCGCCTGATTTTATCGTTTCCCCAGAATTTTGGGGAACCGCAAAAGGTGCACTTCCCCGGACACCCCCGGGACATGGACAGGTGCTGGTAGACAAAATAGGCGGAGGGGTGGACCAGAGAATCCAGGTCCTGAACCGGATCAGCCGGTCCTGTCTCAATCATTCGGCCGTTTTCCCAAAAGGCAATCCCCTTAATTTCTTTGAAAAAGGATCCTTTTACAGGGCCGTTTTTTATTGGCCGGGCTTTTGCCAGGGCCTGTACCAGGGATAAAATTGTGGCCTCACCTTCTCCTTTCACCATGATATCAACCTGGGGGCACACCGTGAAGAGATGACCCGGCATAAAGGTGGGGGCAGGTCCGCCAAACACGATACAGGTTTGGGGCAGAAGCTTCCTGGCTTCCTTTGCACAGGCAACGGCATTAATTCTTGTGGGGTTGGTCACGGAAAACCCGATGAGATCCGGTTTTTCCTTTTCAATCATTTCCTTAAAGGTCTGGAGTGTCTTCTTGCCTGAGCTTAAGGGGGCCAGATTGAGAATGCGGGCGTCAAATCCTTTGTCGAGCAGGAGGGCTGCCATGTAATAAAGGCCAATGGGAACAACCCCTGCGTCTTCACCTGTGATTCTTTTGTCCAGACAGGCAGGATTTACAAACAAAATCTTCATGGGTTACCAGGTGCTGACAATAAGGTCAGACAGCTTCCTTTTGGGGACATGGTGAACCTGGTTTTCATCCCTGAAGTATCGGATATCGCCGCTGTCATTCACCGCGTCTATTTTTACGGTTTCAACGGGTTTGCCAAGGGCAATGACCAGTTTGATTTCCAAGTGGTCATCAATGTTAAGAAAATTGACCAGACGTTTGATATGAATGGACCCGAACATACAGCCGGCAAGTCCCTGGGCCCTGGCACCCAAAAGAATGGTCTGGGCGGCAATTCCATGGTCGCACCAGAATTTGTCTGCCACAGTTTTGTCCCCCATGACCACAATATAGGCCGTTGGTTGTTCCTCTTTTTTGGGTCCTTTCCAGTCGGTTAAATAAGCGGCCCATCCCAGGCAGGAAAAAATCTCATTGTTCGTTTGTTCACTGGTGGAAAGAATATATTTCAAGGGCTGTTTATTGCCGGCAGAGGCACAGTGCCGGGCCAGGTCTACCAGCTCTTCCAGGGTTTGGGGCTCAATTTTATACCCATTGTCAAACCGTCTGCACGACCGGTTTTCTTTGACCAGTTCTCGAAAAGATTCCATGGCCTTATCCTTTACAGGGGGTGCGGTCAAATTGGGGCATACTCATTTCCAGCCATTCTATTATTTTGTTCATTTCATGGGCCACTTCCTTTAATGCCTTGCCCCTGTGGCTGATGTCCCCTTTTTCTGCAATGGAAAGCTGGGCAAAGGTTTTGTTAAGCTCGGGGAAAAAAAACAGGGGATCATATCCGAATCCATTCTCACCGACAGGTTCTCGGGTAAGAACTCCTTCACACCGGCTCTCATAGGTCAGGGCCGTCCCTGTGGGCACGGCAATGGAAATGACACATTCAAAGGCGGCCTTCCGGTTTTCTTCGTCCTTTAATGCGTCCAACAATTTGGCCACATTCTGGGCATCCGTGGCGTTTTCTCCTGCATACCGGGCGGAATAGACACCTGGAGCGCCGTCAAGGGCTTCCACACAGAGGCCGGAATCATCTGCCATGGCAGGAAAACCCAGCACCTTTGCCGTGAAAGATGCTTTTTTATAGGCATTGTCGTCAAAGGTTTCACCATCTTCGATTATTTCGGGGATGGGGCCAAAATCGCTTAGGTCTTTAATCTCAATGGGAAAATCCTTGAGTAATTCTCTGAATTCTTTTGTCTTTCCTCGGTTGGTTGTGGCAAGTACAATGATTTGTTTCACTGGTGGTACTCCATTTTATTTTGGTTAAAATTACGTTTAATTTATGGGCTAATATAAGTATCGGGTCAGGTTTTGTAAAGTAGTGTTGGAAATTCAAGGGAATTGAATTTGTTTTTTTTTCATGGTATGGAGAAAAATGATTCCCCTTGGGGTGAAGCAAGTGTGATCCAATTAAGGAGACCCAGATGCAAATTGTGACCAGCCATACCAACACCGACTTCGACGCCCTGGCCTCCATGGTGGCCTGTACCTGTTTGTATCCGGGGACCATTGCTATTTTGCCATCCCATATCATGCCCGGGGTCAAGGCCTTTCTTGCCATTCACCAGGATCTTTACCGCATCCAACCCCGGAAGGAACTGGATATTGAAAAGGTATCCTCCCTGATTGTGGTGGATACCAATAACTGGAAACGCCTGGACCGCATGGAGGGGCTTGCCGCCAGAGAAAATCTTGAGATCATTTGTTGGGACCATCACATGGAAGGAGTGACCATCCACGGACATCCAGAATTCCGGGAAGAGGTGGGGGCCACGATTACCCTGCTGCTCGAGGAAATCCAGCGTCGGGATACACCGGTTACCCCCATGCAGGCCACCTTGTTTCTATTGGGAATTTATGACGATACCGGTTGCCTTACCTTTTCCTCGGCAACCCACAGAGATGCCAGGATGACGGCGTTTTTGCTGGAGAATGGGGCGGATTTGAACATTGTTACTGCCTATCTTGCAGACACCATTGACGATTCCCATTCCCAGGTTTTTTCTGATATGCTGGCAAACGCCCGAATCATTGAGATGGAGGGGCTTAAAATTGGTATCTGTGCCCAGCCGGTAAAAAGCGGTCTGACCATGCTGGCCTCTCTGGTGAGCAAATACAGGGAATTTAAGGGACTGGATGCAGTCATTGGTATTTTTCTCACCGACCGGAATAAATCCATGGTCATTGCCAGGGCCAATGCCCAGAGCATTGATGTGGGAGCCGTTGTAAGGGCGCTGGGGGGCGGGGGGCACCCGGCAGCCGGTTCTGCCGTGGTTAAGGGGATGGAACTTGAAACAATTGTGGCAAAGGTTGAGCAATTGATTCAGGATGCCAGCCAAAAGGAAATCTGTGTACAGGACCTTATGTCGGATCCCAGGCGGTTTATGGTGGAATCCTCCCTGACCATGGCCCAGGCCCGCAAGGTCATGGTCGAAGAAAAATTAAAGGGTGTCCTGGTCTGTGACCATGGGCAATTTCTGGGCAGTTTGTCTGCCCAAAGCTTTGCCAAGGCTGAAAAATCAGCCCGCATGGATGCATCGGTAAAAGGATTCATGAAGCCCCGGGTGATGACCGCGGCACCGGGGGAAACTGCCAGGAAAGCGCTTGATTTAATGAATCTGTCCGATGACGGACTCCTGCCGGTGGTTGAACAAAACCAGCTGACAGGTGTGCTGACCCGGGGGAACCTTATCCTTCATATCTATGATATTTGACCGAAATATTTACACACGGGCCAACTCTTTCTGGACTGCCAACCCGATTTTTTCTATGGTATAGGGTTTTTTTATATACTGACCCGCCCCCAGTGCAAGTGTCTTTTGTACCTGATCGCTTTGGGAAAAACCACTGGCGATGATGGCTTTCTGGTCCGGTTTGAACTGACGGATTCGGCGAAAGGTTTCAAGGCCGTCAATACCGGGGTCCATGATCATATCCAGAAGCAAAAGATCGGCTTGGTTTGATTCCAGGTATTGGATTGCCGCTTCTCCGCTGGCAACAGACACGGCTTGGTATCCAAGTCTTTCCAGGAGACTCTTTGCAATCTGTCGTTGGCCCGCCACATCATCAACAATGAGTATCATTTCCTTGTTTCCCATGAGTGCCTCCCGGTGGGTTCCATCCGGGGGGGATTCAATTTTGTCATTGGTTGCGGGGAAATACAGGTCGAACCGGGTTCCTGAATCTTTCTGGGATACAACATCAATATAGGCGTTATGATCCTGGACGGTTCCCCAGACAACGGCCATGCCAAGTCCTGTGCCGCTTCGTCCCATTACTTTTTTGGTGAAAAAAGGTTCAAAAATACGGTTTATGTCCTCGGGGTCAATTCCCGTGCCCAGGTCTTTAACTGAGAGAACGACATAGTCCCCTGGATGGACCCTCTCATATCCCCTCACGGGTTTGTCCAGGTGACGGTTGGCCGTTGAAATTCGGATGGTTCCGCCGTCAGGCTGGGCCTCGGCCGCATTGGATATAAGATTCATGATGGTTTTTTGAAGGTGGACAGCAGACCCTTTTAAGAAGGGAAACCCTGCAGATAGATTTGTTTCCACACTAACATGGGGATGAAAGGAAAGAATTTTTTCATATTCCGGTGTTCTTAAAAATTGTTCAACAATCTCATTGAGATCGACCACTTTCCGGGTAATCACCCCTCGCCTTGACAGGGTCAAAAGGTCCTGGACAATTTTTGCGGCCCGGAGTCCAGATGACTGGATGATCCCGAGGGAATCGGCCATGGGGCTTTCTTTGGG
The DNA here is from genome assembly GCF_055382125.1 of Desulfoconvexum algidum. Lineage (NCBI taxonomy): Bacteria > Pseudomonadati > Thermodesulfobacteriota > Desulfobacteria > Desulfobacterales > Desulfobacteraceae > Desulfoconvexum > Desulfoconvexum algidum. The sequence goes on along the minus strand of NZ_AP042394.1, from coordinate 4,739,169 downwards.
TAGATCCATTAAAAGAAGTTCCGGATAGGTGACAATGCCGGACAAAACATTGTTGAGATCATGGGCCACCCCTCCGGCCAGCAGTCCCAGGGCTTCCATTTTCCGGGACCGGTTCAGGCGTTCCTCCAGATCTTTTTCCTTTTTTACCATTGCTTTTTGATCTGTAATATCCCTGAGAATACCAATGATCCTTTCTTGATTTTTGGTTTCATCCCGAATGAGCTTGGCATTGACAGAGAAGGTTTGAATTTGTCCGCCTTTATGGGGGAGGCAAATCTCATGGTCATGGATATGACCTGTGGCAATCAACCGTTCCACGATTTTTTTTCTTTTGTCGGAGAGGTGGTAAATTGTGTCAAGGGACTGTCCTTTCAGTTCTTTTTGGGAATAGCCGGAAACTTGGTTCACCGAAGGGCTGACCTCGAGGATGATGCCATCCAGGGTGGTTTCAAAATAGACATCCAGAATATTTTCAAATATTTGGCGGTGTTTTTTGTCCGAGATAGCCAGGTTTTGCAATGAAGAGTGAAGACCGTTTAATATGGTGGTAACCGACAGGGTGGCAAGGATGTTCAACAGCATGAAATTTAAACAGATGACCACCCATTTTTCCCCCGAGTTGTGTGTGGATAGGTGCCAGGCCTTAACGTTAAATTGGGATAGAAGATCCGTGAGATTGAGCTGGATTAAGATACCGATTCCGGCAATGGTGACCCCATTGATAACCAGTGCCCAGGAAGCGGATCTGGATCCCAGCAGCACTCCGGTCAGGATAGGGACAAAAAATAGCCAGACCGGGCCTGCACCAAAGGGTCCCAGGGTGAGAATCAGGATCATTCCCAGGCAATAGGAAATCACCGAGATACTCATGGCCCTGAAGGTATAGGAAATGTCGGGCTTAAGAAAAAGTCCCAGAATAATGCAGAAAAACAGGGTGTCTGCGACAGCGACAATCCATAATTTTTCTCTTATGGATAGGGCCACGCTGGGGACCCAGGTAATAAATCCCAGCACCACACTGACCAGAAGCAGGTTCAAAAGGACTTTTTCCTGCCAGAAATGGATTCCGTCCCGGGGAGTAAGGTGCCTGGGAGTTGTCAGCGTATAAATAAGCGTTTTTATTTTATTCATTATGTGGGGTTGTTCCTTGGGTGCATAAAAAAGTGATTTTGTCGTATTCGTGGGTCTGGTATTTAAAGCGTATGCCGGATAGTATCGCAATGGATTGGATTCGTAAATATAATAGTGTGATTTGTTACGATTATATACCGGTTTTAGCAAGAATTTTCAGGCGGCATTGACTTTAAATATTTCAACTGGTATGACCTCTTACCAGAAGTTAAAAAAAATTTTATATAGGATACCAATGCCAAAATTTGAGGGGGTTCAAAAACCTGTAAAACCGGCCCAGTTTGCCGAAACCCAATTGTTGGAAGCCATTTTAGAGGGGCGCTACGGACCCGGGGATCTCCTGCCGGCGGAAAGGGTTCTTGCCAAGTTTCTGGGAGTGACGCGTCCCACCCTGCGGGAAACCCTCCAGCGGATGTCAAAGGAAGGTTGGGTCACCATTGTCCATGGCAAGTCCACCCGGGTGAATGATTATCTGGCTTCGGGAGGACTGGGGGTATTAAATACCCTGTCCCGGTTTAACCATCATCTTTCAGCGGATATGATCGCCCATCTCCTGGAGGCCCGGACCCTTATTTTTCCGGGGGTGGCCCAAAAGGCGGCGGAAAAGGATCCGGTTGGGATTCAAGACTTTTTGGGGTCCAGGGCTACCCTTGATATGGATGCTAAAACCTTTGCCGATTATGATTGGGGGCTTCAGATGCTCATGGTAAAAATTACCCAAAATCCGGTGCTGGGAATGATGTTTAACGATTTTGCACCTGTCTATCATCGGCTGGGGCAATTGTATTTTACCCATCAAATGGCCCGGAAAATGTCCCTGGAATATTATGGGGCTTTGGGGCTGGCCCTTCAAGATAAAGAGGCCTTGATCCGAGGGCTTGTGGAACGAACAATGGCCCGGGCCCAGATATTTTGGCAGGAGATCTGATGAGAAAAGATAAGATGTCCATTGAAAAAAACTATGACCTGGTCATTGTGGGGGGCGGTGTCACCGGCGCCGGTGTTTTTCATGCGGCAGTCCAGCGAGGATTTTTCCCATTGCTGGTGGAGGCAAATGATTTTGCCTGGGGCACCTCGAGCCGATCCTCAAAGATGGTCCACGGGGGGTTGCGCTACCTTAAAGAGGGAAAATTTTTATTGACAAGGTCAGCTGTCAGGGAACGGCAGCGGCTCTTGTCTGTGTACCCGGGCCTGGTGGACCCTTTAAATTTTATCATGCCCCTCTATGACGGCCATGGGCCCTCCATGGGAGCCATGAAGTTTGGATTGTCCCTCTACAGCCTCATGGCCGGGGAAAAACAGCATGAAATTTTTTCCAGGGATCAAATTCTTGGGCGAGTGCCAAAGGTGCGCCAAACAGGCCTTTTGTCTGGTGTGGGGTTTAAAGATGCCCAGGTGGATGATGCCAGGTTGGTGCTCCGGTTGATCTTTGATGGTTGCGATCAAGGCGGGCATGCCCGTAATTATACCCGCGCAACCGCCATTGAACGTAATGCCAGGGGGGATGTGGTCGGGGTTCATTTAAAGGACGCTGATACCGGGCACAATCGTCTGGTCAAGACCCCGGTGGTAATAAATGCCACGGGTGCTTTTGCTGAAACCCTTCATCCATCGCCGGTGAAAGGCTTTCACATCCGCCCCTTAAGGGGGAGCCATTTGATATTTCCAGGGGAATTATACCCCATGGACCGGGTGATCAGTTTTATCCATCCACAAGACAACCGGGCGGTATTTTTGTTTCCCTGGGAGGGCTGTCTATTCCTTGGGACAACGGATGTGGACCATCGAGGAGATGTCACAAAAGAGCCCTGTATCACCATGGCGGAAGCCCAATATTTAATGGCGGGGTTGGCCCATATCCTGCCCGACCTTAAGGTGTGTCTGGATGATTGTATTGCCTCAATTGCCGGCGTAAGACCCATACTGAGTAAAAAAAAGGTTGCTGCCTCCAAGGAGTCCCGGGAACATGTGGTCTGGAAGGAGGGCGGGCTTATCACTGTCACCGGGGGCAAGCTGACCACCTTCCAGCTTCTGGCGGGGGATGCCATGAAGGCGGCACAAAAATATTTGCCCAGGTATCCTAAAAACAAGCCCGGCCCCGGGGAAGTATCGGGAGCCGCACCAGGGTTGGAAACAGGTCTAAAAGATGGGGGGGCAACAAAATTTGTGCCGGGTCTTGGACAAGGCAGACTATCTCCCAAAGTAATTTTGCGCCTTTGGGGACGATATGGTGCCAGGGTTTCGGACATGGCTGATATTTGCCGTGAAGAGGACTTTACTCCCATTGGCAATACCCAGACGTTGTGGGCCGAGCTTTGCCACGGTGCCCGCCACGAACAGATCCGTCACCTGTCAGACCTTTTGCTCCGGCGGGTGCGCATCGGCCTTTTTTTACCCCATGGAGGTATGAATATAATGGCTGAGATCCAGGCAAGGATCCAGCCCTTTCTCCATTGGGATGAAGCACGATGGACCCGGGAAAAAAAGGCCTATGAACGCGTGTGGCAGGAGGCCTATGCCCCGCCGGGCCGGAAAATAAAACTTCCAGAATAAATTGTTTAAAAAATTGAATAAATTTATAAACACATACGCTAAACCCAAGGAAGGATGGCCATGGAAACAAAAACGATTCTGGCAATTGATTGCGGCACCCAAAGTCTTCGGGCCCTTGTTTTTGCCGAAGACGGGGTGCTGTTGGCCCGGGAGCAGGTGTCCTACACCCCCTATGTCAGCCCGGAGCCTGGCTGGGCAGAACAGGACCCGGACATCTATTGGACGAGTCTGGTCGCAGCCTGCCAGGGACTGAAAAAGAAATACCCTAGTCTCTTTGCCGCCATTGCCGGGGTGGGGGTAACCTCCCAGCGGGCCAGCATGATCAATGTGGACAAGACAGGTCGTGTGCTGCGGCCGGCGATTATTTGGCTGGACCAGAGAACGGCACGCCCTGTTTTTGGGGCAAAGGGGCCTTTGAATTTAGGGATTAAGCTAGTGGGCCTTGAAAAAAAACTCATGGACATCCAGACCCAGGCCAAGGGCAATTGGATACGCCAGAATCAGCCGGGAATATGGGAAAAAACCCATAAATACCTCCAGGTATCCGGTTTTTTAAACCATCGCCTCACCGGTGTGTTTGCCGATTCAGCCGCCAGTCAGATCGGTCATTTGCCCTTTGATTATAAACGGCAAAAATGGGCCGGAAAATGGGCCTTGGCCCGCCGGGTCTTTCCCATTGAGTTTGAAAAATTACCCCTATTGATTCAGCCGGGGGATCCCATTGGGACCCTAACAAGGGCGGCTGAAAATCTGACGGGCTTACCGCCTGGAATCCCGGTGATTGCCTGCGGTTCTGACAAGGGATGCGAAACCCTGGGTGCCGGGGTCATCCATCAGCGAATGGTTTCCTTAAGCTTTGGCACCACGGCCACGGTCCAGACCACCTCTAAACGCTATTTTGAAACAATTCCGTTCATGCCCCCCTATCCGTCGCCTGTGCCGGGATATTATAACCCAGAGGTAGAGATTTTCAGGGGGTTCTGGATGATTTCCTGGTTTAAGCAGGAATTTGCCCACAAGGAAGTACAAGAGGCGCATAAATTGGGAATTGCTGCCGAGGAAGTTTTGAACCAATGCCTTGAACGGACAAGCCCCGGTGCCATGGGGCTTGTGGTTCAACCCTATTGGGGCCCCGGCCTGGACCACCCTGACGCCAAGGGCGCCATGATCGGATTCGGGGATGTCCACACCAAGGATCATGTGTATCGGGCGGTGATTGAAGGCCTTGGATTTGCCCTTTACGAAGGCATGGAAATGATTCAAAAACGGGGTAAGACACTGGTTGAAAAGGCGGCGGTTTCCGGCGGGGCATCCCAGAGCGATGAGATTTGTAAAATCACCGCCGATATTTTTAACCTGCCCATGGTCAAGGGAGAAACCCACGAAACCTCTGGCTTGGGGGCTGCCATTCTCACGGCAAAGGGTCTGGGCCTTTATGCCGGGATTGACGAGGCCGTCGCCAATATGGTTCGGGTAAAAACGGTTTTTGAACCAGACCCGAAAAATGTCATCATTTACAGGCAATTGTACACCCAGGTTTACCAGAAAATGTACAAGGCCCTGGCTCCCTTATATTCACAAATTCAAAAAATTACAGGATACCCGAAAAGATGAAAAAAAATGTTGATTTTACTCCCCAATGGCTTGAAACTGCTCCCCAAAAAAACTCCTTTCGGTCCATCTTGAAATGGGGTGACAAACAGGCCTTTAAAAATCCCAGTAAAGGTTTTTTGGAGGTGATCAAACAGGCGTTGAATTTAAGTGACACCGATTTTACAACCATGGAGAAGACAGGGAACCAGGCCGTAAAAGAGTCCTTGCCCCTGAGTTTGTCCCAGGATAGCCTGGCAGATCTGGAAAAAATTGTCGGCAAAGAAAACCTTTCAATTGCCGCCTATGATCGTCTTAAGTACACCAAGGGAAAGGCCATGGAAGATATCATGTGCCTTCGCCAGGGCCAGATAAAAGATATTTGCGATGTGGTGGTTCATCCCCGGCACAAACAAGATGTCGTTTCCATTGTCCGTTTTTGCCATGGTCAAAAGATCCCTGTCCATGTCTATGGCGGCGGCAGTTCTGTCACCTTTGGCCTGGACTGTCCTAAGGGCGGGGTGACCCTGGTCCTTTCCACCCACATGAACAAACTTATTTGCTTTAACGAAACCAACCAGACCATTTCCGTGGAGCCGGGCATGATGGGTCCTGTTTATGAAGATCTGCTCAACCATGCGCCCCAAAAACTATCCGCAAAAAAATCCTATACCGGCGGTCATTTTCCCCAGAGTTTTGAGTTTTCCTCCGTGGGCGGATGGGTGGTGACTTTAGGGTCGGGACAGGCCTCATCCCTTTATGGAGATGCTGGGGATCTGGTGATTAGCCAGGAATATGTTACCCCCAGTGGCAGCTTTAAAACCCTTGATTACCCTGCCACGGCCACAGGCCCCAAATTAAATGAGATCATGAAGGGTTCAGAGGGCTGTTTTGGGGTCCTGGTATCAGTGACAATGAAAGTGTTTGAATATTTGCCGGAAAATAACCGGCAGTTCACCTTCATGTTCCCTTCATTTGAATCGGCTGTTGCGGCAGGGCGGCAGATCAGCCAGGGCCGGTTTGGCATGCCCGCTATCCTACGGATATCCGATGCCGAAGAGACCGATGTGGCCATGCAGATGTATGGACTTGAAGGGGGGATCCTGGATAAATTTATGGGGCTTAAGGGCATGAAAAAGGGCCGGCGGTGCCTGATGATGGGGCAGACAGAGGGGGAACGCTCCTTTGCTGCCACTGTATTGCGCCAGGTAAAAAAGAGGTGTCAAAAAAACCAGGGGTTCTCTCTTACCGGATATCCCATGCGAAAATGGTATAAGGGGCGGTTCTCTGATCCCTATATGCGGGATGCCTTGAATGATTATGGGATACTTATTGACACATTGGAATCTTCGGTCACCTGGGAGAATCTGCCGTCCTTGCATAGAAAGGTGAGAGAGGTGGTCAAGGCCAACCCCCATGGCAATACTATTTGCATGACCCATGCCTCCCATTTTTATGCCCAGGGCACCAACCTTTATTTTATTTTCATCACTAAAATGCCGGAACTGGCCGAATTTAGAACCTATCAGCAGTCCATCATTGACAGTATCGAGGCGGCCGGCGGATCACTGAGCCACCACCACGGGGTGGGAAGAATGATGGCGCCCTGGATGGAGCGTCATTTAGGAAGAGAACAGATGGCGGTTCTTCGGGCCATCAAGACCCATCTGGATCCCAATGGCATCATGAATCCCGGTGGTCTTGGACTTTAAACCCGGGGCCTTGTTTCCTAAAAGCTTCCGGGAAAGGGATTTGACAGTTTTTTTTCAATTTGATTCTGTTCTGCCAGTTGGACCATGTTTTGCTGGAGAATATCCAAACAGGATGCAATGGTCTCCCGGGTATCTATAACCCGTGGGTTTTCCTGGATCATTTTAAAAAAGGCCTGGACCACTTCCGGGTCAAATCGGGTTCCCACTCCCTGTTTAAGAGCGGTGAGTGCTGCGGATAGATCCTTCTTGGGGATGTGGGGCCGGCCGGTGATCATGACTTCAAAGGCATCGCACACCGTGATGATCCTTGCGCCCAAAGGAATTTCTTCCCCTTTTTTCCCCGCGGGATACCCACTGCCGTTGAACAGTTCATGGTGGTTGCGCACCAGGGGTTCAATATCGCAAAAAAAGGTGAGGGGCCTTAAAATATCTGCCCCCAGACAAGGGTGCTCCCGGATGGTGGACATCTCTTCTTTTGACAAGTTTCCCAGACGTTCCAGAAGCGTCTTCTGGGTCCCTATTTTTCCAATGTCATGGAGAATACCGGCCTGGAAGATCTGTCTCACCTTTTTTTCGTCCAGACCCATTTTTCGGGCTGTCAGCTCGGAAAATCGGGCCACGCGTTGGGAGTGGCCATGGGTGACCGTATCCTTGGCTTCAATTGCCAGGGCAAAGCCTTCCACAATCTGCTGGTACATGGTTTGGGTTTTTTGGTCGTATCCCATGGCCTTTTCCAGGGAAATGGCCCCTTGTTCTCCCAGGGCGGTTAACAATTCTAACTCATGGGGGGCAAGGGTTCTGGGGCCTGTGAAATAAACGGCCAGAAGTCCGGACAAGGGGCCGGTGATATCAAAAAACATGCCGGTGACAGAAGAGATTTTGTGTTTTCCCAGGCGTTCCAGATCCGGAATTCTGGTATCATTCCTGGCATCGGTGATGCAGATGGGGTTGTCTTTTTTTCTATCAAAGATGGTCATCAGGGTGGGATAGTCCACCCGGGACAGGCTTTGATAATCAAATCCGTGGAAAACCTGGGTTTCAATGACCTGCTTTTGTTGGTTGAGTATCCAGTAGATACACCCCTTGGCAGACATTACATCGACAATATTTTCCACAATACAGGCAAGAATTTCCAAGGTCTCGGTGTTGGAATGGATTTTTTTGCTGATTTTGGCCAGAAGTTTGAAATAGGAATGATAGGGGGTTGCACCTGGTTGTGGTGTGCTGGGGGTATTTTGTTTGTTGAGGCAAAATTTCATTTTGAATATATTCCTAATTAAAAAAATTCATCCAGGCCTGGTTATAGGTTTTGTGAATCCGTTTTTGCAGGCGGGCAACTGCATCCAGGGAATCGGTAAAACCCTTTGAATCATCCTGGTTAAGTGTTGAAACATCAATGCAATTAATTGGCAAGTCTCGTTTGTCCCGGCGGCTTAAATGGTTGGTAAATTTTAATCGAGCCAAATGCTTGAATGCCTTGGCATATTGATGGGTTTCCCCTGGGGGTAACACCTGCTCTTCGCCCAGTAATTGAAACCGTTTGAGGGTGGAGGGAATTTGAATCCTATGGTTTAAGGCCAGAATTCTTGCCCCATTGGTTAAATGGACCAACCCCCTGGTTTTGAGATTAAAATAGGCCTTGCCACTTTTTCCTCGCTGGGTTCGGATCCGTCCAAACAGGGTTTTGGGGGAGGGAAACAATTGGTCATCCCGGGCCAAAAAGTGGCTGACACTTGTATTTTTATGAAATAGATCAAATACCCGGACCTGGACCATTTGTGCCAGGCGTTTATCCCCGTAAATCGCTCTGAAATCCAAGAGGATGGTCAGCTGCCGCAGTTCTCGGGCTTCAGTTGACCCCACCCATTGATCCAGGGCGTGAAGCCATCCGCCCACAGAACGTCGCCACACGGAGTTGATGGCCATGACATCGCCGGTACAGCGTTTGAAACCGAATTGATCCAGGTGTGTTACAACGCGTTTTGCCAGGGCTAAAAAGTATAGGTCTGTTTCCATGGTCTTTTCAGGGGAAGGATCTGCATAGATCAGACCATTGTCCTGATCTGTTCTCACCACCTGCTCCTGGCGGGCATCTGATCCCATGCTGATCCAGCAAAAAGGGCAGGGGGGTGTCATATGTTCAACCGTTTCTAACTGTTTGATGGCATTCTGGATGATCTGGCAGGTGACCTGTTCATTGAGAAATGAAATTATTTCCATGATGGTTTCAATGCCTATCTGTCGACCTAACTGTCGATGGGATTGGTCTTGGATTTTTAGAAGATTCCGGGTGAGATTATCCAGTTGATCTCCCCATTGATTCAGGTCCCGATGGAATCGGGGGGTATGAATGCCTGAAACAATATTTGAAAATTGGGTGAAAAGGCGGGGCCAGTTTGTTAGGGCTGCCTGGAATCTGAGAATGTCAGTTTTCTCCATCAGGGGTGCCAGGATACTTCCTCCTTTTACGCTCTCCACAAGGTTTTCATTGACTTCTTTTCCCATAAACTATAAAAAAAAAGGATAAAAATCAAGATCATTATGGGGTAGATAACCTTGGAATATAGAGCGCTTCAAAGGCGTGTCCTTTGAACAAAACGTTGAGTCTTTCTGCAAGTCTGGAGAATCTGGAATTTTTTCTGGCCCATGTCCGAAGCTTTGTTGCGTCCTGTGGCGTGGATGCTAAATTATTGTATCCCGTGGAATTGTCCCTGGAGGAGGTATTGGTAAATGTTATCAGTTATGCCTATCCAAACCAGGAAAAAGGCAATATCGAAGTGAGCTGTTCATGGGACAGTCAGCAGGGCCTGGTCATTCAGATTATGGATTATGGTACCGCCTTTGATCCCCTTGAACGATCAGATCCTGACACGGGCCTCTCCCTTGATGATCGACAGATCGGTGGGCTGGGTATCTTCCTGACCAAAAAAATGATGGACAAGGTGATCTATGAACGCCACCAGGGCAAAAATATTCTTACCATGATCAAGCAACCCCACGGTTAGGGGCGATTTTTATTTTAAGATCAGTCATTGAGGAGAGCCATGTCAAGTATATTCGGAAGGGTGTTCAGGGTATCCACTTTTGGGGAATCACATTGTAGCGGGGTGGGTGCAATCGTTGACGGATGTATTCCCGGGATGTCTCTTTTGGAATCAGATATTCAACCCCAATTGGATCGTAGAAGACCGGGTCAAAGTTCGATTTCAACAGATCGAGATGAACAAGATCAGGTCACCATCCAATCTGGCACCGAAAACGGAAAGACATTGGGAACCCCGATCTCCTTGTTTGTTCCCAACCAGGACCATCGGCCGGCAGACTATTCTGAAATGGCAGATATCCCCCGCCCTTCCCATGCAGATTATACCTACCAGAAAAAATATGGTATCAGGGCATCTAGCGGCGGCGGCAGATCCTCGGCAAGAGAGACCATTGGAAGAGTCTGCGCCGGTGCAATCGCAGAAAAATTTCTTAAGGAAACCGCTGGAATTGAAATCGTTGCCTGGGTGAGCTCTGTGGCAGACATAGAATCCCAGGAGCCAGATTTGCAATGCATTTCAAGAAATGATGTGGACAAAACAATCATTCGCTGCCCGGATTATCAAGCCGCCGCAGCCATGGAATCGCTTATTAAACGAACAAAGGATGCCAAGGATTCTCTGGGAGGAGTGGTCACCTGTATTTGCAGAAATATCCCGCCGGGTCTTGGGGAACCTGTTTTTTTCAAACTTGAGGCCATGCTGGCCCAGGCAATGCTTTCAATCCCTGCAACAAAAGGCTTTGAAATAGGCTCAGGTTTTGCCGGTACCCGAATGAAAGGATCCCAGCATAATGATCCCTTCGTATTAAAAAAGAACAGGATTGGCACCAAGACCAATTTCAGCGGGGGGGTCCAGGGGGGGATATCAAATGGCGAACCCATACATATTCGAGTTGCATTTAAACCACCCGCAACAATCGGTATGGAACAGCAAACCATAGATTTTTCAGGGAAAGAAGCTATTCTGACAGCCAAAGGGCGCCACGATCCCTGTGTGGTTGCCAGAGCTGTTCCCATAGTAGAAAGCATGGCTGCCCTTGTCCTCGCCGATTGTGAAATGTTACAACGTTCCCGGAGAGTCCTTTCTTGTTGACCTTTGTGCGGGCGGGATATAAAATTTTATGAATGATTGGGTTATGCTGTATACTATATTGAATCATTTTGTATCATGTGGAGGGTAAAATGGGAAAAGATATCAACGAAGAATACCAGGAAAGAACAGAAAGAAAATTTGTCGCAGAAGGGGAAATGAAGGCTGTTTTTTCACGGTTAGGCGATCAGATTGCACAGGACCAGGGGTATGAAGATTTACGGGGTATGGATGCAGTTTACCGGTATTTAATTGATAAATATAAATGGCTTCCCCATCAGGTGAGAAGTCTTTCCCTTGAAGATTTGTCATTGCTTTTTGATGATTATGATACAACAAAAAAAGCAAGTTCTTAAGATAACCCTTGTACAAAAATATACGGATAGGTGTGGCCTGTTTGATTTTTATCCTTTAAGAAAGATGCTGCCATGGAAATACCTCAGATCATAAGCCCGGACGGTCATATCAATGCGATTCACCCCAGGAAAAAAAGGGAGAACTTTTTAAGAGCAGAGTTTTTATTTCCCTTTGTCTCCGATTATATCTGTGGTGCCCTCAGGGAAGGCAAACCTTTTATTTTCTCGGGAAGAAGCGGGAATGCCCAGATCGGCATCAAGACAGCCCAATTTCCCCAGGATAAATTGCCACGGATTGAGGCATCTGATATTTTTTTGGAAGGCCAGATCCAAAATTTAAACCCTTTGCTGGGCGCTGCCCTGGACCTGTTTAAAAAAGGGGATGAAATAGGGCGCCTTGCGGTGATGGATCCCGAGTTGAGAATCCAGGATGTCCGCCATTATCTTCATAAGCGGCTTTTTGTGGGGCGATTGGTTGGCAAGGGCTATTATGAAGGGTTTGAAATCTGCCAGGAACAAGATCCTTTAACGGGCAAAACCTGTGACTATATCAGCATGGAATTGGAACCCTATCAATATTGTTTTGAGCCTTCTGCCATGAATCCCTCCAGTATCAATGCCGTGATAAAAAAGGGCAGAAGCGCCTTGAGTCGCATCCGTTCCAGAATGCCTCTTGATCTTAAAAACAGCCGGTTACAGCCTGGGGAATTGTTTGTGGGGGCCATCAAAATATCCCTGGGAGATATCTACGGGATCATCGATTCAGTGCCAGAACCTATATCTGAAAAGATTGAGCATCTGCCTGCCTGGATACTGGACCCTTTTCGGACCTTCAGGGATCGCCAGGTGGAACTTTACCATTTTGGTACCAAGGCCATTGCCCTGGACAAAATCCGGATTCGAATCCGGTTTTTCAGAACCCGGAACCCTTTGACGGTTCCCCTGGAAAAAAATAAGGTCAAGGAAGGCTATCGGCTCTGTGATCTTTTGACCAATGCGGAAGTTTCCACACTCTTTAACGCCATTGGTAAAACCTCTTTGGGCATGATTCTGAACAAGGGAAATTTTGTTCAGATTCCCCAGGCCTTAAATCCCAATGGGGAGGCCCAGCTTGAGATTATCAAGAATGCCTTGCTTGAAAGCACCTATCGAAAAGCCAGGCCACAGGCGTCGGCGGGTGAGGAGGACAGATTCCAGGAGACCCTGGAAAAGCTGTCTGTTCTGGGAGGGGTTAATTCCCGTGTTTTTATCGGAAGGCAGTTTCCTGCCCTTGAAGTCATTGATGCCTTGAGGCGAAGCGGCTTGAGAACCTTTTTGATTGATATGAACAACCCTTCCTTTGAGGATGACTATATTAAGAAAATGATCAAACTGACCCATGCCGGTCATTCCGGATGTGAGTTTTTACGCTATGATTCTGATACCGATAAATTATACAGTTTTTACCATGGCTGTTTCATGGAGCCAGATGACAGGGAACGCTTTGATCGGGTCAGGTATTGGCTGGCGTTTTACGGGTCCCATACACAAGAAGCTGACAATGGTCTGACCATCGATTTGATCAACCGGCTGGCCATCCGGCTGGGGTATGAAATGGGGATTGTCCACGGCGGCGGTCCCGGGCTTATGAAAGAGGCCAATGATCTGGCCCGGCAGCATAACATCATGAGTGTGGGCATTGCCATTGACCTGGAAGGGGAACACCAGGCATCCTTGACCACCTGTGACGGGTTGATTAAATACAAGGAGGGGTTGCGCCTGGCCCGTCAGGACCATATACAGAAGCTGAGCAACCTGCCCATTGTCAATACCGGCGGGTATGGAAGCGCTGAAGAACTGGCCATTACCATCACTTCCATGAAGATCCATGAAAACCCCCTGGCACCGATTATTCTGCTGGATCCGGATAATTTGTGGAAACATGCCCAAAAACAGACCGATGAAATTGCCCGGTTAAAATATGGGCCTGCATTTACCCCCCGTTTAATTAAATCCTGCAAAAACGCCCAGGAGGCGGAGCTTACATTGATTCGATTTTTAGGCAATCCCGATGATTGGTACCTGAAGAATAAGATTCCCGCTGAAAGTGTTGAAAAAGCCAGAATTAAGGCGGGCCGCATCCGCAGACAAACCCTGTGCCAGGAAACGGTGGAGGTGTTTGAAAAAACCAATTACAGGCTTAAACAATAAAATTATTTCTGGAAAATTATTTCTGGAGAATTATTTCTGGATTTCACATAATTTGGCGGCCCAGTCTATGGAGCCGCCATATGCCAGTTTTACCTTTTTTGTATCAAGGCCGAGCTGATTTGTCATGGCGTCGCTTTGGTCAAATTCACCCTCTTCAAAATATTGAGCCAGCTTTAAAAACGGAACGTATTCATTGTTGTCTTCCATACAAAGCGCACCTTTAAGTTTGTCCGCCAGTGGAAGATGCTTTACGATTTCTCGCATGGGCCGGTTCAGCAGGGCGTCCAGCAGTGAAAACATGCCCAGCAGGGCGAGTGAATCCGGTTCAAATCCCCAAAAATCATGATCCAGACCGATTTGTTCTAAAAATTTTCCCCTTTGGGCAGAAAGGAAAATCAATTCAGAGGCCTGCTGGCTTTCTGATACTTCGGCAAGGAGCATAACCCTGAGCCAGTTTTTCAAATTATGCCACCCCAGCATGGTAATGGCATCTCGGATGGAATCAATTTTTTGACGAAATCCAAAGGATGCTGAATTGAGGTGAGAGAGCAGTCGGTAGCTGATGGCCACATCCGCCTGTATGGTGGCGGCCAGTTTTGAAAAATCGGGATCTTTTTGCTCCATGGCTTCCATGAGGTGGAACTTGGAAATTGTTCCCGATAACATTTTTTTAACCGACACATCTTCAGGCTGCTTGAAAAAAGAGCCTTGAAACAAAGAAAATCCTGCCCTGCGGCAGACATCAAATCCTATTTGGTCATGGACCCGGTTTGCCAGTATCAAGGCACCATAGGGGGCTGTCTTAGTACACATGCGGGTCAGGACCGGGGCCCCCATGCCGGAAATATCCAGGGAGATGATATCTGCCGGTTCAAAAATATCCTGGCAGGTCGTCTGGGTCCAGTTGACCGTTATCAGGTAACCATTGGTCTTGAGTTTTTCCAATGTTGGCGCCAGTGAATCCAAGGGTCCCGGATCTGTGATTTTAATCACAGTCCGGCCGGGCGGAAGGGCATAGGCAAGATTATCAACAAGGTTCTGTCGTGAAAAATTTACCATGACCTTTTTTTCCTTGTCCAGCATCTGCTCAATTGCCAGGGAAGTGCCTGCCGCAAGATCTGCAGTCATGGGTTCATTTTGTTTGGGGATAACTTTTTTGTCGTCCCCGGGCAGGTATACCAGTTCATATCCCCAAAGATTTTTTTTGTCGTCAAAGATGGGAAGCCTGGCAAAGGTAGCCAAAATTAAATTGCTGTCACTTTTTTCGTTGTTCATCGATCCTCCGCATCAATCTGGTTTGTTTTATTGAGGGGGGATGCTCCCCAGATCGTGTTTGCATATTCCAGAACGGCCCGGTCACTGGAAAATTTTCCCATATTGGCGGTGTTCAGGATGGACATTCGGGTCCATTTTTCCTGATCTTGAAAGGTTGTGGCTACCAATTGCTGTGCTTGAACATAACTTGCAAAGTCAGCCAGTACCAGGTAATAGTCCCCCTGGTCCAGAAGAGACCGGGTAAGGGGTTTGAACAATTGGGGTTCCTCCGGGGAAAAATAGCCTGAATCAATCATGTCAATAATTTCTTTAAGTTCGAGATTCCCTTGGTAATATTTTCTGGGATCATATCCGGTCTGTTTCGTTTTAATCACTTCATCGGCGGTAAGCCCGAAAATAAAAATATTGTCCTGTCCAACCTCTTCCATTATTTCCACATTGGCACCGTCCAGTGTTCCAATGGTCAAGGCCCCGTTTAATGCAAACTTCATATTGCCGGTTCCAGAAGCTTCAAGCCCGGCTGTGGAGATCTGCTCGGAAATATCCGCCGCTGGAATTAGTTTTTCCGCCTGGGAAATGCAATAATTGGGCAGAAAAAGGACACTCAGTTTCCCTTTGGTCCGGGGATCTTTGCTAATGGTTTGGGACACAGAGGTGATCAGTTTGATGATGAGCTTTGCCTGGAAATAGGCGGGTGCCGCTTTCCCTGCAAAGAAAAAGGTACGGTGAATGTCTGTAACTTCATTATTTTGCCGGATACAATTGTAGAGCCGGATCACGTGGAGGATATTGAGAAGCTGTCGTTTGTATTCATGCATCCGCTTGGCATGGATATCAAACAGGGTATTGGGATTGACCCCCATCCCGGTTTTCCTCAGGGCATACCGTGCCAGCTGTTTTTTGTTTTCCAATTTAATTTTTTGCCATTTGGATTGAAAGGATGCATCGTCTGCAAATGGAATCAGCTGTTTCAGGTGGTCAAGATCGGATATCCAGGCTGGCCCCAGGACAGAAGTGATGAGGGCTGAAAGACCGGGGTTGCATTGATAAAGCCATCGTCTCGGGGTGATCCCGTTGGTGATGTTTTTGATCCGGTCCGGATAAATCCGGTTAAAGTCTTTGAACAGAGCGGTTTTTAAAATAGTGGAGTGCAGAGCGGCAACCCCGTTCACACAATGGCTGCCGGTGATAGCCAGGTGGGCCATCCGGACCTGTTGAACTGCCCCTTCCTGAATAATGGACAGACTGGTCAGCAAACCCGGCTCATCCGGGTACTTCGTTTTCAAGGTATCCAGAAACCGTTGATTGATTTCATAAATTATTTCCATGTGCCTAGGTAAAGTTTTGCTCAATAATCCAACGGGCCAGGTTTCCAGGGCTTCGGGAAGTACGGTATGATTGGTGTAGGCAAATGTTTTTTCACAAACAGACCATGATTCCTCCCAGTCAAGCCCTTCTTCATCCATGAACAGGCGCATAAGTTCGGGAATCGCAATGGCGGGGTGGGTATCATTGAGCTGAATGGCGGCCCAGTCGGAAAACCCGGAAAAAGACTGGTGATCCTCCTTGTACTCTAAAAGGATATCGCGCAATGTGGCGGCAACAAAAAAATACTGCTGTTTGAGCCGAAGTTCCTTGCCTGTTTCCATTTCATCGCTGGGGTAGAGAACCTTGGAGATGGATTCGCTCATGACCTTTGCTTCTACGGCCCCCATATAGTCTCCCCGGTTGAAAAAATCAAGATCAAGGTTCCGGCTGGATCTGGCGGTCCACAACCGCATGTTGGTGACAAAACCATCATCAATGCCGGGCACCATAATATCACAGGCCATGGCCATGACATCTTTTGTGTCCACCCAGCGGTACCGTTTCCTTCCGTGAATATCTGTATAAGGCTCAGACCGGCCGTAGAACCGTATTTTGTGAATTTTTTCAAACCGGAGGATTTCCCAGGGGTTTCCCCGGCGCATCCAGTTATCACTTTTTTCCTGCTGATAACCGTTTTTCATTGTTTGAAAAAAAATACCGAAATCATAGCGGATGCCGTAACCATACCCCGGCAGCCTCAGCCGTGCAATGGAATCCATATAACAGGAGGCCAGGCGGCCAAGTCCGCCGTTCCCAAGTCCTGCATCCCATTCCACCTCTTCAAGGATATTGAGGTCAAAGCCAAGATCTGACAGAACCTTTCGGGCAACCTCATCCAATCCCAGGGAAACCAGATAATTTTTGAGAAACCGGCCCGGCAAAAATTCCAGGGAAAGATAAAATACCCGTTTGGAAAGAGTGTCCCTGCAGGCCTTCTGTGTTTTGATCCATTGGTCGATCAACCGTTCTTTTATGCTGAAGGCAAGCCCCATATAGCAGGAATACCGGTTCATCTCTTCAGGATCAATCCCAAGATTGAATCGAATATGATAAAAAATATCTTGTTTTAATTGATCCGTCTCGGAAACAGATTCGGTCCCATGGCGGGTTTGGTTTTGATTCATTTGGGCCTCCTGGCTGTTTTATGCCTTGCCTGCTGATCCCAGAACACTATTGATTTTATGCATGTACAATTGTTTTAAAGATTCCTGTCATACACTGACAACGCAGTTATCGCAGTCCCCAAAGGAAGAGTGAACATATCTGTCTGCATCTGGGTCATTCTTCCAGATGATTCGGTCAAAGAAATACCTGAATTGATATTCCCTGCCTGTCTTAAGGTCAAGGGTCGCGACAAAGCCGCCTTTTTTCAGAGGTTTCATGGGGATTCTTGTTTTATGCCAGTTGTTGAATTCGCCAACCAGGAAAATAGATTTTGCATCCAGGGCTTCTTCCTTGGACAGCCGGAATGTTACCTTGCAGACAGGGCGGGTTTTTAAATATGATTTTTTGATGCTCAATTTGTCACCTCTCGGATTAAATTGTTTGAGAAAGTTTTTGGACGCCGTGGTGAACTGAACTGTCCTTTTGCAGATGTTTTTTTAAAAAATGAGGATGCAGATCATGGTTTTTTGTGAATTACCGGGTGCCAAGTCTCATGGACAAAAAATATCAGACGATTCATTAAAACGCAATGGAAAAGTAAATATCCTGGGCCTAGGTTTACATGGAATGACCCATGGTTTTTTACTAAGGTTATGTACAAAAGAATTAACCTATGTCATATTTATTTTACACAAAAAATTGTGGATAACAAAATTGAGGCAACTCATATTTAAGGCAGGGCATTCTTCATGGAAAGACTGTCAAATATCGTTCAATTTCCTCCTCCCGGAGAGTCAAGGGTTATGTATTGCGGGGATTGTGTTACCTTTACCTTGACACTGCCGGCCAAGGTCAGGGGAAGCGCATGGGTGAGAACAAATCTCGGGTCTGCTGCCATTTCAAGAAGAGAAATTATTCACCGGGTGGAGCGAGATGAAATAAAGCTGGGGGAAGCCTGGGTTGATATTGAAATGGTATGGGAGAGCGATCTTGTATATAAAATTGTTCTTCCCCTGCACCAGACAGGATTTTTCCAGGCAAAATGTTTTTTTCTGCCGGAAAAAAGCAATACGCCTGTCTGGCCGACCGGGGATAATTGTATTTTCAATGTGGAGCCGGCCGGTACCTGTTGTGCCAATATTATTTACAATGCCTTTGTTCGGCAGTTCGGCAGATCCAAATCCGGCAGATCCCAATCCGGTGTGACCCAATCCGGTGTGACCCAATCCGGTGTGACCCAATCCGGTGTGACCCAATCCGGTGTGACCCAATCCGGTGTGACCCAATCCGGTGTGACCCAATCTGGTGTGGCCAATTCTGATGTGATTGAGGAAAAAGAGCTGTCGCCCCTTATCAAACGCTTAGATGAAAAAGGGTATACGGTTATCCCTGAATCCGGTAAATTCAGGGATCTTAAACGAGAAGTGGGGTTTATTTTTTCTGATCTTGGGTGCCGTGTTCTACACTTGCTGCCCATACATCCCACCCCCACCACCTATGCCAGAATGGGGCGATTCGGCAGTCCCTACGCCGCCCTGAATTTTACGGAAGTTGATCCGGCCCTGGCGGAGTTTGACCCCTTGGCAACGCCCCTTGAGCAATTTATGGAGCTGGTGGATGAGGTTCATTCGCATAATGGGTACCTGTTCATGGACATTGCCATTAATCATACCGGATGGGCGGCATCCATCCATGAAACCAACCCGGAATGGCTGGTCCGGGGAGAAGACGGACGGATCGAGGCCCCGGGTGCCTGGGGGGTTGTCTGGGCGGATTTAACAAAACTGGATTATTCAAACAGAGGGTTATGGCGCTATATGGCCAATGTTTTTTTGCTCTGGTGTCACCGGGGGGTGGATGGGTTCAGGTGTGATGCCGGTTATATGGTTCCCCTTGATGCCTGGGAATATATTGTGGCCAAGGTAAGACGTGAGTATCCGGAAACGCTTTTTTTTCTGGAAGGGCTTGGGGGGCACATGGAGACAACCTGCGATATATTGAACCAGGCTAATTTTAACTGGGCCTATTCAGAGTTGTTCCAAAATTATACCAGACAGGAAATATCCGCTTACCTGCCAATTGCCTACGATATATCCGACACCAGCGGCCATATGATTCATTTTGCAGAAACCCATGACAACAATCGGCTGGCATCTGTTTCAAAACGATATGCAAAATTGAGGACCTCCCTTTGTGCCCTTTTTTCTGTGTGCGGCGGGTTTGGTTTTGCCAATGGGGTGGAGTGGTTTGCGACCCAGAAGATTGATGTACATGAATCGGGCAGCCTTAACTGGGGGGATCCAGTAAATCAGGTGGATCATATCTCACGGCTGAACCGGATATTAACCACACACCCCGTCTTTTTCGGACACACCCGTCTCACCCTGATTCAGAAAAACCAATCCCAGTGCCTGGTGCTGCTTCGTCACAATCAAGCATATGACAAAAAGCTTTTAATTCTGGTGAATCTTGATTGTGAAAATTCCACCCTGGCATCCTGGAAAAGTGGGGATGCCGGTATCAAAGAAACCATCCTTCATGATCTGCTGTCAAACCGTCAGGTCAAACCAGATGAGCTAAAACCAGACAACATAGAACCAGATGAATCCGATGACCTTTGTGTGATACGTCTGGCGCCGGGAGAGATTCTGGCCCTGACCCCTGATGCGGCAGATCTATGTCTGGTTGAGCAAAGCGAGGAGAACACCCCCCGGATACCGGATCGGGTTTATCTGCAAAAGTTATGCGCAAAAGTGCTGTCCATTCATACCATATTTAAAGGGTATCAAAATTTTATGGGGGTCGATGTCGATGGAGAGGCAAGGCTTTTGGCCGATAATCCTGTTGAATTTATTCGTTCTTTTAACCTGGATTCAAAGGAGAGCCGGGTGATTGTGTTTGAGGTTAAGCGGGATCTGAAACGGCAATTGATGATCCCGCCGGGCTTTTTTCTTTTGATCCGATGTGAAATCGGTTTCAGGGCGGAAATTTTGGACACCTTCCGATCCGATACCACCCAATCCGATAAAGGAAGGTCCACTAAAATTTCCCGGGGATGTGAGGAAGGGATTCCCTTATCCGGGGACCGAGGCTATTTTGCCCTTTTCTCCCCAAAGGACATAAAAAATCAGCACAAAGATTATTCCTTGAACCTGAGGATATTTGAACCCGGTGGCACACGGATTGAAACGGCGTATTTGCTATATCTTGCCTGTCTGGAATCTTTGTATATGAGTTCTTCATTTACCAGAAAGGAGATTGTAAAAACCCCGTTTCTAAAATTATTGGGCACCACCCGAAGAGGGGGGATGATGCGGGCGGCTGCCTGGTGGGGCAGGCTCGACAGCCGGTATGATGCAATCCTTGGTGCAAATATGGATAAAACCATGCCGGAAAACAGGTGGATGGTGCTGTCAAGATGCAGGATCTGGGCTATTTTCCAGGGGTATTCAAGGGAGCTTGTACCCGATTGTCTGGAGAAATTTACCTTTTCCTATGACCATGGCGGGCGCTGGCTGTTCCATGTTCCCACATCCGAAGGCAGGTATTATGCCCTGGAGCTGTATCTTTCCATCGATCCCCAAGAGAATCATATCAGCCTGTCCTTGGTGAGAAAAAATTGCCCTCAAGACAATTTATCGTTTCTGGATGATGATAAACCTGTGACCCTTATCATCCGGCCGGATATCGAAGACAGAAGTTTCCATGAAACCGTTAAGGCATTTAAAGGGCCGGAACAAGAATGGCCTGCTGCCATATCCGCCATTGAAAAGGGGTTTGTGTTTTCACTTTCAAACGGGAAATTCCTTAATGTGAGCATATTAAAAGGCAGCTTTATTCCTGAGCCGGAATGGAATTACATGGTCAACCGCCCCCTGGAGGCCCAAAGAGGGCTTGATCCGGAATCAGATCTTTTCAGTCCGGGTTATTTTAAAGTTTCCTGCCTGGGAGGGGATACTGTTTTGCTCAATGCCGCTGTGGTTGAGAGCCGGCGAGCGCTTGATTTTGACAATCCGATTAATCGCTGTGAATCCTATTGCTTTGAAAAGGGCATGCCCCTTGCCCAAGCCGTTTATAGGAGCCTGGATGCCTTTCTTGTGGATCGCGGGCCAGACAAAAGTGTGATCGCCGGATATCCCTGGTTTTTGGATTGGGGAAGGGACAGTCTGATATTTTGCAGGGGATTGATTGAATTGGGCCGGTTTGCCGATGCAAAATCCATATTGCGGCTGTTTGGCCGGTTTGAAGACAAGGGCACGCTTCCCAATATGATTTGCGGCAAGGATGCGGCAAATATTGAAACCTCGGATGCACCCCTGTGGTTTTTTGCCTGCTGTAAAGACCTGATTGAACGGGAGCAGAGCAAAGATTTTTTAAATGAAAGACTGGGAGACCGCAGGGTCAAAGAGGTTCTTTTATCCATTGCCCATTCTTTGATAGAAGGCACCCGAACAGGGGTGGTTGCGGACCCTGAAACCATGCTGCTCTACAGCCCGTCCCATTTCACCTGGATGGATACCAATTTTCCTGCCGCATCTCCCCGCCAGGGATATCCCGTTGAGATCCAGGCATTATGGTATAATGCACTGGTCCTGCTGGCAGGGGTGGATTCTCCCCATAAGCGGGATTGGGAGGAGCGGGCAACGCGGGTTCAAGGTTTTGTCCAGACGCTTTTTTACGATGAGGCCGCGGGTTTTTTCTCAGACTGCCTTCATTCCGACGGCCCGGTGGGTGCAAAAAAGGCGAAGCCCGATGATGCCCTGAGACCCAACCAGCTTTTTTTGTTTACCCTTGATGTGATTAAAGATAAAAATATTGCCCAAACCTGTGTTGAAACATGCCAGCAATTGCTGGTGCCAGGAGGGATCAGAAGTCTTGCCGACCGGCGAGTTGAAACCCCCATCCCCATAATTTATAACGGCAGGTCCATAACAGATCCCCATTTCCCCTATTTCGGGCAATACAAAGGGGATGAAGATACCCAGAGAAAACCGGCCTATCACAATGGTACCGCCTGGACCTGGCCGTTTCCGGTTTTTTGTGAAGCCTGGGCAGCGGCCTTTGGAAAAAACAGCCACTCAACCTGCCTGGCGTGGCTTGGCAGTGTGATCGGCCTGATGAGAAGAGGGGCTGCCGGATATATCCCTGAAATTTTGGATGGGGATTTTCCCCATGTGCCAAGGGGATGTGATGCCCAGGCCTGGGGAGCAAGTGAGGTTGCCAGGGTCATGTACAAGTTATCAGATGAAGGTGAGGGAGATAGATGAAATGATGAAAGAGATGCAAATTTATAAGGTATATCCTGCGATCCCAGAAGAACTGTCCTTTCTGGACTATTTGGCCCATAACCTGTGGTGGTGCTGGAACCATGAGGCCATTGAACTGTTTCAGAGAATAAATCCCCTGCAATGGGAAACCATAGGGAAAAATCCTGTGGCTTTTCTTTCCAGTATATCCCAGAGACGATTTGAGGAGCTCTCAACGGATGAAAGTTTTTTGGGTCACCTTGAACGGGTAAAGGCCAAGTTTGAACGAATGTTTTCCCATGTGTCCCAAATCAAAGAGATTGATTTGGACCCCAAAGAGACCATTGCCTATTTTTCCATGGAATTTGGCCTCCATGAATCCCTTCCTTTCTTTGCCGGTGGATTGGGAATTCTTGCCGGTGATCATTTAAAAGCGGCTTCCAGTTTGGGAATTCCCTTGACCGGTGTGGGGTTGCTGTTCCGGGAAGGGTATTTCAGGCAGTTCCTTGACCATACCGGTTGGCAGCAGGAAACCTATCCCCTCATTGATGTGTTTGACCTTCCCGTCCAGAAATTAAAAGACAGCTCAGGCATTGAAATAAGAATCGAAATCCCCGGCCCTGATGGGGTGATCCATGCCTGTGTCTGGCAATTAAAAATAGGTAAAATCCGGTTGCTGCTGCTGGATACAAATCTTGGAGAAAATTCAAAAAAAGTCAGGGAGATTACCTCCCGACTGTATGCCAGCCATGGCGAGACCCGGGTTGCCCAGGAGATATTGCTGGGGATTGGTGGGATCAAGGTGCTCAAAACCATTGATATGTTTCCCAGCGTTTGTCACATGAATGAAGGGCATTGTTCCTTTGCCGGCCTGGAACGGATTTCCATTATCATGGACAAGTATCATCTGGATTTTCAAGCTGCCATCCAGGTGTGCACGAGAAGTGGTGTTTTCACCACCCATACCCCTGTGGCTGCAGGCCATGATGAATTTCCAAAAGAGCTGGTTTTGCCTTATATTTTGCCCTATGCTGAAAAGTTTGCTATTTCAGCAGATGAACTGCTGGCCTGGGGAGAGCCCCATGGCAGTGAAGATACGGGTAAATTTTCCATGTTTGTGTTTGGGGTTCATTTTGCAGGCTATATCAACGGTGTCAGCCGTCTGCACGGGCTTGTGGCCCGACGGATGTGGCAGTCCCTGTGGCCGAGGCGGTATGTGGAAGAAATCCCCATTTCCCATATCACCAACGGGGTTCATATTTGTTCCTATCTTTCCCGGAATAAAAATACCCTGCTGGAGCGGTACTTGTCTTCGGACTGGTCCGACAGGCTGTCCAATCCGAATCTGGCCCCACGGATAGACCATATTGAGGATGCAGATCTCTGGCATGCCCATGAACTGGATCGATCGAATTTAATCAGAAAATGCCGGCAGTTATTATTGAAACAATATGAGCGGCAAAATGCACCCAGAAATGTGTTGGATGAAGTTGCCGGTGTCCTGGACCCTCGCTGCCTGACCATCTGTTTTGCCCGGCGGTTTGCAACCTATAAGCGGGCCGGCCTTTTGTTTAAAGACCCCCAGCGGCTGACAAGACTCATAACCGATGAGAACAGGCCCATCCAGTTGATTTTTTCCGGCAAAGCCCACCCCAATGATACCCAAGGTAAGGAGATCATAAAGACAATTGTTGAGTTTGCAAGGGACCATGATGTCAGGCACCGGGTTGTTTTTATTGAAAATTACGATATTAATATTGCAAGATATATGGTTCAAGGATGCGATGTATGGCTCAATACGCCCAGAAGACCCAATGAAGCATGCGGCACTTCGGGCATGAAAGCCTCTGCAAATGGCGGGTTGAATCTGTCCATCCTTGATGGCTGGTGGTGTGAGGGATTCAGGGAGGATAGGGGATGGCGGATTGCAAACACAGATGTTTATGAGGATAATGAATATCAAGATGAGGTTGAAAGTCAGGCCCTGTTTAATCTTCTTGAAAATGAGGTGGTGCCCAAATATTATGACAGGCGAAGGGGCAACCCGCCCTTAAAATGGATAAAGATGATGAAAGAGGCCATGAAAATGGCCCTCATTGATTTTTCAAGCGACCGGATGGTCCGGGAGTATGCAGACCGGTTTTATGTGCCGGCAGCCAGAAATTTTAAACGCTTAACAGATGATTCCGCCGAGAAAGCCAAGGCGCTTGCCCAAAGTCAGTCTCGGCTGATATCCCTGTGGAGCGGTATTAAATTAGCAAAACCAAGGCTTATAACAGAGGATGATTTTACCGTGGGAGATACCTTTAGAATTACCATTAAGGTTTTTCTGGGGGATCTTGTGCCCGAAGAGGTTGAAGTCCAGATTTACCACGGCAAAATTAAATTTTCAGACAAGCCCGAAGGTAGCAGGACAGAAGTCATGTGGCTGCAGGAAACTGTCTCCAAGGGCACCCACATTTATGCCTGCACCATTACCTGTTCTGATTCCGGCCGATTCGGGTATACGGCACGGGTGATCCCGAAAGGTGATGAAATTCTCAGCAATACCCCCGGTCTTATCACCTGGGCCCATGGAGAGGCGTAAAATGACCTGTATTTTTTTAGTTTCAGGCATATCTGAACCCTTGGGAGAAGAACAATGACACAAAAACCAAGAATCTTGATCGTGACACCCGAGGTGAGCTATCTGCCCGAAGAGATGGGAGAGTCATCGGGCTATTCTGCAAAGGCCGGTGGTCTTGCCGATGTGTCGGCTGCCCTTATAAGTGCATTGTTTGATTTTAATTGTGATGTCCATGTGGCCCTTCCGGATTATCGGTCTATTTTTCACGGATTCACCACCAAGACACACAACAAAGAACTTGCAAAAATCCGTAAAAGCTTGGATGAAGAACGAATTCATCTGGCGGCAGACCGGGCCTTTTATTATCTTGATAATATTTATTCAGGATATTCGGACAAGGACCTTAAGGTCTCGTTGGCATTTCAAAGGGAAGTTATTAACAACATTATTCCCCGGGTTGAACCCGATATCATCCATTGCAACGACTGGATGACCGGCCTAATCCCTGCCATGGCAAGGCAGATGGGAATTCCCTGTCTGTTTACGATTCATAATATTCACACCCTGACATCCACCATGGCGGAAATTGAGGACAGAGGGATCGACGCCGCCTCTTTCTGGCATTGGCTGTTTTTCAAAACGACACCTCAAAACTATGAAGAAAGCCGGGACTGGAATCGGGTCGATTTTTTAACCTCCGGGATATTTGCAGCCCATTATGTGAATACAGTGAGCCCCACCTTTTTAACCGAGATTGTTGAGAACCGCCATCCCTTTGTGGAAAACTGCATCCAAAATGAGCTGAGCCATAAATATCATGCCGGATGTGCCACGGGAATACTGAATGCACCTGATCCGGAATTCAACCCGGCGGTTGATCAGCTGGTCCGGTATAATTATGGGCCGAAAAATCACCGGCAGCAAAAAGCAAACAACAAAGCATATCTTCAAAAGATTCTGGATCTTGAAATCGATGAGGAAGCCGCCCTGTTTTTCTGGCCGTCCAGGCTCGATCCAGTGCAAAAAGGGTGTCAGCTGCTGGCGCAGATTATGTATGATATTGTCGCCCAGTACTGGGATGCCAATCTTCAAATTGTCTCTGTGGCCAATGGAGAATTTCAGAAACATTTCCATGATATTGTCCGGTTTCACGGCCTGGCTAAACGGGTTGCCGTTTGCGGATTTAACGAGGGGCTGTCACACCAGGCATTTGCTGCCAGCGATTTTTTGTTTATGCCCTCTTCCTTTGAGCCCTGCGGTCTTCCCCAGATGGTGGGCGGCATCTACGGGGCCCTGCCCATTGTCTACGATACCGGGGGATTGCATGATACCATCCGCCAGCTGGATACTGAAGCAAACACGGGGAATGGATTTTTATTCAATACCCATGATGCCAACGGGTTTAAATGGGCCATAGACAAGGCCATGGAGTTTCATCGTTTTGATCCGGCCCTAAAAGAAAGCCAGCGCAACCGGATTATGATTGAGAGTGTGCTTGAATTTAACCATAGCAGGTGCGCGGAAGCGTATATTAACCTATATGAAAAAATGCTTAAACGGCCATTTATTGTCTGATCCCGGAATCTTCAACGATCCCTACCTTCTCATCCATGCAGACACCATATCTTCAAGGAGACTTGTGTGCATTGCACTTGGGGATAAAATAAAGCAGGTGAACAGGGGAGGATTGACAGCGTTTGCAGATTACCACAAGCGGTTCGGATTTCATTTTGAAAAAAAATTTGAGGAAGGTGAATGGGTTTTCAGGGAGTGGGCACCCAATGCCAGTGAAATCTTTATCCTTTGTGATAAAACCGCCTGGCAGAAAAACACAGCCTTCCAGCTTGAGAGAAAAGAGAACCATATATTTGAAAGACGGTTTCCAAAGGCCGTATTTTCCCACAAAGACCTGTTTAGGCTCAAGGTGGTATGGCTGGGAGGGGAAGGGGATCGAATTCCCACAGCTGCAACCCGGGTGGTTCAGGATTCTTATACCCATATTTTTAATGCCCAGATCTGGGAGCCTGAAAAATACCAATGGGCGATAACAAAATTTTTACCCCCCAAAGAACCGCTGCTGATCTATGAAGCCCACGTCGGAATGGCATTGGAGGAGGGCAGAATCGGAACCTATAAAGAGTTTGAACGAGGTGCTCTGCCCCAAATAGCAGCTGCCGGGTACACGGCCATTCAATTGATGGCCATTCAGGAACATCCCTATTATGCGTCCTTTGGGTATCATGTGGCCAACTTTTTTGCCCCCTCATCACGATTCGGCACCCCGGAAGAATTAAAGCACCTGATTGATACAGCCCACGCAAAGGGCATCAAGGTGTTCATGGATATGGTTCATTCCCATGCCGTCAACAATGAAGTGGAGGGTATTGCAAAGTTTGACGGAACAGGTTTTCAGTTTTTCCATGACGGACCCAGGGGGTATCACCGTCAATGGGATTCACGGTGTTTTAACTATGGTAAGCCCGAGGTATTAAAGTTCCTCTTGTCCAATTTAAGATTTTGGATTGAAGAGTTTAAAATCGACGGATTCAGGTTTGACGGTATCACCAGTATGCTTTTTGAGGATCACGGCCTTGGACGGGCCTTTAACGGCTATGAAGATTATTATGGGCAGGATGTGGATGGGGACGCGCTTGCTTATCTTTATCTTGCCAATTGTCTTGTCCATGAACTTAAGGAAGGGTTTATCACCATTGCCGAAGATGTCAGCGGATATCCCGGGCTTGCCGCTCCCATTTCAAAGGGGGGAACCGGGTTTGATTATCGGTTTGCCATGGGAATTGCGGATTTTTGGATCAAATTATTAAAGGACACTAAAGATGAACAATGGCACCTTGGCACCCTGTGGCATGAACTGACAACCAAAAGAAGCGAAGAAAAGACCATCTCCTATGCCGAATCCCATGACCAGTCACTGGTGGGTGATAAAACCCTTATGATGCATCTGATGGGCCAGGAGATCTATACTGCCATGGAAAAGGAGAATGACAGTACTAAAACCCTTCGGGGAGTGGCCCTGCACAAGATGATCCGTCTTATTACCATTGCTCCGGCCGACTCCGGTTATTTGAATTTCATGGGAAATGAATTCGGGCATCCTGAATGGGTGGATTTCCCTTCTGAGCGCAATCACTTTTCCTTTCATTATGCCAGACGCCAGTGGTCATTAAAACGTGACCCGGGCCTTTTTTATTCGAGCCTTTTTGAATTTGATAAACAAATGATTCATCTGGTCAAGGATCAGGATTTGTTCTCTTCATCCCATGTGAACCTTCTGCACCTCCATGAAGAGAACAAGGTCATTGCCTTTGAAAGGAAAAATTTGATTTTTATTTTTAATTTTCACCCGTCCAATTCCTTTTCCGATTATCTGTTGGATGCCCCGCCCGGTGAATACCAAATGGTTTTGGATTCCGATCAAATTGCCTTTGGCGGACGAGATCGGCTTAAAAAGGATCAGGTTCATTTTACCCTTGACCCCATAAAATTTGGGAATAGAAATCTATTAAGCCTTTATCTGCCGACACGAACGGCAATCGTTCTGAAACAAAAGCCCAGGTCCTGAAAAAAAGTGTTTCCAACCCTAGGGTCGTTTTATTCAGGCCGGGGGAATATCGGGTAAACCGTTAAAACCTTTTCTTCTGGCGTTTTTTGTTGTTTTCTTCTACCTGGGTGATTTTTAGAATGCGCCCCTGAACGGCATTCCCATTCAAGGCTTTTATCGCTTTATCTGCGTCGGAGTTGTTTGGCATTTCCAGAAATCCGAACCCCTTTGACTGTCCTGAAAATTTATCCGTTACAAGCTTAACACTTGCCACCTCCCCGAATTCAATAAAAAGATCCTTTAAATTTTTTTCCGTTACGCCAAAAGCAAGATTTCCAATATAAAAATTCATTAACCATCCTTATTAAATATGTTATGGTAAATACCTGGTCAGCCATCCTAAGGGCAATCCCCCTACTGGCAGAAGAGCATAATCATTGATTCCCGGATTGTAAACAAAATAAAAACAGGGAACCCTTTTTTTAAAACATACTATTTGCTGTTTTAAGAAAAAATATTAATTTAGAGCTTGACTTTTATCGACATTTCTATATTCTTACTCAACTTGCGCTGTTGTATGTGAAGCGCTTATGTTTCATCCTAATGGTGTGTATTCCAAAAATAAAATGGTGTGGCACTAAAGTTTGAAATTCGTATTTTTTTTATTACAATAGGAGATTGCCAATATGGCTAATGGTACTGTAAAATGGTTTAACGACTCTAAGGGTTTTGGTTTTATTGAACAAGAAAACGGCGGGAAAGATGTTTTTGTGCATCATTCCGGCATTAATACAACAGGTTTTAAATCCCTGAATGAAGGGGACCGTGTTTCATTTGATATTGAAGAAGGACAGAAAGGTCCTGCTGCAACAAATGTAACCGTGCTCTAGTTAGCCGTCTTACTTAGCTAAAAAAGTCATCTTGGTGACTTGAAAAAATAAAAGTCCCTGAACAATATCTGTTCAGGGACTTTTTGTTTTGTACCCTTGGTATTTTGATTGTTTTTTCGCTGCCAAATAGATGGGTTTTAGGGTTCCTATTTGACACAGGCCTTTTAATGGCATAATAGAGTGCAAAAGAAACCAATGGTAAATCAAAAGGGAGATCATATGGAGATAGAAAAGCGGGTTGAAAATGGCAGATGTGTAATTGGGTTGAAAGGACGGTTGGATGCAGTGACATCTCCTGAATTGGAACAACGCCTTGGTGAAATCATTGAAGAGGGAAATTTAAATATCGTCTTGGACTTAACCGGGCTTGAATATGTTTCCAGTGCTGGACTACGGATTTTTCTGGTTGCAACTAAGAAAATAAAGGTTCTCAAAGGTGAACTCTGTCTGGCAGGTCTTTCCGGTAATATCAAGGAAGTGATTGAAATATCGGGTTTCCCTTCTATTATGCCCTGTTATGACACCCTGGAAGAGTTGCCTTCACAAGGATAGCCTTGCCTTGGTGCCGTTAAGAAATTAATACCTCCCGGACCTGGATTGGCTTACTGACATTCTTCAGCGCTTGTTCCCGTGGGGTGCCCAGGCTAAATTTTTGTTTAATGTGCTCGGATGTCTGGGAGGTGACCAGAATTTTACCACCCGTTGCAATGGCACATACCCGGGCCGCTATGTTGGTGACAGCTCCAGAAGCCGTATAGGTCCAACGATCACCTGCAATGCCTTTGAATCGAGTGGAGCCCACCGAGGCAGCTCCTGAGTTAATGCCCATGTTCACTGAAACGGGTTTATATTTGCCCTTCAGGGATTCATTGATGTGCATGGTTCTTTTATGGATGCCGACAGCCGCACAAACTGCATTCATGGCATGGGTTTGGGGGGTGGCATCCTGAAACAGAATCATGAGGCCGTCTCCTGCGGTTTCATTAATATCCCCGTTGTTTTCAACAATGATATTTAAAAATTCACTGAAATAGGTTTCAATCAGATAGTTCATCTTTTGTCTGGAATTATTTTCACTCATTTTCGTATATCCAGCAATATCGAGAAAAAGTACGGAAATATTTTTTTCATGTTTGTTCAGATCCGGATTCTCAGGGTTGTCCTTGATCAGGTTCTGGACCGACCTGGGGACAAATTTGCTCATATGGCTTTGGATGCTCTCCAACATTTGGACTCGATGGAGGGTGTCTTCCAGTTTTTGGTTTTTTGTTTTGAGTTGATCCAGCAATTGTTCCAGGTTTAATTCCCGGGCTTCCACCTGAACGATCATCATGCCAAAGGCTTCGGCCAATTGGGATACCAAAGTTGGATATTTGTCCTGATTGGTGAGTTCCATAAGGCTGTCTGTCTGGTCATAGGCCCCCATGGATACTTTTTTTGCGGCATTTAATAAGATTTCAAACAAAGCATCGCTTGTATCCGGTTTCATGATAATGCCCCAATTTTTAAGGTTCTGTAAAAAAAATCTTCTGAATATCTATTATACCTTTTTAAGACGCCATATCAAGGTTTATCCATATCCTTACCGTAAAATTGTATATCCGGATTCTATTCGGTTTAAGATCGTTTTCTATTCGTTAGCCGGGTGTTTTTAACCCCTATATTCTTTTTAACCCTTGTCAGTTTTAAACGGTTCATGGTAATAAATAACCCAGAAAATTTTGATGAATCTCAATAAAAAAAAATTTAAAAAGGATACGCTAAAGTGAGATGGTTATTGGTGTTTTTTGGGTTGCTGGTATTGGGCTCTGATGCGGTTGCTTTGCCTGCTTGTACCCATGTTGATATGGATTGGCTTTCCTTACAGGCTCCCTTGCCGGGGAATGCAAAAATCGTATATAAAAAAGATCTGGGCGGATTGTGTGAGGTCGTTGTGTCCCTGGATGGGGAGCTTGTACCCCTCTATGCCGGGGAAGATTTCCTCCTGGTTGGAAAACTTTTCAAGAATAAAAAACTTATTACCCGGGAAACCTTGGCTTCCTTGGCGGATGTTGCCGAAAAGGAGCGGATAAAAGCCAATGAAATAAAGGCGCTTGAGAAGGAAAAACGGAAGACATTTTTTCAAAAAAACCTGAGCATTTTGGAGGATTTAACCCTGTTTTCATTTAAGCCGGGTAAGGCCGACACTTTTTTGTATGTGGTCACAGATCCCAACTGCTCCTATTGCAAGCGACTGATGCCGGACCTTGAAATTCTTGCCATGGAAAACCACCTTGAAATCAAGGTGGTTCTTTTTCCAGTTCTGGGTCCTAAAAGCCGTGAAATGGCTGTTCAGGCAATTTGTGAGTCCTATTCCTACCAAGATTATGGACAGATCCAGTTCCAGGAGGGCACATTGGGTTGTCGCCAGGCGGATCGCTATCTGGAAAAAGTCATGCCTTTTTTTTCCAGGACGGGTCTCTCATTTGTTCCGGTGGTGATATCAGGGGACGGCACCTGGATGGTTGAAGGGAACGATATCGCACAGGTGAAAGCCCATCTTGGTATTGACTGTGAGGAGGGCACGGTAAATTCTTCCAATGGGTGCGCCCCGGTTCCTGATAAATAAGCGTCTTTTTAAGACACTGGTTTCACCCGTTTACTATTGTTGATTTTCCCTGGGACGAAATTTGGGAACAATGCCGCCCACGATGGGTTCATAATATCGGTAAATGGTTTTTTCCCCCAGCAATTCATCTATTTTTCGCTGGATGGCCTGACGTTCCTGGCTGTGCATCCATTTGTTCCAGTCTTCCAGGGTATGCCAGGTGCTCATGATCAGATATTCCCCTTCACAGTCCAGGCAGCTAAAGGTCTGGTCTGTGAGGAATCCCGGCTGAACAGTGGCTCGGGACCTGAGTTGCACGATAAAAGGGGCCAGTTGGGCTGCCATGGCTTCATCTTTAACCAAGCGTTTGATAATAATGGAAACGGCCATAATGCACTCCTCTTTGTAAAAAAAATAAGTTTAAAAAAACAGGTTTAAAAGACAATGAATTGTGATAAAAAATAACAAGACTGGGTCAGAAAGAATTAAAAAAATACCATTGATAGAAAAATTGAACCTTCAGTTTCAATTTCATTCCAGGAGTATTCGTAGAATTAGTTTACCAATTTGACGGATTTGTTGTCAAATCATATTAAAAATATTCTGGAAATATTTACCGGTCCAATGTAGAACAAGTCAGACAAGACCCAGGTCAATGGCCTTGATGACCTGTTTGGCTTCCTCAAACCCATGGTCCTTGTCAAGAGCTGCCTGGAAATAGACTTTGGCTTTGGTGGTATTTTTCATGTCCAGGTAGAGTCGGCCGATATTGTAATAAATATAGGGTTCATCCGGGTGGACTTTTAATGCTTTTTTGTACTGGCGCAGGGCCTGTTCTACATCCCCTTTCTTCCGGTGGAGTACCCCCAGGGTATTAAATACGTTCAGCGAATTTGTTCCGGCTTCAAGAATTTCATTGAGAATGTCTTCGGCTGATCCGAGTTTGTCCGTGTCCATGTATATTTCTGCTGCAACCTGGAGGCATTCTTCACATTTCTGGGCATCTCCAAGTGCCTTGTAGGCCCTTCCCATGGCTTCATAGGCTTTGACAAAAAGCCTGTCCAGCTGGGTGGCCTTGGAAAAGGCTTCAATGGCCTCAGAGTGCTGTCCCTGGGAGGTCTTGATATATCCTATATTAAAATAATACTCAGGATTTTCCTTCTGGTTAACAAGGGATTTAAATACCTCCAGGGCCTGGACAAATTCCTGCTTTTCGATGAGATCAATCCCCTTTTCCAGGCTTTCTTCCACCTGGAGGACCATTGGGTCTTTTATCTTTTCAATGGCCCGACAAAGTTTGTCTCGCATCCCTTCCTCGTTATAGGGAATGACAAAAAGACCGGTTACACCGATCTGTCCGGCCTTGATGACCTTGATCTTGGTAAAGGCGCTGTGGGTTAGGAAAAAGGGTAAATCTGCAACGGATTCTTCCCTTCTAAGGATCTTTAATAGGGCGATTCCGGACATGTCTTCCATGTCATAGGAAGAGATGACACAGTCGATTTTTTTTGATTTTAAAAATGCCCAGGCATTGCCGCCGCCCTGGGCGGATAGAATATTGTCATACCCGATTTTTTCCAAGGTTTGGGTCAGATCGGTTCTTTCTCGTTCATTTTCACTGACCACCAGGATGGATTTGTCTTGCATATTTTTTTCCTATAATCTGTCCAGCAAAGGACGGTTTTTATCTTGTCCGTGACGGCGATAGCGCACAGCCGATTTGGCCGCAAGATGTTGTTTGATTTCAAACACAGCTTCCGGGTCATGTTTCTTTGCCAATTGGAAAAAATAGTGCCGCAGATTGGTTTCTCCATATTCATAAATTTTATCGGCGATATCCTCGTATCTATCCCCTATGTTTTTGTTTGTGTCAAGGGTCAATGTATCCAAAAACAATTCTCCCCAGGTATTTAAGGCCAGAAATTCTGCCTTTTCCAAAGGGTGTTCTCCTTTTTTTTCCGAATATACCAGCAAAATCATTAGTTTCGACCAGGAGGGGGAATATTCAAAAATATCATCGGACAAGGGTTTGACAGGCTGAAGGGCCAGGTATAATTTGTCCGGATCCACGGGGTGGGTATGGCTTTCAAACAGGTGCAGGGGAACATCGATTTTCATTGCACTTTGGGACCTGTCATAGAGTTGGTTCTCAAGAATCCATCCCAAGAGACCCAACACAGACGGGGCTTCATGGAGTTTTTCGGGATGGGGCGCAAGGTTCAGGCAACCAGACAGATGCCAGGCGCCGAACCGTTTTTGCTGGAGAAGAAACAATTGCAATTTTTGCTGTTTCAAATAGGTGGAACACTCAAGAATCTTGCCGTTGGCGTTGTTTAATCTTTCCTGGTTTTTATGGATAAGAATTTTAAAGTTTCTTTGTTCCGGGTCAGGGATTGCCTCCCCGGTTTCGTTGGGATACTTTTGCTGAACTTGCTTTGCCATCTCTGCCAAGCGGCTGATGATGGTTCGTTCAAGGAGCAATTTTTCCGGCTCTGCCCAGCGAGTATAGGAGAGCAACTTGCTGACCTGGGCTGGGCTCAGATTCCAGTTCCGGATATACCAGTCCAGCAGTTGCCGTTTGGGAGACCCCATTTCCGGTACACAAACTTTTGGGTATCCGCACAGCCTGAAAAAGATAGCATTTTTGATCAGGTTCAGTCCCTTGGGATACTGTTCCTGGTGAAATTTAATGATCCGGTCAAAAAGCATTTTATAGGGGTCTGCATGGTAATCATCAATGCCTATTTCCGCATATCTTGCCTTTATTTCATCACATAAAGGGCCTATATTCCCTTGACCAAAATCCGTTGAAAAAATCATGGATGCTTTTATCAAGGCCTTTACAGGGTCAAACCGGGCCTTGCAGACATGCCATAAAAGACCTTTTAACATATCCTGGGGCCCGGGTTTTTCAACGGGGCCCAGATCAATGAATCCCTTTGAAATATCGGATAAATTGCTGATGGACGAGATGTTTTTGACAAGGGCGGCATAGGTTTTCGTATCGCACTGGCTGGGCAGAATGGTCCAGAAGGGGATTTTCCCGGCAATCATTAAAAAGGTCCGATAGAATTCTTCTTTTAAAAATATTTTCGGGGCCGTCAGGGTTTCCGGGTCGTTAAACCGGGCATAGCAATTTTTTTTTATGTCTTCCTGGTCCATGATAAAAAAAGTAACTTCCTGATCATAGGTTTCTCTGCTGAATTTAAGGATCTGGTCCAGTTTTTTTTCAAGGTTGTAATATCGTTGCTCAGAGAATTTTTTTTTGTCAATGATGACCCAATAGTCGAAATCGGATCCTGCCGACTGGGTAAAGGTACCCAGGCTGCCGATGTGATAAAATCCTTGCACACAAGGGTCTTTTGTCTGGTGGCAAGGAAGGACATTTCCCTTAAGTAAGCGCTGTTTAAGCACTTCGTTATAAAAACCGGATTGTTCAAAATTGTAAATTCCATGGGCAATGGTATCGGAATCAATGAATCCCGGGAATTCCTTGAGATTGACATGGATATAAAAAGGAATGTTTATGAAAAGCTCAAGCTTAGGTCCGCTAAGATATCGCAGCGCCTCCCGCATCCGGACAATATTATTGTTGGAAAAACTGGATTTTAGGTGTAAAATCCGGTTTTCCAGCTTTTCTGTATTCTTTTTTTTATGGACCATGTCCCTGCCTGTTTCAAAATTGAATTGAAAATAACATTTAAAAAGCTTAGGATAGCCAATGCATTATATGGGTTAATCATCACTATTTTCAAGCTTGTTTTTGAATGGAGTCCCAATGGACCAACCAGCTCCCCCCCATGGGGGTATAGAATTGGATGCGATTTGCTTGCCGGGCCTTGGCCGGGAAACCGGGGCAGGGGATTGGGCGGCAACCCCGTCCGACGCATCTGATCACTCTCTTTTTGTAACCTCTATTTTTAAAAAAATGGTGGCCCAGGATTCGTTTCTATCCTTTTCCCGTCAGGTCAGCAATGTGAATAAAATTTTGACCATGAAATATTCCTCGGCCCAGGATATCGCTAACGTGATATTAAAAGATATGGCGCTGACATCAAAGGTACTCAAATTGGTGAATGCGTCTTTTTATCGGCATTTCTCTAGTAAAGGGATCTCCACCATTTCAGAGGCCATGATCATTCTGGGTACCGATGAAGTCCGGTCGGCCGCCGCCGGGTTAAAGATTTATGAAATGATGAGTGGCCTTGCCAATGCAAAAATTCTTAAAGATAAATCGTTAAAAGGGCTTCAAAGGAGTATCATGGCGAGGCAGATTGCCCTTGAAGGAGGATTTAAAGATGCAGATTCCCTCCAGATTTCCGCCATGATCTATGATTTGGGGGAGTATCTAGTGGCATTGTTTGCCCCGGATAAATATATCCAGATTGAGGTGGTCATGGATGATGATGATACGCTTTCCCTGCAGGCGGCGTCAAAATCCATACTGGGACTGTCCTATAGCGATCTTGGCAGACTGGTGGCGTTAAAACTCCATTTGCCGGAAAACATTGTCAATGCCATTCGACCGGTGACAAATTTCAGTGTGAAAGGGGACAAGATCAGTGAGGGAGATCGTCGTCGGTACGCCTGCGCTTTTACCAGAGAAATTTGCGATATCCCCATGGACACACGGGATCAATCAATGGGCCAGATCATGGAGATTACTGCCAAATACAAAGGGGTTTTGGCGATTGGCATGTCAAAGGCGTTGGAACTGGCCAAAACCTCCCGGGACAAGATGATTAAACATGCGGCCCTTCTAAATATCGATCCAGGCCAGGACAAGGCGATTTCCAGATTTCCTAGTGTAAAAAATATGGACAGCCTCACTGCCGGCTTAAAAAAAATACAAGAAAATCTGCACAGCCAGCTCAGCATTCATGAGATTTTTACCAAAATCGTGGAAACCCTTTTTGAAAGTTTCTATTTTACCCAGGTCTGCATTGCCATTAAAAAAAAAGAGACCCAGACAATGGATGCACGGTTTGCCAAAGGAAATAAATCCCAGGAATTTCTTAAGCGCTTTTCATTTAAACTCGAGAACCGCCTGGATATATTTAACCATGCGGTTTTGAAAAATAGAGACGTTATTGTTAAGGATAACCGCGAAAAAAAATATAAAAAGAAGATTCCTTCCTGGTATATGGATCTTGGGGAAAATGAGCAAGCCTTCGGTCTTGCTGTTTTTCCCGTATTTGTTGGTCAAAAAATTATTTCCATGATTGTTGTGAGCTGGGATAGCAATGCCCATTCCATGAATCAGAAAACTCTTGATTATCTATCGGTGTTTAGAGAACTTATGGTGAAAACATTTACCCTCCATGCACGAAAGCAGAAACGTTAAACCCCCTGTTCCCGATTAAATCTTATCCGATAAAAGGAGAATTACATGGACATTGAATGGGCCTATATCCGCAAAGGCTGAGTATCCTGTAAAAAAGCCCAAATGTATTTTGAGCAAAAGGGGATACATCCCTTGGAGTTGATGGATGCAAAAAAAGAAAAAATTGACCGTGAAATGGCCTGGGAATTGATACAGACCCGGCAGATGGTCTTCATTGGAAAGGGGAAAAAGCTGCTTTCTCTTGAACCGGAATCACACAAGGAAGAAATTTTAAAGGCTGTCATGGGCCGGTCCGGCAATCTTCGGGCACCGGCCATAAAGACAAAGAAGGCTTTTTTTATTGGTTACAATGACACGATCTATGGGGCATTGGAAGGGAGTTGAATAGGGGTAATAAATTATGCCCCTAGAATATTAGATATATCCTAGGGGCACAGGGCTGGCATTTGCTGTGTACCTATCAGGTTCACAGTAATTTTTTGGTGTTGGTTAAAGAAAATTTTCAATGGGTGTGTAATCAAGGCCAAAGGCATCGGCAACCGCTTTATAGGTAACCTGGCCTTTGATGACATTGGCACCCCGTTTGATTTCCTTGTTTTCCTGCATGGCTCGTTTCCACCCCTTGTTGGCGATTTCAATGGCATAGGGAAGGGTGGCATTGGTCAGGGCTGCGGTGGAAGTTCTGGCAACAGCACCTGGCATGTTGGCAACACAATAGTGGACAACCCCATCTACTTCAAAGGTGGGGTCTGCATGGGTGGTGGCTTTGGAGGTTTCAAAACATCCGCCCTGGTCAATGGCAACATCCACAATTACAGACCCTTTTTTCATTGTTTTAAGCATCTCACGGGTCAATAGCTTCGGTGCCTTGGCACCGGCTACCAGAACTGCACCGATAACAGCATCTGCCCTGGCGACCAATTCGGCAAGAACGGCTGCATTGGACATGAGAGGAAAGCAGTTGGCAGGCATGACATCATCCAGGTAGGCAAGCCGTTCCAGGTTGGTATCCAGGATATAGACTTTTGCCCCCAGGCCACAGGCCATTTTGGCAGCGTTAATCCCAACGATACCGCCTCCGATAACCACTATAGTAGCAGGTTCAACCCCGGTTACACCCCCCAGAAGAATACCCATCCCTCCCTGGGGCATTTCCAGGTATTTGGCTGCTTCCTGGGCGGCCATTCGACCGGCCACCTCACTCATGGGAACCAGCAGGGGAAGGGCACCATTGTCTCGTTCAATGGTTTCATAGGCAATGTCAATGGATTTGCTTTTGATCAAAGCATTTGTCTGCTGCTCATCGGCTGCCAGATGCAGGTAGGTGAAAACAATCTGATCCTCACGAATGTAATCATACTCAGATGGCTGGGGTTCTTTTACATGCATGACCATGTCGCATTTCTCAAACACCTGGGCTGGGGTATCTGCCATGGCAGCACCGGCCGCAACATACTCTGCATCAAGGAAACCGGCTCCGGCTCCTGCATTTTTTTCAACCAGAACATCGTGGCCGTTTTTTTTCATGGCAATAACACCGGCAGGTGTCATGCAAACTCTATTTTCTAGTACTTTTATTTCTTTTAAAATTCCTACGAACATGGGATGTCTCCTTGATTTAAATAGGGTGTTACAATTATTATTTAAATGTTTTTTCAATGGCCGTTGCCACAGCTGCCACAATGGTATCTGCCTGTTCTTTGGTGATGATCAGGCAGGGGGCAAAGTTCATGATGTTGTTGAGCCCGTGAAAGCTTGAGTTGGTCCGTCCAACAATCACGTTTTGGGCCATCACATTGCCCATGAGCTGCGCCATCTGATTTTCGGAAATGGGTTCCTTGGTGGTTTTGTCCCTTACAAACTCAATGCCGGCAAAAAGTCCCTTTCCCCTGACATCTCCCACAATATCATATTTTCTCAGTTTTTCAAGTTGTTCATTGAGATACGCTCCAACCTTCACGCTGTTGTCCAGAAGGTTTTCGTCTTCAATGATTCGTGTGCTTTCAAGGGCAGCTGTCAGGGCTGCTGTGCATCCCCCGTAAGTGGAGATGTCCCGAAAGTAGTTGAGTCGGGTCCCAGGGTCACTGGGGTCGTTTAAGAAAGCATCATATACTTCTTGTTTAACCACGGTGGCGGAAAGGGCGCCATAGGAACTGGCAAGACCCTTGGCCATGGTGATGATTTCAGGATCCACCTCATAGTGCTGGTGGCCCCAGAAGGTGCCGGTCCTGCCAAATCCGCAGACCACCTCATCCATGATCATCCAGATATTATATTTTCTACAAATTCTTTGGAGGATGGGATAATACTCTTTGACGGGTATCAGGATTCCGCCGCCGGCTGTGATGGGCTCTACAATCATGCCGCCGATGGTGTGGGCTCCCTCTTTGAGGATAATCTCCTCCACCTTTCTTGCACACTCGATGTCACAATTTCCATAGGTCTTGTCATAGGGACAGCGATAGCAGGTGCAATGGGGAAATTCCACAAACCCCTCCACAAAGGGACCGAAATTTTCTTTTCTCTGGGCCTGGCCCGTGGCGCTCATGGCACCGATGGTGGTACCATGGTAGTCCCGGTCCCGGTACATGATTTTGTATTTACCCTTTCTGGCAGGATCGATGTGGGATGCCTGGCGAATAATTTTGAAGGCTTTCTCATTGGCTTCCGAGCCGGAATTGGAAAAATAAACTTTGTGGTGGTTGGGCAATTTTTCCAAAAGTTTTTTGGCAAATTTAATGGCGGGGATATTGCCGAACACCCCGGTAAAATAAGGCATCTTTTTGAGCTGGTCACAGACAGCTTGGGCAATGGAGTCCCGGCCGTAGCCAACCATGACGCTCCAGACACCCCCCGAAGTCGCATCCAGGTACTGCCGACCCCGGATATCCTTGACCAAAAGGCCCTTTCCTTCCACAATAATCATCTGTTCCTGGGTTTCAAAACATTTGTGGGGTTTTAAATGATGCCACAGGGCATCTTTATCGCCTGCCACCATCTCTTCAACATCATAGTCAAGCCAGTTATCTTTATCGGGCATTGGGACCCCCCTTTTATACTCATTTTTTTATGATTTTCGTTTTGGAATTAAGTTGTCGGTGCATCATTTGTAGTCTTCACCGGCAACGGGGTGTGTATTTCTGATATCTGATATGTGATACATCAGACATCAGAAGGGTGTCAAGAAAAAAATGCTGGTTCAAATTCTCAAAGATTTTTCTGTCTCCCCGGGTCCTAATCTTAAGGACCGGTTGCAGCTATTTTGGGGGGGGGAAAACTGGAACCTTTAAAAAAAAGAGGTTGAAAACAAAGGGGAAGTGTGGCAGGTGTAATTTAAAAAAAGGAGAAAGACTTATGGAACTTCACGTAAATGATATTTTAACCCGGATTACCCGGTACAATTTGATCCGAAAGGGTCGGATGATTTATATTGATGTTCATCAGAAAATCCAGGGGAATCTGGCCGGGGACTTTATCGCTGTTCCCAATCTGGTGAATATTGTTGCCAAGCCGGAACATCAGGGGGCCGGCAGCTCCGAGCAGGATGCCTTGGAAGGCTGTTTAAAAAAAATAAAGGGACTCAATATCGAAGATTTGTTCCCGACAACAGGCTCCGGGCAAGCCCCGGCAGCACCCAAAAAAAAATAAAAAAAGCCTAAAATAAAAAAACACCTGGTGACAACTTTTGCACCAGGCGTTTTCCGGGATTGGTATCTGGCCTATAGTGCTGCGGCTTCACCCATTTGAAACCCCAGTTCCAGGGCTTGTTTGTTCATCGTCATAAAGTCCTTGGGAATGGTGGTTTCCAGAACTTTGAGGATGGAGTCAGGTTTTACCAGCTGGGAGATTCCAATGAGGGCACCCAGCATACAGATGTTAAAGACGATGGGTTTTTTGATTTTTTCCATGACCGTCTCATACATGGGCAGGCAGATATGTCGTGCATCCACCTTTTTTTCAATGGTAACATATTTTGAATCTACCAATAAAAGCCCCCCCGGCCGAAGGATCGGGGAAAATTTATTATAGCTTTCCTGGGTCAGGCAGACCAGAATATTGGGCTGGTTCACCTTGGGAAAATTGATCTCCGCATCAGAAATAAGTATATCGCTCCGGGTGGAGCCCCCCCTTGCGGCTGCCCCGTAACTCTGGGACTGGACAGCATTTTTCCCTTCAAAAATAGCAGCCGCCTTGGCAAGAATAATGGCTGCCGTAATCACACCCTGTCCGCCTGAGCCTGAAAAAACAAGTCTTGAACGTTCCATTATGCGTTTCCTTTCATTGCGGTCTCGATGATGCGGTCATATGCCTCACAATATTCAGGCCTGTCCGTATCTTCAACAAAGATACCCCGCTGTATCAGGTTGGGATTTTTTTCCAGTTTTTTGGATCCGATTTTGGTGGTATTATTTTTATACCCTTCCATCATCTGGACCGCATCCCCTTCCTTGTTTTTTCTGCCATAATGGGTGGGGCACTGGGTCAAAATTTCAACAACGGAAAAGCCCTTGTGCATGATGGCTTTTTTAAGGATATTCTTGGCTTCCGTGGCATGGAACACCGTGGATCTGGCCACAAAACTGGCCCCTGCACCTTTGGCAAGCTCAACCACATCAAAACTGTTGTCAATGTTAGTATAGGGGGCGGTGGTGGCTTTTTTGCCAAGGCCTGTAAGCGGCGAAAACTGGCCGCCGGTCATGCCGTATATCCTGTTGTTCATGACAATGGCCGTGATGTCGATGTTCCGCCGGGCCGCATGGATAAAATGGTTTCCGCCGATGGCCAGTGCATCTCCGTCTCCCATGGGCACGATGGCCTTGAGGTGGGGCCGGGACAACTTGACACCCGTGGCAAAGGTCAGTGCCCTGCCGTGGATGGTGTGCAGGGAATGGAAATCAACATACCCGGATATCCTTGAGGAGCATCCTATCCCTGACGTCATGACTATTTCGTTCTTGGAAAGCCCCAGTTCATGGATTGCCCGAAGCAACGAGCCCAGTACAATTCCATGGCCGCAACCCGGACACCACATATGGGGGAAAAACCGAGCTCTTACATAATCTTTAAAATCAAATGGTGTATCGTTCATCTTAAACCCCCTTGCCTTGAATCATTCTCAGGACAGTTTTGATATCGGTGGGTGATATCAATTGGCCGTCAATCCGGTTTGCCAGGAATACATTGTTGGGATTATCCACAGCATTTTTAACCTGGGTGATCACCTGGCCCATGTTCATTTCAACCACGATGACCGCCTTGGCATTGGCACATTTTTCCCGGACAATATCCGTGGGAAATGGCCAAAGCGTTTGAAGCTCCAGAACTCCGATTTTCACCCCCCTTGCCCGTCTGTTCTTGGCAAGGTGAATGGCAGAGCGTGCCGAAGACCCAAAGGAAACCAGGACATATTCCGCATCATCCAAGAAATATTCCTTGTACATGGCAATGTCATTGACAGAGTTTTCGATCTTATCCACCAAATGGTGTAAAAGGCCGTTGACCACGGCAGGGTCGTTGTTGGGAAAACCCCACATGTCATGGAAAAGGCCGGTCACATTGTACCGGTGCTCCGCCCCAAAATCAGACATGGGCAGCCGGCCGTCCTCACGGGGAAGATAGGGATGGTAATCCACATCTTTACCAACCGCGGTTCGTAACCGGTCCACCACGGGTATCTCTCCTGGTTCCGGAATGACAAGCTTTTCGCGCATGTGGCCGATGGCTTCATCCAAAAGTAGAACAACCGGGGTCCTGTAAGTTTCTGCCAGGTTAAAGGCTTCCACCGTTATCTTAAACACATCCTGGTGATTGGATGCGGTAAGGGCGATGATGGCGTGATCCCCATGGGTTCCCCATCTGGCCTGGTTTACGTCTCCCTGGCTCACATGGGTGGGGTTGCCTGTGGAGGGACCGCCCCTTTGAACATTGGCAATGACACAGGGGATCTCTGCCATGCAGGCATAGCCCAAAGCTTCTTGTTTCAGGGAAAACCCTGGCCCCGAGGTGGCGGTCATGACTTTGTTTCCCGTAAGGGAGGCACCGATGATGGCGCCCATGGAGGCGATTTCGTCTTCCATCTGGATGAATTTTCCGCCCTGCTTTGGAAGCCTTGCTGCAAGCTGCTCCATGATTTCAGTGGATGGGGTGATGGGGTATCCTGCAAAAAAATTGAGGCCGGCATACAGCGCTCCCTCAACACAGGCTTCATTTCCCTGGACAAACCTGATGTTATTCTTGTGAGTCATTTTCCCCTTCCTGCTCTTTTATGATTTGAATTGCTAAATCAGGGCAACGGAGCTCGCAGAGCATGCACGCTATGCAGTCTTCCGGTCGTACCGCATCCACCTTTCCGTTTCTGTCAAGTTCAAGGACTTGTTTGGGACAGAAATGAACACAGATACCACACCCTTTACACCATTCTTTGTCAATTACATGTGTGACAGATTTGCCTTTTGCCATAATATCCTCTTAATAGATAAACCTACTCAAATTTAAGGCTTTCATTATGTGATTTGAATTCGGTTGTCAAGGATTACCGATATTTAAAATGAATGGAATTTATTATTTTGTATTTCTTCAAAAAAAGCAAGACAAAAAAAGCACTTACCCCAGAAACAATAAGGATTT
This sequence comes from Desulfoconvexum algidum, assembly GCF_055382125.1. Lineage (NCBI taxonomy): Bacteria > Pseudomonadati > Thermodesulfobacteriota > Desulfobacteria > Desulfobacterales > Desulfobacteraceae > Desulfoconvexum > Desulfoconvexum algidum. The sequence goes on along the minus strand of NZ_AP042394.1, from coordinate 4,694,935 downwards.
ACCAGATAAAAAGGGCATGGTATAAGGTGTCCCATGGAGTCAATTTACAAAAAACTTGTCAGTGTAATCATCCCAACATTCAACCGGGCCTGGGCTTTAAAAACGGCAATCGATTCGGTCCTGGCACAAACCCATGATGAAATCGAAATTATTGTCATTGATGACGGATCCACGGACACTACCCCGGATCTTCTGGCAGGGTATGGCAATCAGATCCAGGTGTTCGTCCAGAAAAATCGTGGGGTGAGCGCTGCACGCAATTTTGGGATTAAACGAAGTCATGGTGAATTTATTGCGCTTCTGGATTCCGATGATGCCTGGGAACGAGATAAAATTTCCTGTCAAATCAATTTTTTTGACCAGAATCCCGACGCTCTTATCTGTCAGACAGAGGAAATCTGGATACGCAGGGGCAGACGGGTCAATCCCAAGGTCAAGCATCAAAAACCATCGGGTATGATTTTTGAGCCTTCTCTTTATCTGTGTTTGGTGAGCCCCTCCGCCGTGATGATCCGCAAAAAACTGTTTGAATTAAAGGGGGGCTTTAATGAAGACTTTCCAGTGTGTGAAGATTATGATCTCTGGCTTCGCATCGCAATAGACACTCCCATTTTTTTGATTGACAAACCCTGCACCATAAAGCACGGCGGACACGAGGATCAATTGTCGGCCCATCATTCCCAGGATAAATATAGAATCGCTTCCATTGTGGGGCTGATTCAATCCGGATCTCTTTCCAGGGAACAAGAATTAATGGCGGCAAGTGTTCTAGAAAAAAAATGTTGGATTTACGGCAATGGCTGTCTGAAAAGGGGGAGGACCGAGGAGGGGCAGTATTATCTGGGACTGTATGAATCCCTTGTTGGGAAGAATTTATAAATCCGAGACATTCATTTTATAGAAATATTGGCCGTCTTCCATCATGGATTTTTCCTGAATCTGGGATCTGGACAGATCCTCTCGCAGGGTCATGCTGGAATTGGGGCCTTGGATAATGGTGTCCTGGGTGATTTTTCCATTGATGAGGAGCCGGGGAAGAGGGGGGTTTTTATCGGCAAACTCTTTGAGACCTTTTTTTTCAAGAACATATGTTTTGTTTTGTCGTTCAATATGATTTAGTTGTTCTTTTAGTTGTTCTATTTGTTTGGCATAGAGGTCTTGGGTTCCAAATATTTTATTTAATTCCTGTTCTGCCGTTTCTGCTGTTTCAGATAATTTTTTTATCTGAAGGGTGGCTTTCTGCAAGCCTGCCACATCATTGTCCTTTTTTAAAAATGGAATGGCCTGTGTGATTTCTTTGGTTTCGTTCTGGGCTTTTTCCTGGATCTGGGCTCGTTGAGTGATTTGCTCATACAGTCCCTGGTCCTGGGTTTCGATTGATTGTATTTTTTCCCTTATTTCCTGCAAAAGAATCAAGGCTTTTTCCAGCCGGGCATCAATTTTTTGGAGCTGTTTTTGTATGTGTTCATCCACACCGATTTTTAAGAGGGCTGGTTTGGATGAACTCGTTCCTATTTTGCCGGCGTCAATCCCTTGTTTTGCGATTATTTTTGAAGAAATGATATGCCCGGCAGGATTTTGGCAGGCACCGGAGATGGTGATGTCTGAATCAATAATCTCTCGTTGGATGATAAGGTCGCCAAATCCTGCGACAATTGAATGGTTGATAAATTTTGCATGGACATTGCCCACCGAGGTAATTGTTGTTTCTGTGATACCGGCAGAGATATACAGATCACCGGACAATTCAATTGTTGCGCCTTCTATTTCCTGGGCGGTAAGACTGATGCCTTTGACCGTGAACCCTTCTTTGACGATTCCCTTGACAATGATATTTCCATTGAAATCAATGTTGCCGGTTTCAAAGTCAACATCGCCTTTTATCATCAATTCTGGATTGACCGTGATATTGCCCATGGCGTCCACATGGGGCTGACCGTCTATGGCTGCATATATGGCAAGCTCGTTTTCTTCCTTGATTTCGGTGCCGCTGCCAAAAATAAAAATCGGATCCAGGGCCTTTTCAACAAGGATAGGGCTGCCAAAGACGTTCATTCCTTCTTTTCCTTCCTTTGCCGGTGTTTTTTCTGCAAGGAGGTCGCCTTTATGAATATAGGGGATTGCGCCTCGATCTCTGAAATCGATGGTGCCGTCGCTCTGTAATTTCCCGGGGTTTATAAAATCGTTTTCAAAGTGAAATTTTACGTGGCCATCTTCACTGGCAATAGGCGCTTTTCCCCTTGCCACCACAAACGGTTGCTCTCCTGTTTCCAGATTTGAAATCCAGGCTTCGATGGCTTCATCTTCAATAATGCCAAAGCAGATTTCCTGGTCGCCTATATAATTTTGAAGGCTTGGAAGGGTTATCATATCCGGAAGGTCCATCCCTTTGATCCTTTGAATGGATGCCGTTGTTTTATCCTTTGAGATTGCAATTTTAAAATATGTATTTAAGGAGGTTTCTTCCCCATCTTTCTCTTTGCTGATTTTTTTAAGAGAGTCGCCAGTTACGGGTTCTGGCTTTGAGGTAAGGGCTGTTTTTAAGATTTTTTGGATAAGATCCGCTGGGACAGCCTGGGCAGTGGTTCCAGCATCGGCAGTAGCGATAGCAGCGATGGCGTTATTTCCCGGCAATGTTGTCTGGTCTTGGGGTAAAATAAGGGATTGTAAATTAAGGACAACTGGATCAAGGTTTGTTTTTGAAGCGATGCTGTTAAATAAGGCCTTGATATAATCGCAAAGTATGAAAAATTCACCTTCAAGAGATTCAGGGGTCACCGGGCTTTTGTTTTGGCCTATTCGGTCCCCAAGGGTGATATTCTGATCCTTTAGTTTGAGGGCTTTTCTCAGGTTGGAGCGGTGCATGAGGATTTTTGTTTTTTTCCCATCAATGAGTTTCTGGCAGGTCTCGCCTTTTTTTTTCATTTTATGGGCAATTTGAAACAGCTGTTTGTTCTGGTGACGGGTGATTCGTTTTAATTGCAGGCGTTTCATGGCCCGTTGAAATTGGGCCAGACAATGTTTTGTCTGGTTGATGAGATCTTCATCCTGGAAGGGATAAATAATGCAGGAATTAATACCTCCCTTGTTAATGGCCCGGATAACCATGTCCGGCTCGTCTGCCGGTACCATGAGCATGCGTTGGGTCATGGGGGAAATTGCTTTTGCATGTTTGTGTATGTCATCTCCTTCCATCTTGGGTAATTTGAAGTTGGAGATAAACAGGTTGAAGGGTGTGTTTTTGGATTCCTCCAACCGCTGGAGGGCTGTCTTTGAGACATTTTCGCAATGGACATCCCAGCCTTGTCTGGTAAGGATTGTCCTGGCATGGTCGCAGATTGTCCCATTGCTTTCAAGGATGAGAATTTTGGGTTTTGCCGAAGGGATGGGTTTCGGTGGATCCGTCATGGAACCCTCCTTTTATCAAGGGGAGGCATTTCAAATCCGTTTACCAGGGCCAGGTCATTAACCTCGTTGAACAATGCGGTTATGGTTTGTGCGAACAGATCGTTGAGCATCCCCTGACCCTTTTCACCCAAGGGGGCGACAATTGCCTGCAACTCTTCCATGATCATGGAAGGGGTCAAGTTTGTATGGGGGGTCAATTCTTTGAGTTGTGTTTCAATGGCTTCAATCTCAGTGTCAATGACCAGCAATTTTTTGGCATGGGTTGTTGCCGTTTCCATGAGATCACAATTTAATTCATATAACTTGGCATTTTGTTTCTTTGCGAGGGTGATAAGGGCCTTATCTTCCAGAAACCGTTCATATTGCCTGATACCATATTGAATGGCCTGGAGCATTTCGTCGTCTTTCCAGGGTTTTGAGATATACCGCTGGACAGCGCCTTTATTAACAGCATTGATAATGGTCTGCATGTCTGAATGCCCAGTTATCAGAAACCGGATGGTTTCTGGATTAATTCGCTTGGCATGTTCAAGGAATTGGGTGCCTGGCATGCCAGGCATTCGTTGATCTGAGATAATCAGAGAAAAGGGCTGGTCCGCTGTTTTAAGACTCTCCAAGGCGGATTCACCACTGTCGACATATACGGATTCAAGTTTTTCTATTTCAAGAAGGCGGCCAATGGCTTTGCCGATCAGGGCTTCATCCTCAACAACCAGTACCCTGTGTTGATACCCCGACATCATTTATTATCCTTTAAAATACAGTTTTGGCACAGGGTGGTAAAAAATATACAAATGGCAGAACCGGCCCATGGCATTATCTGACTAGTAAATTGTCTTTTTGTTAACATACCAGATTAACCTTGCATTGATGATAAAAATGTAAGAAAATCACGATGTTCATATATTAACGTCTATTATTTTTAAAAGCAATGATAAAGGCTGCTGTTTTATCCTCTGGGCCTGCTCCCGGGTTAAAATAAAATAAGAATCGCCATGGATCTTACTTAAGTTACTTGACAAGAGATGTACTGATTTATTAGGCTTGACCCAAGCATCAATAAGGGCATGCCGTGCCATTATATAAAGGAGTTTACCCCATGACCGATACCAGTAATCATTTATCTCTCAGTAAAGAAGAAAAAGCAAATTTTGTAGTTGACATGTTTACCCGAATAGTGGTTCATTATGGGCTTTGGTTTTCAGAGGTCCAGCACCAGATGGGCATGGAAAAAGCCCTGTGTGTTTTGGATAAGGCAACCAAGAATAGTGTGGGAATCGGAATGAAACGTCTGTCAAGGGAATTGGGTTTTGAAATAGAAAACGGTGTGCCCAAGGCGTTATTGAACCTTGACGAGGATGCCATGGACCGCTTGATGGCGGCAGTGGGGAAAAATTGGCTTGTCAATGACGGGGTCTGGTTCCAGGCAGTGGAGTTTGAACATGGGATGAATGATGCCAAACGGTGTAATGATTCCTGCTGGGCAAAGTTCTCCCCCTATGAAGCCCATGCCATTAAGAAATTTTTAAACCTGGGCCATGCCCCGGGGCTTGCTGGATTGAAAAAGGCCTTGAATTTCAGGATGTACTCGGTCATAAATACGCAATCAATTGTTGACGAGGGACCCAAAAGTTTTGTATTTCAGATGAATAAATGCCGGGTCCAGACGGCAAGAGCAAAGAAAAATTTAGATGACTATCCGTGTAAATCTGCAGGCCTGGTGGAGTATGCCTATTTTGCAAGTGCCATGGATCCAAGAATTAAAACCCAGTGCATCGGTTGTCCGCCCGACGACCATCCAGATGACTGGTTTTGTGCGTGGCGGTTCAGCTTATCGGAAATAGCGCCAGAAAAAATATAGCCCAAAAAAAACAAAAGAACAGCTTAAATATAAAGGAAGGGATGAATCTATGGGAGCTACAGCAGATAAGATCCAGGAACTTAAGTTAAAAGAAAAAATTATCCTCGAAATGGGAGGCGAAAAGGCCTTGGCCAAACGCCGGGAAAATGGAAAACTCAATGCCAGGGAACGGCTTGACCTCCTGTTTGATCCGGGCAGCTTCAGGGAAGTGGATATGTTTGTCACCCACCGGTGCACCAATTTTGGGATGCAAGAAAAGCAGATTCCTGCCGATGGGGTGATCACCGGCCACGGACGGGTGGATGGCCGAATCGTTTTCGCCTATGCCCAGGATTTTACGGCCAGGGCCGGTTCCCTGGGAGAGATGCAGGCCAAAAAAATCTGTAAGGTGATGGACCTGGCCTTGAAAACCGGGTCTCCCATCATCGGGATGAATGATTCGGGAGGCGCCAGAATCCAGGAAGGGATCGATGCCCTGTCCGGGTATGGGGAAATCTTTTTCCGCAATTCCGCGGCTTCCGGGGTGATCCCACAAATTTCTGCCATCATGGGACCCACCGCTGGCGGGGCGGTTTATTCTCCTGCCATGACCGATTTTATTTTCATGGTCAAAGAATCCAGCTATATGTTTATCACAGGCCCCAATGTGATCAAGGCGGTTACCGGAGAAGAGATCTCCTTTGAAGCGTTGGGCGGGGCCATGACCCACAATGAACGCTCCGGTGTGGCCCAGTTTGCCTGCGAATCCGACGAAGACTGCATTTTAAATATCAGAAAAATGCTGTCCTATCTGCCTTCCAATAATATGGAAGATCCGCCAATGACGATTCCAACCGATGATCCCAATCGCAGAGACGCGTCCCTTGACACCATCATTCCAGACAATCCAAATCGGTCCTATGATATAAAGGATGTCATCACCTCCATTGTGGATGAGGGAGAATATTTTGAGCCCCACCAATATTTTGCCAAAAATATTGTGATCTGTTTTGCCAGGCTCAATGGTCGCCCCATCGGTATCATTGCCAACCAGCCAAATTTCATGGCCGGGTGCCTGGACATAAACGCATCGGACAAGGCCACCCGGTTTATACGGTTTTGTGACAGCTTTAATATTCCCATGCTCACCATTGCCGATGTGCCCGGATATCTGCCCGGTAGCGACCAGGAATGGGGGGGGATTATTCGCCATGGGGCCAAACTGCTCTGGTGCTATTCAGAAGCCACGGTTCCCAAATTATTGCTGATAACCCGCAAGGACTACGGGGGATCCTATCTTGCCATGTGTTCACAGCACCTGGGGGCAGACATGGTCTTTGCATGGCCCACGGCCCAAATTGCTGTCATGGGCGCTGAAGGGGCGGCCAATATCATCCATGCCAGAGAAATCAAGGGAGCCGATGATCCCGTTGCCAAACGGACTCAGAAAATTGACGAATACAATGAGCAGTTTTCAAATCCCTATTGTGCGGCGGCAAGAGGCTATGTGGATGCCGTGATTGTGCCGTCGGAAACAAGGCCCCGGCTCATTGATGCCCTGGAGGCCATGGCCACAAAAAGGGAAATGCGGCCGGCTAAAAAACATGGTAATATTCCGGTATAAGGAAAGGGGAATAAAGAATGGATAAGAAAAAATTAGCAGCTGCCATGGCGGCTGTCACCACTTTTATAAAAACCGGTGAAGCTGCTGCGGGTCAGAATTTGGCATCCGTCGAAGGGGTTCCCCAGGAGAGACTCCCGGCAGGACCTGCTCCCCAGATGAATATATGGGGGATGAACGGTCGCCAGGCATTGATGCAGGCCGGCACCATGATGCAGCTGCGAATGTTTAAATAGGGTTGCTTTAACAAAAGCTTTTTTAATAAAAGCTGCCACCAGAACAAAGATAATTATTTAAATAATAGTGATATTTTTCAGGAGAAAATCAAATGAGTGATCATAATCAAGTCAAAATGGCCCCAATGCACTATGACAAGGACAGGCCTGCAGCCGCAAATCCGGTAAAAGTTCAGGACCTGTCCCTTCGGGATGGTCATCAGTCTCTTTTTGCTACCCGGGGCAGAACAGAAGACATGATTCCCGTTGCGGAAAAAATGGATGAGATCGGTTTTTGGGCCGTTGAGGTCTGGGGTGGCGCCACCTTTGACACCATGCACAGGTTTTTGGGTGAAGACCCCTGGGAGCGGCTGAGGACCTTGAAACGTTATTTTAAGAAAACCCCCTTTTCCATGCTGCTGCGGGGTCAGAATCTTGTCGGCTATCGAAACTATGCCGATGATGTGGCCAAGCTGTTTGTGAAAAAGACCGTTGACAACGGGCTGGAAATTTTCAGAACCTTTGATGCCCTGAATGATTATCGGAATTTTGAAACCGTGGTGCCGGTGATAAAAGAATGTGGTGCCCATTTTCAAGGGTGCATCTGCTATACCCTGACCGAAGCCCGCCTGGGGGGAGAGGTCTACAATCTGGACTATTATATTCAAAAAGCCAAGGACCTTGAGGACATGGGGGCTGACAGTATCTGCATCAAAGACATGGCAGGTCTCATGTCCCCCTATGATGCCTATGAACTGGTCAAGGCATTAAAGGCCAATGTCAAACCCCTGATTCACCTCCACAGCCATTTTACCTCGGGCATGTCCCCCATGGCCCATCTCAAGGCCATTGAGGCCGGGGTCGATATCATCGACACCTGCATGACCCCCTATGCCTATAGAACCTCCCATGCCGCCATCGAGCCCCTTGTCATGTCACTTCTGGGAACCAATCGGGACACCGGATTTGATATCAAAGCCCTTGCAGAGATCAATAACATCCTGGAAAAAGAGGTGCTTCCCAAATACAAACATCTGCTGGATGATACCAAGGTCTCCATAATCGATATCAATGTATTGCTCCACCAGACGCCTGGCGGTATGCTGTCAAACCTGGTAAACCAGTTGCGGGAGATGGATGCCCTGGATAAAATTGATGAGGTCTATAAAGAGCTGCCCCGGGTGAGAAAAGAATTGGGCCAGGTCCCCCTGGTTACCCCCACCAGCCAGATTGTGGGAATCCAGACGGTCAACAATGTGTTGTTTGATACCAAGGAAGAACGGTACAAGATGGTGACGGCCCAGGTAAAAGATCTGTGTTACGGCCTCTATGGTAAAACCTCTGTCCCCATTGATCCGGTGGTTCAGAAAAAAGCGTTGAAGGGATATGACAGGGGAGAGACACCCATTACCTGCCGTCCGGCACAAGTGCTGGAGCCGGAGCTTGAAAAAGCCAGAGAACAGATCGGCGATCTGGCCATGGATGATGAGGACCTCATCCTCTACGCCCTGTTTCCTGTGACCGGCAAAAAATATTTGCTGCAAAAATATGGTAAGGAAGAAGTACCGGAAAACCTCAAGCCCATTACCCTGAAGGATGTGGAAAAACAGACGGAAATGCTCAAAAAGGCAAAGGCAGGGCAGCTGGTAGAACGAACAACTGCCGACACCATCCCGGAAAAAAGTGAATATGCCAGAACATTTAATGTCTTTGTCGAAGGGGAATACTTTGAGGTGGGGGTGGATGAAGTCGGGGGAGCGCCCGTTATCACCTACGCAGCACCTGCTGCTGCCGCTTCCGCGCCTGCTGCACCAGCCGCAGCCGCTCCGGCACCTGCCGCGCCTTCAGTTGCACCGGTACCGGCGGCTCCGGCAACTCCCGCTCCCAAACCGACCCCCAAACCAGCTGCTGCATCGGGAACCCCGGTGACGGCTCCCATGCCCGGTATGATCATCAAGTATGAAAAAAATGTCGGTGATGCGGTCAATGAAGGGGAAACCGTTGTGGTGATTGAAGCCATGAAAATGGAAAATGCCCTGCCGGCTCCTGCCAGCGGTGTGGTGGTTGCAATCAATTATAACAGCGGCGATTCTGTAGCCAAGGGTGAGGTTCTTGCCGTTATTGAATGATCTTGACAAGACAAGGCTTATGCTTATTTTGGGTGTCTGAAAATATGCAGACTACCAAATAGGAGATAAGAATAATGGCAGGAGATAAGAATAATGGCGTTTGAAACAAAAGAAGAACTGTTAGAAAAATATATAAAAATGGACAAACCCCATTGTCCCCATTGTGATCGGGAAATGACCCTTTGGGAAGTTCCCCAGCATGCAGTTTCCGATGGGCTGGGCTGGGGGACTCCCTATCTGTTCATCTGTTTTAATGATGAGTGTCCCTCCTACAAGAAGGGCTGGGATCACCTTCAGGAGGCCATGGAACAGACGGCATCCTATCGGTGTATTAATGAGCCGGGTCAGAAAAATTTTGAATATATGCCCGTATTCAGCCCCGTGGGTGCAACGGGACAAATCCTGGATGATGCCGTTCTCATTGAGCAGGAAGCCAAGAGAGAGTTGGCCAAACAGACCTTTTCCCTATTGACCGATTATTATATGTCAAAGGACTGGGATGAAATTTTAAAGGTTCTGCTGGACCCCAAAATTCCGCCCAAGGCCAGGCTTAAGGCCGCAGAGATGGTAGGTGAACTAGGGGATTCAGAGGCAGCAGAGCATCTGATCAACCATAAGTTCCCCACACCGGTTCTTGTGGCAGGGGTACAAAAAGCCATTGAGCAGCTCCATGAGCGGCATTACACAAGGGAGTGTCCCTATTGTGCGGAGATTATTAAGAAGCGGGCCACCGTTTGTAAACATTGCAACAAAGAAGTTCCACGGGCATAGAGGCTTAGGGATAGAGACAACAGCTTTAAAACAAATATAAATCGGAAACAAAAAAAACAGGGCAAGGGGAGAAGAAAAATCTTCTTTTTATTGCCTTGGTTTTTTTTATTGCCCTCGCTTTTTTTATTGTCAACGATTACAATATCTGATTTTAATTGCTATCTGGTTTTAATTGCTATCTATTGATTTTCTCCATATTAAAGGAACGGTAGATGATCATTTCCAGTTTTCTTTTTTCAGGGGCATAAATAATATCTTGAATGGATGCCAGGCGGCGTTCGGCCGCTTCCCTGGAGGGGATCGCATCAAGCCCCTTGCCGATGGTTTTTCCGGAAACCGTATCCATGATAACAGCATCTCTGGCATCGGTGGAAACGGCAAAGGGAACCTGGAATTCATATACCAGCCGGGCCCCGGACAGTATTTCGCGTTCATAGGATCCAATGGAACCTGCCACACAGGTGACTGCCATAAAAGGTCTGGTCTTACAGTAGACAATCAGGTCAATGACAGAGACATAGTCTTCTCCCTTGAACTGAACGATAAGGGATTCATCCACGTAAATTTCTTGTTTACTGAATCCTTTTGTTTCTACTAAAAATTTTTCAAAGATCTGGCGGCTGGCTTCAGACCCCACATTGTCAATTTCTCGTCCGGTAATAAAGTCTCTGATGGGTTCAAACATAAAAATTTTCGCTTATATTAAAGAGGTTCCTGTCATTTGTGCTGGTTGGGGGATGCCGAGGGCTTTGAGGATCGTGGGGGAAATATCGCCCAAAATTCCGTTTAGAACCGGGGTCCCTTTGAACCTTTCCCCTGCCAGAATAAAAGGGACTGGGTTCAGGGTATGGGCGGTATGGGGGGATCCATTCTCGGCAATCATCTGTTCACAATTTCCATGGTCCGCTGTGATAAAGGCGGTACCATTGGTTTCCCATATGGCTTCTACTACTTTTTGTACACACCTGTCCACGGTCTCACAGGCCTGTATGGCAGCATCTAAAATGCCGGTATGACCCACCATGTCCATGTTGGCAAAATTTAATACAATGAATTCAAACTTTTTGGATCGGATTTGTTCACACACGGTTTCGGTTATTTCATTGGCAGACATGGCAGGTTTTAGGTCATAGGTGGCAACCTCCCTGGGGGAAGGGATCATGATCCGCTGTTCATCTTCAAAAACCGCCTCATTTCCTCCATTGAAAAAATAGGTGACATGGGCATATTTTTCTGTTTCGGCAATCCTGAGCTGGTGAATTCCCTGACGGCTTAACACTTCTCCGAAAACATTGGCCAAATGCTCAGGGGCAAAGGCGGTTGGAAGATGAAAGGTCTGGTCATACCGGGTCATGGTCACAAAAGAGGACAGGGCTGGGTGTTGCTGCCGTTTAAATCCGTCAAATTTATCTTCAATAAAGGCCCGGGTGATTTCCTTGGCCCGATCCGACCTGAAATTGAAAAAAATCAGAGCATCTCCATCCTGGATGATACCTTCCTTTTCTTGGCCTTTGCTGTCGTTGGCAACGTTTTGAAAAAAAACAGGCTTTATAAATTCATCGGTCTCTTTGGCATCATAGGCATCCTGGATCGCTTGGATGGGGTCCTTTGCCTGTTTGCCTTCCCCTGCGGTATAAAGACAATAGGCTCGTTCCACCCGGTCCCATCGGGTATCCCGGTCCATGGCCCAATAACGGCCGCAAATACTTGAGATCTCTCCTATTCCCACAGCGTCAAGGTGGGCCTGGAGCTGTTTGATATAGGTGATGCCGCTTTTGGGGGAGGTGTCCCTGCCATCAAGGATGGGATGGATATAAAGATTTTTAATCCCGTTTAGCTTTGCCATGTCAATGAGGGCAAACAGATGGGAAATATGGCTGTGAACCCCGCCGTCGGACAAAAGGCCCAGAAGATGCAACCTCTTATTTTTTTCCCTGGCAGTTTCCATGGCGTTTTTAAGTTGCGAGTTATCAAAAAAACTTTTGTCTTGTATGGCGGTATTGATCCGGACAAAATCCTGGAATACCTTGCGCCCTGCTCCCATGTTCATGTGTCCAACTTCTGAATTGCCCATGGTACTCTGGGGCAGACCCACGGCATTGCCGGAACAGGCGAGCCGGCTGTTGGGAAAGGTTCTAAGAAGCGTGTCCAGGAAAGGAGTGCTTGCCTGGGCAAAGGCATTCCCTTGTCTTGTGGGGCTAATCCCCCACCCATCCAGGATCATCAGAATATTGACCGGGCTGTTTTTAGTCGTCGTCATCTTCGTTGTCTCCGGCATCATTATCGTCTCCGGCATCATTTGGATCAAGGATAGAGCCGAACCGGGATAGATCAATTCTCGGGGCATCGCTCCACAGCCCTTCCAAGTCGTAAAAATCTTTTGCTTTGGACTCAAATACATGGATGATGATATGGCCGTAATCCAATAGTGCCCATTCTCCTTCCTTGATCCCTTCCATACCCAACACCTTGATTTCTTCTTTTTTCAAGGCCTTGATGATATGTTCGGCGATGGAGGTCACTTGTCGCCCTGATCCGCCTTCAACAATAACGATCATGTCGGTATAGGAGGTCATTTTACGGACATCAATTGCGGTGATGGATTTGGCCTTACGTTCGAAAATAGGGGTGAAATAGGGGGTGTATTCTTCTGTCGGGTCCATGGGGGGTGTCATTTATATAAATCCTTTTGTTTGATAATGTTCTCGACATTTGCCGGGACAAGTCCGTTGATGGACTGGTTCTTTTTTACCCGTGCCCGTATCATGGTTGAAGAAATGTCGATTTTCGGGACATTGCAAATACGGACCGGCTGTAGGTGTTCATGGGTAAACTGGGTCTGACCGTTATCTAATTTGTACCCTTTTGAAATGTGTTCGTCAATAAAGGATGCAATGGCATCTATCCCGGTTTGGTCTCCCCTGAGCATGACAATAATAGGAATTGCTTGGAAAATCAGCGCCTGTTTTTTCCAGGTAATGATATCAAAAAATGCATCTGACCCCATTAAAAGGGAAAAATGAAGCATAGGATCATGGTTTCCTTTAAGGGTGGTCTGCTTAAAGGCATTAATGGTATCAATGGTAAAGGATGGGCCTTTTCTTCTCAATTCGATATCAGAGGCATAAAATCCTTCCCGGTCTTTTGCCCAACCCCGTACCATCTCCATCCGATCCCGGGCCGGTGCCAGATCGGTTCTTGATTTGTGCGGGGGCGTGGCAGAGGGGAATAAAAATATTTTTTGAAGGTGAAGGGCCTGCTTCACATATTTAATAATACCAATATGACCATTATGAAGTGGATTGAAGGTCCCTCCAAAAAGTCCTGCCATGATTTACTCTTTTTGAAGTTTGGAGGCGAGCAGTTTGACCAATGATTTTACACCCTTTCCGGTAACTGCTGAAATGGTAAGAACCTGAAGATTCGGCAGGGCTACCTTAAAACTGTCCACCCGATTTTCGACGCCGGTAAGATCCATCTTGTTGAGTACCACAATCTGGGCTTTTTGGGCCAATTTTTTGCTGTACATGGTCAGCTCTTTGTTGATCAGGTTAAAGGCTTCAAGGGGATTTTCCGGGTCAATTTCTCCCACATCAATGAGATGAATTAAAATTCCGGTCCGTTCAATATGCTTTAAGAATTTGATGCCAAGGCCGATGCCCTCATGGGCACCTTCAATGAGCCCGGGGATGTCTGCCACGGCAAAGGGTTCCCCAAAAGGGGCTTCTACCATGCCCAGTGTCGGGGTAAGGGTAGTAAACGGGTAATCTGCAATTTTGGGTCTGGCAGAGGACATGGAGGAGATCAGGGTGGATTTGCCTGCATTGGGAAGCCCCACAATACCCACATCCGCCAGAAGCTTTAATTCCAGTTTCAATCTTCTTTCGATTCCGGGAATTCCCGGTTGGGAAAACCTGGGCGCCCGGTTCGTGGCGGAAGCAAACCGCTTGTTTCCCTGGCCGCCCCGGCCACCTTCGGCGATAATGTATTCCGCATGTTCAAGGGTCAGATCAACAATGGGCTCAAGGGTGTCTGCATCGGAAACCAGGGTACCGGGAGGAAGATCTAAATATGTATGATTTCCGTTTCCGCCATGCTTTTGCTTGCCAAGTCCGGGAGCCCCGTTCTTGGCATGGAATAATTTTTGACGGCGATAATCATAGAGCGTCCGTTGTCCCGGGTCCACTCTAAGAATTACATTGCCGCCATTACCACCATCACCGCCGTCAGGACCTCCAAACTCAATGTAGCGTTCCCTTCTAAAACTCATGCAGCCGGGGCCACCTTTACCAGAAGTGACGGTAATGATTGCTTCGTCTACAAATTTCACGCTACATAAACGCTGACTTTTTTCTTGTCGCGACCTTTTCGTTCAAAGGTCACCACACCGTCCATTTTAGCAAACAGGGTATAGTCTTTGCCCATCCCCACATTGTTACCCGGATGGATTTTAGTGCCAACCTGTCTTACAATAATCGTCCCGGCTGAAATCATTTGTCCGCCGAATTTTTTAACGCCTCTGCGCTGGGCATTTGAGTCCCGGCCGTTTTTGGTACTACCTGCTGCTTTTTTATGTGACATCTTATCCTCTCTTCCTAGGCTGAAATAGATTCGATTTTAATTTCTGTATAATGCTGTTTATGGCCTTGCATCTTCCGATAGCCTTTCCGGCGTTTATACTTGAAAACCAGTTGTTTTTTACCCCGTCCCTGCTCAACGATGTGTGCCTTTACGATGGCATTTTCAAGCTTGGGGGTTCCAAGGGTAACCATTTCACCGTCTGAATACATGAGGACATCATCGAATTCAATCTGAGAACCTTCAGAACCTTCAAGTTTTTCAACTTTTAGAATCTGTTCTTCATGAACCTTGTATTGCTTTCCTCCGGTTCTGATAACTGCGTACATGTTAAACTCTCCTTAATTATTTCAATACTTTTTGCAATTTCAAAAAACTCTTAATTTTATAATCATTTCTTAAATTTGTCAATATTTATTTGTTTTTTTATGGCAGTCTGACAATTAGTCTGTATGTTAGCTTGAGACTATACCTTTTTTTGGACCAGGGGTCCAGTTAAAATTATCTATAGGATAAGCAAATCAAAATCATATGTATGGATTTTGAACAATACCAGCAAATGACATGTCTTGGCAAACATAACCACCGCATGTGGAATTTAGTTCCTTGGCCTTGACTTCATTTTAAACTTTGAATACAAATAGTGGTATCGTGCGTTATCAATCCAACCGCTGATTTAAAGAAAGAGGAATGCCATGAGATATAGAGTTGCCAGGTTTGCCATAGGGATTATTGTCACCATGATGATAGCCGGTTTTGGATGTTCGGCTGTTGTCTATGAATATGCCAGTAATCCGGTATCAAGGATGATTGAAACCCAGGCCTTTACTGCCAGCTTTGCGCCTGCCAGGGAAGATGCCGGTTATTTTTCATCCTTTCTGCTGGAAATTGAAAATAAATCAGATGATTCCATTGAGATCGACTGGAATAAGACCCTGTATATCCATGATGAAAAAAATCGGGGCGGGTTTGTGTTTAAGGGGATTGAACCGGCCCAGGTGCGAGAAAAGCGTATTCCCAATGAGGTTATTCTCCCAAGAACCCGGTTTTCAAGGCAGCTGTTTCCCATCGCAAAAATTGCCATGGCTGAAAGGAAAGACTATTCTGCGGGCAAGGACAAACCAGGGCTTTATGGCGGTAAACTCCCACCCGGGGAAAACAGCATTGTTCTATCCATTCTGGACCAGGGAAAATTGATCCGAAAAAAAATATCGGTTGTGATCAAGGAACAAGTAAAATAAAAGAATAGCCAGGAGTGCAAAAAGATGAAAAAGATAGTGTTTTTAGGATTGATGGGTGTCTTGTTCTTGTGCCTAAGCGGCTGCTACCAATATGTAGCCGAGCACCCGGAAAAATCAAAGGCCCAATTTTATGAAGACCAGAGGGACTGTGAAAAAAAGGCCAGGGCCTATTCAATGGAAAGATTGCAAGATTACAGAGAAGGCGAGGAAATCGACCATGCCCGTAGATGTATGCGTGATAAGGGGTGGCGGTATCACTTCCGTAAATAAGGTATTAACTTTTAAAGTCTATTGGTGCCTATGATATCACCGACTGTTTTATTGATTCATCCACCGGCGGCAAGCCCGGTATATCCTTGTTGGGATGCTGTCGTAGTGGCAGGAAGTCTGTCTGGTTGCGGGCTTAATCCCTGTCATTATGATGCAAACCTTGATTTTTACCGGGAATATCTTTTAAAAAACAGGGATGAATCGGTCTGTGAAACCCCTGGGGATATCGATAAACTTGCAGGGAAAGAATTTTATGACCTCCCTTTTTTTATAGGGTGTAAAGATAAAATTAACACCTGTCTGACCCTGATTTCCCACGATCCTTTGGCTGGTTTGAAGGGGGAGGCAGATTCGAACCCCTTTGTCCCGTTGTGTGAACAAGGTCTTGCAAGAAAAATTTTTCAGCACGATCCCGGAACCGTAATCTTTTTTATTTCTTCCCAGGATCAAGCGGTTGCCGCGAAGACAATGGCCGCTTACATTAAATCCCGATATCCCGGGGTCGGGGTCCTGGCAATGGCAACCATCAGATTGGAGCGGTTAGATTCCCAATACTTTGACCATCTCATCTGGAATCAGGGCAAAAGGAGCATTGTCTCATTGATCGATTATTTCAACCAGACCCATGGTGCAAAGATTGATCCGTACAATAGTTTGCCGGATTTTGACGGGCTTTCCCTGGACCCATACCTGACCCCTGAACGGGTGGTTCTGGTTGATCCGTTTTTTTTCAAAGATTCTTTTTTACTCGCAGATTTTTTGGAAAATCAAGTCCGCTCCCTGGGGGTCCAGGGGTTTGTGTTTGTTGCCGGGGCAGGGGAATACGTGACCTCTAAAATCCAGGGAACAAAAGACGCAGTTTCCCGGAAAGGGATGTACCTGCATCTTGCCCACTGGTTTTCAATAAAACAGTCCACTGTATTTTTTAGTATGCAGGTCCGGATGGGGGAAGCCTTTCCGGAAGATGAAAATAAATTGTCTGATCTTTTTTCAGCCGGGCTTAGACTGATCCTCTGGGAAGGAGAAACAAACAGCACCAACATATGTGAAAAAACATTGTGGAAAACATCCAAACAAGGCATTTGGAATCATGTGTCATGGCCGGATCTGTTCAGGGGAAACAGCCAGGCAAAATTTATTGTAAACAATCCCAACATTGTTCATTCCTTCCAAGATCCAAATTGTGCTGTAAATCAAGATACTGACCAACGTTTGAATCAAGGCAGTTCGTTCAATCCGGCAATGCCCCATGGGCTCATGGACTATGCTGGGGTTCAGCCCTTGCCGGGGATCCCCTTTTGGAAAGTTCTCGGGGATACCAGCTGGCTGTTGGTGTACCTGGGTCAATTTAGCCGGAAGTCATTGGGGGGGATCCGGGTTGACATGACAAATCATGGGGTTATTTGCCTTGGCACCCAGATGCAGTTTTTTTATCAATCCCCATCAGACCTTCCCCCGGGGGTTTTGGATGAAATTTGTAAAATGGTGGAAGCCGGGGGCTCCGTGGACACCACCCATGTCAGGTCCAATCTTGAGAGGGCCCATAAGATCGGGTATGCCATGGAAAACGGGGTGATCATTGGAAATTCCAGTTTAAAACACCCCAGAGCCGTCTTTATACAACGGCTTAACAAGATAACAGGGGGTGATTTTTCTAATTTTGTGGAAAGGGGATATACCTCGGTAAGGCCGGAGTATCGTTCCATGGGGGTGGGGGCTAAATTATTGGAAGGGCTTACCCAAAGGGCAAAAGATTACAAGGTTTTTTCCATTATCAGCGAGGAAAATCTGGCCACCCAGAAAATTGCGCTTCGGAACAATACAAAGAAAATTTTGACCTATTTTAGTGAAAAACTAAAAAAGGAAATGGGGGTATGGATGCCAGAAGAGATGATTGACAACCCAGTGGACAAATCCGTGGACAAATCCGTGGACAAATCCGTGGACAAATCCGTGGACAAATCCGTGGACAAGGGCAGGGGACAAGGAAATTGATCATCGGAATAATGAGTGTCAATGGCGTTGATTTTCATCCCAACAAACGGTTTATTGAAGCTGCAATCCATTCGGGTCATAAGATCCAGCTTATTAATCCCTATGCGCTTATCTGTACCATGGACATGGGGGACAAAGGGTTTGCTCAGTCGGCTAATTTTTCCATGGACCTTCCGGGCTTAGTTCCCCATGTGGTTTTGCCCCGGCAGGGATCGCCCATGGGGGAATACGGCTTTGTCTTGCTCCGCCATTTTGTGAAAATGAAAATTCCCCTGGTCAATGGCATCGAGGGGGTGACCATTGCGAAAAATCAGTATATAACCCTCCAGACCCTGGGCGGTGCTG
This sequence comes from Desulfoconvexum algidum, assembly GCF_055382125.1. NCBI lineage: Bacteria > Pseudomonadati > Thermodesulfobacteriota > Desulfobacteria > Desulfobacterales > Desulfobacteraceae > Desulfoconvexum > Desulfoconvexum algidum. The sequence continues at coordinate 4,676,522 of NZ_AP042394.1, read as the reverse complement.
GGATTAAAGTTCCCGATACCTGTTTTATTACCAGGGCCGCTTGTTTTTTTAAAGCCGTCGATCATCTGGGTGGGTTTCCCGTTATTGCCAAACAGGTGGACGGCATGGGCGGAGACGGGGTGGTCAAGATTGAAACCCGGACCCAGGCAGCATCATTTCTTGATGCCCATCTCAATGCGTTGAAGGGGATGCTGGTGCAAAAATTCATCCCTCCGAAAGACCGCCAGGATGTCCGGCTGTTGGTGGTCGGTGGCCGGTTGGCCGGGGCCATGGTCCTTGCGCCCTTGCCCGGGGATTTTCGGGCCAATATCCATCAAAATGGCCGTGCAACTGCCATTGATCCGCCAAAGGAATGGGTTGACCTGGCCGTTGAAGCCGTCAGGGCCTGTCGTCTTGAAATCGCCGGGGTGGACATGATTGTTGAAAAAGGGGGGCGGCCCCTTGTGGTTGAAGTGAATTATTCTCCAGGTTTCAGGGGATTGGAGGCAGCAACCGGGCGAGATATCGCCCAGGAGATTATTGAGTATGTGACCGTTGTCACCCTGAATAAAAAAATTGCGAGATAAAAAGTACCACCCAATGGCCCAATCAAAATAAAAAATAAGAAAAAAAGAGAAAAGAAAAGCCAATGAAAATTTTAGATTTTAATTTGACTCGCGATTCTGACTTTGTAACAGCCTCAGCCCGGGTGATCTTTGAAGACTGCAGTCGGCCTGAACAAACCGTATATATAAAAACCCCCCTTGCCTTTGCCCAAGGGTTTGGGGCCAACCCGGATGCATTCTTAGTGGGGTGCCTTTTGCCTGGTCTTCATCTGGGCGAACGAAGGATTTTTATGGATCAAAAGATTTGTCCCTTTCTCAAGGAAGGGATAGGGGTTGCCATGAATATTTTGTCCCACTGGACAAAAGGGCCAAACGGCCGCCGGTATTCCCCCATCGAGATCGAGGCAAACCCCCGGGGGAATATACCAATTTTGAGCCCTCCCAGGGCCGGTATGGTTATGTCCGGCGGCATGGATTCCCTTGCCGCCCTTCGGTTAAACCGGCTTCATTACCCCAAGGCCCATCCCGGGTATGTCCGAGACAGTTTTTTTCTTCACGGTTTTGATATCGGCGGTGTGGTTGAGCGGGGAAGCAAGTACCATGTGTTTGATCGGGCCATGGAGGCAATTTCAAAGATTACAAGGGATGCAGACACGCAATTGATTCCGGTTTATACCAATATCCGTCATTTGTGTGATGAGCGGGAGTTGTGGCTGGACAGTTTCTTTGGGGCCGTTCTGGCCGCCATGGCCCATACCTTCAGCAATAGGATAAACCTGATGTTTATCGCATCTTCCTATGATATTCCCAATTTGCACCCCTGCGGTTCCCATCCCTTGCTGGACCCGGAATATTCCAGCTTCGGGGTGAGACTTCGCCACCGGGATTATGAGCTGTCCCGGCTGGAAAAAATAAAAATTGTCTCTGGCTGGGATGTGGCATTTCAAAATTTTCGGGTCTGTCTTGCCAATGTCCCGGACCATTTGAACTGCGGGCGCTGCGAAAAATGTATCCGGACCATGACAGAACTCACCGCTTTAGGGATGCTGCACAAGACCCGGGCCTTTGAGGCGGATGAGGTGACTGTGGAAGATATTGAACAATATGATATTACGATTCGGGTCCGGCCGCCCTTTTACAGGCCCCTGATTCCTCTGCTCAGAGATCAGGGCCGGGATGATCTGGCCGATACCATTGAACGATTGCTAGAAAAGGAAACATGAAAAAAACAGGCCTGTTTTTGGGAGTGGGCAACCGGCAACTTTTGTTCTGATTCATGCCGATATTTCTATTGAACCTTTTTTGGGATTTTACCGTGGAGATCCCGGATGCGCAGGCTTAACACCGAGCATATCTGCAGCGCTATCCGGGGGAATTCCATGACGGTTTCTTTGAATTCTTGCTTGTGGAGGATGAGGAACTGGGACGGCTCAATGGTTCTTATGGTGGCTGATCTGGGGGCATTATCGATCAATGCCATTTCCCCAAAGGCCCCGCCGGGTCCAATATGATCCAGCATCACTTCTTTGCCATCGGTCTGGGCCATGATCACTTCCACTTGTCCCTTGATGATGAGAAACACGGTTTCCCCCACATCTTTTTGTTTGATGATGGTTTTGCCTTCGGGATAATCCAGTTCCTTTGTTACTGCGGCAATGGCGGCAAGTTCGGCAACACTCAGCCCGGAAAAAATTTCAATTTCCTTTAAAAGAAGTATTTTTTCCCCCAGGGATATTTCCGTGGATTTAATTCTATTGGGATCATTTGAAGTTTCCTTGGGTTTATTTAAAATCATTTGAACTTCCTTTGAAATATGTTTATTGATCGAATGTTCCAACCCATTCAACATTTTTTGTGCATCGGTGCGGGTGGGATTTTCATTGATCAGGTTTAATCCCATGAGGACATCCACCCAGTCTTCAGAGGTCAGCAGGGTTGAAAGAACCTCTTTTCCTTCCGGATCCAGTTTGGGGATTTTTACGAGATGTTTTCCCTCTGACAGAGCCATTGCCGGGGTGGGGCTTTCAAGCAGGGGAAGCATGGCGTTAAAGGTTTTCCGGTCCAGAATATCGCTGAGCAACTCTATGGCATTGGCCCTTTGCCGGGTGTCCGGGGAAAAAATTCCCCGCCAGGCGGTTTTCATCCTCCCTGTCTGGTCATGGATGGCAAGGACCCGGATAATATTTTCAAGGACCACATCTTTTTTTTGCAGCAGATGTTCAATGGTAAGATCGCGTATCTTACTTTTGGAAAGATGGGTTAGATTTTCTTCCATGGCAAGGTAGGTATAGCTTTTGTTCAGGCTTTTCTTGGCAAACATCAGAATTTCAAATTCTTTAATGTCAAGGGTTTCCAAGAGTTCAAACACGCCCCTTCGAATCCGGGTGCTGGGCATTCCTAAGGATTCAACCAACAGTTTGTTGTTTTGAAAGGCAGCGGTCCGTATCTTTTCCTTGGCAAATTCATGGATGGGATCGGTGTTGTCTCCTAAAAGAAGGATGGCTTTTTTAAGCGAGAAATCATCATTGATTTCCAGGGCATCCAGGGCCGCTGTCCTGACATCGGGCCGGTCATAGGCGAGGTAGGCGAAAATAACGGCATTCAATTCCCTGGCCCTTAACCGGGACAGGGCTCTGATGATGTCCGGAATGATGGGATCAATCTTTTTTTCCGATAATATGGTCAGCAGGCCGCGAACATACTCCCGGTCATTGCTCAAGCCGGCACTGATAATGCCCGATTTTCTAAGGTTTTGGTCATCTGCCCCAAACCAGGTTTCAATCATGGGCCTGTGCTTTTCCGGGTCTCTTGAATAGAGGCAGGCAGCTGCAAATCCTCTGACAACCGGGTGGTTATGTTCAATATACAAGGTTAAATCCGTCCGGTTGATGGCCCGGATATCATTCTGGCAGACAAGTTTCAGGATGGCAATGGTAACCTCTGGTTTGTCTGGATCCAGGAATCGGATTAACGCCTTGGCGGCAGCGGCACGGGATTTTTCAGAAATCATTTTGATCAGGGCCAGTTGGGTTGGCGGGTCCTGTTCTTCAAGATTATGGAGGATATGGGTATCCAATTTTATGGGAGAAAAATTTTTCAACAGGGTGCCATACCAGATGGCATCCTTGCCCCGGGCAGCCAGAAAAGAGGTTTCAAGATCCGATAACACCTTGTCTTGGTTAAAAATACTTCCCAGTTCCTCTTGGTCAAGGCTCTTGATGTCCAGGAGGTTATTTGAAATCATCTCCTTGAGGATCATGGCATATTTGGATTTTAAGACAATGGGCGCTGCCATCCAGGCCAGCACAAAGGGCAGGGCCACAAGGGTCAAATACCGGGGGTGGAAATAGGCGCTTGAGATCAGAATCAGGGTGGAGCCTGTAAACAGGGCCAACCTTACCACGGTCCCCCTTAAAAAAGGACGGATCATGTTCCGGTAGGATTCTGGAAAAAGTCCGATTAAAATAGAGTTTGCCGGCATGTTGATGGTGGTTCGCAGGATATTGGTGGACATCCTGGCATACATGGCCGAGAACATATCAAACCGGAAGAGAAATGCAAAAAAAGCAATCATATAGTTAAAGGGGTGGAACATAAGGGCCACGGGCAGGCCCCATCGCCCGTATATCCTCCCCACAAAGAGCAGGATGATGAGACTTATGGTATACAAGCCCCCCCGAAAATAACTAAAGAACTGAATCATGGCTGCTTCTGAAGCAAATTGGTCATTGATGGCATAATTAAACTGATAGTTCATGATGGGGATGACCACATTGGGCATAAAGGTCAGGACCAACACGATTTTGATCAGCACTGAGTCCTTTAGCAAGGGGTATACCGCCTTGAATTCCTGGATCATGGAGGGCTTTTTTTCGACACCTTCCCCTTCTTTTTGAACTTTTTCCGGAAAGATCAGGGTGGAATAACTTCGTCCCATTGCCTGGACAATACCAGCCCCCATAAGGGTGGTGACAAGATACAGGTACAGCAGGTTGTCCAGGTTAAAGGTTGTTGCAAAGAAATTGGTTCCGAAACTGCCTAGGATTAGGCCGATCACCCCGCCTGCCGTCAGGAGAGGAAACAGTCGTTTGGACTGCCGCATATTGAAAAGATCATTGCATAAATTCCAGAACAGCAGGGCCTGGAGCAGTTCAAACTGGCTTTTGAGCATGAAAAGCAATGGATACAACAGGTCAAATCCAAAGGGGATGAGCAGCCGGATAAGGGTTACAAGGATCCCGGATATAATAAACACATAGGAGAGCAGCCTGGCGCCGGGCATTTTTCCTAGAAAAGCCGATAAAACACCCGTGATAAAAAAAGTGACCACGGCATTGAGCATATTGACAATGGGCAGGTATTCAACCCCATATCGTTTTAAAAAGGCAGTCTCGGCATAGTTGTTTAAGATGATGCCGGAACTTCGAATGATAAACAGCAGGGCCATTGTCCACAGCAGGAGGCTGATTTCTTCTTCATATATTTTTAGCAGGCTTAGGAGCTTTGTGCGCATTAATTTGCCTCACGGACGAGTCGGAATCCGGTGGTGGAGAATTTTGCACCGGGATGGGCATAGGTCCGGTTGGCACTTCGAAGATAGCGTCCGTATTTATACCAGCTGCCCCCTCTCCTGATATGGGAATTGGAACCCACAGGATTATATCCCTTGAATCCGGGGGCGGACCTGCGGGGAATATATTTGTCGGAACACCATTCCCATACATTGCCGTGCATATCATAAAATCCCCAGGGATTGGGGGCAAATGTTTTGACCGGTGCCGGGCCATGGGCGGCAATCTTTATGGAACGTAAATAAAGGGTACATTCGTCATTTTTTTTGGGGTTATTGCCATACATGGCCTTGGAGCAGTCTATGGCATCTCCCCAGCTGTAGGCGGTGGTTGTGCCGGCCCTGCAGGCATACTCCCATTCTCTGTCCGTGGGGAGGCGGTAAACCCCCACTCCCTTTTTATTGAGCTTATCGATATATTTAAGACAATCATAAAAGGAAACCCGGGTGACCGGCATATCATCGGTCCCGTTGCGTTTTTTGAACCATTTTTTCCCCATGACGGCTCGCCATTGACCCAGAGTCACTTCGGTTGTTTGCAGATAAAATGCCTTTTCAATCGTTACGGACCGATGGATTTCATCGGTATCACGAAATCGTTCTGTGTCAGGGCTGCCCATCATGAAAGTTCCCGGCTCAACCAGGACAAAGGATATCCCCATGGGAGTCGTGAGTGTTTTTTCCTGTGCCATGCCGGGCTGGGCAAGGAATATCATCACCCAGAAAAATGCTAAAAATGCCCTTGCAATTTTATTCTGATATCCTATAAGGCCTGAATAAAAAACAGATGAAAGCGTCATGGTGATTCTAAAATCCTTAAATAGTGATGGGCTTAAAAATGCGTCGAAGAAAAAAAGCTGTAAAACATCCAATTACAATTTGCCTTTCTTGTCAAGGAGAAAAGAAGGCGCAGGGTGGTGGGCGAATCCATCAAACAGATGTTTCTTTCATCCATTTTCTGATGATGTTTTTGTCATTTTCACCCATGGCTGTAATGCTGAATTTTGTGCAGAACTGGTTTTGTTCCATTTGGGTCGAGGTGCTTTTGGCATAGATATCATCAAAACAATGGGCCTCAACACAGAAGTTAAAGTTCAGTTTAATGTCTGTGTACAGGTCAATGGGTTGGTCTGTTGTTGCATAAATGTTGCTCTCATCCATTGTGATTGTCTCTCCTAGGATGGGCAGGGAGCTTACCCGTTTATCCCGGATGGTCCAGTACTGAAAGGGGAGTTTTATGGCAAGCCTTGCATCAGAAGGAATAGATTCTTTTAGTGCGACTTTGTAATCTTGGGTTTCAATGGCTAAAACGGAGTAAAAAACCAAGGGTTTTTTCATGCCTTTCATCATAATATGCTGAGCCGGCATCACCTTTGTTGTCGGTTTTACCTGGCTGTGGGTGGATTCGCCAATGAGCACCTGGCCGCCGATGCTGTTGGCTTCGATCCGTGATGCCCGGTTTACGGCATCTCCGACGATTCCGTATTTCATCCTGACTTCGGAACCGATATTTCCGACAATGACGATGCCGGTATTAATACCAATACCCATTTCAAGGCAGGGATATCCCGATTCAAGAACACCTATGTTTAATATTGCCAGACAGTTTTGCATCTCAATGGCACAGGCAATGGCCCTTTCCGGGTCGTTGCCATGGCTTTTTGGGGCACCAAATACAGCAAGAATTGCATCTCCGATGATTTCATCAATTATCCCGTCGTATTTTAGAATTATTTTGGACATCTTTTCAAGGTAGCGGTTGAGCAATTGAACCATCTCTTCTGGGTCCCTGTCCTCTGACAGGCTGGTAAATCCCCTTAGGTCCGACATCAACACCGTGACCTCTTTTCGAGTGCCGCCAATTTTGTGCCCTTCCGGGGAGGCCAGGATTTCATCCACCACTGTCTGGGAAAGATACCGCCCAAATGTTTCTTTGATAAAATTGACCAGGTGCAATCGTTCTTCGGAAACCGCCAGGATCTGCTTGAGCATGGCAGCTCTTGAAGTGACTATGGTTTTGATTTCATCCGGGGAATCATCTGCCAGATCTATTTTCTCGGCCTTGGTATAATCTTTTTGGATCTCTTTGTTGGCGGCTGCAAGGGATTCAAGCGGTATAATAATTTTATCTTTGAGAAATTTTTTTAAGGTGACCATCATAAAAATAATGATAATTCCCACCAGAAGGATAATCCTGATGGCATACCAGAAGAGATCAGAGGGCCCGGCATCTTCGGTGAACCATCTATAAAAAAGAGAGTAGACCAGCAGGACAGCTTCAATAAAGAGAATTCGCCAGAATACCCCCATTAAAAGGATTTCTCTGACCCCATTTTTTTTATTTTTTCCGATCATGGGTAGATTTTTTTCCTCACAATTTAACACTGACAGGTTCAACTACTGCAGATTTCCAAAGCAGGGGGGACGGCAGTCTTTATCCTGTTTTCATCTCAATAATATTATTGCTGACCATGGATTTCAGGTTTACCCCAACCCTGAGGGCTTTTAATCCCCGGACATCCGGTAAGTCATCTATATCCAGCATTTCAAGATCATTGTCAAGCTTACCAATGCTCATGAGAAAATTAATATGCTGTCTTATTTCTCTGCCCTCGGCGGGGGTGGAATACACCACGGCAATTCTTCCGGGTTGGGTGAGGCGTTCCCCTGATCCTTTTATCAGGGCTTTGTCCAGGCGGGATTTTATGATTTCCTGACGGACATCATAGGCACCATCTACATCAAAGCGTTTTTCATCAAATCGGAATCGAATGGAGAGCGGCGTGTGATTGACCAGAATCAGGTGGCAGGTATCCAAGGGCACTTTTAATTGGGGTTGTATTTTTTTTGTATGCCAGGCAAGGCCGCAGGCCAGAATCAATTGCCACAGGGTCATGTCTTGGACATGGAAATTGGCAAGTCGCTGGCTTTGGGTCATGGCGGCACCAATATACATCATGTAATCCACGCCATCGGTTTGGCGTTTTTCAAAATAATGGGGAAAATCCGTCTGGATCAGGCTGTCTTCTTGTTCTAAAAATCTTGAAAGCACATGGTTGAGCTTTGATACGCTCTCTTCATAGTCTTTGCGTTTATTGTAGATCATCCCGGCCACAGGATCAAGGGAATGGGTGTAAGCCTCTATTTGACGGGCAATATCATCTCCCAGTCCCACAAGGTCTTTAAATATGGGTGCTATTTCTTTATTCAGGAGTGAAAAAACTGAATTTTCGTCGCTGGAGGTAACCCCTTCTGAAATTTCCTGGATTTTAGTTTGAATCCGGTGTTTATATTCTTTTAAAATTGGCCAGGGGCGAAGGCTGGAACCCGTTTCCATGATACCAAGGGCAAGGGAGAGTTGATCGGTCAGGTCCTGCTGGATTCCCTTGTTCCGGGCCAGGGAAGATCCCCTTATGTCGGATTGTCCAAAGAATGGCACCACATCCTTGAAAATGATAGGTTCCATTTGAGAGGTGGTACTGCCCTGGCGCAGACGCTCCATATGGCTGATGGCCGCTTGTTCAAACCGCCATTCCACCGAGGGGTGAACCGCCGTGCATTTTTCCTTGATAATCGTTTGAACGTGCTTGTCCAATTCATCCATTCCCCTTTTCAGGGCCACGCAAAAAATGGGGGTGACCTGCTGCAAGAGCATGGCATCAATGGGCCCCAGTTCATTGGGGGTGGTGGTAAAGACTTCCAGGATGCCAATGATTTTCCCCTGGTAGGATAAGGGAGACAGCAGCATGGAGCGGATGCCGGAAGCAACTGCCTGTTGTTCCACTGGAACCAGGTCAGGCTTCTGGGCGAGATCCGGTACCCTAAGGACCGCATTGTTCCTGGCTGCCTGCATCCAGACAGATCCTTCTACCTCGTTCAGGTTTACATGTTGGGAGTTGGAAAAGAGGCAGTTGATATTGGAGCTACAGTCATTTTTGATGATCATCACCTGATCCCCCTGGAGGGCAGCGATTCCAACCGCAAGTTCTGGCCGTTGGAATAATACCTGGAGCCTGGATTCCATGTGCTTGATGCCGTCGGAGGAAAAAATGGCGTGCTGGTCAATCAAATCCCTTTCAAGGGCAGAAATCACCTCGGATTCTGTTACATCCAGAGCCCGCACAATGGCAAAGCCTGTAAATTCAAATTGGGCAAGATCAATGTGTTTGGCCAGGATATCCAGATTTGTAAGATTGTTTGTGATGTCTTCACGGTCTTTTTTTGACAATTTTTTCGGGCTGCCCAAGGGGGTTATCTGGACAAACTGAAAATCTGCAGTCACCCCGAAATAGCGGGCCAGGCCGTTTTTTTCATCGGGTACAATTTTAATGTCCACACTTTCAAGCCGTTGGCAGCTAAATCCGTATATTCGTTCCAAGATGAGAAAATAAATTTTTGATAATTTTTTTTGGATTTCAGCTTTATTGGTTTTCTCCAGGCTGGCCTTTACAAAATTGTCATTGTCAAGGAAGAGTCGCCGGAACTCAGGGGTCACAAAAAAGGGCTCCAGGGTGCAGGGTGTCAGCGCCCCCATAATGTCCCGGTTAAAGGAGGCCGCCGGAAAGACGGGGCTCATCAATGGTCTGATGATATCCTGGTATTTATTTAAGATGCCAATATCCTTTATGGGGCCCTGGAGTTCAGGAATATGGCGTAGTTTTTGGGTTAAGTCCCCAAACATGGACCGCATATGGGTACATTCCGGTACCAGTGTTTTTTCCCAGAAAGCAAGCAACGGATCAAGGCTGACCCGTCCTCTGAGTGGTTGGGCACTGACCGGTTGGACTGGGGGTTGTTTTTCCATGGAGTCCCTCCTTAAATATATCGAAATAAAATAATCATTTGAAAAATAATGTCAACACAGCCCGATCCGGCTACTGGATCAACTGCGGTCAAATTGAATGTTCCTAAAAACCATTGCCCCCAGGAAAGGAAATCCTGGGTGGATTTCCTTTGGTTAATGACAAAAAATATAGAAAAATATGAAAATATATCATACTATATCCGACAAACTATTTGAACCGCTAAAAACAAGGGTGCTTAAAAACAAGGGCGCTTAAAAATAAGGATGCCTAAAAAAATATGACACACAAAAAAACAAATTCCATACAAGAGGACGATTTTTTACCATTTTCAAGACCCTCCATTAATGCCCAGGATATTCTGGCCGTGAATGAAGTGTTAACATCCGGCTGGATTACCACTGGATCGAAAAATGCTGAATTTGAAAAAAATATTTGTGATTATACGGGCAGCCCCCATGCCGTGGCGCTTACTTCGGCGACAGCGGGGATGCATCTTTTATTAATGGCCCTTGGTATCGGAAAAGGGGATGAGGTGATTACCCCTTCCATGACCTGGGTATCAACGGTGAACCTTATTACCATGGCAGGGGCAACCCCTGTTTTTGCTGATGTTGATAAAGATACGCTCATGATAACCAGGCAGAGCGTGGAGGCTTGCATGTCAGAACGAGTGAAACTGATTATCCCGGTTCACTTTGCCGGGGCGAGTGTTGACATGGATCCCTTGAGACAAATTGCCAACGCCCATAAAATAAAGATTATTGAGGATGCTGCCCATGCATTGGGGACCTCCTATAAAGGGGTTCAAACAGGGGCCAGTGGTACCAGCGTTTTTTCCTTTCATCCCATAAAAAATATCACAACCGGTGAGGGCGGGATGATTTGCTCGGATGACAAAGATCTTGTTCAAAGGATACAACGGCTTAAGTTTCATGGCCTGGGGGTTGATTCCTTTGACAGGACCACCCAGGGAAGACTGCCCCAGGCCGAGGTGATTGAACCGGGGTTTAAATACAATTTGCCGGATATGCTGGCAGCCCTGGGCATCTCCCAGTTAAAACGGATCGAAGCGTTCAACAAAAAACGCGAAGCCCTTGCACTTTTATACCTTGAACTATTAAAGGATGTTGAGCAAATTATTCCCCTTGCCCCCCCCCGGGAGGAGACAGGGCATTCATGGCATCTTTTCATTGTAAGGCTTGATATTGAAAAAGCCTCAATGACAAGGGATCAGTTCATGGAGGAGCTCAAGAAAAATAATATCGGGACAGGGCTTCATTTCAGAGCGGTTCATCTTCAAAAGTATTACCGGGAGACCCTTGACATACCGCCTGGTGCATTGGTCAATACCGAATGGAATTCCCAAAGAATTCTTTCTTTGCCACTTTTTCCGGATATGACAGACAAGGATGTCCATCGGGTGGTGACTACAATTAAAAAGGTCTTGAAGAAATGAAGGAAAATTTGTTCGTTTCAATTGTAATTCCGGTATTTAATGAGGCAGCCAACCTTGCGGAACTCATTGAAAGATGTATGGGGGCGTGTGAAAGAATAGACGCTCCCTGCGAAATCATCCTGATTGATGACGGCAGCCATGATGGATCTGCCGATATCATATCTGCCGCTGCAAATCAGGACAACAGCATTATCAAAGGGGTGCTGCTCAATAGAAATTATGGGCAGCATTCGGCTATAATGGCAGGGTTTGAACAGGCAAAGGGGGAGATTGTTGTCACCCTTGATGCGGATCTGCAAAATCCGCCCGAAGAGATTCCCAATCTGGTGGATCAAATAAAAAAGGGCTATGATGTTGTGGGGAGCGTCAGGGCGAATCGGCAGGACAGCAGTTTTAGAAAATTATCCTCTTTTATCATCAATAAAACAGTCCAGAAAGTGACCGGCGTCATGATGAATGATTACGGGTGCATGCTCAGGGCATACAAAAAACATATCATAGATGCCGTTCTCAGCTGTCCGGAAAGAAGTACCTTTATTCCTGTCTTGGCAAACAGCTTTGCCAGATCCACAACAGAGATCATGGTGACCCATGCGGAACGCTCCAGCGGGGATTCAAAATACAGTTTCTTAAAACTGATCTCCCTTCAATTTGACTTGCTGACCTGCATGACAACCTTTCCCCTGAGGTTGTTAAGTATTATTGGCGGGATGATTTCTTTTCTGGGGGTGGGCTTTGGCATCTTTTTGATGGTGATGCGGTTAATGTTCGGGGCGGTTTGGGCGGCAGACGGCGTGTTTACACTGTTTGCCGTTTTATTTGTTCTCATTGGAGCCCAGTTCCTTGCCCTGGGACTTTTGGGCGAATACCTGGGCCGTGTTTACAACGATGTAAGGGCCAGGCCGCGCTATAGCGTTTGCAATGTTGTGGATAAGGACAGCCAGAAACCATCAACGACAGCTATGGGTAAATAAATCTTGCCCGACAGGGAAATTCCTAAAATTATCATCGAACCTTGATTCACATCAAAAAAAGATTAGAGTATAGTGAATTATTAGAAACAGATTAGATATAGTATAAATAATTTTAAATTTTAAAAAAGAGATTTTAAATATGAAAACCATTGTTTTTGCCTACCATGACATCGGCTGTAGCGGGATTAAATCATTGCTAAAAAATAAGGTTGATATTGCAGCTGTTTTTACACATGTGGATAACCCGGATGAAAATATATGGTTTGGATCTGTGGCAGATCTTTGTGCGGAAAATAATATCCCCGTATATGCACCGGAAGATGCAAATCACCCCATTTGGGAAGAAAAAATCAAAGCCCTTGCACCGGACATTATTTTTTCATTTTATTATCGGAGTCTTTTGGGCGAAAACATATTAAACATCCCTGCCCAGGGGTGTTTGAATCTGCATGGATCCAAACTGCCGGCCTACCGCGGACGGGTTCCCATTAACTGGGCAATTATCAACGGAGAAACCCAGACTGGCATTACCCTGCATTATATGACAAAAAAGCCCGATGCCGGCGACATCGTTGCCCAGGCAGACATTGATATTTTAGCCTCGGACACGGCACACACCCTCCACCGCAAAGCGGCCCAGGCACTGCCGGCGCTTATGGATGAAGTGCTGCCGCTGATCAAGGAAAACAGGCATCAAAGGAAAGCCCAGGATCCAGCGTTATCCTCCTATTTTGGTAAAAGAACACCCAGGGACGGAGAGATCAATTGGGATACAGCTCCTGATGTCATTCGAAACCTTGTCAGGGGGGTCACTAAACCCTATCCCGGCGCCTTTTCCTTTGTCGGTACCCGGAAAATTATTTTCTGGGATGTCTCTGTGTCCACGGTAAACCATGATATGGCAGACCATGATGCCGCTCCCGGAACCATCCTGTCCTTGTCTCCCTTTGAGATTGCCGCCAGCCAGGGTGCCATACGGGTAAACGCGGGCCAGCTGGAATTGGGGATTACCTTGAACGGAGAGCAGCTAGCCAAAGAACTGCGGCTGACCTGTGGCATGAAGTTCGGTGCCAACATAAGTGTTGAGATCGAAGCCTCCCGAAAAAAACAGGTCCTCATCCTCGGGGTAAACGGGTTTATCGGAAATGCCTTAAGTGAACGCCTCCTTGAGAGCGGCCAGTATGAAGTTCACGGCCTGGACATGCATTCCAACAGCATTGAAAGACTCATGGGCCGACCTGGTTTCAATTTCCATGAAGGGGATATCTCCATTCACCGGGAATGGATCGAATACCATGTAAAAAAATGTGATATCATCCTTCCCCTTGTGGCCATAGCCACCCCGGCGGAATACACCCGAAATCCCCTCAAGGTTTTTGAGCTTGATTTTGAGGAAAATCTTCGCATCGTTCGCTATTGTGCCAAGTACAAGAAACGGATTTTATTCCCCTCCACCTCCGAGGTCTACGGCATGTCCGATGACGAGAACTTTGACGAGGATACTTCAAAACTGGTTCTGGGGCCCATCCGGAAACAGCGGTGGATTTATTCTTGCTGCAAACAGCTTCTGGACAGGGTGATCTATGCCTATGGCCAGACCGAAGGGTTGAAATTTACCATTTTCAGACCCTTTAACTGGGTAGGGCCCAGACTGGACAGCCTCTCCTCTGCCCGCATCGGAAGTTCCCGGGTCATCACCCAATTAATTTTGAACCTTGTGGAAGGCACCCCCATCCAGCTGGTGGATGGCGGGGAACAAAAAAGATGCTTCACCGATGTCAAGGATGGAGTTGAATGTTTGTTTAGAATAATTGAAGATCAAGACAATCGGTGCAACCATAAAATTATCAATATCGGGAATCCGGACAATGAGGCATCCATCAAAGAGCTTGCCCATACCCTTGTGGACAAATTTGAAAAGCATCCCTTGAGGCATCATTTTCCCCCCTTTGCCGGGATCCGTGAAATTGAAAGCAAATCCTTTTACGGCAAAGGATATGAGGATGTTCAGCACAGAAAGCCCAGTATTGCAAATGCCAAGAAATTTTTGGAATGGGAACCCCATGTTCAAATGGAGCAGTCCATAGAGGAAACCCTGGATTTTTTCCTTCGCCAGGAAGTGGGAGGCAAGGATATTGCCTGAGACCGTCCTTGGCCTTAGAATTGATGTGGACACCCATCGGGGCACCCAAAAGGGTGTCCCCAATTTACTGAAAATTCTTGAGTTGCACAGAATCGCGGCATCCTTTTTTTTCTGTGTGGGCCCGGATAACATGGGGCGGCATATCTTCAGGTTGTTGAAGCCTGATTTTTTGAAAAAAATGCTGCGGTCCAGTGCCCCGAATCTTTATGGGTGGGACATCCTTTTAAAGGGGACTGTTTTACCCGGGCCTGTTATCGGGAAAAAATGTGCTGATATTATCCGCGCAGCAGCTCTTGCGGGCCATGAAATCGGTCTCCATGCCTGGGATCATTATAAGTGGCAGGCCCACATCCTCAACATGGGTCAAGAGCAAATTTTTGAGGACCTGGCCCGGGGGTGTGAAAGCCTGGAAGCCATCACCGGGAAACCTCCCACCTGCTCTGCATCTCCCGGCTGGATCTGCAATGATGAGGTGCTTAATATCAAAGAACGCCTTTCTTTCTCATTTAACAGCGACACCCGGGGATCCCATGTTTTTCTGCCGATCCTGGAAAAAAATAAGCTGGGCCTGCCCCAGGTTCCGGTTACCCTGCCCACCTATGATGAGATCATCGGCCGTAACGGTCTCAGCCATGCAACCTATAACCCATTTTTGCTGTCATTGATAAAACCGGGCCAGCTGAATGTATTAACCATACATGCCGAAGCAGAAGGGCTTTATTGCCGGGATCTTTTTGAGGCGTTTATCAAACAGGCCGTTGCCCAAAATATTTCCATCCTTCCTCTGGGACATCTGCTTGCTAAATTTCCGCCCGAAGATCAATGCCGTGTCATTCAAAAAGAAATAAGGGGCCGTCAGGGCAAGGTTGCCTTTCAATCAAGCGGAACCAGGATAGAGACCCCATGAAAAACCTCATTTTTCTCATCTTGTTCGTTTTTTTATGCCTCTATGTTCTTCCCCTGGGGATCAGACCCCTGATGATTCCCGACGAAGTCCGCTATGCTGAAATTCCCAGGGAAATGATGGTTTCCGGAGACTGGATTGTTCCCCGGCTCAACGGCTTGCTCTATTTTGAGAAGCCGGTCATGGGATATTGGCTCAACGGGCTTGCCATGAAAATTTTTGGAGAAAATGAGTTTTCAGTCCGTATCACCTCTGCCGTCAGTGCAGGGGTGTCTGCCCTGGTTATCTTTTTTTTAACACGGCGGTTTTTAAACAGCAGGCGAATGGGCATTCTGGCAACCAGTGTTTTCCTGACCTTTTTTATGGTGTACGGACTTGGGGTGTTCAGTCTCCTTGACGGGATGTTTTCTTTTTTTCTTACGGCATGCATCGGCTTCTTCTTTCTGGCCTGGTCCTGCCGGGACCAGCCTTTTTCCCATCGAGGTTACATGGTCATTGCCGGTGTCTTCTGCGGATTTGCTTTTTTAACCAAGGGGTTTCTTGCCTTTGCCTTACCCATCAGTGTTATCGTCCCCTTCCTTTTATGGGAACGAGACTATAAAAGAATCTTTTCCATGTCATGGATACCCATTTTGGTGGCACTTGTCGTCATATTGCCCTGGGCGGTTCTTGTCCACTTGAACGCACCGGATTATTGGAATTTCTTTTTTTGGCATGAGCATGTCAGACGATTTCTTTCCGGGGGTGCCCAGCATAAAGAATCCTTTTTTTTCTTTTTCCTGGCGCTTCCGGGAATCCTGTTCCCCTGGACATTTTTGGTGCCTGCAGCCATTGCAGGTCTTTGGAACGATAGATTCAAAACCCCCCTGTTAAGATATGCCCTTTGCTGGTTTGTCTTTCCCTTTCTTTTGTTTTCTTGCTCTTCAGGAAAGCTTGTCACCTATCTTTTGCCCATTTTTCCGGCCCTTGCCATTCTGCTGTCAACGGGTCTTGATGCGTGTTTTAATACCAGGAAGACCCGTTGGTTTGACAAGGGGGTGATGGGGCTAATGGGGTTTGTGGGGCTTCTTATCATCGCCCTTGTTATTTTGCAAACCGGCATGGTAAAATCCCTGGCTCCCTTTGCCTATGCAGATCAATGGAAAGGATGGCTGTTTTTTGCGGTCTTAATTGTATTTTTTGGGGTGCTCAAAACAAGTTTAACCGTCCGAGACCCTGCAAAAAAAATACTTTTGGTTGCGGCGGCTCCTTTGTTGTTATATCTTTTTGCTCCTTTTCTTGTGCCGGATAAAACGGTTTTGCGAAAAAACCCCGGGGCCCTTATCCAAAGGAATCAGACCCGGATCAATAAAGAAACCCTTGTTTTCTCACCGTCAACACCGCTAAAGGCGGTTTGCTGGTTTCTTAAACGGGAGGATATCTTTATGCTGGGCCGTGGTGAGTTGGCCTATGGCCTCGAACAAAAGGGTTCCCAATCCCGATTGCTGACCTATAAACAATTTTATAAATTGGTTAGGGAAAATGCGGGAAAACAAAAAATGGCTTTGATTGCCAGTCAGACAATGTATGATGAGATCAGCACAAATCTGCCCACGCCGGTGTTTTTAGATTCCACCGGCAGCAACGGATTTGCGTTTATCCTATTTTAAACGAGTGGAGACCCCGGATGAATAAATATATCCCTTTGATTATTGTCGGCGTATTGCTCAATGCCTTTGCCCAGATTTCAATAAAACAGGGAATGAGGGTGATTGGATCCTTTAGCTTTTCCCTTGAAAATTTTTTTCCCATACTGATACGGGCCAGCGTGAATCCCTTTGTTCTTGCCGGTTTGACCTGTTATGTCATCAGTGTGATGGTATGGATGATGGTGCTTTCCCGGGTGGAGGTCAGTTTTGCATACCCCTTGTTAAGCATCGGGTATGTGGTGACAGCCTTTGCCGGGTTTTTGTTTTTTGATGAAAACATGGGCATTGTCAGGTGGCTGGGGGTGATTATTATTTGTCTTGGCGTCTATCTCATCACACGGACAGGTTAGGAATAAATGACAAAATTTAAATATCTTTTGGCACGGGCCAAGGCTGCCATGTCAAAATTTATTCATTGGGGTGAGATCAATTAATACCATCAATAAATACATTTTCAGGGAATTGTTTTTTCCCTTTTTAAGCAGTCTTTTTTTTCTGACATTTGTATTTTTAATGTCCAGGATTCCTGAAATCACGAATATGGTGATGAACTATAATGTCCCGGTATCCTCTGTTCTGGTGCTGCTTGGCTTCAAACTGCCAAGGTTTTTGGAATTCACCATTCCCATGTCCGTCACCATTTCCATTCTCCTCACCTTTATGCGGATGTCAGGGGAAAATGAAATTCTTGCATTAAAGGCTGCCGGCGGTTCTTTATATAAACTGCTTCCCCCGGTTCTGGTTTTTTGTGTTTTAGGAACCCTTTTAACCCTGTGGGTTACCATCCTTGCCTTGCCCTGGGCAAATACGTCTTTTAAACTAAAAAGTATTGAATTTGCCCAATCGAGTATTGATATGGCATTGCAGGAGCGGCAGTTTAATGCCCAGGTGGATGACCTGATGATCTATGTTGCCCATGTGGATGTCAAAACCCATGGGTTGGAGGATATTGTCATTGAAGACAGAAGAACAAAGGGGATGGTCAGTATCTCAACCGCCCCGTCGGGGAAAATTATTTCCTCGGAAAATAAGCAAGTCTATACCATTCGCCTCTATGATGGTGCTATCAACCAGGTAAAACTTGAAGAGGGGTCTGTGAATAATATAAAATTTGGCGGATATGACATCGTTATTGACCTGGCTGCCTTGGACAAAAATATCGGTAATACCAGCAAACGGCTTGATGAAAGAAGCCTTGGGGATTTGATTCAATTTATCCGCTCGGGAATAAAGAACCAGACCAAGTTAAATGAAGCCTTGATGGAACTCCATGAAAAATTTTCAGTTCCCTTTGCCTGTCTTGCCCTGGGCCTTTTGTCCTTTCCCCTGGGAGTGCAGTCCAGTTCCACCCGGAAATCTTCGGGGCTCAGTCTGGGGCTTTTTTTCTTCTTATTATATTATTTGCTGCTGGCCGCCGGATGGTCTTTGGGAGAAAGCGGCGCCTACCCAGCATTTTTAGGGATGTGGATGCCAAATGTGGTGCTGGGCAGTGCCGGTATCTATCTGTTGATCCGAAATGCAAAGGACAGGCCTGTCCGGCTGCCCAAATTTATGGTGACATCTGCCCATGTCCTTAAACGCTCGTTCACAAAGAAACCTTAACCATGCCCTCTTTGCATAAATACCTGTTAAAGGAATTGTTCAAATTATTTTTTATTATCCAGTCCATTATCCTGGTCCTGTTTGTTTTTATTGAATACCTGTCCAAGATGGATCGCTTTTTAAATTCCGATATTACCCTGGTGGGTGCCCTGTGGTATGTGATTCTGGAAATTCCCTTCATGTTTGTGCAGGTAGCCCCTGCCAGCGTGCTTTTGGCCAATATCTTTGTTTTCGGGCTGATGAACCGGAACAATGAACTTCTGGCGTTGCAATCCTCAGGGATTTCCACCTATCTGCTCATAAGGCCGGCTCTTTTTTCAGGTCTGGTATTGGCGATTACCATGTTTCTTCTGGGTGAAATTCTTGTGCCCATATCCATGATAAAAGTTCACCATATCAAAAACACCGTCATACAAAAAAATAATAATATTGCCCAGACCAGGAAAAATATATGGATCAAGTCGGATAAAAAGCTGATCCATTTTAATTTTTATAATAGGATAAACAAGTCTGTTTCAGGCATCACCATCATCTCCATGGGCGAAGGGTTTCAGCCGGAATACAGGCTTGATGCGCAAACAGGCCATTACAAGGACGGCAACTGGATATTTGAAAAGAGTATCCAGCAAATCTATAACCATGAGACACAAGAATATGATGTTCTACAGTTTGACACCAAGACGGTTCAAGTAGATATCAAACCTGAAGATATAGGGCAACTGGTCAAAAAATCTGAAGCAATGGGATTTTTCGAGCTAAAAAGATATGTTGAAAAAGTGGAAAACGAAGGATACGATGCCACTACCTATGTGGTGGATCTCTATGGGAAAATGGCATTTCCCTTTATCTGTTTTATAATGGCCCTGACAGGGGCTGCCACGGGCATGAGACCTTTTTCAAGGCAGAGTCTTCCCCGGGCCATCACCATCGGCATCATCATCTCTTTCATGTATTGGTTTGTCCATGGATTTTTCATGTCTCTTGGATATGGCAGCTCCCTGCCGCCAATTCTTGCGGCCTGGCTGGCAAACCTTTTCTTTCTGTGCTTTGGCATCATTTATCTTTTAACAACGGAATAGCTCAAACCTTACTTTTTTGGGCCAAA
Organism: Desulfoconvexum algidum; assembly: GCF_055382125.1. Classification (NCBI taxonomy): domain Bacteria; kingdom Pseudomonadati; phylum Thermodesulfobacteriota; class Desulfobacteria; order Desulfobacterales; family Desulfobacteraceae; genus Desulfoconvexum; species Desulfoconvexum algidum. The sequence goes on along the minus strand of NZ_AP042394.1, from coordinate 4,656,730 downwards.
CACCTATACGGTGAGATAAAGACTGCTGATAGGGTATGGGGTAATATGACATGTTTTCAGCTGGTTCCGGCAGGAGGAGAGGGAAGATTTGCTCCTCATTCTCTCGGGACGTCCGTGTCCCGGTTCGAGGTAAATGCTGATCCACCGCATCCATGCGGACCGCAGCATTTAAATTTGGCTCAAACCTCACCCCACCTCTTGCCTCTGTATCCGTAATTTTACCGAGCATGGCAATCAATCATTCCTCTTGCATTCTTTGAAAGGAAATGATTATCTCCTATAAAACTGATTGTAGCGCTATGCCTTCGAAAAAAGTTCTATTCACTTGCCCTGATATTATGGAAATTTGCTAATATTAAGGCAAATAGGTTTGATATTAAATGATAAATCTGTAATTTTAAAAAAACGAGAGTAATCATTATGGCAATTTTTAGATGCAACAAATGCGGACATATTCGAGAAGTGGGAAATGATTATATCGGAAAATCTGTTAAATGTCCGAAATGTGATAATGCTGCAACCATTTACGATACGATTGCTTTCTTTAACGCATTGATAAAAAAGCATATTGCCCAAACAAAGGAATTGCACAAATTACGTAAAGAATTGACCAATGATAACTCCGCTCAAGAGACAGTTGAGACCTTTACATTGGAAGGTATCGATATCCATAACACAAATGTTTTCACTCAGGACAATAGCTTTGTCCCAATAATTCAGTGGTTTGAAAAACAAAATATTCAAGTTCAAATCAATCCATCTGCTGTCGATACGACGGGCTTTTTTGATGAAATTGCGTTGCTTATCGGCAACAATTTTAGTGTGCTAAATTTTGTGGCCAGCCAGATAAAATATATCCAAAATAAAGGCTTCACAAATGTCAAACTTGAACTTTCAAAGAAAAATCAAAAAGAAATTCAGCAAATAACATCTTTTTGTAAAACTCTACATGAGTATTCATTTGTGGCAAGATATCATTATCAAAAAAAAGATAAAATCATTTATCTTACCCTTCAAACGGCTCCGAAAATCCGAGAATTTTTTAACGGAATTTGGATGGAATGGTTTGCTTTGATGAAGTTGTTAGAATTTTTCCTTGAAAAAAAAATAACACCTGCATGTTCCAGAAACCTTGATATCTCTTTTTCAGGAGGTAATTCTAATGAGCTTGATATATTCTTTTTAACTGAAAATGAAATTCCAATTTGCATCGAGTGCAAATCAGGAGAATTTCGCCAAGATATTAATAAATATTTATCATTACGAAAGCAGCTCAATATAGGAAAAAATCAGTTTGTTATTTGTGTTTTTGGTCTAAGCCAAGAACAAGCACAAGGCATGACAAGCATGTATGAGCTAACATTTGTAAATGAGAATACTTTAATAAATCATTTGCAAACGGTTATTTAGCATAGAGTTTTAATATTTATTAAGAAAGCTACTGGTTAACAATTCGGGCATTTGATTACGAACCATTGATAAAAAAAGGCTTGTCAAAAGACTTGGGTTAATCAATAGCAACGCCCAGAACGAAATTTTAAATATCCTGCAAGAGCTGTTTGCCAGGTAACTGTTAATGCAGAAACATTAAGGAAAAAATAAATGAATGAATTACAAATACCCGAAGGTGTTCAAGATGATCCAAATGCCATGGAAATGATTCGAGTCTGGATCGGAAACAAAGATATTCAAGTGTCTATGCTTTTAGGAATGTGGGAAGAAGCATCAAATTTTGAAATGGATGAAAGAGATGCCTGGGGTGAGTTATTGGCAGATTTGATCCGCCATATTGCAAACGGACTCACCCAAAGTCACGATTATCAAAAAGATGCATCTGAGATGAGAATTGCCAACTCACTAATACGCCATTTGGGATACGGTGCAAATACCATTCAAGGGGAAATTCAAGATTGATAACGATTGCTATAATTGTCCTTTTTTCAGGTTTTTATAGCCTTCCAGCTTAATTTTTTTTGCATCGCATTTTTCTTTGATGATATTGGCAGCAGCCATGTTCAGCTCTTTTTGTTTGTCATCCACCCTTACATTGAACCCGCAATTAAAGGGGCCCAGCCGGATGGTGTCTTGAACCCCGTCATAGGTGTCGTAAATTTTTGTGTAGGGGTGGGCAAACAGCCACCGGAGCTGGAGGGTGGTGACGGCCTGTTCCGACAGGTTGTCCATGAAACCTTCCAGGTCTTTAAGGTCTCGTTCAATCAGATTGTTCCAGCCCAGGATCACATTGGCGTTGACCTTGAAGCCGCTTTGCATACAAAAATCAAGGGTTTCGAGCACCTCATCCATATGGGTTCCCTTGTTTAAATATTTCCACATGCGGTCCGATGGGAATTCAATGCCAAACCCCAGGGTGCTGGCTGGGATGTCTCCGTCAAGCTGTGCCACCACCTGTTTTAAGGCAGCGGTTTCCGCTTTTGCTGCCCGCATGAAATACCGGTATTCAATCTTGTCGCCCTTGGGAAGAAGGGGAAGGATCTGTCGTATATGATCCGGGGTGATGGAGCCGGTATTGAGCCTCACTATTTTGTGCCCGGTAAAATCCATGTCCTTGAATTCGAGGTTTATTTGTTGCCTTTTTCTGAAGTGTTCCATGCTGTGCTGGGCAATGGAGCAAAAGGGGCATTTTTTCCAATAGCATAAATTTTCCAGGGTATAGGAAAAATAAACCCGGCTGTCTTGGGGGATGACCTCCGGGACCTCAAACTTCCAGGTCCCGGAAAATTCCGGTACGCCAAACAAAGACTCAATGGATTGGCCGGTGAGGGTCAGGTTGGGGGGCAATTGACCCTCCACCTTGAAATGGACAGATTGCCAGCCCTCTTTGCCGGTACATCTTTCCGAGGCAACAGGTCCCCCCACAATAAAAGAGATATCAGGATATTGGGTTGCCCAGATATAGGCCTGGTAAAGATGGTTCACATAACTGGCAGAGACATAGACGGTTCCTTTGTGTATGGGCAAGGGGAGATGCCCATAGGTATTTTCATCATACCATTTGTCATAGTCTTGTTCATGTTCCATCCAGAGAAAATCTCCTTTGCTTTTACACAGGTCAAAGGTATCTGAAAATCCGTTGCACAGGTCAAACCAACCGCTGTTGGTTTTGCCGTAAAATTGTATGAACAGGGTATCGCTCATGTTTTTTATCCCGTATGTTGGCTTTTGATTGTTCCTGAGGTTTTTATTGCCAGAGTATTCAAGATACACCAATCGAGACCTTTTGTCCCGGGGTTTATGAAAGGGTGATTAAAGTTTGACAATCCCATCGGGTTGTCATAAAAAGAAGAGATCTTCATGAAAGTATTTTGTCAGCAGGTTTAGCTTGGTCAGTGGCTTTGAGTCAGAAACCTTTAATCGGGAGTTGTGGCAGAGAAATGATGGAAATCGGTTTTTTGATGGATGATTTGCGGCAGATTGATCCGGTTTGGGAGACCACTGCCTATATTATGTATGAATGCAACCAACGGGGACATTCCGTCTATTTTTTAGAACCCCACGATGTTTATATTCGTAAGAATAAAGTGGTTGCCAGAATGCGTCAGATCACAGTGGAACAAAATCTTCCCATTACCGAATACTGGGGCCAATTGATCCAGTGCCTGGACAGGGAAGAGTTGATTTTTGAAAACGTAACAGACCTGGATGTCCTTTTTTTGAGAAAAGACCCCCCCCTTGTTTACGAAACCATGGAGTTTCTGGGGCCTGTCAGTGACAAAGTTTTCATGATTAACAATATCATCGGTCAGATCAATGGAAATTCCAAGGCCTATAGCTTGAATTTTCCGGATATTATTCCCCAAACTCATGTGTCAAGGGATCCTCGAAGATTGCGAAAAATCATAGATGATTTTGGCGGTGACATGGTGATAAAACCCTTGCACGGGCACGGGGGACACGGGGTTATCAAGGTCAGCAACCGGGAGCCTGAGAATCTCAATTCCCTGATCAATTATTATGTGCAGGCGGGAAAACCCTATCCGGAACGTACCCCGATCATGGTCCAGGAGTATATGAAATCGGTGAAGGATGACGGGGATGTCAGGATTTTGCTGCTCAACGGTAACATTTTGGGCTCCATGGGCAGAAAATCTATTTCCGGTGATTTTAGAACCAATGTCCATGCAGGTGCCCAGGCCTTTAAACATGAGGTAACGCCTGCACAAATGAATATCTGTGAAAGAATAAAACCCAAATTAATTCATGATGGGCTGTATTTTGTGGGAATTGATGTGATCGGAGACAAACTGGTTGAGGTCAATTGTGTGAGCCCCGGGGGGATTCCCCGGATTAACCTGTTTAATAATGATAAGCTTGAGTCAACCCTAGTGGATTTTATCGAGGAGAAAATTATTGCGTCAAAACAAGGGAACCAATCGGTTAAAGTGGCGGGCTGAATTCTGTTTTAACCTTTTGTTGCTGGGCGTACTGCTGGTTGCAATTGCAGGTTTTTTTTCTTCCTGCCAAAAATCGGGTGACCCCGCACTTTTGAGGATAGGTCTTCCTGAAGAACCCCGGTCCTTGAACCTGTGGCTGGGGACCGATGCCAACTCCCGCAGGATTTTGTCCCAGATCTATCAGCCCCTCTATCATCGTCATCCTGAAACCCTTGAAATCATTCCCTGGCTGGCCAAGGAAATGCCGGTTTTTGATCAGGGGGCTCTGAGCTATACGGTGAAGCTTCGATCTGCCAAATGGTCCGACGGGTCAGATTTTACAAGTGATGATGTGTTGTTCACCAAACAATTATTTTTTGATTTTAAAATTCCCAGATATTACAGCAAATGGAATATCATTAAAAAAATTGAAGCCCCGGATGCCCATACGGTTGTCTTTTATCTGAGCAAACCCTCTGCTATTTTCATGTCCCGGGTCATGACAGCCCCCATGGTCTCCAAGCGAGAATGGGAAGCAGTTGCCAGGGAGGCTTTGACCAAGGAAAAACCCCTTCGTTCCCTCCAGGATCATGCCATTGAGAAGCCGCTTGGAACAGGTCCTTTCACCCTGGTTGAACATAAAAAAGGGGCTTATATTCACATGCAGAAAAATCCGTATTTTTTCGGCACAGGCCAGAAGATCGGCAATCATCTGCTGGGCCCCTATGTGGACAGCCTTTTATTCAGAGTTTACGGCACCTCGGATGTGGCTATCCTTGCCCTTAAAAAAGGGGATATCGATTATTACTGGGGCGATATTCAGCCGGGCTATATCAAGGATCTCAAGGAACAGACCAATATTGACCTGTATTTTAATAAAAAAAGTGCCTTGTATTATTTGGGATTTAACTTAAGAAAAGTCCCTTTTAACGACAAGGCCCTTCGCCAGGCCGTTGCCACGGTGGTCAACAAGGAGTTTATCTTGACCCGGATTTTACAGAATTTTGGGACTCCCATGCATTCGGTTGTCCCTTCTGGAAACCATTTCTGGTACAATCCCAACGTCCGAAAATACGGACAGGGATTGGACCATGATCAGCGGATCAAACTGGCCCATGAAATGCTCAAAAAGGCCGGGTATTCCTGGGACACCCCGCCGGTGAACGAAGAGGGTAAGATTGTTGCCCCCTCTGATATCCTGTTGCCCTCGGGGGAAAAAATGGAGAAATTTGTTATCCTGACCCCCCCTGCCGACTATGATCCCAAGCGGGCCTTTGCCGGTACCATGGTTCAAGAATGGGTCAGGGAATTGGGACTGCCCGCCTCTGCCCGCCCCATGGCCTTTAGTTCCCTGCTGGATACGGTTAAGGGGAAACACGAATTTGATGCCTTTATCCTGGGCTATGGACGGCTGGATCTGGATCCGGATTATTTGCGATCCTTTTTTAATTCTGAAAATGACAAACCCCGGGGCTGGAATATGAGCGGATACCATAACCTTAAGTTTGATAAGATTTCCGAAGATCAGATGGCCCTGATTGATACGAAAAAACGAAAGGAACTCATCTGGAAGATGCAGGAGATGGTTCTTGAAGATATCCCCTATCTGCCCCTGTACAATCCCCATATCATTGAAGCCACCTTTAACGAACGCTTTAGGGGGTGGGTGGCCAAGGTAGACGGCATTGGCAATGTTTGGTCCATGTGCGTGGTCAAACCCGTCCAGTGATATTTTTTTCGGACATGGGGCCGGATGATATTGGATACAATGATATTGGATACAATGATATTGGATACTATGATATTGGATAATAGGACATGAGAAATCAGACCTATATTTTGAGTAAATTAGTTGAAATCGCAGTCATTTTCTTTGTGATTATGACGGCATTGTTTTTTTTGTTCAGGCTTTCTCCCGGGGATCCCATCTCAAAGGTGGTGGATCCCATGCTGACGCCCGAAGATATGCGGTACCTCATCGAACAGATGGGTCTCGATAAGCCCATGTGGGAACAATATGTGATTTACCTGAAAAATTTTTTTACCGGTAATTTCGGGGTGTCCTTTCACTATGGAGAGCCTGTTTTTAAAATCATCAAGGAAAGGCTGGGGTGGACCATTTTATTGTTTACTTCTTCCACCATTCTGGCAGCATTTGCCGGGGTTTTTTTGGGGAAGATAGCGGCCTGGAACAAGGGAAGCCGATTGGACAGTGTCATGTCCATATCTGCCCTTGTTTGCTACACCCTGTTTATCCCCTGGTTTGCCCTGCTGCTGCTCTGGGTGCTGGGCTTCAAACTGGGGATTTTCCCCCTTGGCGGTATTTTATCCCCGGAACTTTGGGTGGGGAACGCTTCCTGGTTTGTTAAGGTTTTGGATATTATTCACCATATGATACTGCCGCTTTTGACCCTTTTTATCATCAACCTTGGCTCTTATCTTCTGCTCATGCGATCCTCCATGCTCAGTGTGCTCAGAGAAGATTATATCATCACCGCAAGAGCCAAGGGTTTGAGTGAACGGGTGATCCGCAACAAGCATGCTGCAAAAAATGCAGCCCTCCCCGTAGTGACCAGTGTGGGTTTAAGTCTTGCTTTCTCCATTAACGGGGGCGCCCTGACCGAACAGATATTTACCTGGCCCGGCATAGGAAGGGAGCTGATCTTTGCCGTGAGCAACAATGATTATCCCCTGGCCCAGGGCTGCTTTCTTCTGATCGCCCTTGTGGTGCTTACGGCCAATTTGATTGTGGATATTCTCTATGCCTATCTGGATCCGAGGATTACCTATTGAACCCTCCAGGACAAAATCAGGATAAAACCCGTGCAAAAGTGGTAGAAGAAAAGGTGTGATTATGTTGAAAACCCATTATATTCGACGCTTTTTAAAAAGCTGGAAAATTTTTATTCAAAACCCCCTGGGGAAAACAGGTGTGATCATTTTATCTATTTTCATGCTCATGGCCCTGGCCAGTTTTATTGTGCCCCATATAAATCCCATGTATGATCCCATGACGGGTATTGACCCCGATATCAGGGTTTCCACGGGTCCCAGTCTGACCCATCTTCTGGGAACGGACAATGTGGGCCGGGATCTGTTTGCCCAGCTGCTGGAAGGGGCAAAGGTGGCCTTTATCGTGGGGTTGTCCAGTGCATTTTTTAGTATTGTCATTGGGACGGTGGTCGGGATGGTGTCGGGATATGCCGGGGGAATGCTGGATGCCTTTCTCATGCGAATGGCCGATATTATCATGGTGATGCCCTCCCTGGTTATTTTGCTGATCCTGGCCTCTTTATTCGGTCAGTTTAACATTTGGATTATTGTGTTTATCATTGCCATCATGCGGTGGCCCGCGGTTTCAAGGGTGATCAGATCCCAGACCCTTTCATTGAAACAGCGGCCCTTTATTGAAGCGTCCCAGGTCGCCGGGGCCTCCCATCTGCGGATTATTTTTCGTCATATCATGCCCAATGTGCTGCCCCTGGCTTTTCTTTATATGACATTTCGGGTCACCTCGGCCATCCTTGTGGAAGCCGCCCTTTCTTTTCTAGGGTTTGGGGATCCCTCCCAGGTCAGTTGGGGGATGATGCTCCAATGGGTTTGGAAATCGGGTCATATGTTCCAGGCACCCTATTGGCTGATTCCACCGGGATTGAGTATTTCCCTGCTGACACTGGCGTTTTATCTGCTGGGCCGTGCCATGGACGAAGTTCTGGACCCACGCCTAAGAAAGGAGGGGCAGTCCTAAACCAATGGCATTGCTATCCATAAAAAATTTGACCATCGGCTACCAGACAAAGACAGGAATAATCAAGGCGGTTGATGATATCTCCTTTGAGCTTGAACGGGGCAGACCCCTCGGATTTGTCGGCGAATCCGGTTGCGGGAAAACCACTCTGGGCATGACGCTCATGGGGCTTTTGCCAGACAATGCCCTGATCCTGGGCGGCAGCATTGGGTTTCAAAACAAGGATCTGACCCAATTAAATGAAGATCAATGGCGAAGGGTTCGGGGCAAGGAGATTGCCATGATTTTCCAGGCCGCTATGAATGCGCTTAATCCGGTCATGCGGGTGGATGAACAGGTCATTGAAGCCATTGTGACCCACCATCCCGAGATTTCGTCCAATGATCTGGAAAATAGGATAAACGAATTGTTCGACCTGGTTGAAATTCCCCGGGCCCGTATGAAGGATTTTCCCCATGAATACAGCGGGGGCATGAAGCAGCGGGTGATCATTGCCATGGCCCTGGCCTGCAAACCAAAACTCATCATTGCCGATGAACCTACCACCGCCCTTGATGTCATTGTCCAGGATCAGATATTAAAAGAGATAAAGATCATTCAACAGGCCATGGATACCGGTTTGATTTTTATTTCCCATGACATTGCCGTGGTGGCATCGGTTTGTGAGGATATCTGTGTGATGTATGGGGGACAGATTGTGGAAACAGGAACCAAGCAAGAGGTGTTTGCCTCCCCCTGTCATCCCTATACAAAAGCCCTGCTCGGATCCTATCTGAGCCTTGACAATCAATACTCAGTCATTATCCCGGATATGAGAGAAGCCCCTGATTTAACCCTTGAAAATGGGTCTTGCCGGTTTGCGGTTAATTGTACCCGCTGCTCCAGTATCTGCAAAATAGGGATTCCCCATTGGATGAATATTTCAAAAACCCATCGGGTCCTTTGCTGTGATGAAACCATTACCGGAAAAAGCCAATGAGTAAACTAAATCCGAAAAAGTCTCCCTTGATCGAAATGAAGGGGGTATCCAAAGAATACACTCCCAGGAAACAGTTTTTTTCCAAATCCCAGAACAAGGTGCTGGCCTTGAACAGTATTGACCTTTCCATTGAAAAGGGAGAAATATTCGGATTGGTCGGCCAGAGCGGCAGCGGCAAGACCACAACCGGCCGCCTTCTGGTCAGGCTGGAAGCGCCCACCTCGGGAAATATTTATTTGAACGGCAGTCCCATAAATCGCTTAAAAGGCGCTGCCCTGAAAGCCTACCGGTCAAAGGTGCAGATGATTTTTCAGGACCCCTACCAGTCATTGAACCCTCATTTGTCAATTTCAGATACGATTTTAGAACCCCTGGTGGTCCATGGCGTCGGCAATTCAGCTGCCCAAAGGGAGAAGGTGCTGCATACCCTGGAAATTGTAGGGTTAACGCCGGGCAATGATTTCTATGACCGGTATCCCCATCAGCTTTCCGGGGGCCAGCGTCAGCGGGTCGCCGTTGCAAGGGCCATTGTGCTGGATCCGGACTTTATCGTGGCAGATGAACCCACCTCCATGCTGGATGCCACCATTGCTATCCAATTGTTCAAACTGCTCACCGATATCCGGAAATCCTTTGATATGACTTTTTTGTTTATCACCCATAATCTGGCCGCTGCAAACTATTTGTGTGACAAGATTGCCGTGATCCATGAAGGACATATTGTGGAGGTGAATACGGCCGACAAGATTATCCAGCACCCGGAACACCCCTATACCAAACGTCTTATCCAGGTTCAGCCCGGATTTAACTTTGGCTGATGACCGGGACAAAACGGTCTGCCAGGGCATCATATTTTGATGGACAAGCGGTGGTGAAATCTGAAATAGATTTTTCATGGCGGCCAATGAGAAGGGCGGTTGCATAAAATCGAAACAGCTCCCAGGGGTTGGTTTGGGAGTAGAAAAATTGTGAAACAAGGGGGTGCTGTGCCGCCGGGGAACTATATTTTTTTTGCAGCAAGGTTATTTCCTCCCCAAGGAGAAATGCGATGATGCCAGTCTTTACGGGGTGTCGTTCCACAAAACAAGCAACGGCAGCCAGAAAAAATGAGAGGGCGCAGCGCTTTGACTCTGCTACCACTGACCTGTTGCAAAATTCCAGGTGGGCCGCAAGTTTTTTTCCATAGAGCTGTTTTTTGTCAGCATCCAGGGTTCCATATTCGTCGGGTAAAAATTCTTTTTTCAGATGCCGCATCACTGAAGGGATCATTTTTTTTCGTTGGCGCCTGGGCGTGTCTTCAAATATGGAAAAATACTCCCGAAGACTTCTCATACCAGGTGGCGTTAGGGCATCGGACCCATTATCAAGTAAAATATTTTCTACCTGGACATCCAAAAGTTTGGACAAAAAAAATGGTTTTTTTTCTTGTCCAATAACTTCAAGGGGTTTGAAATAATCCACCAGCAAGGCCTGTCTGCCAATCTTCTTTACGGGGAAGAAGGGTGTTTCCCGTGTGACAGACAGTTTTTTGTGGCCAAAGGGATGAAGACCACTTGTAAAGGTGGGGATGATGATGCAGGCCCCTTCAGGGGTTATCTCTGTTCCATATCCATCGGTGATGGAGGGTTTGACAGAGATAAAATCTTCGTCTAACCCCGCCGGGATGAGCAGCTCCTTTGAGGCATGCTGTTTGGGTATAATCTTGTTTATCTGGGCTTCCAGGGCGTGGATTCGTTTGCGGTTCCGATCGGTCTGGCTGACGGAAAGATTGATATTCATTTTTAACAGGGTTTTTAAAAGGGCTTCTTTCCCCCTTGGAATTTTGGTCAGCAAACTAAAAGCAGGAGGGGCGTCCAGACCTGATAAAATATCCCCTATATCATTGGAACCGTCTGCCCAGTCCAGGGGATCTGACGCTCCATACAATGCAAGGTTGGTGTTCCCGGAAGTTGTGAGTTTTTTCAGGATGGTTTTTGTGGCATCCTTGGAAAAATGGGACCGGATTTTGGGCAATGCCCATTCATTGCAACGTCTGCAATAATTGCTGCACCCCGAGGTCATCTGGAAGGTGATGGCATTGGTAAATAACAGTTTTTCCTGCCAGGGCAATAGATGGAGACTGGTTCTCCAGTTGTCATAGGCCACAACCCCCGGGTGGGCGGACTGTTCCCGTACATTCTTCCGGATTATAGATTGCAGTTTTTGGTAGGTGTCCAAAATTTTATTGGAACAATGGGCAAGGAGAAAGGGTTTAAATTGTTTGAACGCCACCTGAATCTGGCGCAGATATTTTTCATCTGTTTCACCGAGGCCGTCTGCTTTTTTTTCGGCGGTTTTTGATATTAATTCATAAATGATTTCTGCCCGGGAAGCATTGTGGGCATACACAGCCGCAAGGAAATCATTTTTTTTCTCTTCAAAAAAAGAATCGGGGCAGTCAGAAAAAATGGTTGTCTTTAGTGAAGTTGAAGGTGCTTTGGGCTTGTTTTGTTTCATGATTTCCAATGATCCTGTTATAAAACAGAGGTGCTCCTGAAAAAAAAACAGGGGAGCTTCTTTAAAAGAAAGCTCCCCTGTTTCATGCGCTATGGTTTTTGTAACTGCTATCCTGTTATTATTTAAAGGATTAGCCGCGAACCTCTTCTTTAACCGTGGTTGCAAGCTTGTACAAAATGGTCAGAACCAGAAAGCCCGTGGCATAGACGCCCAGGGTGATTATAACTTCCTTGCCCGTGGGACCGTACTCTGTTACATGGTGCAACGGGGAGGGGACAAATCCGCCGGATATCATACCCAGGCCCTTGTCAATCCATGCGCCAAAAACGATCATGGCACAGGTGACCGGCAACAGTGTTTTATTATTTCTCAATTTCGGGATAATCAGAAAAATGGCTCCGGTTCCCATGAGGGTCAGGCTGGTCCACATCCAGGGGACAAGTGCAGTGTACCCGTGATATCCGAACAACAGATACTGCATGTGTACCTTATGGCCGGGGATATTGGAATAGTAAACAACAAAGACTTCACATAAAAAGAAGAACAAATTGGTAATGATGGCCCAGCAGACGATCTTTGACAGGGTCTGCATGGCATCCCAGCCCGGATCAAACTTGGTGAATTTTCTGATAATATAGCAAAGGATTATCAAAAAGGCCGGTCCTGCTGCAAAAGCAGATGCCAGGAACCTGGGTGCCAGAACCGCGGTCAGCCAGAACCCACGTCCTGGAAGGCCACAATACAGATAGGCTGTTACCGTATGGATGCCGATGGCAAAGGGAATGGATAAGTAAATTAATGGTTTTGTCCATGCCGGTGGCTCAACCTGATTTCTTTCCGCTTCCAGCACCTTCCATCCAATGACAATGTTCAAAAAAAGATACCCGTTCAGAACCAGCATGTCATAGAAGAGCATTGACCTGGGGGATGGATATAACAATACGTTCAGCATCCGGATGGGCTGGCCTAAATCCACAACAATAAACAGAAGACACATGACCAGCGCGGCCACTGCCAAAAATTCACCCAGGATGGTGATTCTGTGAAATTTTTCATAGTCATGGAGATAAAAGGGAATGACCACCATGACACCCCCTGCGGCAACTCCGACAAGATAGGTAAAATTGGCAATATAAAAGCCCCAGGACACATCCCGGCTCATCCCGGTGATCATCAGCCCGTTGGTGAACTGGTCTATGTAAACCACTGCCCCTGCTCCCATTACAGCGAGCAGAAAGACTATCCATAACCAATAATGCTTACTTCCTTTAATAGCTATTTCAAGCATACTCGCTCCCCTTACATGACATAGTAAACAGAGGGCTCTGTACCCAGAGACTGTTTACGTCTGATTGTATAATTTTCATTTAAAAGTACCCGAACCTCGGATTCAGGATCCTCGAGATCGCCCACTATAATTGCACCTTCAGAGGCTTCTACGCAATGGGGTTGTTCCCCTTTGGCCAAGCGTTCCGCGCAAAGATTGCATTTTTCCACCACCCCTTTGGTACGGGTGGGAAAGGTTGAAACCGTCTCGTCAATAAACGGTCTTGGATCCCTGAAGTTAAAGCTTCTTGATCCATAAGGGCAGGCCGCCATACAAAACCTGCATCCGATACAACGGTGGTAGTCCATCAGGACAATACCGTCTTCTCTTTGGAATGTCGCCTGGGTCGGGCATGCTTTAACACAGGGGGCATTTTTGCAATGGTTACAGGTCGTTAGAAAGGGAAGATCATGAAATTTTTCCGCCAAAAATTCATCTTCCTTGTCAGGAAATGCATTGTGAAATGGCTCTTCCCATATCCACTTGACTTCCTGTTTGTGGTTGACAGGGCGGGTGTTTGGGAATTTTTTTGTGTCCACTTCATGGTTGAAATCAGGCACGTTGTGGGCTTTGTGACAAGCCGCGACAATATTTTTAACCACTTCATCGTTGAGCTTATTGGTATCGATTACCATGCCCCAGCGATGGGCGGTGAGTGCTTCTTTGTTTTTGCCTTTCACCACCTGCGCAGTCCCATGGGAATCAGATGCAGCAAAATTAATTGCCGGAGCAGCACCCAATCCGATGGCAGCAATACCTGCTACTTTAAGAAAGCTTCTTCTGCTCTTTTCCATCATTTAATCTCCTTGGGGTTTGTGTGACATTCCCAGCAATAGGGATCTACCGATGCATAGGTATGACAGCTGTCACAAAATTTTTCTTTGTCTTCATGGCATCCCAGACAGGAGTTTTCCCCTGTGGAAAGGCTCATATTATAGGTATGGCCATTTTCCGCCGTATACAGTCTGTCTGCATCCCTGACAACGGAATCTCTCCATTCGTCCAGCAAAGACATGTGGTTGGCTCTCATCTCATATTTGTCCAGCACACATTTTTTGGCTTCCTTGGCCTTGGCGGAAAGTAAGGGCTCGGGTGCTGCCTGGGTGGTGGTCACCATATTGAACCAAACCGGAGTCAGTACGGCTATGACAAATATCACAAGTCCTGCGATAATGTAATTTTTATTCATTATTCCTCCTCCTCCTCGAAACCCGGTAATGGTTCCATTCTCAGATCTTGGGTTCTATTGGTTTCACCTGGGAGAATCAAGGCATTTCCCACCAATTCATGGATCCCGTATACTTCTGCTTCCGGAACCCAGTATTCACACAGGGTGGAAAGGGCAGCCCTGTCAATGGCACAAATGGTGGCCAGCGTGTTAACACCGTATTTTTCATGGACATGTTTGAGGGCATTGGCACGGGGAAGCGCCCCTGCCATTCTCAATTCCATGTTTTCTCCGGCATTAAGGCCTGCTCCGGAACCGCAGCAAAAGGTCTGCTCACGGATGGTGTTGGGGGGCATTTCATAAAAACTATCACAGGTGTTTTCGATGATATAACGGGGTTCATCCAAAATACCCATGCCCCTGGCCGGGTTACAAGAATCATGGAAGGTCACGATGCGGTTGGCATTTCGAGATTTGTCCAGTTCCAGCTTACCGTGTTTGATTAAATCGGCTGTGAACTCGCAGATATGAACCATTTTGGTGGATCTGGCATTTTCAAAAACCGTTCCTGTGATGGGGTTTACCGGTACTTCCATGAAATCGGCAGGGCCGTTCATGGTATCCATGTACTGGTTAATAACCCGCCACATGTGGCCGCATTCTCCACCCAGTATCCACTTAACGCCCAGGCGTTTTGCCTCTAAATACATTTTGGCATTGAGGCGTTTCATGGTTTCGTGGGAAGTAAAGAACCCGAAGTTACCACCCTCCGAGGCATAGGTACTCCAGGTCACATCCAGGTTGTATTTATCTTTGAGATATTTGAACAGGATAAGATACCCCTGGCAGGTGTATGTCCCTGGATCGGCAAATACGTCGCCTGAAGGGGTTACAAAGAGGATATCCGCCCCTTTTTTCATATATGAAGGCTCACAATTGACGCCGGTGATTTCTTCAATATCTTCCACAAAGAAATCGAGCATGTCCTTGAAGGCATGGGGCTGAATGCCCAGGTGGTTACCTGTCTGATAGCAATTGGAAACAGGGGTGGCAATCCAGTCAATGTTCAGGCCGATGAGGTTAAAAAGCTCCCTTGCCATGATGGTGATTTCCGCTGTATCAATTCCATAGGGGCAGAAAACAGAACACCGGCGGCATTCGGTACATTGGAAAAAATAGTACCACATCTCCTTGAGTACGTCCAAGGTCAAGGGGCGACCGCCGCCAAGGCGAGCACCTCCTGGAATTTTGGCAAGAACTTTTCCAACAGTGGTAAAATCATTCCTATAAACGCTTCTTAAAAGCTCTGCTCTCAGGACCGGCATGTTTTTGGGATCGCCTGTGCCCAGAAAGAAATGACATTTGTCGGCACAGGCCCCGCAACGGACGCAAACATCCATGAATATTTTAAAGGTCCGAAAACGTTCCAGTCTTACCTTCATACCCTCATGGATAATCTGCTGCCAGTTTTCCGGCAGTTTCCAGTCTGCATCCAGGGGATTCCAGGATCTGGCATTGGGCAGTCCCAATGTTTCAACACTTTCAGCTTTTGCCGCATAACAATACATCCCGGGTCTGATCTGGACAGATTTGGTGGTGTCCATCCAATTGCCTGATCCCGGTCTATAATCTATCTTATCTAATGCTTCATCCGGTGTAAGTTCGTCAGACATTTATTACTCCTTCTTATCCACCGGCAGTCCGGCTTCAATCATTTTTTCTCTGAAGTGATCTTCATACTGTTCATAGGTATGGACTTCCACATCATAATTCCAGGGATTTATGTGTCTTATGGCCCGGGAATTGTTGGCCATGTTTCGCGTGGAGCTTAAAAATACGCCGCCTGCGTGCATGAGCTTGCTTGCCGGGAAATATGCGAAAAGAACGCTTACCATAAAGACATGACCATAAAAAAGACCGCCCACCCCTTCAGGGATGACCGGTGCAAAGGTTGCAAGGCCCATGGTAAGAGTTTTGATGCCGATGATATCCACCTTGGTGAAATA
This sequence comes from Desulfoconvexum algidum, assembly GCF_055382125.1. NCBI lineage: Bacteria > Pseudomonadati > Thermodesulfobacteriota > Desulfobacteria > Desulfobacterales > Desulfobacteraceae > Desulfoconvexum > Desulfoconvexum algidum. Next base: position 4,640,615 of record NZ_AP042394.1, on the reverse strand, counting down.
TCTCATGGCAATACCCGTAGCGGCAATGCCGATGATCAGGAACAAGGGGAAATAATCTGCTGCCTGTGAAATATAGGCAACCTTGGCATCAAAAATTCTTCTGCTCAGCAAAAACAAGGTGGCTGCCAGCAGGACCACACCGGACAAAAATAATCCAGGCAGGCCTATTTGAACAATACCGTCAACGTATTCGAGCCAGGTGAGACACGAGGGAACCGGGGAGGTAAAAAACCTGAAATGCCTTAGCACAACGACCAGAAAAGAATAATGGAAGGCAAGGGCTCCCAGCCATAAAAAAATTTCCCATGAATAGGACAGCCGGTTGGATACATTCCGGTTAAATGCTGCCTTTGTGTTACGAAATAGGGACCTGAAAAGAAAAATTTCAAGTACCATCCTCACAAAAACGCCGGAGGCTGTATCAGGGTTGTCAATGCAGTTCTGTTTTATCCAGGGTAAGGATTTCTGCTGGCCGCAGGTTGTGGGAATCCTGAACGGAACTGCAGATGCTGCCCATCCCATGACCTTGACAATAAAGCCAATCAGAAAGGTAAGAACTGCAAGGTAGGGAAATACTATCCCAAAGAACCACTGCAGTCCTGCTCCCTCAACCCCAGTGTAGGCCACTAGGAAGAGCAGAAAAACAGCTGTAAGGGGGATCAAGTACTTTTGATTCATCTTATAACCACCTCGTTATTTTTGTATGACAAACCTAAATTTTGTCATACATGTTAAGATTTTTTAGAGCCAAGGAGGTCTTCTTCCGTGAGCTCTGCTACTAAACCTGCCCTTTCAAATGCCCTGTGAATGCGTCTTTTGCTTTCAGTTGACTTTAAAAGGAATATTTCTTCTTTACATTTCATGAACTTATCAAATCCTGCCAGGGCAATGTGATCCACCATGTGGTCAAATTGTCTCAGCTGGGACTGGTCCAGGAAATTTTCACCTATTTTTTTGAGGGCAAATATAAAACTGACCGCATCCGAGGCATCAAATGCCTGGACTGCCCTGATCCGAATAACGGGATCCAATGCTTTTTCAAGGGTTTTTTCCGTATAGGTTTGACAAATCAAATCCAGAACATCCTCAAGGCTTTCCCGGGTGACTGCCCCCACGGGGTTGTCAAATCGGTTGGAATCTTTTCCCAGAATTCTGGCGCTGTCTTTTGGGTAGGTATTAATGGTGGCCGTGAACCATTCTTTTAAGAAAAGGTTCTTATTCTTTTTGATCGTCTGTTTTATATCCATTTTTCTCAACTTTTATATATTAAGCAATCTATATCCATAATTGTTAGAAGGATATAAACTTCCTTAAATTTTATGTCAAGGGTAAAAGCGGTTTAAACTGCAATCACAAACCGATTCCAAACCATGGGTGTCGGCCCTGTCCTGGCAGTGTTCCATGTTTTTAGACCTGCCATTATTCGGGTATCCACAAAATTGGTAAATTATGGTATCCTTTCTATCAAATGGGTAAATATAATATATTTAGACTTGGGCGATTAATCTTAAGGGACAGGTGTTATGATGGATCGATATTATAAGGAGCGGTTTCAGGCTCAGCAGCGCCTGATCAGAAAGATTGCCCCCCTCATGGAGGTCAATGAAATTATTGAAACGGTCAGGGATGAGCTTCGGGCTTTGATCCCTACTGCCATGGAAGTTTGTATCCTTTTGCTGGATCCCGAAGCCAAGAAGTATACAAGTCCCCTGCAATGTGCTCTTTATGAAAGGCCTGTGGACTGTCAGTCCTGTAAGCGGGACAGACCTGCGGTTAAAAAAGCCATTAAAAATAAAAAAGCCGTGGTGGTTTCCCAGAGTGAACCGGTCAGAAGGCTTGATAACTCACTTGTGTCCGTGGGTCCGGAATATGCCATGCCCGTATTCGTGGATGGAAGGGTCCTTGCCGCCATCAGTGTGGTGATTCAACCCCTGACCCGCTATACCCGAAGAGATTTTTTTCTGATCAGAGATTTTGCCGACATCCTGGGGACCATCATTTTGAATGCCAAACGCCAATGGGAGATGACCCAGGAGAAAATTTCCATCAGCCGGATGCTGACCAACCTGTCTCCCTTTGTCCCCGAATCGGTGCGGCAGATGGTCCATAAAAATCCCGACCTTTTAACCCGGGCGAAGGAACGAAAAGATATCAGCGTTCTATTTTTGGATCTGGAGGGCTATACCCGGCTGTCCACAAGTCGCCCCGAGGTTGAAGTCAATGGGATTATTGAACGAATGTTTTCAAGTTTTGTGGATCCCATTCACCGTTCCCACGGGGACATCAATGAAACAGCCGGTGATGCCCTTATGATTATTTTTAAAAACCATGATGCCAGAACCAATGCCATTAATTCGGTGAAGGCTGCCTTTGAGATTGCGGATCGGAATAGAACCATTAACCAGTCTCTTTCAAAGGAGATGGATTCAACCATGGGTCCAATTGATGTGAATATTGGCATTAATTCCGGTTCTGCCCTTGTGGGGATGACCCGGTTTACAGGGGTCTTGGATACCCGCATGACCTATACGGCCAGCGGAACAGTTACCAATATAGCCTCCCGTCTTTCTGATTATGCCAAGGGAGGGGATATCCTCATCGGGGAAAATACCCATGGATTGATCCAGGGACTATGGCCAGCATACGGTCTGGGGCCTGTGATCCTGAAAGGACTGGACGCGCCGTTACAGGTTTTCTCTTTGCTCAGGTCGCCTGGCAATTGATTTGATAAATTTTTTTGCCGCCATATCAATACGGGTAAGTTTAAACTTCGGCAAAGTGATATTAATTCGGCAAATTTTTGTTGAGAGCAAAGAAAAAGGGTTAAAAACCGAAGTCTTTAACCCTTGTATTCTTTGGTAATGGCGGAGAAACAGGGATTCACGTCTATTAAATTTTTTTCCCGCCTAACTATCCGTAATTACTTTAAATTTTCAGACCTGCCCAAAAGTCGTTCGCTTCGGAGTGTGTAAGTCCGGTGTGTAAGTATCCAATTGGATACTTACCACATACCTTTCCCAATATACTGATCCCGTTTACATCTCTGAATTGATTTACGATGATTCAGACTCCCAGGTTCCAGCCTTTGACTATTGGAGCTGATTTTTTTTGAAATTGAATTGTGGAATTACTGGTGAATTATGCCCAAAATCATCAGTAATTTGATAATTTTCGATCTTTTTCAATAAAATCCAGACTATTTCCATCCCCCCTCTTAATGCCTATGTTTTATTTCAGGAATGTTTTAACTCAACCAGGCACTGGCACAACATGTTGTGCCAGTGCCTGGTTGAGTGCATATTTCAACTCTTTAATAATTTTTTCATACTTTTCTGGACTAAAAGCATCTTCCTATCTGTTAGGTCAATTGTTCAACGATGCCGGTTTCATCTGTTTCCAGGTAGTATACGCTTAAACCAATCCCCTCTAATATTAACGTTTTTGCCGTATCCATGCTTCTCAATACGTCAGCGGCGGTGTTAAAAAGGCTTCTGAAATTCTGGGTGCTTATTTCTTTTGGCATCAATATGGCATTGGCTTCTAAATTTGATCGGGAAATCCTTTTTATCTGAATCGGATGGTTGGCGATGTACGATTCAATGCCATGATAACTGCTTGCCATTGATGGTGCTGTTGTGGGGTTATCTTTTGAAATTATTTTATTTGCAGTTTGATCTATCACGTCAACAGTCACCATTTTATGAGGATGTTTGATCTTTTACCCAACAGGATCCAATCCTTATATAAATAATGAGGCAGAAAAACAATATAAATAGCGCGCGAGCGGAAAATTTAAAATGTGGCATTGCCAGGAGATTTCGGCATATTTTTTTTGCCTTGTATCGGGTGATACGGGTCTGTAATACACTCAGGTGCTTTTTTCGGTACCCTTTCCGAAGTGATGCTTATCGGTATTTTCCGTAATTGTTGAGTAGACCAAAAATAAGGACGAAATAAATATTTAACCTTTTATTGAGGCTTTAGGGAAATTAAAACTGCGACATCATCACCCTTTGGCGTTATGTCTTGGTCAAAATTACTATCCCTTTTCCGATTAGATCCAAACGAATAAAAAATCACAACTTTTTTTTCTCTATTGTAATAAATCCAGTAAGGGCTGTTCCATGTATCTAAATAATATTTTTTAGAACCGGTTGAATTTTTTTCATTCCCCAAAAATCGTGATTTTTCAAGAAACCGAAAATAGTTCTGCTCAATCGCTGTATAGACGCGTTTGTGAACCTTTCTCTTCTTAAAAATTTTTTGTTTTTTAGTCAGTGGATCAAGAAAATCATCTTGAATTAACGCCAATTCATTTTGTATAGTAGCCTCAGTATCCACAAGAAATTTGTTACTTAATGACTTTAATAGCGGCGCGGTAATTACCCCGAGCAACGCAATAAAAAAAATCATAATAGACAGCTGATATGTTTGGAAAAAGGGGTGTTTTTTAATTGTGTTTAAGCAATATGTATCAAAAATATGTATCAAAAATATAAACCCTAAAAACATTTCACAGGCTTCGCCTGTGAACTTGATAGGATAAATCTGTTCCATGATAATAACCATTACAAAAAATGGCATCATGTAAAAAGCCGGAAAATGTCTGCTTAAATTTTTAGCTGAAACAAAATACCGAGTGAAGACAGGAAAAAAAATACCATATGAAAAAGAAATTAACATTACCAGATGTTTACTTTCAACAGATATTCCCCAAATTCCATTTCCCTTAAAAAGATTGTGGATATTTAACTCTTGCTGATAATTTTTCTCTAAGAAAAAATCAGGCGGTTTAAATGCAAATATACGTTGTCCCCAAGAAATTTCCTCCCCTGCGACAACAAGGCAAAACATGGCAATTATTAGCGGAATTAAAAAATCGGGTGAAACCCAACCATAGGTTTTTTCTCGAATGGCAAAGTATAGATGGATTAGAATAATGATACCAGAGAAACTAAACAAATAAAAAGTGAGCCATTCTGCGATATAGTCTTCCTGCATTAGGGCATAAAATATTTTTGGGAAATAAGTACCAAAAAAAAAGATCAAAGCAGAAATAAAAATAAGTAAATAGACTCGAGATTGCGTTCTGGATTCTGTGTTTACGGTCATATTCTCCTGCGTATGTTAAACCCTATTGTATAGCTTTATTAAAAAAAAACATAGTCAGTATCATGCACAATTATTCCCATGCTATAACGTATGAAGTCGTTAATGCAGATCATTATTTAATAGAAGTTTAACGTATAATATCATTGTAATCGCATTCTATTTATGTGTGTGGGGATTTTATAGTTCTGTATCAATTCCTGTCAAGACAAATTTTAGGATCTTCAAGCAAAGTTCTTGCATTATAACTCTTCAATACAATGCATTAAAGGCAAAGATAAAAAAAGGTAAGATAGGGCTTTTAAACGCCTATTTTTTTCTGAAGGGCATATGCCTGCATTACATCATCCGCAATCCGGATTCCTTTTACCGCCATGCTTCCGGCTTCGGGGTGATGCTCAATATAAACGACAATATAGCTAAAATCATCAGGAACAACAATGCCGCTATCCGCATGATAATCATGCCAGGTGCCTGATTCCCGATAAATTTCAACGTTTTTTCTACCATACAGTCCTTTGACGAATTTATGCTTGATGGCGGGTTTGCCAAATATTTTGGCGAACAAAGGCCCGTGTTTAGAATCAATAATAGAGCCGGTAATTGCACCATAATAAAAACGAGCTGCCTGCATGGCTGTTGCACCGTGGGAAATGTTATGCAATGGATCTCCTATCCTGACGGACCCTTTGCCATATTCTTTTCCCACCCATAAGCCACCGCCACATTCCGGGTCATATAGTTTCCCATGAAGTCACAGGTTGCGGTCAGGATGGTCTTTATCTGATCATTATTGAGGCTTTGAACCTCTATGTTATCATCTGGTAGACTCATTCGGGATTTGGGCATAGGCGAATCCTTGAGATAGATTTTGTCTACGGCATAGTCCATAAGCTGGCCGATAAAGGTTAAGTTTCAGACCAAGGTGCTTTTCCCTATTGTGGGTAACCCGGTTGCTGGTAGGTCTTCAACCCTTATTTGGGGATGTCGGTTTGTCCAGTAAGCAGGGCTTTTTAGTAAAGTTTCCCGATAGTCTACCATGATAGCTCTGGTGATCGTCCCTACGTGTATATCCCCCAGAATTTTAAGGACTACCTTTGTGGTTGTCTGGTATGCTTTATGAGTAGCTATGTCCCAATTGGGTTTTGTCTCAGGGAATTTTTCCATGAATTCACTGAGGAGTGGCCCATGATCGACAGGCTTAGGTGTGGTGTTTGCTGGAGTGGGGGAGGGTGCAAGTATCCCTGTTTGAATTGATGGTGCAGGGATGTGATCATTTAGCACCTCCTCAAGATCGTCTTTAAATTCCCCATGGAGATTCTTTTCATAACGATCAAGCCCTTTGATTTCTGCCCGCATGAGACCATGACATAGTCTTGAATATTCAGGAGTGCTTTTGTCAATATCATCAGGTGCAAGACCCTGTTTGATTAATAGCGCGTCAACTGTCTTTTCAATTTCCGAATAATCTCCTGCAATAAGTTTGTGCCTGAGTTCTTTCCTGGTATAGTACATCCACTGGTATTCAGCAGCACCCTCTGACTCCGGAGGAAGTTCCCTGTCATATGCACCATAAGGCACCGGGGTGTCATACTGCTCAAACAACATTTCCTTGTGGCCTTTGATTAATTTGTCAATCTGTTCGCTTTGTAAGCTTCATGTGGTCCAAATAGGCTCCCTGCATGTCTCTAAATAATAGTTGAAATTGTCCAGCCAAGTATCTGGCTTTATTTTTAGCAGCAGATAAATTACCTGTTTCAAGGGAATATCTCAACTCTTTTTTGGATACGGCTGCCTGTAGATCCTTTGGGATTTTCATCCTGAAGCAATAGGAGTAGGGATTTCTGACCAAATACGAAGGGGAGCTGCCTGTCTTGATTTTCATCCTCCATCTTCACAAGTGTGTAAGTGAAGTGTGTAAGTGGGGATGGATTGAAAATATCAGGCTCTTAAAACAACAAAAGCCACTGTGATTACAGTAGCTTTGATGTTATAATGGCGGAGAAACAGGGATTCGAACCCTGGATGGAGTATAACCCCCATACCCGCTTAGCAGGCGAGCGCCTTCAGCCAACTCGGCCATTTCTCCGTATTGTTTGGCGGAGGAGGTAGGATTCGAACCCACGGACCCGTTAAGGTCAACGGTTTTCAAGACCGCCACTTTCGGCCACTCAGTCACTCCTCCTCAATTGAACCAGGATTTTATATCACCTTGCCGGGAACAGGTCAATACTTAACTTATGTTTTTAAATGATTGACAGGGGGAATAGTTGAGCTATATTAAGAAGTTTTAGGTTAACGATATATATTAGGAGAGTGTAAATGAAACAGAAAATCAAGTTTGAAAAGAATATTAAAGAGGGAATTCTCACCATTATAGAGTTCAGTGAAGTTGATCCGGGTGTTGTGATGCTGCTCCATGAAGAGGAATACAGCCTGGAAGAATTGATCCAGGCATCCAAAGAAGGGGTGGACTCATTTTTGGGGCTGCTTCGAAGACGGAGCTTTTTCCCTGCCAGAGATATGGCGGTAAAACTTTTTGATGGCAGTGTTGATTTCTTTAAAGATGCGGGTGCTGAAAAGCTTGTTATTGAATATAATGATATTGAAGCCTTTCCCGGTGAAGAAGCATTTGTTCTGGATGATGATGTTGAGCTGGATGCGTTGCTGGAAGAAGATGGTGATTCAAAAGAAGATGAGATGAAAGAAATTGATTCTGAAGACGATACCCCGCAATTTAAGCCAGAAGATACCTCTGAACACGAGAATTAAAATAAATATGAAAACAAAAATTAAACAGATTGTCCTGGAGGCTGCCCAACGAGCGTTTGAAAAGGGGGAACTGTCCTCTGATCAGATTCCTGATATGGAGATAGAAGCCCCGAAACACAACGCCCAGGGAGATTTTTCAAGCAATTTTGCCATGGTGTCGGCGGGGCTCCAGCGAATGGCGCCGCAAAAGATTGCCCAAATCATCGTTTCAAACATGGAATCCCTGGAGTGTATTGAAAAGATTGAAGTGGCAGGCCCGGGTTTTATTAATTTTTTTCTTGCCAATGCCGCATGGCATCCGGTGGTGGACCAGATTCTGGAGCAAGACAAACGCTTTGGTGCATCAAAGATGGGAAAAGGGCAAAAGGTCCAGGTGGAGTTTGTCAGTGCCAACCCCACGGGCCCGCTCCATGTTGGACATGGCAGGGGGGCAGCTGTCGGGGATTCTGTGGGAAATATCCTCGCCTTTGCCGGGTTCGATGTTCAAAAGGAGTACTATATCAATGATTCCGGTCGGCAGATTCGAACCCTTGGCACCTCTGTATGGCTCAGGCTTTTGGAGAGGGGCGGCCAAGAGATTGAATTCCCCGATGATTGCTACAAGGGGGAGTATATAAAGGATCTTGCCCAAAGGGTTCTGGACAAAGAGGGCAAGGCTTTTTTGGATCAGGCGGAGGATATCGCCATTCCCCTGTGCGCAAAATTTGCAGCCAATGAAATATTGTTGGGCATAAAATCGGATCTAGCTGATTTTGGTGTTTGCTTTGATCAGTGGTTCAGTGAACAAAGTCTCTTTGATTCAGGTCGGGTGCAAGGGGCCATTGAGGCCTACCGGGCAGAAGGGTTGATCTATGAAGAGGAGGGGGCGCTTTGGTTTCGCACCGAGGATTTCGGGGATGAAAAAAACAGGGTGGTTGTCAGGAACAATGGTCTGACCACCTATTTTGCCTCTGATATTGCCTATCATAAAGAAAAATATGAGCGAGGCTTTGATCGGGTGATTGATGTGTGGGGGGCAGACCACCATGGCTATATAAAGCGCATTGATGCTTCTGTGGTGGCTTCGGGCCGAAAAAGTGAACAATTTGAGGTGATCCTTGTTCAGTTGGTCAACCTGTTGCGGGGGGGCAAGCCGGTTCAGATGTCCACACGATCCGGGGAGTTTGTTACCCTGAAAAATATTGTGGATGAAGTGGGAAAAGATGCGGCGCGGTTCATGTTTTTGAGCCGCAGTTATGATTCAGGTCTGGAGTTTGATCTTGAATTGGCCAAACAAAAAAATTCCGATAACCCGGTCTATTATGTGCAATATGTCCATGCCAGGATCACGGGGATTCTTTTAAAGGCAAAAGAAGAGGGGCTGATCAAGGAGATTGAGTTTCAACAAGGAGAACATCTTGGATTGCTGACCACCCAAGAAGAGATCAACCTGATTAAAATTCTGGCAGGATTTAGCGAGCAGGTTGAAAAAAGTGCCGACACCCTTCATCCCCATGTGATTTTTACCTATTTGATGTCCCTGGCATCGGCATTCCATGGATATTACAATAAACACAAGGTGATAACAGAAGATAAAAATCTTTCCGGGGCAAGGCTCTCTCTGGTTCTGTCGGTCAAAAAAGTCATCCGAAACGGGTTAAGTCTTTTGGGTGTTTCGGCTCCGGAAAGAATGTAGCAGATGTCGGTTTTTAAGGGGGCGTCTTTAAGGGGGATTTTAAGGTATTTTGTCTATGTATTTGTCGGGGGATGGATGTTCTTTCTGGGCATTCTGGTCGGCAGGGGAAACGCTCCTGTGACATTTGATACAAAAAGTTTTCACACCCGCCTGGAAACCATTGTTCAGTCCTATGAAAAGACAGCGCCTGAAAAAAAATTGGATCTTCAGTTCTATGATGCCCTTAATAAACCTGCCCGCCAGGAAGTGATGGGGAAAAAAAACACTCCCAATGAGATTGTTCCCAAGAAGGAAACCGGGCGTTTGGTGATCCAGGTGCCGATAGTTGAAAGGGTTCCTGTAAAAACCAGTCGGAAAGCCGCCACTCTGAACAAGGCAGCTTTCGACAAGCCCCTGTTTGAAGGCAAGGTGCCTGCCAAGCCCCTGGCCAAGGATAAGCCCCCGGCCAAGGACAAGGCATCCCTTGGCAAAATCTTGGTCCAAAAAGAAAAACAGAAGCCAGCAACGGATGCAGGGGCGTTGGCAGCACAGGGCAGGTACACCATTCAGGTGGCGGCCTATAAATCATTTTCAGATGCGGTCACCCAGATGGCGCTTCTGGAAAAAAAAGGATTTGCCTCCTACCGAACCCTGGGAAAAAAACAAGGGGTTACCTGGTACCGGGTAAGGGTGGGGTTCTTTGCCACCCGAAAGGCGGCAAGTTTGTATGCCCAAAAATTAAAACACGCCAAAATTGAGGCAATGATTATAAAGAAGGAATAAGGATGAAGATATCAGATGAAAATATCAACGGATGAAATTGAAAAGATGGCCCACCTTGCAAGGCTTAAGATTGATGATCCGCTAAAAGAAGCGCTGTCCGGTCAGCTCAGTCATATTCTCGATTATATAGATACGCTCAAGGATGTAAATGTGGAAGGGGTGATCCCTGCCTCGGGTGCTGCGTTTTTAAACAATGTATTAAGGGAAGATGTCCTTGGGGACTCCCCTGGACCCGAGGTAACCCTTGCCAATGCCCCGGAGCGGGACCAAGATTTTTACACGGTGCCCCGGGTTGTATAATAAGGTTAGCATTTATCTCCCCTGCATTTATCTATAAGGAACAATTTGAATGGATTTACATACACTGACCATTGCAACGGCACAAAAACTTTTATCCCAGGGGAAAATTTCTTCTGTTGAACTGACCCAGGCTTTTCTTGACCGGGTTGACCTGCATGAGGATCGCATCGCAGCCTTTATCACCCTGGACAAGGAGGGGGCTCTGGTCCAGGCCGGATTGGCCGATGAACAGATTGCCGCAGGGAATCAGGCACCTTTTACCGGCATTCCCATTGCCTTGAAGGATCTTTTGTGCACCCGTGGGGTAAAAACCACCTGTGGTTCAAAAATACTGGGCAACTTTGTCCCCCAATATGATGCCACTGTGGTGGAGAAATTAAAAAAGGAAAATGCCGTTCTCATCGGCAAGACCAACCTGGATGAATTTGCCATGGGGTCTTCCACGGAAAATTCGGCTTTCAAAATTACCCGGAACCCCTGGAACCAGGACCATGTGCCCGGCGGATCCAGCGGCGGATCTGCCGCTGCCGTTGCTGCCCAGTTTTGTTGCGCCGCGTTGGGGACAGACACCGGCGGATCCATACGACAACCGGCTTCCCATTGCTCGGTGGTGGGGCTTAAGCCTACCTATGGAAGGGTTTCCCGGTTCGGTTTGGTTTCCTATGCCTCTTCTTTGGACCAGATCGGTCCCATCACAAGGGATGTGACCGATGCAGCCCTGATGATGAACCTGATTTGCGGCAATGATCCAAAGGATTCCACCAGCGCCAGGCAAGCGGTCCCGGATTTTACACAGGCCCTGGATCAATTTGAAAAAAATTCCCTCAAGGGAATGAAGGCTGGAATTCCCAAGGAATATCTCGGGGTGGAGGGGATTGATCCCGAGGTGTCGGTCATGTTTGACCGGGCCAAAACCATTCTTGAACGTTTAGGGGTTAAAATTGTTGAGATATCCCTGCCCCATACCCCCTATGTGGTGGCAGCCTATTATATCATTGCCCCCTGTGAAGCCAGTTCAAATCTTGCCCGGTTTGACGGGGTGCGGTATGGAATCCGGGACAACGAAAGCCAGGATCTCATTGAGATGTATAAAAAAACCAAATCCAAAGGGTTCGGCCCCGAGGTCCAGCGCCGGATCATCATCGGCACCTATGCCCTGTCTGCCGGATATTATGATGCCTATTACGGCCGGGCATCCCAGGTGAGAACCCTGATCATGGAAGATTTCTCAAATGCCTTTGAAAAATGCGATCTCATCCTTTCCCCTGTGGCGCCAACTCCTGCCTTTAAAATAGGTGAAAATACAGGGGACCCTTTGACCATGTATCTGAGCGATATCTTTACCCTGTCTGCCAACATGGCAGGGGTTCCCGGAATTTCTGTTCCCGGGGGATTTTCTTCCAAGGGACTTCCCATGGGGATACAGATGATGGCAAAGCATTTTGATGAGATTTCCCTTTTAAGGGCCGGCTTTGGATTTGAGCGCGCCCTTGATTTGAAACCCGGGTTTCCCACCCTTTAATTAATAAAGGAGGTATAGATGACCACTATCCAGCCCCAGGGAGAGGCATTGAAAAAAGCGATCCAATGGATTTCCCAGGCGAGAAAAAAGGATCCCGATATAAATTTGGCCATGCTTGTGGACAAAACCGCATTTAAGTTTGATTTAAGCCCAAAGGATTCTGAGTTTTTGCTGCGGTTTGTAAAGGCCGAAACGGACCCATGAGTAAAATTCGAATCCTGCCCGAAATCCTGTCCAACCAGATTGCCGCAGGGGAAGTGGTCCAGCGGCCATCTTCTGTGGTAAAAGAATTGGTTGAAAACTGCATTGATGCCAAGGCCACAAGGATTAGCGTGGAAATTCAAGGCGGGGGCAAATCCTTGATCCGGGTTTCCGATGATGGATCGGGTCTTGGAAGGGATGAGGCGATGCTCTCAATTGAGCGGTATGCCACCAGCAAGATTTTCACCAAGGAAGATCTGTTCGCCATTGCAAGTTTTGGCTTCAGGGGAGAGGCCCTTCCCTCCATTGCATCGGTTTCAAGGTTTACCCTTGTTTCCAGAATAGCGGATTGCGATATCGGAACAAAAATTGAAATCGCCGGGGGCAAGCTTGTCAAGGTGTCAGACGAGGGGGCACCCGTCGGTACCCTGGTGGAGGTGAAACATCTTTTTTTCAATACACCGGCCCGGAGAAAATTTTTAAAGGGGGATGCCACTGAAACCGGCCACATTGCCGATACCGTCGCAGGGTTGGCCCTGGGCAACCCCCATATCGGGTTTAGGCTGTTTGCCAATAAAAAACTGGTAAAAAATTTCCCCCATGGCCAGGACCTGTTCCAGCGGTCTTTGCTGGTGCTGGGCAAGGACGTGACCCACAAGCTTTATACCTTAAAGGGGGGTGAAGGGGATATCGCTGTATCCGGGGTCTGTTCCAATCCCCTGGTCACAAGGAGCACCTCGGGCCGGATCTATCTGTTTGTCAACAACCGCTTGGTCTATGACAGGGGGCTTGTGGCAGCAGTTTTCAGGGGATACCAGGGGCGGATCATGAAGGGGCGTTTTCCCATGGGCGTTGTGTGTGTGGGGCTGCCCTTTGACCAGGTGGATGTCAATGTCCACCCGACCAAGCGAGAAATTAAATTTTTAAGTCCCCAACCGGTTTACCGGGCCGTGGGGCGGGCCGTTGAAACCGCCCTGGTTGAGGCCCAAAAAGATCTGATCTCCTATGCAAGGAGTGCGGGATCGGGTGAACTTCTGGCCCATGGCAGCGCCCTGAATCAAAACGTGGCGCAAAACCCAGGGCCAAACAGAAACTTTTCTATTTCCGATGAAAAAATTGAAATAGCACGGCCCTATGAATTTGCCCATGAAGGATTAAAAAATAGGCCGGCAGACAGGGTGGCCCAATCAACCCTTGCCTGGGGACGCCCCTTCCTAGGCGAAGCAAAAAAAACAATGTCCGGGATAAAACAAGAGCTGCCGGGATCTTTTCAGCCCATAGAATCATTGTCCGAAGAGGGCCTGGATGAAAAGAGCAGAATTAATCAATCGCATAGCCCATTCCATGTTTTGGGCCAAATTCTGGGTACCTATATTGTTGCCCAAAAAGAAAATTCCCTGGTGGTGGTTGACCAGCATGCCGCCCATGAACGGGTGGTCTATGAAGTCTTAAAAAAACGCCATTACACCCTGGGGGTCCAGAGCCAGGATCTTTTAGTGCCAGAAGTTTTGGAATTAACCCATGGGGAAGCCGATTGCCTGACCGCTATTCTCGACGCCTTGTCCGGTATGGGGCTTCGCATCGAGCCCTTTGGCGGGACCTGTTTTGTGATAAAGGCGGTTCCCTCTCTTTTAGGGGAAAAAGAGTTAAGGCCCCTGGTTCTTGAGCTCATTGAAACCTTTCAAGAAGACAGCCGTTTAGATGAGATACAAGATGCCTGTCTTGTCTCCATGGCCTGCCATTCTGCCCTGCGGGCCCATAAACAGATGAGCCACCCCGAAATGGTGCGTCTTTTGGAAGATCTGGAGAGATGCGACAATCCCTTGCATTGTCCCCATGGCCGTCCCACCATCATCAGTTTTGATGAACTTCAATTAAAAAGGTTGTTTAAAAGACTTGTTTGATGGGGGGGGATGGGGTATATAATGCCGGGAATTTACACATAATTTTATAAGTTTGCACGTCGGATACGAGTGCAGGACGATATAACAAAACAATTGCAGAAAAAGGGATGTCAAAGATTTGGCAGTCTCTTCTGTGGTGACGATTAAGACCTATTATCAAGATCTACTATTTTAAGGAGCAGTATGTTGAAACCCAGTAATCGGATAAAAAAAGGGGGGCTGTTTCTGACAGCTGTGTTCATCCTAACGATGTTGACCGTCAATATCGGTGTCTGTGCCGCCCCACCCAAACGAGTGGCAATTTTTCCCTTTACCATGAATTCTCCCCAGGATCTGGGTTTTTTGCAGAACGGGCTGTTTTCCATGCTGTCCTCCCGGCTCGCAGATCCGGGTAAAGTCGATGTGCTGGACAGGGAAACCGTTAACAAGGCATTGGCCCGGGCAAACCAATCCGATGCCACAAAAGGGGCCTTGAACGAGTCTAAGGCCAGACTCCTCGGTGCTGATATGGGGGTGGATTATATTCTTTTTGGCAGCTTGACCCATTTTGGTGAAAGTGTAAGTCTGGATGCCAGCATGGTGGATATCAACGCCAAGAAGCCCACCCTCGCCTTTTTCGAGCAGAGCAACAATATGGGGGATGTGATTCCCCTGGTCAACAGCTTTGCCGGGGACATCAACCAGAAGATATTCAACCGGAATATTTCCAATGAACTTTATGCCCAGCCGGTTCCCCAGGAGCCGGCAGCTCCGGGTGCTTTGCAGCATGCCGGGGGCGGGGCCGTTACCGGCGGCGGGCTTATGGCCATGCAACAGGGCGGCGCGAAGGGGTTCAGTACCCATCTTAAATTTGACGGGGTTCTCGGGGCCATGGCTGTCGGGGACCTGAACAATGACGGCCAGGTTCAGGTGGTGGCGGCCACGGACAGCAACCTTTTCCTTTATAAACTAGTGGAAAACCACCTTGTCGAAACTCAAAAGCTTGAGTTTGCAAGCACCAACCGTATTGTTTCCCTGGAGGTGGCCGACATTAATAAAAACGGGTATCCGGAGATTTTTGTCACCAGTCTGACCATCCACCTGGACGGGCTTCAATCCTTTGTGGTAGAATACGACGGCAGTAATTATATTACCAAAGGGGACAGCGAATCCATCTACTACGGGCTGATAAAAACCCCGGAGGGTACACAGGTTCTCCTGGGCCAGGACATGGGGCGAAGCCCGTTTAACGGCAGGATTCAAACCATGATGGCAACAGGGGATTCCTATGTAAAGGAACGACGAATCCGGACCCCCCGAAATGTTTCTGTTCTGTCCTTTGCCCGGGGAGGGGTCACCTCCGAGGATGCCGATGAATATGTCATGCTCAATGAGCACGGCCGGCTGGTCCTGGCAAACAACAGCGGCAGTGCCGATTGGGACAGTACAGAAAAATACGGCTTTACGGGACATGTTTGGCTCATGCCCAAGCAGGATAGCGATGCCTCCTACCGGGATCGGGTTTATCTCCATCCCCGGATCATGTTCCACGACATTGGTGGCGATGGCAAGAAAGAGCTGATTGTCGTGAGGAACAACGAGCTTGGGGGCGGCTCCTTTGGCCGGTATAAACGATTCAAGAACGGTCATCTTGAAATCCTTGCCTGGAATGGTATTGCCATGGCCCCGGTATTCCAGACCATGCCGGTACAAGGCTGGATAAGCGATTTTGCCATTGCAGACCTTGACAACGACGGGATGGATGAACTCATCGTGTCCGTTGTTACCAAGACCAAGCTGGCATTACTTTCAAGTGATAAGGCCTCCAATATTATTTCCTATAAGCTGGAGTAAAGGTGTTTTTTTTTTCGGGGCTTTAGGGTATGTCGTGATCAGGGAAATCCTGAATTCCACAGAAAATATAAAAAAAGTATTGACAAAGATAGTGAAACTGCTTTAAACAGTGTACTAATCTCTGGTGTGGCCGATTAAAAGGGTCGTTCATGCCAGGGTTACGTTCAGGCGTTGAATATTTGTTTTAAATAAAAAAGGAGAAAAGATGAAAAAATTAATGGTAATCGTTGCAGCTCTTGCAATGATCAGTGGTACTGCCTATGCGGCAGATTGGAATTTTTACGGATCAGCCCGTGTTACAACTTTTTATTCAGATCTTGATATGGCTGATACAGCTAATATCAGCCTGGGCCTTCAGGGCAATGCCCGTATCGGCGCCAACGTTAAAGTTAGCGACGAACTGACCGGTCGTTTTGAATATGGCGCAGGAAGTGGAAATGCCAATATCCGTCTGCTCTACGGAACATGGAACTTTGGTTCCGGTGCTTTTAGAGTTGGTCAGGATTACACTCCCCTGTACCTGCCTGTTTCCAACCAGGTTTATGGCTCTGATAATGGACTTGGCGGATGGGGCGAGCCCTACCCAGGTCGTAAAGCACAGTTGAAACTGATGTTCGGTGGTTTTGACATTGCTTTGGTTGCTCCCAACTCTGATTTGTATAGTTCTGAATTAGATGAAGACAGCGAGGAAACAGGCGCAATTACCGGTGACGAGATCAAAATTCCCCAGATCCAGGCTGCTTACAAAATGTCCATGGACAACTGGAACCTCGCATTAGGCGCAGGTTATGCAAAATTTGATGCTGGTACTGATAGCGTTACTTCCTATGTTCTTACTGCCAGAGCTGGTATTACAATGGCTGGTTTTAAAGTGGGTGGTGAGATCTTCGGTGGACAGAATGCAGGAAACCTGGTAGCCATCGACGTGAATGATGGTGATAGCGGTAGTGGTCTTGCTGTATTTAATGGTACATCCTATATTGATAATGATGCCTTTGGTTTTGAAATTGTACTTGGGTATACCGTCAATGACATGTTTGGCCTTGAGGCCGGTTACGGTTATACAAAAACTGAACTTGATACCACTGGTGAATTGGGAGACAAAGACGATGTTCAGTCTTGGTATGTTCAGGCTCCCATCACTTTGGCTCCCGGTGTTTTCATTATTCCTGAGGTTGGTCAGGTCGACTACAAACAAACTGGTCAGGAAGAAATCACTTATTACGGCGCCAAATGGCAGATCAATTTCTAATTATGATCTAGCTCGATCATAATTCATTCATACGCCTGAAGGAAACGGCCTGGTGACAATCACCAGGCCGTTTTTTTTTGTCTCCCCCTCTCTCCATAGTGAAGCGCCCATCCCCACCGATACATTCAATCCCCCCTATCCTTCCTATCTCATCCCTGTGGCATCTATCACAAAGATCAGTACAGAGATTGCCTTAATTTTTCTTGGCTGTCCTCTCCATTTGGGATAACGTCTCCCCCTATATTGGCATTTATATTGTCCGGTATGCCGGTCTTAAAATCTGGTGGGTTTGAAAAAGTAGCAAAATGTGTTCAATTTGTAAAAAAATGTTGCAAAAGAGGTTGACAAGGGTTACATCAATTTATTAAGTGTAATTGTAAACAGCGTTTATAGAACAAACGCTTGGTCTCCCGTAAAAAAAACAGGGGTTTAAAAGGAGCTCTCTGTTTTTTAATTCAGGTGGGAAATTGATTCTTAACCCTCAATTAAAGGAAAAAAGATGAGAAAATTAATGGTTGTTGCTGCCTTGCTTGTGTTGTTTACAGGGTCAGCAATTGCGGCTGACTGGAATTTTTACGGATCAGCCCGTGTGCAAACTACTTACACTAGTTTTGATAACAGTCCCTTTTCCACCCCGTCAAGTGTTTTATCCGATACTTCGACTTATTTTGGTACTGCTATTCCTTTGTCCGTTTTTGGAGCGGCGAAGGGGAATAATACAAACAATTACGAACAAAAGCTTTACGGTAATGCACGTGTCGGTGCCAAGGTAAACGTTGGTGATGACTTATACGGCCACTTTGAGTTTGGTGCACTGGGCAGTACTGCCAATATTCGTATCCTCTGGGGTGAGTGGACTTTCGGAGCTGGTAAGCTGGGGATTGGCCAGAATTATACCCCCCTGATTATGCCCTATTCCAACCAGACCTACAGCATTAATGCCTTTAACAAGGGCGACCACAACATGTCCACCTTTGGTATGCTCTACGGCAGCCGGAAGCCAATGATTCGCTTGAAATTCGGTGGTTTTCAGATTGCTGCGGTTGAAAACAAAGACCGGGTTGCCGTGAAACTGTTAGATACTGCTACTGGTTATTCTATACCTTATTTTGATGCCCCGGAGACAGAAGTCACGTTTCCCTCTATCCAGGCCAAGTATAAATATGATTTCAGCAATGGCCATATTGCAATGGCAGCCGGTTACCAGACCTTTGACGTTGTAAGCGCAGCCAAGGACACCAGTGTGGATTCCTATATTCTGGCCTTGGGCGGACGCTTGAATTTTGGCGGTATTTATGTAAAGGGGAATGTCTGGGGAGGCCAGAATGTGGGTAATATGGCGGATATCCTGGTTAGCGGGGCCCTTTTTTCAACAACAGGCAATGCCGCTTCAGGCACCTTTGACGGTGCTGGTTGGGGCTATGCACAATATGATACCGCTGCAGATACTATAACGGATAATGATGCCCTGGCAGCCCTCCTGGTTGTGGGTTATGAGATCCGGAAAGGCCTTTACCTGGAAGCGGGTTATGGCTATGTAAAAACTGAACTTGACATGACGGGTTCTGAAAAAGACGATGCAGTAACCTACTACCTTCAGTCCACCATTTTTCTGGCTCCCGGGGTTTTCCTCACACCTGAAATTGGTCGGGCGGATTTTAAACAAGCGGATCAGCCGGATGCAACCTATTTCGGGATCAAATGGCAGATCAATTTCTAATGTAATAAAACTTCGCGCTTAACCCCATACCACCTGAATGGATAAGAAAAGGCCTGGTGATCTGATGATTGCCGGGCCTTTTTTCTTTATCTCCAAACCATTTGATATCAGAAGTCCTCGTATCTTTGCCTGGCTCAATCCAGCCTGCCCCCTTCCCCGCTATTTTTTTGTGTCCATCACTCAATGACCTCCTTGAAACGGCAGGGCAATCGCATGTAACTTTTTTATAAATATTTCATACCCGTTCAGGACAATTCACCTTTCCTTCGCGGAATGGAAATGTTGACAGGCTCTATGCCGGGCTACACTTGTGGTGGAAAAACTCGGTTCCCTCAAACAATTCCCACCACTTAACGTTCCGCCCAGCAGACCCTGTACCAACAAGCCCAAAAATGCTCATTCAAGGCAAACTGTCCTGAACTAGTGACCACAGCACAATTATAATCCTTGGTAATCGAAAGTTTAATTGAATGAATTAATTAGTTGTAAGTCCCTGATATTAAAACAAATATGTCCGAATAGACTTTCTGTCATTTTTATTATAAGTATTGGTAACAATACCAAGGAGTTGCCAATGACTGAAAAACCAATTGATTCTTTTTTTGAAAAAATGAATCCCAATGAATTCCAAAATAGTTTCATGCGCTGGATTGAATCTGTAACATAACAGACCAAAGGTCAGGTCATTGCCATAGATGGTAAAACTTTGAGACGTTCCCATGACAAATCAAATGATAAAAAAGCCATTCACATGATCAGTGCATGGGCATCATCAATCAAGTGGTTCTTGGACAATTGAAGACTGAGGAAAAATCAAATGAGATCACAGCAATTCCCAATTTATTAAAACTGCTCGATATTTCAGGGTGTATCATAATGATAGATGCCATGGGTACACAAAAAAAGATCGCCAAAAAAATAACAGATAAGGATGGAGACTATATCCTTGCCTTGAAAGAAAATCATAAGACGCTTTACAATGAGGCCATATTGTTTTTCGACAAAATGGAACTATGAAAAAAGAAGGCTATACATACGATTAGCATACAACAGTAGATGGAGGTCATGGCCGGATTGAGACACGCAAATGTGTAATGACTTCCGATATCGAATGGCTTGAGGATAAAGACAATTGGTCTGGATTGAAATGCATCGGTATGGTGGAAAGTACCCGTGAAATTAAAGGAGAGTGCAGTCAGGAAAAATTGAATGCAGCTTTGGACCCGAAATATCTGGAGGAAGTCATGTTCGGGTGACCAGTGCCCGGTACCAACGCCATAGGGACCTTATAATATTTACTTGCGTTGGCCCTGTTTGAAACGGGAGAATAGGTTGTCTGCTGGAATGTGAATATCTGCTGCTGTGCACCAGGTGCCTTGCCCGGATGCACAGCAAGGGGGTGAAACGCTTAGAAGATGTATTTCCAGACCTTCCAGCCGGGACCTTTATCCTGCTGAACCGCCGGAACCTTCATGAGGTGTTCGGGATTTTGCCGTTTTAACTTGTTGATATTGGCCTGTTTCTCCTGTTCCATTTGTTCATAGGTAACCGTGGAGCGGTTAAAGGCCTCTTTGTTGATGGTAGCAGCGATCCTGTCCACCTTGTCAATGAGGTCGTCATTGACCTTGGATTGTTCAAAAAATGACATGAACCGTTTGTTTCGGATGTCGTAAACCTGGGCATCAATGCTGAAGGACCCGGCAAGTTTTGTGACACTGCCCGTCAGGACATAATCGCTGTTGGTGGTTGCGCCTATTTTAGTCACCAGTTGATTGCCTGTAAGCTGTTGGCCGGTACTGGTTTTAAGGTTTGACAGATCGGTTTGGATTTGAGTTTTCGGGATGACTGTCACATGGTCCTGCCAGGAGAGCCGGGAATACAGCATGTTAAAGATGCCCTTTTGAACATGGGAGAGATCCTCGGCTGCATTCACAGTAAAAGGGAGTATGGCCATGGTCTTGATTTCATTTGCCCCTGCCGTTTGTAGTGTGGCGGTCAATGACAGGACAAAGAGGATCGCAGTCCAGAAAAAACGATGGTGGGTGGTTGCTTTCAAAATAGGGTTTCCTTCGGGTTAGGAATTAATCAATTAGGATCTGGCCAATTGGTCTTTGTCCAATTTGGACTTAATAAGGGGGGTGACAATTTTCGGATCTGCCTTGCCCCGGGTTTGTTTCATCACCTGTCCCATGAAAAAACTGAAGAGTTTGGTTTTTCCGTCGCGATAGGCAGCGGCTTCTTTTGGGTTGTCGATGATAATGGCTTCCACTATTTTTTCAAGTTCTGTCTGGTCAGACATCTGTTCCAGGCCATTCTTTTCTACAATTTCTTTGGGATCCTTGCCGGACGCTGCCATTTCTTCAAAAACGGTTTTGGCGGCATTGGCATTGATACTCCCTTGTTCAAGGAGTTTCAAAAGGCTGGAAAAAGCCGCAGCTGAAACCTTTGACTGGGTAATATTGAGTCCCTTTGCATTGAGCATGGCCAAAAGGGTGGTCATGGTCCAGTTGGCCGCCTGCTTGATGTCGGTGAGTCCCTGGATGGTCTCTTCAAAATAATTGGCCAGATCAATGGTGGCGGTCAGCACCTGTGCGTCATAGGCGGACAGGTGAAATTGGTCAACAAAACGGGCCTGCTTTTGTTCGGGCAGTTCGGGCATCTGATCGGCCACGGATTTGATCCAAACCTCATCCACAATCAGGGGAACTAGATCCGGATCGGGGAAGTATCGATAATCGTGGGCTTCTTCCTTGCCCCGCATGGAAGTGGTTTTGTTTTTGCTGGGGTCCCAGAGGCGGGTTTCCTGGACAACGCTGTTTCCTTCTTCCAACACATAGGTCTGGCGCAAGATTTCGTAGTTGATGGCTTTTTCGACATTTTTAAATGAATTGAGATTTTTCAGTTCCGCCCGGGTGCCAAATTCTTCCTGGCCCACGGGCCGAAGGGAAATATTGGCATCGCATCGAAAACTTCCCTCTTCCATGTTGCCGTCACACACATCAATGTATTTTAAGATGGCATGCAGTTTTCTCAAGTAGGCCCCGGCTTCCCTGGCCGTGCGGATATCCGGCTCACTGACAATCTCAATGAGGGGAACGCCGGTGCGGTTCAGATCCACCATGCTCCTGTCACCAATGGGATCATGTATGAGTTTACCGGCATCTTCTTCCATGTGAATCCGGGTGATGCCGATGGTTCGTTTGCCCCTTTCTTCGGTTTCTATGTCCAGGTGTCCGTGCTGGGCAATGGGGGCGGCAAATTGGGTTATCTGATATCCCTTTGGAAGGTCCGGATAAAAGTAATTTTTTCGGTCAAACCGGCTTTCCCGGGCAACTTTGCAGTCGGTTGCAAGAGAGGCTTTGATGGCAAAGGTGACGGCCTGCCGGTTGAGCACCGGCAATACCCCGGGCATGCCGGTGCAAACAGGGCAGGTGTTGGCATTGGGGGAGCGTCCAAATTGAGTGGAGCAACTGCAAAAAATTTTTGTCTTTGTTTTTAATTGGGCATGGACTTCAAGGCCGATGACAGGTTCAAATGCCATAAATATATAGGTTCCTTTGGTATTATATTTGGTTTTCCAACAATAGCCTTTCTTTATAACCTTGATATTTTGAATAATCAATATAATTTTTATTGCAATACCAGATCTAAAATTATAAAAGAAGGGTTTATTGATTTTATAACCGCAGGAAATAACAGGGGATAGTCTGTATGAAATTTTTTTTGAGTGTTATCGGCATGGTCATGATTGTTGAAGGCCTGCCTTATTTTGCTTTTCCTGGTAAAATGAAGGCAACGGTTCAAATGATCCTCACCCTTGATGATGCGCATCTTCGGCGGTTTGGGTTTTTCCTGATGCTGGCAGGCTTAGGTCTTGTTTACCTTACCATGGGGGCCCATTAATGTATCAATTGTCCGACTATGATTATGAGTTGCCCCAGGAGCTGATTGCCCAGGTTCCCTGCCAGGAAAGAAGCGCTTCCAGATTATTGCATGTTCACCGTAAAAAGGAAGCGGTTTCCCACCATCAATTTTTTGACCTTGCCACACTCCTTTGCCCAGGCGATCTGCTGGTGGTGAACGATACCCGGGTGATTCCGGCAAGGCTTGTGGGGAAAAAAGAGACCGGGGGGCGTGTGGAAGTGCTGATCATTGACTATGCAGGCGGTGTGAAAGCTTTGGAGGAAACTGGTTTTTTCCAATGTGATTGCCTGGTAAAGGCCTCAAAAAATCCAAAGCCCGGCACAATTCTCCATTTGGGGGATAAGATTATAGCCGAGGTGATAAGCGTCCGGCAATATATTTCCCAAATCAAGTTTTTCGGGGGTAAGGATTTTATCGATGATCTGAAAAGGTCCGGGCAGATTCCTCTGCCGCCTTATATAAAAAGGAATGATGGAAATGGGGAGGTGTCCCAAACGGATGCAAAAACCTACCAGACGGTCTATGCCGCAAAGGAAGGGGCGGTGGCAGCCCCTACGGCAGGGCTGCATTTTACCCGATCGCTTATGGCGGACCTTGAAACCCGTGGGGTTGAGATTGCCAATGTTACCCTCCATGTGGGGTATGGTACCTTTGTTCCGGTCCGGGTGGACGATATCCGGGAACATCAGATCCATTCTGAATATTATGCACTTTCCCCTGAAACTGCTCAAAAAATTAACCAGGCCAAGCAAGAGGGAAGAAGGGTGATTGCCGTGGGCACCACCTCGGTTCGGACTCTGGAATACCTTGCCGATGACAAGGGGGAGGTGACCCCTGGCATGGGAAGCTGTGATTTGTTTATTTATCCGGGGTATACCTTTAAATGCGTGGATGCCATGGTCACCAATTTCCATCTGCCAAAGTCCACCTTGCTCATGCTGGTATCGGCCTTTTATACCAGGGAAAAAATGATACAGGCCTATGAAACCGCAATTGGAGCGGATTATCGATTTTTTAGTTATGGCGATGCTATGTTCATAGAATAAAAGCAGGTTCATCGAATAAAATAAGGAATTTATGTTAGATTTTAGGTTAATAAAAACATCAAGACAAACCAATGGGGCTGACAGCAGCCGGGCCCGTCTGGGAGAATTGATTACAGACCATGGGGCCATACAGACCCCGATATTCATGCCCGTGGGCACCCAGGGGTCTGTCAAGGGTATTTCCAAGGAAGACCTTGACCATTGCGGCGCCCAGATTATTTTGGGTAATAATTATCATTTGTATTTAAGGCCGGGGCCGGATGTTATCGAACACATGGGGGGGCTTCACAAATTTACCGGCTGGAAGAAACCCATGCTCACCGATTCCGGTGGGTTTCAGTTTTTTTCTTTGGCCAAGCTGGCCAAGTTTAGTGATGAGGGGGTAAAATTTCAGTCCCATATTGATGGGTCCCGCCATTTTTTCTCTCCTCAGAAAGCTGTAGAGAACCAGATGATCCTGGGATCTGATATCATGATGTCCCTGGACTGGTGCATGGGACATCCGGTCACCGAACGTCAGGCCATGGAAGCCCTGGTCAAAACCACCAACTGGGCCCAAAGAGGCTATGATTTCTGGCAGTCAAAGGGGGGAAAGAACAATCTTTTCGGCATTGTCCAGGGAGGGATGTTCAAGAACTTGCGGTCCCTGTCCGCCGAGCAGATTACCGGGATCGATTTTCCCGGATTTGCCATTGGCGGCCTTTCTGTGGGGGAACCCACCGAGCTGATGTATGAGATGGCAGACCATACCCTGCCGCTTTTGCCTGAAAATAAACCCCGGTATATCATGGGGGTGGGCACCCCTGAAAATCTGGTGACGCTGGTGGATATGGGCTGTGACATGTTTGATTGCGTCATGCCCTCCCGCAACGCCAGAAACGGCCAGTTGTTTACATCAAGGGGGACCCTTAATATTTACAACGCAAAATTTAAGATGGACAAGGCGCCCATAGATGAGACCTGTCAATGCTACACCTGTCAAAATTATTCAAGGGCTTATCTTCGACATCTTTACAAATCCCGTGAGCTTTTGGCCTACCGGTTGAATACCATTCATAATCTTTATTATTACCTTGACCTCATGGCTAAAATGCGAGATGCCATACAAGAGGATCGGTTTTTGGAATTCAAACAAGATTTTTTCGCAAAAAGGAGAATTTAAATATGCATGAAATGGGCATTGCCGAAGAATTATTTAAAATAGCAATGGATGCAATCCCCGAGGATATGACAGACCCCAAGGTCGAGATTCTTAATTTGAGAATCGGTAAGCTGGCCTCTGTGGTCGAACACAGCCTGACCTTTTGTTTTGAAATTATTACCAAGGATACCCCCCTGGAGAATGCCAGGTTGGTGATTGAATCGGTGCCGGTTAAAATACATTGCAAGGTCTGCCACCAGGAGTGGGAAGTGGACAGCCCCATGTTTAAATGCCCGAACTGCGAGCAAGGGGAAGTGGAGATGATCGCCGGAAGGGAGATCGAGATAACCTCCATTGAATTGGCCGATGAGAAGGCCTGATTCCAGAGACCTGATTCATAAGGCCTGATCCATAAGGCCGGGTTTGGGGATTGGAAGTTAAGGGTGGTAAGGTGTAAATTTGGAACTAAAACAAGGAAAGAACCATGGAAATAAATATTCAAAAACGGGTACTTGCGCAAAATGAAACAGACGCCGATCAGAACAGGGCCTTTTTTAAGGAAAAAAATGTATTTGTCCTGAACATGATGTCTTCTCCGGGATCAGGCAAAACAGAAACCCTGTGTAAAACCCTGGGACATCTGATGCCAGAAATCAGGGTGGGGGTGATTGTGGGGGATGTCTGCACCACCAATGATGCAGACAGGCTTGCCGTCACCAAGGCCAAGGTCATCCAGATCAATACGGATCAGTTTGGCGGAGATTGCCATTTGGCAGCCCACCTCATAGATGCCTCGGCAAGAAAGCTGGGGTGTGATGACCTGGATCTGCTCATCGTGGAAAATATCGGCAACCTGGTATGCCCTGCGGAATTTGATATTGGAGAGGATGCAAAGACGGTTGTCCTGAGTGTCACCGAAGGAGAAGATAAACCCCTGAAATACCCCCTCATGTTCCAGGTGGCGGATATCGCTATTTTGAACAAGGTGGATCTGTTGCCTTACCTTGACTTTGATGCGGCCCTGGCCGTGGATAATATGAAAAAGGTTCATCCGGGCATGCCCGTGTTCGAGATTTCCGCTAAGACAGAAGTCGGGTTTGAGCCCTGGCTTGAATGGCTCAGGCAAAGGGTAAAAGAAAAAACAGCCCGATAGATATAGGGCCAGATAAACTTAGGCCCAGATAAGTACAGGGGGTGACCATGGGAAAAAAACAGGCCGCTTTTGCCGGTACCTGGTATCCGGGAACTGCCCGGGAGTGTGAAATAGCCATCCGGCAATTTTTAAACCAAGGACAGGGACGGCTTAAAGGCGATTTTATCGGCGGCATTGTTCCCCATGCCGGCTGGCATTTTTCCGGCAGTATTGCTGCCAGGGTGATAGCGTCCCTCCAGTTACCAGATGCCACCCTCACAGATGTGGAGGCAAATACGCCGGATACAGATGAACCGGATACAGATAACCCGGATACAATGGGCGCCATTGACACCATCCTTTTATTTGGTGCCCATATGCATCCACAATCTGATTCTTTCATCATGACCCGGGGGGGGATAGAAACCCCTTTTGGCGAGATGGAGGTGGATGGCGAACTGGCTGAAAATATTGCTGCCGGCATCAATATCCAAAAGCGAGCTCCTGAAAAATTTCCCGATGACAATACCCTGGAACTCCAATATCCCTTTATTAAATATTTTTTTCCCAGAGCCAAAATTGTGGTGGTTGGTGTGGCCCCTTCGAAGATTGCCGCCCTCATCGGCGGCAGAGCCGTGGAAGAAGCCAACGCCCTGGGCCGTTGTATTCGGATAATCGGTTCCACGGACATGACCCATTACGGCCCGGATTTCGGGTTTACCCCGGCAGGGTTGGGAGAAAAGGCCGTTGAATGGGTGGCAACGGTAAATGATAAAAATGCCATTGCCGTAATGAAGCAAATGGATACAGACAAGATTATTGCCCAGGGGCTGATTCATAAAAACATGTGTTGTCCCGGGGCTGCTGCCGCAGCAGCTGCCGCCTGCAAAAAAAAGGGCGCAGTCAAGGCAATTGAGCTTGACTACGCCACTAGTTTTGAGCGCTCCCGTTCAGACAGTTTCGTGGGATATGCAGGTCTTGTTTATGGGCGAGCCTGAATAAAGGCGACGGCCGTTCTGATGCGCAAGATTGTTTTGTCCTTTCCCAGGGCCAACAGCATTTCAAATATGCCCGGGCTTACGGTGGTGCCGGTGATGGCCACCCTCAGGGGTTGGGCAATTTTGCCGAACCCAAGACCGGTCTCTTCCATCAGGGTTTTAAACATAGTTTCAAGCGGTTCCTGGCTGTAATCAACAAGGGATTCAATGGCGTTGGCCGCCTTTGTCAACAGTGCGGCTGCTTCAGGTTTTAAAAATTTATTGATAGCTTTTTCATCAAACTCAACCTCATCTCGATAATAAAAAACAGCTGATTTTGCCATTTCTACCAGTGTTTTACTTCTGGGCTGGAGGGTTTTGATGACAGCTTGTGTAAAGGCATCATTTTGGGCCTCAATGCCCAGGTTCTTCAAATGGAACAAGAGATGCTCTCCCAATTCTTTGGGGGATTTTTTCTGGATATGTTTGGCATTCAGGGCCATAAGTTTGTCAAGATCAAACATGGAAGCAGACCGGCCCAGGTGCTCCAGGTCAAATTTTTCAATCAGGTCAGCCCGTTCAAAAAACTCCTGGTCTCCATGGGACCACCCCAGGCGGACCAGATAATTGATCATGGCATCGGCCAGAAATCCCATCGTCCGGTATTCCCCCACGGACATGGCGCCGTGGCGTTTGCTCAGCCTGGCTTTGTCCGCCCCGAGGACCATGGGGACATGACCGAACAGGGGCAAATCAGCCCCCAGGGCCTGGTAGATCAATATCTGTTTGGGGGTGTTGACCAGATGATCATCCCCCCGGATAATGGTGTTGATATTCATGGTCAAATCATCCACCACCACGGCCAGGTTGTACATGGCCACCCCATTGCTTCTCTGGATGATGAAATCGTCGATTTCAGCATTCTGAAAGGCGGTGTTTCCCTTGACCACATCCTCCACAAGGGTGACCCCCGTGGCAGGCGTTTTCAGTCTTACCACTGTATTGTCGGACTTGGGAAGGTTAAGGTTTCGGCAATGGCCGTTGTACTGGGGGTTTTTCCCATTTGCCCGGGCTTCTTCGCGCATGGCATTGACTTCATCTTGCGTGCACGAACAATTATAGGCATGGCCCGAGGCCACTAATCGTTCAATGTACTCATTGTAGATATCATATCGCTGGGTCTGGAAATAGGGGCCTTCATCCCAGTCGATCCCAAGCCATTCAAGGGATTGCAGTATGGCCGTAACCGATTCTTCTGTAGACCTTGCTTCATCTGTATCTTCGATTCTTAAAATAAATTTTCCCTTGGTTTTCTTTGCATAAAGCCAGTTGAACAAAGCGGTTCTGGCGCCGCCAATGTGAAGGTATCCGCTGGGGGAAGGGGGAAAACGTGTGATTATTGGTTTCATATATGCTCCAAAATTAATAAAATATTCATCTGTAAATTCGAACGCTTAAGTATCACAAAACCCGTCATTGGGCAATAGGGAGAAGGCCAGGATTTTATTACCTTGACAGTTTTTGGAAATTGGGGTAAATATGTTTGTTTTATGTGTTTGGCGGATAATACTGGTGATTTAAGTAAAATAACAAGTAAAATAATATAGTTAGGAGAGAGACCCATGGCAGTACCAAAACAAAAGAGTTCCAAAGCAAGAGGCCGGAAAAGAAGAACACACTACAAACTGAGCGCCCCGACAATCACAACCTGTCCAGAATGCCAGGAACCCAAGCTTCCCCACACAGCTTGTCCCGAGTGCGGTGCCTACAAGGACAGAAACGTTAAAGTCAAAGCAGACGAAGCATAAAAAACAGCAAAAAAAAGGATGCTCTGTTATGACGATTGAGACCAAGGTGCGGAAAGTGATTGCAGAAAAGATTCCTGATATTGACATAGAAGATGTGGTGCCCGAGGCGTCTCTGATTGAAGACCTCGGAGCAGACTCTTTGACAATCGTCGAGCTTGTCATGTCCATGGAAGAAATTTTTGATATTGAAATAGATGATGATGCGGCAGAAAAACTTGTGACGGTTCAGGATGCCATTGATTTTATCAAGACAAAATCCTGAGGCGCAACAGCAACGGCGCTAGAGCAAAGGAAGCAAGCAATGGATAAAGAACCGGCTGCCAATAATTTTATTGGCAATTCCATTATTATTGGCAGTGACCATGGTGGCTTTGAATTAAAGGAAAAGATAAAAGCGTTTCTTTTGAGCAAGGGCTTTACGGTTGAAGATGCCGGGCCAAGCGGTACGGAATCTGTCAGCTACGTTGATTATGGGAAAAAGGTGGCCGGCGCGGTTTCCAGGGGTCAGTTTTCCAGGGGAATTTTGCTTTGCGGAACAGGCCTTGGTATGTCCATGGTGGCCAATCGGTTTCCAAAAGTTCGGGCGGCCCTGTGCTCGGATCTCTTTTCCGCGCGCATGAGCAGGCTTCACAATGATGCCAATATCCTGGTGATGGGCGGGCGGATTATCGGTGATATTCTGGCCTTTGAGCTGGTCAAAACCTGGCTTGAAACTGAGTTTGAAGGTGGCCGGCATCAAGACAGGATTCAGTGTATTGACCTTTAATTCAGTGACATTAACCAGTGGTATTAAATGGATATGAGTGTTTTGTGCCGTATTGAAAAAGCAGTGTAATTTTAGGTTGCAGTCCTGGATTCCAGGAGGGGCTATAAGAATGGGAAGTATTGAGACAAGTGATCTGGAAATAGCCAAGATCATCGAAAAAGAATCAATTCGCCAGGAGTATGGGTTGAACCTCATTGCTTCTGAAAATACGGTAAGTCCTGCTGTGATGGCGGCGCAAGGGTCCATACTGACCAATAAGTATGCAGAAGGCTACCCTTCCCGGCGGTATTACGGGGGGTGCGAGTTTGTTGACCAGGCAGAAGAATTGGCCATTGAAAGGGTGAAGCGGCTCTTTGGCGTTGAATATGCCAATGTTCAGCCCCACTCGGGGTCAGGGGCCAATATGGCGGTTTATTTTGCATTTTTAAACCCCGGAGACCGGGTTCTGGCAATGGATCTCGCCCATGGCGGTCACCTCACCCATGGGGCGCCTGTCAGTTTTTCCGGCAAATTATATGATTTTGTCCATTACGGGCTTTCCCCGGATACCCAGATGATTGATCTGAACCAGGTGGAGACCCTTGCCAAAAAAAACAAACCAAAGATGATAGTGGCCGGGGCCAGTGCCTATCCCCGGATCATCGATTTTAAAGGGTTTGCCCAGATTGCGGCATCTGTGGGTGCTGTTTTTATGGTGGACATGGCCCATATCGCAGGCCTTGTGGCAGCAGGGGTCCACCCTTCGCCTGTCGGGTTTGCCGATGTCATTACCTCAACCACCCACAAGACCCTGAGGGGTCCCCGGGGGGGATTGATCCTTTCCAGCGAACGCTATGGCAAACAGATCGGCAGTCAGATTTTTCCGGGTATCCAGGGCGGACCCCTGATGCATGTGATTGCCGCCAAGGCAGTGGCATTTAAAGAAGCCCTTGAGCCCTCCTTTGCAGACTATCAGCGGCAGGTGATTAAAAATGGATCCATACTGGCATCTGTGCTCATGGAGCGCGGATATAAACTTGTTTCCAATGGGACGGATAATCATATGGTGCTGGTGGATTTGGGCCAGCAAGATATCTCCGGTAAAGAAGCCGAAGAGAGACTGGGCCGGGCCAATATTACGGTGAATAAAAATACAGTCCCCAATGAAACGCGTTCTCCCTTTGTCACATCCGGTATCCGTATCGGTGTTCCCCTGGTGACCTCCCGGGGAATGAAGGAAGATGCCATCACAAAAATTGCCGGTTACATCTGTGATATCTTGGATGGTAAAAATGATGACGAGAATAATGTGGAAGCCGTGGCTGTCAAGGTAAAGGCGCTTTGTGGTCAATACCCCCTCTATGCAAAGAGTCCCCTATGAAAAAAGATTTAAAAAAAGAGCAGACCCAGGTTCCCGACAGGCCTTCCTGGCATGAATATTTCATGGGGATTACCAACCTTGTGGCCAGTCGTTCCACCTGTCTGCGGCGCAAGGTCGGGGCGGTTCTTGTCAAGGATAAGAGAATTTTATCTTCCGGGTATAACGGGGCCCCTGCAAATGTTCCCCATTGCCGGGAAACCGGTTGCCTCAGGGAACAGCTCAATGTCCCTTCGGGGGAAAAACATGAATTGTGCCGGGGGGTCCATGCAGAGCAAAATGCAATTATCCAGGCCGCTTACCATGGGGTATCTGTAAATGGTTCTGTATTATACTGTACCAATCAGCCCTGCTCCATTTGTGCCAAAATGATCATTAATGCCGGGATTAAAACCGTATATTTTCAGGAGGGGTATGATGATCCTTTGGCATTGGAAATGTTTGACCAGGCAAAGGTGGACCTTGTCCAACTTTAAATGCCAGTTATATATGCCAGTTATATATGCCAGTTTTAAATAGAAAAAGAAGAAGAAGAGGCGGCCATGAAGTGTCCCTATTGCAGTAATTTAAATACACGGGTAGTTGATTCCCGGCCGGGTAAAATTGAATATGAAGTCCGCCGCCGCAGGGAATGTCAAATCTGTTCCCGGCGGTTTACCACCTATGAACGGGTGGAGCAGGGCCCTGTTATAATTATCAAGAAGGACGGTCGCAGGGAAGAGTTTGACCGGGATAAAGTGCTCCGGGGAATTTCCAAGGCTTGCGAAAAAAGAGCCATTAGTATCAATCTCATTGAAGAGATGGTGGCCGTCATTGAACAGGAGTTGCGGGAAAACAATGAGCGGGAGATCCCTTCAAAGATGGTGGGTGAGAAAATTATTCAGGCCTTGAAAGGGGTGGATGATGTCGCCTATGTAAGGTTTGCCTCGGTATATCGGGAATTTAAAGATGTGGCAGATTTTATTCAGGAACTTAAAGGGCTTCTGCCCAAAGAGTGCCTTCCGGTTGAGTTTGACCAATTGGTGGAAAAAGTGACGGACAAGGCTGATGACCGATCATGACCATATGCGCCGGGCCCTGTCCCTTGCCCTAAAGGGAAAAGGATTTACCTCTCCCAACCCTTGTGTGGGGGCGGTGGTGGTGAAAGATGGTGTGGTGGTCGGCCAGGGCTGGCACAGGGCCGCCGGCATGCCACATGCCGAGGTGGAAGCCATTGAAGATGCCCAAAAAAATTTTCCGGCAAATACCCTGCCGATTACCCAGGGTGCCACCATTTATGTCACCCTTGAACCCTGCAATCATTTTGGGAAAACGCCTCCTTGTACCCATAAAATAATGGCTGCCGGTATTAGCCGGGTAGTCGTGGGCTGTAAAGATCCCAACCCCTATGTCGGCGGCGGCGGTATCCGATACTTGAGGGAAAATGGCATCCAGGTTGAATCAGGTGTGCTTGAGGCAGAGGCCCAAACCCTTATTGAAGCATTTATCTGGTATACCCAAAACAAGAAATCCCCTTTTGTTATTCTAAAATGTGCCAGTACCCTTGATGGGAGAATCGCTACTTCCACCGGCGATTCCAAATGGATTACCAATGAAAATTCTAGGCAGGAGGTCCACAGGCTTCGCCATGAAGTGGATGCCATTCTCATCGGGTCGGGCACCCTCCATGCAGACAATCCCTCTTTAACCGCCCGTATTGAAAATTTTGAGACCAAAGATCCCCTTCGAATTATTCTTGATTCACACTTAAGCATTGATGAAACTGCCCGGGTGATCACCCAGCAATCCACTGCCGATACGATTCTTGTGGTGGGGCCTAGCGCACCCTTTGAAAAAAGGCAGCGCCTGGAAAAAATGGGGGTGGGGGTATTGGAAGTACCCCTGAAAAATGGAAGGCTTGATTTGGGCCAACTCATGATTAAGTTAGGAAGCATGTCCATCCAAAGTCTTCTCATCGAAGGGGGGGGGACGGTGGCAGCTGCTGTATTAAAAGAGGAGATTGTCAACAAGGTGTTGTTTTTTCTGGCACCCAAGTTTTTAGGCGGCAGCGATGGGGTGCCCGTATTTAACGGGAAGGGCCCCCAAAAAATTTGTGATGCATTTAAACTCAAACACATGAAGATACAATTGTTTGATGATGATGTATTGATAACCGGATACCTTAAGGAACCACCTGGTTCGGAATAACCGGGCAAGACCTTTGGAGAAAAGTGCGTGTTTACAGGTATTATAGAAAGCTTTGGAACCATTAAGGCAATTGAATCCAATGGAGAGGGGAAGATCCTTCACATTGGGTGTGATCTGGATTTGACCGAAAGTAAAATCGGGGATTCCATTGCCGTAAACGGGGCCTGTTTGACGGCTGTAAGCTTAGGGAAATTTGATTTTAAGGTGGATATGGCACCGGAAACTGTTGCCAGGACAACCTTTAAACGGATGGGGCCGGGAACGAGGGTGAATATAGAAAGGGCATTGAGATTGTCCGACCGCATTGACGGTCACCTGGTCTCAGGGCATATTGACGGTACTGGAACAATTTCTTCTGTCACCCGGAACGCCAATGCGCTGATCATGTCCGTTGCAGTTGATGAGGGCCTGGCCGCGGATATGATTGAAAAAGGATCCGTGGCCATTGACGGGATCAGTCTGACCATCAACCAGTTTTCACAGGCGGGTTCAAAGGCTTGGTTCCAGGTCAGTGTTATTCCCCACACAGCAGATGTTACCACCATCGGGCTCAAAAAGGTGGGGGATAAGGTGAACATAGAAACAGACATGCTGGGCAAATATGTCAGAAAAATATTAACGGGCAGGGGGTTTAAGAATGATGCGGATAGCCAAAAAAAATCGGATATCAGCATGGCTCTTCTTGCCAAGAATGGATTTTTATAATTTTTATTATCATATTTTTATTATCATATTTTATAATTAAGGGACGTAACGAATGCCGCATTTAACGATTGTACAGGCAATTGAGGATATTAAAAACGGAAAAATGGTCATCCTTGTGGATGATGAAGACCGAGAAAATGAAGGGGATCTCACCATGGCTGCGGAAGCTGTCACCCCAGACGCCATAAATTTTATGGCCAAATACGGCAGGGGCTTGATTTGTTTGCCTCTGGATTCGAGTATTGCAGATCGCCTTGATCTGCCCATGATGGTGGACAAAAATACCTCCCAGTTTGAAACCGGGTTCACCGTGTCCATCGAAGCCAAGGTCGGGGTTACCACAGGAATTTCAGCTGCAGATCGGGCCACCACTATTTTAACGGCAGTCGCCGATGGTACTGGTCCTGCAGACATTGCCCGGCCCGGGCATATTTTTCCTCTGCGCGCCCGGGACGGCGGGGTCATGGTCCGCATCGGCCAGACAGAAGGCTCTGTTGATCTGGCAAGGTTGGCCGGGTTAAAGCCGGCAGCTGTGATCTGTGAGATCATGGATGAGGACGGCACCATGGCCAGAATGCCTGCCCTTGAAGTTTTTGCAAAGGAACACTCCATCGGGATCTGCACGGTGGCGGATCTTGTAAAATATCGCCTTAAGAATGAAAGTTTTGTTAAGCGGGCTGCCCAGACCGTTATTCCCACCAAAGCAGGGGAATTTAAAATTATTGCCTATGAGAATGACATGGACAATCTTACCCACATGGCCCTGGTCAAAGGAGATATTGACCCGGAACAAGCCATTCTGGTCCGGGTTCATTCCGAATGCATGACCGGTGATATTTTCGGTTCTTTAAGATGCGATTGCCAGGAGCAGCTCCACAAGGCCATGGACATGATGGAGGAAGAAGGCGCCGGCGTATTACTCTACCTTCGCCAGGAAGGCCGCGGAATCGGGCTTGTCAATAAACTAAAGGCCTATGAATACCAGCGCCAGGGACTGGATACTGTAGAGGCCAATGAAATACTGGGCTTTAAGGCCGACATGCGCGACTATGGGATTGGTGCCCAGATGTTGGTGGATCTTGGGGTGAAAAAAATGCGGTTGCTGACCAATAACCCTAAAAAGATGATCGGACTGGAAGGCTATGGTCTCAGTCTAGTGGAACAGGTGCCCATCGAAGTCGCGCCAAACTGTTATAACCAGGGATATCTGAAATGCAAGCAGGCCAAAATGGGCCATCTGCTTCATATGTAAATATATAGCTGTTAGGTGTTAGCTGTTAGGTGTTACTAACAGCTAATGGCTAACAGCTAATAGCCCGCGCGATAGCGCGTTAATTTAAGGATATAAATATGCCACAGATAATAGAAGCAGGCCTGACGGCCCGGGGAAAAAAATTTGGGATCATTGCTGCCAGGTTTAATGATTTTATCACCGCAAGGCTTGTGGATGGTGCCGTGGATGCCCTGGTACGAAGTGGAGCTGCAGACAAGGACATCACCCTTGTAAAAGTACCAGGGGCCTATGAAATTCCCCTGGTTGCCCAGAAGATGGCCCGTCAGAAAAAATATGATGCCATCATCTGCCTGGGGGCTGTTATAAGGGGTGCCACCAGCCATTACGATTATGTCTGCGCAGAGGTTTCCAAGGGCATCGCACTTGTGGGCCTGGAGGCGGATGTGCCGGTTATGTTTGGAATCTTGACCACTGAAACCATTGAGCAGGCCATTGAAAGAGCCGGCACCAAGGCTGGGAACAAGGGCTTTGACGTGGCCATGGCGGCCATTGAGATGGCAAACCTCTGCTGTGAGCTTACCCTAGAATCTGGAAAGGCGGAATAAGAGAATGGGAGATCGCAGGCTTTCAAGGGAACTGGCGCTGCAGGCATTGTTTTCCTTTGATGTCAACAAATTAGATCCTGCCGCAGGACTTATACAATTTTGTGCCCAGCGGGAAGATGAACTCACCGACATGGTAAAACCTTTTTTTCTGGGATTAGTTGAAGGGGTTGTTGCCGACATGGGTGAGATCGACGGTCTGCTCAACAAATATTCCAAAAACTGGAAGCTTTCCAGGATGCCTGTGGTGGACAGGAATATCATGCGTATTGCCACCTTTGAGCTGTTGAAACGCAAGGATATTCCTCCCAGCGTTACCATCAATGAGGCCGTTGAAATCGGTAAAAAATTCGGGACAAGGGATTCCGGTGCTTTTATAAACGGGGTGCTGGACAGGATTCGGTTGCAAGAAGGGTTTGAATAGATCCATTTATCAGGGAGGAAGGTTTTGATCATAGAAAAACTGGAAGTCGGGCCGATCATGGCCAATTGTTATATCCTAGGATGTGAAAATACAAAAGAATCGGTTGTGATTGATCCGGGAGATGACGGGGATCAAATTCTCATGGCCCTTGCCAAATTAGAACTTAAGGTAAAATATTTGATCAATACCCATGGCCATTTTGACCATGTTGGGGCCAATAAAAAATTGAAAGAAGTGACCCATGCCACCCTTGCCATCCATCCCGATGACGAGCCCATGCTCATGGAATTGTCCAAGTCTGCTTCCATGTTTGGTCTGTCTGTGGAAAATTCTCCTCCGGCCGATCTTTTACTCAACCATGGCGATAGGGTAAGTTTCGGGGATATTACCCTGGAGGTGATCCACACCCCGGGTCATTCTATGGGAGGAATCTGCCTGTATACCAAAGGGCATCTTTTTGCTGGAGACACCCTGTTTAGAAGTTCCATCGGCAGAACAGACCTGCCTGGTGGAGACTTTGATACCTTGATATCCAGTATTAAAACAAAACTTTTTAAATTACCCGATGATACCATTGTGTATACCGGCCATGGTCCTGAAACCACCATTGGCGATGAAAAGCGAATGAATCCATTCCTTAGATGAAATGGGGAATTGAACAACTGCCCCGGGTAACTTCTCTTTTCATGGAAGAGATCGATCTGGGGCTGCCCTTTGAGATGGCTGCTGCAAGATTTGTCGCAGATCCGGGAACCGTTCTCCTTTTGTCGGGTACAAGTCCGGAAGCGGGGTGTGCAAGATTCAATATTCTGGCGATTCAGCCCTGGCTTGAACTTAAAGGCCGGGGGGAAACCCTCGCCCTGAAGGTTGACAATGAATCCTTTGATCTTGACCGGGATCCTTTCACCTTCCTTGGGGAGTTGCTGGATTATTTGAAACTGGATCATTTGAAACTGGATGGGGCCAAAGAGGAACTGCCGGTTTGTGCCGGATTATTCGGCTATTTTTCCTATGATCTGAAGGACCGGATTGAAATCCTCCCTCGGACCTGTGTGGATATTCATCTGCCTGAGATCTGTCTCGTTGCGCCCTCCATTCTCCTGGTCCAGGATCGGATCTCCCAGAAAACTTTTTTGTCCATTCCCATATTGTCCAATTGTAAGGGCAACCCCAAGGACTATGTGTCGGACCGGAAACAAGCCTTTTTGAAACAATTGGGTCAGGCTTGGGAAAAACGTTTTTTTTCAAGTGATCCCAGGGGGTTTAAATCCAGCTTCACAAAGAAGGAATATATCCGGGCAGTTGAACGAATCACCCACTATCTTACGGCGGGAGATATATACCAGGCCAACCTTTCCCAGCGATTCGAGACAGGGTTTTCAGGCGATTCTTATTCATTGTTTCTGGAATTATTCAAGCGAAACCCGGCATCCTTTTTTAGTTATATCCATGCCGGGGATCATAAAATTGTTTCCACTTCGCCGGAACGCTTTATAAAACTGGCTGGCACCCGGGTGGAAACCCGGCCCATCAAAGGCACCATTGCCAGGGGAGACACACCGGCCCAGGACAGGGAGAATGGACAGCATCTTGCCCAAAGTATCAAGGATGATGCCGAACTGACCATGATCGTGGATCTGATGCGAAACGATCTGTCCCGGGTGACCCGACAGGGGTCAGTTGTTGTGTCCGAACATAAACGCCTGGAACCCTATGATAACGTTTTTCACCTGGTTTCCATTGTAGAGGGGGAACTTGAAACGGGCAAGACCGCTGTGGATCTGCTGCGGGCTACCTTTCCCGGGGGATCGATTACCGGCTGTCCCAAAATTCGGTCCATGGAGATTATTGATGAACTGGAACCGGTAAAACGCCATGTTTATACCGGTGCCATCGGATATGTCAGCTTTCATGATACCATGGATCTTTCCATTGCCATTCGCACAGCCACCATTGTGGACGAGACCCTTTTCTTTTCTGTGGGAGGGGGGATTGTCCATGATTCAGATCCTGAGCTGGAATTTCAGGAGACCCTTGATAAGGGAAAGACCCTCATGGAAACCCTGTCAGCGGTTTCAGCAGGAAATGACTTTCACCACCCCAAGGCCTGGGTGGATGGAAAAATGGTGGATCAGGACCGGGCAATGGTATCTGCCACGAGCCAGGGATTTCAATACGGGGCAGGGCTTTTTGAAACCATCCGGGTGGACAAGGGAAACCCTCTTCGCCTCGGTGCCCATTTGCAGCGGATGAATGGGGCCTGGACCTCTCTTTTCAAGGGCTTACCGCCGGATATCACCTGGGAGCATGTCATCGCTCTCTTGGTACAAGAAAACGGCTATAGGGACCAAATTTGTGCGGTAAAGCTAATGGTATCCCGGGATGAACAGGCAAACGGGAAGCAGGCCTTTGTGGCAGCCTTTGCAAGACCCTATGTCCACCGTCTGGTCTTGTCCGGGAAAACAGGCCTTGATTTGGTGACATTTCCTTTTCCCCGATCGACCCCCATGGCCGATCATAAAACCCAAAATTATCTCTATTACGAACGGGCAGGCGTTTATGCAAAAGATAATGGGGGGGATGAAGCCATGATTTTAAATCCAGATCTTACCATATCGGAAACCAATACCGGCAATATTTTTATGGTCATTGGTGAAGAACTGGTCGTTCCCGTGTCTGATCATGTATTGCCCGGGGTAACTCTCATGGCGGTTGTGAATGAATTTGCCCGGCAGGGGGGTGTTGTCATCCGAAAAAAGATATCCTCAAAAGAAATTATTTCCCATTCCAATATATTGGTGACAAATGCCTTGATGGGGGCGGTGAGGGTGGTTCACATTGACGGACAAAAAATTGCCCATGATGCGGGGGTGTGTGAGAGGATGAATCTTTTGCTGGCAGGATAAGACAGCAGGCTTGTATTTTTATTCAAGAAAATATAGAATTGAGATAAAAGTTTATCTAAAATTTAGGAAATTAAGGCAATAGGGTGTTATGAGAAAATTATTTATTATGTTGACGGTTTTTGTTGCGGTGGGCTTTTCTTTTCTGCCCGTTAATGCTGCTCCCCGAGCAGTTCTGGTTGATGCTGTTTTTGAGTTTTCCCCCCTGCCTGAAGGTGAGAAAATACACCATGAATTCATTGTCCGAAACACAGGGGACACGGTTTTAAATATCACCGGTGTCTTGACTCCCTGAGGGTGTGACAGTCGTTCCTACGACAAACAAATTCCTCCGGGAGGGGAAGGTAAAATTCAAATTGGTATTAAAACAAATGGATATGGGGGTAAAAGACTGAGCAAAAAAATTCTGGTCAAAACAGATGATCCGGCGAATAAAAAATTTCATCTGACGGTGACCGGGATGGTGGATGCTGTGGCGGAGATCACTCCCCGGACGGTCAGTTTGAGCGGGTCCCCGGGGGATGTGCTTGAGGCCATGGTCACCATCACCCCAATGGATAAATACAAGTTTTCCATTTTGGGGCTGGATCAAAAATATAACACCCAGATCAAGGCAACCCTGGTAAGGCCGGATATGGTAAATCAGGATATGGTAAATCAGGATATGGGGAAACCGGGTAAAAAAAAATCGGCCTGGCAGGTGAAAGTTACCAGCACTTCCCAGAAGGCAGATGATTTCTATGATATCATCACCCTTAAAACAGATTCTAAATATAAACCAAAGATTACAATAAGGGTGTACGCCATTTATTTTGCAGAAGAAAAACCCAAGTCATAATTTTTGTATAAATTAAAAAATGGTATAAACTATATGGATATTTCAAAAATAAAAGCAGTGGTCTTTGACTGCGACGGCGTGCTGTTTGATACGGCCCTTGCCAATAGAAAGTTTTATGATGAAGTTCTGGCAACTTTTGATAAGCCCCGGTTAACAGATGCCCAATTTGTAAATGTGCACATGATGACGGTTACGGTTGCCATCGAGTATCTGTTTCCAGAGATAGAAGAGACAAAGGAAGTCTTCGCCTGCCTCAAACAGATTGGTTATGCCAAGTTTATTCCCTATATGAAGATGGAAGAGGGGCTTGTCCGGCTTTTAAACATTTTAAAAGAAAAGGGGTTCATACGGGGGATTGCCACCAATAGAACCAACACAATGGAACAGGTTCTCAGGGATAATGACCTTGAATCCTATTTCGAGATGGTGGTCACTTCGTCTGATGTGGCAAATCCCAAACCCGATCCCGAGCAATTGCTTAAAATTATGGAGGCCTATCATCTATACCCTCAGGAAGTGATTTTTATCGGGGACTCGGAATATGACCAGCGAGCAGCCCGCAGTGCCGGGACCTGGTTTGTTGCGTTTAAGCAACCAAAACTTGAAGCGGATATCCATGTGGATGCCATGGCGGATATCCTTGGGATTTTACAGATAAATGAATAAAATTCTTGACAAATTCCTGAATCATCATTAAATCTTACTGGGTTTATTGTTAGAATTTTAGGCAGATGTTGGATAAACATTTGTCAGTTTATAGTAGGTTAATTTATAGAAGGTTAATTTAATAAAGGAGATTGATTGATATGTCTAAATTAGTTGCACCTCATGGTGGAAAAGGACTTGTAATTTGTAAGCTCGAAGGCGCAGAACTTGCAGCTGAACTCAAAAAAGCAGCTGGTCTGAAAAAAATTGAAATTTCTTCCCAGGTAAAAGGCGATCTGATCATGCTGGGAATCGGTGGATTTTCTCCCCTGAACGGTTTTATGACAAAAGCCGACTGGAAAGGCGTTTGTTCTGATTTTCTCCTGGCGGATGGTACCTTCTGGCCTGTACCTGTAATGCTGGATGCTGCCAAAGAAAATGTAGCTGAAGTTAAGGTTGGTGATGAGATTGCCCTCGAAAGAAATGGTGAAATTTATGCCACCATGAAAATCGAAGAAAAATTTGAAATGTCCGAAGACGATAAAAAATGGGAATGTGAAAAAGTATACAAGGGTCATGGCGAAGAATCTGCTGACGATGTATTCTGGAAAATTGCCATGGAAGATCATCCCGGTGTTCAGATGGTTATGGCCAGAAAAGAATTCTGCCTTGCAGGTCCTGTAAAAGTTCTTTCCGAAGGAGAATTCCCCGAAAAATTCAAAGGCGTATACCTGACACCCAAAGAAACCCGTGCCATTTTTGACGAAAGAGGCTGGGCAAATGTTGCGTCCATGCAACTGAGAAATCCCATGCACAGATCCCATGAATATCTTTGCAAGATTGCCCTTGAGGTATGTGACGGTGTTTTGATCCATTCGCTCATCGGTAACCTTAAACCCGGTGATATCCCTGCAGAGGTTCGTATCGAATGTATTGACACCCTGATCAAAGGCTACTTTGTTCCCGAGCATGTGGTGAACGGTGGATATCCCCTTGACATGAGATATGCCGGTCCCCGTGAAGGTCTGCTCCATGCAACCTTCCGCCAGAACTACGGCGTCAACAGAATGATCATCGGTCGTGACCATGCCGGCGTTGGTGATTTCTACACATTGTTCGAGGCACAGGAAATTTTTGACACAATTCCTACACCGGAAGCCCCAGGAAAAGCCCTTATTTGCGAACCTTTGAAAATTGACTGGACTTTCTACTGCAAGAAATGTGACGGCATGGCTTCCATGAGAACCTGCCCCCATGGAAAAGATGACCGGGTTATTCTTTCCGGAACAAAATTGCGGCATGCCCTTTCCAACAACGAGGAAGTGGTAGACCATTTTGGCCGTGAAGAAGTTCTGGTTATTTTGAGAAAATACTATGCATCTTTGACAGAGAAAGTTGAAGTGAAACTCCAGAGCCATGCAGAAGGAAGCAAAATGTAGTTTTGACCCTCATTCAATGAGATAAAAACAGCTTAAATAGTACTTAAAAAGGGCCTTTTCCAATATGGAAAAGGCCCTTTTTAGTTGAATTTCTTTGAAATCAGCAGGTGGTGTTGGGATTATCCAGACGAAAGGCTTCATTGAAAATTTCTAGCAGTTTTACATTCTGTTTGGCCATCATTACACAGTTTCCGCTGATGGCATAGAACAGGATACTTAGCCGGGTCTTGGAGGAGTCATCCCGGATTCGTTCGATCTGGTTTGCATTGAAGTCATCCACCAATTCTCTTAAATAGTGAAATTGTTCCCCAATGTCATGGCAATCGACAATTTCTTTTTTGCTTAATGCCGTTTCCACCCTCAGAAAAATATACAAGATTACTTTTTTAATTTCCTGGAGTTCTTGTA
This sequence comes from Desulfoconvexum algidum, assembly GCF_055382125.1. Taxonomy (NCBI): domain Bacteria; kingdom Pseudomonadati; phylum Thermodesulfobacteriota; class Desulfobacteria; order Desulfobacterales; family Desulfobacteraceae; genus Desulfoconvexum; species Desulfoconvexum algidum. Next base: position 4,598,029 of record NZ_AP042394.1, on the reverse strand, counting down.
TCTGGACATCCAAAAGTCCCTTGTGCCGGTTGGCCACATGCCTGGCGCAACGGATCACCGTGTCCCTGTGGCCGTCCGAGAGTTTTTGAAGTCGCCGGATAATCTGATAATAGTTATAGGAAACATGGTTCTCTTCTTTTTGCAGCAGCCGCAATACTTTGAAAATATTGGCGATGATAATATTGGTTCCGTTCTGAAAATGTTTGATCCGGGTTCTTTCCAGTCTCAGTTTGTCCAGGTTCTCTTCAAACAGGGAGTCAAAGGTGATATCAAAGGATTCCCTGATTCCCTTGAGAAGATAGGCCAGGTGGTCAAAGGTATCGGTGACCGATTCTGAAAAATCTTCGACTTTTTCCAGATGGAAGATCTTGATTTCCGCCTTGTCCTTTTCTTTGTTCTCATGTTTTTGTTTGTTTTTCCAGATCATGAATCCGGCAAAAAGAGCAAGACCGCCAATACCAAATGCGCCAAAATAATAGAGGATGTTGGCGAAAATAAAGGCAACCACAAAGGCAATAAGGGCGGTCATAAACCATCCGCCGATGACGGTGAGTACGCCTGTTACTCTGAAGACGGCACTTTCCCTACCCCAGGCCTGGTCGGAAAAAGAAGATCCCATGGCCACCATAAAGGTAACATAGGTGGTGGACAGGGGCAGTTTAAGGGAGGTGGCAAAGGAAACCACAGCACTTGCCACCATGAGATTGACCGAGGCGCGGATCAGGTCAAAGGAGGGTTTTTTCCCATGGGGCACATGGGTGGTTGAAGCGATCGGCGTTACCCGGGATGAAATGGATTCGCGCAGGGGTTTGGGGATTATGTTTTTGGCAGAAAGAAACAGGCTGTCAAACAGGTTGACAATTCTGCGGGAGAGCCAGACAGACTCAAATCGTTCCATGCCCTCATCTTGTTGACCCAGGCTGATTTCTGTTTCTGTGACGGTCTTGGCTTTTTTGGACAGCCACAGGGTGACGACCATGATGGTGCCTGCCGTAAGCATGATACCGGTCTGGGACTGGACTTTTTGTCCCAGAGCCCCCATGGTGATGTTCAAGGGGTCACTGGATGCCAGAGCATTTTGGAAGGCGGTGAGCCCTGCCAGGGGAACCCCGATGAAATTGACCAGGTCATTGGCGGCAAAGGCCATGGCCAGGGCAAAAGTTCCCACCAAAACAATGGGTTTGAGGATATTGACCCTAAAGATGGAAAGCAATATCTGAAAGACAACGGCGGAAATCATAAAGATGCCGGCCATCATAGATAGTGAATTGGCTTTAATCCATTCGACGGTCTGGGCATCCATGAAGGTGGCTCCCTTGGATCCTTTGACCAGGATAAAAAAGGTGATGGCCGTCATGGCAACCCCGCCCCAGGCAGCACCATATTTGTTGAGCCTGTTTTTATAATCAAAGGTAAATATCATTCGGGAGATAAACTGCATCAGGGCGCCTGCGAAAAAAGCCACCACAATGGACAGAAGAATGCCGCCGACAATGGCCAGGGCCTTTGCGGTATTGATATAGTCCCACAGGGCCAATCCAGAGCTTCCTGCGCCAAGGATTTTAATCAGGGAAAGAGCCACGGCAGCCCCCAATAGTTCAAATACAATGGAGACGGTGGTGGAGGTGGGCAGCCCATGGGTGTTGAACAGATCCAACAGCAGGATATCGGTAATCATAACCGCCAGAAAAATGGTTAACAATTCAGGCATGGTGAAAAGCTCTGGATGGAAAATCCCCTTTCTTGCCACCTCCATCATGCCGCCGGAAAAGGTCACCCCTGCCAGGATGCCCAGACTTGCTATGATCATAATGGTTAAAAAAGGGGCTGCTTTGGAGCCGATGGAAGAATTTAAAAAATTCACCGCATCATTTGTCACCCCCACAACCAGATCAAAGACCGCAAACAAGATCAGTATTCCAATAATAATATAGTAGAATTCAATGCTCATTATGTTCTCTCTTTTTTATGGTTAGATCCAAAAAAAAACCGTATCTCTCAAATGACCGGATATACGGTTGTAATATATCGTGCAATGATATGAAACGGTTCGGACGCCGCCTTTATTGCTAACAATATCTTAATAAATTTAGATAACTCTTAGAGCTTTTCCGGCGATTTATCAAGGGAACAGCCCGATTTTAACACAATCCTAACATTTGGGTAATCCAAGGTAATATATTGTGATAAAACCGTTAAGTGGCGCCAAAAAATGATGCCCTAGGAGGAAGAAGAATTTCGGAGCCTGAGAATGGTGTCATACACCTGTTTTTTGGGCAGATGACAGGTCGCTGCAATCTCCCGGGCCAGGTCGGCTGTCCCCTTGTTTTGGTTTTGTTTCGAAAGAATGAGTTCCTCAAGCAGTTCCGATGTCATCGGGGGAGGGGGGGAGGCCCCCTGGACGAAGAGGACACATTCTCCTTTTACCTGGGGACGCAGCTCAAGGGTACAAAGAATTTCACCAAGGGTCCCCCTCAGATATTCTTCATGCAGTTTGGTAATCTCTCGGGCGATACAAGCTTTCCTATCACCCAGGACGGGGATGGCCTGTTGGAGCAGTGCACAGATTCGTTTGGGGGATTCATAGAAGATAAGCGTGGCTCTTTCCTGTTTGAGCCCTTCCAGGGTAAGCGATCGTTTTTGTTGTTTTTTGGGTAAAAACCCGCAAAAAAGAAAAGAATCCGTGGGCAGTCCGGCCACGCTCAATCCTGCAATGGCGGCATTGCAGCCGGGGATGGGAATGATGGGGATGCAATGCTTAGCAGCCGCTTTTACAAGACTATAACCGGGATCAGAGATCAAAGGCGTGCCGGCATCTGAAATCAAGGCAATATTTTTACCCGCCTTTAAGGTTTCAATGAGCTGAACCGACTTTTTGGCCTCATTGTGCTCATGGCAGGAAATCATCCCTGTCTCTATGCCATAATGGTTGAGCAGACGTTTTGAATACCTTGTGTCTTCGGCAGCGATCAGATCCGCTTCCTTTAAGATTCGCACCGCCCTGAAGGTCATGTCTTCAAGATTGCCCAGAGGGGTTGCGACGATATAAAGCGTGCCGGGCGGGTTAATTGTCTCCATCTGTCACCTTCTCAAAGGGGTTATACCGTTCCAAAGGCGTTTCGGATCAGGGTTATTTCCGAAGTTTCACCGGTAAAAAGAATGTCGATCACATCGAATCGAACCTGCTGGTTAAAAATCTTTTTTTCTTTTAGATAAAAGGAAGCCCCGGATATGATTTTTTGCTGTTTGACATGGTGAACCGATTCCCTTGGCAGGCCTCGTTTGAGACTGGTCCTTGTTTTGACTTCCACAAAGCAGATACACTCCCCTTCCCGGGCAATAATATCAATTTCAGCAAAGGGCATTCTATAGTTTCGTTCAAGCAGGGTATAGCCGTTCTGGCTAAGAAATTGCGCAGCTGCCGTTTCACCGGTTTGTCCTATCTTCTGATTTCGGTTTGTCACTTGCAAATTACCCCGTTAAAGGTTGTCCTGTGAAAAGGGCAGGGCCCGTGTTCGATAATAGCCTGCTTGTGGGCTTTGGTGGGATATCCCTTGTGCTGGATAAAATTGTAAAGGGGGTAGGTCTGGTGGAGGTCGGCCATATAGCGGTCCCGGGTGACTTTGGCAATAATAGATGCCGCTGCAATGGAGATGCTCCGGGAATCTCCTTTGACAATTGCCTGTTGGGGCAGATCCATGTCAATGGTAAATTTTCCGTCAATAAGTAAGAAATCCGGGCCTAAAAAATCCGAGCGTAAAAAATCCGGACCAACGGTAAGGTTTTGAACCGCCCGTTTCATGGATAAAAGGGAGGCTGCAAGAATATTGATTTGATCAATTTCCTTGTGATCTGCCATGCCGATTCCAACGGCCAGGGCCTGGGCCATGATAAGAGGGAACAAGGTTTCCCTTCGTTTTTCAGATAGTTTTTTAGAGTCTGTGACCCCCTGGCAGGCAAACGCTGTGGGTAAAATAACGGCAGCAGAGACAACAGGACCGGCAAGGGGTCCCCTGCCGGCCTCGTCTATCCCTGCAATATACTGATACCCTTTGCGTTGTGTGTCGTGTTCAAATTTCCACATCGGGTAATCGGCTGTTCGTTTAGGCAAACCGTTTTTCTTTGATTCTGGCTGCTTTCCCGCGGAGGTCTCTGAGGTAATAAAGTTTGGACCTTCTGACCCGGCCCCGGGTCACAACTTCGATCTTACTAAGGCTGGGGGAATGCAGGGGAAAGATTCTTTCAACCCCAATACCACCGGAAATTTTCCTGACGGTAAAACGGGCACCGACAAATCCTTTGGTCTTTTTAATGACCACACCCTGGAACATCTGGATACGTTCTTTTTCACCTTCTTTAATTTTTACATGTACCTTTACGGTATCTCCCGAGGTAAAATCAGGGATATCAAGGCGAATCTGTTCTTTTTCTAATCTTTCAATTACGTTTGTCATTTCTTCCTCCTGGTTTTCGTACTATCGGCCTGTCTCAGCCATTTGTAATTCGATCTAAATATATGGACGCAGCTGACCGGACAGACAAATGATTATAATTTCCAGAACCCTTGATGGGCTCAAGTTTTAAATCACAGGTATCAATCAGTTCCTCAGCCATCCCCCAGGCCGTGCCAAAGACAAGGACATGGGGCGCATTGCTCGCTAACTTTTCTTTTAGTGTGGTAATGGGTATGGCACCCTCCAGATATTTGGCACTGGTTGCCACCGTTACCACGGTTTGCTTTTCTTTGTTTTGTATCCTTTGGACAGCCTCTTCAAATGTGGCGGTCACCCGGATCAGTTCAAGGGCTTCTTTTCTGGAGGGATTTAATTCACCACCCACCCCTTTTATCCAGTGATCAATGACTTGGTTTGCCAGGTCAGCCTGGTCCGCAAAGGGAGTTACCACATAAAATCCCTTGACGCCAAATGTCTTTGATGCCCTTGCAATATCATGCATGTCAATGGTGGTCAGGGCCGATCCAATGGGCATGCCTTTGCGGTTCATGACGGGAAAATGGATGAGTGCCATATACAAGTTATGGGTTGACAAGTGTTTCAAGCTCCCGGCACCATTGCCTTAAAATTTGTTTTTCTTCGAGTGTGGGGGCCTGTGTTTCAAACAGGTCCGGCCGTTTCATAAAGGTCCTCTGCAAAGAGGATGTTTTCCGCCATTGCCGGATTCGTTCATGGTTCCCGGACAACAGCACCCCGGGCACCCTTAGGTCGTTGTGGACTTCCGGTCGGGTATATTGGGCATACTCCAGTCGGTCATCAATAAAAGAATCCGAAAGTGAAGAGGCCTCAGATCCCAAAACCCCGGGGATCATGCGGGCGACAGAATCAATAATGGCCATTGCAGCCAATTCTCCTCCGGTCATGACATAATCTCCAATGGAGATCTCTTCATCCACAAGTTGGGTGTATACTCTTTCATCAATTCCTTCATACCGGCCGCAGACAAAAATAAGATCCTCTCGTCGGCTGGCAAGTTCACAGGCTTTTTTCTGGTTAAATCTTGTCCCCTGGGGGGTCATAAGGATGACCTTGGCCTCGGGTGACCTCTTCTTTACAAAAGAAATGGCCGCTTCCAGGGGCTCAGGCTTCATGACCATTCCGCTTCCGCCGCCATAGGGTCTGTCATCCACTGTCTTGTGCCTGTCACAGGAAAAATCTCTGATATTGACACAGGTTCCTGTAATCAGACGACTTTCAATGCCCCTGTGGATCATCCCATGGTCAAAAAAACTAGCCACAAGCTCTGGAAAGAGGCTTAACACCGTAAAGTCCATGACCTGTCCTATAGTGCCCATTTAGGATTAAGTGCCCATTTAGGATTAACTGCCCTAGGATGTGTATCCATCAGGAATTAGTCTCCATCAGGAGCAGTACCCGTCGGGCAGGGTAGTGGTTACAGTCCCTGCATCCAAATCCACGGATTCAATAAAGTGTTCATGCATGGGAATCAAAATTTCTGAATCCCCCTTTGTATTCTTATCTGGTACATCCTTATCAACGACAACCAGCATATCATTGGCATTGGTGGGGAAGATACGCTCAATGGTTCCCAGTTTTCCAAGGCTATTGTCAATGACCAGTAACCCATAAAGATCCTGCCAATACCAGGTATCCTCTTCAATTTCAGGCAATTGATCTTTACTGATCAGGATCTCACATCCGATCAATTGCTCTGCAAGTTCAACAGTGTTCACATGATTTAAGCTGATCAAAACCCCTTTCTTCCGGGCAGAGGCAGTGAGAATGGTATATTCCTTGCCCGTTTCTTCTTGTTCAGACTTAAACCAGATCTGCCGGCCTCGTCCAAAGGTATCAACCGATTCAGCAAAGGACCAGACCTTGAGATTTCCCTTAAGTCCGTGTACTCCGGTTACCTTGCCTATGGTCAGCCGTTCTTTTTCCATCCTTACTCAATGATCTCCAGAACAGTCCGTTTCTTAAGCTTGGTCGAGGATGCGCTTAGGAATAAAAATAAAATAAACTGACTATAATTACCCTTTTCCCGGTATCGCTCTATAATTCCACTGCCCCAGACAATCATCAAAAACTATTCTCATGGTTTCTTTAAAATTATCAGCATATTTTCTCCCAGTTTTATAGATTTTTTTTATAATGTGGGCTTTAACTTTTAAACCCGTTAGTGTAGTCGTATTTTCAATCAGTTCTTTTATATAATCATGACTTTTTAGGATGACACCCTTTAAAGATCTTGTAATATGGGGGAATAGCCGATGCTCTACAGGATTCCATTTTGATGTATAAGGAGGAAAATGTGCCATCCTTATTTCTATTCCGATTTCATCTACAAGCTTCTGCAAGTCTTCTTTGAAGATATAGTGGCGGCTTGAATTGCTACCACCACCATCTGCAAGTATGAGGATGGAAGTACAATTCGAATATTGAAGTTTGCCATAAACTTCCCACCAGATCCTTATCGAATCACAGGCAAACTCACTTGTATCTTTACTAACCCCAATGTTTACATGGGCTTTGTTAAATTTTAAATCATAAATGGCGTGCGGAATTACTATCCCATCAGCAAGATATGGAAAATCATGATCATAGACTTCAATTACACCCGTAGTATATACATGGCCATCCCTGTATAAATTACCTAAAAGCTCTTTTTTTTTGTGTCCATACTGACAACCGGATTGCCGTCTTTGAGATATTGCTCTTTTAACTGGTTAATTTTTACAAATTGCTCATTACGATTTTTAGAAGTCCCAATGGGCTTATTCTTAAAGGCTTTTCGTTTTGTGAACCCGTGTTTTTTTAACAGCTTTTTAACCACAGTTACGCTGATAATAATTTCCGCCTCTTTCATTTTTACTGCAATTTTTTTGTGGCTCAAATTGGTCCAACGAATTCTTTCATCCATAGGATCCCCAGCGATATGGTCGTCAATAACTTTGAGGAAGACTTCGTCTATATTTTCAATTATTTCTATAACTGGTTTTCGTCCAGCCCCCTTCTTTCGAGTTCTGTCTTTTACAACCATTTCCGGTTTTTTTATTTCAGAGATACCGCGAACTAAGGTATTTCTACTGCAACCAAAAAGTTCAACGATATACGCTTTTCCACCTCTCGGTAATTTTAACGCTTCTATTGCAGCATATGCTCGCCTGTCTTTTTCTGACAGCGTCAAATAAGTCTTTTTGATAAGTTTTTCAATTTCAGCAGGATAAGGTGACAATGGTTTTGGACCAGGTGTTCTTTTTTTTTTCATTCACGGTGCCTCTTAAATTTTTGATAAAGATTGCACCGTAACTATCTCATACTATAATGTAAAAGTCTAGATTTTTATAAGTACTTGATATTTCACGTTATTTTGATCAGGTAATTGAATTTTTATTCCTTAGGATGGTTCTCATTGCCCGGGCTGATCTGCCCTGCTTGCCAATTACTTTTCCAAGATCCTCCTTTGCCACCTTCAGCTCCAGCACAGAAGTCTGATCACCCACCACTTCAGATACTACAACCTCATCAGGATTGTCTACCAATGCTTTTGCAATATATTCTACCAGCTCTTTCATGAAAACATTTCCTTTAAATGAGAATCCTAAAAACTATCCGAGGCGGACAGGTTGAATCTTAAGCAGCAGCGCCTTTAAATCCCTGGTTTTTAAATAAACTTTGTACGGTGGTGGAGGGTTTGGCACCTTCACCCAGCCAATAGTTAATTCTTTCTTCGTTCAGGACGATGATGGCCGGTTCTGTCATGGGATTATAGGTCCCGAGTGCTTCCAAAAATTTGCCGTCCCGGGGCGCTTCAACATCGGCAGCTACTATTCTGTAAAATGGTTTTTTCTTTGTGCCTTTTCTGGTCAATCTGATTCTTACGGACATAAGTTTTTCCTTCTCCTTAAAACGGCAGCATGTTTTTTAATGAGCGCATGCCGCCTTTATTAAATTTCTTGATCATTTTCATTGACTGGGTATAGCTTTTCAGAAGCTTGTTGACATCCTGTACGCTTGTCCCGCTTCCATTGGCAATCCGCTTTTTTCTGGATCCTTTTATCATGGCATGATTTGACCTTTCTTTCGGGGTCATGGAATTGATGATGGCCTCTATTCTGCCAAATTCCTTGTCATCAATATTTAATCCTGCCAATTGTTTTTTGTTCACCCCCGGCAACATGCCGATCAGATCCTTTATGGATCCCATTTTCCTCACAGATTTCATCTGATTTCGAAAATCTTCAAGGGTAAAGGTATTTTTCTTAAGTTTTTGTTCAAGGGCCTTGGCCTCTTTTTGATCAACCGAATCTTGTGCCTTTTCAATAAAGGAAAGAGCATCTCCCATTCCCAGTATTCGGGATGCCATCCGGTCCGGATGGAAGGGCTCAAGGGCGGTTGATTTTTCGCCCACCCCAATAAATTTCAGGGGTTTACCTGTTACAGCTTTTATGGAAAGTGCGGCCCCACCCCGGGCATCTCCATCCATTTTTGTCAAAATAAAGCCATCCAGATCCAGTCGTTTGTCAAAGGATCCGGCAATATTAACTGCGTCCTGGCCTGTCATGGCATCGGCCACCAGAAGTATTTCCGATGGGTTCAGCCCTGTTTTAATATCTTCAAGTTCTTTCATTAACGCATCATCAAGATGCAGCCTGCCGGCCGTATCAAACAACAGGGTGTCGCACCCAAGCTCCCTTGCCGCCAATTGGGCATCCTGACAAATCTTTAACGGCTTCATATCCGTTGTGGATTGGAAAACAGGTATATCCAACTGGTTTCCAATTTTTTTTAGCTGATCAATGGCAGCCGGTCTGTAAACATCAACGGGTACGAGGAAGGGCTTTTTTCCCTTGCGGCGCAGGTAATAGGCCAATTTTCCTGCTGTGGTGGTTTTACCCGACCCCTGCAGCCCCACCAGCATAACAGACCCCAAGGCCTTCCCCTCAAGATTTAACTCCTGGTGGGTGGATCCCATCATTCTGGTAAATTCTTCGTTTACAATTTTAATGACCTGCTGGCCCGGGGTCAAACTTTGCATGACCTCCTGACCCAATGCCCTGGCCTTTATATCTGAAATGACATTTTTTGCAACCTTATAATTGACATCCGCTTCGAGAAGTGCCATCCTCACTTGCTTTAAGCCATCTTCGATGTTCTTCTCGTTCAGGGTGCCGTGACCCTTTAATTTCTTAAAGACGGATTCAAGTCTGTCACTCAAATTTTCAAACATAAAGGGCCCTGCCTCAAATATCAAATCAAATCATTGAATTTAGTGTAGATTCCGTGATATGTCAAGGAAATAATGAAATTAAACAGGTTGAAATATATGGAAAACATACAAAATTATACCCGGGAAGAACTGGCCAAATGGCTTGAAGATAAAGGGTCCAGATCTTTTCGGGCCGGTCAGATTTTCAAATGGATCTATCTAAAGCAGGCCCAAAACTTTGATGAAATGACCGACCTTGGCAAGGAGTTGCGTGGCCTGCTGACAAAAAATTTTTATTTGTCCGGGCTTGACCTTGAAGACAAACAGGTCTCAGCTGACACCACTGAAAAATATTTATTCCGTCTTGCGGACGGTCACCACATAGAGACTGTTTTGATACCGGAAAAGGATCATTTTACCCTTTGCGTTTCCACCCAGGTGGGATGTGCTATGAACTGTCAATTTTGTCTGACGGCCAAGGGCGGATTTAAGCGCAATCTCACCGTTGCGGAAATCATTTCCCAGGTGCGGGATGCCCGTTTCTTCCTGGTTCAAAAAAAAATAGATCCCCTTAAACTTTCCAATATTGTTTTCATGGGCATGGGGGAGCCCCTTGCCAACTACGACAATCTTATCAAGTCCCTTCAAATTATTCTGGACACGGATTACGGCATGAAATTTGCCGCAAGACGGGTGACCGTTTCTACCTCGGGCCTGATTCCTAAAATTGTACAATTGGGCCTGGACACCGATGTCAATCTGGCCGTCTCCCTCAATGCCGTCGATGACAAGACAAGATCCCAACTCATGCCCATCAATGATCGATACCCCATCGAGGATTTGCTTGCAGCATGTCAAAAATTTACCATGAAACCCAGAAACAAGATTACCTTTGAGTATATTCTTATAAAAGGGATCAATGATTCCAGGGAAGATGCCTTAAAGCTTGTGAAACTTTTGTCACCCATAAGGGCAAAGGTTAATCTGATTCCCTTTAATGAACATGAAGAATCCAATTTTAAACGGCCCGGATCCAAACAGATTTTGTCATTTCTCCAGATCCTGCTGGACAATGACATGACGGCCATGACAAGGAAGAGTAAGGGGGCTGATATTTCGGCGGCCTGTGGTCAGCTCAAAGCAAAATCCGAGGCTGTAAATCAAAGGGATTGAAACTATCTGGATAGGACTTATTTTAAATATTAAATAATTTTAAGCGACTAACTTTAAGCTATGGGGAAAAAATATGTCAAATAGCAATTTGAAAAACAAAAAAATATTGATTGTTGATGATGAACCAGACGTTCTGGATTCCCTGGAAGAACTGCTCGATATGTGTACCATCGTCAGGGCCCAAACCTATGAGGAGGCAAACCATCTTCTTGAAACCCAGGAGTTTGATATCGCAATTTTAGATATCATGGGGGTGGACGGGTATCAGCTGCTGGAAACCGCAAACAAAAAAAATGTGGTAACCGTTATGCTGACAGCCCATGCCCTGAGTCCCGAGAATATTAAACGTTCATATCTTGGGGGGGCCTCTTCCTATATTCCCAAGGAAGAGATGATCAATATCGAAACATTTCTCATGGATGTGCTGTCGGCTAAAAAAAAGGGCAAAAACCCTTGGACCAGCTGGTATTCACGTCTGTCTTTTTTCTGTGAAGAAAAATTTGGTCCGGACTGGGATAAGGATGAAAAAGAATTTTGGGATAAAATGATTTATTAATAATCCCGGGTATTTTTGCACCAATATTTTTGCACCAATATTTTGTGATGGATGAACCTGATTGCTTTAAGCAAAAGCCCCCTTGGATGAAAGCGGGGACTTTGTTCTTTTTAGATCATCAGATATTCAAAGACGCCGGGTTGAGGGGTTAAAACTTTGAGAAGGGTCTCTTTTCCCTTTTTAATCACTTTGATGACGGCTGTTTCACCGGGTTTCGATTTGGTATATGACGCAGTGATTTGGGCCGCAGTCTTGATGTGTGCATCAAAAAAATTGCCCAGGAGAATTACATCCGGCCCGGCCATCTCAGCATGGCGCAGTCGGATGTCTTGGGTTTTGTCATACCAGGCGAGGATCTGTTCATTGTCGTTTTTTGACCGCCCCACAATCAGCTTGCAGTCATTGTCCAGCCTGAAGTGACGTCCAAATTTCAAGAGATGGAGCAGTCGCGTTTCATCGGTTTTTTGTACATATAAAAGGTCCCGAAGCCGGTTGGAAAAAACTTTGTCCGTTAAAAGGCATCCCCCGGCAGGTGCTGGGTATTCTTTGATGCCAAACTCGCGGGCCATCTGTATCTGTACCTTTCTGGAACGACCGGTTATATCCATGAGCCTTTCCCGGTCCACCAACCCCTCTTGTTCCATGCGAGTTTCCGGCAGGCAGCGTGCACTTAGGGGGCGCAGAAGATCTCCATCAAATCCGCAGTTTTTTTCAACAGATCTCATGGCATTCTTGGTTTGTGACTTGGGTCTCTGGCCCAAAACTTCTCCGCTGAATAAAAAATCAAACCCTTCTTCTCGCATACGGGTGCCGGCTAGTGCAAACATCATGGTGTGGCAGTCCACGCAGGGATTCATGTTTTTCCCAAAGCCGCCCCTGGGGGCTTTCATCATCTCCATGTATTCCTTTGTAATATCCTGGATGATGAGGTTGATGCCGGTTTGGTCGGATGCTTTTTGGGCGGATTCCGATGAAAAAAATGGGGTTTCAAAGCTGATCCAGGTGACATCAATCCCCTGTTTTTTTAATACCAGGGCCGAGAGGATGCTGTCCAACCCCCCTGAACACAGCCCCAGGGCTTTAATCTGTCTTGTGGTTTTGTTTTGATTCATATATAAATGCTCTATGGTTTTAGATTCAATAAAAATTAATACACTGCTTAAAAGATTAAAGGAGCGGTATCCGGTTGTCAAGACCCAGCTGGATCATACAACGCCTTTTCAATTGCTCATTGCAACCATTATGTCGGCACAATGTACGGATAATCAGGTCAACAAGGTGACAAAAAAACTGTTTGCCATTTATCCGGATCCAGATGCCCTTGCCGCGGCACCCTTAAAAGATATTAAACGCATTATCTATTCAACCGGATTTTACAACAACAAGGCTAAAAACATCAAGGCCTGTGCCCAATCTATTTTGGAAAATTATAAAAATATTGTTCCGGAGAGTATTGAATCCTTGATCTGCCTACCCGGGGTGGGGCGTAAAACCGCCAATGTGGTAAGATCGGCTGCCTTTGGATATGATGCCATTGTGGTGGATACCCATGTTTTGAGGCTCTCCAACAGACTGGGTCTCACCGACAAGAAGGACCCGGTAAAAGTGGAGTTTGAACTCATGGAAATCATCCCAAAATCTTCCTGGAGCGATTTATCCCTCCAGTTTATCTATTTTGGCCGGGAGATCTGTGATGCCAAAAAGCCCTTGTGCAAAATTTGTCCCATGTTTGACATCTGTCCCACCCGGGGTAAGAAATAGGGTTTCAAACCATTTTTTGTAGTTTTATATTTCATTCGGTCATTAATTAACTTTACACCAGAGGGTAACTATTATACTAAGTGCAAATACATGCCGATTAAACTAAAAACATATGGGCAAACCCCCTGGATTTGGTGACCATACGCGTCTATGGTAAGGGGTGCCTCCCTGCGTAACAAAGGAAAGCTGGAATGAATATTTTACACATATCTGATTTGCATTTTGGACCGCGGCATTGGGAGGGCAATGATGACATATTGTTGGAGAAACTCAATACATATGATGCCGATATCGTAATCAATACGGGTGACAGCACCTCAGATGGGCTGGAAAGTGAATATCAGGAAGCAGGACAATTTTTAAAGGGGATTACCTGTGAAAATGTGATTTCTATTATCGGCAACCATGACAAACGAAATATGCGTTCACATGAATATTTTAAGGAATACATATACAAAAATGAGATTATTTCTCCGTTAAGGCCGGAGCTTACCACCAAGAAGAACCTTTTTTTAAAACGAGATATTACCAAAATAAAAGATAACTTTACGGATCTTAACTATATCAAGGTTTTTACCATCAATGGCGTGACTGTGCTGATTATTTGCATAGATTCAAATCAGCTTTCCAATGATGACGGGGTTGTTGAAGAGGAAGTTTTAAGGAAGATCTCAAAAAAAATCAGCCGGATGAAATATGATGTGTCCCTGATGCTGATTCACCACTCGCTTCTGGCCACAGATGAGGGACCGCTTCTAAATTCCTTGTCTTTAATTGATTTTGTCAGGGAACATAAAATAGGCCATGTCTTTTGCGGGCACACCCACCAGCTGGATTTAAGACAGACCACCGATCTTTATTTTAATCATACGTTTACCCAGTATATGGTGGGTTCGTTATCCTCTTGTAACCATGACAATGACGATAATATGTTTTTGTTTTATAAAAACTGGGGTACCACGAAAATGCAGATTTATGTGATAAGGATTTTTCTTGACGGGGATTCTTTGAGTTTTACCGAGGAATTAGTTTCGGGAAATGATATTCCCTAATAGCGACTGGCTTCACCCCCCCCCCCCCATCAAATTTTTCAGCCGGTGGCAGGTATTTGCTGTCACCTTCACCCTCCTTTAATTTCAATGGGTTTTTTAAAGCATCGATAGCGACACCTGATTTTTGTTTCCATGTTTTTTTTTAAAACGTTGCACTATGGAGCAGAACTAGGTAGTTTATGAGGTTATTACCATCGAAGGCTGTACAATTGATGATCTGGAAGATGAATATGTAAAGGCATTCGTTTCTTAAAGGCCTTTTCGTGTAAAATATTCTTTTGGGGCAAAATTTTATTGATTACCGGTGCAATGCCGGTAAGAAGCGACAATGCAATGACATGCCACGCCTTGTATTTGCTGTATATTGCCATTTTACTCACACTTAATGAAGGAGATGAAAATGGAAAAAAAAAGTCAAAAAGAAGAAGACACCCAAGCAATCACCAGACGATCTTTTATTAAAAAATCCACAACCTTAGGCCTTGGCGTTTATGCAACGGCCAGCATGGGACCCTGGTTTATTAAAGATGCCTTGTCATCTTCGGGTAAATTGAATCTTTATACCTGGCCGGATTACTCAAAAACCGAAGTCATCAAAGCCTTTGAAAAATCCACCGGCATCAAGGTCAAGGTAACCAACTACTCCTCCAATCAGGAGTGCATGAATAAATTGCGTGCTGCCCGTGCCAAGGGATTCGACATTGCTCAGCCCTCTATTACCGAAATCGCTTTGCACATGGAATTTGAATTGTACCAGGCCATTAACGAAAATAAAATTCCAAACATGAAAAACCTTGAACCCTCCTTCTATGAATCCTCCAAAAAACAAGGGGGGGTTATCGATAACAAACGCGTAGGGCTCCCCTATGACTGGGGCACAGAGGCGATCACCTTTAACACCGACAAACTCGATTATAAATATGGTGACCTCTCCTATGGCACCATGTGGGAAGATGAGTTTAATCAAAAAGTGACCTGCAGACCCCATTCGGTATTTATTGGTGCTGGATTATACCTGGATGCAACAGGCCAGGTCCCCTCCAACAGGATGTATGATACCTATGAGAGTGAAGCAAAAATGCGCAAGATATATGATGAAATTCTCAAATTCTTAATCTCCAAGAAAAAGAATATTAAAATGTTCTGGAATAACGCCCAGGATCACCAGCTGGCATTTTTGCAGAATGGCTGCCTTATCGGCCAGACCTGGGACGGTCCGATTATGACCATGAAAAAGGAAGGCAAGCCCGTTACTTACATGGCACCAAAGGAAGGGGCCATGACCTGGGTTGATTCCATGAGTATTGTCAAAAATGCCGAGAACCTGGAACAGGCCTATGCCTTTCTCAACTGGGCCTATACACCCGAAGCCGGCGCTATCATGGCAAAATCCACCGGTTACAACAGCCCTGTAATAGGGGTTGACAATCTGCTGGATGAAAAGACCAAACAGGGGTTCAAAGACGCCTATCCGGGCAATGCCCTTGAAAACCTATGGTGGTATCCCAACGAACAACCCTGGTTTGTTCCGGCGCGTACCGAATACAGGGACAAATTTCAGGCAGCTTAGCTGCAGGGAAAAGGCCCATGCCCTGTTCCTTAAGTTTTTCTTAAAACAGGGCCTGTGGCCTCGTTTTGACTCCAAAAAAACAGATGCCAAAAAACATAGGATAGCAAAGAAACGATTGTTTCAAAATTATATAGTAAGGGATTTATAGGATGGGCCAAGATGTTGAGATATCGGGCGTTAGCATGCGTTTCAACGAAGTTTACGCAGTTCGGGATATAAATGTACATATCCAGGCTGGAGAGTTTTTTAGTTTTTTAGGACCGTCTGGTTGCGGTAAAACCACATTGTTGCGCCTGGTTTCAGGCTTTATGGATCCCAGTGAAGGGCAAATAAAGATAGGCGGCAAAGACATGTGTAAGATTGGATCCAACAATCGTCCAACCGCCATGATATTCCAGAACCTTGCCCTTTTTCCCCTGATGACGGTGGGAGAAAATATCGGATTCGGCCTGGAGGTGCGTCATGTGGCAAAAGCAAAACGAGAAAAAAAGGTGGAAGAACTCATTGAGCTTGTGGATCTTTATGGAACATCAGACAGAATGGTCAGCGAGCTTTCCGGCGGACAAATGCAGCGGGTGGCAATAGCCCGTGCCCTGGCGGTGAACCCTGCCGTTTTACTGCTGGACGAACCCTTGTCTGCCCTGGATTTGAGGCTGAGAAACCATATGCGCGCTGAATTGCGCAATATTCAACGCCGTACCGATGTCACCTTTATTTATATCACCCATGACCAGACCGAAGCCTTGACCATGTCTGATCGGGTGGGGGTGATGTCCATTGGCAAGCTCGAACAGGTCGCAAAACCCGATATTATTTACAACACCCCGAAAACCGCTTTTGTGGCATCCTTTGTCGGCGAAAGCAACATCGTTGATGGCGATATCATCCGTATTGATGGGGATCATGCCCTCCTCAAAACAGCATGTGGGTCATTCTTTTGTAAAAATCCCCAACACATGGAAACAGGAGAAACAGCCACTATTTTTATCCGGCCGGAGACCGTATTCTTAGCAACAGACTCCCATGCAGAGAACCGATTGACCTGCCGGACCAAGACCATCAGTTTTGAGGGGGCCTATGCCGTGGTAACACTTGAGACCGAACAGGGGCAAATATTTACCATGCGACTCAATAACGATGGGTCAGTTCCAAGGATCGAGGAGGGTGAAAATATCAAGGTGAGGTTCAACAGGGAAAATGCGTTTTTATTAAAAGACGGAGGCACCTCCATTGCGTGATTTTTGGAATACAGCCCTAAAGGACCTGGGTAAAATAGGCGTCGCATATATTTTTATTACCGTGGGTGTCTGGGTGGTGTTCATGATTTTAATCCCCCAGCTGATCATGTTTGATTATTCCCTGAGACCCATGTTGCCACTGCGGGAGATAGGCGGCCCCAAAGACATCTGGACCTTGAAAAATTATATGGTGTTTTTTACCAATCGATTACACATGGCGATTTTTTTTAAAACCATATGGTCCAGTCTCATCGTCACCGTTACAGCCCTTACCATCTGCTACCCCATCGCTTTTTACCTTGCCAAGGTGGCCCGGGGTGCAAAGATCGGTTTGTTGATGCTGGGATTGATAATCCCCTATTGGATCAATGAATTGCTACGGTTGTTTGCCTGGCAAATCATTTTGGCAGATATGGGCATCTTGAATCAATTCCTCATATTCCTAGGGATTATTGCGGATCCCATTAATTTTCGTATGGGCAACGGGGCCGTTATTCTGGGGATGACCTATGCTTATATCCTTTTTATGGTGTTCCCCATATACAATGTCATGGAGAGTCTGGATAAAAATCAGCTGGATGCTGCCCGGGATCTTGGAGCATCCTGGCTGCGCATTCACTATAAAATTGTCATGCCCCATGCCAAACCCGGCATCGCCGTGGGCTGCACCATGACATTTATGCTGGCAGCCGGAACCGTTGCCGCTCCACAGTTGTTGGGCAGCCCCAGCAGTTTCTGGTTCACCCAGGTCATCAACACCAATTTTGAGTGTGCCAACTGGAATCTGGGAGCGGCCTACGCAACCGTCTTGATGCTGCTTTGTGTCGTTTTTATGTTTATGATGCTTAAATTATTTAAAGTTGGTTTGAAAGAGCTTACCCAATGAAATCATCCAAATCTATTTTCAGAATTATAATAGGCCTTTATCTGACCTTGTTTTTTGCCTATATGTTTTTGCCCCTTATTTTTATGACAATTATTGCCTTTAATGCCAATGATATTCCCCAAATCACGCCCTGGAAAGGATTTACACTGATGTGGTTTGGAGAGCTGGCCAAGGATGAGCAGATGTGGAGTGCCCTTTGGAACAGCTTTCTGGTTGCATTTTCAGTGGTTGCTATCTCTGTCCCCATTGGACTTGGCGGGGCCTTGCTGCTGACCCGGCTACAGTTTAAGGCCCGCAATTTTGTATACGGCGTCCTGGTGTCCCCCATCTTGACCCCGGGTATTATCCTGGGGATCTCAACCTTTTTGTTCTGGGACAGCTATATGGATATCCCCGGCGGTTTATGGACCGCTATTCTCGGCCAATCGACCTTTATTTCCTCCTATTGCATGCTTTTGATCATGTCCCGGGCCCAGCGCTTTGACCTGACCCAGGAAGAGGCGGCCTTTGACCTGGGCGCCACCCATGGTCAGGTATTCTGGAAAATAACCCTGCCTTTTTTGAAACCCGCCCTGATCTCGTCCATGGCTCTGGCCTTTATGCAGTCCTTTGACAACTACAACACCACCCTTTTTGCCATTGGTGTTGAGCAAACATTACCCATTTATATCGGCACCAAATTGCGCAGTTTTATCAGCCCGGCCATGAACGCCCTGGCCGTGGTTTTTATCCTTCTGACGGTTCTGGGTGCTATTGTCTATGAGTACCGCCGTCGACGCGAAATGATCAAAGCCGCATAAACCAAAAACAGAGATCTTCAGACACCCTGGCTGTTGAAGTGGGAAATAAACTGGAACATCCGACGATCTCTCTTCGGAAGGCGGTTTCTCGATCGTCCTGGGTTTAATTTTGTTGCTTGTCAGTTCCCAAATGCTGGTGACAGGATCAATTGAGATTGCAAAATTTTTTGGGATCAGCGATCTTCTGATCGGCTTGACCATTGTAGCGGTTGGAACTCGCCTTCCGGAACTTGTCGCCAGTATATCTTTTCGGGTCCACTGCCCAAAAAATGTTTCGCCGGTGTTCCATTCCCTTGTTGAACATTCATATGAAGACCGATGATTGATGAGAAAACAGGATAAAAAGAATTGACAAATTGTCAGAACCGCTGGATGATTCGGGGATCAACGAGAGATCATTGTCTGATAAAGATAAAAGGAGTAAACCATGGTTAGGAAATACTTGTGCCGGATATGGATCTTATTGGGTATCCTCACTTTTTTAACGGGTTGCGAGGACAAAATAGAACCTGGCACCACATTGTCCGGTCCTTCGTCCTCCATCAAGGCCGATGTGGCGGTGGCGGCCGTTAGTAACCAGCCTTTTGTTTACGAAGCCCTCGGCACCATCGCAGCCCAGACTGCCAGCACCCTGTCCGGTAAAATCATGGGAACGGTCAAGGCGGTCAATGTCAGGGAGGGAGATTCGGTCCGGCAGGGAGATGTCCTGGTCGTCCTGGACAAGCGCCAGGTGGATGCGGGCCTGCGTCAAAGCGAGGCTTCCCTGTCAGGCGCCAGGAAATCGGCATCAGCCGCCATTGCGGCCAGAAATGCGGCCCAGGCAGGCGCGGACCTGGCAGCGGCCACCTATAAACGGTATCAAAAGCTGTACCAGGAGGAATCCGCCACCCGCCAGGAGTTTGAAGAAGTTGAAGCCCGCCATCGCCAGGCCCAGGCAGCCTTGTCCCAGTCAGACGCCATGGTGGCGGCTTCCCAGTCACGGATTGCCCAGGCAAGGGCTGCTGTTTTTGGGGCCGACATTTCCCAGAAGGATGCCACTATCCTGGCCCCCTATGACGGGATAGTGACCGCAAAAATGATCACTGTCGGGGATCTGGCATCCCCCGGAACCCCCTTGCTCACCCTGGAGGGAACAGGCGGATTCCAGGCCGAATTGGTGCTGCCGGAGCATTATATCCAGATGGTGCAAATCGGACAGTCCCTGGAAGTCGGTATACCGGCCCAGCCGGATTCTGGGTTGATCTCGGGTACCATAAAAACGATTTTTCCCATGGCAGACCGGACCAGCCGCTCGTTTACGGTCAAGGTCATCCTTCCGGAAAATTTGTTGCTGCGGTCGGGCATGTTTGCCAGGGTCAGTATCCCCGTGGGGGAAGGCGGCATGCTGTTGATCCCTGAGTCCGCCCAGGTGGTGCAGGGGCAGCTTACCGGATACTTTTTGGTGGATGGGGGGGGGATCGCAAGATTTCGCCTCATGAGAACGGGGAGGCATTTCAAGGATAAAATTGAAATTATTTCAGGGATGAAACCGGGAACCCGCTTTCTTGTGTCTCCTCCTGCAGGCGTTAAGGACGGCATGACCATTGAGGGGGCATCGTGACCATAAAATTAGGCCCGGCTGGGAAAATTGCCTCATTTTTCATTGATTCCAAGCTGACCCCTTTGATTATCATTGCTTCGATTCTTTTGGGGATTGCAGCGGTTATGGCCCTGCCCAGGGAGGAAGAGCCCCAGATCATCGTTCCCATGATCGATGTGTTTGTAAAAATGCCCGGGGCGTCTGCCAAAGAGGTGGAACAGCGGGTCACCAAACCCATGGAAAAATTGCTATGGGAAATCCCGGGTGTGGAATACATTTATTCTACTTCCATGCCGGGCATGTCCATGGTTGTGGTCCGTTTTCTGGTGGGACAGGACCAGGAGGGGGCCATTGTCCGGCTTCAAGCCAAGCTGACGGCCAATTATGACAGGATCCCTTCCGGTGTAAGCCCGCCGCTGATCCGGCCCCGATATATTGATGATGTTCCCATCCTGGCCCTGACGTTTTGGAGCGAAGAAGTGGATCATTACCAGCTCAGACGACTGGCAGCAGAGATAGAGGACCGGGTCAAGCAGGAACCCAATGTATCCATTACCACCATTATCGGCGGGGAGGCGCGACAGGTGAATGTTCGTCTCGACCCCGTGCGGCTTTCTGCCTATGGCCTGGACATGGAACAGGTTGCAGGCATTGTGTCCGCGGCCAACCAGGCATCGGATTCAGGCAGTTTCCCCTCCCGCCAGGGCCAGGTGGTGGTCCACACAGGCGGTTTTCTCAAGGATGCCCAAGATGTGGGCCGGGTGGTGATCAATGTTTACAAGGGCCGGCCGGTGTATCTGCGGGATGTAGCTGTCATTGAAGACGGACCAGGGGATCCGTCCCAATATGTTTTTTTCGGTACCGGCCCTGCCGTTGCTGAAAAACAGATTCAGACCAAGGCTGCTGCCAGTGGGGTCTGGCCTGCCGTTACCCTGACCGTGGCCAAGCGCAAGGGCACCAACGCCATCAGTGTGGCAGAAAAAGTGTTGAAACGGGTTGAGGGAGCAAGAGGACGGATTATCCCGGACAATGTTCATATGACCATCACCCGCCATTATGGTGAGACGGCCAAGGAAAAGTCCAACGAACTGCTGTTTCACATGCTCATTGCCGTGGTATCGGTGACCATCCTCATCTGGTTTACCCTGGGGCATCGGGAATCCTATGTGGTGGCCTTTGCCATTCCCGTTACCCTCGCCCTGACCCTGACGACCTTTTACCTGTACGGCTACACCCTGAACCGCATCACCCTGTTTGCCCTGATTTTTTCCATCGGAATCCTGGTGGATGATGCCATTGTGGTGGTGGAAAACGTGGTGCGCCATTATCGGCTGGAAGAAAACCATGGCCGTTCCCATTTCACGGTGGCCATAGAAGCGGTGGATGAAGTGGGCAATCCCACGATCCTGGCCACCCTGGCCGTCATTGCCGCTATCTTGCCCATGGCCTTTGTCGGCGGTCTCATGGGCCCCTATATGCGGCCCATTCCCATGGGGGCTTCGGCCGCCATGTTTTTTTCTCTTTTGGTGGCCTTTATCGTCACCCCCTGGGCATCGGTGCGGATGATACGGCCGGACAGGCACAGGGGGGATGGAGACCCGCACAAGGAAGACTGGTCCATACGGCTTTATCGGAAGGTCATGGATCCACTGCTTCACAAGCCTTTGGTGCGTTGGGCTTTTCTCGGGGGGGTGGCAGGATTGCTTCTCCTGGCCTGTGCCCTGGTGGCCGCAGGCCTGGTCCGGGTCAAGATGCTGCCCTTTGATAACAAGAGTGAATTCCAGGTGATTCTGGACATGCCCGAGACAGCTACCCTTGAGGAGACCACCTCGGCTGCCATGGAAATGGGGGAGTATCTTAAAACCGTCAACGAGGTGGTGGATTTCCAGATCCATTCGGGAACAGCCGGGCCCTATAATTTCAACGGCCTGGTTCGTCATTATGACCTGAGATCGGGGCCTTCCATGGCAGATATCCAGGTCAACCTGGCCGAAAAAGGCAGGCGCAAACAGCAGAGCCATGAAATTGCCAAACGGGTCAGACCCCCCTTAAAAATGATTGCTGACCGTTACGGAGCAAGGGTCAAAATAGCGGAAGTCCCCCCGGGACCTCCGGTGTTGTCAACGCTTGTGGCAGAGATATACGGCCCGGATTATGATCGTCAGAAAGAACTGGCCCTCAAGGTGCGCAATATTTTTGAAACCACGGATGGCGTGGTGGATGTGGACTGGTACATGGAAGAGGATCAGGCAAGATTCCAGCTGGATATTGACCAGGAAAAGGCGGCCCTTCATGGTATCAGTGTCGGCAGGATCGCCCGGACACTGAAGCTGGTTCTGGAGGGACAAAAAGCCGGCCTGCTCCACAAGTCCCTGGAAAAAGAAGATGTCCCCATTGTGCTCCAGCCGTCGCTTGCCACCCGGGCAGGTGTGGACCGGCTCGGGGCTGTCAAGGTGCCGGCTGCCGACGGCAGTCTGGTGGACCTTTCCTCCCTGCTGCGGGTGCGGCAGACCCAATTGGACAGGAGCATCTATCATAAAAATCTCATGCCGGTCATCCATGTGACAGCCGATGTGGCCGGCGCCAAGGAAAGCCCGGTCTATGCCATCCTGGAAATGTGGGAAAAAATAGATGCCATCACAACACCCGAAGGGTACGGCATTGTCCAGCACACGGCAGCCCTGCCGGAAACAGACCGGCATCTTTCCATGAAATGGGACGGGGAATGGCATATCACCTACGAGGTATTCAGGGATCTTGGCATCGCCTTTGCCGTGGTCCTGGTCCTGATTTTTGTTCTGGTGGTGGGCTGGTTCCAGTCGTTTTCAACGCCCTTTGTGATCATGGTGGCCATCCCCTTTTCCCTGATCGGGATTCTTCCGGCCCACTGGGCCATGGGGGCATTTTTTACGGCCACCTCCATGATCGGTTTCATCGCAGGTGCCGGAATTGTGGTGCGAAATTCCATCATCCTGGTGGATTTTATTGAGCTGAGGATCGCCCAGGGCATGCCCCTGGACCAGGCGGTCATTGATGCCGGCGCTGTCCGGTTCCGTCCCATGATGCTGACGGCCGCCGCCGTGGTTGTGGGGGCTTCGGTCATTCTCTTTGATCCTATTTTTCAGGGACTTGCCATATCCCTCATGGCCGGAGAGGTGGCATCCCTGCTGTTTTCACGGATGACGGTACCGATTTTGTATTTCATGGATAAACGCTGGGAAGCGGTCCACCTTTCCGTAAAAGAGGCAGAATCCGAATAACCGGCATGGCCGGAGTATGGTATTGGATCCTGGCCATACCGAAAAATGAAACGCTTATAATTACAATATCTTGGCCGGAATTTCATATAAATGATGACTGCTCAAACAATTAAGGAAGAACCAATGACATTACAATTGAACAACGGTTTTTTACGCCTCGGATGTAGACGGTTTATGGCCGGTTGGTTTATGGCCGGTTGGCTCCTGTTCTCCCCGGTTCAGAGCCTGGCATCTGACCTGATATCGAACCCGGTGTCGGACCCGATGTTGGCGTTGACACTTTCCCGGGCAGTTGAAACGGCACTGGCCCGCAACCCGAGCCTCCAGGCCGCAGGCTTTGGGGTCCTTTCCGCCCAGGAAAAGGTTATCCAGGCCCGTTCAGGCGCCATGCCCCAGGTTCATCTTTCAGGACAGTCCAGCCGCACCACCAATCCCATGTGGGCCTTTGGGACAAAATTGAACCAGGAATCAATCACTTTCCAGGATGTTGATCCGGACCGGCTCAATAACCCTGACGGTATCACAAATTATGCATCGAACCTTTCTGTTTCCTGGCCTGTGTATGACAGCGGACAGACCTGGTATGGCCTTCAGCAGGCCCATTTGAACCAGGAGGCAGCAGCGCTTTTTAACGAACACACCCGGCAGCAGGTGATTGCCAACACCATCACCGCCTATATCGGCGCCTTGTTTGCCCGGGAAAACAAAATCGTTATCCGGCAGATTTCAGATACTGCCCGTTCCCACCTGAAAATGGTACAATCCCGTTATGACGGGGGCTTTGTGGCGAAAAGTGATCTGCTGCGCGCCCAGGTCCAGATTGCCGACCTGGAACAACAGCTGGCCGAGGCCAAAAGTCAGGCCGATATTGCCAAATGCCGGCTGAATGTTGCCATGGGGGTTGCAGGAGATGTGAATTATACCCTGTCAACTCCCCTCAAGGCCGGTGATCCCATCGTCGGCAGCCTGGATACCTGGATTAGCAATGCCCTGTCCAATCGGTCGGATCTCAAGCATCTGGCTTTTCAGCGACAGATTGCCCAAAAAGAGATAGACAAATCCAGGGCCTCCCGGAATCCGTCGGTGAGTCTGGCGGGAAATTATGAGATCAATTCCGAGGATTTTGATGGTTCGGCAACCAACTATACCATTGCTGCCATCGTCTCCATGCCCTTGTTCACCGGAGGCCGTATCTCGGCAAAGGTGCGGGAGGCACAAATGAACCTCAATCAGACCAAAACCCGCCTGCGTGGCATGGAACAGCAGATCTGCGGGGAAATCCGCCAGGCATTTTTTAATGCCCAGAGCGCCTGGGAGCGCATTCAAGTGAACCAGGCCGCCGTAGGCCAGTCACGAGAGTCTTTGCGCATCGTGAAAAACCGGTACAACAGCGGACTGTTTACCATTACCGATCTTCTAGATGCCCAAGTCATGGTACAGCAGAGTCTGACCCATGAAATCAAGGCTGTCCATGATTACAAGTTGGCCGCAACCCGCCTTGCCCTGGCAGCTGGAAAGATTGACCCGCCATAAACGCCTATGACTATGGATAGATTCCAACAGGCAGATTCCATGCATTAATAGACTTCCAATGAAAGGAAAACCCGAAACCGTTAAAAGCAAAACAAAATAAGGAGAGGGTAATCATCCCAATCAATATTTTGGTGAGGTCTGCTCAAAAACCTAAGGCATCGACATCTCTTTTTTTTGTGTGTACAGCTGGGATATCAGCATGCCTGTGAGCATTAACACACAGCCTATGATACCCCGGCCGGAAAGAATTTCATTTAATATGATCCAGCCACCGATGGCGGCAACCACGGATTCAAAACTTAAAATGATGGCAGCGTGAGTGGCTGGCGCGCTTTTCTGGCCATAGATCTGAAGAGAGTAAGCCACACCAACTGAGAGAATGCCACCATATAGCAATGGTATGGCAACCGTCATTATATCTGCCAGTACAAAGGTTTCAAAAACAACTGCAACCGTAAGGCTTAACAGGGCACACACCATACATTGAACCAATGATAATAAAGCCGTGTTGAAACGATTGGACAGTCTTCCGATAATGAGTAGGTGAAACGCAAAGCAGATGGCACTGAAAAAGACGAGGATATCGCCAAAGTTTATCGAAAGGTCACGGCTTACACTCAACAAATACATGCCAATACATGCTAAAATAGCACCGACCCATGTGCTTGCTGCCGTTTTCCCTTGTTTAAAAATTAAATTGATCACAGGAACTATAACCACATAGAGTCCGGTTATGAAACCGGCCTTGCCGGCGGTGGTATATACCAGGCCTACCTGTTGAAAAGAAATCCCTAAAAACAGAAATATTCCAGAGATGCAACCGGCTTTGAGCAATCCTTGTTTGGGGCTTTGCATCGTTTTCTTGCGTGTGAGAAGGAGGATCGGTAAAAGAGACAGACATCCGAGTACAAATCGAATTGCGTTAAAAGTAAAAGGCCCAATATGATCCATTCCGATTCGCTGGGCGACAAATGCAAGGCCCCAGATGGTGGCAACCAATATCAGGATAAAATCTGATTTCAAAGTGTTTAATTTCATGGTATTCCAGTGTCATGCTGAATTATTTGGCAGTAATTAAGTCAAAAGGTGTCCTTCTAATATTAAACAAGGGGGTGCGTCAAGCAATTATTATGGGCAATGATGTGTTCCCAGAAGAACACAAGGGTGGGCACCGCTTGTACGATTTTTCTCGTAAACGTCTGCCGGGATCGGATTTGTCCCAGGGGCCTGGCAAAATTGAAAGACGGGTTCTCCAAAAAAGAGGGGCCTTAAAAATAATTATTGTTTATATTGGTAAATAATAGTAAATAAAAGCGTTTGTTAATATATTATTTTGTATAAAATACAAAAAGCGGCAAATAATAACAATAAATTTTTCAAGCAGTTTTTTACTGCTTGATCTCCTGCTGTGCGGTTTTTTATCTGGCAGTAGGTAGGTGTGGAAATTTCCCATCAATTGGATCTGGAACCTTAAGCAGTGAGGATAAAAATGAACACCGCTAAAATCGTCCCCCTGGAAAATGAGAACAGAGCATTGGAAACCTTCAAGAGGCAAAAAGAGGCCTGTCTTAAGCACCCCTATCTTTCCCATGGGGAGCGGATGGATGTTTTAAGAAAAATTGAGCAGATTATACAAGAGAATGATCAGGCAATTTGTGAGGCAATCTGTGCCGATTTTGGAAACCGTTCCCACCATGAAACAAAAATCCTGGAAATATCCAGCAGCATAATGGGGTTGAGATATACCCGGAAACGGTTAAAAAAATGGATGAAAACTCAAAAACGCCATACCTCCCTGGTATTTTTTGGCGGAAGCAATAAGGTTATCCCCCAGGCAAAAGGCGTGGTGGGGATTGTGGCCCCCTGGAATTATCCCCTGTTCCTGGTGCTGGGTCCTTTAACCTGCGCCATTTCGGCAGGCAATCGGGTAATGGTTAAACAGGCAGCCAATTCCCAGAGACTTTGCACTTTATTGCAAAAAAAATTTTCTGCAATAATTTCTGAAGAATTGATCGCATTCCTACCGGGAACCCCCTCAAAAGATTTTTCTTCCCTGCCCTTTGATCACCTTGTTTTTACAGGTTCCCCAACGGTGGGGAAAACGATTATGGCCACGGCTGCAAAAAACCTGACACCCGTGACATTGGAATTGGGGGGCAAGTCGCCCACTATTTTAGCAGAAGATTTTGACTTAAAAACAGCGGTTGAACGGATATTGTATGCCAAATTCATGAATTCAGGGCAGACCTGTGTGGCCCCGGACTATCTCTTTGTGCCGGAAGGCAAGCAAGATGCGGTTGTCCAAATGGCAAAAACAATTGTTTCCCGTCGATATCCAAGATTGGAAACCCGGGACTATACCAGCATTATCGACCAGAAAGCCTATTTGCGACTCTTGAAGACCCTTGAAGATGCCAGGGATAAAAATGCAGATATCATTAATTTAATACCAGGCCCCCAGGCAAATGATGAATTGCAAAAAATCTCTCCTTGCATTGTGACCTCTGTCAATGAAGAGATGATCCTTATGCAAGATGAGATATTTGGCCCCTTGCTGCCGATAATGACCTATGAATCGCTGGACGAGGTCATTGCCTATATTAATAGCCATGAGCGCCCCCTGGCTCTGTATGCCTTTTCCAATGATCAGGCGTTTTTGGACAAACTGATTTTAAACACCCGATCAGGCGGTGTCACCATAAATGATTGTGCCATGCATGTGGCCCAGCATGATCTACCCTTCGGGGGAATCGGGAACTCCGGGATGGGCCAATATCATGGATACGAGGGCTTTGTTGAATTCTCAAAACTCAGACCTGTTTTTAAACAGGCAAAAAAAGCCCTGGCCGTCGCCCCTCCCTACGGAGCAACCTTTGACAGACTTTACAAATTAATAAAAAAAATAAAATGGATTTCCTGAAACATCTGCAAATCCTTTATTTCCATCTGGCGTCTTTGTTTGTTGTGATGGCCTTACAGACCTACCTGTGCTGTGTAAACAGCACCATCGGAGGAACCGCCGGTTATGGGATTATCAAACACGATGGTGTGGGACTTAGCCGTTGCAAACACCTTGCAAAGATGACGGGTAAAGGATGGGTCCGGCGGTCCATCGGCCCAAAGGGCAAAAACGCCGCCGGGCTTTAAATGCTGGGCCAGTTCCCCCAGCCCTTCTCGCGTATAAAAACGGGTGTTTGTCTGGTGTAATACCCGGGTTGGTGTGTGATCTATATCCAGAAGGATGGCATCATGCTTTTTTTGGGGATGGTTCGGATCAAAGCTTTTTGACAGGTCAGAAGACAGTGCAAAAAAGTCGGCGTTGAGAAATTGGCAACGCGAATCCTTTGTCAGGATTTTGCCCAGGGGGACAAGTCCTTTTTGGTGCCACTCGATGACCCCTTCTAAATACTCTACAATTACAAGGGATTTTACACGCTCATCTTCCAAGGCAGAAACAGCGGTGTACCCAAGCCCGAGGCCCCCGATCACAACGTCTAAATTTTCTTTTTTTAATAGATTGAGTCCCAGTTTGGCCAATTGAGATTCTGCCTCATGGAACAAGCTTGACATCAAAAAATCCTCGCCAAGTTTTACCTCATATATCTCAAGACCCCCGAGCTGTAGCAACCTACGGCGCCGTAATATCAGGTCCCCGATAGGCGTTGATCGAAAATCTATTTCTTCAAAGTTTAAACTCATTTCATTCCTTCGGGTCTTCGGGGCTGTGCAGCACCACCAGTGCAGCCTGATCACGGCTGGCGATTTGATGGGCCGCCTTGGCAGGTACAATCTGGAAATGGTCATCAAGGCGAACAATGGCCAATTGCCCAAGACTTAGTCGCCTGGCGATCTCTTCATTTACATACAGTTTTTTGATTTTTTTCCCCAGAACAAAGTGGTAGGGCTCATCATAATAATCTTCTAAATTCAAACGGTTTGTTTCAATGAGTTGCCGGACCTGGGCCAGACGTTCACGTTTCTTTTTTTCTTTATTGAGTTCTTGGTTGAGTTCCCGGTTACGTTTTTCTTTGGCCAATTTTTCTTCAAGCGCTTTATTTATTTCAGGAGAGGCGTTTTTCCCTTGATTTTTTTTGCGATTGGCACGTTTTTCATGCGAGATTTTTTTGACCTGTTTTTTACTAACAAGTCCTGATTTAAGGAGCTGGTCTTGAAACGATGTTCCCATTATGGTGCAAATCCTTTAATAAACGTCACTATATTTTGGCATTCTTTTTCAAGGGTTGAAAATTTTTCAGTCAGGTTATCCAGGTCATGATTACGTACGGCTGATTCGATAACCAGACTGCCCTTGTTTGAATCAGGCATGATGTGTTTCTCCCTTTTGGGGTAAGGAATTCTCACCGTTGTTAGGAATCCTTTTTTTGTTCCCAGAAGTCACGGCTTTCTTTGAGAATACCATTGATATCATCGTCAAGTATTTCTTCTTGAAGCACAGCTTCATCCGCAAGATCCTTTTCTTCCAGGCTCTCATCTTCCAGGCTCTCATTTTCCAGGTTTTGGGTGTCAACCTCGTTTGATTCTGCCATGCTTTCGAAATCTTGTGTTTCCACTGATTCATCGGACAGAAGATCCCCTGTTTCAAGGTCCAGGGAGGATATGTCTGTCTCCTCTTGATCGGTCAGGTTTGTTTCGTCTTCTGGTTCATCCTCAAGACCATATTCAGGAAGACCAATGGAGATGTTATCTTCCAGATCTTGTTCGGATAGATCTGGTTCTGATAGATCTGGTTCTGATAGATCTGGTTCAGCGGTATTGATCTCGTCGGGATCGGTTTCGTCGAGTCCTGTTTCAACCAAGGGGATTCCATCATATGGGGGATCATCTATTCCTTTATCGGGGAGTGTATCCTCGAAATCAAATTCTTCCAAGGCCATTTCCGGGTCCGTGGCAGGTTCAAGGAGGTCCGCCTCCCCGGTATCAATATAATTGCCCTCCCTGTCAAAGAGCAGGCTGCCGCTTAACTTGATATCAAAGTCCAGCCTGAAAGCGACTTTATTGTTGTGAACCACAATCTGCCCCCCCTTTGAAGACAGGGTGGAAGCCCCCATGCGATCCTTGAGAATCTGTTTGACTGCATCCAGATCCAGATCTTCTTGTACGGCATTAATCAGGTCTTTTTCTCCATCTTCAATGACTTGTGGGTCTGTAATTTTCATGGAAACACCTCGTCTATATATTGTATGTCTGATTGGCAAAGCGGTTTTCAATGAATTTTTCAAGATCAATGATTTTACCAATTTCCATGACATCATGCATGTATCGTTGAATTTTCTCCAGATCCTGGGCCTCCGGGTAGAGGCCGTCCCAACGGATGGCCTGGGGTTGGGAAAAAACATTTGTTAATACGGTTGGATTAAGCCCCATTTTGCCTTGGGGGTCAAGGAAGCTGACAGCGATTTGGGCCGCCCGGGCTTTGTCGTTTTCAATGTATTCTCCGGTTTCAACCATCAGGGAGACAAATTCCTGGGCAGCTTCGGGATGTTTCTGGATAAAGTCTTCCTGCATGGCTACGACACAGCAGGGGTGATTGTCCCAACGGCTGGCTGAATAAAATTCCAGATTTCCAATGTCATTGACAATGGCTTTGGTGGCCACGGGTTCCGCCACCATAAAGCCGGCAACATCTTCGTTTTCTCGCATGATTTCCGGCATTTTAATGGGGGGCACCACCTCAAATCGTACATTTATGGCTTTTTTGCCCGGGACACCCGGTTTTAATCCGAGTTCCTTTAAAAATTTATGGGCCAGCATGTGGTGGACAGACATTTTATGGGGAATGTCCACCACCTTGTATTTGTAGAAACTTTGGAGAGAATCAAACCTGGGGTCATAGTGTTTGGATCTGACAAAGGTGGATCCGTTTTTATGGGCAAAAAGTACCAGACGTATGGGAGAATCATAGGCAAACAAATCCATGGCAATGGGAGCCAGGACCAATGCGCAGTCAATTTCTCCGCTTTCAAGACCTTCCTGGATGGGGTTCCATCCTCCCTTAAGGGTTGTGGTCAGGTCAAAATGCTGGGGTTCTACATCCCCGGTTTCAATCCTGTGTTTAAGGGCACCCAGGGCAAGGTGGTCTGTGATCTGAATATGGGCCACGTTCAGTTCTACCCTGCCGCCGATGGTGCTTCGTTTTTTTTCTGCGCGCTCGGTCTGTTCCATGCCGCCGGCAAAGGCTTGTTCAATGGCCTTTCCTATTTGGTCGGCATCAAAGGGCTTTGGAACATGGCCGTTTCCCCCTGCTTCCTTGATGCTCAATTGCTGACCCTTGTCAGACTGGGCCGTGGCCATGATAAAGGGAAGATCTTTAAATTCGTCGGTGGCCCGGAGTGCTTGTAAAAATTCTATGCCATCCATTGTGGGCATATTCCAGTCACTGACCACAAGATCCGGACGTTCAGTTTTTACTTTTTCCATTCCGTCTGCACCGTTAACCGCCATGACAAGGTTTGTGTATCCGGCTTTGGCAAGAATCTGTTTAAACATCATGCGCATGGTGCCCGAGTCATCTGCCACCACAATTTTTATATTTGGGTCTACCGCCATAAAAAACTCCTTTAGTAATTATTTGATAGTTTTATGCTAAATTTATACCAATTTTATTAAAAGGTATCTATTCATTTCAGGACCAGTTCACCTTATGCTGGAGTTTCTGGAAAAAACGGTCCAGAATAAACCCTAAAATTCCAATGGCAATGATCATCGCCATGAGCTTATCGTACTCCATGGTATCCCTTGCGTCATTGATGAGATAGCCCAGTCCGCTGGAAACACCCAAAAACTCTGCCGGAACCAGAACAATCCATGCCACCCCCAGCGCCAGTCTCAGGCTGGTCAGCATATGGGGCAGGGAGGAGGGGATTATAATGGTCCGTATCAGTTGGGTGTCGCTGGCTCCCTGGTTCAATGCCATTCGTATCCATTGGGGATTAATATTTAAAACGCCAATGGTCGTATTTAATATTATAGGACAAATGGTGGCCATTACAATCAAAAAATAGATTGCCGACTCAAAGCTTGTAAATAAAAGCAGGGCAATGGGCATCCAGGACAGGGGGCTGATCATTCGGATAAACTGGAGGGGAGAGTAAGATAGTCCCCGAAGCGTTGGATAAAAGCCGATGATAATGCCTGTGGGAAATCCAATCACAGAGGCAATAAAGATTCCCACAAGAATCCGTCGAAGACTTGCAAAGGCCGAGAGCCAGAAACCACTGTTTTGGAATGCATCCACCAGGGCATTGAAGGTGGGGCCTGGTAGAAATCCCTTAAACTGAGAAAATTGGGGCCGGGTAAAAATAAAAAAAGAAATCAGTCCCCAGAGAACTGCAAATAGCACAAGTCCGATGATTTCATATTTCCAGCCAAACTCCATGCGGCCGAAAACCGCATTCAATCCAACCTGCCTGGAGCTTCGATATACAAACCGATTAATTGATTTCAACAATTTCTTCCCTTGAAAATGGTGTTTCTATGCTGCAATCGCAAAATTTAGAAATTCCGCCCATCTCAGCGATGGCTTTTCTGACAAAGGTATCATCCACAAGCTCCCTTGTTGCCATGCCTGCATCCAGGGATGCAAGAAAATCGGTATTCCCTTCAACCCGGGTCTGTTTCATCTGTTCCATAATAAATCGGGTGGCAGACGGAAAGGGAAAGGGTTGGAAACCAATGCGTGTCACATCCCATTGGGGGTGAACCAGTTCTGTTCGTGGAAGGGGGGCAAAAACCCTCGCCAGAACCGTCTCTGGAACCGGAAGG
This sequence comes from Desulfoconvexum algidum, assembly GCF_055382125.1. Lineage (NCBI taxonomy): Bacteria > Pseudomonadati > Thermodesulfobacteriota > Desulfobacteria > Desulfobacterales > Desulfobacteraceae > Desulfoconvexum > Desulfoconvexum algidum. Next base: position 4,565,155 of record NZ_AP042394.1, on the reverse strand, counting down.
TACCCTTCTCCGTCACGGCTGAGCAGGTGGGCCGTCTCTCGTGGGTTTTTTTGACACCAGGCCTGGGCCCGGACAATGGCATTCATCGCTTTTTGCATCATAGCCTGGTTCTGGCGGATAACATTTTCGTTGGCAACAATGACACAGCAGGGATGGTTTTTCCAAATATCTCCGGAAAATCTCATGATCCGGGCATTAAATTTTACCTGGGCCAGGGCATTAAAGGGTTCTGCCACAATAAAGGCATCGATTCTTTTACCTAAGAGAGCTGTGGGCATGTCCGGCGGCGATAGAATAAAGAGATTGACTTCGTGGGGTGCCAATTTTTCGGACTGGGGTTTGATCACCGGTGTAAGTCCCTGGGTTTGAAGACCCAATTGCAAGATGAGATTGTGCATGGAGTACCAGGAAGGCACGGCCACCTGTTTTCCGCCAAGATCGGAAAACTTAAAAATTTCGGAATCTCCCCTTACGGTGATGGCACTGCCATTGGTATGGTCCCAGGCAAGAACCTTGACAGGCATTTTTTGTTTGAATCGCATCCATACCGGTATGGGAAAAAGCATATGGGTCAGATTGAATTTTCCGGCCAAAAAGGATTCAATCAAGATTTTCCAGGATCGGACCATGACAGGTCTTTCGACCTGAAGTCCTTCCTGGGAAAAATAGCCAAGGCCGTGGGCAACCAGAAGCGGTGTTGCATCTGTTATGGGTAAGTACCCAAGTTTCAAGGGTGTCTGGCGGGCAAATGAGGGAAGGGCGCAGGGAAGGATAAGGCCGGAACAGCTAGCTGCGGCTGTCTTTAAAAATTTTCGTCGTGACCAAGTGTTCATTGTTTTCCCTTTTATCCCCAGGCTATAACATGCTTCGTTTGGCCATGTATGCGTTTTTGAATCGTTCCAGGATTTTTACCCGTATTTCCTTGAACCTTATATGGCTGCGTTCCCTTGGATAGTCCTCATCTATTTCAAAAATATCGGTTATATTGGCAGGTTCCCCTGCCAAAAGAATGATTTTGGTTCCCAGCCGTATGGCCTCATCAATGTCATGGGTGACAAAGACAGCGGTAAATTTTTCCGACAGCCACAAGTTGACCAGTTCTTCCTGGATATGGGCCTGGGTAAAGGTATCAAGAGAGGCAAAGGGTTCATCTAAAAGAAGGGCGCTGGGGTGCCCCACCAGAGCCCGTGCCAGACAGACCCGTTGGGCCATACCAAGGGAAAGCTGGCCTGGCTTTGAGTCGGAAAATCCGGCCAGCCCCATGATTTCAAGAAACTGGTTTGTCCGGTAATCAAGGTCTTTTATATCCCCCCTTATCTTACAGCCATAGGCCACATTTTCTCGTACATTGAGCCAGGGGATCAGGGCGGGTTGCTGGAAGAGCATGGACCGGGAAGGGTGGATTCCCTTGAGTTCCTGGCCATCCACATGGATAGCACCCGAAGATGGCTGTTCAAGTCCTGCCAGAAGGTTTAAAAGAGTGCTCTTCCCACACCCGGATTCTCCCAGGATGATAACAAAATCACCCGCTTTAATGGAAAAGGAAATGTCTTTGAGCACAACATGATCTGGCTTTTTATGGCGTTTATAAACTTTTGTTATTCGTTCAAGATCAATTTTCACAAGTTTATTTCCGATAGCGCCTGGTTTGCAAGGGCAGGATTAACAAAGGCATCCAGATCAATGGTCTGGGACATCACGCCCATGGTATCTGTCATATAGGTTTGAATTATATCCAGTTTTTCCAGGTCTGGTAACAGCTTTTGCGGGGAATAGCTTATCTTGCTGTTTAAAAGGGCCTGCCGGACAATATCCTTTTCCTGACCCAGAAAATTTTGAGCAAAATCAAGTATTTTTTCTTCAAAGGGGGTGGGCTGGGTAGCCAGTATGTGGGCAGACTGAAAAAAATGGCCGACCAGTTCTTCCAGGGCTTTGCCATGGGAGGTTTCAAGGTCCTTTTGAATCACAAATCCGCAACAGGGATGATCCTTCCACAGACTGTCCGAGGTACACAGCTTGTCGGCAAAACCTTGGGTAATGGCCTGGCTGCCATAGGGCTCCGGCACTATACAGGCGCCGATATCAAGGTCTTCGTCATTTTCAAGTATTTGGGGCATGAGAAAAGGACTGGTGGATTCCACAAGGATTTTTTTTGGGTCAGTTACAAAGGAATCCTGGGGGCCCAGGTTTAAACCGGCGGCAGTCAGAAGTTTATGGAGCAGCAGATGTTGAACAGACAAGTTGTGGGGGATCAAAATACTTTTTCCCCTAAGATTTTCAAGGCTTTTTATCCTATTTTTCCTGCTTTTCACCATCAAGCTGCCGGACCTGTGGACAAACATCAAAAAAGAGATATCAAGGCCGGCGGCAAACAGATCCATTGCCAGGGGAACCGTAATAAAGGCGCCCTGAAGATCTCTTTGTCTTAATCCATCACAAATTTGTTCCCATGAATTCATGGGTACGTTTTCAAGGGTTGAGTGGTGTAATCGCTCACCCGTGGATTGAAGCCGGAAAACAGAGTGCCCCAGAATGAGGTGATCAATAATTTTTAAATGTCCAATGCGAATATTCAGATTTTTCTCCATTAATACCTCTTTTTAGTCCCCTTGGTATTAACCCTTTCCCATAAAAATAAGCAGATATAACGATGATATCCTTATCACAGGCACTATTCCCTTGGCAAGGGTATTACGGTTCGGCCTTGATAATGTTAAGGCCGCCGAAAGATTTTAAACCAAAAGCAAATAAAGAGTATTGGCGGTTAGGATAAGGGAAAAAAGATTTCTGCTGGAGGAGAGAACCTGGCCCAACGGGCCAGGTTCTTCCAGAGCGATCAGAATTTAAAGGCGATTGGTTAGATGTTGAGCATACGCCTAGGGTTATGCTTGGTTTTTGTCATTGAGATGCTCAGTCAATTGGTCAATTCGCTGATTCAATAGTTTAATGTCTGAGCGTGTCGGTAAATCCAACTTCTTCAATATCTTTTCAATGGCGGTTTCTATTTTTTTATCAAACCCTTGCTTGGCATCCTCATATTTTTGCTGGCACTCATTGAGAAATTGTTTTGCTTCGGTCTGGTCCATCTTGGATTGTTTGGCAAATTCCTTTGCCAGTTCCTCAATTTCATCCTTGGATCTTAGGGCCAGGCCCACACCGGTTAACAAACTTTTTTTAATGGTTTCAAGCATTTGACCTCCTGATTTTTTTATTTTTATTTTGAACCAAAGGAGACATCTAGGATATCCTCTACACAGGTATCCCCCTCCAGGATAGCATCCATCTTACCATAGGCCTGGGGAAGAAGGGTAGAAATAAAAAATTTGGCCGTTGCCATTTGCCCTGCATAAAAGGCCACATCCTTGTTTTTAAGTGCTTTTTGTGCAACAGCGGCCTTGTCCAGGCTGCCCACTCGTTTGGCAAGTTTCGGGGCGGCAATGCTGGCCCGCCACAGATGCATCCAGGCAAAGGTGACATCTCCTGTTACCTCCAGAAAGGGATGGGCAAAGGCATAGGCATTTAATGCCTGGTCTGATCTGGATCGATCCTTGATGACCGTTGCCACTTCCTCAAGCCGGGATACTGCATGGGCCACTTTTGCAGTTATCTCTTCAACTCCTTCGATTTCCTTAGCATCCTGAATGGTTTTTTTGATCTGGGCGATAAAATAGGCAAAGGAACCTCCCTGGTTCATGGACAGTTTCCGGCCCAGAAGATCCATGGCCTGGATGCCGTTGGTGCCTTCATAGATCATGAAGATCCGGGTATCCCTCATGAGCTGCTCCACGGGGAACTCCTGGACATACCCATAACCACCGTAGACCTGAACTCCGTGGGAGCAGACCTCAAGGGATTTGTCCGTGATATAGCCCTTGACGATGGGGGTTAAGACCTCAATTAAAGCGGCAGTTTCTTTTTTCAGGGTTTCATCCTCGGTGGTATGGACGATGTCGGAACATTTTGCGTAATAATAGATCAGAGACCGCATGCCCTCGGTATAGGCTTTCATATTGAGCAGCTGGCGTTTGACATCCGGGTGCTGGATAATGGCGACATCTTTGGCCAAAGGATCCTTGCTGGCCATAAGGTGCCTTCCCTGGATTCTTGTCCTGGCATATTCCAGGGCATACATATAGGAGGCAGAAGCCACAGCAAACCCCTGCATGCCTACAAAGGCCCGGGCCTCATTCATCATTTTGAACATTTCGGGCATGCCCTTGTTCTCTTCTCCGAGCAGGGTACCAATGGACTCTGCCTTTTCCCCCAGGGAAAGGGAGGCCGTTGCATTGCCGTGGATGCCCATTTTTTCTTCAAGTCCTGTACAGACAACGTTGTTGAACTCCCCCAGGCTGCCGTCGGCATTCACCAAAAATTTGGGGACCAGGAATAAAGAAATTCCCTTTGTTCCGGCAGGTGCCCCTTCAATCCTGGCAAGCACCGGGTGGATAATATTGTCACACAGATCATGCTCACCGGCAGAAATAAAAATTTTGGCTCCCTGGATGGCATAGGTGCCGTCCTCTCGTTTTACGGCGGTGGTGGTCAGCGCCCCCACGTCCGATCCTGCCTCGGATTCAGTGAGCAGCATGGTGCCGCCCCATTGTCCTGCAAACATTTTTTTCATATAAAGGTTTTTTTGCTCTTCGTCCCCAAAGGCTTCCACCAGTTTGGCTGCCCCATGGGTCATGCCGTAGTAGAGCATGAAAGCAGAATTGGCGCCTACCATGTATTCAAGGGCAGCGCAACCTATGGTCTTTGGCATGCCCTGACCCCCTACAATAGGGTCGTCACACATGGCCAGCCATTCTCCTTCACAATAAAGTTTCCAGGCCCGTTTAAAAGAGTCGGGTAGGGTGACCTTGCCGTTTTCAAGCTTACATCCGATTTCATCCCCATCTTTGAAGGTGGGTAAAATTTCTTTGATGGCCAGATTTCTGGCTTCGGATACAATCAGATCAGCTGTTTTTTTATTAAACTCTTCAAATAGTTCATGGTCGACCATTCCAATTTGTTCATGTAATACAAAATCCACATCTCTTCTGTCTGCGATTAGCTGTGCCATATATAAGATCCCCTCGTTAAATATAAGATTTATTGTATAGTACGATTTATATTCTTGGTTTTCCTAAGCAAAATAACTGCAGTTGTCAATATGTTAACCACAAAAAAGTTTGGTGATTTTAAACTATTTTTAAAATGAGCAACAAAAAGAAAATTAAGGGCAATTAATGAAGTGTGTTTATATCTTATGGAGAAATTGTCCTGCGCCCATATTGATAATTTGGTGGTAATCAAAAAAGATATTGATTTCTGTGTCGATTCATAAGATTGTAGGGAGTTAAGTTTGTGTATGGATTCTAATCTTTGGGGTTGATACAGGAGAATCATGTTTATTAAATGTTGGGGATCCAGGGGATCAATATCTGTATCAGGACAGCAATATGTACGTTATGGCGGGGATACCACCTGTATCGAAATTCAGGCGAAAACAGGGGAAACCGTTATTATCGACGCCGGCACAGGGATCCGTCGGCTTGGCAATTCCCTTTTGAGGCGCAATATTTCTGACTACACCTTGCTGCTCACCCATACTCACTGGGATCATATTCTGGGGATTGCATTTTTCAAACCCTTACTTTATCGTAAAACCCGGATTATTTTTCAGGACCGGAAATTTGGGAGTTTTGATACACGAGGGGTATTAAATGAAGTCCTGAAGCCTCCTTTTTTCCCTGTTCAGCTAAAGGATCTGAATGCCGATATCCAGTTTGATACCTCCTTGACCGGAAGCTTTAATATTGGTTCTTTGGCCATAGATTCGATTCCCACAAGCCATTCAGAAGGAAGCCTGGGATACAAATTTACAGAAGACGGGAAAAGTTTTGTTTTTTTAACAGATAATGAACTTGGGTTTTCCCATCCCCAGAGCCAAAAGGTTGAGGACTATATCAAATTTGCAGGAAATGCCGATCTTTTATTGCATGATGCTGAGTACACAAAAAGTGAATATGTCCGGAAAACCGGGTGGGGTCATTCCTGTATCCCCGATGTCATGGACCTGGCTGCAAAGGCCGGGGTTAAACGACTGGGTTTGATTCATTTGAACCAGGACAGGACCGACGATGATATGGATGCCATCGTACAAGACTGCACCAATGTGTTTAAAACCAATGCACAGGCGAATAATACCCAGGTAATTGATTGCTTTGCCGTTCCCTATAATTATGAAATTACCCTCTGATATGTTAACCAGGTCTTTAATTTGATAGGTTAATCTGCTATTTTAATTTGATACCTTAATCCCCATAGTTTTCTTCTCCTCATAAAAAAATGGAAAAATACAAATGATGCGCAATTGGCAAGAATCGATGCAGTCCTTTTTTCACCCACGGGTTGTCACCATGGTTTTTTTCGGATTTTCTGCGGGCCTGCCCATATTATTGATTTTTTCATCCCTCTCTTTGTGGCTCCGGGAAGCCGGGGTCGAAAGATCGGCTGTTACTTTTTTCAGCTGGGCAGCATTGGGGTATTCATTCAAATTTGTCTGGGCGCCTTTGGTGGACCGGCTGCCCATCCCTTTTTTCACAAGGGTGTTAGGGCGCAGGAGAAGCTGGATAATAGCGGCCCAGATAGGTGTTATAGCAGCCATCTTGTGGATGGGGTTCACAGACCCTGCATCGGGCCAATATCCATTGACGATCATGGCAATGGCAGCGGTCATGCTTGGTTTTTCTTCGGCAACCCAGGATATTGTCATTGATGCTTATAGAATAGAATCGGCTGACATTGATCTCCAGGCCCTGATGGCTTCGGCATATATTGGTGGTTATCGGATCGGCATGCTGGTTGCCGGTGCCGGTGCCCTGTTCCTGGCACAGTTATTTGGATCCACAAAGGGACATTATCTATATCAAGCATGGCAGACCACCTATTGCATCATGGCAGCTTTCATGCTGGTGGGAATTATTACGGCATTGCTTGTGTCCGAACCCGGGGCTGAAGAAATTGAAGGAAAAACTTATACACCCAAGGATTATCTGGGATCTTTATTTTTGTTTGCCCTGGCAGTAGGCGGGTTTATCCTGACCTTCCATTTTACTGCGGACATGGCCCTTGGGATGAAAAAAAGTGTTGGGCTTTTTTTGAATAATAAGCCCCTTGCAGGACTTTTGGTTGAAGTTGTCCGGCTAGGTTCTGGCATCAGTGTGGCCGCTGTCATTGGAAAAATTGCCATGGCAACGGGTGGGGTGAATAAATCAATGGTGATAGACAGCTATCTTGCGCCTGTTTCTGATTTTTTTAACCGGTATGGGGTTTTTCTTGCCTGGCTGATACTGGCTTTAATTGGCCTCTACCGAATCTCGGATATTGTATTGGGGGTTATTTCCAATGTTTTTTACCAGGATCTTGGCTTTACAAAGATAGAGATTGCAAGTGTGGTAAAAACTTTCGGTCTTTTTATGACCATTGCAGGTGGGTTTTTGGGAGGGTTTTTGTCCATCCGATACGGGGTGCTCAAAATTTTATTCATGGGGGCTTTGCTCTCTTCTTTGACCAATTTGTTGTTCATGGCCCTGGCCGGTATGGGGCATAATCTACCCATGCTATATCTTGTCATCTCCGCCGACAATTTGGCAGGAGGGCTTGCAAGTGCGGCCTTTGTGGCCTTTTTGTCAAGCCTCACCAATATTAGATTCACGGCCATCCAATATGCAATTTTCACCTCATTAATGACCTTGGTCCCCAAGGTTTTCGGTGGTTATTCCGGCACCATCGTTGATACCCTGGGGTATTCTACTTTTTTTCTCATTACCGCACTGATTGGTGTCCCTGTGTTGATTCTTGTCTGGCTGAGCGGGAAATATCTGGGCATGAAAGAAGACGCCACTTCATTGTAAATTTTATTTTTCTGGAATAAAATTCTTGCCAGAACCTTCTTTAGCAGCAGGGGAAAAGGTAGTATCCCTATAAAATAAATAATTCTTGACAAAGAAATACCATTTTTTTAATTAGAGATGGGGGATAATAAAGATTCTATCTTTATTTCAGGAGGCAGTTTGTTTTACCAGACCACTTTTTAATCTTAAGAAGAGGTGACCAATAGATTCTTATCATATTGTGCACAAGGGATGCACCTATATAATAAAAATGATCGGCAGGATATGCCGGTCCAGCAAAGTGTATACAAAAAAATCGGCTTTGGACTCGGGAATTGTTTTCCCGGGTGCAGGATAGCCGATTTTTTTTGTTCGGCTGCTAATTACGGGTCACTTTTTTTTCCTCTCCTTTTCTTATTCTGGTGAATTCTTATCTTGAGCCCGGTCGCTGGACTCTTTCTCATATACCGGACTTTTATTTCAGCCCTCTGCCCCGAAGCAAGTGTTGCTTGCACAGAAGCAAGTGTTCCAGGCCATAGTTTAAACTTTAATGCGGCTATACTAAACGGTTAGGAGGTTTGAGAATGACGCAAAAGGTGACATCCAACAAAGATCTTGCAGGTGCGGTCATGGTGCTCGGCGGCGGTATCGCAGGAATGCAGTCGGCCATTGATTTGGCAAATTCAGGGTATTATGTTTATCTGGTCGAAAAATCATACGCCATCGGCGGCATGATGGCCCGGTTGGACAAGACATTTCCAACCAATGACTGTACCATGTGAGTTATCTCACCCAAACTGGTCGAGGTCGGCCGGCATCTGAACATTGAGTTGTTAACAAATACGGAACTTTTGGAATTGGATGGTGAACAGGGGAATTTCACGGCCAAGATCAAAGAAAGTCCACGATTTGTTGATATCTCAAAATGTACCTCCTGCGGGGAATGTACCAAAGTATGTCCCGTTGATACGCGAAGCGAACACAACGAGGGGCTTGCGCCTCGAAAAGCCATCTTCAAACAATATGAACAGGCCATACCCGGTGCCTACGGCATTTCCAAACGCTCCATTGCACCCTGTAAGGCAACCTGTCCGGCACACGTGTCCATTCAGGGGTTTATCGCCCTCATGGGCCAGGGAAAATACCATGAAGCCTTAAAGCTGTTTAAACAAGAACACCCCTTTCCCGGGGCCTGCGGAAGGGTATGCCATCATCCCTGTGAAGCGATCTGTACCAGGGGAGATGCTGATCAACCCCTGGCCATCCAATATCTGCATCGGTATCTGGCAGAGTTGGATCTGGAAGGCGATGACCCTTGGCTTCCGGAGATTGCAGATAAACGAGAGGAAAAAATAGCCATTGTGGGGTCAGGCCCGGCAGGGCTCACGGCTGCCTATTATTTGGCTCAAAAAGGGTATGGGGTAACCATATTTGAAAAATTGCCGGTGCGGGGGGGAATGATGGCCGTGGGGATTCCCGAATACCGGCTGCCCAAAGCAGAGTTGGAACGAGAGATCGATGTGATTGAACGATTGGGGGTTGTGATTAAAACCGCTGTTGAATTTGGAAAGGATATTACCCTGGAAAGCCTTAAACGAGAGGGCTATGCCTCTGTGTTCATGGCAACCGGTCTCCACGGTTCCAGGGCGCTTGGGGTCAAGGGTGAAGACCTTGAGGGGGTTCTTAAGGGAACAAACTTCCTGAGGGATGCCGCCATGGGCAAGGGCAAGAAACTTTCCGGCAGGGTGGTGGTCATCGGCGGCGGTAATGTGGCCGTTGACGTGGCCCTGACGGCAAGACGTCTGGGGTCCGAGGATGTCACCATGGTCTGTCTGGAAAAACGAGACGAAATGCCGGCCTGGGATTATGAGATTGAAGAAGCCATAGAAGAACGGGTGAAAATTGTCAACAGCCAGGGCCCCATCGGTTTTTACGGAACCAACGGAAAGGTGGAAGAGGTTTCTTTCCAGGAATGTACGGCTGTCTTTGATGAAAACGGAAGGTTTAACCCTCAGTTTGATGATTGCAAGCTGAATTCCCACGAGGCCGACACCGTGATTGTTGCCATCGGCCAGGCAGGGGAATTGGGATTTGCTGAACAGGAAGGAATTTCTCTGACCCCGCCCGGCGGGTATGCAGCAGATCCTGTTACCCTGCAGACCCCCATTGAATGGGTCTTTGCCGGTGGAGACGCTTTTTACGGACCCAAGTCCGTTGTGGATGCCGTCGCTTCAGGCAAAACAGCCGCCGAAAGCATGCACCGGTTTATAAATGGCCTGGACCTCACCGAGGGTCGGGAAAAAAGCTATGAGTTCGAAAAACCCGAAATCATCGATGTGCCCCGGCTGCCCCGGGAAACCCCGGAAAAGATTTCGGTGAAAGATCGGGAAGGCAATTTTGCGGAAGTTACCTTGGGGCTTGCAAAAGATGCCATTGACAGGGAAGCTGCCCGCTGTCTGTCCTGCGGTATCTGCTCGGAATGTTACCAATGTGTGGAGGTCTGCCTGGCAGGAGCGGTGGATCATGACCAACAGCCAAAAATAAGGGATGTCTCAGTGGGGTCTGTGATCATGACCACCGGGGCCACCACCTTTGACCCGTCGGACATGGATGATACCTATATGTACAAGCGGTCCAAGAATGTTCTGACCTCCATTGAGTTTGAGCGGATCCTGTCCGCCGGCGGGCCGACCATGGGACATCTGGTCAGGCCCTCGGACGAAAAAGAACCGGAAAAGATTGCCTGGCTCCAGTGCATCGGTTCCAGGGATACCAATCGGTGCGGAAACGGGTATTGTTCTTCTGTTTGTTGCATGTATGCCATCAAGGATGCCATGATTGCCAAGGAGCATTCGGAAAAGGAATTGGATGCGGCCATCTTTAATATGGATATGCGGACATTTGGCAAGGATTATGAGAAATATTATAATCGGGCCGCTGACCAGGAAGGGGTGAGGTTTGTTAAGTCCAGGATACACTCTGTTGTGGAAGAGCCGGGGTCGGACAATTTGATTTTAGAATATGCCGACGAAGAAGGGGTGATGCACAAGGAAATTTTTGACATGGTCATCCTGTCCGTGGGGCTGACCATTCCCAAGGCCAGTGTTGACCTTGCCAATCGCATCGGGGTGGACCTGGATCGCTATAATTTTGTCAAGACCGATACCTTTACACCCTTGGCAACCTCCAGACCCGGAGTCTTTGTGTCCGGAACCTTCCAGGGACCCAAGGATATTCCCTCTTCCATCACCGAAGCATCCGGCGCCGCCGGTGCCGCCGGGATCCATCTGGCAGCAGCCCGCCATACCCTGACAAAGACGGTTTCCATGCCCGAAGAAAGGGATGTGCTGGGAGAAGAACCCAGGATTGGGGTCTTTGTCTGTAAATGCGGGATTAACATCGCCGGGATCATTGATGTGGACGAGTTGGAACGCTATAGTAAAAATCTTCCCAATGTGGTCTATACCGGTGAAAATTTGTTCACCTGTTCCCAGGATACCCAGGTTTCCATAAAAGAACTCATTGACGAACATCAGCTCAACCGGGTGGTGGTAGCTTCTTGTACCCCCAAAACCCATGAAGGGATTTTCATGGATACCCTGGAGGAAGCAGGTCTGAATAAATATTTGTTTGAAATGGCCAATATCCGTAACCAGGACGCCTGGATGCATTTCCATGAACCAGAACAGGCCACGGCCAAGGCCAAGGATCTGATCCGAATGGCGGTTGCACGGGTTGCAACTCTTGGGCCTCTCCACGACAAGCGGATCACCATTATTGACAAGGCCCTGGTGGTGGGCGGCGGTATCGCGGGGATGACGGCTGCCAAGGGCCTTGCCGACCAGGGATTTCATGTGACCCTGGTTGAAAAACAAGATGTTTTGGGTGGTCTTGGCAGACATCTCCATCACACCATTGAGGGGGATGATATCAGGGCCTATGTAGAGGAGCTTGTACGGGGAGTCGAAGACCATGACAACATTGATGTGCTCAAACAGGCATTGATTGTCGACTTTGGCGGGTATAAAGGTAATTTTAATACTGAAGTGCTGGTGGGCTCTTCCATGGCGCAACAAAAAATTGACCATGGGGTGATGATTGTTGCCACCGGCGCCACTGAATACAAACCAACCGAATTTTTATACAATGAAAGCGATTGTGTTGTCACCCAGCTGGAACTTGCTGACATGATTGAGGCAGATTCTTTTGGAGAGGGCGAGCCCAAGGTTTTGGAGCGGGTGATCATGATCCAGTGCGTGGGATCCAGAAATGAGGAAAATCCCAATTGTTCGAGGATCTGCTGCCAGAGTGCCGTGAAAAATGCCATTGCCATCAAGGAGAAAACGCCGGAGACGGACGTGTTTATCCTTTATCGCGACATGAGAATGTACAGCATGATGGAAGAATTCTACACAAAGGCCAGGAACCTGGGGGTCATCTTTTCCCGGTTTGACAGGGAGCATCCGCCGGTTGTGGAACAAGGAGATGACGGCAATATGAGCGTCACCTTCAGGGACCATGTACTGGGGCAAAAACTTGAGGCAAGTTGCGATCTTGTGGTCTTGAGTGCCGGGGTTACGGCTGCTGACACGAAAGAATTGGCCACCATCATAAAAGCCCAGCGCAATCCCGAAGGGTTTTTCATGGAGGCCCATGTCAAGTTACGTCCTGTGGATGGGGGAACAGAAGGGGTGTTTATCTGCGGGACGGCCCACGGACCCAAGTTGATAACCGAGACCATTGCCCAGGCAATGGCAGCGGCTTCCCGTGCCACCACATTTCTTGCCCAGGAATATTTGACCTTAAGTGCGGTCACAGCGGAGGTCGACCAGGCCAATTGCGCATCCTGCCTGGTCTGTGTCAGGTCTTGTCCCTATCATGTGCCGGTGATCAATGAGGAGGGGGTTTCCTACATTGATCCGGCCCTGTGCCAGGGATGCGGGGTGTGTGCCTCTGAGTGTCCGGCAAAAGCCATAAAACTCAATTGGTATGATGATGATTCATTGCTCAGCAAGGTGGATGCTTTGCTGGAGGGGGTACTATGATAAAAGAATTCGAGCCGGTGATACTGGCATTTTGCTGTAATTTTTGAGGGTATTCAGCTGCGGACCTGGCAGGTTCCATGAGATTGAAGATCCCGACAAGTTTTAGAATTGTTCGCCTTCCCTGTACGGGCAAGATTGATATTATTCATATCCTGAGGGCCTTTGAAAAAGGGGCGGACGGCCTCTATGTGGTGGGGTGTATGGAAGGTGATTGTCATTTTAACCAGGGCAATTACAGGGCGCGCAAGCGGGTTGAACAGGCCGCAAAGATTTTGGATCAGGTGGGGGTTGGCGGAGAACGGGTGAAAATGTATAACCTGTCTTCAGGTGAAGGCCCTTTGTTTGCACAGTATTCCATTGAAATGGTCAACAAGATAAAAGAAATGGGCCCCAGCCCCGTTCGCCTGGCCAAACAGAAAATGGCAAAACAAAAAAAAGCAACGGCAGCTTGATATGGTTTGAAAAATTTAACAGCTGAATATGAGGTAAGCGTATGATAATCGCAGAAAAAAAACCCATTGAAGAAATTATCGAAGAAGTACGCAATTTTGACCGCATTCTGATCCTGGGATGTAACGAGTGTGTGACGGTTTGTGAGGCCGGTGGTAAAAAAGAGGTGGAGGTGCTGGCATCGGCATTGAGAATGTATTTTATCACCCAGGGCCAGGAAAAAATAATCTCTGAGCACACCATAGAACGTCAGTGCGATCATGAGTATCTGGAGGAGATCCGCAAGGATATTGATAAGTATGACGCCATTGTATCCCTGGCCTGCGGGGTGGGGGTTCAGTTTGCAGCGGAAAAATATTTGACCATGCCCCTGTTGCCCGGGGTGAACACCATCTGTCTGGGTGCCAATGAAGACCGGGGGCTTTGGACGGAACGCTGCCAGGCCTGCGGCTCCTGTGTTTTGGCAAGAACCGGGGGGATATGCCCTGTTTCCAGGTGTGCAAAACGGGTGCTCAACGGCCCCTGCGGCGGATCCACCGATGGTAAATGCGAACTAGGTCCGGATACGGATTGTGCCTGGCAGCTCATTATTGATCGGCTCAAAGCCCTTGGCAGAATGGATGATTATGAAAAGGTAGCCCCCATCAAAGATTGGTCCACAGACCGGGCAGGCGGCCCCAGAACCGTAACCAGGGAGGATGTAAACATATGAGCGAGTTCGTAAGTGCCGGCAGGCTGGAAAGAGTCATGAAAGCAGGACACCTGGGCGTCACCTCCGAGTGTGGTCCCCCACGGGGAACAGATCCTGAAGAGGTGCGCAAAAAAGGCATGCTGATCAAGGATTATGTGGATGCCATCAACGTCACGGACAACCAGACCGCCATGACACGGATGTCTTCCCTTGCCGCCTGTGTACATTTGAAACTTCTGGGAATAGAACCGGTACTCCAGATGGTAACAAGGGACAGAAACAGGGTGGCCCTCCAGAGTGATATCCTCGGGGCGGCTTCTTTTGACATTCCCAATATGCTCTGCCTCTCCGGTGATCACCAAAGTTTTGGGGATTGTGCCCAGGGCCAGAATGTCCATGATCTGGACAGCATGCAATTGGTCCAGACTGTTCGCCACATGCGCGATGAAGGGAAATTTTTGGGAGGAGATGATATTAAGCGGCCGCCTAAAATATTTGTGGGGGCGGCTGCCAATCCCTTTGCAGATCCCTTTGAAATCCGGGTGCCAAGGCTTGCCAAAAAGATTGCCTGCGGTGCGGAATTCATCCAGACCCAGTGTATCTACAATATAGACAAATTTAAGGAATGGATACGGCGGGCAGTGGATAGAGGGCTGACTGAAAAAACCTTTATCATGGCCGGCATGACCCCCATGAAATCCGTGGGTATGGCCAAATATATGAAAAAAAAGGTGCCGGGCATGGATGTGCCCGATGAGATCATCGCAAGGCTCGCCGGTGTTGAAAAGGGCAAACAGGCCCAGGAAGGCATTGATATCTGTGTGGAACACATCCAGGAGCTCAAGGAAGTGACAGGGGTTGCAGGCTTTCACATAATGGCCATTGAGTGGGAGGAAAAAGTACCGGAGATAGTTGAAAGAAGCGGTCTTTACCCACGACCGGAAATATAATTCATTTTTTTTTTTGTGCAAAGGGCCCTGGTAAGAATATCTCTTTACCAGGGCCTTATTTTGTATTAAGAGATATAGACAGTGGGACCTATCCCCCAAGTTTTTTATTATCATGCCGGATTCCAAGGAGAAAACATGGCTGTAATTGTAAAGTATATTGTTGTCAGGAATGGAGAGGAAAAAATGACATTTGCGACAAAAAAAGAAGCAGACGCCCATGATAAAATGCTTGATATTGCTGACAATTTGTTTGATTTCCTGGAAAGCGCCAAAACAAAACTCACCGAGGACCAGCTTGAAGAAATTTCCCTGGTCATGGCCCAGAAACGTGATGCGCTCATGCTTATTTTACGGGGGATGAACCCCAAAAAACAAGCCCCTTCCAAGCTGGCAGATAAACCAGTTTCTAAGCCAGCAGCCAAACCAGCAGCCAAAACAGCAGCCAAAACAAAGATAAAAGAAAAAAAATAACCCCTGTTTTTGCACGTGTTGAAAAATATTTATGGGAAATCTATGTTTTTGTTTAACAGGATAGATGCGGTTTATAAGTTTAATCCAGTTCCGAACTGATATTTTTAACAAATACAGGCCCGGAAAAAATTAAGAATTGGATACTTATCCTTGAGTCAACGTCTGAAGCCCACGGACTGCCAACCAAAGGGCGGGAACTGGGTACTTGCCCCCAGCAGTTCGGTGCAACGATGGTTATAAGGCTGCTCAGAAATGACTCGAATTTTTACCTTTTTAAAGAAAATCCTTTAATAATTCTATAGCATTTTCATACTCATCTTTATCAACCATCAGTCTACTCGTACCTGCAATATTATACATAGTGCCAAAAGATTCCCCATGGATTACATAATTAATTTCAGTAGCATCCAAAATGGATTTGATAATGCTTATTTCATCTTGCCTTAAAGAGGAGGTCACTTCTTTATAATCAACATTTTTAATAATATTTTCAAGCAACGGTTTTTCAACGAGGGGGGTTTTACAATCAGAACATTCTGTATAACCATCTCTATATTCATAACCGCATTTGGGGCAAAACATATTTTATTATTCCTTGTGATTTATATCATTTAAGCTCATTTGCCAGCCAAGGCGATTCGGGTCCTGTACAGCTTTACCTGTTGATTCATCAATTGAAAAATCGTGTGCTGTTTTGAGAAATTTTAACATTTTAATTTGCCTGTTGAGGTGATATTTTGTCGCCTAACGATATCTCGCTGAACCATGCCAACGACTAACAGCACAATTAAAATAGCAGATACCTGCATTAATGTGATGCGTTCATTGTCCAACCAACTCCACATAAGTGCTTCTACCGGAATGACATAGGTAACCATGCCAGCAAAAAGGGGGCCGTTAACTTTAATCATTTTATAAAAAAATAGCATGGCAACTCCCCGTGCAAATATCGATAACAGTATGATAGCAATAATAGCTGGAACAAAATTATCATCAATTGTGATGGTTTCAAATATTAGCGCTAATGGTGTTAGGGCAATGGCTCCAGCCGTCATAAACAGGGCAACGAGAATAATCGGTGGCAAATCCTGAAGCGAACGCTGGACAAGGGTATTTGATACTGCATAACAAAGGGGAACAGATAGGGCCATAAACAAGTAAAACCAACTGACATTTCGATCCAACCCATCAATAACCATCAATGATAGACACACCATTCCGATCAAAATGCCAAGAAATTGTTTCCGACTGGGGTATACGCCTAATAAAGGAATTGATACCAAAATTGTAAAACTGGGTACCAAGGCGACCATCATCCCGATAAACCCATGCCCAATCAGTTTGACAAGAAAAGGTTGTGCTGCATAGGGAAATATGTAACCAAGCAAAGAAACAATCGACAACGGTATCAAATGTTGACGCCGAATCTTCCACGTCTTTTGTTTGACCAGCCAGGATATCCAGAGAACCAAGGCGCCACCAAACGTGGTACTGGCTCCAATTGTCAGCGGGCCAAAAGCAAGGCCTGCTTTTTTCATGAGGAAAAAAGCACCACCCCAGATCAGAGATGTAATAACGAACAATATGTACTGCATTATAAGCCTTCTTATTTATGCCCCAAAAAGATTTTTTAAAATATCACGATTATCGAATTGATTGGACTTTTCTAATCATTGCGGGTAGAGGCAACATGTTATTTACAAGACACACGAGTAAGCTGATGCATGTGTTCGATTTTTTGATTTTGACCAAAAGCCAATATCTTTGGATGGATAATAATCCTTAGCTGCTGGAATCTAAATTTATTGGTCAACAATAGTGGAAGAAGCCAACACCTAACTCTACCAGATGAATGGTTAACATAAATACCAATGAGCTCGCTTTTTTACTATCTCAAAAATCCTTATTCAGAACTGTTTGTCTCACATTCCATTCACCGTCCAGGACTTCTGGCTTTCCCCATAAAAAAAGGGATAAATCGCACTATGTTATTGGGTATCGCCTTCATACTCTGACCGCGATTAACCCCTCAACAGGGCATAGTTTCCCCTTGGTATCTATTGTCGGAGCAGCAAATCATCATGACAGTCCGGCATTTGATCATACCGTTAATAAAAACATCCAGTTTATTCAACATGTTTCATATCGTGGGCTTTTTTGAATTCATGCCATTCATCGTGGTCCAGGGCACCGCTCCCATCAAGATCAATTGCGTTGAATGCCTTTGTCGTTTCAGATGCGTCCGGGAAATGGGCGTTGAATTCCATAGGGGTTACCAGATCATCTTTATCACTATCCATGTCCGGGAAATGCGCATTGAAACCTGACGGATCAGGCAGGCCTGTGGCATGGAAATCTTTCTTATCATGCATTCCCATCCCCTTGTGCATTTCCTTAAAATTGTGCCATTCATCATGATTCAGCATCCCGTCTTTGTCGCTATCCAGGAAATCAAAGGCCTTTTGCTCCATGGACGGGAAAGCACTCTTGAACTCTTTAAAACTAAGAGCGTCGTCACCATCAGTGTCCAGATCAGATAAATGCGCCTTCAATGCCATGCCTCCGCCTTTATTGTAACCGTCTTTATGGGGATAGGACTGATCGCAAAGTGCTGCGGTAGCGGATACCAATATAAAAAATAGTGCCAATGCCAAGAAAACCTTTAATTCCTTCATCATATCATCTCCGTAATTATACGTTCTTTTAATCATTCTTGTAAAAAACATTTTTTTTGGGTCCGACACATCCATTGATTGGATTGCCATGCGGGTCTTAATGCCGGTTCTTTAAAATATAAACATTCACAACAAGAATTCAATCAAATACTGATCCTTTTTGTAAATGTCCGGATGACATCTTTTTTCCTGCCATTAAGGATATTTTCTATTTAAAATTATTAAAAATGCAGATAGTATCTTGTGCTGTTATAGATCTGAAAAATTTTTATCTTGGATAATAAACCTTGAGTGTTGGTTTTTGAATTTCAGTTCACTTGCAGGTAGATTTATTCTAAAAAGCGGCTTAAACTCGGTATCAATTTTCTGTGGTAGGATCACACTTTAAATTTCTTAGCTTGCAATTATTACCTACTCATGTATACTTTAATCAAGTTAAGTAGGAGTGAAATATCTATCAGGACAATATCCTTGAGGGTGTCCTATCCACTCACTTTGTTTTCAAAACATTGTATTTTATCGTCCAATTTTGTTGATTTTTTTCGGTGTAAATCCATATTCAACCTCTATTGATAGAATTTCTGAAATTTCACATGTGATTATAAAAGTCATCAACCGAAGATATCGTCTATTATTAAGATGATAGATAAAACACAGAAAAGGATTAAAAATGACAAATAGAACTATTCGTCAGAATAATGGTTACAGCAAAAAAGAACTAATTGAGATAATAGAGGAAATTGATGCCGACAAAAATCAAATGAAAAATCAAGCCGAAAAACCAAATAAATATAGGAAAAACAATTATTCCTATTCTATAGGGGGACATGGTGAAACCAGATAAAAAATCAATCAATACAAATTGGAGTGAGTTATTATGAGTTCTAAAAATAGCCAATCAAATTCTTCTGCTGAGGAAAGTATTAATGAATATCCTATTCATAGTTGTAACCATTTAATCTCGACATCGCTTAAGGATTTGAGTGAAGAATATGAAAATTTAAGTCCAAAGCAAGTAGATTCTAATGACTTGAATAAAAAAATAGCTAAGATTGATGGACTCGTAAAAAGTAAAAATAGCTGTGCAACCGACTAATTTTATTACAAATATTGGTATTTTCCTATTGATTTTTTTCGAGCAATTTTGTATAATATGCCTTATATTATCAACAACTTAGGGCAAATTCAATGATCCGTGTAAATGACCACAATCAGCTTCCACTTTTCGATCCCTGGGCTTTTTTGAGTCCCAAACGTAGGAAAATGCTTGATCAGTCCTGGGCAGGTCTCTTTCAAAAGGAAATTCTCCGCTCACTTCCTATTGGCCTTATCAAACCCTACTTTTCAAGGGTGACAGGACGTCCGACAAAAGAGCTATATACCATGCTCGGTGTCCAGTTGCTCCAGCAAGCCCATGATCTGACAGATGAAGAGGCTGTTTATCAACTGGCATTTAATATCCAGTGGCATTACGCTTTGAATATTACAGATGAGTCTGACTCCGCTAAATACCTGAGCCTGAAAACCCTTTGGACCTTTAGGCAACTCATAACCGAAAATGGATTGGAAACGCCTATCTTCAATGAAATTACCGATAAGCTATCTCAAGTATTTCAGGTTGACACAAACAACCAGCGGATTGATTCTGTTCACATAAAATCCAATATGCGCCGCTTGGGCAGAATCAGTATCTTTACAACATGCATCCATAAATTTCTGGTTAACCTGAAACGGGGCAATGCAGGACATTTTGCCGAGATCAGCGACGATGTTATTGGTAAATACATTTCAGAAAAAGCATTATCCTGTTTTTCTATGGTCAAGCCCTCAGAATCCGCCAAAAATCTGTCCGATGTCAGTACGGATCTTTATGATCTGATTGAACAGTTCAAAGGCTGTCCTGATGTGAAATCCATGTACAGTTACAAGCAGCTTGAAAGGGTGTTAAAAGAACAATGCAATCTGAAAGCCGAGTCACATGGACAAAAGGTAGAACTCAAAAAGCCTAAAGAGATTCCTTCTGATTCACTTCAGAACCCCTCAGATCCGGATGCAAGTTACAGCGGCCACAAGGGACAAGGGTACCAGGTCCAGGTGGTGGAGACCTTTACAGAAACCGAAGATAAAGATGAAAAGAACCAAACCCTCAATCTGATCACCCATGTCGATGTGGAAACTGCCTGTAAAAGTGATGCCAATGCCCTTATCCCAGCAATGGAGTCCATCAAAAATCGCAACTTTTCACCGAAAGAAATACAGGCAGACGCATTATACGGGAGTGATGAAAATCATCAGGCAGCCAAATCAGAAGGGATTGACCTTGTTTCTCCCACCATGGGATCAACAAAGAAAGACGGTCTTAGTCTCTCAGATTTTGAGCTTCTGGACAATGGGCAAGTAGAGCGTTGCCCGCAAGGACATTCCCCGGTTGTCAAAAAACAAAAAAAAGGTAGGATTACCCAAGGATTCAGTCTTGACACCTGTTGCTGTTGCCCACACTTGAATGATTGTCCGGTCAAGCCTGGAAAAACACACTATTACCTTCGATACACCATGAAGTCCGCAAGGATCGCTAAAAGAAGAGCCTATGAACAAACAGATGAATTCAAAGATCGATATCGATGGCGGGCCGGGGTTGAAGCCACCATGTCAGAATATGATCGCCGAACCGGGGTTAAGCGACTCCGATTCCGAGGTTTTAAAGCTGTTCGGTTTGCTGCCGTCTTGAAAGCCATCGGTATCAATATTTTTAGGGCAACTGCCGCACGAAAGGCGGCCTGCTTTGCATAAAAAGGCTGTAGAGCCTTTTTAGCGCGAATAACTGTCTGTGTTAGCTTGTCAAAGAACGATTTTAGGAAAAAATACACATCTTGCTTAAAAGTTATCAGCCCGAAGAGCACAATCCCTCAATGGGTCAAAAAATGAGGTAATTGGATCTTTGAGTTTTTACGAGGCCATCAAGATTGTTCAAAAAAACAATCAAGTTTAAGATGAAAACTTATATATGCCCAAACAGGTTAATACTCGATCTTCAAGTTTTTATATAGACAAGCAATAAGACAAATTGGGCGTCAACCAGCAGAACTCGGAATCTCGACTCTTCTCAATCCCTTAACATTCTCGCTGGCTGGCACCCTCTGAATCTATAACCAAATATAATTTAATAATCAACATGAATAATTTTCAATTAACTGTAGACAATCACTTCAATATCAAATACCCTGACAATGGTTCCATATACTATAGTCAGGAGATTCAAATGGTTATTGGAAAAAAAATAGTCCCTTTTATCACTGAATTTGTAAATGCATTAGATGATGTTATTTCGCAACAAAAATCTGATAAAAGGCTATCGAACACACAAAAATATTGGCTTGCTTTTTGCCTTATGGGTATCCTTATTACAAAGTCAGTGTGCTGGGCAAAATTTGAGCGGGCCAGCTTTGGTCGATATAGTACTGCTGCCCTTTCCTGGGTTTTTTACCATTCTCCAATTCCATGGTCAAGATTACTTCAATATAGTGTAGAAACCATTCTTAAATTTTATGGCATCAGCCAGGGATCCCTTGTTATAGATGACACTGATAACAACCGATCTAAGAACACAAAAAATATTTGGCATGTTCACAAACTCAAAGATAAAGCCAGTGGTGGATATATTATGGGCCAAGGAATAGTCTTTATGATATTGGTCACTCCAGAGATAAGCATCCCTGTTGGCGTTGAATTTTACATGCCAGATCCTGAGTATACTGCATGGAAGAAAACTAACGATAAGCTTAAAAAACAAGGAGTTTCAGCAAAACAACGCCCTCCAAAGCCTTTAAAAAATGCTGAGTTTCCAACAAAAGTTGAAATTGCTATTAACATGGTAAAACATTTCAACGAGTGCTTTTCAAGCATTGTGATAAACTGCATCATTGCAGATGCTCTGTATGGAACAAGGCAGTTTTTCACAGGTGTTTCAAAAGAGTATAACAATGCTCAAATAATTAGCCAGATACGCAGAACGCAGAATGTTTTTATCCGGAATCGAAGACAAACTGTGGACGAGTATTTTTCAAAACATCCTGGCGTTGCTCAAGAAATGCGAATCCGTGGAGGTAAGATTATAGCAGCTACCATAGGAAGTGCCAGAATACATGTTTGTAGTTTTGGCAGAAAACTTTTTGTTATTGCGCTTAAATATGAAGGTGAAGACCAATACCGCTATATTATTGCCTCTGACCTGAGTTGGAGAACCATTGATATTGTGGAAGCATATTCACAAAGATGGCTAGTGGAGGTTTTTATTCAGGACTGGAAAGCCAATGAAGGATGGGCTACATTGACCAAGCTGCAAGGTGAAAAGGGGTCTCGCAGAGGCTTGATTCTGAGCCTTCTGGTTGATCATTGTCTTTTCTTTCATCCGGAACAAAAAGCCCGGTTTAAAAACAATCTTCCCGCACTGACTGTAGGTTGCCTACGACGCCAAACTAATCTTGAAAGCTTATTTTTGTTTATTACCGATATTCTTGATTCTGAAGATCCATATAAAGAAAGGGACCATAAATATTCAATACTGAAGGACAATCTGCTTAATTTTGAGGAATCAAAAAAACATATGATCACAAAAGATATAAACAATTTTAAACCTACAGAATCGTTAAAATACAAAAATATTGCTTGAGTAGAGGTGTTAATGGCTAAAAAAACTTGAAGATCGAGTAATAAACAAATTGAATTCTATAAATGCTTCAGTTATTCGATATTTAGAGTTATGAATAGGATAATTCTTAACCGGTTGAGCATAGTCATACAGAGTGTCTACAACAACAGCACAAGTATCCCCAATAATTAGGCCTGCATTGTTCAAACCCCGAAATCCTTCATGTTGGATATATGTATAGACTTTATCGCTGAGTTTATGTAGGCTTTTTGTGAAGGGAACCTAGGCATTTTGTAATAAATTGAACAGCGACGAATGATCAGGCCAAACTACAAACTTAAGGAGTGTTATGCCGTATTCATTTAGGCAGAGAACCAAAGCTGCTATCATCGGTTTTTTAGTTGCCTGGTTTGCCCGGCTATGGTTTGCCACTGTACGGATAACCATCATCAATCGGCAGGTATATGATCGTCATTTCCGTCAAACCGGCTTTCCCCACCACGTGGTAGGTGCATCTTGGCACCGGCATTCCATTTTTCTTTTTTATTTTTTTCGAAAGTTAGGTGACCGGCTGATCATGATTAGCCATAGTCTGGATGGAGAGATGACAGCCGTCATCGCCAGACAGTTTGGATACACACCGGTAAGGGGATCTTCTTCCAGGGGCGGCAGACAGGCTTTGCAACAGATGATTGATGTCATGAACAAGGGGGATAAAAAATACCTGTGTGGTACTGCCGTAGATGGCCCCCAAGGACCTCCTCGCAAATTGAAAAAGGGTATGGTTGCTGTGGCCAGGCAGACCGGGGCCCTATTTGTCCCCATGGCCTGTTCCGGCGACCGGATGATCACCTTTCCCAAGGCCTGGGACAGGACCGTTCTGCCCAAGCCGTTCAGTCGCATGGTTATTGCATTTGGCGAGCCGGTAGCCATTCCTGAGGATATAGCCGATGACGAACTTAAGTCCCTGTGTCAAAATCTCGAAGATAAGCTGAACCAAATGACGGACAGACTGGACAGTATGTGTGGATACAAATCGTGCCCATGATCGGGTTTCTTCCCACAGGAAAAGAAATTCAATTAATTTCTCATCGCCAAGAATCAACAATACTTTTGGCATCAACTTTAATCCAGGCTTTCGGTTATGTATTATTTTAGTATCCATGACAATCTTGGCGGTTGGATACGCCACCTTCGGATAATAATCCTTAAATTGCTGCAATCCAATTTTTCGGTCAACAATAATGAAAGAAGCCAACACCAATATAGCGATGGCCTGGGGCAACAAAAATAGACATAGGTCAACAGATCTCTGAGCCTATCAAATCAGTTTCACAGGTATAGAATGTAGTCAATCACTTGTTTTATTTTTTGAAGTTGATATATCGATAATCAATAAAAAAGATTTTTTTTTGCTTTACATAAAGAATAATTTCAGAGACTTTCACAAATTTTCACAAATGAAGCTGTGTAAGCAGAAACAGTTGTCGAAGGATGTTTTTACTTGATTTGCTAACGAAAGAGGGATTTTATGAAATTTTATAAATTGGTCTTGGCATTAATTTTGTTTGGTGCTTGTTTTTCAGGAGTTGCAATTGCTGATAGTTATTCTATTACTATTTCAGTATTTAAACAATCAGAAGCCGTGGAGCCTTTTTTCAAGGATTGCTATGGCTATGCTGTTTTCCCGACCATTGGGAAGGGTGGTTTCTGGATCGGTGGTGCATATGGAGAAGGCAAGGTATACAAAAACGGTAAGATAACCGGGGCTAGCTCTTTAACGAAACTGAGCATTGGATTTCAATTTGGTGGCCAGGCATTCAGCCAGATACTTTTTTTCCAGGACAAGCGAGCGTATGATGAATTCACCAGTGGTAATTTTGAATTTGACGCTTCAGCATCTGCTGTTGCAATCACAGCCGGAGCACAAGCAAAGGTTGGGACAGAAGGTGGTACTGCTGGGGCTAATGCAGGACAGATCAACGTAGTACAGGCTGAAACAGTTTATAGAAAGGGAATGGCTGTATTTGTTCATGCAAAAGGAGGTCTGATGGTGGAAGCTTCTATTGGCGGACAAAAATTTAATTTTAAGCCCAATTAGACTAAAACGGCCAAATGAAATATATGTATTTCTGGAATCACAGTTGAGATGGACAGGCCTGGGAGTGATGTCCTTGGCTCATATAATTGAATTACAATGTTTATTCAGAAAAAACGATAAGGTGTTTTATGTCAAAAGTTGCTCTTATAAGATGTGAATCATATGAATATGAAACCGTGAAAAGATGTATCGAGAGAGGACTTTCACTTTTAGGCGGTGTTTCCCTATTTGTTAAAAAGGGCGAAAAGATTTTATTAAAGCCCAATATCTTAGTGGGTGAAGCCCCAGAGAAGTGTGTTACAACAAATCCGTCTGTTTTTAAGGCAGTTGCCGCAATATTAATAAAAACCGGAGTAATTGTTACCTATGGTGATTCACCCGCAATAGGAAAAACTTCAAAGGCCGCAAAAAAAGCCGGACTAACACAGGTTGCGGATGAAATTAACATCAAGTTGGCAGATTTTAAAACCGGAATTGATGTATTTTTTGATGAAGGTCTTCAAAACAGAAAATTCACAATTGCAAAAGCTGTATTTGATAATGATGCGGTTATCAGTCTCCCGAAATTGAAAACCCATGGATTAGAGAAATTTACAGGTGCAATTAAAAATCAGTTTGGCTGTATTCCCGGAGTTCTTAAAGGAGAATTCCATTTAAGATTACCCGGAGCTGATGATTTTGCAAAAATGCTTGTTGATTTGAATAAATTTATCAAGCCAAGGCTTTATATTATGGATGGCATCTATGGTATGGAGGGAAATGGGCCAAGAGGTGGGACTCCAAAAAAAATGAATATACTTATGATCTCTTCTGATCCGGTTGCTTTGGATGCAACGGTTTGCCGATTGATAAAAGTAAACCCAAAGGATGTTCCAACAACAAAATATGGTATGCAAGCTGGCATGGGATCATTTCTGGAAGAGGACATAGAACTGCTTGGTGATGATTTTGGAAGCTTTATTATGGAAGATTTCAAAATTGATCGGAAACCTATAAAATCTTATAATCCAGGTTTTTTCTCAGATTTTATGAACAATCGGATTGTATCAAAACCATATATTGAGGCAGAAAAATGTGTTCGCTGTGGTGCCTGTGTCAGTATGTGTCCGGCAAATCCCAAAGCTGTTTTCTTTAAAAATGATGATAAATCAATCGTGCCCGTATACAACTACGATAATTGTATCAGATGCTTTTGCTGTCAGGAGATATGTCCAGAAAGTGCTATACGACTTAAAACACCGTTTTTAAGAAAATTAATAAATGCAATATGAAAAATAAAGAACAGGATAAATACAGAAAATCCAAAATTTCATACATGGATAATTAACCTTAACCTCAGAAATACTTCGATATGATAAAAAAAGTAGTTTAACTGAGCGACCAAAATATCGGGGGAGGATCACGATTACTTTTTTTATTCAATTCTTCTTCCCTTAAACGCAGAAATGTTTATATTATTTTTATGATTTTGGAAAAGTCCACTTTACGATTAGGAGAGAAATGCCATGAAACAAAACATTCATAATATTGAAAGAGTTATTCGTGTCTTATTAGGAATTGTTATCTTATCACTTATTTTTGTAGGTCCAAAATCTTGGTGGGGCTTAATAGGTATTTTGCCGATTCTCACCGGCTTCTTGGGATGGTGCCCACCTTATCAGCTTTTAGGGATTTCCACATGCAAGAAAGTTTAATAGTTTTCTGACTGAATTAAATCTATGAATGAAAGGGTTCCTGAGGATATTAAGAAAGATTTGGAGAAAGCACAACACTTGCATGAACGAGCAGTTTCTGACTATGCTCAGTGTATGGAATTCATCAAATTAATGTCTGATATATTAGCAAGGCTGGAGGATTCTTGTTGTTATGAAACTGCTGATAAAGTGATGTCAGTTCTTCTTGTCTGTAATCCCAAAATAGGTGCACATTGTGACAAGTCACTTATTGTAGCGCAAGCAACAAAAAAATTCAGGTAGGGGTATACCCGTAAAATAGTATAACTGCCAAACAGCGATAGCCCCTCTCTCGGTGAACGCATTTGCGCAATGGTTACCTTGTCATATTTTTCACTTTGGTATGAGTCACTGTAACTACAGCAGATATAATAGAGATTATAATGAGATTTAAGAAACCGATTTTACACACTGCAAAACCCTCAAATGCATCCTTTTTATCGGGATTAGCGATCAAAAGGATATGCCCAATATAATGAAACTGGAAAAAAACCATAGGCGTGTTGTGTTTTGTGATTTTGATGGCACTGTTACCAAGCAGGAAACATTTGTCGCAATGCTGAACCGGTTTGCACCGGAGAAAATGAAAGAATTCGGAAAAAAACTTTTTCAAAAAAAAATCACTTTGAGGGAAGGGGTCAGGGGGGTTGTGGAGTCCATTCCATCATGTCATTACAGAGACATGGTAGAGTTTATAATTGATAAGGAGATCAGGGAGGGATTTGAAGACCTGCTGGTGTTTTTAAAAGAGGCTGATACGCCCTTTATTATCATTTCAGGTGGCTTGAAGGACTCCGTTGAACTTCGGCTTGAATCCTATATGGACTTTATTGACGGCATATATGCACCGAGTATTAATGCTTCAGGAGAATTCTTAAAAATAGTTTCTGCTTTTGAGGAAGACGATGAGCTGGTGGCCAAAGTCCGGGTGATGGATCTGTTCTCATATGATCAATCCATTTCTATTGGAGACGGGGCGACTGATCATAAAATGGCACTTCATTCAACCTTGGTGTTCGCCAGGGACAGGCTTGCCACTTTTCTATATAAAAGTCAGGTCCGGTATGTGCCCTGGGAGAATTTTTTGGACATAAAAAAATATTTTATTCAAACATGGCATGAATAAGTTTTAAGGAAATGTCCGGTTCAATCCATTCGAAATTAATCCTTTCCGAAGTCAAACACCGCATGTATTTCCCATAAGTTATAATCCGTTATATTATATTTCCTTTCCAAAAAAAAAATCTTGGTATATAAAAAACCGAAACCATATGATGTAAAGACTCGAATTTGTAGATCAAAGGATATGCCCATGGAAAAACCATCGAGAGTTAAGGCGGTCGCTTCTTTTCTGTTCAAACTTCTGCGGGTTCTTATTGTGTTGGGTATCGCCTTTGCCCTGGCATTCTGGCTGTACGCGAGTCGGTCAACCCCTGAGAAAAAAGAATTGGTGCGAATCCCGCCCAGTGTGCGGATATTTGAGGCCCATTCCCAATCTGAAATGATGACGGTGGAGGCCTTTGGCACGGTTAGTCCCAGGCGGTTGGTTAAAATTGCCGTGGAAGTGCCCGGACGAATCGTCTATATGAATCCCAGCTTTTTAGAGGGAGGAATGATTGAAAATTCAGACCTGTTGGTCCAAATTGATCCGCAATCCTATGGTTTAGGCAAAGAGGCGGCAGCCATCCGGGTTACCCAGGCCCGGGTGGATCTGGACAGCCTGAACCAGGAAATAGAAAATCTGAAAAAGGATATGGGGCTGGCCAAGACCAATGTGAAGCTGACCCAAAAAGAATTTGCGCGTATGACGGCGTTGAGTCAAAATCAGTTTGCATCCAAAACCAGTCTGGATAAGGCGGAACAGCAACATCTTGCCGCCAGGATCCAATTACAGACCATCCAGAACCGCCTTTCGCTTATCCCGGCCATGGTGGAACAAAAAAAGGCGGCACTGGCCATGGCCGATGTGGAGTTTGACAAGGCAGCCCTGGCATTGGACAGGACCCGGATTCTGTCCGGATTTGACGGGTTTGTCCTGGACAAACAGGCCCAGGTGGGCGAATATGTGAATCCCGGTCAGATCCTGGGGTCTGTTTATGCGAAGGATGAGCTGGATGTGGAGGTGAGAATCCCCCTGGAACAGATGCGCTGGATCCAGACCTATTTTGAAAATGGCCGCTTGCCCTCAGCCCGGATCCATATAGCCAATTTTGAGGGTCCCGAAAAAAGGGTATGGGAAGCCAGGGTTGCCAGAATTAAGGCCAGGGTCGATGAACGAACCAGAACCCTGCCCATGACCCTGGAGATCCAAACAGGAAGCAATAATGGGACAAACCCGGTCCGGGCAACCCTGTTTGATTTAAAACCCGGCACCTTTGTTGGGTGTACGATCATTGGTGAGACCTATGAAAATATTTTTGTGGTGCCCCGGCATCTGCTCAAACCCGGGAATGTTTTGTATCTTGTCACAGATTCTCACCTGGAGATACGGCAGGTTCGTTTGTTGCGCAAATTTGAAGAACAGGTTTATATCAATGGCGGGCTTACCAACGGGGACAAGATTATTGCATCTCCTGTTCCCGGTGCCATTGAGGGGATGGAATTGACCATTAAAGAAAATGGTCAGCAAGCGGGAAAAAAACCATGAATGCCTTGGGCAAATGGTCGGTTGAACACAGGGTTTCGGTAAACCTGATCATGGTCTTTTTGATTGTAGCCGGTTTTTTTACGGTTATCAATATGAAGCGGGAAATGTTTCCTCAATTTTCTCTGGACATGATTAATATTGGTGTTCCCTATCCGGGGGCCTCCCCTGCAGAAGTGGAAGAAGGCATCTGCATTAAGATTGAAGAACAGCTTAAAAGTCTTGAAAATATCAAAACCATGTATTCAACCTCCCTTGAGGGACATGGTTCTGTCACGTTGGAGCTCGCTGCCGGAACCAATATCAATGAAAAACTAGATGAAATCCGAACGGAAATAGATTTGATCGATTCATTTCCTGAACAGGCAGAAGACCCGGTGATCATTGAGATCAAGAACAATGAGCCTTCCATATACTTGGCAGTTTATGGGGATGTGGATGAACTATTGCTGCGGGATACGGCTGAAAAAATTCGGGATGATCTGGTGGACACAGATGCCATTTCCCTGGCAAGTCTGACCGGGGTCAGGGAGTTTGAGATTTCCATTGAAATATCTGAAGCAAGCCTTCGCCAGTTTAACCTTTCCTTTGATCAGGTGGTGGCCGCTGTCAAAACAGGTAGCTTGGAACTGCCCGGCGGGAAAATAAAAACCCGGGGAAGCGAGGTATTGGTCCGGGCCAAGGGAAAATTGTATAAAGGAGAAGAATTTGAGCGCATTCCGCTGGTGATACGCTCCGACGGCACGGTGATCCGTTTAGGGGATGTGGCAAGAGTAAAGGACGGGTTTGAAGATACCGATGTCACGGCAAGGTTCAATGGCAAGCCTGCGGCAATGATTGTGGTGAGCCGAACCGATTCTCAGGATACCATTGCCATTTCAGATACAGCCATCGACTATATGGAAACCCACAGGGACCTTATGCCCAAAGGCGTGACCCTGGGGTATTGGTTTAATATGGCAGACATGGTTCAAGACCGCATTGATCTGTTGCTCAAGAACGGGGCCCAGGGAATATTATTGGTCTTTATTGTGCTGGCCCTGTTCCTGGATCTGGGTCTTGCCTTTTGGGTGGCATCGGGAATTCCCATCTCTTTTATGGGGGCATTTCTGGTGTTGGATTATTTTGGCGCCTCCATCAACATGCTGTCCTTGTTTGGGTTTATCATGACCCTGGGGATATTGGTGGATGATGCCATCATTGTGGGTGAGAATATCTATACCCACTATTCCATGGGCAAATCCCCAAAACAGGCGGTGATGGACAGTATGGAACAGATCGGCGGACCCGTGGTCATGGCGGTGGCCACCACCATCGTGGCCTTTACCCCTTTGATGTATATCTCCGGGATCATGGGTAAATTTATTTCCATCATGCCCCAGGTGGTGATCTGCATCCTTGCCGTTTCCCTTTTGGAGGCCTTTCTTATCCTTCCGGCCCACCTGGAACATACCTTGAAACCGGCTAAGCAGAATAAAGTCTGGTTGTATCGGTTCTTTTTTTTCTGGCTGGGCTGGCTGAAAAAAGATATAATAGACGGTCATACCTGGGTCAGGAGTCGGGTGGAAAAAAAAATGAACCAGTTTATCCACTCGGTTTATCTGCCTGTTTTGCGATATTGTGTGCGGAACCGTTACTTTACCCTGGCCCTGGGAGCAGGGTGTCTCATTGTCTCTTTAGGGCTTCTGGCCGGGGGGCATGTGCCCTTTGTTTTTTTTCCCAAAACCGATTCCAACTGGATCATTTCTGAGACCATCTACCCACTTGGCACCCCTTTTGACACCACGGAAAAAACCATTAAACAAATTGAGAAGGGGGCCTTTGAGCTCAACGATTATTTCAAGAACCGGGTAAAGGGTGGCAAGGATCTGGTGGTCAACACTTTTTCCCTGGTGGGGGTTATTCCCAGGCGTGACTGGAAACCAGGGGTCTATGGCGGACATTGTGGCGAAGCCTGGATCGAAATTTTGCCTGCTGACATGCGACCCGGTATTTCCGCTCCCGAGGTTACGGCCAAATGGCGGGAATTGATCGGAGATATTCTGGGGGTTGAACAATTAACCTTTACCATTATTGGCGGCGGTCCCGGGGGTAACCCTATTGAAATCAGGCTTGTGGGCGATGATCTGGCCCAGCTTGAACAGGCGGCTAAGGTGCTTAAACAGGAAATTTCCACCTATCCGGGAACCTTTGATATCACAGACGATTTCCGGCCCGGAAAAATGGAAAAACAGATTTTTATCAAAAAAGGGGCAGAATCCCTGGGGGTCACCATGGCGGACATTGCCATCCAGATCCGCCAGGCTTACTACGGGGACGAGGTCTTAAAGATCCAGCGGGGAAAAGATGATATCAAA
Organism: Desulfoconvexum algidum; assembly: GCF_055382125.1. Lineage (NCBI taxonomy): Bacteria > Pseudomonadati > Thermodesulfobacteriota > Desulfobacteria > Desulfobacterales > Desulfobacteraceae > Desulfoconvexum > Desulfoconvexum algidum. The sequence goes on along the minus strand of NZ_AP042394.1, from coordinate 4,533,513 downwards.
GTAATGGTGCGGTATTCCCAGGAGGAACGGGAAACGGAAGCCAGCATTGATGATTTGAGAATCCGCACCCGGGATGGGAGGCAGATTCCCTTGAACCAGGTGGCCCGCATTGAGATGGAGCAGGGCTATTCCACCATCCAGCGGGTGGACAGAAAACGGGTGATCACGGTGATATCCGACCTGGATGAGGATGTGGCCAATGCCCAGAAGATTGTGGACAACTTGCGGGCAGGATTTTTAGATACCCTGGTGACTCGATTCCCGGGAGTATCCTATGACCTTGAGGGCCAGGCCAAGCGGACCGAAGAATCCATCGACAGTCTGATCAAAGGGTTTTCCCTGGCAGGCATGGTGATGTTTTTGCTCCTGGCCAGCCAGTTTAGATCCTATATACAGCCGGTGATCATCATGACAGCTATCCCTTTTGGTCTCATTGGTGCCATTGTCGGACATTTTTTCATGGGACTGGATATTACCATGATCAGTATTTTTGGGATTGTGGCCCTGTCCGGTATTGTGGTCAATGACAGCTTGATCCTGATTGATTTTATTAATAGCAAGGTGCGTGGTGGGGAAAAGGTGTTTGATTCGGTAATAGATGCCGGCCAAAGTCGTTTCAGGCCGGTGTTGCTCACCTCTGTGACAACGGTGGCAGGGCTTTTTCCGTTATTGCTGGAAACGAGTTTCCAGGCCCAGTTTCTCATCCCCATGGCCGTGAGTATCAGTGCAGGACTTATTGCTGCCACCGGGTTAACCCTGGTATTTGTGCCGGCCCTCTATGTGGTGATAATGGATGTGACAGGGGTTTTTATGGCAAAACAAGAGAATGGGACGCGAAGGGCCCTGGCGCTGAATGAAGCACAAAATACAAATAAAAGAGGCCACTAATTATGGATTCTATCTTTAATAAATCTTTTTGGATCAACGAGTGGGAACAAGATAAATCAAGTGATACCTATGCGGTTCACAAGGGGTTTTCCACGCCCGAGTATTGGGACAAGGCTTCTGCCACCTATGACAAGAGTGAACGAGAGATCCAGGCCCGGCGCCTTGAAAAAACCCTGGGACTGTTGAAACAAAAAGGCCTTTTGTTTGAGGGGATGACGGTGCTCGAGATCGGTTGCGGAACTGGTCTTCTGGCCATGGCCCTGGCAAAAAACGGGGCCCATGTGACGGCCCTTGATTTTTCCCAGGGAATGCTGGATCAGTTTTCCCAACGGTTAACATCGGATCTCGCTGACCGAATCACACTTTTATCCGAAGACTGGCATACGCTTGATATCCAAAAAAAGGGTTGGGCGAAACAATTTGACCTGGTCATCGCTTTCATGTCACCGGGAGTTGCAACTTCAGAGGCTTTTTTTAAAATGATGGCATGCTCGAAAAACGGATGTGCCGTCCGGGGGTGGGCGGCCAGGCAGCAGCATGAAATTTTAACCCATCTTTGGAAAACGATCATGGGCAGCCCCCTTGATGACAAACCCCAGAGTATCCTGTACAAGATCAATCTGCTTTTTTCCCTGGGACTTTTTCCGGATATTGTCTTTGACACGGTGGAGTGGGATCAAAATGTAAGTCTGGAGCAGGAATTTGATAACCAAATGGCTTTTTTTTCAAAGGTGAGTGATAAACCGGCGGCCCTACTTGAAAAAATTATTCGAGATTACCTTGAATCTATTTCTAATCAAAGGGTCATTACGAAAAAACAAAAGGGCCTGACCGCCACTGCGGTTTTTTCGGTTAGCCCTCTTATTTGAAATTTCAGGGCGATCCGGGCAAACAATTGGTTGGCCTCTGAATCAACCGTGGTGTTGCTACAGAACCCGTTTTGGTTATTTTTCGTTGCGATGGGGGCAGGCATCCATGAATGCAACAAATTTCTGGAACTTTTTAAAGGTGTCTTTGTTCATGGCATGTTCCATTCGGCAGGCGGTGTCATTGGCTGTCTTTTCATCCACCTCAAGTATCCGGAATAAAAAATCTTTTAGGAATATATGGCGGCTTTCAATTTCCTGGGCAATTTTTCTTCCAGAGGCTGTCAGGGTGACATATCCATAGGGTTCATAATGGATAAATTTATGGGCCGCCAGTTTTTTGAGCATCCCGGTAACGGATCCCCTTTTGATGTCTAATCTTTCAGCAATATCTTTCGATCGGGCAACGGTATTCTTAGTCTGAAGTTCCAATATGGTCTCAAGATAATCTTCAAGGCTCTCGGAAAGTTCATTCTCTTTGGTCATTGTGACTCCTTTATATTGATTCAGCTATATATTCTTATACCCTGATTATATAGTAAGTCAAATAATTAGTTCTTAGTTTCTTGGTAAATGTCATTGACATAATTAAAAGTTAGCTATATAAAACTTTCTGTATCGAGCAATACATAATTACCTATGCCTATTTTAGGAGAAATCGTGACGACAATAAAATTAAGAGAGATGCAGGTAAATCAGACCGGCGTTATTGTATCTGTTAAAGGATCAGGAGAGCTTGGCAGAAGGATTCGGGACATGGGGCTTGTACCGGGAAAAGAGGTAAAAATACAGGGGCGAGCCCCTCTGTTTGATCCGGTATCTTTGAGGATCATGGGATTTACATTGACGCTTCGTAACAATGAAGCAGATATAATTCAGGTGGAGGTGAATGCATGAGTTTTGCCATTTGCTTGGCCGGAAATCCGAATTCCGGAAAAACAACCCTTTTTAACGTCCTGACAGGCGCCCGGCAGCAGGTGGGAAATTATCCCGGGGTAACGGTTGAAAAAAAGCAGGGAACCTGCACAAGTGATGCCGGACACTTTAATGTGGTGGATCTTCCCGGAACCTATTCTTTGACAGCCTATTCTCTGGAGGAAGTGGTGGCAAGGGATTATCTGGTCAATGAAACCCCTTCCATGATTGTCAATATTGTGGATGCTTCCAACCTGGAAAGAAACCTTTATCTGTCGCTTCAGTTCATGGAGATGGGGGTTCCTGTTTGTGTGGCCTTGAATATGATGGATGTGGCTAAAAAACGCGGGATCCGGATTAATATTGAAAAGTTGTCACAGCTTTTGGGTGTCCCTGTGGTGCCCACGGTTGCCAGAAGCGGGGAAGGCAAGAAAAAATTATTGACAACCATTGCCGCAACCATTGCGAGCAATGGGGATAAAGAGGTGACTCCCTTAAAAATTTCCTATGGGATGGATATTGATGGTGCCTTGGATGAGATGGAAGCCATTATTCTTTCAGGCTCTTTTTTGACCCAAAACTATCCGGCCCGGTGGACCGCCCTTAAATATCTTGAAAATGATAACCAGATTATTCAGATGGGGAACGCTAGCAATGCCCTTGTTGCAAAGCATCTTGAGAAAATTGTTAACAAGGTGACAAGGCATTTGGAACGAACCCTGGATACCCACCCCGAGGGGATGATTGCCGACCAGCGGTATGGATTTATCAATTCAGTTTTGAAACAGAATGTGGTGACCTATGCCCATGATAGAAATCGCATCCAGCGGTCTGACAAAATAGACAAGATCGTGACAAACCGACTTGCAGGCCCTGTGATCATGGTGGCAATCCTCATGGGATTGTATCATTTTACCTTTAGCTATGGACAAATCCCCATGGGATGGTTGGAATCATTCTTTGGCTGGTTGGGGGCAATCGTCGCGGGGGTACTGCCCGACGGACATCTGAAATCCCTGGTGGTTTCAGGGATTATTGGCGGAGTGGGGGGGGTATTGGGGTTTGTTCCCTTGATCATGTTCATGTTCCTGGGGATATCCTTTCTGGAAGATTCCGGATATCTGGCCCGGATGGCATTTATGCTGGACCGGGTGTTTAGAATATTCGGACTTCATGGCAGTTCGGTGATGGCCTTTATCGTCTCCGGGGGAATTGCGGGCGGTTGTGCTGTTCCAGGCGTCATGGCCACCCGAACCCTGAAATCTCCCAAGGAGAGACTGGCAACCCTTTTGACGGTTCCCTTCATGAACTGTGGTGCCAAATTACCGGTATTCGCTCTGTTGGTGGCCGCCTTTTTCTCTGAAAATAAGGCCTTGGTCATGATGGTGATTACGCTTATTTCCTGGGTGGGGGCATTGCTGGTGGCAAGGTTGTTGCGCTCCACTCTTATTCGAGGCGAATCCACTCCCTTTGTCATGGAGCTGCCCCCCTATCGTCTGCCCACCCTTAAGGGCCTTTTTATCCATACCTGGGAAAGAACCTGGCAATATGTAAAAAAGGCTGGAACGGTTATCTTAGGAATATCCATTGTGATCTGGGCCATGATGACATTCCCAGAGCTTGACAGCCAAAAGAAAGATCTGTTTGAAGCCCAGCGCGCAGGCGTTACCCGGGGAATGTCGGCACAGGATGTTGATCAGATGATGGCTCAAGATTCCCAGGCATTGTCACCCCGGAACCAGGCCTTAAAACAGGCCCTTGTTCAGATTGATCTGAAAGAGGTCCAGGCTGGATTGAAAAATTCTGCTGCTGGTCGGTTGGGGGTAGCACTTACGGGGATTACACAATATGCAGGGTTTGATTGGCGGACCAATATTGCCCTTGTGGGTGGCTTTGCAGCCAAAGAGGTGGTGGTCTCCACCCTGGGTACGGCTTATTCTTTAGGCGAAGTGGATCCCGAAGATACAGGTTCTCTTTCAGATCGGCTCAAGACAGCAGACGGGTGGGGTCCCTTAACCGCATTCAGCCTGATTATCTTTACGATTTTTTATGCTCCGTGTTTTGTTACGGTGGTTTGTATTGCAAAGGAAGCAGGCTCCTGGAAGTGGGCCGCTTTTTCTGTTGTTTTTAACACAACCCTGGCCTTTGGATTGTCAGTGGTGGTTTACCAGGTTGGTTCTTTGATCATGTCTTGATGGGGAGGAAAGAAAATGGATAATATATTTGTGGGGATTATAGTGGCCATGGCCTTATTGTTTTGCATCAGAAGTTTTGTTAAACTCTATAGGGGGCAGGGGGGCTGCAATTGCAGCAGTGGCTGTGGCTGTGGCTGCGGAATCAAGGACAAGACAGGCCATTGCAGTCAGGGCCAGCCCTTTAAAATCATAGATAAATAAAAGTACAAATAACGAGTCCGGTAAAATCCATATTATGGGAGAAGTAAATTTAAATGCTTTCCCATGGTATGGATTTTGCTTTTTTCTATTGTCATAAGGGAAAATATAATTATAGTATATGGGTAATTATAAAGTTTACCCCAAGTGTCATACCCATAAATGAAATTTTAAATTTTGAGGTGATATATGACCGACGAGACCAAACCCATTACGCCTGAAATAGTAAACGACGAAGAAGAGAAGACAGAAAGCGGGTTGGTAGAGCAAAATGTCAAACCTGATATATTATACCTGGTTCCCATAACAGGACGTCCCCATCTGCCAGCCCAGGTCCAGCCGTTGATTGTTGATAAAAAACGGTGGGAAGAGACCTTGAGAAAAGCATCACGGGATTCAAAAAATTTTCTGGGCCTTTCCTATTTAAGTGAGGTAAAGGGAAAATATGTGTATCAGAAAGATTTTCCCAAGGTCGGCTGCGTGGTCCGCATGATCAATATTACAGATGTGGAGGGGCATATCCAGTTTATTGCCCAGGGACTTGAACGCTTTAAAATCAAAAGATTTCTCTCTGATAAACCCCCCTTTGTGGTCGAGGTGGAATATTTTGAAAAAATGGAAGAGGATGAAGACAAGTTAAAGGCCTATGCCATTTCCATCATCAGCTCCATCAAAACGCTTTTATCCTTAAACCCGTTGTATTCAGAGGAACTTAGACAATATCTGGGACGGTTCAGTCCGGACCAGCCCTCTCCTTTGACAGATTTTGCTGCAGGCATCACCACTGCCTCCGGGCCTGATCTCCAGGAAATCTTGGAGATAGAATCTGTGATTGAGCGGATGAAAAAAGTATTGATGCTGCTCCAAAAAGAGATAGAGATTGCCAAACTCCAGACAAAGATTCAAAAAGACCTGAATACCCAGGTGGATGATAACAAGCGGAAGTTCTTTTTAAAGGAACAGCTCAAGGCCATCCAGAAAGAACTGGGTATGCAAAAGGATGATAAAACAAACGATGTGGATAAATTCAAGGCAAAATTTGAAATGCTTGATCCACCGGAGCATGTGGTGGAGCGCTTTGAAGAGGAAATTGAGAAATTATCTGTATTGGAGACAGGTTCTTCTGAATACGGGGTAACGCGAAATTATCTGGATTGGATCACCTCCTTTCCCTGGGGGACTTATTCCGAAGATAATATTGATATCACCCGGGCAGAAGAGATCCTTGAACGGGATCATGCTGGGCTTTCAGATGTCAAGGAGCGGATCATTGAGTTCTTTGCAGCAGGGGTTTATAAACGAGATATATCCGGGTCCATTATCCTTTTTGTGGGACCTCCGGGTGTGGGTAAAACTTCCATCGGAAAATCCATTGCCGAAGCCCTTGGACGAAAGTTTTACCGGTTCAGCCTGGGGGGCATGCGGGACGAAGCGGAGATCAAAGGCCACAGAAGAACCTATGTGGGGGCTCTTCCCGGTAAAATGGTCCAGGCCCTTAAGGATACAAAGGTGGCAAATCCCGTGATCATGCTCGATGAGGTGGACAAAATCGGGGCTTCCTACCAGGGGGATCCTGCTTCGGCCCTGCTGGAAGCCTTGGATCCGGAACAAAATAGCGAATTCCTGGACCATTACCTGGACCTTCGCGTTGATTTGTCAAAGGTGTTGTTCATTTGTACGGCCAATACCCTGGATACCATTCCCGCGCCCCTCCTGGATCGGATGGATCGGATCAATCTGTCCGGGTATATCACGGCGGAAAAAATGGAGATTGCCAGAAAGCATCTTTGGCCAAGATTGTTGAAGCGAAATAATTTGACCAACAGTATCATTACCATCACCGACCCCACCATCCAATACCTCATTGAGGGGTATGCCAGGGAGGCCGGGGTCAGAGGGCTTGAAAAATTGCTCAACAAGATCATCCGGAAGAGTATTGTTACCATCCTGAAAGAGAAAAAGAAAAAAATCCGGATTAATATCAAATCCCTGGAAGGGTATCTGGGGTCGCCTTTTTTTACAAAGGAAAAGCAGATGAAAGGGGTGGGAATTGTGACAGGCCTTGCCTGGACCTCCATGGGAGGGGCCACCCTTTCCATTGAGGCTGTAAAGGTTCACGGGAAAAATTCCGGGTTTAAACTGACAGGCAAACTTGGAGACGTGATGCAGGAATCCGCCGCCATTTCCCTGTCCCATGTCCGGGCAAATTCCAAGGCCTTTGGTATTGCGGAAGATTATTTTGACAACGCCTTTATTCATATCCATGTGCCCGAGGGTGCTACTCCCAAGGACGGCCCCTCTGCCGGAGTCACCATTACCACGGCATTGGTTTCTTTGGCCACGGGCAAGGCTATCAAGCGGCCCCTTGCCATGACCGGTGAAATTACCCTTACCGGAGATGTGCTGCCCGTGGGGGGGATAAAGGAAAAAATCATTGCTTCCCGGCGTATCGGAATTAATGAAATTATCCTGCCCCATGGGTGCAAAAGTGAGTTTAAAAAGCTTCCCGATCATATTAAGGAGGGGATAACGTTTCATTTTGCCAAACGCTACAAGGATGTTTACGAGATCGTGTTTAAACCATAAGGGTCCATATTAAAATTGTCGGAATCCAGGTGCCTGCAATGTCCTCCCTCCTCCGAAAAGAGGACATTGCAGCGTCCTTGTCCATACCAGACCGTCTCTATTCTTCTATGCCCGGGTTTTCATATGCCTCAGCTGATAAGGGCAAAATTGCTTCACACCGCCAGCCTGCTGGATGTTTATCAGATGCCAGCAGAATCTGTTGTACGACCTCTTTGTTTAAATATCTTTCATAAACCAGGTATGATTCATGGGTCAATTCATTTATGTAGTTGCTTTTGACCAAATGGGGTTGGGTGTTCGGGACATCGGTTCTGAGCAGTTTGCCTCGTTTGGAATACTCGGCATAGGTGGTATTTGAATTTTTAATATACCGATGGCCCGTGGCAACATCGAAATAAGCATCTCCCTTTGCCATATCCTTTGTGCTTTCAGCACCAATGGCAGCGGTGTTGATTCCCCAGAACAAAAAAATAATGATAAAACAAAATAATTTTTTCATGGTCCCATCTCCTTCATAAAATTTATCGTGCAGGAAAAATATTCTTGATGGATGTGTTCTGTAAAACGCTGGTTAGTGACCCTGGAGATTCCTGCATCATTATGTGTCGAGGCCAAGCTTGCGAACATGATTCCAGCTAGTCCTCTGTATGAAATATAATCAGCGGAGGTGCCCTATGAATAGCGGGTCTGATTATATTTCTTTACGATATACATAACACTATAAAATTATGGGAAATGCAATCAGGGAAACGCCTATTTTTTATGTAAAAAGTATGTATTTTTGGCTTTCTCCTGGGCAATTTGCCCAGGAGCGATTGATCCCAAAGAGAGGTTAAGGGTCTCACCTGGGGCAGCACCTATCTGGAATTGTTTGGCGCTAAAACTGCCTGACAATAGCGGTTGCCCGTTAAAGGAAGCCATCGCTATTTCATGGGGATATCTTGGTTTAGATTAATGCCCGGATTTTTTGCCAGGTCGTTTCCGGGATCTGGGCGCCCATGACCTGGCAAACTTCATAGCCGCAGGCAGATCCAAGCTGCCCGCTTTTTTCAATGGAAAACCCATTGGCAATGCCGAACAAAAAGCCTGCTGCCCAGAGGTCGCCAGCTCCTGTTGTATCCATTGGCTCTTTGCCAACCACGGGGTCAATTCGGGTGATCTTGTTCATAAAAGAGACAAAACTGCCTCTTTTGCCCACCTTTAAAACGGCGTAGATAACATCCTGGGACAACACTTCCATGGCAGACATTTCATCGGTAAACCCGGTATATGCTTTTGCCTCATCTTCATTGGCAATGAGAATATCTACATACTCTTTGACAATATCCTGTAAAATTGTTTTTGAGGCATTGACCACTTCAAAACTGGCAAGATCCAGGGCAATGAGTGACCCTGCTTCCTTGGCAGCTCGTATGGATGCCATCATCAGATCGGGGTTGAACAGCAAGTAACCTTCAATGACGCTGATGGCGGTGTCTTTAAAAAGTGCGGGTGTGATGCTGGCCGGCGCAAGTTCTGTGGAAGCCCCGAGAAACGTGAACATGGAACGCTGGGCATCCGGGGTGATCACGGACAACACCTTACCCGTGGGAGAAGCGGGAGAAATGGAAAGTTGTGGTTCCACGTGGCAGGAGATAATCTGGGATTCAAATTTTTTGCCATAGGCATCATTTCCCCTGCGGCCGATAAACCTGGCATCACCCCCCAGGTTTCCCACACCTATAATGGTGTTGCAGGCAGCGCCTCCGGGCACAATGATAGGGGTTTGGGCGGTTTGGGACAGAATCGACTCAATGGCATTGTCCTGAACCAGGGTCATCCCTCCCTTTGTTTTTCCAAGGTCCTGTAAAAATTGATCGGTTTCATTGATGAGCACATCCACAAGGGCGGATCCGATTCCGGTGATTCGTTTACTTGTCGCTTCTGGCATATGGTTTCTCCCAAAAAAGGTTTGTTGTCTGCCCCTGAAGGCTTGGCTTTTATCTGGTTTTTGTTAGGAATAATAAAAGGTATCACCCAATTGTCAATAGAATTATGACTTTTAATATAAATATGAACATATCTTGATATATTTTTGAGACACTATTGACAAATGGTCTATAAAAAATTATTAATACAGGCAAAATTTTTTATAATTTTACGATATATTATCGAAAGAAAATAAAATTACCATCAAATAAAAGGAGTTTGAAATGTCAAAAAATAAAGTATCCTTATTTACATCTGAATCAGTTACAGAAGGACATCCTGATAAAGTCGCAGACGCTATTTCCGATAGTATTTTAGATGCCATCATGGCGGAAGATAAAAAATGCCGGGTTGCCTGTGAAACCCTTGTGACAACCGGTTTGGCCATGGTGGCTGGTGAAATTACAACCGATTGCTATGTGGATATTCCCCATGTGGTTCGAAATACCATCAAAGATATCGGGTATAATTCTTCCAATATGGGCTTTGACTGGCAGACCTGTTCGGTTGTTACCAGTATTGACCAGCAGTCGCCTGATATTGCTCAGGGGGTTGACGAAGGTGCGGGCCTTCATAAGGAACAGGGGGCGGGTGACCAGGGGATAATGTTCGGGTTTGCCACAAATGAAACCGAAGAACTCATGCCCATGCCCATTACCTATGCCCATAAATTGACCCACCGCCTGGCCCAGGTCCGGAAGAATGGGGCCCTTGATTTTTTGAGACCCGACGGCAAGTCCCAGGTGACCATTGAGTATTTGGATGGAAAACCCAAGCGGGTGGATACGATAGTTGTTTCCACCCAGCATTCTCCGGACGTTTCTCATGATGACCTGAAAAATGCTGTGATTAAAGAGGTTATTAAAAAAGTGATCCCTGAAAATATGATGGACGGGGATACCCGGTTTTTCATCAATCCCACCGGCCGGTTTGTCGTGGGGGGGCCCATGGGAGACTGCGGGGTGACCGGGCGTAAAATCATCGTGGATACCTATGGCGGAAAGGGCAGCCACGGGGGGGGATGTTTTTCCGGCAAGGATCCCTCAAAGGTGGACAGAAGTGCGTCTTATATGGGACGATATGTCGCTAAAAACATGGTGGCGGCAGGGTTAGCTGACATGTGTGAAATCCAGGTGGCCTATGCCATCGGTGTTGCCCAGCCTGTATCCTTGCTGGTGGATTTCATGGGAACCGGTAAGATTTCTGAAATTCGTGCCATTGAAATTGTCAAAGAGGTTTTTGACCTGAGACCGGCTGCGATTATTCAGGAGCTGGACCTTTTGCGGCCTATTTACAGGAAAACATCTGCCTATGGCCATTTTGGAAGAAAAGACCCGGATTTTTATTGGGAAAGAACCATTAAGGCCGATCAAATAAGAAATCTGGCGGGGTTATAACCTCGTTGCCTACCATACACGGCCGCCTGAACCAAAAATAGATATTAAGGTTGGGCGGCCCTTTTTGTCCGCAGGGTACCAAGACCATAAAAACGGTATCCTGTTTAAAACCAACCTGCTTTGATAATCATGCAATAAAAAAATAGTTAAAAAGGAGTTAAACATGCAACAGCCAAGCAAAGACCCTAGTTACCTTGATCTTGATCCGGGTTTGAAATATAAGGTCAAAGATATCGGCCTTGCCGAGGACGGCGACAAGGACATGCAATTGTCTGAAAAAGAAATGCCGGGACTCATGGCCATCCGTGAAAAATACGGCCCCCAAAAACCCCTGGCCGGACTGAAAGTCATGGGCAGCCTTCATATGACCATCCAGACAGCCATGCTAATTGATACCCTGTATGAACTGGGTGCTGACATTCGCTGGGCCACCTGTAATATTTTTTCCACCCAGGATCATGCCGCCGCTGCCATTGCGCAAAAAGGTTCGGCTGCTGTTTTTGCATGGAAGGGCGAAACCATGGAAGAGTTTTGGTGGTGTACGGAACAGGCCCTGACCTGGCCAGACGGTTCTGGTCCTGATCTCATCGTTGACGATGGGGGGGATGCCACCCTTTATGTCCACCAGGGCGTAAAAATGGAAACAGATCCCTCTTTACTGGACAATGAGACTCACAGCGTGGATGAACGCTGCCTCATGGACCGTCTCAAGGTAAGTGTCAAGAAGGACGAGCAAAAATGGACAAAAATTGCCAAGGGTATCAGGGGTGTCTCCGAAGAGACCACCACAGGTGTTCATAGACTTTATCATCTGGCTGCCAAAAATGAACTGCTGTTTCCTGCCATCAATGTCAATGATTCGGTTACCAAATCAAAATTTGATAATCTATACGGATGCCGGGAGTCCCTGGCCGATGGGATCAAACGGGCAACGGACGTGATGCTGGCCGGAAAAACTATTGTTGTGGCCGGATACGGGGATGTGGGAAAAGGGTGTGCCGCTTCCATGAAAGGATATGGGGCCATTGTCCTGGTTACTGAAATTGATCCCATCTGTGCACTACAGGCTGCCATGGAAGGGTATGAAGTGGTTACCATGGAAGCTGCAGCGACAAGGGGCGATATATTTGTCACTGCCACGGGAAGTTATCATGTCATCACGGGCAAGCACATTGAGCAGATGAAAGATGAGTCCATTATTTGTAATATTGGTCACTTTGACAATGAAATTGAAATGAGTTTTCTGGACAATAACCCCACCGCTAAAAAAGTGACCATCAAGCCCCAGGTGGACAAATGGACCCTTGAATCTGGCCGCTCTGTGATTGTTCTGGCAGAAGGCCGTTTGGTAAACCTGGGATGTGCAACCGGTCACCCCAGTTTTGTCATGAGTAACAGCTTTTCCAACCAGACCATGGCCCAGATTAAATTGGCCCAGGAAAAATTGGAAAAAAAGGTCTATACCCTGCCCAAGGAATTGGATGAGGAAGTGGCCCGTCTTCATTTGAAAAATTTGTCCGTTACCTTGACAAAATTAACCCAGGAGCAGGCTGACTATCTTGGGATTCCCGTGAACGGACCCTTTAAATCAGATCATTATAGATATTAAACTAAATAGATACCCAGGCTAACTTTTTATTGGGTTGTTTTTGATCACGGGGCAGAAAACATCTGCCCCGTGATTTTTTTTTGGGACAAATAATTTTTTTACCAACAGGTTTATTCGTTTGGTTTTGGGGTCACAGGGTTGATATTGATATGTGGTTTAAGGGATTCTTCCAAATGGAAATCCACTTGTTTTTCAAGAAGGACAAGTGTTTTTCCGAATTCCTCAATTAATTTTTCTGCCAGGGGGGTCAACTGGGATCCGCCTCCTTTTTTCCCTCCCACCGTTTTTATCAGCAGTTTTTCCCCCAGTCGTTCTTCCGTGGCTTTAATCCGCCCCCATATGCCTCGATATCCCATTTTTAATTCCTTGGCAGCTGCCTGAAGGGACCCTTTTTCTTTGATGAGGGTCAGAATTCGATAGCGTCCCAGGCCAAACACGACATTGCCGTGATCATCTTCGACCCAGATTTTAGAACGGGAATGAAATTTATGTGATGTCATCTATTTGAGCCCTGTCTTAATTTGTGAACAGGGCTCAAGCATACGCAATTCGTTTTTTTATGGCAATACATTATTGTAAAGCCGCTTTAAGGTCTGGGAATAAAATTTTCTTTGAGTGCCGGATGTTTTTTGTTCAATGACAGGGAAAAATCTTTGCCTAGGACACAGGTTGCGAAAATTTTACCGATTTTGCGCCCAGCGCTTTGGGTTTCAAAAGGCTTGTAAATTTTACCATTACCCAGCCAAAGGTATTATCAGGCAGCTTAACGTAATACCAACCTGAATTTGATGACTGTACCACAAGCATTTCTCCTTTTTGCACGGTTTTAATGATTGAATGTTCCATTCCAGGACCAGACCGAACATTTAAAATTGAAACGGTTACCCGGATTTGATCTCCCTCCCAGGCAAGGTTTTCACCGGTTTGAACAGGTTCCAGGGGAGGAGGCGTCACCACATACCCATTGGGCGTCTTCCGGTAATAAACATCTGCATAGGTGTAGTAGGTATCGCCTCTGATGGGTATCACTGCCGCAAAAGGAGGCAGCAAGGGAATCACGGCGCCAACGGGTGCTGCCGCCACAGCATAACCATGTCCCAAGGGCCTGTAAAAAATGCCTTCCAGAAAAAAATAGGTCAAGGCCCCGATATGGACAGGCCAATGGCCCTTCAAAGGACCTTGGATGTCCATTCCTATCGGAGGATAACCCTGTGCGGGGTGTCCTTCGGGTCTGAAAGCCCAGGCGGATCCTGCGGGCAGAATACCCCATGATACCAAAAGAAAAAGGATCAGAATCGTCAGGGCCTGGGGGTTGATTTTTTTTGCAATGCTTGTATTCATTTTTTACTCCTAGGGCTTTTCAATATTTGAAGAAAGAGCAAACTTTAATTGATGTGACTTGCCGGTATCGGTTTCCACCAACCGCAGCTGAAGGTTTTTGGCACTGCGGGCTTCGGCAGGATAAAATAAAATCCCATAGGCAAGGGTGTCGGGTAAAATCGTTTTATTTTGCAGCGATTTCTCCTGCAAATCCTGTGAGATTGTCCGTTGGGCATCTTTGTTTTCATGGCCCCTGATCCCGCCGGTAAGAATTCCAATAGATCCACCAACGGCTGCTCCCTTTCCGGCTGCAGTGCCTATGCTTGTGCCGGTAACAATACCGATGGCAGAACCGATGATTGCCCCGGCTGCAGCGCCCATTATTCCGGAAGATGCCCCACTTTTCAGCATCTGATCATTTTTAGTATTCCGGGACGCTCTTTCATAGACCATTTCCCTGCTCAATATGGTCCACATATTTCCGGCAGTGTCTTGGATAAAAGATTGGGACCCATCAATCTCAAATGTATGGCCGCTTTTGTTGTCAAAAACCACCTGCACCGGCAAAATCCCTGAGCCGATGATGTCAAAGCCGAATTCCCGGGCCGCCTCTTTGCTTTCCCCATAGGATTTAACACCAATTTGTGCCCCGTCAATTTGTATGCAGTTGACGAGACTGGACGGTGATTTGAAGGATACTGGCGCTGCTTTATAAGCAGTTGAGCAGCCGGTGAAAATGACAATGAAGATTAAGCCACACAACAGCCGTGGTCTGTGCCTTATTTTTGTTTGTAATTGATTGTTCATATCTTGCTCCTGTTTTTTTGGACAATTGTATTTACCAATGTATTTACCAATGGTTATTGTTTCACCGGGCCTGTTTGAAAACAGAACCAGTGGAAAACGATTAAACACAAGTATAATTCCATGGGGAATGGCATTCAATGCCTGGGGGTGGATCTCTATTTTTAAACTTGTTTTCATCAAGGTTTTATCATAATTTAATGTCATTTTATCTTCAAAAGGCCAATAAAAAAAACGATGCTCGGTTAATGCCGGGCAACAAATATTGGATCCAATACTCACATTTTCCACATAATTCTCTTTTTTTATCCCCACAATTTTTTAGTATTATAAAACGGATACGATAAGAAAAATTTTAGTTTTTTTTAAAATTTTTTAACGGCAGCATGGAAATGATCAACAATTAATTTAAGGAAATCAGCAATGACAATTAGCGCTCGTAGATTAATGACAATGATCCTGTTGGGAGTTTTTACTCTCTTGAATTTGTATGTTAATATAGCATCTGCTCAGGAAGGAGGCAGAGGTCAGCATAATGGTCCGCCTCCCGAAGCCTTTACTGCATGCGAGGGAAAATCTGCCGGAGATACCGCAGAATTTGTAAGCCCCCGCGGAGATACTGTTACTGGTACCTGTGTTGCGGAAAAAGACAGCCTGGTCCTGCGTCCAGATAATCCGCCTGACGGCAAAAGAGAACCCAAGACAGACGACTAAAGATATTAAAGTGTCTGGAAAACCCATTCCATTATCCATGGGATGGGTGCTCTTTCGCATGTGTTTTATAAATAAATTGGCGGATATAAAGAATCATCCTTTGTCAGCGGCCGTTCAAATAACACCGATTAGCGGTTAATGAGATTAAAGAATTGGCGAAGCTGACCATCCAATTTCCAGGTATGAAAAATTTTATTTTCTTGGGAGGGATAAAATATGGATATCATGAGTGATGATTATTCAAAACAGATGTGGAAAGCAATTAACAGTGCAAAATCTATAAGCGATTTGCAAGATGCTTTATACCTGGTATGTCTTCGATTATATGAAATCGAAAAATGTTTGCCACCAGAGCACAAAGATCTTGAAATCAACTCTTTATTAAAGAGAATTTGTGGCCGCTTCAATTGATTTGTATCATTCCTTTAATAAAATAACTTTCTTTTTCACGGGTATGGATCTGAACAAAAGATCCATACCCGTTTTATGGCATTCTTATTAAAAGGAGCGGTCCTTTCCCTATCTCCATAAATACACCATGGGAACAAAAGGATATCATAAAATATACACCAAAGATTCATGTTGCGGATTTATCCCCGGGGTTTTTGTGTTTCTGTCAATCTTTTACGAAACATATCAATATGCATGCGCAGGTGGAACAATCCTTCTGCATAGGGTTGGGGCACATTAATATTGGCAACATTTTTTTCAAGCGTATCCAGTTCGACCATATAATCCCTATGCTCCTTTAGGGAGTGTTCCCCTTGCACCTTCATACCCACAGCGGCCAGATCATTATACCAGCGGTATATTCGGGCGCGCATCCTCCAGCGGTATATCCACGGCATGAGTTTAAAAAGCGGATACATTATGGCAAGCAGGGGCAGGACCATGACTTTCATCCTGGAGAGAAAGGTTGCAACCCAAAAAGGAAAATAACGTTGGAGAAATGGGGTACGTTCCGAATAAAAACGTTTTGCCTCTTCACTCAATTTAAAGTCCAGATATTTGGGGGAGGGGAATTCTCCTTTTTTGTTTACGCCCCCTCCTTTTGTGTGGACCGTCCTGGCGGCCTGGAGCAGCAGATCAATTAGAGCCGGGTGCAGATCCGCCCGCACGGCTAATTGGGCTGTTGGTGCCAATATTTTCATCTCGTGATCCGGAATGTTGGCCTCAAAATCAATGATACCCTCGGGGATGGTGATAATATTTAAATAACTATACCAGAATTTATATGCCTCTGCCCGGTCTAACCCCATTAGGAAAATTGATTTTGTCATTATAAGTTCAGAAATATTAGAGGCCCATGGGCTTGAAACAAAAAAGGCGATATCAACTTCATTTTTTAAGAGCATATCAGCGGAAATCTTGGATCCTTGGGAAATAAACCGGGTATTATTTTCATTAATGCCGTTTAGCTCAAGTAAACGGGTGGAAAGGATTTTGGTCCCGCTTTTTTCTTTTCCTACGGCAATCCGCAGACCCTTCATCTCTGTTATGCGGTCAGGTCTGATTCCGGGGCCGCAGAAAATCATCAAGGGTTCATAATAGAGGCTGCCTATGGATATAATGTCCTTTGAGGTGGATAATTTTCCAATGCCGCCCTGGATAAAGGCGATGTCAACCCCGCTGTCCTCATTTTCAAGGAGGTGAATATTTTCAAGAGATCCTGCCGTTGTTCGAATTTTTAATTCTATCCCATTCTCTTTTAACAGCGGTTTGTATATATTTCCATATTCAAAATAAGCCCCATCCGGCTCACCTGTGGCAATGGTAATCGTGCGGGGAGGGCTTGGCTCTACAAATTGGTAGGCCGCAAAAAAAACAACAAGGGTGACCAAAACAGCTGGGAAAAAAAATATGAACAATTCCTTTCGGGTTGTGGGTCCTTTCTTTTTCAACATAAATGCATGTTCCTTTTGTTTTGACGGATAGTCTCCTGTGTTGAAATTGATATTAAACCATAGGTAATATTGGTGTTAAAATCCAGAAAAATGAATTTTTCACAGGGTGTTACCCGGGTTTTTTCAGGGATGGGAAAGGGGAAAGAAAATATTTATAAAAAAAATGCTGTAAAAACAGTTGATTATAACTTGTTTTAAGTTTTGTAACGATGGTGGCATAAATGTTGTATATATAATTAATTAACATATAAAAACAAATTATTTTCATCTTTTTCCTTTTCTAAAAGAGGCTGCCCCATAAAACGGAGCAGCCTTTTTTGGTTTTGGATATCAATTTTCCCTGGGTTAATAAAAGTGAATTTCTAAAAAATCTTCTAATATCTTGTTAATTCGAATGGTTATATGTTTTTGAGAGTGGTAGTGATGAAATGGGTTCAAAAAAGTAAACTTCTCAGGATAAAGATTCAGAGAATTTGATCCAGGCGGGAGGAAGTTTTGAGGAATGAAAAAGCATTTGATTTAATATGTCCTATTAAATCAAATGCTTTTAAAACTTTATGAGGATTATGTCTTTAAGCGGCACATCCGTTGCATTATAACAAATTATTAAATAATTATAAAAAAATCATCTTTTTTCCTTTTCTGAAAAAGGCTGTCTGGTAAAAAATCAGGCAGCCTTTTTCAGTTTTGAAAGACAAGATATTTTTCCAGGTATAGTTCTATTCCTAGCGGCACAGATTGCCTGTGTTTGGACCCATCCGTCTGGGATTTTTTTAGGATGACATATTTTTCAGTAATTTGATGATTTCATCATTATCTGGAAATTGTTTTGTCTGATGTTTTGAAAAAAGGATCTTTGCATCAACCTCAATATCATAAACCCCCTGGGACCCAGGGATTAGCTTTGGTGTAAACCCCAATATTTGATGTATGGTGTCTGCCAGACCAGCAGCCCGTGGTTGATAATTTCAGACAGCGCAATAGGTGATTCGTATATCCATTTTTCTTCCTTTCAAACGTGTCGGATTGATTTGAGATAATTTTATCCATAAACTGTATCAAGTTTTTAGGAATTGTTCAAACCGGAATTGGGGAATTTCTATATTCAACCGCTTGATGATTTTCTGGATGGAGGCCCTTTCAAGGCCGCTGATGCGGGATGTTTCCGAGATGTTTCTCTTTGTGTTTTTGAACAGCCGTGTCAGATAATCCTTGGAAAAGATAGACCATGGCAGGTGGCATTTTTCCAAGTATAAACAACAGAGAAAAGAGTTTTTGGACAATTGGCTTCTTTCCAGAAAAAAGGCCTTGAACGAAGCCTTCGACGCCATTGACAAAAAAAGGAAACCAGATACCTAAACCCTTGCAGACCAGGATGAAAACGCCTTAAATAAAGCATTGCTTCCCCAGCTTCGCAAAACATCCCAAAATGTGGGCTCAACCATCAAAAAAATTGAACAAGGGTCTGATCGCCTTCGTCGTTTGGAGATCAACGAAATCTTTGCCCCTGTAAAATAAACACTCCCAACCCCCTGCAAAATTTTAGGGATCCAGAGTCGTGGACCCGGTCATTCAGAAATCGCAAGCATTGCCGGTTTATATAGTTGACCTATCAACTATATGGAATATTCTGAAACCTGCATGTATCCTATAAGTATTACTTCTTATTGTCTAATTATAGTATTTTGTTGATTGAAAAAGTAATTTTTTACTTGACAAGGCAATCAACCTATCGCTATTTAACAGCTATGAAATAGTTACGGAGTTTCCGTGATGTTTTATAATAAGGGTTATAAAGGGTTATCTCATTTTCCAATTCGTAAACAAGGGGGGGGTATGCCGTCTAATAAGTATTTTAAGCATGAAGGCCCGTGGTCTGATGCAAATGATCCGTTGATGTGCAGCGATACTGGGGACTGGCGAACCAAGCGCCCGGTGGTGGATAAGGAGCGCTGTATCTTCTGCGGGTTTTGTGCCATTTATTGTCCTATCCAGATCATAACGATGCAAGGGGATACCCATTTTGAGGCAGATTTAACTTTCTGTAAAGGGTGTGGGATCTGTGCCAAGGAATGTCCCAAAGATGCCATTACCATGATGCCAGAGGGGGATTTTAAACGATGAATACACAGGCCAAAATCAAAGAGAAATCCAAAACACAGATTAAAGTCATCACCGGAAACGGGGCAGCCGCCATTGCAGCCAAACTTGCCCGCCCTGACGTTGTGGCAGCATATCCCATTACGCCCCAGACAGAAATAATTGAGCAGATTTCCAAATTCCATGCCACAGGCGAGATGGATTGCGAGCTGATCACGGTTGAAGGGGAAAATTCGGCCATGAACGCTGTTATGGCAGCCTCCCTTGCAGGGGGCCGGGTATTTACCGCCACCTCTTCCTGGGGCCTTGCCTTTATGTATGATGCGGTTTTGGCAACGGCAGGGGCCAGAGCACCGGTTGTCATGGTAAATGTGAACCGGGAAACACCGGGTATTATCGCCGTATCCTCGGGCCAGCAGGACATGATTTCCACACGGGATTGCGGATGGATATTTTTAATCGCCGAAGATTGTCAGGAAGTCATGGACGTGGTCCTCCAGGCATATCGCCTGGCAGAGGATTATGATATCCAGGTGCCGGTGATGGTTCATTATGACGGATTCTATCTTTCCTATCTGTCCGAAGGGGTGGATATTCCCTTCCAGGAAGATGTGGATAGGTTTCTCGCTGTTTTAAAAGAGCAGCCCGAAAGAACAAAACTTGTGCCCGGCGGCCGACTGGGGTGTGGTTCCCATGGTATCCTGGGCGGATATCTGGAACTAAGATACAAACACATGTCTGCCATGGAAAGAGCAAAGGATAAATTTGAAGAGATAGACAAAGAATATGAAGCGATATTTGGAAGATCCTACGGCGGTCAGATTGAAGAATACAGAACGGCGGATGCAGATGTGGTTCTGGTGGGGTCCGGCTCCATGTGCGGCACCATAAAAACCGTGATTGATAAACGCCGGGAGGTCGGGGTCAAGGTGGGTCTCGTAAAAATGAGAATGTACCGTCCCTTCCCGTCTGAAGCGCTTGTTGCCTCTCTTAAGGGCAAAATAGCCATTGGCGTTGTGGACAGAAGCCTTGCCTTTGGGTTTAAGGGCGGTCCTATGTATACGGAACTTAAAGCTTTTGAGACGCAGCTTGAAGGCGCTAAATTGATTAGCTTTATTGACGGTATCGCCAATACAGATATCACCACAGCCAATGTGGGACAGATGATTGATACAATTTGTGATCTTGCCGCAGGAAAAGATGTCCGGGAAGTCACCTGGGTTTGTTATCCGGAAGCCCATGAACCTGATTGCGAAAACACAGGAGGGCAATAAGATGGCCGAAAAAAAGCGAGTCAAACCAACCAAGATCTTGGATCATTTTGTCCATGAGGATCCCTTTTCCAAGGGCGTGGCATTTTGTCCCGGTTGCGGGTTGGAACTGTTATTGCGACTTATTCCAAGGGTTTTGGGAAATGATATTGTCATTACCGGCACCCCTTCTTGTTCCGCACCTGTCCTTTTGGGTCAGAACAATCAATCCTGGCATACCCTCTCCTATTTTGGCACCTTGATGACCGGTGCTGCGGCAAATGCCACAGGCCTTGCAAGGTATTATAGAAAAGCGGGAATAGACAACACCGTGGTTTGTTTTAACGGAGATGGAACTGCCGCTGATATTGGATTTGGGAACCTGTCCGGGGCTGCGGAACGAAACGAGCCCTTTATTTATATCTGCTATGACAATGAAGGATATATGAATACGGGTATTCAAAAAAGCGGTACCACTCCCTTTGGGGCCACCACCACCACCACTCCCTATGGGGCATCTGCTACCCAGGGAAAAAATCTTAGAAGAATGAATCTTGGCCTAAAAATGGCCATGCACAAAATTCCCTATACAGCAACGGCCACCTTGAGCGATCTGGATGACCTGGCTAAAAAACTGAAAAAAGCAAAGGAGATGAAGGACCAGGGGTTTTGTTTTTTACATATTCTGGCCCCCTGCCCAACGGGGTGGGGATTGGCGCCGGATCATACCATCGAAGCCTGCCGCAGAGCGGTCAACACCAATTACTTTCCTTTGTGGGAAGCAATTAACGGTAAAATTCGTATGACCAAAATCGTTAAAAAACCCAAACCGGTTTCAACCTATACAAAATTGATGAAAAAATTTGCTCATTTGAGTGAAGCAGATCTCCAGATCCTCCAGGATGATATTGATTACGAATACTGTGTACTTGGCGGGTTGAGTGTACTGGAGGCTGAATGCCGCCTTCCCCTATCGGATGAAGATTAAAGGAGACAAGACAATGAGTGAAGTCAGATTTCATGGTAGGGGAGGCCAGGGGGTTGTTACCACATCTAAAATTTTGGCCAATGCCTTTGTTTTAACCGGGCAATTTGGTGCTAGTTTTCCCATGTTCGGATTTGAAAGACGCGGGGCGCCTGTCACCGCATTCGGTCGATTTTCAGACAAGCCGGTCAGGGAAAAAACACAGATTTACAATCCGGATATCCTGGTGGTTTTAGATCCATCCCAGAGGGAGTGGCCAGCCGTTTTCCAGGGCCTTTTGCCCGGGGGGATGATGCTGCTCAATGATTCCGAGGACACAAAGGATATCTCCCACGAAAATTTAAGGAAACTTGGGGTTATTGATGCCAATAAAATCGCATTGGAAGAGATAGGGTTGGCCATACCCAATACAGTGATTGTAGGGGCTTTTGCACGAATGTCGGGTCTGCTTGGGATTGAGCCCTGCTGCGAAGCACTCCAGGACTATTTTTCAGGTAAAAAATTAGCTGCCAATATCGGGTGTGTACAAAGAGGGTTTGAAGAGGTGGAAATTTTTGACTTATAGGCGGGGTTCGCAAGGGTACTGAAGGGATAACTTTTTAATCGTAAAAGGAGTTGTTATGCCTAGATGGGGAATGGTAATCGACGTAAAAAGGTGTATTGCGTGTTGGGGTTGCACCATCGCATGTAAAGAGGAACATTTTCTTCCTCCCAGAGTTTTTTTTAACAGGGTGCTGATTGGAGAAACCGGGAAATTTCCGACATCCAGCAAATTGATCTATCCGGTTCTTTGCAATCATTGCACGGATGCGCCTTGTGTGGAAGCATGTCCCACGGGAGCCACCTATATCAGAGAAGATGGTATTGTGGTGGTGGATGATGATAAATGTGTCGGCTGCCGGGCTTGCCTTGTGAGCTGTCCCTACCAGCAGAGAACCTATTATGACCAGGAAGTCAAAGACAGGGAGTATTTTCCGGGTCAGGGCAAAACCGAGATGGAATTGATTGGTGAAAAACTTTACCCCTTTAAAGTGGGGACGGTTATTAAATGTAATTTTTGTGCTGAACGGATTGATGACGGCCTTAAACGAGGGCTTACGCCTGGAAAGGATGATGATGCAACACCGGCCTGTGTCGTTGCCTGCCCGGTTGGTGCCAGAATTTTTGGAGATCTTAGTGACCCTGAAAGTGAGGTCAGCCGTTTGATCATGGAGAAAAAGGGTAAACAGCTCAGGCCGGAATTTGGAACTGAACCATCCGTCTATTATATTGATTAATGAACAGGGGAAAATATGACCTATAAAACAGATGAAATTTGGGAAGATAAATGGGTAAATACCACCTGTGGTGTATGTTATTGCGGCTGTGCTGCAAGGGTGCGGGTGGTGAATGGTGTGCCGGTAAAAATTGAAGGTATAAAAGAAAGTACCATGGGGGGGACAGGAGCTGGGCTCTGCGGTAAAGGTATCGCGGGACTTATGTACTACCATGATCCCAACCGGATTAAAAAACCGCTTCGACGCACCAACCCTGAAAAAGGGTTTGGCGTTGATCCCAAGTGGAAAGAAATTGAATGGGAAGAGGCCCTTGAAGAGATTTCCACCCGTATGAAAAAAATCATGGAAGACAATCCCAATAAAATTCTCTTCACAAATCAGACCATGCGAGCCAGTGACGGTCCCCATAATCATCTTTATTTTTATGCAAAGGCCTTTGGCGTGCCCAATAATGGTAACTTTATCATTGGCGGCGGCAGTCTGCACTGCGGTAATGCAGCGCATATGCTGGGGGGGTTGGTTCATGGTGCATGGTCCATCGCACCGGATTGGAAATACACAAACTACGTTCTTAAATGGGGGTCCAGCAAAGGAACCGGTTCCGGACATTCAGCCATGACCAATGCAAGACTTCGGGCCGATGGTATAAGGCGTGGACTAAAAGAAATCGTTTTTGATCCAATGGGTAATTTTGCAGGTGGCAAGGCAACACAATGGGTGCCTATCCTTCCGGGAACCGACACGGCTGTCGGACTTGCTATCGCAAACTATATCCTTAATATCAGGGGAGAAATCGACGAACTTTATCTTAGAGCAAAGACAAACTTTGTTTACCTGATAAGAGAAGATGGTACCTTTGTCCGTGATAAAGAAACAGATAAGCCCCTTGTTTTTGATGAAAAAACAAACGAGATCAAACTCTTTGATGATCCCTCCATGGCCTTTGAAGATTTTGCCCTTGAGGCTGACTGTGAGTATAAGGGTGAAAAATGCCGGCCCTGCTTTATGGCATTAAAAGAACATTTAAAGCAATTTTCCATGGAATGGGCCTCTAAAATAAGTTCGGTTCCTGTGGGAACCATCCTTGAAGTTGCAAAGGGGTGGGTGGATAATGCCCAGATTGGATCCACCATTACAATCGAAGGACAGACATTTCCCTATCGACCCGTATCCTCTGTAACCTTCCGTGGCTCCCAGGGACATTCAAATGGGATTCATCAGGTGGCGGCAATAGATCTTTTAAGTCAGCTGGTGGGTGCTGAAGATGTCCCGGGTGGTACCATGGGGTGGCCGTCTATTCGACGCAGGTATCCTGGTGGTCAATACGAACGTATGCCAAAGGTTGGTAAAGACGGCGTTATTGTTCCTTCGGTATTTTATTCACATGATCCATGGCCTGTCCATGCACCCAGTTATCCCTGTACAAATTCAGGTTGCGTTGAATTCTGGTCACATTCTACACTGTCTCATATCCCCTATGTGAAAGAAAAAGATTATATCCAGGATAAATTTGGTGTTGAAAAGGTCAAGCCCGAAATGATTTTTGGAATCGCCGTAAATTTTCTTATCAGTCAATCTGACTGGGACGTTGCCCTTGAAAATTTTAAAGATTGTTTTGTTGTACAAAGTGATATCTGGGTCAATGAAACGGACCAGGCCATTGGTGATATAATTCTTCCGGATACCTCATATCTTGAAAAAGATACCTGGTCATCGGAAATTGATAGTTTTTTCTTCAATGGAAGCCCCTCCAATGAAGACTGGTATGTTCATTTGCAAAAACCTGTTGCAAAACCGGTTGGTGAATCACGGGATTTCATGAACGTTTATCTGGATGTTGCAAATCGTGTGGGGGTTCTTGACAAATATCATGAACTGCTCAACGATTATTATAGTATTACAGATGAAAACCTTAAACTCAAGGCCGGGGAAGTCCTGACCTGGAAGGAAATTGGGGAAAAAATTCTGACCTGGGTTTATGGGGATGATAAAGAAAAAATTCAGGAACAAGGATTTGCCACTTGGCATAAACCCATTGAAGATGTTTATTGGAGATGGAATATGCCGACCAGGTGTCCGGTTTATATGGAATTCCTCATCCATGACAGAAGAGCTGCTGAAAAAATCATAAAAGATACCGGGTTTGAACTTGAAATGGAGATGGATCAATATGGTCCTTTACCGAACTGGTTCTGGCCGACATCCCACAAAGAACTGGATGATGAATATGATCTTTTAGCCTTTTCCTATCGGGACGTTCTCCACACAAACAACTCAACATTTCAAAATCCTTTGGTAGATGAAGTCAGCCAGATGAGCCCTTATACCTTTACCATTACACTTAATAAAAGTCTGGCAGATCAAAAAGGATTCAAAGATGGTGATATTGTCTGGATAGAAAATAAATATGGAACCAAAGAAAACGGTATTGTAAAGACAATGGAAGCGCAACATCCAAAAGTTCTCGGTATTTGCGGACAAGGGGGGTTATGGGCGGATGGACGACCCATTGCCAAAGGTAAGGGAAGTAATTTTTGCAAGCTGCTCCCCTCCTACTTGAGACATTATGACCCCATCACCGGGAATATTGAAACGTCTGTTGCTGTTAAAATTTACAAGGGCTAAAGGGAGGAGTGAACAATTATGAAAGAACCAAATGAGCTTGAAAAAATTATGTTCCATCCTACCGGCAACGGTTTAAAGCCATACGAATGGATGATGCGGCCCACCCGTCAGATGGAGTGGATTGATAACAAAGGCATTTTTCTCTGGTTGGCCTTCTTTTTTTCTGAAATCGGAGCAGGTCTGTATTTTGTTTCCCTGTTTTATGAATACAGGGCAGGGATTGTATTGGGCTGGCTTGTTACCCTGATTCTTGGCGGCTTGATCCATGTTCTTTACCTGGGCAATCCCCTGCGGGCCTGGCGGATGCTCATGAAACCCGCCACCTCGGAACTGTCCCGGGGGATCTGGATCATCGGTGTTTTTGCAGCCCTTGGATTTCTTCAAATGGTGACTGCCGGCGGGTTCAACATCGTCTTTAATGTAATTATGGGAATTTTGTGCCTGCTGATTATCTCCCACGGATTTGCCACCATGAACGTCATCCGGGCATTACCAGCCTGGAGTTCCAATATTGTCTTGCCCTTTTCTATCATCTCAGGTGTCTGGGTGGGCCAGCAGATCCTGCAGTTTATGTTTGCGGCAAGTGGTTCAGCCCTATTGGCTTCAGGAATGGAAGTGTGGGCGGAAAGTTTCTTTTTTGCTTATTTTCTGTGTCTTGTGCTGTATGTGTGGGGAACCTGGCATGCCAATGAAATTGGGCAGACCTCCATTAAAATGATGGTCGATGGCGACTTGAAGAAAATTACCTTGATCGGCGTTGGGGGGCTGGCTGTGATATTGCCCCTAATTTTTACGCTGATTATGTGGGGGGGGCAAACCAATGGGGTTTTAATCTTTTTGAGACTAGCCGCTATCTGTGCCGGAGACCTGGCGGTTCGATATATTATAATGAAAAGTGCAGTTTATACACCTTTGCTGGAAAAAAATTAGCAAGAAATCACTATACTAAATATGAAGTGGGGCAGATAGAGATCGTTTTCTCTCCTGCCCCTATTAGTTTTTAGAGTGGATTGAAAAGATTAAAAAATATTGAAAATTCCAATTGAAAGATATATTATCGCTACAAAATAGATAATATAGCGCTTATTGCTTAAATCAGGGTATTTTAGATAAAAAAAATTGACGGATGTTATTAAAAACAGTAACAAAGGAGTTTTTTTGTAAAAATTAGGATTTTATATGGCTGATAATACGAATAATAAAGATACGGGTTTAACCAAGGAATTGAGTTCCAGAGCCAAGGTAAAGTTTGAGGTCTATGGAGAGGAAATGATCGAAAAAGAGGTCAAGTCTTCGGGTAACAGCGGCCGGATTTATCTTCCCCCCAATTGGGTTGGACACATCGTTAAAATCATTAAAGTAGAATAAGAATGGAGACTCTTGTGGAAGAAAACATCAGCATTCGGGAAATCAGGTTGGAAGACACACAAGCCATTCAGGATATACGAATTGCCATTTCAGAAGAAGATGCACGGGTTGATTTCCAAAAATTAATTGAACAGCATGTCTCTGAAGGGAATGGTAAAACAAGCCTGGTGGCCGAAGTAAACGGTAAGGTGGCAGGCTACATGATATCCACCACTCTCTACGCCGGGTTCGGCATTGGCAAAAGTGCATGGATTATGTCCCTAGGTGTCCATCCCGACTATATGGGCCAGGGGCTTGGACTTAAGTTGGCCAACAGGATCTGTGATATTTATAAGGAAAAAGGGGTTGGCTCCATCTATTCTTCAGTAATGTGGGATTCCATTGATGTGCTTTCTTTTTTTAAAAAACTCGGATTTACGCGCAGTGAGTTTATTAACCTGAAAAAAGATCTTTAGCCCCCATGGTATGATTCGCTTAATGATCATCGGTTTTATCTCCGGATTATGGGTTGCCACCTCATCATCAAAATAATTTTTTTTGCTGAATTTGTATGCTATCTTTTTTTTTTTGAAAATGATAAGGAAAGACAGCTTTTTTATGTGTTCGTCTATTAATACTAAACGGGAGGGAGATGAAAATGAAGTCATTCGGTAAATTGTGTGCTGTATCCATCATCGGTGTTTTTTTATTTGCAGGCTCAGGGTTTGCAGGCGATACGATTAAAATCGGTATTGCCGGACCCCACAGTGGCGATCTGGCCTCATACGGACTTCCCTCGGTAAAGGCTGCTGAGCTTGTTGTTAAAGAAGTGAATGCAAACGGGGGGATCCTGGGCAAACAGATTGAACTTCTTATTGAAGACGATGTCTGTAAACCGGAAGTTGCAACCAATACGGCGACCAAACTGGTATCTGACGGCGCCCAGGTGGTTATGGGCCATATCTGCAGCGGCGCAACAAAAGCTGCTTTGGGAATCTATAAAGATTCCGGCATTATTGTCATGTCCCCTTCTGCTACAAACCCGGGCCTGACCCAGAGTGGTGATTATCCTAATTTCTACAGAACCATTGCCTCGGATGATTCCCAGGCAAAACTGGATGTGGAGTTTGCCCTTAATGTCCTTAAAGTGAAAAAAGTTGCCGTCATTCATGACAAAGGTGATTATGGAAAAGGGTTTGCCGAGTTTGCAAAAAAATATTTTGAAGAAGACGGCACGGCAGAAGTCCTTCTTTTTGAAGGGGTAACACCCGGGGCAATGGATTATTCAGCCATTGTTCAGAAGATTAAAAGAGCAAAGGTTGATGCGGTTGTCTTTGGCGGATATCATCCTGAAGCCTCTAAAATTGTAAGTCAGATGCGTAAAAAAAGATTGAAAATGCCTTTTATCTCTGATGATGGCGTAAAAGATGACACCTTTATCAAGGTTGCCGGAAAATATGCAGAAGGCGTTTATGCTTCAGGACCAAAGGATACATCTGCAAATGCATTGAATATAAAAGCGGTTAAAGATCATAAAGAAGCCTATAAGACAGATCATGGCGCATTCTATATCAATGCCTATTCTGCAATGCTGGCTTTGATCAATGCCATTGAGAAAACAGGTTCTACTGATTACGCGGCATTGACAAAAACACTTCAATCCGAGTATGTTGAAACCCCCATTGGAAACATTTCCTTTGACAAAAGAGGGGATGCAATCGGAGCCGGGTTCTCTGTTTACCAGGTTAAAGATGGTGTGTATGTAGAATTAAAGTAACTATTTGGCAATATCCAAGGCCGGGGGTTTATTAAAGCCCCGGCCTTTATTATAGAATTAATTTAATTTTGAACCTGGCCTAGTTCTTGGGTTTGTTTTGTAAAAAAAAATCAAAGATCGGCAGGTTGTTTAAATTTAGAGGCGTGGAAAAAAATCATGGATTATTTCCTGGAATTGTTTCTTGGAGGGTTGACCAGAGGGAGTATTTATGCCCTGATAGCCCTTGGATATACCATGGTTTATGGTATTATTGAATTGATCAATTTTGCCCATGGCGAAATATATATGATCGGTGCATTTACGGCGCTTATTGTTGCATCGGTTTTGGCTATGCTTGGGTTTAACCATCTGACGGTTTTAATTTTGGCGTCTGTTCTGGCAGTGGTATATTCTTGCGCCTATGGATTTACCGTTGAAAAGATTGCCTACAAGCCCTTGCGACATGCACCCCGTTTGTCTGCATTGATTTCGGCCATCGGGATGTCACTTTTCCTTCAAAATTATGTTCTGCTTGCCCAGACCTCTGATTTTCTTCCTTTTCCCAGTCTGATTCCGGATTTTGACTTCTGGGAACCCTATGCCCATATTATTTCTTCTCCGGAACTGGTTATTTTGGCAACCACTTTTTGTGTCATGATCTTTTTGACCATCCTCATAAAGTTTACCAGAATCGGAAAGGCAATGCGAGCGACCTCCCAAGATAAGATCATGTCCGCCCTTGTGGGGATTGATGTGAATAAAATCATATCCATCACCTTTATCGTCGGGTCTGGAACAGCTGCCATCGGCGGGGTATTGATTGCCTCCCATGTGGGTCAGATAAACTTTTATATTGGTTTTATTGCCGGTATTAAAGCCTTTGTCGCTGCTGTGTTGGGGGGGATTGGCAGCATCCCGGGTGCGGTTCTGGGCAGCCTTGTGCTGGGGTGGACCGAAAGTTTTTTTACCGGATATATTTCAAGTGATTACGAAGACGTTTTTGCCTTCCTCTTTCTGGTGTTTATTCTGATATTCAGGCCATCTGGAATTCTGGGGCGCAAGGAAACAAAAAAAGTATGATCTGTTTACCCTCTGTCAATCATCTGTCAATCGTATACAAAGTGAAGCTATTATGATGAGTTTTGAAAAAATTAAAAAAGGGGCGCTGGCGGGAATCTGGTTTATATTTTTAACCTTTCCCATCATGGTGATCCGGGTAAATACCGTTGAAAATATCATTGAATGGCGCTGGATGAATATGTTGTATGCCGGTGTCGGCGGTTTTTTCATGTCTATTATCTGGGATGAATTGCTTAGAAAGCAGGACGAAAATAAAAACAAAGCCGTGACAGGCGAGATGCCGTTTCTCCAGAGAATGATGGAAAACAAGAATGTCAGGTTGCCCTCCATTATTGGTCTTGTTATTTTTGCCTGTGTCTTCCCCTACATTTTTTCCATGTATCAGACCAATATTATGATATCCGCCTTGATTTATATCATGCTGGGATTGGGGCTCAATATTGTGATTGGGCTTGCGGGTCTGCTTGATTTGGGGTATGTGGCCTTCTATGCAGTGGGGGCCTATTCCTATGCATTGCTGAATATGCATTTTGGGTTGAATTTTTGGTTCGCTCTTCCAATAGGGGCGGCTTTGGGCGCAACCTTCGGCATGCTTCTGGGGTATCCGGTACTTCGGTTAAAGGGGGATTACCTTGCCATCGTTACCCTGGGATTTGGAGAAATAATCAGACTTGTACTGGAAAACTGGAACGCATTTTCAGAAGGTCCCAGCGGCATCGCCAATATCCCCCGGCCTTCCATACCGGGGATTGATTTTACCCTTACCCAGGCAACTATTTTTATTTATTTTTTAATGATCGTTCTGGTTATTTTCACCATTTTCATGGTGAACCGGCTTGAAAATTCACGAATCGGCCGTGCCTGGATTGCCCTGAGGGAAGATGAAATTGCCTGCCAGGCAATGGGTATTGACAAGACAAAGACAAAATTAACGGCCTTTTCTTTGGGTGCCACCTGGGCGGGAATGGCCGGCGTTGTTTTTGCGGCAAAGACCACCTTTATCAATCCGGCAAGTTTTACTATCTGGGAATCGGTTATGATCCTGTGTATTGTTGTTATCGGAGGGATGGGGTCCATTCCCGGGGTGATTGTGGGGGCGTTTTTCCTGATTTTGATGCCGGAGTATTTAAGGGCTTTTTCAGAATATAGAATGCTTGTCTTTGGTGCAGTTCTGGTTATTATGATGGTGTTCAGGCCCGGTGGTCTGATCGCCAATGTCCGAAAAACCTATCAATTTAAAAGTTCAGAAGTTTAAGTTTATGAAATCAATACTGACTGTAGAAAATATTACAATGAGGTTTGGTGGGCTTAAGGCGCTGGATAACCTGGATCTTGTGGTCAATGAAGGTGAGATTGTCGCCCTGATCGGCCCCAATGGTGCCGGCAAGACAACCTTTTTTAATTGCGTCACTGGTATCTATCCCCCGACTTCAGGGGATGTGCTCATCACCCCTCCTGGTAAACCCTCTGAACGGATCAATGGTCTCAAAACCAATGAGGTAACCCAAAGAGGCATGGCCCGGACATTCCAGAATATCAGGCTTTTTGGCAGTATGTCCGTACTGGAAAATGTCATGATAGGCCGTCATTGCCGATTGAAATCAGGGATTGCAAGTGCAATCTTCCGGCCCAGGTCCACGGTGAATGAGGAGAAACAACTTATCAAAGACAGCTATGAGGTATTGGAAAAAATTGGCCTGGCCCAATATGTCAATGAATTGGCCATGAACCTTCCCTATGGAGCCCAGAGACGACTTGAGATTGCCCGGGCCATGGCAACAGAACCTTTTTTACTGCTGTTGGATGAACCGGCTGCCGGGATGAATCCCCATGAAACAAAGGAATTGGATGATTTGATTGTCTGGATCAGGGACAATGAAAATATATCCATTCTTTTGATTGAACATGATATGAAGCTGGTCATGAGTCTTTCGGATAAAATTTTTGTAATGGATTATGGGAAAAAGATTGCCGAAGGAACGCCCACGCAAATAAAATCCAATCCCGTTGTAATCAAGGCCTATCTTGGGGAAGACGCTGATGCTTAAGTTAAAAGATATAAATACCTTCTATGGAAATATCCATGCCCTGAAGGGGGTTACCCTTGAAATTAACCAGGGGGAAATAATTTGCCTTATCGGCGCAAACGGTGCTGGTAAGTCCACCACCTTGATGACGATTTCCGGGATTGTTCCTGCCCGGCAGGGCAGTGTGACCTTTCTCGGGGAAGATATAACCCGTGTTCCTGCCAATAAAATCGTTGAGAAAGGAATGGTCCAGGTGCCCGAGGGAAGACGGATTTTTCCCTACCTGACAGTGGCTGAAAACCTTGACATGGGCGCTTTTTTAAGAAAAGATAAGGCGGGTATTAAACAAGATATTGAGTATGTCTATGATCTTTTCCCCGTACTTGCCAACAGAAGAAATCAGGCAGGGGGAACGCTTAGCGGTGGTGAACAGCAGATGCTGGCCATTTCCCGGGCACTGATGGCCCGCCCGAAACTGCTGCTCTTAGATGAACCTTCCCTGGGACTTGCACCCATTATTATCAAGCAGATTTTTGATATTATCAAGCGTATCAACCAGGAGCAGAAGACAACCATCTTTCTTGTGGAACAAAATGCCAATCTGGCCCTCAAATCTTCCCACAGGGGATATGTGATGGAAAATGGGGTTATCACCCTGTCTGATACCGGTGCCAACCTTCTGGTAAATGAAGATGTGAAAAAAGCGTACCTGGGTATATAAAATTACAGGCTACCTTGATAACCTTTCTCAGGTAACCAAAGTGACTCTGGGTGTAAACCCTTCGGGGAAAGCTCAGTCTCATCAGTTTAAGACGGGATGCTAAATCCTCTCTTTTTTCATTAACGCTGCCGAACATGACATTTCCCAGTCCCCCTTACAGAAAATGAGACTTAAAAGGCGTGAATCCGAATAAATAAATCGCCCGTTTCTTTACTCCCCTTTATTTTTTTACATCCATAACTGGTCATCGTGCAGGTTTACCGGGGGCTTGCTCCAATGGCAGGAAGCGGTTGATGCATGGCATCTTATCCCGGGAGTGATCCTTTTGAGGTGGTCTACCGAAATCTGATGATCCTGTACCCAGACGCAGACCGTAAAAACGTGGCCCTTCATGTGTTCAAGGAATGCTGTTCCATCCTTAAAAAAGAACTGGACACAGAACCAGAAGTTCAAACCCAGGAGATTTATACCCGGATTCTAAAGTTGTAGTTCATGAATAGGGTTGATTCCGGGGTTGATTCCTGGGTATTGTTTAATTGTCACCTTGGATTGATTTACTTTAAGATTAAATTTGGATATTGAATGAATTACAAAACCATTGCAAATGTTCTGGGAAAATTATTGATCATTACCGGTATTTCCCTGGTGTTCCCCATCATCTGTTCCCTGTATTACGGTGAAAACGACCTCCATTCCCTTGGTCTCACAGGGCTTATCGCCATTGGGTTGGGCTATCCTTTGTGGCGGTCTTTTCGCCGGTGTAACGAGTTAAACATAAAGGACGGCTTTTTCATCGCTTTTTTCGGATGGATTTTAATTTCTGCTGTTTCCGGCCTGCCGTATATGATCCATGGATCTATTCCCTCCTTTACCGATGCTTTTTTTGAGATGATGTCCGGCTATACCACCACCGGGGCCACCATACTGACGGATATAGAAATCCTACCCCATGGGTTGCTGTTTTGGCGGAGCCAAACCCATTTGCTGGGGGGGATGGGTTTTTTAACCCTGACCATTATCTTTTTGCCCCATGGGATGGGGGGGGTGCGCATATTCCGTGCTGAGTCCAGCCCCGGCCAGGTCATCACCAGGGAAAAATTTATCCCCCGGAACCGGGATACCATGGTCTGGCTCTGGGGGATCTATATTGGTCTCAACATTTTAGAAACCCTTTTGCTGTGTTTCGGCGGCATGTCCATTTTTGATTCCCTATGCCATTCATTCGGAACAGTTTCCACCTCTGGTTATTCTCCCTATAACGATAGCATCGGTCATTATAACAATGCCTATTTCGATTGGATCATCACCCTTTTTATGTTTTTAGGCGGGATGACCTTTATGCTTTTTTATCACATGATGCAGGGCAATTGGCGGGTGATAAAAAACAATACGGAATTGCGCTGGTACCTATGGGCGATGTTCTTTTTTTGCGGGGTTGTCGCATTGATTCTATGGAAGGAAAATACCTATGATTTTATTGATTCCATTCGCTATGCCACCTTCCAGGTCACTTCAATTCTCACCACCACTGGATTTACCACGGCGGATTATGAGCAATGGCCCCAGGCAGCCCAGATGTTTCTTTATGTGGTCTGCTTCATCGGGGCCTGTGCCGGATCCACCACCAGCGGTATTAAAATTGTTCATTATATTCTGATCATTAAGTTTGGTGTTGCCATCATAAAGCAGATTTTTTTCAGGCCCATGGCGGTGGTGTCGGTTCATTTGAACCAGCGGCCCGTGGACTCCCAGATCATCCACCTGGCAATTTTTTATTTTATTGTGAATATCTTTTTGATTTTGGGGGGCGGGTGCTTCATGACCCTTGTGGATCCCATGGATATCACCACTGCCATGAGTTCTGTGATCGCCGCCCTGATGAACATTGGCCCTGGGTTTGGCGGGGTGGGTCCCTCCCAGAATTTTGCCTTTATTTCCGATCCAGGCAAATGGTTCTTATCCTGGAACATGCTGGTAGGCCGGCTTGAAATGTTTTCCGCCCTGGTTATTTTTTATCCCTCTTTCTGGCAAAAGTAGTCCTGACTGCGCCAAGGATAATTCAAGCCAGGAATAATTTTTGGACATCTTTCAGGTGCTGGGACATGCAGACCACAATTACCCGTTCATTATCTTGAATATGGGTGTCCCCAACGGCAACCTGCCATACCCCGTCCTTATGGATGCCTCCGATCATTATTTTATTGGAGTAATAAGAACTGAGTTTGGAAAGTGGCTTACGGGTGATGGGTGAGTTGGGGGCTGCAACAATTTCTACCATCTCCGCATCAAACCCATGGAGGTGGGCCACGGAAATCAGCTCCCCCCTTCTGATAAATTTTAAAATTTTGTTTGAGGCCAGGATTTTTTTGTTCATGGCAATATCCGACCCCATTGTTGCCGCAAGCACCACATAATCTTCTTTTGTTACCAGCGCGATGCATTTGGTCTGTTTTTTGGATTGGTTGCCTTTTTTGCTGGTGTTGTGTGAGGTCATCAAATGCTTGGCCAGCACACAGGTCATGATATTGGTTTCGTTTTCTCCTGTGGCAGCAATGAAGGTATCCATTTCCAGCAACCCGGCTGAAACCAGCAGATCTGAATCCGATCCGTCGCCGTTTAACACCTCTGCATGTTTCAGTGCAAAGGAGAGTTCCTTGGCCGAGGCTTCATCCTTTTCAATGATCCTGACTGCAACTGTTTTTCCCAATAGTTCAGCCAGGCGGCGTCCCACAAGTCCCCCACCGATGATCATCACCCTATGGCGGGTTTGCTGCTCAACCCCTGTCAGGCCCATTAATCGGTTCAGGTCTTTATTGGCGGCCATGAAAAAGGCCTGGTCCTGGGGCAATAGTTCATCCTCCCCACTGGGGATCATGGTGGAGATTCCCCGGGTCATGGCAACCACTCGAAAGGGGAATTCATTATATTCCTGGGAGATATCCTTGAGTTTCCGGTGGGCAAGGGGAGATTTTTCATGGATGCGGGTGGCCATGGCCTGTATCTGTCCTTTGGCAACCGCAATGATGTCGTTTCCTGCTCGAAGATTTATCAGTCTGAAAATTTCCTGGGCAGCCAGTTCTTCCGGGTGAATGATCAGATCTATTTTAAGATCTTCGGCACTCATGAGGGAATCTTTACTTCCAAACTCTGTGGAGCGAACCCGGGCAATTTTCCGGGGAATTCCAAAGCGATGGGCAATCTGGCAACTCATCATATTTACGGCATCATTGTTGGTAACTGCAATGAGATAATCCATTTTTGCCGCGCCCACTTCCTTCCAGCATTCGATGCTCATGGCATTTCCCTGGATCAGACGGGCATCTATATTGCCGTCGGCATGGCGAAGCAATTCGCCGTCGGGCTCTATGGCGGTGATGGCATACCCCTCATGGACGAGGCGTTTGGCCAGATAATAGCCAACGCCTCCCAGCCCTAAAATCAAGATGTTGGTCGATTTTGTCGGCTTTTTTTTACTCATATAGTAGGTCCCGTTTTTACATTAATAATACGGTTTTTCCGGCCTTGAAAAGAGTTAGCCCATGAAATACTAGATACCCCTGTCTTTGTCAACTTTTAGGCCCGGCAGCCCAGGGCTATCTCCAGGAAATGATCTATCCGGGTTTTTAATCTGATGACATAATCTGGTTATATGGCCTGAGAGTTTAAACGTTATCTTTCCGTTAAATGTTTGATAAAAAGATACTTGCCATGGTATGGAAACCCCGATTTCGATCAGGCGTTTACTCAGTTATTGAACCGTGGCCTGGCGGTAAACCTGGTAGTCATACTATAGGGATTGCCCTTTGAATTAAGGAAAATATTGAGTATCTTTTTTAAACAGAGTATGCTGTTTGAGTTTAAATATGCAGTACTTCAGTTACTCAAAATTATGGAGACGGTGTGACATGATTTTTTTTTCTTTTAAACTTAAGCAAAAGATTTTAAGTGTTATCCTTTTTGTAATTTTTATGGTCATGATTGTTTCCTGTCTGGTGGTCTCCTATGTCACCTATGGCCAGAATGTTGCGGCTACCAACACCAATCTTGTGGTGGGGGTCAATAATATCAAAAATAAGATCCAAGAGGTTCGGCAGGATCTGTTCACGAAAATCAGTCAGATGGATACGGTGTTCAAGGTCAGTGAAAACGTTAAATTCATTGGTGAATTTAAAAAGGGTTATGACCTGAGTATGACGGAAAGCGCCTTTGTAGATCTTGCCAATGCCATGTTTGCCACGGCTTCAGCAAATAATATTCAAAAATTGGCTGTCTATGATGCTCAAGGAGAGTTGGTGGCCTTTGCAGAACAAAAAGAAGACGGTAACCTGTTGGCAGGATTTTATTATGTGAATCCGGAAAAAGCATTTAAAACAACCCGTATAAAGGCAACAGATGATTTAAAAAAGAGCCAGTGGGAAACAGGGGGCTCAATCAGCGATCTTGACAGCAAGGTATCACAGCCT
Organism: Desulfoconvexum algidum; assembly: GCF_055382125.1. Taxonomy (NCBI): domain Bacteria; kingdom Pseudomonadati; phylum Thermodesulfobacteriota; class Desulfobacteria; order Desulfobacterales; family Desulfobacteraceae; genus Desulfoconvexum; species Desulfoconvexum algidum. The sequence goes on along the minus strand of NZ_AP042394.1, from coordinate 4,496,518 downwards.
CCCACAAACGCCATCATACCCGAGAGTCGCCTGATCCGGCAGGGGGACAATCTGGCATTGTCCATTTTAGTGCCGGTGATGGTAGATGATTACAATAAGCAAACCGATAAAATGGAGCCCCGGCGCTTTGGGGTTGTGGTTTTGTCAAAACTGCTGGACAAGGCCTTTGTAACCCAGATGGCTGAGCTGACAGGCATGCATGTTAATATATTTGCCGGGGAAACCCTGGTCGTTGGTGACTTGCCTTCCTATGCCAGCCTTAAAAAGGAAGGCGTTCCCTTGGCAGCACCGGTTGGCTGGATCCTGGAAAAACAGGCGGCTATCCCCGGGGTAATAGCGGTGGATAAAGAAAAATATTTCCAGGGCCTGCTGCCGATTTATACTGGGACCGATTTTTGTGGCGCCATATCTGTGTTGACTTCAAATAAAACCGTGATGGATAATACCCTGCAGCTGGCGTTTACCATGGTGATCGTCTATCTTTGTTGTCTGGTGCTGATCATTCCGGTGGCATTGTTTTTTTCCGGTACCATGGTGAAATCCCTTGTTAAGGTTACTGCTAGCCTGAAAAATGTGGCTGAAGGTGAGGGGGATCTGACCCAGCGCATCCAGATAACCTCCAAGGATGAGATCGGGGAACTTTCCCATTGGTTCAACCTATTTATAGAAAAACTCCAGAAGATGATTCAGGATATTTCTAAAAGTTCACAATCCCTGGCCCGTTCCGTTGATGTGACAACGGGTGCATCCCGGGATATATCGGATACTTCAACCCAGATGTTGGATACGACCCAGGCGGTCACCCGGTCCACCCATGGGATGAGTTCACAAATTTCTTCCATTTCCCGGGTGGTGGGCCAGTCGTCGGATAACCTGGATATTGTGGCATCGGCCACAGAAGAGATGACAGCCACCATCAATGAAATTGCCAAAAATGCAGAATCAGCCAGGTCCATGAGTAGGGAAACCAGGGGAAAAATTGAAACTGCCTCGATCAAGGTGAATCAATTGGGAATGGATGCAAGACAGATTGATGGTTTTACCGCATCCATCAACGATATCTCGGAACAAACCAATCTTCTGGCCTTAAATGCCACCATTGAGGCGGCTCGTGCCGGTGAGGCAGGCAAGGGGTTTGCCGTTGTGGCAGGGGAAATAAAAGAACTTGCCAGGCAGACGGCCATGGCCACCCAGGATATCAAAGGTAAAATTGACACGATCATGCTTTCCTCCGGAGACACGGTTGCTGAAATGACCGGCATATTGAAAACCTTTGGAGATATGAACGATGTGGTCAACGAGATTGCTTCGGCCATTGAAGAACAGTCTGTCACCACAAAGGAAATAGCCGATAATACCGCCACGGTGGCAACGGGCATTAATGAAGTGAACACCAACATTTCGCAGTTCGACACCCTGACAACCGACATTGCAACACAGATGGAAACGGTGAATCAGGCCAGTGGGAAAATGTCTGAAAACTGCACCAATATTAACAAGGATACCCAGGAAATGGGGACCCAGACAGCCAAACTGGATCAGTTGATTAACCGATTTATAATAAAATAGTTAAAGGATATATCTTTTGGATACCAATAAAAAAATAGCCCTGTTAAGGGAAAAAATGGCAGGGAAGAATATCGCAGCCCTTGTAGTTCCCAGCGGGGATCCCCACCAGAGTGAATATATGGCAGATTTTTGGCAGGCAAGGCAATGGCTCACCGGTTTTACCGGTTCTGCCGGTACGGCCGTGGTCACACGAGATGCCGCCATTCTCTGGACAGATTTTCGATACTGGATCCAGGCCGTCTCCCAGATAGGGCCATCGGACTTTGAGTTGTTCAAGCAAGGGGAGTCTGGCGTTCCAGAGTTTGAGACCTGGCTGTCCCAGACCCTTTCCTCGGGGGATACCATTGCCATGGACGGAAAAATCGTTTCTGCATCAAATATTAAAAAATATAAGAAGGTGTTCACGGAAAAAGGAATGACCCTTGCCACGGATGTTGATCTTATCGCCGATATCTGGACAGACCGGCCCCCCATGCCGGCATCCAGGGCCTGGATGCTCTCAGACACCTATGCGGGAAAAACACGAGGTGAAAAGCTGGATCAGATTCGCTCTGCCATGGAAAAGACCGGTGCCAATACCCACTTGATGACCACCCTTGACGACATTGCCTGGACCTTTAATTTAAGGGGAGAGGATGTTCGCAACACCCCCGTGAACCTGGCCTTTGCCCTTGTCACCCTTGACCGGGCCATTCTTTTTATCAATCCATCTAAGGTGGATGAAACGCTTGTGTCCGCGTTTGAACAAGACAATATTGAGCTGCTTGCCTATACCCGGGTGGAAGAAATCCTGGGTCGTCTGGGCAAGGAGACCCGGATTCGTCTGGATCCAGATTTTGTGGGGGGTGCATTTTATCAGGCCGTGGACCCCAGGGCCCGGATTATTGAGAAAATCAATCCCGCCACAGAACTCAAGGCGGTTAAAAATGAGACAGAAATCAATCATGTGCGCCAGACCGCAGTTAAAGACGGGGTGGCAATGGTCAATTTTCTTCATTGGATTGAAACCAGAACAGATAGTGACCAGGTTTCTGAAATGAGTGTGGCCAAAACACTCTTTGACTTCAGGAAACAACAGCCTGATTTTTATATCAATAGTTTTGACCCCATCATGGCCTATGGGGAGCACTCGGCCATGTGTCATTATTCGGCAACTCCTGAAAGCGATGTCCCTCTTAGACGTGAGGGCATGTTCCTAACCGATTCCGGTGGCAATTATCTCACCGGCACCACCGATATTACCCGGACCCTCAATTTGGGAACGCCCTCAAAACAGGAAATCAAAGATTATACCCTGGTGCTCAAAGGTCATATCTGTGTGGCCACGGCCTTCTTCCCCACGGGAACCAAAGGGTTTCAAATTGATACCCTGGCCCGGCAGTTCCTCTGGAAGGAGGGTATGAATTTTGGCCATGGTACCGGCCACGGTGTGGGATTTTTTCTCTGTGTCCACGAAGGCCCGGCACGGATTAGCCCCTCACCCATAGATGTGGAATTGAAAAAGGGCATGCTCCTGACCAATGAACCCGGGCTTTATCGGGAAGGCCGCTACGGGATCCGTCTGGAAAATATGATTTTAGTGGCCGAGGACCGCAAGACCGAGTTTGGTCAGTTCATGCGCTTTGAGAACATGACGCTTTGCCATTTTGAAACCTCCATGGTTGACAAAGAGATGCTTTGCCAGGAAGAAATTGATTATTTTAATACCTATCATCAACAGGTTTATGAACGCTTAAGTCCCGGCCTTGACCCGCAAGTTGCGGCATGGCTTAAACAAAAAACAGCGCCGCTTTAACGCCCATGAATCAGAACTGCTTGAGTTGTTAGACCCGTTGGTCCGGACCAGGGCCAACGGGTTCCATATATTAAGCCTGATTACACATTAAACCTGAAGTGAAGCACATCTCCATCCGCCACAACATACTCTTTGCCTTCCACCCTCAGCTTTCCGTTCTCTTTGAGTTTTAGCTCTGTTTTATACTCAAACAGATCGGTGCAGTGGTATGTTTCGGCCCGGATAAATCCGTGTTCAAAATCCGTATGAATAATGCCTGCCGCCTGGGGGGCTTTAGCGCCATTGGGAAAGGTCCAGGCCCGGACCTCTTTTTCGCCTGCGGTAAAATAGGTATGAAGTCCCAGCATCCCATAGGCTTCCCGGATAAGTTGGTCCAGGCCGGATTCTTCCAGGCCTGCAGCTTCAAGAAATTCTGCTTTTTCTTCGGGTGAGTCCAGATCGCTGATTTCAGACTCCAGCTTGCCCGAGATAACCACCACACCGGAGCCATCATTTTGGGCAAGGGTGCGAACTGTTTTTACATGATCGTTATCCTCGTCCAGTTCATCATCTCCCACGTTGCAGCAATAGAGCTGCTTTTTCATGGTAATCAGGTGAAGATCGGCAATCATCTCTGTCTGGCGTTCATCCAGGTCCACCCGGCGCGCGGGTATCCCCTCTTCCAGGGCCTGTATCAACAACGTCAGGACAGGTTCTGTTGACTTTGCTTTTTCTGAAATCTTTTTGTCATTGGATTTTTTCAGCCGGACAAGGTTCTCCTGTCGTTTCTGAACCGTTTCAAGGTCTGCAAAGGCAAGCTCAATACCGATGGTCTCAATATCACTCGCGGGATCAACCCTGCCATCCACATGCACCACATCGTCATCTTCGAAACACCGGACTACATGGACAATGGCACCCACCTGTCGGATATGCCCTAAAAACTTGTTCCCAAGGCCTTCTCCCTTGGAAGCCCCTTTTACAAGGCCTGCAATGTCCACGAATTCCACAACGGCAGGAATAATTTTCTGGGGAACGATATACCCGGTGATCTGACCCAGTCTTTTGTCCGGAACATGTACAATGCCCACATTGGGTTCGATGGTACAAAATGGATAGTTCGCCGCTTCGGCAGGCGCTGAGGTCAGTGCCGAAAATATGGTTGACTTCCCAACATTGGGAAGTCCCACGATTCCACAATTAAGCTGCATAATATGATACCCTTATTACTAATAAAGAAAATCCGACAGGCTATCCTGCCGGATCAATATTCAAAAAAAAATACAAGAAACGAGTTATACAGTATATTGGGTAATTTACAAGTTTAATTTGTCAGAAAGACGGGAATATACCATTCCCCTAAGCCCGGGGCCTGGGTTTTCCATAGGCCTTTTGCACCCGGGGGGGGGGGCGGCAAGCTTTAGAGCGCCGGACAAACAGGTTTGCCGGCATGGCCTATCCACGCAATGCCCTATTGATTTGTAATGGTGAATCCCCGGGTTTTGAGCAGGGCAAAAAGGCCTTGTTCCCCGGCCAGATGGGCCGCACCCACCAAAATAAATTCAACCTCTGGCGTTGCCGCCATTGCTTGAATTTTGGGCATCCAGCGTTGGTTTCTCTCCATAAACAATGAGTGGTAAAGTTCCGGGAAGTCATTTTTCAGAGGGGCCAGTATGGCCTTGTAAAGGCCCGGGAGGTCTCCTGTTTTCCAGGTGGACTTGATGACCGGCAGCAGGCCGGGAAGGGTTGCGAGATCTTTGATGATATAGGCGATCAATTCGTCTTCATTCCCCTGTCCCATGGTTTCAAAAAATGAGATTTGCTCGTCAAGGCTTTCAAGGTGATGAATCATTTTGTCGTCCTTGACCGCTTTTGAAAAAAAGAATTCATCCACTCCGATTCCGCCAACCCCAAGTCGCTCCACTTCCAGCAGGGTCAATGATACCAGAACCAGGCCGGGCTTGAATCGATTCAATGCATCAACCGGTACATCCCGATCGGCCGCATAAATGGTAAGTGCCCGGAAGGTGTCAGGTGTCAATAGATTTTTCAGGGTCCGGTTGTCCGAATAGACCATTTTTTTCATGAATCTTTCTGTGAATTCGGGGTCCTGACTTTTTTGGATGTCAGTTTCAAAGACCAGGGTATCGGATTTGGCATAGGCCGCATCAAAGGCCTTGGGCAAGGGATAGTCTGATTTTCCCAGAATATGAATGGTGCCTCCCAGATAGAAGTGGCGGTCTCCTTGGCTGACCTTCCACACGGGAGATCCGGCCTGGGCTGTTTCAGTCTGGACTGTTTTAGTCTGGGTTGTTTCGGCCAGGGCTGTTCCGGCCAGGAAAAAAAAACACAGGGCCCCGATACAAAATTGTTTGAATTTCATGTGTCCTCCCTGTCAATCCATTTGTTCACCAGTGGAGGGACATAGGTGGTAAACCGATCCAAGAGTGTGGCCGGGTTTTTTTCAACAATGAGCATGGACCGGTGGACATCCTTGACAAATCCTTCCTCAACCGTGTGGTCCAGGAAAGAGGATAAATGGTCATAGTAACCGTTTGCATTGAGAAGGCCGCAGGGTTTTTTGTGAAACCCCAGCTGGGCCCAGGTCAGGACTTCGAATAATTCTTCAATGGTCCCAAGTCCCCCGGGCAGGGCGATGAATCCTTGGGACAGGTCTGCCATCATGGCCTTGCGCTCGTGCATGGACTTAACGATGATAAGCTCGGTCAACCCGGTATGGGAAACCTCCCAGTCCACCAGGGCCTGGGGCATGATGCCGATGACCTCTCCTCCGCCCTTGAGGACCGTATTGGCGATTTCTCCCATTATTCCCACATGGGCGCCGCCATAGACCAGTCCGATTTCTCGGAGCAATAATTCTTCAGCCAGAAAACGGGCCGCTGCCACATACTCGGGTCGCCGGCCAGGGCTTGACCCGCAGTATACGCATATTTTTTTCATCCTTTTATATCCTTTTTATATTTATAGAGCTTTGAATATCCCAGAAGGGAAGGCATTGTCAATATGAATCCTTGTCTGCACGTCTCCGGTCACGCCGACACAATAAGCCATATAATATTTAAACTTTTAAATTTTAAAAATATAATATTCAAAAGTATTATATTTTATATTTTTATAATTGATTGACAAGTAATTATCTTTATATTAAATCAAATTGGATTATAGTGAGTCGTCATGATTTTGATAATGTTAAATGATAAAAGGAGAGCGTATGTTTAAATTTAGTAAAAAGATTTTAGGCGGGGTTTTCATTTTTACAGCACTTTTTATGTGCAGCATCACCTATGCTGCTGATCTTCCGGTGTACAAACTTGGAATTGATGCTGCATTTCCTCCCTGGACATGGGCGGAAAAGGGCGAGATCAAAGGATTTGACTGGGAACTTCTTCAATATATCGGAGAAGTTGAAGGGTTTAAGGTTGAAGCAGCAGACATCCCCTGGTCCGCCATTATTACCGCACTCTCAAAAGGAAAGATTGATATACTGGCAGGGGGCCTGTCCTATACGTGTAAGCGTTCACAAGTCATAGACTTTGCCCTGCCGCATTGGAAAACAGACTATTGGACCTTGGTTAAAACCAATTCAAAGCTCAATTGTGTGACCGCCATGACCAAGGGCGCTAATGTGGGTGCCCAGGCTGGAACAACCGGCTATAGATGGCTCAAGGAAGAACTCAAGGACAAGGGTGTTGACATAAATATCAAAGCGTATGAATCCGTTGAACTGGGCATCAAGGAACTTGAGAATGGACGGCTTGATGCCCTTCATGTTGACTCACCAACAGCCAGAGGCTTTATTGATGCCAAAAGAGATGTAAAATATGTTTGCAAGGGATTGCATTTTGATTACAGCGCCTATGCTGTTACGCCTGGAGATCCCAACAATTTGATTGAAAAAATTAACTCGGGTATTAAAAAGGCATATGAATCCGGAAAAATAGAAGAATTGGTTCGAAAATACCTGCCATGGGCAACTGCAGAGCAAGTTCCGTATCAGGTGGATTATAAAAAGTTTTGCAGCGAATCTAAATAATTATTTTTCACTATGTAGGGTGTCCTCTTATCAGAACAACTGATCTTCCGGTCCGGGTCAGATGACCCGGACCGGAAAGGATGCTGATCTGTTCAACCATTGTTGTTTTCAGGAACAAGGTTTATGGAAATCATTAAAATACTTATTTCAGAGCTTCCCCAATTTGCAAAGGGCACACTGGTTGCAATAGAAGTGCTGATAGGCCTGCTGTTTGTAGGCATTGTGATAGGGCTTGCCATTGCACTGGCTGAAATCTTTGGCAACTCCCTGACAAAATTTCTTGCAACAACCCTGCGGAAATTTTTATGGGCAATTCCTCAACTGGTTCTGTTGTTTCTTGTGTTTTATCTTCCCTTTGACCTGAACCCCATGCTTGCGGCCATCATCGCTTTGGGGCTTTGCTCTTCCGCATTTCAATCCCAGATATTCAGGGGGGCGATCCTGTCGGTACAGTCCGGACAGATTGAAGCGGCAAAAGCCATGGGAATGAGCCGACCCCGAACCATCTTTTATATCGTCATCCCCCAGATGATCCGTCTGTCCATCGGACCCTGGACCAATGAATTTTCTTCGGAGCTCAAGGACACCTCCCTTGCCTATGTCGTGGGTGTGGTGGAAATCATGCGAAATGCAAAATATATTATTGCATATACCTATGGAAATACTGCGGCTGTCTATTTGTTTGTGGGAATTCTTTATTTTACCTTGACCCGAATAGGAACATATTTCTTCTACAAATTAGAAGATAGGCTTTGGGTTCCTGGCTTTGAAAAAAGGAGCTGATCATTTTATGTCCACTATACTTGAAGTTAAAAATCTTACCAAAAAATTTGATGACAACGAAGTTCTCAAGGATGTTTCTTTTGAATTAAAAAAAGGTGAGACCCTTGCCGTAATTGGGTCATCTGGCTCTGGGAAAAGCACATTGCTTCGATGTCTCAACCATTTATCACCACCGGATTCCGGCCAGATTCTGCTGGAAGGCGTCAACATCAACACCCCTGAAACCGACATCAACAGCGTCCGGGCTGATATGGGGTTTGTGTTTCAAGATTTTAATCTGTTTACCCATTTAACCATTCTGGAAAATGTCATGTTCGGACCGTTAAGGGTGAGAAGATGGTCCAAGGATAAAGCCCGGCAGATTGCAACGGCGGAAATCAAGACGGTGGGCATGCTGGATAAAATCGATTCCTACCCGGCACAATTGTCCGGTGGACAGCAGCAGCGAATTTCCATTGCCAGGGCATTGGCCTTAAAACCAAAATTAATTTTGTTTGACGAACCCACTTCAGCCCTTGATCCTGAACTGACAGGTGAAGTACTGAGCGTCATGACAGACCTTGCACACAGCGGCATGACCGCCATTGTGGTCACCCATGAAATGGGCTTTGCAAGATCCGTTGCCGACAAGGTTATTTTTATCGATCAGGGCCTTATTGTGGAGCAGGGACCATCAAAAACACTGTTTTCATCACCACAGCATGAACGAACCAAGCTTTTTCTGAAAAATTTTAGCGGCCTGGAATAGCCGATATCCTGTAAACCGGAGGTGTTAAACAAATGGTCAGCTTTTTAAATTATGCCATTGAGATATTACCCGATATGCTGTCAGGCGCATGGGTCACCATACAGCTGTCCATCGTCTGTATCACCGTGGGTATTCTTTTTGGGATGGCCCTGGGCGTTGCCCGGGTCTATTCCACCCGATTTGTTTATTGGATTGTCACTGCCTATGTTGAATTTTTAAGGGGAACCCCCTGCCTGCTCCAATTATTTTTTATCTATTATGGTCTGGGTGATATGGGTATCTTGCTCAAGCCCATCCTTGCGGCCGGGATTGCCCTGGGCATCAACACGTCTGTATATCAGGCCGAGTATTTCAGAGGGGCCATCCAGTCGATCAAACCCGGACAGATGGTTGCGGCCAGAGCCATGGGGCTTGGAAAATGGGGGGCCATACGGTATGTGATCCTGCCCCAGGCATTGCGGTTGGTGATTCCATCCTCTTCCAATGAAATTATCTATATGTTCAAATACACGTCCATTGCCTTTGCCGTGGGGGTTCCTGAACTTTTGTCCCAGGCAGACATTACCGGTGCCATGAATTTTCGGTACTTTGAATCATATCTGGTGGCAGCCGGTTTTTATATTATCATGGTGTTTTTTGTGGCCAAAGTCATGAGTATCATTGAAAAAAAAGTATATGTCCCCGGGCTGCAGCTGGCGCAATAAGCCCATGATATCTTAATACGAACAGGATTTTACACAGCCGATGACACATCCATGCAGCAATTATCCAAGTTTCCCGAGAATAGAAATCGATCTTGCCAAGATATATCGAAACGCAAAGTCTCTAAGAAAGATATTTCTGGCAAAAGGGATTTCTATGATGGGGGTAACCAAAAGTTTTCTTGGCAGCCCTGAGGTTGCTGGGGCAATGGCTGCAGCCGGAATAGAGCTTCTTGGCGACTCAAGAATAGAAAACATTAAAAAGATGAGGGATGCCGGCATTAAAAATACCCTGGTCCTCATTAGAACACCGGCCATGAGCAAGATTAAACAGGTGGTAACCTATGCCGATATCAGCCTTAACTCTGAATTGGAGATTATCAGGCTGTTGTCCGAGGAAGCAGAGGCCCAAAGCAAGATTCATCGCATCATACTGATGGTGGACCTGGGTGATTTACGGGAAGGTATTCTGCCCGAGGATATGGAAGAAATCCTTGGCAGGTCGCTTACCTTTGGCGGAGTAAAGCCCATTGGCATCGGCACCAACCTGGGGTGTGTCGGGGCGATTCTTCCGGACCAGGAAAAAATGGATGAACTCTCCCGGATTGCCAAAGGATTGGAAAATAAATTCAACCTTCATTTTGACTTAATTTCCGGCGGCAATTCTGCAAATTATCCATGGGTAAAAAACACAGACCGGCTGGGAAAAATCAATAACCTGAGGATCGGCGAGATGATCTTTACCGGATGCAACACCATTGATTATAAGCCGATTGAGGCCCTTGAAACAGACACAAGCTGCCTTGTGGCAGAAGTCATAGAAGTTAAACTCAAAGATTCTTTGCCCCATGGCATCATCAGTACGGATGCCTTTGGGAATGTTCCCGTCTTTTCAGATCGGGGCTCTATCAAAAGGGCCATTCTGGAAATTGGCCGACAGGATGTATTAACCCAGGGGTTAACCCCGGTGGGGGATATGGAAATTATCGGTTCCAGCAGCGATCACACGATTGTTGATTTAAAAGGGACCGATGTTAAAGTGGGAGACCAGATTCGCTTTCATTTGAACTATGCTGGCCAGTTGTCAGCAATGACCTCGACCTACATTGAAAAAGTATACCTGAATGAAGGCCAGTATGAATAATCCCACAAATTTATAATTGAAATTTTTATAAAATCGGAGGGGGAAAATGGATTTGCTTGAAATTGAACGAAAATTGGGTGCAAACAATTATAAACCCCTGGGGATCACAACGGACGATATTGAATAGGCGCTTAAAAAAAATCATGCGGTGATTGGTTAGAACAGCAGATCAAAATGTGGGGTGGGCGATATGAAAAAATTGGATGCTCTGGACAAAAAGCTGATATACTATCTGAGCCAGGATGGTCGGATGCCGGTCAAAGAACTGGTCAAAGAACTGGAAATCACAAGCCCCACCCTGCAGGTACGAATTAAAAATTTACTGCAGTCCGGTGTTTTCAAAATCGCTGGGCTGATCGATGTCTTTAAAATTGAAAAGTTGTTTATGGCGCTGGTGGCCATCCGGGTCATCGACGACTCAAAAATAGATGAAACCCTGAACGACCTGGCAGAATTTCAGGAAGTGGGCAGTGTATATGCAGTGACCGGGCGGTATGATATTTTTGCGGAAATTCTTTTTTCAAACAACATGGAGGAACTGTATAGCTTTATGTCCTCCAAGCTACCTCAACAGGGCAATATAGACTATAGCGAGTCTTTTGTTGTGATGAGATCAAAGAAAAAGTGGACCCTTCTGCCGCCGGGTATATCTTTGTAGAGATCTTTATTGAATCACCTGGCCTGCCATTTTATTCGTGTGTTCTCCTTCATGGATAATACTATGCCCCGCTAGGATCACATGTTCAATCCCCTTTGAATATTGATGGGGGTTCTCATAAGTTGCCAGATCTGATACGGTTTTGGGATCAAAAATTGTAATATCGGCAATCATGCCGGGTGCCAGTGTACCGCGATCCTTCAGACCCATGATTTCAGCAGGCATTGAGGTCATTTTTTGAATGGCTGTTTCCAGGGAGAGCACCTTTTCTTGTCTTACATACTTGCCCAGGACCCTGGGAAAGGCACCATAATACCGGGGATGGACGCTTCCCTTATGCAATTGTCCATAGGTTGCAACGGCCCTGCCGTCACTGGCAATAATGGTCAACGGATGTTTCATGATGGTTTTTATATCCTGGTCATCCATACAAAAAACCAGTGTTGCAACAGACCCTTTTTCCGCGACTAACAGATCAAACACAAACTCAATGGGGTCGACATCAAGATCTTTGGCGATTTGGGACACCCGTTTTCCTTCAGCAAACTTGTATTGGGCCGATTTTACCATGGAGATCTGGACATTTTCCCAGGGCGCAGTGTTATAGGCATGATTCCCTGTTTTAATGGCCTGTTCTATTTCCCGGCGGATCTTTTCCCGGGTGGCATGATCCCTTAAATAGGTCCCAAGTTTTTGATGACCGTCCTGGCAAACCCAGCGGGGAAGATAATCGCTCAAACCGGTTCCCCAGGCCGTATAGGGATACTGATCCCAGGAAAGGCGGACGCCCTTTGAGAGCGCATTTTCCAGAAGGGCAAATAATTTTTCTGTTTTACCCCAGTTGAATGTTCCGCCCAGCTTTAGATGGGAAATTTCAACACGACATCCTGATACTTGTGCCGTATGAATCGCCTCGGCCACCGAAGAGAACAGGGTCTGGGATTCTCCCCTGATATGGGAGGCATACAGTTTGTTGTTACGTTCAATCACCCGGCACAGCCGAATCAATTCATCTGGATGGCTCAGGGAATCGGGAATATATTCAAGCCCGGTTGACAGGCCGGCAGCTCCTTGTTCCAGGCTTTTTTCCAGCAAGTCCTCCATTGCCCTCATTTCCTTTGAGGTCGGTATTGTATTTTTCAGGCCCATTACGGCACAGCGCAATGTCCCAAACCCCACCATGGGCATCAGGTTGATTCCCAATGGCAGATTATTTAAATGATCGATATACTCGCCAAAGCTCATCCAGAATTTTCCAATGTCCCCAGGCTTACCATAATCAGAGGTTACCCCCAGATGATCCTTTAACTGGGGTAAAAATTCAGGGGTCAGGGGGGCTGCACTCATCCCGCAGTTCCCTACGATTTCCGTGGTGATGCCCTGCCGGATTTTGCTCTCGGCTTTGGGATTGATTAAAATGGTCGTGTCGGTATGGGAATGAATATCAATAAATCCCGGACAGACAATCTTTTGTGACGCATCTATAATGGATTGACACTCTATCTCAAGGGAAGGTCCGATCCTTTGAATTTTTCCGTTTTTCACAAAAATATCTGCCAAGAAACCAGGGGAACCTGTGCCATCAAAGATTGTGCCGTTTTTTATCAATACATCACACATGAAAACTCTCCATAAAAAAAAATTTTTTAGACATCATGATCTGAGTCAATGGCATTTAAGGGGAAATGGCATGCCACCTGGCCGCCCTGGGCAGTATTTTTCAGAACCGGTAATTTTTCCCGGCACAGGGGTTGGACATATTTGCATCGTGACACAAACACACAACCGGGCGGCAGATTAAAGGGACTTGGGACCTCCCCTTCCAGGGGGACAAGCTCGTTTTTTTCACCGGGAACAGTTTTAAAGATGCTCTCAATCAACGCTTTTGTATAGGGATGATAGGGTGTTTTTCCAATCAAATCCGCCGAAATAGTCTCCACAATTCGGCCCAGATACATGACAATGACCCGGTCGCAAAAATAAGAGACCAAAGACAGATCATGGGAGATGAACAAAAATGTCAGATTCAACCGTTCCCTTAACCCTTCCAGCAGTTTAATAATCTGGGCTTGAACCGATACATCCAGGGCGGCAGTGGGTTCATCGAGTATCACAAACTGTGGGTTCAAGGCAAGGGCCCGGGCAATGTCCGCCCGTTGTTTCTGCCCGCCGGAGAGTTCATGGGGATAGGCAAATCCATGGTCTGAATTTAACCCCACCAACTCAAGGAGGGCATCCACTTTTTTTTGCTGTTCCCCTTGGGTGAGTTTGATTTTTTGAATTTGAAACGGCTCGCACAGGCTTCTGTAAATGGTATAAAGGGGGTCCATGGCGGAATAGGGGTCCTGAAACACCATTTGCATGTGCCGCCGTTGCCATTGGATCTGTTTTTTTGACATCTTCATCAGATCTGTCCCGTTAAAAGAGATGCTGCCGCTATCGGGTTCAACCAGCCTGAGAATTAGCCGGGCCAGGGTTGACTTCCCGCACCCGGACTCACCAACGACACCGACAATTTCCCCTTTATTAACCGAAAAGGTGGCGTTGTTCACCGCTTGTATGGTCCCGATCTTGCGCAGTAAAAGTCCTCCTCTGACGCCAAAGGAGACTGAAAGATTATTAATTTCTAAAATTTTTTCCATCAGATCAATCCTTATTCCCATTATATTTATGGCAGGCGACCCGTGTGTCTTGTCCCAGTTCAATCAGTTCAGGGACCAGGGTTTCACACGTCTTAAACCGGTCTGGACAGCGGGGCTGATAGCGACATCCCTTGGGGTAATTTCCCACGGTGGGCACATTCCCATAAATGGCATCCAGGGAACCTTTTTTCATCCCAATTGTGGGGATGCAGTTGAGCAACGCTTTGGTATAGGGATGACGGGGGGTGTTAAACACGGTTTTGATGGGACCCAATTCAACAATGTTCCCCGCATACATGACGGCTATTTTATCCGACACCTGGGCTATGACCCCTAGATCGTGGGTAATGAGCAGCAAACCGATCCCCTTGTCCTTGGTCATCTTCAGGAACAATCGCATGATCTGGGCCTGCACCGTAACATCCAGGGCGGTTGTGGGTTCATCTGCAATCAATAATTGAGGGCTGGTGCACAAGCCGATGGCAATGACAATTCTTTGTTTTAATCCACCGGAAAGCTGATGGGGGTATTGTTGAAAAACACGGTTTGCCTTTGGGATCTGCAGCTTTTCCATGATCTCCAATGCCTTGAGCTTTGCATTTCGCTTGCTGATTTTCCTGTGTTTATATAACCCCTCAACAATTTGATCCCCCACCCGATAAACTGGATCCAGAGATGTCATGGGATTTTGAGGGATAAAGGCGATCTGTGATCCCCGAATGGTCTGCATCTCTCGTTCAGATAAAGACAAAAGATCTTTTTCCCCGAACTCAACCCGCCCGCGAATTTTACCCCCGACCAGGGAGGACAATCCCATGATGGCATGGGCTGTTAAAGATTTACCGGATCCGGTTTCGCCTACCATGCCCAGGACTTCGCCTTTTTTCATCTCAAAGGAAACCCGTTCAATGGGGGTTATTATTTTTTTATCCACGCAAAATTCAACTTCCAGATCGCTTACTTTTAAGAATGTCATTAATCGGATTCCTTATTTTTAACATCCAAAAGGTCGATCAGGGCATCTCCGAACAAATTAAAGCCCAAGACTGTCAGCATCATGGCAAGACCCGGGAATAAAATGACCCAGGGAGAAATAAACAGATATGCCGTGCCATTGCTCATCATGGCTCCCCAGCTGGGTGTGGGGGGTTGGGCGCCCATGCCTAAAAATCCCAGGGTGGCTTCCAGGACAATTGCATTTCCAATTCCAATGGTGGCTGCCACAATAACCGGTCCGATGCTGTTGGGTATCAAATGTTTGAAAAGGATGACCATATCACTGGCCCCCAGGGATTTTGTGGCCTCGATAAACACCGCACTTTTCAATGACAGGATCTGGCCTCGGATTAACCGGGCGTATTGCGCCCAGTAGGAGAGTCCAATTGCCACCACCACACTTTCCAGGCCCGTTCCAATGATCGCCACGAGCAGGAGTGCGATTAAAATTTCCGGCATGGACCAGGTCAAATCGGCAATGGTGGTCAGGGCCAGATCAATTACCCCGCCATAGAATCCGGCAAGGGCACCGACGATGACCCCGATAAACACCGATATGGCCACGGACACGACACCGACCATAAAGGAAATCCGCGCTCCTCTGATGACCCGGCTCAATACATCCCGGCCAAAATCGTCGGTTCCCAGAAAATGGGTTAAAGACGGGGGTTCATTCATTATTTCAATGTTTTGTTCCTTGTAGGAATAGGGTTCCAGCAGAGGGGCCAAAATGGCAACAAGAATCAGAAAGAGTATTAACGCGGTTCCGATGAGACCCAGTTTGTTCTTTGACAGTTTTTTCAGGATGACCACCCATGGCGGCTTGTGCTCCCTGACTATGTTTTCTATCATGTACGACTCTCCAAATCCTTTTATTTATAGACATCCCTGACCCGGGGATCTGCATAGGCATACATCAAATCTGCCATAAAGGCGCCAATGATAACCGCCATGGTCAGAAAGATAAGCGATGCCTGTACCACGGGATAGTCCCGCCGGTATAGGGCCGACAGCAGCATGCTTCCAATTCCGGGACGGCTGAAAACGATCTCAATGGTTACCGTGCCTCCTAAAATCCACCCCAGCCGCAACCCGAAAATGGTAATCACCGGCATCAGGGCATTTCTGAAAATATGCTTGATTACAATGGTGGCGCGGCTTAACCCTTTTGCGTATAATAAGAGCACAAACTCTTTGTTGTACATTTCCAGCATGCTGACCCGGGTAATTCGTGCAACAAGGCCAGCCCCCCCCATGCCAACGGTTATTGCCGGCAGGAAAAGGGTTTTTAAACTGCCGGAACCGGAAACCGGAAACCATCCCAGCATCACGGAAAAAATCAACATGAGAATCAGGCCCAGCCAGAAGGCCGGAACTGTCACGCCGAGCAGGGCAATAATCATGGAGATATAGTCAATGAAGGTGTTTTTTGCAACTGAGGAAATAATCCCAAGGGTAATCCCCAAAAAAAAGGAGACAAACAGCGATGCCACCCCCAATCGAATCGTAAACGGCATATTATAGAGAATCATATCCTTTACCGGCTGCTTTTCAATGATGGATTGTCCCATGTCGCCGGTAATAAATTTTTGAAGCCAGAGCCCGTACTGGACCGGAAGCGGTTTATCCAGTCCATAGGCCTTTGTTAATTCCACCCTGTCTTGAGCGGTTGATCCGGGTATGAGCAGGGAGTCGATGGGATCTCCGGGCACAAGATGGATCAGGGAGAAAACCACCAGGGAAATAATAAAAAATATCGGAATTAACAATAATGTTCGTCGTAAAATATAAATCCACATGGGTCTTCCTTAATTCATCCGGTACTAACAGAACGTAAAAAAAACGTCTTACCAAAAAAATAAGGGAGGAAGGGCCCTGTGGCACGTCCTCCCTTTTAGGTGGTTACTTTATCGTCATATCCAAAATTGGAGGGCCGACTAAATTCTTAAACCGTGGTGGTGACGACATGGTCACGCGTTTGCTTATGGCATGGTTGTTGGCTGTATTAATCAGTGGGGCCCAAAGATACTGGGACAGCAGGTATTCATGGTATTTCTTGAAATTTTCAATTCGTTCCTCAGATGTTTTGGATCGGGTCATGGCCTTGTGCATCAAATAATCAGACTCGTTGTCATGCCACATGGACACGGTTGGATATCCCGGCCGGGTGGAATTGAAAAACCATTCCAGAATATCGGCATTGTCCCAGCCATAGGATCGAACCACCAGATCATGATTCCCTTTTTTGAATTCCGCCTTGATTGAGCTTGGATCAAATTGTTCGATATGAATCGCAACCCCCAGTTTTAACAACTGGGCCTGGATAATTTCAGCAATTTTGCGTTCATCTGAATCACTTTTACACCAGAGGGCAAGGGAGAGCTTTTTGCCATCTTTTACCAAGATTCCATCACTTCCGGTTGTCCAACCCTCTTTTGCCATGATAGCCTTGGCGGTGGCAAGGTCAAAATGAATTTCATATTTTTTGTCCACCTTGCGTGCCGGCAACCGGTCGATCAGGTAGGTATAGGCAGGCGCACCAGATCCTTGAAATACTGCTTTTAGAATGCTTTCCTGATTAACAGCAAGGGCAATGGCCTTTCTGATATTCACATCACTTAAAAATTCACGTTTTGTGTTCATGACCATATGAAAATTGGTGTTGCTCGCCATGGTGATGACATTTGCCTTGGGATCCTTTCTAATTTTGTCTAAGAAAAGCGTGGGGGCTTTTTCCAGAATATCAATCCCGCCGGTTTTGAACTCAAGAAACCGGGTGGAATCTTCAAGGATCTCCTTAAAGATTATTTTATCTATCTTTGCGGGCCCCTGATTGTCGGAAAGCGGGCATCCCCATCGATAGTCTTTATTTTTCTTTAAAACGATTTCATCCCCGGTTTTCCAGGAAACAAATTCAAAGGGTCCGGTCCCCACAACATATTTTCGGCCATATTCCTCTTTATATTTTTCCAGGGCCTGTTTACTGGGGATTCCTGTAAAAGAGGAGGTGAAATTATATAAAATATTGGGGTCAGGCCGGCTTAAATTTAAGACAACGGTTAAATTGTCCTTGATATCAACGGAGTCAACTGCAGCAACCATATACTTGGACTGGCCTTTACCCAGATTCTCCAGGAACCATTTGAGCACATCCGCATTCAAGTCAGAGCCATCGTGAAATTTGACCCCTTTTTTTAGTGTAAACTCGATTGTCAATCCATCCTCTGATATTGTCCAGGATTTTAATAAATGGGGATAAATAATTCCGTCAGCCCCCATTTCCACCAATCTGTCATAGACCAGGTTATACACAGTGTTGGTGTTGCTGGTTGTAAACGGATTAAAACTGGACTGACCTGCATCAACCGCGTCCATGGAAATCTTAAGGACTTTTTCACCAGCATGTAGCGGTGAACATAACAGCCCTAAAGTTAAGATTAAAAAACAAAAAAATCGCATGAAATTAAACCGGTTTGCCATGATGTTTCTCCTTTATAATGCATTGAATGATCTTGTCTCAATATGGTGTGGCATACTATAAAAATCTGTTGCCCTGTCCCCCCCCCCCCCCCGCAAGGTTACATTTAACGGCACCTGTCCGGGGGGAAGACTGTTAAAACTTTTAATATAAAATATTTAATATAAGAAAAATTAATTGGTAAAAAATTTTATTTAATAAAATAACACATATTAAAAATATTAACTTTATAAAATTTATTATTTTTATTCTGCTCACCAAGCTTAAGAGAAAAAGACTCGACAACTTGTTCAGAATGGTTTTTAATGCAGGCCTAATAAAAGGGGCGCAAAAATAAAGGCGCCTGGTGCTAATATAAAAAATTAGACATTAAAAAGGAGATTCCATGCAGTTTCATATGCCGGTAAAACTTTATTTTGGCCCGGGTGAGATTCAAAATCTTGCCAAAATACTCGCCCAGGATTTAAAGGCGAAAACTCCGATTCTCGTTACAGATAAGGGTATTGTTGCCTCGGGCCTGGTGGAAATCGTTACCCGGATGCTGCCCGGGATAAGGATCTTTGATACCATTGAGGCAAATCCCAAGTCTGATACCATCAATGGGATCGGAAGGGAACTGCGGCAGATTAAACCGGATCTTGTCATTGGCCTTGGCGGGGGCAGTCCCCTGGATGCGGGCAAGGCCCTGGCCCTGCTGGCAACAAATGACGGGCCCATTGAGGCCTTTGAAGGAAGGGAAAAATATGTCCATGATCCCCTGCCGTTTCTGGCCATTCCCACCACCTGCGGCACGGGCAGTGAGGTGACCTGGGTGTCGGTGATTACCGATGTGACCCGAAAATTTAAGATGAGTATCAAGGGGCCCAAATTGTACCCCACGGTTTCCATTGTGGACCCGGATCTGATCAAAACCCTGCCCAAATCCATTATCGCCTCCACCGGATTAGACGCACTGACCCATGCCGTGGAAGCCTATTTATCAAAACCTGCCACCCTCATTACCGATACAAATGCCCTGAAAGCGGTGCAATTAATTCTGGGGTCACTGGAGAATGCCGTTGCGGACATTGAAAATAACCATGGGGACCGTGAACGTCTGATGTATGGGTCCACCATTGCCGGGTTTGCCTTTGGCAATTCCGATGTAACCGGGGTTCACTGCATTTCTGAATCCATTGGTGCGCTTTATGATGTTCCCCATGGGGTGGCCAATTCCATTTTTTTGCCCCATGTGCTGGCCTATAATCTTCCGGCCTGTGTGGAAAAATTTGCATATCTTGCCAGGAAGAACGGTTTTTTGGCAAAAGAGGATGCCGTTGCCGCTCAATTGTTCATCGCCCATATCACAAATCTTTCCAAACGGCTTGGGATTCCGGCGTTTAAAGACTTAAATATTGGTAAAGGGCAGTTTGAGACCATTGCACAGATGTCTTTTCAAAATAATTCAAATGGGTCCAACCCAAGATCAATGGAACCCAAAGATTATTTGAAAATACTTGAAAATGCATTTGAATAGGGTGTATATCCCTATGTTCTGGTGTATAGTTTTTTTGAAACCAGGGTTGGGATGCGTTTGCAGCGCAGTAATTAAAGGATCGCCTAAAGGATCGCCATAACCAAAAGCATAAAGGATAGGGAGTGTTTACGTGGATTTTAATCCCTGTATGAAACATCAGCTCATTTCCAAAATTGTCAGGGAATTTGCGGAAAATGAGATACAACCCATGGTTGCCGAACTGGACAGGGAGGCAAGGTTTCCCCATGAAATTGTTGAGCGGATGAAACCCCTGCATTTTTTTGGACTCCAGGTTCCCAAAAATCTTGGCGGGGCAGGGTTGGACACCATCAGCTATGCCATTGTGATCGAAGAGTTGTCCCGTGTGTCAGCGGCCCTGGGGCTTTGTGTAACGGTCCACAACAGTGTGGGCATCTCCCCGATCCTGGAGTTTGGCACCCGGGAACAGATCAATCGGTTTGTCCCGGCCATGGCCGCAGGGGATTCTATTGGTGCCTTCTGTCTGACCGAGGCCAATGCCGGATCCGATGCCGGCGGGGTGGAAACAAGTGCTCGGGAAATTCAAGACGGGTATATCATCAACGGCACCAAAATTTTTGTGACCAACGGGGGCGTGGCCGGCACTATCCTGGTGTTTGCCGTGACAGAAGGGGCGGGCAGCACAGCCAACGTTTTTATCGTTGAACAAGATCGGCCCGGGTTTTTGGTGGGTGAAATAGAGGACCTTTGCGGCATGCGGGCCAACCCGGTGTCGTCTCTGTTTTTTGAAGACTGCAAGGTTCCCAGGGAAAATCTTTTGGGGAAACCAGGACAGGGACTAAAGATCGGGCTCAAAGGTCTTGATACCGGTCGTATTGGTATTGCTGCCCAGGCCCTTGGCATTGCCCAGGCAGCCTTTGAAGCGTCGGTCACCTATGCCAAGGAACGCCAGCAGTTTAATAAACCCATTTCTCGGTTTCAAACCATCCAGAACTATTTGGCGGACATGGCCACAAGTATCGATGCCGCACGACTCCTGCTCCATAGGGCAGCGGCTTTTAAGGATAAGGGAACCCCTTTTTCAGCCCAGGCCGCCATGGCCAAACTTTTTTGCAGTGACACGGCAAGAACGGTCACGGACATGGCGGTTCAAATCCATGGCGGTTATGGATACAGCAAGGAATATGACGTGGAGCGGTACTTTCGGGATGCCAAGGTGACACAGATTTACGAAGGCACCAGTGAAGTTCAGCGAATGGTCATTGCCAGGCATATTTTGACCCAACCCAGTTAACCCGTATGGAAATCAGGGCAAGACAATGAAAACATTTAAAATCATCATCTGTATCAAGCAGGTGCCCATGGTATCCGAGCTCCCTTGGGACGCAAAAACCGGTACCCTGAAACGGGAACTGGCCCAGGGAATGATGGACCCCTCCTCAAGGCGGGCTGTGGAAGCTGGCCTTCAGATCAAAGAAATTAGGTCAGCGGCGGGGGAACATACCCAAATTATTGCGCTTTCAATGGGGCCTCCCATGGCAGCAGAAATTTTATACCAGGCCAAGGCGGTGGGGGCGGACAAAGGCGTGCTGCTTTCCGACCGTCGCATGGCCGGGGCAGATACTTTTTTGACCTCGTTTATTCTGGCTCAATATATCAAACGACAAGAGCCAGATGTGGATCTGGTGCTCTGCGGTTCCCAGACCAGTGACAGCGAAACCGCCCAGGTGGGACCCCAGCTGGCAGGGGAGCTTTGCGTCCCGGCCATCGGGTATGCATCTGATATAAAATTGCAGGGGAACATGGTAAGGGTCCAGCGCCATGTGGATGATTTTTTAGAAATCCTCGAAATGGATCTTCCCGGCCTTGTCACCATTGACCAAGGCGCCTATGATCCCCGGTATACTTCCCTTGGCGGGGTTCAGGATGCCTTTTATAACGCTGAAGATACCGCCTCTGAAGATACCGCCTTTGAAGATGCTGCCTCTGAAGAGGGTGATATCGTCCAGGTGGATGCAAAGGGGCTGGGGCTTGATCCCGCGTTTAATGCAGTAAAGGATTCCCCCACCCGGATTCTGGATGTGTATTCTCCCACCACCCAAAAAGAGAACATTGTATTGAAAGGGGCTCCAAAAATAGTTGTGGACCAGCTATTTGACGGATACGGTAAAATAATCAGCTCTGCCATGGGTAAGGATTTAAAAACCCACAGCCATACGGGGGAATAATGACAACAACAAAAGATATATGGGTATTGGGGGATTATCGGAATTATTTTCAAAGCCGGGTCACCCTGCAGATCCTTGCCCGGGCCACAACGCTTGCCCGACGAACAGGGGGAAAGGTCTGTGCCGTGATTTTTGGCCATAAAATGGATGAATATGTGGGCGAATATCTTGCCCATGGGGCAGACAAGGTCTTGGTGATGGATGATCCGGCCCTGAAGACCTATTCCATTGAAACCTATTCTTTTTTACTGACCCGGCTGGTCGAAGAATTCCGGCCCGAGACCCTGTTGGTGGGGGCCACCCGGTTCGGCCAGGAAATTGCCCCCCGGGTGGCAAAACAATTGAAAACCGGGCTGACAGCCGATTGTATCGACCTTGAGATTGATGAGTGCGGCCGGTTGGTTCAGATTGCCCCTTCCTTTGGGGGAAACCTTGTGGCCCGGATCATCACTCCGGAAACCAGACCCCAGATGGCCACCGTTCGGCCGGGGACATTTCATGAACTTGCCCATGACAACCAGGCCAAGGGTGAGGTTATTCGCCTTGCTTTGCCCAAAAAAATGCCCAGAGAAAAAATCCGGTGCATTTCTTCCGAGTACAAACCCTCCAAGACCAAAGGAATTGAACAGGCCGATATTGTGATCACCGGCGGCAGGGGAATGGGGAGCAAGGGTAAATTTAAAAAGCTATTTGATTTGGCGGCCCTCATGAATGGTGAGGTGGGTGCCACAAGGCCCGTGGTCTATTCCAATTGGATCGGCCATGATGCCCTGGTGGGCCAGGCCGGTAAATCCATCAAACCTAAAATTCTTTTTGCCTTCGGGATCAGCGGTGCCATCCAGCACACGGCCGCCATTGTGGATGCCGATTTTATTGTGGCCATCAATAAAAACCCCAACGCCACCATGATGAAAATGGCGGATGTGGCCATTGTGGCGGATGCCAACCAGGTGTGTTCCGGCATTATCCGGGCCATAAAAGAAAAAATCCGGGATTGACCTTTGAAATGAACCCGTGAAATTGACCCGCCAGATTGACCAGATCAAACAGGATAAAGGAAAGTTATATGCATGCATTTGACAGGGATATGGGATTTGTAAAGGAATCAGACGGGGTGCTGACTGTGACCATGTCAGATCAATGGTCCATTAACCATGTCCCCAACGGCGGATACTCCATGGCCCTGTTGACCCGGGCCATGATGGGCCAGGAATTGTCGAACCAGGGAAAGTCGTCGGACAAAGAGCTTGTCGCCTGTATTGCCACTGCAAATTATATGGATCGGTGTGACCCTAAGCCTGCTCAAATTTTCATGGAAACCATTTGTGAATCCCAGCATTTTATCCGGAAACAGGCCCGGCTTGTCCAGGATGGCAAGGAAAGAATACGGGCCATGGGGACCTTTGTTAAATCTTCGGAGACAAGCCTGCCAAACCGCTATGAAAAAAAACCGGAAACCGTTGCCCCGCCGGACCAATGCCTTGAAGTCCCGCCCATGGGGGGAGGTTATTCTCTTTTTGACCAGGTGGATATGCGTCTGGATCCTGCGTGTGCCGGGTGGACAAGGGGCGAACTTACGGATAGATCTGTTCAGAAAGGATGGATACGGTTTAAGGAAAATCGGGCGATGGATGTGCCTAGTATTGCCTTTTTTGCCGATAGTTTTCCCCCCTGTGTTTTTGCCAGCCAGGGCATGCTTGCCTGGGTTCCCACCATTGAGTATTCGGTAAATGTCAGACAATTGCCGGTGCCGGGATGGCTGAGGGCAATTTTTACCACCCGTTTTATTTCCAACGGCCTGGTGGAAGAAGACGGAGAGCTCTGGGACGAAGAGAATAATTTGATTGCCATCTCCCGCCAGATTGCCAAGTATCACCTGCCCCTTAATTAAAAAGTCTTAAAAGTATTGCGGGCACTCAATTTAAGATTAACAATAGAACCCGCTGGACAATAAAAAAGGCAGTCACCCTGGCAAGGAGTGGCTGCCTTTTTTCGGAGGCAATTAATAACTGTATTAAGGAGGGTTGTACGTCTATCCTGCTACATCGACCCCAGTGTCACATCCAATGGAGTCAAAGCTTTCACATTCAAAATTAAGATGTCTTGTGTCAACATGTCCGGCTTCTCTTTCTTCGTCACTTTCAATATAACTTTGTTCGTTTTTATATTCACTCATGGCTGTTTCCTTTGCATAAGTTTGTATTTTTTGTTCAATCAAGCCAAGTTTGTTTGTTTTGCCTGATTGTTAGATATACTATGTGCATAAAACAATAAGTTGTCAAGAAAAAAGTTTATATAACCTAACTTTTTTTATCAGCCCCATGGTCAAAAAGACGGCAGGACATAGAAAAAAATATTTTCATTTATTGTGGCAAGTGTTATGACGGGGCATCTTTCATCACTATCAAATGGACCTGGACAAGAAAATGATCTTCAATATTGATAAATGGTATACTAGAGAAAAACGACTCGAGCAGCTTGAAAAGCATGTATCTGTTACCCGGACGGCAAAATTTGGGTTTACCGACTATGCCGAATCCGATAAACATCACCGGGTCAACCGGCATTTTGATACGATTGCAACGCGATACGACTTGATGAATACCATCCTGAGCGGCGGAATTCATTATGCATGGAAACGAAGGACCGTTGAAACACTGATGATCAAACCCGAACAAAAAATTCTGGATGTATGTGGTGGAACCGGAGATATAGCCTGTCTCTCTGCATCCCGAACAGGTGAAAAAGGGATGTCCGTTGTCTACGACATTAACCGGAAAATGATCGAACAAGGGAAAAAAAAATCCATAAAAGGGGTAACCTTTGTTCAAGGGGATGCTGAATGCATCTCTTTTCCGGATGAGGCATTCGATGCGGTTTCCATCGGATTTGGAATTCGAAATGTCACCCATCTTGAAACCGGTTTCAAGGAGATTTTCCGTGTGTTGAAAAAAGGCGGCACCATGTGTTGCCTGGAATTCTCAAAACCGGATAACACCCTGTTCAGAACGCTTTACGATTTTTACTCGTTTAGGATAATGCCTTTATTAGGAGGGCTCTTCACCGGTTCAACCGAAGCCTACACCGCATTCCCGGAATCCATAAGAGCGTTTCCCCTGCCCGAAGAGTTACGCCTGATTTTAAAAGATATCGGTTTTAAGGATATCAAAATAAAAAAGTTGACAAATGGAATCGCAGTGATCCATTCAGCAAGGAAATAAGGAAAACGATTGACAATTTAAAATCGTTTCTATACATTTATACCATAGCTTTTGGCCGATACTATCTGTGGTGTTCCTGACCGGCCAGCCTTTCGATCCAAAACTTAAGTTTACTCAATAGTCCCACTGAATTGGGAAAATGTATGATAATTTATCAATACCAATGCCAAAAATACCAATGCGACAAAGGGATGCATAATGGATAGGCGAACATTTCTCAAGACCGCCGGGATTGGCAGCATTGCAGCGGTCTATGGCTGTAAGTCAGACTATGACAAAAATATTTTTTCGCTGGTCACGGCACCTGAAGATTTTGTGACCGGTCAAGCCACCTGGTATGCATCCACCTGCATGGAGTGTCCGGCAGGATGCGGTGTCCTTGCCAAAAATCGTGAGGGCCGCGTGATCAAGCTGGAGGGAAATCCCGCCCACCCGGTCAACCAGGGGAAATTGTGCATCCGGGGCCAGGCTGCCCTGCAGTCTGTTTATGATCCGGACCGGCTGTTGACACCCCAGCTCAAAACAGGCCAGACATTTAAACCCATCTCCT
Source organism: Desulfoconvexum algidum (assembly GCF_055382125.1). NCBI lineage: Bacteria > Pseudomonadati > Thermodesulfobacteriota > Desulfobacteria > Desulfobacterales > Desulfobacteraceae > Desulfoconvexum > Desulfoconvexum algidum. The sequence goes on along the minus strand of NZ_AP042394.1, from coordinate 4,470,477 downwards.
TTGATCATGCTTTCGGCATTCTTAAAGAGCGGATGCAGGCCGCATCAGAAAAAGGAAGCAACCGCATCAAAGTGTTGACCGGCATCACATCCGCACCGCTCGCTGCCCTGTTTGCAAGTACTTTGGAAGAATTTGGCGCAAGCCCTGCCGCCATGTACGAACCCTACTCCCATGATGCGTTGAGAGCAGCTCATAAGGCCCTGTTTTCAAAACCAGTGCTTCCCTCTTTTCGTATGGAAAACGCCGATTTTATTCTGGGCTTTGGAGCAGATTTTATAGAGACCTGGCTGTCACCGGTTGAATATATCCGCAAATTCAAAGCCATGCACAGCGTTAAAGACGGTAAAAAAGGGATGTTTGTTCATGTCGGTCCTTACATGTCCCTGACCGCCGCCAATGCAGACAAGTTCCTCCCCATCACTGCGGGAACGGAATATATGGTGGCCCTGGGGTTGATTCGTAAAATTTTGGAAACCAGAACAATTGATCATCTGCCGGATCCGTTTTTAAAGGAACTTGCGGCGGTTGCCGCAGCATATGATGCCAAGTTTGTTGAACGAAACACCGGGTTTTTGGCCGCGGATCAAACCCTTCTGGCCGAATCCTTGCTCGCATCCCACAGCCCCCTGGTCCTGGGGTCAACAGGCGCGACAGCGGCAGACACCTCCTTTGCCCTGGAAATGGCCGTGACCCTGATGAATCTTTTACTGGACAAGGATCTTTCCCTGTATGATTTTGAACGAAGACATGCCCTTGAAAAGGTCATGACGGCAAAACAAACAGCCACTGTCTTTGAAACGGCCGTCACAGACCCCACAGATCTTTTTTTGTTTTATAATACCAATCCATTGTTTACGTTTCCTGCAAATACAAATTTGACAGAGATTTTCAATCGCAAGGATATCTTCAAGATAAGTTTTTCAAATTTCATGGATGAAACCTCCCAAAACGCAGACCTTGTCTTCCCGGTTCAGCTATCCCTGGAGACCTGGGACAGTTATGAGAGCAACACGGCATGTATTTCAACGCTTCAGCCTGCCATGGGTCGGCTCACCCAGGCCCCTTCCATCGGTGATGTCTTCCTTGACCTGTCAGGCCGGGACCTGTCAGGCCGGGACCGGCAATTTGATGACTACTATAAATATCTGGCCGACTACCTGTATACGCATCTGGCGGAAAAGAGCAAAGTCCATTTTATTAAAACAATTCAAATCGGCGGGATATTTGATTCCGACAGCAACGCCAGGGCCGGCAGACCGCCCCTTGATACGGGAGCGGTTCAGGTGTTGAAAAAAACAATAGACACCATCCAACCCGTTGAAAAACAAGGATTAACCTTTCTGGCGGTTCCATCAATTCGGTTGTATGACGGCCGGGGGGCCAACAAGTCCTGGCTCAATGAAATTCCCGATCCGGTTACCAGTATCGCCTGGGAAACCATGGTCATGATTCATCCAGCCACCCTTGAAGAAAATGGATTCGCACACGCAGACATCCTGAGCATCGAAGCGGGTGATAAAATCATTCAAGTGCCTGTTTATTCCTACCAGGGGGTTGCTCCGGGACTCATGGTCATGCAGGCAGGTCAGGGACACAATGCCTACGGCCGTTATGCCGCAGGATTCGGCAGCAGTCCCATTGATCTTTTATCCGGTAATGATCTTTTGTCCGGCAATCCTGGTACCTCTGATTTTCTTTCCTATCTTATCACCCCCAGTTCAGTTAAGCGGACAGGCAAGGTTGATGCGCTTCCCCAGACCGACGGCAGCCGGTCCCAGTATAAAAGAAAAATTGCCCTGTCCATGACCATGGGCCACCACAGCCAAGAAGGCGGCCACGGCGATTCTGTCGGGCATGGCGAATATAGCGGTCATGGTGACGCCGGCGGACATGGGGAAAAACCAGGCGGAGGCCTGGATATGAACCAGTTCCCCCTGACCCTTCCCACCGAGGAAGGGTACGATAAAAAACGGGATTTTTACCCGGCCCACACCCATGAAGGCTACCGATGGGGAATGGTCGTGGACCTGGACAAATGCGTGGGATGCTCTTCCTGTGTGGCGGCCTGTTACGCGGAAAACAATATCGGCGTCTCCGGAAAAACCCAGCTCACCAAGGGCCGGGAGATGGCCTGGCTGAGAATCGAACGGTACCAGGATCAGAACTCTGAAGACCGGTTGATATTTCTTCCCATGATGTGCCAGCACTGCGATAATGCGCCCTGTGAATCCGTGTGTCCTGTGTATGCCCCCCACCACTCAAAAGAGGGGCTCAACAACCAGGTTTACAACCGCTGTATCGGCACACGGTTCTGTGCCCAGAATTGCCCGTATAAAGTGAGAAAGTTCAACTGGTTTGACTGGGATTTGCCCAAACCCCTCAACCTTCAGCTCAACCCCGATGTCACCGCCCGGAGCAAAGGCGTCATGGAAAAATGCTCGTTTTGCGTACAGAGAATAAAAAAGGCCCACAATCAGGCAAAAAATGAAAACCGGGATATCCGGGATGGGGAGGTTCAGCCGGCATGTGTACAGACCTGTCCTGCGGGTGCACTGACCTTTGGCAACTTTCTCGACAAGAATTCTGCGGTTTCCATCCTTGCCCGTGATCCAAGGGCATACCAGGTGCTGGGCTATCTGAATACCAAACCTGCCGTTATTTATCTGAAAAAAATGGTGCAGGCGTTATGAAACTTCAACCGGGGATTTTAAACATATGTCTCAATTGACGTTTGAAACAATCAACACCACGGTCCTGAACACGCTGTCCCGTCCGGGCAAGGGTTACTGGAGCATCATTGCGCTGCTGTTTTGCGGGGCAGCCCTCGGAGCATCTTGCTGGGCATACCAGATCTTTGTCGGCGTGGGCGTGGCCGGCATGAACACACCGGTCCACTGGGGCACCTATTTGATCAATTTTGTCTTCTGGGTGGGAATCGCCCATTCCGGCACCCTGATCTCGGCCATATTGTTCCTTTTTCGTGCAAGTTGGAGAAATCCCATTGCCAGGGCTGCTGAGACCATGACCGTCTTTGCCGTGTGCGTAGCAGGCCTCTTCCCTTTCATCCACCTGGGCCGGGCCTGGCTGGTGTTTTACATGCTGCCCTTTCCCAACCAGCGGACCTTGTGGCCCAATTTTCAGTCTCCCCTGATGTTTGATGTCATTGCCATCAGTACCTACCTGACCGTGAGCAGCCTTTTTTGGTATACCGGGCTGGTTCCGGATCTGGCCATTATCAGGGACCGGTCCGAAGGGGTACGCAAAAAGATTTTTGCCGTACTCTCCCTTGGATGGTCCGGTAAAACCGGGCAATGGCTGAACTATTCAAGGGCCTATATGCTGTTTGCAGGTCTTGCCACCCCCCTTGTCATTTCCGTTCACAGCGTGGTGTCCTGGGACTTTGCCCTGAGTGTGACACCCGGCTGGCACACCACCATTTTTGCACCCTATTTTGTTGCCGGTGCCATTCACTCCGGCCTTGCCATGGTCCTCACCCTGAGCATTCCCTTGAGAAAAATTTTCAAGTACGAGGCGCTTATCACCATGGAGGTTCTGGAAGCAATCGCAAAAACCATTGTCTTTACCGGTATCATCGTGGGATTTTCCTATGCCACGGAATTGTTTATTGCCTGGTACAGCCGGAACACGATTGAAATGGAAACCTTCTGGTGGAGAGCTTTCGGTCATTATGCACCCGAATACTGGATCATGGTGGTCTGCAATACCGTGATTCCTTTGCTGTATTTATCTAAACGAATCAGAACCCATGTTATCCCTTTGTTTATCATCTCAATTTTTGTCAATATCGGCATGTGGTTTGAACGGTTTGTCATCATCGCGGGCAGCGTTGCCCATGACTTTCTTCCCAATGCCTGGGGGCATTACCGTCCCACATGGGTCGAGGGAGGCATCATGGTGGGGGCGTTCTGTTTCTTCTTTTTTCTGTTTCTGCTGTTTATCAAACACCTGCCGTCTGTTTCCATGACTGAAATGAAAGAAATGATACATAAAACGGAGTAATTCATGAGCACAGCCATCATTGTAACAGGTCTTTTTAACACCCAGGAAGACACCCTGGCTGCTGTGGAAAAAATACAGAAAGAAGGCTTTGAGGTAACGGAAGTACACAGTCCCATCCCAAGCAGTGCCCTTGCCCGGGCCCTGGGCAGGAAAAAAAGCAAGATCGGGTGGTTTACCCTGACCGGCGGGATCATTGGATTTGTTTCCGGATTTTCCCTTGCCGTGTTCACAGCCACAAGATGGAGCCTTATTGTCGGCGGAAAGCCCATTCTTTCCTGGATACCATTTTTTGTGATCGCCTTTGAGTTTACCATCCTGTTTGCCGTGCTGGGCAATGTGCTGGGTATCGTTACCCAGGTGGGGCTACCTGACCGAGACTATGAAAAAAATTATTACCCGGAATGCTCAGGCTCCCTGTATGGGATTGAAGTGGCTTCAGCGCCTGAGAATCTTGACAGTCTAAAAGATCTGCTTCACCATACAGGGTCTTTAAAAGAATTAAGGGAAAACAAATGACGTCCATGGATCCAGCATTAACAGAAGGTACGGCATTAACAAAACCGTCCGCACCTTTGAAAAAAAGTGTGTTCATCATTCCTGCGCTCATTGCCGGAGGCGGATTTCTATTCTTTACTTTTTTGGCAGCAGGTGCTCATCCGGAAAAAGCCTGGCTGGTTTACCTGACAAATTTTTTGTTCTTTACCATCCTGTCCTGTGGAGGGCTTTTATTTTCGACCCTCATGCATTTTACCCGAGCCAAATGGAGCCACTCTTTTGCGGCAATTGCAGAGGCCTTTTCCGCTTTTTTCCCTGTGTCGTTTGTCCTGTTCCTCCTGCTTTTCATCGGACAGGACCACGTGTTTACGTGGCTGGGACAAGAGCTGCACGGAAAAGAGGTGTGGCTCAATGTTCCTTTTTTATTCTTCCGGGACTGTGTGGCGTTTCTGATTCTCTATTGCCTTGGGTTTGCCTACCTTTACTACTCCCTTAAATTCAGGTTAAAGGCCGCCCCAAAAAATACGCGGCTGAAAGCTTTTTTGTTCCGCCATTTTGAACAAAACCTCCAAAATCCTGAAACCATCAAACACCGGATGACGGTTTTTGCCGGCTGGTATATGTTTGCCTTTGCCATGTGTCTGGCCCTGATAGGGTTTGATCTGGTCATGAGCACAGACCCCCACTGGTATTCGACCCTGTTTGGTGCCTACACCTTCATCAAAGCCATCTACGCGGGTTTCGGTGCCATTATCCTGCTGGTATCGATTCTTCACTTAACCCCCAGTGTTCCCTTTACCCTTACCCCGGCCCAGCTGGGCGACATGAGCACGCTATTTTTTGGCTTCAGCATTGTATGGGGAGATTTTTTCTATTCCCAGTTTGTGGTCATCTGGTACGGGAACATTCCCGAAGAAACCGCCTATATCATTGAACGAACCATGACCCAGCCCTGGAGCATCCTTGCATGGACTGTTTTTATCGGCTGTTTTATCCTGCCCTTTATCATCCTTTTAAGCAGGAACATCAAAAAAACCCCCTGGTGCATGATTGTTATCAGCTCCTGCGTTCTGACAGGACTGTGGATCGAACATTTCCTGCTTTTGGGACCCAGCTTTCTTGAGCACGATCCGGCTGTGTTTCCCATCGGCATCAATGAAATCATCATTAGCCTTGGATTTTTGGGTCTCATTATTATTGCCATTCTATCGTATTTCAAGGAATTTCCTGAAGTCCTGAACGAGGATTCAGGGGAGGTGGTTTAATGGAAATAATACTGGTATCCCTGACACTTTTAACCCTTATCCTTCTGGTGATCCTGGTGGGAACAGGCGGCAAACCCCTGACCCTTGTTTCTCACTTTCACTCGTTTGTCGCCCAGGTGCAAGAGAATAAAATTCAATTGTTTGTTTTAAGCGCTTTGATTATTTTCCTCGCCCTGTTTGTCTATTCGTTTTATATCATGCCCCATGTGAATGCAGGACCGGTTCAGCCCATTGCTTTCAGCCACAGGCTGCATGCCGGGAACAAACAAATTGACTGTCGTTTCTGTCATTCATATGTGGACCGGGCGGTTCATCCCGGGATCCCGCCGGTGGAAAAATGCCTCTACTGCCACAACTTTATTATTCCCAACCACCCGGAAATCAGAAAAGAGCACAATTATTTTGATACCCAGACGCCCACACCATGGACGAAGGTTTTTTATGTGCCCGAGCATGTCATGTTTAACCATGAGCGCCACATAAAAAAAGATTTTGAGTGTGAAGCCTGTCACGGAGATATCGCCGGAACTGACCGGCTTAAGCACCATGAATTTAAAATGGAGTTTTGTATTCAATGTCACAGGAAAGAAAAAGCCAACCTGGACTGCTGGCTTTCTTGTCACAACTAATAGAGGAGCGTTTGCTTTGCCCGAGAACCCGACCCGACCCGACACTGCCACTTACCTGACAGCAAAATGGTTTTCCCTGACCTCCGCCGCCTGGATGATGCTGGCCACCCTGGCAGGTCTTACTGCAGCCCTAGAGCTTGTGGCCCCTGATTTAACCGGCAACATTGCCTGGCTCCTTTTTTCAAGACTTCGCCCCATGCATGTCAACCTGGTATTGTTCGGATTTGCGACCCCAGCCCTTCTGGCCTGCGCGTTTTATATGCTTCCCCGGCTGCTGCGGACTGAGCTTTACAGTGAACGGCTGGGCGTTATCACGGTTGTCTTGTGGAACATTGCCCTTGTGGCCCTGGTGATCACCCTCGCTCTTGGGTATACACAAGGCCGGGAATATGCTGAAATGATCTGGCCCATTGATGTGGCCATCGTCGTTGCGTTCAGCCTGATTTTCTTTAATTTCATGATGACGGTAAAAAACAGGAAGGAAAAGATTCTGTATGTTTCTGTCTGGTATGTGCTGGCGGGAACCATTCTCACTGCCTGTACCTACAGCCTGGGAAACGTTATCTGGCAGCCCGATTCGGGCGCTCTGGTCGGCATTCCCGATGCCATTCTTCTCTGGTTTTACGGACATAATGTGTTCGGGCTCCTGCTGACACCGTTTTCAGCTGCCATTGCCTATTATGTCATCCCCCAGGTCTGCCGGACACCCCTGTACAGTCACACGCTTTCACTGCTTGGCTTCTGGGCCCTGATTGTTATTTACACCCATATCGGAACCCACCATCTGCTGCAGGTGCCGGTTCCCACCTGGCTCAAGGTGGTCGCCATTGTGGACAGTATTGCCATGGTGATTCCGGTGATGGCCTTTCTCATTAATATCTGGTACACGGCCAGGGGAAAGCTTGGATTAATCAGTGAAGACATTGGTGGAAAATTTGTGTTTACCGGGACCATCATGTATTTTATCGTCAGTATCCGGGGGTCCATGATGGCACTGCCCGATGTCCAGCGGGTGACCCACTTCAGCCACTGGGTGGTGGGCCATGCCCATGTCGGTGTCCTCGGGTTTGCCGGGATGATTGGCCTGGGAGGCGTTTATTTCATCCTTCCGAGAATAACGGGCAAACCGCTTTACAGCCAATTTTTGGCCAATTTCCAATACTGGATGATATTGATCGGCGTGGTCGGGTTTACCATCGTCTTAACCATTTCCGGGCTCATCCAGGGCAATGCCTGGCTGAACGGAGAAACCGTATACCGGGTACTCCCCCAAATCCACATCTACAACATTGTCCGGGCGTCACTGGGGTTGTTAATTTTTCTTGCGGCTGTTTCAGGGTTTTATAATATTTTCAGATCACTCTTTTCAAACGCCGGAGAAACATCATGAAAATGACACCTGTGGCGGTTGTCGCCGGCAGCCTTATTATCCTTATTTCAGTGGTATTGGTGGTCATCGTTCTTCCCTATGCCAACACGAGCAAAACCATCCCTTCGGATCTGTTCAGAAACCGGACGGTTATGGAGGAAAAAGGCCGGGCACTCTATGTCAGCAACGGATGCGTTTATTGCCATACCCAGTCGATCCGATCGATTGACTGGGGGCTGGGCGCAGAAAGACTGGCCCAGGCCGGGGATTATCTAAAGGATTACCCCATACTCCTGGGCTCCCAGAGAACAGGTCCTGATCTGTCCCAGGAAGGCGGAGAGCACCCATATGACTGGCATCAGGCCCATTTTATCAACCCCAGATATACCCGGCCGCTGTCCATCATGCCCCCATTTGAATTTTTAAAACAGGACAATCTGGACATATTGATCCAATATACCCAGAGCCTCGGGCTCAAGAATGCCGACCTGCGAATGGAGAGACAAACCCTGTGGAAAAAGAGATCTGTTGACGCCTATACGTCGGGTGTGAACGAAAACGTGGCATGGATTCACGACAATGTCCCCAAGGGTTGGCGGGATATTCCCACCCCCTATCCAGCGACGGAGGCGGGCCTTGCAAGGGGTGAAAAAATATACCAGGATTTTTGTTTTGGCTGCCACGGACCCGTGGGAGACGGCATGGGTCCGGCCCAGCCCTATCTGTATCCGCCTCCCTTAAATTTTACCATCCTCAAAGGTCGGGGGATCAGCGGGGGGATAATCTACTACCAGATCATGAACGGCATTACCGGAACCGCCATGCCCTATTTTAAACGGGAACTGGAATCTGAAAAAATATGGGATGTGGGAAACTATATTGCCAAATATTTTATTGACCAGATCGATGCCAATGAGGAACCCAGAGGAATTGATGCCGCATATGAACCTTAACCCATTTGAACACGTATAAAGGCAGCCACATGTATTATCCATTTTTTCTGGCATATATCCTGACCGGACTTATTATCGGCGTTACCGTGTTTGTATGGGCGCTGAAAACCGGGCAGTTCTCGGACCAGCAGCGGGCAAGGTTTCTGGCCATGGAGGAGACCACGCCCAAGACAGCACCGTCAGCAAAGGCCGGACGTGATCTGTATTGTGTCGTTTACTTAGGTCTTGCAGCCGTTGTGGCAAGCTTTGCCCTTGTGGGCTATGCCCTTTTTTTCCGATAGGCAACAATTATGAGGACTTTTAAATGAGATTTTTTGAACTTTTAAATACCCAGCAGGTACTGGCTCTGATCATTCTGACCCTCATTTTTGCGATCCTGTTTGGCGTGACCTTGTGGGTTCTCCCCATGTCCGGGCCCAAATCCCGGGTTTCCAACATTAAAACCATCCAGCAGTTTGCTGACGGCATTGAAAAGGCAGACGGCCCGTTTCCCATGATCATCGCCCTGATTATCGGCGGTACCGTTTTATGGGCGATCTATTATATTCTGTTTTACGGCCTTTCGGAGGTAATTTTATAAATGGACACACAAAAACCCAAAGAGTCCCTCGTGCGCACCTGTCTGTGGATCACCACCATGGTGGCCATCATCCTGGGTGTGGGATATTTTTCTTTTATCGTGGTGGCGGACAAAGGCATTCCCACCTGGGATTACCGGCCGGTGAAAAGCATTCCGTCTGAATCCCCCTATGCCGTATATCAAAAAAATCCTCTGGGCCAGCATGTCAGCGGCAAGGAGGCAAATTAAATGAAAAAGGTGCTGTTTCTTGGAATTTTTGTGTCCCTGGTTTTAACAGGGGTCTATACGGTCATTACCCTCTACGATTCAAATTTGAAAGCAGGGAGAATGTATCAAACGCCTGCGATCCGGCCCCATGAGGAACCCCAGCTTGTAATGGACAAACGGACTATTGCCGACACAAAAAGTGAAGCACTGATAAGGGAACTGTTGAAAACCGATTTTATCATGAAACCGATGGGGTCTGCCCTGCTGCTGGCAAAGGGAGAAAAGGAATACAGAGTCTTTTGCTTTCACTGTCATGGCCCCAACCTGGACGGGCTTGGAACGGTGGGGCAGAGTTTTTTTCCCCTGCCCACAAACCTGACCACCAAAAAGACAGCCGGCATGAGTGATAAAGAATTGTTTGCCTTCATCAGCTATGGCGGCAAGAAAGCGCCTGCCCTGGCAAGCTCCATGTCCGTTGAAAGTCGGGAGGCGGTTATCCAATATATCAGGTTCAAGCAGAAAACAACCCTTTGAACATCTCCTATTCTATCATGCTGGGATATCTTGTCCCTTATACAAAGGGCAGACAATGAAAACACTGGTTCCGTGCAAACTCTGCGGTCTGCCGGTTAAAACTTCCGTAGATCCGTCAACGGATTTTTTTTGCTGCAATGGCTGTAAAATGGTCCATACCATGCTCATGGAATCGGATCAGTACAAAGATACACAAGATTTTAAGGATACCGACCTTTACAAACAATGTGTTGCCGCAGGCATCATTCCGGACACCTCTGAACAAACAGAGGCATCAGCGGAACAAACCCCTGAGGCCGTTGCTGATAGTGAGACTCCCATTGATGCCGGCAATTTTTTGACCCTCAATTTTCAGATTCAAAACATGTGGTGCCCAGCCTGTGCATGGGTTGTCGAAAACACGCTTACCCGTTCAAAAGGGGTTATAAACTCCTCGTGCAATTTTTCCAGCGACCGGGGAAGCGTGTTGTATGATCCCGTAAAAACATCTCCGGAAAAAATTTATACCGCCATTAAAAAACTGGGATACCCTTGTGCTGATCTGGATCAAACCCCTCAAAAGAACAAAAAAGAATTTATCCGTATTTGTGTGACCCTGTTTTTAACCATGAATGTCATGATGCTCAGCTGGTCCATCTATTCAGGGTTTTTCATTGAGCTGTCACGGCGTTCCGTGCAGCTTCTGGCCTGGCCTGTTTTCCTGATGGCCACCGTTGTCGTGTTCTACGGCGGATATCCCATACACAAACGGGCCCTTGGCAATATTACATCCGGATGGCCGGGCATGGAAACCCTGATATCAACCGGTTCCTTTTCCACCTATTTTTACAGCGTGTTTCATTTCTACAAGGGAAGCATCCATCTTTATTTTGATGCTGCATCCATGTTGATCCTGCTGATACTGACCGGTAAAATGCTCGAACAGTCTGCAAAAAACAAAATTTCCGAAGGATTGGCGGGATTTTTTTCCCTGGTTCCCCAGAAAGTCAGAATCTGTGCAGCGCAGTTTCCAAAGGGCCGGTATGTTTCTATAAAACAATTGTCTGAAGGGGACTCATTCCTGGCGGAGCAGGGAGAGATCCTGGCTGCAGATGGCATAGTCACCAAGGGCGCTGCCGTCATTGACGCGTCTTCGATCACCGGAGAGGTAAAACCGGTTAATATAAATTTCGAGGACGCGGTCAAAAGCGGCACCCGGATTATTTCCGGGAAAATTCAGGTAAAAGCCGTGGGAGTGGGGGAAGACTCAATTCTCGGCAGAATGCTGGCCATCATGGAAAACAGCCTTTCCGAAAAAACCGCCCAGACCCAGCGCTTAGAGAATATTTTAAAATTTTTTGTCCCCTCGGTTATGGGGCTGTCCGTGCTCACTTTTTTTTTCTGGCTGCTGTACGGGCTGACCTCTTACGACGCATTTAACCGGGGGATATCTGTCATGGTAATTTCCTGCCCCTGCGCCCTTGGTATTGCCATTCCCCTGGCCCTTGTGGCCGGGGTCTCTGCCGCTAGGGAGAAGGGGATCCTGGTAAGAGATTTTGAAGCATTCGAATGCATTGACGGACTGGATACCATTGTTTTTGACAAGACCGGAACATTGACCACGGGCAGGCTTAAGGTGCTGGGCATGGACACGGCAAATGATTTTTCTGAACAAAAGGCCTGGCAGATAATCCATGCCATGGAACAAGGGTCGGACCACTACATTGCCCACACCATCAAAACCTATGGAATTGACCAGGACTTAGTGCCCCTTGAACTGGAAAATCTCATTTACCATCCCAACGGGGTAAGCTGTGGTTTTCAGGATGAGGCCTATTGTTTCGGGAGCATGAATTTTGTGAATAAAATCAACCGTTCAGTCCCCTCTTTTATATCCCCTTCCAGACAAGGGGCCCAGATCATATCAACGGTTTTTTTATCTGCAAATGATATCATTGTAGCGGCTGTCCATCTGGGGGATTCAATGAAACCAGGTGTAACCTCTCTTGTCGCAGATCTTGATAAAATGGGACTTGCCTGTTTTTTGATTTCAGGAGATGCAAAAAAAACCACCCTGGCCGCCGGAACCTTCGTTGAGATACCGGAGGCGAATACCCATGGTGGATTTCTGCCCCATGAAAAAGCCGAATTTATCAAGGCGCTTAAACAAACCGGCAAAAAAGTTGCCATGGTGGGTGACGGCGTAAACGATGCCCCTGCAATGGCCCAATCAGATATTGCCATGGCCGTTCATTCAGGTCTCAACCCGGCCGAAGGTGTTGCCGCCATTACCCTCATGCAGGAGACCCCGGTCCAGCTTATCGATTTTATAACCCTTGCAAAACGCGTGAATCGTAAAGTCAGGCAAAATCTCATATTTGCGCTGGTTTATAACATCATCAGCATCCCGGTGGCAGCCAGCGGACTATTAAATCCCATCATTGCGGCAACTGCCATGCTTTTAAGCAGTCTTTCCGTGACATGCAATACCCTGCTGCTGGTAAAACGAGAATCGAAAAATAAACAGTGATCCAAACCCTAACCTATTCATGGTGTTGTGTCGCAACCTATGCAATGGCTGACAATCAACTATCAGGGCTTTATATAGGCATATCCCAACCCATGCAGACGGGCTAATTCCGCGACACCACTCGGAACAATATCAGGTTTGCCCACATCATAAAGATCATTTTTACAGGAGTTTCGTAGACCAAACTCGCGTGGCGTTTCCCCTTTATTGACAGGCGTTTTCAGTTTTCTTCTCCGTAAGACCCTACCTGTATGTCCGGGAGATCGCCCGGATCAACGGGACGCCAAAAGTTATTTCACAAACTTATATCGGCTCACCAGATCGTGTTGCCAGCCTTGCCAAAGGCCAATCTCAGGAATTAAAAATACTGAGGGCTGAAGAGTTTGGCACATTATGGTTAGCAAAACAGATTGATCGAGACATTGATATCTGCTCTATCATCGATGCCCTTCAGCGATGATATTTCTTTGGTTGTCAAAGGGAATAAGGGATTAAGCGTGCTCCTGGGCTGCGCCCATGCCGGTGTCGTCAATATTTTAGAAACAATTTCCCAGCACTTTGATACCCGGCAATTTCACACCGTGGCCGGTGGGATGCACATTGGAGACAGCTCGGATGAATTTATCCAAAGGGTGGTTGACGCTTTGGTGTCTCGATTCAAGGTTACTCGCTGGAGGCCCGGGCATTGCACAGGTTTCAAGTCTGCGGCAGCCATAGCTGTAAAAGCCCCGGACGTTTCCTGGGCAGGAGCCGGGACCCGTTTAAGCCTTTGATCTGCCTCGGTAAGAAATGTTCTTGCATCAAGAACTTTAGAGAAAGTTGAAACCTGCTATCTGTTCTGAAGATTGGAAATCCTCCCGTACTCCCTTGCCTAGGCAAGGGAGTATTTGGCCGTCACTATATTTTTTGAAGCGCAACTATCCTGTGGCGTGTGATAGATATATCACTTTTATCGTTGTGAGGATTATATTTTATGATTTGATAATATTTTTGAACTCCTCAAGGACAAGATTTATGTGATAACTCATCCAATTGGAAGCTCCGGCTTTGTCTTTTTGTTTAATCGATTTCAAAACTTCTTCAAATGATCGAATGGTCTCATTAATAAAACCGGCTGACAGACGATCCGTGTCAAAAGCGGCATAGTGATTGTCGACACTAACGATGACAAGATTAATCATTTCAATTAAAACGAAATTTTCAGTAGCTTTGGCCAGGATTGTGTGAAACTCTCGATCAGCCAGGATAAACGCCGGGTAATCATCTTTACAGAGCCTCATCTTTTCTAAGGCCGCTTTTAAACGCTGAACTTGTTTTTTATCTGCTCTTTCAGTAGCCAACTCGGCGGATCGGCATTCCAATGAAACCTGAACCTCTTTCAAATCCAGTAAACTACTCGCATTGAGAGCTGAATTCAATTTGGGGAAAGATGGATCTTTTTCAGGAACCGGGATTTGAATGAAGGTTCCTTTCCCCTGTTGTACTTTCAGGTAGCCAATCACGGCCAAGGCATTCACGGCTTCACGCACCGAAGATCGTCCAACTCCCAGAAGCTCGGATAGTTCCCGCTGGGACGGAAGCTGACTGCCCGGCGGCAGTTTGCCTGAATTAATCTGTTTGATGATCTGTTCGGCAACCATTTCGGATGCCTTGTTTCTTTTTATAACTTCAAATGCCATTAATCCTCCGTTCTTGATTAGCGTGGAAGGTTTCCGATTACCAGGTTACAAAGCCCCGGCATATTGATTTCATTCTGAAACTTTGTCCAGGACGCTTCACCTTCAAGCGTATTCTCAGGTTGTCCGTAATTTGTCAAATAGACCACAACCAAATCTAAAGCGGGATCTATCAGAAGAAATGTTCCCGCCCCTCCCATTTTACCAATAGCCTTATTGGAAACAAGATCGCCAAAGAATGAATAGGGCACATTCGCATATTCCCAGAACCACACCTTCGGTCCGCTTAAAATGTAATGCAGGTAGGAGGTTGGTGTTTCGTATAACGCTTTATTGGTGACGGCCCCGATCATTTTTTCAATGGTTTGCTTTCCGAAGACAGAGTTGCCGTTGAAAACACCTTGATTTAGCAACATGAGGGAGAATTTAAGCATATCATCCGCAGTCGTAAATATACCATCTGAGCCAAGGACTTCTCCCATGTAGTGTTCCAGGTCCTGGCAAAGACTTCCCCGAAGATACCGATCACTATCCGAGATTCCCGTAGCCGCACACCTGCTTTGGTTAGGCGGCCTGAACATCGTGTCGTTCATGTTCAACGGCTCGAAGATTAAGTCCCTGGCCGCTGTCCCAAGATTCTTCCCAATGATTTGTTCAAGAAGTTTTCCCAGAATTCTGCAGGAAACATCGCTGTAAAAAACCCTGGTTCCGGGTTGTGCAAACAGCTTCTGGGTATAGTGCAGTTCCCAAGCCTTTTCCATATTTTTTTCAAATGCGGCTTTTTCGCAACCGGGCGGATCGTCAAGGGGGATACCTGCGGTAAAATTGAGCATATCCCTGATGGTTACCTTTGTTTTGGATTTATCGGTTCCAAATTCCGGAAGATAATCAACAAGCTTATTTTCAAGGCTTAACCTTCCTTTTTCAAGCAAGTGGAACGTCAGGGGCAATGTCACCATTACCTTTGTGATGGACTCAATATTGAACAGCGTCCGGGAAGTCACTTTCTCGACCGGTTCTTCAGAATGGTCAAGCATGAATCCTTTGGAAATATTCACAAGGGTTTCCCCTTTATGGGCAACCAATACCTGGCATCCCGAAAATAAGCCGTGTTCAATTTTTGGTGAAACAAATGACTCGACTAATTTTTTCATGCTTCTTTTCCATTTTGTTGATTAAGCTGAGGAAAAACCCGGGTTAATAACCAGATGAGGGCAATCACAATGAAGGTTGGAATTATCCAGCCAATCCCCTGGCTTCCGAAGGGACAGGAAGCTGAAAAGCTAGAAATGGGATTGTCCGTTATTCCGTAGAAACTCAACATGTCCCCAAACCCAAAAATCAGTGCAGCGATCACACCGGCTATGACAGGGATACGGATCTTGTCAAATTTACTGTAAAGGGCGGTTATAATTATGACAATTATTGACGGATAGAGGAGTACAAGCCACGGTATTGTAAACTTTACAATTTTGCTGAGTCCGACCAGACCAATGATAAAGCCGGCAAGGGTGGCCGTGATTACGATCCAGCGATACTTGAGCTTTTCGCTGCTCATTTCCGCAAACATATCACCTGCCATTGAAGATATGGCGGCGGAAGTGCTGAGGCAACTAAGGGCCATGATGATGGCAAAACCGATGAGTCCTGCCTGTCCCAGCAATCCTTTTGCTATTTCTGTCGACAATACGCCGATTGAGGCATCCATGAATGCCGGGCCCGACGATTTGCCAAGGTAAACCAATGCGGTGGAGGTTA
This sequence comes from Desulfoconvexum algidum, assembly GCF_055382125.1. Lineage (NCBI taxonomy): Bacteria > Pseudomonadati > Thermodesulfobacteriota > Desulfobacteria > Desulfobacterales > Desulfobacteraceae > Desulfoconvexum > Desulfoconvexum algidum. The sequence continues at coordinate 4,454,482 of NZ_AP042394.1, read as the reverse complement.
TACTAAGCAACAAAGCCGTGCTGATTCCAATGATATTAAGATTAATGCCCCTGTTACGAGCGCCGGAAATGTTTCTTATTTTCAGCTCATGAAGTATCCAGCCCCCAAAAAGGAGTGCTGCAATAGCGTTCATCGTGTTGTACGCATTGAGCATCCCGTCTTTTAAAGGTGTTTCGGAACCAGAAATGGCAGGTGTCGAAAGTGGACTTGCCACCCCTTTAATGACCATAATAACAACAAAGACAATAAGTGCCGGCGCAAGAAATCGACCCAGCTTGTCCATCACCGTTGCTCTGGTGAAGGCGATATAAAAACTTAAAAGAAAAAAAACAGCCAGCGACACCCAAAGTGGAACGGATGGAAACAGGGGAAGAACCGCCATTTCATGAGTTGCGGAGGCTACCCGGGGGAGAATAAAAAAAACCGTTATCAGCACCGGAATGGCCGTGTAGATTTTTCCAAAAAAATTACCCAGGGTTTTTGTAGCAATCCCGCTTAAGGACTGATTCTGCTGGGCGCAAGCAAGATAGGCCAGCCATACACCGATACTGTTGATTAAGGCATAACCGATAGATGCGGTAAACCAATGGGTTCCCGAATCCCTACCCAGAATTGGGGGAAAAATAAGGTCCCCCACTCCGAAATGAGAAGAGAACATGGCCCCACTAATAAGAATCAGTATGGGGATCGGTAACAGCTCTTTTTTAGTCAAAGTCTTCATCTGTTCTTCCTTTTTGTCGTTTGGTTTGAACATATCAATTGCATAAAGATTAGAAATCAAGCAAATATTTTCAGCAATAGACTCTATGACATCTTAATTCAGATGGTAAGACGTCAGACCATTTAATAAAATAGGAAGTTCCTTTTGTCAAGAAAAGTAAGAAACTTTCAAAACAAATCAATGATTTGATTGGGATGTTTGAAAAGGTTGATTATACAGTTGAAGACGCACTGGATATTGTACCTAAACTAGAGTCGCCAACAAATTTAACACCCAAAAGGCCCAAAAAGAAGACTAAGTCTCAGAAATCAGTGAAAGCTACTATTCTCAAAACTATCAAAAAGAACAAAGACGGCATTAAATAAATATAATGATCTTCGCCAAGGGGTATTGGATGAACCCTCTCCAGAATATCAGACCGTCCTTTTTTTTCCCACATGGCAACATCTTCATATTCGTCCTAAAAATGATTTTTGATTGTTGTCATATTTTGCTTTGAAAGCGCAATTGTCATATTTTTAAATCCAATGATGAACAAGAGAGATTTGTTTGAATGACAACAACGATGATCCGAGCATAACTCTTTTTATTCAGTTTCAGGCTTCATCAGATCTTTTTCATCAGCACTTATCATTTTCTGACAATAATGACAGACCATATTTAATTTTTTAACATTCCCTTTGAAAAGGAATCTATTGCAATGTGGGCAATAATAGGATTTCAGATTTGGATCACTCAGCATTGGTGGAATTATCGGACTTGTAATATTTGTATTGTCCATTCTTTCTCTCTGTAATTGGTTAAATAGAAAAATTTAATATATCATAAATTGATCAAAACCCAGAAGTTATTTAAAAATAAGGTTTTCCTGGCTGATCTTTTTTTCGGGCTCTTCTTCAGAATCTTGCTCAGGGATGACAAGAAAACATTAGCTCCTGATTGTTTTTCCTGATAAATATTATTATATTGAAACCTGTCAACACGTCTCTTTAATTAACTAATATTTGGAGGATAAAATGGAACTTAAAACAATAACAATTGAAAATCCGGATGAACTGAATTTCATTCTCGGTCATTCTCATTTTATTAAAACCGTGGAAGATATCCATGAAGCCATTGTATGTACCGTGCCCAATGCGAAATTCGGGGTGGCATTCTGTGAAGCATCCATGGAATGCCTGGTTCGATACAGCGGAACCGATGAAGAAATGATTGAGTTGGCTAAAAAAAATGCTTATGCACTTTCTGCCGGCCATTCTTTTATTATATTTATGAAAGACATGTTCCCTATTAATATTCTCAACACCATAAAAAATGTGCCCGAAGTTGCCAGGATCCATTGCGCAACTGCCAATCCTGTGGAAGTCATCTTGGCCGAGACCGATTTGGGCAGGGGAATCCTGGGGGTGATTGACGGGTTTTCATCAAAGGGTATTGAAACCGAGGAAGATATTGAAAAGAGAAAAGGTTTTCTCAGGATGATAGGGTATAAGCAGTAATGTGAAAATTATACAGCAAGCGTTGACTTAAAAGTCACAGGGCAAGTGAGCAGTTTCCATCATTGGTGTTGATTTTGCTGGTGTCAGGAGAGGAAAGGAGCATTCTCCAAAAGATCAGCATTGTGCGGATAAAGGTGTGTTCACAGTAGAAAATCATTTTAATCTATCAACGCAAACCCAGTCAGTTGATCGGTTTTCCTGCACCCAAACCTTGCAGACAACCTTTGTTTTAGCTTTTCTGCTTACAGAATATCCGATCGCTAAAACCGTCATTGCTGTTAATACTGCTATAATTTCTATCATCTTGCACCCCCTAAATCGTTTGTTATTCTTGATGATTGGCAGAGCCTCAAAGAGGCTCTGCTTTCCATTTTTATCTGAACTGTATGTTATCCAGCCACATCAATTCCAGGATCACATCCCAAGTGTGTGTCGGGATTATCACATTCAAAGTTGCTGTTTCTGGTGTCCACATGGCCTTCATTTCTTTCTTTGTCACTTTCGATATAATTTTCAACTTTATGATTTGTCATTTTGTCACCTTTTTGGGTTTGGATTTAGCCTTGTCTGGCATTTGAACATAAGTTAGTCATGCCAAATAAAATTTCAATGGGGTGATAATAATAATTTAATGATAGGCAATAACTATCATTAATTATACGAGAGAACCCAGATCAGCACATATGAGTATGCATCCTCAAAATTTCTGCAAATCTTTATAGACTTTTAAGTCTCTAAAAGATGTGTGGAAAAAACACAAGCAAAGTTATTACCCTAATATCATGGAAAATGATTATCATCGTGACTCACTATAACGCTGGTATACATTTAACTCGAATTGGAAAGTTGGAAGGCAGTCAAAAGTGATCATCCTGTCTATTATCAGATTCTATTTTCCTACCCATAGGTGACAAGCACTGGTGCTTCACGTTTTGGGAAGAGTAAAAAAAATTGGGCACCACCATGATGCCGCTATACATGGAATACCCTGAATTCAGCCGGAGCATTTGCTATCTTGAGCGGGAACTCTATGCCGGGGGAAAACAATTGTCGGCACCCTGGCAGCCACAGCACCTTTACAGCCCGGGCAACCAGTTGACCCTGGCCGATATATAGATTACATTTTAGCAGATTCTAAAAAATTTCTTCCCGGGATCTGAACAAAAATCAAGAGGATCTCCAATATAAGGTTATTTCGGGAGATCTTTTTCGAATTAATTATATTTTCAGTGATTTGAATTTTTGAATTATCTTTACAAGTCCTTTAAAATATTGTTATGAAATCCTAGTTGCGTTTAAAGAAACTGACCGGATTTATTTAAGTTTATTATTGAAAGGCCCAGTACTGAGTTTGGTTCAACGGTAGTTCAATTATTTGTTGTTTTTTCCTAAATGATATGAATTTGAGATAGCATCAAACGGCATTTTTTCAAATTCCAGTCTATACTATACCGTAATTTCACAAAGACAAAGTTTGTGAGCTAAACATTAATTTTAAATTTTTAAACGATTATATTTACAAGCATCAAAAAAAACATATTCATATAATGGCATGCACACGAAATGTAAAAAAAAGATTTTTTTTATAAGACAAAAGAAGCAGGCGTGTCTTGACGATCTACAGGTGATGCCGTTGACAGGAAAAACGATCAGCAGTACCCTGACCTATAATTACGTAATTTAGAAACCAGAAAAAAAGGAGATACCATCATGGGTTTTGCACCAACAAAAATGCAGTTAAAAAGCGATGCGTTTGAACAAGATACTCTGATACCGTCCAAGTTTACCGGTGAAGGAGAAGATGTTTCCCCGGCGTTGTCATGGGAAAACCCGCCTGGAGGAACAAAGACCTTTGCCGTTATCTGTCACGATCCGGATGCCCCGCTGGTAAGCAGCAGAGGCACCTATGGTTTTGTTCATTGGGTGCTGTATAATATTCCCGGAGATGTGACGCATCTGGATGAAGACACCCATTTGTATACCAACGGCATTACCGATTTTGGAAAAAATGGCTACAACGGTCCAATGCCGCCTAATGGGCACGGCCTTCACAATTATTATTTCTGGGTACTGGCACTGGAGAAGACAATGACACTGGCACCAGGACTAACCCTGTGGCAGTTTCTGGAAAAGGCAGAGCCATATCTTATCGGAATGAACCGTCTTATGGGGCGCTATAAAAGGGATTAAGGGGATTCAAAAATTTGATGGAAATGGAAGATGATTTTTAAATAGAGCGTTCACCTTTATGTCAACGCATATCGAGGGGTGGTAAAAGCATTCAGATAGATATCTAAAAGGAGAAGATGGTACAGGTGGTGGTGATTGGAAATAAAATTAAGGAGAAAGATTATGAGGCAACTTATCACACGCAGGTTGGGACGGACCGGGAGACAGGTAACCACGATGGGTCTCGGAGGCCAGGCCTCTATCCAGTGGCCCGCAGAAGGTGTGGATCCAATTGCTATCATCGAAAAAGCTTATCAACTGGGCATTAACTATATAGACACATCGAATATCTATGGACCGAGTCAGAAAAATTTTGGTGAAGCCTTTCGCCGTCTGAGGTTGTCCCCTTCAGTAGAAGACTACAACCACACCGCTCGTGAACAGTTGTTTATCTCCAGTAAAACCCATATCCGTTCTGCAAGACGCCCGGATGGCGAACGCTTTCGTTCAGATTTCAGTGAGGGTATGCTGGATAATTTTGGTGTTTCAACGTCGATTGATGATGTCCGCCGCTCTTTGAGTCTATTATTTGGGGATGGTCAGGGGGGATACCCTGAAGGGGCATATCTGGACTGTATTCAGTTTCACAATATTAACACAAAAGATGAGGTTGACATGCTGTTTGAGGGATTTGATGAGCCAAGTCCGGATCGACCCTGGATCGGATCTCTGGTTGCGATGCTGGATCTGCGGGAAGGCACCAACCGGACAGGCTGTAATCCTAAAAAAGAAAAGCTGATTAAACATATCGGCATATCCGGTCATTGGAACACAGCAGCACACATATATGCCATCCAAAGAGACAATCACCGGATTCTCGACACTCTTTTGGTCACTATTAACCCCAGTGATTGCAAATATATGGGGCATCGTCATAATGCCATCGCCGTTGCTAAAGCTGCTGATATGGGGGTAATCGGTATGAAGGTCTTTGCGGATGCTTCATATTATCACAAGGAGGTCAGGTTCTCTAATAATCCGGAGGATGTATACCACGATGTTGGTTCCGAGGAGATACCAAGTAGAGATCTCATCCGATACGCACTTTCTATTGAAGGCATTAGCACACTCATTGTCGGTATTGGCCATATTGATGATAAGGCTGGAAAATGCCAGCTTGAGCAGAATCTGTCAGCAGCTCAGCTCGCGGAAATCCTGGAAGCAGGTGAAATGAACCGGATTGAGAAGATGGTTACTTCCGCAGGCAAGGATTCGGCGAATGCTTACTTTCAACGGAAAGCAACCGGGCTCACTGCGCCTCGAAATGTGGGGATTGAAGAGGATTCGGCCATGCCGGGTCTGAACCGCTGCGCAGTCCGTGTTAGTTGGCAGACCTCTTACGCAGGTGCCGAACCAATCGAACGTTATGAGGTACTTTGTCATGGGGATGTGATCGGTAGGGTCCCCCATGTTCCCCAGATCACTCAGCAAGCATTCCATTATGATGATATTTTGAACGAGGATCAAAAGAAGGGTACTCGTCAATATAAAGTTCGAGCTGTGGATGCTGCGGGGAACCAGGCTGAAAGTCAAGCATTTGAGATAGACCTCCTTTAGTCTAACGTAGAAACCCTGGCCCTCGGTGCCAGGACAGAGTGCCCCGGCCCCGGCCTTATTTTGCTATCAAAAGGTGTTGAAAAAAAATTTGCAGGGGAAACGGCCCCTTTTTGAAAGGGGCCGAGCTTGAGGTTTGTGAGCATTGTCTGTCGAGGATTTTAGATAATCACCTGTGCCCAGAAATAACCGATTATGCAGGATGTGACCACTGAAATCAGGCCGGGCAACATGAAACTATGGTTCAGGAGGTACTTACCTATCTTGGTGGTGCCGGACCGGTCAAAGTTCATCGAAGCGATATCACTTGGATAGTTGGGGATAAAGAAGTACCCGTAGACCGACGGTAAAATCCCTACAAGTACTGCCACAGGGATCCCGAGGGAAAAACCGAGGGGCATGACGGCGAGCACTGTGCCACCCTGGGTATTAATCAGGACGGATACACCGAACAGTGCGAAGGCAAACGCCCAGGGAGCTGCCTGCACCATCACATTGATTGATTCCTTCATCGCGCTGATATAGGTACCAAAGTAAGTATCAGACAGCCACGCAATACCATAAATGGCGACAACAGCGACCATACCTGCCTGGAAGACCGTACCCTGCACGACATCGGTTGGTTTGACCCGACAGATGAGCAGGATCAGACCACCGATGAGGAGCATCACTATCTGAATAACAAGGCTCATTTTGATGGTTTTGGCTGGTTCTCCAAATGTTGGCAGCAGGCCTGGAAAGATTGCGAACAAACCAATGAGAATCAATGCACAAGAGAAGAGGAAGACGGACAACTTTGCCGATTTTGGAAGTGTCTTATTCAAGGAGGTAATGGTTTCACCGAACATGTATTCCTTGATGTCGGGATCGGCCAATCGTTCCTGGTATTGTGGATCATCAACAAGATCTTTGCCCCGTCGGCTTGAATACAGGGCAGCGAGGAAGATGCCGATTATGCAGGCCGGCCAGGTGACAGCAAGCACCTGTAAAATGGATACACCGGTGTTGTTGCTGTTAGACATTGTGACGAATGCAACTACCGCCGCAGCAATGGGAGAACAGGTGATGCCCACCTGAGACGCAATAGAAGAAACCGCCACCGGTCGTTCCGGCCTGATACCGTTTTTCAACGAAATGTCGGCAATGATCGGCATCAGAGTATAGACTACATGTCCAGTACCGCAGAGTACCGTCAAAAAAAAAGTACAATACGGTGCAAAGAAGGTAATCCTTGTAGGATGCTTACGCAGAAAGCGTTCAGCGATTTGAATGAGATAATCCATTCCTCCGGCGGCCTGCAGGATACCCGCTGTGGTGACAGCGGCAATGATGATATAGATTACTGTGGTGGGGGGGGAGCCCGGCTGCATCTGGAAAACGAACACCAGAATAGCAAGACCGATGCCGGAGATAACACCAAGGGCGACACCGCCCCGTCGCGCGCCAAAGTAAAGACACGCCAAAACAAGAAGTAATTGAAATACTGGGAGCATGATTGCACCTCCATTAAAAATGATTTGTTTTATTTACACGGATATATAAAAAAATGAATTTTATTTTTTGTCAATTTAAGCCTTTGTCTAGGATTCTCCCTTTAATAATTTTTTATAAAATATTACTTAATATACATATCCTTTTTTTATAACCGACAATAATAAAGCAATAAAAAGGCCATCGTAATATAACAATTGAATAAATTAGCTCAATGTATTCCAGATGGCTTGTCGTCTTGCTATATTCCGAAAATAAAATAAAAATGAATAGAAAAGCTATATATGAAATTGAGATAGACCGCTGCGCGGTGGTTTTCCTTCGAACGATCCCAAGACAAGGCTTCTTTTTTTTGCCTCAACAATGATACAAAACTATAATGATTGTTGCCGTATCTATATATTAATTTTTTCTTGGTTTTTCGCAAAATATTGTTTATCAAGGGTATTCAATAGGATTCCCATGGCATAAAAAAGTCTTTGTTTTATTCCATTTTCCAAGTGGTTTCATTCAATAAATTTTAATAGACATGATATCAAACTTTACATTCTGAAAAAAATCCTGACACCAAATGAAGACTATATTTTTACTTGAGAGAAACATCAGAAACGCCTCAGATATGATTCATTTGCTTTTAGTTAAACAGGCATTTAATATTTTGTGGCTGGATTTTCATAATTGGTGTACCATCGGGGCTGTTGTCAAAAAAATAATGTGACAGGGTCTTTCATGTGGAATTTACGAATTCCATTCGTCCATGGGACCAGAGTGAAATGGCTCGGTCTATGGATGGCAGGCGGTAACGGAGCGATTCGGTCTGTGGTGGAAATGAATATCTTGCCTGACTCAGAGGAAAAATATAATGTCGAAAAATCTTTATATCACAGCGTTAGAACCCAAAAGCGGCATATCATTGGTTGCTTTGGGAGTGATGGAATTTCTTGTTCGAAACTTGGGGCGGGTTGCTATTTTTCGACCGATAGTGAACATGAAACATGATGTGGATGGAAAGGACGATATTATTCATTTGATATCAACCTACTACAATCTTGATATTCCTTACCGCCAGATGTATGCATACACGTTTGAAGAAGCGAGGACACTCGTCGCTGACAAACAGTATGACAAGCTTCTCGAAGGTGTACTGGAAAGCTATAAAGCGCTTGAAAACGAATATGATTTCGTTCTCTGTCTGGGGACAGATTTCCAGAGTGATTCGTCAGCGTTTGAATTTGAGCTCAATGTAGAAATTGCCAACAATCTTGGTTGTCCGGTTTTGATGATTGCCAATGCTCATGAGGGATCTATTGAGGGAGTGGTCAAGTCGTGTCGGTTTGCCATCGAGTCTTTCGAGGAAAAGGGGTCAAATATACTGTCGATCATTGTCAATAGAACCCCAACTCCCCTGCAGCAGGAAATGTTACAGTCGCTGAGAGAAAAACTCCAACAGAAGATAGAACATATTTATTCAATTCCTTTCGAAGAGACACTTGATCGACCGACAATGGCAGAGATTGTCAAAGCGCTTGATGCAAAAATTATCTATGGCAAAGAGCAGCTCAACAGACCGGTGTCCCGTTTTGTTATTGCCGCAATGAATTTGAGAAATTTATTACCAAGACTTGCAAATGATAATCTCATCATTACGTCGATTGACAGGATCGATATTATTCTCGGCATGCTCGCTGCGTATCGGTCGTCCAATATGCCCAATATCGGTGGCATGGTTCTCACAGGTTATTTGAAACCCGATAAGATTCTGCGCAATCTTCTTAAGGGGATGGATGATCTTGTGCCAATTATTAAAGTTGAGACTGATACATTTACTACTGCTTTGCAAATAAAGGCTATTCACAACACAATCACCCCAAATTCAGTTCTTAAAATCGCATTTGGACTGGGGTTGTTTGAATCCCATGTGGATACCTCAGAGTTAAGGAATAAAATTGTCGGCTACAGCATGCTGGTCATGACGCCGAAAATGTTTGAATTCGGTCTTATAAAACGGGCTCGTGAACATAAGCAGACCATCGTGTTGCCCGAAGGCGAGGACGAGCGAATCTTGCGAGCAGCCGAAATACTCATTCACCGGGATGTGGTGGAGATTATTCTGCTTGGCAACGTCCAGACTATTAAAAGCAAGATTGTGACACTTGGTCTGGCTCTAAGTGGTGTTAAAATTATTGATCCTGTGAAATCTGATTTTTTTGATGACTATGCTGAAACCTATTTTGAGTTAAGAAAGCATAAAGGAATTACTCCAGACAATGCGCGTGATGTGATGTCTGCGGTCAATTATTTTGGAACTATGATGGTTTACAAAGGACACGCCGACGGCATGGTGTCTGGAGCGGCCCATTCAACCCTGAACACGGTGAGGCCATCTCTGGAATTCGTAAAAACAAAACCTGGAAGTACCATCATGTCTTCGGTGTTTTTTATGTGTCTTGAAGACAGGGTCCTTGCCTATGGTGATTGTGCAGTTAATCCCAGACCTACTGCGGAGCAACTGGCAGAAATAGCAATAGAATCATCAAAGACTGCAGTGCTGTTTGGTATAAAGCCTTTTGTGGCAATGCTTTCATACTCTTCCGGTTCATCTGGGATAGGTGAGGAGGTTGATAAAGTTAAACGAGCGACAGAGATTGCCCACCGACTGGCACCTGAGTTACTTCTTGAAGGGCCAATCCAGTATGACGCGGCTGTGGATCCTACGGTTGCCGCAACTAAAATGCCGGACAGCAAAGTCGCTGGCAGGGCGACAGTTTTTATATTTCCAGATCTTAATACAGGCAACAATACTTACAAAGCAGTTCAACGTTCTGCAGGGGCAGTTGCGATAGGTCCGATTATGCAGGGCCTTAATAAACCTGTCAACGATCTTAGCCGTGGTTGTGTTGTAACAGATATTGTAAATACCGTTGCAATTACGGCTATTCAGGCCCAGGCAGAAAAGGGGTTGGTGTCATAATTCTATATTGTACATTTCAGCTGTAATAACAGATGGCGTTCATGGGTCGCAATTCATTTTGAAACAGGAGTTTCGTGGATCAGAAGGCATGTGGCGCCCATCACCTTAATTGGCGGGGCTTTATCGATCCATTACCTGTAAGACCCCACCCTCATCAATCAGGCGGCCAAAAGCCGATAGGACTTCGGTTTGGGTCTTACTTGGTGTCTCAAGGCGACGTGTTGGTTTTCTCGCTCCTTTCTGCAGTGTCAAGATTGAATGGAGATACTTGTTGAAGACTTAGCAGTTGATGGGAGGATTCTATTACATAAGGATGATATTTTTGATGCGCCCTGTGGTAGAGTCCTTTTCAAATGGGAAAATCAAAACAGGCTTTTAAATGTTTTCAAAAGTACAAAACTTAAAAATGAAATTTTAAGTTATTTGAATGAGCAAATTTTCTTGGCTGAACAGCGCTACTTTGAATCCGAAAGATTAAGGGCAAAAGAAAAACAGTACATCAAACAATTACAATCCACGTTAACAGAACTTGTTTCCATTGAAGAAAGAGAACGCAGAATAATTGCTGAAGACCTACATGATACAGTAGTCCAAACACTTGGTTTTGGGATTTCTAAGTTTAAAAATGTAATTGATGATAAATTATTACAAGAGGATAAACAATTTTTCGAGGTGCAACAAATATTTGGGCAGGCGTTAGAAGAAGTGCGGTCAATGACAGCTAAAATCAGTTCTCCAACCTTACGTTTTCTTAGTTTAGAAGAAGCACTGGAGGATTTGGTTTTAGAAGTTAGATCCGAACATGGAATACAGATTGATTTTTCCAATAAAATAGATAAACCTTTGAATTTGAATGATTCTTTACAAACGATACTTTATAGATCAGTCAGAGAACTTTTCGTTAACATGATAAAGCATTCAAAATCAAATGAAGTTATCCTTGAAATTTCAATGGAGAATGAATTTTTACACATTAATTTTGGAGATAACGGTATTGGGTTTGATAGTTCAATAATAAAAAATAATTCAAAATCAAGTTTCGGACTGTTCAGTATTATCGAAAGAATCAAGATTTTAAACGGACAATTTAAAATCGATTCTAAGTCCGGTGATGGGACAAAAATTGAAATTACCGTTCCGATAGGAGAGCGTTCAGATAATCCATAAATATAAGGACCAACATGCCCCCTAAAAACTTCAAATGCATACAATGCGGTAACTGCTGTCTTAACATCAGCGATGCTTTCCAAACAAGTGTCAGTGATGAAGAAATTGCCATGTGGGAACACTGGCGGAAGTAGACTTGAACCAAACAAAAAAATGACCTACCTAAAATAAATACCCGCAACTCCAATATATCTACCGAGTCCCCTCTACAGATCTGTATTCATTGGTTTGGTCAAAAGTTTATATTGTGTTTATGCGCCACCATTGTCCCTTATCCAATCCGTGCTTATCTTTAATTAATTCAACCCGATAAGGATACAGAAAAATGAAATATAAACTTATTGCAAACCCCTTACAATATCTAATACTTGCCTTGCTCATGGTGTTCCCAGGCCTTGCTGTCGATGCTCAGGCCACGAATGACCCAGGAACTGATAGAGACATTATGGCAAAAGCCCTGCCGCCCATCGACCAGAATCTGCCAAAGGTTTTTGATACAGCCTCTTTTGGATTAGGGTGATTCTGGGGTATTGAATCCCAGTTTGGGATTATCGAAGGCGTAATCAGAACCCGAGTGGGCTATGCCGGAGGAAACACGGATTCGCCAACCTATAGAAGTATCGGTGACCATACTGAAACCGTTCAGGTGGACTTTGACCCAAAAGAGATCACCTACCGTCAGGTATTAGAGATCTTTTGGAAAAGCCATAGTTACACCCAGCAGACGGGCATGACCCAATATAAAAATGCAATCTTTTATCATAATGATGAACAACGCCGGGAAGCTATGGCAAGCAAGGACGCCCTGGAACAGAATGCCGGCAAGACGGTTCGGACCGACATTGTGCCTTTGAAAGCGTTCACTCTTGCAGAAGATTATCACCAGAAATATCTCTTAAAACATTCTGCCTTGAAGCATTTACTCGATAAGTTTTATACACGTCATGCAGACCTTGTGGATTCAACGGCCGCTGCTCGTCTCAATGGTTATGCTGGACAGAATGGGACCAAGGCCCAGCTTTTACGTGAGATTCAAAGTTTGGGAGTGAATGAAGAGGGAATAAAAGTATTGAAGAAACTGGTAGGGGAATAGAGGCGCTTCAACACGTCTTTGAAATTTGGATAGGCTTTGAACCGTTAATGTGTGTCTCCAATAAAAAACATTTCGGCAGAGTCTTTATGTATCAACTATATTTTCACAAAAATTGTTTTATTGAAAATTATTTACAGACTTTAGAGATGTTGATATGGAATTTCAGATCAGAATTTGAAAATAGTATTTGTATGGGAAAATTAATCAAAGAGGGCTTGGTTTAGGAATGGCTGTTATAACCCCCGGCTGCAAGCGGACGCGCAACCGCCGCAAGCCTTCTAAATTTATTTAAATGAAATTGGTAATTTTAAATCCGGGTCGATACTTTTTTATAGAAATAAATTCATCAATACCACACACAAAAGAAAAAACGGGTAATAACTTGCCTTGTTGAAAAGACTCATTGCTGCTTGATTTTCGCCGGTTTTCCGAAGCTTTTGTGCCGGCAGCATCAATAGAAAGAAAGAGCCTGTCCCGAAAACCAGATATGAAAACCAACTAAAATCAACTGGAGACATAAAGAACACGGCTGCCATGACAATAAAAGCGGCAGCCAGAAGTCCCATGATCAGGGAACTTGCAATATCCCGCCCAAACACCAGCGGGAGTGTTTTTGCATTTATCTGCCGGTCTTCTTCGATATCGGTATAATCATTGGGGATATTCTGTCCCCCGGCTTCCCACAGAAAAAAGAAAACAAATATGAAGCATAAAAAAAGCGCATCGGGACTTGTGTCCACGGCAAAGACAGCGGCAACAGGGCCGGCCGATTTTACAAACCCGTTGATGACAATCCTGAGATAAGTGATTTTCAACAGATAGCAATAGATGGCTTCCAGCAGTGCGCCACCCAGAAAAATCAGAATACAGACCGGGTTTAAATAATATGCGCCCAGTACAGCTGCAACAGACCAGAACCCTGCCCATGCTGCAGCAGATTTCAGGCTGATCACGCCCTGGGCAAGGGGATGCCGGATAAGGATTGAGTCCAGATCAGTTCCTTTTTTGTCGTCCGGCCGAATATTGTTTCGATCGTCCTTGTATCCGACAATATCATTGAGTGCATAAACCGCTGTATATCCTGAAAAAACAGTGATAACGCCTGCCAGGACAATGCCCGGATCCGGGAAATGCCCCAGATAGATCAGGGCGGCAAAAACAGGTGCCATCATATCGAGCACGCCATGATGGGTCCGTGAAAGTGCAAAAAAGAATTGAAGTTTTTCCGGAACCAATGTGTCATAAAAAGACATTACATATTTCAATCGCCACCCCATCAAAAGAAGAACAAAACATCAAATACCGTTTTGAAGACTAACTTTCATCCAGTCGAACAACTGCAAGCCCATGCATTGATTCTTTAAGATTATTGTTGTAGATAACCGGATCTTTTAGTAAAAAATAAAAGACAGACAATGTTTGCATCAAAGTACCGATGAACCCATTGTAATAATCACGCATGCTGTAATAATTACGCATGGACAAAAAGTATAAACGGATCAGGTGAAAACTTCAAGAAATTATTCACTAAAGCGCCTGAAATAAAACAATAGACAAAGGATTCCCAAGGAACCGGATGACACACAATATCTCTTTGAGTGAAATAGAAAAATTCAACGATTTCGCAACCGACTGGTGGGATGAAAATGGAAGGATGAAATCCCTTCATGATATCAATCCCTTAAGGCTTGAATACATTATGCAGCAAACAGATCTCAGGGGGAAACGGGTCCTGGATGTGGGCTGCGGTGGCGGGATACTCACCGAAAGGATTGCAAGGCAGGCTGCCGTCACCATCGGCATTGATGCATCACCTCACATGACGGCCATTGCCCGGACCCATGCGGAACAATCAAGCCTTGATATCCGCTATATCGACACGGACATCGAACATATCACCCGGTTCACCCAAACGGGTTTTGACGTCATTTTGTGCATGGAACTGCTGGAGCATGTGCCAAGCTATGAATCGGTCATTGCTGCCTGCAAAACTGTTCTGAATCCAGGGGGGATGGTCATTTTTGCAACCATCAACCGAAACCCGATGTCGTTTCTCCTGGCTGTGGTGTGTGCGGAATATGTTCTGGGGCTTCTGCCCAAAGGGACCCATGACTGGTCATCGTTGATCAAGCCTGACGAACTCAACCGGGCCTGTTTTGAGGCGGGGTTGAAACAGATGGATATCACCGGGTTTTCATACAATCCGATTACCCGGCGATACTATTTGTGCAAAAATTGCCTGGTCAACTATCTGGCAAGCTTCACGTCTGCCTGACCGTTTCGGTGATCCGGCTGTTTTTGGCCGCATCACCCAAGGCGTTCTTAAGAAAAGCGATCCCTTGCCTGACAATGTCAAAGTCCATTTCATGGCGTTCACATGTCTGTCCGATTCCATCGGGCATGGTAAACGTCAACCTGCCCCCCAGGTGCTGCCGGAACTCTTCGAGCCCGTTTTCTATTTCAAGGCGGCCCGAAGTGTCCGTGATCGTAAGATATTGACTCCAGATCGGGAGTCCGCAATTTATCAGCGCTGTGATGATACGGTCCAGTTCGGCCCGGGAAATCAGGGAGAGCTGCCATGCATAATAAGAGTCCAGGGCGATACCGACTGAAACTGCCTGGCCGTGCCCCATGGAAAATTCGGATAGCATTTCAATCTTATGGGCAGACCAGTGACCATAATCCAGGGGCCGTGAGGATCCTGTTTCAAATGCGTCGCCGCTGTGGGCGATATGATCCAGGTGAAGCCGGGCGCATCTTTCAATGGTTTCTTCTATTGCCGCCGGGTCCCTTTGTTTGAGCCGCGCGCTTTTTTCCTCAAGAAACAAGAAAAAGGAGCGGTCGCGTATCAAAGCAATCTTAAAGGCTTCGGCCACGCCCCCGATAAAATGTTCAAAAGACAGTGTCGCTAAGAAACCATAGTCATTGATCACCGCTATGGGCAGAAAAAAGGTTCCGATACAATTTTTTTTGCCATACTGGTTTATCCCGTTTTTTACCCCAATGCCGGCATCGTTCTGGGCCAGGGTTGTCGTGGGAATTCGGACCAGCTGTATCCCCCTGTGGAAGATGGCAGCACTGAACCCGGCCATATCCAGCAGGGCGCCTCCGCCCACAGCGATAACCACGCCGTGCCGGTCGAGTTCAGCGTCGTCCATGGCCTTGGTTGCCCGGTGCACATGGTCCCAGGAGTTTTTTACCTGTTCACCGCCGGGAAACACAACCGGTTCGCAGGCCAGGCAAACAAGATCCTTGTGGTGTTCAAACCATTGGGCAACATCATTTAAAAGCCGGGGATTCCGGCGGGTCAGCCCGTCATCAATCATCACCACTATTTTTCTGGCCTGGAGTTGGTTTTTCACCACAAGGGTCTTGATCAGGAGAGGATTGCTGATGTTGAACACGTCCCGGGTAAAACAGACGGGGTAATGATAGGACTGAGCAAATTTGAGCGGGATGACGGTCCGGGGGGAATGGTCTTTGGGTGACGTTATTTTATCGTTCATAATTAAACCGAAAATCCGTATTTTTCCATTACAGGCTTTAATGTCTCAATACTTTTCAGACCGGCTTCGCAAGGAGCCTGGGTATACGTATAAAGTTCAAGACAAATATCTTTGTTGTAGTTCAGCTCTTCGAGCCGTTTAAAAAATGCGTCATAGTCTATGGCGCCAAGGCCGGGAATAAGATGGTGATGTTTTCTTGTCGGCGCAATGTCTTCAATGTGGATATGACCGATTTTTTCAAACAGGGTTTCAAGGGCGACTTCCGGTGCCTCACCCACACAATAAAAATGACCCACATCAAAGTTGACCCCCAGGTTTGGGGATGCAAACTCTTTGATAAACGAATTCATCTGGCGGCTGTTTTCTATTAAAAGGTCGGGTTCCGGCTCAATGAGAATATTTACCCCCAGGCTTTCGGCTTTGGGGAGCACTTGCTCAAGCCCCTGGCGGAAAAGGGCCAATGATGCCTTCCGGTCCCTTTCAACCGGCGGCCCGCCGGGGGGTACCGAGATACACGGGCTTCCTAAAAATTGGGCGATATCCAGGCAGTTGAGTGTATGGTCAATTCTTTCCTGCCGTCTTGATTCATCCGGCTCTATCCAGGAAGGAAGCCAGGTATTGCCCACGGCAAAAAGGGTGAAACAATTGAGGTTCGTAATCGTTAAGTTTAGCGCGGTAAGCGATTGCTTGAAGCGTTCAAGATCCTTGTGGTTCGCATCCGGGGGATACAGATGGGGCCTGTCACACATGATTTCCACCCCACGAAATCCTGTCTGGGCAATCAATTTAACCGCCTCGGCGAGAGAATGTTCAACAAACGCATTGGTGCTGTATGAAAAAACCATTAATTTTACATCCTTTTTTCTATCCGTGCAGGGCAGCTTGCAAGAGCTGATGGGTTAGTTCGCCACCGGAGAATCCCAGGCCGATGGCCAGAAGGAGGGTTAAAAAATAAAAAAGTGTCGTTTTATCAAATCGGGGATTTTCAGGATCATCCACAATGGCGATGGTTGCCAGGAGAACCGTCAAAATAATCGCAAGAATCATTTTCAGAATGATCAAAAAATCCCAGTTGCCGCCAAAGGTATGCTGCCAGTCCAGGTATCCTGAAAAAGCTGTCGGGAACATGCCCAAAAGGCCAAGGATAATACAATGATACCCTGTTCTGGCCAGAACCTTTAACCTGGGTAAAAAAGATACCAGCCTGAACGTGACCGCACCCATTACCATTCCCATGGGAATATGTGTCAATGCGGGGTGTAAGGGATGAACAAATCCGATTTTGTTTAGAAACTCAAAAATAACTTCTGTCATGTTATCACCTTTGATTTGATTTGATTTTTTTAAATATAGCGCAGGTAAATCCTGTGGCCGAATTCCTTATGTCTTATTCTTTTACGGTTTTTTCCATGCTGAACTAAAGAACAACTCTCCCAGGCTTGCTCTTCATAAATACGTTTAAGGCCATATCATGTCAAGGAAATTAACCATTGCAACGGGTGTCATATGAAAAATCCAGAATTTAATCATTCCTTGTTTTTGTGTTGACAGCTTATAAGAGAATGATGATAATGACTTGGAATTTGCCCTTTGGTTTCAATAACTTTTCTGGTGGTGAACCGCAATTCAAGGATAAAGGAGTAATCCTATGATGAAAATGATGAAACAATTTGTTTTGATCGCTGCAGCACTCAGCGTCCTCTTCCCCGCATATGCGGGTGCAATGGAATACCAGCATACACTTGAAGCAAAAGATATGACAGTTTCCTGGTCCATTGACAAGGACCAGATCCATGTACGACTGACGGCCAAAACAACCGGATGGGTTTCCATTGGGTTTGATCCTGAATCCGCCATGCGGGGAGCTGATATTATCATTGGTGCCGTGAAAAACGGCAAGGTAGAGATCCAGGATCACTATGGCGTCCGGAGTCGGGCCCATTCCCAGGATGAAAAGCTGGGGGGGGAAAATAATGTGCTCAACCCGGCTGGAGAGGAGGTCGATGGGGTCACAACGATTCGTTTTTCCCGGGCCCTGGGCAGCACAGACAAATGGGACAACCCCATTGTTCCTGAAGGGACCAGCCGGATAATGGTTGCCTATGGATCCGGATCAGATTCTTTTAATTCCGGCCATAGATACAGGGGTGTTTACGATATCAACTATTCAACCGGCGAAACCAAAAGAATAAAATGATGCAGTTTTACGTCAAGCGTTAATCGGTCAAGCAAAAGGAAAATCTCATGACACTTCATTTGGACCCTGCCATGCTGGCAAGACTTCAGTTTGGCTTTACCATATCGTTTCACATCCTATTTCCGGCGTTTACCATAGGGCTTGCAAGCTGGCTGGCTGTGGTGGAATGGCGATGGCTGAAAACCGGCGATGAAATCTACAGGGATGTCTACCAGATGTGGGTGAAAATATTTGCTGTGACATTCGGTATGGGCGTTGTCTCCGGGGTGGTACTCTCCTACCAGTTTGGCACAAACTGGTCCGTATTTTCAGACAAGGTCGGCAATGTTCTGGGGCCCCTTCTGGGGTTTGAAGTACTGACCGCCTTTTTCCTGGAAGCCTCTTTTCTTGGAATCATGCTGTTCGGGTGGAACCGCGTCAGCCCTATAATGCATTTCTTTGCCACGGCGATGGTTGCCGCAGGAACTCTGGTTTCTGCCTTCTGGATCCTGGCAGCCAATTCCTGGATGCAGACCCCCCAGGGATTTTTGATAGGCGATGACGGTCTTT
Organism: Desulfoconvexum algidum; assembly: GCF_055382125.1. NCBI lineage: Bacteria > Pseudomonadati > Thermodesulfobacteriota > Desulfobacteria > Desulfobacterales > Desulfobacteraceae > Desulfoconvexum > Desulfoconvexum algidum. The sequence goes on along the minus strand of NZ_AP042394.1, from coordinate 4,435,505 downwards.
ACTATCCCACCAACTGGCTGGCCATTATTTTTAATTCCTCTTTTCCCTATCGCATGATCCATATGGTGACCGCTACATACCTGACAACCGCCTTTGCCGTGAGCGGGATCGGCGCCTTTTATCTGTGGCGCAAAAAATTTATCCCCCAGGCAAGGGTCATGTTCGGCATGGCCATGCTCATGGCGGTATTTGTGGCACCGCTTCAGCTGTTGTTCGGCGATCTTCACGGCCAGAACACGTTCAAGGAGCAGCCGGTCAAGGTGGCTGCCATGGAAGGGTTGTGGGAGACCCAGCAGGGTGCACCGATGGTATTGTTCGGCTGGCCGGATGAACATATGGAAACCACCCGGTTTGCCATTGAAATCCCTAAAGTGTCCAGTCTTATTCTCACCCATAGCCTGGACGGAGAGGTCAAAGGCCTCAAAGAGTGGCCAAAAGACCGTCGACCGCCGGTTGCGTCTGTTTTCTGGTCGTTTCGGATCATGGTGGGGGTGGGCATGCTAATGATTCTGACCGGTGTGTTTGCCCTTCTGCTGTATTGGAAAAAACGTCTGTTTGACACCCCGTGGTTTCACGGATGGTGCATGCTGATGACGCCGGCCGGGTTTGTTGCGGTCCTTACAGGATGGTTTGTTACGGAAATAGGCCGCCAGCCGTATATCGTGTTTAATTCTCTTTTAACCGCTGAGGCCATATCCCCGGTGGCAGGTATCCATGTCGCTCTTTCGCTGCTTGCCTTTATTATTATTTATGGATTTGTGTTTGGGGCCGGGATTTATTATATTGTCCGCCTTGTTCTGAAAGGACCGGTTGCTGAAACGGAAACACCCTACGGCGGTCATGGCATTACACAACCCCCCATTGTTTCGGATGCTGTAAAGGCATCAGGAGGAGACCATGTTTAGTTTTCAAGGATTCATTGATCTGCCCCTTGTCTGGTATGCGTTGATCGGCACTGCCATTTTTTTATATGTGTTGCTGGACGGATTTGATCTGGGTATCGGCATCCTGTTTCCCTTTGCACCGTCTGAAAAATGTCAGGACCGCATGATGTCATCCATGGCACCGTTTTGGGATGGGAATGAAACCTGGCTTGTGATGGGCGGCGGTGGACTTTTTGCCGCCTTTCCCCTGGCCTATGCCATTTTGCTGCCGGCGTTCTACATTCCTGTCATTCTGATGCTTTTCGGGCTTATTCTAAGGGGGGTATCCTTTGAATTCAGGTTCAAGGCGCACGCCCGGTCTAAAAAGCGCTGGGGCTATGTTTTTCACGTTGGATCACTGGTTGCCACCCTGACCCAGGGAATGATCCTGGGGGCGTTTGTCCAGGGGATCAGCGTCACCGGAAGATCGTTTAGCGGCGGGGCCTTTGACTGGCTCAATGCCTTCAGTGTCATGACCGGGGTTGCTCTGGTGGCGGGCTATGCCCTTTTGGGGGCGGCCTGGCTGATCATGAAAACCGAAGATGTGACCCAAGCCTGGGCCCGCAGATGCACCGGATACCTGTTCTGGCATGTGGCCTTTTTCATGGGTCTGGTCAGTTTTTGCATGCCGATCATGGATCCGAGGATTCGGGCATTGTGGTTCAGTCTGCCCAATTTCTTTTATCTCGGGGTCATGCCGGTCGCGTGCATGATTCTGTTCTGGATGGTGTGGCACGATCTTCGTCACAAAAATGAATACCGGCCGTTCTTTCTGATTCAGGGGATTTTCCTGATGAACTACATCGGCATCGGCATCAGTACCTGGCCCTGGCTGGTGCCCTACCAGGTGACCTTGCACCAGGCCGCGGCCGCACCGGAATCACAGTCTCTCCTGCTGGTGGGGGCGGTGATCATGTTGCCGGTTGTGCTTGCCTATACCGGTTATTGCTATTGGATATTTCGGGGCAAAAGTTCTCATGAAACCGCGTACTGATACCCTCCGGCAATGGCTCTGGTTTGCCGCGCTCTGGTGCGGCGGCCTGTTATCCGTTGCCCTGTTGGCTGCCATTACCCGCTGGATTGTCCTAGTGGGAAAAATAACCTGAGAAATCTTTAACCCGGAGCTTAAAAAAAATGAATATACTTATTACCGGCGGCACCGGATTTATCGGGTCAGCCCTTTGTTCCCGGTTGCTGGACGCTCAGCATCATCTGGTGGTGTTGAGCCGACATCCGGAAACGCTCCAATCGCCTGTCCAGGGGATTGGTTCTCTGGCAGACCTGACCGACGAGATGATATTTGATGCCGTGATTAACCTGGCCGGTGAACCGATTGTGGAAAAACGGTGGAGCGACGGCCAAAAACAACGGATCCTTCGCAGTCGTCTGGATACAACACAAGAGTTGATTGCATATTTTGCCAGGATAGCGCCAAAACCCCGAGTGTTCATCAGCGGCTCAGCCATTGGGTATTATGGTACCGGCAGAACAAACGAGCCCATTGACGAAACAGGAATTGGCGATGACAGCTTTTCCAGCCAGATCTGCCGACAATGGGAAACGCTTGCCCTTCAGGCCCAGCCGCTTGGCATCCGTACCTGTTTATTGCGCACGGGTATTGTCCTTGGAAACGGCGGGGCATTGGGCAAAATGCTGGGCCCGTTTAAGCTGGGGGCAGGGGGGCGGATGGGTGATGGGACCCAATGGATGTCCTGGATTCATATCAATGATTTGATTGGTATTATACTGCATTGTATTGAACACGACAGCATTGAAGGCCCGGTTAACGGCACCTCACCCCATCCTGTAACAAACCAGCAGTTCACCGAGGCATTGGGAAAGGTGCTGAACCGCCCGACTTTTTTTTCAATGCCAGGAGTCGTCATCAAGCTTTTGATGGGGCAGATGGGGGAAGAATTGCTGCTCAAAGGCAAGAAAATTCTGCCCAAAAAAATTCAGGCAGCCGGGTATGCCTTCGTGTATGAGAACCTGGAACAAGCCCTGGCAGATGTGGTATAAAACAAGACTGCCTTCAATCACAGCCTTCAATCACAGCCTTCAATCATGGTCAGTTCAATTATTATGAACACTTTTGAAAGGATATGAAATGAGATCTCTTAAACGTCGCCAATTTTTGAAAATCCTTTCTTTAACGCCTTTGTCCCTGGCCGTATTCCTCCCTGCTGCCCGGGCAATGGAGTGTAAGGTACCGCATCCCTTGATGCCGCCGCAAACTCAGTTTCAAGGACAATGTCCGGTTTGCGGTATGGTTCGGCCCATGTGGGCCCGAACCTGGATCAGGTTTAAGCCGTTTCAGGGGGTAGAACAGGTCTGCTCTTTCCATTGTCTGGCCGACTGGAGTATAAAAACAGGTCAGGACCCAAGTGATATTATGCTCGCGGTGTATCACGAACCCGGGAAGATGATACCAGCTGGCAGCGCCTTTGTTGTTTCAGGGTCGGCTGCAGCAGGCACCATGAGTCCGGTTTCTAAAATTGTGTTTGATAATAGGACAACCGCCACAGAATTTGCGCAACGATGCGGTGGTGACCTCCTTGATTTTTCGGGCGCGCTTGCAGCGGCTAAATCCAGCGTTTTAAAAGAAAACAAGATGATCAAGGTCCGGCAGATTAAAAAGGGTAAGATTGTTGAACCGTCCGAAACAGACAGATGCCCTGTTTGCAATATGGTTCCGGCCCGCTACCCCTATGGAAAATGTCAGATACAAATAAAGAGCGGGAAAACGTTTCACTTCTGCTCGACCCAGTGTTTATTCGCTTTTATGGGCGAGTCGTCTCTATATGTTGACCCGCCAATGAACCCTTTCTTGATTTGGGTGGTGGATCGCAATTCCGGGATGTGGACCAGTGGCCGGACCGCATTCTATGTGACCGGCTCTTCAAAAGTATTCGGCCCCATGGGGTATGAGGCGTTCCCCTTCAACTCAATGGCGGAAGCGTCAGAATTTGCTGCTGAAAACGGCGGTACTGCGGTCAACTATGGTGATGTCACCATTGAAAAAATTGTGCCGGGGTGGGTGTATCCGCTCAAGATTTTCAGAACAGAGGACTGATTAAAAAAAGGACTGATTAAAAAAGGGCTGCCACCCCTTCTATGATAAGCGATGCCGCCATTTCGATCATGAGCATGCCGGAGAAAAGATCGAAATGCCGTCGGTATCGGCGGGCAATGACCGAGGCGCCCGTACCCAGCAGCAGCAGGCCGGGCAGTGTGCCCAGGCCAAAAGCCAGCAGAAACGCGCCGCCTTCCAGCGGTCGGCTGGCAGCCAATGCGCTTGAAAAGGCAGCAAAAGACAGGCCGCAGGGGATAAAGCCCATAAACATCCCGGTAATGACCATTAACCAGCGATCAGATCTCTGGAAGGCGGATCGCACAACAAAGCGGTAGCCGGGTATTCTCTGGGGATTGGATATGATAAGCCATTCAGACTGACCGATGATGCCCAGCTGGCCAAGGCCAAAGAGCGCCAAAAAAATTCCTGCCAGCAAAGAAAAAACTATCTGGATGCGGGCCAGGGTTTCCAGGTAGTTCAGCCCTGCAACAGAGACAAGTTTTGCCAGTGCCAGACCCAGACTTCCCATGAGGACCCCTATGAGCATGTAGGTGATAATCCTACCGGCATGGTAACATAGATGGGAATCGAATCTTCCGGTTTTGCCGGGAAAAGCCAGGACCAGCGGACCACACATGCCGAGGCAATGGCCTGTTCCAGAAAGGCCGAGAAGAAATAAAGTCAACAGGGAGGATGCTTCCATAATCCAAAAGGGTTCCATTGATCTGTCATGAATTAATTGCATTGATTATCACTTGTGAGTATAGTACAGATTGTTTGATATTGCGTCAAGCCAGAAGCGCCTGCCTCTTGGTGATAACAGGTGATAACAGGATTCGGGACAGCAGGACACCAGATAAAAAAGGAACGGATTTGTTAAATGTCTTTATAAAAAAAGCAATGGGATTCACGACAGTTTTATTTGCAGTGCTGCTTTTACTGTCTGTGGGATTGCCTTTTGGGGTGTCCGAGGCGTTTGACGGGAAGCATCCCCGGATCGGCCTTACGCCGTTAGACGAAAACCATCAGATGCAGGTAAGCCCCTCGGATCGTTGCCCGGTTTGCGGAATGCGGGTCATTCAGTATTCGAAATTTAATGGTGCGATCCAGTTAAAAGATACCACTACCTATTATTTTTGCAGTACCGGTTGTCTGATTCGGTCGTGGATGCACCCTGAAATTTACCTGGGGCTGGCAAGGGACAGACTTGAACGACCGATTGTTCGGGAATACTTTTCCGGCCGGCAGATGGATGGCCGTGACATGATATTTGTATATGGTTCGGATGTCATCGGCCCCATGGGACCGGCGCTTGTGCCTGTTCTGGATGAACGTCATCTCAGGGTGTTTAAACGACGGCATGGGGGTAAGACCCAGGTTCTGCTCAAGGATCTGAATGATGCCCGCTGGTATGAAATGACCGGCAAAAAAATGGCAGAATAAATGAAACCATCCTGCGATCGACTCGATACATCCGGAAACGGCCTCGTGGTGATAGCCCTGGTAAGCTTCATCGCACTTGCTGTTATTGCCATACTCAGCGTTCATACCCATCGCGATTCACAGCAGACAACACAATTGTGGATTACCTATTTAGCACTCCAGACCCCTGCTATTGTTCCATCAGGGCATGTGATGCGCAATGCCGGTTATGCTGGTCTGGCAATCGACCGGCGTCAGAGCCCCCACCTGCCATTGATGCCATTGGCGGATTTTTCCCTGGAAAACGAGATGGCGGGCAGCTCTAAACCGGCGAGAGGAGAGATGCCATTAAAAGACTAACGTTCAGTACCCTGCAAATCTGGGCCTTCCGGGATCTTTTGCGGCGGCCCTATGAAGCCCTTCTCCTAGGCATCACTTTGACATTGACCATTGCCATTGTTGGCACCCTGCTGCTGTTTCCACGGGCAGTGCAGGATACGCTGAACACCTTGTTAGACGCCTCGCCTTCCATTGTCCTGAGACGATTTGATGCCGCAGGCTTTTGCCCCCTGCCGGTTCCGGCGTCGGTTCTGGCGGCACAAACGGTTGTCGGGGTTGTTTCTGTGAGGCCCAGAATCTGGGGCCTGGTCAATGGCCCGGATGGACTGTTGACCATGGTGGGGGTACAACGAGAGGGGATGCCCCAAGGGCTGGCCGGCCAGCTGACCCGGCTGCCGGAAAGGGGGGAAGTGATCATCGGGTTTGGCGTTGCATCAGGTCAACCTGCCGGTCAATCTGCCGGCACTCTGCAATTGGAAGGGGTGGTCCGCCAAACTTACCAGGTCATCGATCGCCTGCCGGAAAAAACCAGCTTGTTTACCCATGATCTGGTCTTGATGAATCCCGAGGATGCCCGGCACCTGATCGGCCTTCCCAAGGGGTATGCCAGTGATCTGGCCATTGACGTTTTTCATGAGGAAGAGCAGGACGCCATCCTGTCAGACCTGGCCGCTGCATTCGCCTGGCCGGTGAGATGTGTCACAAGACGGCAGAGCCAGGGAATGTCTGCCAGCCGTTTGAATCGCGCAAGAACCCTTGTCGCCATCACCGTGATTCCTGCGGTGCTGGCCTTGTGCCTTCTGGTTGCGGTAAACACCCGAAAATCAATGGGGCGGCAATCGGATCTTGGCATTATGAAGGCAACGGGCTGGACCACCGGTGATATTATCCGGTTTCAAATGTACCGGGAATTGTTTGTCTGCCTGCCTTCGGCCGTTGTTGGCATCTGCCTGTCCTTTGTTCTGGTTTACGGACCCGGTGCCGGCTGGGTGGCTGATTTTTTTTTCGGTTGGAAAACCATACCCCCATCCTTTTATCTGGAAACAACGGGTGCTGCAACCGTTGTGCTGGAAGTGGCTGCCTTGATGCTGGTACCGGTGATTGCGTCTGCTTTTTTACCTGCATTAAAGGGGGCAACCTCGGATGTTCATGATATGATCAAAGGGGCAGACCGCTGATGAGTTCCAAAATTACATGCCGCGATCTAAGCGTTTCCTTTACCTTGGGAAACAAAAAAAAACGCAAGGTCCTGGACAGGATCACTGCCGGTTTTCAGGCGGGGAAAATGAGCATTATCACCGGCCCTGTTGGTACAGGCAAAACCACTCTGCTCAATACTCTGGCAGGGCTCACCCGCCCGACATCGGGCGAGGTGATGGTAAACGACCAGGCAATTTCCCGCTGGACCGGACCGCACAGGGACCGATGGCGGCGGCAGGCAGGCATTGTCTTTCAGCACGACCATCTTGTTCAGGATCTGACGGTCCTGGAAAATGTCATGCTGCCGTTGATTCCTCTGGGTCGCACCCTGTCCGCATGCCGAATTCAAAGCATGGACGCACTTGAACGAGTGGGATTGTTGAACCATGCCGGCAATCCGGTCGCCTCACTTTCAGGGGGAGAACGAAAGAAAACAGCCATGGCCAGGGCAATTGTCAACCAGCCGGACTTTATATTTGCCGACGAACCCACATCTCATCTGGATGCCCAAAGCAGCAGACAGATGATGGACCTGCTGTACCATCATACCTGCCGGAATGCGGTTGTGATCGTTGCCGCACATGGATTAGCCCTGGACACGCTTCCGGGGCCGTCTCTGTGTTACCGGCTGGAACACGGTGTCCTGAATCTATTGATTTCCTGAGGCGTATCATGTTTTGGCATCCCCTATTGCTGGCCATCCTATCTGCACAGTTTATGTCGCTGCTTCTTATGCTGGCGGCCTGCCCAACATGGGTGAACACGGTACTTAACTGGCAGCCGCTTGTGGCTGACTCTGGTCAGCTGTCCCTGGAAGCCAAAGCGGAAGGCGCCTCTATCCTGGGAAGAGCGGCTTGCGGGTTAGCCTTGTTCGCTGCGGGTCTGCTTATTTTCGGAATTGCCAATATCTTTTGCGAAGATATTCCAGGCGCAATGTGCGGTACCGGCGTTTGTCAGGCAATGGCGGCCAACGGCAGCACCCGGTTGCTGCTGTATTCCGGTCTTTTGCTGCTGCTGATGAAACTTTGGTATGAATTGGACAGACTGAATCGAATGCTCCCTGAGATGCCGTTGACCCAGACGTCTGCCCGTCTGTTTCTGGTCATCCCTGTGGTGGCTGTCTTAACCTTAAAGCAGACCTATGAAGCATTTGCAGGGATCAGACCCCACCAGCCGGTGGACTGCTGTGCGGTTGTTTACGATCAGTTTTCAACCCTGGAACAGGCAAGCAGTATTTTCGGCATAGGGGACACTGTGTGGGCGGGCGCCTTCATTGTTCTGAATATTCTGCTTTTCGTGCTGTCTGTGGGTTTAATCGTTTTAAGGAGGGATCGCCCCCGGGCAAGGTCTCTACTTGCCGCCGTCACCTGGTTGTGGCTGCCGGTTGCGGCTCTGATGCTGGTCAATGTTCTATCCGCCTATCACTATCGCGTGCTTCATCATCATTGCCCCTGGTGCCTGTTCCTTCCTGAACATCATCTGGTCGGGTATCCGCTGTATGGTGCAATGGCCATTATCGGAATGGAGGGGCTTACGATCTTCCTGCTGCCATGTTTAGTGAAGCACGACACCGGCATTTATTGGATCGGACTGGATCGCTGCTGGCACGCAGCAAAAAGAATCACCATGGCACAGCTTGTCTTTTTGATCCTGGCCGTTCTGCCGGCCATTGTCTGGCGGCTGCGCCATGGCGTCTGGATGTCTGGATAAAAATCAAAGGGATACGGCCTGCTATTCAAAAAGATGACCGAGATTTGAATACCCCTCTTTGTCCAGGTTTTCTTTTGGTATAAATCGAAGGGAGGCTGAATTAATGCAATACCGCAATTTTGTGGGGGCCGGGCCGTCATCAAACACATGGCCCAGGTGGGCATCGCCTGTTTTGCTTCTCACCTCCACCCGTCGCATGAAAAATGAATTGTCCTCAACCTCAACCACTTCAACCTTGTCAATGGGTTTGGTGAAACTGGGCCAGCCGGTTCCGGAATCAAATTTATCCGTGGAGGAAAACAAGGGTTTGTTGGAAATAATGTCCACATAGATGCCCTGTTGTTTATTGTCCCAGTAGGTGTTGTCAAAGGCAGGTTCTGTTCCGTTTTTACGGGTTACCTGATACTGGAGCTCCGTGAGCTTTTTTTTCAGATCCGTATCTGTTGGGGGAGTGGTTGACGATGGGGTTGCTGTCGAACCGGTAGCACTGTTTGGCATTTGATCAAAGATTTGACTGTTTTTGTTCCAGAAGTTTTTAATGAAACTGTCCCTGCCGGATCCGGACCGGTAAAATTTATACCGGATGGGGTTTTTTCGATGATAATCCTGATGATAGGCCTCTGCCGCGTAAAAGGCGCCTGCGGGAAGTACCTGTGTGGCAACAGGGCTGTCAAATATTTTTGCAGTGTCAATCAGCCGGATGGTTTCTTCGGTTTGGTCTCGTTGAGCCTCGGTGTGGAAAAAGACAGCAGATCTGTAATGGTCTCCCCTGTCCACAAAGGATCCCTGGCCATCCGTGGGATCGATCTGTTTAAAAAAAATCTCCAACAGGGATTTATAGGAAATGATACCCGGGTCATAGGTGATCTGGATGGCTTCTAAATGGCCTGTGGTGCCGGAGGATACCTGCTCATAACTCGGATTTTTTTCAGGTCCCCCTGTATAGCCTGAGATCACATCTAATACGCCGTTTTGTCTTTCAAATGTTGATTCCACACACCAGAAACATCCGCCTGCAAAGGTCGCTGTTTCAACTTTATCGGTTTTTTTCACACCTTCCTCCTTTGCCACGACTTTGGTTTGGTTGCCGGCAGACAGCAGAACACCTGCTGGTATGACAAGGGCCAATGTCACTAAAAATAGGGTTAATAATTTCATGGCTCACTCCGTAATTATAAGTTAAACCTAACTTTATTTTATGCATTAAACAAGGCTTGGCAAGTACCAGGTCGAAAAAAGGATGCAAAAGCCGGATGAAAAAGAATGGGGGGTTAGAGGCTTTTTTCCGCTTCAATAATGGCGGCAAGTCCTGAATGGAGGTTCTGGATGATCCGGGTTTCAGGGATTCCCAGTCGTTGTTTGTTGGAGATATCAAAAACACCCTTTTCCACAGATGTTTTTTCTCCACCGGTTCCCCGGATTTGGAGATGGTATTTGTCTACCAGTGTTTTTAAGCGGGCCTGATTTTTTTCAAGTTTTCTTAACCGAATGTGGACCCCTGCCCGCATGGCGGTTCCGATATTGGTGGGGCAGGAGGTCAAAAAGCCATATCGTTTGTCAAAGGCGAATTCAAGCCGGGTGCTCAAATGATCCAAGCCACGGCAGAGACGATTAAACACCCCGGAGATATCAGCGGAGGCTTCCATTGAGATAATCCTTAAATGATCCTCTTCATTGACCCAGATCATGAAACGTTTATCCCGGCTTGTAAAAGTTCCCCGGGAATCGGGGAATTCCCGGTTTATGCCGGCAGCATCCTGGAATCTATCCCCCTTGGGAAATGCCTGTTTTCGGGTTAGACAATCCTGCATCTGGGAAGGGCTCAGATCTTTGAACGAGAGATAATTGCCCGCAAGCTCCCGGGGCATCGTTTCTGCGGCATCTGAAACAAGGGATGCAACCCGGGCCCGGTCCCGGGAACTAATGTGGCAGGGAAAACAAAATCCTGATAGATTCCGGGCTACCCTGATTCTGCTAGACAAGATAAAGGCCTTGTCGGGATCCAGGGGGGCAAGGCGGATTTGATCAAGGCCAGTTTGATCAAGACCAGGCCTGTATTCAAACGTTTTATCCACTGCATGGTAGGCATGGATAATGGGATCGAATATAGGTGCAAAAAGAAAATAGGAGGGGGCATCGCCTGCATAGATTCCAATATGGCTGTCTGGATTCTTAAGACCCGACTGGATGGCCGTCGCAAGGGTGAAGCCGGTCTGGGTTTTCAGGGGGGCCAATAGTTTATACACAGCCGGGGTCAAATATTGTTTTACCAGGGACCTGGCGTCTGGATGAAATTTAGGAAAAACCAAAGGCATCAGGTTAAGATGTTAGTTTCTATAGGAGGAGGCCTGGGAGGAGATTCCCCGGGCAAGGGTTGTCTGGATTTTATCAAGAATCACGCATTGGTCATGACACTTGGGCAGATTCTTTTTGTTTTCGCAGGTAAGACAGGGGCTCTTGGTTAAATAACCAATTTCAAAATCAAACAAATCTCTTTTTATTGAATTTTCCATATGCATTCATATCTATATAATTAAAAACTTAACTATATATCAAGTCTTGGTGGATCGTCAATATCCAACCGATGTTTGCAAAAAAAAGAATGGGTTGTAACCGATTTCAGTTTTTTATTGCAAAGAGGAGATACATAAAATAAAAAAGAATTGGTCTGATTTTAACGGTGCATTGGGTTTTGGATTCGACCATACTTTTCCAGCCATATCAGACTCAGCCATGAAATTTTGGCTTTTACCTTGTAAGAATTGCGAACAAATGATAAATGAAAAAAAGAATTCACCAGTGCGCCTAATCCAAGCGCTCAATCCAAAAAAAGAGTAAAAACTAAAATGAGGGTTATTATCTGTGGCTGAATCAAGATTTGCAGAACTCAAAGAAAAGGAAAAACAGGCAAGAAAACAAATTGTGATCGAATCTGCCCTGGCATTATTTGCGAAAAAACCCTTTTATGAGGTGGGGATGAGGGAGGTGGCCGATGAAGCCGGTATCTCTCCTGCCACCATTTATCGGTATTTTCCCAGCCAGGAAGAATTGTTTAACGAAGCCTTTATTCAGGATATCGCCTCTGCCAGCAAAGCGTTTGAGAAGATGCTTGAAAATGATGAGCCTGTTGGGATTGAAGATTTTGCCATGACATTTGTGAAACATCTCATTGAAAATGAATCCACCTTTCAGATGATGACCTACCTGATGCTCAAGGACAACCTGACCCATCCGGTCATGGGCCAGTTTGATTCTGTCACCAAAATCTTTTTTGACCTATTTGCAACGCTTTTGGAACGACACGGCCTGGCCACAGAGATGGCACGGATTTATTCCCATTCCTTTGTGGCCTCCCTTGCCGGTATTTTAATGACCTTTCGAAATAACCCGTTAAAAGACAAGGATTCTGCACGGGATCATATTCTCAAGGTTGTTAAAATTACCTCTTCCCTGTATTCAAATCAACTTCTGGGCAACTAGGAAAATCGTGAAAAATTTCCCGCCATTGTCTTGTTCTTGACACTTTTAATAATCTTATTATTATATTTAAAATTGTTGTGCATATGGTGCCAAAATATTATTGGCATCTCACCTTAATTGTATGGGGAAGTATGGAAGAAATCAAAGAAGCCATTGAGCAAAGCCATCTGTTGATCAGCCGGATCAGGAATGAAATATCCAAACAGCTTGTGGGCCAGGAAAAGCTTGTGGACAGCCTTTTAACAGGGCTTTTGACCGGGGGGCATGTGTTGATTGAAGGGGTACCGGGTCTTGCCAAGACCAGTGCTGTAAAGGCCCTTGCCGCTGCGGTCCAAGCGGACTTTAAACGGATTCAGTTTACCCCGGATTTGCTGCCGGCCGACCTTACGGGCACCGAGATTTATCGACCCAAAACAGCTGATTTTATTACCCGAAAAGGCCCCTTGTTCAATCATATTATCCTGGCCGATGAAATTAACCGGGCCCCGTCCAAGGTCCAGTCCGCCCTGTTGGAAGCCATGGAGGAACGCCAGGTGACCATCGGAGATACGACCTATTTGCTGCCCTCCCCCTTTCTGGTGCTTGCCACCCAGAATCCCATTGAGCAGGAAGGCACCTATCCCCTGCCCGAAGCCCAGGTGGATAGGTTTATGCTCAAGGTGCTGGTGGATTATCCGGACAAGGCCCAGGAGCTTGAAATCTTGAAAAAGAATAGTTTCCAGCAGCAAGAAAAGATCCAGCCTGTGATCGATTGTGAACAACTGGCTGTCATGTCAGGGCTCATGGATCAGATTTATGTGGATGAAAAGCTGAAAGAATATATCGTGGACCTGGTTTTTGCCACTCGAAATCCAGAGGAATATGGCATGGATATGGGACAATACATAGAATACGGGGCCTCTCCCAGGGCCAGTATTTTTCTTGCCAAAGCGGCAAGGGTCGCGGCCTTTTTAGCGGGCCGGGCCTATGTTACACCCCAGGACATCAAGGGGGTGGGGCCGGATGTTCTCCGGCATAGAATTTTGCTTTCCTTTGAGGCCGAGGCCGAGGATATCTCCTGCGACCAGATTATTGCCACCCTTTTTGATTCGGTTGAGGTGCCTTAATTTATCGATGATTCCGGCAGATATCATAAAAAAAATCAAACGGGTCCATATTAAATCCCGCAGAACCGTGAACAATCTCATGGCCGGTCAGTATCGGTCCGTTTTTAGAGGATCTGGCATCGAGTTTGAGGAGGTTCGGGAGTATTGCCCGGGGGATGAGGTCAAGTCCATCGACTGGAAAGTGTCTGCCCGGCTGGGTAAGCCTTTTATCAAACGCTACCGGGAAGAGCGTGAATCTATTCTCATGTTGCTGGTGGATATGAGCTCTTCTTTAAAATTTGGCACCTTTTCAGGGCAGAAGCTTGAAACAGTGGCTGAAGTTGCTTCGGTGCTGGCCTTTAATGCCATTAAAAATAATGATAAGGTGGGGGTGATCTTCTTTTCGGACCGGGTGGAAAAATATATTCCGCCTAAAAAAGGGTCTGCCCATGTCTGGCGGGTGATCAAGGAGATATTCACCTTTGTGCCCCAGGGAAAAGGAACCGATATCGGTTCTGCTCTGGCGTTTTATTCCCGGATATCCAAAAAACGGGCCTTTGTTTTTATCCTGTCTGATTTCCTAGGCGAAGGATATGCGAAACAATTGAAAATTGCCCGGCAAAAACATGAGCCCATTGGTATTCGAATTTATGATGAGGGGGCCTATCACCTACCCTTGAAAGGAATTGTACGGTTTTCCGATTTTGAAACAGGGAAGAGTCTTCTTTTTGACGCCTCGAGCCCTCGAACAAAAGATGGTTTTTTACGGGCAAAAAGCAGGGTACACCAGGAGACCCAGGCGATATTTTCAAAGGCAAAGACAGATTTAATCGATTTGAAAACCAGTGATTCCATATCCGACACCCTGACCCAATACTTTCGGCTTCGGGAGAGGCGGTTTCGATAAATGCAGGATATTAATCCCATAAAAGCCCCGGTCATGGTCGGCCTGGACCCGGCCCTTGTCAAAATGATCCTGCTCATTGCAGGGGGGCTGGTTCTGCTGATCCTGGTGGTTTTTTTGATTTGGCGGTTCTTGAAAGCCAGATCCGGCAAGACGGAAATGGCCCAAATCCCTGTTATCCCGCCCTATACCCTTGCACTGAGGGAATTGGATCGTCTTTGCCAAAAGCCTGTGATTGATCCCAAGGCCTTTTATTTTGATCTGGGCAGTCTTATCAAGCGGTATATCGGCAGTTCCTACGCCATGAATGCCCTTGAAATGACCACCCAGGAACTGGTACGACAGATCCGGGTTAGCCGGATGGACAAGGCGCTCACACAAAATGTCGCCCAATTTTTAACGGTTTCCGACCCCTTTCGGTATGGGCCGGTGGTGCCGGAGGCGGATCAGGTGAAAAAGGATCTAGCCTCTGTCCGGCAATTGATCACCGGGATGGAAACGGATCTTGAATCCAAGCGGGTTTTATCCGAGCCAGTTGTAGCTAAACCAGCTCTGTCCAAAGGGCTGGAAGAGGAGGGCTCCTGATGTTCCGGTTTGCCACGCCCTGGTTTTTTTTGCTGCTGATTCCCGCTTGGGGAGCGTTGATCTACACCTTGAAAAAGGACGAGATAAATACAATTAAAGTTTCCAGTCTGGAATTTCTTTCAACGGTTCCGACCAGCCTTGGGGCAAGGATTTCTCGTTTTATGCCTTTGTTAAAGGTGCTGGCGGTAAGCTGCATGATCCTGGCCCTGGCCCGGCCCCAGTCCGGGGATGAGAAAATCAATGTCATGACCGAAGGGGTGAATATTATCCTGGCCCTGGATCTGTCCGGATCCATGCGCGCCCTTGATTTTAAGCGGGACAATGAAATAATTACCCGATTGGAAGCGGTGAAAGGGGTTGTAGCTGATTTTATCATGGAGCGCCAGGGGGATCGTATAGGTCTGGTGGTGTTTGGGTCCAATGCCTTTACCCAGTTGCCCCTGACCCGGGATTATAATACCATTGCCTTTATGCTGGATCGGTTAAAAATCGGTGCGGCCGGGCCCAGAACCGCTATTGGGGATGCCATTGGCATTTCCCTGAAACGGCTTGAAGATGTAAAGAGTGCTTCCAATGTCATTATCCTGCTCACCGATGGTAAAAGTAACGCAGGTCAGCTCGCCTGGCAGGATGCCGTTGAGATCGCCGCCCAACGGAAGGTGAAAATTTATACCATCGGGGTGGGGACCACAGGAGAGGTTCCCTTCCTCGTGGATGGGGTTTTTGGGCAGCGATATGTTTACCAGCACGTGGATATGGACTGGGATGCTTTGAAAACCATTGCCCAAAAAACCTCGGGCAGTTTTTTCCAGGCCACGGATCTGGCATCCCTTGAAAAAATTTATAAGATGATCGATGGACTTGAGCGAACAAAGGTAGAGGTTGAAAAATGGGTGGAGTATAAAGAATTATATTCAACCCTTCTGGTGGCAGGATTGATGATGTTTTTGGCATATCTGGCATTGAGCCATACCCGGTTTATGAGGATTCCCTAGGTACAATTATATGAAATTCGGATACAAATAGAATGAAATTTATCGACCCCGATATATTATATCTGCTCTGGGCAATCGTTCCTGTTGCAGGTCTCATGGGGTATGGAATCAGGCAGCGTAAAATTATACTGGGTCTGTTTGCAGATCCTGGGGTATACCCTTACATCCTGCCCGGGTTCGGGCCTAAGATCAGATGGATAAAGTCTGTCCTGATTCTGGTGGCATTGGTCCTGGCTGTTTTTGCCCTGGCAGGTCCCCAGGCAGGCTTTAGATGGGAAAAGACCCACCAGCGAGGGGTGGACATCATGATCGCCCTTGATTGCTCAAAGAGCATGTTGGCACAAGACATCAAGCCCAATCGCCTGGAGCGGGCCAAAAGAGAGATCATCGATTTGATCCGATTGATGAAATCGGACAGGGCAGGGCTTGTGGCATTTGCCGGCCAGGCCATCCTTCAATGCCCCCTGACCCTGGACCATGACACCTTTAATATCTTTTTGCGGGTATTGACCCCGGATTATTTGCCGGTGGGCGGTACCAATTTGACCGCCGCCATAGAAACCTGCTATTCAGGGTTTGAAAAAGGATCCGATACGGATAAAGCCATTGTTTTGATTACCGACGGTGAAAATACGATGGGGGAAAACGGGGCTCAAGAAGTGGAAGAAATTGCCAAGAAGATGGCAACCGAAGGGATAAAGATTTTTACCATTGGGGTAGGGGACCTAGCAGGCGCGCCCATACCCGATTCACCCGATTCCTCCGGGGGATTTAAAAAGGATAATGACGGCAATATTATCCTGTCCCGGGTGGATGACAAAGGGCTTGAAAAGATTGCTGCCCTCACCAGCGGCCGGTATGTCAGGTCCGTGGCAGGCAATATGGACCTGGATCTTATTTATACCCATGATATTTTAAACACCATGGAACGCAAAACATTGACCCAGGGCAAAAAAAAGGTGTGGGAACAGCGGTTCCAATGGTTTTTATTCCCTTGTGTCCTGCTCTTGCTTCTGGAAATGATATTGCCGTTGAGGAAAAAAGTTGTCCGGGTTGGGCTGGTACTATTGGTTCTGGCTCTGGGCACAGGCAGCCAGATCCGGCCTGCCTCTGCCAAGATTTTTTCTTCCCACGTAAAAGAGGGGCTTGCCGCCTATGAGGATCGCTCCTTTGACCAGGCCAAAACCCATTTTATTGATGCCCAGCTTGAAAGTCCCGATGATCTGCGACTCTATTATAACATTGGGGCGGCGGCTTATATGAATGAAGAATATGACCAGGCTGAACGAAATTTTGCCCAGGCTGCGAATTCCCCTGATTCGGATCTGCGCCATAAAGCCATGTACAACCTTGCCAACACACGATACCGGCTGGGTAAATTAGATGAGGCCATCAAGGATTATGAGGCCGTTCTGGCCTCCTTTCCCGATGATAAGGAAACCTTGGAAAATCTTGAATTTGTAAAACAAAAGCAAAAGGAAAAAAAAGAGCAGGAGAAAAAGCAGAAGGATTCCCAAAAAGATAAGGATTCCCAAAAGGACCAAAAGGACCAGAAGGATAAAGAGGGTCAAAAAAGTTCCGATCAAAAAGAGCAAAGCTCAGGTGAGCCTCAGGATCAGGGCGACCAGGATCAGGAAAATCAGGATCAGGAAAATCAGGATCAGGAAAATCAGAACCCGAATCAGGAGAACCAAACGGATCAGAACCCTTCTCCAAAGGATGAGAAGGGTTCTGATCCCCATAAAGAATCCCAGGGAGCCTCAACTGCTAACGCTAAGGACAAAGACCAGGGAGAGAAGGGCCAGGGAGATAAGGGGCGGGAAGAAAAAAAAGGGCAGGCTGAATCCGCACTTTTGGAAAATCGGCTGAATCGGCTGGAGGACAAACCCGGCATGGGGATGATGCCCGTGATCCAAAAACGAACCATTGAACGAGACTGGTAACGGCATGAAAGAAAATTTGATCCCAGTGAAGAGCTCCTTGTTTGCCATGATCCTTTTGGCCATGGTATTGCTGCTGCCGGCACCCGCAAATTGTTTTACGGCCATGGCCCAGGTGGATAAAACACGGATATCCCCGGAAGATCGGGTCTCCCTTCAGGTTGTTGTTGAGGGAGGACAAGCCGAGGTGGATCTGTCCCCCATTCAAGATTTTAAAATTGTTCGATCTGGCACCTCCACCAGTCGCAGTTATACCAATGGACAATG
The DNA here is from genome assembly GCF_055382125.1 of Desulfoconvexum algidum. Taxonomy (NCBI): domain Bacteria; kingdom Pseudomonadati; phylum Thermodesulfobacteriota; class Desulfobacteria; order Desulfobacterales; family Desulfobacteraceae; genus Desulfoconvexum; species Desulfoconvexum algidum. The sequence continues at coordinate 4,417,582 of NZ_AP042394.1, read as the reverse complement.
GCAGCACCAGGTTATCTATCGATACCAGTTGGTGCCGAGAAAAACAGGGGTGCTCAAGATTCCACCCTTAAAAATTACCCAAAAAAAAGAAACCCTTGCCACCAAGGAAATCCAGATCCTAGTGTCAAAAACACCTGTGTCGGCAAATCAACCCAGACAAATATTTGTTGAAGCCCATGTGGGCGCTTCCGATCTGGTGGTAGGCCAGCAGACCATTTATACCATTAAACTTTATACCGCTCTTAGGTTTGCCAGGGCTTCCCTTAAAACACCTGACCTTGATTCTTTTGCGGCCCAGGAAATTGAGCAACGGAAAAATTACACCCAGACCGTCAATGGCATTCCCTACCAGGTAACCGAGATATTTTATATTCTCCAGGCTCAAAAGCCGGGTCGTTTTGAGATTGACCCGGCAGTGATTATGGCAGATGTGATACAGCAGTCCGGCACTGATCCCATGAATTCCTTGTTTAATGATTCTTTTTTTTCATCTGCCCGTACACGCTCGATCCAGGTTGCTTCCAATGGGGTCGCACTTGAAGTGAGACCGCTTCCTGCCTATACAGGAGACCAACCCTTTTCAGGTCTTGTGGGGCAATTTACCATTGCGTCTGCCATTGATAAACCCACTCTTTTAGCCGGGGAATCCGCCACTTTGACCCTTACCATCCAGGGAAAGGGGAATATCATGGATGCCGGGTCTCCGTCTTTGAACCTGGATCCATTGCGGGTCAAGGTTTATGACGATACCCCCACAGAAGAGATGGCTGCTACAAAAAATGGGTTTTCAGGTAAAAAAATATTCAAGCATGCCCTGGTGCCTCTAAAGGAAGGGCCCTTGGTGATTCCTTCTTTTTTCCTGACCTATTTTGATGTGACCAAAGGGGAATATAAGACGATTAAAACCCGTGAAATTGTTCTTATGGCAGCGGCATCCATTGCGGCAACAGATTCCAGACCAGGAGAAACCCTGGGGGGGAGTGCTGGACCCGGGGGCAATAACACAGATTTTGCCGGACAAAAACAGGAAGTGGTGATGGTCAACAAGGATATACTGGATATCAAAGAGAGTATCTCCATCCTTTCCAGTACCTATCAATTGGGGTTTCCTTTGTTTCTCCTGCTGGTGTTTGTGCCGGGAGTTCTCTATGGATGCCTTTGTGTTGTGCTCGGGTTTAAAACCCGGGAAAAGTCCAATGAAACCCTGATGAGTCAAAGGGCCAGGCAGGCCTTGAAAATAGCCCAAAAACGGGCGGTTTCGGGTAAATCTTTTTTAAACCATGCCCAGACAGGGCTTATTGCAGCTATTTTGGCAAAGGGCAACAAACAAGGGGAAAGCCTTACCTGTGACGAGGCAAGACAGATCTTGACACAAGCAGGGACAAGGGCCGGGGTTATTGATGAGGTGGTGACCCTTCTTGAAAACCTGGATGCTACCCGATTTGGGGGAGGGACACAAGACAATTCAAAAGAGCCCCTTTCCCTGGGGCAGGTCAAACAGATTATCAAGCAGCTTTGTATCATCCTTTGTTGCCTGGGGTTTTTCCTTTACAATCCTCCCCCGGGTTATGCCAAGGAGGTGGCGGGAGCGATTGGTGCCCTGCATTCTGCCGGTGACCCGGCGGATCTGCCTGCTCTGCCTGATCTTACCGGGCCTTTTATTAACGGGATAAAACAATACAAGGCCGGTGAATTTAAAGATGCGGCAGCAAGTTTTGAAACCATTGCCGCTGGGGTGGTAAATCCGGATCTGTTTTATAATATCGGGAATGCTTATTTGAAAGCCGATGATTTGGGAAGTGCCATCCTATGGTATGAACGTGCAAAGCGTCTCGCTCCTGAGGACCCGGACCTGCTGTTTAACCTGGCCTATGCCAATACCCTTGTCAAAGATAAGATAGATTCCCCTGTGACCTTGACGGATATCCTTTTCTTCTGGCAGGGACTTGTGCCTTTAAAATGGATTCAGACAGTTGCCATTGTCGCTTCCTGGCTTTTTTTCCTCTGGGCTGGGGTACAACGGTTTCGGCAAAAATCCATTTTTGCAGGAATAGGCTGGTGGCTTATCACCTTGCTGGTTGTGTTGTCCCTGGTGTCAGGGATGGAAGATTACAGGGGCCGGGCTAAAAATATGGCCGTGATTGTACAGAATACAGCCGCTGTGCGGTCAGGGATAATGGAAACATCAACCAAGCTGTTTGAGCTCCATGCCGGCACCCGGGTCCAGGTAAAGGGCCATAAAAACGGATATTTAAAAATTAGGCTGGCCAAGGGCCGTATCGGGTGGGTGAAACCCGGCGCTGCCAAAGTGATATAATTTTTTAAAGACCTTATCAGGTCAGGAAGGGTATAATGAATATAGATATTGCCAAAACACGGATTGGGGTTGTGGGAGCAGGCGCTTGGGGAACCGCCCTTGCAAAACTGCTGGCTGATAAAGGATTTCCCCTTGATCTCTGGGTGTTTGAGCCCGATGTGAAAGAGCAGATTGAACAAGAACGGGAAAATAAAATATTTCTTCCCGGGTTTGAACTGCCGGAGAATCTTGTCCCTTCCAATGACCTTGAAACAGTCGTGAAAAACAAGGAATTGGTCCTGGTGGTGGTCCCCTCCCATTGTATGCGAAATGTTTCGCTGGAAATGAAAGAATTTATAAGCCCGGACACCATCGTTGTAACTGCCTCCAAAGGTATTGAAAATGTAAGTCATCAGACCATGACAGACATTCTATCCGAAAACATTGATTTTATCCCCGAGGAAAATTTTGCGGTTCTGTCCGGCCCCAGTTTTGCCAAGGAAGTGGCTGCAAAGGTTCCAACGGTTGTGGCGGCGGCTTCCAAAAACCGTGGGGTGGCCGAATATGTCCAGGCAGTATTTTCCTGTCCCACCTTTAGGGTCTATGTCAATGATGACCCCGTGGGAACCCAGATCGGGGGGGCCGTGAAAAATGTAGTGGCCATTGCCGCAGGTATTTGCGATGGCATGAAGATGGGACTGAACCCCCGGGCGGCATTGATCACCCGTGGATTGACAGAGATGAATCGTTTGGGCAGTAAAATGGGGGCGGATCCGTTAACCTTGTCGGGCCTTGCAGGTGTGGGGGATCTTTTGCTGACCTGTACCGGTGATTTGAGCCGGAACTATACCGTTGGCAAGCAGATTGGACAAGGGAAAAAACTGGATGATATCATTTCTGAAATGAGAATGGTGGCAGAAGGGGTGAAAACTACCCGGTCCGTATACAATTTGTCTAAAAAACTGGGGGTGGACCTTCCCATCTGCAATGAGGTGTATGCGGTCCTGTTTGAAGGAAGAGCTGTGGATGAGACCGTGGCGCGGTTAATGAACCGGTCTTTGAAGCATGAACTGGACGGGGTTCTCTGACCTGCTATGTTTTTTTATTAGCGGGTCTATTGTTTTAACGGGCCTTATGTTTTAACGACTTTTTGTTTTTAAAACAGGCCCGTTGACTTTTTGGCTTACCAGACTTCTGGATAGGCAACATCCACAAAACTATTTTCCATCTTAAATTTATGGTCCCGTTCCATGGAGGCAAGGTCCAGGAATACCTTCTTTAATTGTGGGTCATCACAATTGTCTGCAAGGACTGTGTATTTTTTCATGGCAAGCTCTTCATTCTTCATGGCAATGCCAATGGCACTCTTAAGATCCATATCGTCATTTACTTCAGGCATTTCAATGGTTTCAGACACCTTAAAATCTTTTTCAAAATTAAAAAAAGAGGTGTCCATTTTTTTTTTGTTTAAAATGGCGGTCAGGATTTTTTCATGTTTTGCTTCTTCTCGGGCAAATTTTTCAAACAATTCAGTGAGAAAGGTGTCCTTGATTCTTAAGGCAACCTTCGTATAAAATTCTTTTGCCTCAATTTCGCCTTTAATCGCATCTGAAATTACCTGTTTGTAGCGTTCCAAATCCATGATAGCCTCCATATGGTTTTAAGCGGTTAAAAAGTCACTACCATTCCCCTTGTCTTCGAAGAAGTCGCCATGATTTATCCCTGGTTCATAATAGACCATAATGGAAATGACCGCAAGAAAAACCCATGGTAGAAATCATTGATCCACAGGTGTCATTTTTTTGCCCCAGGGATCGAAAAAATCTGCTATAGACGGCTATTCTTCCTTGAGGGACTCATTCTCTTCTTCTATTACTGGATTTTTTTGTTTTTCCAGTTTGCGCTGTTTCTTTTCTTCTTTTTTCTTCTTTTTTGCTAATTCTTTCTGCCGTTTTTCAAATGAATAGTTTGGTTTGAACAAGATAAATTTCCTTTGAATGTTGTGGGTTGGCCGCAAAACGTCTGCGATAAAAAAAAGACCCCGCAGCGTTGCGGGGTCTTTTCAATGCTTAATACCAGTGTTTATAACTGTCTAACATTCTCAGCTGCCGGTCCTTTGGGACCGTCGACAACATCAAATGTTACCCGTGCACCTTCAGCCAGGGATTTGAATCCTTCTGCCTGAATTGCTGAATGATGAACAAATAAATCCTTGCCACCATCCTGCTCGATAAAACCAAAACCTTTTGAATCATTAAACCATTTTACTGTACCTTCAGCCATGTTGTAATACTCCTTTGCGATGGGTTCCTATCGGAACCGCTGTTTATATAGCCGAGGTATCATGTGATACGTCGACTGGACGTCTGGGTGTCCAGACAAAATCGGTTATTGTTGTGCGCCCTGGCTCCTGCTTCTGCTGTTTCTGCCGCTGGAAGCCAGGGAAAAAACACCGCTACCGCCGCTGTGCTGGCTTCTTCTTCGTCCGGTCACTGCAGGTTTCTTTCTTCTTGGTTGCCGCGGAGCGCGTTCTTTTTTCTCTTCAATCAGATCTTCTCTCGGATCATAGTCAAAACCAGGGGCTGTTTCCCTGACCATCTTTTTACCCAAGGTGCGCTCAATGATAGAAATCATTTTATCGTCTTCCCGGCCTGCAAAGATGAGTGCCTCACCGGTACACGCTGCCCGGCCCGTACGTCCGGTGCGGTGGGTATAGGCTTCAGCAGTATCTGGTACATCATAGTTGATCACATGTGAAATTCCCTGAACATCAATGCCCCTGGCGGCTATGTCCGTGGCAACCAGAATTTTGAAGGTGCCGTCTTTAAACCCGTTCAGCGCCTGTTGGCGTTTTTGCTGGGAAAGATTGCCCTGGATGGATGCCGCACTAAAGCCTGCTTTTTGCAAGAGCAGGGCCAGACTTTTTGCCTTGTGTTTGGTGCGGGTGAAGACCAAGGTGCTTGACATCTCTTTTTCCTGGATGATGCTCTTGAGTAAAGAGGTCTTTCTGGCTTTTGCCACCTGGAAAAGGACATGGGAGATTGAAAGTACCGGTTGGGTGTGGTTGATTTGAATGGTTACCGGATTTGTTAATATGTTTTCCGCCAAATGGCGGATTTCCCTGGGCATGGTGGCGGAAAAAACCAGGGACTGGCGTTTTGTGGGCAGCTGCTTGATGATCCTGCGGATGTCGGGCAAAAATCCCTTGTCAAACATGTGGTCGGCTTCATCAAGAACCAGTGCTTCAACCGCGCTCAGGGAAAAGGCCCTGTCATTCAAGAGGTCAAGCAGCCGGCCGGGGCAGGCAACGATAATCTCCACCCCATTTCGGATGGCTTTGACCTGGGGATGCTTGCCCACGCCGCCATAAATGGAAATACTGCGCAGGCCGGTCTGTTTTGCCATCTTGTCGATGTCGTCATGGATCTGTTCGGCCAATTCCCTGGTGGGCGCTACAATTAAAGCCCTTACTCGTTTGCGGGGACCGTCCAGGAGCCGCTGGAGCAGGGGTAGAACAAAGGCTGCGGTCTTTCCTGTGCCGGTCTGGGCAAGGCCCAGAATATCCCGACCTTCAAGGATCGAGGGAATGGCTTGTTTCTGAATGGGGGTGGGGGTGGTAAACCCGCAGGCGTCAATGCCGGCGGTTATTTTGGGGTTAAACTTAAACTCTTTAAAACTCATTAATACTCCTGTGTATTACGTAATGACCGGCCAGAGCGTGTCCCTGGTTTCCGATCTGCGGCGTCATTAACATCCGCTGGTAATTTTTTTATTTGTTTGATGAAATGGTTGAACAGGTTATGTTGAAGGCATCAGGGGCAATCGGCGGGTTATGGTCCGTGAAAATCTCTGTTGCAGTGCGGTAAATCTTTATGACATACAGTGTCATCTGGCTTCTCCTGTTTAATGAATCAGCAGAAACTTCGACCGCAACGAACGATGCTGTAAAAACAACGAGGTTAACGAGGACAACCTTGAAGGAAAATTTGATTCTACTTTTTGTAAAGTTAGCCTATAGCTTACACCATTGACCACAGATTGCAAGGAAAATAAATAATAGGGAAGAATCATTAATAAATATGACTTGTTGCCATGGATACAGGGGCCTGTATTTTTTATTATCCGCCTATAAATGGCACTATAATTGCTTACTATGGTTGAGGATAATAAATGGAAACAAAATAAATATCAGGAGGAGACAATGCCGTATCAGCTATTCAGTGCAACAGGTTGTGTGCGTTGCAAAATGGTTAAATCTTTTATGGATGAAAAAAAAATTACATATGAAGAATATGATATAAAATCAGAAGGGAAGGACAAATTTAAATCATTTTACAAAAAAAATCGTCCCGATATTTTCAGGGGAAAGCAAGGGATTGAATTCCCCATCCTCTATGATGGAGGAAAAATTCTTCAGGGAGTTGGGCCCATCCTTGCGTTTCTTTTAACAGGCGATAATCTTAATGATTTTGTAAAAAGAAGCGATTTAACACACGGCTGGATTAGCGGGTTGAATATTTGTACAAAGGGCCTGCAGGATGAGGAAAATTTTTTATACCTTCTTCAATTTCTTAAACAACAGGGATTGATGATTCAAATGGAAGCAGATGGGCAGAACCCAAAATTATTAGAAGCTTTATTAAAGGGCAGACTGATAGATCGTCTGATTTTTTATCTGCGTGGCACTGCTGATTTTTATAAATCTGTAACAGGGATGTCACTTACTGAGGAGGATCTTTTTCAAAGTCTTTCATTAATAGATTCATCCGTTGAATACAAAATTATCCTGCCGGTGTCTGTTTTTTATGGAAAAAATGGTGACCTCCGTTTTCTTACCCCTGAAGAAGCATCCCAGGCTGCCGAACTTGTAAAAAAAGCAACCGGCAGTACAAACCATCCTTTTTTTATAGCGCCTGTTAATCCACTTGCTGAGCTAAGTATTGAGCCGTTACCGGCGTCAGCATTTTTTAAATACAGAACTCTTTGCAGGAGATACATGGTTTCATGTGAGATAGAGACGTAAAATCCACTATTTTTCTTCTGATAACTCAACGTCAATACAAAAAATTATATTGACTTTGAGTTACATAAATTAACCTATTGTTAGGTTAATTCTTCGCTGTCTTCTGCCACACACAAAGCGACATCGCCTTGATAAGGAAGGGTTCCTGCGACTTTGGTAATATTTTTACATCCTGCTGCGCCTGCACCAGGCATACGATACGTTGTTACGTCAACAGGTTTTACCTGTGTTTCAACAGGTTTCTTTAATTGTGGAACCCATTCATAGGGAACTCTGTAAGCTCTGTATATCATATTCATTTTAAGATGTTGACCCCAATGGGGGCTGATGTATTCCCAAACAATTTCATGATCAGCTGTTACTTCGATAACTCTTCCACCTGAACCTTCTGTAATCAGGGTATTACCGTTGGGCAATCGCTGCTGTCCACTGATAAATGGGCTGTAAAACCGGTTTGCATCAGGTGGATGAACCAGGCCGGCTTCTTCGGGGGTGTATTGCCAAACAATTTTTAGGGTTGTCGGATCAATTTCAAGAACCCTTGAAAAATCCCGAATGGCATTTTTTATTCCGGTAGGAGATCCGGGATTTGGAACTCCATACCCTGCCCATCCGCCATTATCAAATATCAGAATATTGCCTTCCCCCGGCAGCCCTTTTGGAATCATGTGGACATGGTGATGCCCGATTATCCAGCCTAATTCCTTGTGCGCCTGATCTAAATCATAATAGGGTCCTACTTTCCATACGATTTTCCCGGTTTTTTTATCGGTAATCCCCATGATATTTGATTCTCTTGAACTCCAGATAATATTATCCGGATGGAATCTTTGGTCGCCTTTCTCATACCATTTATTAGGCCCCAGCAAAGACATTGAATTAATATGCATCCAGTCTCCCATCCCGCCACCAGCGCTTCTCATATTAGGATTGCGAAACAAAATATTTTTAGCTGCTTCATCAAAGCCAAGCTCATCAAAATGCTCATTTACAGACCATTCCCAGATAATATCTCCATTCCAGTTTACTTCAATAAAAACATCATCCAGTAGCAGCTTATCCGATATGTTTGAATTTTTGATATTTTTATGGCATAGAATAAGTGTGTTCCCTTTATCTGTTTCAGGGGGCATGTCGGGTACAAAATACCCAACCGGGTTTCCTTCTCTTTGGTAATCATGATGTTGCCTTGCCATCCACTGGGGTTCCTCTCCGGGATCTTCAATGTATTCATGCTGGTTAAATTTCCAGACTACATTACCTTCCCAGTCCACCTGCACGAGATCTGTCATGTCCTGCATACCGTATTTAGTGCTTCTTTCTCCAAGATGCCCTAAAACATATCCGCCCGGTAAAATTTTATGTGGAAAACCATGCAATCCTTCCCATAATTTAACTTCTTTTCCATTCATGTCTATTAATAAGGCACCCTTTTCCCTTGCAGTATAAATGGTATAACCACTCCAGCATTTATCAGGGTTATAAATTGTTGTTCCTGTCGGGTATACACTTGGATATGTCATTTGTAATTTCCTCCTAAAATAACTTTTTTAATTTAAAACAAAATATCGGGTAGAAATGTTGCAATTGATGGAAATAGAATAAGAATTGCAACGCAGATAATCATGCAGATAAAAAACGGGATGACCCCTTTAAAAATTTGTACCATTGGAATATCTTCAGCAACACTGCTTAACGCAAAAACATTTACGCCAATGGGAGGGGTGATCTGCCCCATCTCCATAACAATTACAGTAATTACACCAAACCAGATTGGATCAAATCCCAATGCCAGTATAGATGGGTAAATGGCTGGTAATGTAAGAAGAATCATGGGTATCACATTCATCAAACATCCCAGTACAATAAAAAGTATCAGTACATTGATAAGTATAACAAATCGTCCGCATGGCAATTGTGTCACAAAATCAGACAGTATAAACGGCAGTCTTGTGGCAGCAAGAAAATACCCTAAAATCCCCACGCCAATAAGAATCATTAAAAGTTTTGTGGTCAATTTTGCAGTTTCATGAAATGCCTTGATAAGATTTTCCCATGAAATACGACGTCTTGCCAGCGCATATAAGAATGCTCCCATAACACCGATTCCTCCGCCTTCGGTCGGGCTGAAAATGCCGCCAATGATTCCGCCAAGGATTACAATAAATAGCATAAGCATGGGAACAATTCCTTTTAAAGAGATCAGTTTTTCTTTAAAAGAGGCACTGTCTCCCCTGGGTGCCAAATCTGGTTTTATTTTAGCCATTAAATAAATACAAACCATGAACATTGCTGCCAGTAAAAAACCCGGTAAGATACCGGCTATAAAAAGTTTTCCAACGGACTCTTCAGTTATGATTGCGTAAAAAATAAACCCTACACTGGGGGGGATCAAAATTCCCAGAGTGCCTCCTGCTGCCAGACAGCCTGTTGCCAGGCTTCCTTTATAGTTTCTTTTTTTCATTTCAGGAAGCGATACAGCTCCCATGGTGACAGCAGTAGACATGCTGTCACCACAGACTGCTGCAAACCCTGCGCATCCTGCAACCGAAGCCATTCCCAGGCCACCGGGCAATTGCCCCAACCACTTATTGGCAGCATCAAAAAGGTCCTGACTGATCCCTGAATGAAAAGCCAGTTCTCCCATTAGAATAAATAAAGGGACAACTGCAAGGATAAAGGATGCTGTGGTATGATAAGGGGCAATGCCCAGAATGCTCAAAGGAGCTGTTAAACGGTGACTTATTAATACCATTCCTAAAAAACCGGTCAGGGCCATGGCCATTCCAATTGGCATATTTAAAAATAACAATACCATCAATAATCCAAAGCCTGCCAATCCTAAATAAAGACCGTTTGGCAGCTCTGACAGTACATTTTTTAATATAAATGGCGATGTCATTGTCAATATTGCCAGACCGAAAACCATAAACAGCCATGACCAGTGGCAGGTTTTCCGTACATTTGAAATTGATTGCAAAAAATCAATAAAAAGTACAACTATCAATAGCAGAATACCCAATGCAGCCACACCAAGAAAAATAGAGATTGGAATATTAAGAGAAAAGCTTACTTCTCCCATTTTTTTTTGAACCTGTAGGATTATCTGCCATTCCATCAATGAAAATAAAATAAATAATACCAAATTATTAAAGCAGGTCACTAAATCCTGAATCCATTCGGGAAAACGTGAAAAAAGCAGATCGATACTCACATGTTCTTTTTGGGACTGAAGATGGGAAAGACTCAAAAATACGATAAAAATCATCATAAATTCTTCAATTTCAATCACACCGGGAATAGATTTGTTCAAAACCATTCGTGACAGTACATCACAAAATATAGGAATAGACATAAATCCAACAATATATGCACTTACCGAATGGAATTTCTGGGCAACCGGCATAACTTTTTGATTCAAATTATTGATGAATGAATCGAGTCTGTTTTTTTCCATTATTTTGCCTCTTTAATATAAATCTATATATTATTCTGCGAAACCTCTTCCTGTTGTCTTGTCATATTCCTTCCCAAGTTTAACCGCTTCATTTAAGATTAACCTGGCATTTTTATATCCTTTTTTTTTCATTTTTTTGACCCAAACTTCACGCATGTTCTGAAGTTTGGAAAACCATTCAACTTTTTCATTTTCCGGTACAACATAGAACTTGTGTCCAAGTGATTTCATCCACAGAGCATCTCTTCTTGCGCCATCATCGAGGGTTTTTCCGCTCTTACGAGCAAGCCTGACACCAGTGGTATCAGTCAAAATTTTTTGCAAATCAGCTGGCAGTTCATCCCACAATTGCCGATTCATCCCTGCCCAAAAGGGACCAACATTGATATCAATAATGGTATGATATTTTACAGCGTCACTAATTTTATATGATCTTACAGGTGCAAGTGGACAAAGCACACCATCCGCCATGCCTCTCTGGAGTGCAAGATAGGTGTCTGTGGGGCTGATTTGCAATGGACTGGCACCCAATGCTGTCAACATATTGAGTAGTTTAGGACTCCACCCGATAATTTTCATTCCTTTGAGGTCATTTATATTTTTAACCATCTTTTTGGATGTATGAATCTGATAGGTCGCACTGGCCCATTGCCACAAAATTTTAATGTCCTTATATTCGTTTTGCCAACCTTGAAATTTGTTATATAAGGCCCATGTAACCAAGCTCCCTGATTCCGCACTTGAAACGATCATGGGCAGTTCCATTAACTCGTTTAAAGGAAATTTACCGGGGTTTCGTCCACAGTATTGACCTGCGATATCAACAACGCCATTAACGGTAGAATCAAAATTATTTATTGCGGGGCACAAGGTGTTAGGATTAAAATAAGTCAACTTTATCCTTCCTTTACTGAGAGCTTCAACTTCCTTTGTCCAGGGAATAAAGGCATTTTTAACAGTTGGGTGTTTGTCCATATAAATCGTTGTGAAGGTTAATTTATATTTTTTGCTTTTTGCAAAAACACACGGGCTAAAAAGAATAATAGATAAAAAAAGTGAAACCGTAATGATGGCTATATTTTTTGCTGTTGTTTTCCTCATGTGTTTCCTCCTAAAAATACAATTTTAATCTCCACGCCATATATTTATATTCTAAAATAAATAGTCACATAATATGCCAAACAGCATTAAACATGCCAGTCAATGGATTCCCTTATCAAACAGAAACTCTCTGTTCCCCGTCCATATTTGCAGCGGCTGGCACCACAAATATTGAAGGATAAAATTTATTATGCTGCTGTCAACATTATTTTCAATATGAAAACAATGTTGACAGCACAGACAAATTTTAGAACAGAACACTTACCTGGAAATGAGGTGCGAAATATTCGGGGACAAACCAAATTTGGGCAATCCCTGGCCGAGACACCATATCGGCTCGTAACGTATCGCGGATATCAACCGGGTTTTAAACGCTTGGCTTCGATTCTTAGTTCCTGTTTCCTTTCTTTATTGTCACGAGGATTCATGTCAATTATTGGGATGTGCCCCAAGGATCGGCTGTGGTGTTTTATAATTGGAGAATCATATGCAGAATCCATCAAATCATATAAATTGCTTACCTGCTGATGGTTAGTTCTGCCAAGGGTAGTGCGACTTCTTTTCTCCTATTTTTGTAAAAGGCTTTGTTGTTTTTACTTTTTATTGACGTTTATGGGATTTATCTTTATAGTAATAAAAATCATAGTAATAGTAACAAAAATCATATCGCTTTTTTGAAGTCATTGAATAACCAAAACTCATTTGGAGATCTTGAATGACAGACCATCAGATAAGTATAGTGAACAGGATTCTTGAACTCAAATCCTTGATCGGACAGTCCATTATCGGACAGGAACAAGTGGTGGAAAGAATTTTGATTGGGCTCCTTGCTGGGGGAAATATTCTTTTGGAAGGGCTTCCCGGTCTTGCAAAGACCCGTGCGGTAAAAGCCCTTGCCAAAAATATCAATGCGGGACTCAGCCGTATTCAGTTCACTCCGGATCTTTTGCCCTCGGATATTACGGGAACGGAGATTTTTTACAGTTCCGGAGACAAAGAGACCTTTACCTTTCAACCCGGCCCTATATTTAACAACCTTATCCTTGCCGATGAGATCAACCGGGCACCGGCCAAGGTTCAGGCCGCGCTTCTTGAAGCCATGGAAGAAAAACAGGTAACGGTTGCCGGAAAAACACGGAAAATGCCGGAACTTTTTATGGTGTTGGCCACCCAGAATCCGATTGAACAGGAAGGCACCTATCCGCTTCCCGAGGCCCAGATGGACCGGTTTTTAATGCATGTCACCATGGATTATCCCCGAGACGAAGAGGAACTTGCAATTATTCGTCTTGTCCGGGGAGAAGAAAGGGATAAACAAGAGAAACAGCATGCCGGCCCTGTTGAACAGGCGGTTATTTTTCAGGCAAGGGATGAAATCGGAAAACTTCATATTTCTGAAAACATGGAAAAATATATCGTTGCCATCATCAGTGCGACTCGGAATCCGGGAAAATACAGCAAAGATCTTGAGCGCTGGATTGAGGTGGGAGCAAGTCCCAGGGGATCTCTTGCCCTTGATAAAGTTTCAAGAGCCCATGCCTGGCTTGCCGGACAAGACATGGTGACCCCGGACAATGTCAGGGCCATTGCCCATGACTGCCTTCGTCACAGGCTTATTTTGACATACGAGGCCACGGCAGAAGGGGTTGATCAGGACCAGGTCATCACTGAGATACTCAAGCTTGTTGCAGCGGTTTGACAGGCATAAATAACTTCAAATTTTCTTAAACGGATTATCGTCTATGGAACAAGACCAAACGACACCCGGTGTCTATGCCAGCCTTGAAGAGCTGATCCAGATGAAGTTTCAGGCAAAAGGGTTCAGCTTCCTTTCAAATCAGCCGGTTCAAAGTCTCTTATCCGGGCGGCATGCCTCGCGATTGAGAGGCCGGGGTCTTGATTTTGAAGAACTTCGTCATTACCTGCCGGGAGATGATACAAGAACCATTGACTGGAAAGCTTCAAGGCGAACGGGCAAGCCCCAGGTCCGGGTTTACAGCGAGGAAAAAGAGCGGCCCTGCATGCTTGTTTTAGACCAGCGCCTTTCCATGTTTTTCGGGTCAAAGGTGAATATGAAATCCGTGATCGGTGCAAAATTAGCGGCTCTGGCTGCCTGGCAAATGGTGAAGTCCCAGGATCGGGCCGGGTGTGTGGTGTTCAATGATGCAAAGCTCATTCATGTTAAGCCCAGGCGAAGTCAGAAAACGGTTTTACACATCCTCAAGACCATCTCTGCTTTGAACCATGAACTGGGTGCTGACAGGGGAATCGTCACGGACAGCGGTATGCTGGACAAAGCTTTGGATACCGTGAATAGGCGAGCCCCCCACGACCACATCATCGCTGTAATCAGCGATTTTAACGGATTGACGGATGAAACCCATCGCCAGGTTCGACTGCTTTCCAGGCACAATGATGTGATCGTGTTTTTCATTTATGACCCCAGGGCAAAAAAACTGCCGGACAAGGGGAATATTGTCATCAGTGATGGAGAACGGCAGATCATGATGGATTTAGGGCAGGACAGTATCCAGAAAAGAGGCCCACAGATCCTGGTGTCCCGGTATGAAAATTTGCTGGAAAGGCTGTCTGGTTATGGGGTACCGGTACTGCCAGTGGATACAGTCCAGGATGTAGCAGAGCAGATCCGTATGCTGCTGGGAAAAAAGAAAGTCGAATTATGAGCACCCCCATAAACCTCACCGGAAACCTTTCGGAGCTTCAAGATATCATTGTTCCTGATTCCATTGGTTTCTTTCCGCCTGCCCCGGCATGGGGTGCAGCAGCATTTCTCCTGGCATTCTTTTTGATCCGCCAGGGTTACCGGTTGTTTTGGGCATACCAGGCGAACCGATACCGGCGGGAGGCACAAAAGCGGCTGGACCGGCTTGAAAAAATCATCCTGACGGATAGCGATCCTGGACAGCGAAGAAGGGCAGCCATGACACTGCCCGAACTGTTAAAACAGACCGCTATCTCAGCCTACAGCCGGGAAACGGTGGCGGCCCTGAGCCAGGACAGGTGGCTTGAATTCTTGAATGAACACGGTAGAACGACCGATTTTTCAGGTGACCCCGGCCGTCTTTTGCTGGTTTGCGCGTATGAAACCCCGGACCGGATCAGTGCGGTTTCCCAAAGTGACTTTATGGCACTGATAATAGCCATTGGCAAATGGATAAAAAAACATAAAACGGAGCAGGAATAGAAAGACCATGATTGCCTTTAACACCATATGGATGTTTATCCTGGTTCCCCTCCCCTTTATCATACCGATCCTTTTCCCGGCCTACAAAGAATCGAGGAAAGCCATTTTAACCCCGTTTTTTGACCAGATGGCACAGATGGCCGGATTGTCACCTGAACGAGGATCTGCTGTTCAGACAAAAGAAAAACACCAGATGATCCTGATTATTATCTGCTGGCTGCTGATCATCACCGCCCTTGCACGACCCCAGTGGATCTCGCCTCCCATTGTCAAAGACCTGCCGTCAAGAGACCTTCTGGTGGCAGTGGACCTTTCCGGGTCCATGGGTGCCAAAGATTTTACAGATAAAAATGGGAACAAGGTCGATCGCTTGACAGCCGTAAAAGAAGTGCTGGATGATTTTTTTACCCTTCGCGAACGAGATCGGGTGGGGTTGATTTTTTTTGGCTCTGCTGCATTTGTTCAGGCACCCTTTACCGATGACCTGGATGCCTTGAGAGTCCTGCTGGATGAGGCCCAGGTTCAGATGGCCGGTCCCCGGACCATGCTCGGAGATGCCATTGGACTTTCCATTCCCCTGTTTAAAAAAAGTCAGATGGAAGAAAAGGTATTGATCCTTTTAACGGACGGCAATGATACCGGTAGTCTGGTGCCTCCGGAAAAGGCGGCGGCCATTGCAAAGGACAACGGGATCACCATTTATACGATAGCCATAGGCGATCCGACGGCCGTGGGTGAAGAAAAACTGGATGAAGTCACCTTAAGATCCATTGCGAAAAAAACCGGCGGGGAATACTTTTGGGCTGGCAACCGAAAAGAACTCGAACAGATATACACCCGGCTGGACCAGCTGACCACCCTGAAAAATCAGACCATCAGCTATCGTCCCAAGCAGGACCTTTTTTTCTGGCCCCTGGCCGCCATGTTCCTGCTTTCCTTTGCCTATAACCTCTTCCGCGTTTTAAAAGGGAGGGGCCATGACCCTGCTGCTGAATAATTTTCATTTTTTGCGCCCCCTGTGGTGGATCGCCCTGATTCCGGCAATCCTGGTCCTGTATGCCATGCAAAGGAAAAAGGATCGGGCTGCCTACAAACAGATCATCGCGCCGCATCTGCTCGTCCATCTGATTGTGGGAGAAGACCGCAAAAATCGCTTTCACCCCCTGATGATTTTGTCTGCTGTATGGTTTTTCGCTATTGCTGCCCTGGCGGGTCCTGCATTTCAGATGGAACCGTCTCCCTTTTCCGAGGATACAGCAGCCATGATGATTGCCTTAAAAGTGACCGATTCCATGCTGTTAACAGACGTTCAGCCATCTCGGCTGACCCGGGCTGTTCAGAAAATAAAAGACCTGTTGGAGCTGAGACCGGGTGCAAAAACAGGTCTTGTGGCCTTTAGCGGCAGTGCCCATCTGGCAATGCCGCTGACCACTGACCCTGCTATCATCACCACCTTTGCAGGAGAATTGACACCTGAGATCATGCCCCAGAAAGGTGATGATATTGTCAGGGCGCTGGAACTTTGTGACCAGTGGCTTGAAAAATCTAATAGTATCGGTTCCATTCTCCTGATTTTAGATGATATCTCTCCGAACCAGGCAGACCTTTTAAAAGCCTACCGCAGTCAGTCAAATACAGCTGTCCATATTTTTGCCGTGGCCGGTGCCCAAGAGGGGCAATTGAATCCAGGGAACCTGAAAAAGGCGGTCAGTGCCCTGAACGCCTCTTTAACCGTTGTCACGGCAAATGACAATGATGTCAAACAGCTGGCCTCAAACATTCAGGTTCATTTTTCAGCTGCTTTAGCGGAGAATGAGAGCAGCCGTTGGAAAGACGCCGGATATTTCCTGGTGCCCCTGATTGCACTGCTCGGGCTTTTCTGGTTTCGTCAGGGATGGATTATACAATGGGAGTAGACACGTGATAAACAACCTGGGCCGTGCTAAATATATGATGAAATCCTATAGCCTTGTGCTGGTATTGAGCCTTTCCGCCGTCTGGATCTTATATGCCTATCTCTCTTTGCCCGTTGACAGTTCAGGAAGGCGATCATTTTTGTCCCTTATCCTGACCGCTGACCAGCAGGGGCAGTGGTACATGAAACAAAAGGCCTACCCAAAAGCCGTCACGGCATTCACGAATTCAGGATTAAAAGCCGCCGCACTATACAGGGACGGAAAGTTTAAAGATGCTGCGACCTTGTTTTCCAGAAACGCATCCGCTATTTCTATTTTTAACCAGGGGACCGCCTTTATCATGGCAGGACTTTATGATGATGCCATAAAAAGCCTTGAGCAGGCACTTCAAGCTGATCCTGGTCTGGAACCTGCCCGGATAAATCTTGAAATTGCAAAAATCAGAAAAGAAAAAAATTTGCCGCCCGAAGATGATAACGGGGGAACAGGTGGGATGCTTGCGGCGGATGAAATTGTTTTCAGCGATAGAAAACCATCGCCCAATCAAGATCAAACTGAACAGATTGATAGCGGGATACCCATGAGTGACGCCCAGATGCGCTCTCTTTGGCTCAGACGGCTTGAATCCAGTCCCAAAGATTTCTTAAGGGTCAAATTTGCCTATCAGAACGCCACACAAAAGAATCAGGGGAAAAAATAAACATGCGAAAAAAAACAGATATCCATTGTTTTGTGATGACCTTGATCTGTTGTTTTTCATGGCTGTTTACCCCTGTCTGTTTTGCAGAGCAAAAAAATGCCTTTATGCAAACCGATATCAAACAGGCAGAACCCTTGTATGCCGGCCAGCGAATCCCGTTTTATATTACTCTATACTCAAAAACACGGTTCACCGGCGTACCCCGGTTTGAACTGCCCCAGGTTTCCGGTCTCATTCTCATGGAAATAGAAGACCGGCCTGTTCTGGGCAGTTTACGAGAACAGGATATGGAATTTTTGACCAAAACCCATGAATTTGCCGTCTTTCCCCAGCAGGAAGGTCGGTTTTCAATCCCTTCCTTTACCGTATCCTTTGCCTATATGGATACCAGCACCAACAAGGCCGTTGAGGGCACCTATAAAACCAAAGAGATACAGATTAATGTGACCCGGCCTCCCGGAACAAAAGACATTACCCCCCTTATCGCCACCCGTGAATTTACCGTTAAGGCCCAATGGGACCCGAAACCTGAAAATCCCAGGGTCGGGGATGCCTTCAAACAGACCATTACCCGTACAGCCAGGGATATTCCTGCCATGGTATTTTTGCCGGTCAGCCCCGAAAAAATTAACGGACTTGGGATTTATGAAAATCCGTCTTCGGTTGATGACCGCATGGAACGAGGCGAATTTTCAGGAAAACTCAGGGAAATCATCACCTATGTCTGTGAACAGGAAGGTAAATACGAGATTCCGGAAATCGTTTTCTACTGGTTTGACCTTGAAAAAAAAGAATTAAGAACTGAACGCCTTGACCCGCTTGTACTGAACGTGTCTGCCAACCCCCAGTATACGAAAGCCGATCCGGCCATGGATAATCAGTTAAAAATATTTGATTCGATTTCCCGACAAGCTGTTTTGTTGATCTTCATCGTTGTGCTGATGTGTTTTGGACTGTTCTGGATCAGGAAATCGATTCTGGGACGATATGCGCAATGGAATCAGCGTCGTGCCGTATCTGAAAAAAAATTTTTCAAAACCTTTGAAACAGCCTGCCGGTCAAACAATGATGAGAAAACCCTGCAAGCCCTTTTCGTTTGGATAAATCGACTGAGATCTGACACCCTGCCCTTATCGAATTCTTCTTGGTCAATAAGGAAGCGTTTCGCCACATTTCATGACCCTGACCTTCTGGTGGTATTTACCGCCCTTGAGCGGCAGGCCTATGGTGAACCGGGGGTGGAAAAGAACATAGACCCTGGACTGGCAGTCAAACTGCTGGATCTTGTCCGGCAGTACCGCAAATATTACTTGAAAAGCCGCGGCGAGGTAACAAAGCCCAACAGGCTTGAACCCTTGAACCCTTAATTGAAATGATGAAGCATATGTCTTTGGAAGACAGATCAAAAAATCACAAAGGAGACTAAAGATGTGGAACAACTCTGTCCGTTTATTAAAACCTAGAAATTCTGCCATAGTCATACTTGTTTTGACAGTTTTTCTTGTCCTGTCATGGGGAGGTGCTTCAAACAGTTTCGCAGGTCCGCCCACATCAGCGCCGAAGCTGGTTCTTCAGATCACCATTGACCAGATTCGGGGGGATTTTCCCTTTCGGTATTATGACCGGCTGCCCGAGGGCGGATTTAAATATTTGATTGAAAAGGGAACGGTTTACATGGATGCCCACCATGACCATGACCATGACCATGCAAATACAGAAACCATAGTGGGACACACCACCCTTGCCACCGGCGCCCATCCGTCAGCCCACGGCATGATTGCCAATGTCTGGCTGGACAGGAAAAAAGGACGGACCGTTTATAATATTGAAGATGACCGGTATGAACTGCTTTCTAAAGATGCCGATGTTGACAAAAAAAACGAGATTGACCCCACCCAGAAAAAAGCCGGCACCAGCGGTCGTTCCCCTTCA
This sequence comes from Desulfoconvexum algidum, assembly GCF_055382125.1. Classification (NCBI taxonomy): domain Bacteria; kingdom Pseudomonadati; phylum Thermodesulfobacteriota; class Desulfobacteria; order Desulfobacterales; family Desulfobacteraceae; genus Desulfoconvexum; species Desulfoconvexum algidum. The sequence goes on along the minus strand of NZ_AP042394.1, from coordinate 4,397,952 downwards.
AACATAATGGTATCCACATTTTCTGATGAGCTTTCCATCCATACAGCCGGAGAATCAAAGGTATTTGGTGTTTCCGTAAAAGACAGGGGAGCTGTATCCATGGCAGGCCATTCTGGTAAGGCATTCTGGTTTTCAAAGTCCACCGGTGAATTTGTTACCAGTTCGTACTATTATGAAAAATACCCCGAATGGGTGAAATTTTGAATAATTTTAACCCCATGCGATCCGGCGATATTTATATTGTTTTTGAACCCCACTGGTTTATCAATGATTTTGACGGGCTGGAAGTCACCTGCACCCATGGTTCCCCCTGGCGATATGATACCTTTGTCCCCATTATGTTTGCAGGTGCTAGGATTCCACCAGCTCATATCTACCGCCGTGTGCATGCAATAGATATTGCCCCGACCCTTAGCCGGTATGTGGGCGCGAAACCTCCGTCAGGTTCTTCCGGGTATGTGCTGGAGGAGATTTTCAGCCAATAAACAGGTGTTTTTTAAAAATGAAGAAGCGTCTAATGAAAAGAAAAATATTCATTAACACTTTACTAAAGGAGAATTTATCATGATTTTGGAAAAAAAATTTCTTCAGCTGGCTGTGGTTTTAATGGCTGCTCTCATGTTGTCAGGAACAGGGTTTGCTGCTAATAAACCCAATATCCTGGTGATATGGGGGGATGATATTGGCTGGTCCAATATCAGCAAATACAATCATGGCATGATGGGCTATAAAACACCCAACATCGACAGGATTGCCGATGAAGGGGCCATGTTCACCGACTGGTACGCCCAACAGTCCTGTACCGCAGGGCGTGCGGCTTTTATTCTAGGACAGCATCCTTTCAGGACCGGGTTACTTACCATTGGAATGCCCGGTTCTGAACATGGAATAAAGGAAAACCAGCCAACCATTGCAGAACTTTTAAAGCCTCTGGGATATACGTCCGGCCAGTTCGGGAAAAATCATCTGGGTGATCGGGATATGCATTTGCCCACCAATCATGGATTCGACGAATTCTTTGGCAATCTTTATCACTTAAATGCTGAAGAAGAACCAGAAACCTATTATTATCCAAAAGATCAAGAATTTCATAAGAAATTTGGCCCCCGGGGTGTGATCCACAGTTATTCTGACGGCAAAGTTGAAGATACCGGCCCAATGACGCAAAAACGAATGGAAACGGCTGACGATGAGTTTACGAGTGCAGCCATTGATTTTATAGAAAGAGCGCATAAACAAGATAAGCCTTTTTTCGTTTGGCTCAGTGCAACCCGTATGCACGTATGGACTCGCCTGAAAAAGGAAAGTCAGGGTGTGACGGGCATAGGACTCTATCCCGACGGTATGGTCGAACATGATACGGCCGTAGGAAAAGTTCTAAATAAATTGGATGAACTGGGGATAACCGATAATACGATAGTGATGTATTCCACGGATAACGGTGCTGAAAAATTCACCTGGCCGGATGGCGGAACCACTCCTTTTTATGGTGAAAAAGGGACCACCTGGGAAGGCGGTTTCAGGGTGCCCAGCCTTATCAGATGGCCGGGAACCATTAAACCGGGAACAGTGGACAATAACATTTATTCCCACGAAGACATGCTGCCCACCATTCTTGCCGCAGCCGGTGTCCCTGATGTTAAGGAAAAACTGTTAAAAGGGTATCAGGCAGGGGATAAAAATTTTAAAGTTCACCTGGACGGGTATAATTTAATGCCGTTCTGGACGGGTGAAGTAGAAAAAGATCCCCGAAGGGAAATTTTTTATTTTGACCAGATGGCAAACCTGAATGCCATCCGGTATGATAACTGGAAACTGCATTTTGCGATTTTAGAAGGGGCTATCAATACCGCCTACCGCAAGCAGCCGGCATGGCCGATTCTGATCAATTTAAAAGCAGATCCCTATGAAACTGCCTGGAAAGAATCAGCCATGTATATTCGCTGGTTTGCAGACAACATGTGGACATTTGTACCGGCCCAGGCCATTACCGGTGAATTTTTAAAGACATTTGTTGAATTTCCCCCGGTTGAAGGGTCAGCGCTGGGTATAGATAAAGTGTTGAAACAGCTTCAGACCGTTCCTCAAAACTAAGGGGAAGAAAAGTATTTTCAATGCAGGGAACACAACCAGTGGCAAAATATGTCTGCCACTGGTTGTTAATTTATGCTTAACTACAGATATAAAAAAAGGATACTATGTGTGATACCCTTTACACCCCCCGGCAAGTCATCATTGTTTTTTTGTTTTTTGCAGGCTTTTTTTTACCCATGTTGCAGCCGGCATTTGCCGGTGAAGGGGCTGCCACCGGGGTTAAAATAGATTATGGCATCATTGCCGGTGACTGGCAGCGAACAGACGGCAGCTATGTGGTCAAAATCAGAGATGTGAAAACAGACGGCCAGGCAATTGTATCGTATTTCAACCCCAAGCCTATCCATGTCGCAACGGCAGCCGTTTCAATTGAAAAATCGTTGATCAAACTGTTTGTGAAATTTCAGGACAAAGGCTATGAAGGATCAACCTATACACTTTACTACTATGCCCAAAAAGACGCTCTGGTGGGATTCTACTACCAGGCTGTCATGGACAGGACATATGAAGTGATTTTTTTGCGCAAGACGCCATGATTTTATGTGTTCCCAGATTGTTTTACCCTGGTTTTTAGTGTAAGGGTGGTTTAAAATAATTCATTTTTTACGGAGGCAGGAAAATCGGGCAGGTCTCAGATACAGTCTTGAGTTTTATCAAACACGTTCATCCTGTAAAGGTTCCTTTAAAAGCCCTTGAATTAAAAAGCACTTGGGCTTTGGGGGGGATGTGTCTTGTCCTGGTGACGCTTCTCGCAGGGTCAGGGACGCTCATGCTTTTTTCCTATCAGCCGTTTCCAGAGTTTGCCTATACCTCTGTTGAATACCTTGAAAACCAGTTTACCTTTGGCCGGATGATCCGCAGCATGCATTATTTTTCTGCCAATTTGCTTGTTTTAATGCTCTTTTGCCATATGCTCAGGGTGTTTTTTACCGGAGGATATCTGGGTAAAAGAAGGTTGAACTGGATCATCGGCCTCTGCATTCTCAGTCTGGTATTGTTGTCATGCTTTACTGGTTATCTGCTGCCCTGGGACCAGACTGCATTCTGGGCCGTGACCATCTGCATGAACATGTTTGATTATGTCCCGGCCGGCAGTATGCTCAAAACCTTTTTCATCACAGACGGCGGTATCAGTGAAAAAACATTACAACTTTTTTTTACCCTTCATACCACCGTGATTCCAACACTTCTGATCGGCTTTCTGGCCACCCATTTCTGGAAAGTCAGAAAGGCAAAAGGCGTTGTAACATCCAGATTGGCCGGCATGGGGGAAGATGATAAACCGGTCATGGTTGCTGTACATCCAAACCTGCTGTTGCGGGAAGCGGTTGTCGCCCTTGTGCTGACTGCCGTCATTATGGTGCTTGCCCTTGTCTTTAAAGCGCCCCTGGATGAGATGGCCAATGCCGGTTTGAGTCCGAACCCTGCAAAGGCACCCTGGTATTTTTCAGGGTTTCAGGAACTTTTACTGCATTTTCATCCATCTTTTGCCGTGTTCTTGATTCCAACTGTCATTTTCTGCATCCTTATCGGCATGCCGTTTCTGCGAGGGGATATCCAGAATGAAGGGGTCTGGTTTATGTCAGACCGGGCAAAAACAGCAGCAAAAACAGCGGTTTTAATTTCCATGACCCTCACCCCGGTGCTGGTTTTTTTTGATGAGGCTGTTCTTGATTTTCAAAAATGGTTCCCGGGCATCCCTGGGATTTTGTCCACAGGGCTTGTTCCCTTTGTCCTGGTTATATGCTTGATTTTGGTTCATCATTTTGGGATGAAACAAAAATTTAAGCTATCTTCCTCTGAAGCCTTTCAAACTTCTGCTGTGTTTTTAATTACTGCATTTGTGATTCTTACTTTGATTTGTATCTGGCTCCGGGGAGCTGGTATGAAGCTTTATTTCTGGGGTGCCTGATGGATAAGAATAATAAGACTGCCGGCGGACGGACCGGGAAAAGGAATTTTTTGAAAACTTTGTGGACTCTCCTGGGGCTGGTTGCCCTTGGCGAGCTGATCATGGTGATTATTTCTTTTTTCAGACCGGTCACCAGAAAAAAAACTTCAATTTCTACAATCAGGATGATCGATGCCGGTTCTACCGATACGTATGAGCCGGGATCTGTCTCGGCATTTGTCACGGGACAATTTTATCTGGTGTGTCTTGGGGACGGTGGCTTCCTTGCTCTGTCCGGCAGATGCACCCACCTGGGGTGCGCCGTCCCCTGGGATAAAGAATTGAAAAAGTTTGTCTGCCCCTGTCATGCATCTGAGTTCGATATCAGGGGGAATGTCCTGAGTTCACCCGCTCCAAGGGCTTTGGACCTTTTTGAGGTAAGTATTGTCAATAAACAGATCCAGGTGAATATCGGCAGTCGGATAAAACGCAACCGGTTTAACAAAAGTCAGCCGGTTTATCCGGAAACAATAACGATCCTGAAAGAGAGCCGGAAAAAAGGATGACTGCTGATTTTTCAACACACCCGGATTCTAAAAAAAAATGGATGCTCACTGGCATTGCGGCAATCCTTGTGATTGTGCTGATTATTCCGCTGGCCTATATAAAGTCCCGGCAAAAAATGTATCGCAGTTCTATCGCAACCGGCCAGGATATAGAAAAAGGTTCTACTTTTGTGGGCAAAGAAAAATGCAGGGATTGCCACAGGAATGAGTATGAAAAATGGCAGAATTCCGACCATGACCGGGCCATGGAAAAAGCAGACAATTTAACCGTGCTGGGGGATTTTAATGATACAGAATTTACCCACAACCAGATCACCACACGTTTTTTTAAAAAAGAGGACCGGTTTTTTGTCAATACCATCGGTCAGGACGGTGCCTATAAAGATTTCCAGATTACCCATACCTTTGGGTTTTCTCCCCTGCAGCAGTATTTGATTCCCTTTGAAGGCGGACGGCTGCAATGCCTGACGATTGCCTGGGACGATGTGAAAAAAAAGTGGTATGCCCTTCCCAATCATACGGATGATTATATGGACTGGCTCCATTGGACCGGGCAGGGTCAGAACTGGAACGGCATGTGCGCCGAATGCCATTCGACAAATTTGAAAAAAGGATATGATATAACCACGGATCGGTTTACCACGACCTGGTCTGAAATAGATGTGAGCTGTGAAGCCTGCCACGGCCCTGGGTCTATGCATGTGGTCTGGGCTCAGACGCCCGAAATGGGTCGGAAGGATGTTGATAATTTCAACCTGGTTGTTCAAACAAGAGATATGACGTCAGAAGATTTCATCCAGGTTTGTGCGTATTGCCATTCAAGGCGGGCGTCCATTGCGGATTTTTCCCATAGTCGTGACAATATCATGGATTATATGGTCCCCAGCCTGTTGACGGAACATTTGTATTATCCGGATGGACAGATCCTTGATGAAGATTATGTGTACGGGTCTTTTATGCAGAGCAAGATGTTTTTAAATGGTGTCAAATGTAATGACTGCCATGATGTTCACAGCCAGAAGCTTAAGGTGGCAGGCAATGATCTATGCATTACCTGCCACAGGAAAGATACCTATGACACGGTAAATCATCATTTCCACAAGAAAATGTACCAGGGGAAGGAAAGTCAAGGGGATGACTGTATCCAATGCCACATGCCCGAGACAGTATATATGGGAATTGACAAGAGAGCGGATCATTCCATCCGTATACCCCGGCCGGATTTAAGCCGCACCCTCCAGACACCCAATGCCTGCAATGCCGTTGGATGTCATTCTGATAAATCCCTTGAATGGACCAATGAGCAGATGACCACCTGGTACGGCAAGAAAAAGCGACCCCATTTCGGGGAAATTATTGCACTGGGCAGGCAGGGTGACCCCGCGGCCGTGCGCGATCTGATATCGCTTTCAAAAGATTCGCTTTTTCCCGGTATTGTCAGGGCAACAGCATTATCCCTTTTATCTGCCTATCCGTCACAGCAAAGCTATACAGCCCTTGAAACAGCGTTGTCAGACCCGGATGCCCTGGTACGGCAGACCGCTATTTCCACCATCAATATTTTACGCTTTGACAAGGATGCCTCCCTTATGTTTCCGTTGCTCTATGATCCGGTAAAAGCTGTCAGAATCCAGGCCGCTCTTGGTGTTGCCTCCATAAATAATTTGAAATTGACTAAAGATCAGGACCGTGTATTTGAATCAGTCAAGAAAGAATATATTTCCGCCATGGAATATTCGGGTGACTTTCCCGCCGGACGATATAATCTGGCGTTATTGTATTCTGCTTTGGGACAGAATGATAAAGCCATTGAAAATTATAAACAGTCCATCCGAATCGATGGCTTGTTTTTCCCGGCAAAAAACAATCTGGCGATGCTGTATAATGCAAAAGGAGAAAATGAAAAAGCGGAGACGCTTTTTATCCAGATTCTTGAAGATCGGCCACAAATGTATGATATTGCCTATTCTCTGGGGTTGTTAATGGTGGAAGAAAAAAAATATACCCAGGGGTTGATATATCTTCAAAAAGCAGCCGACGGTCTTCCGGACAGGGCAAGAATTCAGTACAATTTTGGGTTGCTGCTCCAGTTTCAGAAAAAAATGACCGCGGCTGAAAAATATTTATTGCGCGCACGGTCACTGGAACCGGATAATTTTGATTTTCTTTTTGCCCTGGCAGATCATTATATTAAAGGGAATCGACTGGACAGTGCCCGGATGCCAGCGGAAAAAATGATCCGGCTTTTTCCAGAAAATAAAATCGGATATGATATTTTGAGATATATAAACGAAAGGAATAAGAAAACAGTTAACCCTAATTAACATAACACAGGCTGTCTTTTTTCTTAAGAGAAAAGCATGGTGCGAGGTGAGGGGTGATGGGGTATTAAATAGTTTTGCCCGCAAGGGAGAGGCAAAGCCGTCAATTTACTCTGCGGATGACAAGCTGTTTGATACCATTTCCATGTCTGTAGGCTGTTGCTCCAACGCCTCTAAAATAACCTGGCAGGCCATCTTTGTGCCGCCCTGGTTTTTTTGAATATAATTTCGGGCCTTTTGTTTTTGTTTGCCTCTTTCGATGGGGACCTTAAGGTGACCGATCATTGCAAGGGCAACCGTTTGACTGTCATTGCAGATGGTGACAAGTTGTTGGTTGAAAAGTTCTTTTCCGGCCCAGGCAAAGTCATCCAGATAAGGGCCGGTGACCGTGGGGGTGCCGAGAACGGCCGGTTCAATGAAATTTTGGCCCCCCAGGGGGCACAGGCTGCCGCCCACAAACACAGTGCGGGCAATGCCATAGGTTTCTCGTAATTCCCCGAAGGCATCCCAGAGGATGATGCCGGCGGTTGTGATCTGTGCGGTCATTTCCGATCTTAAATGGAATGGAATCTTTTTTTTGCAAAGTTTTTTCTTCCAGGCATCCATCCGATGCATGTGGCGCGGAAAGATGGCCACTACCTGGGAGGGGTATCGTGCCAGCAGCTCGTCCAGAATTTCCAGGGCCTGTTTTTCTTCCTGTCGCCGGATGGATGCCAGGATGGACAGGGGAAGATTTTTTGAAATTATGTTTTCCAGAGTCAAGGGCTTAGAAGGGGTGTCAAGGCCGGATTCCATGAGATCAAATTTGATATTGGGCATTTGAGTAACCTGGGCCTTGTCAAACACCTGGCCGTATCTTTTGGCATCCAAAGGGGATATGGCAAGAATTTTGTCCGGTGATAGTTTTGCCCATAAAAATCTTGTCCATCTATAGTGCTGGCCACTTCGCTTGGACAGCCGGCCATTGACAATGAAAATTTGGGTATGGTTTTTCTTTAAATAATGGAGAAGGGCCGGCCAGATTTCGGTTTCAAGCAGGATCATGACCCTGGGGTTTACCTGGTTGACAGCCCCTTGGATGGTCCGGGGAATGTCAAAGGGAAACCAGTCGAGAAAATATTCAATATTGGGGTTGATCTTATTATTTTCTATACCTGATTTTAAGATCTTCATGCCCTGGGAGGTGGTGGATGTGATCAATATTTTAATTTTTTGCCTTGGTTCCAGGCAGGAGAGAAGAGAGAGGGCGAGAAATGCTTCTCCGGCCGATGCCGCCTGGATCCAGATATCCGCCTTTTTAAGGTGGTCTGTTGTGACCCTTTTTTGAAAAGAAGGCCCCAATCGTTTGTTTTTCTTTAAAAAAGGCAGGGCCGCCTGCCAGAGGATATTGTAAAATTTAAAAAAATTAGGTATAAAGGCACACGTTTTCATGGGGACATATGCTCTCATGTTTTTTGATGATTGACAATACCCGGTTTAGAAATCGGGTGTATACTATGGATGAACCAAATTTAATTTATGGAAAATAAACGAGCCAGTCTATCCAAATCCCGGCAGCGGGTAATTTTTAATCTTGTATCCCGATACTGGAAACGGCTCGCCTTTGCCGCCGCGTGCATGGTCATGGTGGCCGGGGCAAACGGGTCTATGGCCCTGTTGGTCAAGCCGGTCATGGATGATATTTTTATCGGCAAAAATCGGGACATGCTCCTCATCATACCGGGACTGGCCGTTCTGGTTTTTCTGGTCAAAGGCCTTGGGTCATATGGGTCTGAATATCTTATGAATTATATCGGTGAGAAGATTATCCGGTATTTCAGAAACGCTCTCTATGAAAAAATAACCGACCTGCCCATAGCCTTTATCCACAAGGAAAAAACCGGGGCCCTCATGTCCAGGATTACCAATGACGTCAATATTGTCAAGGGCATGGTATCCACAGCCGTGATCAACATCTTCCGGGATTTTTTCAGTGTGATCGCTTTCTTGGGAGTGATCTTTTACCGGGACTGGCAACTGGCCTGCGGGGCTTTTCTCGTGCTACCCCTGGCTTTTTATCCGATTCTTATTTTTGGCAGGCGGGTGAGGCGCTTTTCAACCGGTTCCCAGGAGACCATGGCCGATTTAAATTCTTTCCTCCACGAGACCTTTTCCGGTGCCAAGATCATTAAAATTTTCAGCCTGGAACCCCTTGAAAAAAAGAGGTTCAGGTTAAAAACCGGAGAATTGTTCCGGCTTGAAATGAAAAAGGTTGTTGCAAAGGCCCTGTCTTCGCCGATCATGGAATTTCTAGGGGGCTTAGGAATTGCCTTTATTATATGGTTTGGCGGCATGCGGGTGATCAACGGAACCTCTACTCCCGGCATCTTTTTTTCATTTTTAACGGCTGTCATGATGCTTTATGATCCGGTTAAAAAATTGGCCGGGCTCAATAACACCATTCAGGAAGGGGTGGCAGCCGCCTCCCGGATATTTGATATCCTGGAAGAGAAAGAAACCATCCAGGAAAAAAATGACCCGAAGATCCTTGAAGGGAAATCCTTTGACCTGGAATTTGATAATGTGAGTTTTTCCTATGGGGCGGATGAAACACCGGCCTTAAAGAACATCAATCTTCGGGTTGCCCCGGGTGAGGTGCTGGCCCTGGTGGGAATGAGCGGGGGGGGGAAAACCAGTCTTGTCAACCTGATCCCCCGGCTCTATGATGTGTCTTCGGGCAGGATATTAATCAGCGGCAAGGATATCCGGGATCTGTCCATAAAATCTCTGAGGGACACTATTTCCATTGTGACCCAGGAACCCATTTTATTCAATGAATCGGTGAAAGAAAATATCCGGTATGGACGAATGGATGCCACAGAGGAACAGATTGTTGCGGCGGCAAAGGCCGCCTTTGCCCATGAATTTATCCTGGGGTTTCCCAAGGGGTATGACACGGTGATAGGGGAACTTGGTTCCCGGTTGTCCGGTGGGGAAAAACAGCGAATCTGCATTGCCAGAGCCATGATCAAGGATGCGCCGGTGCTGATTCTGGACGAAGCCACCTCGGCGCTGGATTCCCAGGCGGAACAATTGGTGCAAAAAGCCTTGGAGAATCTCATGAAGGGCAGGACTTCGTTTGTTATTGCCCACAGACTTTCCACCATCGACTATGCCTCCCGGGTTATTTTGCTCAAAAATGGTTCCATTGCCGAACAGGGAACTCACCAGGAGCTGATGTCATTAAAAGGTGCCTACTTTGATTTACAGTCCATGCAGGCGGCAAAGACAGCGAAAATTTAAAACATTGAATCTAAAATCCATAAAATGAACCCTAAAAGGAGAACCCCCATGGCGGTTTCTAAAGAATTATTGGAAATACTGGTCTGTCCCAAATGCAAGGGAGAGGTCGTTTTAACCGAAAAACAAGACGGACTTGTTTGTGAAGCTTGTTGCCTGTGTTATGAAATTCGAGATGATATTCCCATTATGCTCATTGAAGAAGCAAAGCCTGTCTAAGGATGAGCACCCCGAAAGCACCGGATCCGGCAAAATTGGTGGTCTCTGTCTTTATGAAGGAGCGACAGGTCTTTGATCAGATTTTTGATCGGCTTGAGCAGATTGCAGGGCCCTGCGATATCATCTCAAAATGGCTTGATTTTGACTTTACAGACTATTATTATAAAGAAATGGGATCTCCTCTTTATAGACGGCTGATTGCCTTTAAACCCCTCATTGAACAGGACTCCCTTGCGTCCATTAAGCTTGCCACCAATTCTTTGGAACGGGAGTGTTTGGATGATGGCAACCGGCAGGTGAATATTGATCCGGGATATCTATTGTCATCCCGGTTTGTCCTTGCCACGGGAAAAGAATATTCCCACAGGATTTATATCGGCCACAATATCTATGCAGACTTGACCCTGATGTATACCAAAAAGGGATTTAAAACCCTGGAATGGACCTACCCGGACTATGCGTCAAGCGCTGTCACGGGGTTTCTTGAAAAGGTCAGGAACAAGTATCTTCTGGATTTAAAGGAAAGGAAAAGTTTATGATAAAAAGCATGACGGCTTTTGCAAAGGCATCCCATACCAAGGAGTTCATTACGGCGGATGTGACCATCCGTTCTTATAATTCTCGGCATTTGGATTTTGCCATTCACCTGCCAGAAGCCTGTCAGTCCTTTGAGGAACAAATCAAACGATTGATCGCCAAAACCCATGACCGGGGACGGATAGAGGTCCGGTTGAATTTCACGGATGACTCTGAGGCATCAGACCTTTTTGAGGTGGATGAGGTAAGGGCCAGGGGGTATTATTCGGCATTAAGCCGGCTAAAGGATTCCCTGGCAATAGGATCTGATATCTCCCTGGACCATATTCTGGCGGCCAGAAATATTATTATACCGGCCCAAAAGCAGGTTGATACAGACCTGCTGGGAGAGGTGGTATTGGCTGTTGTTGAAATGGCCGCCGGGGAGCTGGATCTCATGCGGCGCCAGGAGGGGGAAAATCTTTTCCAGGATTTGAGTTCCCGCATGGATTATATTGAAGGATCCATGGAGACCCTGACCAAGGAGGCCGGAAAAATTCCCGGGGTTTATAAAAACCGACTCATGGAACGGATCGCCAGGCTGACCCAGGATGCAGCGGAGATTGATCCGGTCCGGCTGGCCCAGGAAGTGGCGGTTCTCTCTGATAAAAGTGACGTGTCCGAGGAAATCGTTCGCCTTGCAAGTCATATCAGCCTGTTTCGGGAAGTCATGGATGCAAAAGACTCCCAGGGACGAAAACTTAATTTTTTGATCCAGGAATTCAACAGAGAGTTTAATACCATTGGATCAAAGGCGGGGAATGCGGTTTTGTCCCACATGGTGGTGGACCTGAAGTCAGAACTGGAAAAGATTCGAGAACAGGTTCAAAATATTGAATGATTTTATTTTGATAACCATCAACAAGAGCACAAGGAAATGATATGGAACAGCTCCTTTTAAATATTGGATTTGGAAACACGGTGGTGGCCCAACGGGTGGTGGCGATTTTATCCCCTAATTCATCTCCCATGAAACGGGTCAAGGATGAAGCAAAGGACGCCCGCAGTCTCATTGATGTCACCCACGGTAGAAAAACCAGGGCAATTATTATCACGGACAGCAATCACGTGATATTGTCTGCTATCCAGGCGGAAACCGTGGCGTCCCGTTTTGAGGCCCTCATGAAAGAGGGGGAAGAAACGGCCAAAGGGCCGGGCAAAGAACCCGCCAAAGAATCAGGCAAAGAATCAGGCAAACAGGGCAATTAAATAAATTGATACACCAGACAAGCCAAGAAATGGGCAGACAGAAAATGGAAAAAAAAGGAACCCTATTTGTGATTTCCGCTCCTTCGGGGGCCGGGAAAACCACGTTGATCGGGCAGGTGTTAAAACAATTTCCCCAATTGTCCTATTCGATTTCCCATACCACACGCAAACCCCGGCAAGGGGAAATCCATGGGCGAGATTATTTTTTTATAGATGAACAAGAGTTTCAAACTAGGATAGCCCGGGATCAATGGATTGAATGGGCACAGGTCCATGGGAATTTTTATGGAACCGATAAGGCCTTTGTATCGGAAAAACTGGACGAGGGAGAGAACCTTCTTTTGGATATCGATGTCCAGGGCGCAAAACAGATAATGAATTCTGATTTGAGGCTTGTTTCTGTTTTTATTTTGCCCCCCTCCATTGAGGTGCTTGAACAACGCCTTGAAAGCCGGGGCACCGATTCCCCTGATGTCATCGTACACCGAATGGAAAATGCCCAATGGGAGATGGATCAGCAGCGGGTCTATGACCATGTAATTGTCAATGATGGTTTAGAAAAGGCTGTTGCGGATTTGTGTTTGATTTTTGAGACAAAAATGAGGTGTTTATAATGGCCATGGAAAAAACAGAGATACTATTTGGCTTCCACTCCGTGTATGAGGCATTGCGTGCTGCAAAACGACAGTTTGAAGTTGTTTTTATTTCCAGCAAACGGTCTGCCGGCAGGGCAGACAAGGTAATTATGCTTGCTGAAAAAAGGGGCATTAAACTCCAATATGCAGACCCAAAGGAATTGGATACGCTGACCCAGTTTGCCCCCCACCAGGGAATTGTGGCCAAGGCCTCTTTTTTCCCCACAAAAAAAGCGACTCAGATACTGCCCCTTCTTGCGAAGAGAGACACCCCTTATTTTATTTTGGTGATTGAGAGCATTGAAGATCCCCATAACCTGGGGGCATTGATCAGAACCGCCCTTTGTGCGGATGTGGATTATATCATGATTCCCAAGGACAGATCCTGTCCACCCTCATCCACGGTTTCCAGAAGTTCGGCCGGAGCCATGGAACATGCCGACATCTTCATGATCACCAATACCGCTTCTCTTTTGAGGGATTTAAAGGATGCCGGGGCATGGGTTTCCGGACTGGATGCCGATGGGTCCAGCGGGTTATATGAATCCGATCTCACCGGCAATGTCGTCCTTGTTATCGGGGGGGAGCACAAGGGCATTCGACCCGGGGTTAAAAAGGAGTGTGATTTTGTTTTGTCCATTCCCATTTCAGGAACAATCAATTCATTAAATGCTTCTGTGGCAGGCGGAATTGCTATGTATGAGGCCAAACGCCAGCGCAGTATTGCATTTACACCTAAAGGAAAATAAAGAATGTCAGCACCCACACCCCTGGAATCCATACCACAAAAATTCCTAACACCAAAGTCCATAACAATGGACGATACCCTTGAACTGAACGTACCGGACAACCCCATCATTCCCTATATTGAAGGGGATGGTATCGGACAAGATATCTGGCCCGCAGCAAAACTTGTGTTGGATGCCGCGGTAAAGGCTGCATTCGGATCCAGGAAAAAAGTAGAATGGCTGGAGCTTACCGCCGGTGAAAAAGGATTTGCAAGGACAGGACAATATTTGCCCGATGAAACCTTGAATGCCATACGAACCCATCGGGTTGCCATTAAAGGGCCGCTTTCGACCCCGGTTGGAAAGGGAATGCGGAGCCTGAACGTCAAAATCCGGCAGCAGCTGGATTTATATGCCTGCATCCGCCCTGTTCGGTATTATCCGCCGGTGCCAAGTCCGGTTTCCCATCCCGAACGAGTGGATATGGTGGTCTTTCGGGAAAATACCGAAGATCTCTATGCCGGTATTGAATGGGATTCCGGGTCCTTTGAGGCAATAAAATTATTGGGCCTTTTAAAAACGGAACTCAATTGTGATTTGCCGGCCTCATGTTCCATCGGTATCAAGCCCATGTCTCCGGAAAAAACCAAGCGACTTGTGATCAGGGCCTTTGAATATGCCTTTGAAAACAATCGGAAGAGTGTGACCCTGATGCACAAGGGGAACATCATGAAATTCACCGAAGGGGGATTTCGAAGGTGGGGATATGAAGCTGCCTTTGAAACCTTTGGAGACCGGGTGATCACCGAGGAAACCTTGTTTGAGACCTATGAAGGCATCTTGCCAGATGGATTTGTGGTGATCAAGGATAGGATTGCCGATATGGTGTTTGCCGAAGTTTTGCTGCGGCCTGAAAACTTTGATATTATTGCCTGCCCCAATCTGAACGGGGATTATATATCCGATGCCCTGGCTGCCCAGGTCGGAGGATTAGGGCTTGCACCGGGTGCCAATATCGGAGATACCTGTGCCGTATTTGAAGCCACCCATGGGACGGCCCCGGACATTGCCGGACGAGACATGGCAAATCCTTGTTCTCTTATCCTGTCCGGTGCCATGATGTTTGATCACATGGGGTGGCAAAGGGCCGGGGATATTATTCGGGAGGGTGTGACCAAGGCGCTAGCCTCGGGCAGGGTCACAGCGGATTTGGCGTCCCGGATTACCGGGGGAGAAGAGGTGACATGTTCCAGATTTTCAAGGAGTATAGCAGAGCATATTCTTTTTGGGCAATAAAGAGGTTCCCTTTTGCATTTGAGACCTTGGTTTTCCCCTGCCAATGTCTTAAATGCAGGGCCTATATAAATTGTAAGATTCTCGACAGCCTGTCGGCCTGTTTTTGTGATAGGTGTTTGCCGGCCGACCCTCCTGGATTCAGACCTCCCTTTTGTCCCAGGTGTGGTCATGTCTTTGATCAAATCTCTGAACCGGTTTCCGATTTGGTCGATGAACAGGAAAATGGGAAAAATCATCTTTGTGAAACTTGCCTGATCACCCCGCCTTTGGTCAACCAGGTCAGGGCCGCCTTTCAATACCAGGGAATTATACGAGAGGCCATCCCTTTGTTTAAGTATCAATCAAAGCTCTCCCTTGCCCGGGTGTTTGAAACCTATATGTTTGATGCCTTTATCCGTTTTTTTGATGGTTTATCCATTGATCTGATTCTGCCCATTCCCCTGCATCGAAAAAAAATGAAACAGCGGGGATTTAACCAGTCTTATCTCCTGATTCGTAACTTTAAAAAACAATATAAATCGGTTTACGGAAAAAATCCCCCATGGCAGATTGACACAGGTGCACTCAGGAGAATCAAATTCACCCGCCCCCAAACCGGGTTTGATATCAAACAGCGAAAAGCCAACCTTAAGGGCGCATTTCGCCTTGGAAAAAAGATTGGGAAAAATATATCCATTGCAGGAAAAAATATATTGTTGGTGGATGATGTATATACCACGGGTACCACCTGTGGGGAAGCGGCAAGACTTTTGTTAGACGCCGGGGCAAACCAGGTGGATGTCCTGGTCCTTGCCAGGGCCTGATATTTGGTTCAGGTAACTCTTCAGGACAATCGCAAGCAAATAAAGCCTTGGTGACATGTTCAATTATAACCTGGTTAGCACTTTTGTTTGCCTCTGGCTGTATCCCTTATGCGAGATTCTAAAATCGTTGGGAAAAGTTGTACTATAGCTGATTGTCTGTGTAATAATTCACCAACCACAAGATCTGGTGTCCTCTTTTGATTCAGAACTATCTGGATTTATAAATTATTATTAATAGCCCATTCCTTTAAATCCAGCCTTTTACGAAAACAAAAATAAATTTAGTCCGCATCCTTTCAGGATGTATTGCCAGTTCCTGTTAGTCCAATTAAAATTTACCGGGGAATTGATTTATTCGTTTTTGCTTTTCCCCATATAATTTAATATTTCTTTACACAAATTTGAAACATTGATACTGATTTACAGATCATTTCTTTTATTGTTGCTGGTCGTATAACTTTCCAAATTATATGATACCCAGTTCTGCTCATTACTTGTTCATTTCTTTTATTGAATTTGGAGTTTTATTAGAAAATATATTTTTGGTTAATTTGAATATAAGGAGATAAAATAATGGCTAATATAGTTATCTGCGCAGATGGCACATGGAACCGCCCAGAAGAAGATATTGAAAAGGATTTTCCGACCAATGTCCTCAAACTTGCCCGCGCTGTGAAACCATCTGCCGACGGTGTCAAACAGCATGTCTTTTATGATTGGGGATTGGGTTCATATCATAACAGTGTAAGTGCTGGAGCAACCGGTCGCGGCATCCATAAAAATATCCTGGATGGATACCGCTATATTGTTCAGAACTATGACCCAGAAGACCATATTTACTTATTTGGTTTCAGTAGAGGTGCCTACACTGTAAGGGCTTTGAGTGGCTTGATAAACAACTGCGGTATATTGAAGAGAGCTGATGCCAATCTTATTCCCCAAGTTTGGAAAATATACAAAAGTTCTTCTGCGAAAAACCAACCAAATGCAGATGCCACAGCATTTTTTCGCGAGAACCACTGCT
This sequence comes from Desulfoconvexum algidum, assembly GCF_055382125.1. Taxonomy (NCBI): domain Bacteria; kingdom Pseudomonadati; phylum Thermodesulfobacteriota; class Desulfobacteria; order Desulfobacterales; family Desulfobacteraceae; genus Desulfoconvexum; species Desulfoconvexum algidum. Next base: position 4,381,311 of record NZ_AP042394.1, on the reverse strand, counting down.
ACACTTCCAGAAAGATTCATTTTGTAGGTGTTTGGGACACAGTCGGGGCTTTGGGAATCCCGTTCAGCCTGATGGGGCTATTCGATCGCCATGATGAATTTTATGATACCAAAATGGGTTCAAATGTATCTATTGCGCGTCATGCACTGGCAATTGATGAGGAACGAGAGGATTTCGAACCAACGGTTTGGACTTCCAGGCCGGGGGTGGATCTGAAACAAGTTTGGTTTGCAGGAGTTCATTCTGATGTCGGAGGTTCGTATCCTCCTGACAAGCAAACCGGGATTAGATCATCAGATGCCCCGCTGGCATGGATGCTGGACGAAGTGACAGGTGCAGGATTGGAGATCGAGCCTCATATAAGGAATTCCTTAACAGACGGGGTAAAAGGCAATCTTCACAAATCACGGAATCATGTGTACCGTTTGAAATCTCCATTACGGCGGCCGCTGATTATTGAAAACAAGCCCACCAGGATTCATCCCAGTGTCAAAACTCGTTATCTGGCCGACAGTAGCTACCGCCCGCCAAGACTAAAAAAACTCGTTGACCAATTAGGCTGGGACAACATAGATGTGGGGCAATGATGTTTGGCTCTGAAAAAATTACTTTAAGAATTGAATATGTATTTCAACAATGAAAATGAACTGGGTGATACCTATTGTTTTCGTATATTAAATTCAATGGAGATGATCTGATGAAATTTTTAGATCCAAACAAATCCATTGCAACGTACATATTTGAGACATGTGATAACCTCACCGTTCAAAATGCTCTGCATTGTCATTTTACACTCAGAGATTTGATATACTTTTTTTTGATTGCCTCACCTGCCTTTTTATTAGGGGGAGGCGGAATCTACCATATAAATGGATGGATGTTGATTCCATGGTTAATTTTGATAATCGGTTATTTCGGCTTTGTTGAAATCCGGGTCATGTGCTCCCATTGTCCTCATTATGCTGAGGAAGGAAAATCGTTAAAATGTTGGGCAAACTATGGTTCACCCAAAATTTGGAAATATCGACCCGGTCCAATGATATTTTCGGAAAAGGTTATATTTTTTGTTGGCTTCGTATTTGTCTGGGGATATCCTCTTATTTTCCTTATTGCTGGCTTTCAATTGTTTTTACTCATAGTTTATCTTTTGACAGTCGCAGGTTTTTTTATGACATTAAGAACTTTTCTCTGTTCTCAGTGTATGAATTTCGCATGCCCATTGAATAAAGTGAACAAGGAAATTCGAAGTGAGTTTTTTGAAAATAATCCCGAAGTTGCAAAAGCATGGACTATTGATACTAAACACAAGATTGGAAAGGATTCTTCGAAAATCCGGTAATTAATATAACAAATTTATAGTTGTTGAGTCAGAATATCATTTTCTGAAAATTTGGACAAAATCCTGTTACTCTCCAATATAGGTTAATGGAAGCTTGATTAATTCAATTATACTTGGTCAAATATAATTGAATATTTCTTTACACAAATTTGAATCATTGATACTGATTCACAGATCACGTTTTCATCGTTGTAGTTCGGATAGCATTCCAAATTATATGATATCCAGATCTGCACAGAACTGATTATGTGTCTGTCCAAAAAGGAAGCGTAGTGGCAAAGAAAAAGTTAAACACCATTAAAGAAATCTTGTTTTGGTCGTATATTAATCTTGCCATGGCCCATACTGAAGTTGACAGAAAACAAAATAAGTATGCTCCTTTTAATTAGATGATTAGGGCAAAATATTCAAAGGTCTCAACGAAGGGTCAATGAATATCCGAACACTTTTCGGTCGCTAATGATACTAAGACGCTATTCGAAATTAGTGGCCCTCTGTGTAAGGATAGATGTCGCCTCAATTAAAAATTGAACTGGGGCATTGAGGTGATAAATATGATATATCCTACCCGTTGTTCCATAGTCTCATTGTATCCATGTTAGGCTGGGTGCATGTTTCAGTTTTTTAAATTTTTTTCATATTTCAATTGACAAAAAGCGACTTTCTATCTATTAATTGAAGAATATATCCTCATTGTTCACATAAAAAGCCCATATGTATACTCAGTTACTTGCTCTTATTTCTGTGATATTCTTACGGCATATCAGTACTCACTAACATAAAAGAGTATTCCTGTTGAAGTTTTTTTGAGTTCCTTAGAAGGCGATTACTTCTCACCAATTAGAAACATCGCCTGGTCATTTACGGAAAATATTTACTATTGCGTGCTACTTTTTAATTATTTGGAGGAACATAATTGAAAAAATATGAGAAGACTATTTTTAGCCAACACTTATTCATATTTAGAAGATTTGGTGTCGTTTTGGTGTTAGTTTGCCTTCTGGCTGGTTGTTCCTCATTTTCCGGCTATCCTGATAGAGCGGTATCACAGGATCAGCTTATTAAAGAAGCGACACCACTACTCACTCGCGTGAAAATTGAAGAATGTATGGATAGTGAGACGGTGGTCTGCAGAAATAAAATTATTTCGACGGGCATCCTGGTTGTGGACACGAATTTCTCTTTGTTTGAAAAGGCTCTATTTACGGAGGCCCGAGGTTCCTCTTTCCTTGCAACTGTTACTACGCTTGGACTCAATGTAGCCGGAGCTGTTAATCCTTCCGCCACGATTTCTGCTATATCTGGGGGGATAATAGGCGCCAAGGCTGCTTTTGATAAAGAAGTTCTCTTCGATCAAGCCGTTCTGGCGATTCACACTCAGATGAGAGCTGAGCGTAACAAGGTGGTCCTGCGCTTGCGCAGCGGTATGAGAAAAAAAATCGAAGTATATCCTCTGGGCATAGCTCTTGCCGACCTTGAAGTATATTACGAAGCTGGCACACTGCTCAGTGGATTCATTGGCATTGCCGAGTCGGCAGGTGTCGAGTCCAAGGCGGCTGAAGTGGCGTTACAGAAGGAGCTTAGTTTTTCCCTCTTGGATAGTGCTGGGAGTAAGTTTGAGCAAGCGATTTGTCGTGGCGAAGCAAATTGTCCCAAGCCTGATGTGACAAAGTTTGCCGAAATTAAATCTTGTTGGCCAAAAGCCAATGTTCCGGCAGAAACATTGATGATAGATTTTATACTTCAAGAAAAATTTGCAGAGCAGAGAGCCATGGTTGCTATCTGCATGGGACTGTAAACTTTCACTTTTTTGTGTTTGTGCTGCAAAATCAAAGAGAAGGGGGATTGAAAATGAGTATCACACGAATAATTACCAATATCCCTCCGGAGCGGGTCAATTTCGTAATCGCGCTGATCCGTGCTGACGGTGGGACTTTCGAGCAGGAAGTTGAGCCAGATGGAGAGATAACTATCATCGCAACTTATTCAGCTAACTCTGAATTCGAGCAAGAAAATGCGACGATAGCATCGCCGGAGTTCAAGTGGATGGAAGTCGCTCGCGCTGAACTCGGACAGACCGAGGGCGGTGCAAGCGGCAGCAATCCCCGCATCGAGGAGTATCACGCGACCACAAGGGGTGGAGTGGCACCAGATTCTGTTCCTTGGTGCTCCTCTTTCGTTAACTTCTGCGTAGAGAAAGCAGACATACAGGGAACTAAGTCCAAGGCGGCACGCTCATGGTTGGATTGGGGAATCGAAGCGGATGATTTCGTTCCTGGTTGCATTGTTGTGCTCAAACGAGGCCAGCCTCCTAGCGGTCACGTTGGGTTTTATGTTGGTCGTGAAAGTGGTCGCATTGTTCTTATGGGGGGGAATCAGCGTAATAAGGTTGACATCGCCAGCTTCGATGTCGATCGTGTCATAGCTCGGCGTGTAGTAGCTTGAATCTGTGAGAGGGGTGAGGTGAGACGTTGAGGCTGCAAAACAAAATTGCCAAATAAGATTCGGAATAAAATTTAGACAAAAAACGACGCTAAACCAATGTAAAACGATTCTAATCATAAGAAATTGCAATATTTTTAAAAAAATAGAATTCAAAACCTCTGACCGAAATTAAAATTTTGGATAGGCGGAAAGGAATTTTAAATTTTTTAATTATAGACCTTGATACTGAGACAACATTATTAACGTTGACTTACGAGCAAATTCTATTCCGAGGCCATTTAAAGGAGTTCTATGGCAAATAATGATCCAACCGGCCATGCGTCTGGAAATACATGGGATACCCTGCACAAATTTTTTACTGCGGGATTGGCCTTGGCCACTATGCTGCTCGGATTTTGGCAATTTATTGCGAACAATAAATTAACCGCAGTAAAGCTGGATATGGAAAAAAATAAGACCGAATTCACGCAACAGCTAGAAAAAAAACAAGCCGCACTCAAACAGCAGGTTGAAAAAACCACACTGGTTGATCAAATGCTGAATCGAATTGAAGGGTATATTGAAAAGCAACCGACTCTGAGTGAAGAAGAAAGCATTGATAAAAAAAAACGGGGTTTGACTGCAACAGATAAAATGCAGATCCTCATATCACTGCTAAAAATAAAAACCGAGGTCCATTTACAACAGACAGGCCAGCTTGAAAAAGATGAGCAAAAAGACCTGGTCAAGGCCATCCCGCTCTACTTTGCTCTTCTCTCGGAAAACGACGAAATGCTCGTCACCATAGGTTCAAAGCTCGAAGATCTTGCCCTGTGGGTACCCTTGGCTAGGGCGACTGCAGATCCAGGCGTAAAAGAAACTGCTGCCCGGGGCCTAGAGAGAATCGCCGCCTTGACAACCGATAATAAAGTCCGTGCCTTCATCATTGAATCGCTATTGGAATTAACCGTAGACTGGCAGGTTCCAGAGCTGATCAACCCGATTGCAAAAGCCTTAGGCAGTGTTTTGACAAGAATTGTCGAGGAAGACCGGGAAGACTCACCTGAACTTGCTGAAGCATTCAAAAAAGCAAATGAAAAGTGGGACTTGTTCAGGGTCGCACAAAAAACAGTTCCTGGCACACCCGGCTCATCAGAAAAAATAATCCCAAAGGATGTAAAACCTGAAATTGTTGAGCAGGTCAGTCAGGTTTTTCAGGAATATCAGGCACCTTTACAGGCTGATCCGAAAATCCAAAAATTGATTGATCGGCTTGAGTCGAAGGATAAAAATGTCCGGCGTTCAGCCCGGAGCGAACTGGGGAACGCGGCCGAAAAAGCCGTACCAGAATTGTTAAATATTCTCAAAACCGACAGAGGCAAAGTGTATCGAATTCGCCTGGGTGTGATCACGGCCTTTTTACTCATGGATCAACCGGTAGAAATCCCAGCCGACAGAATTTATCTGCTCACCGACTTACTCAAAGACAAAGACAGCACGATCCGGAAAAACACCGCCAGTTTTCTGATCGCTTATATAGAATCGCTTGGCAAACGACCACCCAAAGACAGCACCCTGTCCATAGAGAGCACAATTGCCGATCTGTTCAGAAACCTGGGCGATCGTAATAACAAAAACGGGGTCTACAATTCCATTGTAGTATTGGGAGAAGTAAAAAACAAATTACCAGACAATTCCCCCGAAATGATCAAGAACCAGCTAAAGAAGACAAAAGAGGATCTGACAAATGACCCACAGGACTGGCGCAAGACCATTTCTCTGATTAATCGACACATAAAGTAGGGAAACCAGAAAATTTGATTGCAATTGGTCAAATATAATTAAGATTCCATTCAGCATAATTGGAGAAAGACCATCGTTTTGGGGAGGACATCCTGAGCTTCTGGAATTAAAATCCAGAAGTTAACAAAAGTATACATCTATTGGGGTTCGTTTCTTAAAACCATTTTGTGCAGCTCTTTTTTACCCTCTGGTATCTTTGTTCCTGTACTCAGGCCCCCGTGGAGAGGTCAACACCCATTCCAAAAAATATCTCTGCGTTTGCATGGTGTGCTAGCTCGGGTCTCAGCACCGCAAGATTCCTGCTTTATCATCAGTTTTTATGTGTATACTTCATATGGTTGCTCCAAATGTTAAGTTTTGTAAGGTTCTCATGAGGCTTGTAGGGCTCAGACCACGGCCCGGACTAAATCATTTTTAATTACTCCACAACTTGTGACTAAAACTGTGATCCGTTTCTATTAGACCGGATTTTATCCAGTCCTCACATCAGTAAAACACCGAATTCTCACGCATGTGTAGACTTCAAAAAAGCCCTGTTTTGTCACCTTATCGTCACCCTTTTATGACCAAATATTCACAGTTGAACATTCTCCCAAGACAAGCTTACACCAGTTCATTTGTGTGGTTAGTCATCTACGAACCTAACACTCGACCCGGTTAACTTGTTCTCAAGGACTGGTTGGAAGGTTTTGGCAAACGATAGGTTTTATAACACAAGGCGTTCATGGCGGCTGAGCCGCATTACACTATATGGGCCAGACCCAGCATCGAAAGTCATTCTTTCAGATTAAAGTGTATAATATAAAAAATTTACTGAGGAAGGTATTAATTCATGTGCTATGAATTATCGTCAGGGTATCTTTTTAAAATATCCAACCACAATATCAGGAAATTTGCAAAGGGAGAGGCAGTGGAGGGGGGCAGGTTCCTATCGGATTTGAATGGCAGCGTGCCCCACGGACGGGGCCAAGCGCCATTCATCTCGGAGCCGGACAGGACGTTCGGTGAGAATGAAGCGAAGAGCCTTACCCCCTCCGTCGCCGGCACTTGTTGGAATCCTTTAGGGGTTATGGCAAGTATCGAAATGTCTTTTGTTATTTTCCAATTGGCTCAGATATTGGATAGGTATCTGTTTTTGTTTTTGTTTTTGTTTTTGTTTTTTTATCCCGATATGTCCTTAATTTGAAGCCACGATACCGATTCCCAGGAAAATAAAAGACCCGCCAACGATTTTATTAAAATAGTTTCCTGTGGTGGGTCGGGTAAAAGTGTCTGTAATCCTCGCCCCGCCCAGGGCATAAATCATCATACAAGCAAAGGCAATGGTGCTTAGGGGACAATTAGAACCAGGTATTGGGCGAGGGGGAAACCGTGGGATCGATAAACTGGGGAAACAGAGCGGAGAAAAAGACAATGGCTTTGGGGTTGGCTGTCACATAAAATCCCTGGGAAAACCGTTTGGAAAAGGAAGAGCCCGCAATTGAATTCCCGTGATGGGAAGGTTCGAGGGGCATGGGTTTAGAACGCCAGATACTCAGTTCCAAATAGATGAGATATGTGGTGCCAACATATTTGAGTGTGAGGAACAGAGGGCGTGATGCCGTTAAAACAGCTTCCAGCCCTGCAATGGAAATACTGGCCTGGATTATGCTGGCACAGGTGTTGCCAAGGGCGGTTGCCATGTTTTTTTGTGCCGTATTTAACCCCATGGGTCAGGGCCAGGATCATGCTGGGGCCCGGAATGATGGATGCCACAAAAACTATTGTCATATAAATCACAAAAAAATTCCATTCTTATCCCTTTTTGGGGTGGGAGGGAATGAATTGTACGAGACACAGGGAGATGAAACTGAAAACCGCCCCTGCCAAAAAGGGAATTTTATAATTCACCATCCATAACACACCGCCAACAACCGGGAGAATAACCGCGGCAATATGGTTGATGGTAAAACCGACGGCGGCACTGGCCGCAATATCCCTGGGATCGGCAATCTTGTGAAAATAGGTTTTAATGCCCATGGCAAAGCTGAAAAATATATGGTCCAGGACATAGAGGAAACCTGCGAGCATCTTTGATTCCACAAAGGCATAGGCAATAAAGACCAGGATGAGGACCAGGTATTCCATGGACAAAAGTTTGCGTTCACCAAACCGGAGGATAAATCGTCCGATCATGGGGTTGATAAAAAATTTAATCACATTGTTGATCAGGAACAAGATGGTAACATCCTGGACGGAAAAATCAAACCGTTTTACCAGCAAGAATACGGCAAATGCCATAAAAATCTGACGCCTTGCCCCGGCCATAAAGGTTAGAAAATAATAGAGCCAATATTTTTTCTTGATCACCATCCTTTTTTTTTGGGGGACAATTGTCTGTTTAGATGGTTTTTTTGTAAAGGCCCAGATACCACAGCCACTGATGAGGCATCCAAAGAGAATAAACATGGCTTGATAGCTTAAAAAAGGGGCCATAAGAAAGATAGCGATTCCCACAAGAATACTGGCAACAGCTGCAAATTGCTGCTGCTCGGCAAATACGATGGGAGATGTCTGCTTGTCAAAGTATTGGAGGGTCAGCGACTGGCTGCAGGTTTCATAATAGTGAAACCCGAAACTCATGATCATGGTGGTGATGGCAAGGCCTGCAAAACTGGGCAAAAAACCGGTAAGAAAGATCCCGGCCCCCAGGAAGAGTATGGAAAGGGCGGCCAGGCGATGTTCTTTAATCACCAGCAGCACATAGGTCACCAACAGTGCCAGAAATCCGGGGATTTCCCGGATGGATTGCAAAATTCCGACATGGTGACCGTCAAGCCCCACCACGTTGACGCCAAAATTATCAAACAGTGTCCGCCAGCATTGGAGGCCAACAGTGGAGCAGATGGTCAGAACGATGAGATAGGAATACATCTGCTCTTTTCTATGGGTAGCCATGGTTATTTTATTTTTTTAAGAATGGTTTCCACTACTTGTTCAGCCGTGTCGCCAAACAAGGTTTCAACGGCAACCAGATTTAAGAAGTTATCATCCCACTGGATGTTTTCACTTTCAAGAACCCAATCTTTTAGCCGGGTATATTTTCCCCCCAGGGCCTTTATCTTTTTCAAAAGAGAAACTTGTCCGGGTGTTTTAAAGGCCACATTCAACGATAGAATATATTCAATGATGTTCGGAGTTGAGGGTGATTTGGAGATGACCGGAATCACCAATATGCTTTTATTGTCCTTTCTTCCCTTTCCAATATAGACATTGCCTTCCCTGACAATGATATTTTTGGTCCCCTTCAGCCGGGGGTCACTTTCCACCCGGGAGGTTTCCTGGGTGAGAGAACCGGTTTTGCCGATAACCTTGATTTTTGTTTCCGGGGTGACCTCTCCCAAGAGGCTGAGCCCTGAGATCTGGTATAAAAGGCCTCCCTTAACCGTTGAGATCACTTCCTGGAGGTTTTTGATGACCAATACATTCTTGTTGGTCAACTGGGATATCTGAATATCATTGGCGTTAAGTTCATCAAATATGGTGCCTTCAAATACTTCAGAGATTCGGCTGGTACCCACGGTAACGGTTTTTGCCTGGTGTTTGATGGCATCCACCGGTCTTGCCAGGGTATTAATGGCCGTTCCCATATTATCAAAAAAGGTGTTGAGCATGTTGGAGGGGGTCCCCTTTATCTCAAAGTCAATTTCAAAATCAGAAACCGGTAACCTGCCGGACAGGTATTTTAACAACAGGGTGAGATTGGCCACCGTATCAAGGCCCATGGAACTAGGGAAAAATTTCTCCCGCCTTTTTTTAGAGAATTTATTGTAAACAATGGCTATTTTCTCACGGAAATTTTTTTCCAGCAACACCTCGTATTCATCGTGGCCTATGGCCGTATGTTCATCCAGAACATCCTGGATTTCCGCCCTGCAGGTGTACAAAAATCTTGAGCCTTCATTAATGGTAAGGGCGGCATAATATCCCCAGAGATGACCCACCAGGGTGTTGAGCACCGGGGCCAGGTGTTCGCTGATTTCCGGGATTTTAAAGACATCTTTTGCATAAAGGTCAAACCGGTCTTCTCCAACCGTCGTGATCACCACGGGCCAGGCTTTATGGGCATGGAAAATAGCGCAGTCTTTGATGATATCACCCAATACACTTTCCCGGGTACCGGCGGCACAGACAATGATCAAGGGTTCAGAGGAAAGGTCAATGTGTTTTTTGTCTTCCACAAAATCAGACGAAATCGTTTTATAGCAAAGCTCTGATAATTTGATTCTGATCTCATCGGCTGATGTTTTGTTGGCGCCGGACCCCACGGTTGCCCAATAGTTTTTGGCGACTGCCAGGCGGGAGGCAGAGGTCTTGATTTCTTCTCGCATGTTAAGGATGGTCTGCATCTTTTCAGGCAGGCAGATCAGTTCTTGTATGCTTTGGGTAATAAATTCACTGGACCTTGCCCCCAAAATTTTTGAAAGATGGAGGCCTAGGATGGCGCCTGCTGTCAGCTGGGAATAGAAAGCCTTGGTGGAGGCCACGGACATTTCAATATCCCTGCCGGAACTGGTATACAGAACACCGTCGGTTTTAAAGGTCAGGTCGGAATCTCTTCGGTTGACAATGGCAATGGTTCTGGCACCGTAGCCTTTTACCATGTCAACGGTGCGGTTGGTATCTGTGGTGGTGCCGGACTGGCTCATGGCAACCACCAGGGTATTGGCCATGGCATTTTTATCCGCTCCATTGTCAAGAATACTGAACCCGGACAATTCCGATGATTTGAGTGCCCTGATGGTAAGTTCTTTGTCTCCCAGGTAATGGGTTAAAAGGGTGGCACATCCCTGGGCAGCTATTCCGGCGGTTCCCTGGCCGATGAAATAGATTTTTTTAATCGTTCCTTGTTTCAATTGTGTTTCAAGGTCTGCTGGAATCACCTGTTCTCCCAGGTTGGTTTCAAAGAAACCAGTGTCGGGGATCAGGGTAAATTTGTTTTCAAGGGTCTTTGCAACGGACAGGGGCGATTCTGAAATTTCCTTGAGGAAATAATGGGGAAAGTCCTGACGGTCAATGTCCCGGGAGGTGATCTGGCTTGTCAATACATCGGCGGCATCCAGCAAAATGGGCCGGCTGTCATAATAAAAAGAACGAATTCCCTCCACCCCACCGGATGAGTTCTGGTCAAGGACAACAATCTGGCCGTTTTCTTCTCCATTGAGTTTGATATAATCCTGGGTCTCTTCAACAACCCCATAGAGCTCCGAGGCGGCTATATAATGGTCCGGGGCAATCCCCACAAAAATGGCCTGACCGCTGCCTCTCTGGGCAAGAAACAGTTTTCCGGGGGCGAGGTCCGTGTGCATGCTGATGGCATGGGAACCCTCGAAATCATTGACGGCAAGCCTGAAGGCCTCTTCAATGGGAGCGCCTTGCTTTAAGTGGTGTTCAATCTGAAGGGGAATGAGCTTTGTATCGGTATTGATGGATTTATGGATCTTATCGTACCGGGCCTCATATTCTGTTTTCAGTTCAAGATAATTGTCAATATCTCCGTTGAGGCACACATGGATGATACCGGTTTTTTCGATTTCTTTGTCCGTGGGGGTGTTGTCAACCGGGTGGCAGTTGGCAACCGAGATATCCCCCACTGAAGCCCACCTTGTATGGGCGGAAACTGAGTTGGATCTTACCGTGTAATTGGCCAGCAGCTGGAGCAGATGGTCATTTTTTATCTGGCTTCTGATAAAGGCGATGTTATCACCCAAAGCGCCAATCTCTGCTGCAAATTTATATGCAAAGGAAATGCTGACCAGATGATCTCCGGTGATTTCTTCGACGGTATCATTGATATTGATGCTGTTGTTGGACAGGACCAGGTGATTGGTCCTGGTTTTCAGACTATCGGAAAGTCCCGCGTGGACGAGTCCTGTGCGGAAATTTTCAAATTCAGCTTTTGTAAGGGTAAGGACAACAGAGATTCCGGCAGAGTCCCTTCCCCGTACTTCAAGCCGGTCAATGCTGTTTAGAACCGAGTTGATCCGTTTGAAAATGATCAATCCTTGGGGGTTGGCATCCGGGGTTATTCCCCTGGATAGTTTTTTTACGGCACTTATATTGTCCAGAACTTCATTTTTCAGGCACCAGAAAATATCCTTGAGCTTTTCGATGCGCATGGAAATGATCTCCACATCCGAAGAAGTGAGAAGGGGCCCTGTTCGTTTAAATTCCTTTTCCTGGTCTGCTATGGTTTGACGTAAAGAATCAATGATGTCGGTGAGCTGGGCAAGTTTATCATCTCTGAAAAACAGGGTGCTGAAAACAGATTCTAATTTTAAAGTCTGGGCTGTTTTAAATAATTGCTCAAGCACCTGATCCCCGCCAAGATATTCATTTATAATGGAGGGGGAAACGGTTTCCGGGTTTGTTCCTGTTGGCAAAAGAATCTTTTGCTGCAATTTTGATATCTCTTTTGAAAACTGAACCAGATCAAAACTTATCTCTTTTTTTCCACCCTTAAAGGCCACAAAGGCTGAAATGCCGCAGGATAAAACCGTTGGGTGGTATGGAAATAAAATAAGGCTGTTTGTTTTTGCCCTGGCGAGCGATTTTCCAACTTCAATGTGGGCCAAAGCCCTGTGGATTAGATTGAAAAGACCTTTTATTGCCGACATTTATTTTCCTCCACCAAGCGTTTTTTTTAGGTTAATCCTTATCTGCTTTGTCCAATTGTGCTGTCCTTACGGGTATTTTTTTGAAATAGGTTTTCAGAATTGTCCTGGCATAGCTACTGGCCCGGGTTCCGATATATTTTTTGTGACCCACAACAATGGCAACCGCCAGCGCTTTTTCTCCGGTTTTTTCTTTGCCAAATCCGATGAACCAGTCATATTTAACAGTCCTTTTCCGGTTATACAGGGAACCGGTTTTTCCGCCAATGACAAGCTTTGACAACACTTTGTCCCGTGTGAATCCCCGGAAAGATTTTTTGGCAGTTCCCCTGGTAACGGTTTTTTCCATGAGCCGGATCATTGTGGTTGCTGTTTTGGGCGTTATGGCAGTTTTATAGTCTTCTTTTTTCCCTTTGTAAATGATTTGTCCATTGCTGGTTGTAACCTGGTTGACAATACGGGGGACAAGGGAAGTCCCTGAGTTTAGAATGGTGGTCACGAGCATGGCCCCGAATATGGGCGAGATCATGGTGTCTCTGTTAAATCCGCAGCCAAGTTCCGCCAGATGGTAATCACTTTCTGTAACGCTGAACCTGCCGGATTCAAAGGCCAGTTCCGAGTCCGGCTCCTGGTTAAATCCAAAGGCATGGGCATAGGTGGAAAGTCTTGTTCGTCCCAGATAGTTTTTTCCGATTTTACCAAAAATAGGATTTATGGACTCTGCAAAAGCTCTGGAAAAGGAGATTTTTGACGTATATTTGTTTCTAGTCTCAGCGAGCTGGCGTTTGTAGAGGGTATACTTGTTTCCGTTAAAATACAGGGGGGTCTGGGCCGTGTACCCTAAAGAATCGATGGCTGCAGATGCGGTGATGATTTTGAATATACTGGCTGCCGGATAATCCGATACCATACAGGGATTGGCATCTAAATTGTCCAGGTCAAAGCCTGCCATTGCCTTCAGGCTTCCATTGGAAGGGTCCATGGCAACTATGGCAATTCGTTGGGGTTTTCCCCTGTTAAGGGTTTTTAGCCGGGTCATGGCTGCTGCAAGTGTTTTTTGCAGCCTTGTGTCCAGGCTGGTGGTAAGGGTGTAGCTTTTATCTGGGGTGTCCACAAAAAATACGTCTCGATCGGCATTGAGAAACACGGTTTCTTGAATCAACCCTTTTAAATCAGTTTTGGACAGGGTTATTTTGGGTGGGGCCTGTTCTTTTACCGGGTATGATGCTGAAGCGGTTTGTGGGTGCTCTTGTTTGAACAAGGGTTCCAAATCTAAAAAATGCCAGGCGCCAAGGATTAAAAGACTGGGTATGGAAAGCATTATTGCGAGTCGGACATATTTTTGGAGCAATCGTTTCTTTTGCCGTTTTAAAATAAACGCAGATTGATGAACTTGCCAGGTGTTTTCTTTTTTATGGGTATACAAATAATTGTCCGAAGGGCTTTAGCCCGGAAGAATAACCTTCCAGGCAGGTTTTTTTTGTGAATAGGGATACAATTTTATCGGTTGCAGCACTATTTGACGGAATTCCCTGGTAAAAGATCCTTTTCAAATCCAGACAAAATCAACTCTTTTTTATGGCTTGCGGCAAGCACCATGCCCTGGGAGAGTTCTCCCATGATCTGGGCTTCTTTCAAATTGGCCACCACAATGACCTGCTTGCCCACCAACTCCTGGGGGGTGTAGCTTTTTCCTATGCCCGCAATCACCTGACGGGTTTGCGCTCCCAGGTCGACCACAAGTTTCACCAGCTTATTGGAGGTTTCAATTTTTTCAGCCGATAGAATCGTTGCCGCCCGTAAATCTATTTTAGAGAAATCCTCAATGGAGATTTCTTCTTTTAATGCCGGTTTAAAGGCCTTTGCCTTTTTAACCGGTGCATTTTTAGGGGACGCGCTTTTCTTGATGTCAATGCGGGGAAACAAAATTTCCGGTTTATCAAGGGACGCTCCTTTTTTTATTTGGGCCCAGGGTAAAATCTGGTCCAGGGCAAAAAAACCTTTGGTCGGGATTTCTAAACCAAGTGCCCGCTGCATTTTATGACTGGTTGCCGGCATCACAGGATAGATGAGGCAGGAAACCACCCGGACTCCTTCTATCAGGTTATATAACACCGTCCCGAGTGCAGATTCTTTTGAGGGGTCCTTGGCCAGGGACCAGGGTTCATTTGTGTCGATATATTTGTTCATGGTGCTGATAAATGCCCAGATGGATGCCAACCCCTTGTGAAATTGACAGCGTTCCATGGCCTCTTTAAACCCGTCAATGGCCGTTATTGCATTGGCTTCAAGACTAAATTGTGCCGCAAGCGCTGGATCCTGCCCCATTATCTCGCCCTTAAAGTATCGAGTGTTCATGGAAAGAATCCGTGAAAACAGATTGCCCAGGTCATTGGCAAGATCTGCGTTAATGCGTGCTACAATGGCATCTTCCGTGAAATTGGCATCCAGTCCAAAGACCATCTCCCGCATGAGAAAATACCGGAAGGGGTCCACCCCGAATTCCTTTGTCACTTCAATGGGATCGGTCACATTACCGATGCTCTTGGACATCTTGCTGCCTTTTACATTCCAGAACCCGTGGACATTGAGACCCTCATAGATATCGATTCCTGCTGCCTTGAGCATGATGGGCCAGTAAATCCCATGGGGTTTGATGATATCTTTTGCTACAAAATGCCGTGTTGTGGGCCAGAAGCGCTTGAACTTATCCCCATCGGGATAGCCCAGGGCCGAGACATAATTTACCAGGGCATCAAACCAGACATAGGTCACATAGTCCGGGTCAAAGGGCAGGGTGATCCCCCAGGTAAGACGGGTCTTGGGCCGGGAAATACATAAATCCTCCAGGGGCTCTTTTAAAAACGAAAGAATTTCATTTTTATATTGATCGGGCTGTATGAAATTTTCGTGGGTGTTGATGTGATCAATGAGCCACTCCTGGTATTTGCTCATTTTAAAGAAATAATTGGATTCCTTTATTTTCTCCGGGGCCACGCCATGGTCGGGACACTTTCCGTCCACCAATTCGCGTTCCTGGTAAAACCGTTCACACCCAAAACAATACAGGCCTTCATAACTTGCAAAATAAATATCTCCGGAATCATGAATTTTGGTTAAAATAGCGGTTACCACCTGTATATGCTCCGGGTCGGTGGTCCGGATAAACTGATCATTTTTAATCTGGAGCAGGGGTAAAATATCCTGGAAGAGTTGGCTGATTTGATCGGCATAGGCCTTGGGCGAGGTGTTTTGTTTCTCTGCGGCCTGGACAATTTTATCCCCGTGTTCATCCGTGCCGGTTAAAAAATAGGTTTCCTGGTTATCCATTTGTTTGAACCTTGTTGCCACGTCGGCGGCAATGGAGGTATAGGCATGTCCCAGGTGGGGTTTTGCATTGACATAGTAGATGGGGGTTGTAAAAAACTGACGCTTTTTTTCCATGGGGTCGTGTCCTGTCCTATATATTTTTCAATTCACTGATTTTTTTTTCAATTTCCGTTCTGTCTTCCAGGCGTAGGGTAATACTTCCTTTGAGCACATTCTGCCTTACCACTTTCCCCAGGCCTTCTTCAACGGTAATGATCTTGCCCAATTTGGGCATTTTCCTTTTCAAATACTTGTAGGTACTGTTTTCAAAGGTCAGACAGCACATGAGTCTGCCGCACACCCCGGATATCTTGGTGGGATTCAAGGAAAGCCCCTGCTCCTTGGCCATTTTTATGGAGACGGGTTCAAAGGTATGCATGAAGGATGAACAGCAGATCTCTCTTCCGCATTTACCCAGTCCACCGCAATGCTTTGACAGATTTCGGATACCCACCTGGCGCATTTCAATGCGAATGCTGTATTCTTTGACCAGTAATTTGATGAGTTCTCTGAAATCGATTCGGCCATCGGCTGTATAGAAAAAGGTCAGCTTGTTCCTGTCAAAGGTACTTTCAACACTGAACAGGTTCATTAAAAGGCCCAGGTCATTTATGCACCGGGCACAAAATTCCTGTGCCCTGATTTCAAGCTGTTCGAGTTCTTCTCTTTTGATGAAATCTTCTTGGGTGGCCACCCGGACAATCTGCTTGAGTTTTTTTTCAATTTTTTCTATTTCAACCGGTGGCCTGGCAATGGTTCCAAAGCCAAGTCCCTGTTCGGTTTCAACAATGACGTGGTCCCCCTGCTTCAGGACAAAGGCATCACTTTTGAAATCATATATTTTTCCTGCGGTCTTAAATTTTACACCGGCTACTTTAATCATATATATAGGTTCCTATACCATTGATAATTTCAGGAAAAAGCGATCCAGAGTCAACCGGATTGAACTGTTTGATGCCAGTCGTCGTTCGGTTTCATGAAAATCTTTTACCCATCCAAGAAATGTATTGTAAACATGCATTTGACTAATATCTTTAAATGCGTCAAAAAAATCAAGGTTAACTATTTTTTCAGGGCTGTATTTAAATACACAAAGATCCCTGAGAACCATATTAATGATGGTCATGGCTTCTAAAATTATGTCGGGATCCATACTCAGTTTTTGTGCGAGCATAAGTCCCCTGTGGATTTTGGATTCATTTTGAGAGGTAACAAGGCCAATGATTTCTTCAATAATCCAGGTGCGCTGTTTTTGCCAGTCTCTTTCGATTATTTGCTTTCCATCTGCGTCCAGGTTCAAAAACATAAGGGCTTTTTTCAGGTCTGACCCTGCTGTCTGGGAGAAAATGTAGGCTTTTTTCGGGACAATCCCATACTGGTGGACGAGTGTCTCCTGAATCTCATGGCAGGAAGGGGGACAGAACCTAAATTGTCGGCATCTTGAAAGAATGGTGGGTAAAAGAGTGGGGGTATGGGTTGCCGTCAGGATAAAAAAAGTATTTTCCGGTGGTTCTTCCAACATTTTGAGCAATGCGTTTTGGGCCTGGACATTCATTTTGTCTGCATCCTCGATCAGGACCATGCGCTTTCGTGCTTCATTTGGCTTTGCAGTCAATAACAGCCCAATTTCCCGGATCTGGGAAATTGAGATTGCTTTTTTTTTTTCGGACAGAGAAACCTGGAGGATATCCGGGTGCATGCCTGCATTTATTTTTTTGCAGGGCAGGCAATCGTTGCACGGTCTGAGGGTGTCAGCTATACAATTACAGGTTTTTGCAAATTCAAATGCCCTTTTAATTTTTCCGGTATTTTTTTCCCCGGAGAAGAGAAGGGCATTGGGAATTTTGTCTGCCTGAATGATATACGCTAATTCAGAACCTATCTGGGAGATGTCGGTTTTTTGATCAAACGCCGACATCCCTTGATCAATGGACATCGGTTAGTAATCTACCCGCTCCTTCAACTCTTTCCCACATTTGAAAAAGGGCAGTCGTTTGGGGGGAATTTGAACCTTTTGTCCGGTTTTGGGATTCCTACCGGTATAGCTTTTGTATTCCTTGATATGAAAGCTGCACAAGCCTCTTATCTCAACCCTCTCCCCATTGACAAACGCGTCTGCCAGGGAATCAAAAAAAAGTTTAATCACTTCTGCGGCTTCGGCCTTGGTCAGGTTCGCCCTTTCCTTTAACGTGGAAATCAATTCAAGTTTATTCATAAATCCTCAATATGCAATTAAAAAACGTGTTTCATTTTGTCTGACTTTTATTGAATATTTAATAAAAAGTCAAGGGGTTATGATAGGAAGTCGGGAATTTTTTCAACATTTTCTCCATCCATCTCCACACCGGCATATTGACCGAGAAGATCAATTTTAATGATGACACGTCCCCTTCCCTTGTGCCGGGTAAACTCTCCTTTTATGCCTGCCATGGGACCCTCTAAAATCATCACAGGATCCCCTTTTTGAAGTAAAGTGGAGCTTCCTGTAATGAGATCCACATTGGCAGCAGTCATAAGCTGCAAGGATTTTATCTGGGAATCGGGAATGGGAACCGGTCCCTGGGTATTTCCCAACAGCCGGACAGCACCAAGTGTCTTAAGAATATTGAGCTGGGCCGATGGCGCTAGGGTGGATTTGACAAACAAATACCCAGGGAATAAAGGGACCTCAATCATTAGTTTCCGGTCTTTTCTTTTGCTTTTTTTCCTTGTTCTGGGTAAAAAAGCATCTATTTTTTTTCCGGTAATAGCATTGTAGACGGTCTGCTCAAAATTGCTTCGGGTCAAAAGAGCAAACCAGTTTAAGCATGTGTTCATTGGGTGCCAAATCCTCCAATTCCGTTAAGGGTGACCAGAAAGGAGATACTAGTGTCCGCAGAGGTATCTTTAAATTCCATTCCTATTCCCCAGCAGTCTTGTTTAATGGTAAACCCCACAATGCTTTCAACGTTTTCGTTTGTCATTAAATTGGCTTCATATGAACAATAGGCCACCAGGGAATCGGTAAGCGTCACATTCAGCCGGGTGTACCAGGTTTCCAAAGAGTCTTCAGTATACTGGTAGCTGGTACGGATGGAATCCCCCCGGTTGTCACTTATGTTTGCTCCCACCTCGGTTTCTGTGAAGTTATTGTCGTAGGGAGACCAGTCAACATCTGCGGTTATGGAAAAATATTGAACAGGGTTGAATTCACTTTCAAAGGAGAGGTCCGTCCAGGGACTTGAGTCGCGATCCGTAATGCTATAGCTTTGGGATAATTTTATCCAGAGAATTTCCTTATACTTATTTGACTGGGTTCCATCCTTGTTTTCAACAGCGTTTCGGGTGATAAAGCTGTTGGTCAGGGACCAGGTAACAAGATTTTCCTCATCAAGGCTGTCAATGGTGTCAAAATAGGGCAAATCGTCCTGATCTACATTGGGCTGATAGGCATATTCAAGCTTTGGCACCAGGGAATGCTTGATTTTTTCTGCAAACCCATTGTTCAGGGTGAAAATTTTGTTGATGGTGGTGGACAGCTGGGCCCCGACGTCGTATATGGCACGGGTCCTGAAGGTTTCGTCATTGCCATCATCATCGGTATAGTCGTCCGTTGTATAGGCTGTTCCCCGGGTGCCGATATAGGGCTCAAAGAAAAAGGATTTGCCCAGCTGGGTGGGAAGGTAGAACTTGGGGTATATGTCAAGTCGTTGGCCGTTCACAAGGGGCGTGCTTGCATCCGGGTCGGTGTCCTGCCGGTAAAAGGATCGAAATTCCGAGTCCAGATTATAATAGACACTGGATGCCCCGATCTGCTGTTTGGACGCATCAAATTCAAAGCTGGGAAGGGTTTGCAAGGTGGTGTCATCTGTGTCGTCCTGGCGTGCCTCAACATCGTCATACCAAAGGGCCTGGGCATTAAAGCTATAGGTGGACCAGTTCTTACTGACGACCAGGCTGTTTTTTCGGGTGGTGTCATCATATTCATCCAGGCTTCTGCCAAAGGCGGTTCCAAAATACTCATTGGTCTCATCATATCCGGTAAACCCGCTCTGGAATTCCTGGAGATAATCGGCATCGCTGACAACATCTATATCCAGTTTCGCTGTGAACCCGTTGGTCAAATCCTGGTTATGTTTCATTCGAAACCAGTACCGGTCAGTGTTGGTCCGATCGGCCGTGCTGTCATAGCTGTAATTTTCGTTTGCCTCTGTGCTGTCACCTATTTTTGAGTCATCCAGATAGTCCATAAACATGGCACCTTTGGAGGCGCTATCCAGAACATACCTGAATTCACCGGCAACTTTTGTGCCCCGGTCCGACATATAATCGGCATAAATGCTGGCATCCATATTTTTTGAAATGGCAATAAACAGGGACTGCTCGTATTCATACCCTTTTCTGTCTGAACTGGTTACCCTTGGGATTAAAAGTCCTGTCTGGCGTTTGACCTTTACGGGAAAGGAAAGATAGGGAGAATAGAGGGTGGGGATTTTTTTTGCCCACAGGATCGTATGGTTGGCACTGCCATACCCTTCAATCGTTACCTTGATGTTTTTACCGGTGATTTTCCAGTCCGGGGTATCTCCTTTACAGGAGGTGATGGACCCCTTGTCTGCACTATAGGAAAATTGCCCTGTTTTTTTGATGTTTTCGCCACTGATATAAAAATTATTTTCCTGGATAAAAATGGTCCCTTTGTTGATGGTCCCTTTTTCTGTCAAAAGATTGATCTGCATGGCATTGCAGGTGATGGAATCCTGGCCGGAAATAAGTAGGACATTGCCCTGGGCAAAGGCATCCTTTGTGATGTTTGAAAATTCCACATAATCTGCTTCCAGTCGTGTTGTTCCGCCGGTGATCACCACATCATCTTCAGCAATATAGAGTTTGCGTTCATCGTCATAGGTCACCATGAGAGCGGAAATATGCCAGGAGATCTCCTTGGGGTTTTCAGGTAGCGGTCCGGCAATGACTCCCCTGGCTGAAACCAGACAACAAAAAAAAGCAACTGCCCCCATCAGCGACAGTCTTCTTTGTAAAAATAAACAAAACATGGCGATCCAGTAATAAATTGCACATCAATTAAAATTACTGTATAAAGCCATTTTATAGTGCAAAAGTCAAGTCAGAATAAGCTTGGAAAGATCCGGCAAGACATATTAAATTGACCCGGTAATGGATATGGATTGCCGGGGTTGAAAGGACATTTATGACCACATCCATCATAGCCTCTATCGGCAATACCCCCATGGTTGAAATCAAGAGGTTAAATCCGGTTCCCGGCGTGAAAATTTTTGCCAAACTGGAATATATGAATCCGGGCGGATCCATTAAAGACAGGTCGGCCCTGTATATGATCACGGCAGCCGAGGCGGCCGGTCACCTTTCTTCGGAAAAAACCGTGATTGAAGCCACCAGCGGTAATACCGGGATCGGGCTTGCCATGATCTGTGCGGTAAAGGGCTATAAGCTTGCCTTGACAATGGCGGAAAATGCCAGTGAGGAAAGAAAGCGAATATTGCGGGCCCGGGGTGCCCGGATTATTTTAACCCCCCAGCACCTGGGATCTGACGGTGCCATTGAAGAGGCCTACCGCCTTGCCAGGGAAAATCCGGATCAGTATTATCTCGCGGACCAATATAATAATGAAGCAAACTGGAAAGCCCATTATCATACCACAGGCCCTGAGATCCTTGCCCAGGTCAAGGACCAGAATCAGGGCCGGGTATCCAGTGTTGTGGCAGCCATCGGCACCTCGGGAACCCTCATGGGTCTCGCCCGGTATTTTAAAGAGGTTGATCCAAGCATCAAGATTGTTTGTGCTGAACCCTATCTGGGGCACAAGATCCAGGGGTTGAAAAATATGAAGGAATCCTATACCCCCGGGATTTTTGATAAAAGACTATTGGATACCACCATCCGTGTGGCCGATGACAAGGCCTTTGAAACGGCCCGTCAATTGGCCCGTCATGAGGGCTTGTTTGTGGGTATGAGCAGCGGGGCGGCCATGGCTGTCGCCATTGAGGAAGCCCATAATATCCAAACGGGGGTGGTGGTGGTCATCTTTCCCGATAGCGGGGAACGATACCTTTCCACCTCTCTTTTTTGTGTGGAAAAAAAGATTGACCTTCGGGTGCACAACACTCTGACCCGGCAAAAAGAGCAGTTTGTACCCATTGAACGGGACAAAATAGGCATCTACACCTGTGGCCCCACCGTTGACCGGCGTCTGCATGTCGGGTTGCTTCGGCGCTTTGCCTTTACTGATTTATTGGTTCGGTATCTTGAGTTTCATAAATTTACCGTCAACCATGTCATTAATATAACCGATTATGATGACAAGACCATTAAGGGATCGGGGGCGGCAGGCCAGTCCCTTGATGCCTTTGTCCTCCCCTACATAGAGGCCTTTAAATCAGATCTGGCCCGTTTGGATATACGACCGGCCCAGGCCTATCCCAGGGTGTCTGAGCATTTTACGGAGATGACGGATCTGTCACGGACCCTGCTTGCCCGTAACCATGCCTATGAGAAATTGCACTCGGTCTATTTTGATATTGCCAGCCAGCCCGAGTATGGTGATTTCTCAAAGGTGGACCTCAATAAGATTAAACTTGGTGCCACCGTTGACCTGGATGAGTATGAGAAACTCAATCCCAGGGATTTTACCCTGTTAAAGCGGGTGAGCCTTTCAGAGCTGAAACGGGGGGTGGGGATAAAGACGGAGTGGGGGAATGTTCGGCCATCTCTTCATTTACAATGTTCGGCCATTGCCATGCGCTATCTGGGCAAGCAGTTTGATATCCACACCGGTAGCCGGGAGCTTTTGTTTCCCCACCATGAAAATGAGATTGCCATTGCCAGGGCAGCCGTAGGATCCACCCTTGCCAATGTGTGGATGCATTGTGATCCCACCCAATATGACGGTTCCCTGGACGAAGAGAAGTTGGAAGAAATAACCCTTGATACCCTTGCCCAACAGGGGTGGGATATGAAAACCATTCGATTCTGGCTGATTTTCAGTCATTATAGGAAACAGTTGATCCTGTCTGCCCAGGCCTTGCGGGATGCAAAATTTACCTTGGCCAAAATGAACAGATGCATTGAAACCCTGGGTGCCATCACCCGTTCGGACAGGGGTGGCGGGACAGATCAATCTGAAAATGCTAGTGATTTGGAAAATAATGATCAATTGATTTATGACCTTCGTCAGGGCGTCCTGTCGGCAATGGCAGATGACCTGAAGGTCTCCAATGTAATTTCCTGCCTTCTTTCGGGGGTCAAAAAAATAAACCGTCTGATTAACCTGGACCAGATCACTCCCTTTTTTGCCAAACAATTGCTCAATTGTTTCAAGGAAGTGGACGCCATGTTAAAAATATTTGATTTTAACACAAAAATGGAATATTCCAATACTGCCCAAGAGCTCATCGAGGAACGTGATGAGGCCAGGCTTAAAAATGACTGGGTTCTGGCGGACAAGATGCGGGATGAGCTTGTGACCATGGGGGTTTATGTCCATGATAAAAAGGTGTGACCTCCTCTATGAATAAAAATAGGAATAAAAATATGCCAGAAAATATGCTAAAAACGATGTTTTTCCCTTTTGCCCATATCTCTAAAACTCAACTGACCAGTGTCACCACATTTTTTCAGAACATGGGCCTTTTACCCCTGGTCCCGGATTTTGCCTCTGATCCCCTGCGGGCCGCCTTGACTGAAAAAGGAATTTTGCAACCCCTCTTTTCTTCGGCCCAGGAGCTTTTGGGGGTAGAAAAACAGGTGCAATCCTATCTGGACTGGGCCAAACTTCACAGGGGAAATGAACGAAACCTGAAATCATTGCTCAAAGATGAGCCCTATTTTATGGATGCTACCGGGCTTTCCAGTATTCAATCCCAGATCAAAAGGGGGGTAAAAGAGACCGGCGCTGACCCGAAAAAAGAGGTGCAAAATCCCTTGTTGTTATTGAAATTTGCACAATTATTGGATGCCCAGAATGAAGGGATTGATGATGAGTTAAGGGTTTTGGAAAATAGTAAAAACTCACTTTTTTCAGAATTAACAGGAGAAAATTCGGAAAAAAACTTTGAAACCTTTGCCAGGCTTCTGGAAGACTCAGCCTACACTGATCCCGGCAGGATAATGACCAAAGAAAGAGTTTTGTCATGGTTCAGATATGCCGGTGAGAAAAAGATTTTTAATCAGCCGGGCGCTCCTCTTTTAGTAACCACAAGCCCTGCTGTATTGGATTTTATGGTGTCCCGGTGTGAAGGGGTGATAAATGCCCTTGACATTGATTCCATAAAAGTGCATGAGAATGATTGTGAAAAGAAATGCAGTTGGCAGCAGAGCTTTTCTCAATTTTTAAAAGAAACAATTGCAGGAAAAAAATCTTTCGGAAGTGTTCAGCCGGAAGCAGATGACAGATGTCGTTTGTCGGGCCGAATTAAATTGTGTCTTTTCCCGGAAGGTGGTATGAAGGCGTTTTTAAATATACCGGATCAGTCGATTGCCGTCTGTCTGGTACAACTAAAATCATAAAGAACTTGATTTTATCAAATGACATGTTATAAAAGCGGTTTTTAAGCGCAAGGTTATATTTAAAAAGTGATTTTATAATACTATTAATTTATTAAGGAGACTATTAAGATGGCATTTAATCCTATTGTTGATGAAACAAAATGCGTTGGTTGTGAAGAATGTGTAGACGTATGCCCCGTAGAAGTATTTGAGATGCAAGATGGAAAATCAGTTCCTGTCAATGCAGAAGAGTGCATGGGCTGTGAAAGCTGTGTAGAAGTTTGTGAAGAAAACGCGATTGTAGTTGAAGAAGACTGATTTCAACGTTTTCTGTTTGATAAAAATGCCGGGTCTGTCCAACAGATACCGGCATTTTGTTTTATCAGGTTTACCCCCCCCCATTGGGGGGAGATCAAAACCTCAAGGAGAGACAGCTTAACCCGCCATCCAGTTTTCTAAACTCGGAAGCATCCACTTCAATTGTGGTATATCCCTTTTCTTCAATCAGGTGCTTTGTCTCGGGAAATCCCATGGGCACCAGCACCCTGTCATTAATCCAGACACAATTGGCAGCATATGCCTCTCGTTCATCAACGGGCAGAAGGGTAAAACTTTGAAATTCAGGTTTGTTTAAAAATTCACCAGCCGCAAGAAGGGTGTTGTTTTCCAGATAGGATATCCCTGTTTTTAAATGAAGCACCGTGGTAAGGGGGACAGCCGCGGCGGTCATTCCGTATTTTCTCAAGAGGGATGACAATTGCTCAAATCCGTTCTTGTTTGTGCGCAGGGACAGCCCTACTAAAAAATGGGACCCCACCATCATGATATCACCGGCATCAAGAGTTCCGGGTGCCTGAATGGCTTCCACGGTCAGGCCGAGGGCTTCCATGGCCTTTTTTACCGATGAAATTTCTCCTCTTCTCGTCTCTGCCCCGGGATTGGTGATGATGGCACAATGGGGTGTCACAAGGCAGGTATCCTCAATAAAGGTGGAATCGGGATAATTTTCATCTGCTGCCAGTACCACAACTTCCAGGCCACAGGCTTCAAGGGCCTCCCTATACCGGGTATGCTGGGCCAAGGCCAAAGAATAATCAGGTTTCCCCAAGTTTGCGTTGCTGATGCCGTTGACCAGGTTTTTGCACGGTATTTTGACCATAGCTGTCGTAAACATAGCTTGCTCCTTTTCTATCTGTCAGGACTCGGACTTGTCCGGAATCCTGAAAAATTGGTTAAATAAACGCCTGCAGTTACCAGTACGGCACCTGCCAGAATCTCTCGTGTGATGGGTTCCTTAAGAATAAAATAGGAGAGAACAATGGCAGAGACCGGTACGAAATTAATAAATACGCCTGCCTTCATGGGACCGAGCGTTTGTATCCCTTCATAATACCAGAAAAATCCCAAAACCGTTCCAAAAAATCCCAGATAAAAGAGACTGATCCAGTCCATGGCCCCATAACTAGGGATATTGGAAAAAAGGCCATGGCTTAAGGCCGGGAAAAAAAGCATCAGGGTGCCGGCGATGGCTGAATAACAAACCGCTGCCATGGGGGACAACGTTTGCATGAGGGGCTTGCCCATGAGCGAATAAGAGACCCATGAGACCACACAGCCGAAAATAGCCAATTCTCCTTTTCCCATACCTGTTTTAAAAATATCGGTTATGTGGCCCGAGGAAATAACCAGCAATGCACCGGTTACAGATAAACAAAGGCCGGCTATCTTTAAGCGGGACAATCTATCTTTGAACAGCAATACCGAGAACAGACTGATAAAAATAGGATTGGTGGCAATAATCAGGGATGCCCGGTTGGCATTGATCAGGGAAAGCCCGGTAAAAAAGAAAATATTATAGGCAAATATACCGGTAAGCCCGAGGAAAAGGATATTGACGGCCTGACCCCAATTGATACCGGGCAGGCGGCCTTCTGTTCTTCGGGTCAAAAAAATCAAAAATGCCGAGGCGATGGCAAATCTTAAAAAAGCTGCAGAATAGGGGTCTACACTGCCGGCAATCCCTTTTCCGGCAATAAAGGTTCCCCCCCATAAAAACGCGGTCAAAAATAGTTTGAAATAGGTCATTTAGGCTTCCCTATCTTTTTGGTTTGCAATAAAAAATTTGTATTTGTACAGACACGCCGTGAAAAGTCAAGGCGGATCTTCACATTGAATCCCGGGAATTTTATGGCATTTAGTATGAAATTGTGTTTTACTACCCGCCATCTTAACCGCATAATTAAAAATTAATAAAGGACCAAATATGAAAAAATGGACAATTATATCTTTTATGGTGTTATTGTGGACTATCCCGTCCTCCTGGGCGTTGGATGGCAGAAAAATCATTGAGATCCAGCGGGATCGGCATGAGGTTGAAAGTGCTCAGGACCACTCGGTCATGCTGCTCATTGATAAAAAAGGTAAGCGCAATGTCAGGGAGATCAAACGCTATGGCAAAAAACTTGAAAATGGATTGCGTCGCAGTATGCTTGTTTTTACCCTGCCAAAGGATTTAAAGGGTACGGCCCTTTTGACCTGGGAAATTGCCCCGGGTGAATATAAGCAATGGCTCTGTCTGCCTGACAAAAAATCACTCCAGCGAATTTCTTCCCACTCCAATCGGACGCCTTTTATGGGAAGTGATTTCACCTACGAGGACATGCAGCCGGATACATTGGATAATTATTTATTTTCATCACCTGACACACAGGTCTTGGATGGCAAGGAGTGCTTTGTCATTGACATCACACCGGCCACACGGGAAATCGGGAAAAAAAGTGCCTATGGAAAACGCAGGGTATGGATTCGAAAAGATATTTATTTTACCGTTAAAATCCAATTTTTTGATCGCAGGAACAATCTTTTGAAAACCCAGACAAGCCACAGCCTGAAAAACTCCCACGGTACGGTCTGGTATGCGGAAAAAGTGCTCATGGATAATCACCGTAAAAATCATAAAACCCTTATGGGAGTCAAAACCAAACAGGTAAATATTGATATTGCTGATGATTTTTTTACTGAAAAAACTATCCTAGGCGGAAAACATTTATAGCCATAATATTCATGGCTTTCTGCGCAACAGGTAAATAAACCATGCAAAAATTAATGTTGTTTAGTCATCGGCATCCCCTTGTCACCTTTCTTGTTTTAATTTGTATCTCACTTGTGGCAGCCATGCAATTGCCTATGCTCAAGATTGATCCTTCCCTGGACGGATTGAGAACCGGTGACAAGGCGGCAAAAAACAGATACCAGGATGCCGTGGAAACTTTTGGATCGGACAAGATTAATATTATCTACATAAAAGATCCCCATTTGTTTTCTCCTGAAAAGCTCTTGTTGGTGGACGAACTGGTATACGGCCTGGGAAATATTCCCGGCATCCTCAAGGTTGAAAGCCTGTTCTCAACAAATAATTTTAAAAACAGTGAAGGGTCTCTGGTCACAGGTCCTTTAACCGGCTGGGTGCCGGAAACCAAAGAAGAGGCCGGGCAATTGCTGGACAATGCCCGGGCAAACCCCATCATCAATGGGAATCTGGTGTCTGAAACCGGATCGAGCATTGCCGTCAACCTGTTTGTAGACGCAAACGATCAGAACCCCAATTTTTATCGAAACCTGACCCTGGATATTGACCGGTTGATTGAGCCGGTTCAGGATCAATTCCAGGAAATTTTTCAAATCGGAGACCCATATCTTCGGTATGAAATCTCTGAAATGATGCTCACAGATCAAAAGAGCATTACCCCTTTTTCCATACTGATTTTGTTTCTTACCCTGGTGGTTGTCACTCGGTCCCTTGGTTGTGCTGCTCTGCCCATGCTGACATCCTCTACCAGTATACTGTGGATTGGCGGGTTTATGGCCTATACGGGAATCCCCGTGAATATTCTGACCGTTCTTATCCCCTCCCTGGTGATTGTCATTGGTTCAACAGAAGATGTGCATTTGCTGCTGGAATATGAAGAGGGCATCCATGTAAAGGGAATAAAATCTTTGGCCATTGACCGGATGATCAATAGAATGGGCGTGGTCATCCTGGTGACCTCCCTGTCCACCTTTCTGGGATTTCTTTCCATCTGCCTGAACAATGTCATCATTTTAAAGCAATTTGGTATGATCGCATCCTTCGGCCTTTTTGTGAATCCGCTGATTACCTGCCTGATCACCCCCATATACCTGCGCCTGTTCGGAAGCAATAAATCCCGCCAAAGCAAGGTTCCCGGTAACACAGCATTAAATCCACCCCAAAAGAACTGGCTTGATTTTTTTGCTGATTTTATCGTTGCCCATAAAAAAAAAGTGCTCATCGGTTTTCTGGTGGTTACCCTGGGCATCGGCCTGTTCGGATTCCGGGTAAAATTAGAGAATGACTACGTTGCCATGTTTAAAAAAGGGGCGCCGGTTCTTACCCGGTTGGATGCCCTGACATCAGATTTTCCCGGCATGCAGACTTTTTTTATTCGTATCAGCGGCGGTCACAAAGATATATTCAAAGATCCCGAAAATCTTAAACAAATTGCGGATATCCAGTCGTATATGCGCAATGGCAATTTTTTTGATAAAACCATTTCCCTGGTGGATTTTTTAACACTCATCCATCGGGAAATGAACCAGGGCGATCCTGAAATGCACATCTTGCCGCCCACAAAAGAGCGGGTGGCTCAGTATCTTGCCTTTACAGAGGATGATGACATTAACCGGTATGTGAATGACGATTTTTCTGATGTCAATATCATGGTCCGGCATAACCTTAATTCTTCCCATGATTTGAAAAAAGCATTGAAAGACCTGGAAAAACAGATTCGTCTTGTGCTGAACCCCCACTTTACATTTGGTTTTACCGGGGACAACATCCTTACCCTTGAAGGGGCGGATGCCATTGCAGACGGGCAGGCCAAGTCGATTTTTCTGATGCTGTTTATCATTTTTGTCCTGATGTCGATTATTTTTACCAATATCAAGGCCGGATTTTTATCCCTTGTACCCAATATAATTCCAGTGGTGGTTAATTTCGGCATCATGGGCATATTTTCAATTCCTTTGAATGTGGGCACGGCAATGGTGTCCGTAATTGCCATTGGTATTGCCGTGGATGACACCCTTCATTTTATGACCCGCTACAATGATGAAATGCACCAGGTCAAAAACCAGGATGAGGCCATGAAACGGTGTATTCGATCGGAATTTAAAGTGGTAGCTGCCACCTCCATTGCACTGAGCCTTGGGTTTGGGGTGCTGGCCTTTTCTCAATTTATGCCCATTGTCCAGTTTGGCATACTGTCGGCCGTTGTCATGTTGGTTGCCTTTCTTTGTGATATCATTGTCACGCCGGTGCTTCTTTCCAGCACCCGATTACTGACCATGTGGGATATTCTGAGTTTGAAGTTAAGACGGGAGGCAATTGAGCAGTCTGAATTTTTCAGGGATTTGAAAATGTGGCAGATTAAAAAAATTGTGCTTTTGTCCAGGATCGTCACCAAATTGAAAGGAGAGATGATCTACCGGGAAAATGAAAACTGGGGGGCAGAAGAAGGGCGATCCCAAAGCATGTACCTGCTTTTGGAAGGAAATGTCCGGCGTTACCACCTCCAGTCAGACACCGGTAAAGAAGTGCCGGTGGGATTTTATTCCCCGGGTGATATTTTCGGCTATATTGCAATCTTGGACAATAATTCGTCAAGATCTGCCAGCACCCGGGCCTTGAGCGATATCAAATACGTTGAGATCAACAAAGAAAGCCTGGATCGACTTCACAAAATGTATCCCCATATATGGGGAAAACTATATCGGAACCTGGCCCGCATACTGGGAGACCAACTGGTTGTCTGGCAGGGAATTTTTTCAGAAAGAGGGGGCCTAAAGTGAAATTTTTCTTCCATTGTCTTTTGGTAATTTGTTGTTTGGGAACATTCTCACCGGGGTTTGCCGCTGACGACCTGCTTGATGAACTTGATGCTTTGATGGAAACCCTCCCAGAGGTGGAAGCAAGGGATACTGCCGGTGATAAATCCCCCTTTTTTAAACAATTATCAGATCACCTGGATCTTAATTTGAATATCAGCTATTTCCATTATCTAACCTCGCTTGACAACCATGACAGCAATGAAGGTGAGGCCCAGCTAAAATTTAAGACCTGGGGGGGAGTGGAGAAACATTCCTTTCATCTTGAAGGGTGGCTTGAATATGGCACCCAGGACAATACCTATGCAGGAGTAACTCCTTTGTGGAAAGATCAGGACCGGGAACGCCGGATTCTTGAAATAAGTCAGGTCTACGGGCTTTTCGATTTAAACGGGATCGGGGTGACCGTGGGGAAAAAGATTATTCCCAACAACACCAACAGCATTTATCCCCTGTCTCAGGTATATCATCCCCTTGATTTGAATGAGCCTAGTGATCCCAGAACCTATGGGGTCTGGCAGCTGAGTGTTGACAAGGTTTTTGGTGATGATACCCTGGTGAGAGCATCTGTCTATCCCGTATTCCAAGATCCCAAGGTGCCAAGCGCAACCTCCCGATGGATGACGGTACAGCCGGATTCGGATTATTGGTATTCTGACGAATTTGATCTTTCAAGTTTGGATGCCATGACCTCTTTTATCCTCTATTATTTTGGCGGTTTTCTTCAAGATAACGATTTTTTAAAATTTTTTCTGGATACAAAAACGGTTGTGGTTGAAAATGACGGGCCCGGCGCAGGATTGGAGGATATGGGATATTCAGGGCTCATCAAAACCATGGTGGGAGACCTGGACCTTTTCGGGTCTGTTTTCCATGGTCCCAACCCCTTTCCCGTCGTCTATTTTGAAGACAGGGGAAGTGAAGTTGCATTGATTAAAAGAAACCCCAATGTTTTACGGCTGGCCACGGGCGGTACCTTTACCTGGCAGAATTTTGAATTTCACACTGAACTTTTATACAACCATGCCAAAGATAATACTGACGACAGTTATATCAGCTATACCGGTGGGGCCACCATTACAGATGCTCTGACTGCCACCTTGTTCAATATTGACCAGGTACACTGGCGAATTGACTATGCCGGGGAAAGCGTTGTTCACCGGCAGGATGCTCAAGGATATTATTTAAGCTCGGAATATATCAGACCCTTTACCAAGGATATCCTGCTTCAGCTGCTGTTGCAGGTCAATTCTGATACCAATCTATATTATCATATGGATCTGGATATTGGCCGCGATGCTCAATATCACAGGATCGGCGGTACCTATCGGTTTTATCCTGGTATGGTGCTGGAAGTGTATACAGAATTATTCGATGGCGATGACACTTCTTTTATCGGATTATGGCGTGATAATGACAGGCTTGGCTGCCAGCTAAAATGGTCATTTTAAACATCTTTTTTAAAAATTTTGACATCCTGTTTTTTTTTATCCAGAAAATTTCGGTCTGGAATTCACCCTATACGAGAACCCAGCAGACATCGGAGACAGTCTTATCTCAAATTGAAAATGCACACATCAAGATCAAAGAAGATCCAAGATTAAGAGAACAGGAATGGGGCAATTTTTATACCCTTGATCAGGCTGCCAAAGAAAACGAAGAACGGAAAAGACACAGTTATTTTTTTTATCGAATAAAAGATGGTGAATCCGGTGCTGATGTGTATGACCGGATTTCCACCTTTCTGGAAACCCTTCTAAAATACAAAGACTCACTCTTTGAATCTTTTCAATTTCAAACCAAGTAGCGTCTCGCCAGGGAAGGAATCCAGCCATAGAAGAGGACATGATGCTGGGTGGGAGGAGAGTTGTTAGGTTTAAATGTGCTGGGAGTTTGCAGAATCGGGCTAATGAATAACGAATTAATTCGCATCCAAATAACGTATTGATTTTTTAGCTATTATCCCGATAAAATATCAAAAATAAAAATATAAAACAAGTATACAAAAAAAAATAATATCTGTATCATTGATTATCGGGCTTAAGAATTCTCTGCTCTCATTTAAAATCATAGTAAGCCCATATTTAAAACCATTTTAACCTTTGAAAGGAGATTACCATGGAATCAAGCGTTTACAAAATTGTTGAAATTGTAGGGTTTTCTGAAACTTCTTGGGAAGAGGCTGCTAAATCTGCCGTTGCAGCTGTTGACAAATCTGTTCGAGACATGCGTATAGCTGAAGTTGTCAAGATGGATATGCGTTTGGAGGATAACAGAATTGTTGGTTACCGTACCAAATTAAAAGTCTCCTTTAAATTGGAATAGACAATTAATTTAAAAGTGATATTCAAAATAGTGCTTCCTAACTTGAATTAATTTTGCCCCTGGAGTGTGCGTGATTGTCTGATTATCTTTGTCCTAATGCATAATAAATGGGAGTCCACATTTTTACCGGCGCCCAAGTTCCAGATGGTATGGAAAAGCCAGAAGGTAATATTGGACACCCACCTTTTGAACTAAGGGTTCAAATCCTAAACAAGCAACACGGCATTTTTGGGGGACTTATAACATAGGTACAAGGAATATTGTGAAATTGGAAATTAATGATATGGGGTTAGAATCGTCTGAAGATCTTGATGGTTAAATTTTGAATCCATTTCCCGCTATAAAAATCAATTTTTCCCCAAACCTTAAAACTCGACTTATTTCATTTAATGCTCTGTGCACGTGAGGAATAGAACAGAGAGTATCGGTATCAATACGGTATCTACAGAGTTTTTTTTCAATGGAATTTCTTCTCCTGGCAAACCAATAAACTCAACATCAAATGGAATTTCCTCCGCTTTATATCCACAATAGCATTTGACCTTAATTCTTAAAATATTCAGACGCCTCTATTCTCAGACGGTTCTGTTTTAAAAACGTTTCTTATAATCCCAGATCTTCATTTATTAATACAATGTTATTTCTACCAGTAAGAACCAGGATATTTTTTTGGACCTGTTCCCTAAAACGTCATGGAACCGCCCTATGATATATTCTTGATATCTATTACCGGTATTATATTTTCTAAAAAAAATTTGAAGCATAACTGAATTGTCAGCAATAAATACTTCAAAGTTAATGGAGATGGCATACAGGTTAGTTTCCTGGATGGAGAAAATTACAGAATGTGGTTGCAAATCAAAATTGCATTCATATATTTAGGTTCTGCAAACACTAATATTTTAATGGGAGATCAAATGCAAAACACATGGACATACAAAAATTATGAGATCGAAGAAGGGCTAAAACCTGGAAGTAAAACTTTTCGTTATTTTTTTAAGATTCTCGAAAGTGGTGGGAAAAAATGTAATTGCTGTGTTTGGATTGCTGATGAAGCCCTTAGCCAATTCGATCCGGCCAAAAAATTTGATGTTATTGTCGCTTCCCAAAAAGACACCTGGCACCATTGGATAAAGGGAAAAATAGACGAGGGTGATTTTCGGAATCGAGCTTTAAAAATAGAACAACAAGGTCAACTTGAAATCAATCTGTCGGACATGTCGGATCATATCAAGCCTGAATAAAAATATTGCGTTGACCTTGTTGTTCCAAATCTTAATTGTGTCTTCCGTTTTTGCTCTCGCTGTTGCTCAAATTGATGCTCTTCATGATGCTGATAAACTTGGGTTGGGTAGCTTGCTACTTGGCCCACTTCTCGGTGACTATTCTTAAGTTTTAAAGAAATTACCGTCCACCGTCAAAATCCTTCATTTAGGCCCTTTTATAAACCGTTTTATTATGTTTATTTTGGGCATAAGCAAAGATATGAATCATTTGCCCTCAGCTAATGTTGACCCCGGTCCGGCTAAAGGTCTAAAGGTCTTTTTTGATGACCCACAGAAGGGACATTCCCAATCATCCGGAAGATCTTGAAAAGTTGTCCCCGGAGGGGTGTTTGTCTTTGGTTCTCCTTTGTCAGGGTCATAAACATATCCGCAATTGTGTATTTGACATTGATACATATTTTTTGGATCTGCCATTTTAATTCTCCTTTTCTAAGTAAATTAATTTAATGTTAAACGATCAAAGCGGGGTATGTCGTAACCCACTTCATAGATGACATGAACCGTCCCATTTGCTATAGATGAGAGAATGAAACACAACCGCCATGAAAAAGGAGGCGACTCATGAAATCAATTATAAACAGATTCTCAACTCTGGTCAAGGGAACTGTTGCTGAATTTGATCGTATCATCCGAAAATCAGGATAATTGGAGAATAACATTCCTGGATGAAAAATATCAAGAGGAAGCTTTATAAATAAGCCACTCGTGCAACTTCGTTGCCAAACAATCTGCCATCATAATTTTATAAAAATATAGAGTAAATGTGTGTGTAGGTTACTATATATATCCTGGATATATCTCTACCTGGAGGCACTTGGACCCTATAGTTGATTGCCACACTATATTGGCTTAAATTTTTTGATTATTTTAAACTGATTTTGCTATTCCTACTTTATTTTGAAACCCAATTATTGGTCGCGTTGCTCCCATAATTGGGTTTTTAAAGGTAAGGACAGCTTGAATAATAAGAAAAGGGGAAGCAAAATTTATCTGCTTCCCCCTGGTTTTTCTGTCAAATTGTGTACCACACTTAGAACACTTAGAAACCCCTATTTTTATTGAGGATTTACAGGACATATTTAGTAGGTTTATGGGCATTCTGGTCTCTCCCATTGGTGTCAAAAGGTGTCAACATTGTATCAAACTTTGGTGTTTTAATGGGAAATGAGAAAATAAAAAAGGATCTTAGAAAAATCCTAAGCCCCTTTACTGTAGATGGTGCGCCCGGCAGGATTCGAACCTGCGACCTATGGATTCGAAGTCCAGCGCTCTATCCAGCTGAGCTACGGGCGCACAAGGTGATGAAGTTCATATTAAATAGCATAGTCAGGGGCTTTATGCAAGATCTGAAGAGCCTTTTCTGGCTTGATTTTTCACTTCTGAGTCATGATAGTTCAATCTATCGTGATTGTGACTTTGAACCATTTGTTTTTATTGATTTTTCAAACAATTATTAACAATTTTACTTTTGGTTTCGTTTGGAATCGTTTGTAACTGTTTGACCTTGACGGGAACAATTTGGGCACAACCCGAAGCAGGGTAGGGTAGGGGGATAATAGTTCCTTCTACCCTATTGTTTTTTATATGACACGGGGACAAAGTATCCCCGTGTTTGAATTCTTCAGTAAAGAATCACCTTACCAAGAATCCTATCCGCCACCTGGCGAACATCAGAAATACATCACCTACCTTTGGGGTTCTTTTCAGAGCAATTGCATCCTCCGGTTTTTTTCTCTGCGGCAATCTTTTCCAGGATCAGGGAGCGAGAATTGGCTACGGCATCAGATTCAATGTCAGCAACTGTATATCCGAAGCAGTAACAGATCAGTTCATCTTTTTTCTTTGATACCATAAAATCATCTCTGCATTCTCAAGAAATTATCCAAGGCCTCTATCATAACACCTGCCACCGTTGCTCCATTCTCTTTGGCATATCTTTCAATCCTTTCAACCATCTGACAAGGTAACTCAATGGATAAGGTCTGAGTAGGATCTGAACATTCATCTGCAATGGATTCTTCTGTCATCGTGTTCCTTTTTTTAAATCGTTGTCCCAGATTCTTCCATATTTGCTGTTTTTATACAATAGAAATTAAATGTGTGTGGCCGGGTGCCTGGGAAGTGTAATACGGTATGTGCTGAAGGGCGATAGCTGGAGCATGGCAACTTCTCTAAAATTCTGTAATCCCTCTATTTACAACTATTACAGCCGATAAAGGCCTCCCAAATAAAAAAACAATCTGTCCATAATAGAAAAATATTGCACTGATTGGGTGATTGTATAGTTTCTATGGGGTTTAAATTGTATTAAAATTAGTTTTTGGCAGGTTTTAAAATGCATGACCCGATCCATAAAGAAAAAGCAACAGTCCACTTATTATCTTGGGTTTTGAAAAATTTGGGAGGAAACTGAGACTCCAATAAAGGTCAATGGCATTTTGATTTAATTGATCCTTTCTTATTCCATATATTTGAATATTTCTTTACAAAATGTTTGAAACATTGATACTGATTTGTAGATCACTTTTCTATCGTTTCAGGTCGGATAACATTACAAGTTACATGATATCCAGATTTGCACAATAACTTGTTACATTAGACGTGGACGATGGATAAGGCAGTTTCAAACACTCGGTTATGTTAGGATTTACATATAGCTTTACGGCGGATCTCCCTGGAAAGTTTAAAAAAGTCGAGATATCTTTCTGCATTGCGCTGAGCATATTTGTCACGCAGGTATTTGATGGGCGGAAATCTCTTGGAGAAGTCATCTATCATCCACTGTATCTCCTTGTAGCCGCTGGAGGTTTGTGAGCTGCGCAAGACACCGCGCTTCCTTGCGGTTTTGCCCGCAAGAAATAATATGTCCTGGAGGGTCCGGAATTGCCGTGCTTTATGGGACAGCCGCCAGTAAGTGAGGCTAAGACACATCAGGGAGGCATTTTCCGGCATTACACGGATATCACCGGGCTTGATTTTAACCTTCCGGCCCCCGCCGCCACGCACCTTCCATTCATAGTCGACAAGCTTGTTCCGTATGGCAAGCAGCAGGGCCTCGGTGGCCATTATCATCTCCTCTGTGCCAAAAATTTTTCCTACTTCATCAATACTGTTCAGCGCTGCTGTATACACTGGTTCTTCATCGAACAAATCACCGTAGCGTTCGGATTTTACTTGATGCGGAAAGTCTTCCTTGACGCGGGACCAGATCATGCGCTGGAACGAATTCGAGATATTAGTCTCCAGGGTCTTTCGTTCCTTTGCGACCAATACACAAAAATCCAGATCCGTGCATGCCGTCTCAAAAAAACTATTTTTGTTTTCCTTAAGCTTTTTCAGGATATAACGTGTCTTGACGGGCAGGGTCTTGTGAGCTGCTCGCTGGGCGATCTTTTCCATCAGATCATCGGTGGTAAAAACGATCTTGGCAATGGCACGGTGCTTGGCCATCTCCAGTCTGTCATAACGATCCTGGCCAAGGTGCTTGAAAAAACTGAGCAGCCGCCCGTCATACAGAGACAGCGCTGCGGGTTGATATTTCAGGCTGCGGATAAAGGCGTTGTCAAACAGGCCCAGCAGAAACTGCATGATGATAGAGTCCATGTAAGCCGGCTGCAGCTTGTAGGTACGTTTGGTCCGCCACCAGATCTGTTTGCGCTTCTTTTTGGTACGGGTGTCCACTCCGTCTTGGTCAAGATCTGCATCCGTAGGCGGGGGGAAATACTTTATTGGGGCCAGTTTTTTGATACGGCTATCCTTGGATATCCGCAAGGAGTTAAAGGATTGACCATGGTCAATCTTGATGAATCGGTCATACCGCTCTTCGGTTTCCGTGGGCTGATTGGCCAGTGCAAGACCGTAATTTTGTGAAGAAAGATCGTTTTCCTCAAGTAATATGGACGACCACAGCACCAGCATGAAGCCTTCGGGATTATTGATAAAAGCCTCCCTGAACCGCTTGACATTGACCTTGTGCTTTGGAACTTCCAAGATGTCCCGCACTGCGCGATAGGGTACGAATTCTGACAGCAGATTATTCTCATCTCCGGTGCGGATTTTGGGCTGGCGATTTCCGATGATGTAACGGTATATTTCCCCTGTCATACACTCAATAAGCACTTCCTGCTTGCTCGACAGTTTCTTTAAAACCCATTCTTTCAGCTTTCCGTTTTTCCGTTGTAGGGTGCCAAGCTTTGTGGAATTGGCGCTTTGTGTCATGGCGCCGTCATCTTTCTTTGCTTTGAACGTTTTGATGCTCTTGTTGCCTGTACCCATCGTCTGTCTCCAATTAAAATTTGTATCCGGGTTAGAGCGCCGTGGCTATTTATCTTACTCGGCGCAGCTGATTTTACCCCGCAACGTTAAAGGTCAAATTAAGTAATTTAAATAAATGTTAATTGTATGTCAATTTCTTTTTCTTTGCATCCAGGGCAATGGATTTAAAATTAACAGAGGCAAATATGATTAACCTGTGGTTTGTCAGAAAAAAAATAAGAGAAAAATGTATGATAATTTGACTTTGAACTATTGTGCATATCAGTTCTAATTTTTTGGAACTGGTCAAATTTTAACCCTATAACGCTACTTAGATGAAATTAAACTTGAAATATTTGCATAGTCTGATATACTCCGAGCATTACCGTTAATTTTATTAATAGGAGCAACAGCCATGCTATCAGAACACCGCGCTTACGAACGCCATTTTCCAGTGCCTAAATATGATCTTAAAGAAAATGATATAGATGATTTTATGCATGAATTAAGTGGGTTCCATGCAATATTTCATGATTGTTTTCAAAGGAGTGAATCAAGAGAACATTTTTTTAAATACATGTCCGGGCAATTCAGCGAACTTGAAAGAAAATCAATTGAGCCGATAGCACTCAATATAGAAGGCTCTAATGTAAGGGCTATGCAACGATTTGTGAGTGATGCGACATGGGATGAAGAAAATATGATGGTTAAGTATCGTAATATTGTAAATGAGGATATGGGAAATTCTGATGCCGCTCTTCTTTTTGATGAGTCTTCCTTCTCTAAAAAAGGGAACAACTCTGTGGGAGTGGCCAGACAATATTGTGGTTCTGTTGGGAAGGTTGATAATTGTCAAGTTGGTGTCTTTGCTGCCTATGCATCTCCTCATGGTTATGCCTTGGTCGATAAAAAAATATTTATCCCGGAAAAATGGTTTGATGATGATCATAAGGATCGGCGTGACAAGTGTAAAATGCCGGATGATTTATCCTTTAAAACAAAACCACAATTAGCGGTGGATATGTTCGAAACTATTTATCAAGAAAAATGCCTTCCTTTTAAATATGTGTTGGCAGATTCATTGTACGGAACGAGCCCTGAATTTTTAAAGGCTGTCGATGAATGTGTCGGACTAACTTATTTTGTATCCATCCATTCAGATACCTTGTGCTGGTTAGGAAGACCAATTATAATGGAAAAAACCTATAAGTATAAAGGCGAATTTCGAACAAAAAAAATATTGGAGAGTACTGAAAAAAAGCCTATATCAGTTAAAGCTTTTGCTCAAAACACAAATGACTTTTTTTGGTATAGAAGAAAGGTCTCCGAGGGGACAAAAGGACCTATCGAATACGAATTTACAAAACGGCGTGTGGTTTTGCACAAGGATGGCTTACCCGATAAGGCCGTCTGGCTCATAGTCAAAAGAACTATAGGCGATAATCCTGAATATTCGTACTATATAAGCAACGCCTCGACCAGCACCAGGCTTAAAACTTTTGTTTGGTTGTCCGGTTTGCGCTGGGCGATTGAACAATGTTTTCGGGAGTGTAAAAATGAACTTGGAATGGACCATTATGAAGTAAGAAAATACAACGGGTGGCACCATCACATGCTCACCTGCATACTTGCACACTTTTTTCTTTGGCACATTAAAATCAAATTGGGAAAAAAAAACACCGTCCATTACTTTGTCGCAGATTAGGGTTTTGATGGAAATTGTTTTACCAATAAGGCGATACAATAAAAAATTACTCATCGAATTGATTTTCTGGGTTCAGAAAAAAAATCACAGTGCTTATCTTTCACACCGAAAAAAAAATAAAAAATGGTTGTAGAGATACATAAGTTACGTTGTAGGGTTATATATCTTTGATATCTTCTTTTTTTCGAGGAAGGTCCCATAAGCAAATCCTTATTACAGTTTTTAGGGGGGTAGATTATACTTCAGTTAGCCGAATAAATATAAAAGATCAAGCGAAAATGTATCAAACACAACGTCGTGTACCCTATGAACAATGAAGATGAATGCTTATATAGAGCACATTTTAGCAGATTCTTGGATTATGTTTTTCGGGATCTATCCCAAAGTCCGGTTATTGTCTATTATTATGGGGTAAGGCTCTTTATTGAAAAGGCGTTGATTTCTTTTGGCAGTAGTGACTGCAATCAAAACCCGACCGGAGGGTACTTGTATTCATAGGGCTCAGTCCTGACAAAATTTGGTCAACCCCATATATGACCTTTTCATCTTTGAAATTTCAATTCAATTTGTGGATCAGCGGGCAAGAAGCCTTAAAATAGTTTACTTTAATTGAGGAGGTGGGTATACAGAACTTGTTTGCAATGAACATGTTCTCGGGAATAGTGGTCTTGATAATGATAGAGGTAAAGAAACCAGTGCTCAATCAGCAGCATATTTACAAACAAGAGTTCATCCAGTGCTTATCCACCTATCGTTTTCAGTGATAACAAGACTATTCCACACCTGTGATTTTACACTTTTTTAATTCTGGACACTCAATTTCTATTGCTTCTCCTTTGTGGAAAATAACCGTATGCTCTTCTTTCCCTAAACGAACCTTTTTATTCTTACTCATTTTTTTCATATCCCGGACTGTATTTTCAAAAAAATGTAATTCCTTCCCACACTTAAAAAATGGAAGTTTCTTGGCTGGTATCGGAACCTTTTCCCCTGTTTTGGGATTTCTTCCGGTATAGGGCTCGTAATCTTTGATAAAAAAAGAACACAGCCCCCTGATTTCAACTCACTCACCTTTAATAAAGGCTTTGGCCATTTCTCCAAAAAATACTTCAACGACTTTGGAAGCTTCATTTCTGGTCAAGTCAGCTTTCTTTTTAAGTTCCTGAATCAGTTCAAGTTTGTTTAATATTTCTTCCCTCAATCACAATATGGTTTGGCTTAAGAAATAACATGTACCTGCCAGGACAAAATATTTCAAGGTTAAAAGAACTCAATAGGTTTTCATTCGCCAAGACCAAATTAAATGCAGCGGTTGGAGAGTAAAATATACCTGGGTCAGATCCTTTTATTCTTCATAAACAATGCCATCAGTTTCAGCACCAGATCAGAAAGGGTGTGTAATAGGGTAAATCTGGCCATCCGCCGTTTGATTTCGTCTGTTCTTTCGACATTCGGCCCCACGGCCATGCCCATGCCATGTTCAAAGATTCCGTCCGGGGTCCACATCCCGTCAAAATGTTTCCGGGAAGACCGGAGCGTCCCGTCTTTTTGCAGGGATAGATGGGCGTTGAACCAGGCGGTGAAATCGGACCGCGGGTCATTCTGGTATTGAAAACTAAATTCGTTCTTCAACCGGATCAGGTTATCCCTGGCCAGGCTGAACAGTGCGCTTGCCCCCGATTTTGAGACCACTTGCTTAAGTGGAATTTGCGTCCTGAACATGGTAAGAAAGGACGTATGAAAATGAAATGTAAAAGAAGACAATTTTCGGACAAATTCAAGGCCAAAGTGGCGGTCGAAGCTATCAAGGGGATGAAGACCTTAGCCGAACTATCAACGGTTTTTAAGATTCATCCAAATCAAATATCGGCGTGGAAAAGACAACTGCTTTCAAATGCCCCGGAGCTTTTTTCATCAGGAAAAAAACGGCAGTCAAAGAGCGAGGATGAGATCACGGCACCACTTTACGAGGAGATCGGGCGACTAAAGATGGACATCAAGTGGCTCGAAAAAAAGTTATGAGCCTGCCGGTTTCAACGCGTCGGAGTTGGGTGAAATCTGATTCCATTTATTCGATCCGACGTCAATGTAAGTTGGCAGGCGTACCTCGTTCAGGCATCTATTATAAACCCGTTTCAGAAACAGATGAGAACCTTCTGCTGATGCGTCTGATTGACGAGCAGTACATGAGGCATCCAGAATTCGGCTATCCGCGCATCACGGACTGGCTCCGTGATCAAGGATACTGCACCAACCGAAAACGAGTGGCTCGTCTAATGCAGCGCATGGGGCTTCAGGCCATCACGCCGGGACCACACACGAGCAAGCCTGCTCCGGGTCATAAAGTATATCCGTATTTGCTTCGTAATGTTAAGATTGAACGTGTCAACCAGGCTTGGAGTACCGACATCACCTACATCCCGATGAAGCACGGGTTCATGTATCTGAGTGCTGTAATCGACTGGTATAGCCGCTACGTTCTTTCATGGGAGCTATCGAACTCATTGGACAGTCTTTTCTGCATTGCAGCGCTGGAACAGGCTTTGGAACAAGGCACTCCGGAGATATTCAACACAGACCAAGGTTCGCAATTCACCTCGGACGCCTTCACCAGGGTATTGTTGGACAAACAGATCGCCCTGAGCATGGATGGGCGTGGACGAGCTTTAGACAACGTATTCATCGAGCGCCTCTGGTGGACACTCAAGTATGAAAACGTTTATCCCAAGGCCTACAGCGATGGACATTCGTTGTATCGAGGGCTGGATGCCTATTTCAGCTATTATAATTGTGAGCGGAAGCATTCTGCACTGGACAAGCAGACCCCGGCTGAGGTATTCATGAACGGTACGGTCAAAAAGGAGGTTCATAAAGAATCGTGAACAAATATGACTCCGGCAGCCCTACGGGGTATATTCTCCGCGCTAAGGCGCGGGGATTTAACGCATTAAAGACAGAAACATGGAAGAAAGGACGGCATACATTTGACCGTATACCGCCCCATGTCTCCGTCACCAGTCATGGCGCTCAGGTTGCTTCCCAGCATTGCCCTATCCTCCAGGCTGGTGACAGGATGATACCATGGTGTCATGAAATAACAAGAGGAACTGGCATAAACGTATCCAAACGGGCGGCTCGTAGGTCGCCTAAATCACGAAACAAAGGAGCGCAGTTTCCACTTAAGAAATCCAGTTTCGTGGTCTAAGATTGGGGGTAGGCCCACAGTTCCCTCTCCCTTTTTCCGCGCTGGATGATATATTCATGGAGCTGGTCATGAAATTGTCCAAGAAGGGGCCTGATAAATTTACTTGTGCTGGCCCTGGTTAAATGATAAATGTGACAAAATTTAGGACTTCAAGGACATCAAAAATACCAAGAAGAGTTCAAACAATTATTTTTTTGTCTTTTCTATTACGATGCATGCGAAATTGCTTTCAAAGTTTTTTGAATCTGTTAAAAAG
Source organism: Desulfoconvexum algidum (assembly GCF_055382125.1). Lineage (NCBI taxonomy): Bacteria > Pseudomonadati > Thermodesulfobacteriota > Desulfobacteria > Desulfobacterales > Desulfobacteraceae > Desulfoconvexum > Desulfoconvexum algidum. The sequence continues at coordinate 4,338,283 of NZ_AP042394.1, read as the reverse complement.
GGACCACTTTCCCCACCTCCTGATGCTGTGCTTTTTCGGACAAGAAATAAACAGGTATTATTCAGCTTTAACCATAAATTAAAAGGAGAAATGCCATGAAAAGTTCAATCAGGGGTATCTTTACGCTTCTAATCTTATGCATTGGATTGTATACCGGTTTTGCGCATGCAGCAGAAAAACCCAACATCGTCGTGATCTGGGGCGATGACATCGGTGAATCCAATATCAGTGCCTACAACTTCGGATTGATGGGGTACAAGACGCCGAATATCGACCGCCTCGCCAAAGATGGTATGATGTTTACAGACTTTTACGCGGATCAGAGCTGTACCGCCGGACGTTCGTCCTTCATCACCGGCCAGTTCACCGTCCGCACAGGACTGAGCAAGGTTGGCATGCCCGGCGCGCCCGAGGGTCTTCAGGTCGGGGACGTGACCATTGCAACGCTTCTGAAAAAAGAGGGCTATTCCACGGGCCAGTTTGGTAAAAATCACCTGGGGGACCGCAATGAGCATTTGCCTACTGTACACGGTTTTGACGAGTTCTATGGTGCCCTCTATCATCTCAACGCATCCGAGGAACCCGAACTGCCCGACTACCCGAAGAACCCAGAATTCCTTAAAAAATATGGCCCGCGCGGTGTGATCCACACCTTTGCGACGGATAAGGACGATACAACCGAAGACCCCCGCTTTGGAAAGGTCGGCATGCAGACCATAAAAGACACCGGTCCGCTGACCAAAAAACGCATGGAAACCATCGATGACGAAATCGCAGAAAAGGCGATTGATTATATCAAGCGTCAGGTCAAAGAGGGCACGCCCTTCTTCACATGGATCAACTACACCCATATGCATTTCAGAACCCACACAAAACCTGATAGCTTGGGACAGGCCGGTGAAGCGCAAAGCCCCTATCATGACACCATGATTGACCACGACAAGAACGTGGGACAGATTCTGGACCTGCTAGATGAACTCGGCATCACCGACAACACCATTGTCATCTACAGCACAGACAACGGTCCCCACCGCAATACCTGGCCCGATGGCGGCATGACAAAGTTCCGCAGTGAGAAGAATACCGGCTGGGAAGGCGCCTTCCGTGTCCCCCAGATCGTGCGCTGGCCTGGCAAGATCAAGCCGTCCTCAGTTTCAAACGAGATTATGTCGCAGCTCGACTGGCTCCCGACCCTGCTCGCCGCAGCCGGAAACACCGAGATCAAGGATAAATTACTCAAAGGATATGCGGCAAACGGCAGGACCTACAAGAACCATCTGGACGGTTACAACTTCCTTCCCCATCTGACTGGTCGCGATGAGAAAGGTCCCCGTCAGGCTTTCTTCTATTTTTCTGATGAAGGAGATTTACTGGCGTTGCGCTACAACAACTGGAAAGTTCATTTTATGGTTCAGGATTCGGCCGGCACTCTGGAAATCTGGCAGCGCGAGTTCCGGGGCCTGCGCCTTCCATACATTTACAACCTGCGCACGGACCCCTACGAATCCGCCACGGTTACATCCAATACATATTGGGACTGGGTCCTTGATCACGCGTGGATTCTCTACCCGATGGGGGACGTGGTCGGACCGGTCCTGAAATCATTCAATGAATTTCCTCCCAGTCAGAAGCCCGGTTCGTTTACGGTTGGCAACGCCTTCAAGGTGCTCCAGGCGGTACCGCAACAGTAGAAGTTGAGCCATTGAGTTAGCGGCCAGAAAATCGAATAAAACAGGAAAGGAGATGTGTGCATATGAAAAGCACAATGCTGAAGACTCTCGCCGGGATGTTGTTTGCTTCGCTGATCTTCACCATAACCATTGCAATCGCAGGTTCTTCTCCCCCCCACCTGCCCTCATGGAACGACGGCCAGACGAAACAGTCCATCCTGGACTTTGTTGCCAAAGTCACCACTCCTGGCTCTCCGGATTTTGTGCCGATCGCCCAGCGCATCGCAACCTTTGATAACGATGGCTGCCTCTGGGCTGAGTAGCCCATGTATTTTCAGCTGTTCTTTGCGATCGACCGCGTGAAGGCGCTTGCACCCCGGCATCCGGAGTGGAAGACTCAGGAGCCCTTCGCCTCGCTGCTTAAGGGTGACCTGAAAAGCGCACTGATCGGCGGAGAAAAAGCGTTGCTCGAAATTGTTATGAAGACCCATTCCGGTATGACCACCGAGGCGTTCGAGAAGATTGTGACCGAGATTCGCACATCGGGAAACTTGACAAGGGTCTTGTCGAAGCACAGGCCAAAGGCTGGACAGTTGTGGACATGAAAAAGGACCGGAAGGTCATCTTCCCGCTGGAAAAAGAGTAACCGGCAGGTCATGACCTCAATTCTCTGCACCAGTAGTCAAGGGATTATCGTCTGTTGATGACGTGTGACAAACTGATCTCCATCGAGTAGGAGGAGGAGGGCTTGGGCCCTCCGTCCTCTCACACCACCGTACGTACGGTTCCGTATACGGCGGTTCGTGAATTTTTTACCATTGCATTTTCTCCAGAATTAGAATTTGGATAAAATATAATTTGGTTTGAGCCGGTGGGATAGTGGCGGGGTGGGCGGGGTATTACAGCGGGGTGATTCCCCATTGATCCATCACAGTATTTGAATCTTAACACCCACTACAAAAAAACATCCTGGATATTCTTGAGATCCCCATGGATTGCTCCAGCTTTGAGTACCTGTTCAACACTGTTTGATGGAATATAATCCGACAAGAGCATTGACTAAAGCATCCCATCTGAGTATTGAATGGGAATAGACCTTTCTTTGTTTTTAAAATAAACACATGGCTTGATACTTGCAGTATTAAATCCATGGAATTTTTTAAAAATTAAATTTATGAGGTTTAGTATCCGTTTGAAATATTTTCTAACATTAAAAATGTCATTAAAAGAGGTGAATTGATGTATTTTAACCAAATTTCTGTGCCCGGGCTCGGGTGTCAGTCCTATTGCATCGGGTGTCCTGCCGCAAAAGCGATGATGGTAGTGGACCCAAAAAGAGATATCCAAGATTATCTGGAGATTTCCCTTCAGGAAGGCATGAATATTACTCATATTGTCAATACCCATCTGCATGCCGATCATATTAGCGGTGATCAAGAATTAAGTGCGGCAACAGGTGCAGATATCTATATTAATGACAGTGTAGAGATTACCTATCCCCATAAAAAGATTGAACATGGTGACATCCTTACTTTGGGTGCGGCTAAATTTGAGGTGTTGCACACGCCTGGACATACCCCAAATTCAATTTCCCTCGTTGTGACGGATACATCCCGCTCCAGTGAGCCCCAGATGATCCTCACTGGAGATTTGCTTTTTGTTGGCGATGTCGGACGGCCGGACCTCCCTGGTGCTGAGAGCCTGGATGAACAGGTAAAAAATCTCTATAACAGCCTGTATAAAACATTGGCCAGCTATCCGGATTATTTGGAAGTCTATCCTGCCCATGGGGAAGGTTCGTTGTGCGGTAGAGGCATGAGTGCAAAGAAAAGTTCCACCCTTGGGTATGAAAGAAATGCCAATCATATGCTTCGTTTTAATTCTTTTGAGGAATTTAAAAAGGATATCACATCCGCGTTTCCCGCAAGGCCGAAAAGTTTTTCTCACATTATTGCCACCAACCGGAAGGGTGCTGACCTGCTGGATGCATGCTCCATGGATAAAAGATTGACCCCGGGTCAGTTCCAGGAATTAATGGAAGATAACAGCACTTTGGTAATGGATACGCGGGGTAGTGCTGCATACGGAGGATTCCACATTCCCGGCAGTGTCAATATTGGTTTTGAGAAACAACTGGCCAACTGGGTGGGCATGGTTATTGATCCAAAATCAGAGCTTCTTTTGGTGGTGGATGACCGGGAAGCCTATGACCGGATGACCACAGAGCTTCACCGCATTGGCTATGATGCGATTCTGGGCTATTTGTCAGGGGGCATTAATGCCTGGCTGATGAGCGGGCGTCCTGTGGAGCAATTGAGTCAAATTTCACCTTTGCAACTGCAGCGTCTGCTTGGCCCGAATTGCCCCAAAATTTTGGATGTTCGCACCCCTGCAGAATGGAATATTGCCCATATACACCAGGCCAAACACCTGCCTTTGACCGAGATTTTAGAGGGAAATATACCTGATATGGATAAAAATCAGGAAATCATTTTACAATGCGGCAGTGGTTATCGGTCCAACATTGCAGCCAGTTTTTTTAAAGAAGCAGGGTTTACCAACTTGAAGTCTTTGGCCGGCGGAATATTTGCCTGGTCCAATGCCAATCTTCCATTGGTGTAACCCCGAATAATTTGACCATAACAAGAAGGAGGAAAAGAATGGTATCAGCCGGGTGTGATCGCCCAACAGGCGGTTTGGTTAAACAAGAAGAAACAAAAGAAACAAAAGAAACGGAAACAAAAGAACAAAAAATTAAAAAAGGAGTCCCCAGCATGGTTAGAGTCGGACAAAAAGCCCCGGATTTTGAAGCCCCAGCCTATTATAAAGGCGAATTTACTTCTGTAAAATTATCTGATTACCTTGGCAAGTGGGTTGCACTTTGTTTTTATCCCGGTGATTTCACCTTTGTCTGAGCAACTGAAATCTCGGCGGTCGCCGAGAAAAATGAAGAATTTGAAAAATTGGGTGCACAGGTTCTCTCAATGAGTACAGATTCAATGTTTGTTCACAAAATGTGGGTGGACAATGAATTGTCAAAGATGACCAGTTCAGGCACTATCCCCTATCCCATGATGTCAGATGGCGGTGGGAAAATAGGGGAGGTATATGGCGTATATGATGAAAACGCCGGTGTGGATGTCCGGGGACGTTTTCTCATTGATCCCGATGGCGTTGTACAAGGGTTTGAAGTGCTGACACCGCCCGTGGGCCGGAATGTTTCAGAAAGCCTTCGTCAAATTCAGGCCTTCCAAGTGGTTCGCAACTCAAAAGGAGCTGAAGCCACACCATCTGGATGGAGACCTGGAAAGGATACGCTTAAACCAGGACCCGAACTTGTTGGAAAAGTTTGGGAGGCATGGACGGTAGATAAAGCGTTTGATTAATTCCTGATTTTTTGTAAATAAATGCTTTTTGTTGTGCTTGAGGGATGGGAGGATTTGCTCCCCCCATCCCTTTTTTCAGGCCTTTATTTTAACGTTTCGAACTTTCCATGCCAGGCGCATTTATCGCAAAAGGTTTCAATCTCAGCGGTTATTTCAGGAATATTTTGTGTTTCAGGCGTTGCATCAAATTCAATTTTCCCGTTCACGGCCGTGAATTCATAAAGTTCATATTCATCATCGGTATCTTTAATATAAAATTTTTCGCATCCACATGTTGGGCATTTCATAATTCCTCCTTCCAGATTTTTATGGATTAACAGCATTTTTTTTTTCGTTTGATTTTAATGGAGATTCTTACAAGATATATGCCACGCATTTTTAATATGCTTATTTTAAAGTGAATCTCTGTAACCATCGCGAGAATAACCGATGTGAGGCAGATTGATTGACACATAAATGTATCAAATGGTTTCGAGTATTCAACTCATGATACACAATCGTTTTCCAACAGAACACCTCTGGCGGGATCGCCTGTCTTTTTTTTTGGGGTGTTGGTTACAGGGTGACCGCTTTTTGGCGATAGTTGTATCTGGGAATCTGAAGCTTTGCTGGGCAGTGAATTACCGGACAGGTCCTGATCAGGTCGTTTTTGGGGAGTCTGGGACGTTTTTTCAGAAGAGTTTGGTCTTGAATCCACTTTTTTGCCATTTTTTCAGTTTCTACTTCACCTAGCACCAGCACTTTTTTCCCACAGCAATGAATATATTCACAATACAATTCAAATTGAGCCGTCATTCAAATGTCCTTTTTTTAGTATTTTCGAACACCATTCAACAACTGAACCATAAATCAAATAATTGGGCTTTGTCAAGCAGGAAAAAAGGGGTTTGAATATGTTTTTCCTTGACAAGATTAAATAATAGAATGTATGTCATATATAGAATAGCGTTCTAAAAACAAATATACCTCAATCTAAAGGAGGAAGTTTGAATTCATTGGAAAAGAAGATTGCATTGATTACCGGTTCAGGAAAGAAGTCAGGCATCGGATATGCCATGGCCAGAAAGATGGCTTCCATGGGTGCCCATATTATTATTGCAGATTTTGGAAATGCCCAGGGGTTTAATGCTGATGTGGGAACAGGTTCCATGTCTGAAATGGATACGATTGCCACAGAACTTGCCGACGAGTTCGGCATCAAAACCCTGGCGGTGAATCTGGACGTGACAAATACGGATCTGGTTGAAGAAATGGCCAAAACGGTTAAAGAAAAATTTGGTCAGGTTGATATCCTGTGCAACAACGCCGGTGCCACATTCGGTGTGCCCAGCGGGGTCAATACCTATGATGAGACCGCCTGGATAAAAACGGTAGATGTAAACCTCCACGGGGTTTTTCGTGTATCCAAAGCCATTATCCCGCTGATGTCTGAAAAGGGAGGCAGTATTATCAACACCGCATCCAGAGCCGGCAAAGTAGCGCCTTTATTTAACGGGGCCTATGCCGTGTCCAAGGCCGGTGTCATCATGCTCACCAAGGTCATGGCCAAGGAATTGTCCGGATTTAAGATCCGGGTGAACGCCATCTGTCCCGGCCAGATCATGACCGACCTAGAAAAATGGCGGTTCGGTCTGGAAGCCCAGTTTCTCAATACCACTGTGGCGGAACAGGAAGAAAAAATGTGCCAGACGATTCCCCTGGGACGGATTGGCACCCCTTCCGAGGTGGCTGATATGGCTGTTTTTCTGGCATCAGATGCCTCAAGTTATGTCACAGGGCAGGCTTTGAATATCTGTGGTGGACAGCTTATGGAGCTCTAATAAAAAAATCAAACGATACAAGGGTTAAACATAAAAAAAGGAGTGGGTATGGAAACGATTACAGGTGCAGAACTGGTAGCACAGGCATTAATTGACAGAAAAATAAAGCATATTTTTTCCCTGAGCGGTGGGCATATTACCCCCATCTATCAATATCTGGAAGGCTCTGATGTAAAAATTTACGATACCCGCCATGAGCAGTCAGCTGTATTTATGGCAGAAGCATGGGGAAAGATGACCCGAACAGCCGGCGTTGCAATGGTGACAGCAGGTCCCGGGTTTACCAATGCATTGACCGGTGTGGCCAGTGCCCATTTTTCCAACACCCCTCTGGTATTGATCGCAGGATGTGTGGGAATGGACAACAAGGAAAAACTGGATCTCCAGGACATGCCCCAGGAGGCGGTTATCAAGCCCATGGTGAAAAAAGCCCTGGTTTGTCAGCGGCCGGAGCGGGTAATTGAATACGTGGATATGGCCTTTAGAATTGCAGAAAGTGGCAGGCCGGGACCGGTGTATCTGGAATTTCCCATTGATGTGCTCAATGCGCCGGTTGACAAGGAAAAGGTGCGGCGAACCCAGACCTGTGTTGTTTCCCACCCGTCAGATCCGGACAAAGCAAAGGAATTGATGGACATGATTCAGGCGGCCCAAAAACCCCTGGTGATCGCAGGAACCGGTGCCTGGCAATCCCATGCAGAAACTGAGCTTAAAACCTTTATTGAAGCCACGGGTATCCCCTTATTCACTTCCCTGTCCGGCAGGGGAATTTTATCGGACACCCATCCCCTTTGTTTTGAAGGGGCTTTGGCCATTCGTCCCGGCGGTGGGTTTGCCGCCTATATTGAAACGGATCTTGTCATTATCCTGGGTACCCGTATGTCCCTTTATTATATGTTCGGAGATGTTTTCAATCCAGCCGCCAAGATTGCCCAGGTGGATATTATGCCCGAAGAGATTGGCCGGAACAGGACAGTCGACCTGCCCATTGCCAGTGATATCAAGGCGTTTTTAACCCAGTGCAATGGGGTTATTGAATCAAAAAAATTAAGCAAGTCTTTGACTCAAAAATTTTCACCCTGGATAGACACATTAAATACTGCCCATGAGCAAGGCAAATCCTTTGCCCAAAATGACTGGGGCTCTGAGAATATCCCCATCCATCCCATGCGCCTTGCACGGGAGATCAATGAATTTATGGACCGAGAAGACGATGTCGTGGTAGCAGACGGCGGGGATACCACCACATGGCTTGGCATGACACGAACCTTAAAAGTTGGCGGCACCTATCTGGACTATGGAATCTTTGGATCCCTTGCGGTTGGGTTGCCCTATACCAATGCCGCCAAGTTATTGTATCCGGACAGCCGGGTTATTCTTATGACCGGAGATGGGTCTGTGGGATTTAATTTCATGGAGTTTGAAACCGCTATCCGGAAGAAAAGACCCATTGTGGTGGTCATTTCCAATGACCTTGGCTGGGGAATGATCCGCCACAGTCAGGAAATCAGAATCGGACACGCCATAGAGGGCGGCACTTTTATCGGTCGTGTTGAGTATCATAAAATGGTGGAAGCCATTGGGGGAAAAGGATACCTGGTGGAAGATCCCAAGGATATAAAACCTGCCCTGGAAGATGCCTTTGCCTCGGGCAAGGTCTGTTGCATCAATGTGATGGTGGATCCGACCACCGTGAGCCCGGCCAGTATGGCCCTTGCCAATGTCGGCGCTTATAAAGCCTAACTTTTTTAAGTTGTGAGGGGTAATTTTTTTTATTACCCCTTCACAGTTTTATTTAATCTTTGATCAGGAAAGGGGAGGTGTATGGATCCTGTCACATTGGATCAGGTGAGATTGAATTTCAACCCAACTGGAATTGCTATCATTAATGTGGCCATTGGATTAATGATGCTGGGTGTCGCCCTTGACTTGAAGCTGGAAGATTTTAAGCGGATAATCACAAACCCAAAAGCGCCATTGATCGGCCTTTTTGCCCAGTTCTTATTATTGCCGGCCTTTACTTTTCTTCTGGTGCTCATTATCAAGCCCTACCCTTCCATAGCCCTTGGCATGATGTTGGTGGCTGCCTGCCCCGGAGGGAATCTATCAAATATTGTCGTTTATTTATCCCAGGGGAACACGGCTGTTTCAATAAGCATGACGGCTATTTCAACGGTTGCCGCCATTGTCATGACGCCCTTGAATATCTCTTTTTGGGGGGGGATGACGCCTGCCACCAGTGCTATTATGAAACAGGTCAGTCTTAACCCGGCAGATGTGTTTGTAACGGTTTTTCTCATCCTTGGGATTCCCCTGATTGTGGGTATGACCCTGGGCCATTATTTTCCAGGGCTTGCCGAAAAGGTGAGAAAACCCTTTAAACTGTTTTCTCTGGTTTTTTTCATCATAATTGTCTGTGGTGCCCTGGCTGCAAATTGGCAAAATTTTCTCACCTATATCGGACTTGTGGTCTTTGCCGTCCTGATACACAATGCCCTGGCATTGAACATAGGCTATTGGTCCGCCAGAATTGTCGGGCTTCCGGAAAAAGATTGCCGGGCTGTCTGCATTGAGGTGGGGATCCAAAATTCCGCCCTGGGGTTGGTACTGGTCTTTAACTTTTTCGATGGCCTTGGTGGCATGGCCATTCTGGTTGCCTGGTGGGGAATTTGGCATATTATAGCAGGGCTCACAGCCGCCTTTATTTTTACCCGAATCAAAAAAAATAAAAATGAAGAAGCCCTTGGATAATCGAAAGAATGATAGAATAAAAACAAACTCAATAAATATTATACAAATTTAGTCTGTACGTACTGCGGGCGAATCCCTTTATATAGGGAGAAAACAATCAATGATGGAGGTAGCACAATGAAAATGACCACGGAAGAAGCCTTTGTAAAAGTTCTCCAGATGCATGGGATCGAACATGCATTCGGTATTATTGGTTCGGCGATGATGCCCATTTCCGATTTGTTCCCCAAGGCCGGCATCACTTTCTGGGATTGCGCCCATGAAGGCAATGCCGGCATGATGGCAGACGGTTACACCCGGGCTTGTGGCAAAATGTCCATGATGGTTGCCCAGAACGGCCCTGGCATCACCAACTTTGTAACCCCTGTAAAAACAGCTTATTGGAACCACACACCTCTGCTTCTGGTAACCCCCCAGGCAGCAAACATGGCCATGGGGCAGGGCGGGTTCCAGGAAGTTCCCCAGATGGCTGTTTTCGAAGACATGGTGGCTTACCAGGAAGAGGTTCGTCATCCGGCCCGCATTGCCGAAGTTCTCAACCGGGTGATCATGCACGCGAAACGCGCATCTGCTCCGGCCCAGATCAATGTACCCCGTGATTTCTGGACCCAGGTGATTGATATTGAACTGCCGGCCATTGTGGAGTTTGAACTGCCCGCCGGTGGTGAGCAAGCCATTGCCAAGGCAGCAGCGCTTTTGTCAGATGCAAAATTTCCTGTCATCCTTAATGGTGGCGGTGTTGTGATCGGTGGTGCCATCAAGGATTCAATGGCGTTGGCTGAGAAATTAGACGCACCGGTTTGCTGCGGTTACCAGCACAACGATGCCTTCCCCGGCAGCCATCCCCTGTACACGGGGACCCTGGGGTATAATGGCTCAAGAGCCAGCATGGAGCTGATTGCCAAGGCCGATGTTGTTTTGGCACTGGGAACTCGCTTAAACCCCTTTTCCACCCTGCCTGGCTACGGTCTTAACTATTGGCCGACAACTGCATCCATCATCCAGGTGGATATCAACGCCGACCGCATCGGCCTGACAAAACCGGTAACCGTAGGAATCGTTGGTGACGCCAAAAAAGTTGCCAAGGGTATCCTGGGAAAGCTGTCCGCCACTGCCGGTGATGCAGACCGCAAGGATCGCAAGGCAACCATTGAAAAAATCAAAGCCGACTGGGCCACAGACCTTGCCGGCATGGATCATGAAGCAGATGATGCCGGAACCACATGGAACGAACGTGCCCGCAAACAGGATCCTGAAAAAATCACCTCCCGCATGGCATGGCGCGCCATACAGCAGGCATTACCGGAAAACGCCATCATCTCTTCTGACATCGGAAATTCTTGTGCTCTGGGGGCTGCATATCCCACCTTTGAAGCGGGGCGCAAATATCTGGCTCCCGGTATGTTCGGGCCTTGCGGATACGGTTTTCCTGCCATCTGCGGTGCTAAAATCGCCCAGCCCGATGTTCCGGTTGTAGGCTTTGCCGGCGATGGTGCCTTTGGTATTTCAATGAATGAAATGGTTTCCTGCGGTCGCGGCGATTGGCCTGCCATAACCATGATTATCTTCCGTAACTATCATTGGGGTGCTGAAAAACGAAACACCACGCTCTGGTATTCCGACAACTTTGTTGGAACAGAGCTGAACCGGGATGTTAACTATGCAAAGATTGCAAAAGCCTGCGGTATTGAAGGTGTCCAGGTAACGTCCATGGCGGATCTGACCGAAAAACTCGCTGCAGCCGTGCGGCTCCAGATGGAAGAAGGCAAGACCACTTTTATTGAAGTGATGACCAATATGGAACTGGGCGAACCCTTCCGCCGGGACGCCATGACAGCCCCTGTTGCTGTAGCAGGAATTGACAAGGCGGACATGCGCCCCCAAAAGGGATAGCCCCAGATTGAAATAATTATAGAAAAAAACCATTATACTTTCCCGGGTTTTGACCTAGATCATTTTTAAACAAACGATTTTGTTATAACCTTAGGAAAGTATAAATGGTTTACAAAAAGAAAGCGAATCCCAAGGTAAAGTCTTTTCTTTTCATTCAGATGTTTTTCTGGCACAATACCAGGTTGTGGAATATATAATAGGCATAATGAAGGAACACCAGGCAGTTATTACGATATTGTCAGGGATTTCCATTGTCGCTTTTGTGGTGAGCCTTTTGTCGGTGCCCTGGATGATTTGCAGGATTCCGACAGACTATTTTTTAGATTCTTATTTTCAAAAGAAAAGAGAAAGGTCCATGGTCGTTCGGGGGGCGACGATCTTTGTGCGAAATATACTGGGTGCTGGATTCTTTTTGCTGGGATTTGTCCTTTTGTTTATACCGGGTCAGGGGCTTTTAACCATGCTTTTTGGATTGATACTCATGGATTTTCCCGGGAAAAAAAGGATGGTAAAACGATTTGCGGGCATTAAAAAGGTTCGGACCTCCTTGAACTGGATCCGGGAAAAAAAGCAGGTGCAGCCCCTTCGTTTCCCCATTTCCTGATTTTTTATAAGGGAGCATAAAGGGGATAGATGTAAAAAAGATTAGAAAAATCAAGGATCCTATGGGCGAGAAAAAAGAGGCGCATGTCCGGTTGAACCCGGGGAAAAAAGTTATCGTCCTGGCGGGGATATTTTGTGTGATGGTTCTGGGTTTTGTCTGGACAGCTACTTTTATCATGGAAAGTCACTATGCCCAAACGAGGGTGTTAACCCTTGTCAATGAAAAAATTCCAGGCTTTCTTTCCCTTGAAGAACTGGAGATTGATATCCTTGCCGGGCAGGTGGATATTGCAGGACTCCAGGTTCAAGGACAGGACAAACGGCTCCTGGTCCGTGTGGAAAAATTGAGCCTTGATTTGGCATGGGCACGGCTGCTGAAAGGAGAACTCTGTTTGTCTTCGGTCCGAATAGCGTCTCCTGAATTTGATCTGAGTATGGTGGAAGATGGTTCCCTGGACCTTGTTTCTGCTTTTGTCCTTCCCGACCCTCCTGATTCTTCCGGGCCTGAAAAGGAGGCTGTTCCCTCTGGATTGCCTCTGAATATTCTAATCAATGAGTTCGTTTTCACCAGGGGAACTATAGCCTTTTCCCTACCGGATAATAAGGTGAATTTATTGGTGTCAGGTCTGGAGATCTCTATCCTAGATTTCAATCTTTTTAATGAATCAGCCCGGTTCAAGATGGGATTTGAGACAGGGAAACTCACAACCCAGGGAAGGCCCATTGTGGTTAATTCCTCCCGACTTGAGGCAAGCCTTGAGGAGGGTAGTTTGTCAGGTCTTGTTATCCAGACCGGCATGGACGGGGCTGATATGAAGATTCATGGCCGTGTCAAGGATGTTTTGAGTGCGCCTTTTCTGGATATTTCCATGGAGTCCCGGGTGGAACTTGCGAGGGCAGCACTGCTGACAGGCATGGAGGCATCGGCTTTAAAAGGGGTGGTTCGGCTGGACCTGTCCGTAAAGGGAGCCCCTGAACTGGACGAAATCTCCTATGACCTGAATGCTGTCCTAGATGATACGGATTTATCAGCCCTGGCAAAAGCTGGACTTCAAACCAAAGGCCGCCTGGCCTCCCGGATAAGGGTTAAGGGCAGGGGGATTGACCCAAAAAAAATAAAGGCAGACATTACCGCACAGGTAAGGGCCACAGGGCTTTGGGTCCAGGGAATGCCGGATTCTATGGATGCCGACTTCCATGCGGACATCGGGCTTGAAAGTTTCAAAGCAGGGATACGGTCCCTCACGTTAACCACCCCGGGGATTGTAATGACCGGCCAAGGCAGTGTGGATCTCCTTGCCAGGGAAATATCCGGCCATCTTGATCTTGAGGCGGCGGATATCGGTCAGCTGGACAGGCTTACCCGTGTGCAGGGGAGGGGAAATATCAACGTGTCTGCAGAGATTGGCGGTCCTTTTACCAGTCCAAGTGTTTCCCTGTCCGCCGTTGCAGGTGCCCTGGGAATAAATGATATTTTTTTGGGAAATTTAACCTTGAATGCCGGTCTTGATCGGACGGGGCGGATTTCTTTTGATACGTTTTTCCTGGAAAATCAGACATCTTCTCTCCATGGCCGGGGATGGGCAAATTTGTTTGGCCAGGCTGTTGGGGGTGGTTCCGGCAAATCCATTCAGTTTGATCTGGATTTGGAAAATTTGGATCCTGTTCATTTTATGGCATCTTCTCCTCTGGGGGGGGATTTTAATGGGAAAATTATGATAGGGGGCAGCCTTGGCAATCCCTCGGCCATAGCTGAGATTGGGGGGCAGGATCTTTCGTTTAACCAGAAAAGGGGGGGCAATGCCAGTGTCAAACTGGGGTTTGCCACTGGGGTGCTGGATGTAGAAACCTTTCAGCTGGCCCTTGGGAAATCTTTGATCGAAGGAGCTGGCCAGGCCCGGATTCTGGACAAAAACCTTGCCCTGATCGAGGATCCTCAGATTCAACTGGCCTTGTCCGGGGCTTCTATCTTTCTGGAAGATTTCTTGCCGGACATTACCGGCCGTCTTTCCCTTGACGGACAGGTCAACGGACGCCCTTCCAATTTGGCGGGGAATTTGAATGTTGAGGGCGCTTCCTTGGGGGTTGGTGGACAGAAGATTGATGGCTTCTCTTCAAAAATACGGATCCAGGGCCAGGCGCTTGAGATTGACCAAATGGAACTCCAGGTATCCCAGGGGTCTGTGATCCGGGCCAAAGGACAGGTGACACCCATGGACCAAACCTTTGATATCCTGGTGGATTCGAAAAATTTTGATCTGACCTGTCTGAATTTGTTTGAAAAAAATGGGGGGGATGGGGGGCTCTTGTCCCTGGACCTGTCTGCCCGGGGCGGTTTTAAAGAGCCCGTGGTTAAGGGCCATCTTGGTATTCAGAAACTTGTTCTTTTACAGAAAAAACAGGCGCCCATGGATGTTTGGGTTGAGCTGAAAAATAGGCGGGTGGGGATAAATGGAAATCTGGGGCCGGTGGTTGAGGGGGCATATCACCTGGATACCAAGGCGTTTACCGCAGCCCTTGATATGGAGGGGTTTAACCTGGCTCCCTATTTTATTCTTCTGGGGCAGCCCGGGCTTACTGGCGCCATCACCGGCAGTATCCGGGCAGAGGGGCAGGCAGATCAGCTGGCGAATACGAGGGCATCTGCGAAATTTTCCAAAATAGAAATTGCCTTTGAAGACAAGCCCTTTATCCGGCTGGCAGATGCAAAGTTGACCATTGATAAAGGCCTGCTTCACCTTCCTCCTGTTCAGATTGAGGTGCTGGAAAAAGGTCGCCTTAGGGTAAAAGGGGATGGGAATCTTAACGGGGATCTTGATTTTGAGGCCCAGGGAGAAGTCCCTCTGGAGGTTATCAATCCTTTGGTGGAAGAAATTGAATCTGCCACAGGTTTGATCCGGATGACAGCTTCCCTTAAGGGCAGTCTTGCCAGCCCCCTTGTCCATGGCGATTTTCAATTCAATGGATTGGGAATGGCGGTGGATGGGATTGAGCAAAATTTCAAGAATATAGATGGTCATATTCAGATCACCCCGGACAAAATTGAGATCCTGGAACTTAAGGGGGCTCTGGATGATGGTCGATTTGATCTTGGGGGCAGGGTAGGATTGGAAGATTGGGCTGCTAAAACCATTGACTTAAAGTTCAAAGCCCACCAGCTTAATTTGGAGATACCTGATTTAATGGATCTTAATCTTAACTGCGACCTGAACCTTGTCGGCACGGATCAGGCATCTGCATTGACCGGTGAGGTGATACTGGTTGAGGGCCGATACTACAAGGATGTTGAACTCAATCTCATTGACACAGCCACCCAGCGGACCCGAAAAGAGACCCTGGTCCAAGAAAAAAAACCGCCTGGCTTTTTAGAAACCATTGGCCTGAATGTTCGTATTCATCGAAGGGAACCGCTGTTGGTGGACAATAACTTGGCCTATCTTGAGATCAGTCCTGATTTAACGATCCAGGGAACGGCGGCAACCCCCCTGTTGGCCGGCCGTGCCCAGGTGGAGTCAGGCCGCATTACCTTTCAACGGGCTGAATTTGAGGTGAAAAAAGGGGTGGTTGATTTTGTGAATCCCTATAAAATTGAACCGACCATTGACATTGAGGGGGAAACAGAAATCCGGGATTGGACTATTACCCTGGCAGTTTCCGGAACGCCTGACAACCTGGCGTTTAATTTTTCTTCCAACCCGCCGGAACAGCATGGTGATATCCTTTCTTTGATTGCCTTTGGCAAGACCACAAGGGAGCTTCGGGCGGCTGACGGGGGAGGGCGGTTCTCGGCAGAAGAGATGCTCGGGGGGATGGTGGCTGATTCCCTGGGAAAAAGCGTGCAGGATGCCACTGGCCTGGATTATCTGGAGATCGATACCCAAAACAAAGATGAGGCAGGTTCCGGCGGGGTCAATGTGACGCTCGGGGCTGATTTGTCGCGACAAATCAGCGTCAAGTACGGAGTGGATGTCAGAAACGGGGAGACGGTTCAACGGGTGACAAGTTTTTATAAGCTGCTTGAAAATTTATTGATGAGCGGATATCAGGATACGGGCGGCAGTTTTGGTGGTGAACTTAAATATCGATTGGAATTCAGATGAACCATGGTTTGATAGGTAACCCCAGCCGGGTTGGTAATTTTAGACTGTTGTTGGCCTGTTGTCTCGTCCTTTTGTTTTGCCATCTTGCGCCGGGACTTGCTATGGCCGTCGAAGAAAATTCGGTAAACAATACCCCGGAAAATAAAATTGGCAGGATTGATATTCAAATCCTTGGAGTAAAAGGGGATACCCGTCGTTGGGAGTCCATTGCCAGGGACCTGATCCAGCTGAGCCCTTTGGATGTCTATGGGCCTGACCGGATGGCCCAGGCCATTGACCGTCTTGGGGCCTCAAGTATTTTTAAGTCCATCCATGTGCCGGATCCAACCATGACGGCCCAGGGTGTTGATATCCGGTTTGAGCTAGTTCCCTACGGGCGGATTAAAGATATTAAGGTTTATAATGCGTTTCCGTTGTTTGAACGGGAAGTGCTCAATGTCATGACCCTGTCTACTGGGGATGCTTTTTTAGCAGAAACCCTTGGGGAACAGTCAAAACGGGTGATCACCCTGTTTAAGAAACAGGGATTTATTGATCCTAGGATTACCCTGTCCGCCCAACAGGATGAGGCGGATGGAAATTATCTGCTGTCTGTTCACATTGATAAAGGGGACTTTCTTCGGGTGAACCAGGTAGCGATCAAAGGGAATGACCATTTTTCCTCGTCCCGGTTGAAGTTGCGGATAAAGGTCTGGAAATCCTCGGTTCTGTTTGGCAGTGCCAGGCGATTTGTCCAAAAGGAGTTGGACAAGGATGTCAAAAATATTATGGCATTTTACCGGAAAAAAGGGTTTGCCGATGTCCATGTTTTTGCTGAAACCACCCAACACCTTGCAGAAAAAAAGGTGGATGTGATTTTACATGTTGAAGAAGGCCCCCTATACAAGATTGTTTTTGATGGGAATGACGCTTTTTGGGATTATACCCTGAAACGCGAGATGACCTTGTCCAGGGACGGCAATAAAAATAACTTTGCGATTCGGAAAAGCGTCCGAAAACTGAAACAAAAATATATGCAAAAAGGATATCCAGATGTACGGATAACCACTGCAGTGAAAGCTTCAAAACCGTCACAGCCAACGATTAAAAAGGGTTCACTGAAACAGGTGACCCTTGCCATTGATGAAGGGAATCAATACCGTGTTTCCAAAATGGAGATCACAGGGAACCAATCCATCCCCAAAAAGGAAATTCTTAAAAGTGTTTTGACCCGGGAATCAGAGGGGTGGAATTCCGGGATTTATGTCGCTAAAATTCTTGATGAAGACATCAATGCCATTCGGTCGCTCTATCTCAAGGAGGGGTTTACCCAGACCCGGGTTGACCAGCAGGTCAAGGTTTTATCTGTTCCAGATTCGGCCGGAAAAAAACGCAAACAGGTGGAAATTTTGCTTGTCATTGATGAAGGGATTCAGACACGGGTAGATCAGGTCCAATTTAAGGGATTGTCCGTCCTGTCCCATGATGTTGCCCTATGGTTGATTTCTTTAACGCAAGGGCAGCCCTTTCGGGGCTATATGATCGAGAATGATGAAACCCGCCTGAGACAAAGAATTTCAGAATCGGGGTACCCCAAGAGTAAGGTGACCACAGCGATAGAATTCAGCCCTGACAGGTCCAGGGTCAATCTGACCTATACCATAGTGCAGGGAACTTATATGCGGGTCGGACAGATCTATTATGAGGGGAATTTCAGGACAAAAGAATCGATTCTTGCCGATGAAATGGAAGTCTCTCCCGGGGACCCAGTCTCCCTGGTAAAAATACTGGAAAGCCGTCGGAATATGATGGATGTCTATGCACTGGATTCGGTGCGGTTCAGGACCATCGGCCTGAAAAACGATGCCGAAGAGGTGGATATAATTGTGGAGGTTGAGGAAAAGAAACCCTATTTTTTTGAAATGGGAACAGGGTATGATACCCAGCGTCATTTTTATCTTAATTCAAAAGTGGGAGATCACAATTTCTGGGGTAAAAATCTTGATCTTCAAGTGGAAGGAGAGGTCAGCCAGATCGGATATAAGGGGGAAATATCTCTGTTGGAACCACGGTTTCTTTCCAGTCGTATCTTGTCCAGTACCCGTCTTTTTGGTGAAAAACAGGAAGAATTTAACAAGGATTTTGGAACCCGGTCCTATGGGGTATCCCAGAATTTTTCACGGCCATTTTTTTCCAAAAAAGTGATATTAAATCTGGGCCTAACCTATGAATTCCGGGAGCAATACCTGACCCAGGACAAAACCTTGACTGCTGAGGAAGCAGAACAATATGAATCACGCCATATTTTTGTGGCCAGCCCGGGGATTGTTTACAACACCACAGATTCCTATGTCAGACCGAAAAAGGGCATGCTTTCCTCGTTCCATGTTGATGTTTCAAGCGGGATTGACGATGACCTGGATGATTTTATCAAATACCGGCTGGATACTCGGTATTATTATACCCTGTTTGATCCCCTGGTTCTTGCCCTGAGGGGACGCTACCGGATTGTTCAGCCCTATGGAAGCAACACGAATGTGCCCGATGATCAATTGTTCTTTCTGGGGGGGACTTCAAGTGTTCGGGGCTTTGATGAAAATTTACTGCAATATGATACGGACGGCAATGCGGTCGGGGGGCAAGAGTCCATCCTTGGAACCCTTGAAGCCCGGTATGATTTGGGATTGAATTTTGAATTTTCTGCCTTTTACGACATCGGGGCCGTCCGGAAGACCCAAGGCGAATCTGAATCCGAGTTGTTCCGTGATGCCATCGGAATTGGATTCAGATATATGACCCCCATCGGTCCCATTGGGTTTTTGTATGGCTGGAAACTGGACCCCATGCCAGGTGAATCTGCCGGCAGTTTCCATTTTTCCATGGGGTATACCTTTTAAAATAAAAATGGGTTGACATTAATTTTTTTCCACGCTAAATTTTTTATAAATTTATTTATACAATGGCGTGTAATTAAATTAACCAAACAGACAAAGGCGTCTATTCCGGCAGGATCTTCCGGGAAGGCGCTTTCTTGCGTTTCAGGGGGGGGGGTAAAAAATATATTGGAGCTAAGGACGATAATATAAAAGGAGAAAAAACCCATGGAAATGAGATTTTCAAAGTCAAATGATGCGCTTGGAACAAAAAATCGCGGAAATGCCTGTGAATCAAGTTTGTGTACCTTGTGCCGGGCAGATTGCAAGGGGAAATGTGAAACCTGGCTGTCCAGCATGGTGGGTCGAAAACTGTTGTATCCTCGAAGCTTTGGTCTTGTTACGGCCGGGGCCAATAATACCAGCCATGTAGGGGTCTCCTACAACTCCCTGAGAATCCAGGGATATGCCTATGGTGCCCAGGGTCTGGCCGGAGAGTTGACCTCCAGTGCCGACGACTGCATCTTTCCCAATGTCAGCCTTGAAACCGAATTTGGAAAACGCCGGAAGACAAAAATTCGCATGCCCTTGATGACCGGGGCCCTGGGGTCGACCTTTATTGCGGAAAAATATTGGAATTCCTTTGCCATTGGCGGTGCCCTCATTGGAATTCCCGTTGTGATCGGGGAAAATGTGGTGGGCGTGGATAGAAATTCCGAGATCAGCAATGGTGAAACCAAACAGGGAAAAATCAAAAGTGCACCGGAACTGGATCGCAGGATTGAGACCTATTTGCGATATTTTGATGGGTATGGGGCCATCATTGTCCAGCTCAATGTTGAAGATACACGGAACGGGGTGGCGGAATATGTGGTGGATAAATACGGGGACAAGTGCATCATAGAACTTAAATGGGGGCAGGGTGCTAAAAATATCGGCGGGGAAATCCAGGTGAGAAGCCTGGAGTATGCCCAGTTCCTGAAAGATCGCGGATATGTGGTGGATCCGGACCCCTCTTTGCCCGAAGTTCAGCAGGGGTTTGAACAGGGCGCTATTAAATCTTTTGCCCGGCACAGCCGTCTGGGCGGGACAAATCTGCCCACCGTTGCCCATGTCCAGGAAGATTTCATGAACAGTGTGGAATATCTTCGGGGGCTTGGTTTTGAGAGAATTACCTTGAAAACCGGTTCCTATGGCATGGAAGAACTGGCCATGGCCATTAAATTTGCCACGGATGCAGATCTGGATCTTCTGACCATTGACGGTTCCGGTGGCGGTACCGGCATGAGTCCCTGGAACATGATGCAAAGCTGGGGGGTTCCCTCTATCAACCTCCATGCCAAGGCCCATGAATATGCCAGCATTCTCTCTGCCAAGGGAAAACAAGTGGTGGATATGTCCTTTGCCGGTGGATTTGCCCTGGAAGATCATGTTTTCAAAGGTCTTGCTCTGGGGGCTCCCTATACCAAACTTATCTGCATGGGTCGGGGCATAATGATTCCGGGATTTCTAGGGGCCAATATTGAAGGGGCCATTTATCCAGAAAGAAGGGCAGAAGTGAACGGCAACTGGAACGAACTGCCCAAGACTGTTCTGGAAGTGGGGAAAACAGCAGACGAAATTTTTGCCGGCTACCATGCCCTTGCAGACAAGATCGGTAAGGATGAGATGAAAAAAATTCCCTATGGCGCCATTGGATTTTACACCCTTGCAGATAAACTCGGGTGCGGACTGCAGCAGCTCATGGCAGGGGCCAGAAAGTTTTCCCTCAATCAGATTACCCGACATGAAATTTTTTCCGGCAACCGGGAAACTGCCCAGGAAACAGGCATCCCCCATGTGACAGATGTGAACAATGAGAGCGCTAAAAAAATACTCAATTCCTGATACCTTTGCTGTCTGAGGTGACACAAGGCCCTGTGCCCCGGTACAGGGCCTTGTGTTTTTTTTGGTAGTGTGTTGACATTTCTCCAGGCATCGTTAAATTTTAGGTATGGCGTCTATTGGCGTTTGGGATTATTTAACAAAACCTAGGGATAGAGGAGACGATACCATGACAGAGAATTCAGAAAAAAAAGAGTATTGTGATGCAGAAGATCAAAAAAATATTGTAGAAAAAATGAGTGACTGCGATAAAGCATCCACTTCTGACAAAGAGCTTACTGAATGTTACACCAAGATTATTAAAGATGATGAGGGGTGTATGTCTTCCTAAACCAACAGATATCGGCCACTGCCTGGAATATGCACCTTTAGAACGGCCCGGCCATGGAAGAGTGGGGTAAAGAGCCCATTGGTAATTTTCAATGTGTTGACTTGGATTTCACTCCGATGTATTCTATTTCCCATAACCTGATATTTATGGCAGAGGGGAAATGATGTCCGAGGATAGAAAAGCATGGGAAAAAAAGCAGCGCGAAAACCGAATCCTTGATAAGGCCCAGGACATATTCTTTAAAAATGGATATGAGTTTGCCACCATCATTGAGATCGCAAAGGCCGCAGGGTATAACAAACGGTCCATCTATCTTTATTTTAAAGACAAGGAAGACATTTTTTTGGCCGTTGTATTAAGGGGGCTTATTCGGTTACATCAAATGTTGGACAAGGCTTCCCAAGACCAGCGCATCCATGACCTTGGGCGAGCATTCTTTGATTTTTCCCTGGATCATCCAGACTATTTAAAGCTGATCATGGTCTATGAGGCAAATACCTGTGTGTATGATCCCGGGAGTTTAAAGAATTCAGCACCGGGATCCCATAAGTATCTTTGCCAGCAGGAAACCGATGCCATTGCCGATTTGATCACCCGGCTTATTGCAACGGGAATTGAACAAAAAAGGATCAAAACTTCCCTTAAACCCGCACAATTGATGCTGCTGCTTTGGGGCCAGGTCTTTGGCGTCATGCAGATTATTCTCATGCGCCAGGTCCGTTTTCAGGAGACTTACGGGATCAGTTATGAAGACCTTTTTGCCGCCTTCATGGAAATGACGGCCCTGGCATTGTCAGGTGTCAGCCCATCGTAGATGCTCCCCGGCGTCTATCGTTCGTTTTTAAATCTCAAAAACAGCCGGGCTATTTTTTCAACAACCCCATTTTGTTTGTTGTCTGATTCGGAGAAATCCACCACCTTTCCTGCCGGGCCATACATATCGCGCATCATGTTTAATACGTTTTTTTTGACCATTCCCCTGAAGGGGACCTTTGATACCATTCCATAGGTGGCAGCCCCTCCCTGGCGGGAGAGCCTGGGGTTGGCCCCCACGTATTCAAGGGATTCTTTCAGATCACCTAGGTATTGGGCCATTACCTCCTGGTGCAAAGGGGTGACCATGGCATGGAGGCATTCAGGCTTTTGCTGGCGATCAATATGCCACCCACGTTTTTCCATCTGATCTCCAACCGCATAGATGCCTATTTTTTTTGATGTGGAACGATAGGCAACGAGGCTCATATCGGGTTTTCCTACGATTTCAAGCCCATCAATTGATTCAATGCCCTGTATCAGCTGTCGGGTGGTGTCCATGATTTTTTTGGCATTTTCCAGGTATCCGTTTTTGCCCATTGCCTGCATGGCAGCCCAGGCAGCCGCAATATTGCCCCCGGGTCTTGTGCCCAAAAGGCCGGGGGAGGCAAAAATACCTCCTGGCCACTCGGTGAACACAAACATCTGGTTCTCTAAAATATCCATGTTGCGGTACAAAATAGTGGATGCCCCCTTGGCACTATACCCGTATTTATGGGTGTCCGCCGATATGGAAGTGACGCCTTTCACCCTGAAATCAAATTTGGGTATGGGATATCCAAGTTGTTCGACAAAGGGGAGGAGGTATCCGCCCACACAGGCATCCACATGGAGGGGGATCTTTCGTTCAAGGGAAATGGCCCCCAATTCTTCAATGGGGTCCACCACCCCGTGGGGATACCCCGGGGCAGAGCCCAACATCATAACGGTGCGCCGGGTAATCGCTTTCCTGGCCTTGTTTACATCCATGCGATATCCCTTGTCCAGGGGCACATGAACTGCTTTGACATTGAAATATTGGGCCCCTTTCTCCCAGGCCACATGGGCGGATTCAGGAAGGATCATCTCAGGTTTTTTGATGCCTTTTTTCCGGGCCATGTCCCGATAGGTTTTAACGGCTAAAAGACAGCTTTCAGTTCCCCCGGAGGTCATGATCCCGACCACGTCCTGATCGCCGTTCAGAAGATCTGCCGTCATGCGAACCACTTCGGTTTCAAAGCGTTTCAGGCTTTGAAATGCCATGGGATTGAGTCCGTTGGCAGAGCTATACATCTGGCTGGCATCGTTTAAAAACTGTGTATACCTTTCTCCCAGGTAATAGACAAGGCTCCAGGTTTTTCCATTTTTATAATCCGGGTCGTTATCTCCAAAGGCCTTCATGGCTTCCAGAACCGCTTGTTTACTGCGTCCTTTTTCAGGAAGTACGATTTTTGTATTTGTCATATTTTAATGTCCTTATTGTTTATGCACAGGCCTGATTTTAAAATGGTGAGCCTTTTTATATTTAAATTCAATTGCAGTATTAAATGAAAGATTTAACAATATAGGCAATGGATATGCCCAGATAATTGCCAATGGCATATCCAATGATTCCCGTTGTCAGACCTGACAAAATAACCATTCGGTTCCCCAGGGCAGCGGCCACCACCGGTACAAAGGGGGGAGAACAGATGGCCGAGGCTGAGGTGATAATAAAGGTATCGGTATCGATTTTAAATATTTTACAAAAGATGCCGTGTAGTGTCAGGGAGCCAAATACCGAAAATCCAACATATGAGAGAAGGGGATAGTTTAAATTGCTTAACTGGGAAAAGCTGGCCATGGAGCTGACAACCAGGCAGAAAATCATGATGATATACATGCCCAGCTGGAATGTCTTTTCAATATTCCGGATTGCTGGAATAAAGGAACACCCGATACCCAGGGAGGTGATCGAAAGAATCGTTATGGAGGTGGCATATTCTTTGGGAAAGAACTGACTGATTCCCAGGGCGGCTCCCACGATGATGCCGGAAAGAACCAGGGCGGTGGAAAGTTTCATGAGGGATTTAATCTTTAAAATTCCATTGTATGAATCGATTCCTTCGGAATGCAGGAGATCTGATTCCCCAGCCCTTGTCCTCTTTGGGGGTTCAAACCGGGGGAGAAATCGATTACAGACACGCTGGGCAATGGTAACAAAAAAAATAATACAAACGAGGGTGATCACGATGTCATAGGTGTGAAATGTGATATAAACAGTTGGGTCCACATCAAGCGCAGTCTTTATGGCGGCCAGGTTGGGGGTGCCTCCGGTATATACGGCCACGGCCATTCCCACCAGTTTCCAGCTTTCCTCTATCAGATCGTTTATGAAAAGAAAGCCAAGGCAGGAGACAATGATGATGGAAAGGGTGGCAAGGGCCATGGACAATATGGTTTTTCCTGCCAGATGGACCCACTGCCTTAGATCAAGGGAAAAAAGGAGAAGGGGAAGGGAAAGGGCCACACAGACTTCACACAGGGTTTGCTGGGAGCCAAGGATATCCGGGGGCAGGATATTGATATTTCCCAGGACAAGTCCCACCGCATAACAGATAATGATCATGCCTATTTTATTTAAAATCGGGTAGGTGGTGCACAGATAAATAATGATAATAGGGAACAGAACATAGAACCCATTGGTTAAGGTCACCATCATACAACCCCCTTGGAAAATAAATTAGTTGCCGTAAAAATTATTTCACTATAGTGAATTTAAATTCTATGGAGATAAATGTCAATGGATATTTACAACCGAAAATTTTAAAAAATATAGATCAAATGCCTGGGAACGGGAATTTTTCTATTTTTTTTGCCGATGGTTTCCTGCCGCATACACCCCCACCAGTCGTGCGATCAGCACCGTCAGATAGATCTGTCCGATAAAGGCTTCGGAAATGGCCATGGTTTTGGCTTGGTTAGAGATTGGTACCACATCTCCATATCCCAGGGTGGTGAGGGTCACAAAGCTAAAATATTTTAATACCGAAGGGTCAACTGTGATCAGGTCATTGGATATGGAAAAGGACCCCGGCAAGAGTATTTCCAATACCAAAAAAGAATTTGCAAAAAACAGGGCCACGAACAGGTAGGCCACAATGGATGCAGAGATGATATCCCGTGTAATGACGGGGGAGTGAAAAACAAGCCAGATAATAATGAAGACCATAAAAAAATTGAACACAGCCTGGAGCACCGCGCCGGCCAGAAATATTTCAGAAGAGCTGTCCGGCAATTTGAGCCAGAGAAGGACAAAACACGGCAGCACCAGAAGGATAACAGCAATACGGCTCTTTTTTTCCCGGGACAGGGTAAGGATGGCAGACAGCATGACAGCAGAAAATGTGATGTTCAAAAAGATTTCTTGATTTATGATCGTTTCAAAAAAAGGGGTCGCAATGACGTAGACCAGAAGTAATCCTAACAAAATGGTGAATTTTTCTTTGAAAATTTTATTGATCACGTTTTAGTTCCTGCTTTAAAGTTGTTGTATGGATGGAATATTTCGTTTATACCATAATTCAATATTCCAAGCAGAATGGGTAAGTCAAGGGTTGATTTCATCTGCGGTCCTTATGGGTATCAGTCCCTGAAAATATCAGAAAAAATAATGGATTGGCAGGACCATGACCCAGCACCGGTTGATGGAATTGACACTGGACAGATTCAGCTTCTTTTTGGGGATGATTGTCAATGGATTAGAAAAAACCATCCTTCCATTTAGTCTTTAAAAAGTATAGATTTTGGTGACATGAATTTTTAACAATTGTCAAGGAAATAGCCATGGTGGTCGGGACTGGCAAAATCAAATTTAAACTCTATGGTATCAGTTCATTGAAGGAAAAACGCAGTATTGTTAAATCCATTATCAACCGGATTAAAAAAAAATTTAATGTCTCCATTGCGGAAATCGATTATAATGACAGTCATTTGTGGGCCCAAATCGGATTTTCAATCATCGGCAACGATTCAAGGGTTGTGAATTCAAAACTGGACAAGGTGCTCAATATGGCAGATGATTTGGGGCTTGCACAGATTGCGGACACGCAAATTGAGATCATTCATCTATGAGGTTTTTTTCGGTTTTAAGTAAATTTCCCGAGGGCTATTGAAAACAGATTATTTTTTAAGGCCGGCAATCCAGAACCAGACCAAGGCCGCAAGCTGGCAGCATAGAATGGTAAGAAATCCTGCCCTGTATCCGGCCGGGTCATAATTGCCAGAGGCTGTGACTTCCCAGCAATTGATGATGGCGCCAATGGCCCATTGAACACAAAATGCTGCCACAAAAACCATCATGTTAATACTGGTGGTGACCCGGCCGGAAAGGTTTTTGGGAAATCCCAGGGTTAAGGCGGTATAAGACAGGATGCCCGAGGTTCCGAAAAAACCAAAAAGAACAAGAAGCATTGGTGACGGCAGGGGGACGGCAAAGGTTATCATGGCCTGGATTCCTATGAAAATGGCCATGCCGGTGACGGCTGTTGTGAGCACCGAAATCCCTCTTTGGGCCAGCTTTTCCGCTAAAAATCCAAGGGAGATAAATCCCGTGATCATGGCCAGGGCGGACCAGGATAAAATGGTGGCGACCCGGGCCTGGGGGACATTTGCCACATCCCTTAACCAGGGACCGGCCCACAGCCCCTGGAGGGCGATATAGCCTGATTGGGACAGGGTGGTCAACGGGGCGATGCGCCAGAAGGCCGGGCTTTTAAATATCTGGAACACGCCTGTGATCTGGGAGGTGATTTCTTCCTGTTCGGTCTTTTTTTCATGTTCCGGGACCATTAGAAAGACGGCCAGGGCACTGGCAAAGGAGAACAGGGCCAGGGCCCAGAAAAGTCCCCGCCAGTCCGTAAAGTGTAATGTCCACGCCACAGGTGTGGTGGCGGCAAGGGCACCCACTCCGCCAGCCGCCATCTGGAACCCGTTGATCCGGGACAAGATATTCGCCGGAAACCAGATCACATAGGATTTAAAGGCTGCCATGAGACAGGCGGAGACCCCGAATCCGATTAGGGCCCGACCGATAATCACCCCGGTCAGGGTGTGGGATACCGCAAAAATAATGGCCCCTGCCCCGGCAAACAAGAGGAGAAACGATTCTACCCTTCTGGGACCAAATCGATCCAAAAGTACTCCCAGGGGCAGTTGGGAAGATGCAAAGGCAATAAAATAGGTAGCGGTTAAAAGCCCCAGTTCAGAAGGGTCAAGGTTAAGGTCTGTAACAAGATCCGGGGCAATGACGGCATTGACCACCCGAAAGATATATGAGAGAAAATACCCAAAAGCAAAAGGGATAAATATCCTGAGGGTTGGACCGGCTTGGCCGGCACCGGGCCGTGGAGGGGAGAATATTTTCATATCAGGTCGTTCCGTTTAAAGGTAAACCGGGTGGATCCAATGGGTGCATACCGATGTATGGTTCATACCATAGATCAATTCAAACAAGAAATGAAATTATTGGCAGCTTTTTACAGGATGATCGCATCTAAAGCCAGGGTTGAAAACAAAAGAACCCGAATAGTGGTGAAACAATATTCAATATTGGACACCATAGAAAAATTAAATTTGTTAGGACTTGCAAACAGTTTAATTCACGTTATAGTCTTCTCTTGGATGGCACCCTAAAAATTACTTCTTGAAAAACTTTATGATACCGTTTGAATTGTTGAACATTTGAAGAATCAAGATTCAGACAAGTATTCATAACTTTTGGTTTGAACGAAATCTAAAAGATATCCATTAGATTGGATGATTGTTTTTAGTCTTCAATCTACCTTAACGGCATTTTGATTAATTTTATGATGTCTATTTCCCATATATTTTAATTATCCATACTTCTGTTTATCATGATAATCTGAGTGTTATCCTGCTATAAAATAGTTTTTTTTTAAAAGAATGATATTGTCACTCCCATTCTTTTTTGATAGCTGTTGAATGTTATCCGGTTTGTTATTTTTGTATATTCAACAGAAAAAGATCGGTGAACTTATTGTTAATGATGGTTTTGCTGCATTAGAGTATTTTTATAGATTTAAAAGGTAAAATTAAGGAGTCAACTATGAATCATGCAAAAAAAATAAGCCTATCTGATCGGCTAATATTAAAAAACGGTACCCAGATTAAGAACAGAATTTTTAAATCGGCAATGAGTGAACAGTTAGGAGATAAGGCTCACAACCCGACTCAAGGACTGGCCCGGTTGTATGCGATATGGGCGGATGGAGGAACAGGCCTTTCAATGACCGGTAATGTCATGATTGATCGATCCGCCCTTGGTGAACCCAAAAATGTTGTACTGGATAATCGAAGTGATAAATCTTTGTTTCAGATGTGGACAGACGCCGGAAAAAAGAGGGATACGGAATTGTGGGTACAGCTCAATCATCCGGGTAAGCAAACCCCTTCTTTTTTGACGAAAACACCGGTAGCACCGTCTGCGATCCCACTGGGAAAGGGATTAGACAAGGTATTCAATCTACCTAGAGAATTAACTGAAGACGACATTTGGAAGATTATTAAAAAATTTGGAGAAAGCGCTGGGCTGGCAAAGGCAGTTGGCTTTTCAGGTGTACAAATCCATGGTGCGCACGGGTATCTGGTCAGTCAGTTTTTATCCCCGCATCATAACCGGCGAGCAGATCGATGGGGCGGTACACTTGAGAATAGATCTCGGTTTGTATTGGAAGTCTACCGTGAAATGAGAGAGGCGGTTGGTGAAGATTTTCCATTGGGAATAAAGATGAATTCTGCTGATTTTATGAAAAGTGGGTTTACTACTGAAGATTCCGTAGAGGTGGCAAAGACACTGGAAGAAGAAGGCATTGACCTGATAGAGATTTCAGGTGGGACCTATGAAAGTCCCAGCATGACAGGATACAAGATGAAAGCCTCAACTATAAAACGGGAAGCATATTTTTTAGAATATGCAAAGCAATTGAAAAAACAAATTGAAGTTCCAATTGTTGTTACAGGAGGATTTCGTTCAGGAACAGCTATACAGGATGCCTTGGATAGTGGGGTTACAGATATGATTGGGCTTGCAAGACCCCTGGCAATTGAGCCTGATTTCCCGAACAAGCTTCTAAATGACTTAGAAACCCGATCTAATCTTAAAAATCCGACTACCGGGTTTGCTTTTATTGACAAGATGACCATGCTGTCGATCACATGGTATGAATATCAACTGGCAAAACTTGCGACTGGCAAAAAGGTGAATCCAAGTCAGAATGCATGGAGTGCAGTTTTTCAAACATTAGCAAGATTAGGAGTCCATGGTTTCTTGCAGCGCCGTGCATAATAAATCATGTGTCCTTAATGGTCATTCCCGAAAGCCGTCTTCTCAAATAGTATGGAATATCCCCATAAAAGATCTGAGCAACAATTAATACCAACTGGCATAAAAAAAATCAAAAAAAGATTGTGAAAGCACAAGAAATGAGGCCAAACCCAGCTTCATAAACCATGCTTCCAAATTAAAGTGAATATAAAAAACTTATATTTGCTGATTTTAGAAAATTGTTTAAGGGTTTAAGCTGCTTTAAAGTGAGTCTCCAATAAATGTTATTTTGGTGTATTCAATCACAATAAATTATATTTTCACTAAAGTTGAAAATTATTTTATTTTCTTGCACCTCATTCCTTTTTTTTTATTTTCCACTGAAAAGTATTTAAAAAAGCATTAAAATATAAATTTGCCCTGACATTGGCCTTTTGAGTTAATATCGGTGCGAGATAGGAGCGTTGGGGGCAGTTCTTGAAATATCATTTTCTTATAATTCAAGCCTGAATCCCGCTTTTCAATAGTCCATAAGTCAAGCCTGACCCCGGCCAGATAACTTCTGTCATAAAACATAAAAGCCCCGTATCCAAATAGATATAGGGCTTTTATGTTTGGAACATGGACTTAATTTTTCTGGTTTAAATCAAAAATCACGTATGAGAATGAAAGAAAGATCATGGGTTTTGGCAATGGTTGCTTCATTGCCGGTATAGAAATTTATGCATTCGACACCAGTAACCCTTCCACCTAACTTGACCGGAGTTCCTAAGTAGCCTTTGAAATATTTACCAGATGCATAATTTCCGCCATCGGGTTTATCTCCATGCCCTTGCCAAATTTTACCACTTTCTGTTGAACTCCACAGAGTGTGGTATTTATCACTCAGTTTTAATGATTTTGCCAAGAAACTCTTTTGCTTGTATACCAAGCGAAGTTCTCCTAATGAAGGCACGTACCAATTGCCCCAGTCCATGGGGTAGTATCTTATTATCGCTGTTGGCTCCCCAATATCCAAAACATTACTAACTGGGTTTTCCGTGCGAATTTTATACGTATTTATTTTACCGTCACCAATTGCACTGCCCCAGTTATTTAATGTTTTGAAGTCTTTATGCGTTATTTCTTTCTTCTGTGGCTCATACCACCTAAACGCTGCCCATGTATTATGGGTAAAGAACTTTCCGGCAATTAAGCCATGTTGACCGTTATCTTGTACGTAAAAAACCGTGCCACCAAGGTACTCTTCGCCAATAAAATGCTTTTTAAGTTCAACAGTGTAGTTTGGGTAAACCCCTGCGATGTTAATCCCTTCTCCTGCGGTGATAGTCACTTTATCTTTAGCGTTGATGGTGAAAACCGGCTTTTTCCCGGTAAAGGACATCCCGTCGCCTGCTTTCAAGGTGTTTTCACCCACATTAATTTGAAATATGGGCATGGTGTTGGGATTCATCTGCGCCGCTTTACTGTTGGTTTTTGTTTTGCTACGGGTTCTCCTGACTTTGGTATTAAGCAACCGGTTATGGCTTCTGTTTTTTTTGATTTTTTTAGTTCCAGCCGAAACCCCATTAATCGAAATCTCGATAAATGAGTCTTGGCTTCCCCAGGGTAAATTATCATATGAACCCGCTACCGGAGTTCCATTGCCAATTTCAATTTTAAATATGCCCACCGCATTTGTGGTAGGCCTGTGGGTTTCAACATAACTTGAGATAGAGTTTGGGGTTTCAAAGTGTAAGGCTGCCTGAACATTAATTTTTTGATTATTTATTGGTTGTCCCGTTGCATCTCTTGCAGTTGTTTCCCAATTTATGAAGTCAGAGTTTTGTGCGTTGACGCTACTTGCTACTGCAAGAAGAAAAACAATCGTCAGTACAATGTGAATGATAAATGGTGATTTTTTGCCTGGTTGTCTCATCATGTTTCCCCCTTTGAGAGTCTGGAAACGGTTAAGGAATCGCCCCTGTGGCGACCTTGTTGGGTAGCCTGTCCGTTTGCGGTGATTAGCTCATGTCGTGGATAGTGGTCTGTATTCCGGTGGCTGTCAAGAAAATTGTCGCCTTCGCCAGCACATTAGCCAAACAATGACTTTGAGTGGATGTGGTTTGCGCTGATTCTTCATCCTTACCTAACAAGCACCTCGTTAAACTTTATTTTCTATCAACATTAATAAAAGCCATTCTTCCGCATTAAATGATATATATACATCACATTTTGGCAGATTCTTGGAAACTGTTTTCCAGGCTTGAACCAGAATCAACTTGGTCTCCAATAAAGTTGATTTTCATACGTCAGCACTTTATCAAAAAAATAATGTTGCCTGCTCAATATTTTTCTGATAGCTGTTAAAAGCTATTCGAGTAATTATTTTTGTAAGATACATAGGAAAAAACTGTTAAATTCATTGTTAACAATCCGAATTCACACAAAGGAAAATCGATATGGCTGCAACAAAAAAAGAAACGGTTCTGGACTTCCTTAACAATGCCTATGACGAATATAATATTGATTCTCGTGAAAACTCACTAACATTATCATACGACTTTATCATTGATACAGGGACCGCCAGAATATTTATAAAAATCGGGAGGAAACGTTGGGACGGGTCTAATAACAGTTCCATCGTGGATTTTTTAAAATCGAAAGAACAACAGATTCGTGAAGCTCTTTTGATCAATCAAAACGCAATTCTTCCAATGAAATAGCCTGTATAGAATCCAATGAATTTTAATAGTAACTATTTATCTTTATATTGCTAACAGTAGGCATCCTTTTAGCTTTTGAGAACAAATAGATTTTAACAAAACCCTTCTCATACTTTAAAAAACCAGTACACAAAAAACACCCTCTCAGATTACACTTACCAATATAACAAATCTATTGTTGCAGATTTCAGAAAAATAATTTTTCAAAATTTGAACTGCTGTGAAGTGAATCTCCAATATTCCGATGGATAAGAAGATCAAACAAATACTGAACATCGTGGCGGTTGTTGTTGCCGCATTATGGTTGGGCAACTTGTTTGGCGTATTTGATTTTGTTCAAGGATTTCACATTGGCAGATGATCTGATGCGGCGGAACAAATAAAGAATTGAAAATATCTGACAGCTCATGAACGCTTTTTAACACAAAATCTTTCGGCTATCATGGCGGAGTAAATGAGCAAACCTGAATTTTATGAAACAATTCAGCATTAACGGGTAAACCTACAGTTTTTATGATATCATGCGGCTGGAAGAAAAGGGGTTCGGGAAAATTAGGCTAACAGGCAAGGTGCTTTATGTCTGAGGTATTAGAGAAAAAATCATTGCCGCACGACGATCAGGAATTAATCAGATTATAATATTTAAGGGACTTATAAGTGAACTCCATGAGCCCTCTTGGCCGAGGGGAAATCACCCACTGTTGTAACAGGGAATCAGAGTATCGTTTAAAAACTTAATAATATGGAGATAGTTTCAATGGATTTAATGTACATTTTATTAATTCTTGCAGGTATTATCGGTTTGGTACTGTTCTATTTTATTCTTTCATATTTAGCCCTGTGGCTTCAGGCATTGGTTTCTGGTGCAAAGGTTGGATTAATCAATATTATTTTCATGCGATTCAGGAAAGTTCCACCGAAGCTGATTGTTGAATCTAAAATCATGGCAGTCAAGGCTGGGATAGAAATTCCAACCGACAGCCTTGAAGCCCACTACCTTGCCGGTGGTAATGTCAGCCGGGCTGTCCAGTCACTCATAGCAGCCGACAAAGCCAATATTGAACTGACCTTTAACCGGGCTGTTGCAATTGATTTGGCAGGCAGGGATGTATTAGAGGCGGTTCAGATGTCTGTTAACCCGAAAGTTATTGAAACCCTCCTGGTGACAGCCATGGCAAAGGACGGCATTCAATTGACAGCTCTCGCAAGAGTCACGGTCCGGGCCAATATCGACCGTCTGGTAGGGGGTGCCGGGGAAGAAACAATTCTGGCAAGAGTGGGAGAAGGCATTGTAAGCACCATCGGTTCGGCCAACACCCACAAAGAAGTACTTGCAGATCCGGGCTCAATATCAAAAACTGTTCTTTCAAAAGGTCTGGATGCAGGAACCGCTTATGAAATTTTATCCATTGATATTGCAGATATGGACGTGGGCAAAAATATTGGAGCTGTATTGGCAACCGACCGGGCAGAGGCTGACAAGAAGATTGCCCAGGCAAAAGCCGAAGAAAAACGTGCCATGGCTTTTGCCCAGGAACAGGAGATGAAAGCCCGAGTCCAGGAAATGCGTGCCAAGGTTGTCGAAGCAGAAGCACAGGTACCCCTGGCAATGGCTGAAGCTTTCAAAAGCGGTAATTTAGGAGTTATTGATTATTGATCCTACTACAAAAAAATAGATACAAAATTAAGTCTATTCTTGGGAAAATATTTAGAAAAAATGGCTATCTTCTGGATAGTCAAAAAGCCCTGATCGCCCAAGCCAATAATTGGCACAAACGGTCAGGGCTTTTTGCG
This sequence comes from Desulfoconvexum algidum, assembly GCF_055382125.1. Classification (NCBI taxonomy): domain Bacteria; kingdom Pseudomonadati; phylum Thermodesulfobacteriota; class Desulfobacteria; order Desulfobacterales; family Desulfobacteraceae; genus Desulfoconvexum; species Desulfoconvexum algidum. Next base: position 4,304,378 of record NZ_AP042394.1, on the reverse strand, counting down.
TTGTTATTCCACCGACAAAAGCATTGGCCATTTTTGAGAAAAAGACATTAACAACCTCCGTGGCTTCTTATTTGGTTAATTGGGATTTGTCTTTAAGTTTTTGAATTTTTGGCAGACTCCTAAAATAGAGAACGAATTCGGCACTGATCAAAATTATTCAAATGTTTTCTATTTCCTTTATATTTTAAAGTTTCCATATGCAGAAAACTTGAATTGCCAAAAATGAAATCGGATAGATTCTACCTGATACTTGATGTCCTGGTACCCGTATTTCCGGGACTTAAAGAAAATTCAGAGATTGGGAATTGTTAGTATTAAGCTATATAACAGCACTTGGCGTTTTATTTTACAAATTTTTAATTCTCATGTAGTGTAACTCGTTTGTATCAAGAGGCCAACTCTTTAAAAATAAATACTAAAAATTTGGGGCCTAATTATAATGACAAAAGAAATTTACGATTATGAAGTCAGGTGTAAGGCCTGTTATAAAAAATTCACAACTCAACTATTAGAAAGCCATGAGAAAAATTTATGGCTTGTGGACAAAAAAGACTGGTATTGCGAAACATGCAAAATTGAGTATTTCGAAAAACAGGCATCCAAATTGGCAAAATCTCATGCCAAAATAGGCTTTCCTACACTCATTGGGACCCCAAAAAGAGTTTCCTGGGCAGAAAAAATCAGGGCTGACCTGATCAACAAAGTAAATTTTTTGAAAAAAAGTCTTGTATTTAATGATGATGATAAAGAAAAAGAAACATCAGACCTGGCATTTGATTTGTTTTTACAGGAGTGGCAGGAAAAAACAGATGCCAAATGGTGGATAGATAATAGAAAAATAACTGTTCGGGATATCTCCGATAGAATTCAAAAATTAGCAGGTTCTCTCGATTAAATAAAGAATTGGAGACTATCCTCCAGCCTTTACAGTTTTATACCCAAGCGTATTTACGCTTTGTTTTAAAGTGGTTTCCCGTGAATGGATGGCAATGGCCCATCAGTGAATTTATCGGGCTTATTTGGAAAGAATTTGTTGTAATTCCCATGCCTCTCTGATAGCAATTTGGTATTGACTGGTAGATCAATTGAACGCCTTTTCCTGAATATTCATATTCAACAATAAGTATCCAATTGTTGAGTATTCAGAATCCAGAATTATTAAGGATACCAAAATTATACGTCACAAAAAATTGCCGACAACAAGCCTTGGATATTTTTTATTTGATTAAATATCTGGACTACACGTTATAGTTCTCTCCTGAGTGGCACTCGAAAAATTACTTCTTGAAAATCTTAATGATACCGTTTGAATTATTGAACATTCGAAAAATCAAAATTTATGCAAGTTATAGTAGATAAAAAGACAACACACCCTAATTACAAAAAGGAAATCAGGGTGTGTTGTCTTTACCTGGAATACTTATTTTTCATCCACTGGGTATTTGGCCCGGAACCATTCTCGCCATCCGCCCTTTAGGGCATGAACATCCGTGTACCCCTCAGTCATGAGTTTTCGTGCCAGACTGGCACTGGTGGCTTCATTCGGTCAGGCGCAGTATAAGACCAGTTTTTGGTTTTTGGGGTATTTATCTTTCCAAGCCAAGAACTGCCCAGGATCTGCTCGATGGGCATCCTTGATTTTAAATTCAGAAGATCCCCAGTCCCTTCCCGTGCGGGCATCCAGAATGGTGAGTTCCCCCTTATCCATCCAGTTCTTCAGGGTCTCCTTGGTGATGACAGATACAGAAGCCCCCCCTGAATACGAAGAGAAAACCAGAATGGCAGCAAATGGAATAAGCAAAAATATAAATTTTTTCATAATGAACTCCTTGGTTTAATTGTCATGATTGGATTCACCTTCTTGTCTTGATGATTTCCATGTGAGTATTAATCCTGGGAGAAGACCTGCTCCCAGGGGCAAACTAAAATATATGAGTTGTAAAGACCGATCTTCTCCGAACAGGAGAAGAAAACAAACACCGGTCAGGGTAATTACGGATGTCGTGAGGTTTGGCAAGGAAACTTGCCGGGTTAAAAACCCCAGAGAAATCAACCCGTAGGAAAACAGCCAGGCAAGAAAGATTGCCCGTATCCAGATTTCCAGTTTGTCACTGCCTGCCATTCCTTTGGTTATCATCAGCCCAATGACCAAGGCCAGGAATATGGGTACCACCCCTTGTTTCTTGATCCATTGGGGAAGCAGCCCATGGCCAGCCATCTCACCGGTATTGACCCGGCAGGCCAGAAATAATCCGTTGACAGCCCCCAGGGTCCCAAAGATAATAATCCCCCCCATTATCCAACGGCCTATATGCCCAAGCAGATACTGGGCAGTTTTTAAATGGGGAAGACTGGTTGAGGCCAATTTTACCAAGGGAACATGTTGGATGGAAACCATTGCCCAGAGCAGGAATAAAACCCCTGTACCACAAATGGTCCATACCAGGGGACCCGTCATTTTTATTTTATCTGCCCGGCCTCCGTTTTGATCCAGGGCAAAGGCACCCAGGTCAAATCCCACCCACAAGACCAGGGCAAGAAAAAGAATGGACCTATCTGGAATCAGTAGCCAAGGAGAAACGACCTGTGTTCCCTGGGTGAAGATGCCTGTCAAAATTAATATCAAAAGCCCTGCCACGGTCAGGGCAACAAAAAATACCTGGGCCTTAAAGCCGATTGATAGGCCCGTCAAATGTATCCCCAGGAGTATACTAAGGAGTAAAAATGCGAATCCAAAATTGGGAAACCAATGTAAAAAGACTTCATTAAAGGCAAACCCGGATGAGACCAGAATTCCAGTGGACAGAAAAATGGCGGCAAACCCCCTTATTGTCCATGGCAGATAGACCGCAAGCTGCCCTAAACGTGACATAAGAAAATCGGTTTCTCCAACTTTTTGGTTCAGGATTTGGTAATTTGCAGCATGGATGAAGAAAACAACCATGGACCCCAGTATCAGGCCCATCCCTGTCCAGCCAGTTTTACCCACAAGATTTCCCAGCAGAGCCAGGGTATCAGGAGAGAGCATGATGCCCATGGCCCAGGCAATGGGAATTGCTTTGGTAAAGAATGTGTTGGCGTTTGTTCCCATGATTTTTCCTTTTGTTATGGGAAAATCTCTTGTCTGTTATCTTTTTTGTTATTTCCCTTTCTTAGTCGCAAAGAAAAGACAGATACCTGTATTTGGGAACCCAAACGATATGATATACATCTCTCTTAGTCTGGCTTTTTAATCAGATCGGCTCTGAACAATGAACTTTAATGTATATCACAACGTGGTACAAATCAAGGTGAAAAAAACTGGCGGGGCTGACTTCCAATATCTTTGCGGGGTACTCACGTATTAGTATCCCAGTCTTGAGTATTCAGCGGTCGGAATTGTCATGGATACCAAAAGAACACATCACTGGAAATCTGGATTATAATTGATGCCAATCATGCAAGAATTGTTAACTCTACTCAATCAATTTTATCTCCAATGAAGACGGATTTCATATATTCAATTTAAGTAATAAGTTGATTTTTTATTTGTTTGCAGGCCATTTAAATTGGTGGTTTAAAATCATCGATTGAATTTGAAAACTTTTTGGTCGAATAATATTCGAAGTGGCGGGTTATCCGACCAAACATCAAAATTTATGAGGTTATCCAGACCTGTATAATTGTTTTGCTATCCAACAAATTATAGAGGTATTTGAGGTGGCCTAAAAAGAGCCAGGTTTTCTGTGCAACCTGTTTAAGGCCTTGGAGGTCGAATGTCTTGTCTCATTTTAATCATTTTATACTGTGGGGGAGACGGTGGCCATAAAAGATTCCCATTTTGTCGATTTTTTGTAACCCCGGAATAATAATCTGTCCGGTTTGGATAGAATAGTGTATACTACCTTACTGTTTTTTAATGAATAACGAGGTTTAAAAGTGATTTATGAATATTGTTTTAATGTGGTACAGATAAGATCCAGGTAGAAAGCATAATACTGCGTTCCAAAGCAGCTCTTGAGCAGAGAAAGGCTGGGGATTAATGGTACATAGGTGATACCCATTAGGGATTTGTGGTTATTTTTCATGGGTGATAAATTCGGCCGGATTTATTTGATATACTAAAAGAATTAAAAAAGGCAGTATGGATTTTGTTTTAAAAATATTGGAACTTGTTTTTGTCGGGGCAACGGCTCTTATCGGTTTGGGCACGGTTGTGTTTATCGGCTATCAGACCAGTCGACATTTTAGATTTCAACGATCCACCCATTTTATTGAGCGGTTTAATTCCGCTGAAATGATCGAACTTCGGTTTGAGGTTGATTTTTTTTTGGCGGATAATCCGAATTGGGAAAAGATTTTAAAACGGTACCTGGCCAATGAGCTCACCGATAATACCTTGAAACAAAACATTTTAAAGACATTAAGATTTACCAATTTTTTCCAGGAGCTTGCTACTGCTCAGAAACACAAAACCCTTCATGAAAACTATATCTGGGATGTGTTCGGCGGGGCCGTTTGTATGTATTGGGAAAATTTGCTTCCATTTATTGAATCCTATCGTAAAGCAAGATCTCGCAAAACGTTGTTTCAGGATTTTGAAAACGTGTACCATCACATGAAAAAGTATGAATCATAAAATTTTAGGAAAGAGATCATAATGGCAAATATTTTCGGCTACGGTTCGTTGATTAACCGTGGTAGTGTTGGAAAAACCTTAGGGCTGGATGTGAGGGATATTCAGATGTCAGCGGTTACCTTGAACGGCTACCACAGAATCTGGGATCTGGTTGAGTATATCAGTTTTGACGGAAAAAAATTTCAGGAGGCGATATTTTTAAATATTTACCCTGAAAAAGAGGCCACCTGTTGGGGTGTCATTGTTAAAGTCCCTGATGCAGATTTTATTGAGTTGGACAAAAGAGAACGGCATTATGACAGAATTGATGTGTCCCATTTGATTGAACCTGCCGCAGATGAAACGGTTTACACCTATATAGGAAAAGATGAATACACAACCCCTTCTGACCATGCCGTTGTGTGCGAACGCTATGAGAATATGGTTAAAGAAGCCTTTTTAGATTGGGGTGAAGACATTTATAAAACAAAATATCTTTCGGAACCTAATCATTCGTTTCCTGTTGTTTCGGGTGTATATACGTTCAAACCATAGCCTGTTACCCATAGTCTGTTGATATGGATAAGCTGAAACTAAATATTTTGATTGTATCTTCGTGTCTCCCACATAGTCCCAATTTCTTACCTTAGTTTACATCATTCCTTTGATTAACCTCTGACCAAAATTTTTCCCAATCAGAGGTTTGAAAATAACCGAATCTGACAATTTAAAAAGCCTAAAGAAAGGCTATCATCATTGGCACTACAGACCCAATGGCTCTTTTAATAGAAACGAATTAATCGCCCATTTAAAGAATAATATTTTTTCACTTTGGAAGAAAATAGAGGCTAACAAATCAATAAACTCTGACTAAAAAAGTGGAGCTTTTTTAGCAGATTATCTTAACGTTAAAAAATCCACTTGTTAATAAAAAAAATTGAGTTTTACCGATTTTTCCGACTCAATAATTAGTATCCGAAGCTTGAGTATTCAGCGGCCTGAATTGTTATGGATACCAAAAGAATACATCACCGGAAATCTGGATTAATGTTGATGCCAATCATGGAAGTCATGTTGACAATGTTGACTGTTCGATTCGCTGGAATATAACTTAACTTAACTGAATGTCTAAAATATCAGGGAAGGATCAGTTTTTACTATGACATAATAGAGACACATGAAAATACCCTAATTTATTGTGCTTAAAACTGCTTGATTATCCATCAATTACTGTGATCATTCTTGACACATTTCATAATGCGCTATATGACAATACGATGAAATAACCCATTAATAATAAAACAGGTGAATATTCCCCTTGAATAACGCTCTCAATTACGAAACGATGCCCATGCAAGTTTCTGCATTGAATACAATTGTGGTCGTTCGTTATGTGGATGAGAATTATCCTGAAATTTTTATGAAAGACATCATCAATGATGTCAATAAAAACAATACATATTTTGTGGAAAACTTAACAACCGGAAAAACTGAGCGGATATCAATAAAACATATGTCCAGCAGCCATTATTGGTTTTCCAATAGCTTCATAATTGACTTTTATGAAGCCGTACAAAAATTATTACCTGACCCTGAGTTATTCTATAAGATCGGCAAAACGTTTTTTAACTCACATCATTTTTTTAAAGCAGCCATTGGTATGCCCTTAATCGGCCCTTATCAATCCTTAAAAAGACTGAGCAAAGAAAATAATAAATACAATCGGACAAAGGACTATAAAATATTAAAGAATAGCCCCGGGCATGTGATACTCCAAATAATTCATAAGGAAAATATTATTATAAGCGATTCTACTATGATGTGGAATATTGGAGTTTTTGAGTCATATACAAGACTCACAGGGGCAACTGAGGTCAAACTATCTGGAAAATGTATAGAGAAAGGGCCCAAAAGACATGGCGATAGCGGGCGAGGAATATGGGAATTTGACTTTAAATTCAAGGATCAGCCTCTCTTGGGGCGTTTATTTAATAGTTTCCTTTATAAAATTCCAGTTGTCAGAACCATCATTGATAATGCCACTAAAATCCAGGAAGAACATAATGAACAAATCCTTTCCCGGGAAAAAATCATTAAAGAACGAACTGATGAATTACAAAAAATTCAAAATAAACTATTTGAAGAAGAGCGTAAAAACATAGGGGAACAGCTAAAAAACATTTCAAACGAATTGATTGTAACGGAAGAAAGAGAAAGGAATCTTCTTGCAGAAAATCTTCATGACACTGCCAATCAATCACTTGCGATCAGTCTATTAAAAATAAAAACTGTACTTGAGTCAAAAAGATACAATGATAATCCTTTTGAAGAATTAATTGATATCAAAGAATTTGTTGAACAAGCGATTAGTGATATGAGATCTGTTACCTTTCAAATATGTCCTCCCATTTTATATAATTTGGGACTCGGAGCTGCTTTAAAATGGCTTATAGAGGACATTAATCTTCAAAATGATATGAAGATTACTTTTATCAACAAGATTAACACCCCCGTAAACCTTGCTGAAACCATTGAAATATTTATGTACCGGTCAGTTAGAGAGTTGGTGATAAATATTATTAAGCACGCACAAACGAAACATGCAGAAGTTATACTTATAATTGATCAAAAAAAATTAATCGTTAGCGTCCAAGACAATGGTGCCGGTTTTGATATTGATAATATTGAAAATAATGATTCACTGAGTTTTGGATTGTTCAGTATTTCAGAACGGTTTAAGGCAATCGGAGGGAATATTGAAATATATTCTAAACTCCAAAAGGGAACCAAGATTTTATTAATCGCACCTGTATAAATATGAATTTTAAAGGTGAGCCTCCCCGATATTTTGGACAGTGAATTAAGCCTCCTTTTATATCAATTGGAAGTATTCTTGAGGTTAAGAACGAATACTTATCCCCTGTTTTGACTATCCAACCAACGACACAGTATTCATAGTCATGATGATTCCAACCCCTAAAATGTAAAAATTCGCAGTCAACAATTAGTATCCTATCCTAAACATTCACCGGGCCTTCTATTGTTAAGAATACCAATCCTATTTATGATTTTTCAAAATGATAGGATCTTCTATATTTTCAGTAATTGTTTGTAGATTCCGATGGAGAAGACTTGTATTTGGCCTGCCGAAAATCAACTTATTACATTGGTACCTCCCTGGAAAGGCTTCCCGCAAAATCAGGTAATATATAGAGTTGAAAATTTGAATCTGTTAGAATATTATCTGTATTTGAGACGCCCAAGTTTGGATATTGAAACCAACTTTTAAGCGGGAAAAAATGAAAATACTATATACAACTGACCTCCATGGAAACCAGCACTATTACAATTTGACATGGGAAAAGGCTGTTGAACATAAGGTAGATATGATTATCAACGGTGGTGATTTGCTGCCTAAAATCAATCCTATTTTTAAGCGGCAACCCAGGTTTATCAAAAACCTTGAAAGAGAATATTTTCCCAAGATTGAAAAGGCTGGCATCCATTATCTATGTTGTATGGGTAACGATGATCTGAGAATTTATGACGATCAGTTTGATCAGGCCTGCAATCAATTTGAGTTTATCCATAATATTGCCCAAAGAAAATTTGAAATAGGCAGTCTTGAGTTCATTGGCATGAACTATGTGTCTGACTATCCTTTTGAACTTAAAGATCGGTGCCGGATGGACAAAAAAGGTTTTGTCTTTCCTCTTCAAAATGGGCCTGGCTGTTTTTCTTCAGAAGGTGGCCTGGATAATATAGAAGATTGGGTTTCATTGGCTCAATCCCTTCCTACCATTGAGGATGAACTGAAGGCCTTACCCCGGCCAAAAGACATGAAAAAAGCGGTATATGTTATCCATATGCCTCCTGCAGGCCTGGGCCTGGATGTTTGTTCTAATAGAAATAGGCCAGCGTCTAAAGCTGTTTTTGATTTTATCTTAGATGAACAGCCCTTGTTGTCACTCCATGGCCATATCCATGAATCGTATATAATGAGCGGGATCTGGAAAGCTCCCTTGGGGGAAACTATTTGTGTTCAACCCGGGCAAGGCGGTATGCACCCTGTTTTTGTTTTAATAGACACAAACACCATGGAAATGAAACGGCATGGCCATGGTACGGGAAAGAGAGATTAAGGTATCCGTAATAAAAAAATAATTCTTCAAATCTCATCATTCGTATAATTAGTATGTGATTTTTGTAGGGCCTGCAATTGTTAAGCAGATCAATTGTAAGTTTGATCATTTCTGCTGTGCTGACCTTGAGAGGTTTTCTTCTCCATCTGTGGGTGATTGTATCTGCCTTAAATTAAAGCAGATTTCCAAAAGAGTCTCCGGCCTGTCATCCCATTACCGAGCAGGCCGGAGAAATTTTTAAGGACATTATGAGTTAATACATTTTTTCAATGGTTTCCATGGCCAGATCATAGACCTTTTCATTGAATCGGGATTTAAGGGCAAAGGCCAGTATTTCCTTTGAAAACAAGATTTCTTTTTCTGCCAGGACTCCAAGTGATGCCAGGGCCCAGTCCGTACGTTTGATTTTTAATTCTTTGAAATCAATCTCTATCACCCGGGCGGTTGTTTCAGGAATGTCCACACTTTTTTCCTTGAGCACAACGGTGGTCGGCGCAAGGGTTTTAAATATTTTTTGTCGCCGCTGTACCCCTTCATCGCTCAGGGCCATGACCACGGTGGGAGATTCGATCCCTGTGTACCCGATTTTTTCCGGGGACAAAAGAATTTCTGAAACCGACTGGCCCCGGAGGACGGTGATATTGTAGTCATTTTTGATGGATACGTTCATGCCGGATGCGATGCCGGCATAGCAGACAATATCTCCGGCCGTGACAATTCGCATGCCGGCACTCCCTAAGATGACCACTTCCTGGCGCCGGGGGGCCACAAGATTAAATGATCGCTCAATGGTCAGGGCTTCTGGGAATTGGGTCTTTTCCCCGGCCAGTTTTCGGTAGAGCTCCCCGTATTCAGGCCGCTGGTTTCCTTCAACCACACCGCCTTCAACCGGCTGATTGGCTATCATTTCGTCAATGACCTTGGGGGTCAGATTGTTGCGCTTGGTGTAGCGGCCGGTGCACATCCCCAGGGTTTCCACAACGGAAAATCCCTTGTGCCGGATGGCTTTTGCCAGTTCGTCAGGAAGGGCTGGATCATGGCCGGAACATTTGGATACATAGGTGGCACCGGCACTTTTGGCAATCGCACAGATATCAATGGGGATTTCCGCCTGGTTGAGAAATTCAGACCCCACCACGGCATCGCTGGGAGTGGTGGCGGAATATTGACCACCGGTCATGCCGAAATTAAAGTTGTTGAGGATGATCAGGGTGAGGTCCAGGTTTTTTCGGCAGGCAGCCAGCACATGGGCACCGCCGATGCCAAGTCCCCCGTCTCCCATGGTGACGATGACCGTAAGCGTCGGGTCGGCAAGCTTCAGGCCGGCCGCATAGGTCAGGGCCCTTCCATGTACGCCGTGGAGGGCATGAACATTGAAAAAAGTGTCAAAGAGACCGGAACAGCCGATGTCGGTAACAATAACGGTTTTGTCGGCCGTTAGGCCCATGTCGATCAGGGTCTTGTCCAACCCTTTGGTGATTCTTTCATGGGTACACCCGGGGCAGAAAACCAGGGGGCGGCTTTTATTTAAAAAACTATCCATTTTTGATGACCTCCATAATCTTGGCCGGTGGGATCATCACCCCGTCCATCTGGCCGTAAAAATCTACTTGTTTGCCGGAAAGAATCCGTCTGATGTCATTGACATATTGTCCCAGGTTCATTTCAATCACCACCACCCGTTTGAAATTGGCGGCTGCCTTCAGGATTGCTTGCTCCGGTACCGGGTACAGGGTTTTTAAAGACAAGGTGGAGACGGGATACCCCTTTTGGGCCAGCATTTTGGCGGCATCCTCTACTGCCCGGGAGGTGATGCCGTAGCTTATAACCAGGGTGTCGGTATCGGGGATGATATTTTCTTCATACAGGGAAATACGTTCCCGGGCCGCATGGAGTTTGGTCCTCAACCGCTGCTGGTTGGCAGCGATGACCTTAGGATCAATGGTGATAAACCCGTCCGGCCCATGGGTGGAGGAGGTCTGTCGGACCAGTGTTTTGCCACCAATGGGAAGAAAGGGGGGGGCTTTATCGGGATCTGCTTCAAAGGGGAGATACTGATCTCCTTCATAAAGGGTCCGCTCAACCAGGGGGGGCAGGGTGACACAAGCGAGGTCAAAGCTTTCCTTGGTCATGCCGATTTCCTTGTTGGAGGCGATGAATACCGGGCAGCGAAATTCCTCTGCATAATTAAAGGCCTGGATGGTCAGGACATAACAGTCCAGAGCGTCCCTGGGAGCCAGAACAATGACGGGCACTCCTGCGGTGGATCCCCATCTTAAAAATTGGATGTCGGCATCTGCCCCCCTTGTGGCAGATCCGGTGGAAGGTCCCAATCGCTGAACATCAGCAATGACCATGGGGATTTCACTTCCTATGGCAAAGGAAATCTGCTCTGAATAGAGGCTGATGCCCGGTCCCGAGGTGGCGGTCAATACTTTTTTCCCGGCCATGGCAGCACCGATGCAATACCCCATGGAGGCTATTTCGTCTTCTCCCTGGATGCAGATTCCTCCTGTGGGTGGCAGCATTTTAAGCATATTGTTGAATATGGTGGTGGCGGGTGTGATGGGGTAACCGGCAAAGAAATTACACCCTGCTGCCATGGCCCCCCTGGCAACGGCTTCATTGCCTTCCATAAATGATAACGCCATTTTTATTCTCCTTGAGGTTGTCTCTTTTTTATTTTGTCCTTTAATCTGATTAAAAATCTGATTAAAAATCTTGTCTTATTAGCGTCTGTTTCCTTGCTTGTCAAGCAATTAATGAATGAAATTCAGTCATATAACTCTTTTGCAGGCTTTTTTTTTATTAACATTTTAATTGATTTTGTAAAAGTCTTGGTATAACTTACGGCTCCATGGGAACTAAAAAGAAAAAAACCAAGGAAGATTTCACCCATGAAGCCTACATGGGTATCCGGCGTATGTTTTTTCTCAACGAGATTATTCCGGGTCAAAAAATTTCCTATGGAGATCTGGCCCAGAGGTTGAAAATGAGCACCACGCCGATTATTCAGGCCTTGAAACGGCTGGAATTCCAGGGGTTGGTACGCCATGAACCCAATCGGGGATATTATACGGAAAACATCAGTCTGAAAGAGATTACTGAAATCTATGAGTTCCGAGAGCTTATAGAGGTCTCTTTGCTTCCTAAAACCATTGCAGCGATCACCAAAAAGGGGATGAAAACCTTAAAAAAAGCCCTGGACAACCATCTGGATGCGGTGAGGGATATCTATCTCAAGGACCGGCTTTTAAAGGATATGGAATTTCATCTGACTCTGGCAACATTATCCGGGAATCAACTCCAGATCAATACCTTAAAATCCCTGTTCGATCTTTTGTATTTGAAATACCGAGGCAATATTTTATTTGTCACTCCCATGGAAACCGTGGATGCTGAGCATATCCAATTATACGAAGATATTGATGCCGGCAATTTTGAACAGGCACAAAAGGTTTTGGGTCAGCATATTTCAAATGTAAAAAAACATGCCATCCTCAGTATAGAACGGATAAACCGGGAAAAAAATAGTAAATTCATTTGACCGACGGCGACCCCGGGTGGCTTTTTCCGGGATACCTTGAATGAAGTTTCAAACTAGTCCAGTTCAAGCCATTCAAACCAGATGGGGTGATTTTTTTTGTACCAGGTGAGTATGGTGCGCAGGGTCTTTTGTCCTTGCTGTGAGATAATCGACCTGGGAATTTTTTCGAACCGAAGGACCACCCTGTCGGCAAAATGTTCCAATGCATCGGTACACAAGGTCTGGAGCTCGTTTCTGATTCGCCCGGAATCTGAAATCTTTACAGCCCGGGTCAAAAAATCTTCTCCCTTGAGAAATCGGTTCAGCAAAGGGGTGAAAACCAGCTTGCTCTGATCAAAGGGTTCAAGGAGCCGCAGGGAAAAGGTGATTCGTTTGTCTCCCTTTTCAGAGGTCATGCGGACCGTAACGGTATAAGTGTCTTCAGATATCTGGGTAACACCCGGGGCACCGGTATAGGGGTCCGGGAGCATATACCCTCCAATGGCAAGGGTTTGCCATTTTTTTTCGGCAATCAGGTCATCGGCGGTAATGGTTTTCTTTTTCAGGGGGATGCCGGCATCCCTTGCCTGCCGGATGCTTTCCCGGTAACTATTCACCAGATCCTCACCCGGATCTTTTTTGAAAAATTTTTGCGTCAGGCAAAGGGAAAAGTCATTGGCCTCCGGGTCCAGTTTCATGCTGGCGGCATCCTTGTCATAGGGGAGCCTAAATGTAGAGGAAAAAACCGCCAATGAGACATCCAGATCCAGGATGGAAGAGAGGCTGGCCGCCTGGATGGCCTCTGCCGATGCGGCATACCCGTCTACCAGAAACAGATGGGTTTGAGCGTTTTCATCCTGCCAGGTTTTCACAGCAAAGGTAGGCGCATAGGTTCCTGAATCGGTAAAGGGGGAAAATCCTGTGGGCAATGTCCAGTTTTCACCCACCAGGTGGGCACCGGCCGTTTCCCATTCTTCCCAAATTTTTCCAATCCTGGGTTCCCGGCGTTTGCCCTGGAGGGTCCAGACATGGATGTTTTCGGGTTTAATACCGTGATAGGTCATGGCAATGGCCTTGATTACAAGGTGCCGGGGGGTAAAATAATTGACCAGCAAGGAATCGTCTGCTGCTCTTTCCACAACTTCTTTGGGCAAAACCAGGGTGCCGATATATCCTTCGTATTGGTCGGTAATGGCCAGGGGCTGATCAAAGAGGTGGAGAATGGTAAGGGGACCTGTTGCTTCCCCCTTGGCAAACCGGTCGGTATTTTCAAGGGTGTCAATGGCCGCTCCCCAAACGGTAATATCTTTGATGGCAATGGCCCGTCTAAAGTCTTCCCATTTGTAACCAGGGTCATTGATCAGTTTTAATATACAATCATCTAAAAATTTAGCCACTTCCGGTCTGGCATAAACCCGTCCAAACCCCAGCAGGGGGTTGGCCCCCATTTCCATGGTTTCCCCGGCCTTGGGCATGAGCCCTTCGCCCAGGCAAACCATGATGGCATGGTTTTCAGGCAGGGTCCGGGACAGGTACCAGAGGCTTTCGCTCATGGCATAGGCAGATATGGCATCGGCATTTTTTTTGACCTGGTTGAGGGCTGTTTTATCCAGGTCTTCCCCTTCACCGTAGCGGCCAAATAGTTTTGTCCCAAGAGCCGTGACAGCCGCGGTCATGGCCAGCATATTTTCCGTCCGGTTATCCACAAATGAGATGGCACCGGCCATGGGGTCCCGGGGTTTCCCTTTGATCCATTCAATCTGGACGTCTTCAAGCCATAGATGCAGTCTTCCCAGGATGGGCCGGGTATCAAAGGCCCATTGGGAGATGAGATTTTCTTGTGTCCTGGGGGATAAGTCCATTTTTTTCCTCTCGTACGAAAATGATTTTTTAACCTGACACCTACCATTTACCGGGAAATCCTGTCAAGATTTTATCCTGGGGTTCCTAGTAAAACGGATAAAATTAAGTTGTACAACCCAAGGGGGTGCTATATGGTGGGCCCAGGTCTAAAATGATAAGGGTGATGGAAAAATGGGGCGGGAACAAATTCAGCAAGGCAAATATCAGACCGGGGTTATTCAAGAAACACTCAAAGGAATCGTGGACCGGGTCACCTTTCACAATCCGGACAACGGGTGGTCTATTTTAAGGGTCCAGCCCTTTGATAATCCGGGAAACCAGGAAACCGTGGTGGTCCACCAGACAAAGGTTTTTGCCGGCGCCACCATGGAGTTTTGTGGGGCCTGGATCCATCATCCCAAATACGGTCGTCAGTTCCAGGCAAGCCTTGCTAAAGAGAAGAAACCTGCTACGGCATCGGCCCTTGAACGCTATATCGGCTCGGGCCTTATCAAGGGGGTGGGGCCGAAAACCGCCAAAAAAATAGTCCGCCATTTTAAGGGCCAGACCCTGGATGTTTTTGAGGGAGATATCCAGCGTCTTACGGAAGTGCCGGGGATTGCCGCAAAAAAACTTGAAATGATCTCAAGGGCATGGGTTGAACATCGGGCTATCCGGGATGTGATGATGTTTTTGCAATCCCACGGGATTTCCACTCTTTTTGCGGTTCGGATATACAAGGAATACGGGGATAAGGCCATCGCCCATGTAACCCAGGACCCTTATCGGCTTGCCAATGATTTTTACGGGATCGGTTTTTTTTCCGCAGACAAGGTGGCATTGAGCATAGGGCTTGCACCTGACAGTCCCCAGCGGATCATGGCCGGGATTCGCCACGTCCTTGCGGCTGCCCGTAATTTCGGTCATTGCTATCTTACGGCGATTCAGATCAATGAACAGGTCAAAGAACTGCTGGATATGGATCTTTCAGAAAAACTTTCAGGGCTTCTTTCTTCCATGGAAAAAGAAAGGCTGCTCATGCGGCGGGAGCTTGGGGGGGTAACCGGCGAAATCCAGTCCTGTTATTATTCAAAATCTTTATATTTTGATGAACAATATGTAGCACGGCGTATCCTGGAAAAGGGCAGGATTTTTGATGTGGATGCAGCCCGGATGGACCGGTGGATTCAATTGTTTTGCAAGGCAAAAAAAATGGAATTAAGCCGGGAGCAGGCCCATGCCGTAACAGGAATTGCCGGGGAAACTTTTTCCGTTCTTACGGGCGGACCCGGGTGTGGAAAAACCACTGCCACAAGGGTCATTGTCAAACTGCTGGAAGCCATGGGCAAAAAGGTGTTGCTGGCAGCTCCAACGGGGAGGGCCGCCCAGCGAATGGGAGAGGTGATTGGCAGGGAAGCCAAAACCATCCACAGGCTCCTGGGGTGGCAGGGGGGAAAATTCAAAAAAAATGAGCAGGCACAGCTTAAGATGGATTTTCTGGTGGTGGATGAATGTTCCATGCTGGATATCAGTCTCACGGCATCCCTTCTCAAGGCTGTCCCCCAAAATTGCCAGGTGGTGTTTATCGGTGACTATGACCAGCTGCCTTCGGTGGGGGCGGGCAATGTGCTCAAAGATATCATCGGGTCCAACCGGGTGGTCTGTTTTCGCCTTACCCAAATTTTTCGCCAGGCCCGGGAGTCTCTGATCATTAAATATGCCCACCAAATTAATTCCGGGAAGATGCCATGGATTGATTCTCCTTTCAAGGATCCTAGGGTGTGGAAGAATGAGACAGATTGCCTGTTTCTGGATTCAGACGAAGCCACCCAGGAGCAAATTCGGTTTGTGGGAAAGGTGAAACAGCTTTACGAGGCGGTTGGATCTGAGGGACAAGGGCGTCTTTTGGCCAATGGAGATAAAAATGGAGATAAAAATAGCGACACCGGAGCCCAGGAGACAAGCCCCTATGAATTCAGGGTAAATGATACCGCCTCCCCCTATGCAACAGAAATCACTATCCCCCCTAAATTTGCCCACGTCAACCTGGATCAGCTTGCCAAAACTTCAAACCAGATTGAAGAATTGATGAGCGTTGTGAAAAAGGTCCATCCCTGGTCTTCCCTCCATTATGGACTCACAGCCCTTGAGGTGGTTAAAAAACTTTATATGGAATGGATTCCCAGGTATGTGGGCAAACATGCCGAAATCCAGATCCTGTCGCCCATGACCCGGGGAACATTAGGGACCATCAATTTAAACCGGGTGATCCAGGAGACGGCCAACCCCTTTAACCCCGGGAAACAGCAACTAATGGTGGGTCAGCGGATATTTCGGACCGGGGATCGGGTGATCCACCGGAAAAATAATTATGACCTGGGGGTCTTTAACGGGGATATCGGTGTCATCCTTGATATCAACAACATGGAGTTGACCTGCTCGGTGCAATTTTTCCCCGATAACAGGGTGGTGCAGTATAAACAGACCGACATCATGGAATTGGACCTGGCCTATGCCATTACCATTCACAAATCCCAGGGCTCTGAGTTTGAAGTTGTGATTCTCCCGATGCTGACCCAGCATTTTAAGATGCTCTTTAGAAATTTGGTGTATACCGGGCTCACACGGGCAAAAAAAATGGCCGTGTTTGTGGGAACCAGAAGGGCCCTTGGCATGGCCGTCCAGAACCAGGATATCAGTCGGCGTCAGACGGCTTTGCAGGAATTGTTGATCACCGGGAAAAATTAGAGTATAAGCGTAGCTAATGGAGATTTAATGATCGTTCTATAAAGACATGGAAAATTAAAATGAAACGAATTGCAAAGCTTGTGGTGTTGATTTTGGTGATGGGTATGCTTTTTTTTGGATGCAGTAAATTAAACCAGGAAAATTATGGAAAAATAGAAATGGGCATGGATTACGAACAAGTACTTGCTATTATCGGTAATCCAGATAAATGTGACGAGGTCCTTGGAACAAAAAAATGTGTATGGGGAAATGAGGAGAAACACATCACCATCACCTTTATGGGTGACCAGGTGATTCTGCCTTCCATGAAGGGGCTTTAAATCTAAACAGTGGAGAAACAGTGCATGCAATTTATTGTAAGTGGTTATGACGGAACGGATGACGGCGCCTTGGACCGACGGATGGCAGCCCGGCAAGCCCATCTGGCCATGGCAAAACAGATGGTTGAAAATAAAAAATGGCGCTATGCCGCAGCCATATTAAATGAAGATGAAAAAATGACAGGCTCTTTGATCATCTGTGAATTTGATTCCAGGAAGGCCATGGAAAAAGAATGGCTGGACAAAGAGCCCTATGTCCTGGGCAAGGTCTGGGAAAAAATTGAGATCACCCGGGCCCAGGTTCCCCCTCTCTTTTCAAGCTAAGCTGTATAAATTGCGGGATATCGCTCGCCCGGTCAAATCTTAAATTAACCATGGCCCGGGTCATGGCCACATAGATCAGGTTGAATTCATCCGGGTCCACCCCGGCAGGGTCAATGATTTTCCCCTCTTTTAGAAGCGGGTGAAAATCCTCCATCAGGAGAACATTTGACCATTCCAACCCCTTTGATTTATGGGCGGTTGTCAGAAGTATTCCCGCCTTGTCCCCCTCCACGGCCTGTTCCATGATTTTGTTCACATGGGTGGGAATGGTTGAGGTATAGCGTTCAACCATCTTGCACACAGAGGAGAGTTCAAAATCTTCCACTGCCCTGGCATAGGATTGTAATTTTCTAAAGCTGTCAAAACTTTTCACATAGACATCCTTAATCCGGGAATGATCTTTCGTGTATAAATAATAGACATCCTTGAGAAGGGTCAGCCGATAACTGCCCACCCCGCCCACAAACCCGATTTTATGGCGTTTGTAGAGCCGGACTGCCCTGTCAAACAGGGTGGCATTGGTTCGTGCGATAATGGTATGATGTCCTAGGTCCCATGGGGGCTTTACGGGAACAGGGGTGCCCACAATTTTCCGGGGTTCTTGTTTAAAGGTTTTCAGGATCATGTTGGCCACCCGGGCAACATTGTTGTCAAACCTGAAACTTTGGGTCAGATAGTGGGTCCTGGCGGCTGAAAAACTTTTCAGGGTGTCTTTTGCCCCTCTGAAACTATAGATTTGCTGATGGCCGTCCCCCACCAGGATGATGGCTGCGGGTATTTGGGTTCTGTTTTCCTGGGGCCGTGCCTGGGCAAAGACAATGGCAGCGGTCACAGGGTTGATGTCCTGGGCCTCATCCAGAAGAATACAATCATAGGCGAGGAATGGATTTGACAATTGATAAAGCTTTAAATATCCGTCATGGATCATACCGATATTCTCGTTGGAGCCGTCGCACATGAGTCTTCCTAAGAGATTGGCATGGTCCACCAGGGGGGGCATGGCAATTTTATTTTTTTTATAGAATCCTTTTGCCATGACAGGGATGTGGTGGTGGGAAACTTTGGGATCTGCCGATGTCAGGTATTTGTAGAGGGTGTCCATGGTATAACGTGCATCCTCATATCGTTCAAGCCCCAGGGCTGCCATGACCTGGCCGGCCCGAAATCCTTTTACCAGACGGTCCTTGTATTTAAATCCCTTGGCCCGGAAGGCCAGGGCATGGGTGGTTCTGGCCGTTACATTCCGGGGGAATTTTTGGGCGGCCTCCAATTGAACGCTCTTGTTAAAGGCAATATATAAAAAGCGCATCCCGGGTCGTTTTTTCGTATATTCCACCAGGGTGGTGGTTTTGCCGGTGCCGGCAAATGCCATGATTTTGAGGGTCTCGCCCGGCGATAGATCCGCGTTGATAATCTCTTTTTGTTCTTGGGTGATCTGAATCATAACACCGGCTTATTTGAGAAAAAAGCCTCTTTTTTCGAGAAATGATTTCATGTGGGGCCGACTGACCTTATTCATGAAATCGGCCATCTGCCGGGTCCAGGTCTGGTCCTTGAGGTTGGAATCCCGGTTTAAATAATAGTCTTTGCAGGTCTGGTCATAGGCATCCAGGCTGTCTGCCCGCTCCTCGTTTGATCCCGGTCCGAAAAAGGAGTCGTCTCTTAGCACCAAATCAAGGGGTAGCCGGGGTTTGATGGACGGGGTTTGATCCGGATATCCCAGGCACATGCCAAATACCGGATAGGCAGTATCCGGGATATTTAAGAGTTCACAAACGGTTTGAGGGTCATTGCGGATCCCGCCGATAAATACCCCGCCAAGCCCCAGAGATTCTGCCGCCACCATCAGGTTCTGGGCCACAAGGGCCGTATCCACGGTTGCCACGACAAACTGCTCTGCCCATCCGGTTTTAGCTGTAAGCTTGTGGCGGTCACAGGCAGATTCAAGCCGGGTAAGGTCGGCACAGAAAATAAGGAAGATGGGGGCCTGTTCCACCCAGAGCTGGGGTCCTGCAAGCGCTGCAATTTGTCGTCTATTTTCTTTGTCTTGAACCCGGATGATGGTATAGGCCTGGACATGGCTGGAGGTGGCCGCACACTGAGCAGCCCGGACAATGGTATGAAACAGGGCGTCTTCAACGGGTTTATCCTTAAATCTACGGACAGACCGGTGGCTGGATAATAGGTCAATGGTTGCATTCATATGGCAGGATTCCCCCATTTTTCTTTTTCTGCGTTCAGAATATGGATGCTTTGCCAGACCACACCGGTAAAATATTTTTGATCCAGCACCATATGTATCTCCTTTAAAGAATGATTAAAAGTTGATATTTTTTAAACTACCATGTTACAGCATCTGTTTCAAGCAAAGCTTGATTTCATCAGGGGTGGACCTTCCATTTGGAATCTGTTATTCTTTCCATTTTTTTGCAGGCAGAAACTTCCATGGGGTCAAGCGTTCAATCCAACATCCTCCGGCTTTACATCATCAAGTTGTCCAAGTGGCTCATGCTGATCATGCCCATTGTGTTTTTGTTTTACAAGGAGAATGGTCTTGTCACCCGGGATCTCTTTTTGCTCAAGGCAATTTATTCCTTTGCCATCGTTCTTTTTGAGGTGCCTTCGGGATATTTCGGTGATATCTTTGGGAGAAAATGTTCCCTGGTACTGGGGAGTGTCCTGGGATTTCTCGGATTTGCTCTGTATTGTGTTTCCACCGGGTTTTGGGGATTTTTAATCTGTGAGGTTATCCTGGGCATCGGCATGAGTTTCATATCCGGTTCTGATTCAGCTCTGCTCTATGATACCCTGCAGGCGGCAAAAAAAGAAAAAGACTACCTCAAGATCGAGGGGCGGCTGATTTCTGCGGGTAATTTTGCCGAAGCTGTGGCAGCTCCTCTCGGGGTTCTCATCGCCCTCATGGGCCTTCGCACCCCCTTTTATTTCCAAACGGCTATTGCCTTTGCCGCTATTCCGGCCGCCTTGACCCTGATTGAACCCGGGCAAGGTCGCATCCGGGGCCAATCTGGTTTTCAAGAAATCTTTAAGATTATACGATTTGCAATGAAGGATCACAGGGGATTGCAATCCACCATCCTCTATTCATCGGTTATCGGGACGGCCACATTGACCATGGCCTGGTTTGTTCAGCCCTATTTTGTTTTTTTGTCATTGCCCCTGGCTTTTTACGGGGTTGTCATTCCCCTCTTAAATCTGACAACCGGATTTGTCTCAATGCAGGCATATCGGGTTGAAAAATGGCTTGGCCGGGAGGCCACCATTTTGTTCATCGCCCTTGGAATAGCCTCGGGGTATTTTTTGCTCGGGATTTCCAGGGGCCTGGGAGCCCTGGCATTTTTGTTTTTATTTTATATCATCCGGGGACTTGCCACGCCGATTTTGAAAAACCAGATCAATGAGATCACCCCTTCTTCGATCCGGGCCACAGTTCTTTCCATCCGAAATCTCATTATCCGGCTGACCTTTGCCATATTGGGGCCTTTTCTGGGTTTTCAGGCGGACCGGGCCGGGCTGCCCGAGGCACTTGTTATGGGAGCTGCTTTTTTCCTGGCTACAGGGTGTGTGTCAGCTTTTTACCTCATCCGTACTTCCAGAAAAATTTCGTTGAACAGCATGGTTTTATCATCCATGGATTCAGGTGCCGTGAATAAAAAAAATTAGCCCGTGATCAATATTTTAGGTAATCGGTTGCCTTCTTTACAAGTGGTAGCGTTTTTGATTGCATATTGAACATACGTTTGATAGCAGGTGAAGCATGAACAAGTTGTTATAATTGAACACCACTATCACACAGGTATTTTAAAGAAGCAGTGGGGCTTGCATTTGAATTATTCTGGAGATTATAGTTATGACGTATAATTTTGATCCGGATAAATGGTATGATAATGAATTGTATTTAATTCAATCAAAATTAAAAACCGGTAAAATAACACAGAATGAATATGATATAGCCGTTGAGGTCCTGGACAAAAAACTTGAAGAAATGTGGGAGCGGTTGGATGGGACCTATCAGATAGATCCTGATAACTCTAAGAATATGAACTGTTAAAATACCAACATTCCATTAGACACAGAAAACAAACGTATCCATGGACCTCGTGTCATGGATAGCATTGACCAAGGTGAATATTCCATAAATTACCCCACAAAGCAAAAAAGGCTTTCAACCAAAAAGCTGAAAACCCGTTGCTGTTAAGTGGCTGGGTGATAAGGATTTGAACCTTAATTGACGGAGTCAGAGTCCGTAGTCCTGCCATTGGACGATCACCCACCATATTTAACGTTTGGGTATATACATTAAACCTGAAAATGAGTCAACCATTTTTTTGGTTGAAAAGTTGGTAATTTTGGGGAAATATGATAGATTTTCAATCAGAAACGGTGGTTGGATTTTAAACAATGCTTTATCGGGAGGTGGGGTATGGCAGTCACTGTATTGATCAGAAGAAAAATAACGCCCGATACCGGGGAGCTTCTTGAAAATATTTACCAAGAACTGGTTGTTCTGGCAGTTCAGCAGAAAGGATACCTGAGTGCTGAATCCATGAGGCGGGTGGATGTAACGGATGAACATCTGGTGATATGCAAGTGGGAACATATTGACGATTGGGCAAAATGGCTGATAAGTGGAGCTCGGATGGAGCTTCAGGAACGGATTGATGCCCTGATAAATTCAAAAACAAGATATGAAATATATGAGTAGCAAATAAATGGAAAGATCACCGGCAGGTATTGATAAAATTGAAATTCTAACCAAACAATTAAAAGGAATGGGGAAAATAGCCCTGGCATTTTCAGGTGGGGTGGATTCCACCTTTCTTCTGGCAATGGCAAAGCAAGCTGTGCCTGAAAAGCTTCTGGCTATCACGGTGGTCTCCCAGTTTTTTACCAAAGAAGAAAAGTTATTGGCAAAAAAACTGGCTGACACCATGGGGGTGGACCATATCTGTCTGGATCTGGATATTCTGGGCGAGGCCCGGGTGGTCCGCAATACGTCTCAAAGGTGTTATTTTTGTAAGACCCAAATTTTTTCCCTGGTCCGGGAAACAGCTATCAAGAATGGAATTGACACCCTTTTACATGCTGTTAATATGGATGATTTAGGGGATTACCGGCCTGGACTTGAGGCGGCAAAAGAATTGGGCTTTCTGGCGCCCCTGGTGGAGGTCGGGTTTTCAAAAAAAGAGATCCGGGCATGTTCAAGGCAGATGGGGCTTGAAACCTGGAACCTGCCCTCCCAGTCTTGTTTGGCGACTCGGATCCCCTATCATGATCTGATTACCCGGGAAAAACTTGGGATGATAGACCGGGGGGAATCCTTTTTGCGGAAACTGGGGTTTCGTGACTTTCGGGTGCGGTGTCACGGAAATATGGCCCGGATTGAAATGGATCCTGAAGGCTTTTCTTCCCTTATGGAGGGGGATACGCGTCGGACGATATCCCGGGGGTTCAAAAAAATTGGATTCGAATATGTCGCCTGTGATCTTGAAGGTTATAAAACAGGGAATATGAATAAATTTAAAAAACAATGAGAGATAAATGAAATATTCAGAGGCAAAATCAGGGCGGGTGTTCGTCCTTCGACTTGAGGACGGGGATGTGGTTCATGAAGTTATTGAATCCTTTGCCAGAAAACAGGGGATCATGGCGGCTTCCATGATTGTTCTGGGTGGGGCAGATGCAGGCAGCACCATTGTAACCGGGCCGGAACAGGGCCGGGCACCGATCATTGTTCCGAAAACCCGGGTGTTGGACAATGTCCATGAAGTGGCTGGCACCGGCACTTTGTTTCCCGATGAAGCCGGAACACCAGTGCTTCATCTGCACATGGCATGTGGCCGGGGAGGGTCAACCATTACGGGTTGTGTGCGAAATGGGGTGCGGGTGTGGCATGTAATGGAGGTCATCTTGTATGAGCTTTTAGATTCAACAGGGAAGCGGAAAAAAGATAGGGCAACGGGATTTGATTTGCTGGTTCCATGAGAAGTTGGGGGGGGGTAAAATTTCTAACCTGAAGCGCATGAAGGGGTTGTTATTTTCTCCCTGCGCTTCAGGGTCGTTTGATCGGTCTGCTTGGCACTGGAACCTAGGTTATCTGTTCTGAATTTCAAGGCCGTTGAAAAAGTAACCGATTTCAAATGCAGCTGTTTCAGGGGCATCAGACCCATGGACCACATTTTTTTCAATATCCGTTGCAAAATCTTTCCGAATGGTGCCTTCGTCGGCATCTTTAAAATTGGTGGCACCCATGAGCTTTCTATTTCGTGCGATAACGTCATCCCCTTCAAGGACCATGACAACAATGGGACCCGAGGTCATGAAATCGGTGAGGCTATCAAAAAAAGGTCGTTCCTTGTGAACCGCGTAAAAACCCTGGGCCTGGGGTTTGGACAATTGAATCATTTTCATTGCGGCGATTTTAATCCCTTCGGTTTCAAACCGTTTGACGACTTCACCGATAACATTTTTTTGAACCCCATCGGGTTTGATAATTGAGAGTGTTCTTTCCATGTTTCTTTCCTTTTGTTTATTATTAATTGGTTTTTTAACTGTTTCTTTTAAAATGGGCTTGAAAAATAGCACAACACCATATTATAAGTCAATCTTTATGCGATGGGCTGCAAGGACAAGCCAATAGCGGTTAAATGAACACAAAAATAGGATGTGCCCGGGTGAAAAATATTTTGAAAATTGGGGTGACAGGATCGGCTGGCTCCGGTAAAAGCCTGGTCTGTCAGGGGCTTAAAACCCTTGGACTTGTGACCTTTGATTGTGACCTTATTGCCCGGCAGATAGTTGAGCCCGGGCAAAAAGCCTATGAAGGGGTGGTGTCTTGTTTCGGACCGGATGTGGTCAAGCAGGACAAAACCCTTGACAGGGCAAGGCTACGAAATATGATGATCAACCGGCCTGATTTGCGCCGGCAGCTGGAGTCCTTGCTGCATCCCCTTATTATTGCGCAGATGGTGTTGCAGATGGAGACCGCTGTTTATGATAGAGAGCCTGCCTGTGCTGTGGAGGTTCCGCTGTTGTTTGAGTTGGGAATGGCGGCCAAATTTGATGTGACGGTGGTGGTGGTGGCAACCCGGGAAGCTTTGGTGGCGCGTATTTCCAATAGGGATAAGGTGGCAGCAAAAAGTGCTGAAAAGATGCTGGCGTTGCAGATGGCCCAGGAAGAAAAAATAAACCAGGCAGATCATGCGATTGAAAATAATGGAAACCCGGGTGAACTCTTTGAATCTGTTGAAAAATTTTACACTAAAATTAAAAAAGAATTCTTGACAATAAAATCATAATATTTTAATTATCAAGTGACAATACAATGAATTTCGATTATCTGTCTATTTTTCCACAAAATATCGATATTTCCAGATTATCAGAATCAAAAAGGTATTCCTAAAAAAAACAACGTCCTAAAAAAACCAACCCTACAATACAATACAATAAATCAATGAAAAACAAACCAAAGAGAAAGTAACCGGGAGATCGAATGAATCTTGTAGACCTTAATAAAATGAAAATAAGTGAGCTGTCAAAACTTGCAAAAGAGTTTAAAATTCAGGGATTTGGCGGTTTAAAAAAACAAGATTTGATCTTTGCTTTGCTCCAGGCCAGTGTTGAAGAAAGCGGCCAGGTTTACGGAGAGGGCACCCTTGAGATTCTTCCGGACGGATTTGGTTTTTTAAGGGCGGCCGGTTACAATTATCTTCCCGGCCCCGATGATATTTATGTGTCACCTTCCCAGATTCGGCGGTTTAACCTGAGAACCGGAGACACTGTTTCAGGTCAGGTACGCCAGCCAAAAGATTCCGAGAGATATTTTGCCCTGCTCAAAGTGGAGGCGGTGAATTTTCAGAATCCGGATCTTGCTGCCGAGACCATTTTGTTTGATAACCTTCTGCCCCTTTACCCCGAGCGGAAGATGATGCTTGAGGCGGAATCAGATAATTATTCCATGCGGGTGCTGGATATGATGTGTCCCATTGGATTCGGTCAAAGAGGGTTGATTGTGTCGCCGCCCAAGGCGGGTAAGACCATGCTGTTGCAGAATATTGCCAACTCCATGATCAAGGCCCATAAGGATATCATCCCCATGATCGTTCTCATTGACGAACGGCCGGAAGAGGTAACCGATATGGCCCGTTCCGTTGATGCTGAAGTGGTGAGTTCTACCTTTGATGAACCTGCGGAGCGTCATGTTCAGGTGGCGGAAATGGTGATTGAAAAAGCCAAACGGATTGTGGAGCAGGGCCATGATGTGGTCATTCTCCTGGACAGCATCACCCGTCTTGCCCGTGCCTACAACTCTGTGATGCCACCATCGGGTAAAATTCTTTCCGGTGGGGTGGAT
Organism: Desulfoconvexum algidum; assembly: GCF_055382125.1. Lineage (NCBI taxonomy): Bacteria > Pseudomonadati > Thermodesulfobacteriota > Desulfobacteria > Desulfobacterales > Desulfobacteraceae > Desulfoconvexum > Desulfoconvexum algidum. The sequence goes on along the minus strand of NZ_AP042394.1, from coordinate 4,278,508 downwards.
TCCAATGCCCTTGACCGGCCCAAACGGTTTTTTGGTGCTGCCCGTAATATTGAAGACGGCGGCAGCCTGACCATTATTGCTACGGCTCTGGTTGATACCGGCAGTCGGATGGATGAGGTTATTTTTGAAGAATTTAAGGGAACGGGTAACCTGGAGCTGGTTCTGGATAGAAAACTTGCGGATAAAAGAATTTATCCGGCCATTGATATGAACAAGTCTGGAACCCGAAAAGAAGAACTGTTGCTGGATCCCTCGGTTTTGAACCGGGTCTGGATTTTGAGAAAATTGTTGTCAAGTTTGAATTCTGTTGATAGTATGCAGTTTTTACTTGAAAAAATGAAAGGAACAAAGGATAATGCTGAGTTCCTTGATTTGATGAATTCATAAGAATAAGATAGGATAGGATTTGTATCTATTATTTTTAATAAAGACCCTTGGATAAGGGTTGGTAAGGAGTTTTACAGAAAATGAAAAAAGACATACATCCCAAGTACACAAATACAACAGCTACTTGTGCATGTGGCGCAACATTTGAGGTGGGATCCACAAGAGAAAATATCAAGGTTGAAATTTGCTCACAGTGCCATCCGTTTTTTACGGGTAAACAAAAACTGGTTGACTCTGCCGGCAGAATTGATCGCTTTAAAAAGAAATATGCAGGGTTTGACGCGTCTAAACTCGTTTAAAGGCGAAAACAATCCAGAAAACCGAAAAAGGGGGCTTCTTCAAAGCGCCCCTTTTGCGTTTGTAAATAGGGTTGATACAATATGATTCATAAATTAAAAGGCATTGAAGAGCGATTTATCAAGGTGGAGCAGTTGTTGAGTGACCCCAGTATTCTTGGTGATCAGAAAAAATATCAGGAGTATTTAAAAGAGCATGGAGAGCTTAACAAGATTGTTCCGGTGTTCAGGGAATATGAAGGGCTTTTAGGCGAGCTTGCGGAAGCAAAAGCTTTTTTAAGGGATGATGATCCTGATATCCGCAGTATGGCAAAGGAAGAGATTCCTAATCTTGAAAGTCAGATTGCTGATTTGAACGCACAGATCAACCTTCTTTTAATACCCAAAGATCCCAGGGATGCAAAGAATGTCCTCCTTGAAATCAGGGCGGGCACCGGTGGGGAAGAAGCCGGTCTTTTTGCCGGGGATCTTTTTAGAATGTATTCCCGGTATGCGGAGTCAAAATCCTGGAAAGTTGAAATTGTTGAAAAAAATGGGTCTAGTTCCGGCGGGTTCAAGGAAGTGGTTGCCCTTATCCGGGGGAAAGGCGTTTTTTCCAGTTTCAAATATGAGAGCGGCACCCATAGGGTGCAGCGGGTTCCGAGCACCGAGACCCAGGGGCGGGTTCATACCTCTGCTGTGACCGTGGCCGTTCTCTGCGAGGCCGAGGATGTTGATGTTGACATCAGCCCGTCCGATATCAAGGTGGATGTGTTCCGGGCGTCGGGTCCTGGCGGCCAGTCGGTTAATACCACGGATTCTGCTGTCCGAGTTACCCATATTCCCACGGGGGTGGTGGCCACCTGCCAGGATGAAAAATCCCAGCACAAAAATAAGGAAAAGGCCATGGGAGTACTTAAGTCCCGTGTTCTGGACGCAAAAATAAGAGAAGAAGACGCAAAAAGGGCTGCCGATCGGAAGGGCCAGGTGGGTACCGGAGATCGGAGCGGCAGGATTAGAACTTATAATTATCCCCAGGGCAGGATGACCGATCATCGAGTCGGACTCACCCTTTACCGGCTGGACAGCATTATGGAAGGGGATATTCAAGAAATTGTCGATGAACTTACAGCCTATAACCAGGCCCAGTCATTAAAAGATATGGGGTAAAGCTCATTGATTGACTGGACCATCATCAAACTTCTTACCTGGACAAAATCCTATTTTAAAGACCATTGCATAGACAGCCCCAGGCTCACCGCCGAGATCCTTCTTGGTTTCAGCCTTGGTATTCGGCGTCTGGATCTTTATCTTCAGCATGACAGGCCCCTGGAAAAGGCTGAGCTTACCCGGTTTAAAACCTTGCTCAAGCGGCGAATCGGGCGGGAACCGGTTGCCTACATTACCGGCGAAAAAGGCTTCTATGAATCCGATTTTCAGGTTAAAAAAGGGGTGTTGATACCGAGGCCTGATACCGAGGTGATGGTTGAAACAGCCATTGGCCTTTTGGGGCGCGGTAAGGCTGTTTCCGGGGAAAAAAAAGTACTGGAACTTGGGGTGGGATCGGGCGCCATTGTGATATCTCTGGCCAAAGCCTGCCCCGGGCATGTTTATTTCGGCTGTGACCTATCTTCTGTTGCCCTGGAGACTGCAAAACAGAATGCTGTTTTGCTGGCCGAAACGCCCATCCGATTTTTTCAGGGGTCCTGGCTTGATGCCGTTGACCTTAGGGAATCATTTGATCTGATTTTATCCAATCCGCCTTATATACCCACACGAGACATTCAAGATCTGGCACCTGAGATAAAACTTCATGAACCCATGCTGGCCCTGGATGGCGGTGGGGACGGGCTTGATTCTATCCGGGAAATAGTGGATAGGGCAAGGGCTTGCCTGGTTCCCGGGGGAACACTTCTCATTGAGATGGGGTTTGATCAGCAAGAAGGGGTGGCAGCTATTGTTGAGACTTTTTTTGAATATGAACCGATTGAATTTATAAAAGATCTGGCCGGACATACCCGGCTGGTAGTTGTTAGGAAAATGGGTTAAAAAATGGATTGATTATCCTGTCGTTATTTGATATATAAATCGGGATTTTGTTTTAACAAGTAAAAACGCACATCCATGGACCTGGAATCAGGTGCTTTTAATCGAGTCGATTTTCAGGGTTGAAGTGGGTGAAGGTAGCAAAAACCATTAATTTAATTTGGAGAACAAATGGCTTACATTACAATCAGAGAGCTTTTGGAAGCAGGTGTTCATTTCGGACATCAGACAAAACGATGGAACCCGAAGATGAAGAAATATATCTTTGGTGCAAGAAACGGTATTTACATCATAGATCTTCAGCAGACAGTAAAGATGTATAGAAAAGCCCATGATTTTATCAAAGGGGTTGCCGCAGAAGGGAAGGATATTCTTTTCGTGGGCACCAAAAAACAGGCATCTGAATCCATTTATGAAGAAGCCAACCGTTCTGAGTCTTTTTATGTTGAAAACAGATGGCTGGGGGGGATGTTGACCAACTTCCAGACCATTAAGAATAATATTACCCGGTTTCATTTTTTGAAGTCCCTTGAGGATGACGGAAGCCTTGAAAATTATCCCAAGAAAGAACAGGCCAAAATGCTCAAGGATAAAGTAAAACTTGAGTTTTCCATCGGTGGTATCAGCACCATGAAACGCCTGCCCGGTGCTATTTTTATCATTGATCCTAAAAATGAAGCCATTGCCATTAAAGAGGGAAAACGTCTGGGAATTCCCATTGTTGCTGTTGTCGATACCAATTGTGATCCCGATGATATCGATTTTGTTATCCCGGGTAATGACGATGCCATCAGATCTATCCGTTTGTTTGCCTCCCGTATTGCCGATGCCACCATTGAAGGTCACCAGATTTATCAGGAACGGCAGAATGCTGAATCTGATAAGGGTGAAGCAGAAGGCCGGCCAGCTGAAAAACTTGAGGAAAAAGTGGGCGTTGAAGTGCTTTCAGATGGCACAGACGGCCCTGTGGTTGAAAAAATTATTCGAAAAACCGCACCGGTTGAAGCAACAGAAGCCGTTGAAAATATTGAAGCAACAGAAACTATTGCCCCAGCCGTTGAAGCAGTTGATGCAACAAAAGAAGTGACTGAATAAGATAATATAGGAGCAAAATAAAATGGTGGAAATTTCTGCAGCAATGGTAAAAGAACTTCGGGCTGCGACCGGATCCGGTATCATGGATTGTAAGCGGGTCCTTGCCGAAGCAGAGGGTGATTATGAAACGGCAGTGGATCTTTTGAGAAAAAAAGGGCTTGCCAAGGCAGCAAAAAGGTCGGGGCGTTCTACCTCTGAAGGCCTTATCTATTCTTATATCCATACCGGCTCAAAACTGGGTGTTCTTGTTGAAGTGAATTGCGAATCTGATTTTGTGGCTAAAACAGACGATTTCCAAACGTTTGTAAAAAATATTGCCATGCATATTGCCGCTGCAAATCCAGCGGGTCTGGCTTCCGAGGATGTGGATCCGGCAATTATTGAAAAAGAGAGGGAAATTTATACCGCTCAGATGCTTGAAGAGGGCAAACCTGAAAAGATGATTGCTAAAATTGTAGATGGTAAAATTGAAAAATTTTACAAAGAGGTCTGCCTGATGAGCCAGCAATATGTCAAAGACCCCCAGAAAACCATTACAGATGTCCTCAAAGAAACCATTGCAAAAATTGGCGAAAATATTCAGATTAAAAGATTTGTACGTTTCCAAATAGGAGAATAAATCTTGGAGAAAAAGCCTGAGTTTAAAAGGATTCTGATTAAACTGAGTGGCGAAGCCCTGATGGGAAATCAGGGCTTTGGCATCACCCCTGAAATGATCCATTATGTGGCCGAAGAAATTGCCAAGGTCTATCGACTGGGGGTGGAAATCTCTGTGGTTGTGGGCGGCGGGAATATTTTCAGGGGAGTTGCCGGCAGTTCTGCGGGTATGGACAGGACTTCTGCTGATAACATGGGAATGCTTGCAACCGTGATCAACAGCCTGGCCCTTTGTGATGCACTGGAAAAATGCGGGGTGCCCACCCGGGTTCAGTCTGCCATTAGAATGGACAAAATTGCAGAGCCGTTTATCCGGAGAAAGGCAATCCGTCATCTTGAAAAAGGCCGGGTGGTTATATTTGCTGCAGGGACGGGCAACCCATATTTTACAACAGATACAGCTGCTGTGTTACGGGGTCATGAGACCCGGGCTCAAATTCTTTTTAAGGCAACCCAGGTGGATGGTGTCTATGACAAGGACCCCGTGGTCCATAATGATGCAGTTCGATTTGACGAACTCTCCTATATGCGCATTATTGAAAAACAATTGCATGTAATGGATATGACTGCCATCTCCCTTGCCATGGAACATGATCTTCCCCTCCAGGTGTTTGATCTTCACAAGGCCGATAATATTTATAAGGCCGTCTTGGGCGAGGATATCGGTACCCGGATATATAATAAATAAGTTCACCCCAAGAACTATTATCAGTGAAATGTGACTGTTTTTCTGATAATAGTTCTTGTTGGTAGTTGTTACCTCTTATTTTAGGATGCATTGTTATGATAAATGAAGTGCTCGAAGAAACCAAAGACAGGATGGGGAAATCTGAAATTGCGTTTGAAAAGGAATTGACAAAGGTCCGTACTGGTAGAGCATCTCAGGCAATACTTGACGGAGTGAGAGTCGATTATTATGGCGTACAGACCCTTCTTCCCCAGATGGCCACTGTGTCCATTCCAGAAAGTCGGTTGATCACGGTTAAGCCCTGGGATATAAGTGTTATCAATGAGGTTGAAAAGGCAATTCATAAGGCAAACCTTGGCCTTACGCCTTCCAATGACGGCAAATTAATTCGGATTTCCATTCCCCCCCTGACTGAAGACCGAAGAAAAGAAATAGCCAAAAGTGCTTCCAAAATTTGCGAAGACTATAAAGTCGCTGTCCGAAATATCAGAAGAGATTCCAATGAAATGCTTAAGGATCTTCAACGAGAAGGAGACATTTCCGAGGATGACAGTTTTAAGGGTCAAAAACAGGTTCAGGATTTGACCGATGTATATATTAAAAAATTAGACGATATTTTTTCCGCCAAAGAAAAGGAAATCCTTGAAGTCTGATATGATACAAGACGATAGGCTTGATTCGGAAAAACTTCCTTTCCATGTTGCCATGATAATGGACGGCAACGGCCGCTGGGCCAAAAAGCGGCTGATGAACCGTGTTAAAGGCCATGAGAGAGGCTCCCAGACGGTTCGCTCCATTGTAACCGCTGCAAGGGAGATGGGCATTGGAATGCTCACCTTGTATGCGTTTTCCACTGAAAACTGGGAACGGCCAAAGATCGAAGTTTCGGCATTGATGATGTTGTTAAAGAAATTTTTGGTCTCTGAACGGGATGAGCTGATCTCACAGGGCGTTCGGCTGAACATATTGGGGCAACAAGAAAAACTGCCTGAAGATGTCCGGCGAGAGGCGGATAAAACCGTGGAATTGACGCGCAATAATCAGGGTATGGTATTAAATTTGGCCCTGAGCTACGGTAGCCGTCAGGAGATTACCGACGGGGTTCAAACCCTTGCCCGGAAAATAAAAACCGGCCTCATTCAACCCCAAGACATTAATGAAGAAATGATTTCCGATCATCTATATACCCGGCAGATGCCGGATCCTGATTTGATCGTCAGAACCAGCGGGGAGTTTCGGCTCAGCAATTTTATGCTGTGGCAGGCCGCCTATTCAGAACTGTTTATTACCCAAACCCTGTGGCCGGATTTTACAAGAGAAGAATTTAATGAGATTTTAATAAACTTTCAAAAAAGGGACCGACGGTTCGGTCGAGTAAAATGCAACACCTTAAACGATGGCTCACCGCAATAATACTTGGCCCCCTTGTTTTATGGATTCTCATACGAGGAAATACCCTCCTATTGGCTGTTATGGTATCAACCGTTTCAGTGGCTTCTGTCCGGGAATACCTGCGGATTGCGCTGGGTCGGACTTCTTTTGGCAATGATACAGCGCCGGCTTCCCATACCCTTAAACTAATTTCCTATGCCGTTTCCATGGCGCTTGTCATTGGGGCATGTCTGGGGTCCTGGCAGGTTTTGTTTCTGGTCCTTGCCCTGAATCTATTGATCCTGTCCATCTTTGTCCTCGCCCGTTTTCCCTCTGACCCCCATGTTTTTGATATCATATCCAAACAGGTGCTGGGAATTGTTTATATTCCCGTTTCCCTTTCTCTATTGGTTTTTCTTAAGGACCTGGACGGCGGAACCCTTTGGATCCTCTGGCTTTTGATTGTTATCTTTGCCAATGATACCGGCGCCTTTTATACCGGCACTTTTTTTGGTAAACACAAACTTGCCCCTAATATCAGTCCCAACAAGACAATTGAAGGGTCCATTGGGGGGATTGTCTTTTCCATGGTTTTGGGTTTCAGCTTTTCCCTTGTCTTTTTTGACAGCTTTCATCTGGCATTGCTTACCATCCCCTGCTCCTTTATGGTGGCAGTGGCAGGCCAGATTGGGGATCTGTTTGAGTCCGCCATGAAACGGGCTGCCAATATTAAGGATTCCGGACGGATTCTGCCGGGACATGGGGGGATGCTGGACCGGATTGACGGCCTGCTGCTGGCGGTTCCCGTTCTCTATGTCTACCTGGTCTTTGTGATATGAAGCTTAGCATATTGGGATCCACCGGATCCATCGGCACCAGTGCCCTGGATGTCGTCAGAATGTATCCAAATCTGTTTAATGTCAAGGTTTTGACCGCAGCGAATAATATTGCGCTTTTGGTCCGGCAGATTGAAGAATTTGAACCTGAAATGGTGGTGGTATTAGACGAGACAAAAGCCTTTGAACTGGCCAGGTCCCTGACCGGGAACTGCAAACCTGAAATCCTATATGGGGAATCGGGCTATGTGACGGCCGCTGCCTGGAAATCTTCGGATTTTGTTTTACTGGCCATGGTGGGGGCTGCTGGATTAAAACCGGCCCTTGCCGCCATTGAGGCCAAAAAACAAATCGGTCTGGCCAACAAAGAGACCCTTGTCATGGCAGGACAGATTGTCATGGAAAAGGCCCGGGCCAACGGGGTGGATATTTTGCCTGTGGATAGTGAACATTCGGCTATTTTCCAATGTCTGCGGGGTAACGAAACAAAGGATTTTAAACGCATTTTTCTGACCGCTTCCGGTGGACCTTTCAGACACCGCCCCGGTAAAGACTTTTCAAGTATTACCCTTGCAGATGCCCTGAATCATCCCACCTGGAATATGGGGCACAAGATCACCATTGATTCGGCCACCCTAATGAACAAAGGCCTTGAGGTTATTGAAGCGGTTCATTTGTTTAGCGTTTCTCCCGATGACATTGAGGTTCTGGTTCATCCTCAAAGTATTGTTCATTCAATGGTAGGGTTCAAGGATGGGTCCGTTATTGCCCAGATGGGAGTTCCGGACATGAAGGCGGCCATTTCCTATGCATTGTCCCAGCCTGGTCGCCTTGATCTGGGTGCTGATTTTCCTGACTTTACAACTCTTGGCTCTTTGACCTTTGATCCACCTGATGTGGATAAATTTCCTTCCCTGGGCTTTGCTTTTGAAGCCTGTAAACAAAAAGGAACCTTGCCAGCGGTGATGAATGCAGCCAATGAGGTTGCGGTTCAGGCCTTTCTTGCACAGCGGATAGGTTTTTTGGATATCTTTAACATAATTTCTAATACCATGGGACTTCATCGTCGCATTGACAATCCTGATCTTTCAGGTATTATTGAAGCCGATCAGTGGGCAAGGGAAACAGCCAAGTCCCTGATATAAAAGAGAGATATGAAAATGAGATATGAAAATGAGATATAAAAGAGAAAAAAAAGTGAGGTTTTAAATGGGGCATTCTGCACTTGCATTTGTTGTTGTAATTGGTATTCTTGTTTTTTTTCACGAATTGGGGCATTTCATAGCGGCAAGGCTTTGCGGTGTCGGAGTCGATGTGTTTTCCCTGGGATTCGGCCCTAAACTCTTAAAGAAAAAAGTTGGGCGGACCGAGTATTGTGTTTCTGCAATCCCTCTGGGTGGTTATGTGAAAATGGTGGGAGAGGAACCGGGAGCAACCATTGACCCCAGGGACGAGTCCTTGTCTTTTACCCATAAACCGCTGCTTCAAAAGAGTATCATTGTGGCTGCCGGGCCTGTCTTTAATTTTATTTTGTCCCTGTTTATCTTTTATGTGTTGTACCAGTTTTCAGGGATCTACATGGCCACCCCTGTTGTCGGCAAGGTTCTGGAAAACACGCCTGCTCTGGGTGCAGGACTTAAACCCGGTGATATTATCAAGGAAATTAACCAGAATCCCATAGAGTCCTTTGAAGATATTGCTCGGGTCATCGGTACCGGCAATGGTGAAAAACTGACCATTATCATTGAACGGGGCGAACAGATCACCAGCGTGGAACTCGTTCCTGAAAAACGGATCGGGAAAAATGTATTTGGCGAGGATGTGGACAAGTATGTCATTGGCATCCTGGGAACCGGCGAGACTTTTCATAAAAGTATGAATCCCTTGCAGGCCATGGGCCGTTCCATATCTGATACCTATGGGCTTGTGAAGCTGACCATTCTGTCTGTGGTCAAAATGGTGACTGGCAGTGTTTCTGCGGACAATCTGGGCGGACCTCTGATGATCGCCCAAATGGCAGGGGAACAGGCCAAAGCCGGAATCGTCAATTTTGCCTGGTTCATAGCATTGCTGTCCGTCAATCTGGGTATTATTAATTTGTTTCCCATCCCGGTTCTGGACGGGGGGCATTTGCTTTTTTTCGGAATTGAAGCGGTGACCGGGAAATCTGTCAGTGAAAAATTACGGGGAAAACTGATTCAGTTTGGTGCTGCACTGCTGGTGGCATTGATGGTCTTTGTTTTTTATAATGATATTGTTAGAATGATCAATGGTTGATACGAGTAAGCTGATAAAACCAATTTAATAAAACCAATTTTATAAAAACGGGTTAATAAAACCAGATAGATAAAATCAGATAGATAATATCGGGTGGATAATATGATTTCATGTATTGAAATTGCTCTTAAACAAGAGCTTCGGGATGCAGAAGCATCTTCCTTAAAGAAAAAAGCAGATTCCTACTTTGGAATCAAGATCGCATCGGCACGGTGTATTCACATGGTGACCATTGAATCAGATATGGAAAGGTCAGAACTTGATCGGGTAAAGGACGAGATCCTGACCAATCCGGTGACACAAGTTTCCAGTTTAACGCCTTTGGATATTGAGTTTGACTGGTGCATCTGGATCGGATTTCGGCCAGGCGTCAAGGATAACGCCGGTGCCACTGCCATGGAAGCGGTCAGTGATGTTCTGGGCAAAGTCCCTGGCAAGGAGGACGGCATTTACACCTCAAAGCGGTATTGTCTGAAAGGGGAAACCTTGACACGGGAAGCGGTTGAAATATTGGCAAGGCAGCTGTTGTCCAATCCCATCATCCAGCAGTTTAAAATTTTTTCCATTGAAGACTGGAATAAAGAAATCGGTGCCGATGTAAAGCCGGCCAAGGTGATTTTGGACCATACCCCCTGTTTTGAAACCATCTGCATCGATTCCGATGAGATGCTGTCACAAATCAGTGATGAGAGAAATTTGGCCTTGAACCCACGGGATATTCCGGTTATCCGGGAATATTTTCTAGAGCAAAAGGTTCTTGAAGAAAGAAAAAAAGTCGGGTTGTCCACCCCCACGGACCTGGAGCTGGAATATATTTCCCAGGCCAGAAGTGACCATTGCAATCACAACACCTTTAACGGTATTTTTCAATACACCGACGCTTCCACCCATGAGCATGTTGTGGAAAATTCTTTGTTTAAGACCTATATCCAGCAACCTACCCTGGCCCTTAAGGACCAAAAAGACTGGGTGGTATCTGTTCTATGGGACAATGCAGGGGTGGGTAAATTTGACGATGAGAACAATTATGTGATCACCGGTGAAACCCATAACTCTCCTTCCAACATGGAAGCCTATGGCGGGGCCATAACCGGTATTGTCGGGGTCTACCGGGATCCTATGGGAACGGGACTGGGTTCCAAGCTCTTCATGGGAAGTTTTGGGTTCTGTGTGGGGGATATCGGGTATGATGGTCCTTTGAGTCCTCCCCTTCATCCCAGGCGTCTTTTAGACGGGGTGATTGAAGGGGTCAAGGATGGCGGGAACAAAAGCGGGGTGCCCACCACATTCGGCCAGACCCTGTTTGATCCGGGGTATATGGGCAAAAGCCTGGTTTTTGTAACGGCGTTGGGGATTATGCCGGCCCTGCTTCAGGGCAAACCCAGCCATGAAAAGACAACTTCCCCCGGTGAATTGATCATCATGAGCGGGGGCCGTGTGGGCAAAGATGGTATCCACGGCGTTACGGCCTCGTCGGAAAGTTTCTCCGAAAATACACCGGCAGGACATGTTCAGATAGGAGATCCCTATACCCAGAAAAAAATGCATGATTTTCTTTTGATCTGCAGGGACGAAGGTTTGACCACCTTTATCACCGATAATGGTGGCGGGGGACTTTCTTCGTCCGTGGGGGAATCGGGTATGCTGTCCAATGGCTGTGAGGTCTGGCTGGACCGGGTGCCATTGAAATATGAAGGCCTGGACATGTGGGAAATCTGGATTTCCGAGTCCCAGGAACGCATGACCATTGCGGTAACACCCGAGAATCTGCCCAGGTTCATGGAATTGTCCCGGTTGCATGAGGTGGAAAGCACGGTGATTGGCGAATACACCAATACCGGAAAACTCCACATCAAGTATAAGGATGAAACCTGTGCCTATGTGGATATGGATCTGCTTGAAAAGGGATTTCCCTCCTGGGAGTTTGATGCGGTCTGGCTTTCTCCGGATGCCCGGGGGCTCACAGAACCGGTTATCAGCACGCCTTTAGATTTTAATGGGGTATTGACCCAGATGCTGGCCCGGCCCAATATCTGTTCCAAGGAATGGATTTTAAGGCAGTATGACCATGAGGTCCAGGGCGGTTCAGTGGTCAAACCCCTGGTGGGGGTTCTTCACAATATCCCTTCCGACGCTTCGGTGACGCGTCCTGTTTTGACATCTGACAAGGGGCTTGCCTTTTCCCAGAGTCTTCTGCCCTGGTACTCGAAGATTGATGCCTATCACATGATGGCTTGCACTATTGATGAAGCGGTTCGACGCCTCATGGCCGTTGGCGGCTCCTTTGACCATATCGGGGGGGTGGATAATTTTTGCTGGCCCAATATCGGGTTTGACGAAAAGAAAAATCCCGACGGTAAATTCAAGGCGGCCCAGCTGGTCCGGGCCTGTTGGGCCCTGAAAGATACCTGTATGGCCTATAAAATTCCCTTGCTTTCGGGCAAGGACAGCATGTATGTGGATGGCCACCTTGAGGGGCAATTTGGTGAACGGGTCAAGGTGTCTGCCCTTGAGACGGTTCAGTTTTCAGCCACTTCAGTTTTGGATGATATCTCAAAATGTGTGACCATGGACCCCAAGGTGACCGGCGATTTTGTCTATGTCATGGGGGCAACAAAAAATGAGTTGGGCGCATCTGAATATTACGATTTATTCGGCAAAACCGGAAAAAACATCCCCATAGTAGATTTTGATGCCAATAAAATTTGCTATAAAGTTTTGGAAAAATCCATTGATCGAGAGCTTGTCGCTTCCTGCCATGCCGTGGCAAGGGGGGGGCTTGGGGTGCATTTGGGCCTTATGGCAATGGCCGGGGGACTTGGTATGGAGATTGATCTGGCCGGTTTTCCCCTCGCCAATGATTCCAAAAAGGATCTAACAGATGAGATCCTCCTGTTCTCAGAGTCTGCCGGGCGGTTTGTTCTAACGGTAGCGCCTGAAAACAAATCTGTATTTGAAAAATTGTGTAAAGGACTTCCTGTCAGTTGTGTGGGGATTGTCACAGACAATCATACCTGTTTAAAAATAGACGGCCAGGATAAAAAATCCCTTGTTAATCTGTCTTGTGATGCCCTTGGTGCGGCATTTAACAAGACCTTTGGAGATTATATATGAAAAAGGTTAAAGCGCTTATTTTAACCGGTTTTGGCTTGAATTGCGATACTGAAACTGCTTTGGCCTTTGAACTGGCCGGAGCTGAGTCCCATAGGGTCCATATCAATTCACTGGTTTCCGGCAAGGAAAAATTATCAGATTATCATATCCTTGCCCTTGGCGGTGGATTCTCCTGGGGGGATGACCATGGTGCCGGTGTGATCCAGGCATTGAAACTTAAAAACCATATTGGCGCTGATTTGCTCTCGTTCGTTCGAGAAGGAAAATTGGTTGTCGGGATCTGTAACGGATTCCAGGCCCTTGTAAACCTTGGTCTTTTGCCGGGTCTTGGGGGAGACTATACCAAGCGGTCCGTCGCCATTACCTTTAATGACTGCGGAAATTTTCGGGATCAATGGGTTCATCTGGCCGGCAATGAAGAGAGCCCCTGTGTCTTTTCCCGAGGAATTGATCTGGCCGATTATCCCATTCGCCACGGGGAGGGCAAGGTGATTGCAGATCCAAAGGTGATTGCGCAACTTCTCGCCAATAACCAGGTGGTTTTCCAATATGCCGACAGCAAAGGAGCGCTTGCAAAGGGCACTTTTCCCTTAAATCCCAATGGGTCCATGGAAGATATTGCCGGCATCTGTGATCCGACCGGTCGAATCTTCGGGCTCATGCCCCATCCGGAAGGCTATAATCATTTTACAAATCATCCGGACTGGACCCGGGAAAAAGAACAACGAAAACGCCGGGGAGAGACAATGGAGAAGGGGTTGACAGTCGGTGTCCGCTTGTTTAAAAACGGGGTTGATTACATCCACGCTACTTTTTTTTAAATTGCCCAATCTTTTAAACGGAGCCTGAATCAACGTGCTGGGAACCCTTGTCAACTGCTTGGCCATTATCTGCGGCAGTCTTGTGGGAATTTTGTTTAAAAACGGGATTCCTGAAAAATATAATCAAACCGTGATGCAGGCCATCGGGCTTGCCGTTATTTTGGTGGGGATCAAAAGTGCGCTTGGGTGCGATGATCTTCTTATTATTATAATCAGTTTGGCTGTTGGTTCTGTTCTGGGCGAGTTCATCGGTATTGAATCCTACCTGGACAAATTGGGTAATTTTTTGGAAACAAAATTATTCAAAAATTCCAAAGGGTTTTCAACCGGTTTTGTCACGGCCGCTTTATTGTATTGTGTGGGATCCATGGCCATTGTGGGCTCCCTTGAAAGCGGACTCACCGGAAACCACGACACCCTTTTTGCCAAGGCCTGCCTGGATGGGATCTCCGGGATTATTCTGACCTCTTCCTTAGGGATTGGGGTGATGTTTTCCGCTGTGCCGGTTCTGATCTACCAGGGGGGAATTACCTTAATGGCAGGGGTATTAAAACCATTGCTGATACCTGCTGTGGTTAGCCAGATGTCAGGTACGGGCGGTCTTTTGATCCTGGCCCTGGGCCTGAATATGCTCCGGGAAAAAAAGATAAAGGTGGGCAATATGCTTCCGGCAATCTTTCTCCCCCTGATTTATTACCTGATTTGCCAGTTGTTTTAATTTTCCCAAGGATACGAACATAAAAAAAACGCCCCGGAGTTCAAATGGTTCCGGGGCGTTATTAATTATCAGCTTTAGCGTGTTTGTTCTCTCATGGTGATATCGTGTTTGCGTTCCTGAAGGGTCTTATGCCCCAAACTCCTGTCATGTTCCTCGGAATAGGGGGATGCACAGACTTTTTTTAGTTTCTCAACCTTACCTTCAACATCTTCCCGGTCTGCGCTGGAGAGTTCTTCAATGCAACTATTATAAGTCTTTTCAACTCTATTTTTAGCTTTTGTTGTCTGGTGCCTTCTCAGTGCTCTATCTTTCATATTCTGGCTCCTTTATAATAGTGTAGTTAAAACCTTCAATGAACACCTTTGCTTTATTATGGAAGCAAAGTCTTTGTTCGTGTATTAAAGGATAAACATCATGAAACTCTTTTTCAAGGGATTGATGAAAAAAAGTTTGTCTTGCCTAATAAAAAAAGGAGTTTTGTCATATTTAAAGTTTTCCCATCATGGTTGACAGCCTTATTGTATTTTTAAACCATAGTTAAAAACCTGTCACCATAGTGGTTCCAGCAATTTCGTCAACAATACAGGAATATTCTTTTCTGCCGCTTGCACTTGCCGGATCAGAGGTTCCACCCGTATGATAAATGGTTGCAAAAAAAAGTGTCGCATTACCACTGGCCCCCTGATTGCTATCTCCAACAATTGATGCTGCAACACCCTGAGATAATACAAAAATCGGACTTCTCGGATTTCCTGCCGAATCCATCCCTCCGACAGCTCCGCCTGTATTAATCTTAGTATAGTCAATGTCTTCATTGCTCATGGCTGCATTCGTGATACTATTCACTAGATTACGGGCATCTGACATGGCTGCAGAATCCATAGCCTTTGCCCTCATGGGCATATAGTTAAACATGGCAATTGATGCCAACACACTAATTATAGCGATGATTATCATCAATTCAACGAATGTAAATCCGCTTGTATCTTTTAAGGAGGTTTTTATGTTTCCTTTAAATAAATTCATTTGATCCTACCTTTTCTCATTTATTCCTACCTAATCTTTAATACTGGAATTCTGGTAATCAGTGTACTCAAACCAACCTTTGTCCCGGTATATAGAAAATTCTTTTTCATCCGGATATTGAGTGTCACTAAATCCGATAAAGCCATTTTTGCCTTTCCAAATGTAGAACCGAGTATCATCAAATGAAAGCAGAAATTTTTCATCTCTACCCAGATCTTTTTTAAAACTGCTCAAGGATTGCTTTGGCTTGGAAGTTTTAATTTTATTATTTATTTTCAAATTCCCAACCGGTTTTATTTTTTTTGATGATACCACCCTTTTCAAGTCATCGAGTGTCGCTTTGTTTTTGATATCAAGTTTTATTTTTGGGTGTTTAGGAGTGTCTGTTTTTTTTAAAAATTGTTTATTTTGAGGGGCATTAGCAGAAACAATCCGATTTTTAGGGTTCCCTGTTTTTAATTTCAGGTTAGGCCCTATTGAGGAGAATCTTTGTTCACCCTCCACATTCTTTTGCAAAAGATAACTTCCGTTTTCAGGAGAGTATTTCCATTTAAGGGTTGAAATAAAAGATTTATCCGGGATGAATTCAGGATAAAGGCCCATAAGCTTGTCCGGATAATGTCCCTTTATTTGATGGAATTTATTTAGCGCAGAAGCCATTTCAAGCAAACCAGCATGACTGCTTTTTTCTGCAATCTTTGTGATTTGTTTGAACCTTTGCATATTGTGGGCGGTCAGTTCATTGTTTTGTTTTTTATCCTGAATTAAATAAAGACCTCCAACGATTGCCAGGATCACAATTAAAAACAAGATTACATTTTTTGCATTCATAAAACCTCCATTATTGAATTAATTATGGATTAAGCAAAAAACATACCATATGTCAAAATTTTACCGAGGCCTTACCCAGCCGTTTTTTTTGACGTGTTCATCCAATATCAGCAGATGCTTGAAAGTATAAAAAAAAGCTCTATGGGTGACAATTTTTGTATCTATTTAACGTGGGTTGAAAAAAAATGCTTAAATCTAAAGATAGATGAAAAGGAGAAAAAATGAAAAGGGTCAGTGGCTTAAGCCGAAGACCCTTATCGTTGGTGGTGCGCCTGGACAGATTCGAACCGCCGACCCCCTGATTCGTAGTCAGGTACTCTATCCAGCTGAGCTACAGGCGCGCAAACAACCCAGAGTATATACCAGGGTTGTTCAAGGATTTCAAGTTTTATTGTTTGTAACTGTTTAAATTATGGTGCTGTTGCCGGGCATTAGTTTAAAAAAATATAAACACACACATCTAATTACTTGAATATTGCTCAAAAACACCGATTTTTGATATCAAGATTAACAGAACTCCATTCGGAACATTTTATCCACATATCCCTGGGTTCCCCAATTGTTCGTCGTTTTTTGTTCATGGTTCTAAAGAGGGTGCCAATGTTTTTTGTTTTTGATTTATGACGGTTTTTCGGTTAATGCAGGATCTGATGATTTTCATGGATTTATTGCCTTATTTTGTTTGCATTCAAAAAAAAAATATGCCAAATTTCAAAGGATTATAAACAGAGATCAATTTATCCCATGAAATTTAATCGGGGAAACCTTGAATTTTGAAAATTATTTGACCTCGGGAAAAAAGACTTATATAAGTATAGGTTGGAATATGAATGATGAATTTTACATGATGCTTGCTTTAGAGGAGGCGCAAAAAGCAGAAGAGATGGATGAGGTTCCAGTGGGAGCTGTCATTGTGGATGAACATCACCAGGTGATTGGGCAGGGTTTTAACCGGCCCATTTCAACCAACGACCCCACAAGCCATGCTGAAATCAATGCCCTGCGAATGGCATCAAAAAGGCTAAACAACTACCGGCTGACACAGACAACTTTGTATGTGACCATTGAACCTTGTATCATGTGTATGGGCGCTATTATCCATGCGAGAATAAAGCGAGTTGTATTCGGGGCATCTGATCCCAAATGGGGGGCTGTGCTCTCCTTATATGCTATGGCATCTGATCATCGATTAAATCACCGCCCTGAGATTAAGTCCGGGGTGTGTGAAGACGAGACAAGACAAATCATAAAAAATTTTTTTATGAATAAAAGGAGTAAATAGTGGCAAATACAGTAGTTGTGGGAACCCAATGGGGAGATGAAGGTAAAGGGAAAATAGTGGACCTGCTGAGCGAACATGCAGATTATGTTGTCAGATTTCAGGGTGGCAACAACGCCGGTCATACCATGGTTGTGAATGGAAAGGAAATCATCAGTCATCTCATCCCTTCCGGCATTATCCAGCAAAAAAAATGTTTTATCGGAAATGGCGTGGTGGTGGATCCCTTTGTCCTGCTGGATGAAATTGATTATTTGATCGCAAATAATATTGATGTTTCTCCGGAAATGCTCAAAGTAAGCAACCGGGCACATATCATCATGCCCTATCACCAGGAAATAGACAAAGCCCGGGAAGAAAAAAAAGGAAAAAATAAAATCGGTACCACGGGCCGGGGAATAGGCCCCTGCTATGAGGATAAGGCCACCCGGCGGGGTATCCGGTTCTGCGACCTTCTGGATTTGGACCTTTTTAAAGAAAGAGTCGCAATCATTCTGGAAGAAAAGAACTTTTACCTGAAACATTATTTTAAGGTCGATACCATTGACCTGGATCTGGTTATTGACCAGATCCTTAAGATCAGAGACCGGCTTCTTCCCTATATTGACGATGTATCGGTTGCATTGTATGAGGGGATTAATGCTGGCAAAACAATTTTGTTTGAAGGGGCCCAGGGAACCCACCTGGACATTGAGCATGGGACCTATCCCTTTGTTACCTCTTCTTCAACCGTAGCAGGAAATGCAGCAAATGGATCTGGTGTCGGCCCGGGGAACCTGAATGAAATAATTGGTATTGTAAAAGCTTATACCACGCGGGTAGGAGCCGGTCCTTTTCCCACTGAGCTTTTTGATGAAATCGGCGACAAAATACAAAAAACCGGATCGGAATTTGGTGCCACCACTGGACGGAAAAGAAGATGCGGCTGGCTGGACATGGTTGTCCTAAGGAATGCCGTCCGTTTGAACAGCCTTACCGGACTTGCCATTACCAAGCTGGATGTTTTGGACGATCTGGATGAAATAAAAATTTGTACCGGCTATGAGTACCAGGGAGAAATTATTCATGATTTCCCACCGGAAATCAAAATTTTAGAACAGTGTACCCCCGTGTATGAAACCCATCCGGGGTGGAAACAGGACACATCTACGACAACTGAATATAAGGATTTGCCGGAAAATGGGAAGAAATACCTGGACAGGGTGGTAGCGCTGGCAAATGTCCCCATAAAAATTGTGTCCGTGGGACCTGGAAGGGAAGCCACCATCATAAAAGAAAATATTTTCTAAATTGACTTTCACATAATTATAATATATCTAATAACGTCTTACAGTCGGGATGTGGCTCAGTCTGGTAGAGCACAGCGTTCGGGACGCTGGGGTCGGAGGTTCAAATCCTCTCATCCCGACCATTTAATTTCCTGAAGTCGTTATTTGGAATGGAATAACGACTTAATCCATCTTGTTATTCCATTTTTGGGGACGTTTGAGCCCCTATTGTTTAATGCGGCAGGATGGGACTGGCGGTCCGGAGAAGGTTTCGGCTTGGAAGGCGTTTTTTCCCCTGGGGGAGACACACCGGTTATGCTTTCCGATTTTTCCCCCAGTGTGGTCAGTATTTCTTTAACAATCCCTTGCTGGAACTCTTTTTTTGCCAGTGGACTGTCTGCTTGTCCTAAAATCCAAGTGGATTCAAGATCCATAAGGATCCCGTCCCCATTGCTGCCAATTTGTGAAATTGCGGCAATTTTGTAAGCCAATTGGGTCAATCCGGCTATTTCTCTATATTCTTTTGGGGCGGCGCCTGGGTCCTGATAAAACTCGACAGCATTGCAAATTCGGGAAGGCAGGTTCCAGGCAGTCATTAGCTTTGCTGCAATCATATTGTCTGTGGTGCCCAATTCATCGAGAAATACGGTGTGCAACGGCAGTTTATGTGTTCTGGCCTTTTCGATGCACATAAAAAATTCCCTGGAATGATGAATGGCCAGAATCAATTTTCCAATACCATGAAGCAGTCCTGTGATATAGAGTTCTCCCGGCAGGGTATTTGTCGTTAGATTTGGGTGCCCGAGTCGTCTGCCTGCCATTGCGCAAGCCCAGGAGAACGCCCAGTAATCTTTTGCGGAAAAGCCATGGAGCTCAGATAAATTTGGAAGAAATCTTTGTAAAAAATAAAGATTAACAGAATTAATGGCCTCCTCGAGACCAATTCTCGTAATGGCACTGCGCAGGCTGACAATTTCATCTACTCCCCTGTAAAAAGGAGAATTTGCCAGTTGTAAAACCATTGAAAAAAGGCCTGGATCCGGTTCAATCAATTTGCAAAATTCTGAAATATCGATATTTTTTAATGGTTCCTGGGCCATTGACATGAGCTTTGAACCATTGGTAGGCATGGGCGGTACTTTTATATCAGAGTTTAAAATATCAAAGGTGATATCTTTTCCAAAGGTTACAGTCTCCTGAGTGCCTTCCTGATTTTTCATATTCCCTATCCTTTATTGAAAACATCGTGAAATACCGCTATATACAAATTTAGTTAGCATCACATCAAACGTAAATTGAGTGTCAACAAATTTCCGGAATGATTCTGTAGACATCTAAAAATTTTTTTTTGCCTTTTACTTTTAATCTTCCGAGGGATTTAATACTTTGAATGTTTTTAAACTGCTCAATATCCGGTTCTATGTCATTATATACTGTTTTTGAGAGGTATATCTGGTTGCCGTTTGCAATGGATTGAAGTCTCTGGGAGGAGTTTACGGTATCTCCTATGACGGTATAGTTCATGTGATTTTCTGAGCCCAGGAATCCGGCAATTAAATCTCCTGAATTTATGCCGACACTCATTTTTAAATGACGGTACCTTTCGCCTATCTCCTGTTTAAACACGTGAAACGCTTCAAACATCTGAAGCGTTGTTGTGACCGCCTGAAAACTGCATCTCCTATCATCAATAGGTGCTCCGAAAATAGCCATGATGCAATCCCCCATAAGTTTATCAAGGGTTCCCTTATTTTTGAAAACAATTGGAATCATCGAAGAAAAAAAATAATTTAAGATCTCAACAACCTCTTCTGGTGTGGTCTTCTCGGAAAGAGAGGTGAAGCCTTCTAAGTCTGCAAAAATCACGCAAGCTCTTTTTTTTTCTCCTCCTAGCTTTGGGCTGCCGCTTTTTAATATTGTTTTGACAACATCTTTGGAAAAAAACCTGGAAAACTGGAAAATATGTTTTTCTTCCTTTATTTTGTCAGAATAAAATCTTCTGAATGTGATGGTATTCATTAAATGATCCCGGACGATGGCGTAAAAAAAACGATCTTCATTCTTAAAACCGTATTTTTTATCGTTGAACAAAATAAGCGCACCATGGAATTCATCCCCTGAAACAACCGGCAGTGCGTACAGAGACCCGGTAAGTTGAATACAATCCTCCCACTCCTCAAGATTATCGATGAGGATATTTTTTTTCTCGTTGATAATTTTTTTTAAGAGTTTGGAATTTTTTAGAAAGGAATAGTTGATGCCCGTATCAAAACTTGCGGATATATAGTTTTCTTTTTTGTTTTGAAAATCTTTAAACAAATAAAAAACCGCTCCGGATAGATTCTTGTATTTAATCAGGCAGTCGAGCTGTTGACGCCAGACCAAATCAGGATCCGTTAAGTCAATTGATTTCATTGACTCAACCATCTCCTTTAATATTGATAACTCATCTATTTTTTCTTCATATTTTTTTTGGAGGGAAAGAAAATTTTTCCTGAATAATTCAGGATGAGTTGGGTTCAGCGGGTTTAGTTTGTATATATTGTCTGCCATGATAGCCTTATCTATGTCAAGATAATAAAGAAAAAATTGCTTTATTATCTTGGATAATAGTTTTTGAGTTTTCCACCTCTCGTTCAATGGAATTAATCGTAAAATCATCAAATACGGATTCCAGGATATCCAGGTGGTCTTTTAACAGAAGCGTTATTTTGGACGAATGCTTTTGGTCATCAATACTGCAAAGGTAATTTGCAAAACCGATAATGGCGGCCAAATCAGCATGACTTTCCGACGATGAAGGATGATGATGGAAGGATATCGCCTGGATCAGGGATTCAGGTAAATTCCATTTTCTGGCAATAATGCCGCTTATAACACCATGGTTATATCCAAAGACCTCTTCTTCAAGGTCATATATTGGCAACTGCATTTCTCTGGAGAGTTCAAAAATTTTTCGATATTTATCTGGGAAATTTTCAATCAAAAACAGTTTGCCAAAATCATGGAGAATACAGGCGGCAAAAATTCCTTGGTCTGCAAGAGCTTTCTTTTCGCGGCAAAGATATTTGCCAATCAAAGCTGTTTCAACCGAATGTCTCCAAAGTGTTTTAGGTTCAATCAATCCCTCTAAACCGGGTCCTTTAAAAGAGGCAGAAAGGCTCAAACCAAACGCCATATTTGTTATCTCATCCGTCCCAAGAATGATGACCGCTTCCTTCACTGAATTGATTCTCTGGGACAAACCGTAGAACGAAGAGTTTACCAGTTTGAGGATTTTTAAGGTCATAACCTGATCCAGTTGTATGATCTCTTGAATGTCATCAATTCCAGATTTCGGATCTATGGCAACATTATAAATCTGCATAGCGACTGAGGGAATCGTCGAAAGAGATTCAAGCCTGTTTATTTTTGCAATGACAGCTGCTTGTTTTTTTTTCCTTTCAGTCAGGTTTTTTTCAAAATCCATTGTGGGGATAAGATTTTCTATCCACTTTTTAACATCAATCCCTTTTTTTTTAGAAGGTGTCTTATTTTTTATTTTTTCTGCCAGTATGTTTGTCAGAGGAACATTATAGGGAAGTCTTAAACAAAAGCGTGTCTGATCGGCAAGGGAAAGCTCGTGCAGCCCGTCCCATAATAATTCCAGGTCCATTGTGATTAATTTACTGAAGAGCGATCCCCGGGCGTCATTAAAAATATTGCTGTAACTGCTGTTTTTTATCGGAAGGTTGTTATGGTTGAATTTTGATTTTTCCTGCGATTTTTTGTCCAAAGAAAGCAGCTCTAATCCTTTTTTGGGGGTGGCATAGGCATCAAGTTTTTTTTGAATAACATGAATCAATTCATAAAAAGAATACCCGTCCCTTGGGAAAATGGCGTGACCGATCCTGATGATAACATCTTTCTGGACAATGTTTTTGATATTTTTTGATATTTTTGGAATCACTATCTCTATGCCGTTCTCATCTGTTGTGAATCCAAGAAATAAAATTTTATTGTCATCAATGGCATAGACTGAATCACTTTCTCGGAATTCTTTTTCGAGATCATTTTCTTTTCCTGTCAAAGGAATCAACTCCTCGCCTTTGTTTTTAGGCAAGACAATTATATACAGGAGGGCTGAATCGACGCCGGCCCGGAGGGTCATGTTTAATAATTTTGAAATCCATTTCAGCTGCCATTGGTCGATATAAAAAGAGAGTCTTTTATCTTTGATCACCCTGTGGACGGACACCCTCGCACCCAGAGCCTCAAGGTTTTTCAAAGCTGTTTTTATAATATTTTTAGAGGGATTTTCACATAAAACGGCAGGGGGTGACTTTAATATCAGCTCAGCTTTTTTTTTTGAAAAATTAAATTCGCTGGAAATATATTCAATAAAATCATTGGTATTTTTTGAATACAATTTTTTAAATATTATTCTGTATATGAGTTCTTTCATTCTTTAATTTAATTAACGTTAATTAACATTTGATGCAATAGGTATTTATAACAATTGGGAATGGTATCAATTCGACAAGGATGAGTCTAATTACCTTCATTTTATTTTTCGTTTTAAATTATGGGGGCGATTAACAGCCAATAAATAAGTAAAAACAACTTGTCCTTAATGGAAACATGCAATCGGTGTATCATGATTTAATTTGTTTCCAAAATCAACTATTAACGATACCCCTTAATAAACATCAGATATTGAATAATCTGATTTACCGGGTTTTGTCAAGCAAATCAATTGCCCCCTATCCATTCGCTATTTTTTTATATCTGTCTGTTATACCAGGCTCTCTATAAAAGTTCGCTATAGGCGTCATAATGATTAGTTCACCCATTGAAAATTAAGTGCTTTTACCTATTGCAAAATTCTTTTTTCTCTATTAAGTGCTTAAGAATAAAAAATACGTCAACCATGAAGTATTTAAAGGTGCTGGGAATGAATACAAAAATATCTATTGATAACCTCATAGACATTGTTGCAGCTCATGGTAAAGTTAAGACTGGCGTGGATGTATACAGCCCAAATGGTGTTTTGCTCCTGGCCAGGGATGTTCTTGTTGAAAAAGTAAGAACCCTTGAAATTTTAAGAGAGGCCGGCCTATACTCGGTCTCCATTGATACCGCTTTAGATGGCTGTCTATTGGATGGCCATGGTAATTTAGTCACGATCAATTCAGATGAGTTGGAGAGTATCCCGGCTGTTGATTCCCAAACAGGCGATTCTATTTTTCCAGATATCGCAACCAATGAAATTGAAATGAAGCTGGTTGAAATTGAAGAAATTAAAAAACAGGCCTCTTTGAAATACAACGAAGCAAAAAAGAGTATTAAAAAGGTTATAGCGGAAATAAAAGCGACGGGGGGGCAATTTGATTTTGATGAAGTCGAAGCGAATGTTTCTGTCCTCATTGAATTTTTGACAATTGGGGATAACCCCTTTTCCTATCTGACCCAGGAAATATTTTCCTATGACGATTATCTGTATAACCATTCAATCAATGTCTGTGCCATAGGAACCGCTGTTTTGAACAGGTTTAATACCTATTTTTCAAATACAGTTTCAGACCTTCTTAGGGATAACAGGTCTGATCATTACACCCCGTTTGAACGAAAGAGTGAACCCCAACAAAATTTTTTTTACTGTTATTATCCGGATGAGCTCAGGGATATTTCTCTTGGTTTTTTTCTCCATGATCTTGGAAAGGTTATGGTTAGCGATGACATTTTAAATAAACAGAGCGGTTTAACAAAAGAAGAGTTTACTGAAGTCCAAAAGCATTCCTATGAATATGGTGCACAACTCCTTGAAAAAAATCGAATAAAAAGTTCAGCGATTAAAAATATTATTTATTACCACCATGCTTCTTTATATGAGGGAGAAGAGAACTGTTATCCTCTTGATATAAAGCATACCCAGATTCCCCTTTATGTAAGGATTTGTAAACTAGCGGATATCTATGATGCCATGACATCCAAAAGATGTTACAAAGAAGCGATTAGCCCAATCAGTGTCGTGACAAAACTCTTTAGAACCTATGCAAAAAAAGACAAAATGCTTCAATATATCCTTCATTCATTTGTAAAAAGCATCGGCATCTACCCACCCGGCAGCATTTTGTTTTTGCGAAATGGACAAATGGCATATGTGCTGGACAGCAAAGGACCTTTTGTGGTTCCCTTCACGGATGAACAGGAAAATACCTTAACCCGTAAACCTGATCCGTTTATTATCAGTGCACAAGAGAGCGATCCAGCACGGCTGATTGATAACCGAAAAAGCTTAAAAACACCTAAAGACGTATATACGATTCTCCCTTCTTATATAAAAAACATAATAAGAACTGCGTAAAAAAAAAGTGGAAGATAATAAAACCGGGGGCCCCGATGCCTGCCCCCGGGAGGTAATAATGGTTCTATTATTTTAAACTAATTTTTTTTCGTGGCCTTGTTTTCCCATTCCTGGATGTGGGTGGTTTCATAAATTTCTTCCCACCCCGAGATCATGCCTGCAATATGGCTGAACAAAGAATGGCCCGTGGTTGTCATGTACACGTGAATGATCAGAAAATTCACCAGGAGAAATGCGACCAGGGTATGTACCACTGCCAGGATCGACAGAGAGATGCTTCCGGGCATAAAATTATACAGATAGTAGACAAGACCGGTTGTCATTTGCAGGGGCAGCAGCATGGCGGAAATACCCAGGTATGCCAATCTTTGCAAGGGATTGTGCTTGGCGCCTTTGGACTTTTGCACCGGGTGTTCATGGCCCTTGAAAATCCCGAAGGCATAGTAAAAGATAACAACAAAGAGCTTTTTGGTTGTGGGGATATATTGTTTCCATTCCCCGGTGGTCAAGAGCCAGAACACAAAGAAGGCAAACAGGACGAGCCAGGCAAGCCCCACAAAATTGTGAACAGTCACGGCTGTCTGAAATCCCATGAGTTTAAAGGTGCCGTGGACCTCAAATCCTGTGACCATGAGGACAATGATCATCAATCCCTGGAGCCAGTGCCAGATGCGTTCAAACCGTGTGTACAAATATACTTTTTTTATTGTTTTAACCACCATATCCTACTCCTCCTTTCCGTTCCGGGTGAAAAATCGGCCAAGACCATGGAGCATCACTCCGGCAAGGGCGGCCAGCACGGCAATTATCCCTAAGGTGTCGATGAAATTGGAGCGGTCCCGTCCGGGCAGATAAATACCGGTGATACTGGCCAGTCGGGAATTTTCCCGGATGTGGCATTCGTTGCAGCTTAAAGCATTTTCTCTAGGGGCCACCATATGGGTGATGGGAAAGGCATAGGTGGTTTCCACATAGTCAAATTCACCAGAATAGGGCACATCCAAAGTTTTATTGCCCCTTATAATGGCATCGTTCATGTCAAAGGTGGTCCAGAATCCCTTGGGACCCGATAGCAACGGGGCTACCATCTGCTGGTTAATTTTGTCATAGGGCTGTTTTCCCCTGTGGATTTTAAAGGGATGAATCCGTGCATCTGGATCATTCTTATCGCCCAGGGGATGGCTGACTTCAACAATGCCCGAGGGGTCAATCTTCTCTTTTATCGTGGTATTGGCAAATGATCCATTGTACCAGAAATATTCAGGCTGAACATTTTTTTCCCATCTAAATTCCCCTTTAATGGATTTATAGGTGGGCTTGCCGAATTCCCCTTTTACCACATAGGGTTTTCCGTCTTTGAGGTCACCGGCCTTGGTCCAGTCCCACCACATTTTGGTGGGATTGACCCTGGCAAATTCAGGGATATGACAGGATTGGCAGGCCACTTTGTCTGTATGGTCGTTCATTTTTGAAGCGGTTTTATGGGGCAGGTTGCTGTGGCAGGATTCACAGGTGATTTTTGTGGCCATGTCATCTTCAATAAGACTCGTACGTTCCGCTGCCGCAGGACGGGTGTAAAGGCGTCCTGCAATATTGTGTTTCACCGTTGTGTGGCACCTTGTACAGGTAAAGTCTGCTCCTTCGGCTGCCATGTGAACATCCAGCATCTTGTTGGGTTTGGCAAGGGAGGTATCCAGATCCCCGTGTTTAACCCCATCCCCACCGCCGCCTTTAAAATGGCATTCCCCGCAGTTTTCCCGCTGGGGCATGGTGATCTGGTGGACGGCATTCTTAACCTCTTCCTGGACTTCCTTGACGATTTCAAGGGTGTCTGGGTCATCATCCCCTTCAAAGGCTTTCAGATCCTCAAAGGCTTCTTTATAATTGAATTTTTCTTTGCCGTGGCAGGCCAGGCAATTGACTTCCCCTTGGGTGCCGTTCCAGCCCGCATGACAGCTGAGACATCCCTTGTCTTCCATGGCATTTCCGGAAATACAAAAGTTGTTAATGGCGTGTCCTGCCTTGCCGTTCATGACTCCTTCCTTTTCCGAAGGGACTTTCCAGGTCCAGTGGATGGTTTCTTCAAACTGCATGGACGCATCTGTGTGGCAGGAAAGGCAGGCCTGGGTAATTTGGTCTCCCGAGGTGAAATTTTGCTTCAGGATTTCCATTTTTGAATGATCTGTGGTAGTCCAGTGTTTGTCGGACCGGACTGCTTGTTTGGCCAGTTTGATCCCCAGGGCCTCATCCGCACCTGAAACTTGCTGGGAGGCAATGGCCCCGGGTAAGATCCCTGTCATAAATATCAGGGCTGCAAATATCAGCAATAGTGTTGTCTTGGGTCTTTGTTTCCCGCAGCTGGTTTTTGTTTTTCCCATTATACCTCCAAGTTTGAGTGTACAAGCGTCCGGGGATGGGGGTGACCCCCTCCCCGGAAACAAGATTATTTGCAGGTAGCAGGGGTGGGAGAGTCTGCTGCAAAATTGTAAAAATAGGAATAAATATCCAGAGCATCTGCGTCGCTTATGTCCGCCCATTCCTGGTCGCAGCCAAATTCGCCAAAGTTTTTACCCTCAAAAATGGCTTTCCATTCCGCCTGTTTTTTGTCAGCCGGGCTGACCTTGGGAGAGGCAGAATCAACCGCTCCCCTTTCGAAACAGGCTTTTACCACTTTCCGATAGGTATATTTGCCTTTTCTTTTGTTGCCACCAGGGCCTTCTGCGGCAAAGGCGGCGGATAAAGATCCCAGTGTGAACAAAATGAGAATACCGGTGATGAATACTTTTTTAAACATGTTATATCTCCTTGTTATTTATTAATAATTAGTTTTTTTTGAGTGTAAAGGTCCCATCTCGTTTAAAATCAATTTCAGCTTCCACATAGTAGGTTTCCAGATCGGATCTGACTTCTTTGGCCATGTAGTAAGCTTCACCGCTTCTGGCACCGGTGGAGCATAAAAATACCACGGGTTTGTCTGAAGGCAGGTCTTTTATTTTGGGTTCTAATTTTTCAACGGGAATGTTTGTGGCGGTTTTTAAATGGCCCTTGGAAAATTCATCTGCATCCCGGACATCTATCAGGGTGAAGGCTTCAGGCGTGGTTGTCACAACTTTTTTAAACCGTTCAAGATCAATGGAACCTTCCACTTCTCCAGCTTTGACGGCAACACCGGCACTGCCGGCACCAAATTGTTTCTTCCAGGCGGGGTAGCCTTCCTCAAAAACAGAAACATTTTTATAGCCCATGACAATGGCCCTGGCAGCAGATTTATGGCTCAACTTGCATTTAAGGCCGCCGCAATAGAAAATAATGGGGGTGGAAAGTTCCCTGGGCAGTTTTCCCTTTAAGGCATCAAACTGGGAAAAGGGAATATTGATGGCCGAGGGGATATGGCCCTGGTCATATGTTGGTTTCTGGGGCCTGGCATCCACAATCAGGGTATCGTTGGCAGCAATTTGAAACGCCACCTGTTCTGCTGTTATTGCGGCATAGGCACCTTTTTGTTTTTTCCATTCGGGATATCCCTTGGCAAAAACTTTGACATTGGTGAAGCCTAAGGCCTTGGCTTTTTTGGCAGATTTATGGCTCAGTTTGCATTTAAGACCGCCGCAATAATAGATGAGCAGGGTGGATTTGTCCTTGGGCAACAAGTCTATTTTTTTGTCAAACTTAGAAAACGGAATACTGACGGCTCCGGGGATATGGCCCTTGGTAAATTTAACCTGGTAAGGTCTGGCATCGATGATCATGACATTTTTTGCCATGGGAACACTTACCTTTGATATTACAAACGCAGCATCCACGATCTCATCATACATCCAGGGTTCTTTGGCATCCTGGGCACTAGCCGAGAAGGTTCCTGCCAGGATCACAAGGCCTACAGCCATGGCCAGGATCAGTGTTTTAAATTTGGATTTCATTTTGACTCCTAAATTAATGGTTATGATGTTTGCTTTTATTTTTAGGTCCCGGATCATACGCCGGGTTTGTTTCTATTCTTTGCCTATTGCCCGTAAAGGTATGCAAATAGATAGCAAAGGATGTGCCAGGGGGAAAAAGAATAAAGAGAATATCAATTCAACTGCCTTTATTTTAAAGTAAATTTTATGTATTTGCAACATTTTTTCAGGGGGCCAAATTGGATTGGGTGTTGCCAATGTGTTAATATGTATTAACTTATTCGTTAACTATGTTAATTAAGGGGAATGAGGATGGATATTGGAAAGCATTGGCGGCCTATCATTGACTCCGCCCAGGACGGGATCATTATTGTGGATGCCAAGGGGAATTTTATCGCGGCGAATCATTCTGCCCAACTGATGACAGGGTATTCGGAAGAGGAACTTAAGGGCCAATCCTGCAGACTGCTCAATTGTACGGGATGTAAACTTATTGGCCAGGGGGAGGGCAAGCAGTGGTGCGGTCTTTTTTCCGCAGGTCTTATCCGGGATAAAAAATGTGTGATCACCGCGGCCAACAACAGGGCCATCCCTATTGTCAAAACAGCCACCGTTCTCGTTGACGACAAGGGAGAAATCGTGGGGGCAGTGGAAACTCTCAAGGATATATCGGAAAATATCGGTTATAAGAATGAGTTGGCGTCCATCCGGCGCATTTACCACATTGATGATGGATTCCACGGCATCGTTGGCCGGACCCCGGTCATGCAGAATCTTTTTGAGCACATTGAAAGCGTGGCATCCCTGGACACCCCGGTGATGATCCTGGGTGAAAGTGGAACCGGCAAGGAAATGGTGGCCAAGGCCCTCCACGAAATCGGAAACAGGGCAGATAAGCCCTTTATCAAGGTCAATTGCGCAGCCTTGAGTGAAAGCATCCTGGAAAGTGAATTGTTCGGCCATGTAAAGGGTGCCTATACCGGTGCCGATGTTGACCGGGTAGGACGGTTTGAGGCGGCCCATACCGGTACCCTTTTTTTAGATGAGATAGGGGATATCCCTTTGTCGGTACAGGTCAAGCTTTTGCGGGTATTGGAAGAGAGAATGATCCAGCGGGTGGGGGAAAACAAATCCATCCCCATTGATGTGCGGATCATTACTGCCACCAACAAAAATCTTGAAAGCCTCATTGAACAGGAAAAATTTAGAGAAGATCTTTTCTTCAGGATCAATGTATTTCCCATGACCTGCCCGGCCCTGCGTCTTCGCAGGGATGACATCACCTTGATTATTCAGCATTTTATCAGTATCCATGCTGAAAAAACCGGGAAAAATATTTTGGGATTTACCCCGGAAGCCATGCGGGCAATGGTTTCCTATTCCTGGCCGGGTAATATCCGGGAGTTGAGAAACGCCGTGGAATACGCATTCGTCCTGGCAAAGGGGAAGAGTGTACGGCCGGAACATTTACCTGAAAAGGTGGTGAACCGGAGAGCCTTGTTTTCGCCTTCACCCCAAAAGGCCATGGTCATAGAAGAGGAACCATTAAAAGAGGACCAAGTGGTTGAGGCTGCCCCTTTTGAGCTCCCAGGGACAGCAGTGGTTGTGAAGCAGAGCGCAAGGGATTCCCTGATCCATGCATTAAGGCAGGCAGATGGGAATCAGACAAAGGCTGCACAGTATCTGGGAGTTTCCAGGGTTACCGTGTGGAAGCGTATGAAAAAATATAATATTACCGTGAAAAGTCGGTGAAAGTTTTCTGTTCCCTTTGTGAGAAATATTTGGCCGGAAGCGCTGACTTTAATCCTGGCCACAGGGCGGTACTTTCTTTTTTCTTCGATGAAAGTATGGTATTATTAAACCTGTCATATTAACAAATGGTTAACACGCCGCGGGAGCAGGGGAAATCCCGGGGATGGAAAAAATATAAATTTATGGGTGCAAAGATTGGCTTGGCAATGGATGAGACTGTTATTTTTCTGACATGTCTGGTGATGGGTCATTCATTGGCACTATGTTTGCTGAATATTATTATTGATTAATTATTGATTAATAATGTTTGATTGAATCTGAATCGGAAGAAGATTTTTGGTGATGTTCTTCTAGGAAAATGGGCAAAGGATATTAAATGAAAAAAGAAAATGTACTGGTGGTGGTCCTCATAGCTTTGGCAATTGCAGGGGGAATCATCTATAATAGATCAGAATCGTCTGCGCCGGTTATACAAGTTGCCGTTGCATCGGAAGCTTCAGCTAAAACTTCAGAGAAAACAAATTTGGCGATGATAGGGACTGCCATCGGCTGGCAAGACTATACACCCGGTATGGCCACAGCTGCCAAGGGAAGTAAGTCGGTCTTTCTTTATTTCCATGCCCCCTGGTGCACCTATTGTAGAAAACTTAAACAGACCACCTTTAAAGATAAAAAAATTTTGGCATATCTTGCAAAAAACTTTGTCAGTATCCAGGTGAATACCGATAAGCACAAAGAGCTTTCCAATGAGTGGAAGGTCAAAGGGCTTCCCACTCTGTGGTTTCTGGAGCCTGATGGTACAAAGATCAATAGTATTCCCGGGTATCTGGATGCCGCTCAATTGCTTCTGGTTCTAAAGTATATCCATACCAAAAACTATGATAAAATGAGTTTTCAGGAGTTTATGAAACAAGGATAATATTATGTTTCATAAACTCATTTTTCGGTTAAGGGAGAGAACAATATGAGATCAAAAATTTCAAGAAGGGCATTTTTAAAAGGCTCTTTTACGGCGGTCGGATCCGTGGCTGTTGCAAACCCTGTGGTGCAAGCCGCCGCCTCTTTGGCAAAAGAAGAGACAGAGCCCCTGGTGACACTCATTGACATCAGCAAATGCATTGGGTGCGAGGAATGCGTTTATGCTTGTCGGGAAGCCAATGCCGCAAAGTACCCGGCTCCTGAAAAACCGTTCCCCAAAATGTTTCCCAAACGGGTGCCCGTCCAGGACTGGTCGGATAAACAAGATGAAACAGACCGGTTGACGCCCTATAACTGGCTCTTTATCCAGCCGGCAACGGCAATGGTCAACGGGGAAGAACTGGAACTGAACATACCCAGGCGCTGTATGCATTGTGAAAATCCCCCCTGTGTGAAGCTGTGTCCCTGGGGTGCTGCCAAGCAGGAGCCCAACGGGCTCTCCCGGATTGATGCCGACATCTGCCTGGGCGGGTCTAAGTGCAATGCGGTCTGTCCCTGGGATGTGCCCCAGCGTCAGACCGGTGTGGGGCTTTACCTGGATATCCTGCCGAGCCTTGCCGGGAACGGTGTCATGTACAAGTGTGACCGGTGTTACCAGAAACTTGAACGAGGAGAAACCCCTGCTTGTATTGAAGCTTGCCCTGAAAATGTCCAAACCATTGGTCCCCGGTCCAAGATGATTGAAAAGGCCCATGCCCTTGCAAAGGAAACCCATGGGTATATTTACGGAGAAACCGAAAACGGCGGCACCAATACCCTTTATGTCTCTCCGGTTCCCTTTGACCAACTTATTCTTGAAACGGGAAAGGGACGACCTGCCATGGACGAGGTCGAGAATATGATGGCAGACGGTAGCAACCTTGCCCGGGCCATGCTCATTGCCCCCATTGCAGGTGCAGCTGCGGCATTTGGAAAATTTTACAAACGGGTAAAGGAGGAGGATTAATGTCTTCTGACCATAAAATTAGAAAAATTGTTTATGGCATTACGCTTTTTTTTATTGCCCTGACCGGGTTTGCCCAGATGCCGATTTTTAAGCGGTATTATATTGCTGATATCCCAGGGCTTGGGTGGCTTGCCCAGTTTTATGTCACCCATGCCATGCATTATATCTTTGCCTCCATTCTCATTGCTCTCTGTGTTTATGGAGTGCTGGATTTTATTATGAGTAAAAATAGGGTTTCCAAGGTTACGGTTTCCGGGGGGATCAAGGTGGCTCTTCTCCTTGGTCTTGTGGTGTCCGGCGGGCTCATGGTGGTCAAGAACCTGTCCGGGGTCTATTTTTCCCATACCCTGATTTATGTGATGGATATTGGCCATATCAGTCTTTGCATGGCCCTGTTCATGGTAAGCGCCTATGCCCTGGTAAAAAAGAAAACCTGGGTTAAATAAGACCTATGTTTCTCTATAGGGATAGGGGTTACCAGGTGGAATAGGGATGCTCGATGAGGTTTGAATTATAATAGCGGGGGTCATGGCTTACTTCTTCGCCAGCCCAGGGAGGGGTCTCAAAGGCTTGGGATTCGTGTTCCAATTCAATTTCCGCCACAATCAATCCCAAACTTTTTCCGGCGAATTGGTCAATCACCCACTCAAATCCCTTGAATTCAATTTTAAACCGGGTTTTTTCCACCAGGGGGGGGGCACAGAAAAGGTCCAGCATTTGCTGGGCGTCGGTCAGGGGAATTTCATATTCAAATTCCTGGCGCCGTGTATGGATGGTTTTCCCCTTGATGGTTAAAAATCCTTTGTTTCCCTTTGTTCGGATTCTAACCACCCGGTCTTCCTGGTTGACCATATAGCCCTGGCAGATGACAAGGCCGGGAGAAAGGTCGGGGGGGAGTTGCTTTACAAGAAATTTTCGTTCGATTTCAATGCCCATGGCAAAAAATAAGTTCCCAAGGATTATCGGAGAAACCCTAATTGTTTAAATTTATCGACCATTCCCTTTTTATTAAAGGGCTTGATCACATAGCCGTCACATTTTCCCGCACAGGCCTTGACGGTTTCCATGTCAGAGTGGGCGGTCACCATGAGAATTTTTGCCTGTTCCTCTTTGTCCATTCCCCGCCCCTTTTCCATTTCCCGGATGGTGGTCAACACCTCTATTCCGCTGATGTCCGGCATGGAAACGTCCAGGGTTATCAGATCATAGAGTTTCCACTCTGCCAGGGCTGTTTTAACCATATCCAATGCAGTTCTTCCGCTTTCAACTCCTTCACAGACGCCAAACTCATTTATAATTCGCATCATTTTTTTTCGACTGACAATTTCATCATCCACAACAAGCATTCTCATTCAAATTTTCCTTTACCGGTACCCACAAAATTTCATGTTTTATTTTCATTTACTTTAAAAAGATCATATCATATTTTTTTATGCTTTTGAGTGAAATTTTTTCTTTTCTTGGGAACCAATGCCAGCCCCACTCCAGACAAAATTACGGCAGAAGAAATGAAAAGGCGAAGACTCACTGGTTCTGCTAAAAATAAGATCCCGCCGACCGCTGCAATCACCGGCACGGTTAGCTGGACACTTGCTGCTCTGCCGGGGGAGAGTCCTTTTATGGCTGCGTACCAGATGACATACCCAATGCCCGAGGCCAGGGTTCCGGATAATATCGCTGCCCAGAATCCGCTCCCGTCCAAATTTGTTGGCAGGGTAAAACCAGATAAAAAGAAGATGGGGGCAATGACCAGGGGAACTGCCCAGATAAAATTAAATGCCGTTGCCGCTATGGGGTTTCGGACCTGTTTTCCCAGGAGGGAATAGATCCCCCAGGAGATGCCGGCCAGGGTCATTAAAAAAGCGCCCAGGGGGGAGGGGGCAGATAACCCCGGGGAAACCAGGTAGATCAGTCCCATGAGGGCGGTTGCCATGCCAAGGATCCGGACGAGTCCCGGTCGCTCTCCGGCCAGGACGCCTGCAGTGATCATGGTTGTCTGTACCGCACAAAACAGGATCAGGGCGCCGGTACCGGTACTAAGGTTGACATAGGCATAGGAAAAAAATAGGGCGTACAGGGCCAGCATCAGGGGCATGGCCCACGGTTTGTCGCCGTCTGTGACTGGCTGTCGGAAGGCGTGTCTTCCCGAAAGAATTCCCAGGACAATGGCCCCTGATACCAGACGGATCAGGGCAAAGATGCCGGCATCCATACCGCCTTCCCCAAGGGCAAATCGGCAAAAAATGGAATTGGCTGCAAATGCCGTCATGGCAAGGCAGGTCAGGACAATGGTTTTAAGGGACATCTCAACTCCATATACAAATATTTTTTTTTGATTCCTGAAGCGTATGGATATACCAAACCGCCTGGTTTGTATACCATGAACCCCACAAAGACTTGATAAATTAAACCATTTATGGTAGGCGCAGGAGTGGTTTTTTTAAATAATACATGATGTTTGCAGATATATTTGGATATGTAAAGGAGAGTAAGATGACAGTGGTTGGTATAATTGGCGGGTCTGGGCTGGATGATCCTGATATTTTGAAGGATCCCAGGGAAATTGAAGTTAAAACACCCTATGGCAAGCCATCTTCAAATTTTTTGTCCGGTGAAATAAATGGGGTGGATACCCTGATCCTTGCCCGGCATGGCAGACGACATCAATTCAGCCCCACCCAGGTGAACAACCGGGCCAATATCGATGCCTTAAAGCGTGCCGGTGCCACCCATATCCTTGCTACTACCGCCTGCGGCAGCCTGAAACAGGAAATAGACCGGGGGCATCTGGTGGTCTTGGATCAGTTCATTGATTTTACACGGTTTCGTAAAAATACTTTTACGGATTCCTTTGAGGACGGAGTCGTTCATACAGCCATGGCCCATCCCTTTGATGAAGCGCTTAGACGCTGTTTTTATGAATCTGCAAAGATCCTGGATCTTGCCGTCCATGAACGCGGCTGTGTGGTTACCATTGAGGGTCCGCGGCTTTCAACGGTGGCGGAATCTAGAATGTTTCGTCTCTGGGGGGCAGATGTGGTCAATATGTCCACGGCACCCGAGGCCATGCTGGCCAATGAGGCGGGTATCCCCTATGCCGCTGTTGCCATGTCAACGGATTATGATTGCTGGAAAGAGGATGAGGCTCCGGTGACCTGGGATGAAATTTTGGCTGTGTTCAATCACAACGCAGACAATGTCAAACGCTTGCTTGTCAACACCATTGGTAATTTGATACCTTAACCCGATAACCCAATCCTTAAATCAGGAGAATAAAAAAAGAAGATGGATTTAAAAGAGACGATCAGAAGCATTTCAGACTGGCCCATTAAAGGGGTTATTTTCAGAGACCTGACAACCTTGATGCAGGATCCCGCGGCATTCAGGGAATCTTGTGACATATTGTACAACCGGTACAAAGACATGGGCATTGACAAGATTGTGGGGATTGATGCCAGGGGGTTTGTCTTTGGTGCGGTTCTGGCTTATAAGATGGGCATCGGGTTTGTGCCGGTGCGTAAAAAAGGCAAACTGCCTTGCAAAACCATCCAGGAGACTTATAATCTTGAATATGGTTCAGACACCCTTGAAATCCATGAAGACGCCATTGAAAAAGGTGAGAAGGTCATTATTGTGGATGACCTCATTGCCACGGGCGGGACAGTGGGGGCCACGGTGAAACTGGTGGAAAAACTGGGGGCAAATCTGATTGAATGTGCCTTTGTTGTGGAATTGCCCGATCTGAAAGGCCGGGATAAAATCCCGGGATGTAAGGTGTTTGCCATTACAACATTTGAAGGTGAATAATTAAATGGTTGGGCAGATACGGCCAATGGTATTTGAGCGGGGTATCTGACTTAGGGTATCTGACCGAAATATCTGGCAAGAATTTTTTAAGGTGATGTCATGAAAACATTTTTTTGCAAGGCCTCTTGGGTCATAAATTTTTTATTGTTGTTGATGTTTGCCGGTGTCCTGGCAGGATGTGTGGGAAATTACGGAACCATTCGGACCAATACGGCATTGCTGGAACAGTATAAGGGCGGCGCATTGCCGGACAATTACAATTACTATTATTGCGGCCGTTCCTCAATCCCCTATGCCGTTGTGGGTATTGACAATACCTATGGATTCTCTGACAGATTCTGGTTCAAGATAGAATCCAAAGAAGAGGTATATAAAAAGATCGCCAACTTAAGTGACCTTCACAGAGATGCTATCCGTCTTTATACCTCGGATATCCTGGATACCCAGGGACAAAAATTAGGGATCTGGTTTTCTTTTTATAGCTATAGCCCGGTGCTGGTGGACCATGAAACCCGGACGGTGGAAGTCTATAGCCCTTATAAGCCAAATGAGGATCGTCACGGATTTTGATGGTTCCGGGGTAAATTTAGGAACTTATTCCCCGCTTGCCATCAGGGTCAAATTTTACTCTTTCCTTGAACTTATGCGGTGAATACGGTAAGAAAGGGAGCAAATCCTGATAATCGGTCAGGATTTTTTTTAATTATAAAAACTGGAGACAAACCCATGGGCGATAATGGCGGAGCACCCAATAACCTGGATTTCCAGGTCGACAAAACAAATCTTTACCGGGAAATATCACTTACAGATCTTAAAATTGCCAATATCCGGCAATTGATCCCTGTGACAATTGATGGCAAGGATGACACCACTCGGGAAACGATTTTCATCGGTAATACCCAGCTGGGAACCCCCCAGGGACCCATCCCCATGCAGGCGAAATTAGAAGCTACCACCCTGGAAGAAGCAATGGACCTGTTCCCCAAAGCCATGGAACTGGAAACCCAGAAGGTGATTGAAAATTTCAAGCGTATGGAAGCCCAGCAGAAAAAAGAAAAATCCAATATTATTATGCCGGGTATGAATTAACGCCTGATTTCCTATGATCCGTTCAGGTCAGACCTGACCTGAACGGATCTCTTTTCCGACTCCCCCCCCCCCAAAAAAAAAACAAGGTTTAACGGGAGCAGGGGATCTGGGAAACAACTCCTTCCAAAGAACCTTTTTCCGGCAGGATATGGATGGCAAACCCCCTGTCCGCTGTTTGAATCATCCGCAATTTTGCTTTAAATTTATTTCCCTTTGGGTCTTTTAGAACATAGGGCCTTGTGGTTTTTCCCTTCAAAAGGGTTTCTATATTTTCCGATGTCAGTTTCTTGCCTGAAATTTCTTTCCAGATGACAAACAGGCAATTCCCCTTTTCAGGTCGCCAATTGGTGCATCCCACCCCTTTTTTACCTTCAATTATTTGTCCGCCGCACAAGGGGCAGACAGGGTCTCTGGGGGTTGTTGTTTCTTTGGTTTTGGGGGTGGCACCTGATGGGGAATCCGGTTTGGCAAAATCAAAAGCGACCTGCCATTTGCCCTCTTGCTGATGGAGGATCAGGGAGGCTGAAAACCGTTTCTTTTTTTTTGAATAGAATCCTTTAAAAGGGCCTGATTTCCGATATTTCAACAGATTACCAGCCATTTTGGGAGAGAGGGATTTTCCGGCTATTTTTTTCCAGATGACAAACTGGCAGTCTCGATTGTCACAGGTGTATGCCTTTTTGGTTTCCTTTATCGGGTTGCCGCAGGCAGGACATTTGCCAACCATTACCATCGGGGCATCAGCCTTAAAATTTTTTAATTCAAACTCAGCTGTTTTCAGCTCATTCACCGCCCGGGTGACAAATTGTTTTATCTTGACCAGAAATTGGGTGTTGGTATCTTCTCCAAGGGAGATTCGGTTCAGGTCCATCTCCCATCGGGCCGTTTCCGAAGGCGAGGTGAGAACAGAAGAAATAGGGCAGCGTCTGAGCATATCCACAAGATAGGATCCCTTGTCCGTTGCCAAAAGCTTTTTTCCGGATCTTACAATATATTTACGGGCAATAAGGGTTTCAATGATCTGGGCCCGGGTTGACTGGGTGCCGATTCCCATATCCCCCCGAAAGAATTTTTTAATAGCCTCCTGGGATACATACCGCCCCGGATTTGTCATGTCTTTTAGCAGGAGTGCATCTGTATAGTCGGGCAGGGGGGTGGTCTGTTTCTCCTCAAGATTTATTTTTCTGGCGATGGCCCTGTCTCCCTGGACCAGAGGGGGAATCAGTTCCTCTAAGTCTTTATCTTGTCGGGTCGCCTGGTAAACCTGTCTCCAGCCCTGGACCAGGATGACGCGCCCCCGGGTCTGGAAGGTTTCATTGGCATAAAGGGTGACAACCCGGGTATTTTCAAACTCACAATCCCCATGGAATGCTGCGGCAAATCGTCTCATCACCAGATCAAAGATTTTTTTTTCATCGGATGATGCACTGGGCGATAGCGGTTTAAAGGGGATCAGACTATGGTGGTCGGTGAGTTTGGCATCATTAAAGACCCGTTTGTTAGACAGGGATACCCGTTGTGATTTAATTCCCGTAAAAATATCCGGGTAGGCTGTGGAAAGCTTTTGAATGATCGTTTGAACCATGTCAAGGTTCTGGGTGCCCAGGACCCGGGAGTCGGTTCTCGGGTAAGAGAGACACTTTTTGTCCTGGTATAAGCCCTGGGCAAGGTTCAAGGTCTTTTTTGCCGGAAATCCAAATTTTTTATTGGCCTCCTGCTGGAGGTCGGTCAGGGAAAAAAGAAGGGGGGGCAGTTCTTTTTTCTTTTCTTTTGTTAAAGATTGAACCTGTCCCGGTGATGTCTCATCGGTCAGTCGCTGGTATAGGGCCTGGGCCTCTTTTTTTTCGGTCAGCCGGGTCTCTTTGTCCTTAAACCAGCTTGCTGTCCAATTACCCTTGTCCCCGGTAAATAAGATGTTTAAAGTCCAATAGGTCTGGGGCACAAATTGCTCCCTCGCTTTTTTGCGATCCGTGAGAAGTGCCAAAACCGCCGTTTGAACCCGGCCCACGGAAAAAAGATCCTTTAACCGGACCGTGAGCACCCGGGTGCAGTTCATGCCGATGAGCCAATCGGAGACCTGTCTATAATATCCTGCCCGCCAGAGCCTGTCATAATCGGTCATGGGTCTCAGGGTTTTCATGGTATTTCGGACCACTTCGGGCACCAGGGCCTGGCTGGTCCAAAACCGCAGGATTCGGGCCTTGTCCAGGAAGCCGGCTTTAAGCAGAATGGTCCTGGCAATAACCTCGCCCTCCCGTCCGGCATCGGTTGCGATGATGACACGGCCAAAGCTTCTCTGGGTCAAAAGTTTTTTGATGGTTTTAAATTGCCCATAGGTCCTTTTAATGGGTTTGTATTCAAAGGTCGCAGGTATCAGGGGCAGGGTATCGAGTTTCCATTTTTTTAAGGAGGGATCATACTCATCGGGTTCAAGCAGAGTCACCAGATGGCCCACAGCCCAGGTGATGACAAAGTCAGCGCCTTCAAAACACCCGTCCCCTTTTTTATTTACTCCCAGGGCCTTGGCAAAATCCGCTGCCACGGAAAATTTTTCTGTCAGGATTAAATCGGTCATGGGTAATTTTTTATCTTAAATGAAGGATAATATCCATAGCTTTTCCAAGAATAATTTGAAGTTAGCCTTCTGGATATGATACGTTGTCCGGGGAAGAGGGGGGTTGTTAATTGAATAATTTTTTTTAAAGGTTTTTCCCATGATAAGAATCGGACGGACAAATGAAAGGCTAAATAACCATGGGGTTTAATAAAGCACAATTTATGGAGGTCCTGGCCCAAATAGCGCCCAACCGATATCTCCAGGCAGTGTTGATTATCCTCTTGTTTCTGGGGGTAGCAAAGGGGGTCGACCTGATTCTCTCCCGGATTGTAAAAGGGTGGTTCGAAAAGACAAAGTTCAAAATAGATGACCAGGTATTGGATATCTTTCACCGGCCCGTTTTTTTAAGCATTATCCTCTTTGGCCTGGCCCTTGCTACGGAAAGACTGGGCTTTCCCGAAATCATCGGTTTTATCACCCTGGGGTGTCTGAAAACCATTGCCATCTTTTATTGGGCCTTGGCCGCCACAAGGTTTCTCAAGCTGCTGCTCAACCTGGTGAGTCGTGACGAAAGCTGGTTCAAATTGATTCAGGACCAAACCCTGCCGCTGTTTAATAACCTTTTGATTCTTCTGGTCACCGGCCTGTCTATTTATATTGTGTTTTTGGTCTGGGATATCGATTTGACCGCCTGGGTCGCATCCGCCGGAATATTGGGCCTTGCGATATCCTTTGCCGCAAAAGACACCCTGGCCAATCTTTTTTCAGGGGTCTTTATCATGGCCGATGCCCCCTATAAACTCGGGGATTTTATTGTTCTGGATTCAGGTGAACGGGGGAATGTCACCAATATCGGTATCCGCAGCACCCGGATTCTAACAAGGGATGATGTGGAAATCACCGTGCCCAATTCCATCATGGGAAATACCAAGATTACCAATGAAGCCGGCGGCCGCCATGAAAAATTTCGTGTCCGTGTCAAGGTGGGAGTGGCCTATGGTTCAGACATTGACACGGTTCATAGGGTTTTGCTGGATGTGGCATCCGGCTTCCAGGAAGTTTGTAAAATTCCGGAACCCCGGGTGCGGTTTCGTGCCTTTGGCGATTCCAGTCTGGACCATGAATTGTTGTGCTGGGTCAGAAAACCGGTGTTTCGCGGCAAGGTGTTGCACCTGCTCAACACAGCTGTTTACAAACGGTTTATACAAG
The DNA here is from genome assembly GCF_055382125.1 of Desulfoconvexum algidum. NCBI lineage: Bacteria > Pseudomonadati > Thermodesulfobacteriota > Desulfobacteria > Desulfobacterales > Desulfobacteraceae > Desulfoconvexum > Desulfoconvexum algidum. The sequence goes on along the minus strand of NZ_AP042394.1, from coordinate 4,237,236 downwards.
AGGGGATAGAAATTCCCTTTCCCCAGCAGGATGTCCATGTCCGGTCTGTATCAACAGACACCCAATTTATTGAAAAAAAGGTCATTGAAAAGGACACCATTGAAACCATCAAATGAAACCATTAAATGAAACCATTAAATGAAACCATCAAAGATTCATAAAAAAAACCTGTTGGCTGTGGATTCGGCCAACAGGTTTTTTTTATGAATAAACGCTTAAATGGGCATGTCAAAGGCACCGGGACCAATTTTCCAGGCATCATCTTCTTTGACAAGGGAAAGGGTGTCTTGAATCTCATGCTCTTCAAGGATACGAAAAATATATCCCACAATCCGGTATAAGGGGTTGATACTGCGAATGGTGGTTGCCTTAATCTGAATTTGGGCCGACGCATCATCCATGCTTAATACCGTGGTTTTTATAAGGATGGGTTTCATCTGCAGGTAGCTTGTTTGATATCCCCGGTTGTAGGCATCATTCTCCTGCAACCTGAGATAGAGTTCTACCATGTTGACATCATTCTCATTTATCAGGGCATCTTCGCTGAGGAAATCCGCCATTGAGGGATCCAGCATAGAATACGCTTTGGTAAAATCTTTTACCACTTGTGCGGGGGAATTGCCTTCTGCCCATGCGGATGCATGGAGGCATAGGCCAATTAACAGGGCTGCCACTAGGGAAATCAGTTTCGGGCTTTTTTTCATTCGTTGGTTCTCCTTTTTAATTTTTGTACCCTATACGGTATTTAAATATGGTAAATACTATAAACCAATAATTTTTAAAAAATAATTATCTGGAATCTAATAGCAAATACCAGATTAATATTCAATGGGTGGTGTCTCTTTGGACAGGCAAATTCCATGTGAATCTTGATTTGGGTTGAATAAAATCGACAATCGAGTAAAGAAAGCCACGGTTCAAAGGACAGTCATCTGATAGATTGTTTGCCAATAATCACTTTTTTTACGCCATAAATTGTGTGACAGCCTGTTAGACAAGCATGAAAGGCGAGTGTCACGGATTTTACCGGCTTGCTTCTGGGCAGTCTTGTCCATACAGTGCTTCATAAATAGTAATCAATTGAATCAAATCAACTTTTTTTTCATATATAGTTTAGAATGATTTTTATAATAGTTTTCTAAAATACCGAAAGTTTTGTATCCATAGTTTTCATAGAATCCCGGGGCTTGAAAACTGTAAGTATAAAGATATGAGCTATGGCAAGTTTGTTCTTTGGCAATTTTTTCAGCCTCAAACAATAGCCTTTCACCCAATCTTTTTTTCCTATAATGTTCCAAAACCCACAAACTGATTATTTCAAGCCATCCACCCCCTAATATACAATCTATCCCTGCAATCATCGATCCTGATTCGTCTGTCATTTTATAAAGGAAGCCTTTAAAAGCATATCCTTTAATTTTATTGCCATTGAACCCCATTAATTTGTCATCAAGATATTTTTGATCTTTCTTATTTGGCTGGTCGTTATAGACTAAATTTATAGTGTTCATTTGTAACCTTTATTTAAAGATATGTTTCTCTATCAAGTATGGAAGTAAAAGGACATGCCAATCTTTAGAAAATTGAACTTTTAGGAACCGGCCCTATTTTTTTGGATATTGATAGGGTCTGAGTATTTTACTTATTTTAGGGGCTGTATGGGTAAAAAAATATAGGGATACGTTATTTGGGTTTGATTGGTTCTGGCGGGTCTGGTATTGTACAAAAATTGAATCTAACGCTTTAACGGGTGGCAACCTTGCTCAACATGATCAAAAGCAATCGAATGGAAGGTCTCATGGATGGGTTGGCTGCCGTCCTTGCCCAGGTGCCCGAAGACCCCATGGCCCCAGAGTGGATTGGTATCCAGTCCAGGGGAATGAAACAATGGATTGCGACCCAGGTGACCCAAAGATTCGGGGTCTGCGCCAATCTTTCCTTTCTATTTCCCCGGCAGATGATAGAACTTTTTTTCACAGGTCCTGGCATCCGCCAGGATTCCATGCTCAGCGAGGATGTCCTGATGTGGTCCATCATGGAGACCATCCTTGAAAACCGTGATACCCCCTGTTTTGCAAGCCTTGAAAATTATATTGCAGGGGATCTGTCCGGCCGCAGGCTTTTTCAGCTGTCCACAAAAATCGCCCGGGTCTTTGATGATTACCAGGTTTACAGGCCCCAGATGCTCCTGGATTGGGAGAAGACCGATGACAATACGTGTTTTACCGATCCTGTTATGGCCTGGCAGTCAAAGATCTGGAAGCGGGTTGCTGTTGCCTGGCCCCACACCCATGTGGCGGTCCGGGCAGAACTTATAAAACAGGCTGCCCTCGGTAGATCCGTTGCTGACAAAGGGTCTGGTCTTCCCCTGCGGATATCTTTGTTCGGGGTTTCTGCCATGCCGCCGCGGTTTTTGGAACTCTTTGGGGCCCTGTCCCGGAACATGGATATTTATCTGTTTTTGCTCACCCCGTCGGACCAGTTTTTCTTTGATATTACATCCCTGCGACAGATGGAAAAAATGGGGTTGGTCCAAGCTGAGCTGAATAAAACGGACCCGGATCAACCCGAACCGAGTCAAAACCAACCGGATCAAACCGGCCTCCTGGACCCGGACCCAGATTATTATGAGATTGCCAATCCCCTGCTGTCCTCCCTGGGCCGGTCGGGCAGAGAGTTCCATGGCAGCCTTGAAGCCTTTGATTACCATGAGCCCCTGGGGGATCTGTTTGAAGAGCCCCTGGACCGTTCTGCCAACATGCTGGCTGTTCTCCAGTCAGATATCCTGAATCTGGTCTTTAGAAAGGCGGGCAGCGACAACCTGCCCCTGGCCGTGGACCCGGAAGATGCCTCCATTTGTATCCATGCCTGCCATTCCCCCATGCGGGAGGCCCAGGTGCTAAAGGACCTGCTCCTGGAAGCCTTTGAACAAGATCCAGATCTTCACCCCCACGAGGTCATTGTGATGATGCCGGATATTGAGGCCTATGCCCCTTATCTGGAAGCGGTGTTCGCTTCTGAGCATTGTCTGCCTTTTTCAATTTCAGACAGGAGAAAAAAATCTGAATCCCAGACCCTGGAGGCGTTTTTAAAGATTCTGGGGCTTAAGGACTCCCGGCTGGAGCAGGCAAGTGTCCTGGACCTTTTGCTCAGCCCTGCCATTGCCGCAAAATTTGATATCCTGGCCGAGGAGGTTCTGCCCATTGAGGTAAAAGTAAAGCAGGCGGGTATTCTATGGGGCAGGGATGGGGATCACAGACAAGAGCTGACAGGTGCAAGGTTTGATGAAAATACCTGGATGTTTGGACTTAAACGATTGTTCATGGGGTATGGACTGGCTGAGGGGGGGGAGGAACTGGTGGCAGGGGTACTTCCCTGTGATGCCTTTGAGGGGCTGGAAGCCCAGCTTTTAGGAAAGATTTCTCATTTCGGGTACACCCTGTTTGAGCGTCTATCTGACCTTTCTGCCCCTAAAACAATTACAGGATGGGGGGAAAGTTTTAAGGCCCTGGTAGGGTCCATGATGGAAAAAACCGTGTCCAATGAGGCGGATATGGTCTTTTTGATTCAAATCATTGATGAGTTTATCCAGGAGGGGGAGATAGCCGGGTATGGCCGGACCATCGATTTTTGTGTGGCCCGTGAGATCATTGAAACCAAACTGGACAAAACGATTGCCCAGGGTAATTTTTTGGCCGGAAGCCTCACCTTTTGTAATCTCATGCCCATGCGCAGTATCCCCTTTAAGGTGGTGGCGCTCATGGGAATGGATGAGCAGAGTTTTCCGAGAAAGGCCGGGGCTGTCGGCTTTGATTTGATGAAAAAATATCCCAAGATGGGGGATAAGCAGGAGCGCGATGAGGATCAATATCTTTTTCTGGAATCCCTTCTTTCCGCCCGGGACCGTCTGATCATAACCTATACGGGCATGAGCATAAAGGACAATTCCCCCATTCCCTGTTCAGGGGTGGTGGAAGAGTTAAAGGATGTGGTCACCCAAAGTTTTGAATTCCCAAAAGGCGTTGTATTTTGTTTTGAGCATCCCCTTCATCCCTTCAGCCCGAAATATTTTAGCCCTGGCGGGGCATTCTTCTCCTTTTCCCAGGACCAGTGCAAAATTGCCATGTCCCAGGCGGAAAGGGAAAAGAGGGGGAACAGCCCTGGGCCAACACCTTTTTTATCCCGGGAATTTTGTCTTGATCTGGAACAAGAAAGCAGCGCAACCCTGATCGAGTTGGTCCGGTTCTTTAGAAGACCGATTGAAACTTTCGTTACCCAGGGGTTGAATCTTTTGTTTCCCGACATTGAGGAACCGTCCCCTGATCGGGAGGTTTTCCAGCTGTCCGGGCTATCCCGGTACGGTCTGGGCAGTTATTATATGGACAAGACCCCCACAACAGATTTTTATCCCCTGGTCCGGGCAGGGGGATTGCTGCCCTTTGGCCAAAAGGGGAGGGCTGAATGGGAGAGGGTAAAGGCACTGGCCGATCCGGTGCTGGCCCTAGTCAATACCCTGGATCCAGGAGAGGCCATGCCGCCCTTGGGAGTGGATACCCGGGTGGGGGAGTTTCACATCACAGGAAGTATCCATGATCTGTATGGATCTGGCAGGTTTGTGGCGGGGTTTGGTCGCCTGACCCCGGCCCGACTGCTCACTCAATGGATTTATCATCTATTCTTAAATTCCCAGGCAAGCCCAGGCACCCCCCGTTGCACCCGGCTTATCGGTCAGGATCCCAAGGGAAAATTGCCGGCCGTGGTCTATTCTTTTGGTCCGGTACCCCTTTTTCAATCCCATATTGAAACCTTGATTTCTCTGTACCGCCAGGGTCAGAATCAGGTGCCGGCTTTTTTTTGTGAGACCTGCTTTTATCTGGTCAAGAGCCTCGCCCAAAAAAATTATGAAAGGACCCGGGAAAACCTGGAACTTGCCCTGGCGCAGTCCCGACGGTATTGGTTTGACCCCTTTTACGGGGGGGGAGAGCGCATGAACCGGTATGTGGAACTTATGTTCGGTCACAAGGATCCCTTTGAGAATGTAGACAACTTAACGGCATCGGGTATCCTAGACAATGCCCTTTTGGTCTATCAACCCCTTTTGGAGAATTTAACCAGCCCATGATGACGCCCCTGGATCCCTTTAACCTGGATCTCGAAAAAATCACCCTGATTGAAGCCAGTGCCGGTACCGGGAAAACCTATACCATCACCACCCTGGTGGCAAGGCTTATTGCACAAGGGTTTCCCATCGAGTCCATCCTGGTGGTGACCTTTACCGAGGCGGCTGCCGCAGAGCTCAAGCTTCGGGTCAGGGATCGGCTGTCCCAATGCCTCGCAGAACCATGGCCCCAGGGTCCCGGGGAGGCGGGTGAAATCCCTAGCGACGAACTTGCCCGGTTTTTCAATGACCAGCCGGATCCAGATCTTGTTCGTCGGCGACTGGCCCATGGGGTTACCTGTTTTGACCAGGCTTGCATCATGACCATCCATTCTTTTTGTTTTCAGACCTTAAAGGAAAATGCCTTTGAGAGTGGTGCCTATTTTGATATGGAGCTGCTCACGGATTCTTCCTCGTTCTTTGACCAGGTGTGCATGGATTTTTTCATGACCCGGATCAATGATCTGGACCCCCTGGTGTTGAAGTTTCTGGCCCAAAAAGGCGTGACACCGGAGGCGTTTAAATCCGGGTTCCGCCAGGTGGTCACAAGGCCCGGCCTTGATATTATTCCCCAAAAAGCTGCCTTCAGCGATGTCAGCGATGCCTATCGGGAACTTACCCAGAAAATATACAATCTTCTGGAAACCGATACTCAGGTTATCATTGATTTGATCCAGGCCCACAAAGGGGTGGACAAGCGAAGTTATACCAAAAAAAATCTTCCCAACTGGCTGGCCCTTTCCCGGGAAACTTTAGCGGTTCAGGGCAGGGATGCCCTTTTTGCCATGGCGGAAAAAGGGGATCCTCTCTTTAAGTTTACCCGGACACGACTGGCGGACAAGACAAAGGAGGGCCAGACGCCTCCGTCCCATGATTTTTTTGATTTATGCGAAAAATTGCTTGAATTGTCCCATGTCATGGAAATCAACCTCGTCAGTTTGAAGTTGGAATTTTTTACCTATTTTCGTTGCGAGCTTGAACAAATGAAGCAACGCGATGGCGCCTGTTTTTTTGATGACCTGATCAATGATCTGGCCGCAGCCCTCGATGGAGAAAGCCGTGAACAGCTTCGGGCGGCAGTGACAAAAAAATACAGGGCCTGCCTCATTGACGAGTTCCAGGATACAGATCCTGCCCAGTATCAGATTTTTTCCCGGCTTTTTGCCGGTCCCGGTCTGGATCATGCCCAACGACAGATGCCCTTTTTTATGATCGGTGATCCCAAACAGGCCATCTATGCCTTCAGAGGAGGAGATATTTTTGCCTATTTGTCGGCCAGCAAAGAGAGCGACCAGATGTTTACCCTGGAAAAAAATTATAGATCCGCTCCTTTGATGGTCGCTGCTGTGAACGACCTTTTTTCCCTGGAAGAAAATCCTTTTTTGTTTGAACAAATTGAATTCACCCGGGTCATAACCCCCCAAACCGCGGTCAACCGGCTGGTGGAGAAGGGCTCTTCCGTGCCGCCCCTCCAGTTTTCCTTTGTCAAAAGAGAGGCGTTTCCCCTTGACCGCGGGGGATACATTAAAAAAGAGGAGGCACTAAAGGCGATCCCCCGGATCCTGGCAACCGATATTCTTTCTATTCTAAATTCTGATAAACGGCTGTTGGAGGGAGCAGGTGATCAAACCTTCCCCCGCAAGATCGGTCCCGGCGACATGGCGGTGCTGGTGCGGACCAACAGCCAGGCCGAGGCCGTGTACCAGGCATTGTCAGCCATGAATATTCCCTCCTACCTGTCTAAAACGGGTTCTGTCTTTGACTCCAAGGAGGCCATCGATCTTTATGATATTTTGACGGCAGTCCATGAGCCCGACCATATAGATCGCCTTAAGGCTGCGCTTTCCTCCTCTGTTTTCGGTTTTACAGGGGAGATGCTGGCCGATTTGGAAAGGGATGAAGGTCAATTGTGGAAACACCAGGACCAATTTCGGGGATTTAGGCAGATTTGGGAACAAAAGGGCTTTGTTTCCATGATCATGGCGCTGTTCCATTCCGATGACGGGGTGTTAAGGACCTCATCTGCGTTGAGTGAGCGGGGATTGACCAATTTTTATCATTTAATAGAACTGGTTTCCCAGGCTGCCCAGCAGCACCATTTGTCCATGTTTTATCTTCTCAAATGGGTCAGGGAACAGCTCTTTGTTTCCACCCGAAATGAGCAGTCAGATGAGCTGCGGCTTGAAAGTGATAAAAAGGCAGTGGCCATTGTTACCATCCACAAAAGCAAGGGACTTGAGTATCCCGTTGTTTTTCTGCCGTATCTCTGGGCCGGTGGGGGTCCCCCCCGGGATCCCATTTTTTTTCATGATCCCGATAAAAACTTTCAGCTTCGCCTGGACCTTAGGCCTGGGGGGATGGACCGTGAATTGGCCGGTGAGTTGTTCCGGGCGGAACCGTGTCATGACCCGGATCGATCCAGGGAATGCATGGCCTTTGAACAGATGGCCGAAGAAAAGCGCCTGCTCTATGTGGCCCTGACAAGGGCTTCGGCCATGTGTAAAATTTTCTGGGCCGGGATTTCCTCGGTGGAGGGGTCTGCCCTTGGCGGTCTGCTCCACCCCGGGGGGTGCAAAACAGACGAGGGGATGGTGGCGGACCTGGAAAATCTTTGCCGGCAGGGGGAAAACCGGGTGGCAATCGGGCATCTTGCCTTGGTTCATGAGCCTTGCGGGCCTTATATATCCAAGGATTCGCCCCGATCAGCGTTGGTTGCCAGGCCCCGGAAGCGACAGGTCCTGCCTGCCTGGCGCATATCCAGTTTTTCCGCCCTCACCAGAACCGAGTATGAGCCCAATAAATTTGAGCCCAATAGATTTGAGACAAAGAAGCAGCAACCGGTCCAAGGGGAGAGCGCGGCAAACCAGGAAATCGTGTTAAAGGCGTTTCCCAAGGGTGCCGGATCCGGAGACTTTTTCCATGCCATTTTTGAGGAGCTTGATTTCAGGGATGCCCGTTCGGTTGAAGGGGTGGTGGATAAGAATCTGGCGAAATTTGGATTTAAGGACACAGCACTTGGCGATGTTGTCCTGGCTGCTGTGAGAGACATCCTTGCCACACCGCTTGATCCTGTTGGTAAAGGCGGTGGTACAAAGCCGGTGCATCCCTTTTGTCTTGAGGATATCTCCCTGGGTCAGCGGTTTACGGAATTGGAATTTTTCTTTGATGTGAACAATCTGGACCTGAGGGCCATTGGTGCCCTGTTTGCCGGGCAGTCTAACGCGAATACTTATGCAAAGCATTTGTTCACGCTTGGGGCCAAGCCCTTTAAGGGATTTGTCAAAGGATTCATAGATCTTGTTGTTCAACACCGGGGCAGATGGTATATCCTTGATTATAAGTCCAATTTTCTGGGAACTGCCCATGGGGACTATGGCAGATGCGCCATGGAAGAGGCCATGGAAAGCCATCATTATATCTTGCAATACCATTTATACCTGGTCGCCCTTCACCGTTACCTTGGTCACAGGTTAAAAGACTATTCCTATGACAGGGATTTTGGTGGCGTTTTTTATCTGTTCATCCGGGGTATGCATCCGAAGGGGGATCACGGCGTTTTTTTCGACCGACCGTCAAAGGATTTTTTGGACAGGTTTCTGGCCATCCTATAAAGGCAATTGTATTTTAATGTGAAATTGGGTAAAGTCTATCATATAAAGCGATTCATATTTCCATCACGCTTAAGGATTTTTTAAAAAAAACAGATGGCACAGGAGACTTGAAATGGGGTTAGATAAAAAATATGAAACAGGTATCCTCTGGCAGGATACCCAGCACCGGCAGTTGATTGATCTCATGGAAAAATTATCCGATTCCAATGCCAGGGAAGCAGATCCCAAAATGTTCACCTATACCACCGCTTTTCTGGCCATGTATGTCACCCATCATTTCAACCTGGAAGAGCAGTACATGAAAACCTATGGATATCCTGAACTGGAATTTCATTTAAAAGAGCACCAAAACTATATTGACATGGTCAAGACCTTTCGCAGGGATCACACCCAATTTTCCGTGGAAGGGGCCCTCTTCCTGGAAAAAAATATTCTGAAATGGATTTTAGACCATATCATGGACAATGACCAGAAACTGGGGGCATTTATCCGCATTGAAGAAAAAAAACGCATCCTGGCACAGGAAGGGTAACCACTTTTGATTTAAATCATCCACGATAAAGGGCCTCAATCCCAGGCATATATTTATCCAGGGCAATATTCCTTTTTAATTTCATGGTTTGGGTCAGCATACCATTTTCCAGGGAAAAATCTTCAGATAGAAAGATGAATTTTTTTGGAATTTCATAGGAACCAAAATTGTTTTTCAAATCAGTTGTAATGGCTTTTTTAATCAGCTCTTGAACTCTATTCGATGCAGCAAGACTTTCAGGGTCATTTTTTATTTTATGTTCATCCGCAAAGGTTTCAAGGGCCTCAAAATTCGGAACCACCATACAGATATTAAATGCTCTTCCCTCACCATAGATCAAGGTATTGGCCACATAGGGGTTGAGTTGTATTGCTTCTTCAATGGCTGCCGGGAAAACATATTTTCCATTTTCAAGCTTGTATTGTTCCTTGAATCTGCCGGTAATATACAAAAATCCATCACTGTCAAGGCGTCCCCGGTCTCCGGTTTTAAAGCCGCCATCCTCGGTCATCACCTTGGCGGTTTCTCCAGGGTTATTGTGATATCCATGCATAACATTGGGACCATATACAACAATTTCACCCTCATCACTGTCTGGCTCATGAAGCATCTTTTCGATAACCACTTTTACATCCTGGATGGGTCTGCCGACACTGCCAAACTTCATGGCACCAGGACAGTTCATGGTTACGGCAGGGGAGGTTTCAGACAGCCCATAGCAATCATAAACGGGAATACCAAGGTCTGAGAAAAAATGTCCAATCTCAACATTCATGGTCGCACTTGCCGTGATCGCTCCCTCAAGAAGACCTCCAAATTTTGCCCTGATTTTTTTAAATACAATTTTATCCGCAATGTTGTATTTCAAATTGGTAATGAACTCTGATTTTCCTTCCAGGGAAAGTTCCCGTTTCCTTTTGGCTGCATTGATTCCCATTAAAAATAATTTTTGGGGAAGACCGCCGGTCTCTTCCATTTTTGCCCAGAGACCTGCATATATTTTATTAAAAACCCTTGGAACAGCAATCAGAAGTGTGGGTTTTATCTTTTCCATGTCTTCACCAATTGTGCTTACTTTTTCCATGAAGCCTATGGAACCGCCAACATTGATGAAATTATAAAATTCAGCTGTCTGCCCGAAGGAGTGTGCCCAGGGAAGAATGGACAGACTTCTGCAGTTGTGTCGGAGCTCTTTGGGGTAAAGGATGCTTCCAGCATAAAAATTGGTACAAAAGTTTTTGTGGGAAAGCAGTACGCCTTTTGGGTTTCCTGTTGTTCCTGATGTATATATCAGAGCGGCAATGTCGTCGGGATCGGGATGAATGGCGGGAACAAGATTTTTTAAGCCCTGATCTTCAAGGGCCTTCATACTGAGTTCACCGCTGCCTTCGATGGTATAAACGTGTTCAAGCTCGGGAAGATTGTTTTTCTTGCTGAGAATTTTTTCTTGGATACTTTTATTTAACACCAAAAGAACTTTAATTGAACTGTCCTGAATGATGTATTCCCAGATTTTCTCCAGTTCTTTTTCATACATGGGAATAAACCGTGCACCCAGGCCGTAGGTTGCAAAGGCAGCAATACCCCACTCAGTACTGTTGTTAACAATAACACCCACTGAGTCCCCTCGTTTAATTCCGATTCCTGCCAGGCCGCTCCGCAGGTGATCCACCCTTTTCCCCACTTCAGCGTAGGTCACCCAGTCGTAGTTCCCCTGGGCATTTTTGGTTCCAAAAAGGGGGTTATCCGAAAATTCTTTGACACTTCCTTCAATCAGTTCTACAAGGTTTTTTGGGGCTTTGATTTGTTGTTTCAAGTGATCTCCTTCAAGTTTAAGCAACATCGTGTGGCGCCTGTTTTCTGATAAACAATATTCTTTTTAAAGGAATTTTGTTGTTTGTATGCTAACAGTAAAAAATTGTCTTTAAATCAAACTTTTCAGCAAGTGTTTGAAAAGGACCTTCTTTTTGTAGCGTCCTGTAGAGCTTTGGGTAACTTTGACATTAAACACAATCTCCTTTGTATGCGAACTAAATAGTAATATGAGATTGAAGTCAAGAATTTTTGTAATTATTCAGTAGAATTTTTCATAGCCAACATTAAAAATTGTGTTAAACACTACCCCGGCTATCGGAAAAATCGTCATCAAAAGTCTGTGTTATAATGTTTTCATTCAAGAAGACTGTTATTGAGGAAATGAAGGATGATAGAAGCAATAAATGCTGAAGCGCCAGGGGTCTTAAAGTTGGGATTCAATGGGAAGAAACCCCATGAGCCCGATGCCGAATCGTCGCCAAAAACCAGTATGGGGTTCGACAGTGAATGTCTTTGGGGTCCCATTTTCAAGGCCGTGCCACACAATTTTATCCTTTCCTCCCGGCCCCTTTGTAAGTTCCAGTTGAAAGGCGATCTTATGGATGTTCTGATCAAACCAGCCGGCCATACCGGCTGCGATTTCCTTTGAGGTGAAGACCACGCCGATTTCAGTGTTCTCTATCACGGATCGCGGGTCTAAGTTCAAAGAACCAATAAACACCTGGCTGCGGTCAAAGATGAAGGACTTGGCATGGAGGCTGGCCTTGGAGGAACCGGTGGGTCCTTTTTCCTCCTTGCGTTGCTTCCGGGTCAGTTTCTTGTTCATCTCGTGGAGCTCGACCCCGCCCCTTAACAGGGCTTTTCGGTATTTGGCATAACCGGCATGGACAATGCCCACATCGTTGGACGCCAGGGAGTTGGTCAGGATCCTTACCCGAATTCCCCGGGCAGCCAAGCCGGTTAAAAAAGCGACGCCTTCCTTGCCCGGCACAAAATAGGGTGAAAAAATGATGAGTTCTTTATCAATCCCTTCCAGGTAAGGCGCAAGTTTGGGGGCCATGTGAAATTGGGTTTCGTTCCGGTTATGGGTGATTTTATCTGGGGCATCGGAAATAACTTCGGCATCCCCCCAATGAAAGATAACTTGATTTTCTCTCAATTTTTTTGCCAGGTCTGAATTCTTTAATGCCTGGAGGTAGGTAGAGTCTGTTTGACGGGCAATAAATTTATTTAAATTTTCTCTTTTTTCGGTAATCTGCTCGGGGGAGGGCGGTTTTTCCATCAGTGTCAGGGCAGGATAGGCAAGCCCATGGTTCCAATATTGGTCAAAGGAGGTGGATACCTGGTTTACAACCGGGCCCATGGCCAGCACATCCAGGTCGGCAAAGGCCAGATCGGGTTGGGCATCAAAGTATTCATCTCCAATATTACGACCTCCCAGAATGGTGACCTGGTTGTCAATGGTAAAAGATTTATTGTGCATGCGCCGGGTCTTGGTGCCAAAACCTGTGATAAACTGAAGCATCCGGCCGGTTTTCCGGCTGAAGGGGTTGAATATTCTGAGCTCTATATTGGGATGAACATCCAGGGCCATCGCCCCCCGGTCCCTGCCTTCAAGGCCCATATCATCCACCAGCAGCCGAACCCGAACTCCCCGGTCGGCCGCCTTGATCAATTGATCCATGAACAGTTTGCCCGTAAGGTCATTGTGAAAAAGATAATACTGGGCATCAATACTTCGTTGGGCCGTGTGGGCCAGAACTGCCCGGGCCACAAAGGCGTCCAGGCCGTTTCCCAACAGTATGAATCCGGATTTATCCGGGTGGTCTGATTTTTCCCGGGCATTGGCTTGTCCCAAATAGGTGCTTTGTGTGTCTGTGTAGGCAACACTTTCACTGCGGTTCGTATTTGCCGGCAAGGTGGCGCAGCCACTGGCATTGATAAGACCTGCCAGCAAAAGTATCCATAGTAAAAATTTTCGGAGAGACATGCTGTTTTTTCCCCTGGTGTGGTTTATCGTTGGTTCATTTTGTAAACATACAGGTGTTCTCTCCATAGCAAAATTTTAACTGCCCGTCCATTAGATAAAAACAAGATCAGGCAAGTCCGCCACCATCCACCGTCAGGTTTGTTCCAGTGATCCATTCAGACATGGGGCTTGCAAAAAACAAGACTGCCTTTGCAACATCAAGGGGGGTTCCAACCCTGGCAAGGGGACGGTCCGCCGCTTCTTCCATAAAGCTTTTATCATCTTGTCCAAGTTGTTTCGCTTCGTCATGGAGAAGAGGGGTGTCAATATCCCCGGGACTCATGGAGTTTACGCGAATTCCCTGGGCGCCGTGATCAATGGCCATGGCACGGGTCATATTTACAATGCCGCCCTTGGCCGCACAATAGGAGACCGCTTTGTCCCCGCCCTTGAGCCCCCAGCCGGAACCGGTGTTGATAATACTTCCCCCTCCGTTTTCAGCCATCACCGGAACGGTGTATTTTGACAGCAGATAGGCGCCTTTCAGGGTAACATCAACCACGAGATCCCATTCGTTTTCCTCAAGATCAACAACGGTTTTTCTTCGAATGACACCGGCATTATTGAAAAGAATATCAATCCTGCCATGGGTTTTGGCGATTGATTCAATGGCAGACCGGCAGTCAGAATCAGAGGTCACATTGCATTTAATAAAGTCGGCCTTTCCACCCAAAATTGAAATTGTACGGACCGCTTGGGTCCCTTTTTTTTCGTCAATATCCAGTATAACCGATACCGCCCCTTTTAATGCAAGAAGCTCAGCTGTTCCATACCCTATTCCTGACGAGCCGCCAGAAATAACGGCAACTTTACCACTTAAGTCGAGAAGGGGATCTCTTGTTGTATTGCACATATTTCATTCTCCTGTTACCGCTATCGATTTAAATAAGAACGTTCTCGTGCTAGTAATGGTTCGCTCCACTTATAAAACCATGACTGTGAAAAGCAATGACTGTGCCAAATCCTTTAGATGATAGGAAAAGCCATGGGTTTGATTTTAAAACAGCTTTAAAATCAAAGAGTTAAAAAAAATATAATGGTTCAAAAATTAACTTCGGATGCACGGATTGGCCTGAAAACACCAAAGGCTTTGCCATAAATGATATGGAAAATGTCATTTATGGCAATTAACTGTCTCATGGGTCTGGCAATGGGCCAAAATAGCGATACACACTGAAGGCCTATGGATTTATGTTTTTTGGTATTGGCTATAGTGTGTGTGACCATGGCGGTATAACAACTTTTTCCAAATTAAAGGTACCGATATATAAAAAATACATCAGCCGTTTATTTATTTGTTTCCCCAGGGCGAATAGTCCCGGGTAACACCATGGGAAGTCTGGATATGGACCGGTTGTCCATGTTCAAACCTTCAGGATTTCGGCAAAAGGTCTGAGAACCTTATTTTTATCCTCAAACAGTCCCTCCACCGGCCACTCAATTAAGATATCCCCGATTCCGGAAAATACGAGCCCCCCTCCCAGCAACCGTTTTCCCGGCATATTGAGGAAGGTAAAAAGGGGCAGGCAGGCAATGGGAATGGTTTTGACAAACCAGCTTAATATGTGGGGCTCGGAATTCATAAAGGCTAAAAAGGCAGTGGAAAAGACTATGAACCCGGTGATCAGAAACCGATTGAACCCATTTTTTTCTTTTTTCACAACATCTCCTTTTTGTCCTCTGGTTTGGGAGACCTTACCATATTTGGATTTTGACTCGTCGTCAGCTTTTTATCTATACTTACGGGGAAATCGAAATTAATTTAATTCTATTTTTGAATTTAATTTTTTTTTAAGGTAATATAAATTATTTAAGAAGCAATTAATAATAAAATTTGTAAGATAGTAAATAATATTAAAATAATATTAAAATAATTTTATCTGTGGTTGATCCTGGTTTATACAAAAAATCAAAGAAAGTTGTACTTTTAATTAAAAGAAACGACATGGGGTATTGATGATTAAAAACAGACCATTCATTACATTAAGTATCGCTTTTTTGATTATTTTTTTGATTATTTATCCTGATATAGCAAAAAGCAATAATAATTCTGAAACAATACAAAATGCAATTAAGTCAGCAAGCGAATTAGATTATCCACCTTTTTCAATTGTACAAAGGGATGGAACTGCTGACGGTTTTTCAGTAGAGCTTCTAAAAGCTACTGTTGCTGCTATTGGTAAAGAGATCTCTTTTTTTGTTGGTCCTTGGCATGAAATAAAACAACAGCTTATTGAGGGTTATTTTGATGTTCTTCCCCTTGTGTCATATTCAGAGGCGAGGGATAAAGTCCTAGATTTTTCAACACCATATTTACGAATGCATGGTACGATTTTTGTCCGTAAAGGTGAACAAAGGATAAGTACAGAAGCTGATTTAGCAGACAAAGAATTGCTTGTAATGAAAGGCGATACTGCTCATGAATATGCTATTAGTGAAAAATTATCTGACAAGTTAATTTTAAAAGACAGCTTTGAAGAAGCAATGAAAGATCTTTCCAGCGGCAAACATGATGCGCTTATTGTTCAACAATTGGTCGGTTACCAATTGATAAAGAAATTAAAAATTTCAAATGTTGTAGACATAAATTTTTTTAAAGAAACAAATTTAAAACCAAAAAAAATACCTTTATCAGGTTTCGAACAAAAGTTTTGTTTTGCCGTTCCTGAAGGGGATAAAGAGCTATTAAGTCTTTTAAATGAAGGACTTTCCCTTATTATAGCAGATGGCACATTTGATAAAATCTATAACAAATGGTTTGGACCTATCCTCCCTCAAGCCTCAGTTCCTTTCGTAACTATAGTAAAATACCTTATGCTTTGTCTTGTTCCAATTTTATTTTTTATCGCAATATTTGGAATATGGTATTTGAAAAAAGAGGTCATCAAAAAAACAAAATATTTAAAAGATGAAATGAAAGAAAAGGAGTTGACCAAAACGGCATTGCAAGCGAGTGAAGAAAAATTCAAGAAAATGTTTGAGCGTGCTCCTTTG
The DNA here is from genome assembly GCF_055382125.1 of Desulfoconvexum algidum. Lineage (NCBI taxonomy): Bacteria > Pseudomonadati > Thermodesulfobacteriota > Desulfobacteria > Desulfobacterales > Desulfobacteraceae > Desulfoconvexum > Desulfoconvexum algidum. The sequence goes on along the minus strand of NZ_AP042394.1, from coordinate 4,221,097 downwards.
AGCTATCAGTCATTGGATGAGAACGGTAATTTCCTTGAGATCAATGCAACATGGTTAAACGTTCTAGGATATAAAAAACATGAAGTCATTGGGCATAATTTCAGCGAATTCTTGCATCCAGACTGGAAAGAACATTTTATAGAAAACTTTCCTCGGTTTAGAGCTATAGGTGAAATTTTGGGTGTTGAATTTGAGATGCAAAAAAAAGATGGTTCATTAATCCTTGTCTCATTTCATGGTAAAATTGGCAAAGATCAAAATAATAATTTCCAGCAGACGCATTGTATCTTTCAGGATATTACTGAAAAAAAACAAATAGAAAAAAGACTCCGAGCCAGTGAAAAAAAATATCGTTCAATGATGGAATCAATAGTAGATCCATTATATATTTGTTCCCCTGAAAAAAAAATCGAGTATCTAAATCCTGCTATGATTAAGCGCCTGGGTCGAGACGCTACAGGAGAGTTTTGTCATAAAGCACTTCATGGTTTAGATAAAGAATGTGAATGGTGCGCTTTTGACAAATTGAATGACCGCAAAGCAATTGAAACGACGATTGTAAGCCCACTTGACAATAGAACTTACAGATTAACGAATATGCCAATATATCAAAGTAACAACACTGTTTCCAAAATGACTATTTATAAAGATATAACAGATTATCTAAATGCTGTTTCAGAAAAAGAAAAAGCACAGGATCAGCTACTTCAAGCCCAAAAACTTGAAGCAATAGGAACCTTAGCCGGAGGGATTGCCCATGATTTCAACAATATCCTATACCCCATTATTGGTTTTACGGAAATGTCCATTGAAGATTTACCAGAAGATCACCCCATACAGGAAAATCTTGAAGACATTTTGAAAGGGACGAAAAGAGCCCGGGATTTAGTAAAACGAATTCTTTCATTCAGCAATCAAAGAGATATTGAGCAAAAAGCTTTGCCGCTTAAGCCTTTGATTGAAGAAACCCTCAATCTTTTAAAGTCAATTATTCCTTCGAATATATTAATTGAGAAGGATCTTTCTGAAAAGGACATTCATATTTTTGCCAACGCAACCGAAATTCATGAAATTATCATGAACCTGTGTACCAATGCCTATCATGCAATGGAAGGCAAAGGCGGGCTTCTAAAAGTGGCTTTAAATCAAAACCAGCCCGGCCCGGATATTAAAGTGTCTGCAGGAAACTACGGTTGCTTGAGTATCAGTGATACAGGTGCTGGTATTTCTTCAGATATAATTGGTAATATTTTTGATCCATATTTCACAACTAAAGACCAGGGGAAAGGGTCTGGTTTGGGTCTGTCGGTGATTCATGGTATTGTAAAAAGTTACCAAGGTGCAATTGAGGTGCGAAGTGAGTTGGGCCAAGGAACGGTGTTCAATGTTTTTCTTCCACTTACCTCAAAAAGAGAGATTCAGCTGTCTGAAATAAAGCACACCAGCAAATTGGGTAATGAACATATTTTATTTGTAGATGATGAAGACGCAATCGTTAAATTGGGCATTCGTATGCTCCAGCGATTGGGCTATACCGTCACAGGCAGAACAAGCAGCACAGAGGCATTTGAGGTATTCGAATCTAATCCTGATAAATTTGATCTTATCATTACAGATATGACCATGCCAATAATGCTCGGTACAGAGCTTGCGCAAAAAGTATTAGAAATCCGACAAGATATGCCCATCCTGATTTGTACCGGTTTCAGTGAACAAGTCGATAAGAAAACAGCAGAATCCTATGGAATAAAAGGCTATATAAACAAACCCATTTTAATGAACGAATTGTCCTCAAAGGTCAGAGATCTTCTTGATGCTGTGAAAAAAGTATAAAAATACTGATTATTGATGATGAGACCGCCCTCGTAAACTGGAGCATCCAATTCAATTTGTAATTTCAGAGTTTTAATGGGCTTAATACAGGGTTAAAGATACGTTCTTGATCCTATATAATATTTTTTAAAATATGGGTTGGTGAGATATCCATATGACACTGGTCTTCCTTGCCCTGGAGCATGGACAAAGGTGTTTCCACCAATAAAAATCCCCACATGATTCACTTTTTGAGCACTAGGGTTTTTAAAAAATACAAGATCTCCAGGCTTTAAATCTTTTTTGATAACAGATTTCCCTGATGAGAATTGTGCATTAGCTGTTCGTGGGATATAAATGTCGACTTTTTGGTATGTATAAACTATTAAGCCGCTGCAATCAAAACCTTTTGAAGGTGAATCCCCTCCCCATTTATAGGGCCGCCCAAGGCTATTAATCGCATGGTGAACAATTATTTTTCTTGATTCAGACGGTTTGTAAGGAAGATCTTGTTTTAAACTAGCCTGGTTGTGTGTAGAACACGAAACCAGCAATAACATCAATAGGAGAAAGGTGGATTTTATAAATAAACGATACATAAGCTCATCGGACTCCATCATATGCATGGGAATGACTAAACACTGTAGAATTTCCCCCGAGAAGGGCTAATATAGCAATGATATTTCATGACTTATATTTTGCATTAAGACCGGTTTCTTTTGTAAAAATAGATGACCACCATCAGCCTTGATTTTGTATTTCCAAGGCTTTTGCCCACATGGGGGACTATGGAGTCAAAGTAAATGTTATCCCCGGGATTTAAAATATAAGTATCTTCTCCATAGCAAAATTCCAACTGCCCGTCCATGACATAGATGAATTCTTCGCCTTCGTGGCTGTAGGTTCGGGTAATGTCAAAGGGGGCATGGATAATAAAGGGCTCCATGTTTTTGCCGGGCTTTCCATCCGCCAGAACTTCATAATCATACCCTGGGAACTGGTCGGTCTCCCGGATAACGGGTCGGTTTTTTCCCCTGGACAAACAGATTCGGACATCTTCCAGGGGCAGGACATCCTTTGACAGGATAGTGGTGACTTCAATGTCCAGGGCCCCGGCTATTTTGGTCAGGGTGGAGTAAGGCGGGGCTTTTTGGGATCGTTCTACCTTGGACAGATACCCTTTGGTCAGACCGGTTTTTTCGGCCAGGTCCTGGAGGGTCAGTCGCTTTTGGGTTCGAAGCCGTTTAAGATTGCCGGATATGATTTTTTCATCCATCTAATTCCTCCTGGGCTATTGTTTAAGGGCTGATATTAGCGTTTTATCTGGGCCAGTATATTTTCCGCAAAGGGGATAATATACCCTTTGCCAGAGAGGCTTTTAACGTAGCGATTGATATTGTCGGTATACTCAAATCCAAGTTCGCAGGTTTGTTCCCCGGTTAATTTTGAAGCAAGGGTCACCTGGAAGCGATTGAGAATATCAATCACCCTCAGGGCTACATAGGAGGGCATGTCAAAATCAGATACCAGCCGTTGGCCAAGTTTTTCCGGATTCTGTCTGAAACGTTTGAGCCCTTCGGCAAAAACAGGGTTGCCGATTCCCTGTTCACAACCCGCCACGAACAGTATCTGCCCTCCTTCTTTTACCACATTTGTGGCATTGAACAGGGCCTTTGTGGCCTGGTAGAGCTGGCCATCGGCCCGGTGCCCGCCGGCGGAAAGCAGAACAAAATCCCCAGGTTCTGGCACCTTTACACAACAGGCATGATCCAGGGCCCGGCAGCCTTCCATAAAGGTGTCATGGACATCCCCCACGGCCGCGTAAAAGAGCTCCCCGGTCCCGTTGGCGGCCACTGCCACATAACAAGAGGTTTTCTCCTTTAAAAAAATATTGGCCCCGTCCATGAGGTCTTCATTGACCGGGTTGCCCAAGAGCTTTGCCTGGCGAACCAGGGGATGGGGATGACCGTTTTTGTCGATGGCAAGGCTGTGATTATGCCGGATGGATGCCTCGCCTGCTATGCCGGGCAGAATATATTTGCGTCCCCCGCCAAACCCTGCCAGCATGTGGTGGAGAATGCCACCGAATATGATGATGTGATCAGCCTCCCAGGCCTCTTTGGTAACCAAAAGGGGGGTGCCCTTGTAGGTAGTGCCGATATTCACCAGTCGGTCCGGGTGCAGCCCTGCGGAATTTAAAATTTTGACATGCTCAGTACAATAGGTTCCAGCCAGGGAGGCAAACTGATCTGTCAGAATATCCCCATGGGTGCCAAGGGCAATGATGATTTGCATTCTGTCAAAGGCAAGTCCCAGGTTTGACAGGGTTTTGATAATCCGGGGCACAAACAGGTCCCCCCGGGCCCAGAGCCGGGTATCGTCGGGGATGATCACGGCACAGGTTTTGTTTTGGATATCCGTTGGCACACAGGCCCGGATTCCTCCATCGATAATATCACAAATTTTATCATGGGCGAGTTTGGGGACCTCTTTGCCCTGGATCACCTCCAGAACCTTTTCTTTGCCCAGGGTAAACTCCAGGCTTCCTTGTCCCTGTTCAAGGGTTATTTTCATGATTTTTCCAGGGGTTCTTTTTCCAGGGGTCCTTTTTTCAATGCATCGTGAATCAGGGTGACGGGGTGAAGCACCTGGATAGCTTCGGTTTCGCTTGTTTTATCAATATTTCCTGCAAGATTTATGCGGCAGACCGGGCAATCCGTGAGCCAGATGTTTGCCTTAACGGCCTTCACGTGGTGGATTTTTTTGTCCATCATTTTTTTTGCGATTTCGGGGTGCTCATAGAAAAAGGTGCCGCCACCGCCGCAGCATTCGGCTTCGTCCAGGGTCGGGGTGTAGTTTATAAAGGGCAGTTCCCTTAAAAGAGACTGGACAAGCGGCAGGGTATTAAAGTTGTTTCTGGAATGACAGGGGGCATGGTAGGCAATGTTGCCCAGATTGGGTGTGGTTTTGTCAAAGACAAGATCCTGTTTATGGGCAACAATAAACGAGAGGATGTCGAAGGTTTTATCGGCAATTTTCTGGGCCGCAGACGCCAGTTTTTCCCAGTATTCCAGGGATTTTTGGGGATCATTTGCCATGCGTTTTTTGATAAGAGCAGGGTATTCATCCTTGAGGGCTGCCCCGCAGGTGGTGCAGTCCACCAGGATGCCATCACATTCATGGGCGCCAAGGGCCGTTATATTGAGGATCATGTTTTTCACGGCCTCATCCACGGCTCCATGGAACATCAGGGGGATGCCGCAGCAGGTCTGGTCTTGGGGGATGATGACCTCATAGCCCAGGTGGGTGAGAATACCCACCATGGAAATACCGGTATCCGCATACATGTAATTTGTGGCACATCCGGTAAAATACACCAGGCTCCCTTTTTTGATCCCCTGGGGCGGGATGGTGGTGGCCACGGTTTTTCGAAAGGGGAGTAAATTGAGCTGAGGAAATTGTTTTAAAGGAATATTGCCCAGGCAATATTTATTGGCCAGCCAGGTTGGGGTTAGTTTTTGGACCCATCGTTGACCCAGTCTGGCCAGACCTGCTCCCCTGCGGATGCGGCTTTCCCTGGCCAGCAGGTAAATCAGACTGCGGATGGCCGGGGTTTCCCCTAAATCTTTCACCATTTTTTCGCGCATGTCCATGAATTGTTCATAGTGGTTGATACCGGAAGGACAGGCCACAACGCAGGACCCGCACATGAGGCATTTGGAGATGATCTCTTTTAATAGGGCAGAGGATTCAAGGGTGTTGTTTTCAAAGGCCTTGATCAGCTGGAGCCGGGCCCTTGGAGACGCCTGTTCCTCTTTTAATACCTTATACACCGGGCAGGCTGCGAGACAAAGACCGCATTTCCCGCAGTTTTTAAGTGGTTTCACTGGTGAATTTATGGGGGTGCTCATACAAATTTTCCCGGGTTGAGGATGTTGTCGGGATCAATGGCCTGTTTGATCCTAGTCATGAGGTTGATGGAATCCTGGTTCATTACCAGGGGCAGGTATCGGGCCTTGGCAAGGCCGATGCCGTGTTCTCCTGACAGGGTCCCTCCCAGATCTGCTGCCGCCGCAAATATTTCGTCAAAGGCTTTTTCCACCCGCGTCCATTCTTCTTCATTGCTCCTATCCGCTGGAATCATGGGGTGCATGTTGCCGTCCCCGGCATGGGCCAGTACGCCGGCCGTAAGCCCGTAAGCCTTGGCGATCTGCTTTATTCTACGGGTCATTTCAGGCACCTGGCTCACCGGCACGGTCACATCTTCGGAAACAATGTCCGGCGCCAGCTTGGCAAAAACCCCATAGGCCGAACGCCTTGCTGTCCACAGCCTCTCCCTGTCGGCATCATTGGCTGATTCCTGGATGTGGACGGCATTGTTTGCCTTTAGTTTTTCGATGATTTTACCCATTTCCTGTTCACAGGCTTCTTTGATGCCGTCGATTTCAATGAGCAAAGACCCTTCGGCTTCCCGGTCCAGGCCCAACCCAAAACTGTCTTCAATGGCGTTGAGGGTGAACTTGTCCATGAGCTCCATAGCGGCGGGTAGAATACCGGATCCGATGATATCGCTGACGGCATTTGCCGAATCATCCAGATCCTTGAAGGTGACCATGAGGGTTTTAGCAGTTTCAGGCAGGGGCACCACTTTTAAAATGGCCCGGGTGATAATTCCCAGGGTGCCTTCGGACCCGCAGAACAGAGAGGATAGTTTGTAACCGGTGACATCCTTTACATTTCTTGAACCAAAGGTGACGATTTCTCCTGAAGCCAGGACCACTTCCATTCCCAGGACATAGTCCATGGTGACCCCATATTTAAGACAGCGGGGTCCGCCGGCATTCTGGGCAATATTGCCGCCGATGGTGGCGATGTTCATGGAACCGGGGTCCGGGGGGTAGAAAAAACCAAAGGGGGCCAGGGCCTTTTGCACATCCCCATTGATCACTCCGGGCTGTACAATGATGTATCGGTCCCTTGTGTTGACCTCAATGATTTTGTCCATCTTGGAAAAGCAGAGCACAATTCCGTGTTTGACGGGAACCGATGCACTGCAAAGCGAGGTGCCGGCCCCCCTTCCCGTGATGGGTATTTTATGGAGGGAAGCAATTTTTAAAATACGGGAAACTTCTTCGGCTGTTTTCGGGAATATCACGGCATCGGGCATGGCTTCTTCCCAAAACGCATCATAGGCATAACAGGCCAGTTCTTCCACTTGGTCCAGATATCGTTTTGGGGTGACAATCTCGATCAATTGTTCTCGTATGGCAGCGGGTATGGGGTTTCTATCTTTAATTTTGGTCATGGGGGTTCCTTAACTGTAAATCCATCCGGGCAATGCCAGACAGATCCAGGGGATATAGGTCACTAACATCAGGCAAACCAGCATGATGAAAAGAAAGGGCAAAACCCCCATGGCAATTTTTACCAGGGGCTGTCGGGTAATGCCCGATGCAACAAATAAATTAAGCCCGAAGGGCGGGGTCAGCATGCCCATTTGTATGTTTAACACCATGACAATGCCAAAGTGGACCAGATCAATCCCGTATCGGTTCAGGGTTTCTAAAAATAAAGGCGCCAGGATGAGCATGGCAGAGACATCATCCATGAAACAGCCCAGGATAAGAAATAAAATATTCACCGTGAGCAGAAACATCCAGGGACTGTGGATATGCTCAATGATGATATCGGCCAGCTGGTGGGGAATCTGTTCGGCAGTCAGAAGCCAGATAAAGGTCATGGCGCAGGATAAAATAAAGAGGAGGCAGGCGGAAAGAACGGCCGCATCCCGGCAGATTTCAGTTATATCACCCCAGCCAAATTCCTTGTAGATAAATAGTTCAACAAACAGGGCATAGATGACCGAGACAGCAGCGGCTTCCGTGGGGGTGAAAATACCGGAGTAGATGCCGCCCAGGACAATAAAGGGAAGAAGCAGCGCCCAGATCCCTTCCCTGAATGTGCGGGCGAGTTCCGACAAAGAGGCATGGGTTTCAATGCGCCAATTATTTTTTTTGGCAATAAAATAGGTATAAACCATGAGGGCCAGCCCAATGAGAAGACCGGGCATGACCCCAGCCATGAAAAGTTTTGCCACGGATACATTCATGACCAGGCAATAAAGGATCATGGGGATGGAGGGGGGGATGACAATTCCCAGGGAGCCTGATACCGTTATCAACCCCAATGAGAAGCGTTTGCCATACCCCGCCTTGATCAGGGCCGGGATCATGACGGAACCGATGGCCACCACCGTGGCAGGGGAGGAACCTGATATGGCGGCAAAAAAGACACAGGCCAGGATGCCTGCCATGGCAAGCCCGCCGGGAAACCAGCCGACCATCGCATTGACAAAGGCAATGAGCTTTCTGGCAATCCCGCCCCGGGTCATGATGGCCCCGGCCAGGATAAAAAAGGGGATGGCCAGGAGCACAAATTTATCCAGGGCGTTAAAGAGCTGCTGGGGTATGATGTGCAGGGGGGTGGAGGAAAAAAAGACCAGGGAGACCAGGGTGGAAACCCCCAGAATCACGGCAATGGGAACCCCCAGCAAAAGGAGGCCGGCAAAACAAATGCAGATGGTCAGTATCACCTAAATCACCTCCGGGGTGCTGTGGGGCCGCAAAACAGCTCGGGAAAATCCAATTGCCTTGATCATGAACCTTATTGCGATAAAACCTGAGAAGACAGGGATGGGCAGATAGGCGATGTACATGGGGATTTCCATGGTGGGGGAAGTGGTTTCATATCCGTACATGCGCAGAACCAACTTCCAGGAATACCAGGCCACCGTGAAAAAAAAACCGGCAGACAGGCCGGCGGTCAGGGCCCGGGTCAGCTGCTGCCAGGGGTGCTTTAAATGGGAAACCATGAGATCCATGGCAAAGTGGCTGCCGGTTTTGACCCCCATGGAGGCCCCCAGGAACGCCACAAAAACGCCAAGATACCTTCCCAGCTCTTCAAACCAGGTAAAACTATAATTAAACACATACCGGGTGATCACCTGGACAAATCCAATCGAAGCAAGGCCCAGAATGGTCCATACCAGGGTAAAGTTTTCAATCTTGTCCAGTGTTTTAAACAAGCGGTTCATTATTGCTGGTGGGCTTTGATTTTTTTCAGCATGAAATCAAAGATGTCATCCCCGATTTTTTTACGGTATTTGTCCCATACCGGGGTCATGGCCACCTTGAAGGCCTCGCGCTCTTGAACTGTCAGGTCAATGATTTCAATTCCATTGTCCTTGGCATATTGGGCAATGGAAATATTGGTTTTGGGCAATGCCATATGGAGGCCTGCATTGACCGACCGGTTGGTTTTGATGGCCAGCTTGGCCGCCTCCCGGAAAATCTGTTGTTGGGCAGGGGGCAGACTCTCCCAATAATCGGTTCCCACAACGATAATACATTCGGTAAGGCAGTGCTGGGTAAGGGTCACATACTTTGTGACTTCGGTGAACTTCATGAGAACCGTGGTCATAATGGGGTTTTCCTGGGCATCAATGACCCCTGTCTGGAGGGCATTATAGATTTCGGGAAAGGGAATGCCCACAGGTGAGGCGCCCAATTGCTTGAAGGTGTCCAGATAGACCGGGGAGTTCATGACCCGGACCTTGAGACCCCTTATATCTTCCGGGGTGTGGACAGGGCGTTTATTGTTGGTGAAATCCCGAATTTCGTTTTCTGTCCATCCAATGGCTGTAAATCCTTTTTTGGGGAAGTAGGAAAAAATTTTTTTCTGAACATCTGGGTCATCCAGTGTGGCGTAGGCGGTTTTCCGGTCCGGGAAAATAAAGGGCATGTCCAGAATGGCACACTGGGGAACAAAGTTCTGGAGCACAGCAGTGGTAATGGTTGCAATCTGAAGGGTCCCTGACTGCACCTGTTCAGCCATGGAGCGTTCTCCGCCCAGCTGACCTGCGGGAAAGGTGGCAATATCTATTTTTCCGTTTGTCTTTTCTTTTACATAGGCGGCAAAGGCATCCACTCCCTTTGCCTGGCCATGGAAGGGGGGGGCCACATGGCCGAATTTTATCGTGTCAGCAAAGGCCGGCAGGGTAAACGCAGCTGCGAATAGGGTAACCATACCAATCATCAGACTGCTTTTTTTGAATCCACAGGTTTTCATTTTAAACGCCTCCTTAAACTAGGGGTTTGAGTACTGGTGTATCAGAACAAAAATATTTGCTTCTGAACTACCCAAATGTTTTCTATTTGTCAACTTAAATCCGGCCTTCCCCAAAGGGATGACAAGATTAAACCGGGTGAAATATTTAATAAATTATGGAAACTCCATGGTTCTTCTGCTATTATACACTCAACTCCTTGCCATAGACTGAATTATTAAATAAACAGTCGATTTTGATTAATAATCATATTTTGTCGTATCAGGAAACTTTTTGGAAGGCGGGTATGATTTTTTGGGGGGGGGATAAAATTTGCCAGCCATGGCGTCTTTTTTAAGGTTGCACAATATTCAACTGTTGTTGTGGGCATAATTCTGATAATTTAATGAAGATAATACTTTGTATAGGAGCAGATTATGGCGGGTGGTTGGTCCCGTGACGGGGCAGTGCAGGAACAGATAGACGCAAGTGTGAATGATGCCGTGAAACTTGCCAGGAGTCGGTTGCCCGAGGGGAAAGGTTTAACCCATTGCCAAGAGTGTGATGCCGCTATTCCAGAGGCCCGCCGCCGAGCAATTCCCGGGGTTCGCTTGTGCATCAACTGCCAGTCTGAGCTTGAAAAACAGCAAACGATTTCCACAGGTTTTAATCGACGGGGCAGCAAAGACAGTCAATTGAAGTAATATTAATTATCAGGTGAGATTCTTAAGATGGTATTGAAAGATAGGGTGGTAAAGTCTGGTTATGCGTTTAATCGCATGGAATTTTCCGGGGGACTTGGGGATCTGGGGACATTGCTTCCCTTATCCGTGGGAATGATCCTGGTTAATGGGTTGAGCCCTGTCGGGGTCTTTTTTTCCATTGGCCTCTTTTATATTCTTTCCGGGATCTATTACGGCATCACGGTTCCGGTTCAGCCCATGAAGGTCATTGGTGCCTATGCCATTGCCATGACATTGAGCGCTTCCCAAATTGCCGCCTCCGGGCTTCTGGTGGGCCTGTTTCTTTTGGTGATTGGCGGGACCGGTGCCATTGGTCTGCTGGGCAAATATATCCCCAAATCTGTCATCAGGGGGGTTCAGATGTCAACCGGGGCATTGCTCATGGCCCAGGGGGTTAAATTTGTGGCAGGCACCTCAACTTTCCAACTCCTCCACGGGGCAGCCGAACCCTATTTGAATCTTCAGAGCATCGGTCTGTTGCCCATTGGGGTGTTTTTGGGAATCATCGGTAGTATCATGACGCTTTTTTTTCTGGACAACAAAAAATTGCCGGCAGGGCTTTTGGTGATCCTGTCAGGCATTGTTTTTGGTCTGATTTGGGGTACCCATGAAGGATTTGCCAAATTTATGCCCGGAATTTACCTGCCCAGCCTATTGCCCTTCGGATTTCCCACCGGGGCGGATTTTTCCTTTGCACTCCTGATTCTGGTGCTTCCTCAATTGCCCATGACATTGGGAAATGCGGTCATTGCCAATGCGGATTTATCCCATCAATATTTTGAAAAAGCTTCTGAACGCGTCACTTATCGGGCATTGTGTTTCAGCATGGGCCTGGCAAATCTGTTCTGCTTTCTTGTGGGGGGAATCCCCCTGTGTCACGGGGCAGGGGGGCTGGCAGCCCATTACAGATTTGGTGCCCGCACAGCCGGATCCAATCTTATGATCGGCCTGGTTTTTGTGGGTCTGGCGATCTTTTTGGGGATACACAGCCTTGTCATTGTTTATCTGATCCCCTTTTCCGTGCTGGGCATACTCTTGATATTTGCCGGCAGCCAGCTGGCCCTTACCGTCATTGATATGAAGGAGAGAAGGGATCTTTTTGTGAGCATGATCATGCTGGGTATTACCCTGGCGTCTAATCTGGCCGTGGCCTTTGGAGTGGGAATTCTCCTGGCCTATGCATTGAAGTCTAAAAAACTGAATATTTAGCTGAATATTTAAAGGAGAATGAATCATAAAATATGGAATGTGATATACGGGTAAACATCAGATCAAATGGGTCATGGGATTTTCAATTGAGGCACCCCGCATGATCCCCTGGAAAGAGATTGACCGGGCCAAGGTTCCCGGAAATGAGGGGGAGGTGATCCTTCTGGCCCGGGGTGAGGAGTTTTCCATCCGAACGTCGGGTACCGAGTTGATGAACAGCCGTATCCATGGGTCTGAAGAATCCCTGGCCGAGCTGGCCTTAAGCCGCCTTGATCCAAAGGTCAATTGGCAGATTCTCATTGGAGGCTTGGGAATGGGCTATACCCTTGCCGCCACCCTTGAACAGTCCGGTTCAGACGCACAGATCCTTGTGGCTGAATTGATCCCGGCGGTTGTAAAATGGAACCAAAAATACCTAGGGCATCTGGCAGGCATCCCTTTGGAGGATCCCCGGGTGAGGGTGACCCAGGAGGATGTGGTGAAAACCATCGGGAAACAAAGAGCTGTCTGGGATGCCATCCTTCTGGATGTGGACAATGGACCGGCAGGGCTTACCCGCGAGGCCAATGATCGGCTCTACGGTAATTCGGGTTTAAAGGCTTCCTTTGATGCGCTGAGACAAGGAGGCATTCTGGCCGTCTGGTCTTCTGCCGTTGACGAGGCATTCACGGGGCGAATGAAGCGTACCGGGTTTAAAACAAAAATGGTTTCTGTGAGAGCTCGGAAATCCGGGAAGGGCAGCAAGCACACCATCTGGTTGGGGCAAAGACCCTGAACCAAAACACCAGATTAAATCAAAACACCTGGTCAAATCAAAACACCGGGTCAACAATAAGATTAACCAGGGCCATGGCCTGAAGGGAAATACAAAAATGGATGAAGAGCGTTTGGTAAAAATTGAAATGAAGATTGAATTTCAGGAACAGACCATCAAAGAGTTGAATGATGTGATTTGTGAGCAGCAAAATGAAATTCAACGTCTCGCCAAGATTTGTGACCTGTTGTCAACGCAGGGGAAAGAATTTTCAGAGTTTACATCGAGGATTGATGCACCGGCAAATGAAAAGCCTCCCCATTATTAACGGAGCGCTTTTATACAAATTGATACTATTAAAAAGGGGCATGAAGAAAAATACAATGATCTTCATGCCCCTTTGAGTGATGTATAAATTTAGTTTTTTCAGGCCGCTTTTTGGGTCATTTCTTCCCGGGTTTTCGCAACTTCCGTGCTTTCAATATATTCGTCAAAGGTCATGAGGCGATCAATGACCCCACCGGGTGTAATCTCAATAATCCGGTTTACCAGGCTGTTTACGAACTGATGGTCATGGGAGGTGAAAAGAACCACCTCATTGAATTTGAGCAGGCTGTTGTTTAAGGCGGTGATGGATTCCAGGTCCAGGTGGTTGGTGGGTTCATCCATCACCAGCACGTTGGAATTGGCAAGCATCATCCGGGAAAGCATGCAGCGAACTTTTTCCCCGCCCGAAAGTATGTCGATTTTTTTTGTGGCATCTTCTCCGGAAAAGAGCATGCGTCCCAAAAAGGTCCGGGCAAAATTTTCTCCCTCTTTTGGGGGGGCGTATTGCATGAGCCAGTCGATGAGGTTTTTATCCCCCTTAAAATAGGTGCTGTGCTCCTTGGGAAAATAGGAGTGGGAAATGGTGACGCCCCATTTGAAACTGCCGGCATCCGGTTCCATTTCTCCGGAAAGGATTTGGAAAAGGGTTGTCTTTGCAACGCTGTTGCTGCTCATGAAGACAATCTTATCATTGCCGTTCACGGTAAAACTGACATTATTTAATACCTTTTCGCCGTCAATGGTTTTGGTGAGTCCTTCAACTTCCAGGATCACATTGCCACAGGAACGTTCCGGCTGAAAACTGATAAAGGGGTATTTTCTTGAGGAAACCGGCATGTCTTCAATGGTGAGTTTTTCCAAAAGTTTTTTCCGGGAAGTGGCCTGTTTGGATTTAGAGGCATTTGAACTGAATCTTTGGATAAATGCCTTTAAGTCATCGGCCCGGTCCTTAACCTTTTTGTTCTCATTTTGTTTTTGTCTCAGGTTCAACTCGCTTGCCTGGTACCAGAAATCGTAGTTTCCCACATATACCGAGATTTGTCCAAAATCTATATCCGCAATGTGGGTGCACACCTGGTTCATGAAATGGCGGTCATGGGATACCACAATGACCGTATTTTTGAATCGAAAGAGAAATTCTTCAAGCCAGGCAATGGATTTGATGTCCAGGTTGTTGGTGGGCTCATCCAATAGCAGGACGTCCGGGTTCCCGAACAGGGCCTGGGCAAGAAGTACACGAACTTTTTCCCCTCCCTCAAGCTCTTTCATCTTTTTGGCGTGCAGATCTTCGGCAATCCCCAGATGATTCAAGAGAGTGGCGGCTTCAGGCTCAGCCTCATAGCCGTTCATTTCTGCAAACTCGAGCTCAAGCTCACCGGATTTGATGCCGTCTTCTTCTGAAAAATCGGGTTTGGCATAAAGGGCATCCCTTTTTGTCATGAGATTGTAGAGGGCTTGATGACCCATGATGACTGTGTTTAGAACATTCTGCTCGTCAAAGGCAAAGTGGTCCTGTCTCAGTACGGCGATTCGTTCACGCGGGCCAACAGTGACCATGCCTGAATCGGCTTCGATATCCTTGGCCAGAATTTTTAAAAAAGTGGATTTCCCGGCACCATTGGCGCCGATGAGTCCGTAACAATGGCCCGGAGCAAATTTTATATTAACGTCTTTGAACAATACCCGCTTGCCATAGGCCAGGGTGATGTTATTTGCGGTAATCATTGATTTTTATTTCCTTGGTATTAAATAAAAAAACCACAGGGGACTTTACCTGTGGTTAGATAATCGAAGAACTATACCATTATTAAGCATAAAAGGAAAGTTGTTTTTATTCCTTTGACAGGTTGATAGTGGAAGGCTAAAAGAAGAATGATAAAAAAAATAATTAATATGGCGTTAAGTTAAAGTATAGGAGATTTTTTTTGAAAGTATTTGTAAAAGATATTATGGCCACTGAGTTTGATACCATTGAGTCCGATGCAAGTGTTGAACGAGCGATTCAAATGATTACAAACGGCAGGGTAAGGGAAACCGGTGATAAGACTATTAGTCTCATGGTCCATGATAAGGTTCACATGTTTGTCGGGATCATCACCATGGCAGATATCCTCTATCATCTCCGGCCTGATGTTTTGAACCATGGCATCCGTGGTGATGAAATAGACTGGACCGGCCAGTTTGAAAGGTCCTTGAAGCAGGTCAAGGGGAAAACGGTAAGCCAGCTGATGAGCATCAACATCGTGGGCGCTTCTGCCGATGAACATTTAATGGTTATTTTGGATCGGATGGTTAAAAATAAATATAAGCGGTTACCAGTGCTGGAAAATGGAAGGCTTATCGGTGTCGTTTATATTTCCGATATTTATTATCACTTCTTTTCCTAAGATTTTTCCAAGGGATAAATAATGGCACTCATATTAAATATCATCTGGTTTGTTTTTGGCGGCGGATTTGTGGCCTGGCTTTTATGGGTCGTTCTGGGCGGTCTCTTGTTCTTAACGGTTGTGGGTATCCCCTTTGGTTTTGCCTCTTTCAGGATTGCCGGATTTGCGGCATTTCCCTTTGGCAAGGAGCTTGTGGATTCACGGGCGGTGGGGGAGGAACGGGTCCTGGGGACGGGGCTTGCCAATTTTTTATGGATTATCCTGGCCGGTATCTGGCTGGCCATTTCTCACATCCTGGCCGGTGCCACTCTTTGCCTGACCATTATCGGTATTCCCTTTGGATTTGCACATTTCAGACTGGCTACGGTTTGTTTTGCTCCCCTGGGAAAAAGGGCTGTTCCTAAATAGTAATTAGGTTCTGAAAAATAGCAAAAGGGGATAACAAAAAAGAGTGGGCCGAAGACAACAGAATGTTGTCTTCGGCCCCTTAGATTGGATGTTACATAGCACTCTCTGGGTGGAAGACATTGACCTCTTTGAGATCATCCCCCAGGTACTCCCTTTCATTGGGTCCAAGGATACCCAATGCCAGACAGATCAGGGTCCACATGTGAACCACGGGATAATTTCCCCCATAGTGCTCACTTAACTCGTGGATCTGGGCATGGCAGTTATGACAGCCGGCAATGCAATAGTCTGCACCGGTGGCTTTTATCTGGTTGTCCTTAATTTTTCCATAGGTAAGGCGCTCTTCCTTAAATCCTGCCTGGAGAAATCCGCCGCCGCCGCCGCAGCAATAGTTGTTGGAGCGGTTGGGTACCATATCGACAAAATTTTCTTCCCCTACAACGGCTCTAATAACATAACGCAGGTCTTCAGCAATGGGGTCTCCATAGCTTTTCCGGACGATCTGACAGGGATCCTGGACCGTGAATTTAATCTTCAGATCCTTGTTCCAGTCGGAGCTGACCGGAAGTTTTCCCTCACGGATCCATTTGGCATAATATTCATAAATATTTTTTACTTCAAAATCGTGTTTAATGTTGTATTTTTTCAGTCCTGCCAGGACTGAGTATGTTACGTGACCTCACTCGGTATTGAGAAAGATCTTGTTCTTTAGTTTGGTGGCTTGGTCAGCAGCGGTTTTGGTGACTTTTTTCCAGTCATCATCGTCGGCCAGGAACATGCAGTAGTTCTCTCCTGCCCATCCCTTGCTGCCGTATGTCCAGTTTGCACCGACCGTGTGGAGAATTTTCCACAGGGGGACCATCTCGTCGGGTTCTGTGACAGGTTCCCTTGAATTCTGATTCAAAAAGAACTCAGCCCCTTCCTTGTCAATAGGGGCTTCCATTTCTGCGAACTCGGGTTGGGATTCCTGGTATTCTTCCAGCACATCATTGACAACAAATTCGAAATCCTCTTCAGATGTTCCCATGGCAGAGGTGGTATCGTTTCTCAGGGCCATGTCGCAGGATTCCCGGATCCCTTTGGGCCTTTCCTCTCTTGGCCGCAACTGTCTGGCATTGAAAACCAGCTGGGGAATGTCAATTTTCATGGGGCAAACATAGATGCACCGCATGCACATGGTGCACATCCAGGGCCAGTCAGAGGCAATAATTTCTTCATCCATGCCCAGGGCTGCCATTCGTAAAAATTTTCTGGGATCCATATCACCGAGACCCGTGGCGGGACAGCCCGAAGCACAGGCGCCGCATGTCAGGCACGCATTGAGATTGCCGCCTTCGGGCAGCAGTTCTTTAACCTTGTCCATAAAGGTAGTTCTTTTACCTTTATGACCAAGCTTAATGACAGTTTCTGTCATCTTTATTTCCTTTCAAAAGGGTTAATGATAATCATGGGTTCCTAGTATTACATCAATACCGGTTTTTTCTTTTATGAGACCAGCAAGTTCTTCAGGGCTGTAGTAGGGGCATCCTGGCTTGGCATTGACCAGGCAGGAACTTAGATAGATTTTATCTGGTTTTATTTCAGATAGCTTGGCAGCCATTCCAAGGGTGGGGATGACAGCTCTGCCGGGGCACTCACATTTGACAAAGGCCACCACGGCAGAAGGTTTTTCAAATTTTCCATCCCCTTCGGATGCTGCTTTCAGGCATCTCCATTCTCCGGGGCAACCATGTCCCTGATCCATATATGTACCGCAGCCGACAACCGCAACTTTTTCCATTTTGAACATCTCCTCTGTTAATCTCAATTCATGGTAGCTTTTCCAATTCAAAATATCAAGAATCTTCAAAATTTTCAGAATATTCAGAATATCCAGTTAACCAAAAGCATAATGTATGCCAAAAAGTCTTGGGGAGAGGGATTTGATGGAAGTGGTTAAAAACGGCATAATATTAGATGGTTATGTTTTGGGGCGCTTTCGATGCCCAAAAAAAAGTCGCAGGCTTGCACTCTATAAAAAGGCAGGGGTTTCAAATCTGCTACCTCAATCTTGAAAATCACAGCCTTATTTTCATTCCACACCCCCGGCAAAAAGATTTGCTTTGGATAAAAATAAAAAAAAACTTTTATAGACCAGCATGTTGGGGTACAATATTTGAGCTAAAATAGGCAGAACCTAAGCCGTTGCATTATAATAAAAAAAGATGATTTAGTCATATGAACAGAAGAAAATTTTTAAAATTAGCCGCTGTTTCCATGGTGTTACCGGTACCGGATGTCCTTGGGTTTGCTCCTGGTTTTGAAAAACGTGATTCATCCCAGAGGGCTGGGGCGGATAGGGGTGTGAAAAATAGCCTTGCTCCTGACCATGGGGTCAAGGATCGGCTTATCAAAAGTCGGTTCTTTGATCATGCATTTAAAGATGATATCTTGCTGTCGCCAAATGATGTCGCCCTGCTTAACACGAGTCTTGCCCGGCTGACCCGGATACAAAAAGTGATTGGGTATGGTAACTTTTCCCTTCTAAATTTTGACGATGCGGTTGTCTATGCCAGGAGTTACTCACGAATCGGAAGGTTTTCAAAGGCAGAACTTTTTTTTCTTGAAAAAATTTTTTATGACCAGGTTACAAAATATGGGTTTATGGGAGAAAAAACCATTGAAACCATCACGGGAAAAATAAAGAAAAAAGAGGTTAAAAAAATTCCATCAACCGGTCATTACCTTTACCGGGGAAAACCCATTGCCGTCTACCAAGCCATTCAAAAAAAAATCGGGCCGGATGTGGTGTTGACCTCTGGAATTCGCAGTGTCATGAAGCAGTTTTTGCTGTTTTTGAACAAGACAGCAAAAAGTCGCGGTAACCTTTCCATGGCATCGCGCTCCCTTGCTCCTCCGGGGTATTCCTACCATGGGGTTGGGGATTTTGATGTGGGGAAAAAAGGGTTTGGGGTGGCCAATTTCACAGAACAATTTACCCAGACCCAGGTGTATAAGCGGCTGGCGGATCTAGGATATATCACCTTTAGATATGATCGGGGCAATGACCTGGGGGTTCGGTTTGAACCCTGGCACATTGAAGTGGTATGATCGCTGCCTGAAATTATAAATTAAAAACAGATGATCGGTTGGGTGGGGTTTGGCTTTTTTTCTTGTTGACTTTAGTGGATATTCAAAATAAAAGCGTATCAGTTCAGGTGCATTAAAATGCTTAATAGGGAACTCCTGTTTAAATCAGGGACGGGCCCGCCGCTGTGATTGGGGACGAATGCTTTACTCACGCCACTGCCAACGTTGAAGTTGATGGGAAGGCAAAAGTAATTCGGAAGATCCAAGAGTCAGAAGACCTACCTGGAATGTTGCACATCCTTCGAGGACGAAGGGGTGTTCATGGATCTTGGACTAAGCAAAGGGATACTCCAGATTGATTTTTAAAATCGGTCTGGAGTTTTTTTTTGTCCAAGGCCCGGGCATTTCAGGCCGGTTCCACAGCGGGTTGTTAATAAACTGGAAACTGAATGTGAAAACAAAAAAGAATAGGGGTCTGAAAAATTTTCTGGCTGCCTGGATGGGACTTGTCTGTCTGTTCACTAGTTTTACCTGTTTTGCCGCCATTGGTGTTACAGATTCCAAAGGCAATGATCTGGTGTTTAAAAACCCGCCTTTACGGGTGGTCTGTCTGGTGCCCAGTGCCGCTGAAATTTTGTTTGAAATTGGTGCAGGAGAGGCGGTTGTCGGTTTGACCTATCACGATGCCACCCTTGAAGGAGCAGCCGACAAAGCAGTTGTGGGTGGATTTTTCATGCCTTCCATTGAACGAATAAAAGTGCTCCAGCCGGATTTGATTATTTTGGCACCGTTTCAACAGCAGACCCTATATGATGGATTGGATGAATTGAAGACGGCAGGGGGGCAGATCTTTGTCTATGAAACCCAAAGCATTGAGCAGTCCCATGAAAATATCCTGGCCCTGGGCAAATTATTCCATCGGGAAACCCGTGCACGGCAGGTGGTCGAAAATAACCTCTTGGCAATGGGTCACATTGAAAAAAAACTGGTCAGGGCTGTTCCAGGTATTCGCAAACGGGTGATCCGCCTCATGGGCCGTGACAAAATCATGACCCCGGGTAACACCTCTTTTCAAAACGAACTGATACGCCTGGCTGGCGGTCTTCCGCCGGATTTTGGGAAAAAGGGCAGTGTGGTTGAGGTGACCTTGGAAGAATGGCAGGCCTTTAATCCCCAAGTGATATATGGCTGCGGCAATGACAGAGAAGCTAGTCAAAATTTTTTTTCGCGGCCGGGATGGAAAGAGGTGGATGCCGTAAAAAATAATCAGATCTATTATTTTCCCTGTGAGCTCACCTGCAGGGCATCCACCCATTCAGGGTATTTTGTCTCCTGGCTTTCCTCCATGATTTATATGGATGAATTTGCAAATCCGGCCAATGATATTCTGCCGATAAAAATCACCCGGTCACGCCCCATCCATATTGATCTGGACTATGTAAAGTCGGCTGTTATCAATACCGCTGACATCTATGATTTTGCCAACAAAACCCTGATGGTTGATTTTAAACGGCCCCAGACTATTGTCTCCACCCTTGAAGGCCAGCGGGACAATATTTTTACGGTGGGCAATCATTATTCACCCCCCCCCACCTGGGGGCCAGGGCACACGCTTGGGATCGATGACATCCGGACCAAAATTTTAAGGGCCAATGGTAAAGCAAAGGACACCACTTCCTTTTTGATCACAGGGGCGGATATGGACAATCTGAGCGTGATCCAAAAAACGTTTAAAGAAATGAAGGTGACATCCCTTGTCACAGCCGGTGTCCTGTCCAATGCAATTCGCATATCAAAGGATACGGGAGCGTTTTACGAGCCCGGCACCATTAATATCATTATTCTGACCAACATGAAATTATCCAGACGGGCCATGACCCGTGCGATCATTGCGGCAACAGAGGCAAAGACCGCAGCCCTTGAGGACATGGACATCAGAAGTGCCTATACGCCACTGTTAAATCAGGCCACGGGGACGGGGACCGATAACATTCTGGTGGTGCAGGGGGAAGGAAAGGCCATCAAAAATGCCGGGGGCCATTCAAAAATGGGGGAACTCATTGGAAAGGCCGTCTATGACGGCGTGAAAGGAGCGGTTTTAAAACAAAATAAAATCACTTCCAACCGTCATATTTTCCAGCGCCTCAAGGAAAGAAAAATCTCCTTGTACAGCCTTGCAACAGGGATGAACTGTGACTGCATTCATAAGAAGGGTATCGAAAAAAATGAGTTTGCCAAAATTGTGGAATACCTGGTGCTTGAAAAAAAATATGCCGCATTTTTAGAAGCAACCCTTGCCCTGAGTGATGCCTACGAACGCGGTCTGATAAGGGATTTAACCCTTTATGAAGAATGGTGCAAAACCATTGCCTCACAGATTGCCGGACACAAGGTTGATAACATCCAGGATTTAATTTTAGACCCGCAAATACCGCCGGTCCTTAAAACAGCGCTGAACGCCATATTTACCGGCGCTCTGGAACAGGTGATCCATGAATAGTCGCCCCATAAACGGGGTGATACTGCTCTTGGTTATTGCAGGGGTTTTGGTGGGTGCCCGGATAGGCTTGGCAACACCGGCTTTCCAGCGGGTGATTTCTCTTTCCCCCATTATCACCGAGACCATCTATCTTGTGGGGGCCGAAGGGAAGCTGATTGCCGACACTACCTATTGCAACACCCCGAAAGAGGCACAATTCAAAGAAAAAATCGGGTCGGTCACCCAGATGAATGTTGAAAAAATTATCCGGCTGCAGCCGGATCTGGTTATTGCCAGTGCCCTGTCCCGGGAAAAACAGCTCAAAATTTTAAAAGGGCAATCCATCCACATCCTTCGGGTCGGCAATCCGAAAACCTTTGAGCAGATGTGCGAAATAACCCTCATGATTGGAAAAACCCTGGGACAGGAACCGGCTGCCCGGATAATTGTGGACAAAGCCCAAAAACAGGCCAACAAAATTCTTGAGCGAACAAAAAACCTTGTCAAGCCAAAGGTTTTTTTGCAGATCGGACTTAAACCCCTCCATTCTGCCAATCACGAGATGTTTATCAATGAATATATCCGTTATGGCGGAGGGATCAACATAGCAGAGAATGAATCTTCCGGCATTTACAGCAGGGAAAAAGTGATCCGGGAAAATCCTGAGGTTATTCTCATTGCCACCATGGGAACCTCCAAACGCGCCGGGGAACTTGAACGGAAAAAATGGATGGCCTTTAAGAGCATTGATGCGGTGAAAAAAAACCGGGTTCATGTGCTGGACCCTGAAATGATTTGCAGTCCCACCCCTGACACCTTTGTTGCGGGGTTAGGGGTCGTTTTGCCCCTGCTTCATCCGGAGATCCGATGAACAAGCGGGTCAGGCGATGGGGGGTGATCCTTTTGGGACTTTCAGTCCTTGTAGCGGTCGTGGGAATTATAGCCCTGTGCACGGGCAGTGCCGGCATTCCCATAAACGATATTCCCGACATTTTGCTGGGAGGAAAGGACACGGCGGAATACAGTATCCTCATGGGGATACGCTTACCCAGAATCTTGTTGGCAATGTCCATCGGCGGAGCCCTGAGCCTTGCCGGGACCCTTCTCCAGGGCATGTTCAGAAACCCCCTGGTGGAACCCTACACCCTGGGGATTTCCGGTGGGGCCTCCCTGGGGGTCTGTGTGAATATTTTGTTTGAGTTCTACGCTGTCATCGGTATTGTTGCCTATCCCTTGTCCGGGTTTATCGGGGCCAGCCTGGTGATTTTTTTGGTTTACAATTTGAACCGCAACAATCAGAATGTCCGGTCCAATCGGATGCTGCTGACCGGGGTGATGATCTCCTATGTGGCATCTTCTCTGGTTATGCTGCTCATGGCCCTGGCTAAAACCGACGATCTCCAGAGCATTGTTCTCTGGATCATGGGATCCCTGGATGAACCCGACATCACCCTGATCAAGATTTCCTGCGCAGGGTCCATTGCCGGCCTTGTCATTTCCTATTTTTTTTGTATGGATCTCAACGCATTGCTTTTGGGGGATGAAGAAGCGGCCAACCTGGGCATCAATACCTCCCGGACCAAAAAGATTCTTTTTATCACGGCTTCATTTTTAACGGGCCTGAGCGTGGCCGTTGCCGGTATCATCATGTTTGTGGGCCTTATTGTCCCCCATTTTGTCCGCATGATCACAGGTCCGGACCATAGAATTCTTCTGGCAGCCTCCTTTCTTTCAGGGGCTGCTTTTCTTACCCTGTCCGATGTGATCGCCCGGGTGATCATTGCCCCCTTAGAGCTTCCCGTCGGGGTGATCACCGGGATCATCGGCGGGGTCCTGTTTATCTGGGCCCTTTCAAGAAAGCAGGTGACCCTGTGAACGATGACCCTGTGAACGATGACATGGTGAACGATGACATGGTGAACGAGAAGATGGCGGAGGACATGGCGAAAAACGTGCTGGAAATTAGGCACCTGAACTTTCGGTACAAGCAGGAGATCATCCTCAAGGATATCTCATTTTCCGTTGCTCAAGGGGAGTTTGTCTCTGTTATCGGGCCCAACGGCTGCGGCAAAACCACCTTGATCAAAACAATTTTAAGAAGCGTTGTGCCGGAAACCGGCACTATCCATATCCAGGGTCAGGAGGTGAAAACACTTGCCAACAAAGATCTTGCCCGTCACCTGGCCGTGGTGATGCAAACCATTGATCCGGCTGCCATGACCGTCAGGGACTATGTGCTGCTAGGCAGGCTGCCTTTTTTTGAGCGATACCAGTTTTTTGAAAGTCAAAAAGATCTGGCCATTGCCCAACGCTACATGGAAATGACAGGGATTGCCGCCCTCGCCCATGCCAAACTCAATGAAATCAGCGGAGGAGAGCGGCAGCTGGCAGCAATTGCAAGGGCATTGACCCAGGAACCGGCCTTGCTGGTTTTAGATGAACCCACGGCCCACCTGGACATTACCCACCAGGTAAGGGTGCTCAACCTTGTCAATACCCTTAAAACCCAATTGTCCCTGACCATTCTCATGGTGCTCCATGACCTGAACCTGGCATCAGAGTATTCCGACCGGCTGGTGCTCATGGACAAAAACCAGGGCAAAATTTTCAAGGCTGGCCCCCCGGAAGAGGTGTTGACCCAAGAATCCATCCAGGCGGTGTATCAAACAAGGGTTCAGGTCAGGCCCAATCCCATATCCGGCAAACCCTGGGTGTTTTTAATCAACCCCCACTCACAGGCGAAGAACAATAATGGCAACTAAACGGACAAGACCCGTCATTAAAAATCCCCTGGGTGTTTTGGCACTGATATTGCTCTGGCATGGATGAATATAAACCTTTAACATAATTGGATTGCCATGAAATTTTTAAAAAATCAGACAAGGGGTATCCGGGCAGGTATTTTGTTCTGGGGATGCGCTTTTGTTGCCATGCCTTCGTCCGGTCTATGCCAGGCCAACATTGCACAAAAATTGATCCAGCCCGTTGAACAATCGGTTACCACCCGTCAGGAAAGCCAGAAACAAAGGGACCAATGGGAGCAGGAACGATCAGACCTGGTCCTCGTGTACGAGCAGCTTGAACTGGAGCATGGGACACTGGTGTCGGAAAACCGGGAGCTGACCGCAGCACAACAGAGTCAAAAAGCCCAAAACTTGGCCCTTATGGAACAAAAACAGGCCTCATTGAGAATCCAAAAGGAGTTGTTTCCCTTTGTACAGAAGGTTTTTACAAGACTCGCTGCCTTTGTGGCAGCGGATGCCCCTTTCTTAAAACAAGAGCGGGCTGTGCGGATGACTTCTCTTGAAAAGGGGATCACTGACCCCGGGGTATCGGTGGCTGAAAAATACAGACGGGTGATGGAAGCCCTGTTTGTTGAGGCAGAATATGGCACAACCATCGAAGTATACCAGGAGAAGGTGATGATGGAAGGCAAAACAACCACGGGCAATATTTTTCGTCTGGGCCGGGTCTCCCTTTTCTTTTTATCCCTGGACCGGCAATCCTGCGCCCGCTTTAATGTGGCCCAAGCCGAATGGCAGCCCCTCGCCGACGAGTACCTGCCCGCGGTTCGTTCGGCAATTGAAATCGGTACCAAGAGAAAACCCGTGGAACTTTTGTCCCTTCCCATCGGACATCTGGCCCTTCAAGGAGAGGATCAATGAAAATTTCTTCGTTTTCTATCGGCATGTATATGGTTTTTCTGGCAGGCCTGCCCGGGGTTTGCTGGGCAGGTACCCCCACACCGGAGATTAAACCAGACATTACATCGGACACAAGGTCTGACATGCGATCGGACTACCAGGTCCGTGAACGCCAGCGAAGGCAATTGATCCAAAAGGCCATGGCGGAAAAACAAGAAGCCCTGAAAGAGGCCAGGACCCAGGCCCTTCTGATTAAAAATGATCGCCAGGCCCTAAAAAAAGCCATTGCAGACCTCAAGGCTGGTATAAAAATCGTGAAAGCCCAAAATAAAAAGATCGCTACCCGTATCAAAACCTTGAAGGAATCGGAAGACCAGCTTAACCAGGACCTTGAAAAGACCCGGGCCGTGAACCAGGAATTTTCAGGATTTGTCAGGAACAATGCCAAGGATTTGAAGACCCTTTTGCTGCAAAGCCTTCAATCGGGGCTTACCCCGGGGCGCCATGCATTTTTAGACCCCATTTTGGGCCGGGAAAACCCAAGCCATGAAAATTCAGATCAGAGAAAGTACCCCTCCATGGATGACCTGGAAATGATGACGGATCATCTGTTTGACGAGATCAATTTGTCCGGCCAGGTGACCCTGACCTCTGGCCGGATCATCGACCGAAAAGGAAAAGAACAGGAGGCAAACCTTTTGATCCTGGGAAATTTTACCGGGATTTATAAGCTGGACAAAGAGTTGGGGTTTTTCTTGTATTCTGACCATAGCCAGCAATATTTTGCCCTTTCCAAACTTCCTTCACAAGGGATAAGTCGCAAGATTGCCGCCTATATCCAGGGCCAAAGCGATGATGTCTATATTGACATCTCAAAGGGCGGGGCCATCCGGCAGCTGGCCCACAAACTCAATTTGGCCGATCAGATTCCCAAGGGTGGGGCCATTGTCTGGCCCATACTGATCATCCTGGTGCTGGCGGGTTGTCTTCTCATTGAAAGAATTGTCTTTTTTACCCGGAGAGGAACCAATGCGGAAAACTTGATGAAAACGGTCAAAGAACGGATCATGGCCGATGACTGGGAAGGCTGCCGGACATTTCTGGAATTGGGCCATCAAAAACTCATTCCCAAGGTGCTGCTGACCGCCCTGGCCTTTAAGGACCAGACCCGGCAGGACATGGAAAATGTTCTCCAGGAGGCTATCCTGGGAGAAATCCCCCGGATTGAACGCTTTTTATCCACCCTGGGGATGCTGGCGGCCATTGCCCCGTTGCTGGGCCTTTTGGGAACCGTCACCGGAATGATCAACACCTTTCATGTGATCACCTATTGTGGCACAGGAGACCCTCGGATGATGTCCGGTGGTATTTCAGAAGCCCTGGTTACCACCATGCTGGGCCTGACCGTGGCCATTCCCATCATGATGGCCCATACTTTTTTGAGCCGGAGGGTTGAAACCCAGATATCCAAAATGGAGGAAAAATCCGTGGCCTTTGTCAATCTGGTGTTCATGAACCGGAAGGGTTCCAGGCCATAAGCTCATGATTAAAACGTTTTTATTCTCCCTGGGAAATTATATCCAATCGGGAGGGGTGGTCATGGTCCCTATCCTTATCATATCCCTTTCCATGTGGGTTTTGATCATCAACAGAATTTTGTTCATGCGCAGGCTTTATGGTAGGAACATACCCCGGGAAAAAGCCGGCGAACTTGTGAAAACCAACCAGATGCCCCATGACCGATACCAGGGCATAACTTCGCTTCTGGTAAGGCAATTTATTTTGGCCAGAAGTCATGATCTCCATCTGGATGAATTTATCCTGGATGAAATTGTGGTAAGGCTGGTGGCATCGGTGGACACCTATCTTGCTGTTATCAGCATCCTGGCCGGGGTCGCCCCCCTTTTGGGGCTGTTGGGCACGGTCATGGGAATGATGGAGACCTTTGATGTCATTACCCATTTTGGCACGGGCAATGCCAATGCCATGGCAGGGGGTATTTCCGTGGCCCTGATCTCCACGCAAACTGGGCTCATGGTCTCCATCCCCGGCCTTTACATGGCGGGGTTTTTAACCAAAAGAGCCAATAACCTAAAGTATCGGGTCGCTGCCACGGGCATCTATCTAAAACGCTTTTTATAAATATTTTTGATAAATAAAGGAAAAACTTACCATGCTCAACATCAGTGCCGCCAGGCGGGCAAATTCAAAAAATCTTGAGTTAAATATTGCCCCGCTCATTGATATGGTGTTTATTTTATTGATTTTTTTTCTGGTCACCACCTCCTTTGTCAAAGAGACTGGTGTGGACATTGCAAGACCCACTGCGTCAACTGCCGTCAGCAAAACAAAAACCACGATCCTCATCGGTGTTACAAAGGACAACACCATCCACATTGACAGGCGAAAGGTGGATATCCGAGCGGTCCGGGCCAATGTGGAACGGGCCCTGGCAGAAAACCCGGAAGGCAATGTGGTGATTGTGGCGGACAAGGACAGCCTGACAGGTCTTGTGATCACGGTGATGGATGCCTGCAAACTTGCCGGTGCCCCAAATGTTGCCATCGCCGCAAACCAGGATCCGGGAGCCTAAGACAGCCCTATGCCTTCCCTTAAATCCATTGCTGGCTGGATCTTTGCCCTGGTTGGTTCCGTTTTGCTCAATGTCAGCCTCTTTGGCCTCATGCCGGGTCTTATCCAAAGGGGTCCGGTGCCAGAGGCCCTGGAGGAAATCCGGCAGGTCCGGGTTGTCCAGATCAAAAGTACCCCAACACCCCCCAAAAAAGAACTGGAAAAGCCAAGGCAAGTAAAACGTGAAAAGACAAAAATCCATCCACAATCTCTCAAACAAAGGTCAGAGATAAAATCAAGCCTTAAACCAGCCCTGAACCCAACCCTGAAACCACAGCTTGTTTTTCAGTTGAATCCAAAACTGCCCAAGGCCTCCATGGATCTTGTGATGCCGGGCCTTGAACATTTTTCCATGGAGGGTCCGATATTCAAAGCCCATTATACCATGGGTGAACTGGATTCCCCCCTTACCCCTCTGGTGAAGATTCCTCCCATCTATCCCATGCTGGCAACCCGCCGGGGAATTGAAGGATACGTAACCGTGGAATTTTTGGTAACCAAAAAGGGCCGGGTCCAACAGATCCGGATTGTTGACTCAAGGCCTGAACACGTATTTGATAAAAGCGTCACCAACTGCGTGTCCCAGTGGAAATTTAAGCCCGGAACCCTGGAGGGTATCCCGGTTGCTACACTAGCCCAGACCACCATCCGATTCAAACTGGAGAACCAATGAAACGAAGCACCAACCCCATTTTTCCAGGGGGTATCCCCGGTCCGGTTATATCACTTCTGGTCATACTCTTGTGGGGTTTTATCTCGCTTACCTACGGGGTTGCGAATGCCCAGACAAAAAATCTGGCCTCCAATCCCCATACCAATCAGGACAAGCTTTCCCTGGCCGCCGGCCTCTGCGTGACCCGTGCCCAGGTCCTGTTCCAGAACGGAGAGGTCAGCCACGCCATTTCACTTCTGGAAGAATTCAAAAAAAAGAAAGCCGCCACCCACTATTATATCCATTTTCTTTTGGGTAACTACTACCTCTCCCTTAATCAAAACCAAAATGCCATCCTGTGCTTTCAGGCATCGGTGCAGCAAAATCCCGCCTTTTGTGCCGGATGGCTCAACTTGGCAAAAAGCCTGTATGAGTCAGGTTTTTTTTCCAGGGCAGGGTTTGCCTTTGAAAACGGATACAAAACCTCTGAAATACCCAAACCCATTCATCTGTATTATGCCGGAATCTGCCATTTTCAGGCAGATGATCCGCAAAAGGCCCTGGCCGTGTTTGAAAGCTTTATCCAGGCCCATCCGGACAAGATTTGTCTTGAATGGAAAGAAAGTCTTGTCAATATCCTTTTCTCCTTGGAACGTTATTCCCAGGCCCTGCCGATCCTTGAGGAATTGGCCGCAAAAACCCGTGAACGGAAGAAAAAATGGCAGGAGATACTCCTGTATCAATACCTTAACTTGAAAATGGAGAAAAAGGCATTGGCCTTTACCCGGTTCCTGACCAGGACCGACCCCCTGGAACCCAAATGGTGGAAGGCCTTGTGCCAGATCCACCTGAACAACAATCAATTGAAACAGGGGGTGTCCGCCCTGGTCATTTACGGATATCTCACCCCCATGACCCACGAGGAGCTCATGTTGGCCGGTGATTTGTATCTTGGTCTTGAAGTCCCCGTCAAAGCCGTCCGGTTTTACCAGACAGCCATAAAAGAGACCTGGACCCCATCCCAGGTTCTGAAAATCAGCCAGGCCTGTGCCATGGCCCATGAACCGGACAAGGCCCTGGCCTGGATTGAAAAAGGGTTGGACATCGCCAAGGATATCAAACTTCTTCGCCTGAAAGCCCGGATATTGTACCGGCAAAAAAAATATGCAAGGGCAGCCGATGCCTATGAGTGCTTGGTGGAAGCACTTTTGACACCGCCCGTTGGCAAACCCGATCCGAAAACCTTGGGCCAGGCTTGGCTTATGCTGGGGTATGCCGCCTTGAACCAGAATCCCCAGGACCAGGACCGGCTTGACAGGGCTCATAAAGCATTTTCAAAGGCAGCTGCCTTTAAGTCCCAGAAAAAATCCACCCGGGCCGCTCTTGGACAGATCAAAATATTTGAAATCCATACCATCCAACAGGAAAATACATATGCAAAAAAAACCATTAAAAAATAGTATCCCCATTATCCTCACCGCATTCGGCACCACTGCCCGGGCATTTTCCACCTACGATCAAATGGACAAGATCTTTCGGCAAAGATTTCCGGAGCATCAGATCCATTGGGCCTATTCCTCCAGAATGGTGAAACACGCCATGAAGAAGAAAAAGAAACTGAATTTAAAAGATCCCGTTGAAACGGCCCGGTCCCTTGCAGAAAAGGGCCATGAATGGGTGGTGATCCAGTCCTTGCATCTGATTGGCGGCCATGAATTTGACCGCCTGGTCACGGAACGGGACCAGGTCAATATCCGGTCGGCCATGGGGTTGCCCCTGCTTACCTCCCACACGGATTATGCTGCTGTTGCAAAGGCCTTGTCTCCCGTAATTCCCCAGGACAAGGACCAGGCCGTCATCCTTGTGGGTCACGGCACAGACCATCCGGCCTGGACCGCATACCCGGCCCTGGAATTTATTTTGCGCCAACACTACGGCCAAAGATTATTTTTGGGGGTGGTGGAAGAATACCCCGGCATGGACCACACCCTTGAACGTATAAAAGCTGCCGGATTCACAAAGGTGTGGCTTGTGCCTTTCATGCTGGTGGCAGGGGTTCATTTTGCGGAAGATCTGACCTGCGAAGAAGATTCCTGGCAGAAAACTTTTGAGCAAAACGGGATAGAGGTCCATGTGGTGGATCATGGCATCGGCCGCATTGACGGTATCACAAGGATCTTCTGTGATCACATTTCCGATGCCCTGGATGTGATTCCTTTATAAATTAAAGGCACTCGGGCGCTGGTTAAATGTTTGCAACCGCTCTCTGGGCACTGCCCAAGGCGCCTTCAAGGTAGCCGCCGTAATGGTCTGCGGTTTCAGACCCGGCAAGCTGGATCATTCCATCCCAGATGGCAATTTGACCTGCCGGCGGTTGATATAGAGGATGTTCGTGCATGGGCGGCTGGTCGTACTGGGTTGCGGTGTATTTTTCCCGGGCCCAGTCCTGATAGTAAAAATGTGTGGGCTGTGCCGCCGACGGGCCGTAAATGGCGGCGAGTTGATCAAGAATTGACCGGGTCAGAGCATTTTTCCCATTGCGCTGGGCTGCGGGAATATTAAGAAATCCCATCAGTCCGTAGGGACCCTTATCCCTGTTGGATCCGTCATGGATTTCTCCCAGGGGGCCTCGCTGGCTGAAGGCCTGACCGGAAAAGCCTTTCTGTCGCCAATGGGGGGCAGAATAAAGGGCATAAAATTTTGCCTGCCCCGCCATCCATGTGCCCATTTTGAGCATGGCCTGGGTCAGGTCAAAGGACAGATCAGGGGTAAAGAGAATGGTGGCGGCGGCAAGGCGCGGCGGCAGTGCAAGAATCACCCTGGGGGATCTGAACCTTGCCCGGGGCGGTTTCCCGATTTCCCCGATATTGACAAGGGTATGGTTCTCTTCTCTTTCAATTTCACACACCGGAGAGTTCAGCCGGATCGACCCTTGTGGAATTTTTGCCTCAAGCCCTGCGATGAGGGCGGCCATACTTAGGTCAAGCCGCCAGCAGGGGGGGGAGGTTGCATATCCTTTAACCGTCTGGACAAGCCCGTGGGATAATTCGAAACGACCCATGCCCTGTTCAAATTGTTGATATCCCCTAAGCCCCAGGGTCTGGATGAGGTGCATCAGTTTTGGGTTTATTTCAGGCCAGTACCAGGAGGGGCCAAGATCGGGAAAAAACCCCTGGTGTTCCGCCGTTAAAATTCTGCCGCCCATGCGGTCCCGGGCTTCAAGGATAACAAAAGGCAGATTCTTTTGGGTGAGCAGGTAGGCAGCATACAAACCGCTGAGGCCGCCTCCTATGATAAGGGTCTCATTTGTTTGTGTGGGCATTGTAATTTTTCCATTTCATCAAAATGATTTTTCCATCGGCCAAAAGGCGTGTATCCTTGAAGGCTTTGGGTATTAACAAAAGGACTTCCAGTTTTTTTCCACCCGAAAGAACCGGGAATCTTGCCCGCATATGGGCAAAGTCACCATTTTCCAGCAGATAGGTTAATCCCTCAATTTGTTCCTCCATAAAAAATTTATCACGGCCCCTGGGGGGCATTTTAAGATAGGCCTTTACCAACCGTTCATGGCGTCTTTTGATTGCTGTCTGAATACATCCGTGATCCAGGGTTACTGAAACTTCCATGTGCGGGTATCCTCCTCTATTAACAATTGGGCTCGATTTCTATCCAAAGAGGTTAGCAAGGTTTATACCAATGCATTTGGGAAAATATTACGAATATTTTTAAATGGTTATTCAGATAAAAATATAGACAAGTCGCGATATTGCACTGTTCCTATATGCAAAGATCCATCCGCCCTGTTTAAACATTGACACGGCCCTGAAATTGAGATATCGTTTTTAAGTGGTGTAAAAATACTTAAAAGGGAATCTCGTTAGATTCGAGAGTGGTCCCGCCGCTGTAATCGGGGACGAAAACCGGAGAAAAAATCACTTTGATAAACAATCATCAAGGGAAGGTTCGGTAACTAGGATGATCCGTAAGCCAGAAGACCTGCCACATTGAGTTCGCTCAAACATGCGGTGTATACATGTATGCGTGCTAAATGGATTTTAAGGCCTAAGAAACAGGGTGCAGCCTTTCAGATGGAGTTTGTCTGAAAGGTTTTTTTGTTTTTGATCCTGTTTTTAACAGGGGTCCCATAAAATAAACAGTCAGAAGAATTAGAAATCCATTGATGTATGTATCCAAAGAAATTGAATTGTTCCAAGGACCGGAGTGACCTGCTCAAAAGATGGGAAATATTCAGGTCACAGTCATGTGGGTGACCATTCGGTCCCTGGACAAAACCTGTGTGGTGGTTATCGGGCATTAATGCCGCCCTTATCTCCGACCGCCCGCAGGTTACAATTTATTGTAACGAAATCCTAGCAAAAAATCCAATTTCCTGCAAGACTTTTATTGATTAAATTTAGGGCGAAATGAAATTTTTCAGGTTCCTGGACTGATCGAATCATGGGGTTGGTTATATTGATGGCATTGCGGGTATAAATGGAGATTCAGGAGACCAGGTTCTGGCAATGATTGATATTGGGTAGAGTTTTCAAGCCAGGGCTTCAGGCAGACCGCCTGTTTGAGCGTTTCCATTGTCCTGTGGGTAGTCTTTGTGCCCCATGGGAAAAGGTGATTGGAAAGGCCCCACCTAAACAAGGCAGGGCCAAACCCAATCCAACCAGACAAATGCATACAGTAAATGGAAATTTGTCTGATGTCACTTCTTAATTCCTTTAAAAGGTATATCTCAATCCGGCATAAAAGGTACGGCCCGGCATGGTGTACCCTTGAACGGCAGCATAGGACTCATCAAAAAGGTTCGTTATTTCAGCCTTTAAGGAAACAGCGCCATATTTTTCAAAGGAGAAAAGCCGTTTGGAAATCATCAGGTCGGCAACGGTGTATTTGTCGAGGGTGGTGGCGCCGGTGCCTTCATAGTCGGAGATATCCTGTTCGCCGATGTAGGAAAAATTCAGGCGGGAGGAAAACCCCTGTTCGCCGTTGGCAAACCGTAGACCATAGGAGGCAGTCCATTCCGGTGTATACTGAAGATTTTTACCTGTCTCTTCATTTTCGTATTCGGTTAAAGTGGTAAAAGAACCGTAGGGAACCAGTTCATAGGACCAGCCGAAAAGGCTCCCTATATCCCACTGCAGGGTTGCTTCTATGCCTGAGATGGTGGCGCCTTGGATATTTTCATAGCCCGTAATATTGGTCACCGCATCATAAGCATAGCCAATTTTGTCATCAAAGTCCGTATGGAAATAGGTGATGCCACTTGTCAGGCTGCCTTTGTTGTAATCCAGACCGATTTCATAGGTTTTGCTTTTTTCAGGGTTCAGGTCAGAGTTTCCAGCCCAGATACCCCAGGAACCGTAGTCATTGTACATAAAAAGTTCATCTGCAGTAGGCATCCTGAAGGCTTCGGCATAATTGGCCCGGACGCTTAAGTCCGATGTGAATTTATAGGCTGCGCCCACACTTGAGGACCAATTGGTATCATCTTTGCTCTGGCCGGTATCACCTTCTACCTCATACTTGTCATAGCGTCCCCCGGCTGAAAGAATCAGTTTGTCATCCATCAGACTGGTTTTCGCCAGGAGAAATGCCGCCGGGTTTTCATAGGTGTTTTCCTTTCCGGCAGCAGTATAGGTATTGCTAATGGCATAATCGGTCCAGTCAACTCCGGCTGTTACATGGGCGAAATCCCACTTGGCCGTCAGTTGGGCCTGGGCCCCCTGGTGGTCTGTATCCCGATAATAGTCACGTGCGTTGCTGGTTGACGGATCAAAGGTCTCGTACTCGTCTTTTCCCTTAAAATAGCGCAGGTTCCATAGTAAAAATCCGTCTGCAGTTTGCCCGTCATAAACAAGATCAAAACTTTTTAAGGAATTGTCTATATAATCGTCCAGATCATTGCTGCTCAAATAGTTCGGTTTTCCAATTTTTTTTCCTTCATATCCGGTGTAAGAAAAACTGACTCTGTTATCAGGCACAAACGTCCAGCCTGCATTGAAGCTGACCCGTTCCTTGGAATCATACCCGGTATTGTAATACCGGGTACCGTCAGCCGTGTCATAGTCATCCTGGGATGATTTCGAAAGGGTTGCTGAAATGTCAAAGGCCTTGAACTGACCGGAAAATCCGGCAGAGGCATCCTTGTAGTTCCAGCTTCCCAAGTTGCCTTCAACAAAGAAGGAAGGCTTGCGTTTCCCTTGTTTGGTAATGACATTGACAACCCCGCCCATGGCGGAAGCACCGTATTGAACCGACCCGGGACCTCGGATAACCTCAATACGCTCTACATTATCCATGGTAATTTTTGCCATGTTTCCGGTACCGGCACGTCGTCCATTGATTAGGATCAACACATGGCTGGCCAGGTCATTGCCATGGGTATCTGTTCGAAATCCACGGATCTCTACGGAACTGGTTGAATTGGGGTATTCCCGGATCATAAATCCTTCTTTGGCCAATAAATCACTCAAGTTCTGAACAGAGGCCTGCTGGATATCCTCTTGTGTGTAAATCGTAATATTGGTGGTCAGGTTTTCTTTTTTTTCCTTGATTCTTCCCGAGGTTACCACCATGGTTTCCATAACCTGGGGGGTTGTTTCAGAAGGAATCGCTTCTTCTCCCCAGGCAGGCAGGGAAAACGTCAACACGCATAAGAGCAAGGCAAGGCACCGGACAATCAAATGTTTCATTATTTAAAAATCTCCATTAAAATGTAGTGATCGGTCCGGAAAACAACAATCCCCGGACCGAAATTAACTTTCAATCCAGGGATTCCCTTTTTATCCTTAGAATATAAACAGGAAGCACCTTCGTCCCCAAGGCGTTTTCCTTTGACTACCGTTCAGGCAGGTCTTCTGACTTTTGGATCATTCTACCGGCTGCACCTTCCCAACCATAAGGTCAGTGGCATACTGCAGCTTTCGTCCCCAATTACAGCGGCGGGCCCGTCCACGACTTTAACGCGGTTCCCTATCAAGCTCTTACAATGAGCACCTGAATATGAAATATTATTACTGATTATAAAACACAAAGTCAAGTAAAAAAAAGAGGCAATTTAAGGTGAATTTTATTTTTTATCTAATCACCATAATATGATCACAAGGCCACTGTGAATGGGGGCGATTCCACCATTTTTATGTCGCAGAGAAGATACTTCTCAAGACTTTTCTTAAGTCCTTTGTTTTTGGCAGGTCCGCTGTATAGAAAAATAGAGAACCTGCATCCAGGGAAGTGGCAAAAAGAGGTGCCGGTACCAGGCAGAAGGCCAGAAAAATATATTAGAGTTAGAATTCTTTTCATGATCTATTTGATAAAATAGCCGGCTACCCGCCATGTGCCCTCGGATTCTTTCATGAGGGTGATGGATTCAACGGCATGGGCTTTATTGGCAAAACGGGTGACATATCGCAAAACCAGATAGCTCCCGTCGGGCATGCCTGGCAGGGTGGTGGTGAGCTGGTCATGGAAAAGGTCCCTTGATACAACATCTCCTAAGGGGTCCCTTACGGATTTTAGGGTGATTGCCCAAAAGAGCAGATTATAAAAATTGAGTCAAAGTCAAATGATTTTTTTTAGGGAACTGCCTTTTCAGCCCATTGCCAGGACGGCTGGGGTGATTATAATTAAAAAATTATTAATTTAAAAGCAAGTGGGGAACAGATGGATAAAAAGAAAGAAAATGGTCCAACGGGTTTGGTTCACAAACAGACCCTTTATATGGCAATCTTGGTCTCCATTACATTTGGATTTATGGTGGGGGCCATGTATACCTCATTTAAACTGGCTGGGGATACGCCAATGGCACCAATAGCACAGCAACCGTCAGATCCCCATGATCATCCGGAAGGACAGGAGATGTCGGCTGAGACGGGTTCCAGAATTTTAAAACTGGAACAATTCCTAAAGGAAAACCCGGATAATGTGGATGCCTGGAATCAACTGGGGAATCTGTTTTTTGATGCCAACCGGTTTGGGGATGCCATTGATGCCTATGAACGTTCATTGGCTCTGAAACCGGGTGATCCCGTTGTCTTGACCGATATGGGGGTGATGTACCGGCGGAACAAAAATCCCAAAAAGGCCGTTGAAACATTTGACCTGGCCATTGCTGCAGATCCTGGCTTTGAGACGGCCCGGTTCAACAAGGGAGTGGTGCTCATGCATGATATGGAGGATACGGCCGGCGGTATTCTTGCATGGGAAGCGTTGTTAACGGTGAATCCCATGGCAAAAGCACCCAATGGGAAATTGCTTTCCTCCCTGGTTGAAAGAATGAAACAGCAGAAGTGATATCGGATTTTTTCAAGGTGATTGACCATGGAATGGTCACGCCACCTACCGTTTCAATCTGGAAGCCAGGACAGCAGCGCCGATGGCCCCGTTTTCCTGGGGAAAATCGCCCACCAATATTTCAATGCCCAGGCGGCTTTCCAGGGCTTTGACCATCCCTTTGTTTTTGGCGACCCCGCCGGTCATGATCACGGGGCTCTGTAACTTGACCTTGGTGGCAAGACTGCCCACCCGTGCGGCCGCAGATTCATGGATGCCGGCAATGATATCTTCTCTTTTCTGCTGCCCGGCGATCATGGAAATCACTTCTGATTCTGCAAAAACAGTGCAGATGCTGGAAATTTTGGAGGGGGCATTGGAGCTCTGGCTCATGTTGCCAAGCTCATTGAGTTCGACCTCCAGAGCCTTGGCCATGACCTCCAGGAAACGGCCTGTCCCTGCCGCGCATTTGTCGTTCATGGCAAAATTTTCCACCTGGCCGCTGGTATCCAGGGCAATGGCTTTGCTGTCCTGTCCTCCTACATCAATAATGCCCCGGATCTTTGGGTTTAAAAAATGGGCACCCACCCCGTGGCAGATGATTTCGGTCATGGCTTTGTCTGCAAAGGCCACAGAGTTTCTGCCATATCCCGTGGCCACGATGGCCGTGACATCCTTGGGGTTGATTTTGGTTTGGGCCAACAGGTCGGAAAAGACCTTCTCCCCCGCAGTCACGGGGTTGTATCCCGTGGGGATTACAAGAGTTCCTATCAGTTTGCCATTTTTGATAAGGGCGGCTTTTGCCGTTATGGAGCCGATGTCTATGCCTGCAAAAATCATATGTTTAACCATTCCTTTATTCCTTTTGTTTGATAATTTCCATGAAGGCATCAATCCTTGTGTCTGTCTGGGAAAGGGAAAAGTTTCGCGGATCCACCATGTCTGCCTCGAACATGAGCACGGGAATACCGGTTTTTTTTCGGACAATTTCCATGATGTCCAGCTGGCCAAAGGAGTAGGGTTTGCAGGATCTGTTGGAGTGCATGACAAACCCATCCACATCATAGAGGCGGATCATGTCAATGACCTGATCTGCCATTTCGTCCACACCAATGTTTAGATAAATCCGGGTATAGGCTTGGGCCATGGAATCTAAAAATTTATTTTCATCAATATATTGAATGGCCGAGCACCAGGCAGAGGTATAGGTGTCTGCCACAAGGCAGGCATTGTGATCTGAAAATTTTTGGGACAACCATTTTAGCTGGTACCACACCGGCAAATTGTCCCAGAGCAGTCGGTAGCGTTCATGGGGAATGATGCTGATGCCCTTTCGTACCCGTTCTTCCATTTCCTGGGCCAATTCTTCGTAAAAATCCACGGCGATCTTTGTTCCTCTGAGGGTTACGATGAGGGCCAAAAAGAAAAAGGCATCAAAGGCGCTCATGGGAGAGGGCTTGTGGGTGGTGGTCTTGAGAACTTTCTGCCAGAGCTTCTGGCCCTGGAGGGCAAGATGTCCCACCTGCGTCATTTTATCGTGGTCAAATTTTTTCCCGGTCACGGTTTCAAGAAAAACAATGTATTCGTCTATCTGACGCCGGACATAGGCGGCAATTTGCCGGGAATATCCATTGTGGCAGACCGGGGTGTCCAGGATGAACAAGGGAACATTAAAGTGTCGGGCCTGGACTTCATACCATTTGAGTACCGTGCCGCAGATGTTGTTGCAGCAGACCAGCATGTCCGGCCTGGGGAGCCCGCCAATGGGTCCACCATTGACCTGGGCACAGGAAATGTCTGCCCTTGCATAGGAACAAAGATCTGAGCTGTATCCCATTTCTTCTGCCTTTACGCACAGGTCTTCCCCCATTTTGGAGGCCCCGATCATGGCGGCATGGTTTTCAGGATAGATGGGGATAATATCCATGGCGATCAGGGGTTCCACAGGCCCCCCTGAAGTGATCCATGCGATTTTTTTGTTGTTTTCCCGGGCTGTCATGGCTTCCAGGTAATAGGTGGTCATGATTTCCCGCATTTTTTTGGCGGATTTTATTTTTCGTTGTTCCTTGTCGTTGTCCTTTTCCTTGGCCGTGTCTTTGTTTTGGTTTGTATCCGTCATGGAATGTTTCCTTAAAATTTATAAAAAACAGGATTAAATCATGTGCATAAAGGTTTCAAGACGGGTGGAAAGCTGTCCTTGTCCCTGCTGCTGGTCATCTAATTCCAGGTGGAGACTCTTAATGGCAGCCTTGTCTAAAAATTCTTTCATATAGGGATAGTCAAAGGCATGGGGATCGCAAAATTTTAAGAGAGCAAAGATCACCCCGTCTGCCCTGTGGGTTTTGGCAAGGGCCAAAAGGGCTTCCCCCCGGACCGTGTTGCCCGAGTGTTTGGCCGGACAGATGGCCCTGTCCGAATACCGGGCGGTTAAGGCTTCCAAGGGGTCAATATCCACAGGAATAAGCCCTTCAAACCAACGGTTGCCCGTGCACAGATCATCTGCCACCACAGTGCCGCCACAGGCTTCGATGAGACTGTAAATATCGACCATGTCACAGATGGAGCCGGAAAGAATGATCCGTTTGGCCGAAGAAGGAGGGGGGTCTTTTTTTTCAAGGAGGAGGACAATGGTCTCAAGCCTTTGGGCAAGTTCCTCTCTGTCCATGATCATTGCGCCCTTGACAATGGCAAACAGATCAATTCCTTTGATAATGCCCGGGGACTGGCTTTTGAGTTCGTAGATCCGGGCCAGATTTTTGCGGATGCGGTTGAAAAGGCAAATGGAGGCCTCAAGATCTGCCGGGGTAATGGGATGGTCAATGGCCTTTTCAAGGTCGGTTTTGAACTTTTTGAGCACCTCTGTCATATAGTTTCTTGCACTTTCGGTGTTGAGCTTGGCCGGCATGACCACATCGGCAAAAAAACCATAGTTTGTGTTGAGCCGCCAGATATCACTTAAGCGCTGGATGGAATCACAGGTGTGGGGGAAAACCGTACCGTCTAAATAATCCAGGCGGCCGGCCAGGCTGTCTTCGAGCACCCCCCGGACCAGGGAGCAACAATAGGCCTGGAGATGGTTTTCCGCCAGGCTGATCTCTGATTTTGAGGAAAACAGCCGCATGGGGTGAAAACCGGCGGCATGGATGAGTTCTTCCGGGGCATAGGAACACATATACCCGATGATCTTGCCGGATTTTTCCCGGATGCCGGCAGCAAGGGCGGCTGGATCCTTTATGGCAATGTGGAAGGGATCGATTTCTTTCATCTTCAATGGTCTCCTGTGTATTCGCCTCGTTGGCGTAAAGTCTGTATTTCCTGGTCTTCCAGTGTTTTAAAGGCCACTTTGCCCACCAGGGTGGTGGGAAGGGTCAGTCTAAATTCAATGGTTCGCGGACAGCTCCATTTGATTAAATTTTTTTGACAGTGGGTGATAAGCTCCTTTTCCATGGCCGCATCGGGGAAAGCGCCCTCTTTAAGAACCACAAAGGCCTTGACCCGTTGAACCTGTTCCTTGTCCGGCACTCCAATGACACAAGTTTCTGCCACATGGGGGTGCAAGTAGAGGACATCTTCCACCTGGGCCGGGTAAACATTCATGCCCGAAGATTTGATCATCCGCTTCTGGCGCAGTTTAAAATAAAAAAATCCGTCCGCATCCTGGCTTGCGATGTCACCGGTGTGGAGCCAGGTTTTACCGTCCCCATGGATTTTCAGGGTCTTGTCGGTTTCTTCTTTCTGGTTTAAGTAGCCTTTCATCACAGCAGGGCCGCTGATGCAGATTTCGCCATCTTCCCCCAGGGGAGCCTCTTTAGTGGTGTTTTGTATGACAATTTTAGCGTCCATATCTGAAAAGGGAACCCCGATGCTGTTTTCGCGGTAGGTGTCCATGGGCATGGCCATGATGGCGGTGACAGCTTCGGTGAGGCCGTATCCTTCCAATAATTTGACATTGCCGCCCCGGGACCTGACAATGGTTTCAAATTCTTCTTTTACAACCCCGGGCAGGGTGTCGGCACCGCAGAAGGCCGCCTTGAGGCAGTCAAGGTCTGCAGTTCGGAAATCCTTGTTCTTGTTCAAAGCGGCATAGAGGGTGGGGACACCGATGATAAAGCTGGGTTTTTTGGTTCGTATGAGTTTGGCCACAATTTGGGGGGTGAACTGGGGAACCAATATGCTTTTGGCCCCTCCCATAAAGGCCGCATTGACACAAACCCCCAAGCCGAACCCATGGAAAATGGGCAGAATGGCCAAAATGGAATCGGTT
The DNA here is from genome assembly GCF_055382125.1 of Desulfoconvexum algidum. NCBI lineage: Bacteria > Pseudomonadati > Thermodesulfobacteriota > Desulfobacteria > Desulfobacterales > Desulfobacteraceae > Desulfoconvexum > Desulfoconvexum algidum. The sequence goes on along the minus strand of NZ_AP042394.1, from coordinate 4,180,331 downwards.
TCATCCAGATTGCCCCAGGCCGCCACCATCATGCCCTGGGAAATAAAATTCATATTGGAGAGCAAGATTCCCTTGGGTTTTCCCGTGGTGCCGCCGCTGTATAAAATTACGGCGGTGTCGTGGGCTTCCATTTGCGTTTTGTTTTGTTTTGGAAAAGAACCGTTCATCAGGTCTTGCCACCATGAGATGTTTGAGTCCCGGGGGACCTTGGGGATTTTCCTCCCCTTGGTCAGCCAGAAACCCAATTGCTTGACAGGGGACAGGTAATCTCCTATCCGGGTCAGAATCAGTCGTTTGCACCGGGTTTTTTCCATGGCAGCCTTGAATTTGCCATAAAAGGCATCCAGGGTCAGGGCCATGGAAGAGTTGGAAATATTTAAATAAAATTCAATCTCATTTTCCGTGGACAGGGGATGGATCATGCTGGCCACTGCTCCCAGCTTGTTGGCGGCATAAAAGCAGATAATTCCCTGGGGAGAGGTAGGCATGGAGATGGTAATGATGTCTCCCTTTTTCAGTCCCAGGCCGGCAAGACCATCGGCGCAAAGGCAAATGGCTTCTGCAAATTTATTGTAGGTACACAGGGTGCCCATGAAATCCCAGGCAATTTTATCCGGAACCCGTTTGGCCGATTTCATCACAGCTTCGTACATGGTCACACTAGGGTAGTCTATGGAGTGGGGAACTTTTGCGTAATGGTCAAACCAGGGCCTTTTTACCTGCATTTCTTCTCCTTTTTCTGTGCCGTGTCAATGGGGATAAAAATCACAGAACGATTTTTTGTCTATTGGTTTTTATATCGAACACCGGTCGACATGTCAACCATTGCTTGATGATTTCTTCTGGGTGTGATATGGGAAAAGAGCAGGTCAGAACCCAAACAATACAGGACACCAATGAATACAAACAATACCCTCAGCAAACTAAAGGTAAAGGAAAGAAAACTTCGACAGCAGATTATTATTGATGCAGCCCGGGAAGTCTTTGGCCAGAAAACCTATGACAAGGCCAGTATGGCTGAGATTGCAAAGGTAGCGGGCATTGCAAAATCTTCCATCTACACCTATTTTAAAAGCCAGGAAGAATTGTATGCCAAAATCGCTTATATGGATTCCTGCAATTTCATAGATGATCTTCAATCGCGCATCCATAAGGCTGGTATGGGTCAGGCGGGTCGGAAGAAACCGGATAAGGACCCGATTAGTATGGACCGGGGGGAAATTTTTGTCAAGATTTGTATCACCCATTTTCTGGAATATTATATTACCCATACTGCCCAATGGCGGATGATTACCCATTTTGCCCTCCACGGAAACAAGGACATGGCGGCGGTGGACCAGCTCAATGAAATTGGCCGCAGGCTCATGGATTTGTTTGAATCGGTATTCAAGAAACTTGGGTGTGATCGAGAGGCACGGATTTTCGCCCATACCCTGTTTGCATGTCTTTCCGGTATTCTTATCGCCTTTCGAAATTATCCAGGCCGGACAGAAGTCGAGCGAATTGCGCATATGACACGCATCGGAGATGTGGTGGAAGCCATGGTTCTCTCCCTGGTTCGAAAAGAGAACGCGTGATCCTTATCGAAGATAACCGTTAAAAAAAATCATAGGACCACCTGATTTTGCACCCCCATGATATCCAAACACGTGTGCTTACCCAAAGAGATCTTAAATTTGCAGCTCAAATGGAATCAGGCATTGGCAAGTTTTGGCAGACTGTGATAGTGTAAAAGATCTTCCAGGTCGATTACAGCCGACGCCCCTTCCGGTGTGGGCTCTCATGAACAGGCATCTGCCTTGCCTGGGAGTTGAGTGACAACTTAAAACAGCCATTTACTCTTAACATGATGTTATTAGGAGGTGTTATTATGAAAGACGCCAATTGCCCTAAATGTGGTTCCGGAGAAGTCTATTCAGGTGCTGAACTGATCGTTAAAGACGGTCCTATCGCCAATCTTCTGAAAGGCGGACCTTTTGCCAGCAATTCAATCCCCATAAGCCTTTCAAGCATGGCTCCCATCGACAACTATGTCTGTGTCAACTGTGGCTATGTTGAGCATTATATCTCCGATGGTTCCAAACTAAAAGAGATCGCAAAAAAATGGGATAAAGTCTCTGCAGACAAATCGGCCGTCGCTTCTGACGAATGATTGTTTTGAGACTCGGTTTGAATTTTAAGCTGCTCTGGCGGCTTGTGCACATCCTCCGCGTTGTCGGCTGGTATGGGATCAGGGATATTGCCGGCCGTATTGCCAGGGGTGCGTCCAAGGCGCCTGGCGTTTCGGAAAAAAGCCGGGATGCTGCTGAGACCGATTTCCCGTCCCCCAGGATGGTCCGCTTCTGCATGGAGCGGCTCGGACCAAGCTTTATCAAGCTTGGTCAGCTGTTGAGCACCCGGGATGATATTTTGCCTTCTGAATTTGTAAATGAATTCAAAAAACTCCAGGATCAGGTACGCCCCCTTCCTGTGGCGGCTATTTCCAGCGTGGTGGAGAGGGAATTGGGCAAACCGCTGACAGTTCTGTTTGATCGCTTCAATCCAGAATCCATTGCCGCAGCGTCTGTGGCCCAGGTCCACGAAGCCTGGCTTTTTTCAGGAGAAAGGGTTGCTGTCAAGGTGATCCGGCCCGACATCCTTCCCATTATCCGCAAAGACATCCGGCTGATGTATTATCTTGCCCAAAAGATAGAGAATCGTTCTGAACGAGGCAGGATGCTGGGTGCCGTGAACCTTGTCAAAGAATTTGAAAGGACCGTCTTCAACGAACTGGACATGTTTGTGGAGGCCGGTAATATTGAACGGTTCAGAAATAATTTCAAGCATACACGCGAACTGCATATCTGCAAAGTCTATCGTGAATTCACAAGCCGGTCAGTTCTGGTGATGGAGTATATTGACGGTGTCAAGGTCGATCAGGTAGAGGCCATAAAAGCCGCGGGCATCGATCCCGGGGCGATTGGGCTTATCGGCCTGCGCTCCTTCTCCCGACAGCTCATGGAGTTCGGGTTTTTCCATGCCGATCCCCACCCGGGAAACACCATTGTCATGGCAGACGGCCGGGTCAGCATTATCGACTTCGGGCTGATGAGTTACGTGGATGATGAAATGATGAAGGAACTTGCCAATCTTTGCCTTGGGTTTGCAGATCACGATTATGATCAGGTGATGGACGCCTTGAAAGAGATGGGGCTCCTGGACGAAAAAAAGATCCGGCTCAAGGAATTCAAAGCAGACTTGAAGGAAGTCAGTGAACCCTTTTATGGCCGCTCTCTTCCCACCATCTCTGTCAGAGAGGTCTATGAAAAAGTAATGCAGCTGGTGCTCAAGCACCGGGTCACCATGCCAAGGAATCTGCTGCTGATTTTAAAGACCTTTGTTCAGAACGAAGCCATTGGGAAAAAACTGAGCAGCACGTCAAGTATTCTTCAAGTCGCCAGACCATATGCCGAAAAATTGATACGGCAGCGGCTTGAACCGGACCAACTTTTCAAACGATTCAATGCAGATGCACGTAAAATAGCAGGCCATCTTCACTCCATGCCGGCAAACGTCAGCAAACTATTTGCCAATGCAGCAGACAACCGCTTTTCCATGGAGATCCGGCACACAACCTCCTCCAGGCTTCACCAATCCATGGAAAAGGGAATCAACCGGCTGATTGTGGGGATTATCATTGCTGCCTCCACCATTGCTGCGGCCCTGATTCTTAATTCTTCCCAGAAACTTTTCAACATCGACCTTGGGTTTGCCGGGTTTTCAGAAATATCGCTAACCGGCCTTCTCGGCGTTACAGGATATGTCATAGCAACCTTTCTCGGGCTTTGGCTGATAATTTCAATCTTCCGTTCAGGACGCCTGTAAGACCCAGATACCATCACCTGACACTCCCATAAAAAAAGGGATATCCGCAGGCAAAAACGAACATCCCCTTTTTTGTGAAAGGTCTGTCTATACCAGAATGGCTTGAAAATTAACTTCCGGTTTGACAGGAAAGAAACCAGGGAATATAATTAATTACGTTTTTTTCTTACGCTAAAAAGGGGAGACACAGATTTCATTACCCAATAAAAAAGGCTGGTTGGCCATTTTATTTATTTTTTTCTGCCTGGCCGTACCCTTTGGGCTGACCTATTATGTGTCAACACCAAAGTCCAAGGAAAGGTCTGACTTGTGGAGGACCCAGGGGACTGCTGCAAATGTCAAAGCAGAATCCCAGATATCGGCCGGACAATTACGATTGATAAAAAATGATCGGGTAACGGTTAAAAATACCTGCCTGGTGTTTAAAGGGATTGAAAAGGGCCAGGTGGTTCTGGATCTATATCTGCTTGAACTGGATCCGGGATATGCCTATCCCCAGCGATTTTCAAGAGAACCCAATGGGAATGCCATCCGGCTGGGGAATGTGATCTATGCTGTAAAATCTGTAAACAATTCTATACTAACCTTAAAAATTCTCCAGGCCACGGAGACTTACTGATTTGAAATTTGATTTAAGATCTGTTAGCTCCCATGGTTGATGTTGTTATCATAGGGGCAGGTCCTGCCGGAACAGCTGCTGCCTTTGATTTGCTGTCCAGGGGTTTTTCCGTGCAGTTGCTGGACAAATATGCTTTTCCTAAAAAAAAAGCCTGTGCCGGTGGGATTACTCCCAAGGCCCTGGCATTATTCCGGTATGATATTTCTTCTCTCATCCGGCAGGAGTGCCGCAGTATAAAAATTTGTCCCCAACCTGGGAGAGCCTTTGTAATTCAGAATAAAAACCCCCTGTGCCATATGGTCCAGCGATGGGAGCTGGATCTTTTTTCTTTGAACATGGTTCAAAGAAAAGGAGCTCAATTCCAGGTGGTTAAAAAAATTGTTTCCATTGAAGAAAAAAAGCTTCATATAGAGATCAGAACCAGCGATCAATTGATAAAATCTTGTTACCTTATCGGTGCGGACGGGGCCAATTCCATTGTGAGGCGGTTGACCCATCCTTTTTGTCGGGTGAACCGTTCTCTTGCCCTTGAGGCGGATATCCGGGTGGATCATTCTGAACGTCATTCAATGGAGTTTGATTTTTCCATGCCGGGACGAGGTTATTTTTGGATTTTTCCCAAGGGAAATCATCTGAATATCGGTATTTATTCCACCACAGGTCATCCGGCTTTAAAACAAAGGCAATTGGTTGAGTATGCCCAGAAACGGTTTGGTACGGACCGGCTCCAGGCCGTGAAGGGATATCCCATTGGTGTGGGGGGATATGCCCATTGTCCCGGGTCAGGAAGGGTTCTTTTATCCGGGGACGCTGCCGGATTTGGAGAGAACCTTCTCGGGGAAGGAATCTATTTTGCCCTCAAAAGCGGACAGGCTGCTGCCCGGGCCATTGTCTCTGCTTGTACCCCTGGTGCGTTCCCTGACAATAGCGGGTTCCCTGATAATGTTGCATCCTCTGTTATTGATTCATCTCCTTATGCTGCTCCTTTTCCGGGCGCGGCCTATGACCGAGAGATTAAAAAAATAAGAACCGATCTCAGACTATACCACTTAAGCGCCAAGTGTCTCTATTCCTTCCCTTCTTTTTCATTAAAATTATTGTCCCTTCCTTTTTTTCATAAAAAATTTGCCCAAGGGTATGCCGATGGCAAAACCCTTGGGCAGATGCTCCTGTGTCGATAGTTCCCCTGATGTATTAAAATTTTAGTCTTCCTGTTGTTTTGCAGGAAAAAACAATTTTGTATTAAAAAGAGGTTAATTTTATGTCATATGCTATGAAATTACACTATTGAAACTAATTTAATTCCAATAATGTAATTTCATGCTCGGTTTCAAAAAAGAGTTTTAGAAATAAAACATTATAAAATCAAATAGTTATGATAAATTTTGCTTAAAAAATGCCTTTGGCACCCCTTTTGCTCTATGAAGAATTAAGAAATTAAGTTGTTTTTATTTAAATCTGAAAAAGGGAGAAAACATGAAAAAAATCTTGGCAATCATAAAACCATTTAAGGTGGATGAGGTAAAAGATGCCTTAACCAAAATAAATATTAACGGGATGACCATCACCGAGGTCAAGGGGTTTGGCCGGCAGAAGGGTCACAAGGAAATATACAGAGGCGCGGAATACCAGACAGATTTTATTCCCAAGGTGGAGCTGTCCATTGTTGTGGATGATGAAAGGGTGGATGCCGTGGTGGAGACCATTATTAACAGTGCTAAAACTGGAAAGATTGGTGATGGTAAAATTTTTATCCAGCCCATTGAAGATGTGATCCGCATCAGGACCAGTGAAACCGGCGTGGAAGCCCTATAACTAACCCTAAAAAAGGAGATATTCCAAATGAAATATATCGTAACCCTATTCACACTGCTTGTCTGTTTTTTGTCAACAGCCTTTGCCGGGGACGATACCCCCACAGTCCTTAGCAATAGCGAAGCCATTGGTCTGGTTCAGACCCATGCCGATTATGTCTGGACACTTGTTTGCGCAGTCCTGGTTTTTTTCATGCAGGCAGGATTTGCCATGGTGGAAGCCGGGTTTACCCGGGCGAAAAATGCCATTAATATCATGATGAAAAACCTCATGGATTTTTCAATGGGATCCATTGTGTATTGGGCTGTTGGGTTTGGTCTCATGTTCGGTGTTTCCAAAACCGGTTTTTTTGGGACCACCGGGTTTTTCCTGAGCGATTTTAAAGTAGGCGGAGATCCCTGGGTACTGGCTTTCTGGATGTTCCAGGTGGTATTTGCAGCCACTGCGGCTACCATCGTTTCCGGTGCCATGGCCGAGAGAACCAAGTTTATCGGGTATCTTTTGTATTCTGTGTGCATCACCGGTTTGATCTATCCGATTTTCGGATCCTGGGCATGGGGAAGTCTGTTTCACGGTTCCGGATGGCTGGAAGGTCTTGGCTTTATCGATTTTGCAGGGTCCACCGTGGTTCATTCCGTGGGGGGCTGGGCAGCCCTGGCCGGCGCCATGGTTCTGGGGCCCCGTCTGGGTAAATATACGGCCACAGGTGCTGTCAAACCCATCCTGGGTCATAATATCCCCCTGGCAGCCCTGGGCGTTTTTATCCTCTGGGTGGGCTGGTTCGGATTTAATCCCGGATCCACAACTGCCGCCAACACAGACATTGCCATGATTTTTGTCAACACCAACCTGGCGGCGGCTGCCGGTTGTATCGTTGCGATGTTTGTTTCCTGGTTTAAATTTGGAAAACCAGAGGTGGGCATGAGTCTCAATGGTGCCCTGGCAGGACTTGTGGGTATTACGGCAGGGTGTGCCAACGTGACCCCTTCAAGCGCAATTATTATCGGGTCTGTGGCCGGTGCCCTGGTGGTTTTTTCTGTACTGTTTTTTGACAAAATTAGAATTGATGACCCCGTGGGTGCCATCTCTGTTCACGGTGTCTGCGGAGCCTGGGGAACCCTGGGAGCCGGAATTTTTAATATCGGCGGTACGTCTTTGAAAATAATCGGTGTTCAGGTGATCGGCATTGGCGCTTGTTTTGTGTGGACCTTTGCTTGTGCCTTTGCCATCTTTAAACTGATTGATATGACCATCGGCCTGAGGGTCTCCAAGGAAGAAGAATTGGAGGGATTAGACGCCACGGAACACGGGGGGAACGCCTATCCGGATTTTACAACCATTAACCACTCCAGTATGGGATATACCGGCGGCGGATCTGGAGAGTTTGCCGGGGCGCCTGCTTCCTATACTTCCAAAAAGTTAGCCAGCGATCACTAGTAACGAGTCGCTGTAGGGGGACATTAATTTCCCCTGGTTATCCAGAAGTTTAGTAAATTAAAAAAACCTGCCATCCCTTTCATTGAGGTGGCAGGTTTTCCTGTTTTATGCTACCTTGTGGCTTTCTTAGACAGGCGAAGCCGGGCAAAAGTCGGGCAAAAGCCGGGCAAAAGTCAGGTGTAAATCGAATGAAAGGTGACGGATGAAACGGGCGGCAGGGGTTATAAAATCTGTGGTTTTATTGGGGATTCTGGCAGCTGTCCTGGTGGGGGGCTATCAGAACCTTGAGTATAATTGGCAATGGTACCGGTTGCCTCCCTATTTTTTTTCCATTGAAAAGGGGCAGTTTGTCAAGGGTCTGCTTTTGGACGGTCTTGTTATTACCCTGAAGATTTCCTCCCTGGGCCTTGTTTTTTCAATTTTGCTGGGGTCCTTTTCAGCCTTTGCCCGGTTGTCTGTTTCTCCCATGCTGCGATTGTCTGCCTGGGTATATGTGGAGACCATCCGGAACACCCCCCTGCTCATCCAGATTTTTATCCTTTATTTTGTGATTTCACCGGTATTGGATATTTCTGCTTTTTGGTCTGCCGTGATTGCCCTGAGCCTCTTTGAAGGGGCCTATGCCTCGGAGATCATCCGGTCCGGTATTATCAATATTCCTGCAGGTCAGGTTGAGGCGGCTCAGAGCATCGGCCTTTCGGCCTATGCCACCTATGTTAAGGTGATCATTCCCCAGATGCTGCGCCAGACACTTCCAATGCTGGCGGGGCAAAGCGTTTCCCTTATTAAGGATTCTGCCCTGGTCAGTACCATCTCTATTTATGATTTGACCATGCAGGGTCAAAAAATAGTCTCCGAGACATTTTTAACTTTTGAAATCTGGTTTGCTGTGGCAGTATGTTACCTGTCCATTACCGCAACGCTTTCTTTTTTAATCAGACGCGTTGAAAATAAAATGAAATATATAAACTAAAATCCAACCAACGAAAATCAAACCAAAGGAGATCAGGATGAAAAAATTGTTTTATTTACTGGCCGTGGGATTGGCTTTGCTGGGATACACCATGGCAGTCGCCGGTGAAACAGGGGCCAAGCTGTCCCAGGAAAGTATCATTGAAAAGATCCAGAAAGAAGGGGTTATCAGAGTGGGAATGGCCACCTTTGTCCCCTGGGCCATGAAAGACAAACAAGGGCAGCTCATCGGGTTTGAAATTGATGTGGCAAAAAAATTGGCCCAGGACATGGGGGTTGAAATTGAATTTATTCCCACTGCCTGGTCCGGAATTATTCCCGCATTGTTGACGGGGAAATTTGATGTGATCATCGGCGGCATGGGGGTAACGCCTGCGCGGAACCTTAAGGTGAATTTTACCGTGCCCTATGATTATTCCGGCATGTCCATGGTGGCCCATCAAAAACGAGCAAAAGGGTTTTCCCGCATCGAGGACTTTAATAAACCTGAGGTCATCATTGCGGTTCGCATGGGGACCACAGCTGAGCAGGCCGCTAGAAAATACATGCCCACGGCCCAGTTCAAACTTTTTGAAAACGAGAGCCAGGCATTGCAGGAATTGAACCTGGGCCGGGTCCATGCCGTGGTCTCTTCGGCTCCCATGCCAGCTTTCCATGCCTTAAAATATCCGGATAAACTCTTTATCCCCCTCAAGGAAAATTTTACCAAGGAACCCATTGGATTTGCCCTTAAAAAAGGGGATTATGATGCCTTGAATTATTTTAATAACTGGATTCTTAACATGCATGCCCAGGGGTTTTTAAAAGAGAGAAAAGCCTATTGGTTTGAATCAAAAAAATGGGAAAGCCTAATTAAATAAGAAATGTTAAGTAAGAAATGTTAAATAAAAAATCCAATAAATTTACCCTTGTGGATATGGCGGTGGTTCTGATCGTCATCGCTGCCATATCCTTTTTTTTCTCCCGCATGGGCAGTCTTTTGGATTATAAATGGGAGTGGGATCTAATCCCCGGGTATTTTATATTCAAGGATCCTGTCACCGGAACCTTTCACAGTAATATGCTGTTAACCGGTTTTTTTACCACCATCCGGTTGAGTTTTTGGGCCACGGTGCTGGGCTTTTTGCTGGGCACCATATCCGGAATGATGGGGGCAAAGGGCTCTTTTTCCCAGCGATTTGCAAGTCGCCTCTACGTGGAAACTATCCGCAATATCCCCTCCCTGGTATTGGTGATCCTGTTTTATTATTTTGTATCCAGTCAGTTTCTGGATGCGCTCCGTCTGGACCTGTGGCTGCGCAATCAATCTGATACTGTCCAGGGGGCAGTGGGGTTTTTTCTGGCAGGACCGGAACGGATCAATGCTTTTGTTTCTGCGGTGCTTGCCCTGGCCATTTATGAAGGGGCCTATATTTCAGAAATTGTCCGGGGGGGCATCAACGGGATTGATCAAGGACAGTGGGAGGCGGCTTGGTCTGTGGGGCTGTCGCATTTTAATACATTTTTACGGGTGATTCTTCCCCAGGCGTTTCGACGGGTGGCCTTTCCCCTGGCCGGTCAGTTTATTTCCACCATCAAAGATTCTGCCATTGTGTCGGTGATTTCCATCCAGGAATTGACATTCCAGGGCATGGAATTGATGGCAGCCACCTTTTTGACCTTTGAAATCTGGATCACCATCGCTATTTTGTATTTTATCCTCACCTTTTCCCTGTCCCGGATGGTTGCCATTCTTGAGAAGAAGTTTTCCTGGCAGCAATAACGGCTGATGTTAATCGCTTTTTTTTAAAGGGGCTTCACGATCTGTTTTATTTTTTCAGACTGAACGGCTTCAAAGAATTCATCCCCCAAGCGTTTATTCTTTTCAAGGACTATTTCCCAATAATCCCTGCGTTCCCCATCCTTTCCTTTGAAGGTCATAAAATCTTTCCGATCGGGTATTTTTTTAAGGGGAAGATCTTCAACAAACGAGGGTGAGGGGGCCACCAGCACCACGTTTTCCATGTTTTTTTCCGAGGGCTTGCGGTGCAACCCTTTATCAAACCATCCCGGGGTAATGGTTTCATAAAAATGGGGATATAATACAAGGTTGTCTGAATCGGGTAAAAAGGGAATGTCCAGGTGATAGTCAAGGATTCCGCCGTCCCTGAAAACGCCCGGTGCGCCGTTAATATCTGACACCCCCTCCATTGCGATGGGGATGGACCCCGAAGACAACAGGGCGGATTTAAAATTTTCCGGGGTCAGGTCATAGCGGTTCAAGGGAAATTGATCCATGGCCGCAAAGGGGGGAGTTTGACCAGGCCCGTAAAAAAGAGCTCTTTCCAGGAAATACCCAAGCCCATTCCGGCTCAACAGGTTCACACCTGCCGAAAGTATGAGGCCAATCCATTGAAGAAATAGCGGGTCTTGTTTGAGCAGGCCTTTGCATTTGTTGGACAGAAAGCAAATTTTCATGAAGGGATGATGGAGCATGGCGTCTATCTCATTATCATCAATATAGGCATCCAGGATTCGCTTGGTTTCCCGGGTGACCTCTTGTGGTGTGGGGTGAAGGGAATACTGCTGGGCAATATATTCTTGTTCAAGTTTTTCGATGGCTGCCAGGGGGTCTCGTTGACAAAAAGCCGCCATTCGAAAAGAGCCGATTGAGGTTCCAATAAGATAGAGCGGATCTGTCCTATTCTTGAATAAAGAGACCAATACTCTGTCAATTCCGGTCAGCACAAGAAATTTGGCGGAGCCGGACGCACCTGCCAGCACTTTTACCCGGGACAGGTCTAATCCTTCATCCCGGATGATGTTAATGGCTTTGGATCCGGCCCGTATGGAGATATTATCCAACATGGTATACAATATCAGGTGCGTTTCGTTTGGGGGCCCTGGCATATTTGAATTTGGGGAATCCCACCATAAGGGCGCCATGGCAGCTGTGTCGTTCAGGGAAGTTGAGCATTTTGGCAAGGGGGGGCCACTGGCCAACCGCATAGTTGACATACCCGGCCCAGCAGCTTCCAAGGCCAAGTCCCGGCAACGCAAGTTCCAAATAGGCAAGGGCGGTGTGGCAATCGGCACCTCCTGAGCCAAACTCATCGGAAGCATAGGCAAATACAAGCTGGGGTGCGTCCCGGGCAATTCGGTCGATCCCCTGATCCCATTGGGAAATCAAGGCTTCCATATTCAGCATCTGGGCAATTTTCGGATGGTTTTTAACGACATATTGCATCCAATCAATCACATGGCCGGCAATTTTTTGGACATCTGACCGTTTGTCTATAATCAGCCATTTTACGGTTTGCCGGTTACTGCCGGTTGGGGCGCAGCATGCAATTGACACTGCACGTTCAAAGATCTGCTTTGGAACCGGTTTTTCCTTGTACCGCCGGATGGACCTGCGGGACCTTAAAAAATGTTCGGTATGATCCGCTGTGAGCATCAATTTTTTTTCAATGGGCATGCATTGGTCGGGGGATAAAAACGATAGACTAAAAGCCCCTTTGGGGCAAATGGCCACACAATGGCCACATTGGATACAAAAATCTTGGGCATTGGCCACAGGAACCGGGCCTTCTTTTGTCATTTTAATGACGTGGGCAGGGCATTCAATGGCACAAATACCATCCTTATCGCATTTGTTTGTATCAATCGTGAATAAACTCATCTGTATACCTTTCCTATTTGTCAGGTGCCTCTTTTTATTAAATCAAGTTTTAAATCAGGCATAAAATCAACTAAATTACCATGCTCTCTTCTAAAAATCCAATACCAAAAAGAAACACTGGCTTTAATTGCGGCTTTTATGGTTGCTCAAACCCACTCCCAGGATAACAATGCCAATGGCGACTCCCTGTTTAAGGTTCAAGGTTTCTTCCAGGAAGATCCAGCCAAGGAGGATGGCCGTCACCGGGATCAGGTTGATGCAAATGGAGGCTTTGGATACGGATATTGTTTTGATGCCGTAATTATAGAGGCCAAAGGCGCCCAATGAGACACAAGGACCTAGAAAAAGAAGCAGCAATATCAACTTTGAACTCCATATGGCGGGATCTGCTGCCAAAAGGGGGAGAATACCTGGGAGAAAAAACAGGGTTCCCCCCAGCACCTGCATAGCGGTGAGGGTCCAGGTGTTATAACGGGAACTGAGTTGTTTGACCAGGATCATATATCCGCAGGCAGCGACCATTGCCAAAAGTTCCAGAGAATTGCCAAGGACAGGATTTGGCGCTGCCGCTCCCCGGCTCTGGAAAAGGGTTAACAGCACCACTCCTGTGATGGACAGAACAAGGCCGACAATAATCTTGGTATTTATGGCTTCCGACAAAAAAATCCAGGCTGCCACTGCCACCATCAGGGGAAGGCATGCGGAAACGATGGCTGCCTGGGAAGAGGTGGTATAGATCAATGCCCGGGATTCAAAGGTAAAATAGAGGCAGGGCTGGAACAGCACCATACCCCCCAGAATTTTCCAATCCCCTCGCTTATAATTGCGGGGGAAGAGTTTACCGGTAAAGGGAAGAATGCAGAGGCTGGCAATGAAAAGGCGTAAAAATATGGCGGACATGGGGTCCAGGACATTTAATACCATCCGCATGGTTGAAAAGGAACTGCCCCATAAGAAAACTGCTGTGAGGATGGCTGCCATGGGGAATAGGTGTTTAATCTCTGCTGTCTGTTTCATCGGTGATCTGGTAACCCTTGAAAATTTTCTCTTCATTAATGTTTGGGCATTTATTATTCGATTCAGCTTTTTTAATCAAGTCCAATTCGTGTCTGTGGCAGACCTATCCAATCCTATTTTTTACAATTTTAAAAGACTTGTTCCTCGAAACAATGTAAAGTGGATTATCCATGAGCTGAAAGGAAAGTTTTTTAAATTAAACTTCATATTGCTTTCTTGTTTGAAAGTGTGTTTGATATTGCAGAATAAATGGGTAAAAAAATAGTAAAATTTATTATCAAGATAGTTTAAAGGAAGGATATCGGAGGGGCCCATCGAACAGAAAAATGGCATACTTGATACGTTTACCCGGAAAAAAACCGTATCTGGTTCTCTTCGAATCCTCATCCCTTTGTTTGTGACTTATGTCATTTTCGTATTCAGTATTTTTTTAATCTTTATTCCCCAGCAAAAAAAACAATTACTGGATCAAAAAAAGGAAAGCATTCTTCAGCTGACAAACAGTGCGCTCAGTTTATTATTCGAATTTGATTTAAGAATAAAAAAAGGGGAGATTGCACCTGCTCGAGCACGCAAACAAGCAATCAATCAAATTCGCAATCTTAGATTCGGTCCGGAAGGCAAGGATTATTTCTGGATTAATGATATGCATCCTTTTATGGTTATGCATCCTTACCGCCCGGATCTTGAAGGAAGAGACCTGACGCTTTTCAAAGACGCTGCAGGGGAATATCCATTTGTCGCAATGGTGGAAACGGTGATGAAAAATAACAGCGGCTATGTGAATTATTCCTGGCAATGGAAGGACATGCCACAAAAAGTAGTGCCGAAAATTTCCTATGTTAAGGGGTTCTCTCCCTGGGGATGGATTATAGGGACCGGGATCTATATGGAGGATATTGATCAAGATATAACAGTGATTCGTCAAAAATTTTTACAGATTTTGGGAGGGCTCCTGGTTTTTATTATTCTGTTATCCCTCTATATTACCCAACAGGTGGTTCAAATTGAGCAGAAAAAAAATTTGGCTGAGCAAGCAAGGGATCTGGAAGAGCTGCGATTGAAAAAATTGCTTGAACTAAGCCAGATGACCAAAGCATCGATGGGTACCCTGACAAAATTTGCTCTGGAAGAAGTGATCCATTTAACCCAGAGCCAAATTGGATACCTGGCATTTCTAAATGAAGATGAGTCCCAGCTGACCATGCACACCTGGTCAAAGCAGGCCATGGAAAAATGTGAAACTGAAGATAAAACACTGATATATAATGTTGCGGACACAGGCCTTTGGGGTGAAGCTGTCCGGTCCAGAAAATCCCTCATCATTAATGACTATTCGAATTTTTCTTTGTCGGGGAAAAAAGGATATCCTGATGGGCATGTGAAAATTTTAAGGGTAATGAATGTTCCCATATTTGACGGTGACAAGATGGTTGCCCTCACCGGCGTTGCAAATAAAAATACGGATTATGATGCTTCGGACGTCCGTCAATTGGAATTGATGATGGATGGGATGTGGAAAATTCTTCAAAGAAAGAGGGCTGTGGTTGATCTGCGTAAAAGTGAGGAACGCTATCGGCTGCTGGCAGAGAATGCAACCGATGGGATTTGGATTTTACAGATTTCCGATTTTACTTTCTCCTATGTCAGTCCTGCCATGGAATACCTGTCAGGGTATGCCCCGGTGGAATACATTGGTTCGGAGATGTCGAGCCATTTGGTTCAAAAATCCCGGGAAAAAATAGTTGCTGTCATTTCCGAAGAACTGGACCGAGCCACTGGGGAGGGTGCGGATGAAAACCGATTCAGGGTGCTTGAATTAGAAATGATTCAAAAATCAGGCGCGACCATATGGATTGAAGTCAATGCCCGGTTTCTAAACGATGACAGGGGGATTCCAGACAGAATATTGGGAATCTCAAGAGATATTACCCATCGCAAGGGTTTGGAAAAAAAACTGATACAAAGCAACACAGAACTTCGGCTCGCCCAGGAAATTGCCGGTGTGGGAAATTGGTCCATCGATCCTGAAACAGATGTTCGTGTCTGGTCTAAAGAACTTTACCAGATTTATGAACGGGACCCCAAGCTGGGTCCCTATTCTTATATTGAACTTCAAAAAATATATGTAGGGGATTGGTGGGAGAAGTATAAGTCTGCTGTTCAAAAGGCTATTAAAGAAGGACTCCCCTTTGATATCGAGTTAAAGATTGCACTGCCTTCGGGAAAGGTGAAATGGGTGAATGCGATCTGCGAACCAGAACTAAAAACAGGCCCCGGCGGTCACTATCTTCGGGGAACCGTTCAGAATATTACCGGGCGGAAAAAAATGGAAGCACATATCCAGCAAACCCAGAAGATGGAAGCCCTCGGAACTCTTGCCGGGGGGATTGCCCATGATTTTAATAATATTCTTTCGGCAATATTCGGGTTTACGGAACTTGCAAAGCTCACTTCAAAGGGGAATGAGGAGACGGTCAACAACCTGAACCAAGTTTTGGCAGCCGGGGTGAGGGCCAGGGAACTGGTGAAGCATATATTGACATTCAGCCGCAAAGCGGATGCTCAGAAAGATCTGGTACAGATTGCTTCCCTGGCAAAAGAATGCTTGAAATTTTTAAAAGCCTCAATATCCCCGGACATAGAGATACAAACCCATTTTTTTCAGCCCGATAGCAGGGTCCTGGCAGATCCGACCCAATTGCACCAAGTTTTCATGAACCTTTTTACCAATGCGGCCCATGCCATGAAAGAAAAAGGAGGGGTGCTTGATGTGGGACTTAAGTCCATTGATATATCTGAGGATGCTATCTTTCAGTTAAAAAACATACGGCCGGGACGCTATGTCCAGTTGACGGTTTCAGATACCGGATGCGGTATCTCCAAAAATGTGATGGGGAAAATTTTTGAACCTTTTTTCACGACAAAAGTTAAGGGAGAAGGAACGGGGATGGGACTTTCCCTGGTTTACGGTATCATTAAGGAGATGCAGGGCAATGTTGCCGTTTACAGCGAATCGGGTATGGGGACAACCTTTGAGGTTTTGATTCCGGAACAGCTCCATGGAACAGGAACCGATGAAAACAATGGGAGCCAATCGCTTAAACCCGGGAAAGGCAGGATACTTATCGTAGATGATGAACCCGCCATTGTTGAATGGACCTCCCAGATGTTAATGGCGCTTGGTTATGAAATTGTCGGCATGAACAATGGCCTGGATGCAGCTGAAACATTAAAACAGGATCCCATGGGGTTTGATCTTGTTTTAACAGACCTGGTCATGCCCGGGATGACGGGTCTTGAATTGTCAAATCTCATTAGATCTGTGAGAGCCGATATCCCCATTGTCCTTTGTACCGGTTTCAGTGGCAAATTGACAGAAGAGAGTATGAACGCCTGCGGTATTTCGGGTGTGATCATGAAACCCATTGTCGCAAGTGATCTATCCCGAATTATAAACGCGTCATTGAACAAAAAGATATAACAGGATTCAAAAATGGTCAATGTGTTGGTAATAGATGATGATTTAAAAATTTGTTTGTTTTTCAGCAAACTGCTCGAACAAATGGGGCATTGTTTTGAAATAGCCCATACGGTTAAAGACGGACGGAATCTCTTCGGCAGCCAGAGATTTGACCTGGTCCTTCTGGACCTGGAACTACCCGATGGAAACGGATTGGAGTTGCTGCCTGAATTTACAGACGCCCATCATTGCCCCGAGGTGATCATCATTACCGGAACCGGAGATGCCAGAGGTGCAGAACTGGCATTTAAATACGGGGCATGGGATTATGTTCAAAAACCCTTTCTTCTGGATGAAGTATCCCTTCCCATTACAAGAGCCCTTCAATATCGTAAGGAAAAACTTGCTACCCCCCAGTTGATTCCCCTGGTTCGACCGGGCATTGTCGGCGAGTCTGATGCGATTAGAAAATGTTTAGAAGAAGTTGGAAAGGCGGCGGCAACAGATGCGAGTGTGTTGATTACCGGCGAAACCGGAACCGGTAAGGAGTTGTTCGCAAAAGCGATCCATGAGAACAGCAAAAGAGCGGGTGAACCCTTTGTCGCAGTTGATTGCGGTGCCCTGCCCGAAACATTGCTGGAAAGTACATTGTTCGGACATGAGAAAGGGGCTTTTACCGGTGCCGGGAAAAAACAGGCGGGCCTTCTGGTTCAGGCCAATGGCGGCACATTGATGCTCGATGAGGTTGGAGATCTGCCGTTGACAGCTCAAAAATCTTTTTTGCGAACCCTCCAGGAAAGATGTGTCCGCCCCATTGGAGGGAGCAGGGAAATCCCCGTTGATATCCGCTTGGTTGCCGCAACAAACCTGGACCTGGATGAAATGGTCAATAAAAATTTGTTCAGGCAGGACCTGCTGTATCGTATCCGTGCCATAGAGCTTAAACTGCCGCCTCTGAGGGATCGACAAAAGGATATTGAAGAAATAGTCATCAAAAAAAACCACGAACTTTCGAACCGATACAAGATGGAAACCAAAGCTGTCTCGCCTGAGTTTTTGGAGATATTGTCCAAACACAATTGGCCCGGCAATGTGCGTGAATTGATCAATGTGTTAGAATATGTGCTGGCCTTTGCAGGCAGCGATCCAACACTTTATCCCAAACATTTGCCACCGGAATACAGGATATCGGATCTCGAATTTGATCCGGTTTTGAAAGACACCTTTCGCACACAAGCCCCCATGGGGGTTGAAAAGGGAAATGAACTGCCCACGTTTAATGATTTTAGAACCACGCTTGAAAAAAACTATTTAAAAGAGTTGATCAGCCGTTCAAACGGCAATCGCAAGCATGCCTGCAGGATTTCGGGCATCTCGCAATCCCGGTTATATGGGCTTTTAAATAAGCATGACCTTCCTGGTTTTGGTTCGTCCTAGGTTTTTAGCCCCTCTGATTTAGTCTCTATTCACTTTATTCTGTATTCCTGTAAACAGGAATAGTGGCATTCCTATTTATGGGAATAACCAGCCGTTTTTATTTTTTAAATCATTTCATTGTTTTTATAACATGCTGTTATAAAAGATAAAAATTGGAAACCTGCTTTATGGCACACTTCCTGCTAATAATAGCAAAGAACAATAAAAGCAATATAGAGATGGAATAAAAGGGATAAATTCCAATAAAATGAAAATTATCTTATACGCAGATGACAAAGAAGCAATGGGAAAAAATTTTGGGAAACTGATTCAAAATCAGTTTCCAGATATTCAAATGGATATCCTAGGATCAGTTCGTTGCTTATCTGAAAAACTTTGTCGGCCATTAAACCGAATATCGGTTATCGTAATTTTTGTGACCTGTGAACGAGATATCGACGGATTGCTCACCTTAAAACCCTTGTTTGACAATATTCGTCTAATTCTGGTTTTACCCGATAGAACAAGGGGTATGATGGCCCATGGGCTTCAATTAAATCCCTGTTTTATCAGTTATTTAGACAGTGATTTTTCGGATATTATTTCTGTTTTAAAAAAATTATATACCGGAGAAAAGAGGCGTTGGAATGACAGGTAGGCATGAATGAAAACTGATATTGACAGTTCAATATTGAATAACCCAGGGTTAAAGAAGCAGATAATAATATTAAATTAAGGATGGGAAAAATGAAACAAAGATCACTCAAATTCAAACTTATTGTCGGAGGGGTTCTGGTGGCTATCATCCCTTTAATGGTCGTCGGACTTTTTTCAATCAGCAAATCATCCACGGCACTTCTTTCCCTTGCAAAGGGTCAGGCCCAGATGGTGGCTAAAAACATGGCCACCACGGTTGATCTGGTCATGATGCAGGAAATCAAGTTTGCAAAAGGGATGGCTGTTGATCCGCGAATAAGGGATGCTGCTGCTGAAGTGGCCCGGGTTGGGGTGGACAATGCCATGACCGATTTAAAGGCCCTGGACAGTTTTCTGGGAGATGCGTTTAATGAAGTTGGAAAAGATTATAATCTTTTCTTTGTCACGGATGCGCGAGGAACCGTCATATCCGACAACAAGGGTGGCGTCAATCGAACAAATAAATTATCTATAAAAGACAGGGAATATTTCTCTTTAGTTCAAAAAAGTGGAACCGTCATCATTGGCTCACCAGCATTATCCAAGTCGACAGGGCTCCCCATTACCGTGGTGGCCGTACCGCTCAAAACTGCTTCCGGAAATTTTATAGGGATGTTCGGGATAACGGTTAAACTGGATATTTTATCAAAGGTAATCACCCAGGTAAAAATGGGTAATACCGGTTACCCCTTTATGGCAGACAAAAAAGGGATGATCATTGCCCACCCAAACCAGGACCATATACTCAAACTGGACATTACAAAACTCAATGGTATGGAGACGATTGTGGGTGATATGCTGGCTCAAAAATCCGGCGTTAACACCTATACCTTCAAGGGAATTGATAAAATAGCCGGGTTTGCACCGGTTGCCGCAACCGGGTGGAGTATTTGTGTGACCCAGGATGAGGCTGAATTTATGGCGCCGGTTGTTGAGATTCAAAATATTGTTCTGCTGGCAGGGGGTATTTTTCTGGTCCTTACCCTCGTGGGGGTTCTCTGGTTTGTCCGGGGTATCATGGCGCAATTGGGACATGATCCTTCTGAAATCGCCAGGATTGCCGACAGTATTGCCAAAGGGGATCTTACGGTTGAGTTCAATACAGACGGTAAAGAAATTACAGGTGTCTATGGCAATATGAAAGAAATGACAGATAATTTGAACAATATGTTCACGGATATTACCGGTGGCGTCCAGACATTGACCTCTTCTTCCACAGAGCTTTCCGCCATTTCACAACAGATGGCGTCGGGTTCTGAGCAATCCTCTCAAAAAGCAAATAATGTGGCAACGGCGGCCGAAGAAATGGCAACCAGTATGAACAGTGTGGCCGCTGCCACCGAACAGACCACGGCCAGTCTTCAAATGATTGTTTCGGCAGCTGAAGAGATGTCTGCAACCATTAATGAAATTGCGAAAAATACAGCCAAAGGAAGTCAGACCACGTCCGAGGCCGTTGACAAAGCAGGACATATTTCCAGAAAAGTGGATGAACTGGGCAAGGCGGCCTCGGAAATCTCCAAGGTAACAGAAACCATTTCAGATATTTCCGAACAGACAAATCTGCTGGCACTCAACGCCACCATAGAGGCGGCAAGAGCGGGTGAGGCAGGGAAAGGCTTTGCCGTGGTTGCCGCGGAAATCAAGGCCCTTGCCCAGCAGACGGCAGAAGCCACCCAGGAGATCGGTTCACGGATTGGAGATGTGCAGGCAAGCACCAAGGAGTCTGTCTCAGCCATTGGATCCATCGTTGATATTATCAATGAGATCGATATGATTGTCACCTCTGTGGCAACCGCTATTGAAGAACAATCAGCCACCACCCAGGAAATTTCCAGCAACGTCAGCCAGGCTGCTGCCGGGGTTCAGGAAGTAAACGAAAACGTTAACCAGACATCTGCTGTGGCAGGAGAGGTTACCGAGGATGTTCACAAGGTAAGTGAGGCAGCTGAGGAGATGAATGCAGGAAGCCTTCAGGTGAATACAAGTGCGTTGGAATTGTCTAAGCTGGCTGAAAATCTCAATGAAATGGTCAGCCGGTTTAAGCTAAATTAAAAAGGGTGCGGCCTTCCAGAGGGTATATCTGGAAGGCCTTTTAAAATTTAAGGAAATGCGCAATGACCGACACACGTATGAAATCAACGACTGCAGCTGAAGATAAAAGTGATAAGGCAAAGGCCTCCATAAGAGTCAAGGTGGGGCTTTTAGATACCTTGATGACCCTTGCAGGCGAACTTGTTTTGAGCCGAAATCAGTTGCTCCAGGGTGTCAGCACCGAGAATGTCAGGGCCACAGAGGTCTCCAGCCAGCGTATCGATATGATTACCTCTGAACTTCAGGAAACCATCATGAGAACCCGGATGCAGCCCATGTCCAATATTTTAAATACATTTAACCGCCTTGTCAGGGATTTATCCGGGCAATTGGGTAAATCCGTTGATCTTGTCATTGAAGGCAACGAGGTGGAGCTGGACAAAACCATCCTGGAATCCATCAGTGATCCCTTAACTCATCTGGTGAAAAATTCGGTTCTCCACGGGATAGAAACCCCTGTGGAAAGGGAAAAATCCGGCAAAAATGCCAGAGGTAAAATTATCCTGCGGGCCTTCCATGATGCCGGCCATATAAATATTGTTATTTCCGATGACGGCAAAGGGCTTGACCCTGAAAAACTTTCAGCCATAGCTGTTTCAAAAGGGCTGGTCACTGAACAACAGATTGCGGGGTTTTCTGAACGACAGAAAATGGAACTGGTTTTTTTGCCCGGTTTTTCAACAGAGAAAATTACCGAGGTTTCTGCCGGCAGTATCGGGATGGATGTGGTTTCTGGAAATATTGAAAACCTCGGCGGCATCATAGACTTGAGTTCTGAGAAAGGTGCGGGTACAGATATCCAAATCAAGCTGCCCTTAACCCTTGCGATTATTCCCAGCCAGATAACCTCTGTGGGCTGCGACCGTTATGCGGTTCCCCAGGTTAATCTGGATGAACTTCTCAGAATCCCTGTTGATCAGATCAAAGAAAAAATTGAAAAGGTCGGTGATGCGGATGTCGTTCGTTTAAGGGGAGAACTGCTCCCTCTGCTGGATCTTTCAAAAATGCTCGGCATTGAAAATAAATATGTTGACCCGGAAAAAGGCGTAAAATTGTCGGACAGACGGACCCATATTTCTGACAGACGGTCAAAACAACACCTTGTCAGCGCGGAAACCGTCACCCCAAATTCAAAAGATTTGGTTTCAAGCTGGCAGACAAGAGAAACAAAGGATCGAAGATCCGGTGTCAACAATGCCATCAACATTGCGGTGGTTTCTTCAGGTGCCTATAAATATGGTCTTGTCGTCGGTCAATTGCATGATTCGGAAGAGATTGTGGTAAAGCCTGTGGGGAGACATCTTAAAAAATATACTGCTTTTGCCGGTGCAACGGTCATGGGGGACGGCAAGGTCGCCCTGATTCTGGATATTGCCAGCCTTGCCCAAATGGCCGAGCTGTCAACCTTATCCGAAGTAAAAAAATTAACATTATCTGAGGAAGGTACGGCGGAAACAGGGAAAGAAAAGGCATCCCTTTTAACGTTTAACAATTTGGAAAACGAATTTTTTGCAGTCCCCTTGAACAGGG
Organism: Desulfoconvexum algidum; assembly: GCF_055382125.1. Lineage (NCBI taxonomy): Bacteria > Pseudomonadati > Thermodesulfobacteriota > Desulfobacteria > Desulfobacterales > Desulfobacteraceae > Desulfoconvexum > Desulfoconvexum algidum. Next base: position 4,157,747 of record NZ_AP042394.1, on the reverse strand, counting down.
TGGAGCGAATTGAAAGAATTCAAACCGCTGCCATTGAGAATATCGGTGAAAACAAAGTTGTTCAGTACAGGGGGGGGGCACTTTCCCTCTGCGAGTTGTCACAAATTTTAGATGTCGCGCCTTTGGCCCCGGGAGAACAGCAGGAAATTATTGTTTTTAAGGTAGGGGATCGGGAATTGGGGCTAATGGTTAACCCTCCATTAGATACCTTTGAGGTCTCGTTTGATGTCGATGAAAGCACGTTAAAGCAGCCGGGTATCAGCGGATCAATGATCATTCGGGATCATACAACACTTATCATAGATATATCTGAGTTGGCCAGGGCGATATCGCCTGAATGGTTTGATTAAATTCAGGAGATATTCAATCTTTTGAAAAAGGGGAATTGAAAAAAAATGAAAAATCTGTCATTTATCCTTTCATGCTCATGCCCTTTACCCAACGAGTGCTGCAGGTGATTAAATCAATTCCCCAAGGAAAGGTGCTCGCCTATGGAAGGGTCGCTGCCCTGGCCGGAAATACCAGGGGGGCCCGGCAGGTATCCAGGATACTTCACAGTATGTCCGGCAAGCATGATCTGCCCTGGCACAGGGTGGTTAATTGTCGGGGAAAGATCTCCCTGCCCCGGGGCAGGGGGTATGAACTTCAAAGGGCATTGCTGGAATCCGAAGGGGTGAGTTTTTCCCCTGTTCATACCATCGATTTGAAAAAATACCTGTGGCAGGCCCCATCTGATTGAAACGGGAGGATGCCACAGGCCCTATTGTTCTCTTTTTTTTTCAATGGCCAGCTGCATCTCTCGTATTTTCGGCCCGTCTTTTTTCCACATTCGGCAGGAATCAATGAGGAATCCTTTCTCTTCTAAATCGTCCAGGGAGACCGGGAGAGGTGCTTTTTTGGACCTTTTTTGGGCCAGCCATCCCTGGAAAATTTCCTGGCCCATGGCGACAACAAGGGTGCAAAGATGGGTACAACCTCTGTTGCCGCCCATGATTTTCCGGATTTGGCTTGAAAATCCGGATTTTATTTCAACCCCGATAAGCTGTTCTACAAGGTCAAGTGTGGCCGGGCATTCTGCCATGGGAACGGAGAGCATTTGGGCCTCGGCCTGGACGATTGTCAAAGGGTTTGGAGCAATTAACAAGGTGACTCTCATGTGATGGACCATTCCCGGGGCCTTTGCCTTGCCGGTTACATCAAATACACGAATATACCGCTGATCCTTTAGAATTCCTTGCACCAGTACACGGTCGTCGGTGCAAGGATAGGTGGTCAGACTGATATTCCTTGTGTGGATTTTAGACTGTTTTTTTATCATATCCTTGAGCATGGATCCGGTCCTTTTTAAAGGTTCTGGTTTGGCAACCTATTCCATTTAGTCGTGTAAATCAAATCTTTTCCCTTGACCTGGGCCCGATAAATCTTTACCTTCCATTTTTATGTAAAAGGAAAAGGCCATGTCAGTTCATAAGTTTTATAAACACCCGGTGGCGGTTTTAATTTTTGGTGCCATTATCATTAGCTTTTCCGGTGTCTTTGTTAAGACTTCCCAGGTGTATCCCCTGGTTTCTGCTTTTTACAGGGTCTTTTTTGGCTGTCTGTTTCTGATCTGTGCCTGCTGGCTAAAAAGAGAGTTTAAAGCAAAAAGCCTGAAAAAGAATTTGCTGGCCATCCTCTGCGGCCTGGTATTCAGCCTGGATCTTTTTTGCTGGCATATGAGTATCCACTATGTAGGCCCCGGCCTTGCCACCATCCTGGGGAACTGTCAGGTGTTTGTGCTGGCCATTTTTGGGTGGCTGGTTTTTAAAGAAGGGTTGGGCACCTGGTTTGTCTTTTCCATCCCCCTGGCATTCACAGGACTTTTTATGGTGATCGGGCTGGATATGGATCATTTGAGTTCTGAGTATCTTTTGGGAGTTCTTTTGGGAGGGCTCACGGCTGTTTGTTATAGTACTTTTCTGTTGCTGCTTCGGTATGTCCAGTCAGATGACCCATCGGCAAAAGGGGCTGGAGGATCTGTTTTTTACTACCAGATGGTGTTGACGGCTGCCTGTTCCTTCTTTCTGGGCGTTGCCATACTTGTTTCGGGCCATTCTTTTAGCATACCAGGGACCACTTCGCTCCTCTCTTTGCTGGGGTTGGGGTTTTTCGGCCAGGCCTTTGCCTGGGCGCTGATTTCCAATTCCCTGCCAAGGATAGCCGCCTCCCGGGCCGGGTTGATCCTATTGCTCCAGCCGGCGCTTTCCTTCTTCTGGGATGTCCTCTTTTTTAACCGGCAGACCGGCATTGCCGGGTGGGCAGGGGTGGTAATGGTTTTGGCGGCTATCTATCTGGGGATGACAGGCAGGACAAACCCTAAAATCTTAAACGATAAAATTTTAAAAAAAGGAGTACAGAATGACATGTCAGCTGGACAAACACTTAATTGAACGAACCATTTCATTCCATGGGCATTCATGCCCCGGACTTGCCATTGGCATCCGGACAGCAGAGCTTGCCATTCAAAAATTGAAGATTACCCCTGATTCATCCATTGTCTGTGTGGTCGAAACCGATATGTGTGCGGTGGATGGGATTCAGTTTTTAACCGGATGTACCTTTGGCAAGGGAAATCTGGTGCACAAAGACTTTGGAAAAGCCGGGTTTACTTTTTTTGACAGACGAGCAGACAAGGGATTTCGTGCTGTTTTTTTGGATGATGCCATCAAGGATCTGCCAGACCCGGATGGTCTCGCCGGGAAAGAAGCCAGCATTTTTCACATCATGGCGGCAGATATCCGTGATTTGTTTGCGGTAAAAGCGATTGCCCTTCCGCCGGTTAAACCTGCAAGAATCCTAGAAAGTATTACCTGCCAGGAATGCGGGGAAAAGGTCATGGAATCTAGGCTGAGACGGTTTGGCGGAAAGGAACTTTGTATCCCCTGTTTCATGGAGCATGAACAGAAAATTTGATTATCCATGGGCCCGGAATGCCCGACATTTATTTGGGGGCATTGTCCGTCGTTGAAGCGTTATGCTCTTTGGTGGCCCTGTCGATATCAATAACCCTGCCCTGGGGGAATTGTTTTGTTTCGTAACGGGTGATTTTGATCAGATTCTGGATTGTCTTGGACATACGTTCCACTTGTTCCTGGATTTTGTTGAGCCGTTTTGACAGGGGATGGTCAGGTGCTAGGTCCAGTAACATGATTTCTGAATTGCCCAGGATTGTCTGCAGGGGCTGGCTTAGTTCATGGCAGACCGCCCCTGCCATTTCCATAACCCCTTCCAGTTTTTCATGCTGCCGCAGCTGTTCTTCGGCCTGGTGGCGTTTTTGGATCTGGCGGGTTAGAAAAAATATGCCCAAAAGCGTTCCTGAAACACCGGTTATCCATAGGAAGATGTAGATGAGGCTCAGGGTTGTGATATTGGCGCGTTCGATGATCTCATGGGGGGCCATGGGAATGGAGATGCTGATACCGCCCCTGACATCCCCTATTTTGTATCCCTGGTCTGCATGGCAGGTCAGGCATCCTTTTTCTGTGATTAAGGGACTCATGAGGCGCAAATATTTTGTGTTGTCTAATATTTCAATGGAACTGACCTCGGTCTCTCCTTGTTCAAACCGGTTCAGTGCCTGTCGTTCCCAGGGATCCGGAGCGTTCTGGGGGCGGATGGGATTCAGGCTGGTGATATGGCCTTTGTGTCCAGATGTTTTTTCTGCCAGTTCATGGACTTGCCGGGTCATGTAGGCCGGGTTTATTTTTGTCAGAAGGATGCCCTCTGGGGTCTGGATTTCCCGATGGTCTGTCTTGAGGTATGGATTGGGGGGTGTTTCTGCGGTTACCGGGGCATAGAGCCCTCCATGACTTGCATTCCATCGGCGGTATATTACATCGTTTCGAAACGCGGTTCTTGCTTCTATCCTGGCTGTTTCAACGGTTCCGGAACGGATGACCTGGGTCAGCCAGATCCAGGAAACAAGAATGAACAGGGTCCATATACAAATAATGGCAAATGCGTTGGACCATAATCGAAGGGGTTTGTGGCGATTTATGGTGTTGTCCGGTTTTTCCAAGCCATTTTCCTGATGAAGTGGAGGTGAGTAGTTTAAAACAGTGTATGGCGGTATTTTGCAATTTTATCCGGGCCAGGTCAAGGAAAGAGTTTTTCTTTAAGTTTGTTTCAGGGTCTTTGAAAATGGAAATATAACCGAGACCGTTGTGTGGCCATCACATGGGGGGTCTGTTTTTTTTGTGCAGGCTTCAATACTGCCCGGACAGATGTCTGTGTCCTTTGACAGGCGGCTGCAGCGCTTGGATGTCATCTTGATTTTAAAATGGTGCCGTTCAGAAAAAATTTTCATCCGCAGCAGGTCTGCGCCTTTTCCTCCGGCCCCAAAATCGTAGGGGCGTTTAGACGAGTAATTCAGGGTGGCCTGGGGGGTAAAAAACCCTTCAAATATCCTTCGTTGGGCTTCTTGTGTTAATCCGACTCCCTGGTCTTGGACAATGAATTCAACCCCCTTTCCCCTGGCATGGACCAGTATCTCTATTTTTCCCCCGTCCGGGGTGTTTTCAACTGCATTTCGGATCAGCCCGTCAATTGTTTTTTTTAAGGGGTCCAGGGGCATTCTAATGGGGGCAGATGCCTTGAGGCGGACAGAGGCGTTTACATCCCTATGGGCAAACAGGGGCGCAAGTTGTTCAATCCTGTTTTCAACAAATTGGTTCAAGTAGACCTTTTGTACCACAAGATCCCTTGAAGAAAAAATATCATCCAGTCTCGTTCGAACTTTTGCAATCACCCCTCGTTCCCCGATTTCTTCAGCAATCAAAGCTTCCATGGTGTCTTCACATTGCTCAAAAATAAGGGAAAATATATTCTCGTGTATAAAGGATTTTTTTTCGACGATGTCGTAAACTTCATCTTCAATACCCAAGATCCGGTCCAGGTTCCTGTGGATCCTATCCATGGTGGGTTCCCAGTTTTTCTCCGGCAGAAGATCTAATTTTCTGGACAGAATTTTAAAGGAACTGAGCAGGATAGCCACCGGTGTTTTTAGTTCATGGGCCAGGTGGCTGATCATTTTGTCTTTTGCCGCATTCAGCCCTTTTAGTTCTTCATTGGCCTTTCTCAGTTTCTCTGAAACCCCTGCATTCTCAATGGAAAGTGCCACGCTGGCAGCAATGGTATTTAAGATTTCCAGGTCTGTTTTGTCAAATTCACCCTCTTTTTTATTGTCTGCCGTAATCGTGCCGATGATGTGTTCTTTGGTTCGCAGGGGAACCACCATGACGTTTTTGACCTTGTGTCCAATCTTTTTATCCCGGTTCTGGTGAAGGCGATGGTCGTCCGGCAGGGAGGTCATGATAACTGGATTTCCGGTTTTGACCACCTGGCCCGAGATGAGTTCATCCACGGGGAACCGAATTTTTTTGATCCGTTCCTGGGTGCCGGGATCATCGTGGACAACGCTTAAAAAATAAAATTCTTTCCGGCTCTCATCCAGTAAAATAACATTGGCACCTTCGGTCCCCAGCAGCTCCTTGATTTCAACACTCACATATTGCATGATTTTGTTCAGTTCCGGATATTGAGGTAATACCTGGCTGATGCGGTTCATGGTATTTTGGATCCGCTTGATCCGTTTTTCCATGGTCACGTCCCTGAGAACAATGATCATACTGGTCGGCTGATTTTTTTTATTCCTCTCAATCCCCACTCGCATGGAGACATTCAGAATTTTTCCTTCCCGGGTCAGCCGTTTTGTGTTTAGTTTGATTACATTTTTTTTAGGCGGCAGGTCCATTATTCTATTGGACAGCTCATCTTCTAATGGTTCGGGAATATATTGCCGACCCTTTTTTCCTTTCAGCTCTTCAAGTGTCCATCCAAAGGTGTGGGTAAAGGCGGGGTTAAGATAGGTGACCAGCCCTTTTTCATCCCGGATCAGGACCGGGTAGGGAAGAAATTTTAAAAATCGGGTATAATTTTTCCGCGCGGTTTTGTCTTTTTCCCCCAGGGAAAGTCTGAGATCAGCTTCCTTTTCAAGGCTTTTGATACGCACTTCAAGTTCTTCATAGGTGGGCTTTACTGTCATATATCCCTTATGCCTTAATGGTTGCGGTGTTTAATGGATTTCCGGTGGATGTCAGGGGAAAATACAAATGATACCATGGGCAATTTAATAATTATTTACCCATTTTGTCAACCAGCAAGAAAGGACAGTGAAATTAGGGCAATCCCAGGCAGCGTTTTGATTTTTGGCGACAGCAATAATCAATACTGCAACCTGGCATCATATTTATTTTTTTAATGGTCTGTCGGGTGGCAAAACTGTCAAGGAAGTCCAAGGCATTTCCCGTCACAAAGGAGATGAGTTTGATATCGTTTTCCACTATGAAATCTGCAGGTTTTGTGGAGATGGCACCGCAGATTAAAGTGGTGACTTCCATTCTGTTAAGAATTCGAATCAATTCCTGGGGGGAGTCCGGGTCAAAGGGCTCATAGGTTTTGTTGAGGATCATCCTGTTTTCGACCTGGGCCGTCAGAAGGGTATGGGCAGCGTCAAAAACAGGGGAAATTCGGTTTCCCCATATGGTAATGGCTATTTTCACTGGCAACCTCCTATTATTTAAATTTACCCAATGGTGCACGGATATTTCTGACACTATCAATTTGCAAGGCCTGTGCCGGGTTGATGATATTTCGGTAAGATGCTAAATTATTAAACAAAATAAGGTAGTTGTAACCCCTTTCCAGTTTTGGGAATGGGGTGTCGGTTTCCAGAGGAGTCGCAAAAACAAGACAATTGCCGGGGCAATGGGTTGCGATTGCTATCCCTTACAAGGTTATTCCCAGTTTTTTAATTCGTCGGAAAAGGGTACTTTTGTGAATTCCCAGGGATCGGGCAGCCGCATTCCTATTGTAATTGTTCCGGGTAAGTGCGTCGATAATCAACTTGGTCTGGGCGGATTTGACCGGGTCGTCATTTTGCTCGCATTTAAGATCAATGGTTTGGGATAAAAAACCAGGCAGGTGCTGGGGGGTTATAATCCCTTCTGAGCAGAGCACAAAGGCATGTTCAATAATATTTTCCAGCTCCCGGATATTACCAGGAAAATCATGGGCCATGAATGAGGAGAGCACGTTTTGGTTGATGCCCTGTATTAATTTACCCTGGCGCAGGTTTAATTTGGCGATGAATCGCTCCACCAGAAGGGGGATATCTTCCATTCGTTGCCGCAGGGGGGGCAGGGTAAGGCGGATAACATTAATTCGGTAGTACAGATCCTGACGGAATTGATTATTTTCAACCTGGTCAGCCAGGTTCAGGTTGGTGGCTGCAATGATTCGAATATTTGTTTTTTCCTTGGCAATTCCTCCTAGCGGGGTATATTCATGCTCCTGGAGGACCCGTAACATGCTGACCTGGAAGGCGGGACTGGTCTCGCCGATTTCATCTAAAAAAACAGTTCCCCCGTCGGCCAGGCTGAATTGTCCGGGTTTATCCTTCACGGCATTGGTAAAGGCCCCTTTTTTGTATCCAAACAATTCAGATTCCAGCAGGGTGTCGGGAAGCGCACCGCAGTTGATAGCGATAAACGGCTTCTCCTTTCGGTGGCTCATGTTGTGAATAGCCCGTGCCATCAGTTCTTTGCCCGTGCCGGTCTCTCCCTCAATTAATACGGAGGAATCAGAGTCCGCAATCTGGGGAAGGATATTAAAGATGCTTCTCATGGCAGATGAATTGCTGACAATGTCTTCCACCTGAAAATTACTGGAGAGTTCTTTCCTCAATTCTTCGACCAAAGAATGGTCTCGGAATGATTCAACCCCGCCGATCACATCTCCTTTCCCATCAAGGAGCAGGGAGGTAGAGGCGGTAATGGGGATCTTTTTTTTGTCGGCGTTTATGATATAGGCGGATGTGCTGATAAAGGGTTTTCCCTCTTCCATTGTTTTTTTTAAGGCACAATCCTCTTCACACATATTGGACCTGAAAACTTCCCAGCAGTGCCGGCCCATGGCTTCTTTTTTGGAAATGCCGGTTATTTCTTCAGCGGCCCGGTTAAAAGAAGTGATTTGCCAGTTGTAATCGATGGTAAAAACACCGTCGGAGATACAATCGAGTATGCCCTTCATGGCATCTTCTTCAAGGGGGCCAAATATTTTATTGTTATGCATATGGTAAGCGTCCCAAAATTTATTATTATCTCTATATTTTACGCTATTGTTTGCAACTTTGCAACCCATCGGTTCAATTATAGGTGAATAGATAGCAATGGACGTGCCAGGTGAATTGTATTAATAAGATATGTGGAAATAGCTTATAGGATAGCACTTCAGATATTTTATTTGTTTTGATCGATCCCGTATGGCGCAAAAATGAGACTGATTTATATGGGTTGGTCGCAAAACTGAAGGCTATGTTGAGACAAGGAGATGCAAACCTGATTTGTCCGGGAGAAAAATACTGCGGTTTTTTCCTTAAGCTTTTTGTCCAGGGAACCGACAATAAGTTTAACTAGAAGAGATCCGTTAATATTTGGAAGTTTATTGGAGTGATCCAGAGGAAATATCAGAGACTGATTTTGCTTGGAAATGTTTAGTAAACGAGGAGAAGAATCATGGATAGTGCAGCCATCAAAGTGAACGACCAACAAGTTGTTGATATTTCCCAATTGAAATCCCCTGACGCAATAGGTAGTGCATCAATGGATGCATCAGCAAATCTTGAGCAAAAAAAAAATGCAGACACCTTTCAAGAAAAGAAAGTCCAGGCTTCTGATCAAATGACAACCCGGGATGTGAAAGAAGTTTTGGAATCCTTTCAAGAGCTTTCAAATACCATTCAGACAAAATTAAATTTTACGGTCCATGAAGAAAACAACGCAATTGTTATCAAGGTCCTCGACAAAGAGTCAAACGAGTTGATCCGGCAATTCCCTACCGATGAAATGCTCAATCTTCAAGATAAAATGAGAGATATGGCAGGCTTCCTTTTTAACGCAAAGGTATAGGTACTTGAAGATCCATCCAGGGGGCAATGGTGGCCACCAACGGGCCGGTAAAAATGGAAACCAGGGTTAAATCAAGGTGGTACCGGGAGAATTTTAGGAATAAATTTTTTCACAATTATTGAAGAATAATCTGGGCACGCCTATTTTTTCTATGGATTTCGTCACTCAATCCGCTTTGTATCGGTTTTTCTTCACCATAGCTAACCAAGGTCATACGAGAAGCTGAAACCCCGAGATCCTGCAGATAGTTTTTAACAGCCATTGCCCGGCGTTCACCCAGCGCAAGGTTGTATTCAATGGTGCCTCGTTGGTCACAATGCCCTTCAATGGTGATGGCAATCCCTTGGTTGGAATCCAGCCATTCTGTTTTTTTCGTGAGTAGTATTTTCGCCTTGGAACCTAGGTTATAACTGTCAAATTCAAAGTAAATATGCTGGTTGAGAAATTGTTGTCTGGCAGTATTTCGGTTTTTTTTCAATTCCTTTTCTCTCAGTTGCTCCTGGAACGCTAGGCTTTTGATCCGCTCCTCCTCGATGCTAGCCAGGTCCTGGGCATTTTTTGCATCGTCGCCATTATTTTCCATTGCATTTTCATGGGATGTGATGCTTTTTTTTGCACATGAAACAGTCATAAGAAGTCCTAATATTACCAGGGCTGCCATCAGGGTTGTTCCTATCGTTTTCTTCATTATATTTCCTTTTTTTATGATATCGTCATTGAATAAAATCAGAAAGAATTCAGACTGCACCCATATTATTTTCAATAAAATCAACATCCAGGGCAATCATAAAATGATCTTTATACCCCATGGGGTTATCCTCTGTGATATACTTAATTCGGGTTGCTCTTTTTTCCATTGGTATCGTTTTATCCTGAAAGTGGTAGGTCATGGGAATAATATCCCCTTTTTTGATGCATGCCAGGGCCTTGGAGCCTTTTCTCACAACGGCAAACATGGGTTCTGACGCATGTTCTCGAAGTTTGAACTGATAAAAAATTCCTGGGTTTTCTAACTGGAATTCAGCGCTGGTATATTTTTGTGTTGTCCTCATATTTACTTAAAAGCTCCTTATTTCATATTGATAACACCCCGGATTAATCGTGATTTTCCAAGGCAGTTGACTTAAATAACAATAAAGCAACATAGCAATTGGTGTGCCAGGTGTATAAGGGGCTGAATCCTTAGGCTTTATTTAGAAAAGGGAGGGGCTTTTGTAACCGTTGGTTACAAAAAGAACATCGGTGGTTACAATTTTTGCACACTTTTAAACCGGCATTGTCGGTGAAGCCGTTTTGGGGGCTATTTCATCAGGAGGGTATCGAGGAGGGTCTTTAGCTGGTTCACTTTATAGGGCTTGTCTTGGTAGACCGAAAAATTATAAATATCTGAAATCATAACCAGGGGAAGCCGTGAATCTTCGGGATGATCACTACCGTGAATTTTGTTATGACCGGCATGGTCACTGGTGATGATGATTAGATACTTTTTCTTGTCCTTGATCATGGTGATAAGCGGTTCCAGGGTATCATCGATAAAATAAAGTTCTTCCATATATCCCGGAGACAACCATCCCTCTGTTGGACCAGCCTGGTCCAGGCCGCTGATATGTAAAAAACAAAAATGTTTTCCAGGAATTTGGAAAAAATCTGTGGCACGGTCTATGGCAAAATCCCTTGAGAGTCCATGGACGTCAATGTCTTTATTGATCAGAAACCCCAGTTTTTTCTTTGAATAAAAATAACCCGTCAAAAATCCTGCGTGTTTGGGACGTTGGAAGATGGTTTCCCCCTGGATGGTGTCCTGCCCCGGAAGCCAGTCATTGTCGGTCTTTCCATTCTCCTGGGGAGAAAGTCCTGAAAACATTGCAGAATGGGCGATCAATGTTAATGGCGGGTCTGTGCTCTGCCCCTTTAGGGTGTAAGTCCCTTTTTCCATCAGTCTATAAATATGGGGACTTGATTTGGGTCCCAGAGCCTTGGGATGGAGGGCATCAATGGAAACAATCAGGATGTTTTCCAGGGAATGGGGAGCAAAGGATTTGTCACTGGCAACGGACGAGCCATTAGCAACGGACGAGCCATTAGCAACGGACGAGCCATTAGCAACGGACGAGCCAGTAGCAACGGATGAGCCAGTAGCAACCAATGGTCCAGCAAAGGAAATCGTCAGCATCAAAAGAGATAAAAATAATCCGATCAAAGAATTTTTACCTCTTTGTATAGGATCTTCGGTCAAACTAAGGGAATAAAATTTTAGCAGCAAATATATGCTTCCTTTATACATCCAGGTTAAGGGTTTGATAAAAATGGGGTGAGGATAAAATAAATCCCCAGCATGCCCAGGGCGACCCAGATCAAGATCAGGCCCACCAGTATCTGCCAATAATTCCCCACATCCCCCAGCATCCGGCCAAGGAGGGCACAAAGAATTCCAATAACCGCAATGGTGATAAAAAGACCCAGGGTAAATATGATGGAATAAAGACAGGCCTCTCTGGGGTTCAGCAACTTTTTTTGCCCCCCCCACATAGGCCACAATCAGAGGAATTGATGCCAGGTGGCAGGGGCTGAACAGCACACTGACCATTCCCCAGGCAAAGCAACCCACCCCGGCCAGGGCCAGGGAGCCTGTCATCCACTGGTTGACCGTTAAAAAAAAGTGTCCAGCATTCTAAGATCCCTGGTTCACAGACTGGCCCAGGGACTCGGGTTCTTCAACTCCCATTTGACTCAACTGCTCAATAATTGAGTGTTCATCAAAAAAACCCACATGACGGAACACTTCTTTTCCCTGTTCATCAAAAAAAATCTGGGTCGGGATGGCGTGGACCTTAAATCGGGGACCCTGCTCCCGATTTTCCCACACGTCAATGAATACAATGGCGGCACGGCCTTCATAGGCGGCTTCAAGCTTTACCATAATAGGGGCCATCATTTTACAGGGAATACATTTTTTGGCCCCCAGGTCCACCATGGTTACCCTTCCTTTGACCGGGATTTGGGTAAAATCTTCGGCAAAAACACATGTTGTCAAAGACAAGATGAAAATAATCATCCAGACACGGAATCCGGCTTTTGTCAATTGCGTCATCTTGGGGTTTCCTTTCTTTTATTCTGCTTGGATCTCTTCTCTTTTATTGGCCCAGCCATTTTTTAATATCCCCTTTTTTCGGCACTTTGCCGGCGCATTTGACCTGGTTGTCAATAATCACGGAGGGGGTGGCAAAAACACCGTGGGAAGCAATCTGCATCATGTCGGTTACTTTTGTTACTATGGCATCTGACTTGGTTTCAGCGATCACTTCCTGGATTAATTTTTCGGTCTTGTTACACTTGGCACATCCTGGTCCCAATACTTTAATTTCCATGGGTCACTCCTTTGCATCATTATTAGAACATTGTTGTTATTAAATAATCATATTGAACAAATAGCCCACCAAAAGGATACCGCTGGCAACCACCCCGATAAACACGGCAATCAATTTGGGTTTTAGCACTTTTCTTAAAATTACCATCTCGGGCAGGGACAGGGCAATCACACTCATCATAAACGCCAGAACCGTTCCCAGGGCCGCCCCTTTCCCCAACAGGGCCTCCACCACCGGAATAATGCCGGCGGCATTGGAATACATGGGAATCCCGATGACAACAGAGAGGGGAACAGACCACCAGGAACCTTTGCCCATGATGGAGGCCATGACGCCTTCGGGAACAAATCCGTGGATGCCGGCTCCCACTGCAATACCAATGATTACATAAACCCAGACCCTTCCGATGATTTCTTTTACCGCATCCCATCCATAAACGATCCGGTCATAAAAGGAGAGTTTTTCTTCTTCCATGGACATGGCAGCCCCGTTGGCCTGGGTCACCCAGTCTTCAATATGGGCTTCCAGCTTGAGTCTACCAATGACCCATCCGGCAAAAATAGCAATGAAAAGACCGGTTCCCGCATAAATGGCCGCTACTTTCCAGCCCAGAAGGCCGTAAAGAAGTCCCAGGGCAATCTCATTGACCATGGGGGCTGCGATCAGAAAAGAAAAGGTGACACCCAGGGGCACCCCGGCGGTTACAAATCCGATGAACAAAGGAACAGCCGAACAGGAACAAAAAGGGGTTATAATTCCCAAAAGGGCAGCCAGTATATTGCCGGCAAACTCACTCTTTCCGGACAAAAAGGCCCGGGTCTTTTCCGGAGTGAAAAAGCTTCGGATAATGCCCACCCCAAAAACCACTATAAACAGGAGCATCATTACCTTGGGGGTGTCGTAGAGAAAGAACTCCACGGAAGCCCCTAGATGGGAACCTTGTTTGATGGGCAACACTGAATAGGTTGCCCATGCGGAAAGGGTGGGCAGAAAATGGTAGAGAATCCACCAGAGATATACACCTATTGCACCGAAAAGAAGGGTGGCCATAAAACCGAACCTGGCCCTGTTGTCTGCGTTAAAAATATTTATTGTTGATTTGGATTCCATTGTGTCTCCTGGGTTTTATTTATATCTGGTCATTTGTCGATATTATTTTGGCAATTATAAATTCATTGTTTGCCCACAATATCTATCCGGTTAATTCCCGGCAGTATTTGATTCAGACCTTTGATCTGTTCTTCATCCTCCAGCCAATGCTTAAGGTTTCCGATCATACTGGCGCAATAGGGAGAATCACTGCCGTCCGCCAGGGAATAATTAACCCATAACCCCTCCTTAAAACTTCTTACCAGTCCGGCATCTTCTAAAAGTTTTAAGTGTTTGCTGGCGGTGGACTGGGCAATGCCAAGGGTTTCTTTTATTTCGCAGACGCAAAGGGGGCGGGATTGAAGAATTTTCATTATTTTTACCCGGTTGGGATCTGACAGGGCTTTCATGACTTTGATAAATTGTTTCATTTGTTTTCCTTGGGTTATAAATCGTTAAAACGGAATATAGCGATCTATTCACCGATTGTCAACACAGAAAACAAAAAAATAGCGGATTTCAGGTGGGGTCATTAGGGCCTGGTGATTTCAGACATGGCAATGCCGAATATGACAGGTGGTCAACTGGTTAGTAAAATTTTGAAACTTTGCCCTGATATACCTATGATTATTTGCACAGGTTATAGTGCAAAAATATCAGAAAAAGAAGCCGTAAAAATTGGTGTTTGTGAATTTTTAGATGAATCCGCCTGCTTTTTTAGCATCAATCGTCACGAGTAAAGGTTATTCATTCTTTTTGCATTCCCCGAGTTTTTGATGTACATTTACTGTGATTTTTTTCAAAAATAATTTGAATCGTTAAAGTTTTTGAACCTCATTATAATTGCAGCAATATGAGAATTATTCTGTTTTATGAGCAAAAAAGCCTATCGGTATTGGAAAATAATTTTGATAAACTCTTTTAAAAATAAAAAATATTCAATGAAAGTTGGCAGCACCTTTTTGATGGCAGTATTTGTACTGTTATGTATTCTCTTTTGCCGGCCCGTTATGGCTGAACCAAACAAGCCGCAAGCCTTGCGCCAAGTCCTCATTGTACATTCTGCCTATGAAGGCTATCCATGGACAGATTCTTTGAATCGCGGTATTCACGATGTTTTCTCCTCTGCCCCGGAACAAATCGAATTTGCGATTGAGTATATTGATACCAAACGAAATCATAAGAAATCCTACTTTGAAAAATTACAAAAATTATGGCAATACAAGTACCGCGATTGGCGTATCGATCTGATAATTGTTTGTGATAACGAGGCCTACGATTTCATACTAAACGACAGGGACAAGTTGTTTCAGAATGTCCCTTTGGTCTTTGCAGCATATATCGGATTTAAACCCGCCATGTTGGAGGGAAAACAATTCATTACAGGGGTGGTTCAGGAAACCGATATTAAAGAAACAATTGATATCGCCCTTGAGCTTCATCCAAAAACAAAAAAAGTTGTTTTTGTCGCGCCGGGTGCACCTTCTTTCCGTATGGTATGGTTGGAGAACCTTCCGGCTCGTTACAAAAATCGCGTAAAATTGGTCAATATTACAGCAAAGAACCTGTCGGTAATTGACCATGAGCTTGATTCCCTCGGGCCAGATATTATCGTAATCCCGCTTAATAGTGTCCGTGACGAATTGGGTACCTATATGCCCTTTGATAAATTTGTTTCCCACCTATCAACGAATCGGGCATTCCCAGTGTATGCCCTGTGGGATATTGCCATGGATTGCGGTGTTGTTGGCGGTAAAATGGTGAGTGGTGAGTTACAAGGCCGTGAAGCGTCAAAATTGGCATTGCAAATTTTAAGGGGTATTCAGGTCAGTGAATTGCCGGTTGTCAGCACCAGCCCAAATCAGTACATGTTTGATTGGAAACAGCTGGAAAGGTTTAATGTCAACTTAAATGATTTACCCAAGAATGCGATTGTGATAAATCGCCCCATATCATTTTATGCCGAAAATAGAACAATTGTCCACGCGACAATTATGGGCTTTTTAGTTTTGCTTTTATTCATCATTTCACTTACTATCACCATTATAAATCTCAAAAGAGCCCAAAAAAAACTGCTCCTTTCCGATGAAATATTAAAACAAATGCCCGATGCTGTTATCCTGACAGATCTTAATGGAAATATTTTGCGGTGGTTGGGGAAATCAGAACAGATCTTTGGTTATTCGTTTCCGGAAGCAAGTCGCCGATCGATAAGCTTTATCCATTACCCTGAAATACCCGTTGAAATGGTGGATAAACGTATGATCACTTTAGAAAAAATAGACAATTTTAATGGAGAAAACCTCTGCATTAAGAAAGATGGGACAATCATCCCCATTGAAATAACGGCTACAAAAATTTTTGATAAATTTAAAAACCCCAGTGGAATTATCTGGATATACAAGGATATCAAGTTTCGCAAGCAAACAGAAAATGCCCTGAGAGAAAGTGAAGCTCGGTTCAAAAAAATGATTGCAAAATCACCACTGCCAATGGTTATTACCGATCAAAATCAAGATATGATATTTTTAAATGATAAATTTACACAATTATTTGGGTATACGGTTCAAGATGTAGGCACAGCAGAAAAATGGTGGGATACTGCCTATCCTGATCAAAAATATCGAAAAAAAGTACAATCTTCATGGATGGTTGCCATTGACCATGCAAAAAAAAATAAATGCGATATTGCCATGCAAATATGGGATTTAGCAATAAAGGATAGAACGAAAAGAACCTGTGAGTTTTATATGGTCCCCCTGGGTGATGTCGGTTTGATAATAATGAATGACATTACTGAAAGAAATGATATTTTGGCGGATAAACTCAAACTTGAAAACAAGCTTTATAAAGCCCAAAAGCTTGAAGCCCTCGGGACATTCGCAGGAGGGATTGCCCACGATTTCAACAATATACTATACCCCATCATCGGCTTTACGGAGATGTCCATTGCAGATTTAAATAAAGCTCACCCAATACAAGAGAATCTTGAAGATATTTTGCAAGGTGCCAAAAGAGCCCGTGATTTAGTGAAACAAATCCTTTCATTCAGCAGCCAAAGCGATATTGATCAAAAAGTTTTATCACTTCAACCGCTGATTGAAGAAAGCCTTAAGCTTATAAAAGCAATTATGCCTTCTAACATAATAATTGAGCAGGATTTTCCTGAAAAACAAATCCATGTTCTTGCCAATGCCACTGAAATTCATGAGATAATAATGAACCTGTGTACCAATGCATATCACGCAATGGAAAAAAAAGGCGGGATTCTAAAGGTCTGTCTATATGAAAAAAAACCGGAACAAAAATTTCAATTACCACCCGGTAAATATTGTTGCCTGGGTATTGGTGATACGGGTTCCGGGATATCTCCAGATATAATGGATAAAATTTTTGAGCCGTATTTTACGACAAAAGAACAGGGGAAAGGGACTGGATTGGGACTTTCTGTTCTTC
Organism: Desulfoconvexum algidum; assembly: GCF_055382125.1. Lineage (NCBI taxonomy): Bacteria > Pseudomonadati > Thermodesulfobacteriota > Desulfobacteria > Desulfobacterales > Desulfobacteraceae > Desulfoconvexum > Desulfoconvexum algidum. The sequence continues at coordinate 4,140,829 of NZ_AP042394.1, read as the reverse complement.
ATGGTATTGTCAAAAGTTATAGTGGTGCTGTTGATGTCCAAAGTGAACCCGACAAGGGTACTCGGATTAATATATATCTGCCAATGACATCAAAAAGTCAGGCCCTTGAAGAGGTTAAAAGTGCTTCGATTCAACTTGGTTCTGAGAACATATTGTTTGTTGATGATGAAGCATCCATTGTAAAATTAGGAGTTCGACTCCTAGAACGATTGGGGTATAAAGTCGTTGGTAAAACAAGCAGCATTGAGGCTGTGGAATTATTTAAATCAAATCCAGATCAATTTGATCTTGTCATTACAGATATGACCATGCCGATATTAGTTGGGACAGAACTTGCTAAACAGATATTAAAAATTCGTCAAGACATACCAATCCTTATCTGCACAGGTTTTAGCGAGCAGGTGGATGAAAAAACAGCAAACGCTATGGGTGTTAAAGGATACATAAATAAACCAATTTTAGCCCAAGAGCTATCCAGAAAAGTCAGAGAACTCCTTGACCAGAAAAAGGAGGCATAATTTTGTCGACACTATTAATCATAGACGTTGAACCGTTTATCCGAAAAATGGTAAAAATGAGATTCAACACCGGCAACAAACCATCATACCCTGGCTGATGTTTTGCGGTCCGATATTTTTATCCCGATTGAGGAGATATGTTACAAAATGTTTGTTTTAGAAAAAAGTGATGTGCTTGTGGTGGATGATACCCCGGGCAATATGAAGGCTTTGAAAAGGATTTTGAATAGAAAGGGTCATCAGGTCCGGGGATTTACCAATGGCAATTTGGCATTGCTTTCGGTTAAGGCCAAGGCCCCGGATCTGATCATCCTTGATATCCGAATGCCGGGAATGGATGGGTATGACCTGTGCAAAAAGCTGAAAGAGGACACAAATTTTTCTGATATCCCTGTGATTTTTATCAGCGGTCTCACAGATGTTGAAGATAAAATTAAGGCCTTTGAGGCAGGCGGTGTTGACTATATCAGCAAACCGTTTCATGCCGCAGAAGTGATACTGAGAGTCGAGACCCACATCAAACTGTACCGTTCGGAAAAAGAATTAGAGAAAAGAACAAAAAACAGTGAAGACAGGCTGGAGCATAGTGAGCAAAAATATCACAACCTTCTGGAATCAACCCCTGATCCCATTGTTTTTTACGATAAAGAGGGAAAGATTGAGTACGTCAATCCCTCCTTTACCCATGTGTTCGGCTGGACCCTGGAAGAATGCTTTGCCCGTAAACTATATCAGTTTGTGCCCGATGAAAACCGGCCTGAAACCCAAATGATGATGGATCAGTTGAATGCCGGGCAAAATTTTTCCGGCATTGAGTCCAGGCGCCGCACCAAAGAGGGAAATATTATTCCTGTCAGCATCAGCGGTGCTGTTTACCGGACCAAGGGTGGCCAGGCAATGGGCAGCATCATCAATTTGCGGGATACCACAGAACAAAAGAAACTTGAAGCCCAGTTTCAGCAGGCGCAGAAGATGGAGGCGGTCGGTATCCTGGCAGGCGGGGTAGCCCATGATTTTAATAACATCCTCACCGTCATCAACGGCAGTGCCACTTTAGCATTAATGCACGGTGAAGTAGCAGATTCTGTTCGAAAGGATATAGAAGCGATTCAACTGGCCGGTGAAAGAGCGGCTGCCCTGATTCGTCAACTGCTGGCGTTTAGCCGAAAACAGATTATCAAACCGGAGATTCTTGATTTTAATAAACTTTTTTCAGGTGTAGAAAAGATGCTTCACCGCTTGATTGGAGAAAATATTGAAATTTTGAAAATACCAGGTCCGAAATTATGGCAGGTAAAAATTGACCCCGGACAGATAGAACAGGTGCTCATGAACCTGGCTGTAAATGCCAGGGATGCCATGCCCCAAGGTGGAAAGCTTACAATTGAAACCGCCAATAAAATTTTGGATACACATCATTTTCATTCCCATGGTGTTGATGCGCAGCCAGGCCCTTATGTCATGCTGGCTGTACGTGATACCGGCAGCGGCATGGACAAGGAAACGCAAAAACACATTTTTGAACCGTTCTACACGACCAAGGAAAGCGGCAAAGGCACGGGATTGGGTCTGTCCAGTGTCTATGGCATTGTTAAACAAAACAAGGGGTTTGTATGGGCTTCCAGCGAGAATGGGCAGGGGGCGATCCTGGAAATCTATCTGCCCAGGGCAAGCCGTGACGGGGTTTTGGAAAAGAAAGAACAACCTTTGCTGCCAGTCCATGGTGGCTCCGGGACTGTTTTATTTGTGGAAGATGATGAAACTGTTCGAAAACTTTCCAGAAGAATTCTTAAAAAAAATGGATACACAGTGTTGGAGGCTCAAAACGGAGAAGATGCGTTACGCGTCAGCAAGGGATATGACGGGCAGATTGAACTGATGATCACCGATGTGATGATGCCCAGGATGGGCGGCCAGGAAGCCGCAGAACAAATAAAGCCGCTCCGACCGAGAATGAAAATAATTTATATGTCCGGATATACGGACACCGCCATCCTCGATCACGATATTTTGGCCAGGGAGATACATTTTATTCAAAAACCCTTTTCACCGGAAAAATTGATCCGCCTAGTGCAAAGGGTAATGGATGAAAAATAACGTTTCATTTGAACAAATGATGAGAATTTTTGACATGGCATTTGATTCCCTGTCCATGGATTCTTCAAAAAAAGAGAACATCGTCAGGGTGTTGGAAGAAAGATTCAAAAACCATTTAGACATAAGCGTAACCGAAGTATTCAAGCAGGAAAACCTCATATCTGATGAAGAAATAGAATATGTGCGTATTTTTGATGCGCACCTGAAAACTGTGAGCCTGGATCAATATTTTGGAAGGCTTGCCATTGCCAATGGTCTGACCTCGGAAAAAGAGGTTGCCCTTGCCCTTAACCGTCAAAAAACATATTTTGAGAAATATCGTATCCATCTAAAAATCGGGGATATTTTAGTTGAAAATAAATGTCTTTCCCCGGGGGATCAGGTTTCAATTTTATTGACTCAAAATCGGATTAAAGATGAAAATATTCTTGGGGCCTTGAACCAGATCGGTTCAACCGTAAGGCAACAGGAGATGATCAATAAACAGTTCGGGGCACTTGCTAATAAAAAGGAACTGGTCACAATAGAGCAGGTGAATGCTGCCCTGGCAGTTCAAAAGAGTGAAAAACAGATACAGGGTGAATTCCGGTTTATCGGTCAGATCCTCCAGGAAACAGCCCATTTGTCAGATGAGGATATTATGGGGGTACTTTTGGAACAAAAACAATTTGAAAAAAGGAGACTGGATCTTGAAAAAGCCCTGTATACGGTCAAATCTGAAATAAAAATTTCGAATAAATTCAATAAAATTTTTGAATATCGGGTCTCCAGGGACGGCCTGGAGGTCCATGTAAAAAAACGAATTGAAAGCAAAGAAATCATGCCGGTTTATGAATTTCTTATCTGGTTGAGACGGGCAGGGATTAAGTTTGGTGTTGTACGTGATGCAGTTTTGGAAGAATTTATTCAAACAGCAAAAAAAGATTCTCAGATCATTGCAGCAAAAGGGCAACCGGCCAAGACCTGTAGCAATGAGAGGATTCAGTTTTATTTTGAAAATGAATGTATACAAGACGAAAAAAATGAGAATGACCTGTTTTGTATCGTCAAAAAAGGCAGTTTCCTGGCACGGATCATTCCCGGGGAAGAAGGAAAACCCGGGAAAAATGTTCTAGGTCACCCCATACCGCCGGCCAAACCTTCCATCTGTGTGCTAAATGCGGGAAGCGGCGTGATTAAAAAAGGTCCTGTTTTTATTGCCCGGATAGACGGCCATCCTGTTTTGAAAAACAATACCCTCAGGGTTGAGCCAATGGTTGAGAAAACCGATGTCAAAACCATTAACGACAGCATCAGCACGGACACGAAAGATATGTATGAATCTGAGACCGTTTTGCTTAAGGGCAGCATCACCCGGGGGGCAATTTTAAAATGTCACGCTCTGTTTGTTCAGGGTGACCTTTTGGGACAGGTCATCTGTACCGGTGATATGGATGTGAAGGGGGCTGTCGGCACGGATGAACAACCAAAGGATGACGAGGGTATTCATCAGGCGGATATTATCTGCCAGGGGTCGGTGAAGGTATCAAAATCCATCACTCATTCAAAAATTCAGACGGCCGGTGAACTGTTGGCATTTAATTCAACGGTTACCGGATCAGAGGTGATCGCTGCCAAGGAAATAACCATCAATGCTGCCCTTAAGGGTATCCACACGCCGTCTGTTTTTCGGTTCGGCCTTAAACCAGAAGATAAAATCATTGCCACAGATCATACCTTTGAAATGAAGAATGAACAATTGTCGGTGTTAAAAAGGGAGATGGAGATCAGCAGGCTCACCCAGGAATATCAAAAAGAGCTTAAAGAAGAAGCGCATTTTCAGATGGAACAGGCCATATTGAAAAACCTGGTGGAAATTATCGAAGCGCCGGAGCTTTATCGGTTTGAACGCCTTGAAGAAAAGATCTCCTACCTCAACCGGCTGCCTGATTTTTCCTCCATTAAAGCCTATTATCTCAAACCGGCGAAAACAGATACAGCGTTGGCCTCGTTTAATCAAATTGTGGGGTTAACCCAAAAAATGCCTCTTGAAAAAGTTTTGCAGCAGATTAAAAAGAAAATTGATCCAAAACTGGAAAATGAAAACGCAGACACCAGGAAGTCTGAGATCGAAACCCAGTTTAAAGGTCGCCTTGCTGTTTTTGAACAAGAAATTGCCGATGGCTCACAAGAAATTGAAAAGCTGGAAAATGCAATTAAAGGGCTTGAGGCGTTAAAGACAAAACTGGGTGAAATATATTTTAATTCCTGCCCCCAATCCGGGTCGGTTAGAATAAAACGCAGGTGTGAAAAGGGGACAATCATCAAAGGAAGAATTGCCCGACGTGTTGTGGAAAAAACGATATACAATGTTAGATTCAAAGAAGTGATGGATCCCAAGACCCATACGGCTTCAATTGTCATTGAAACAAATTAGGGGGAATTAACCTTCCTGTTTGGATACTTTAAATAGGGCAAGGGTCTCCCATTAAACTTGTTTGGGAGGAAATTTTGAGAAAAAAAATCTTGGAAAATGAGTACGAATCGTTAATGAATTTTACCCTTGAGTTGTACAAGCTTGAGGATATAAGAACGGTTTTGTCCCTGATTGTTGATTTTTCTGCCACCCTGATAAAGGCCGACAGAGGGACGCTATACTTATTTGATGAAAAAGCAAATGAACTCTACTCTGAATTCTATCATGGCATCCCTGAAAGAAAGATCAAACTTCCCCTGGATAATAATAGTGTTGCCGGATACTGTGGCGCCCATAAGGTCAATGTCAATATCCCTGATGTATACGGGGATATTGATAGATTATACAAGGGCCTGAAATTTGATGATTCTTTTGACAAACTCAATAAATATAAAACACAATCCATAATGTGTCGCCCCTTAATAGACCATGAAAATAATTTGCTTGGGGTTTTGAGCCTGATAAACAGTTGTTCAGGCAAGGGCTTTTTAAAAAAGGACGAATATCTGTTCGAAATTATAGCCCGTCATGCTGTTATCTCCGTAAGCCGGCTGCAGCGCCAGGAACTGGCAAAGGTATTTTCAGAAGCTGAACAAAAAAGTCTTTCCGGTGATCAGGAACTCTTTGTCGTTTTTTTTGATATCATTGAATTTACAAGGCTGAGCGAGGTGCAGGGAGATGCGAAAATAAAAAAAATCATCCAGGCATGGGAGGAAGAACATATTCGGTTAATAAATTCATATGGTGGGCTCTATGTTAAGTCGGTGGGTGACGAAATCATGTCGCTGTTCGGGATTGACCCATTTTATCCCGACCCCTTGCCGGACACCAGGTTTTTGGGGATCAAAGCTGAAAAAGAAATGCGCCTTGAAACATTTATCAAATTTAAAAAAACAATTTCAAATCAAACCAATTTGCAACCCTTTATCCTGCATTTTGTGAACTGGTTTAGAAAAAACAAAGACACCCTGGATAAATCCACCTTGAATAAAGCGGTAAAATTTAAACAAATTTTATGGGCAGAAAATGTGATTCGATTCATGGATATGGCCCAGAAAAATCTGAACTGGCTCAACAATTTTCTTTTTGCTCAAAAAATTTTGACAGAAGAAAAAAGTGACAGAGTTTTTATGAAGGGGGGAGCGGAATTCGGATCTGTCATCGTTGGGTTTGATTATTACGGCAGGATTGATGTCATCGGCGATACGGTAAATGTGGCATCCAGAATTACGGGACAAGGAAATAAACCATCTGTCATCGCAGGTGTTGTGGAACAGCCCTTAATGATTGGCCCAAAGTTAAACAGTCTGTTACCTGAAAAAGGGTTTGTTAACCAAACAAAAAGCTATATCCGATTGAAAGGTAAGGAAGATCCTCTTTATATCTATTCAATTGCCAGTATCGATTCCTTTGAGAACAGATCGGTGATCCCTGAAAAAAGCTTTCATCAGTATAAAAAAAATATTTTGAATCAGATTATTCAACTTGATAAAATCAAGCAGAAAACATTACCCTTCAACTATGCCAGTTATAGAATTGAAGAAAGTGACCGGTATCTTGTGGATCATTCAAAACGGGTTGCGGTCAATTGCTTGCATCTTATTGACCTGATGAACAAAAAACATAAAAAAGGGCCATTGGCCGGGAAGACCTGGATTACTGAAGCGCAGAAAAAAACAACCGTGATTGTGGCTTTGCTGCATGATATTGGTAAGCATTCCCTTAATGATCAAGTCAAGGCATATATGGATCCCACAAAAAGTATTCAGAGACTGAACAAAGAAGAAAAAAAAATGTTTAACCGGTTAATCAGTTCTTTCGGGTGTTCAATCCTAGAAAGCATCACAGAATTAAGACCTTTTTCGCATCTTGTAAAATACTGTTTTCTTGATTTTAAAGGTTGCAACAGCCTTCAAAACAATACAGAAAATCCCTTTAAAGAAAATATTCCAATTGAAAGCAGGATCGTCTCAATTGCCAATTCAATAGATTCCATTCTTTCTGATACCCCATTTCGTGAGAAACTGAATCTGGAAAAGTTGATCCATATTTTTAAATCAGATGTGAAAAAAACTCAAGTTCACGGTCATGATCAAAAATTTGATCCCTCAATTGTCTGTATTGTTGTTGACTACTATGAGCAGATTCTATTAAATAGATCACCCCTGGTAATTAAATGAAACCATGTGATGATAGGAAGAAATATCATCTCCCCTGCATACAACCTGAAAGGTGAGGGAATATGAGCAACACCATAGATAAAGAGACGGCCGAAAAATTATACAACGGCCTTCGAGCTTTGTCGGAATTATCGTTTCCCAAGCTATGCGCCAACTGTGGAAAACGGTATGAAACAGTAGATGAATTTGTCTTTCAGACCGAAGCTATCAGAAAATCAAGCGGTTTAAAAGAGGAGGAGGAGGAGGGTCAAATTATTGTTGAGCTTTTTAGAAATTGTATCTGCGGTTCTACATTAATGGACGAGTTTAATAACAGAAGGGATCTTTCTTCGACGGGTATAGGTCGGAGAGAAAAATTCGGAGAGATTTTGGAACGGCTTACAGGTTCGGGAATTTCCCATGAAACCGCCCGCAACGAACTGTTAAAGGTCATGCGCGGAGATGGAAGTGAGCTGCTCCGGGTCAAGGCAAGCAAAAAGGCGCAGTCGTAGCCGGCAAATCAGGCGGGTGCCCGGCCAGGTCAATGAGGGTGAAAAAACAGGCCCGTTGGTTGGTGTCTTTCATTCGTCAATTATGATAATCTAGGAGGATATGGAATGGCTCTAGGAGAAAAATACAATACAGGTGTGGTCTGGCAGGATTTCCAGCATCAACAATTGATGGATCTTTTTTTTAAGGTTAAGGAAGCAAAAGTAAAAAAGTCTGGAAATGAGGTGTTCCGATATTCACTGGCATTTCTTGCCATGTATGTGAATCACCACTTCAAACTCGAAGAAGAGTACATGGATATTTATTATTATCCGGAGACTGAATCCCACAAGAAGGAACACAAGGGTTTGGTGAAAAAAATCAAAGAGTTAAGAAAAAAATATCCGAATTATGAAGAAAAAGGCATGGACAACATTTTGATCACGTTAAATGATTGGATTTTAAAGCATATTTTGGGCGATGATAAAAAATTGGGAGAATATATTCTTTCATGTGAACAAAAAAACAGGGCCATTGCCGATGAAACACGACATTAAAATGAAAATTTATTCCAGAATCGGAAGGGTTTAAGGTGATGGCTGCCTGGGAGAAAGGGTTTGACCTCCGGGTGCTCCTCTATAAATTGAACCTGAAATGAAATTCGTTTTTTATTAAATCGGTTATGGCTGTCTGCAGCGCTTCGGTATCTTAAGTAGTATGCATCATAATTTTTCATATGTTTCTGACTTTTAAGGGTCATGATGTTTTCAAAATTTGTGTCGGTATAGGTTAAAAAGGAATCAAATGCTGTAAGAAAATGGTTTTGGCTTTTTTGATGCTGGGTGATATGGTGGTGGGTGTAAAAGTCTTTGATGGCAAAAATCCAGGATAGTTTTTTCCTGGATAAAAAGGCCTGATGCGCATCAATAAACTGGATGAGTGTGTCAATGGCCGATTGATTCACCTCTGCGAGTTGCTTGAGTTCTTCGATCCGTTTAAGGGCTGCTTTGATATCGGTGGTTCTCGATTGGACCATACCCAGACTGTCCAGTTTTGCAGAGGCATTGAACAGGTCAATGGTGCATTTTTTGACATCTTCGTTTAATTGAATCACCTTTTTGATAATGGGAGGGGTTCTGTTCAGCTTTGGCGCTTCCTTTTTTGAGAGATATAGAAATATTTCACCTCCCAATACCATCGAAAACGTCATAAAAAAAATGAGAACAAGAGATATTTTTCGGTTTTTTTTTGTCTTTAAAATATAAACAGGCACAAGGGGCGGAAAGAGCAAAACAACCCCGCTCCACCACTTGGCCTGTTTCTTCTTTTGGCAGTCGATAAAAACAAGCATGAACAGCAACAGTGTATATGGTAAATAAAAAAGGCCCAATTTTCCTCCCTGCAGCAATGGGGGATTATCTGTTCAATGCCAGCGCAATGATATCATTGACTGATTTTTTTAGTTCCGGTATTCGACTGGCACTCCTGCCGGTCACATTCAGCGCTTTGATGTTAAACTGGGACAGCCATTTCCTCAGAATATTTGACGGATATTTTTCGGTTTCAAGATCAATGTGGAGCCAGGGTTTTTTATAAGCTTTTGCAAAATTTATGGATTCAATGGCACTGGCGCTCAATTTCCCAAAAGAAAAAACAACAGTTCCATTGGTATCCAATACATTTTTTTCTAGGTTTTCCCCTTTTCCCCCATCTTCTCCGTTCAGTTCGATAATATCCGTTAGCTGTTTATTAATTTCAGAAATTTTTTCATGGCTGCTTGCCTGTCTTCTAATGGTTTTGAATGTCTCCACATTGGCACCGGTAATTGCAGCGGTCAGATTCTCTACGGTTGCGATTAATCGTTCCATGGTTTCACCCAATACTTCAAATTGCGCCATATCCATGGGCGCCATAATTGCAGCTCCCGGCTGATCTGGTGAAACCGATGCCCCTCCCAGTTTGATCCGGATTTCATCTTTGGTCATGCCGCTTGTCTGGTAATAACTATAGATTTTTTTTATCAGGTCCTGGGCTTCGGGGGGATATTCTTTGAGCCCTTCATGTTCGACAGGGTCTGGGAAAAATTCTTCAAACCGGCTTACATATTCCCGAATTGTACTGGATGAGATGTCCAGGACTTTTGCCATTTGAGCGATGGATTTCATAGGGTGTTTCCAAAAAAGACTAAATTGTTTATGATTACGAGAATAGCATAGTTATATTTCATTTTCCAATACATTTAATAAATAAAAACCTTGAGAAAAATCATGGAAAATTATAATAATTCAATCATAACTCAAACCTTGAATTCGTCAGATGCAGAACATACCAAGCAGCAATCAATTGGTGGTATAAAAGGACGGTATAAAAAAGGTGGATTATGGATCGTTTGACCACGCTTCCTTTGGCGGTGATGAATTCTTATGGGAGACTGAATGACGAATAAATTTGACCATACTGTATTAATCGTTGACGATGAAGAAAACATCGGAAGGGCTCTTGGGCGGCTGATGAAAAGTATTGGTGCCAAGTATGTATATATGGAATCCGGTCCGGCAGCCCTGGACAGAATAAAAAGCGCTGCCAGCCCTTTTTCCTTAATCCTTTCAGATCAGCGAATGCCCGGGATGGAAGGGTCGGTTTTTCTGGAAAAGGCCAAGGCAATTGCGCCGGATACCGTCCGATTTCTCATTACCGGGTATGCAGATCTGGATGCGGTGACGGATGCGGTGAACAAAGGATCCATCCACCGGTACATTGCCAAGCCCTGGGATAACAAAATTCTGGCAGAGATGGTCAAATACGGGCTTGAACAGTATGAACTGATCATGGAAAACCACCGGTTGTTTGCCTTGGCCAAACAACAGAATACAACATTGTACAAACTTAACCAGGATCTTCAAAAGAGTGCAGCGGTCCATAAAAAAGCAATTGTTCAAAAGGAAACCCAAATCGTTGAATTAAAGAGTCGTCTGGAAAAAGGGTTTGAAAACAGAGACTATATCAATGAAATGGAAACCCTGTTAAAGGAAAAAAAATTACTTGACCAGGAAAAACTGAACGCCTTATACTTGGCCATCATTGCTGAATTATATGAACAGTTCCAGGACATTGCTACCCGGCATGGGGTTGACATGCCTGAAGAAATTCCAGGAGATTAAATGGCGGACAACAGTGAATACAGTATCCTGGTGGTTGATGACGACGAACCGATTACAAAAAGTATGCGGCGGGTGTTAAAACGCAAAGGGTTTACGTCTATCGTCTCTGCCCTTAACGGCGAGCAGGGGCTCAAACTTTTGGAAACCACCCAATCCCCGTTTTTTTTGATCATCTCTGACCAGCGGATGCCGGGTATGTCCGGCAGTGAATTTTTAGAAAAAAGTATTCTGCTCAGTCCTGAGTCCCGGCGGGTACTTGTGACCGGGTATCCAGATATGGATGCGGTTATTGATGCGGTGAACAAGGGTGAAATTCATCAGTTTGTTTCAAAACCCTGGGACAATGATGATCTCTTGCTCAGGATCACAGGTGAACTTGAGATATATAAGAATTTTCAGGAGCGAAAACACCTTTATAATGTGACCAAACGACAGAACGCAAAATTGTTCGATCTGGCATCGGTTCAGAAAAAAAACCTAAAGACCTTCACCACCTCCCTTAACGCTAAAAAAAAAGAAGTGGAAATGCTGGTTCAAGAACTCAAAGAAGCCAAAGAGCAGGCTGAGTTCAAAGAGGTATTTTTGGGACTGGATGAACTTCTTTCAAGAACCATTACCATGAATAAACCCAACCTGATCCAGGCCTTTAATTTTGCAAGGAAAGAAGCCAATTCGATGATGGAAACCATTTCAGACCGCTGCAATCTGTCTTTTTCATCGGAAAATCTTCACCAGGGCGATACGGATTTGGTTGAACTGGAAGATGAAACCTATGAGGTCATCGATCAGATTATTGAAAATGTGGTCATTTCAGTGGAACCCGATCTCTTTGGGATTGGATCCGAACCCAGTACCGGTGTTGTAATTGATGATTATAAGCAAATGCCTGATTTTGATGACCTTGCTTTTAATGATGGGCTTATCACCAAAGGAGAACGGGAACGGGCGCTGGAGGAATTGGAGGAAAAAGAGGCGGAACTGGCCACGGGGCTTACCATTGATAAGGTGATGGTTCAAAGCAATTTTTTAAGAAGACAGGATTTGAGTCGGATTTTTGCAAAACTTGCCATGATTGAAACCCGGCTTTTGGATAGGGAATTGGCCAAAATGCTGGTGGACAGGGAACTTGCCAGAAAAAAAGATATTGACCGGGCCTTTCGAAAGCAGTTGAACAATTTTGAAGACAGCGGTGTTACAACTCTTTTGGGTGATATTCTGGTTGAATCGGAAATTATTTCAAGCCAAACCCGGGATGAGGTCATGGCGGCCCAGGACAGAACCGGGAAAAAGAAAAGTGCCATTGACCAATCTTCTCAATTTTCTGCTCAATTCGGTGCATTTGTCGATCTCCAGATTTCAGAAAACAAGGTTGAGGCATGGATACGGGTTCCAAAGACGGCCCAGGGAACAAGTGATATCGAACCGATCAAATCATTGATAAAGAAACGCGGTATAAAATATGGTGTCGCCGCCGATCTGGAAATCCGAAAATTTTTGAAAAATTGTAAAGATCCCCATGAAAAATTTATTGTGGCCCGGGGTATTGCCCCCAGCGTTGGAAAACCGGCCCTGATCGTCTATCACTTTAATATGGAATCGGATACGGCCGGAGTGATCAATGAAGATGGCTCCATTGATTTTAAGGCCAGGGGAGATTCCCCCTACGTTAAACGCGGGCAGCTTCTGGCTGAAAAACAACCCATGGAGCAGCCCAGAACGGGAATGGATGTGTTTGGAGAAACCCTGCTGGTAGGGGACGTGGATGATGTCCCCCTTGAAGGGGGGGAGGGCACACAATTATCGGAAGACGGGTTAACGCTCACCGCCACCATTACAGGCCAGCCCAGCATGGATGTTAAAGGGGTGATTTCAGTGCTTGAAACCTTTACTGTCAAAGGAGATGTGGACTTTAAAACAGGAAATATCAACTTTAACGGCAATGTGGTTGTTACAGGAACCGTTAAGGAGGGGTTCCTTGTGGAGTGTGAAGAACTGACGGCCAATGAAATAAACGGCGGCATCATCCGGATCAGGGGAGATCTTAAGGTTTCCAATGGCATTGTGAAGGCCGATATTCAAACCCAGGGAAGCGTGCAGGCCAAATTCTTAAATAAAATAAAGCTCTATGGGTATGGCAATATGATGGTCACCCGGGAGATAATGGAGTCCTATATTGCCATCAGCGGCAAGTTGATCAATGAAACCGGCAGAATCACCTCGTCTACCATTGCCGCCAGACAAGGCATGAACGTTAAGCAAATCGGTACGGAAAAGGCTGAGTATTCAACTGTAAAGGCTGGGGCAGACGATCATATTCGATGGGTCGCACAAAAATATGAATCACAGATAGAAGAAAAACAGCAGACCCTTGACCTGACCATTGCAAAAAAGATGGAGTTTGATGACGCCTATAATGCATTGCATGTTGACATTGCCAATCAGACCTTTGCCCAGGAAAAAATTACCAAAAAAATCGATTTTTTAGAAAATCGTATCGGTGAGATCAAGGAAAAGGAGGAAAAAGTAAATATCGTAAAAGAGATGAAAGAGCTGGAAGTGAGCGTTCAACAAGCAGATGAAAGAATAAAAACCATTTTTGAAGAGCAGGATATGGTCCAGCAAAAATCCGATGGGTGTGAAAAGGAAATTGAAAGATTAAACAATGAGATTAAAACCATTGAACAGGATAAAAATAAAATTGTCAGCAATCTTGAAAGAGAAGAGCCCGTCCCCATACTGAAAGCCAATAAAAGGCTTTACACCGGAACTCGGATAACCGGTACCCAGGCATCCATGATTCTCAAACAGGACTTTGGTGCTTCACAGTTCACAGAAATTGATTCTGAGAATCCGGACAACCCGAAACAATTGGTTCATAAAGTTTTAAACCTTTAAAAGGAAAGGGAAATTATTAAAGGAAAAAAACATACCATCCTTTTGATTGAATCCACGGTGGCCTTGAGGAACAGGATACAGGCCCTTCTGTCCGACAGTGGATATCATGTGAACAGTTTTAATGTTTCCCAGGAAGCCCTTGAGGATCTTGAAGCTGTTATGGAGGAATATGCCCTGATCATCTCCAGCTACATGATGCCGAAAATGAAAGGGGATGAAATTCTTAAACATGCAAAAGTTCTGGCCCCGGATACCCAGCGGCTGCTGATATCAGATACAGGTGATATGCAGACCCTTATCAGTGCGATTAATTTTGCCGATATCAACGCCTGCCTGATACTGCCAATCAAGGATGATGAACTTCTCAACCAGGTCACGCTCTGCTGTGATCAGTACGAAACTACCAAAAAACAGAAAACGCTAAAGGGAGTAATTCATCGGCAGAATAAACAGCTGTTCCAGATCGCCAGTAATTTCAAGAAAAAGGACACGATTTGTTCAAAACAGATTGAAAAGAAAAAAATGGAAATCCGTATTCTTGAATCTCGAATTCGGTCAGCCGGCGGTTTGGTCAACTCCGGCAAACCGGTATTGCTGACCGATATCCTGCCCCAGCAGGAGGATGCCTTTTCAGCCGGCAGCCTGGGCGCGCAGTTTCTAACCGTTAAAGAACAGATCAGGCATATGATGGAAACAGCAGCCTCCAGCTGCGATATTCGCCTTTCCCCCATTTCCTACCGGCAGGCGGTGGATTTTAAAGGGACTGAAAATAACTACCAGGACCTGGTGAAACAGATATTGCCCTCCCTTTATGCGTTTATTGAAAAAAATGGGAATCCGGGTACCCCAACCCATAAAAAAGAAGAGGTGATCCTTGAGGAGCAGTTTGCGCTGACGGTTTCAAAAGACAAATTTCGGGCATTCATTCAAATAAAAACAACGGATATACAAAACTTAAGTGTTGCTCATGTAATGCAAGTTCTTGAGAAAAACAAGATCGTCAATGGGGTCATGACGCCAGATGTGATCGAATCCTGGCTTTACAGGGCGCTCCCCGATGACGCGCCGTTTATGATTGCCGAGGGAAGGGAAGTGCAATACCCCATAGACGCAAAGATCCGGTATCATTTCCCAACAAATTTTCTCCATGCAGGAAAGATGAACGAGGACGGCAGTATCAATTTCAGGGACAGGGGAGAGATTCCCCATGTGGCCGAGGATGCGTTTCTTGCATCAAAAATTCTTCCTGAAAAAGGCAAACCCGGTATTACTATTTTTGGAAAGCAAATTTCTGTGGAGGATCCTGTTGACCTGTCATTTTCATGCGGATCCGGCACCCGGATGAGTGAGGATGGGGCCAGGATCTATGCGGTAACTGCAGGCCAGCCCCATTTGGATGCCATGGGGAATGTATCGGTTTGCCCGGAATTTCAAATAAAAGGGGATCTTGGTTTTGAAACCGGAGATGTGAATTTTGATGGGAATGTGGTCGTAAATGGTTGTGTCAAACCGGGGTTTAAAGTTAAATGTGCCTCTTTAACCGCCCAGGAAATCCAGGGTGCACATATTGATATCCAAGGGGATTTGAATGTTTCCATGGGAATCGTTGACACCGAGCTTGTCAACGTCAAAGGCTCGGTTCAGGCAAAATTTGTTCGCAATTCAAAAATTAATGCATTTGGAGACCTGATTGTTCAACGGGAAATTTTAGATTCAAGGATCCATTTAAGCGGGGCCTGTGTGAATGAAAACGGTTCCATTGTTAATTCTGAAATTTGCGCAAAAATGGGAATCCGGGCCGGAAATATCGGGAAGAAAACGGCAAAACCCTCAACCCTGACGGTTGGAGTGGATGAACATACCAACCTTTTAGTCAACAGGGTGGATTCAGAATTGAACATCAACACCAGGACGGTCAACGAATTGGAAACCGAATTGGAAGACCTTGAAAAAGAGGACCAGTCCCTCCATGGGAGTATCTCCCAACACGCCCATGTTCAGGATCGGGCACAGCTGGAATTAAGAGATATTGAAAAGAAAATGGAAAACCTGAAAGCGTCCGGGAATATGGCTGCATTTCAAAAGGTATCCAAACTTGTTAAAGAAATACAAGAAAGGGCGGCAGAAGCTGAGGTAAATATCAATAAAGGCTTTGACCGCCAGGATGAAATTTTACAGGAAACCTTACAGAAAAAGGGCCGGATCAAAGAGTTTGAAACGCTTGAAAAGTCGCTGTTGGACCAAAAAAAGAGGCTGCTTGAATTTTCCAATAGAAATGAACCCCTTCCCGAGGTCAAGGTGGCAAAAAAAATAGAATCCGGAACAAAAATTTTTGCTGCTAACTCCTCGATGACCCTTTTTAACTCAAACTCCAGGTGCAGCATAAGGGAATTTGCCAGGCGCTCTGATGGCAATTCGGGAATTGTGTCCCATGAAATGCGGATTGGCGAGTATGGCAAATAAAAATCAGGAAATTTCATTTTCCGGGCAGGGTAATGGTCACTATAGTCCCTTTTCCGACAGTGCTCGTTACCTGGATTGTTCCTTTATGTTCTTCAATAATATTGTAGGCGATATGCAGGCCAAGGCCGGTTCCAGTGCCAATTTTTTGGGTCGAAAAAAACGGATCAAATATTTTTGATATATATTTTTTTTCAATGCCGTATCCGGTATCGGAAATGGAGACCACGGCATCGTGATTTTCTGTTTTTGTCAGAATTGTGATTTCTCCCTTTATTTCAATGGCCTGGGCGGCATTGATCAGGATATTCATAAATACCTGGTTTAATTTTTGCGGAAAGCCTTGGACCAGGGGAACGTCTCCAAATTCTTTAGTGACAATGGTCTTGTATTTGAGTTCATTGGAAAGCACATTGAGTGTCGTTTTCAATCCCTCATTGATATCGACGAGCATTTGTTTCTCATTTCCAGGATGGGCAAAGTTTTTTAAATCACCAACAATTTTGCTGATTCGTCCGGTTCCATCCCTACAATCATTTAAAAGTTCGGGGATATCTTCCATGATATAATCGATTTCAATTTTTTCCCTATGGTCAGCAATGGTTTGAACCTGTTCTCCAATGGTTGGGGGCAATAGTTCGGTTGTTTCCAGGGTTTTGGATAGTTTTTCATACGCCATGAACAACGCCCGAATCTCTTTCATATAATCATTGAGTGCATCCAGGTTGGAGGAAACAAATCCTATGGGGTTATTTATTTCATGGGCCATGCCTGCGGCCAATTGCCCGATAGAAGCCATTTTTTCAGATTGCAGGATCTGGGCCTGGGTGAACTTTAGATTTTTCAAAGCATCATCTAATTTCTTGTTTTTTAGGGTGAGTTCTTCCTGTATTTTATGGTGCCGGCTTTCAAGGGAGATAATTCGTTCTCCCGTTTTGATGCGCGAATTTAATTCCTCGTGTTTAAAGGGTTTGAGAATATAATCATCAGCGCCCGCTTCAAAGACTTCCACCAGATCTGACATTTGGTCCTTTGCCGTAAGCAGGATAATATACGTATACGCTTTTCCGGTGTGTGACCGTATTTTCCGGCACAGTTCCATTCCATCCATTTCAGGCATCTCCCAGTCAGAAATGACCATTTCCGGAGAATGTTCTAAAAACATCTGCCAGGCAAGCTTTCCATTTTCAGCTTCCATGACCCTGTGGCCGATTTTCTCAACGGTTTTTTTGACCAAAAGTCTTGAAACATAGTTGTCTTCTGCAATCAGGATGTTCATGGGCTCCTTTCTATTTTTGTTGAATGAAATCTCTCCACAAGGTTATTTTGCCCTTCAATCCGAGATTTTCCAGGTAGGCTTCATCGACACCGTTTAGTGTCTCCCACATACCCGGCTGCCGCTGTTCATGGTGTTCAATCAACTGCGCCACATGAACCAGTCCGCACAGTTCAAATTTTTCTGAGACCACCTTTGAGGGATGATGATGGAAGGCAATG
The DNA here is from genome assembly GCF_055382125.1 of Desulfoconvexum algidum. Taxonomy (NCBI): domain Bacteria; kingdom Pseudomonadati; phylum Thermodesulfobacteriota; class Desulfobacteria; order Desulfobacterales; family Desulfobacteraceae; genus Desulfoconvexum; species Desulfoconvexum algidum. The sequence continues at coordinate 4,123,098 of NZ_AP042394.1, read as the reverse complement.
GCTTTTACAACCTCTTCGGGCAGCCCCCACAGACCGAGCAGATAGGCGCCGACCTCGGCGTGGGTGGTGCCGAAAATTTGTTTTTCAGCCTTGAAAAAGGGGAGATGTTCCTGGTGGACTATTTCTATAACATTTTTATAGTCATCTGTGAAATGTTCTGCCAGCAGCAATTTGCCCATATCGTGAAGGATTGAAGCAATAAGGGCATGGTCCAATTTTTTTTGTTCCATTTTTTCCTGAGCGCCGATCTTGCTTGCAATCATGCCGGTTTTAACACAATGATCATGGATCTTATCCACTGAAATAACAGACAATGCGCCCTTACTGAGAGTGGAGAACACTTCGATGCTTAAGACAAGGGTTTTAACGACATCTGTTCCTAAAATGACAACTGCTTCTTCCGGGCCTGATATGTGTCTGGGCATTGCAAAAAAGGAGGAATTAACCAGTTGAAGTATTTTGGCTGTCATTCCCATGTCTCTTGCAATAATTTTGCCCACACCTGCGGCGGATCCATTGGATGACCGCAGTTCTGTCATTATCTGACTATAAATACAGGGGATGCTCGGCAGGGTTTCAATCTTGCCCAGCAGCTGTTTCAAGACGCTATTGTTTAAAAGATCTCCAAGGGTACAAACTTTATTTATGGTAGAAATGAGCCTTTCTTTTTTGCAGGGTTTGGAAAGATACTGATGGGCTGATTTCATGGACTTCAGGATCATTGCCTTGTCAGCATGGCCTGAGAGTATGATTCTTGCCGTCATGGGGTATTTATTTTTTACAATGTTTAAAAGCGTGTCGCCATCCATCTTTGGCATTCGCATATCGGAAATGATAACATCAAACGGTTCTTTTTCGAGAACTTTAAGTGCATTCTCCCCTCCTTCTGCAAATACCATGTCCCAGGCGTTTCTCATGGGTCTCAGACTTCGCTGAAGCCCTTTTAAAATATTGGGCTCATCATCAACAAATAAAATGCGTTTTTTCATATTTTTCCCAGGGGAAGCAAAATGATAAAGGTTGTCCCTTTGCCTTCCCGGGTTTCCATTTTGATTTTTCCCTGGTGTCGTTCTTCCACAATGGAGCGGGAAATAGCAAGCCCCTGGCCCGTTCCTTTGCCCAGGTCCTTTGTCGTAAAAAAAGGATCAAAAATTTGTGTTTTGATGGCTTCGGGTATGCCCGTGCCGGTATCGCTGATTTTGATTTCAACCCAGCCTTGGGTACTAGTTGTACTGATTCTGATGTTACCTTTATCTCCTGTTTGAGAAGCGACCTTTTGAGATATGGCATGGCCGGCATTGACGAGCAGGTTTAGAAAAACCTGATTCATCTCACCGGGATTACAGACGACTTGCGGCAGAGCCGGATCAAGGTTCACACTCAGGTCTGCGGTATTTTTCCATTCATTTTTTGAAATTGTTATTGCGGTTTGCAGGCATTGGTTCAGATCAATTGGAACATGCTCTTTTTGTCCTGGGTGTGAAAACACTTTCATGGCCTGTATAATATCCTTGATACGATCAATCCCTTCTATGGCCTGATCGATGGCTTGGGGGATTTCTTTTTGAATATACTCTAAATCCGTTTTATCCAGTGCCGTCTCCATTTGTTCAAGCATCACGGCATCAATAGATCCCATTTTCGCGGCCTTAAATAAGTGTAAAAATTTTTCCATGAGCAAATTTAGATCTGAAATAACGTCCTTTAAAAAAAAGGTGTTGTCACTGATATATTGGATGGGCGTATTTATTTCGTGGGCAATTCCTGCTGAAAGCTGCCCGATGGATTCGAGTTTCTGGGCCTGGGCAAGCTGGTTATGCATATGAATTTGTTCTTCTTTCAGGCAGCGTTCCCGGATCACTCGGTTTGTTCTTAAAATGATTTCTTCGGTTGTGAATGGTTTTTGAATAAAATCACTGGCGCCGATGCCGATTATTTCATCATAATGGTATTGGGAGATCATTCCGGTCATGAGGATAACATCGGCTGAATAGGCGGATAAAATTTTTTTTGTTAATTCAATGCCGGATATTCCCGGCATGGCGATATCTGAGATAACGATGTCAAAGGATTCTTCCTTCAAATAGGTTAATGCCTGTTTGCCGTTTGATGCCGTACGTGTTTGAAATCCTTGGGAATTCAATGTTCTTTTCAAAAGTTTTTGGATCGGCTCTTCATCATCAACGATCAGAATATGAAACCGGCTTTTATCAACACCCGAATGTTTTTGTACCATAACGAATATTCCTGAAATGCTTATGAGGCGTTCATAACTGGTTAAAACTTTATCTTTGCCACCAGGTACAATAGACTTATAGAATACCTTAAACGAGTCTATAAATCAATAATTCTCAAAAATGGAAAAGGTGATAAGATTGCGGGTACGGTCACTGGATATCACCAAACCCATAGTTTCAAGGGCTATATCGTTATCTGTCATAGTGGTTTCAGTCGAAATAAATTTTGGCGAGGTATTGAAATCTGAAAATAGAAATTTTTTAAAACCAGGACGAACTTTTTTTGCCATTGCCTGTGTTGTACCATGATCCAATATCCAATAATTTAAATTGTATCTGTAAAAAAAATAGTCTCTCAATCATCATATATATCCACATCAGGGTAATATTTCTGGGCACATTCCTCGCAGATGCTATGACTGAATTGTGCATCTGAATAAGTCGCAATATATTCTTCAATCTGATTCCAATACCCCTTGTCATCCCGGATTTTTTTGCAATGGGAGCAGATCGGTAAAATACCTTTTAACGTGTTTATCTCCAGGAGAGCTGCTTTAAGCTTCTCTTTTTCAGCAAACAATGCTTCTTCTGTTTTCTGACGGTCAGTAATATCTCGAGCGTTTACAACAAAGCCCATGATTATATTGTGTTTATTAATATAGGGAGAATAGGTTATATCCAGATATTTCTTTTCTAAATTTTTAAAATTAAACCATTCACTATATCTTACTTTTTCACCTTTGAGACAGCGATTTCCATGATCGCGAAGAACCGTATTGAAAAATTTTTCACCAAAAACATCTGATGCAATTTTACCAATCAGCTGCTCAGAAGACAAATCGAATGCACCTAAATATGCGTTATTGGCAGAAAGATATTTAAACTGACAATCCAGCATTGCCATCATATCTGTTGAACTGGACACAATATGTTCATACTCCTTCAATGACGCCATGTTTATTTTTAATGCACGGACCATCTCATAAAAGGATGTTGTCAAGATGCCTAGCTCGCCTGATAAAATCGGCACCTTAGCGTTATTTTCAAAATTTCCTTTAGATATCTTTTCTGTCAGGGTTACAAGGTTTTTTATGGGTGAAACCAGTATTTTTTTACCAATCAACCAAGCGATGGCAATGGATATGACAATGGTGAAAAAAGAGATAATCAGATTCCTGATCAGGGCAATATTAGCCGGAGCGCGGATATAATTTTCAGGAATGCCAGTCCATACATACATATAGGGTATGTCGTGGTTGTTATTATAGACTTTTCCATAGGCAAAGAGTCTGCGCAAGCCATCTGAACCATTGCTGAAAAAAAGACCGTCATCTCCGCCTTCATAGGCGATTTTGAAGGATTTGGCAGCAATTGAAGTGCCAATTGGATTGGTTTCCTTTTGCGTCGGATAATAAAACAGCCGGATTCCCTGACGGTCAGTGATGGAAACAAATGCTTTTTCAGGTAATGTCGAAGCATCAAAAAAACGGGAAAAGATAGTTAATTTTATGGTTGCTGTTAAAACAGCTTTAAGCCTGCCTTGTTCGTCCATGACCGGAAATGCAAAGGGAAAAGAAGGGGTTGACGTTCCAACCCGGTTCACAATATATTTCCCGGGGGTAAAGGCTTTTCTAATAATACATTCTTTAAAATATAAGCGATCCGATAGATTTGTTTTTGTAAAATCTTCACCTGACGCAAGGACATCCCCATCAAGGTCAACCAATGCGAAATTATTAAAATTGGGATTCTCGTTCAAGATAGACTGGAAAATGGCTGTGGTCTGATCAATATCCATGTTTTGGATTGCGGGTAACCTAGACAGGACATAGAGAATATTTTTCGTAAATTGGGCCGTCTTTTTTTGAGCGTCTGTCATGGCCCGGGTCATTAATAAAACATCTGATTTGGCCATTTCGATGAGATGCTGTCTTCTCTCAATACCGGAGTATAAAAGAATGACAATGCACGGCACGAGTGACAATAGTATCAGCAGAATCAGCTTGGGTCTTATGGTATCGAGTTTCAAGTTTTATCCAGTACTTTTCTGACGATCATTGCCAAATCAGTTTTGGAGAATGGTTTTTGAATAAATTCCATTCCCTCGCCCAGAACACCGTGATGGGCGATGGCATTGGCGGTATACCCGGACATAAATATAACTTTTAGCGCTGGATATTGTGATTGCAGTTGTTCTGACAATTTACGTCCGTTCATTTCAGGCATGATCACGTCGGTGACAAGCAGGTGAATTGGGCTTGCATGTCCCTCGGCCAGATCAATGGCTTCAGACGGTTTGCATGCGGGCAAGACTGTATAGCCACACTCTTTAAGAACTTTTTCAACAAGTTTCAGGATCGAAGGATCGTCCTCCACCAGGAGGATCGTCTCATCACGGCCGATTGGAATTTCTGTTGGAGGTTCCCTTTGAATTTCAACCTTTTGGGCCCTATGCCTGGACAGGTAGATTTTTATCGTCGTTCCTTTGTCCGGTTCGCTGTAGACGTTAATAAATCCATTATTCTGTTTTACAATGCCATAGACCGTTGCCAGTCCAAGACCGGTGCCTTTGTCCACATCCTTTGTGGTGAAGAAGGGTTCAAAAATACTATCCAGGATTTCTTTATCTATACCGCAGCCGTTGTCGCTTACAGCTAATAAAATAAATTCACCGGGGATAAAACCTGCATGTTCGGCACAATAGGCTGAATCAAAAATAGCCGTGTTCGTTTCGATGGTGACCTTGCCCACCCCCTTGATGGCGTCCCGACAATTGATGCATAGGTTCACCAGGATTTGATCAATTTGAGAGGGGTCCATTTTGACGAACCACAGGTCTGCCCCAGGAAGCCAGGTAAGATCAATGTCCTCGCCGATGAGACGTTGAATCATTTTGAGCATGCTTTCAACAGCATCGTTCAGATCAAGCACTTTTGGAGAGATGATCTGCTTGCGGGCAAAGGCCAGAAGTTGACGGGTAACTTCTGTTGCTCGTTTTGCGGCCTTGAGTACTTCGGTGAGATCCTCATGTAACTGTCCTTTTGGGTCCGCGTCTTTTGCTGCAAATTCAGTAAACCCAATGATCACGCTGAGCGCATTGTTGAAATCATGTGCCACCCCGCCTGCCAGGCGACCTATGGATTCCATCTTCTGGGCATGGCGGTATTGTGCTTCCAATTGGACTTTTTCTTCCTGGGCTTGTTTCTTGTCTGTGATGTCCTGAACAGTTCCAGTAGATTTTACTGGATTCCCACCCTCATCATATTCTGTTTTACAGCATTCATGAACATACTTTACCCTTCCATCAGACATGAGGAGTCTATGGGTAATTTCATAGGTTTTTTTCGTTTTGAGTGAGTCATCATAGGCGTTTACCACAGCGTCTCTATCTTCAGGATGTATGGTTGATAGAAATGCATCGAATAATTCGCCGGAAATTTTTTTGTCTATCTCAAATATTCGAAATACTTCATCCGACCATGTCAATTTGTTGGATCGCAGATCCTGTATCCAGCTTCCAATTGAAGCCATTCGTTGTGCTTCATTGAGTCTTTGTTCACTTTCAAGCAATGCGGTTACCGACCGTTTATGCCCCGCAATTTCTTTCTTCAACTCGACATTGGTATCATCCAATAAACTCAGGTTGTAGCTCAGCTCCTTTTCAGTTTTTTCCCGGAAAACCACCTCTGTTTTAAGTCGTTTATTCCAAATTAAGACAAACACAATAAAAAGCGATGCAATCCCTGAAACACCCAGAATCCATTTTAATATATCGACTTTGTTTATACCGTATTCATATCTGATGGAAAGCCACTTATTGCGAATGGCTGCATGCTGATCAGATGTCATGGATGCAAGTGTTTTATTTATTATACTGACCAATTCCGGCCAGTCATTGCGTATGGCCATGGCCTGATTATGATTGCCAAATGGTGTCGGGGCCGCAACTTTCACATTTGCATATCCCCTGGTCTGTATCGTATACGTAGTCGATAAAAGATTGCCGATATAAGCATCAACCAACCCCGTGGACAGATCTCTAACCGGTATCTCAGCAAAGTCTTCCAAGCTGGCTGAAACTACTTTCAGGTTTATTTCAGGATATTTTTGTTTCAGTAACTCATGGATTACAAATCCTTCTTCTACAGATACGGTCTTTCCTTTTAAATCATCTATGGAACTTAGGAAGTCTGCATCTGATCTGGTGAATATAACCCAGGGAGCCACAATGTACTCATTTGTAAACAACATGTGTTTTTTTCGGTCGTCTGTGATTTTTGCGGTTGGAACCATGTCCACGACATCATGTTGTTCTATATATTTGAGGGCTTGGGGCCAAGTCACTTTTGATTCTTGAACATAGCTAAATTTAATGCCGTTTCGGTTGAAAATGGTTGTCAAATAATCTATGGCTATTCCGGCAATTTTTCCATCGCTCAACATCAATGGCGGATAACTGCCAATTCGTACCCTGACGGTATGTCCTTTTTTAACCCAAGTCAGTTCTTCAGGATTCAGCTGTAATTTTGGATCGTTTCCAAAACACGGCAGTGGAATCATTAAAAATGTAATCAAAGCCAGACATATTACGGCATTGCGCAATGATTTGCAGGCAGTGATTTTTCCGGCGCTCTTTATGATTGAGATTTGCACGATATAGTATGACTCCAGTAATTTAGGTTGACTATTAATTTAAAAAATTTAAATATTCAACAGGTATTTTGTTACAATAAAAATTCTAACAATTCAAATCTTCATAAGTATCCTTTGTATGCTCATCTTTTTTGTGGTTTATCCTTTGATTCATCTAACACTTTACGAATCGTTTCCGCTAAATCAATTTTGGGTGTTGGTTTTTTTAAAACCGCCGTGATAATTTTATTTTTCCCAAAATTATCGGATAATTTCTTGGTATAACCTGTACATAAAATAATCGGCAGATCGGGTACTATATCCGTCATCTCCTTTGCCAGCTTGTCACCTGTCATCTTTGGCATTGTCATGTCGGTTATGACAAGGTCAAATTTTTTGGGATTTGATTTAAAATATTCCAATGCCTTTACACTGCATGTTTTTGTGGTCACTTGGTATCCAAGGGTTTCTAATATTCGTTGATTTAATTTTACGATGGACAATTCATCGTCGATCAATAAAATTTTTTCTGTTCCTTTGGGATAACGGTCTAATTCAGGCGAAATTCGATTTTTAAATTTCTGTGTGACCGGTAAATAAATAGTAAAAACACTCCCCTTTTTTAGCTCACTGGATACGATTATCGATCCTCCATAGGATCTGACGATGCCATGGACCATGGCAAGGCCCAATCCGGTTCCTTTTCCCTGGGCCTTTGTCGTAAAATAAGGTTCAAAAATAGAATCCATAACATGTTGAGGGATTCCCGTTCCTGTATCTGAAACTTTTAGCCTGATGTAGTTACCAGGCTTTAAATCTGGATGTTTTATATAAGATCCACCATTGATATTGATATCTTCCAGTTTCACCTCAAGAAGACCTCCATTTTTCTCCATTGCATGGGATGCATTGGTAAATAGATTCATAAAAATTTGATGGACCTGGGTTTCATTCCCTAAAATCAATGCCTTACTTTTTAAGCTGGATTTTATTTCAATTGTTGTTGGAATGGATGCTCGAATAAATTTTATAACTTCTTTAGCAACACTATCAACTCTCAAGGGACTTAGCTCTTCATCGGATTGACGCGCAATTGTCAGAATCTGTTTCACTAGTTCCTTTGCACGCAACCCTGCGGTGTGAATTTCCTGCAGGTCATCTTCCAGGTCAGAGCCTTTTTCTACATCCCCCATGGCAAGGTCGGAGTATCCAATAATTGAAGTTAAAATATTGTTAAAATCATGGGCAATGCCACCCGCAAGGGTGCCAAGTGCCTCCATTTTTTGAGATTGTTGCAGGTGCAATTTTAGATTTATTTTTTCAGCTTCGATTTGTTTTTGCTGGGTAAGATCTTTTATAACTTTTAATGAGAATCCATCCAGTGGCACCATGTAAAATTCACAACTTCTTTGGGTGCCATCCTTGATGGTTAATTCCCATTCCTGCATTTCTATATCGGTGTTTGTCGCCTTTGCAGTTTCAATGGCATTCATCCAGGATTGTTGAACTTTTAACCGATAATTGCTATCAGGATACGCATTATCCCACCATTCTTCTGCTGTGGAAATGTCTTCAAGCGTATATCCGAACAATTCTGTGAACTTGTCATTAAAATGTATAATATTCTGATTTGAGTCCGTAATCACCATGGGTAGAGGCGATTTTTCAATCATTTTTCTAAACCGGGCCTCACTCGTTTTTAAAATCGCTTCAGATTCCAAAAGTGCTTTTTCTGCTTTCTTTCGTTCAGCGATCTCTGCCTGCAGTTTGCTCGTTCGCTCCATCACCATGGTTTCAAGTCGATCATGATACTCTTGCAATTGAAGTTCATTTTGTTTGCGGTTGAGTGCAAGTTTCACTGTTTCCGGGAGAATTTTAAGATAATTGCCCTCTGGATCTTTTATCAGATAATCGTATGCCCCTAACTTCATGGCCTCAACTGCAATCTCTTCATCACCACTGCCCGTTGTAACAACGACCGGCGTACCTTTAAAAAATTCAAATAATTCAAAAGCTATCCCGTCACCAAGCAAATAATCCGAAATTATAAGGTCAAAACTTTTCGATTCAAGAATTGCTTTGGCTTTTGAAACCGAGCCTGCAATTGAGTAGTCATATGGCAAATCATTTTTTTTGATATATCTTTCAAATGCCATCTGGTCTACTTTATCATCTTCAATTAAAAGAAGGCTGATCATTTTATTATTCATGTTTTGCTCCACGATTTATCCAGAATTATAGCTTACCAACTGAAAAGATATCATTCATCAGGCAATTCGCTCAATGTCCAATATAAATTTATTGTTTTAACAACTTCGACAAATTTTTTGTAATCAATGGGTTTTATCATATAGCCTGACACACCTAAGTTGAAGCTGTCAACCTTATCTTGATCTTCCTTTGAAGTCGTTAAAACAACAACAGGTATTCTTTTTAAGCCTTCCTCTTTTTTGACGATTTTTAAAAATTCAATTCCATTCATTCTGGGCATATTCAAATCGAGTAGAATAATCCCGGGAGTATCATTTTCAGAATCTTTCAGGAATGCCAGTGCTTCCTCACCATTATTTGTAATATTCAACCGGTTGGTTACCTTGATCTCCTTTAAGGCACGTTTCACTGTCATGGCATCAACCTTATCATCTTCAACTAAAAGTATACTTTTAGAACTCTTCATTTTTTTCTCCTTTTTTAGGCAGTGAAAAATAAAATCTTGTCCCAAGGTCTGGCTCTGACTCTATCCAGATCGAACCGCCATATAATTCAATGATTTTTTTAACCAAGGTCAAACCAATTCCAGTGCTTTCATGTTCATCCCGGGGAGCCAATGTTTGAAATATCTGGAATATTTTATCATGGTATTTTTTATCGATTCCAGGACCATTGTCAGACACATTAAATTCCCATAACGTTTCCCGGCTTTCACACCCCACTTTAATGATACCCTCATCCTTGTCCATATATTTAATCGCATTTTCAATCAGATTTTGAAAAATCTGCTCCATGCGTATGGAATCTCTAAAAATCACAGGCAGCTTGTTCTCGAGTATCACCTGGATATTTTTTGGCGGATCAATGGTTTCTATCACTTCAGAGACAAGACTGTTTAAATCCAGCCGTTCTTTTTTTTCTCTAATTCGACCGACACGTGAATACCGCAAGATACCATCAATAAGCCCATCCATGCGACGGACCCTTTTGATGATCAGCTCCATTTGCATTTTACCCTCATCGTCAAATGACTTGGAATAGTCTTCAGAAATCCAGTGGGTAAGTTGGCTGATGGCCCTGAGGGGTGCTTTTAGATCATGGGATACAATATAGGCAAATTCTTTCAGTTCTTTGTTTGCCGTAAGATACGCCTTATTTACTTTTTGAAGCGCCTCCGTGCGCTCTTTCACCATTTCTTCCAGATGATCGCGGTGGGTATTTAACTCTTTTTCTATCTGTTTGCGATGGGTGATGTCTTCCACGAATGCGGTCCCAAATCTTGTTTTTCCCTTATCGTCGATAACCGCTGTTGCGTGTACGCTCACGTCGATCTGGACGCCGTCTTTGCGGATATAATTTTTTTCGATTTTGAACCCGGTTGATTCCAGGGAAAACATGTTCTGGAAAAGCGCTTTGTTCTCTGGGCGATAATCTGGGTGGGTCACATCAAAAAAGGATAGATCCTGGAGTTCCTCCTTAGAATAACCAAGCATTTGCTCATAGGCCGGGTTTGTCGTAACAAAATTGCCAAGCAAATCCACGGTGCAAATCCCGACGGGAGAGTGATCGAAGAGGCGTCGCAATTTTTCATCGCTCTCCAGCCGTTCCTGTTCTGCCTTTCGAATGCGCATGAGGGTTAGTGCAAAAATTACAATTACGGTTACTAAAAAAGAAAATATTCCGGCTACGATCCAGATTTCCTGTTTATTTTGTTCATAATAAGAAGTGGGTTTGTTGATAATATAACTTTCTTCGGGCAAATAGGACAGATTGATATTATATCTTATCAATTGAGGATAATTGAACATAAATTGAGAAGTGGGCTTCTCATCAACAGGTATATCTGCGATATTTTCTCCTTTCAAAATACGGATTACCATATGCACCGCCTTTTCTCCCTGGTGATATCCGTCCAATACATTGCCGCCAATCAATCCATATTTTAAATCTTGGCTCAAAAAAGTGTATATGGGTCGTCTGCTTGCCTTTGAAATTCTTGACACGGCTTCCTTCAAAGGGAAATAGCGACCTGTTTTATCCCGTGTAAGAACAGCATAAAATGAGATTGCATCATTCGGGAGATTGATCATTTTATTTTCAATTTCCGGAAGGGATAAGCTGTCGTCAATACGGATAAATTCGATATTCGGGTAAACTGAAATTAAAGGGACGGTTTGTTTTTCCCAACGATAATTTCCCGAAGGTGTTGTGTCCGCGATTAAATATATTTTCTTTATTCCCGGATGAAGTTTCAAGGCAAGGTTGATCATGGCCCCTTGATCCATGGTCTCAAGTACCCCGGTAAAATAATTATGATCGATCAAATTAGCGGCGTTGATATTGTTGACCGCACAAAATACGATGGGGGTTTCAGGGAACAGTTTTTTATGATATTCCCGAAGAAAATCAAAGGCATGATCATCTGAACAGATAATGGCATCAAATTTAAGGTTGTCATATTTAAATGAATAAAACTCATAGAGTTTTTTTTTAAAATCAGCATTGTATTTGATTGCCTTTGTGTCCATATACGCCACTTGCAGGTCATAATTAAAATTTTCAGCTTTTAGACCTGATTCCACAGCTTTAACAATACCATCTACCCAGGGAAACCCTTTATGATACGAATTCAACACAAGTATTCTAAACGTCCTGCTCTCCTTCGCATACGCCTGGACTGACAGGGATAAAATTAAACATATCCCTATCATTAAAAATGATACGGTCTTATTGAACATTTCACGATCTCCTTCAATGCTATTTATTTTAACACGTCGATAGATAACCCAATTGAAAACGTCTACCTCATTTGCAAAAATTATTCGGAGATTTTAATCTACAGATAAGACTGGAATAAACCCTTTTTATAAAAATATTTTAAAGATACCTTTATCGTATTTAGTATTGGATTAATTTCATGTTACATTAAACGTTTGATGATTGCAAAAATTTTCATATGTTTCACCGAATTATTTGCGACTATAGATGGTAATAATCCTTGACTCCAGAAGAATTTCATCCCCTATACCATAAAGACTCAGGAATAAAAAATATTTAGCAGGAAATTATTTTCATATTTTTTCTTTCAAATTTTGTGTATGGTGCCCCAATTCAACCTTCAGTTTTTTGGAGCGGGATCATTCTGTGTATCGGCGATGATTCGATTCTTCAAGCGGAGATAAATGCATGAGTGAAAGACAGACAAAAAAACAAGTAAAAAAGGATGATCTGGAAGGATTTCCCGTAATGAGGCTCAATCCTTTGAATCTGACCTTTGCGGGTGAGTGGACGCACCTGGAAAAGAATTTTTTGCGTGACTATACTGCCAAATCAATTAAATACATAAGATTGGCTTTTCTGCTGGGCTTATTCTTTTATTCTATTTTTGGCATACTTGACGCAATTTTGATGCCGGAGAAAAAGGCCATACTGTGGTTCATCCGTTACGGTGTTGTGTGCCCCATTATCGTCGTCTGCATACTTCTTTCTTTCTGGTCGGGTTTTCAAAAGTACTCCCAGGCATTCATTGTTTTTGTTATCCTGCTGGCTGGGAGCGGGATCAGTGTTATGGTCGCTGTAGCCCCACCTCCTGCATCATTTTCGTACTATGCAGGGGTTATTCTCGTCCTAATGCTGGGGTATGGATTTGTTAAAGCAAGATTCATCTGGGCATCCCTGGCAGGATGGCTGAACGTTGTAATTTATGAAATTGTTGCCATTGGAATTGTCCAGACTCCGTATCCTATTCTGATCAATAATAACTTTTTTTTTATCAGCGCTAATATCATCGGCATGTTTTCCTGCTACGCCTTTGAGTTTTATACGAGAAAGGATTTTTTCATGGCCCGAATGCTGTCTGCTGAGCGGGAAAAAGTAACTGAGCTGAACCGTGATCTCGAAAAAATTATTCATAAGCGCACCTCTGAATTGCAAAAGGCCAATGATACACTCAAACAGGAAATTAAGGACCGAGAAGCACTTCAATCCCAACTGATTCAGGCGCAAAAAATGGAGTCTGTCGGTAGACTGGCAGGAGGTGTCGCTCATGACTATAACAATATATCCAGTATCATAATCGGTTATTCAGAATTGGCTTTGGGGCAGGTTGAAGACAGTGATTCTCTACATGACGATCTCATGGAAATTTTGACGGCAGCAAAACGCTCAACGAGCATAACCCGGCAATTGTTGGCCTTTGCCCGAAAGCAAACCATTGCACCGAAGGTGCTCGATCCGAACGAAATTATTGAAAATATGCTCAAGATGCTTCGGCGGCTGATCGGCGAAGACATCGATTTCGCCTGGCTACCCGGAACGAAAATTTGCCCTGTTAAAATTGACCCCTCCCAGGTCGATCAAATCCTGGCAAATCTCTGCGTTAACGCCCGAGACGCTATTGCCGACGTGGGCAAGGTGACCATCGAAACAAAAAATATCAGTTTCGATGAGGGGTATTGCGCCGACCACCCAGGTTTTTTTCCCGGCAAGTATGTATTGCTTGCGGTAAGTGACGATGGCAGCGGAATGGCGCCAGAAACCCTGGACAAGATTTTTGAACCATTTTTCACCACCAAGGCTATCGGCAAGGGTACTGGACTGGGACTGGCAACCGTTTATGGTATTGTCAAACAGAACAACGGGTTCATAAACGTATACAGTGAACCGGACAAAGGGACAACCATCAAAGTCTATCTACCGCAGCATACAGGCCAGACAATAGAAGCACAGAACAAAGGTGCATTAGAAATCCCGTTAAGCCGGGGTGAGACGGTATTGCTGGTCGAGGATGATGGCCCTATCTTGAAGCTCAGTAAAAGAATGCTTGAAGAGCTGGGGTATTCTGTACTGTCTGCGAACAGTCCAGGCAAAGCGATCAGGTTAGCCAGAGAATACGTTGACGAAATTCGTCTTGTTATAACGGATGTAGTTATGCCGGAAATGAATGGCCGTGAGTTATCCAAACAACTGCAAACCCTTTACCCTAATCTCAAAATTCTTTTCATGTCCGGCTATACGGCCAATGTAATTGCCCATCGGGGAGTGCTGGAAGATGGTGTTTGTTTCCTAAACAAACCGTTTTCCAAAATGGACTTGGCCATTAAGGTCAGAGAGGCTCTGGATCGTGCAAATACCTGATTGGGGTCAATAAATTTGAATGATGTAAAAATGAATAAAAAATTGCGATATCATCTTTATGGCAGCCATATACAGGGCTATAAATTTCAGGTTTCCAGTGAGATATTAAATAGGCACTTTTGAAGCGGGATTAATTTTGCTATAACCTAATTTATATGGAAAACAGAAAAAGAGATTGATCACAAGAATCTGCTAAAAAATATTCAAGAGTGTTGGCTTTCTTCATTGGGCCTAGGACGTTTTTTGGCAGGGGATACTATTCATTTATATAAGGAGAAAAATATGGCAACAACCAACGACAATCTGAAAGAAGCCTTTGCAGGAGAAAGCCAGGCCAATCAAAAGTACAAAGCGTTTGCAAAAAAAGCAAAAAAAGATGGATTTGCAAATATTGCCAAGTTGTTTTTGACCACGGCAGAAGCTGAGCGGATTCATGCCGAAGGACATTTGAAAGCCCTGGACATGATTGCTTCAACTGCAGATAACCTTCAGTCTGCCATTGATGGAGAGACAGATGAATTTACCAATATGTACCCGCCAATGGTTGAAAAGGCGGTTGCCGAAGGTCATAAAGCCAAGACCATGTTTAAATTTGCAGTTGAGGCGGAAGCTATTCATGCCCAGATATATACCAAGGCACTGGAAGCCGTTAAAAATGGTGTTGACCTGGATGTGAGCGACTTTTATCTCTGCCCGGTCTGCGGTTACATTGAGTTGGGAGCAGCCCCGGAAAAATGCCCGATCTGTGGTGTAAAACAAAAGCTTTTTGTACAAGTTGCCTGATGGTGCGCAGCCGTAGCTGCAAATCAGTTGCGGCTGCTTTTTGACATCGGTTAATGATGTTTTTGGTTTAGAGTGTTTTTAAAAAGATCTTAACCGGGGTGATAATAGTGAAAGAAAAATTAAAGATTTTGTTCTTGTGTACAGGGAATTCCTGCCGGAGTCAGATGGCTGAGGGCTGGACCCGGGCCCTGAAGGCGGATATCATTGAGGTTTATTCAGCTGGGGTTGAAATTCACGGCCTCAATCTTGATGCCGTGGCCGTAATGGCGGAAGCCGGGGTGGATATTTCCCTTCACCAGTCAAAGCATGTCAATGCGTTTGCCGCGGTAGACCTGGATGTGGTCATCACAGTCTGCGGTCACGCCCATAAGAACTGTCCCTATTTTCCCGCCGCTTGTGATGTGATTCATGTGGGGTTTGATGACCCGCCTAAAATGGCAGCTAAACTTGAAGAACAGGGTGCCGATAGAGAGGCACAGCTTGACTGCTTTCGACGGGTGAGAGACGATATCCGAAAATTTGTTGAAAAATTACCGGCAAACTTGAAGTTTCAGGGAAAATAGCACGGGCCATTTAAAAGATTTTCCAAATGGCCCGTGTTGTGTTTTAAAGTAGCTCTGGGGTCCTTTAATTATATTCTGGGGTCCAGCGCATTTTTTCAATCAATGTATTGAGTCTTTCCACATCATTATTGTGCTTGAATGAGGAAACAGCACAACCGTTTCCAGTGACATTGGCCTTAATGGCTTCTGCACCCACCCGTTTTGCCACCTCAAGGGAGACTTCCTTTAGCTGAGCCAGGGGAGGAAACAGGATGCCGTTGCTGAGATCTTCTTCACTGACAAATTCTGCCATGGCATGGGCTGCGGCTGAAAAGAATACCGGCAATACCTCGGAAGCGCCGGAAGCAATGATTCCCAATCCCACTCCCGGAAAGATAAAGGCATTGTTCATCTGGCCGATGCGATAGGTTTTCCCATTATGAACAACGGGATCAAAGGGAGAACCGGTTGCCACAAGGGCTCGTCCATTGGTCCATTCATAAATGTCCTTGGGCAGGGCTTCTGCCTTGGTGGTGGGATTACTCAGGGGCAAAATTGTAGGCTGGTCTGTGTTTTCGCCCACAGCCATTACAATTTCTTTGGTAAAGCAGCCCCCCTGTCCCGAAGTACCGATGAGAACTGTCACCTTTTCGTTTTTAATTGTATTTAACAGGGTATTGTCCGCCGGGGTCTTCAGCCATGCCATGCTTTTGGGATCTTTGGCAAGATTTTGCTTGTAGTCTTCCAGATCCCGGTCAGAGGTGACCACTCCCTTGGAATCCAGGGTGAAGATTCTGGCAATGGCATCGGCTTCACTCAATCCCTGTTCCATGAGTTCGACCTGGATCTGCTGAGCAATACCGATACCGCCGGCACCGGCGCCATTAATCAGATAGACCTGATCGGTCATTTTTTCATTTTTTATCTTCATGGCGGCAAAAATACCGGCCAGGGCAACCGCTCCGGTTCCCTGGATATCATCGTTAAAGGAGATCACCTCTTTGAGATATTTATCCCGGACCGTAAAGGCGGTCTGTTTTGAAAAATCCTCCCATTGGCAGAGAGCTTTGGGGAATATTTTTTTAAAAGCCACCACAAATTTTTCAATGAATGCATAGTAGTCGTCACCCAGGAGGCGTTCATGGCGCCAGCCCAGGTAATTGGGGTCATCTATTAATTCTTTGTTGTCGGTTCCCACGTCAAGGGAGATGGGCAGGCAATGCCAGGGGGCAATGCCAGCTCCCTGGGTATACAGCATCAGTTTTCCCAGGCAGATGGGAATTCCGCCGGCACCCTGGTCGCCAATGCCAAGGATTCCCTGGTTATCGGTGACAACGGCTATTCCGATGTCCTTATCCGTGTAATTTCTCAGAATATATTCGGCATAGTCAATGTTGCCCGGGTAAAGATGAATCCCGTTGGCTTTTCTGAACATGGAGGAATACTGCTGGCAGGCAAGCCCCACCGTCGGTGTATAAATGATGGGCATAAATTTGGGGATATCGCTGGCGATAACGGCATGGGCAAGAACCACATTCCTGTCATAGAGACTTCTGATATATATAAATTTTTCAATATCGGTTTCTTTTTGATCAAGAATATCTAAGCTTGATTGGACCTGTTCTTCAAGGGTTTTAACCCGTGGCGGCAGATAGCCGCTCAGTTTGAGTTTGCGTCTTTCATCGATGGTGAAGGCCGTACCTTTACTTATATTATTAAAGCGCAGGACATCAAATCCTCTTAAGTTGATAGAGACACCTGTTGTTTGACCATACTCACCGTACTCAAATTCGTAATGATTAATTTCCATGACTACAATTTTCCCTTAATTTTAGTTCTAGTGTTAAATCTACAACAATATTTAAATACACAACAATGTTAAAAACTCCAAAAAACAACCCTTTTATTATATCAGAAAAATATAACTAAGCGAATGGAAATGAATTATTTTCATTCGCTGAAATATGTTTATGACGGACAAATACTATTGGGTTATATGTGATATAAATCAAACAAGTTGGGGCTGGGATAAAAAAGAAAAAAAGGACTATGACGGCAGAACCGACATAGTCCTTTTGGACGGGCCTTTTGGACAAAAATTTGTGATCAGACCGAGATCATATTCCTCAGCACATAGTGCAAAATCCCTTTGTTTTTAATATAGTCAATTTCAATATCTGTGTTGAGTTTAACAATGACCTTAAAGGATGTTGTTTGGTTCTTCCTGGTCGCGGTTACCGTCAGGAGACCATTGGGTTTGATATCATTTAATCCGGTTATTTCAAAGGTTTCATCCCCTTTAAGGCCAACCCCCTCAAAGGACTCTCCTTCCTGAAAAACCAGGGGCAAGACTCCCATGCCCACTAAATTGGAACGGTGGATTCTTTCAAAGGATTCGGCAATGACGACCCTGGCCCCGAGGAGACAGGTGCCCTTGGCTGCCCAGTCCCTGGAGGAACCGGTACCATACTCTTTGCCGCCAAAGACTACTAACTCGGTATTTTGGGCCTGGTATTTTTGGGCGGCATCAAAGACATATCCCTCCGCTTGTTCCGGAAATTTAACGGTAAAACCACCGGTCTTGCTGGCCAGATGGTTTTTGATTCGGATATTGGCAAAGGTTCCCCGCATCATGACTTCATGGTTTCCCCTTCGGGATCCGTAGGAATTAAACTCCCAGGGTTTTACTCCGTTGTCCGTCAGGTATTTGCCGGCTGGATATTCCACGGGAATAGCCCCTGCAGGGGAGATATGATCGGTGGTTACGGAGTCTCCCAGCACCAGCAGGACCTTGGCCCCTTTTAGATCCGACAGCGGCGGAATTGTCCGAGAGAAGTCTTTGAAAAAGGGAGGCTTGCGAATATAGGTGGAGTCTGGATCAAAGCTGAAGGTGGTGGTTTCTGTGACCTCTAAATCCTGCCAGAGTTTGTCTCCTTTGAAAATATGGGCGTATTGTTCTTTGAAAAATCGTTCCTGGACATAAGTTTCCACAAACTGATTTATCTCCTGGGGATCCGGCCAGATATCCTTCATGAAAATAGGGGTGTTGTCCTTGGAGAATCCTAGGGGCTCGGTTTCAAAATCGATGTCGATCCTGCCGGCAATGGCATAGATGACCACCAAAAGCGGAGACATAAGAAAATTACCCTTTACCTCCTGGTGGATTCTGGCTTCAAAGTTCCTGTTTCCTGACAACACCGAGGTGACATCCAGGCCGTTGGTTTTAATGGCTTCTTCAATCGAGGGATCCAGAGGGCCGCTGTTGCCGATACAGGTCATGCATCCGAACCCGGTATTGTTAAAATTCAGGGCCTCAAAATAGCGCATGAGTCCGGATCCATTGAGATAATCCAAAACCACCCGGGAGCCCGGAGATAGGGAGGTTTTTACATACCAGGGAATACTTAAGCCTAATTCAACCGCTTTTTTGGCCACAAGCCCGGCCCCGATCATGGTATAAGGATTTGAGGTGTTGGTGCAGGAGGTGATGGCGGCAATGACCACGCTGCCGTTGGTCAAAACCTTTGTTTTGTTTTTCTGATTCTCCTGATTCTCCTGACCTTCCTGACCTTTTTGGGTAATTTCAATATCTTTGCGATTTTTAAGATGATAAAGGGCCGCGGTTTTTTCTTTTACCTTGGACAGGGGAATTCTGTCCTGGGGGCGACTGGGGCCGGCAATGGAGGTTTCCATGACCGACAGATCCACCTCAATGATTTTGGAAAAATTAGGCAGTGTGTCATGGGTGTTGAACAGACCGCAGGTTTTGCAATAGGCTTCCACCAGGGCCGCGGTTTCCGATCGATTGGTCTTGACCAGGTAATCAAGGGTCTGCTCGTCGACGGGGAAAAAGCCTGATGTGGCGCCATATTCCGGAGACATGTTGGAGATGGTGGCCCGGTCGGTTAGGGTCAGATTTTTAAGGCCTTCACCCGTATACTCCACTATCTTTTCCACCACATTCTCTTCGCGCAGGATATTGGTCACATACAGGGCAATATCTGTGGCGGTAATCTGTTGTTTGGGTTTGCCCACAAAATTAACCCCGACAATTTGGGGCAGGTTCATATAATAGGGCTGGCCGAGCATGACCGCTTCCGCCTCAATCCCGCCCACCCCCCAGCCAAGGACACCCAGGGCATTGATCATGGTGGTATGGGAATCGGTTCCCACCAGGGTGTCGGGAAAGGCCAGGGTTCCTTCTGGTGTTTTTCGGGTTGTCACCACAGTTGCCAGGTATTCAAGATTGATCTGGTGGCAGATACCCGATTCCGGGGGCACCACCCTGAAATTGTCAAAGCTTTTCTGGGCCCATTTTAACAACTTATACCGCTCCGCATTTCTCTCATATTCTTTTTTCGCATTGAGAAAAAAAGCATTTTTTTCCTTAAAATGATCCACCTGGATGGAGTGGTCAATGACAAGATCCACTGGAACCAGCGGGTTTATTCCCTTTGGGTCAAGACCTGCTGAATGGACGGCATCGCGCATGGCTGCAAAATCAACCACAGCCGGAACCCCTGTAAAATCCTGCATCAGTACCCGACTAGGATAAAAGGCGACCAGATTTGAAGCATTGGAACGCGTTTCATAAAATTTTGCAGCCCCCACAACATCGTCCCAGGAAATGGTGCCTCCCATATTCCTTGCAAGATTTTCAATCAGCACCCTTGCGGCAAAGGGGAGGGAACTGATTTTTGCCAATCCCTTTTCCTCAAGTAATTGAATGTTATGGATGATGTAATCCTTTTTCTGAAATGACATGGTTTCTTTGATATGATGTGTGGTCATGCAGGCTCCTTGGATTTTCTTTTTGAAGTTTTGAACATTTAGAATATTATAGGATAATATTAAACCATCAATAGATCAAGTTACAATTTCCCGAATCTTTAATAAAAGACGATAATGAACGATAATGAACACCTTTGCCATGAAGGAAGATGTGAGGCAGTGCTTAAAAGCAGGAATGGATCAGTTCTTAACAAAACCGATCCATCCTGAAAAACTTGTTTTAGCCATTGCAAGAACAATGGCGATGCAGATATTATTGTATAGGGTTTGGCCTCACCTTATTTTGCTTCTTCCTGGATCCGTAAATCTTTTCTTAGGACTTTACCCACATTTGATTTGGGCAGTTCCTGGCGAAATTCAATTTCCACGGGCAGTTTATACTTGGCAAGCTTCGTCTCGCAATAGTCAATGACTTCTTTGGCGGTCATCTCCTGGCCTTCTTTTAGAATGACAAAGGCCTTGACCGCTTCCCCGCGTTTGGGATGGGGGATACCGATGGCACAGGCTTCCAAAATTTTCGGGTGCTCAAACAACACTTCGTCAATGTCCCTTGGATAAACATTGTAGCCGCCGGACAGGATCATATCCTTGATCCGGTCAACAATATAAAAGTATCCGTCTTCATCCATTGTTGCCACGTCACCGGTGCGAAGAAATCCGTCCTCGGTCATGGTCTTTTCGGTCTCATCTGGTTTGCCAAGATACCCCTTCATGATCTGGGGACCGCGCATGAGCAGTTCACCAGGTTCTCCCAGGGGCATTTCTCGGGTAATGTCTTCAATATCCACGATCTTACATTCTGTATCGGGAAGGGGAAGCCCTATGCTGCCTTGTTTTCGATTGCCGTTAAAGGGGTTGACATGGGTAACAGGGGTTGATTCCGTCAAGCCAAAACCTTCCACAATAATGGAACCCGTTTTTTCCTGGAAATCATTAATGACATCTATGGGAAGCGGCGCACTGCCGGAAAAACATCCTTTGATAGAGGTCAGGTCCGTGTGTGCCATATCCGGATGGTCCAGCATCCCGATATACATGGTGGGGACCAGGGGGGCAAAGGTAACCTTGAATTTGCTGATGGATTCAAGCAAGGGTTCCGGTTGGGGTTTGGGGACCAGAACATTGGCCCAGCCCATGCGGATGGCAAGATTCATGGACACGGACATGCCGAATACATGGAAAATAGGAAGAGCACCCAGCATGATCTCGCCCCCTTTGTCAAATCCGGGAAACCATGCTTCTAACTGCTGGATCTGGTAGGAAATATTTTTGTGGGTGAGCATCACCCCCTTGGATACGCCGGTGGTGCCGCCGGTGTACTGGTACATGGCCACATCATCTATTCCGACATCGGCATGGGTGTAATCCGGTGCATTTTTGGCAAGGATATCCTTAAATTTGTACAGATTTTTTGCAGGGGTGACATCGGCGGCCAACCCCTTTTTTTTGGCAACCAGGGGGAAGAGCAATCGTTTAACAAAGGGAAGGTAGTCTCCGATGGAGGTGTAGACAATGGTTTGTATGTTGGTTTTTTGCCGCAGTTTCACCATGCGGTTGGCCAATAAATCAAGGGTGATCAAAAACTTTGAGTCTGAGTCTGTGAACTGATGCTCAAGTTCCCTGTCCGAATAGAGCGGATTGTTGAGCACAACGATCCCGCCTATTTTCAGGGTTGCATAATAGGCCACGACACAGGGAATTACATTGGGAAGCAGGATGGCGACACTGTCCCCTTTTTGTATCCCAAAACTTTTGAGTGCAGCAGCAAATCGTGCCACCATTTCACTGAGTTCCGTGAAACTAAGGGTATATCCCTGGAAAATCAGGGCTGGGTTATCAGGGAAATTTTTTGTGGATTCTTCAAGGTACTGAGGAACCAGGACATCGTTGAATTCAATTGTTTCCTTGATTCCCTGTTCATAGGAACCAAACCAGATTTTTTTTGAATAAATGCTTTGATCAGACAAGACCATCTCCTTTGCTGCTGTTTATGATTAAAAGAGATACTTCGTGATCTTGATAGAAGGAAACCCTAGTTTCTGTCAAGGAAAAAATAAAATAAATAAACGTTGTTCATTCACTTGAATTGGATTTTTTGTGAAATATTTGGAGTCAAGCACTCTCTCCCAGGGGTAATCCCTTGAAACTGCACCTGGTTTTATGTTAGGTTGCCGCCCATGAAAGTTATAAAAATTGGCGGCGGCTGTCTCAAAGACGGTCCGGCTGCAAACCTTATTATTGAATTGATTGCCAAAAGGGGAAAAGGGGATGTTTTTGTCCTTTCCGCTTTTTACGGGGTAACCGATATTCTGATTTCAGGCATTGATCGAGCCCTTGAATCGGAAGAAAATATCCCGCTGATTATCAACACCCTGAGAACCCGGCACAACCATATTATA
This sequence comes from Desulfoconvexum algidum, assembly GCF_055382125.1. Taxonomy (NCBI): domain Bacteria; kingdom Pseudomonadati; phylum Thermodesulfobacteriota; class Desulfobacteria; order Desulfobacterales; family Desulfobacteraceae; genus Desulfoconvexum; species Desulfoconvexum algidum. The sequence continues at coordinate 4,100,367 of NZ_AP042394.1, read as the reverse complement.
AAAAAACTCATCCAGGAAGAGATCCCTAAAAAACAATTGTCCAAAAGTTTAGGTGATGTTTATAAAAAACTGGAACGGTATTACTATGGGATTAATTTTACCCGGGAAGCCACTCCCAGAATGCAGGATATGATCGCTACGTTTGGGGAACGGATCTGTGCGATTATCATGGCAAAAGCACTTGTTTGCCGGGGCATTGACAGCAGCTTTGTTCTGCCCGAAGAGTTGGGGATCATTTCCGACGGCAAGTTCACGGATGCATCGGTGGTCATGGACAAGACCCATAAAAATCTGAGTGCTTGGATGGCCCGTCATTACGAGCCCCAAAAAATAGTGTTTGTTCCCGGGTTTTACGGTGTCAGTGAAAAGGGAGACATTACAACTTTTGGCAGGGGCGGGTCTGATTATTCTGCAGCCGTTGTTGCGGCAGCAGCAGGGGCCAGTGTGCTGGAAATATGGAAGGACACCCAAGGGTTTATGACAGCGGATCCAGACAATATTCCCCAGTGTAAATTAATCCCTGAACTGACCTATGAAGAGGCGGCAGAGCTTGCCTATACCGGGGCAGGTATTCTGCATCCCAGGACCGTTGAGCCTGTTCGGAAAGCAGGCATTAATATTGCCATAAAAAACACCTATGACCCGGATGCTCTGGGAAGCCTGATTACTCAAACAGGCATCACCACTCCCACCATTGTGAAAAGTGTTTCCTACACAAGGGACGTGGCCGTGTTGAAAATACATGCATCCGGGGTAGGCGCCCGACATGGTATTTTATCCCAGATTACCGAAAATCTTGCCACGGCCGGCATTAATATCAAATCCGTTGTTACCTCCCAGACCTGTATCAGCCTGTTATTATCCAGAAAGGATATTAAAAAAGGGCATACGAGTATTCAGGGAATTGAACCATCCCCCTATCGGAAAACAACTGTTGTTTCCGACGTGGCCCTGGTGAGCATCGTGGGAGAAGGGCTCCATCAAAATCGGGGGATTGCCGCCAAATGCTTTACAGCAGTTTCCAACGCCAATGTCAATATTGAGATGATTTCCTTTGGCACATCCAATGCAGCATTGTATTTTTTGGTGCAGGAACGAAGCCTGGACAGAACAATCCAGGCCTTGCATTCCATTTTTTTTGACGGATAAAAAAGAGGGGGCAATCCTTAACCCAGAAGAGAGCCGCTTCTCTTTTTCTTTGAAGAAATGCTCTGGCCGATAATCCACCCCAGTAAAAGGACGCCTACCCCTGCCAGGAACCATTTAATCATTCCGGTCCTGAACATATGGTTGGTCTCTTTTTCCAATTGAGCAAGTTTATTGGCGAGAGTGATATTTTGTTTTTCAAACCCTTTGTTTTTTTCCACCACCTCTATAACATTTTGGGATTGCGCCTGGAGGGTGCTGTAATTGGTTTGGCTTTCCTTTAATTGGGTCAAAAGGACCCTGGTTTTATCCGCGGCCTCTTTAAGGTTGGCTTCAAGAACCGTGACTTTTTCCCCTTGGTCAGATTCCTGGGCTGCAAGTTGTGTCTTGAGTTGATCAAGGGAGCTGGAAACGGTTTCAAACTTGGTCTCCAGAGCCGCTTTCTCTTGATTTAATTGTTGAATAATTTGGGTTTTAGGCGTTTCAAACACAATAAACTGCTTGTCAACCCACCCGGTTTCTCCTGATGCGAGTGCAACTTTGAAATAGCCCTTGTCTTCTTCTATAATTTTTAAAGGGGTATTGCTTTTCAGGGTTTGTAATACTGAAAAAGAGGTTCCAGGACCTTGCCGGAAGGTTAAAATGAGCATATCGGAAACATAGCCTGTCCTTGCTTGGGAATAGGTGGGGATAGATAAAAAAAGAATTGCGATCATCCATAAGCTAATGTTGAGTTTTTTCATGTTTTATATTACCTCTTAAGTTTTATTCTTATTTTTTGTTTCAATAGCAATCCTCGTGCGATTTTACAATACTTACACAATTAAATTTATAAAAAAAACTTGCCAAAGTTCGTGGAACAAGGGTATCAACAGATCATGAATTAACGAACAGGATCGGTTAATAAAAGAATGAATGATGCTTCCTATAAAAAATTGTGTATTGATAATATTCTTAACGGCGTAACAGAAGGGCTTTCTAAGTATTCAGGACCCACCCGTGTTGCCTTGATTTTTGCTGCTTCGCCCGATGATTCCGTGTCGATTTTTGATCCCCAGGGCTTGCTGCGGGGCCACGAATCAAAGCTGGAGGATATTTTTTTTGCCAATGGCGATCAATGGCGTTCCAGGATAAAAGAGAATATTTTATCCCAGCCCCAAAATTTTCTGATTCTGGAAAATGACTTGGAGTTGTCCGGCCTGATCGCCTACGGAGGAAGCACCAGCGATTTTTTTTACCAGATGTGGTTTACCGAGCATCACCCGGATATGTGTTCCATTTGTCCCACGGAACGGTGGTTGGAACAGGCGTCCTCTCTTCTTGTTCACGACTACAACACACCAAATGCTCCCATTAATTCCTCTGACTATGTTTTGAAAAACTATTCCCTCCAGGCGGTTGCCGATCATATTGTGGATGTGTGGGATAAATTTCTGGAAGTTGACTATGTTATACAAATTCCCCCCATGCTCAACAATATATTGAATATTTCAAAAACAAGGGAAGAAGGTGCATGGGCCAGGGGCGTATTGTTTTTTGCAGATCCCCGGAAAATTGCCCAGCTGTCTTTTTTAATCAAAATCCAGAAACACGAGCGCCCCATGGTTTCCAATGTGAAACACATTAGAAAATTATTGGTGGCAGTTGAACGATCAAATAGAAAACTGGTATCCGACGGTAAAACCATTATTGGGATTACCGACAGCCCGGTGCCGGAATCTGCCATTGCTGCAGTGTTCAAAGGGGATTACGGTTTTTTGCGAATGGGCAATGAAAAAATTGCTTCTTTTTTTGACGGCAGTTTTCATTCCACGACACGGGAGGCAAAGCTGGTGGAATTAGAGGAATTGTTGCTGGATTCAAATATGGAAACACAAGCCTCTACCTCACTGTTCAGGGTGGTTTCCCATTTGGTTCACAAGGCCGGGCATGCTCGACATGGCTGTACCCTGGTTATTGATTTGAACATCACTCCCCTTCGGTTGTCCGGTCATGTGCTGGAGCCGCCCATCAGTCTATTGGAACCCCAAAATATCGACCTGGTCTGCTCCTTGCTACGGATAGACGGAGCGATCCATTTGACCTCCGATGCCCGAATTCACGGGTTCGGTTGTCTTCTGGACGGGAATACCGTCACCTGGGAAAATATGGCCAGGGGGGCAAGGTACAACTCCGCCCTGAGATTTTCCGCTGCCAACCGCCGCATTATTGTGGTGGTGGTATCGGCTGACAGACCTGTATCCATTATTTATAATGGAATTGAAATCAATGCATTCAGACAATGGCAACCGGTTTATGATTATACACCCGAATTGCTGAGTCTGAAACAATATTTGAATGGAGCCCTTTTATGACACACGATCACGATGACCATTCCACTGGTCAAGAACATTCACATACCCATGATCACGGCCACACCCATGATCACGGCCACAGCCACGATCACGATCACAGCCACGATCACGATCACGATCACGATCACAGCCACGATCACAGCCACGATCACGCCCATGATCCGGTCAAGGAAATGACCCTGGAACAGAAGCTTAATACCTTGTTCTCCCATTGGATTGCGCACAATGACAGTCACAAGGATAATTTTTTGTCCTGGGCCGGGAAGGCGCGAGACGCCGGGTTGACAGAAGTCGCCGCATCCCTTGAACAGGCCGGTAGCCTGTCCCAGGAGGTAACAAAAAAATTGGAAGCGGCACTGGCAAATCTGACCCCATGATTGACCCTGTTATTAAAGGGATGGCTGGCCAGCGACTCATGCTGGGCTTTGATGGTACTGCCTTGAACCCGGAGTTAAAATTTCTTATCAGGGAGCTCAAGGCGGGGGGTATTATTTTGTTTAAACCCAATATTGAGTCGCCGGACCAGCTCACACAGCTTTGTTCAGATGCCCAGGCCTGTGCAGCCGACGCAGGCCAGCCGCCCCTTTTTATTGCCATTGACCAGGAGGGCGGGGTGGTGGCAAGATTAAAGCATCCCTTTACCGAGTTTGCCGGCAATCCCCATATCCATACAGAGTCGGATGCCGAGTATTTTGCACGGCTGACAGCCCGGGAATTATCCCAGGCCGGCATCAACATGAACATGGCCCCAGTGATGGATATTGCCCCTGTCGGGGGGGGCAGCATCATGCAAGAAAGGGCTTTTAAAGGGAATGCCGCTGCCGTGTCGAAACTTGGCACCTGCGTGATCAAAACCCTCCAAGATAAAAAAATCATGGCCGTGGCAAAACATTTCCCCGGCATCGGTAGGACCAGAAAGGATTCCCACTTTTTTTTGCCCCGGCTGGATATAGATCTTGACACCCTGAGGTCTTCGGACATGAAACCATTTGAGGCTGCCAGGGATGCAGATGTCTCAGGGATCATGCTTTCCCATATTTTTTATCCCCAATTAGATGACACCTGGCCGGCAAGCCTGTCTCCTTATATTGCAGGAGAACTGCTAAGGGAGCAATTGGGATATGGGGGCCTGGTTTTGACAGATGACCTGGATATGAAGGCCATACAGCATGACATGAAAACCTGTATCCGCCAGGTGATGGCAGCCGGGATCGATCTTGCCCTGATCTGTCACAAGGGCCCCAATATCGAGATTGCATGGGAGCAGATCTGTCATCTTCTGGAGAGCAATCCGCAATTGTTTGCCTTGGGCGAAGCCTCCATGGACAGAATCCTGGGGGTTAAAAAGAAATATTTGCAGGTTTAATGGGTTCTGGAAAACACGTCATGGTCAAGATTACAGGTATGGCCTTGCTCAATCATGGTCGTTCCCCGGGCCGCAATCATGGCGGCATTGTCACCGCAGAGACTTACCGGGGGGGCAAAGATTTGAATGCCTTGTTTGGCAGCTCGTTGTGATAATTTTGTGGCAAAGGTTTGGTTGGCGGAAACCCCCCCGGAAATACCAATGCGCTTGCAGCCTTTAAACCTGGCGGCATTCAAAAGTTTGGTACTCAATACATCAATGACGGCTGCCTGGAAAGAGGCGGCAACCTGGGCTTTATCCTCATGATTTACAATTTTATGATCATGAAGATATCGTGCCACAGAGGATTTTAAGCCGCTGAAGCTGAAGTCAAACCCTTTTTTATCCAGCAGGCTCCTGGGGAATTTAATGGCGTCTGGGTCCATTCCTTTGGCCAGGGTTTCAATGATAGGGCCTCCGGGGTATCCCAGTCCCATCATTTTTGAAACCTTGTCAAAGGCTTCTCCGGCTGCATCATCCCGTGTCTGACCCATGAGTTCAAATGTGTGGGGGGAGGTGACATGGTAAATATTGGTGTGTCCCCCTGAAACAACCAGGGCAATGAAGGGAAATGTGGGAGGCGTCTGCATTAACAGCAAAGAATAAATGTGGGCCTCGAGGTGGTTGACCCCTGCCAGGGGGAGTCGTCTGGCCCAGGCAAAGGCCTTGGCAAATGAAAATCCCACCAAAAGGGCACCAATAAGCCCGGGGCCCCTTGTGGCTGCAACTCCGTCAATATCGGCAAGTTTGATGCCGGCTTTTTCCACGGCGTCAGCGACCACGGGAACAATGGCTTCTGCGTGCATGCGGGAAGCCAGTTCCGGTACAACCCCACCGAATTTGCAATGGGTATCTATCTGGGAAGCAATGATTGAGGACAGGACGTTGGTGCCATTTTGCACCAGTGCTGCCGCCGTTTCATCGCAGGAGGATTCAATCCCGAGAATGATCATATAAGATTAACTGAAGATCAGACCCATTGGGTCTGTTGTTCGTTGTTTTCTCTGGTGGTGATTTCACCGATAAAATAGGCCTTTTCACCCAGGGCCGACAGTCGGTCCATGGTCTCTTCAACTGATTTTTCAGGGACCACTACCACCATGCCGATTCCGTTGTTGAAGGTTCTTTGCATCTCCGTGTCTGATACGCTGCCTTCTTTTTGCAGAAGTTGGAATACCGGCGGAATCTCCCAGGCATCTTTATGAACAATGGCTTTGCACGAATCGGGTATGACCCGGATAATATTTTCATCAATTCCACCGCCGGTGATATGGACAAGTCCATGGATCGGCAGGTCCCGGAGCATGCTCAAGATGCTGGATACATAGATAATGGTGGGTTTTAAAAGCTCTTCACCCAGGGTGGTGCCAAACTCTGGTATATGGGTATTGACATTGTATTTGCATTTATCAAAAAATATTTTTCGAACCAGGGAAAATCCATTGGAATGGACACCACTTGCGGCAATGCCGATGAGTTTATGGCCCGGCCGAATATAGGAACCGTCAATGATTTTAGTATTGTCCACAAGCCCTACAGAAAATCCAGCCAGATCATATTCTCCGCCTTGGTACATCCCCGGCATTTCAGCGGTTTCACCACCGATCAAGGCACATCCGGCCTGATTACAGCCTTCTGCAATCCCCAATAGGATTTTTTCCGCAACTGCAGTGTCAAGGACTCCCATGGAAAGATAATCCAGGAAAAATAAAGGTTTGGCGCCCTGGACAATGATGTCGTTGACACACATGGCCACAAGGTCAATGCCAATGGTATCGTGTTTATCCATTTGCAAGGCAATTTTGAGTTTGGTCCCCACACCGTCGGTGGCACTGACCAGTACCGGGTTTGAAATATTGGCGAGGTTTAGGGAAAAAAGACCGCCAAAACCACCAATTTCTCCCATTACACCGGATCGGGGTGTGGATTTTGCAATTGATTTTATTCGATTAACCAGCTGGTTTGCTTTCTCTATGTCCACGCCGGAATCCGCATATGTCAAGGAATCGTTCATTTGAAATCACCTTTGAAATCACATTCTTTGGATAAGATCTATTAAGATTTATTAAGTTTTTAAAACCCTTTGATACTAAACATATTGGGTCAAAAAGTCAAAAGCTTTTTGACAGGAACCAGTTTATATTGTATCAATGCAGATTTAAAGGCAAATTTAAAATCAGACATATTTCGGAGAATTTAGCGCAATGAAAACAATCAATATTGGAATTATAGGGTATGGAGTTGTGGGAGCTGGCGTTGCAACTTTGCTCGTCCAAAAAAAAGAATTGCTGGAAGCCAGGACCGGGGCCTCTTTAACCCTTAAAACCATTGCTGATATTGATATAGTAACCGATAGAGGCGTTGATCTGGGCAATACTGTTCTTGTGAACGACGCCATGGCGCTTATTAATGATCCTGAGATTGACATTGTTGTGGAACTTGTCGGCGGGGATACCATTGCCAAACAATTTACCCTCAAGGCCCTTGAAAACGGCAAGCATGTGGTAACTGCCAATAAAGCTCTTCTGGCAGGTCATGGTAATGAGCTTGTGAAAACAGCCCGGGAAAACCAGGTGGATCTTGCCTTTGAAGCCAGCTGCGGCGGGTGTATGCCCATTATTAAATCCCTTCGGGAATCCCTTGTGGCCAATTCGATTTTATCCATGTCTGCCATTCTAAACGGCACCTGCAATTATATATTGACCAAAATATCCCAGGATGGGTCCTCGTTTGAAGATGCCCTGAAGGATGCCCAAAAGTTAGGCTTTGCTGAAGCCGAGCCCTCCTTGGACGTGGATGGCCATGACACCGCCCATAAGCTGGCCATCTTAAATTCCCTGGCCCACGGCATGGAGATCAATTTAAAGGATATCCATGTGGAAGGCATCCGGAATATTACGCCGGTGGACATTGAGTTTGCCCGGTCGTTTGGGTATACCATTAAACTGCTTGCCATCGGCAAGGTCCAAGGAGACTATGTGGAAGCCCGTGTGCATCCCACCATGATTCCCCATGCCAACCCCCTGTCCCATGTGGACCATTCCATGAATGCCATTGCCATTGATGCCGATGCCACGGGCAAGACCATGCTCTATGGCCACGGGGCCGGCATGATGCCAACCGCCAGTGCCGTATTAAGTGATATAGCCGATATCGCCAGAAATATTATTTCCAATACCAACCGTCGGGTGCCCATACTGGGGTATCTCCAAGATAATATTAAGATTATTCCCATTCTGCCCATGAAAGAATTGCAAACAAGATATTATCTGCGGTTTGAGGCCCAGGATCATCCCGGGGTGTTGTCAAAAATTTCGGGCATTCTGGGAGCCAACAATATCAGCATTAAATCGGTCCACCAGAAGGGCCGGCAAAGCAATGGAAAGGTGCCCGTGGTCATGATTACCCATATGGCAAAGGAAGAATGGGTTCAGGAGGCATTGACGCAAATTGCTGCCACAGATTCTGTGGTGGGAGACTCTGTGGTCATTCGAATTGAAGAAGATGTATAGACCCTAAAGAATAGAATTTGGAAAGAATAATATCAGGAGTGAGGCCATGAAAATACTTGTAGCAGATCTGGAAGGGGTGTTTTTACCTGAAATATGGGTCAATGTTGCCTTGGAAACCGGAATAGAGGAATTGAAACTTACCACCAGGGATATCAGTGATTATGATGTGCTGATGACCAAACGATTGTCCATACTCAAGGAAAATAAACTGGGAATTGAAGATATCAGTGACGTGATATCCACCTTAGAGCCCCTGGACGGTGCAAAACAAATGCTGGATTGGATCCGAAGCCGCACCCAGATTATTATCCTGTCAGACACCTTTGAGGAGTTTGCCAAACCCTTGATGGCAAAACTTGGGTTTCCTGCCCTGCTGTGCCACAATCTTACCATTGATGCGGCCGGCAATATCATTGGCTACAATCTTCGGATTGACAACCAGAAAGCCCGGGCAGTCAATGCATTAAAGGCATTGAACTACCAGGTTATAGCCTTTGGGGATTCCTATAACGATATTGGTATGATCCAGGCGGCAGACCATGGATTTTTCTTTTGTCCGCCCCCCTCTTGCCTGACTGATTTTCCGGATATACCTGTTACCCACAATTATGCTGAACTCAAAATCATGCTCACCTCTCTATTGGATTAATTTTGATCTGGTCAATTTAGACAAATCCGGGCTCTGGTAATCGGAGACCTGGTTATCATTGAGGCAAAGACCTGTCTTGTTTGAATCGGGGAAACGACGTTTCTATACGTGTAGAAAGTTTTTTTTGAAGGATTGTCGTAAAAAAAATGAAGTTTCCAGTGGTAAGTGTAAGTGTCTGTATCCGGATGGTTTGAAAAAAGTTAAAGATTAAGGATTTCCCTGATTGACTTCGCCTCTTTAAATTGATACGAATATTTGAATCCAAAAAAAACAGCTGAGTTTCTATTTACATTCGCACATTCCCTGATTGTTATTGTTTTTATGCAGACACCAGAAAAAGAGCGTTTCGTCTTGTTTGACATTAACTTTTATTCAGGAGTTATCCCAATGGGAAATCCCCTCAAATTACGTTAACCATAGCTGGCCTTGTTATTCATTTGCTTTTTTTGCCACCTAAGGGTTCCCCCAATTTATATTGGCTGTTGAATGTGGTTCCAAATGAGCATGATGTAAAAATAGAGTCCTTTAATTTTTATTTTGGGGCACCTCCGCTGTTCTTACAGATTAGTTCCTTTACTTGAAGGGTCCGCTTCATGCTCGGACCCTTCATCTTTTCTGGCGTCATCTTTTTTTTTGGGTCGTTGAAATTAAAAAAAACATATAAAATCAATTGGTTCTTAGTGTGGAAGGGCTAAAATTATAACACATTTTAAGTCAAGGGAATAAAAACCCTTGACTTGAAATGTGTTTTCCCCTATATTGCGTTTCGTTGTTGCGGGGTGGAGCAGTCTGGTAGCTCGTCGGGCTCATAACCCGAAGGTCGTTGGTTCAAATCCTTCCCCCGCTACCAAAACACTTACAAGGCTCTTGGAGATTTCTTCAAGAGCCTTTTTTGTTTCTGAAATTAAAGGTCCCCACACTAAAAATCCAGGACCATTTTTGATCCTGGATTCGGCTTTTTAATTGTATCCTCACTGATTTTGCTAACTTCAATGGCTTTCAAAACGAAATTCTAAGGGCTGCGTTTCCGCTCTTAATGATTAATAGCCGTAGAAAAAATATTTATTACAACCACACCCGAAATAATTAATCCGATACCTATAATTGTGGGAATATTCAGGGCTTGTTTGTAAAATAGAAAACCAACCACCGTGACCAATACAATGCCGAGACCAGACCAAATTGCATATGTAATGCCTATTGGTAAAACTCTGAGGACAAGCGTCATAAAATAAAATGCTGCGCCATATCCAACAATAACAATCATGGTTGGTATTATTTCAGTAAATTCATCAGATGCCTTTAATGCACTTGTTGCAGTGACTTCTGCAATAATTGCTATGGCTAAAAATAAGTATGTCATTTTTTTCTTTTGTATAAAGCTAATAATTAATCAATCCATGGTTTGTTTATCATTCATCTTATTATGATACCAGCTTTTGATTAGGATTAATTGTTTGGCATTGCATTTATCATAATCATAGCCTCAAATTCAATTTTTGTTACAAATTAAACAATTTTTGTTACAAAACCGCCATTGAATTAAAAAATTGGCGTTATATCGGCGCAATCGAACCTGGCACTCTTATTGCTTTCTATAATTAGAATATGTATCAAGGAAATGGCCAACATGATCATGGGAAGGGTTGCAACGCCGGATAAAAAATGGCAATATAATATCATTATTTTTTGTGATGCCGTTTATTGGTATTCCCGTGAATATATGACCCACATTTAATAGGCGGATGGAAATCTGAATGGCCAAATTTAAATATTTTAAAAAAGCGGGCTTGAATATTGATGGAGATATCACCCTTTCTTCACAAGAATTTCGCCTGCTATCCCTGATTGACGAGAACAAGGAAATAGGGTTGATAGCCCGTGAATCGGGCATGGATTTGGATGATTTTAAAAGGCATATATCAAAATTTTATAAAATGGGCCTCATTATACCCGTTGTTAAACAAATAATACGGCGATACAGTCCCGATTTTCTGCAAGAACTCATAGTGATCCTTACCTATCATGTCGGTCCCATCGCAACTATCATCATGGCCGATATCCTTTCGGATATGAACATCAGGGATAAACAAATACCGGAAGAGGACCTGGGAAAACTGCTTTTCAAAATAACCGATGAAATTTCGGATATAAACCAGAAAATTGAATTCAACAATGAGGTAAAAAACCGGTTGTTGCGAACCTGAGAATTAATCTAACATGGGGTTTTTATGATTGTTACCTGCACGAATTGTGGAAAAGAATACACCGTTGATGAAAAAACATTCACACAAAAAACGTTGCAATTTAAATGCCGTGCCTGCGACACATTGTTTATCGCGGAAAAACCGGTCCAAAGTTATGAAAGCATTGAGTATTCTAAGGACATATCTGTATCAATGGAAAAGGAAGGGAAAGATCGTATTAAGTTCGGACTTTACCACAAGAGCATTCTTCTCATGCTTTTTGTCAGCCTTGTGCCGGTGGGATTGTTTTTCGTGGCAACTTACATTGAAACCGGTAATAGGGTAAAAACAAATACCCAAGTTCTAATGCAGCAGGCCACCTCCGGTCTTTCGGACCATATTGACGAGTGGGTGGACAAAAATAAACGAATGCTGGAAACTGCTTCCAAACTTGCCCCGATCACCTCTCTGGATACAGACGAACAGACAACGACCTTGAGAACAATACACGAACAATACCCGTGGATGTATCTTGTCTTTACCCTTGATAAAAATGGGATAAACACCGCAAGGAATGATGGGAAAGCCTTGAAGGATTACTCGGACAGAAAATATTTCATGGATATAAAAAATGGCAAGGCGTTTTCCTGGCAGACACTGATCGGAAAAACCTCCAAGAAACCTGCGTTGGTGATGGCGGTGCCCATCATGAAAGGGGGAGAAGTGGTCGGTGTGCTCGCAGCCGCAATGACCACCGAGGTCATTTCAAAATCAGTTGCAAGATGGACAAAGGGCAAAACCGGATTTGCCTTTCTTGTTGACGAAAAGAATAAGGTGATTGCCCACCAGGTCAAGGCATATGTGTTAGAAGAAAAAATTCTTTCCGACCATCCGGTTTTTTCATTAACTAAAGGGAAAGAATTCGGTTTCGGAGAATTTGTGGACACGGCAGGGGAACATAATCTTGCCGCTTTCAAGAAAAATGCAATGGGATGGAGCCTCGTTGTTCAGCAGGGAAAAAGCGAGGCCTATACAACCTTGAAAAAATTTCAGGAATATATCTTTTGGGTTTTAGCTTTTACCCTGGGGATTGTAACCGTTATTGCCTGGTTTGCTGCCAGGGGGATCAGCCGGCCGATTCTTATAATGTCAGATGCCGCAACCCGGATGAGTCTCGGACAGTTTGATGTCAAGATCGATATCAAATCCAAGGACGAGATTGGAATGCTGGCCAAGTCAATTATCAGAATGCAGACAAGCCTAGCCTATGCCATGAAACGGTTGAACAAAAATTGATTTGCCCGGCTTCACAGGTATAATACAGGAGGATTATCAATGATCCTAACCAATGAGGAAATATGAAAATTATCACCACCCACAAAGGTTCTGACTTTGATGCCCTGGCAAGCCTTGTTGCGGCCAAGCTTTTGTATCCCGAGGCAAAACCTGTGCTGCCCGGTTCAATCAATGCCAATCTCAAGACGTTCTTATCCATTCACAAGGATTTATTTGATTTCTATTCTCCAGCTGAAATTGATTATGATGACGTGGAGACCCTCATTGTTGTGGATACCCATACATGGGAGCGTCTTGACCGGCGGATGGGAGTTTTGAGGGAAAAACAAAACCTTGAGATCATTGTCTGGGATCATCATCTCAATGGGAACATGGAGACCGACCAGAAGACTATCAGGGAGATAGGAGCAACGGTTACCATGCTGATTCAGGAGATAGAAAAACAACGAAAACTGGTAACTCCCATCCAGGCGACGCTTTTTCTGATGGGCCTTTATGAGGATACCGGCAACCTGTCCTTTCCCTCCACCCTGCCGGAAGATGCCTATGCTGCAGGTTTTTTGCTGGACCGGAAGGCAGACTTGAATATTCTGGCCACCTTTTTAAAATCTGCCTACAGCAAACGCCAGAAAGACATTCTTTTTGAAATGGTTCAAAAGGCGGAACGGACACAATTGGGCGGGTTTTCCTTTAGCTTATCCCAGTTGGTTATCAGTGGCCGGATCCAGAATCTGGCCATGGTGGTGCAAATGTACCGGGAAATCGTGAACGTGGATGTGGCCTTTGGTATTTTTCAGGATACGGAACAAGATAAATGCATGGTCATCGGCCGAAGCGGCGTGGATGAAATCAATATCGGCGTGCTCATGCGAAGCATGGGAGGCGGGGGACATCCCGGGGCAGGATCGGCATTGTTAAAGGGCGTCAATCCTGACACCATCAAGGAGATGATCGTAGAACTTGTTAACGGCAACCAGTATTCCTCGGTCAAGTTGTCTGATATTATGTCCTATCCAGTGGTCACGGTGGACCCGAATACCCCGGTGGAAGAGGTGGCCATGCTGCTGAGGGAAATGGGCTGTACCGGCATGCCCGTGGTGGACAAGGAGGAAAACCTGGTGGGGGTAATTTCCCGGCGGGATTTTAAAAAAATCAGAAAGTCAAATCAGATGCAGTCGCCCGTCAAGGCCTTTATGAGTCGAAAGCTTGTGACCATTTCCCATGAGAAAAGCGCTGTTGAAGCAGCCAAGCTCATGATCAAGCATGATATCGGCAGGATCCCCGTGATGAAGGAGGATAAAATCATCGGCATCATCACCCGGTCAGATGCCATGCTTTATTTTTATGATCTTTTGCCGGATTAATTGACCCGTTGTCCCTGGGTCGACCCTGGGTTGTTTAAAGCTTGAGCATTTTTTTTGCCTTGATGGCCAGCTTTTCCCTGAATATTTTTGAATTGTGACGGATATCCACCGGAAAGGCTCGTTCGATAAAAATGTGCTGGATGCCGGCGGTCAGGGGGGTGGAGTTGGCCAGGGTTAGAAGCTCCTGGATAAAGGCGCGTTTATCCCCTATTTTTGTATTGGGTTCAATAAAGACCACGGGGATCTGATTGGCTTTGGGGCCAACCCCGGTAAGGGCGCTTCTGAAAACCTTTTCATGGTTGTTAAAGATGGCTTCAACGGGAATGGTAAACAGCGTCTCCTTTCCCGTGGTCACCCGGTGATTTTTCCTGCCGCAGAACCAGATCCTGCCCTTTGAATCCTGCCACCCCAGATCCCCCATGCGGTGCCAGACGGTGCCGTTTGCATCCGGAATTTTGGCCAGAAGGTCTTCTTCCCGGTTGTTAAAATATTGTTGGGTCACAAGGTTTGCCTGGACGGTTATTTCCCCTACCTGGTTTTCAGGTACCACCAGGGTATCGCTCATTTGGGCGATGGGGTCATCCATGATTTTCAAAAGCCTGATGCAAGTATTTTCGATGGGCCGACCAATGCACATGCCAAAGCCCTGTTCACTTAAGTGTTTGGTCTCCGATAAAATTTCATGGGATCCAATGGATATGATGGGAACCGCTTCTGTGGCCCCGTAGGGGGTATGGATCTGGGTTCCTTCTGCGAGCATGGTTGAAAATTGTTCAATATTGGCGGGGCTGACAGGAGCTCCCGCCGATACCACCCGTCGAAGTGACGGCAGCTTAATTTTGTTTTCCTTGCCGTATTTTCCCACCCGGTTGAGGAGAGCTGGCGAGGCAAACATATTGGTCACCCCGTGGTTTTCAATTGCTTCAATGATTTTAACCGGATTTACCCGGGCCGGCTTGGTGGGATCCATATCCGGGATCACAGCTGTCATTCCCAAGACCGGATCAAACAGGGCAAACAGGGGAAAGGTGGGAAGATCAATTTCATCGGGTTCAATTTGAAAATGGGCCTGGATTTGTTGTATCTGGGCATCAAAATTTCCATGGGTGTAGACAACCCCCTTGGCAGGGCCTGTGGAGCCGGTGGTAAATACAATGGCGGCTGTTTCATCCCAGGTGGTATGGGCTTTGGGGAAATCTTTCCCGGTGGGGAGCATGAGCTGATCAAGGGTATAGCCCCCCCAGAACCAGCGTTTGCCCACGGTCACCCAGTGTTTGACGGTTTGAAAATAGCGCGGTTTCAGGGTCCGGAGCAAATGGGCCCGTTCAATGCCGATGAATGCCTTGGGCCTGCCCTGCTCAAGGCATTGGAGCATCCGGTCAATTCCCATTCCCGGATCCACCACAACCGGAACCGCTCCCACCTTGAACATGGCAAACATGGTAATAAAAAACTCAATGCCCGGGGTGATCATTAAAATAGTCCGGGTTCCCCGGATAATGCCGATACTTTCCAGCCCAAAGGCCAGGCTGTCGGAAAGCGTATCCAACTGACTCAAGGTGATCTGGCTGTATAATACCCTTCCGCTTTTGTCCCGTCCGTCGGGATAGACCACGGCTCTTTTAAAGGGGTAAAGTTCGGCTGTTTGTTTAAGCCTCAGTGAAATATTGGTGAATTTTGTCATAGAAATTTCTTTTTTAATTTATACAAGGTTCCCTGGAAGATGCCTTCCGGCGCTTGGGGCGCATGGATTTTGATTTTTTTTGTCTGCGCCTGGGCTGTTTCTAAAGCGGCCTGGGCCATGTCGGTTAGTTCCTGTTTTTTTTCTTTAATTCGTGCACGGCCCTGGGCCTCATCCACCTGGAAAAGAACATAGGTTTCTTTAATGGGCTTTTCCAGTTTTGAAAATTCTTTTAAGAGGGTGCTCTTTCCCTTTTCCAACACTTTTTTTTCAGTGTCTGTGATTTTTTTTTGTTCCGGATATTT
Source organism: Desulfoconvexum algidum (assembly GCF_055382125.1). Taxonomy (NCBI): domain Bacteria; kingdom Pseudomonadati; phylum Thermodesulfobacteriota; class Desulfobacteria; order Desulfobacterales; family Desulfobacteraceae; genus Desulfoconvexum; species Desulfoconvexum algidum. The sequence continues at coordinate 4,084,469 of NZ_AP042394.1, read as the reverse complement.
TTGTGCAATGGCCTCAATACGTTGGATCTCTGCGTTAAACAAAGAGACCTCAGCATTAAAGTCCACCAGACCGGCATAGAGATCTGGAAAGTGATTAAAACTGAATTTCAGCATTTCCTGGGGCAGTTTTACATGGGGAAGCGCAATTTCCTGATATACCCTGTTGTCTGGGCCTTTTGGGGTAAAATACAGGGTGTAGACCAAGAAGGACGAGGCCCCAATGGCTATTAATACCATGAACAAGATAAAAATAAGTTTTTTTGTGATGAATTTTTTCTTTTTTTCCAGGGGGGCCTCTTCAACGACAGCACTCTCCTGGGCCTGGTTCTTGCCTTTTGCCCCGGCATTTTTTTTCGCTGGCTCTGGCGGGTGGGCAGCAGTGGCTTCTTCTCCTTCAGTTTCAGCAGCGATAGCAGCGTCAGCAGCGATAGCGTCTTTTTTTTTCTTTTTTCCAAATCCAAGCATAGATGGTGTTTACCTGACCTGGTTCAAAAAGTCAAAAGGGGCATGACTTTTTAGGTTAAAAAGGAGGTGATAAGATCCAAGGTTTCTTTGGGCTTGTCTTCAAACAGATAATGGCCGGCATCTTGAAACACATGGCCGTCTGCCTTTGGAAACCGTTGTCTGAATTCATTTAAAAATGTCAGATCAAAGACAAAATCCTTTGCCCCCCAGAGGAAGAGAAGTTTTTCTTCATTCAATTTTGTCAGGTGTCTGTCCACATGGTCTACAAGGGAAAAGCTTTTGTCATTTTTATCTATCGGTATGTCCTGGACAAATTTTAGGGTGGCAATACGATTTTTCCATGAATTATAGGGGGCAATCAGCCCTCGTTTAACGGCGGGTGAAAGTTTTGTTTCCGATCCCATATAAAGGGCGCATCTTGCAAAGGCATTCAACCCCAGTACCGCCGGCACCCCGAACCAGCCAAAATATTTGATCAGCCACAACCGAAAAGGAAAGGATTTGTCCTTGGGAAGAAGAAACCCTGCGGTATTGGTGATAACAATTTTGTCAATTCTATCCAAATGATCCAGGGCCCAGGCAAGCCCGATCATGCCGCCCCAGTCATGGACGATGAGGGATATCTTTTCATTGGGGGCAAGGTGCTCAATTAGAATATCCAGATCCTTAATTCTTGAGGCCAGGGTATAGTCATAATTTTTCGGGGTTGGTTTGTCGGAAAATCCGCAGCCGATATGGTCCGGGGCAATGGTGCGGAACCGCTTGGATAAATGGGTGATCAGGTTCCGGTAATAAAAGGACCAGGTGGGGTTGCCGTGGACCATGACAACGAGAGGACCCTCTCCCTGGTCCACATAGTGAAGATCATGACCCCGTATGTTTAAAAAATGGGATTCAAAGGGGTAGAGATCTTGAAACCCTCGTGTCGAAATTTGTTTGTTGTTGAACTTTTTTTTTACCATTCCACACCCAGCATATAACAGTTTAGTCCCGAGCCGATCCCCATCAGGGCAACAAAATCACCGGGCAAAAGAAATCCTCTTTCATCGGCAATGGCTGCGGTAATGGGCAGGGAGACCGAGCCTACGTTGCCCAGAAACGGGAAGGTGACAAAGTCTTTTTTCCGGTCTATGTTTAACGCATTGTAAAGCAATTGATGGTGGCCTTCTCCCACCTGGTGACCGATGAATTTGTCGGGTTTGTCATCTGGGAGATTTAATTCGTGTTTAAAGCGTTTATAGGTTTTTATTCCCAGGGCTATTCCGTTCTCCAGAACTTCCTGGGCTTTTGTCCGCATGATGACCCGGGAAGAGGTGGGCATTCCCTTTTCTTCAAAGCCCCAATAACAAAGCTTGTGGTGCTGGATGGCATTCTGGACCACTCCGCCTTTGAGGGCATGGCGTTGGGTGGCAGGATTACCAAGGGTTCCATCGGTGAGGAGGATGGCAGCAGCGCCGGATCCGCCGGTCATGGTGGCAATGGTGTCTCGATAAAAATTAATATCCTTTCGAATATTGATTTCGTCTATGGTACTCTCCACAATCTGTCTGGCGGTTTCACAGGAAACCACAAGGCCTGCTCGTATATTGCCAAGTTCTATCTCATTGGCCACATGGACCATGCCGGTGACCATGCCCAGGCAGGCGGACTTTAGATCATACACATGGGCATCGGGCCCCAGGTTCAGTTTGTCGGCAATGGCACAGGAGGTGGCCGGCTCGAATCCGTCCTGGCCCACCCCGCAAAAGGTCAGGGCGCCGATTTCTTTGGGGTCGATCCCGGCTTCATCAATGGCCTTTTGTCCGGCTGTGGCGGCATGCTCTGCCAGGGTATGGTCCACGTCCCAAAACCTGCGTTCTTTGATACCGGTCAATGCTTCAAGCTGGCCCGGTCCAAAACCGGCTGAATCAAAAAAGGGTTTGAGCTGTTCTTCTATCTCCCTTGATGTGACAATGTGGGGTGCCAGCTCATATCCAAAGGATTCAATATATACATTTGCGTACTTCATCTGTTTCTCCAAAAAGTCTTAAGATCGTCCTGGGTAATGTTGCAAAGCTTCATTCCCATGTCCTTGTATAGCACAATTTGTAAATCATCGGAAAACATATGTGCATCGGCGATCACATAGGGCTCGGGAGAATATCCCATCTCCTTGATTTCTATCGTATACCTTACGGTCCTGGTTTCCCGGGTGACAGGTCCCCGGCATTTTAAATCACTTTCATTCGAAGGGATCACATCATAGTGGACAGCTATATTCTCGCTGACCCAGCCCATTCTCTGGACAAACACCCTCAGGGTATGGGCACAGCATTCATACATAAGGGTGCCGGGCATGACCATGTCATCAATGAAATGACAGGTTAAAAACCAGTCATCGGGATGGATGTCGGCCTCGGCACTGATGGTGCCCATCCCGAATCGGCCTCCCTGGGGGTCCAGTTCAATCACCCGGTCGATGAGGGACATTTTTCCCCGGGGAAGCCATTGGTTTTTCCCCAGCCGGATTCCCTTAAACAGACTGCCAAAGGCGGTTTCAAGATCCCCTTGTCCCAGGGCCTGTATTTTGGCTGCCGGAAAAGCGGTCTTGTCCATGGCCACAAGGGGGGGCAGGGTCCTCTTGGGAGGGATCTCTTTGAGATCTTCTTGTTTAAGAATAATGCCTCCGGAATTTTTGACTTCTTCTTGGGTGAAAAAACCGGCACACCCGTCCCGCATGGAAATAAACAATTGGTTGTTAATATATCCCTTGTAGTGGAAAAAGAAGAGATAGACATCCCCCTGTTTTAAAAACCGATCAATTTCAATGTGGTATTCAATGGTTTCATTGGGGACGGGCAGGGGTCTGTGAAAGGTCACTTTTGCATCCAGAAGCCTGTACCTGCGTTTCCCTTTAACCGCATGGTCAATGCCCAGATAGGCGCATAAAAAAAGGTCTGCCTGGCCCGCTTCAATGGAAATGGAAACCGGTGCGCGGCCCCCGTCAAGATACCAGGCGTTTTCTCGTACATCATGCTGGGTGATGATTTTTCCCCGTTTGAGGGAGAGCATCTCTCCTTGAATATCCATGATCCGGTCCACCAGCATCAGGGGCTCTGCCGGCAATCTCACCCGGACAGGATAGGTGTCAATAATGTCAAAGGCGGGACCCAAAACATTTCCTGCCTTTCCAATGGCATATTCCAGGCATTTGTCCCGGTCCAGAAATACAGGGGCTTTCCCGGGGGATTCCGTGGGGGATTGCCTGGGGGCGGCCGGGGAAATGGGAGGGGCAATAGTGGGCTGCCCAAGAGTTGCTTTAATAAAGTCCCCCCCAGCACCAGCCGGTATGTCACCGCTTACCCCAGCGGCCGCCTGGACCAGGGCTTTAAATTGGTGTTCCATTTGCGCCATATTTCGGCTTGAAAATTCAAGGAAGCGTTCATGGGTCCTGGCGGTGGTTCGGACTGCATCCACAAAAAGGTCTGGGCCTGTCAGGGATAGGGTCGGCGCTGTTTGACCTGCTTTCCCCTGTTGATCTGGAGGGATGGCGCTGGTCTTATCCATTGCGGTTTTTATATCCATCTCCATTGCTATGGGGGGCCGGGATGTTTTAATCTGAAAAGAAAGATGCTTTTGGACTTTTTTTGCTCTGGGGGCAGGGGGGGCATTCAGGTCAAAAAAGGAAAAGGATTGATCCCTTGTGTGATATTCTTCAACAACCGCATGGGCACAGGCCCCGTCCAGGGTTATGGACCCCACAACAGCCATTTTTGTTTTTTTCTGTGTCTGCCAGGCTTGGCTGGATTCAGGCCGGGTAAATCCATGAAGTGTGTTAAATTTTGATTCTGGGGGCAAGGCAGATCCGGGTAAAATTTTGTGGTAGAGGGAAAGGGATGCTTTTATGATGGAAAAGAGGCTGGCAACCCCGCTGGTGTCGCCAATGGTTGAAGCGGCACAAGAAAGGGGTATCGGGGGTTGTGATTTGGTCTGTGATGAGGCCATTTGATGGAGGGCTTGGGCCTCTGCTGTTCCTATATTCCCCATTCCCGTGGAGTGGGTGTCTATCAAAGACAGGTCCGAAAATTTTATGCCGGCTTCTTTTAGTGCCCGGTCGAGGGAATTAGTATATTGATGGGCCAGGGCGTTGTCAGGCGGCTGGAGTTCTCCGGGCAGGGTTGCACCGCCGGATCCTCCGATCCCTTTGATGATACCATAGATCCTGTCTTTGTCCCGGATGGCAGTGTCCAGTCGTTTTAGGACCAGGGCACAGGCGCCTTCCGACGGGAAAGTGCCTGTGGGGTTTGCCGCTCGGTTCAGGGTAAATTCACGAATATCACCTGCCAGGTCCACACATCCGCATAGAAAGGTGTCAGTTTCATGGGTACAAAGGGAATGGACAGCGGTCTCAAGGGTTTTTATGCCCGAAGCCGCGCCTGCGGAAAGGGTGAAGCAGGGACCGCCCAGTTTGAATTCCCTGGCAATTCTGGATGCTACAATTCCGCCAAGGGCTCCCAATGTTCTGTTAAAGTCGAGTTCCGGACCGATTTGGTCTAAACGTTTTTTGTTTAACAGGTCCTTGCTTAATCGATTTTTGTCTTGGGTCTGAAGTTTCCAGCGCAGGAAAAAATCCGTGGCCCCAAAATCAAACTCAATGCCAATGGCACACCCTGTTTTTATGCGGTCGGGCTCGGTTTTAAGGGGCCTGGGGCTTATGCCGGCGTCTGTAAGGGCTCCCTTTGCCGCCTTGAGCATGACCAGGTGCTGGGGCAAAATATCTTCGAGCTGGTTGGGGGGGATATGGAACTCACCAAGTTCTATACAGATTTTGTCCATGAAGGCGGTTTGGGTTTTAGCAAGCTCTGGTGCCAGGTGGCGGGTATGCCGCCATCGGGACCCGGGACTCCCGGTTTCGGGGTTGGTTTTTCCAAAGATCAAATCTTTAAATGATTCCAGATTTTCAGCGTTTTTGGAAAGGGTTTCCATTCCCACAATGGCACAGGGAACCGTTTTAAAGGTGGTTGGTTCCAGCTCAGTTGGTTCCAACTTAGTTGGTTCCATGGCGTTGGGTACAAAATGCAGGTTGGATTTTTTTAAAAATTCTTCCACCAGAATATGGGCGTTGATACCGCCGAATCCAAAGGCAGAAATACCCGCCTTTCGGGGGATTCCAGATCGTTCTGGTTCCCAGGCTTCCACGTCGGTCTGGACCTTTATACGGCTTTGGTTCAAGGGGCTGTTATCCGGGAGGGCCGTGAAATTTAAGGAGGGGGGAAGGCACCCTTTTCCCATGGCCAATACGGTTTTAATGAAGCCGGCAGCCCCGGCGGCTGTTAACAAATGGCCAATCATGGATTTGATGGACCCGATGGACAACAGTTTATCCGGACAGTCATAAAGATCCAGCAGGTGTTTTATACTGGTGGCTTCCACCTGGTCCCCCACAGGGGTACCCGAACCGTGGCATTCCATGTACTGGATATCTGCCGGGGTGATGCCTGCCTGGTTATAGGCCGCTTGCATGGCCCGAATTTGTCCTTCTGATGCAGGTCCCACCAGGTTGCCTTCAAGGTCATTGGATGCGCCTGTTCCTGTGATAACGGCATGGATGGTGTCCTGACAGGCAATGGCATCCTCCAGTCGTTTTAACACCAGGATCCCTGCGCCTTCCCCCACCACAAGTCCGTTTGCATTTTTATCAAAGGGGGCACAGCAGCCGGAAGGGGACAATGCCCGAAGTTGGGTAAAACCCACCTGGGTGTACAATGGGTCCGGTCTTGAAACCCCGCCGGCCACCATGATGTCTGCTTTTTTAAGGCTCAGGTGTTCGCAGGCAAGTTTTATGGCATATAAAGAAGAGGCACAGGCAGCATCCAGGGTAAAACTGCCGCCGTGAAATCCCATGGCCCTGGCCAGAATTGCTGCCGGCGCTGACACTGCAGCAGCCCTTGCTGCATCGGCAGGAGAAAAGGTGATGGGAGAGGTTGCACACATGATTTCCCAGGAAACCATGGAGGCTGTGTCCGTGGGCAGGGCAATGGCGGCCAGGATGACGCCGGTTCGTTTTTTTAAATTCTCTGTGATATGACAGGATTCAAAAGCATTTCGGCCTGCTGCGAGTGCAAAGTGGTGAACCGGGTCCAGGTTTGCCAGAAGATTTTTATCCACCAGGAATCCAGCAGGGTCAAACTTAAAGTGTGTGATCAGTCCGGCTTTGTCTGAAATGGCCCGGTCCGGTGTGTGAGTAGGACAGACCATTGTGCTTGCCGGGGCGACCCATCTTGCCGGCGGTACGGTTATGACAGACTCGCGTTTATCCAGAATATTTTTTATAAATTGGGTTGTGTTCTCGGCCCCGGGAAAGACACCTGCCATGGAGACAACTGCAATTTTGCTCATCTTAAATTTCATAGGAGGTCATATAGTGTAGAACCGGTTCAAATTCAAGGGAGCAATGTAAAAATTGTGTAAAATTATCTATCCGGTCTCAGGGTCTATCCGGTAAAGATTAGAAAAAATCCCTGGACAATGGAGCGCACCAGAAGCAGGGCAGTGAGAAGCATCAGGAGAAGGCCCAGCACGCTGTCTGATTTGCCTTCCTTTCTTCTGTCATTGTATCCCAGAATCCAGCCAAGAAAAATCCCGCCTAATAGCCCACCGCCATGGCCCCAATTATTGATATTGGGGATAAGAAAACCGAAGATTAAAAGGCTGATAATCCATCCCGAGGTTTGCTTATAAACCCGTTGTCCCCATTCCCCTCCCCTGGATTTCCCAAAATAGAGCAGAGCCCCAATAAGGCCGCACAGTCCGGAAGAAGCACCAATGGTCAGGGGAACATTGCCCAGATAGGAGAGATAAAAGCCTGCTGCCCCGCTGATGGTGTATATGGAAAACATCCGGTAAAGGCCGAATTCATGGATGACAAGAGGTGCGACGGTTCTAAGGGCCAGCATATTAAAAATAATATGGAGGAGGCTGCCGTGGAGCCAGTTGGCTGTAATCAGGGACCACCATGCATGAAAATGGTCAATGGGAATTGTGCCCGAAGCTCCGAGGAAATTGAGCACATCTATGGACGGGGTCAGTGCAAAAAAGGGGTTGATGCTCATGCCCATATCCCTGCCGCTGTAGATCAGGCTGATAATGAACAAGAAAATATTGGTGTAAAGGATGCCTTTTAAGAGCAGGGCCGGGGTAAGGAGGTTTTTTTTGGGGGGGAGCATTATATCCACACTTTTTTTTATTTTTTTTATTGGGATGGTAATATGGGTCAATTGAGCCGGATATCATCAATGAGGACGGTATTGAGATATTCTTTGACGGCTCCCAGGGTCAGGGTGAACATTTTGGTGCCGGTAAGAATGGCAATGGCATTGTCCGGGCTGCCGCAAACACCGGCAAAGACAGGTCCCATAATTAATGCGGGATTGGTTGCCTTGGGGTTTTCCTGCATTCCTTTTACATAGACGGCCAGGCGTTCCTTTAAAATATTGAAATAGTCCACCTGGGTACCGGTGGTGGTGTGGGTCAAATCAGAGATGCTCTGGGATATCTCCTGGATCGTTTCCCAGAAATATTGTGTCACAGGTCCTTTGTTCCTATCGGTGATAGCCATGAAAAAAGAAATACCCCAGCCCACACTGAGTATTTTTAAAATTCCCAATTCATATTCAACCGCAGTGATATTCAGGTCATTCCCCGGGGGAAGGGCTGCCATCAGTTCTTTTAAATCTGTCCTGTCTATGGCAAAATTGGCAAGGTTTTGGGCCAGTTTTTCAACCGTAAGGGTGTCTTTATTTTGGGCTTCCATAAGCAATCATTTTCTGTTAAATCTAGTGTTAACTATTATAGGGATCCGTCAATATATGTCTTTTTAATAACAGCCGGAATGGAAAGTGTAAACACAAATGATTCAAATAGACTTAAAGCTGTTTGTCACCCTTGCTAAATATTTCCCCTTGGACTGGGCCCATGAAATCAAAGAGGGGACCACTGTAAAGGAACTTATCCGAGATCTTGGCATTCCCCCTGATATGGTTAAATTGATCTTTATCAATGGTAAAAAACAAGATGGCAATTACCGCATCCAGCACAAGGATCGGGTGGGGATGTTCCCGCCCGTTGGTGGTGGATAGGGCGTCAATACCTGGGAATGGAGAGATTTGCGTCTGGGAAGGCCGGTAATCAAGGGGAAAATATGGTGAATCAAGGGCGGTATGATCGCAATTTTAATACCATAAGCCATGAAGAACAGGCGCTGTTGGCCCGTTCCCATGTGGCTGTAATCGGGCTGGGAGGGCTGGGGGGTGGGGTGTGTGAAATGCTTGCCAGAACCGGTGTGGGGACCCTGACATTGGTGGACGGAGATGTCTTTGATACCACCAACCTGAATCGTCAGCTTTTGAGCCGGGAAGAAAATATTGATACGCCAAAGGCCAGGGCAGCCAAAGAGAGGGTCTTTGCGGTTAATTCAACCCTACAGGTAAATGCTTTCCAGGCCTATGCCGATGAAACAAATCTTGATGGCATGATACAAGGGGCTGATTTGGTGGTGGACTGCCTTGATACCATTGATACCCGGTTTCTTCTCCAGAAAATTGTTCAAAAGGCGGGTCTCCCTCTTGTATCCGGTGCCATTGCCGGTGTTTGCGGACAGGTGACGGTTATCTTTCCCCAGGATTTAGGATATGAGTTGATTTATGGTAAACGAAGGGATGCCCAATCCTCAGGAGTTGAAACCTTGACCGGGAATGTTTCCTATTGCGCCCTTTTTATCGCCTCACTACAGGCATCTGAATGCATAAAGGTGCTGCTCAAGCGGGGAGATATTTTAAGGAATAAATTGTTGATTGCCGATTTATGGAGCAATTCCTTTGACGTCATGGAACTGATCTGACCAAGGTATTATATGCCAATGTATGCCAAAGCTGCCAAAATTATAAAATCAGCACAAAGATGTGTGGCCTTCACCGGTGCCGGGATCTCAGTTGAAAGCGGTATTCCTCCCTTCCGAGGGGAAAATGGTCTGTGGAATAAATATGATCCTGCGATTTTTGATATCCAATACTTTCACCGGAATACCCGGCAGTCCTGGGAGGTGATCCGGGAAATTTTTTATGATCTTTTTGGCCGTGTTCAGCCAAATATTGCCCATTATACCTTGGCTCAAATGGAGGCCAAGGGCCTTGTTTTAGCAGTGATTACCCAAAATGTGGATAATCTCCATGCCGAGGCCGGGAGCAGGAGGATCCATGAGTTCCATGGGTCCTTGAAAAAACTGGTCTGCCTTGAGTGCAAAACTTGTTACAGTGTTTCACAAATTGATCTGAGTACCTTGCCCCCTGTTTGTTTACAATGTGGCGGAATACTGAAGCCGGATGTGATTTTCTTTGGTGAAGCGATTCCAGAACCAGCCAGGACCCATTCCTTTGATGAAACAAGTCGTGCAGATTGTTTTATTCTCATCGGCACTACAGGGACCGTTGCCCCGGCCAACATGATTCCCTGGGAAGCAAAATCAAATGGAGCCCGTATTATAGAAATAAATCCAAGTCCATCGGAATATACCCAATCGGTAACCGATATTTTCCTCCAGGATAAGGCTTCTGTGGCCATGAAAAAATTAATGAAAGAAATAGAACGCTAAATGTAAAGGAGAATTTAATGTCACATGATTGTTTATTCTGCAAAATTGTAAACCGAGAAATCCCCAGTGAGTTTTTATATGAAGACGATACCTATGTGGTGTTTAAAGATATTAATCCTGCCGCCCCGGTGCACCTGCTGCTGGTCCCTAAAAAGCATATCCGCAGTATCAATGACCTGAGCCCGGAAGAGGGGGATATCATTTCCGGGCTGTTCATGGTTGCCAAAGAAATGGCCAGGGAACAAGGCGTTAACGAATCCGGCTATAAACTGCTGTTTAATGTTGAAAAGGGGGGCGGCCAGGAAATTTTCCATCTCCATTTACATTTGATCGGTGGCTGGCAAAAAAAATAAACGGGAGCTAACTTTCCTTGGAGGCAATATGTTTAAAAGTTTTAGTCTTGCTAAAAAAATAACCGGTGGGTTTGTCATTGTTCTTGTTTTACTGATTGTGCTCGCATTTGTGGGTCGCGTAGGACTGACACGTGTGGTGGAAAAAGTCGATTCAGCCAATCAATTTCAGCTTCTGGTGGATCATATTCTGGATGCCCGACAAAATGAAAAACAATTTATCCTGACCAGTGATGCGGCATCCGTTGATATCGTAATGCGAGACATAAAACTTTTGAAAACAGAAGCCAAAAATATTGTCGATACCACAGGGGAGGAGGGGATTAAAAAACAGGCAGAACAGATCCTGAAAACCTCGGATACCTATTCCAAAGCCTTTGACGATTACGTGAACCTAGCCGGGCAGAAGGACACCCTGATGGGGGAGATGAATCAAAAGGCCAATGCAGCTTTGGCCATTACCTCAAGGATACGGGATGAACAAAAGGCGAGCTATGATTCCCTGATGGCCAAGAGTGAGAAGAAAAAGTTCCAGATGCGCCAGCGGGTGATTGTTGCGGAAAGGATAAAGGAAAATTTTCTTCAGGCAAAGGGGTATCGAATGGTGATATCTGATGCTTCGGAAAATAAGCTCTCCACGCTGACCCCGTGGAGGGGATATCACAAGAATATTGAAAGGGACCTTAAGGAAGTAGAACCCTTGATGTTTGAGCCCATTGCCAAGGAGCGACATGAAAAAATCGTTAATGTCCATAAAACCCTCGTTGAAAAGGCAGAGCTTTTTTTTAATGATAAAAGTCAGAAAAATAATCAGGCCCTTATTGATGCCGTCAATGCCATGCATTTGGCCACTACTATCTTTCAGCAGGAGCTGCAGGAATTGCTGGATTTTTACAGTGAGGATGTCCAGATTTTTTCCGGCCAGATGATGGAATTGTCTGCCGGTGCAGATCAGGTGGCCAATATCCTTTTAAAAACCCGGATTCTGGAAAAAGAGTTTATGCGCACCGAGGATGAATCCATCTACCAGGAGATTATTGAAAATATCAGTTCTATTGAAAATGCCATTTCCTATATTAGGGAAACCATTGATGATGCCGATAAAACCAAGCCTCTGGAGGGCATCCAGGAAGCGGTGACTGTTTATATCAGGTCTTTTAAAAGCCATACCGAGCTGATGAAACGCCAGCAGATCGCCAAGGATCAAATGGAATCTACTGCCGCTGGGATTGAGGCCATCTGCCTCAAATCAAAGGCGTTTATGCACACCCAGATGCAGGTCCAGATTGTCAGTTCCACAAGGATTATTACCATTGTCAGCATTTTTGCCCTGGTATTTGGTATTTTAATCGCTTTTGTCCTGACTCGGATCATCATTAAGCCCATAAAAAGAGTGGTGGCAGCCCTGAGGAACATATCCCAGGGGGACGGAGATCTTACCCAGCGTATTAATATTGACACCAAGGACGAAATCGGGGAGCTTGCCCGCTGGTTTAATGCCTTTATTTCCCGGCTCAACAATATCATTGTGGATATCGGAGCCAACTCGGAAACCGTGACCGCTTCTTCCGGGGAGTTGTTATCCATATCTGAACAGATGTCCGAAGATTCCGAAGACCTGGCATCCAGGTCCAATGCTGTGGCAGCCGCGGCCGAAGAGATGAGTTCGAGCATGAATTCTGTTGCTGCTGCCAGTGAAGAGGCATCCACCAACCTTGGAACGGTTGCCGATGCAGCAGGGCAGATGAAGCAGACCCTTAGCGAAGTGGCAATAAATTGTGAAAAGGCAAGAACGGTTTCAGACAATGCCGGTATAAAAGTAAAGAGTGCATCCGAGCGGGTTGAACGCTTGGGAACCTCTGCCAAGGATATCAGTCAGGTCACAGAGGTGATAACCGATATTGCCGAGCAGACAAACCTTTTGGCGCTGAATGCCACCATTGAAGCGGCCCGGGCCGGGGAGGCCGGTAAGGGCTTTGCCGTGGTGGCCAGTGAAATAAAAGGGCTTGCCGCCCAGACCGCCGGTGCGACCTTGGATATCAAGGAAAAAATCCAGGATATCCAGGCGTCCACAGATGATACGGTAAAGGATGTAAATCAGATTACCCAGGTTATCGCTGAAGTCACGGACATTGTGTCGGCCATTGCCGCGGCCATTGAGGAACAATCTGTGTCAGCCACTCAGGTGGCTGAAAATATTGACCAGGCATCCGCCGGGATCGTTGAGGTCAATGAAAATGTGGCCCAGAGCTCCGAGGTTTCCACCGAAATTGCACAGGATATTTCCAAGGTTCATGGTGTATCCCAGGAAATGACCAGTAGAAGTAACCAGATGAAGCAAAGTGCTCAGGACCTGTCAGAATTGTCAGGCAAGCTTCGGAATATGATTGGGGTTTTTAAGGTGTCTGTGGATGAGGCTGACCTGGATACGTCAGTTGGTATATCAGCGGGTACATCAGGTGATCTCAATACCAAAAATATTCCCGATCTGATGCCCTGGGGGGAGAAATTAAAGATTGGTATCAACCAGATTGACGAACAACATCAGGAATTGGTGAAAATGGTCAATGAGCTGCACCGGGCCATGAAAATGAAAATGGGGGCAAAAGAAGCCGGGCAGATCCTGACACGGTTGGCAGACTATACGGTATATCATTTTGCAAATGAGGAAAATCTGTTTGAAACGTATCAATATTCGGATCGGGTTGCCCACAAAGACTATCATGATCGACTGGTGGCACAGGTCCTGGAATTTAAACGAGAATTTGAGGAGGGCAGGGCCGCCCTTTCCATGGACCTGATGCAGTTTTTAACCGACTGGCTGCGGGATCATATTATGAAAACTGATAAGGCCTATGCACCTTTTTTTGAAGAAAAGGGGATAAAATAGAGGAAAATAGTTGACAAGGAGGGGAATGCCTTCTATTTTGACGGACACAAATTTAAAAGTTTATTAAAGTTAAAAAGAGATACACCATGAAAACTGAAACAAAAACAGCACAGTTTATATTTATTTTTGGACGCTTCTTCTTTTTTAGGAGCGTTCATCCGGTGTAGCGCTTTATAACTTTAACGTTTATAAAAGGCCCCGGGTGGACATGCCACCCGGGGCCTTTTTCTGTTTTCAGGCCCTGGGGAAAATCCTTGGGGCCTTTTTTTGTTTTTAGAAGGTATGAATTTTATCGACAAATTAATGTAAGGAGAATGACAATGTTACTTGTTTTAGACGACAAGATTACACGAGACCAGAAAGCCAAGATTACCTCCCTGTTGTCCGAAGACGGGTGTATTACCCGGGAAATCACAGATGCCGGACAACATATTATCGGCATTATCGCAAAAAACAAACGAAGGGAAGAAGATTACAAAGGGCTGGAAGGGGTGGCGGATGTTCGAACTATTAAAACCTCCCATAAGCTTGTCAGCCGGGATTTTCAGTCCGAAGACACCCTGGTCAAAATCGGCAATGTTGTGGTCGGTGGGGACAGGATTGTGGTGGTTGCAGGGCCCTGTGCTGTGGAAAGCCATACCCAGGCCATGACCATTGCAAAGGAAGTTAAACGCTACGGCGCGGTTTTGTTCCGGGGTGGGGCCTATAAACCCAGGTCATCCCCCTATTCTTTCCAGGGGATGGAAGAAGAAGGGCTTAAAATTTTGGCCGATGTCCGGGAAAAAACAGGGCTTGGGGTGGTCACCGAGATGACCTCTCCTGCACAGGCAGACCTCATGGAAAAGTATGTGGATGTGGTCCAGATCGGTGCCAGGAATATGCAAAATTTTGAACTGCTCAAGTGTGTGGGGAAAATGAGCAAACCCGTTGTTTTGAAAAGGGGCCTTGCTTCCACCATCCAGGAATGGCTCATGTCGGCAGAATATATTGTGGCCGGGGGAAACAAGAATGTAATTTTGTGCGAACGGGGGATCCGTACCTTTGAGCCCTATACCCGGAATACTCTGGACCTTTCCGCCATTCCCGTATTGAAACAACTGACCCATCTTCCCATTATGATTGATCCCAGTCATGCCACGGGTATCCGGGAAAAGGTCAGCCCCATGGCAAGGGCTGCCATTGCCGCCGGGGCTGATGCCCTGATGATCGAGGTTCACAATGATCCGGACAATGCCTTGTCAGATGGTCCCCAAAGCCTGTATCCCGAGCAGTTCGGTGAATTGACCCGGGATCTTTATGTAATCGCTCCTGTGGTGGGTAAACAGCTTGATTTTGACTATTTAAAGAGATCCGAAGTGATCCGGCAGATGAACGGCGGGGGAACAACTACGGCCGCATTTATCGGTGAAAATGGGGATTACAGCCACAAGGCCAGCCTGTCTTATTTTGGTGATGAGGTGACCTGCCTTCCCATGAAATCCTATCGGGATATTTTCAATGCCTGTGCCAGCGGTAATGTTGAATTTGGGGTGATTCCCGTTGAGAACTCCCTGTCCGGGTCCATCCATGAAAATTTTGACCTGCTCCAGGAGTATGATTTAAAGATAATCGGCGAAGTCACCCTTCGTATCAAACATGCCCTTATTGCCCATGGGGACGCCCAAAAAAATGGGATACGAACAATATTGGCATCTCCCCCGGCCTTTTCCCAATGTAAAAATTTTATGGATCAGTCCCCCGGAATGGATCCCCAGCCTGTCAAGGCCAACACCAGTGCGGTTCGACAGCTTAAGGACTGTGATGATGCCACCGTTGCTGCCATTGGATCTGCCATGGCAGCTGATCTCTTTAATCTTAAGGTGATCGAAGATTCCATTGAAGACAACCCGAGAAATTTTACCCGGTTTGCCATCATTTCCAAAGAATCCAAGGGCGCTAAAAAGGTGAGCAAAACCTCGATTATTTTTTCTACGGGCAACAAACCCGGCGCTCTGTTTGAAGTGATGAAGGTATTTTCAACCTACGAGATCAATCTGGTCAAACTCGAATCCAGACCTATATTGGGAAAACCCTGGGAATATATGTTCTATGCAGATCTTGAGGCGGATATCCTCAGTGATGCCCTCGCACCCATGATGGCAGCCCTAAGGGAAAAATCGGAAGTTTTGAGAATTCTGGGCCGGTATTAATGTCACCCCTTCCTGGTCAGGCAAAATAGGTCAGGTCCCGGGTCGCCAGGTCAACAGGTTTGATAGGTATCTTGGGTAACGTGGGAGACCCGTCCCGAATGTGGGATAGCGACTTCTTTAAAAAGCCCTGATCGTTTGTATAAACGGTCAGGGCTTTTTGTATTTTCTCCCTGAATTTATGGAATATTGTGAAACCCAGTCGATTTTAAATTTATGCAACCCAGCATGCAAGTAACCGTTTTTATGGGAAAATCAAACCTTATTTGACTGGTGTTTCGCTAAAAATATGAAGGTCCCGTTGCGGGAATGGTATAACCACATTATGTTCCCTGAAAAGTCGGTCAATCTCAAATCTCAGGTTGCTTTCCGTCTCAACAAATTCATCAATGGTTGACCAGAATCTCAATCTGAAATCAAGGGAACTGTCTCCGAAATTGAGAAATTGCACCACCGGTTTTTTTAGGTACAAATCGACCCCCGGCACAAGGTTTGCCGCCTGGATCAATAGTTTTCTTACCAATTGGGTATCTGACCCGTATGCCACACCGATCATCAAATCCCTTCTGATATTGGGATCCTGGTGACTCCAATTGGTAACCGTGGCACTGATGAATTCTGAATTGGGTATAATCAGCGATGAGTTCGTATAGGTCTGCACCAGGGTCGATCGGACATTGATCTTTTTTACCTCCCCCCATATGCCCCCCACTTCGACGACATCCCCCACTTGTATGGGGCGCTCAAACAATAAGATCAAGCCGCTCACAAAATTGTTTGCAATATTCTGTAACCCAAATCCAAGCCCGATACTCAGCGCACCAAAGGCAACGGCTATGGATGTCGTGTTCAGGCCAAAAACGCTTAGGCTGACGAGAATACCAGCCGACCAGATAAGATATACAGATATGGTAATGATCGTTTCCTTTGCGCCGGTGGACAGCCCGCTCTCTTTTAACCCATGATTGGCAAGCAATCGTCTCCATATCTTGGTAAACTGATGGGTAAAAAGGAGAACCAGTATCGAATAGGCCAATCCTGCCATGCTTAATTCAATTTTACCCAGAGTGTATTTTTTGTTAAACATTTCCACAAACCAGCTAAAAGCCGCATCATGGATACCCCATGAAAATGCAATGCCGGTAATCCCAAATAAAATGATGAAAAAATAAACTCCGTTGGACAAAAGCCAATAGAATGGATTGAACAGGCCGGATGAGATCGTGGATTTCGGTGTTATTTTTTCCTTGAGTTTCCGGTCAAGATCCTTGATTGAATAAATCAGCATGATACAGACACAGGCGACCACAATGGATATTCCCCAGGAAACATACCAAAAGGAAGCAAATGATCCGTATCCGGCAATATCAGCAAAAAGGCCTAAAATTACGATTGTTTTTGTCCAGATGCTCAACAGTTTTGTTCCCATCCCCCTGGATGTCGCCTCAATCTTTTCATAGGCTTTCCAGAATAGCATGACACCCCCTAGCAGCAGGGCTTTTGATAAAATTTGAACCGACACCAGGAACAGGGTATCCATAGAGAGGAACCGGTAGATGAATAGATAAACAAATGCATAGAGGCGAATTCCATATACAAAGGCATTCCTCCATCGAAACAGGGCATCAAAGAATAGAGGGCCTTTTTCCCTGGCAATCAGGCGGATGGAATCGGATGAAATCCGGGTCATCAGAATAATCGTTAAAAGGCTTATGAGAAATTTAAACCCATCAGGGGAGACCAAATAGATCTGGGTTTTTGAGATTGCCATGGCCAGCAGGATAGAAAAAATAAGCAGAGAAGACCTTTCAAGGACAATCAGGGGATATCCTGCCCGCTTGCTGATAACATCCCTGTAGAACTCTTTTCTTCTGAGAAAAGAGATCCCTTTGAAGATAGAGATTCCAATTATGAAAAACCCTGCAATGATCATGGCGATTTTGAGATTCATATTCTCTTTGAAAAGTGACCATTTCAAGGAGAGTTGTTTGGGGCTGAACAATTGCCTGGCATCCATGAATGAAAGAGAAATCTCTTTTGTAAGGGTTTGGGAAAAAAAGGTCTTCAGTTCAAATTCATTCCGTTGGAACAACCCCGTCCCTTTTTTATCCTTTATTTCCGTTCTCAACGTCACCTTAATATCCCGAAACGCAGTTAACAGGTCATTGTTGATGTTTATCTCTGATGACAGCAGTTCCGTGATGTTTAGCAGGATTTTTTGCTGTTTTCCCTTGACCTCCCGGTAGGCCTTGAGCGCTTTGAGAACAGGCTCCCTGGAAATTGTCTTTTCTTTGGAAGGGGTCAGTTCTCTGATTCTTTGATCAATTAATAATATTTTTTCCTTTATCGAGGAAAAATGTTGACCGGCTTTATTCTCTCTTTCTTTGATTTTTTGAATCCGTGACTGGATCAAAGATAGAGAGATGTCAACTTCATCAATCCCTTTTTCAAGCACAGAGATCCTTATTTCGGGAACGATTAGAAAATTTCTAAGGGAATTGATCTGGGTTTTGTAAATTTTTTGCTGTTGGAGTTCCTCTTCGTGAAAGTTTTTTTCGGCATCCCGATCCTTGTCCAAAAGATCCAGATCTTTTTTAGCAGATTCAATGGCCTGTTCAAGCTGAACCAGAGAATCTTCATCTCCAGCAGAAGGTTGTTGCTCTGATTGGCTCCACGCTGTTGATGCCAGGCACACCAATAGTATTATTACCAGGATATGATTTGTACTTTTGAGTTTCACAGATTATTCCTTTCCCCATGGGATGGCATCATGGATTGCATCAGCATTTTTTCGTTTTCAAACGGGTATTGTAATTGAAAAAGAAAAAAGAAGAAACCCTATCCAAAAAAAACGATTGTTTCAGTTTTTTTCTTGACAATTTTTGGGAACTGGTTGAATCTATTTGGGTTGTTTTTTAGACAAAGTACAACAGGTGCAAAAACCATCATCCCCCTCCATCAAGGAGTAGCATGCTCAAGGACATTAAGAAAATCATCCAACAGATGGATGTAAAAAAGGACCGGGAAGCCGCACATGAAACAGCCCGGAAGATATATAATCTGGGACCCGAAGCCCTAAATGCACTTGTCGAAATCGGCAGGACGGTAAATGTTCATGAAGCGGAGGTCGCCGTCAGGACCCGATTGATCCGCAGCATTATTTTTTCTTTGGCCTTGTTCGCAAAAAAAAAGTTGTTTTTTAAGCCCCTGCTGTTTAAAAACCCCGGAGCTGTTGAACTGCTGTGCGAATTTTCTGAGCAGAGTTTTAATTCTGCCCGGAATGTCCTTTACCAAATCGGGTTTTCAGACACAGATATTATGAAAAGGGTCTTGATGTCGCTTCCTGTTGTTGATCACAGAGAAAATGATCGTGACATAAGCTTGAGCGAAGCAATTTTGAAAATAAATCACGTTGAACTGGCATCCCCTGTTAAAAAGATAAAAAATAAGGGATATATCCTTGGAAACCAGGACAAGCATGCCCATGGAATTTTCAGAACCGGGAAGAACAAATTTGCCTACAGAATCCGCAGGATATGAGATCCATAGCATCAGCAGACTTCCTTGATTTTATTCGATTGAACTACAAAACCAAGGTTTTCTGATTTATTTAAAAACGATTGGTTATCCAACTTCAAGAGATTTTTTTTCAAGCATAATTTTTAATGGGCTGTTCATATCCAGATGAACATCCCGCTGGGGGAAGGCGATCGTAATGCCTTCTTGTGCAAACAGGTCATCTATCTCAAACCGCACATCACTTTCAATTTGCCGCCGTTCAATCACGCGATTTATATTAACCCAGAAATAAACGTGAAAAATGAGCGCATTGTCACCAAAGTCATTAAAAAGGACAAAGGGTTCTGGGGAGGCCAGCACGCGGTGTACCTGTTTTGCGGCTAGAAGCAATTTTTCCCGAACCTTTTTAACCGGTGAACCATATGAAACGCCCACCACGATATTGGTTCGTATTTTTTTGTCGGAAAGGGTCCAGTTGACGATGTTCTTTTCAAGGAAGGCACTGTTGGGTACCAAAATGTGGATATTTTCGCCGGTACGGACACGTGTGCACCTTGCCCCGATTTCTTCGACCATGCCGAGAATACTTTCGACCTCTATCAGGTCACCGATATTGATCGGACGTTCTCCCAAGATCATAAATCCGGAAATAAAATTATTGATCAGATTCTGGGCGCCGAATCCAATCCCGATGGCCACGGCACCGCCCAGAAATGCAAAAGCTGTCAAAGGAATATTGACCATTCGCAGGGCGAACAGACAAATTAAAAGATAGGTGGTGTAGGACAATAATTTATGAACAGCCGCCGCCGTGGTTTCTTTGAATTGGGACTTGAGAAGGAAACGCGTATGAAACATGGCGAGCATAAATTTGGCAGCAATTATGCCGATTAAGAGAATGATAAGGGCTATCGCCACTTTTCGGAGGGTTACCGGTTGGTTGTCCACGGTCCAGATTTCAATGTTCCAAAAGTCAAGCAAATCCTTTTTGATATCGGTTATATGGTCTTTTAAGGTCAATTTGTCCATATGGCCTTCAATCTCACTGGAAAGGCGTTTTTCAATCTGGTCAGTGGCAAGTATAACCGATTGATACGCCAATCTACGCTCCAACTGTTTGCTCAGGGCATCCAAATGGACAGAAAGGTGCTGCTGGACAGGTTTGGAGATTCCTTCTTCCCCAAGTCTATTTTCTATCGAACTCATCTGCTTTTGCAGGTTAACCAGATAATCCTGCTGTATTTGCAAGGTCTGTCCCAGGTTTTCTATAGTTTTTTCAACGTCCTCTTTAATTTCTTCCAGCTTGTCAAGATCGATAGAGGTATTCCCCTTAATCAGCGTGTATCGTTTTGTCCAGGCGAGGGCCTGGCGGTCCATCAGTAACATTGTTTTTTGATTGAGTTCCAGTGCAAGCTGATAGGTTTTTCGCCATTCATTCCTGGATTTCAAATAAACTTCGGCAATGGTTCTTTGGTTCTCCGTCTGTCCATTCTCAAAATCCTGCTGAGCGCTCAACCATTTTTTCTCTATAATTTTTTGTTCATTGTTCAAGCGCTGGTCTTCTTTTTGAAGCGTGTCCTTTTTTTGCTGGATTGCCGCCAGTTGATGTTTCAAGTCTTCATTATCATAGGCAACATTGGACTTAATATAGGTGGTTTGCTCCTTTAGCAGTGCAATTTGAAGGGCTGTCAGATCATTCTCCAGTTTATATCTTAAGATCTCATTTTCCTGGGCCTGTACAATTGTCTGAAGATACCTTAATTGGATCCTGTCCGTGTCAGCCTGCCATATCAGGTCCTTTTTTCCCGCCTCCCTGGCGGTTGCCAGTTTTTCTTCCTTTTGTCTCAGATTTTTTTTTACGGTTTTAAACCGCTCATTGTGCGCCATGACTTCCTGTCGAAGCAATTCCATGGAGAGGACCATGTTTTTTTGGTTCCTCTGGACCGATGCGAGCTCTCCATGGGCGGAATCGAGAAGGGTCAAGGTGTAAGGCGGTTTTACCGCCATGCCTTTGGCGCGGTAGTCTTCATATCTATCCTTGATGGAAAGTTTGTTTTTTTCAAGTTTATCCAGAGCCGTCAACGAGGTGAGTAAGCGTTCATAGGATGATTTGAGCAACCCCAGATCCAGCAGCCTTTTTTCAACGTCTTCGGCTCTGACGCCGAATTCTTCGTAAACCTGATCCGATAATACTGCTCTGATGACCCCAAGCGTTCCATTGATCCGAGATATTTCCTGGGCTATTTCATCAATTTGCAGCGATTGCGTTGTGTTGTCCCCATTGGCATTGCTTTCTTTTGCAACACTTTCACCGGCCAGAAACAGGGCGTGAATTAAAATACATAAAACAATCAAACAAGCAATCCGCGCAAATTTACATAAAAACATAACCGTTTCCTCGTTTATAGCGGTATCCCGGGCCGGGAAATGCAATTGAAATGAAAAATGTATCCACTCTTTTATATATCAGATAGAGATGGCCCTGTAAAAAAATATGATCAAATCGCATAATAACGATTTCTTCTGATTACGCAATAAATGTTTTTGGTAATTTTTTAAAAGCCGGACACGCTATCCCCTCAATCTGGTCGTTTAAGAATTATAGGCCCCTTCTATTGACAGAAAATAGGTTAATGGTTTATCTTATTAAGAACAAAATCATTAACTGGCGCCGATGATCGTCTATGTCATAATTTCCGAATATGATACGGCCATGCTCATTTTTCGGCCTGGAAAGGATATTTTTTGTTAGATTCCCAATCGAAGTCCGACCAAGAAAAATTTACGCTGATCGGCTGGAAAGAGTGGCTGGTCTTACCGGATCTGGGTATCCCCGCCCTGAAAGTTAAAATTGACACCGGTGCCCGGACCTCAGCCCTTCACACCTTCAGCCTTGAAGAATTCACATCCAAAGGACGGTTGATGGTTCGTTTTGGTGTTCATCCTTTCCGGAAACAGACAACGGTTGAATTATTCTGTGAAGCGCCGGTGGTTGACCAGCGTGTTGTTAAAAATTCGGGAGGCCATTCTGAAATGCGGTATGTCATTGAGACCAATGCTCTTTTAGGAACCTTGCTATGGCCAATCAAAATAACATTGACCAACCGTGATAATATGATGTTCAGGATGCTGTTGGGAAGAACAGCCCTTAAAGACCGGTTTATAATAGATCCTGCTAAGAAATACCTTACAGGACGTGAATTGGAAAAATCATATTCAAATTTTAAAAAAAGGAATCAACAATTATGAAGATCGGTATTCTTTCCCGAAAAGCAACCATCTACTCAACAAACAGTCTGGTTGAAGCTGCCACAAAAAGGGGACATGAGGTATCTGTAATAGATCCCTTGCTCTGTTATATGGACATTACTTCTCATCATCCTGCCATTCATTATAAAGGGAAAAAACTTGAAGGATTTGATGCGATTATTCCGAGAATTGGTGCATCCATAACATTTTATGGGACAGCCGTCGTCCGTCAGTTCGAAATGATGGGGGTATATAGTGTGAACGAATCTGTGGCCATCAGCCGCTCCCGTGACAAACTTCGCAGCTTGCAGCTTTTAGCACGAAAGGGTATCGGCCTGCCGGTAACAGGATTTGCCCATAGCACAAAATTTACCGACGATCTGATTTCAATCGTGGGCGGGGCACCCCTGGTCATAAAAATGATTGAGGGTACCCAGGGGATTGGCGTCGTTTTAGCAGAAACAAAAAAAGCTGCCCAGAGTGTTATTCAAGCCCTGCGAAGCCTGGACGCCAACATTTTGGTCCAGGAATTTATAAAGGAGTCCTCAGGAACAGATATCCGCTGCTGGGTTATCGGCTCTAAAGTAGTTGCCACCATGAAACGCCAAGGGCCGGAGGGTGAATTCCGATCCAATTTGCATCGTGGCGGACAGGCAACCAATATAAAAATCACCCCGGAAGAACGCTCCACTGCAGTCAGGGCAGCCAAAATAATGGGACTTCATGTGGCCGGTGTAGATCTGCTGCGGTCCAATCATGGCCCTGTGATCATGGAAGTGAACTCTTCACCAGGCCTCAAAGGGATAGAAGCCGTCACAGGTTTGGATATTGCGGGTAAGGTGATTGACTATATTGAAGAAAACGCCTCCCCTGGGAAGACCACGACAATTGGTAAGGGGTAATATGCAGACTCCTGCGACCATTGCCAAAATAAAGGTAACCCCGGGGACACAGGTGACGGTCCATATTCCGGTACCAAAGCTGTACACAAATACAGCAATGGCCATGCCTGTCCATGTGATCCACGGGCGGAAGGCAGGACCACGGCTTTTTGTGTGCGCTGCCATACATGGCGATGAAATTATCGGGACCGAAATTATCCGCCGGCTCATTAAGCTCAAAAAGGTCAAAAACCTGCGGGGGACCCTGATTGCCGTTCCCGTGGTAAATGTTTATGCCTTTGAGCAGAATTCCCGCTATTCCCCTGACAGAAGGGATATGAACCGGTTTTTTCCAGGGTCTAAGACAGGGTCTTTGACGTCTCAGCTTTCCGAGACCTTCATGTCCGAGGTTGTCCGGAACAGCCAGTATGGTATTGACCTGCACGCCGGATCAAACCACAGGGCCAATTTGCCGCAAATTCGGGTTGATATTGAAAATTCTGAGGCGCTTAGGTTGGCCAGGGCGTTTCGGGTGCCCGTGGTAATCAAGGCCGCCATGCGTGACGGATCTCTTCGGAAGGCTGCGGCTGAGATAGGCATCCCCACTATACTCTATGAAGCCGGTGAAGCACTTCGGTTTGATGAAGAGGCCATAAGGGCAGGGCTGAGGGGAATAGTGTCGGTCATGACAAACATTGAAATGCTGCGGCCGCTATCCCATCAAACCAGACCGAAAATCGAACCACTGATTGCGGATTCAACCTCCTGGGTGCGGGCACCTGTCAGTGGTATTCTACAAATGGAAGCCCCTCTGGGCGCCAAAGTGGTTAAAAACACGAGAATTGGGATCATTGCCGATCCGTTTGGAGATAAGGAAGTGGTGATACACTCCCCGGTTTCCGGAATGGTGATTGGTCGCCTGGGTCTACCGCTTGTGCACCGTGGCGATGCGATTATTCACATTGCCCACCTGGACCGTCTAAAAAAAATTGATACAACGATTGAGGATTTCAGGGCTGAAATTTCTGAAGACACATAGTCTGAAGAGAACACCTGTAAAAACCGTCAAATCTTCTGGTGACCACAAGAGAGGTTCAAAATGAATAAATATCCCTTAAAATGGATAACAAAGTCATTGGCAGTTGGGTATGCGCCTCGTTGCGAAGATCATTTACAATCAGCATATGCTGATGGGATCAGAGCGATCGTCAATCTTTGTGCTGAGTGTTATGATTTACATGCAGTTGAAAAAGAAGCAAAATTTGAAGTTTACTATCTTCCTGTTGTTGATGAAAGTGCTCCTGAAATTGAAGAACTGGAAATGGTAATTGACTGGATGAGCAGACAAATCGAATCTGGCAATCCTGTCCTCGTACATTGTAGATATGGGATTGGCAGGACCGGTACCGTTGTGTTGGCATTTTTGATTAATGCTGGAAATAATTTTAAGACTGCACAAAAACTGATGAAGCCGACACCCTCTTGGCCTTCCAGCCGTTTGCAAAAAGCATTGATCGACCGTTATATCTTAAAATTGCGTGGGGTTTCAGCAGATGAGAAATTTTCAAGCTCAAAAACGCATTCTATGGGGAAGTATTTCGAAAATTTAAAATCTATTTTAAAGTGGGATGATTGAGGTGATACGTTATTCTTCCATCGATATTCCTATAGACTTTGCGTCATCCTCAACTTTTTTTAATTTTTCTTTTTCTCTGTAGGCTCTTTTCCTTGCTGAGAGTGCTTTCTCTCTTATTTCAAGTGTTTCTTTTATCTCTTTTTGTTTTGCATGGATATCAGAATTTTCTGATACTGTGAGGTTTTCCATTTTTTCTTTGGCTTCTTGAGCTATTCTTAGTGCATATTTTTCTGCAAGTTCAGCCCGTTTTTCAGCCAGCTGGAATTGATCATATATGTGTGAAAGTTCCTTAAATTTGCCTTCTTCCGGTTCAGCGTCTAATTCCATTTTTTGTGCAGAGATAGAGAATGCACATGTCTTTAGGAATGGTACGACAGATTCAACAGATTCACCTGAAAAGAGTTGTGGAACATTGTTCTTAAGTGTAATTGGCAGAAAAACCAAATCGCTTTCTTTGGAGTATTCAATTATTTTTTGAGAGTCTGGTTTTGGAATAATCACCGGGCTGGCATCGATTCGAATATCTTCAAGTATTTGAAGAAGTTGCGTCTCATTCTGATCGTTATCCTGATCATAGTTAGTAGCCAATAACCTTATCTGGGCTGATTGCCACCCTTTATTGCGTGTCATCAGATAGGACAATAGCAGCATGAATCGACTGGTGTCGTCATTTTGCCACCAGACATCTATATTTTTGTTTCCTTTTTCCTGTGATGGGTCTGGCGCCAAGTCTGCGCCATTCGATTTTAATAAGATGATACTGCATCCGGACTCAATTGCCACCTGCATATAGTCTTGATAGGCTGGATAGTTTCCCTTTTTATCGGTATCATTATTTTTCTCTTCCCAATTGAATAATACCGTGTTTGCCCTCACAGGGCCAATTCCATAGGATTGAATGAGTGCAGACAAGCCAACTTCTGCGTCAATGGTCGAAAGCACCAGAGGAAAAGCATGATGTGAATTTTCTAATATTTCCTTTTTAAGTTCTCTGAACTCCTTTTCTTTTTGCCGGGCGATATTCAAACCACTGCTTCTAAATATTTTTACAGCCGATGTTATTCCGCTGCCGCCTTCGATTAATCCAGCAAAGTTTAAAAGGGGTGTCCGGTATAGTTGTTTATTTGATAAAACAAGAATATAAGGGCGCCACTCTCTTGGATGATCAATGTCCTGATCCGCTTCGATGAGACTGTCCCTTACGCGTTGCAATTGGTATGATCTTTGACTGTCGGACCAGCGATTCAGACCTGAAGTTCGTTTCAGATACTGATAAATTGCAAAAAGGATAGCGACTGCTGTAATGCCGATTTTCAAATCAATTGCCAACATGACACCAAGACATGCAAGAGATCCAACAAGACTCAATTTTTTATTATACCACTTAAATCTTGGTCTGAAAGAGGGGCTTAGGGTTGCTGCTTCAAAATAAGTTGCGTAATTTAGCAATCCGTATGAAATTAAAAAAAACATTGAGACAACCCTTGCAATAAGGTCAAGTTGGCCTAATCCTATTGTTAGAACAGCGATCACCAGGGAAAATAGGACCCCCCGCCTCGGGTTGCCAAGGGGACCTTCAATTTTTGCAAACGGTTTTAATACGGGGAAAATTTTATCACTGGCAAGTGACTGCAAAATCCTTGGTGCCCCTAAAAATGAAGCCATGGCTGAGGAAAGGGTTGCAGCAATGACGCCGGCATCAATCAAAAATCCGAATAGCGCCGTTTTGTTCATCGCATTGTAATCCCTCGATAAAATATCAAGAGGGTTGGATGCTGCAAATAAAATTGAAACGGAAAAATAGACAAGGATAGACACACCAACAGCCAAAAAAGTTCCCAACGGAAGGCTTTTACCAGCATCCTTGAGATCACCGGACATACTGACACCTTGTGTGAATCCCGTGACAGCGGGGAAAAAAATTGCAAACAGGATCCAGAAAGGAACAGGATTTGACCCTGTGTTCCAATTATTTAATAACAATTGTGTGTCCCACTTTTGAAATCCACCGACATAAAAAGAAACCAGCGCAAGAATCAAAAAGACCATGACCACAAATTGAAATTTTGTTGCCAGATCAGCCCCTAACCAGGCCAGGGCGAACAAAAAAATTAAGGCGACCAATGCGATGAGCTGTGGATAATAGACGAGCCCATAGCCAGCTAATATGCCAGACACAGCCTCTCCAAAACCAATGCAGTAAAAGGCAATTGAAACAGATTGGGCCAGAAAAAGAACTATGCCGATGGCACCCCCGAATTCAACGCCTAAAGTTCGCGAAATCAGATAATAATCGCCACCGCTTTTTACCTTCATATTTGTAGCGATCGCAGCAAGTGAAAAACTGGTCAACACTGAAATAAGGTTGGCAATACCGATAATGATAAATGTTTTTCCAAGCCCGGCACTTCCAACCACATACCCCATACGAAGAAATAGAATAATGCCTAAGATTGTCAGAACACTGGGTGTAAAAACGCCTGCGAAAGTACCCAGCGTCCCTGTGCTTTTTTTTGCCTGAGCCATGGTTAACCTCAACTGTTGTTATTTAAAAAGTGAATCTCTATCCATAAACCAGTTGAACGTATAAATAAAGCAAATTTCGAATTGAAAATTATCTTCATCTGTTTGAAATGCAACTATGACCCAAAGTATCCTTGATTTTGGTTAACCCAAAGTATATCCTATCTTTATTAATGGGTTTATCACAGGAGGTGTTTTAATGGCACGATTTCTAAAGAGCCGCGAGGAAAGTAACGGTAAAAGCCCTGGATCTCTGATTTTCATTGGAGATCAAAAAGTAGATTCAACTAAAATTCGTTTGATTGACTATGATTCAGCATCCCTGACTGAAAAAGAAATAAAAGACATCCATGCGGCAGCACATTTAAAAACAACACCAACCGTTACATGGCTAAATATTAGCGGCCTTCATGATATTGAGATGATTCAAAATATTGGAAAAATTTTCCAATTACATCCACTTGTTATGGAAGACCTTTTGAATACGGGGCAACGGCCCAAGTTAGAAGAATTTGAAGATTATATTTTTATTGTTTTGAAAATGGTTCGTTTTGATAATGAGACGGAAACAATATTTAACGAGCAATTAAGTCTTGTCCTTGGAAAAAATTTTTTACTTACATTTCAAGAGCAACCCCGTGAAATTTTTAAACCTGTCCGTGAAAGAATTAAAAAATCAACATCGCGTTTCCGGAAAACGGGGACAGATTATCTTGCTTATGCCTTGATAGATACGGTTGTGGATAATTATATTTTCAGTATAGAGACACTCGGCGAAAAAATTGAAGATCTTGAAGATGATATTCTGAATGACCCGGATTCCGATGTTATGGAAAAAATCAATTCATTTAAGCGTGAAATCAATTATATGAGAAAGTCTATTCGACCCGCCAAGGATGCTATTTACAGGATTTCCCGGCTTGACAGTGAATTAATACAAGAGCAAACCTTGCCTTTTTTAAAAGACCTTGAAGATCTTACCAGTCAGGCAACAGAGGCGATAGAGACATACCGGGATCTTTTGACCGACCAATTGAATATTTATAATTCAGTCATCGCAAACAAGATGAATGATATCATGAAAGTATTGACCATATTTGCTGCCATATTTATCCCCCTTACATTTATTGCGGGTATCTATGGAACAAATTTCGAATATCTTCCAGAACTTAAATACAAGTATAGTTATTTTATTTTCTGGGCAGTCATGATCTCTGTGGCCGGGGCTCTTATTGTCTATTTTAAACGTAAGAACTGGTTTTAAAAAATCAAATTCATGTTGTTTTTTGTTTAAAGCGTCAAGGGAAGACAGCTATGTTAAAGAAAGCAAAACTTATTTCAGGATTAATTCTGATTGCAACCGCACATATGCTGATCACATCGCAGTTCCATGCCATTTTCAAAGGGCAGGCGCCATTTTATCCGGGGGGGGGGGGCTTATACCCTGTTCAATGGAGAAATTACCTTTGGGGATATGGCCGCTGCCCTGCTGAAGGGAGGACAGATTCGAACCATGCCCCTGACCGAAAAAATTGGGTTCCAGACCTTTTTAGAAACGCACAAAAAAAGGGCGGTACCCCTTTTTGCCTGTGACCCCGATGGAAAAATTTTTGTATTTGCAGACGGTCGGTTTCCAGAGCCGGAAACAGGCTGGTCCTTGATCTACCTGTTAATCCACGAGAATAAAATACAGGAACCTGCCGATGAATAAGTCATTAAGGGAAACAGAATTTGAAAAACTGGTAAAAAATAAGTTTATCATGTACAACAGCCTTTTTTTAACCCTCCCGTTTCAATCCGTCATACAGACAGGCAACCTCCTTCCCATTTTGAAGGACAGGTGCCGGAAAGGACTTGAATCCGGGAAAGACCCTGCTCAAATTCTTGATGCTTTTTTTAAGGAACATACCGGCCTGGCATCGGAACCGGAACAAATTGATTTCATGTTCCAGGTGATTCAATATGTTGAGCGGCAAATTGTTCTCTATGACAGTGTGGAAGATGCCGCATTTGCGAAGCTGCAGGCTCTTGGTGATAATGTCTCCCTTAAAAGCTGCATCCATTTAGCACAGACTGCGACGCAGAGACCGGGGCTGTTTGACAAATTGTCTGATTTCAGCGTAAGAATCGTATTTACAGCCCACCCTACCCAGTTTTATCCCAGACCGGTTTTGGATATTATCACTGGCCTGCGCACCCTTGTTTCGGAAAACCATACCAATGAAATCGACCGCAGTCTTGAGCAGCTGGGGCTGACCTCCCTGATGAATGTCAAAAAACCGACTCCCTTTGATGAGGCAAAAAATATCATCTATTTTCTTCGCAGTGTCTATTATGATGCCGTCGGGGAGATGTATGCCCGGATTAAAAAAACATCAGCGAACAATGCCTTTGACAACCACCAGATTCTCCAGCTGGGATTCTGGCCGGGCGGAGACAGGGACGGCAATCCCTTTGTGACCTCCCAAACAACAGGACAGGTGGCAGATGAACTTCGCATGACCCTGATGAAGTGTTATTATAATGAACTCAAAGGCCTGGAGCAGAAATTGACCTTCAGAGGAATTCAGGAGGATGTGGCCGACCTGAGAGCACGGCTGTATGCCACCTTGTTTGACCCGTCTCAAATTTTGACGACAGATGAGATATTACAGCCGCTGGCACGCGTCAGAACCCTTTTAACAGGGCAGTTCAACAGCCTGTACCTGGAGGAATTGGATGCCTTTATCGATAAGGTCAAGATTTTTCATACCCATTTTGCATCCCTGGATATCCGACAGAATCACGGCGAACATATTAAAACCATAGAGGCCATTCTCAAACATGAAAACAGGATCAGTGTCAGCCTGGATGAGCTGTCCCCTGATGAGCTGGTTTCAATTTTGGTTCATTCAAGATTTTATGTCCTGCCGGACCAGTTTCAAGATTCCATGGTCAAAGATACCATCCAGACCATGGCTCAGATGCGATCCATCCAAGATAAAAACGGGGAATTTGGATGCAACCGGTATATCATCAGCAATTCTGAAGATTTCTTCTCGGTTTTGTTTGTGTATGCAATGCTGCGGTGGTGTGCCTGGCAGGAGGGTCCCATCCCCATTGATATCATCCCCTTGTTTGAGTCAATGGAGGGCATGGCAAACTCAGAGGCCATCATGCAGTCCCTGTTTGACATCCCTGAATACCGATCCCACCTGGCCCGGCGGCAGAACCGGCAGACCATCATGCTGGGGTTCTCAGACGGAACCAAGGATGGGGGGTATCTTGCGGCTAACTGGTCTATTTTTAAAACAAAAGAACGGCTGTCCCAGGTGTGTGAGCAAAACCATGTCCAGGCTGTCTTTTTTGACGGCCGGGGCGGCCCCCCTGCCAGGGGCGGGGGGAAAACCCACCGGTTTTATGCCTCACAAAGTCATAAAATTGCCAATCATGCTATCCAGTTGACCATCCAGGGCCAAACCATCACCAGCCTGTATGGCACCCGGGATCATTTTATCCACAATTGTGAGCAACTGCTCACCGCCGGCCTGACTCAGGGGCTGTCTAAAACCCCAAGGAATATCTCCAAGACATCAAGACAGATTCTGGACAAATTGGCAAAGATAAGTCATGAGGCCTATACCGCTCTTAAGCATCACAAAATGTTTTTACCCTACCTTGAAAATAAAAGTACCCTGCCTTACTATGCCAGGGCCAATATTGGCAGTAGGCCGGCCAAGCGGGGTAATCAGAAAAAACTGCAACTAAAGGATCTGAGGGCCATCGCTTTTGTGGGGTCATGGAGCCAGTTAAAGCAGAACGTCCCGGGATATTTCGGCATTGGCACCGCCCTCAAATCCCTGGCAGACCAGAAGGGGCTTTTTGAATTACAGGCCCTTTACCAGGCGGTTCCCTTTTTCAAGACCTTGATTTTAAACAGCATGATGTCCATGTCAAAATCTTATTTTGAATTAACCGCCTATACCGGCAAAGATCCAATGTATAAGGAATTCTGGAATATTTTATTTGAGGAATATCAACTTTCCAAAAAAATGGTACTTCTGGTTTCAAAGTCCAGTATTCTCATGGAAGAGGAACCTTTACCAAGGCGATCCATCAAGATCAGAGAGGAGATTGTCCTGCCTCTGCTGGTGATCCAGCAATATGCATTTCAGAAAATTGAAAAAACACCAATAGACCCCAAGCCCTATGAAAAATTAATCCAGAGGTCATTGTATGGCAATATAAATGCAAGCAGGAATTCAGCGTGATGAATATTTTTGAATGGAAAGGCCCCGGTTATGATAGACTTTTCAAGTAAAGTTGACTATAGATATTTTAAAGACCTCATGTCACATAAATAGTGGTTTCATTAAGGAAGACATCGATGGAAAATTCGTTGGCAACTGTTTTAACCTGGGGTGGAATTGTTTTTTGCATTAGCCAGTCTGCTATGTTTTCAGGAATGAACCTGGCGCTTTTCAGCATCAGCCGATTACGACTGGAAGTAGAAGCCTCCACTGGGAATAAAAATGCTGAAAAACTGCTGCGCCTGCGTGAGGATTCAAACTTTATTTTGACCACTGTGTTGTGGGGTAATGTGGGGATCAATGTTTTATTAACCCTTTTGTCCAGTTCGGTTCTGACAGGGGTCAGTGCCTTCATCTTCTCCACCATGGTGATCACATTTGCAGGCGAAATTCTTCCCCAGGCATATTTTTCAAGGCATGCCCTGAAAATGGTTTCGATACTTGCACCTGTCCTAAGATGGTATCAATACCTTTTGTATCCCTTCGCAAAATCCTCAGCCAAATTTCTGGATTGGTGGCTTGGCAAAGAGGATATCCAATATTTTCGTGAGCACAATCTGCGGGAAGTTATCAAAAAGCATATTGAAGCGGATGAGGCGGATATAGACAGAATCGAAGGGCTGGGAGCACTGAACTTTCTGGCCATTGACGATTTAATCATTGCCAAAGAAGGAGAAACGCTCGATCCCATGAGCATTGTGGAACTACCCTTTGAAAACGGAAAACCTGTTTTTCCCACATATAAACAGGTGGCAGAAGACCCCTTTCTTCGGCAAATTGAAAACTCTGGTAAAAAATGGGTGGTGCTGACCGATACGGCACAGCATCCGGTTTCGGTTCTGGATGCGGATAGTTTTCTTCGACACGCCCTGTTTAAATCACCTCGGCCTGATCCGTCCTGGTATTGTCATCATCCCATACTGATCAAAGACGCCTCGACTCGCCTGGGTAATATATTGCACCGCCTTAAAGTTGAAGGAACAAGTTTCCATGACGATGTGATTGATCAAGATATTGTGCTGCTCTGGGGGCACCGCAAGCGTATTCTCACCGGGGCGGATATTTTGGGTCGGCTCATGCGGGGAATTTCAAAAAAGAATGACATTTAAAGACTTAAAATGACTATTTTAGAGGCTATGGCCAAACGATTGGCTGATTATCTGTCCCAGCCCATTGAAAAAGACATCCAGGTGGCGACCAGCACACCAGAGGACCTGGCATCTACCCTGAAAAAAGGGGATGTCATTCTCATTGAAGGAAACAGTCGTATCAGCTCGGCGATAAAGTATCTGACACAATCCACCTGGTCCCATGCCGCACTTTGCATTGGCAATGGGCGTAACTCAGACAACAGGGTTATGGAACCCGTTCTGGTGGAAGCAGATATCAATGAAGGGGTAAGGACAGTTCCATTGTCCATGTATTCAAAGGTTCATACGCGAATATGCAGGCCTGTGGGAATTACTCAAGAAGACATCAATACTGTAGTTGGTTATGCCCTGGCTCAGATTGGAGATACCTATGATCTTCAGAATATTTGGGACCTAGCCCGTTTTCT
Organism: Desulfoconvexum algidum; assembly: GCF_055382125.1. Classification (NCBI taxonomy): domain Bacteria; kingdom Pseudomonadati; phylum Thermodesulfobacteriota; class Desulfobacteria; order Desulfobacterales; family Desulfobacteraceae; genus Desulfoconvexum; species Desulfoconvexum algidum. The sequence goes on along the minus strand of NZ_AP042394.1, from coordinate 4,051,295 downwards.
GATTTCATCCCCTCCTGTTCCGGGTCACTTGAAACGACGACTTTTGGCACTGGGAAGTGGGGATCCCACCAAAACCATCTGTTCTTCAATGATCGCCCAGGCGTTTCAAGCTGTCCGATATCCGATTCTGCCGGAAAGACAATTGGAAAAAACGGACAGCCGGGCATGCAGACACTGCTATCGGGAAATACTTCATATAAAGCATCATAGTCTTTTTGTGCCCAGGGATTTTGATGCCTCGCCATATTTTGAGATTGTAAAACCAACTATTTACAAGGGGTTTAGTCCCTACGAAATGAAATGGTCATCTGAATTATAGGAGGTGAAAACAACGATTGCCGGTCAGATGAAAATCTAAATTTTTATTCTTTAACCATTCAGGGAAAGGTAATTATTATGCTAAACTTTAATCCAACCAAAGCACAGATGGACCTACAGAAAAAAGCAAGGCGGTTTGCCATAGATCATGTACTGCCTGAAGCCTGGCACTATGATATTAAAGATGAAACGCCGGTACATATTCTCAAAGAGGCCTTTACACAGGGACTGTCCCACAGCGATATCCCAAAGACATACGGTGGAAAAGGCTTCGGGATTATTGAGGGGTGTGTCATCTCAGAGGAAATTTCTGCAGCCTGCCCCGGAATTGCCACCTCCATTTTTGACAATTCTTTGGGAATGGAACCCCTTATTCTGAGTTCAAATGAAGGCTTAAAGAAAAAATACCTGACCCGATTTACAAAGGATTTTAAACTGATCAGCTTTGCCACTTCTGAACCCACTCTTGGATCAGATGTTTCAGCGATCCGGTGTATGGCCAAGCCCGATGGAAGCGATTATATTCTCAACGGAACAAAATACTGGGTAACCAATGGCGGAATTGCAGATTATTACAGCATATTTGCAACCATTGATCCAGAGAAAAAGCATGACGGGATCTGCGCCTTTTTTATTGACCGAAAATGGAAGGGTGTAAGAGTCGGTAGACATATTCCGAAAATGGGGCAACGATGTTCCAACACAGTCGGGGTCCATTTTGACAATGTCAGAGTCCCCAAAGAATTTGTACTGGCACCCCCTGGAGAAGGTTTCCTGCTTGCCATGAAAACCTTTAACCGGACACGGCCGGTGATTGGCGCGTTTGCCATAGGGGCTGCCCGGTCAGCCTTTGAATATGCCATGGACTACGCGAAAAAACGCCAAGCCTTTGGTCAGAAAATCGGCAGTAATCAAGCCATCCAATTTAAACTGGCTGACATGTATCAAAAAATTGAGACATCACGACTTCTTGTTTTGAAAGCAGCATGGGAATCTGACAAAGGGATGGACCCAACTCTCACTGCATCCATATCAAAATTTTATGCAACAGAGGCCTGTATCGAGGTGGTTGACCAGGCGCTTCAAATTCTTGGCGGATATGGATATACCAAAATGTTTCCTGTGGAAAAACTCTACCGGGATGTCCGGTTGCTAAGAATTTATGAAGGAACCAGTGAAATTCAGAGAATGGTGGTTGCGGGTTATATCATGGGCGGATATAAACCTGTGATGCCATCTCTTGAGGATATCCCCGTGCATCACGCGGAAAGTTTTTGTGAAGGCCCTTCTGCCAGGCGGAAAAAAGTAAAAATATGGCGGTGCAGGATCTGCGGTCATGTCCATTATGAAAACAGTCCTCCTGAAGAATGCCCCTATTGTTTTTTTCCAGGTAAGGCATTCAAACAAGTAGGAGTTGACATGAAAAAGGAGTCGTCTTAATCCCAGGCACCCCCCCCCATATCGGTTATCCGTGTATCCGGTTTCTGCTGACCGTATGAACAATCTGCAGCAGGACAATGATATGATGCCTGAAAAAACATTCTGTTTTACGCTGATGGCTCTACGGCCTCTTTTCAAATGGCTGATCATGAGCTGTCCGTTTAAAGTAACAAAGTTTTTTATTTTTTTGTTGATCGGCTTTAGCGGTCCTTGCTAATCAGGCAAAACAGGTCAGGATGACCGGGCCAGGGTGACCGGGCCAGGGGGGGGCAGCCGGGTTTAATTTTTCAAGGCCATGGCACCGGTTATTTCCTGGAAATTTTCAAGGGCTAATATTTCCTGTGTCGTTCCTGCGGCCTTGATCCGTCCCTGATCACAAATGCCTACCATGCTGTAGAGAAGGCAAGTGGAGAAATTTCAGTACAACTTAAAGAAATTATATTGGATAATGATGATTTAAAAAACAGTCCTTTGCAATTGGGTAAATACGTTATGCTATCCGTTTCCGATAATGGAATTGGTATTCCTAAACGATTAAAGATAACTTTTTTTTAAATTAAATATCAACAGCTTTGTTAAGAAAAGCATTTATTGAATGATTAAAATAGGTTATAGCATCGGAAGGGGGGAGATCAAAAAAACTTTTACCTTCTCGATCAAAATTCCTGATAGATTCATTTTCAATCATTGTGCCAATGAGCGGAAGATTTGTTTTTGAAATGACAGCATCAATCTCTTGCTGATCCTGCATTCTGTTAAAAATAAGACCCGATTTTTCAAAACTGCATTTTTCCCTTGCAACTCTGTGAATTGTCCCTACAACATTTCTCCCCTTTAAAGAGGCGTCGGAAACAAGAAGGAGGTGGGTAACCATCTCCATAACCCTACGGCTTATCTGCTCGACGCCTGCTTCGGCATCAATAACAACAAAATCAAAATTACCTGCAAGATCTTTTATGATGTCTTTTAGCAGAGCATTTACCTGGCAATAGCAGCCATCACCTTCAGGTCTGCCTATTGCGAGGAAGGCAAGATTTTCTTTTTCTTCAACGGCATTGAAAATTTCATAATCGAGTAATTTGACAAGCTCATCCCGGTTTGTCCTATCACCATTTTCAAGGCGTTTGATTAAATTGTTTCTAATATCATCAATAGTTTTATTGACGTTTATGCCAAGGGGAAACGAAAGTCCTACCGCCGGGTCTGCATCGATGGCAAGAATTTTAGCCGATGAACTTTCAGACAGCATTTTTACAATAAGGGCGCTGACACAGGTTTTCCCGACGCCGCCTTTTCCGCATACAGCAATTATAACGGGGTTATTTTTCATAGGCTATTTTATCCCTGAGCTCTCTTAACGCGTCGGCTTCATTACAAATATCGCTGTATTCACACTCACTACAGTCATAGCTCATTTCATTTACCATTTTGGCCATGGCATTTAGAGTACGTAAAGATCGGTTACCGATATCAAACAATTCATCTACATCGTTATTTGATGACGTGATAAAGATAATCTCAACCGATTTCACATAATCAAGAGCGTTTAATTCATTGATAAGGGAACTGCCTAATATTTTAAATGAAAAATGTTTCGAGACAGCATCTTTGCTTATCCGGCACCATTCAGCCATATAATTCGATGCTGATTTCAGCATAAATCCACTCAATGACAAATCAAATTTTGATAAAAACATCTCGCGGGTTCTGTCAGCAGCATTATTTTCATCAAAATTCGCAACTTGTGCAATAACAATTTTGCCGAAAGGAAGGTTTGGTGTGGATGCTTCACAGATATCAGCGCCTATCAGAGTGATGTCTCCATCATTGACAAGCGATGGGTCTTCGGTCCATGTTTGAAATGAGACCGATGCATCGTCCGGGTTACCAAGCTCCACAGAAAGATCCGGCAACAATACAATTCCTGATTTATCTGATTTTGGCCATGAACTAAAAGGGTCCGCTTTGAAAATCCGATAGACATTTGAATTTTTCTTTTGATCAATATAGTCTCGTATCTCATCAATATATTTTTCTAATAATTTCATTTAAAAAGATGCCACCATCATAAAAAAAATAAAGCGCATTAAATTTGTGCAGCAATGATTGCCGCCCCCACCGCCCCGTTTATCTGGGGGTCAATATTCTCAAGCGCTTTTACAGGAACGCCAATCCCCGAGGAGAGCGCTTCAAAAACGCCGATGTTTTTGGCAACGCCCCCCGTCATGATGACGTCTTCTTCAATGAGAAGTGTTCGTGCCTGTGATGCCACACGGCTTCCAAGGGAATGATGGAGGGCATTCAAAATATCGGCAACCTCTTTTTCTTCATTGACGAGTGAAACAACTTCAGTTTCTGCAAAGATAACGCATTGACTGGAAATCGTGAGCTTTTCAGTGAACCTCTTTCCGATGGCTCCCATATCATCCAGATCGACCTGAAGTGCATCCGCCATGATTTCCAGAAAACGGCCGGTCCCCGATGCACATTTGTCATTGTATGTATAGCGGATTACGCGTCCGTTTTCATCAATTTTAATGGCTTTGGAATCCTGGCCGCCAATATCGACAATCATTCTGGTTGACGGGTTATTCCACCATGCACCCCTTGCATGGCAGACAATTTCCGACGCAAGCTTATGGGCAAAGGGAATTTCCTGCTGCCCGTATCCTGTCCCGACAATTTTACCGATTTTATCCATCGAAAGCCCGGCCCTTTCAAGAACTAGTTTCATAACAGTTTTGGCAGACTCAATGGGGTCTAACTTCGCCGGGATTATAGCGCTTTCAATAATTTTATTATTCTCAAAAATCACAGCTTTAGCGGTGCTTGAACCAATATCACATCCTGCTGTTATCATATTTTTCCCCCGTTTTTTTCTTAGCCATTTGCTCTGCAAAGAGTGCTGCGCCGATGGCCCCTACAAGCTGCGGGTCAGCCTTTTTAATTTGCTTTATTCTGCAGCCGAGCAGTTTACTCAAGGTTTTCACAACCCCCGTGTTTTTTGCAACGCCGCCGGTCATGCAGATATCATTTTCAATTTTTACGGAATTTATCAGCATCGCCACTCTATTTGCCATAGCCGTATTGATTCCCGCACAGATATCTTCCACAGGTTTTCTTGAATTGATGTGTTTAATAACGTCCGCCTGGGCCCAGACAGTACAGATTGATGCAAAGGTGATCGGTTTAGTCGATTTTGCAGACAGCTTTCCAAGCTCTGAAGACTCGATATTCATTACCTTTGCCATAACATCCAGAAAACGGCCGGTGCCCGAGGCACATTTATCGTTGGTGATAAATTTTATCAAATTGCCATCTCGATCAAGCTTGATGACTTTGCAGTCCTGACCACCAATATCAATGATGGTCCTTGCCGAAGGAATTAACCATTGTGCGCCTTTGCCGTGGCAGGAGATTTCTGAAATCGCCTTGTCGATAAAGGTGATTTTTTCACGTCCGTATCCGGTTCCGACAGTACTTATGATATCACTTTGGAGAATCCCTGTTGCATCGAGCAGTTTTTCCATAACGCGGGTTGCCGACTCAATGGGTTTGGGCCCTGATCTTATCAGTGCGGACCCTGCAATTTTTTTGTTTTTAATAATGACTGCTTTTGTCGTCAGTGAGCCGACGTCAAACCCTGCAACGATATTCATAATAACCCCCTGATCTGATAAAACTCTTCAAGTCTTGTTTCTGTTGCTTCCCAGGTTTCAACCCGTGTATCGAAGCTATCCGCATGAGATATATGTGTCGGGTACCCCATTGCTTCAAGATCACGTGACAGCAGTTTGATATTTGACCATGTGTTTCTGCAGCCGGGAGTCCCGTTATACAAACAACAATCGGCGCTGTATTGTTTTGCAAGGGAAAGGCTGTCTTCGAGCCACATGTTGGGTGCATCATAAGGTCCTCTGATGGTTCGTGTCATCGGCATTCGGGCGTTAATATCGGCAAGGCTGTCAATCATTGTATCAAGACTTGTTGTGTCAATCTTATATGTTGTTCCGGGAACGCCTGTCGTATAAGGTGCCGCCTCATTAAATGTTCGTGAGAGAATATTGCCCATATGGGATATGCCCTTTTTTTGAAACCACTCAAACATTGAAATACCAAGGGCATAATTATCTATGTAGACCAGAAATGTCCTGTTTTTCTCAACACCGTTTTTTAAACCGGAACGCCCGTTAACAGCATTGTCTCTTACTATTTCAGTCATTTCTCCCAATAGTTTTGTGAATTTTTTCTTTCCTGAGTAGGTGTAGCGGGCAGCGTAGATCATGATATGGTAAATGCCCGGAACAGGATTAGGGACAAGACGCTGCATCTCATCTATTTCGCTCATTAGAGCATCCTGTTTTTTCTTCTCCTCAAGCACTTCTCTTAGTCTGTCAATATCAAATTTACACCCTGTATTTTCCTGAAGAAAATTGATCAGCTCCCGGTAATCTTTATGGTGGTATTCTCTAACCTCTTGGGTTGTCAGTTCAGACGGATAGTCTAAACCGTAATAGGGTATATTAAGATACTGGGCGGCAAAGTTATAGGCATTGGCATTGGTGTCGCAGACCCCCCCCATGTTCAGGGCAACCAGATTTATTTCTGCGCCAAGGCCCGCAAGGTATGCCCCCATTGCTCCTCTTTGAGACGAACATCCCGTTTCTGAAAACCCCAGTTCCGTACAATAGTCCATGAAATCTGCGGAACCCCTTTTCCAGAGCATCGATGTTAATGCCGTGCCTATTTCAAGGGTCACCGGAGCCAGATTATCGATGGCATAAAAAACGGAAGGGTCAAAGCAAAATGTTGTCATTACAACTTTTTTACCATTTTCTTTGGCATTGATGATGTTGGAATAATAATCATTAAAAAGATCAAAAAAAGTAACGGCAGGCTGGCCGGTTGCAAGAACAGGTTCTAAAAGTCCGCTGACGTATGGCGTATATTTTAACACATTTTTGATCTCACCCGGCGTTGAACTCCCCAGGTTTCTGGCAACTCTGAATGTGGCTGCAAAAAGCTTGTCCAGATTGTATTCTTTAAGTTCAGGTCTCATACTTCGCCTTTTGGGGTCTATTATTGTAATCGTTTTTCGTGCAGTTTATTCAACCTGCAGTTTATTCAAGTTGTTCAATAAATGCATCGACTCTCATTTTCAACCTGCCGGTTTCGGTTAAAGGGCCATGTTCTCTTTCGACTCTCAGGGACGGGATATTCTCTCGGTCAAGATCACGTTCAAGCAGGCCGTTTTCCGAACCGTGAAGATCACAGAATCGTATGTTTTGCATAATGATCCCATCGGCCTTTGTTCGTTTAATTTTTTCGATAATCATTCCTGCCCGCTCTTTGTACCAGCCCATCATACGGGGGCAAACAGACCCCGACAGATATTTTGCTGTAAGGGCGCTCAAGGGCTCCTCGTCTTCGCTGACGATATCATCCTCATTTCTGACACCGAAACAGACATTTTCGCCAACGACAATAGCATCAGACTGTTCGATAAGAGAGATCAGCTCAAAATCATCACAGACGCTGCCGCCTAAAAAGAGCTTTTTTTTGTCTTTGGCTAAATTGGTTTTTCTTTTGCGAACGGTATCGATCAGTTCTGCGAGATTTTTTTTATAAATATCTGGTGGCATGACGGTTCCTGCAATGATTGCACAATAAGCTTCCGTCCCCGAAATTCTAACCGGATCTTCGCGTCGCAGGCGTTCAAGATCCCATAAAAGTTTACGGAGGTTGTTCTGATTTTTGATAGCGGTTTTCAGTTTTTCATCCGTAATTTCAACATCAAACTGATTTTCAATCGCTTTTATCAGTTTTTTTACCTGATTTTTATACCAGTCAAAGGCATGGCCATCAGGCTTATGGGGAACATCGAAGTAATGAAACCAGGGGGGTGCTGAACCTTCTATATCTTCACCCATTTTACGCCAGCAGTCATCGAGCCTGCGGAGTGAGTCACAGCCATTGGATATGACAGCTCCGTCTAAAAAATGATAATTTCCTGTTCCGGCGAGCTGAAGAATCGCTTTTGGAAAACTGCAGACAAAGGGACCATAATAAGCGTCTGAAATCTCCATGCTTCCGGCGGTTATTCCCCGCAGGCGAATCGGAAGAATTCCAGCGGCATAAAAAGGCTCCACCGGCATAAAGGAACAGGTATATCCAACAATTTTACCACCACTCGCTTTCCACTTTTGAACAGTCTCAATCTCGATTGTTGTGGCGGCTTCAAAAAAAATGTCCTTCATCATTGTTTCTCCCTGCCGGTGATAAACTGACAAAGCATTTCTCGTACCTCATCAATCTGGTCATCATTTTCATCGCCGTCCGGTGATAAACACCCGATAATCTCTTTAATCAATACAGGGGCTGTGGCTCTGATAACCGGTTTGAGGGACGAACCGACATCACCCGATATCCAGGATATTGATTCACTGATTTCATCAATGTCTATAGTTGCTGTAAATTCGTCTATTGATTTTTTTAGTAGCTCAGGAGAATGCGCGTTCAATAAATTTAAGAGGTTGGACGTTGCATTGACAACTTCCGCAAAATCATATCCATTCCATTTTGAAATACCTGTTGCAAGTGCTTTAGCGGCATCTTCTTCATCCAGGTCTTCAATCGTTTCGAGCTTGTGTTTAAACAACCTGATTTTTGAATTTTTTTTGGCGGATAGATTCTCAAGACTGCCTGTAAGCAGCTCAGGCGTCTCCCCGGCTATTTGTTGAACCGTTTTTTGGAGAACTTCTCGACCATCCAACACTGCTCTTCCGGCCTTCATCATGACCACAGGATCTATTTTTTCAATCATGATTCTCGATTTTCTAAGGAGCTCCGTTGAAAACTGAGGAACACCGGCTTCACCGATCAAAGCGCTTCCCGTATGCACCTGCCGTATCATTTCATTTATATTATTGATAAAGTTTCCAATTGTTTTTCCGTCCATTTCTTTCAAAAAGGACATCAGAATATCAGCCAGGATATCCGCCGGGAGATCGTTAAATCTTTTAATAATGTCTTTAAGAAAAAATAAAAGATGATTTGAAACTCCGGGGAAAAATGAAAGAAGGGTCACTAATTTTGCCGGAAATTCAAAAGCGAGGTCATTTGCCCCTTTTAATATTGAATCAATATCTTCTTTAGAATGGTCAAAGGCATTTTTGAATTCACTGAAATCAGTATGCTCAAGGAATGTTCTTAACTTAAGGATAATAGTGTCTGCTAAAAGCTTCGGGTTGTTTTTGTGAAGGGAATTCAGTGTCCGTGCAAGTGCGGTGAGCGTTTGCGCTGTTTTCTCAGTGTTAAAAGAGGAGAAAAAACAAGACAGCATTTCAAGCTGTTTTTCTTCCGGATTGTTTTCAAGCGAAACAACCATTGCATGAATTATTTCACTGATATTATTAAAAATCGTGGGCAGCGTTGAACTGATAAGCGCTAACAAATCCGGGTGTTTCAAAAGAGACAGGAGTTCCTCTTTTTCATGGTCATTTTTTTCATGGCCATTGGTATTGTTCGAAAAATTTTTTTTAACGACCCATTTTGCAGGTTTCGAAGCAAACTTTTTTGCAGTACTCCCTTCCCCCCAGAGGTTAAGGACTTCAGTTATTCCGGAATCTACAGCATTCATAACCTCTTTTGTTTGTAAAATTTGTGCAAAATAACCTGCAAATGAAAATTTTTCTTCGGGTATACCCATGGACTAAACTCCTTATGCTTTTTCTAGGGACAAAGATGCTTGGCCAGACGTTTACCAAGGCCTAATAAGGTTAAAGTCGGCGGCAGACCCCATGCTTCCGGTATAACGGAACAGTCACAAACGTAAAGATTGTCATGGCAGGTTTTAAGATCAGAATCAATTATCTCTCCAATTTTAACCGTACCGCCGGGATGCGCTGCCAGTTTCCAACCGCTGAAGATACCTTTTGCTCCGGCATTTTTAAAAATTGATTTTGCTCTTTGATACCCGTGGTTAAATTTTGCATTATCTTCGATGGAAAGGCTTTTTCTGACGCCGCCGTTCCAGGTTATTCTGCCGCCGAGATCATCTTTTGCCTTAATCATCATCATCAGCGTTTTTTTCTTTGAAAAAGCCCGGTGTCCACGAAATTTAAGTGCACTATGCGCTCCATAAAGCGGAGTGGGAAAACTAAGGTCGGTCATAAGATAACCCTCATCTTCCATATGGGTACCTGCCGCCATTTGGGGCTCACCTTCAGAGGAAAGGGTGTCCACAGTTCCGAATACCATAATCAGAGGATCATAGAAAAAATCATAGCCTGCATTATAAATCCCGCTTTGTCTGAGTATAACGGGGGAACCTATCCCACCTGCCGCAACAACAATTTTATCCGCAAAGACCTGATGCATTTTAAATATTTTTTTGTATTCAACACCCACAGCAATTTTATTTTTAATAATGATTTTTGTGACTTTGGCACCATTAATAAGCTCAGCGCCTTTATCCGTCGCCTGCTCAATAAAGTTCCTTGCTGTCCATTTTGCGCCATGGGGGCAACCGTAGCTGCATTTTGCACAGCCTAACCGGCATTTATCCTGATAGATGAATTTGTTCAGCTTTTTCCATTCATAGCCAAGATCAAGTGCACTATCCATCATCAGCTTTGCCGCAGGTCCTATCAGATCATCAGATAGGGGAGCGATTGGAAGTTCTTCTTTCAGTGCATCAACTTCATTTTGAATATCGATGTCATAGGAATTAAGGATCTCATGGGGTGGATCAAAGGCCGTTGCGCAATAAAAATTGGAGCTTCCACCCGTACAGGTCCCACGAATCATTCCCAATAATTTTTTATCGGTGAACAATAAATTTTTTCCCGGTATACCCGCACTGGATATGAACTGAATAAGCGACCCTTTTACAGGGGCATTGCTTCCCCATTCCAGAATTAACACTTTGTTACCTTTGTCCGTTAATTCTTTTGCAACTATAGCTCCGCCGGGCCCGGAGCCGATAACTATTACATCATAATGACTTTTCTGCATTATGCCACCTCATACTTGGTGTTGTATTTAAGCGTTTTTCCTGAATAAACGATTATCGATAATCGTTTATTGACGTTTAAGCAGAATTCTGATAAATGTCAACTTAAAAAATAATTTTTTAAAAATATAAAATGGACACGGGTAATGGCTTTAATTATCAATGCAAATCTTTCAGACAAAGTAACAGAATATATTACCAATAAAATTATCAAAATGGAGTACAAACCCGGGGACCGAATCGTTGAGTCGAAAATAGCGAAGGAACTCAAAATCAGTCACAGCCCGATTCGGGAAGCTCTGCGGTTGCTTGAAAGAAGCCAGCTTGTTGAACATATCCCAAGAAAAGGCGTTTACGTTACAGAACTTGTGGAGTCCAATGTTGAATCGCTTTTTGAAATTATGACGGAACTACTTGTTCTTGTCGGGAAAAAAACCATTAAAAAGGCAGATGACAACGATATCAAACAAATCACGTCCATAGTTGAACGTGCATTCTCCGCTGCAAAAGTAAGCGCTAACGAGGACTATTATAACAACGTTATAGCATTTGGTATTTTTTGTCTTTCAGTATGCAAAGATACATTACTCGAGCAGATAATATTAGAATTATTACCCAGTATTCAAAGAATTCTTTACCTTTCATTCACGGCCCACGAAAATAATTTATCGGAAGGTGCCTTATTGTTAGTAAAAGGAGCAACCGCCATCAGTGAAAGAGCTGTAGATCAAACAGAGATTCTATTAAGAAAATGGCTGTCACTTGAGATGGTAAATGCAATTAATGGATTAAAGGCAGGGCATTTATTAAAACACTCACCTATAACCGCATAAATTTTAGTTTGAGGTGATTTTAAATTCCATATATACATCTGCTGTTTCATAGTCTATGTCATCTGGTAATGGGGCGTGTTCGAACCCAAGTGATTCATATAGACGAATGGCAGTGGACAATCTTGAGTTAGAAACGAGGTTAATTATCTCCGCTCCCATGTCTTTTGCTTGTTTAATTGATTCAATTGCAAGACTTCTTCCGATCCCTTTGCCTTGAGCATTTTCGGAAACAGCTAATTTTGCAAGTTCAAAAATATTTTTACTCTTAACAATGATTGCGCAGGTGCCAACGATTTCGTCATCAACAATTGCCATCAATATCCTACCGCCTGGATTTATAATCAATTGAAATGGATTGTCGAGATATTTTAAGTCAGCAGGCTCAAGTAATTTGTAGTTCTCAAGCCATTCCATATTTAATTGTTTGAATTCTTTGATATATTTTTCTGCAAATGGAATTATTTTAACGGTTTCGATGTGGTTCATCTCAAAAAAAATGTCCTTGCTAAATGTTTTGATTATATCAAAAATAGGCTGGGAAAGTTAAATTATGACTGAATTTGAGTATAGGACATCTGTAATCCCTCAACTCAAAAGGGTCCCTTTGGCAGCCGGGTTTAATTTTTCAAGGCCATTGTACCGGTTATTGCCTGGAAATCGCCACGGTTCACAATTTCCTGTGTCGTTCCTGCGGCTTTGAGCTGCCCCTGGATCAACACCAGAATTCTTTGGGCAATAAGGATGATTTCTTCTATGCTGTGGCTTACATACAAAACCGGTATGGATAATTGGGTGGAAAGGGTCTTGATAAACGGCAGCACTTCATGTTTCCTTGCCTGATCAAGGGATGCCAGGGGTTCATCCATGAGCAGAAGAGAAGGGCTTGTCAGAAGGGCTCTTCCAATGGCCACCCGTTGTTTCTCCCCCCCGGATAATTTTGCAGGTCTGCGATCCAGAAGCGTTGAAAGGTCCAAAAGATCAATCACCTGGTCCAACCCAATGTATCGTTCGCCCGGGGGGATCAATTTCATTCCATAGGTCAGGTTTGACATCACTGATAAATGGGGGAAGAGTCTTCCCTCCTGGAAAACATAACCAAACCGCCTTCGTTCAGGGGGCAGGTTAATATTTTTACCAGAATGATAGACAGATCTGTCCCCAATGGTGATATGCCCACGATCCGGTTGGGTTAATCCGGCGATCATATTGATAACCGATGTCTTGCCGGAACCTGAACGACCCAGCAGGGCTGTGATTCCGATATCTTCACAGGCATAGCTCACCTTTACCTTAAAATCTTTATATTGTTTTTCAATATGGATATCAATCACAAAAAATCAGTCTCCCCTGACCCTCTTTGATACTTTGTTTGACAAAAAATCAGCGCCCATGAGGGCAAAAAATGCCGTCACCACCGAGATAATACACAGCCTCATGGCTCCGGTCTCTCCATCGGGCACCTGGGTCATGGTATAAAGGGCCAAGGGAAGAGTCCTTGTTTCTCCGGGAATGTTGGATACAAAGGTGATGGTGGCCCCGAATTCACTCAAACTTCTTGCAAAGGCCAGAATCATGCCGGTGAGAATCCCCGGCGCGATCAGGGGAAGGGTTATGGTGAAAAAAATATGGATCTTACCGGCACCCAGTGTTCTGGCAGCATTTTCAAGTCCTGAATCAACAGCCTCCAAAGAGAGCCTTACCGCCCGGACAAAAAGGGGAAACGCCATGACGGCTGAGGCCAAGGCCGCCCCCTTCCAGTCAAAGGCAAAGCTCATGCCGGTATACTTAAATAACAGGCTGCCGATAAGCCCCTTGCGTCCCATAAGAATCAGGAGAAAATATCCTGTTACCACCGGGGGAAGGACAAGGGGCAGATGTATTAAACTGTCAACCAGGGCTTTGCCAAAAAAATTTTTCCTGGCAAGCAGCCAGGCCGCAAGGATGCCAGGAACAAGGGAGACAAAAACGGCCCATAAAGAGACCTTGAGGCTCAGGGCCAAGGCCTCTATTTCAAAGGAGGTCAGTGTAAAAAAATCCATTAGTTGACGGAGAAACCAAATTTTTCAAAAATCTGTCCGGCGTCGGGTGATTTTAAAAATTCCAGGAAGGCAAGGGCGGTTTGGGTACCATTCCCCTTTACAATGGCCGCCTGATAGGTGATGGGTGGATGGGAATCTTCAGGGAACACGCCTGCCACCCTTACCTTGTCTGTGATGGCCGCATCCGTGGCATAGACAAGCCCCAGGGGAACTTCTCCCCGCTCAACAAAGACAAGGGCTGTGCGAACATCCTTGGCCCTCACAACCTTTGAGGCGATTTCATCCCATGCTCCCAGGGTTATCAATGCCTGTTTTCCATAAATGCCGGCGGGCACATGGTCAGGGTCCCCCATTGATATTTTTTCATTGCCCAGGACGTTTAAAAGGGAAAACCCCGGGTGGATATCAAGCGTTAAATCACTTGCTGACGGTGTGATTAAAACGATGGTGTTTCCAAGAATATCGCAACGGGTGCCTTGCTCAACAAGATTTTTGTCATCAAGATAGCTCATCCATTTGGGATTGGCAGAGATATAAACATTTGCCGGAGCCCCGGAAGCAATCTGTTTTGCAAGGGTTGAAGAAGATGCAAATGAAGGGATAAATTTGCCCAGTTTTTTTTGGGTGAACAATTGGCCGATTTCATCAACGGCATTGGTGGTGGATGCTGCTGCAAAAACAAGCACTCGTTTGTTTGGGTCCGCGTTTGCTAAATTAAACCATCCAAGGGCCAAGATCATCAGCAATAGGCAAATAAATGGAATCGTTTTTCGGCCAAGGGTTGAAAATGTCATGATGAAATCATCCTTATGTCTAAAATGGTTTAAAGTATTCACTGTCAGGTAGCGTTTCTTTTATAGTCACCATGTTTTGTCACGTCAAGATGTATTTTTTAAAATACATTTCATTTATATTCTTTTCATCCGTCCTTTGTGTTATATTTGTTTGTCAACAGCCGGACAAATATACGTCAGGGGAACCCAAACATAGGATAAAAAGAATGAAACCAGCCAATGATCCGGATATCATTTGTCGACTAAAGGAGATTCGAACCGGTAAAAAAATCACCCAGACCCAGCTTGCAGACTTTGTGGGGATTAAACGACAAGCCATTTATGATTTGGAAACGGGCCGCTATCTGCCCAACACAGCCATTGCACTTCGTCTTGCAAGAAGTTTAAACTGCCGTGTCGAGGATATCTTTTGTGAAAAATCCCAGGAGAATCACCCCATTGTTCTGGTGGACCCCGGTGAAATCGATTCCAGGGTGAGTGTTGCCAAGGTACGCAACACCCTTTACGCATATTCCCTTTCCAGCACCTATTCCATCATGGAAGAAATGAGGGCAGCCGATGGGCTTCTTGAGCCCGGCAATAAACGGGTAACCCTGCTCAAATCCAATGAGGAACTGGAAAATACAGCGTTGTTGCTGGGGTGTGATCCGGCATTTTCAATCCTGGGGCACCATGTCCAGAAAAGCCGGATTGATGCGGCAGTTCACTGTAGATTTGCGTCAAGTGAAAAATCCTTGCGTCAATTGGCTGCCAGCCAGGCCCATATTGCCGGAATCCACATGCACACAAGCGGATCCATTGACGGCAACACGGAATTTGTCCGCAGTTCATTGAAAAATTTTAAAGGCCTTCTGGTGGCATTTTCCACCTTTGAAGAAGGGGTGATGGTTGCCCGGGGCAATCCCCTTGATATCCGAAATCCAAGTGATCTTGCCCAGAAAAAAGTCCGGTTTGTAAACAGGGAAAAAGGGGCGGCACTAAGAGAATTGCTGGATGACTGCCTTGTTCGACTCAATATTCCTTTTTCCGCAGTGAATGGGTACTATGAAACGGTTGGAACCCATTCCCAGGGTGCCCAGAAAATCATACACAATATTTGTGATGCGGCACTGGGGCTGCCTGCTGTTGCCACAGCCTTTAACCTGGATTTTATTTCCTTTGCCCAGGTACGATGCGATCTTGTAATCCCTAAGGACCTTTTAAATCACACGGGTGTCAGGATGGCATTGGATACCCTTCAGATGAAGGCATTTAGAAAGGATATAAATGGTCTTCCGGGGTATGATACTGCATGTTCCGGAAAAATCATGGCACGCTTTTAAGATCCTATTTTAACGGTCCGATTTTAAGGCCCGGTGTTAAGGCCCGGTGTTAAGGCCCGGTGTTAAGATTTGCGGCTAAAAACGCCTGCTGCAATGGTGGCGCTGATGATGACAACCCCCCCGGCAAGGGTTCGAACCCTTGGGACTTCATTCAAGAGAAAAAAAGCAAAAACAATTCCATAAACAGGTTCAAGGCCTGCGATGACACTGGCGGTCTGGGCCCGTATCTTTGTCAGGGACTGGATAAAAAAGGTATGGGCCATGGCCGTGAAAACCACTCCCAGCAGAATCAGGAGGGGAAGATCAGACAGGTCCGGGGCCCGGGGGCCTAGTACCAGAATAGGGGAAATCAGGATTGGCAGGATCAGAAAAAGGGCGGCAAAGAGGTTCTGATAAAAGGCCACGGCAATTGGGTCCGAGATCATTACATTTTTTCGGTTGACCAGGGCCAGAACGGCAAAGCTCAGGCCTGAGAGAATGCCGTAAAATCCGCCCAGGGTGACATTGTTGGAAAAATCTACATCTGGGATGACCAGCAAGATACCGGCAAAAACCGTGATGGCGGTGGTAATATCTCTCTTTTTTAAGGGCTCTTTAAAGAAAAAAGGTTCCATAAAGGTCACAAAGAGGGGGAAACTGGAGAAGGTGACAAGCCCCACCGCTACCGAGGATATCTGGATGGCCAGAAAAAAGGTTACCCAGTGGCAGGCCAGTAAAATCCCCTGGAGGATCAAAAAGAGGAAAGCGGTTCTGTTAAAGTTGAAAAGCGGTGTACGGGAGAACATCTTTGCATATACAAATAAAGCCAGGGCGGCAAAAAACGTCCGGCCCAATACAATGATAAACGGGCTGCAGGACAAAAATTTTCCAAAGAGTCCTGCAAACCCGAATAAAAATACGGCCAGATGGATTTTAAGCATCAGCTAGGTCAGCTCGATTAGCGGGTCAGCTGCCGGTATTTAATCCGTGTGGGCTGGTCCGCCTTGATTCCCAGCCGGGCTTTCCGGTCCTTTTCATAATCTGAATAGGATCCTTCAAAAAACAGGGTCTGGCTGTCGCCTTCAAAGGCCAGTATATGGGTGGCAATCCTGTCTAAAAACCAGCGATCATGGCTGATGACCACGGCGCATCCGGCAAAGTTTTCCAGGGCCTCTTCCAGGGCCCGCATGGTGTTGACATCCAGGTCGTTGGTGGGCTCATCCAACAGGATCAGGTTAGCTTCTTCCTGGAGCATGGTGGCAAGATGTACCCGGTTTCTTTCCCCACCGGAAATCTCTTTGACCCTTTTTTGTTGGTCCGATCCGGAAAAATTAAATTTTCCCACATAGGCCCTGGCATTTATTTCCCTGCCGCCCACCAAAAGTTTATCATTGCCCTTGGAAATCACCTCATAAATGGTTTTATCCGGATCCAGGCTGTCCCGGTCCTGGTCCACATAGGCAATTTTAACGGTTTGGCCCAGTTCTATTCGTCCGGAATCCGGGGTGTCTTTTCCCGTGATCATCTGGAACAGGGTGGTTTTACCCGCCCCGTTGGGACCCACCACACCAACAATGGCACCCGGCGGGATGATAAAATTCATGTCAGCGACCAGCAGTTTGTTCTCAAATGCTTTGGAAATGTTTTCTGCCACGATGACCTTGGCCCCGAGTCTTGGTCCCGGTGGAATAAAGATTTCCATGGTCTTTTCCTGGTCGTTGACATCTTGTTGGAGCAGCTCGTCATAGGCCTTGATCCTTGCCTTGGATTTGGATCGGCGGCCCTTGGGGGACATTTTGATCCACTCCAGCTCCCGTTGAAGGGTTTGCTGGCGCTTGCTTTCGGTTTTTTGTTCACCGGCCAATCGGCGCTGTTTTTGTTCCAGCCAGGAAGAATAATTTCCCTTCCAGGGAATTCCTTCCCCCCGGTCCAGTTCGAGTATCCAGCCGGCCACATTGTCCAAAAAATACCGGTCATGGGTCACGGCAATGACCGTGCCTTCAAATCGGCTTAAATGCTGTTCCAGCCATCCGACCGATTCTGCATCCAAATGGTTGGTGGGCTCATCTAAAAGCAGGATGTCGGGTTTGGAAAGGAGCAGGCGGCACAGGGCCACCCGTCTTTTTTCACCGCCGGAGATGATGTTTACCCGGGTATCGCTTGGCGGGCAGCGCAGGGCATCCATGGCCATCTGCAGCTGGGCATCCAGATCCCATGCATCCAGATGATCCAGTTTGTCCTGGATTTTGCCCTGACGTTCAATGAGCTTGTCCATCTCTTCGGGGGACATTTCATTGGCAAAGGCTTCGGAAATTTGTTCATATTCTTTCAAGAGGTCCACGGTTTCCTGGACCCCTTCTTCCACCACCTCTTTGACGGTTTTATCATTGTCCACCAGGGGTTCTTGCTCCAGGTAGCCCACGGTAAGTCCCTTGGATAAAATGGTTTCCCCGACAAATTCATTGTCAATGCCGGCCATGATTTTTAAAAGCGTACTTTTACCCGACCCGTTAAGCCCTAAAACCCCTATTTTTGCTCCGTAAAAATAGGACAGGGAAATATCTTTTAATACCTGGCGTTTGCCATGGAATTTGGCCACATTCATCATGGTATAGATGACTTTTTTCGTATCTTCAGACATGTTTTATTCTCCTTGATCCAGGGCTGCAATACATTCAATTTCAACCAGGGCATCCTTGGGCAGCCTGGCCACTTCAAAGGCGGATCTGGCAGGCTTGTGACCATTAAGGGCGGCCTCATAGACCTGGTTCATGCCGGCAAAATCCGCCATGGAAGAAAGAAAAATGGTGGCCTTGATGATTTTGTCAAGGCTTGTGCCGGCAGCTTCCAAAACAAGTTTGACATTTTTCATGACCTGCTGCGTCTGGGTTTCAATGGTATCGCCCACCATTTCCATGGTGGCAGGATCAAGGGGGATCTGGCCCGAACAAAAAACGATGCCATTGTGTACAATGGCGTGGCTATAGGGGCCGATGGCGGCCGGTGCCTTTGCGGCTGTGATAATTTCCATGGGAGTCTCCTTCAACGCTTTGTATATTTTTTTATAATGTTTGAATTTAATTGTACAGGGTCACTAATTATAAAGGGTCACTAATTATACAAGGTGACTAATTATAAAGGGTTACAACGGGTTCCTTTAATATCAATTCAATGGCTTCCTTGGCGGTCTTGGCAATCTCGGGGAAGGTGTCGGAAAGTTTTGTGATTTGTCGCAGGTTTTCCGCTGTTCTCAGGATCAACCGGGCAAAATCCCCCTCGGCAAAAACAGAGCCCACCATTAAATCATCCCAATCCTCGCCATGGGCCCAGGAATAGAGGAGGGCGGCCGGTTGAATATAGAGGTTGGGGGCGGGAAATCCTTTTTTGAGCAATTGAATGGCAAAGGGTTTCAATCCGTATCGCAGGTCCAGAAAAACCCCCTTGAGCAGTTTGGGGAGGGCGGACTGGTGAAGGGGATCATCGGGGAACTCCTTCTCATTGACAAAGGTGCCGATGATGGCTGCCAGAAGCGCAGGATCTGTAATGGGTAACAGGTTCTTGCGAATGCTCTGGGCCACGAGAAGGGGGGAATCAATCCTTAGTTTAGAGGCCCATAACCCGTCCTGGGTAAGCGCCCCTTCAGGGGTCACATATTCTTCGAGGGTCAACAAGGCCATGTGGTCCTGGAAATTCAGCCACAGGTGTTCCATGTCGTTTCCGAATTTTTTCCGGGCAATCTTGCTGCCTTTTTTGTTCCCGGCAATGAGATAGGAAGCAAAGGATTTGTCCAAAAGGGTTTGTATCTCACTGGGCGAATGGGAGAGCAGCAGGTTGAGCACCATTGAAAAATCTATTTTGATTTGGCTGTCCACATCCAGAGGCGGGGCATCCACAAGCCGTGCCACATATTTTAAATTCATGAATCTGCCCGGCAGCATCAGGCCGAACCCCACATTGTCCATGCCGCGTCTTCCGGCTCTACCTGTCATTTGCTGGAATTCACTGGGGGTAAGAGACATGAAGTCCACCCCGTTGAACCGGTCTGAGTTTAAGACCACCACGGACCTTGCCGGAAAATTCACCCCGGCCGCCACTGTGGAGGTGGCAAACATGGCATTTAACAGCCCGCCGGCCATAAGGGTTTCCACCACCACTTTCCAGGCCGGTAAATGGCCGCTGTGATGTCCTGCCGTACCGGTCTGTTCCAGATATTTCCTCTGGGGGTGGCTCTGCAGATGGGTATTGTTCTTTGTCAGTTCGTCTATTTTGTCGATCAGGGCCTGCTTTTTTTCCGGGGTTTTGTCGAGGAGCTCCCCATTGCACAGCCGGACCGCCTGGTCGCATTCAGCTCGTGATTTAAGGAAGAAAATGGCCGGGAGCAGGTCATAATGGTCCATGACCTTTAAAATTTGTGCAAAATTGGGCAGTTTGCCGCCAGCGGCCATGAGGGGTCGCTGCTTGTCATTGACAAACTGGGTGACCTTGTGGTGAAGTTCCGGCCTGGCCTTGGGGCTTTCCGGGGTCTTCATCAACGGGTAAAGGGTGCCGGAAGGGTGAAAGAAAATAGGGTGTAGCGGTACAGGCCGGTTGTGGTTTTCCACCACCTTACAGTCCTTTCCCCGAATGGAAGACAGCCATCCGGCAATCTGATCCGGGTTGCCAATGGTGGCGGACAAGAGCAGCAAAGGAATCCTGACGGGCAGGTAGATCATGATCTCTTCCCAGACCACTCCGCGTTCCACATCTCCTAGGAAATGGGCTTCATCCAGGATAATTAAATCACAGTCTAAATTTTTGCCTGTGTACATGGAATCATAGAGCTGGTTTCTTAAAATTTCCGTGGTGCCGATGACAATTGCGGCATCTGCATTTTCTTTGATGTCTCCTGTTAGAATGCCCACATTTTCCTTACCAAATAATTTGGAAAATTGGGCATGGATGGAGTTGGTCAAGGCTTTTAAGGGAGTGGCATACCAGGTTTTCCCATTGGTTTCCATGACCTTTTGGGCCACCTTTTCAGCAATCCAGGTCTTGCCGGCGCCTGTGGGGGCGGTGACCAGGCAGTCTGAGGTTTTGATGGCTTCAATGGCTTCCAGCTGGAAGGGGTCCGGTAGAAAGGGTTTAAGATCGGGGACGCCAATGTCTTCAAAAATGCGTTGGAGGCCTTCATCGGCACCCGGTATCATCGGCGGTAATTTGGGTTGTGGTTTTCTGTGGGTCTTGGACCGGTAAAATCGTTTTTTCATGCCCTATGATAAATCATATTGGGGAAATTAGCAATATCCCTTGGGCCTCTTTCATGGGAAAACAGGCGGCTGATTTTGGCTAAGAACCTTAAGATAGTGTTGAATGATTTTTTTGGGGGAAGACAATCCAAACAATTGTGTATCCAGTTCTGCCAGGTCCACAAAATAAAAATCATCTATGTCATCCCGGGCTTTAATGGTGGCAAAGGTTTTTACCTTACAAACAAATGCCATGTCTGTCACAGGGTAGACCACGGATTTATAGGGGTAGGTATTGGGCGCTGAACACAGGTATTCAAGGTGGGTAATTTCAAGGTCCAGTTCTTCTTTAATTTCCCGTATCAGGCTTTGTTCAATGGTTTCTCCTGGTTCGGCAAATCCGCCGGGAAGATCAAGGGTTCCCTTGAAGGGGTCCTTTCTTCTTCGGGTGACCAGCAGTTGATTCTTTTCATTTAAAATAAGCGCCACGGTGGCAGCTGCGCAGTTTAAATAAAAGACAAACTGGCAGGCAGTACAGGTGAGTGATTTTTTTGTGGCAGGTTCCAGGGTTGCCTCACCGCAACGGGGGCAGTGGATAAAAATTTTCTGATTGGATGTGTTCAATTGTTGGCTCCTAAATTTTTTAGCAAGAAGGCACCTGTCCGAATCAGATTCATCAATATCATAATATCTGGGATAAAAATAATTTGGTTCTATCGTGTTCAGGCGCGGTGAAAAAGTGTTCGGGCGTGCCGGTTTCAATGATCTTGCCTTTATCCATAAAAATCACTTTATCGGCAACTTCCTTTGCAAACCCCATTTCATGGGTGACACAGACCATGGTCATCCCCTCTTTGGCAAGATTTACCATAACCTCCAATACTTCACCGATCATTTCCGGATCAAGGGCAGAGGTGGGTTCATCAAAGAGCATGATTTTAGGATTCATTGCCAGGGCCCTGGCAATGGCCACCCGCTGCTGCTGCCCGCCGGATAACATTTTGGGATATACATGTGCTTTTTCACTGATACCCACTTTATTCAGCAGGTCCATGGCAATCTCATGGGCTTCATTTTTTGAGAGTTTCTTGAGTTTCATGGGGGCCATAATAAGATTTCCCAGCACTGTTTTATGAGGAAAGAGGTTAAAGCTTTGAAAGACCATTCCCAATTCCTGGCGAATGACATTGATGTCGTTGTGCTTGTCATGTATATCTTGACCATCAATGATAATTTGTCCCTCGTCGATTTCTTCCAGGCGGTTAATAGACCTCAGCATGGTTGATTTTCCGGATCCGGAAGGCCCTATTACAACCACTCGTTCGCCTGGGTTTATTTCAAGGTTGATTTTATTTAAGGCACATAATCTGCCAAAATATTTATAAACATTTTTTACTTGAATAATGGCATTAGATTTGGTCATAATAATTTAATCTCTCTTCCATTTTACTTACGGCTTTGGATAACATAAGCGTGATCACAAGATAGACCAGCGCAACCATGGTATAGGCTTCAAAATAACTGAAGGTCACACTGGCAAATTCTCGTCCGCGCCTTAATATATCGGCAACGGCCAGTATGGAAACCAGGGAACTGTCTTTTAAAAGGGCAATAAATTCATTGCCCACAGGCGGGAGAATGGTTTTCCATGACTGGGGCAAGATAACCATAAACATGGTTTGTGTTTTGTTAAACCCAAGAGAACGGGCTGCTTCGCCCTGACCTTTGTCAATGGACATAATGCCTGCTCTGAAAACTTCTCCCATGTAAGCACCATAACAAACTCCCATGGCAATGATGGCAGATGGCAGTTCTGAAATTTGCAGGTACTTAAATCTTCCCAAAGCGTAATAGATATAAAAAAGTTGCACCAGCAAAGGGATGCCGCGAACAACCTCAACATAGGTGGATGCAATGGTGTTTATTATTTTGTTGTCGGAAATACGTCCCAGTCCTGTGAACAGGCCTATGAATAAGGACAAAAAAATGGAGGCGATGGTGACCTGGAAGGTGACCAGGATGCCATCCGGCAGGAATTTTAAAACTTCCCAATACATGTCCGGGTCGCTCAGGCACAGATAAATAATACAGCCGACAGCGCCGACAAAGGATATAGACCATGCATTTACAAGGCCCTTGTCTTTTTTTACAGGAATGGCGGCACCGTCTCCGACTGCCATATTAATGGGGTGTTTCTTGTCTGCCATCTTGTCTGCTCCAATACCATAAAATCAGGATCAAATTTTCTTGTTCAATAAAATTAAAATTCCCGGCAGGGCTTACCTTGGCCGGGAATTTTAAAAACCTCAATAGATTAGAACCATTTGCTAAAAATTCTATCGTATTCACCCGATGCTTTTACTTTTTTAAGGGCTTCATTAACCAGTTTTAGTTTGTCCGGAGAATTGCCTTTTTTGAAAGCAAAACCCAGATATTCGGGCTTGTCAGACTTGAGAAGGAAGGCCAGGGTCAAGTCCTTTGAATATTGTTTGTTTGTAAGCGCATAATCAGCTGCAACGGCATCATCACATACAACGGCATCAATACGTCCGTTATATAAATCCTCCACAGCAAGGCCGATTTCGTCGTAGGATTTCATGGTTACACCCTCAATCTTTCGTGTCACCAAAAAGCCTGTGGTACCGATTTGAGCACCGGCTTTTTTGCCCTTTAAATCAGCTTTAGATTTGATGCCTGCTGTTTTGTTTGTGATAACCCCTTGTTTAACTTCAAAATAAGGATCACTGAAATCCATGACTTTTTTACGGGGGTCTGTAATGGAAACAGAGGATGCAATCATATCAAATTTGCCGGAAGCAAGACCTGCAAATATGCCATCCCAAGCCGTGTTCTTGAGATTAAATTTAATGTCACCTGTTTTTTCCATGGCAGCCAATAGTTCAGGTGTAAACCCTGAGATGGACTTGTCTCTATCAACATATTCCATTGGGGGCCATGTGGCGTCAGAGGCGACGGTGATAATTGTTTGGGAAAATGCACAGGGTGCGAGCATGATCAGGGTCAGCGTAATCAACAAACTTTTTTTCAACATAATACAACAATCTCCTATAATTTAAAAATATTCTTTAATCTATGTTTTGGTGCCGTCTAAACCTTTTGCCTTTATACGAAACTCCGGCCAAGGTATTGCAACAGGTATTGCAACAGGTATTGCAATTATAGAGTTTCATTTTTCGTTGTGGCCAGGGGCAAATACCATGTGTTCCGGCCATTCCTATTATACAACGAGGTGTGTAATATCATATTTTTCATTAAAATAAAAAGAAATTTCATCTGCCCCGGTCAGGGGGGCGGGAAATGACCCGCCCGTAAATGGCCAGGGATCATGGTGGCGCTGATCCGGTCAATGTGGTATGGTGATTCAATTAATAATCAATGAATTTTAATGGTCATAAAAGGAGAAAGACAGCAAATGTCAGAGATCAGCAAGGAATATGGGTGGGATGCATCAATGGAGATTCCCCTCTATGATAAGATCCGCCAGGATATGAAGAGTGCCATGATAAAAAAGGAAACTGTTGTTCGGGATACCATGAGGCTCATCATGGGGTCTTTTCCCAGCCTCACGATTTCAATTACCCTGGAGAGCGGAAAAAAGACCACCCGGGTCAAGACACCCGAGGAAATAACCGATGAGGACCTTCTTAATATCATTCGCAAATTTGTTAAATCGGAAAAAACCGTGCTGGAGATTAAAAAGGAAACCACCTCGGACTATCTGGAATTATTAAATTTATATCTGCCCCGGATGGCAACCTCCCAGGAGATTGAGCAATGGGTCCGGGATAATGTGGTGCTTTCCAAATTTAAAAGCCCTGTCCAGGCCATGGGCGTTGTCATGAAGCACTTTGGCAAGCTTGCCGACGGCAACCAGGTAAAAGAGGTGCTAAAAAACATGGGGCCTTCCTGATTTCATGGGAGAGCAACAAGCCAATAATCCCCTCCACGGTGTGAGTCTGGAACAGATGGTGAACTCTCTGGTTGAGCACTATGGGTGGGATGAGTTGGGGAACCGCATCAAAATCCGATGTTTTATCAGTGACCCTTCGGTGAAATCCAGTCTTAAGTTTCTGAGAAAGACGTCCTGGGCAAGGAAGAAAGTGGAGAATTTATACCTTGCCATGGAAACGAGTATTTGGAAAATCTCAAAATGATGGGGGCCTGCTTTTTTACCGGGATTTAAAATCGGTCTTGTCGAGTCCCAGTCTTTTCATTTTTCCGTAGAGCCCCCTTGGGTGGATTCCGGCAATGTCTGCCGCCTCGCCGACCCGCCCCCGGGTTTGTTCAAGGACCATCTCAAGGTAGCGTTTTTCCACAAGGTGGAGTACCTGTTTTTTGACCTGTGCAAGGGGTTTGCCCTTCCAGGAATTTATCCCAAGGTCATTTAACAGGGGCAAACCCTTGGAGGCGGACCCCCTTCCCTGGAAGGTGCCGGGAAGATTATCAATGGAGATGGTGTCGGACCGGCATAAAAGGACAGCCCGTTCAATGACGTTCATCAGTTCCCGGATATTGCCGGGCCAGGGGTATTGACAAAGGGCTTCCATGGTCACCGGTGAAAAACGGCTGATTTCCCGGCCGATTTTCATATTGTGCATATTTAAGAACTGATTGGCCAGGGCAGGGATATCCTGTTTGCGTTTTCTCAAAGGGGGAATGGTCAGGGTGATAACCCCCAGCCGATAATATAAATCCTGGCGGAAATTGCCTCGTTGGACCTCTTCTTCCAAATCCTTGTTGGTGGCGGCGATGACCCTCACATCCACCCAGACAGGGGTTTCACCTCCCACCGGCGTAAATTCAAGGTCCTGAAGAACCCGAAGCAGTTTGGACTGCATCTGAAGGGACATCTCACCGATTTCATCCAGAAAAATAGTGCCGCTGTGGGCCAGTTCAAAGGCCCCCCGACGGGAGCGCACTGCACCGGTAAAGGCCCCTTGTTCATGGCCGAAGAGTTCACTCTCCATGAGCTGTTCGGGTATGGCCGCCATATTGATGGGAATAAAAGGGCCCTGGGACCTGTGGCCTTCCGCATGGATGGCCTTTGAGAGATGTTCCTTGCCCACACCGGTTTCACCCAGCAGCAACAGGCTGGAATCACTGGCAACCACCTGTTGAACCTCTTCAAGGAATCGCTGCATTTCTTCAGCGTTTGAAACAAAATCATTCAACCTGGGCTTGATTCTGCCCCGCTGGTCCAGCCGGTCAACATAATAAAACTGCCGCCTGGAATCCAGGGTGCTTTCTATGGCCTCCATCAGGCTGTCCTGGGAAATACCGGTATACAACACCACATCGGCACCCGATGCCAGAAGGTTTGCGTGTTTTTCCGAGGACTCCCGGTCATCCAAGATAATGATGGTCGGTTTTTCGGGCAGGTTATTGAGCAGGGTTACACTGGATTCAATGGGCCGGGGGACCAGGGATTTGCTTACGACAAATACATCTGCGCAGCTTCGGACTAACTCCTGCCATTGGGCTTTGTCCTTTTTTAACATTTTTAATTGAACATCAAAATTGGATAACCTTTGTTCAAGATCCGTGTGAAGCTTTTTTCCTTTGATGGCACAGACAACCCGTATGAGCATAATGGTGATTCCTGTTATCAGTAAATAATTACCATTTTAATTCCCGTCGCCGGCTGATTATACCTGAAAACATCGTAAAGTCCATGGAAAAGAGGAAAAATATTATGCCTTTGAATTTTTATACTTCTGTTTTACACGGGAAAACAGAAGTATATCGGATAAAAATTACCTGTTTTATAGTTATCGGTAATTGAATACTTAAAAATGAGCAATTTTAAAAGGCATCACTTTTGTTAACTATCTAATTTAATGTGTTATTTTATTTTATTTTTAAAAATTTTTTCAATGGCACGGCCTATGCTATGGGAGACCATGAAAGGTGATAGGACCCATTTTTTATTTTAAAATTCAATTTTTATGGGGAAAAAGATGAACACAGAGAAAAATCAGCGAACAAGGCATAAGAACCCGAAATTCAAAGATTCAGATGATGAAAATTTCAGTAACGATGATGTGATTGAAATGCAGCAGCGTCGAAAGAAACTGGGCAAAAGATCCCAGTGGAAAAACACTGACAAAGAAAAATGGTAGCTTTGCTCGGCACAATGGAACATAAAAAAAAAGGCCAAAATTTCATCAAGCCCTTGCCCCGGGTTGTTAAAATTTAATCTCTTTTAAAATAACAAAACTCTTGGAAATTCTGTGATGACATCCATATTAAAATCGTTCATGGCCCTCTATGCAGCTGTGTTGATCCTGGCAATGGGATTGGGGTTGCTGGCAACCTTTTTGAGTGTAAAATTAACCCTTCAAGGCTTTTCAACCCAGGTAACCGGTTTGATTTTAACGGCTTATTTTATGGGGTCTGTTGTGGGGGCTTTTTATTGCCGTCACCTGATACAACGCATCGGGCACATTCGTTCCTTTAGCGCCTTTGCCGTCCTTGCCACGGCCATGGTCATGCTCCATGCGGCAACGGATTCAGCCCTGGCATGGGCTTTGTTAAGATTTTTCACCGGCCTTTCAACCATCGGACTGTTCATGGTCATCGAAAGCTGGCTTAACGAAGGCGCATCCCCCCAGACACGGGGGCGGGTGTTTTCCCTGTACATGGTGATTTATTATCTGGGCAGCAGTGGGGGACAGCAATTGCTTAACTTTGGAAATGTGACCGGACAAACCTTGTTTTTTGTTGTTGGGCTGTTATTGCTTTCTTGTATGATACCGGTTGCATTGACACGGGTTCGGCATGTCAGTTTGCCGGATGTGGCGCCAATGGGATTGAAACACATTATTAAACGGGCGCCCCTGGGGCTGATCGGATGTTTTACCGCTGGCTTAATCTCCAGCGCTTTTTACACCATGGGGCCGGTCTTTTGCCAGAAAATGAATCTAAGTGTCGCCCAATTATCCTCTTTTATGACCATTACCGTATTGGGAGGACTTGTATTCCAATGGCCGGTGGGCAGCATTTCAGATCGTTTTGACAGGTCAATCGTGATTCCCTTGCTGGGAGTGCTTTTTGCCATTGTCAGTTTTGTAATGATCCTGGCCGCTCAAAATTCTTTTGGTTTTTTTATGGCCATTGCCAGTCTTTTTGGCGGCCTTATGTTCAGCATTTATC
Organism: Desulfoconvexum algidum; assembly: GCF_055382125.1. Lineage (NCBI taxonomy): Bacteria > Pseudomonadati > Thermodesulfobacteriota > Desulfobacteria > Desulfobacterales > Desulfobacteraceae > Desulfoconvexum > Desulfoconvexum algidum. The sequence continues at coordinate 4,023,159 of NZ_AP042394.1, read as the reverse complement.
CGGTGGCTGTGGCAAGGACCCATGATATGTTTGAGCCCAAGGATGTGGTAACGGTTAGTTCCGCGCTGTTGCTGTTCCAGGGTATCGGTTCTGTGATCGGCCCCATGGCCTCAGCTGCCGTCATTGAATCCTTGGACAGCCCCCAGGGGTTTTTTGTTTATTTTTTAATCATTTCTGTCGTTTCGGCAGGCATCTGTTTCTTTTTAAGGCAAAAAGAAATTGCCCAGATCATACCGGTGGAAGATCAGGGGGATTTCATGGTGATGAATCACATCTCGCCTGTCGCCCTGCAAATTGATTTGCGCCGGGAAGATCCAGAGACTGTTGTAGAAAACCTTTCTCATCAACCAGGTCCAGCCCATCATCACCCGGGGCAGGGACATATTTGAAATAAGTGTGTTAGCTTATCACCAGGTTGATGTCATTATTGGTCATGATTTCCATGAGTTGTTTCGGGGGTGCCTTGTCTGTTATCAGTGTGTCAATCTCTGTGATGCTGCCCAGTTTTACCATGGCATTTCTGCCAAACTTTGAGTGATCCGCAACAAGGTACACTTTTCTCGAATTTTCAATAATGGTTCTTGCCACATGGACTTCCCTGAAATCAAAATCAAGCAGGGTGCCGTCAAGGTCAATCCCGCTGATTCCGATGATGCCGACATCAACCTTGAACTGACGGATAAAATTTACGGTGGCTTCTCCAGTAATACCGCAATCCTTGCTGCGAACAATGCCCCCGGTGACAATCACCTCAAAATCTTCTTGTTTGCTCATTATGGCGGCGACATTCAGGTTGTTGGTGATGATTCTCAGTTTTTTATTGTGATTTACCAATTCCTTTGCAACATGCTCTGTGGTGGTACCGATATTGATAAAAAGGGAGGTGTTGTCCTCTATCATTGATGCAGCCGTTCTGGCAATTTTCTTTTTTTCATTGAGAAGAAGTTCTTTTCGATGCCGGTATGCCACGTTTTCTGTGCTGACGGAAAGGCCGGCACCCCCATGGTATCTGGAAATAGATCCCTGGCTGTCAAGGAAGTTGATGTCTCTTCTGATGGTTTGCGGGGTTACCTTGAATGTGTTTGCCATTTCTTCCACCGTAACAAATCCGCTGGTTTTAATTAACGCAATGATTTGTCCATGGCGGCTGTTGATGGCTTTTCTTTTTTTCGTCATAAGTTTATATCCACTCTGTACTGTCTCCAATAAACCGTTTGTGTCAAGGTTACCCTACCAGTTAATAGTTAGATTTTAAATATAAAAAATCAGATGTCTTTTTCGTTTTATTCACAATAGGACATTTTTAGGAGAACTTATTTTCTTTTTCGAAATTAATTTTACAATCCGGTTAAAGGTATTATTATTTATAGACAACAACCCACAACAGAGGAGAAGCGAAGTCGTCATGGATATTAAATATTATTGCCAGAACAGCCAGTGCAAAACAGTTCAGAAAAAAACCTATGTGTTAAAACTAAATCTGGATGATGTGATGGATGAAAAAAATATAGCCCAGATGTATTGTCCCCATTGCAAAACTGAATTAAAAAAGGAACGCCCAACCACTGATTAAAATTAAAGGGTGTTGTTTTTTAGGGGCTGATATTAAAGCCTTGACTGCAATATTTGGGATAATTTTTTTTCTGAAAGTTGAATCGGATTATTTTTTTGTCCTGTGGCGCCGACGATAGAGTCGATATCCTTAAATGCTACGCCATATGCACCTAAGCCCGGCATGTTCAGTTGATCTGTCCATTGGGTCAGAAGTTTAATCAGATGCCGGGAACTTTCCACGGGGCTTTCTAAACCTTTTGAGGGGTGCAATCGTCGGAAAGCCCCGGCATATTTGTCCAGGGCAGGACCATTGGGGTCCATTGAAATTAAGGATTCGATGGTGTGGCGGGTGACTTCAGCAAGAAGGGTCCCGCAGATGACCCCATGGGGGATGTTAAATGTTCCGCCAATAACCGAAGCAAACCCGTGTACCACTCCCAGGCCCGCATTTGCCAGGGTCAAACCGGAAATATAGGATGCGTAGCTTATGTTCGTGCGGGCAACTATGTCATGGGGGTGTCGTGTGGTTGCGGTGATTAAGGCCTCCCCCAGTATTTCCAGGGCACCAAAGGCAAGGGAATCTGTCATGGGGGAGCTTTGGGTTGAAACAAGGGATTCTAAAAGCTGGGTTAAGGCGTCCATTCCGCAGGCAGCTGTTATTTCGGGGGGGCAGTCCAGGGTCAGCTCCGGATCAACAACGGCAATATCCGGAACAAAATTGTCATGGCGAAGGGATTTTTTAAATCCATCCGCCCCCAATTGACTGATTACGGCATTTTTTGTGGCCTCACTGCCGGTGCCGGCAGTTGTGGGCACTGCAATAAAGGGGGTTTTTTCCCCATCATGGGGTCTGTTCCCAACACCTTCCAGGTATTCCATGATGGATTCTTTTTTTGTCATCATGGCTGAAACCGCCTTGCCGGCATCCATAACACTTCCGCCCCCAATGGCAGCAATGACATCTATGTTTTGATCCCTATATTTTAGGACAATCTCATCAATCATGGAAGGCGAGGGCTCGGTTTCTACGACTGCCTGGTAAACCCGGATGGATTTTTTTTCCAATGCCTCTAAAAGTCTTGGCCAGTGATTACTTTTCTGGAGTGATTGGGCACCGGTAATCAGCAGCAGGGTATTCCCATGGGGGGATACCAATTCAGGGAGGCGGTTGATGGTGCCGGGTCCAAAATGAAGATGGGGATTTGCAATAAAATGAAACGCCATGGGAAAACCTCCTTTTAATTTAAACCTAGGCCGTTTTAAATCATTTTAATATAAGCCCAGGGTCTTTTCAATAAAAATGGACACAATGCCGGATAATTGTGTTTCAACCTTATTTTTTTCACTTGCGAAACATTTTTCTCCATGATATTTTCTTTTTCGAATATAAAAAATAAAATTTATAAAAGAAATAAAATTAAGGCCATGAAAAAAACATTAGACATTCAAGCGCTTATTATCGGCGGGGGGGTCACTGGTACGGGGATCGCCCGGGATCTTTCCCTCAGGGGTATTTCAGCTCTTGTCATTGAAATGGGGAATATCAATGACGGGGCCTCTGGGAGAAATCACGGTTTGCTCCACAGTGGTGCCCGTTATGTGGGATCTGATCCTGAATCTGCCGCAGAATGCGCCAGGGAAGCTCAAATTTTGAAAGAAATTGCGCCCCACTGCATTGAAGATACCGGAGGCCTTTATGTGGCGGTTAAAGGCGATGATGAATCCTATGTGGCCGACTTCCCCAATCTTTGCAAAGGGGCAGGTGTTTTTTGCCAAAATCTTTCCGTGGCAGAAGCCCTTGAACTTGAGCCCGAACTTTCCAAAGATGCCATTGCCGCCTTTAAAGTCAAAGATGCCTCTGTGGATCCCTTTCATCTTTCCCTTGAGAATATGAACCAGGCCATTGAACACGGTGCCAAATATTATAGCAATTGCCAGGCCATTGGCTTTTCCCTTGATAGAACAACTTCTGGAAAAAAGAGCATTCAACGAGTAAAGGTCCGGAATAATCTGACAGGGGATTGTTTTTATATTACCCCACAGGTGGTTATTAATGCCGCCGGTGCCTGGGCTGGCATGGTAACAGAGTTTGCTGGGATCCATCTTGATATGATTTATTCAAAGGGTTCTTTACTGGTTACCCATAACCGGCTGAGCACCCATGTGATCAACCGGTTAAGACCGGCAGCCGATGGAGATATCTTGGTGCCGGGCCGTACGGTTTCCATTTTTGGTACCACCTCGGTTCGCCTTGACAACCTGGACGTTATCCAACCGGACTTTAATGAAATCGATTTTCTTGTGGGCCAGGGAGCCCAGATGATTCCCGGACTTGAAACCACAAGATATATAAGGGCCTATGCCGGTGTCAGACCCCTTGTGAACAGCCAAAATGAGCCCACAGGAGATGACAGGGCGGTTTCAAGGGGGTTTTATTTATTTGACCATTCAAGGGATGATGTGGAGAATCTTTTAACCATCACCGGCGGTAAGGTGACCACTTATCGTCTCATGGCAGAAAAAACAGCAGATCTGGCCGCCAAAAAATTAAAGGTGACATCTGTTTGCACCACTGCTCAAACCCCCTTGATGTCCAAGGCTCCCAGCAAGCTTATAGAAGCTGGCATGTCGGTCAAGCTCTGGGCCAAGGAGCCTGTCCCCGGGGACAGTATGATGTGTGAGTGTGAAATGATACCCAAAAGCCACTTTAAGGAGCTGATTCTCTGGTTGAAGCAGAATCGGGAAACAGCCGATTTAAATTCTCTTCGTATTCATTCCCGCCTGGGAAAGGGGGCCTGCCAGGGCACTTTTTGCAGCATGAGGGTAACCGGTTTCATGTATGACGAAGACTATATTAAAGGAAGCCAGGGCCTGGACAATATTAGATTTTTACTCACGGAACGGTTTAAGGGCCAGAAGCCGGTTCTCTGGGGCAGCCAGCTGGCCCAGGCAGAGTTGAACGAAGCCATGTTCTGTTCCTTTTACGGCTTGGATATGGAATCGGATATGGAATCAGATATGGCAGAGGACAAGAAAGGACAAAAAAATGGAAGATAAACAAGATATCCACACAGATATTGTGATCATCGGCGCTGGTATGGCAGGCATGGCGGCGGCTGTGTTTGCGGCAAACCGCGGTCTATCCGGGGTGGTGGTGGGGGGAGCGGGTGCCTTTGAATATTCCAGCGGCCTGCTGGATCTTTGGGGATTGACCTCTCCTGAAACAGGGCTTTGCAAAGATCCCTGGCAGGGCCTTGCCCGGATTCCAAAATATTTTCCTTCCCATCCTTTTCTGAAGATCTTAGAATCGGATATTCAAGCGGCCTTTGACGAGCTGACACAGGGGCTGACTCAGAGTGGATTGGGCTATGGGGGGCAGCCCCGGGTGAACAGTTCGATTATGACGGCATTCGGGACAGCAAAGCCCACCTACAGATTTCCTTTGACCATGGCCAATAATGTCACAGCCCTTGCTGAAAAAAAACCGCTGCTGCTCCTGGATTTCAAGGGGTTGCGTGAATTTCGGGCCAAATTTGTTCAGCAGGTTTTAAAATCCTCCTGGGGGAAGATCAACATCGGGACCGTTGATTTTCCGCAAATGTCCCAGCGGTCCGAGCTCTTTACCCCCCTCATGGCCCAAGCCATGGAAACTGAACAGGTTCAAGACAAACTTGTGGCGGCAATCAAACCCTTGATCAAGGATGAATATTTTTTGGGCATACCCGCCATCCTGGGAATCAACCGTTCTGAAAATATTTTGAATCGTCTTGAAGAGAGTTTGGGAATAAAAATATTTGAAATTCCCACATCCCCTATATCGGTTCCGGGAATTCGCCTCAAGGAAACCTTTCAAAAAATGCTTGCCAATACCAGTGTTACCAGGCTGCCGGACCAGCGTGTTCTTTTGGCCGCCCATTCCCCTGACCAGGGGTTTGTTCTGGAGACGGGAACCCCATCGAACCCCCGTACAACAAGGATTCAGGCCAAAACCTGTCTCCTTGCCACGGGCCGTTTTTTAGCAAAGGGATTGGTTGCGGATCGGAAAGGGGTGACAGAACCTGTATTTAACCTGCCGGTTGATCAACCATCGGACCGGAAAAACTGGCATGGCAAAACCTATTTTGATCCCAGGGGCCATGCCATAAACCTTGCAGGGCTTGTCACGGATGAAAATTTTCGTCCCCTTGGCCGAGACAACACCCCTGTCCATGGGAATCTTTATGCAGCAGGATCCATTCTGGCAGGCCAGGACTGGATGAAAACCCGTTCTGGAGCCGGCATCTCCATTGCAACCGCTTTTAAGGCCATGGGGCATATCGTTTCCAATCACGTCAAAACATCTTCTTGATCCTGTTTTATCGTTTCTACCCCTTTCTTTTTGTGTTCAAATTTTCCATAATAAATTAAACCTACAAAAGGAGAGGGTATGACCGGAAAATCCCACCCGCATTCCATTGCAACTGGATATTTGTTCGCCCTGGGCGCCACTGCCATCTGGTCAGGAAATTTTATAGTGGCAAGGGGGTTAAGTGATAGCATCCCGCCCGTGAGTCTGGCCTTTTTCCGCTGGATGACCGCAGTGCTCGTCTTTGCACCCTTTGCCATCAGGGGTCTGATCATAGAATGGCCGGTAATCCGGCAGCACCTGGTTTATTTTTGTATCACCTCTTTTATCGGGATCACCTGTTTTAATACCTTTATTTACATTGCCGGCCATACCACCACGGCCATGAACCTGTCCCTGATTGCCATCACCTTTCCCATTTTTATTATGATTTTCTCAAGAATTTTGTACCAGGAAGTCCTTTCCATCAAAAAAGGGATCGGTGTTTTTCTGGTTTTCACAGGGGTAGTGTTTCTTGTCACCAAGGGGGCCTTGTCCACCATCATGAATATTTCTTTTGCCATTGGGGATCTGTGGATGCTGGCCGCCTCTATCCTTTTTGCTGTTTACAGCCTTTTGCTGAAACGTAAACCCTTAGGAATCTCTGTGTATACCCTTCAATTTACCTGTTTTCTAATGGGGCTTTTTTTCTTATTACCTTTCTTTGTATGGGAACAGGGTCAGCTATCGGCCCAGGGGAATTATCTGAACCATACCACCATCCCTGCCATCCTCTATGTGGGGATTTTTGCTTCCCTGTGTGCCTTTGTCCTCTGGAATCAGGCCATTGTTACCCTGGGGCCGTCCAGGGCCGGGATGGTCTATTATACCTTGCCGCTGTTCAGCGGGTTTCTCGGATATTTGTTTTTGAATGAAACCATTGGATTTGTTCATTTTTTCAGCATGGGGTTGATTTTTTCCGGCATTGTGATCACCAACCAAACGGGCAGACCCGCCCAGAGAGAAGAGGGGCGGGTGTTAAAATGAGTTTTTCTGGATTTTTAATTTTTTTTGGGTTTTAAATAGGAGGGAAGAAGGTCGTAAACCTCCCGTGGGGTCTTGATACTTCTTCTGTTGTCAATTTGTAAAACATTATCTGATCCAACCTCACTTAGATCCAGGGGATTCGCGTTGTCTGACAGGGTTTTTTCCTGGGTATCTGTAAAGGGTATGATCAGAGGGCCGGCACTTTCAAGCACATACCCCATCTGTCCATTTCTCAGATAAACAATACTTCCCGCAGGGTAAATCCCAATACTTTTTACAAAGGAGTGGAGGATATATTGCATGATATTATCTTTTTTGGCATAGTTTCTGAAAATGTCAGTGACCACATTAATCTGGTTAAACGCTTCTTTATAGCAGCGCTTTGAGGTCATGGCATCGTATATGTCGGAAAGCTGGCATATTTTGACATAGGCGGGAAGCTCATTGGGTGCCCTGTCCAGGGGATACCCTCTTTCCTGGCCTCTAAAGAGGGGAGCATGATGGTATTGAACCGTATTTGTTAAAAACGGATTGTTTAATTTATTCTTTTCTAAAATTTTTATACCATAATCATAGGAGTGCCGTTTTATTTCATCAAATTCAGCGGGCGTTATTTTTCCGGGTTTGTTGAGTATTTCATCCTTGACCATTACTTTTCCAATGTCATGGAGGAAAAACCCAGTGCAGATATGCTCAATTTCATCTTTCTGAAAACATTTGTATGCTTCTTCCGGTTTTTTATCTGTAGTGCTGACGGCAGAATAATTCAGTTCTTGTTTTGTGTTAAGATGGCTGTTTATAAACGAACTGAAAGTGGTGTTAAAGCTGTTGACTATTGCTGTTCCAATGGCGCATACGTTTATGGAATGGTTGTAAAGATAATCATCATAGGAAAAAATTTCTTTTGTGAGATAGGAAAAAGGATTGTCCTCAATTGTCAGAAACGCGACAAGATCACGGACATCTGAATACACTTCATTATAATCAAAATCTCCCCCGGTTTCTTTGATTTCCCCTAGGACCTTTTTAATGCTGTCCTTGGCATTGCTGTATTTTTCCGTGGAGATTTTTTTAAGTTCCTGTATTTCAGAAACCCGTTTTTCGATTCCGCTCAAGGCAGGGTGCTTTTTTTGTTCTATGGTTTTAAAGGAACCGTCTTTATCAAAAATAATAGAATTTCCGTTTACATCCCAAACACCGCTGTTAGTATTTGAGCTGAAAGGGATGGAGACGATCCCGTTTTCTTTTATGACCTCCAAGGGTTTTATTATATTGACAACCACATTTTTATCAAGCAGCAGTATTCCCTGCTCGTTATAGACATCTATTCCTGTGGTGACTTTTCCGCCATCTTCGATAATTTTTATGAGGACATCAATTGCAATTGTATTTTTTACCATGTCATCTCCGTCATACCGCTACTAAAAAAAAATAATCACAATTTTTTATGATTTCATCACAAGTTTGTTTGAGCAAAATTAACTATACATCTAAAAATAATAAAACTTCAATGGAAAAATGATAAGTTGCTGTTTGACCGTTATTACCAGATTTCATAAATTATAATTGTATTTACCATGTCGGCAATTATCGGTTTTCTTGGGGCGTTAACAGATTTATCTTATAAATTAAGAGGTTCGATTTATGTAGAAGTGACCTGGGATTCTTTTATTGCCAGTCAAAACGATTGAATATCTGTTTTGGTTTTGTTAATTATAGGTTTTAAATGATTTTTTAAAGGAAGAAACCATGGTTATTAAATTTTTGAAAAGAAGTTTTTTCCAACGATTGCTGGGGTTATCAGCGACCACCAAACCCGGAATAGATGGCTGTTGGAATTATGCAGATGGGAAGCTGACCATATCGTTAGATAAGGTTTTGGAACTGAATACTCCCGGTGGTGCAATACGGTTCGAAGGTAAAAACCTTCCCAAACGGGTGCTCGTTGTTTGCACAGAGGACGGAGAGTATCGGGCGTTTCACAATCGGTGTACTCATCTGGGTCATCGCCGATTGGATCCGGTTCCAGGGACCGACACGGTTCAGTGCTGCAGTCTTAATAAATCCACCTACGATTCAGGTGGGAATAAAATATTCGGTCCTGCACCCCATCCGATCACCCTTTATCCTGTAAAAAAAGAGCAGGGAAATCTGATCATATCCGTGAACTGAAATTTTTTTAAATATAGTAAAAATATGAAAAATGTTGCGTTTTATCAGAGAACAAACCATACCGTCACCCGGCATCAGCTCGTCCGTCAATGTCAGGGGTTGGTATCAATGTCACCCTATTGATATGGCAAAATTTAACACCACCATGCGCTGTAAAGTACCACGACAAATAAGCCGTTCCGGGGTGGATGCCCATTGGGATACGTCTCCATGGAAAGAGATCCCCTCCCAGCGGCTCCAAAATTATATGGGGGAAAAACCCGGCCATTTTCCAAGGACGCAGGTGAAAATAGCCTATGATCAGATCTCGATACATCTGATGTTTCAGGTTGCAGACAGATACGTACGGGCCGTTGCCGCTGCGCATCAGGACAATGTCTGGGAGGACAGTTGTGTTGAGTTTTTCTTTACACCCAATTTTGATGTGTCCACGGGCTACTTCAACCTTGAAATGAATTGCGGCGGCATTCTGCTGTTTCATTTCCAGCCCGGTTCAGGGCAAGACAGGATCGTCATCCCCAAAAAAGACTGCAACAAGATAAAGGTTGTTCATTCCCTGCCCCGGATAGTGGATCCTGAAATTAAAGAACCTGTTACCTGGCGGGTGGCGTATTCAATTCCCATGGCCTTGCTGAAAAGATATTGTCCGGTGAGGTTGCCCGGGCCGGGAAGGCAGTGGCGGGCAAATTTTTACAAGTGCGGTGATAAAACATCCCATCCCCATTGGCTGACATGGTCGAAGGTTGATTCTCCCAGGCCCAATTTTCATCTACCCCAATCATTTGGCATATTGGAATTCCAATGAGGGTCAGGTTTTGTCCTTGACTATCAATCACCTGTAATCAGGGGATTTAGAAAAATAAAAAAAGGGTGCGGATTTTTCCGCACCCTTTTTTATGCAAGCAATTCTTTACTGAAGTTCCTGGCCGTTTTTATCCATAACTTTAATGTCAATCATCTTACCGCCATCCAGACGGTACGGGCGTTTTTTATCATCCAGCACTTTAATCCCTTTTGTTTTGATCGTGACCAAAGATTTCAAATATAAATCAGTGGTGGTCAAATTCCTGTGTCGCAAAATCTTACTGATTTCCCCCAGGCTTAAATGGTATGATAGCAAGTCGGCTATATGGTGCCGGATACAATGCAGGGTAAAATGCTTTATTGGCTTATCATTTACCTTTGCAACAGATGTCAACCTGGGCATAATATCATTTACCCATGACTTTTTGAGTTTGGCACCACCCATACTTAAAACATATTCCTTGTGAGTCTTTTTTTTAGACAGGTCAGACAATATCATTAAAAGATTAGCCAAATTTTTTTATTGATAAAAAGGGAAAAATATTGATTACCTGTTAATATTTTTATATATTACATTATACCGTTTTTTAAAAATCAGTGATTGAGAGGCAAAATGACACAAATTTTTTCAGACTCGGGAAATACTCTGCATGAACTCATCAAAGAAAAAATAGAAGATCCTGAACTTAATTTTCAACAGGCAAAGGATGCAGCAAAAAAAATTGCACTGACAAAATGCAAAAGTTTTATGATACTTTCCTGGAAAAATGGCAAAACAGGTGAGTTTTATCCAAACCGGGAGTGCGGAACACAAAACAAGCCAGCCTGGATTTATTATGCCGAAGCAAGGGGTGCTAACCTGACTATTGATATTAATGATAGTGACTATATTTTTATGATCCTGAAAATTGAAGATTTCTGACAACTAAGTTTATTTAGACCCGTAGCAGTTAAAATATCCAATAGTATCTTTAATAATTTTGGCTTTTGAATACTCCAGACAGGGATAATTATCATTGACCTCAAAAAATACTTCCATATGATATAAAAAAGTTGTTTAACGGTATCCAAAATATCGAAGAGGATCAAATAGGAACATGGCATATCCGATCGATATAGTGCGCTGGGGGGCAAAATGAACAATTGGAACAACCTGACTACCAATATGATTCTATATTGCGGAAAATGGGAGAAGACTGTCCGTTTTTACAAAGAGGGTCTATCTCTTCCCGTGATTTTTAATACCAATTGGTTCGTTGAATTTAGCTTGAATGAGACGTCAAGGATTAGCATTGCAGATGAACATAAATCGTCTATAAAAAGTTCAGAAAAAAAGGGAATTACGATATCCTTGCAGGTTAAAGATATCGATACTGTTCGGGAAAATATTATTGAAAAAGAACTCGAACCAACAAAAATTAAATGTCATCCATGGAATGCGAAAGTTTTTTATCTTTATGATCCTGAAGGGCACCGAATCGAAATATGGCAATCTGTTGCACCTTTGAGAAAATAAGCAAATTTAAATCATATCGAGTGACTACAGATAGAGCACCAGGGAAAAGACAAGCAATGTTTTTTGTTTTCTTTTTGGCCATCCTATTCCTGTTCGATTCAATCAGTTTTTTAAAAAAAATGTATAAAGCAAATTTAAATCTCGAAGTCATAAATTCTTAAAATTTAGCGTTACCAATGGAAGGCCATGCCCTTTGTGTCCAAAATTTGGCATACTGGCATAACTCATAAATAGCCGGGCTGGGTCGTACAGGGTTCAAGCCGGCTTAAATCAGTTAACAATTGATTTGATATCTTTGAGAATTCAAGTCCCTGAATACTCCACCTTCGGATACTTATCCTTGAGTCTGATAAACCTGCCCACTAACGTCTATATATTAACCGTAATATGGAAGAGTAGTTTATTACACTGGCCTTGGTCCATATAATTTAATATAAAGTAACAAAAGAATATTCAATCCAACCGCAAAATATGGGATTATTCCTGTTCCAAAAGTTCCAAAAAACAGTGTGTTGTTTATCTAAAATGTTTCGTATAGCCGCTGGAATAATTATTTCCTGCCCTATGGTACATTCGGGCTTAAAATATCTGCCGGAGAGAAAATATTCGGGTTTTCAGGGGGACACTAAAGTTGATGAAACAATCAATAGAATTTTTAACCGGGATGAACTTTTCCAGAAATGGTTTTCATCATGCGACCTTGTTTTCCACGGAATCATTTTTGACAATCCCGGCAGTGTCCACACCCACAGAAAACAGGTTCAAAAACTTCAGCAAGCCATACTTGGCCAAGTTTTTTTAGGATATCGCAGCTCTTATTCTACAAATGCACCCTTCCCCCTTTTTCAGGAGGGGAAATCCTACTATTTGTAAAGAAGCTTTCCTCTATTTGGGCAGCCGCATAACAAAGGGAATCGATCCTAATGAGACAACAGCAGATATCATATAGGTAGTTTCAAGGCCCTTAAGATCACCAAGAATTCCTATCAGCATCATGGTTGCAGCGCTTATGGAAAAATTAAGGGTCATATAGATACCGTTGATAAACGCAGGCCTGTCTGTTTTCATGTCATTGAGCTGGGCAAGCATGACAGGTCCTGTTGCAAAAAGAAAAAATCCCAGCATAAAAAGCAGGGGAAAAATAAGTATCGAATTGCTGCTGATAAAGGCCCACATCAAAACAGGTGAGGCCGTGCAGATAATAAGCATCATATTCTTTCTTCCGATTTTATCCGAGAGGGTTCCGGAAAACATGGCTCCAAAGGCCCCCGCCCCCTCAAGAATGGAAAGGGAGATGCCTGCCATCCAGAGGGACTCACCCTTCATATGGAGATATGTAGGCAAAAACGTCGTTAGAGCACCTTTCATAAATGCACTGAAAAACGTTATCCCCCCCATGGTAGTAAAAAGGGGTCGGAATTGTATAAACATCTCCTTTGCACCGGTATTTTTTCTGTCTTTTTTAAACTTATCCGATATTTTAATGTTTTTCACACGGGTATATAAAATTAAAGACGCTACAAGCCCAAAGGGTATGAGTTTCCAGGTACCCTCAAGTCCCCACAGGGAAACAGCTCCGAGAATAATCAAAGGCCCAATGGTTCGGGCAAGTTCACCCCCAAGCATATAAAAACTCATTCCCCGTCCGATCTTATCTCCTGAAGTTTCTTTTATCATAACAGGGGCTGGCACATGAAAAAGGGTGGAGGCGATTCCCATGACAAACAGTAAAATGGCAAGAACTGTATAGGATGGTGCAACACCCATTAGACTCATGCTCACAGCGGTTATGGAAGGTGCAAAAATGATGAAATATCTAACGCTAAGCTTATCTGCCATAAGCCCGATAAAGGGATTGAGAAGCGACGGGGCCCGCTGGATGACAGAAAGCAGCCCAACCTGTGAATAGGAAAGTCCAAGTTTTTCAATCAAAAGCGGTAAAATGGGTGCCAAAAATGCTGAATAGGTATCATGCACCATGTGTGCAAAAGAAACGGTTAAAACATTACCTGTCTGAAAATTTTTTTTCATTATATTTTTAGCCTGCTATATCTGTTTATATATTTTATAAAAACCACTTCGGTCCGGCATCTGATTCAAGAGTTCTGTAACAATATTTCAGAAACCAGAAAAGATATATAATAAATCAACTTTTGTGAAAATATAATTTATTCAAAAAGAATCTATCAGAATGTTCTTTAATTGGGGATAAACCTTAATATGAAAAATCAACAATTCTTGCATCAGGATTAATCCAATGCTCGACCATACAGGTTTTTGCATTGTTTTGGTATCAGTAGTCTTTCGGCCTCTGAAGACTTATGCAAAGGATAATCAATTGTGTCATTCAAACAACCAACTGTATTCCAATCCTGGCCCAACACATTTCCAACCATCATCAAGCAATGAGAGGCCTGTCGATTTGAAACTAATGTCAGTTTGACGACCAACGATATTAACATTTTCATTCTGATCTAATTGAAAGGCGACAGCTTTTCCATTTTTGTGCAATAGCAAAAAATTATTGACACCTTTTTGAAAGAGCCTTTGCAAGCCCGCTTTTGAATAATTATCCTTCATGATATCCTTACTTTCGTGGTAAAATACAGATGGAATTTCCTTATGCCACAGCCATGCCTTTTTGAACCTTCAAAAGATACCCGGACTATCCCTTTCAGTCCACACTTTATTTGTAATCATTCAAAATACAACATAGAGGTTCTTTTCGAATCTCAAGAGTCAAGTATCCTTGCATCAGCATTCACCAGAATCTCGATCAAATAAAGTTTTGAATTGTATCGGTATCCTTAAGAATTCGGGGTTTAAAATACTCCACCTTAGGATATTAATTGTTGATTTTGAATATTGAGAAAATGGATTAGGAATATGACAGACTATCCTGAAAAGCGCGGAACAAGAAGGATTGGATCCAAAAGATCCCAGTCAATTATTTCCAAAAAAATCATTAAATTTGCAAGACTTTCACGGTAACAATTTGAAAGTAATTAATATATGCTTAAGCATTTGAGTACCATGATGGTATTTTTTATACTGATTTCAACATTTATCGGCACTACGAATTTGATAAATTTAAACAATCAATATAAACACTGAATGATTGTAGCAGCAATGTTACTGACGGCCGTATGGGCTTGGAAAAGTATTTCGTATACAACCGCTTACAGGGAATCTGTAAGCCCGGCCGATAAAACGGACGTTGTTATCATTCAATCAATATTTTTTCTCCCAGCCCGTCAAATACTTCCCCGATCTGAGCTGCGTCACTGATTCCGGCATTCTTTAGTGCTGAAAGCAATTGAGATGCCTGGGACGCCTTCACACTGATCAACAGTCCGCCCGAGGTTTGGGGATCCACCAGAACAGCCTGGAGAGATTGGTCCACATTTTCGGAAAACTGGATCATTTTTTCCCGGAATTCTCTGTTTTTATAAGCACCGGCCGGGATCAGCCCCATGGAAGCAAATGCCAGGGCATCCTGGATTACAGGTACATTTTTTGAAAACAGGCGGACAGTCATGCCCGATCCCAGAATCATTTCAGCCAGGTGTCCGATCAGTCCGAATCCGGTCACATCCGTGCAGGCGGTGACATCAAAATCGGACATGATATCGGCAGCCTGTCGATTGAGTGTGGCCATCAGCTGGGTGACCGTATCCGTGACTGCCTGAGAAGCCATTCCCGCTTTTATGGCGGTGTTGATAATTCCTGTTCCCAGCGGTTTGGTAAGAATTAGCTGGTTTCCCGGATTCAGGTTTCCTTTAATCAGCACCTTTTGGGGGTGTACAAAACCGGTAATGGACAGCCCGTATTTCAATTCCTTGTCCTCGACGCTGTGACCGCCGAGTAGCACCACATCGGCCTCGACCAGTTTATCGGTTCCCCCCTGGATGATCTGGCGCAGCACCGATATATCCATTTCTTTGATTGGAAATGCTACCAGGTTCATGGCGGTTTTCGGAGTGCCGCCCATGGCATAGACATCGCTGAGCGCATTAGCGGCTGCAATCTGTCCGAACCAGTATGGGTCATCCACAATGGGTGTAAAAAAGTCAACGGTCTGGATCAGGGCCAGATCATCGGATACTTTATAGACACCGGCATCATCGGCTTTTTCAAGCCCGACCATGACATGTTCATTTGTCGGGAATACCATCCCGCACAATGCTTTATCCAGGTCCCCCGGAGAAAGTTTGGACGCTCAACCAGCACCAGCAACAGACTCGGTGAGCCGTATTTTTTTAGAGTTTTTCATTAAAAATATTCCTTTCAATTTTCATTGACTTACTCTGTTCTGATTGATTTTGCAACCGGGTGATCACTTTTTTTTCAAGGTAGCGGATGATAAAAACATAATTACGCCTTTATGTTCTCAATGTTGCAATCAACCGTTCCGGAGTCTGGAAAAATCCGAAAACCTCAAGGATATCCCTGATAACCAAGTCTACCGCCATCAGGGAAGATGTCGCAAGTCCTTCCTCCTGCAACATGGCAATGCCGATGCACGCCTGCTCAAGCATCATTCGGTCATTGGCTCCATTTTCCACACACAGGGTCTGTTCCGGCCCAATCTGCCGTATATAATCACGCTTGCTGACAGCCTGGTCCTTTTCAGGGCTGATGGTTAAAGTGCAATTCCTAAAACATTGAGGAGGGCATCATGGGCTTCAAGATTCAAACCCAAGTCTTCCCGCATGGTTATACATAGTCATTAGAGCCTCTTGCAGAAACTAAGAGAATTCACAGCAAATAGTTTATGAGGGGCCCATCTTTATGTTATTTTAATTTTTTTTGCCAAAAGAATGCTAAAATACAGCTATTAAGACATAGTTATCCCTCCGCAGTTATTTCCGCCAGCATTATTATCATATTATTTCAATAAATTTCAAATCTAAGTGACAAATCGCATAAGCTGATCCGCTGTTAATACTATTATGCCAAACATAAGATGAGTCATGACTTTCGCATGACCGCGAACTCTAACCATCTTTCCTCCAAATTCATCTTTTAGCCGACCATTGACCCTTTCTACATTGGATCTTTCATTGTAGCGGATATCAGTCGGGTTTATAAAATTTAAAAATTTACAACGTTTCTTTTCGGCTTTGAGTTCTTGTTTCCTTTTTTTATTGCCACGAGGATTCATGTCGATGATTGGAACATGCCCCAGAGATCGGCTATGTTGTTTTATAATTGGTGAATCATATGCCGAATCCATCAAATCATATAAATTGCTTACCTTATGACTGGTAAGTTCAGCCAGGGGAAGTGCTACCTGACTGTCGTGTACCGAAGCTGATGTCAAAATACAGCTTATGGGGATATGGCCATCCGCTGCATCAATATGCAACTTGTATCCGGCCCAGGATTTTTTATAGCCCTTGCTGTTCATCTTGGTTCCCACATCGCACGCCTTGGGCAAGTCTTCGAGCATTTCGTTGGCTACCATGGATTGTTGACGTTCCAATCGAGTTGGTTTCTTTATTCGTAATTCACCTTTTTTGGGACGACCTCTTTTTTTCTTTTGTTTCACAGCTTTGATCTTTTTCATCGGTTTTTCTCGGGCATCAACAGAAGTGGAATCCCTTGATATATGGCCGGTAATTTTTTTCCCCATATGGCCTTTGATGATACTATCATGAACGATTTGAGCCAAACCTGATTTTGAAAATTCTTGAAATGCACGGGAAAATGATGACTCATGAGGTACTTCGCAGGCTTTTTCCCAACCACAAATTCTACGCAAAGGCGGGCTGGTCTTCAACCTGTCAATTAGTGCCCTGGTCGTATCTATATTATAACTCGCCTTTGCTATAAAGGCTCTTGCTATCTGTTTCCTGTTTTTGGGGGATTGACCTTTCCAGTATTTTGGAACTCGAACCATTTCTTCTATTCGTATAAGCTCCAAGGTGGTTACCAACTTTTTTAGTTTTTCTGTAAGTGGTTCTTCTATCTCTTTTTCAATCAATGGAAAAAGAACCTCTTGTACCTCAAACCATATCTGTGATAATTTTCTCATAAAGTCGTTTCTCTGGTTCAGTTGTTTTTTGTGATGATTGAACTACTGAAATATACCAGAGAAGCGGCTTTTCAACAATTAAAAGTGATATTTTGATTTAAAAAATTATATTCTTTTCTATCTCTGCAAGAGGCTCATTATTCATTTTATTTTTCCTATGGGAAATAATCTGCAACAATAATTAGCTTAAGCATGGAAAGTGATACTTACTGGTTCACTCGAAGTATTTGGTAATTGATTATATTACCTATTTTTAAAAAGGTTTGACAGAATTTTTTAGGGAGATTATTTGAAGAAGATATAGTTGGTACCAATGTGGAGACCGTTGTCCTTTTTAATACCGGTGCTCACGAGGAAAGCTTGTATTGATCTTATCTATGGAAGTCGATCCCTATATCTTAATTATCAATTGGATCTTTCAAAAACCATATGAAAATCATTAGCAGCAGAATAATCATATTTTTAAAGGGATGAGATAAAATGGTTAAAAACTTTTTTGCTGGCCGATGGGGTATTATCTTTGTTGGCGCGGCTGATCGCAGATGCCGGGTATATGTACGCAGCCACGATGAGCTGTCAGGTGCAATCTTATGACCTTTTTACACCGGATGTGGGAGAGCTTTCGTTTCTTACTGATAAAATCGCACCCCATCCCTTTTATACCCGGGGATTTATTCTCCACCAGGACAACCAGGTTCTGGATCTCATTGCCAGGGCCTGTAAGCATCAAAACAGCGCCAGGCACCTTTTGGTCAAGGGAAGTTGCAACTATGTGGTCTGTGATGGCAAAATCACAGACCGGGTGGATCAGCCGTCTTTTGAGGCCATGGAAGCTGTGGGCGGGATCGGTGATACCCTTACCGGCCTTGTCTCCGCTTTGGTGGAAATCGGCAGATCCATCCAGGATTCCATACGGATCGCTGCCCTGGCCAACCGCCTGGCAGGCGCCTTGGTTAGCCCCTCCTCGGCCTCTCAGGTGGCTGACATCATCTGATATATCCCCCCAGACCTTGTCCCGGGCCATTGAAAATGAAAAGGATACCTGAAAATGACTGATTCTGACCCTTGTGGTCCAGGCCTGATCCGGCCGGATATGACGGTGCTGGATATTGTTTCAACATTCAAAGCCACCCAAGCCGTGTTCAAAAAGTGGGATGAAAAAGCCGGGGAATGCATCTGCTGCAATGCCCTGTTTGAGCCCCTTGAAACGGCTGCTGCAAAATACAGCCTTGATCTTGACGCCCTTGTAAGGGATCTGGAAAACGCTGCAATTCATGTCAGCAGTCCCAAAACGACCACCAAGGCTCAGGGATGACACCCTCTGCTGTCAAAATTCTGGAGGAACAGATCTATGATACATCCGGTTTATCTTGATTATAACGGCACCACCCCCAATGATCCCAGGGTCATTGAGGCCATGCGCCCGTTTATTGACACCCTATTCGGCAATCCCTCCAGTTCACACTGGTACGGGATCCAACCCAAGCGGGCTGTGGAAGCCGCCCGCAGACAGGTGGCTGATTTTCTGAATTGCAAGCCCCATGAAATTTTTTTCACCTCAGGCGGCACTGAATCCAACAACCATGCCATCAAAGGCATGGCCCGGGCATTAAAAGAAAAAGGCCGGCATATCATCACCACCACCATAGAGCACCCGGCCGTATTGGAAGTCTGCCGCTATCTTGAAACCGAGGGGTTTGAAACAACCTATGTCGGGGTGGACCCAACCGGCCGAGTTCAAGTCGATGACATTTGCGCTGCCATCCGGCCGGACACCATCATGATCTCAGTGATGCATGCCAATAACGAGGTGGGTACGATCCAGCCGGTCCGGGAGATTGCAGGCCTGGCCCATGAAAAAGGCATTCTGATGCACACGGATGCCGCACAGAGCACAGGAAAGATCTCCACAAATGTTCAGGACCTGGGAGTTGACCTGCTCAGCATGGCAGGACACAAACTGTATGCCCCCAAAGGCATTGGGGCTTTGTTTATCAAAGAGGGCTTTTTGCCGGAAAAATTCTGCCACGGGGCAGGCCAGGAAATGGGATGGCGGGCAGGCACAGAAAACGTCCCCTGGATTGTGGGATTGGGCCAGGCCTGTGAACTTGCCGGTCAAAGCCTGCCCCAGGCCCAGACGCACTTAAAACAGATGCGGGATCGGCTGCATCAGGGGGTAGTCGACCAATTGGATAACGTCCAGCTGAACGGCGATCCCAAAGACCGGCTTCCCAACACCCTGAGCCTGTCATTCAAATATCTTGAAGCCAACCGGATTTTAGAAGAGATCGGCCTTGAGGTGGCTGCCTCAGCCGGTGCGGCCTGTCATGCCAATACGGTCTCCTTGTCCCATGTGCTTGAGGCCATGCAGATTCCTGAGCAGTGGGCCAAGGGCACACTTAGGTTTTCCACCGGGCGCATGACCACCAGTGACCACATTGATCAGGCCGTAACTGTTGTGGTCCAGGCGGTGAAGCGCCTGCAAACGGATTAGGGGCTGCCGGAAACAAAAAGGCCTGTCCCCCTCAGAATCAGAATAAAAGGTCCAGGCGGTTATGGGGGTGTCAGTGAATCTCATCCACGAATAACGTGAATTTAGACAATGCTTCACACCGGTCCTTGTAGAGAACAATGGGGTTTTCATACCGGACCCCGATTTTTTCTTCAGGACAGGCATACTGCATGGCGCAGATCAGCACCTCATTATTTACTGGACAGTCTTATCAACTTGGTGTCTATTATTATGGGGTAGTGGAATTTGATTTTGCCCCTATGAATTAATTTTCCAGTGCTCACTATTAGGATCACCTAACAGTTAACATAACTTGCATGAATATTGAGTCTTCCAAGGTTCAACAATTCAAACAGTATCATTGACTTTATGAACAAATCAAAACACCATTAATTAAAAGGGAAATTTAAATTCAACTGAGTGATCTTTGAACTATAATCCAGGGAACATTCATTAAACGTGCAGATTTCTTTTTATAAACACTTTTCCGCAATACCAGATATTGCGGTAGAAGGGTGGGGCCAACTCTCGTATCTGAGAAAAGGGTCAATCATTGACCCATAAGAATATAAAAAGGGTGCAGATTTCTCCGTACCCCTTAAGAGTTGTAAACGCTTTGTTATTAAATCTCTTGGCCGTTTTTATCCATAACTTTAATGTCAATCATTTTACCGCCATCCAGGCGGTACGGGCGTTTTTTAGCATCCAGCAACCACGCGCCAAACCGCTTTGTTTAAGGGAATCTTGAAAATCGTTTTTGCACTGGTTTATAAATTTTTGCATTGTTTTACAATAAAGTTCCCCTCGGAGGGGAGCCTATTTTTCCCTTTTGTTGATCGCATCCTGGAAACTGATGACCTCTGCCTTCTCAATTTTCTGAATATCATCCAGCACTTTAATCCCTTTTGTTTTGATCGTGACCAAAGATTTCAAATATAAATCAGTGGTGGTCAAATTCCTGTGTCGCAAAATCTTACTGATTTCCCCCAGGCTTAAATGGTATGATAGCAAGGCGGCTATATGGTGCCGGATACAATGCAGGGTAAAATGCTTTATTGGCTTATCACTTACCTTTGCAACAGATGTCAACCTGGGCATAATATCATTTACCCATGACTTTTTGAGTTTGGCACCACCCATACTTAAAACATATTCCTTGTGAGTCTTTTTTTTAGACAGGTCAGACAATATCATTAAAAGATTAGCCAAATTTCTTTTGGTATCTATGACAATTTAGGCGGCTGAATACTCCACCTTCGGATAATTAGTCATGACTGCTATACCACTGCCCTCCTAACGATTGCATCTGCCAATTGGACTTGGCATCCTGGGCGTCTTTCAATCGAGCCTTGAGAGTATCACAGAGGGCCATGAGCTTATCGACCTTGACGACTATGCGGTGTTGTTCGGCGAGGGGGCGGATCTTCATTTTCAGTGTTTACCCACATAATTATCACAAAATTTCCCCTCATTGTTTTGCTATTATGAAATTGGTGTAGGAAACAGAAAGAACCGGTTACATTATTTTTAATCATTATTAAATAAGAGATCATTATGCTTAAAATACACACATCTTTAATTTTGGAAATGCAGAAGGTCTTTGATATTGGCATTACCGGGTTTTCTTTTATCACCACCTATTGTATCAAACAAAATCTGTTGCCAAAAGGACTGAACAATTTATCCACAGGCCAGAATTGTCACAAAGATTATGGCGAATAATGATGTAAAATTAATTAGTTATACAAAAAAATGCAGATGAAATAAGTTGAACAAGAATAGCGTCGAATTTTGGTTTGTCTACAAGGCGCATTAAAGATTCAATAGCAGGTCTATTGAACCTTTAATGCAATGCGGTAGATGGGGCAGAAGCCTCTCTATTTCGTTTACGTTATAAAATTTGCGGTCCTAAAGCACAACAAATTTTCCCCCATTGAAATGGATCTATGTTTTCAGGATGGGGGAGTCAACTTCGAGAGTATTGTATCATGGGCCTAAAAATAGATAAATTTGATCAAACCGAGCAGAGAAGCCATACCGGACTGCAAGACCGCCGAAGAAATCATGACCGGCGTAACATTGATGACCGCCGAGCCAAAATGGAAAGACGTCGTGATTTTCGGGAAAATCCAAATGGCCAACCCAAATCTTTCCGCATCTGGCTGCGTTCCTTGATAAACCCACGACTGGGCCTTGACAGACGAAAAAGATATAGAAGACAGGACGACAGGAGACGGTCACAATACAACGATGTTCTTACCCCGGAAGAAATTTCAGAACTTCTTTCTCTGTAACGTTTTTTGATTGCCAAGGCGGTTCGTATTCCGGTGATCGGAATATCCTGATCACGGGTCCAAGGTGCTGGAATCATATTTTGACCAACCCCAGATACAAACCATTGGCTTTTGGATTTAATTAAATTTGCCCATGCTCGGGTCCGATTTTGCCGACGGCAATAAATCCTGATACCCGACCACGTTCAAGACCTTTTTAGCCGCCTTGCCTTAAATGAGGGCTTCAGCCCCATTTAGCCGCTCCAGACATTGCATAGAATTATTTTATCAAGGGTGTTGCCTGTACTATTCGCCATAGGGGACCAAATATATAAATAGGTGCCTTGTTTATTATATATAGATGTGGGTACAGAAGAATTGCCGGGGATGATATCCACCCTGAAATGTTTTTTTGCTTTGTGACTTCAAATCACGGCTTACAAATCCTACATGGAGAATACCCGGCCTTAAGTGCTTCGTGCCGATTCAGAAAAACTTTTGTGCAATTCTTGCAATTGAAATACCGGCACCCGGGTCCATGGAATTTCAGATTTTTAACGTTCCCCCCGACCAACTTGCATGATAGATCCTCACTGCCGATATCAACTACCTTCCCGGCCCATATATTCAACCCCTGTAAACTTGTCAGAGCACATCAGTATAATGGGCATGAAAGTTATTCAAGTCTATCAACTTTTAGTTCCTGATAAATTTTGGGGTCATAATTCAGAAGATTATACGTCAAAAATAAAAGGAGAAACTCCAAAACATGCAAGTTGCAGGGATATACGCAAGAGTCTCTTCGGATATGCGTTTGAGAGCAGTTGCTTCAGCCAGTGCCATCAAATCTTCCTCTTGGAGGAAATCATCAAAACTACTTCCAATATATTTATCTTTCATCCTTAATCCTCCTGATATTGTTTCAACCTTGAAAGAGCTGTTTTAAGCTCATTCTTGGGAATTTTCTGCGATTTTTTAATAAAACCGGCAATAGAATCATGATATTTCCGTCAACAGTGAATAAAATTCTTGCAATTCCAACCCGTCCCAAATCGCTTTTACTGCCTCTTTTTCAAGATAATGGTAAAACATATTTAGCCTTGACATCTTTTCCTTGAACTATTAGAAAAGCCATCTTGTTGCTTTTCTAATATAAGGAAAAATCATGAAGGAAGTTGATCAATCGGTTTCATTGAGTCTTTGTGCCGACATTGCCTGGGTCCCCCTGGTGCAGTCCCTGGTGGAGCAGGGAGCCCCCGTTTTCGGGCTGGATCAGAACAAAACCCTGCGCCTGGTGATGGCGGTTGAAGAGATTGTGGCCCATCTGGCCAATACCGCACCGGGCACCCGGATACAGTTAAATCTGAAACCTGGCGGCTGGCATGTGCTGGCCGATTTTGCTTTTACGGCAGATCCTTCGGAACTCTGGGCTATGACTATTGCAGCCAGATCCGATACCTTCGTCCCCGAAGGGATGGATCATCTGGGCCTGCTCCTGGCCTCGTGCATGGTGGATGGTTTTACCGTGCACCTGGAAGGAGAAGTCGTACACCTGGCCCTGCGCCAGGATCTCACTTATCTCCCGGCATCACCTGGAAAGGCAAAACCTGTCCGGCAGAGAGGAGAACTTGCCATTGACAGTTCCCCGGAACCCGCCCTGATCAAGCTTGCCTGCCTCCGTTCCCTGGAATTTTATCCTTCCTTTAAATTACACCAGGCCTTTTCCATGCCCGGCAAAGCGGCGGACATGGTGGCAAAAGGCGATCTTTCAATGGCTGTGGCCCTGGATGGGGTAGGTGCTCTGATGGGTATGATCTGCTGGCATGTCTCCTCCGACCAGAGCATTGGTTTTTTTGGCCCCTACGTGTTTGCAGGGGGAGAAAAGACCGCTTCTGGACTCACCGACCACCTTATTCATTGCATTGCACGTACCCGGGCCATGGGGCTGTTTAGTGAGCTTGCCACCGACGATTTGCCCATGGGTGCGTTTGAGTCCTTGGGGCATTTTGATCTCATCCAGCCAAAGGGCAAAAAATTATGCCGGGAGGTTTGGTACCGCCATCTGGGTGAAGACATGGGCGCATCGGTATGGGCCCATCCCTCAATGGTGAATTTTCTTGAAAAATGCTACGATCAACAGGTGCTCATGCGGGATATTCGACAGACCGACGGCCTGGGTGAGCGCCTGCCCCGACGTTCGGTGTTTTCTGCCATTCTCAGGCCGGAAGCAGGAGAGGTGACCCTTTTGCCCATGGTTACGGGAGAGGATGCAAAAGAGTGCGTGGCACTCCATGTGGAGACCCTGAACCGGAAAAATTTTTCCAACATTTTTTTCAAGCTTGACCTTGCCCATGGCTGGCAGGCGTCCCTGGGTGGGGTACTTATGGAGACCGGGTTTAAGCCAAGACTGGTGCTGCCCTATGGCGGTAAATCAGATGTGGTGGTGTTCCAGCATGTTTGACTTTGATCTCAAACACCTTGTGCCGTCCCATATCCAGGCCTTTGAGACCTATTATCCAAGCAAACCAGATCGGGAACTCATGCGCCTCTATGGCGTGGACCACCTCCACCGTCTGAACAACAACGAAAATGCCCTGGGGCCCCCCCCCGAGGTGTTTGACGTTGTGCAAAGATTCTCTGCCGGGAACGTGCCCGTATATCCCAACGGCGATTGCTTTGACCTGCGCCAGAAACTTGCCGAAAAGTTTGGAAAGGATGCGGATCAATTTTTGGTGGGCAACGGCTCCTGCGAGGTGATTTCCTCTGTCATCAAAGCGTTCTGTGCAGAGGGGGACAACATCATCACGGCGGACAAAACCTTTGCCGTGTATGAATGGGTGGCCGAATTTTCAGGATTTGAGGCCCGTCTGATTCCCCTGAAAGATGACGCCTTTGATCCAGAGGCCATGCTTGACGTCATGGACAGGCATACCAAGATTCTCTTTGTGTGCAATCCCAATAATCCCACGGGCACCTACTGGGACAGTTCCACCATGACAGATTTTCTGGACCGGGTGGACAATCGCGCCATGGTGGTCATTGACGAAGCCTATTGCGAATATGTGGAAAAAGAGGACTTCCCCGACGGCATGGCACTGCTTGAACGTTATCCCAATCTAATTGTTTTTCGCACCTTTTCCAAAATGTACGCCCTTGCTTCACTTCGCATCGGGTATCTGTGCGGTACCAGGGAAGCTGTGGACATGGTGCGCCGCACCCACATTGTTTATTCGGTGAACACACTGGCCCAGCGTTCGGCAGTTGCTGCCTTGTCCAATGACGGTTCTTTTATTAAACAGACCCGCCAAATGGTGGGGAACGCAAAGAGACTGCTCTGTGAGATGCTTGACAAGCTTGGCATGACCTACATCAGCAATGAAGGTAATTATATGATGGTGCTGCTGCCCATATCCGATACCCTCATGTATCGAAAACTAATGAAAGAAGGCGTCATGGTCCGCACCATGACAGGGTTTCGTTTTCCCAACTGGATACGAATCAGCCTTGTCCAATTGCCGGTGATGGAAGCCTTTTGCAAGGCTTTTTTAAATGTCTTAAAGAAAACCACATGAAACCTGAAAGGTGATTTTTTGAATCAGATAATTGTAACGCAGGAGGTGCCCCTTGATTAGGGAAAGAGGATATTCTTGGCCATGAACACTAAACCATTAAACATGGGAGAAGGTAAAGTGTTGACGGTGCTGTTGGGGCTTGCTGCTCCTGCCATGGTCTCCATGTTTTTCCAGAATCTTTACGCCCTGGTGGACACGGTTTTTGTTTCCTGGCTTGGTACCGTTGAACTTGCTGCCCTGTCCCTGTCGGTGCCCATGCTTTATCTTGCCATGGCCGTTGCAAAGGGGGTGGCTGTGGGCTCAACCTCTCTCATGAGTCACGCAAGGGGGGCCAATGACAACGACAGAGCTGACACCATCACCAGATCCTCCCTGCCCCTGGCCCTGATTTTTTTGCTTCCCTTTTGCCTGCTGGCTTTCCCCGGGGTAAACGAATCCATTTTCGGGTGGTTCAATGTGGACAATGGGGTGCTTGAAGAGGTTAAAAAATTCATGTTCTGGCTGGGATGGACCTTTCCGGCCATGGGCTTTGCCATGGTGTGCGAAAGTGTTTTTTTGAGCCATGGAGATGCCAAAACCCCCATGAAGGCGATGATTCTTGGAAATATTGTCAACATGGCCTTGGACCCCTTGCTCATATTTTCTTTTAAAATGGGCATTGCCGGTGCCTCGCTGTCATCCCTTATCGGGTGGACCGTTTCCGGGTGGTTTATGTGGCGTACCCTCAAAGGCCAGGGAAGACAGATGCCCCGATTGTTTTGCAGCCGCGCGGAGGCCAGGACCTGGAAGGAGATAGGGATTTTGGGAATTCCTGTGGCCATTGCCATGCTGGTCATGCCCATATCCATGATCGGTTTAAACTATGTGCTGGCACCCTTTGGTCCTGCCTATGTGGGGGCCTGGACACTTTCCGCACGCATGGAGATGATGCTTATCCTGCCTCTTTATGGTTTGTCCTGTTCGCTGATCCCCTTTGCCGGGTTCAACCTGGGAGCCGGGAATTCACATCGTATTCGCGAAGCGGTGAAGGTTTCGCTCATGGTCTGCTATGGCCTGCTTTTGCCCCTGGGGGTGCTGCTCTGGTTCAATGCCCCTCTAGTGATTGGTCTGTTCCGGCCCGGCAGGGAAGTTCTTGAATTGTCTTCCTATGCATTCAGGGTCTCCCTGCTGGGATATTGGCTGGTGCCGGTGGAGCTGATTGTCACCGGCCTTGCCCAGGGG
The DNA here is from genome assembly GCF_055382125.1 of Desulfoconvexum algidum. Lineage (NCBI taxonomy): Bacteria > Pseudomonadati > Thermodesulfobacteriota > Desulfobacteria > Desulfobacterales > Desulfobacteraceae > Desulfoconvexum > Desulfoconvexum algidum. The sequence goes on along the minus strand of NZ_AP042394.1, from coordinate 3,996,127 downwards.
ATGAAACGTCCCCGGTATACCCTGATTATCAATGTGGCCCGGGTGCTGCTTTTGAGGCTGCCCCTGGCCTTTATGCTCGGGGCTGTCTGGGGTGGCAAGGGGGCCTATATCAGCCACACCATTGCCATGATGATCACCGGTACGGTGAGCATTTTTATCCTGCGCCATCTGCTCTTCCTCGCGGACAGCTCATGCACCCGTGACCCGGTGGCGGGTGGGGTGTTAAAAAATATGAATTTTTAAAGGATTGAAATATGATTTATTTTGTTATTTTTATTATCATACTGGTTCTGGGCGAGGTTAAGGCCCGCAAGCACTACTACGAGACCCATGGTTTGCCCTACGTACATAAAAAAATTGAAGAGTACCTCTATAATGAATTCATTGAGGAGTGCGGCCCGCCGCTGCACTGGAAGTTAAAACCCGGCTATGGCAAGGGGCAGATGCACATCAACAGTCTGGGGCTGCGTTCCCCGGAGCCCGAACCCGGGAAAAAACGCATCTGGGTGGTGGGGGAATCTGATTTTTTCGGACCCAAACTGGTTCGGGAAGAGGCCTGCTGGTTCAAGGTACTCCAACAGCATCTGGACAGCTCCGGCTATGAGTATCAGGTGATGAACGCATCCATAATCGGCTACAACATGGCCCAGAGCGCTGAACTTGTGACATCTCTTCCCATTCAAAGGGGCGATATTGTGCTGCTCCGGCCCAATACCAATGATGTTTCCATTGCCTATATAAAGGGCAGTGCCTGGAAAGAAGACGATGCCTGGTCCCTTGATTTTATTCACAAGCTGCAAAGGCACAAGGTTTGGTATCTTAAGCAACTGGACAGAACCTGCCTTGGCATGTTTTTAAGACGAAAAATTTCAAAAACCGAGGACAGGGGCAGTGCTTTTAAACCTGCACCCGGGTTTCAATGGGAGCGATTGCTGGATTACGAAGAGAAAAAACTTTTATCCATGGTTGAGTATGCAAAGGGCCATGGTGCAGATGTGGCCTTGTTTGATATTGCAACAAGCTATGGGCCGGAGGTTAAACCTGAGGATGAGCCCAAACTTTCAGCCATCCAGGCCAATTGGGAGGGTCTGGTGAAGGGCTGGAGTCAATATCAGTTTGGCATTATAGATGAAGGGGTTAAAAGGGTGGCAGAACCCATGGGATTGCCTGTATTGAAAATTTCCCCTTACATCTGGAATCATCCCAAACGGTATCTGCTTTTTCTTGATCTGGTTCATTTTAATGAAACGGGCCATGGGGTTATTGCCCAGGGCCTGTATGAAACGCTTGTGGAAAGTAAACTACTCACTCATGGAGAAAAATGATGGCATTGGTTCAATTGATCAAACGCCTTGGGGCGGCAAAAAGGATGATTGATCCGGATCAGGATACGGTGGTGGGACTTTTCTGTGATGAAGATGCCCTGGGGATATCCCTTCTCTATTATGAGATTTACGGTGATTCCTTTCCGGTTGAACATGTCTATGACCCGGAGGAGGTGAAGCAACGTAATCACACCGATGACCAGCATACCCTGGTGGCCCGCACCTCCGGAGGAGACATCGTGGGTATGGCTGGCCTGTTCTGCCATGCCCCCAACCGGAATGTGTATGAGGCAGGACAGCTCATGCTGCTCAAATCCTATCGTCACACCCGGGTATCCACAGATATTAACCGGTCGATCCTTGGAGAGTTGCCAGAAACCTTGGACCTGTCTGCGATTTTTGTGGAAGCGGTGTGTAACCATCCAGTGTCCCAGGCAATGGCCCATAAGCAGGGATTGCGTGCCACAGGGCTTGAACTTGAATGCATGCCCGCCGGTGTTTACTCAAAAGAAGGTGGGGTTGTCAGAAATGTCTCTTTGCTCTTGATGTTCAAGGTTCGAAAGCACAATGCCATGCCGGTGTATATGCCTGAACCCTATGCTGAGTTTATGGGCAGGCTTTACGGGCAACTGGGGTTGGAACGAAGGAATGTGCCCGGGGATGTTCTTACCGGAATCACAGAATTCGAGGAGTTCCTGCTGCCCGATGCCGGGATTGCCCGGATCACGGTGAACAAAGCCGGAACCGACTTTGGCCGGGTTCTCCATGATCTGGAAATAAGGGTCGGCAAAGAAACCCTTGTCCAGATATATCTCAACCTCGGGGACAGGGCATGTCCAAAGGCCGTGGGCCTGCTGCGGGAACAGGGATATTTTTTTGGCGGACTGCTCCCCCTCTGGTTTGAAAGTGATGGCCTGATCATGCAAAAGCTTCCAAGGGAACCTGACTGGGAGGAGGTGCACCTCCATGACGCAGATGCAAAAGCCATGATGGCCTACCTGCGCCAGGATTATGGGAGTGTCACCTGCCTATAGGGCGGCCAGGCGAAGCAGAAGATTGCCTGTCACCTTACGGCGATAATCGGCGCTTGCCCTGACATCACTGATGGGGCTCACGACTGACCGGGCCAGGGTGGCGGCATGCTCCAGGCTGGCCAGGGTGAGCTCTTTGCCCTCCAGGGCCGCTTCCGCTTTTCGGCTTCTGACAATGGTGGGTCCCACACTGCCCCAGGCAAGCCTTGCCTCTTTTACAATGCCCTTGTGAATATTTAAAAGGGCTGCAAGGCTGACCACGGATATGGCCAGGGCCTTTCGCTGACCCACTTTTTCGAAATGGTGAATATTGAACGGGGCAGGACGGGGGATGATGATTGAACTGAGAATTTCATTGTCTGCCAGGACTGTCTTACCTGGGCCTTTAATAAAGTTTTGAAGGGGCAGGACGCGGTTGCCTCTGGCTGATTGAAGCGCCATCCGGGCATCCAGGAGATAAAGGGCTGGCAGGGTATCTCCGGCCGGAGATGCCGTGCAGATGTTGCCGCCCAGTGTTCCCATGTTACGAATAAGGGGGGAGCCCAGGGTGGATATGGATTTGTGCAGTATGGGCAAATGTTCTTGGATGAGATGATTGTGGAGAAGTTCCGTAAGGGTGACTCCGGGTCCAATGCGGATCTCATCTTTTGTTTTTTCAAGGGTGTTCAGAGCACCAATCTTTTCCAGGCAGACCACGGCGGGTGGTTGTTTGCCCCCGGCCCCCAGGCGGACCAGGAGATCCGTGCCCCCGGACATGATTTTGTACTCCGGCTGATGGTGGAGGATTTTCCACAGGTCTTCAAGGGATTCCGGCAAAAAGGGAATCATGATTTTATCTCCTTCATGATTGCGGCAGCGTCTTCCACCGCGTCCACGATTTTATGGTAGCCTGTACAGCGGCAGATGTTGCCGGATATGGCTTTGCGGATCATTTCACGGTCCGGCATTTTTTCATTTTTCAGCAGCTCCGCCGCCGTCATGATCATACCCGGTGTGCAATAACCGCACTGGACAGCACCCTTTTCGGCAAAGGATTGCTGCAAGGGATGGGGAACGTTATCCGTGGCAAGGCCTTCGATGGTGGTGACCTTCCGGCCATGGAGTTGGGCTGCCAGCATGAGGCAGGAGAGCTTGGTCACACCGTCTATCCAAACGGCACAGGCCCCGCATTCTCCCGATCCGCACCCTTCTTTGGGGCCGGTTATGCCACAGTTTTCCCGTAGCAGATCCAAAGCGCACATGGAGCCGTCCGCAGAGAGCTTGACCGGTTGGCCGTTGAGTTCAAATTCTATATTCATGATGTATCCTTTTGGTGTCTATCCAGTGCTGCAAGTACCCGTTCCGGAGTGAACGGGGCATGATTCATGGGTAACCCGGCATGGGCCATGGCCGATGCCACCGCTGGCAGGGGAGCGTTCATACCCACTTCCCCGATTCCTTTCATGCCAAATGGGCCGGAGTGTTCAATGGTTTCCACGGCATGGGATTCAATGTCGGGAAGATCCAGTGATGTGGGCAGTATATAGGTGGAGAAATCCTTGGTGACAAGCATGGCTTCATGGGTTTTGACCTCTTCAAAAAGGGCATAGCCCAGTCCCTGGGCAACTGCGCCCTGGACCTGTTGCTCAAAAACCTGGGGATTGAGCACCCGGCCGCCGTCGGTGAAGGCCAGGTAGTCATGGACAATGATCTCTCCTGTGAGTTCATCCACCTCCACCCGGGCACAATGGGCTGCAAAGGGATAGATGAGGTGGGGAAAACCGAGTTTGAACGTTTCGCCCCCTTTGGGCATTTCAGGTGTGGTGGGCATGAGGTATTCGGCCATGGAAATTCGGTCATCTGGCATCATCATGCCTGCAAGATCAGCCAGGGAGAGATCCCGACCCGAGGGCAGGTGGCGAACGCCCCCGGGAATCATGGCAAAACCGGAACCATCGTCAACAAGAAGCATGAGGGCTGCCCGGTTAAACAGCTTGTCCCGCATGGCTTCACATGCTTTAATCAGGGCCTTGCCATAGGTGTAGGTGGTGCGCCCGGCCGTTGCCGATCCCGAGGGGTGGGTGCGATCCGTGTCCGGCTGGATCAGCTCCATTGTCTCCCGGCGCTGGCACAGGATTTCGCCTGCAATCTGCACAAAGGTAGATGCATTGCCCTGGCCCATGTCGCTCACCCCATTGTAAACCCGGATAAGGCCCGATGGGGTTAGTTTTACCTTGGCAATGGCATAATCGGCCAATCCCCGGCCATAGCCCATGCCATTGAAAACAGCGGATATGCCCACGCAGCGGCGTTTGAATGGCGGGGCAGCGGCAATCCATTTCTTCCGGGTTTTCCATAGGGAATGATCGGAAAGTCGTAACAGGCATTCCTCCATGCCCGTTGAATGGGTCATGGTTACGCCTGCACAGTTTCTGTCACCGCGAACCAGAGCGTTTTTTAGCCTTAACATAAGGGGGTCCATGGCAAGTTTGGCGGCCAGTCGATCCATCATGCCCTCAAAGGCAAAGCAGACCTGGGCCACGCCAAAGCCCCGGAAGGCACCGGCGATGGGATTGTTGGTGTATATACAACGCCCTTTGGATTCCATGTTGGCAATCCGGTAGGGCCCCCCGGCATGTTCCAGGCCTAAGGCCATGATCTCCACTCCCAGGTGGGCATAGGCACCGGTATCGTAATCGAGCTGACATTGAAGGGCCACAAGGGTGCCGTCTTTCTGGGCTCCCAGTTTGTAGTGCATGCGGGCACCATGGCGTTTATAACCGGCAAGCATGCTCTCTTTTCTGTCCCACCACATTTTTATGGAACGTCCCTTTACATGCATGGCGGCCAGGGCCAGGAGGCATTGAACTGTGGCACCGTCCTTGCCGCCGAAAGCGCCCCCCAGATAGGGATTTATGATATGAATTTTGTTGTGATCAAGGCCCAGGGCCCGGGCGATCTCAAAACGATCCCGGAAGGGTGCCTGGGTGGAAACCGTGAGGTGGAGTATCCCCTCCTTGTCAAGCCGGGCCACCCCGTTTTCGGTCTCAATATAGGCGTGTTCCTGGACAGGGGAGAAAAAGGTCTCTTCAAGGATGATATCACAATGGGGCATGGCCTCACCCGGATCACCCTTGGTGATGGTAGCAGATTTGAGTACGTTGCCTGTTTCAAGGCCGTGGACCTGGGGGGCCTTCTCTTCAAGAGCTGCATCCATGGAGTCAACAATGGGGAGCGGGGTGATATCCACCTCAATGAGTTCCAGAGCACTGGCAAGGATCTGCCGGTTTTCGGCAACCACCAAGGCAATGGCATCTCCGGCATGGCGCACCTTGGTGCCGCAGAGTACAGGCATGTCCCAATATACAAAGCCCTGGCGGTTTGAGCCGGGCACATCCTTGCGGGTGAGCACGCAATGGACGCCTTTCAGGGCCTCGGCCCGGGCCGTGTTCACGGATCTGATTTTGCCGTGGGGAATTCCTGATCGAAGGGCACCGGCCCACAGCATCTCCTCTGTGTAAAGATCCGAAGCAAATTTTTCTTTTCCCAGAGCCTTGTCAAGGGCATCAAAGCGGGGGGAACGGCGGCCTATCTCCTGTATGGATGATGAAGTATTCATGCAAGGGTTTATGAACCGGGCATTGACCTTTGTCAAGATTAAATCTCGTATGATTCTGCCTTTTATAAATTAACATTTTTTTAGGAGAACGGTTGAGTTCAGGAGCTGCTGACCGAAAGGGAGGAAAGGAAGCGGATCCCTTTCGGGCTGCTGCAACGACTTGTTCAGTGTGATTCTAATTGACTAATTAAGCTGGTATTGCTATTGGTTTTATTTCTGAAATGGCCTGCCATAGGTCATAGATATATTCTAAGTCTTTTATTGTATCCGGCATCAAATAGACTTTATATGTTCTCATCAGACTTCTTTCTTTGCCCGTTGTTGGTGTAGCTCCTCGATGGTTTTAAAAGCTATATTAAGCGGAACGAGTTCACCACTCTGCTTTGAATGTGCCAGACGTTCACGGATTAAAGAAATCCTTGCCTTGTGTTCTTCTTCTCTTTTCTGCCACATTCTCATGGCTTCCCTTATTAGTTCACTCGTTGTGTGCCGTGTACGGCACACGTTCTTAAGGGTGAGCCTATGATTTTCAGAAATGGAAGTCAAGGCAAGTCCCAAGCCCAGCGATATGGAGGCGAAGGGCATAGTGTTATCACAACGGGGTACCGGTGACGGTACTTCGGAAGACAGTGGCTCTGCTGAGGCAGAGTAACACAAAAGCACGGGGCGACGAACAGAAATCGAGTTAGGCGTGCATTTGCGGGACCAGCCTGCAACACAAGGTTAAGTCCTCTATCCATTATAGGCAATGCCCGTACACTCGGCGCTTACGTGCTGAAAGACGTGTGTTTACCCCGGGAGGTCTCTCATGTGCCACCAGATGCCGCTGGCAGAAAATGGCTGAGGGCAGGGTGACCTGCTTTGACCGCATGAGAGAAGTCAGCAGAGGGCATAGTAGCCGAAGGAAAACGAGCCGTGGTAATAAGGGGGCACCTGGTATTGATAACATGACTGTTGATCAGTTGCCGGGATACCTCAAACGACACTGGCTGAAAATCAGGGAAGCCCTTTTAAACGGCAGCTATAAACCATTCCCGGTTAAACGCAAAGAGATCCCAAAACCGGAGGGCGGTGTAAGGTTGCTTGGAATTCCCACAGTTCTGGATGAACTGGATAAGGAGTTGGAGAAAAGAGGGCTGCATTTTGTCAGGTAAGCAGATGACTTTGTCATATATCTCAAAAGTCAGAAAGCTGCTGAAAGGATTATGGAAAGTATTACACGTTTCATAGTCATAAAACTAAAACTCAAGGTTAATGAAGAGGGTCGAAGACGCGGAGCCAAAGTCCCATCGGGAATCCCAGGCGGAGCAAGTTCTTAGGGTTCTCCTTTTACAGCAGAGATGGCCAACCCAAGGTCCGGATTCATAAGAAGACGATTAAGCGCTTCAAACAACGAGTCCGGGAATTGACTGGTCGAGGCTGCGGTAAAAGTCTGGCACAGGTCATTTATAAATTGAATCAGTACCTGAGAGGCTGGTGGAATTATTACCGGCTCTCTGAAGCCCGAAGTATCTTTAAATCCTTGAACGGTTGGATAATCAGACGGTTAAGATGTCTCCTTTGGACACAATGGAAGAATCCCAGAACTAAAGTCCGTAATCTACTCAAACTCGGGATATCCCGTAAACATGCCTTCTTGTCCGGAAATGCGCACAAGAAAATGTGGCGTATGAGCAAGATTAAATGGGTGATTATCGCTTTGCCAAATAGATATTTTCTTGAACGGTTTAATTCTTTTGGCACAACAAGTTCATAATCAATTTGATCAGAGTGTCTTTTAATTTTTTCTTAAGCTCAATAAGGGATGCCAAGGCCTCTTCCGGTGTTGCCAGTCTGCCGCCGGATTGCCCTTCCGGTTCGATAAGCAAACCCTCGTCATACTGCTGCAACCAGAGAAAGGTCTGCGTATAGCGACTGAGAATATCCACCAGACCCCGTCCCATATCTGTTTCCATGGAGGGAGATTGTGCCGCTTTTTGAATCAAGGCGATTGCCTGCTGAAGCTCGACAGCATTCTGCTCAAAGCGGTGTTGATTTATGCTGTATCCTTGGACAAGGTATTCTTTCAGCCGCTGGGTGGCCCACATCCGGAATCGGGTTCCTTTTTTTGAATTCACCCTGTACCCAACTGAAATGATGGCATCCAGATTGTAGAATTTAATTTTCCTGTTGACTTGACGCTTGCCTTCCTGGCGAACTACCGAGGATTCCTCGGTAGTTGCGGATTTTTCCAGTTCACCGGATTTATAAATATTTCTTAAATGCAAACCAATAGTGTCTGAGTCCTTGTCAAAAAGTTCGGCCATCTGAGCCTGAGATAGCCAGATGGTATCTTTTTCAAGGTAAACCTGAATCTGTATTTGTCCGTCTTCAGATTGATAAATTTCAATTTGTTTGTTTTCAATCATGGTTTCTTTACCCATTTATATTCTACTGTCATGGATATTATAATCAAATAGCATAAAAAGACAAAAATTTATTATTAGAAATGTTTCGTTCATTTTTATCTCTATTGAGAATTCCCCGGCGGAATGCAACGCATTCGCTGAAAACGTTGAGTTAAGTTGCCGCATATCCGCCGTGAAGATCAGCAATTGTATTTAGTGTGTTACACGCTTATTGGTAAAGTTTTCCACCATGATTCAACCAGCCATTCTCATTCTGATTATTGGGATCATGGTGTGTCCAGTGAATAACTCCCCCCTGAGGGTTCCATTCATATTCACCATAAAAATTGATGTGATCACCGTTTTTTAGATTACTGATTCTTGGGGTAAGGTTAACACCCCAAATAAGCGGTTTATCGCCGGGTAGCCGGGGGCTGTTGCCAGCCCCAAGCCCCCTAAGAACCGGACATGAGACTTTCACCTCATCCGGCTCAAGCATTGATAAGGCGTGTGGCCACACCCGACAATTGTTTTCGTTTCCAACGAGCTTTGAGATAGTCCTCCCATACAGGATCATATGGATTGACCTGCGCCTTAACCTTTATATGCCTGATGAGCCAGGTCGGGCCTAATAAAATCAGGGGTTCAGGATTACCTTTTTCCATGAATCGCCAGTCTCGACCTTTGATCCTTCGGTAATATTTACCTTTAACCCATCCTTTGTACTTATTTGGATGCCTTCTCCTGGACCATTTCCATGTCATTTGCCAAAATGCATGGTCAAGATCCCCGAATACTTTTCGGCTGACAACGTGTTTGTGATAATTTGCCCAACCGCGTATGATGGTATTCAGTTTGGCAATTACAACGTCGGTTCGCCTGGTTTTATTGACATTCAGATAGTCTCTGACTTTTGCTTTGATACTTTTAATGCTGGATTTTGACGGCTTTATCAGCAGTTTACCTTTGTATTTCCTGACATTAAAGCCAAGAAAATCAAAGCCATCATCAATATGTGTGATCATGGTTTTCTCTTCTGACAATTCAAGGCCCCTTATTTTAAGGAACCCTTCAATCAAAGGTTTGACACAATGTTCAAGCAGTTCCGGGGAACGGCCCGTTATAATAAAATCATCCGCGTACCTGACAAAATGAATCTTGTCAGTTTTTCTGAAGTTATCTGCAAGGAGGTTCTGAATACCGTCAAGTGCCATATTGGCAAGCGTCGGTGAAATTATCCCGCCCTGGGGAGTTCCTTCATTGGTTGGATTAAATGTACGCTTCTCAAGGTAACCACACTTGAGCCATTGTTGCAATTTCTTCTTGTTCATGGGGATGTTCTCATCCAGCCATCTATGATCAATATGATCAAAACAGCCTTTGATGTCCGCTTCCAAAATCCAGTCAGCACTACCTTTCCGTCTCAACGCATTATAAATAGCTCCCATTGCATCCTGAGCCGAGCGTACTTTCCGGTCATGCATGGCTGGTATGCCTAATGGTCGCTTCTTCCCATTCTTTTTCGGGATATAAATGCGTTTCAGCGGTTTTGCCTTATATTTGGGAAGATTAAGATTCTTGAGCGTTTCCCATCGCTTTTGGGGGGTATCAATTAATATATTGTCCACACCCGGGGTTCGTTTTCCACTATTGGATATTACCCGCTTGATGGCGATAAGCTTTGCTGCAAGCGAGTTGGACAGCAACCGTTGAAGGCCGCGTACCGTTTGTTTTAATCCATTCTTAACTGCCTTCACGATACGCGCTTGTATACGGGATACTCTCTGTATGTGTTTGCCCCCATCAAGGAGATCCCACACATTCTTCAAGCCCATACGGCCGTCAACATCATAAAATGATATCATCTATCCACACCAATACGGTTATTCCGTTCAAATCGTTTCACGTGATCCAACACCATGCCGGAAGTCTGCACATTTTCATGACCGGGCAAATTTGGAACCCGTATCTGATCCATTACAGATCAGCCTTCGCTTTTTCCAGCTTTCCTCTACCCGCATCCCCATAGGCCAGCCTTGCAGCCAGCTTTCCTTCCGAAGAAGGAAAGATACGGGCTTACCAAGTTCCACTTTCAATACACAATGGGTTAGCGTCTGTCTGTCCGCCGGAGGGATCATAGATTACGTGAAGTGAAAAACGAGCACTCCAACCATACCTCTTGCCGTTTTGGCCCAGGCCTGTCAGCATCTTTGGCCTGTCTCAAATAACGACGTTTATTAACAGTTCACATATGTTACGCATACCATCGTTCATTATGGGGTGGTGACATTTGGTTTTGCCGTTATGATTTAATCTTCCAGTACTCAGCATTAGGACAACCCAACAGTCAATGATACTTGCATCAGCATTCACCAGAATCTCGATCAAATAAAGTTTTGATTTGTATCGGTATCCTTAATTATTCCAGCTATTGAATACTCCAGTTTTGGATACTAATTGTTGAGTCGAAAAAATCGGAAAAACTCAATTTTTTAATTTAATTACCTTCTTTTGCAGGAACCCTTTCCAGGGCGTTTATTAATTTATAAAATTGACTTTTCAATAGAAACGGCCAACCACAAGATATCGTGCTTGAGGTTAAATTTACAATCTGAGCCCTCATACCATTACACCTTGGAATTACTCATTTGTCTCATAGATATCGTTCGAAAACATTAACACTTTGAACATCCAGATTAATGCAAAAAGTCTTGAGTTTCATGGTTTTCATATGCCGAGTGACACTCAGGGTCATTGTTGCTCGTAATACCCTCCAAAGGATAACGCAATATACCGGTCGTACCGCCCGTTCTGGCGTAATTTTTCTAATCCCCGGTTAAACAGGGACAAATACCGTTGGTTCTCCTCCATTTTTTTAGAAAATATTAATCTGTAATAATCCATCTTGGTTGGTTTGGGGTGATGGGTTATCATATCTATCTGTTCATTTGTAAACTCTTTGTTCAGGAGTACGTAGCCCGCACTCAAGGTCATGGGAAATGCATCAATGCGCTTTAGCAGCAGCATCGAAAAAAGTTGTTTGTCCTCAACAACCCGATGGATTTTTATGTCTCCATTACGAACCGCCGTATCAATTTCAACGCCATATCGATATCCGATAACTCCTCCGAGCCTGTATTGTTTAAGGTCTTCAACACTGTTCCAGGCAAGGGGGAGGGAGTTTAGATGAAACAATACAGACTTTCCCTGAATAAACGTATCGCTGAAAAGAAAATCTCTCTCCCTTTTCTCACTCTTTGTCCACAAAAATGCTCCGTGACAATTCCCTTTTTTAACTTCTTCAAGTCCCCTTTTCCACGGAAGAAAATTATATACGACGTTGATGCCGGAATAGGCAAACGCCTCTGTAACAATGTGTGATGCAACTCCACCATGTTTCAATGCCTTGGACTGATATGGCGGCCATTCTCCGTTTGCTATGCAAATTGTTTCTCCGGCTGCAGCATTGCCTGGAATGAAAAAATTCAACAGAACTATCATTGTGAATAATCTTATAAATTTTATGTCCATTTTTCCTTCTTTAAGGCGATGGATTAACAATTCAAAATCAGGGTAGAACCCATTTTTTTATACTGATTTTATTTCTATTATGGTCATGTGTCAATAATATAGCGCCAGTAAAGCATTGCTGTCAGGAAGTGATCCTCCCCCAATAAATTGGAGACAGGGTTAAGCAAATTTTGGCAAAGCTTTATGAAATTAAAAAGCGAGCTTTGTGTTTATTATCTTTCGCTTTCTCCCAAATTCATCGACCACAACATATTGTATTGGACCTTTTTTTTCAAATTTTGAACTGACTGTCAAGATTATTTGAGAAAAATACTCCCAGTCGGGATTTGTCCATAGGAAGTTTAGTTCAATAAATTTAATCTATCATCACTAAAACCGAGGTTCCAGAAGGTTTTCTCATGGATCTCAAGGCGAGGTTTCTATAACATCTTTCGTAATTGATGAAAGATAAAATTCTATACACAAAATGTAATTTGAAGAATGTTTTCTGATGCTGGTTCTGGCTCATATAATTGAATAAAAGATACTATGCACCACCAACAAAAAATCCCGGCAAAATATGCTCGGGTTTTCTGCTCTTTACATTACATAGAATAGTTTTTAACTATAATCAAAGTTTCTGCTGTAAATGAGTACTTTTATTTTGAAAATTAAGGTTTTCCCTGATTTACAAAAGATATTTGCAGGAGTATTTTTATATTATGAAATAAAAGGATATTTTTTGGAGAAACCCCATTGCTACTGCATCATCTCTCACACAATAGTCAATTTAATCGGTCGGGTTTGCTGTTTTACACTCTTTCTGGTAACAAGCCAGGGAGGGGGTTGCTTTAGGTTTAGTAATTTATAAAATCTACCGCCAACAAAAAAATATCCAAAATACGACCGGACTTTTTACTAATGATATTGCATAGAATCTTCTGAATTTGAAACAAATGGTTCAAGGGGATAAGCATGAAACAAAACCAATTTAGTGTATTATTATCATTTTTGGTTTTTGTAGTTATTTTATGGATACCAAGCGTTGGAATCACTGGTAAGGAACAAACCGAATGCCATTCCTTCAAGAATTTTTTTTCCATGACCCTAAAGGCGAATGAAGTGGGGTTTATGTTCTTTGGTCCTTGTTCAAATGTTATTGTTCGAATAGCTGATAAGACAATTCTTTTCGATCCATCGTGCTTGTGTAAAAGTGTGCTGGAAATTCTTAATAAAGAGGGCATAGATCTTATTATTTGTACGCATTCGCACTGGGAACATTTTTCTAAGCAAACTGTTTTGGAGTTGTTTAAGGGATCACAACCCCATATCGCAATTGATCCGAACATGGTTTTAGAACTTAAAAAAGATATTCCTCGTGAAAAACTTATCACCCCAGCACCGGGAAGAATTTATAATGCCGAAAATATTGTAATAGACGCCCTTGAAGGAATGCATATCGGTTCGGAAATGCTCTTCAGGATCACTATTAACGGAATTAAAATATTTCATGGAGGGGATTCCGCCTATGTGCCGCTTCAAACAATGGTGTCAAATCTTGCATTTGTTCCAACAGGTAACCCTTCTCCCACCTGCAATCCAGAATATGCGTATCAGATGATTCACGATATGAAACCGCAAATTGCTGTTCCCATGAATGGGAATGACATTCAGCATGTCACTTTTATGAAATTAATAGAAAAAAACCTTCCGGGTGTAAAAGTTATTATTCCAGAACGATATACTTCGCAAAAAGTATTAATTCAGAAGTAACTCATACAGATACTAAATTCCATTATATGAATTGAAACTGTATGAAAATTGATTAGCATTGTTTACGATAACTGTAAAGGAATTTGAAATCCATCACAGCTAATCTTATAAAGTTGAGGGATTGATATTTATTCTCTCCCTTATCGGTCCCAAGCACATTGCAGTACTGTCTGAAAAACTGGCTTCTTCCACTGGTCACTATGGTTAGTTTGAATTTTTTTGACAAAAAGAGGGACGGTAGAGCAAAGTCATGCAAGCCGTAATTAAAATATTTTTCCCAGATTCCATTACATTCCCAAAATAGTCAGAGTCAAGAATTATTCCATGATTGGCATCAACATTAATACAGATTTTCGGTGATGTATTGTTTTGGTATCCATGATAATTTCGGCGGTTGAATAGTCCACCTTAGGATACTAATCCTTGAGCTTGAATATTCAAAAAAAAAAGAGATCAATTGATCTGCCAGTCATTCCTGAAAACAATTAAGAAATTCTGAGCTTATAATACCATTAAAGCTCATCCCCTCATTCATTCTCATAGATACTGCTGTTTGATAAATTAATTTCTTATCATATGTTTCATAACATGATATAAATTTAGAAAAAAATAATATTTGAAAGGCTACATTTTTATTGATTACTATGGGGAAAGTTTAAGGTGTATCATCGAATATTAAATATTTTGATTGCAACACAGAATTATCAGCTTGAAACGTTTCTTCGAGGTGTCCCACCGGTTGAAAGATTCTCATATGATTTTTTTTGTCATCCGGATGTCGATGAAGTCGACCTGAAAGGGTATGGGGTCATCGTTCTCGATTTCGAAAACGTCAAACCGATATCCCTGGAAAAAATTTTTGCAGCTAAAGATGAGCAGGCCTTTGTTGTCGGTTGTTTTTCAGCCGATAGCTTTCCAGCTCTGGCAGAAAATTATCAGCTTTTCGACCAGATTTGGATCAAACCATTTGTTGAAGATAAGGTTCGGTCCTCTTTCACCGGGATACTGAAGCGTCTAAAAGAGCAGGAGGATTCGGTTCTAACCCAAAAATGTCTGGATACGATGATAGACAGCCTGCCTGACTTGATTTGGTTCAAGGATGCAAAGGGGGCTCATTTAAAAGTCAATAACAGCTTCTGCCGGGTTGTAAATAAATCAAAGGACCAGATTGAAGGCCGTGGACATAACTATATCTGGGACTTTGAACCGGATGAATATGCCCAAGGGGAATATGTTTGCCTGGAATCAGAAGAGATTGTTCTCAACAAAAAGGAGACCTGCCTTTTCGACGAAACCGTGAAATGCGGTGATGAACTCCGCAAGTTCAAAACCTACAAGTCACCCATTTTCGACACCGATGGCAGCGTTATTGGCACTGTCGGATTTGCCCGTGATGTGACCGACCTGCAGAATCTGCTTATTGAATTGAACATCCTTATTGAGAGCCTGCCGTTTGCCGTTATGATCACGGACAAGGACAGAACGATTACCAGCGTTAATCAGAGATTTCTGGATATTTTTATTCTGGACCAGGCAGAGGTAATCGGTAAACCGATTGATACTCTCTTGGATGAAACCAAGACCTTCACCCGAAACAAAAGATGGCTTTTTGAGCGGGAAAAGGAACGCATCCTGCTCCTTTCTGAAAACCGGGTCCTGAAAATTCACGAAGAAAAGCTTCTGGATATATTCGGCATACTGGCTGGCTATATCCAACTTTTTATGGACAACACCCTCGAGTATCGGCTGCTTGAAGAAAAAAAGAAGCTCGAAAAGGCGATTGGAGAAATAACGAAGTTGAGCGGGTTGCTCCCCATTTGCGCTTCCTGTAAAAAAATTCGGGATGATAAGGGATACTGGAAACAGATCGAATCCTACATCAGCGATCACTCGGAAGCGAAATTCAGCCATGGGATGTGCCCTGAATGTTCGGAAAAATTATACGGAGACGAAAACTGGTATAAAAAAATGAAAAACAAAAAAAGAAGTAACCCAGATTAATTAATGCGTCTATGTGTGCAAATCACACAAATAACTTTTATGTCATGGTTTTATCTGTTTGTAAATATGCCATGTGAACATGAAAATATAATCTATTTGAACTATGATTTTTCGTCCTAAAGTTATTATTTTCCAAAAAAAATATTAGGTTTTCCAGGCCCCAGACTTTGTCTATAAATTATGGGGTTTCAACATTCGATTAAAATCCCATTATTTCATCTTCCAGTACTCAGTGTTTGCCCCACTAACAGTCAAGGATTCTTGCATCAGCATTCACCAGAATCTCAATCAAATAAAGTTTTGATTTGTATCTGTATCCTTGAGAATTTTGGTTTCTGAATACTCCATATTGGGATACTAATACGTGAGTACCCCTCAAAGATATTGGAAGTCAGCCCCGCCAGTTTTTTTCGCCTTGATTTGTACCACGTTGTGATATACATTGAAGTTCATTGTTCAGAGCCGATCTGATTAAAAAGCCAGACTAAGAGAGATGTATATCATATCGTTTGGGTTTCCAAATACAGGTATCTGTCTTTTCTTTGCGACTAAGAAAGGGAAATAACAAAAAAGATAACAGACAAGATATTTTCCCATAACAAAAGGAAAAATCATGGGAACAAACGCCAACACATTCTTTACCAAAGCAATTCCCATTGCCTGGGCCATGGGCATAATGCTCTCTCCTGATACCCTGGCTCTGCTGGGAAATCTTGTGGGTAAAACTGGCTGGACAGGGATGGGCCTGATACTGGGGTCCATGGTTGTTTTCTTCATCCATGCTGCAAATTACCAAATCCTGAACCAAAAAGTTGGAGAAACCGATTTTCTTATGTCACGTTTAGGGCAGCTTGCGGTCTATCTGCCATGGACAATAAGGGGGTTTGCCGCCATTTTTCTGTCCACTGGAATTCTGGTCTCATCCGGGTTTGCCTTTAATGAAGTCTTTTTACATTGGTTACCCAATTTTGGATTCGCATTTTTACTCCTTAGTATACTCCTGGGGATACATTTGACGGGCCTATCAATCGGCTTTAAGGCCCAGGTAATTTTTGTTTCCCTGACCGTGGCAGGGCTTTTGATATTGATTTTGACAGGCATCTTCACCCAGGGAACACAGGTCGTTTCTCCTGGGCTTCTGATTCCAGATAGGTCCATTCTTTTTCTTGCACTGGTCTTGTGGGTAGGATTTGACCTGGGTGCCTTTGCCCTGGATCAAAACGGAGGCCGGGCAGATAAAATAAAAATGACGGGTCCCCTGGTATGGACCATTTGTGGTACAGGGGTTTTATTCCTGCTCTGGGCAATGGTTTCCATCCAACATGTTCCCTTGGTAAAATTGGCCTCAACCAGTCTTCCCCATTTAAAAACTGCCCGGTATCTGCTTGGGCATATAGGCCGTTGGATAATGGGGGGGATTATTATCTTTGGGACCCTGGGGGCTGTCAACGGATTATTTCTGGCCTGCCGGGTCAATACCGGTGAGATGGCTGGCCATGGGCTGCTTCCCCAATGGATCAAGAAACAAGGGGTGGTACCCATATTCCTGGCCCTGGTCATTGGGCTGATGATGACCAAAGGAATGGCAGGCAGTGACAAACTGGAAATCTGGATACGGGCAATCTTTCTTGCCTGGCTGTTTTCCTACGGGTTGATTTCTCTGGGGTTTTTAACCCGGCAAGTTTCCTTGCCAAACCTCACGACATCCGTAATTACCCTGACCGGTGTTTGTTTTCTTCTCCTGTTCGGAGAAGATCGGTCTTTACAACTCATATATTTTAGTTTGCCCCTGGGAGCAGGTCTTCTCCCAGGATTAATACTCACATGGAAATCATCAAGACAAGAAGGTGAATCCAATCATGACAATTAAACCAAGGAGTTCATTATGAAAAAATTTATATTTTTGCTTATTCCATTTGCTGCCATTCTGGTTTTCTCTTCGTATTCAGGGGGGGCTTCTGTATCTGTCATCACCAAGGAGACCCTGAAGAACTGGATGGATAAGGGGGAGCTCACCATTCTGGATGCCCGCACGGGAAGGGACTGGGGATCTTCTGAATTTAAAATCAAGGATGCCCATCGAGCAGATCCTGGGCAGTTCTTGGCTTGGAAAGATAAATACCCCAAAAACCAAAAACTGGTCTTATACTGCGCCTGACCGAATGAAGCCACCAGTGCCAGTCTGGCACAAAAACTCATGACTGAGGGGTACACGGATGTTCATGCCCTAAAGGGCGGATGGCGGGAATGGTTCCGGGCCAAATACCCAGTGGATGAAAAATAAGTATTCCAGGTAAAGACAACACACCCTGATTTCCTTTTTGTAATTAGGGTGTGTTGTCTTTTTATCTACTATAACTTGCATAAATTTTGATTTTTCGAATGTTCAATAATTCAAACGGTATCATTAAGATTTTCAAGGAGTAATTTTTCGAGTGCCACTCAGGAGAGAACTATAACGTGAACTGAATTATACCCTTCTCATGGCCATTCGAACTTAAATACACGCCAAATATTCTTCTAAACTTAATAAGATTTTTGTTAAGAGTCCCCGAATAAGATCAGGCCTTTATCTTTCCCACACGACCGATTTTTTCTCATTATACCACCTGTCGGCGAGGGGGCCATAAGCTTTTTCGATAGTGGCCCGCTTAATTTTCATGGTCGGTGTCAAAAAACCGTTTTCCGGCAGCCATTCGTCCTTAACTATGGCCATGAACGCCAAACGCTCATAGGCCGCAAGATGGCTGTTAATAAAATTAAAGTGCTCTGTGAGTTCTCTTTCGATGGCTGATTTTTCTCCCTGTTTAAACGCCCCCCGTGCCTCATCTGATAACATCACTACCCCGTAAGGTTGTGGATAGCCCGACCCGGATACATTACAGGCTTCGACCAACGGGTGGGTCGAGATCAGATTTTCTATTGGAGCAGGTGCAACGTATTTACCTTTTGAGGTTTTAAAAAGCTCTTTTGCACGGCCGGTGATCTTGCAGCGTCCTCTCTCATCAATCTTTCCAAGATCTCCTGTTCTGAGAAAACCGTCCTCTGTGAAAGCTTCTTTAGTCTTCTCCGGCATCTTAAAGTAACCCATCATATTGCAGGGACTTTTAACGAGAACCTCCCCGTCTTTAGAGAGTCTTTGCTCCACGTCAGGATATGGGGAACCCACGTAGCCTGGACGGACCTCACCTGGTTTGGTGCAGTGCGAATAGCCTGAGTTCTCGGTCATACCGTAAGCTTCAAGCAGTTCCAACCCTATGTTTCGATACCACTCGATGATCTCTTTTGGAATCGGTGCCGACCCAGTAGCGGCAAATCGAACTTGATTCAGCCCCATCTCTTTGAGAATCTTCATTTTTATGATGTTTTTCAGAATCGGGATCTTGAGCAGTTGATTAAGTTTCTTTTGCGGTATTTTTTGAAAAACACCGAGCTGAAATTTGAGCCACAGCCGGGGTACTGAAATAAAAAGGGTGGGCTTTGCCCGACGCAGATCTTGGAGAAAGGTGTCGATGTTCTCGGTAAAAAATAGTGGAAAACTCACGTAAATAGAGTGGGACTCGACTGCCCAACGCTCTATGACATGTGGCAGCGGAAGGTACGACAACATCCGGTCGTCTGCATGAGTTTTCAGGTAATTCGTAATGCCTTTAGCGCCTTGAAGCATCGCACCAAAGCTGATCATGGCTCCTTTGGGGATGCCAGTGCTTCCGGACGTGTAAATGATGGTTGCCATCTCATCTGGTGAACGCTCTGCCGGGTCAGTGATCGGCTCGTACTTTGTGATGATATCATCCCACTGTTCATGATCGTTTGGGGGAGCAAGAGGGAAAGTTACCATGGGCAGATCTGTGGGAACTCCCTTCTTCATCTCATCCCAGACAGGATCAAGTTTTCCTACAAAAAGAAGCTTTGATTCTGAATGCTCAAGCAAGTATCGGACTATATCAGCCGTCAGAACCGGATAAATCGGGATACTGACATGTCCTGCCATCCATATGGCTAAATCCGCCATGATCCAATGGGCGCAATTCTTTGAACACAGAGCAATGTGACTGCGATCAGGCAAATCAAGACTCTTGAGGTAGGTCGCCATCCGCCGGGCCTCACCAATCGCCTCTTTCCAGGTCCACGTTTTGACATTGGCATCACCTCCACCCATCGGCTGTGTAAAGTACACCCGATCTGGAGTTTTCTTTTCCCAGTAGTAGACACATTCAAGTAAGTTTTTACTGTCAGTCATTGGTTCCATAGCTATACTCCCTGTGCCCTTAGCACATCGTTTGGTGTGAAGAATCCTATCCCAAATGACCTGATCTTCTATGCTTGAATTTAATTAAAAACCATAGCGACCCTATGGCAACCCGGCATAAAAAACATATATATATAATCCCGTAATACCTATTTAACTTGAGGTTTTTCTCTATTGGGAGAGATCCTGAATAAAAATTTAATGACAAACAGGACAAGATTTTCAGCTCTTTTGTTCGCAAAGAAAGGTAGATCGTACGGATATGAATATGGCCAGATATTATCTTCTGATATAACTATAGACATATCTATTCGATGTCAATCAGGGAAATCCTGATTTTTCAAAAATATATATCTTAGCTTTGAATACTCGGGTTACGAAAAGATAAATGACAGATATAGTCTTTCTTGAAACTTCATCCTTTGAAATAAAGACTCTATTTTGTAAATGTTTTGGATTTAATACGCTAAATATGATAGATTCCGTGCAGACTCATTCGACCTGTCTTATCCTTTAGTTGATCAGAAACACAGTTGGAAATAGTTAACAATTTTCTTTCAATCCGTTTTGTCCACTCTGAAGGGGATCTCAAAAATGGAATGTTTGAAATGTCATTTTCAGAACCCTGAAACTTCCAAGTTCTGCCTTGAATGTGGGAAAGAATTTAAGACAGTTTGTCTTTTCTGCGGCCATCTGCTTCCTCCGGGTGCAAAGTTTTGTAATGAATGCGGAGAACATCATTCCCCAACGGGTGAACCCATTTCCAAAAAAGAATTTTCCCAAGAAAAATTAGAAAAGATTCAGCGGTATTTACCCAAGGGACTGACCCAAAAAATACTGGCCGGAAAGGATAAAATCGAAGGAGAACGAAAGCAAGTCACCGTCATGTTCTGCGACATGGAGGGATTTGTGCCTCTGGTTGAACACCTGGGGGCTGAAAAAGCCTATGGCATGATGGATCAGGTATACGAAATTCTGATTCATAAAGTCCATACTTATGAAGGCACGGTAAACGAGATGACAGGAGATGGCATCATGGCCCTTTTCGGAGCCCCCATGGCCCTGGAGGATGCGCCCCAGAAAGCCATCCGATCAGCACATGCCATCCATCTGGAAATGGCTCGGTTCAGCGCCGGAATCAGCCAGGGGAAAAGGGTTCCATTGAAATTGAAGATGCGCATCGGTATTCACACAGGGTCTGTGATAGTCGGCACCCTGGGAAATGATCTGAGGGTAGAATTTAAAGCCGTGGGAAGTACGGTTAACCTGGCCTCCAGAATGGAAGGCTTAGCAGTTCCGGGCAGCACCTATGTATCGGATGACACCTTTAAGCTGACTGAACAGCTTTTCCGGTTTGAAGCCCTGGGAGAGCATACGATTAAGGGAAAGGCTGAAAAAGTCAAGGCCTATCGGGTAATCGCACCCTCCACCTTAAGGACCCATTTTGATGTGAGTGCGGAGCGGGGCCTGACCCCTTTCCAGGGAAGAGAAAGAGAGTTAGAGCTGCTATTGGATGGTTTTGAGAGGGCAAAGGCAGGCCGGGGACAGGCCTTTTCCATTATGGCCGAGGCTGGGATTGGAAAGTCAAGATTGCTCTATGAATTTAGAAAGGCCGTAACTGACCAGGATGTCCATTTCATGGAGGGAAAATGTCTTTCATACCGAAGGCATGTGCCCCATTATCCGATCATTGATATTTTAAAACCCAATTTTGATATCAAGGAATCGGACAGTGCGGACAGAATAATTGAAAAAGTCAAAGCAGCGCTGACATTTCTGGATATCCCAGGGGAGGATGCTCTGTTTCTTCTGCTTGATTTTTTCTCAATCAAGCACAGTGCTCCTAAACTTACCCTGTGGCCTGGAACAGTAAAAAACAGGATAATAAAGGTCTTGGAACAGATTGTATTAAAATTTTCCCGAGTAAAAACCTTGGTCATTGCCATTGAAGACCTCCACTGGGTGGATAAGGGATCTGAGGAGATATTTAAATTCTGGTTGGAAAGCCTGGCCGATGCACGGGTATGTCTCATATTTACCTTTCGACCGGATTATAGACTGACCTGGGGCAGCAAATCCCACCATAATCAACTCACCCTGAACCGGCTTTCCAACCGGGAAAGCCTGGCCATGGTCGCTGCCCTTCTTTCCTCATTTGAGATCCACAGGGACCTTGAAAATTTGATCCTTGAGAAAACAGAAGGGATCCCTTTTTTTATCGAGGAATTGATCCGTTCACTTAGGGATTTAAATCTCATCCGAACAGAAAATGGTCAAAGCCTGCTGGCCGGAAATACACGGGAGATAGCCATCCCCTCCACCATACAGGACGTAATCATGTCCAGGGTGGATGGAATGCCTGACGAGGCAAAGGAATTGCTTCAACTGGCTGCAATGATTGAACGAGAGTTTGACCATATCCTATTAAAGAAAGCATCCGGGTTGGAGGACGCTGAACTGTTATCCAGGCTGGCTTTTTTAAAGGACAGGGACTTGATATATGAAAGGGGCGTTTATCCTGATGCAACCTATGTGTTTACCCATGCTCTGACCCGGGAGGTGGTACTGGCTTCAATTCTATCAGTTAAAAGGGAAGCCCTCTGCATTGTAGTAGGCAGGGCAATGGAAAAAGTCCACAAGGATACCCTTTGGGAATATACTGAAATTCTGGCCGAATATTTTTTCCGGGGCAGGGATTATAAAACTGCAGAAACCTATTATAAATTGTCTGGTCGGAAGGCCCAAAAAACAGCATCTTTTACCACGGCCATCAGCCATGTGAAAAGACGGATCCACTGCCTTGAACAATTGCCTATAGATGGCGAAAAAGAAAAACAGATAATTGAGGCCAGGATTTATATAGGGCTTTATTGTATGCAGATGGTTTTCCCTGTTGAGGCCAAATCAGCGGTTGATCCCATTTTAGAAATAGTTGAAAAAAAAGGATACAAGCGCAGTATTGCCCTGATTGATACTATTCTGGCAACATATTACCATTTGAGTGAAGAAAATTATAGCAGGGCCAAAGCCTATTATCACAAGGCCGAAAGGTTAGGGCATGAGTTAAATGACACCCTTGCCCTTGCCCTTGTGCATAACAACCTGGGGTGTTTTTGGGCAGATCAGGGGAAATTCGACGAAAGCCTTGCCCATCTTGATCAAGCCCAGGCATTGAACAAAGCCTCAAAGATTTCCTGGGCCATTGCCCAGACATATGCCTTTCAATCAGTTTGGATATATAATCAAAGAGGCCAAGTGGATCATGCACTGACTGCTGCTGAGCAGGCCCTTGCTATTGCAAATGAAAGCGGAGATATTTTTGCTGGAGCCCAGGCAAACACTGCCATGGGCATGTCCCTTTACCGCAGCGGGCTTTTAGCTGAAGCAAAGCCCTGCCTTCATAAAGGAGTTTCTTTATCCCATAAAAGTAACCTACTCTCATTTGCCGGAGCTGCCAGTTATTTTCTGGGATGGGCTTATTTTCATGAGCAAGAATATGACAAAGCCAGGTATGCCCTTGAAGAAGCCCTTTCATTTTTCAGGAAATGCCATATGGGCCCCTCCTATATTAATGCCTGCCATATATTGGGGGCACGGATTGAATCCCAGGGTCAAAGAAAACAAATTCCACTCCATAGGCTGTTTAAATGGTATGGTCAGATAAAAAATAAATGGATAGTGGGCGAGATATCTAATTCAGTGGCTGCTGTTATGATGGATAACCAAGGCTCTTCTTCAGAGGCGGAGAAAATGATCAAGACTGCAATGATCTTGAATGAATCCTATGGCATGACTTGGGCCTTGGCATGGGATCATCTATTGTACAGCCGCTGGTTCCACGGCCGGAATAAACCGGAACAGGCAAGGAAAGAATTGATGACTGCTTTGGATCTAATGGCAAGTTGCAAGGCCGATGCCTGGGTGGAGAAACTAAAAAGCACCCACCATAAAAAGGAAGACTATAGCTCTAAAACTACAAAAAACCAGTAAGAAAATATACCAATCTCCGAGAGCCGGGAGGTTTATGACCTCTTATAAATATTTGGAAAATTTTCCTTTTTTAATAATTTTTTTTATGGCTGCTTGGTCTTAAAACTACGATTTCATATTTATAGTCGCTTTTGGAGCATATTAAAACTCAATGATAACTTGCATAAATATTGAGTCTTCCAAGGTTCAACAATTCAAACAGTATCATTGACCCATAAGAATATAAAAAGGGTGCAGATTCCTCCGCACCCCTTAAGCTTGTAAACTCTTTGTTATTAAATCTCTTGGCCGTTTTTATCCACAACTTTAATGTCAATCATTTTACCGCCATCCAGGCGGTGAGTTGCACAGGAAATTCAGGGGTCGTAGGCCCGCACGGCCATCTCCACCTTGTTTAAGATTGTTTCGTCTACTTTTCCCTCATGGATCAGCAACTTGGCTGCCTGCTCCACGCTCATGCTGATGGGGGCCAGGTTATGGGTGGTGCCCACAATCATGTTGGCCGAAACAATCAGTCCGTTGTCATCTGTGGTATAGTCATGGATGAGCGTCCCTCGGGGGGCTTCCACATGTCCTACGCCACGTCCGGCTTTGGGGGTTACGTCAAATCTTGTTTTCTTACCGCAGATGGCGGGATCGGACAGCAGTTCCAGGGTTTTTTCACAGGCATAGACCAACTCAATGAGTCGGGCCCAGTGATAGAGCAGGGTGTGCTGTGCGGGTCTGCCAAAGCTTTTTCTGAATTCTTCCAGTTCAGCTTGGGCAAGGGGTGTTGAAATCTGGTCACAGGTATTGAGCCTGGCCAGGCAGTTGGAGCGATAAATGCCCTTGGGTTGGGCCAGATCCATGGAAAATCCTTCGTCCCAGGATTTGGCATAGGGAAATTTTCCATAGGAATGTTCTACCACACGCTCGCTGATATAATCCATGTAGTCTGTATTATCGAAATCAGAATAGGTGCCATCGGGCTTCATAAGCCGGATCTTACCTTCGTAAAAATTCAAAGAGCCCTGGGCATCCACCGTACCGATAAAACCTGTGGTAATGGAACCGATGGTGGTGACCTCCTCCAGGTAATTTGGGAAGATGTTTTCCTTGGCATGGGTCATTGAAAATTTGGCAAATTCCAACAGGGTTTTGGTGTCTTCCACCAGGCTTAATCGCTGGCTGTCGGACATGGGTTTGGAAAATCCGCCGGGCACGGCTGCAATGGGGTGAATCACCTTGCCGGCAAATTTTTCCATCATCATCTGGCTCAATTGGCGCATCTGGATGACCCTTTTGGCAAGTTCCGGTGCGGCCTGGGCAATACCGATAACATTTCTCACCTTGTAGTCGGCATCGGGACCCATGATAAAGTCAGGCGCTGCCAGAAAATAAAAGTGGAGAATCTTGTCATTGATATGGGCCATGTTCTGCATGCATTCTCTGAGCATATGACCAACCGGGGCAACCTCGGCTCCAAAACAGGCATCCACCGCTTTTGTGGAAGACAAATGATGGTGCCAGGGACAAATTCCGCAGATCCGGGTGACAATCCGTGTCACTTCCTCAGCGGGTTTTCCCTGGATATATTTTTCAAATCCCCGGATGGAAGAAAAATGGGTGGTGGCTGTTTCAACTTCACCCATGTCATCCAATATTATTTTAATGCTCGCATGTCCTTCGATCCTGGACAGGGGAGAGATATTAATTATTTTTCCCATTATCTATAGGCCTCCTTTTTTGTTGGCAACCAATCGGTTGTGAGCGCCTGAAAATCGGAGCAGGCTATCCCTGTCCGCCAGGCTTTTGATATCAATTCCGTTGGAAGCAAGTGCATTGAGCATGTCCAGAAGCTGGTTGCCTTCCTGTCTGACCGGGCCGTAGCACCCTCGGCAGGGAACCCGGGCAGCAATACAACGGGGAGCTTCTCCGTCGTTACCGGCACAACCGGCTCTCGTAACAGGTCCTGCACACAGATACCCTTGTTCCAGAAGACATTGCATCTGGTCCAGGGGTTGATCCGGATCAAATTCCGGGGTGGTGATGAATCGTTTGATCTCCTTGACGTTCCCTTTCCCTTTTCGGATGGTGGGGCAGGTATCGCAGACGCTCTTAAAGGGCAGCTTCACTTCCTCTCCTGCCAATAGGGACAGGATTGCACCTGCAATCTGATCTGGATGGGGGGGGCAGCCGGGCAGGTAAATATCAACTTTGATATGCTCGTCAAGGGCATAACATCGGTCCAACAGTTTGGGCAGTCCCTTGGAGGGGACAATGTCATTGGGATCGGTGCTTTCCGTGTGATAATACTGCTCAAAGAGTTCTTCATTGGTATAGGAATTGATAAGCGCCGGTATTCCGCCATGGGTGGCACAGGTGCCAAGGGCTATGAGAATATCGCATTTCTTGCGCATTTCATGGGCCACTTCCAGGTGTTCCTCATTGCGGATTCCACCGGACAAAAGTCCCACCGTGGCTTTGGGGATATCAATTTCTGTCTTGTCCCCAAGCTGGCCATAGTGTTTGTGATCCATGAGAACCGGAATGTGGACAAACTCCAACTGGGGTAACAGATCCAGCAGGGTTTCCCCCAGGTTGAGGATTGCAATTTCACATCCGGAGCAGGAGTTGAGCCATTCACTGGCAACTTTTACTGGCATGTTTCTTCCTCCTTTTGCACAACATGATTCTTTCTAAATCCATTGGGTCCCAGGGCTTTTATCTTATTTGTAAACTCTGTGACTTTCTGGGCAAACTTAGGACCTTCTGCACCGGAAACCCACTCAATGGTGGCCCGATCCGGGTTGATGCCGGCATCTTCCAGCATGAATTTTATGACGTCAAATCTGGCCAAGGCTTTATGATTACCATCCTGGTAATGACATTCACCCAGATGTCAGCCCATGACCATGATGCCGTCTGCCCCTTTTTTCAGGGCATCCACCACCAGGTCCGGATGAACCATGCCGGTACACATGACCCGGATGGCTCTCATATTTGTGGGGTATTCCAGCCTGGAAACCCCTGCGAGATCTCCGCCTGCATAGGAGCACCAATTGCAAAGGAAACCGATAATCGTCGGTTCAAAATCTGCTTTAATATTATCTGGCATTATATTTTTTCTCCTTAAACATCATTACGCATTTTCCAGGATGGCATCCACCTGGGCCTTGAGCTGATTCATGGTAAATCCGTTGACCACAATTCCTTCCTTGGGACAGGTGGCCATGCAAAGTCCACACCCCTTGCACAGGGCCTGTTGAACTTTGACCCGATGGCGTATTTTCTGGTTCTCATCCTTGAATTCCACAAGCTCAAGCGCATTGTAGGGACAGATATCAATACAAAGCGCACACCCGTCACAATTGTGGGTGACACAGGCTTTGATGGCATCCAGTTTCATGGTTTTTTTGGAAAGAATCACACTGGCCCTGGATGCGGCAGCCTGCCCTTGAGCAATGGCCTCGTCAATGGGTTTGGGGTAGTGGCACATACCGGCCAGAAAAACCCCATCCACAGTTGAATCAACCGGTTTTAACTTGGGATGGGATTCCATGAGAAACCCATCGGCATTGATTGAACATTTGAATAGTTTGACAAAGGGGCTGGTGTCGTTGGGCACAATGGCCGTTGCCAGGGTGATGATATCCGTATCTATGGTGATATTCCTCTGGAGAACCGAATCAAATATATCCACCAGAAGAGTGGACCCTTCTTTCCGGACAACGGGTTTGCGGTCCCGGGTGTATTTAATAAAAATAACTCCAAGATTCCGGGCTTCCGTGTAAATGGCTTCCATGGCGGAGTAGGTTCGGATATCCCGGTAAAGAATAAAAACGTCCATGTCAGGGTTTGTCTTTTTGAGCCGAATGGCTTTTTTGATGGACTGGGTACAGCACACTCGGGAACAATACGGGTGCTCTTCGTTTCTGGAGCCAACACACTGGATAAATACAGCCGTTGTCATATTCTTTGCAAGTTCAGGATCCGCCGCCATCCTGGCATTGAAATCCAGAGAGGTCATCACCCGATCATCTTGTTTGTACAGGTATTCATTGGGTTTGTATTCATTTCCCCCCGTTGCAATGACACAGGCCCCGAATTCGATATTTTCGGTTTGACCGTTGACATTTAATTCTCCTGTAAAATTGCCCACAAAACCTGCCACAGAGTTCAATGTGGTATTGGTCATCACCCTGATTTTATCATTGGCCAGGACCGTTTCTTTTAAGGATGTCAGATGGGTCTGGATATCTTCATCTTTCCAGGTTTTTGACAGATTGTTGGCAACCCCGCCAAGGATCTCCTGGTTTTCGATCAACAGGGTTTCATACCCTTGTTCCGCAAGATTCTGGGCAGCACTCATTCCGGCAAGGCCCCCACCAATCACCAGTGTTCTGGGGGTAATATTGACTTGGATATCTTCCAAGGGGAAATTGCGTGCCACTTTTGCAATGGCCATTTTAACCTGCTCCTTTGCCTTTTCCGTAGCTTTTTCGGGTTCATTGGGATGGACCCAGGCGTTCATGTTTCTGATATTGGCCATTTCCACCATGTATTTGTTGAGCCCGATGCTCTGAAGTGTTTCCTGGAACAAAGGTTCATGGGTTCTGGGGGTACAGGCGGCAACCACGATGGCATTGAGCTTTTGTTCCTGGATGGTCTTGGCAATCAAATCCTGGGTATCGGAAGAACAGGTGAACATATTGTTCTCCACATAGACAACCCCGGGCTGAGTCTTGGAAAATTCAGCCACGGCATTGACATCCACCACCGAGGAAATATTGCTGCCGCAGGCGCAGACAAATACACCAATACGACGTTCCTGGTCGGAAATATCGAATTCTTCCACAAAGGTTTTCTCAATGGCAAGCGTACCCTGGCCTTCTGCCAGAACTGCCTTTACCTGGGCTGCCGCTGTGGATGCAACGGTAACTGACTGGGGAATGGCTTTTGGGCTTTGAAAGCTGCCCGTTACAAATATGCCTTCCTTTTTGGTGGCCACCGGATCAAAGCTGTTGGTCTTTGCAAACTTGAACTGATCCAGCTCAATACCGCACTTTTCTGCCAGGATCATGGCATCTTCCGGCGCTTGAAGGCCAATGGAAAGAACCACCATGTCAAAAAACTCTTCTTGGTTTTGGCCTTTATCATCGGCCCATACCATGGTGACGCCTGAACCGTCTGGCCCTTTCAGCAGGGTGTGTGGGCGTGCCTTGATATACTTAACCCCTTTATCTCTGGAGCTCTCATAATACCGCTCATATTCTTTTCCAGGAGTTCTGATGTCCATGTAAAAGATGGTCTGGTCGCTTTCTCCCTTGGGCAGGTGACTCTGGGTCATGACGGCCTGCTTAATGGCATACATGCAGCAAACACTGGAACAATAGCCATTGTCTGCGCAATTGGTGTTTCTGGATCCCACACATTGGATCCAGGCAACCTTGCTCGGCTCTTTGCCGTCAGATTCCTTTTTCAGGTGGCCCATGGAGGGACCCGAGGCGGACAGCATTCTTTCATACTCAAAGCTGGTTACCACATCGGGAATATTGTCATACCCGTAGTAGTCAACACCTTTGGGAGAATATGGTTTGAACCCCGGTGCAAGGATGATGGCACCCACGTTGACGTCAATATACTCAGTCTTCATGTCATAGTTAATGGCGCCGGTGGGGCAGATATCAGCACAGATACCGCATTTTCCACGGTTCAAAAAGATGCAGTTATCGGGATCTATGGCGTATTTAAGGGGGACGGTTTGACCATATTTAATATAGGCTGCCTTGCGTTTGTTCAACCCCATGTTGTACTCGTCGTCCACTCGTTTGGGACATTTCTGGGCGCACAAACCGCAGGCAATACATTTATCCTCGTCTACAAACCGAGGGCTTTTTTTAATTTTAACGGTAAAATTTCCCAATTCGCCTTGAACTTCTTCGATTTGGGAAAGGGTCATCAATTCAATATTTAAGTGCCGACCGCACTCAACCAGTTTGGGTGAAATTATTCACATGGCGCAATCATTTGTGGGGAAGGTCTTGTCCAGCTGGGACATGGCCCCCCCGATACCCGAACTTTTTTCCACAAGATAGACATAAAATCCGGAATCCGCCATGTCTAATGCTGCCTGGATACCGGAAATTCCGCCTCCAGCCATTAAAACCGAACCAATTGGTTTTCCTGCCATAATTACCTCTTTTACGTGTTAAATGATTTTAGATTCCCCTATCTTAAAAGCGCGTACGGCTTTTGAGTTCCCCTATAATTTTTTCTGACGCTATCTTTATCGCTTTTTTTGCAATGGGGCAAAGGCCCGGGCAAACTTCATTGGGTATGGATTGGGTTTGCATAGCAATAACTTTTACCTCAATTCCTCTTTCTTGAAGTTGGGCGAGCAGGTTGGAAGAGGGGGCCTGGTGCAGGGAAAAATCAGAAAGTTTTTCCCTGGGCACTGCACCCAGATCTATCTCAAATACCTCACCTTGTTTCCTACCCTCCATGGTAACGGCATCAATGACAATGACCAATTTTGGCTTTTTTTCCACCAATAGCAGATCAAAAACGAAATCCTTAATACCGGTTCCGGCATCAAGGACCAACACGGAATCGGGAAATGAATAATTTGCTGCCAAATAGGCGACAACTTCCGGACCAAATCCATCATTGCCGAACAAAGTGTTGCCACAGCCGAATACCAAATATTCTTTTTCATAAATTAGAGTTGTCACAGGTATTTATACCACCCAAAGCTTGTTGCGTCATTAAAAAAAATAAATACAAATCATTTTATAAACAAACATTAATAAATAACCATTGTCTATAAAATGTATCTCAGTTTACCCGAGAAAAAAAAGTTTAATCATTATCAGGTCTTTTGGGGTATGTCAATGGGATATTTGGAAGAAAATGCTAAAGGTTTTTTAATATTACAAATAAAAGAAAAAATTATAATCGTCTAAATTGCTTGACACCCTGAAATAGAAATGATAGATACCGCCTTGTTTTGTACGGGGCGTAGCGCAGTCTGGTAGCGCACTTGTCTGGGGGACAAGTGGTCGCAAGTTCAAATCTTGCCGTCCCGACCAAATCACCATGAGGCTTTCAGCATTTTTGTTGGAAGCTTTTTTTATTGGGAAAAGGCTATTGGGGACCAAACTGGGGACCACTTTAGATAGTGTTGGGACAAAAACACCAACCAAAAATACAACCGGCCCATTTTGCCCCGGACGTTGCATAGATTTATTTTTACAAGGTGGATATGTCGGCAATGGATCCACATTGAACAAAACACAGACAGTTCCCGGGGAAAATCCGGATTACCTTCAACCCATCCCACAGAAAACCAAATCCCCAAAACACTTCTTCAATTTTTAGCAATCAACACCAGCATCAACGGCATCCAAGGCCCCATTGCAATCGTTTGGATAATCCCCAGAGCAAACCCTTCATGCCAGACACCCATAGAAGGATAGGCCCCCAATTTCCGATCATGCCGAATGATTCCAATCTCATTGCCAACCTGGAGCTGCCCACAAACAAACTTAATGTATTTTTTCCAAAGTTCAAGCACAACATGATCCGTCTTCATCTTCCGGCACACCTGCGGCATCTGCAATTCATAACACTTTCCCAGGGCATAGGGGTAGATGAAAGATAAAATTCTATACATAAAGATGATTTTGGTTCAGTCACCGGGAAAGATTTTTTTTGCCTGGCCATCTCTGCTTTATCTTTTTGTTGGGTTGTTTTTTTATGCGTGGGCGGTGCCTTGCCTGGATTTCAAATTTACGGTCATATAACCCCGCTCCTGCGGTAGAAAATCATAATTCAGCTTTTCCGAGTGCTGACCCCTTCGGAAAAGAAGCATTGACCTTTCGCCCCAGCAGATGTCCTTGATATTCTCTTACCGACACAACAAATATTGAAAATGGTATTATGCCGCTCCCGGCAACTGGCCTGACAGTAACGGGAACGTCGGGGACTCTGCTGCCGGCACTCCAGTGCCACCTTTCCATATAGAAACAGGACATTCCCAAAGAAGACACCGAAATTTCCTTTACACCCCCTGTCGGGACTGATATTTTCCCATTCATGATTATCACACATCTTTTACTGGCTGTCCTGTGGATCAGCTGGTGTGCATTACACAGCGCTATGATCTCCCTCTCCGTCACCAGTTATCTGGAACACCGCCTAGGACAGAGCTATCGGTTTTATCGACTGTTTTTCAATGCCATGGCAGTGGTCACCCTTTTACCGGTTTATCTATACGGCCAGGGGATCGACAGTCCCCTGTGCCTTATTGCGCAAGGCCCCTTGCAGACGGTCAGAATCGCTTTATTGCTCACCTCACTGCTGCTGTTCGTGATGGGTGCCAGGGTGTACGATTTGAAACATTTCACTGGACTACGCCAAATCCGGCAAAAGCCTTTTTCATCATCTGGCGATACCATCCCCTTTAAAACCAGAGGCATTCTCACAGTCACCCGCCATCCCTGGTACCTGGGCGGCATTTTTCTGATCTGGACTTACCAGGCGCGGATGACCATGGCAGATGTCATGATCAATGCCATTTTAAGCCTTTACTTTGTGGTGGGGGCCATGCTGGAGGATAGAAAACTTAAAAAAACCATGAAAGGCACCTATGATCAATATGCTTCCATGGTGTCCATGCTTTTTCCAGTCAAATGGTTACGGTACCTGCTTAAACATCGCCGTCTGCCCGTCAGCACCCGGCTGTATCCGGCCCACCCCGTGCTGGCCGTGGGAGCTGTTGTTTTCAAGGCAGATCATGTGCTGTTGGTAAAGCGAAAGAATCCCCCATCACAAGGGACCTGGGCTATACCTGGCGGTCGGGTACGACTGGGTGAAAGCATTCAGGAGGCTGCCCAACGGGAAGTCCTGGAAGAGACCGGTGTGATCATTACCCCCCGGGCGACGGTATTCGCATTTGATTCCATTGAAAGGGATGGCTTTCACAATGTCCGGTATCACTACCATATTGTTGATGTGGCGGGAGATTACGTCAGTGGCGAACCCATGGCCGGAGATGATGCCTTGGATACCCGGTGGGTATCACGGCAAGCCCTTGCCACACTTCCGGTGAATGAAAAAACAAAGCTGCTGCTGGAAACAAAATTTGATTTTCAGGGTTAGAAAAAAGCTTTCGGAAGTGATGTCCATGTTTCCCTTTTGATTAGGATGG
Organism: Desulfoconvexum algidum; assembly: GCF_055382125.1. Classification (NCBI taxonomy): domain Bacteria; kingdom Pseudomonadati; phylum Thermodesulfobacteriota; class Desulfobacteria; order Desulfobacterales; family Desulfobacteraceae; genus Desulfoconvexum; species Desulfoconvexum algidum. Next base: position 3,963,070 of record NZ_AP042394.1, on the reverse strand, counting down.
CCCTCTTAACCTATAAACGCTCCGGACGTTGTGTAGAACCCTCTTACCCAGGGTCTTGCCCTGGACTATTCTCCCTGGGGGGGCAATAAGCGGCTGATGTGTTTTTTATATTACAAAAATTACAGTGCAAGATTGGCTTGTAACAGCGGTTGAGGTTTATATAGTAGAATCAAAATCCCAAAACTGAAAAATATTTATATACCCACATATTGGGGTTCTCGAATCTTGTCTTGACTGAGTCTTTAAAATACCAGTTATCGCTGTTGGCTTCCAGCCGAAACTCCCTATAAATAGACATATTGTGGGGTTCTGGTTTCCTACAAAAAATTACTGAAAACCAGATTCTTTCTGGCCGAAAAGATTCATGATTACAATCATGAATCTTTTCCAAATTTGCTTCGCAAGAATTTTACCGGACAACGACTAAAATTACCGGCTCGTCTGGTGAATCTGTGTTTGAATGCCAGGGGCACTCTGACCAGGCGTCCTGATTTTATGTCATCCCGAACCTGGTACTCAGCAAGCCCTCCCCAGCCATTTCCGGCCAGGATATAGGGGGCTATAAATTTTGTTGTTACCCGCGACTGCATCAGTATAGGTTATGGCCGTCTATCTTGAAACAAACCAACAGTTGTGATCACTGACGTCCGGATTGGCTTGTTTTAAGGTTAGAGCCCCGAAGAATTCGGCTTAAGAATTTGCGCGGTCATATTTTATTCTTGCCTTAGAGATTGAAGATATGTTATTTTCGTGCCACGTCATAATCTTATCAAATAAGGGACTTAGGCTTTGACCGAGCTCTGTTTTAGTATATTCAACACGAGGGGGAATCTCCTCATACTGTTTGCGACTAACAATTCCGTCGCGTTGAAGTTCTCGTAATTGTTGGGTTAGCATTTTTTGCGAAACAGAACCGATGGAACGTAGCAATTGATTAAAACGCATCGGCCCATCCTGAAGATGCCAAAGAATTTCCGGTTTCCATAATCCGGTAAAAATTTCCAGGGATTCACCAATGGGACAATTAAATTTATCTCGTTTTTTAGCCATGCAATCCTTTAAATACATATAGTTACCAAAAGGTACCTAATTGACGTTAGTATGCTTAGTACATATCGTATATCAACCTTGGGAGCATAATACAAAATAAATATGGATAATATATTTTTACGGAGAGACTAACTCAAATGAACTTACAGTTAATACACAGAGATGATCTTCCGCTGGGTGGATTTGCAGGTTTAAAAGAACACCGTCTTGTTATCGACAAAAATATTGGTGGTGATGATGGTGTCTGGAATGGAATCGGTAATTTCGTCTATTTGGCAGATGCGCGGTTTCTACCTAAAGGCGAAACATATCTGCATCCACACCATGAAATTGATGTCATTACCATTGTGGTCGATGGACGACTCACACATGAAGGTTCATTAGAACATGGGCGGTCAATGGTTGCCAATCAGGCCCAGGTCCAGCGAGCGGGAGGTGAAGGTTTTGAACATAACGAAATCAACCCGGATGATGACCGGAACCGTATAATACAGATCTGGGTGCTGCCGGAAAAAAAAGGTGAGTCAGTGGCGTATAAATTTTATGATATAGAAAAGGGGAAGCTCACCCGTATCTACGGCGGCCGGAAAAATCAAGGCGCAACTCTGGACAGTCATACCAACCTGGATGTTGGGGTACTGAATAAAGGCCAGAAAATTAATAAAGAAGGCGTATTTATGGCGTATATAACTCGTGGGAGTGGCGATCTTGATGGCACAATTGTTAAAGACGGTGATCTTGTGCGAGGGGTAGGTTTGAAATTTACGGCTGCTCTTGATGATGTACAAATTATCATAATAACCGTTAATGATCGACATTTTCAATCTGAAGAAAAACCATTATGGGAGGGAAAACACAATGAACAAAGCGTTTAAAGAAATAACTAAAAAAAGAAGATCTATAAATTTTTTTGATACAGATAAAGATGTACCGGAGCAAACCTTGATAAATATGGTCGATCTGGCAGCAAACACCCCTTCAAGTTTTAACCTGCAGCCCTGGAATTTGATGGTGCTAAGGAATGTAGAAGAAAAAGAAAAACTTCAATCTCTTGCTTGGGATCAGCCAAAAGTTACGGAGGCACCGGTTGTTTTTATTGTTCTTGCTGATAAAAAAGGCTGGGAGGAAGGTCATCCCATATTTGAAAAGAACTGGAAGGAAATGCTCAAATCCGGTTCCATGCAAACAGATCAACGAGACTGGTTTTTAAACGCAACGAGTTCTTTTTACAATTGGAGTGATGATGCAAATCTTGCTTTTGCAGCAAAAAATACCGGTTTTTTTGCCATGAGTCTTATGTACGCTGCTACAAGCCTTGGACTTGAAACACATCCCATAGATGGATTTGATCATGAGGCCGTTAGGAAAGAATTTAAAATCCCAGATAACTATTGGGTTCCAGTATTATTGGCTGTTGGGTATAAAAAACCCGGTTTGGAATTGCATCCCGGAAAATGGAGAAAAACATATAATGAAATAGTGGTTTCATTTTAAAGTAATTTTTATAAAATAGTATTCAATCTTGAAAGTCATATCGGTGCTTTCAAGATTGAATACATTAAGTAATTAGAAGTGACTTGGTTTTTTAAAATTCTTGTGCATTTTTATGATATCCGCACAGCAAGTGGATAATTCAGAGGCGTTTACTTATGGTATAAAACCGGGTTTTTATCAAGACAACCGCACTGACTATAGGCATATCCAATATTCTTCCCTTGAAAATTAAACAAAATGATTTTTGAAATCTGCTTAAAAAATGTATAATTCTTTTATGTCTGATTCATTCGGGTAAAAAATTAATCAATTTTAATCAAGGGGACCATCATGAAAACGTCAAAAGCTATAAAATCATTCCTGAAATACCATCAGATGAATTCAAAAAAAACACCATTGTAAATTACAAATGTTTCCTGGCTGTTTTTGAAAAAGAATTCGGTCATTATGAAATGTCCGTGATTTCTTCTGATGACATTATGAATTTTATAGTAACGGTCACAGAAGGCCACAAATCTTCAACCAAAAAACTTAAATATTCACTTCTAAAAACTTTTTTCAATTTCATTAAAAATTCAATTGATCAAAGCATATCCAATCCGTGTGAATCGCCTATACTTAAAAAGACATTCAAAGCGGCCGTCAATCTGAGATTATTTTTCATTCCCAAAAAGGTGGCGGATCGGTTACGCACATATATTGCCTCTGAAAATATCAAAAAGGAAGATCGAGTTTTTCCATTGGGATACACAAGAGCCAGGGAAATTGTTAAAAATGCTGGCAACGAAATTGGTGTTTTTTGTAAAACCGCATGACCTCAGAAGACATGCAGCGACCTATGCGAGCAGATCAGGAGTTCCGATTGAAATTGTGTCAAAGACCATTTTACGTCATTCAAATTTATCGACCACACAAAGGTATCTCGGAAAGGTCAGTGACAATGAAGCTATTTATTGGATCGAAAATATTTATCGATAAAAAAATAAGGGATTGAAAAATCTTCAATCCCCATTATACTTTTTCCCACTATTGGCTTGAAACGCCAGTATTCGCATACCTTTGGTAGGAATATAGGACCTTTTCATAGATATAGGTGTCGCCCCCAATCCCTAATCTAAAAATTCATAAAAATAAGAAATATTGAACAAATGTTTTTGAATAGCTAACTAAATCAATTTATAGAGATCCCCAGATTATTTAAATTTATACCGTTTCTTTTAAGGGCTCTCGCAAAAGTAGCGGCTTCACCATAATAAAGACACATACGCATCATTAGTTCATTCCTATAATAATTTGTGTTATCAGCTATTTGCTTTATGTTGTATAGTAAATTGGGGGGATATTCCTGTTTATCAATTGTTTCAAAGTCAGATAACCCGCCTCCATCTGATTTCACTCAAATGTTCTATAAAGGGGCTTTTTCCTTCATTAGTCATGTTTTGGATCTTTCATTATAATGTCATCGGCAGCAGCATTGTTTTCCTCAGATTTTCAAGAATTTCACGATCAAACATAGTGTGTTAAACTCCTTTAATCTGAAATTTGTATGATCCTCAAGTGTCAAGAAAGGTCTGAAAATTAAGGTTTGTCATGAAAGGATGCTTTACTTTAATTGGGTCATTGTCTTTGATGTGCGGCGAAATAAGCAGTGGCCCAAGGGAGCACAAACCAAATCCTGTACTTTCCTTTTTCCACTGCTTTACGTTTCGTTATCTCCCTGAAAAAAAATCTTTCCAACACAACAGGACTATAACTAATGCCAGAATGGCAGTCATCTTCAAGCCAGACAGAATTTGTTCAGATAGGGTGTAAGTTTTTGGAGAATAATCAATTTCCGGTTTCAAGAGAGGGGTCTTGCTTTCTTTAGGGTCTGATGACTCGTAATTTTTCTTAACCATATAAGCTCCTATGGCACGAAATCCGAAGATCAGCCAATCCATACAATAGAAATGGATTGGGAACAGGTCACGAGATTCGTGCGGCAATAATTTTCACCAGTACATCCGAATCCAGCATCGAAACAATGCAGAGAAATTTCGGACTAAATTATATTTATTGATCAAATTACTAAGGAATGAAGGGACGGAGGCGCCCGAATGGGAATTATCGAACAGTCTGTCAAATTGATAGCATCAGAACTGTCATCGGGAGAAGAGGAAAAAGAATTACCAATAAAAACAATGTAAGCCGGTCCGTAAAATACGGTGAATAAGTCATAGGAACTATCCAACCGGGTTTGTTCTCTAATCGTGATCGGAACAGAAGATGCGTCCGCTGTTAAACAGGCAAAAAGAACCTGTTTTGATTCAGCAACAGGGTTGTCCAGGCCACCAGTCCATTGCGATCCGTTAGAAGCCAACGATATATTAAGTATCAGCAGGCAAACCAGTATAGCCCAGGAACGGTATTTAGAGGAATTGATCAACATAATTTATGCCGCTACAACCTTTCAGCCCTTTTTCATTTGACAACCGAAAACATCAGGTTTTGCTTTTTATCGCCCTTTTAAAATAAAATTGGATTCAGATTTTTTGAGTTTCTGAACCGTCTCATCAAGTCATATATTATATCACGAGTTTTTTTTATTATCAATTATCTTTTGTGGGATGATCTTTCTCTGAAAAGGCAGGCACATTTTCCACTCGTATGTGTATAAAATAATGGAATTGCCCGAGCACTTATGGTATTTGTGTCACGAGTCAAATACCCCAATTTACCGAGCGCTTCATTCTCCAGTCCGGTTTTTTTAAGATTAGCCATGATACAAGATGTGGTATGGATAGATTTTTCAGTTTCAGATTTTAAATATACAATATATGGGATTGCCTCAATCCAAATTTGAAAAGGTTGCTATAAAGTATATTGGAGACACAGTTGAATGTAGAGAACCCAGTCAATCCATCTTAATACACCATCAAAAACGCAACGATTTTTTAACCCTACCCCTGCCCATCCTGACTTAAAATCGTTATAAGTGACTTGTTGAAATTCAAACAATAAATTATTCCTTCAGCGCTCAAATCCCTTTTTTCAAATAATATACAGCGAGCCACAAACAAGTGGATATGACAAGTGCATATAAATCCAAAAAATTAAATTTGAAAATAAAAACGGATCTGCAAAAAAATTTGTACCCAAAATTTAAAAATTAACGGGTTTAGTACTCCTCAAGAGAGAGTTTTATTTCTATAAAAATATTAATAGATGGCGTTATTATTTTTTGCGAAACAAATTGGGCACACCCGGAAACAAGCTGATAAATTTAAGATTCAAACTCAAATTACTGAATTTTCCTGGAAATGACCACTTCACAACAATCAGCTCCCTGATTCAGGTTTTTTGTATGCTGTACAGAGACGCTCATCTCTTTTCCAAACAATCCTTTGATAAGTCCCTGATAGGTTTGCACCGTAACAATTCCACAATCTGCTATGCCAGCCTTGGCAATTGCCTTTTGTGTTTCACAATCTGTAACTCGAATAGTTATGATATCCGGTTCAACGGATACCTCACGACCTTCAATTTTTAGCACTTTACTGAAAATTTCCAGCATATCCAAAAAACTTTCTGGCCAGACCGGATTAGGGATGATATCTTTTTTGATTTTTTTTCCGAATACATATGAGAATTGTTTCCACGCCTCAACATCAATCTCCCATGCAGTCTCTTTTCCAAGCTTTTTGGCTAAGGCCATAAACCAGGCACCATCCATCCGTACAAACGAATACTGTGCGATCTCTAAAAGCTGTTCAGGGGATAAATTCAATTTTACCTCTCTTTTCTAAAAATAAATGAAAGAATTAACGAAACCGACTCAAAACCTCTACACCCGGTTTCTTCAGCATGTTTTCTTGATTTTGGATAATTCCGGCAATGTTCTGGTTTTACATCTTGAATCCGACAAATATATTTATCCTGCTTTGGAAGTTTCCTCAACCATGGACACCTCCTCACATCATCACCTGTTTTTGGATTGACCCAAATGTCATAAACATAATTGCCTCCACCAACAGGTATTGGATCAACCCAATCCAGAATATCAAATCGTCCTTTTATTCTCCACATTGCAATATCCTCACCCGTGACACTTGTCTGAAAAGCATCGTTGAGGTTGAGACAGCAATTGCCGCATTGTTTGCATTTGAAGTTTTTAGGGGGCATGTGGGTCCTCTATTTCATAGAAAACATCACCTGAACTAAAATTCAGAGCGATGTCAATATAAGTATCAGACCCGGTTTTTAATTTCTGTTCAATCTCCTCTCGGTTTTCATATGTTTTTTTAATTTTCCCAGGAGAACCCGTTACCAATGAATATGGTGGGATAATTGTTTTTTCCAGCACAACAGCACCAGCAGCGACAATAGACCCTTTCCCTATGGCAGCTTGATTCATAACAATTGCTCCCATCCCGATTAAACATTCATCTTCAATTGTGCATCCATGGATTATAGCCCGGTGACCGATGGTAACACCGTTTCCAATTTTCAATGGGGTATTTTGATCCACATGGCACATACAAAAATCCTGGATATTTGTCCTTTCTCCAATGCTGATCTTGTCTAAATCACCACGAATGACGGTTTGGAACCATATTGAAGATTGTTTGCCAATAATAACATTCCCAATAATTTGAGCGGTCGGTGCAATGAAAACTGTTGGGTGAATATCAGGACGGTTATTCTTGTATGCGTAAAGGGTCATAGATCTCCTGTCATTTTAAATAAATCGAATCTTCTATATGGATTATCAAAAAATGTTGTTCACTTCAATCCAATAATCCTTGAATTCTCCTCCCCCAAGTGCAATATACCAAGTAACAGAATCAGTTCCATATTCGCTATAATCTGAAACGGGGGTACCTCATGTATCTATCTGAAGAGAAGCGGGCTGAAATCAGGGGAATGTATAGGAAAGCATCAATCCAATCCCAGGCTCAATTCAGAGCTCAATTCAGGGAAAAATAAAATAGACCAGATCAAAGGATTTCATAATACAGCTGGAGGAAGGAAAGTTTCCCAGATTTTATTTGACGCCAGGGATGGGAGAGAAGTTTTTACACCGTTTTCGTATGAAGGGGTCTAAATGTCATGACTTACAATTTTGATCCGGATAAATGGCATAAAAACGAATTGTATTTAATCCAATCAAAACTAAAAACCGGTAAAATAACACAAAATGAATATGATGAAGCAGTTGAGATCCTGGATAATAAACTTGAAGAAATGTGGGAACGGTTGGATGGGACGTATCAGATAAATTCTGATAATTGAAAAAATAAAATATTACACCAATATGATTTGATAATGAGGAAAAACACATAAAATATGGGACCAATATCAAAAAAAGTAATTGCAGGGCTTAGAAAAACAAAGAATCAAAAGATTATTGATTTTAAAGATCTTAAAGAAGCAAAAGCATATGCACAAGATCTGGATAAAACTGTGGTCTCAGAAGATAGACTATCAAAATATGATCCCCTCCATGCGGTTTATATCTATGCACAGAACAAGGTTTCAGTACTTGTAGAGCAATTAGCAGATTTACCTGCGTTATCAAAGTTGACAAATATTCTTGAACAGGCAGATGATATTTATTTGCCATCATCCCCGCCAAAGAGTCCACTTACACAGTCCTATTTTACATGCTGGGGATTTTTTGACCTTTGTGTTGGAATTAAAAAAGAATCATTGGGAACAGTCATTCTTGATCTTTTGAAAAATCTAAATGCAGACTCTGGATTGATTAAAACTATTGAGTGTATGCAAAACTCCAGGATGGGAATCTTTATCCATAAGGGGCATTTGGATCGATATGTGATTTTAGAGGAATTGGTTACCGGTAAAGAAATAAAAGTTATTGTACCAAGCGGTTATCAGGGGAAGAAAGATGAGATCTGGTATGCCCGGGTGATGCCAGAACCATTCCCAAAGCTGAACTATGGATATTCGTTAGTATTCACAACCCCATATATTCTGATAGACATAAATGGCAATCTGGGGTCTTCAGCAAAACGTGATGATTGGGAAGCTTTCTTTGATCGAAATTTAAAAGAAGCAGGAAAAAAAGACAAAAAAAATGCGTATGAATCCTTTATGAAATACGGGAAAAACAAATATTTTTGGAATGAGTATATTTTTGAAGGTTATGTGAACTATCAAGAAGATATGATCATGCTTGCAGGATTTCCGGATATTCCATTAAGTATGCCCCATTCAGAAGAAAGTCAGAGAGAACGAGGGGAGATCTAAAAATGGAAACCATAAACAGAACAGCAATTACAATCATCCCAAAACAGCCCTATATCGAGTGGGCAAATAGTTTTGAAGATGCAGAAACTTATGATACTCCCCATGCAACCACAATTCTAATCCCTGACAAATATGATGAATTCAATTATGAAAAATTTATCAAAAAAATCTATACACATATATTTGAAGAAGAGCTTGAATCATGGATGGCTGATCCGGATGTTTGGCCAAAGAAGAGAGATTATAAAACTTTCAAAAAATGGTTCGATGTTCTTTGTTCAGATATGACCTGGGATTATGGGGATGGGGATATTGAGCATGATGAGGATTGAATTGAAGAAGGGTATTTTTTCTCATTCCAAGCTGTTTACCGGGTTTGGACTATAGCCAGACGTCTGCTCCTGGCTCCTCCTGCACAACCAATATCTCCAAGCTCTTACAGTATGATAATGTGCTTTTGCTATGGCTTCGTAATTCCCTATCAATCCGAAGTACTGGTAATGACCATAATTGATAATACTTATTTTTAAATTATTCATCCTGTATGGACCGACAACGATATAGTCAAAGTTTGTTGATTTTGTATTTACCTTACGACCATCTGCGACCCTTGCCTTAGAGTGTTGATAATCATAAATTTTAAATTCATTGGCCAAATCATCATGGATTGTAGTGATGGAGGCACCGGTATCGAGAATCAAAAAAGTAGATATTTCACTACTATTATTTCCCAGCTTAACCGGAATCAATATTGAATTGTTTTTTATTATAACTGGAGTTTCGCCTGATTGTGATCAAGATTTTAATTCCGCCCCAAAATCCGGGAATGTACTTCCCCGGCCCGATTTAATTCAATCCATCTAATTCCCTTAAAAATAAATTTTTCAAAATTTAATTTCTTCCATATAATTCCATTTCGTACCCAACGATGTTTACATGGAGGGAATGATGGATCCGATACCTTGTCCCGGTTGCGATTCGTTTTTTGTGCCAAGAAATAAACTACAGATTTTTTGTACCGATCCGGATTGCCAAAGGACCAGAAAAGCCCTATGGCAAAAACAAAAATTGGTATGTGACCCGGAATACAAAAAAGATCAAAAATTGGCTAATCAGAAATGGCTTCAGAATAACCCCTATTACTGGACAAAATATCGTCAAAGAAATCCGAAAAAAGCTGACAGGAACCGCTCTTTACAGAAAATCAGAAACTGTAAAATTCAAAAAAACAAGGTCCATTCCAAGGCATCAAGAACTATCGGTATTGCAAAGATGGACTCGAGCAAGTCCAGGAACCAAGGGCTTTTAGGCCAATATTGGCTTGTTCCCGTCGTTGCAAAGATGGACCCGGTAAAAATTTTTATCGCTACAGCCCCAGTCTGTTCGCCATAATTGCAAAGATGGACTCGAGGACTGGAGAAAAATTTTGTGTTACAGAGATCATGAACCCCATCAGGCCAGGAGGGCATCATGATAAGAAAAAAAGTGCTTATTCAAGACCGGATACGCCGTACCGGCAAGAGTTTTTGTTTTATCCCTCACCGTTTCCTTACAGACGGATTTTTACAATCATTGACCCGGCATGAGTTGGCATTATACCTGTTCCTTGTGTTGGCCTCAGACAAACATGGCCTTTCATATTACGGAGACAAAAGCATCTGCTCTAAACTGGGCCTTAAAGAACAAGACTATCTTTTTGCCCGCAGTTGCTTGATCCACAAAGACCTTATCGTTTATGACGGCACCCTGTTCCAGGTGCTTTCCCTGCCGAAAAGTGCCCATAAAATATAAGGAGGAGCAATGATTGACATGAGAATGATTTTTGAAATCCACCGGTTAAAAGATATGGGAATGTCCAATCGAGAAATCTCAAAAGCAATTGGCTGCAGCAGGAAAACGGTATCAAAGTATATCTCCAACCCAGAGTCGAAACCATCTAAAAGGAAAGCCCGGACGCTGAAACTGTCACCATACCACGACTATATCCGGGAAATAATAAACAGATATCCAAAGCTCAAAGCACCCGTTGTTTTACGTCAGATACAAAAAAAGGGTTTTGATGGCGAAATAAGCATTTTGAGGGATTTTCTGCGTAAAATCCGGGGACAGTCCTTAAAAAAGCAGGCGTATAGCCGATTTGAATCAGAACCCGGGCAACAAATGCAGGTTGACTGGGGGCATTTTGGGACCATCTCCTATGGAAAAACCAAAAGAAAGCTGTATGGGCTTGCCGTCATCGAATCCCACAGCAGGATGCTTTATGTTTCTTTTACCCATAGCCAGAAACAAGAAGCCCTTCATCAGGCTTTGTTTGATGCCTTTAAGTATTTTGGCGGCCCTCCGGAAGAACTTGTGGTGGATAACATGATCACAGCGGTGACTGAACGGACGGGCGCTCTGATACGTTTTAATGGCAATTTTCTTCATTTTTTACTCCCCCTTGGTATCAAGCCTGTGGCCTGCAATATCAGATCTCCCCATGAAAAAGGAAAAATTGAAAGAAGCATTCATTATATCCGGCACAATTTTTTGCCATTAAGAGAATTTAACAACCTACCAGAACTCCAGTCCCAGGCTATGGAATGGTTAAACAATATTGCCAACACCAGGACACATAGTACGACAGGAGAAATCCCGGTAAAAAGACTTCAGAGATACCGACTTAAAAAGTTTCCGTATCCTGCCCCGGATTACAGGGAAATACACTCCTTATATGTCCATAAAGATTTTTCCGTGAGATTTGACTCCAATACGTATAGTGTTCCGGTTTGGACGATTGGTAAAACTGTTGTTTTGAAAGCAAATCAGGAAAAAGTATGGATGTATTACAAAACCCGATGTATTGCCGTCCATGCTCGGTCCTGGGAAAAAAAACAAAGGATCGAACTCGAATCCCATAAATCACAACTTCATAAGCTTAGAAAAAGAAGGCTTGCTGACAAAAACGTTCTTGCCTTTTTGTCTTTGGGTCAAACGGCGCTGGATTATTTGAATGAACTTGAAAAAACAAGGTCTCCATTAAAAAAGGACATCATCCAGATAATGACCCTGAAAGACAAATATGGAGACAGTTCAATAATTATCGCCCTGAACAAAGCATTGGATCTAAAATTATATGGTGCGGGTTATATCCAGAATATTCTTTACCAGGAGATGACACCCAAAACCTGTCATCCACCTGTGAAACTGAAAAGTGATACTCTCAACGAGATAAGACTTTGCTCCCCAAACCTTGCAGAATATGATGCTCTAGTCCTCAAAAAAAGGAAAAAGACATGAATACCGTTATAGAAAAGTTCAAAACATTAAGGCTAAGAAATTGTGCCCAAAACATAGAAAGCATCATTGAACAGGCGAACCAAAAAAACCTGTCTCCCCTTCAAGCCATTGAACGGTTAATCGACATTGAAATCGAAGAACGGGATAAAGCCAGGATGGTATTAAGGTTCAAGCAGTCCGGGCTTGATACAAAGGTCACCATTGATCAATTTGATTTTAATTATCACAAGTCCCGACAGGCTCAAAAAAGTATAATCTTAAACCTTATGGATCTTGAGTTTATTGAGAAGAAAAAAGATATCATCATGATTGGCAATCCTGGCACAGGAAAAAGTTATTTGGCTAAATGTATCGCCTTTGCTGCGACCCAGGCTGGAATAAAAACGCTTTTCACTACTGCCATGGATATGATCAATCATTTGATAGCAGCGGAAGCGGATCATAATCTGCTCAAAAAACTTAAATATTATCAATCACCGGATACTTTAGTCGTAGATGAAATTGGGTACCTTCCGCTTGGCCAACAGGGATCAAATCTGATTTTCCAGGTAATCAGTGCAAGGCATGAGAAAAAATCTACCATGATTACAACCAACTTGCCATTTGCCCAATGGGGAAACATTTTTGACAGCACTACTGTTGCCACAGCGATTGCTGACCGTCTTGTGTACAACTCTGATATCCTTGTATTGGAGGGCCCAAGCTATAGAAAGAGGAATTAATCGAAAAAAATAAAAACTGAAAAACTGGTAATTTTTTAACCGGCATATAAGACCTCTTGATCGTTTTTTTTAGTATCAAAATGGATAGGTACGTCCTAACTCAGGTGTGGGGCATTTTGGAATCCTGGTTTTGGGGCAAAAACAAATCCCTGATCACACGCCTGATTTGCTTACAGATGAAATAAAACTTTTACGGAGAGATTTTTTTGATGGGTGTGAGGTAATTTCCTCTGTAGTTCTGGAACAGTGAAGAAAAAATATTAATATCAAGAGAATGTATGGTTGTAAAGTGAGATTAAATTTATATGAAACAGTCGGGATTGAATGTTACACTTATACATCATGAATAAGTGGGGAGCCAGCAGGAATATTATTAAAACCATTTAAAAGACTATGAATTTTGAAAACAAAAGATCAAGTAATCTTGGAGCTGATCCTTATTCTATTTTCCTGTATTCCCCACGTCGAAATGCGGACCAGAACTCATTTTCTTTACCGGTTGCGCGCATCCTTCGCAGTCCTTTATTGAATAAATGAAGTATTTGTTTGTTTTTTTTGATTTTACGTGAAAATATAAGATGGTAGTATGCGGGAATGTCCGATTGAGGGTGGTGTGTAACCAAAGCTGCTTCCTCTGGTTTGAACTTATACTGCAACAAGGAATACCCAACGTCCCGCTCTATTCCGAAGACTTTAATGCGTCCAGCCAATAACTTTCTAAAATTCATTTCATCTGACGGCACCCATTGAACGTCAAGCTTCCCTTCTTTTTCTAACCGTTTAAAATTATCTCCATAGTTATATGCCAGAGTAGCTCCTAATGGAATTCCAGCCAGATCATCCCATTCCTTCCAATCAAAAGGGTAGCTTTTTAAATGAAAAAAGACCCATTCGGATTTTAGGATAAGGTCGCTGTAATAAAAATTGTCTTCTCGTATTGGGTCGATCCCTCCACCCCAAACAGCTGAACCATCAAATTGACCATTCTTGGCCATTAGTAATGCACGTTTCCAAGGGAGCCAGGTGTATTCAACATTGATGTCAACCATTTTAAATGCCTCAGCTATAATATGTAGTACCACACCATTATGCTTAAGATTTTTTGAAATATATGGAGGCCAATCTCCGGTAGAAAGGCGAATTATTTCTTTACCATAACAATTTGTGGTAATAATAATAACACAACAAACCATTCCTAATATTTTCAATAAATTTCGCATTCTTATCCTTTTTAATCAATTTTAAGGCGAAATAGAAGAGTGCACTTAATTGGAGAATAACATTCCTGTCTGAAAGCTGGCAATAAAAAACTTATTACATTGAACACTTTCCAGCCCCTGATTAATAAAGTTGGTTTGTCTATAACCGGCAAAGGGAAATTTATTATATTAAAAAATATTCAAAAACTAAAACAAAATAGGGGAATCTACCCCTCACAGGTGTCAAAGCTATCGAGAAGGGGTCTGGAGACCTCCTTGCTGTAATTATTTCATGCGGATCCCGTCAGCCTTGTGCAGGGTAATGAGGCCCTGTTTGTAAAGGTTGCCCACGGCCCGTTTGAATTCCTTTTTACTCATGGAAAATGCGGCTTGAATGTCTTCTGGACTGCTTTTGTCATGGCAGGGGCTGAATCCGTCATTGGCCTCCAGGACCTCCAGGATTTTTTTGGCCGAACCTTCCACCGAGGCATATCCCGATTGTTTCAGGGTCAGATCCACCTTGCCGTCCTCCCGGATCCGGAGGACATATCCCCGGCACCGATCTCCGATGGACAGGTCTTCAAAGGTTTCATTTTTATAGAGCATGCCCGGGCAGGTGTGGTTGATAAGGGCAGTATAGCCAATGGGGGTAATGCTGTGGATGATAAGATCCACAGCCTCTCCAGAAGCAAGACCCTGGGCATCCCCGGGGCAAAATTTCGTCATCAGGGTGGACCCATAGATCCGGTGGGTGGATTCATCCAGACAGATCTCCACCAGATGGGTTTCTCCAAGTTCCATCCGGCCCTGCTGCTCGCTGCGGGGAACCAGAAGGTCTTTTTCCAAGCCCCAGTCCATGAAGATGCCGAACCTAGAAGTGTCCTTAACATTGAGGGCCACGATATCCCCCACCACGCCAGCCGGTTCCAGGGTGGTGGCCACGGGCCGGTCCTCGGAATCGTTGTGGATAAAGACCCGGATCTCCTCGCCCACGAAAATGTCTTCCGGCACGTATTTATTGGGCAAAAGTACCCGGTCTTGGCCAAAGCTTAAATAGACCCCGTAGTCGGAGAAATTTAACACGGGCAGGTCGTGGAACTGACCCACCACAGCTTCAGGATCCTGGTCTATAAAGGGATGGGACTGCCTGGAGGAGGATTGTTCTTGACTTTTTTCCGGGGATTTTCCCGCAAGTTTCCAGGGGTTTGTTATTTTTGACATGGGTCTTCCTTGTAGTTAGATTATGGAACTATCATATCATATCAGAGCAGGCATCACCATACGGGCGTCTTTTTTTTAAACCCGACCCGGGTGGCCCGGCCCCGGTTTACCCAGAACTTTTATGCAGGCATTGATCACTGTCCAGGCGTTATATATATCATTCTTTTCCTTTTGCCTGAATGTTATTAAAAAATAATAACATTCAATGCACTCTTATTGCAATTATGTGATGGGTAAAAAACGTTCGATTTCAAAATAGTAATAAAAACGAACGATCGTTATTTTTTACTTGACAATAAGATTTATTACATGACTAATATATGGTTTGAATCTCATATGGTTTGTCCAAACCCAGGCGAACGATGATCCATTTATTATACACGGGGAACGGGGAAGAAAATTTTTTAATTGAAAATGCTGTGCAAATTTTAAGTTTAATAAAAGGTATAGGAGTATAGAATGGCAAAAAAAAGGGACAGGAAACAGGAAGTAATAATTGTCGGTACAGGACCTTCTGGTGCAACAGCAGCCCTCGAACTTGTTAAGCGGGGCAAAAAAGTTCTTATGATAGAAACTGGGATTGAGGATCCCTTAGGACGAGGAATATTTCATACATATAAAAATCTTTATGACAAACATCTTTTTTTTTCACGTTCAAAAGAAGGAATTATTATTGATCGTGCTTTGACACTCGGCGGTTCTTCGGCGGTTTTTAGCGGTAATGCTTTTCGACCGACAAAGTCGTTCCAAGATGACCTCGGTTTGGACCTCGAACCCACTGTTCAGGAAACCATCGATGAGCTGAAACTTGCGCCTTTCCCTAATGAGTTTATGAAAGGCTGGAATGGAACACAAAGACTTGTCGCAGCCGCGGATACGCTTGGTATTAATTTTTTACCGCAACTAAAATTTATTGACCCGTCACGCTGTAATCCAAAATGTGATTCTTGTATGTCCGGTTGTTCTATCAATGCACGCTGGACTGCTCGTGATTATGTGAGAAAAGCAATGGCATGGCCCAATGGCATCGACCTTATTATGAATACTACTGTTGAAGAAGTCCTTATGGATAATAATAATAAAAGAGCCATAGGAGTTCGGGTCTCTGGAAATAAAGATATTCCGGAAAAACTTTATGCTGATACGGTTATTCTGGCTGCAGGTGGTATGGGAAGTCCGACTATTTTACAGAAAAGTGGAATCGAAGAGGCCGGCAAATCATTTTTCATGGATCCCATGGATGTGGTTGTGGGTTTTACAAAAGAAAAAGGACCTTGGAAAGCCATGACATTCACTCATGCATGTGAGGACTTTGAAGAATCAGATCATTTTATGATAGGAAATGTTAAAGGTGAGGGGGCTTGGCTTTCTCAGATGATGCGCTTAAAACCATTTTTTAAGAATATTTTGAAATTTCAGAAAAGAGGACTCTATTCCATGGGCATGTTTACTAAGATTGCTGATGAAAACAAAGGGTCGATTGATGCAAAGGGAAGAATGTCAAAGCCCATGACCGATAATGATATGAGAAATATGAAAAAGGGAGATGACCTTTGCACGCGAATACTGATAGAAGCCGGTTGCGAGCCCGATACTATTTCCATAAGCACGATGATAGGGGGGCATCCGGGGGGTACTGCAGCTATTGGTACCGTTGTTGATCAAAATTTTGAGAGCTTGAAGATTAAGAATCTTTATGTTTGTGATACAAGTGTTTTCCCCCGTTCGCCGGGGTCTCCTCCGGTGCTTACGCTAATAGCCATGGTTAAAAAATGGGCCAGAGAACTGGATATTGCTTAGCCCAAGTTCGTCAAAAAAAAACAAGGGCAAAACATTTTATTCCCAAGCGTGGTGAGTGAAATGCTATCGAAAGTAAAAGCGATTGTCAGTGAATGGAAATTGAAAAAAAATATTGTAATTGCCATCATTGATATGAGTTTTAAGATGTGGTAGGGTAAAAATTAGATACTCACCTAAATCTGGAGGCGTTCATGCAAATATCCCTCAACTTCAAAAATATCGACTCGTCAGATTCTCTAAAAAACCATGTTCAAGAAAAATTCGATAAATTAGATAAGATGCTTGATAATTCTGCCGATGCACATGTTGTTTTATCGGTAGAAAAATTATGCAACATTGTTGAAATCAACCTGAAATGCAATAAAATGAAAATTTATGCAAAGGAAGAATCTGACAATAACATGTATGCAGCCATTGACACACTTTCTGATAAGGTTAAATTGCAAATTAAAAAGAACAGAGAAAAACAACGACGCCATCTGGCCGGTGATAAGCAGAGCATTCGAACCAATGACATCGAGTTAGAACCGCTTGATAGTATTGACGGGTAAAGCTGGGCGTTGAACCCGGTTTTGTCAGGTCCAAAAAGTTCAGAACCGTCCAACTGAAATCTGTATTTAGCTTCTTTGAATCAGAGCATTCGCAGAACATTCGTTTTTGACTGCCAGTGCTCTGATTTGTCTTTATGACTGTGTCCATTGGTCAATTCCTGGGTTACCCATTTGTTGTAAATGTGAATGATTTCAGGTTTAGAGATCAACCCCCACAGATTTTTCGCAGCATTTGTGAATGTTGACAACCCAATGACGATTGTTCCCAAAATAATCAGAACGGAAACGATGGGGTTGTTTTTAAATCTTGACTTTTTTTATATTATTGATTAGTGCTTTGGGAACACTTTTATGGTTGAATATCTCATTCTCCTAGGCATTGACCTGTTCCAAAAAGTGATTTCAGATTCGAAGTAATTGTCCGAATACAAAGATTCAACGGTTGAACGACACCCGGAAAACCAGGAGGAAGTGGATCTATGAAGTTGGATAAAATTGCAATTGTCATTATTCTTTTCGTTTTAATCTTTCCCACAACGATTGCGGCCACTGACAACACCCCGGCCATGGACCGTGATGATGGAAAAAAACAGCATACACAGGTTCCGGACCTGGAGGGGCTGCACGAGGCTGACGCTGAAGCCGGCGGAGGCGCCCATGTGAATCTGGGAGAGGAATTGCCCTTGTACAGTTGTATCCCCTTTGCCTGTATGCTTTTGTCCATTGCCTTTCTTCCCTTGGTGGCCGGTACTTTCTGGCATCATCATTTTGGTAAAATCGCTGCTTTCTGGGCGGCCAGCCTGGCCATTCCCTTTGTGGTTGCCTACAAAGGGCTAGCCGTATATGAGATCCTTCACATTATCCTGGCGGATTATGTACCCTTTATCATATTATTGTGGGCGCTTTTCACGGTGTCCGGCGGGATATTGCTAAAGGGGACCCTGCGGGGGACCCCCCTGGTCAATACCATTATTATCCTCATCGGGACCATCCTGGCATCCTGGATGGGGACCACAGGGGCTGCCATGCTGTTGATCCGGCCCTTCCTCCGGGCAAACGACCATCGGAAAAATAAGACCTTTATGGTGGTCTTTTTTATTTTTCTGGTGGCCAATATCGGCGGGTCCCTGACCCCCCTGGGAGATCCGCCTTTGTTTTTGGGATTTCTCCACGGGGTGACCTTTTTCTGGACCCTTAAAATCCTTCCCCATATGCTGGTGGCTTCAGGTCTTCTTTTGGGGATCTATTTTTGTCTTGACACCTACCATTACAAACGAGAAGGGGTCACAGCACCGGATGACGGGGAGAAAAAGCCCCTGCGTCTTGTAGGGATTTATAATTTTATTTTTCTTGGCGGGATTGTGGCCGCTGTTCTCATGAGCGGTATTGTCGACCTGGGAGAGGTTTCAACCTTCGGGGTGCATCGGGCTGTCCAGGACTGGCTCAGGGACGGTCTGCTGGTGGTTTTTGGTATTGGTTCCCTCTTGGCAACGCCCAGATCTCTGCGGGAAGAAAATCAGTTTTCCTGGTTTCCCATCGTTGAGGTGGCCTATTTGTTTATTGGAATTTTTATTACCATGATTCCCTGCCTGCTGTTGTTAAAGGCCGGACCGAAAGGGGAGTTCGCTTTTCTTATCTATCAGGTAAAAGAACCGGTTCATTATTTTTGGGTAACAGGGATGCTCTCTGCCTTTTTGGACAATGCTCCCACCTATCTTACCTTTTTTAATACAGCCCTTGGCAGTTTTTATTCGGGGATGCCAGAGGCCAGTTCGGTTCCGTTGTTAATGACGGAAAATGCGGTTTATCTTAAGGCAATTTCGACCGGTGCCGTTTTTTTTGGCGCCTGCAGCTATATCGGCAATGCCCCCAATTTCATGGTCCGGTCCATTGCCTCGGAAGCGGGAACTGCCATGCCTAGTTTTTTTGGCTATATTTTAAAGTATTCTTTGATTTTTTTAATTCCGACCTTTGTGGTTGTCACCTTAATTTTCTTTTAATATACTGCCGTTATACTCACTAACAAACAAGGAGGCTCCCATGAACTTTAACCTCAAAGGATTGAAAATAGCTTTCATCGGTGGCGGTGATCCCTGTGGTGAAATATTGGATATCCTAACGGGGACTGGGTTGAAAGAGTTGGATATCAAGGTGCTGATGGTTGCCGATACATTGAAAAATACCAGGGGAATACTCCAGGCACAAGCCCTTGGTATACCGACCACAACCGATTACAGTCAGGTGTGTGACCTTGTGGGCCTGGATCTTATTTTGAAACTCAAGAATGATAAAGTTCTGGCCTGTATTCTTGAAAAGGTAAATACGGAACGAGTGAGCATCATTGACCTGGACAGTTACCGAGCCATGTCCTTTATCAGTTTTTTGAAAACCGAAGAAGAAAAGATCCGGGTAAGGGAAAAAATTGGGGATAAAGATATTTGCCGGGAAGATCTTGTTGCCCTGTTTGATGCTTTTTCAGACAGAATGATTGAGATTACAGACAAAAAAAATGCCTATCTCAAGACAGAAAGGGAAGATCTGATTGAAATGGAAAAGGAATTATCCCAGGTCATCCAGGGCAGTATGATTCCTACCTTTATTGTCAATAACGAGCATATTCTCACCCATTGGAACCGGGCCTGTGAGGAACTCACCGGTCATGCTGCCTATGAACTGGTGGGAACTGACCGCCAATGGGTGCCCTTTAGATCTGCCAAACGGCCGACCATGGCCGATATAATTGTCGGTCAGATGTCTGAAGAAGAGGTTATTGAATATTATGGGTCTTCCTGGCGGAAATCAAAAATTATCAAAGAAGCCTATGAAGCAGAAGAGTTTTTCCCCCATCTTGGGGAGCGAGGCAAGTGGATTTTTTTCACGGCAGCCCCCATCAAATCCCCGGATGGTAAAATTATCGGTGCCATTGAGACCCTGAGGGATCAGACAGAGGATAAAAAAGCCCAGGAGGAGATAGAGCTCCAAGACCAGGAGTTGTCCAGACTCTATGAAAAATATAAAGCCTCGGAGGAAAAATATCGATCCCTGTTCAACAACAATCCCAATCCCATTTTTATCATTGACCAACAGACCCTTGAAATTTTGGATATTAATCACCGGGTACAAAATGATTACGGGTATTCCATAATTGAACTTTTGGGCCGTCCCTTTCTGGAGATGGGGGATCAGAATGACGAGACCATTAAAGAGGGGCTAAAGGGTCTTAAAACAGGTGAGGCCATTCTGTTTACCAAAAAGCGACATTACAAAAAATCAAAGGAAGCTTTTTTTGTGAATATGAAAGTGGTGAATGCAACTTACAGGCACCGGGATGTCCTCATTGCATCTGCTACGGATATGACAGAGAGCGTTGAAAAGGAGACCCAGTTGATCCAGGCCGGGAAACTGGCCACCCTGGGAACCATGGCAGCCGGAATGGCCCATGAAATAAACCAGCCCCTGAATGTGATCCAGATCTGTGCGGACCTGATCTTGAAGATGATTAAAAAAGGGATTGCCATTCCCGATGATGAGTTGGTGATGATGGCTGGGGACATTATCGACAATGTGGCCCGGGCGTCCGGTGTCATCAAGCATGTCAGGGATTTTGCAAGGCAGTCGGAACGGGATTTGAAAAAAATGAATTTGAATGATCCCATCCACGACGTCTTTAAGGTGCTTGGACATCAGTTGACAGTGCATTCTGTAAAAGTGAGACTGGAACTTGCTCCGGATTTGCCTGAAATCCGGGCAGAACACAATCGGCTGGAACAGGTGTTTATCAACCTGGTTACCAATGCCATTGATGCCATGGATGAACGGTCGGAAAAGGCTGATAAATCAGAAGGACCGGTGGAAAAACAGCTTGTCATCAAGACCTTTACTGTGGGAAAAGAGGTGATTGCCAAGGTGTCAGATACCGGGATAGGGATGAGCGAAGCGGTTAAACGCAAAATTTTTGAGCCGTTTTTTACCACCAAGGAGACGGGGAAGGGCACAGGGCTCGGTACCAGTATTAGTTTTGGCATTATTAAAGATTACGGTGGTATCATTGAAATAGAAAGTGTGGAAGGTAACGGTGCCTGCTTTACCATAAAATTTCCTATAATTGAATAAGGGAACCTGATATGTCGGCCAATAAGATACTGATTGTGGATGATGAAGAGATAATCGTTCGGCTCTTGTCCATGTCCTTGAGGAGTGACGGCTATGAAACCGTTACGGCTTTTAATGGTGAGCAGGGACTTGCAGCATTTAAGTCAGAATCACCGGATATTGTGGTGACCGATATCAAAATGCCGGGAATGGACGGGCTTGAGCTCCTGAAAAAAATAAAAGAAATTGATATAGAAACCGAAGTTATAATTGTAACCGGTCACGGGGATATTGATTCCACCATCACCGCCCTCCAATACGGGGCCAGTGATTTTATTAATAAACCGGTCCGGGACGAGGCACTGGCAATTGCCCTTGAGCGGGCAAAAGCAAAGATTCACATCCGGGAACGTCTGGAAGAGTATACCAAAAATCTTGAACAGAAGATTCAGGAGGCAACCGAAGAGATTCGGCGCAAATCCAATTTTCAAAGGCTTTTGATCCGCAGCAGCAATGATGCCATTGTGGCCTTTGACCATGATTGGAAGATCGTGGTGTATAACCCGGAAGCTGCCAGGATATTTGGAGAGAAGACCATTGATGTCAAAAATAAGATGACCCTTCAGGATCTGTATACGCCACAGATAGCAGAGATATTTAAGGCTGAGGCAGAAGCATTATCCGACTCCAATGATATGCCCTGGAAAGAGATGATGCTGCAGACACGAGACGGCCGGCAGATTCCGGTTCAATATACCACCAACGTCCTGCGTAAAGAGGGCGAGTTTATGGGAATTGTTAATTTTTTCCAGGATCTTACCGAGATCAAGCGGCTGGAAAAAGACCTGGTCCAGTCGGAACGCCTGGCTGCGGTCGGCCAGACCGTCAGCGGACTTGCCCATTATGTGAAAAATATTCTCATTGGCCTCAAGGGCGGGTCCTATGTGGTGGATGTGGGGATGAAAAAAAATAATACGGAAAAACTTAAAATCGGATGGGAAACCATCAAAAAAAATATTGCAAGGGTGGCAGATTTAACCCAGGATCTGCTGACCTATTCCAAGGAAAGATCGCCTGAGTTTGAACTGTGTTCTCCCAATGAAATTGTGGAGGATGTGATTGATTTGATTCGCGATGTTGCCGCCGGCAATAATATTAAGATATTAAAAGAGACAGATGCTGCCGTCGGTGAAGTGATTGTGGATCCGAGAACTGTACACAGAAGCCTTCTTAACCTTGCCCATAATGCCATGGATGCCTGCATGGAAGATGAAGACACCTCCAAGAAATTTGAAATTGGGATTAAAACCCGCAGGGGGCCCGGCAATAGTATTATTTTTGAGGTCAAGGACAATGGATGCGGCATGGACGAGGAAACCCGGAAACAGTTGTTTAACCCGATGTTCAGCTCAAAAGGGGGCAAGGGAACGGGCTTGGGGTTGTTGGTGACCGGAAAGCTGGTGGAAGAACACAAGGGCTCGATTGAAACCATAACACAGCCGGGGCAGGGGACCACCTTTATTGTCAAACTTCCCTATGAAATAGCGGGTGCGGTTGATACCAAGGAGGATAAATTATGAATAAAAAGGTACTTGTGGTGGATGATGATCCTGATGTACGGTCATTTGTTGTCACAGTTCTGGAAGAAAATGACTATATCCCGATTGTTGCCCGTGATGGTATAGAGGGCCTGGAGATGATTAAACAGCAACACCCTGATTTGGTCATTCTTGATGTACTGATGCCCAGGGGAAGCGGGATCCGATTGTACCGCCATCTCAAAACAGACGAGACGCTTAAAAACCTCCCTGTGATCATGTTCACCGGCATTGCTCTGCGCTCTTTTTTAAAGTCCCAGAAAGCATTGGACGAGTTTAAAGGAGGACAAATTCCCATGCCCGATATTTATCTGGAAAAACCAGTCGAGCCCGAAGAACTTGTCCAGGCCATACAAAAAAAAATCGGCTGACCAGAACAAAGGGCCTAAAAAAAATGACACATAAGGGAGAAAAGATTCTACCATGGAGATAAAAAAACTGCTGTTTGTAACCAAATTTGAAGATCTTTGCTATGATGCATTAAATTCATTGTTGAGCCTTCGGAAGGCTGCTCTCGATCATGTGGTTTTTTTGAATGTGATTGAAAGGGATAACGTGACCATGAAAAGGGGGCAGGGCTATCTTAAGGAAGAGGAAGTCAAGTTAAAGGAAACGGCGAATATCCGGTTTATTGACTGGGCGGAAAATTTATTTGAAATGGGGTTGGAAGTGGGTGCCTACATAGAGGTCTCCAGCCTTATTCCTGAAATCCTCAAGGTGGTTGAACGAGAATCTCCTGATCTGATTGTGATTGGCCATTCTCCCAAGGGCGCTTTAAAACAGCTTTATGCAGGTTCGGATGTTGCTGAATTGATACGAAGAACAATGGTTCCCATTCTGGTATTTAAACACATGGCTGAAGATAAAATTGTTCCTGAACGCTTGTTTGAGAGACCTTTATTTGCCACCAACTGGTCTGAAACGGGCAAAAAGACCATTGAATATATTAAGGCCATGAAAAATGTGATCGGAGAAATCCATATTATGCATGTGGTAAAGGAAAGTGCCTTAAAAAGTCCGGATACCCATGAGGTGCAAAAAGTTCGAAAGGCGGAGCGTAAAAGGCTGGATGACCTTTGTGATGAACTTGAAGAAGCAGGCATCAATGCCAGACCCCATGTGTATGTGGGAGATCCCCAGCGAGAAATTGAAAAAGCAGCCAAAGAATACCAGGTCAGCATGGTGATTCTCGGATCCAGTGACAAGGCCGCTATTTTGGAACGGTGGGTTGGCTCTGTTACAAAAAATATCGCCGATAAATCGATTTTCCCCTGCCTGCTTATTCCTGGAGAAAACCGTCATCATTAAGATGTTTTGCCTCGATGAATCCCATATACTAATTATACCCAATTCATGTGTAATAGCCCGTTTAGCTGCTCTTGCCACAGGCATAAAAAAAGAATTGACTTAGATTAATTGATCAAGTACAGTCTTTGATTTGTTTGACTTATTTGACTTGTTTGATTCGCTTTACTTGTCGGTAATAAAGATGTGATGGCAGAAAAAGAATAGATTGGGTGTGATAAGGTTAAAATTTGAGATTGTTAAATAGGGACAAGACATGCAACGGTCTTGATCCAACGGAGAGAAAAATGAAAGTTTTGATTTGTTTGTTGACACTGCTGGGTGGGCCGGCTGTCGCATTGGCATCTGGTGGATACGATGCCAATGTACTGGTGGATTTAACCCATACCGTCTGGGGGTATATGGGCGTGTTGCTGTTTGTGGGCGCTTATGCCCTGGTTCCCTTTGAAAACACCATTCACTTGAGGAAAAGTAAACCGGTTCTCATGGCGGCCGGTATCATCTGGGTATTGGTGGCAATTGCCTATATTCAGATAGGCGATACCCATACGGCCCATCAGGCGATTAAGGACAGTCTGCTTGAGTATGCCGAGCTCTTTTTGTTTCTTCTGGTCGCCATGACCTATATCAACTCCCTTGAAGACCGGTTTGTGTTTTTACGGCTTCGTGGCTTTCTGGTCAGCCGCGGTTATTCCCTGGTGAAAATTTACTGGATTACGGGACTGCTGGCTTTTCTCATTTCTCCTGTGGCAGATAACCTTACCACCGCCCTTTTGATGGGGGCTGTAGTGATGGCAGTTGGGGGAGGAAATAAAAAGTTTGTTGTCCTTGCCTGTATCAATATCGTTGTGGCAGCAAATGCCGGCGGCGCGTTTTCACCTTTTGGTGATATCACCACCCTCATGGTCTGGCAGAAGGGAAAGGTGCAGTTCCTGGAATTCTTTGATCTTTTTCTCCCCGCATTGGTCAACTGGCTGGTTCCTGCCGTTATCATGATGTTTGCCATCGGCAAGGGCAATCCCGAGGCGGGTGAGGATAATGTTCAGATGAAATATGGGGCGGTTCCCATGATCATTCTTTTTTTGTGCACCATTGTCACGGCGGTGTGTTTTCACAATTTTCTCCATCTTCCCCCTGCTGCCGGCATGATGCTGGGGTTGGGCTACCTTGGTTTTTTCTCCTATCATATCAAAATGCATGAAGGACGGTATAACAAGTATGACGCCATTTTGGGGGTTCGCAATTCAGTGCCGTTCAACCCCCAATATGCCACTTCTAAAAGAACCAAGTCCATCTCCCATATCATGGATTCCATTTCCTATCCGGCCTTTGCCATTAACCTTGAGCGCAAGGTTACCCATTGGAATAAATACGTTGAAAAACTTACCGGTGTTCCTGCCAAGGATCGAATCGGCACGGACAAGTATTGGTCCCCGTTCAGGTCGGAAAAAACCAAAATTCTGGTGGATATGGTCCTTGACAACGCCCCTGAAACGGAATTTCAAAAATTGTACCAGGGGGAGCACCATGAGAGTAAAATCATTGAAGCCGGCCACGAGGCCGCTGCTTTTTTGCCCAATATCGGCGAACATGGCACCCGGATGATCATGACCGCAGCACCTGTTCGGGACAAGAACGGCCATGTTATCGGTGCCATTCAAATTGTTCGGGATGCAGCGGAATTCACCTCTGAAACAGCCCATTTCGATCTAATGACAAGGATTGCCAGGGCCGAGTGGGACACCCTCCTGTTTTTTTACGGGGTCATTCTTTGTGTGGGAGGTCTCGCCCAGTTCGGATATCTGGGGTTTGTTTCCCACTTTATGTATACAGGCCTGGGAGCGACCTATGCCAATTCACTGGTGGGGATTTTGTCCGCCATTGTGGATAATATACCGGTGATGTATGCGGTTTTGACCATGGATCCGATCATGTCTCATGGTCAATGGCTCCTTGTCACCCTCACGGCAGGTGTGGGGGGGTCCTTGCTCTCCATTGGTTCGGCTGCCGGCGTGGCGCTTATGGGAACGGCCCGGGGTGTATACACCTTTGGCGCCCATCTCAAATGGACGCCTGTGATTGCTTTGGGATATGGGCTTAGTATCCTTGTTCATCTCTGGCTCAACTCCTCGCTCATGCACATTGTGAAATAAACGATACATGAAATAAACGATCAGACCTTTACAGGAACCCGGCGAAAAATTTGCCGGGTTCCTTTTCCCCTCCCCCTGCGATAATTATTGTTTGTCAATACAAGGTTTTACCCAAGATTTAAAGTGTGGGTTATTGTTAACTTACTGAAATATTGACTAATAAATCGATATGTCCCGATATCTTTTTTTGTATTGACTCAGAGCTCCTCTTTTGCTAATTATATTGAGCCAATAAGATACAGACTTTTAGGAAAAACAAAGATAGCCTTATTTTTACCATGTAAAGGATGTATGATGAAACTCCTCTTTGTAGACGATGAACAGACATTTCTAAAATATCTTGCCAAGCGACTTGTTCTTGATGGATTTACGGTTAAAACAACTTTTTCCGGAGAAGAAGGTGTTGAAGCGGCTGCAAACCAGGATTTTGATGTGGCCGTTGTGGATTTGCAGATGCCGGGAATTGATGGGATCGAAGTTCAGAAAAGGCTGAAAGATTTGCAGCCCAATTTGCCCTGTATTGTTCTAACCGGTCATGGAAGTGTTGAAAATGCGCTGGAAAGTGGAAAATATAATGCCTTTAAGTTTTTATCCAAACCCGTGGATATGGATACATTGATTGAGACCATAAATGCAGCCTATGATTACAGGGTTCAGCAGGATAAAGCTGGCGATTCTGATGATTTTCCAGCGGGAACAAAAAAAGAGGGTGCCATTAAAAAAATGTATGGGAAATTCCGAAAGCTCTACGGCGTCGAAAAATAGCAGTTGTTGATTCTTGATTCTTTCTACATTTGGGGAGGGGTGGTTCATTGACGACAGACGATAATGGCATTGCCAAAAAAAACGGTAAATCAACAGCCACTTTTTTTAAGTCCTTTCTTTCTTTTCTACTCACCTTTATTTTGATGTTTTTGACCTGGCTTGTATTGTCAGGAAAATTTGAACCGCTTCTGTTATGGCTGGGGGTGATTTCAAGCCTTCTGGTGTCATTTTATTTTTATGACCTGTTGTTTCCTGCCCTGGAAGCAAAATATTTCAAAATTTTTGTTCGATTTGTTCAATATTGTCCCTGGCTGATCTGGGAAATCATTAAAGCCAATTTTCATTTGCTGCGCCTTACCTTCCATCCCCGCATGATCGATCTTATAGATCCCCATATTTTTACCTTTAAAACCAATTTAAAATCCGATATGGCCATAGCGACCCTGGCCAATTCCATCACGTTGACACCCGGAACCATAACCGTAACCGCAGACAGTGACGGGGTGTTCAAGGTGCATGCCATTGACAGAGAATCTGCTGAAGCCTTGCCCGGCATCATGTTGGAAAAGGTTGCGAAAGTTTTTGGAGAAGATATATGATACCTTTTTTTCTAAGCATTTCATTGGGAATCTGTTTTTTGATGCTTTTTTCACTGTATAGGACCGTGTTCGGTCCGACGGTTCTGGACCGACTCATTGGGGTCAATGCCATTGGAAGCAAGACCGTCGTCCTTTTATTATTGATTGGTTTTTTGTATGAACGCATTGATATGTTTGTTGATATTGCCCTGGCCTATGCGTTTTTGAACTTTGTCGCCGTATTGGCAGCATCCCGTTATTTTCACAAAAGAAAAGGGCTTTACGAAGAATCGTTTATGGATTGATCATTTAAATATTGCCACGGGGGGTTGGCGGAATCATGGATATACTTGTTGTTTTGTTATTGGTCACAGGCATGGTATTTTTTCTGGGAGCCTCTGTCGGTATTATCCGGATGCCGGGTTTTTACTGCCGCCTTCATCCGGCAGGAAAACTAGATACGCTTGGGATCCTTGCCATGGTGATGGGACTTGCACTCTATAATCTTCATCACTTTTCCCTGGAATCTTTGCTGCTTTCCATAAAAATGTTTTTAATCGTATTTTTTGTGTTTCTTGCCAGTCCAACCGCCACCCATTCCATTGTTGACGCGGGGATGCGGGCAGGGTTGCGGCATTGGACTAAAAAGAAGCGGAAGGGTTAATCATGTACTGGCCAATTGATCTGATTGTGTTAACCTTTGTTATTTTTTGCGCAATCGCCGCGATTACTGTTAAAGATCTGCTGGCAACCGCTATTTTATTTGGTGCCTATTCATTTATGATGTGTCTGCTCTGGGCGGTTATGGGGGCTGTTGACGTTGCCTTTACCGAAGCCACCGTCGGGGCGGGGGTCAGCACGGTTTTCTTTGTGGCGGCCATTTTCAGGACGAGCAGGAGGACAAAAGATTGAAATTTTTAGGGTTTATTGTCGTCTGTCTGACAGGGGCCATGCTGCTTTACGGAACAGGAGAATTTCCTGACTGGGGAGATCCGCATTCCCCTGCATCCGTCCATCTTTCAAACGATTATCTTGAAAAAGCCTTTGACCAAACCCAGGTCCCCAACATCGTAACCGCCGTTCTTGCAGATTATCGTGGATTTGACACCATGTTTGAAACGGCAGTGATTTTTACGGCAGGTCTTGCATGCTTCCTTCTGTTGAGAGATTTTCGGGAAAAAGAAGAACGGTTTTATCGCCATACAGCAACTGGCGTTATCCTCCATGTGAAGGACAGCCAAAAAGTGCTGCTGGTGGAACGAGAGTTTGAATATATGGACAAGGACTGGGTTCCGTCGGATTTGATTATTAAAACGGTGTGCCGGATTTTAATTCCGTTCATCCAGATTTATGGCCTCTATGTCATTGCCCATGGCGATTTCTCCCCGGGTGGCGGATTCCAGGGAGGGGTAATCCTGGGTTCCAGTCTGATCTTGTTGGCCATATCCTATAATTTAAAAACCCTTATGAGACGGGTTAAGGAAAAAGTCCTTGGCATTTATGCCGCTGTCGGGGTGTTGATCTACGTCGGTATTGCCGCCATTTGTATGCCCATGGGCGGCAATTTTCTGGATTATTCTAAATTGGCGCCATTGTTGCCCAGCGATCCCCATCATGTGAGAGCCTTGGGGATGCTGGGGGTTGAAATTGGTGTGGGAATCGCGGTTACTGCGGTGATGGTCATCATTTATGTTAATATTGTCTCTGCCGGCAGACACGATGAAGGACTATAGGTAAAAATATGACGGATTTATTGGCCCTGATCGTGGCAAAATACAATTATTGGCTCTATGTGGTTTTGATGATGATCGGCCTTTACGCCATGATTGCAAAAAACAATCTGATCAAGAAACTGGTGGGCATGAACATCTTTCAAACCGCCATCATCCTTTTTTATGTATCCATCGGCTATAAACGAGGTGCCACCCTGCCGATTATTGAAAATGTACATGGCGGACATGGTTCGGTCATCCATGCCATTGATTATATTAACCCGTTGCCCCATGTTTTGATGCTGACCGCCATTGTGGTGTCCGTTGCAACCTTTGGTGTTGCCATGGCCCTTGCGGTTAGAATTTATCAGCGGTATCAAACCCTGGAAGAAGACGAACTTCGGATGCGCTTATCGGAAAAATAAATTATGGATAATTACCCCGTACTCATCGTTGTTGTACCGCTTATTGCAGCCCTTTTAGCTGGCCTTGCCGTCTGGGTCGAAAAACGATTGTCCTACTCCATTGCCCTGGTCGGCCTTGCCCTGTCAACCGTTTGTTCCGTTAAGGTGTTGATGCAGGTCATAGCTCATGGACCCATCCAGTACAAGATCGCTGGTTGGGCGCCTCCCATGGGTATCGAATATAGGATTGATCTTTTAAATGCCATGGTTCTTGTGATTGTATCGGGCATCGCCTGCCTGAATCTTGTGGCTAGCTTTGAAAGTGTCAGCCAGGAAACCCATGACAGGACCGGTGCATTTTATTCCATTTATTGCTTGTTTGTCACAGGACTTTTGGGTGTTTCGGCCACGGGTGACTTGTTTAATCTTTATGTCCTTATCGAGATCACTTCCTTGAGCAGCTACGCCATGGTGGCTTTAGGAGACAAGGACAGGGGACCTCTGGCAAGTCTCAATTATGTTTTTATCGGTGTTATCGGGGCCAGTTTTTATCTGCTGGGCGTGGGATATCTTTATATGCAGACAGGATCCCTTAATATGGCGGATGTAGCCACGATCCTTGCGAGTCATCACGGGTCTTCCACTGTACTGACCGGATTTATTCTCTGCATGGTCGGCCTTTGGATTAAAATGGCGCTTTTCCCCCTGCATGTCTGGCTGCCCAATGCCTATTCCTATTCTCCCGTCGCTTTTTTACGGGTGGTTGCCCCTTTGATGACAAAGGTCATGATTTATGTGATGATACGGCTGATGATTACCGTATTCGGGTATGATTATATCTTTAATACCCTTCATTTTTCAGATGCCGTTGTTGTTCTGGCAACCATTGCCATTCTTTACGGCGGTGTGATGGCGCTTGCCCAGAAAAATCTCAAAAAAATGCTGGCCTATATCATTGTCTGTGAAATCGGCTATATGGTCGGGGGAGCCTGGATGGGCAATCAACTGGGCATGACCGGTGCGATCTTGCACATATTAAATGATGCATTGATGACCTTTGCGGTTTTCCTTGCCGTTGGAAATATGGTGTATAAATTTAAAAATGTCGATCTCGCCAACCTCACAGGCCTTTTTGGTAAAATGCCCTGGACCATGGCAGGTTTTGTCATTGCCGCATTCAGTATCATAGGCGTTCCGCCCACCTGCGGTTTTTTCAGCAAGTGGTACCTGATCATGGCGGCCTTTGAAAAGGGCGCTTATCATTTTGCGGCAGCCCTTATCATTTCCAGCCTGATCTGTGCGGTTTTGTTTTTCAGGGTTTTTGAAATTTGTTTTTTTCCAGCTTCACCCGATCTTGGAGAATCGGATCATGGAGAATCGGATCATGGAGAATTGGGTCATGGAGAATTGGGTCATGGAAAATCGGACGCACATTCCCCAATAGAAATGGAAGAAGCGCCTGTATCCATGCTTATCGTGTCCGGGCTTGTCAGTCTTTCCCTGATCGTTGTCGGGCTTTTTTCAGGAACCATTGTAAATACGATTATTCTTCCTTTTTTAAGGTGAAAATGTACTTGATTATTAAACGAAAGGCACCCCAATAAAATGGAAACCATTGTCTCAATTAAACCTCTTTTGGCTGTTTTGGTCTCTCTGCTTGTCATTCCCGCATTGATCTCTTCTTCGGACAAACCCAATGCAAGAGAATCATGGACCTTTCTTGCAGGAATCATAAAATTTTTAATTGTTTTGTCCATGCTTCCGGTAATTTTACAGGGAAAACAAATTGGTCTCACCTTGTTTGAAATCGTACCCGGCGCTGATATTGCTTTCAGGGTGGACGGACTTGGGATGCTGTTTGCACTGGTGGCCTCTTCTTTGTATATCATCACCTCCATTTATTCGATCGGCTATATGAGAGGGCTCAAAGAACATGGGCAGACACGGTTTGTCTGTTTTTTTGCCCTGGCTATTTCTGCCACCATCGGAGCGGCTTTTTCTGCGAACCTTTTAACCCTTTATCTGTTTTATGAAATATTGTCCCTGGCCACGTATCCCCTGGTTGCCCATCATCAGGATGAACAATCAAAAGTGTCCGGTCGAAGATACCTGATCTTTATTTTAGGCACATCCATTGGTCTTGTATTACCTGCCATGATTTATTGCTATCATATAACCGGAACCCTTGAATTTTCCACCGCCGGTATTTTTGCGGATCAATTATCAAAACCTGCCGCCATTGTTCTGCTTTTGATGTTTGTTTTCGGATTTGCCAAGGCCGGTATCATGCCGTTTCATTCATGGCTTCCTGCTGCAATGGTGGCCCCAACTCCGGTCAGTGCCCTATTGCATGCAGTGGCCGTTGTCAAGGTGGGGGTTTTCTCCATTGTCCGGGTGATGACAGGTATTTTCGGTATTGATCTTCTTGCAAAGTATGAACTGGGCATTATTGTGATGATCATCGCTTCCACGACCATTCTTCTTGCTTCCTGTATTGCCCTTTCCCAGGATGAATTAAAAAGACGGCTTGCCTATTCAACCATCAGCCAGTTGTCCTATATTATTTTTGGAGTGGCATTGTTGTCTCCCCAGGGACTTTTGGGTGGGGTTATCCATATTGCCATGCATGCCTTTGGAAAAATTACCTTGTTTTTTTGTGCAGGGGCCATTTACGTGGCAACCGGCAAAAAATATATCTCTCAGATGAGCGGTCTGGGTAAAAAAATGCCCTTTACCTTTGCAGCCTTTTTTATTGGGGCTTTGGGGGTGATCGGGCTTCCCCCCACTGGTGGGTTTTATAGTAAATGGAATTTGATTTTAGGAACCCTTGAAGCCCAACAGTCCATTTTTATGGTGGTGCTGCTGGTGTCCTCCTTTCTGAATGCCTTTTATTTTTTATCCATCGTATACAAAGGTTTTTTTGGTAAGAGCGAGGAAGAAGTGGATGGCGTTCCAGTGAAAATAAAGGAAGCAAATCTTTGCCTGGTCATCCCTTTGATGATAACAGCAGCTATTTCAATCGTTTTATTCTTTTACCCAACGATTTTTGTCAACCTGATAAACGTCGGACTGGGCCTTTAATTAAATCAGGAGTCTATATGGGCATAAAAAAGAAAAAATTTAATGGGGAAGAATTTGAAGTTCTGGACCATGACGAGGTCCCGGGGTACAAAACGGCATTTCACATTATTATCAGTGTGGCAGTCATTTATTTTATTTATATTTTTTCACATGTATAAAACGGTTAGCTATAGCTTCCTAGGTCGAACTGAAAATTCAAGGAGTTAAGGGAACTTTATGAAAAAAGAATTAACCATTTTTGACAGCCCTAAAAATGTCAAAAGGCTTCGCATGGGGTTTTATGTGGCCCTGGTGCTGCTGCTGATCGCAGAAAGTTTTGTGGATATGCACGGTGAGTTTTCAGTACAACATTTTTATGGATTTTATGCGGTTTACGGATTTATTTCCTATGTTTTTTTGATATTTGCTGCCAAAGTTTTAAGAAAAATAATCATGCGCAAAGAGGATTATTATGACCACTAATATGTTCCCCCCTGCATTGGTATTTATATTGGGCGCTCTTTTGATACCCTTTTTGAGGGGTAAGGCAAAAGCCATTTATATGCTGGCCCTGCCGGTTGTGGTATTTCTTATATTGTTAAAACTTCCCGTTGGGAACACCTGGGTGGTCGATTTTTGGGGGTATGAGTTGATACTGGGGCGTATGGATAAGCTGTCACTGATATTTGCTTATATTTTTACCATCATGGCCTTTCTCGGGATTTTATTCGCCTTGCATGTAAAGGACAATCTCCAGCACGTTTCCGCTCTTTTTTATGTGGGTTCAACCCTGGGGGTTGTGATGGCCGGAGATTTCCTTTCCCTTTATCTTTTTTGGGAAATCATGGCGGTCAGCTCCACCTTTCTGATCATTGCATCCAGAACCAAAGAATCGCGGGAAGCCGGATTCCGGTATATCCTGGTTCATCTGATCGGCGGTCTTTTTCTTTTGGCCGGGATTGTTCTCTATGTCCAGAAAACAGGAACCATTGCCTTTGATTATATCGGTCTTACCGGAATTGAATCCTATCTTATTTTTATAGGGATCGCCTTGAATGCCGCCGCCATTCCGCTCCATGCATGGTTGCCGGATGCATACCCAAACGGAACGCCGACAAGTACGGTTTTTTTAAGTGCATTTACGACAAAATCAGCTGTTTATCTATTGATCAGAACCTTTCCCGGGGCTGATATTTTGATTGTTATCGGCGCATTGATGGTCTCTTTGCCCATATTTTATGCAGTTCTTGAAAATGATATCCGAAGGGTTCTCTCCTATAGCTTGATGAATCAGGTCGGGTTTATGATGGTGGGTATCGGTATCGGCAGTGAGCTTGCTTTGAATGGGGCAGTCGCCCATGCATTTTGCCATATTATTTATAAGGCCCTTTTGTTTATGGCAGCCGGTTCTGTTCTTCAAATGACCGGTAAAATAAAATGTACTGAGCTGGGCGGACTTTATAAAACCATGCCCCTGACCTGTATCTTTTGTATGGTGGGTGCTGCCTCCATATCTGCGTTCCCGTTCTTTTCCGGATTCGTTTCTAAATCCATGATTATCAGTGCATCTGCCCATGAAAAAATATTTTTAATCTGGCTGGTGCTTCAGTTTGCCTCAACCGGTGTTGTTGACCATGCCGGTATCAAGGTGCCGTTCTTTACCTTCTTTGGCCATGATTCAGGAATTCGTGCCAAAGAGCCCCCTTTAAACATGCTGGCTGCCATGGGGATTGCCGCCTTTCTTTGTGTGGGGTTAGGCGTGTACTATCAGCCTTTATACAATTTACTGCCTTTTCCGGTTCATTATACACCCTATACCGGTGCCCATGTTGTCGGGCAGCTGCAGCTGCTTTTGTTCGGCGCATTGGCATTTACACTTTTGATTCTTTCCGGATATTATGTTATGGAAGTTCGAAGCAAAAATCTTGATGCGGACTGGACCTACCGACTGTTCGGGCAGTTTGCATACAAGATACTTGACAGGGGGCTCAATTCATTAAACCGGGTATCTGAAAGTGTTTTAATGAAATTTGTAAAAAGTGTTGCGGTTTTTTTTCAACATACATCAGCAAATTTTGCCTTGTTTGTGGCCGTCAATTTCTGGCTTTTGATCGGGTACCGGGATAAACGTCTGGAAATAAAGAAACGCAGGCTCTATAATGATATCCTCCAAGGGACCCTGCCCATTGGTATTGGTGCTGCCGTGGCCATATCCTTTATTCTCCTGATCTTTATAATAACCTAGCGAGGCCTGAATATGGTAAAAATAGAAGATTTAAAACGGATCAACCTGCTGAAAAAACTTCCCGATCACCTGCTGAATATTATTGCAAAGGAAGCACAGTTGAGCATTTTCAGCACGGGTGCGCAGCTGATAACCGTTAATAAAAAAATCGATAATTTTTGTATGCTGGTCATGGGGCAGGTGGCAATCAAAAGAAATATCACCCCTGATATGGATGTGATCCTTGAATATATTCAATCGGGTAATTCTTTCGGGACCTCTGCAATGATTCAAGGCACGACTGCATTTTATTCTGCCATTTGCCAGGAACCATGTGAAATCATAACGGTTTCCGGCGAAAGGATGATCCAATTGTTTGAAGAAAATCATGAACTGGGGTATTATATCATGATGGATGTTTCAAAGCGGTATAAGCGATTTATGGACAATCGGGCCCAGATGATTTTCAAGACCCTTGTCGAGGATCTGGATATGAAAGAAGATGTCTATGATACATGGATAAACAGTACCAAATGAGTGGGCTGCCCAAACAAACCGGATAAATGATGATAAACACTAGGATACATACCAATGGTTGAACGAGAGATATTAAAAAAAATGCTTTTCCTCAGGGAGTTGCCAGACCCATTAATCGAAAAAATCGGTTCAATCGCAACCCTTGAAACTTTTGAGAAAAATGCCGTTGTCTTTCATGAGCATCAGGATCTCACCCATTTATATATGCTGGTTTCCGGCAGGGTGCATTTTACCATCCAGTCGGCTTCAGGAAAGGCATTGGTTTTAGATAAAATAGATGAAGGAAGAACATTCGGGGTGTCTGCACTCATGGAGGAATCCTCCAGTGCCTATACCGCCATCTGTGTTAAAGACACAACACTTGTTTCTATCCCTGGAAAAAAGATGCACCAATTGTTTGTGGAGGATTTTAAGCTGGGTCATATTTTAATGCTCAAAGTGGTCCGGCTTTTTAAAGCACGAATGGAAATGCATACCCGCCAGTTTCTATTGTCCCTTGCCACCCATTCTGAAATAAAACCGCTGCAATAAAAACCGTTGCAATGGAGCGTTATTTTTTCCAGAATTCCGGGACAAAGAGAATAATAACCGTATAGATTTCTAAGCGTCCCAGAAGCATGCACCAGGCCAGAAGCCATTTGCCAAGTACCGGCAGGTGGGCAAAATTTTCCGCCGGTCCCACGGTGCCAAATCCCGGCCCGATATTGCCGATGCACGAAGCAACTGCTCCTAAAGCTGTCAACATGTCAACTCCCATAGCGGCAAGCAGTATCGTGGATACAAGGAACAAGAGCATGTACAGGGCTAAAAATCCCATGATGGACTGCAGGACATGGTTGGGAATGACAATGTTGTTGATTTTTACATGGCTGATGCTTCGGGGGTGGATGAGTTTGAACAGTTCTTTGTAACAATATTTAAAACAGATAATGATCCTGGCACATTTCATCCCGCCCCCGGTGGACCCGGCAGAGGCACCGATGAACATGCAGGCGAACAAAATAATTTGGCTGAGGCCGGGAAATCGTTCATAATCCGCCGTGGCAAATCCAGTGGTGGTGATGATGGACGCTACCTGAAAGAGTGAATACCGGAAGGCATCTTTAAGGGAATCGTATACCGATCCGTAGATGTCCCAGGTGATCACCAGGGTGCAGATAAACACCAACCCGATGAAGAATCGACATTCCGTATCTCGCCAGAATGCCAGGCTTTTGCCCCGAAGCATCTGGTAATGCAGGGAAAAATTAATCCCTGCCAACAGCATAAACACCACAATCACATACTCAAAATAGGCAGAGTTATAATGGCCCACCGAGGCATTTTTGGGTGAGAACCCGCCCGTGGGAAGGGTGGTGAGCGCATGGCAGATTGATTCAAACAGGGGCATGCCCCCGGCCAGCAAAAATATGATTTCAATGAGGGTCATGCCGGCATAGACCATCCATAAAATTTTGGCGGAATCACTCAAGCGGGGGGTCAACTTATCGGGAACCGGGCTTGGGACTTCAGCCTTGTACAATTGGATTCCGCCAACCCCCAAAAAAGGAAGAATGGCAAGAGATAGGACAATGATCCCCATGCCCCCCAGCCATTGGATAAAACTGCGCCAGAATAAAAGACTTGGGGCGGCAGCTTCAATATGGATCATCACCGATGATCCCGTGGTGGTAAACCCGGACACGGATTCAAAAAAAGCATCTGTAAAATTTGTAAATTCAGGGGAAAGATAAAAGGGCAGGGCACCGAAAAGTCCGATGGCTGTCCAACCAAGGGCCACAACGGTCATCCCTTCTTTTTGATTGATATAGGCATCCTCATCAAATTTTCTTGAGAGAATTATCAATACCAGGCCCGCAGCCATTGTAATGGCAATGGATTCGGTGATCCCGCCATCGGCCATATCCTTAAAATAGAAACTGCATGCCAGGGGGGCTGTCATGGCAAGCCCCATGAAAACGAGAAGGATGCCGATAATTCGTGAAATAAAGGGCCAGCGCATTAGAAAAAATCCAGCTTGACGGTGAGCATTTTTTCAAGTTTTTTGACCGCATGTTTTACGGCAAAGAGAATAATCCGGTCCCCGGGTGCTACCACACTTGTTCCTGACGGAATCATCACCTGGTCGTTTCGGATGATACACACGAGAATAGATCCCTTGGGAAAGGAAATCTTTTTCAGGGGTTTGTTGGTGATATCCGAGGTTTCAAGGGCAATGGCTTCAATGAATTCTCCCCGTTCACCCATGATGGAAATATCTGAAAGGACATTTCCCTGTCTGACATCCTTGAGGATGGAAGAGACAGCCGACAACCGGGGGCTGACCACTTTTTCGATACCGATGGTGGCAAGAAGGGGATAATAGCTTGCTTTTCCGATCCGGGTGATCGTGTTTTTAACCCCCAGGTTTTTGGCCAGCAAAGAGACCAGGACATTGGTCTCGTCATCGTTGGTTACAGAGACCACCACATCGTTTTGAGCGGCATTCTCTTCTATAAATAGTTTCTGGTCTGATCCGTCTCCGTGGAGGATCACTGTTTTATGCATTTGCTCTGAAAGGTCATGGCACCGGTCTCGATCCGCTTCAATGATCTTCAGCTTTACGCCGTCTCGTTCAAGTCTTTTGGCAAGCCGGGTGCCGATACGTCCGCCGCCGATGATCAGGGCGCTTTTGATGGGCTGGATATTTATACCGAACAGTTTTAATGTTTTTTCTAATTTCCCCGTTTCGCAGACAAAATAGACCAGGTCTTTGGGTTCAATCGTATGGGTGCCCCTGGGGACTATCACTTCATTGTTGCGGATAATGGCGGCTATCAGGGGTCTGTCTTCGCCAAATTTATCATGAAAATCAATCAGGCGCATTCCGACAATGGGGCATTGGTTACCCAGGCGGATACCCACATATTTGACTTTTCCATCAACGAAATCTCCGATATCCTGGGCACCGGGAACATCCATGAGCTTCCGGATGGTGTTGACCACCTCTATTTCAGGGTTGATCACGGTATCAATATGGGGAATCTGATTTTTAAAGCTGTCATGGTAAGCATCAAAGTCTGAATCCCTGATCCGGGCAAGCTTTTTGGTGGTTGGTGACAAAAGATTGGTGATCAGGCAGGCCACCAGATTAATTTCATCAGAGTCAGTGACTGCCAGGAGAATATCTGTATCTTCAATTCCTGCCTCCAGAAGAACCCTGGGGCTGCTGCCGGAACCGGTGATAACCTGAACGTCCAGATCATCGGAAATACGCCGGCAGGCATCATGGTTCTGGTCTATGACGATCACATACTTATTCTCCGAAGCCAGCCGTTTGGCAATATTGTATCCGACTTCTCCTGCACCCACAATAATTATTTTCAACTGAATTCTCCTGCCATAATTGATAAAAGCTAGCAGGGGAACTTACTAAATCATTAAAAGACTGTCAATCTTCGCCGCTTCCTTTGGACCGATCCTCTTTTACAGGTTGATAAAAAAACAGACACCCGGTGGGGTGATATTTCAATGTGTGATCGTTTATAAAATTTAAGAATTCCTATAATTACAATTGGTTATGGTTTTAATGTCTGCCAAATGTTTATCGGCATCATAGTTGCTAATAGGTTTTTATAGGCCATTGGACAATTGAACCAAATTTAAGGGGTTAAATGATGATGGGTAAGACAAAGCCAAAGCAAACCAAAAAAGGGGAACTGAAACGATCTATTTTAACCAATATGATTGTTGTC
Source organism: Desulfoconvexum algidum (assembly GCF_055382125.1). Classification (NCBI taxonomy): domain Bacteria; kingdom Pseudomonadati; phylum Thermodesulfobacteriota; class Desulfobacteria; order Desulfobacterales; family Desulfobacteraceae; genus Desulfoconvexum; species Desulfoconvexum algidum. The sequence goes on along the minus strand of NZ_AP042394.1, from coordinate 3,923,343 downwards.
CCGTTTATTCCGTTTATATTGGCCATTGGGGTCAGTTTTTATTATTTCACCATAACCATTGAAACAAATACGGCCGGCAACTTAGCCAGGACAGTGGAAGATCATCGGGATATGATCGCGTCTTTTTTAATGGAACGAACCGCTGATCTTGAATTCATTACAGACACCACCCGTTTTGAACAGATGATTCAAAAGCAATTTCTTAAAACCATATTTGAAAAACTGAAAAAACGGTCCACAGCATTTGTCGATCTGGGCCTGTTTGATTCCCAAGGGGTCCATGTAAACTATGTTGGAGAGTATCCCTTGAAAGGGAAACACTATAAAAATGCCCTCTGGTTCAAAGAGGTGATGGAAAATGGAACCTACATCAGTGATATCTTTTTGGGATATAGAAACACTCCCCATTTTGTGATTGCCGTAAGACAGGGAACAGGGGACAACACCTGGGTGGTGAGGGCTACCATCGATACCCTGTTCTTTGATAGATTGGTATCAAAGGTGCGAATTGGGCGGACAGGGGAATCCTATATCCTCAACAATAAAGGGATATCACAAACCAACAGACGTTCCAATGATATCAGGGTCATGGAGAATGATCCTGAATATTTAAGTTTCCCCCCCCTCAAAGACCGCATCCAAACCTTTATTAGATCTGACGCTGATAAGAATATCTATTTGTATGCCACAGCTGGGCTTAAAAATAATGAATGGCTTCTGGTGGTCCGGCAGGAAAAAGAGGATGCCTATTCATCCCTTTATGCCGCTTTATACATCAGTTTGGGCATCATGGTCATTGGCGGGGCAGTTATCATTGTCTTGGCCGTGTTTATGACAGATCGTATCCTGAAACGCATTGAACAATTGGGTCAGGAAAAGGAAAGCCTGGGACACCAGCTGATCCGGGCCGCTCAATTGGCAGAGATAGGAGAAATGGCTGCCGGTTTTGCCCATGAAATAAACAATCCTCTTCAGATAATTAAAAGCGAACAATCGCTGATTGAGATCCTGCTGGAAGATATTTCCGGGAAATTTGATGAACAAGCCAGTGATGCCATGGGTGAAATTGAGGGCTCTTTGGATCAGATAAAACTTCAGGTGAACCGATGTGCAGACATCACCCACGCCATTTTAAAGTTTGGTCGGAAAAATGAGACCCAACAGCAACCATTGATTCCTTCCCTGATCATACCTGAGATCATTCATATGATCGAGAAAAAAGCCAAGGTTGGTGGCATTGATATCCGAAAGGATATTTCCGAAGATTCTCCAGCTTTCATGGGGGATCCTTCCCAATTCCAGCAAGTTCTGCTGAACCTTTTTAACAATGCATTGGATACCATAACAGAACGCCATGGTGTGTCAGGGGGGGTACTAAGTATCACCTGTTCTCAAAAGGACGAGCAGTGGCTTGTCATCTTGGTACGAGACAATGGAACCGGTATTCGTCCTGAAAATATGGGAAAAGTATTTTCTCCGTTTTTTACGACTAAGCCGGTGGGCAAGGGGACCGGACTCGGGCTTTCTGTTTGTTACGGGATCATAGAAGGTTTTGGCGGAACCATGGAAGTTAAAAGTGAACTGAATGTCGGCACCACTTTTGTTATCAGTCTGCCGGCTGTAAATTGATGATAATCCAAGGAGGTAAAATTTTGGAAAAAATGAAGATGATGCTGGTTGATGATGAGGAACGATATCTCATGACAACCCAAAAATTGCTTGAGCGAAAGGGGGTTGAGGTGTTGATCGCCCCGGGTGGGAAAGAGGCCCTTGACCTATTGAAACGCCAAAATGTTCATGTGGTCGTTCTGGATGTCAAGATGCCGGGGATGGATGGTAACGAAACCTTGAAGGCCATCAAGGCGCTTTATCCGTTGGTGGAGGTGATTATGCTGACGGGTCATGCCACGGTGGACTCGGCCATTGACGGCCTCAAATCCGGGGCCTGTGATTATCTCATGAAGCCTGCAGATATTGATGAAATTTTAGAAAAGGCAATGGCGGCATTTGAACGGCGACAGCGACTGGAAGAAAAAATCAGAATTGCCCAAAATAAAAAATTTATGAGATCCCCCCGGGAAATTATTAAAGAGGACAATAGCTAAAATTTAATTAATATGGAGAGTGAAACATGGAAAAAACAAAACAACTGACCGGATACGATAAATATGTTAACTGGAAGGTGTTGATCGTGCCGGTCATCCTTTTCTTTGTGGTATTAATCATGCCGACCCCCTATGGCATGAAGGATGTCGGTATGGAATACAAGGTCGCCCCAGGGGCGGTGATAAATCATTTGACCACCTCTTTGTTTGGAAAAAATAGTTCCGATGCACAACAATGGGAATTGCTGACCGCAAAGATGATGGAACAGAACATGCGGGTCGGGGCCTTGAATAAAAAGCGGTTTTTGGCTCGAAATACAAAATGGTGCAAAAAATATAAAATTGAGGTCAGTCAGAAAAATTTTGATAAAGCCCATGCCTATGTCTTGGATAACATCTCCGACGATCAATACCTCGTCATGATGAAAACGGCATTGGACTTGAGAAAAGATGGGCTCAAATATGAAAATCTGTCGGCAAAAGATCAAGCAAAGGCAGACAAAGGCGCCTGGAATATAAAGGTTGCCATTGCCATGGGAATTTTTGTGGTGGGTTGTTTTTTAACCGAATGTATCCCCCTTCCGGCGGTGGCTTTCTGCATCGGCTTGATCCTGGTTTTTACCGGGGTGGTTTCGAGAAAAGAGGTGGCCATGCTCTATTGGAGTGATGCCTGCTGGTTTATCATGGGCAGCCTGATGTTTGCGGCGGCCTTTGTCAAGACGGGTGTGGACAAAAGGGTCTGCCTGATGATGTTCAAAAGGCTGGCGGTTCCCAATGTGAAATGGATAACCTTGATCTTCTTTTTGATCATCACGCCTTTGGCGGCATTTATTTCCGATCACGCCCTGGCGGCCATGTTTCTTCCCATTGGTATGCTCCTATACCAGAACAGTCTGACCAAAGAGATCCCCGAAGACAAGGAATTGGCTAAAATGCTTATGATCGCCATTGCCATGGCCTGTAACATCGGCGGACCTGGCGCCCCCTCCGGCGGTGCCAGAAACGTTATCATGATGACCTATCTCACCGATATGTTTGGGTTTGATATTGGTTATTTTCAATGGGTAACCTATTGTTTTCCCTTTTTGTTTCTCATGATTCCCGCTACCTGGATCGTAACAAATTTCAGGTTTAAACCTAGGATAACCTCTCTTGCCCCTGCCATGGATCAATTGAAAGTAGAAATCGAAAAAATGGGGGCATGGAATAAAAAGCAGATATGGGCTTTGGTCATCTTTATTATCATGGTATTTGGCTGGTTTACGGAAAAAGCGTTCTTTAATATGGGCATCTATCCCATCCGTTTAGGGATAGGGGTTATTGCCGTGGCCGGAGCTGTTGGCTATATCCTGACCGGTGTGGTCAATTGGCGGGATTACCAGGAAAAAGTGGATTGGGGCGTGGTCTGGCTTTATGCCGGTGCCATTATCTTCGGAAGAACCCTGGACAGTACAGGGGCTGCCTATTGGCTTGCCAGAACCGTGATTGACCTTCTAGCACCATTGGGCATGGACGCTGGCGTTCCCTTGATGGTGGTCAGTAACGGAATGACCGCAATCTTGACGAACCTGATGGCGGACGGTCCTGCAGCAGCGGCGGTCGGACCGATCACCCTGAACATGGCGGGATTGGTTCATCCGGGCACCTCTTTTCTGCCCTTCATGGCCATGGGAACGGCTATTGCCTCCTCATTTGCCTATTGTCTGGTTATCGGCACCCCTCCAAATGCCATTGTTTATGCCAGTGGATATCTGGAGCCTAAAGATTTCTTAAGGGTGGGTATTCCCATGTTTTTTATCGCCAATATCGTGTTGATTCTTGTGACAGCTGTGTACTGGATATTCAGAGGATTTGGCGGTTTACCTGGGTTTTAAGGAGATTTAAGAATATGGAAAAAAGTGATAATTTAAAAGCGTCCTGGTTTGGCAAGTTAAACCTGAAAGAGGGAAAATCCTATTTTTCCAAAGCCACAGAACGGCGGGTGTGCTTTTTCATGACAATGGGCATGCTGCTGGCGGGTGTGTTTGTAAAATTAGGAATTTTTTAGGTCTGTGACAATAGAATGATCTATTTGTCATTCCCAGGAAAATAAAGGGAGATATGAACAATGATTGGAAAACTATTCAAAACCTGTCGATTTTATGGGTATGCAGTGATTCAGATTCTGATAGAGCCAAGGCGATTTTTTACGGAATTGCCAAAAAATGAAACCATGGCAAAATCTTTGGGATTCTGTGTGATTTGCAGTCTGTTTTATTGTGCGGCAAGCCTTTTGACCGGTACCTATTCCAGTCCGGTCAAGATGGGAGGGATTTTTTTTCTCAACAGTGTTGGCATGGTGTTTATCCCGGCGGGTTTAAGCTATATGATCATGGTGATGACCCAGAAAAAGAAAGCCAGATTTTCTCTCGTGTTTAGTGTCTGTGCTTTCTCATCGGGGATCACTTTGCTGGTGTCATGGATGTCCATGTTTCTGTGGTTTACCGAACCCTGGAAATGGTGGCTGATTTATACAGGGCTTAAAAATTCCTGTAAACTCTCATGGAAACCGGCATTGTTGATTCTGGTGTTGACCATGATCATTGAGTTCTTTTTCTTGTATTCCCTTTATTTGGCCTTTTATAAATAGCCGCTATTCTGATAAAATAGCAGAAAAATTTGGAGACAAAACAAATGATAAAACAAATAAAAATACTAATGGTGGATGATGAGAAACGATTTCGAGATACCACCCAAAAGATTCTTTCTAAAAAGGGATTTGAAACAATTCTGGCCGAATCAGGGGAGGATGCACTTGAAAAAATGGCGCAGAATCCAGATATTGTCATCCTGGATATAAAAATGCCGGGTATGGACGGACACGAAACCCTATCCCAAATAAAAAAGATCAATCCGGATCTGCCGGTCATCATGCTCACCGGTCACGGGGATAAACCCTCTGCAAGGCAGGCCCTTGTTGAGGGGGCCTTTGACTACCTGTCAAAACCCTGTGATATTGATCTTCTGGCAGAAAAAATCAAGGAGGCCTGTCGGCTTAAGAATAGCTCAGCGGAATATGAAGAGGCGCGGGTTATGGATGTTATGATCCCCATTTCAGAATATACTACCATTGATGAGACAAAGACCATTGAAGATGCCATTGTCGAGCTCAAACGTTCCTTTATCTCAAAGTTAGCCACCAGCCAGCTCATGGAAACCGGCCACAGGTCAATTCTCGTGAAGGATACCCATGGGGGGGTGAAAGGGATTCTTACCATCCGGGATATGCTCGAGATGATTATGCCGGCGTACCTGTCAGCCCCGAAACCCTCCCTGGCGGACAGTATTGAATATTCTCCCATGTTTTGGAAGAACATGTTCAGTGTCGGGATCAAGCAGATGAAAAACAAATGCATCAGCGAGGTGATGTCCCCCTCTCCTTTGTCAATTGATGGAGGATCCAATCTGATGGAGGCCGCTTATCTGATGGTCTTTAACAATGAAAGGCGACTGATTGTGACGGTGTCCGGGAAAACAGCCGGGGTCTTACGTGAACAGGATCTGTTCTTTGAAATGGAAAGAATAACCACCCAATGATTTGTTATTTACTTTTTTTATGATTAATCGTTAAGTGGGGTTGCAATGCCCGGTGAAGGAAGACAACTTCTTTCACCGGGTTTTTTTTGTGCGCCAGTGCCATCCAGTGGGACACTGGGCAACTGGATTTTAATATTTTAATATTTTAATATTTTAATATTTTAATATTTTAATTGACACATGGATTGAAATGCAATATGTAGTATTCGTTGCATTTGATTAATTCGTAACAAGAAATAAAGAGATGAACATCCATGAACTCTCAATCAAATAAATTAACGGTTGTTGAAGCCGCTAAAATATGCGGTGTAACCCGGTCTACCGTTTGGCGATGGATCAAAACAGGTCAGTTAGATGCCGCCATCACAGCTGGAGGTCATCACCGGATTAATGAAACCGTACTTAAAGAATTCATGGACCGAAAGAAAATGTACAGTGGATATCGTGGAGAATTAATCAAAAAAATATTAATAGTCGATGACGATCCTTCCATGCAAAAATATTTCAGCAGATTATTCAAAGAAAAAGAATTTGAATTGTTTTATGCTTCAGATGGATTTGAAGCCGGCATGAAAACCATTAAATATAAACCAAATCTTCTCATTCTTGATTTGTTCATGCCCGAAATGGACGGGTTTAAAGTCTGTGAACAAATTAAAAATGGGCCTGAAACCTCCAAAACAAAAATCATTGCTATTTCAGGGTATGATACGAAAGAAAACAAAAATAGAATTTTAAAGATCGGCGCTGATTCATTTTGTCCTAAACCGATTGATTCCATCCAGATGATTAAAGAAATTGACCGTTTGATGAAATGATTTTTTTATATAAAAATAGGCGTGTGATATGTCTTCAATAAATTCGTTTCAACTAATAAAAGAATTTTTTACAGAAGAAACATTACGATTTGTTTTGTTAATTTCCCTCGTCATAATTGTAAGCCTTGTATTGAGTAATCTCTTTTATATTTACGATGCGTTATGCAAGCTAAACAAAGCCACATCAGAAAAAAACCCTTTTGATATTGTCCTGATCGATATGCAAATGCCGCATATGAATGGTTCTGGCTTGTGCAAACGGATAAAAAAGACTCCTGTTTTAAAAAAAAATAAAAATGGTCATGATGACCTCAATCGGTAACAGAGGTGATGCATCTAAATATGAAAAATTAGGGTTTGATGCATATCTGATAAACCAGTCAGCAAGCCAAGCTTTTAAGCTGTCTTAAAGTATTGTCCGGCAGCAATCTTGAAGGGGCTCCTCAACACTCTCAACCGATTATTACGCAATACTCTGTTTCTGAAATTGAGAAAGAACAGGTTCAAATTCTTCTGGTCGAAGATAACAGGATTAATCAAAAGGTTGCCATTAATTTTATTGAAAAACTGGGGTATCGGGCAGACGTTGCAAACAATGGTAAACAAGCAATTCAAAAGCTGAAAAACACCAGATACAGCTTGATTTTTATGGATTGTCAGATGCCTGAAATGGATGGATATAGTGCAACAAAATATATCAAAGACAAAACAACAGATGTCCTTGATCATGACCTGCCAATCATCGCCATGACGGCAAATGCACTGATTGGGGATCGGGAAAAGTCCCTGGATACCGGTATGAACGATCATTTGACAAAACCTGTTAACCCAAAATAGATTTCTGAAATGATCAACAAATGGTCCATTAAACAGAGAGAAATCCAATGATTCCTTTGGAAAAAAAAGTAGCGAATTTGAGTTCAAAAGTTGAAAAATTAGAGGCTCAAAATAAACAGCTTTGTGAAGAAAATATGCAGCTTTTGAAATGGAAATGTGCATTTGAAAAAGCACCATTTGCAATGGCTGTTTATGATTTTTTAAGAGACGATTATTACCCCAACCAGGTATTTTTGCAGTTGTTAGATAGACAGACGCCTGTTTCAGATTCTTTTTCACTGCGAGAATTTTACAAAGATTCCCAGACGGCCGCTGAGATACTTGATTCGATGATTTCCGGAGAATTTTGGACCGGTGAGGTTGAAATACAAAAAAGTAAGGAAGATACTTTTTTTGCACACCTGAATGCAAGTCCTGTTAATGTGTTGAATGATGAGATGATCTCCCTTATTTCACTTCACCAAAATTTTCCTCAAAATGAATTATTGAAAGAACAAAAAGAACTTCATTCTCAATATTTTCAAACGCTCCAAGCGATAACACTTGGGATGATCCGCCGGTTAGGTTTATCTGATCTGTTAAATGCTATCCTGATGAAAGCCTGCACCTTAACACAAATTTCAAACGGTTTTATGTTTTTATATAACGCTTCGGAAGACAAATTGATTTTAAAGGCGGCCTGTGGCAGATACAAAGCGTACATGGGACATGAGGTCACCTCTGAAGAAGGCTTCATTGGAGAAGTGTTCGACAGTAAAGAACCTATTATTGTGATGAGCCGGGAGAATTTTAAAGATAGATCAAACAGCGAAATATTTAAAGGTGTTCAATGTATCATTGGAGTGCCTTTAATTTCAGGGGCAAGGCTTTTGGGCGTCATTGGAATGAGTGATGATGAAGATAAGATTGACACGAAACTAATTGCGATCATAGAAGAGTTCTCTTCGATTGCGACCATTGCCATTGATAATTCGCAGTTGTATTCAGATCTAAAAATGGAATTTCAAAAACGCCTTGAAATTGAAACTGAAAGCAAGGAACGAGAACAACGATCAAAAGAGATAGTGAAAAAACAAAACGAAGAACTCAAACAGGCATACATTGACTCTTTGCATCGCCTTGTTTTAGCATCTGAATTCAAAGATGAGGACACCGGAGATCATATCGTAAGGATAGGTGAGTATAGCCGGATTCTTGCACAAAAACTTGGATGGTCTGAAAAAGAAATAGAAATTATTAAATACGCAGCCCCCATGCATGATGTTGGAAAAATAGGCATCGCCGATAAAATCATGTTGAAACCGGGGAAACTCAGCCATGAAGAATTTGAAATCATCAAAACCCATACGATAATAGGGGCCAAACTGCTTTCGGAGTCAAAATCTGATATTTTGAAAATGGCAAAACAGATTGCCCTATGTCACCATGAAAAATACAATGGTACAGGCTATCCAAAGGGTCTTTTAAAAAATCAGATACCGCTTGCCGCCAGGATTGTTGCGATTGTGGATACCTTTGACGCCCTAACATCCAAACGTCCCTATAAAGATCCATATCCCACGGAAATGGTGCTGGGCATAATTATAAAAGAACGAGGGAAACACTTTGATCCTCATATTACCGATTTGTTTGTTGAACATTTTGAAGAGTTTTTAAAAGTTCGTGAAACCATAGGAGGCTTTGAAGAAGTTGTCCTTGAAAACTTTTCTCTTAGTGAAAGAGATAAAGCCTTGTTGGAGAAGAATAAAGGCCCTTTATAAAACTTATTTTTATACCTGTATGGGTTAATTCATGAGGTACTTGGCAATATCCTGGGAATTTAGCCGCTTAAAAATTTCCTCTCTTTCCAATTCAAAATAGGCCTTGAGGTCTCTTTTGGAAAAATTGACGAGTCGTTTCAAACCTGCAAGCGTACCGGCATTGTTGTCGGCAAACCTGTGGGCCGTATCCAGTGCGGTTTTATCCAAATCCGAGGAAGAGACCACGCAGTCCACAAGGCCAATTTCCAACGCTTTTTGGGCATCAATATCTTTGTTCAGTAAAAGGGTTTCCCACAGGTTGCCGGCTCTCATCATTTGAGAAAGAAAGAAGGGGCCACCACCCATGGGGATCATACCAAGGTCGAGATAGGGATTGCAAAACAGGGTGTTGTCCGCTGCAATTCGATAATCACAGGCCAGGCTGATATTTAAAAAAAGAGAAATCACATTGCCCTGGCAGGCGTGGATGACCATCTGGTCTAATCCCATGAGACCCTGCACAAGCTGGCTTGTGATGTTACACAGCTTGTGCAGGTCGGTCAGGTCTCGGGTCTGTTTTTCTTTTAAAAAAAATTTGGTGTATGCCTCGCAGCCGGTTTCCCTAAAATCGGAATTGAGCAGGATCACCTTGGCATCACCGGATTTTGAAACCTGGTTTGCAAAATTGGAGATCATATCCCTTTTGGAAAGGTCTGCTAAATGTTCCAGAAGATTTTTTCTGAAACGAATATGGAGTACTTCTTCGTCTAAATGGGCTGAAAAAAAACTGAAATTTCCTTGTGGGCATTTGATTTTGTTTTTCATATATCTTCTCTCCCGAAGAATTAGGTTGCTTCAATGGAACTTTTTATCAACATAACTTTATTAAACATAACCTCAGCAAGTAACATGCCATGTAAAATGTATTTTTTCGTGACAAGGATGCCATTCTTTTGCCCTTTGATCTGAGATTTCCCCGATATCAGGAAGGGTCTCCTAAATATGGAGTGGCGTGGACAAACACAAAGATGCGAACAACTTTTTTTACGTTTTGTAAAGAAAACGGACACCCTCCTGTTTTTTAAATACCTATTTTGTATGATTAAACCGCATATTAAAATCTTTATCTTTATAAAGATCTCTTGGCGCTTCGAAGTTGTGCCGTTTTAGTCTCCAGGTGGTAATAAATTAATATCTCATTGGTATGGAAATTGCCTTTTGCCTATTAGGAACCCCAATAAAAGGAGAGTAAAAATGGTAAAAAAACAATCTGAATCAAAAAGGCAATCCAGAAAAATTGAATTCCTATTGTATGCACCTCATGCTCAAAACGTGTCCCTTCTGGGTGATTTTAATCAATGGGATGGTGAAAAATATCCCATGAAAAAAGGAAAAGCAGGGGAATGGGAAAAGGTTTTGAAGCTTACCCCTGGCAATTATGAATACAAGTATATGGTGGATGGACAATGGCAGGAAGACCCGGCAAATAACCAGAATCGGTTGAACATGTATGGAACATATAACAGTCTGTTGACCGTGAAAGAATGAATCAGGACTTAAAACATTAAAGGGGAAATACAAAAAATGAATGATAAAGGAAAAGGCTATAACCCTGGATATTATGGCAAAAAAACGATGCAAAAATCGGCTTGGCTGGATGCAAATATCAAACGCTGGAACAGCGAGGACGCGGATATAAAAAGGGGAGGGGGAAAAACCCTGGTTTTTAATAGTATTTGTTTTTCAAGGCAAATCGGAGTGGGTGCGCTGGAAATTGCGGATCACCTGTCTCAAATCATTGATTATCGTGTCGTTGATAGAGAAATTCTGGAACTAATGGCCAAGGATGCCAATCTGACAGAAAAGGCCATTGCTTTTTTTGATGAACGCCATCCTGGTAAAATGAGTGAGCTCTTTTCCATGCTCATCAGTGAAAAAACATTTATAACAAGTGATTATGCAAGGCAATTGGTCAAGACGGTGACCGCGCTTGCCAATATCGAGCCGACTATTTTTGTGGGGCGGGGGATACAATACATCCTGCCCCGTAACAGGGTTCTATCGGTAAGGTTTATATGCAGTAAGGAATACCGGGTTGATAGACTGGCCAATCTGATGGACCTAACCCAGTCAGAGGCTGAAAAACAATTAAATGTTTTGGATAATGAACAACACAAATTTTTTCAAACCGTTTATCAAAAAAATGAAGCCTCCAATGATGATTTTGATTTGGTCATCAACAGGGATCATATCACGGGTGTATCCCAGGCTGCCCAAATCGTGGCCTGTGCCTATGGAGAGAAATTTGGATCAACAGAAAGCTAATGGTTTAACAAACAGGTGACGAAATGACATTTAAAAAAATAGTATGCTGCACAGATTTTTCCGATAATTCCGACAACGCCTTTAATACAGCATTGTCAATTGCAAAGGAAAACCAGGCAAGTTTGGATATTATCCATATCAGAGAACCCATTGTGAATTTTGTTTTTATGGCCGGAGGCGTTTCAGGAGAAGATATCCTGCCGCCACTATCCAGTATTGAACGAGAAATGGAAAAACGATACGGATCGAAAACAGATCAAGCCATTCATGCTAAGATTATTGTCAGGGAAGGTCATCCCTCATCTGAAATAATCAATTATCTAAAAGAGGTAAATGCCGATCTTGTGGTAACGGGTTCTGCTGGTTTTTCCGGGTTAGGCCTTGTGGTTTTTGGCAGTGTTTCAAGACGGATTGCGCATAAATCTCCCTGCAATGTATTGATCGTCAGGCAAGAACTTCATCAAGTTGATTGATTATAGTCCCGGTATTTTTAGGAGGATAAAAAGAGAGATGGCAAAAAGTCTATACATAGCACCCACAGAGACCAAGAGCGGAAAATCATTGATTGTTCTTGGGATTATGCAGCTCCTGTTGAAAGATATCCGTATCGTCGGTTTTTTCAGGCCCATCATAAACCCGCCTAAAAAAAACGGCAAAGATCACGATATTGATCTGGTGCTGTCCTATTTTTATATCGGCCTTCGGTATGAGGAGACCTATGCCTTTACCATGGAAGAGGCAAAACAGATGATCAATTCCGGCAGGCAGTCTGAAATGATGGAAACCATTCTCAAAAAGTACAAGCAGCTTGAGGAAAAATGCAGATTTGTTCTCTGCGAGGGGACCGATTTTGCGGCGGGCAATGAAGCCTTTGAATTTGATATCAATGCGGACATAATGGCTGTCCTCGGCAGTCCGGCCATTGTGGTTTCAAACGGTTTTCACAAAGGAATTGATGAGGTGGTCAGCTCCAACCAACTGTCCATCGAAAGCCTTGAACATAAAGGGGTAGACGTTTTGGGGATCATTGTCAATCGTGTGGATCCCCTTTGCCGGGAGGCGTTGGAGACAACCCTTAAACAGGCTATTCACCGATCGGATTGCCTGGCCTACGCGATTCCGGAACTTTATAGCCTGAGCCGACCCACTCTTCGGGATGTTCAAAAACATTTTGATGCCAAAATTTTATATGGCAGGGAAGCCATGGACAATCAGGTTTCAGACTACATTGTTGCCGCCATGCTGGCCCCCAATCTTCTCAACCATATCAAAAAGGACAGCCTGGTGGTGAGCCCAGGGGATCGGTCGAGCATCGTTTTGACCAGCCTTGCCTCCCGTTATTCCGCCTCCTATCCCGATATTTCAGGTATCCTGATCACCGGGGGGATACGGATGCCCGATACGATTATGCGGCTGATTGAAGGGTGGAAAGGGGGGCTTTTGCCTATTATTCAGACAGGAGAGGCCATCGATTCGACGGCCCTGGCATTGAACGTACTTCACGGCAGAATTTCCCCTGAAAATCCCAAAAGGATCGCCTTGGCCCTTGGCACCTTTGAGGCCCATGTGGATACGCAAGAGTTCAGAAAGAAACTGGCCGCGAGAAAATCTCTCAAGATTACCCCCCAGATGTTTGAGTATGGCCTCATTGAAACGGCAAAGAAGAACCGGCAGCATATTGTTTTACCCGAAGGCATCGGGGAAAGAATCCTGCGCGCTGCTGATATTTTGCTGCGCCGTTCGGTTTGCGACATCACCCTGCTGGGAAAAAAGGAATCCATCCATCAGAAAATCCAGGAACTGGGGCTGCATCTTTCCGGGGCAAAGATCATACAGCCGGAGAATAGCCATCTTTTAGAAGATTATGCTGCAACCTTTTACGAGCTGAGAAAGACAAAAGGGGTTACCATGGACATGGCAAGGGATACCATGATGGACCCCATCTATTTCGGGACCATGATGGTACACAAGGGGGATGCCGACGGTCTGGTATCGGGTTCCATCAACACCACGGCCCACACCATTTTACCGGGATTTCAGATCATAAAGACACGTCCCGGGGCCGCCATTGTGTCCTCGGTATTTCTCATGTGTCTCAAGGACCGGGTGCTGGTGTTCGGTGACTGTGCGGTGAACCCGAATCCGACGGCCGAACAATTGGCTGAAATTGCCATTACTTCGGCAAAAACGGCCCTGGTTTTCGGTATTGAGCCACGGGTTGCCATGCTTTCCTATGCCACCGGCGCTTCAGGAACCGGCGTGGATGTGGATAAGGTGATCAAGGCAACCAAAATTGCCAAAGAAATGGACCCATCTTTACTGCTTGAAGGTCCCATCCAGTACGATGCCGCCATTGATCCTTCTGTGGCCAAGACAAAACTGCCCGACTCTAAAGTGGCCGGCAGGGCCACGGTGTTTATTTTTCCGGATCTGAACACGGGAAATAATACCTACAAGGCGGTTCAGCGGGCTTCGGAAAAATCAGTAGCCATCGGCCCCATACTTCAGGGCCTGAACAAACCCATCAATGACTTAAGTCGGGGATGCACCATTCCGGACATTGTCAATACGGTTGTGATTACGGCCATACAGGCCCAGGCAGGCAAATGTTTATTGTAAAGATCATCCGGATTTAAATTCACCCAGATCTGAATAAATTTCATTGTAACTTTGTTTGAATATTTTTATATGGATAAACAGTAAATAGACAATAAGGCTATAGGTTATAATCATTCGGATCGTTTGGCTCATGGGTATGGAATTTTGTGTCCATAACCCCATTAAAAAGTCGACACTTAAAAAAAAAGTAAACAGTATCAGTACATTTTTGGCCCCGATTTTAACAGCAAAGTATGCCGCCAGAAACAGGCCGGCGATGGTGACGCCGGGGACAGCAGAATACCATAAAGAAAGCGGTACCTCGTGAAAAAAAAAATTTAGCAATGTCCCTACCGCAGACAGGGCTGCCATAAGAGAAATACTGGTAACGATAGAAGCGGCAGGATTGATTTTAAAAATGACCGTCAAAATAAAGTAAAACATTGTATCAATACCGAATCCGATCCAACCTGAAAGAAGGCCGCCTATAAAAGAAAAGACCAGCAGAATTGTGGTGTTGCCAATGGTCAAATCAATATGTAATTTCGGATATTTTCGCTTGAAAAGAATTGAGAAAAAAATAATTTGGGTGCACGCAAAGGCAATGCAGTTGAATATCAAGGTCAATAATTCCGGATTGTCAATGGGAAGGAAGACAATACTGATGGTGATACCGGCAGTACCCCCCAGCAGACAGACGGGCAATACATTTTTAATAAACAGTTTTTTGCTGGTAAGAAACCATCTGAAAGTTCCAAGCCCCATCCCATATGCCTGAATGATCAGACTGAATTGAACGGCGGTGGTCGGATCTATTTCCAACCGGGTCAATATGGGAAAATAAACGATGCCGGCAGCAGCAGGTGTTGTGTTGGCAACTGTGGCAGCAATTACTCCAAGAAAGGGCATATAATAAAATTGTGTGAGAAAGTCTTGTTGAAAATAGGGAAAAAAGAGTATCCACACGACAGAAACGATGAAAAGTAAAAAATAGGGAAGACGGTTAGTTCTCATTTAAAATCACATCAAAGGTTACATGACAAGAATCGATGTGCTGTTTTAACGCATCCATTCCGATCAAGGAAGAAGCACAATATGGAATTTTTTGAACCGGAAGGGGTGAAAATTCATTTTGAATCTGTTTTCCATTGACGCCTTCTTCCATTCTGTCATTGCAAATCACTCCCTTTAGATGGATATTCAAAGAATTGAGCTGTTCAATGATACGGCGTGTTTCCGCCACCGACAGCACATCCCTGTTAAAAACAGCCAATAAGGTTGATTTTTGTGGGTCTTCAAAAATATCTTTGAGAATCAGGTAATCGGATTTGATTTCCCGGATTCTGGACAACACTTTATCCCGCTCAAATTCTTTGCCTGCAAATTTAATTCTCGACACAATTTGTTTTCGCTCGTAAATATCCAGACGTAATTTTTCAAGCTGATCAATCCAGGTCAATGACAGGGTCGGCAGGTTAAAAAATCTTAATGACAGGGCCGTGGGCGGCATATCAATGATCAAATAATCATAATTTTTATATTTGGTTTGAAGGCCCATGAAGGCTGTCACCAGGGCATATTCCTCCATACCGGGAGAAAATTTTAAAATGTCAAAATAATTATCCAGATTAAAGGCTGTCAGGTATGCATAACTGCTTTTAACGTTCTGGGCTGTTTTTTTTAAATATCGCTTGATCTCTTTGTTCCGGTCAATTTGGAGAACTTCAAGGCAGGGCTCAAGTGTGCAGGCTTTATCGGAAAACCGCGTCTCAAAAATATCAGACTGGTTGTGGGCATCATCAAAGGAGGCCAGAAGCACTTTTTTCCCCTGCTCCATCAGCACAAGAGACAACAGTGCAGAGGCAGTGGATTTTCCGGTACCCCCCTTGCCTAAAAAAAATAATGTTTGAAGTTTGGCCATGTGTTTCCCCTAGGATATATCGAATACAGAAAATAGTCTGGACAAGGGTTCATTGGCCGTGTCCACCCGTTCAAGCAATAAAATCAAATCTTTTTCCATCATGGGAAGAAGGTCCATGCAGATCTGTACCGGTGGAGATGGCATTCCAATGAAGGTGCCCTGCACCAGCAAGGCAAAGATATATTCCAATTCCTCCAACTCAGCTTCTATGGTGCCGACGGCTTTGCTTCTGGCCACTTCATCGGCTATCTGCCAATAATCGACAAGACGGTTTTTCACCCGTTCCAGAAGAGAAAGAAATTGGGTTTTGGATTTTTTCATTTTACCCTGAATATTTTTTGGTCAAAAGAGATCCGTTTTTCAGACGGAAAAAAATAATATACCGCATACAGGGCCATCAATACAATGGCACCCCCATAAAATCTGGGAAAATCACAGAAAACTGCAATAAAAGCCAAATAGGGTGTCATTTGAGAAATCCATAAATTAGTTTTTTGAAACACCAGAAATTTTTGGGCAGTTGCCTCGGTCTCGTTTCTCATGGAATGGGCAAACAGGGTTCTCAAAAAAAGGGGGCCGGCAATGGCCGTGATTGCAGACAAAACAAACACAGCTGCATGCAGGACACCTGGTATGGCAAACTGACCTGCATGAATTAGATTTAATTGTCTTGCCAGTCCGAAAATCAGGAAAAGGCAACCTGCCGGAATAATCATCCTCCAGTATTGTTTGTTCAGTATTTTTTGCATATCAACTCGGAGGGTTTATGGGGAGAAAAGACTCTCCCCATAAACCTTTAATTTATTCCTGTGTTTCAGATTTAATGCTCACAATTTTTATAAATCCCTCCACGGCAATCCAGATCGCCAGGAGCAATGTAATGGCGTTTACCACCTGGAGCAGCATATTATGGCTGGCACCAAATTTGGTCTGATTCAGCACAAGCGCCCATATGGTCATCAATATCATGAATACTGCGGGAATACCAGCAACCAACCATTTATAACCGCCCTTGGTTTTAAGATACACCGCAATGATGATCAACGCAAGGCCCGCTAGGGTTTGATTGACCGCACCAAACAGAGGCCAGAGTTTTAGCGCACCCTTTCCGCCGGCACCGGTTGCAAAGGCCAAGGCCAGTGCTGTTGCAACGGCAATGAAGGTGGCCACATATTTGCCGGTGAGAAAATCCATTTTAAATTCAGAGAAAAGTTCAGATACAATATACCGCTGAATACGGGTGGCCGTGTCCAGGGTGGTGCCGGCAAAGGAAGCTACGAAAACCCCCATGATTGCAACAGCTGCGCTGTTGGGAATTCCTGTGGCCGTAATCATATTGGCCGCACCGTTTACAAAGGCTGCAATTTTGGATCCGAGCCCTGCTGCGGCCGCCCAGGAAGAATAATGGGTGGTCCAGGCAGCAACACCCATGAGTGTTTCACCTGATTTGGTCACATATCCCATGCCAATTCCGGCAGACACGGCAATGATGACCAATGTTGCCAAAGCGCCTTCCATGAGCATGGAACCATATCCTACAAACAAAGAATCGTCTTCGCCTCTGACCTGTTTGGAAGAGGTCCCCGAAGAAACCAGGGAGTGAAATCCTGAAATAGCGCCGCAGGCAATGGTAATAAACAAAAAGGGCCACATGGGCGGTGCATCGACAGGATTCATCTGAACCGCTGGTGCCACAATATGAAGATTTCCGCCAAAGGCAGAAAAAATAACCCCTAAAATCAACAATCCCATGGCAATCAGCAGCTGGTGGGAGTTGATAAAATCCCTGGGCTGAAGCAAGGTGGTAACCGGGAGGGTGGAGGCGATAAATGCATAGATCAACAGAATAATGGTCCAGACACCGGTTGCGGGAATGCCTGCAATACTAGGCATTTCAATGGGGATATAGACACCGATGAAAACCGTGGCATACATGGCCACCACGGCAATAATGGACCAGGTCATGACACTCTTGCCCTGTTTGTAAATGGCATGGCCCAGGTAAACCGCAATGGCAACCTCACACCAGACCGGGAATACCGATGCCGGATACATGGCAAACACAACGGCAATGACCAGTCCGAAAATAGCGATCACAATCCAGAGCTCTAAAAATACAATGAGGAAAAAGAAAAACCGGGTGCGGCTGTTCACGTATTTGGCGGTATAATCGGCAATGGATTTGCCCTGGTTTCTCATGGAAATAATCAAGGCGCCGAAATCATGCACCGCCCCCATGAAAATACTGCCGAAAAACACCCAGATGAGTGCGGGAACCCATCCCCAGATAATGGCGACAGCCGGTCCCACAATGGGGCCGGTTCCGGCAATGGAGGTAAAATGGTGACCAAAAATAATTTCTTTTTTGGTCGGCACATAATCCACACCATCTTCCATTCCCACAGCGGGAACCGTTGCGGCCTTGGATAATTTGAAAATTTTCTGTCCGATAAATTTGCCATACAGGTTATACATTAAAATATAACCGATAAACGCGACTACCATGATAATCAATGCACTCATGTATCGTCTCCTTATATGATAAAAAATTAAAAGTAATAAAACGAAAACAAATTGTCCTTTTTTATCAAGAAAGTTTTTTGTACAACAAGGCTATTGGAGTGGAGGGGTGTTTTATGGGTCTGAACTGTATTTGTGGCGGATTGAAATGAACCAAACCTCAGGTTTTAAATGAAATCTTTGGGATTTTGAAAGCGATAAACGTCCCTTTTCCCGGATCACTTTTTATGGTGAGCCTGTGCTGGGGGCCATAAATTTGTTCCAGCCTCAGATTTGTATTGATCAGCCCGACCCCTTCTTTCTGAGATTCCATATCCTTTATGAGGAAGACCGCGTTTATCTGCTCTGGCAGCATACCGGCACCATCATCTGTAATGGACACTTCAAGCATGTTGTTCTTCTTAAAAATTTTAATTTCAACCTTGCCGCCATCTTCATTGCTTAAGATTCCATGTTTTATGGAATTTTCCACCAGGGGCTGGATAATCAGAGGGGGGATCGGCCAGGATTCACACCCTTTTTTCACATCAATGGTGACATTAATGCGGTCTCCAAACCGTGCTTTTTCAATGGCCAGATAGGATTTGATTTGTTTGAGTTCATCTGCGAGATTAACAAAGCCACGGCTGGAATCTAAATTTTTTCTCATGTAGGAGGACAGGTCAAGTATCAGGTCCCTGGCTTTTTGAGGGTTTGTCCTGCAAAAGCAGGCAATGGTGTTCAAGGAATTAAACAGAAAATGAGGATTTATCTGGGCTTGTAGATGCCTTATTTTGGTACGGGTCAAAAGGCTTTCCTTTGTCTGGATATCTTCTAGTTCGAATTGGTTAGAAAATAACTCTGTCAGGCCCTGGGCGATTTTTAATTTTATCTTGTCCAGGGCAATGTCCTTTGACCCGTATAATTTTAAGGTGCCGATAATATGTTTCTTTTTTTTAAGGGGAACAATAATGGCCGAGTTGAAAGGACAGGTTGAAACATTGCAGCCAATGTGTTTTTGACTGGTGTGGAAAATTGAACTGCCACTTAAAAGCACATTACGGGTGGCCACGGTACGTATTTTTTCCCCGGCAAGATGATGATCATCCCCGGCGCCGACATGGGCAAGAACAATATGATTGTCTGTAATGGCAACTGCTGCCACTGATAGTCGGCTATAAATGATTTCTGCCGTTTTTTTAGCAGATGCCATATTCAGTCCGGCCCGAAAATGGCCAACCGTTTGTGTTGCAATTGTCAGGACATTCTGGGCCTGAATGGATTCCATTTCTTCTCTTCGCTCGAACAAGACCTTTATCAAATGGATAAACAGGGCCGCACCTATGGGATTTATAAACATCATGGGTACTGCAATGATTCTCACCAGCGCCACCGCGTCTGAATAGGGGCGGCTCATGGTAAGCACCATGCCCATATGAATGCCTTCCCCGATAAAACAAATGACCGCAGCAATCTCCCAGTCCCGGTTAAATCGCCCAAATTTCAGGGATAAAAAGCCTGCAAAGACGCCTTCAAAGAGGGTTGCCAGGGCACAGGGGAGTGTGCTAAACCCCCATGGATCAATAATAATGCGGTGCAGTCCTGCAATCAGGCCTGCGCCTGAACCCACAAGCGGCCCACCATAGAGCCCTGCGGTAATGATGGACATGGCGCGAAGATTGGCAAAGGAATCAAAAATTTGGTTGCCGCTATAGGTTCCCAGAATGCCAAAAAAACCAAAAAAACACATCAGGAAAATTTTGTTCAGGTAGGATTTGTTTTTTGTCCCAAACCTTTGAACCGGATAAATTGCTAGAAGAATGAAGGCGGCTGCAACAATAAAACCGGCATGTTTGACCAGATTTAATATTAATATGGTATCCAGCAATGTCTATATTCCCAGGAGATGTCTGAACATCTTTACCCTGTCCCGGGTTACGACAAGCTCGGTTTGTTCGCTGTCTCGCATGACGAGGCTGTATTTTCCATGAAACCAGGGGCTGAATTCTTTGATATAATCCAAATTCAGGACGGTATTGCGGTGGCTTCTGAAAAAAGCACCAGAATCCAGATGCTGTTCAAGGTTATCCAGGGTATTGATTCCGTAAAGTGTATAATTTTTTATTTGTGTATGAATAAAAATTTTTTTGTCGTGGTAACGGCAAAAAACAATATCACCAGAATCTAAAAGAAGGATTCTTCCCTTGTGCTCAACGGAAATCCGTTTTGCTTTTTTTATACCCGCTGTTTTTTCAATTAAATGTGTGAGTTCTTTTTGAATCAGATTTTTCTTTGTCTGGTAAAGTATCTTTTTTACCCTGTTTAAACTTTTTTCAAGACGGCTCTGGGAAAAAGGCTTCATGATGTAATCAACGGCATTTTTTTCAAATGCATCCACTGCATACTGGTCGTATGCGGTAATAAAAATAATAAGCGGTGGATTTGTCATGTCTCTTATTTGCGTGACAACATCAAACCCGCTTTTGCCGGGCATTTGGATATCAAGAAAAAT
Organism: Desulfoconvexum algidum; assembly: GCF_055382125.1. Lineage (NCBI taxonomy): Bacteria > Pseudomonadati > Thermodesulfobacteriota > Desulfobacteria > Desulfobacterales > Desulfobacteraceae > Desulfoconvexum > Desulfoconvexum algidum. Next base: position 3,902,413 of record NZ_AP042394.1, on the reverse strand, counting down.
AAAATCAGGGGTGTGCAATTTTATGGATTTTACGGCCCTGGATGCAGAACTCTCCTGAGCGATTATTTCAATTTCGCTATATTTTGAGAGCAGGTAAGCAAGCTCTTCTCTTGCCGGCTGTTCATCATCGATCAGAATACAGTTTATTTTCATAAAAATGATACCTTTGTCAGGCCGTTACAAACAAATCGAGTTTTATATAATTAAAAATTGTATCAATATGATAGGAAGACGCTTTTTGTCAAGAGAATCCAATGAAAGCCCGAGGGCGGATGCATGTAAATAATTTTTTGTAAGCGGTGTCAGCTTTTTTTCCAAGGTGCTAGATTTTTGTTCAGGGTGTTGGATGAATATTGATTTTTTTTTAAGTTTAAAATGGTGTGTTCGCCTGACGGCGAAGCCTTTCCTTCTTTTAAAATAAAATGGCATGGCAATTGCTGATGTATCGATTAACACAGTGGTTTGATTGGGTTTATTTTTTTACACATCAAATTTAAGGAGGGAAGTTAAATGAGTGCGTTAATCATCATGATTGTTGCGTTTATTGGTTATATACTGATGTATAATCTCTATGGAAAATTTATCGGGCAGAAAATTTTCAAGCTATCCCAGGCAAATAGTGCACCTGCTGTTAGTATGGAAGATGGGGTGGATTATGTGCCGACCAAAAAAGAAGTTATTTTCGGGCATCATTTTACCTCCATTGCCGGAACAGGACCCATTGTCGGTCCTGCCGTGGCCATTATATGGGGATGGGTGCCGGCCCTCATCTGGGTATTTTTCGGCAGTATTTTCATGGGGGCGGTGCACGATTTTGGTGCGTTGATCATCTCCATGAGAAATCAGGGCAAATCCATTGCCGAATATACCTCCAAATATGTGAACAATAGGACCCGGTTCCTGTTTTTTTTGATCGTGTTTTTAGAGCTCTGGATTGTGATTGCTGTTTTTGGCCTGGTCATTGCCGTGGTCTTTGCCATGTATCCGGCATCAGTATTCCCGGTCTGGTGTGAGGTTGCCATTGCCGTTTATCTTGGTCATGCCGTTTATAAACAGGGCAAGAGTGTTATGACCTGGTCTATTATTGCCGTGGTGGTCATGTATGCCACGGTCTTTATAGGCGTTTATATTCCTTTTGAAATGCCCATGATTGCAGGTATACCGGCCACGGGTGTCTGGACGATTATTTTGTTGATCTATGCTTTTATTGCCTCCACACTTCCAGTGACCACCTTGCTCCAACCCCGGGATTTTATCAACTCCCATCAATTGCTGATTGCCATGGCCCTGTTGGTTTTGGGCGTGATTTTTTCCGCCTTTGGCGGGAATCTTAATATAGTGGCACCGGCTGTTCAGATGAATCCTGCCGACGCACCGCCCATGTGGCCCTTTTTGTTTATTACCATTGCCTGCGGGGCTATTTCAGGGTTCCATTCTTTGGTCTCTTCTGGCACCTCTTCCAAACAGGTTCGGGCCGAAGACGATTCTTTGTTTGTGGGATATGGCTCCATGCTCATGGAAGGTGCCCTTGCCACATTGGTGATCATTGCCGTCTCTGCCGGAATCGGTATGGGATATGTGACCAAATCCGGTGAAACCCTCATGGGGGTAGCTGCCTGGACCACCCATTATTCTTCCTGGGCCGCTGCTGCCGGCCTGGGGTCCAAAATTGCTGCTTTTGTAAACGGGGCTGCCAATATGATTACGGCCACTGGATTGCCTGAAAGCGCTGCCGTTGCAATCATGGGGGTTTTTGTGGCCTCCTTTGCCGGGACCACCCTGGATACCGCCACACGGATCCAGCGGTATATTGTTGCAGAGCTTTTTGGGGGGTTTAAATTAAATTTTCTCACGGGTAAGTATACGGCCACTTTTATTGCTGTTGCAAGTGCCTTGGCCCTGGCCTTTGCAACCGGTGCCGGCGGGAAAGGGGCTTTAAAGCTCTGGCCCTTGTTTGGTGCTGTTAATCAGACCCTGGCAGGCCTTGCCCTCATCATTATTACCCTCTATTTGAAATCCAAGGGGGGGTATAAATGGGTTGTTGCCGGTATTCCTGCGGTATTCATGATGGTTATGACCATCTGGGCACTGGTGTTGAATCAAACCCTTTTTGGGGCCAGCAATCATATGCTGCTTTCCGTAGTAAACGGGTTGACCCTTGCCCTGGCGATTTGGATCACCATGGAGGGATTTTTGAAATTTTTCACCATGAAGCCTGACAAAGATCTGGAATCTGATTATTCATAAATAAACCTATATATGGAGTGGTGAGATGGATAAAAAAATACATAAAATTATGGCCTGCATTGATTTTTCAGAATACTCGCTGATGGTATTGGAATATGCGGTTGAACTGGCAAAGGCCTCAGACACAAAGATCCTGGTGTATAATGTTATTAATGAGAGCAATTATTATTCAATGTCAACGGTCAGCATGTACGCCCAGACCCCAGTTCTTGACGAGAAAGAAACCCGGGAACTCAAAGAAGGCAGGCTGGAATGGCTAAATGAATTGATAAGGGAACATTTTCCCTCAGAGCAATTAAATCTGGAGTTTAAAGTTGATGTGGGGATTCCTGCAGATCAGATTTTGAAAACAATTGAAACTCAAGATATTGATCTGGTAGTGATGGCCAACAAAGGCCGGGGAAATCTTGCGCGATTTTTGTTTGGCAGTTCTGCTGAAAAGGTGTTCCGGCATTCTCCGGTTCCGGTTGTCAGTGCCAGAGATCGTAAAAAATTTAAAAGAAAGTGATAAGAAAAAATAGCATGAGTTATAAAAAATACCGTGGTTGTTTCGGCGGTATCATGTCATGGGCTTTTTTCATGGCCGACTGTTGAGGAGGATTTCAATGATAGAATATATAGGCGCTGTTGATCAGGGAACCACAAGTACCCGGTTCATTATTTTTGATCATGACGGGAACATTGTCGATTTTGACCAGAAGGAACATCGACAGATTTTTGCGAAACCTGGCTGGGTGGAACATGATCCCATGGAGATCTGGGACAACACCCGGGAGGTCATCCAGAACACCCTTGAAAAAACAGGAATCCCTGGGAGCCGCATCAAGGCCCTGGGAGTGACCAACCAAAGGGAAACCGTTGTGGTGTGGGACAAAAAAACAGGGCGCCCCTTTCATAACGCAGTGGTCTGGCAGTGTGCAAGAACCCATGATATCTGCCGGGAGCTCATCAGAGACGGGGGGCAGGACCGGTTCAGAAAAACCACAGGACTTCCCGTTGCCACTTATTTTTCAGGCCCAAAGATCAAATGGATACTCGACCAGGTACCCGCGGCAAAACGAGCGGCTCAGAAGGGAGATGCCCTGTTCGGAACCATGGAGACCTGGGTAATCTGGAATCTTACCGGAGGCCCCGACGGCGGTGTCCATGTCACGGATGTGACCAATGCCAGCCGTACCCTGCTCATGGACATTCATTCTTTGTCCTGGGACCCAGAGATTTTGTCTATTTTGGGCATCCCGGATTCAGGGCTTCCCAGAATTGTTCCTTCATCGGACCCTGAGATTTGGGGCGTCACATCCGCTGACGGGCCCATGGGGGCCTGTGTGCCGGTGTGTGCCGCTCTGGGTGACCAGCAGGCGGCCTTGTTCGGCCAGGCCTGTTTTGAGCCGGGGGAGGCGAAAAACACCTATGGCACCGGCTGCTTTCTTCTTTTAAATACGGGCACAGCTCCCATGGCGTCGACCCATGGTCTCATTTCCACCCTTGGGTATCAGCTGGGAAAAGAGCTGCCGGTTTATGCTCTTGAAGGGTCCATTGCCAATGCCGGTTCCCTTGTTCAGTGGGTCAGAGATAATTTGGGGCTCATTGAAACAGCGTCTCAAATAGAGGCCTTGGCCTCCCTTGTGGCTGACAATGGGGATGTTTATTGTGTCCCGGCTTTTTCAGGGCTCTTTGCCCCCTATTGGCGGCCGGATGCAAGGGGGATCATTGCCGGGCTGACCCGGTATGCCAACAAGTCCCATATCGCCCGGGCCGTATTGGAGGCCACCGCCTTCCAGACCCGGGACATTGTGAACGCCATGAATCTTGATTCCGGTGTTCCCCTGACAACACTTAAGGTGGATGGGGGGATGATTCACAACACGCTTCTCATGCAATTTCAGGCAGATCTTTTGAATGTTCCGGTCATTCGCCCGAAGGTGGCTGAGACAACCTCTCTAGGAGCGGCCTATGCAGCAGGCCTTGCCGTGGGGTTCTGGTCAGGAACCCGGGAACTCAAATTAAAATGGGCGGTTCATTCGATCTTGAAACCCAACATGGATGAACAGGTTCGCTGTAAAGTATGCGCCGGATGGGAAAAGGCGGTGGAACGAACCCTGGGCTGGGTGGATTCGGGATAACCGCACCTGGTTTTCCCTTAACAATAGTAATGAATGCCTTGGAATAGTAATTTTTGGAGACAGACAATGGGATTATCCCTTCAAAACATCCACAAGACCCTGGACGGTGAGGTTCACCTGTCTAATATTAATCTGGACATTGAATCCGGGTCCAAAACCGTTGTGCTCGGCCGGACCCTGGCCGGGAAAACCTCGCTTTTGCGCATCCTGGCAGGACTGGACCGCCCCACCAGTGGGGCCCTTATTCTGGACGGCAAGGAGATTACAGGGGTGCCGGTGAGAAAACGAAATATCGCCATGGTATACCAGCAATTCATTAATTATCCTTCGTTTACGATTTTTAATAATATTGCCTCTCCCTTGAAGGTTGCGCGAATGCCCCGGGATAAAATAAAAAAAAGGGTGGGTGAGGTGGCAAAAGTCCTTCACCTCACCGAACTGCTTGACAAATTGCCGGCACAACTTTCCGGTGGCCAACAGCAGCGGACTGCCATTGCCAGGGCCCTTGTCAAGGATACCAACCTGTTGCTGCTGGACGAACCCCTGGTCAACCTTGATTATAAATTGCGAGAAGAACTGCAGACAGAACTCCAGGAGATTTTTAACCACCGGGATGCCATGGTGGTTTATACCACCACAGAACCCGGGGAGGCTTTGAAATTTGGGGGAAGAATAGTTGTAATGGACCAGGGACAAATTCTCCAGACAGGAGACACAACCCAGGTATACCGAAACCCTTCAACCATGAAGGTGGCAGAGGTATTTTCAGACCCCCCCATCAACACCCTCGGCTGCCGGGTGGATGGGAAGGCTGCTGTCTTGAAATCAGGTCTTGTTGTGCCGCTTAAAGGGCATCTGACAGCACTCACTCCGGGAGATTATATTCTGGGAGTCAGGTCCAACAATCTTTTCCTGGAATTTCAAAGCAGCGGGGACATTCAATTAAAATCCACGGTGATGCTTGCCGAGATCAACGGGTCTGAAACCTTTGTCCATGTTGATTTTTCCGGCGATCGACTGGTGGTCCAGGAGGTGGGGATTCGTTCGGCCAGGATCGGGTCCGAGGCAATGGTATACGTTAACCCTGAAAGTTTTTTTGTTTTTTCCTCGTCTGGAGATTTGGTGCTCGCACCCGACACCAAGGGAATGGGACAATCGTTTTAAAAAAGGAAGAATTATGGCCAAGATTGAATTAAAAGAAATTGCCCACGCCTATGGGGTCAATCCAAAAAAACCCACAGACTATGCACTCAAGCGAATCCACAATGTGTGGCAGGATGGGGGGGCCTATGCCCTGCTCGGTCCTTCGGGCTGTGGAAAAACCACCCTGCTTAATGTGATTTCAGGACTTCTTACGCCCAGCCAGGGCCAGGTTTTGTTTGATGACAAGGACGTGACGGGCCTGGCGCCTGAAAAACGCAACATTGCCCAGGTGTTTCAGTTTCCGGTGCTTTATGACACCATGTCGGTTTTTAACAACCTGGCATTTCCCCTGCGGAACCGGGGGTTTAACGAAGCCGATGTACGGTCAAGGGTGACTGAGGTGGCCGATATTCTGGACCTTACCCCCTTTTTGGCAAAACGGGCAGCAGGGCTTGCCGCCGATGCTAAACAAAAGATTTCTCTAGGACGGGGGATAGTTCGAAGGGATGTTGCCGCCATTCTTTTTGATGAGCCCTTGACCGTGATCGATCCCAATCTTAAATGGGAGCTTCGGTGCAAGCTCAAGGAAATACACGAACAATTAAAGCTGACCTTTGTCTATGTTACCCACGATCAGGTGGAGGCGCTCACCTTTGCGGATCAGGTTATCGTGATGTATGAGGGTCAAATTGTCCAGATCGGAACTCCCCAGGAGTTGTTTGAAAATCCGAGTCATACCTTTGTGGGGTATTTCATCGGCAGCCCCGGTATGAACTTTCTTCCCATTACCCTGGACGCTCAAAGTGCCCGGGTGGGAGATGCGGCCATTTTTCTGGGAGAAAACTTAGCCGGTCTGGCCGCAAAGGCCAAGGGTGATCTGAAGCTGGGTATCCGTCCGCTTTACCTTGAAGTCCATGACACGGCTGTGGATAAAGGGGTTCGAGCCCGGATTAAATCCGTGGATGACCAGGGCAGTTTCAAAATTTTAACGGCTATTTTAGGGGATCATCTGTTGTGTGCAAGGATTCCAGAAGGGCATCCCATCCCCCAGCAAGAAGTATGGCTCAAATTTCCGATCGACTGGATTCGACTGTTCAGTAATGATCTGCTGTTAACCTAAAAGGAGGGGGAAACCCTATGGAAAAGTGGGAAGACAATAAGGCCTGGTTTCTGGTACTGCCGGTGTTTATCATTGTGGCATTCAGCGCCATTATTCCCTTGATGACCGTGGTGAACTATTCTCTCCAGGATATTTTCGGTCCGGGACAGCGGGTATATGTCGGGACAGAATGGTTCGTGGAGGTGCTCCATGACAAGCGTCTTCACGAGGCCCTGATACGCCAGTTTATTTTTTCAGGGTTGGTCCTGCTCATTGAGATGCCCCTGGGGGTCATTATTGCCCTGGCCATGCCTAAAAAAGGGTGGGGTGCCTCCTTGAGTCTGGTGCTGTTGGCCTTGCCCCTGCTCATCCCCTGGAATGTCATCGGCACCATCTGGATGATTTTTACCCGCCCGGATATCGGGTTGTTCGGTGCCGGGATCAACAGCCTGGGGATTGCTTTTGATCACACGGCAAGCCCGACGGATGCCTGGATCACCGTGATGCTCATGGAAGTGTGGCATTGGACACCCTTGGTCGCACTGCTGGCCTATGCCGGACTTCGGGCCATTCCCGAGGCCTATTTCCAGGCCGCCCGCATTGACGGGGCCTCTGGCTGGGCCGTCTTTAAATACATTCAATTGCCTAAAATGAGGGGGGTGTTGACCATTGCACTGCTGCTTAGATTCATGGACAGCTTTCTCATCTATGCCGAAGTCTTTGTACTCACCGGAGGGGGACCGGGCAACACCACCACCTTCTTATCCATCTACCTTGTCAAGGTAGCCGTGGGCCAGTTTGATCTGGGACCTGCCGCTGCATTTTCTCTGATTTATTTCTTTATTATCCTGCTGTTTTGCTGGCTGTTTTACCAGGCACTGCAAAATGTGGGGAAAGGAGATGCCCAATGAAAAAAAGAACCATTTTTTTGATAGGTTATTTTGTCCTGCTCATGCTGCCCATTTATTGGATGCTCAACATGTCCCTGCGGACCAACGCGGATATTCTCAGCGTATTTTCCCTTTATCCCCGGCATCTGACCTTTGAAAATTATATGAAGATTTTTTCGGATTCTTCCTGGTATTCAGGGTATATCAATTCGATGATCTATGTGACCATGAATACGGCCATCTCTCTTGTCACGGCATTGCCGGCTGCCTATGCCTTTTCCCGGTATCGGTTCATCGGCGACGGTCAGATGTTTTTCTGGCTTTTGACCAATCGCATGGCGCCAGCTGCGGTTTTTTTGCTTCCCTTTTTTCAGCTGTATTCCACCATAGGGCTCATCGACACACACCTGGCCGTTGCCCTGGCCCATTGCCTGTTTAATGTGCCCCTGGCCGTGTGGATTCTGGAAGGATTCATGTCTGGGGTTTCCAAGGAAATCGACGAGACCGCCTATATTGATGGGTATTCCTTTCCCAGGTTTTTTATCACGATTTTTATTCCCTTGATCCGCTCCGGTGTCGGGGTAACCGCATTTTTTTGTTTCATGTTTTCCTGGGTGGAACTGCTGTTTGCCAGGACCTTGACCACAACGGCGGCAAAACCCATTGCTGCTATCATGACTCGCACCGTGAGCGCCTCGGGCCTTGATTGGGGGTTGCTTTCCGCTGCCGGTATTCTGACCATCGTCCCTGGTGCCCTGGTTATCTGGTTTGTTAGAAATCACATGGCAAAGGGCTTTGCCATGGGTAGAGTTTAGGAGGAACAAATGACACTGGAATGGATGGCATGGACCATGCCCACAACAATTTTTTTTATTACCATAGCCTTACTGCTGACAGCGATGACCATCTGGCAGGTGGTTTCCCCCTGCATCAAACGCAAAGGGTTGCTGCCCATTGCAACCACCCGGGGGGACCGGCTTTTTATCGGTCTTTTAAGCAGTGCATACATTCATCTTGCCTGGCTGGGATTGACCAGTCTGAGCCTGTGGATTGCATTTGCCTTTTCTCTGGTTTGGATGGGACTTGTCATGCGCTGGGCATAAAATTTTATAGATATCAGAATGGGGTTCCATGGGTGTTAACGGCCTTCACACCAGTGGAATCGTCATAGGACACCCCTTATTCAAGGCCCTGTATAGGAGATCATATAATGGAAAAAAGGTTAGGGAAAATACCGGCCAGATGGATTCCGGTAATTGTTTCTGTGGTTTTGTTCACCTTCTGCCTAGGTTCGGCATGGGCAGATATTACTGCTGCAAAACGCTGGATTGATGCGGAGTTTCAACCCTCCACCTTGTCAAAACAGCAGCAGATAAAGGAAATGGAGTGGTTCATAAAGGCGGCTGCCCCTTATAAGGGAATGGCAATCAAGGTGGTTTCCGAGACCATTCCCACCCATGAATATGAATCCAAGGTGCTTGCCAAGGCCTTTGAAGAGATCACCGGCATCAAGGTCACCCATGATCTGATCCAGGAAGGAGATGTTATTGAGAAACTCCAGATCCAGATGCAGTCGGGCAAAAATGTGTTTGATGCCTATATTAATGATTCAGATCTCATCGGCACCCATTCTCGATACGGTCATGTGGTTAACCTCACCGACTGGATGGCAGGTCAGGGAAAGGATGTTACCCTTCCCACCCTGGACATCGATGATTTCATGGGAAAATCTTTTACCACCGGACCCGACGGAAAATTGTATCAGCTTCCCGACCAGCAGTTTGCCAATCTCTACTGGTTCCGCTATGACTGGTTTACCCGTGAGGATTTCAAGGCGCAGTTTAAAAAAATCTATGGATATGAACTGGGGGTCCCGGTGAACTGGTCTGCCTATGAAGACATTGCTGAATTTTTCAGTGAGCAGGTGGGTGAAATAGACGGACGCGCCATTTACGGCCACATGGATTACGGGAAAAAAGCTCCGGATCTGGGGTGGCGGTTCACCGATGCCTGGCTTTCCATGGCAGGTGCCGGTGACAAGGGAATTCCCAATGGAAAACCCGTGGATGAATGGGGCATACGGGTGGATGAAAATAATCGCCCTGTGGGTTCCAGTGTCAGTCGGGGAGGCGCAGCCAATGGTCCTGCTGCCAAATATTCCCTGAGAAAATATATGGAATGGCTCAGAAAATATGCCCCTCCAGGTGCCCTTGGCATGGATTTTTACCAGTCCCTGCCCTATCTTGCAAAGGGCAATGTGGCCCAGCAGATTTTTTGGTACACTTCCTTTGTATCTTCCATTGTTGTGGAAGGTTTGCCTGTAGTAAATGAAGACGGAACCCCTAAATGGCGTATGGCGCCCTCTCCCCACGGACCCTATTGGGAAGAAGGCATGAAGCTTGGATACCAGGATTGTGGGTCATGGACCCTGCTCAAGAGTACCCCCATTGAACGTAGAAAAGCAGCCTGGCTGTTTGCACAATTTTGTACCTGCAAGACCACTTCCCTTAAAAAAACCCATGTGGGGCTGACCCCCTTCCGGGACAGCGACATTCGGGACAAGTCCTTTACCGAACGGGCTCCCAAACTTGGTGGTCTGGTGGAATTTTATCGAAGCCCGGCCCGTGTTGCCTGGACGCCTACGGGAACCAATGTTCCAGATTATCCCAAACTGGCCCAGCTCTGGTGGCAAAATATTGGTGAGGCTGTTGCAGGAGAAGTGACAGTATCCACCGCCATGGACAATCTTGCAAAAGAACAGGACCGGATCATGGAACGGATTGCTCGGTCCGGGGCCCAGGGTGATAAGGGACCGCTTTTAAACAAAAAAAGGGACGAAGCCTATTGGCTGAACAAACCCGGTGCTCCCAAGGCCAAGCTTGCCAATGAAAAACCCCAAGGGGAAACCATTGACTATGATACGCTTATTCAGGCCTGGAAAGAAGGACGGGTAAAATAGACGGGTGAAATAGATTTACGCACCCTTTAATTTGGCATCATGGCCCTGTGGGCCATGATGCCAAATCCTTAAAAAATATTAGAACAGATATAAAATATTTTTAAGATCGGTTTTTCCTTGGGCTATTTCTTTTTGGGTCAAGCCGTTAAGTTCATGCGGAAACACAAGCCATTCATCACTTTTGTGCGTATAGTAATCGGGTTTGATATCTACTGTACCCATTGACGGTTTATACCATGTACACGCCACACGAATATCGGAAGGTGTATTTAACCTGGATTGCTTTTTTATCTCTTTTATCAAGGCATCCACACTGCGCCCGGAATCAAAAACATCGTCAACGATGAGTAACCCATCCCCTGAATTTGCGTTTTCTATTAGATAGTGCAACCCATGAACACGAATGTTTTTGGACTGTTGATTGATGCCGTAATAAGAAGATGTCCGTACTGAAATATGGTCTGTACTGACACCTTTATATTCAAAATATTCTTGTACCGCAATACCGATGGGGGTTCCGCCTCTCCATATACCAACGATAAACTGAGGACGGAAGCCATCCTCATAAATTTCATGGGCCAGTTTAAAAGAGCTTTCTAACAGATCTTGTGCAGTGATATAGATTTTTTGCATATAGTATTCCATACTCTAAAAGTGAGCGCCTTGTTAATAACAGTGCATTTTTAAAACGCCGTGATTTTCCGGCAGCGCAAATGATTTTAACCACAAACATCCGCGGCCTTTCGTCCACCGCATATTTTTTCGTGTGCCGGGCCGGGCACACGTTCTTAAGGGTGAACCTATAATTTTCATATGTAGAAGTCAAGGCAAGTCCCACGCTAATCCGGATGGCGGCTGAGTATGCCCAATGCTATGATGAGGATTCATAATCCTGAATTATTTCCAGACTGTATCGAATATCCGAAGGATGTTTATTCCCAGGATCCCCGTGATCTCAGTTTCTGAATACCCCCGATTGTACAGGCCTATCGTCAGATTTTCAAAGGTGTCGGGCATTTCAATCCCCTTGGGATAATGCCAGGGCGGTGCCGGGTATTCTTTTTTATTCCATGATCCCGAATCAATGAGAAAATCGTAAACCAGACCGGCTGTGTTATCGTCTGTAGCCCCAGCCTGGTATTCAAAATAGTCCATTCCCACACAGACATGCTCAGGGCCGGCAACCTTTACCATATGGTCCACGTGGTCCAGAAGGTCATCCAGGGTCGGTGAAATTTTTTGGGCAACAAATCCGGGGAAGCCGTTAACTCCGATGACGCCGCCGTTTTTTGCAATGGCTGCTATCAATTCATCTTCGCAGTTTCTGTTATTGTTGCAGACAGCTTTTGCATTACCGTGTGAAATGATCACCGGGCTTTTTGAGGCTGAGATGGCATCCAGAGTGGTTCTAAATCCGGTATGGGCGCAATCGATCACTATTCCCAGCCGGTTCATTTCGCTGATTACCTTTCCGCCAAATTCGGTCAGCCCCGTGTCCTTTTCAACCGCACATCCGCATCCGACAAGATCCTTGTCATTGTAGCACAGCTGGACTACACGAACTCCCAGCCGGTAAAATAATTCAACCGTGTTGATATCGTCTTCAAAAGGAGTGGTTCCCTGAAAATGAAATATAATTCCAAGCTTTCCCTCTTTTTTGGCTTTATGGATATCCTCCTTGCAGGTCACATGGACGAGATTTTTATCCGGGTCCTGAAATTTGTTAAACCATTTGCCCAGGTTTTTCATGGTGAAGTCAAGAGTACCAATATCGGCCATACCGTATCCGACCGTTGCCGCAACAGCGGTTACGCCGCCTTTTATAAAATGGCCATGGAACTGGTCCAGTACGGCCATGGGACAGGCGTTATCGATAATTAAGGCATTTTTATGGATGTTTTTAGCAAAATTCATTCTATTTCCTTTAGATTTCTAAGAAGGGTTAATGTGTTTTCCCTGCGAACCGGATCATTAATCAATGTATACAAAATGGTATGCAGGGCATACCGGCCATTTACGACCAATCCGTTGTCATCGATTTCTTCCCTGGCCCATTGCAGCACAACATTGAAATAGCTGTGATAGGCAATCCTTGCGCACACAAACAGGTTAAGATCATTCCAGATCAAATTCTTTTTGGCAGCCATTTCCAGTGTCGCCTGAATTCTTTTAATCCTTTTGTTGTGCAGCGCAGCCAGTTGGTCTGAACCAGGATAGTTAAGAGAAAATCCGGCAATGATGGATGGTTTCATCAGTGCTTTGTTTTTTAAAAATATGGGTTCAATGGCATCAATCCATTCCTGGTAATAAGCGGTTTTCCACGGGTTGTTTTTTAAATCATTTTGAAGCTCAATGGTTGCCCTGTCGATATCCCGGGTCCCCTGCTCGAAAATAGCGATGATTACATTTTCCTTGTTGCCATAGAGGTTGTAAATGGTTTTTAGTGCCAGTTTGGATTTGCCGGCAAGATTTCTCACTGAAAGCGCTTCGATTCCCTGGTTCAGGATAATGGTGCGGGCAGTGGTTAGAATTTTTTTTCTATTCCGGCTCTGTTTTTTCTTCTTAACAGTTGTCATTTGATATCCTTAGCAGTCAAAATGGCATCTTGTATAACAGCATTATATTTTTTTAAAAAAGTATAACGCTGTTATACCTTTTGCAAGCTTTTTCTTGATTCTCTTAAATTCGTTGTTTGAAGGGGTTGTACTGCCGGGGGCTTTGCAGGGCCATCACTTTGGAAGTTTGCCCCTGATATTCGTGGAAAAGAATAAGCTTTGCACGGATGGATGTTGTCATTGCAATGGTATTTTGGTAATCAATAAAAACATGTGATCGTTTGTGATTTTTTATCATGAGCTGACTTAATTGATATCCAAGGAGGAATCGTAAAATGAAAACCCAAAATCTGTCATTGGTTTATTTTAGTCCCACTTCCACAACCGGGATTGTTCTCGAAGAGATCGCAAGGGGGCTTGGGCAGGAGTCTCCCAAAATTTTTGATATTACACGGCCGGACATTCGTAACCAGGTTGCCCCGGTCTTTAACAATGAGGTGGTGCTCATCGGCGCACCCGTGTATTCAGGGCGGGTTGCAAAAGATGCGGCGGCTTATTTTAAAACCCTCAAGGGATCGGGCTCTCTGGCCATTGTCGTGGTGGTATATGGAAATCGTGAGTTTGATGATGCCCTTTTGGAACTGAAAAATATTGCCGTTGACAGCGGATTTGGTGTCCTGGCTGGCGGTGCCTTTATCGGAGAACATTCCTTTTCTGACACTGAAATTTTAATTGCCCCAAACAGGCCGGATGAAGCGGACCTTGAAAAGGCATTCTTATTTGGCCAGCAGATTGCAGGCGTGTTGGAAGGTCTTGAAACACCAGCTGATGTTTCGGGTGTTGAAGTGCCGGGCAATTTTCCTTACAAAGAGGGAATGGGCGATGGGGCCTTTGCCTTTATTGATGTCACTGAAGACTGCGATGATTGCGGGATTTGTGTGGCGGCATGCCCCAAGGAGGCCATTGATGAAGCCGACCACTATTCAACCATTGATGAGCGGTGTATATTTTGTTGTGCCTGTATTAAAGCATGCCCCCAGCAAGCTCGTATCATGAAAGAGGGGCCCATGAAGGACAAGGCAAAATGGCTCAGTGAAAATTGTGCCCAGAGAAAAGAACCCCAGACCTATCTGGGTCTTGTTAACACGTAAATATATGGCGGGTGTCCCATGAGTAAATATATGCAGTTGACCGTGACCGTTCGCCCCTTTTATGAAGGGGAGATGGACGGGGCCTATCCAAAGCTGGCCCGATATTTAAGACAGGCTGATTTGAGCCTTTCGAGCAAAAATCCGTCTCTTTATGAATTGGCGGGACAATTGGAGTCTCTCTTGTATCATTTTGATGGCACTTCGCTCAGAGAAATCCTTCTCCGGCATGGGGACAAGATCAGGAACACCCATAAAAAGATTGAACGAAACATTGGTGACCGGCAGCTTGCCCAGGCGGATAAGCTGCTGTACACCCTGGAGGATATTTTTGATGAAATAGAATCAGACCTGGATTAGAGGGGGGGGGGGACAATGGAGTGAGGGCTGTTTAACGACACCTTAAATCAAGTTTATTTTTCATTACCTTTTTGATTATCATGTAAAAAGTAATATATTTTTATTGACATACATTATTTTGGTCATACATTTTGCCTGTCAGAAAAAAGTGTTATACCCATCATAATGATCAAGGAGAAGAAAAATGAGTAAAATTATTGGAATCGATTTGGGAACAACCAATTCTTGTGTGTCTATACTTGAGAACGACAAACCCGTTGTCATTACAAATCCGGAAGGAAGCAGGACAACTCCCTCCATCATTGCCGTTGCCAAAAATGGAGAGCGCTTGGCAGGTCAAATAGCCAAAAGGCAGGCGGTCACCAATGCCGAAAATACAATTTTCGGGGTGAAACGATTGATCGGGCGAAATTATGAGGCCCCGCAAGTACAAAAGGACCTGCCAAACCTGCCCTACAGGATAGAACGAGCAACCAACGGCGGGGTTAAAATTAAACTGCACAATAATTTTCACAGCCCGGCTGAGATATCTTCTTTTATTTTGGCGGATATTAAAAAAACAGCAGAGGCCTATCTGGGAGAACCTGTGACCGATGCCGTTATCACTGTGCCAGCCTATTTTGATGACAGCCAGCGTCAGGCAACCAAAGATGCCGGTAAAATTGCCGGCCTCAATGTGCTGCGGATTATCAATGAACCCACCGCTGCCTCCCTGGCATATGGACTGGATAAAACCAAAGAAGAGACGATTGCCGTTTTTGATCTGGGCGGAGGCACCTTTGATATCTCCATTCTTGAAATCGGGGATGGGATTTTTGAAGTAAAGTCCACCAACGGGGATACCCATCTTGGCGGAGAAGATTTTGACCTGTGCATCCTGGATTTTCTGGCCGATGAATTTAAACGGGATCAGGGCATTGATTTAAGAAAAGACACCATGGCATTGCAGCGACTCAAGGAAGCAGGTGAAAAAGCTAAGACAGAATTGTCCGCCGCCATGGAAACTCAAGTCAACCTGCCGTTTATTACGGCCGATGCCAGCGGACCCAAACATCTGGATATTAAACTCACCCGGGCCAAACTGGAAAGTCTGGTGGCGGATTTGCTCAACCGGATAGAAAAGCCCTGCAGGGAAGCGGTCAAGGATGCTGGAATGACATTTTCTGGTATCGGTCGGGTGCTCCTTGTGGGCGGCATGACCCGAATGCCGGCGGTTCAACGCTTGGTCAAAAAAATATTTGGCCAAGAGCCGGACAAAAGCGTGAACCCGGATGAAGTGGTCTCGCTTGGCGCCGCCGTCCAGGGCGGAATTCTCAAAGGAGATCTTAAGGATGTGCTGTTGCTGGATGTAACGCCGCTTTCTCTGGGGATCGAGACAATGGGTGGTGTTTTGACCCGGCTGATCGAAAAAAATACCACCATTCCCACCCAGAAGAGTGAAACCTTTTCAACGGCCGTGGATAACCAGCCGGCGGTCTCCATCCATGTACTTCAGGGGGAACGGGAAATGTCCCAGGACAACAAGACTCTAGGGCAGTTTGAACTGCCGGGTATTGCCGCGGCTCCCAGGGGGGTGCCCCAGATTGAGGTGACCTTTGACATTGATGCAAACGGTATTGTCAATGTATCGGCAAAGGACAAGGCAACGGGGAAAGAGCAATCTATAAGGATCACAACATCATCGGGTCTTTCCAAACAGGAGATAGATACCCTGGTCAGGGAAGCTGAACTCCATGCAGATGAAGACCAAAAGAAACGAGAAGGGGCCATGGCCCGCAATGATGCCGATGGGCTGATCTACCGGGCACAGAAAATGATCAGAGAGGCCGGTGCCGGGATTGACGCTGATTCAAAAAAACAGGTGGAAGCTGTTATCCTTAACCTGAAACAGGCCATTGAGACAAATGGTCAGGCTGAAATAAAGAAATTAAGCCAGGATCTGACCCATGCCCTGGCAGCTCTGGGGAAAACCGCTGAAACCGGTCAGGGTCCGGCCAGCAAAACCGCTTCCGAAGATGATATTGTGGATGCTGAGTTTGCTGAAGTTGCATAAGGGTCCTTTCATAAACCCATTGCAGGCAAAAAGACATTGCCTGCAATGGGTTTATGGTTAAATAATTAAATAATTAAATAACAGGTCTTGGCAATACCTTTGCCCTTTGGGCAATTTCAGGGACTTTGTGCTCCCACTCAATGGCCATCAGGTGGACGCCTGCAACGCCTTTCATCTGTTTGAACTCTTCAATCTGTTCAAGGGCAAAGCAGATGCCCTCTTCTGACTGATCTTTTTTATCCACTCCTTTGAGGCGGTTGATCAAATCATCGGGGATGTCCATCCCAGGAACAAATTTTTTCATAAAATTTGCCATGCCAACGTTTTTCATGGGGGTGACCCCGGCCAGAATGTGGCAGCGCTTGTCAAGGCCCATGTCCACCACTTTTTTCATGAAGTCCCTGAACCTGTCCATGTTAAAGATACACTGGGTCTGGATAAAATCAGCCCCTGCCGTGATTTTATTGGCCAGCCTGTGCACCCTGAATTCGTAGGGGTCGGCAAAGGGGTTGCAGGCGGCTCCCACAAATAATTTTGGGGGAACATCAATGACCTCATCATTTAAGAATTTTCCCTGGTCCCGCATTTTTTTTACCAGGGCAATCAACTGCATGGAATCAATATCATGAACATTTTTTGCCTGGGGGTGGTTGCCAAAACTCTGGTGATCCCCTGAAAGGCAAAGCATATTTCTTATTCCAAGGGCGTGGGCTCCCAGGATATCGCTCATCATTGCCAGGCGGTTACGATCCCGGCAGACCATCTGGAAATTGGGTTCAAGTCCTTCTTCTACCATGAGTCTGGATGCGGCAAGGGATGACATCCTTACCACGGCGGTCTGGTTGTCCGTCACATTAACGGCATCCACACAGCCCTTGAGATATTGGAATTTTTCTTTGAGATGCGCTACATTGGCTCCCTTTGGCGGGCCGCATTCTCCTGTAAATGCAAAATAACCGGCCTTCAGAACCCTTTCAAGATTGCTTCCTGATTTTAGCTCACTCATTTGGGTTATCTCCTTTGTCTTTATATGTTTCCTTGAATCAATTCTTCTCTGATGCTTTTTCGGGGTCCACCATCCCTTGCGCTTCTCCAGTCTTTAAACGCTTTGACCCCCATAAGATCCCCCATCTCTCCTGCCTCCATCTTTTTTGTGACAATGGCATCCCAGACGCAGATCGTGTCTGGATTTACCTCGCATATTCCCTTGGATGATCCGCCACAGGGACCGTGCAATAGGCTTTTGGCGCAACGGGCAATGGGGCAGAGCCCTCCAAAATCATGGATGCTGCAGGTGCCACAGCCGGCACACCGTTCTTCCCAGATTCCGTGTTGAACAGCGCCCCCGAAAAAGGTGGTATTGACCCCTGGATAGAATTTTTTTTCCCGGTACATTTCAGACAAAAACTGGGGCCCCACACCACAGGCAAGGGAGACAACAGATTCATAGTCATTTACGATATCTTTGATCTGGGCCACATATTCATTGTCACACTGTCTTTCGAGGACCCTGACATCAATATCAATATCGTTTCCCTGTTGTTTTCTTGCAATCTTAAGGGTTGATGCCAATATCTCAGATTCTTTCACCCCCCCGACATTACAGACGGTAACGCATCCCTTACATCCGAGGATGAGAATCTTTTTATCGGCTTTTATCATGGCCAAAATTTCCTGAATAGGCTTGCGGTCTGCTACTATCATGATTCACCTCTTTTGTTTGTCTGGTGTAATTTAGGCTGCGTGAACCTTTTTGACCGGCGTCGGCCCTAATTGCCGTATTCGGTCAACCATTTCCCTGGCAATTTCGGCAAATCTTGCTCCCTGGGCAGAAGAAAGGTTGAACATCTCAACCCGTTCAGGTTCAATGCCAAGCTCTGTTAATGTCTTTTTGACATATTCAACCTTTTTGCGCGCCTTTAGATTGCCCTGGATGAAATGGCATTCACCTTCAAGACAGCCGGCGACATATACCCCGTCTGCTCCATTTTCAACGGCATTGAGCAGATGAATAATATCGATTCTTCCTGTGCACGGCAGTTGAATGATCTTAATGTTGGAAGGATATGAAAGCCTCATGGAACCTGCCAGGTCCCCTGCAGCATAAGCTCAGTACTGACAACAAAAAGCGATTATCCTGGGTTCAAATTCTTGGGTCATCATCAACCTCCCTTAATCTATGCTTTTTATGGTTTATGCCACCTCAAAAAGGGCATTGGTCTTTGCCATGATCTGCTGGTCTGTGAAATGTTTAAGGACAATTGCCTTGCCCGGGCATTCTGCCACACAGGCGCCGCATCCGTGACATTCTGAAGCATCAATCAGTGCATATCCGTCCGGGTGTATGCAGGGTATCGCATAGGGACAGGTCCGAACACAGGTAAGGCAGGCAGCACATTTTTCAGCCGTCACCTCTGCAACCACGCCGCCGACCATGAGAGAATCCCTGGATATGATGGTCATGGCCCTTGCAACCGCAGCCCTTGCCTGGGCAATGCTCTCTTCAACGGGCTTTGGATAATGGGCCAGGCCCGCCACAAACAATCCCTCCGATGCAAAATCAACAGGCCGAAGCTTTGCATGGGCCTCAACAAGGAAACCTTCATCGTTTACAGGCACTTTGAATTTTTCAAAAAGAGTTTTGTTGTCTGCCGGTACAATACCCGATGCCAATACCACCAGATCCGGATGAACCATTAAGGGTATCCCCAGGACATGATCCACCATTGAAAATTCCAGCGCTTTACTGGAATTTTCAATGAGCCTTGGTTTTTTTTCAAGGTCATACCGGAAAAACAGGACGCCCAATTGCCTTGCCTGCTGGTAAAGTTCTTCCCGGAATCCATAGGATCGGATGTCCCGATACATAACATAGACACGTTTTTTCGGGTCCATCTCTTTGAGGGCAATGGCGCTTTTCAGGCTGTGGGTACAGCAGACCTTGCTGCAGAAAGGGTTTTCCTCGTTTCTCGAGCCAACGCATTGGATAAAAACAATGACCGAGGCAAGCTTGATTCTGTCATCATCGTCCCGTAAAACCGCATCCATATCCAGGTGGGTCAGTACATTTGGATGGTCGCCATAGAGATATTCCGAGGGCTTATATTCCTTTGCCCCTGTGGCAAGTATGGCTGCCCCGTGTTCAATGGCACTCTGTTTGCCGTTGGATTTAACCTTGGTAAGAAAATTGCCCATGGCACCAGTAAAAGACTCAACTTCGGTATCAAAATATAGATGGATGTGCGGATTCGCTTTGGTTCTTGCAACCAGATCCTCAAGATAATCTTGGATGCTTTCTCCCTGCCAGGTGGAGTTGAGTTTGGTTGCCACTCCGCCAAGCCCGGATGTTTTTTCAACCAGATGAACATCAATCTTCTGGGCAGCTGCACTGAGGGCGGCTTCCATGCCTGCCACTCCCCCGCCTATGACAAGGAGAGACTTTTTAATATCCAGGCTCACCTGGTGCAGGGGTTCAATAACGCCTGCCTTTGCAACGGCCATTCGAACCAGGTCCTTTGCCTTTTGGGTGGCTTTAAGGGGTTCTTTCATGTGGACCCAGGTATTTTGATCCCTGATATTGGCCATTTCAAACAGATATTTGTTGAGACCTGCATCCCGTATGGTCTCCTGGAACAATGGTTCATGGGTTCTGGGGGAACAGGATGCCACCACCACCCGATTGATCCCTTTTTCAATGATCACCTGTTTGATATGATCCTGACTGTCCTGGGAACAGCTGAAAAGATTGTCCTCAACATGGACCACATGGGGCAGACCGGCTGCATAATCCCTTATTGCGGGCACATCGGCAATGCCGCCGATATTGATGCCGCAATTACAGACAAAAACCCCTATTTTCGGGTCCTGGCCGGAAAAATCAATTTCGGGCACAAGCTCCCGGGTTTTGGTCTGGCTCCACCTTCCGTTCGTCAGCGCCATGGATGCACTTGCTGCTGCAGCCGATGCCTCCATGACAGAGCCTGGTATATCTTTGGGTTCCTGGAAGGTGCCGCAGACATAAACCCCTTTTTTACTGGTAGACACAGGGGACAAATCAGCTGTTTTGGCAAACCCGTGGTAATTGAGTTCTATCCCCAGTTTTTCTGCCAGAACCCCGGCATCCTTGTTGGGTGCAAGACCTATGGACAGAACCACCATATCAAAAACCTCTTCAATGGTATTGCCGGCTTCAGAAGAGTAAACAAGCCTATAGGTATCGTCTGGTTCCGGAAAGACCGAATGAATTCTGGACCTGATGAACCTGACCCCATTGTCATCTTCGGCCCGTATATTATACTTGTCAAATTCCTTGCCATGGGTTCTCATGTCCATGAAAAAGATGGCCGTATCAAGATTTTGGCCACTGTGTTCCTTAGCAATAATGGCCTGTTTGTTGGCATACATGCAGCAGACACCGGAACAATAGGAGTGGTCGCCCTTGTTGATGTCCCGTGATCCCACACATTGGAGCCAGGCAATTTTTTTAGGTTCTTTATTGTCCGAAGGCCGGACCAGGTGTCCGCCATAGGGCCCTGATGCAGAAAGAATTCTTTCAAATTCAAGGCTGGTCATTACATTGGGGCTGTGGCCATAACAATAGGTGGTCATCACACTTGGCTCAAAGGGCGTAAACCCCAAGGAGAGAATAATGGCCCCCACATTTATGTCATGTTCCTTTTGCACCATGCTGTGATCCACGGCATGGGCAAGGCAGGCATCCACGCATTGCAGGCATTCGGAACAATAGCTGCAGTTAAGGCATCTTGCTGCTTCTTTTGTACCTTCTTTTTTGCCATACCCCAGTTCAACCTCATTAAAATTGCCATACCGCTCTGCAGGCGTAAGTTCCGGCATTTTATACCTATTTTCAAATTTATACTCCTGTTCATACTTCTGGGGAATCGGCCTGTATTCAGGGTTTTCAACGACGGAAACCTGCCTTCCCTCTTCCATGTCAAGGCCCGTAAGGTATCGAAAAATGGACTCTGCAGCCTTCATGCCTGCTGCCACGGCAGCAATGGCAACACTGGGACCTGTCTGAAGATCACCGCCTGCAAACACGGCTTTTCTGTCAGTGGCAAGGGTAAGGGGATTCACTTGGGCAGTGTCCCACCGGCTGATCTTTAATCCCCCAAGATCTTCCTGGCCGGACCGGTCTTGCTGGCCGGCCCGATCTTTCAGGGCCGAAAGATCGGGTTTTTGACCAATGGCCGGGATGAGCTGGTCAATTTCAACCTCATATTCACTTCCCGCCACAGGAATCGGGCGTCTTCTGCCGGATTTATCCGGCTCACCCAGCTTCATCTGAATCACCCCCAGGGCCTTGACCTTGCCGTTTTCCCCTTTTATCTGCCGGGGGGCTGCAAGATAGACTATTTTAACCCCTTCATCCAGGGCCGCAACGATCTCCTCTTCCCAGGCCGGCATCTCCTGCCGGGTTCTGCGGTAGAAAATTGTGACCTCCTGAGCCCCAAGCCGGACGGCTGACCTTGCAACGTCAATGGCAACATTTCCGCCGCCGATGATCCCCACCTGACAGCCCACCTGGGTCTTGCCCGTCAGATTAAGGTCCCGCAAAAAATCCACTCCCTGGCAGACGCCTTCAAGATCTTCACCCGGAATGCCCAGGGGTATTCCTTTGTGGGCACCCAGCCCCAGAAAAACGGCGTCAAAATTGTCGGCCAGAAGGCTGTCCACGGTAAAATCTCTGCCAAGACGGGTGTTGAGTCTTATCTGAACCCCCAGGTTGGTGATGATTTCTATATCTTGATCAAGAATTTTTCTAGGCAGGCGATGGTCGGGGATACCCACCCTGAGCATTCCGCCAGCCTCGGGCAGGGCTTCAAAAATGATGGCGTCAACCCCTTTTTTGGCCAGATGATAGGCCGTTGACAGGCCAGCCGGACCGGATCCTATGATTGCCACTTTCTTGCCAATGCCTGGGGCACATTTTATTTTTACCTCTCTTGGGTCAAAACTGTCTGCGGCAAGCCGTTTTAAATCCCTTATGGCAATAGGTTCATCCACATCGCACCGTCTACAGGCATCCTCGCATTCATGGGGGCAGATTCTGCCGAGCACACCGGGCAAGGGCAGCTGTTCCATGATGATTTCCAGGGCCTGTTCGTATTTGCCCTGCTTGACCATCTGGACATAGCCCTGGACATTAAGTCCGGCAGGACAGGTCAGAGCGCAGGGGGCCTTGTCTCGCTTTTCAATGGCAAAACCTGCGGGCATGGCCTGGGGATAGAGCTTGAAGGCAGCTTTCCTGTCCTTTAGATTTTCGTCAAAACCACTTGGCAATTCCACTGGGCAGATGGTTGAACATTCACCACAGGCGGTACATTTTTCAAGGTCGATAAACCGGGGGTTTTCCGTTAATTTTACACAAAAATCGCCTTCAATCCCTGTGACCGCTTCAATTTGAGTCATGGTTAGTATCTTGATATTCAGGTGTCTGCCGGCTTCCACAAGTTTCGGAGAGATGATGCACATGGAGCAGTCATTGGTGGGAAAGGTCTTGTCCAATTGTGCCATTGTTCCGCCAATTGCCGTGTTCTTGTCCACAAGGTATACAAAAAATCCTGAATCCGCCAGGTCCAGAGATGCCTGGATACCTGCAATGCCAGCACCCACGACCATTACCGAACCGTTTTCTTTTTTGGCCATTTGTATCCCTCCTTTTTATAGCCCTACAAGGGCCAGGTCCGGTCCAAGATAGGCGCGTTCGTTTTCGCCAAGTATGCCCATGGCAAGACAAATGATAGTCCACAGATGCACCACATGGAAATTTCCGTGATAGAGCCGCCCGATATCTTCGATCTGGCTGTGGCAGTTATGACAGGGGGCAATTACGTACGCTGCTCCTGTTTTGGCAAGCTGGTTGAATTTTGTCCTTCCATAGGCCTGTCTCTGGTCGGTAAACCCTGCCTGGAGGGCACCTCCCCCCCCGCCGCAGCAAAAATTATTGTCCCGGTTGGGCACGGTATCAATGAAATTTTCAGCGCCCACAACGGTTTTTAAAACAAACCTTAAGTCATCCACAATTTTATTGGACCCGCTTTTCCTTCCGATATTACAGGGGTCCTGAATTGTAAATTTTACCTTGAGATCTTGATTCCAGTCAGCATTGACAGCAAGCTTGCCTTCTCGTATCCACTGGGCATAGAGTTCAATAATGGTGACCAGCTCAAAATTGTGGGCAATCTTGTATTTGCGCAATCCTTCCAGGATTGCAAAATAGGAGTGTCCTCACTCGGTATTCACCACCAGGGGCGCCTTGATATTATGGTCAATATGATAGACAAATTCCTCAAGAATATATTTCCACCCCTCATCATCCGCCAGAAACATGCAATAATTTTCACCTGCCCACATCACAGACGGGTATGTCCAGTCAGCACCCACCGTGTGAAGAATCTTCCACAAAGGGCCCAGCTCATCGGGTTCTGTAACCGGTTCCCGTGAATTTTGGTTAAGGGCCATCATGGCACCCTCTCTGTCCACACTTACCTTTAAATCCTTAAATTCAGGCTGCTCTTCGGCGATCTCTTCTGCCACATCCGTGACGGTGAAAATAAAATCTTTTGTTGGCACCCCCATGGCATTGCCGGATCTGATGTGCTGATCGCAGGAACCCCGGATCCCCTTGGGACGATCTTCCCTGGGCACACTTTTGCGAAGATTATACACAAGTTTAGGAATGTCGACATTCATGGGGCAGACAAACAGACACCGGCCGCACATGCTGCAGACCCACATCCAATTGCTTTTTTTTATCTGATCCTCCATTCCTAAATTCAACATCCTGACAAGTTTTCGCGGATCCATATCAAATTGTTCAGAAGCCGGACATCCGCCTGTGCAGGTTCCGCAGGTTAAACACAGGTCAAAGCCTGCGTCGGGAATCGTTTCCAGGAGATGCTCCTTGAACTGGATGTCAAGTTCATCAATCTTAATTGCCTCGGCCATTTTAAATTCTCCCTTTATCTTAATTTGGCTGCATTCAGATATTGCACCAGATTATCGACTCCTCCTATGGTAATGATATGGACACCCTGGCAAATATCTCTCAAACTGTTAACCGTATCGGCAAATAGTTCCATGCTTGCTTTTTTTGTGTCGGTTGCGCGTGCAAGCTTCTGAATTACCCAGTCAGGTACCAGTCCGGATTTGAAATGGCGATTCAAAAATTTGCCCATGCCAGCGGTTCTTAAAACCATTACTTCGGCAATTACAGGGACTCGAAAAGGATCCACCTGTTTCATGAATCTGGCAAACTGATCCACATCAAAAATAGGCGTGGTTAGAAAATATCCTGACCCTATATTTATCATATCTTCCATCTCTTCCATTCCCCGTTTGGGCATTTCGTTGCCCCAGGGGGTTTGGATTCCCGACCCCAGGACAAACTCCATTTGCCTGTCAAGCTCTTTTCCCTCAATATTAATGCCCTGTTTTAAATGATCCAGAACCGAGCCAAGCTTGCCTGCGTCAACATGGAAGAACATGGATTCTTGAAGGCTGTTCCCGGTAATTCTGTAATCTTCTGTAAACACAAGGAGATTTTCAACCCCGGTGTCATGGGCCAGGGCCAGATCCTTTTGGAGCTGGAAACGATTCTTCTCCCTTGTGGTGGTCTGGTAAATGGCATTCACATTATTCTCCATTAAAAAGCCGCAGCTTTTAATGGTATCGGTCACCACCCCTTCCAATTCGATTTCCTGGACAGAGACACCGTCAACCCGGCCTTTTATCTTATTAAGGCTGTCGACAAGACCTCCCGGATCTTCATCTCCGAGGGGGACCTGTATCTCCGAGGTCACAACAAATCTCTTTTTTTCAAAGGATTCTTTTAATTTCATGATCTGCCTCCTTCCTATTTTAATCCAAGTAAGTTAGCCACTTCATCCTTGAGCTGGGGTAGGGGGATTGGCTTTGAAAGGCAGATATCAGCACCATATTCCTTCATTGTGGCGAATTTTTCATCGTCCAGGTATGCGGATAATACGAGAATTTTTATGTTTTTTGTCGCCGGGTTCTCCTTGATTTTTTTACAGACTTCATACCCTTTTATATCCGGCATCATAATGTCCAGAATTAAAAGATCAGGGCGAAAATGGTTCACCTGGAGACCCGCCTCAAACCCATCAGAAGCGGAAATAACCTCATAGTCGAATTTGTCTTCCTCCAGGGCCTGTACAATAGACTCGACAATAATCATGTCATCGTCAACAACCAGGATTTTTTTTCGGCCCAGTTCATCGCTGATTTCCGGAATCGGGATTCCCTGGGTCTGCATAAAGGACTCAAGGTTTGATTTTTTTATCCTCCGGTGGCCGCCAACAGTCTTGTATGCCTTTATATGACCGGCTTCCACCCAGTTGATAATGGTTTTAGACGAAACGTTGCAGTATTTGCTTGCGGTAAATACAGTCAAGGTATCTTCCATGGGACCTCCTTTTTTTGGGGATTTGGGAGTATATGAATTATAATTATTATATGAATTTCATTCTGTCAAGCACAAAAAATAAGCATAATAACTATAAATACTATAATAACTATTTCGCCGATTCGGATATTTCCCTGTTGCAAAGGGTCGCTGTTATCGTAACGAGAAAAAAATAAAGATTAAAAAAAATCCCTGATTTTTATAAAAAATATAAAAATCAGGGAATCACACCCCCTGTTGCCGAAAATTATCTACCGATGCGGTTAGAAAATAACGATGCTTTTATGGCATTTTACTCATCTGCAAGGGGAAGGGTGATGGTGAATTGTGTCCATTGTCCTTCCTGGGATTGAACAACAATATCGCCACCATGGTCCTTGATAAACCCATAGCAGACCGAAAGCCCCAGGCCAACACCCTGAACGCTCTCTGTCTTGGTGGTAAAAAAAGAGTGAAAGACTTTGTGGATATGCTCGGGCTTTATGCCGATTCCCGTATCTTTGATGGTGATAACCAGTTTTGAACTGATAATTTTTGTGGAAATTTCAAGCTCTCCGCCATCGGGCATGGCATACATGGCATTGGAAAACAGATTGATAAATACCTGGCGCAATTGATCCTTGGATCCAAGAATCAGGCCCGGGTCCCGGGATAGGTCAAAGCGGACCTTTATGCTGTTTTCCCTGAACCTTTTTTTGTACAAAAGCATCAATTCGTCAATAACGGTATGAATATCAATTTTTAGCCGATCTCCCTGGTCCGGTTTGGAAAAAGAGAGCATTTTTTTCAGCATGTCCGCCAGTCGTTCAATTTCAGACAAAGACATGTCCAGAAGTCGCCGCCTTTTGTTTTGGGGGGATATTTCGGTTTTCATCAGCTCCAGGGTGTTCATTATCCCAAACAGCGGGTTGTTGAGTTCGTGGGCAATTTGGGAGGTGAGCCTTCCCATGGCAGCCAGTTTTTCAGACTGAAGCAAATGCTGTCTGGCTTCACTCAATTGTCGTTCCGTTGTGAGCAGTTCTTTTAAATCTACAAATATCGCAACGGATGCAAGTTCTTTTCCTTGGTCGTCGTAGATGATGCTGGCGGAAAGATTGCCTTCAATCAATTGGTTGTCATCCCGTTTAAAGGTTAATGGATAGGAATTGAGCTTGCCCCTGCCCCCGAAATCATCATCTCTCATCATCTCCATGATTTTTTTTATCTGTTTTTTTGGGAAAATTTTCTGGATACTCATCGTCCCCACCACCTGGTCTGAACTGAATCCGAAAATATTTTCAGCCCCCTGGTTCCACAGCCGGATTCCTCCATTCATGTTCATTACCATGATGGCATTGGTAGAACAGGCAATGATCTTGTCCAGGAAATCGTGGGCTTCTTTTATCTGGTTTTCATGTTGTTTCCGCCGGGTCTGATCCACAACAATCCCTTCATACCCGAGAATTTCACCATTGGTATCATATCGAACATTACTCGTTAAAAGTATGTGAAGAATGTTGCCGTCCCGTTTTCGCCATTTTAATTCATAATCGATTACCTTACCTTTTTTTTCTATGATATCTGTATATTCCCGCCTGTCTTCGGGCCTTAAATAGACTTCCGTGGCAAGGTCAATGGCAAGAAATTCTTCTTTATCCTGGTATCCGAGGATTTTCAACAGGGCAGGGTTGACATCCAGAAAACGTCCCTGTTTGCTGCTGATAAACACACCGCATCCGACATGGGTGAAAAGCCTTTGATAACTTTCCCTGGAGGCTTTGAGAATGGCTTCCTGGTGTACGCTGTGGGTGATATCATTGTAGATGGACAGCTTGGACCTTGTCCCGTCCTGGTTGTTAACAGGATGTTCTGACAGGGAAAAACTTTTGTCAACAGAGGCAATATAAATCTGGCTGTGGCTGTTTTTATTTTGGATAAAGATTTCATCATATTTGCACCAGTCACAGGGTTTATCCGATTTGATCAGCACCTGGTGGCATTTTTTCCCCACCCCCTCTCCAAACAGGGCCTTCATGAATTTATTCATGTATTCAATGGTATAATCATCATTGACAATATAAATACCATCGTCAAACGCATCCAGTGCATCCAGCAGCCTTGAGGTATGATCCGTCATATCAAATCTCCTTTCGAGCAATTAGGGTGTCTGTTTTTGATTTATATGAAATTTACCATAAATCATGTCATGCCGCAATCTGTTAGGGTAGATGCCAAGCCATAAAATTGCCAGGATGTAAATAATTTGGACACCCTGCTTGTTCTCAGGGTGCTTCGGGCAGGCAGGAAAACCCTGGGATCATCAGGCATATCAACCGATAAGAGACCCCTCTCAGATTTGTCTTCATTCTGGTATGGGTTTTGCGTTTAAGAGTCGTGTTTCCTGGCCTGGAATAAAACGG
Organism: Desulfoconvexum algidum; assembly: GCF_055382125.1. Taxonomy (NCBI): domain Bacteria; kingdom Pseudomonadati; phylum Thermodesulfobacteriota; class Desulfobacteria; order Desulfobacterales; family Desulfobacteraceae; genus Desulfoconvexum; species Desulfoconvexum algidum. The sequence goes on along the minus strand of NZ_AP042394.1, from coordinate 3,873,986 downwards.
GTGTCAAGGGAGGATCCATTATCAAAGGAGGGGAGTCTAAACAAATGAGTACAATGATGATCATACCCATGACCGTGATGGCAGGACTCGGATTTTTTTTGTCATTGGTGTTGGTTTTTGCATCACACTATTTTTTTGTCGAAGAAGATCCCGTGCTTGAAGCGATTAAGGCTGTATTGCCAGGAATTAATTGCGGCGGATGCGGATTTGCAGGTTGTGAAGGTGCTGCAAAAGCACTTATGGCAGGAAAGGCAGGTATTCATGTCTGCATAACCGCAGGCCCTGATGTCGCACCCAGGCTGGCCAAAATTTTGGGGAAAACCTGTGAATTCAAAGAACCCGGGATTGCGCAATCCGGTTGTATAGGAGCAGGTTATCCCGGATCAGACCGGGCAGCGCGTCGTTATTATTATCTGGGTCTTGGGGACTGCAGGGCTGAAGCCCTTTTGTATGGCGGATCCCTTGTGTGCCTCATGGGCTGTCTCGGACACGGGACCTGCATCAGGGCATGTCCGTTTAATGCCCTTGAAAAGGCAGAGAATGGGATGCCCCAGGTGAACCCTGACCTTTGCAGAGGCTGCGGTATCTGTAGTGATATCTGTCCAAAGGGTGTGTTGTCTGTGGTGGGCAATATTTCAAAATTAATTCATCTGGATCAGGCCCATGAATGCCTGGCCCCCTGCCGTCAAAAATGTCCGGCACAAATTAATATTCCCCAATTTATCCGGCAGATTCACATGGGGGATTACCCGTCAGCTCTGTTGACGATTAAGGAACGAAATCCCCTGGTGATTTCTGCAAGCCGTGTCTGCCACCATCCCTGTGAAAATATCTGCCGCCGAAATATTGCAGACCAGGGGGTTGCCATTGGACAACTTGGACGGTTTGTCGGGGAATGGGAGATGAATTCAGGGAGCCGTGTGCCACTGCCCTGCGCACCGGATACAGATTACAAGATTGCAGTGGTGGGCAGCGGTCCAGCCGGGCTCTCCTGTGCCTATTTTCTCAGGCGTCTGGGCCATCATCCCACCTTGTTTGAATCCAGAAGCCAATTGGGAGGGATGCTGCGCTATGGTCTTCCTGAATACAGGCTTCCCAAATCAGTGGTTGACTGGGAAATCGAGGGCATTTTAAATCTGGGAATTGAGGTCAAGACCCAGTGTGCATTGGGCCGTGATTTTTCCATCGCAGACCTGATGGACAAGGGATTTAAAGCGGTGTTTCTGGGGCTTGGCGCATGGATAGTTCCCCCTTTGTGTGTCAGGGGCGAGTCGGCCCATGGCGTGACTGGCAGCCTTGACTTTCTTTCCAGGGCCGGATCAGACATCACCACCCTTAAGGGAGTCAGGGTGGCGGTTATCGGAGAATCCAATACCGCCATGGATTGTGCACGGACCTGTGTCCGTCTCCAGGCAGATTGTGTCACCCTTATCTGTCCTTGTGACGATCGACATATGTCGGCTCGGAAACGGGATATGGAAAGAGCCGTGGAAGAAGGGGTTAAAATCCATTTTCTCGCAATTCCATCCAGGGTATGTTCCGACCTTGCGGATCAAGTAACCGCAGTTGAGTACCACTCCATGATGCCTGCAGCCTGTAAGCCCGGCGCCCCCATTTTGGCCTCTTCGGACAAGAACCTTTCCGAAAGCATCAATGCCATTGAAGTCCAGTTGGTCATTGCCGCATATGAGCGGGAACCAGACCTGGAATATCTTCTCCATGATCCAGCGGTTGACGGTCAATTCAAGGCCTCTCCCAGGGGAACCCTGGCGGTAGATCCGGACACGTTCATGGCTTCCCCCAATGTGTTTGCAGCCGGGGATCTTTATACGGGAAGGTCAACCGTTATCAATGCCATTGCTGATGGTCGCAGGGCAGCAAGATCCATACACCTGCAGCTTACCTCGGGTCAAGTATCCATGCCCAAAGATTTACGCAGAAAACTCAACAAAGACAGTATCATCAAAGATGTTCACCTGACACGTCATCTCCCACGGGTGACGGTGCCGGAAATTGGGCCAAAGATTCGGATACAATCGCTGTCCCAGGATATTGTCGGTTCCATCACCGATTCCCAGGCCCGGCAGGAGGTTGTGCGTTGCCTTCAGTGCGGTACGACCTGCTATGACAAATAAGAAAAAAAACAAGGAGAAAAAAAATGTATGAAGATGCATATACAGATTGCAGCTGGGTGAAATTTGAGGTTCTTGAACGGTTTATGAAAGATGTTCTGGTGGCCAGCAGAATACCGCAAAAAGATGCGGCAATTATTTCTGATGTGCTGATCACATCAGACAAGCGTGGCATTGATTCCCATGGCATCGGGCGGTTAAAACCCATCTATATTGACAGAATTGATGCAGGTATTTTGAACCCCATTACGAAGATCAGTATTGTAAGAGATAGAAAAACCTCTGCGGTGCTGGACGGCCACAACGGCATGGGACACGTTATTGCTAAAAATGCCATGGAAAGAGCCATTGGAAAGGCCAGTGCCCATGGCATGGGCATGGTGGCGGTGAGGAATTCAACCCATTACGGGATTGCCGGTTATTATGCGATGATGGCTGCCAATGCCGGCATGATCGGCATTACCGGCACCAATGCCAGGCCCTCCATTGCCCCTACTTTTGGCGTTGAAAATATGCTCGGGACCAATCCGCTGACGGTGGGGTTTCCTACGGATGAAGCCTTTGATTTTATTTTAGATTGCGCCACATCTGTCTCCCAGCGGGGAAAAATCGAAGTGTATGGCAGGGCAAAAAAACAACTTCCCCCAGGGTGGGTGATCGGCCTCGACGGCAAAACCAGGACCGACACGAACCAGGTTCTCGAGGACCTTACAAAGGGCAGGGCTGCCCTGACGCCACTTGGCGGCATCGGTGAAGACACGGGCGGGTATAAAGGATATGGGTATGCTACCCTTGTTGAAGTTTTGTGTTCTGCCCTGCAGGGTGGCGGTTTTCTAAAACAGCTCACCGGAATGGATTCGGCCGGTAACAAGGCCCCCATTTTGCTGGGTCATTTTTTTATTGCCATCGATATAGAAGAGTTCACCGAGCTTGCCGCCTTTAAAACCATTGCCGGAAACATCATGCGGGAATTGCGAACATCAAAAAAAGCACCGGGGCAGGATCAAATTTTTACGGCCGGTGAAAAAGAATGGATTGCCTGGCAATATCGAAAAGTTCATGGATGCCCAATCCCAAAAACCCTTCAGGCACAGATGATAGAATTGAGAGATCGTTTTGATTTGAACTATTCTTTTGATTTTGAACAATAATTGGGGTTTTTTGTGTCAGTTTTTTTTACAGGTTGAAAGAAAAAAGAATGGTTCTTTTAAAAAATACAGGCGGTTTTTCTGGATTAAAGTTCCCGGAGGCCTTCTGAAAAAGGCGTTTGGTTTTTTTGGGGAAAAATGGCACGGCAATTGCTCATAGGAAGGGTATCTAAGGGTGTTAGTGTGTTTAGACAAAAACCCAGGGTGTAATCCCCATGAAACAAGGGAGGCAAACTATGTTGATAAAAGAATGGATGAGTCGATCGGTGGTTACCATAAACCATGAAGATACGTTGTATGATGCATCAAAATTATTTCAGACCATGGTGATTTCCATGCTGCCGGTTATGGAAAATGGCGTACTTGTGGGGATTCTAACCGACGGAGATGTGAAAAAGGCAACTCCTTCCGATGCCACTACCCTGGACAAATTCGAAATTCCCGGATTAATGGATGCCGTTAAAATTAAATCTGTCATGTCCAAACCTGTTGTAACGATTGAGCTTGACCATACAGTGGATGAAGCGGCAGTCATTATGCTTAAAAATGGGATTTCGGGACTGCCGGTGCTCAATCGAACCGGCAGAATAGAGGGGATCATCACCAAAAGTGATATTTTCAGGTGCTTTGTTTCTTTTACCGGGGTTTCAAAAGAGGGGCAGATTTTTGCCTTCCGGCTCCATGACAGGTTGGGAACCATTCAGAGTATTATAGATATCATCAGGGAAAGCAGCGGCAGGCTGTGCAGTATCATGACATCCTATGATGATGTCGAAGAGGGGGGCAGGACGGTTTTTTTTCATACCTTTGATATCGATTCAGCCCATTTTGACAGTCTGGTGGAACGTTTCCATGGGACCGGGGGACTGCTTTATGCAGCAGATTTGTCACAAGGATTCAGGAAAATTTTTTAAATCCATAGGGAGTCATGAAATGAATAAAAAAATAAATAAAATTTTGGCCTGTGTTGATTTTTCCGACTATTCATTGGCGGTATTGGAATATGCCCTTGAACTGGCAGACATGGCCCATACCCAGATTCTTGTTTATAACGTTATTAACCAGCGGGATATCAATATGCTTGAAACCGTCAGCCGGTATGTTCCCGACAAAATACAGGTAGAAACCTATATCAAGGATATGAAAAAAGAAAGAGTGACAAAGATAAGAATGATGTTGAAAGAGCACTTTTTTGACACCAAATCTCAGATGAATTTTAAGGTGGATGTGGGTATCCCCTCGGAAGCAATTTTGAGAACCATTGAAACAGAAGCGATCGATTTGGTTGTAATGGCCAACAAGGGCCGTGGCAATCTTTCTCGGTTTTTGTTTGGCAGTTCTGCTGAAAAGGTGTTCAGGCATTCCCCGGTTCCGGTGGTCAGTGTCAGAGAATCCAAAAATTTCAAACGGGAGAAATAAAATGGAAGAACAAGCCAATAAAATTAAAAAAATACTGGTGGCCATTGATTTTTCAACCTATTCCAGGCCAACCCTCGAATATGCCGCAGAGATCGCACGGAATACAAATGCCCTAATAGTGGCTTTCAATGTTATCAATCAAATTGAAATTGACTCGGTTAAAAAAGAGGTAAATTCAAAATACCCAGATACCTTTGCCCTTGCAAAACACCTTCCCTATGAAATAGGCCGTCGGGAATTGAAAATGGAAGCCTTGGTAAAAGAAGTTTTCGGGTCCACCCCATTGCCGGTTAAAATATGCATTGGGCACGGCAGACCCTACGTGGAAATTTTAAAGGCCATTGACCGGGAAGAGGTAGATTTGCTGGTATTCGGGCCTAAGGGCCGGAGCAATCTCAATGGATTTCTTTTTGGCAGTGTTGCCGAAAAATTATTCCGTCATTCCCCTGTACCGGTTATGAGTCTCCGGGGTCCGGTGGAATGATCAACCTGAGTTTGCGGGCAAAAAAATAGATAAACCCAGAAGAAAAATAAAAGTGGGATAATAATAAAAGCGGGACAAACACAAGCTGTTTTAGGAGAACATTATCATGAATGAAAATAAAAATAAAATACTGGTGGCTTTGGACGGATCAAAAAAAGCATTTAAAACCATTGATTATCTTTGTAATTTCAAACCATTTCTTAAAAAGGAACTTGTTTTACACAATGTCATCGCCAAGGTGCCCGAGTGCTATTACGATTTAAAAAAAGAGCCTTTCACCAATAAGGTAACTTCCCAGGTGCATGCATGGGAACGCGGATACAAAACCCAGGTAGATGCATTTATGGAAAAATCAAGGATGAAGCTCATTGCCGCAGGATTTAAACCCGAAGCCATCCATATTATAATAGCCAAAAGGAAAAAAGGGATTGCAAGGGATATCATGGATGAAGCCCGGAAGGGGTATGATGCCCTTTTGATACGAAGAAGGGGGGCGGGGGCACAAAAATTTTTACCCCTTGTCATGGGGAGTGTGTCCACAAAATTGGTTGAAAAATCCGATTTTATACCGGTGATGCTGGCGGGGATACAAAAGGTGAATCACGCTCTGTTTATAACGGTTGACGGATCGAAAGGGGCGAAAAGGGCGGTTGAGTTCACGGCAAAAAGCATTGAAAATTCCGATTGCAAAATTGTGTTGTGCAGTGTCCTCAGGGATTATGGTATCTATGAGGATGGTGCCCCAATGGGGGAGCCCGATAATTATCTCACAACGGCTCTTGGAAAAATGGACATTGCAGTAAAAGAAGCCAGGGAGATTTTTGAGGCTGCCGGTATTCCGGACCAACAGATTGAGGTTAAGATCATCCAGGGCGCCAAGAGCCGAGCCGGGGCAATTGTTGCCGCAGCCAAACAAGAAAATTGCGATACCATTGTATTTGGAAGAAAAGGAAAATCAAATGTGAGCAGCTTTGATATCGGTCGTGTCCCCTGGAAGGTTATCCATGGTGCCCGGGAGATGACCGTGTGGATGGTGCCCTGATAGGGAGTTGTCGGTTCCTTTTAAAGAGGATGATCGGCCTTTTATTTGACCGATTTTTTATTTGCATTTTTATTTGCAACTGAGGGGAGAACATTATGAGCACAATGAATTTACAACGGCTTTTTAACCCCAAATCCGTGGCAATCGTTGGGGCCAGCGAAAAGCAAGGATCTGTGGGATATGCCTTGATGAAAAATTTTGTGGAAAGCGATTTTAAAGGGGATATTTTTCCGGTGAATCCCAACCACAGGAAGGTTATGGGAATGTCCTGTGCTGCCAATGTTCAAGCTCTGGATCCCGGGGTGGATCTGGCCGTGATTGCAACCCCCCTGGCAGGGACCCCTCAAATTGTTGAGGCCTGCGGGAAGAAGGGTCTTGCCGGTGCGGTCATCCTCTCTTCCGGGGGAAGGGAAATCGGTGCCAAGGGGCATGAAATTGAAGCGCAAATACTTGCAAAAGCGCGGATACACGGCATCAGAATCGTTGGGCCCAATTGTCTTGGCATCATGAATACCGGCATCTCTTTAAATGCCAGCTTTGCCCATTTGTCTCCCAAGCCCGGCAGCATTGCCTTTCTTTCCCAAAGCGGAGCTGTCTGTACATCGGTGCTGGACATTGCCAACCGTGAAAATGTGGGGTTTAGTCATTTTGTGAGTCTCGGGTCCATGGTGGATGTTGATTTTGCGGATATGATTGATTATCTGGGGTCCTTGAGCTCTGTTAAAAGTATTGTGATGTATATGGAGAATATCACCAATATTCGAAATTTCATGAGTGCTGCCCGGTCGGTTTCCCGGCTCAAACCCATTATTGCCCTGAAATCGGGAAGATCAGCAGCCGGTGCCAGGGCAGCAGCCTCCCATACCGGTGCCATGGCGGGTGTTGATGCGGTGTATGACGCTGCCTTTGAGCGGGCAGGTATTTTAAGGGTCGCTGAATTTGAAGAATTATTTGACTGTTCGGAATTTTTGGCCAAACAGCCCCGGCCTTCCGGCCCCGGCCTCTCCATTATCACCAACGCGGGAGGCCCGGGTGTCATGGCAGCGGATGCCCTGGCATCCCATGGAATGGAACCTGCATTGCTCAGCCGGGAAACCCTTGGCAAACTTACCCAGATATTGCCTGGCAACTGGAGCAAGGGCAATCCCATAGACATACTGGGGGACACAGATTCTGCCCTCTACATGGAAACGGTACAAATCTGCGCACAGGCGCCTGAAACAGACGGGCTGCTGCTCATCTGCTCACCGGCTGGGACAATGGATACCCTAAGCCTGGCAGAAGCCCTCGTCCCTTTGTTAAAAACCATTCGTTGCCCTGTTTTTACGGCCTGGATCGGCGGGGACAATGTTAACAAGGCCCGGCAGGTCTTCAACCAGGCTGGGATTGTCACCTATGATTCAGCGGAGCAGGCGGTTCGCGCCTTTAAAAATTTGTATCATTATGGTCAAAATATTAAACGGCTTCATGAAATCCCTGTCAGGAAAGATGTCCGGTTGCTCATCGACAGAAAAAAGGCCCAGAAAATCGTTTGGGATGCGCTTGCCGCAGGAGAGCAATCCCTTTTGGAACCGAGGGCAAAAGAGTTGCTCGCGGCCTATGGGATTCCCGTAAATGAGACCCAAATTGCCGATTCTCCGGAGATGGCCCTGGCGATATCGGAAAAACTGGGCTACCCGGTGGCGTTAAAGATCTGTTCACCCCAGATTTCCCATAAATCAGACTGCAGTGGGGTGGTCCTTAATCTTGAGACACCCGAAGCGGTTAAAACAGCCTATGCCCGTATCATGGAAGCTGCCATGGCCTTTGTTCCCGGTGCTGACATCAAAGGGGTAACGGTCCAGGCAATGCTTAGGGACCCGGACTATGAGCTGATCATCGGTGCCAAAAAGGATGCCGATTTCGGGCCGGTGATTGTTTTCGGTATGGGGGGTGTCATGACCGAGGTGTTTGAAGATATCGCCATGGGCCTGCCGCCTCTGAACCATTCCCTTGCTCGGCAGATGATTGGGCAAACAAAAATTTCAAAGGTATTGTCGGGATTTCGAAATATTGCCGGGGTAAATTTAACACAGGTGGAAGAAATCTTGATACGGACAGGACGTCTGGTGACCGATTTCCCTGAAATTACCGACCTGGATATTAATCCTTTGATGGTCAAAGACGGGAAGATTCTCGCTGTGGACGCAAGAATTCATATGGCTCCTTGCAAAGAAATTTCTCCCCGTCATTTGATTATCAGCTCATACCCTTGGGAATACGAATCAAGGGGAAGAACTATGGATGGGCATGATTTTTTTGTTCGCCCCATTCGACCCGATGATGCAGATATGATGATCGATCATTTTAATTCCCTGTCCAAAAGAAGTATTTACATGCGGTTTTTTTCTCCTTTAAAACAGTTGTCTCAGCAGATGCTGATCCGATTGACACAAATTGATTATGATCGCGAGATTGCACTGGTGGCATTAATGGGGCAGGACCCTGAAAAAATAATCGGGGTCTCCAGAATCATTGGGTATTTTGACGGCAGTCAGGCCGAATTTGCCGTGACCATCTGCGATGACTGGCAGGGACAAGGGATTGGTGCGGCCTTGCTCTCTCAATGTCTTGCTGCCGCACGGAACCAGGGAATGAAAAAGATAATGGGGTTTGTGCTGGCAGAAAATACCCAGATGCTGAAACTGGGGAAAAAACTGGGGTTTAAGATCAAACGGGTTGTGGAAAGTTCTGAATTTGAATTGACCATTGATCTTTAAATTTTCGAGATTGTATTGGAGGCATTAAGGTGATATAGCAGTTCATTTGGGCAAACTTACAGGGGCCTTTTTTGGGGAAATTTAAGGTAAAATATTGTTACTTTGATCGCCGGGACCATGAACTGATTGGCATTGTCAATTCTGTTTATGATGCCGATAATATCTTTGGATATGCCCGGAAATTGTATTATCCTTTTTTCCATCCCCTGGGGATAAAGGAGATGGCCGAATCCAAGGGGCTTCGCACGGCCTATGCCATTGTGAATCTGCTGGAATCCATGGAAAGGGGGGAGGTTCAAAATCGTCTCCAGGCCTTGGCAGCATTGAAAGACGAGGTGCTTGATACCGCCGGTGGTTCCATGCCAAAAAATATGGCCCGAATCCTTCTCCAGATTATGAAGGAACTGGTCCGGGCCAAGGGCAACTATTCTCTTCAGCTGCAACTGGCCCATAATTTCAGGATGGCGGCCTTTGGCAAACCTCGGGTGGTACGGCGATTGCTCAAGTACTATCATCTGCTGGAAATGCCAGAAGAGTGGAACCAGCTCACCTTTGATGACCATGTCCATGATGCCAACACCTCGGGTCGCAAATCCCCCACTCATTTGATAATGGATGCGTGGATAAAGGGGATTCGGCGGTTGCGGGTGATTTATTACCATTGTATTGAACCCAGGTTTGCGGCAGAACTCATCGAAGCGGCCAGGATAATGGAAATTGATCTTCGTATCGGAATTGAATTTTGGGCCCGGTACCGGGATCGATACATCTCGTTTATCTGGGTGGCCCGGGGACTTCCCGATGTCGAGGCCTTCCTGTGTTTTCTTGCCGAACCCCATGTGGTTCATTTCATGGAACAGGGCCGTGGGGTATTAAAGTATCAACAAGCCTATGTGCTGAGCCTTCTTAAGAGTTTTAATGCACATTATCTGGACACCATGTGCCAGACCCTGGGCATTGATTTGCCACCGCTTTGCCCTGAAGCGTTTTTCCAATTTGCCGCTCCTGGGCAGCCATGTATTCCCCATCTTGGGGAATATATCCACGCCTTGGCTGTTGCCGCCATGCAAGACCGCATGGACCAATTGAACCAGTCTTTTGCCACGGCAGACATAACTGAGCAGCAAGAGATCAAAGATCTGGTGGAACGAATGGATCGGTTCAGTGCCCAGGAGGTTATTGCCACCTATCTTCGTCCTGAAATGTATCCGGATATCGTGCATCCGCTTACCATCAGCGATTCCCCAAATGTTCCCGAGAGACTCAAATTAAGTTTTCAGGAATTGTTTGAACGGATAAAGCTGCTTCATCACGATTTTAGGATTACCCTGAAACTGGGGGATCTGAAACCCGAAGATGTCCTTGAGATCCTCTATGAGGGCAACGGCCTGATCACCCGGGTTGAAATTATCAATTTAAAAGATTTTATTGCCGGACAAACAGATCATCTGGTTGCCGTAAACGAACTCCAGGAGGCCATTAATACCGGAAGCCTGCTAAAATTAAAACGGGTGGTCCGACACATTAAATTGTCCATGGAACAAGCCGGGTATGCAGATGAACCGGATCGAGTCAAAAAACTATTTAATATCCTCTATGATATTGATGCCCTGAAAAAAATGTACACGGTACGGCCGCTCAAATCCAGGATAGGGAGCGACTCAACCGGGAGATGCCATCAGACATACGGAATGGGGTTTGGTATTGTCGATACATTGACTTCCCGGGCCATGCACCAAATTAAAACCAGTGTTGGCAACCGGTTGATTCTTCCGGCAAATATCAATGTGAGTCAGCGGATGACCTCCTTTGCGACCAACGAGATAAGCCGGGGGGCTAAATGGATGATGAACGCCTTGAAATGGTTGCCCGGTCTGGATCAAATTATTTCATTAAAAAAAAAGGAATGGATCCTAACCTCCTTTTCCCTGGACATGAAAGGCTGCGGCAATATCGTCACCCTTGGTGGAATTCAAAAAAACAATACAAATGGTCTGGGACTGGCCCTGTCCACGGGTAAAAAAAACACCCGGGCCAACTCATGGAAAAATCTCAATACAAAGTTTAAAAATTGTTTAAAAATTTTGATTGGGTTTGTTCCCGCGTTTGTCTGTTTTTCTCTTACCAAAGACTGGTGGTTTCTGGCTTATTTTGGTGCCTTTATCTGGTTCGGGATCACCGGTTTCAGGGTAATTTTGCAGTCAGTTCTCGGCGGCGGCGGTATCAATCGGTCCTCTTTGCTCAAATGGAATGATTATGTCAGTTGGGAAAGACTGACCGATGCCTTGCTATATACCGGCTTTTCAGTGCCGCTTTTGGATTATGTGGTCAAAACACTTGTCCTTGAACAAACCTTTGGCATCACCGTGGCTTCCAGTCCCTTGATGCTCTATTCGGTCATGGGGCTTGCCAACGGCATTTATCTTTCTTCCCACAATACCTTTCGCGGGATGCCCAAGGGGGCGATCACCGGTAATTTTTTCAGGAGCATCCTGGCCATTCCGGTGGCAATTCTTTTCAACAGCCTGATCGGTGCCATTTTAATATTTTTCAATACCCCCGGGGTGGAGGGGGTTCTTCAAAAATGGGCGGCGATTATTTCAAAAGCGGCTTCCGATACCGTGGCAGGTCTTATTGAGGGAACCGTAGATAGGTTTCAGAACATGGATCTTAGAAAAAGGGACATCCAGAAAAAATTTTCTGACCTGTTTGAAATTTATTCGCGCATGGAACTTCTTTTTCCTGAAACCGAGGAACTCAAGATTCTTGAAAAACCCCATCTATTGTTTTGCAACAAAAATTCCGAGGTAAAGGATATGGCGGTGATGATCATTATCAATGCCCTGGACCTGTTTTATTTCTGGATGTACCTGCCAAGGGCAAGGATGACAATGCTTGATATGGTGTCTAAACTGACACCGGAAGAAAAAACCATATTTTTGCAGGCCCAGAAACTGCTGGAACAAGAGCAATTTATCTCCAGGCTTTTTGTGGAAGGAATCCTTGGACAAAATTTCCCCCGCCCCCTGTCTTTTTACCTGACAACCTATAAAAATTATCTTGCTGCCATCCAAAAGAAAACCCATTCTTTCAAATAACCGAGGCCGGCGTTTCATATAAATCATAGGCCTATATTGGCAGTCTGCCAATAAAATCAGGTGTCCTGCCGCCGTTCTTTTTACAGAGTGTAAAAAAAACTGACAGACCCAAGGAACAGGCGGGTCTCGTTTCCTTCGTATACTTTTCTATGTTTTCAATTACTTATACTTTATTTGGGTGTGCACCATTGCCTGGCATATATCTTGATAATCAGGAATACAAGGGACTGATTATGGGAACTTATAATAGAAAGAACAGGACAAGGAAAACACACTCAATGGCAGGATCTAAGATTGAACAAAAACCGTTTTACCAGATACTCAAAAGAAAAATAACCATCTTGATACTGGTGGTTTCATTCTTTCCCATGATTTTGACCACTGGGATCATCTTTTATCGATTCAACCGGACCTATACCGCTAAAATTGCCGCACATATTTCAGAGCTGGTCCAAAAACATACCCAGAATATTGATACATTTTTGTTGGAAAAATTGGGCAATATCCGGTATCTGGCCCGGCATATTGAAAACACAGAGACTTTACCCACCGATTTTTTACGTCACCAGCTGGAATTGTTGAAAACAGAATATAAAGACGTGTTTACCGATTTGGGGCTGGTGGATGAAAATGGTATTCAATTTGCCTATGAAGGCCCTTTCCGTCTGGAAAATGCGGACTACTCCCGGGCGGATTGGTTTAAAAAAGCCCGAGAAAAATCGTTTTATATCTCTGATGTGTTTGCCGGGCTGAGGGGACATCCCCATTTTATAATCGCTGTCAAGATTCGATCAAAGGGATCTGAGGGTTTGTTACGGGCCACCATTAATTTTACGGCCTTTAATTCTCTGGTGGAAAATATTCATATTGGAAAAACCGGTATGGCTTTTATCATCAACAGCCAGGGCCAATTGCAAACCCAGACCGATCTTCGGATTGATCCTTCCATTATGGCATCAATGGCCAGTCGGGAAGGGTACAAAGATCACAAAACCATGTTTTCCAGAAAACAGGATCTTTCTGGAGAGAACTATTTATATGTGACGTCCATGCTTGAAAATATCGATTGGCTCATGGTGTATCGTCAGAATGTAAAAGATGCCTTCCGTGATTTATGGAAAACACAGGTACTTGCCCTGGGATTATTTGCTATCGGGTGTATCGCCATCCTTTCGGTGGCCTTTACCCTTCCGCGTAATATTGTGGCGTTAATTTTGCAAGCGGACAAAAAAAGCGAGGTCATGAACAAACAGGTGGTTGAAAGCGGAAAACTTGCCACCATCGGAGAACTGGCCGCAGGTATTGCCCACGAAATCAATAACCCGGTGGCCATAATGGTTGAAGAGGCCGGGTGGATAGAAGATCTTCTTGAAGACGAGGATTTAAAAGGGTCTAAAAATTGGGATGAATTCAAGCGTGCCTTGAAGCAAATAAATACCCAGGGCAGACGCTGTAAAGAGATTACCCACAAACTCTTAAGTTTCGCTAGAAAAACCGATTCCACGGTGAATGATGTCCAGGTGAATGATTCCATCACAGAAATTGTTTCTCTGACCGCCCAAATGGCCAAATATAACAATGTCACGATTGAAACTGATCTGAATCAGGGGATTCCCTATATCAGGATATCGCCCTCTGAACTGCAGCAGGTAATTTTAAATTTAATCAACAATGCCATTGATGCCATGGAAAAAACAGGAGGGACCATAAAAATTGAAACAAAGGTCAGTAAACTTGAAAAAAATAATGTGGTAATCTCAATTTCCGATGATGGACCCGGCATTCCCAAAAACAATCTTACCAGGATATTTGATCCGTTTTTCACCACAAAGGCCGTTGGAAAAGGAACGGGATTAGGGCTTTCCATCTGCTATGGCATTATCCAGAAGATGGGTGGGAAAATTGATGTTCACTCTCAGGTAGGAACGGGGTCACGGTTTCGCATATGGATACCCTTCCAGACGGCTGAAATTGACCCGGCAACCCAAGGTTCATGAAATAAATAAACAAGGAGAGAGTATATGAAAACCATGAAATTATTACTTGTGGACGATGAACGCGCATTTCTTGATACCATGACAAAGCGTCTTGAAAAAAGGCAGATAGGGGTTTGGGCTGTTTACAGCGGAACCGATGCCCTGGACGAACTTGAACGAAACAAAGGGATTGAAGTGGTAATCCTGGATGTAAAAATGCCGGGAATGGATGGGATGGAGACCCTGGTTGAAATTAAAAAACGTTTCCCTTTGTTGGAAGTCATTATGCTGACAGGCCATGCCACGGTGGAAACCGCAATTGACGGGATGAAACTGGGAGCCTTTGATTACCTGATGAAGCCTTGTGACATTGATTTGCTGTTAAGCAAGGCGACAGCCGCAGCTTCCAAGAAAAGAAAACAGGAAGAAAAAATTGTTGAAGCCCGGATAAAAGAGATAACAGGACGGCAGATCTAAAGGATAAAAAGGATATCATGGGTGAGAAATATAAGCGGCCTGATTTTTTAAATGTCTTGTTGGTGGATGATGAAAAAGGGTATTTGCATGTTTTGTCCAACCGGCTGGCCAGGCGAGGGATCAAAGCGACCACGGCATTTAGCGGAACCCAGGCCATACAGATCTTGCGTAAAAATGACTTTCATGTGGTGGTCCTGGATTTGAAAATGGAGGATATGGATGGCATCGAAGTGTTGAAGGTGATCAAAAGAATGGTGCCCAATCTTCCTGTGATCATATTGACAGGGCACGGGTCCCAGACGGCTGCCAGGGAAGGAATCGCATATGGCGCTTTTGATTACCTGACCAAACCCTGTGAACTGTTGACGTTAATAGACAAAATGCATGAAGCACACCAATATCAATTAAAGGTTTTAACCAAACCCGTTTCGGAATAATTAAAATACGCACAATTGTTGAGCTGTTAAGGAGAAAAAATGTTTTATAAAACAAATGGATTTAAACTTTGCATGGCAGTGTTGTTCGGTATCTTTATCTTCCTGTTGCCAAGACCGGAAGGAACCAAATTTAAAGTTACAGGCGATACGGACCAACGGATTCTGGCATCTGTAGTAGATTTTTTTACCCTTGTTCCTAGCGGTAAGATTGGCGGTAAAATTGCAGGTAAAATTGGCGGTCAAGCAGATACCCAAGTCTATATTTTAAAGGCCAAAACCCCTGGTTCATTGGAGGCCAGTGTCCACTATATAGAACAACGGGCAAAAAATCTGAACCTGGATAAGGTTACCATTGATTATGTTGATGGGCTTCCGCCTAAGGCAAAGCGATTTTTATCAATTCTTGCGGTGCTGGTTATCTTGTTTGTGGTGGAGCCCATCCCCCTGGAAATAACGGCGGTTTTAATCGGGGTTTCCCTGGTGGTCATGCAGATTACCGATGTGAAAAGTGCCTGGGCCCCCTATATGCATCCGGTGGTTATTTTTATCATGTGCTGCCTGATCTTTGCCATTGCCCTGGACAAGGCGGGCTTAACAAAACGCCTTGGGTATTATATCATTAAAAAGGCCGGGAACAGCATCACCCGGTTTACCTTTATTATTGCCATCGGGCTTGGGCTTGCCTCCTCGTTCATGCATGATGCTGCCGCCTGTGCCATCGGAATCGTGACCATGCTGCCCTTGATGCGGGCTGCAGGAATTGAGCCCCATACCAACACGGCCAAGTTTATGATGCTGTCATTGCCCTTTGGCTGTTCCTGCGGGGGTATGGGATCTCTCATCGGAGGAGGGCGCTGCATGGTTTCTGCGGCTTTTTTAAAGGAATTTACAGGGGTTGAAATAACCTTTTTCGATTGGATATTATATGCCATGCCCGCCGCCTTGATCACGACGCCCATTGCGGTTTTTATTGTCTATCTGGTGTTTCGGCCGGATCCAAAGTACAAGCTGCCTGAGTTTGATGAAGATCTAGGCCCCATGACAGTCCTTGAGAAAAAAACCATTGCCATTATTTTACTTTCATTTTCTCTCTGGCTGACCAAGGGGCTTCATGGTATAGACTATTCAATTACCGGTATGTTGGGAGTTGCAGCTCTGGTATTGTTTAAAGTGCTAAAATGGAGAGATATCAATGATAACCTGGAATGGGGAACGGCCCTGTTTATATTTGGAGGCGGCATCTCTTTGGGGCTTGCCATGGGGTATTCAGGCGCGGCAGATTATTTTGCCAATCTGTTCTTCCCGTTGATTCAGGGAAAGGGCTGGCTGGTTCTTTTTATCGGTGTGGGTGTTTTCGGGGCCTTGGTAACAAACGCCATGGCCAATGTGGCCGCTGCCGCTCTGATTCTTCCCATTGTCATTCCCATGGCCCAGCTTGAAGGGGTGAATCCCGTTATTTTAGCGCTGTGTCTGGGGATGGCGACCTCCTTTGCCATGCTGTTGGTCATTGGGTGTCCGCCCAATGCCATTGCGTATAGTTACCGGTATTTTAAATCTTCTGACCTGACAAAGGTCGGGCTTGTGGCCACTCCGATTTTACTGACGGTTCTAGTGGTCGTTGCAGCGGTTTGGTGGAATATACTGGGGTTAATATAGAACTCTTTTTTTTAAAAAAAAGAAAGGTGAGCGAACAGGTGAACAAATCCAAGGGCGAGACCATCCGGCTGCTGCTGGTGGATGATGAAGACGGCTTTAGAATGACCATTGCCAAGCGGCTTGAACGAAGGGGCTTTTCCCAGATCCAGGCCTCTTGCGGAGAAGAGTGTTTGGCAATTTTGGACCGGGAACCAGTTGATGTGGTGGTTCTGGACGTGAAAATGCCGGGAATAAGCGGAATCGAAACATTGAAGGTGATCAAGCAAAAGCATGATAAAATTCAGGTCATTCTTCTCACCGGCAATGTGGCAGTTTCAGATGGTATCCAGGGAATAAAAGCCGGTGCCTATGATTATCTGACAAAGCCTGTGGAAATAGATCATTTGGTCAATAAAGTCAGGCAGGCATTTGAAATGACCCGTCTGGAAGAACAAAAGACAGCTCAACTTGCATACCGAACAAAGCTGGAAAAAAAAATAGTTGATACGGAACGGCTTGTTTCGCTGGGCACCATGTCCACGGGTATTGCCCACGAGATTAATAATCCTCTGGCCATCATCAATGAGGCTGCCGGGTTTATCAAAGAGGTGATCACTGCACCCACCATGGACACTGATTCACAAAAAAAGGCCGTGCTCTTGGGGGTGGAAAAAATTGAAAAGTCTGTTAAGAGAGCCAGCAGAATAACCCATCAGCTGTTGGGGCATGTAAAAAGGCAAAGACCCCAAGTTTCCGAAGTTGACCTGACCACATTGATGCATGAAACCCTTGGATTGTTAAAAAAAGAGGTGGATGCTAAACAGATACGCATTATCTGGAACCTCCATCAAAAAAAACTTACCCTTTGGAGTGATGCCTATCAGATTCGGCAGGTGTTAATGAATTTGTTGAACAATGCGATTCACGCAATGGGGGAAAATGGCTGCATTACCCTGTCCAGTCGTGAAACCCAGGGTGCCGTTATTCTTGAAATAGGGGATAATGGCAGAGGGATTCCCAGGGAAAATTTAGGAAAAATATTTGATCCCTTTTTTACCACAAAATCCTTTGATGAAGGCACTGGCCTGGGATTGTTTGTGGTCCATAAAATTATGTCGGATCTGAAGGGTGACATTGAGGTGAACAGCACAATGGGCAAAGGCACTGCTTTTACAATTAAATTTCCCAAGACGGTTGACATAAGCAATTTAGAGGACAAGGATAAAAAAATATAATTAATAGGTGATAAATTAAGGAAAGGATAAACATGATAAAAATACCGGCAAAAGTCCTGATCGTGGACGATGAAAAAGATTTTGTTGAAATGTTTTCCCTCAGGCTGCAAGCCCAGGGTGAAAAAGTGTCCACGGCTTACAGTGGTAAAGACGCTTTGAAGGTGCTGTCCCAGGTACCCATTGATGTGGTCATCCTGGATATCCGAATGCCGGGCATGGACGGGATTGATACCTTAAAACAGATAAAAATAACCTATCCCCTTGTTGAGGTTATTTTGCTGACCGGTCACGGATCCACTGAAACGGCTGTTGAGGGGATGAAACTGGGGGCCTTTGATTATTTGATGAAACCGGCAGAATTTGAGGAGATTAAACTCAAAGTGGACGCTGCTCGGCAACGCAAAGACGACCAGGAAGAACGAATCCGTCAGGCTGAGGTAAGACTTCTGCTGAGAAGAAGTGGTGATATATGATAGGGATACTCTTTTGCCATGTTTTATAAATTTACCCTTCATCTAAGTCTTAAAAACAGAGTTTACCTGGTCAATGCCATTGTGTTGTTCATCACATTGATTGGTGCTAGTTTGATGGTTTTGTACACCTATAGGATAGAAAAAATATTTAAAACCATTATTAACAAAAATGTGGCCATATTCCAGTCTGCCGAAGCCCTGGGTACTTCTCTTGTCAACCAGAAAGGATTTGTATCCTATTATTTTCTGGACAACAACCCGGATTGGCTTGCCCAATTAAGAGAATACCGTTTGCTTTTTGATGAACATCTGGTGACAGCAAAATCTTTGATTGAGGCGCCTTGGGAAAAACAAACCCTCGCCCAGATTGAACGAGACTATAAGGATTATATTGAGACAAGGGATAAGGTGATTGAGTTGTACAAGGTGGGGGATCGGAAAGAGGGGTTTGTCCTGCACCAGAAGATCAGGGAATCTTTCTTTCATATCCTGGCGCTTTGTGACCAGTTCAAGTCCTTCCATAAAAAGCAGATACAAGAAGCCGTAGACATCAGCCAGCGAGAAGCAAACAGGTTGCGGTATATGGCATTGATGGGAGTTGTGGCGGTTATTATCCTAAGCCTGTTGGTTAATTTTATCTTTGCCCGTCATATCATGGGCCCCATCCATGAACTGGTGCTCCAGGCAAATTTTGACGGCAGTTCCGGTGATTCAGTGGACGAGGTGGTCGCCTTAAAGCAAAGTGTGCTAGGGCTCATAGAGGATTCGGAACTTACCCATCTGGCATTAAAACAAAGCCAGACATCCTTGATGCAGTCTGAAAAAATGGCGTTGCTCGGAAAGCTGGCTGCGGGAACCGCCCACAGTATACGCAATCCTTTAACCTCGGTAAAAATGAGACTTTTTTCCTTGGCGCGCACCTGTTCATTTTCAGAATCTCAACAGGAAGATTTTAATGTTATCTCAGGTGAGATCGTGCAGATTAACAAAATTGTTGAAAATTATCTGGAATTTGCCCGGCCCCCAAAACTCATTGTCAAAAAAATGAGTCCGTCCGTTGTGATCGACTCTGCTGTTCATCTTCTGGCACAAAGGCTTTCCTCCTATCATGTGGAGACAAAAATTCTTCGGGACGGCCCCCTTCCAGAAACCCTGCTGGATCCAGAGCAGCTAAAAGAGGTGATCGTAAACATCATGATCAATGCCTGTGAAGCCATGAAAAAAGGCGGGCATATTGTTATTTTGGAACAAGAAGCCTATGTTGAACCTTTGAAGCGTGTGGATGTGATCCGGATAACCGATGAGGGTGAAGGGTTTCCCCAAAGTATAAAAGGTCAGATGTTTGATCCCTTTTTTACCACCAAAGAAGAGGGAACCGGTTTGGGCCTCAATATTGCTTTTAATATTATCCACGAACATGGCGGATGGCTTGATGTTACCAGTGAAGAGGGAAAAGGGGCCTCATTTGTGATTACCCTTCCTATAAAGGACGCATAAAAGGATACATAAAATGAATCGTATTTTAGTCATAGATGACGATGATCAACTCCGAATAAGTTTTTGTAAACTTTTAAAGGAAGAAAACTTTGGGGTTGTCGGCGCCGCTTCCGGAGAGGCGGGGATTGAAATTGTTCGCAATGAAGATCTGGATTTGGTGATTTTGGATATGCGGTTGCCCGGCATGAACGGAATAGAAACCTTCAAGCAGATCAAACAGCTGGATTCAAAACTTCCGGTGATTATCGTAACCGCTTTTGGAACCACCGATATTGCCATTGAAGCCACTAAAATGGGGGCCTATGATTATGTTCTCAAGCCCTTTGAAGTGCCGGAAATGCTAACCCTGATCAAGCAGGCCATGGAAGCCGGATATTGTATGAGATCTCCGGTTGTCGTGGATGGGGCTCCCGGAAGATTCTCCGGGGATGCCATCATCGGTCAAAGCAAAGGCATGCAGACGGTTTATAAAGCCATTGGCCGGGTATCCCAAACCGATGCAACTGTGTTGATCCGGGGAGAATCCGGGACCGGAAAGGAATTGGTGGCCAGAGCCGTTTATCAACACAGTCTTCGTTCGGACAAATCATTTTTAATCATCAATTGTGTGGCCATACCGGAAAATCTGCTTGAAAGCGAATTGTTCGGGTATGAAAAAGGTGCCTTCACCGGGGCTGCCCAACGGCATATCGGCAAGGTGGAACAGGCCAATGGCGGTACGGTATTTTTAGATGAAATTGGGGACATGCCCCTTAATATCCAGGCGAAAATTTTAAGGCTGCTCCAGGAAAAAAATATTGAAAGACTGGGGGGGGAAGAGACCATTCCCGTGGATGTCCGGATTATAGCCGCCACCAATAAAAATTTGGAACAGGCTATTTTGGAAGAAAAGTTCAGGGAAGATTTATATTTCCGGCTGAAAGTGGTGACCATCGAACTTCCGCAGCTCAAAGATCGGCCGGAAGATATCAATGGCTTGATTTCCTATTTTATGATGAAGTTTTCCAATGAATTAAGAATGGATAACCCAGGTGTTCAAAAAGAAGCCTTAACCATTCTTAATCAGTATACCTGGCCCGGAAACATAAGGGAATTGTCAAATCTGATTCAAAAAATGCTGATCTTTAACAGAGGCGCTCCTATTTCTGCCATTGACCTGGAACCGATATTTAATAAAAAAGAAATGAGGGATTTACCGGCAAAGAGCGGGTTAACAGCGGTCCAAGAGTGGGTCCGGCAATCTCTGGCCCAAAAACCGGGCTATAGTTTTGATGATTTTATCGACACCTTGTCGGGTATTGTGGTGGCAGAAGCATTGAAAAAAACCAATGGCAATCGCTCCCAGGCCGCTAAATTACTGGGGGTTTCCAGGCCGACCCTCCATGCAAAAATTGATAAATATAAGATCAAACTGAAAACTGAAGTTTCAGGTTAAAATGTTTAGGACCAAAATGAAGTTTCCTGGGGTATTGGCACCCTGCCAATAAAATCAGGTGTTCCCGCGTTCTTTTATCTTATCGAGTGTAAAAATATATATTATGGCTTTTTACAACTTGAAAAATATTGTATAAAGTTGTTGAGCCTATTGGTAAATCACATGATCAGTCCTGACCATTGATTTTTTAAAAGAAGGTTTTTTCAAAAGAAAATATTTCGCCTGATATTTGTTGAATTTATGTCTAAAACCTAGTGGTCGAACCAGGTGGGGCAGTTTCTGCAGGGCCTTTTACAGAACCGTCAAATTTATTAAGGGGACCTTTCTTATGGCAACCGGGAAACAAATCATTCATCGGGAACTTTATGATGCTGTCCTCTTTGATCTGGACGGTGTGGTGACAAGGACGGCAGATACCCACGCAGCTGCCTGGAAAATGCTGTTTGACCCATATCTGGAAAAAAAGAGCGGCATTGACGATTACCAGCCCTTTGATCTTAGGGATGACTATATCAGATATGTGGATGGAAAACCCCGCTATAAAGGGGTTGAATCTTTTATTGCCTCTCGGGGTATTGATATCCCCCATGGGTTCGTCAATGATGCGCCTGGTGTGGAAACTATTTGCGGGCTGGGCAATAAAAAAAACCAGCTTTTTTCTGACTTGTTGAGAAAAGAGGGGGTGAGAGTTTATGAATCCACAATTGATCTTATCAAGCAGTTAAGAAAAAACGGATTTAAGACAGCCATTGTCAGTTCAAGCAAAAATTGTCTTGAGGTCATTAAGGCGGCTGATATTGAAGATTTATTTGATACCAGAGTGGATGGGGTTGTCTCCGAGAGCTTAGGGCTTACCGGCAAACCTGAACCCGATATTTTTGTGGAAGCAGCCAAACGCCTGGATGCCGACGTGAATAGGTGTGTGGTGGTGGAGGATGCCTTATCCGGTGTGGAGGCCGGGAAAAAAGGCGGGTTTGGAATGGTTATCGGTGTGAACCGTTCTGACCAGGCAAAACACCTAAAACAAAAAGGCGCACACCTGGTAGTGGACGATCTTTGCGAAATTGAGGCCGGCGTAGAAAAAGGAACCAGCTGGGACCAGATATATATGGGGTTTGACCCTGAAGATGAAGGACGGCGGGAAGCAATGTGTGCTTTGGGAAACGGTTATTTTGTCACCAGGGGAGCAGCCCCTGAGGCAAAGGCTGATGATGTACATTATCCAGGCACCTATCTTGCGGGAGGGTATAACCGTCTTAAGACAAAAATTGCCGGTAGAATTGTTGAGAATGAAGATCTTGTAAACATTCCCAACTGGCTTTGCCTTAATTTTCGCATTTTAGGTGAGGAGTGGTTTGAGCTAAAAGATGTAAAAGTACTTTTTTATAGACAATCTTTGATTATAAAAAAAGGGATACTGAATCGCACCATCTGCTTTCGGGATAAAAAAAATAGAGAAACGCGCATTTGTCAACACTCATTTGTTCATGGAGATCAGGTGCATAGGGCTGGGCTTAAAACTATTATTACCCCCTTGAACTGGGCGGGTAAAATAGAGATATGTTCGGCTATCGATGGCAGGGTGACAAACCAGGGAGTTGAGCGTTACCGGGATTTGGACAGCCAACATCTTGATTTGGTAAACCATATACATATTGATGAAAAAAGCATGGTTTTGAAAATGCGTACCAACCAGTCAGGTGTTGACATTGCCATGGGCGCTAGAACCAAGATCTTTCTTAAAAATAATCTGGCGGTCATTAAATCAGTTCCAGCGGACAAACCTGGTGGGTATCTTGCAAAAAAATTTATGGTAAATGTGAGCAAGAAAGAGGATCTTATCGTTGAAAAACTGGTCTGCATATATACTTCCCGGGATACCGGTATTTCCGAATGCCAGTTAGAGGTGGAAAATACGATTGCAAATGATGTGGAAAGTTTTGATAGTTTATTAGAATCCCATGTTACATCCTGGGAACTTTTATGGCGCCGATTTGATGTCCGGGTGGAACTGGACAATAAAGATGTTGAGCAATATACACAAAAAATTATTCGATTGTATGTGTTTCATTTATTACAAAGCTCTTCTGTACATTCTTTGGACATTGATGTGGGTATGCCGGCCCGGGGGTGGCATGGGGAAGGCTATAGAGGACATATATTCTGGGATGAAATGATTATTTTCCCATTTTTGAATTACCGGGCACCCCAGATTACAAGAACTTTGCTCATGTATCGTTACCGGCGACTTCACCAAGCCCGGCAGGCAGCCAGGAAGGCAGGCTGCAAAGGTGCATTGTATCCATGGCAAAGTGGCAGCAGCGGCAGAGAGGAGACCCAGGCATTGCATCTGAACCCGGAATCAGGCCGCTGGGTACCTGACAACACCCATCTGCAGTATCATGTAAATAATGCCATCGTTTATAATATTTTCCAGTATTTTCAAATTACCCAGGATATAGCGTTTTTATCTTTTTACGGGGGCGAAATAATAATAGAAATCGCCCGGTTCTGGGCAAGCCTTGCAACCCATAACAAGACACTTAATCGATATGAGATCCTGGGCATCATGGGGCCTGATGAATATCATGATTCTTACCCGGGAGCCGATAAACCAGGGCTTAACAACAATGTTTATACTAATTTAATGGTAATGTTTGTTATGGATCAGGCGCTTAATCTACAGCATGTTATTCCTGAACAGGACTGGGAAAATTTAAGGAAAAAGCTTGCGGTAGAAGATAGAGAATTGGAAAAATTCCAAAAAATGAGTCGGCGGATGAAGTTGGTATTCCATGGAGATGGAATACTCAGCCAATTTGAAGGATATGGCAACTTAAAGGAATTTGACTGGGATGGTTATAAAAAACGATATGGAAATATTCAGCGTCTGGACAGGATTCTTGAAAAGGAAGGCGATAGTGCCAATAATTATAAAGTCTGTAAACAGGCAGATGTTTTAATGCTGTTATATCTTTTCAGTGCTGAAACCTTAAGAAAGAAGTTTAAACGTCTTAATTATACGTTTAATAAGGATTCTATCTTAAAAAATATCAATTATTATTTGAATCGCACCACAAACGGCTCATCCCTGGCATTGATTATTCATGCCTGGATTGAAGCCCGCCAGGCAAGAGAACGTTCCTGGGAATTGTTCAGCCAGGCACTTGAGACCGACATGGTGGATGACCGAACCGGAAGTACAAGGGAAGGTATCCATTTGGCTGCCATGTCCGGTTGTATTGATATTCTTCAACGGGGCTATGCAGGTTTGGAAATACGAAGTGATATACTTATTTTAAATCCATTACTCCCAAAGTCCATAACCCGTATTAGTTTTCACATTCGATACAGAACCCACTGGCTTGATCTGGAAATCACTCAAAAAGACGTTAAAGTTAAAAGTCTGACCAGCAAGGCAAGACCCATAATGATGATGATAAAAGATGAAATAATCAGATTGTATCCGGGCAAGAGAGCAGTGGTGGATCTTTAACCTGTGTTTTTTAAAGATTGGGAAGAGGTGGGGATAAAAAAATGGATAAAAAAATGAACAAAGAAAGTCATATTATTATTGTATCCAACCGGTTGCCGCTGATTTTAAAAAAAAACAAGGATGGAACCATCGAGGTGGGTAAAGGGGCCGGGGGACTGGTAACGGCAATGGCGCCGGTACTCAAAAATCGAAACGGCACCTGGATAGGTTGGCCCGGATATGTGCAGGAGGAAGAGATTGAAGACAGTATGTTGCCGGCAATTCAGGCAGCAGCTTCAGGATATAGTGTTAAGCCGGTTATGCTTAACCCAGAGGAGGTAAAAAATTATTACGAAGGTTTTTCCAATTCGATTATATGGCCTCTTTTCCATGATTTTACGGATAAGTGTATTTTTTTGACTGAATACTGGACAAGTTATCAAAAGGTTAATAAAAAATTTGCATCGGCTGTTTATCAGAATGCAGATGACCTGGATTTTATCTGGGTGCATGATTATCAATTAATACTCGTGGGTGCAAAGTTACGCAAAATGCATTTACGCAACACCCTGGGGTTTTTTTTGCATATCCCATTTCCACCCTTTGATACCTTTGCTCGATGTCCATGGCGTTTTGAGCTTCTTTCGGCCATGTTGGATTACGACCTTATCGGGTTTCATACCATTCAAAATAAACGTAATTTTATCAGATGTGTCAAAAAAATAATCCAGGACGTGAAAATTGATAAAAAACTAGAATCCAATAAGGCGGTAAGTGAATTGAGCTTGGGCAACAGAAAGGTGCGCATCGGGGTTTTCCCCATCAGCATTGATTACAATGAATTTTTTCTTAAGGCCTGGGACAGTAAAGTGTATAAAAGATCAAAACAAATGCGAAAAAATGCCGATACAAAAATAATACTGGGGGTTGACCGGCTGGATTATACCAAGGGCTTACCTGAAAAGCTGATCGCATTTAAACGGTTTTTAAACCGCTATCCAGAGTTTCTCAAAAAGGTACAGTTTATTCAACTTGTGGTGCCCAGCCGCAGGGAAATAACAGCCTATGCTGATCTGAAACTTAGGATAGAACAGCTTGTGGGAGAGATTAACGGAATGTTCGGTACAGATGACTGGCTCCCTGTCCAGTATATGTTTCGAACCCTTGACAGAGATGAACTCATCTCCTTGTACCGGGCATGCGATATTGGTTTTATTGCGCCTTTAAAGGATGGTATGAATCTGGTCGCCAAGGAATATTGTGCTTGCAATATCGATGAGCGAGGGGTGTTGATCCTCAGCGAATTTGCCGGTGCTGCCCAACAGTTTCATCAGGATGCAATTTTAGTAAATCCCTATGATATTGAAGGAATGGCCAAGGCTATTTACAGGGCATTTAATATGCCTTTGGAAGAAAGAAATCAGCGAATGCGAAATTTGCGGGAAAACGTTAAGAATAAAGATGTCTTCTGGTGGCTCAACTCTTTTTTAAGGGCTGCCATTGAAAAGGATTTATCAAGTTTTCCCCAGGTAGATGAATATTATCTCGGCAAACCAATCAGTGACTCTGGGAGGTGAACTTGAGTATTGGGGGGGGATAGACCGACCCTCCATGCAAAAATTGATAAATATAAGATCAAACTGAAAACTGAAGTTTCTGGTTAGCCAGAGAAGCATATACGCCAATGATGTGGCGCATATGCTTTTTTAAAATATCTACTAGGGTTTTATCCTGATGGAGGGATATAATCCCTCAAGCTCTCCTTTAGGGTAGGGCTGAATAATATTAAACGAGATGTTTTGGTCGTCCTGGGCGTGTCCCCGGTTTTCACCATTATGAAACAGGGCGCCATTTGCCAATAAAATATGCTCAAGTCTTTTTTTAAACCCTTCAATAAAAACAGAGCCCAGGCCTGAAAACTTCATTCTTCCGATTTTCAGGGTATCCCGTATCTCAACCAGCTCATCCAGGGCAATTGAGTTATTCTTAATATCTTCTTCAGACCGGATAAATCCCCAGATCAGATGCTCTTCGGGGATGGTGATCGGGACATCGGGATCAATGATGGTATGGGGCATGATAATGCAGCCTTCCCCTATGTTAATGGGGGCGGTGGGTTTGCCATTTAAAAATGAATTAAATCCCACAAAGGTTGAATGGCCAATATCCGAATGGATAATTTTTCCGCCGTGTGCGGTGATGCAATTGCCCGACAGTTGTGAATTGATAATATAGGTATTTTCCTGGGCATTGGACCCGTCTCCCATGATGGCATTCTCTAAAAAAGCCCGTTGGGCGACCAGGACATTTTCACCGATCTGAATTTTACCCTGAACTACTGCATACCGGTTAACAGCAGAGGTCGGTGGTGCTTTTATGGAGTCAAGATTCATCACATCAAACAATTTTTCATAGTCTTGTTCTCGTTCTTTCACAAAATCATAGATAATTCCCCGGGGTTGGTGATAAGAATTGACCCCCACATAATTGTCCAGAATTTCTTTCTTAAATTTATATTTAAATTCAAAATTTTGGTTTCGGATCCACACGGTTCCCGGATCCACCTTCCGATGGAACAGTTCTCCTGTCTGAACATAGGAAAATTCACCGATAATACACGAATGCAGATTCATCATATCCACGGTGGCAAAGGGACCTAGAAAACAGCCCTGGAGGTCTGACCCGTGAATATTCACATAATGGGCGGAGATGGTATTATGAATACTGAATTCTTCGGGACTTTCCAGGTTATGGGAGTTGCTGTGAACCAATGTTTTATACAAAAGGCTGTCTCTTATGGTGATCCGCTCATCTTCAACAAGGGGCACATCCTTTCGATAACGGACCGTATCTCCCTTGCGTTTTAATTCATCTCCCCGGATATCACTTTTGTAGATGGCGGATCTGCCCACATAACATTGTCCCAGGAAATAGGAGCCGGCAATGTTGGAGTTTCGAAAATGAAAAAAAATGGGATGCTGGGAGGTGATTCCGTAAAATGCATAGAATTTGAGCATCTTATCATAATCAAGGGAATATTTTACAAAGTCTTCTGTATCAAAACCAAACTCTTCTAAATTAACATTTACGCGACGGATAATCCTGTCATTTAATTCCTTTAGCTGTTTCATTTTAAAAATCCTCTTTTTAATATAATAGTTTAAATTTTTATTTAAAAAAAGTTAACAACGCATGAAGATTTGTAAGGGGGTGGGGAGGACAGCCGGGTATAAACAGGTCCACCGGTAAAATCGTGTCCAACCCTTGCGAGATTTCAGGGCTTCCCACAAAGGGGCCGCCGGTCAGGGCACAGCTGCCCACCGCAATCACCACTTTTGGTTCTGGGATGGCTTCATATGTTTTTAAAAGAGCCGTCCGCATATTTTTGGAGACAGGTCCTGTTACCACAATCCCGTCTGAATGACGGGGGGAGGCCACAAAATTAATGCCAAACCGGGCCAGATCAAAAAAAGGGGTGGCCAAAACGTTCAGGTCGGCTTCACAGGCATTGCACCCCCCTGCCGATACCTGGCGAAGCTGTAAGGATTTGCCGAATAAACCTTTAAAATGCTGCTTTGAGTGCTCTGCCAGGCTAGGCAGATTCCCATCGGTGATGAGGTGTTCTTTCTGGGCAGTTGCAATTTCAAAATCCCCGGTAAATTGAACAAAGCGTCCTTGTGAAATCTGTTCACAGGTGCCGCAGAAAATACAACGCCCCATATCAATTTTTTTGGCACTGATGTCAATGGCGTCCTGGGGGCAGGCAGCGGCACAGGCTTGGATGACCTCCAGAGGCGCATCCTTTTGAACAATGGGTCTGCCGCGATAGCGGGTGAACACAGCCGGTTTTTCCTTCGGGTAGTTGCAGGTTTTGTAACCTTGTTCAAATCTATTTTTAAGTGTAGTGAACATTATAATACTCTCTTTATTCTGTTTGGTATCAAAGGTCAAATCCGCAATAGGAAAGATTGAAACTTTTATTATTTAAAGGAAAATCTGATATCCCGGTATTCCTTAAAGACATTGCAAGGCCGTTCCAGTTGTGAAAAGACGGGTCTTTGACCTTGTAGCGAAGGACGTTGCCGTTTTTGTCGGTGATCATGGCATGGGAGACTTCCCCCCGCCAGGCTTCATTTATCGTCACCACGAAAGAGTTGGGTGGCAATGATTTGATGGTGTTGTCCACACATTGGGTTTCCACCTGCTGGGCAATTAAAGATTGGATGATATTGATGGATTGAAGCACTTCATCATATCTTACCTTTGCACGGGAATAGACATCACCGGCTGTTTTTTTATTTTCAGGAATGTTCAATTGCCGATAGTGTTCCGTGGGAAAACAGCGGCGAACGTCATAGGAGAGGCCCGCAGCACGTCCTGCAGGTCCCACCAGACCCAATTGGTCAGCATCAAAATTGCTTACCCAGCCGCAGTCTTCAAACCGGGCCCGAACAGTGGAAGCGGAAAAAAGAAGATCCAGCACATGTTTTACCTGGGGCTTTAACTCTTTGAGCCGTTCATCAAGGGTTTTGCGAACTTCGTCATTCAGGTCGAACCGGACCCCTCCTGGGCGAACCAGTCCTTTTCCAAACCGGTTGCCGCATATCAATAGCATCAGGTTTAAAAAATCGCCTCGAATCCGTCCAAAATAGTTGGCCGGCGGTAAAAAGGCCACATCTCCGCTCAATGCGCCAAGATCACCGATATGGTTGGCCAGCCGTTCAAGTTCCAGGGCGATGGTTCGAATGATCTGGGCACCGGTATCCGGTTGAACCCGGGTTAATGATTCGACTGCCTGGGCCATGCACAGACAATGGCCGATGGTGGTGTCCCCTGCGATGTTTTCAGCAAGGATGGGCAATCTCTTGGCCTTCACATCATGGAAAAGAGCCTCCACCCCCCTGTGTTGGTATCCCAGCTGGATCTCCAGGTGAAGTACCCTCTCTCCTATGCAATTGAACCGGAAATGGCCGGGTTCTATGACACCGGCATGAACCGGCCCCACGGCCACTTCATGGATTTCATCCCCATCCACCTGGTAAAACTCGTAATTGCCCGGAATATCCTGGGTGTAATCATTGCCAAATACATCGGGCAGATCTCGATAGTTGGGGTGGTATCGGACCATTTTCAGCCAGGGGTGATTTTCAGGTGTAATCCCAAATTGTTCTGCAATTTCCCTTTCAAACATGTGAAAGGGTTCACAGGTTTGACTGAAACTAGGATATGTAGCGGGTGCATCGCAGCCAGCCACAATGAGCGTGTCGGTTCGTAAAACCGCCAGAAGTTTAATGGCGCCCTCATTTTCATAGGCAAAAAATTGAACCACCTTGCCCCCTGTTTTTACAATTTTTAGGGCCGTGCTCCTGAAATCATCAAATGAAAGATGGGGGATACGGTTCAGGTCTAATGTTTCACCATTTAAAATGTTTAAAAAAGCGTTTGTCATCTAAGTCCTCCGCCAACGGCAGTCACAGCATCAACAATGGTTTGATATACGGTATCGGGCATATAAAAACTCAATATCAAAGAGGTTAATAACAGGACATATTGGGGCCAGATCATGCTGGCCTTTTCTTTTAATTGAATTTTTCCCTCAAAATCATCAAAGGAGATTTTCATTATCTGGTTGGTAAATCCGGCAAAGATCACACACAAGGCTGTAATAAAAATACCGATGGTCAGGTAGTGGCCGGACCGAAACGCCCCCACAATAATAAACAGCTCCCCGATAAAGATCCCAAAGGGGGGAAACCCGGATATGCCGGCAAATCCGCTGAAAAATGCGATAAATGTTTTGGGCATTCGGCTGACCATGTCTCCGGTGGCGGTTATAAACCGGTTTCCATATCCCAATAAAATGTTGCCCGAAGATAAAAACAGGGAGGATTTGATGAGACTGTGGTGAATCATGCAGAGGATGGCACCATAGGCGGCGATTCCGCCGATGCCTGTTCCCACGGCGATGATTCCCATGTTTTCGATGCTGGAATAGGCCAGCATCCGTTTGTATTCGTTTTGTTTAATAATAAAGGTGGCAGCTGCCAGGATGGACATCAACCCGAACACAATCAGAATTGCACTTGAAAAATCATTGAGCCCGGCTGCAACCATGATTTTATTGGTTTTAAAAATTCCCAGGTAGGCACAATTTAACAATACACCGGACAAGAGGGCCGAAGCGGGGCTTGGGGCTTCGCTATGGGCGTCGGGAAGCCAGGTGTGCATGGGGGCAAGGCCCATTTTTGTTCCATACCCCACCAAAATAAAAACAAATCCGACTTTCAGCCACAACGGATCTAAGGATTTGGCAACCTGTGTGAGGGCTGAAAAAGAAAGGGGGGCATCCACATGCCCCAGGTCCATGGCCAGGGTAACAAAGACGGATCCCAACAATGCCATGGCAATTCCCACCGAACAAATAAGCACATATTTCCAGGTGGCTTCAAGGGAGGCGCTGGATCTATGGGTATAGATCAGGGGCGCACTGGCAAGGGTAGTGGCTTCTATGGCGATCCACATGATCATGATATGGTCCGACAGGGTGACCATGGTCATGGTCGCTAAAAACAGGAGCATAAATCCTGTGAAAACATTTTCTGCATGGATTTCAATCTCTTTAAGATACCCGATGGTATAGATGGAAATCAGGAAAAACAGCAGGGAAATAACCAATAAAGACAGCAACCCTTCGGGGGTAACCGCAAAATATGTGCTGAAATAAGCGATGGGTCTGTTTATCCACAAGGACACAGACAAAACAAGATGGATGGCTCCGGTAACGACCAAAAGAGACCGACCGATCTGCTTGGGCATAAAAAATGCCAGGAGACCTGTTATAAAAGGGGCCAGAATAATGATTTCTACCATGAAAAAATACCTATTCCTTTAAAGTTCTGAGAAGTGATGTATCAACATCATCAAAGGTGCGTTTGATGTTTTGAAGGATGATGGCCATGATCATAACCCCGGCCAGGACATCCAGCAAAATACCAAATTCGACTATATGCCGGGCACGAACTGAAAAAGTGGTGCCCACAAGGTAAATTCCGTTTTCCATCATGATATACCCCAATACCATGGCAATGGCATTTCTTCTTGCCATCAAAAGAAACATTCCTGTCACAAGAATAGAAATAGCGGCAGGAAATAAAAGTGTATATTGACTGATGGCGGGAATATTCAGCTGTCGGCTGATATAGGTTGCAGCCACTATGAGTCCAAGGCCACACAGCAGCGAGGCATGATAGTTGATAATGGGTTCGACCTCCCTGTGAATCTCCACCCGTTTAATGGCAATGTAAATTGCCATGGGAATAATGATGCCCCGAATCAATAGGGTGGCCAGGGTAAAGATCGTCCCCCCAATGCTCATGTGATATCCCAAGAAAAAAGGAACAATGGAAACCACAATTCCCTGGAAACCAACCACCTTTATTAGTATGGAAAGTCGGCTGGAGCCAAAGGAAAATAACACGGAAAGCAGGACAAATGTTAAAATGGTATCAACCGGGTCTAATATCATCGGATAAACTCCAGGGTGAGGATGGTTGCAAAAAAAGCCAGGGCAAAGGAGGTCAATACAAATTGGGGTACTTTGTCCATTCTGAAACGGGCAATGACCGATTCCACAACACCAATGGCGGCATATACGATCACAAGTCCCAGAACATAGAGGCCAAAATTAAGGACGGCCATTCCTGAGCCAAAGGGTAAGATTAATCTTGAAACAATGGTTGAATAGAAGAAAAGCTTGCAAAAAGATCCAAGTTCTATGAGTCCCAAATCCGGTCCGCTGTGATCTAAGACCATGACTTCATGGATCATGGTAAGCTCCAGGTGTGTG
Organism: Desulfoconvexum algidum; assembly: GCF_055382125.1. Lineage (NCBI taxonomy): Bacteria > Pseudomonadati > Thermodesulfobacteriota > Desulfobacteria > Desulfobacterales > Desulfobacteraceae > Desulfoconvexum > Desulfoconvexum algidum. Next base: position 3,841,418 of record NZ_AP042394.1, on the reverse strand, counting down.
GCAGGATCATCCGCCGGAACCCTTGAATTTTCTGTCAATAGAATAATGAAAAAAGCAAAGACAATATAGACCAGGTGGGCACCGGCCGAATGCCACAGCCCCATTGTGTTTTCGCCTGTAAAATAGGCGGACAAGTTAAGCTCATTGGTGAGTCGATAGAAAAAGATCAAAATCATAAAGGTTGCGGCTTCACAAATAATGGGAAAATAGGCTTCCCTGGCAGCGCCCATACCTTCGAAGGGGGAGGCGGTATCCATGGCAGCAGCAATGGTAAAAAATCGGCCCAGTCCCAATATATATAAAACAAAGATGATATCCCCATCAAAGGAAAAGATCGGGGGAACGCCTGCAATGGGCAGAAACATGAGAACCGTGACAGCAGAACACAGGGAAACAATGGGTCCCAGTTTAAACATGAAGGTTGTGCTGGTGCTGTATACGGAACCCTTTTTAAACAGCTTGATCAATGTATAATAATTAATCAATAGTGGGGGGCCCTTTTTCCCTCCGAAAAATGCCTTTACCTTGAGGATAATGGCCGAAAAAAATGGCGCCAGCAAAATTGCAAGAAGCCAGAGAACAACGGATTCAATCATGAAATTTTCCCAGTTAATTTATATGAAAAATAATAATAAAATGATAGCCAGTAAAATATAGCCGATATAAAGATGGATATCCCCATGCTGGATCCATCTTAATTTATCAAAGAAAAACAGGATGGGGTTGACGATTACCCGATTCATATAAATTTGTGCAATATCATTTACATGGCTGTGGTAATGGGTTTTTTTAGGAAATAGCCCCATGATTTTTGCATGATTTTCTGTGAGCGGTGCAACCGGCCTGAAAAAATCAAGCAGAAAAGAGGCATATGAGGAACCGGTATATTGCATCCTTACGGTTGGCTGTGTAAATCCACACCCCCAGGTGCCTGCGGCAGTGATGGTTTTCCCTTTGTATAAAAACAAACGAATCCCTGCCACCAGAAGAAAAAGAAGCAGAAAAATCATTGCAGCCAGGGAAATATTACCGGTGATCTGCAAAATGGGGTCAAAGGTGTCAGGGGCAAATTTAAGGCCAAGAGCTGAAACCGCCTTAATGGGCAGTTGAATAATAAGATTCGGAAATAACCCGATCAAAATACAGGCAGTGGCCAGAACTGACATGGATATCAGCATGGTTGCGCCTTGTTCCCCAACATTTTTCCCGGCCTTGGACCTGGGTTCTCCCTGGAAAACAACCCCCACCACCTTTGTGAAACAGGCCAATGCCAGCCCGCCAATTACGGCCAGACTGATAATGCCCAACATACTCATGATCAATGCCGAGTTTTCAAGGGCGATTCCCTTAAACCCGCCGACATAGATAAAAAATTCACCCACAAACCCGTTAAAAAGAGGCAATCCTGAAATGGCAAGGGAGCCAATAATAAAGGTAACTCCGGTGATTCTCATTCGTTTTAACAGCCCGCCCAATGCATCAATGGAGCTTGTGCCTGTTTGATGAAGGACCATTCCGGCGCCCATGAACAACAAAGATTTGAAAATGGAATGGTTGAGGATGTGCAAAAATCCTCCGGTAAACCCCAGAACTGCCATCACCGGGTTTCCAGAGGAGATGCCAATCATTCCTAGTCCCAGGCCGATTAAGATGATGCCGATATTTTCAACGCTGTGGTATGCCAGCAGCTGTTTAAGATCATGTTGACCAAGAGCGTATAAAACCCCGAGAACACCCGAAACAGAGCCTGCAACCAAAAGGATGTTTCCAAAAACAGGGGTGTGAAAGTTCAGGAGCATATATATTCGGATAATACCGTAAATGCCGGTTTTGATCATCACCCCGGACATTAGGGCAGAAATATGGCTGGGGGCGGCAGGATGGGCATATGGCAGCCAGACATGAAAGGGGAAGACACCCGCTTTTGAGCCAAATCCGATAAAAGCGAAGATAAAAATCAGAATTTTAGCGGAATCTGGAATGGCATCCATTGGGCCAAAGCCAAAGTTGCCGGTATAGGTGTAGATGATGCCAAATGCAGCCAGAATGAACATGGCACCGACATGGGAAAAGATAAAATAAAGATATCCTGCGCTTCGATTTTCAGCTAAATGATGGTTGTAAATCACCAGGAAAAAAGAGGACAGGGACATGATCTCCCAGGACAGCATGAAACTTATGATATTGGATGCGGTGACCACCAATGCCATGGCGCAGATGAGAATGCTGAAGAAAAAATAGTTGATCCCGGCTTTGACTGCATTTTTTTCATGACCCATGTAATGGTAACTATAAAATGAGGCCACAAGGGAAATGGCAAAAATGGTCAACAAAAAAAATGCGGAAACACCGTCAATTTGAAAGTCCAGTGAAAAAACATTTAAATAGGGAAAGGATCCAACATAGGTGCCCGATTGAAAAAGTTTTGTTACCGCATCTATTAAGCCCCAAACACAGCCGGCGCATAATAAAAATACAGCAATGATCTTTGCAGATTTAAGGTATCCTGCTAAAAGAATGGATAAAAAACCACCCGATAAAATTATCAGTAGTGATACAAAAAATTGACTCATATACTCCCCAATCTAATATTTTATAGGAACTGACGTTATTTTAAGTATAGTGCAAACTGTAAACATAGTTCATTTTTAGAAATGAATTATTAAGAAATTTCATTTCCCTTGGTTTCATCTTAGGCATAAGTGTTTTATAAATATTTTTTGTTTGATGTCTGGCCATTGCTTACCGCTGTCTTTACCTGTTTTTATTCAAATATAAACCTGATTTTTGTCAATTCAATTAATGGAGAACTGAGGTTTTGTCAAGGGGGGAATGAAAAACGGTGACAGTCCCTGGACTAAAGTTTCAAAAGCAGCACCCTTGAGTTTCGTTCAAGATTATATCCTTTCTGCCGGGATTCTGGAAGTTCAGATGGGCTGGCCCAGACAAATCCGAATTCAAAAAACCAGTCTGTTGCCTTTGTGGTCAGAAGAAAAAGGTTCTTTAACCGTTTTTTTCGGGCGGTTTGGATGAGATATTGCACAATTCCAAAGCCGATGCCTTTGGATTTGTAAGTGTCATTCACCGCAACGGCACCGATTTCAGCCCAGCCGTCATCCAGTTCGTAAAGCGCGCCGCATCCGTATACGGCCTGGTCAACCGCATAGATATAGTAGGCATGGATATTTTTCTTAATGTCTGATGCCCTTCGAGGGACCAGGTTGCCTTTTCTAACATAATTATCCAAAAGGTGGAGTATTTCAGGAACATCCCCAAGGGTGGCTTTGCGAATATGGGCATATTGATTGCCGTAGATCAATGTGCCGCCGCCGATACTCGAGAAAACTTCCTGAAGCAGACGGCCTTCTATCCTCCCGTCGATAATATGAACCCGGCTGACCCCTTTTGGCCGATCGATCACTTCCTTTGAATATGCCAGCAGCGATAGGTTTTCAACGCTTAAGTGCGCCTTGTTTTTGGCTATCATGAAATCCACATGGCCAAGGTCCATGTTGGAAAAAATTTTTCCATTGGGGTGGACCTGACTTCCCGGCGGGAGTTCAATCCCTTTGGTGGGAATGGCATCCTGGGCCCGGATAAAAAATAGTTTTTCAATGGTAAGATCCAGGCAGATCTGCCGGGCAATCTGGTCTGAGTTTAAATTATAAAAATCTCCTGTGGAATTCATCCCGATATTATAAACCACCGGGATAAAGTCCTGGGCCAGAAGTTTATGAATAATACCAGATTGAATTTTTTCAACATGACCGGTGTATTGGTAATCTTGTCCCTCACATACCCCCAAGGCTCTTGCCCGGATCCAGTTTCCCATGATCCCGTTGGCATTGCCTGCGGACAAGTGGGAAATAATCGACTGTGCCACCTCCATGGCGGCAAGCTTGACGCAGGCCATGGCCGAATTTGTGGTAATCCGGATGCCATTGACAACCCGTGTCGGGCAGTTTGTTTTGGCCAGATGGCGTTCAATGCTTGCCCGGGTGCCTGCCACGATGATCATATGGATACCGATATCGTGCAATTGGACAATATCTTTCATCAGCAGGGGGAAAAGGGGATGATCAATAAGGGTGTCTTCTATTTTTAGTACAAAGGTTTTACCCCTATACCGGCGTATATAGTCAAAGACCTCCCGTATGGTGTTAACCCCGGCCCGATCCGCATATCGTTGTGGTAGTTGGAGATTCATACCGGCAGCTTTCCTATACGGGTATCATAACGTCACAAACCAACTTAAACACATCGGACAGCCTGAGGATACCGATAACTTTGTTGGCCTTTGAAACGAGCAGGGACTGGTGGTGGCCGAGAATCAATTGATGGATTGCATCGGCAATAGTGGCGCTTTCATCCACATATTCTCCTTCCTCAAGAGAATACATGATGTCTTTTGCCTTGAGTTTTGAGGCTTTTTTCACAAGGTTTTCAAGGCTATCCTCCCAGAGACAATATCGTTCCATCATGGCGCTTAAAAAGTCATTGCTCAGACCGAATCTGGACAGGCCCATCTTGCTCATTTTTTCCGGTTGTCCGATTTGGCAATATTTGGGTTCAAGGGATCTTAAAACATCAAAAGCGCTAATCTTTCCCACAATATTGTTTTGTTTGTCATACACGAGAATCGCTCGGTATTTATAGCTTTTGGGGTCATTGTGTGTCTGGGTTTTCTGAAGGGATTTAATTGCCTTTTTCAGGGTATCCTCTTCATTCACCGTGGCATATTCGGACAGAGGGACCATGATGTCCTTGATAAGTATTGTTTTCATATGTAATTTTCCTTAAATTATTTTAACAATATGGGCATTCCCATGAGGGGCCAGATAAAAGCGACGGCTACACCCACCAAAATCATGAGAATAATACTGGCCGGGATGCCATAGAGGAAAAATTCACCGGTGGTAAATTGTTTTGAATTGTAGGCAATGGCATTGGGCGCCGCACCCACCAGGAGCAAAAAAGGCATGCCAGCTGTTACCAGGGCTGCAAATAAAATCACTTCGGGAGCCACATTCAGGTAGGGGGCCACTACCAGGGCCACGGGCAGGGAGATGGCAATGGCGGCCACATTCATGATAAAATTGGTCATGATCAGAATGAAAAAGGCAATGCTCATGACAAAAACAAACCAATGGGAGTCTTTGAATATGGCCAGCCAGTTGATGGCCAGCCATTCAGCCGCCCCTGTCTCCCAAAGGCAGAACCCGATACTCATGGCGCCACCGAAAAGCAGCATGATATTCCATGGCACTGTTTCAAGATCTTTTATATCCAGAATACGGAAGACAAAAAACAGGATGGTGGACACCAGGATGATGGCATTTTTGTCCAGAACGTTCAAGGCGGGAACAAATTGTTTGACGGACATGATAAAGATACAGGAAAAAATAATGGTGGCCGATAGAATCTCGTTTCGAGTGAATTTGCCCATGGCTTTGCTTAGCTTTTTTGCTTTTTCACGCAGTCCCGGGATGGTTTTTTTTTCCGGTTTGAAAAAGACCATGAAAAATCCCCACAAAATAAAGGTCATGGCCCAGCCGATGGGAAACATGTAATAGGTCAGTTCAAAAAAGCTGATATTCCGGCCCACGATGTCCGCATAAAAACCCAGGGCAACGGCACCCCTGGCAGCCCCCAGCAGGGTGACAATGCTGCCGGCACCGGCAACAAAGGCCATGCCCATGAACAATCCTTTGCCGAATTTGGTGGGTTTGTCATCCTCGGAATACATGGAATAGATGGTCATCAACAACGGAAACATGGTGGCTGCCACTGCCGTGTGGGCCATGATGTGGGTGAGGGCTGCCGTTACCACAAAACAGCCCAGATAGATATTGCTGGTCTTTTCCCCTACAATGGCCAGCATTTTATAGGCCAGCCGGTTGGTGAGTCCTGTCTTGGTAAACACCATGCCAATGACAAGGGAGGCAAAAATAAAGAGTACTGAAGGTGTCATGAAGTCGGTGAACGCCTTGGATGCTGGCCGAATCATGAATAATACCTGCAACACACCGATGGTTAGACTGGTGATGCCGATGGGAATCACTTCAAAAATCCACCAGGTGCCGGCTAGAAGAAAAACTGCCAGGGCGCCCTTTGCTTGCTGGCTTAAGATAAAATGTTTGCCGGTGGGATCAATGGCATCGGGCCAGGCCGGAGAAAAGTTTACAATTGCAAAGAGGATAATGCCTGTCAGCAGAAACAAGATTCGTTTCCAGTCAATCTGAGTATGTGAGGGGTCCATTGTTTGGGTTGTCATGACGATCTATCTCCTGTAATTACCAGCCGCGGGTGCGTAAAATGTTTTCGATTTCAGCCTGACGAATACGTTCTTCATTGGCATGTTTATAGGCATGAGCCTTTTTGATTTTGTCTGCGAGGCGTTCTGTTTCCGTGGGTTTGATCAGAAAATCAAAGGCCCCCAGCTTCATCCCCTGGATGGCATTCTCAACGGTTGCTTCCCCTGTCAGCATAATCACCGGGGTTAAGGGGGTGTGTTCCTTTATTTTTTTCAAGGCATCGATGCCGTTTATTTCCGGCATCTGAACATCGAGGATGATGACATCAAAATTAATTTTTTCCGCTATTTTAATGGCGGCACCACCAGAGTCTACGGTGGTGACGTCAAAATCTCTCATTTCAAGCCGTTGGGCAAGGGTTTCGATGAATTCTTTCTCATCATCGGCAATCAATACTTTTATTTTCATTTTTATATGGGTCCTTATGATTTTAGGATTTTACAAATCAAATCAGCTGCAAATGGTTTATGCCTTTGCAGCTGCTATTTTTTCATAGGCTTTTTTCATGGTTTGGGTAATTAAATCAATATCAGCCGGTTTCTGGAGATAGGCAAACGCCCCTAGACTCATACAGGTTTCCCGGTCCGCTTTAGAGCCGTGGCCGGTGAGGATGATGACCTCGATGTGGGGCTTGGTCTCCTTGATGGTTTTCAATACCTCAAATCCGTCAATTCCGGGCATTTTTAAATCCAGGAGAATGACTTCCGTATCTTCTTCATCTGTAAAATCCAGGGCTTGCTGACCATTATAGGCAATCTCGTTTGTAAACTTGCGCATTTTGAGGCGTTCTGACAGGGTCTGGACAAATTCCTTTTCATCATCCACCAGAAGAATTCGTAAAGGGGTTTCAAATTCATAATTATGGATGATATTGCCCTTGTAATAATTTTGTCCGATTTTTGTTTCCACAAATTTAACCCCTGGAACAGCCTGGGCTGCCTGGATGATTTTTTGCTGGAATTTTGAGAGCAACATCACTTTTTTATCAATGATGACGATCACAATTCCTCGGTTGGATTCCACCAGAAGTCCCTGGCCGATGTGACTTAGGGCCAGTTCAACATCCGCTGTCAGTTTAAAGTCAGCAACTTCTCGCAAGATGAGATCTTCCAGGGTAAAGGGCAGTTTTTTTAAATATTTTGAAACAAGGTCGACCGCTTCAGTTGTGTCAAGCTTGCCCGAAGGAATCACAATATCATAGAGAGATTCATCCCAGGCTTTCTGGTTGAAGAGGCCGGTGGTCCATAACATGGCATGCTTATCAGACAGCTCAATTTCTCTGGTTATTTCTTTTTCAGACACCCCTTTTTTGGTCATTCCGTTTTTAATTCTCTGGGCTTTTTCGGCAATAATCAGCACCCGCATGACATGGGTTACGGTTTTGGGTATCAGGTGCCCGATGATCCCATGTAAAATACAATTGCCGTCACTGACAAAATCTGCGAGGGTATTTTTCAAGGCAGACAGGCATTTTTCCCGTTCGTGGGTAAAATCATTAAAAGCGATTTGTCTGCTTTCCAGCACTTTTTGGAGGGTCGTCAGGCTGATATCATGGGTTTGATGTGTTATTTCAAGAAGTTTGCTATCGCTGATGATGCGGCAATTGAATTTTTTACCCAGCTGCTGGACAATTTCTTCTGAATTTGCATGTAATCCGTTTGTTACGGTTAAAATTGACATATTAATCTCCCTGTTATTGGTTGTTTTATGTTAGGTTTTACTGTTTACAATGTCAGCAAAAAGTGTGCCAATTGTGGTAGCCCTGTAAACTAAGCCGAGTATAAAACGAGCAACCATAAAAGAAACAAAATAGAACTAAATGAAACAAGCGATATGAAACCATATGAAACAAAACAAAACAATCAAGCAGGGGAGGATCTTTCCAACAGAATCCGAATACCCATGGGTGCTTGTGCAATGGGGCTGGTCGTAAGGTTTATCGATTTGCAGCTCGCTTGGATACTCGTCCATTTGGCCGACCCTTGCAACTTTTGGTTGAAAGACGCATTGTCCAGGGCAGGATCCTCAAAACAAAGGTCAATTCCCTTTCTTGCATCCGAGTTTACAATTGTGACCCTAATATCTGCTGTCAGGTCCTGGATTTCCACGAGACATTCAAGGCAGTGCCATAGAAGCGTTTGGAAAAGAACCGGGTCCGTCTCAAAGGAAGGCGCATTTTTACAATCACTGAGTACGATCTGTCTCCCTTGTTGCAAAAAAACTCTTTTGGTCAAAAATATCAGTCTTTTGGCTATTTCATAGATATTGACCGGGCCTAAAATCCTGTCTGTGGTATGGGCAAATCCATTGAGCCCTGAAGTGAGAGCAACCCCTCTGTAAGATTGTTCTTTTATTTTCCCCAGGCAGCGGGTGAGTCTTTCCAAAAGATCGGGCAAATTGTCCGGTAAATTATTCGAGCCCATCTGAATAAAGTCTTCCATGAGACCGGCATTTTCTTTTATGATGGCCAGTACATTCTGGAGTTCATGGGTGGTACTTGCCGTTACCTTGCCGAAAAACGCAGCTGCATCTTCTCTGTCATTCATGATTTCACCTGGGGCGTTTTGTCAAGGGCCAATTTTATTTTGTCAATCAGGGCATAGATATCCAGGGGTTTGATGAGGAAATCAAAGGCCCCGATGCGCATGCCTTCCATACCGTCCTTGGTGGAGCCATGGCCGGTCAGCAATATTACCGGTAGGTCTGGGTTGATTTCTTTGATCTGCCTGAGGGTATTCAGGCCGTTTAACCCGGGCATCATCAGGTCTACAATTGCGATATCAAAGGGTTCATTTACAATCATCTGAATTCCTGACACGCCGTCTCCTGCTGTCTTGCAAAGGTAATCTCTCAACTCCAACCGTTCGGCAAGGGTTGAGATAAATTCCTCTTCATCATCAATCAGGAGAATTTTAATTTTCTTAATTTTCATTGTCTGATTCCATTTTATTTGTTTTTTCCGGGAGAACAATTGTAAAAACAGACCCTTTTCCCTGGGTACTGTCCACAAAGATTTCCCCCCCCAGTTTTGTTATAATGCCGTAGCTGATTGAAAGACCAAGGCCGGTACCTTTTTCTTTTTTGGTGGTGAAAAACGGGTCAAAGATATTTTTAATAATTTCCTTTGAAATACCGCATCCATTATCCGTTATTTTTATTTCCAAGCCCTTGTCTTGAATATTTTTTGTCTCAACATCCACCCGGCCCCGTTCATCCTGAACAGCGGCAAAGGCGTTGGTCAAAAGGTTGAGCAGCACCTGCTGAATCTGTCCATGATCCGAGAGAATCGGTTTTAAGGTATCTGACAATTTTAAATTTACCTCAAGCCTTCGGTAAAGAATATCTTTTTCCAGAAATCCAATGACTTCATGGATGATGGTATTGATCTGGATGGGTTCTATTTTAACATCGATGCGTTTGGAAAACCCCAGGAGTCTGTGGGTTATTTTCCGGCATCGGTCAACCGAGGTGACAATGGACCGGGTGAGGTCTCCAAATTTTGTTTTTTGAGTGAAATCCTTTGAAAGATCAATGAGATCGAGCATCAACCCTGCTTTTTCATTGATAATGGCAAGGGGGTTGTTGATTTCATGGGCCACTCCCGCGGCCAGTCTGCCAATGGAGGATAGTTTCTGGGCGTGCTGGAGTTCAATTAAAACACTTTCCCGACGTTCGTCGGAGGTTTTAATCCTTTTTATCAATACCGCTGACATCTGGACAATGGCAAAGACAATAACGGTTAGGCTGATTAAAAAAATAATGAGCATTTCCGTTTGTAGGGCATACCAGGATTTAAGGGCAACCGACTGGGGCTGTACGATCACAAGGATGTAATCTGCAATTGAAAATCCGGAACTGACAATGATAATATCCCGGTTATTTGCGTCCTTGGTTTCAATACCCTGGGACTTAAATCCTTTACTCGGCAGTTTCAGCGGGCATTTTTCAAGGGTGTTGCCACAATACAGGGAATTGGTCTGAAGAATTCCGTCACTGTTCACAAGAAAGGCATCGGAGCTTCGTTCAAGTCCCATACTGGAAATAAGGTTGTCAAAAAAGTCGGTATCAATGGTTGCCCTGAGGACCCAGATATCCCCGCTGTCCGTAATGACCTGAACCGCAATGACAATATGGGGATATTTTCGGTGCCCGAGAAAGACGTTGCTGATATATTGTCCTTTGATTCGGGTCTCCTGAAAAGAGATCTGTTCTGAATAGTTTTTTCCCAGCAGGGAATAGGGGCCGACATAGCTGACCAAGTCTCCCTTTGCATTGATCAATCCGATATCGACAAACCCGTAGCGCTCTTTTTTTAATGAGGTCAATACTTTGTGAAGGATCTGTTCATTGCCCAGGTTTTCAACGCTGTAGGTGGCGGATATAAACCGCATGATCGCAAGCCTTTGATCCATGAAAAGTTCAAAGGAATGCCGGGTTTTTTCCGTCATGGCATAGAGGGGGGCCATGATCTGATTTCTCAGATGGGTTTTGTATTGAAAATTATTGATGATCAGCATGCAGGCTAGGGGGATAATGGTAATCAACAGCATGATAATAATAATATTTCGGTTTAGAACGGTATAGCGGGTTAGGGGTGTTTTTCGCCAAAACAATAGGGTTTTTTTTAGAGTTTTAAACATGTTTTCCCTCGATCATGCGGTCTGTGAGGACATCGCCGGGTTTCAGAGTGTTTTCAATCCAGCTTTGAAAGGCCAACTTCCAAGCGCCCACGACTGAATCAAAGATGTCGATTTCTTTCCATTTTAAAAATTGATAATATTCCTCTTCTATGCCGCCGCAGATTAGGGTGTTTATATTTTCCGACAATAGAAGGTGACACAGCTCATCAGCTGAAGACCTGGGAAGAACAATGGACTTTTTTTCTTCGATGACCGAATGATTCGAGATTAGAATGATTAAAATTTCAGTGGCCAGATCGAAGCGGGGTGAAATATAATTTTGATGAACCGTGATGGTTATTTTATGTATCATCGTAAAATAAAGCGCTCCCTGTGCTCAATGGGTTGGGCAAGGTGATTTTTATGGTCTTTTCGTTTCAATAGGTACCATAATGATTCAATGTTGTACATATGTTTTTTGCAGATTATGGGTCAATTTTGTATTGTTTTATTTTCCTCCACAGCGTGCTTCTGCCCCATCCCAAAATTTTGGCGGCATCACTTTTTTTCCCGTTTGCCTGTTTGAGTGCATCCATTATTATTTCACGCTGGATAGAGGACCATGTCTCTTTTTGATTTTTACCAGAATTCTCAACCGAAATCGGCCCCGGTGGAGGATGGGCCAGGTTTTTTAAACCGGACAATGGGTCTGATGGAGAGGGGCCATGGAACTGGCCCTCCGGATCAAACAGATAGGAGGGCAGGTTGTCCGGTTCTATCATGGTGCTGTTTGCCACATTGACCGCATATTCCACAATGTTTTTTAATTCCCGGATGTTTCCTTCATATCCATAGCTCATGAGTTTCATCAAGGCGGTTTGGGAAAATCCTTTTATTCTTTTATCCAGCTGCTGGGTATAATTGTTGAAAAAAAAGTCAAGCAGCAGCCTGATATCCCCCTCTCTTTCCCTTAAGGGAGGCAGGTGTATTCTTGCCACATTGAGCCTGAAAAGAAGGTCTTTTCTAAATTGGCCATTTTTAACCATCTGTTCAAGATTCCGATGGGTTGCGGCGATGATTCTCACATTCACATTAAATCCTTTGGTGCTGCCCAGGGGGAAAATAATTTTGTCATCCAGAAAGGTGAGGAGTTTTACCTGGAGGGAAAGGGGCAGGTCTCCTATCTCTGTTAAAAATATGGTGCCGTTGTGGGCCAGTTTAAATCTACCTGGTTTATTTTCCACAGCTCCTGTAAATGCCCCTTTCTGGTGGCCGAATATTTCCGATTCCAGAAGGGTTTCGGGAAGGGCGCCGCAATTGATTTTTACAAAGAGGCCCGAGGCACGTCCTGATGTTTGGTGAATGGCTTCAGCGACAAGGTCCTTTCCGGTTCCGGTTTCACCGGTGATCAGAATGGAGGTGTCGCTTTGGGCAAAAATGGGCAGGGTCTGGAATATTTTTTCCATCTTCGGGCTTCGCCCGATGATATTGGCAAAACTAAAGGCCACACTTTTTTTTGGATCCAGGGTTTGAGCCCGCAAATCTTCTATGGTTTCAATATAGCCTGTGGTATTTCCGTCAATGTCCAGCAAGGGGGCCAGGGTCATACGGATGGACAGTTTTTGCCGGTCCATATTGATCATATCGCTTTCACAGGAGACGGATCTGTTTTCTTTGTTCATGGCAAGTATAGGGCAATTGGTGACACAGGCCGAACTTCTTAAAACATTATGACATTCAATCCCGTAAGCCCTTTCCAGGGAAACACCTGAAAGGGCTTGAAAAAATCTGTTCAGGTGGACCACCCTGCGGTCACAATCAAGCACGAGAATTCCCATGGGGATTTCATCGAGCATGTGGATAAAATCCAGGGGTTTCCTAAAGAGAGCATTAATATGGGGGTGGGGAAGGCTGATCATCATGACGGTTACATTGCTCCATAAACAGCGTATCAAGGGCACGCATTATAGTGTTTTTTAATTTTACACCTATCATTGAAAATAAAATATATCAAATCAAAATATCGGTTTGGTCTGCATTTGATAAAAAGAGATTGACTTTTATGGTGTGCTTTTATATAGAAAAAGTTTTTTCTGTACAATTTAAGTGATGCGAAGTAAAATTTATACCGTTATTATGCAATTGCATTCTGACAGAGCTGGCAGATTCTTCGGGTTAATTTAATTAGATTGGTTTAATTTTTTAAGTTTGAAAAGGAGCGGTATGTCCATTATAACAATTTCCAGAGGTTCTTACAGCCGGGGTAAGGATGTTGCCGAAAAACTGGCCCAACGGTTGGGATATGAATGCCTTTCCCGGGACATCCTTATTGAGGCTTCCGATGAATTCAACATTCCAGAGATAAAGCTTATCAGAGCGCTTCATGATGCACCCACCGTCCTTGAACGTTTCCATCAAGGTAAGGAGCGGTATGTGGCGTATCTGCGTTCCTCTCTTCTCAAGCATACCCAGCGAGACAAGGTGGTGTATCACGGCCTGGCAGGACATTATTTTCTCAAGGATATTTCCCACGTTCTAAAAGTCAGAATTCTTGCCAATATCCAGGACCGGGTTGCAGAAGAGATGCGCCGGGAAAATATTTCAGCAGAAGAGGCGCTTTTTATCCTGAAAAAAGATGATGAAGAACGCCGCAAATGGGGAATCAAGGTTTATGGAGTGGATACCCAGGACAGCAAGCTCTATGACATGGTCCTCAACATCAGCACAATGACCGTGGACGATGCCGTGGACATCCTGTTCGAGGCTGTTGGTAAAAAAGCATTTCAAACCACCCCGCAATCCCAGAAAAAACTGGAAGACCTGGCCCTGGCTGCCAAGGTTCAAATTGCGTTGATGCATCTTGTTCCCAAGGTCAGGGTAGTTGCCGATGCCGGCGTAGTTTCCATCGGCAATGTCCAAGGAAAGACGACTGCAGCTGCCGACTTGGTTGCCATGTTAAGCAAGATTGCACAAGCTGTGGAGGGGGTCGAGGAGGTTCATGTTCATTTGATTCCGCTAAAGGAGAAACCCGATCACATCAATCCCTTTTACAATATGTGATCCGTCGTGCAATTTTCAAAATCGGCGGTGTCAGTGGGCGCCAGTCCCGGAAAAGGCGGAGATTAGAAGATGACGCCCCAAATTATGGTGATTGATGATGATCCCCTCACCCTCAAACGCATGCGAAGGATTTTAGAAAAGAAAGGATATAAGGTCTCATCTTATACAGATCCTTTGGGGGCGCTCCGGCAGATGGGCACCCATCATTACCATCTGGTGATCACCGATGTGAAGATGCCGGGGATGGATGGGATGGACTTGCTGATCAGCGTGAAGATCCATTCTGCCACAACAGAAGTCATCCTCATGACCGGGTATGCCAGTATTGACAACGCCATCGAGGCCACACGGGAAGGGGCATTTTATTATCTGGAAAAACCATTTACCCCGGAACAACTTTTGGAAACGGTTAAAAAGGCCCTTGACCGGCAGCAGCTTTATGACGATTTCAAGAACATAAACAGAGCAAAGAAAAAAGAATCTGATTTGCCGGTCATCATTGGAAAGAGCCCCAAAATTCGTGAGATCGAAACCTTGATTCATCAGATTGCTCCCACGGATTGCAATGTATTAATCACGGGTGATTCGGGAACAGGAAAAGAATTGGTGGCCCGTTCCATACACGCATTGAGCCGTCGGGCGAAACAACCCTTTGTGCCTGCAAACTGTGGCGCTTTCAATGAAACCCTTCTGGACAATGAACTTTTCGGCCATGAAAAGGGGGCGTTTACCGGTGCGGTCGGCAATCAGAAAGGGTTGCTGGAAGCCGCAGATACAGGGACTGTTTTTCTGGACGAGATCGGAGAAATGCCCCATTCAATGCAGGTCAAGCTGCTGCGCGTTCTCCAGGAAAAAGAATTGATGCAGGTTGGCGGGACTCGGACAATACCGGTTGATCTAAGGGTGGTGTCTGCCACATCAAAGGATTTAAAAGCGGAAGTCGCGGCTGGGTTGTTCAGAAAAGATATGTACTATCGTATCAATGTGGTGACCATAAAATTACCCTGTCTGAAAGAACGGCCGGAAGATATCCCTTTGCTGGCCTATCATATAATTAAGAAATTGAACCAGAGCACAGACCGAACCATCAATTTTATATCCGCAAGAGCCATTGCCCTGTTAACCCATTACGCCTTTCCGGGAAATGTCCGGGAGCTTGAAAATATACTGGAACGGGCAGCTGCCATTTGTCAGGGGTCTGAAATCCGTGCCTGTGATCTTCCTCCGGATCTGACTGAATTTGAATTACATTCCTATCAGCGGCCTGACGACCTTGGGATGACCCTGGCCGAACTGGAAAAAGATTATATTGCCCATTTGTTGAAAAATACCCATCACACCAAGGCAAAAACGGCAGAAATTCTTGGAATCGATCGGGCGTCCCTGTGGCGAAAAATCAAAAAATTCGGATTGGGCTGATCCGTTCTGTTTTACAACACAGACGTTCGATTTTGCAACATCCCATTCCGCTTGCCATGGCATCTTGTATCCTCATCTTTTTACCCCCTCTCGTGTTGCAGTCTGCAACAATGGCTTCTTTTTTCACCTTTGGGAAGAAAATATAAAAAATTATAAAAATCAGTAGGTTATATTTTTTTTTCGGATCGGCATGAATATTGTATTTCCCTTGCTAACTCAGGAGGCGGGGCAATATGAAACATGAGCTGTTGATTATTTTTGAAAACGAACAGGTTTTTTCAGGGGCATTGACATATGCCAGGGAATATGCAGCACGTACGGATGCAAGGGTAACTTTTCTTGTGCTGGTGGCCATGTCATTTTCATCCTTTGATTTTCTGGGGGTCAAACGAAAAAAGCTTCAGGAGATCGAAACCAAAACAGAGAAACTATTGGCGCAATTGACTCAAGTATTTATCCAAAAAGGCCTTGAAACCAGTACTGCTCTTAGAATAGGCGATCCTTCCCAGGAATTATTGAAATTTCTGGCAGACAGGCCATCGTTCCAGGCGATTATATGGGGAAGTGGACAAGACCTTCCCTTTGGCGGCAGGGTAAAAAAAAGGCATTGGCTCTATCCTCTATCCGGGCATTTGGAATGCCCTCTTTTAACGGTGACAAAACGGTGAAAATAAAGATACGAAGCAAGATACGAATAGGGAAAGTGCAATAAAAATGACGGTTGTATCAATAAATGAAATAAGGAAATTAAATCTGGAGAGAATATGGAACAGCTGACGCCGGACATGATGTTGGTGATGGGAATGATAGGAGTGGCCATTTTCCTTTTCATTGTGGAGTGGGTAAGAGTTGATGTGGTGGCAATTCTAATGATGGTAAGTCTGCCGCTTCTCCATCTGGTAACACCCAAAGAGGCGTTTGTGGGGCTTAGCAGTAATGCGGTTGTCTCAATCATCGCCGTTATTATCATTGGCGCCGGTCTTGACAAGACCGGTATGATCAATAAACTGGTAAAACCGGTTTTGGCGATTGCCGGAACAAGCACCTCGCGTATTATTGTGGCCATTTCATTTACCGTTGCCATAATTTCGAGTTTTATGCAGAATATCGGTGCTGCCGCTCTTTTTCTGCCGGCCATTCAACGGATCAGTAAATTACAGAAAATCCCATTGAGCCGTCTGCTGATGCCGGTTGGTTTCAGCGCAATTCTAGGCGGAACCATTACCCTGGTGGGATGTTCCCCTTTGATTTTGCTCAATGATCTTTTATTGCCCTTTCATCTGGAGCCTTTTGGTCTGTTTGACGTCACCCCCATAGGACTTGTCCTGGTCGCAAGTGGTATCCTGTGTTTTATTTTCCTGGGAAAATTTATTCTACCCCAGGGGGGGGCATCGGAAGATCAGGACACCGAGCTGACCTGTACCTTGGATACCTCCTATGAGCTGGGAACCAACGGTCTGTGTGCCTATGAATTGACAACGCCTGCAGATTTTACCCATTACCGGGATACCATAAGGGTGGGGGATCTCCATCGTCGTTATCTGGTGAATATTCTGGCCCTCACACAACCCCCGGATGTTAAAGTTATGTCCCCCTCTTTAGATACCGAGATTCGATCCAATGTCGATCTGGTGGTCTGGGGGGATAAAAAGAATGTGGACAGAATGGCTGCCGAAGCAGAAATGCAGCAAAAAGAGACCATTGAATGTTATGGTAAAGAGTTTGATACCGCCCATTCCGGTGTTGTGGAAGCGGTCGTCTCTCCCCGGTCCCCCTTTTCGGGGCGGGCTTTGGGCAAGAACAATTTTAATGACCGTTTTCGGGTTACCCCCCTGTCAGTGCACCGCCAGGAGGATGTCTTTCGGGCAAAATTAGACGATATTATCCTCCAGACCGGGGATGTCATCAGTTTTTACGGCACCTGGAAACGTCTGGAAGCCTTGCATCAGGAAGGGGGTCTGCTGTTCAGTCTGCCCTCGGATTTAGAAGATATGCGTCCGGAAAAAGCGTTATGGGCAGGCGGCTGGCTGATTCTGTCACTGGTAATGATCATGGGATTTGATATCCAATTGTCAGTGGCTTTAATGACGGGGGCGCTTGGGATGGTGATCACAAATGTATTAAGCATAGACGAGGCATACCAGTCTGTTGACTGGCGGACCATATTTTTGCTGGCAGGGTTGATCCCCCTGGGCATTGCTACCCAAAAAACCGGTACGGCAGCCTGGATAGCGGGTTCTATCCTGGACATCATCGGGGATGTACAGCCCATTGTTCTGTTGACGGTTATCGGGATACTTTCCACCCTGTTTACCCTTGTGATTTCCAATGTTGGTGCCACTGTATTATTGGTGCCCCTTGTGGTGAACATGGCCATCGCTGCCCATACAGACCCGAGAATGGCGGCATTGGTGGTGGGGCTTGCCACGAGCAATTCTTTTGTCCTTCCCACCCATCAGGTCAATGCCCTTTACATGGGGCCGGGTCGATATCGGACCTTTGATTTTATCAAGGCAGGATCCCTGGTCAGTATCCTTTTTCTGGTGGTCATGATTACCATGATACATTTGTTTTATGGTGTTTAACGATAAGGAAGGTGACACAATGGCAATTATAACCATCTCCCATGGGTCCTATTCCATGGGAAAGCAAGTGGCTCAAAAAGTGGCTCAAAAATTGGGATACGATATTATCAGTCGAGATTTTTTGTTTAACGCAAGTGACAAGTTCCATATCCCCCAGAAAAAGTTGGAAAAGGCAATTCATGATGCCCCCGGGGTATTTGAGCAGTACAGCCATACCAAGGCGGTGTACCTGGCCTATATCCGGTCAACTTTGACTGAGTTGGTGGTCGGCGGTAATATCGTATACCACGGCCTGGCAGGGCACCTGCTGTTAAATGTTCTCCCCCACGTTCTTAAAGTCAGAATAACGGCGGGTCTGGAAAGTCGTGTGAAAAGGCGGGTAAAAGAGGGGGGGTCCCAACAGCAGGCCCGGGCAAATATTATGGAAGATGATGACCAGCGAAGAAAGTGGACAAGAAAAATTTACCATGCAGATCCCAACGACGGTTCTCTCTACGATTTGGTGATGCGCATTGACAAGCTTTCCAAAGAAGATGCGGTTGGTTTTATTTGCAAGGCGGCTTCCAGCAAGGTATTTGAATCGAGCCGGGACCATATCAGACAAGCACAAGATTTGTCTTTGGCCTGTAAATTAAAGGCTTCTTTGGTCGAGGGTTTCCCCGCTGTTGGTGTTACCTGTGAATACGGAAATCTGCTGGTTTATGCAGGGGAAAAACAAGCGCATCTGGCCAGATTTACGAAAATTATGGATCGGTTTCAACAAAAAAATGTCGGTATCCATAACATTGAGGTGCATACGGGATTAGTTGCTCCTGCCAATGCTGTTTAGTTGGGGTGGGGGAACCTAGGTCTTAAAAAAAGGAGGATATAATGCCTGTACTTATTTTATCATCGGAAAACAAGGAACTTGAACGCGTAATTGCAGAAAAAATAGCCCAAAAGCTTTCGTACAAAATGCTTAACGAACAATTTCTAAATAAAATTGCCGATAAACATATCCTTGAAAGAAAAAAGTTAAGTGATACTATGAATACCACGCCCAGCATTTTGAAACGAATATCGACAAAATGGTGGCATTATTCACTGTCCTGCGTTGAACTGGAGGTTTTGGAACAGCTTGCGGAAGATGAGTGTGTCTGCTGGGGCCTTGCAGCACATCTTTATGTGGTGGTAATCTCCCATGTCCTGAAGGTGCGGTTGATTGGCGGGCATGATTTGCTCTCACCGTCACAAAAACATAAAAAGGAGATTGCCCGGCAGGAACGAAACAGGGAAAAGTGGTCCATAACCGCTTTTAACAGACGAGAGGCAGATCCGGGACTGTACGATATGATGATCAACCTGGATCAAATCCAGGTTGATGAGGTTGTCAACACCCTTACTGCGACATTGGAATACCCAAGGTTCAAGGCCATGACCTATTCCAAAAATAGTTTGAAGGACCAGGCCCTTGCGGCCAGAGTAAAAAATGCGTTATTGAAATCATTGACAGATATTCAGGTACATGTTCAAAATGGTACGGTGGTTGTGACAACCAGTTCTGTAAAACGGGAACGCTCAAAAAAGATAGAGAACATCAAAGAAATTGTCAGTCATGTCAAAGGAATTGGGTGTCTGGAGGTTCATTGGAATAAGGATATCATGACCGAGGCTGCCATGAGTTGCCGTTGATTGACAGGCGTTATGCTGCTTTTTATGCATTGATAGCTTGGAAAAGGCATGATAGGAAAAACAAAGGAAACAAAGGAGGCTATAATGTCAAAACCGTTGGAAATTCTTTTATTAGATGATGAAGTCATCGTTGGAAAACGCTTGAAACCAGCCCTTGAAAAAATTGGCTGCAAGGTGGAGGTGTTTCAGGATCCTGGGCTTGCCGTGGAACGAATTGCCGAAAAAGAGTTTGATATTGTGGTGACAGATATTTATATGGATGGCATGGACGGGATGCAGGTATTGGATCTGGTGCATGAACGATACCCCAGAACCAAGATTATTATGATTACAGGCTATGCCATGATTTCCCTTGCCAGGGAATCCATGGAAAAGGGGGCCTTTGACTTCATTGCAAAACCATTTAAACCAGATGATTTGAGAGTGGTTATTGCAAAGGCCGCCAAGGCGCTGGGATCCCCAATAGAATTGAATTATAGCAAGATAAGCGGTTAGAAAAATGCCGGAAATGATCCCCTCCAATTTGGAAACAAAAAAAAATAATACGGAATCTGAAGGTACCGCGCAAAATGTGTATGATCACATGGCCGATATTGAATCTGCCCAAAAAATTCTTTTGTCCCGTCGGCATTTCAGTGTAAGAAATCAGATCTACCTGGGAAATGTGTTGGTGTTTTTGTTTGCATTGGTCATGATGTTAGTGCTGACGCTGAACAATAACCGGGTGGAAAAACGGTTCAAGTTCCTGGAATTTGTGAATGATTTTTCTTCGGAAATTCAACAGGCAAGGCGGTATGAAAAAAATTATTTTTTATATGGTAGCAACCTTAATGAGGCCATCGAAAACATTCATCTGGCAGAGTCTATTTTTATTGCAGAATCAGAAGAATTTTCCGAACTTTTGGGGGGGCAGTGGGTTCGCCAGGAAATTTTTACCAAAATAGGTGCCTATAAAACCCTTCTTGAACAATTGTATCGGGGAGAACAACGCCGGGCTGATTTCCACACCACGGCCCTGTCAAAAGAAATTGAATTGAAACTGAGAGGGTATGGTAAAGAGATACTGACCTCTGCCCATACCATGATATCCCTTGAAAAAAAGACCCTTGAAAAAACCTTGAACTGGTCTCGGCAGCTTCATATATATTCCATTTTTGGCTTATTAATTTTTCTTGCCATCAATACCTACCTGCTGGTGAGTCGGCTTTATTCAACCCTTAACCGGTTTGCAAGCTATGCCAAGCGGATCGCTTCAGGGGATTTTCGACCCATTCTCCCCCGCCGCAAGATCCGTGACGAATTCACCGATTTTGCCGTTGCCATCAATGAAATGATTAAAGAGATTGATCTGCGGGAGGCGGTTCTGATTCAGACCCATAAAATGAAAGCGATCGGAACACTTACCGCAGGCGTGGCCCATGAGATAAATAATCCTTTGAACAATATCATGTTGACGGCCCACGTACTGCTGGAAGATTACCATGACCTTACCGAAGATGACATAATGGAGATGCTCAAGGATGTGGTCGCAGAGACCGATCGATCCAAAAAAATCATTCGTAACCTGTTGGACTTTGCAAGGGAGAGTACCTCCAAAATGGAATCGGTTGATCTGTCGATTTTGCTAAAAGATACCGTGCATCTTTTGGAAAATCAGATTCGATTTTCAGGGATTCAAGTGGATCTAAAGTTTGCTGAAAATTTTCCCAGGATACACGGGGATGCCCAGAAAATTCAGCAGGTCTTTGTGAATCTGCTGTTGAATGCGCTGGATGCATCCACCAAGGGAAATAAAATACAGGTAGTGGGGACCCTCGGAGATACAAAAGATACGGTCAAGGTAAGTGTGATTGATCATGGACAAGGGATTGCCAAGCATAATTTATCTTCTGTTTTCGATCCGTTTTTTACCACAAAATCCAAAGGAAAGGGAACCGGGCTTGGATTAAGCGTATCCCAGGGGATCGTCGCCAAGCACGGCGGAACCATCACTGCCAAAAGTGAGGAGGGCAGTGGTTCATGTTTTACCATTGTGTTTCCCATTATTAATTTCCCTGATATTCACACTTTTTCATTATAGTGAACAAAAAGAATAATGAAATTACTTATTGGAAAATTGGAGAAATCCTTTACAGATTCACCCGCCAGAATTTCCATAATCGGTTATGCCTCTCTTATTTTACTGGGGGCGTTTTTATTGTGGTTACCGGTTTCTACAAGCCGGCATATTCAATTTGTGGATGCCTTGTTTACCGCTGCCTCTGCCGTCTGTGTTACAGGATTGACAAGTGTTGATACCGCCACAACCTTTACCCTCCTGGGAAAGATGGTTATCCTCGGACTGATCCAGGTGGGGGGGATTGGTATCATGGTGTTATCCACCCTCTTTTTATTTTCAATTGGAAAAAAAATCAGCCTTAGTGGTAAAATGCTGCTCAAGGATACCTACAACCTGAGCGGTGGAAAAGGGACCCTGGTCCTTATAAAGGACATTATTGTATTTACGGCTGTGATTGAAATTATCGGGGCTGTGGCATTGTTTTCCCGGTTTTCTTCTGGTCAAACAACAGCAATGGGAATTTTTTATTGTGTATTTCACTCGGTCTCTGCTTTTTGCAATGCCGGCTTCTCACTTTTTTCCGACAGCTTTACAGGCTATTCCCAGGACTGGATCTTGAATCTTACCATCAGCGCCTTGATTATTCTGGGGGGCATCGGTTTTGTTGTTCTTTCTGAAGTAAAAAATTTAATATTTTTCCGACAGTCTTGGTCCCACCTTAGCCTTCACACAAAGGTGGTTCTTTCCAGCACGGCAATTCTTCTTTTTGTCAGCACAACAGCATTTTTTTTACTGGAATCTTCTAATACCTTGAAGGACATGACAATTCCCTATAAATTTCTGGCATCTTTTTTTCAATCGGTAAACGCTCGGACTGCCGGGTTCAATACAGTTCAAATTGGAGGATTAACCAATGAAACCCTGCTGTTAACCATTATTTTAATGTTCATCGGTGCAGCACCCGGTTCCTGCGGAGGCGGCATTAAAGTTACCACTTTTTCAACCATGATGATTTTGGGAGTGTCAAGGCTTGCCGGACGAACATCCCCCCAACTCTTTTACCGGAGAATTTCCGATGAAAGTATTGCCAAGGCTGTCAGCCTTATTATGGTCAGCTTTTTTGTGATTACCATTGGCGTCATTTTGTTACAGCAGACAGAAATAGGGGAAATTTCACATCAACTCAGCAGGGGGACCTTTTTGGAATTAATTTTTGAAAATATCTCTGCCTTTGGTACGGTTGGACTGTCGACGGGTGTCACACCAACGCTTTCAGTGCCGGGCAGACTGATCATTGTTATGATGATGTTTATAGGTAGGCTGGGTCCTTTGGTAATTGCAGTTGCCGTCAGCAGACGTGGGGCAGTAAAAAGGTATTCCTATGCCCAGGATGATATCATGATAGGATAAGGAGAAACTCATGAAACAGTTTTTGGTGATCGGGCTTGGAAATTTTGGTTATTTTCTGGCCGCACATCTTTACAGTAAAGGCCATGATGTAATGGCTATTGATAAAAAACCGGAGTTGGTAGAGCAGATAAAAACCAAGGTAACGCAGGCGATTGTTGCGGATGCGACTGATGCAGCGGTCATCGAATCTTTGGGCGTAAAGGAAATGGACGTGGCAGTGGTGAGTATTGGATCTGTTCTCAGTAATTCGATTCTCGCCGTTCTTAATCTTCAGGAGGCAGGCATCGGGCATATCGTCGCAAAAGCAATTAATGAACCCCATAAGCGCGTACTTGAGAAATTAGGGGTGGCAGATATTTGCTTTCCGGAGAAAGACAATGCCATCTCCATGGCGGAAAAACTTCATAACCCGAATTTAATAGATTACCTGCCGTTCATGGAAGGGTATGGGATAATAGAACTGCCAGTGCCAAAAAGTTTTATAGGCAAGTCAATCATGGCGGTTAAATTGCCCAATCGGTATGATGTTCAGATTGTAGCCATCAAGGAAAGAATTTCTGGAAAGGTACATTTTATCCCCAAGGCAGATTTTATTTTTAATGAAAATGGGATCATGATTCTTCTGGGGCCGGAAAAAGGACTTGAAAAACTTAAAATGATTAAAAATTAAAAAAAAGTCATTCCGGAAGATTCTCCCGGAATGACTTTTGGTTTGATAAACAGAAATGGGTTTGTGGATCAGCCTCTGATTTCAGCCGGCATATAGCTTTTCAGTGGACAATCCTTGCAATCACCCTTGGAATGAATCTGTTTATAAATGGATTCCAGGGCGCTTCTGGTATTGACATATACATTTTCCCGGCCCAGCTTGTCGATGAGGTGGGTTCTTTCCATGACAGCAAGGACTCCTTCCTTCAGGCCGCAGAAGGATATTTCCCGACCACTGCTCCTGACCGTATCAATCAGAATGGAAAGGGCATCTTCCCCCGAAGCATCAATGTCATTGATCCCCTTGGAGGCAATGAGCACATGCATGAGATCCGGTTTTTCGGCAATATACTGCAGAACCTTGTCTTCAAGGTAGGTGGCATTGGTAAAGATCAAGGACCCGTCAAACCGGACCACGGCAATGTGGTCACACTCTCTGAGGCCGGCACCAACCGCATCCCTTAAGGTATCGTCCTTGGCTTTTGAAAGCAGTGCCACCCGGGGGCGCAGGTGTTTGTAAATGAAAAGTCCAAAAGTGAGGGCTACCCCCACCATGATGCCTTCCTCAAGATGGGGGGCAAAATACAGGGTGGAGACAAAGGCAATCACAGAAATGATGCCATCGGACCGTTTGGCCTTCCAGGCATGAACAAACCCTGAAGTATTTATGAGTCCGATAACCGCCATCATGATCACCGCTGCTAGAACCGATTGGGGCAGATGAAAAAGAAGCGGGGTTAAAAATAGCAGGGTAATGGCAACCATAATACTGGTCACAACAGATGATACCCCGGTGACGGCATTGGCCTGGAGGTTGACGGCAGATCTGGAAAAAGATCCGGATACGGCATAACTCTGGCCGAAGGAGCCGACGATGTTGGCAAGTCCCTGGCCGATCAGTTCCTGGTTGGGATCAAGTTTCTGTCCGGTTTTGGCTGCCATGGATTTGGCAATGGCAATGGCTTCCATGAACCCCAGAAGGGAGATAATAACGGCAAAGGGAAACAATTGGAGAAATGCCCCGAAATAGGTGGTGTTTTCAGGGGCTTTGGGGATACTGACTTTAAGGCCCTTGGGAATATTCCCCACAACAGCCCCTGCACCAATCATGGTAAGGCTTTCCAGGTTCAATGGTTTATTTGAGATCTTGATCCGCCACTTTGCCCCATCTGTTTCAAAGGTTTCCGGACGGGTGGCTTCGGTATAAAAAACGGGGGTTCCATTGGTGTTTTTTTCAGTGAGAAAATGGACCAGCCGCAGATTTTCCCGCTTGATATGGGCCGCCCCTTTTGTCTTGTCGATTTTGGCATTGGTCAGGGCAAGGTCATGTTCAACATCCAGCTGTTTTTCCGAAGCAATGTGGATGCCATGTTCTTTGGCGTCTGCTGTAATTTCTTTTAATTCATTGTTCAGGTTTGCCCTGAGGGTTCCCAGTTCTTTTATCTTGTCGACATCGGCGTTGAATTCCTGAATGCTTTGGACAACCGTATTATCCTTGATGTTTTCAAGGGGGATAAATTGGTCATTGTTAAAACCGGTAAACTTGGAAATTAATATGGTGACCGCCACAGCCACTAATACATTGGGGATCTTGGGGTTGACCTTTTTACAGATCACCATGATGGCAATGGCCAGGACTCCCAATCCCAGGGTGGGCAGATGGGTATAGTGGATGGCGGATTTGCAGACATTGATGATGGTCTGGTAATGATGGGGCGACTTGTCAACATAAACCCCGAACAGCTTTGAAAACTGGGAGGATGCGATGACAATGGCAGCTGCATTGGTAAACCCGTTGACAACGGGATGGGACAGCAGGTTTACCACCAGCCCCAGTTTGAAAACACCCAAAAAAAGTTGGAAACACCCCACGGTCAGGGCCAGGATAATGGAATAGGCAATAAACTCAGGGCCGCCGGCTGTGGCCAGGGGTTCCAGAGAGGCTGCCGACATCAAAGAAACCACGGCAACAGGTCCTGTGGCCAGTTGCCGGCTTGATCCGAACAAGGATGCCACCATGGGCGGCAAGAATGCAGCATAGAGACCGTAGTAGGCAGGAAGCCCGGCAAGCTGGGCATATGCCATGGATTGAGGAATCAACACCATAGCCACTGTAATTCCGGCAATAACATCTGCACTTAGTTTCTCCTTGTTGTAGTCCTTAAACCACAACAAAAAAGGAAATAGTTTGTTGATCATTTTATTCTCCTTGTTCTTTTGAAAATTATATTATCGTTTTAAAGGTCCTTATTATATTACTTTAGAACAACAGCACCACGGCTTTGTTCTATCTAAGTCAAAAATTATTGGGTCTGCCGATACAGATAAAAGTAATTATATGAGACGTTTTGATTTGTCAACGGGAAGTGGGTCATAAAAGTGAAAATGAAACATTACAGACCGTTATGAAACAAAAAATTCAAAAAAGACAGGGAACCCCATAACTCCCATGGATGCAACTTATGGGTTGTCATTTAACCTTGTTTAGGCTATATAAAGAGATCAAAATTTATGAATTAAGCAGTTTATAAAATTTGATAGAATGTACACCTGATGATTTTACCCATTGATGTGACCGATATAAAGAACCAGACCTGTTCTGATCAATCTGATCTGAACAGGTCTGAACTGATTTTTTCCGGACTTCTTCCGGAAGCGCATCCAATTGAACCACGTGTATGTGTTTAAAAAAACGGACCAATTATGGTTTTGTTTTTAAGCTGTTTGTTATGAGGGGAAATAAAAAAGAAATGGAGCTTTCACTATTTGAATTGTCAAAATATCTGGGGGTGGAGCAAAATACCATTGAGCGGTGGATACGTCAGGGGAAACTGCCGGTTTCCCAAAAGGGTTCTGTTTATCATTTTCCCATCCGTGATCTAAAAAAATGGGCAGTCAAACACAACATTTCCCTAAACCTTGAAAAACAGAGCCTGCCTGAACGAGAAACCGACCCCTTAGTTTCCTTATCCAAAGCTGTTCAAAATGGTGGACTGTATTTTGATATCCCGGGAGATGATGTAAAAAGTGTTTTAACCGCTTGCCTGGAAAGGATTTCAAAGATTCCAAAGGAGTTTAAAACAGATCTTCTGACTCGGTTAATTGAACGGGAACAGGCTCTTTCCACAGGCATTGGAAATGCAATTGCCATTCCCCACCCCAGGGTTCCATTGGGGTATTTAAATGAGCCCCTGGTGGCAATATGTTTTCTTGAAACCCCTGTGGAGTATCAGGCCATGGACAAACAGCCCGTGGAAGTTTTGTTTCTTATTTTGTGTCCGGATCTTAAATTTCATCTTCACTTGTTGTCGACCCTGTCTTTTTGTCTTCGGGACAAGTCCTTTACCCAATTTCTCAAATCCCGACCCGACCCAAAGATCTTGATGGAAAAGATTGAAGCCCTTCAAACATTGAGCACCTTCTAAGACGCATCAAACATTGGCAATATTTAAGAATGCAGACCATTAAAAATATTTATAAAACAATTTATTACAAGCTTTTCCGATTGGATGACCGATTGCTTTTGATTGTGGCCGGTTCCATTGCCGGTATCTGCAGCGGACTTGCGGCTGTGGCCCTGCGCCTCTCCCTTGAGTCTGTGACGGAATTGCTTCATCCCCTGAGGCATTATTGGTGGGCATTTGTATTACCGGCCATAGGCGCCCTCCTTTCTTCTCTGTATCTTGAAAAAATTTCCAGGGAAGGGGCCGGTCACGGAATCCCCGAGGTCATCTACGCGGTATCCCGATATGGCGGATTGCTAAGGCTGAGATCCAGTTATTCTCGCTTGATATCCAGTTTTTTGACCATTTCAAGCGGGGGATCAGCTGGACCTGAGGCCCCGGTGGTCATGAGCGGATCTGCCATTGGTTCCAACATAGCAAAGTTTCTTGGATTAAATGACCGTCAGCGGATTACCCTTGTGGGGTGCGGAACCGCCGGTGCCATTGCCGCCATTTTCAATGCCCCGATCGCAGGCCTGGTTTTTTCCATTGAAGTACTTTTGGGAGAGTGGAAATTTGTCAATATCATTCCCATTGCCATTGCAGCCGTGGCAGGTGCTCAGGTCAGCCAGTCCATTATCCCGGAACAGGTGCTGTTTAACCATGAGCCCTTTAAGATGATGTTTGTGGATATTTTGCCCAGTCTCGGCCTGGCCATTCTGACCGCTTTAATTTCCGTTTTGTTTACTAAAAGTTTGAGAAAACTTGGGAGAATTGCCAAAAAATCTTCCCTTCCCTTTTGGGGACGGGTCATTGTCGGTGGGTGCGCAGTCGGCGCCATCGGAAGTTTTATGCCCGTGGTGCTGGGGGAGGGATATCACTTTATCCAGTCCATGATTTCAGGCACCTTTTCCATGGGCCTTTTTCTTACCTTTGTGGCTATTTTTGCCAAGATCTTTGCCACTGGCATGACCCTTGGCTGGGGAGGTTCCGGCGGTATTTTTGCTCCCTGTCTGGTCATCGGCAGTCTCACAGGGGTTGTCTTTCATAAGGCCTTGTTTCTTTTGCTTCCTTCTGCCGATATTGCCAGCGAAGGCGCCTATGCTCTTTTGGGGATGACCGGGATCATCAGCGGTGTCATGCAGGCGCCTTTGACCGGTATTTTTCTGATTGTAGAGATTACCGGGGGATATGAAACCATTCTTCCCCTGATTCTGGTCTCTTCCATTTCATGCACCATGAGTCATTATATTGAGCCTGCCTCTTATTATTTAAAGGACCTTATTGAGAGAGGTCAGTTCATGAGGCCGGGGACCGATGCCAGGATTCTTTCCGACCTGCGTCTGAATGAACTGGTTGAAACAGATTATACCAAGGTCTCTGAAAATATGGTATTTCGGGATTTCATTGAGATCATTAAATTATCAAAACAAAATTTTTTTCCCGTGGTTGAAGATAAAACAGATATTTATAAAGGCGTTATCCAATTGAGTACCATTCGTAGATATGCCCTGGAACCGGGTATGTATGACATGGTGTTTCTCAACCAGGTCATGGATGCAGAAATTATCACAGCCTCGTTGGAGGATGATCTTCAGGATGTTCTGGATTCAATGGATTTAAATAATATGGACACGATTCCGGTGGTTGAAAATGACCGGTTTGTCGGCATGATTGCAAAAACCAGGGTATTGGATCTCTATCGCAGGGAACTCATCATGCAGACCAATATTCAGTAAATTTTTGTATATACAAGGAGAAATTATGAACTATAAATTGCTTCACATTTTCAGAAATACGCCCTTTGGCAGGGAAACATTACTTCAGTCCATGTATTTTTGTAAAACCATCAATGCATACCCGGTTGTTTATATTCCCAAAAGCGATAAGTTTCTATTATATTTTTCCAATGATGCGGTCCAGGTGGATCTGGATCGCTCCTACCTGAATGAACCTGAAACTGCCAGGGTCCATGCAGCGCAATTATTTGAAAGCATGGGGGTTAAACCCATGTTTTATGAACCCAAAAATTATACCGCATCCACCCTGCCGGATATTTCAACCAATTTTGATTATCTATGCTGCCCCCGGTCGGTGAGTGATTTGTCTTCAAAAATCGGGTTGGGGCATATCGGACCCAAGGTTCGCAGGATCATCAAACACGCCACCTTTCCCGTGCTCATTTCAAGCCCTGTATTTAAACCGTGGATGAGTATTTCGGTCTTTTTCGGGGGATCTGAAAATGCCATGCAATCGTTGACCCTTGGCTTGAAACTATCCATGTCATCGGGCTTGCCACTAAATATTTATACCTTGATTGAAAAGCAAGGTGAAGAGCACTACAGGGAGCTGATCCGGAAAAAAGATTTGGAATCTCTGGTGGATCAACATACAACCCGATGGTATTTTTATGAGAAGGAAAAGTTTGACACCATGCTTTATGAGGTCCCCCATGATTCTCTGATTGTTCTGGGGGCCTATGGCCATGGGATTATCAAGGAGATTCTTTTGGGCAGCAAGATGGAGCATATCCAGTCCACCGTGACCAATAACCTTCTTATTACAGGTCCCAACTGCACCATATCTCTTCAATAAGATTCAGAGCAATCAGATTCAGAGCAATAGGATGCAGGGGACACTTAAAATTTACAGCAGTTTTAAATTCCAATTCCACAGTCCGGGCCGGGATTTCATTTTAACCCCCTTGGGGATGTTCTCCTGAAGGGATACAAACAGGGTATAACCGGCTCGTTCCAGTTCCTCTTTTTGATCGGTCAGGTCCAGGGGCCAGTTGGGAAATACATAATAGGTATTGTTTGATTTACTGATCCAGGCGCCTTCTCCTTTTGGACTTTGAAACATCTGTCCCGGGGTTAAATCCGGAGAGATGATCCGGGATACAGCCAGTGGCCAATTGGCATGGGTCACAACCCCTAGTGGCAGATCAGAGGCGCCGGGCAGGGCGAGAAATGTCTCTCGATCCAGTTCCGGACTGACAATGGCACCGGAAAATCCATGGGTTTTCATAAGCTTAATGGTCATGGAGTTGGTGATATTGCAAAAGGGCCCGGCCCAAAGATTCAACCGTTGGGGATCTTTGAACAATCCGATCTGCCAGAATCCATTTAAAACAAAGTTTCTTGCCCCTTTTTTCACGGCCTGGTCCAGGTAGTTACGACAGATGTTCTCTTCCCCTGGAAAGAGCAGGGGGTCCAGCCACAACCAGGTTTTGCCCGAAGGTTTGTTGCCGTAAGCATTGGCGGAAATCCAGATGCCGGTATCCTCATGGGAGGTGCCAGACCTGTCTTTGCTGGAAGTGTGTCTTCCCCTGGATACCCGTAATTCAACCGGCCTTTTTTTGGAAGCAAATACCTTTGCCCCTCTTTTTTTCGAAGAAGGGGTGTCTAAAATCGGTCGAACCTGGATTTTTTCAATCATTTCAAGTTCTGATTCAAGCTCTTTTATCAAAGATTCCAGTTCTGGTCCCCGGCGGTCAATGATGAACACAGGGGTCCCTGATTTTACTTTAAATTTGGCCCGTTTGGATAAAAAGAATTTGCCTTTTTTTGGGATTGCCCGGGTGACTTTTTGGATATCATGGAATTCATTTTCTTCGTATCCGATTCGTAATAAATCACCACTGAAAAGTTCTTCCCGTGCAATAAAATAGGGTTCAGCCGGATTCTTTACCCGTCCTAGGAAAAGACCTGACCCTGTTTCAGAGGTATGTTCCAGGGGATTTTGAATCCGCTGGGACAACAGATTATAATGGGAGAATTCTCTTCCCATGGCATAGTCCAGATAGGACAGGGCCTCTTTTTTCTTTGTGGGGTCATCCCTGAGCAGCTTATAGGCTTTGACCGTATAATATACATAGTGGGGGCTTTTTTTTCTGCCCTCAATTTTCCAGGTGGTGACCTGGGGGATTTCTTTTAACACTTTGACCAGGACATCGGCTGAAAAGTCCATACAGGAAAAATGGCGCTTCTTTTGATTTTTTTGTTCATATATGCGGCGACAGGGCTGGACACACCGGCCCCGCAGGGCACTTTTTCCGCCAAACCAGGAGCTCCAATAGCACCTGCCTGAAACAGAATAGCACAGAGCGCCATGGATAAAGACCTCAAGGGCCATATTCTCCGGGACTTTCCTGGACATCTCTTTAATTTCATCTATGGTAAATTCCCTGGGCAATACCACATGGGAGAACCCTGCTTTTTTAGCGGTGTCAAGACCCAGAGGAAAGGTGCAATTGCCCAGGGTGGATACATGGAACTCTTTTTTAAAACCCGCCTTTTTTGCCAGGGGAATCATGGCAAGGTCCTGGACAATCAAGGCATCAAACTGCACAAACTCACAAAGCTTGGTCAATATCTTAAATACTTTATCCTGCTCAGACTCTTTGATGATGGAGTTGAAGGCAATATAAACCTTGATCTGCCTGGCTTTTGCCAAAGAGGCTAACCGGCTCAGTTCTTCAATGGAAAAATTGTCTGCTTCCATCCGGGCGGAAAATATTTTTAATCCACAATAAATGGCGTCAGCGCCAGCGGCAATAGCCGCTAAAAATGAGGTTGTATTCCCGGCCGGTGCCAGGATCATGGGGGTGTTGGAGTTCATTTAAACCTTTAATTATAAAATTAATAACGCAATAGTATTGCAATTTTGGAAAATTTTGTCAAAATATCCCTTAAATAAACACCTGAAATAAAGGAAATATTGATGTTTGTACAGCACACGGATGATGGGTTTGTAAGCCCGGTTGAGGGAATTGAGATGAAAACCCTGGTATATGGAGAAAAAAGTCTTTTATCAAGGTTTCATCTGAAAAAAGGAAGCAAGCTGCCTGCCCATTCCCACCCCCATGAGCAGACGGGTTTTATGGTCGCAGGCAAGATGACCCTTTATATTGATCAGGAAGGGTTTCTGGTTGAACCCGGTGACAGCTGGTCCATCCCCGGGAATGTGGAACATCGGGCTGAGGTGATGGAAGATTCTGTGGCCATCGAGGTTTTTTCTCCGGTGAGGGAGGATTACCTTCCATAGGGGGGATATGCCTGCGGTCTAAAAAAAATCTTTATGGGTATGGTTTAATAAGAAGAGGGTCTTTTCTTTAGTGAAAGCACTCAGAATCACTGGCGTTGGGTAGGATTTTAAAAACAGTATCGAGTTTTGTAAGGGCGATTGAATTTTTGACATTTGTACCGACATTCCTGAGAACAAATGATCTCTGTGCTCGTTTGCTCCATTTAAGACCTTCGACCAGGGTTGCAACTCCGGAAGAGTCCATGAAAGTAACATCTGAAAAATCAACAATCACCTCTTGCATAACTTCATTACAAACCTGGAGGAGTTTGTTTCGAAAATCAGGAGAGACAACCATATTGATTTCCCCTTGAAGTTCAAGAACCGCAATGTTTTCTCGTTCACTGGTTTTTATTGAAAAATTCATGATTTTATTTCTCTTATGGTAATTAATTTTCTAAAATTTTATACT
The DNA here is from genome assembly GCF_055382125.1 of Desulfoconvexum algidum. Lineage (NCBI taxonomy): Bacteria > Pseudomonadati > Thermodesulfobacteriota > Desulfobacteria > Desulfobacterales > Desulfobacteraceae > Desulfoconvexum > Desulfoconvexum algidum. Next base: position 3,808,633 of record NZ_AP042394.1, on the reverse strand, counting down.
ATTTTTTACAGCACAAATGAAAAAGCCAAGCCCCCCGCTAGTAACAAATATATGAACCAGCCCAAATCAGAATGAAAACTTTGTCTATGTGGGTTTATCATATTGCCTCCTTATTCATATCAAATGAATTTAGCCCATGAAACCTTGCATGGTTGTGGATGTCATTGATTAGGTACAGCAATTCTTATGCCGAAAATCTGAATGATAATTAAAATCTTTCAATCCTTATGCGGTAGGGTTTTACGGAATCGCTATGATTTGATTCATAAAAAAAATCATTGAATATCTTTCCATCTTTTAGGAACTTTTTTTCACAAAATAGTGATTTGCGAGAAAGATTTTGCTTTGAAGCATACAAAGATATCCTTTTAAAACAAAAATCAAATGATGATAGGACCCTGATAAAAAAGGTTTGATACCCGTTTAATGGTAAATGTGTCGCTATAGTACCAAAAAGGCGGTGTGGTTTTTAGATATGTCAGGGTTTTATTTTTGGTTATTTTACTATACTTTTATGCCTTTTCAGTTTATGGATTATCACATATCTTAAATATACGAGATATGTTTGGAACAATTAAGGATAAACATAAAGGCGTTTTCCATGGTGAAAATATTTCTTAAAAAAATAGCAAAATATGAAATTTATTGATCTCCACTGTGATACCATCGCAAGAATTGTTGGAGAAAATCTGGATTTTACAAAATCTGAAACACTTCATGTTACCCTGCCGGGAATCATTTCATCCAACACCGTTGTTCAGGTATTTGCCTGTTTCGTTATGTCGGCCCATCATCCCGACCAGGAGTTTGAGGTCTGCAATGCTTATATTGATGCCATTGAAACTTTGATGGAAAAACATAAAGACAGGCTCGTGCCGGCCACCTCTTTCAAGCATCTTGCCGATGCCGTGGTATCCCGAAAAAAAACAGCTGTCATCATTTCCATTGAAGGTGCAACTCCATTAAAGGGTGACCCTGCAATGCTGGAACACTTTTATCAACGCGGGGTAAGACTTCTGACCATTGCCTGGGATGACAATACATTTTGCGGGACAGTATTTGGCAACAAGGGCGGGCTGACAAAATCGGGGGAAGAGCTCATCCGATATTGTAATGAGCTGGGGGTTATTGTTGATGTTTCCCACGCATCTGACAAGGCTTTTTATGATATTGCCGCTATCACAAAAATTCCTTTTGTGGCAAGCCATTCAAATGCCAGGGCTGTGTGTCCAAATGACCGGAACCTTTCCGATGATATGATCAAACTGATTGCCGACGCCGGGGGCGTGATTGGTCTTACCTATGGCTCCGGGTTTATCCAGCCTGAATATTATAAACATGAATTGGTATGCCGGAATAAAATCCTCAAAGGGTTTAAAGACAAGACCCTTACCCCACAGGATGCCCGGAAAATCTCACACGACGCTTTGTCAAAACTGGCGGATGCCCCTCTTTGTCTTTTGGTTGAACATGCCAGGCACATGATAGGGGTCGGCGGGGAAGACTGCCTGGCACTGGGAAGTGATTTTGACGGTGTCGATTCCCTTCCCAGGACAATATCCGGGGTCCATAGTCTTCCCAAACTGGTTTTGGAAATGGAGAAACAGGGGATTTGTCCCAGGGTTATTGATAAAATATGTCATGGGAATGCCCTTGGGTATTTTGAGCATATATTATAGTGATTTGCGACTTAACAGCGAGTGCTCGTTGGGATTTGAAATATGGATTCCTTCTATCATTTGCAAATTTTTATAGTTGGTGGGAATGATGAAATAAAATCTTGACATATACCTGTATATACAAGTATGTACTACCATATGCAACTCCACACTATATATGAAAATAGATCGGAAATAGATAGACCGTGGATACAAATAATGAGTCATGAGACGCAAAAAAAACAAAGGAGAAAAAAATTATGAAAAAGCTGAAATGGATTTTGGTTCTGTGTTTTACATTTTCTTGTTTTGGAACCGGGTGGGCAAGTGATACGATTAAAATCGGGTTTAATGCACCATTGACAGGATTTGCTGCCTCTGACGGTAAATCATCAACCCTGGGAGCAAAACTGGCAGTAAAGCAGATCAATGACGCCGGGGGAATCAATGGTAAAAATCTTGAACTCATTGTTTATGATGACCAGGCAAAAGCCTCTCAGTCAATTCCCATTGCCAACAAAATGATTGGCCAGGATAAGGTTGTCGTGGGTATATCAGGAAGTTATTCTGCACCGACCCGATCTGCTGCAGGTATATTTCAAGAAGCCAAAATCCCCTATATCTCTGCATATGCCATTCATCCAGATATCACAAAGGCAGGTGACTATGTATTTCGTACCTCTTTTTTGGGTGAAGTACAGGGCCGTGCCGGTGCAAAGTTGATTGGTGAAATGCTGGGCAAAAAAAGAGTGGTCATCATTACTTTGAAAAATGATTTTGGAAAATCCCTTGCCGCTGGATTTAAAGAAAAAGCAAAAGACTTTGGTATTCACATTGTAAATGAATATGAATATTCCATGAAAGATAGACAATTCGGGGCCATTGTGGCCAAAGTCAAATCAGATAATCCTGATGCGATTTATGCATCTGGATATTATTTTACAGCCGGTCCTTTGGTGAGCCAGCTTCGGGCATCGGGCATTACAAGCACTGTAATCGGCCAGGAAGGGTATGACAGTGATAAATTTATTGCCATTGCCGGCAAGGCTGCAGAAGGTGTCATCATCACCACCTCTTTGGATCGTGATTCAACGGTTGCCGAGACCGCCGATTTCATACGAGAGTTTGAAAAACTGGCTGGCTACCCGGCGGATATGGTGGCTGCATCAGCCCATACTGCGGTAAAAGTCGCAGCCCTTGCAATTAAACAAGCCAACAGCACAGACCCTAAAAAAATCAGGGATGCGATTGCGAAAATATCCCTGAAAGCCTCCACAGGCACCATTGAATTCAACAGCCTTGGGGAAGTATCAAAAGATGTTCAGAATCAAATTGTTAAAAATGGAGAATGGCACCGTCACTCAGTCATCAGTGACCACAAGTTGCTTGCACCCCCTGAAAAATAAAAAAAGGACGATTTAACGTGCTCTTTATTGAACTTTTTATTCAAGGACTTATCCAGGGCTCAACCTATGCCATAATTGCCGTTGGATTAACCCTGGTCTATGGCTTGTTAAGGGTCCTGCATGTTGCCCATGCAGGGCTCTTTACCCTGGGGGCATACCTGGGCGTGGCCGTGACCAATCAGACCGGCAGCCTTTCCCTTGGGGTCCTTGTCGCGGCCCTTGCTGCAGGCATTGTGGGCATGGGCATTTACAGGCTTGTTTATGAACCCATGTTGAATAAACCGCCCTATGTGGCCCTGATTGCCTCCATCGGTCTTTATATCGGCATGGAAGAACTTTTTCGGCTTGTTTTCGGACCCTTTGGGCTGAGTTTCTCGTCTGCTCCATTGCAATCTGTCGTGGTTGTTTTCGGAATTCATTTAAGGGCCTGCCAGATCATTGCGGTGGTGACCAATGTGGTTCTTCTCGGGGCGCTTGCCTGGGTCGCCCAGAAGACCCGGATCGGCACAGGATGGCGGGCAACGGTTGATGACCCCCAAATGTCAGCGTGTTTTGGCATCGATCCCATCAAGGTGAGATACCGGGTGTTTTTTGCAGGAAGCGCCCTGGCCGCGGTCGCAGGTGTACTTGTGGCATTGTTAACCAATCTGGTGGAACCCACCATGGGTGCAGTCCCCTCTTATAAATCCCTTGCGATCATCGTTCTGGGCGGCCTGGGCAATGTCATGGGAACCTTGATTGCATCTTTGATTTTAGGGATTATAGAAGCATTTGGCACCATTTACATTGGAGATTTCTTGGACAGAGATGCCATTGCTTTTGCATTCCTTATTATTGTTCTTATGATAAAGCCGACCGGGCTATTCACTTCGAGGTAATTTATGGGATTATATGAAATAAGTCTTGCAACGGGTGTTGGCATCTACATCATACTTGCAGTAAGTTTGAACCTGATTACAGGGTATTGCGGACAGATCAGCCTTGGCCATGCTGCCTTTTACGGGATTGGTGCATATACAGTTGCCCTGCTGTCCAAAATGGGCTGGCCCATGTACCTGACCCTGGGAGCAGGTTTTTTCGTGGCTGGAATTATCGGCACCATCATCGGACTGGCCAGCCTGAGGGTTAAGGAGGATTTTCTGGCCATTGTTACCATGGGGGTGGCCTTCTTGTTTGTGGGAATTGTAAGGCAGCAGGAGTTCCTGGGAGGGGAAATGGGTATTTCAGGTATCCCTTCCCATGGAATGAGCAAACCAGGATTTCTCGCCCTTGTCTGTGTTTTTGCGGTTCTATCTATTCTTTTTTCCTGGTACCTCAAGCGCTCATGGATGGGATTTGCCTTTGATGCGGTTGCGGATGACGAAAAAACTGCCCGGGTACTGGGGTTGGATATCAAGGCATATAAACTGACCGCCTTTGCCATGGGAACCGCCATTGCCGGGCTGGCCGGCGGTTTGTATGCCTATTACACACGCTTTATTGTTCCGGATACCTTTGGGTTCATAGAATCGGTTACCATCCTTTCCATGGTTGCCGTGGGAGGGATTGGGTCTATTTTCGGGGTTGTAATCGCCACTATTTTATTGGTTCTGATGCCCGAATTCTTTAGATTCATTAATGACTACAGGCTACTTTTATACGGTGTGCTGCTCTTTAGCGTCATGCGTTTTGCTCCCCAGGGGCTCGCCGGTTTTTTTAGCTATCTTGTCAAAAAAAAGGAGGGATGAAATGTCTGCAATTCTTTTGGCAAAATCGGTTACGGTGAAATTTGGTGGCGTGACAGCCCTTGATAATGTTCATATGGAAGTTGAAGAAGGAGAGTTTTTAAGTTTGATCGGTCCCAACGGTGCGGGGAAAACCACGCTCTTAAATACTATTACCGGGGTTGTGACACCAGTGTCGGCAGCGTTGAGTCTTGGCGGCAAAGATATCACCCGTCTTTCTACCCACCATCGCATAAAATTGGGCCTTGCCTTGACCCATCAAATTGTTCGTCCCTTTCAATCAATGACGGTCCAGGAAAATGTGGCATTTGCCGCAGGATATAAAAAAGTACGGAACATCCTGTCATCCTTTACCTCTGTGAATCGAGCACCGGAGATGAAAAAAGCAATGGAATTTTTACATATGCTGGGGATTGAGCAATATAAGGATCAACAAGTGTCCAAGTTGCCTTTGGGGGTTTTAAAACGGCTGGAAGTTGCCAGGGCCCTTGCCATTGAACCCAAAGTATTGCTTTTAGATGAGCCCCTTGCCGGGCTGAACAGCCAGGAGGCGGGCAAGCTTGCAGATACGGTTAAATCCATTTCCCAGAAGGGCATGACCATTGTCATGATAGAACATAACCTGAGCGAAGTTCTTAGGATCAGCGACAGGCTTCATGTCTTAGATAACGGTCGAAATCTTGCACAGGGAGAACCAGCAGTCGTCATGAACCAGCCTGAAGTCCGGGCTGCATACCTGGGGAGTTGAAACAAGAATGCTGAAAATAAAAAATCTAAGCTGCGGATACGGCAGCATGAATGTGGTAAACCAATTGGACATGGCGGTTAAAAAAGGCTCTGTTACAGCTATCCTGGGTGCCAATGGCGCAGGAAAATCCTCTCTGATCATGGCCTTGGCAGGCCAGGTTGATATCAAAGAAGGAACCATTGAGTATGACGGACAAACCATCACCCATTTATCGCCCATGGAACGGGTGAACAGGGGAATTGCCCTGATTCCGGAAGGCAGACGCCTGTTTAAGAACCTTTCAGTATATGAAAATCTAATCATTGGCGGGTATATCACCAGTCGCCAAACAAGCCGGAATAACATTGAAAAAACCATGGATATTTTCCCCAGGCTTGGGGATCGGCTCAAACAAAAGGCAGGCTCGCTATCCGGCGGTGAACAGCAAATGTTAGCCATTGGCAGGGCGCTTATGGCTGAACCCAAGCTTTTGATGATTGATGAGCTTTCCTTGGGGCTTATGCCCAAGGCAGTCGATCTTTGTTATGATGTCATCAAAGATTTGAATCACCAGGGTCTGACCATATTGCTTGTGGAACAAAGCACAAAAAGGGCGCTTCAAGTTTCCGATTGCGCCATTGTGCTTGAATCCGGTAATACGGTTTGGCAGGGGACCTCCCAGGAAGCCCGGGCATCTTCGTCCATTATAGATTCCATACTCGGTCTGAAGAAAACAGGATCATAGCTGCCAGGGGCGGATTAAGGAAGAATATATGAGCCAACAATTTTTTGGGGTCCTGTTTGGTCTGGCTGCCTTTATGGCCTGGGGTTTTTTGCCGGCTTACTGGAAGCAAATGCAGGTGGTCAGCCCATTGGAAATTTTGTGCCATCGAATTGTCTGGTCCTGTCTTTTTCTTGCCCTGATTATCTCTTTTCAAAAAAGATGGGGAGAGGTTCGCAGTATTGCGAATATACCGGCAACCTTAAAAGGGCTCGTTTTCAGTGGATTTTTGATCGGCCTTAACTGGTTCGTTTATATTTGGGCGGTAAATTCGGGCAGGGTGGTGGAAACAAGTCTTGGGTATTACATCAATCCCATGATCAATGTATTGATCGGGTATCTTTTGCTGGGTGAACGCTTTAGCCGACTCCAATGCTTTGCGGTTTTCTTTGCATTGGCCGGTGTCGTTTACTCCCTTGTTACCTATGGGTCGCTTCCCATGTTTGCCCTGACCCTGGCTGTTACCTTTTCGCTTTACGGCTATTGTCGAAAAAAAAGTTCGGTGGCTCCCATACTGGGGTTGTTTGTAGAGACCATTGTTTTATTTGTTCCAGCCCTGGGGTATATTTTGTATCGGGCCATTTTTTTTGACACTTATTTTTTGAATGATCTGCAGCTTACCCTTTGGATGGTCGGGGCAGGGGTGGTCACCAGCCTGCCATTGCTTTGGTTTGCAGCTTCAGCCAAAAGGCTTAATTTATCCACCATCGGTATTTTGCAATATTTGGCGCCGTCCATTGCCTTTGTTTTGGGAGTTTTTGTATACAAGGAAGCCTTTACCCACCATAATTTGATTACCTTTGGATGCATATGGATAGGCGTGTTCTTATACATATGGGAGCCGTTATTGAAGAATAGATTGAAGAATAGATTGAAGAATAGATTGAAGAATAGAGGGTAAGTCTGTGGAGATAAATTAAACGAGATGAAAAAATTTTACCCATTAAAAAAAGGGGATACCATTGGGGTGGCGGCTCCTTCTGCCCGGTTTGATGATAAACGATTAAACCAGGGCATTGAGTGTCTTAAAAATTTAGGCTTTCAGGTCCATGTGCCCCGGGCGATTTTTGGAGAAAAACGGTACCTTGCAGGGGATGACGCTTCCCGGGCAGCCGTGGTAAATGAGCTGTTTGCAGATCCCGGGATACGAGGGATCATCGCAGCCCGGGGCGGGTTTGGTGCCATGCGCATGCTTTCGTATCTGGACTGGGACCTGATTCAAAAAAATCCCAAATTGTTCATGGGGTTTTCAGATGCCACCGCCCTTTTAATGGCCTTAATCCAACACACTCAATTGGCCGGGGTTCATGGGCCCAATCTGGTCTCCCTTGCCGATGCAGATCCCAAAACCATCGCTTCTTTTTTTCAGGCCATCACAGGCCGCCCTAAAGATATTTTGATACCCCGGGGTGTGTGTCTTTTACCGGGGCAGGCCATGGGAAAACTCATGGGGGGGAATATGGCCACCCTGGCCCATTTGATCGGTACTCCGTTTCAACCGGATTTTAAGGAATCGGTTCTTTTTTTGGAAGATGTGGGGGAGCCAGCCTATAAAATTGACCGGATGCTGTCCCAGATGAAAATGGCGGGCCTGTTCGAAGGAGTACAAGGGGTTGTTACAGGGTCCTTTGCCAATTGTGAAAATCAGGAATATATCCCGCAAATTTTATCGGAGGTAATTGATGGGATACCGCTTCTCATGGGATTGGCTTCAGGCCATGGAGATCTTAATTTGTCCCTGGCAATGGGATTGGATGTGGTGCTGGATACCTCAAGTGCGCTGTTAAAATGGAAGCCGCTCCAATGAAATATCCTGGGATTGAGAAAATGATGGCAGGGGGGATTGCAGATTCGGTATTTCCCGGGGCCGTTCTTTTATGTGCAAGGGGCAAAGACGTTTTTTTTCATGGGGCATATGGGGTTGCTGATTTGTCAGACCATCGCCCCATGACAATGAACTCCATTTTTGATCTGGCTTCCCTGACCAAACCCCTGGCCACAGCCCTTGCTGTCTCGGAACTTATGCGAGTGGGCAAACTCTCCCTGGATACCTTGCTGGGGGATGTGATCCCCGCTGTTTTGAAAACGCCCAAGGCAGATATCTCCATTGAGATGCTGTTGCGCCATACTTCGGGCCTGCCGGCTCACAGGGAATTTTTTTGGGCCATGGTCAGGCAGAATCAGGCGCCCAGGGAACTTTTGCGCAACTTGATTGTCCAAGAGCCCCTTGAAGCAAAACCGGGGCATCAAGAGGTTTACTCTGATTTGGGATATATGGTTTTGTCCTGGGTGGTCGAGACCCTCGCCGGGCAAAGGCTGGACCAATTTGTCCAGGAAAAAATATATGAACCCCTGGGGATTCGGGATCTGTTTTTTATTGATCTGGACAAAAAAATATTGGAAAAAGACCGGTCGGGCCGTCAACTTTCCCTGGTTTCAACCCAGACCTGCCCCTGGCGTCGGCGAACCCTGACAGGTGAAGTGGAGGATGACAATGCCTGGGCAGCAGGTGGCATAGAGGGACATGCAGGCCTTTTTGGGGATGCGCTCTCCATTCATACGCTATGCTGCGAGATTCTCACAGCCGTTTGCCATGGATCCCCCCATGTGTTAGATCCGGATATTCTGACATCGTTTGTCCGGAAAGAGAAGGGTCGGGATTACGTGGCGGGTTTTGACACCCCTTCAAAATTAAATTCATCTGCCGGTCATTCTTTTACGTCTGGCTCTGTGGGTCATTTGGGATTTACCGGGACCTCTTTTTGGATCAACCCTGCATCCGGATTAATCGTTATTCTATTGACAAACCGGGTTCATCCCTCCCGGGACAATCAGAAAATTAAAATCTTTAGACCCTTGCTCCATGATATGGTTTCCATGGCCCTTGGGTAAATTATCATGTTAATCAAATATCCAAATCCCTATAATAGGTTTCGAGAATGCCAGACTTTATGGGAATGGTGACTATCTGGACACCTATCAATCCTCCTCCCAAGGTGAATTCCAAGATTCTTTCATCTCTGGCAATAACAAGGCTGACGGATTCTTCTGCTTTGTACTTCTTGACATAATCAATCAGTCTTCTTGCAGTTGGTATTTTATGGCCATTGTAGGTAATGATATAATCATTGACTTCAAGTTGAATCATTTCGCCCTGGGAATCGTGCAATACTTTTTTAATCAGGACAGTTGACGAATTGAGTTTATTTGTATCCTGCTTTTTCGGGGTTTCAGTTACAGGCCCTAATGAATGTAGAATTCTATTTGAATTTGGTAAGGCAGTTACATGGATTAGCCGTTCCCCGTTGAATGTATAAGCATAATTCTGGATTTTCAGTAATTTTAAAAGCTTTGTAATTATATCCATTGTTGAGCCTGTATCGGAGAGGGTTATCTTATTATCCATAAAATCAGAAAAACCAATGAACATAAGTGAATATTGAGATTCAAATTCTAAAATAATATGTTTTAATTCCAAGTTATCAGCTTTAATAATAAGAGATTCCTGATTTATTACTGACAGAATTGAGTTTTTTGCAGATACTTCTTTGGGAAGGAGAGTGATGATTAGCAATCCACATAGAAAACTAAGTATAAATCCTGAAAACGGTTTCAAATTTTGTACATTTTTAAGCATATTCATTATCCTATCTCCGATAGGGTGGAAACACAGTTAAGTCGCATAATGATAATTAAGGCGAATAAAACATGAATTTAAAATTTAATGTATAACTTAAAATTGGTCAAAGGAGCAAGCTCTCAAATTCAACTTATTATTTTATACATTACATTTTGCCAGGTCTTGATGAAGCAGGGACAGAAAACCACGGGTTTGAATGATAGCCGGATTGCTATTAAGGTGATCTGGCAGGTACAATTGTCCATATCAGCAGGAGACAACAATCTTGTTAAGATTGAAATCAACAGCATTAAAAATCCAACTCCTGGCTACCGGTATCGTTTTGGCTGTTGCCCTGTTATGGGTGGTCAATATGGAAGCACCGGAATTTTCTTCGATTGCACTGTTAGAAGGTGTGACCCTTGACTGGTATGAGGAAATAATTCCCGGCAGAACACAACCTTCAGGGGTATCAGAAGATTCTGAAAATTCGGTGAATTTAAAACGTCTGTCTGGTCTGCTGAACAAACTGGAAAAAGATTTGCCGGGAAATATAAAAGGGGGTGAACTGACCCGTGTGACAATGAATTATTTTCGCAACGACAGTTTCATTTTATCGGTTCATGCAGATTCCGCCGTTCCCGGCCATCAGGATTAGAGCATCGTTTTTAAAGGAAACGTAAAACTTCTGGCCGGTTTTTCGATCAGCCCTTTAATCTGCGTAATAACCTGCCGACCTTCATGGATGATAATGAGCCAGTTTGCGGTACGTTCGATCCTACTTTGGGCGGAATTCTGCCTGAATTTGATAATGATTTCTGGGCAAACGAGCTGGGGCTGCTCGTGCCTGTGACTGGAGAGGTGCTTTGTAAAGACGGCCTGGCCTGCGGAGAAATTTTTATTGGTGCTTTTAACTGGGACTGGTATGCAGACTCCCTGGGTCGCAAATCAGCTGGGTTTCTGCTTCATCACCGGGTGCTTATGAAATTGGTGTCAAAGCCGACAGCGAAGATGTGATGATCGCAGCCTACTGGGATAAAGATTCAGACGGGATGTTAAGTCCGGGGGATTTTTTTGGTATTTATCCCGCTGATCCGTTTGATGTGTTGTCTCTGAATTGTTTCGGTCCTGAAAATATTAATTTGCTTATTTCAAATGAGATTATCGGAATAAAGGGCCGGATTACCTGTGATAGCCAGCCTGTTCCGAATGTCAGGGTTGCCCTTCATGACGGGGCGTGTTAGTACGGGGGGCCTCTGTCTATTCAGATGCAGATGGATATTATGTGTTGACCAGTTCCTCGACATCACCTGTCCGTCTTCAGGTCTATTCCGGCTATTACGTTAGCGGATGGTGGAACGGATCGGAAATCACCCAGGACTGCAGTCAGGCATCCGATTCCATTCCCTCTACAGGGCAGACAATTATTAACATGAGTATCGAGAAGGCAGACTCCATTTCCGGTAGTGTGAAAGATGCCACTGGTGTCCCTCATCTGTGGAAATCGTTGCATACGATTATGACTCCGGCAGATGGATAAACCAGAAGAATACTGACCAGAGTGGTACTTATACGGTTTATTTAAATCGGCCCTACTCAGGGACATGTGGTGCGCGGGTGTATGTTTACAATGGCAATTATATAAATGAATATTATAATAATAAACGCGCTCAAGCGGAAGCAGATCCCATTCTTGCGGATCCGTTTCCCGGTGTTCACCATGTTACGGGAATTGATTTTCAGCTTGATGAAGGCGGGCAGATCAGTGGCGTGGTAGACGACAGTGACGGCAATCCCATTCCCTGGATATCTTCAAGAATATTATGACAATGTCCAGAATCCTGAATCTGCAGCAATGGTATCTATGGTCGGGGATCAGACGACTTCCGGTATAGATTTTTCCCTTGAAACCATTCCAATGAACCGAATTTAATAATTAACAGGGTAATTATTTTCCAAAAAAGGGCAATTTTTGTTATATTGTGACATTTGTTTCCTGGCGAAAAAAACACACAATTATCCTGTAAATTCCTGCGGTTGAGCGTTTTAAACATTTGTTATGCCGGTATAAATCTTGCATTCTTTTTTATATAATATCTGACTCTAATTTTTCGTTTTGATCTTCTTTTTTATGAATGTCGTCTTCAATGGATACCCAAGTCGTATTTCCGTATTTTATGTTAACGACAGTGCGGAGTGATGAGGTTCAGGCTCCAAAGAGTACTCAAGCATAGCCTTCTCAGTTATTTTGTTTAGGGGATATCCTATCGCTGATTCGCAAAAATAATACGGAATATTTTAAAAATGTGACGGCTGAATTTAAGTTCAGCGCACCGATTTTGTGATGTGTGGCTGATGATGAAAAATTGCTGATACGCCTGCTGTTGGAAAGCACCACGGTAGGACCTGTGAGGTACGACATTTTCTCATAAATAATATGTTTTAATAGGAGGGAATCGAATGGTTATTGGACAAAAAAAAATCAAACGGTTTATTTTATTCGTATTTATCATATCTATCGTATTCCTTTTACCCCCATTGGCATCGGCAAAAATATGGTATGTGGATGACAATGCCTCGCCCGGAGGGAACGGTACGGACTGGTCCGAAGCATTTCAAGATATTCAGACCGCTATCGACCGTGCAAATCCTAACTGGATGCACTGCTATGCTCCTTTTGACAGTATTTATGTCAGAGCCGGGACATATAGCCTGACCGCTACAATAAATATAAACAGAGTTGTCAATCTTTACGGCGGATTCCCGTCATCCGGGAATCCAACCATGGTTGACAGGGACTGGCAGGCCAATGAGACAATTGTGGACGGCAATAACCTGCGACGCTGCATGACTTCAAGAAGTTTTTTCAAGCTGGACGGGTTTACCATCAGAAACGGAAAAACCCTTTGGGCGGGTGCAGGACTGTATGTGAGAAAAGATCCTGTTGACTGTAATTTCATGGGGTACTTGTCCCCGATTATCAAAAACTGTACGTTTATCAACAATACGGCAAGGGATGGTGGCGCCGTCATGGATGACCGATCGGATCTTGAGATCGTCAATTGCCAGTTCATCAACAACAGAGCGACCCAGGATGGCGGTGCCATTGATATTCTCTATTCATCTCCCGTGATTGAAAAATGCGTTTTTACCGGGAATACTGCTGCTGGGGATGACGCTGGTACAGGCCATGGCGGTGCCATCCATGGGTTTTGGGCCAATCAGATCACAGAATCCATTGCCTATATTAAAAATTCCATTTTTCATGATAACAGCGGCAGCTATGGGGGAGCCTATTATAGTTATCATATGCATCCTCGATTCTGGAACTGCACCTTTTTTGATAATTCAGCCGAATACAGCGGAGGCGGATTCTATGCCATACCTTCTGACAAGAATCCGGCAGATTTTTCAAACAGCATCCTCTGGGGTAATTTTCCGAATCAATTGGATTACACCATTTCCGATGCAACATTTCTGGGGGTAGACTATTGCAATATCCAGGGCGGCTGGCCGGACGGGAGCCACAATATAGGCCAAAATCCCCAATTCGCAAGCGCTACTGATCTTCACCTGACCCAAGACTCCCCCTGCATTGATTCCGGGAGAAGTTTTACAAATCTCAACGATGACCTGGAGGGGACAGCAAGACCCCAGGACGGGGATGGAGACGGGGTTGCAAAATATGATATGGGGGCTTATGAATATATTTACGAAGGATTTATCCCGGATTCCGATAAGGACGGGGATGCGGATGGATTTGATCTGGCTTCACTGGCCAATGATTTTGATCCGTCCAATCTAAAACCCTTTGCCTCGGTATTCGGAAATATCAACTGATTTATCAGGTACTGATTCCAGTATACACCAGTTATCTTCCTGCAAGCTGGCTATTTGAAGGATGAAGACGTATGTAGAGCGGATTTGTCCATCTTTGCGATAACTATGAACAATTGGACTCTCATACTTTATAGACGGATATGGTGGGCTGTCAGGATATAATTCAGAAGATCTTGATAGCTTCAGATTAGAGTTCGGTATATCTGACTGAGGTAAATCAAGCAAGTATGGGGGAGGCTTTCAAAAAAGGCCCTTTTACACATTATTAAATTTTTAAGCTGCGATGCTGATATGTCAGATTTCCAAATTTTGTCAAGATGTTTGGAATTTATGTAAATGGTTATTCAACATAAAGGAACTGGATTAAGTTAACTGGTAAATTTTATCCACAATATTTAATCGTGTTGACGGGATATCTGAAAATAAAGTTCGAAACAGGTGCCTTACAAATTTTTAATTAAATATTTAACGGAGAAGGAAAGCCGGACCTAATCAAAAGGAGAAAAAATGAAAAAGAAAACAATTTTGTCATGTATTTTGATGCTCATTATAGTTGTATCCTTGAAAATAAATCTTGTTTACGCATTTGATGTTCCCATTTATGAAGAAGGGTTTGAAGGTTCTTCCGGGTGGTCCGCTGAAAATGGTGTCTGGGAAGTGGGAGTCCCTTCCAGTGGCCCGGAGGAAAGCCATGACGGGCTGCAATGTGCCGGAACAGTTTTAGGGGGTAATTATTACAACCATACAGATAGTCGTCTTATTGTGCCCTATCAATTCCCCTGGGAACAGGGGATCGAACTGCCCAATGTAGCCGGGAACGAAGAGATACATCTCCGTTTCTGGCAATGGTTTAATTACTATCCTTACAATTGGTCCAGCAGCCAGGACTGGGGTCAGGTAGAGATTTCAACCTATGATGAAACGTCGGGGTGGTCCGACTGGCAATCCCTGGGGACCCATATACAGGATTACGGTGGGTACTGGTCCCAGAAATCAGTGGAATTAACGGCCTATGCGGGACAGAAGGTGAGAATCGCCTTCAACCATATATCAGATGAACAAGACGTCTATTCAGGCTGGTATATTGATGACATTCAAGTTGTAAAAAAGGTACCTGAACTGGGCGGTACATTTGAAGACGGCTGGGGTGACTGGTATGCGGACAATGGTATTTGGCAGATAGATGAAAAGGAAGACCACAACGGTGTCATGACCCAGTGTGCTGGCACCGCATTTCAAGGAAATTATCAAAACTTTACAGACAGCCGGTTGATCAGCCCAACATTCACGGTTCCCTCCGACTTAGTAGGGAACGAAGAGATACATCTCCGTTTCTGGCAATGGTTTAATTACTATCCTTACAATTGGTCCAGCAGCCAGGACTGGGGTCAGGTAGAAATTTCAACCTATGATGAAACATCGGGGTGGTCCGACTGGCAATCCCTGGGGACCCATATACAGGATTACGGTGGGTACTGGTCCCAGAAATCAGTGGAATTAACGGCCTATGCGGGACAGAAGGTGAGAATCGCCTTCAACCATATATCAGATGAACAAGACGTCTATTCAGGCTGGTATATTGATGACATTCAAGTTGTAAAAAAGGCACCTGAGTTGGGCGGCACATTTGAAGACGGCTGGGGTGACTGGTATGCGGACAATGGTATTTGGCAGATAGATGAAAAGGAAGACCACAACGGTGGCATGACCCAGTGTGCCGGCACTGCATTTCAAGGAAATTATCAAAACTTTACAGACAGCCGGTTGATCAGCCCAACATTCATGGTTCCGTTTGACCTCGTCGGGAACGAAGAGATACATCTTCGCTTCTGGCAATGGTTTAATTATTATCCTTACAATTGGTCCAGCAGCCAGGACTGGGGTCAGGTAGAGATTTCAACCTATGATGAAGCATCCGGTTGGTCCGACTGGGAATCCCTGGGGATCCATACACAGGATTACGGTGGATACTGGTCCCAGAAATCAGTGGAATTAACGGCCTATGCGGGACAGAAGGTGAGAATCGCCTTTAACCATATATCAGATGAACAAGACATATCATCCGGCTGGTATATTGATGATATTCAAATCAATAAGAGGATGCCTGTATTCACTGGTGATTTTGAGATGGGCTGGATGGACTGGTCAGCCGACAATGGCATATGGCAGATTGGTACGCCTACCAATGGTCCGGACGGGTGTTACGATGGTGATCAATGTCCCGGAACGGTTATGAGTGGGAATTATCCTGAATTTACAGACAGCCGGTTGATCAGTGCTCCTGTTGATCTTACTAGCGGCTCTCTTTCGATGGTGTACCTGAAATTCTGGGAATGGTTTTCCTATTCCGATGATTATGGAGAGGTCCAGGTCTCTGCCTGGGATCCTGTCGAAGAGCTGTGGTCTGAATGGATACCATTAATCCGAAGCACAGCAACTTCACATGTCTGGACGTTGAAGTATGTCGATTTGTTTGCCTATTCAGGGAAAATATTCCGGATCGGCTTTTTGCATACCTCCGGCAGTTCTAAGGTCAGCCACGGCTGGTTCATCGATAACCTTGAACTTGTGGGACCGGATGAGATAATGCCGACCATTGACAGGATCTCCTTTACGCCCTATATCCCGGAGCCCTGTACATCACTCATTGATGTTCTTGCCAGTGATCCTGTCGGCGGTGAATTGACCTACTCCTGGCAGCTCCCCGATGGCGGCACATTGGAGGGGGTCGGGGCAAACATGGAATTTATTGCGCCGGAGATAAGGGTTGAGCCCTACAGGGTGCTTGTTGCAGCTTCATCCAATATCACGCAGATCAGTTCCTTCACCAGGACCCTTAAAATTTATACCCAGGTACTCTATGATCTCAACGATGATGGTGACATAGACGGTCAGGATCTTAGCCAGTTTATTGCCCGGGAAGAGGCAGCCGGGGATACGCTTACCCGGCTTGCCGAGGAATTTGGTATGATTGCCTGCCGGCGATAGTATTTTTTGATGTCTTTATTCAAATGAATCCAGAGGGGATTTTCAGAGATATTTTCTGAAAATCCTCCTGTCCGCTATTATAACTCCTTAAAAGGAATTATGATTATGAAAACAACAAGCAGATTTACAGCCTTGGTTTTTGTGTGCATTTTTTTTCTTTTTACCCGGATCATATCGGCCCAGACGCTTTGGGAGGGGGATGTATATAGCGGACCCGTAGCTCATTCCTCAGCCAGTCCCGCCCCGACCATTAACGTTACTGCAGGTGATGTTTTGACCGTTTCAGCAGGACTCGAAGACCTGTGGCGGTTGTTTACAGATGAAAAGATTCCGGCCATGTTTCATTGGTCCAATGCAGACGGTCTGCCGGGCTGGGAAGTTGAGGGTCTGTTGATCGGGTCCCTTGTGGGCCGGATCGGAGAGCGCGGCGACTGGTTCTTTGTCGGCACAAATTTTACCGGAGAAATGCCTGAAACCGGGATGCTTTATCTGGCCTGCTGGGATGATCCCGAAATGTACCCTGACAATGAAGAATTTATCCACGTTACCATCGGCAGTGAGAAGGAATTTAATCCGGCAGACCTGGACCAGGACAATGATGTTGACGGCGTTGATGTTGAAGCCTATTCAGTCGATATGGCAGGGCTTTTACTCAGTGATTTTGCCGATGATTTTGGTTACATGCTGATAACGGACAATGCCGATCTTGATAATCTGTCTGTCTCTTCAGGACTTTTAAATCCCTCTTTTTCTTCTTATCGAACAGATTATATTGTCAGTGTTGATAATAGTGTGGATACTTTTTTTGTGACCCCGACTCTTTCGGACCCCCTTGCCAGTATTAAAATAAACGACTTTGACGTGGATTCAGGTATGCCCCATGAGGTAACCCTTGACAGGGGCAGTAATTATATCAGAATCGAAGTGACCTCCCGGGAAGGCAGCTCCGTCAAAGTTTACTCAATGATTGTGGTCCGGCCGGGGAATGCCTTGCTTTCCTCTTTATCTGTTGTTTCGTACAGCCTGAATCCTTTATTCTCTTCTGGAACTCAGGTGTATAATATCGATGTGGATCAGGGCGTGACCGGCATTGACCTGATTCCTGAAACCGATGATCCTGGTTCACAGATATGGGTGAATGACGTACAGGTCCCTTCAGGAAATCCGGTTTCAATTGTTCTGTCAGAGGGCATAAATGAGATAACAATAGATGTCCTGGCACAAGACGGCTCAACAAAAAGCTATTATGTTTATGTTAAAAAAAGAGTCTCAACTGCCCAGACAGTTTTTGTTGTCGACCAGGCAGATGCAAGTGATGAGTTTGAAACATTGGGAGGCGCAATTAATTACCTGAACAACAGCCTTTTTCCTGGACAAGTCGGGCAGATCAGCATCCAGACAACCTCCCCCATGCAGGTTGATGAATTGACCATTACAGGTGACATGATTATTATTGTTGAACCCGGTGCTTCAAATGTTATTTCAGGACCGTTCGGAATGCCGCTGGTAATCAATGCTTTTGGCGGCTGGGACATATCCGGGCTGAATTTTATGAACTCCCCGGGCTATACGATCAATGCGGCTCGGGGTCTGTCCATGGTGGGCACCTCTTTTTCCGCAGATACCATTATTAATATCAGTGGAACTTCAGGCCTTACTGCAAAAGGAAGTGCAAATTTTTCAAAGGGGATGGAATTGGTCAGGGATATTTTTTCCGGTTATTTGAATATTAATCTTACCGGAGATGCAGATGCGGATTTCAGGACCGTGGGAACAAACGCGGCCGGGATTGTTTTTAATGCCTCGGGTGCCTTTACCGGTGATGCCGGGCTTATTTTCAAGTCTAACCCGATTTCCAATCTGAATATAACGGCAGCATTTAAAGGCAACAGCAAGGCCCAGATCATCGGACACGGATCCTTAAGTCTGTCCAGATTTGGATTGGATATGGAAGAAAATGCTGCTTTCTATCTGGAACAGCACACCAGCGCAGCCCTTGAAGCCAAGTTCCACGGACTAAAAGGGAAATTGGAATTTAAAAATGTGATCACTGCCAATGCCGATCTGAAGGTGGATCTTCAGAATTCTGAATACACGGGTAATGGGAACAGCCTGATAGATTTTAATCTGGACATGAGCTATACCCATGATCTGGTTTATTTTGGTTTTACAGAAAAGGGCGGTTATGCCTACAAGACATTTACATTTAATGGTGAAGATGCGCCTTCAAATGGTGAAATCGTGATCGGGTTTGATGATTTTGATATTCAGGGCAATATAAATCTGCTTGTGGGCGGAAAGGCAAAGGTAACCCTGGAAAACGGTACAACCCTTCAACTGGATGCCTATCTCAAGTTCCCGGGCAATGTGGCAGAACTTTCGTTACATGATATCCAGGGCAAGGCCAGTTTTCTGGTCACCATCCCGGAATCTGATCTTCAGTTCTATCTGTCGGCAGAGCGTTCTACGCTGGATAAGGGGATGATTATTAATACCGAATCTGACAGGATACAGGGTACTGTGGATACGGTTACAACTGTGAGTGCAGGAATTAAAATTGGCCATGATTTGGGTTCTATGCCAGGCCCTAAATCCAATTTGTCTGTGCCATCATATGGTGAAAGCCCTTTGGAAGAAAGTCAGCTGGTTTTTAAAAACCTGATTATCAGGGATGAAAACGGGCAACCGGGGCTGTACATTGAAGGCGTCAGCGTTCCGGTCATTATTCAGGACAGCACCATTGACGGTAATCTGTGGTCCATCGTGTGTGCGGATATTGATGCAGATGTGACCATTGAAAATAATACTGATCTCAAAGGAGGGATCATGCTGGATGGTGACCCGGACGAAACCGGTGTCATGATCTCTGGGCAGTATATAGTCAGAAACAACACCATTACCCAGAACAATTCCGGTGGAAGCTGTCTGAGTTCCCATGCCATCCGGGATATTGTAGTGGATAACAACACCATGACGGCTTCGGTAGCCGGGGCCCACGGTATCCTTTTAAGCGGCGGCAAGATGCAGGTGAATGGCGGCAGCATCAATACAATGGGGCCGTATATCTCCACCGCCATCGGCATCGGGCCCTCAGCTGGCAATGCAAACGGCATCCTGTATGCCAATAATGTAAGTCCCATATCCGGGGGTATCGTTCCCAGTGAACAGGGATATGTAAAATTAAGCAATAACACCTTTTCCAACGCCATTGTGTTTGACTATAAAATCGGCGATGTGGGTCGGTTTCTCAATGACCCGGTTGCAAACAACAGCGGACTTGACCCGGATGAACATGTCGTGGGATCCCTCATCGACTGGAATGATGACGAACACAATTGTCCGGATTACCCCACCAAATGTGATGAATGGAATGAGGATCTCCAGGAATGTGGCTGCCGTGAGGACGGGATTGATCCCCCATCAGAACCGGGCATTTAGTGTCTTTTTTATTAAATTCAGAGGGTACATTGGGGTTGTTTCATAAACGTTAACCGACGCCATTATTTTTTGGTAAAAATCAAATAGGAGGATAAAGAAATGAAGAATAAATTAGCGGGTCTTTCAGGATGTTTGATATTGTTTGGCATGGTGGGAATTCTTGGAAATTTTATCCATTGACGGATCAACGCTAAAGAAATGAATTTAAATCAATAAAAGGCCCAAAAAAAATGAAAAGATAATAAACAAGGTGAAATTGAAAATCAAATTGTTTGAGGGAATTTTATTTTTCCTGCTTTTTGGGCGAGTAATTAATTATTTAAAGTTGTTTCAGTATTTTTAACCCCAGAACCTTAAATTTCTGTGTCTCTGCTGAAAATTGAATTTACAGAAAACTTCTTACTCTTATCTTCAATAAAAGAAAGTTGATCCAATATCACGTAAGTTCAGAGTCATATTTTCATGAATTGCAGGCGGATAAAACAAATGGCCTGAGTACAAACATATAACAATTAATGAAAAACAGAGGTGAGGAAAATGAGAATGAAATATATTAAAGTGAATCTTATCTATACATTCAGTATATATATCTTTTTGCTATGTTCAACTGCTGCAGCGTTGCCGCGGTTTAATGTTAATGAAATTCCAACCCAAACTGTCTGGCACGATGTTTTGTGCGAATTCCTGGTGCACTGGGAAGATAATGCCGGTGCATCTTTTGACGTTGTAGCAGATCCTGAACCTGTCGGCCATTACGAATTGGTTTATGATTCTGCTACTGATGTGCGGTTCAAATACACTCCAGATGAAGATGATAAACACCCTTTTACAGTTTCAATAAGTGCTGATTCGGGTGATGACTGGCTTTCCCATTCTTTTGAAATAATTCCCATGGCAAATCTAATACCTGAACAGGACGTATTCAGTACGGAAAGTCATACACAACCCGGAACCGGGGATAGTTCAGATATTGATATTTTCGACAATCCCAGCCTCTTGCTTGAAAATTTTAATTATAATACCACTACAACACATTCTCTCCGTATTATCGGTGAAGAAATTATTTTTGAAGAAGGTCATGAAAACGGCCTATACGAGTCATATAATGATCGTCGGGATATCAAGGAGATGGAAATCATCGCCGAAAGACTGATCATTCGCAGTCCACTTCGTTTAAAACAGACAAACGTCATCATCTCGGCTAGAGAATTGCGCTTTGAGGGAGCCGACGCTAAAATTATAACAACTCCGGAGGAAAAAACCACTAAACCGCCTTTTAACAGTGATGCTACACCCGGAGCCCACGGTATGAAAGCGGGAAATATTGAATTGAATATTGGTTCGTTTTATTCTGATTCACCGACAACAAAATTTGACCTGACGGGAGGAAAGGGGCAGCCCGGGGAAGATGGTAAAGATGGGGTTGAAGGCGTTAGTGTGGATGTCTATTGGACTGGATTTAAATGGAGCGATTGGCCATTTAGTTTTTCATATAATGCGCCTGAAGGTGTCATGATAATATATTATATTGGATATAACCAATGTGCTGTCGGCATCCCAATAAAGGCTTTTGAACATGGAACAGCGTCTGGTAAACCAACCAGTGGAGGGGATGCCACCTCACCAGGTCAGCCTGGTGATGGCGGAGACGGTGGTGTTTTGTCGTCAAACTATGATGTGGCACCCTTTGCTTCTTATAACGGAGGCTTGGCAGGGACGCCGGCAAAGCCTCCTTATGGTAGAAGTTATTATCGAGGAGGATACAGGGGATATCCATATAAATGGGAAAAGAAACGGGCATATTATTGTGTTACTGCTAGATTTCAAACTTTGAGTAGCGGGGAAACTGAAAATGGTGATCCCGCTGATCTTAAAACAGGTACGTCCGGCGGCTATGCATATCCAGCCATCGAAGAAAAACCTTATGCCTGGCTGAATCCACTGTTGGTCGGCAGAATTTTTAATGATGCTAAAAATGCGTATATCAGCAACTGGATACAGGATGCAGAAGAAAGACTCGAAGAGTATGTGAGTCTTATTGATGCCTATAAAAATGATAGTAGTTGGGATGACCTGTCTGAAGGCGAGCAGTACGAACTATTACAGATGTCTGATGAAATGAAGATTTTTCTTCACCGCATAGAAAATGGGCTGGATTATTTTGGAAACCCGGCGGGATGGGTTCCGATGCTCAGCTTTGAAGTAAACACCACTGTTTTTGACCAGGAAATTGATCGAGCCATCAACATGCTCTATCTGGCTTACTGGGTCAAAAATAAAGCAGCAACGGAACAGCAGCGAGTGGATGCCCTGAAGGCATCACGTGATCAATTGAGGCTGGAAATTGAACAGGCCAAACTTGACTACGATGCTGCGGCAAGCAAAGTTCCCATCATGAAAAACAAAGCACAAAGCCTTCAGACAAGGACCCAAGAGTTGATATGGGAACTGGAGGCAAAAGAAACCGAGCTGGTGATGCAGGCGACAAATAATTTGAGACCGCCTTGGTGGGAGGTCAGCATTAGAATGGGGTTGAAAACTGCCGGCACCATATGCACGATGATTCCTGTTTATCAACCGGTCCTTGGCGCAGTCGGAGGGGGGATGACCCTTGCGAGTAATTTTGATCCGGATAAACCCTGGGATACGATTATTGGAGGTGCAGATCTTACAACCAATTGTTTTAGCGAACAATTTAATAAAGCCAGCGACGACCAGAAGAATGCACTTAAAGGTATTGATCCAGACAGTGTTGAATCAAAAAAGATCGAATATCTTGGAGACATGCGTGATGCCAGTAAAGGTTTGTCGGCTGGTTTGACGGATATGAAGACCTATTTGGGTTCTTTAGAAGCGTCAGAAAGTGAAATTAATGCTGAATTGGAGAAACTAAAGGAAGAATCAGATGAATATAAAGAACTGGTCCAAAAAATTGAGGATTTACTCATAGCTAAAAAGAAATTTATTCAGGAAC
This sequence comes from Desulfoconvexum algidum, assembly GCF_055382125.1. Classification (NCBI taxonomy): domain Bacteria; kingdom Pseudomonadati; phylum Thermodesulfobacteriota; class Desulfobacteria; order Desulfobacterales; family Desulfobacteraceae; genus Desulfoconvexum; species Desulfoconvexum algidum. The sequence continues at coordinate 3,785,478 of NZ_AP042394.1, read as the reverse complement.
TCGCTTCAGTCATGCAGTCTGTGTCTGCCCTTTCTAACACCATTGTACAGAATATTCTGGCGATTGATGCCATGAACAGGCAGATATCAGCGGGGATTGCAGTGCTTGATCCCAAAGCAACCATGTATCTGGATAATATGGAGCGGCGCGCCTATGATCGACTCTTGAAATATCATTATTATATGGCCAAAGCATATGAGTACCGATTGCTCCAACCATATACCGCCACGCTTGATTTTGAGGCATTGATTAATAAATTTGTTGAAATTGCTGATTTGAATACGGATCATACAATCACTCCGGCTCAGTTTAATACTTTAAAAAGTTTATATAAAGATCAGCTGGCTGAGGTGGCCGAGACTATCCTGGCTGATTACAATGCAAATAGGCCTGAACTATCGGTCCCGGTCCGTTTTAATTTGACATCAGATGAACTGACAAAGATTAATAATGGTGAATCTGTTATGCTGAATCTTATTAATCTGGGCATTTTCCCTCTGTCCGAGGAAAATATTAGAATCGTTGAATTCAAGGTATACTCGATGAGTACAGTTCCCGGTGATGGAAATTATGGATCTATTGCGTTCGTTGATTTTGATATTGAGCATTCAGGAATTTCAAATATTAAGTCAGACGGTGAAGTTTTGCAGTTTAAACACTATAATCAAAATACTACCAATCCGATTGTCTGGGGTGCACGATACGATCCGATAGACGATCTGATCGATCCGAAGGAGCCAAGTGAGGCCAGCGATTCGCTGTTGCGGAGTCTTTTAGGTGGGAGTGCACCGCAAGATATCATGTTGTATTCGCGTCCTTCAGCATGGGCGAATCTCGAGATTTCAAAAACTGCAACAAACAGCAGTGGGGCCGATATCGATATCATCAGTCTGCGTCTGGAACTGAAGTATGATTTTACGCCAAAAAATGAACTTCTCGGTTTGATGGATTTGGAAGTGTTGGTGGCAGCGGAGCAGCTGGATCAACAAAATAATGTGATTCTTTCAGATGCTGATTTTACACCATACTTTATGGTTGATATGCCCGATGTGAATTACAGGCAGGATGCCAGGGGTAGATTCATCAGAATTTTTAACATTGATTCGCTCATGGGTGTTGATATTAAGGCCCAGCATAAATATGGCAACTGGGTGTTCAGCAAATGGACTGATCGATATGGAATTGATTTGCCGGGTGGCCCGCTTATGGATAAGACTATAAGTATTTCACTGGGAGTAGATCAAGCAGTTCGAGCACAGTATATTTCCTACACCTTGCTTTTTGATGATGATAAGGATGGTGACATAGATGGAACAGATCTTGTTGAATTTGCAGGTGTTCAGGAAAATGGAATAAGCCTGTCCGATTTTGCTGCAAATTTTGGTTATATGAATGAGAACAATGCTGTTTTGAAAAATATTGCAACACCAGTTTTTCGCTCAAAAGATGCACGGAATATCGAGTGGGGGGTAAAATAAAAAAATGAGATCTTTAAAATGTAAGTATTAAGTATCGCCAAACAGTTCACTATGAAGGTGTTTTAAATCGTAGGGCGTCCCCACCCAGGGGACAGTCAAGCGGAAGAACTTTACCACTGGCAAGAATCTATTTTTGGCCGTGGTGAGTTCCTGTGATGGTTCTATCAAAGGAAAGGAGGATAACGTGTTTTGTTGGAAATCTTTGTTTTAAGTGTTTTTTTTAAAGCAGGAAAACTCCAGAAAAATGAAAATTGGAATGCATTTTCATATGAATTCGGCCATTCAGCTTGTCTAAATTAGAGGATACAATTGGGTTGTCTCACAAAAGCTAACCGACTCCATTATTTTTTGGCAAAAAGCAAGTTCCTGTCAAATCAAATAATAAATTTTAAAAAAGGAGGTAAGGCCAAATGAAATTAATCCTAAAACTTATTACAATCGTGGGTATAATCTTTATGGCCGGAATCGCATTTGCGTTGCAACCGATTGTTGTCGGGTTGAACGATGACATTCATTTTGATTACCAAGGGTACAGGGCCAATGATTTTCATATCGAGGGAATTGTTTATTCGGCAGGGGGAATTGAGCCGAATATCAATGAAATCATTATTTTCGGTGATCCGGGCACGGGAAACTGGAGCAAATCCGGCTGGACCTTGACCCCGGTCCCGGGCTCCCCTGACCAGTGGAGATTCACCATGGATTTTGTTACCGACGGATTTATAACCTTTTGCCAGTGGATCCATTTCGGCATTGAATTCAATGTGGAAGCCAAAAATATCATTGCCCGGTTGGTGGGATGGTGGACCCTGGACGGGGAACCCATGCAGGTTGGAGATTCGGCCCAGGTGGCGGTGACAGGGTTTGAGGTGACAAAAGACCCAACAGGGGCACCTCAATTCCGACTGAGGATCTCAAATGATTCTTCCCTGCCCGTTCAGGTCAGTCAGATGGAGTGGGTGATTTTTGAAGATGCGAATCTTCAAACCGTTGAACCGGATCCGGTTCCCCTTGAAGATATGTCCAAAAAGGAAGGCGGGGTGGGAAGACCGGGAGAAGATTCTCTCAAATACCCACATCTCATATGGCTTCCGGTTCAGACCATTCCTGATCGTGTGGAAATCCGGCCAGGTTCATTCTTTGATGTTTTTTTTGATGTGCAAATTCCACCGGGCAACTTCCTTATGCTCCGGGGCCGGCAGGTTCCTGCGATTTTTATGGAATCAAAAACCGTGCAGGAAGACTGGGGATGGTTCTGGGAACAGCACCAGGAACCCTTGGAGAACCCAAATACGCCCATTGTCGTAGCCATCAACGACGATGTCCATTTTGATTATGATCTTCGGGCCAATGATTTTCATGTTGAAGGTATTGTAGAATCCACAAACGGCACACGACCAACCGTAAGAAATATCATTATTTATGGAGATTCGGAAACAGGGGTCTGGCAGGAAAGCGGCCATACCCTTGAACCGATCCCGGGAACCAATGCCTGGAAATTCACCATAGATTTTAAGACCGACGGCGTCATTACCTTCTGCCAGTGGATCCATTTCGGCATCATGTTTGAAGTCATGGATAAAAATATCATTGCCGACCTCAAAGGATGGTGGACCTGGAACGGAAATCCCGTGGTGGCCGGACCAACCCGGCCGGGTCAGGTTGCCGTTACTGGATTCAATATTTTCAAGGAGGGTCGGGGTACCCGGCTGATCATGACCAATGATACTGACATGCCTATTGCCGTAAGCCAGATCCAGGCAAAGGTTTTTGAAGCACCGGTTCCCCTTGGGGAGATGTCCAAATTAGGGCTTGGCATTCCCCAGGAGAATTCTGACTGGAGAAACGTTCTGGAAGAATTTGGCGCAGGCGAAATCCTTCAGCCGGATTCATTTTTTGATGTGTTTGTGGAAGTGGAAATCCCAACAGACGGCACCATCCTGGTCCGGGGAAGACAGCTCATGGTCAGCGATGACGGAACCATAAACGATAATGGAGGCTGGGGCTGGTTCTGGGAACAGCACCAGGAGCCTGGGATTCAGGAACCACCGCCGCCCCTGGACGGGATCAAATGGAAACAGCGGCCGGATATGAAAACCGGTGTAAATATTGAATCCATCGCCTCCTTTGATGGGGGACGCCTGCCCTCGGTTGCCGATGACTGGCTTTGCCTGGGGGGCAGCCCGGTGTCGGATCTCCATTTCTGGGGATCCTATCCTGAATGGGAAAAAATCAATGAGGTACCGTCGGATGAAACACCCGGTGTACAAGCTTTTAAAATTCAGATCTATTCCGACATTCCGGCAAGCGCAGACCAGGCAAACAAAGACTTCAGCCGCCCGGGAAGGCTCCTCTACGAAACCTGGGTGAAAGACTTCTCAGAAACCTATGTGGCCTCCATTTCCCTTCCCTGGGGAACCGGCCAGGAACCGATATTCGAACACAAGTACCGGTACGACCTGGATCTGCCTAGAATTTTCTGGCAAAGGCGGGGTACGATCTACTGGCTGAATATTTCAGCCGTTCCCAACGACAGTCAGATTCCCTGGGGATGGGAAAATTCCATGGACCGGTGGAATGATGTGGCCGTTGAAAGAGACTACACAACCGATAAAAACTGGGAACGCCTTTACCATCCGTTTTTCGATCCCCCCCTCGTCCCCCTTGACATGTCCTTTGAGTTGACCACCTGCGGTGGACCGGTCAAATGGCTCCAGTTCCCGGATATGGCCCAGGGACTCAATATTGTTTCCTATCCGCTGGACGACCAGAATCCGGATGTTCCCGGAGCCCTTGTGGCCGATGATTTCCTGTGCACCAACGGGGAACCCGTGACTGAGGTTCATTTCTGGGGGTCCTACCTGACCCGGGACAACCGCCGCCACTGGTCAGAGAATACTCCCATGCCGCCGATAGGAATCGATCGACCCAAGATGCAGAGTTTTAATTTAGGGTTCTATCTGGATGTTCCAGCCGGCAATGATCCCGAAATACCCTGGAGCCACCCGGCGGCAAGAGGACAACTTTATAATGTCACCCTGACCCCTGACGAGGTCGAAACACAATACTGGGATTCCATCCCCCATACACGGTATTACCAGGGGGAAAAGGAAACCTGGTGGGAGCACAAATACTATCATGTGGCCGACCTGACCCAGGAGGGCCTTAAACCCTTTTTCCAGGATCGGGACAATATTTACTGGCTGTCCCTGTCCGCCACCCCGGACTGTACCGGGACCGAACCCTGTTATTACTGGGGATGGGAAACCTCCATGGATCACTGGAATGATGCTGCCGTCAAGGGAAACAGCAGTTTCTGGAAGAACCTGGGCGGAAAACTGGTTGATTTTAATGATTTAACCGCAGGCACTACATATGACCTGAATCCATTAACGGTAAACTCTGATCAGTTCACCAGCCGCGGCGTCCTCGTTTCTTTAGCAGATTTTCAATGGGGAAACGGTGACTGGAACGATGAAGGAACAGCAAATGTTACTTCCGGTAATGCCGGAGGAACCGGTAATGATATGAATCTCAACAACGTCAACCTCAAGTTCGATTTCCCCGCGCCTGTTCACATGCTATCCCTTTTGTACAAATATACCGGCGGGAACATGAACCTCCAGATCAACAATGATTTCAGAAATTTCAATACCCTGGCGGATATGCACGACACCTATATCGGAGGCGTTCACGTAACCGTCAATGCAACCGGGTCCCCTGGAAACAGCTCGGGTAGCATTCAGGTTGAAGGGATCATTCACGACTTCATGATCGGGGGCCAGGAATTCTGGATCGACGACATAAGGACCGGAAAAACAGACATGGCCTTCGCTCTCATGACCAAGGACGATACCGATTACTGCCGGGTTGATTTTGACCGGGACGGCGATGTGGACAAAGATGATTTTGAAACCTTTGCCACCGATTTCGGGCGAAACGACTGCGTTCTTTCTGGAGACTGTGAAGGGGACTTTCATTATGACGGCGATGTAGACGGTCTTGATCTGACGGTGATTGCAGGTGAATTGGGTCGAACGGACTGCCCCTGCTCGATATCGTCCGATGGGGTTAATTAGAAATAAGAGAAAATAGAGGGTAACAACCAGGGCTCTGTGTATAGGGCCCGGGTTTATTAATAGGCACATTGTTGAAAAGGGGGCGGGTGCTGGCTCCATTTTATAGGGCATATATAAGCGTTTCGGCAAGAAAGACTGTATGTAAATTTAACATTACTCGTTATCTGTAAAAGAGAAAATAAAAATGAAGCAGGTGAAACGAATCTCAATAAAGGGTATTGAAATCTTAAAACGGGAATACGGATATGAAAAAAATTATCATGATGGGGCTGGTGTTGCTGTTAACTCTTTTGGCAGGGAGTGGTTCTGCACAGGTTTTTGTTGTCAACTCAAATCTGGATGCAAGTGATGTCAACCCGGGAGATGAAGTGTGTGATACGGATCAAGGGACTGCAGGTTCCCAATGTACCCTCAGGGCTGATTGTTGGCGATGGTGCAGGCGGGAATCTTGTGGGGGGTATTCTTCCCGGGGCCAGCAATACCATTGCCCATAATTTCGGCTGCGGGGTTGTTGTGGATTTGGGAACTGCCAATGCGCTGCTTTCCAATCGTATCTTTTCCAATATCGGGCCTGGTATAGACCTTGGAAAAGATTTTGGTCCCACACTCAACGACCCCGGGGACACGGATGAGGGGGCCAATCATCTTCAAAATTTTCCATGTGTTTTAAGATTCCCGGAGAATTGCCGGATGCTGATTTGGACCAGGATCAGGATGTTGATGGCAGTGATATAGTGATTATGGCGTCCAATTTCAACAGGACCGACTGCAGTGTTCAATCCCCCTGTCCGGGGGATCTTGACAAAAACCTAGGCGTGGACCATGAGGATTTGAGGTTGTTCTGCCTGCAGATGGGTCTTTAAGTTCAGCCTTATTTTTGAACGATTTGTCAAAGAAACTCCTATATCAATAATTGCCCGAAGATGAATGGCAGCATTTTCAATAATAAAAAAAGGAAGTAACATGAAAAAGCGTATCATTTTTTTTAAAATCTGGTGTGCAATGAATTCAATAAATAGGATTGCTGCTGATCTGGTGCGTCACAGGAATACTGTGATACGCATCAAGCTTATTATCCTGGTTGTTCTTTGCTGCATGACGGTCTCCAGCATCAAGAGTGCAACAGCTCAGTCTAACTGTGCTGGAGGCGGATTGTGCGCCACGCTCTATGAGACTTCCGTAACTTCCCCTCGTGTTATAGAATTCGCTGACCTCGGAACAAGTGGAACAGGTGTCTTGGACATTGGTGTACCAGGGGCTCCGCTTACTATCGGAGACTATCAAGTCGCTCTCTTCGTCGCCTTTGCTGCGGGTTCGACTGGAATGATCGTCACCATAGACGGAACGGTTGCGAGGGTTGCATGGAGCCCTGGTACCGGCACGGCGGGCTTAGTCCTGCAAGTCGAAGGAGTATCGCCTTTTGCGTTGGCCGAAGCAACAGGAAGCTACCGCTTGCAGGGATTCGTAACAGGCACGAGCCAAATCCAGCACGGCGGCGCCTACGGACTCCCACAGAATTTCGATGTAGCATGGACATCCCTGAATGGTGCAATCATCGACGAAACATTCTATGGACCGACCTCTTTCGATGAAACAATGTCCGAACCGACATTTTCGATGGCCACCCCAGACGGGGTTATAGCGATCAAGACTGTGACCGGTTTTCATATCACAGCAAAGGACGATCTGATTGATCTTCCCAGTACGCTTAGCATAGGTACTCCCCCACCTCTCCCACCCCATTGCCGCCAGCCTTGCAGTCAATTTGTATCCGGCTTGGAAGACTGGGCAGTCACTGGCGATACTGCTTTTACCTGGCAGGCGGAAGGCGGGAATCCAGGCGGAAATCTCGACGTCAACGACCTTTTTACCGGAGCTCGCAATTATGCAGTTTCACCACCCAGCTTTCTCAGTGATTGGAGCAGCGCTACAATTTTCGACTCTATTTCCTATGACGTGTATCTTGAGAATACCAGCGGCGGCAGCCTTAGTCCAGGCACATATGATTTTCGGATTGCCGGACCAGGAGGCTCGGCCTGGGCCAACGATCCAATAGTCAACATCCCCGCCTATGGGACATGGACTACCTACCAGGTTTTGCTTGATCCAACAGACTGGACAATCGAGACGGGGACATGGGAAGACATTCTCGCCAATGTCAATTCACTGCGGCTCAATGCAGAATTCGTGAGCGGCAGAGAAGAGGTCCGGATCGATAATGTTGTACTCTCCGTCTATCCGCAGACCGTTGCGAATCCCTGCCCCTATGCAGACTTCGCCGAGGCCGGAACTGAGGATTGGTTTTTCCAGGGGACAACTGGTGTTGCTGTCTTCAATCCAGGTGAGGAGGGCAACAGTGGCGGGTACGCAAGGATCACCGGCCTGGCAGAAGGTGACGCCAGGGCCTATCCACCCGCCAGGTTCCTGGGCGATTGGTCGAGTCTCAATCTGAACGGCTTCGTGACGATTGACCTCAGAATTGTTGAGAGAAGCGGCGCCCCCTTTGGCCCCCAAGAGTTCATTCGAATATCAGGGCCCCTGGGCTCCGCCTACGTCTCGATTGATCCAGCTGCTCTTCCGACGAGCGGCCTTGTTTGGACAACGCATGAGTTTCCGATTGATCCCGAGGTGTGGACAGTAGATTTTGGCACTTGGGAAGCCTTGCTTGGGAATGTTACCCAGATTGTGATTAGCTCGGATTTCTTTGAGGGCACCGAAACCATCGGCCTCGACAATTTCGGCCGACGCGAGTACGGCTGTGGGCCGATCGACGACACTGTGGTCATTATTGACCCTGAAATACGTTCGGCGGGGTATCAGAGCTTTATCCGAATCAACAGTATTGCTTTGAATCCGGCTGACAATAGTCTCTATGGTCTTGTCCGGGATGATATCGCTTTGCTGGAGGGATTGTATCGGGCAACCGGCTTCCAGCGTGGTATCAGGCTGCAAGCTTACGATCGACCTGCCAGCCTTATCTTTGATGCTATGGGGAATGCATTTGTCAGCGAGGATTATTCCGGCAATCTTTACAGGCGAACACCGGGAGGCACAAATCAGGTCTGGGTGTCGGGCTTTCACTCAGGTGACGACGATCCTTTTGGCATGACTTTCGCACCGCCTGGTTTCAATGGATCAAACGTGAATGCGGGCGATATTCTAATATCCGACCGTGGGAGTGGCGGCCCTGATCAGATCTGGGCGTTTTCTCCAGGCGCTTCACAAGGGGAACGGCTTGTCATGGCTGATCCCGGTGATATCGATATTTTTGATATGACCGCTGATCCTGACGGAATTGTTTATGTGGCGGACTACTTTGACAGTGCTAACATCTATTCTCTGTCTCCTGACGGGATACTCACGGCTATTGCTCTGCAAACGCCAGTTGCAGGAATGGGCAGCATCGTTTTTGATCCAGTAGAAAACCAACTCTATGCCACATCCCATGAGGACAAGGCCATCTTTAGAATAGATCCTCTTACCGGCGATGTAACTTCGGTTGTTACAGGTTTTAACAAATTCAGATTGACCGTTCTGGAAATCGATCCTGCAAGACGGAGACTTTGGGCTGCGGATTACGGCTACAACCGTATTTATGAAATCATCTTGCCTGGATCATGCCCGATGGACAAAAACGAAGACAGCGATGTGGACGGCGAGGACCTATCGATCTATGCAAGCGGAGGCGCTTTTTCAGATCTGAAAGAGTTTGCCTTGACATTCGGTGGTATCTGCCCGTGAGCAGTAAGTGCTCAAGCATCGCGTTCCCAGCATCCGAGTATGTTTGAGGGGCATGAGAGTTTTCGACTGACCCCTCTCGAAAAAGAAACAGGTTTGCAATATTTTGAATCTTCAACATATGTTAATATGACTATGCCATAAAAATTCCGGATGGTTTTTCTTCAGAATCTGTTTTTTTTTATTTTTATGAAGAGGTAAATAGACATTATATTTTTGGCATTCATAATTTCACGTATGGCTGCCCCCGTGCGCATGGAAGTTTGTAAACCATATCAGTGTAAGGCCATGCAGATGGGATTGGTTTGAAAAAGGGCCAGATTTTAATATGCCAGATTTTAATATGTCAGGGCAGATATAATTGAATATTGCTTTACACAAATTCGAGACTTTGATATGAATTTTGATATTAGAATTTCAAATCGTTTCGGGCTGAATTTATACTGTTTTCATAATGATCTGCTGCGTCTCTCTTTATTGGCTGGCGGTAATTGTATCATCAAAGGACTTTCAACATCTGCTGTGGGCAAACCGGGGCGAAATATGCGGTCTGCCCGTGGGCTGTCAGATGATCGTCGATTAGCTGTTTACGGTGTTGATGCCGGCGGTAACACCGGAATATAAAAATTTAAGGAGAAAAAAAATGAAAACACGATCATTCCTTTTTTGCTTTTTCGTCTTGGGATTCTTTTTTCTGGCGGCGGGTTTAACTGCAGCACAGGCAAACGGATCGGCACTGGTGGTTGATCAGTTCCAGGAGGAAGCCCCCTATGGATATTGGTTTGAAAAAAACGTTGTGCGCTGGCAGGAATTTAAACCTGTCCAGACATCCCTGGCACAGGTGGATCTTTATATCCACAAATCCGGTTTTCCCGGAAACCTGCTGGTGGCGATAAAGGACGGTAAACGGGTTCTATGGGAATCTGTTGTCTCTTCACGGAATGTTCCGGCCAACGGCTGGGTATCTATTCCTGTAGAACCGGAAATATCCCTGCAACCGAACCGTTCCTATGTCATTCAGGTGTGGGCGGATGCAGACTCACCCGACGTTCAAAACCGTTATTTTTGGGAAGGATTGCGTGATTCAGACTATATCCGCGGCATAAGCTCAGTGGAAGAGGCATCGCCCGGATATGATTTTGCTTTCCGGACATGGGCCGACACAAATAAACACGGTAAGGTGTGTTACATTCATGATGAAAATACGGCGGCAGCCCAGCATTTCAAAGCCCTTCTGGATGCCAACGGGTTCACGACCTCCCTGCTGGATGTAAGGACCCTGGGCGGAACTGATTTTTCCTCTTTTGACCTGATTATCACCGGCGATGACACAGGATATCATTATGATTATGACAACCCCGATGCGGTCCGGGAGCTGGCAGACTCGGGCAAACCGATTCTGGGTCTGGGGTACGGCGGGGCCGCCCTGTTCCAGGAAATGGAGCTTTTCATCAACTGGGGAAACGGGGCCGTCGGTTCGGGGCAGAACATTTATGTTCCCACCACCGGTCACGATATTTTCACCTCTTTTTTTGATATCGGTATTCCAAAGACAGGGATACTGGGGCTTTACAGTGAATCCTCTCCGGCCGTTGAAGAGTATGTCGGCAGCCTGCCAACCCAAGTGGATCTCATCGGCCGGATGGAAGGCTCTGAAAGTTACTACCCCCTGACCCGGGAAAATGAATATTTGCTCTGGGGGTTTCGAAATTCCCCGGATACCATGACAACAACCGGTAAAAAGCTGCTCATAAACACGGTGGCTTATCTTGCCGCCTTTACCCCGCCTCCCCTGTTTCTCTCTTTAAGCGTGGAAGATGCCCTGGAAGGGGTGGTGGTGAATAAAGTGACCGGGGATATTGGTGAGGGACCCACCAATTACACCCGTCTGGAGGTGGTGGCTAAATTGTTCAGTCTCAGTTCATCGGCCACGAATAATATCTCCGTGGATCTCACGGTTGCCAATAATGTTTTCGGCTCTCCCGTGCGGACATCGGTCAGGCCCACCAGCGGTGCCGACAGTACGACGGTTTCATACCAGACGATATCCTCCGGCAGATACCGGGTGACAGCGGATCTGTCTCCCGTGCTGTTCTGGGGGGTTCCCGTGTTTTATCGTACACAGATTGTCTGGCGTTTCCTGATTCCCGAGGACACCCCGCCCCAGGATATTTCTCTTGCTGCAGAAATCTTGCAGCCTGCATTTGATTCCACCGCCGGCGGTAAGGTCCGGATCCTGGCACCGGAAGCGGTCAGTTCCCTGATTGTGACCAATCGGGAGCTGCTGTATGACAACCTGGCCGAGGGTGAGGTGAACAATCTGCTGGCCCGCCTCTTTAAAGAAGCCCAGGGACATCCGGCGAGTCATTCACCCACCGGGGTGATTTATTATGCCGATCGCTATGATTCAAGGTTGTTGAACTGGGACAACACCAATGTTGACTACGCCAGCGAGGCCGCGGCAAACGTGGCGGCAAATGCCCTGGATGACCTGATTGAAGATTGGCATGACGATGCCACGCAATTCATGAGTGTCAACCTGCCGTTCATTGGACAGTTTACGTTTCCAGTGGCCTCTCCCCGTTACCTGCTGCTGGTGGGGGATGATGATATCCTGCCCTTTTACCGCTACAATGATCCCTACAACGATGAAAAGACATGGAATGTCAACAGCGCCACCAATCCGGCTATTCTGGCAACGGATCACGACTATTTTTTCACCGACAACCCATACGCGGACCTTGGCGGCGGTACGGACTGGCAGACAGGGGATATTGAACTGTGGAACGGTCGCCTGCTGGGCGAAACTGCAGCCGATATGCTTCAGCTTCTTGAAGAGGCGGTCAACTGGGACAACGGCCGGACCGGCGGTATCGTCATGGCCAGTGTTGACGGCTGGGAACTGGGCCTGGAACCCGATGACGGACGGGCCGGTGAAATTGCAGACCTGCATGATGTCCCGGGCCTTTTTATCGGCCGGGGGTTCACGGTCCGTAACGACAACACCCCTGCCGGCGAGGTGCAGACCATTGACGTCATGTCTCCCTGGGAGGGCGGGAGTGTGAGCTGGAACAATAATTTCAGGAATGCAGCCAATAACGCCGGCGGCATGGATCTGTTTTTTATCGGCGGGCACGACGGGTATGATCATGCCGTCATACCGGGCGATGATTTTGATCCCGGTGACACCCCCACTGTTTACACCCGGTTTGATAACGACCACCCCTTTGCCATGATCGTCGGGTGCCACGGCGGAACCCCGGTGCCGGATATAGATCTTGACGGCGGGATCGACAACTGTATGGTGTATGATCTGATTCACGAGGGCGCCCGGTCATACATCGGGGCCACCGGTTTCAGCTACGGATCTCCCAATAACCTGCACAAATGCACCTGGGGAGAACGGCTGATACAGCGGTATTTTGATAACCTTTTGATGCCCGGCGGTTCCAATTCCATGACCATCGGTAAAGCCCTGGCCGAAGCCAAGCAGGATTATACCTTTGGGTTTGGATCAAAGGACGCCCTGGACCGGAAAACCGTGACGGAATTTCAACTTTACGGGGTTCCCTGGTCCTTTCTGTTCTACCCTGACGCGGCTGCTGCTGAAGGGTTGGTGGAAAGTAAGTCGGATGCGGCTGCTGCCAAAGGCTACACCGTGGCGGCCCTGGATATTCAGGCCCAGGAAACAGCTGTGTACAAAAGGACCATTGACATCACCCTGCCGGAATACAGGATTGATGTTGAAGAGCAGAATAGTATCAAATATGCGCTTTTTTCAATCAAAGGTGGGGAGGTTGCCGTCTCACCGGATCAGCCCATCCTGCCGTTTATCAAAGGATTTTCCATGCCCCTGCCCCCGGGAGCTGAGATTCTGGATGTTCAATTGGTCAAGAGCAATTTCAGAAATATCGGAGATTATAATATCCCCATAGCAAAGGTCATGCCTTGGTCGGAAGGGGGACTGAACTACACCACCGAAACCGACATCACCGTCCCGGTCCCGGATGAAGCAGATCTTGTTCAATATCAGGTTTCCGGCGGTGAGGCCTTGTTTACGGTTTTTCCGATCCGGCATAATCCCACCACGGATGAGACCTGGTTTTCTGATTATTTTACCCTGGAAATTACCTACGAAGCCCCCATAGAAGTGATGATTTCACAATACTCGCTGGATCGGGAACAATATGCGCCGGGTGATCCCGTCCGGACAACGACACGGGTGTCCAACATCGGCAGTGAAGAGGTCCAGTTGACAGTGGCCCTTGCGTTTGTCGATTCGGCAGGCCAGGGAGTCGGACATACTGTTTCCAGGTTCTATTCTGTGCCTGCGGGACAGACCCTCACAGTTCCCCTGTCTTGGGAAGGAGAGGAACTGGATGACGGATCTTACACGGCCCAGGTCACACTCCTTTATGGGGGAAAGCTGCCGGTGGGAGGTGAATCTGTCCCATTTTCAGTTGTGAGCGGCAGCCTTAAGATTGAAGGTCCGGAGGAATTGCCGGCAGGGGGAAACGGTATCTTTAAGGTGACGTTTGCCAATTACAAGTCCTATACAGTTTCCGGAAGCCTGAAGGTGAACATCCAGAATACGGCCGGAGGACGCATCTATGAGCTGCCTGCCCGGAAGTTTGTGGTCAATGGTGAGGACGAGATTATGCTGGACTTTGACTGGCAGGTGCCGGATACGGCTTCCGGTGATTTTACTGCAACGGCATGGGTCCTTAATCAGGGCATTGGGCCCGCTTCAACTGCACTCAATGTGCAGCTTGATGTCTGTGAAGGAGATGTGGATCACGACCTTGACACCGATGCCGGGGATCTTGAAATCATGGCCTCTGAGTTCGGCAAAGCCGGCTGTCCCGGCGGATGCATGGGAGACCTTGATAAAGATTCAGACCAGGACGGCAAAGATATGGCAAAATTTGCCGAAGATATGGGCCGGTCAAATTGTCCCGGAATCTGATCCGTATTGGATGACACCCAGTCTGAAGATTCTGCGCCGGTATATGCGTATTTCATCAAAAAACAAATTCCTGTTGGTGAGATTGATGTGGCGGTAGTGGATCTCGTTTACTTTTTCTATTATCCTTACAACAGGGGCAAATCGGTATTCTCAACAATTTTTGAAAACCATGTGGGGGATTGGGAACACATTACCGTGCGGTTAGGATGGCAATATGCAGGTTCAGCATGGGAGTTTAAACCATCACAATTGTATGTATCAGCCCACGATTTCGGCGGTGCATATGACTGGGACTCTCCTGAAGTTGAAAAGAAAGATGCCTTCTGGAAGATATTTAATCATTATGAGGTAGACTGCAGTACAAGTTGTGATAACTGATCATTGAATTTGCTTGGTTTTACCAATTTGAAAGAGTATCAAATTATGTTTTGTTTGAAAAAAAATACTTAAAAACAGAAAAATGATTACATGATTTATCGTAACTTTTATTTAATTCGCAATAATCGTAACTTTTTTCCCCAAAAAAGGGCGATTTGAGTTTTTGTTGGCGATATTTACGATTTTTTTGGATAATTTTTTTCATAATTATAAAAGAAAAGTCACAATTCCTATTTCTGACTGTAATATCCCGGCCGGATATGACATATCCTATGGGTAAAAAAACGTCCAGGGAAATTATGGGAGATTTTTGTCAACGGCCAGCTTTTGAAGCTCGGCATCGACTAATTTTTTTAACCCTTTCATTCCCCGTTTTTTTAACCGGTACCCGTTTACAAAAATAGTCGGCGTCCCCCGAACACCGGCAGATTGACCGTTTTTAAGATCCATTTGAACCTGTTGATTTGTTTTAGGGTCGTTGCGGTCTGAATTGAATTTTTCAATGTCCAGCCCGGCGAGTCTGGCACATTCAAGGATTTTTTCTTCACTTAAGTTGTTATAACTTTGGAATAAAAGATCATGCATCGGCCAGAATCTTCCCTGTTTGTCTGCCGCTAATGCGGCCAGGGCAGAGGGTATGGCAAATTCATGCATTCTTAAGGGAAAATTCTTGAACAGGATGTTGACTTTCCCAGGATATTGTTCAAGCACCTGGTCAAGCAATGGGACCGCCTTGGCGCAATAGGGGCACTGGAAGTCCGTAAATACCGCAATTGTTACCGGTGCCCCGGGCGTGCCTTTGATCGGGGAGCCTTCTGTGCTGATAGTTTGAACGAAATCGACACGGATCACCTTGATGATATTGTTTCGCGAGTCAGACAGGTAAATTCGGTCTCCCGATCTGGAAGTGACAATCCTGTCGGCGGAATTCGCAAGCTGGAGGGTATCTTTTAAATTGCCGTCTGCTGAATAAATCTCAACCGATCCCTGGAGGGTCAGGACGAAAAATAATTGTCCGTCCCCGGACAGAGCGGTATCAAGCGGATTGCCCGAAGAGCTTATCTGGCGGAAATCTTCCATGGTCACTTCGGCCATGGCCATGGAAGGCCAATACACTAAAGTGGTAATTAAAATCAGATAGAAAATTCGTGTTTTTGTCATAAGATTAAGTCTCCCAAAAACGATTGCAGTATAAGAATTGAATATTGTCATACTACAGCTTGGGGAGATATTCAAATTAGAAGTTTAAAAATTTTCAGATTTGTCCTTTTCCGTTGGTGCAAATGTTACAAAAATTTCTTAAAAGCAGGAAAAAAAATTCACAAAAAAGGTATAACATTTCCTAAGGGAAAGGCGTAGAATTTGATATAAATATAGCGGGTTCCATTCAGTTTGATCGGTTTTGGAAATTTGCGACAAGGGATTTTTTTTGTAATTTTTTGGGATAGGCCTTGACTATAGGGCTTTAAGGCTTATTTGCCGATTTCGTATTCAGTTGGCGTTTGGTAAAATTATGAACGAAAAAAGAGAATCCTGCTTAAAAAATAATGGGAATTGTTTTTCCTCTGTATCTTTGGTTCATTATTATCAAAATCGAATATAAAGAATATTTTTTTAAAAAACATAGAAAAAATATTCTTTATATTCAGTGGTTTATAGAATGGTTCCCAGGAATTACGGCAAGATCATCTTTTTTTTAAAATCGATTTAGGCCTGGTGTAAATATTGCATATTTAAGCGTAACCCGTATTTCAAAGTTTAATAAAATCAGTTTTCTAAAGCAGTTTTAAGGTCTTTCTAATAATTTAAATTATTGAGAGGAGCAACTCATGATTAAGAAAAGTGCAAAATTTATCGGAGGGATTATTTCCCTCATTTTTTTGATGTCGTTTTCGGCATCTGCAGATGTGTCTGTGTATGCGGAGGGGGCTTACACAGACTCAGAAATAGCGGTTTACATCTATGCGGATATTACAGATCCAATCGTCAGTTATGGCGTGAAGCTCACATATGACCCTGATGAAGTGGGTTCACCGACAGCGGTCAAGAATGACGACACCTGGTATTTTGGAACGGCTGCCTCTCCATTGGCCACACCCAATGCAGATCCGGATGTATCCACCCAGGGAGAAGTCGTCATCGTGGGCGGCAAGCTTGATGAATCCGCTCCCACCGAAGGTGTTGTCGGAGATCGACAACTCATGGCTGTTGTCACATTCACCCGGATGGACGCTGCTATGCCCTTCGAACCGACCATCGGGCTGGAGCTTGGCAAGGGCGGCGATTATGCCAATTTTGTCCAGGTGGACGGCACTTTGATGGATGGGGGGGTGGTATTTGGAGCAACAGAGAGTCATGAACGTGGCGATGTAAATGCTGATGGTATTATAAATGTTTTAGACATGGGGTCAGTAAAGAACTACATGGTTAATGGAGGTAACGCATATCCTTGGATGGATTGTAATTCTGATGGCATTATCAATGTTCTGGATATGGGATGTGTAAAAGGTATAATGACACAACAATAATAATTTGTTTTATTAGGAGAATTCCATGAAGAAAATTATGCTATCTGTTTTTTTATTATTTTTTATTCCGGCGATTTCTTTTTCAGCTACCACTTCTTTTGTTATTGATGACACTGTTGATTTGTCGGTTGTTACTGGTTTTCAATTAGATATCCTTGATCAGGGATGGGATTTTGCTGGAAACGCAATGCTTCAAACTCGTTTTCAAGATGAGATGGTGCTCATTGGAGCTGAATTGATTCCTGGTGCTGTAACTCGTGTTCCTGTTTGGGATATTTTCAAAGTATTTACTCCCAATATAGGAGTTAGCGGTTTAGATAATACTTTTGGTAGTTTTCCGCTAACTTCCGGCGTTGTATTTCAAATTGATACCTTATTAACACCAGAACCAATAATGTTTAATCAAGATTCGTTTTTTTTAATGATGGGCTTTGGCGATGTTATGGCGGATGTCATACTTTTTAATAAAGAATTAGCTGATGGTTCTGTGGTCTATACCGCATCCATGGTTCCAATCCCATCATCCCTACTTCTCCTCGGTGGTGGTATCTGTGCTTTACTGGGTATTAGAAGAAAAAATCAGGGGTAGGATTCAGGATATATCTAAAAGATATTAAATAATATATTCGTTTGAATGAAAACAATTATGGGGCTTGGCATCAAACCAGCCCCATAATTGATAATGACTTGCCGGCATCTTGAGTACAAGCTGCAATGATTTGAATTGAAGGAAATTAAAACTTATTGTTGTCGTGTACTCTTTTGTCAGTTTCCAATTGTCTGCTACGGGGATACGGCAACCCGAGGGAGAGATCCTATCACCGGATCAGATGAAAAAGAGAAAAGGCCATGGTCTCAACATGGCCTTTTCTCTTTTTCATTCGGATGGCGGTCAAACGGTCACCTCATCCCGGACTGCGATAGATTATTTCTTGAAAAAAATTTAATGGATAAACAGACATGCTTTATGCCGGGGCATGGTACACATATTGCAAAAATTTTAGATTCAGTGCAGAAAATAATATTTTGGCATGGCAGGTTTCTATCCTGATGCCGTTATAAATCAATTGAGTGAACATAATGGTTATAACTTACAGACAGGGAGTTAAGAATCATGGAAAACAGGTTCCTCCGGTATTGTTTTAAGTTTTTTTTCACACAGATGTTGTTCTGGACGCTTTTTTTATCAAATGCACAGGCCCTGAGTATTTCAGGCGATATCACCTGCCCTGGATTTGACCCGGGGTCAGAAGGCCTGATCTATATCGGTGTCTTTGATGCTGAAGATGCAGATCCGGAAAATATGGTGGGTTCGACTCAATTGGCGGCACCGGGTGCCTATACCATTGATCTGGGGGATGCCCCGCCGGAAAACGTTATTGTCGTCGCTTTTTATGATGCGAACAATTCTTCGGTTCATGGAGATACTGTCCTTGACTGGCCTGAGCTCGGAGATGTCCTGGGGGGACACGCCGGCCTGGTGGCTATTGGAACCACGGATATCATTGCAATTGATATTGATATCGCAACCATCTATGCCGGAACAGGCGCCTATCAGCTCTATGATGATTTTACCAATGCATCAGGCCTGTTTGATGCCGATAAATGGAGCTCACTTGAGCAAATCAGACGGGTCAGGAATGGGACCTTTTTCTCCGGCATCAGAAGTTCTAACCGGTATGAGCGTAATGCTGCAAGGATCAACACAACAGAGCCGGTCATCCAATTCAAGGTCGATGTCATGGTTGAAAGTATTTCAGACGGGCTGGACGGCTGGAATGCTGTTTCTGCAAGCATTGAAACCATGCTGTACAATACTGCGTCTGCAACTCCCGATGACGCTGGTGGGGATCTGCAGGCAGGCCTTTATTTGGTAAAGCTAAATGGGAATTTCGGATTTTCAGGAATCATTCAACAGAGCATGAACAGCCAGGGAAATGAATGGCAGTGGATTTTTAACGAAAGCATTGTTATTCCCGGGGGTGCCCAGGAGAATACCTGGTACCAGCTTGAGATTTTATATGATCCATCAGCAGATTCTGTAACCTTCAATGTTTATGATGCCGGGGGTGTTTTACTCAATACTGCGGTTGCCGAAAATTTGCCTTCCTTTAAAGGTCCGGCGTATCTTTTTTCCGGTCCAGAGCTGATCACGGGCATCACCACATTTGACGATAGCCCGGGGCTGTGTCATGTCTTTGCACAATTTGATAATGTCTATTTGAACGGAGGCTTGCATGATAATTTTTCCGGGACTGCCCTTGATCCTTTAAGGTGGGGAGCCAATGAAATTGTCAAGGTCATGGAAAACAACAGCGCTGTTTTTATGGCCGATTCCAGGGGAGCCACGGAGACGGTGAGGCTCCAGACACCGATTTTCTTTGCCCATATGGCAGTGGATGTTAAAATTGATTCCGCAAGCCTGATTTCAGTTGGATCAAAGGGACGGTTCCGGTTGGAAGGCAACTTTTATAATGATGAACTGGGGTATGGCAGTGGCAGGGAGTATGACGGAGAGAAAGGAGATGTCTGGGCCCAGATTTACATTGACCGGACCTATAACGAAGCCGGTGACGATTATTCCATGCGGGCAGGTTATTCCATGGGCAAGGCCCTTGTGCCCCAGGTGGCTGATTATGGTGATCATGAACAGTGGGCTGATTTTGCTTTTGGAACCTTTGATGCCTTCCCCATTGATGCGGATAAGCCATACCGGCTTTCCATCAATATCACCGGCAGGCAGATGATATATACCATTACCGATTTAACAAATTCGGATACCCAGACCCTGATCTATGAGATTCCAGGCCCGGCCTATGACGCAAATGATCCTTATCGGGGGGTAACTTCCAGGGTATATGCCTATTCCGGTGCCGGGGGGACCATGATGGCCCGGTGTGACCAGTTACTGGTTGGCGGTGTCGTTGATTCCGACACGGACACTCTTTCAAATTTTGATGAAATCAGGATGCTGTTCAACCCACTGGACGGAGATATGGATGGAGATGGCATCATGGACGGGAATGAAGATAAGAATATTAACGGCAGAGTTGATTTTAATGAGACCGATCCGAAAAATCCCGATACAGACCAGGATGGTGTAAAGGATGGTACCGAGATAGGGCTTACCACTGCCCAGTTGCCGGCCTATGCGGATTCAGACTTTATCCCCGATTACGACCCTGCCACCACCACAAATCCTGCTGACCCAGATACCGACAGAGACAGCCTTCTGGATGGTGAGGAGGATAGTAATCAAAACGGCCGTGTGGATCTGGACATAGGCGAATCCGATCCAAACAAGGGGGTGACGGTGTCCGGCCGGGTGACGGACTCCCTTGAAAATCCCATTATAGGGTTATGGGTTCATGCCTTTGACAATGGATGCGGCGGAACATGGCTCGGCGGCGCACGAACCGATTCCAACGGAAATTACACAATGATTGAGATGCCGCCAGGGGATGTATATGTCGAGGCCTGTTCTCGGTGTGATGAGTTCATGTTTACAAATGAATGGTGGACCGGAACAGAAAATCCAGGTTCGGTAGAATGCAATGATGCACAGAATTTGAATGTACAGCCCGATGAGGACCGGTCGGGCATTGATTTTGAACTTGAGTCGGCCGGAGGGGTTTCCGGTATTGTAAAGGACAAGGATGGTAATTTGCTTCAAGGAATTCACGTGTATGCACAGTCTGCCGGCTGCAGCGGAATCTGGCTCAGTGGTGCTGATACGGATGAAAAAGGGAAGTATACCATAACCGGTATCCCGGAAGGGGACAGCATTATTCGAGCCTGTCCGGATTGCAATGGGAAGAATTATGTGGGTGAATATTATGACGGATCTGACGGCACTCTGGACTGCAGTGATGCAACTCCTTTGACTGTCGAGCTGAATCAGGTCATCTCCGATATTGATTTTGACCTTGCTGCTGCAGGTTCTGTATCAGGAACCATAACGGACAGCAACGATGACCCTATTCCAGGGGTGCATGTACAGGTGAAATCAGCATCCTGCGGAAACAGTTTTCAGTACAGTCAAGCAAATACTGACAGCAATGGCCAGTATGTCATCAACAGCCTTCCAGAAGGACCCGTTTATGTTTATGCCTGTCCTGAATGCAATGACCAGAATTATGTGGGTGAATGGTTTGATAATGTAAATAAGACCCAGGACTGCAATGATGCTGTGCGGGTTGAAATTGTTGTTCAACAAGAGAGCGGGAACATTAATTTTCAGTTGGAAACCGGTTATATGGTTTCGGGAAAGGTGCTGGATGACTCAGGTAATCCCGTTCCAGGAATATGGGTACAGGTAAATGACGAGCAGGCAGGTGTTTATCTTGGCGGGGCAAATACCGATGACACTGGTAATTATTCGATAATAGGATTACCGGCACCGTCATCGGAATATTATCGTGTTTATCTGAATTCTGGTGAAACCTATTATGTGGATGAAGAATATTCTGATCCGATCACACCGGGGCAGACAAATATTAATTTTACACCCCAAAAAGGGGGGAAAATTGTTGGTAATGTAAGCGGAGACGGTCAGGATCTATTTAATGTGTGCGTCAATGCCCATGGTATAAATTGTGGAAATCATATTAATGGAAGAGGTACCGATGAAAATGGTTATTACAGTTTTACCGTTCCTGCGGGAACCTATGCAGTAAACGCTGATCCAAACTGCAATCCAGACTTAAATTTCATCCGTGAATACTGGACAGCGGCGGGCGGTGAGCTTGATTGTGCCAATGCGGACAATGTCGTGGTGATCGTTGGGGAAGATACCCAGAAGAATTTTGACCTTTCTCCCGGCGGATCGGTTTCAGGGTCCATATGGGACGAGCAGGATCGGCCCATAGAAAATCTCTATGTGTATGTAGCGGATTTTGTAACCAATGCGTGGATGAACGGTGTCAATACGGCAGCAGACGGATCCTACACCATTGATGGACTCCCGGCAGGAACCTATCGTATCAATGCCTGTCCTTCCTGTGACCAGAAAAATTATAGAGATGAATTTTATGATGAAACCTATGACTGGGATCTTGCCACATCTGTAAAGGTAACGGCAGAAGCAGATACCCCGGATATTGATTTTAGGCTTGCTAAAGATGTGAACCGGATTGCATGGGGTGAAGTTGCTGTATATAACGGTGAATTGAGTAGCGCCTTTGATGTTCATCCCGGGTTTGCTCACCTGGTAAAAAGCGCCGGCTTGTCAGGTCCCAATGGGTTTACCTATGCGTTTGATATCCAGAATGATATATTGGAATGGCTCAATGAGTGCAGCTATTTGGTTTGCTGGGCCCATGATTTTACCGATGTGTTTGATTATGGAACCTACACCCTGACAGTGGCATTCAAGGATGGTGCAAGCGAATCCTATACCCAGACAATCGTTCCGATCAGCCTTGCGGCAGTGGAATCAGGGACCATGAATCATACGGTCAATCCCGACGGGAGCATTGATTTTTCATGGATCAACCCGGATACGACCAAAAGATACCAGGTCAGGGTTTACCAGGGCGGGGATCGATATTACAGGTCCGGTATGTTTACCGGTAACAGTCTGAGTGTGTCTGCCGAAGATCTTAGATGTCTTGTGCCGGGTGAAGCATATACCTGGCAGGTTCGTGCCTTTGACATGAATGACCCGTATTCCGCATGCCGGAAGAGCGAATCTGTTCAACTGACCTATGATCCGTCGGCCCTTGAAAACCGTGCCAAATGGTTTGAAGCAGCTAAATCCCAGGGAACAGGTCCTTCACCCGAGGATAAGATTGCCCTGTATTTTAATACGCGGCCGGGATCAAGGAATAATGTGATCAGCGCCCGGGTGGCTGGTCCGGATGACTTTATCCCCTACGAGTTTGATCTTGACAGGGACTGGTTTGATATGTCCACTGAGTCACGAAGGCTTAATGGCTGGAGTGGATTTTACAATCCGGGTTCAATTCTGGACGGAGAATACACCCTCATGCTTGCGTTTGGTGGCGGTTATTCTGAGACCCACACCTATACCCTGTCATCAGTTGTTCTGACGCCGGTGGCCGAGGGCACCATGAGTTCGAGGATCTATGAAAACGGAGCCATGCACTTTTTCTGGACACTTCCGGAAGGTGTGAACGGACAGAAATACAGGGTCCGCATCCGGAGTCTTGACGGGTCAAAAGAATTTTTTGTCTCGGGCACAATTCCTGATCTCACGGATCTCTATGCCTCCTTCTGGGATTTGAGGGGTCTGGTGCATGGGCAGACCTACAAATGGTTTGTCAGAGCCTATGATTCAGATTCTGATACCAGTATAAACAGCCCGGGCCATTTCTTTACATATGACCCTTTTCATATTTACCCCTACATAACCGGTGATATGGACAATGACGGTGTGGTTGATGGCAGGGATCTGGCTATGTTTGCAGGGCAGCTTGCTTCGCAAACAGCTGAAATTACGCTTGAGGCGTTTGCAGCCGGATTTGGATGGAACGAGTAGTCATCTGATATCCTAAGGTTTGGAAACGGTTTTTAGTGAAACAATTCCCTGGTGTCAATGGTTTTGACACCAGGGTTTTTTCTTAAATATGCGGCAAGTTTACCGGCAATATAGGCGGTTGAGATGGAGGTTCCGGCATAGGTGCCGGGATCACCCTTATTTCCCACGGGCAGGCTGGCAAATCCAGGGGCAGCAATATCCACAAAATCACCGTAGTTTGACTGTTTCCAGGCGTTCCCGTCCGGCGCAAGTGCCGACACTGAGATAACCGAGTCGTATCCGGCGGGATAGACGGGTTTGCCCGTGGGGCTGTTCCCTGCTGCAGCAACGATAATCAGTCCTCTGGATCTGGCATAATTCATTGCAGATTCAAGAAAACTACTTTTTGTCTCTGAACTCCAGCTTAGACTTAACACCTTTGCCCCGTTTTCAAGGGCATAATCAATGCTTTTCATTAAAATTGAGTTGGAGGTAAATCCATTGTCATCAAATGCCCGAACAGATATGACAGGATTTGAAAACTGGCCTGAAGATGTTCCCATGGGATGAATTTGTCCCGATGCGATCAATGCCATCTGGGTACCGTGGCCGACTGAATCGGAAATGGACGTTTCCGGAGAAAGCGCATCAAAGGCGGCATGGTTGAAGCTGTTGCCGGTATACTGCTCCATGAGGCCGGTATCAAGAACTGCCACAGAAAAGGATGTTTCAATGGTGTCAGGCGCTGGATCATGGATGCTGTTCTCCCCAAGGCCATTGTATCTTACGTTTTCTGAAGCCCTATAGGCATAGTCCGGCTCTATTGCGCCGACATGGCTGTCCTTCCTTAAAAGATCAATCACTTCCTGGAGATCAGCAGAATCAGGCAGGGTAATTTGGTAAACACCCAGATCCTTATTGACCATTTGGATGGTTGCCCCAAGTTTTGAAAGCAGTTGTTTTAGATGGGGGTGTGGCACAGAATTTTTAAAGGCCGTCAGAATTTTGTTTTTTACCTGGAGCGCATTGGTGTTTGGATTTTTTTCAATCTGAAGGTTTTTCGGCTGTTTCATGGGAAGGGCTTTGGTTATTTTACCGGGTCTGAATATGACAATTTCTGAGAGTCTGGGGGGCTTGTCGTTATCCCGGGTCCATATGAGGGCATGATCATATCCCTTGAGGATATCGGAAAGTGCTGCTTGAATCTCTTTATCCTTAAAATCGGCACTGATTTTTGGGTTGATTTCAGGATCAATTTTAACTTTGATACCTCTTCTGATAAGCTGTTTCAGTAGCACTTGCAAGGGTACCCTGTCTGAATTCAATGTCATTTTATCCTTGGAAATACTCAGATATGATGCCTGGGAAAATCCATGCATGAATAAAATGGATATGAATATGGTGAGGAACCTTATGATATTTTTTTTCATGGTAATAATCCTTTGATAACCCATAAAAGAATATTTATTATAGCATATTCGGTATAGAGGATGCCAGCAGCCATTTTTTTGAAACCAGGGCGCGATTATGTTTCACTGATAAGAAACACACTGTGGTCTCATCGGTCCGGAACCTTTCATGTTAAGGGATTCCGTGCCGATCGGACGTCATATCTCAGCCCTTTACTTGAAACAATAATAATGCTAAGACATTTAAGTAATCAAATAAAAAGTTTATTAATTCAAAAAAATCACAGGACTTAATTAGTATGAAAAATATGGATGATAAACAATATTTCAGTATTACCAATGAAAAAGGATTTTCATTTCTTGAGCTCATGGTTGTTGTTGTCATCCTGGGTATTCTGGCGACTTATATCGCCCCCAGGTTCATGGGCCGAACAGATGACGCAAAAGCGGTCAAAGCAAAGGTGGACATCGCTGCCATTGAAACAAGTCTTAAACTGTACAGCCTTGATAATGGCCATTATCCATCGACAGAGCAGGGATTGTCGGCCTTGATTGAAAAACCGTCGTCTGAACCCATTCCTTTGAACTGGAAAGAAAAAGGATACCTGGCAAAGGCAAGGATGCCCAAAGACCCCTGGGGCAGGGAGTATCTTTATCTTTCACCCGGTGTTCACGATGAGTATGATATCATTTCCTATGGCGCTGACGGGGCTCCCGGAGGAGAGGGTAAAAATAAAGATGTCAACAGCTGGGAGCTTGAATAGGCATAAAAAAATATCAGGTTTCACTTTGATTGAGCTGATTGTTGTTATCAGCATCGTCGCAACCCTTCTATTGTTTTCATTCCCTGTTTTTAGAGATATTGTCCTGTTTTACGACTCTGCAAGTCAGGTAGGCAATATCGTCCGTTTAGTAAATGATTTGAAAAAGCGGGCGGTTAAACAGAATGTTGATTATCTGATGCACATGGATCCTGGATCGGGAAGGTTGTGGGTAACCCATGACGACATGGACGATGCGGCAAGGGAGGCGGCAAAGGAAAAAGGCGTCTCTTTTTCAGACAAGATTGATATTGTAGATGTTGAATTTCCCGGTACCAGGGAAACAGGGAACATCGAAATCCGTTTCAGGAAGCAGGGCTATTCTGACTTTGCACTGATTCATCTCATCCAGGAGGAAAAAAACATAACCTTGAAAATAGAGCCGTTCCTCGCCCAGGTTCAACTTCTGAACAAACATGTTTACCTTGAAGACTGCATCTAAGATTATGATATCAGCCTCAAATGAAAAGGGATTCACTCTTTTGGAGGTTATGATCAGTGTGTCCATAATCGCCTTGATTTTGACCTCTCTTTTCAAAATGCAATCGGGCACCATCCGGCTGGCAATCGCTGGCAAATTTAACAGTACAGCCCCGGCATTGGCACAGCAGCTGCTATCAAGAATGGAAAGGGATCTTGCTGACTGGTCTGAGTCTGAAGGCGATTTCGGAGAAACTTTTCCAGGGATTAAATGGAGCTGTGAGATTTCAGATTCAGCGTTTGAAGAAATTGATTTTATCGATGAGGAGACCGCTAAACAATTTAAAAAGATTGATATAGAAATCACAGATCTGTCCGGGCAAAGGACATATAAAGTCAGTACCTGGAGGTTTGTAATTGAATAGGCCGGTAAAGAATAGATCAATACAGTGCAGATGCAAGGGGTTTACCCTTGTGGAGGTCCTTGTTTCCATTCTGATTTTTTCCATTGTTATTTCAACCCTTTTTTCTTCTTTTAAGGCATTTATCATTTCAAGCGAATACGTTAAGGACGACGTGACACATGGCGAAAAAATAAGAAATGTCTTGAAAAGAATCAATATGGATCTTGAATCATTGGTGGTTCTGCAGCCACCGCGATATAAAAAACCTGAATTTAATTCCGATCCAGACCCATACAGCTTTATTGGACAAGAGCAAGCAATGGGACAGACTGTTTTCTCATCCGTGGTGTTCACCTCCCTTGCCCATGCAATGCTTGGCACGGATCAAAGAGCTGGCGCTGCAAGAATCGCTTATTATTTAAAGGAAAACCAAAACAATACATATGATCTTTATCGGGCGGATTTTTTGTTGCCTTTTCCAGAAGAAATGGAATCTTGTGCAAATCCGGTGCTGTGCAGGGACATTTCCGGGTTTGAACTTGTATACACGGATTTTAACGGGGATGAGCACCAGTATTGGAATTCAGATGATCAGGAGTTTAAATATACCTTCCCAACAAGTATCGACTTGAAAATTACCCTTGGCTCAGGAGAAAGCCGGCAGGTATTTGAAACTTCCATTTCCATGGTTTCAGGAAGGGGCCCCATTGAATAGCCTCGTTCATAATGAACGAGGGGTTGCCCTCGTGGTGACACTTGCAATCGTTGCGATTCTATTGGCTGCTGCCCTGCAGCTGGGAAAATTTGTGGGTGATTCCGTCATGGTGACGCTGGTAGAAAAAGATCAATTTAATGCCGAGCAACTGGCATTGTCCGGCATAAATCTTGCAATTCTGATACTTGTTGAAGATGCCGCAAAGAGCGATCTTGATACGGTCCAGGAAACCTGGGCAGACCCCGACAAGTTGTCACAGGCTGTAAATGAATTAAATTTGGGAAAGGATACCCTTACCATAAAAATTATAGATGAATTCTCCAAAGTTCAAGTGAATGCATTAATCGATGAATTTCCTGGAAATCAGCTCAATGCTGACCAAAGAAGGATCTGGGAAAATTTTTTCAGGCCCAGGTTTTCAAATGATAAATCAATTGATGAAAGAGATCCTGCCGAGATTATTAATTGCGTAAAAGACTGGATAGACTCCAATGATGATGATGCCGTCACAGGGATTTCAGGAGCAGAATCAGATTATTATCTGGACCTTGATCCTCCCTATGTTTGTGTCAACGGGCCCTTTAATCATATTGATGAACTGTTGAATGTGAAAGGGATTTCAAAGGATTTATTAAAAACAGAAGGCCTGGACCCAGATGATGATCTGGCTGATGAACCGGCGGATGATCTGGAATCCAATGAGCTTGAACTCGGTGATATCTTTACCATATACGGCCTGGACAGAGAAAAAAGCAAAGGGGGGGGGTACCGGTATTCTGGAAGGGTGAACATTAATACAGCAGGCGTTGATGTTCTGGCCGGGCTTCTTCCGGAAGGGATGGAAGCATTTGCCCAGGATCTTGCAGATTACAGGGAGCAGAAGAGTGAAGAGGGTGATGTTTTTGTAAACGCACTTGACAAGGGATGGTATAAAAGGGTTATAGCATTGTCTAAAAAGGAACAAGACCAGTTGGATCGTTCCATAACCTATGTTAGCGATGTTTTTAAAGTAGAATGCCGAGCTCAAAAAAATGATACAATAACAGAACTCGTTGCGGTTTTGAAAAAGGAAAAGCACAAAGCGTCTGGAAAGTGGATGTTTAGAATCATCCAGATGGAAAGAAAATAAAGGAAATAATTTATGGCAGGATGTTTTTTAGGTCTTGAAATTGATATGCTCGGCATAAAAGCCATGATGATTGAGTCTGGTTATAAACAGGCATTGATTAAAGACGAGTGTCATGTCCTGTATGAAGATCTTCCTGATTCTGAAGAAAACCCGGACCCCTTTGCTGCCGGCATGGATATGGTTGCCCAGCAGATCGATCTTCAGGCATGTTCAACTGCCATCATTTTTGTATCCCCGCTTTTGGTATGTTTCAGAAATATTGCTCTTCCGTTTGATTCCGAAAAAAAAATCAAACAGATCCTGACCTTTGAGCTTGAACCCCTGTTGCCGGTGATCAGCCAGGCCTATATTTCAGATTTTCATCTGCTGACGGCTGACAAAGCATCAAACCTAATTTTGAGTGCCTCCATTGTTGAAGCCACGGTTGAAAAATATTTTTTAAAGCTGGGCAGTTTCGGTATTAAGCTTTTGCTTGTGACGCCTTCCGGATATGCCGCTGCAATCGGTTTTTTAAGAGAACATAAAGATATTTCAACATTTGCCTTGCTGCATGTTGCCGATTTTGAGATTACCCTTGTGCTGGTGCACAACCGAAAACCCAGTGCAGTGAGGACTTTCTTGACTTCCCAATACTCTTCTGAAGAGTTTTCGGTTTGCGTTAAACAGACCATCATGGGGTTCAACCAGAGAACAGGGTCTGATATTTTGTTTGATATCTTTGTTAATTCTGATGGGGATAATCCTGCGGCAGACCATATTTATACAGTTCTAAAAACAAAATATCAGACCGGATCAAGAGTAAAAACAGATGCCACTGCGCAATGGTTAACGATGTCACCGGATAAACGGGTAAAATATCTGTTCAATTTTTGTCAAGGGCAGTATGGCTCAAACTCTTTTGTAAAGACATATCTTCCCAACATTGCAGCCGGTGTTGCTCTTTTTGTTATTGGTTTTACTTTGTTTATGGTAAGCTTTGGGCTTGATAACTCAAAATTGAACGAACAGATAGCTGCCATTGATAACAAGGCCGTCTCCATTTTTATGGCAACCTTTCCTGATAAAAAAAAGGTTCAGGACCCATATCTTCAGATGAAGGCAAATGTTCGGGAGGCAATTAAGAAATCAGGTACAACAGGGGATGAAGATCGACTTATCAAAAATAAAGATTTTAAACTGGTGGTAATCATGGCTGAGCTTTCAAAGACAATTTCTTCTTCAATAGATATGGAGACCTCCAGATTTTTATTCAATAACGGGCGCCTGGTTCTTTCAGGATCAACTGATAATTTTAATAACGTAGACAATATTAAAAGCAAAATAGAATCCTCGGATTTATTTGAACGAGTAAGTATCAGCAGTGCGGCAGCGGACAAAAAAGACAACAGGGTTAACTTTAAATTTATTATAGAAATGTAAGGTATTATGATGCCCGATTTTTCTAGACGTGAAATAAACGTATTAATGTTGGGGATTACCTTTGTGGTTCTGTTCTTTGGATACCAGTTTGGTGTTGTCGCTGTTCTAGATAAACGGGATAATCTCACCCGAATATTAAATGAAAAGAAGGCGGCTTTAGAGGAAATGGGTTTGCTCCGGCAGCAGTTCTTGGCAGTTTCCAATAGTTTTGATACAAAATCCCAAGCCCTGGCCGACAGGAAAAAAGAGTTCTCCCTTTTTTCTTTTTTAGATTCCCAGGCACAACAAAGCGGTGTGAAAGAGAATGTGGAATATATGAAGCCATTTACAAAAAAGATTGAAAATTCTTTGCATACGCTTGCAACCGTCAAGGTAAAGCTCAAGGAAGTATATTTAAAAGAACTGGTTAATTTTCTGTATCACATCGAATCATCAAAAAACGGTGTGATTATAACATCCCTGTCGCTATCAAAGGCAGGAAAAGAAAACCGGCTGCTGGATGCGGTTATTGAAACGCAAACCATCATGATCAAGGACAAGGCATAATATGAAGCCTAAATCCATTTTGTTGTATATCTTTTTTTTCTTGGCAGCATTCTTTGTTTTTGCGTCTCTGTTATTTCCTGGCAAAGAAGCGGCCACCTATCTGTCTCAGTCATTTAAAAGCAAAAATTTACAATTGAGCATTGACACTGTCAAACCCGTTTTTCCTTTTAAATTAAAGCTTGAAAAGATAAAATTATTTATAGGCCAGGAAATTGAAGGCCAGGATATAAATCAGAGGACACAAATTGTACCGGAATCCTTTGAAATTTCGTTCAGCCCTGCTTCAATCTTTAACGAAAAAAAATCAATACAATTTGAATCTGATTTTTACCAGGGTTCGGTTAAAGGCCATCTGCGCTTAAACAGTATGGATCCTTTCATGTTTTCAGATGCCGATGCCGTTATGGCAGGGGTAAAAATAAGTGATTTCAAGTATACGACAAAGATAGCTGATATTACTCTGGGGTGTGAATTAAATGGGGAATACAAACAGACGGAATCCGGGGACAAAACAGATTCCGGCCGTGGAATCCTCTTAGTTCGACATTTTTCTGCAAAAATGAAGAATTCCCTGTTTAATCACTTAAGTCTTCCCCAGGTCGATTTTTCCGAAATTAAACTTGAATTCATTCAGCATCCTCAAAGAGTGACGATTGAACAGTGTACAGCCAGGGGACCCATTATTAATGTAAAACTTAAGGGGCAAATGGAGATTGTTTTTCCGGTACAAAAAAGCAGACTGAATCTTACCGGTGTCATACAGCCGGATTCGCCATATCTGGCAAAATTTGCAAATATGGCAGCCATAAAGTCTGTGGCCAAAAATATTCAAAAAGACGGGATAAAATTTACGATAAATGGACTGCTGGAAAATCCGAAAATAGGGATATGAAATACGTATTTACCATCATAAACATGTTTCTGGTTGCAATGATTGCATATTTTTGTGTGGATATTATATATAAAAATGTGCTGCCTGAAAATTTTATCCCGGTTGGGAAGTATTCTTTAGGAACCAGCTCAAAAAATATAGGCCCCCGGCAGGCAGAATTCAACCCCGGCAAGAATCAATATGACAGCATTGTTGAGAGAAATATTTTCAAGGCAGACATTGAAAAAAAAGAATCTTCTGACAAACAGGAACCAGAGAATAAAGAGCCTGAAAAACTGGAGGTCACAACCCTTAAGTTGGTTTTATGGGGAACAGTGACAGGTGAGGGGCAGGTATATGCTGTGATTGAAGATAAAAAAGTAAGGCAGCAGGCCTTGTATGAAGTCGGGGATTCAGTTCAGGGGGCAAAGGTGACAAATATTTTACGCCATCAAGTGATTTTGAACTATGAGGGAAAAGACCAGGTCCTTGAAATGGAGACAGACAACAAAAGTGTTTCGGCATATAGAAAGCCCCCCCAAAAAATAAGTTCCAATACCGTATTCGGTAATAAAGGGAATATGGATGATCCTTCCAACGATATGAATACCCTGATGAAACAGGTTAAAATGAGACCCCACTTTATGGAAGGTGAACCCGACGGACTCATGGTCTATGGGATAAGGCCCAATTCAGTCTTCAGGCAGATAGGGCTCAGGAATGGTGATATCATCAAGGATATTAATGGGACGGAAATTTTATCCGGCGAAGACGCTTCAAACCTTTATTCTGAAATACAGGAAGCAGAGAATGCCAAAGTTACCGTATTTAGACGGGGAAAAATAAAAGAATTGTTTTATCAGGTCAAAAACGGTCGGTATTCTATTGCTGCTAGCCCAGAGGAAAGTGAAGAAAGAGTTGAAAGTGAAGAAAGGTTTGAAAATGGGGAAAACAAAGGAGAACAATGATCATGTTGTGTAGCAGAAAGTTGGCATTTCCAATTTTGATTTTGGCTGTTTTTTATACAGCATTCCTGAATTTTCCCTTTAACGGTTTTGCTGCCCAATCTTTGGGACAACCATCTGCAGAAAAGGCCGATTCAGATTCACAGTTTGTATCCATCGATTTTAACAATGTAGATATTAACGTATTGATCAAATTTATGAGCAAACTGACAGGCAAAAATTTTGTTGTGGACAGTCGGGTTAAGGGGAATGTGACCATCATATCCCCGACAAAGATATCCATAAAAAATGCCTATAAAGTTTTTGAGTCGGTGCTTGATATCAATGGATTTTCCACGGTCGAGTCAGGAACGATTATCAAAATCGTTCCCACGCCCAAGGCAAAGTCCGATAATATTGATACCAGAGTGGCGACAGGACCCGGGAAACCCGGGACCCTTGACGATAAAATCGTAACACGGATTATTCCCCTTGAATATGCAAGCTCTGATGACCTGAAAAATTTATTTACCCCCCTGGTCGCCAAGGGAAGTGTTGTCCTGTCATACCGGGATACCAATATGCTTATCATAACGGCAACGAGTTCAAGCATTGACAGACTTTTAAGAATTATCGATGAGATTGATGTCCAGAGTATCGGGAAAATTATATCTGTGGTCCCGGTAAAATTTGCAGATGCAAAAAAAATGGTTCAAAGTCTTTCTTCGATTTTTACGGCCCGGGTACGGGGGTCAAAGGGGAAGCAGGATCCAGATATGATTGTGAAGTTTGTTGCGGATGAAAGAACAAATTCGATTATTCTGCTGGCAAGCAAGGTGGAAACCGACAGGGTTACCAAATTGATTGTGCTGCTGGATCAGGAGGTCCCCAAAGGCGAGGAAAAGATCCGGGTCTATTATCTTGAGCATGCAAATGCTGAAGATCTTGTGAAAGTGTTATTGGAAATCCCCACCACGGATACAAAAAAGGCAGTGACGGGCCAGAAAACAGCACCGATTTTGTCCCAAAAAGTGAAAATAATGGCGGACAACGCAACCAACAGCCTTATCATCATGGCGGACAAGGAGGATTATCCGGTATTGGAAGAGGTC
The DNA here is from genome assembly GCF_055382125.1 of Desulfoconvexum algidum. NCBI lineage: Bacteria > Pseudomonadati > Thermodesulfobacteriota > Desulfobacteria > Desulfobacterales > Desulfobacteraceae > Desulfoconvexum > Desulfoconvexum algidum. The sequence continues at coordinate 3,752,043 of NZ_AP042394.1, read as the reverse complement.
ATCAATAAACTGGATATTCCAAGGGCAATGGTTTATATCGAATGTCTGATCATGGAGGTAAATGTCACACGGGGGCTGAACATAGGAACTGAATGGAAAACAGCCCAGGACGCCAACGAAAACGTTATTTTGGGGGGATTCGGCGGCACCGGTGACAGTGGCTATTCCAATCTTCCGGGACTTGCTGGCGGTGCACTTCCCAAGGGGTTTGCCGTTGGGGTTTTGGGGAATGCCTTCAGTATCGGCGGTGTGACCTTTACCGATATCCAGGCAGTTGTTCAGGCCTACCAGAACGATACGGATTTTAATATCATTTCCACCCCCCAGCTGTTAACGATGGAAAATGAGGAAGCCACCATTACCGTTGGTAAAAATGTTCCCTATCAGACAAGATCCGCCGCCGAATCTTCCGTTGAAACCTATAGTTCCTATGAATACAAAGATGTGGGGGTCACGCTTAAAATAACCCCCCAGATCAGCAAAGACCGATTGGTAAAATTGAAGGTTTTTCAAGAGATGACCGTGCTTGATTCTGCAAATACAGAAGCCACGGATAGACCCACCACCTTTAAACGCCAGATTGAAACAACGATAATTGTGGAAGATTCCAATAGTGTCGTCATCGGAGGCCTTATTGGTGAAACGGTCACAAAATCGAAAGGCCAGGCACCCTGCCTTGGAAATATTCCTTTACTGGGCTGGGCTTTTAAATCCCTGTCTGAAGGAAAAGAAGATACCAACCTGTATGTTTTTATAACCCCCCGAGTTGTTAAAAATCCGTTGGAGGCAGAAAGAATTTATAATGAGAAAAACAAAAAAATGAAAAAACACATTCAAAAGGGAGAGGTCACTTTGTATGACAAACTGAATAAATTTGGTAAACGAGAGAAGGAACAAAAAGATAAAGAGCCGACGATTCCCAATGATTGATGAATTTTTAAATATAATGGCCCAAAAGGCATCTTTGTCCAATGAAAATTGTGAGAAAATCAGAAATGCCTATGTAAAAGACCCGTTCAGACTGGTTGAGTCTGTCATTGAGACAAAACTTGTCCTGGAAAATGAAATTCTTGAATCCTTAAGCATTCTTTACGCCATTCCCTTTACGCCAGTGCTTTCCATGGAGAATGTCAGGGATGACTGGACCGCAATGGTTTCACGGCAATTTTTAAAAAAAGTCTGCATGGCGCCTTTGGCCAAAAAAGAAGGTGGCTCAACCATTGCCATTAATGATCCTGCAGATCTTGGGTTGGTTGATGATATTGCAGTCCTTCTTAATCTTGATGTTTATTCCCTGGTGTTAGCACCCCGAAATCAGATTTTGTCGGCGGTTAATGCGCTCTATGATCGAGCGGGAGAAAGCGCTCAACAACTTGTTGAGGACATGGAAGATGATGGATTTACCATCATCGATGATAACGAGCAGACCGCAGACCTGCTGGATGACACAAGTGACGCCCCGGTCATAAGGCTTGTGAACCATATGATCTCCCAGGCTGTCAAAGCCATGGCCAGCGATATTCACATTGAGCCGTTCCAAGATGTTCTAAAGGTCAGATACCGGATAGACGGCATCCTTTATGAAATGCTCACTCCCCCCAAGGGGGTACAGGCGTCCCTGATATCGAGAATTAAGGTCATGGCAAAGATGAATATTGCCGAGAAGAGAGTTCCCCAGGATGGAAGGGCTCAGGTCCGAATCGGAGATCAGGAAATTGATATTCGTATCTCAACGGTTCCCACAACCTATGGCGAACGCCTGGTCATGAGACTGCTGAACAAGTCAGGATATTTTCTTCAGTTTTCAGAGTTTGGAATTTCCCATGAAAATGTCGGGCTGATAAATAAAATTATCCGGCAGAATAACGGTATCGTCCTTGTCACAGGCCCTACGGGAAGTGGAAAAACGACCACCCTTTATTCCGCACTGTCAGAGATCAACTCTCCTGATAAAAATATTATCACCATAGAGGATCCTGTGGAGTATAATCTTAAAGGGATTGGCCAGATTCAGGTGAATGCAAAAACCGGGGTCACCTTTGCACGGGGATTACGGTCCATTGTCAGGCAGGACCCGGATATTGTGCTGATTGGCGAAATCAGGGATAAAGAAACTGCAGAGATTGCCATTCAATCTGCTCTTACTGGTCACCTTGTTTTTTCAACCCTGCATACCAATGATTCTGCCGGTGCCATCACAAGGCTTGTGGATCTGGGGGTGGAACCCTATCTCATATCATCCTCTGTGAATGCGGTGATTGCCCAGCGTCTGGTGCGGTTGCTCTGCCACGAGTGTAAGCAGGAATACCAGCTTGAGACCTCCCATATCAAAACCCTGAACGGCGCCGGGGAGGAATTTGTCGGTAAATATGTATATAAACCCCAGGGGTGTTCAAAGTGTTTTAATACAGGGTATCTGGGCAGGGAAGCAATCTTTGAAGTCATGCTCATGGGTGAGGGATTAAAAAGTCTTGTTTTGGAAACATCTGATTCCAACCAGATTAAAGAGGCTGCCTTAAAATATGGCATGATAACACTGCGTCAGGATGGCATGTCAAAGGTGATCAAGGGGATTACATCCATTGAAGAGGTACTTCGTGTTACCCAGGAATAATAATTTTTTTTTTACAATGATCGTATTTCTGATCTTGTTTTGTGCAATTCCGGTTGCCCGGGCTGAAAATATATTCATCAAATTTTATCAGGACCACATATCGGCCATAGACGGAAATAGATGCCCCATGTATCCTTCCTGTTCGGCTTATGCCTCCCAGGCCATTGAAAAACATGGACCGGTTATCGGCTGGGTTATGGCCTGTGACCGGCTTGTCCGCTGCGGCCGGAATGAGGTGGAGCTGTCAAAGGCCGTTATTATCAAAGGACATACATTCGTACATGATCCTGTGGATTCCAATGATTTCTGGTGGTTTGAAAAAGAAAGAAAAAAATGAAATATCAATACCTGCTGACAGTGTTCCTTATATTCGGCCTTCTGATCATACGGCCAGGCAATGGTTTTACCCTTGAGAAACAAATAGTTATCACATCTGGTAATCAGTATGGGTATGCGGAAAAGCTCTTTGTTGAAAAGGACTATGAGACAGCCATGGTTGAGTTCAAAAGATTTATTTATTTTTTCCCTGACAGCAACCAGAAGGATCAGGCACAATTCAAGATCGGGGTTTGCTTGTTTAATTTAAAAAAATTTCATGAAGCAGCACAAATATTCAATGAGATGATCCTAAAAGACAAAGACAACGAGATTACAAAAGAATCCAGTTTTTACCAGAGCAAGGCATTTTTGAACTTGGGGAATATCGGGTATGCGCAAATTGTCCTGCAAAATTATCTCAAACTTGCAGAAGACAGGGAAACCATAGACAGAATTTATTTTAACCTGGCACTCATACATCTTGAAGAGGTCAGGAATGGAAATGCGTCTTCCCTTGGCCCTGCCCGGGACTATTTGTCAAAAATATCCAGGCCTGGTGCAGAAAAGTATCATACGGATCAATATCTTGATTTGATTGTTAAGGCAGAGACGTCACCCCAGAAGAATCCTACCCTTGCCGGACTTTTTTCCCTTATCCCCGGGGGCGGGTTTCTGTATTGCGAAAGATACAAGGATGCCCTTGTCAGTTTCTTATTGAATACCGGCCTGATCTATGCGGCCTATAGCGCGTATGATAATGACAATCCAGCCCTGGCCGGTGTAATCGGTTTTGTGGGAGCAGGGTTTTATGCCGGCAATGTTTACGGTGCAATTTCCTCAGCGCACAAATATAACCGGGCCCAGACCATCAAATTTCTTGATCCGCAATTTTCCATTCGTCCAAAATTTGATCCAGAGAAAAATGCCTACGGCCTGTCCTTTCATTATAAGTTTTAAGCGTTATTGGATCAGTTGATTGATTTCAAAAATCGGCAGGCAGATGGCCAGAATAATACCCCCCACCACAACCCCCATAACAAGAATAATGATCGGTTCAATCAGGGATGTGGCTGCGGTAACGGCAGTTTGAACATCTTTTTCAAAAAGATCGGCTGTCTTTTCCAGCATTTTTTCCATTTCGCCGCTGGTTTCTCCTATTTTGATCATCTGGGATGCAAGGTAGGGAAAGGCAGTACTCTGGGAAAGCGTTTCTCCTAACTCTCCCCCCTGTTCAACCTTTTCACAGGCCTTTGAAATGAGTTCATATATTACCCTGTTTCCTGCAATACTCTTGGTGATATTCAGGGCTGTCAGCATGGGGACCCCATTGTCCAGCAACGAGCCGAGTGTCCTTGTAAACCGGGCGGCTATGATTTTTTTTAAAAGGGTTCCGACGATGGGCAGTGAGATTAACAGGTTATCGATAAAGTAGGCACCTTTTTCCGATTTTCGTATTAAAAAAACAACCAGAAAACAAAGAAAGGGCGTCAAAACAATACCCCACCAATAGGCTTTGAAAAAAGAACTGACTAAAATAAGAAGGCGGGTGGGCATCGGCAGTGCCTGGTTCATGTCCGAAAAAATATTGACGATGCCCGGCACAACATATGTCAAGAGAACAAGCAACACCCCGAACCCGATAAAAGACATTAAAAACGGATAGGCAAGGGAGGCCTGGATTTTCTTTTTTGAATCTTCTCTGTTTTCGGTAAAATCCGCCAGCCGTTCCAGAACAATTTCCAGGGTTCCGGAAGACTCTCCTGCATTTACCATATTAATAAAAATCGGTGAGAATACATTGGGATAGAGTGCAAGGGCCTTTGCAAAACTGCTGCCTTCTTCAATGGCATCCTTGACCCTTGAAAGGACTCTCTGCATGGTTTTGGATTTGGTCTGGGGAACAAGGGTTGCAACTGCTTTAACCAAAGGGAACCCGGCCGACAAAAGGGTGGACATCTGCCTTGTAATCATGGAGAGCTCAGATGAACTGACCTTTGAAAAAGGGCTGATCCCTTTAAAAAATGGGGTTGATTTTTTTTTGTTGACGACAGGCCCGGATTCAATTTTTTTGAATAAAGTTGGAAAAATATCCTGTTGCCGTAATTTTAGTTTGGCAGCAGAAGTGCTTTCGGCATCAATGATCCCGGATAGTTTTTTCCCCTTGCTGTTTAACGCCTTATATTCAAATACTGCCATGGTATAAAATCCTCTGGAACAGTTATACCTGATCCCTTTGGATTGTCAAAATAAAAAGCACTGCAGCCTGTGCAGTGCTTTTTTAAGTTCTGGTTGTAAATGGAACAGGAGAATTTAACGGGTTTTTCTTCTGATCCCGGCAAGGCAGAGAATCCCTGAACCCAGCAGCCATACTGCTGCCGGAACAGGGACGGAATTTGTCGCATCATTAATGGTCTGTGCCGCATATTCTGATAGCCGCCAGTGCCCTTCAGTAGTAGGATGGATGCCGTCAAAGAAAAGATATTCACTGGGGCTTTCTCCGGAACCTATCCAGGGGTCGGTTATATTGGCAAAAAATTCTCCGGGAATAATGACATCGTTTAAATAGGTGAATACATCCAGTTCAAAAATATTTAAACCCGAAAATGAGAGGGAATCTATCATGGTACCAAGTTCCTGATTGAATATTCCACTGGCAAATGAGGCTGCACCTGACAGGGCAAGGTTCCAGTTGACTTCCGGTGTTATCCCCAGATCAGGGAGGTTGGGGATCAGGATATTTCTTGCCCCTGCACCATAAAGTGAAGTTATAGCATCCTCGATATTGCCTATGGCGCTGTTAATGACGCCGGGTGCATCATTCGGATCGGTAATGCTGCGAAGATCATTCCCGCCTGCCCAGACCGTAAACAATGTATTGGAAATAGTATCTACATCCGGCGTATAGTTATCTTCATGTACCTGCCAGAGCAGGCCGTATTGGCCCGGACCGGTAACGACATTGCCCAATCCTGTAACTGCACCGCCGTAGGCACGTCCGTCATGGTCCAGTCCCAGATTCATTGCCAGATATTCCACCCAGACCATTCCGTTTGAAGACCGGGTAGCGGTGTTTTGAAAAAATCATATCTTGTGGAGTTTGCTGCTATATTTGGGATGTAGAAACTAATTTTTTAGGTAATCCGTCAGCTGAAAATGCCATAGTTAATTTGATGAAGATGACGATGTCCTAGTCAAACAAGACAAAATTTGCACAGTAAAAGTTCAAAAAGATATTGATTTTGAGAATAATGAGGTTTTTTATATTGCCATTCCTAGGATACGATTTTTTATGCTGGTGATTTTTTATCCCGAATGATGATCTATACGACACCACCGGAAACGACAACGCATTATAAAAGCGATTTAAAAAACTCTTTTTTTTCATGCATTTTCATCACAATTATCACACAATTGTTTCCTACATAAAAAGAAGCTTTTTTTTTGAAGACTATATTTGAAATAAATGCCCAAAAACAGACTTTGTTTTTAAGTTCTGCTTTTTCGTGAAGTTCAAAAAAAATACATGGGAGGATAACCAATGGCCATTTTAGAAAAAAAATCAACCTTTTTTGCTAAATTGATTTTACAGGTTTCTTTTATGATGTTGATATTTTTCTGCATCAAGGCAGAGGCAGCAGATTTTTACGACATCAATACGGTCAATACAATTTCCATCACTTTTACAGAATCCAATTGGGACGAGCTGCTTGATGACCTGTATGCGGCAGGAGATGAAGAACGGCTTGTGGGGACAGCTGTCATCAACGGTATCTCATACGAAGACGTCGGTATCCGGTATAAAGGGAACAGCAGTTACCAGTCTCAATGGATAAAAAATCCGTTGAATATCAAGCTCGATTATCTTATTGAGGACCAAAATTTTGACGGGTACGGAACTCTTAAACTTGCAAACGTGTATAAAGATCCCAGCTTTGTCCGAGAAGTCCTCAGCTATGAAATCGCCGGGAAATACATGCCTGTGAGCCAGGCAAATTTTATCGATGTATATATAAACGAAATCCACATAGGGCTCTATACGAGCGTTCAGGATGTGGACAAATTTTTTCTTAAAAATCATTTCGGAAGTAAAAACAACCCCTGTTTTAAAGGAGAGGTCGATAATATATTCCAATCCGGGAATGTGTGGGGGTATATTGATGGGAGTGAGGAGAGTTATTACGACTATTACGAGATTGAATCAGATGACGGCTGGGATGAGTTGATCGAATTTTTTTATGTTTTCAATAATTCCACATCCCAGGTAGAGGAGATTCTGAATGTGGATCGTCTGCTGTGGATGCTGGCTTTTGATATCCTGACAGTCAATCTGGATTCACCGATCAACATCGGCCATAATTTTTATCTGTACCAGGATGGGGCAGGCCGGTTTAATCCGATTCTATGGGATTTGAATGAAAATTTCGGTGTTTTCAGCATGCTGATCGATGGGCCTCCTTTAAATATAAGCGGCCTGCAGCAACTGGACCCTTTTTTGAATTCAACTGACCCATCTTATCCCATCGTAAATAAAATTCTTACCAACGCCACTTATAAAAAAATGTACGTCGCACATATGAAAACCATCATTGATGAAAACTTTGAGGATGATTGGTACACAGACCGGGCATTTGAAATTCAGGGCATTATCGAAACCTATGTTCAGGCTGATGAGAATAAATTTTATACAGACAACGATTTTTTTAACAATGTTGAAGATTCAATCGGGCTCGGCCGGGATACTATCGTGGGCATCGCCCAGTTAATGGCATCAAGGGTCAGTTACCTGGATTCACAATCTGAATTCCAGGGCTCTCCCCCTTCTATTTCCGATATTTCCTCGCCGTCGAATGCGTCCTCACAGTCCACCATATGGTTTGCAGTCAATGTACAAGATGCCGTTCTGGTCCAACTTGGATACCGTCAGAGCGGTGTCTTTGTGAAAGTGCCGATGTATGATGACGGCAGTCACGGTGATGGGGCTGAAAATGACGGTGTCTACGGTGTTTCTCTCACCATCGGGTCGGGAGACCTTGCCTATTATATCTATGCGGAAAACAGCAGTGCGGCCGTATTCTCTCCGGCACGTGCGGAAAATGAATTTTATACCGTATCCGTTGCCGATACCCCAGGAGACCTGGTAATCAATGAGTTCATGGCCGATAACGAAACAATTGTCACCGATCAGGATGATGAGTATGACGACTGGATTGAACTGTACAATAACAGTGACAAGGATATCTCTTTAGAAGGCTGGTATCTCAGCGATGACAGTGCCGAGCCCACACAATGGATTTTTCCAGATGTATCAATTTCTGCAAATGGATATCTGATCATCTGGGCGGATAAGGATGAAGAACAGGAAGGATTACATGCAAATTTTAAACTTTCCGCTTCGGGTGAAACCATTTTACTGGCATCTCCCGACCAGACGATAATTGATGAGGTAAGTTTCGGAGAACAATCAGCAGATATAAGTATGGCTCGTTTTCCCAATGGCGGCGGTGAGTTTACACAAATGACGCCAACCTTTTTAGCAGAGAACAAACTGATTGCCGGAGACCTGGATGAAGACGGTGATGTTGACGGAGCGGATCTTGCTGTTTTTCTCTCAGATTTCGGCAGAACGGATTGCAGCGATGACTGCAGCGGCGACATGAATAACGACGGCAAAGTCGATGAAAGCGATCTTTTGGATTTTTCAGCCAATTTTGGTCAGACAGAAGATTAATCTTTTTTTTATTTGGGCCCACATACTCCTTGACAAAAAACAATTATTTTCTTTGCTAATTATCCTTCAATTTTTATTTTATTCTTTTTTGGGCTGGGCTGCATGCCCGGGGAATCTTGACGATACCATCAACACACCGGTATTCAATTATCAGGAAAGCTATACCAATGACAATACGGATCCTGACTTTTTTTCCAACACGAATGCCAACCGGGTGTCCGATGCACTGGATGACCATCATCAGTCTTTTACCGACCTGGGATTTCTGGCCCCTTTTTTCAACACGGATCCTGCCGAGGTCTGCTGCTATGACTCATCCAATATCGGAGGGGCAGATTTCTGCCGGATCTCTTTGGACACGCCGTATCTTCAGCCCCAGGCCGAACCCTGCCTTCGCCTTGTCACCGGGCATGAGCTCTTTCATCATGTTCAGTATGCTTATATCAACAACGGTTCCACCGGGTGCGGCAGCTGCGGCGGCACCTGGGGAAAATGGACATGTGAGGGTACAGCCCGGCTGATGCAGGACAAAATATACACGGATCTTGATCAAAATGGCGGGTGTATTACCTACCTTGATGAAATAAACGATTATCTGAGCAATCCCAATATCACCTTGACAAGCGCTTCCTACAAAGCTGCTCTTTTCTGGAATTATTTGACCGAGCAATTTGGCAGTATCCTTTCCGAGCCCGAGCGGGGTGTTGATGTGATTGAATCCTATTGGAATAATACCGATCCGGACAATCCCGATGCCATGGAGGTTCTCCGTGACACCCTCCATGGCTTTGAACCCGGATTGTCCCTGGAGAAGGTCTTTCAGGATTTTTCCATTACCAACTATACTAAAAACTTTGATCTTTCATCCATTTCTGATTCCCATCAGTATTTTTATATTGATGAGACCTTGAGCGGCGGTGGGACAGTTTATGATCAAGTTTCCCGAAGTTCTGTCGGTTTTTCAAATAGTCTGAGTTCCTCAAGTGTCAATGCCTGGGCCTCCCAGTATTTTGAGGTGGATGTCGACTCGTCCGGTGAATGCGAAATAATTGGTTTTCGCGGTGAAGCATCGGACAATGATGCGGATATCAGCTGGACTGTTATCGGAATTAAGGCTCCGGACCGGGTCGTGGAGCTTCACAAGGGACGGGGAAATTCTTTTTACAAGGCATTTATCAATAACCCTTCAGATCCATTTATTAAGATTGCAGCAGTTGTTACGGGTCTGAGTGAAGGCGGAAGTTTTGACTATGTTTTTGGAAGCGGCGCAGCAAAAATGGTCATCAAAAGACCGACTTTTTCCCGCCAGGCTTATGTTGGAGAGCATGCCGATCCGGATCGCTTCCAGGTTCGTCTGGAGGTTAATGGGCCCTCGGTCATTACCCCCGGCGGTACCGGCAGTATTTCGGTGAAAGGTCTTTCAAAGGAAAATTTTACTGTTTTTGTGAAAAATAGTTCCATCGGGTATTCAGAGGAGGCACCAGTGCTGACAGGTGCCTATGTGGGCGGGCAGTACTGGCTGTCTGTGCAGGCGCCCGTGGCCGATGCCTCCCAGGCCTTTTATGACCTGCGGGTATGCCTGTGTGAGGTTGAAGCAGGAGAGTGCGGGATTCAGTCCACCCAGCGAAACGCCATAGTATATGCCAAGCTGGTCCGCAATCAGATGCTTGTGATCGATAGATCGGGGAGCATGACCTTGCCGTCGGCCACCCCTAAAATAGATGCGGCAAAAGCCGCAGCCAATATTTTTGTTGATGCCGCGGCAGACTTGGATAAACTGGGGGTAATCAGTTTTACCGGAGATCTGAACGAGTGCAACGATGACGCCGAGCTGAGGCATGATCTTCAGGAGGTGAACGACGTCAGCAGAATAGATGCTAAAGATGAAATAAACAATATCAGTGCAGGTGGATGGACGGGAATCGGTGACGGCATGGTTCGTGCTCAGGATCGGCTGGATGCACAGGGAATCCCTTCTGCTGTTGACCATATTGTGCTGTTAAGCGACGGTATGGAAAACGAGGCCCGGTGCTGGGATTCCACTGTTCCTAACTGCAGCAATGGACCATCCCCCTGTGATGATGATGTGAAGCCGATTTTTACCACTGGCCCGGGCAGCGATACCATTATTGATACGATTGCTTTCGGGCCCCAGACTGATCAGAATCTCATGCAGGACATTGCTGCTGCAGGTACAGGGGATTATTACTATGTCGACGTAACAGATACATCTGCATCGGTCAGCGCCAAAAGTTCTCTATTCGGTATGACCATCGGAAATCGGATTTCTGATGTATATTTGTCCATTAACGATTCCATCCAGAAAAAAGACCGGATTTTCTTTGCCACCGGCATGACCGGCGGTATGGTGAATCAGGTCATTCATATTGATGAGGGAAAATTATCCATGGCTGTGTTTGCTTTCAGTTGGGAAAATCCAGGCGCTGTCGCCTATGTTAAACTCTTTGATCCTAATGGAAATGCCATCGGCCCCGGTGATGCTCAAATATTTCAAGATCAAACCCATGTGGTTTACCAGTTTCCTGGAATTGTCCCGGGCGGCAGCTGGCAGGCTGAAATTGTTGCGGATGAATCCACTCATTACATGGTGGCTGTTTCCGGTAAATTTACACAAGGCGTTCAAGCTGACTTATACTTCAGCCAGGCGCCTTCCCAGGATAACTGCCGCATCAGCGCCCAGTTTCTGGCCGGGCTTCCCATGACCGTTCTGGTGAGTCTGGCCGATGGGCGAGGGGAGGTTCTCAATGCAGACGTTCTGGCGAAAATCAGCACACCGGACGGCCAGCTTTTCTCCTTGCCGCTTTTTGATGACGGTCAGCATGATGACGGTGATGCCGACGATGGGGTATACGGGAATGTTTTCACCCGCACGGCTTCTTTTTCACAGCAGGGTGTGTCTGAAAGGGAAGCAGAAAAAAATCCCGGCACCCGGGGGAGCTATATTGTATCGGTTGTCGCTCAAGGTATCTCGAACCAGAAAGAAAAGTTTACCCGGCTTTTGAACCGGGCCTTCCAGGTGTTTGAATGCTATTCTGATATTAATCCTGACGCTGATTATGACGGGATGCCTGACAGGTTTGAATGGCGTTATTCCTGCCTTGACCCTTCCATCAAAGATGCGGATAAGGACCCCGACAATGACGGACTTTCCAGCGGAGCGGAATTTAAACTGGGGACCAACCCCTGTGACCCGGATACGGATAACGGTGGTGAAATCGACGGTTCGGAAGTGAACCGAAACGCCGATCCTCTGGACCCTGCAGACGACCTTTTGCCAAGGCCCTTTGACGCAGAAGTGATCACAACCCTGGGAGATGAAGATCCAACACCTCTTCTTTTTTCAAGAACCAACACAATTCGCTACCCCTCCCACGCTGCATATCGTATGCTTATCTTATTCCGGGGGATTTCTCCTAAAAGACTGATCCAGGTGGCAGAAATAGACCCGAAATCTGCAAAAATGCCGGGAATTTATCTTGACGAGGGCCTGGTAAACGGTCAGCAGTATTTCTATCAATTGATTGCAGTGGGAGAATATGAAAGCCGGAGTGTGCCCGGTCCCATTTTTACGGGAACTCCCAAAGAGGATCCCATACCCCCCAAGGGGTGGGTCACCATCAACCGGGGAACCATTTCCGCAACAGGGCCAATCGTTAAGCTGACTTTTGATACAGAACCCGACGATGCTTTTATCCGGGTTGCCAACAACACCCCGCTTTTCGGCAGTGAACCCTTTACCCGTTTTGCAACGGACTGGATGGAAAATCCTGGTGAAATGGAATGGGAGCTTGAGCCGAATGAAAACGGCTATGCAACTGTCTATGTACAATATATGGACAAGGCTGGAAACATATCCGTGACCTATCACGACAGTATCATTGTGGATCCGGATGAGGATCTTGATAATGATAAAGTAAAAGATGAACAAGACAACTGTCCCATGAGGTTCAACCCGGACCAGGATGACCGGGATGAGGACCAGGTTGGCGATGTCTGCGATAATTGTCCGGATACATTCAACCCAGACCAACGGGATTCAGACTTCAATGGAATTGGTAACGCCTGTGACTGCGCCGGCGGTGACAGGGACAGGGACGGTGACTCTGATGGACAGGATGTTTCTCTTCTGATACAAAATTTAACCGGAAACCTTTACGAATTGAGAGGTTTTGCTGCCGGCTTTGGAAAAATCGGTTGCTTTACTCCCCAAGACGCCAGATAAAAGCGTGAATTTCAGGTCAAGGGCGGCTCCAAACCATTGGGGCCGCCCTTTTTAATTCGCCCGGACCGCTTTCGCTATGGCCAATTCTTTTTTTAGTTGTTTCCGAACTCCCGGGCAAACCTGGCGACATCTTGATAATTAATGCGCCCATTTCCGTCTTTGTCTGCGTATGGCCTATTCAGGTTGGCGTAATCAACGATAAATTCGGAAAGGTCTTCCCCGTCGATATCATTGTCGCCATCCGTGACAAATCTGATTTCATATTCGCCGACAGCTGATGAGCCATTGTTCCCATCCTTAACCAAAACGGTATATGTACCTATTTCAGAGACTGTCCCGGAAATATGCGCAATATCATTGTCATAATCGGACATCAGGTAACTGCCTCCCGATGGGCCGTATAATTCGATCCGGGGAGTCAATTGACCAAGGGCACTTATATCAGTAACCTGGATATCAAAGTTCTCACCGACATTGGCGATGAAGGTGTAGGTATCCAGGTCTCCTAAATCAATGATTTCATATAGAGTATCGTCGTCGTAAATTAATCCCAGTTCATTTGCACCGGGTATTGAGGTAAAATAAATGTCATAGCTTCCTGTGGTCGGAGGACGCACGCTCCAGTGTTTTACCAGCAGGGTATAGGTTCCGCCTTCCGTGATGGTATAGGCAATAACACTGACAACATCCGCGTAGCTTTGCGCTAAGTAGTTACCCCCGGAAGGGCCATAGAGCTCAATGCGCGGATACAGATCGCCGGTGAGACTGGTATCGACCGCCCGGATTTCCACATGATCGCCGGGTTGCGCCTTAAAAGTGTAGGTGTCCAGGTCCCCAAGATCAATGGTTTCTGAAGTCACCGTGTCATTTTCAAGTGTCCCTAGTTCATTTGCACCGGGTATCTGGGCGAAATACACGTCATAGCTTCCTGTGGTCGGAGGACGCACGCTCCAGTGTTTTACCAGCAGGGTATAGGTTCCGCCTTCCGTGACGGTATAGGCAATAACACTGACAACATCCGCGTAGTTTTGCGCTAAGTAGTTACCTCCGGAAGGGCCATAGAGCTCCATTTGCGGATACAGATCGCCGGTGAGACTGGTATCGACCGCCCGGATTTCCACATGATCGCCGGGTTGCGCCTTAAAAGTGTAGGTGTCCAGGTCCCCAAGATCAATGGTTTCTGAAGTCACCGTGTCATTTTCAAGTGTCCCCAGTTCATTTGCACCGGGTATCTGGGCGAAATACACGTCATAGCTTCCTGTGGTCGGAGGACGCACGCTCCAGTGTTTTACCAGCAGGGTATAGGTTCCGCCTTCCGTGATGGTATAGGCAATAACACTGACAACATCCGCGTAGTTTTGCGCTAAGTAGTTACCCCCGGAAGGGCCATAGAGCTCCATTTGCGGATACAGATCGCCGGTGAGACTGGTATCGACCGCCCGGATTTCCACATGATCGCCGGGTTGCGCCTTAAAAGTGTAGGTGTCCAGGTCCCCAAGATCAATGGCTTCTGAAGTCACCGTGTCATTTTCAAGTGTCCCCAGTTCATTTGCACCGGGTATCTGGGCGAAATACACGTCATAGCTTCCTGTGGTCGGAGGACGCACGCTCCAGTGTTTTACCAGCAGGGTATAGGTTCCGCCTTCCGTGACGGTATAGGCAATAACACTGACAACATCCGCGTAGTTTTGCGCTAAGTAGTTACCTCCGGAAGGGCCATAGAGCTCCATTTGCGGATACAGATCGCCGGTGAGACTGGTATCGACCGCCCGGATTTCCACATGATCGCCGGGTTGCGCCTTAAAAGTGTAGGTGTCCAGGTCCCCAAGATCAATGGTTTCTGAAGTCACCGTGTCATTTTCAAGTGTCCCCAGTTCATTTGCACCGGGTATCCGGGCGAAATACACGTCATAGCTTCCTGTGGTCGGAGGACGCACGCTCCAGTGTTTTACCAGCAGGGTATAGGTTCCGCCTTCCCTGACGGTATAGGCAATAACACTGACAACATCCGCGTAGCTTTGCGCTAAGTAGTTACCCCCGGAAGGGCCATAGAGCTCCATTTGCGGATACAGATCGCCGGTGAGACTGGTATCGACCGCCCGGATTTCCACATGATCGCTGGGTTGTGCCGTAAATGTATAGATGTCCGCCTCATCAGCCAAAGAAATCACACCCGATACATGGCCTCCGTTGATCAATGCCGCCTGTGCACTCCCTGCCATGAAGAATAAAAGAACAGATAAAATAATACCAGCCATAGCCTTTTTTGTTTCCATTTAAGTTCTCCTTTTGATAGAGCAGATGAATATTGATTTTTAAACGGTTTTTTTAGAGGACAGAGTGATTTTCTGGAATAATATCAATAAGTTCTCAGAAACAGCGTAATTTCGGAGAGTAACCGTTCCTCTTACCGTTATGATGCATGCGTAAATTTATAGGAGATTAAAAGGCCGAGGTCAATCAGGGAAACCCTTATTTTTTGTTATAATCATAAGAACATAAACCTGGAAGCAGACACTTGATTCATTCCTATAATGAAAATCGCAACCAGGATATTTCGGTTTTGGGATTTAGTTGAAGCAGTCAGTCCTTCCAAATTCATTTGTAAAACTTTGAAGTTCGGACGGACCATAGCCTCCTGGTCCAGTTCCCTGGATGAACATCTGCAGATCCGCGCCATCCAAATCACCATCAGGCTCAAAATTCCAAACACATCCTCCCTGTGTCATTGTCTGCCAGAAACCGGACTTAAGGCTGAAATGATCGGATGCCATTGATTTGACAGGTGAGGACTGGCCCAGGGTGGAAAGGGTATCAAAATTTCCGGACCCCATGTCATTCCCGCCACTGGATACCACACTGGTTTGAATTTTATAATTTGAACTTTTCATGTCGGCGATTGCCGGAAGGACAGAAATCGGTAAAAGAACAGATATAAAAATTATGAGCAGAATTATTTTTTTCATAGATCTCTCCTGACGCGAATTTAGAATGTACGGTTCTTTATTTTTAATTGGCATTATTCATACACCCTTACCTCACCCCCGGTATAAATTTTAAGCTGCCCGTTAAGTTGCATGCCCTTGCCAGGGTTTGATCCGGAAACAAATTTAATGCCGCCGTTGGACCCGTCTGCATCCAGGTATGTTCCGTTTACGGTCAGCTTTGAGCTGTTTAGAAAGGACAGGTCTATGTATGGGTTTGTGGTGCTTGTATACAGTGTAAGGTGTCCGGACGGGACATAGATGCTGGATCTGACAAAATAGGGTCTGTGGTTCAACCGGTTGGGGACACCTGGAAGTGGTGAGATATCAAAGCCCAGGAAATTGAAATTATATTTAGAGCCTGAGATGCTTCTTTTCACCGTGGGCACATTGTCTCCGGAAAACTTAAGATCACCGTCTCCCCGGTACAACATACAATTTCGACCATCATCGGTGCAATTGGGGTAGGCAAGGTTGGCCTGGCCATAGGTATAGGCAACGGTATCCTGGGATAGCCCTTCCCTTCTGAACTCATGTTCAAATGTCCCGTTTCCTGTGCTGGCAAGTCCCATGCAACTTCCGATAAAGGCAAACCCCATGGGGGCATAGTTTTGAATCCAGGATAGATATCGTCGTCACATCTGTTTTTAAATGAGGTGGCCCCGCCGTGATCCAGTTCGTAAAACATGACCGTGCTATCAGACTGGATATGGCTCTGCACAACAGAACCCAGAGCACTGCCGTCCCGGATGGTGTCATAGCCCATGGTTTCAAACCAGTTATGGGCATTCTGGGCATGATCATACCATAGGGGAGCGGAATCATCACAATCCGGAGGATGGTCGGGTCCATGCATGGAAAACCCTTCATAGGGCGCTGGAAGTCCATACCCCAGTGGCTCACCTGTTACGGCATCAATGATATGAACTTTCCTTGCAGTGTCGTCAAGGGTTCGGATGATCCAGCAGGGATTTTGGGGCAAAGGTCTTATCTTAAATATTTTAGATTCAGGGGAAATGTAAACAAGTCTGGTGGACAAAACCTCACCTTCTACATTGGCTTCTGCCATGAATTGATCAATGACAGGCGGCAGTTCATCGGGCAGGTCCTGTCTCCACTTGCGGGTTTCTTCCACTTTTTCGCTGGTTTGGGTATCGAATTGATACCGGATAAAGTTGTTCTCTACAATTGCCTGACCTATTTTCCTCTGGTGGTAAAAGGACACCCGGTTGAGCAATTGATTTTCAAGTCTTATAAAAACACGATCGGTTTTATCAACTTTTCTATACATGGTGCCTGCCTCACATGCCTCCTGTTTATTGCAAGGTCACTATAACAAGAATCTTACCTGTTTTTCCTTTATTTAATATTGGACAGCCCTTGAGGGGACCTTTGACTGCAGCGAAGCCGAAAATATTGTTGCGGTCCAGGAAACAGAGACCAGGATCGACTTTGACCTGCCGTTGAAAACAAGGATTTACGGTAGGGTCAAGGAATCCCAGACCGGAAACTTCCGGGATGATGCCCTGGTGGAAATTCTATCCGCGGATCATTCCCGGGCAGGCTATAAAGTTACCACGGACATCAATGGGGAATATTCTATTTTTGTCGATCCTGGGAACTATTTCAGAATCGGATGGGACCTATACCATTGAGGGGTTGCCCTCGGGCAAATATGTGGTCAAGGCCGTGACCAGTGGGTATGCCATGCAGTGCCGGGAGGCTGAAGTGGTCATGCCCCAGACCACCCCGAATATTGATCTGAGCCTTGAGGCTTATCCCTATTCGGTGGCAACGGTGGCAGAACACATTATTTCACCGCAGGGCGGCAATATTTCCGTCGCAAATGAAACTTCAGGTTTCAATTTTGTCGGGATCGAAATCCCGAGCGGTTCTTTGAGCGAATACAGCCTGATGAGCGTCAGTGAGCTTCCCGCCGAGGTGGTTCCCATGCCCCAGGTTTTGACTGGTATCAATATCCCCATTCATTTAGGTCCTGAAGGGTCCTTGTTCAATGAGCCGGCTACCCTTCAGGTAGAATATACGGACCAGGATCTTGACGCTGCCGGGGCTTTCGATGCGTCGGAACTGGATGTATTCACCTTGAATACTGATACGTTTAAATGGGAAAAGGTGGAAGGCAATAAAATAGTGGATTATGTTCACAAGCGGATAGAAATTGAGCTGAGCCATTTTTTCATTTACCAACTGGCCCGTTCCACTGCGGCCAAAGGAGATTTTACAATGGATCAGGATGTGGACGGTCAGGACATTGCCGCCTACATCCGGCAGACGGCTGACGGCGGATCACCCTGGAGGATCTGGCCGATAACTTTGGCCAGGCAGGATTATAGCCCCTGACCCCCGACTTAGCAAAAAAGGCAAGTAAAAAAAAATGGGTCGGGTTGTCGGGTTGTTTGGGATCGGCTTTTGCTCCGGATTCAGTATTTGCAGCCGAATTTGGGAAAAGGGATTGTCTGGATTAAACATGACTAAGGACCGCAGATGAAATAAAGCCGTTTGATTGGAGATGAAATCTGCAATGGTTGTGAAATGTGGTCTTGTAGGGGCCTGGGAAAGAACCCTGTTGGTCAGGTTCTTTCCCGATTGTATGATAAATGCGGGTTGCTGTTTATTTGCGCCTTCTGAAAATCGCGACAAAAGGCTCGGCCAAAATCACTGGTTTGTCATAATAGTGTGCTGATTTGTTTACCGACTGCCGGTGCTTCCATATTCATCCGCAAAAATAATCAAATCTGCTCCATCGACTGTGCCGTCATTGTCAATATCTGCACTGCAGCTGTTCTGCGAATTGATCTGGATGTAGTAATGGTCATCGAAGGTTGCAGAACGGATGTGGGTATAACCATCCGTGGTCCGGGCCCAGGCCCGCAAATGGAATTGGTAGGCACAGCCGGGGTCCTTCCATGGATCAAGATGTCCGGCTTTCATGGCTGGCCAGGAATCAAGTGTTTTATTGATGCCTTTCCAAACGGGAGGGCTTCCGTCATTTGATCCAACATACTGATCCGCATCAACATATCCTGCATCCTTGTTTTTGCCATACAAAACGGAAAGTTTGTAGTTTCTAAGGAATCCGTTGGGGTGCAAGGCTGTCACGTAAAACTGCAGATTTTCTAGACTGTCGGCCAGATTGATGATACCGCACTCAGGAATAATGGTTCCGTCATCGTATTTCACATTATGAATGTTAGCCTCCACAGGTGTATTGTCAATTCTCAGGATAATACGCGACTGAGCATTTGGGTCTAATGAGACAAGATTTAATGCACTGTCGTATGCTTCATAGGTCAGTGAATACAGCCCATTTTCGAACCAGCTTGTATCCCAGACGATTTTTAAATCCCTGTGAGCCCAGTATCCGCTGTCGGTTCTTTTGTAAAAACCTTTGAGATTTTTCCAGTTTTTCAAAGGGCCGATGGTCTCCCGGGAAGCGGTAACGATGCCGTCTGTATTAACGGTATAAAACACCTTGGTCAGTGCATTTTCAAGGGGTTGATACTGTATTTTAAACGGAGACCATCTGCCCACCTTTATCCGGTAGTATCGAACATCATCGTCAAGGGGACCGAACAGGCCGCTGATCCACAATTTACCACCAAAAGGGGCATCCGCGTAGGGGTAGATATGCAGGTCCGTTGCCGCTTCCGGTGAGACATTGGCCAATCCGCCCTGATTTCCGGTTGTCTGGGAAATTTCTGAAACTGGAATCTTGCCCACCGTCGTAAATACAAAACCGCTCTCTACACTTGAAAAACCAGGGTTCGGCAATCCGTCCATGCCGCCGTAAGCTCCCATGTCGTTTCTGCTGCCATCAATGTCATTGTAGATGGGATTAGGATCTCCGGAATCAATGCAGGGCGATTCTTCATTCAGATAATATCCCCGGATAAAATTTGAGGCAGGCGGAATGAGCAGCGGATCTAAGGATATATCCCCAGTCCCTGGAGCAGATACACCGCCTGATTGTGAATTATAATTATCTGAATTGTTCCAGACGTCATTGTAAGATATTTTAGGTACAGCCAATGGGTCGTGAGAGGCGGCGATGCCGAATGAATTGTCGACAATAATATTATTTTTTATGGTCGGTGCAGATTTATAACACCAGATCCCATCGTCATCATTATCAACAATGGTATTATTGACAATTTGGGTCCCCAGTGAATCCAGCCAGCCGATGTATATGCCGGTACCGTTGGTCCGGGAAACAATATTATTGGTGATCAGCGGCGTGGAATTAAGACTGATGATCCCATAATCCAGAGTGCCGCCCGAGATACCGTTAATGGTGATGATGTTGTTTCTGATAATAGCTGAGGATCCACCGGTGATGCGTATACCGCTGATGTTGTTGGTGACCAGGTTGTTGCTGATCGCCAGACTGCCGCCGCTTATTCTTATCCCGGCATAACCGCTGTCCTGCCTGCTGTCGGTAATTGCGAATCCGTCAAAAACAGCATTGTCCACATTAGATGCAGAAATAACGTTGGACAAATGGCCGCCTTTAATGATGGTGGTCTCAAACCCGGCCCCAAGAATATCTACGCCGCTTTTCAATACAAGATTTTCATTATAGGTGCCGGGTTCCACAAGTATCGTATCACCGTAACCGGCATCATTAATTGCAGCCTGGATGCTTGAATAATCATCAGGCACCGTATACGTTGCTGCCTGAGCCGTCGCGGCCAAAAACAGGACCGATAGGATAAATGTTAAAAATCGTTTCTTTTTCATAAGATTCCTTTAAAATAAAAACAAATGGACCACAATCCAGAGGTTATATATTCGGAATATAAAACCACTTATTTACATTTTCAATATTGACCAAAAATATCGGTTTCTAAGCTGGAGATCAAATGAACTCCATTCCGAGGATCTCACCCAACAACCACGCCGCTCTCCTGAAATCCGTCTTTCATATTTTCGTTGTTCCGGCTTTTCAGAATCAATGTTGAGTTGTCTGCGATTTATATTGCTTCTGGGATCAATATTTGACCTTAATAAGTTCATATGGCTCTTAACCACCTTGTATGACAGGATAAAAAATATGTGCAATTTTTTTCAGGAATACAATATTGATATCAAATCAAAAAAATAAATTCAATCGGGGAAACCCTTAGTTTTGATAAAAATTGCCTATTATTTTCAGAGGTCACCCAGGCAACTTCGTTGCGAACATATCCTGCTTGGAACTCCAGACCCATATCAACCAGCAAATTAGTTTAGAGAATATGTGTCTGAATTCTCATTCGTGGAATGGTTTCAGGCCGCCGCTTGGACGTTTGTGGTTGGCAGCCTGTTTATTTTTAAAGAAGGGCCTTGCTTTTTGGCGGTTTTTCTGATGATTCAATAGAGCACGGGAGACAGTATTTAAAAATGGAGGATAAAATGAGCAGGTTTCTGAAACAAATGTTATTTTTTCTGGCAATTTTTTGCCTGGCAATTGAACTGCATGCAGCCCAGATGGATAAAACACAGGTCCGGCAGGCAGCCCAGAACTGGTTGGACCGAAATAAAATCTTTCAGCATGAAGCAGACAAAGGGAACACGTATCGTGTGGAAACCGTATCCGAAATTGCTAAGGATCAGCAAAACAACCCCTTGGCCTTCCATGTAAATCTTTCTCCCAAAGGATATCTAATCATCTCAGGCAACGATCTTATCTTCCCGGTGATTACGTTCAGTGCGAAAAGCGATCTCAATCTTCTTGATCATCCTGATAATGCATTCAGAACCCTGTTGTTGGGTGATCTGGACCAGTGCCGCCGGGCTTTGGCAGAAATAGTAAGCAAGGGGGTGGCAGGGGGGACCCCCCAAAATAACACTGGTTCAAAAAATCAACTGCTTTGGCAGAAATTGCTTACCCAGGAAAACAGTTTAGAAAATCTCATTGTCAAGGCAGCCAGTGACAGTCCCCTTATTGGTCCTTTTATGACCACGACCTGGAATCAGAATCGTCATTATAACGCGCTGTGTCCCACGGACTCCCAGGCATCCACCTATTATTACGGCCGGATGCCGACCGGATGTGTGGCCACAGCTGGAGGTCAGTTGATGAAATATTACAACTGGCCGACCCGGGGGACAGGCTCCCATTCCTATTTTGATGAGATAGAGGGCGTGGACACTTTTCTGGCGGCTGGTTTTTCTGATCCCTACGACTGGGCAGCCATGCTGGATGCCTATAATCCATGGTATGAGGAATCGCAGGAGAATGTCGATGCGGTGTCAGAGCTTCTCTATGAATTAGGTGTCGCCATTGAAATAAATTATGACCACAATGGTTCCAGTGCTTCAATCGTTGATTTGAATTCGTCTTTGAATTCTCATTTTTATTATGAGGCCGGCAGCTTTATTAACCGCAGTGACGATGAGGCCGCCTTTGATGCTGCTGTGCGTAATAATATAATTGCACAACAGGTAGTAGTGACAACTTATCCGGGACACGCTGTCGTGGTGGACGGGCTCGATGAGGAAGACGGTGAAGGCTACTATCATATCAATTATGGCTGGGGCGGATTAAATAATGGCTGGTATAAACTGACAGAGGTTCTTATTGACTCTTCTTCCGGTTCGGGAACACGTTCGCTTTTATCCGGTCTTTTTAATATCCGACCACAATTTTTACCTCTGCTTGAGGAATTTTCTGATCAAATCGATACAGACGGTGAAATAGATATCATCTGGAGTTTTCCTGCTGTCAGGCGGACAGAGGTAATACAATTTCAGATCCTTAAAGGCCAATATGAGGCCGAGGAATTTTTCGATTCCTGTGACGATCTCACCGATTGGACGGGGTCTTCTCACTGGGAGGTGGCTTCAGGTGAAGGATATTCAGGAAATGGATTTTTTTTACCGCCGGATATTTTGGGAAACCTTGACCTGAACCTGGCTGAATCGGTCAGGGCAAATGCAGATACCACGCTGAGTTTCCGGTACAAAGCCGTGTTGCTCGATGCCCGTCTCCTTTTACAGACATCGGCTGATAATGGTGAGACCTGGGTCACACGTTTCGATG
The DNA here is from genome assembly GCF_055382125.1 of Desulfoconvexum algidum. NCBI lineage: Bacteria > Pseudomonadati > Thermodesulfobacteriota > Desulfobacteria > Desulfobacterales > Desulfobacteraceae > Desulfoconvexum > Desulfoconvexum algidum. The sequence continues at coordinate 3,729,114 of NZ_AP042394.1, read as the reverse complement.
TGACAGACACAGAATGGGACCAGGGATGGCTTGAGGTCGAAATTGATCTTGCCGATCAACCTGAAGATCTTTTGATCCGGTTTCGATCTGACTTCGAGACTGGCAGCTACTGGGGCTCTCCCTATGGTGGTATATGGATAGATGATATTGCCATCAGCGGTGCTGAACTTATTGTCTGGCAAGTGGCAGCTGATTCTCTGCCTCCAAGTGCAGATCAATACCAGTTCAGCCTGCAAAATGGATCCTATTATTTTAGTGTGCAGGCTGCCAACAGCCAGGGTTGGGGTCCCAAATCACCCATCACCGGTATTGTTGTACAAATTTCAGGTGTGTATGCAGATTTCGACCTGGACAATGACGTGGATGGACTTGATCTCAAGGCGTTTACCATTAATGGTGCCTTGGAAAAACTTTCAGAGTTGGCGGGTGATTTCGGGCGCCAAGAGTAAAAACTAAAGGCAGTCTTTTCAGATAGTGAATGCCCGATTAAAACCGTTGATTTTTTTGAAATCTGCAAAATGGTGTAATTATCGATGGGTAGTGATTGCCAGGCTCTATTATAACGGTATATTTTTTGTAAATACTCACATAATATATTGAAATAACATTAATAGTGTGAACGATTGATTAATTTTTCCATCAGAGAGGTGAAATGCGAAAATTTTATATTTTTTACATATTCTTTTTCATATGGATGACACAGGTTTCCGGAAGCGCCAAAACCTTCATAGAAGATGTGGGAAATCCGGATATACTCTCAGGTATTATTCTGATCAGTTCAGAAAGCGATACCATTTACAATAATTTTGTCCAATTTCTCAGTGAAGATATCCAGATGTTTCTCGGCTATTCAGCTGGGCTACATAAAGAATTCCCATTTCAGTGATATAAAATTTAGCATCTGATAACAAATATGAAAGGGTACTTACACTTTTTTCCTTCAACCACATACGGCTTATTTCAGTAAGATTGAACTTAGCTCCCAGTCAATGTCATAAACTTAACGGCAAGGTTTATAATTCATGTAATGCTCACGCTTATTCACTTTGTGATTTCGTTCGAATTTCCGTCCTGGCCGTATGGGTTCAGTCGCAAATATGAAAACCGCATAAATTTGTTGAATTAACTGCACTATTTTTTCAGCAGGTCTTTTGAAAAGTAAAAATAGTGTATCTTTGGATTTTGAAATGGCTTGAGTCATATTTAATTGTCGTTCCTGCTTGTCTTCTTCCCTTGTTTTTTCAACAGAGTCTTGGGCTGGTGAAGCAAGAACCCAAATAAGATTTTTAGTGAAGACCTTTGAATGGAAATCTTGATAAACCGATAGTGAAGATTCCCCTGAGAAGTTTCCAACTTGAATGCGCTCCTTCATAAATAAATAATCAACTTCTACCGGCCAGCGCAGATGATACAAATTTTTGAATATTTCTTGGGGAAATTTTTTTTCATCGGTTAGTGATGTGATAAGAACTTCAATTTGGCCGGTTTCAAGCTCAACACGGATGAGACGTAAACGTAAAGGCAATATATCAAGCCCCATCTCCAGGCATTCTTTTTTTGATTGATACGAGGCATGAAGATTTACAATAGTTTCGTTTGATCCGGATTCGATAAAGTTTTTTACTATTTTCCATTGTTTGGAAATCCTGGCACAAAAATTTCCACCACGCGATATTATCAGATTAAAAACCCAATATGCAGGATATCCCCGATCCAAGAGTAACAAATCGTTTGGCATCAAATTAAGCATGTGTTGGTGTAATAATTCTCTTTCACCGACATGATAGGGGCTGATAATGGCATCAATAGTTAATTTATTTAGGACATCAAACATTTGAGATACGCGTGCCATTGGAACCTCGGGGCCTTTATTTGGTTTCATCACTCCGAAATGATCTCTGATATCGTTATATTTAAATAATTTGAGAGTCGTACCATCTACCCCTAAGAGATTGAATCCGTGCCATGTCTTGATAATTTTGAAATGTTTGTAGAAAAATTCGATCAGGTGCTGGTTGAGTTCAACAAAAGCAGAATATTCAAGCTTCCTACGTGCAAGACATAATGCCATTTTGGAGACCACAGCAACAGCGACATCTAATTTGAACAAAGCCTTAAAAAAATGGTCTAACTCATCTTGATATGATCCTTTCGGCAAGTTTATGAAATAAAGAAAAAGCATTTGAAAGGTGAGTAGTCGATGGCGTATAAAGTCTTTTGGAGATCTTTTGTGTCGATTAACAAAATCTTGAGAATATAGAATTTTTTTGAGAAATTTGATCAACTCGGCACATGTCTTGAAATGCAGCTTCCATGCCAACTATTGTATTTTCTTTTAATTTTTTTGACATTTTTTCTCCTTATTTTTATGATGTTAGACGCTCCAATAACATTCACTATTATACCATAAAAACCTATAAAATCAAAAGCTTATTTAACAATCTTAACTTTATGACATTGAGCTCCCAGTACCAATGCAGTCGCTATTAAAGTAAGATTACTAAATTGAATATTTGTAAGAGCTGGCTGCAAAAATGACAAACCAGTGACAATGAACGGGAGACGTTTGGCGCATGGAATTTTCATGGTCATAATTAACTCACAAAAAAATGTTTGATTATAGTACGCCACTTAATCATCTCATATTGTGTTTAGAATGTTTATAGCCATTTTTCGAAAACTCAAGTTTATCCTGTCTTTTTATCAAAACTAAGGGTTTCCCTGATTGACAAGTCACTGCGGGCTTACTAAAAATATAATTTACGTAAAAAACAAACTTGTGACGATGCAGGATCGGAAAATCACGAGCCTATTTACTATACAAGGCGCTGTGAAACCATTCATTCACCAAGATATTGGAAGGCAATGAGATTATGACGACGCCCTTAATCGGAATTAGCAAATCAATAATAAAAATAACTGAATTGATTAATAATGTAGCTAATACAGGTCTGAATGTATTAATAACTGGTGAAACGGGTGTCGGTAAGGAAGTCATTGCGCAAAATCTTTATGCAAATTCCAACAGGGCTGCAAAAAAATTTGTAACCATAAATTGCGCTGCACTGCCTGAAACCCTGCTTGAAAGCGAACTATTTGGATATGAGAAAGGCGCTTTCACTGGAGCTGATAAAAATCGGCTTGGTAGATTTAAAACGGCTGACAAAGGGGTTCTTTTCCTTGATGAAATCGGTGATATGCCAATACTATTGCAATCAAAAATACTCCATGTGCTTCAAAGCGGTGAATTTTCCCCCCTTGGATCGGATCAGGAGCATAAATCAGATGTCTGGGTGATTGCAGCGACAAACCAGAATCTCGAAGAGAAAATAAAGAATAGAACCTTTCGGGAAGACCTTTTTTATCGGTTGAATATTATCAATATTCACATTCCTCCTCTGCGGAAAAGGAAAGAGGATATCCCGTCTCTAATTGAATATTTCTACAGATCAAACCAATTGAATCACCCTCAAAGTCAATGCAGTATGCCTGATTCACAGACCCTTACCCGGCTTTGCGATTACCCGTGGCCTGGAAATGTTCGCCAGCTTAAAAATTGTATGAAAATGCAGTTGGTTTACAATTCATGGGAAAAAATTCTTGAAGAACTGCCAAGGGAGTGTCCGGAAACAAACCTTACTATCCAAAAAGAAGGGCAAAGCAAAGGCGCAAAGCCTGTTGTAGACGATTCTACAAGAATCATATCGCAATTTATAGATATTTCTACAAGTTCTGACAAACTATTTGAAGATATCTCATTAAAAAAGATTAAAAAACTTGCTTCTGGTAGAGTGGAAAAAGAAGTTATTGCTTTTGTTCTGGAGAAGGTTGGTTGGAACAAATCCCGTGCTGCAAAAATTCTGGAGATTAGTTACAAGGCGTTACTTTACAAAATAAAAGAATTTGAAGTTCAACCTCTTACATAAAGATAAACAGCCGAACCATTCGAATGAAAAAGCGGATCTGCATGTGAAGGGGTAGACACAGCATGTGCTGAATGTTCAGAGGCGTCTTATGGTAAAGAAAATTAGTACATAGAAATGAAAAAAAAGAAAAATAATTTTTTACCTCATGCTCGCAAAATGGATATGAATATCGCTTTAACTGAATAAAATGAAATGTTAAGAAACAAAGCGAAACAGGTTGAGGAGACAGGGACGGAAAATTTTGTTCCGCCAACACTGTCATCTTTTTTAAAAGGCGCGAAACCTGGAAGCGATATCGGCGGAATCCAGGCCCTTGCCTGGGACAAAGGGTTATCGTTTGAATACGTCGGACAAGAAACATTGACAATGGCCAATGGCCGGTCTAGGATCAAAAGTCATGTGCGAATTTGGCTAAAAAGAGTATTCATGGATCAAGGGCGGCTTCTTCTCTCTCCTGACCGCGTTGTAAGATTTTGATGTCGAAAAAGTGGCAATCGGATTAAACCGCCATATCAATACATCAGACCAAGGAGGACATCATGAAAACAAAACACTTTAATTTTTATTTGGGGATTCTTGCTATCCTGGCTTCTGTTTTTTTGCTCGGAACAGAAACCCTGGCAGCAATCCGTACAGTCGGCAGCGGCGGGGCAGCACCTAATTATACAACCATTGCCTCGGCCATGGCTGCCGCATCTTCCGGAGATACCATCCAGGTACTTCCAGGGACGTATTATGAAGATGTTGTTTTAACGCCTCAGGTGCTTTTGTTCGGGAGCGGACCGGAACAGACCACCATTCACGGGACCTATTCAGGGACAGGATCCGGGTCACCCGCAGTCTTAATGGCCGAAGGCAGCATGATCAGCGGGTTCAGGGTCACTGGCGGTTTCGTGGGAATCAGCAGTTGGGACTGCACCTCCATCATTGCCAATAATGTGGTCACCGCCAATTACCATATGGGGGTTTCCCTGATTGCCGATGCAGATTATTCCGTGGTGAACAGCCTGGTCATCAACAACACCATTGCCGATAATATCCCGGCTTCAGGGAGCGAATTTTGTGCTGGAATTTATACGGAACCCCAGGGGGCTTATACAGAAGCCTCACCCATAATCATGAACAATGTCATCACCGGACATAAATTTGGAATATCTCCCTATTTGGCCACCCCGAAATTGTCTTATAACAATATTTGGGACAATTGGGAAAATTATGGATATTCCTCGGTTCCGGGTCCCGGGGATATTTCGGAAAATCCACAGTATACAGACAGCAACTATCACCTGGCCCTGACTTCCCCCTGTATTGATGCGGGAAATCCAGGCCCCCAGTACATTGACCAGGACGGTACTGTCAACGACATTGGCGCTTATGGAGGCGTGGCCGGTCCAGGATACGGGGACGGATTTCACACGGGCTCCGGGTTTATATTCACAAGTGTCGGCAAAATCCCAACTTCGGAAATCACCCAGGATGATGGGGATCCGTCCTTTGGCCTGGCCAATGTATCTGATAAGGCCGCAGCCATTTTTCGGATTCCAAAATACAAAGACTCCCCCTTTGGCGGGAATTTATGGCTCCACGGATTGTTCGGGCAAAGCGACAATGTGGCCTATTATCAGATCCTGGTGGGCGAGTGGGTAGGCAGGAATAAGCCCACAACTTATGTTCCCCTGAACGATCCCTTGGGGAAGGTGAGATATACCATCAACCCTGACGGCACCGTAAGTCATCAATATGTTAACCTCGGGCCTAAAGAAATAAGCGGAATCCCAAGCCTTTATCAACTGACCACCAGTGGATTCTGGAGTCACATTGACTTGCGCATGATCTGGAACACCCGGTTGTGGCCCAACGGAAAATATACCCTGGTCTACAGGGCCTATAATGGATATTTGAATCGGTTGAGACTGCCAGCCAATGATCTGGACCATCTCACCATTATCGTGGACAACAGCCCTGTAGATGCTCAGATTCATCATGTTAAATACGACCCGTCAAGCCCGTTTTATGATCCGGGTTCAGACGGTGAAATCCCTGAATGCGGCATGATTTATCTGACCCATGACCAGGAAAATTTAAGATTCACCATCACGGCCCGACACCCCAACGGATACCTGAAAAATTATGTTCTGGACGCACTCTACGGAAAGAACAAATATGCAGGCGTCATTAAAAGCGCAGCTTACCCGCCGGCATTTTACAAGCCGCCTTTTTGGTACGGAATTCAGGAGGCCCAGTACAATTCGGCTGATGCAACCAGCCTGGATCCCTGGCGGCGGTGCGCCTATCAGTTCCGGCTCAGGGTGTATTCACGGACCACAGACGGATACCATTACATCATCAGTAAAGAGTTCAACGATCATTACTTTCTGGAACTTAAACAATGCCTTGCCGATCTGGATAATGACGGAGACGTGGACGGGGATGACCTGAATCGGATGGCTGACGAATTCGGCTCTGCTGCTTGCATGCCTTAAATTTTATATCCATTCTGGACCCGGGCGGCCTGCCCGGGTCCATTTCTAACCTAGGTTAAAAATTTGTGACCTGTGCGGTTAGGCAGGTCTCCAATTTAGCTGGAACCGTCATTCCTCCCAAATGCTGTTAAAAAATCTTCAAGGTCGGAGGCATTAAAACCAGTACCTCCAAACCCCTGTATAAAGGTCACCAGATCCGCACCATCCACATCACCGTCTGCATCCAGATCACCGGCAAAATCGCCCGGCATCGTGGCCACGATCATAACTCCGCTGTCGGGAAGATCATCGTTGGGCAGCAATATTCCATTGCCGCCGCCCCAACTGGCTGTGCGCACCAGGATGTCCACGGGCCCGGCAGGCAAGCTGATACTTTCCAGGGGCAGGGTCAGAAAAAGCCGGTTGGCCAGGGTGGGAGTTGCCGACTGGTGGAAGGTTATCACCGATTCCGGCGGCACGGTACGATACAAATGGGTCATCTGCTTCAGGTCGTTGTAATCCCAATAGCTGCACAGCACATATTCGGCACCGATGGTGGTATCACCGGCCAGGTTGGTAACAGACGATCCGGTATCGGGATTGTGATCCGTATCCAGATAGATCAGGGTTGCGCCGTCGCTGGTCAATGAATAACTTTTATAGTCGATTGCAAACAGCAGTGCCTGATCCCCCAGACAAATGGAGGCGTGTACCAGTTCATTGTTGTCTGTATAGAATCCACCCGGGGTGTCATCGTCGGGATCATCCACCTCCCGGGAGGCTGCCAAGCAAGTCTGGAAAGGCAGCAGGGAATCCTTCGACAGGTCCCATGCGCCGCTGTCCGGCAGTCGGTCGATGGTACCGGTGAGAATTTCCCGGGTGTTGAGATTGGTCACGGCGAGGGCACCAGCCCCGTCGCTGTTGTTCAGGTAGACCAGCGGAATTTTCAAGATGATTCGGTTGTCGTCTAATCGCATGAACATGTCGTTGCTTGGCAACCCCATGGGAAAAGTTTCCGGCTCGGCGTCACCAGCATCCTTGCGTAACTCGGGAACGATGCCAGCCAGGTCATCGATCTGTAGGCGCAACTGGTGGTCAATTCCCATGGTCGGCGGTAGGACCCACCGCATGGTCGATGGCCCAGAACAGGTCCATGGCCGTATCGTTGTTCAGCAGAGAGAGGGGGATAGAATAGGTGAGTGTATTGCTGTTCAAGACGGCGCTGGCCAACGTATGCCTGCCGGTTTCGTTTTCCAGGGTGACCACCGAATAAAAGGTCTGATACACTAGGCTGAGCATGGCTTCTGTGCCGGGAAGCGACATATTACCGCCGGTGGTGGCAGGGTTCTGATCCAGGTCGATACCCATCAGAAGGCTGACTGTGCTGGATGGCGGTTGTGAAAAGGTGACGGCCACATTCAGGTTTACCCTCGGACCTTCCTATTGATCTGCTGACTAAGCTTTAATCAAGTGGGATTCACACCCACTGGGTAACAATAACAAATTTCAAAGAGTTGATTCCCTCCTTTCCCGATGTTCCGGGCATATCTTGACGCAAATATAATTGAATGAAAAGCTATTGAAAACCAACTGTTGTATCCGGAACATTTTTTTTTAAAAAATAGGATTTTTATTTATTGACGAACCCATTTAAATTTACTAAGGGATTGTAAAACATTAAAAATTCATGACAAAGCCAAACCTGTTGAGAAGCAGGGACGGAAACAGGAAATTTATTCTGCCTTAGAGATATGTTCTCACCCAGGCGAGATGGTCAAGAAAGTAATAAACAAAAGTAGTGCCATAACAAACCCCTTAAAAATGCAACAGTCTGTAATTATAATAACTTTCAATTTTCACTCAAAAAGATGGGTTAAGGTAATCCGGTTTTTTATTAATTATCGTTGTTAAAAGGAGAAAAAAATGAAACGTTTCAAATTTTTTGCGGTCTGTCTTTTTATCATGTATTCTATAGTAATTGTTTCTATCGCCTTTGCCGACGGTCTGCCCAGGGAATGGACGGAGATAAACCCTGCAGATTATGGATTTGAAATGGATGGACTTACACCAGCCTGCTCAGGCGCCCCTGGCACCCCTGACGATGAGTTCACTTTCTTTGTAAAAAAGGGGAAGAAAAGTGGGAAGAAAAAGCTGGTCATCTTTTTTCAGGGAGGCGGCGCATGCTGGGACACCATGAACTGTATTGTTGCTCCCACATATACTCAGTTTCAGTCCGAAAAATTATGGATGTTTTCCAAAGATAACAAGGGAATGGGAATATTTGATCAAACTAAGAAGAATAATCCATTTAAAGATTGGGGGTTTGTATATATTCCGTACTGTACCGGCGACCTATTTTGGGGCGCAAATGATCATGATTATGTTGTTAAGAATCCTGATACCGGTGAGGAAATTTCTGAAACCATCCAGCATCGCGGGTTTGTAAATTTTCAAGCCGTATTAAAATATTTGGAAAAAAATACTGGCAAACTAAATAAAGTCTTTGTCACCGGTTCCAGTGCCGGTAGTTATGGGGCGACCATGGCTTTTCCATATATAAAAGAGGCCTTCCCCAAATCAAAAGCCTACCTTCTGGGTGATGCTGGTAATGGAGTCATGGGTGGGACTTTCCCTTTTGAAGGTATTTATAATTGGGATGTTCAAATGCCGAATTGGATTTTTCCAGATGGCTACAATTCAGACATGACAGTACAAGATATGTACACAGATATTGCTGCCGAATATCCATTGAGCCAACTCGCTCAGTATACTACGGCCTTTGATGAAACACAGATTTTTTTCTACAACGTAATGTTAAATATATACAGTCCACCTATGTGGAATGACCCGACAAAACTGGCGGAGGAAGCTTGTGTTTGGCATCTTACTATGCTTGATTACGCCTATGAGACAGCAGCGGTATCTCCCAATTACCGTTACTACATAGCGGCTGGCACTGATCATACGGTCTTGATGTCTCCCAAATTTTATACCGAGGATTCGGCAGAGGGTATTCCTTTCGTCGAATGGATTGATAGAATGATTAGAACTCCCAAGAATCCAATGAAATGGAAAAATCTTGAGTGCGAAGATTGTCTGCCGGCTCAACACGTGCCTGAATATGATTTCGATGGCGATGGCGACATAGACGGTGCCGATTTGGAAAATTTCATAGACTCCTTTCTCGCGGAGGATTTGGATGGCTTTGCAGCTGAATTCGGGTGGCAGCTCTGCTTTTAAGAGCGGTTGATTATATGCTCCCCACCCCTATATTGCAAAATAATTAGCCAAGATATTTCATGACAATTTCAGGCGTTTGTGTTGAAATAAGATTGTCTTTCATTCTCGTTATCATGATATCAGATAGTAATGGGCTTCGAGCCAACTTCCTCTGTTACCAGCAGGTTTCTATTTCGACGTGCATTACTATCAATGTTTTTGTGGGAAGCTCGGTTGACAATGGAGCCCTTTGCTTACGCCTGGAAAAAGAAACGTGAGAAGACCTCAAGGCGTTCAATTATATGAACCAGACCCGCCATCATAAAGCATTCTTTTGCATTCAACTCAATATATCAAAAACATTTTGCCGTTTCTGAACAATTATTTTCCGGGGCCTGGACCAAAATCTGGTTACTCTCCAATTATGTTGAATGATATTTTGGCTCTATTGATTTTGATTTTTCCCATATAGTATAATTTCAAATCTGAAAATTAAAAGATTTTTGATACCATGTTTCCATCGAGAAATTAGATTATATCTATTCATTTATCGTGTTGTTTATGAAAAAACTTCCTAATATTTCAGTCTATTAAAAAAAATTCATTTTTTATGCAAACTAAGGGTTTTTCTGATTGAAATTGAGTTTTTAAGATGATACCAATGTATAAATCCAAGAGAAATTGCATATATTTTCATCCCGACTATTTAGAAAGGCTAAGAATCCGATGAAAGTATCCAGGTTAGGCATTGATCGCAGAAGCAATATAAACCGCAGGCAACTGGACATTAGTCATGGAAAGTCAAAACGGCGAAAATGTGAAAGGCGAAGTTCAGCAGAGCGGCGAGGTTGCTGGGTGAGATCCTCGGAATGGAGTTCGTATGATATCCAGATCAGAAACCGATATTTCTGGTCAATATTGGGAAATAAGTGATGGGTTTTATCGCCAGGATAACAATTTCCTGACCGAGGTCCATCCGTTTTATTTTAAAAGAACCTTATTGGCTTCTCTTGTTGAACTGATTGCATTTTATTCTATACGTCTACTTGTAAAATGGAGAAATGTTATGAAGAATTTGATTAAGCACATTGCCCAAGCTCTGGTTGATAAGGCAGATCAGGTTTCTGTTCAGGAGATATCAGCACAAAATGCTCTTATCCTGGAATTACGAGTTGCAAAAGATGATACTGGGAAAGTCATTGGCAAAAAAGGCAGGACAGCCGAGGCCATGCGAACTATTTTGTCCTGCGCATCTGCAAAAGAAAATAAAACTGCCATCCTGGAAATAGTTGAATGACACCCGCAAAAAAAAGATTTTTTGGTGACTGTACAGAAATTGAATTACTGATGTTCATCAATGTAAAAATAACCTTTGACACCTTTCAGGGATAGAAATATTGCAAAATTCTATAACCGGTCAAAAACAATACGTGAAAAACATTTGCCAACAATGCAATAGGGAATTTATAGATCTTTATGAGGGTATCTGTCATCAATGCTGGAGTATCATAAATAGAGATTCTATTACTGGGGATAAGGAGCTTACGGTATACCGCTGCCCTAACTGTGATAAACTGCTCTTTAAGGGAAATGTTTCAAGTTTGGCCATGACATGCCACAACTGCAATGGATTTGTACAACTGCAATTTTATTAGCATGTGAATACTATTTTATCAGACTGAGATAATCAAATATCATTACGGAGTTTCATGAAATCACTTCATTCATCGAAATATTGAAAGGCAATTAAATTATGATTACGCCCTTAATCGGAATCAGTAAATCAATAATAAAAATAAATGAACTTATTAAACATGTAGCCAATACAGGTTTGAATGTATTAATAACGGGTGAAACCGGTGTTGGTAAGGAAGTCGTTGCTCAAAAACTTTATGCCGAATCTACCAGAGCTACAAAAAACTTTGTAAAAATAAATTGTGCTGCACTGCCTGAAACTCTTCTTGAAAGCGAACTCTTTGGATATAAGAAAGGGGCTTTCACTGGAGCTGATAAAAACCGGCCTGGTAAATTCCAAACGGCTGACAAAGGTGTTCTTTTCCTTGATGAAATCGGTGATATGCCAATACTATTACAATCAAAAATGCTCCATGTGCTTCAAAGTGGTGAATTTTCGCCCCTTGGATCGGATCGGGAGTTTAAATCCGATGTCTGGGTGATAGCGGCAACGAATCAGGATCTCGAAGAGAAAATCAAAAATAGAACCTTTCGGGAAGACCTTTTTTATCGGTTGAATATTATCAATATTCCCATTCCTCCTCTGCGGAAGAGGAAAGAAGATATTCCACCTCTTATTGAATATTTTCACAAATCTAACAAATTAAAATACCCCCAAAGTCAATACAATGAACCGGACTCACAGACACTTACCAAACTCTGCAATTATCCATGGCCAGGAAATGTTCGCCAGCTTAAAAATAGTATAGAGAAACAAATGGTTTTCAACTCATGGGAAAAAGTCCTTGAAGAATTGCCAAGGGAGTGCTCGGAAACAAGACTTAATATCCAAGAAGAAGGGAACATCAAAGGCGCAAAGTCGAGTGTAAAAGATTCTACAAGAGTCCTATCACAATTTATCGATATATCTACAAGTTCTGACAAGTTATTTGAAGATATATCATTAAAAAAGATTAAAAAAATTGCTTCTGGCAGAGTCGAAAAAGAAATTATTATTTTTGTTCTGGAGAAAGTTGGTTGGAACAGATCCCGTGCTGCACAAATTCTCAAAATTAGTTACAAGGCGTTACTTTACAAAATGAAGGAATTTGAAGTTCACCCTCCTATAGAAAATGAGCAGTTAAACTTTGCGCACTTAAAAAATTAAAAGAGAATGGACAATAACGGCAGGCGTTTAGGGAATGATAAATGGATTTTTTATATACAGAGCATTCTCCTAAAAGAAGATTCGGTAAAGACCGAAGATCTGGTTTTGATAGACGTTGTAAACCAAGATAGTTATTAGTCAAAAAATATGAGCAGGATCAGAAATGTTTCTGTTTTTTTATTTTCTTTCGATAGTTTTAAAATTTAGGTTAAACTGAGCCAGAAACAGCACTATAAGCCATTCTTCCGCAATGATTTTTATATACATCATATTTTGGCAGATTTTAAAAAAATCTTTTCCGAGGCCTGGACCAAAATCTGCTCTAATAAGCGATCTATATCAGTTTCTGGTTACAAAGGAGATGCAAAGGGAATCGTTTTTGGCAACCGGTTTTGGCAATGAAAGGACTTGGAACAAGGTGCCGTCATACATGACAAGATCTTTATGGATCAAGCTGCTCCGGGCAAAAATATAATCGTCTTCCTTAAGCCCTAGGGTGGCACAAATGGTTCTGTCCCCGTAAAAGGAAAGTTCATTCCGGTCCGAGGCCAATATAATGGAATAGTAAGATCAATTCGCCTTAGTTCCATATTATTAATAATTAGAAAAAAATCAGGGTTTCCCTGATTGACAAATTATCTCAGCTTTGCTAAACAAATAAGACTGTAATCAATCTTCACAATCAACTCTGTTCAGACCTCGCCGATCAATTGAAATTATTTTTTTATTTGCATGATTTCCTTTACCACGGTTTCTGTTAAGACGATCCTGGTTTTTTATTTGGTAAACAATTCTTTTGAAAAGGAGAATAAAGAATGGAGAAAAATATTTTAAGTTTTCTAAGCCCTCTTTTATTGCTTCTATTTTTAAACATAAATCTTGCTTATGCAATTATTCCACAGATTGAAAGAGAAGCACTAATTTCGTTTTATAATGCGACAAATGGTGACAATTGGAATGATAACAGCGGGTGGAAAGAACCACCGCTTCAAGATGGGTTTGCAATGCATGGTACGGAGAATAGTTGGTATGGCATTTCTCTTAATGTCGAGAATAGTTTTGTGACAGAAATTAATTATTATGATAACTTGTTGACCGGTATTATCCCTCCAGAACTTGGTAATTTATCAAATCTTCAGGAACTTTCTTTTAGTTCCAATCAACTGATGGGTAGCATCCCTATCGAGATTGGTAATCTGACTAATCTCACATGGTTTGATCTTTATAGCAATCAACTGACGGGTAGCATCCCTCCTGAGATTGGTAATTTATCAAATCTTCAGGGACTTTCTTTTAGTTCCAATCAACTGACCGGTAGCATCCCTATCGAGATTGGTAATTTATCAAAACTTGAGATACTTTGGCTTGATTACAATCAACTGACGGGTAGCATCCCTCCTGAGATTGGTAATTTATCAAAACTTCAGGTACTTTGGCTTGATGACAATCAACTGACGGGGCCAGTACCAGAAGAAATGATTAACCTTATAAGTCTGATTGATAACCAAAGCGATTTTTGTGGTAATTCTTTGTTCACCGACCGTTCTATCGTTAGAAACTTTCTAAATTTAAAACAAATAGGTGGTAATTGGGAGGGTTGTCAAATTTTTTCATGTATAGCTGATTTAGAAGGAAATGATAATGATGTTGATGGAGCAGATATTTCAATTTTGGCAAATAATCCTTCATTAATAGATTTGGGGATTTTCGCTGCAGAATTTGGCACTATTAACTGTATGCAATGATAAAAATAAGACCGGTAACGGATACTCTTCTTTTCCCAAATCAGAGTTTAGCTTATTGGTTTTGCTGCTGGAAAAATATTTTTTTTCATATGGCGTTATACTATATAAATCAAGAACATTATTTTAAGACAGTCTTCCATGTTCAAGATTCCACTATATGAGCCTCAGCCGCTGTTACAAGACAATCTTGCATAATAATTTTGATAATACATTAAACTTTATTTCAAGAGATTTTAAAAAAAATATTTCCCGGGTTCTGATCATAATCTACTGTATCCATAAAGATTACAGGGGCCTTGGTAAATTTTATTTTGCCTTATCCCATATGTTTGAACCGCTCTTTACAATCGGAATATCTCTTGATACAAATTCATTAACAGTTGTAGCTGGATAATATTTTGAATTGAATAACATCCAAGTTTTTACAACTATTTATTAAGACCATTTACCATAGAATAAGGAGATATGAATGGGCGATGATGCAGAATATTATATGGAACAGCAAGCAGAGGCAGCACAATTCTCTCGTGCATGTGAGCAAGCCGTTTTAGCCCAAAAACAAAAATCTCTATTCTGTTGGGTAAATGGGTGCGAACAAGATTTGTTGTGGAACTGGGAACCAATGAGCAGAGTTCTTGGTGTTTTTTCAAATCTCCATAATTTTTTCGAACTGATTAAGACGAAAGTTTCCGGGACTTATCACGATTTTTGCAGCTGAATTTGGGAAAAGCGATTGCCTGGACTCAACATGATTTAGTTGGGACCGTCATTCCTCCCAAACGCTGTTGCAAAATTTTTAAGGTCGGAGGCATTAAAACCAGTACCTCCAAACCCCTGTATAAAGGTCACCAGATCCGCACCATCCACATCACCGTCTGCATCCAGATCACCGGCAAAATCGCCCGGCATCGTGGCCACGATCATAACTCCGCTGTCGGGAAGATCATCGTTGGGCAGCAATATTCCATTGCCGCCGCCCCAACTGGCTGTGCGCACCAGGATGTCCACGGGCCCGGCAGGCAAGCTGATACTTTCCAGGGGCAGGGTCAGAAAAAGCCGGTTGGCCAGGGTGGGAGTTGCCGACTGGTGGAAGGTTATCACCGATTCCGGCGGCACGGTACGATACAAATGGGTCATCTGCTTCAGGTCGTTGTAATCCCAATAGCTGCACAGCACATATTCGGCACCGATGGTGGTATCACCGGTCAGGTTGGTAACAGACGATCCGGTATCGGGATTGTGATCCGTATCCAGATAGATCAGGGTTGCGCCGTCGCTGGTCAATGAATAACTTTTATAGTCGATTGCAAACAGCAGTGCCTGATCCCCCAGACAAATGGAGGCGTGTACCAGTTCATTGTTGTCTGTATAGAATCCACCCGGGGTGTCATCATCGGGATCGTCCACCTCCCGGGAGGCTGCCAAGCAAGTCTGGAAAGGCAGCAGGGTATCCTTCGACAGGTCCCATGCGCCGCTGTCCGGCAGTCGGTCGATGGTACCGGTGAGAATTTCCCGGGTGTTGAGATTGGTCACGGCGAGGGCACCAGCCCCGTCGCTGTTGTTCAGGTAGACCAGCGGAATTCTCAAGATGATCTGGTTGTCGTCTAATCGCATGAACATGTCGTTGCTTGGCAGCCCCATGGGAGAAGTTTCCGGTTCGGCGTCACCAGCATCCTTGCGCAACTCGGGAACGATACCAGCCAGGTCATCGATCTGGAGGCGCAACTGGTGGTCAATTCCCATGGCCGGCGGTGTCTGGCCAGTGTTAGCAAACCCGGTGGACAGACGTCGGTCCCTGTCTATGTCGACCCATACAAACAACCCGTCACCATTCAAGGGAAGGTGCATCACATCGATGCTGTGAGCATAGGTCAGGGTCAGGTGAAGTTGATCCCCAACCACCCGGCCGTTCAGCTGCTGAATGTCTGGAAATTCACCTTCCACCGGATCATTTACAACCACCTGGATGGATTCATCACCGGGAAGCCGGACTTCGACGGTTTCCGTATCCGTGGCATACACGCCCACGTCCGGTGCACGGTCAAAGTCGGCGGTAGGGCCCACCGCATGGTCGATGGCCCAGAACAGGTCCATGGCCGTATCGTTGTTCAGCAGAGAGAGGGGGATAGAATAGGTGAGTGTATTGCTGTTCAAGACGGCGCCGGCCAACGTATGCCTGCCGGTTTCGTTTTCCAGGGTGACCACCGAATAAAAGGTCTGATAAACAAGGCTGAGCATGGCTTCTGTGCCGGGAAGTGACGTATTAACGCCGGTGGTAGTCGGGTCCTGATCCAGGTCGATACCCATCAGAAGGCTGACTGTGCTGGATGGCGGTTGTGAAAAGGTGACGGCCACATTCAGGTTTCCCTCGGATACGGCAGCGGTCAGATGAACCGCATCCAGGTAATTGTCGCCCACGGTGTCGTAGAAACTGTGGGGCGGTTCTCCGGTAAAGGTGAAGGCAGCGTTGCCGGTGTTGTTGTCTGGATCGTCATCATACGGCGGGAACAGGGGGTAGTAGATCATCAGCCCGAAATAGGAGGGTGTCTTTGGATCTGCAAAGGCCGGGACGGTTATGGATTGGGAAGTAATGGTACTGCCGCCGGAGTACAGGTAGTCATTCAAGGTCACCAGGGGGCCCAGGGCCATATCTTCGGTAGAAATCAACTCATCGGAAGACAGATACCACTGGACTTGAATGAAATTTGCCATACCAGGACCATTGTTCGCGATTCTTACCTGAAGGGTCACCGTATCGCCGGCCGCTCCCTCGGACGGCGTCACCGTCACCGAGTCGACGGACAGATCTTCGGCCCCTAGGGGGTTCAGAAAGCACGTCAGAAACACACTGCACGCGACAACTATCCAAAAAATATTTATACGCTTTATAGCAGTGATGCTCACCTGAAGTCTCTTGGGGGTGTCGTGCATTGTGGGGGTCATTCATGGCCTCTTCTTTATAGATATAATTGCTTTATTCTTTAAGCCGACAACTGGAATTTAAGATATTAGAAAATTAGATTTTTCAATTGATATGGATGCAAGAAATACACCATTCTTACCCCACAATAATCGCTATATTTAATAGTATTTACAGTAGTTTAAAGCAATTTTTTTCCTATGAAATAAATGTCATACTGTGAAAATATATACATATATTTGAGAAAATAATATAGAATTTTCCTGGTAGACCATTTACAAAAACGGTGGTGCCTACGGAGGTGTAGCCGGTCCAGGATACCGAGACGGGTTTCATTCGGGCTCTGGGTTCAGACGGTGAAATTCCTGAATACGGCATGATTTATCTGACCCATGAGCAGGAAAATTTGAGATTCACCATCACGGCCCGACACCCCAACGGATACCTGAAAAATTATATCCTGGACGCACTCTACGGAAAGAACAAATATGCTGGTTCATTAAAAGTGCAGCTTACCCGCCGGCATTTTATATGCCTCCTTTTTGGTATGGAGTCCAGGAGGCCCAGTACAATTCAGCTGATGCAATTATACTGAATCCCTGGCGGCGGTGGGCCTATCAGTTCCGGCTCAGGGTGTATTCACGGACCACAGACGGATACCATTATATCATCGGTAAAGAGTTCAAGGATCATTACTCTCTGGAACTTAGACAATGCCTTGCTGATCTGGATAATGACGGAGACGTGGACGGGGATGAACTGAACCGAATGGCTGACGAATTCGCCTGCCTTAAATTTCATTTTCAAAAAAAGAATAAGGTCAGCAAAAATATTTAGGAAAATATTTATCAACACCTGTAACATTTTTGATCTGTTTTATTACATTTAATTCCGATAAAAAAAGTATCTAAAATTCCTGTAAATACTACCAAATTAGGCTCATGCCATTGTAAAATATCGGTATATTTTTTGCACGAAACACAGGCAGAGATAAAGCCGTACCTACCGAAAAGAAGGAACAGAAAACAACGGATCCTGGAGATAATCGAGTTGTTTTAAATCAATACTATTTGTTAAAACTATAAGGAGGACAGAATGTCTTATTTAAAATTTTTTGTCAAAAGATCTAACTATTTTTTTGTTTGTCTGTTCGTTTTTTGGGTAATCGTTTTATTGAACGGGTCGGCATTGGGCTGCGACTCTTGTTTATCTGATTTAGATGCTGATGGTAATGTCGATGGTAATGATCTGGCTTTATTTTCCTCAGCATATGGGATTACAGGTTGCGATGGGAATATATATGTCGATGCAACAATAGGTGAGGATAAGCCTGAAAATGGCTGTGCGCCTGATGCCCCTTTAAAAACAATTTCTTATGCCATCTCCAAGTCATCTATCTGTTCTGATACCATTATCCATGTTACTCCGGGAATATATAATGAAACGCTTCTCATAAAAACAAATAATATAACTTTGCAAAAAAGAGAAGGATTTATGGGAAATGTGATTATTGATGGGGGCGAACAAGATATAATTACAATTGATGGTGCAAAAGGGATTGTATTAACTGATATCAGTGTTCAAAACGGAAAAGATGGTATCAAGGCGAAAAACGGGGCGGCTGTCAGGATAGAAAATTCTACAGTTCAAAATGTATCGGAAGATGGAATCCAGCTTGAAGGCAACACCTCTGGAGTCATTTCAGGTTGTTCAGTCCAGGATGCTGATGGCAATGGCTATTTTATTTATAGCATTTCCTATGCAGTCTTCACAGGGGTTATAACCGCTAGTAACAACGACAAGGATGGAATTCAAATCCATGGATCATATGCTTTGTTCTGGTCAGCCGATATCATAGCAGAGAAAAACGGAAAAAGAGGACTGCATATTATAAGAAATGCGACTGTAAACAGTTATAATTCAAAATTACAGGCAGGGCAAAATTCCGATCTGGGAATGGCATTGTTTTCAAATTCAACCCTTAGCCTAAATGATTCAGATGATTATCTTTGTGAAAACAATGTAAAAGGCGGTGTTCAATTAAGCGTGCAATGTTCCTTATATATGAAAACCGGAACTTCACTGGTCGCAAACAGCAATTCTGATCGAGGCATTAGAATTCTAAGTAATTCTATTCTTAAAACTTATGGTACCCTTACTGCCAGTGGGAATATAGACAAAGGTATGGATGTCAGAGTGTCCTCCAGTTTTGAAGCAATTTCTCCGGCAAATGTAACCATTAGTGGAACTACAGGCCAAGGGTTCGGCGTCATGGTCATAGATTCCTCCTCTTTCGTTTTCTACGGTGGTTCTCTTATCATTGAAAATAATACGGGTATTTATGGTACAGGTCTGCAAATCCAAGGAAATTCTCAAGCAAGTATCTATGATTCTACACCGGCAGCCCAGATTAGGAACAACACCATCGGGGTTGGGGTCTATGGTCTTTCCAGTGCAAGTTTTAATGGTGATACTCAAGTGAATAATAACAGTGACATGGGTATATGGCTCAATGGGAATTCACAACTTCATGGGTACAATTTGAGGGTGGAAGCCAATACAAACAGAGGTATTTTTGCTCAAGACGGCGTTAGCGTGGGGCTGGATACTCCAACAGTTAAAAACAACGGAGTTGATATCAAACTTGAATTTCAGGCAAGGCTGACCATGATCGGAACCATAGATGTCGGAACAACTGACTATGAGGACCCAAGCTTGGTGAGACAGTAATTATTGGCCTCTATTCTAATAATAAATTGAACGTAAGACTTTGGTATAAAATATTAAAGGCGATTTGAAGAAGGTTCTTTAAGGGTTGGAGATTTGAATAGTTGAACATTGGCAGAATCAAGATTGATAGTTCCTTGACTACTGGACAACCAAACTCTGTATTTAGTTTTTCTGTTGCTTTTTGCTGGCAGGGATGATTGACAATAAGGTCTTGATCGAATATCCCAATTATTTCCAGTCACATATCACTTGATTGAACGTTTTTGGCGTTTTGTCAAAGAGCATCTTGTAAAAAATAAGTACCATAAAAAATATAAATCATTTCGTTCTAAGGTATTTCAATTTCTCAACCATATTATGGTTATACGAAAAGATATGTATAAACACTTAGGAAAAATAGTTCTTAATTTATAACATTTTTTTCTAAGCAAAGAATTAACCAAAAATACCGTAAATACTATGGGGTAAGCGCTTTGAGTACTCCAGGGGAAGGTATGATTATTGCTTCTTTGTCTTGAAGAAATAGATAAAGTTAAACCTGTTGAAAAGCAAACTCGGAAAGCCGCAGGTCCTACGACAGATGGATTGCCATTAAATTTTTTATAACTATCTTATAAAAAAAGGAACTCTACTATGATGAAAAAAATCTATTTAGTTGGTTTGTTATGTTGCTTCTTAATATTTCCATTTCAGGTATCTGCAGCCTCTTTTGATAACATTATATCTTTAGGTGATAGCTTAACCGATAATGGAAGTGGGAACGGGCGTTATACAGATGGTCTCATTTGGACTGAAAACTTAGCTTCACAAATGGGAGGAGCCCGCTTATTGAATGTAGCTTATGGTGGCTCTACCACTGGCGTTGATCCTCTGGTCCCTGACTATCCCATACCAACGCTTTTTGATCAGACTCTTTTGGTTCCAGCAAGCGCCCCGAGTACTCTTTATACGGTATGGAGTGGTGCAAATAATTTTTTGCGTCCCCTCTCTAACATGTTGCCGCCTGGTGACCCATTTTTGGCTGCTAGGCAAGTATTTGATGCAATAAATATCCTTGAAAGTTCATATTCAGCTACAGATATTTTATTTTTAAATCTCCCTGACTTAGGACTTACTCCTCGATTTTATGATGGCGCGTATCAGTCTTTTGCTAGTGACTGGGTTACTGCTTACAACGTGAGTTTAGATGACTTATTTAGAACGTATGCTGGTGGTGCTAATCTCTATTTTCTAGATGCTTATGAACTTTTTAATGGGTTTTTACAATTACAACCTGATGGTACTACTATCGGACTATCCCAAACCGAACATTATAGCCTTTTCCTTCCGCTCGATCCGCCATATGAAGATGGAATTCATCCCCGACAACTCGGTCATGAATTGTTAGCAGATGGTGCATGGTTGGCCTTGGGAAATCCTTCTCCAGTACCAATTCCTGGTTCAGTCTGGCTTTTAGGGGCAGGTTTTCTTGGGTTTATTGGATACAGGCGTAAATTAAAATAGTAACAGCATAAACAAATTACAAGCATACAAAGCAGGGCCATTTATTCAACTGCTTCACCAATTTCCTTGACTTACAAAACCGCTTCAATTAAGGTTTTTCTATAGCGTGTGCTGTATCATTAGTTTTCATCTCTTCTTGATAATTTTCAGGTCCGCCTGTCGAATCACTGTTCTTTATCACTTCTCCTTATCAATCAACCTGTCTGTAATAACACTAAAAATGCTTGAATTTTTTGGAAAAGCATTTTGATACATTGTGTATTGATATTTCAAAAAGGAGGACAACATGAATAAAATCAAAAAAAATTTAGTGGCATCTAAGATAATATACGGCTTCGTTACGGCTGCATTTCTGATTTTGCCTTTTCTCTGTATGGCAGCAGAAGGGAACAACCTTTGGAATTATGACAGTGTTCAGGTTGCAGCGACATATGATGACCAGAAAAAAGTAACGCTTGCCAGTGACGGCATTGGCGGTGCCATCATTGTCTGGCATGAATATGAATATTTTTTCGACGATAACTGGAAGGTCAAGGTCCAGCGACTTGATGAAGACGGCAACCCACTCTGGACAGCAGGCGGTGTAGAGATTTCTTCTTCCGGAGCTTATCCGATAATTGCCGCAGATGATGTCGGAGGGGCGGTTATTGCCTGGCAGGATTCATCCTCAGACGATATTTATGCCCAGCGGATTAATGCAAGCGGCACACCTCTCTGGGGTGTGGACGGCGTATTGATCGGAACGGGCGGTTATGTTTCCGCAATCGTCGGGGATGGGTCTGGCGGGGCTTTTATTGTTTTTTCCCTGTCGCCGAAGATTGCACATATCAACAGCAGCGGCGTTCCGACATCCCCCGGCTTTGACGGTATCAGCCTCGGGGGTGGCGTTCTTGCCCTTGGTGATCCGGTTATCACCCAAGCCGGAAGCAATGAAGCCATTGTCGCCTGGACCAATGGTGTTAAAAACATCTTGGCCCAAAAGGTCACTTCAAGCCTTACCCTTCCCTGGGGGGCAACACCGGTTCTTATCAGCGACAATGCAAGAAAAGAAATCCGCTCTGAAATAGCTGCTGATGGGTCTGGCGGCGCTATTATTACCTGGGCCCGGCAACCTGAGGTGACTCAAAGTACTGCCTATGTTGTTGCCCAGCGAATTTCCCATGACGGAATTTGTCTCTGGACGCCGGGAGGTGTTATCCTTGTTGACTCAAGTATTGTGGGAGGAAGTGATTCTGCCTGGAGAACCTATGAGGTTGCTCCGGTGGTTGCTGCGGGTCCGATTGGCGGGGCCATTATTGCCTGGAATGACTGGCGTGATGAGTCAGCTACCGGCGGCAATGATGATTTATATGCCCAGCGCCTTGATGAATTAGGTGTGCCCCAGTGGGCTGCAAATGGGATAAAACTTCACACTGATTCGGGCAATACCAGCCAGAGACGGCCCCGGATAGCCAGTGACGGCGGATACGGCGCCATTGTGACCTTCCAGGATATGATTTTTTATGCGTACAGCATTTATGCTGTCATACTGGATGCAGACGGGATAGAGTGGAGAAACTATGTGTATTATGACGGTGATCTTGATGATCCGGGCAATAACCAGACAGATCCTGTCATCACCTTTGACGGAACAGGGCCGGATCCTACCGGTGCCATCATTGCATGGATTGATGAACGCGGTTCCAGCGACAATATCTATGCCCAGAAAATTGAAAAAGAACACATCACACTTTTTCCGGACCTAATTGTTGAATCCATTGTCATCAATCCACCCTTGCCTGACCCTTACGAGGCCTTCACGGTTGATATCACCTTCAGGAACCAAAGCGCAATCAATGCCGGAGTGATTATCAAATGCGGCTTTAATCCAGGCTACAAACCATTTTCATTCTGGGATTACTGGTATCTTCTCGGCCTGGAAGCGGGTGGAACCAGTACAAGACGTTTTGATTATCCGGACGGGCGGGCAGCCGACACCTATACCTTGAGCGCAACCATCGATCCTGATAACAGCCTGACTGAATCAGATGAAACAAACAACTACCTGTCTGTGCCGCTTATTATTATCCCTTCCGACACAGACCCGCCCACCCCCAGTCCAATGACATGGGAACTTGAACCCTATCAAACCAGCACATCATCAATTTTCATGGAGGCCACTACAGCAAATGATCCATCCCCACCGATCCGTTATTTTTATAATTTTACAACCAGCCCTACCGGCGGATCAGGGGGGAGTGATTCTCCCGGTTGGTCACTTTCCACAGGTTTTGTAAATGGAGGTCTTTCAACCAATCACCAGTATGGATATCAGGTTAAGGCAAGGGATGCCCTTGTGAATGAAACCGCATATTCTGCTATCAGTTATGAATATACAAATATTGAGACCCCAACAGGGATCAGGTTCGGCGAAATTACCCCCCAGTCCATCCAGGCGATGATACTTAATAAATTATCAGGTCTGACGTTGAGCAATTCCGGATGGTACATACAAAATTCCACGGCAAGGACCGACTCAGGGTGGAAACAGGACAGTGATTACTGGCTGAACAAGGGTTTATCACCCAATACCCGTTATGACTTCATGGCCAAAGCAAGAAACGGTGATGGTCAGGAGACCTCCTGGTGCACCAGTGCAAACACCTGCACCCTGGCAGCCGTTCCCAGAGCAGATTCTTTTTACGATGTCAGCCGGACCGGCATCACGGCCAATTGGAATCTCAATGGAAATCCTAAAACCACTGCGTTCTATTGTGAAAATATGACCGCCGGGACAAATTCAGGATGGATCATGGGGTCATCATGGGTCTGCAAAGGATTGAGCTGCAATATTGCCTATACTTTCAGGGTCAAGGCCAAAAATTTAGATGGGGTTGAGACTGAATGGTGTAAACTGGGTTCACAATCCACTTTGCCGTGCCCGGGGTATTACGGTGATTTTGATGAAGACGGCGATGTGGATGGGTCTGACCTGAAGCGGTTGGCAAATGACACAAGCCTTCTGGCGTTGTCATCTTTTGCAGCGAATTTCGGCAGATCAGACTGATTGTATTGGATTAAGGTCTATATTTTTTACCCACATTGTGCCATGCACCCGAATAGGTTATGTTTGGGGTATTCCATATATCCCAATTGATCCACATCAAAATCGTTTATGGAAACCCCGTTTCCAGCGGTCCAGGTTCGACAGATTTGGTTTGATGTACAAGAAGTTTTTTCCCATTTTTCTGCAAGAGGCTTGGTGTTAAAATAGTACTTTTTTTGCCCAATTTCTGTAAAATAGTTCCTCTTTTTTTGGGAGATTAAATTTACATAAATCTTATAAAATCCTTTAACCCTTGCCAATAGGCATTGTTTGTATAGTGGCACGATGTTTGCTTTCTAATCCTTATAACGTAACGATAAAAATGCGAATCTGGGAAGAATAGGAGAGTTCACCTTGCAAATTTTTAAAGATATCTTGCTGACCATCATTCTGGTACTGATTATTGAAATTTCGGTTCAATCTATTGCAGCACAGTCTTTCGGGTTTGACGAAATCATACGTTATCAGGTTTCAGGACCACTGACCTTTTTATTGTTTGGGGTATGGCTTCTCAGTCTGGCCGGCCTCGGAAGAAAAATGCTTAAAAAACAGAGTCAATCAAGTCGTGAATTTAACCACCCCTTTTTGATGATAAAAGAACATCGTAATTTATCTGTCAAACATCAATAAACACGATATTCTAAAAAAAAATAGAATAGAGGCGATTATTGAATTAGTACTCACTTGACAGATAGAATTCGCTTGCATTTTTGTGGTTAAATGTTTTAAGTCAAAAGTTACCATTGGTTATCCATGTAACCGAAAGGGCGGAGCTATCCCCCCCCTTCTTTATTTTTCAACCGATTTCGATGGCCCTTAGGAGGAAAACAATATGTTTAATTAAAGGCGAAAAATCGATGTTTTTTCGCCAAAAAGTTTTCATCGTCTCCCTGTTTTCCCCAGACCTTTATCGTCAATACTATTACTGAGAATCAAATGAAAATACACCAATGGACAATCGTGCTGTTGCTTTATCTTATCATAGGGAGTCTTTTTACCGTTTCCGCTCAGGAAACCGTTGCTTTCGGTGGCGGACCGAACGGGGGAACCTTTATTACCTTTGCAAATGGGGTGCAATCGTGTGAACCGGTCATGAATGCCGAAGATTTTGAGGTTCAGGTTCAATCTTCCTGGGGTTCAGTGGAAAACCTTCATAAAACTGATTCAGACGTTTTCCAGATGAGTGTCGTTTATTCCGGCCATGTCTATCTTGGAAGAAATGGGTTAATGACCAATGATCCCCAGCTGTATACCAATGTAATGGCCTTGGCATGGCTATACGGCGCTCCTGCCCAGTTGGTTGTCAGGCAAGATTCCGGAATAACGGATGTCTCAGAACTGGTCGGAAAAAAAGTTGGCGTCGGGAATGTAGGTTCCGGTGCCTACGCCAATTGTGAGAAATTTTTCAGCCACCTGAACCTCTGGGATTCGATTGATCAATATGCCATGGGTTACAATGATTCTGCCCAGGCACTGATCAATAATGAACTTGATGCTTTCTGGCTGTTTACCGCATTTCCGTCCAGTGCCGTTATCACTGCGGCAGCATCGGTTGATATTGCACTTCTGGATGTAGACACCCCGGCAGAAGCCAGTGGATATTACCTTCAATTCCCATATTTTGATAAAATCACGATCCCGATGAACACCTATGAAGGCGTAGATTATGATACATCCAGTTTCATGGACTCAGCCTTGTGGGTGGCCAACGCAACGCTGTCTGCCAATATCGTATATGATATGCTCTCCATGATTTATTCAGAGGAAGGTCTGGCACATATTAAGGCCCAGAAACTGACATTTAAAGATATGTCTGTTGCCACAGGGACAAAAGGGGTTGTAACCCCCTTTCATCCGGGAGCCAAAAGGTTCTGGAAAGAACAAGGATATGGATTTTGTCTCGGAAATTTAAATGAAGATCATGTTGTGGACGGGCGTGATATCGTCAGTTTTATTACGAATGATATTGATGTGGAAACGTTTGCAGATGAATTTGGAAATATAAATTGCATATAAGCTTTTTCTGAAATAGAAACAGAGACAGGCATCATATGATGTTGATGAAGATGACCTGTTGATAATCAACGTGTGGACCCTGAGGATTTGAGATTATTTTGCCGGCAGATGGGTCTTTAAGTCTCAAGTAAATATTAAAGATTATCTAAATACATATAGAAAGATTTGACTATGAAAAAAGCACTTATTACAGGAATAACAGGTCAGGACGGCGCCTATCTGGCTGAATTTTTACTCGCAAAGGGATATGAGGTTCACGGGATCAAGAGACGCGCCTCTCTTTTTAATACTGACCGCATTGATCATCTTTACCAGGACCCCCATGAAAAAAACCGGCACATGGTGCTCCATTACGGAGATCTTTCCGATGCGAGCAACCTGATCCGCATCCTGCAGCAGGTTCAGCCCGATAAGGGGAGAAACCTTTGTGACGCGCAAGATTACAAGAGCTTTGTGCCGGATACACCTTGGCATGAAGGACTGCCTCTTTCTGGGGAATATGAATGCCCTGCGTGACTGGGTCCATGCAAGAGACTACGTTGAAATGCAGTGGCTCATGCTCCAGCAGGACAGTCCGGAAGACTATGTCATCGCCACAGGAGAGCAGCATTCGGTCCGGGAGTTTGTGGAAGTTTGTGCAAGGCAATTGGGTCTTGCCATCAAGTGGGAAGGGGAGGGGGCTGAAGAAAAAGGCATTAATGTGGCCAACGGCAAAGTCATTGTGGCGGTGGATGCAAGGTATTTTCGCCCCACTGAGGTGGAAACCCTTCTGGGTGATCCTTCAAAGGCAAAGCAGAACCTTGGCTGGGAACCCAAAATTACCTTTGATGAGCTTGTAAAAGAAATGACCCGGTCAGACCTTGAAGAAACTAAAAAAGATGAACTCTGCCAGCGGGCAGGATTTCAGGTATTTAATCATAATGAATAAACAATCAAAAATTTTTATCACTGGAGCTTCCGGCATGGTGGGCAGCGCCATTATCCGAAATCTGTTAAAAAAAGGATATACCAATCTTGTCGGCAGTTATCATTCAAATATTCTTGAGGAACACAAAAATCTGCCCTTGAAACTGGTTCAGATTGATCTTAAAAACCAGGAAGCTGTGAATCAGTTTTTTAAAACCCAAAAGCCGGACTATGTCTTTCTTGCCGCTGCAAAAGTAGGCGGGATTCATGCCAACAATACCTATCCAGCCCAGTTCATCCATAACAACCTGACCATACAGACCAATATCATCCATGCTGCCTATGAAAACCAGGTCAAGCGCCTGCTGTTTCTGGGATCTTCCTGCATTTACCCGAAACTCGCACCCCAGCCCATGAAAGAGGAGCATCTGCTCACAGGCATTCTGGAACCTACAAACGAACCCTATGCCATTGCAAAGATCGCGGGCATCAAGATGTGTGAAGCCTATAACCGCCAATACGGCACCCGGTTTCTGGCAGTCATGCCAACCAATCTCTATGGACCCAATGACAATTTTGACCTTGAAACCTCCCATGTCCTGCCAGCCCTGATCCGAAAATTCCATGAGGCAAAATTGTCCGGAGCCAAAGAAGTTGTCATTTGGGGAACCGGTTCTCCCCGAAGGGAATTCCTCCATGTGGACGATATGGCAGAAGCCAGTGTCTTTGTCATGTCCATGACCAATGACGCAATTGATGAGCACCTGACAAATTATCCGTTTCCCTGCTTTATGAATGTTGGAACTGGCACAGACTGCACCATCAAAGAACTTGCCCTGCTGATCAAAAAACAGGTGGGTTACAAAGGCGATCTTGTATTTGACACCACCAAACCAGACGGCACTGCCTTAAAGCTTTTAGATGTATCCCGCCTGAAAAAGTTTGGCTGGCAGGCTGAAATTTCTTTGGAAGACGGTGTGAAAGACACCTATCATTGGTTCGTTTCTTCATTATAACACCTGCCGGGTTCCTTATCGTTTTAGCTGGTCAAATACAAAACAAGCTTTTAAGGATTCCTTCAAGATCTTTGGTTTTTTTGTGCCGGTTTTATGAAGTTGTTGTGTCAATTGAATAAACAAACAAACCACATTGATAATCTATTTACAAGGTCTTATTATTTATGAAGATTTTTTTAATCGCAGGTGCCAGGCCCAATTTTATGAAAATTGCCCCCATTGCCAGGGCATTTGATAAACACAGCCAGATCAACTATAAAGTTGTCCACACAGGCCAGCACTATGACAAGAACATGAGCGATATCTTTTTTGAAGAACTTGGCATAAGACTTCCAGATTACCACCTGGGAGCTGGTGGCGGAACCCATGCCCAGCAAACTGCTAAAATCATGACTGGGTTTGAAGAGATCTGTGAAAAAGACAGACCTGATCTTGTCATTGTAGTAGGAGATGTAAATTCCACTCTTGCCTGCTCAATTGTAGCCAAAAAAATGTACATAAAAGTGGCTCATGTTGAAGCAGGCCTCCGCAGTTTCGACCTTTCAATGCCGGAAGAGATAAACCGCATGGTCACAGATTCCATATCTGATCTGTTTTTTGTAACAGAAGAGCAGGGTATGACAAATCTTCTAAAAGAAGGTAAAATACTGGAAAAATTGCATTTTGTGGGTCATGTCATGATTGATAATCTTTTTTATCAATTAGAAAAGCTTAAAAAAATGGACACCACCTGCTTCCCGACAACTCAATTTAAACAAGAACATACACAATACGGCGTGGTTACCCTTCATCGTCCTTCTAACGTAGACGATAAAGAAAACCTTGAAATCATTTTTGAAACACTATCAGAAATTTCAAAAACCCTTCCCTTGATATTTCCGATTCATCCCAGAACCAGGAAGAACATGGAAGCGTTTAATATAAAAATAGGAGCCAATATAAAACTGACTGAACCGTTGTCTTACATGGAGTTTTTAAATCTATGGAAAGATGCAAAACTGGCGTTGACAGATTCCGGTGGCCTTCAGGAAGAAACAACCGCTCTGGGGATTCCCTGCCTGACCATCCGGGAGAATACAGAACGACCCATAACCATAACGCAGGGTACCAATGAACTCATGGGCACCTCAAGAAAAAAGATCTTGAAATCATTTGATGAAATCATTGGTGGTAACTGGAAGGTAGGACAAAAACCACAATTTTGGGACGGGAATGCTGCAGAGCGAATCACGGCTTTAATTTTAAGATAAACAGGGCCTCTTTTTTATTTGCACATTCCCAAGGAGACATGATGGGTAACACTATTGAAAAACAAAGGTGTACAACTTGTATTCTAACGGAAGATTATCCAAAAATAACATTCGATGAAAAGGGTGAATGTAATTATTGTAGAAAATGGAAAAAAGTATGGAAAGACATAGATTTTTCTCAACAGTCAATAAAACTTGAGGGTATACTAAATAAATTTAAGGGTAAAAGTAAACCTTATGATTGCCTGCTTGGACTTAGTGGGGGAAAAGATTCATGTTATGCTGCCTATGTGTTAAAAGACATGGGGATGAACCCACTTGCTTGTACATATGATAATGGGTTTATGACTGATGTCGCGATGTCTAATATAAAAAATACGGTTGAAAGTCTTTCTCTTGGCCATGTTCTCATAAAGCATGATAGAGACTATTTGCTTAAATTGTATAAACATTTTGTTATGACATCTGGTGAATTTTGCTCGGTGTGTAATGTTGGTATAAGGTCTGCACTATACAGAGTGGCAAAAAATTTTAAACTTAAACTTATTGTTTCAGGCCAGTCAACTCGTACAGAGGCGAATTCACCACAGGAATTTTTTTCTTGTTCTTCTGGGTATTTTTGTAATGTCTCTAAAAATTTAATGGATAAAAAGGAAGCCGATTCTTTTGTTTATGTAAGTCAAATTAAAAGAGCAATTGATCATGTTTTAGGTTCAAGCTACTACCTGCAGTTACCGTCATTTATTCCCTGGCGGGAAGAAATTTTTATTGAACTAATTAAAGATAAATTGAATTGGAAAGGGGCCTTCGGAGAGCAACACACTGATTGCCAAATGAGTGATGCTAAGGAGTTCTTGAAGCTCAAACAGTTTCATTTGACAGAACTAACGGCTAAAGTTTCCAGTTTGATACGTGATTCTCAGATCAATCGTAAAGAAGCTTTAGAAAAAACGAAACAACATATTGACTATTTGTTGGATAAAGAAGATTTAATCATTGAACACATTATGAGTGTTTTGGATATGACAAGAGACGAGGTTAAAAAATCTGCAAGGTTATCACATACTCCATTTATAGCTAAATCGGACATGTTACTTTCCGATTTAAAGAAAAGTATTCGTTCACAGGGTTAATGAAACATTGTTGTTGGCAATCGGAAAACAAGACAAAAATCAAAATTCTGGAATAGTAACGTTGCAGAACGATTCACAGTTTTTAATTTGGAATTAAATCGACTACAAAAGAATATATTTCATATGAACAAAAAAATTAATTCAATTTTGTTTCTAATTATTAGTGGGATTCAATTGGTTTTTGCCAACGCTTTAATTGCCAACGCTGAATTCATCAATGTTTATCCTTTGAATCCAATATCTCGGAAAAGAATTCTTCCAAACACAGATCCTATTCCAGCCTTAGTTCAAAACCAAATAGAGATGAAAGCCTGCAGAAAAGAATTTAAACCTGCGTCTTTTGTCATTAGAGCCAAGAAAGCCCTTACTGATGTAAGAATTACTATAACTGATTTCAGCAGTACGAAAAAGGTGAAACTTCCTTCAAGCATACTCGATATCAAACTTGTAAAATGCTGGTATCAATCAGGTGAGAATACCATAGAAAATAAAAAGAAAAAAGTATTAGTTCCTGAACTGTTGTTGAATGACAGTTCTCTCATAAAAGTGGATTATGATAAAAAAATTAACTATATTAAAGTTTTTGATAATTGCAATGACAGAATGGGAAAATATATTGATATTTCTTCACAAGATGAAGCGTTTCCGAAAAACGTAGTGATTAAAGATTCGGATACGCTAAAATCTTTTAATATGGACGCAGATACAAATATACAAATATGGCTCACAATTCATGTGCCGGAAGATACTGAATCAGGCCTTTATTCTGGAACGATTGATATCCGTTCTAATGAAGGTGTCTCATCCCAAGTATTTCTTTTATTAACAGTATTACCTTTTGATCTTGATGAGCCTCTTTTGGAATACGGGCTTTACTATACAGGGAAGTTAACATCAACAACACAAAAAGAGATTAATTCTGAATGGAAGGATATTGATCAATACTCCATTGAATTGCAAAATATTTTTAATCACGGTGTCTCTTTTCCTACGCTTTATCAAGAGTTAAAAAGTAATCAAGTCCATAACGCTTTAAAAATACGTGAAGCGCTTGGCTTCCCGGTTGAACATCTGTATGTCTACGGGACAAGAACAGATGACGTCGATAACCCTAAAATAAAAAATCAGGTTTTAAAACAAGTTGCAAGCTGGATGGAGATCGCTTCGCAGTATTCCTATTCAAATGTTTATTTCTATGGGCGGGATGAAGCGGTAGGTAAAAAGTTGAAAGCCCAACGTCAGACCTGGGAAGAGATCCATCTGATGGGTGCAAAAGTTTTTGCCGCCTGTAGTGGAGGAGCCGTTGATATCGTGGGTGATATTCTTGATAAACCTATTCTTGCTGGCAATTATAATTTCAGAAAAAAGGATCTTCAAAAATGGATTTCAAAAGGAAAATCTGTATTAAGCTATGATAACCCTCAGGTTGTGATTGAAAACCCCGAAATTTACCGCTTGAATTATGGCTTTAAATTGTTGAGTGAAGGATATGCAGGTGCAATGCCTTTTGCTTATCAACATTCTTTTGGTCATATCTGGAATGACTATGATCATAAAAAATTCAGAGACCATGTTTTTGCTTATCCTACCAGTGCGGGAGTTATTGATACAATACAATGGGAAGGTTTTCGAGAAGCAGTCAATGATATAAGATATATCTCAACATTTATTAATAAAAACGAAGGAAGAAAGAACGATATCCTTAAATGGCTACGAAAAGAATTAAAAAACAAAACGGATTTATCAGAAATTAGAAATAAGATCATAGAAAAGATAAAGAGTATAAATTAAGAGACCTGTGAATAATTTAATGTTTTATAGCCGCATCGTTTTTTTAAAGGATAATAACTAATAACACGAATGGACGTTTCTTCGAATGCCACTGTCAAGAATATCCTTGCTAGTTTTTTGCAATTTGGTGTGCGTTTTATTATTGGCATACTTTTTATTCGGTTTTTAATAGAGTCATTAGGGCCGGAACTCTATGGCATGGTGGCATTATCAAATAATTTTATTAATTATTATGCACTAATAACCTTGGTTATGAATGCACCCGCTGGACGCTATTTGATTGTCGCGATGAGTCGAAATCAGGCCGAAGCAAAGGTTGTTTTCAATAGTTTTTTCTGGGGGTTGAGTGTTTTATCAGGTATCGTAATGGTCTTTTCAATCGGGGTTGCAATATTTGCCCCCTACATTTTTAAAATACCTGCGGTTCACCATGCTGATGTAAGAGTTCTTTTCCTTGCCACAGGAATTACCTTTTCTTTTTCCACACTATTTAATGCCTTTGGGTTATCAACATATGTTACAAATAAGCTTTATTTAAACAGTTTTAAAGAGATAATCAGGGATATTGTTCGGGTTACAATAGTATTCCTTTTAATCGTTTTATTTCATTGGAAAATCAATGCTATTGCTACTGGAATTGTCTGCTCTGCTTTTATTTCAATCCTATTAAGTCTTGTATATTGGAAGGCTCTGACTCCAGAGTTAACAATTAATTATAACTTAATCAGTATTACAAAACTTAAAGAAATGATTGGTTTTGGGGGATGGGTATTTATAAATCAAATAGGGGCTCTTCTGTTCCTCAATACGGAAATATTAATTGTCAATTTGCTTTATGGGGCAAAGATGACAGGTATGTATGCACCTCTTTTATTGTTTTCAAGTACAATACGAACGATGGCCGCTATGTTAAATAATACTTTAGCCCCAATGATATTTGACAGATATTCTCGTGATGATAAAGAAGGTCTTTTAAAATTAGCTTGTCGAGCTATCCGGTTCCTTGGTTTAACTATTGTGTTACCAATAGGCCTTGTTTCAGGCTTTTCAAAATCATTATTATTTGTATGGTTAGGACCTGAATTTTCTGAATTTAGGCTTATCCTTATGGTTCTAACAATACATCTTTGCGTTAACCTCACTGTGACGCCATTGTTTCATATTCAGGTTGCTTTTAAAAAAGTGAAAATTCCTGCACTCGTAACGTTAGTAATGGGAATTGTTAATGTTCTATTGGCTTTTTTATTAGGCTCTCCCCAATTTGGTATTGGACTTATTGGAGTCGCTTTGGCGGGTGCAATTAGTCTCACATTAAAAAATGCTTTTTTTACTCCATTTTATACAGGATTTATCCTTGGTCAAAATAACCGAATGATAATTAATGCTGTGGCATCAGTTATTACTGGTTTTTTGTATGTTTTTCTTCTAAGTATTACAGTTGAAAAAATATATTTCATTAATAATTTGTTTGAATTGATTCTTTCTTTCTCAGTGATTTCATCTACTTACTTAGTATTAGCGTGGTTTATTCTGTTGCCTAAAGATGAAAAAGTTTGGTTTAAAAATATCTTTTTTCAGATGATATTTAAAATTAAAAATGTGGGTTAAAAGAAAACCAATAAATTGTTCGACTAAAACCCGCATCCACTACAAACTGGAGACTGAATATCCAGGTAGGGTTATAGCTACTGCCTTACGATCAAAAAGGAATGGCTTATTATGAAAATTTTTGGAATTGGATTACAGAAAACAGGCACTTCTACCTTAGGTGTTTGTTTAAAAAAAATGGGATACCAACATATTAGCTATAATGACAATGCTATCTCATATTTCAGAGAGGCTAATTTTCAGAAACTACAAAGTCTTATAGAACGATATGACAGTTTTGAGGATGAGCCATGGGCTCACGCTTTTCATTATCTTTATTCGTGGTATCCACGCGCTAAGTTTGTTTTAACCGTAAGAAAAGATCCTGAAGCATGGTTCAATTCAATGTGTCAACATTGTCAAAGAATACCACACAACCCTCATAGAAGGTTTTTTTTTGGGCACGATACTCCTTTTGACCATAAAGATGAATATATTAAAGTATACAAAAATCATATTCAAAACGTGCTAAGAACGTTTAAAGAAGATAAAGATAAATTACTTGTTGTTTGCTGGGAGGAAAATGATGGTTGGAAACAAATTTGTGATTTTTTAAATACACAGGTTCCTGATATACCATTTCCTCATGCAAATAAAAAACCACCAATGAATATTAAATTTTTATCAAAATTTCGTAATATGATAAACAGAATTAGTATCAAAAGCAAAAATTAAAAATGATTATTCAACAAAAATATAATGAAGAAACACTAAACGAGAAAAAAAATGTACTAACTGAAATTGTGTCAAAAAATTTATGTATTGGTTGTGGTGTATGTGTCGCAATGTGTCCTAATAAAGCATTGGTTATAAAAAAAACCGACTATGGGGAATATAAACCATATAGTGTACAAAATTGTTTAAAAAAATGTAAAATATGTCTTCAGGTTTGTCCTTTTTATCATAACAATATTAGTGAAAATGAAATTGGGCTTAAAACCTTCGGACAATCTTCTTCAATTAAATTTTCACACACACTCGGTTACTATTTTAATACCTATGTCGGATATGTTCAAAATGAAGAAAAACGGAAAAAATCTTCGTCTGGAGGTTTGGCAACCTGGTTCCTAACAGAACTTATCCGAAATGAAATTGTTGATTATGTGGTTTGCGTTTCACAATTTCAAGATTCTATGATATTCCGTTTTGAAATTTGCAAAACCATTGAAGAGATAATTAGTTGTTCTGGATCTAATTATTGCCCAGTTGAAAGCTCGTCTGTTCTTTCTGAGATAAAAAAAAAACCTGGCCGGTACGCCTTTACAGGGTTACCATGTCAACTTAAGTCTTTGAGACTTGCTACAGAACATAATAAAATTTTGAGAGAGAGTATTATTATGTTTGTGGGATTAACATGCGGGCAACTAAAAACGATGAACTATACTTGTTACCTTAAAGCATTGTCCGGTGTCAGTGATAAGCAGATAAAAATAAAATATAGAGAAAAAATTAGTGGAGTTCCTGTTAACAATTTTTGTTTTACTACTATAAACAGAGCTGGTGAAAGGTCACAATTGTTTTTTGGTGATGGCCCTCACGAAGCATGGACGAATAAGTGGTTTACACCTAATCCGTGTAATTATTGTGATGATATTTTTGCAGAAGTTGCTGACGTCTCCTTTATGGATGCATGGCTGCCTGAATATATGCGCAATGAGGCAGGAACAAATATATTGATCGTGAGGTCTATAGTTGCAAAAGATATCTTTCAAAAAGGACTAAATGAAAACGTAATACATATAGAGGATATTGGGCCAGACAAGGTGTTACAAAGTCAGGAAGGAGTAGTGTTAAACAAAAGAAAACAGCTTGCTTACAGATTGTATTTGCTTAAAAGAGAATACGGAATTAGTCTTAATAAAAGAGTTATGCCCAAGCGCACATTTAACCTACTAATAATATATGAAAACTTTCTAAAAGAGAAAATGAGAGTTTTGAGCCAGGATTCTTTTTTGCGGCATTATGATAATACAAATTGCACCTTAAACTTAGAAAAGTTTAATAGCGAGTTAAGACCGGCTTTATATAAAGTAAACGTATTAAATATATTAAAAAAAATTATTATAATTAAGAGGGTATTCGCAAAGTTCAAAAAGATGCTATCTTTTTCATTTAACAAAAATCCATAGCACTGTCGTTAACCAAATCAATCCGTTTTTTTTCGCTTTTGCAAGGTAGTCTTGATGGCTCATGAATGGCTTGTAACAGGAATTTCAAATTTGTATTTTAATTAGGAGTAATATGAAGAAAAAATATAATTTTTTGCTGTCAGGTCATGGTGGGTGCATAAATAGAGGATGTGAAGCTATTTTACGCTGTACTATCGATATTATAAATCGTCATTTTAGTAATCCAAATATTAATTTAATTTCAAGTAATCCAGAATCAGATTTTATTGCTTTAAAGAAGACAAACTCAATAAAGAAAACATATCAGTCATTTTGTTATGGGCAGAGGTATTCTGTAAATTGGTTTATAAATACAATAAGTCGTTTCTTGTTGCAAGGTTCAACAAAAATTTATCTTTTTAAAAATAGAAGAATATATAAAGAAGCGGATATATTTATTCATATCGGTGGGGATAATTTTTGCTATGGAGGGGAACAATTATGGTTTGACGAACTCAATTTTGTTAGGCGCCTTGGTGCGAAGACAATAATATGGGGGGCATCAATTGGGCCTTTTTCCAAGAAGGATGAATGTAAATGGGCACATGAGTTGAGAAAGGTTGACCTGATTACTGTTCGTGAGACAAAAACATTAAACTATCTCAATGAGATAGGAGTTTCCAGTAATGTTAAACTTATTGCTGACCCTGCGTTTTTGCTTCCTGTTGAGGAGATTGGTAAAAATCAATTTAAGCATAAAAAAAATGGTGAAATCGTCGTGGGATTGGGGATGAGCAGTCTAGTGTCAAAATATAGTATCAATCACGATAAATATATAGATTCTTTTTTTGCTTTTGCACAAAAGATATTAAAGAATGAAAATATTAAAATTATTATAATCCCACATGTTTATGATGCAATAAATAAAACAGAAGATTTAAAAACATGTCAAATTTTATATAAAAAATTAAATGATAATACTCGAATTATTCTTTGTGAAGAAAATTATAATGCATGCCAGTTAAAATATATAATCAGTTCCTGCGATTTTTTTATCGGTGCTCGGACACATTCAACTATTGCAAGTATATCAACAAAGATACCAACTATTAGCATCGCATATAGTACAAAAGCTTATGGTTTGAATCAAACTTTATTCGGGCACACTGATTATGTGGTGCCAATTGAAGATATTGATCAGGCTATATTATTTGATAAATTTAATCTGTTGTTAAAGAATCGTGATCAAATCATTCACCAAATAGAATCATCACTTGAAAAATTCAGAGAGATGGCGGAATCAGGTGGAATATATTTAAAAGAAATTATAAATGCAAAATAGCTGTTCATTAATAATGAAAAAAGAAAAATTAAAAATTTGTATTATTCAATCTCCGCAAAATCCACATATCGTTAGATGGGTTGAAGGATTGACGGAACTTGGACATAATGTCAAAGTCATCCCTCTCTATCAATATGGTTTGGATTTTATGATGGGAAGTGAGACTTCAAATAATGAAAAAAATCTTTTTGAAAAAATTAGAAAGCATTGTGTTTGGGTCCACCAGTGGCGAATAAAATATAGAGAATTTAAACCTGACATAGTTCATTTACATGAGCCAATGGGGACTTTGGATGAATACCTTGCATTACATAAAATTCCAAATCTTGTTGTATCTGTGTGGGGAACTGAAGTATCAGATGATACTTTTCAAGCATCCAGCCCAATCAAAAATTATTTCAAAAAAAAAATCCTTACTAAAGCGGATTGTGTTACAGCCACCTCTCCATTTTTGGTCGAATGTACAAGGAAATGGCTGAAAAATGGTGATATCCAAGTAATTCCATTTGGAGTAGATATCAACCAATTTATTTCAAACGATAGGAGCGAAATAGAAACAAACCCAATTCCTTGTATTGGGTTTTTAAAAGGCTTTATGCCGCGATATCGTCCAGATGTTTTTATTCGGGCAATGGCCTTAGTAAATAAAAGTATTCCAGGAGTTAAATCTGTGATGGGGGGGTGGTCACTACCTGAGTGTAAAAAAGAATGCATGGATTTGGCAAAAAAACTTAATATAATTGATCAAATTGAAGTCTTCCCAATGCTTCCACACAAAGATGTGCCAAAAATTTTAAAACAGATAGATGTTACAGTGGTATGTTCTGACTTTGAGAGTTTTGGGGTCATGGCTTTAGAATCCTTAGCTGCAAAAGTTCCAGTAATCGTTACGGCTGTTGGTGGACTTCAGGAACTAATTATTAATGGAATAACAGGGAAAATTGTCTCACCGGGTGACTATCATTCCATAGCGAATAGCATTATTGAAATTTTAAGCTCACCGGGCCTTAAAAGAAAAATGGGCGATGAAGGGCGGTGTTTTGTGGAAAAAAATTATAACTGGATTGAGAATGTAAAACAAATGGAACAAATATACTGGCGGCTATATGAAAATCAAACTAAATAACATTCCACTATGGCTTGTTTGTGGAATACTTTATTTACCACCGTGGTTATTTTCAGGGCATATCACCTATATACAGCCAATTGATATCGTTTTGTGTGTTTTAACAATCTCTGCGATTGTGTCAAACCACAGATATCAAGACGGAATAATGGATATAAAAGAAATGCAATTATCCTTTCTTTTTTTTATTTTACTTGGTTTCATAATAATTTTTTCTCAAATATTTAACAGTATTAATTATGGGTCTGATTTTCAATATAAGGATCTGCACTATACAATTACAATAATTAAATATGTTCTTTTCTTTTTTATAGCGGCTTCTTTTTCAGCTCGAATTAAAATACAGAATATTTATTATTTTATTCCATTTTTAATCGTTATTCAGATTTTGATAATGTTTTTTCAATACTACGATGTTGCAAATATTAATGATAAGTTTAGTCTATTGTACCAGCAATCCACGCTTTTTGAAGACGTAATGTACCGCCCAGAAGGCCGCAGGGTAACGGGGACATTCGGAAACCCAAATCATTCTTCATATATTCTAACTTTTGGCATGGCATGGTTATGTTCGATATTTTTTTACAGTAAAAGGATATTAATTAAAACAATTTGTGTGATAGTTGGGGCGTTGTCTATTCTCGCTATTTCTTTTTTGACTGGGTCAAGAAGTAATGGCTTTATTGTGCTTTCACTCATTCCCGTTACGGCAATCTTGTATTTTTTAAAATCAAAGAAAATAATTTTTATTCCGGTTTTAATATTCGGGATTATCGTAATTATAGTTGCACTTTCTTTCTCTGTTGAATTCATTAAGAGCATTGGTGTTCAGGACCGTGTGGTCAATGT
Source organism: Desulfoconvexum algidum (assembly GCF_055382125.1). Classification (NCBI taxonomy): domain Bacteria; kingdom Pseudomonadati; phylum Thermodesulfobacteriota; class Desulfobacteria; order Desulfobacterales; family Desulfobacteraceae; genus Desulfoconvexum; species Desulfoconvexum algidum. Next base: position 3,689,498 of record NZ_AP042394.1, on the reverse strand, counting down.
TATTTCTGATTCAAGTAGCACACTCAATTCATTATCAAATCGTTTGCTTGTGGGTGAACGGAACTTTAAGAACGTTACATTATTTCAATTTTTTATTGGGGTCGGAGCAAAAACCAAATTTAATCAGATTTGTGATAATGGTTTTATCCAAATGTTTTTGTACGGTGGATTACCAGCCCTTTTAATTTATTTATTTTTTTTGGGAGGGATATTAAAATATTTCTTAAAAAAATATTTTGCAGAAGATGATAATGCAGAAGATGATAATGATAACCGCTTTATTTCTTTGGTTGGCGTATTGACTGTAATCTCATGGATTGTATATGAGTGGGTTGCAGATGCTTTCTGGAATTTTCAAACATGTCAATTATTTATTGTCACAGTTGCGATTTGTTTTGGATATCTGAATGGTTTTTATAGAAAACAAAATTTACTAATTCAAGAGAATACACAATGAAGGTTGTAATGATTAGCCGTGGATTTTGTGATTATTTGATTGGACTTTTAAATGCTCTCTCTTCCAAAGTCGAGCTTTATTTTATTGTTTCAAAAGCGGATGAGTGGATAGTGGAATATCTGAATAAAGATGTGAATGTTATTTATGCAAAAACACCTAATGTCAGTAGTATGAAAAATTTATTTGGTATGTATAAAATGGTAAGGGAAATAAGAAAAATATCGCCTGATATTATCCATTTTCAAAGTGGAATAGTATGGGAAAATCTCATATTCAAGTCAATTAAGTCAAAATTTGTGACCACGGTTCACGATATTGTTAAGCACCCAACTCGAACAAAAATGCGGTATATTCCTCAATGTGTCCTTGATATTTCTGTAACCCAATCTGATGCAATTATTGTACATGGTGAAAGCCTTCGTAAAAGAGCACAAAAGATTTTTAACCTGAAGAATATTTATTCTATCGATCATGGGGTTATTCAAAGATATGGTTCTGGTAAAGCTAAAATTGAGATTCAAACAAAAAATATTTTATTTTTTGGTTTTATTGATAAATGGAAAGGGATAGAAATTTTGGTTAAAGCCACCCCAATTATTGCCAAAGAGATACCAGATGTAAAAATTAAAATTGCGGGGGGGACAGGTAAAAGGGAATATTATAAGACTCTCCTTGAAGGCGAACCAATAATTGATGCTGATCTTTCACGACAATCTCATGAACAGGTTGCAATACTTTTCCAATGGGCGGATGTTTTAGTTTTACCTTATATCGAGGCTTCACAAAGTGGAGTGCTGCAGTTGGGAATGGCGTTTGGTGTTCCGCCTGTGGTAACGAATGTTGGCGGATTACCAGACGTAATAAAGAATGAAAAAACAGGGCTTATTGTAGAACCCGAGAATTCAGAAGAGCTTGCACATGCCGTTATCAGGTTGCTTATAGATACAAAGTTACGTGAAATTGTGATCAGTAATCTGTGTAAAGAACGATCTACTCGATTCAACTGGAACTGTTTAGCTGAAAAAACTTATCAGGTGTACAAAACTGTAGTCCATAGTGATTAGCTCTTAACCGAAATTAAATTTTTATTATTTTTAGGGACTTGATATGAAAATAATTTGGAAAGCAGTGTATCGATTCTTAAAGATTATTTGGTATTTTGATCACAAAATATATATGCGATTGCTTAGGTTGGTTTTGCCAAAACTTGGAATAGTGATTCAAGGTAAACCTATTTATATTGCGGCTACTGCGTCATTTGACTTTGCGAAACCGAATATGATTGAAATCCATGACAATGTCGTTATTTCAGGAGATGTTCGGGTTTTAATTCATGATTTTTCTATTTCAAGAGTGCTGTGTTATAAAGGAAAACTCAAAGGTGGGGAGAAAGAAGTCTCTGCATATAAAAAAGTTAAAATTGGAAAAAACTCTTTTATTGGTGCTAGAACGATTATACTTCCTGGTGCAGAAATAGGTGATAATGTAATTGTTGGTGCTGGTAGCGTAGTCAGAGGCAAGTTAGAAGAAAAATGTGTGTATATCGGTAATCCCGCAGTTAAAATTACAGATTTTGACCGGCTTTATGACAAATATTTGGATAATCTAAATTCCTACTCATAGGCAGATGTGATTTTAATTTTGAAAATTTTATTTGTTTGGGTCGTTATTTACAATGGTTTTTAAGGGTGGCGATAGTAGTTTATGAAAATACTTATTAATGCATCAAATCTTGTTATGGGTGGAGCTTTACAGGTTGCACGCGCGCTTTTGATTGAAATTCCAAACGTGGGGGGAAATCACAGGATAAAGGCTGTAGTATCACCACAACTTGCTGAAATACTGCCGGAAGCATATGATTCGATTGTCGTTGATCCAAGTCCTGCAAAAATAATTGCAGGTATATCCAGTCGTAAAAAACTGTACGAAATAGAAAAAAAATTCTCTCCCGATGTTGTGCTTTCTATATTCGGGCCAACTTACTGGAGGCCAAAATCTTTGCATGTGTGTGGCTTTGCAAATCCTTGGACATATACTTCAAATAAATATGCATGGAAAACACTTAGCTATTTTGAAAAAATTAAAGAAATATGTATTATTTTTTTAAAACGATTTGAATTGCAAAGAGAAAAGGTAAATACATATATTTGTGAAACAAAACATATGAGTGATGTCATACAAACAAAATTTCCTAATAAAAGTACATTTGTGGTTGGCAATAATTGCGGCCAACCATTCTATAATAAAATACAAAAGAATACAGATAGCCCTGTTATTCCCGAAAAAGGAAATGATGAGTATAGAATTGTAACTCTTTCACAATATTATCCACATAAAAATCTTGATTTGATTCCCTATGTAGCATTAGCAATTAAAAAGCAGTACCCATTGTTAAATTTTAAGTTTTATTTACCTTTAGATGTTCATTCGAAAGGATGGGAGAAAATTGATAGAATAGCGAAAAAAATGAATGTTGGTGATACGATTCAAACTGTTGGGACGGTTTCTCCTGAGGATGCACCACACTTTTATAAGAATGCTGATTTAATGTTTCTTCCTTCTGTATTAGAATGCTTTTCGGCTAATTATCCAGAGTCTATGACTTCTGGTGTGCCTATTGTTACAACAAATTTACCTTTTGCGAAAACCGTTTGTGAAGATGCAGCTTTGTATTTTGAACCAATGAATGCAAAAGATGCAGCTTCTAAAATAATACAAATATACATCAATAGAGAATTGCGTGAGGATTTGATTAGCAAGGGTTATAAAATAGCAAAAAAATATTTTTCACCTCAGAAAAAAATCGAAGAATACTTAAAAATTTGTGAGGAATTAGTTAGCAGCTATAATGATTGATTGCAATAATTTGTTCGGGAGCCAATAATTATGATCTATAATTTAAAATCCACTTACGACAGGCTGCCAAAAGGTAAATTAAAATTCTTAAAACATATACCGGACCGGATTTTGTTCGGAAAATCTTATAAAGAATGGTTTCATAAAATTTCGTTTGATGTAAAGATACTTGATCAAAATCTTTTAAATATTTTGAATTATTCGCGGGAAAATACGGATTTTGGTTGTGAAACAATTCCAAAAAAAATTAATTTAGTTGAGGTGAAAAATGTATTGGAGGAACTGCCATTAATCTCATCTACTGAATTATCAAGTAATTTGGCTCATTTCACATCTAAAAAATTTCAAAAAACAAATTCTTACTTAACTACGACAGGCGGAACAGGGCGTAATCCGACATCAATCTTGCTATCTAATGAGTCATTTGGGATTGAATGGGCACATATACACGAGATCTGGTCATATGCAGGCTACAAAAAAACAAGAGATTTGAAACTGACTCTTAGGGGAAAAAGTCTTAAAGACGATAAGCTCATAGAGTATAACCCTATCTATAATGAGTTGGTCGTAGATACATTTAAAGTTAGAGATGATAATTTTAAAATGTTCATTGAGCAGATGAGAAAGTACCCGGTAAGTTATATCCATGGACACCCCTCTTTAATAAAAGAGTTCATTGGTTATTTTGATAAATATAATTATTTACCAAAGATAAAAGGAATTCTTTTAGGAAGTGAAGGGGCAAGTGTCGAAGATAAAAAAAACTTTTCAGAATTTTTTGGTGCGAAAGTTATTCACTGGTATGGGCAAAGTGAAAAAGTGGCATTGGCAGTAGATATCGATTCAACTGATAAGTTTAGAGTATATACTTCATATGGATATCCTAGGGTCGTTGAAGGTGAGCTTATAGCGACATCCTTTGTCAATAAAGCATTACCGTTAATAAATTACAAAATGGGTGATGGCGCAGAAATAGTTGAGGATGGGGAATATTTATATATCAAAAATATACAAAGTAGATGGGGAAAGGATTTTGTTTATTTGAATCAAAAAAAGAAGATTTCAACCACAGCTATTAATCTGCATTCATTAATTCAAAATGAAATTCTTTTTTACCAGATAGTTCAAAAAGAGTTTGGGAAAATTGAAATAAAAGTTTTGCCAAAAATAAATAGCAAAATGTCACATGATAAAATATTGGTTATTGTCAGCAAGGAGATGAGAGAAAAGCTTAAGGATTTTAAAGTGGCTGTTCGGACTGTTGCTGAACATGAAATACAACGAAGTCATAGGGGGAAAATGATGCTTTTAGTACAAGAATTGAAGGTATAATGGAGAATAAATGAAACAAATAATACAATCATATAAAACAGGTGAAATGAAACTGGATGAAGTCCCACGGCCACAGGTTGGACCGGGGATGATCCTGGTTGAAACAAAAGCCTCCCTTGTGTCGGCAGGTACAGAAAAAATGCTGGTCGACCTTGCTAAAAAATCTTTGCTGGGTAAGGCAAAGGCCCGGCCCGATCTCGTGAAAAAAGTGATGGCCACAGCAAAAAAAGAAGGGATCAAAAATGCTTTTATTAAGGTTCGCAGCAAGTTGGACACGCCTATACCTTTGGGGTATTCCTGTGCGGGAATCGTAAGAGCAGTGGGTCAAGGGGTAGATAAATTCCAGGTGGGCGATATAGTTGCCTGTGGCGGGGCAGGGTACGCCAACCATGCGAATTACAATGTGGTTCCGAAAAACCTATGTGTCCATATTCCACGTTTTAAAACTGATGTGTCTGAAAAGCAGATATTTGAACAGGCTGCCTCTGCCACAGTGGGTGCAATTGCACTCCAGGGAATCCGTCAGGCAGAGCTTACTTTGGGTGAACGGGTCTGTGTGATCGGACTCGGACTTTTAGGTCAGATCGCTGTTCAACTCTGCAAGGCAAATGGCTGTAAGGTTATTGGTGCTGATATTGACCCAGTGAAAATTAAGTTGGCAAAAAAAATGGGGGCAGATATCGCTGTCCACAGTAGCCAGCTTGAAAAGGAAGTAACTGGATTTACACAAGGTTTCGGAGTGGATGCGGTTATTATTACCGCAGCAGCCCAAGGCAGCGAACTGGTTGCTCAGGCTGGGGAGATTTCACGGCAAAAAGGCAGGGTAGTGGTGGTTGGTTTTGTGGGAATGGATCTTCCAAGAGATGTTTACTATAAAAAAGAACTGGATTTGAGGTTGTCCATGTCCTATGGGCCCGGGCGGTATGATGCAGCATATGAGGAAAGGGGAAATGATTACCCGTTTTCTTATGTCAGATGGACGGAACAGAGAAATATGCAGACAATACTTGAACTTATTGCATCAGGTTCTCTTGATATCGGCTCTTTAATCACTCATCGATTTCCCTTTGAAAAAGCCCTTGAAACGTATGATATGATTCTGGCAGCAAAAGAAGCTTTCCTTGGTATTATTTTGGAATATGATGCATCAGATGAAGAGGGTAAAATTGTTTTAAAGGAATCAGCAGCAGAGCCAGCTGGGAAAGTTGGGCTTGGGGTGATCGGTGCCGGGAATTTTGCTAAAGGCGTTTTGCTGCCCCGGTTTAAAAAGATGCCACAAGTTGGACTTGAAGGGATCGTTACAGCACGAGGAATGAGTGCAAAAGATGTGGGATCGCAGTTCGGGTTCAGATATTGCGCAGATAATAATTCCACATTATATGATGATGAAAAAATCAATACTGTATTGATTGCAACCCGACATAATCTTCATGGAAATGAAGTTAAAAACGCTTTGGCTGCCGGAAAACATGTGTTTGTTGAAAAGCCGCTTTGCCTGAATGTCGAGGAACTTCAGGATATTGTCAGGATGTGTTCTGACAGGGTTTCACAAAATAATCCCCTTGTTGTCATGGTTGGGTTTAACCGAAGGTTTTCGCCGTTCATCCAAAAGATAAAAGACAACATTAAAGACCGGATTACACCTCTTGTTGCATCCTACAGGATAAATGCTGGGTTAATCCCCAAAGATTCATGGATTCAGGATATTAATGAAGGCGGCGGCAGGATTCTTGGAGAAGTCTGCCATTTTGTGGACCTTTTACGATACATTGTTGCAGCACCGGTGAGAACTGTCCATTCATCCTCTGTTCAGAGCAATGATCAAACCATTACTGACCGGGATTCGATTTCAATTACACTGACCTATGACGATGGTTCCCTTGCGAATATCATTTATCATGCATTCGGCAATGCTGATTATCCTAAAGAGGTTCTTGAGATTGCTGCGGACAGTACAACCATTATCATGAATGATTTTAGGCAACTTGAAATCTTTGGTAAAAAACATGACAATTCAAAATCAACCCAGAACAAAGGGTTTGATGAAGAAATTAAATTTTTTGTTGAGGCTGTAGAAAAAGGCAGTGGGTCACCAGTTCCGTTTAGCGAGATTGTTGAGTCAACACTGGTGACTTTTGCTGTACATAAATCTTTGGATACAGGGACGCTGGTAAACCTGAAAGATTTTGCAACAGAGCTTGAAATTTCCCTATAAAATTCCATGAAATTGAAGAAAATAAATCTGTTTATCAGAACGATTAGAAGCCTTAAAACTATTCAGGTTGTATATCGCCTGTGGTACCTGGTCAACTCAAAACTAAGAATGGTTCATGCTTCGCAGGCAGTAGGGAACCATGGATTGAGTTGGAATACCAATGTGATTAAAGTATTGTTTGTTTTTTACAGGCAGTGGACGAAAAAGGATATTGAAAACAAGCATTTTTGTTTTTTAAATAATGCTGTAACTTTTGATAACAAGATTGACTGGTGCATATCTGAAAAAGGTAGACTGTGGAAGTACAACTTGCATTATTTCCAGTATCTCCTGTTAAAAGAGGGGATTGATTCAGGGGTTGCCGTTGACCTTATAAAAGACTGGATAAAGAACAACCCGATAGGCAGTCAGGATGCCTGGGATCCTTTTCCCATATCTTTGCGGCTTGTAAACTGGATCAAGTTTTTTTGCCGGAATACAATTCCGGATGAAGATAGAAAAGTTATTGTTGACTCCATGGTTTTACAGGCTCGCTGGCTTGTAAAACATCTGGAATATCATCTGCTTGGCAACCATTTGTTTAAGAACGGTAAAGCCCTTATATTTATGGGGCTTTTTTTTAAAGGGGCTGAAGCAGAGAAATGGCTTAAAAAGGGTATGCAAATTATCCGCAGGGAACTTGATGAGCAGATATTGGATGACGGGGGGCATTTTGAGAGAAGCCCCATGTATCATTCAATGGTTCTGGAAGACTGCCTGGATCTGCAGAATATAATGGCTGTAAAAGAAAACCCGGTTTTGCGTAGCCTTGCCGGGAAATTGGAAGAAAAGACAGGAAGAATGATAGAATTCCTTGTATCCATGTGCCACCCTGACGATCGGATCAGCTTATTTAATGATGCGGCATTCGGGATTGAACCAGAGCTTGTGGAGCTTGTTTGTTACCATGAAAAGGTGACCGGAAGACAGATAAACAAGAACTCAGACTGTGTTCAGAAACATAAAGATACAGGGTATTATATTCTGGCGCCGGACAGTGATAACAAAATGATTCTGGATTGCGGTCATGTGGGGCCGGACTATCAGCCAGGTCATTCCCATTGTGATGCATTGAGTTTTGAATTGTCTGTAAAGGGCAGGAGGGTTATTGTCGATTCTGGTTGCTTTCAATATGAAGACGGAGATATCAGGGAATATAACCGGGGAAATATCGGGCACAATACCATTACCATTGATAATGAAAATCAGTCTGAGGTATGGGGAGCTCATCGGTGTGGAAGGAAAGCTGTGTCTTTAGATGCTGAATGCAGACAGAAGGAAAACGGGGCGCTTTTTTTCAGGGGAGGGCATGACGGGTATAAACGCCTGAAAGGAAAGCCGGTTCATTTCAGGGAAGTGACTTTCCAGGATCAGGTCTGGATGATTCATGACAGGGTTGAAGGCAAAGGGAAACATATAGTTCAATCAAGGCTCCATCTGCATCCTGCCGTGGAACTCGAATTTAAAGAGGATGATGTAATTGTAAGCAACAAAGGGGAAGGGCTTTTGAAAATTCGTTTGATCGGAAATGGTGAAATCGATGTGGAGAAAGGTTGGTATTGCCCGGAGTTCGGCAAAAAGTACGCATGTGATGTCCTTGTGTATCAGGTAAATAAAATTGATCTGCCCTTTGAGTGCGGGTGGCAATTCGAGTTGGAGGGATAGGGATGCATATTGTTTTTTTGTGCCATTATTTCCCGCCTGAAGTTAATGCACCGGCATCACGGATTTATGAAAATGCAAAAAGGTGGGTTAAAAAAGGGCATAAAGTTACCGTGATTACCTCTGTGCCCAATCATCCAAATGGAGTGGTCTATCCTGGGTATAAAAATAGGTTTTGGCAGTGGGATGAAAAAGATGGCATTAACATTTTAAGGGTTAAAACCTTTATAGGCCCTAATAAAGGTTTTTTTAAGCGAATTGCCAATTATGTTTCCTTTATGCTTTCTGCCATTTTTATGTGTCGGCTTGTGAAAAATGTGAATCTTGTTGTTTCAACATCACCGCAGTTTTTCTGCGGATTTTCAGGTTATTTTGTATCAAATGCTTTGAAAAGTCCATGGGTTCTTGAGATCAGGGATCTCTGGCCGGAATCCATAAAGGCTGTGGGTGCCATCCGGCAGAATGCCATTATTAAGCTGCTGGAATGCATTGAAACCTTTATGTATACTCATGCCAATCATATTGTTTCTCTGACTCATGCATTTAAACAGCACATCGTGGCAAGAGGAGTAAGGCCGGAATCTGTTTCCATTGTTACAAACGGAGCAGACCTTGATCAATTTAAACCAATTCCCGGCGAAAGTGAAGTAGAGCAGAAATATGGCCTCAAGGGTAAATTTGTCGTATCCTTTATTGGGACTCACGGGATGGCCCACGCACTTGATACAGTTTTGAGGGCAGCAAAAATCCTTAAAAATCAAAAAAATATTTTAATTTTAATGGTGGGCGGAGGGGCTGAAAGAGAACGGCTTTTAAAGCAAAAAGAATCTCTTGGGCTTGATAATGTTCTGATGCTTCCCCAGCAGGAAAAACGCTTGATGCCACATTTCCTTGCTTCATCCAATGCATGCATGGTGTTGCTTAGAAAGTCGGATCTTTTTAAAACAGTTATTCCTTCTAAAATATTTGAGGCCATGGCCATGGAACGGCCCATTATCCATGGTGTTGAAGGCGAGAGCAGAAAAATTATTGAGCAAGCCGACTGCGGTATCTGTATAGAACCGGAAAATGAAGTAGAACTGGCAAATGCTGTCATGATATTATTTAAGGAACCCATTCTTTGTCGAAGGCTTGCAGCCAACGGTAGAAATTATGTCTGTATGAATTATAGTCGGGATGATCTGGCGGATGATTATTTAAATATTTTAAAACAGATCTATAAAAAGGGTACTGAATGAAATCGCATTTTAAAAACCTTAATTTCTCAAAAGGTGTTATGGCTGTTTTTAGTATTTATGCTATTCTGTTTGCAGGCCTGTATTATTCTCCTTTTTCTGTAATGGTTAAATGGTGGGAACGGGATGATTATTCCTATTGTTATCTCATCCCGTTTATTGTGCTCTATCTTTTGTGGGAAAAGAAGAATTATTTTTTAGATAAAATTGCCATGCCGGATTGGAAGGGTATGATTCTTCTGGTTATCGGGATTGCCTTCTATTGGCTGGGGGAACTCGGTGGCGAATTTTATATTATTTATCTGTCTTCATGGTTTATTTTAGTGGGTATCTGTGTTCTTAACATGGGCATCCGTAAAGTTAAGACCATAATATTTCCTTTGTTTTTTATCCTGACCATGTTTCCTTTGCCTAATTTTTTTAATTTTAAAATCACCCTGATTTTAAAAATTATATCTTCTAAGCTGGGTGTTATGATGATGCAGGTATACGGGATGAGTGCCTACCGGGAAGGCAATGTAATTGACCTGGGATTTACAAAGCTACAGGTTGTTGATGCTTGCAGCGGGCTAAGATATTTGTTCCCCATGATCGTTTTAAGTATTCTCCTGGCTTATTTTTATAAAGCACGATGGTGGAAAAAACTTGTGCTTGTTCTGTCCTCAGTGCCGCTCACTATTTTGACCAACAGTCTGCGCATTGCGCTGACAGGAATTTTGTCAGAAAAATTTGGTTCAAAGGTTGTAGAAGGATTCTTCCATGATTTTGAAGGGTGGTTGATTTTTATGATCACACTGGGCATTTTGTTGGGTGAAATGTGGATACTGGAAAAGCTTTTCAAAAATAAAGATGCCATAGAAATAATTGATTACGGGGATAAGGAGAGCATTGATGCAGGGGAAGCCTTAAAACAAGGATCTGTTTTGATAAGGCCCCAGTTTCTTGTTTCTGTTGTACTCCTATCCCTTACTCTTGGACTGACCCAGGGGATTGAATTTCGGGAAGCTGTCCCCATGAACAGGTCTTTCAGCGAGTTTCCCATGAAAGTGGGGGAATGGGTGGGAAGCCGGCAACTAATGGAATTGAAATTTGTTGAAGAATTGGATTTCAGCGATTATATCATGGCCGATTACAAAGATGAGTCTGGAAAAATTGTTAATTTTTATGTGGCTTATTATGCGAGCCAGAGAAAAGGTGAGTCCATCCATTCACCGGCATCCTGCTTGAGGGGTGGCGGGTGGTCATTTAATCAGGCCGGCAGCGCACATATTGTTCTTAAAGACGGCAGCATGATGCCGGTGAACCGAGCCGTTATCGAAAAAGCGCCTGTAAAGCAGCTTTCTTATTATTGGTTCCCTTCCAGGGACAGGATTCTCACCAATGCATACCAGATGAAACTTTATAATTTTTGGGATGCGCTGACAAGACAGCGGACAGACGGTTCCCTTGTCAGGGTGATTACACTGGTTTACCCGGATGAGAGTCTTGAGGCTGCAGAAAAGAGAATGCAGGCGTTTATATCGGATATTAATCCTGTGCTGAAAGAGTTTTTACCCCGTTAAAATGAGACTTCCATAATGCAATTATTTACGGTCTTTATACTTTCGCTGTTCCTGACGATTGCCCTGGTGCCCATTGCCAGGCGCCTGGCCTTCAGGATGAATATTGTGGACCTTCCCGATGTACGGAAGGTTCATGTGACACCCATGCCGAAAATGGGCGGGGTTTCCATGGCTGTGGGTGCCTTTATCCCCATACTGCTGTGGGTTCCGAGGAATGATTTTGTAAATTCGGTAATTGTTGGTTCTTTCATTATTTTTATTTTCGGGCTTATTGATGATCTTAAACCTTTAAACGCAAAGCAGAAAATAATACCCCAGATTATTGCAGGCCTGGTGGTCATTTTATTCGGGGGCGTTAAAATAACCTGCCTGGGATCATTGGTCCCTGCAAATTGTATCCTGCCGTTATTTATTTCTGTTCCCCTGACCCTGTTGGTGATTATCGGTGTTACCAATGCCATCAACCTGTCTGATGGGTTGGACGGACTTGCCGGGGGGATTTCCATGCTCAGTTTTATTGCCATCGGGTTACTGGCCTTCCAGTGCGGGAACACCGGGATTGCCATCATGTCCATGGCCATCATCGGCAGTATTGTCGGTTTTTTGAGATACAATACCCATCCGGCTGTCCTTTTTATGGGGGACGCGGGCAGCCAGCTGCTGGGATTTTTGTCCATTGTCTTTGCCATTGTTCTTACACAGGCGAATACCCCTTACAGCAAGGTTCTTGCCCTTCCTTTAATCGGTTTTCCCATACTGGATACCCTGACCGTGATGATCGAGCGCCTGGTTAAAAAAAGGTCTCCTTTTTCGGCGGATAAAAATCATTTTCACCACAGACTTTTACGGTTTGGATTTTTTCATTCAGAAGCGGTATTCAGCATTTATATTATTCAGGCATGCTTTATCAGCTTTGCCATTGTGTTCAGATTTTATTCTGACTGGGTTCATGTTTCGTTCTTTTGTGTTTTTTCCGCTATCATTCTGTTACTGTTTTTTGTTGGGGGGGTGAACCAGTGGGTGTTCAGGAGGGACGGCAGTTTCGATACTTATTTTAAACGGCCGCTAAAAATAATAAAAGAAAAAAAAATCAGTATTAGAATTTGTTATGGTGCCTTGAGGTATGGCTTCCCGGTTTTGTTTATTGTTCAGACCATGATTCCTCAAAAAATCCCTTTGTATCTTTCTATTCCGGCAGGCTGCCTGGCCCTGTTGAACCTGGGCGCTTATTATTTTAATTGGAAAAAATATAAAGAGTATATCCTGAGATTTTCCATCTATCTTACAGGGCCCTTCTTGCTCTATCTTGTGGCAATAAGTCCGCACTCGCGAATTTTTGACCGATTGCTTGAAGTAAATACCATGGGCTTTTTTGTTCTTGCATTATTGGTGATCTCGACCTTGAACCTCACCCAGAGAAGAAACGGTTTTAAAATCAGCCCCATGGATATCCTGGTGCTTATTGTCCTTTTGATATTGCCGAATCTTCCAACAACGCACTTCCAGGCTCCCGGCATCGGCATAACCCTTGCCAAAACCCTGATTTTGTTTTTTGGTTATGATGTCCTGGTGGGTGAAATGAGAGGGGAGAGCGTGATGCTTGCCAGGCCTTTTATCGTCGGCTTTTGCGTGCTGGCTCTGAGAGGTTTGATTGGGTAAGAGGGCTAACGCCTCAGAAGTCATTGACATATTGCGGTTATATATTTTAAAGATTACAAATATTTGATTTAAAGGAGTTATGAATGAATAGGAGCTTTGCCAGGCCGATTATTATTGTTTTTATTTTTATTTCCGCGGTTTCCCTTTTTTGCATGGGCTGTTCAAGTCCGGAAGAAAAAAAACTGGATTTTCTTACCAAGGGAAAAACCTTGTTTGAACAGGGCGATTATGTCAAAGCCAAACTGGAATTTAAGAATGCAGCCCAGATAGACCCAAAGTTTGCCGATGCCTATTACATGCTCGGGAAAACCCAAATAAAGCTGAAAAATTACAAGGGCGCCTATGGCATGTTTTTAAAAGCGGTTGATCTTGATCCTGCCAACCAGGAAGCCAGGATTGATCTGGGGAAGATTTTGCTGGCGGGCAAGGCCGTTGACAGGGCAGACGAGCAAGTTGAGACAGTCCTGGCAGTTGATCCCGACCATCTTGACGCCAATCTTTTAAAAGCCTCTGTCTATTTTGTGAACAAGGAAATGGACCGGGGAACGGCCATTCTATTGAAACTCCGTGAACGAGGGGAGACCTCTCCGGATATGTATCTGATGCTGTCCAATATTGCACGGTTGAAACAGGATGCGCAGCAGATGCGGGCCTATCTCACAGAAGGCCTTGAAAAGAATCCTGATAATATTCCCCTTATTTTGACCATGGCCCAGCTTGGTGCGCAATCCAAGGACTTTGACGGGGCTGAGCTGAGTCTGAGAAAAGCCATCGCCTTAAAGCCCGATGCAATTAGTTATAAACTAAATCTTGCCAAGGTCCTTATGGCCCAGGGTAAAAAAGAGGCGGCCCAGGGGGTTTTAACCAAGATCCTTGAAGCGGATGCTGAAAATGAAGAAACCCGGCTTACCATTGCCAAGTTCTGGTTGTCCGGAAAAGAGGTCCAAAAGGCTGAAGACATTTTGAAAGAAGGTCTTGTGAAGATGCCGGACAGCTTTCAATACCGGCTTTTTTTAGCAGAAATCTATGCCGGGACCAAGCGGTTTGATGATGCTGAGATGATTTTAAGACAGGCATTAGACTTGAACAAAGATCCGGCAAATCCGGAAATTATTAAGTCAAAAATTGCCCTGGCAAAGATCTTGCTCTTCAAGGCCAATATAGATGAGGGGGAACAACTGGTTGACCAGGTGCTTGAAAATGATCCTAAAAATGTAGATGCCCATTTTTTAAAAGGCCGGCTTTACATGTCCAGAAGAGACGGGGGAAATGCAGTTCCTGAGTTCAGAATTCTTGTGGAGGACAGGCCCGGGATGGTTGAAGGTCATATTAACCTGGCCCTGGCCCACAGCCTCAACAAAGAGTATGACCTGGCACTTGACGTTCTTGAACTGGCCTACGCAAAAATGCCGACGGCGGTTGCCTTGTTAAAAACCATGGCCCAGGTAAATATCATGAAAAAAGATATGGATGCGGCAGAAGCCAATCTTGGAATGGCGGTTGAAGCCAACAAAGAAAATCTCCAGGCTGTTATTGACCTGGGTGATTTTTACCTGGCATTAAAAAAATATGACAAGGCCCTGGAACAATATGAAATTGTAAAAGAAAAACAACCGGAACATGCCGGCGGATACCTTAAAATTGCCTCTGCTTACTTGCGGCAAAAAAAGTATAAAAAGGCAGAAAAGATCCTTATGGCCGGATATGAAAAGATACCGGACTCTGCATTGATTGTCACCAACCTGGTACGGATTTATATCCAGGAACGAGAGTATGAGGCCGCGATAAAACTGTGTGAAAATCGTCTGGCAAAAAATGACAAAGAAGCATTCACCTGGAATCTGCTGGGCACTGTCTGTTTGGTGAAAAAAGATCTCAAAGCGGCACAGTCCGCCTTTGAAAAGGCAATTCAAATCCAGCCTGACTGGGGCAAACCCTATGACAGCCTTGCCAGGATCTATCTTGCCCGGGGAGAAAAGGAGACGGCCATTAAAAAATTTAACGATGCCCTTGTAAAGAACCCGAACAACGCCCAGGCGTGGATGATCCTTGGCAGCATCCATGAACGAGACAAAAATTATCTAAAAGCGATAGTCACCTATGAACAGGCCTTTGAAAAAAATCCGGGGTTATGGGCGGCTGCGAACAACCTGGCCGTTATCAAAAGCGAGTTCGCTCAATCTGCCTCGGATCTTGAAACGGCAATGGAATATGCCAGGAAGGCAGAAAAACTTAATCCCGGTGCCGGGGTTGTCCAGGACACCCTGGGATGGATCCAGTATAAAATGGGGAATCTGGACCTGGCATATACGGATATTAAACGAGCCCTTGAAGAGCTGCCGGAAAACAGCTCGCTTAATTATCACATGGGCGTGATTCTGGACAAACAGGGGAAACCCGAAGAAGCCAGGCTGTATCTGGAAAAAGCTCTGGTTGTGGAGAATGACTTTTTAGGTGCTGATGAAGCCAGGAAGATTCTGGCACAATATAAAACAGACAACTAGAATTGGGAGGCGTATGAATTTAAAAATTAAGATGTTTGGTGCTGCTGTGCTTGTGTTATTCCTGCTGGTATCCACTGCTGCCGCCGAAGGTTATAGGATCGGACCGGGGGATCTTCTGGAGATTTCGGTGTGGAAAAATCCGGATCTGACAAAGCAGCTGGTTGTCCTGCCCGACGGGAAGATTCAGTTTCCATTGGTCAAGGAACTTAATGTGGCGGGTAAATCAGTTGTCGAACTGGAAAAGGAACTGGTCGGAAAACTTGAAAAATATGTACCTGAACCCGATATTTCCATCAGTGTTGTCCAGGTAAACAGCATGCTGATCTATGTGATCGGCAAGGTCACGAAACCCGGACGGTTTTCCATAAACACCAATATCGATGTGCTCCAGGCCCTGGCGGTTGCGGGTGGGTTAAATCCCTTTGCCAAGGAAAAGGAAATCGGTATTTTCCGGAAAAATGACGGGAAAACCCTTACCTTTAATTTTAATTATGATGAAGTTTCAGAAGGTAAAAATTTAGAACAGAACATCACGCTTCAACGCGGTGATGTGATTGTTGTTCGATAGGAGCCATTATGAACCGGTTGAGATTTCTTTTTTTAGGTGTGGCATTCCTTTGTTTCGGCTTTGTTCTGCCGGCCTCAGGCGAACCGACAACTTTTAAGCCTTTTTTCTCCCTTGATCAGGAGTACAATGACAATATCCTTTTTTCAAATAGTAATGAGGAAGAGGATTTTATTACCACCCTGTCAGGCGGACTGGTCATTGAGCAGCGAACTGAAAGGGTGAATGCAAATCTTAGTGCCAGGCTTGACCAGCTGCTGTACTGGCATTTAGATGAACTCAATTCCCTGGATATGTTTTTTAAGGGTGATCTGGATTACAAAACCACTGAAAAACTTGGAGTGGGCGGTTCGGCCGAGTATTCAGAGGATTCTCGGGCGGACAGGGATACCGCCACAACCGGGCTGCTGGTAAATGGTGACAGGACAACCAAGCGGGCCTCACTGTCATCGAACTATTTGTTTTCAGAGCTTACAAGGGGAGAGGTGGAGGTTGGTTTTGGAAATGTTGAAACCACAAGAACATCCACGGATGAATCAAATGATACGTTGAGCGTTGATTTCTCTTTTTCCAGGAACCTTTCCCAGACCTTTAAGAATACCACTGGATTGTTAAATTTCAGTTACCTCCACTATACCTCAGACAATAACACTACAGGGACAACACCCGTCGTGTACCAGGATAATGCATCCGATGTGTTCCAGTTTTCCGGCGGTTTTTCAAAAGATATAACAGAATTGTACAATATTTACTGCCAGGCAGGTGCAAGCTATACGGAAACAACAGAAAATCTGAGAATTGGGAACATCGCAAGTCCCGATGTGGACTCTTCACAGTGGGGCGGGGTTTTGTCGGCTGGATTGAACTATGGCGGTGAGTATTATGATGCGGATCTTGCAATTTCCCAGGACATGAGGGGAGCCACGGGCACAGGCGGCGTTGTGCAGCGATCTATGATTTCCGGCAGTGTGAAAAGGCGGGTTACCGACAAATTCAGCCTAACCCTTACTGCCAGTGTCTTTTTAAATCAAAATGACAGGGCAATAGGAAGAGATACTGAAGATCTGACCTTTAATATCCAGCCCGGCTTGCGGTATAAAATTTTCAACGATCTTATCCTGTCTGCCAATTACAGATTCACAACTGTTGACAACAGAATCACAGACACCAACAGTGAAAGAAGCATGGTACATTTTGTAATCCGGAAGGAATTTGAACTTTAACCACATTGAGGCGGATTTATGGAAGAAAATATTTTAACACCAACTGATTATTTTTCGATTTTGAGAAGACGGAAATGGGCGCTGCTGGTTCCTTTTCTGCTGATTGTCGCTGTGGCTGCTGCTGTTGCACTTTTGTTACCCTCTGTGTACATGTCCACTTCAACCATATTGATTGAACAAAGGGAAATCCCTGCTGAATATGTTACAACCAGCATGACGACCTATGCGGAACAGCGGATTCAGAGTATTAACCAGCGGGTTTTGACATCCTCAAAGCTTCTGGAATTGATTAATCAATTTGATCTTTATACAGAGTTAAAGAAAAAAAAGACCATTGATGAAGTCATTGCAGTGATGAGGGAAGATATCCTCCTTGAACCGGTGAATGTTGAGGTTGCCGACAGGAGGTCGGGCAGGACAGTCTCGGCGACCATTGCCTTTACACTTTCCTATGAAGGGGAAAATCCGCAAAAGGTTCAGCGGGTGGCCAACACCATCACCTCTCTTTTTCTCAAGGAAGATTTAAAGGTCAGAAAAGATCAGGCCTCCAGTACCTACACGTTTCTGAAGGAAGAAAAAGAAAGGGTCCAGAAGAATCTGGCGGATTATGAAAAGGGGATGGCCGTCTTTAAGGAGAAGAATGCCAACTCTTTGCCGGAAATGTTTCAGGTCAACATGCAGACCATGGACAGTATCCAGAGAAATATCGAGAACAAGAAAGAAATCCTTCGTTCCCTCAAAGAGAAGAAAGAAGAACTTGAAGAACAGCTGGCCAATACGCCGGTTGACCTGGAGTCCATGGGGCTTCAGCGGGAGATCAAGGATGAAGACGAATTGCGCCTGGAAAGGCTGAAAATGGAGCTGATCAATCTTAAAACTAAGTTTTCGGATCTCTACCCGGATGTAAAGAAACTCAACCAGGAGATCCAGGAGCTGAGTGTAAAAGTAGAACAGTCCAAGGCAGAAAAAGAAGAAGAAAAAAAGGCCAACGAAGATACGTCCAAAAATCCAGCATATGTAACCCTGTCCTCCCGTTTGGCCGGCATGAAATCCGATGTGGAATCGACCATGAACCATATGAAGGATTTGGAAAAAGAAGCCACTGTTTACAAGGAAAGGCTGGCTGCAACTCCCGGTGTTGAAGAAAAGTACAACAATCTTTTAACGGAAAAGCAGAGCCTGACAGCAAAATATAATGATCTCCAGGCCAAGATGATGGAAGCAAAGGTGGCCCAGGGACTGGAATCACAGCAGAAAGGGGAGCGCTTTACCCTGGTTGAATCTGCACGGCTTCCGGAAAGTCCGGAAAAGCCTAACCGTCTGGCTATCCTTTTAATCGGGATTGTCCTTGGTATAGGTGCCGGTGTCGGGTTTGCTTCGATTATGGAGTTTTCTGATACCTCTTTTCGGGATTCAGAAACCCTTATCCGGGCAACCGGTTTCCCTGTTCTCACGGAAGTGCCCATTATTATCACCCGGGAAGACCGGGTTAAAAACCGGGTAAAAAGACTGGTTATCATTCTTGTGATTCTGGGGAGCATTGGGGCTGCAGTCATTTTGTTTCATATATATGTCATGGATCTTGACGTGCTCTGGGCCAAACTGATGCGCAGATTTTCATAATAATTTACAGGAGTGGAAAAAATAATGAAATTAAGAAAAGCGCTTGATAAGGCCAGGGACAGCAGAGACATTGATTCCATCGACCTTCCCATGGAAAAAGCGTCTGTAAAAATGGAAAATCAATGGCAGGCGCCTGAATATTCAAACTCAATTCAGTTGCGCATAGATCCGAAGATCCTGGAAAGGAACCGGGTCGGCAGCATTGATTCGGATTCAAAAGAGATTGAACGGTATAAAATATTGCGGACCCGGATTCACCAGCAGGCAAAAAACCGGAAGATGAAAACCATCATGATCACCAGCCCCAACCGGCATGAGGGGAAAACGGTGACCACCATTAATATGGGGTTTGCCTTTGCCAGGGATTTAAAACAAACGGTTTTGATGGTGGATTGTGATTTTAAAGGACAGGACATCCACCGATACCTTGGAATTGAGAGCAAGTACAGCCTGATTGATTATTTCCTGGACAGCACGCCCCTCGAGGAATTGATTATCTGGCCCGGGATTGAAAAATTAACACTGATATCCGGGGACCGGACGGCTTTCGATTCTTCAGAGCTTCTTTCCTCTGAAATGATGGAAAATCTGGTCAAAGAAATGGGCGAAAGATATGAGGACCGTTATGTGTTCTTTGATGCCCCGCCTGTTTTGGAATGTGCAGAGGCCATCTCCATGGCACCTTTTATGGACGGGATCATCATGGTGATTGAAGCAGGACAAACATCAAGGAAAGATGTCCGTAAAGCGGTCTCACTCATCCCTCAGGATAAGTTTCTGGGGTTTGTTCTTAACAAACAGGGGTAGTTCATGTACACCAAACATTTTGGGTTTAAAGAGAAACCATTTAACCTGGTTCCAAACCCGTCCTATCTTTTTTTAAGCTCAAAACATGCCAATGCCTTAACCTTCCTTGAATACGGTTTAACCGAAAAGGTGGGTTTTGTAATGCTCACCGGTGAAATCGGCATTGGAAAGACCACATTGATCCGGCATCTGTTAAATCAAATTGAATCGGACATGGATGTGGCGGTTATATTTAACACCAACGTGCTTTCCAATGATCTGATTAATTTGATACTCAACGAATTTGAAATTGAGTACAAGGATGGTATCAGCAAAGCAAAGGCTTTGGATGCGCTGTATTCCTTTCTCATAGAAAAATTTTCCAGTGGCAGAAAAGTTTTGCTGATTATTGATGAAGCCCAGAACCTGTCCGATGAGGTTTTAGAAGAAATCCGCATGCTCTCAAACCTCCAGACCGATGAAGAAATGCTGTTGCAGATTATGATCGTCGGGCAGCCGGAACTCAGGAATAAAATAAGCGATCCCAGGCTTGAACAGTTTGCCCAGAGAATAGCGGTCAGCTATCATCTGTCGGCAATGACATTTGAGGAAACCGGGGAATATATCGCCCATCGAATTGAAAAAGCCGGCGGAAACCCGGATCTTTTTTCCGCAAATGCAGTTGAAAAGATATATGATGCATCCATGGGTATTCCCAGAACCATCAATCTTCTGTGCGATGCCTCTCTTGTGTATGGGTATGCCGATGAAAAGCAAAAGATAGATCCTGATACGGTGAAACAGGTCATTGAAGACAAGGGAGGCATAGGGGTTTTTACCCGAAAAAAACTTGATGGGCAGTCCTCGGCTAAGACCGATTCTTCCACAGACTTAGATCAGACCTCCCGGGAATTTCTGTTGGAAAAAATTGTCAGTATGGAAAATAATTTTGTACAGCTCAAGGAATTCTACCATAACCATATCAAGGAATCGGAATCACGGGCAGAATTTTGCAGAGATGAAATGGTCGCTGCGTTGAAAAACGCCTTGAAATTGGAAAGAGAGAAAAATCAAAAAATAGCCATTGAATACGGAAGAATTAAGGAACGGTATAATATGATTCTAAGTAGAATCCAAAAAAATAAAATGCAAAAAGAAAAAAGTTGATAGTCATATTTAAGGTTCATATTCAAGGGAATATTTTTGGATAAATAAATACGGATCATTTATCTATTATAAAAAAAAGTCTGGCAACCTTATGGTTGCCAGACTTTTTTTTTGTTGGTGTGTTCTTTATTTTTTTCTTCTCATCCTGCCTATGATTGCAAATAATCCAGAACCGAGAAGGAACAGACTTGAAGGGATCGGCACCTGGGTGACGCCGAGGCCGACAGTCAAAGTGGCCAAATCTTTTGTAATCCATGTATCGAAATCACTGCCAACAGCGAAAAGGCTGTTGATGATGGAAACTGCAACAACAGATGGCTGGTCGTCGAAAATGGAATTGGGTAGAATCGGTGTGATTGACCACTCGCTCCCACTGTTTGGGAGAAAAGTCTGGCTAACAAAGTTAACCGGGACGTTGTTTACCACAATTGAACCGGTTGCGATTGCTACACCGTCAGATGCCGCACCAGAACCTATCTCGGTGTAGTTAAGGGCGTTGATATAATATCCCGCCGGTGCCGTGATCATCAATGAGAGCGTGTCAAGTGCTTGTATGGTGCCAAAGGTTGCCGTGAAGTCATTGAGCCCGATGTTAAGTATGTTGCCATCGCTTGGGTCCACTAGTGTAGTTGCTGGATCAAACAGTGATGCATCTCTGTTACCATCCAGAATGTCTGAGAAACTAACTACGGCGGCCTGAGTGGTGGTGGCAATCCCGATAAAGGCGATCGCTGCTAACAAACTCAACACCCAACTTGAAATTTTTCTGCTTTTGTTCATTCTTTTCCTCCTGCGTTAAATTGACGATTAAAGACCTCTTGATTTCTATCGGTTTTTGCCGATATTTTTTGGACACTCAAAGTGTCCAATCAGCTTACAAACAACTTAAAAAAGATATAACCGACTGAATTTATATAGCTTGAGGATTTGCGAGGGTCCATTTTTCCAGCAAAACTGCTTAGAATATCTTCTATAAAGCATCTTACGAACTTGAGAGGCTACCGAGTAACCATGTCTGTATTGTATTAAGTAATTCAAGCAATTTTCATTCCATATTTTAATGGGGGAAGACCTGATCTTCCTAAGAAGCGACCTGCTGGCGTTATGAAGAAAATTTTTTTTTTGAGGAGCCATATTTTAAAGAAAAATATTATTCGAATATGAAAAAAAAGTCCTAAGGAATGTGTAATTAATGTAACTAATCGTATGTAAATTTTTTCCTATTGAGTTGTCCCCGTCCTGTTTCCTGATTTTAATCGCCTTATTATATATGGATACCGCGGTCTGGTTTTTCGTTTCAGACCAATAACGATCAGGTATAAAAAGAAATATTTTACATAAAAAGAAACATTTTTTTCTCAACAAAAGTGATGTGTGTAATATTCTTCTTAAGGAAAAACCCTTAATTTTTCGTAATTCGTAATGTGTATGATAAACTAATATAAAAAAATATCCTGAAATGTTAATATTTTAGGATATTTTTAGGGGGTGTTTCAACAGGGGCACTTCAATTTTTTGAAGATAATAGCGTAAACGGTATGAATTTTGCATTTAATTCTATATCCTTATACTTCCTATCTCTCTGATCAGATGAATTAACCTCTTACTAATTAGGAAGAAAAGGATATCAATGTATGTTCGCTATCTATAATTTGAAATTCAGCTAAACAAAGGGGGTGATTTTTCAAAATTTACCAAAAAGAAATCTTTAACCACGTATTCATAAATCAATAAAGGAGTAAAAGTAAAAATGATTAAAAAATTATTAGGTTTTTTGTTCAGTTCATTGTTAATAATAGGCATTACTCAATCAGCATATGCTGTCACTGCGTTTACAAATAATTGGCAGTTTGATATTGATGGCGCCACCGGAGCTGCCCCAGAGGTAATCCTCGAGGTTATGGATCTCATATCTCCAAATCTTGTTGACATCACAACCACCACCGGTGGCTTTAGTTTTGACAATGATGGTATATTTTATTCTCTCGGTCATGATGGCGCACTCTTTTCATACGGAAACGGTTCCACGTTAACAGGAGCATATAAATTTTTCGGAACAGGTGATCCCAGCAACGGTACTCTTACTTTTGATGGTGGGACTTTTGATATATTTGTTGATAGAGCTTTTGCTGCTACTTCTGGAGGAACAAAAATTGCCAGCTTTGACTTGGTGACAGGAAACGGCAGTATTGATACCTTGAATGTTCCCAATGGTGATTTTACTATTGAGTACGTGGCATCATACATTGAATCGGGTTACTTTTTCACGCCTAGTGGAACAGATATGGCCACATTGGCACTTTCAAATGTTACGGCTTTTACAACAACCAACGCCTCCGTAACAACCCTTCTGAATTCTGAAATTGAAGCCGCATTAATAGCAGCTAATGGTGGGGATTTGACGTCCGAGGATTTTTTCTTAAGCTCCGGCGGTCAGTTTCGCATTAACGCTGTTCCGGTACCTTCTGCATTAATTCTTCTCGGTTCTGGTCTTGTCGGCCTTGTCGGCATATCAAGAAGGAAAAAAAGCTAACTGGATTTTTTTAAAGGGGCAGCACCTATGTGCTGCCCCTTTATCTTTTTTTAGAGTGTCATTCGCCAAAATTCTGAATCTAACCCCATGGGCCACCAAAGATGAATATACTGCAACAATTTAAAGATGCTATAGGCAATGAATTCGTATTGGATGATGAGCAAACCATCCGGCATTATGCGAGAACCACATTGGCAAAAGGGACAACCCCAAAAGCCGTCGTCAAACCCGAAAACACAAAAGAAATCAAAGAAATTGTAAAAATTGCAAATGAATGCCAGATTGGGATTTATCCCGTCAGTAAAGGGAAAAACTGGGGCTATGGGTCTGCATGCGCTGTTCAGGACGGTCAGATAATCCTGGATCTTTCAAGAATGAACAGAATAATTCAAGTCAATGAACAGCTTGCTTATGCTGTTGTTGAGCCTGGTGTAACACAAATACAGCTTGTTGACTATCTTAGGGAAAACAATATGCCCCTATGGCTTGACTGTACGGGTTCAGGACCGGATGCCAGCATTTTAGGGAATACAATTGAACGTGGTTTTGGCCACACACCCTATGGCGACCATTTTATGCATTCATGCGGGATGGAAGTTATCCTCGGCGATGGCCGGGAACTTAAAACAGGGTTCGGGCATTATGAAAACTCAGAGGCAAAGCATGTTTTTAAGTATGGCATTGGTCCTTATCTGGATGGACTTTTTACCCAATCAAATTTTGGTATTGTAACAAAAATAGGGATCTGGCTTATGCCGGAACCTGAATGTTTCAATATGTTTTATTGCGCTGTTCCCAAAGATGACGACCTCTCAGCCGTTGTTGAAGCACTTAGACCTCTTAAATTAAATGGCCAGATTAAAAGCCTGATACATATTGGAAACGATTTGCGGGTTATTTCTTCATTTAAACAATACCCTTGGGAAAAGGCGAAAAACAAAACACCATTAAGCGATGATATGCGGGAATATTTTTGTAAACGGGGTGGCTTTGGGGCTTGGAATATAAGCGGTGCCATATACGGATCAAAAAATCAAGTTCGCATGAACAAGAAAGAATTGAAAAAAGCCTTGAAAAGCCTTGGCAAAATGCAGTTTATCGGCGATCGGACCCTGGGTATTTTAAGACGTTTTTCAACTATACTTGAACGATTTACACTATTGCCTGAATTAAATATCAAACTTAAATCCCTTGATAAAGTTTATGGATTGCTTAAGGGAAATCCGACAGATGCATTCTTGTTTGGAACCTTATGGCGCGTTAAAGGCCCTTTGCAAACAGATTCAATTGATCCCCTTGACCATAATGCAGGTTTGATGTGGGTATCACCGATCATGCCGATGACCGGGGCTGCGGCCCAAAATCTTATTCAACTGGTTAATCCTGTATTCAAACAATACGGCTTTGAACCTTTGATAACGGTTTCGCTGATTACTGAACGTGCAATGGTGAGCGTTATCACAATTTCTTATGATAGGGATAATTCTGATGAAATATGTAAAGCGCAGAGCTGCTATGATGATCTTTTCAAGCTCATCATGTCCCAAGGATATATGCCGTATCGGACCAATATCCATACAATGGAAAAGCTTTCTGAAAACTCTAAAGTCTTCTGGGATATAACAAAAGAGATGAAAACCGTATTTGACCCAAATGGTATTATTGCGCCTGGTCGTTATCAGCCCTTTGATAACAAACGCTAATCCCCACCATATTTGAAAAAAAGATGGAATCCATTTTGTGGAATACGCTATTGAAAAAAAGTTAAATAACTGTGCCGGTGAGCTGGTAAAACCAAGAGCGATAAACCAATGGATCTTGAAAATTTTATAGGAAAAGTTCCCCTGTTTTCGTCCATACCGACCACGCAGATTCGGGAAGTTGCAGCTTTTTTTCACATTGTCAGGTTTAAAAAGGATGATATCATCTTCAACCAGGGCGATCAAAGTGGGGCAATGTATATTATTCGCTCGGGTGTCGTGCGCATTTACGGGCAAAAACCGGACGGCTATCGCCTTGAGATCGAGCTGCAAAGAGGCGACTTTTTCGGTGAAATCGCCCTGATTTCGGATCTTCCAAGAACTGCCGGTGCTAAGGTCTCTCTCGATGCCGTTCTCTTTTGTCTGAAGAAAAAAGATTTTAAGGTTCTCTTGAATCAAAACAGGCATATGGGATTGTTTTTAAGCAGGCTTTATGCCAGGCGGCTTTCTTGCCGAACAGGTTCGGAGTCCGGGATGCCTAAGCAGACCTATTTTGCCGTGAGTTCCACGGAAAAAGGCCTCGGGCTTTCACATTTTCTTTATTCAATGTCCTACCATATCGCTACGGAATCCGATAAAAATGTTCTGGTCATTGAGCCCCATCTGAAATGTGAATATATCATGGAAAAGTTCAATCTGAACATAATCCCGTGTCCCGATGAGAGCCTTTTCCGGTTGCTCCCATCCCATTTGATTTTATCCGACGATATTAAATGGTTTCACCACCCCTCAGGCTTCCATGTCCTGTGGATGTCCAAAAGTTTCAAAGAAAGTCTTTGTAACTTTCTTCCCCGATTACTGGAAACATGCAAGCTTAATTATGACATGATTTTTTTCAGCCTGGCCGATCATTTCGGTGGGTTTGAGCAGCAGGCGGTGAGGCTTTGCGATAAAAATATGTTGGTCATTAACAACACCCCTGAAGCTTTTTTGAAGACAAGACAAAAACTGGAACAAATCGAAGAAATAGCGGGTATCGGACTTGAACGGGTCAGGGTTGGGGTCAGTCATCTTCTCGGTTCCATTGGCATCCCAAGAGAAACCCTGGGAAAGAAATTAAACCTTTGTGAAACCCCTCAAATATGGGTGGAAAAATCGGACAAAGCCATGAACGATAAAATAGACACTGAAAAGCGGTTTCCAGTGAAGGGTTCCAGAGCTATTGCCAGAGAACTTGCCGGTGTTCGTGTCGGACTCGCTTTAGGAGCCGGCGCTGCAAGGGGGTGGGCTCATATCGGTGTATTGAAAGTCCTGGCCGATGAGGGTATCCATATCGACATGATTGCCGGGACTAGTATGGGGGCGTTGGTCGGCGCCATTTTTGCCACCAGAGGCTGTGTCGATCATTTAATTTCACAGACAATCCAGAAGGTATCTACGCGGACCTTGGCACGAAGAAAAATTTTTGACTACACCTTTCCTCTTAGAGGATTTTTACGGGGAAAAAAGGTCATGAACCTTGTGGCTGCTGCGGTTGAAAACGCTGATTTTATGGACCTATCTATTCCGACCTACATTGTGGGTGTTGACATCTTAAAAGGGGAAGAAGTCCTTTTCGAAACGGGGGATGTGGCCAAAGCCGTGAGGTCATCTCTTTCCATACCGGGGATTTTTGCTCCCTTTAAGTATCGGGGTCGGTGGATGGTGGACGGCGGTCTGCTGAATCCGATTCCGATTAACATACTCGAACAAAAAGGCGCGGATAAAATTATTGCCGTTTGTGTGGAAAATCCGTATGTCGCTGTCCGGGAGGAAAGTCGTTCACCCAACATCCTGAAAACAATCTTACAAACCATTAATATTGTTCATGGGCGGGCCACCCCTAGGTTTGCCCTCAACTCCGATGTTGTCATTTACCCGGAAACCCGGGGATTTTCCTGGGATGATTTCCACAAAGGGGCTCTGTTAATGCAAAAAGGAGAAGATGCTTGTCGGAAAAAAATAAAAGAAATCAAGGCGGTTGTTAACCCTTTGTCCTGAGGATAGGACGATATTTTTATCGAAAAAATATAGGAAAATATTAGGTTTATGGCATTTATTAAAAGGCAATTGTTTAAAATGCTTCCGGGTATCGTCAGACAAAAAATTGTTAGATCAAAATTACCGGATTTTTGCCTTAACCTTGACAATATAATATTCAGGCCGGCTATCAGCATTGATGACCAAATAAAATGTTTTCATCTTCTCCATGATGTCTATGTCCATTCCGGGTATATCGACCCTTCTGAAACAGAACTTAGAATCGTTCCCCAACACGCAAATCCCAGATCAAAGATCTTTTTGGGGTGCCATAAAAATGAGGATTGCCAGAGTACACCGATTTATACCATAAGTCTTTTTCCGGACTTTTGTGGAGGGCTTCCCATGGATGCGGTATTTAAAAACCAATTGGATGATTTACGATCCCAGGGGAGATCAATTGGAGAAGTCGGATGTCTTGCATCAAACCCATCCTTCAGAAGAAAAAATATGAACATTCCCATGCTGGGTAACAGGATCATTCATCAATATGCAACACAATTCCTTGATCTTGATGATCTGGTCATAGCGGTTCATCCTAAACATAAATGGATTTATGAGGATCTCCTTTTATTTCAAAAAATAGGAGCAGTCTCGAAATATTCATATGTAAAAAATCATCCCGCAATTGCCCTGAGGCTTGATTTGAGAAGCATAGAAAAGAAATATAAAAAGGCGTATGGTGCAAAACCCATTGAAAAGGATTTACATCATTTCTTTTTTTCGGCAAATTCTGATTCCATTGATTTGTTCAGTGAGGATTTGGACAAATGTGGCGATCCACAGGAAACATATTCTTGGAATTACGCGTTATCCTCTTTAAAAAATACAGGGTGATATTTCTTTTCAAGTCCGGTGAGCATTACTTTGAGCATTTCCGGGTTGTTTTTTATCAGTGCCTTTTCTATTTTTTCCATAACGCCAAGATAGGGGGTTCTCCATCCATGATACCAGATCGGCTCCCCTATTTTTTGGAATGAAAATCCATATTTTTTCAAGGCGAAAAAAACCTTTTCTTCGGTGATCATATACCAGTGGGTAATTCCTCTTCTCCTGCTCTCATGGTACATGGCCTGGAATAAGCCCAGTACGATAATTGGATTTTTTCTCCCTTTCATATCGTCCGGGAGGGGCTCTGGGCTATCGGGCAGAACACCCCCTTCTTTTTTTGTAATATATGACTCCACACCATGGATACCATCTTCCTTACGGCGCCTAAGATCGCGGCTTACAGTTAGCCTGGAAATTTCAGCTATTTTTTTTCTGTCCGGCATTTTATCTGGAAAATTGGTTTCAACCGCATGCTCAATGGGGAAACCTTTTTCTGAATCCAATACAAGCCTTATGGTTCCAACAACAGAATTATTTTGATTCAAGCAGGCAAAATGAACGGAATCATCTTCGTATGGATCGGTTTCAAATCCATCCGGATGATCCTCTTTTTTTTCAAACGCGAACTCTTTTACATAAACATCATACCGCATCCTGAAGGTGTCTTTTTTTACTTCGTCATCCTCAACGGTGCCGAATCTGAATTTGCCATATTCTATTAGATTTTTTATCATGGAAACCGTCTGTATTCAGCTGGTTAAAAAAAATGTGCCTGCCACAACTATACAATAGGATATTCGCTTTTGCAATTATTCTTTTGATTTATTCATACAAATTCAGGTGTTTAACTGAGTGGAATGATAAAATCAATTTGTTTTGCCAAACTCCATTGCCAAAATAGATAAAGATAGATCTGGGTCACCCGCAAATTTCACCAAATCAGTACCGTCAACATCACCATCTTCATCAAGGTCGGCATAGAGCCTGGGGCTGGATTGTTTTCCGAACTCCCGGGCAAAACTGTGTAAAGAAAACAGGTTAGGATTACCCGCAAATTTCACCAAATCAGTACCGTCAACATCACCATCACCATCAAGGTCGGCATAGGGCCTGAGGCAGGATTGTTTTCCGAACTCCCGGGCAAAGTAGAGTAACCCAAACAGGTTACCATCATCCGCAAGTTTCACCAAATCAGTACCGTCAACATCACCATCACCATCTCCATCAAACTCTAAAAATATTTTTGTGGAGAAAATAGTATAATACTCATCCAGATTGTTTATACCATCCCTGTCTATATCCCCTTTCGCATCATTCACATGGGGGTTCAGGTTATAGAAAACTTCCCACCCGTCAATCATGCCGTCATCATCACTGTCATAATCAACAGGATTGGTTCCTATGGTGTACTCTAACAGATTATACAGGCCATCTGAATCTGAATCTGAAAAAGCGCTTCTGATCCCGTAATGGGATTCCCAGTCATCTGCCATGCTGTCATTGTCATCATCATTTAAAACAATTGAATCAGAAATCAATGCATGCCCTTTATTGTCTGTGATATCAGAGACCCTCATTGTGAGGATGGTATATTCAGGAATGTACTGCATAAATAGCCGGTATGTCCTGTCTGTCCGGACAATTTTATGTGCAGAATTAAAAAGGATTGTTGGGCTGAACTCATAGTTATCTTTGACATCCGCGCCCAGCATGTTGCTCTCGTTAAAGGTAATATCGATGATATTATTTCCATGATCAACAAAAGGATACGGGACGATATTCGGACTGTCCGTATAAGAAACAGGTGAGGACAAAGGCCCCTCCTGATTTGTTGTTGAATACGCATTGACGGCAAAAAAGTATGTCTGGGTTGGTACAAGACCCAATAGGTCCAGATTATATGCGGTTGCAGCTCCCACATTGACCACCTGGGAATAGTCACCGGATATGGTGCCATAGTGAACTTTATAACCGGCAATGACACAATTTTCAGTTGATTCGACATGATTCCAATGAAGCCGAGCGGCAAAGGAAGAGGGAATAAACAAAAAAAAGTATATTATAGCAATAAAGTTAAACCAATTTTTACTCATGTTTTTTTCGCTAAATAAAAATGTTTAATGTTCTGTGTACCCGGTTTTGTTTTAAAACCCCATTATGATTGCAAGAATCACACCATGCTTATCGCACCCTAATATCCTTATTTTATCATATTTTTAAGTATTTAGGGTGTTTTTTTTCCTATGAAATAAATGTAATATTGGTACAAGATTTTCATATAATTGAGAAATAATTTCTATAGGGAAGATATCGTTTGCTATAATAAATAGCCCAAAGCCCGGCTATATATATTTTTTTGTCGAGGAGCCGTTCTCCCCAGTTCTGGATGATCAGTTCTCTGTTCATTTTGGTGGTTGGAAAGTTTTTGTCCTCATTGTTGGAGTACAGTGTGATTTGGCTGGTACCTCTGTCGGCAGCTGTGAGGCCAATTGATTTGATTCTCAACCCCCGATGGAATTGAATCTCAACTCCGGCTTGGATTGGGGAGTTACAAAAAAATCATGTGGGCAGGCATTGTGACTTCACTGTGAAAAATTTAATCAAGCAACTTGATTGTGGATTTAATAAAGTTACTGCAAAAACATGCGAAAAAATCATTGCTAAAGTACGAAGCGTTGAGGATGACTTTTGGACAACTGATATAAAAATGGATGCTCAATAATCAAATATTTTAGTATCAATTCATGCGCCAAGAACTATAATCCTATTAAAGGGAAACTTTCTGGATAGATAAATGCGGCTCATTTATCTTTTATAAAAAAAGTCTGGCAACCTTATGGTTGCCAGACTTTTTTTTGATGCCGGCACAACTATTTAACCGGGTAGATTTTCGGTGTGACTTATTTATATGGTGATGTCTTCTTTAGTTTTTTCTTCTCATCCTGCATGTGATTGCAAATAATCCCTCGTTGTGGATTGAGAACCGCTGCTCAACCTCTGGTGTCAATACGGTCCATGATATTTATTCCCTGGTTGACATTGCCGCTGATTAAAACAGGTTCTTTCTGGCCGGATTGTTTAGATGCAGCCCAAGGCATAGGGGACACTGAGCATGGGCCGAAAGGTGAAGGACTCGACCTCACCCTGTGTGTCTTCCAGGATGGCAATCAAGGGGCCCCGTGCGAATAGGCAGCCCCAAAAGGTTTGCAGCGAAATGCTTACGAGCTCCTGTGTCACATTCCACTAACTCGACACTGACCTTAATTTTGTATTTTGATATTTTATATTTCTACAATCTACCCGCACAGGTCGAAAAAAGCGGGCAAAAGATAAACAGGCTTTTGTATTATTTGATTTCTTTTTGGATTGTTGTTTAAAGACCGTCGGTTGTTGTGCTTCCGACGGTCTTTATTTTTATCAATAAGAGATCTTTTTATTTACGATGCCTCTATTATTTTATGATAGAGGCAGACAAAAGAAAATATCAATCTTTTTTGCGTCTTAATCCCGCTAAACCAATGAGGCCGGAGCCAAGTAACCAGATCGCACCGGGAACAGGCGTGGGCACAACGTCACTTGAGTTAACAGTGTGTATGGCCATTCCAAATGCGGAAAAGTTTGCGCCCCATATGTATTCTTGACCAAACCTCAAAGAATGCTGCCTAGCCTTACCGTCATAGTAGTATGTAGATGTCCAGTAATTTGAAGCATCTGTAATATTTGTAAAACCTTTTATGTTTAGTTCATCTGCAGTGTATGCACCATTTATCCCAGAACCTCCTCCTAAGACAAAACCAAATTCATTGAACCAGAGGTCATCAAATTCTCGCGCATAGTCAGGATATTGCCATCCAACTGGCAGGCGCCATGAACTGTCTCCCCAATCAATATCATAACCATATGTTTTAACGGTTAAGGTTGTGTCCAGTGTAGCTGCCCAATTATTTTGAGCAGCCCAGTTTGTCCAGTTATTAGTGTAATCAAGCCACACTACCATGTTGCCGTTGTTGTCGTCATCTAAGATCAGGTTGTAGTCAGTGCCTCCATAAGTTGCAGCACCAATGGTTGTGAGCGATGCCTGGGCAAGACTGGTAAAGCCTAACAAAATAATCCCCGCACAGATTGCTGTTAATCTCTTTTTCATCTCTTTTTTCCTCCTGTTATCGTAGATTGTAGATCTTTGATTTCTATCTTCATCTTTTATGGTTTCACTTTAAAACGATTCATAGCTGATGTATTCGCAAAGTCTGTGCCAGAAAATTAATATCTTTCTAAAGCCTTTATTGTCAGGTGTGTTGAAGGATCAATCAAAATTGAATAATTATAATTGATCCTTTTGTGGCTGATAACGGCCACTTTGGCTGCATGATATCAACCACTTCGTTAAAATTCATATTTATTTTATGGGTTGTTGTTATCTAACCAACTGATAATAATCTATTTTTATTAAAAATTTTATCCTGGTACAGGTATTGCTATTCTTAATAACGCAGGTGAACAAGGAATAAAGTGTTTTTTATTCATCACTGAAAAAAATAATGATTATACAGATATTGTTGAATTTGCTATTGGTAATTCAGGTGCTACAGATGCATGGGTTAATTGGAGCGAATCAGGAACTGAAAATTTAATATTTGGAGCAGTAGCCAACAAAGATTTGGATGGTAACTGGGCAACATATGTTCCGGGCTTATTGGTCTTTTTGGATTAAAACGCAGAAAAAATCTCTAACTCGATAGTATAGGAATTTGCATTTAGCCGTTAGCCGTTAGCCATTAGGTTTTAGCTAGCAGCTAATGGTTAAAAGCCCGCGCGTTAGCGCGCTAATTTAATTGATATCGGTTTGTTCTGATGCCTGTATGATTATGCAGGCACCACTTAAAAAATTATGATAAATATGTTTAACGAACAACGACATCAGACCCGGCGATCTATAGAAATGCCGGTTACCTTTTTCTTAAAAGAGAAAGAAGGCAGTATATCTGATTATTTTTTTGGCTGGACCAAAGATGTCAGCCCCCAGGGTGCTTGTATTGATACTAGGTTTAATAACATCCCTGACATTGGCAGTCTGTTGACATTGCTTGTGGCACCTGAAAAACAAAACAGATTTTCAGATTCAGATGTTTCTGTTCCGATTAAAGGAAAAGTGGTCTGGAATAATAATGAAAAACAAAGTTTTGGTGTCAGGTTTATATGAGAAATATCAGCAATAATTATTTTTTAATGCCGTATTTTTGAAGCCGATATCGAAGGGCACTTCTGGTAATCCCCAGTTCTTTAGCAGCATTTGACTGATTCCAGCCACATTGTTCCAATGCTGCCAGCAACAGCGTCTGCTCCTGTGTTGCCATATCCAATCCATGATTTTTTGTGT
Source organism: Desulfoconvexum algidum (assembly GCF_055382125.1). Lineage (NCBI taxonomy): Bacteria > Pseudomonadati > Thermodesulfobacteriota > Desulfobacteria > Desulfobacterales > Desulfobacteraceae > Desulfoconvexum > Desulfoconvexum algidum. The sequence continues at coordinate 3,656,093 of NZ_AP042394.1, read as the reverse complement.
TTTGTGGCAATGGGTGGATGCCTTTTCTCTTGACGATTTCAGGCAAATTATCCCGGGTGATGGTTTCTTTATCACAGGTGAGCACTGCTCGTTCTATAACATTTTTAAGTTCCCTTATATTGCCGGGCCAGGAATAACTTTCCAGTGCCTGCAGGGCATTATCAGTAATTTTTAGCACTGGTTTTTTAAATTCCAGACAGAATTTTTTTGTAAAAAACAAAGCAAGTTCACTGATATCTGTTGGCTTGTCCCTTAAGGCAGGCATATTCAAGCAGACTGTGTTCAAGCGATAATAGAGATCGGCCCTGAATTTGGATTCATTGACCATTGTTTCAAGGTTCAGATTTGTAGCGGACAGGATTTTAATGGAAACAGGTATTGCACTGCTTGCACCGATGGGGGTAATTGTTTTTTCTTCCACTGCATGTAATAATTTGGGCTGAAGCTCAATGGGAAGATCACCGATTTCATCTAAAAAAAGGATGCCTTTATCTGCCAGCATAAACGCCCCTTTACGATCTTGTAAAGCGCCTGTAAATGACCCTTTCTTATGGCCGAACAATTCACTTTCAATCAATTCTCTGGGAATAGCAGCACAGTTAACCTTAACAAAAGGGCAGTTTTTTCTTTCGGATGCTTTATGAATTGATCTGGCGGCTATTTCCTTGCCTGTTCCGGATTCTCCAATAATCAAAACCGAACTGTCAGTTGATGCGAATAGAAGGATATCTTTTTTGATTTGTTCCATCTTTTTAGAAGAACCAATAAGTTCTTCCAAAGACGCAGGCTCATTTTTGTTTACGGCAAGGGCCTGATCAATGATTTCCAGCAATTGTTTATGATCAACGGGTTTGGAAAGAAAATCAAACGCACCGGTTTTCATGGCAATTACAGCCGTTTCTACTGATCCAAACGCTGTCAGGATAATCAGCGGTATTTGAGAAAAGTTAAGCCTGCCGAAATTTAAGACTTCCATGCCGTCAACGGGCCGCATTTTTAAATCAGTCACAACAACTTCAGGGTTCCATTGAGTCCAGATATCGATCCCCTGCCGGCCATCATTGGCTGTTTTGACCTGGTATCCATTGTCGGTAAGAACCATCTCTAAAATTCTGAGAAGTCTTGTTTCATCTTCAATTATAAGGACTTTATGTTTCATTAAATATTCCAAAAATTATGCGGGGATGATTGATTCCTGTAAATAGGGTCTGTCAATAGTAGCCAATGGTTTTATCGGCAGTCTGATACAGGCGATAGTTCCGTTCTGGCCGCTTTGAGAATTGTTTTTTAAGGATATTTCACCATTGTGACCATTGATAATCTGTTTACAGACAGCAAGACCCAGTCCAAGACCTTGTTTTTTAGTTGTAAAAAAATTTTGAAACACTTTGTCAAGGTTATCATCAGGAATGCCTGGTCCATTATCAGCTATTTTGATTTGGATAAAATCATTATCCTGTTTGACTTTAACAGTGATTTGTCCTCCTTTATCCATCATTTCTTCGCTGTTTCGGATCAGATTAAGCAATACCTGGCTCAGTTGCTTGAAATCAGCATAAATGTGAGGTAATGGTTCCAAAATATCTATGTTGATTTCAACATCAGTCCTGTGATTGTCAGAACGCTGCCATTGATTCATCAATAGATGAATCTGGTTTAAAAGATCTGTTTTCTCAAATTCAGGGGCTTTCTGCCTTGCAAGCTTTAATATGCTGTTGATGGATAAATTTAGATGTTTTACTTCACTCTTAATATAATGAAGCATTTCCTGTGTAACTTTTTTAGATTGTTTGCCGTCTGAAAGATACTGGGCAGAACTGTGAATAATACCCAGAGGATTTTTCAATTCATGCGCCAGAACAGATGTCATTTCTCCGATGGCTGCCATTTTCTCCGATTGAACTTTTTGATCGAACATATTTTCAAGCTGCTTTTTGCTTTCAATTAAAGATTCATGATGGATGGCATTTTCCAGGGCAATAGCTGCCTGGTTGGCAAAGTTAGCCAGCAAATGAATGTCTTTTTCATTGAAGAGTCCACCACTATTTTTGGGGCCGATAAATAAGAGTGCGGAAAGTGATTGTGAGCCTTTTAGTGGAAGAACAAGGGGAAACCCGCTTTTTTGTATCTCTCTAAGTTCTTTTTCAAGTTTACTGTCAGAAATCACCTGATAAGTGGAAAAGTATTCCACGGAGTTATCCTCAAATAGTGTGACAAGTTGGCTTTTTGGCCAGGGGCTTGTACCAAACCGAAGATGTTCCGGGAAAAGCCGGGATCGTTTTTTTTCAAGGGTCATGATAGCCGCGGATCTGATATTAATTGCCCGGGGAAGTTCATCTATGACCATGCGGGTAAGATCAGGAAGATAAAGTTTTGCAGATATCATATTGCTGAACGCATGCATGATTTTTACAGAGATTGACTGATGTTTGAAAAATATTTTTTTAATTAGATGATCAAGCTTTAAAACCACCGGATGAAAGATAATATTTATAAAGATAAGAAAAATAAGAAACAATTCGGTGGATAGCACCTGTTCACCGAAAATCCATTTCTTAAGCCCTGCAAGAAACAGTGAATAGATGATTGCAAGAAAAACGATAATAGTAAAATAGGACAGGGTCCGACTGATAATCTGGTCGACATTAAGGAGTCTGTATCGAAGAATTCCTACAAGGTATGCCATGGGGAGGATAAAAAAAGCAAATACGGCAATTCGAAATGAAATAAGAGGGGTGTCAAATACAAGATTGGGAAGAAGGTATAAGAATAGATAGGGTGCAAACGTCAACCAATAAGCAATCAAAGGAAGTTTGATCTGGTTTTTTTCCTGTTGTGTCGATATTTTTTTGTAGTCAACAACATGTTTAACAAAAACACCAATGATAATAAAGGGCAGGTATAGGTTTCTCAACCGCTGGACCCAGCCCCAGAACTCCGGTGTCAGGCCTGTAGCATACAAAGAAACACCAATCGTCGTAATGACCGGCAAAAGATATATGCTGGCAGGAATCCACCATCGGTGCACAATCAGGTCTCTTGTATCCGGAAACCTGAGTGCAAAGTGAAGCCAGAGACCAAATGATACCCAGTTGGCAACAGCATTCAGTATGAAAGCCATTGAAAATGTTAACGGGGACAAAAAATCTATTGAAGATGGAATCGTTGCGGTTAAAGAGGTTGAAAGGCTGCATAGCATCATAAAAAAAAGAAAAACCTGGGGGCTTGGGGGTGCCCGGTAAAGTGCTATTGAACCCAGGGTAAGGAAGACAACAATTAACATCAGTCTGGGCCAGATCAGTTCAAACAAAGAAATCCACGTAAATGGAATTGTTTTTATAGTGATATCTATTTTTTTTGAATCCCTGAGTATGGTCATGGTTCCAGGTTTTTTTACAGAAGTATTGGTTAAAGAAAAACCAAGGATTTCATGATAAGAAAGGCCATGTGCTGAAATGATTATATCGTTTAGTTCAACCGGATTAATCTGGGTTATGATTTTTGAAATCAAAAGACCTTTTTGGGTTTTATCAATTTTAAACCCTGCATTTCCATGTAAGAATGCGGCATTGATAAAGAAAATTACTGCTATGATCGGAAGAGCAAAAAAAATGCTTAAAAATAACCTGCGCATATCAATTACCTTGCCGCTTTTGTTTCAGTACCTGTTGAAAATAAGTAAACACACATACATCTGGTTATCAAATTTGCTAAAAATGTCAAGAATTATATCTGGATATTTGCCATAAGTACTGCTGGGTATTGGTGCTCCCGTTAAATCCAGAGCATTCTGCCGCATTGACTGAATTGTTGGTCCCGATGGAGATGGCGTTCACCCAGTTTATTGCGGATTAAATGTTTATTTGCATGTCATTGCTGCTGATGAATATTTTCTGGATGACAGCGATTCGTATACGACACCAGAGAGAAAAAACAAAATAGGAAAATATTGTTATATATTTATGAAATAAATGAATAACTATGAAAAAATTTTACCTTGACCGAAGGATTAATATCGTATTTTCCAACTATTTTTAATGGACCGTGCAGTGTGTATTCCTGGTCGGAGCAAACAATGCCAAGTCAGCCCCGTCATAATCAATATAGGCTGCCAAAGCTTACGGCAAAATAGGTGAGGCAGACAAGTTCCAGGTCAGATGCCATCTGGGTAATGTCCGCTCCATCGATATCTCCATCATTATCAAAATCGACAATACAGTCATTAAGAATAAGCGCTCCAAGAATTTTACCGCTGATATCTATATTGGGGCTTTTAATAACAATATATCCATATCCGCCATTGCCGCCGTAAGGAGTCAGTGATCCATCATAACTGCGGACACCGCCTTTTCCACCGCTGCAGTTAAGCGTTCCTTCTGATTCAATCATGATTGAATCAGCTGCCAGACGAATCATGCCCCCGCTGCCGCCGCCGCCAGGACCGCCACGGATGCCGCAAAGTGCAGAGGTATAGCAGTTATTCCCGTTTGCGCCATTGGCAATAATATTTCCGTTGATATAGATGGTCCAGGGTGTAGAAAGAAAAACAGCACCGCCTCCGTCACCACCGGAGCATCCCTTTACGTAGGCACCGCCGCCGCCACCACCGCCGCCACTACCCCCATCAAAGAGATCTGTTAAATAGGGAACAGCCGGTGTAGGAGGTAAAATCTCACTCAGACAGCTATCTATTTTGGTAGAGGTGCCTAAGGTTGCATAACTTGCACCGCCGCCGGGGTGACGGGCAATCCCGCCATAGCCACCGCCTGGGCCAAATCCTGGTATTCCGATTGCACCTTCGGAGCCGCCCGGGCCACCTCCATAGCCGCCCGGGCCTGCAGCCCCCGCTATCCCGCCGCGAAGATCAAGGGTACCATCAATGATGATGTCACCTGTCGCCAGGAAATAGACAGGTACATTGTCAAAGGAGTTTATAAAACTCACTTTCACGCCCTCTGGGATTGTAATAGTTGTAAAATTAAAAATATTGCCTTCTGTCAGGTCAATGACTGTGCTTTGAAGAGGATGAAACGGTCCGTCGGATCCATCCGATCCATCCGATATCATGCTGGCGTTTCCTGTTTTGGGAAGAAATATACTCAGACAGGCAAATAGGAATAAACATATAGCACCAAGGACATTCTTCTTTGAAGGAGATATTTTCATTTTCATAGGCACCTCATTTTTATAAGAATAATAATATGTAACTTTGACATCGGCACTATGGACGGCTAAAAAATTTCGTATTGCTTTTTTATTCTCAGCCCAAATTACTTTGTGTCTTTACCGGGCAGAGGATACAAATTTTTAAATAAGAAAGTGTTGATCAGGTCAGATATCAGATTTGATACGAATGTATTTTACCGTGAGCCCAGTTCAAATTCAGATTGGAGAGCCGTTTTATTTTAAGCTTTAAATATATACAAATTGGTTTTGACCGGGTCAAGAAATTGTTTATATTATTCATCTCTTGACAAAAATATATTTCTTGTTTTATTAGAGGATGACTCGGTAACTGTAGAGATTCATTTTCTATTTCTCTTCTCTCTGATGGACCATACATATGAGCCTGCCTCCTGAATTCTATTTGTAGATTTTACAGCCATAGCTATTTTTATTGGCAGCAGCGGGGGAAATTGGCGTAACGCTGCTAACTGGGACCTTGATGTGATACCCCATAATGCAGGTAGTGTGAGGTTTAATGTCGTTATTCCGGCAGGTACAATTGTAAACTTTTATGTTGTTGGGAATACCCAGATAGATACTTTGGAACTGGGGATAACAGTTCCAGTGACGTCAGTTTGAACCTCAACTCGGGATGTAATTTTGAAGTGGTCAATGAAGTTTATATTTACGGCACTGTTAATGGGGATGATAGTCAATTTGCGGCCAACAATACATCCAATGCATTACAAGGTGATCGGGCGATGATTTATGGAGAGAACGGAGTCATTATTGAAATAGCTGGTGATACATATTCATCAAAAGGCATCTGGCAGTCTTGGGATGCGAATGGCGGCAGTTACGGGGATGGGGTCGCAAACATTAATGACAATTGTGCCTTGGCATATAATCCTTATCAGGAAGATAGAAACAATGACGGTGTTGATATCTTTGAATTTAGATAGATAGGGGACGCCATTGACTACGGCTCAACTGCATCCTTTACAGCAGCGTCATCCTTTAATTAATTTTAAGCAAATGAAGGAGACATCAATGAAGAATTCTTTATTTTTTTTAACAACGCTCATGGTCATTGTAATCTGTGGCATTTTTGTATCAGCAGCAAACTTTGCTTTAGCACTTCAAACCATACCGGTGATGGTGGATCATTTTGATGTCGGAGAGGCATCGACTGTACCCTCCGGTATTGTTTTTATCCCGTCGACAAGGGGAGTTGCTGTGGTAGATGCCACTGTGGACATGGTCTTTATTTTCGACGCAGATAGGAAGCTTCAGGGCCAATTTAATACCAGTGTTTTTGGGGCGAGTGCGCCTTCAGGCATTACTTTCATCCCCTCTCTCAATTATTTTGCCATTGTTGACTCCAGCGCAGATGAGGTTTTTATCGTTGATTTTACGGGGGGGCTTATTGATCAGTTTGATACCAGTTCTCTGGGATCCAACTATCCATTGGGTATAACCTATATCCCCTCTCGCAACTATTTTGCCATTGTTGACTCCAGCGCGGATGAGGTTTTTATCGTTGATTTTACTGGGGGTCTTGTGAGTCAGTTTGATATTGCCTCAAGGGAGGCAAAATCTCCTGCGGGGATAACCTATATTCCATCATCAGATAATTTTGCCATCGTTGATAGCGGTGTTGACGATGTGTTTATTGTGACTTACGCGGGGTTGCCTGTGGATCGTTTTGATCTGCCGGTGTCTGTCGCGCCTTGCGGATTGTCCTATGACGCCGGTACTGACAACTATATGGTGGCTGACAGCAGTGAGGATGAAGTTTTTTTACTTAACATAGAAGGTGTCCTGGCAAAACAATGGAGCACTGCTTTTTTTGGCGCTACTTCTCCTGTTGGAATATGTTTTATGCACCAGTCTGGGAATTATGCTGTTCTGGACAGTGTCGGCTTGGAGGTCTATATTACAGATGATGACGGAAACCTTGAAAATCAGTTTGATATTAGTTCCTTTGCAAAAACTCCCGGCGGTATCGCTTATCTTCCGGCACAAGACAATTTTGCCATTATAGATAATTATTATGACGAAATTTTTATCTGTGACCGTTCCGGGACACTCCTGTATCAGCTTAACACGGCCACTTTCGGGATCAATTCCCTGAATCCAACCGGCCTGGCGTATCAACCTGAAACAGGCAACTTTGTCATCATCGATTCTTCTCGAGACGCTGCTTTTACAATTGACCCGGTTCGTTCGAAAAAACTGCTGTCCCAGATTTCAACCGAACCCCTTGCTTCAAATTCACCCAAGGGTGTCGCCCTGTTGGGTGCTTCTAACGCCAGTCACCTCATCATCGTGGATGATTCTTTGGATGAAGCGTTCATCGTCAGCCGTAAAGGAATCCTGCAGGCAAGATTTGATACCTCATATTTTTCTGATGTTCCCAGCGATATTGCCTATGATGCCAACAACAATCATATTGCCATTGTGGATATCGCTGATGCTGAGGTTTCAATTCTTAACCTTCCCAGTTTAATTCCTCTGCAGACCGTTTTTCAAGGTGATTTTGATGATGACGGTGATATCGATGGAATAGACCTCGATATTTTTGCTTCGGAATTTGGAAAAATTATGAATCCATAAGGATGGGCGTTAAATAGTGGGGTTGCTTACCTGGCAGACCAGTGCCCCATGAAAACCAACGCCATTTTTGATTTGGCCAAGGGATCAGTGGAAAAAGAACCACTGAAAAAAGACCGCCTTGTTTCAACCCAGACCTGCCCCTGGCGCAGGCGAACCCTGACAGGTGAAGTGGATGATGACAAAGCCTGGGCTGCAGGTGGTATAGAGGGGCATGCAGGCCTTTTTGGGGATGCGCTTTCCATTCATACCCTGTTCTGTGAGATTCTCACAGCCGTTTGCCATGGATCCCCCCATGTGTTAGATCCGGATATCCTTGCAGCTTTTGTCCGGAAAGACAGGGGGCGGGATTACATGGCGGGTTTTGTCACTCCCGGGCCAATCAAAAAATTAAAATTTTTAGACCCTTGCTCCATGATGTGGTTTCCATGGCCCTTGGGTAAATTATTATGCTGTCAGATTTTTAGCCTTGTAATAGTCATCTATTTTTGTTAGCAAATACCTTTTAATAGTATATCTGCAATATTTGTGTTAGTATGATAGATTATTTTAGCACTGAAAAAAAACTGAAAAAATATATTTTTTAAAAGAGGTGAAATGAACTTTATAACGGATACTTTGCTGGGTGCCTTTTCCAATGATCTTGCCATTGATCTTGGAACTGCCAACACATTGGTTTATGTAAAAGGGAAAGGAATCGTATTAAGCGAACCTTCTGTAGTAGCTGTCAGAACCGATGGTCGGGCAAAGAATAAGGTGTTGGCCGTGGGAGTGGAAGCCAAGCGGATGCTCGGCAGGACTCCGGGAAATATTGTGGCCATTCGACCCATGAGAGATGGCGTGATTGCAGACTTTGAAGTCACGGAAGCCATGTTAAAACATTTTATCCGCAAAGTTCATAACAACCGAAAAACCCTTGTTCGGCCCAGAATTATTATTGCGGTTCCGTCTGGGATTACCCAGGTTGAAAAGCGGGCAGTCCGGGAATCAGCAGAATCTGCAGGGGCCAGGGAAGTCTTTCTCATAGAGGAACCCATGGCTGCCGCCATTGGTGCAGGATTGCCCATAACCGAGCCCACCTGTAATATGGTGGTTGATATTGGCGGAGGCACCACGGAAGTGGCGGTTATCTCCCTTGCCGGTGTTGTTTATACACAATCGCTCAGGGTTGCCGGGGATAAAATGGATGCCTCCATCAGTCAGCACATCAAGCGTAAGTACAATCTGCTCATTGGTGAGCGAACCGCAGAAATCATCAAAACCACCATCGGCAATGCCTACCCAACCCCTGAAAACCTTGAAACCATTGAGGTCAAAGGACGGGATCTGGTATCCGGTATTCCCAAAATTCTGGCCATTGATTCTGAAGAGGTAAGGGTTGCCATTTCTGAACAGATTGATGCCATTGTTGAAACTGTTCGGATTGCCCTGGAACAGACCCCTCCGGAACTGGCGGCTGATATTGTTGATTCAGGTATTGTTTTGACAGGCGGCGGAGCCCTCTTGAAAAATCTTGATAAATTGCTCAGGGAAAAGACGGGACTTCCCATCATTGTGACGGATGACCCATTATCCACAGTGGCCCTTGGCTGCGGGAAAGCCCTTGATTGTATTGATATCTTAAGAGAAGTGGTCATAAACTGATCAAATGTTTTCACGGAATATGTTAATTTTCATTGGCGTGGCATTGTTTGTTGCGATTAATTTTACTGTAATCACAATGACCAGTCGGCAATCTTTGCCGGTTAGCAGCGTTGAGAGAATCGCTATTTCCCTAACCTCGCCCTTCCAACTTTTGGTGACACGAACAATAGGTTTTACGGAATCCATCTGGAAAACCTATTTTATGGCGGTTTTGGCGGTTAAGGAAAATAGCGAACTCAAGGCCCAACTCTCCGAGGCCATGGAAATTAAAAATCGCTGTGAGGAAATGGAACAGGAAAATTCACGGTTGAAAAAATTTGTGAATTTTACAAGTTCTGTTCCAGATGTCTATGTAGCAGCCCAGGTAATTGCAAGGGATCCGTCTCCCTGGGTTAAGACCATTATAATTGACAAAGGAGATTCCGACGGTGTTATTAAAGGGTCTCCTGTTCTGGTTTCAGAAGGGATTGTGGGTCAGATTATTAAGGTAGCGAACGACTATTCCACGGTGCTGCTTATCACGGATCGCAATTCGGCGGTGGATGCCCTGGTTCAAAATACCCGGGTCAGAGGAATGGTCAAGGGAAATAATCAAGAAAGCTGTACCTTTGTTTATGCCTTGAGAAAAGATGAAATAAGGCCTGGTGAAATGATTGTGTCCTCGGGACTTGATCAGGTGTTTTCCAAGGGGTTGAAAATTGGCAGGATTCTGGATGTTAAAAATACACATTCCCAGTTGTTTCAGGATATTACCATAGAGACCAGTGTTGATTTTGATAAACTTGAAGATGTGCTGGTATTCATAAATGCAAGATAATTATTTAAAAATTTTCACATGATGAATGCAATTTTTTTTGTTGCTGTCACGATTTCTCTGATTATTTTTCAAACCATTATTTTTCCTTCTTTTTCATGGTTTCCCCAGTGTTTTGATTTGATGATAGTGAATATTATTTTTTTAAGCCTTATTTATTCCCATTATGGTGTAATTTTAACGATTATCCTTATCGGCTGTATCATGGACAGCCTTTCAGGGGTTGCATTTTTCCTTCATATTTTTTCTTATCTGTGGATTTATCTGATCGTACAATTGTTTAAACAATTTGTTTTTAAACGAAATTTTATATTTATCTTGAGTGTCAGTCTGGTTTCTATCCTCATCCAGCAGGGATTGATCTTGTTCTCAGTTTTCATTGAACAGGGCAGGGAGGGTGTTGGGCAGATGGATATTTTATTGATGGTCAAACAGTTGGTTTGGGGAGGGATATTGATCCCCCCCTGTGTCTGGTTGATCGCTGGATTCCGGCAATATTGGATGTATCTTTTAAAAATATTCAAAAATCAGTTTGCCCATAGATACAGGGATTGATGTGAGCAGCTTAAACAAGAATGCGGATCGCGATTGGATAAAACAGCGCCTTATGGGGGCGAGCCTTTGTATCTTGATGGTATTTGCCCTGTTATTTTTAAGACTGGTATATCTTCAATTGATCAAGGGTGAGGAATACCGCCGTCTTTCCGAAACCAATTGCGTCCGGCTTAAAAGTATAAAATCTTCCCGGGGGCTTATTTATGATCGGCATCACACCCTTTTAGTGGAAAATCGTCCTGCCTTTGATTTGACCATTGTATTGGAAGATGCCCATCCCGTGAAAGAGACCATAGAAACACTTGCCGATCTGATTGATGTTTCCTTTGAAGATCTAATGGAGAGTATTAAAAAAGCGGGGAAATCTGCTTTTTACAAGCCCTTGACATTAAAAAGGGATATTTCAAGGGATCTGCTGGCCATTGTCGAGGCCCATAAGTTTGATCTGCCGGGTATCCATATCGATATTGAACCCACCCGCCATTATATTTATAAAAAAACAGCTGCCCATCTTTTGGGATATCTGGGTCAGATCAACCGTAAGGAGCTTGAAAGTGGTGGATACCCCACTGTTAGAACCGGGGATTCCATCGGACGCTATGGGATTGAAAAAAGCTTTGAGCCTTTTTTGCAGGGGAAAAGAGGGGGGCGCCAGGTGGAGGTGGATGCCAACGGCAGGCTTATCAAGGTGCTCAAAACTGTTCCCCCTGTTTCCGGGAATGATTTACACTTAACCCTTGATCTTGAGCTGCAGAAAACAGCGGAGCAATTGCTTGGGGAAAATGATGGGGCTGTGGTGGCCATTGATCCGTCCAACGGCGATGTTCTGGTCATGGCAAGTGCCCCCAGTTTTGATCAGAATGATTTTATTGGCGGCATCTCCACTAAAAAATGGCAGATACTAATGACCGATCCTGGTAAGCCCATGAGTAACAAGGCGATCCAGGCCGAGTATCCCCCGGCGTCCACCTATAAAATTTTAACCGCCATGGCTGCCCTTGAAGAACGAGTGATTGACGAACACGGCACTTTTTTTTGTCCGGGATATTATCGGTTTGGAAACCGGCGGTATCAATGTTGGAAAAGAAGTGGACATGGGGAAATGACGGTGGTGGATGCCCTTGCCCAGTCCTGCGATGTCTTTTTTTACCAGGCAGGAGAAAAAGTCGGGGTGGATTCTCTGGCCCAGTACGCCAATGGAAGTGGGTTTGGACGATCCACCGGAATTAAGCTGGCCCATGAAAGGCGGGGATTGATACCAACAGCAGCCTGGAAAAAAAAGCGATTCAAGGAAGCCTGGCAGGCAGGAGAAACCCTTTCCATCAGTATTGGGCAGGGGTTTAATCTGGTCACCCCCCTGCAGATGGCAGTTTTTATTGCCGCCGTGGGGAATGGCGGAACCCTTTACCGGCCCAGGCTTGTAACCTCAATTGTAGATAGTGACGGTAATATCGTTAAATCGATTCAGCCTGAAATTACCGGCGGGTTGCCGGCCAGCAAGGAAACGCTTGCCCTGGTTCAAAAAGGGCTTTTAGAGGTGGTCCAGGGGGAGAGAGGAACTGCCAGGCGGATCCGGATCAAGGGGATAAATATTGCCGGTAAAACGGGAACTGCTCAGGTATTCAGCCGAAAGGCCGGGGAAAAATTTGACAATGAAGCCATGAGACGAACCCTGAGGGACCATGCATGGTTTGTCAGTTATGCCCCTGCAGAAGCGCCTAAAATTGCCATCTGTGTAATTATTGAGCATGGAGAGCACGGTTCTTCTGCAGCAGCCCCTGTTGCAGGTGCCTTGATAGAAAAATATCTTCAAAAACAGCTCCAAAAACAGCAAGCAAAAACAGACACCATAAAACCCTGAAATACAGGAGTGTATCATGTTTGACAGACGGCTGATTGAAAATTTTGACTGGGGATTCCTGGTGGTTATCGGGTTGATCTGTTCTGTTGGCCTGGTCATTTTATACTCTGCTGTCACTGCAGGCTATGATGGAACGGATCTTCATCCTCTTTTTAAAAAACAGGGGGTCTGGATGGTCACGGGATTTTGTATCATGATGGCGTCTGTGGTGATTGATTTCAGAGAATTAGACAAATTGAATCTATTTATCTGGACAATTTGTGTGGGGCTGTTGGTCTCAATTTATCTATTTGGCCACATAGGGGGAGGTTCCCGCAGATGGCTGATAATCGGATTTGTTCGGATGCAGCCTTCCGAGTTGATGAAAATTGCCTTGATTATCAGCCTGGCCTCGGTTTATTCCAACTCTGTGTCTCCGGAAGGGTTAGGGTTTCAAAATCTCATCAAACCGGCCATTTTATGCCTCATTCCCTTTGGTTTGATTGTCAATCAGCCGGATCTTGGGTCAGGTCTCCTGCTGTTGTTGATTGCCGGATCCATTACCGTGTTTGTAAAAGTTGAAAAACGCGTCTTCTATTCCCTTGCCGGCATTGGCCTTTCCATTGTACCCCTGGTATGGTTTGTTGGCCTTAAAGCCTATCAGAAAGATAGGATACTGACATTTTTAGATCCTGACCGGGATCCCCTGGGGGCAGGCTACCATATTATCCAGTCCAAAATTGCCATCGGGTCTGGAATGCTGGTGGGAAAGGGGTTCTTAAAAGGAACCCAGAATGCATTGTCCTTTTTGCCAGAGCAGCATACGGACTTTATACTTTCCGTACTTGCAGAAGAGTGGGGGCTTGCCGGTTGCGCCGTGTTATTGATTTTGTATTTTATTCTTTTGATTTGGGGACTCAACATTTCCTATAATTGCCGCAATATGTTCGGCTCGATTTTAGCCTTTGGCATTACCGCCATGATTTTCTGGCAGATATTTATTAATATCGGTATGGTCATGGGGTTGATGCCGGTGGTGGGGGTTCCCTTGCCCCTGGTTTCCTATGGCGGGTCATCGGTGGTGACCAACATGGTTGGATTTGGGATCCTTATGAATATCAGTATGCGAAATTTCACAACAACCTAGCCCGAAAAAACCTCAGAAAAAGAGGTGTTAAAAACGGTAAATAATTTATTATTCAATGTTGACAAATGCTTACCTGGATGGTACTCAAGTCACGTTTTCAGTGGAATTTAGGCTGTCTTCGTAAAAGAACAGTCAGTAGGATATAAGTAGTTGATTTTTCTATAATTATTAACTGGCGGAGGGAATTTTATGATAACTGTGATTCCTGATATATCATTGGTATATCAGATGATCAATTTCTTTGTTCTGCTTTTTATGCTCAATCTGGTACTGTACAAACCGATCCGTAAAGTTCTTTTGGAAAGAAAAGCAAAGGTTGAAAGCCTTGAAGATGGCGTTGAACGAGCGTCTGCTGATCTTGATTCCCAGAAGGATTCCTACAAGAGCGGTTTGAAAGAAGCCAGATCCAAAGGTCTGAAGGAAAAAGAGATCTTTGTTGCAGCAGCATCAAAGGAAGAATTGGAAATAATCGACCAGATTAACAAGAAAGCTCAGGCCAATCTTGCTCAAATTAAAGAGCAGGTGGCATCTGAAACTGAGCAGGCCCGGAAAGCCCTTGAGGGCGAGGTTGAGGCGTATGCCAAGGCCATCGGCGAGAAGATCCTAGGGAGGGCTTTTTAATGGAAACTAAATTAAAAGGTAAATTAAGAAAAAGACACCTTAAGATCGTGGGGTTTGTTACGGTTCTTGTAACGGGTTTCGGGTCTGTTGTATTGGCGTCTGAGGCAGGGCATGTTGTCCACAACAGCTGGCTTGAAATCGATACCTGGAAGGTCTTAAACTTTGGTATCCTTGCCATAGCCGGGTTTTTTATTGCCAAAAAACCGGTTGTGCAGTTTTTCTCATCCCGTAAGCAAGAGATTGCAGATGAGTTGAGCAGTCTGGAGCAAAAACGAGCAGATGCTGAGAAGAAACTTGCTGAATACCAAGCAAAGTTTAAAAATCTGGATCAGGAATCCAAACTTATTGTTGCAGATTATATTAAACAAGGCGAAGAAGCCAAGGTTAGAATTCTTGAAGAAGCTGCGGCCCAGGCGGATAAGCTGGAAGACATGGCAAAGCGAACCATCGAACAGGAATTTAAAGCAGCCAAGGCAAGTCTTCAGCATGAAATTGCTGAGCTGGCAATGGAACAGGCAGAGGCAGTCATTAAAGAATCCATCTCATCTGAAGATCAGGATAACCTGGTTGATCAATATCTGAAAAAGGTGGTGGCATAATGAAAAATTTAGCAGTTTCAAGGCGTTATGCCAAGGCGTTGATTCTTATTGGCCAGGAAGATGGTCAGGCAGAACAATACAATGAAGAGTTGGGCGCTGTGGTGGGGCTTTTCGACACCCAGGACGGATTTGAACTCGCATTGACCAATCCCCTGTACAATAAAAACGATCGGAAAAAAGTGCTTCAAGCTGTTTTGGTGGCAACGGATTTGTCTGCCATAATGAAATCTTTTCTGGTGCTTTTGTTTGACAAGGGGAGAATCGGTTTTTTGCGGGAGATTGCTTCCTATTATAAGGATCTGGCCGATGAACTCAAAGGGGTTGTTAAGGCCAGTGTCATTTCAGCAACAGAGCTATCCTCTGACGCCATAGAGAAAATCAAGGAAGCCTTGTCTAAAAAAGCGGGAAAAACGATTGTTCTGAATGTTGAGCAGGATCCAAGCCTTATTGGCGGAGTGGTAACAAAAATCGGAGATCTTGTTCTGGATGGCAGCGTGAAAACTCAGCTGATTAATATGCGGGAAACATTAAAAAAAGGTGAGAGTGTCTAATGGAAATTAAAGCGGAAGAAATAAGCCAGATAATTAAAGACCAGATCAAAGGCTTTGACGCAGAAGTTGATCTGAGCGAAACAGGTGTTGTTCTCTCTGCGGGTGATGGTATTGCCCGTGTATATGGTTTAGAAAAAGTTAAGGCCATGGAGTTGGTTGAATTCCCCGGTGGAATTTTGGGCCTTGCATTGAACCTTGAATCAGACAATGTCGGTGTTGCCATCCTGGGTGATGATAAAGTTATCAAAGAGGGTGATGTGGTAAAAAGAACCGATCGTATTGCATCGGTTCCCGTGGGTGAGGCCCTTTTGGGTCGGGTTGTCACCACAACGGGTGAACCCGTTGACGGTAAAGGCCCCATCAACTCTGATATTTATATGAATATGGAATTGGTAGCTCCCGGTGTTATCGCCAGGAAAGGGGTTCATGAACCCTGCTACACCGGTTCCAAGGCCATTGACGGCATGACGCCTGTTGGTCGCGGCCAGCGTGAGCTGATCATTGGGGATCGGCAGATTGGTAAAACAGCCGTTGCCGTTGATGCCATTATCGCTCAAAAGGAAAGTGGCATCAAATGTATTTATGTTGCCTGCGGTCAGAAAAAATCTACTGTTGCCCAGGTTGTTGCCGCTCTTGAAGAGCATGGCGCCATGGAATACACAACCGTTGTCATTGCATCTGCTTCTGAATCTGCTGCCATGCAGTACCTGGCTCCCTATGCCGGTTGCGCCATGGGTGAGTATTACAGGGACAAGGGTGAACATGCCCTGATTATCTATGATGATCTTTCAAAACAGGCAGTTGCCTATCGTCAGGTATCCCTGCTGCTCAGACGTCCGCCGGGACGTGAGGCGTTTCCTGGTGATATTTTTTACAACCATTCGCGTTTGCTTGAAAGATCTGCAAAACTTTCCGATGCAGAAGGAGCCGGTTCTCTTACAGCCCTTCCTATCATTGAAACCCAGGAAGGGGATGTGTCCGCTTTTATTCCCACAAACGTTATTTCCATCACCGATGGTCAGATTTTTCTGGACAAGGATCTTTTCTTTGCCGGTATCAGACCTGCCATTGATGTTGGACTTTCCGTGTCAAGGGTTGGCGGCGCGGCCCAGGTAAAAGCCATGAAACAGGTAGCCGGTACCCTGCGCCTTGATTTGGCCCAGTTTCGTGAATTGGAAGCCTTTGCCGCATTCGGATCTGATCTTGATGCTGCGACTCAAAAACAGCTCACCCGTGGAGAAAGACTGGTTGAACTTTTGAAACAACCTCAGTTTAAACCCCTTTCCATGGAAAGAATGGTAACCGCTCTCTATGCAGGAACCAAGGGCTATATTGATAAATACCCAAGAGAAGCAGTTGCAAAATATGAAGCGGGTCTTTACCCCTTTGTTGAAAATCGGTTTCCTGAGATTTTCTCCGGCTTAAAAGAAAAACAGGAAATTACTGCGGAGATCGAAGGCAAACTTAAACAATGCCTTGAAGCCTATGACGAAGAATTCAAGGACACCATTTAGGGTCGTTTTGGATTTTATTGTGGAAATTTTCATTAAAATTAGGCGTAAAGGTGAGATCATATGGCAACTTTAAAAGAAGTACAATCGAAAATAGTCAGTGTCAAAAAGACTAGACAGATTACCTCTGCCATGAAGATGGTCGCCACTTCAAGATTGCGCGGGTCCCAGCTGAGGATGGAGGCGTTTGAACCCTATGCTTCCAAGTTTGCTGAAGTTTTGGGAAGCATTGCCGGTAAATCCGGTGAAGATGCAAGCCCCTTGCTTGTCCCCCGCGAAGAAGTCAAAAAGGTGGCCCTGATCCTCTGTACATCTGACAGAGGACTTTGTGGCGGTTTTAACAACAATTTGATTGCTAAAGCTGAAAAACTAATCGAATCCGAGCTTGCGGGCAAGGATGTCTCTATTATCTGTTTTGGTAAGAGAGGAAGAGACTGGGCAAAGAAAAGCCCCTTCCCCATCACAGATGAGTATTTGGGTGTGGTGGGTGGAAAGATCGATTTTTCGATCGCGTCCACCTCGGGACAAAAAATGATAGACAGTTTCCTTGACGGGGCTGTTGATGAAGTATATCTGATTTATTCCCTGTTCGAAAACATGGCAAGACAGACACCCACCTTAAAACAGGTGCTTCCCATCCCTTCCCTTGCGGATGTGGCCCTGGGAACAGAAGAAGCAACTGCAGAGGGAGAGTTCCTTCCCGAGCATATCTGCGAGCCTTCTTCCGATGCTCTGTTGGGTGAAATGCTGCCAAAGAATATTTTTATTCAGATATATGATGCGCTGCTCCAGACGTCCACCAGTGAACATGGGGCTCGAATGAGAGCCATGGAAAATGCAACAAAAGCATGTGAAGATATGGTGAACGAACTTCAGTCAATATTCAACAAAACACGGCAGGCAGGTATTACTTCTGATCTGATGGATATTGTTGGTGGTGCAGAGGCACTTAAGGGATAGAACAGACGATACTTAATTGGTAAAACAGCTTTTAAGGAGAAAAAGATGGCTGAAAATATAGGTAAAATAGCGCAGGTTTTGGGTGCTGTTATTGATGTTGAATTTGAGCCCGGAAACCTTCCTCCGGTCTTAACGGCTTTGAGCATTACAAACCCTGCTATCGGTGATATGGAAGACAACCTGATTGTCGAAGTGGCCCAGCATCTGGGGGATAATGTGGTTCGGTGTATCGGCATGGACGTAACCGACGGTCTTCAGAGGGGAATGGCGGTTAAGGATACCGGTTCTCCCATTATGATGCCCGTTGGTGAAGCATCCCTCGGACGGGTTCTTAACGTTGTGGGACGTCCTGTTGATGGTCTGGGGCCTATTTCCCAGGACAAAATGCTGCCCATTCACAGGCATGCACCTGCTTTTACCGAGCAGGATACAACGGTTCGTGTTCTTGAGACCGGCGTTAAGGTTATCGATCTTCTGGTTCCCTTTCCCCGTGGCGGTAAAATGGGTATGTTCGGTGGTGCCGGAGTTGGCAAAACCGTTATCATGATGGAAATGGTTAATAATATTGCCATGCAGCATGGTGGTATTTCCGTATTCGGCGGCGTAGGCGAGCGTACCCGTGAAGGTAATGACCTTTATCACGAGATGAAAGAATCCGGCGTTCTTCCCAAATGTGCCCTGGTGTATGGCCAGATGACAGAACCTCCGGGAGCACGTATGCGGGTGGCTTTGTCAGCTCTGACCTGTGCTGAATACTTCCGTGATGAAGAAGGTCAGGATGTGCTTCTCTTTGTTGATAATATTTTCCGTTTTACCCAGGCCGGTGCAGAAGTCTCTGCAACACTTGGTCGTATGCCGTCTGCTGTTGGGTATCAGCCCACACTGGCCGTTGACATGGGGGAACTTCAGGAACGTATTACATCAACGGACAAGGGATCTATTACCGCCGTCCAGTGCGTTTACGTACCGGCCGATGACTTGACGGATCCGGCCCCTGCCACTACATTTGCCCATCTTGACGGAACCGTTGTTTTGTCCCGTCAGATTGCAGAGCTGGGTATTTATCCTGCGGTGGATCCCCTGGATTCATCTTCCAGGATTTTGGATGCAGCCTACATTGGTGAAGAGCATTACAATGTTGCCCGGGTGGTTCAGCAGACCCTTCAAAAATACAAAGAGCTCCAGGACATTATTGCTATTCTGGGTATGGATGAGCTGTCCGACGAGGATAAAGTTACCGTGCAGCGCGCCAGAAAACTTCAGAAATTTTTGTCCCAGCCGTTCCATGTGGCAGAAACCTTTACCGGTATGCCCGGTAAATTTGTAAAGGTTGAAGACACTGTTAGATCATTCAAAGAAATCATTGATGGAAAACATGATGATCTGCCAGAAAATGCTTTCTATATGGTAGGTTCTATTGAAGAAGCCATTGAAAAGGCTAAATCAGCTTAAGCTGGAGGGATAACATGGCCGAAAAACTATTTCTTGAAGTAGTTACACCACAAGAAGCAATTGTCAGCGAAGAGGTTGAGATTGTAGTGGCGCCAGGGTCAGAGGGAGAATTCGGTGCGCTCAGAGGGCACACCACCTTCCTGACATCCTTGAAATTGGGGACGCTCCGGTATAAAGACGCCAATGGAAAAGAGAGGCTTCTTTTTATCAACGGCGGCTTTGCAGAAGTACTGCCCAACAAGGTAACCATCCTGGCTGAATCTGCCGAGCGCAGAAAGAATATCGATATCACACGGGCCCAAAAAGCAAAAGAGCGGGCTGAGGAACGCCTGGCTGCCAAAACTGCAGATCTTGATTTTTCAAGAGCTGAAGCTGCTTTAAGAAGGGCGATAGACCGAATTAAAATTGCCGGAACCATGAAATAATATGATTCTGGGGTTCTAATTTTTTAGAAAACTATCTGTCAGGCAGGTGAATTGCCAAATATACCAGATGAATGATGCCAGAATGACGGCAGATTAAAGAAAAAAAAGGGGGGATGCTTTTTCCATGGGAAAGCATCCCCTTTTTTTTAAAAAAAGAATACAGGATAGGCTAAAATAATGAATGCCAAAATCCTTGAGACTCATAAAAATGACACTAAAACCAGTGCTACTAAAACCAGTGCTACTAAAATATGGGATACTAACATTGAGAGAATCAAATGGATGATTTAGCGATTGTTATTCTTGCCGCCGGCAAGGGAACCCGGATGAAGTCTGATCTTCCCAAGGTGCTTCACAAGGTGGCGGGAAAAAGTATGGTGGTGCATGTCCTTGCGTGTGCCAGAAAACTGACACCAGATAACATCCATCTGGTGATCGGGCATCAGGCGCAGCTTGTTAAACAAGAGGTGTCCCAATATTTTTTGGTTAACTTTGTGATTCAACCCTCCTTGCTGGGAACCGGAGATGCGGTTAAGCAGGCCTTACCCGAACTGGCACCCAAAATAAAAGATGTGCTGGTGCTATGTGGCGATGTCCCCTTGATTCAAGAAGATACTTTAAAAGAGCTTATTGCCACCCATAGAACAACCCATGCCAAATTAACGGTTTTGGCGGTTAATATGGAGAGTCCAACCGGGTATGGCAGGATTATTCTGGATACATCGGGTGATATGATCTCTATTCGGGAGGAGTCCGATGCAACCCGTAAAGAAAAGCAGATAACTACCATCAATACTGGGATTTATTGTTTTGATAAAACTTTTTTGGAAGAGGCCATTGGATTGATACGCCCGGATAATAATCAGGCTGAATTCTATTTAACGGATATGGTGCAGATTGCAAGATCTAAAAGAGAAAAAATCAGTGTCCGGTTGATGGCAGATCCACGGCAGGTAATCGGGGTGAACAGCCCCAATGACCTTGAGCGAGTGGAAGCTTTGATTCAGCAGATTGAAAATGAATTATCTTGACTTTCCCAAATATTTTAAACTATACTGAACGCTAATTGAACACTTTACGAGACTATGAAATTGGGTAATGAGATTATTAAAAACAAGTTTGATGATATTGATATAAAAGTTGATTTTTTGATAGAGCTTTGCCAGATGCTACAGGTTGAGAACTTGGAATTGAGTTCAAAAATTAAAGACTTGGAGACAAAACTTGTCAAGAAAAATGAAACGGAAGAATTAAACCTTGAGCAGGAGGCGTTGATTCAATCAAAAATCGATGGCCTTTTGAATAAGTTGGATAGTTTTTCTAATAATTTATCAAATGATGCATTAAAAAATGAGCATCAATCAAACGTGTAACCGTGAAAAATCGGTAAAGGGATTTCATTGGATGAAATTGTTAAAATTGATCTTTTCGGGGAAGAGTTTAGATTTAAACCGGATGGGCAGGTAAAGGATCCGGATAAAGTTGCACAATATTTAAAAGATTATATTAAAGAAGCTGAAGGCTTGTTCCCGAATAAAACGAGTGGAAGGAACAAAATCGCCATATTGCTTCTTGCAGCCATGAATCTCTCAAGGGATTTTTATGAGCTCAAACAGCAACATTCTGAACTGAAAAGAGAGGTTGAGCAAAGGATTTCGTCTTTGATGAATAAAGTTGATGAAGGAATTGAATAAATAAATAGATAGGCTGATATAAACAATGCCCCTGCAATGTGCGTGATTGTCTAATAGGTTTTGTCCTAACGCATAGTAAAATGGGCGTTCACCCTGATACTGGTGAGCTATGTTCCTGATTGCAAGGAAAAGCCTAAAGGTATTATTGGACACCCACCTTTTGAACCAATGGTTCAAAGCCTTAGAGGGCAACACGGCAATTTGTGGGGGCTATTGTTTGTTGTTATTATTTTTTCCCTTAATCCATCTTCCCTGGATAATAATCCCATTCCATATTCATGCCATACGTTTATCCATATTCTAGTATATGGCAAGCAAGGTCATTTTTGCTGATGTTAACAGCATTTTAGGAGAATTATTGAATGGATACTGTGATGATACTCTCATCAACGATTGTTTTTTTGCTGGGATTGGGAATTGTTGCTTTTTTTGTGGTAAGAAAAAAAGTAAGCCAGGAAAATTTGAATATTGAAGAAGAACAGAAACAACTTGTCGAAGACGCCAGAAAAAAATCAGCGACACTTTTAAGAGAAGCCAAGCTCGAAGCAAAATCCAGACTTTTGGAAATGAAGAGTGATTTTGATGCGGAAACTGAAGAGACCCGTTCTGAAATGAAAAAGGAAGAAAGGCGTCTCGCAAAAAAAAGTGAAAAGCTGGATAGACTTGAAGATCAGTTTTTAAAACGCGATAAGGAACTTGTAAGAAAAGAGACTGAAATTTCAAGGGCGCTGGCTTCGGCCGAAGGAAGAGAAGAACAGTATAAAAGCCTTCTGGAGGAAACTAAAAAAGAACTTGAGAAAGTATCCGGTCTGACCCTGGATGAGGCCAAAGAACTTCTGCTTAAAGCTATGGAAGAAGAGGCAAAGCACGAAGGGGCAAAGTTGATCAAGAAAATTACCAGTGAAGCAAGGGAGCAGGCAGACAAAGAAGCCAAAAAAATCATTTCAACGGCAATCCAACGGTATGCCGGGGATTATGTGGCTGAAAGAACTGTTTCGGTTGTTCATTTGCCGGGAGATGAAATGAAGGGCCGGATTATTGGTCGTGAAGGTCGGAACATCAGGGCATTGGAAGCGGCAACGGGTATTGACCTTATCATTGACGACACGCCTGAGGCGGTAATTTTGTCCGGGTTCAATCCGATCCGCAGGGAAGTGGCAAGGATTGCCATTGAAAAATTGATTTCCGACGGCAGAATCCACCCGGCCCGGATTGAGGATGTGGTGGCACGGGCAACCGAAGAGGTTGAACTGATAACTAAAGAGGCAGGGGAACAGGCTGCCTTTGACCTTGGCGTTCATGGAATAGATCCCGAATTAATCAAGGTTCTGGGAAAATTAAAATTTCGGACATCCTATGCCCAGAATGTGCTACAGCATTCCATTGAAGTTGCTTTTTTATCCGGAACCATTGCAGCGGAACTTGGCTTGGACATAAAGCTTGCCAAGCGTATGGGGCTCCTACATGACATTGGAAAGGCCGTAGATCATGAGGTAGACGGGGCGCATGCCGTGATTGGTGCCAATCTTGCTAAAAAATATGGTGAGACAGAAGCCGTTGTCAATGCCATTGGTGCTCACCACGAAGACAGGATGCCCGAGACGGTTTATGATTATATTATCCAGGCGGCTGATGCCCTTTCCGGGGCTCGACCCGGGGCTAGAAAAGAAAGTCTGGAAAATTATGTCAAACGCCTTGAGGACCTTGAAAATATTGCCAATTCCTTTGAAGGGGTTGTCAATACCTATGCCATTCAGGCCGGGCGTGAGATTCGGGTTATCACCGAGAGTGAAAAAATAACAGATGAAAGAGCCGTGCTTCTTTCCAGGGATATTGCCCGCCAGATAGAAGAAAATCTGACCTTTCCCGGTCAGGTAAAAGTAGTGGTGATTCGGGAAACCCGTGCAGTGGAATATACGAAAAAATAAAGGTTGTAAATATACATGAGTGTTTTAACTATACTAAAAGAGCGTGGATTTGTTGACGCGGTTACCCATACACAAGAGCTCGAAGACTATCTTGATAACAATCGGGCCACCTGTTACATAGGGTTTGATCCAACAGCTTCCAGTCTCCATGTGGGAAGTCTGGTATGTATCATGGCTCTATCCCATATGCAAAGAAACGGGCACAGACCCATCGCCCTGGTTGGCGGTGGAACAGGATTGATCGGAGATCCGTCCGGTAAGACTGAATTGCGTAAGGTTATTACCCAGGAAGAGATCGATGAAAATAAGGCCGGTATACGCAACCAATTGGAACGGTTTCTTGATTTTACAGATGATAAGGCCCTGATGGAGGACAATGCAAAATGGCTGACCGCCCTTGAGTATATTCCGTTTTTAAGGGATATCGGGCGTCATTTTTCCGTAAACAGGATGATTAAGGCGGAAAGCTATAAAAGTAGAATGGAATCGGATGATGGCCTGACTTTTATTGAATTTAACTATATGCTCCTTCAGTCCTATGATTTTATGAAACTTGCGAAAACCCATGAGTGTTTGTTGCAAATGGGGGGCTCTGACCAATGGGGTAATATTGTGGCAGGAATTGACCTTGTTCGCAGGACCCTTGGCAAACAGGCATTTGGTATTACCTTTCCCTTGATTACCACGGCCAGTGGGATCAAGATGGGAAAAACACACAAAGGTGCTGTCTGGCTGGATCCTGACCGATTTTCTCCCTATGAATATTATCAGTTCTGGGTGAATTGTGAAGATGCTGATGTGTCGAGGTTTCTGGCGTTATTTACTTTTTTGTCCATGGAAGAGATTGAAACGGTAAAATCCCTTGAAGGGGCTGATTTGAATAAAGCCAAGGCCATCCTTGCCTATGAAGCCACCAAGATTGCTCATGGAGAACAAGAGGCTTTAAAGTCATTGAAAGCCTCGGTTTCCGTGTTTGGTCCCCTGGAAGTTTCCGATACGCTGTTGCCGGGGTCCACCATTCCCAGAGGAGTGCATTCTCCTGCCACTACTGACTCTGGCGAATCTGTTCCGTCGACCTTATATAATAAGGAAGAGGTGGTGGGCAAAGCGCTGGTGATTGATCTGTTGACCCAAGCTGGGTTATGCAAGTCCAAGTCCGATGCGAGGCGTCTGGTGAAACAGGGGGGAGCATATATCAATGGAGAACGCATTGCAGCAATGGATCAAATCGTTTCAAATACAGATGTGGATGGAGATGAGATCTTATTGAGAGCCGGTAAAAAAAAGTACCACAAAATAATTTTCGAATAATGTAAAAAAAGGTTTGACAAGACCGGGCGTCACATGTATATTGGCCTGGTTTTGGGGGTCAGACAAACCCGAAACAAAGAGTTTGATCTTTGAAAATTGGTCAGTGAGAAAAGAAAATGAGCGGGTCTAAGGACCTAAAAGTTTTATCAAAGGATTATAACTGGAGAGTTTGATCCTGGCTCAGAATGAACGCTGGCGGCGTGCTTAACACATGCAAGTCGAACGAGAACGGGATTGCTTGCAATCCTTAGTAGAGTGGCGCACGGGTGAGTAACACGTAGATAATCTACCTTCAAGCCTGGGATAACTATTCGAAAGGATGGCTAATACCGGATGAAGTATGTTGACATAAGTTGATATATGAAAGGTTGCCTCTTCTTGAAAGCAATTGTTTGGAGATGAGTCTGCGGACCATTAGTTTGTTGGTGGGGTAAAGGCCTACCAAGACTACGATGGTTAGCTGGTCTGAGAGGATGATCAGCCACACTGGAACTGACACACGGTCCAGACTCCTACGGGAGGCAGCAGTGAGGAATTTTGCGCAATGGGGGAAACCCTGACGCAGCAACGCCGCGTGAGTGAAGAAGGCCCTTGGGTCGTAAAGCTCTGTCGACAGGGAAGAAATTACTTCATATTAATAGTATGTTGTATTGACGGTACCTGTAGAGGAAGCACCGGCTAACTCCGTGCCAGCAGCCGCGGTAATACGGGGGGTGCAAGCGTTATTCGGAATTATTGGGCGTAAAGGGCGCGTAGGCGGTCTTGTCGGTCAGATGTGAAAGCCCGGGGCTCAACCCTGGAAGTGCATTTGAAACAGCAAGACTTGAATACTGGAGAGGAGAGCGGAATTCCTGGTGTAGAGGTGAAATTCGTAGATATCAGGAGGAACACCGATGGCGAAGGCAGCTCTCTGGACAGATATTGACGCTGAGGCGCGAAGGTGTGGGTAGCGAACAGGATTAGATACCCTGGTAGTCCACACAGTAAACGTTGTTCACTCGGTGTACCGGATATTAAAATCTGGTGTGCCCAAGCTAACGTGGTAAGTGAACCGCCTGGGGAGTACGGTCGCAAGACTAAAACTCAAAGGAATTGACGGGGGCCCGCACAAGCGGTGGAGCATGTGGTTTAATTCGACGCAACGCGAAGAACCTTACCTGGATTTGACATCCTGTGAATCTTTGAGAGATCAGAGAGTGCCTTCGGGAACACAGTGACAGGTGCTGCATGGCTGTCGTCAGCTCGTGTCGTGAGATGTTTGG
>NZ_AP042394.1:2055000-3625000 GCF_055382125.1 Desulfoconvexum algidum | reverse complement strand
AGATGATGAATTTATTCGGTTAACGGCCTTTCGGCCACAGGCCACGCCGTGGAGAGGTTATACCCCTCGAGATGGCAAGGTGGATTTTTCTGAGGCCAGTATAGAAGGGATACGATATAAAATTACGACTGGGTTAACCGAGAGGGGAGCTGTTTCCTTTTTATCGGCACGGGCAATAGACAAAACTTGTATTTAAAGTACGCTTATTGGCACGGGTGTCTTGACTTTTTGTGGGAAAATCAACCCTTATTTTCTTACCATTGGGTATCTGACCCCTTTTTCCATGAGAGAAACGACATGGGCCATGAATTGTCTTCTTTCGGTCCCCTTTAATCCTGCCCGTGTTTTGTTTAAGAAGGATTTCATTTCAGGGGTTAAATTTATCAGATGCTCTTATATGGTCATTCATGAAAACTCGCTTTTTTATAATTTTTCATGACTACCATACATATTTCAGACTCGGTTGTTTACAATTTCATACCAGCGGATGGTTTATTTTTGATCTTGTGCGTTAATCGTTTGTTTCATGTTTTTTGGTTTGCCTGAATATGGGTTTTTGTTATGGGTGTGTTTATGATTTTTTGTAACTGTTTATTTTTTTTGTTTAATATATACTCAGGTGAAAATCAATGGCTTTAGGGCCGCTAATACAATAAAGTTATATGGGAAACAACATGAAAAATTTGACGCTTTATGTGATTACGGTTCTGGTCTGGGGATCCACCTGGATTGCCATTAAATACCAATTGGGATCTGTTGACCCACTGGTGTCGGTTATTTATCGCTTCGGCCTTGCTTCTGTTTTGTTGTTTTCTTTCTGCAAAATTCAAGGTTTGAGCCTGAGATTTTCTAGGAAAGAACATTTTTTTATGGCGACTTTGGGTGTTTTTTTGTTCTCCATCAACTATTGGCTGGTGTATCTTGCCGAGGTTCATCTGACATCGGGTCTTGTGGCGGTTATTTTTTCTTCCATTGTATTTTTCAACATTGCCAATGGGGCCATCTTCTTGGGAACCCCCCTTGAAAAAAAAATGATAATCGGTGCTTTTGCCGGTATTATCGGGATCATCTTTATTTTTATGCCGGAAATCAAGTCTTTTCACCTGGGAGACAGGGGGGTTTTGGGGGTGGTTCTGGGCTTTTCCAGCGTACTCCTGGCATCCTTTGGCAATATTATCTCGGCAAGGAATACCCGAAACCATATCCCCGTAATCCAGGCAAATGCAATTGGAATGGGATACGGCACCCTTGTTTTGGCATTGGTTGCACTTTTGCTGGGTAAAGAGTTTTCCTTCTCGTATTCCGTCCCCTATGTGGGGTCCCTTGTTTTTTTGTCGGTATTCGGATCCATCATTGCCTTTGGCTGTTATCTGACCCTTATCGGGTCCATCGGTGCAGATAAAGCCTCCTATGCCATTATGGTGGTACCCGTCGTCGCCTTGATCATTTCTTCTGTTGTGGAAGGGTATGCCTGGAATTTTTCCGGAGGGGTGGGGCTTGTCCTGGTTGTTGTCGGTAATTTTTGGGCATTGAAAAAAAAGCCTGGCGTTGCCACCTAACGATCTTTCAATTTTTACCGGTTGCATATTCAAATGGATTTATGGTAATTAAATTTGATATGAAACAATATGTAATAGACGGGTTTAGTCTTCAGGACTATATAAAATTAAAAGAATATTTTGACAAGCACCTGGAAGCAGCTTCTGTGGACGGTATATACTGGTTTGAGTTGGAACGAGACGTGCTTACTCCTGTCCAGTCCGGCCATGAATCCTGCGGGCCCCATGTGTTCGCTCTGATGCTGGAAAATACCTATCTGTCCTGTGAACTTCTTGTGAGGATTAAAACAAATATCAAGTGCGATTGTATGGGCTATGCCACAAAGGAACAGCGGGACTGGTTGATTGACCAGACCGATGCTATTCTTGAAACGCTTTCAATCTGCATTTAAAACATATTAGGTTAGACCAATGCTTAAAATAATACCCCTTGGCGGTCTCGGTGAAATCGGCCTGAACATGATGGTTGTGGAGTATGGGGACGTCATGTTTATCATTGATGCCGGTCTTATGTTTCCAGAGGACTATATGCTGGGGGTGGATATTGTTATTCCGGTCATGGATTATATCCGGGAGAATCGGGATAAAATTTATGGGATTATTATCACCCACGCCCATGAAGATCACATTGGGGCGCTGCCCTACCTTTTAAAAGAGATTCGAATTCCGGTTTATGGAACTGCCTTTACACTGGAGATAGTTCGCAATAAGCTGGTGGAATTTGATCTGAACAAGCATATTGATCTGAATCTGGTCAGTCCCGGAGAAACCCTCGCCATTGATCCTTTTGAAATCGAATTTATCCGGGTGAGCCATTCCACCATAGATGGGGTAGGACTTGCCATCACCACTCCTGAAGGTGTGGTGGTGCACACCGGTGATTTTCGAATCAGTCACGATTCCGATAAAACTAAAAATACAGATATATCAAGCTTTGCCCGGTTTGGAGAAAAAGGAGTGTTGGCATTGATGTCCGACTCCACCAATGTTGAGGTGGAAGGATATACCATGTCTGAACAGGAAGTGGGCCGGAACCTGGACAAGTTAATCACGGCAGCACCGGGGCGGGTGATTGTCGCCATGTTTGCATCAAATGTCTCCAGGATTCAGCAGGTGATTGATATTGCCATCCGCAATAATCGGAAAATAATTTTTAATGGCCGGAGCATGGAACAAATTGTTTCGGTTGCCACGAAACTTGGGTATATCAAATGTCCCCCCAGCATGATCCGGGATATCAAACAGATCCGTTCTTGTGCCGATGACAAGGTAATTATCATCACCACGGGAAGCCAGGGAGAACCCATGTCGGCATTGGTTCGCATGGCCTCCGGGATTCACCGGCATATCAATATTAAAAAAAAAGATACGGTTATCCTATCTTCCAAACAGATTCCAGGTAATGAAAAAGCCGTAGCCAATATTATTAACAAGCTTTATCGGCGAGGGGCCGAGGTGGTGTATTCAAAAATCGCCCAGATCCATGCCTCGGGCCATGCCCACCAGGAAGAGCTCAAGCTCATGCTCAATTTGACCAAACCCAAGTATTTTATTCCCATACACGGGGAATACCGCCATCTGGTTATCCATGCAAGGTTGGCTGAAAAACAGGGGCTTGCCAGGGAGAATGTTCTTGTGGCTGAAGACGGCCAGGTCATTGTTTTTGATAAGGACGGCGGCCGTATCCAGGGAAAAGTCCAGACGGGCAGAATCCTGGTGGATGGTAAAGGAATCGGGGATGTCGGCCGAAGTGTGCTCAAGGAGAGAAGGGAACTTTCCGAAGGGGGGCTTGTGGTGGTGACCATGATCATTGACGAGGAAACAGGGGTGGTGCTTTACGGGCCTGAATTGATTTCAAAGGGATTTGTTTTTGATTCTGCAACCGGACATCTCATTGATGATGCCCAGTGTGTGATCCTTGAAATTGTTGAAGAGGTTGAACACGGTCTTGAATCCCGGGTTGACCTGATTCGCAAAAAACTCAAGCGGGCCCTGAAACAATATTTTGCCTTTGCCATTAACCGCAAACCCTTGATTGTTCCCATCATCATCGAAGTATGAAAAAAGACGTATGAAAAAAGAATTATATGGTATTCTGCTGTTATTTTCCATCATTCTAACAGCTGTCAGCCTTTTCTCCTATGATGCAGTTGACCCCTGTGTGGGCCCTGAATTTTTTACGATTCCATCCGTTGTCCACAATATGTTTGGTCTTGTGGGTGCCCATGTGGCAGGTTTTTTTATTTATCTCTTCGGAATGGGTGCCTTGTGGGTGCCCCTTCTGCTTTCTTTGCTCAGTGTCTGGTTCCTCAAGGAACGCTCCTCCAAGATTATCTGGCTGACCCTGGCAGGGGGGGGGATTCTCATGATCAGCACCGGCAGTATTTTATTTTTATTCAAGGATACCTACGGGTTTTCCAACACCCTGATTTCAGCCGGCGGGGTAATTGGGTATGGTCTGGTATCCTTTTTATTAAAATATACCAATAGTGTCGGGTGTATTACTATCCTGGTTTTTTTTATGATTATTGGGTTTACCCTTGCAACGGGAATTTCACTGGTTGCATTGGCCCTGTTTGTCTATCAAAAAACCGTTTCGTTGATGACCATCATCCAGGATGATTTTCGAGAATTCAGTGATTATATAAAGCTTAAGCTGGGACAGTTTCAGGAAAACCGAAAACAGGTCGCTCTCGACCGGGTCAATTTTGACCGGGTCAATCTTGACCGGGCCGATCTTGACCGGAAGATGCTCGATCCTGAGCCCCGAGAGATTGACATCTCCCCCCCAAGGTTCCACAAAAAAAAGGCATTGATCAAGCTTCCCGGAAAAGGGGTAAAAAAAGAAGAGGAGAGCATTCCTCTGGAGGATCTGTTTGAACCCACCATTGTAGCGTTGGAACCCGATGACATTGAATATGTATCCGAGTCAACGATTGAAGACATCCGGGAAAAAACGAAATTTAACCTGCCCAAGCTGTCCTTTTTAGACGAAAAACCCGTGGTAACAAGGCAGATTGATACCCAGTTCCTCCAGGACAAGGCACGGATTCTGGAAGGCAAGCTCAAAGATTTTAATGTGGCCGGTGAGGTGGTGGAAATTTTACCAGGCCCCGTTATTACTACCTTTGAATATAGGCCAGCGCCGGGGATCAAGTTGAGCAAAATCGTCGGGCTTTCCGATGATCTGGCCCTGGCCCTGAGTGCTATCAGTATCCGTATTGTGGCCCCCATTCCGGGACGGGATGTGGTGGGCATTGAAATTCCCAACGAGGAACGGGAATTGGTTAACCTAAGGGAGATGATTTCTTCAAAGGCCTTTGTCCAGTCGGACTCTTTGCTCACCCTGGGCCTTGGAAAGGATCTTTTGGGAAAACCTGTTGCCACCCAAATGGACAAGATGCCCCATCTGCTCATTGCCGGTGCCACCGGTACCGGGAAGAGTGTGGGCTTAAATTCCATGATTATCAGTCTCTTGTACAAGGCAACCCCGGATGAGGTCAAGCTGATCATGATCGATCCCAAACGGATTGAATTGTCTGTTTACAATGATATTCCCCATTTGATTTCTCCCGTGGTAACGGATATGAAAAAAGCCACCAACGCCCTTTATTGGGCGGTCAGAGAAATGGAGCGCCGGTATGAGCTTTTGGAACAAAACGGCTTAAGAAACCTGGACCAGTACAATGAGATGGCAAGGGAAGAAAAGAAACGCTGGTCTGCACTGAACCATAACAGGAAAGAAAATTCAGTTGAATCGCCACCGCCTCCCCCTGACCCTCTTCCTTTTATTGTGGTGATTGTGGATGAGCTGGGGGATTTGATGATGGTGGCTTCAAAGGATGTGGAATATGCCCTGACCCGGCTTGCCCAGATGGCACGGGCCGCCGGTATTCATATTATTCTGGCAACCCAGAGGCCTTCGGCCGATGTGCTCACCGGCACCATCAAGGCCAATTTCCCCACCCGGATTTCCTTCCAGGTTTCTTCGAAGATCGATGCCCGGATTATCATTGATCAGGGAGGGGCTGAAAGCCTTTTGGGTAATGGAGATATGCTTTTTTGTCCTCCGGGTACAGGAAAGCTCATGCGGATCCAGGGGGCCTATATCTCGGAAAAAGAGATTGCAAGGGTAACCGGTTTTTTAAGGGAACAGCGAAAGCCCGATTATGATGAATCCGTCACCATGGGTGCTGAGGATGAGGAAACAAAAGAGTTTGATGACGCAGATTATGATGTAAAATATGATGAAGCCGTGGCCCTTGTCACAAAATCCAGACAGGCCTCTATTTCCTATGTACAGCGCAGGTTGCGTATCGGTTATAATCGAGCGGCCCGATTGATTGAAATGATGGAGCACGAGGGGATTGTCGGTCCCCAGATTGGTGCCAAACAAAGGGAAGTGCTGGTGAAAAATTATGACGATGATTGATATAAAAATACTCAATACTATTAAAGGCTTTATGGATGATGCTGAAGCCCTTCGGCTGTTTGAGCTGGCAGGTCAGGCAGCACTCATGGGAGCGGTTCTTGAAATTGGAAGTTATTGTGGCCGATCCGCTGCCATTATCGGCACGGCCTGTCAACAAAATAACGGCATCCTGTATTCCATTGACCACCATATCGGATCCGAGGAGCAGCAGCCGGGGGAAGAATATTTTGACCCGGAGCTTTTTGATGAAAGAACCGGCGGCATCAATACCCTTCCGTTTTTCAGGGAAACCTTAAAAAAAACAGGTCTTGAAGATACGGTCATTCCCATTGTTTCCACCTCAAGTGTGGTGGGAAAAATGTGGCAAACCCCTTTGGCAATGGTCTTTATTGATGGGGGCCATTCCCTTGAGGCGGCCTGGACCGATTTTCTGACCTGGTCCCCCCATCTTTTAACCAAGGGCCTTCTGGTGATCCATGATATTTTCCTGGATCCGGACAAGGGCGGTCAGGCGCCCCGGCAGGTTTATGAACGCGCCATTGCCACAGGGCTTTATACACAACTTGAAATGACCAAAACCCTTGGGGTGCTCCAGCGAAAATAAACCAGAGGTTGAAAGGAAAACCCATGCATACGATTGTTCTGGAAAAAATTAAAGAATATTATCTTGAATTATTGCCCTTTAACAAAGTTTTGGGGATTGGAATTGATCATCTGGACTATGATTCCTGTGAGGCAATCGTAAGTTTTCCCATGGCGCCGGAGCTGGTTGGAAATCCTGTGGCCGGTATCCTCCACGGTGGGGTTACGGCCTCCGTGATTGATTTGACAGGGGGGCTGAGCGCCCTTATTTCCTGTGCAAAATTTCATGAGGGCTCTTCCCCCGAGGTGATTGCGCAGAAACTGACAGCTTCAGCCACCATTGATATGCGGGTGGATTATCTCAGACCGGGTAAGGGGAGATCCTTTCAATGCAAAAGCCGCATCATCCGGGCAGGTTCCCGTATTGTGGTTTCAAAAATTGACCTGGTGAATGAGCAAGAGGTCAGAATCGCCACAGGGACTGCCACTTATTTGATCGGATGAGTCTGCCTTATTATGTCCTTGATTTTGTTGCCGTGTTCAGGGTCAAGGATTGTGAGGCTTTTATTCGATGTATCCTTTTCCATTGCATTCGGGACACTTGGTATCGGGTTCACAAATGCAGTCATCTACGCTTTCGTCGTTGTCAACCCCTCTCCATTCAGCATTGCATTCACAGGAACCGACCATGATTTTAGACCCTTTGCACAGGGGGCATACTTTTTTATCTGTCATTTTATGTTTCCTTTTAGAAAAGAGTGACCATTAAAAAAATATTGGGACATCGCCTGTCAGACACATTTTTTATTATAACCCAATTTTTCTTTTTGTAAAGGATTCCTGGGGCTTATCGTTTTCCTCCCCGCAAAAATCCATAGCCGGCACCTGCAATGCCGCCTGCCAGGTGGCTGAATTGGGAAATTTGATCAATTTTTAAAATAGAAATAACTTCATTGCCAATGAAGAGTATGGAAACCAGGATGAATGTCAGGGGAATCTGGCCGGTCCGGATGTTTGAAAAAGAGCTTAATAGAATCAGCATGAAGGCAATTCCGCTGCCTCCCATAAGGGAATTGGAAAAGAAAAATGCATTAAAAAGGCCAGTGGCAATAGCCGTAACAAGGATCATTTCAAGCAATTTGCCCGACCCGTATTTTTCTTCCAGCAAAGGTCCCACAAGCAGTATGATGGTAAGATTTCCCGAAAGATGGGCCCAGCCGCCATGGCCGGCAATATAAGATACCAGCCGCAGATAGAATTCAGGAGAGGTAAACGCCAGGGACGCAGGGGAGGTAAAGTAGGCGGCCAGGAGTGACCTGGTGCAGAAGATAAGCACGCCAATGGCAACGAGGGTATAGGTAAGGATGACCGGGGCATTGTATTTGATTTTCATGTTTCACCTTTTGTTTTGTCTGTTGTGTGGCAAACTTTTTATCTCTTCCGGCCAGGGGAAGCAAGGTTTAAAATTTGTTGACTGAAAACACAGAGTTCTAACTTGCATTTTGACCCGGCTTGTGGCATTTATTAGGATTTATACAGAAAATATATATCATATAATACGCTCACTATGTGGATGCTTTTTCACAGGTGAATGCTTTCGGAGGGATACTATAATGGAGGAGCGTTACAATCCTGGTGATGTTGAGCCCAAATGGCAGGAATATTGGGACAAGAACGAAACGTTTAAGGTTACCCAGGATCCGTCAAAGGAAAAATACTATTTATTGGAAATGTTTCCCTATCCTTCGGGAAAAATTCATATCGGCCATGTTCGAAACTATACCATAGGCGATGTGGTGGTGCGGTATAAAAGAATGAAAGGATTTAATGTCATTCACCCCATGGGGTGGGATGCCTTTGGCATGCCGGCGGAAAATGCCGCCATCGATAACAATACCCATCCGGCCGCCTGGACCTATGAAAATATCAGGGCCATGCGGGTCCAGCTCAAAAAAATGGGATTCTCCTATGACTGGGACCGTGAAATTGCCACCTGTCGTCCGGAATATTATCGTTGGGAACAATGGTTGTTTTTGAAAATGCTGGAAAAGGGGATGGCCTACCGTAAGGAATCCTTTGTCAATTGGTGTGAAAAATGTCAGACCGTTCTGGCAAATGAGCAGGTGGAGCAGGACAAATGCTGGCGGTGTTCCCAGGTGGTTCAGCAAAAAAAACTCTGGCAGTGGTTCTTTAAGATTACCGATTATGCAGAAGACCTGTTGGTCCATTGTGATCAATTGCCCGGGTGGCCGGACAAGGTGACTGTGATGCAGAAGAACTGGATCGGAAAAAGTATCGGGTCTGAACTCAAATTTAAGATTGATGGAATCAACGAGGATCTTGAGGTTTTTACCACAAGACCGGATACGGTTTTTGGGGCTACTTTCATGTGTCTTGCCCCGGAACATCCCCTGGTGGAAACCCTGTCCCGGGGAACCGATCAACAAGCTGCAGTGGATGCCTTTGTTAAAAAGGTTTCAAGCCAGGAGCGATCTGCCGATGGTATTGAAAAATATGAAAAAGAAGGGGTGTTTATTGGCGCCCACTGCATCAATCCTGCCACCGGGGAGAAAATTCCCATCTATACGGCCAATTTTGTATTGATGGGATATGGAACCGGTGCCATTATGTCGGTGCCTGCCGGAGATCAGCGAGATTTTGATTTTGCCCGCAAATATGGTCTTGATATCCGGGTGGTGGTTCAGCCCGAGGGAGAAAACTTTGATTCTGCCACCATGACAGAAGCGTATACCGGTGGTGGTGTGATGGTCAATTCCGGCCAGTTTGATGGTTTGGACAGCCGAGAGGCCATGGAGGTGATGACCGACTGGCTGGAGGAGAAGGGCCGTGGGAAAAAGGCTATTTCCTACCGGCTCAGGGATTGGGGAATATCCAGGCAGCGGTATTGGGGAACTCCCATTCCGGTGATTCACTGCCCTTCCTGCGGTGTGGTTCCAGTTCCCGAACAAGATCTTCCCATACAGCTCCCCGAAGACGCCAACCTGCTTGCTAAAGGGGGGTCCCCCCTTCCCGGGCTTGATTACTTTTCCAAAGTGACCTGTCCTTCCTGCGGCAGAGAGGATGCCAAACGGGATACCGATACTATGGATACCTTTGTGGAATCTTCCTGGTATTATCTGCGGTATTGCTCTCCCCGGTATGACAAAGGGATGTTTGATCCTGCTGCCGTTAAATACTGGGCCCCGGTGGATCAGTATATCGGCGGGGTGGAGCATGCCGTGCTGCACCTTTTGTATTCCAGATATTTTATGCGGGTATTGAACACCCTTGGGTTGATCGATTTTAAAGAACCTTTTACCCGGCTGCTCACACAAGGAATGGTGTGCAAGGAAACCATGACCTGTCCTGAACATGGATTTTTGTTTCCAGATGAGGCCAAAAAACAAGCAGATGATACCCTGGTCTGCACCCGCTGCAACAGCGAAGTCACGGTGGGGCGTGTGATCAAGATGTCCAAATCCAAAAAAAATGTGGTGGACCCCAATGAGCTGCTTGAACGTTACGGGGCAGATGTTACAAGGCTTTTTTGCCTGTTTGCAGCCCCGCCTGAGCGAGATCTGGAATGGAATGAAGACGGGGTGGAAGGATCTAACCGCTTTGTTAACAGGGTGTGGCGCCTTGCCATAGACTGCATGGATAAAATTGATACCACTGCTATTGAACCCTTTGACGGTGCCGCTTCTGACCTTAAATCTGCCGCTGCAAAAGCATTGTATATTAAAGCCAACCAGACCATTAAAAAGGTAACCGAGGATATCGATAAAAGTTTCCATTTCAATACTGCTATTTCCGCTGTAATGGAGCTTGTCAATACCATGTATACGATTGAAATTGACAAGGCCGACGTTGAGATGCGCTCAATTCTTCTTTTTTCCCTTGAAAATATTTTGTTGCTGTTGAGCCCCATTATTCCCCATTTTTGTGAGGAGTTATTTGAAAAAATGGGGAACACAGGGTCGATTCTCGAACAATCCTGGCCTGACTATCGCAAGGATTCCCTTACGACCGACGAGGTGTTGGTCGTGGTCCAGGTGAACGGAAAACTGAGGGCCAAATTTACCATTGGGACAGATCTGGACGAGGCAGGGATCAAGGCGCTGGCCCTGGCCGATGAACGAATAAAAAAGTACATACAGGAAAAGCCATTGAAAAAGATCATTGTGATTCAAAAGAAACAGACCCTTGTCAATATTGTGGTGTGATATGAAATTAATTCGATTGTTTATAATGGCTGGATTGCTAGCCGTATTGGCTGCCGGGTGTGGCTACCACCTTGAAGGGGGGGGGTATATAAATGAAGATGTCACCCGTGTGTCAGTGACTGTTTTTGAAAATAAAAGTTCTGAAACCCGCGCTGGTATGAGTTTTACAAACCAGTTGATCCAGGAGATTCAGGCGAAAACCGATACGACGGTGGTGGATTCCGACCCGGCAACCCGGAAGATTACGGGAACGATTAATGCCATCACCTTTTCAACCCTGTCCCGGTCATCAAGTGAAACGGTTGTGGAACGACAGGTGAGAGCCTTGATTGATGTCCAGTTGATTGGGCTGGATGGAGAAATCCTCTGGTCCGTGAAAAATTTTTCATCCACAGAGTCCTATTCGGTTGATGAAGATACGGTCAATGATGACGCTAACAAGCGAGAGGCGGTGGAAAAGATTGCCCTGCGGAGCGCTGAGCGGTTGGTCAGTCAGATGACGAGCAATTTTTAGCTACATAATAAAAACAGGAGTTACTCCCTATTATTAATATAGGGAGTAACTCCTGTCTCGTATGTAACCGACCTTTAAACCCAATTTTTAAGCCCGACCTTTAAACAAAGGTTGGGGTTAAGAATTTACAAGTTTGGAAAGTCTTGAAATTTTTCTGGAAGCAGTTTTTTTATGAAGAATGCCTTTTTTTGCGGCTTTGTGTATTGCAGACTGTGTCTGTCTCATCAATTCAACTTTGGTGTCAGCACCAGTTTCCTGGGCGGCACGCAGACTTTTTTCCAGGTTTTTAAGAGTGGTTTTTGCAGATCTGTTTCTAAGCCGTCTTACCTGACTCTGTTTCGCCCGTTTCTTTGCAGATTTATGGTTAGCCAACTTGGTCTAGCTCCTTGTGTTAGTGAATTTAAGATAAAATTAAGCCATATTTCGAAAACGAAAACATATAGTTAATTTTGAATTTTGTCAAGGAAAATTTGTGAGAAAAATAATTAAAAACGCTGGATCTGTGAGCGTTTTAACCCTTGTCAGTCGGATTCTTGGGGTGTTAAGAGATGCTCTTATTGCAATGATTTTCGGTGCATCTTCCGTAAGTGATGCATTTTTTATTGCATTCAGGCCCTTTGACCTGATCAGAAAGATGTTTTCCGATGGTATCCTGAGCATTTCATTTGTGCCCGTTTTTTCAAGCTATCTGGAAAAGGGAAGAAAAGACCAGGCAATTGCCATGTTTTTATCGGGCCTGTTCATCCTTTCCGTGGGTGGGGTCTTTCTGGTATTTATGGGTATTTTTTTTGCTCCGGTTCTGGTGAAAATTATCGCTCCGGGGTTTTCCGGGGGGTCTTATACTTACAGCCTTACCATTATTTTATTGAAAATAATGCTGCCCTATCTTTTAATCATCCTGGGCCTGGCCCTTTGTATGGGTGTGCTCAATAGTCTTGGCAATTTTTGCATCCCGGCTGCCACTCCCATTGTCTTGAATCTTGTGGTGATTTTGTTTGCTTTATTTGTATCTTCTTATATTGATCCCCCCATCCTTGCCCTTGCCCTGGGGGTTTGCCTTGGCGGCATGGCCCAATTGGCGTTGCAGGTTCCGTTTTTAGTCCACCATGGGATGATCAATTTCTCCTGCTTTACATGGCTGCATCCCGGACTGATAAAGGTGGGGAAAATAATGATTCCCTGTATGGTGGGGGCGGCTTCCTATCAGATTAATATCATGATTGCCAGCTTCTTTGCCTCAAAGCTTTGCCAGGGCAGTGTTTCTTTCCTCTATTATGCAGACAGGCTGGTACAATTTCCCCTGGCCTTGTTTGCCGTATCCTTTTCAACGGTTTTATTGCCGTCCCTTGCCAGAAAGGCAGTTCTGGGAAAACAGGATGAAACAGCAGCGGTTTTTGCAAAGGGGGCTTCCCTGGTTTTCTTTGTGACCATACCTGCCATGGCAGGGCTGATGGCACTTGCCGCCCCTATTGTTTCCCTTTTATTCAAACAGGGTGCCTTTGATGCCGCAGCTGTTCAATCCACATCAAACTGCCTTTTTTATCTGGTTTTTGGGTTGTGGGCCTATACTGGTACCCGGCTGCTTGTTACCCTCCATTATTCCTTGTCCTCTTTCAGGCTGCCGTTTGTTGCAGGATTGATTTCCATTGGGCTTAATTGGATGCTGTGTTTTTTCTGGATGGAATCTTTTGGGCTTAAGGGACTTGCATTGTCTGTTTCCATAAGCGCCATGGCAGGATTTGGGTTTTTGTTCATGAACATGCCCAAAAACCTTTCCAGGATATCTTTGATTGTTTCCGCTTGCAGACCGGTTTTTATATCTGTTATGATGTTTTTCTTTGTTCGCTTTGCAGCTGGATTCCTCTTAACGGAAGAATATGGTAAAATGGGACTTGGCGCGGGGATATTTGCCTGCATCCTTTTGGGTGTGTTCTTTTTTTTAGTGGTCGGTATTTTCTTGGCATGCCCTGAAATTAAAATGATAAAACAGATGTTAAAAAAGAACCCCCAATGACGGTATTCGAAAAAACGGCTTTTTATATTGGTATCTTGCTGACCCTGGTGCTCTTGTCCCTGATTTTTTTTTCAAAGAATGGGGTGATGGAGTATGGCAAACTTAAACAACAAGAAGCTGACATTGCAGCCCAAACCGTTCAGGCGAAAAAGGAAAACCAGAAAATTGAACGAGAAATTAAAAGTTTGAAACATGATATTAATTATTTAAAGCACCTGGCCAAACACGAACATGAGATGGCAGAACCGGGTGAGCTTATTTTTAAGAATATGGCAGATAAAAAGGAAAAAACACCATGAGTCAGGAGTTTAATACCCTGGAACTTGCCAGGATTTATGAAAGCCAGGGGTATTTTCAGGATGCCTTTGACATGTACCAGGCACTTTTAACTGAAAGGGGTCAAATCGATGATCCGGCCAGGGGGCAGAAAATAAATGCCGGCCTTAAGCGGATGGAATCTGCCCTGGAAAATCAGCCAAGGCAGTCCTTGGCCCAAAACACCCTGGAAAAAAGGATTGATCTTCTTTGGGAACAATGGCTCACACTCCTTGTGTTACAAAAAAGAGTTGATTTGATGAAACCGCTAACACACCTATCCTAACGTTTTTGGAAAATATCCTATGATTAAAACAGAAAAATTTGGTGTCGTGTATCTTGTGATCCTTGCCGGTCTTCTTTCCTTTGGGGTGAATTTTTTTTCACCCGCAGGCATTGTGCTCAAGGGGCAGTGGGACAGATCCAAGGGAGTGGTAATGGCAGGTTCCAACCACGATATTGTTCATGTCGATATTGAGATCAACAACCCTTTGCGGGTTCGCCAGATGATTAAAGACACAAAAGTTGTCCTTATGGATGTCCGTCCAAAAGAGCTCTATGACATGGGGCATCTTCCCGGTGCCTTTTCCTTTCCTTTGGCGGCGTTTGATGAGGTTCTTGACAGGCTTTTGACCCTTGTAAAAAAGGATTCCACCATCCTGGTGTATTGCTCCGGGGTTGAATGCACGGACAGTCATACAGTTGCGGCACAGCTGATCTCTTTGAATTTCAAACAGGTTCAAGTTTATGCAGGCGGTTTCAGGGAATGGCAGGAAATGGGATATGAGACAGAAAAAAATGAAAGCTGATCAACTTAAATCGGGATGGCCTCTTTTGCTTCTCTGGATACTCAGACTTATTCTCGGACTGACCTTTATTTGGGCAAGCTGGCCTAAGATGGCGGCTCCCGGAGAATTTGCCAAAATTATTTACGGGTATGGGGTGTTTCCGGGGGTTTTGATTAATCCCATTGCTATTTTTCTTCCCTATCTTGAAGCGTTGGCGGGTGTCTGCCTGGTCATAGGAATTTTGCCAAAATCCTCCCTGTTGATTATTAATGGGCTGCTGACAGCATTTATTGTGTTGATTGGATTTAATTTATTCCGGGGTCATGTCTTTGACTGCGGTTGCTTTTCTGTCTCAGGAACCCATCCCGCGGCATCTGCATGGTTTCTGTTAATCAGGGATTTTTTCCTGCTTGCCGCCGGTATCTTTCTATGGGCTCTGTTTACACGCCGGACCTTGATTTACAGGGATTGATCGGGGAAATTTTTTTCACTCCAGTTGATTTCAAGCACAGGGTTGGCGTTTAACTATTTCATGCGGACAATGCGCAAGCCCAGGCTGTTTCTCTTGGCAATGGGTTTATAATAACTGCGATAGGCACTTCTCTGGTACTTGGCTGTCTGGTACCAGCCCCCACCCCGGATGATCCGGTGAGCGCCTTTTTTTTCCAGGGGATCAACAATATTGTCCGTATAGGTATCTGTAATTACCCCAACCTTGGCCTTCCAAATATTGCGCCAGCGGCAGGCATCCAAAACCCATTCCTGAACATTTCCGTGCATGTCGTAAAGCCCCCAGCGGTTGGGTTTTCTGGTTTTGACAGGGTGGGGTTTGAAATCCCGGGCCGGACCTTGAAGGCCTGAGGTATAACAATACCATGCCGTGTCCACCAGGGCGGGCTCCGGTTCATTGCAGGAGAAGGTGGTGACAGGACCTTTTGCAAATGCGGTGGTACTGCCGGCCCTGCAGGCATACTCCCATTCTGCTTCCGTGGGAAGCCGGTACCGGTTGGTTCCTTCCAATTTGTTTAGAAAAGAGATGAACTGCATGGCCTCATTCCATGAAATGGAATCCACGGGATAGGTGTCCCCTAATTTAAAGGAAGAAGGGTTGGGGGAGGCAAGCTTTTTCCATTGTCCCTGGGTGACTTCTGTTTCCCCAAGATAAAAATCTTTTGAGATGATAACCTTGTGCTGTGTTTCATTCCAGGCCCTGCCTTGTTCCGTTTCAGGACTGCCCATGATAAAACTGCCAGCGGGTACCAGGACAAACCGCATGCCCAGTTTGTTGGTGTAGATATCCTGGGCAGACCCTATTCCTGGTTGGGAAAAAAAAAGTGTGAGTCCCATAATAAGAAGATAAGAACATCTGAATTTTGAAAAATATTTCATAAAATTATCCTGACTTTAGATATCAGCGGTTTGCGTCTTGGGAACTTTAACACACTCATTGGTTTGTGTTCAATATTAGATTTATATAATATTTCCCCCTTACCAGTTGAAAAATTGTGTCCAGATGATATGAAGGGGTAGAGATTAATTATTTAGGCAGCATAAACTGCAAAACAGGAGTTATCGGATGAAACCAAAGGATAAACCAGGGTCAAAGATATCCACCCCCCCATCAAATACAAATCGGGCAAATACCAATCAAAAAAATTACAGCACGGATCCTGAATCAATGAATTTGGGTAGCTCCCTGTTGAAAAAAAATGAATTCACGCTGATTATTGCGGGTGCCCTGGTTGTCACGGTGATTGTTTTTTTTGTTTTTTTCAAGTCTTCGGGTCCCAAAACCAAAGGTTTGTCCGATGTGTCTTCGGCCGACACTGCCGGCGGATCTTTTATTGAGCTGGAAAAACGGATCGGCGACATTGAATCGGTTTTGGAAACCATCCGGGCTCAAGGAGCAGGAACTTTAGGTGAAACCACACCGGCTGAAATGGCTCCGCTTCAGCAAAAAGTCCAGCGCCTTGAAACCTCGGCTTCTTTGAAATTTGATTCCCTCATTGAGCGAATGGGAAATGTGGAAAAACAGATCCGTTCACTGAATCAAAAATTGAGTATTCAGCCAGCGCCGGTTAAAGCCCCTGCAATTGTGAAATCTCCCCAAAAAACGCCCAGTAAAAAAATAGTGAAAAAATCAACCAAAACGCCTGTGAAAAAAGCCGCCATCTTCCATACCATCCAAAAGGGTGAAACCCTCTGGAGCATTGCCAAAAAGTATAAAACCAGTGTGGCAAATCTGAGAAAACTGAACAATATGTCATCGAATGCCATAATTTATCCCGGGATCAATATCCTGGTTCGATAATTTTTTTTCTATAAAGGGTTACCCACAGTGATGTTGACCGCAAAAATACTTCGATGTGATAAAAGAGTGGCTTAACTGCGTGTCCAAAATATCGAGGGAGTATCACTTACTCGCAACGATAAATCCATATACAACAAAACAAAAGGACATACCTTGCTGAAACGCTAAAATTGGTTTGTTCTGAATTAGCATTAATGTTCCCATGCTTCCATTCATGAGCATAAAAAATAACCAACCATTCATATTGTTTTTTGCTAAAAGGTAAGTCCCAAGTAGAAATCCAAGCATCACACCAAACTCTAATAATTGAGATACTGAAACGATTCCACAATAATCATATAAACTGTACCCAGTTCCAAGTAGTATAGCGCCATAGGTGAAAAATGAGGTTATACGATTAAATGACTTATTTGGTTTTTTATGTTCCGTGTAGACATTATACAATCCCAAAAGCATCGCAGGGAAACCTCCCGCCTCAATTGATGCAGCAATCCAATCATGTTTAATAATAAGGATTGTAACCCAAGCAGGAATTCCTAAAATATAAATTAACCAGCCAAAAAGTTTTAAATTCTTGTTCCTATGATGGTTTTGTTTACCTTCAGATAGAGCAAAGCAAATTTTATTTATTAGATAAAAAGAACCTCCCCAAATTTGTAATATCAAATCCATATAGCGCATTGCCTGACATTTAATAGTGAACTTTTTGAATGCTACCTTTGATTATCAGACTTTATGCCTGGATAACAGAGAAAATTATTAGAAAGCCTTTGATAGGGATTTTCTTGATGCCTATGGCAGCTATGGTAACGCTATCAGAGAGTCCAGGTGTTTTGTGCTGATCTGGGTTCTCTCATATAAGTTAATCATAGTTATTGCCTATCATTAACTTATTATTATCACCCTATTGAAATTTTATTTGGCATGACTAACTTATATATGAATGCCAGACAAGGCTAACCCCAAATCCGAAAAGGTGACAAAATGACAAATAATAAAGTTGAAAATTATATCGAAAGCGACAAAGACAGAACCCAGGGACATGTAGACACCCGGCAGAAAAATTTTGAATGTGAGAATCCCGACACACACTTGGGATGTGATCTTGGAATTGATGTGGCTGGATAACATACAATTTGTATGAAAAT
Source organism: Desulfoconvexum algidum (assembly GCF_055382125.1). NCBI lineage: Bacteria > Pseudomonadati > Thermodesulfobacteriota > Desulfobacteria > Desulfobacterales > Desulfobacteraceae > Desulfoconvexum > Desulfoconvexum algidum. The sequence continues at coordinate 3,607,114 of NZ_AP042394.1, read as the reverse complement.
GAAAAGCAGAGCATCTTTGAGGCTCTGCCATCTTTTATAAATGTTAAAAAAAGGAGACCGTCATGAAAGCAACAGAATGTGTCCCTCAAAAAATATCCAAATTTATCCTGGGTTCATTCCTGCTGGCTGCAGCCTCAGGCCTAATTATTATAGGGATCACCCTGCTTCCTGTTTTGGGGTTTATACTGGCCGTACCTGTCATCGCACTGGCAATTTATATTTTCCGGCTTCATTTAAGTGACCAGTGTGAGATTGATTTTCCTGAATAATAACGTTTTCGCTGCAAGATAGAAATAACGGGGTTTTTGAAAAAATGTTTCAGAAACCCTGTTGTTTATAACTCAATTGTTTGATGATAACGCATAAATGACCGGGTTGGATCGCACCGGATTCAAGCCGGTTTATATCAGTTGACAATTGATTTGATATCTTTGAGTATCCAATGATTTAAAAATCTCTTATGAAACCCTGAAGAATAGATGGTTTCCCATGAGTCTTGTCATCATTCCCTTTTTGCCAGTGCAGGGCCGGCGTTTTTTTAATGGAATCTCATCGGATTTCAGGAACATGTGCACTGGAAACAGATACCTGAAATCCATCTCTGCAAGGCGTTTTCCGGAACGGATTTGTTCTTTTCTGTCATGGAAGATGGGAACTATTCCCACAAGATTGGGCTCCAGCAATGATAGGGCGCATCCGGAAAAAAGGGACCCCGTTTCTCGGTGTAGATAGGCCATGTGGCCTGGTGTATGGCCTGGTGTGGGAATCGCCTTTATACCATACTTGCGGTCAAGTTTTGCATACCCGGCATTGTCAAGGGGGATTAGTAGGCCGTTGGAAGAGGAAGGCATCCGCCCGGGACGGTGGCATACGGGCAGATTTAGGAAGGGATGAAATCGCAATATCCGGGGCCGTTGGGCTGTTAATAGGGGCAGATCTGCCTGGCCAATGAAAATTTCTACCTTTGAGGCGGGTTCTATAAGCTCGGTGATTTCCGCAAGACTGCCTGCATGATCCCTGTGCCAATGGCTCAGGCAGATTGCCCTGATCGATCCTGGATCAAACTTTGCCTCTCTTAATGATTCCACGATCATTTTTCCGTTTCCCGGGCTTCCGGTATCAAAGAGGACAAGCCCGTTCTTTGTTTCCAGAATAAAAACATGGGTGGGGAGCAGTTGTGTTCTAAAAAGAAAAGTGGTTTTTATAGCTGAAACCGTTTCCGTGAGTCGTGTGAGATTGTTTTTCATTACAAAATCCTCTGAAAGATCAACCTATCTCTATCATTATAAAAATATGGATACCTCTGATTAGTCATTAAAATCCGGTTAACACCGTTACGGTTAACACAGGAATTTATATAAAACAAGGACCAAGCCTTGATGGGATATTTCATGGAAATTTTCTTATGCCGGGTAAGCCGCATACCCTTTTGAACGGATAGTTTCATGTCTCCTGCAAAGGATATTAATTCGTTGGAATTTGGACAATTTAGAGGTTAACGAAAAAATAAAAGACAGGTCTATCACAATCAAGGTCTATATCCGATCCGCATAGGTTAAGACCGCATTCATAAACAGGGGGAATAGGGAGCCCTGGTTGGGTTGCATTTTAAATACCCCTGAGGAAAATTCAATTCTGGCGAAATAGGCGCACAATCTTAAAAAAATTCTCCCAATTCGTTTTTGGATGGGCCTATAAAAAAATAGGCGGTGGATTTGGGTTTTTATTGTTTTGTTGACAAGAAGCCAAGTCCTATCTTATACACTTTTATTTTTATGCCCAATGTGGATTTGGATTGTGACCTTGTCCTGAAAAATTATTTTGTTCAATTTTTAGGTGAGGGTCAGGACATTATTATATAATGATCGTTTTGTATGGAATTGAAGAGATATGATTTCCAAATATAAATTTAAACAGGGCTGCAGGATTCTTCTTTTTTGGGTGATTATCCCCTTGCTTTTGAATTCATGCGCGACCTTGAAAAAAGAAGAATGCCTCACGGTTAACTGGTACAATATCGGGTATGAAGATGGCACAAAAGGGTATGAGAGCTCCCGGGTTGCTTTGCATCGAAAAGCGTGTTCAAAATATGGGGTTATTCCAGATTTGTCATTATATCAACAAGGACGGTCTGAAGGCCTGGTTGAATATTGCACACCGCATAGAGGATATTCGCAGGGTGTAAATGGGCTGACATATCGTGATGTGTGTCAGGGTAATTTAAAAGATCCGTTTCAACAGGCATATTACATGGGCCGTGATATTTATCTGTTTCAAAAACAAATTGAGCATGAACAACGATATCAGAACAGCCTGGCAAAGGAAATTGACAAAATGGTTCTTCTTATCAAAGGAAAAGAGGTCCAACTGAGCAAGGTATGTAAAATTCCTAAAAATTGCACCCAGGCGCTAAATCATATCAGGGGTCTGGACAGGAAAATGAGAAGGCTTAAATCTGAATTTCGATCTAAAGAGTATCAGATCCACGAGATGCAACTGAGGCTTGATGAGATGAAAAACCAGAACCGATTTTGAATTTTGATCTAATAATTTGTATTAATTTGTCCTTCCTGTCAGGCCGGTCTTGCCATGCGAATAAAGGCGGTCACTCGTTTTATATCCTTGAACCCGTGGGTTTTTTCCACCCCGGAAGAGACATCCACTGCTGCAGGGTTTGCAAGGCAGAGGGCTTGCCGGATGTTATCGCAGGAGAGCCCACCGGCCAGCATCAGGGGGACACGGGTATTCAGGTGGGCTGATACGCCGTAATCCCAGGCCTCGGCATTGCCCCCGGGAAGAATCCCCTTGCCGTACTCCACCAGACAAAAAGAAGCGCTTGTAAAAAGGGGCGCATCGGCGAGATCTGGTTTTTTGACGGCAAACAGGGCCTTGATCACCAATAGATTTTTTTTTGCCAGTTTTTCCACAAGTGCCGGGGGTTCCTGGCCATGGAGTTGAACCGCTGTGAGATGACAGCGTTCAGCCCGCTCCATGATAAAATCAAAGGATTCATTCACAAAGACCCCGCAGGTAAGGACATGTCCGGGCAGCACCCTTGTGATGGCCCGGGCATCGTCCATGGAGATGTTTCTTGGGCTTTTGTCAAAAAAAACAAGGCCAATGGCATCTGCCCCGGCACGGACACAGTCAAGAGCATTGGCAGGTTGGGTCAGGCCGCAGATTTTAATCAGGGGCCGGTGGGGAGGAAGGGTAAATTTTGTTGTTTGCATTTTTTTTGATGAATTGCTCAATTGGTCTCTGTTGGTTGGCAAAGGCTTTGGATAAAGGCTTTAGTATCTTCTGCCCTGACAATGCTTTCTCCCACCAGGAAATTAAAAATATTCTCCTCCAGCCCTTTTTCTATGTCCTGACGGCAAGATATGCCCGAGGCTTCCACGGGAATGATATCTTCGGGGAAAATTTTGGCCACTCGTTTGGCAATGGTGGGGTCGGTTTCAAGGGTTTGAAGGTTTCGATTGTTGATTCCCACCACCCTTGCCCCTGAGGTGTAGGCCTGTTCAAATTCCCACTCGGAGTTTATTTCCACTAGAGGTTCCATACCAAGATCCCGGACGAGGCTTGTGTAGTCTGCCTGCTGTCTGGGGGAGAGCAGGGTGGTGATGAGCAGTATGGCGGCTGCCCCGGCTTTCTTTGCTTCAAAGATCTGGTAATCATTGATGATAAAATCTTTTCTCAAGACGGGCAAATCCGTGGCCTTGCAGGCAAGTGTGAGGTCTGTGAGGCTGCCCTTGAAATAAACGGATTCCGTGAGCACTGAAATGGCACTGGCCCCGGCCGTGGTATATTTTTTCACATAGGCTTCCACATCCAGGTCCACTCGGATATCCCCCCGGGAAGGGGAGGCCTTTTTTATTTCTGCAATGATCCCGGCATGATCCCGGGTACTCTCTCGCATGGCGGACAAAAAACTGGCGGGTACCCTTGTCTGTTCCGCTTCCTTGCGAACACTTTTCAGAGGGGTGGCTGATCTGTGGCGGTCAATCTCTTCTTTTTTTATTGCCACCATTTCTTTTAAAAATCCTTCCACTTTCATCTAACCGTTCTCCTGGGTGTATTGGGCTAAAAGTTCAAGTTTTTCCAGGGCCTTGCCGGAGTCAATGGCCTCCCGGGCAAGAATGATCCCCTCTTCTATGGTGGCAGCAATATTTACTGCCACAAGACCCACCCCAGAATTTAGCAGTACAATGTCTTGTTTGGGACCTTTTTTGCCTTCCAGGATTGCCCGGGTGATGGCGGCATTTTCCTTAACGTCTCCGCCTAAAAGATCCTTGGGATCTGCATAGTCCTCAAAATAATTCAAGGGATCCAGGTCATAGGATTTAATGGCATTGTGCTTAAGTTCAGAAATCCGTGTCAGTGCGGTGGTGGTGATTTCGTCCATGCTGTCGTGTCCATGGACCACAAAGGCGCGTTCCACCCCGAGCAGTTTTAGGGCTCTTGCAAACATTTCGGTCAAGGCCGGGGCATAGACGCCCAGAACCTGGCAGGAGGCAGCCGCCGGATTGGTAAGGGGCCCCAGCATATTAAAGATGCTGCGGATGCCGCAGTCCTGACGGGCTTTGCCCGCATATTTCATGGACCCGTGGTAGAGGGGGGCAAACATGAAGCCAATGCCGATGTCGTTGATGGCCTCTTCCACAATTTCAGGGTCTGCATTCAAATTTACGCCCAGGGCTTCCAAAACATCAGCACTGCCGCATTTGCTTGAAATTTTTCTGTTGCCGTGTTTGGCAACTGTTGCACCGGCACCGGCAACAACAAAAGCGGTGGTGGTTGAAATATTAAATGATCCCGAGGCATCCCCGCCGGTGCCAACAATATCAATAACGTTTTTAGACAGGGCCTGGATTCGAATAGCCTTTTTGCGCATGGCACGTGCTGCACCGGCAAGTTCTTCAAAGGTTTCCCCCTTGGTGGCAAGAGCTGCCATAAAGGCGCCGATCTGGGCATCTTTTATTTCGCCTGAAAATATGTCGGTAAGCATGGACGCCATTTGATCCTGATCCAGGTCCTGGCCGCCAATGATGGTGTTAAGGTTTTTAGTGAAACTCATGTCATACTCCTTTGATAAAGTTGCGGATCAGCCGTTTTCCCACTGTGGTCATGAAGGATTCCGGGTGAAACTGCACGCCCTGGGTGGGATGGGACTTGTGGCGGATCCCCATGATTTCTCCGTCTTCGGTCCGGGCCGTTACCACAAGGCATTCGGGTAAATCTTGTTCCTGGACGGCCAGGGAATGGTATCGCATCACGGAAAAGGGGTTTTTCATCCCGGAAAAAATATGCTCTCCGTCGGCCTGGACCATGGAGGTTTTGCCGTGCATGATTTTTTTGGCATGGATGATGGTTCCCCCGAAACTCTGGGCAATGGTCTGGTGGCCCAGACATACCCCAAGAATGGGGATAATTCCGGACAACTGTTTGACAATATCCAGGGAAACCCCGGCATCTTCAGGTCTTCCGGGGCCGGGTGAAATCACGATGGCTTGCGGGTTTAGCTCTTTAAGTTCTTCCACACAGATCTTGTCATTTCTGAAAACTTCCACTTTGGCACCGGTGTGGAGAATATAGTGGACCAGATTAAAGGTAAAAGAATCATAGTTGTCAATAATGGCTACCTGCATTTATCTGCCTCCGTTTATGTTTGAAAGAGCAAGCTTTAAGGCCATTTCCACACTTTTTGCCTTGTTTTTGCACTCTTCAAGTTCTGTTTGAGGATCTGAGTCATAAACAATTCCGGCACCGGCCTGGACGGTGAGATTGCCCTTTTCCATGACAGCCGTTCGGATGGTAATGGCAAAATCCATGTTGCCGGTAAAGGAAATATATCCGGCCGCACCCCCATAAACTCCCCGGGGACGATTCTCAAGTTCCGAGATGATTTCCATGGCCCGTATTTTCGGGGCACCGGACAGGGTGCCGGCGGGAAATGTGGCCTTGAACAGATCAAAGGCGTCACAGTCTTGTTTTAAATCACAGGTGATATTGGAGACCAGGTGCATGACATGGGAATAGCGTTCAATGACCATGGTATCGGTTACCTGGACGGTACCGGCCTCGGCAATTCTGCCCAGGTCATTTCTGCCAAGATCAATGAGCATGATATGTTCTGCTCTTTCCTTTTCATCGTTCAGGAGTTCATCTGCCAGGTGACGATCCTGCTGTTCCGTGGCCCCCCGTGGCCTTGTACCGGCAATGGGCCGGAGGGTTGCAATTTCGTTTTCCAGACGCACCATGGTTTCAGGGGAGGATCCGGCAATCACGGTGTCAGAAAAATTCATGAAAAACATATAGGGGGAAGGGTTGATGTACCGCTGGGCCCGGTATATGAGGATGGGGTCTATGGAGGACTTGCAGGAGAAGGGCTGGGAATAAACCGCCTGGAAAATATCGCCCTCCACAATATGTTCTTTAATGGTCTCAACGCCTTTGAGGTATTGGGCCGCTGGTGTCTGGGGTGTAAAGCTGACATCGGGTACTCGTTCATAAACCGGTTTTTTAAAGGGCTGGCGAATGATTTCCACAAGGTCAGCAAGATCTTCTTTTGCGCCGTCATAGGCTTTGCCCGGATTATATGGATCAGATTTATCTGGATCAGATTCTCCCGATGTCCCGGGCAGGTAGCAGATTTTCACGCAGGTGAGGGTCTGCTGTACATTATCAAAAATGACCATACAATCTGGAATAATAAAATGCCCGTAGGGGGTGTCTTCGGGCAGGCTTACCGGGATATCTTCAAAAAAAGAGACCATTTCATAGGTAAAATATCCGGTGAGCCCGCTCCAGAACCTGGGAAGGTCAGGAATATCGGCAGGGGTATATCCATTGATCAGTTCGCGCATCACCCCTAAAGGATCATTTTTATGGGGGATTTTTTCCTGGTTGTTCCGGGTGGATATTTGTACATGATCTTTAAATATTTTGACGGTGCCAAAGGCAGAAACGCCTAGAAAGCTGTACCTGGCCCATCTTTCCCCGCCTTCCACACTTTCCAGTAAAAAACATTCTTTGTTTTTATCATAGCATTTTTGCAAAATGGAAACCGGGGTGTCTGTATCGGCCAGCACCCGGGTGCACACAGGAATGACATTCGCAGTTTTGGCAAGTTCGATGAATTTTTCTTTGTTGGGAAATTGTTCTAAAATCATGGTTTCGTTCCTAGGGGTCTTGTTCCTGGGCTAAAATAAAAAAAGGCATGCATCTTGTGTTTATATGCAGCCTTTTTGTGTGACTGCAACAGCTTTTTGGATCGGCTGCTGCAATGACAACTTTTTGTGGGATCAAAAAAAAGAGATCAAACAATTCAAAGCAGCAGCTTTAGCCAGATGGGCCAGAGCCGCCACTGGAAAAACTGTCTGGTTTTTGAAAAAAATTGTGTCATCTCATTTTTCCTTTTTGTGTAATGTTGAACGTTTTTAACTAATGGTAGCGAATATTTAAATGATTTGAGAGTGTTTGTCAATACAAATGTTTCTATTGGTAGAAACAAAAGGTCAGGGAAAAATGATTTTGTGTTGTGAGGTATTGGCAAAATTCCCAGTGTGGATTTAGTGCAAATATGATAGGTTCTAAGAAATTTTAACCAATTATTACGGATAAAGCCTTTATGCTGCTCATTTTTCCCCCTGTTGCAAAACCCTGTGAGCCACCGGCCGGAGTGGCCTTGTTGGCTGCTGCTTTAAAAACCCATGGACTGCCATGTACGGTTTATGATGCAAGTATCGAAGGGCTGTTGTACTTAATTCAATCAGACTTGGATGCCCGTGACTCCTGGTCTCGGCGGGCGTTGAAAAACAGGAACACCCTTTTGTCGGACCTGAAAACCCCTGGCTTATATAAAAATGTGGACCGGTATCACCAGCGAGTCTATGATTTGAACAAACTTTTGTCCATATCCGTGGATCAGAGCAGGTATAAGATCAGCCTGAGCGATTATTCTGATAACCAGCTTTCTTCTGTTGCAAGCCAGGACCTTTTGACAAGTGCGGCCGCCTTTGACCAAAACCCGTTTTTCCCGTTTTTTGAACAAGAGATCCGGCCCCAAATTCTTGCATCTGATTCCCCATATATGGGGATTTCCCTTTGTTATTTGAACCAGGCCCTTGTCAGTTTTGCCCTGGCCGGCTGGATAAAGGCAAATTTTAAGGACAAAAAAATAGTCATGGGCGGGGGGCTGGTCTCTTCTTGGATGAGCCGGCCGGATTTTGGTGACACCGTTTCCAATCCGTTTTCCGATTTGATAGATATAATGATCAAAGGGGAGGGGGAGCAACCCCTGCTGGCACTTCTCGGGGTGCCTGGCACCCGTAAAAAACATTATGTTCCAGACTATGGATTTGCAAAGAATCACGCCTACCTGGCGCCGGGAACCATTCTTCCCTTCAGGGCGTCCATCGGCTGCTATTGGAGCAAATGCCGATTTTGTCCTGAACGAGCAGAAACACGACCCTATTCAACCCAGCGGGCGGCAAAGACCCTGGAAGATTTAAAAAAAATGAACCAGCAATATTCCCCTGACACGGTCCATTTTATAGACAATGCCGTTACTCCGGCATTTTTAAGGGCATTGTCCAAAACCCAGCTGGGCTTTAAATGGTATGGGTTTGTGCGCTTTGAAAAGGAATTTTTAAACCTTGATTTTTGCCTATCCCTGAAAAAGAGCGGATGCGAAATGCTCAAGCTGGGCCTTGAATCCGGGGACCAGAAGGTGCTGGAACGAATGGACAAAGGGACGGATCTTGGGATGGCATCCATCACCTTGAAAAATCTTAAGCGAGCCGGGATTTTAACCTATGTTTATCTCTTGTTCGGCACAAGTTTTGAGGATGAAGCAGCTGCCCGGAAAACCCTTGATTATACGAAGCTTCACAAGGAGTATATCGATTATTTGAACCTGGCGGTGTTTAATCTGCCCAAATTCAGTGAAGATGCCCAAGGGCTTGAGACCCAGGAATTTTATCACGGAGATCTGTCCCTGTATTTGAATTTTGTTCATCCAAGCGGGTGGAATAGGAGAAAAGTGAAAAATTTTTTGGATAAGGAGTTTAAAAAAGAGCTGGCCATTGGATCAGAATTCAGGAAAAACCCCGCCTATTTTTCCTCCAACCATGCCATGTTCTTTAATCATCTGGAGGAAACAAATGATTGCACAAATATTATCCACCGGTGATGAAGTGCTCCTGGGGGATATCGTTGATACCAACAGCGGGTATTTATGTGAACGACTCAAAGAAATGGGGATTTTGGTTCAACAGATCACGGTTGTGGGAGATTCGGTAACAAGGATACGCCATGCCCTTGAACAAATTGCCCAAAGAGCAGATATTTGTCTGGTTACAGGCGGACTTGGCCCTACCCAGGATGACCTGACCGCAAAGGCCTGTGCCGGGGCTGCAAAAGAAGAGTTAGTGCTAAACTCCAAGGCCCTTGAAACCATGGTTGCCTATTTTGAGAAAAGGGGGTTTGACCTTACCCGGGACAATAAAAAACAGGCCATGCTGCCGGCATCGGCCGGGGTCCTGGTCAACCGGAACGGTACTGCTCCCGGATTTACCATGTTCATGGGTAAATGTACTTTTTATTTTATGCCTGGGGTCCCCTCTGAAATGAAGGCGATGTTTGAAGAGGAGGTCAAATCAAAACTGTCCGATATCTTTGGCTTTACGAGGGAAATTCTCATTGAGCGGCTTACGGTTTTTGGGTTGCCGGAATCTCGGGTGGGAGCACTTTTGGAAGGATTTGAGGCAAAATTCCCCGGGATGAACCTTGGATTCCGGGCAAATTTCCCCTTCATTGAAGTCAAGATCGTTTGCCCCATGGAGGAGGAGGGATGCCCAGATACCATAGGAAAGCAGATGGATGCTGCCCGGCAATGGGCCATCTCGCGCCTTGAAAACAAGGTGATTTCCCCCAGGGGCCTGGCGCTTGAACAAGAGGTGGGAAGGCTTTTAAAAGAAAAAAAATTCACCCTCGCCATTGCCGAATCCTGCACAGGCGGTCTGATTTCAAATCTTGTCACCGATGTTGCCGGCAGTTCAGACTATTTTCTTTTTTCAGCCATTACCTATTCCAATGATGCCAAAATGAATATCCTCAATGTCGCACACGCTACACTTGAGGCCCATGGTGCCGTCCATGAACAGACTGCCCTTGAAATGGCCCTGGGTGTAAAAAAAGCAGGCAATGCAGATTGGGGGATTTCAACCACCGGCATTGCAGGCCCTACAGGCGGCACCATTGATAAGCCCGTGGGAACGGTCTGTATCGGTATTGCAGGTCCCGGGGTTGAAACGGCAAGGCAATATATTTTTAATTTCGGGAACAGGGCAAGGAACAAAAAAATGTTTGCTGCCACTGCCCTGGAAGTGCTGAGGCGAAGGTTATTATCAATGCCTTAGGATCGTGAAATGATGGGAACCATTGATCTGTTTCCATGGCCTTGCGATGTCAACGGTATTTATCCTATTTGTGATCCTTGCATTGCAGGTGTTTGTTATCGGGGTTGAAAACAGATAGAAACCACTCCACCATTTTCCTGGCAAATTCTGCCTGGTGCTCTTTTGAAGTCATCTGGTGATCTCCGCCCCTGTGGATGATTTTTTGTTTGGGAGACTGCATGCAGGTGTATATATCATGGGCATTGGATACCGGTACCACTTCATCGGCATCCCCGTGGAAAATCAATACATGGTGGAGGGATTTTGTTTTTTCCAGGAGATTAAAGAGAAGGTTTTGTTCAAAAAAACTTAAGGGCAGGGCAGGCCTTTTCCCATTGGATTGAACGGGAATGTTTTCGATGGTCCGGCTTTGGACCGGGGCTGAACACAAGACTCCTCCGCAAGTTTTTACATCAAGGTGATCCAGCCTTTCCCAGGCATTGATGCAGGTGGCGCCGCCTATGCTGGATCCAAAGAGTCCAAGACGCTTGGATGTGAGGTTTAAATCCATAATATGCTGGACCGCCATCAGATAGTCCCGGGTTCTTTTTTCAAGGGAGGTGTCTGTTAAAAAATTGCCCTGGCTCTGGCCGCAGCCCCTATGGTCAAACCGGAAAAAGGCCACGCCGTTTTCCGGCAGGAGACGGGATAACACCATTTGCTTGGCAGAGGATTTGCTGCCTTCCAGGCCGTGGGACCCCACCACGATGGGGGGATTTAAAATTTTTGGAAGGTGCAGTACTCCTTTGAGGGTAAGCCCTTCTACCTGGAAATCAATTTCTTTTATCCATTTTTCATTCTTTGTTTTCATCCTTGTCTTTATGCCATTAAACCCGTATAATATCAAGTTTTTGAAAGCAGAATAACCCTAATAATTTTAAAAGAATGAAATTTTATATGTCTATAAGCAAACGAAAAACCTATGAACTTGAGATCATTGACCTTGCCTTTGGGGGCAAGGGGCTTGCAAAACCGGATGGATTTCCCGTGTTTATTGATCGGTGTGTGCCCGGTGATACCGTCTTTGTGAAAATAACCAAAAAGAAAAAATCCTGGGCCGAAGGGAAGTTGATCCAGATTTTGAAACCTTCTGAACTTCGACAAGAGGGCCGATGCCAATATTGTAATTTTTGCGGCGGGTGCAAATGGCAGGAGCTGCCCTATGATCTACAGCTTGAGTATAAAAAAAGACATGTAACCGAATCCATTGAGCATATTGGCAGGTTAAAAGGTGTTCCTGTCATGGATGTTATCCCTTCCGATCCGATATTCGGGTATCGGAACAAGATGGAATTTTCCTGTTCTTCCCAGCGTTGGCTCATGCCCGAAGAACTAGCCGATGAGACGATTAAAAAAGGATTTGGTATCGGGCTGCATGTGCCGGGCACCTTTGACAAAGTTATTGATATCAAGCAATGCGAGATCATGCCGGCCCTGGGAAATGAGATATTAGACGATGTGCGGACCTTTATCAAAGAATCCGGCCTGCCGGCCTATAATCTCAGAAGCCATGAAGGGTTCTGGCGTTTCCTCATGCTGCGCCATTCCGTGGCCCATGACCAGTGGATGGTGAATATTGTGACCCGGGATAAAAACCTTGAAGTGGTATCCGCTTTAGGGAAACTGCTGGCAGAAAAATACCCCAACATTCACTCCATTCTCAATAATATTACCGATTCTTTATCCGGGGTGGCTCGAGATAAAGAAGAGATCCTGATCCATGGGGAAAATTTTATTACGGAAAAGTTAGGGGATTTTAGTTTTAAGATATCGGCCAACTCCTTTTTTCAGACCAATACAAGAGCTTGTAAAAAACTCTATGCCAAGGTGGCTCAATATGCCGATCTTAAAGGTGATGAGACGGTTCTGGATCTTTATTCCGGAACCGGGACCATCCCCATCTGGCTGTCCCGGGATGCAAAACAGGTTTATGGCATTGAGATTGTTACCTCGGCTGTTATTGATGCCCGAAAGAATGCCCAATTGAATGGCATTGAAAATTGTGAGTTTTATGAAGGGGATATTAAGGATGTGCTGCCCAATCTCGCCCAGATACCGGATGTGATCATCATTGATCCGCCCCGGGTGGGAATGCACAAGGATGTGGTCAGTCAGGTACTGGCCCTTCATGCCCCAAAAATTGTTTATGTTTCTTGTAATCCCGCCACCCTGGCCCGTGACCTTGAAATGCTCGCGACCCGGTATGAGGTGGTGGAAATCACCCCTGTGGACATGTTTCCCCACACCTATCACATAGAATCTGTGGCCCTTTTGAAGCGAAAATTGTAGCGAAAATAAGCCATTAGCCCATGGAGGCCTCTGAATCCCTGGGCGCTTTATCCTTATCCGCCGGCTCTGTAAACAGACAATTGAGGATAATCATGTCATCATCCTTTTCAGAACTGATGCTATAGGGCAGCTTGTTAAAAAGTCGGATCATTCCCTTGTTCTGGGGGGAGGTATAGGCGATCAGGCCTTTGATGCCGTTATCTTTGGCTGCCATGGCAAGTTTAGCCTGGAGAATCTGGGCAATGCCCATGCCTTGATATTCCCGGGATACGGAAAAGGCAATTTCTGCCATATTAATGATGGTGTTTCTAAAATATTCTCCCACGGCAATAATTTTTTCAAACCCCATTTCTCCGATGGTGGCCACAATGGTCAGGTCATTGACATAGTCAATTTCATAGGTGGTTTCAATCTGATCGTGGACAAAGCTTTTCTTTTCGTGGAAAAACCGGGAGACAATATCCCCCCGGTTCATGGTGTAATAATGCTCCTGAACGCTTCTTTGATCCACGGGCTTGGCCGGTCGGAAGGTGATGGGAATTCCGTTGATTTCAATGGTTTGTTCATATTTAATGGGGTATACTCCCTTGGTTGCCTGTTTGAACTTTCGTTCTACATCAATGAGTTCCAGTTCCTTGGCCTTGGAAAACAATTCGTCCCTAAAATCGGGGTGAGCAATGCTGATAAGTGCCAGGGCTCTTTCCTGGAGGGTTTTTCCAAACAGGTTTACCACTCCATATTCTGTGGCAATAAACTGGACATCCCCCCGGGGAACCACCACCGCGTCTGTAAGACAAGGGACGATTCGGCTTTGCCTGCCATGGTCGGAGGTGGCGGTCATCATTAAAATAGATTTTCCATTTTCGGACATGGCTGCGCCCCTGGTAAAATCAAGCAACCCGTTTATTCCGGTATAATTATTATAGGGAAGGGCATCTGCTGCCACCTGGCCGGTAAGATCGATGGCCATTGCCGTATTTAAAGAGGTCATGGCATTGTGCCGACCGATAATGGCCGGATTATTGATATAATCGGAAGGGTGAAATTCTATGGAGGGGTTGTCATCGATGAATTCATAGAGCAGGTTGGAACCCACGGCACTTCCTGCCACAAGTTTTCCGTCATTAAATCCCTTTCGTTTGTTGGTGACAACCCCCAGGGAGAAAAGACGCATGATACTGTCGGTAAGATATTGAGAATGAATGCCGATATCGTTTTTTTCTGCCAGACAGACCATGGTGGCTTCATTGTTGACCCCAAGGCTTGTCTGGATGGTGGATCCGTCATCTATGAGCCTTGAAATATGCCGGGCAATGATATTGGCTGTTTCCAGTTCCGGCATGGGCTTGATGGTCAGCAGTTCCTCTTCGTGCTCGACAATATAGTCCACATCATTGACATGGATAAAACTTCTTCCCAACACCCGGGGCATGTTGGGGTTGACCTGGCAGATGACAATGTCTGCAGATTCACAGGCGGCCAGGGTTATATCCACGGAGACCCCAAGACTCATCCAGCCGAAGTCATCCGGGGGCGAGGCTTGAATCAGGGCTGCGTTCAGGGGCATGAGCCCTGATTTAAACAATCGGGGAATCTGGGACAGATTAATGGGGGTAATAAACCGTTGGTTTTTTTTGATGAGTTTTGGGGAGGCCGAGCCCAGATAAAAAGACCGGATATTAAATTGCTGGGAATGGGATTGGTTGGCAATAAGGGTCAAAGGACCGCTTTCAATACTGAGAAGCCGGACGATTTCAAGATCAGTGAACCTAGCAGAGACTTTGGACAGTTCACTGACCAGGTGCTGGGGCTCTCCGCAGGAGGACCCGATGAAGACCCGCTGACCTGGGCGTATACCTTTTAGGGCGTCCTTTGCGCTTGAAAGTTTTTCCACATAGCTGTCGGCCCAGTAAGTTGTTTTTGACATAATATCGTTCTCCGTTGATTCGAACGGTCAATTGTTTTTAAGGACTATCCTTTTTTAAGGACTTGCTTTGCAAGGACATGATAGTAAAAAAAACCACGAATGTGAATACTAAAAGGAAAAAAGCGTCATGAAACAAATCACAAATATGATTAAATTCATCTTTTTTGTATCTTTTCCTTGCGATTCTTTCCAGATTTTTGTATTTATCGGTGCGTTTATATAGTTTATGAATCATCTTCAAAGAATAAAGAGGTAAAAATGGGTATACATGAACGTAAGCAGCGGGAAAAAGAGAGAAGAAGAGAGGATATCATTGCTGCGGCCCGGAAGGTGTTCTCTGTAAAGGGGTTTAACAGTGCTACGATGGAAGAAATTGCGTCTGCGGCAGAATTGAGCCCGGGCACCCTGTATCTGTATTTTAAAAATAAAGAAGAGCTTCACACCTCTTTGTCCATCAATATTTTGAAACATTTGGGCACTGAGATAAAACAGGTGGTGCACCAGGACATCTCTGTGGAGGAAAAAATCGAGAAATTTCGGGATGTGTTTATTGATGTCTATAATTATGATGCAAATATTTTGATCAATTTGTTTCATCTTCAGTCCGGAGAAACTTTGCATAATCTTTCCGGTGAAGTCATGGAACAATTAAAAAAATATTCATCCCAGGCCCATGGTGCCATCATTGCGGTGGTAAAAGAAGGAATTGATACCGGTATTTTTATTGATGAACATCCTGCGGCCATGGCCGATGTTTTATGGGGCTCCTATGCAGGGGTTGTACTTTGGGTGGATTCCAAACGTCTGTTAAATGACCAGAAAGATTTTGTCAGGCCCACACTGAGAACCGCATTTAAAATAATAATTCAGGGCATGAAGGTGAAGTAAGTTTATTTACATAGCCTGTGGATTGTCTGGGCATGCCATTCTCCTTTGCCGGAAAAGGTTGGCATGCCTTTTTCTTTCAGGTAATCGGCAATGATGGAGAAGGTGGCTCCCTGGTCACGCATGTTCTGGATTATGGACAGGATGTCGTCTTTGGTGTAGTGGGTTCCGGATGCATAACTGGTGGTGACTTTCTGAGGATGGTCTTTGGACGTGTTGTTTTCAGTGTTTTCTGTTAGCATTTTGTTCAGGTTATTGAAAAAATCGGCAACGGCATTGTGTTGACGGATTTTTGATTGGGCTGTCAATTCGTTGGTGGCGGCTATTCTTTCTACTTGTTCTGCCAGGGTGGTCATATTTTCGAGGATTTCAGGCAGTGCATCCCCTAAGTGTTGAGCAAGGGTATCAACCGTGTCGAAATCAGTGACATTCCTTCTGTCATTGAGTGTCCTTCGTTCAGTCTTTGAATAAAAATTGCCATCAGGATTTTTCCTTGGCAGAGGGGCCTCCTTTTTATGGGAGCTTCTCAGGTTTCTTAAAAAATCACTCATGACACCTCCTTGTGATGGATTATTATGGGGTTAATATTCTGTTAAATATCCGGGTAAATATCCGGGTAAATATAATTTTTGCGATATTTATAATATAGAGATGAACAGGGAATAAATTTTAAAAAAATTGAACAGGATTTATATTATAATGCATGTTAATATAATTTTACTTTCCAAGTCAAGCACATGGGTAAATTATAAGCGTTTAAAATGATTTAATTAGTAAATTTTTTTAAATAATCGAATAATGATCCGAAATTTTTCATTCTTCCTTCCCTGTCTCGTTGACAGATTTTGTATGGGTTTTGCAAAAAAAAACGGACAATGGAATTGGGTGATGTTATTTGACTTTTTAGATAAATAGTTTTAGAAGAAACCCATATGAAATGTACAAAAAAAACCAAAGTATCGGAGGAAAAATGAAATTCAATCAACACCCAATACGCTTGATTTTACTTGGACTGGGATTTTTACTGGCCATGAGTGTTTATGGCTGTTTTGGAAATACAGATTCTGCAACACCAGAAACAGCTTCAACTTCTACACAAACATCGGAAAAACCAAAGGAAACAACGGCTGTTTACTATGATTTTGAAGATGTCTTGGTGCCATTGGAACTTAAGGTAAATAAAGATAGAACCATTGTGGTTTCCACTCCTGGCTTCAGATCCGGGATTCTTGCCTTAAAAGGAAGGGTAGATTCCTCCTCCCTGTTCAATTTTTTCAGCAACAACATGATTAAAGACAATTGGAGTGTGGTCAGCAAAATAAAATCACCGGGAATCATTATTATGGTGTTTGAAAAAACATCCCGGTGTGCCGTTATCACCATCAGGGATTCCCAGGTCTATACCTATGTTGAAATTGGGGTCGCTCCCACAATGGGAAATACAGGCACAGGAATGACCCAGACGGATTTATCCGAATAATGGTTCTAAAGAACGCCCATATTCTTCTCGGGGTTACCGGCGGTATTGCCGCTTACAAATCTGTGGAATTGTTACGCCTGCTCAAAAAAGCCGGGGCCAATGTCCATGTGGCAATGACCCGTGCAGCTCTGGAATTTGTCGGGAAAACCACTTTTGAGGTTTTGAGTGAAAATCCGGTGCTCACAGATTTGTGGAAGGGACCCCAGTCTTCTGTGACCCACATTGATATCGCCACAAGTGTTGATGCGGCCCTGGTGGCTCCGGCCACTGCCAATTTTATTGGAAAACTGGCCTCGGGCATTGCCGATGATGCGCTTTTAACGACCCTGCTGGCGGTCACAAGTCCCGTCATGATTTGTCCTTCCATGAATACGGACATGTACCAGAATATCCGGGTTCAACGTAACCTGGACATTTTGGAACAGGATGGCATCCATATCATTGATCCCGATGCCGGGGTATTGGCGTGTAAAACTGTTGGAACGGGTCGGTTGCCCGAACCCTGGTTTATTCTTGACAGGCTTTGCGCAGTGTTGACCCCAAAAGATCTTTTGGGGAAAAAGGTTCTTATAACCGCCGGTCCCACCCTAGAAGCCATCGATCCTGTCCGGTATGTCAGCAATCATTCTTCTGGTAAAATGGGGTATGCCATTGCCAGGGCTGCTGAAAAAAGGGGGGCTATTGTCACCCTGGTCTCAGGGCCTGTCAGCCTTGATCCACCGGTGGAGGTGGAATTTATCCCTGTTCAAAGTTGTGATGAAATGGCCCGGGCTGTCTTTTCACACCTTGATCTTGCCGACATCATCATCAAGGTGGCGGCTGTGGCAGATTATAAACCTGTGGCCCCCGGTGTTCTCAAAATTAAAAAGCGTCAAAACTCAAAGGAGTTGAGCATCTCCATGACAGAGAATATGGATATTCTCAAACAGGTTGGTAAGCTCAAAACCAAGGACCAGTTCTTGGTCGGATTTGCCGCAGAAACCAATGATCTTGAACAACATGCCTTGCTCAAAATGGAAAAAAAGAACCTGGATATGATCGCTGCCAACCTTGTGGGAACAGCTGATTCAGGATTTAAAACCGATACCAACAAGGTTACGCTCTTCTTAAAAGACGGAAGTTCAAAGGATATCCCCCTGATGGACAAGGAAAAGGTTGCCCACATTCTGTTGGATACCATTATTGAACAAACAGGATAGGTCCATGGGGAAAATCAATACCATTCAGTCTGTCGCTTCGGAGTTTATCAGAACCCTCCAGGATTTTTCCCAGTATATCGCCCATCAAGCCGCATTGGGCAATGCGAGTTTTACCCTTTCCCAAGTGAGTCAAGATACCATGGACAGGTGGGGCAGGCCAGGGAAAAAGGCCGCCCCGTTTTTGTTTCAGGGCCCGAAAAATCCAGACCTGTTTTTTGTTGACAGTGAGGGCTCTTTTTTTAACGGAAAAAGAGGGGAGCTGCTTGGCAAAATTTTAAATGCCATGCATTTGACACCTGAATCGGTGTTTATTTGCAACGCATCGGATGCGGTTTCCATCCATACAAAGATCGAACAAACTGCCCCCAAAATTTTGATTACCCTGGGGCCACAGGCCGGCCACCTATTGTTAAATATCACCTCCCCCATGGAACAATTCCAGGGAAAGCTTCATACCTATAATGGGATTTCCGTGATGCCCACTTTTCATCCGTCGGCCCTTTTAGCCCAGCCTGGTTTAAAACGAAAGGTGTGGGAAGACATGCAGCAGGTGATGCAGTTGATAGGGCTTTTTCCATGACTCCACACAAGAAATCTGATGGGATACTCGATTCTTTTATTGAGATTCTTGATGCGGAAAAAGGATATTCGCCCCATACCCTGAGGGCGTATCGGTCTGATATTCTTGGTTTTATCGGTTTCTTTCTGGATTACCAGGCGGACCCGAAAGATCCTGACGGTCTGGATACCCTGGAAAATCAGCACCTGTTTTTTTCCAGGATCCTGGAATTGGACAAAAGCTGGATCCGGAAATATTTGTCCTGCCAGGTACGGGCTAAAAAAAGTAAACGCACCCTATCCAGACGATTATCTTCTTTGAAATCTTTTTTTGATTTTCTTGTTAGGGCAGGCCATATAGGGCTGAATCCGGCCGAGACCATCCCCTTTCCCAAGCTTGAAAAAACCATTCCCAGGTTCTTGAACATTGATGACCTGTTTCGGTTATTGGATTCTATTAAAACGGAT
This sequence comes from Desulfoconvexum algidum, assembly GCF_055382125.1. Lineage (NCBI taxonomy): Bacteria > Pseudomonadati > Thermodesulfobacteriota > Desulfobacteria > Desulfobacterales > Desulfobacteraceae > Desulfoconvexum > Desulfoconvexum algidum. The sequence continues at coordinate 3,587,851 of NZ_AP042394.1, read as the reverse complement.
ACCTGGCAGGATAAGCGAAATCTGGCCATGTTTGAAACCTTTTATTCCACCGGCATGAGAATTTCGGAAATACATGGTTTGGAAATGAATGATGTTGACTTTAAAAGCCAAATGATTAGAGTTTTTGGGAAGGGCAGCAAGGAGCGGGTGGTCCCTGTGGGGAAAAGGGCCCTTGATGCCATTTGTGCGTATCGGGCGCTGATCGATCAACCCGTTGCGCCGGTATTTTTGAACAAGCAGTATTTAAGGCTGAGCATTCGGTCCATAGGGCGTATACTGGCTAAAATTGTAAATGAATGCGGGTTGAATGTTCCTGTTTCCCCCCACACCCTGCGCCATTCTTTTGCAACCCATATGCTGGATTCCGGGGCTGATTTGCGGGGAATCCAGGAAATATTGGGCCATGCCAGCCTGTCAACCACCCAGGTGTATACCCATGTGAGTATGGACCGATTGATGCAGGTATATGACAAGGCACATCCAAGGAGTTAAAATAGTATGAGTATAGAAATATTTCATGGTACCACCATCCTGGCGTTACGCGTTAAGGATACCGTTGTTTTGGCCGGAGATGGCCAGGTGACCCTGGGCAATATTGTGACAAAGCACAAGGCCAAAAAGGTCCGGCGAATATATCACGATCAGATTATCACAGGTTTTGCCGGTGCCACCGCCGATGCCTTGACCCTTTCAGAAAAACTGGAAGAAAAACTGGAGAGGTATAACGGGAGTCTGACCCGTGCCTGTGTGGAATTGGCAAGGGACTGGCGAACCGATAAATATTTGCGCCGGCTTGAGGCCATGATGATTGCAGCTGACAAGGAAAATACCTATTTATTGTCCGGGAACGGGGATGTGATTGAACCCGATGACGGTGTCATCAGTATTGGGTCCGGCAGTACATCTGCCCAGTCAGCTGCCATTGCCTTGATGGAAAATACCAATTATTCTCCCCGAGAAATTGTTGAAAAGGCAATGAAAATAGCAGGGGACCTGTGTATATACACCAATCATCATGTTACTATTGAAGAAATTAAAAACGAGACCCCCATATGAAAGATTTAAAACCCAAAGAGATTGTCACGGAGCTGGATAAATATATCATCGGTCAGAAAGATGCCAAAAAATCGGTGGCCATTGCCCTTCGAAACAGGTGGAGAAGACGCCAGCTGGATAGAGATTTACAAGAAGAGATCGCCCCGAAAAATATTATTCTCATCGGGCCCACCGGGGTGGGTAAAACAGAAATTGCCCGGCGGTTGGCCAATTTAACTGATTCACCCTTTTATAAGGTAGAGGCCTCAAAATTTACCGAGGTTGGGTATGTGGGACGGGACGTTGAATCCATGATACGGGACATTGTGGAATTGACGGTGAATAATCTTCGGGTAAAGCAGCAGGATGCGGTCCAGGAAAAAGCAGCAAGGATGGCTGAAGAACGGGTTTTGGATATTTTGCTGCCGCCCTCTGCACCACCGTCTGCTTTTGCGGCTGATGGTGGTCTGACCGATGGTGGTCCGACCGATGGTTGTCCGATTGACGGCAGCCCAAGCTTGGCAGCGGGAGACGCTGATTTTGTTCCAGCGGCATCCACCCGGGAAAAGCTTCGAGCCATGCTTCACAAGGGAAAATTAGACAAAAGGAAGATTGATCTGGATGTTACGGCCCAATCCTCGCCCATGGTGGAAATTTTTTCCAACAGCGGTATTGAGGAGATGGGCATCAATGTCAAGGATATGCTGGGCAATCTCATGCCAAAAAATACCAAGCGTCGCAGGGTCAGCGTGCGGGAGGCCATGGGGATTCTTACCCAGGAAGAGGCCGCCCATCTTGTGGATATGGAAAAGGTAAAAACAGATGCAGTTCTTCTTGTGGAGCAGTCCGGCATTATTTTTATCGATGAAATTGATAAGATTGCGGGCAAGGGACAAAATCACGGTCCTGAGGTGTCCAAGGAGGGGGTGCAAAGAGACCTTTTACCCATTGTAGAGGGCAGTTCTGTCCCCACCAAATACGGCACGGTCAAAACTGATCATATCCTGTTTATCGCTTCCGGGGCCTTCCATGTGTCAAAGCCCTCGGACCTGATCCCCGAACTCCAGGGTCGGTTTCCCATCCGGGTGGAACTGCATTCTTTGGGTGCCGAAGAATTCACCCGGATTTTGACGGAACCCAAAAATGCCTTGATGCTCCAGTACATTGCCCTGCTAAGGACTGAGGGGGTGGTGATTTCCTTTACTCAGGATGCCGTGGAGAAAATTGCGGATATTGCCGTGGAAGTCAATTCCACCACGGAGAATATCGGGGCCAGAAGACTCCACACCCTCATGGAAAAATTGCTGGAAGAAATATTGTTTGAAGCACCGGACATGGATGAAAAAAATATTACCATTGATGCTGAATTTGTCACCAAACAGCTGATGGATATTGTTGAAGATCAGGATTTAAGCAGGTATATTCTATGACCCAGAATGTTGCAGACATCTTAATAGAGGCCCTTCCCTATATTCAAAAGTTTTCCACCAAGACCGTTGTGATAAAATACGGGGGGCATGCCATGGTGGACGAAGGCTTGAAACGAGATTTTGCAAATGATATTACCCTGTTGAAATATGTCGGTATAAATCCGGTTGTGGTCCATGGCGGGGGTCCTCAGATAAACAAAGTGCTTTTGGCCATGGGCATTACTTCAACCTTTATCCGGGGGATGCGCTACACCGATGATGCCACCATGGATGTGGTAGAAATGGTGCTGGGCGGAAAGGTGAACAAGGATATCGTGGCCAGGATCAACCGGGAAGGTGGGAGAGCTGTGGGGCTTACCGGAAAGGACGGGGGGCTTATCACGGCAGAAAAAATGAAAATTTACCTTCAAGAAGATGAAAACAAACCACCGGAAATCATCGATCCGGGCATGGTTGGCAGTGTGACAAAAGTGGATCCCCATATCATTCATACCCTGACAGCCCAAGGGTTTATTCCCATTATTGCGCCGGTGGGCCTAGGTAAAAATGGGGAAACCTATAATATCAATGCCGATGTGGTGGCGTCAAAAATTGCCTCGGCCCTGGGGGCCGAACGGCTTATCCTGGTCACCGATGTGGACGGGGTCCTGGATGGGGATCACCGGTTGATTTCTTCTATTACGGACAGGGAAATCGGCGAACAGATTGTCGATGGCCGTATCAAAGGGGGCATGATCCCCAAGGTGGAATGCGCTCTTGAGGCCCTGAAAAATGGGGTGAAAAAATCACATATCATCAATGGTAAAACACCCCATGCCGTGCTCCTGGAGTTGTTCACAGATTCAGGCATCGGAACCCAGGTGTTCACCGATTAAGGATAAATTTGTTTAAGGAAAATTTGGTTTAATAAAAAGGCGGATTAATGAATATAAAGAATGAAGATGATCCTATGAATCCCATCGAAAATACCAGTCAATTTGTGTTCCAAACCTATCTTCGTCAGGGAAAGGCCTTTGTCCGTGGGGAAGGGACCACCCTCATCGACGAAGATGGAAAGACCTATACTGATTTTCTGGCGGGCATTGCCGTGTGTAATCTGGGGCATTGTCATCCTATAATCACCCGGGCCATTGAACGTCAGGCCAGAACCCTGGTTCATGTTTCCAATCTTTTTTATACTGTTCCCCAGGCCAGCCTTGCTGCAGCGCTTGTGGAAAAATCTTTTGCGGATCGGGTCTTTTTTTCCAATTCAGGGGCAGAAGCCAATGAGGCCGCCATAAAACTTGCCCGGCGGTATTTTCAGTCAAAGGGGAATAAGAACCGGTACAAGATTATTACCATGGAACAATCCTTTCATGGAAGGACCATGGCCACATTGTCGGCAACGGGTCAGGACAAAATCAAAGAGGGGTTTTATCCCTTGCTGGAAGGATTTATCCATGTACCCTTTAATGATATTGATGCCCTGAAAGCCGCCATGGATGACACCGTGGCTGCCGTGATGCTCGAACCCATCCAGGGGGAGGGCGGGGTTATCCCTGCTGATCCTGACTACCTGGTTAAGGTCAGGACTCTTTGCAACGAAACCGGCACTTTGCTCATATTTGATGAAATCCAGACCGGTATGGGGCGGTGCGGCACCCTGTTTGCCCATGAAGGCTACAATATTACCCCGGATATAATGACCCTTGCAAAGGCCCTTGCCAATGGACTTCCCATTGGGGCCATGCTGGCCACACAAGAGGTGGCAAAGGGGTTTGATTTGGGCAGCCATGGCACCACCTTTGGGGGAAGCCCGATTGCTACTGCCGCAGCCCTGGAAGTGGTGAATATCATATCCGACGAAGCGTTCCTTTCCGGGGTGAATGAAAAGGGGGCGTATTTTCGTGGAAAACTGCTTGAACTTAAGGAAAAACACTCCCGGATTCTGGATGTCAGGGGCAAGGGACTGCTGGTGGGAATGGAAATTGACACGGGTACTGGGGGTGATGAAGATAAGGATGCCGGGTTCTTTGTGGCAAATAGTTTTGAACGAGGCTTTATTATTAACGGGATTCAGGGTAAGATTTTAAGATTTGCACCCCCTTTAATTATTGATAAAACTGAAATTGACAGGCTTGTGGCTGTTTTAGACAGTCTGTTTTCGGCCATTTAAGAAAATTTAGGAGATCACTATTGAAAAAAGATATATTATCGTTGCTGGACCTTGAACAAGAGGATTTTGAACATCTTTTCAAGCGGGCCATAAAACTTAAGGAACGGTATGAACAGGGCATTTTTGATTCCCTGTTGACCGGCAAAACTTTAGGATTAATTTTTGATAAAAAATCCACCCGAACCCGGATTTCCTTTGAAACCGCCATGATCCAGCTGGGGGGGCATCCCATTTATATGAGCACCCAAGATACCCAGATCTCAAGGAATGAGCCGGCAAAGGATACAGCCCGGGTCCTTTCCCGGTACATTGACTGTCTGGCCATGAGAACCTTTGACCATGAACTGGTTGAAGAGTTTGCCCAAAGCTCGAGCATTCCCGTGATCAATGCCCTGACCGATTCCTTTCATCCCTGCCAGATTTTAAGCGATCTCATGACCATTATCGAGCACAAGGGTGGATATGAACGGGTAAAAATTGCCTGGGTGGGGGATGGCAATAATGTGGCAAATTCCTGGGTGAATGCCGCAAGCGTGTTGGGTCTTGACCTGAAGCTTGCCTGTCCGGACAACCATGCTGTCCGTCAGGATATTATTGCAAGTGCCGGTGCCGATACCATGGACAATATTGTATTTACAAATGATCCAAGGGAAGCGGTTAAAAATGCCGATGTGGTTTACACCGATGTGTGGGCCAGCATGGGCGAGGAAGAACAGCTGGAAGGTAGGCTTGCAGCCTTTAAAGGCTTTCAGGTGAATGAAAACCTGTTGGCAGGTGCCAAGTCCGATGTCCTGGTTCTTCATTGCCTGCCAGCACACAGGGGAGAAGAAATTTCAGAACAGGTGCTTGAGGCCAAAGGTGCTGCTTTCTGGGATCAGGCAGAGAACAAACGGCATATGCACAAAGCCATCTTGGAAAGCTTAATCCTGGGGTAGATGTATCCTTTTTTATAATTTTCATTAAAATAGAAAGAAAGACAGGCATGATATGAATGAAAAACTTTGGGGGGGTCGGTTTTCCCAGGCCACGGACGAACTGGTTGAAAAATTTAATGCATCCATTGATGTGGATAAACGGCTTTATGACAGTGATATCCAAGGCAGTATTGCCCATTTGAAGATGATGGCAAATGAATCCATTATATCAAAGGATGAGGCCCAGACCCTTATAAAAGGGCTTGGCCAGGTTAAATCCAAGATGGATAACAATGAAATTGCTTTCACTGACAGCTTGGAAGATATCCACATGCATGTGGAAGATGCTCTGGGCAAAGAAAGCGGGGATGTGGCTAAAAAACTTCATACAGGGCGAAGCCGAAATGATCAGGTCGCCCTTGATGTCCGGATCTACCTGAAGGAAGAAACCCACCAGGTTATCCAGATGCTGACAGATTTTCAAAGGGCATTGGTGACCATGGCAAAAAAACACCTGAGGGTTATCATGCCGGGCTACACTCATATGCAGCGGGCCCAGCCCGTGCTGTTTGCCCATCATTTGATGGCCTATTATGAGATGATAAAGCGAGATGTACAGCGGTTTGATGATTCGCTTAAGCGGGTGGATGTCATGCCCCTTGGTGCTGCCGCCCTTGCCGGTACCACCTATCCTTTGAATCGGGAGTACACAAGACAGGTGCTCGGGTTTGGCAAAGTCTCTGAGAACAGCATGGATTCTGTATCAGACCGGGATTTTGTCATGGAATTTATCGCCCATGCCAGCATCTGCATGATTCATCTGTCAAGGCTTTCCGAGGAATTGATTCTCTGGTCATCTTCTGAATTCTCCTTTATCACGATTTCCGATGCCTTTACCACAGGTTCCAGTATCATGCCCCAGAAAAAAAACCCGGATGTGGCAGAACTTGTAAGGGGTAAAACAGGAAGGGTTGTGGGGAACCTTGTGGCCATTCTTACCACCATGAAATCTCTTCCCATGGCCTATAATAAGGACATGCAAGAAGACAAGGAACCGCTGTTTGATACTGTTGATACCTTGAAAATTTGTACGGCGGTTTACACCCGGATGCTGCCCAATATTGAGGTCCATGAAGCCAGGATGAAAACGGCCTGCAAAAAGGGATTTTTAAATGCCACTGATTTTGCAGATTATCTGGTCAACAGAGGAATGGCCTTTCGACAGGCCCACTCAGTGGCCGGAAAAGCCGTGGCCTATGGCTTGAGCCAGGACAAGGAACTGGATGAGTTAAGCCTGGAAGAATTACAATCCTTTAGTGAGTTGATTGAAAAAGATATCTATCATTTTATTTCCCTTGATCAAATGATCACTCGTCGCATATCATACGGAGGCACAAGCTTTGACAATGTGGCCCAGGCGGTGCAGCGAGCTCAAAAGGAGCTTGACCCGTCATGAAGCTGAAAAAAAAACATGGTTTCCCCCATTTTTTATCCAATTTTTTACACGTGGGAGGGGGACTTTCTCTGATGATCTTGTTTCTAACGGTCTTGTTTCTGGCGCCTTCCTGTGGCAAGAAAGGACCGCCCATACCCCCTGTCATTGAGGGAAATGTTCTGGCTGCACCTGATAATCTAACGGTATCTTTGGAAGAAAACCGGCTAACCTTGACATGGACCCATACCATTGACCCGAAAACGGCTAAAATAGCCCCCGAGGCATTTGAGGTTTATATGGCCACCAAGGATGCGGCTGCCTGTGAAGGCTGTCCCTTTGTTTTTAAATCAATGGGGGTGGTTTCCATGCCGGACATGGTCTATCACGGAACCTTGGTGCCGGGATTTCACTATTACTTCAGGGTGCAGGCCATTGGACGAGATGAGATGAAAAGTGGTTACTCCAAAACCAGTTATGTTGATTTTACAAAATGATGGAACAATTGTTTACTGCCTATCTGAGTATCGGCTCAAATAAAGGGGATAAGCGGGAGAATCTAAACCAGGCCATTGACTGCCTGGACCATCACAAACAGATCCGTGTGACAGGCGTCTCTTCTTTTTACAGGACACAACCCCAGAATTTTGAAGATCAGGATTGGTTTGTTAATGCCGCCTTAAAAGTTGAAACTTCTGCTGACCCCGGACAATTGCTGAACATTTTAAAACAGGTTGAAACTTCTCTGGATAGAGAGGGAAAAGCTTTTAGATTTGGACCCAGAATCATTGATCTGGATATTATTTTTTTTCAAGACATGGTTTTCAAAACAGATACGCTTGAAATCCCCCATCCCAGGATGCAGGAAAGATGTTTTGTCCTTAGACCCATGTGTGATATAGGTGGTGAAGCAATCCATCCGGTGTTAAAGAAAACGCCGAGGCAACTGTTAAAAAGAATAGAAAAACAAACGAGCCAGGAGGTCATTCTTCTGGACTAGGAGGTGTTAGGTGAAGTTTTTTATCGATACAGCCAATATTGATCAGATCAAAGATGCCAGCAACATGGGCATGGTGGATGGGGTTACGACCAACCCGTCCCTGATTGCCAGGGAAGAGGGGGAATTCAAGGAGATCATCGCCAATATATGCAAAGTTGTTGACGGCCCTGTCAGTGCCGAAGTCATCAGCCTTGAGTATGACGGCATGGTCACAGAAGCAAGGGAGCTTGCTCAAATTGCCGATAATATTACGGTTAAGATTCCCATGACCATTGAAGGACTCAAGGCGGTTAAAACACTGTCTTCCGAAGGGATAAAGACCAATGTTACCCTGGTTTTCTCTGCATTGCAGGCCCTGATGGCTGCAAAGGCGGGTGCCACATATGTATCCCCATTTGTGGGACGCATTGACGACCTGGCCCAGGAAGGCATGGATCTGATTGAAGAGATTGTTCAGATTTTTGACAATTATGATTTTGATACCCAGATTATTGTGGCCAGTGTGAGAAATCCCCTGCATGTCTTAAAGGCTGCTCTGATCGGTGCGGATGTCGCCACCATCCCCCATGGGGTCTTAAAAAAGCTTGCCGCCCACCATATGACTGATAAGGGGATTGAAGCATTCATGTCGGATTGGAATAAAAAAAAGGGGTAAGGTATAGATGGGGCTAGAAAAAATAAAAGCGGTGGTGCTGACCCCCAATTTTATGACGGTTTCCAGAATTGTAGCGGTTCCTATCATTGTGGTGCTCCTGATGTCAGACGCCAGGAGCACCACGTTTATCGCAGCCGCTCTTTTTTCCCTGGCCTCCATCACAGACTATTTTGACGGATATCTGGCAAGAACCCGGGGTCTTGAAACAAAATTGGGTAAAATACTAGATCCCCTTGCCGACAAACTATTGGTCTCTTCTTCTTTGGTGATGCTGGCATCCCTGGGGTTTATGCAAGGGTGGATTGCCTGTGTGATCATTGGCAGGGAATTGGCTGTCACCGGCTTGCGGTGTGTGCTCATTGAGAATGGTCAGGACGTGGCAGCCTCCTGGCTGGGAAAGTATAAGGTCGGGTTCCAGATAGCCGCCATTATCCCCTTGATGCTGCATTATTCGTATCTGGGGATCAATTTTAATGGTATCGGGGTATTCTTTCTCTGGGGTGCCGTGTTCTTTACGATCTGGTCTGGTTTTGATTATTTTATTAAGGCAAGAAAGTTTTTATTTTAAGCAATTTTTCATTGACAAAATAACGGCATCCGTATATAAATTCTTTCTGTTTGCTGAGCGGGAATAACTCAGTGGTAGAGTGCGACCTTGCCAAGGTCGAAGTCGCGGGTTCAACTCCCGTTTCCCGCTCCATACATTGGCGGCTTGGCCAAGTGGTAAGGCATCGGCCTGCAAAGCCGACATTCTCCAGTTCAAATCTGGAAGCCGCCTCCATTAATAAATTCAAGGGTCTTGGGAGTTTTTCTGAGGCCCTTTTTTTATAGCCAAAATTATTGCTCTCATACTATCCCCCACAAAATTGAATTTTTTTAAACCCATTGAACATTTCAAACCCTATCCGCAAAAATAGCAAAAGTATTCCCCCCAATAAACAATCCGGCCAAAATATAACCGGGCTTTGTTCATTGGGTGAGGTAGTGCACTTGCTTTAGCCAGCTGCAAAAAATTTAATATCGATGCCCCTCTATTTTCAATAACATCCCTTCAAATATATATATTTTCGAACCCATTCAAAATCACCGATGACCTCGAACTGTCTTTATTATTAATAAAATCAGCGGAGTCAAATGAAAAAATAAATCAAATATGTCCAATGGTTTATGAAGGGTCCAATTTTTAATCATTAGGATTTTTTCAACGACATGTGGCATCGGGCTAATGGGTGTTACTAGCATAAAAACTGTTGCAAAGATCAAAATTGAATACGGGAGTTTATCTAAAAAATTAAACATAGACCAATCCTTTTTAATTATTTGAATAGTGTTCCATTGTATACCTCAAATTTTCATCCAAGTCATCATTTCCATCCCCATCAATCCGGTGGCCAAATGGTGATAGGACTCAGGCTTGGCTCTTACTTGGTGTCTCAGGGTGACGAGTAGGTGATTGTCGACCAATGCAATCTTCTGGGCAATATCCTGGCAATAATTTCCGGTTTTTGAAAGGACTGTTTTCATCGTGGAAAATTTAAGGTATGGTAAACTCTATTTTAAACCCCGTTTCAGGAGGAAAAAAATATGCCCATAGCAGATAAAATGGTAAAAATGGTTGAATCCGCATCCATGATCCGAAAGATGTTCGAAGAAGGGGCCCGGCTCAGGGAAAGGTTCGGCCCTGATAATGTTTTTGATTTTTCCCTTGGAAATCCGGATGTTCCACCGCCGCCGGCTGTGAAAGAGATCCTGCTGGAACTGATCAACAATGAGAACACCACCCACGGATATATGTCCAATCCGGGGTATCCGCATGTGCGTCAGGCTGTGGCTGATTATTTGAACCAAGAATTCAATGTGGGGCTTACCCAAGATCTGGTGGTGATGACTGTGGGGGCTGCCGGGGCTTTGAATGATACCCTCAGGGCCTTGGTGAATCCCGGGGAAGATATTTTGGTACCGGCTCCCTATTTTGTCGGCTATAACCAATATGCCTTTGTGGCGGGGGCCAATTTGAAAACCGCTTCCACCCTTTCTGATTTTCACCTGGATTTAGAGGCTATTAAGGCAGCCATAACCCAAAATACCCGGGTTATGCTGATTAATTCCCCCAATAATCCCACCGGTGTTGTATATACAAAAGAAGAGTTGATGGGCCTTGGGACCTTGCTTGAAGAGGCCAGCCAGAAGTTTGGTAAACGCATTTATCTTATCTCTGACGAACCCTATCGGAAGATTGTTTACGGGGTTGAGGTGCCCTCGGTGTTTGATGTGTATCCCCATACCATTATGCTCACCTCCTATTCCAAGGAATTGTCGTTGGCAGGGGAGAGAATCGGATACCTTGCCATCCATCCAAAGGCCGAGGATGCTGCCATGATTGCCGGGGCAGCCGGGGTGACAAACACCATGATGTATGTGAATGCACCGGCGCTTTTCCAGCAGGTTGTGGGAAAGCTCCAGGGCGTTACTGTGGATATTGATATTTATAAAAAACGCCGGGATATGTTTTGTGAAGGGCTTCATGCGGCAGGGTATGAATTTGATGTGCCGGAAGGTGCGTTTTATCTCTTCCCCAAAAGTCCCATTAAAAATGATCTTGAGTTTGTGGGCCTTTTAAAAGAGCAGAATATTCTGGCGGTCCCGGGGACAGGGTTCAGTGGTCCGGGGTTTTTCAGGCTTTCCTATGCAGTGCCGGAAAAAACCATTACCGGCTCTCTTGGGGGATTTAAAAAAGCCTTTGATAAGGCAAAAGAAAAGGAATAAGGCGGTTTTATAATAAAAAAAATGGGAATTACCCTTGCAAAGGGCGCAGTTCCCATTTTTTTATGGAATAAAATATTCATCGTTATGCCAGCACCGCTGGCAACGGATTCACCGGAGACAGTTCCATAGAGGTTCCCAGGTAAGGGAACTAATTTTTTTTGTACCGTTGCATCGGAGCCATCTCATTGTTACAGGTGAAGACTATATCGCGTATTGTCAATTTCAAGGGTTGTTTTGGTATAGGTGAGTTTGTTAATAATTTTACCGTCCTTGAAATGGATCACGTCAACCCCTTTTCTTATTTCCGGCTTGTCTTCAAAATCAGGCTCCATCGAAGGCCATTCAAGCACCCAGCGATACAATACTTTTTGTACTTTCTCATCCACAAAGGTTTCTGCTTCTAAAAATCTGAAATTTCCATGGTTCTCAAACCAGGAAGCCCAGACCTTTCTAAGGTTTTTCTTTCCTTTCACATAGGCCCCTGTCCAGTTTTCAAAAAAAACATCTTCATGGAAGAGCTCCATCACCTTTTCAAGGTCGTGTTTATTCCAGGCCAGGTTCCATTCTTTGAGTTTCATTTTGATTTCATCGCGTGAAAGCCTCATGTACCCTCCTTTCCGGTAAAAGTTCATCCCTTCTTCATGAATCATTTACCAGGCGTTTGCTCAAGACCACCACTGGGTCATCCCCCAAATTTTTAATGGGGTGTTTCAATGGTCTGTTTCTTATATACTACCCTTGGATGACTTAAGCAATTTTTTTTCATGAAAATACTGAAGGGATCTTGGGTATAATTTTCAAAGGGGTGGTTCGGGTAACCCATGGCTTCATAGACTTTGGGGTGTTGACAGATATTTGCAAAACCGTCATGGATTGGTCTCCTCTTCAATACAATTTTTACCCCTTGCCTTGGCTTTGTAAAGTGCTGTGTCAGCTCGAAAAATCCAGTCTTTCAAGGTTTCTTTTTGCCTGTACCCGGCAATGCCGGAACTGATGGTAATGGACGGTGTCTTTACCATGACAGGAGCGGGGGAAGCATAAAAATCATGGGCCTGAATTGCCAGGCGCAGTCTTTGTGCGATTTGTCTTGTCTGCTCCATATTGCTGAAAATCAAGAGAACAAATTCATCCCCTCCCCAGCGAACCAGCAGGTCTTTTTCGCGGATGGTCCGGGCGGCTATTTGGGCCACCGCCTTGATTACGGTATCACCAAACAGGTGACCATGGGTATCATTGACCTGTTTTAAATGATCCATATCAAAGAGGATGATACACATCTCCACGGGTTCCCGCCGGTTAAGGTTGGTCATGTATTTGAAACGCCGTTCAAATTCATTTCGATTGTAGGCCTGGGTCAGTTTGTCAGTATTGGCCATGGTTTCCAATTGGCGTTGGAAATAGTTGATGACGATGATGGCAAAGACGATGGTGGCAAAGGTGATGATAAGGCTGATGAGAAAATTTTGGATAAAGGTGTTTTTAATGGATTGAAGGGCAAGTGTTTCATCCTGTTCCACTAAAAGATACCAGCCCAGTTCATGGATAAACCGGCTGGTGAGAAGAATGTGGGTCGTTTCAGAATCATATTCAAAAAAGGAGGGGGTATCTTTGGAATCAAGGATCTTTTTGGCAATGGCGGCGAGTCCAGTGACATCATAAATAGACTGGGTGGCTATTTTTGATTTATCGGTGTGGACCTGTATCATTCCGTCGGGGCTGACCATATAGACGTCTCGGTTGTATTTTTTTTTATAATAATCCATCAGGGTTGCCACCCGGTCAAAATCAAGCCCCACACCCACAACGCCTAAAAGCTGGTTGTCATAGTCAACCAGCCGATGATTGATAAAAATGGTCAAATGATTGAGCGCTGCCTCATTGGTATCCACGTTGAGATCGTAATCAACCTGTAAATTTTTAAAATTGTAATACCAGGCATCATGGCTGTTTTCGGGGCTGATTTTTTTTAAAGCCCCCTTGAAGTGGTAATAGGTTTGACTTTTGTCTGAGACAAAAAAGGAACTGAAAAAATGATATCTATTTTTTATTTCCAATAGATATTTCTGGATAAGGAGCGGATTCTTTTCTCCCCCGAGAACCCAGTCCTTTAAAAAGGTATCATTGGCCATGAGGGAAGAGACGAAGATGGGCCGGGTTAAATCCCTTTGAATTTCAGAATAGATATTGTCCCGGGCCAGGGGAAGACTGTTGTCAATAATACTTGTTTTGACTGATTTTTTCGAAGATTGGTATGAAATCACATTGGTCAGCAAAAAACCCGATAACAGGATAAGACTGAGGACAAGAATTAGTTTGGTACGGATTGTAAAAAATTTCATGACAGCCTTAATCTGGTAAAGGGTATTAAAATATCGGTTGATTGTGACCCAATGAGTTGTTCTATCCTATGCTAAATCGTGGCTTCGGGCAAAGAGAAAAGATGAAACGCTAACAGGTGTTATCGATTATTGTGAATCAAAGGCCAGCTTTAATCCAAATCCGATGAAAATCGTACCGGATAATTTTTGTAGGATGAGACCCACCCGGCGATTGTTTCTAAGGGTATGGGTCAGCCGGGCAGCGATTCCTGTCAAAACAATGCACCAGATACTGCCGGTAACAAGAAAGGTGGACCCAAGAACAAGGAAGGGCAGTGGGCCTTGAACCGCCTGGGCATTGATAAACTGGGGTAAAAAAGAGAGAAAAAAAAGGGCCACCTTTGGGTTCAATACATTGGTGATGACCCCCTGCCGAAAAATTTTAATCAGATCTTTTGGCACAAATTTAGTGTCAGCGGTTTCAAAGGCAGTTTGTTTTTCCATCAGGGTTCTTACTCCCAGAAAGATAAGATAAAAAGCGCCTGCCCATTTTACAAGGGTAAAGGCCGCGGCCGATGTTGACAAAATCAGGGAGAGACCAAATGCGGCACACAACACATGGACCACACAACCGGTCATGATGCCGACCACGGAAACAAGACCGGCACGCCTGCCCTGTGCGACACTTCGGGTCAGAATATACATGGTATCAACCCCCGGGGTCAGGTTGAGTATGATGGCGGCAATGATAAAGCCGGTATAGTTTTCAATTCCAAACATAAAAAGGGGTCCTTATATTCCATCTAAAAAAATATGCAAATGAATAGATAAAAAGAGGGTCTTTGGGTTAAATATTTAGTCAAACAGTGCATTGATAAAGTTTTGGGGATCAAACGCCTGGAGGTCATCAATGCCTTCCCCAACACCGATATAGGAGATGGGAAGGCCCATGGTACTGGCAATGGCAGCAACGATTCCACCCTTTGCGGTTCCGTCCAGTTTTGTCAATGCAATCTGGGTAATGCCAACGGCTTCATGGAAGATTTTTGCCTGGGAGATTGCATTTTGACCTGTGGTGGCATCCAGGACCATTAATACCTCATGGGGGGCTGTGATCAACTTTTTATTGATGGACCGTTTTATTTTTTTTAATTCTTCCATTAGATTTTTCTGGGTATGGAGCCGGCCGGCCGTATCAACGAGAACGATGTCAACTCCCCTGGCAATGGCAGCTTCCACGGCATCGTAGGCAACCGCCGCAGGATCTGCCCCTTCCTTGTGCCTGACAACCGCTGCCCCGGATCTGTCTGCCCAGACCTCCACCTGCTCAATGGCCGCAGCCCTGAAGGTATCTGCGGCTGCAATGAGCACCTTTTTTCCCTGGCGGGTATAGCGCATGGCAAGTTTGCCCAGTGTGGTGGTTTTCCCGGTTCCATTGACCCCGACTATCATGATGACCTGGGGGGGGGCAGGGACAGGTTTACTGGGCAGTGCCGGGGTATCAGGAAACAATGCCATAAGTTCTTCTTTTAAAACATGTTTAAGCTCATCAGCCGTTTTCAGCCGTTTGGATTTTTTGCGGATTCGGTCCATCATTTCCATGGTGATGTCCATGCCAAGGTCAGACGTGACCAGCAATTCTTCAAGTTCCTCAAACAGGTTTTCATCGATTTCTTTGGCCGCCACAAATAGTTCATTGATATCGGTATTCAATACGGCTCGGGTTTTGCTTAACCCGGTTTTTAACCGGGAAAACAGGCTGTCGGCTGGTTTCTTTGTTTCAATAGTCTTTTCCGGTTCATTTTTTGGTGGCATACTTTTTTTCTTGAAGATATTAAAAGCCAATGATTGTCTCCCTGGATCATAGGTTAGTTACTTATTGTTTAAGCGAGTATACTCTTTTACAATTTTTAGAAACCAGAATCAAGACAAGGCAAGGAAAATAACAACTGAATTTAACAAGATGAGGATAAATGAGAATGATACTTTACTTTCTGTGCACCAACCGATAAAAATAAACAAAAGATATTTTCAGATAATAAGGGAAGGTGACCCATGGTGAAGCCCTTGGATGAAAAAATAGTGGTGTTGAAGGAACAGGTTAAAAAATTGTTGTCTCAAAAAGACAGTCTTGTAAAAGAACTGGATGCTGTTGAAGAAAAATTTGAAAACCAGGACAGGCTCTATCGTAAATATTTTCCCGTCATCATAGATACAGTGGCGGCAGGGGATACCCATTTTGAAGGGGTTTGTAAAGACTTGAGTGGGGCTTTGAAAAAAGGGGCATCCTTTGTAAAAATTGAATATATTTTTGAGCAATTAAAAACAGCCATGATCAAAGAAGGGATAGGACCGCTTGCGCCAAAAAAGAAACGAGGGATATTTGCCTCTCTCATAAAATCTTCAACCCATAATTTTATTGATGATTTTAGGCAAAGCTATCAGGATATTTTAAATACCCTGAGGTCCACCCTTGATAAAAAATATATCACCCGCATGGACAATATAACGACCAGGATATTAAGCGCACAAGATATCCAAGATATCGCAGATATCCGGGAAAGTATTTTTGGCCTGGTTTTTGTCTACATTGCCGAAGCCAACCAGGACCGGGAAAAAATGAATTCTTTTGTCCAGGATATTGTGGGTAAGATCCTGGATATTGAAGCAAAATTTGCCTTTTCCCATGACCAAACCAATTCTCTGTTTTTATCCAATTCAGGGTTTGAGACGCTTTTAAGCACCGAATTGACAGGCCTGCAAACCACTTCTGAAATGGCAACCAGTCTGGATGATTTGAAACTTCAGATCACCCAAAGACTGGCCTCCATTGAGCAGGCATTGACCAAAAAACAATTAAAGGAAAAGGCCATTCAAGCCGCTTTCGAGAAGAACCGGAATATTTTTAAGACCGGGTTTGCTATATTAAAGCAGAAATTAAATGAAGCCACCCAACATTCTGAACAGCTTGAAGAAAAATTAAACCAGGATCAATTGACCGGCTCCTTTAACCGGCGGGCCTATGATAAAAAAATGGAAGATGAGATGGAGCGGTTTTTGCGGTATGGCACCCAATTTTCCCTGTTGTTGATTGATGCGGATAAATTCAAGAATATTAATGACCGATATGGGCATGCCATCGGAGACAAGTGTCTCCAGGAAATTATCAAAAGGTCTCTGCCCTTGCTGCGTAAAAATGATATGCTGGCCCGGTATGGGGGGGAAGAATTTGTGGTCATTATGCCTGAAACAGATGCTGTTGGTGCAAAAGAAGCCGCGGAAAAGATCCGGCAGACCATAGAAAAAATTGAATTTTTGTACAAACGAGAAACCGTAAGGGTTACGGTGAGTATAGGCGTTACCCAGGTACAAGAAAAGGACACAAGCCATCTGCAGGTTTTTGAGCGGGCAGATGTGGCAGTGTACAAGGCAAAAGCAAAGGGAAGGAACCAGGTATTTGTTCATTAGACTGGTGGAAAAAACAAGGAAATCCTAATTAAAATTGTTACAGGAGCGGGAATGGGATCTGAGATAGAACTCGATTATTTACTGAATCATCCAATTGCAAAAACGGCTACAGCAGACCTTAATAGTGAAGCACTCGCCAGGAGATCATTTTCACCGAAAAAGATCCGGATTTTTACCAAAAGGTATTCATTGCTGGAGGACCAGCCCCAATATCGGTTCACCAATGACAAGGAAGCCCAAAAGGTTCTTCCGGACATCATTTGCAACCCGGTTCAAAAAGTGACCCTAGGGGATGAGATTTCTGAGGTAAAGAAACAGGCGTTTTCAAAGAAACGAAATATCGGAGTGGTGTTTTCCGGGGGACCGGCTCCGGGTGGGCATAATGTGATTGCAGGCCTTTTTGATGAAGTCAAACGCTATAATCCGGAATCAAAGGTATTTGGATTTTTGATGGGAACAGAGGGGCTGATTGAATCCAGTTATATGGAGATAACCCGGGAACTTGTGGATGCCCACCGCAACATGGGCGGTTTTTCCATGATAAAAACAGGCAGAACAAAAATTGATTCAGACAAGAAAATGGATGATTCCTTAAAAACCTGCATGGATCTTGGGCTGGATGCATTGGTGGTCATCGGCGGAGATGATTCCAACACCAATGCCGCTTTTCTTGCCCAGCATTACAAAAAATTTGGTATCAAGGTCATTGGGGTTCCCAAAACCATTGATGGGGATATCCAGGTATCAACCGATGACGGAGATGTCCTTTGTGCCATTTCCTTTGGTTTTCACAGCGCTGCCAGGGCCTTCGCCCAGAACATCAGTAATCTGGCCACTGATTGTGAGTCCACTGTTAAATACTGGCACATCTGCAAAGTCATGGGCAGGGTGGCAAGTCATCTAACATTGGAAACTGCCCTCCAGACCCATGCCACCCTTTCCCTGATCGGAGAGGAGCTGGCCGATTATGTTGATCAAGAACGTCTTGCAAAGGCAAAGGCAAATAACACCATAGATTATAATGCCTTTGGCATTACCCTGCGGCATCTGTCGCGATTTATCTGCGATACTATTGTGAAGCGGGCAGCTGTCGGTAAAAATTACGGTATTATGATCATCCCGGAAGGGATACTGGAGTTTATCAATGAAATCCAGGTGTTTATCATAAAACTCAATAAAATAATTGCCGAGTACAACACCATTCATGATATTGATTTTCACAGGGCTTTCCCGGGACTGGCCGATAAATTGGAGTATTTAAGGTGGATCAGCCAGGGAATGATCGACAAGAGTCCCTTTCCCATCTGGAATCTTCGGGATGATGAATTGTTCAACCAATTGCCCCCTTTTTTCAGGGAAGGACTGATGGTGGAACGGGATCTTCACGGAAATTTTCAGTTTTCCCAGGTGAAGACAGAAAAGATGGTCATGGACATGGTCAAGGAGTATCTGGGGGTTTTAAAAGAACAAGGGGTCTATAAAATCGGGATAAAAGATACAGCGTACAAGGCCATTATGCTTGCCCACGGTCTGGACCCGAAGTTGTATGAAACGACTCTTTTTGGAAACCCCAAGGCCGACTATCTTTTGGTTAAAGAGACGATTATTTCCCAAAAAACCTTGAAGCAGGCACTTGTCAGCAATGAGCTCATGGCGGTTGAAGAGAGTATCCCTGAGCCCATTGTCCAGGTTTTTAAGAACTCCGAGCCTAATTTTAAAACCCAGACCCATTTTTATGGATATGACGGCAGGGGAACAGCTCCGAGTCATTTTGACTGCAATTATACCTATAACCTCGGGTTGACTGCATTTCATCTTATTGCCGGAAATGCCACCGGTCAGATGGCCGCCATCCGGAATCTTGAAATGGACTTTGATCAATGGGAACCCATTGGTATTCCCATTGCCAAACTCATGCATTTGGAAGAGAGAAAGGGTAAGCTGGAGCTGGTAATCGAAAAAAGTCTGGTGGACTTGAACTCAAATGGATTCAGGGTCTTTAAAGCCTTACGGGATAAATGGATGGCAGCAGATTCTGGAGAGGACCATTATCGTCAGCCGGGTCCTATCCGTTTTGCCGGTGACACTGAAGAGGACCGGCCTATTTCCCTGGTATTCAATTCCATTCAGTAACGGTGTTGATCGAAAAATTTTTAGGAACAAAACCGGCAGGTATAAAATTCCTGCCGGTTTTGTTATGACCTGCCGGTTGTTTATGATAGGATCAATAAAATAGGGGTTATTTTATTTTTTGGTCCGATCGTTTGGGCTGATAGGTACACAGGGGTTCTTCTGCAAGATAATTGCCCGTGGCTTCATAGGCCCGGGCGCGGCATCCCCCGCACACATTTTTGTATTCACATATTCCGCATTTACCTTCAAGGTTGTTAAACTCCCTGAGTTCATTAAATACGGTGGAGTTTTCCCATACATCCTTAAAGGTCTGCTGTGTGATGTCACCGCAGGTCACATCGAGAAATCCGCAGGTCTGAACCCGGCCCACATGGGAGATAAAACAAAACCCGGTACCGGCAAGACATCCCCGGGTCACTGCATCCAGTCCGTGGGTTTCAAAGGTGACTTTTTTACCGTCTGCCTTTGCCCGCTGGCGTAAAATTCGATAATAGTGGGGGGCACAGGTGGCCTTGAGCTGGAGGCTGGTTTTCTCCCGCTGGTCATAGAACCAGTTCAGGGTTTCTTCATATTCCTTGGCGTCGATGCCAGAGTCTGCAATATATTTTCCCCGGCCCGTGGGCACCAGAAGGAAAATATGGTGGGCAACGGCTCCCAAGGATTCTGCCAGGCTTAAAATTTTGGGAATTTCATCTAAGTTGGTTTTGGTGATAACGGTGTTGATTTGGAATTCAATCCCTGCGGCCTTGGCAATCTTTATGCCACGGATGGAATCATTAAAGGCATTTTTAAGACCCCTGAAATCATCATGACTTTGGGCGGTGGATCCGTCCAGGCTGACACTGATCCGTTTGATGCCGCTTTCCTTTATCCTTTCAGCTATCTTCGGGGTGATCAGGGTGCCATTGGGTGCCATGACCATGCGCAGGCCAATTTTGGTGCCATAGGAGGCGATATCAAATATATCCTCCCGGAGTAAGGGTTCACCACCGGTGAGGATGATGATCGGGGTCCCCACTTCCCTGATCTGGTCCAAAAGCCTGAATGAGGCCTGGGTATCCAATTCATTGTCATAGGGATGATTTTCTGCCCCGGCCCTGCAATGTTTACAATTTAAGTTGCAGCGTCGGGTAGTTTCCCAGGCAACCAGGCGAATGGTATTGGCATTACCGGGTTGACCTTTGCCATGGGCTTCGTGTCCACTGCTGGGCAGTCCTTGTGTATGAGGATGTGTCATTAGCGGTTCAACTCCCTTGCAACATCAATGGCGGAATAGGTCAATATGATATCAGCTCCGGCCCGTTTGATGGAAAGAAGGGTTTCCATGATCATGGCCTTGGCATCCACCCAGCCCATCATTTCTCCGGCTTTCATGATGCTGTATTCCCCGCTGACATTATAGGCGGCGATGGGAAGATCGATTTCTTGTTTGAGTCGATAGATAATATCCAGGTAGGACAAAGCGGGTTTTACCATGATGATGTCGGCCCCCTCTTCAATGTCCATGGTGGCTTCCCTGACGGCTTCAAGTGAATTGGCAGGATCCATCTGGTAGGTTTTTCTGTCGCCGAACTTTGGAGCGGAATCGGCAGCTTCTCTGAAGGGACCGTAAAAGGCAGAGCAGTATTTAACTGCATAGGACATGATGGGGATGTGGGAAAAATTTTCTTCGTCCAGGGTCTGGCGGATCTCACCCACCCGTCCGTCCATCATATCGGAAGGGGCCACCATATCGGCACCTGCCTGCACATGGGAAAGGGCGGTTTTAGCGAGAAGATCCAAAGAGGCATCGTTGTCGATGATGCCCTTGTCTACAACTCCGCAATGACCATGATCCATGTAGGCGCACAAACAGACATCGGTGATCACCGTGATGTCCGGTACCTTTTCCTTGACTGCAGCAACTGCTCGTTGGACAATGGCATCCGATGCATAGGCCCTTGTGGCAAGGGGGTCTTTTTTATCCGCAACCCCAAACAGGATAATGGCGGGCACGCCGGCTTCTTTGGCCTCTTGGGCTGTTTTGACAATATTATCACAGGAAAGGTGAAATTGACCGGGCATGGAGGCAATGGGTTTTTTAACAGACTTGCCGTCTATTGCAAACAGGGGCATGATCAAATCATCAACAGATATTTTGGTTTCCCGGATCATTCGCCTGAAATTATCGTTGGCCCGCAGTCTTCTGCCCCTGGCATCAGGAAACAACATTATTTTTCCTCCTTTTTGATCTCGTCCTTTCTAATTTCGTCTTTTTTTATTTCGTCTTTTTTTATTTCATCATCGGTCAGATAACATGCAGGATCTGAATCCCAGGGATCACCGTTCACAGATTCCGCCCTTGCCCTGAAATTGCCGGCACAGATATCCAGCCATTTGCACTGGGCGCATCTTCCCTTGACATGACGTTTCTTGTCCTTCATTTTCATCAAAAATTCATTTTCAGGATCCATCCAGATTTCGGAAAAGGGACGATCTTTAACATTACCCAGGACCTTTTCCCGCCAGAATTGATCCGGGTGGACCTGGCCGTCCCAGGAAATACAACCGATACCCCGTCCAGAGCTATTGCCTTCATTCATTTCAAGCAGCTCCAATACATCGGCTGCCCGTTCCGGGTTTTCCCCCAGGAGGCGCTGGTATAAATAGGGGCCGTCGGCATGGTTGTCCACGGTGAGAACTTCCTTGGGCAGGTTTCGATCGTGAAGATCCCGGGTTCTGTCCATGATCAGGTCCAATACCTTGCGTGTTTCTTCATGGGAAAGGTCTTCCTTGGCAATCTCAGATCCCCTGCCCGAGTAGACCAGGTGATAGAAACAGGCCCTGGGAATATTTTTTGCTTCAAGAAGATCAAAAATTCCTGGTATATCCTGGACATTTCGTTTGTTGATGGTAAACCTCACCCCCACTTTGATACCGACTTCCTGGCAGTTGTCAATGGCTGCCATGGCACGCTTGAAAGAGCCTTTGACGCCCCGAAACTTGTCATGTGTTGATTCCATACCATCCAGGCTGATGCCCACATAGGACAGACCGATATCTTTCAAGGCGCGAGCTTTTTCCTTGGTGATCAGGGTGCCGTTTGTGGAAATAACAGCTCTTATTCCTTTGCTGACGGCATATTGGGCATATTCCAGAAGCCGGGGATGGATCAGGGGCTCTCCGCCTGAAAACAGTATTACCGGCACCCCGAACTGGGCAAGATCATCAATCATGGCAAGGCTTTGTTCGTGGTTAAGCTCATTGTCATAGGAAATGTCTTCACTCCTGGCATAGCAGTGAACACATTTTAAATTACATCGGCGGGTCATGTTCCAGACCACCACTGGTTTTTTGTCAATTGAAAACTGCAACAGATGTGAAGGCAGTTGTCCAGAGTCCCTTGAGTATCTCAGGGTGTCCGAGGGTTCAACGGTTGCACAATAAAGTTTTGAAATTCCAATCATCTTATTTCTTTCCTGATAAGGTCATTAAGGTATGTTTCATGGTCCATGAGGGCTTCTTTGGAGAGGAAAAATCTGTTTTTCCCCGATTTTTCCCGGATCAGATTAAATCCGTCAAAAAAATCGTCATAGAGCTTTGATAAAATTTCTTCACTGGTGGCACTATGGTCGATGAATTGCTGGATGATGAAATCAATGGCATCTTCTTCAAAAACAATGTTTAAATCATAGCTTTTGGATACCTCAACTTCAATCTCCTTTACCGAATCATGGAAGCGTTTGATCTGCTTGACGGCATCCTCAACTTCCATAACATTTCCGGTATAGTACTGGGCAACCATTTTGCAGCGAATCTGAGAAAGGGTCAGTCCATGGCGAAGGGAAAAGACCTTCCAGTTTTTTTTGATATATTCGGTGATATAGCCTTTATATGCTTCTTTTGCCTGAAGGTATTCTTGTTTCATCTCTTTACAGCTGTTTCCGGAGATCAGACGTTTAAGTTGAAAATCTGGAGCATCCAGAACCTTTTGAGTGACGGTAAAGGTGGATATTTGGGTGGAGGGCAGTTTTTCTTCAAAGGCAAGTAATGATTCTTCCACCACACTGACAAGCCCCCGGGCACCGGTGTTTTCAATGGCAGCCTTCTTTGCAAGGGTCTTTAAGGCAGCGTCGGTGAAGACGATATCAATACCATAGGCCGCAAAATCCAGTTTTTTGCTTAAAATAACGGGGTTGTTGGGCATTTTAAGGATGGTATAGAGGTCGTTTTCACTCAGGGTGTCAAGGACACATCGTACCGGAATCCTGCCGATAAATTCAGATTCAAAACCAAATTCAACAAGGTCTTCTGTCCTAGTCTGTTTTAAAAGATCAATTTCTTCATGGGCTATTGTCAGTTGAGAACCAAAGCCGATGCTCTGTTTGCTCAATCGTTTTTTGATGACATCGGTGAGGCCTGAAAAGGCACCGCTTAAAATAAAAAGAATATTGGCGGTGTTGACCCTGCGCTGGTTTCTTTTGCCGGTTCTTTGAAACGCTTCAAGTTCCTGCATCATGGAAACCGGATCATGGGGGACCTTAAGATCCACTTCGGTTTCTTCCATGGGTTTTAAAAGCGCTCTTTGAACACCGGTCCTGGAAACCTGAGCTCCCATGACATTTGGGCTTGCCGCAATTTTATCAATTTCATCCACATAGACGATGCCGCACTCGGCAAGGTCAATATTATCATCGGCTTCCTTGACCAGATCCCGGATCAGATCTTCCACATCCCCGCCCACATATCCGGTTTCGGAAAATTTGGTGGCATCTGCTTTTACAAAGGGAACCCCTAATTTTTTTGCAATGAGTTTAATGAGATAGGTCTTGCCGATTCCAGTGGGGCCCAGCATCAAAATGTTTGACTTTATGTTGCCGGTAATTTTAAAAATTTCACCCCCGGAACTTTCCTGGTGCCGGATCCGGTTAAAATGCGTACAGATTTTGGTTGCTAAAACCGATTTTGCCTTGTCCTGTCTGACCACATATTGATCCAGATAGTCAATGAGGTCACTGGGTTTTAAATTAAAATTTATCAGCTCTTTTTTACCCTTGGGGGGCATCTTGCCGCTGATGGCTTCTTGCTGGGTTTGGATGGAAGGTGAGATAATCTTTACGCTTCCGCCAAATTTTTTGTTCAAAAACTCGCCCAGCTCTTTTTCTATTTTTCTGGGGTCTTGCCCCTGGGGGTCCTGCCCCTGAATGTGTATTTTATCAGTCATAATAGGGATAATATAAACAAGGTTTCGAATAATTCAAGACGGGTCGGGTTTTCTAATGGTTTTTTCTGAAAAAAGTTGACAGGGTTTTCCAGAGGATCGAAAGACTGTCATACTGGGCATCAGTTTTGATTTAAACCCCATGGCTTTGCACCCATTGGGATGCTGGGGGTCCCAAGTCACATAAAAGTAATTGCATTTATAACAATTTATTTTAGGATTGTTTTTGTTTTCATCGACCATACAAGACCTTTAATTCAAAGTAAAAAAGCTGCGAACTAATGTCCGCAGCTTTTTTTATTTTGGTGCCGAAGGGGAGATTTGAACTCCCACGGGTCGCCCCACACGCCCCTCAAGCGTGCGTGTCTACCAATTCCACCACTTCGGCATATTTTATTATAATGCGGTCTATTATTCTGAGGTTGTCTCCACTGGAGTTGTGTCGCCTGTCATCACACTGGACTGCGCCTGATGACCTGACAAATACGCCAGGGTCAGGGAGGTTACCATGAAAACAATGGCAACAACCGTGGTGATTTTTGTCAAAATATTGGCAGGACCTGCAGCGCCAAAAAATGTCTGGCTGCCGCCGCCGCCTATGGAGGCTCCCATTTCTGCCCCTTTACCGCTTTGGAGCAGAACAATCAGAATCAGAAGGATGCAAACACTAACATGTAAACCGACTATTATAGTTGTCATTGTTATCTATTATACCTTATTCGTTATATTTGATAATCTTAATAAACTTATCTGCATCAAGACTTGCTCCACCAACCAGAGCGCCGTCTACATCCTTGATACCCATGAGCTGTTTCACATTTTCAGGCTTGACTGAACCCCCGTACAATATCCTTGTTCTGTCAGCCAGATCCTTTGAAAACAAACGTTCAAGCAAGGATCTTAAATGTTCATGCACCTCGGCCACCTGCTCAATACTGGCTGTCTTTCCAGTGCCGATTGCCCACACCGGTTCATAGGCCAGGACAAGCTCGGATAATTCCCCAAGACCAAAGCCTTTTAACCCATCTGAGATCTGTTTGTCAAGAATAAAATAGGTTTTTCCTTCATCCCGTTGCGCTTCGGTTTCACCAATACACAAGACCGGTTTTAATCCTGATCCAAGGGCAGCCTTGATCTTTTGACAGACAGTGTCATCGGTTTCTCCAAAAAGTTGCCGCCGTTCAGAATGGCCGATGAGGCTATACTCGGCTCCGGCAGCTTTTATCATATCCGCTGACACCTCCCCGGTAAAGGCGCCTTCTTGTTCAAAATAAAGGTTCTGAGCCCCTAACTTTACGGCTGAACCCTTGACGGCCTGGGCGACCAGGGGTAACGACAGATGGGTGGGGGCAATCATTATTTCGGGGTCATTTACACCCGAACACAGCTTGGCAAGATAAATTGCTGTTTCTACTGCTTGAGGGCCGGTTTTATACATCTTCCAATTCCCGGCAATAAAGGGTCGTCTGCTCATATTTTCCCTCCGCTTAAGTTTGTTGGGACCCGTTTTATAGGGATCAAGTTTATAGGGATTGGCCCACCATGATGGCAAGGTCAATCATCCGGCTTGAATACCCTGTTTCATTGTCATACCAGGAATAAATTTTTACCATGTTTCCGTTGATCACATCTGTACAACCGGCATCTACAATGGATGACAAGGGGTTTGAATTATAGTCTATGGAAACCAGGGGCAGGTCGCTATACCCCAGGATACCGGCCAGGTTTTCTTTGGATGCGCGTTCAAGGGCCAAATTGACCTGTTCTTTTGTCAGATTCGTTTTTTCGGTAAGGACCACAAGATCCACCATGGAAACATTGGGGGTGGGGACCCGAACCGACATGCCATTGAGCTTGCCCGCAAGTTCCGGCAGAACCAGGGCAACCGCCTTGGCAGCCCCTGTGGTGGTCGGAATCATGGACAATCCTGCTGCCCGGGATCTTCTAAGATCTTTATGGGGAAAATCAAGGATCCGTTGATCTCCCGTATAGGCATGGATGGTGGTCATCATGCCGGATACAATTCCGAAATTTTCAAGTAATACCTTGGCAACCGGTGCCAGACAATTGGTGGTACAAGAGGCATTGGATATGATGTGATGATTTGCCGGATCATAGTCTTCATGGTTGACGCCCATGACAATGGTGATGTCCGGATTTGCGGCAGGGGCGGAGATCAATACTTTTTTTGCGCCGCCGTCCAAGTGTTTTGCGGCACTTTCCCTGTCCCTGAAAAATCCGGTGCATTCACAGACCACATCCACTTGTGCTGCTTGCCAGGGAATTTGTGCCGGATCTTTAAAACTAGTCACTTTTATTTCCCGCCCCTCTACCACAATAGCGCCTTCTTTTGCCGTAACGGTTTTATTAAAGCAGCCATGGACAGAATCATATTTAAGGAGGTGGGCAGTTGTTTGTGTGTCGGTCAGGTCGTTGATGGCGGTTATTTCGACTTCCGGCATATCAGCGGCAGCTCTGAAGATCATTCTACCGATTCTGCCAAATCCGTTTATTCCAATTTTTATGGTCATTTTTTTCTCCTTGTCTAAAATTACAAAATCTAAATTTATAAAATCTAAATTTACAAAATTATGATCGTTTTGTTCCTTTTAGGATACCGCTTGCAAGGGAAATGCTTCTTTTCCCATGTTCCACAAGCGATGTTGTTAAGGTTTCCATGTCCATTTTTTTCCGGGCAGTAACTGCTTTTAAAAGGAGGGGTAGATTGACCCCGGAAATGACCTCTACTTTTCCTTCTTCAAGAAAAGAATAGGCCAGATTGGAGGGGGTGCCGCCAAACATGTCAGTGAAGATAAGAACGCCTTCATCCGTCATTACTTTGGAAATTCCCTGTTTTATTTTTTTGCGCAGGCTCTCCGGGTCCTCTTTAATGTCAATGGAGATGGGCAACAGGTTCTCTTGTTCTTTTCCCATTATAAATTCAAGGGTTTCAATCAACGTGCTGGCAAGGTTTGCGTGGGTAACAACTAGTATACCTGTCATATTTCTTTTACATCCCTGTCAATATCCCTGTGGATAATGCCCGGGGTGAGCCCTTTTTTGTTAAGATGTTCAAAAATGGTTCGAGCAATGGCAACGCTACGATGCCTGCCGCCGGTACATCCGACGGCAATGGTTAAATAGGCTTTGTTTTCCCTTTTATACAAGGGGATTAAATAGTCAAGAAGACCGATGTATTTATCCAGAAAAATTTTGGTTTCTGGATTTGCCATGATAAAACCTTTCACAGCTGCAGATTCTCCGTCCAGAGCCTTTAATTCCGGTACAAAATAGGGGTTGGCCAGAAATCTTAAGTCCATGACCAGGTCGGCATCATTGGGGATGCCGTATTTAAAGCCAAAGGAAAGGATATTGAGCTTCATCAGACTGATGCTCTTTTTCCCGTCATGGATCAGATCCAAAATAACCGACTTTAACTGGTGAACGTTATAGGTGGTGGTATCAATAATGTGATGGGCCACTTGTTTGATGGACTGCATACTCTTTTTTTCTGAGCGTATGCTGTCCATCAGGCTTTTTTCATGGCCAACAGGATGGTGTCTTCGGGTTTGACTATATCGTTTTAACAGGGTGTCAACATCGGTATCAAGAAAAATAATCTCAGGAGAGAATCCCAGGTCCTCAATGGCAGAAATTCCGGATCCATAGTTTTGGATAAAGTTTTTTGACCGCATATCCATTACAAAAGCCGTCCCTTTTACCTTGGGTGTTTCCTTAAAGGGAAGCTCAAGGAATTTGGGGATCAATTCCATGGGCATGTTGTCAACGCAGTAAAAGGAGGCATCTTCAAATGCTTGAATCGCCGTACTTTTTCCGGACCCGGAAAGGCCGGTTATGATATAGACGCGTTGGTGTTCCATTTAAAACTCTTCATTTTCCTCCATGATAATGTCATGGATCTCATCCACAGAGGTGGCAGCCTGCAGTCCTTCTTTGAATTGGGTCTTTTTCAGGAGCTTGGATATCTGGGCCAGCACTTTTAAGTGACCGCCGGTGCTGTTTTCCGGTGTGAGCAGCAAAAAAAAT
This sequence comes from Desulfoconvexum algidum, assembly GCF_055382125.1. Taxonomy (NCBI): domain Bacteria; kingdom Pseudomonadati; phylum Thermodesulfobacteriota; class Desulfobacteria; order Desulfobacterales; family Desulfobacteraceae; genus Desulfoconvexum; species Desulfoconvexum algidum. The sequence continues at coordinate 3,559,298 of NZ_AP042394.1, read as the reverse complement.
ATATGGACCAGTCGATTGTCAAGGGCATCGTATTCAACGCCTTGCCGGCTCAGGCCAAACCCGATTGTGACAGATTTTACAGAATTGAGTTTTCCGTGGGGTATGGCAATGCCGCCGCCAATCCCTGTACTGCCAAGCATTTCCCGTTCCATCAACACGGCAGCAATGTCGTCGGGGGAAGCATCGGTGGCCTTTGATACGGACCGGGCCAGTTCTTTGATAACCCCGTTTTTGTTGGTTGATGCAAGATCGGCAATAATGGAATCTTTGTTAAGAATCTCACTGATTTTCATTTAATTATTTATCCCCTGGGTTGAATGAGACCCAGTTTTCCATTTTGATGTTTGTACAGAACATTCAATTGTTCGGTCCTGGCATTATTGAAAACAAAAAAAGATTGGTTTGAGGAATTAAGTTCACTCACGGCATCGTCCACATCCATTGGCTTGTTGTCAATGGGTTCAATGATGATCTCCTCTGTCATTTGATCTGGCTTAATAGGCGTTTGGGTTGCGTTAAATTCAAGGGTATCATTTTTAAGGCTTTGTTTGTTTCCCGACATATGGCGTTTTATTTTTTCTTTGTGCTTTTTAATCTGTCCTCTTACCTTGTCCATGAGGGTGTCAATCGTTGAATACATGTTTTCGGATTCTTCTGTGGCATGGATATTGATTCGATCACAGGTGAGGGTCAGTTCTGCAATATGTCTGATTTTTTGGACGGATAATACCAAATGAACTTCACCTGGGTTGTCCAGCATTCTATCAAATTTATCTAGTTTTTTCTGGGCATAGGCTTTCAGGGAATCAGAGGAGTCCATTTTTTTAAACGTCACGCTTGTTTGCATAAAAAATCTCCTTAAAGTTGTTTTCGTTTATTGGATGGCAGAATATTAAGCACCTTCCTGTATTTTGCAACGGTTCTTCTGGCAATTTCAATGTCTGAGCGTTGAAGAATGGCGGCAATCCTGTCATCACTGAGGGGTGCATTGGGATCTTCATTTTCAATGAGCAGTCGGATTTTATCTTTAACGCTGGCAGAGGCCATGGACAGCCCGCCTGTCCTTCCAATTGAGCTGTTAAAGAAATATTTTAACTCAAAGAGTCCCTGGGGGGTATAGGCATACTTGTTGGTGGTTACCCGGCTTATGGTGGATTCATGCATTTCAATATCTTCTGCAATATCTTTTAAAATAAGGGGTCGCAGGTAGGCAATCCCTTTTTCAAAAAACTCGCGCTGAAATTTAATGATGCTTTCCATGACAAGGTAGATGGTTTTCTGGCGCTGGTGTATGCTTTTGATCAGCCAGGAGGCCGATTGCATTTTTTCGTTCAGATAGGTCTTGGTTTCCTTGGAAATTTTCCTGCCGTCTGCAATGGCGCTTCGATAGAACCGACTAATCCTCAGTTTGGGCAGCCCGTCGTCATTCATCACTATTTTAAACCCATCCTCCTCTTTGTAGACATAGATATCGGGTATGATATAGGTGGGTTCATCCGTGGTGAATTCTCGTCCGGGTTTGGGCTCCAGGTATTGGATGATTTTGACGGCGGCACGAACATCATCAACGGAAATCCGAAGGGCCTTTGCTATTTTTTTAGAGTTTCGGTTTTCAAGATTTTTCAGGTGATGGGTGATGATTTCGGTAATGATATGATTTTCAATCCCAAGCATTTTAACCTGGATCAACAGGGTCTCACATAGATTCCTTGCACATATTCCCGGGGGATCAAAGGATTGGAGTACCCCTAGAACCTTTTCAACGGTTTCTATTTCAACTTGCGAACCGATTGCTATTTCTTCGACGCTGGAGCAAAGATACCCGTCCCTGTTCAGGTTTCCAATGATAACATGGCCCAGACGTTCTTCAGCATCATCAAGTTCTGAGAGCATCAACTGCCATTTGAGATGATCCTCAAGGGTTTTTCTGTCCGGGGTAAAGGCTTCAAAATTAGGGGCTTCGGTATTTTCAGATTCTGTGTATACTCGACCAGTGGAATTATACTCATCAATGTAATTATCCCAGTCCATATCAGACGGGACCTTTTCTTCTATGGTAACTTCCTTGACAGGAGATTCTTTTTCCGGCGCAATTGTTTCACTTTCCTGGGCAGTGATATCTTTGTCGGATCTGTCTTCATTAAGTTCTTCTTCAAGGGCCGGGTTCTGTTCCATTTCCTGGGCAATGGTATCCGCCAGTTCCAGCCTTGACAATTGAAGTAGTTTTATGGCCTGCTGGAGCTGGGGGGTCATCACCAGCTGCTGGGTCAACGAGAGGTTTTGTTGTAGTCCAAGTTCCATATTAAAGTTTAAAATTATCTCCCAGATAGATTTTTTTGGCTATTTCACTTGAAATGATTCGTTCAGGCGGTCCTGATTCAATCACTTTCCCCTGACTCATAATATATGCATGGTCACAGACGCCCAGGGTTTCCCTGACATTGTGATCGGAAATTAAAACACCAATTCCCTTGTGGGTCAACTGGGAAATGATTTGTTGAATATCAATCACAGCCAAAGGGTCGATTCCGGCAAAGGGTTCATCCAGAAGAATGAACTTGGGATCTGTGGCCAGAACCCTGGCGATTTCTAAGCGCCGCCTTTCTCCCCCGGACAAAGAGGCTGCTTTTTGATGGGCGAGCCCGTCAATCCCCAATTCCGCCATGAGGCCGGCGGCTTTTCCTCGAATATCGATCCCATTTTTGGGCAACACCTCGAGTATGGCAGTTATATTTTCTGTCACTGTTAATTTCTTGAAAATAGACGCTTCCTGGGGCAGGTATCCAATTCCTTTTCTGGCCCGAATATACATGGGATGTGCCGTGATATCCTCCTGGTCCAGATAGACGATGCCCTTGTTCGGGCGTATCATTCCCACGGCCATGTAAAACGTAGTGGTTTTTCCGGCACCATTGGGACCCAGTAGCCCTGTAACCGTTCCCTGGCTCACGGTGAGGTTGATTTTATTCACCACGGTTTTGCCGTTGTAGATTTTTACTAAATTTTCAAGTACCAGTTCTGCCATTTATTGCGGTGTGCCCTTTTTCTGGCCTGTTGGTTTCTGGCCTGTTGGTTTCTGGTCTTCTGGATTAAAAACAGCCTGGACCCGGGTTTTCCCGTCACTTTCGACAATGGCCCTGTCTTCGTTTCTAAAGAGGGTAATTTTTTTTCCGGTAACATGGCTCGTCCCGGTAATCAACCGGGCAGTTTTTCCGGTCAAAATAAGGATTTCGTCCTGGGTGGTATATACTGCTTTATCTGCAAAAGCCTTTCTTTCCCCTGCGGTATATTCCACATTTCCCGTGGCAATGATTTGTTTTAAATCCGTCTGCCCTTCTTTTTTTGTCTCAGCGGTATGAATAAATATTTTTATGGAATCGGCAAAAATAACGGCGTCGTCCCGGGTGGCCTTGACATTGCCAATAAATTCCACCATGGAGGTATCCTTGTGGGCAATCATTTTATCCGAGGTTACATGGAGCGGTTTGTCCGCCGCTATCTTATCTTTGTTTACTTTTTTGTCAGGTGTTGTTTTTTTATCTGGTGCTATTTTCTTATCGGCTGTTATTTTCTTTTTAATGGAGGGGCTAGCGGTCTTGGTGTTCGTCTGGGCAAAACCGATTGGCGCACTGGAAAAAAACAGAGCACAAACCAGCAGGACAAAAAAGGCAAGAGCAGGGTTAGGGGATGTTAAACTTTTCACTGAATTTTCCTTTGACATGTCCTTTTAAAATGGTTTTGTTTTGATTCAATTGGGTCACCATGGAATCCGCCTCAATTATCGATTCCCTGTCCTCAAGGGTGACGTGCACATCGGAACGTATTATATGTGGTTTCTTATCATAATGCAACTGATCAGTTCTGAGGGTATAAGTTTCATGGCGGACAATAACATTTTTCAAAAAACTCATATCATGGGTTTGGGTATTGAGGATACCCTCGTCTGATGTCAGGTATATTTTTGTATTTTCCCGGGTATAGAAAATAACATCGACATCTTTTAGAATCGCTCGGTTTTCTTCCTTTAACAAAGTGGCAGAAGAGGCCTTTAATTTCCACTCGGTGATACCATTTTTTTTGGAAACCTGTTCCAGCAAATTTAGTTTTAGAGCCGCCCCGGAGTCCATGTCGATATCTCGTATGGTAAGGGGGGTGTTCAAAGTTGCGCTAATATAAAAATAAATTCCAACTCCTATGAGACTGCAGACGAGCGCTCCAATCAATGGATAAAGGACTTTTTTTTTATTGGAAATGCTCATGACAGGTAGCGGTTCAAAATTTTCCCCCATACCCCCTGGGCCTTGAGAATGATTTCGCAAATTTCCCTCACCGCACCATGGCCCCCTTTTGCCGAAGTGACCGCGTCTGCGTGGTATTTTACTTCCTTGGGGGCGTCTGGTACCGTAAAGGAAACGCCAGCCCGGATCATTGCCGGAAGATCTATGAGATCATCTCCGACAAAGGCAATATGCCGGGCGGGTATGCCGGTGAGTTCCATGATCTTATCAAAGGCTGCAGCCTTGTCTTGTATACCGTCAAAGACAAGGTCAATGCCAAGGTTTTGGAGCCGGTGTGCCAGGGCAGCCGATTTTCGGCCGGTGACAATGCCAACTTTGATGCCGTTATCCATGAGCAGCCGAAGTCCAAGGCCGTCCTTTGAACTAAACCCTTTGATCTGCTCGCCTGAATCGGTATAAATGATTTGACCGTCTGTCAAAACCCCATCCACATCCAGAAGAAGCAATTTAATCTGGTCCAATTTAATCTGGTCCAATTTAAGATCTGGTTTTTTGGGATCTATTTGCTTTTTGCCCGATTGTTTTTCCATGGTGTTATCCAACGACCTTTTTGATAGCCAAAAGGGTTTTGAGCAGGGGTTCCATATCCTCCAGGGGCATGGAATTGGGACCGTCACACAATGCTTTGTCAGGGTCCGGGTGGGTTTCGATGAACAGACCATGGGCACCCGCTGCAATGGCAGCCTTTGAAAGGGTGGGAACAAATTGGCGCTCTCCTGCAGATGAATTAGACGCCCCGCCCGGCAATTGTACGCTGTGGGTGGCGTCAAAGATGACCGGGACCCCCATATCATTGAGAATGTGGATGGATCTGAAATCCACCACAAGGTTATTATACCCGAAACAAGCGCCTCTCTCGGTAATACTGATATCATGGTTTCCAAAAGCGGTTGCTTTGGTAATAATGTTTTTGCACTCAAAGGGGGAGAGAAACTGTCCTTTCTTTATGTTCACAGGTTTGCCGGTTGCGCAGGCGGCCAGAATCAAATCTGTCTGTCTGCACAAGAAGGCTGGGATCTGGATGATATCAAGAACCTCGGCCGCTTTTTTTGCCTGGTCTGGAAGGTGGATATCCGAGATAACCGGAACCTTAAGCTTGTGTTTGATTTGGTTGAGAATTTCTAATCCTTGTTCAAACCCGGGGCCCCTGAAGGCATCCAGGGCGGTTCGGTTTGCTTTGTCAAAGGAGGCTTTGAATATAAAGGGGATTCCCAGTTTTTCCGTGGTTTCTTTTAGGCTTTGGGCAATGGAAAAACTGGTCTCATAGTTTTCAATCACACAAGGGCCTGCAATGAGGAAAAAAACAGGGGAGGTATCATCGATTAGATTGAAAAAGAAATTAGGCGTCAGTTTATTGTTTTCCAGGGTATTGTTCTCTAGGTTATTGTTCATAGGGTATTCCTTAAATTGAAGTGTATTTGGTTAAATTATATTTTGGGACCCCAAAAGTCAAGAATGTAAAATCCCTTGATAAGTTGGACCATTGCTGGTATTTTATGATGTTTTGTTTGTATGAATCCTAACCTCTTGAAAAAATAGGTATATTTGATGAAGAAAGTTGTTTTAATAATAGTTTTATTGGCAGTTGCAATTCCCCTCGCATGGATCCTTTTTTATAAATATGAAGGTTCCAGTCCCAGTGTGGAGGCAACATTGCCTTCCTTATATTTGAAAAAATCCTATGAGATGTCCCTTGCGGTGTCTGATAAAGGCACAGGTTTGAGAAAAATCGTGGTCTCCATCCTGCAGAAGGACAATGAGAAAGTTCTCCTCGAACGGGAATACAGCCCTTCTTCTATTGCAAGTCTTTTTTCTGATAAGCGGGTGAATAAAGATTCCTTTATCATTCCGGTTGAATCCCGTAAATATGGAATGAATGACGGAGAAGCTGTTATTCGCATCATGGTGGCGGATTATTCATGGAGAGGGTGGAATTCGGGGAATGTTTTTTACGTGGAAAAAAAAGTTATCATTGACACAAAGCCTCCCCGGGTTAAGGTGTTGAGCAGTAATCACAATATCGAAAGAGGTGGGAGCGGATTGGTTATCTACCAGCTGTTTGAGGAAAATGTCAAAAGCGGTATCATGGTGGGGGATAATTTTTTCCCGGGTCACCCGGGCATGTTTGACAACAAAGCAGTTTATGCGGCGTTTTTTGCCCTGGATTACACCCAGGGCCCGGGGACCCAGATGTTTGTTACTGCCCAGGATCTTGCCGGAAATTCAGTCAAAGGTGGATTCCATCATTATATAAGGGATAAGAAATTTAAAACCGATACCTTGAATATATCCGATAGATTCCTGGAATTTAAAATGCCGGATTTTGATTTGGATGAAATTGAAGACTCCTTTGCAAACAGCCAAAATCCGTTGCTTGCAAAGTTTTTATACATTAATAGAACGCTGCGGGAAAAAAATGTCACCACCATTTTAGATGTGCCCAAAGATACGGTGGGTGAGCAATTGTGGGAAGGAAAGTTTGGAAGACTTGCAGGTTCTGCAACCCGTTCTCATTGGGCGGATCATAGAATCTATAAACACAAGGGAAAGGAAATCGACCGTGCCGTTCATCTGGGAGTCGATCTTGCGTCCACTGCCAATGCAAAGATTCGGGCTGCCAATGGGGGCCGGGTGATTATGGCCAAGGCCGTGGGCATTTTTGGCAATTCCGTTATCATTGACCATGGGTTTGGCCTTGCCAGTCTCTACTCCCATTTAAGTGAAATCACGGTGAATAAAGGGGACGCGTTGTCCAAGGGGGATGTCATCGGTATGACTGGGCTCACCGGCCTTGCCGGAGGAGACCATTTGCATTTTTCGATGATTGTTCACAATACCTTTGTCAATCCCGTTGAATGGTGGGATGCTACCTGGATTAAAAATAATGTTACCTCAAAAATTGAAGCGGTTAAACTAATGGTAAAATGATCAGTGAAATGATCTATTCTAAAATAATCGGTAAAGGCAAATTATGAGTGAATACAAAGTAAATAAAACATATGAGCAGATAAATAAAAAAATTGCAGCGGGCGAGGCGGTTGTTGTTACGGCGGAAGAGATCATCGATATCGCCAAAAAGCACGGGGTGGTTGAAGCGGCAAAACAAGTGGATGTCGTTACCACGGGAACCTTTGCCCCCATGTGCTCTTCCGGGGCATTTATTAATATCGGCCAGTTCAAACCCCTTGTCAGAACCACCAAGACCTGGTTCAACAATGTACCGGCCTATTCAGGACTTGCGGCGGTTGACTGCTACCTGGGCGCCACCCAAACCTGTGACGATGACCCCTTGAACAAGTACCATCCCGGTGAATTTAACTATGGGGGGGGGCATGTGATCCAGGATCTTGTGGCGGGCAAAGAGGTGCATCTGCGGGCGGAGAGCTATGGGACCGACTGCTATCCCAACAAGAAAATTGAAAAAATGGTAAGGTTGAAAGATCTCCCCAACGCCATGCTGTGCAATCCGCGCAATGCCTACCAGAATTATAATTGTGCCATCAATAGGTCCAACAAAATAAAATATACCTATATGGGAACCTTGAAATCAAAAATGGGGAATGCCAATTATTCCACGGCAGGAGAATTGAGCCCTCTGTTCAATGATCCCTATTTGAAAACCATCGGTCTTGGCACCCGGATTTTTTTAGGCGGTGCCCAGGGGTATGTCACCTGGACCGGGACCCAGCATAAAAAGGATGTGGAAAGGGGGCTGAACGGTGTTCCGGTTACACCGGCTGGAACCCTGTCTGTCATGGGGGATTTAAAGGAAATGTCACCGGAATGGTTGGTCGGTCAGAGTATCAGGGGGTATGGGGTTTCCCTTTCCATTGGTCTTGGCATTCCCATTCCTATTTTAAACGAGGAAATGCTCAAATTCACAGCGGTTTCAGATGATGAAATTTTTACCCAGGTGGTGGATTACGGGTATGATTATCCCCAGGCAATTTCAAAATCCTACGGCCAGGTCAGTTATGCTGAGCTGAAAAGCGGCAGTATTATGTTAAAGGGCCAAAAAATTCCCACAGTACCCCTGTCCAGTATGGTAAAGGCAAGAAAGATTGCAGAGATACTGAAAACACAGATTCAGCGCTCTAAATTCTTTTTAGGCCATCCCCAGCACCTGTTCTGTTAATCCTCAAGTGAAATGAAAAATAAATGACAACTAAAAAATCAACGACTAAAAAATCAACTGCTGAAAAATTGACAACTAAAAAAAAGAGTGCCTGGCGAGAAAATATAGAAGCCATTGTGATTGCCATTGTGATTGCCATGTTTATCCGGACCTTTATTGTGCAGGCCTTTAAAATCCCGTCTGGATCCATGCTGGAAACCCTGCAGATTGGTGACCAGATTTTGGTCAATAAATTTATCTACGGGGTAAAAATACCCTTTACCAATGGGAAGACGCTGGTTTCGGTCAAGGATCCTGAACGGGAAGATATTGTGGTGTTTAAATACCCCGAGGACCCGTCCAAGGATTTTATCAAGCGGGTGATGGCTGTGGCGGGCGACACCCTTGAAATTATCGACAAACAGCTCTATATAAATGATAAACTTATTACCAAAGAACCCTATGCCATCCACAGGGATAACCGGATCATCCCAGGTAATTTCAGTACCCGGGATAATTTAAAGAAAATTACCATCCCCGATAATAAGCTGTTTGTCATGGGGGATAACAGGGATAACAGCCATGACAGCAGGTTCTGGGGATTTGTAGACCTCACCGAGGTCAAAGGGGAGGCCTTTATGATTTATTGGTCCTGGAACAAGGAAGCCTTTGGGGTTCGGTGGAGGAGACTGGGTAATTTATTATTTTAAGTGATTTATAACGAAGGTAGGTCATATGCGCTTTGAAAAAAAAGATATTCTTGATATCACGTCTCTGGATACCAAGGAAATCACCATGATTCTTGATACGGCCCAGGGGATGCGAGAGATTTCAGAACGGCCCGTTAAAAAGGTGCCCACCCTCAGGGGTAAAACCATTATTTTCTTTTTTCAGGAACCCTCCACCCGGACAAAGCTTTCCTTTGAAATAGCCGCCAAACGATTGTCCGCTGACACGGTGTCCATTGCCAAAAGTTCATCGAGTATTGTCAAAGGCGAAACCCTCATTGATACGGCTAAAAATCTTGAGGCCATGAATCCGGATGTCATTGTCATGCGTCACTCTTCCTCGGGGGCGGCCCATGTGATTTCAAAGCGGGTAAATTGCTCGGTTATCAATGCGGGAGACGGCACCCATGCACATCCTTCCCAGGCCCTTTTGGATATGATGAGTATCCGGGAAAAAAAAGGGACCTTAAAGGGACTTAATATTTCCATTGTGGGGGATATCTCCCATTCAAGGGTTGCCCGCTCCGACATCACCGGTTTATCCAAAATGGGATCCCATGTGACCATTTGTGCACCCCCCACCATGATTCCCAAGGGCATTGAAGCCTTGGGATGCCAGGTAGCAAAAAATATGGATTCCTGCGTGGAAGGGGCTGATGTGATAATGATGCTCAGGATTCAACGAGAAAGACAGGGAAATATTTTGTTCCCAACTGAGCGGGAGTATGCAAGTCTTTACGGGTTAAATCCCCATAGGGTAAAGCTTGCCCAAAAGGATGTAATTGTCATGCACCCGGGCCCCATGAACCGGGGGGTGGAAATTGCAAGTGAGGTGGCAAATTCCGATTGCTCCATGATTTTAGATCAGGTCACCAACGGGGTTGCATTGAGAATGGCGCTTTTTTATATCGTTGCAGGAGGTAGCAGACATGCAGATTCTGATTAAAGGGGCAAGGGTACTTGACCCGGGTAACCTGGATGGGAAACGAGATATTTTGGTAAAGGACGGTGTGATTGAGGCAATCTTAGATCCCGGTGATTCCACTGGCCCAGGAGATCCAATAGATCCCGGCCATTCACCCGATGTTCAGGTACCAGGTGTTCAGATAATTGACGCCTCAAACATGATTGTGGTCCCCGGCTTGATCGATATCCACGTCCACCTGCGGGAACCCGGACAAGAATACAAAGAAACCATTGAATCCGGATTAAAAGCCGCTGCAAAAGGCGGGTTTACGGCAGTTTGCTCCATGCCCAACACCATTCCGGTAAATGATAACAGCCAGGTAACCACTTTTATTATCAATCGAGGCAAGGCTGCCCGTGCCGCCAAGGTATATCCGGCTGGTGCCATTTCACAAGGGTCCCTCGGCACCTCCCTGGCGGAAATTTATGATATGCAGCAGGCAGGGATTCGAGCGGCCACCGATGACGGACTGCCGGTTGAAAATTCTCAGCTGATGAGACGGGCCCTTGAATATTGCAAGGGGCTTGATATGCCCATATTTGTCCATGCCGAAGATAAAAGTTTGGTAGACGGCGGTTCCATGAACGAAGGTCCCCCTGCCACGTTTTGGGGAATAAAAGGAATCCCCAATGCCGCTGAAAGCATTATGGTTGTAAGGGATATTGCTCTTTGTGAACTCACGGGTGCGGCGGTTCATTTTTGTCACATGAGTACGGCCCAGTCTATTGAAGCCATTCGCCTGGCCAAAAAGCGGGGGGCAAATGTGAGTTGTGAAACAGCCCCCCATTATTTTACCCTGACCGATGAAGCGGTTTTGGACTATGACACCAACTTTAAAATGAATCCGCCCCTGCGCTCTGAAGGTGACAGACGCGCCATCATTGAAGGGCTTGTGGACGGGACCATTGATATGATCGCCTCGGACCATGCACCCCACAGTGTAGATGAAAAAGAGGTTGAGTTTGACAGGGCGGCATTTGGCATTGTAGGCCTTGAAACTTCATTAGCACTGTCTTTAAAATTGGTCCAGGACAATATTTTGTCCATGGCAGACCTTGTTGTGAAAATGTCCAAGCAACCCGCTAAAATGCTCAGGATCGATAATGACATAAAACCGGGGAATCCTGCTGATTTGACCATCATTGATCCTGAGGCCGAATATAAAATTGATCCTGACACCTTTATATCCAAATGCAAAAACACGCCTTTTGCCGGCAGAAAGGTGCAGGGGGAGGCATTCTTAACCATGGTGGACGGCAGGATCGTCTATCAGAAAAACCAATAGAAATCCAATTTTCAGGGGATGGGTGTGACAAAAAAACAATACAAAATTCTTGTGGCCGATGATGAACTCAGCATGCGGGAGTTTCTGGAGGTTCTGTTATCCAAGGAAGGCTACAGGGTTTCCCTTGCAAAGAACGGCAAGCAGGCCGTCAAGCTGATTCAAAATAACGCGTATGATCTTGTCCTGACCGATATCCGGCTGGGAGATATCACAGGTCTCGATGTATTAAAAGAAGCTAAAAAACAGGATCCGGACACGGTTGTGATCATGATATCTGCCTATTCCACAACTGAGATTGCCGTGGCCGCCATGAACGAAGGGGCCTATGATTTTGTGCCCAAACCCTTTGACAACATGGAACTTAATACAACCATTGCCAAGGCCCTGGAACTTAGAACCCTTGACCATGAACGAGAAACGCGATCTTCAGAGCTCAAGGATCATCTGCATTTTAACCGGATTATCGGAAACAGCCCGGGGATGCAGGCCATCTATAAACGAATCGAACAAATCGGTCCCACCAAGACCAATGTGCTGGTGACCGGGGAAAGCGGTACTGGCAAAGAGCTTATTGCAAGGGCTATCCATGAAAATTCTGACCGCCGGGACAATCCCTTTGTTGTAGTGAACTGCGGCGGCATCACCGACACCTTGATGGAAAGTGAGTTTTTCGGCCATGTAAAGGGGTCGTTTACCGGGGCGATCAGCGATAAAAAAGGGTTGTTTGAAGCTGCCCACGGAGGGACTATTTTTCTGGATGAAATTGGGGAATTGTCCACCATGCTCCAGGTCAAACTGCTAAGAGCCGTTCAGGAAACCGCCTTTAATCCGGTTGGCGGTACCAAAGAAATTGATGTTGATGTCAGGATCATCTCCGCTACCAACAAAAAACTGGAGCAGGAGGTGATTGAGGGAAATTTTAGAGAAGACCTTTTTTTCAGGCTTAATGTCATTCCCATCAAAGTGCCGCCGCTTAGGGACAGGAAAGGGGATATTGAGCTTTTGTCCGCCCATTTTGCCAAAAAATATTCAGACAAAATGAAAAAGGACATTGTTAAACTGTCCTCCTATGCCATCGATTTTTTAAATAAATACAGTTTTCCCGGTAACGTCCGTGAACTTGAAAACCTCATCGAACGAAGCGTTGCTCTTTCTTCCACCAACATCATCCTGCCCGAAAGCCTGACCATTTCCATGCACAAAAAACGCCGCTGGATTGAAGGGATCAAGGGGAGTCGCTTTGACCTTGAAGATGTGGAGCAGGGGGTTGATCTGGATGAAATTCTTTCCACCATTGAAAATGCTTACTTGAAAAAGGCCATGGAGCTGTCTGGCGGCAATAAAAGCAAGGCTGCAGATTATTTGAACCTTAGTTTAAGATCCATCCGCTATCGCCTGGATAAAAGTACCTGATAATTATTTTATAAGTTGATAAAGTCCGTGGTTGCTTTTTGAAAACAATTCGGTTGTGTTTTGACTAAAAAAAGCATGGATTCTTTTCTTTTCAGTGGGGGTGAAGTTTAGATCGATCCAGGAATTTAATTTTGTATAATTAACGATTAAATTTGTATAATTTTGACTTTTCAAACCAAAAAAAATATCGTCTGCAGTTTTTGAATCTTGGACCAATTTTTTGAAAAAAAGATGATTAAAACTGATGTCATGCATTGAATAATACCTTCGGTTGCCAAGGAAGAAGGCAAGAAGTTTAATATCTCCTTTAAGGTGGTGGTTGGCAAATTGTAAAGCCGTGTATTCTGGTCTGAATTTTTCAATATATTCGGATCGTGTAACTTGATGGGTGATATATGTTTGTGGAGCGATTTTTTTAAACAATTGGTATATGTAAACTGCATTAAGGCTTGCCATGGAAAATATCATAATAAAAAGAATCAATCTTATGATCCGAAATATATCTGATCTGTTTTTTTGTACCAGCGTTTTTTCAGGTGTAAATAGTTGAAATATGTTTTTTAGCCCATAGGCTGATAATATGACCAGGGGGGGGATTGCAGGTCCCATCCATCGGATGCGCATATCCTGCTGAAAAAACACTATCAGTATATACAATATGGAGAAAAACAGCAGTATTCTTTTTTGAACAGAATCTTCGGCTGATTTCTTTTTGGGAGAGATAAATGCAAATAATGGTAAAATAAAAAGGAGTGGATTTAACCTGCCATCAAAATATTTTGGATTGTCATCTTCCCCCTGGAAAAAGATTCTCAATGGGATGCTGGCAGTTTCAAGCCAGGATTCTTTAAAAACATGTTTGCGGACCAAAAAATGAGTCATGGCCGGTTTTGATTTGGGGCTGGATAAAATAACGGCTGGTTTAGGATTAAAATAATTATTATAAAGTGGGTAAACAGGATTTTTAGTCCAAATATAGTTTTTTATCATCCATGGCGAAAAAACGGCCAGGCAAATACACAAAAAACACAATCCATACCCCGCAGCTTTTATTTGTAGAAATTTTTTTTGATTCGGTACTTTATTCCCTCGTGTTAGGTTTTTTTTACACAGCGCGATTTTTTTGGCGCTTAAATAAATTAAGGGGGTAAATGCGGTTAAAATAAAACAGGTTACCAGGCCATTGTATTTTGAGCTTAAGGCAAGGCCACAACAGAGGGCAGAAATAAATAAATATCTGAATTTTAATTTTTTTTCATGCCACCGGAGTAAATTGATTAAGGATGCTGTTGAAAAAAAAATAAGTCCCAGGTCGACATACACGGTTACAGATAATTTTACGATAACCGGCAGGGATAGGAAGAAAAGAGTCCCCAGAATTCCATAAAAATTGTTCAGCCTTCGTCTCAGGTAAAAAAAAATTATCAATGCCGTGAGCAGGGCAAATGCAAAATGAATATATTTGGGGACAATATCATTGCCGAAGATCATGGGAATACAATAAATATAATCGATCAATTGCGGGTAGTAGGAAAAACTAATATGTGGCAGTTCATGAATACCTCCGTCCTGAACATAGAGCTTTGGAACCGCAAGGTGGTGGGTTAATGCGTCCCTGCTGACCGGCGGAACAGAACCCATCATGAAAATGGTCGCAATCAAGATAAGAAGCAGGACGGCTGGAATGTGTTTTTTAAATGCCATGTTCATTATATTTCCAGTTGTTATTGTGATAGTACCTTATGATCTATTCCCTTTTTTTTTTCAATGTTTTTTAGTATCAATCTTGCAATAGGTTTTCGCTATAGTTGGTTGATGCCATTTTTTTTATCGTTTTTTTTAATGCTAAGGAGGCTGTAAAAATAAAAAATAAAAAAGGGTTTTCTCTTATTGAAATAATGATTGTAATCACAATCATTGGCCTTCTTGCAGCTATCGCAATTCCCAATTATATTTCTTATAGGGAAAAAGCCTATTGCAGTGCTATGGATATAGATATTGAGGTGGTGATGGGCGCCATTGCAGATTATTTTTCCGATCCGACTCATATAACGGTTTCTACCAATGCGATAAATGTAACATTGGGAAATAATAATCCTTTTAGTATTACACCCATGACTTTAAACAGGTATAAAATCATCCTCATGGATGGAACTGGCAGATGTCCACGGGGGAGTACCACTCGGGTCATGTTTTAAAAAGTGATTTTGTGACAAGAAAAGTCAAACCATGACAAAAAATGATATTTTAACAAGACGGATCGAACTTTTAGCACATGTGTTTTTTGTGTAAAATAAAAAATAAGCATGATTATAGATAGTTATAAGAAATAAATTATTTTAAGAAGTTTGGTATCAAGATTGCAATAACACAAAATAAGAACGTTGAAAGGTGTGTTAATTAAAATTTAAGGAGAATTATTATGTTGAAAAACAAAAAAGGTTTTACATTAATTGAGTTGATGATCGTTATTGCTATCATTGGTATTCTTGCTGCAATTGCTATTCCAAATTTCATTTCTTACAGGGATAAAGCGTATTGTTCTGCTGCAGAATCTGATGCTCAAACCGTCATGGGCGCTATTGCAGACTATTTTTCTAATCCGGCCAATACATCTGTATCTGTAGACTCTGATGGACTGCCTACGTCTGGAACAGATCTTAGTAATGCTAATACTTATACAATAACGCCTGATGGTGATGGTTATACTGTTTCAGTAGTTGATAAGACCGGAAGATGCCCAAGATTCAATACCTATGATGTGTCACTTTAAAATTTTTTCCTAAAGCATTTTATTAGGTGGCAAGGCTTGCTCTGCCACCTAATAATTTTTTTAAAAATGAGCGGCTTGATTTAAAATCATGAAAATAAAATTAATTGTTGTTTCACTTTTATTTTTTATTATATCGTTCCTTTTATATTCCAATACCCTCTATGCCCCATTTGTTTTTGATGATATTCCCAATATTGTTGAAAATCAACATATCAAAGCGCTCAGCCCTGGGCATTTTTTTCGTTTTAAAAATTTAGATTCCAGGCCGATCTCTTATCTGAGCTTTATGCTAGACTATAAAATAAATGGTTTCTATCCTGTTGGTTTCCATCTGATTAATATTTTGATACATGCTCTGGTGGGAATACTATTATACCATCTTTTGTCTTTGCTTTATCAAACTGGCAAGGCTTTTAAAGCACTTGATTCCAATAGATATATATTTTTCTTTCTTATTTCCATTCTTTGGCTGGTAAATCCGGTGCATGTCCAGTCTGTCACCTATATTGTTCAGCGAATGAACAGCCTTGCTGCCTTCTTTGTTCTGCTGTCATTGATTTGTTATGTTAAAGGGCGTTTGCTGCAAAAGACAGGTAACAAAACGCACAAGACCCTGCTCTATTTTGCAGGTTCCATCATTTCATTCTTTTTGGCTTTGGGAAGCAAGCAGATGGCTATAACATTGCCTGTAAATATTTTATTAATTGAATTCATCTTCATTCAAGAGTCGCCCTGGAATTTTTTTAAAAAAAACATTTTCTTTTTTTTGATTGCCAGTATCGCATTGGTAACTATCTGTTTTTTCATGACAAATAATGATCCTGTAAGGCTGATTTTATCCAGTTATGCCAAAAGAGATTTTACTCTGGAGCAACGATTATTCACACAACTCAGAGTAGTTCTATTTTATATTACTTTATTTGTATATCCTAACCCATCACGTTTAAACCTGGAACATGATTTTTCTTTGTCAAACGGTCTTTTTGACCCCATAACCACAGTTGTGTCTTTATTAATAATTTTATCCCTTCTGGGCATTGCCGTTTTAAAACATAAAAAAAAACCTGTACTTTCCTTTTCTATCTTCTTTTATTTTTGTAACTTGATAGTTGAGTCTTCATTTATCGGATTGGAAATTATTTTTGAACACAGACTTTATTTACCTTCAATGTTTTTAGTTACCTGTGCAATATATTATTTGTTCAAATATTTTAATTCTAAGCTCTGTTATACTATTTGTGTGATTTTAATATGCTTGTCTTCTTACTGGACATTTCAACGGAATCAGGTCTGGTCAAGCGAACAAAGTTTACTGGAAGACTGCACGCAAAAGTCCCCGAACAAATATCGGCCTCATTATAATCTGGGTATCGTTTACGCAGAGAAAGGTAATTCACAAGGTGCAATCAAATCATTTAAAAGAGCTATCCAACTAAACCCTGATTATGCATCAATCCACACCAACCTTGCCATAGAATTGATGAAAATAAAAGATTATGAGAATGCTGAATTATATCTACTTAAGTCATTGGAAATAAAACAGGACTACTCATACACACTCAACGCAATAGCAAAGTTGTATTTTAAGACAGGTAAAAATGAATTAGCTTTGAAATATTTCAAAAAAAATATAATACTAAATCCTTCAAGCTATGAAGCAAATAAAGAATATGGAGATTTCTTATTCCACACAGGAGAAATTGATAAAGCCTTTTCATATTACAAAGTCGCATTGGGAATAAAAGAAAATGTAGATATATTGAACAATTTAAGCATGGCATTAGCTGCTGCTGGCGATGAAAAAAAAGCCATTCCCTATCTTTTAAGAGCCATGAAAATAGACCCGGAAAATAAATTGCTTAAGAAAAATTTAATGGCCGTGCTGTCAAATAGAAAAAAAAATATTGAACTTCAAATTGAAAAATATTCAAAAAAGCAAAATTTATTAAAAGAATATGATGAAATTACCAGGGAAAAAAGGCAAGTTGATAAGTTATTAAATATGTTATATTCACTATAAAAATGAGTTGATATGGAAAAAAAATCCAAAAAACCATTACATTTCGGGTATTATTTCGGGCCAGTCCTTTTTTTTGTCTTGGTGGGGTTGATTGATTCTATCTATCTGTCTTTTTCCCACTATAAAATTTATACCGATATCTGGTATCAAAGCTTTTGTGCTATCACAAAAGCAATCAATTGTGATACGGTTTCTTTAAGCAATTTTGCTATTTTCGCCAATGTACCTGTTCCTGTCTGGGGTGTCTTGGGATACGCCTTTGTTTTAATCCTCATTATTTCAGGTTTTCCCAAAATTGGACAAAAACCAAGATTGTGGTCCCTGATATTTTTAATTTCAATTTTATTTTGTCTGTACAGTGTGATCCTTGCTTTGATTTCAAACTATTACCTTCACAGTTATTGTATCCTTTGTATTTTGAGTTATATTGTTAATTTTTTTCTTTGCTTCTATTGTTTTATAATTTTAAGAAGATTTTATAATCAAAATTATTTTAAAATTTTGGTAGAGGATTTGCGCTATGCGTACCGAAAGAAAACAGCCAGTCTTTTAATTGTTGCTGCCACTATAATAATTATTTCATGCCTGTTGATCAATTTTCCTCGGTATTGGAATTTTGAAATAAAAAAATCTACTGTCGATTTATCAGAGGGGGTCACTGAGCAGGGGTATCCATGGATTGGCGCCGTAGATCCTGAAATTGAAATTATTATGTTTTCAGATTATCAGTGTTTTCAGTGTAAAAAAATTCATTTTTTCCTGCGTAATATGTTAAATGAATTCCCTGAAAAACTTAGATTGATCCATGTAAATTTCCCCATAGATCACAAGGTCAACCCAATTGTCAAAGATCAATTTCATGTGGGATCAGGAGCCTTGGCCTTAATGACCAAGTATGCCATCGAACAAAATCTATTTTGGGAGATGAATGATTATTTTTTCCATATGAAAAAAAACAACAATACTATTAATATTAAAGAAGTTGCCATTCATTTGGGGTTGGATGCAAAGGGGCTTGCTGGATCAATTCATAACAAAGCGTATTTGCTATCGTTAAAAAATGAGATACGCTATGCCATTGGCAGGTCCGTAATCGGCACCCCCTCTTTTTTAGTCAACAATGAGCTGTATGCTTCAACACTGCCAAAAGAGGTATTCATTTTTTTGCAAAAAACAACAAAAGGGAAATGATGAATTTTCAAATGCTTAAAAAAGAAACAGATTTTCTTTTTGTTGTCATTTTTATTTTCATTTCTTTTTTTTTACGTTTGAAAGTGATTGATGAAACCATTATTATTGCCCCTCTCCAGAAGGATGCAAGAGGGTATTATCTTTACGCAGTGAATTTAAAAAAGCATGGCATTTATTCCCGTGATAATTTTCATGTTCAAAAACCGGCACCCGATGCCTTTTGTTCGCCGGGATATCCACTGAGTAATATTCCATTTGTTGAATTCCCTCCAACGGGGAAAATGATTTGGAATATTCAGCGAATGCAAGTGATTTTAGGGTGTATCATAGTGGCTCTTGTTTTTTTTCTTGCTCAATCCCTGATCATGGGGCTTGCTGATTTTATGAAGGGGAATCGGTTTTGGAGCCCAAAGACATTGACAGGAATGCGGGTGGTCAGGCTCATTGAGAATGGGGCTCTTTCTTTTTTAAGTAAAATTTCCATAGGTTTTTGGAGAGTGATGGATCCGAATAATGTTTTTTTTGTATTCATGCCTGTGTTGCAAAAGAGCTCAATTTAAATAAACTATATCAAGGATATTTTTTCGAACCAAACCTGCTTTTTCTGTTAAATACGATTCAGGCCACGGGGGGGACATACATACGGCTTCTTTTTATGAGGATGAAAAAAGCAATCTAAGTCCATTCAGAAGCATATTTTAATTTTTGTTCAAACATATGCGCAACACGGCTAAGAGGATTGTATATAATTACCATGTAAGAGATTTCAATGTTGCCAGTGTGCAAATGGTCCTGGTACGGTTCTTCTTATATTTCGGTACTGTTTATGGCGGTGTTAAATGGATTTATCTATCAGCTCAAGGTATATATGCCAGCAGTGGTACTGTTTTGAACAAAATTATAAAATAATATGATATGTCTATTGAAAATAATAGATAATATTTTTTGAGGATTTGTTATCAATGAACTATAAGTTTTTAAAATATATTAGCATTAAAATTCTCAGAAAGCCTATATTGATTTTTGAGGGAATGAAATTGTTTTTTTTTGAAGGGATTCTTGGGTTAAAAAGAAGGATCAAACTGGAACAATCTAAAGATGCTTCAAAAAATGATCGATTCCAAATTAATAATGATGTAGAATCAAATTATTTTTATAACCGAACCCTTAACAAGCAAATAAATTATGACACAAAAAAATTACCAATTAGTGTTATTATAACAAGTATTCAATCAAGAAACAGGTTTTTAAATGAATTCGTACTTCCATCGGTTAAAGCAAATAATCCTGCTGAAATAATCATAATTAGTGATATGAATTTGAATGTGCAGGAAAAACGGAATAAAGGAGCTAGTACAGCCAAACAGCCTTATCTTTTCTTTTGTGATGATGACATTATTTTACCTAAAAACCATCTTAAAATATTGTATTTTTATTTGAATAAAAGAAGTGATATAGGATATGTTTATACGGACTATTATTCAATTGTCATTGATTTTATAAATCATTACAAAAAATACAATTATTATCATAAATCTAAAAATTTTAATGCGGATTCCTTAAAAAATAATAATTATATTTCTACGATGGCATTGATAAGAAGTGAATCCTTTTGCGCATTTGACCCTAAAATTAATAGGTTTCAGGACTGGGATTTATGGCTTTCACTGCTTAGAAAAGGGATAAAGGGTCAATATATAGAGGACACAGGTTTTTTTGCTTTTTATCTGGATAATGGAATAACATCACAAAAAGATACCATAAAAGAAGCTAAAAATATAATTTTAAGAAAACATAATATTAAAACCTAAAGATTAAAATAGTATTGAAATTACATAAAAACATAATTAATAAAACAACTAATCGTTCTTTTGTAAAAGACTCTTTTAATTATTTGGTAGGTCAAATTCTAACAATGGGTATTTCGTTTCTTTCTATACCCATTTTTACAAATTTATTATCTGAAGGTGACTATGGCAAAGTTGCTATCGTTTTTTCAACAACAGCAATAATTTCTCCACTACTAATGATGGGCTTTCATGGAAGCATTGTAAATAAATATGTAAAAACGCCGGAAGAGTGTGCCAGTTATTTAGGAACTATTTTACTATTCTTGCTATTTTCCATTTCATTTATTGTTATCTGTTTGACATTTGTTGGGTCGAATATTGCGTCATATTTTTCAATCGATGAAAAAGTATTCTGGGCTAGTGTGATATCCAGCATATTAATGGTTCCTATTTTGCTTTACAATTCATATATGGTGGCAATAAAACGTAGCAAAGAGTTTGTATTTTTAAGTTTTTTGACAAAAGCGCTGGCGTTTTTATTAAGCGTGGGGTTGATTTTATATTTCTTAAACGATCATAGATTTTGGGGCAGAATATTTGGACAAATCGGTGGTCTTTTTATTGTGGCCACTTGGTCAATTTTTAAATTGATTAAAAATTCGGAATTTAAATTTATTAAAAAACACCTTGTTTTTGGGCTCCAATTTGGTTTGCCACTTATTCCTCATAGCCTTTCTGGTGTGATTTTAGCCGATTTTGATAAAATTATTATTAATGATTTAACTGGCGATAGAAATACTGGAATCTATTCTATAGGCTATAATATTGGAACTATTATGTTCATTATTGTATCATCTTTGAATCAAGCATGGGTTCCTCGATTTTATGAAAATATGAAAAAAAAATCTGTTATAGCTATAGAAAAGATGGCAATACAATATTCATTGGTGGTATCTTTATTTGCAGTTTTCCTCATATTTTTTTCCAGGGAAATTCTATTGATTTTGGTGAATGAAAGATTTTATTCAGCGATTTCTATTGTTCCAATTATTGTCTTAAGTGGTTATGAGGTATTTTTATATACGCTATATGTAAATTATGCTTTTTATAAAGCCAATACAAAATTAATTGCATTGAATACCATCATTGCAGTCTGCGTAAATCTAAGACTAAACTATTCGTTAATACCAATCTATGGTTATGAGGTGGCCGCTATCACAACTTTAATTTCATATTTTGTGTTGTTTCTATTGCATTTTATTAACGCTAAATATGTTTTGAAAATGGATGTGGTTAAGTTAATAAAATTGGTTCCCGCGACCCTGTTGCTAATATCTTTCACCATATTATTTTATTTTTTAGAATTCTTATCTTTTTCTTTTGGAGTCAACCTGTTTATTAAAATTTTGATTATTGGGAGTATGACGGGATTCGTTGCTAAGGCTTTATTTAAAAGTAAAAAATCCATCTGAATAAAAAATTAACAAAAGATACTAAATTATGTTTAATGTGAATTTTAATATATATAAAGATATCCTTCATATATTTCTAAATGGGGAAATAGAAAAAACCCCGTATCGATATCATAAAATTTTTTATCCCAAGGGATTATTTTTCATAAAAACTATTGCCAATATCGTTGCTAATATTATTGTTAATAGCGTATTCGGTTTATTTACAATGGATACATCGAGTAATTGCGTTTTAAAGAATAACTTATGGTTTTTTACATGTTCAAAGAATAACTATGATGCTTTAAAGGATGTAGTTGAAAAAATTGATCCAAGTATTTTTGTGTGGAATCGTCAAAATATTATAAAAAATAATGAAGCAAGAACCTTTTTAAACATTGATTACCATCGCTTAAAGTATATATGGAAGTTGCCAATAATTGTTTTTTTGCTTTATAAAGAGGGGGTTGGCTTTGCTAAAAATATTGTAATCGCTTTAAGAGTGGTGGGCGTTTTTGAGGCATATATAGAAATTTTAAATAAATTAACACCTAAAGGAATTGTGTTTGCTAATGATCATAGCATAGAGCCTCGAGCTCTGTTACTTGCCGCTAAATCACTATATATCCCAACTATATATATACAGCATGCAAATGTGAATGAGAACTTTCCACCAATACGTTTCGATCTGTCTCTTCTTGAGGGAGAAGATTCGTTGTATAAATATAAAAAGTGTACAAAAAATACATTTGTGTATAAGTTTATTGGGATGCCAAAATTTGATAAACATGTGTTGAAACGTAAAAAAAATATTAAATTCAACACAATGGGTATTGCATTAAATGCATTGGATTCTTTTGATAAAGTTTTATCGTTTGTTAAATTAATCAAAAAAATATTTCCAAATTTATCTATAATAATTCGTCTCCATCCTGCCGATGATAGAGACGGTACTGTCTTTAAAAAAAAATATGTTTTATCCGATCCTAAAAAAACAAGTGTGTTTAAATATTTAAATGAAATTGATATTAATATTGCTGCTGAAACGAGTTTGCATTTGGAAGCAACTATGCTTAATGTTCCAAGTATTTATTATAATTTTACAGAAAAAGAAGAAAAAGATGTTTATGGTTTTCAAAAAAATGGTTTGACATTTAAAGCTACTAAGAATTTAGATGTGATTCAATTGTTAGAAGAAATTTTTCAAAGAAAAGAAGATGTTTATAAAAGAGCTAAATATTATAATGCTTTTATCGGGACTGATAAAGAAGGAAAAAGCGCTATAATTGCGAAAGTTTATATATTAGATTTCATACATCACGGTGTTTGAAATTAAATGGTTGTATTTGTCTATATTGGATTATAAAAAAACAGTTTGATCCCAGTTTGTGAGATTTATAATGAAAAACTTTTCTGTAGATATCGTTCTTGCCGCTTATAATGGTGTGGCCTATATAGATGTATTAATAGAATCGATATTGTCTCAGAATTTTTTGCCTATAAAAATTTATGCAAGAGATGATGATTCCAGCGATTGTACCCCAGAAAAGCTTTATTATTACGAAAAGAATTCCAATCGATTCCATGTGATAAAGCTGGATAAAAATATCGGTGTTATTAAAAATTTTGAACTCCTTTTGCAGAATACAAACAGTGATTATATAATGCTTGCAGACCAGGATGATTTCTGGTTTCCTGATAAGATATCCCGGTCAGTTGAGGGCATAAGAAAAATTGAGTCTGAAGTCGGTTCAGGTGAACCCCTGGTTTTTTTTACGAATTTACAGGTGGTTGACCAGAACTTAAAAAAAATATCAAATTCATTTTGGGAGTATGAAAATCTCAAGCCGGAGATATCACAATTTCTGCAAAAGTTGATAGTGCGAAATGTGAGTCCCGGATGTTCCATGATTGTTAATCGTGCTCTTTTGAAGAGAGCCCTGCCGTTTCCAAAGGGAATTGTAATGCATGACTGGTGGTTGATTTTAACAGCACTGGTTCTTGGAAAGGTGGGGTATAGTGAAAAAACGACAATGAATTACCGGCAACATGATGAAAATGTTAAAGGTGCAAAAAAACAATCAATCAGTAAAAAGGTATTTGATGTACTATTTAAATATCAGGATATTAAACATGCAATAAATCAGACTCAAGACCAGGCAAAGCTTCTTTTGGATCGATTTGGCGATGAGATGAAAGAAAACGATTTAGAAATTCTTAAAGCGTATTCCAACAGCAGAAAAGAAAACAAAATGATACATAAATATCGTTGTTATAAAAATGGGATTTCTTCCAATGGGCTGTTGAGTAATATAGGTTTGTATCTTTTGATATGAAACTGATATGATGCCTGATTATATAGCAGGTGCGAGGCTGCTTAAAAATTTAGGAGAAAAAAAATAGAGAAAAAAAAAATAGATGTAATGTATGTGGCCACATCGTATCCTATGGATGAAAATGACTGGCGAGGAAGATTTATAGCCAATATCATTGATGCGTTTAGTTTCAATAATGGCATCGGTCTCAGAGTGTGGATTCCTCCTGGAAGACTCCCGAATGATGTTTGCACCCTTGCAACCGAGGCTGAGTCAAAATGGTTAGAGCAGTTGATGCAAGCAGGAGGAATCGCACATATTATAAGAACAAAAAAAATGTGTGCCATTGGCTCGATTGTCAAATTGCTACTTTTTTTAAGAAACCTGTATCGAAGGGAAGGCAATGTCGATATTGTACATATTAACTGGATTCAAAATGTCATTCCCCTTTGGAGAATAAAAACACCTGCTGTTATTTCGGTTTTGGGAAGTGATTTTGGCTTGTTAAAACTGCCTGGAATGAAATTTTTAATCCGGTCTGTTGTTCGTCAAAGAAAATGTGTTTTTGCCCCCAATGCAGACTGGATGGTACCGGCACTTGAAAATGCATTCGGAGACATTGCCGGTATAGAGTCTATTCCCTTTGGTGTAGATGATAAATGGTTTGATTTGAAAAGAGATCTGCGGCTTGATAGTCCTTTAAAGTGGATTGCGGTTACCCGGCTGACCAAGGCCAAGCTTGGCCCTTTATTTGAATGGGGTGAACCGTTTTTTGGTCCAGGGAATGAACTTCATTTGTTTGGTCCGATGCAGGAAACAATAAAATTACCCGGCTGGATTCATTACCATGGTCCCGCCAGCCCGGAAGAACTTCAAAACAGATGGTTTCCAATCGCTTCGGGATTGATAACGTTAAGCCAGCATGATGAAGGAAGGCCCCAGGTAATGCTGGAAGCCATGGCTTCGGGTCTTCCCATAATCGCTTCATATCTGAAAGCCCATACAGATATGATTCAACATAACAAAACAGGGTGCATTGTAACTTCTCGGGCAGAATTCATTGAAGCCCTGTCTTTTTTATCAGATTATGATACCAATGTGAATGTCGGAACCGTAGCTAAATCATGGATTATTGATAATATTGGAACCTGGTCTGATTGTGCGGACCGGTATATTAAAATCTATAAAAACTTACTGAATAAAAAATAATGAAGGTTGGAAAAACAGTTTTGTTATTGGGGGGGGGCTTTCTAAGCCAGGCAACTGCAAAGTATTTTGCAAAGAAAAGATATATTGTTCACATTATAACTCCCGGGAAAATCGAGTTAAGAGATGACAATATTTTTATTCATCAAGGCAGCCTTGATGATGAGTCTATTTTAAATGAAACGCTTCCACTTTGCAGCACTGTTATTCATCTGGCCTCAAAAACAATTCCGGGTGATTCAATAAAAAATCCGGTATTTGAAATAGAAAATAATATTTATCCAACTCTTCGGTTCCTTGAATTCTTTCAGCAATTTAAAAATATAGAAAAACTAATTTATGTTTCTTCAGGAGGGGCACTGTATTCGCCACATTCAAATAGGGCTGTCCCTGAAACCCAATCGTCACATCCAATTTCCTATTATGGTGCTGGCAAAGTTGCAATTGAGGCATTCTTGGATGCCTTTGCCAATATTCATAACAGAAATGTGATCATACTTCGTCCTTCAAATCTGTATGGTCCTGAACAGTCTTTGCGTGCAGGTTTTGGATTGATTAGGACGATGCTGGATAAAATTTTGCAGAACTCAATATTCGAAATTTGGGGTGATGGAGAAATTGTACGGGATTACCTTTATATCAGTGACATGACAAATCTTATGGAATCTTTGCTTCATTTTAAAGAGTTTTCAGGGGTTTTTAATGTAGGATCAAATAGAGGGTACTCTATAAAACAGGTGAAGGATATCGTTGAAAAAGTGACTGGTAATCGTTTGCAAGTTCAATACAAACCGCAGCGGAATATTGACATGGAAAAGGTTGTACTGGATTGTAATAAGTTAAGAATTCAAGCGGGTTGGGAACCTGCGGTTGATCTTGACCAGGGAATTTTTCATACGTGGTCTTGGCTGAAAAGAAATGTTCATGACAAAAACGCCAGCTAAAAAAAATAAAGGTATTGTTTGTTCAATTTGTATTGCCAATTTCAATGGTATAAACTTCATTGATCAATGCATAAACTCTGTTTTAATCCAGAAGGGAAATTTGAACTTTGAAATAATTTTACATGATGATGCTTCTACGGATAAGTCTGTGGAGCATATTCGCAAAAAATTTCCCTCGGTTAGACTCATTGAAAGTAAAAAAAATGTCGGATTTTGTGTGAGTAACAATAGAATGGTTGAGTTGGCAAGGGGCGACTACATCCTTTTGCTTAACAATGATGCTGTGTTGTTTGAGAATGCATTGGAAACTTTTTATATGCATTCGCAACAAAAAAATCAAACTCAGTCAATTTTAGGCCTTTCCCAATACGATGCGGCAACAGGTGAGCTCATAGATATCGGAAGTAATTTGGATCCATTTTTAAATGCAGTCCCAAACTTAAATGATAAACACACTGATGTTGGAATGATAATCGGAGCCTGTTTATGGATTCCCAAGTCACTTTGGCATGAATTGGGGGGCTTCCCGGAGTGGTTTCATACTTTAGCGGAAGATATGCACCTGTGCTGTCTTGCCCGGTTGAAGGGATACTCAGTTAAGGCTATTTCTGCTTCCGGTTTTTTCCATTGGGTTGGGAAAAGTATTGGGGGGGGGAAGATTATAAAGAAGCGTCTTTCCAGTTCAATGAACAGAAGGAAATTAAGTGAACTGAACAAAACATATGTGATGATTTTATGTTTTCCAAAACCTGTATTTCAATTGATTTTTCCGCTTCATATTTTGTTGCTCATATTTGAAGGTATTGCTATTTCGTTAATAAAAAAAGATATAAATATTTTTAACACCATATATCTTAATTTGTTAAAATCATTATGGAAAAACAAAAAAAAGTTAGCTGCAGCAAGGAAAAAATGTCAATCTGCCGAAAATATACGGATATCAAAGTTCTTCAATGCATTTGTGTTTATGCCATACAAGTTGAAGATGTTGACAAAATTTGGAATACCGAAACTGTCCGATTGAATTGAAATTCAATCAGACGAAGGTTTCAGGTGTTTGTTTGCTTCCATGTCAAACCACATTGCAAATAACGAAAATTGAGCGGCCCCCAAAAAAGATGAAAATGCAGCCAAGGCATTAATGGCCGGAATATGTGTGATTACAATCCAAATATAAAATACACGAAAGAATAACAATGAGGACAGGCAAAACAAAAAGATACCGAGGCCATAAAAAAAGACAAGGGGATGAAAATCTCTGATGATGTATTTTTCTTTGAGGCGCCAGAAGAAACGCTTAATTAACAGCCAGCCTAAGGTAAAAATAATTTTTTTGATCTTGATACCTGAGACTTCTCCCACCTGATAAATGGGGTCAACCGGTACATCTGCCACTTTGAAGTCATGGACATTCAACAAAATAAGCTGATCATTGGGTTGTCCATATCGTTTATACATTTTTGTCCAATCTATGGCAGCAAGCGCTTTTTTACTGATTGCGGTAAAACCGGACTGGAAATCTGATAAATGCCAATAGCCTGAAACTATTTTTGTTAAAAGAGATAAGAAGGCTGTTCCAAAAAACCTTATTTTGGGCATTATTTGGTAAGCTTTTCCTGAAAAAAAACGGTTTCCTTTTGAATAATCTGCTTTTCCTTGAACAATTGGGTCTAACAGGGCCTCAAGATCATCGGGATTCATCTGACCATCTCCATCCATTCGGACGATGATATCATAAGCATTCTTTTCAGCCCATTTGTACCCGCTGACCAAGGCACCGCCGCATCCCTGATTAGTCGGATGTTCTATCAAAAAAAGGGCCTCTATTTTTTGTTGGTATTTTTTTACCACATTAATAGTTTCATCTGCACTGGCATCATCAACTACCATAATGGCATCGACAAAGGCGGGCATGGTTTCAATGACGCCTCCGATCTGAGTTGCCTCATTATATGCTGGAACAATTACACAAATAGTTTGATTTTTATACACAATCGCCTCTACTTTTGAGCATTATTTCTTGTCTCCATAGTCGATGCAACATATGTGTTAGGGAACGCTTACGCATCATAGTTTAAATACGCGCTTAGGTCGTTGTTTGTCAACCTGCTTTTCTTTATTCGTCAGGCAATTATACAGTTTTGTGTGACCTGCTATTTTTTTGTTGGCACAAAATAGGTCAGCCCTGTCAAAATTTAAAATTGCTCGGATTTTGTAGTATGATATTCTGTGGTACTCCATAACCGGACGTTTAAGCATGCTGTTGTACGCATTTATTTAACCGTTCGGATATGTTTTCTCGACAAACCCATTTTTTCACCGTACGGTAAAAATAAAGGAGCTTATCGTGTGTCTGAAATACAATATCTCTATCGTGTACACCTGCCCAAATATATGGGAAAAGCAATCAAATATGTCCAAAAAAAAGTCAAGTGACCCAGGAAAATTTGGCTGATATGACAGGGACAAGTATTAAATTTATTACCGATGTTGAGTGGGGCAAAGAAACTGTGCAAATGGCGAAAGTCTTTGATCTAATCCTATTATTTGGTTTTCAGATTTATTTAACAACAAAAACAATACCGACTATTGATCAAAGCTATGGGACGGGTTTTTATCAAAGAATCAGAGGAAATGAGTGCGATTTATCAGGTTTTTTTTGATGGTTCACCATTTAGAGGAGGGTGGGGGGCAATTGGAAAAAATAAATGAACAGGCTATTGGTTTATTGGAACAAGCAAATTGTTGGTATGCTGAGTCTCCATAGAAGAGGAAGGGTTTAATTTCAATATTCTGAAAATTGGTTCGAAAAATTGGGCACTCAATATCTGTCTCATTGCCTTGCCGGAAAGAAAAACAGTACCCCGGGGTCAGCACTGTATTTTTTGAAAATCTTCTTCCGGAAAGCGATGCTCGTTCTATCCTGGCATTCAATCATCGATTTGATAAAAAAGATATTTGCCATTGAACGATATGATAGAAAGAAAGTTAATAATACTATCATTCGAGTTCATCAAGAAGATTTTTGTCAGGCTATGGGCGTTCCAGTTAATAGGAAATCAATGTCATAAAGTTAAGATCGCTTCCTATGGAGTTCAATAAGAATTTGATTTTATTACTTTTTATGGTATAATATGCAAATACTATTGGAGAATCTAACATCATAAAATAAGGAGAAAAAATGTCAAAAAAATTAAAAGAAAAAACAATGTTTGGCATGGGACATGCATTTCAAGACATGTGCCGAGTTGATCGAATTTCTTAAAAAAATTCTCTATTCTCAAGATTTTGTTAATCGACACAAAAGATCTCCAAAAGACTTTATACGCAAACGACTGCTCACCTTTCAAATACTTTTTCTTTATTTCATAAACTTGCCGAAAGGATCATATCAAGATGAGTTAGACCATTTTTTTAAGGCCTTGTTTAAATTAGATGTCGCTGTTGCAGTGGTCTCCAAAATGGCATTATGTCTTGCACGTAAGAAGCTTGAATATTCTGCTTTTGTTGAATTGAACCAGCACCTATCCGAATTTTTCTACAAACATTTCAAAAGTGTCAAAACATGGCACGGATTCAATCTTTTCGGGATAGATGGTTCGACTCTCAAATTATTTAAATATAACGATATAAGAGATCATTTTGGTGTGATGCAACCAAATAAGGGCTCCGAGGTTCCTATGGCACGCGTATCACAAATGTTTGATGTTCTAAATAGAATATCTGTTGATGCTATTATCAGCCCCTACCATGTCGGTGAAAGAGAATTATTACACCAACACATGCTTAATTTGATGCCAAACGATTTGTTACTCTTGGATCGGGGATATCCTGCATATTGGATTTTTAATCTGATAATATCGCGTGGTGGAAATTTTTGTGCCAGGATTTCCAAACAATGGAAAATAGTACAAAGCTTTATCGAATCGGGATCAAACGAAACTATTGTAAATCTACATGCTTCGAATCAATCAAAAAAAGAATGCCTGGAGATGGGGCTTGATATATTGCCTTTACGCTTACGTCTCATCCGTGTTGAGCTTGAAACCGGCCAAATTGAAGTTCTTATCACATCACTAACCGATGAAAAAAAATTTCCGCAAGAAATATTCAAAGATTTATACCATCTACGCTGGCCGGTAGAAGTTGATTATTTGTTTATGAAGGAGCGCATTCAAGTCGGAAACTTCTCAGGGGAATCTTCACTATCGGTTTATCAAGATTTCCATTCGAAGGTCTTCACTAAAAATCTTATTTGGGTTCTTGCTTCACCAGCCCAAGAAACTCTTAAACAAACAAGGGAAGAGGACAAGCAGGAACAACAATTAAATATGACTCAAGCCATTTCAAAGTCCAAAGATACGCTATTTTTACTTTTCAAAAGACCTGCTGAAAAAATAGCGCAGTTAATTCAACAAATTTATGCGGTTTTCATATATGCGACTGAACCCATCCGGCCAGGACGGAAATTCGAACGAAACCACAAGGTGAACAAGCGCGAACATTACATGAATTATAAACCTTGCCGTTAAGTTTATGACATTGAATAGGAAATATCAGGAAAAAGGAGGCCCTGGTTTTGCTCAATGCCGAGAATTAGTTGATAAATATTTATCGGATCAAGGTTTTGATATTCGAAAAAACTTTGTCTTGATCATGGCATTCAATTATCTAATCGGTAACCATGCTGCTCATGGGAAAAATTTTTTAATTATCCATGCGCAGGAGATTGAAATGGTACCTTTTTATGATCTTGTTTCTACACAAGTATACCCCCTAACCTGCAAGCCAAATTTGCCATGGCAATCGACAAACATTCAGGTATGACCGAATCAAAGAGCACTCTTTTATTTTGTTTGCCAAAGATTTGAAAATACGGCCAAGAAAACTGGGGAAATTAATGGGTGGAATGGTTGAATCGGTCTCAACCGCATATAAGCCAATCCTTTCAACCCACGAAAAGGGATATGGGCCCTTAACAATTTATCAGGATCTATGTAGGGCTATACAAGCCAACCTTGAACAATTGGATGTTTTGATAGATAGTGCTTGGGGGAAATGGGCAGGAGTCAATACTGGAAGTGGTTGAGCTGAGTTTAAGGAGTTGAAAATTTAAAAGAGAATCTTTGTTTTGTACAAGGTTTGTACAAAACTTGGGTCCAACAAAAAAGGGCTTTCAGTGAATATCACTGAAAGCCCTTTTTAATTTGGTGCCCAGGAACAGAATTGAACTGCTGACACGGGGATTTTCAGTCCCCTGCTCTACCGACTGAGCTACCTGGGCTCAAACAACACGGGCTTTATATGTTTTTTAAAAAATTATGTCAAGGGGAAAATGGGTTTCTCTGTTAAAATTTTTATATATCTCCCAAAAGGTGCTGAATTAAAGTGGTGGCACAAATAGCAGCGGTTTCAGCCCTCAGGATTCTGGGCCCCAGGGAATAGGCTTTAAACCCTTTTCTCCGGGCAAGGCTTATTTCCGTGTCTGTGAATCCGCCTTCCGGTCCAATGAGAATGATAACCCGGCTGTCTGAGGGGGCAGGGGGGAGTTGGGTGAGGGGATGGTTTGATTTTTCCCAGAAGGCAATTTTTTGCTGGAAGCTGTCCGATAGTTCAAGAACATCCTGGAACTTTTTAGGTTCAGAAATGGAGACAAGACAGCTCCGTCTGCATTGTTTAATGGATTCTTTGGCAATGGTATGCCAGCGGTCTGACCTTTTCAGGAGCCGGTTTGAATCAGGCGTTGGAATGGAACGTTCACAGAAAAAGGGGATCCATTCCACAATGCCAAGCTGGGTTAAGTGTTTGATCACCAGATCCATTTTTTTATCCTTGAGCATGCCGCAGCAGACTGTCAGGCGGAGACTGGACTCGGTTGTGGAGGGGTGTTCTTCTGTCAGGCACACTTCGACCTTTCCTGGGCCTATGGTTAGAACATGGGCGTCATAGTCCGTCCCTTTTCCATTGGTCAGGTGGATAGGGTCCTTGGGCTTGAGTCTGAGAACCTTGTAAATATGCTTGGCGTCTTGGCCAGTAATAACCGCTGTTTGGTTGTCAATGCACTCTGGTGGGAGTATGAACTTTTGCATTATTTATAGCCTTTATGGTATGTCAGCCGTTTAAGGGTAAAGATCCTGGAGGGTTATAAATTTTCCAATACCGCTTCAATGACCCTTTGGACCTGGGCATCGTTCATGGCGGGGTATAGGGGCAGGCGCGTGAGCTGGGACAGTGCCAGTGCACATTGGAAATCAGTGTGGCGATAGTTGTAGCCCAGGGTTTCCATCTCATAGTACCAGGGCTCATCACTGGCATGGGCCGCATCTTCAATGATGGCAAAACCATATTTTTTGGAAAGGGGTTTGAACCGGGGAAGATCTGCGGCAAGACCTGAAAAGTCAACGGGAATTACCACCCGGGGCACTGCCTTTTCCCGGCAATAGATTTCAAGTTTGTCCGGTGACATGCAAAGGCTTGCCGTATCAATATCAATAAAATCGGTTTTCCCGCCGCAAAATTCGATACAATTGGCAGATGAAAGGAGTTTACAAACCGTGTCAATATCATCCTGGGTCACCCATTGTTTGGCATAGGGTATGGTTTGTTGGGTCATGATTGTTTCCTTGGCGTAAGTATTTTTTGATAAAATACGGGATTCCACAGGAAAATACAATGGATATCCCACGTGTCTGTGTCCTTTGGTTTAAAGGATATAGAAGGTATGCACCCTGCGTGACCATGGCCCAAATTATGGTCGGGCAACAAATATATGTTCACAGTGTTCCTCGTAAACCATTTTTTCCTTAGGTTTTAATTTGTTGACACTTTCTTTACTCTTTGATAGTTTTTTACCGCCATGGATAATGGGTATGATATGCTTATCAGGATAACAGCGGGGGATTTATGGTAGATAGCACAGGACAAGATGATGGGATTATCGAACTGACACAGGTGGTTGAAGAAGATTTTTCCGATGCGCCAGGCCAGGAGGTGATTGAACTCACTGATATTGATACCCAAGTTGAGGGGACCAGAGAAGATTATCTGGACCTGGATTTTGATACCGATCCGGCCAAAACAGACAACAATGGTCTGTTCGACGACGGGGACCTGGATTTTGATCTTGATCTGGATGAAACCATTGCAAAGGTTTCAAAACAGGACAATGAGATATCAGAACCGATTCTGCCAATTGTGCCTGTCTCTGATGAATCCGTTTCCGGGCCACTTGTCTCAGGGGCACCTGTGACTGATATTGAACCCACCGTCACCCAGGAGCAGGTGGATGCTGCCCTTGAGCGGGTGATTGAAAAGAAATTTGCAAAGATAATTGAAAAGAGTCTTCTTGAAGTTATGGAAAAAGTTCTTGAACGAGAGATTGTGGACATTCGAAAACGGCTGCAAAACGATCTTGACGAGATATCTATTTCCTGAGTTTACATAGGATATAAATTAAATAAGGTCTTGGGGATTCATAACAGAGTCCCCTTTTTCATTAATATGGGTTTGAGGAGTTAAAATATGGGTTCGGATTCTCTGAATAAAGGATATGAGCCAAAGGGCATCGAAGAAAAATGGTATACATACTGGCTTGATAACGGATTTTTCAAGGCAGAAGATACGAGCGATAAGCCAGCATTTTCAATCGTTATACCGCCGCCCAATGTTACGGGTGTCCTGCACATGGGCCATGCGTTAAACAATGTGATCCAGGATATCATGTGCCGCTACCGGCGGCTTTTGGGATACAATGTTCTTTGGATGCCGGGAACAGATCATGCCGGTATTGCCACCCAGAATGTGGTTGAAAGGGATTTGGCTGCCCGTGGCAAGACCC
The DNA here is from genome assembly GCF_055382125.1 of Desulfoconvexum algidum. Lineage (NCBI taxonomy): Bacteria > Pseudomonadati > Thermodesulfobacteriota > Desulfobacteria > Desulfobacterales > Desulfobacteraceae > Desulfoconvexum > Desulfoconvexum algidum. The sequence goes on along the minus strand of NZ_AP042394.1, from coordinate 3,524,966 downwards.
GGGATCAGCTGGGCCGGGAAGAATTTATTGAAGAGGTCTGGCGCTGGCGTGAAAAATCAGGCGGCGCTATTATCAATCAGCTTAAACGCCTTGGGGCTTCCTGTGATTGGGACCGGGAACGGTTTACCATGGATGCAGGCCTTTCCGATGCCGTCCGCAAGGTGTTTGTCCGGCTTTATAAGGAAGGGTTGATTTACCAAGGCCAGTATATCATCAATTGGTGCCCCCGGTGTCGCACGGCTCTTGCCGATCTTGAAGTGGAATACGAGGACAAGGACTCGTATATGTATTATATCCGCTATCCCTTCAAGGATCAAAAAAAGGGACTCACCGTTGCTACCACCCGGCCTGAAACCATGTTTGGCGACACGGCGGTTGCCGTAAATCCTAATGACCCGAGGTTTGCAGATCTCACAGAGACCCATGTGATGCTGCCCCTGACCAACCGGATGATTCCCATTATCCGGGATGAGTATGTGGACACCCAGGTGGGCACCGGCGCTCTTAAGGTTACTCCGGCCCATGATCCCAACGACTTTAACCTGGGGGAAAAGCACGGGCTTGAAAAACTAAAGGTCATTGATGATGGCGGGTGCATGTTGCCCCCGGCCGGTAAATTTGAAGGATTGGACCGGTTTGAATGCCGGAAGCAGGCCGTGGAAGCCCTGGCTGAACTGGGACTGCTGGAGAAAAAAGAACCCATAAAACACAGTGTGGGCAATTGCTATCGGTGCCATACCGATGTGGAGCCCTCTATCTCAAAGCAATGGTTTGTAAAGGTGGCACCGCTTGCTGAAAAAGCGTCTGAAGCTGTCCGCAGCGGTCGGACCCGAATCATTCCCGAGACCTGGAACAAAACCTATTTTGACTGGATGGACAACATTCGGGACTGGTGTATTTCCCGCCAGATCTGGTGGGGGCATCGAATTCCGGTGTGGAAGTGTCCTGATTGCAAGGCCGTCATTGTCGAAGAAATCGATCCCACTGCCTGCCCCACCTGCGGTTCAAAGGAAATTGTTCAGGAAACAGATGTGTTGGATACCTGGTTTTCCAGTGCACTCTGGCCTTTTTCCACCATGGGATGGCCCCAAAATACAGAACTGTTAAAAACATTTTATCCCACCAATGTGTTGGTGACAGGCTTTGATATCCTCTTTTTCTGGGTGGCAAGGATGATGATGATGGGCATCCATTTCATGGATGACGAGATCCCCTTTGAAGATGTCTATATCCATGCCCTGGTCAGGGATGAACATGGAAAGAAAATGAGCAAGTCCAAGGGCAATGTCATTGATCCTTTGAAGGTGATTGATGAATACGGAGCAGATGCCTTTAGATTCACCCTGGCCGCTTTTGCTGCCCAGGGGCGGGACGTGAAGATGTCCGCAGACAGGGTGGAAGGATACCGCAACTTTGTGAACAAGCTTTGGAATGCCTCCCGGTTTGCCCTCATGCATATTACCGAGAAAAATATTGTCATTGATCCTGACAAACTGTCGCTGCCTGAACGCTGGATACTTTCCCGGTCTGCCGCCACTGCCCTTGCCGTAAAGCAGGGCATTGAAAATTATAAATTTAATGAAGCGGCATCTGCTGCTTACCAATTTGTATGGCATGAATTCTGCGACAGGTTTATTGAAACGGCAAAGCCCGCGCTTTATGAAAAAGAGGGTGTTCAACGAAGGGATACGGTCAGAGCCGTATTGTCAAAGGTTTTGGAAGACATCCTGGTGATGCTGCATCCGTTTATGCCCTTTGTGACCGAGGAGATTTACAGCATTTTGCCGGCCACTACCGGGTCCATCATGAAGGCCTCTTTCCCCTATGACCAGGCTATCTATGACGCCACACGCAATGAGACCGTTGAACAACAGATGAGCTTTGTATTCGGGCTTATTTCCGATATCCGAAATATCAGAAGTGAAATGAACATCCAGCCCTCCATGAAGATCAAGGTGCTTGCCAACACGGAAGATGAACAGGAAAAGATTGTCATTGCGGAAAATAAATCCGTGATTGTCAACCTGGCCACTCTGGAAAGCTTTTATTTCAGTGATTCTGCCAGTATTCCCTCTTCTTGTGCCACCTGCGTGACCGGCAATACCACCTGCTTTGTTTCTTTGGAAGGGGTGATTGATTTTGAAAAGGAAATTAAGCGCCTGGAAAAAGAGCTGGAAAAAAATACCAAGGAACTGCTGGGGGTCCAAAAACGATTGAACAACGAGAGCTTTCTTGATAAAGCACCCGATGAGGTCATTGCCAAGGTAAAGACCGTGCACGCAGGCCTTGAGGAAAAAAATGAAAAAATTGCGGCCAACCTTGAACGAATTAAAAAAATGAAGTGATCATCATGGACATGACAGAACAGATTATCCAATTGGCCCTGTTTGAAGATTCAGGGCTCGGGGATATTACCACCGAGAGTATTTTACCTAGCCCCCGCAATGGGAAAGGGGTGATTATTGCCAAAGAATCCCTGGTCCTTGCGGGAATTGGGGTTGCCGTAAAGGTCTTTGCCCTGCTCAATCCTTCCATTGTCTGTACCAGCGCTTTCAAGGACGGGGAGGTGGTTCAAAAAGGCGAGGTTATTTTTGAGGCTGATGGGGATCTTCTGTGTCTGCTCAAGGGGGAGCGGGTGGCCCTGAACTTTTTGCAGCGGCTTTCCGGCATTGCCACCCTGACCCGAACCTTTGTTGAAACGCTTTCAAACCCAAAGGTCAGGCTCACGGATACGAGAAAGACCACCCCGGGGTTTCGCATTCTTGAAAAGGAAGCGGTGAGAGCCGGGGGGGGATTCAACCATCGTTACTCCCTCTACGACGGTATCTTGATCAAGGACAATCACATTGCCGTGGCCGGCGGGATTGAAAATGCGGTACGGGCAGTAAGGGCCAGAGCCTCCCATTTGATGAAAATAGAGGTGGAGGTTTCCAACATGGAAGAGGTGAGGAAAGCCATTGCCGCCGATGCCGAGGTGATCATGCTGGATAATATGGACCTTGATGCCATGAAAGCTGCTGTGGTCTATATAGGGGGCAGGGCAATTGTGGAAGCCTCGGGAAATGTGAGCCTGTCTACACTCAATGCCATTGCCGCCACGGGAGTGGATGTTATTTCCTGTGGCGCCTTAACCCACCAGGCCCGGTCCGTTGACCTGAGCATGCGGATCAATCCGGTATAGATCCGATTCAGGAATAGGTTAGTTTATTTCGTCCGGTTTGCTTGGATTTGTACATGGCCTTGTCCGTGCGTTTTATAAACGCTGTGAAATCTTCCCCGTCCACAAGTTCGCTGGCCCCGATGCTCACCGTCACTGACTGGGTTTCCCCCGGTTCCGGCCGAAAGATTTCAGTTGCAATTTTATCTTTTATCCTGGCCCCGACCACGCAGGCCATTTTAAGATCGGTTTCCGGCAGGAGAATGGCAAATTCTTCTCCGCCGTAGCGATAGGCCGTATCCATGGACCGCATACAGGCGTTAATAATACTGCCGATACGCATCAAGACCTTGTCCCCTTCCAGGTGGCCCCAGGTATCGTTGTAGTGTTTGAAAAAATCAATGTCCAGGATCATCATGGAGAGTGCTCGAGAATACCGGTCATAGCGTTTTATTTCCTGTTTGATCTGATGGAAAAACTGCCGGGAATTATAGAGTCCTGTCAGGCCATCGGTGATGGCAAGTTGTTCCATTTCCTTGAGCAGGAGGGATCGTTCTTTTCTAAATTCAGCCTCCCGCAGCACCCGCTTGATTCTTAAGTCCAGTTCTTCAAACCGGAAGGGTTTAAAAATAAAATCGCTGGCACCTGCCTGTACCGCTTCTTCATAGGAATAGTCGGCGCTGTAACCGGTCATCACCATGACATCAACATCAAATTTTGCCTTGATCTTTTTGGTCAGTTCAAGTCCATCCATACCCTGCATCATGATATCGGTGAGCACCATATCGGCATGAAATGTTTCCAGGAGGGTCAATGCGCTCTTGGCATTGTGTGCGCTTTTAACCTCATAGGAGAGTATTTTAAGGTATTCTTCTACCGATTCTTTGATGGCAATATCATCATCCACTATCAGAATAGCGTAGGTCATGGCTTTTTTCTCCTGGAAATGATTAGACACAAGCGAGCTTATCTTGACACTTTTGGCCTCACTTGATAAAAGTATAAGAATAAAATTTAGCGAGATAGATGTAATTTGTCAACTCTTAAGTGCGGAGCCCAATTGAAGTTAGATAAAAAAAATATTAGAAATTTTAGTATTATTGCCCACATTGACCATGGTAAGTCCACCCTGTCCGACCGGATGATCCAGTTGTCCGGAATTATTTCCGACAGGGATATGAAAGAGCAGATTTTAGATTCCATGGATATTGAGCGGGAACGGGGGATCACCATCAAGTCCCAGACCGTCTCCCTTCCCTATACCTCCCCCGACGGTACCCAGTATTTGCTGAACCTCATTGATACCCCGGGCCATGTGGATTTTTCCTATGAGGTTTCGCGTGCCCTTGCTGCCTGTGAGGGCGCCTTGATTATCGTGGATGCCACCCAGGGAGTTGAGGCCCAGACCCTTGCCAACTTATATCTTGCCATGGAGCATGACCTTAAGATTATTCCCATTATTAATAAGATTGATCTGCCATCAGCTCAGATCGAGTGGGCCAGGGATCAGATAGAAGAAGACCTGGGATTGGATCCCGATGAAGCCCTCCCGGTATCGGCCAAGACCGGTATTGGTGTGGACAAAATTTTCCAGGCGGTTGTGGAGGGAATTCCCGCCCCTGTTTCAGAAGGTACCGGCAACTTTAAGGCCCTGATCTTTGATTCCCACTACGATGCCTTCAGGGGTACTGTTGTTCATTTCAGGATCTTTGACGGCACCATCAAAAAGGGTGACAAAATCCGGTTCATGTCCAACAACTCCGAGTACAAGGTGGAAGAGGTGGGAATATCTCAGATCAAAAGAATTCCCCAGGATCACCTCATGGCAGGGCAGGTGGGATATTTTATTGCCGGTATTAAAAATATCAGCGATGTAAAGATCGGTGACACCGTGACCATGCCCAACCTTCCCTGTGACAAGGCCATGGGCGGATTCAGAGAGCCCACCCCCGTGGTATTCTCTTCCATGTATCCTGTAGCCGCAGACGATTATGAAGAACTCACCGCAGCCCTGGAAAAACTTAAACTCAATGATGCCTCCCTGATTTATCAAAAAGACAGTTCCGCGGCCTTGGGGTTTGGCTATCGCTGCGGCTTTCTGGGACTGCTGCATTTGGAGGTCGTTCAGGAACGGCTGGAACGTGAATATGACGTTTCCCTGATCTTAACCTCGCCTTCGGTTCAGTATGAGATCACTTATACCAGCGGAGAGGTCAAAATAATTGACAACCCAACGGCCTATCCGGATCCCGCTGAGATTACCAGAACCCGTGAACCCTTTATCAATGCCTCCATCATTGTCCCGGACAAATACATGGGCAACGTGATGCAGGTGTGCCATGAGTTCCGAGGGGTCAGTAAAAATTACCAATACCTGACCTCCAACCGTCTGGAAATGAAATTTGAACTCCCCCTGGCCGAAGTGGTGTACGAATTTTATGACCGGCTCAAGAGTGTCACCCAGGGGTACGGGTCCTTTGACTATGAGATTGCTGGATACCAGGACACTGATCTTGTCAAGCTTGATTTCCTCATCAATAGTGAACGGGTGGATGCACTCTCCCAACTCATTCACAGAGACAAGGCGGAAGCAAGGGGCAGGACTGCCTGCAAAAAACTAAGGGAGGAAATCCCGCGGCAGCAGTTTAAAATTCCTATTCAGGCGGCCATTGGCGGCAAAATTGTTGCCAGGGAAACCATTTCCGCCTTTAGAAAGGATGTGACGGCCAAGTGCTACGGCGGGGATATCTCCAGAAAACGAAAGCTTTTGGAAAAACAGAAAAAAGGGAAAAAACGCATGAAAATGGTGGGATCGGTTGAGATTCCCCAGTCGGCTTTTTTGTCTGTCTTAAAAACCGATTAGGCGTGGGAACCGAACTCTGATGGGAGGAAAGGCTGATGGGAGGAAAGGAGCTTAGGGAACAAGGCAGTTTGCAAGTTCCGAAAATCCAAGTCCTCCCTTTGACGTTGTGATCCAGGCAGGTTTGAAAACAAGCTTGTCACAGCAATCTTGCACATTGGCAACCCCTACGGCATTGGGGAAATATTCAAACATGGGTTCGTCATTGAGAGAGTCTCCCACAAAAACAACCTTTTCCTTGATGGTATCCAGATCTGTTTTAAATATTTCTTTGAACAAAAGTTTTGTCATGGTCAGTTTATCATAGGCCCCGAACCAGCCGTTTACATGGATTGAGCTGATCTTGGCCGTTGCATTGTGTCGTTCAAAAATATCCACAATGGCCTTAATATCATTCTGGTGAAGAGACGGGACATCTTCGGCAAAATCAATAGCAAGGTCTGCTTCCCTATAAGCCTGGTCCGCCGAGATAACACAACCGGGAACGGCGGTGAGAATTTTTTGTCCCAGGGCGGTCAGTTTTATTTGATCCGCTTGCCTTTCCAGATCTGTTTTAAAATACCTGCGGATCATTCGTTTATTTACGGCGTCATAGACAAAATAAAATGCCCCGTTTTCACCCACAACTCCGTGAATCGGCCACATTCTGGCAATATGATCGCACCATCCGCCGGGCCGGCCCGTAACGGGAATAACGCAGATCCCGGCATTTTTAAGGGTTTCCATGGCCTGGAAAGCCACTGCCGGTATTCGGCCTTCAAGGGTAATGGTATCATCTATGTCCGTGAGTACATAGGCTATGGCAGACCGTTTTTCTTTGGGGAATTCTTCCAGGGGTTTCATTCTATTTTTCTTTTTCTATCAGGCCTTTTACAAACCATCTTTGCATGAACAGGACCACCAGAACAGGGGGCAGCATGACAAGGAGGGCAGCTCCCAGGGCAATATTCCATTCGGGAAGATCGTCAGCCTGGGGGATGAGATTTTGAAGACCAATAACAGCCGTTGTCATTTTGGGATTAGTCGTCACCAACAGGGGCCAGAGGTATTGGTTATACCCATATACAAATTCAATGACCACAAGGGCGGCAATATTGGTTTTTGACAAGGGCAAAAGAATTTTCCTGAAAAACATCATGGGGGAGGCCCCGTCTAATTTTGCTGCCTCACACAGTTCTTCGGGAATAGTCAGGAAAAATTGACGGAATAAAAAAGTGCAGGTTGCCGATGCAACCAGGGGAAGGACAAGGCCTGTATAACTGTCGAGCAGGCTCCAGTTTAAACTGACCACGATGTCATGGCCGCTGACCCAGGATGCAAGGCCGTTCAAGTGCAGAAGATCCCACAGAGCCTGGAGGGGGGCAAGCACATTTGCCGCCATCTCGTAGGTGGGAAGTATTCTGACCTCCACCGGGAGCATCAATGTGCAGAAAACCGATGCAAAGGCAAACACCCTGAATTTATAATCAAAATAAACAATGGAAAAGGCCCCGATCATGGACACGGCAATTTTGCCCAGGGTGATACCCGATGCCATGATAAAGGAATTTAAGATCTGGGTTCCCAGATGTCCCCTTGTCCAGGCTTCGTGCATATTGACAAAAAACTGGTCTCCCGGGATCATAGGCATGGGGACCCTGGATACCTCTTCCAGGGGCAGGGTCGCTGCGATCAGGCTATAAAGAATGGGGAATCCTACAATGAATATTCCCAGTATTAAAAATGTATAAGTAAAAAAATCAAGTAAGGGGGTTTTTTCAACCATAAGTCTTATCCACCATATTGTACCTTTTTTTCAACAAACCTGAATTGAAGAAAGGTGATAACAATGATCAGGGTCATGAGCACAACGGACTGGGCTGCTGAAGATCCTAGATTTAAGCCCACAAATCCATCCTGGTAAACCTTGTAGACCAGAATATTAGTGGAACCGCCGGGTCCTCCCTGGGTCACGGTGTGAATAATACCAAATGTTTCAAAAAAAGAATAAATAATATTCATCACCGTTAAAAAAAAGAAGGTCGGAGACAACAAAGGGAATGTAATGAACCAGAATCGTTTCAAGGGGCTGGCGCCGTCAATGGCGGCAGCTTCTATCAAGGACTTGGGAACAGCCTGGAGTCCTGCCATGAAAAATACAAAATTATAACTGATCTGCTTCCAGGCACTGGCCATGACGATCATTACCATGGCATCATTTCCGTAAAGAACCGGATTCCAGTCAATCCCCATCCAGTTTTTAATGCCTAAAGCAACAACCCCATAGGAAGGATGGAGCAAAAAAAGCCACATGATACCCGAGATGGCCGGTGCAACCGCATAGGGCCAAATAAGCAGGGTTCTTATCAATGCCGTTGCTTTCAGTGCCCTGTTGGCCATGGTGGCAATGAAAAGTCCCAGGGATAGGGAGACAGCGGCAACAGCAATGCTGAAGGTACAGGTGATGAAAATTGATTTCAGATAGAGGGGGTCTGTAAACAATTCACGATAATTATAAAACCATACAAAGGTGGATTTTCTTCCAAAGGGATCACTGAGAAGAAAAGACTGGATAATACCTTGGATGGCCGGCCAATAGAAAAAAGTCAGGGTCACGACCATCTGGGGTAAAATCAGCAGATAGGGCAAATATTTTGATTTAAAGAAAGACCGTTTTATCATGGGCTCAGTGTTTGTTTATCCGGATGTTATGTAGGGCATGACTAAAAAAGGAGCCGGGTAAAAAGATCAGACAAATTACCCGACTCCCTGCACATCTTATTTATTCATAGGTTTTTTCAAAGGTTCTCAACTGGATGTTGCTTCTGGCGGCAGCACTATCCATTGCTTCCTGGGGAGATTTTTTTCCATTCCAGACCTGCTCGAGTTCCTCATTGATAATGTTTCTGATCTGAACAAAGTAACCCAGGCGCAGTCCCCTTGATATTTTGGTAGGGATGGCACGGTTGAGCTGATGGATGCCCACTTCCTGGAGGGGGTTTTTATCATAATAGCCCTTGGATTTCAAACTTTCATAGGCGTCAATGGTGATGGGGAAATATCCGGTTTCCTTGTGCCAGTATTCTTGCATCTTATTACTGGATAGGAATTTTAAGAAAGTGGCAACTCCCTTATATTCAGCATCTGAATGTCCATTGAGGACCCATATGGAGGCACCGCCAATGATAGAGTTCTGTAATTTTTTGGTGTTTGCCTCAACCGGAAGCGGAGCCGCATCCCATTTAAAATCCTTGACCGCTTTTTTGAGTTTGGCAATTCCGCTGATGGAATCAATGTAAACCGCTACATTCTGGGCGATAAATTCGGATTTTGGACCCTGGTATTTTTGTCCGCCATACATGAAGCGATTGTCATCAGCCCAGGATTTAAGCCGGGTGATATGATTTACCACCATGGGGTTATTAATTTCAAGCTCGCAGTCAAGGCCTTCATATCCATTGGCTTTACTGGCAAAGGGAATGTTATGAATGGCGCTGTAATTTTCAATTTGGGTCCAGGACTGCCAGGCTGTAACCATACCGGCCGAAGCTATGTTGGCACTGACAATTTTCTTTGTGATTTCACCCAGTTCATCCCAGGTGATGGGTTCTGTTTTTGACAGAGGGGCAATGCCGGCTTTTTTAAACATATCCACGTTGTAATACATAATCGGTGTGGAAGAATTAAAGGGCATGGACATGAGATTCCCGTCGGCATTCATATAATAGGAAAGGACCGCCTGGAGATACCGGGACCAGTCCACGTCAAATCCTGAGTCCTTCATCAGTTTGTAAACAGGATAAACGGCTCCGGACATCATCATGGTCTGGGTCCCCACTTCAAAAACCTGGAGCATATGGGGTTGTTTTTTTGCCCTGAACGCTGCAACTCCCGCATTCATTGTTTCATCATAGTTGCCTTTGTTGGTGCCGACAACTTTGTATTCTGACTGGGAGGCATTAAACTCCTGGATCATTGTTTCAACGATTTCACCCCGGGCGCTTCTCATGGCATGCCACCAGTTAATCGTAATGGGTTTAGCAAATACCGATGCGGGCAATGCAAGACATAGGGCAATGATTAAAAATACAAAGGATTTCGTGAGTTTCATTTAATATTTCTCCTTATAAAATTGTTAGGGCTTTTTCTATCGAACAGTCCAAATTAAAAGTGTCAATATATCAGTCATACCATGTTAACTCAGATTTATTCGGATATCGGCCAAGAGTCAAGGTTAAACTGAACTTTTATCCTCTTTTTTAAGTTGATTTTGAAAAGGGTTTGCATAATAGTAATAATTGTTGTTTTATGGGCATAAAATTATTAAAAAACAATAGGAATCAGGATATTGACATGGCTGAGCTTAAATTAAAAAATATTATCAAAAAGTATGGCAAAACACAGGTGATCCACGGCATTAATCTGGATGTAAAGGACAAGGAGTTCATTGTTCTTGTGGGCCCCTCAGGATGTGGTAAATCTACCGTTCTTCGGATGATTGCGGGACTTGAAACAATATCCGAGGGCACGATTTCAATCGATAATACCATCGTCAATGATATTGCACCAAAGGATCGGGGCCTTGCCATGGTGTTTCAGAACTATGCCCTGTACCCCCATATGAATGTATTTGGTAATATGTCTTTTGGGTTAAAGCTGAACAAAACACCCAAGCAAGAAATTCGGCAGCGGGTCGAAGAGGTCGCCACTATTCTCGGGCTTGAAGATTTCCTGCTCAGAAAACCCCATGAACTTTCCGGGGGACAGCGCCAGCGGGTTGCCATGGGACGAGCCATGGTCAGGAAACCCTCAATTTTTCTCTTTGATGAACCCTTGTCAAACCTGGATGCCAAGCTTCGTATTCAGATGAGAGCCGAAATTAAATTGCTGCACCAACGGGTTGATTCCACCATGATTTATGTGACCCATGACCAGGTAGAAGCCATGACCCTGGCGGATCGGATTGTGGTTCTCAAGGATGGATACATCGAACAGGTGGGAACCCCCCTTGAACTTTTTTCGCATCCTGCAAATACCTTTGTTGCAGGATTCATCGGCACGCCTCCCATGAACCTTGTTGACGGTAAAATTTTTAAACAAGAGAACCTTACCTTTGTTTTGTTTGAAACAGGTCTCAAGATTCCCGTTCCGGATAAAGAGGGCACAAGTTTGACCCATGATCAGGCGGTTGTGTTTGGCCTTCGCGCCGAAGAGATCACGCCGGCGGATACCCAACCCAATCTTCCTGAAGAATGGAAATTTCCCGGGATCGTCATGGTGGTTGAACCCCTGGGCAATGAAACCCATCTTCATGTGGATATCAATGGAATAAGACTCATGTCCAGGAGTGAAGGAAGACAGATGTTAAGGTCGAACGAGGATATAACCCTGGGCCTTAACCTCAACGAAATGCATTTGTTTGATGCCAAAACCACCCGGGTTATTTACTAATTTCGTTTCGGTCGCGTCTATCCTCCCTATTGTTCCGGCTATTCAATGCAGGCAAGTATATTGCCAAAGAGGATGGCCCTTTCAGCAAGACTTGATTTCTGGATGTACTCATCTTCACTGTGGTCCTTTGCACCGATGGGCCCCAATCCGTCAATCACGGGGATTCCTGCCAGGGCAATAATATTGGCATCGGAGACCCCTTGTCTCAGCTCAGGTTTCACCGTAATTTTCAGTTCATCGGCCATCATTTTTATTCGGTTGAAAAACTCTGTGTTGGCGGGGTTCTGGGGCATGGCCGGACGGCCGCTGGTAACGGTCATCTGGGAACGGGTTCCGGGAATGGTTTGGCAGGCAACAATTTTTTCAAGTTTTGCTTTTAAAATTTCATCTTCTCCAGCGGATAAAAATCTGAAATCAATGGCGGCCTTTGCGTGCTGGGCAATGGTGTTGGGACCCAGGCCCCCTTCAACGGTTCCAACGTTGGCACTTATCCCTCGTTCCGGGTCATTGAGCTTTTCAATGGCAATGGTTTTATGGGCCAGCTCCAGAATGGCGCTGGCTTTGTCTTTGCCGGCAAAGGCAGCATGGCCTGCTTCGCCTTCCACCCCAAGGCGGATGGACATATTTCCCTTGCGGCCGGTAACAATTTCGCCTGCAAGGCCGCCGGCTTCAAGCACATAGGCGAAGCGGCTTTTGTCAGCTTCCCTTTTGATGAGGGCCCGGGAAGAAGGGGAACCAATTTCCTCGTCGGAATTAAAAATAAAAGTGATGGGGTTTTTGTGCATCAGATTCGCGTGGCACAAGGCTTTGAGGGCAAAGATACCCACCACAAGACCACCTTTCATATCGGCAACCCCCGGCCCAAAACAGCTGTTTTTATCTTCCATATAAAAATTAAAGGCGGTATCCACTGGGAATACCGTGTCCATGTGCCCTGTGATCAGGATTTGCCGTTTTTCTTGATTTGTTTTTTGGTCATTGCCTGTACCTTGGGGGCCATTTTTTTTGAGGCCAGATTTGTTTGGGCCCGATTTATTTGGGTCGGGACTTCTGGCAATGAGGTGGTTGCCGTATTTTGTCTCTTTTTGAAATTCACAGGAAAATCCCATGGCTTCCATTTCAGTCGCAATTCGTTCTCCGACCTGGTCTATGCCCTTTTTGTTCAAAGATCCGCTCTGGATACAGACCAGTTCTTTGAGCAGGTCAAACATCTGGGGGTGATTATCGTTTATATAGGCTTTGATAACGGGGTTCATAGAGGTCCTTGGAAAAATGTAGGGATGACATTCTTCAAATTCTGACAGGTTTTTGGTTAAACAAATGAACCTGAGTCTAAACAAAGGTTTGGTAATTTTTAACGCCGCCCATGGGCGAATTTAACAATGGCTTGTTATTTACCATAAGAACTTTGAGCAAATAAGGCAAAAAAAAAATTATTTTAAGGGAAAAACAACCGGGGAAATTCTATAAAATAAATAGGTTTACAAAAAAAGGCGAAAAGGGTAGGTTTTGTGTTGATTCTAACCCAAAAATATGCTCAGATGGAATTGATGAAATCCTCAAAATTGAGCAAATGATCAAATTGACGCAACCACCATACCCATTCAACAGGGGGTGGGTATTTGTCAGGTTGCAGGGTATGGGCATTGGGACCATACGGCCATGAAATTGGTGTCGAAATAAAGAATGTTCTAAATTTGATGGAAAGATATATGTAATTTTAATTCGTATGTTTTTTTAATATATGGGAAAAAAGGGAGGGCCAGGCGTAAGAGCGCTTTTTAATATTTTATATGGCGGTCGACACTTTTTAATATTTAATTTTTTGGAGGTTTTAGGATGAGAAAGTTATTGGTTATTGCTATTGCAGCAGTTTTTGGAATGGGTCTTTTTTTGGCAACAGCACCTGTGCAGGCATCTGATCAGATCTTTGCCACCATCGGCACCGGCGGTGTGACCGGTGTATATTATCCCACGGGCGGCGCCATCGCACGGCTTGTGAACAAAGGCCGAAAAGAACATGGTATCCGCTGCTCCGTAGAAAGTACCGGTGGATCTGTTTATAACCTCAATGCCATTGCAGCCGGCGAACTGGACATGGGGGTTGCCCAGTCAGACTGGCAATACCATGCCTATCACGGCACCAGCAAGTTTTCAGAAAAAGGACCCAACAAAGACTTAAGATCCATTTTTTCAGTTCATCCCGAGCCCTTTACCGTAGTCGCAAGAGCGGATTCCGGCATTAAAAATTTCATGGACCTTAAAGGCAAACGGGTCAACATCGGTAACCCCGGTTCTGGACAACGCGGTACTATGGAAATCGTCATGAAGGGCATGGGCTGGACCAAGGATGATTTCAAACTGGCCTCCGAGCTCAAATCTGCGGAACAGTCAACAGCCCTTTGCGACAATAAAATAGATGCCATTGTATTCACGGTAGGTCATCCGTCAGGATCCATCAAAGAAGCCACAACTTCCTGTGACTCTGTCATGGTTACGGTGGACGGTCCTGTGATTGATAAACTGGTGAGTGACAATGACTATTACAGAATGGCAACTATCCCCGGCGGCATGTATCGCGGAACAGATACCGATACCAAAACTTTTGGTGTGGGCGCTACCTTTGTTACCTCTGCCAAGGTTTCCAATGATATCATTTACCAGGTGACAAAAGCGGTTTTTGAAAATTTTGACCAGTTCAAAAAACTGCATCCTGCCTTTGCAAACCTGAAAAAAGAAGAAATGATCAAAGATGGTCTGTCAGCTCCCCTCCATGACGGTGCCGTTAAATATTACAAAGAAGCCGGACTGATGTAAGACCTGTCCGATGTAAGCGCTTAAAAGTGTGCGGCTATTCTGGCCGCACACTTTTATCGGTTTTTATGGTGAAATACTTGCATTGTCCGTACTAAAGTTACCCTTTCCCCCATGGAGGAATCGTCACAATGACCCAAGCAAATACAGCACCCGCATCTCCGGATGACCTGCAGGAGATGATTGCCGAGGCGGATACAGGCGCACGAAATCCCGTCGGCACGATTCCTAAACGAGTCCTTTTCTTTGTTCCCCTGGCCTGGACCTTGTTCCAGCTATGGTATGCATCTCCCCTGCCTTTTATATTCAATATCTTTGTTCTCAATGCTACGGAAGCCAGGGCCATCCATCTGGCGTTTGCCATGTTTTTATCCTATACGGCCTACCCCTCGTTCAAATCTTCTCCCAGGGACTATATCCCACTTCAGGACTGGTTTTTAGCTTTTGTGGCCGCCTTTTGTGCATCCTATTTGTATATATTCTATGCGCAGCTGTCTGACCGTCCCGGAGATCCCACCACCCTGGATCTGGTGGTGGCTGTGATCGGACTTGTGCTCCTGCTGGAATCCACCAGAAGGGCCCTTGGGCCTCCGCTCATGGTGGTGGCCTGTGTGTTTATCATTTATACCTTTGGCGGGCCCCATATGCCCGATGTCATTGCCCACAAAGGAGCAAGCCTTGCCAAGGGCATGTACCATTATTGGCTGTCCACTGAAGGGGTTTACGGGGTGGCCCTGGGGGTTTCCACGGGCATGGTTTTCATGTTTGTCCTGTTTGGATCCCTCCTGGAATCCGCCGGGGCTGGCAACTATTTTATTCGGACGGCCTATGCAGGCTTGGGCCATATGAAGGGAGGGCCTGCCAAGGCAGCCGTCGTTTCCTCCGGTCTGACAGGTCTTGTGTCAGGATCTTCCATCGCCAATGTGGTGACCACGGGAACCTTTACCATCCCATTGATGAAAAAGGTCGGGTTTTCGGCTGAAAAAGCGGGCGCCGTTGAGGTTGCCGCGTCCACCAATGGTCAATTGACCCCGCCGGTCATGGGGGCGGCCGCCTTTCTCATGGTGGAATATGTGGGTATCTCCTATGTGGAGGTAATCAAACATGCTTTTTTGCCGGCCATTATCTCCTATATCGCCCTGGTTTATATCGTTCACCTTGAAGCCTGTAAAATGGGGCTTGAGGGCATGCCGCGCCGGGTGAACAAAACCCTGGCCCAGAAACTGCTCTCCTTTGTCATGACCATTCTGACCATTATCATCATCGGCGGGGCAACCTATTACGGCCTTGGCTGGATAAAAACCGTTGCAGGATCCGCCACCATCTATGCGGTATCAGGGCTTTTGGCAGTCTCCTATTTTGTTTTGCTCTGGGTTGCCTGTAAGGTCCCGGAACTGCCGGTCACCCATGACATCAATGAGTTGCCGGATCTTGGATCCACGGCCCAGGCAGGATTTTATTTTTTACTCCCCATTGTGGTGCTCATGTGGTGTTTGACCGTTGAACGGCTTTCCCCCTCCTTGTCCGCCTATTGGGCCACCATGCTGCTCATTGTCATTGTGCTGACCCAGCGGCCCTTGAAAGGGTTTATCCGCAAGGTTGGCGGAGAAGAATTTTCTTTCAAACGCGGCTTTGATGAGTTTGTGACCGGCCTTGTTTCCGGCGGCCGAAACATGATCGGCATCGGGGTTGCCACGGCTGCCGCAGGTATTGTGGTGGGAACCGTTACCCTCACGGGCATTGGTCTTGTCATGACCGAATTTGTGGAGTTTATTTCGGGCGGTAACCTGATGCTCATCCTGTTTTTCACTGCCATAATAAGTCTGATCCTCGGCATGGGCCTTCCCACCACGGCCAATTATATTGTGGTGTCCACCCTGATGGCACCGGTAATTGTGGATCTGGGGGCCCAGAACGGGCTCATCGTTCCTCTGATTGCGGTTCATTTGTTTGTGTTCTATTTCGGGATTCTGGCGGACGATACGCCGCCTGTGGGGTTGGCAGCATTTGCCGCTGCCGGCATCTCCGGTGGGGACCCCATCCGGACCGGGATCCAGGGGTTTACCTATGATATCAGAACTGCCATCCTGCCCTTTATGTTTATTTTTAACACAGAGCTTCTGATGATCGGTATCGGCACCTGGTACCACTTGGTGATTGTCGTTGTTACAGCTGTCATTGCGATGCTGGCATTTGCTGCTGCCACCCAGGGTTATTTCCTGGTGAAGAGCCGGTTCTATGAAACCATTGCCCTGCTGCTGGTGACCTTTATCCTGTTCCGACCCGGATATTTCTGGGATAAGTTTTATGCACCCTTTGTGGAAAAACCCGGGGTTGAACTGGTGCAGATGGTTGAAACCATGGAGCCGGGCTCCTTGCTTCGTCTGAGAATCAAGGGGGAAAATATGAGGGGGAAAGAATACACCAAATCCATGATGTTGACGGTTGGTAATGGTCAAACCGGGGTTGAACGGCTGGATGAAATCGGGTTTGAGGTTCGAACCGAAGAGGGAAAGGTTTGGGTGGACAATGTGGTGTTTGGCAGCAAGGCTGAAAAGATGGGGGTGGATTTTGACCAGGAGGTTTTATTGGTGAAAATACCCGCAGACAGACCTCCCAAGCAGCTAATGTTTATTCCCGGTCTGGGGCTCCTGGCCCTGATTTATTGGCTCCAAAAACGGCGCAGGAATCGACTTGCAATAGTTTAAATCAACCCCATAGGAGAGAGCTCATGTTTAATAAAATACTGGTTCCCATAGACATCGATTATCCGAGGACCTCCAAGGCTGTCTATGACAATGCAGCGGAACTTGCCTCGCTGAGCGGTGCCGAGATCAAGATTGTCAGTGTGATGCCGGGTTTTACCATGCCCATCGTCGCATCCTATGTCACCGAAGAGATAAAAACCGAAGCCAGGAATCATTTTAAAGCGTCCCTGGAAAAATTTATTGAAGAAAACTGCCAGGGGGCCACAAAGGTTACCCACAAGGTGATGGTGGGAAAACATTATGAAGAGATTTTGAAGATGGCCGAGAAATGGGGCGCAGACCTGATTGTGGTTTACCACAACCATCGGCGCAGGATTAATGAGGCATTTTCACAAAATTGTGCCCAGAAGATCGTTAAAAATGCAGAGTGTTCGGTATTGAGATTGCGCAATGTTTTAAACTGATTTAAACCCTTCTTTTTAAAGCCTGCTATTGACAGACACAAAGGCTTTGGCTAACATCCCGCGGTGTATGGTCAAAGCCTTTGTGCTTTTCGGTATACTGTCATTTGTAACCGAAGGGGCGGAGCTATCTTTATGGAATGTATATGGGGGAAAAATGAAATCCGATCAATTGGTTAATCTTCTTGTTTCTGAAGAACAGCAACCTGTTCTTAAAAAACTTTCGTCTTCCATGTTGGATGTGATTTTAAATGATCGGCAGATTTGTGATTTTGAACTGCTGGCCACCGGTGTATTTTCGCCATTAAAAGGGTTCATGAAACAGATTGATTACGAATCTGTCCTGGACCGCATGCGCCTTGAATCCGGAGAACTCTGGCCGGTTCCCATTTGTCTTGATATCCCGGAAAACCTTGCTGCCACTCTTGAAACTGGCCAATCGGTCACCCTGAGAGATCAGGAAGGCTTCCTTCTGGGCATCATGACCATCGAGGATATCTGGCCCCTTGATATAGAAAAAGAAGCACAAGGCCTTTATAATACCCTGGACAAAACCCATCCCGGTGTTGACTACCTGTACAATAAATCCGGTAAATATTATATCGGTGGTGAAATCCAGGCCCTGAGCCTTCCCATCCACTCTGATTTTAAGCAGATCCGGAAAACCCCGGCTGAAGTGCAAGAGACCTTTTCAAAGCTTGGCTGGAAGAAGATTGTGGGGTTCCAGACCCGTCAGCCCATTCACCGGCCCCAGTTTGAAATGACCATCCAGGCCATGCAAAAAGCTCATGCAAATCTTTTGATTCTCCCAATCGCAGGGGTCACAAAACCGGGAGATTTTGATCATTTTACCCGCATGCGCTGTTACCAGAAAGTTGCGGCCCATTACCCTCCGGACTCCTATGTGCTCAACCTGCTGCCCCTGGCCATGCGAATGGCAGGTCCCAGGGAAGCCATTCTCCATATGATCATTGGGAAAAATTTTGGCTGCACCCATTTTGTAATAGGCCATGACCATGCCTCCCCCGGCAATAATATTGATAACAAACCCTTCTATAAATATGATGAGGCAACTCAACTTGCCTGCAATGCCACAAAGGAACTGGGGGTTGAGACCATCACCTTTGAAGAGATGGTCTATCTTCCCTTTGAAGATGAATATAAGATTGCAAGCCAGGTCCCCAAAAAAATAGACACCATTTCTTTTACCGGAACCGACATCCAGAAAAGAATCCGGGCGGGCAAAAAAGTTCCGGATTGGGCCACCTTTCCAGAAGTGATCCATGAACTTCAAAAATCCTATCCTCCACCGTTAAACCAGGGGCTGACCATATTTTGCACCGGGCTTTCAGGTGCGGGTAAATCCACCATCGCCAAGGTTCTTTACTCAAGGTTTCTTGAAATCGGAACAAGGCCTGTTACCCTCCTTGACGGAGACATCGTCCGAAGAAATCTGTCTTCAGAACTCAATTTTTCCAAGGAACACAGGGATATCAATGTAAAAAGAATCGGATTTGTGGCCTCGGAAATTACCAAAAACCGCGGCATCGCCATCTGCGCCCCCATCGCCCCCTATGAAAAAACAAGGCATCAGATCAGGGAATCCATCGAAGCCCATGGCGGATTTTTTGAAGTCCACGTGTCCACCCCCATCGCAGAATGTGAAAAAAGAGACCGAAAAGGGATGTACGCCAAGGCAAGGGCAGGGCTGTTAAAAGGCTTTACCGGCATTGACGACCCCTATGAAGACCCTTCCAATCCGGAATTGAGAATCAACACAACCGACTTGACCCCGGACGAAGCCGCACAGGAAGTTTTGCTCTACATCAGCCAGAAAGGGTTCATCTGATCTTTTTGGGTGGATAAGTAATTTGACATAGAGAATAATAAGGATTATTATTGGTATAATTATAACCATAATAAGGATAATATTATGCGGATAAAAAACTATTTGTCTTCTACCCAGCTTTCAAAAAAAACGGCAGCCACACTTAATTCCATTGAAAATGGGGAGATTGATAAATTGATCATCCTGAAGAATAATTCTCCCAAAGCAATCCTTATGTCATTTGAATCCTATGAAGCAATGGAAGAAGAGATAGAAGATCTTCGGCTGACATCCCTTGCGCTGTCCAGAATTCAAAATTTCAATCCTGAAGAAACCATCTCTCATAAAGAGATGATGGCTAAATATGTAAAATGAGCTGGGAAATCATTTATCATAAAGATGTGGATGATGACCTGAAAAGCGTGGGACCCTCTGCCGCAAAAAGGATCGTGCAGACAATTGATGAAAAGCTCACCCGGGCGCCCGAACAATTTGGAGCCCCGTTATCAAATAATCTTAGAAATTTTCGAAAACTAAGAATCGGAGATTTTAGAGTTGTTTATCAGGTGTTTCATAAACGAGTAATTATTTTTGTTTTAGCCGTAGGCCCAAGAAGAGACAAAGAAATATATCAATCCGCTTCAAAACGGATTTAATGCCAACAAAGATTTAAATTATGAAAAATATCTTAGTAACAGGCGGAGCAGGATTCATAGGCACTAATTTTGTCTATTACTGGCTCAATAAATACCCCCAGGATCGCATTGTCGTTTTAGACGCATTGACCTATGCCGGTAACAGGGGAAATTTATCAGCGGCTGAAAAAAATCCCAAGTTTAAATTTGTCCACGGCAATATCCTGGACCAGCCCCTTGTGGAATCTCTGCTGACAGACCACAAAATTGATACCCTGGTCCATTTTGCCGCCGAGTCCCACGTGGATAGATCTATCCATGGTCCTGACGAATTTATCAACACCAATATTGTGGGCACCCACACCCTGCTCAAAGCGGCCAAAAAGATCTGGCTGGATGAAAATCCCAGGCCCCATCGTTTTCACCACATTTCAACAGATGAAGTATATGGATCTTTAAAATCCGATGATCCCCCTTTTACCGAAAATACCCCCTATGCCCCCAATTCGCCCTATGCTGCCAGCAAGGCCGCATCGGATCATCTGGTTCGGGCCTATCACGAAACCTACGGTTTGCAAACAACCATCAGCAACTGCTCCAATAACTACGGGCCATACCAGTTCCCTGAAAAACTGATCCCGTTGGTGATAATAAATATCCTCAACAAAAAACCTTTACCGGTATACGGTGATGGAAAACAGATCCGGGACTGGCTCCATGTGGATGATCACAACCTGGGGGTTGATCTGATCCTTAATAAAGGAAAAATTGGCGCCACCTATAACATAGGTGGAAACAACGAATGGACCAATATCGATATTGTCAAAACCATCTGTAATTTAATCCATGAAAGGTATCCAAACGGCACATCAGCCCATGGCAATCATCCCCAAACCCTTATCACCCATGTGAAGGACAGATTAGGCCATGACCGCCGCTATGCCATTAATGCTGAAATGATTTCTTCTGCGCTGGGTTACTCACCCACAGAGTCTTTTGAAACCGGTATCAGAAAAACTATTGAATGGTTTTTGGACAATGAAGACTGGTGGAGGCGAATCATGGATGGGTCATACAGAAGCTGGATAGCTGTCAACTACGATTAGCATTCAGTGGCAAGGACATAATTTCCCAAAGCATGCAGCTGTTATCCGGCAGAACGGGGCAGGCGTACAACACCCGAAAAAATCGAAAGGGTGCTTTCTGGGAAGATCGTTTTTATACCACGGCCATTGAAAACGGGGTTCACCTGTTGAGATGCGTGGCATATATTGAGTTGAATATGTTACGGGCCAGCGCGGTGACGCACCCGAAGGACTGAGAATTTTGTGGATATAGTGAAACTTTAAACCCACCCAGGCGGTACTGATTGCTTGATCGGGAAGCATTGCTTCATTGTTCTGGAATTTCAGATCCAGATGAGTTTAGGTCGTATTATGAGGATTTGGTGGCGTAAACGTTTTAGCATGGCAGTTTAAAGCGGGAAAGCATATGGACAAATAATCTGGTTGTAGGAAGTCGCGAGTATATCGAATAGAACCTGGATAAATTTGGAAAGTGATATAAGCATAAAAATGCTTGCAATGCTGTTTTGACCCCGAAAAAGTAGGTTTTAAGAGGTGAAAATACAATTTTTTGGAGCAATTTTGTCCAACAACAAAGACTTAGCGGGGTCAGACCCTTTAATCTGTAATGTCAGACCCTGTAATGCTGTAATATTAATGCTGTAATTTGTAATAATTTTTTTTGGAAATGGAAAACCAATCATGCGTAAAGGAATCATATTGGCCGGCGGATCAGGAACAAGGCTTTATCCTCTGACCTATTCAGTCAGCAAACAGCTCATGCCGGTGTATGACAAGCCCATGATCTACTATCCTCTGTCAACATTGATGCTTTCAGGGATTACACAGATACTGGTCATCACCACCCCCCAGGATATCGCAGGTTTCAAAAATCTACTGGGTGACGGGTCTCAATGGGGTATTTCCCTTACCTATGCAATCCAGCCTTCCCCGGACGGACTTGCCCAGGCATTTATCATTGGAGAGGCGTTTATAAAAAATGATCCTGTCACCTTAATCCTTGGGGATAACATTTTCTATGGCGAAGGGCTGTCAGACCGCCTCCAAGTGATAGCAAAAAAAGACACGGGAGCCACCATTTTTGGATATTATGTTAAAGATCCCCATCGGTACGGTGTGGTAGGATTTGACAGCAAGGGCAGTGTTGTCAGTCTGGAGGAAAAACCCGATGTCCCAAAGTCCAAGTATGCGGTTACGGGACTTTATTATTACGATAATGATGTGATCCAGATTGCCAAAGAGATCAAACCCTCGGCCAGGGGAGAACTTGAAATAACAGATGTAAACAAAGCATACCTGGACCAGGGCAATTTAAATGTGGAACTTTTCAGTCGGGGAACGGCCTGGCTTGATACCGGGACTCACGAGTCCCTTCTGGATGCAGCTACTTTTATTAAGGTTGTGGAAGACCGCCAGGGACTCAAAATCGCCTGCCTGGAAGAGATTGCCTTTAGAATGAAACGCATCGATGCAGGCCAATTGGAAAAACTGGCAGAACCCATGAAGAAAAACGGTTATGGCCAATACCTGTTAGAACTCATAAACAAATAGAATCAAAAATGAAATATACGCAACTGAACATACCGGATATTGTTTTAATTGAACCCCAGGTCTTTGGAGACCACCGGGGATTCTTCATGGAAATCTTTCGGGAGGATGAATTTAAAAAAAATGTTGTCCCTGCAGCCTTTGTTCAGGACAACCACAGCAAATCTACCCAAAACATTCTGAGAGGGCTCCATTACCAGATCAAACATCCTCAGGGTAAATTGGTCCGGGTGATTTCAGGCGAAGTGTTTGACGTGGCCGTTGACCTGAGAAAATCTTCCCCCTTCTTTGGAAAATGGACCGGTGCAATTCTTTCAGCAGAAAATAAAAAAATGCTCTGGGTTCCGCCAGGCTTTGCCCACGGCTTTTATGTATTAAGTCATGAAGCAGAATTTACCTATAAATGTACAGACTATTATGCCCCTGAACACGAACGCTGCATCCTGTGGAATGATCCGTCCATTGCCATTGAATGGCTTATTAATCCTGACGCCTACCCCATATTGTCACAAAAGGATGAAGAGGGAATACCCCTGGAAAAGGCAGAGGTGTTTGCATGAAAGTTCTTCTCCTCGGATCCAACGGCCAGCTGGGGTGGGAGCTTATGCGCTCATGTCCGGCCAATTTTTCCCTGACTACCTGCGATTTCCCAAAAGTGGATTTTTTAAGCACATCCAGCATCAGCAATTGCATCAGTTCTGCCGGGCCAGACGTAATTATCAATGCAGCTGCTTACACTGCCGTGGATAAAGCGGAACAGGAAAAGGATCTGGCATTCAGAATAAACCATGAAGCTGTCCGTGAAATAGCAGAAATCTGCAGACAAAACACCATTTCCCTGGTTCATATCTCCACGGATTTTATTTTTAACGGCCAGAACTTCAAACCCTATCAGCCCGATGATGCCCCAAACCCTGTATCAGTCTATGGAGAATCAAAACTCAAAGGAGAGCAGGCAGTTCGCACTATCCTGGGTGATAAGGCATTGATCATCCGAACAGCCTGGCTCTACTCTTCCCATGGGAACAATTTTGTAAAAACCATGTTAAGCCTCATGACAGAAAAATCAAGATTGAATGTCATAGACGAACAGATCGGAACCCCCACCTGGGGCCTTGGCCTGGCCCAGGCCATATGGACTTCCCTTGAAAAAAATATAAAGGGAAGCTTTCACTGGACCGACGCCGGTGTCGCTACCTGGTATGATTTTGCTATGGCCATCCAGGAAGAAGGGCTTAGGACCGGCCTGCTGGATAAAGCCATCCCCATTTTACCTGTCCCGTCTCACCAGTTTCCAACACCTGCAAAAAGGCCCATGTACAGCGTTCTTGACAAAACATCCTTTTGTCAGGCAACAGAAATAACCCTCATCCACTGGCGTGTTCAACTTCGATCCATGTTAAAGGAGCGTAAGCAAATTTCAGAAGAAGAACGTGGATCTTTAAAATGAAATCTTTGGTCACGTTTAATAACAAACCATCTGAGTGCATCTGAACAAGTCTGTATCCCATAAAACTATTCTAATCAAATTTAAAACGGGCTAATTTTTTACTTGATTTAACTTTCTAACCGCTGATGACATCTTTTATGAAATATATTACTGTAATAATTGAAAAGTTATTTTTTTTTGCAGCATTAAACACCTCAATGATTAAAAAATATCTTTCAATTTCAATCATTACTGGTGGAGGGATGGTGTTGTCCATTTTTTCTGATCTTTCGATTGGAAAACTTACTCCACAAAACGATATAGATAAGTTAGTGATCTCATTAACGCTCATCGTAGCATATGATATTTTATCAAGAGAGAGTTTAAGGTTTAGTTTGCTTCATGTCTTTTCTGAAACAAATAATATTGGACATAAAAGCGAGAGATATTGTGATTTAATTGCTGTATCTAAAAGTATTGGAATCGGAGTTTCTTGCTGTTTCTCTTGTCTTTATATATTTCTAACAAAAAATTATCTTGGTTCATTATTCTACTTAACAATATTTTTTTTATTTTATTTTATTTTTTTATCATCAGTATGTCAGCTAATCCTAAATATTAATGGTTTTTTTAAGGTAACATCCTCTAGAATATTTATTCTTCCAATGAGCATAATTATTTGGCTTTATTCCGGACTAAATATTCGATTGGAATTATCTATGCTATCCGTATTTGTCAGTTATTTAATTTTCACCAATTATTTTTTAAACAATGCCCTAATAAAAACGAATCTTTCTTTTGACATTAAAACTATAAAACGATTTTGTATTCCAGTTTTGTCGCCAATTGCAAATTATTCATCACTACAGACTTCTAGGTATATCGAACGTGATTTAGGGGCTTCTATTTTACCTGGGAGTGCATATACCTTATATTTTTCCTCTAAAATCTACGCTTCAATAATATCGCTAATTAGCATGCCAATGTCGACAATCTTATCAAAAAAGTTAGTTGAAATTGGAACAGAGAAATACAATGTATCTTCACTCATGGTTAAATTGACTTTTATAATCTTAGCAGTATGGATTATTGTTGTATTGACAGTCTTGACGATAATTTCAATACCTGAATTTAAGGAATTCTTCCCACTTATCTCGGACAATCATTTTAGAGACATTCTACTCATATATCTATTTGCATCTTTATTTGGCTGTTTTAATGTCCCAGCACAGGCAATTCTATATAGAATGAGATTACATAAAAGTATATCTAAGATAATTATATTATTAAATATAATTTATATATCTGCTTTGTGTATAATAACATCTTTTGGAGACAAAGTTGATTATTCAATGGTTGTTTATTTTGGATTATGTTTTTTAATTTACACAGCAAGCGAACTTGTATCATATCTTTATATTCTCAGGAAACATGCTCATGGTTTCTATCTCAAATAGTTTTTATATAATCCTAATTATTTCTTTGATAATAAGTTGTGCGTTTAATTTTGACAATGGCTGGAGAATGGGTGCTATTTTTATAGGGCTTAATCCAATAATATGCTATTTTTGTCTTTCCAAAAAAGGTAAAGCATATTTTGACGCTTTTTCTCCTTTGTGGATTTTCCCTTCTGTTTTAGGATTAGTCTATGGGTTCGGGGCATTAGAATTTATGAATGAAAACCCAATCTACGTGGCTAGGTTGGTTGGATTCCCCTTTGTCGGTTTATTATTTTATTATTGTTTTATGCTATTTGTTGTGACTCAAACTATAAAGGAGGAATCTCATATTAAAGTTGCTTCTAATAATTTAGATATATCGAGAATATTGTTTTGGATATTGTTGCTAATAGCTAGTGTTGCAGCTTTGATTATGGTGATAAAGGTTGGTATGCCTTTTCTTTATGAGGATAAACTGGATGATAGATTAAATGCAAGAGCAATAGTTTCTTCTAACATTATCTATTTAATTAGAATATCTTTTATAGGGTTTTACATTTATTTAGCCTCTATATTCCATTCGAATAGTAATTTACTAAAAATTGAAAAATTGTGGATTATCTTAATATTTTCATACATTACTTTTATAAATATTATCCCAGGATGGCGAGGACCGATTTTTATTTTTCTTTTTAACTCATTGGCGATATATCACTATAAGTACAAGAAGTTAAATATGAAAAAAACTGTTGGTTACGGAATCCTTTTTATGGTTTTATTGTTGGGATGGGGATTTGCACGTATCTATTTTCAGCCTGGTGGTTCATTTTGGATATATCATGCACAGAAATATTCAGATTCAATTTTTGTTGTCTTTTTGTATTGGTCTGTTTATCAATTTTCAGTGTACTCGTTAGGTTTTTTAACGATATTAAAATTGTTTTTAAATGGCGGTTATTTATTTGGCGGTGTTTTTGGATTAACATTGGCTACTTTAGCACCGGGGAAACAGGAGACGCTTGGTGAAATAATTAAAAATAAAGCAGGATTTACTTTTGCTGGTGCTGGTCTAAATCCAACAATTATGGGTGATGCATATGCCGATGGCGGTCTTTTAGGCATAATGATATATATGTCTACTATTGGAATTATTATGGGTATTACTTTTTCAAAAATGAAAGCAAATCCATCAGTTTTCAATGTAGTTTTGTATTCATATTTGACGACATGTATTGTGCTTGGAACGATGACAGGGCTTTTGTCTCAAGCGTCATATGCCTTCCATTTGTTAGTCCTTTTAAGTTCTTTTGGATTTATAGAAATATCAAAATCAATAAAGAGGCGATAATGCGTGTTATTCTTGCTCATAAGTTTTTTCGATTAACAGGTGGAGCGGAACTTTTTTTTCTTGAGACAGGCCGAGTACTTGCGGAGAATGGACATGATGTTGCATATTTCTCAACGACTCATCCTGAAAATATACCAACACCATGGAACAAGTATTTTATTGATCCACCTGCTTATGATTCGCAATCATTGGTATCAAGGCTGGATAGTATGAGACATATTATCTATTCGCAAAAGGCTAAATTGTCTTTTGCGAAGCTTATAAGAGACTTTAAGCCTGATGTGATTCATGCTTTTGGAATATTTACACACTTAACTCCTTCAATTCTTGAAGCTGCCCATGATGCTGATGTACCTGTAGTAATGTCATGTAATGATTACAAACATATTTGCCCAAATTATAAAATTTATGATGGTCAGCGCTTATGCGAAGATTGTAAAGGAGGTCGTTTTTATAAGGCTACTTTGAAAAGGTGCTGTAAGGGGTCGTTTTCTTTTAGTTTAGCATCAACTCTTGAGGCATATATTCATGAAAAAAAACAAGTGTACGATACATTAGTTGATCTCTATTTATTTGCAAGTGAGTTTATGCTCGAAAAAACAAAGGAATTTTGGCCAACAAAGAATGTCCAATATGAGATTTTGAAAAATCCTTTTAATGCAAAACAGTATCAGCCTGTTTACCAAGGAAATTATGCTCTTTATTTTGGACGAATTATTTGTGAGAAAGGGGTTGATCATATTATTTCAGCAGCAAAAGATATCTCTATTCCTATAAAGATCGTTGGAGATGGACCTGACTTTCAAAAATTGTATGACGAAGTTGTAAGGCATAATCTTTCTCATATTGAATTCCTTGGACCATTGTGGGGTGAGGATATGAATCAAATACTTTACGGTTCACGATTCGTAATAGTACCTTCAATATGGCATGAAAATTTTCCTTACGTTATTTTTCAGGCCTTTGCTGCAGGCAAACCAGTGGTCGGCTCATTTCGTGGAGGAATACCTGAACTTGTAGGTACTGATCGGGGGCTTCTTTTTGAACCAAATAATGATGGTGAGCTTGCTGGACAACTGAAAAGTATGTGGCACGATGTTGATGGTTGTCGAAGAATGGGAAAGTTGGCTCGTGATTATGTCGTTACACAATTTTCAGATAAAATTTTCTATAAATCTCTTCTGTCAAAGTATAAGGCGGTAATAGTTTGAATATATTAGTCCTAGGAGGCCATGGATTTATTGGTTCTCATATAGTTGAAAATTTGATTGTTGCAGGGCATACATTGAGGGTGTTTGCTCGCAGGTCTCCAGAATTCTCATATAATGCAGAATGGTTTCCTGGCGATTTTCATGATAAGGGTAAACTTTCGGAAGCCCTTGTTGGTATTGATGTGGTTGTTCATTGTATTAGTACAACTGTTCCTTCGACAAGCGCTTCTGATCCGGTTTATGATATTGAAAGTAATTTAATAGGTACCGTGGAGTTGTTGCGCCTTATGGATGTTCAAGGTGTTCGACGACTTATTTATCTTTCCTCAGGTGGAACAGTTTATGGAAATCCACATTCTATACCTGTTCCAGAAAACGCGCCACTTAATCCTATTTGTAATTATGGTGCGGTTAAAGTCGCTATCGAAAAGTTTATTGAGATAGCAACTTTCAACAATGGACTTCAATCAATCATTCTTCGCCCTTCAAATCCATTTGGAGAACGTCAAGGCCATAAAGGTACACAGGGACTTATTTCTACTGTATTGAACAATATGATTACTTGCCGTCCAATAACAATATTCGGTGATGGTGAAACTGTTCGTGACTACCTGTATGTTAAGGATGTAGCAGATTTGGTAACTCTTGCTGTCGTGTCTAAACATAGCGGGATTTATAACGCAGGCTCTGGTGTTGGTTATAGTATTCACCAAATTATTGACATGGTTGAAGATATTACAGCCGTTACTCTTGATAGGGAATATAAGCAATCACGAGGTTGCGATGTACGAGCAGTTATTTTGAACAACACAAGGGCTAATCAGGACTTTGGCTGGACTACATCAATGTCACTGCGTTCTGGTATAAAAAAATATTATAATTGGTTGAAAACTAGATATGATAGCACAAATTGATAATCGATTTAGAAGACTTAGTCTAAAAAAAAGCTACACCCGTTATTTAAGTTATACATTGTATGAGGGACGCCCTTTGACAACTAAGGGGCGTTGGATTAACCCATTGGTATTTGCTTTATTTCGTTTGCAGGAGTTTTTATCCCTTTCAAAACTTGTTGTGAAACCAATTTTTATTTTAGGAACTGGCCGTAGTGGTACAACAATTTTAGGAATAACATTAAGCATGCATAATGATATTGGGTTTCTTAATGAGGCCAAAGCGTTATGGAGTCATCTTTATGATAAAGAAGACTTGATTGGTAGCTACCATTCAAAACCGGCTTTTTACCGTTTGGGGGCAAATAATGTTAGTTTGTCCATGTCTACCAAGGCACATCGAATATATGGTAATTATTTACGTTTTGGGTTAGCGTCTCGCGTGGTTGATAAATATCCTGAGCTGATTTTTCGGACTGACTTTGTTCGTGAAATTTTTCCTGATGCTATTTTCCTATTCCTTTATCGTAACGGTTACGATACTTGTGATTCGATTCGTTTTTGGTCTGAACGGTTAGGTGAAAAGAGAAATGATGAAATCCATGATTGGTGGGGAAAAGATGATCGCAAATGGAAATTGTTATGTGAACAAATTGTTGCTAATGATAAAAATTTAGGTCCTTATTTTACAGAAATATATCAGTATGAAAATCATGAGTTGAGGGCGGCTGTCGAGTGGATTGTTACGATGAAAGAAGGACTGTCTTTGCTGGCTGATAACTCAACATATGTAAAGGGAGTGAAATATGAAGATTATGTTAGTCGTTCAGATATTAGGCAAGAAGTTTTAAGATTTTGTGATTTGTCTCCAGATACACGCTTTGATCTGTTTTGTGCAAAAGTGCTCAAAGCACCTAAAGCAAAAGCGAAGTTGGATTTTCCACCTATAATTCAAAATGAATTTACCCATGTAATGCGAGTCTTAGGCTATGAGTAGAATTATCCAAATCCTTGGTGTTAGAGGCATCCCGGCCCAACATGGAGGTTTCGAAACCTTTACCGAACATTTTTCTATTTATTTGAAAAATAGAGGCTGGAAGGTCACTGTTTACTGTCAGGATGAAGGTGCAGGACCGATATTTGAAGATGAATGGAATGGAATTCATCGTGTGCACATTCCGGTAACTCAGGAAGGAGCTAAAGGAACTATTGTCTTTGACTGGAAATCCACACTTCATGCGGCAAAAAAGCAGGGGGAGATCGTAACCTTGGGGTATAATACTGCAGTTTTTTGTGCTTTGTACCGCCTGAAAGGAATCAGAAACATAATCAATATGGATGGGATTGAATGGCAGAGGGATAAATGGTCTTTTCTTGAGCGAGTATGGCTTTTCATCAATGAAAAGGCTGGTGCATGGCTGGGCAATCATCTGGTGGCAGATCATCCGGAAATCAAAAATCATTTATCCAAATTCGTATCAAGGCAAAAAATCACTGTAATTCCCTATACGGCAGATCTACTGGATTCTGCAGATGAAACTCTTTTAAAGCAGTTCGACCTACAAACTGGTAAATTTGGGCTGCTTATAGCCCGGCCGGAGCCGGAAAACTCAATTCTTGAAATAGTACGGGCGTTCACAGCACGGGAAAGGGGCATAACGCTTGTGGTTCTGGGGAATTACGACCCTGAATCCAATGCATACCAAAAACAGGTTCTGGATGCGGGCAATGATGAAGTATTGTTTGTCGGAGCCATTTACAATCAGGCCATGGTCCAGGCCCTTCGTTTTTATGCCAGGTTCTATGTCCACGGCCATACCGTCGGTGGAACAAACCCCTCTCTGGTGGAGGCTTTGGGAGCCGGTTCCCCTATACTGGCTCATGACAATAAATTTAATCGCTGGGTAGCTGGAGTTGGGGCTTTTTATTTTTCCACAGAATCTGAATGTTCAGAAAAAATTAGCTTGTTAATCAAAAATGATGAGATAAATTTGATCATGAGTGCCGCCAGCAAAAAGCAATATACTCAAAACTTTACTGCCGAAAAGATTCATGGGGCTTATGAACAACTTTTTGCGGAAAATGGATTTTGATGTTTAACAAAATGATTTTAAAACTTTTGTACTCACTGTAAAGGCGGTTATGAGAGGAGCTGGTAGATGATCAAATTTGTTTCGTTTGTTATTTTAGCTATTGTAACTTTTCTTTGTCATTCCTTTGTTGAGCGGTATGAAATAAATGGTCCCGAGATACTGACCAATAGTTGGCAATCTTCTTCAGATAAGGGTGAAATCCCAAAAAATGTAAATCATGAGTTATCTCTTTTGTCCAAGAATAGCGATAAGAGCGTTCAATTTCGACAAGATATCCCAAATTTTAAACAGGGTGATATTTTAATGCTTTCTGCTGATATGAAATATTCAGATATTGTTCCCGGTGAAAAACCATGGAACCTGGCAAGGCTGTTGCTTATTCAAAATGATGGGACAAAAGACCGATATGATCACATGCATGCTGTGGCATCATTTTCCGGTAACAGGGATTGGGAAAGTTATTGTGGTCTTTTTGCAATTGGAAAAGACACGAAACATATTCGGATTATTGCCCAGTTGAGCCAGTGTACAGGTTCATTTCATCTAAAAAACATTCAACTTTATTCAGTGAATCAGACCATAGTGTATCCCTGGATACAGTTTGCTATTCTTTTTTTTTGGGGAATATTTGCTGTTTTTCTTCTCGGAACCTGTTTTGGCAATGGCAACATGATTATTCTTAAGGTCTTATTGGTGGTTTCTTTTGTTATTATTATTGTTGGTACTACCATACCACGAGAAATGCGTTATCAAGTAGCGCAGGAAGTAAGTATTCAGCTCCAGAAAACAAGCAACGTATTTCAACACAGTTTTTCAAAAGATATCGCAAAACTGGGACACTTTGGTTTTATTGCCTTGTTTGGTATTTTTCTTTGTTTGCTGAAGGGGAAAAATTCCTTTTGGCAAGTTATGTTCAATATTCTGCTGCTGGCCGGAGGAACTGAGATTGCACAAATTTTTATTGACGGCAGGTCGCCGTTGTTTGCAGATTTTTTTATCGATCTGGCTGGTGGAATTTTTGGTGTGACATTAACGTCACTTATTCTAAAAAAAAAAGAGAACAACCTTGCAGTGAAATTAAAAATACCATAAAATTATTTGGTGAAAAATTATTACTGATGAGATATGCTTATATAAATGAAAAATTCGGGGCCTGTCTTGGTAAACATCTGATGCTGATCATCCGGAAATTAAAAAATACCTGGATCAATTTGCCCTGAAACATGGGAAATATGCGATACTCGTTGCAAGGCTGGAACCGGAAAATTCAATCCTTGAAATTGTTCAAGCCTATTCAAGCCATAAAAGGGGGCTGCCCTTAGTAGTCCTAGGAATTACAATTCTGATTCAAATGATTATCAAAAAGAATTTTTAGATGCAGCTGGAAATGAAATAGTGTTTGTCGGGGCAATTTATTATCAACCTTTGGTCCAGGCGTTGAGATTTTTCATACGGTTTTATCACGGACACACGGTCGGAGGTACAAATCCTTCTTAGTCGAAGCGCTTGATGCAGGATCTCCTTTTCTTGCTCATGATAATAAATTTAACCGATGGGTTGCAGGCGAAGGGTCTCTTTATTTTTCTTCAGAGACAGAATGTGCAGAAAAAATTAGAGAGTTGATTGAAAATGATAAATTGGTTTCAGCCATGAAGGCAGCAAGCATAAAACAATATACTCAAAATTTTACCGCCGATAAAGTTCATGGTGCCTATGAAAAGCTATTAACGGAATATGGATTTTGATTTTATAGTAAGATATCATCACTTAGAAATTAGTATTGTTGATATCAAATCAATGTTTGCAAAGATATAGGAACAACATAAAAGTCATTTACCTATGCAAACCGGATGATCTCGGTAAAATGGTTTATAAAAATCTTTGGAATGATTTTTTAAAAAGTATTGTTCCTGATCTCTGGAATGGCAAAACTGCGGAACTGATAACAATAATAATAGAAAAATTATCAATGAGTGTGATAAGAGAAATTTGGCATATCCCGGTGTTGAATTTTATTCTTTTATATTCCTTGAGATCTATAAAGCCTTAAAGACAATATGAAATTGCCAGTAAAACAAGAAATATTGTTCATTATTTTATGTTCGAGAAGGTATCTTGATCATGAAACTGAAAATCAAGCAAAACAGTTAATAGATACTTCTCTTTTTGATTGGGATTGTTTTTATAAAATTTCTTTCGAATTTGGGGTTCTGCCATTGCTCTATGGGCACCTCAAAAACACATTTAAAGTGTATGTCCCCGATCATATCTTTAAAAAAGTTCACCATTTTTTTATTATAAATGCAGCCAGAAATATGGTGCTCACCAATGAATTATTAAAGATTCTTGATCTATTTAAAACCAAAAATATTTTGGCTGTCCCGTTTAAGGGGCCTGTCCTTGCTGATATGGTTTATGGAAGTGATACCTTAAGGGCATTCAGTGACCTGGATATCCTTGTGCAGGAGTCTGAGGCAGTGAAGGCCCGTATAATTCTTCAGGAATATGGATACCGCCTTATTCACGAGTTGGATGAAAAGTATGATGATTTTTATGTTGGAATTGAGCATGCTTTTAATATGCAAAGCCCAGACGGCAAGGTTAACATTGACCTCCAATGGAAATTGCTTGGAACCTATACCCCTGAACCAATTACCTTGGAAAAAATAAAACACAAGCTTTCCACGCAACAATTTGCTGGAAGGGATATATTACACTTGGGTCATGAAGACCTTTTATTTTATCTTTGTGTCCACGGAACCAAGGATGGTTGGGAAAAATTCGAATGGATAAGTTGTATTGCAGAGATGTTACGAAAATATCCTGACATTAACTGGAACAAAGTTTTTGAAAGTGCAAACCAAGAACATTGCCTAAAAAAATTAAAACTGGGGCTTTATCTTGCCAGCACATTGTGCAAAGCCCCTTTGCCTATTGTGATTGAAATAAAAATACAGGGTGATAAAGGTATCAAAATTTTAGGTGAGCAGTTTAAAGAACATTTTTTTTCAAACAAAAATTTCATTTCAGTTTTTACAAATAATCAACGGTTTTCATCATTTCATATTCAAGTTCAGGATGATCTGAAGAATAAATTCAGGTTTGTTCAGCGTCAGCTTTTTAGACCCACGACAAAAGAAATACTGCTTTGGCCTGTCCCAGGCGACTTCACTTTTCTATACTATATCTACAGACCTTTAAGGCTATTGTGGAACCTCGTTTTATATTTTTTTAGTAAGCTTAATGGAAAAAGCCCTGTGGAACTAAATAACTAACACAAAAGATAAAACCTGTTAGTTTTTTTCAATATTTCTAAAATCATATAAGTTACCATTGTCCGGACTGAGGAATAAAAATGCTCAAGGAACATAGTTCATTCATTTTAGATATGCAAAAAACCATTGATATTGGTATCACGGCTTTTTCATTTATTGCAGCCTATTTTATAAAAAGAAATCTTCTCCCTGGAAAATTTAGCAGCCTTTCCATTGAGCCCAATTATTATATTATCCTTCTACTGATTATCATTGCCTGGTATATCTCTTTTAAATGGATGGGTATGTATATGTCCTACAGGCAACAACCTTTCTGGCCATTTTTCATCACAATTTTAAAATCGTGCCTCCTGGGAATAATACTGGTGAATATTGCCATGTACTTTCTACATATTCAAAATATCAGCCGTCTGTTGATGGGTATTTTTCTGGTGCTTAATATCTCTTTGCTTACCCTATCCAAATTTATTATTTTCAAAACTTTGGAAAAGGTCAGAACAGAAGGGCTTAACACAAGGAACGTTCTTGTTGTTGGGAGCAAAGAACGGGCAAAAGATTTCATTGAATCAATTGAAAAATATAAATCCACAGGATACAGAGTCATGGGGTGTTTTGATGTGGAAGAAGAACGCCTTGGCCTGACTGTTGTTAATGGTCATAAAATCATAGGCCTTGTACAGAACCTGGAAGCATATCTGCGGGATAATATTGTTGATGAATTAATTTTTGCCATGCCACTCAAGTTGCTGGAAAAAGGGGACCGGTCTCTTGCCTTTGCAGAAAGTCTGGGAATAAATGTAAGGATTATTCCAGACTGGGAACTTCATTACCTGATGTATAGGCCGGGGATAGCCGCAATCCGGTTTGAAGCGTTTTTAGGGATCCATACCATGGCCCTTCAATCTACGCCACATAATGAAGGGGCGATGCTCATAAAGCATGTGTTTGATTTTATAGGTGCCCTGGTTCTCACTATTGTTCTGTTGCCTGTTTTTATAGGTATCGGTCTTGCCATAAAAATATTTTCCAAGGGTCCTGTTTTCTACCAGCAGGAGCGGTTGGGGATGAACGGCAGGCGGTTTATGGTGTATAAGTTCAGGACAATGGTTGCGGATGCGGATGAAAGGCTCAAAGAACTTGCCGAGATGAATGAGGCCGATGGGCCTGCCTTTAAAATTAGGAATGATCCGAGAATTATTCCCTGGGTGGGTTCTTTTTTAAGGAAGACCAGCCTGGATGAGCTGCCCCAGCTGTTTAACGTTTTGAAAAGTGAGATGAGTCTTGTGGGGCCCCGACCGCCTATCCCCAAGGAAGTGGATGAATATTCCGTATGGCACAGGCGGCGGCTGTCCATGAAACCCGGGATGACCTGCCTGTGGCAGATTGCACCCAGGCGCAATGACTTGAGCTTTGAAGAGTGGATGAAACTGGATTTGGAGTATATTGACAACTGGTCGATTTTTAATGATTTTAAGATTCTGGTGCTTACGGCCAAGGCTGTTTTGACCGGGGCTGGCAGATGATTTATTGGAAGAAGATGAACGCAGCTTTTCAGGACTTAAACCTTCTAAAAGATCATTCCACTTGATAAAAAAAATATTCTTTTTGCTTTGCTGGCTGGGGTGAGATTTTTTGTCATTTTTTTATTGAGCAATATGAAAAAAGGGGCCCTGATATGCTTGGGGATAACTGGACCCTGCACTCATTTGAAAGTGGTAGGGCAGGGGGTGAAGAAAACGGGCTGCTGCTTTTTTCTTCAGATCGAAAAAAAAGTGTCTCTATTCGACAGGAGATCCCGTCCTTTGAGCAGGGTTCCATACTTGAATTGTCAGCAGATATGAAGTGCGAGAATATCCAGCCCGGTAAAAAACCATGGAACCTGGCAAGGCTTTTGATGGTTCAGCATGACGGACAGAAAGACATGTGGAACCTGCCGCACCAGGTGGTTTCTTTTGCCGGGACTCATAAGTGGGGCAGCTACAGCCAATCTTTTACCATGGGTCTGGAGACAAAAAAACTTACGGTTGTTGCCCAATTGAGCCAAAGCACAGGGGCTTTTTGGCTTAAAAATATTCATCTGTATCCTGTATTTCAGACAAAGGTTTATACCTGTATTAAAGCAGCTCTTCTTGTTTCCTGGGGCCTCTTTTCTGTCTTTTTCCTGGGGTCCTGTTTTTTTTATGGTAATCATAAAACCAATCTCCAGGTGATGCTGGTTATTACCTTTATTGCCATCATTATCGGAACCACCATGCCCCGCGGCATGAAAACCAGTGTATCAACCCAGGTTGTAAACCAGATCAATGGGGCCACTGATATATTTTCTGACAGGTTTGAACCGGTTATTGCTTCGTATATATCAAAGGCCGGGCATTTTTGTTTTTTCCTATTGTTCGGACTGGTCCTTTCCATGCTGATGGGCAGGGAGTCCGGTATTACGGTCATGATCCATATTCTGCTGCTGGCAGGCGCCACAGAGCTTGCCCAGTTTTACATTGACGGCCGGTCCCCCCTGGTATGGGATTTTGTCATTGACGGGTCTGGCGGGTTGTGTGGAATTATTTTGGTGCAATTGTCTGGTATAAAGAAGTTCGGCGCAATCAAGTCATTTGGAAAAAGGGATCCTGATTGAAACTTGAATCAAACAGTTTACTTTTATCAAGCCAGGAGATAGCTGGTTTTCTTAAAAAGACCTGTGAAAAAGGAGTCCCTTTCAAATTTACAGCAAAGGGAATGAGCATGTCTCCGTTTATCTGCAATGGTGATTCAATAATCATTGAACCTGTATTTAAAAAGAAAAAAATAGAAACAGGTGATATCGTAGCATTCATCACTCCTGATGAAGGGCATCTCATCATCCATAGAATTATTAAAAAAAACAGTCAATACCTGTTAAAGGGAGATAATGCTTTTCATAGCGATGGCTATTGTGAAAAAAATGATATCCATGGTTATGTCAAAAATATAATCATTAATGGTAAAAATGTACCAAATTATCACAAAACTATTCGGCGCTGTTTCCTTTTTTTAAACAATTTTAAAAAAATTATTGCCTTTTCAAGCCAGTATAAAATATTAACTCCTGTTTGTCGAATTACCAACAAGGTGTTAAATGAAAAATAACGTTAAATATTATCAAGTTGCTGGGATAACGGTTCAGGTCAGTTCGGATTTTTTGATTACCGAAAACACCTTCCATCCGAAATTTAACCTTTTTGAAGTTGACGGCCCAGGGGGTGATAATGTCATGATTCACCACTATTTTCTTCTACCAGAATATTTAAAAAATCCAAAAATATATAAAAATCCAATTTATGAAACTGATTCCTGGAAAGTAATTAAGACAAAGGATGCCTGGATTTATAAATACAATCCCACCTTAGAGGAAGAATCCGGATATCCGGTTGTTGGGTTATTTAATGACAATCACACTGCCATAAAGATATATTTACCCGATATTAGTGAACGCCAATATAAGGAAGCAAATTTTAATGCCTTAAGCCTTTTTAATTCGGATCAGATACTTTTTTCAAAACTTTTATGTTGTAGAGAAGGGCTTATTCTTCATTCGAATGGATTTGATATCAATGGCAATGGTGTCCTTCTAACTGGTGAATCAGGAGCAGGAAAGAGCACTCTTTCAAAAATGTTAAAAAATAAGGGGTTCCAAATACTCTGTGACGACAGAATGTTTATTAAAAAAAATGAAACATTTTTTGCATATGGCAATTGGTGCCATGGAACCGTTCCCGATTTTTCTTCAACTCAGGCTCCATTAAAAGGCATTCTCTTTCTCGAAAAATCAAAAACCAACATGATACAAAAAATTACTAGTAAAAATGAAATATTCCAGAAGCTTATCACTTCAGTAGTTAGACCTTTTCTGAATCGAGAGGAATGGGATTCAACCCTAAAAATACTTGAAGAAATCGTTGATAGTACCAGTTGTTATAAAATAAAATTTGATTTGTCCGGTGAAATATGTGAGTTATTGGATAATTTATTTGATTTTAAAGGTAAACACTTAAATGGTTGCTAATTTAAAAGCATATTACAAAATATCTGATCAGGTTGTTACACGAAAAATAGAAGAAGATATCATTATTGTTCCTCTTAATAAGGGGATTGGTGATCTTGATGCTGAAATATTCTCGTTAAACGCGACAGGGGTTGCTATATGGGAAAAATTAGATGGAACGAAGTGTCTTGATAGTATTATAGATGACACTGTCCGAGAATTTAATGCTTCCTATGAGCAAATCAAAGAGGATGTCATTAAGCTTGTCGAGCAATTGCAAAAAGTTGAATTTTTGGTTGAGTTGTAATCAATGGGAAAAAGGATAACTTCAGGAGAATAATCTCTTTTGCTATTAGAAAAAAATGGATATTTTCTTGAGATAAGTTATTTTTTTAATGTGGTATATTTGTTGCATATACATCAAACATAATAAAAAACGGAGATTAATAATGGAACATATTCAAAAAAAAGAATGGGTAAAGCCAGAACTGATTATGATAAGCTTTATCGAAACAAGTGAAACTGTTTTAAAATTTAGTGCCCAGCAGGTTCCCCAGGACGGCTCTAATAGTGGCTCCTAAGGGATTAGGCTATTTTAAACTATTAACTATTAAATTAAGGACGGTAATTATGATAAAGAAAATGCTTTTGTTGCTCATTTTATTCTCGACACTGTTTTTACCTATTCATGTTTTTGCGACAACGGTAGATATTACGGGAGGTTCTGGAGAGACTGTTAGCTATATTGTTTCTCTTGACTCTACGGACACATCCAGCTGGGCTGGACAGATCAATGCTCAATTTGGGGATTCAAGCTCTTACATCGGTGCATATTGTGTTGACTTTTATACCGATATCACTGATAAAGGCTATTCAATCGATGGGTATTCTGATGTTCTATCCTATACGGACACCTTCTTTACTAAAGGCAACGGACTTTATGCCGCTTGGTTAATGAATGAATATTCAAGTTGGCTTGGATACACTGGTTACGGGTTTGATGAACTCGCGGCTTCAGAAGCAGGTCTGCAACTTGCCATATGGGATGCCCTATATGATGGAATCACAGATACAGATAATGATGGAATTACAGATACAGATAATTTTGTTGTGACAACTGATACAACAACTACTGCTGCATACGCTTACTATTCCGAATATATTGCCGCCTTACTTGATGCAGATCTTACTGACTTTACAGGCGAAAATTTTCAAGTGGTAAAACTAACAGATGCTCAGGATCTTATAGTTTATAATCCTGTGCCTGAACCTGGAACCGTCATTCTTTTCGGAATCGGGCTCCTTGGTATCAGTGGCATAGTCAGAAAAAAAAAAGCATAGTTTGACTTTTAATAAATTTTTCTAAAAGACAGTACGTTCGTAATACGCACTGTCTTTTTTTTTGCTTTTATGTATACTCATGCCTGATGAATCCAAACTCCTTAAATACCAAGCTTAAGAATGCCGTCCGGATTGACCGGGCCCTAAAGTTTGTATGGCAGGCATCTCCTTTATATACCGTTCTTTCCGGGATTGTCGTCATTGCCCAAGGCATCCTTCCCCTCATCTCCTTATACCTGATAAAACTGATCATTGATTCTGTTACCGGCCTTGATTTTAGTCCGGGAACAAGCCTGCTGGATCAGTCTTTTTCAAAAACCCTTTTATATATAGGGATGGCCTGCGGGGTAGGGCTTTTAGCTGCATTTTTTAATTTTTTAACCGATTATGTTAAAAAAGCGCAAGCCCTTACGGTGACGGATTATATGTTTTCTGTACTCCATGAAAAATCTGTCCAGGCGGACCTTGCCTTTTACGAATCCCCGGAATACAGGGATACGCTTTTCAGGGCCCAGCAGGAAGGGCCCTACCGGCCGACAAATATTGTGAATGGTTTGTTTGCCGCAGGTCAGAGCGGTGCTTCTTTTGCTGCTGTGTTTGCCTTGTTATTCATGTTCAACCCTATCCTTCCCATTGTTATGGTTGTCGCTGTGATTCCGGGGGTTTTACTGCGGTTAAGATACTCTGGTAAAATTTATTCCTGGCAGGAAAAAAGGACTGAAGACGAGCGCCGTGCCTACTATTTTCACTGGATGCTCACGGGAGATGCCCATGCCAAGGAGTTCAGGCTTTTCAACCTTGGGAAACATTTTATCAACCAATTTAACTCCATCAGAAAAACCCTAAAGAAAGAAAAACTGTATTTTGAAAAAAGACGGGCCTTTGGGGACTTTGTTGCCCAGTCAAGCGCCACCATGGCAGTTTTCGGGTCTTTTGTCTATATTGCATTCAAGACGGCTCAGGGCAGTATTACCCTGGGAGACATGGTGATGTATTTTCAAGGGTTTCAAAAAGGGCTTGGGTTCTTGAAAACATTTTTGGAAAGCTTTGCCCAGATGTATGAGGACAATTTGTTCTTGTCCCAGCTTTATGAATTCTTAAAGCTAAAACCCAACGTTGTTGAACCTGAAAATCCATGCCAGGTTCCGGAAAAAATCAAAACCGGCATTGATTTTAAAAATGTGAACTTTTTTTACCAGGACAAGGGTAAAAATGTGTTAAATTGTGTAAACTTTTCCATAAAATCAGGGGAAGTGGTTGCCCTGGTGGGGGAGAACGGATCGGGAAAATCTACCATTGTGAAATTATTAACCCGGCTCTATGATCCACGAGGGGGGGATATTTTTCTAGATGGGGAAAATATTAAAAATTTTAAAATAGATGAATTTAGAAAAAAAATAAGTGTGGTTTTCCAGGATCCTATAAAATATCAGCTCTCGGCCCGGGAAAATATTTATCTGGGGGATATTGAGCAAAAGGATAATTTACCCGGGATCAAAGCGGCGGCCATTCAGGCGGACGTAGACAAGAAGATATCCGACTTTTCCGCAGGCTACGACACCCTGTTGGGCAGATGGTTTAAAGCTGGAGAAGAATTGAGCATCGGCCAATGGCAGATGGTTGCCATTGCAAGGGCTTTTTTCAGGGATGCACAGCTTGTTATACTGGATGAACCCTCGAGTGCCCTGGACCCTGAAACTGAAATGAAGATCTTTTCAAAACTTAAAAAACTCATTAAGGGTCGTTCGGCTTTGATCATCAGCCACCGGTATTCTACCGTTAAGATGGCAGATAAAATTCTTGTTCTGGACAAAGGAAGC
Source organism: Desulfoconvexum algidum (assembly GCF_055382125.1). Taxonomy (NCBI): domain Bacteria; kingdom Pseudomonadati; phylum Thermodesulfobacteriota; class Desulfobacteria; order Desulfobacterales; family Desulfobacteraceae; genus Desulfoconvexum; species Desulfoconvexum algidum. The sequence goes on along the minus strand of NZ_AP042394.1, from coordinate 3,483,573 downwards.
ATTGTTGAACAAGGATCCCATTCAGAGCTCATGGAACTTAAGGGGAAATATGCCAGGCTTTTTACTACCCAGGCAAAGGCCTATCTGTAATGTTGATTCCATTTTTTGTCAGTGGTCTGCCATTTTTTGGGGTTTTAAGTTGTAATAAATTTTAAATTTATGTATTCCTATATGAAAATTTAGTAAAGTTATATTGTGAACACTCATTGCACTTTTGCCCGAGGGTTTAAATTTGAAAAAAAGAAACTGCAAACGATTCAATATCCCAGGAGTCACCCTTTATTTCAGGGAAAAAACCTTTTTTTTCTTTTCTGGTAAATATTCTGCCGATTATTTTCCGGTTATCAATCTCAGTAAGGGCGGGGCAAAATTCTTGTGTCATCAGCGGTTTTCACCTGGTAGCCGGATTACAATTAAATTGGATGTTCCCGGGATGGATCAGGCCCATGAAATTTTAGCAAGTATAAAATGGATCTCAAAAAACCCGGAACAAAGCTATCGATATCAGACGGGTATCAGCTTTAATTCCTATGGAAAAAGGAAAAATGAAAATTCCATGGAAGTTTTTTCCTTTTTAGAAGCCCTTGAACCAGGCACCGGGGAGTAGAACAAAACAAATTTACAGACTTTTTAGTATGGCATTCATATTGCATTGATTCTAAGTCAATTACTTATTATAAAAAAGTTTAAACACAGGAGAATAGAAATGAAAAATATAATTATAATCCTATCGATTTTCATTGGGCTGGTTGTTTTTGCTTTGCCGGGTTTTGCCCAGGAAAAGGAAACAAAAAAGTGGGATACGGAATTTGTCCAAGCGTTGGAGAAAATTCGATCCCAAAAGAAGACCGGCGGTCTTGGATACACCGTCACCGAAGAAGAAGCCCTGGAAAAAGCCATTAAAAAGGCCATGGACCAGAAGGCTCCCGCCTGTGAGGCCTTGAAGCTTGCTGTGGATCTTAATTTTAACCCTTATACTGTGGTGAGCGGGATTTTCAGCTCAGGGGCGGAGATCGATCTGGATCAGCTTTGTATGTGCGCCACAGAAAGCGGTATCTCCAAAAGCCTTATGGCTCAGGCAGCGACTGCTGCAGCGGATGCCAATTTGCTGACCCGGGATGAAATCACCCAGTCCCAATGCCTCAGGGAAGGTCTTGGTTTTACTGAGGAGGCCCAACCCTTTGAAAGTATGGTTGTCGAAGGGCCCAAAATTACATACTCAGTTGCTAGTCCCTGATAAAAAGCCTGCTTTTTTATAAAAAAGCCCTGTATCCTTGCTTGATACAGGGTTTTTTTTGGGGTTGACAAAATCTGTGTATTGGGATTAAGTGGACGTTTGATGTTATTTATACTAGTAGTTGCTTTCTATGCTATCTTTAATTGAAGTAACAGGCAGGCAAGATTATAAAGGACGTGCAGAATGAAGTGTGACGCACACCATAGATATTTTCTTTTTATCGGTTTATTTGTTTTTTTTACACTAACCTGTTCCTATGCAGCAGAAACGCCTCCCATGGGTCAAACAACGGAGTCTTCCTCCGTTCCAGTGGGCCAGTCAGAAGGAGAACTGGTTTCTGAAGAGGATGGCATAGGAGCGGATATCTTTGGCGGAAAAGGGGGGATTTTCCATCCGTTTCTTGTGGTCGAAGAACGATGGACAGACAACCTTTTTCTCACGGAATCCGATACAAAGAGTGATTTTGTCACCACCATCGCACCCGGCCTCTGGTTGGCAGTTCCGGCCAACAAGGAAAAACTCTTATCCCTGCAGACCACTACCACTTCGGTGGGAGGTCTTCAGCTGAGCAGGGTAAAACCACCGGCCACCCGAAAATACCAGGCCTATGCTCTTTATTCTCCAGAATGGGTCCTCTACTCCGACCATTCCACCCAAGATCATTGGAATCATAATGCAGAAGCCTTATTTCAATATAATTTGAATATGGGGCTTTCCTTTGATTTTATTGATGTGTTCAACGACAGAGAAGACATCAGCGGTAACGGTCTTACCGATACGCTCTACCGGTATCAGGATAATCTGCTGGATTTTATCACTACCTACGAACCATCGGAAAAGCTCAAATTAAGATTTGATTACGCCAATTATATGTTGGATTATGATGAAGACATCAACAACTACAGGGACAGAATGGATAATTCTGTTGCCCTTTACGCCTTTTATCAATTTTGGGCCAAGACCTCTCTTTTTGTTCAATATGCATATGCCAACATCGACTATGACGAAAGGACCGTTACAGACAGCATTGAAAATTCATACTATGCCGGTGTCAGCTGGGAAATAACCGCTAAAACCCGCGGGAGTTTCAAGCTGGGGTATATGGACAAGAATTTTGACAGCGCAAGCGTTGCGGACCAGGACGGATTTTCCTTTGAGCTTCAGACCCAGCACAACCTGACCGCTAAACGGTCTGTCCAGGTCAATGCATTTCGAAAATTTAATGAATCGGATTACATATTTGCCTCAAGTTATTACGCCACGGGAATTAATGTGGGTATCCGGCAGAAATTTAGGGAAAAGTGGTCTGCCACCCTTGTAGCCGCCTATGAAAGAGATGAATATAACGGGGTTAACAACGGGGTTAACAGGGATGATGATTTTTTCAGCATTGGCCCGGCTGTAAGGTATGAGCCCAGAAAATGGCTTACCTTTGACCTTGCCTATTATTGGAATTTGAGAGATTCTAATCTTACCTTCTATGATTACGCCAGCAATGAAATTCTCCTGCGAGCAACTATTTCAATGTAAACGGATACTTATGAAGTGTACAGCAATATTATTGATACTGATATCTTTGTTTTTTTTGCCCCTTGTCTGTTTGGCACAAGATTACACCGTGGGGGAGGGGGATGTCCTGGATATCAATGTCTATGAAAACGAAGACCTGACCACTACGGTAAGAGTCACCGCCAACAGCACCATTAGAGTTCCTTTGATCGGAGAAATCAGTGTCGCGGATATGACGGTCTCCCAGGTGTCCGGGAAAATTGAAACACTCCTGGCCGACGGATATCTTGTGAATCCCCAGGTGGATGTTTTCATAAAGGAACATCGAAGCAAGCAGGCCATTATCCTGGGGCAGATTGAAAGTCCGGGACAGTATGAGCTGAGGGGAAAGATCACATTTCTGGAGTTTATCTCAAAGGCTGGGGGACTGACACCCGATGCCGGGAGTACTGCCACCATAAAAAGAATCAAAGAATCTGATAACAATTCGGATAACAACAAGGAGACCCTTGTTGTTGACCTGGAAAGACTAATAAAAAAGGGAGAGACCTCTTTAAACCTTTTAATCCAGGATAAGGACAGTGTTTATATATCAAAGGCAAAAACCTATTATGTTTCAGGGGAAGTCAAAAAGCCGGACTCCTACAAATATGAACCAGATCTCACGGTTATCATGGCCATAACAATGGCCGGCGGATTTTCCAAGATTGCTGCCAAGGAAAAGGTCAGAATTATCAGAACCGTGGACGGCGAAAAACGAATTTTTGAACGAGTGAACATGGATGCAGCAGTTCTGGCCGATGATGTCATTGTTGTTCCTGAAAGCCTGTGGTAATTATGAATGAACGAGAGATCCATTTAAGAGACTATCTTCGTATTGTCAACAAGCGAAAAGCCACCATTCTCACTTTTTTTATTCTCACCCTTTTGGTCGTCATTATTGCTACATTTACAGCAACCCCCATGTACCAGGCATCAACAAAGGTTATTATCGAAAGGAATACGGCCGGTGGTTTGACAAATTCCTATACCTATACCCCCTATGACCCGGAATTTTTAGAAACCCAGTACCAGCTGATTAAAAGTGCTGCTGTGGTTGAAAAGGTTGTCAAAAAACTGGACGCTGAAAAAATGTACGATCTTTTCTTTCCGGAAAAAGAGGAAGATAAATCCTATATTGCCAGTGCAAAAGAGTGGTTTGCAGAACAGATGTCATCCTTAAAACAGATGGCAGGGATTGAAACATTTTTTTCTTCCAAGGATAGTCTTGAAAACAACATTCCCCTTAAAATGAAGATTCCCCCCACCAAGGCACGAATGCTTGAAGATGTCATCAAATCTGGCATTGCAGCTGAACCCGTGGCGAACTCCCGGGTGGTCCAGCTCAGTTTCATGTCAGATAATCCGGCAGTGGCAACCCGGGTGGTAAATTCCGTTGCCCAGGCCTATATCGACGAATTGCTGGACATGCAGATGGAGGTCTCGGGGTATAGTATCGGGTGGATGAAAAAAAAATCTGAGATACAGCGGGAACGTTTGGAAGAGTCTGAACGGGATCTATACGGCTATAAAAAAAAGCATGATATTGTCACCATTGAAGACCGCATCACGGTTCTGCCAGAAAGGCTTTCAGACCTGTCAAAAAATCTGACCCAGGCGGAGACCAGGCGAAAGGAACTTTTTGCCGTATACGAGCAGATCAAAAATATTAAAAAAGACCAGCTTGAAACCATCCCGGTCATTGTCGAAAACACCTCTGTAGACGCCATCAACAAGTCAATCCTGGCAGCTGAACAAAAAATTTCAGAGCTTTCTAAAAAATACGGTTCCAAGCATCCCCGGATGATCACGGCAAAAAATGATCTCCAGGGCCTTAAATCAAAAAAATACAAAGAGCTGGAAAAAGCGGTTCAGACCATTAAAAACGAATACCAGCTGGCCAGGTCCAATGAGCGGGATTTAAAAGAGTTGGTGGACCAGACCAAATTCCAGGCAGCCCGGCTGGGGGAAAAATCCATCCAGCTGGACATTCTAAAGAGAAAGGTGGAGACCAACCGGTTTTTGTATGATGCCCTTGTCAAAAAAATGAAGGAAAAAGGGATTACCGAGCAGAACCAGTCCGTGAATGTCTGGGTGATTGAAAAGGCACAGATACCGGATTTTCCTGCAACTCCTCGGAAAAAAAGAAATATTCTGCTGGGAATTATACTGGGGCTATTCGGCGGTGTCGGTATTGCTTTTTTCCTTGAGTACCTGGACAATACGGTTAAGACCCCGGAAGATGTTGAAGAAAAATTTAATATCCCTGTGATCAGTACCATTGATCTGTTTAAGAGTAAAAATGAAACCATTGTTGAAAATGTACTAAACGATCCCTCCTCCTTAACAGCAGAGAATTTTAAGGGCCTTCGGACTTCCATTCTTCTTTCTTCCGCAGACAAGCCCCCCAAAATATTGCTTATTACCAGCATGACCCCCGGTGAGGGCAAGTCATCGGTTTGTGCCTGCCTGGGGGCCACCATCGCCCAAACCGGGAAAAAGGTTCTCATTATTGGCGGGGACATGAGACGGCCCACCCAGTATAAAAATTTCAAGATTGAGAATAAAGTGGGGTTAAGCTCTTTTCTTGCCGGAATTTCACCGGCAATTGAAGAAATTGTGACCCGACTGGATAAAAATTTACATATCATTCCATCGGGTCCCATTCCCCCCAACCCCTCTGAGCTGTTAAGTTCAACAAGGCTTAAGGCGATACTGGTGCAGCTTGGCAAGATTTATGACATGATCCTCATTGACTCGCCTCCCTTGGCAAGTGTCACCGACCCTCTGATCATAAGCCAGCATGTGGATGGTGTTGTCATTGTAACCTGGGCAGGGAAAACAACCCAGGAAATGCTGGGAAAGGGGCTCAAGCAGCTGGAAGATATTTCAGCGCCCATCACAGGTCTTGTGCTGAACCGGTTTAGTGCCAAGAAAAGCGGATATTATTATAATTATGGTGATTATTATTATTCATCAGATGTTTGATTGACATGTCCCCAAGATTTTCAAAAGCAATTCTTTTTTTTCTGATCCTTTTCACCCCCCTTGCCTTTGGGACGGTGGAGCCTTGGTCTTATGCGGTGATGGAAATTTTAGCTGCCACGGCTTTTCTCTCGTTTGCCATTACCCTGGTTCAAAAAAAAGAGGACCTCTATGCGGTTCCCGGCATGGTTCCCCTCCTGTTATTTCTGGCATATATCTTGTTTCAACTGGTTCCCCTTCCCCCCGTTGTGGTGGAATTTCTTTCTCCCGGTGCCTTTTCAATCCAGGAAAAAGCCTTTGCCCTGACAGATACCCATTCCTGGATGACCCTGTCGGTTAACCATAAAGCAGGCCTGTCTGAGTTTTTCAGGTATGGCACCTATGTTCTTTTTTACCTGTTGACGGTTCAGAGTTTAAAGGAAAAGGATACCCTCCAGGCCATGGCCCTTGTCATTGCCGTTTTTGGCGGATTGCTGGCCTTCTCTTCCATCCTCCAGTTTTACCTGACAAAAGATATGGCCTTGTGGTTCAGGTACTCCCCTATCAATTCTATTATTGTCGGGCCCTATGTAAATCACAACCATTATGCCGGGCTCATGGAAATGATATTTCCCATTGTATTGGCCTTGTTCTTCTTTTACCGGCCGCGAATCGGTAAAACCTCATTCTTTCGGGGTATTGCCGAAATTTTGAGCCAGGAAAAGGCAAATATTCATATTCTCATCGGCAGTTCGGCCCTTTTAATTCTTGTGTCCATTTTTGTAAGCCTTTCCCGGGGGGCCATGATCAGTACCGCATTCTCCCTGGTTTTGTTCTTTTTCCTGCTGTTAAAACGGAAAATAAGCCGGGGGAATACTGCTATGGTTGTTGGCCTTGTGGTGGTTGCCTCCCTTGCAATTGGGTGGTTTGGCTGGGACCAGATACTGGACCGTTTTGCAAAACTTAAAACTGCCCAGGGCGTTGTGTATGAAGCCCGGTTGGACTTCTGGAAAGACAGCAGCAATATTATCCGGGATTTTAAACTAACCGGGTCGGGCCTGGGAACATTTGCCCATATCTACCCGCCCTATAAATCTCTCATAGACGACCGTACCCTGACACACGCCCATAATGACTATATTGAATTGCTTGTGGAAGGCGGGGTCATCTCCTTTGCCCTGATAACAGCCTTTTTGGTGACCTGGTTCCGTAAGACCTACAAAACCTTTTTACAGCGGCGGGATGCCTTTTCCATTTACCTCTATATGGGCAGCCTGACGGCTATCACTGCCATTTTGATCCATAGTTTTACCGATTTTAATCTGCACATCGGGGCCAACGGGCTATGGTTCTTTTTTGTTGCAGGGTTAGGTGTTTCTTTTGCCAATACCAATATAAGAAGGACAAATACCTTAACCCGGCTGGAACCGGTTACCGCCTCCTTTAAGCGAGGAATTTTTATTTCAGCCGTCACCCTCTTTGCTGCTGCGGCAATTGTCTATAATGTTTCCAATCTATTGGGTGGGTTTTATTACAACCCTATTAAAAATATTGAGATGGGCGATAAAACCCCTGGGGGCACCTTGGAAAAAATAGATGCCATTGCAAACCTGGCCATAAAATTTGATCCCTTCCATGCGCAATCACGATACGTTTCCGGCAATGCCGCATGGTTTTTAAAAGATATGGACGCTGCCGAATCAAATTTCAAGGCGGCCGTTCTTCTGGACCCTTTGAATTCCCAATTTTTGAAACGGTATGGCATTTTTCTGGCCCAGACAAAAGCACAGGACAAAGCTGAAACAGCCTTTTTTTTGAGCACCCTGTATACCCCGACCCGGCCGGAATTTTCTTTTCAATATGGGACCTGGCTCCTGTCAAAGGATAAAAAAGAAGCGGGCATTGCCCAGATGAGAAAAAGTCTTGAACTGGATGAAAAATATGCAGACAAGGTTTTGACATCCATGATTCTTGCGGGGTTGAGTTACGAAGAAATGGAAATGGCAATTCCGGATCTGCCCGGCCCTTTCCTGGCCTTTTCTGAATTTTTATACACAACCGGGAAACGAGAAGCGGCAACTATTATGTATATGGAGACCCTGGACCTGATAGAACGCCAGGAACCTGCCAAGCACTGGCAGTTTTATAAAATATATCGATTTTTTATCCGGCAGAATAATTTAAAAAACGCCATGGAGGTCATGGAACGGGCGGAACGAGCGTTGCCCATGAATTCCGCCATTAAAGTTACGCTGGGAGATCTTTACAAGCAACAGGGCATCTTATACAAGGCAGTAGAAAAATATGAACAAGCCCTTTATGTGGATCCAAAGAATAAGAAGGTCTTAAAAAAAATAGAGCAGATTAATAATTAGGCTGATAATTGAAACGCTTAATCATTGATGTGCTTTTCAGCATATTGGGCCAGAACTTCATGGATCTTCTGGGGAGGGGACACCTTGAAATAATTTTCCACGATTACATGACCGATCTCATGGGCCACCACCCTTAAACGCCCATTATCCGCCGAATAAAACACCCTGTTTTTGCCCGGGGAGTAAAATGCGATATAATTGACATCTATCTTGTAAAGACGCTGGAAATGCTTTTGGACGGCCTCTTCATCCGGTTCAATGACAATGTAAAACTTCAGTTGAGGGGGATACATATCCAATACCCCCATTGCTCGTTCCACAATGACATTGATTTTTGCCACCACCTCTTGTTCAATGGTATCGGGTCCCTGTCTTTTAACCATGGCCCTTAAGGTTCCCATGTATAATTTTGAGTTGAATTTTTTCAGGGCCCTGGGGTCCTGGTAGGTGATGGTTGCGTATCTGGAGTTGAGTTCAACACCAGGGCATTCGAGAACAAAGAGGGATAGCCCCAGAATTGCCATTAAAAGAATATACAGGGTGCGCATGAACAAGACCCGATCCTATGATTTTGGGGTGCTGTTAAGTGTATATTTTTTTACCTCGGCTTCAATGTTTTTTTGGCCCTCTTTTATGATCTCAAGGATGCGCAGCATTTCTCCGGGATCTTGATCGACTTGAATCGCTTGATCCTTTTGAGCGAGAATCGTTTCAAGTTGTCCGGATGCCATGGCGATTTTATAATTTTGATCATCAATAAAGGTTAACTGCCGGGCGAGGCCTAAATTAAATTCATTGAGTTGTTGGGCCAACTCTTTTCCCTCGTCTTTTTGTCTTAAGACAATCTTTTTTGAAATATCATGGGCCGTCATCTCAGCCAGCGCTTTTTCAAACCGGAAAAAAGGTCCTGCCACCCTATGGGTCAGGCGCAGGGTGATGAAAATAATGGTAATGCCGCCGATGACGATGAACAGCCATTGGGCGCTCAGCATTTTTTTAAACAAAATTCCCGGGGTAGTTCCCAGCTGGAGGTGATAATTGTCATATACAATGGAAAGGGTGTTGGCAGAAAAAAAACTGAATATTCCCACAAACAAAAAAGTGCCCAGGGCCAGCAGGATAAAATAATTGAAAATGGTTCTTCCCTGAAATTCTTTGTTAATAAAATACTGCCGGCGTTTGTAAGAACCTGTATTACTCATTTCTGCCTCCAGATTTCAGCATTTTCTTTGAGTTTTTTTGACCATTCATCCATTAGAACTTCCTTTTTTTTCTCCTGGATGAACAGAGCAATTTTTTCCATATCGATTCCAGAAATTTTTCCTGCATCCAAAGATATTATCTCTTCCAGTCGATAAACAATCACCCCGGCATTGGTCACAAAGGGCGCAGATGATTGACCTTTTTTAAGGGTGAAAACAATGAACTTGAGATCATCGGAAATATCCATAAAATCCGATTCTATTTTCTGGAGAATAGGGTTTTCCCCTGCCAATGCCGCAGCCAAGGTCTCATACCTGAGTTTCGAAACGTGGATTTTGCTTTGTGATAAAGAATGATAGCGCTCAATCTCTTGCTCAGAAACCTCCACAGCAAGGGTCGTAAGTTGTCTGTCCAAAAGAAGTTTGATCAGGGATTGCTCATAATAATTTTCAACACTCGCTCGAAAGGTTTCTTCCTTGTTAATGTCCTGTTTGACGCCTTCCTGTATTAAAAGCTGTTTGGTGATGATGGAATCAATAAACTGATCTTCGGTCATATAATAGGGCTTGGACGGCAATAGCGCGTTATACTCAGATTCGGTTATGATTCGGTCATTTATCACAATAGCGGGTTTTGAGATTTCAACTCGGGTGTCTTGAAGCCCATAGACGGCTAACATTGAGAAAACAACCAGAATTCCGGCAATATAGTAGATATACTTCATATGGGTTCATCCTTTTCCAAAGTTATCTTTCAAAGTTATTTTTTAAAATTATGTTTCACGGATCAGGCGCCCTGTATTCTTTTCAACCTGTACACATCGGTCATCATAGAGCCTTTGCATATAAAAATCTTTAATATTGGTTATTTCAAGTTCAGGAAGGCCATTGGATTTCAGCCATTTTCTTATCAGAGGCAATTGCTCTGGATCTGTTGCTCTGGCCGTAAAAATTTTGACCCGGATGTTGTTATTGATCATTTTTTTAACCAGCGCCAGCATATCGGGAATGGCCGTTCCCACCTCTTCGATGGATGAGCGTTCATCATAGTAAGCCAGGGTTCCGTCAAGGTCAACACCGATCCAGGCCTTGGGCTGAGTCGGTCCCTTATCTTTCTCTAAAGATTCAGAAAGGCCAATTGAATATTCTTTTGACATTTCTTCTTTGGCTTTTTGAAGATATTTTTTAATTGAAGTCAGCATGATTCAGTATAGCATAGATAAAATTTCACTGAAAACAATTAAAATGGGCCTTATTGAATGGACCGGTTGAGTTCATGGACAAATTTTATGGGAATGGCATAGGTGATACCGGTGGGCTCCTGCAGGATATGCTCTTTTTTGCCCTTAACAAAAACCATATTGATCACGCCCACGACTTCGCCTGTGGCGATTGAGTATACCGGGCTTCCGCTGTTGCCAGGGTAGGCCGTCGCATCGATCTGAAAAATATCAAAGGGATCTTTCAGGTGTTTTATTAAATCTCCATTGATAATTCTTGCGGTGGGGCTTGGCAGAATAATCGGGGCGATGGCGGAAATAATGCCGGTGTGGGTGGTGGGGTTTAAGCCCAGGATAAACCCGATGGGATAGCCTGTGAAGGCTATTTTATGTCCCTCTTTGACCTGTCTTGTTTTTTCCAGGGGTAATGCCGGCAGGTTTTTTTCTTCAATCTCCAAAATGGCAAGATCGTGAAACTCATCTTCCGCTACTATCGTCGCCTTTATTCCTTTCAAGGGCAGGTCTTGATGGAACACCCTCAGGTTAAAGAGTCTTTTTTTCTCTTTGATGGCGGCAATCACATGGAGATTTGTGACAATCCGGGTCCCGTTCCCAATTAGAAAACCGGTTCCGGCAAACTGGACCGTGGGTTTGGTGTTAAAATGAAAGGTCCCGATGGCGACAATAGCTTTCTTTGACCGTTGAATCAGGTCGGCAAGCTCGGTGTCGTCTCGCTGAAAATCAGTCTGGGCAAAGGAGAGGCTGAAAAATAAACAGATAAAAATAGTCAGGACAAGAATTTGTCTGGATTGTTTCATTGTTTTTTTTTATCATCCCTTAACCAAATATTCAATAGAAGGGAATGCCCCATGCAAAAACAGGTATATGTTTCCTGTCCCATGGATTGTTTTGATCTGTGTCGTTTTAAGGTGATAGTTGAAAATAACAAGGTGATCGGCCTTGCAGGAGACCCTGACCATCCGTTGACCCGGGGAGTGGTTTGCAAAAAGGGAAAAAAACTTCTGGAGCAGCTTGTCCATCCCGGGCGGCTTCAGCATCCCTTGATGAAAAAAGATGGCGCTTTTGTACAAATTTCCTATGACCGGGTTTTTGATCTATTGGCTGAAAAATTATCCAGCATCAAAAAACGGTATGGAAATACGGCCATATTAAATTATACCAGTGATGGGTATGGGGGATGCAAAAACAGGATACAGAGTATTTTTTTTAATTGTTTCGGCGGAGACACAAGGTTTGAGGGAAGTCTGTGCTGGGGGGCGGGTATTGCGGCCCAAAAGTATGATTTCGGTGCTGCCAGGGGACATCTGCCCCAGGACATCCTCAATTCTAAATTGGTTATTTTATGGGGAAGAAATCCCAAACATACCAGTATCCATTTGCAGTCGCTTTTGGTCCGGGCCCGGAAAAAGGGCACCCGGGTGATTGTGATTGATCCGGTTAAAACCGCAACAGCCAAAGCCTTTGACACCCATATCCCCATTGCACCCTCAACGGACGGAGCCCTGGCGCTGGCCATGGCCAATGTGCTCATTCAAGAGAACCTGGTGGACTCGGCTTTTGTCCGGGACTATGTCAAAGGGTTTGAGCGCTTTAAAGCTTATGTAGCAAACTTTTCCCCTGAAGTTGCCCAGAAGATAACCGGGATTGATGCCGCTGTCATTAAAGCCCTGGCAATTGACTATGCCACGGCGGATCCGGCGGCCATCTATATCGGATATGGGATGCAGCGATATGAAAACGGGGGAAACAATATCCGCTGTATTGATGCCCTGGCTGCTCTGGCAGGTCATATCGGTAAAAAAGGGGGCGGTGTGAATTATGCCTCAAGCTCCCTGGCGCCTTTTTTAAATTTCCCTGAAACAAAGAGTCAACACTTTGCCACCCAGACCCGGACCTTTCCGGCGGCAAAGTTGGGGGAATTTCTGAAAGATAAACCGAATCCGCCCATCAAAATAGCCTTTGTCGCAAGCGGCAACCCCCTGGTCCAGAGCCCGGATCTTTTCACCACGGTGGACCAATTTTCTAAAATTGATTTTAAGGTGGTGTTTGATCATTTTATGACAGACACGGCAGCGCATGCCGATATTGTGCTGCCGGCAGCCTTTGTCTTTGAGCAGGAAGATATCTTTGCCACCTCCATGTATTCCCATGTGCTAAATTTTTCCCAAAAAGCCATAGATCCGCCGGAGACGATTTTGCCGGAGTTTGAGTTCTTTTTGGAATTGGCCAAAAGAATGGGGATTGAAACCCTGGGCTTTGATTCGTCTGCCCAATATTTGAATCAGTGTGTGGATCCGCTTCTGGCTCAAACCAAAACTGTCTTTGACCGGGATCTTGCCGGGCTTGCATCTGCATATGTTCAGATCAAGGCCCATGACATTGCCTGGGAGGATAAACAATTTTTAACTGCCTCGGGTAAAATTGAAATTTACAGCGAAAAGGCATTGGCCGATGGCCTGAGCGCCTTGCCCGAATTTATACCTCCCCTGGCGGGGGGACTTAAATTCCCTTTGCGGTTGCTCACCTGCAAAGCCAAGGACAGGATGCATTCCCAGGGGTTTATGGATGAAACAAAGACGCCGATTCTTTATATCAATGAAAAAACAGCCGAAGACTTCAAGGTTTACCAAGGGGACAGGGTCAGGGTCTGTGGCAAAAAAGCGTGGATTGAGGCAATGGTCTGCCTGGATGAGGCCATATACGAAAACACCGCTTTCATGTACGAGGGATACTGGCATAAAAGCGGTGCGGTCAATTTTCTGACAGAGTCAAGGGTGTCGGATATGGGCGGTCAGGCCGCCTATTATGACAGCTTTTGCACCCTTCACCCTCTGTCTGATGTTTAAGAATTATTTTACAAGGTGCCAGGTCTGGGTGCGGGAGATGAACAAAAAACTTCCCTTCATCTTAAGTGTGTCGCCTTCCCTTGTTATTTTGCAATTGTATTCTTTGCCTTTTTTAGGATCGAGGATTTTTCCCCATGAATAAGAATCCCCATTGGGCTTAAGGTCCTTGATGATTTCCATGCCCAGGGTGGGCTGATCTTTTCTGGGATCATCTTTGTCACATTTGTCACAGGTGGGATTTTGATCGGCATCAGCCTTGAGAAACAGTTCGATTATTTTGCCATAATATTTTCCGTCTTTTTCAAAAATTTCCACAATGGATTTTGCTTCTTTGGTTTCATCGTCAATGGTTTTCCATTTGCCCACAATGGGGCCTTTGGCAAAAGCAGAACAGACAAAGCATACAGAAAAAAGAATTGCACCGAGCTTAAACATGGTTTTCATAAAATACTCTCCAATGAGTTAGGTTAAAAAAAAGAGCCGGTAAAACAAAACTGATAAAACAAAACTGATAAAACAAAACTGATAAAACAAAATTGGCAAAACAATGTTATTGTTTTTAATCGTCTGTTTTTTTTGTGTCAAGTAAAAAATGCCAGTGGATGCTAATTTTTATTGTTAAATTGGAGTAATTTCCTAGGCGGGGCCAAATTCCGGTTCATAGCCAACAACGAATGGAGTGGTGGCAGTGTTGCGAATGGCCAGAAAATGTCGGTTGTTTTTGGTAAAGGGACAGACGGGGAGGGCGCAGTGCTTAAATCCGAATCGCTGGTAAAATCCGGGAATTCCCAAAACAAAGAGGGGGCTTTTTTTAATGGCTTCCTGGCGCAGGGCAAACCCAAGCAGTTCAGAACCAAAGCCCTGGCGTTGAAACGGGGGCGCCACAGCCAGGGGAGCCAGGTGAAGGCCGCAAATTTCATCCCCATTGTAGGCGTTTGAAAATGCAATATAGGCAACGACCTTGTTCATATGGATACACACCCATTCATGGATGGGGGTATTATTGTCATGGAATTCTTCCACCAGCCCTTGTTCGTAACGGCTCTTGGGAAAGGCCGATTTCAGCAGGGCCGATACCTTGACATAGATTTCCCCGGTCGGTTTTCGTATTTTCATTGTTGTCTCCTAAATCAGTTCCAAACCGTTTTGCTTAAATCCTTTTTATATATAAAAACAGATTAAAAATCTATACTTACCCTGTAAAATGATTTTGTGAAAAAATAGGTTCTCCAATCAAAGTTTGCCTTGGGATCACTAATACAGGCAGAAGATCAACCCTATTGAAAATTTCAATGGATTGTTAAAAACCCATCGAAATTACCATTTTGACAATCTTCTTACCTGATACTATTTTTGATCGTTATGGGAATAAAAATAAAGTATAAGATAAAAACAGAGCATATCCTTGAAAAGGGATCTGGACGGCTTAACGAAGACAGCCTGGTAATTGGTGACAACCTTTTCGGTGTGTTTGATGGTGCCACAAGCCTTGATACCCATGCGTTTGAGGGAGGGCAAACTGGTGGAATGATTGCAGCCCAAACCGCCAGTCATGAGTTTTCAAAAAATCATTTTCCACTGGATCAATTGGGCATCCGGGCAAATCAAGCCATCCGGACAAAAATGATCGATCAGAACCTTGATATGGAACACCGCCAAAATTTATGGAGCACCAGTGCTGCGGTCATAAGAATTGAAGAAGAGCTTGAATGGTTTCAAACCGGAGATGCTCAAATTATTTTGTTTTATGATGATGGATCTTTCAGAGTTTTAGCAGACCGGAAGGATCATGATTATGAAACCCTGACAATGCTCAAAGCAGAAAAGTTTAAATTTAATGCTGCAATTAAAGATCAGATTAAAAAAGTCAGGTTCCAGATGAATCGGTCTTACGGTGTTCTCAACGGAGAACCAGAGGCGCTTAATTTTACACAAAGTGGATTTGAATCCCTTGAAGATGTCACCAGCATTCTTTTGTTCACAGACGGACTGCAACTTCCCTCAACAACGCCTGCACAAAAAAAATCCTTTGACCTATTTGCCCAAAAATTCCAAGAGGAGGGGTTGACAGGCGTTAAGGAAAGCATTCGGAAAATTGAATCACAGGACCCTGATATCAGGCGATACCCCAGGTTCAAATGTCATGATGATATTGCAGCCATTGCAGTCCATCTTTAGTATAGGCAGGGGGGATTCCTTTAGATTGAATCGATTTATGGCATTGTTTTTCCGGCCAACTCCCCATAGACACCCGCAATTTTCAAAAAGATTTTTTCCCATGTAAAATTAGATGAATTGGATTGAACATATGCCATATCCGGCTGGGGATGCGTTTGAACCATGGATATCAATTCCGCCATCGTAATTGAAAGTGCTTTTTCCATGGCGGGTTCATCTTGTTTAAATGGTTTATCAATGGTTTCAAGTCTTGGCAGTTTAACCAGCCGGACCATTCCCGGATGATCTGTTTTAAAGATTTCATGAACGCCGGGAAGGGCGGTGGTGATAATTCGGCAGCCGCATGCCAGGGCCTCCATGAGTACCAGGGGCAGTCCCTCAAAAAAAGAGGGTAAAATAAAAATATGTGCCTTTCTCATTAAATTACTTAATTTTTCATGGCTCAAGGCCCCATGGTAGAGGGCTTTTGAACCCAGACGATCCGCCAGAGACAGGCAAATCTGTTTTTGCTCCTCATTGGCATTACCCGCCAGGTGCAGCCTGAAAGGCAGTTCTCGAATCAGATACAGACTTTTTAACAGCCAGGGCACGCCCTTTGGTGAACTGATTTTTCCTGCGTAGAGCAGTTCCACTGTGCCGTCAAAAGGCTTGGGTTCACTGTAAAAACAATCTTTATTATAACCGCCGCTGACAATCGATATTTTTTGGGGATCAATGGACAAGGCACTGACGATCAATTGTTTTTGATCACAGCTCAAGGCAATGACCTTGTCAATTCCTTGAAGGTCCAAAAGAATCTTTTTGCTGATATCCGGACAATTGTGATGCTGGCGCAGACAGGTCCCATGACAGGTTGTCACCATGGGGATGTTTTTGGCTATTTGTCTTGTAATCGCTGAAACAATCCACAGGTGATGTGTGTGAATCAAATCAGGATTGAATCGGTCAATGGCCTGCTTGATTTTTTTCCCAAAGGCCAGTTTGTATGCTGACAGATGATTGTCATCAAGCCGTGAGAACAAGCTGCTCGAATAGGGCATGATATCGCTCATTCCCGGAATGGGAAAATCAAGGTCCATGCCGTCAAACCGGACAAAGAGAGTATGGTCCCGGGGGATTAATGAGGAAGATATGGTAAAATCAGCCTGGGCCCCTGCCAATAAAAAATTATCATGACCATTCTTTGTGCTTTGCCGGATAATCTCCTGGATATATTTTCCACTGCCGGTAAAATCCGGTGACTGGCTGATAATGTGAAGAATTCTCATGGTCAAAGGATATCACAGGCACCCGTAAAAT
The DNA here is from genome assembly GCF_055382125.1 of Desulfoconvexum algidum. Lineage (NCBI taxonomy): Bacteria > Pseudomonadati > Thermodesulfobacteriota > Desulfobacteria > Desulfobacterales > Desulfobacteraceae > Desulfoconvexum > Desulfoconvexum algidum. Next base: position 3,466,683 of record NZ_AP042394.1, on the reverse strand, counting down.
TAAATACGTTTCGACCCTTGCGCCAGACAAAGATGCATTAGATGTTGGTTGGGCTGGATTAATGGGGATTTGCCGGGAAAATGACGATTTCTTTTTTCCCTTGTTCGGGAAGCAGTTTCAGTGTGACCAGGTCCTCTGATACCTTTTTTTGCTCCAGAATTTTTGCGTTGTCAGCCTGCCAGGACAAATTGTGCCCCCCCTGTATGGTTATGGAAAAAGCACCAGAGATCGATGAAAGCTTTGGCAGGGAGTTCAGATCGACGATAATCCGGTTGTTTCCGGTTTTGATTTTTGCCAGATAGTGAACAGCCGCTTGCCGCCAGCAGGCGGCTGCATCTTCTGCCAAAATAAAATCCGGGCCGGATGTTTTTGAGAGCAGCATATCTGCCCACTGGTCGACAATTTCAAAATTTCGTTCCGGCTGAGAATGCAGAAGGTTTCCCCAATGAAGTGCCAGGATCGGTTGGGGTCCATTCCAGGCTGGTGGACTTGCCACCTTGTCCCATGACGCCAAAGCGTCTCCCCTTTCCAGAAGCATCACACCGGATTCCCAGGTCAGTTTCGGGTGTTTGGGCGCTGTAAATTGACGGGACCGACAAAATTTTGTTGTTACATAATCGATGCCAAAGCGTTTGAGCAAGGCCTGGATCGAGCCGTCACCAAAGCTGTGATTCAAGGCTGGGGGAATAAATAATCGCGGAAAAGATAGAATATGATTTTGTTCAAGCAGCCGTTCAAAGGCTTCAAGATGACGGATAACACAATTTTTCGATCTCATGTTGCCGTCACTGTCATGGAACTCTGATCGTTCCATCTGCCCATCGATCCAGAATTCATGCCCAACCCCATGCAGGGCAATCTCAAACAGGTGGGCATGGGCGTTTAAATACTCAGAAACCCGATCCAGTTGTGGCCCTGTGTTTTTCTGATTATTCCAGGCCTTGCCCATCCAGGTGGCACCGGGGATATTTTTTAAGAAGTCTGTCCGGTCCCATTCACACATCACCATGCCAAGGGCAATTTGCATGGAAAGCCGTTTGGCCAGATGGGCGAGTGCCTGATAATCCTCTATACAATGGCACCTATTTAAATTGTTACGAAAGGGTTCCTGATAAGAGGATCCGTCAACGCCCTGCCACCAGCCCACGTCCTCAATGACCAGGAAAATTGGCATGGGCAGTGTAATCTTGATATTCCTATGTTGAATATCGGTCATCATAAACCTTAAAGGCTTATCCATCGCCGGATGGATGGACCAAGCGTTTGTGATGCCTCAACCGTCAGGCGTTTCCATTTCTCATCCACAAGACTTTCACCTTCAGGCTTCCATGGGGGATGTGCCAGTGAAAAAACGTGCCAGGTCAAGGGCTGCTGTTTAGCCCCCCATTGACATTTAAACCGGCAGGTGGACCCATGGGGGGAGGAACGGCCAAAGTCAAACTGTTGGCATCCTTTTTCAAGTGCATAGGACAGCATACGCCAGTAGAGCAACATATTGGGGCAGGCAGGCCTGAATCGTCTCAGTGAAGACGCCCAGGGGTTAAACAGGGCCTTGTTATGGAAAAAAACCATGGCCGTTGCAACCGGGAGATCCTTGATGGTTACCAGTAAAATTTTCAACTGCTCTGGCAAGTGACGGGCCATCCGGTCAAAAAGTATCCTGTCATGGACCGGTGATCCAAGATCTCGCATATTTTCTGAAAAAACAGCATAAAATTGAGGCAGGAGCTCTGACCCGCCAATAATGACCTTCCCCCCGCTTTTTTCTGCTTTGCGTACCTGATTTCTGATTTTTGGCCCCATCTTTTGCCAGAGTGCTTCCACAGAATCCGGCAAATCGCGGGTTAATCCGACCTTGAATGTATTCGGAGTATGGGTCATAGGGGGCTTTGTCCTGGGAATGGCCAGGTCCCCTGACTGGCGAAGCTCCAGGTGACTCGCGCCAAGATCTTGGGCAAGCTTCAGCGCCGCCAGCAGCAATTTCTCCTGAGTTGCGGCATCTTGTGCAAGAATTCCTGCGGCATCACTATAGGGCAGGGAAATAAGTCGGGGATCCTGCCCGGGTGCGGGAAATAAAATCAGGGGCAGGATACCCACTATTTTATTTTGTTTTTCCCGGTCCCGGGCAGCCAGGCGAAATAGTTGCAAATCATAGACGGATGCCAGGGTCTCCCCCCAGCCATGAAGATGGGAAAAAGAGCTATGATTCTGTTGAGACACGTAGGCATCCCACTCATCTTTTCCAGAACAAAGTTGGATGTCGGTCATGGGTGACTCGGTCATGGGTGACTCGGTCATGGGTGACTCAGTCATGGGTGACTCTTACCTTGGTAAATCTTACCTTTTTCGTTGCCTGGATGTTATTTGCCTGGATGTTATTTGCCAGGGAAATTTTTCGACCCATTCAGATCCTCCAGGGTATATCCTTTGATAATATGGTAAGCCGGCTCTTCATATGGATGGACCTCAATTAGTTTGTTTACAACTTTTTTAATGGCATCCTTCTGACAAATGAGTTCAACTTTATATTCATTCACCTGTGTGATGCGGTTTTGTTCGCCTATATGAGGTGAACTGCCTTCCAGGGGACGAAATTGGCCTGTGCCCGATGTTTGCCATGCGCAGGAATCATAACAGCCAAGTTTTCCTGCACCTATATCAAACAATGCACGCTTGATCGTTTCGACATCTGATTCAGGCGCATAGAAACAAAGTATATACATGACATCAATTCCTTTGTTTGAGTTTATTCCCATTCCAAAATAGAGCAGGCAACCTTTTTTATATATTGTATCTGTTTAAAAATAAAATGATTTTTAGTGATTTTTTTGACAAATATAAGCCAAGCTAAAAACAGGTAGTGAATAATTATAAAGAATGTTTATATTCAATAACGATTATATATTAAAAGAGATTTGGGGTCATATATGGACAAGGGAATATATTATGCCTGAGCTGAACATAGAGATTATACTTGTTTCTGCCATTCTGATAGCGGCATTATTCCTTTTGATTACTGAGAAAATAGCGGTTGATAAGACCGCTATTGGCATTATGGTTGCCCTGGCCATCACGGGAATACTGAGCCCTGCTGAAACAATTTCCGGTTTTGCCAACCCGGCTGTGATCACAGTGGGGGCCATGTTTCTTTTAAGTCACGGTCTGATCCGGACAGGAGCGGTCGGGTTTATCAGCGAGCGTATTCTGTATTTTTCAAAAGGCAACAAAACCCGTGCCGTAATCTTAATTTTAACAACCGTCGCCCTGGCGTCTGCGTTTATCAACAACACCCCGGTTGTTGTTTTATTTATTCCCATTGTTATGGGGTTAAGCTGTGAATGCGATTTTTCACCCTCCAAGCTGCTGATTCCTCTGTCCTATGTGTCTATTCTTGCCGGTACCTGTACCCTGATCGGGACGTCCACCAATATTATTGTCAGCGACCTTTCAACACAATTTGGTTTTGAACCCCTGTCCATGTTTGAACTCAGCAAGGTCGGCATTCCCATCGCCATTATTGGTATGGTTTTTTTATTTTTTATCTCTCCGAAAATATTACCCGGCCGGACCGCACCGGTCTGTGAGTTGGATGAAAACAAATCAAACCGATATATTGCCGAGCTCATAGTTTCTAAAAACAGTCCCCTGATCGGCGAAGAACACATCATTGAACATGCAGAGGAACACTTGGGCTTAAGTGTTATTGAGGTGTTTCGAAATGGAAATATCTTTGATCCTCTCCGAAGTCAGGTTACCATCAAACAAGCGGATATCCTCCTGGTAAAGGGCTCTGCAGAAGATATTGTTTCATGCCTGAAAAAGCAGACCCTGGAACTGGCACATGGAGAGGAAGACCTCGCCTTCGGCCAAGGCGTAAAAGACGACCTTATTATTGAATTGATCGTTCCGCCCATGTCCGGATTACTGCACGAAAAACTATTGTCCACCGAACTTCAAAATGATCCGGAAATTAAAATTATTGCGATCCGGACCCGTCGCCACCATTATTCATACCGAAAGATTACAACGGTAAAGCTGAAAGTCGGTGATACCATACTAGTGCGCTGTCCCAGGGAAAAACTTTCCAAAATACGAAATTCCAATGAGTTTATTGTTGTTGAAGATATTCACCATTCCATGATCGATACGGAAAAAGCCCGGATGGCAGCCCTTATTTTTGTTGGTGTCGTCCTCTGTGCATCCAGTGGCCTTGCAGATATCCTCACCTGCTCTCTGACGGGAGTGTTCCTCATGGCACTCACCCATTGTTTCCGCCTGAAAGATGCCTATCGTTCCCTGGAATCCGAGGTCCTGCTGCTGATTGTCGGCACCATTGCCCTGGGGGTTGCCATGCAGAAAACCGGTGCCACTGCGCTATATGCCGATGCCTTTTTAAGCCTTTTTGCCGGCCAAAGCCCCCATATAGTTCTTTCCGGGGTAATTCTTCTCGCCAGTATCTGTACCCATATATTGAGCAATAATGCCACGGCCGTTCTTTTGCTGCCTATTGCAGTAACGACGGCAGCATCCCTTGGTGTGGATCCCAAACCCTTTATAATCGGTATCTGCTTTGGCGCCAGTGCCTGTTTTGCCACCCCCATCGGGTATCAAACCAATTTGCTGGTATATACTCCCGGTCGGTACCGGTTTTCAGATTACATAAAACTGGGAATGCCGCTCAATATAATGGTGATTGTCCTTTCTGCCCTGTTGATCCCTGTTTTCTGGCCGTTTTAAACAATCTCACAAAAATAATTTTATTTGTAAGCCCATCCCATTTCCCTATTTTTCCCTAAGAATTTAATATCTTATCCTTTGTTTTTGAATCAATCGAATCAGGCGGGGGTCCTCCTGTAACCTTTTTGTAACCCTGGTCATGATAAACGCATAAATTTTTTTATCATGTGTACCTAACCGCCCGATCACAGCCGTGTAAACGGACTGCCCGGGAGTGACCCAGGAGGAAAACCAGAGGTGACAACAGAGAACAAATCATTGACAAGCCTGTCCCGGACAATTACCCGGACAGTTGATCGGATGAAGACCTTGGATCATTTACCCCAGGATCTGGTCCGGCTTCTCGGCCGGATTGCCGCCTGGCAAGTTGAGGCCGGAGACGGACTTTGTCTTGACCTCTTGGGTCTGGATCTGTCCGGATCCCCCCTGTGCCGTCCCGGCCAATTCCCCCGGGACCGGGCACATTTTTTGTCCATGGCCGAAAATGTGCTCGGTCTGATTTTTGATCAGCCAGAGCCGCTGCCCCCGGCCATGCTAGAGGCGGCAGAAAAATTCAAGACCGGTTTGGACGAAGGAACCCTGGACCTGGAAGGGGCCCTGAAGGAAATTCTGGACCATCCACAGGACCAGCCCCGGGATCACAGCCAAACGGAAAGCACACCGATTCTGGCGGCCTGGGCGGATCAAACCCCTGGGGCACCGGCTGCTCTGACCTTCCTGGTCTTGGCCGCAGCGGCACCCGGCCTTGAGGCTTGTAGAACTGCCATTGCCCAAGCCGGGGGACTGGACGCTGACCAGATCAGTTCCCATGGTGCCTGCCCGGTTTGCGGCAGTCTGCCTTACATCCTTGAACTGCGGGGAAAAGAGGGGGCCAGGTATGCCCATTGTTCCCTGTGCCGTCACGATTACCGTATCAGTCGTCTGGCATGTCCCGCCTGCGGTACCCAGGACCCGGAAAAACTCAAATATTTTACAACGGATGGGGAAACAGGGTTTCGAGTGGAGACCTGCGACAATTGCAAGGCATATGTCAAGACCATTGACTTCAGGGCCTTGGACCAAAAAGTATTTGCCCCGCTCAACGACCTTGAATCCCTGGCCCTGGACCTTTTGGCCCAGGATCAAGGATATCATCGTCTGGCCCCGTCGGTGTGGGGAATTTGACCTTGTGAAAAAAGGCAGCATGGTTGCAACGCTTGCCTGTATGATATGAACCTGTACCAATTTGAAATCAATTGAAGGAGAAACAATGGAAATAACCCGCAGAAAATTTGTAAAACTTGCCTCTGCGGCAGTTGCCGGTATTGCCTCGGCTCCGGTGTTCAGCGGACTTGGACAAGCAGCCGTTGAAAAATCCAAGGAGCGGGCCAGCCAGCTGTCCCCCCAGTGGACCCGGCAGACGACCTCGGTGTGTGCATTCTGCTCAGTAGGATGCGGTCTTGTGGTGAATACGGACATCAAGTCCGGACAGGCCGTGAATGTGGAAGGGGACCCGGACCATCCCATCAACCAGGGAGCCTTGTGCGCCAAAGGCGCCGCAACCATCCAGATGACGGTGAACCCCAAGCGGACTACCACCTGTCTTTACCGGGAACCCTATGGGGACACCTTTGTGGAAAAAGATTGGGACTGGTGTAAAAAACGGATCGCCCGTCTGATCAAAAAATCCAGGGATGAATCCTTTGAGGCAAAAAATGAAAAAGGGCAGGTGGTGAACCGCACCATGGGCATTGCTTCTCTGGGATCGGCAGCCATCGACAATGAAGAGTGTCTGGCCATGCACAGTTTCATGCGGTCGTTGGGGCTGGTCTATGTTGAACACCAGGCCCGTATCTGACACAGCGCAACTGTAGCGGCTCTGGGAGAGTCGTTTGGACGCGGTGCAATGACCAATCACTGGATTGACCTTCAAAACTCTGATTGTATTCTTATCATGGGCAGCAATGCTGCCGAAAACCACCCCATTTCTTTTAAGTGGGCCATAAAGGCCCAACAAAAGGGTGCAAAAATTATCCATGTGGACCCACGGTTCACAAGGACCTCAGCCAGATCTGACATGTACATGGCCTTGCGGTCCGGAACCGATATTGCCGTTTTGGGCGGAATGATCCGGTATATCCTGAAAAACAAATTTTATTTTAGAGACTATATGGTGGACTATACCAATGCCTCTTTTATTGTGGGTAAGGATTACGATTTCCAGGATGGCCTGTTCGCCGGATTTGACTCGGAAACCAACACCTATGACCGGTCTAAATGGGACTTTGAAACAGACAAGGCAGGTATACCCAGACAGGATAAAACCCTGTCCCACCCCAGGTGTGTGTTCAATATTTTAAAAAAACATTATGAGCGGTACTCCCTGGACAAGGTCTCTTCCATCTCAGGTATTTCAACGGCAGACCTCAAATCCTTGTACCAGACCTATTCTGCCACGGGCAAACGGGGCAAGGCCGGCACCATCATGTATGCCATGGGCTGGACCCAGCATTCGGTGGGTGTTCAGAATATCCGTGCCATGGCCATTATTCAGCTTCTGCTGGGCAACATGGGCATGGCAGGTGGCGGTATCAACGCGCTTCGAGGTGAGTGTAATGTACAGGGTTCCACAGATTATGCGCTGCTGTACCACATCCTGCCTGGATATCTCAAAACCCCCCTGGCCGGCCAGGATACTCTGGAAATATACAACAAAACCTATACCCCGACAAGTGCAGATCCTAAAAGCGCCAACTGGTGGCAGAATTATCCCAAGTATTCAGCCAGCCTGATCAAGGCCATGTACTCCGAGGACACGGTTGAACAAGGATATAACTTCCTGCCCCGGCTGGACTCCCACGCGGCCTCTGTGTACTCGTGGATTCCACTGATCCATCGCATGCACGAGGGTAAATTTTCCGGCGGCCTGATTTGGGGAATGAATCCGGCCTGCTCCGGATCGGACTCGGTTAAAACCCGGGAGGCCCTGGGCAAACTTGACTGGATGGTCAACGTCAACCTGTTCCAATGCGAAACCAGTGACTTTTGGAAGGGACCGGGCATGGATCCCAAAAAAATCAAGACGGAAACCTTTTATATTCCCTGTGCCTCAGCCATTGAAAAAGATGGGTCTGTGGCCAACTCAGGCCGGTGGATGCAGTGGCGCTACAAGGGCCCCCAAGCACCCAAGGGCGTTCTCACCGATGGCCATTATTTCCACGAGTTGTGGGAAGAGTTGGCCCATCTCTATGAACAGGAGGGCGGTGCCTATCCCGAACCCATTACCCGGTTAAGTTTTAATAACATGTGTAAAAAAGATGAGGCCGGAAAGTACCACTTCAGTGCGGATCAAACGGCCAAACTTGCCAACGGCTGGTTTACCCGGGATATTACGGTCAAGGGTAAATCCTTTAAAAAAGGCCAGCAGGTGCCAAGTTTCGCCTATCTACAAGATGACGGGTCAACGGTTTCCGGCAATTGGCTCTATTGTAATTCCTATACGGATCAGGGCAACATGTCCCAGCGAAGGGACGCAACTCAGACCCCTGAGCAGGCAAAGATCGGCCTGTTTCCCAATTGGACCTGGTGCTGGCCTGTGAACCGGCGGATCCTCTATAACCGGGCCTCGGTGGACCTTAAAGGACAACCCTATAATCCGGACAAGGCCGTGATTCAATGGGATGGAAAATCCTGGCAGGGAGATGTGCCGGATGGCGGATGGGCGCCCGGGACCAAGCATCCGTTTATCATGCGGAAAAATGGTTTTGGACAGCTGTTTGGTCCGGGACGGGCGGATGGTCCTCTGCCTGAGCATTACGAACCCCTGGAATGCCCGGTGGAAGCCCACCCCTTTTCTTCCCAGCTCAACACCCCCACTGCAGTGGTGGTTGGCCATGAGAAAAAAGCGGTGTGTGATCCGCGCTATCCCTTTGTCGGAACCACCTACCGGGTCACAGAGCATTGGCAGACCGGTTCCATGACCCGGTGGATGTCCTGGCTGATCGAGGCAGAGCCCCAGATGTTTGTGGAGATCAGTCCGAAGCTGGCAAAGCTGCGGGGGATTGAAAACGGAGACAAGGTGACGGTTGAAAGCGTGAGAGGATCTTTGTGGGCCATTGCCATGGTGACAGAACGAATTCAGCCTTTTCTGGTAAACGGAACCGAGATCCATATGGTGGGGATGCCCTGGCATTATGGATGGATTACACCCCTTGACGGCGGGGATTCGGCCAATATCGTCACCCCCAATGTGGGGGATCCAAACACCGGGATACCCGAGTATAAGGCCTTTATGGTGAACATGCGCAAGTGGCAAAAGGGAGACAAATAATGAAGGGGAAAAGTTTTTTCGTGGATCTGACCCTGTGCACGGCCTGCCGGGGCTGTCAGGTGGCCTGTAAACAATGGAAAGACCTGCCGGCGGAAACCACCCGGAACCTGGGGTCCCACCAGAACCCCCAGGATCTCTCGGCCCAGACCCTGCGCCTGGTCCGTTTCAACGAGACCCGGGACAAAAACAACCAGCTCCACTGGTTCTTCTTTCCGGAGCAGTGCCGGCATTGCATCGAGCCGCCCTGCCAGTACATGCTCAATATGTATCATCCGGATGCCGTAACAAAAGACAGTGAAACCGGAGCAGTGGTCTATTCAGACAACGCCAGACTGGCCAGTCATATCCACCTGGAACCGTCACAGATTTGTCCCTACAACGTCCCCAGACAGGACAAGGAAACCGGGAGATGGTACAAGTGCGATATGTGCATCGATAGGGTCCGGGAAGGCCTCAAGCCTGCCTGTGTCCAGAGCTGTCCTACGGGCACCCTGAATTTTGGTGACAGGGACGAGATGATGGCCCTGGCCCAGGAGAGGCTCAAGGTGGTGAAAAAAGACAATCCCAACGCCTATCTGGCGGATCCGGAATCGGTGCGGGTGATCTATCTGTGTGAATCCGAGCCTGAGAATTACCACGACCATCTTTTGGCAACGGTGAATCAACGGACTGAGATTATAGCCCAGGCCCGCCCTGAAAAACAGTCCAGACGAGAATTTTTGTCCGGAAAGATCCGGTTCAAGGCCCCCAGGGCATAAACAAAAGGAGATACGCCGATGTATAAAAAAATCATCACCATTTTGGCGGTTTTAGCCCTGGGCATCTGTCTTTCGGTCCAGGCCGACGATCATGAGACACTCTCTTTTGATCCCCCGGATGACGGGCTTGAAATCAACCATATCCCCGGTCACAGTGACCGGGACTTGTCCGTGGAATTTAACCATTCCAGCCACGAGAGCTTCAGCTGCCAGGATTGTCACCATAGGATGGCCGAACTCAAAGGCCAGGCCCCGCCAAGAAGCTGTGCTGTCTGTCACGATAATTTCGACCCGGACAATCTGAAGGGGTATAAAAGTTATTTTAAGGCCATGCACAAGATCCGGTTCGCTCCCAACGGCGACCGGCCGTCCTGCCTGGGCTGTCACACCAAGGAATTTGGTGCGGATGACAAGGGTTACACAGGCTGCCTGAACTCTGCCTGTCATTCAGCCGGTATCCGCTGATAAAATAGCGTTCCAAGCGGTTTAAGTTTTACCCAAAAGCCGGGGAAGGGGGCCATGCCCTTTTCTCTGGCTTTTTTTATCCGGCCGGACTGCACCGGTCTGTGAATTGGATGAAAACAAATCAAACCGAGATATTGCCGAACTCATAGTTTCTAAAAACAGTTCCCTGATCGGCGAAAAACAAATAATTGAACATGCCGAGGAACACTTAGGACTGAGTTTTATTGAGGTGTTTCGGAATGGAAATATCTTTGATCCTCTCCAAAGCCTTGTTACCATCAAACAAGAGGATATCCTTTTGGTAAAGGGCTCTGCAGAAGATATCGTTTCATGCCTGAAAAAGCAGACCCTGGAACTGGCACATGGAGAAGAAGACATCGCCTTCGGCCAAGGCGTCAAGGACGACCTTATTATTGAATTGATTGTTCCGCCCATGTCCGAATTACTGCACGAAAAACTATTGTCCACCAAACTTCAAAATGATCCGGAAATTAAAATTATTTCGATCCGGACCCGTCGTCACCATTATTCATACCGAAAAATAAAAACGGTAAAGCTGAAAGTCGGCACCATTGCCCTGGGGGTTGCCATGCAGAAAACCGGTGCCACTGCGCTTTATGCCGATGCCTTTTTAAGCCTTTTTGACGGACAAAGCAGCCATACCGTTCTTTTCGGGGTGATTCTTCTTTCCAGTATCTGTACCCATATATTGAGTAATAATGCCACGGCCGTTCTTTTACTGCCCATTGCAGTAACGACCGCAGCATCCCTTGGTGTGGATCCTAAACCCTTTATAATCGGTATCTGCTTTGGCGCCAGTGCCTGTTTTGCCACCCCCATCGGGTATCAAACCAATTTGCTGGTATATACTCCCGGTCGGTACCGGTTTTCAGATTACATAAAACTGGGAATGCCGCTCAATATTTTGGTGGTTGTCCTTTCTTCCCTGTTGATCCCTGTTTTTTGGCCTTTTTGAAAGCCATTATTTCCTTTTTTGAAAAATTCAGTCCAGATTATTTGCCGGCTGCTGATTTTGTGATATTGGCAAGCACGTTCTCTACTTTAGCAATTGCTTTTTCACAATCAGAAATTTCATGTCTTTTTTCTAAATATCTCGGGTTATTATAAGATATCCAGACTTTATTATTCTCGTCTTTCCAGATGAGTGCTTTTTGCGGTAAATCAATGCCGATGCTCTGCTGACATTTCATGAGGGGGCTGCCAGCCTTTGGGTTTCCAAATATTATTAATTGGGTATCCCGTAATTCAATACCAATTTTACCGGCACTCTGTGAATGGTTAATCCTGTTGAAGATCGTCATTCCTTTTTCTTTTAAAATATTTTCCATTCGATTGGCTGTATTTTCAACGCTGAACATACTTTCTACATTCACCATCCCCTCTCCCGCGTAGACAGTTGACATGACAAATAACAGGGTTAATAATACAAATGTTGATGTTTTCATTTCATTCTCCTTTAAAATAATTATTCATGATTTCCATGAAGAGAAAAGACAATCAATCCGCTTCTAGGTCTGTAATCATAAGGTGCCCATCTTTATTTTTTTTTGTTTTTAGCCAGCCTTTGGTTTCAAACTCTTTAGCAAGTGTGGTCATTTTTTTATAATTGGTATTTCGAATTTTAAAAGATTTATCCAATTGTCTCATTTTGTTTGCAATGCCGTTTAATAAATGCTTTTCACTTGGATCAAGGCGAACCAATACCTTCATAAATAATTCTTTGGCCATTTTATCTTTACCATCTGTTTTGGTGGCCTCTTCAATATTCTCATTTGTATTTGTATCGATTTTTGCCGGTGTTGGTTTTTGTTTTAGCGGCATATGTTTTTCTGTTTGCGGACTGGATTTGATACGGGGGATTACGATTATATTATCAGTGCAATTTCGGAAAATAGGTCTTTGTTCATCCCCTTCCTGGGTGATTAACCACACCTCTTTTCCATATTTTCTCAGCACATCCATAATGACAGAAAAGTCGGAATCCCGGGTTACGAAAACAAACCGATCAATTGAGGGTTTTTCAAGGTATAATTTTTCAAATGCATCAAGGCTGATGATTAAATCAGCTCGGTTTTTTTTGCCCGTTATATGAGGGGCTTCTCGAATTTCAAAATTATAATTAATGAGTTGATCTCTCAGTTTTGTTATGGAATTGGTGTTCCCGCAAGCAAACTTAACCGCAAAAACATAATCTTCCGAATCTTCTTTGTTTTCTTCAAGAATGATATCTTGGATCATGACATCCAGATCTAAAATACCGGCAACGTTTTCAAGATCAATATAGATTGCAATAAATTTTTTCATTTTTAGCTTTCGTTTCCTTTTATTTTTAGAAAATGGCTCCGAATGGGCATTTATCAAAGCAACTCATGCATTTAACGCATTTATCCACATGGATATACGCCACCTGCTTTTTCTCCCAGTCAATGGCATCCGCAGGACAGCTCTTAAAGCACAGTCCGCATTTTTTACACAGGTCCGGATCCACTTCAAATTTGAGCAATGCCACGCAGCGCTTGGCCGGGCATACTTTTTCATTGACATGGGCCTCAAATTCCGCCCTGAAGTATTTTAAAGCGGACAGCACCGGATTGGCAGCCGTCTGACCCAGTCCGCACAGGGCGCTCTGGTGGATCACATGGGAGAGTTCCTCCAGGTCTGTAATATCTTTGGGTTCCCCTTTTCCAGCGCATATCTTTTCCAGGATCTCGAGCATTCTGAAGGTGCCTTCCCGGCAGGGCGTACATTTTCCGCAGGATTCATCCTGGATGAAATCCATGAAAAACCGGGCCATGTCCACCATGCAGGACCGTTCATCCATGACAATGACACCGCCCGATCCCATTATCGCGCCTACCTTTGCAATTTCTTCATAATCCACGGGGGTATCCAGCAGGTGTTCGGGAATACATCCTCCCGAAGGTCCTCCCAGCTGAACCGCCTTAAATTTGCGTTTTTTGGGAATACCGCCGCCGATATCATAGATCAAGGATCTTAGCGGCGTACCCATGGGAACTTCCACAAGCCCGATATTGTTGACATCCCCGGAAATGGCAAACACCTTGGTACCCTTGCTGGTTTCAGTCCCCACGCTGGAATACCAGTCTCCGCCCTTGAGCATGATCTGAGGCACATTGGAAAGGGTTTCCACATTGTTGAGAATACTGGGTTTTTCCCATAGGCCTTTGTGGGCCGGGAAGGGCGGCCGGGGGCGCGGCATACCGCGTTTGCCCTCGATGGACCGCATCAGGGCCGTTTCCTCGCCGCAGACAAAGGCGCCGGCACCCTGGTAGATTTCGATATCAAAATCAAAACCGGTCCCAAGGATGTCTTGGCCGAGCAACCCATGGGATTTGGCCTGTTCGATGGCGATACCTAAGCGTTTAATGGCCAGCTGGTATTCGGTCCGGCAGTAAATATATCCTTTTCGTGCCTGAATCGCTTTGGCTGCAATGGTCATGCCTTCCAGAACACAATGGGGGTCTGCCTCCAGAATGCTCCGGTCCATGAAGGCGCCGGGATCACCCTCATCTGCATTGCACAATACATATTTTATTTCACTCTGGCTTTGCCGGGCAAAATCCCATTTGAGTCCGGTGGGGAATCCGGCACCGCCGCGTCCCCGCATGCCCGAGGCTTTCATCTCCTGGATGATCTCTTCCGGGGTCATTTGGGTCAGGGCCTTGGCAGCACCTTTGTAACCGTCCCGGGCAATATAGTCGCCAATTTGTTCTGGATCGATTAATCCCTTGTTTCTGAGGGCCCGGGGGCTTTGATGGGCAAAAAAGGAGATGTCATTCAGACGGGCCACCCGTTTTTTGGTGGCGGGATCTTTGTAGAGCAGACGATCCACAATTTCCCCATTGATCAAATGGGATTCAACCAGTTCGGGAATATCATCTGCTTTGAGTTTGGTGTAAAAAATACCGCCCGGCTGGATCACCATCAGAGGGCCCAGGGCGCAAAAACCATTGCACCCTGTCTCAACCACCTTGACACGATTTTCCAGCCCTTTGTCGGCAATTTCATGGTTCAAGGCATTTTTTACGGCAATGGAACCGGTTGCATGGCAACCGGTTCCCCCGCAGATGAGCAACCGGGTTACATCAGGGTCGTTCAATCGGGCTGTTTCTTTTTCGCAGAGGGCGTCAAGAGCCGATACAGTTAATTTGGTCATCTGTTCCCTCTCCATTATTTGTATTTATCCAGAATCTGAACAACTTTTTCAGGCTTCACATCCCCGTGGGTATCCTCACCCACCACCATTACCGGCGCAAGTCCGCAGGCACCCAGGCACCGGACTCCCTGCAGGGAGAATCGTCTATTTTCGCTGGTCTCTCCTTCACACAGGTCAAACTCACCTTCAATCCGGGACAATACTTCACGGATACCCTTGACATAGCAGGCCGTGCCCGTACAGATCTTAACCGTATGGCGGCCCTTGGGTTTCAGGGAAAAGAGTGAATAAAAGGATGCCACTCCAAAAACTTCGCTAGAGGGCAGGTTCATGCCGTCGGCAATATAATCAATCAATTGGGTTGGCAGGTAGTTGACAATATCCTGGCATTCCCGGAGTACGGTGATGACGGCTCCCGGGGTTTGTTTGTGGGTTTGAATCACCGCATCTATTTTTTCCCACATGTCATTGGTTATATCTTCATGGCAGTATTTTTCATTGTGACACATTCTTCTTGTTTCTCCATATTGATTTAATTATTTGAGTCCAGTGGTGCCAGTGTAACGGCACAGACTTTGAGTTCAGGGATTTTGCACACTGGATCCAACGCCGAATTGGTCAGGCGGTTTGCAGCGGATTTAGCAAAATGAAAGGGGACAAAAACAGTTCCCTTGACCGCTTTAGAGGAAATTTTTACCCGGGCCGTTATGGTTCCCCTGCGGGAGGAGATATTTGCCATTGAGCCGTTCTCAACCTTAAATGCTGCCGCATCCTGCCGACAGATTTCAATAAAATTTTCAGGCGCTTGAACATTCAGATCATGGGTTTTCATGGTCATGGTTCCCGTATGATAGTGGTAGAGCAGACGTCCGGTGGTCAGGATCAGCGGATAGGCTTTGTCTGTTGTTTCGGCCGGGGGCCGGAATTCTACAGGACAAAAAGCACCTTTGCCCCGGGTAAACGTGGTTTTAAACAGCATGGGAGTTCCGGGATGAGCTTTACCCGGGCATGGCCAGCACAGATCTTCCTTTTCAAGCCTGTCATAGGAGATCCCTGCATAGGACGGGGTCACCCGGGCAATCTCTTCCATGATTTCCCGGCTGGTGGTGAAATTGAACCCTTTGGCATTCATTTTTTGCGCAAGCGCACAGAGGATCTGCCAGTCACCCTGGGCAAGCCCTGGCGGAACAACCGCCTGTCGGACCCGCTGGATCTTACGCTCGGTGTTGGTGAAGGTCCCCTCTTTTTCTGCAAAGCAGGAAGCGGGCAGTACCAGATCCGCTCGTTGTGCAGTTTCTGTGAGAAACAGGTCCTGAACGACCAGAAAATCAAGGCTGTCCAGGGCACGTTCAGCGTGGGCAATATCTGGATCCGACACCAAGGGGTTTTCACCGATGATATACATGGTTTTAATTTTCTTGCCCGCTTCCGGGATCATCTCTGTGGCGGTCAATCCGGCAACGGTTGAGAGTCCTTGGGTCTGCCAGGCAGCTTCCATAACTTTGGTCACGGCTTTATCTGTTACCGGGCGATAACCGGGAAATACGTCGGGAAGTCCGCCCATGTCACAGGCTCCCTGGACATTGTTTTGCCCCCGAAGCGGGTTGACGCCGCCCCCCTTAACACCCAGATTTCCGCAAAGCATGGCCAGGCCGGCCAGGGCCTTGACGTTGTCCGTTCCGGATGTGTGCTGGGTAATGCCCATGCAATACAGGATGCTGGCAGGGGAGGCTCCGGCATAAATGCGGGCGGTTTCGATGATGTCCTGGGCGGGGATTCCTGTTATGTCACTGACCTTTTCCGGGGTATAGGCCTCAAGGTTTTTTTCAAGGCTGTCAAATCCTTCTGTCCGGTTTGCAATAAAGGGTTTATCATGCAGATTCTCTCGGATGATCACATGCATAATTCCGTTGAGCAAGGCGGTGTTGGTCCCGGGTTTAGGGCGCAACCACTTGGTGGCAAAGCGTGTCAGATTAATCTGCCTTGGATCAATGACAATGAGCCGGGCGTTTTTGAATTTAACCGCACGTTTAATATAGCTGGAAAGGACAGGGTGGTTTTCAGTGGTGTTGGAACCGGCCACCAGGATCACCTCTGCTGATTCAATATCCGCAATGGGGTTTGTCATGGCACCGCTTCCGAATGTGGCAGCAAGACCTGCTACCGTGGAAGCATGTCACAATCTGGCGCAGTGATCGACATTGTTCGTTTTTAGAACCAAGCGCGCAAATTTTTGGGCAATATAATTGTCTTCGTTGGTGGTTCGCGCAGATACCAGCATGCCGATCTGGTCCTTTCCGGATGCTGTGGTTTTTTGGAAAGCGTCTGCCATGCATTCCAGGGCTTCATCCCAGGAGGCGGGCCTGAATTCCCCATTTTCCTTGATCAGCGGTGTGGTCAGCCTCTCTTTTGAATGGATAAAATCATATCCAAAACGTCCTTTGACGCAAAGGCTTGCAAAATTGGGTGCCACATCAGCACCGGTTATTTTGACCACCTGGTTGTCTTTGGTGTGAAGATCCATCTGGCAACCGACGCCGCAATAGCTGCAGGTGGTCCGCACTTTCTGGGTTTCACTGAAACGCGGCTTGTTCAAGGCATCCCTGGGGTACAGAGCGCCCACAGGGCAGGCCTGGATACATTCTCCGCAGAATACGCAGTCAGAGTCTTTTAAGGCCCGGTCACCGGAGGTCACCACCTTGGTGGCAGTTCCCCGGAATCCCAGGTCAATGGCGTTGTTCACCTGGATATCATTGCAGGCCTGGACACATCGTCCACACAGGATGCATTTGGAAAAATCTCTTATGATGAACGGATTGGTGTTTTCAAGGGGATGACGGGCCTTTACCGGTTTAAACCGATTGGTTGTAACTTTATAGCGGAATGCCAGCTCCTGCAACTTACAGTCGCCGGTAGCCGGGCAGAGCAGGCAGTCATGATGCCCTGAAGACAGCATCAGGGACAGGGTCAGTTTTCTGGAACGAATGACTTCTTTGGAGTCCGTCTGCACCTGCATCCCTTCTGTTGCCGGTGCAGCACAGGAGGCGATAAGAGAACGGGCGCCTTTCACCTCTACCATGCAGATTCGGCAGGCGCCTGTGGGCGTTGTTCCTTTTAAGTAACACAGAGTGGGGATGAAAATACCGTGGTGTTTCGCCACTTCCAGGATTGTCTCGCCAGAGCGGAACGGCAGCTGCTCACCGTTTATCGATAAATATTGTTTCTCTTTCATAACACATCCATTAAAAATAATTGTAAAATACAAACCCGACTGGATTATTTCCCCAACAAGTCTATAGTATGGTGGACCCTAAAGTACGAACCGGTTTAATCAAAATAAAAAAACTTAGTTTCGTCTGGCCGTACTTTATATGTGTCCCGAGAGTGTAGAGAAAATACACTATAAGCCGAAAAATTTCAATGCAGATGTCTTCTTTTTATTACAGGCCGGGTGTTAACCGGCCTGTAGAGGCTATTTTATAAAATGTCCTGAAGGCAGTGGTGAATTATCTGAAGCTTAAATTTTTCAACGGGTATTTTTTCCTGGATCACGTGACGATAAAGCCCGGCATTGGAAATATCGCCCATAAGAACCATTCCAACGAGATGGCTTACATCAGAGCTGAAAACCATTTTTCTGTGCCAGGTACATATTTTTCATTTTCTTGATTGTGTGTATCCACCCCTCAAAATGAAAATGATTAACCAATATCGATATCAGCAGCAGGGCACCTAAACTGATTTCTTTATGCAGATACAAAGAAACGACAGCAAAGGCTCCCAGGCACCCCGGCGTTACGCCTAAAAAAGCGGCCAATAAATATTGTCGCCAGCGACCGCCGCGCAACCCCCTTTTAAAGATAAAAACACAACAACCGGACAGATATTCTATGTAATTTCAAAAGTACTCAGACCGTTTTGATTTTTTTATCTGCGTTGTCTCCCGCCACCCCCATATCTCGTCCTCTTCTCCCACCCTGTTCTAAAGGTGATATAGCAATTTCGTTCAACTTATAAGCTTTGCGGTCCTAAGGCCAAAAAGACAAATTTTCACTGCAATAATGCAACCTTGGTGTATTTTTTCAATAAGTAAAAGTGTTAAAATAAAAAATAAGGGCGTTCGTTTTTTTTACAAAATGTAAAAAAATGGTTGGCATATTCCTTTTTTAAACCTATCTGTATAATAAAAGAAGTGAAAAATTAGTTTTGGATTAAATATTGCTGTATTTATTGTATTGTTTATTAACAATGCATAGGGAGGAGACAATTACCATCGAACCTAAAATTGCTAAAATATTTCATTGTGCTGATTGCAATGCCGTGTGTACCGATAATGACCTGTTTGCTATCGATGACCGTCAAGTGTGCTGTAAATGTTTATTCGGTGAGGAAATGCCTGTTAGTATTTATCCCATTGGCATTGTTCATAACGATTTGGAAAGAGATAACACCCCGTTTGGCAGAACGGGGACCGGCACGATTTCCAAAATTGAGCTTTTCCCTTCCCAAAAGCAATTCATGTACGGGCTTGATGAAGAGCCTGAGATTACAATTGTTTATTACCTGCATAAATCCCGTTCGGTGAAAACTCTTTTTAACCGGGGACTTGATGGTAAACGCGTTGGCGTGTTTGCATCCAGATCCCCGGACAGGCTCTCCAGAATCGGTATCCAGAACGTAACACTTATGAAAATCAGAGGCACTATGTTGACCGTTAAGGGACTGGACGCAATCAGCGGTACTCCGGTGCTGGATATTAAATTAAAGATCTAATTCGACCCACTTCTTGTTTCTTTTATACATTTGTGTTTTTTTTCCACGGTATTGATCAGGGGATGTATTTATACTGAAATTATGGTTAATTAAATGCAATACAATTGCCGGAAATGTGACTTAAACCTGGGAGTAATGTATGGATTCATATTTATCAAAGTATTCCAATCGCTACGATAGATGGTTTGGCAACAGTAAAATTGCCTATACATCCAGAGTAATTCCCATTAATAAATCCCTTGAAGCCAGACAATGGGTGATGCCGACACAACAGGCCATATCCATACTCGCACAGGCCAATACCTTTGCTCTAACCGCATGTTCCTGCCGGACGCATTATCAATGTGATAAACCCAAAGAGGTCTGTTTTTTACTCAATGATGTTGCCGATAAGGCAGTTGAACAAAAGGTAGCCCGAAGAATTGATTTTAATGAGGCTAAAAAGGTTCTGAACAGTGCGGCAGAGGCAGGTCTTGTTCATATGAGTTTATATCGACCGGACCAGGAAGTTTTTGCATTGTGCAATTGCTGCTCGTGCTGCTGTCATGATTTGCAATTACTGATTAAATACAATCGGAACGAGTTGGTGGTACATTCAGAATTCATTGCAGTCACCAATGAAACCTTATGCACAGACTGTGGCCTTTGTGCTGAAAATTGCCCGTTTAAGGCAAGGAATTTAACAGATAATGGACTTTTTTTTGATTCGGAGCGTTGCTATGGGTGCGGGGTTTGTGTTCCGATGTGTCCGGAAAATGCCATTGATATGAGAAAACGAAATGAAATTGAAATGCTTAATGGGGAGTGAATACCCTCAGGATAAAGACATGAAAAATTTGTACTTGAAAAAATTATACTTTTTCAAGTACAAATTTGCTGCCATGGCAACGGGCACCATTTTCACCGATTTTTATTTCCAAATTTTTATTTCATAGCCCTTTGGCAGATGTGCAGTTCCTTTGACACATGGAAGACCGGTCGCCGTGTTCACTTGTTCAATCAAAGTATCAATATTCTCACAAAAACCATTATGAGTGGCATCCCATCCATCCTCTGTCTTTTTTGCAAACATGCAGGTACAAAAATGAATAACCTCTGCTCCTTTTGATTTAAGTATTTTAGCTAAGTCTGATAGGTTATCACCTGGACACCGACACGTAAAAACACCAGTGAGTGTGCAGTCATCATACCCGATAAAGCCCTCTTTTTTTTCAGCAAGACAATTAAAACAACTTGTTAAAGGGCACCTTGTTTCATTTTTTTCACAACGAATTATTGCTACTTTTGTCATTTTTTCCTCCATTGTTTCACTGCCCATTGGGCAGTTCTTTTTATGTTTGATTTCTGTCAAAGGTTTTTATCTGTCTGGGTCTGAATTGTTGAAAGTCTTTTGTGCTAACTTTCCCTAGCGCATAATCATGGTGCCATCCCAAAGGGACCGGCGTCTCGTCATAAAGTTTTTTTCTATCCGCTTCGAGAAGGCGGCGTGGTTCTCGCATGAAATCAGCCGCACAAAGGACTTGACGGCCGGATTCGAAGGAAAGCCTGTCCAGCCATTTCAGCCCTTCAAAACTTCGCATCAAATGATGGTCAAGAATCAATGTGTCCACCGAACCGGCCAGCCTTAGTGCGTTTTGCCAGGCCCGTTTGCGCATATTTGAACTCAACTGATCAAGGTAGAGGGGCGGACCATCTGCCAGCAGAATATTTGGCTGCCATTCAAGAACAAGATCAACCGTGTCGTCATCCAAAAGCTGAATATCCGAGGTGTGAACAAACACAATGTCATTTTCTTCGATCCGGGTCATCATCACCATTTCGTTGCGTTCTGTTCTTTCTCCATGGGGTACAGGTATGGAAAAATGCAGCGGCTTGATTTTTGATGTTGCCTCCTGCCATCTGGCATCAAGCCGTTTTTTGAGGGCTGCAAATCTTTTTTGTTCCTTGGCAGATAAAAAACCGGGTGGCTTTGTCCAGATCCGGACCCCTGGATTCAGATTCTCAACCCTGGCGATATCCAGTTGATAGGGGTTAGCATCCGCAAGAGGGATATGATCACCATGGAAATGGCTCAAGACAATGTCCGTGGCAAGCCCCCAGGCCTGTATGATTTTTTCCCGGATGACCTCGCTTGCCGCCACCTGAACCGGATGGGGCGCCTGGCCCTTGCGAAGAAACCCCAAAGCAATCCCGGGATCAATGAGGAATTTCTGTTCGGCAACACCAACCAAACAACACAACCCTCTGACACCAAGTGATTCAGCCCCGATAATTTCTATCTTCATGCTATATATCCTTTTTAACCATCATATTTTCAGGGACGCGTTAATGTCATTGGCGGCACGGGAAAAGTAGATGGTCTGGCTGATAAAAATCAAATACTGATTTTCTGGCCAACCTTAATATCATGGTATTTGTCTTGAAACGCAGCCCTGAACAATTCAATGCTCCAGTCGGAGCTGTCATGGGGTGAAAGGGCAACAAATTGCGGGTTGACCTGTTTAACGGCCTGAATCGCATTTTTTACATCTTGTTCTCTTATCCCCTGCCAGGGAAACCGATGGGTTCCGACAATATTTTGAATGTTAAGCGGTCCCAGCATGATCCGACCCGTTTTCACTGGAAAATGCAGTCCACCGATAATGCCGTATATGGGTGCATCAAACAGGGCCTGGGCCCTTTCAATAATCCGTTCAATGGTCTGATGCCCGCATCCGATGATCAAAACAATCCCCTTGCCGGCCACATTGACGGCCAAACTGTTTTCAAGGGTGTGTCCCAAAATAAAAAGGTTCCTGGGGATACTGCCGATACTGGCAACTCCCTCGATTAATTCAAAGGGGGTATTGATGACCTCAACTTTCGGTCCGGGGTTCCAATGGGAAGGTGAGATCCGGGTGGGCGAATAAACGGTTATCTGAGGAAGGTCTGTCTTCCCCTGGGAAAGACTGAACTGCTTAGTTTTTTGTTCCTTCATTCCACCAATGTGATCCAAATGGCGGTGGCTGATAAAAATAAAATCCAGGTCAGGCAGGGATACATTTAATTTTTTAGCGTTGGATACCAAGGGGGAGGGATGCTCTTTGTCCTTGTTAAACCCTAAATCCATCAAAATTTTTGTGTCGCCAGCCTGGATAAAATAGGACACGCCAGCTTCTGTTTTTAAGGAAGGGTCATCTGTGTAAAAATCAATCAAGGGAAGAATGGAAAGCGTCTTGACGGTACCCATTGGTAATTTTTCAAATTGAAGACCGGCCAATTCTTTTTCAACCTGTTTGTTTCCCTTGATCAACTGAGCCAGCTTGATACCCAGTATCACACCAACTATTGCGACCAGACAGAACATGACGTAAACAACTACCATATCAAACTCCTTTGGCATTATTGCCCCCAGTCCCGATGGGGGCTGGTTTAAAAATCTTTGAACCGCCCGACAATGGCATCACCTGTTTTGCAGCCGATATGGTTTGCAATTACAGGGCATTTGGCTTTGAGTAAAAAATAAATATTTTTATTTATATGGGACAGTGTTTCAAAATTTCCCTGTCCTTTGGCAATGATCAGATCGGCTTCATTAAAATTTTTTAAAAATTCTTTGGAACAATCTTCTAAAAGTGTGCCAGGCGCATCCGACCCATTATTAATAACCTGAACCGTATCTGTCATGCCGGTCTGGATAGCATCTTCCATGGTTGCATCATTGAGGACCGGCATCCCCCTGACCGAATAAATCACCTTGTGCATGGGCAAGATTTCGATCAATAATCGATCAAAAACAATTTCCCCGGTATTGTCACCCAAAAATAAAATCTTATTTGCCTCAGATACGGCCTTCGACAAATGATCTGTGTTTCCGATCAAAGGATCAGTAAATGATGACTGGATGGTCTGTTTGATCATTGTCTGATCCACTACCAGACTGGCCCCAAAATCAATGATATTTCCTGCAATGGCAAGGCGAACAGCGGTTTCAAACCGGTTTGGAGAATCTAATAGGGTTGCCTTCATTTCAGGATAAAGGTCTAAAGCATATTGATTATACTTTATTTTTAATTTTTTATAGGGGTCATCGCACCCGGATAGGTCTCGAATTTTCCGGTGAATATATTGGGCCATGACAGGCGGAGACTGTTGTAAATCCATCTTGCTGACTGCTTTTAAAACCTGTCTGAGAATAGTTTCCTGTGCCGGTTTTTCCGAAATTACCATGCGGACGGCATCAAGGGTCTGCTGCATAAAACAGGGTAGACAATCAAAATAGGTTTCCATATATAAATAAGTCCTTTGTCCTATCAAAGATAATTTTATTTTTAAGCAATACCCTTCATTTTATTTAATTGGCATGCATTGAGAACTTTGAGATGCAAGGCATATGCCATAAAACAAGGCCAGTCAGAATATTTTATATCGTATTTAATTCCAGCAAGTTGAATTTAGTTCTACACTTTTTTATCCGGCGAAGGTCGAAATAGTAAGACATCAAAAGCCGCATTGTTGCGACATCCACTATGGCAATCTAAGGATGAGTCGTCATGGCAATACTATTTCATCCAGATCCGAGGACAGTTTTGTGACGGTTCTGATAAATTCATTTTGAAAGTTATTATTGCAGCATGGTTCAAAAAGACCCTGTCGTGACCCGGACGTAGTTATTGCTTGACCTTTTCACTAGAGAGTATAATCAAGTTTTCATCAACCAGATCAATGCTTTGAATAGAACCTTCAATAAAAACTTTTTCACCGAACAGATTGGTTAGCCAAAAGCCCGCGCCTTCAGCCTCGATACGGCCCACATCCTGCATAATTTCCTTTTGTAAATCGCCTGTATTCATACATACGTTGCTCAAACACATTTTAGTCTCCTAGGTAAAAGGGTTTCGGTAATTTGTTTAAATACACGATCATCGCATATCAGATCCGACAGCATAGGCCGTTCTTACAGCAGGGCATCCAAAACCTCACCGGCGGCATTGAAGGCGGGTCCTTTCTTTAAACCGTGACCCGCAAATCCGGCCTCGAAAACAAGGGGGTCACTGGGAAGAGTACCTATAACATTAATGCCCCGGTCACGGAGTCTATCTTTCAGCTGCCCGGCAATTTCAGAGGAGGGGACTTTGCTGAGCACAGCAGCGACTGATTTTTGCATGCCGACAGCAAGTTTTTGAATCCTATCCGCAATTTCAAGAGACTCAAAGGATGGCTCGACCATTAGGAGCAATTTGTCGATTCCTTCGTCAATTCCACGCCCAAAATGTTCCACTCCAGCCTCCATATCAACAATAGCGATCGTGTTTGCATCCAGACGCAGTTTTTTTAAAAATTCTCTATTTAAAACGCCCATAGGGCAGGCGCAACCTTCCAGAGCTTGCAGGATTTTCCCGATGCTTACCAGCCTGAGACCGTCGTGCCGCTGGATAAATTCCACAGGGATATCCGCTATCTCGATATGCTTAGCATTGAAAATGTCCCTCTGACCGATCTTATCCTTTATCTTTTTCTTTCCCCCTACTAATTCCATCAGGGGAACCGGTGGTTGGTCAAAATCGAGCAGTTTGAACAGCCCCGTGTTTGATTCATCGGCATCAACAACCAGAACACCCAAATCTCTGGCAATTGCCTGGTTAGCTAAAAGTGTTACCAGTGTGCTTTTGCCGCTGCCGCCTTTACCACAAACCGAAATCTTCATATATTTAACTCCTGACCATATGTTTGTTTAACTTTTTGTTAATTTTTCCAATGTCAAACGGGCTCACCACCCACTGCCCCGGGAACCGTATCCTTTCTTGAAAAATTTTTGTATCGCACTTGTTTTCCAATCTCAACGCTGCCTTGATTTTAACTATTCATTCATACATAACCAAATGCGTGATGTTTAAATTACATACCACATAGTATGAATATTAATAACCTTATAGTATGATGTCAAGTCCTGAAAAATATCAAGGAGGGTCGCCAGGTCCAAAGCGATGGAAAATTATTTACATAAACGAAAAATTATTGTCAATTCCGCCAAGATTCCATGGTATTCCATCAGAAGATGAGATGGCTTTACACGTGAATAAGCTTGTGTAATTCTTTTTGGTGGCTGTAAATTCTCCATGCCTTATGGTGAAATTCTGACCTATGAGCAAATGATCCGAGTCGTTAAATTATGTGCCGGGAAGGGAATCCGAAAGGTCCGCGTGACAGGAGGTGAACCCTGGTTCGAAAAGGAGTGATGTCATTTTTGAAACGCCTGTGTGACATTCAAGGTCTGGAGGAAGTCACTTTGACAACCAACGGTCCTGACGGTTTTTGTTCAAAATAATGGCTTTAGCAATGGTGTCTGTAACTATTAGGTATTCTGTTTTATGAAACCGTCTTCAAGTCGTCATTGTCCCCTCAGCAGGGTTCAAGTCTGGAATCAGGGGCAGGATCATCCATCTGCTTTAAAATCTGACCCAGGGCAGACCTTAAGGCCTCCTCGGGCACCGGATGGTAAATGGGCATAGCCAGGGCATCTGCCGCAGTCAGGCCGGCGCCAACGGCCCAAGATAAAAGATGGGCCATGTGCTCGGCGGCTGGTGCCATAAGTTCTGCCCCCAAAAGCCTGCCGTCCTTTTTATCCGCGTAGATACGACCGATGCCCGCGGCCTTCCCCAGGATCATCCTGGCCCGTCCAAGTTTCTCCCATGAGGCTTTGCCCGTTACAAACGCTATTCCCTGGTGTGTCAGCTCCCTGTGGGAGAGCCCGGCTATGGCGATGTCCGGTGATGAAAAGGTGATGGCCAGCGGGGTACGTTTTTTAAAGCAGCAGATGCTGTCAGCCGTGGCGTTCTGTCCGGCAATAGTTCCGTCATCGGCGGCTTCGTGGAGGATGGGCTTGTGTCCGTTGACATCTCCTGCCAGGAATACGGGTAGGTCCTTGATTTGAAGGGTACCAGGATCAAAGTGAGGGATACCCCTGTCATCCAGTTCAACCCCCAGATTTTCCAGGCCAAGACCCTGGACTGCCGGACGACGTCCTGTGGCCAGTAATATCCGGTCAACGGTCCATTCTCCGCTTTCACATCCGACAACAATTTTGTTTCCTGACTTGCGGCGGATGTCGGCTGTACCCAGCTGGATGTTCATCTCCTTTGAAAAATGTTCGAAGGCATAGGTCTGAAGGTCAGGGTCGGTCAGACCGCCAGCGGTTTTGCGTCGGCTGAAGGCGACGATTTCCACTCCAAGGCGGTGCAGGGCCTGGCCCAGTTCGATACCAATGGGGCCCAGGCCAAAGACCGCCATTTTTCCGGGCAGTTCCTTTAGTTCAAAGAACTGGTCTGTGTCAATGATAAAGTCCTTGAAGGGCTGCCAGTCTTTCGGGATCCACGGTTTTGAACCTGTAGCGATGATGATGCGCTTGGCCCGAATCCGCTCGTCTCCCAAGTCCAGGGTATTGGGATTGACAAACCTGGCACGCTTTCGGATCAGCTTGTCCATGAATGGCGACATCTCATGGATGACGCCGCCGGCAAATTCGTCCCTGAGCATCCGCACCCGGGCCATGATCCGGGAATAAACGGGCTGGAGGGCGTTTGCCCCTGAGATGCCGTATTCGTCAAAAAAAAGACGCTTGTGAAAATCGTTTGCCATGGCAATGAGCGCCTTGGATGGCATGCATCCCACCCGTGCACAGGTGGTACCCAGGGGGCCGTCATCAATGATCACGTAATTGTCAGTTTTCTGCACGACAATATCCTGGGCGGTCAAGCCGGCAGTACCGGCACCGATAATGGCTACATCAACTTCTCTTTCCATACAATTCTCCATTGCGAGTTTCAGGTGAAAAAACAGGCAGGCAAACAGCGATATATTTTGCACCATCCGTTTCAAGAGTGCTGTATTGAATCCATTCTCCCGCATTTGCAATAACGGTTTGGCCGGCAGATATGTCAATACTGGAAGGTTTTTCAATATTAACCGGCATGCGTGTCAGACCTCTGTTAATTTATCTTTTCCCATACGGTCATCTGGGATATTGTATGCTGAAATTTTCTCCGGGTTTCACGAATTACAAACTCAATATCACGAGGCGCATCGAGCATTTTGAAATGATGACTGAGAATATCCTTTAATCCCTCCAGCGTTGTATAGGGTTCTCCATCCTTTCGAATTCCTCCCACCCAGTTTTCTTTTGTTGTAACTTCTTCCAGCCAGGTATAAGGAGACGTCAGCACCAGCAGCCCGTTGGTATTGAGTCGAGAGTGAATCGTGGTTAAGAATTTCACCGGGTCGGTGAGTCTATCGATCAGGTTGGCAGCCAGGATAAGGTCATACCCCGTGAACTGAGGCTTAAGGTTGGACGCGTCGGCCTGGAAAAACTCCACTTTATCCTTGAACTGCTCCAGACCAAATATTTCCAGCTTTTTCTCGTGGTATGATACAATGTCTCCCTCCTCTTGTAATTCAAAATGGATACTGCCTTTTTGTTTCATTTGAAAGGCAATTCGGATAAATCGGGCCGAAAAATCAAGACCGTCAACTGAAGCGAACTCCCTGGCAAGTTCAAACGTCGAACGGCCGACAGCACATCCCAGATCAAGGGCTTTTCTCTTAGGACGGTCTATCATATACCCAAGAACCATTTTTGCACATTTCAACGGGAAATTTTCAACCGTATAATAGTCTTCTCCGTAGTGCGCTTGACAATATTGTGATACTGCGCTGTCATTTTCGTACATGGCTTGCTGATCCTCCAATGGTTGTTTGGATTGTATATATCGAAACCCTGCGTGCTGGAAAAAATGGCGGCGGAATGAATATCTCGATTCACGGGTGGCCTCATTGCCTGTTGAAATCCAGGAACCGCCTTTTATCAGGTTGTGCCGGGTATCAAAGGTAGGGGTGGAAAAATCATCGTAAAACGGATGGACTTTAAACCCGGTAAATCCGGTAATTGGGGTTTCTGTCCATTGCCAGACATTTCCGATAATGTCGTAAAAATCGCCAAAACGAAACCGTGTAACCGGGCAGGATGAGGCCCAGTGTTCCAGGTTGATATTGCCCGGTGCCTTTTCCCAGTAAGGCTGATCCGGGATCTTGTGCAGATCCCTTAATCGATACCACTCATCTTCCGTGGGAAGCCGAATCGGTTGGTCGTGTTCTGCCCCACGCCAGTTACAAAACGCCTTGGCCTCCAGATAGTTGACTTCTACGGGCCAATCCCAGGGCATTTCAATAATCTGTACCATGGTCCGAAGCTGGTAGGTGTCCCCTTTTTTGATCCAGAACAGCGGGTGTTCGGCTTTCACAAAATCGACCCAGCGCCTCCCCTCATCTGTCCAGAACTCATTTTTGGAATACCCCTTATCCTTCACAAAGCTCAAAAATTCATGATTGGAAACCAGGTATTTGGAAGCTGAAAAGTCCCAAACATCTTTTTGGTGTTGGCCAAATTCATTATCCCAGCCGTATAGCGGACTGTCCTTGGATTTCCCCAGGTTTACCCGGCCGCCTGCCACCGGCATCAGCTCATTTTTTGGGGCCGGGTTTGTGTCAGGACAGATCTCCCATAAAGGGAGCATACGGACATGATCGATGGGAAGTCGCCGGATAATGACCGAAGAGGTCTCAAGGTGAATCCGTTGATGTTCGATGCCCATCATGATTGTCCAAAACAGATGATCCCAGGTAATGGGCATAACCAGTGGCGTGGAGGTGATTAACTCATCCACAACGGTGCGGACTTTATCCCGATAAGCTTTGACTTCAGCCACTGTCGGCCAGTCATAGTGGGATTCATCCAGATCATCCCATGACATTTCATCCACGCCAACTGAAAACATAGATTCATACCCGGGGTTGATACGTTGATCAATGAGTTTTGCAATGATCAACTTATTGATATAAAAGGACGCCGTATGGCCTAGGTAGAAAATCAATGGGTGCCGAAGTGGCTCTGCT
This sequence comes from Desulfoconvexum algidum, assembly GCF_055382125.1. NCBI lineage: Bacteria > Pseudomonadati > Thermodesulfobacteriota > Desulfobacteria > Desulfobacterales > Desulfobacteraceae > Desulfoconvexum > Desulfoconvexum algidum. Next base: position 3,437,516 of record NZ_AP042394.1, on the reverse strand, counting down.
TGGATATAAAAACTTTCATCATATTTGAGGGTTTCATATAGCTGTTCATCGAGGCTGTATGTCGCGTGAAAATAGTCGCGAATTTCCTCTTTCTTAATTTCAGTACTGCCGCTATTTAAAATAATGGTTCGGGTATTACGGATATCTTGAATCACATTTCACCTCTTTATTTCAGCGTCAATTTGTCCTGGGAGCCTTAGAATAATCGTCATGATATTTATTATCAGCAGGTTCAGTGTTAATCGCTTTCAAAGAAAGCTCGGAATTAGTATTTGAACATGATAAATAAAGCCGGTTTTAAAAAAAACAATCCCCTTGTTTAAGATTTTCAGGCTATATTCAAATCAATTTTACCAGACATCGGGCATTATAAAAAGGTTTTTAAAAAGGAAGTTTTCATCTGTTCTAAAGATCTTTCATAATTATCCTTACAATACCAGGGGCTTCTGACATGCTCTTGCCATCCCCCCTCTCCGGCAAGTTTTTGCCCAAAGGGGAAGGTTTTTTTGAACAGCCAGTTTGAAGGAGCGCTCAGACAACCAACCAGAGTTTATGACAGAGACTGCCAAACCATCGAGTCCCTTTTCGATTGCACGGGTAATGGCTTTCTCCGATATGCAGGCAAGTATCTCCTTCCTTTTCGACAGCAAGAAGCCCCAAATAACCCCTTGAAAATGGAGCGTGAAATCTTAAAAAAGGCAGACGCCTCGTTTGTGAAAGAAATGAGCCGGAAAGGGAACTGTTGGGACAATGCGTCGGCAGAAAGTTTTTTCGGCAGTTTGAAAAATTGTGGTTTTTAGGAAATGATCAGCCTTGCCTAAAAAAGGTAAGGCTGATAAATTAAATACTTAACCTACTAATTTAAGAAAAGAGAATATAAAAAATGGCAACTTTCAAAGAATGGACAAAATCAAGCTGGACAAATCATACGGCGCTTCAACAACCCAACTGGCCGGACCCAGAAAAGTTGGACAAAGTCATCAACAACCTGTCTTTGCTGCCGCCATTGGTTTTTGCAGGAGAAATAAGGGCATTAAAAGAGATGCTGGCCAAGGCCTCAAAAGGAGAGGCGTTCCTGCTTCAGGGTGGTGATTGTTCAGAGGATTTTTCCCATGTTACTGCCCCCAATATCAGGGAAACCTTAAAAGTATTGCTGCAGATGTCCGTGGTCATGACCTATGCCGGCGGAAAACCCACCATCAAAGTCGGCCGGATTGCCGGTCAATTTGCCAAGCCCCGTTCATCAGATACAGAGCTGGTGGATGGGGTTGAGTTGCCGTCCTATCGTGGAGACATGGTCAATAGGATAGACGCCACCATCAAAGACCGGACTCCGAATCCCAAATTAATGCTCAAAGGCTATTATATGGCAGCGTCTACCTTGAATCTGTTGCGGGCATTTACCCGGGGCGGGTATGCAGCCCTGCACAGGGTTCAGGCCTGGAACCACGAGTTTGTGGCTCAATCTCCCATGGGCCGCTCCTATGACCGCCTGGCCAGACAGATTGACAAGGCCATCAAGTTCATGAACACCATTGGTATTCCCACAGATATTCCCCAGATCAACCAGACCCAGTTTTTTACCTCTCATGAAGCCCTGTTATTGCCCTATGAAGAGGCATTGACAAGGATTGATTCCACCACCGGGGATTGGTATGACTGTTCGGCACACATGCTCTGGATTGGAGAGAGGACCCGACAGGTGGAGGGTGCTCACGTGGCATTTTTAAAAGGGGTGCTCAATCCCATTGGGGTTAAAATCGGGCCGGATTATGATATGGATAATATCAAACAGCTTATTGAAACGCTTAACCCTGAAAACGAAGCCGGCCGGTTGACCTTGATCACCAGGATGGGCAGTGATAATATTGAAAAAGTGCTGGCACCCCTGCTTCGCGAGACCAAAAAAGAAGGCTATCATATTGTGTGGAGCTGCGACCCCATGCATGCCAATACCTATACATCGGAATCAGGGCACAAGACCCGGGATTTTAATGAAATTTTAAAGGAAATCACCCGGTTTTTTGAAATCCATTGGGCAGAAGGCACAATTCCGGGAGGGGTCCATCTTGAAATGACCGGTCAGAACGTAACCGAATGTGTAGGCGGGGCCCGGAATATTGTCAGTGAAGAACTTCATAACCGGTATGATACCACTTGTGATCCACGGTTGAATGCCGAGCAGAGTCTGGAAGTGGCCTTCCAGATCGCTGATATGATCAAACACTGATGACCGCATCCTAAGGAAAAGAATTCAGGCGGCTGTTTGACAGCAGTGAATACCTATATTATTGTAGCATTCGCTTTTTCCAGATTAATGCTTCCAGAGTTGAGTTCCTCTCACGAATCCCTCTCCAGGCAAAAGCCAAGGGTTTCATTTTCTTTCGGGCTCCGCACAAAATCATTACTGATAATGCACGCCGAAATAGAAAACTGCCGGTAATACAGCAGGTTGGGTCAAAGCCCAACAATATTAAAAGCGACTTATCTTGTCGCAACGTCAGCATTTTCATTGTTGAGAAGGTAGGTTGTTTATTGATCTGGGAATTCTGAGTTGATATAAAAAATTAGGATTTCAATTCGTGGATAATTCTCTGGATAGTATCCAGAAGTCCAGGGATTTTTCTTTTGCATGTGAAAAATACTGTTTCGGCATTAATATTGGCATAGTGATGTGTAATAATATCCCTCATTCCTTTTGCTTTTTTCCAGTCAATATCTGGATAGCGCGATAGCAGTTTTCTTTCCGTAACTTTATCAAGATTTTTTGAAGAGGTCTTGCAGTTCAAAATTTATTGCCATTTACAGATAAGGCATTGCACCCTGCTATTTTTTTGGAAATTTAATAATATCGTAAATGTACACCTCATGTATCTCTTTCTCATAACCAGTGTAAAAACCTACAGCCATCCCTTCAACAACCTTGGTCCCTCTATTGAACAGGACTAACAGCTGTCCTGTCTTTGGGTCAACGCACAGGCCTTCGATTTCTCCTGTACGGGTAAATTCGTTAAATACCTTCTCCAATTCGACCAATCCACAGGTAGCCGCGGGATCTGCATTCACCTTGTACATGTGGTCAGGTTCCCAGTAATTAGCATCGCCGTCGTCTGCCGTGATAAACAAATGTCCCTCGTAATAATAGACCCCTTGTTGGTACTGTGGCACTGGTTGTAAGTGTAATTTGCCAACATAAGTACCCGTCGTCAGGTCATACTGATAAAGGTATCTACCGTTACACCAATCCGCCATCCAAGCTATCTTACGAATAGGATCTACCGTTATTGCACATACTTCAATTTGTCCGGATTTTTCATCAAACGGTATGGAACGTTTATATTCCAGCGTTTCAGCATCGTATATGGCGATTTGTATATTGAAGCCTCTCCCTTCCTTGAATTCTTCTGCACCGATGTAAAGCTCTCCATTGTAGTAATCGATGTCTCCTATGTGATTGCACACGGCTTCTTTTGGGAATGTCTTAAATGGCTCTTTATTTTCTACAATCATTTTTCCAGTTTTATCGCATTTATAGAGCGCCCTGCTGCCACTAACGTAATAATATGTTCCATCTGTTGCTATTCCCTGTCTTCCTGGTACTTGGATTACTTTCGTTAAACGATAAGAATATAGACCACCTTCATCTACACTGGCAGCATCTGCACAAATAGCAAATGGAATAAGCATTAGGGACATTAGGACTATCCCCAAAAAATTCGACATTCTTATTTTACTCAACATATTGAACCTCCTCTAAATATATACTGCAAGACCTCTATTGAAATTTGTAAAAATAGATATGCATATTTCATTCCATTTCGACAGGTGGTTAAAATGGTAATAGAACTGGAGTCTTTTACAGCATATTAGATGATTTTTTGAGGCTTTCACCTTGGGGATAAAAATGTGCACAGGCTTAGCGGCAGGATAAAATATTTCAGGGTTGGGAAAAAAGGAATAATGGGTTAGTACAAAAAAATGGGAGATGCTATTTTAACAAAGCTGTAGACAGATAGATTTTCATTCAAAAAAGTATACCATATTTTTTTTATTCTTTTCGATTGTGCCTACAAATTCAAAGACGGATCAATAGCTATTTGATTACAAGAAGTGACAGCTTTTTTTACAAAATGATAAATAATTGTTGAAATCTTTTACAGAATGAATGAATTCTCTATCAGAGGCACTGTTGGAATCAATTCAGCGGTGGTAACCAGAGATCCAAGAATGACAGTAGCCCCGTGATCTTTTGTAATCACGTTTCCGGACAAACCGAAATGTCCGATTCCTGATCTAACCGCCAAATATCGATGGGAGATGGGCGGCTTTTCATCAAACGCACCATTAGGGGTGTCTGTCCGATACACCAGATTCGCACTTAACCCTGCGGAGGGGAATCCTTTGATGGCGGATTACCCTCAAGTAGCTTTTGGGTTACAATGCCCACATCAGCAGCTCCCAGATTAGCTGCCAGTTCTTTTATCCGGCTTGTTAATTTTACCATGGCTATCATCCTTTTGTCCTTTTTTTTAACGCCAGCCAGAAGCGGTAGCTGCACGGTACTTTGAATTTAGGTTGTGCAAGCCATGACGACTGTATTTGCAAACACCGAGGGCGATTGCGCTCTGTCTTAATAGCTTTGTCAGTGCCTGATATCCGTATCCATGTGCAATGAGGTAGAAATATGATTGGACCTACAGATTCATATTTATTTGCCACCTTCAATCGTCGCTATTAATCGGGAATCTTTCAGTGCAGATGATCGATGGACAAGAATGTCTTGGTATGAGGCACTGTTAATCATCTCGATAAACATCTCAATAGATGGATACCGAACAAGAAAAATCTGATCCCAACATTCATCGTTAGGACCGATAACCGATGCCAGAGCCTCTCCAAACCACACAATTTCTGCACCATATTTTATTAAATGTTTAAATGCCTCCCCACTGTAGATAGCATATGCGTCTCTTCCAGAGATATCAGACCTGCCATCGGGATACTTGGCATTCTCTCTAAATCTTAGCATATTGATCATTACCACTGGAACTCCTTTGGGAATAGCTGAAATCGATTCTTCCGCCTGACCTGGTATTGAATTTATTGAACTCATTTTATACACTCCAAATTTTAAATTTCTTTTCTATAAAGTTTATTTGTTGCACTAACACCACTATGGTGGACCCCAAAAAAGCGTTGAATTTTGACCCCTTTCAGCGTGACATTGCCCCCCCCCTAACGATTCGTCCAAATTCACCGATGATTTTATCAAACCCTTTCATTAAAGGGTTTGAGTGTTTTAATAGAAATAAAATTTGACCAGATTCAAAAGATTAGAGTTGGCTTAAACTATAGCTCAAGATCAAATTAACATGCATTTTCTCTCGGGTTCCTTTTTGGTGAACCACAGGTATCCAAGACCCCGGACATTTCCCGGACTCGGCTCAACAATTGCTCAAGCAGTTTTTCTTCATTATCCAAGGATAAACCTAGGGCTGAGTTCTTACAATATTGAATACAAACCCCGCATCCCACACAGGATTCACCAATAACCGCTTTATGATCAACAAGATCTATGGCTGAAACAAAACACTTGTCCAGGCATTCACCGCAGCCTGTGCATAATTGAAGATCATTAACAATTTGAATTCCGGGTAATTTCTTATAGGTTTTATCAAGATTGGGGCCTCTTTTTTTCATATGCGTTCTGTAAATACATTGATCATCATCACAAAAACAGATGAATAAAAGCTTGTTAAAATCGGTTAACTGGAAGGCAAATGCATCTATCCACACATGGGCAATATTTGCAACAAGCCCATGGGCTGAGGCGTTTCGAACATGGGCAATGGCTTCCTTGCTGCCCACTCTTTTTCCGTGGGAGGGGTGAATCCTTTTTATTGCCGGGCCAAGGGCCAGGCAGCCAATTGAAAGTCTGGGGCTGTTTCTGTTTTTCAGACCGGCACAATGGCATTCATTCATGATGAAAATTTCATCAATTCTGGCAATCAATTTTTCCATGATTTCCAGGGGAACGGCAGAATAGGTTGGGTCGGTGACTTTTTTATGAATCGGAATGGAGGTCAGCTCATTGTGGGGCCTTTTAAAAAATGGATTGATTATCCATTTTAATACAGGCACATTGCTCAGCTTTTTTCCATATTTAATGATAGGCCAGCTGAGAAAAAGTTGAATTTTAACAAATTTATATGAGGCCCCGTATTTAAAGCAATTCATCATATGTATTCCATGAATTATCTCTTTGGCTATTTATGAATAATTTCTTTCTTTAGAGGGAGCCACCATGTAAAACCGAATAACAGGGTCTTAATGATGGTCCTTGTGATGGGCAGTTTTCTCCCCATGCCAATTTTACAGGCAATTGGAAGTTCAACAACATGGAGCCCAAATACTAATAGGAAAGGGATTAATGATTTAAACCGGTCTTCCGGAAATAGATAATTTCCTAAAATTATCACCGCAACCCATAGAACAAGTGCCTGTATCATTAAAAAATTCCAAACTTTTTTTGAATTCATTTCCATTCCTGATTTGCAGTAGTTAAAAAAGTTATATGACAAAATTTAATCTATCGTTATTCTTTCTTTTATTCGCAGATTTAATTCTTCAAGGGCCTCATCCACATTATCAATTTTTGCAGTTAGTGCTTTTTGAGGACATGAGGCAACACATTGTCCGCACCCCTTGCAATTGTCATGATTTATGTAAATTTTTTCATTAAAAAATGCAATGTTTTTAACAAAGCAGGATTGAATACAGGTCCCGCATTTTATGCATTTTTCATGGTCCACTAATATTGACAGCCCCTTTAATCGAACGATTCGTTCCGTCACAGCCTCGGGTAAAAATTTGCCGGAATTGAACACAGTACAGCAGCAGTGGCAGCAAAAACAAATGGCAAGCAGTTTGCCTTTATCTTTCACCCCCCAGATTAAATTATCAATTTTAACCCGTCCAATCATTGGGGTTAATCCAGCATTAATGCATTTTTTCATGTGCCGGAGGGCCTCTTCCTTTGACAAATGATCGGCTATTCTTTGGTCAATCTCCCTTGATCCGCTTCCAAGCTGAAGACATCCAAAATCTATGGGAAAATTCTTACATGTTTTTTCATCCCTGCAGGTGCATTTTTTTATGGCGACCCTGTAGGAAGATTGGTTGATTAATTTTTCAATGATTTGTTCAGGCAGATAAACATTTTCAATCCCATTGATTTTTTTGTTAATGGGAATGTGGGTGACGTTAAAATTTGTTTCCGACATAAAAGGAAGGGCAAACAATTCTACTAATTTACCAATAACAGGCCATCTTGTCGCCCTTGCACTTTTCCAGGTAAGTGGCCAGATTTTAGCAAGAACCGGAAGCCACCACTCAGCTCTTTTTGACATAGATAACTCCAAATTATTTAAATTAAATTCAAGACTAAAAGTTTTTTAACGTTTCAAAATCTGCGGCTTGTCCGTCAGGATTTTGGTCGTTGTAAAAAGGGCTTAACTCGGTCTCCAGTTTTTTGGGGGAGAATCAGATGTTGGTTACAACCAATTTAAGACATCTTCGGCAAACCCGAAGAATTTATAGATTTTTAATACTGAACCGTCATCAAGGATTACAGATCCTGTAAAATGACCAAACACCTGGTGCTGGACTGATTTGAGAAGCTTGAAATCAAAACGGGACTGTCTGTCCAGCACCGGTATGAAGTCCATCTCAAACCGATGGTCGCTGCTTGTGATTTTCCAAGGCTGCATATAGTCTTCGGTATTCATATGAAAGACCACCTCGTCCAGCTTATGGGCCTTTCCTTTGTAAAAAATCATATTTTCTGACGCTGCTGAGCGATCGCTGAATCCATAGCCAAGGTTCCATCCAAAGGATTCACCATCCAGCATCCCGGATGCAGCCCCCCAGTACCAGCGGTTTTTATAGGTCCAGTTCCCCCGTCCCCAGTCAATGGCGCCAAAGCTTTTGCCAGGGGTAAACTCATATTTTGTGTTACCGATGGTCACATGTCCCGCAGCCGGCATGCAATTGATTTTATGATTATAGTAAAAGGCCTTCCTGTTATCCTCCCAGGAAGTGGCAATGGCCATGCTTTCCATATCCGGGTCCTGTGAGAGCAGGATTTCTCCCTTAAGCCCTTTATTCTTCATCTCATCTGTAAAATGAGTTGTGCCAAAGGACAAACGCCGGACATTGTTTGACACATCAAAGTTCAGGTTCAGCCTGGCGTTTTTAAAACAAGTGGTTCCGGATTCGGATGTTGCCGGCAGACTGGTGCGTCCCCTTGGCAGAAAGGTGAGTGCCTCGACTTGTTGGGATGTCATGTTTTGAAAATCCAGCCAGCAGATGGTGGCAATTCCAATATACCCGAGATCCGCAAGAGTGAGGGTTATACCATATCCTTTTTCAGGATCAAGAACCGAATAATAATCCCATTCCTTAATCCTGTGCCATCCGGCGTTTATTTTCCCACGGTCATATTGCCACAGGGGAGAGGTTGCATACCCCGGGTTGATAACGTGTCCGTTCCTGTCCAATAAATCGCAAGGTTCAGTTATTCGATTCTGTGGAGCCATTGACACCTTTAATCTCCGTCGTTCTTTTAATTGTTTTCAATATCACCAGTGTTGTTAACTGTATACACACCACTATAAACAAGGATCAGCCGGATACGCCCTTATTAATCAGTCTTGCTCGGAGACATAGGGGCTTTGAAAACGAAGGTGGTTACAAACTCAATTAATATGCCGAACACAATACTCATTACAAATGCGGCAAATGAGATCAGGAGGCCCTGGCCTGTAATAAGATCATAAACGGGAAAAGGGAATCCGATTATTAACCCTATGAACGCCCCGTGCTGAACCCAGGTGAGCCGAAGTGCAGATATACCGATCACAAATCCTATCATCAATCGGCTTGTCATCACAAATAAGAGCGCAAGCGGGGTAAAGGTCATACCAAACATCAGTTTGCCACCGATAATACAAATAAGGCCTGCGATCAGTCCCAGAATCGTTGCGATTAAAATTCTTTTTTTATATGCCATTTTACCCATGTTAAAACCTGAAGCCTGAACTGGATTATTCGAAATATTACAAGAGTCATTTTATGGTTACTCGGTCTTTACCACTTTCTTTGCTCATGAACAGGCATTTGTCTGCCTCTGCCAAAAGATGACGCTTGTCGCCTGCATCTTCAGGATATGTGGCAAGACCGAAAGAGGCTGTGAGCTTTATGCTGAGACCTTCTTTTTTCAAAAAATTGGTGCTGCTGATTTCCTGCTTCATTTTTTCTGATTTGATGCGTGCCTTATCCTTGCCTTGATTTGGAAGGATCACCACATACTCATCTCCTCCATAACGGACGATGCAGTCCTGCGACTCGAGCTGCTTATGAACCGCCTCGGCGACTTCCCGAAGCACTTTAGAACCGATAAGGTGGCCGTGGGTGTCAACTACTTTTTTAAAGTTATCCATATCGAAAAAGACAAGTGACAACTCGCTTTTTTTATGGTGCTCAGATTCCAGATAACGATCAAGAAAATTATGCAGGAAACGGGTATTGTAAAAACCGGAAACATCATCTGTAAGGCTTGCCGTTTCCAGTCGGACGTTAGATTCTTCCAATATTTTCTGGTATTCGACAAGCTTCCGCTTGTACCGTGCCTCTTCATCTATATGCTTGCGAAGTTCCAATTGGTCCATGACCTGGCGCGTCAGAGCTCGAAGCGATTCCATCTGCACTTCATTCAGATTACGGGGCTTTCGGTCAATAACGCAGAGGGTGCCCAGCGCTTCGCCGCCTACAGTAACAAGGGGCGAACCTGCATAGAACCTTATCTTTTGTTCACCGGTTACCAGTGGATTGTCTGAAAAACGTTCATCCTCGAGGGTGTCCGGCACAACTAAAACATCATTTTCAAGGATTGCATGGGAGCAGAAAGAAATGTCGCGCGGTGTTTCCTCAACCTCAAGTCCAATTTTGGACTTGAACCACTGACGATTACTGTCAACCAAACTGATCAAGGCAATAGGGGTACCGCTTATATGAGAAGCGAGTCGGGTAATATCATCAAATGACATCTCGGGCAAGGTGTCTAGGATATTATACTCTTGCAGGGCCTTCAGTCGTTTGACTTCGTTTTCCGGTAGTGATGCTTTTTTCATATTCGTTTGACGCTTTCAGTAGAATATTTAGGATCTCCGGCTTAAATAAGCCATAAAAATATAATTATCCAATATGTAGACCGTAGCATCCCATTTTTGTTGGGCGATGGGGTAGGTGAGTTATACCCTAAATATATGAAATTTTCAAATAATCTTCTACCCAAGCCCATAAAATTTGCTTTAACGCCGAGTTGAGCTGCGACTGATAAGGATGTCTGCTCGAACTCGTGGTTCTATGCGCCTGCGGCTGCGATATACTTAGTCAACTCGGCGTTCAATGCGCCGCAGGCGCGTTGAACGCTTCTCTTCACCAGTGGAAACGTAGCGACAGCGAAGTTTCCATCTGTGTGCAAGAGCATTGTTGGAAATAAGTTTAAATTACTTCGCGCTTTGTGAAAAATTGAGTTTCATTATTTCCGTAATGCTTGAGGGCTTTATCAGAGCACTGCTGGAATTTTCTATGATTTCAGCTAAGAAGGATTAATGCAAGGGACAGGTGAAGCGATGGAAGAGGAACCAAAAAAATCCGCGGAACAATTGGTTATGCTTGTTTCTGTTGTGTGGCTTTAAATTCAGAATCTTCGCCTTCATGGAAAAACAAATGCCCTGAAAGATTTTTATCTTTTATTATTGCAAAACCTCTCCCAGATGCTTGGTCCATTTCATCATTCCCTTCCCACGAAAATTCCACAGCTTCATTTCCTTCCCTCTCTGAATAACGACAATCCATAAAACCGTGAACGTACCCAAATTGAAATTTTCCCATTCCGTCTTTACTGAATGAAATGTAACCTGGAACTTCAGCATCAATGAAATCTTGATCCCATTGTTCCATCTCGCATATTCGCCACTTTCCAAGAAATTTATTTTTATCCATTACAATACTCTCTCTTTCTTCACAACGCCGCTATAAGCTGCCAAAAATGCCGACACTGAAGCATTCAAATTTAACGAAACTAAAACTCGGCTTTTTTTGTCACCTTGAGTTCATTTGTTATAATTTTTCTCGTACTATTTTTTTTGTTTCTAAGTCAAGTATTTCATGACAAAGCGTAACATCAAACCATTCAAGAAATGTTTTATAAGTTCTGTTGGAAGGCCATTCTTTTTTTATTACATTCCAACTATCCAATTCATATTCAAATATTTTGAGATAATTGGGCTCTAATACCTCATTAATATCTTCATCATATGTCCAGTCTATTAGGTAAACATGCTTTTCATTTAATCTCTGTCTGAGATCTTCTATTGAACTTTCATTATAAAGCTTTGCCCATTCAATATATGGGCTTTTGGGATAGACATATAATGCAGATCGATTTGCAATTTCTTTCATTTTACCTCAAATTAATCTGCGGTTTTTATCCGCAGCATTTTTTATATTTTCTCCCACTGCCGCATGGGCATGGTTTATTTCTTCCTATTTTCAGGGTTTCCATGGGCTTCTCAGGTGAATAGTTTTTTTTTCGGCAATTTAGATAGATGGCTTTCAGTTTTTTATGCCTGATGAGCAATTGCTTGTAAAAATCAGTGTTTTGCTCCTCTATGGCAAATTGGATTGTCCCCAAAGCTATTGAGAAAGAAGGCCCTTCTGCTATTCCCCAGCTTTTTTTGGCATATTTCAATGTCAGGGAACACAATTCTTCTGCTTCCCTATTCGTTTCTTTAACAGATACAATATCCAGATTAGTGTCCGTACATGAGCATTTAGGCAGCAGGCAATATTGGTCAAAAATTAAATAATCCTCACCATTAATATTGACTTGCATCTGGTCTCCATAGGGTAGGACGTCATTGTAAGCATACATTAATCCTTCCTGCTCCACTGCCTCATAATCAAAGAACCCCTCAATGGAATCGATATTCGCCTTTTCGGTAATCTGATTCTTAAAGGCAAACTGTTTTTTAAATAAAAACGTAAAATCGTCATCGTCTAACTGAGATAAAACCAAGTTTCCAAATGCCAAATCTTTTGAAAGCCTTTTATCTTCTGATTTGGAATTCAGCTTCTTTTCGGTCAGATCAATATCAACCCTGTGGGAAGGCAAGGCCCGCCCGTTTTGATTTTCGTCCTGTAAAGACGTAAAGGTAATGTCAATAGACTTACAGGTGCACACAGGGTTAGTGCATGAAGAAAATGAACAATCAAAGATTTCCGTATTTCCATCCTTCAGGATTAAAGCGATGCTTTTTCCTGTACTCTCCTCCTTTTTAAATACCATGTTACGTCCTTATTACCCTAAAAATCCTTTTTTTAACCAAAAATTCACCTGATTCCAAAGGCCAGCAGTTTTTTGTATCAGGTGAATAGGCGGGCCAATTTAGCTTTATACCGAACATCTAATTTCTTTTTTCATTCTAAACTTTTGAGGCCTCAACTAAATCAGAGATCATCCTCCTGGGGGTGATTGTTTTATTGTCCTTCGCTATATGGTGTAAATTAGCCAACTCCAGAACAGGGACCGGCTTTTGGGGTCAGCTTTAGCGTAATTGTTGTGCTAATTTATTGATTTCAAATATTTATACAATTTTTTACAACTACTATCAAATGAAATCATTTCTGATTCTGAATCAATATGATTTGAATATGGTCCGCCTCTACTGTCGACGAATTTTAATACCAATTCTAATTCATTCAGAGTCCTTAACTCTTCTTCCTGCTCCACTCTATCAATGAGTTCGCCACCAAGAAGCCAAATGTTATTGGTATGCTTTTTAATTGTTTTTTTTGTAAACTGCTTTTCAATTAAAAACCTAAAAAATGGAATAAAGATGTTTCTTAAAATTCTTTCTCCAACTTCAATATCTCTCTTTTCACGTTTCCAGCTATTTGGCCATTCGTCTGTATTTTTGCAGTAGTCTGTTATTTTATTCATATTTTTATTTTTTTAATTTTGCTCTTATGCATAACCCAAAAACCCTGCGGTTAGGGGAAAAATATTTTTTAGGGTTTCTTTAACTTATATTTACAAAGAAGGCCACTTAACAGTTGGTCGCCTGCATTTCTTTAGTCTCAAATTACCTTACATTTCATTTCGATAAATTGAACAGCTTCTTCAAAATGCATGTTATACAAAGATAAAGCATCATCCTCAGTTAAAGATATGTTGAATTCTTCCTCAATATTATAGATCTGGTCGCATTCATAAATTTCATCGGGTGGGTTTGCAATTGACCACATACAGCACATCTGATTTGTATCCCGGTGCTTATAACGTTGTACATGCTTCCGATAAATTTTAAAGAATTTTTCTTCAATGCTTTTATTTTCTTTATTCATAAGAATTTCCATTTTTAATGTTGAGCTCACTAGCTCTCCTTCGTGCAGCGGCTTGTTAACCCAAATAACCGGCTTGTCCGTGTTCATTTGGATTGTTGAACATTTTTCCATTACAAAAGCTATAGATTTTTCAGGTAATTAACGATTTCATAAGGTTCAGGAGGACATCCGGGAACAAATGAAGAGCACCCGGAAAGGCAGTCACCCACTCCCGGCCCATCTAAATTTTTTTTCTTAAATCCTTGCCCGATACATACTGTTTCAGGCAAGAATAACCCTTCTTCCTGCATTTGTTTCAATGCCTGTGCCAGGGCGGAAAAACAGGCACTGCATGCCCCTTTCGCATTTATATGGCCTGAAAGTGCCGTAGCAAGAGACGATTGCTGAAGATTGGTCAATCCCTCTCCCTTATTCAAGGCATGCAGGGTATCAGTAGACACTGCTGAAGATCCTGCCCCCAGGGTGACTGCTTTTTTAATATAGGGAACATTTGATGTTTTCAACCCCAACAGGGAACAGGCATAACTATCCAGAAGAACCGGGTCCAGAGCCGCCATAAAAAGATTAAGTGTAAAGGGATTCCCCCCTTCTTCAAAAGAAGGATCTCCCTCCAGGGCATCCACCAGTATCAAATCAGATTTAAGGATTTCATTCAGATCCGCAATTGCCTGAAAAAGACCTTCCCGATGATATCGCTGTTTTTCACTGTTGGGAATGCAGCCTTTCAGATTTTTCAGAGCACAGGTCATAGCTGTCTGGCAATGACCTTTGAGTACAGGGATGTTAATGAGTCGGTCCAATTCCAGGATCGATTGGCAGATTTGATATTCTCCGTTAGATCCTTCACATAGCACAGAAGCATCCTGCTGAAGGTCCACTAGAGGAACAGAGTACTTTTTAGAAATATCTGAATAGCCACAAACTTTAAACGCCTTTTCTGTTCGGTCCCCCACCCAGGAACCTTCCAGAATGCTGATATGCTGAAATCCTTTTTTTTGAAGGAAGGTGATTATTCCTGCACAGAATTCAGGGTGAGTCGTTGCACCGGAGGATGCCTTTTTGGAGACAACCAGATTTGGCTTCAGCCCAATATGATCTGAAAAGGACCAGTTTTTCCATATCCCGGAAGATTCTATCAGGATTTTCCCTGCTTCAAAGGGATCTTTACCATACCAACAAAGGATCTTATTTTTTAACAGGGTCAATTTGTTCCTCTAAGGTTTGGGTGAGCCGCAGCCGAAATAAATTTCATTTTCAACATACGCCTCCAAGGGCTACGGTAATGGCTTCGCCGTTGACGCCACTGGATTCCTCGGATGCCAGGAAGGCGATCACCTCGGCCACTTCTCCGGGTGTCACCACCCGGCCCGCCGGGTAAAGCGCAGCTCTTTCGGCCCACACCTCATCCGGGGTGGTACCACGTTGTGCGGCTTCTGCTTCGGCCGAAATATCAGCCATTGGGGTTCGCACCCAGCCGGGAAGCACCGCGTTGGAAGTCACGCCATACGGCCCGGCATCCTGGGCAACCGAGCGCATCAAACCCAGAAGACCGTGTTTTGAGCTGTTGTAAGCGCTGCCAGCGTACTCCGCCACCTGTCCGGCCGTCGAACTTGTAAACACAAGTCGGCCGTAACCCTGTTCAATCATATCTTTGACAACTAAACATGACAGGAAATAAGGACCATCCAGGTTGATGCGCATGGTTTCACGCCAGAGCTCCGGCTCCTGCTCCCATATCACCCGCTCATGGGCCGAACCAATACCGTGATTGCACACCAGGATTGCAACCGGCCCCAGTCGATCCTGTGTTCCTTCCACCGCAAGTTTACAGCCGTCAGGTGTACCCAAATCCGCCACAATGTAGTCCAGGCCCAGCGTCTGCAATTCATTCTCACTGCGCGCAACGGCCATTACACGTGCACCGCGTGACGCCAGGAGCTCAGCCGTCACCCGCCCGATTCCCCGCCCCGCACCCGTTACCATCACCACCCGCCCTTTTACTCCTGGCATACTACACCCCATTTCGATGAATAATTCATGTTTCTTTTCAATTCTCATTTTATTAAAATTGAAAACTTTTATCCTAATTTATTAATATAATACTACCCGGACTATTATTGTCCAAAAAAAGACACCAGTAATCCAGTATACACATCTGATTCATTAAGATAAGGGAAATGTCCTGCTGCATGAAAAGTATGTACCTGTGCTGTAGGGTAAAGAGCTTTTAATTGTTTTTGCAGACTCTCTTCCACAAGCGGATCATTATCAGCTTCGATAATCATCACAGGAATACCTGATAATTTTGGATCAGGAGGGCTGAATGACTCTATCACAGCTTTTGCACGTGATAAAACCTGTGCTTTTACCATACGCCCGGATATCTGCTCCATCATATAAGCCAGTACAAGCTCAGAATGCCCAGCAGCAGGGTAAATGTTTTTATTAAAACTTTTACTCAATACTTTCATGACAAGCCAGTCAGGTAAAAAAGGTAATATTTTGATAAGCGATTCATTCTTTTGACGCAAAATATCATTGGGTGGAAAGGTATTTCCTAAAACAGCTTTCTCAATACGCTCCGGATGATTTTTCATCAGATACTGTACAAGGTATCCTCCAAAAGATGATCCTGCAACATTTACGCTTTGAATCTTTTCAGCATCAAGGACAGACAAAACTCCTTTGCTTATGTTTTCCAGCGTATCCACCGGAGGATAGGTTACACTGATTACTTTATAAGTATTTGAAAGCGTCTTCATCTGCTGCCACCAGATGTCATACGCTCCTGTCATTCCATGCAGAAATAAAATGGTTTTTTTCCCCTTCCCAAACACCACATATTGCCAGTCATGCTCACCAACATGAGCATATTTAGGAGGATATTGCGTACGAAAATCTAAAAGAGGCTGACTCTTTTGCAAATCAACTTTTTTATATAATTCATCAAAAGAATTCTGGGGCACAGGCCATAAATAGAAAATAACCAATGCAACAATAAAAATACTAAGGGCAATTAGTGTTTTTTTCATAAGGGGCTTTTTTTGTCTCCTTTTTGCGATGGCTATATAGCTATTTTTTATCATTTATGCACACATCAAGTATTGCTGTCAAATAGGAAAATTATCTTTGGCTGAGAATATTATTAAAGAGGATGTTAAAATGAGATTTTAATTTTAAATGAGGTGAAATTCTTACTTTCATAATGTTCTTAAATATAATGTTTAGCTCACTAGCTCACCTACGTGCAGCGGCTTGTTAACGGGCCCGAGGAAAGTGGGGTAGGGCAATCATCCTCTCTGCCGCTTAAACTTTTGATTCGCTGTTTGTATTAACGAAGTTATACCGCCGCGCTTCAAAAGTTTAAGCGGTAGCATATAATCAGTCAATTGTCCGATTCCGTTTCCAACGCTTGAGAAAGGCCCTGGATTCAAGCCCACCCGGATTGATCTGCTGGAGCTGGGAAGGGGGCCGTTACTGAGCCGAATTAAGCGGCAGGGGTAATACAGGCTTGATTGTAGAGAAAGTTGATAACCTGCTCTACCATCAGATCTTTTTTGATCTGTGAAAACCGTCCTGATTTTTGTGCCTGGATGATAAAGTCTTTTACATCTTTTTTGTCCCGGGCAGCTAGTTCGTAGATCCGTTTTCCAACTATCTCTTCAGAGAGGGTGATTTTTTCCTTCATTGCAATGCACATCATCAACAGCTGGACTTTAGCGGCATTTTCAGCAAAAGGCTTTTGTTTTTTCTCCAGGGCCGGTAATTGTTTTTTTGCCTCCTCCCAGGGGACACCAGCGGCTTTCAAGGGTTTGAAGTGAGATGCCACGGCCTTATTTATATGGTGGCGCACAAAACTTGGGACCAGGGGCACGTCTATTTTCTCAAGAAGGTTTTTCACCAGTCTCTGTTTGGCTTCCTGGTTATACTCCCGCTCCAGCCTGGCCAGCTGTCTCTGCTTAATGTTTTCGTGCATTTGCTCAACAGAAGAGACATTGGCCACTTTCATGGCAAAGGCTTCATCCACCTGGGGGAGCGTTTTTTGGTAAATTACTTTAAGGGTGACCTGCACAGAAACGCTTTGCCCTGCCATCTCAAGGATATGGAAATCGTCCGGGAAATCCAGTGTTTCTGTACGGGTTTCACCAGGTTTCAGGGTATAAATCAGGGCGTCAAAGGAATCAAAAAAGTCTTTTCCCATGGTCATCTGAAAAGGGGTATCTCCAGAGGTGAACAGGGAAGCAAAATCCCCATCTGCCATGAAGACGATTTCAGCGACTTCACCTTTTTCAGGTCCACGTGGCTCTGTTATTGGTTCCAGAGTTGAAAATTCTTCCTGGTATGCCGCTACAAGTTCGTCCACCTTTGCGTCAGTGATTGTTGGTGTTTTCTGTCTAATTTTCATGCCTTTGTACTTGGGCAGATCTAATTCAGGCAGGACTTCCACCACAAAGGAGAAGGTAAGGTCCTTCCCACGCTCAATCGGTCCGGCTGCAGAAACCTGAAAGCGGTTTAGCGGAGAGAGTTTCGCCTTTTTCAGGACCGCTCCTGCGTGCTGGTTGTAAAGCAGCTCCCCAGCCTGGGCCATGATCTCATTCCGGAATCTGGATTCAATGCTCTTTAAAAGAACCTTGCCTTTGCGAAATCCTTTTCGGCTGGTTTGGCTTTGATACCGCGCTACCACTTTATCAATGACAGCATCCACCTCCCGGGCCGGGATGGTGAGTTCTATTTTTCTTCTAATCTGGTTTAAGGTCTCTATTTTCATTTGGGCCTAGCCTTTCATCTGATATTAATCCCAGCATCTGTCCTATGCCGAGGCCTGGGCAAAATAAACTAACCAGGCAGTTTTGGCAACGGTTTTGTGGAAGAGAAGAAACAGGCATTGAGTTCGAAATTCTGGAAAAGAGTCAATTTTGCATGCTGTTTAACACTGACATCTGCGGCTTGCCCGTCAGCATGTTCCTTGTTTGGGTTAAATCTCTTAAATGGCCCATTTGATTATCAAAATGAAGTCACTAAGAGCTATTTTTCGTTACTCCTGAAGTTTTTATCTATATTAACAGTAGGTTGTCTTGTTTCGCTTGGTCCGACCCTAAAGTATTATGTTACGACTTTATCTTGGTTTGTGTTTTAGCGATAAGTTCCGGCACGAAATTTTCAGTATATCCTGCGATTACGCTTGTGGCTAACATCGGCCAATAGTCAGTATTTTGTAAAAATCCCAATGCTATATTACTCTTCGATAGTATCCATACAATGCAACCGCAAAAAAATGCGAGTATCATCCTCTCAAAAGCATAAACTGCATAATATCTTGCTGATATACCTTTTTCAAACGTCAAATTTGGCAATTTAATTATGGTAGATATCAGACCCCCAATGAGTGCAAAAGATCCACATCCAAAAATTTGAAACCAGTGGATGTTCAATTTAACAATATTGGTATCTCGATAAAAATAGATTGCGGTTGAAGAGAAAAGTAATAGAGAAGCATATCCCAAACAGACAAAAAAATAGAAAAATTTACCTTTCAGTCT
This sequence comes from Desulfoconvexum algidum, assembly GCF_055382125.1. Taxonomy (NCBI): domain Bacteria; kingdom Pseudomonadati; phylum Thermodesulfobacteriota; class Desulfobacteria; order Desulfobacterales; family Desulfobacteraceae; genus Desulfoconvexum; species Desulfoconvexum algidum. The sequence continues at coordinate 3,418,506 of NZ_AP042394.1, read as the reverse complement.
TTCGACATAATTTTTATCATATTGATCAATTGCATCGTTCAGAATCTTCTTAGCTTGTTTTATTTTGATTTCGATTGCCTCTTCATCTTCGGTTCGATCATAACCAAGTGCTATTGATATAGCCATGGCGAAAGTGGAATGATACATATCAATATTTTCAGCTTTATATTTTATATTCTTATATCTAAAAAGCTCCGGTATAATTTTGTGATTTCTTGCCATTGTCCCGCGTATATCTTCTTGATAAACTGTATCTATATGGACAAATACTGATTCATCATCATCATCTACTGAATATACTATATATTCCTCTCCTCTCGCATAGACTTCCTTGATCGCCTTCCCACTATGGCCATTACGCCCTACAATATAGGATTCCATACGGAGTTTTTGTTCTTCTCTATATTTCTTATTTTCAGGAGTTTCGTCAATACAATCCATTTTGCCCTCTTAAATTAAAGTTTATTAATGTATTAATAACGTTAAGTTGAGCTGTGGTTTGCCAATATAGGATCATACCACAATACCAGCGCATTGCAGGTTTTTCAAATTTTATTGTCAATCGCAAATGAACCTGATATTCAGTTATGTTTCTTGCTGAAAATTAAATAAGGAGCACATAATGTATCGGGCGTTTATCCGGCTGTTGACTTTTCAGTTCACAATAATTCAGATCCTGTTCGAATCAAAAGATAACCTTATTTTGGAAACCATAGAACTGCGGCAGCAATTAATGATTTACCAAACAAAGAAAGAAGACTCAAAAAATATCACAGATCTAACCCGTTCGTTGTTAGTCGCATTAAAAAGGACCTGGCCCAAATGGATGGATGCACTTATAATCGTTAAACCCGAAACTGTTATTGACTGGCAAAGGCGGCGTTTCAGAAAATATTGGACCAAAAAGTCAGCTAAACATAAAAAACTTGGCAGGCCATCAATAAAACTGGAAATCCGTCAGCATATAAAAAAAATGGCAATTGAAAACTTTACCTGGGGTGCTCCCAGAATGTATTCTGAGTTTTTGAAACTTGGCTATACTAAAAATCAGATTTCTCAAAGAACCATATCTCGATATCTTAAAAAGATTAGACCCGATGACCTGGATAAGACCAAGGGGAAAAGACAACAATGGAAAGTGTTTTTAAAAAATCATCGCGAGCACATAATGGGTATGGATTTCTTTACCGTCCCAACCATTAGCTTCAAGACTCTTTATGTGTTTTTCATTATTGATCATGCGAGGAGAAAAATCGTTCATTTCAATGTTACTGAGCATCCTACAGCAGAGTGGGTAGTTCAGCAGTTGAAAAATGCATTTCCTTTTGACCGCGCTCCAAAGTATTTGATCTTTGACCGGGATTCAATCTTTTCTGTCCGGGTAAAACAGTTCATAAAGGATATGGGTATAAAACCAAAAGTCATAAGTTACAAATGTCCTTGGCAAAATGGTGTGTCTGAACGCTTTGTCCTTTCGGTTAGAAATGATATGTTAAATCAAATGATCATCTTTAACGAAGAACATTTGAGGGACTTTATGAACCAATATTTTGAATATTACAACAATGAAAGATGCCATTTGGCAGTAGGGCGGGATTCTCCAAACGGACGAGAAATCCAAAACAAACCATTTAAATCTGCAAAAATAATTTCTTCTCCCAGAATCGGTGGATTACATCATATGTATAGATGGAATAAAGCTGCTTAATCTGATTTTCCGAGAACGAAAATTTGACAATTAAAATTTTTTGTATATTTGCGTCCTGTATTTTAAATCTTGTCGTATCTTCAAGGCTTAATTAAATCCTGTTATTAAAATTTAATCAGATTCAAAAAATTAGAGCTGGCTTAAACAGAAGCTCAAGATCAAATTACCATGCATTTTCTCCCTGATTCATTTTTGGCGAACCACACGACGAACCGATTGTTTCATTACAGCAAGTTGCTGCCGAAGGGCAAGGTTCTCAATTGTAAGTCGAAAATTCAATTTGCATATCAAAATAATGCTAAAAAATGTGAAGATTATTGTTTCCATAATGCTTGAGGGATTATCAAGCACTACCGAAATTGTCAATGATTTCAGTTAAGACGGATTAATGCGAAGGACAAGTGGATACAGCACGATCTACTGAATTGTCTTGAATAACATCATAGCTATTTGAAAAAGCATTAATGAAAACATCATAATAAGCCTTATCGCTATCATGATGATAACTTATAAAGATTTTTCTTTTTATCGAACCAAGGCCAGATAACAGTCCGTTTGACATATCGATTACCCTTTGCCGATTTTGGTTTTAATATTTTCAATATTTGCTTGGGTATACTGAGACCAAGCACTATTTTCTTTTGAAATTAGATTTTCAACACGCTGAACAAAAAGACGAAATGGCTCTTCTTCGTGATAGGGCTCAGCATTAGTTAGATATAAAAATTTTTCATGCTTTAATGATTCACAAGTGGTCCGATATTCAGTCCAGTTCTCTTGAAACTGATTTAAACTAATCGCAGCAGATATAATAGCTATTGAAGCTCCTAAAATGCCGACGACTAAGGTCACTGGAAAAGGGTCTTTTGCAAAACCGGCGATCAACGGAATCACAGCAGCGGCAATAATCTCTGTTCCTCTAAGCCATTTAAACCAGCATTGAGCATTCTGGCTTTTTCGGTCATACCAATCTATTTGCTCTTCAACTCTTGATGCAATATATTCATCTTCATTCATATACGTATTCCCTATTGGTAACACAGCGTAGCTGCCGTGAACGTATTGCAGTGATGCACGCGGTAGTTTCGCGCGTCATTACAAGCAAAATGTTATCTTGGATCTCTGGTGTTGCGTTTGAGCTATCAGTCATACTGCGACCAGTCGTGATTTTCAGCCTAACCTCTGGGTATTTGGCTTTCCCCACCGCATGCTGGGCAGACATAACCGTCTTTATGTCCTGTTCCATTGCAAAGGTAACAATCCACCAGTTCATATTCCTCAAGTCGTTCGAGACGACTATCATCCTTATGAACTTCTCCATTTCCCAGGCATATTGGACAAGGGTGATAGAAGGAACTTGAGCCCAATCCTTTACACAAAGGACAAAGGCTATCTAAGTGTGAAGATGTGTACTCATCAATCTCCTCATCAAGATCCTCTTTTGTGAGAGTCTTTGCCTCTGCTCCTTTTTTCTTAGCAATAGATTGAGCAACAGTGCTGAGGAGCTTTTCAAACTTCGGATCATCAATTGATTTTTTTCATTTTTTAGACACCATTTAGCTATTGGGGTCGGGAAAATTGACTTGGCTCTTATCAACTACTCAGAATTTAATTTCAAAATGCTATCCCCTTTTGCACTGTTGTAACCTATCAAGCAAGAAAAACAGCACCCCCCCCCCAATAGCCCAGCTTGCGCATCCTCCAATAGCTCCAGCAATAATCATATAAATGTCAATGCTCACATAATGTTTGAGACTAAAAAGACCGACAGTGATGACCAAGCTGATGAACCAACCAATGGCACCTGCAATGGTCCAGCCGATGGCAGTAAAAAACACATGACTTAAATTAAATTTGGGAAATATTCGCAGCAGGATCAACCCGATAATAAAACCGCCAATGCCACCAATGATTGGTTCTATTATCATCCCTGTAGTTTGTAAACTTATGCGTTTTCCGGTAGCGATAACTCCTGCTATGTTTCCTCCAATGGCCCCTCCAATGATCCAGTAAATGCTAGTCATCAATTTGAGCAACCATAATCTTGGTGCTTTTTTACAAGGATCGACAGGGAGTAATTCACTTTTCTTTCTTTCGGTATCAATATTTCTGTTCTTTTTATCTTCCATTGGAGGGATGTTGGGATCTTGTTGCTGGATTCCAGCATTGGGTATCTTTCCCCCCCCTGTATCAAATTTTGGATCTGTCTCTTCACTGGTTTTGTTCTGTGGCACTTGGCTAATTATGTCGGAGATACCTCGCAATAACCGCCTGAAGTCAGGGGTAGAGGTATTCCCATCCCAGTGCATCAGTTCCACACCATTTATTGCCTGGAGATCGTATGGAATTTCGGTACTTGGCAACGAGAAAAAGACTGAAATTAGATTGTTAGTCCTGACTGCGTCACGAGCTTCGCCAATGACATAAAGAGATTTCGCTGCATTCTCGGTCCAAACAACAACAATGCATCCAGCAGTTCGCAACTCTGTGCGTATCACTTGATCGAATGGACGACCAAACAAAAGGTTGCGATCCCACCACACTGACCAGCCTTGATCTTCGAATGCTTTTACGAATAGTTTAACCTTATTTCGGTCTTCACTTGCATAACTTATAAAAATATCAGCCATAAATGACGTATCCTGAAAAATTCAAAAGCTTTCCGGTCTCATATTACCATCATTGTAATGGAATTCTGATCGTTCCATTTGCCCCTCTTGCCAAAATTCATGCCCGACACCATGTAAGGCAATCTCAAGCCGGTGACTATAATTATTTAAATAATGGGAGGCCAGATCGAGGTGTCGCCCTCTGTTTTTTTTATTGTTCCATGACTTCCCCATCCATGAGGCACCAGGGATATTTTTTAAAAAGTCTGTCCGGTCCCATTCACACATCATCATCCCGATGGCAATTTACATTGAAAGTCTTTTTGCCAGATGGGTGAGTGCCCGATAATCCTCAAGACAGTGAGGCCTTCTCAAATTGTTACGATACGGATCCTGAGAGGATAACCCTAAAGTGGACCCCATGTCAAGACCGATTTCCCCTTTTTTTAAGCTACATTTAAAATTTAATTTACCAGATAGAATACCTTTCTTTGTGTAAAATATAGCCTCCTTTGACCTTTTTTAAAGAAGTCTTTAAATTTTCATTTTTCCCTGGTATCTTTTCCTGCCAGCTCGGAGGATAAGGCCATGCTGGGAAAAAACCTGAGCGCCGCAACTGGTGACTGAAGCATGGGGGCAGTGCGGTTACGGGAAACGAAGAGACTTATTCGTAGCTTTGCAATTATCTGGATGAAGTTTGATGAATGGCAATGTGATAGTTTCAGCTATTCTCATTGCAAAAGGCTTTATCGAATATCCAATTACAAGGCTTGCCATAATAAAAATAAATGGGCCAAGCCCAGTGCCAAGGCTGGACAAAAATTTTAAAAAAGTAACAACAGTAGAGAAGGGTGATAATATAACTGGAGGGTTGGTTCCTACTATGTCAACTAAAATACCCCAGGCTGAGCCAAAAAAGATCAGCCATACGCAACCAGGAATTATAATTGCAAACATGTCAAATATTGTCAGTGGGATGGCTCTAAATTTAGGATTCACATTTATCTCCTTATATTTCCTTCTTTAATTTTTTCAATGGTTCCATTTTTCATTCAAATTTTACTTTTCGAACGGCGCTCTTCAGCGGGCGCGTTTTTTGCGCTCCGCTGCAAGAGCATGGTTGGGCGGTCATGCCCCACTATTGCCGTCCGCCATCCATGTAGACAAGTTCCGATTGGCACAGCGGGCATCCCGCCGACATGCCAAGATCGATCGAACATCTTCCGCATATCCCCCGTCGGCACTGCTCACAGTACATAAATGCGCCACGGTCTCCATTACCAATCTTCACCACACCTCGCGGCGCCGGCGCGTTCCACTCCTTGAGTCGTTCTTTTTCCGTGATTCCGCACTTACCACAGACGTCTCGCCTACCCTCGCTCTCTACTTTCACACAGTGGAACGAGTTAGGATCATCGCTCGGCCCTGCGATAGTGAGCAGTACACCTGCACTACCGGGCCCTCTCGCCCTTCGAAATCGTTTGACAGTGCACGTGTGGGTGTCGAGGAAGTCATCGTCTTTCCCTTTTTTCTCCACCATCATCAGGGCACGAGTTAGACCATATGCAATCACGCGCTCAAGCGGCAGATCAATAGCCATTTCGGCATCGACCTCACCATACGTCAAGGCTTCGGGATGTAGCACCAATTCGCCCTCCCGGAACATCGTGTTGAGCACATCCAGCGGACTGTCAGCGCTGCCGTCTGTAACGAGCAAGACAAAGCGAGTCGGCAAACGGCGCTTGGTTGATTCAGGCCGTTTTACTACCGCACCATCTGGCGCGTTAGTGACTCTTTCGAGTCTGTCATGCACAAACGTCAGAAAGTAATCGCCCTCCAGGCGACGCCACACACAGAACTTCGTGAAGAAGAGGCTTGATCGCATCTCTGCTACTCCACTTGGCGAAGTGAATATGCCCGTCACCTCTCCTTTACCGCCCAGCATTTCTGATCCTGGGTTCGTGCCATCTGGCGGGCCGCCCAGAGCTGCACATACTTCATCAAAAGTCATGCCGACGTGAATCTTTGCTGGTGATTCCCTACTATGGACATCATCATTGTTCATTTGTAGATCCTCCAATAGGTTCGGGGGTGTTTAATTATTCGCGTACAGTCCATCTATCCAAAGCTGAAACTGCGATTTGAGCCTGGGGATGATCAGCTCCAAGAAGACTCACAAGAACGGCAGCAGCTTGCGATAGCGTGGGGATACCATTGCTGACGTCACCCAGTTCACACTCCAGCACACCCACCTCAAGCTTTGCCAGGAGTGTATCGTGAGCCTCTGGACCAAGAATCATCGTCAATGATTCGGCGGCTTGTTGGGCGAGCTGCAATGCCTCTTCCTTCTCATCCCAATCTCGTAGAAACTTAGCAAAAGCGAGCGCGTAAAGTGAGGCGGGTCTTGATGGCAGAACTCCGAACAGCGATGCGTCGAGCACCCAGCGGTGTAGATTCTGCGCGCCATCAAGGTCGCCCTGTTGTCGTAGGACAAGTGCGAGATCCGATGCGGTATCTAATACCTCAGGGTGATGAATCCCCACTAACTGTACAAGTTCATTCAAAGCAATACTAAGTAGGGGTTCAGCTTCCGAATACTTTCCCAACCTCACTAGACATGATGCGTAGTTGCGCCGTGCGACCTGAACGGACAATCCCTGAGAATCGTGTTCAAGCGTTCTCCGGTGCATGAAACGTTTGTAAAAAATCGCTGCTTCGCTCCAGTGTCCGCAGTCCTCTATAATCCGTCCAATCGTGTTGGCGTACTCCGTCACAATCCGTGATATGTCGTAGTTGGTGGTTTCCGCAGCACGACTCCACGCTGCGTCGTACCTCTGCACTATATTGGCGTGAGTAGAAAGACTTCGCCAGTAGCTCAGAACGCCGGTATAGGCTAACCGAGCTAAAGGCGGCAAGACCCACATGTCAACCAGTATATTGACGAGGTCTTGATGCCTGTGCGCGCGAAGTAAGTTCCATGGCCATTCGTCCGCTTTACGCAATGTCATTCCCTCTTGGTCGCCAAAATAGTCAGCAAGCTCGCAGTGTGTTGCAAGCCGCGTCTGTTCCTCGTTCAAGAGAGAGAGGTAACAAGCCTCACGGACATACTGGTGCGCGAATCCCAGCAGTCCTGATCTTGTGACGAGTGCTGGTTCGGCAGCGAGGAAAAAAGGCGTCCATAGTGCACGGGGCAGGGGTTTGTCTTTATCACCGAGCAGGTCAAGCAGTTCGGCCTCGGACAGCCCCCGTCGGGCCGCCCAGAGTAGTCGAAGACTGCGCTCGACCAGGTCTCGGCCCTCGGAGTAAACGCTGATCCACCGCTCGATGATCTTGACGTACAGGGCCTTGGGGTCGAGGGCAGCGAGGTAGTCATCAATTTGCTCATCGAGCCTCTTGTACTCGCCCATGACGCGTAGTTCGTCAAGCATCGCCCGCAGGAACAGCGGATTGGCAGTCTGTTCAGAGTCAACAAGTCGCTCGAGGCGGGCCGTGCTCAATTCGCGACTGGACGCCTTGAGGAACTGGCGGGCCAACTCGCGGCGTTCGTCCTTCGTGAGGGGTTTAACCGTCAGGGTCTCTGTATCCTGCGTCCAATCGCGCGCCTTGAGTGCATCGAAGCACGGACCGGGGAGCGTCGAGACGATAAGACGGACGTTCTTGGGAAAGATGCGGGGCATCCAGCCCAGGTGCTGAGCGTTATCACGTTCCTCGATCTTGTTGAGAGCATCGAGGACAAGAATGATCCTGTGCCGACTGGCGACCTGTGTGAGCCAATTGGGAAACTCGTCGCAAATCATATCGAGTTGGGATGGCACCTCGTCGGTCAGTTCGAAGCGGGCCTTGAGTTCGAGCATAATCCGGCGGAGCAAGCTGATATGGTCAGCACTATCGCCAATGAAGTGTGTGAGCAAGAATTCGTCAGGGTGCTCGCTCTGATAACGCGAGGCCCAGTTGGCCAGCAGGGCGCTTTTGCCCAAACCGGATTCACCCAGCACGATCAGCGGGCGGAGATCGGGAGCCTCTGACGCAACGAAGGTGTCGAGGCGATCGAAGTACTCCTGCCGCCCGATATAGACGTGGGCCTTGCTGCGTGCTGTGGTCTCGTGAACCATCCGCATGCGGGTGAGGTGGTCGGGCTTATCCTGGTCTGGGTAGAGACAGTCAATCAGCGCAGTGAAGTCTTCGAGGATCCACTGGCCGAGCTGCTTCGCATCGTGGAAGTGCTCCTGACGAAGCGAGCAGAACTTGCGTTCCGATGCCTCGAAGATGCGAGCTTTGAGCTCCGTGAGCTTGTCGTGTTCGGTCTCGTCCTCGCTGACGAAATCCGCACGTTCTACATCAGCTGGGAGCCGATCCGAATAGGCAGGATCACGGAAGTAGAAAAAGGCGTGCTGGGCCATGTAGGGGTTGTTGAGCATGCCGTGAAGAATCTCAAGTTCGGTGAGCGATTTGCCCTGCTCGATGTGCTCCCAGAGCCAGGGCTCGCGCTCCACCACCTCTTTGGGATACTCATTGTTCACCATCCCATAGCGTTCACCCAGCAGGCCGATGAAGTACGGCCGACAGCGTCTAACTTCTTCAAGGCAGATGGGCAGAACCTTGCCCTCAGCTGCCTTCTCTTCGGTGATGCCCCACCGAAGATCGACCTCCCCCCACGTCACGTCACGGTACTCGCAGATCTTGCGCAGTTTCGGGAACACGCGAAGAATAAGCTCATCCCGCTCGGCCTTCATGTCGAGAAACGTCGACGACACGAAGACACGAATGACGCGTTGTTCTTCACCCAAAATTGCCACCTAACATGGGAGCCAAAGCTCGTCCAACTTAGCACGCAGTTCTGCAGAGAGCTCACAGTTTACTATGCGCGGGGTGTATCCCCAGCCCGACGTTTTGCACCTGTCGTGCACGATACGATACCAATCCTCTGTCACAAAACGCCCATAGCCGTCCTCGGTTAGTCCGAGGCGGTCGAGAACAGGTTGTTCGATCAATCGGCGGCTTCGTGGCGCAAGGCCTGAAATATCGAGCGTAAGGAAGAATTCTCGGACGTACGCAACGGACACTACAGGTCCGAAAACAGCAACGCAGTAATCGAAATGACTGTTGACAATTTCAGTTTCTGGCCGCCGCACATCCCCACTGGCAATCAGGCATATCGCGAGTCGTTTCGGATCGGTTAGCTTCATAAATAACTCGATGGGATCGGCACAGCCGTGCACATCCCAATCGAAAACGATGCCAATTGCCGGCAATGAGAATCGCAATGCCTCCTCCAGGTACTTGGTGTGGCTGCCTATCAGACTGCTGCTTAGCCGCCACCGATGGCTTTCGGTTGGTGCGGCTTTTTCCGGGGGCCGCACTCGCCCACGGCTACAGAACCTAACCCAACCCGCGAATCTCATGCGAGGCCAATCCTTTGGCGTTCCTCCATTGTGAGAAGATCGACAGGTTGAGTGTAAATCGGGGCGAATCCAAGTGTCTTCTTGTTCGGGAATAGTGTGAACTGCGCCCAGAAGTAGTGGCGGTCGCAGAAAAACTGAATGTGGACGTAGTGGCAAGCTGGATTATCGTTGCGCGAAATACGAAGCATCGAGTTCAGATACTCGAAATAGCCGCCTGCATAATAGGTGCGCCGAGCCTCCTCGAGTCCACAAGGAAACGTCGACACTGAAACGAAAGTATTAGACTGAGACACCTCGGTGGTATGGCGCTCGCCGTCTGCCAGGGACTCGTCCATCTTCCCGGCCCCGAGCCGACAAACGGTCTCCAGCAGCTCAGTACGGAAGCGACGTAGAAAGCTACGCGCCCAGTCGCCAGCATAGCCGGCGGGCCAATCGTTCTCGACACGTGAAAGATGCGCCTCGAGAAGCTCCCGCAGGCCAGCCGGATCAACACTTGTATTCTCTGCCATGAATGCACCTCTTCATTTCCGCCCAACATTTCCAAATCACCGGCTTGCCCGTGTGTATTTGGGTTGTTAAAATCAGTTTACGATTCTTAAAGTGCTGTTTTTGGGGCCAAAATTGTTAACCTAAAACGATTTCGAGGGTGTTTTTTGATGTAATTAGTTATTATTTCAGTATCTTGTGGCGCCCAGACCCACTTTGAATTATTTTAATCAATTCGTTATTTAGGCCACTTCATTCTCGCAAATTAATTTACAGCCATAACGTTAACTATGGGTAAATTATTTCTCTATTATCAATAAGAATTACTCATTATTGTGCCCTAAGTTTTTAATATCACTAATAAAAGCAATGTCGGCGTGTTGTTCATGTAAATCTTGAGCGCTAATATAATTATCTTTCAGCCCAACAATAACCTTCCCTATCATTATACCGGCCCCAGCAAATAGTGCAGCACTGGGTATTCCAATCAAGGAGCCAACTGAAGCAGCTCCTCCGAGTAATGCTATAGTTTTTGAACTTAAAATTGAAGATAACACACCTGTCACTGTTGCGATTCCATGTTTTTTTAGTGCCCATTCATATTCATGAATGCGCATGGCGAGCATATCCTCAACAAATTCTGGTGAATGTTGCGTTAACTCTTGGTCAACCCAACGAAATAACTTTCGAAGCTTCTTTATAGAATCAGCATCATGACGAAATTCAATTACTTGATCCCATTTCAGGCTCTTTTCGTCAACTATATTCAAATTAGATAGAATTGCTTGTACAACATCAACCTTTGGACCAACCGCCGAAGAGGGCTTGTCTTGTTCTGATACTGACATCATAGGTTCTACGAGAAGTCCGTGTGTGGAGTAACACCCTTCAGAGATCTTAGTTACTGCACTTAAGCGTCGATAATTTAGAAGGTTTTGTTTTTTCGCGGTAGGCAGACTTTCATCGGCGTTGTAGCCAGAATATACAAGGTTACTTGAATCAAGTAGTGCAGGATATTCATTCATAATCATTTCTAAGGCAACAGCCAAACCATTGGGGCTTTTCTCTGCAGCCGTAGCGGCAAAAAAACGAATTTCTGGTGGAACAAGAAGGTTGGTAGGAGACCAAACTTGGTCATATACAAGTGCTGCGGTTTTGAGCCTATTTGGGGTTAGAACAGCGGGTCCTGTTGAAGAAGAAAAAAAAGGTTTAGTATTTTTCTCAAAAAGAGGTTTCAGAGCTTCCAAAATAGGGCTATACTTAAACAACTCACCTAACGTATCACGAATTGTGTGTTCATTAACTCCATCAAATAAATTGGAGAACACATTAGACTCAGTCCATTGCCTTGCTTGATGATGAAGTTCACTTCGCGGCACTATCAGAGCGTCATAAACTCGATTTAATAGCTTCTTTTTTTCTGGCAATCTGAGTATGTCCCACAATTGAATTTTTTCTAGTATATTTTGGTTAATTGCTGGGTGATCTATCAAAGATTTAATCAAAGCATTTTGTTCTTCTACTGGCAACTCAGGCACACTTTCTGCGAACTCTACCTTTGAAATTCCTGTTAAAAATAATAGTACTTGTGGGTCGTCCGAAGGAATGCACTCGATAGCATCTATTGTGTCACCAAGCTGGTCGATATTTATAATTTCATTTATACTATCTGATTGGTATAACTCAATCATAACCATTCTCCCTCTGAAACATTTCTATATTTGTCTGCCAATGATTTTGCTTCTTTGGCAGCTTTGGGCCTCACCTTGATCAGTCTAGCGAATGCACTTCGGAGAGGTCGAAGATTTGAAGGAGGGACTATTTTAAAGCACCAGTCATTTTCAGTAGTATCAAAAGAGTATGCCCCACACCCTAAATGATTTTCTTGTTCATTAAAGTGAGCAGTTAGGTTGTCAGCAATCCCAATGAGCATGCCTGCTTTATCATAGGTTTGAAAAAACCAGTGAGGAGTCGAAGGGCCTCCTCCAGCAATAATTTGGCAAAACTGTCCTTGGCAGCTTTCTTTACGATCTCGTTTAGATGTTAAAGATGGGGCCTTAGGGGTAGCCTTCATTTCTTCTGAGTAAGCTTCATCAATCTGTAGCTCGATTTCTGTAGAAACTACTGGGGCAGGTTGTATATCATTTATTATTAAGGGATTAACATCTACCTTCAGCAATCCTCCCCGGAGACCAATGTGGATCCAGTGTCCGGCAACTGGCAAAGGCATGCAAGAAAAGTGGACTTTAAAATGAAGGATGCTTCCTCCTTCTGGGGTCCTTTCATCACATGAGTTAATTGTAGGTTTAACTTTTAGTATATTAGGTAATTTGTCTATAGATTTTACTTTTTTTTTCACAGTTTTTTCCACTAGTTCCTCCCAATAACTTGTCTGTCATAACCCATAACCGGACACAAAAAATGGAGCGCAGTGTAGCTTTTTGTGATCCGAGTTTATAATATTGTTGGACGAAGCCGCTACGCGGAGACAGCAAGCCCCACCTCTTTTAAAAATCAACATATTGTAACTTTACCTTCTTATAGTAATATACCGGGAAAGGCGATGCCAACGCATCCGCCATTGACCAGTTACTTCAAAAAAGGAGGGTTACAATGAACACCAGCATGCCCAATGATCCACAATTCAAAGAATATTACCGCAAGCATCTCCAGTACTTAAAACTGGCAGGCCTGCAACCCAAGACCATCGAGGCCTACTCACGGGCGATCAGGCGGATCGGCAACTATTTCGACTGCCGGGTCGAGAACCTGACCACAGACCAACTCCTTGATTATTTCACCGACCTGCTCGCATGTCGTTCCTGGAGTGCTGTCAAGCTCGACCTTTATGGTCTGAAGTTCTTTTACACCAGAGTGCTGAGCAAGACCTGGGAAGACATCCCCCTAATTAAACCGCCAAAGGCCACCAGGATTCCGGATATTCTTTCTGTTGCACAACTCCAACAACTGGTCTATGCCACGCGCCAATTGAGTTATAGGGTTTTCTTTTTTACCTCCTATTCCTTAGGCTTGCGTCTTGGAGAAGGGATCCGGTTGAAGGCCGGCGATATCGATTCTACCAATATGCGAGTCCACATCCGTGACGCCAAGGGGAACAAGGACAGGTTGGTCCCCCTGCCGGAGAAAACTTTACGGATTTTGAAGGATTTCTGGTCTGTCCATCGGCACCCAGAGTTCCTTTTTCCGAACCGGAAGCGGGGTCTGAAAAATGCACATCTGGTTAATACACCCTTGGACAGAGGCGGCATTCAGAGCGCCATGAAGGCTGTGGTCAGGCAACTCGGCATCAAAAAAAAATTTCATGCCACTCCCTGCGCCACAGTTATGCCACCCATATGCTGGAATCCGGCGTAGACCTGGTCGAACTCCAGCAGATTCTGGGACATGTCAGCATCCTGACCACCTCCAGGTATACCCACCTGACGACCGTCACCAGGAACAACGCCCTTCTGGCCGTCAACTCCTTGACCGACACCTTCGATATTACCTGGGGAGGTGTCAAATGATTCTGATTTCCACAATAATCAACAATTTCAAGCATGGCTTTCTGGAGCAATACAAAGATTCAATCCTGCCCAGTCACCAAAAGGCCCTTTGGGCTATGGAGCAGTGCAGGCAGACGCATGGCCCGCACATGCTGGCACAATGCACCGATCATGACTGCGGCGAAAGAAAATATATTCCCCACTCCTGTGGTCACAGAAACTGCCCCCATTGCCAGAACCATGAAAACCAGCAGTGGATCGAAAATCAACTGGACAAGCAACTCCCGGCCGAATACTACCTGGTCACCTTCACCCTCCCAAAGCAACTTCGGGCCTTGGCATGGAGGCACCAGAAAATCGTCTATTCCCTGATGTTTGATTGTGTTCAGGAAACCTTAAAAACCTTCACCCGGAACGATAAAAAACTTGGCGGAACAGCCGGGTTCACCGCTATACTCCACACGCATTCACGAGAGCTCAATCATCATCCTCATATTCATGTCGTCATGCCCGCGGCAAGCATCAATATTCTGACCGGTTTATGGAAAAAAAAGACCGGATACCTCTTCAACGAAAGGGCCATGGCAAAGGTCTTCCGGGCAAAGATGCTGGAAGCTCTGGTCGATCAGGGCCTGAAACTGCCCGGGGATTGTCCCCAAAAGTGGATTGCTCATTGCAAAAGCGTCGGCAACGGCGACAAGGCCATCATCTACCTTGGAAGATATCTTTACCGAGGAGTCATTCAGGAAAAGGACATCCTGCGATGCGAAGACGGCATGGTGACCTTCCGCTACCTGCCCGCAAAGTCCAAAAAGTACAAAACACGGACCGTGACCGGAGAAAATTTTCTTTATCTGCTCATGTACCATGTCCTGCCCAAGGGTTTTCACAAAGTCCGGTGTTATGGATTCCTTCATCCCTGCAGCAAGAAACTCATTAAATTCCTCCAGGTGGTACTGCGGTTCAATCCGCTCCGAATGCTTGCTGGCAGACAGAAAAAACGTCCCGCAATCACCTGTCCCATTTGTGGAGCAAAGATGGAAATCATCCAAACACAAATTATCCTGCCGCTGCTCGCCTGACCGGCATGAACGATCCGAAAGGAGGTGTTGACTAATCCAAACTCCGCACATCACTATGCGTGAAACAAAACCGGTTCTCCCGGCAACGCATACCTGCGCGCAAAAAACAGCCTTTTTTGCTTCAAACGGCCTCTATAATCTGATGAATCTATTTCAAAGATCAATTTTTCGAAAAAAGAACCGGCCCTGTCCCACATCCGCCTGATCCGGCGACCCTGCCTCGAAAAAGATCAAAAAGCTATTTTCTATATATGGTGTGACCGGGCTTGTCCAACAAACGGTTCAGATTGTGGCTCGCTCCGCTTACACAATCTAACCTTATTCGTTAGATTCTATGAAATAGTTGATATTATATCTTCGAAGATATGCTTTTTTAGGTTTCAGATTTTTTTACCCGCATTAACAATGAATTACATTGTTTCGCTTGATTCGCCCCCCATGTCGACTCAAACATTTTATTATCAATCCTTGCTCAGATATTTTATTGGAAAGTATTTTTCCGTATTCAGACATCTTTAAAGTTGTTTTCCAAGTATCACTTAATTTGGCTATTGATGCTTTGTCTCCGATCGCCCAGATACATCCACTATGGTTTCCTCCGGTGAACCCGCTACCACATCCATGGTGGCTAACAGCCTCTCTTAATGCCTTAGTTATTTCTGAATAATCCCTATGCAAAATCTTTTCACGTAATTGTGACTCATTTTTTAATATATTTGAGGCTGCTGTCCAACTTTGATTGCGAATGGCTGTTGAGAATTTTTCTGTTAACTGCCTAATTTCCAGCCATTTTTCATGATCTTTTCCTGCAAGAAAAGATTTGATATATTGGGATGTGATGTCTGTGGAACTACGGTCTTCCCCTGTATATGCGATAAGAATATGTTTTTGAAATTCCTTGTATTCTTTTCGATTCAAAAGCACTTGTCTAATATAGGGGACGCTTATGTCACTATAACGCCAGGTCCACAAATTTACGCCACCAAAGGAAGCAGCAAGTTGATCTTGCAGCCCTGTGTTACTTGTCAGTGTCCCACTTTCAATATTGTGAGCTAATATCGCTATTTTACGTTTCGAGATGGAAATAGGGTGCCCGGCCAGTTTTAAGGCTTTTGACAAAGCACCAATTACCGCAACCGCTATAACGCTAGATCCTCCTAATCCACTTCGTGAAGGGATTTCAGAGATGATCGAAATCCTCACTCCAGAGACATTAAAGAAAGAAATGATAGCAAAAACCAATCCAAGCGGTGTGTCAAAACGCTGCAGTTCAGCGAAGTATTCTTCTTTTTCGAAACTATCAGAATCAACGCAGTTTTTTTTGGGATCATATGGAAACAATACCACAGTCGTCCGTAAATCCAACGCAATGTTTACTGTAACTGGCTTTTGCCGTTCTTTACAGAGCGCCAAAGCCTTAATATCCCAAGTGCCTCCACAATCAACACGACCTGGGGCGGAAGCTTCAATTCGTACACAGCTTAATAGCTTATTCAATTTAATCGTTTTCAATTTTAGAACATATTGAAAGGGCGAACCCCTAAGTTTAAATGTTTATACATTTAGGCTCTCTTTCATTTTGAAAAGTGCCTTTAATCCGTTCTTATCATTTATTTCACGTAGAATATCCTCAGCAGCCTTAAGGTGTTCAGAAATATTCCCCCTATTATTATTCGTAAAGGACAAAGCTTCAGCAAGACGAGTGCGGATGTGAGCCTCAATTTGCTTTCTAAAATCCTTTGATGTTTCCAAACCCTTTTCTAACTGTTTAATTGCTTCATTCAAATATTTTCGTTTTTTATGCTTTTTATAAAGGGCTAAAAATGTCTCCCCCACACGCCAATAATAAATTGGGAGGCTATGCTTTTCATTTATTTGAAGTGCAAGATCCCGCGATTTTGTATAGCTCTCAAGTGCTGCATCATAGTTTTCAAAAGAAAAATGATAGTAACCTAACTCACTATGCACTGACGCGATACGTCGGTCTTCCCCTATATCTTTAAAAATTTCAAGGGATTCGTTCAGCAAATCAACAGGACTCTGTCCAACTTGTTTTTTTGTATTCACTCCCTTTTTAATGTCCTGTATTCTTTCCTTGATTATTATATTCGCCTTGAGACGATTAATCATCGCCTTATATCTAATATTGCTTTTTTGAACAATCTGAATCATGGGGTGATCAACGTATTTCAAAATTCGATTGGCATCATGGATTTTAGCAAGATGGTAGTATGTCCAAGCGACATCGTTAATGTTAAAAAGGCATTTTTCGGGTTCTTCCTCATGTTTAATTGCTATTTCAATTACCTTTGTAAGATAATTAATTCGTTCATTTACAAAGCCATTAATCCATAAAAACCAGGAAATATTTGTCGAAAATTGATAAAGGAATATACGATATTTATAACCGAGTTCCCCTTTGAAACGTTCAGCCTTATTTAAATAATATTCAAATGCTCTAATAAAGTTATCTTTATCCTTCAGGTTTTCGTGAAATATTTCTGTTTTCTCATAAGACTCAATGCGTAGCTTGAGGTTTGTCGATACAACTCCCAAATAATAGGCGGCAATGTTTTCTTGTATTAATTCCTCTGAAATCGAAGGAGAGAGCATGTCATATACGATAGAGAGCGCTTCGATAGTAGTGATATAATTACGGCGTGAGGTTATTAATGGAAAAGACTCTAAACGAAATAAAATGTCTTGAACCGATTCGTTTTGACACAACACTTTGATGGCGCCTGATCGAAGGTGATACTGGTTTTTTGATGCCACCCATATATAATCCCAAACCTTCCGCGCGGTGTGGTCCAAACCAGTAAGCATCTGGCTTATCGATTTGACAAATGTTTCTGGCAAGTTAGTTCCAAATGAGCTTAGTGCTTTGTCACCATCACGGCTCAAAAGAACGATCTCAACCATCCACTCAATTAACAATGGAATACCACTTGACTTAGCACATATTTGATTAACTTGAGATTCATTTAAATTATGGTTACCACTTATCGCTAGTTTCTGTTCAATAAGAAGTTTGGATTCCTGTCGATCCAGTGGATCGATTGATTTAGGTTCACAGAGATCAAACAAACTCAAATCTTGCTGAGAAATAAAAATAAATTTGAAATTGCTGGGTAAACTTTTTACCAGTTCCCTTATTTTTGATAAGAAATTATCCTTATTTTTGATTTTTTCTAAATTGTCAAAAATGACGATGGTGGGGTTTTTTATACGGTTAATATGCACAAGAAAATTATTAGTCATTGCTTGAACACTATCTTTCACAAATATATCAAAATTCAATGAGTTAGCGAATTGATTATAACAAAAATTTAGCAAGTTTGTAATGTCATTGTATGGGGTTATTAAATCAATCCACACAGAATGCTTAACGTGACCCTCAGCGATCGACATATCAATAGCCCGCTTGACTAATGTCGTTTTCCCGATTCCACCGATGCCTTGTATTGCAAAATAATTATGAAATTTAGTCGTTAGAAATGATTTGACACGGGATAGCTGATCTTCTCTTCCAACAAATATATTTTTTTCAGTTTGATGGACAACTTTGCAAGGTGAGTGATGAATAACCTGCGTAGGAGAAGTGATATACTTACGAAGATTTGAGCAGGCTTTGGAGATTAAATTGTCCACGTTTGTATACTTCCCTAACAAACCTTTCATCCATAATTCGTCTTGGAGTTTGTGAAAAGTCACAGCATTCTCAGCCTCTATAATATTTTGTGGGCTTGGTAGCTGTTCAGGAAAAAAGAACCATGTATTCTTCCTATTTTCTTCTGGTCTATCAAGCGCGACTTTTACTTCGTGTAATATGCCATTTCCAATAGTCTTGCCAAAAGCGAATATTACAATTTCTGAATTTTGGATGATTGGATCAATTTGCCCTTGCGGTCCCAATGGGTTCATACCAAGAGGAGCACTGATCTCAAAATGTGAAAGTATGAATTTATATTTCCTGTACTCACTATTAAGGATATTGATCTCTTTTTCCAATGCACTAACTATATTGAAATTACCATCAGAATTAAGTTTTATTGAATAAGCCAAGAATATTTTTACATCCATGAAACTCTCCTAATAAAGTCTATCAAACTTAAAATTTTAATTTGATTAGGTCAAAACAATTTAAATCGTTTGCTAGACCAACGGACTTTTTTTGTTTAATATTTTTCAAAAAGTAAAATTTGTCGTTGAAATAATATCGATAACGTTACGATGAGAATAACCATTTGTGATAACAACACCTTTAGATTTAGGCTGCCAAGGATTGCCTAAGTAATCGGAAGTGGTTCCTCCCGATTCATGAATTATACATATACTTGCAGCAACATCATGGAGTGAGTTACGTCTTATATAAATCTCTGCATTGCCCGTAGCTATCTGTGATAGTTCAAAACAAGAACAATCAAATATTTTTGTATAAGCAACTTTGTGCATCAATTCAAAGGATACCTGATGCTTCCCTGAATATATTCCACCTGCAAAATACAATGAGTTCTGAATATCTTTTGTAGAGACTTGTAATCTTTTATCAATTTTATTCGAATAAGCACCCTTATTTTTTTCTGCGTAAATCAATTTGTCTATTAATGGGAAGTACAATAATCCTAATATAGGCTTATTTCTTTCCAATAAACCTATAGAGATTCCCCAAATAGGAATCTGATTTATAAAATTTGATGTCCCATCAAGAGGATCAATGCACCAAGTATATATAGAATTATTGTCTTGATAACTTTGCTCTTCGCAATAAAAATTATAGTTTGGTGTAAAGTGTTTTAAAACTTTAAGAATTTCTATTTCTGAAAGCAAATCTGCATCTGTAACCACGCTTGAAGCATCAATTTTTTCTTTTTTATGAAATATTGTTTTATTTTTATTATAAAAATCATTTAAAATCTTCCCTCCATTATTGGCGGCTTTAATTGCGATGTCGATCAATTCCATATACACGCACCTGAATCCTGTTTTTTTTAAATAAATTGATCTTAAAAAGGAACTTTAAGATTCTATGTTAGTTTCTGAATAGAAGTGGGGATGGGAATATTTTTCTCAATCACCCTTTATAAAAGCCTCCATCATAAGGTAAGCTTCATTATCTGTATACTGAATTGGTGGGTGTTTGAATAAGTATATTGATGGTGCTTCAATGACTCCACTTTGCCCCCGATTCAATGCAAGCTTAGCGCATCGAATGGCGTCAATAACGGAGCCAGCGGAATTTGGAGAATCCTCAACAGATAATCTTAGTTCTAAATTTAAGGGAATATCACCAAACATTTTCCCTTCCATTCGGATGAAACAAACTTTATTGTCATTTTGCCAAGGGACGTAATCACTCGGGCCAATATGGATATCTTCATCTGGAAGTCGGTTAGCAGTTACTGCCTGAATCGCTTCAGTTTTTGACTTTTTCTTAGATTTTAAGCGATCTCGATTTAGCATGTTAAGAAAATCCGTGTTACCCCCAGTGTTGAGTTGATATGTGCGTTCTAATTTGACGCCACGTTTGTTAAACAAATCTACGAGAGTACGATGTACAATAGTAGCCCCGATTTGGGACTTAATGTCATCGCCGATTAAAGGGAGACCTGCCATCTTAAAACGTTTTACCCATTTTGGATCAGAAGCAATGAAAACTGGTATATTATTAATGAATGCACAGCCAGCTCCCAATGCACATTCTGCATAAAAATATGAAGCTAATTCTGAACCAACGGGCAAATAATTCAATAAGATTTCAACATGATTATCTCTTAACATATCAATAACTTCATTCTTCGTTGAACACCTTTGACTTGATACAACGAAACTTTGCTGTGGATCAAAATCCCCCATATGCTCGGAAATTCCATCAAGTTTAGAGCCCATCTGAACATACACATTAGTGGGTTTAAGACTTTTACAAAAAGTAAAAGTACAGTTGGGGTGTGCGAATATTGCTTCAGTTATTTCTTTACCAACTTTTCGTTCATCTATATCGAAAGCAGTAACGACTTCAATATCAAATGGGTGATAACCACCTATGGACCAATGCATAAGGCCAAATTGCTGTTCAGCATTCTCTTCTTTGTAGTATTGTAACCCTTGTATTAATGAGCTCGCACAATTCCCAACACCTACAATCCCTATTCTAATTTTGTTCATTACTTCCTCAATCCTGATTTAATTATCCAATGAGTACAAAAAAGCACATTATATTTAGCTACCAAGAAGCACGAGCCTAAATCCTGTATGGGTATCTTTTCTTACCGCAATGTTTGTATTACGGACCCAAGTTTTAACACAAATTGAATCATAAGAATAACTTCCGCCACGAATTATCAATCTGTCATTTTCTGCAATAGAGTCCAAATTTTTAATGATGGGGTCAGTATTGTATATAGCCCAGTCTAAACCTTTTATGCCTGCATACGATGATGTCCATTCTCTTACATTCCCAGCCATATCTTGACAACCAGAAGGACTATCTCCAGCAGGGGAAAATAAATTGACGTCACTTGTTCCATATCCAAACGCTAAATTGCAATTACAATGGTCCAGGTTAAATTCATTGCCCCATGGATATTCGAAGGCCATTTTACCACGAGCTGCTGCTTCCCATTCGAATTCTGTGGGTAAGCTTACACGACAATTTTTGTATCTATCGATTTTTTTTAAACTGTTTTGTATAATTTGTGCAAACAACATTGCTTCTATCGCATTTACATTAACCACTGGTTTCTGTAGACAATTATTGTATTTTTCCCAATGCGGCAGAGGATATGAAAAAATCAGCCAATCAGAAAAAGTAATCGGGTGTACAAATATTTTAAATTGATTAATATTTCTAATATGGAATGCTGCCGGAGGTTCACTTTCTTCCTCGTTTATTGAAGTTCCAAATTGATACTCCCCGCCTGTTACAGAACAAAAATTTTGTATGAAAATTTGAATTTTCTCCTCATCAATATTTTTTTTGGGTCTTACAGAAAAATCTTTGGGTACAATTTTTCTGAATCGATTTGTGAATGTATCCTCAAAAAACCTTGTTAAGAAAAACCAGTTTTTTTCATATTCATCACCAATTTCACACAACCACAGGAAGGCTTGAGAGATTGACCGATTTTTTTGGGGTGCTGTGTCTATGGATCTTTTATTATAAGATTCATCAAGTATTCTTTTTAAAGTATCAGAAATTTGTTCGACACGACTTTCTGTTAATATTTTATCATAGTCAATCTCTTTGGTGTAAATTTGCCCACCTCTCCAAAGGATTTTATTGGGTTGTACTCCAAACAGATAAAAATAGTTCGAACCGTTGAAAGATTTAATTTTTCCTAACACATTTTGAATACACCAATATATATGTTTAAGGTAAATATCTTTATGAATCAAAGATTTGCATCCCCACCAGTTGTTTATTTCACATGCTATTGAAATAACAGGCAGCATTAGATCATATCCGAGACAACAAATACAAAAAAAGGGTTTTTTGTGGTGTTTTTTTAGTTCAGATAATAATTTCTTAGGGTTACTCGATAAAAAGAACAAACAGTATGTAGGAATTTGATTGTTTGAAAGAGTATTGAAAAAGTCATCAATAGAAATAGCACTATTTTCTTCATCTTGAATTACAAATGTATCTAACGAATTAGAGTATTCAACACAGAATACAAAAAGGCACAAACGATTATTCAGTTTACTGATTCTTCGAAAAAGGTTTAATTTGTTAAGGCCATTGAATTTTAAATGTGATCTTAAAAGCGTATTTCTAGCGTTATGTTTAGCTACTTTTAAGTACTTTTCTTTTATGTGCTTATTCTTGGATGAGATAGAAAACGTTAAAGAAGGTGTGCTTAAAAGTCCGATAGCCATTTTCGAATTGCTCCATGTGTGTATTCACGCTCATCTTTTTTTTGTAAACCATGATCACCTTTAGGATGTATATATAATGTAATTGGACCATGAGATTCTGTCGAAGCACGAATACTCTGATTGAAAGGTACTGCATTATCCATTCTTCCATGAACCATCAAAGTTGGTATATCCGGCAATGAAAAACATTTATTAAAGTCATAATTGTTAATTTCTGCTAAAAAGGATGCTCCCATCTCTAAATCTCCGTCTTTAACAGAACCCTTTTCTTTAGCCATTTTCTGCCAACTCCCGGAAAGATAAGGTTCGAGATCCGTGTCAGCCAAATCAAATGCAGGCCAAAGTAGAATATTAGATTTTGCTTTAAGGTACCAATTCATGACCGCAACAGTTGCACCCATGCTTTCTCCTATTATATGGATTGGATCTTCAAAGTTATCTTCGCAGAATGCTAAAACAGTTTTATAATCATCTTGCATTGAGGATAAATCAAAATCGATTTGGTTCCCATCGCTATTTCCAGAGCCATACATGTCAAATGTTACAAAATTGAAGCCCATGTCTATCGAATATGATAATATTTCATCAAACACATTTTCATTACCATGGTGATCTCCATTAGGTCCTCCATGTAGACAAAGAAGCGTCCCATGGGCATTTACCCTGCTGGAACAAGAATAGATCGCTACATTTCCTCTCACACTTTTTAACATCGTTTTTTTCAAATCCATCTTTTCTCCTTTTGATAACCAATTTTATAAGATTTTTTAATTAAAGTAATTCCAATAAAGCTAAGTTCAAAGCCCTAATCTCCGCCTATAGGTTTGTCGGAATGTCTATCTTCGTAAGCCATTTTTGTTAGTGGATAATTCTTTCGAGAAGACTTTATCGTTTTCTGAGCCTCTATTAATTCATTATCCATTTTCAAGGAAAAAAAAACGGATTGTGCCTCATCTACCAGTGACTGACCTGTGGCAAATTCTCGAGAAATAATTTTCCTATTGGCTGCCATTAAAATTTTTCCTAAAACCAACTTACAACGTGCCACATGACGAAGATCAGAGTATCTTTCTCCGACTGATAATGCCTTTATGGTTTCTTCTTTTGCATCAGCAAAATTACCTTGTATCGATAACAATTTTGCTTTTTCTAAAACAGCATAAGCCTTGCCTCTATACCATTCTCCTTGCTCGCTTTCAAAAATCATCTTATTTATATTTATTTCAGCATCATCGTAATCGAAGTTATACATATTTATACAAATTAATAAATATAAGGCATCAACAAGATTGTTCCTGTCAGATATTGAATTAGCATCATTGATTACACCTGTTACTAAGCGCTTAGCCTCTATTTGTTTTTCTTTACCTTCTCTGTAATAGGTTGCAGCAAGTGCACGATTTGCCCTTAAAATATCGTTTTGACAATTGCCAGTGATTGCAATGTCGCGTGCTTTTTCTATTTCAATTCTTGCTATCGCTGGTTGCCCTATCAATGTTTTTACTGATGAATAGGTAGAGATCACCCAAGATGCATCACATAAACGATCGTGAGACTCTAATATTTCCGAAAGTTCAGAACCTATTGAAATTCTCTGCTCAAAAAAGCCCCTATTAAACATCAATTCACATGTCGCCTTATATAGATCTAAAGCATTGTCTATCTGATTCCTTTTAATTAAAAGTTTTAGGAATGGACCAACGATAAAACGATCAATCTCAAAACCAGAATAATCTTGATGCTGGCCCTTAATTTCATCAAAACTGTTAAAAAAACGGATTAGTTTCTGGGGAATGTTGCTTCGAATAAAAGAAAATTCTTTTCTATAAAGTTCTTCAATAAGTCTTTTCGCATCTTTAACTATTTCAATATGCCCATTAACGATATCTCCAGTTAAATATATCACTGGTGACGACTCTAAAATTTTATGTATCTGATCGATATCATTTTCTGCATTTTCAAAGACTTTCCTAAGCAAATTCCAAGTTGATTTTCCACCGAATCTGGCTATAAATACAATAGCTCTCCTTTGATTTTTCGAAAGAGAATTACATGCATCTTTAACAATATTGAATAGGATACCATTAGGATTAGAAAGCTCCTGAAGGTTTTTTTCAAAATCATTTTTATTTCCGGAATTTTTAATAATATAATGGCAACTAAAAAAGTGACTGTTCGTACATTTTATCAAAGTATTAATCTCAATGTCGCTTATTAGGAAATCAGTAGATTTCCTTTCGTTCAAGGCCATCAATCTGATATCATTAAGATCAAGTTGTTTCATTTGAATTCTTTTGAATCCAGAGAATTCTCTTATTTCTATTGATGATGTTAATACTATTTTAAATCGGGTTGATACATTTTGAAGTAGGTCCTCAAGAAATTCACGATCTTGGTCTGAAATCTTTTCAATATCTTTTATTAATATCGAACAATATTTTGTTTGGGAAGTGAGTTTAATTCTTTCAATTCTTTTCAGAATTCCATCTTCAGAGGAATAGGATACTTTCGTTGCCTCCATTATAACTGCTAAAATACTTTGAATATTTTCATGTTGCCCCGCATCAATTGGAACATATGAACAACCTTCATCATTAGCATTATTAGGGAAACCTATTTTTTTTAAAGCTGAGATAGCTATCTGCGTCCGTCCAGATCCATTAGCACCGATGCAGACTACAGTGCTAAAATCAGTTAAGGCCTCTACTAATTCAGTATATGATTTATACCAAGTTGGTTCCTTGCTTTTTGGGAATTTACTTTTATGTTCGTTTATTTCAATCTTTGTAATTTTTGATTTTCCAGTAAGCAAAAGAAATAAAGACGCCAAATGTTTGAACATCTGAGTAACAAAAGATTTTAAGGATTTGCTAAGGAAACCAAAGAGAAAGAGCAGAATTCCTGCTATAACGCTTAACGCAATAGCTAACCTGTTGTCTGGATTTTTTAGCAATTCTATAAAGACTTTAATATATTGATTTTCCATCATTTCCCTCTATTTTTCTCCGTCCCCATGAAATGCAATGTTTAGCTCATTAGCTTGTCTACATGTAGTGGCTTGTCCATACCGCGCCCGGTGTTCTGGTTAAGAAGAAGTTTAACAGTTTTTTTTCTGTATAACTCCGCTGTCGGATAACATTTATTTTTAACCGGCAAAATATGTTTTGACAACTATTTTTGGGGAATGTTATGCTGTTTGCTAACAGTATAACACTCAAATCCGGTGGTTATACAGAAATTGGATAGTTCCAAATGATTCAAATTGAACCCATTTTATTAAAAAATTACAGCGGCATATTGAATAACAACAGGATGCCTGAAAATGAGCAGTATTCTTTTGTAAAATGGCTGCGCTATTATCTGGATTTTTGTCATAAATATGGTTTTGAAAAAACAGCTACCAGCAACCTGCCCCGGTTTATTGAAAAACTTCGATCGAAAAAGCAAAACACAGGTCAACAGCGGCAGGCGTTTAATGCGGTTCAGCTGTTTTATTCAATTGGTTCTTCTGAAACGTCTTCTGGATCGTTTCATCAAACGGCTGTTGATACTCAAAGTGAAATGGTCGTGGTTAAAGAAAACCAAAAAAAATATTTAACCGGGGAATCGGCAAAGAGTTCGACCCCTTATCCGGCAGATAATCTTAATTTCAGACAGGCATGGATAGAAGCCTTTAGCACCTTAGCCGATGAAATAAAAGTTCGTCACTATTCGCCCAAGACATTAAAATCCTATAGATACTGGGCCATTCAGTTTCAGACATTTACAAACTCAAAAGACCCTGAACTGCTTGATAGTAATGATGTGAAAAGGTTTTTGACATACCAGGCGGTGGAACGGAATGTATCCGCTTCTTCACAGAATCTGGCATTTAACGCATTATTATTTTTTTACCGTCATGTTCTTGGTAAAGAATTCGGGAAGATAGACGGGGTTGTCAGGGCAAAAAAACGGCCTTATATACCGGTGGTGCTTTCAAAAAATGAGGTCCACATGGTTTTGGATAATTTATCTTATCCCTATGACCTTGTTGGTAAATTATTATATGGGTGCGGACTGAGGTTATTTGAAGGTCTTAATCTCAGAATCAATAATTTTAACTTTGATGCGGGAATATTGACGGTCCATGGAAAAGGAAAAAAGGTCAGAACCGTACCCATTCCTGAAATTGTAGCGCCAGAGTTAAAAGCCCATATGAACCGGGTTTATACTTTACATCAAATTGATTTAGCTGATAATTATGATGGTGCTTTTATGTTTGACCGGTTGGAAAAAAAATACAAGGGGGCAGGAAAAGAGTTTATATGGCAATGGTTTTTTCCTGCCAAATCATTGACCTTTGTAAAGGAGTTAAAAGAGAACAGGCGGTATCATCCGCATGATACCCATGTTCAACGTGCCATAAAAAAAGCAGTGGGAAAAGCCAGGTTAACCAAGCGGGCAACTGCCCATACTTTTCGCCACACTTATGCCAGCCATCTGCTGGAAGCAAACTATGATATCCGTACTATCCAGGAACTTTTAGGACATAGTGATGTAAGAACAACCATGATCTACACCCATACGGTTCGGTCAAGAACACTCAAAGAATCAAGGAGTCCCCTTGATTTTTAGGGGGGAGATAAAGAAATAGCTCCGCTCTTTCCATTACATGGATCGCGGTGAGAGAATAAGCTAAGTAATCCATATAAGGAAAACAAAAAAAAAGCAATCGGGAAAAACTTGAATTCTTTGAGTTTTTCCCCTCAACCCCAAATAATTTGACTAATATTCAAATACTGATGGATATAAAAAAGGAGAATAAAATGAGTACAAGCGCCTATTATCTCGTAGAAAAAAAAGGCCCCATTGCATGGGTTTATCTGAACAGACCGGAAAAGAAAAATGCTATGCATGCGCCGGCATGGAAGGATGCGCCGGCCATATTTACTGAACTGGACGATGATCCGGAGGTGAGGGTCATTATTGTGGCCGGAAAGGGGTCTGACTTTTGTGTGGGGATTGATTTGATGGGGATGATGGGGGAGCTGCCCGAGCTCATGGATGCCGAACAAAAGGGCGGGGTGAAATGGCAATTGCTTAAAAAAATATATCCCCTCCAGGCAACCATGACTGCCATGGAAAAGATCAGGAAACCTGTCATTGCCGCTGTGCACGGGTATTGTATCGGGGCAGGGCTGGATATGATCACGGCCTGTGATATAAGGCTATGCACCAAGGATGCCAAATTTTGCCTCAAGGAAGCTGCCGTGGGGTTTGTTGCCGACGTGGGGGTTCTCCAGCGGCTGCCGCTGATCGTGGGCCAGGGCATTACCCGGGAGCTTGCCTTTACTGCAAAAAATATCACGGCGGAACGGGCAGAAAAAATTTTGCTGGTCAATCAGGTAGTTGAGGATTATGAGACCCTGTTGGCTGAAGCTGAGAAAATGGCTCTGGAGATTTCAGAAAACTCGCCCCTGGCAGTCCAGGCATCCAAGGATGTATTGAATTTTGGCGTGGGAAAATCCATTGATGATGGCCTCAAATATGTGGCGTCCATCAGTGCCAATATTATCCCGTCCCATGATTTGATGGAAGCGGTAACAGCGTTTATGGAAAAAAGAAAACCCAAATTTACCGGAAAGTAAGCGCTGGGAGCTGAGGTTTGGCCAGAGGGGTTGAAAGGGCAGGGGAGGGATCCCCCGCCCTTTGGCATTTTAATCCATCCGCTTAGAGAGGGGCTTGTTCTTTCGGGGGATTGGTTTTCAGGTACTCAAGGCGGTTGAGGCCGTTGATATAGGCAAGCGCTGCTGCGGTGATGATATCCGGATCAGTTCCTTTACCCAGGGCTGTGACGCCGTCTTCCTTGAGGCGGACCGTGACTTCTCCCTGGGCATCGGTGCCTTCTGTCAGGGCGGAGATGGTAAACCTGAGCAGTTCGGACTTGGTGCCGGTGAGTTTGGATATAATGTTGTAAACCGCATCAATGGGTCCGCTGCCCGCAGTGGCGCCCTGGACAGGTCGTCCGTTAATGTTCAGCTGGATACTGGCCGTGGGAAATACCGTATTGCCACTCAAGACATGGATGTATTCCAAAGAGAAAACTTCCGAGGATCGGAGGACTCCTTCATTGATAAGGGCTTCTATATCTTCGTCCTGGATGATTTTTTTCTTGTCTGCCAGATTTTTGAACTTTTTAAATACCACTTTTAGCTCATCCTCTGACAGGTTGTAGCCCATGGTCTGAATATGGGCATTCAAGGCATGGCGGCCGGAATGTTTTCCCAATACCAGGCTGTTTTTGTTGATCCCCACGGTCTCGGGTTTCATGATCTCATAGGTCATGGGGTTTTTTAACATCCCGTCCTGGTGGATGCCGGCTTCATGGGCAAAGGCATTGGCCCCCACAATGGCATGATTGGGCTGGACCAGGATGCCGGTGATCATGGAAACCAGTCGGCTGGTGGGGTAGATCCTTGTGGTGTCGATCCCTGTGGTATGGGGGAAAAAATTGGGCCGGGTGGCAAGGGACATGACCACTTCTTCAAGAGCTGTGTTGCCGGCTCTTTCTCCAATGCCGTTGATGGTGACCTCCACTTGGCGGGCCCCGTTTTTAATGGCGGTGAGGGTGTTGGAAGTTGCAAGCCCCAGATCATTGTGGCAGTGAACACTTAAAACAGCTTTGTCGATGTTGGAGGTGTTTTCCATGACATATTTGACCAGCTCTCCGAATTCTTCGGGAATGGCATACCCCACGGTATCCGGAAGGTTGATGGTGGTGGCACCGGCGTCGATGACCGATTCAAACACCGTACACAAAAAATCCCGATCGGACCTTGATCCGTCTTCGGCGGAAAATTCCACATTTTTGGTGAAGGAGGCGGCCAATTTTACCGATTCCACAGCCTGTTTTAACACCTGGGCAGGCTCCATCTGTAGCTTGTATTTCATGTGCAGTTCTGAGGTGGCGATAAAGGTGTGAATCCTGGGGTTGACAGCATCCTTAACGGCATCCCACCCCCGGCGGATGTCCTGTTCATTGGCACGGCAAAGGGCGGCTATCTGGGTTTTTTTCAGGGTTTCGGCAATGGCCTTGACGGCTTTGTAATCCCCCTCCGAGGCTGCGGGGAATCCCGCTTCAATCACATCCACCCCAAGGGCTTCCAGCTGGGTGGCAATACGCAGTTTTTCCGCCTGGTTCATGCTGCCCCCGGGAGATTGTTCCCCATCCCTCAAGGTGGTGTCAAAAATAATAATTTTTCTGTCGTCATTCATTTTTATTCGCCTTTTATGGTGTTGTCCAGTGAAAGTTTGTATTGAAAACTGTCGGCAAGTGCCTGCCAGCTTGCTTCGATAATATCTTCCGACACCCCGATGGTGGAAAATATGTTGTTGGTATCTCTGGATTCAATTAGAACCCTTACCTTGGCATCGGTGCCGTCGGATCCTTCGATGACACGGACCTTGAAGTCAACCAGGTGCATGTCGTTAACCTGGGGATAAATAGAGGTGAGCGCTTTTCTCAAACTATTATCCAGGGCGGACACCGGACCGTCCCCTTCGGCCGAGGTGATCTCTGTTGTGTCCCCCACCCGGATTTTAATCATGGCATGGGAGTAACAGGGTCTTTCCTTGTCCTTTTCCACCACCACCCGGAAGGATTCCAATTCAAAGTTGGGAACAAACTGATCCGTGAGTTTTTCCATGATCAGCTTCAGGGAGCCTTCTGCCGCGTCAAATTCAAACCCGTCGTTTTCAAGTTCTTTGATGCTGGCCACAATCAGGGCCTTTTTTCTTTCATCATCCCCTAGATCCACCCCTAGTTCCTTGGCCTTGTAGGTGATATTGCTTTTCCCCGACTGTTCAGAAACCAATACCCGGCGCTCATTTCCAACAAGGGAAGGGGATATGTGCTCATAGGCCCTGGGGTTTTTCATGATGGCCGACACATGGACCCCTCCCTTGTGAGCAAAGGCAGATTTTCCCACAAAGGGTCTGGAGTTGACCGGAGGCACATTGGCAGTTTCAGAGACAAACCGTGACAGATTCAAAATCTTTTTAAGGTTTTCATCGGTCATGCAGTCGCGTTTCATTTTAAGGGCCAGGATGGGAATAATGGCTGTGAGATCTGCATTGCCGCAGCGTTCTCCATAACCATTGATGGTTCCCTGGACCATGGTGGCCCCGGCATGGACGGCGGTCACGGCATTGGCAACCGCCATGGCGCAGTCATTGTGGGTGTGGATACCAAAGATGACGTCCTGGTGGCCACTCTCCTTAAAGTGGGCCACCACGCTTCTTGTGATGGTGTCTATCTCACAGGGCAGGGACCCTCCGTTGGTGTCGCAGAGAACCAGACACCGGGTGCCGCCTTCAACGGCCGCTTCCAGGGTTTTAAGGGCATAGGGTGTATTGGCCTTGTAGCCGTCATAAAAATGCTCGGCATCATAGAGCACTTCAAGGTCCCGGGCCAGAAGGTAGGCCACGCTCTCTTGGATCATGGCCAGGTTTTCCTCTTTTGTGTTGTCCATGATCGACTCCACATGGAGGTCCCAGGACTTTCCAAAGATGGTAATCACCGGTGCCCCTGAATTAATCAGGGCCTGTAAGTTGGCGTCTTGCTCACAGGTTTTCCCCTGGCGGCGTGTGGAACCAAAGGCGGCAATCCTGGCATTTTTGAACTGGATATCGCGTACCAGTTCAAAAAAATGCTGGGCACCGGGGTTGGCGCCTGGCCAGCCGCCTTCAATGTAATGGATGCCGACATCGTCCAAGCGTCTGGCAATCTTGAGCTTGTCTTCCGGGGAAAAAAATATGTTCTCTCCTTGCATCCCGTCCCTTAGGGTGGTGTCGTATAAGAGTGTTTTTTTCATTGTTTATTTCCCGTTTTCCCTTGCCAGGGCAATGGATCCTGTGGAGGCTATTTCCACAATGCCCATTGGCTGTAAAAGCGAGACAAAGGCCGTATGTTTTTCACTGGTCCCGGACATTTCAATGATAAAATGGGAATGTCCCACATCCACAATCTTGCACCGGAATATGTCTACAATTCTCAGGATCTCTGCCCGTTTTTCCGGTTGCGCATGGACTTTGATCAGTGCCAGCTGACGCTCCACATATTTTTTTTCGGTTAAATCATTGACCGTAATGACATTGATGAGTTTATTGAGCTGTTTTTTAATCTGTTCAATAATATGGGCATCACAATTGGTCACCATGGTAATCCTGGAGACAGCCGGATCCACTGTGGTGGCAACGCTCAACGAATCAATATTGAATCCCCTGCCGGAAAAAAGTCCTGCAATCCTGGACAATACGCCGGGTTCATCATCCACAAGAATTGAGAGTAAGTATCTGTTTGTTTCCATTTTTAATTCCTCTTTTATACCAGCAGCATGTCGGTTATGGCTCCGCCTGCGGGCACCATTGGGTAGACAGATTCTTCGCGTTCTACTATAAATTCCATGATAACCGTACCCGGGGTTTCCAGGCCAAGCTTCAGGGTCGCTTCTACTTTGGCCGGGTCTTCGCATTTAAACCCTTTGGCCCCATATGCCTCCGCTAATTTTACAAAGTCAGGGGCATTTTCCATGTTGGTGGAGGCATAGGCCTTGTCATAGAAAAATTCTTGCCATTGTCTAACCATGCCCAAAAATCGATTATTGAGAATAACAATCTTGACATCTATCTTGGATTCTATGGCGGTCATGAGTTCCTGGATATTCATCTGGATGGACCCGTCTCCTGCCACATCCACCACCACCTTGTCCGGGCGGGCTGCTTTGGCACCGATAGCCGCGGGCAGTCCAAATCCCATGACGCCAAGGCCGCCTGAGGTGATAAAATGATTGGGCTTGTCAAAATGATAAAACTGTGCCGCCCACATTTGGTTCTGGCCGACTTCCGTGGTGATAATGGCTTCTCCTCGGGTGGCTTCGAAGAGTTTTTCCACCACAAACTGGGGCTTGATGATGTCCGGGCCCTGGTCATATTTTAAGGGAGTGGTCTGTTTCCACTGGCCGATCCGGTCAAGCCACGAGTCGTGGTCTTGTTTGAGATCTTCGGGGTTCTCTTTTTTCATCAGTTCCAGGATGCCTGCCAGAGCGGCTTTGCAATCCCCAACAATGGGGCAGTGCACCGGAATATTCTTGTGGATGGAAGTGGGGTCAATGTCGATCTGAACGATCTGGGCATTTGGGGCAAATTTTTCGATATTACCGGTGACCCGGTCATCGAAACGGACCCCGGCTGCAATGATTAAATCACAGTTGCCAATGCTCATGTTGGCCCGGAAGGTGCCGTGCATCCCGAGCATCCCTAACCACAGGGGGTCGGATCCAGGAAAGGCCCCAAGACCCATTAATGAAGCGGTTACAGGAATATCTGCCAGCCGGGCAATGGCAGTGAGTTCTTCAGAAGCCCGGGACAAAATTACCCCGCCTCCGGCAAAAATCACCGGTCTTTTGGCTTCCTTTATCAGGGTGACCGCCTTGGCCAGTTGCTTTTTGTTGGGGGAGTAATTTGGTTTATAGGATCTAAGGGCTGTCTCTTCGGGCATCACAAACTCAATTTGTGCCTGAATAATATCCTTGGGCAGATCCACCAGCACGGGCCCTGGTCTTCCGGATCTGGCAATGTGAAAGGCCTCCTGGATGGTGGCTGCCAGTTTATTGGGATCTTTTACCAGGTAGTTGTGTTTGGTGCAGGGCCGTGTGATCCCGACAATATCCACTTCCTGAAAGGCATCATTGCCGATAAGGGCTGTGGGAACCTGGCCGGTAAAGACCACTATGGGGATGGAATCTGTGTGGGCCGAGGCAATTCCGGTGACTGTGTTGGTGGCGCCGGGTCCGGAGGTGACAAGCGCCACGCCGACACTATCGTTTGCCCGGGCATACCCGTCAGCGGAATGGACCGCGCCCTGTTCGTGACGAACCAGTATGTGGCGCAGGTCCGGGTGTCTTGCCAGTTCATCATGGATATCGATGGTGGCGCCTCCCGGATAACCGAAAATGGTATTTACGCCCTGGGCTTTGATCATTTTAATCAGTATTTGGGCCCCTGTGAGTTTCATGTGTTTCTCCTGTTAGAACTTTTTAAAGATGGCGCCATTGCCAGCGGAACTTACCATTCGTGCATATCGGGCCATGTATCCTTTTTTAATCTTGGGCTCAGGTTTTTCCCATTGGGTAAACCGTTTTGCTATTTCCTGTTCAGACACCATCAGTTCGATTTGTTTGGACGGAATATCGATTCGGATTTCATCGTTTTCCTGAACAACGGCAATGAGGCCCCCCTGGGTGGCTTCCGGCGAGACATGGCCGATGGAAGCCCCTTTGGTGCCGCCGGAAAATCTGCCGTCGGTGATCAGGGCGCAGGTGCTGTCCAGTCCCATACCGGCAATGGCCGAGGTGGGGGTGAGCATTTCACGCATACCCGGGCCGCCGGAAGGTCCCTCGTAGCGGATGACAATCACATCCCCCGGGTTGATTCTGCGCTCCATGATGGCTGATGTGGCATCTTCCTCACAATCAAACACCCGGGCAGGTCCCGTATGGGTCATCATCTCGGGCAGGACGGCCGATTGTTTAACCACGCAGCCCTCGGGGGCCAGGTTGCCGAAGAGTACGGCAAGACCGCCTTGTTTATGATAGGGGTTTTCAACGGGCTTGATCACATTGGCGTTCTGTACCCGGACAGGTTTCAAGTTGTCACCAAGGGGGCTGCCCGTGGCGGTCATGCAGGTCAGATCCAGCATGTCATGGTCGGATAATTCTTTCATCACCGCCTGGATCCCCCCGGCAAAGTGAAGGTCTTCAATGTGGTCCGGACCTCCCGGGCTCAGGGAACACAGATGGGGGGTTTTGCTGCTGACCTCATTAATAAGGGCCAGGTCAATATCAATGTCGGCTTCTGCTGCAATGGCCTTTAAATGGAGAACCGTATTGGTGGAACAGCCCAGGGCCATGTCCACCACCAGGGAATTTAAAAACGAGGCCCGGGTGAAAATTTTGTCCGGTGTGATGCCCTTGTCCAATAATTCCATGATCTTGATGCCGGTTTCTTTGGCCAGCCGGATTCTTTCGGACATGGGGGCGGGAATGGTCCCGTTGCCGGGAAGTGCCATGCCAATGGCTTCTGTCAGGCAGTTCATGGAGTTGGCCGTGAACATTCCAGCACAGGATCCGCAGGTGGGGCAGGCTGCATCTTCAATCCGGGCCAGATCCTTTTCTGTCATTTTGCCGGTCTGAACCGCTCCCACTGCCTCAAATACAGAGACAAGATCTATTTTTTTATTCCGGTCATCGGGATGACGGCCTGCAAACATGGGGCCACCGCTGACAAAGATGGCCGGAATGTTCAGCCGGGCTGCAGCCATGAGCATGCCGGGAACTATTTTATCACAATTGGGTACCATGACAATGGCATCAAAGGGATGGGCCATTGCCGTGACCTCAATGGAGTCTGCAATCAATTCCCTGGAGGCCAGGGAATAGTGCATGCCCCCATGGTTCATGGCAATGCCGTCGCAGACCCCGATGGTGGAAAATTCCATGGGGGTTCCGCCAGCCATGCGGATCCCTGCCTTGACCGCCGTGACAATGGTGTCCAGGTGCATGTGGCCCGGGATCAGTTCGTTGGCTGAATTGGCAATCCCGATAAGGGGCTGGGAAATTTCCCTGTCCGTCAGGCCCAGAGCTTTCATCAGGCTTCTGTGGGGGGCTCTGGCAACTCCCTTGGTTGCAATGTGACTTCTCATTTTGTCTCCTCGTTAAAAATAAAAAAAGCCGTTATCTGCCCGGTCGGGGCTGATAACGGCTTTTAAAGTTAATTTAAAGTTTATGCCACTAAGAGCCCCTTCGTCTGGAGGTGAGAAGAATCACCTCCACGATAATAAGGACTATTAGATTGTTGATAAAATTTATTTTCATAATTATTTACTCTATTTAAACAATATTTACTATATATAAATCTATTAAAAGTCAAGCATAAAATTATGGTAACCCGGAATATTAAATCAGGCAGCAAAGCGGATGGAATTTAAATTTGCAATTGTCGATTGGTTTGGATATGATCGGCAATAGACATAATGTGTAATAAATCCTTGTATTAAGGAAGGAATTGTAAGGTATCGTGCCACACCACTCATCAGTTTTGCCTGACACAAAAGGGAATTTAGATCGAATAGCCCGTCTTGAAGCACAGATAAACCGGCTAAAACGGGCTGATGAAATAAAGGTTACCCTGCTTGAAATTTCCAATGCCGTTACCACCACCCTCCATTTAGATGATTTGTATGCCAGCATTCATCATTCCTTGAACCGTCTCATTTATACCCCTAATTTTTATATTTCCATCTATAACAGAGAAGAACAATTGCTTCATTTTCCCTATTATAAGGATGAAATAGATGATGAAAATTATGACGCCATTGTTCTGTTTGAAGAAAAATCCCTCACCGGTGAGGTGATTTTAAATAAAAAGCCTTTGTTTCTGGATAAATCCCTGCTGGAACTTCGGTACCAAGAGAAACGGGTCCAGGGAAGTCTGCCGCTCATTTGGATCGGGGTTCCCCTGATTGTCCGGGATATCGTCATTGGCGCCATAGCTGTTCAAAGCTATACCGATCCCCATGCCTTCAATCAAAAGGATCTGGATATTCTTGTCCTGGTATCCAATCAGATCGCCATGGCCATTGAGCGAAAACAATTTCAAGAAGCCCTCAAGGAAAGTGAACAGCGTTACAGGACCCTGGCGGAACAATCCCATGATATTATCATGCGATTTGATATGGAAGGCCGCCATCTTTATGTCAATCCTGCTGTTGAAGCGTTTGGGGTCACGCCAGAAGAGATTATGGGCAAAACCCACACAGAGCTCAATCTTCCGAAACCTTTTGTTGAAAAGCTTAAAACAGCCATTGCCCAGGTATTTAAAACCGAACAGGTGAAGCGGACAGAAGTTAAATTGCCCAACGGCACCTGGATCGACTGGATATTATGTCCTGAGTTTAATTCAGACCGGGAGGTGATATCGGTCATCACCTTTGCCCGGGATATTACCGAGAGAAAACAAATTGAGCTGCAAACGGCATGTTTTGACAAGATCAATAAAATTATCATCAATGCCAATGATATCCGCCAGATGCTCAACGAAATTTTAGATACCCTGATTGATGTGATTGACTGTGACCGGGCCTGGATTTTATTTCCCTGTAACCCGGAAGAGCAGTTTTATAACCTGCCCTTTATGCGGACCAAACCCGAATGGTTCCTGGCGCCCCATTATCGAGTGGAAATCACCCCGGAAGCCCAGATCCTTATGACGGAAATTTTGGCTTCGGAAGATCCTGTGGTTTATGATCCAGCCACCAAAAGGCATATTCGAACCTATATCCGGGAAACCTATCATGTCAATTCCCAGATGGGGATGGCTGTATTCCCCAAGTTGGGGGACGCCTGGGAGGTTGGACTTCATCAATGCTCCCATGACCGGATATGGTCACTTGATGCCCAAATATTGTTCAAAGGGATCTGTCAGCGGATTTGTGATGGATTGAGCAGCATGCTGCTTTATCAAAAGCTTGAACAGGCCAAACACTATATTGACAATGTCCTTGATTCCATGCCCTCCATTCTCATGGGGGTCGATCCGGAAGGCCGGGTCACCCATTGGAACAAACAGGCACTAACCATTACCAATGTCTCGGCAAACGAGGCAATCGGCCGGTATTTTTATGAAATTTTCCCAGAGTTGGCCTTTCTTACCCGGAACATAAAAACGGCTGTGACTGATCTGAAAGTTGTTGAAAAAACCAAGGTACGACACGAGATTGCCAACCAGGTGCGATACCGGAATATCATTATCTATCCCCTGACCGGCGGGGAGAGTCAGGGAGCTGTTATTCGCATGGATGACGTGACTGAGCAGATGAGGCTTGACGCCATGATGGTACAATCGGAAAAAATGTTGTCAATTGGCGGCATGGCAGCCGGCATGGCCCATGAAATTAATAATCCCCTTGCCGGCATGATGCAGAACGCCCAGGTGATTCAAAACCGGCTGACAAAGAAGATGCCGGCCAATATAGCGGCGGCCCAAAAGAGTGGTGTCTGCCTTGATAATCTTGGGGAGTATCTGGAAGCCCGGGGGATTAATAAACAGTTTGCGCATATTCATGAGGCCGGTCATCATGCCGCTAAAATTGTTTCCAATATGCTTTCTTTTGCCCGGAAAGGGGAGGGGAAAAAATCCTATGAAAATTTGGTCCGGCTCATGGAGAAAACCATTTCCCTGGCCAAAAATGAATATAATTTGAAAAAAAAGTTTGATGCCAAACAAATGGATATCAAAATGGAAACAGCCGATGGGTTCCCATTTGTTTTTTGCGAGGCCAGTAAAATTCAGCAAGTCTTTTTTAATATTATTAAAAACGGCACCGAAGCCATGGTCTCCGCCAAGGATTCCCATGCCCCCAAATCAGCATTTTTTATTCAATTTTTTGTGGAAAACAAGATGGCTGTCATTGAAATAAGCGACAATGGTCCGGGCATGGAAGAGCAGGTGCAAGAAAAAATATTTGACCCCTTTTTTACGACCAAATCACCGGGGCAGGGCACCGGCTTAGGTCTCTTTGTCTCTTACTTTATTATTGAAGAAGATCACCACGGGAAGCTTAAGGCCGCCTCATCCCGGGTATCTGGCACCACGTTCACGATTAAACTACCGATACATGGTTGATGGATGAGGCCATGTATCCGGCACCAAACCCATTGTCGATATTTACCACTGCAATATTGGAACTACAGGAATTGAGCATGCCCAGCAGTGCTGTTATGCCGTTGAAACTTGTGCCATAACCGATGCTTGTGGGAACTGCAATCACCGGTGCCTTGACCATTCCGGCCACCACACTGGGCAGGGCCCCTTCCATGCCGGCGATCACAATGATCACACTTGCCTCTAAAATTTTGTCCCTATGGGCGAACAGTCTGTGAATTCCGGCAACCCCCACATCAAACAGCGTGTCCACTTCATTGCCCATGGCCTGGGCCGTAAGGGCTGATTC
This sequence comes from Desulfoconvexum algidum, assembly GCF_055382125.1. Taxonomy (NCBI): domain Bacteria; kingdom Pseudomonadati; phylum Thermodesulfobacteriota; class Desulfobacteria; order Desulfobacterales; family Desulfobacteraceae; genus Desulfoconvexum; species Desulfoconvexum algidum. The sequence goes on along the minus strand of NZ_AP042394.1, from coordinate 3,379,790 downwards.
TCTTGCCACTGGAATATCAGAAGTGCCGGCCGAGATGATGAGAATTTTCCCAACCCCTGTGGCAACAGGCGCTTTCTTTTGAATCCTTAAGAGTCGGGCATCTTGAAAATATTGGGCAGCAGGCAGGGCTGCTTTTACATCCCGGGCCTTTTTTTCATTGATGCGGGTCACCAGAATGATGTCCTCTCTTGGGACCATTCGTTCAAGAATTCCAATGATCTGGGCGCTGGTTTTTCCCTGGCCGAAAATCACCTCGGGGAATCCTTTTCGCAGGGATCTATGGTGATCTATGTTGGCAAACTCGATATCTTCAAAGGAAAGATCTTTGAATTGGGTCCTGGCATCTGCCACGCTCATACTGCCCTGGGCCACCTGGGACAATAGCTTGGTAAGTGTTTCCTGGTTCATGGGGTTTTCCTAATTCTGCCGGCGAAGCCAGGAAAGGCCCTTTGAGGAATTATCCTGTTTGGCACCTTCTTGTTTGCCATCCAGGGAGGCATTGGTATCTTCCGGGGTTTTAGCTAATGTTCCAGGCGGCATCGCCTTGGCCTTTGTTTTTTCCGAGATGCTTTTTTCTGCTCCCCATTTGTATTTACCAAATTTGCAGTATCCCTGGACATTGTTAAACCGAGCATCAATGTTTTTTGGAATGGGAATGACATTTCCTTCAATATTGGGGGCGAGGTATTCAGCAAGTTCCACACTGCCGCCACCGGAAAGGATAATAGAATCGATATCCCAGTCGTTTTCCCACAGACGGTTCAGGTCTGCGGCAATGGCAGACGCCGCATGGGTATAGACCCGTTTTTTCAGGTTTGTAATATTATATTCCTTGCCCTTAATCTTGATCATGCCCGCTGCAACAAATTTAAAGATACGGTACAATTCAATGCTAACATTGCTTTCCTGTCGTAATTTGTTGGCAAACACACTAAAGCACTTGGAAATACCGGTGTCCATGGTGGAGGACCCCCGCTCAATATACTGGAGATGGTCAAATATGGAAAAATCAGTGGTTTTAAATCCAATATCCACCACCCCCAGTTTTTGCAGGGCAAGCTTTTTGTCCTTGATCTTACCGAATTCATCAAATATTAAATTAAAAATGGATCCAATGGGTTGGGGAATCACAATGATTTTGTCAATATGAACCCGTTTGGTTTCATCTCGTCCATCGATATTGTGATAGGTGATTTCATGGATTCCCTGGATCATTTCTTTTAAGCGCCGGGAGTCACGTTTCAGGTATCCCACGGGAAGGCCTGTTACCACGTTGATGGGACCTGTTGAATCACTGCAGATCCCAGCAGCGGTGATGGCCAGAATTTTTACAAAATTTTCAATGAGTTTCTCTTGATCCAGGGTGAATTCTGCAATATTGGACTGCTGTTCTGCATAATTGCCCAAAAAATAGGATTTATCATTCAGTGTAATATGCAGGTTTGAGGCGGACTCTTCCTCTCCGAGAAACGAGCGGAACTGAATGTCTGTGGCATCACCAATAAGAGATTTGAAAATGATGGAGTTTTTGCCATTATACGCTTTTGTAAATCCAAAACCGACATCGATTCCCACAACTTCCATGTCCATGCCTCCTGAAATTAATGTGCTGATATTTTTTGAGAAGTGTTTGCTTCAGAAGTAATAGATATCATTTACACTCGAGGATAGTCAAGGAATAATGATCAAGAACAAGGACCTGGTTCTTGCACTTATCGGCTAAATATTATAATAGATTCCCAGCAAAATTTTACAGATTGGAAAGGCCAATGAAACGAGACAATGTGTTTGCACAAAAGAAGGACCGGATAGAACCCTTTGCATTTAACAGCGAAGTTACGGCAGTGTTTGATGATATGCTGAAACGTTCGGTGCCTTTTTACCAGGAAAGTATCCAGCGTCAGGCCCAGATGGCCCGGGCATTTTTCCAGAATAAAACCCGGATATATGACCTGGGATGTTCCCATGGGAATCTTGGGGTTTTAATCGCTGGGCAATTTGACGACACTCCCTTTGCCATGGCGGGGGTGGACAGTTCTATTCCAATGATTGAAAAATACCATGCCCGGCTGGAACGAATTGAAAATGCCCAGGGGATTGATCTTATTTGCGGCCTGCTTGAGGATATTCAAATTGAAAACGCTTCGGTGGTCCTGATCAACCTGACCCTGCAGTTTCTGGAGTTAAACAAAAGAGACAAACTGATTAAAAAAATATACCAGGGGCTCGTGCCCGGCGGCATTCTTCTGGTTACGGAAAAAATAATTCACCCAGCGTCCCCCATCAATGAGCTGGAACAAGATTTTTACCGGCGATTCAAACGGGAAAATGGATATTCAGAGCTTGAAATCAGCCAGAAGCGCGATGCCCTTGAAGAGGTTTTGATCCCCGAGGCCATTGAGGTTCACCAGCAGCGGTTTCTTGACGCCGGCTTTTCAGCGTTCGAGGTCTGGTTGAAATGGTTCAATTTTGCCTCCATGATTGCCATAAAGTAACCAGAGTTGATCCTGCAACCTTCACATATAAAAATTAGGATACAAATTTAAACTATCATGGAACGGTTTTTAAAACAGCACCGGGAATTTAAGTTGGGCCCATGGGTTGAAGAACTTACCCGGATTATTTCAGAAAAAAGGGAATTCCTTGACACTGCCAAGGGTAATGTTCATCGATATAAATTTCTGGTGGAAAGCCTTCCGGATTTTGTCCCGTCTAAAATAGACCTTGGGGGCAACCATGTTCTTGTGGGAGATGAATCCGATATTCCCATGGCGGACAAATCCGCTGGGAAAAAAGATCTCCATGAAAAATTGATCCAGCTTAGCCCCTGGAGAAAAGGGCCCTTTAATCTCTTTGGTGTGGATATTGACACGGAATGGCAGTCCTGGATGAAATGGGATCGTCTGCTGCCCCATCTTCCAAAACTTGCAGGACGGCGTATCCTGGATATCGGATCCAGCAACGGGTACTATATGTTTCGCATGGCCGCTCAAAACCCTTTGTTTGTTTTGGGGCTGGAACCCCAGGGTTCTTTTTACTACCAATATCTGGCCATTCAAAAGTTTTTACGCCAGGACAATGTATTCTGCCTGCCCATTCCCCATGACCAATTGCCCGGGATGGAGCAGTATTTTGACCTGGTATTTTGCATGGGGGTTCTTTACCACAGAAAATCCCCCATCGAAATGCTTAAAAGCATCCATGACTCGTTGAAAAAAGGCGGTCAGATAGTGCTTGAAAACCTGGTACTCGATACTAGGGAGAATCTTTGCCTTTTTCCAAAGGACCGGTATGGTAAAATGCGCAATGTCTTTTTTATCCCGGATCTTCTGGCAATGGAATCCTGGCTGGCCAGAGCCGGGTTTACCCATATTCAATGTGTGGATGTGGCAAAAACAAGCTGCGAGGAACAGCGCAAGACCGATTGGATTCAGACCGAGTCCCTGGTGGATTTTCTGGACCCGGATGATCCGAACAAGACCATTGAAGGGTACCCTGCTCCGGTCAGGGCCGTCTTTATCGCCAGGGCCTGATACCGGATAGCCGGATAGGCCGTGCCTGACCGCATGGTCCTATATCAAAACAAATGGACTTTTATGCAAATAGGAATTTAAACAATATTGTACCATTTTTGTCTTTTTTTTACAAAAAATGTTAATTCGGTTAAGAAATGACGATTGCGGTAGTTTTTAAAAAATATTGTAATAATAGATAGTTAGTTATGGTTTTACCCGATCCTTATCTTTGGTTCGAAAATTGCTTCCAATATGCTTTAAATATTTTGTTTTATTCCAACCTTAATGGATTGTGATAAAACACAGCGTAATTGGAGGTACCATGTCATTGTCTATTAATACGAACACCTTAAGCCAATCTACAGGGAATAATTACAGAGCATTTTCCAATGGTTTTGACAGCTCCCTGGAAAGGATATCATCGGGCAAAGCCATCAACCGAGCTTCCGATGATGCCTCCGGCCTGATCATTGCCGACAGCCTTAATAGTGCTGCCAATAGCATGGGGCAACTGAGTCGCAACGCCGTGGATGATATTTCCATGATTCAAATTAAAGAAGCCGCCCTTGGTCAGGCCACGCAAATCATCCAGGATATCGGCCAAAAAACGATACAGGCTAGTTCTGGTGCCCAAACGTCTGAAACCAGAATGGCCATCCAAGAGGATGTGACAGCTTCCCTTGGTGCCTTAAACGACCTCTATCAGAATACCACCTATAACGGGAAGGCCCTTTTTTCGGATGCGCCGGGACTGGCAGAGCTTGCAGATATGGATCTTTCTTCTATTGGGGGAGCTGAAGCGGCCCAGGAGGCTGTTGACTCAGCCCTTGATACCGTCAGTGCGTCCAGGTCAGCCCTGGGCTCAAGTCAGAACCAGCTTGAACGAGAGATTTCCAACCTGGAAACCCAGAAAATTTCTGCAAGAAGTTCTGAGTCCCAGATCAGGGATGTGGATCTGGCAGAAGAGGTAATGAACTTGAAGCAGCTGGATCTGCTCAAACAAACATCAGCTTTTGCACAAAAACAGGCAGGAAATGTGAATGCCCAACGGGTGGCCACCCTTTTAGGATAGTGTGCGCTTACCTTTTTTTATATGAGTGGGAGTTTGATGATAAATTTTGTTCCTTTTCCCAGGATGGAGTCAACCTCCATTTCCCCTTTGTGGTCATTTACAATAATAAAATAGGAAACCGACAATCCCAGGCCGGTTCCTTTGTCAACAGATTTTGTTGTAAAAAAAGGTTCAAAAATTCGTTTTCGAGTTTGATGGTCGATTCCAGGACCATTATCTTCTATTTCAATGCAAGCGATATTTGTGTATTTTTTTAAACGGAATATGATTTTGGAAGGTTCCTTTTTGCTGTTTTCCCGCATTGATTCAGAAGCATTCTTGATGACATTAAACAAAACCTGTTGAATTTTGCTTGGCTCACATAAAACCGTCGGCACATCAGGCTGGTAGTCTCGAATTATTTGAATCTGTCTAAAATCATAGTGTTTTTTTAAACTATAATCATTTTGGGAAAGCGCTATTGTTTTATCGATCAATTCACTCAAGTTGATTTGTTTTTTATTTGAATCACTTTTTTTTGCAAAGCTTAACATGTTGTTGATGATTTTGGACGCCTGGCTGCCTGCTTTGTGAATACTTTCAAGCTGCTTAAAAATTTCTCGCTTTTCCATGAATAGTTTAATCGTATTCATGGTAGTACCAAGTTCTTCGGCCACCTGAGTATTGGCTTTTATGTTTTGGGTTAACCGGTTTTGAATGACTTGAGAATTTTGCATCATACCCGCCAATGGGTTGTTTATTTCATGGGCCATACCCGCGGCAAGACCACCGACGGACATCATTTTTTCCGACTGAATGATCATCTCATCCAGTTTCTTGCGCTCGGTGACGTTATGTGCAACAACCCTTGCACCTTTGAGTTTATTGTTTTCATAAATGTAATCATTGTTTAAAATAACAGACAGTTTTTGGCCGGTTTTTGTAAGGATTTCATATTCATATTCATTGGGTATCGTTTCACCCCGGATTAGTCGTTCTAATCGTTCCTCAAATTGCTTTTTACTTTCAGATGTTAAAAGATCAAAGGGATTTAAAGTTAACAATTCTTTTTTGGTATAGCCGGAATAGGTAATAAAGGTATCGTTCACATCTGTAAATTGATTTTTTGTAAAATCAATTTCGTACATGCCAACGGGTGCATGGTTGAAAAGATACCGATATTTTTTTTCATTTTCCCGCAATTCATCTTCAGTCCTTTTGCGGTCAATGGCAATGGCGATTTGATCTGAGATGGATGACATTATTTTTAAATCTTGTTCAGTGTATAAATCGGGATTTGTATAACTTTGTACTGCTATCACACCGATAACCTCATCTTTAATCATCAGGGGGACTCCTATCCAGACCACTGGGACGGGACCTTGTACACCATTTTTAGCGGACATTGCTTTCAATGGTTCGCGTTTTAATAAAACCGCCTTTCGTTTTGAAACCACCAATCCCGTTAATGATTCTTCCGGGTTAAAATCTGCGATTGGCAAAAAATCGAGATCGACTGTATCGACATAATAGGGAAAAGAGATGGTATGCTCTTGTTCATTCACCAGGGCAATAAAAAAATTGGTAACGTCGATAATTTCACTCAAGAGGGTGTGGGTCTGTCTGTATAAATCCTCCAGATTCAAGGTGATATTCACAGCATTGGAAATGGCAAATAATGTTTTGTTGATGTTTTCTGAATGTTTTCTTTCCACCAGTTCTTTTTTTAATGACCCCAACACCTGTTTATAAATAGAAAACAAATTAAATGAGATAAAAAAAACAAATGTCATTATTATTAAATTATCAAAAAAATAATCCAACAGCTCTATCATCGTAAGATCAGACGTTTTATGACAATAAAAAACAAAGAAACAAAACAGAACTATATTGACAATGAAATATAATACCATGGGTTTTCTGCTTTTAAAAAACATGAGCGGCATTGCTGCCAAAAGGCCTATAATAAAAACGATGGTATCCATTTTGCTGAACAATGAAATATTGGGTTCTGAAAATAAAACGCCCCAGACAGTTGCAAAACCGAAAATGAGAATAATATGGATGGCGGTATTGTATTTTCCTTTGACGAGCATCGCAAAGGCAAGCAGAATGCTGGTAAATCCGAAAAATTCTGTAAAGACAATAGGATTGTTCAGGCCGGATAAGCAGACCGTGTAAATTATGCTTACAAAAATTGTTAAAAGAACGAATAAAGTTGTAATCAGACTGAATTTTGCTTTAAGAAAAATTTCTTTTTCACTCGGGTCATATTTTTTTAATAAATAGAGTAAAATTGTATTCATTTAATTTTTACCTGCTGTATTTTGGTAAAAATCAAGTCCTAAACGGGACAAGGGTCGCATTGGAAGGAGGTCGCAAAATAGTGACCGCCATTTTCATAGAAAACCACCCCGTCAAGGTAACCCACATCTCCCTTTGTTTCATGGGGAAGCCCTAGCTTGAATTCTTTTAAGGGGAAGATGTTCCAGTCATGGGAGACGCAGACAGCGATTTGGTTGTCATCAATTTCTTTGAGTCGGTCTATCATGTATTCGCTTAATATGGCCGAGGTCTTTTCCGGGTTTTCCATGATCCCATCATCAATCTTATTGTCAAACCAGTTGCGGATAAATTGCTCACTGCCCTGGGTTTCCACCATGTGGATGGCTCGTTCAATATCTTTGATGTAGAAAGGGGCCAGATAATCACTTGTAACGGTGTGGGCCACAGGGGTTTTGTATTGTTGGGTATACCCCTTGTCAATCAGGTAGGCGGTTTCAATGCATCGGCCAAAGGTGGAAGAAAAAAGCCTGGGGACTGGATTGCCCGGAAGGGATTTTCCCAATTCCAGGGCAAAGGATTTGCCCCCTTCGGTCAACCCCATAAAGGGTTCCATCCTGGCTTCTTTGGGAAAAAATCGGTCTGAGTGCCGGATGATAACCGATATTTTTTTGATTCCATTATTTAAAAGACCTGTAATGGTCTCAATGGTCTGCCTGGATCTTACTTCATGTTTTAGTTTCATATATGCCTTCTCCCAACACGATACCTTGAGGATTATCTTTTTATTGAATAGATTTCATACTCTATGGTATAGGAGCTGTCAATACAAACAATATAGGTAAACAATCTAAGTGGAGGGAATTTAAGATGCCAAAACAGATCAGTATTATTGGGGTACCCATGGATTTTGGCCAGCTTCTCAGGGGAGTGGACATGGGACCGGCTGCCCTGAGGTACACGGGGTTGATTTCCCGGCTGCGGGACCTTGGTCATGTGGTGGTGGACCGCGGGGATGTGCGGATTCCCATTCGGGATGCTGATGGACAAACTCCCCTGTCCCAGGATAAATATTTAGATGAAATTACCCAGATTTGTAATGCCATTTATACTGTCGGGCAAGAGGCAATCGGGCAGGGGCATTTTCCACTGTTTCTCGGGGGGGACCATTCCATTGCCGTTGGCACAGTTGCAGCGGCGTCGGGGAAGGACCCCATTGGCCTGGTCTGGATCGATGCCCATGGTGATTTTAACACACCGGAAACCTCCCCTTCCGGGAATATTCACGGCATGCCTTTGGCGGCATTGATAGGGGAAGGCCATCCATCGCTTGTGAACGTGGGAAGGCCCGGCCGGAAGGTGGATCCTGAAAATGTGGTCCTCATCGGTCAGCGGGACCTGGATCCGGTTGAAAAAAAACGCTTGAAAAAATCAGGCTTTACCATTTTTACCATGCGGGACATTGACGAACAGGGAATCTCATCTATTGCCAATAAGACCGTCATGAAATTTGCCCATTTAAAGCGGATTCATCTCACCGTTGACATGGATGCCCTGGATCCTCTGGAAGCCCCGGGAGTGGGAACGCCTGTTCCCGGCGGGATTTCCTATCGGGAGGCCCATTTGCTGATGGAAATCCTGGCAGATTCGGGCAAGGTGGCCTCCATGGACCTTGTTGAGGTCAACCCCATTCTAGATGTGGCCAATAAAACAGCAGAGCTTGCTGTGGAACTGACTCTGTCTGCCCTGGGCAAGAGTATTTTGTGAGTCTTGACGATTATATCCTTTCCCTTAAAAACTATAAAGGGTTTGCAGGGGATATTGTTTGCCACAGAACCATTGCCCCCCGGTTGCCTATTTTTGCCGACCCGGGTCTCAAACTGACCCATGATTTGGGACCTTTGCTTGCGGCCCTGGGGATACCACAGCTTTATATCCACCAGAAACGAGCCATTGCCCTGATAAAAAAGGGCGTTAATACGGTGATTGCCACCCCGACTGCTTCGGGGAAAAGTTTGATCTACAACCTGCCCGTGGTGGATGAACTGTTGGAAAATTCAAAATCTCGGGCCCTTTACCTCTTCCCCTTAAAAGCCCTGGCAAGGGATCAACTGGATACGGTCCAGCATTTGCTGGATCTGGCCGGTTCCCCCAAGATAAAAGCGGGTATGAGACCGGGCATAAAATCGGGCATAAAATCTCCAAAGCTCACGGCCGCCGTCTATGACGGGGATATTACCGCCCATCATAAAGCCAAAATTAGAAGATGTCCGCCCCATATACTGCTGTCCAATCCAGAGATGCTGCATCTGGCCATGCTGGCCCACCATCATCTCTGGGAAGATTATTTTTCAAACTTAAAATATGTGGTCATAGACGAGGTCCATACCTATAGGGGGGTCATGGGGTCCAACATGGCCTGGGTTTTCCGGCGCCTGTTGAGAATCTGCCGACGCTACGGATCTGAACCCGTTTTTATTTTTTGTTCGGCAACCATTGCCAATCCGGCCTCCCTTGCCCAAAAACTGACGGGCCTTGCCGTTAAAGTCGTGGATGAACCGGGTGCTCCCTCAGGGCAAAAAGAGGTTCTCATGATGCGGGGTCTTGAGGGGGCGGCCCAAACGGCCATTGCCCTGATCCATTCGGCGGTTGCAAGACAGCTTCGTACCATTATATATACCCAGTCCAGAAAAATAACTGAACTCATTGCCATCTGGGCATCAAGGAGAGCCAAGGGGTTTGCCGATAAAATCTGTGCCTATCGGGCGGGATTTTTACCCGAGGAACGAAGGATTATTGAAAAAAAACTTGCCTCGGGCGAGCTTTTGGCCGTGGTGTCAACCTCTGCTTTGGAGTTGGGAATTGATATTGGTGATTTGGATTTGTGTGTCCTGGTAGGATATCCGGGCACCATCATGTCCACCTGGCAGCGGGCGGGAAGGGTGGGGCGGAACGGCAAGGCTTCGGCCATGATCCTTATTGCCCATGAAGATGCCCTGGATCAGTATTTTATCAATCACCCGGATGCTTTTTTTAACATGCCTCCTGAAAAGGCCATTATCAATCCGGATAACCCCATTATCTTAAAACAACACCTGGTCTGTGCCGCTGCCGAGTTAAGCCTCAAACAGGGTGAACCCTTCTTGAAAGATGCACAGATTCAAAAAGCTATTACAGATTTGGAATATCAGGGGAAACTGCTTCGAAGCCGGGAAGGCGGGATCTGGTACTCTGCCCGAAAATCCCCCCACAGGGAGGTCAGCCTCAGGGGAACCGGCAATACCATTCCCATTTTTCTGGAAGATACCCAGCAAAATATCGGGAATATTGACAAGCATCGGTCCTATTTTGAAACCCATGAAGGGGCAGTTTATCTTCATGGAGGAAAATCCTATGCGATCACGGTGTTTGACCATGAAAAAGGGGTGGTGGAAGCACGTCAACGAGATCTGCCCTATTACACCCGGGCAAGATCCTCAAAATCCACCACCATTATCCAACAACTGGATTCGTGTATAGTACAGGGAACCCGTGTGGGATACGGCCTTCTTCGGATCACAGAACAGGTGATCGGATATGAGCGAAAACTGACCGCCACCCAAAAATCCATTGGGATTGTGCCCCTGGAATTACCGAAACTTGAATTTGAAACCCAGGGGATCTGGATTGAAATTTCGGATGAAGTAAGGGATAAAATTGAGTCTGACCGGCTCCATTTTATGGGGGGGATCCATGCAATTGAACATGCCGCCATCGGCATCATGCCCCTTTTGGTGATGACAGATCGAAACGATCTGGGAGGAATCTCCACTCCCTTTCATCCCCAGATCGGAAAGGCGGCTGTCTTTATTTATGATGGCATTCCCGGCGGTCTTGGTTTGTCAAAACAGGCCTTTGACAAGGCAAAAGATTTGTTGGAACAAACCCTTGCGGTTATTGTCAGTTGTCCCTGCGAAACCGGGTGTCCGGCCTGTGTCCATTCTCCCAAATGCGGATCTGGAAACCGGCCCATTGACAAGTTTTCTGCTAAAAGCATACTTGAAATGATACTCACAGACAATCACACTCTTTCCCGGGAGAATGCTCAAAAATTAAAGGTGTTGGGTTCTGAAAAACCGGACCAAGGATCAGAATCAATGTCACAATCAAAGCCGGACTTAAAATATGGTGTCCTTGATATTGAAACCCGGCGATCGGCCCAGGAGGTCGGCGGCTGGAACAAGGCCCAGCGCATGGGGGTCAGTTGTGCCGTCCTCTATGATTCAAGCTCAGATGAATTTCATACCTATCTTCAGGAGGATATCGAATCCCTTTGCCAGCATTTGCAGCGACTGGACCTTATCATCGGCTTTAATATTGTTCGTTTCGATTATAAGGTGTTGTCCGGCCTGTCCTCCTTTGATTTCCATGGCCTGCCCACCCTTGACCTTCTCATGAAGGTCCATGAAATATTGGGGTATCGGCTCTCCCTGGATCACCTTGCCCAACAGACCCTGGGGTGCAAAAAAAGTGCAGACGGCCTCATGGCCCTGGAATGGTGGACCCAGGGCGAGATGGAAAAAATTATTGAATATTGCACCCAGGATGTCAGAGTTACCCGGGACCTGTATCGGTTTGGCCATGAAAATCATTTTCTTTTATTTAAAAATAAGACCGGGCACCAGGTAAGGGCGCCTGTTCCATGGTAGGCAGATAAACAGCTTGCATTTTCCGATTTTATCCGTTAATTAAAAAATTCTGATTCAGAATTTGATTTACCTTAAGAGACACATGGGAGGGCGAATGAACAAGGTTTTTTTAATATTATGTGTAGCCATAATGGCTTTGACAACTGCTAACAGCCTATTGGCAGAGGAAAAAACCTATGTGGGATCGGAAAGCTGCAAAGCGTGTCATGAACAAGAACATCATAATTTTATGACGTTTTCGAAAAAAGCCCATTCCTTTGACAGCATAAAGAAAATGGAAAAAAAATTGTCTCCCCAGGAATACCAGACCTGCTTTGAATGCCATACCACGGGCTACGGTAAAAAGGGCGGATTTATTTCGGAATCGCAAACCCCCGGGCTTAAGAATCCAGGATGCGAAGTCTGCCATGGACCGGGCAGCCTCCATGTCGAGTCCGAAGATCCCGATGATATTGTCCGGGAAGTCACCCTGGAAAATTGCACCACCTGCCACAGTGAAGACAGGATTGAAGCCTTTGATTTTAAACCGCTCCTATTCGGCGGTGCCCATTGATTCTTTTGGAGGAAACTCATGTTCAAGAATGTGTTTAGATTTGTAAACAGACGGTTGTGGCTTCGGATACTGATTCCGGTTTCCCTGAGTGTGATTTTGGTGATGACGTTAACCCTTTGGTCCAATATTTCATTTCAAAACAGGCTGGGAACCGATCAGCTCACTACCCAAAATAAGATCATGGCCCAGGCCATTGAAGGGGGAATGTTTGATGCCCTCGCCATTGGCGATAATGATACGGTCAGAACCCAGTTTAAGCGGCTCAACGAAAAAATTACAGGCTTAAAAGTCTTTGTTTATGATTTTAACGGGATTATTTCCTTTAGTTCCGATATTGATTCCGTGGGAAAACCCATCATCAATTATTTGGGAGAAGGATCTGATCAGGACCTTGCCGCCATGCTGGAAACCGGCACGGCTTCCAACGCTTCTTTCCAGGTGACCCTGGACAAGGAGGTCTATTCCATGGAAAATGATCCCATTCTCAACGAATCCAGGTGTTTCCATTGCCATGGTCCCAACAGAAAGGTGTTGGGGGGAATTTCCGTGTTTTCCTCCATGACCTCCATGAACAAGAGCATTCAGCAAGGGAAAAATACCAGCATTCTCATCGGGCTTGCGGGCCTTTGTGTCATTATCCTTTGCGTGTGGACGTTTTTTCATTTTTTGGTAAATAAAAAAGTCGGGCTGGTCCTGGATGCCACGACCCGTTTGCGGGAAAAGGATTTTACCCATGAGGTTACAATCGCCCAGGGGGATGAAGTCAATCATATCCTTTCCAGAATAAATTTGGTCACCCAGGAACTTCGCCAGACCATCCAGCAGATTATGGAAAATTCCGGCACCATCTCTTCTTCTGCAACTCAGTTGAGTGGGATTGCAGATAATTTGAACGGTTCCAGCCGGGAAGCCTCTGAAATGACCAGAAATGTATCGGCGGCTGCCGAAGAAATGAGCGTGGGCAATCAGTCAATTGCATCGGCCATGGAAGATGCCACACAATCTTTGAACGTTGTTGCCGCTGCAGTGGATGAAATGAGCGCCACCGTTAATGAGATTGCCAAGGGGTCTGCCGAATCAAAAAAGATAACCGACCAAGTGGCGGGTGCCTTTGACAGCATTCTTGCAACGGTTGAGCAATTGGGGTCCAGGGCCAATGATGTGGACGAGGTTACAGACCAAATTCGATCCATTTCAGAACAGGTTTCCATGCTGGCCCTGAATGCAAAAATTGAAGCGGCACGGGCAGGGGAGGCTGGAAAAGGGTTTGCCGTTGTTGCCCATGAGATTACCGATCTGGCCGCTGATACCAGCAAGTCTACCATTGAAGCGGATGAAAAACTGGACTGGATCAAGACCACCTCCAGGGAATTGACTGAACGAGTGACAGGACTTGCCGGTCTTCTTAAAAATTCAGATGAGGCCATCTCAAGCATTGCTGCCGCAGTGGAGGAACAGAACGTCACCACCCTTGAAATTGCAAAGAATATCAATGAGGTGTCAGGACAAATTTCCCAGGTGAATGATAGTGTGAACCAGGGTGCCCAGGTGGCCACCGAGATTGCCCGGGATATCACAAAGGTTCAGGATGTCACTGTCCAGGTCCAGGAGAATTCCGGCACTCTCAATGAGAATGCATCGGCATTGAGTCAGCTGGCAGAAAAATTTTTAGAGCTAATGAAGCAATTTAAGGTATAAACATATACAAGGTATAAACATATACAAGGTATAAACATATACAAGGTATAAACATATACAAGGTATAAACATATACAAAGATTAGGTTAACTTAATTTTTTTTCCACCCCATTGGCGATCTTGTCCAGAATCTTTCCGGCCTTGTCCCGAATCAAGATGTCACAGAGGGAGTCATAGGGGGTTTTAGACAGGTTGATGATAACCAGAAATGCCCCGGCATTTCTGGCATATTCTGGCATGAGGGCTGCCGGTTGAACCAGAAGGGTGGAACCCACCACAATAAAAACATCCGCTCTGGCAGACAGCATGGCCGCCCTTCGGGTCTCTCGTTCTGGCATGGCCTGGCCAAAGGAACTGGTGTCGGGCTTAAAATACCCCCCGCAGGTGCATTCCGGGGCTTTGACCCCGGCATTAATCATGACCATTGTTTCTTCCCATGAGATAAGCCGGTTGCAACGCATGCACCGGACCCTGCGGGTATTGCCGTGGAGTTCGATGATTTTGTCGGGAGGGATGCCCGATTCCTGGTGGAGGCCGTCGATGTTCTGTGTAATCAGGCTGGTTAAACATCCCAGCGCATGGAGGCGTGCAATGCTCTTATGTCCCTTGTTGGGTGTTGCGTGTTTCAGGCCCTTTTCCATATCCAGGCGCTGGTTCCAATATTGAATACGGGCTTTTTTTCGGGCCATGAAATCATCAAAATAAATGGGTTGAAATTTGTCCCAGATTCCGCCCTGGCTTCTATAATCTGGGATCCCGCTTTCCGTTGAAATACCGGCACCTGTGAACAGAACCACCTGGTTAGCGGCAAGTATTTTTTGGACCACTCGGTTGATTTTTTCAGTGATTGTTATTTCGGGTTCTCGGCCATTTTTTTGCGCCATGGCAGTATTCTCCTGAAAATTTTGTCATAGAGGATGGAAATCTCTGTGATGCGCAACAAAACCCCGAACAATGGCAGTAGAACGGAAAAAGCAAGGCCTGTAATGGTGCAGATAATCAGGTTTTGGCCCAGGGTTCCAGCGTCAAAAATTTGTCGAAGTCCCATAAGGATCCCCTGGAGAACACCCCCCAGGACAAGACTTATGGGAATGAGCTTGAAGAAAAAATAATATACTTCTTTTTTATGTGTATTCCGGCTTTTCCGGTTCCAGCACTCAAATAGGAGAAGGGAACTTAAGATAACGGACAATGAGAGTCCAAGTGCCACTCCTCGTATACCCAAAAGTTTCATCAACCCATAGATCATGGGCAGACTTGCCAATACGCAGAGGGTGGAAAAGATTGCGGGGAACAGGGTGTTTTGAAGGGCATAATAGCCTCGGGAAACAATGGTCTGGGCGGAGAAAGCAAAGGCACCTGCCATGAAGAAGGGCAAAATGCTGGCTGTCAATTGGGTTGCCTGGAGGTCAAAGGCACCCCGCTGAAAAAGTATCATGACAATTTCTTTTCGAAGGACCATGAAGAGGACGGAAAAGGGCATCACCAAAAAGATGAATTTCAATGTTTGGTTGATCATATGGTTAAGGCGGACTAAGTCTCCTTTGGCGGCTATTTTTGCCATAAAGGGGTAGGAGGCCATACCAACGGCCTGGCCGAAAAATCCCACAAGGATGAACATGATCCGCAACCCGTAGTTCATGGCGGCGATACTCCCTTCGGAAAGAAAGGAACCGAAAAATTTCATCAAAATTTCCGTTGAAAAGGTCATGGTCAATCCCACCATCAGGGGGAGGGTTAAAAGAATATATTTTAAAAAATCGGGATGAGAAATGTTGAAATTGAAATAATATCGCAGTCCGGCCTGCCGTGCACCCACAAGCTGAAGCAAAAAACTGCCAAAAAAAGCGCCTCCAAGAACCCCCCAGGCAAACCCTTCCATTCCAAGAACAGGGTAGAGAAAAATCCCCCCGGTTATGATACCGATATTGTAAATTAATGGGGCCAGGGCAGGAATTAAAAACCGTTCTTTTGTAAATTGAACCGCCATGAAAAGGCCGCCGGTAAAAAAGAAAAACTGAGCCGGAATAATGATCCGGGTCATTTTTACGGCCAGATTAAAGGTGAAGGGATCGGTGATACCCGGGGCAAATATCCTAACAAATTGAGGCGTCCAGGCCATGGTAATGGCAATAAACCCCAGGAGCATCAAACCAAATCCGTTGAAAATAATGGAAAAGACCTGAAACCCTTCCTCATCCCTGTTGTTGGAAAGATAGTAGGCAAAAATGGGAATAAAGGTAATGGATAAAAACCCGCTGGCCACAATATGATTCAATATTTCGGGAATGATAAATGCCACCTGATAGGCATCAACAGAAGCTTTTACCCCACCCATCCAGGCAATGGTTGATTCCCTTACCAATCCGATGATCCGGCTGGCAAATACCGATGCCATCATGATAAAGGTTGCAAAGCCTATTTTTTTTAACGTATTTGATGTTTCCATAACCATTGTCCTTGTGGATTTATCATAAAGAAAGGGGTAATAAAAGGTTGTTGCAACAAAAAGATTTGACTCAAAAATTCCAGGCGAATATGTTATACCATATTTTTAACCAATAAAACCCAAAAGGGCAGGAAAAATACGATGTTCACAAAACTGGGGATATATTCTATTATGGGTGGATTCTTCGTGATTCTTTTCAGCGGGATTTCCAATTTCATGAAAGCAGACAATTTTTGGGTGGATCTGACCATTTCCAGATTTACAGGAGAATATTCAGATACCATTGTTGATGCCATACCGGTTGGTTTTATACAGGACAGCCTTTATTTTTTGGTGTATGAATTGCCCTTTGCCGGAGCCTTGATTGGCCTGGGGATTGTTTTTCTTATTATCGGTGCCATTGTGAAGGAACATTGATGAGCCCATGGGCAGTCTGGATTCTAAAATACCTTTTCAAGGAAAACAGATTTATTTAATCTATGTTCTTGTTTTACTTTTTGCAGGGGCAACAGGATTTTATTTGATTCCGTCAAACTTGGGCCTGTCTTTTTTTTTCCTCGTTATCATGTTGGTTGCCGGGGCCGTTGCCGGGTACAAAATCGAATATGCCTCACGCATGGCCTTAGTATACCAGTCTGCCCTTAAAAAATTGAACCAGGATATTAAAAAACGTGAACAAGATCAGGGATCCGAACTTGTCCGGATGAACAAGAGTCTTTCCCTTGAAATTCGCGCCCATACAGAAGCCGAAGGCCAGCTTCGGGAAAGTGAGGAAAAATATAAAAATCTTGTTAATTCTTTGCCTGAGGCTATTTTTATTGTCCAGTACCAAAAGATTGTCTTGTTCAACCCGGGCCTTGAACGGCTGACGGGGCTGTCGTGCAGTCAATTGTCAGACACCTGTCCCGATAGGCTTTTTCCCAAGTCCTATCTCGGGCGAGACTCCCGGGGGGGCCTTTCGGATTTTATTATTCATCCGGATCAAAGGATAATTTATGTTGAAAAACAATCGGTTGAAATTGTTTATAATGGCTTACCGGCCCTTCTTTTTGCTGTCAGGGACATAACAGAGCAGATAAAAACTCGGCAGGAGCGGAAACGTCTTCAAAAAGAACTTGAAAAGTCAAAAAAAATGGAGGCCTTTGGTTTGCTTGCCGGAGGGGTGGCCCATGATTTAAACAATGTGCTGTCCGGGATTGTGTCTACCCCGGATCTTGTTTTGATGGATCTGCCAAAGGACAGTCCTTTAATCGAACCCATATCGATGATGAAGGATTCAGGGAAACGGGCCGCAATCATAGTAGATGAGCTGTTAACCCTTGGCAGGGGTGCTGCCAAGGTTCTGGAACCGGTTCGTTTAAATGATGTCATTGAAGAGTATTTAGTGTCTCCGGAATTTGATCGGGCGGCCAGGTTCCATGCCGGAGTGACCGTGATCAAACACCTGGATCCCTCTCTTCCCCTGCTCAATGCCTCCGGCCTTCACATAAGAAAGATCATCATGAACCTTACAGCAAATGCCATGGAAGCCATTCAAAACGAGGGGCGGGTGTCTCTGGAAACGAGCCGGGTTCAGTTTAACCGAAAAAGTCTCAAAGGATATGAACATATAAAGGACGGACCCTATGTCAAATTCAGCGTTCAGGATACGGGTCCGGGTATCTCACAGGCAGACCTGGAACGGATTTTTGAACCCTTTTATACGAAGAAAGTTTTGGGTAGAAGCGGCACTGGATTGGGCCTAAGTATTGTGTGGAACGCCGTTCATGATCACAAAGGCTATGTCCAGGTGACAAGTGAGAAGGGAAAAAGTATTTTTCAGGTTTTTTTTCCTGTGACAGATGTCTTGTATGAAGGGGCAGAACCTGATAAAATATACACCTTGAGTGATTATTCAGGGCATAATGAAACCGTTCTTGTGGTGGATGATGTGGCCAGCCAGCGAAAAATAACCTCAAATATGCTCAAACGGTTAGGATACCAGGTCAAGACGGTCAGCAGCGGGGAAAAAGCCATTTGTTTTGTCCGGAAAAACAAGATTGATCTGGCCATTCTGGATATGATAATGGATCCGGGTATCAGCGGCCTTGCGACCTTCAAGGAATTGAAGGCGATTGATCCTGAGATTAGCGTTGTTATAACCAGCGGATATTCAAAAACCAAAGATGTGGAGAAAGTCCAAAAATTGGGTGCAGGTTCGTTTATTAAAAAACCCTATTCCCTCGAAAAATTAGGCCTTTGTATTAAAGAAGAATTGCAGAAAAGGACATCCTAAAAATGAACACGCCTAAAAGAGATACTTTTGGTAAAAATCTACCACTGGGAAGGCACAATACCGGATTGAAACAGGTTTCCCGCAGGAATTTCTTACAATATTCAGCCTTTGGCTATGGACTCTTTGTGGGTCTTCCTTTTTTGGCCGGGTGTGCCCTGGACCCTGTGACCGGGAAAAGCCAGTTCATGATGATGTCCCGGGAACAGGAAATCGGTATTGACAAACAACAATCTGTGTTTCAGTTTTCATCGGATTACGGGGTGACTCAGGATGGCGCCTTGAATCAGTACGTCGGTGAGGTGGGCAAAAGGCTGGTGCCCGGTGTACACCGCTCGGACATGCCCTATAATTTTAATTGTGTCAATGCCGTCTATATCAATGCCTATGCCTTTCCCGGCGGTTCCATTGCCGTGACCCGGGGAATCTTGCTGGACCTTGACAATGAGGCAGAATTGGCCGCCCTTATAGGTCATGAATTGGGCCATGTCAATGCCCGGCATTCTGCAGAGCAGGCTTCTAAGAGTCAGCTCTCTTCTTTGCTGGTTGGCGGGCTTTCCGTATTGGCCGGTACCCAGGGAGCGGGTCTCGGGCAATTAACCCAGCAATTGGGAGCCCTGAGCCAGGGGTTGTTTTTATCGAGCTATAGCCGGGACAATGAGAGGGAAGCCGATTCTCTGGGCCAGGAATATATGGTAAAAGCGGGGTATTCTTCCCGAGGGTTTGTGGGACTTATGGAGATGCTTAATTCCTTGAACAAGGAAAAACCCTCTTCATCCCAAATGTTGTTTGCCACCCATCCCATGAGTTCAGAACGGTTACAGGCAGCGGTTCAAAGGGATAATACCCTTTACAATAAATCCCGGTCCAACCCCGTGAATCGGGAACGCTACATGGATAAAACCGCTTCACTGCGCCAAAAAAAAGGGGCCATCCTGAAAATGCAGGAGGGGGAAAAATATTTGGCCAAGGAAGCCTATGGCGATGCGCAAATTGCATTAAAATCTGCCATCCAGCAGGCAAAACAAGACTATACCGCCCATGTGCTCATGGCCAAATGCCTGCTGATCCAGAAAAAATCATCCCAGGCCCTGTCCTATGCCAATGATGCCAAACAATTATACCCTGGTGAACCCCAGGGATATTATATGGCCGGGTTATCCAATTCGGCACAAAAAAATCACAGCCAGGCCTTTGAAGATTTTAAGCGCTGCGATGAATTGTTGCCCGGCAATCCACAGCTGACGTTTTACAAGGGGTATTCCCTTGATAACAGCGGACAAAGAAAGGGTGCGGCAAAAAACTATGTTGACTATTTAAAACAGACGGATTACCAGTCCAATAAATACTCCAAACACGCCTACAAACGGCTCAAGGCCTGGGGTTATGTCAAGTAAACTTGTCATCTCCCCCTGGAGCAGGCTCATTGACACCTCAAAAGTGATGAGCATTGCTGTGGGCAGCAATGGGGCGGCCTGGTCCGCCCCGGTGTATTATTTGTTTGATGAGAAGAAGTTTTATTTTTTTTCCAATCCTTGTGCCCGGCATATTAAATTGTCTAAAAAGGGCCTGGCAGCCGCATCCATTTTTCGAGATGATGCGGATATGAAGAACCTTGCGGGCATTCAGATGTCAGGAATACTTCTTAAATCTCCTTTGAATGCCAGATCCGTATGGGTTGCAAAAAGATATTGTGCTCATTTTAAAATATCGGAAAATGTCATGGACATCCTGAGTTTTTTTGCATCAAAATTCCATGCAAGTCTGTATTGTTTTGAACCGGAGATGGTGTATTATATGGATAATTCCAAGGGATTTGGTTCCAGGGAAAAAGTGGCATTATGAAGGTGACAAGTTTAAGGGAAACGGTCCAATTCCTGGAAAAACAGGGAGAATTGATCCACATATCCCAACCAGTGGATCCCCATCTTGAAATTGCGGAAATCACCCGTCAGGTGCACGATGCCAAGGGACCGGCCCTATTGTTCACCAACCTAAAGAATACCGGGTTCCCGGCCCTGTCCAATCTGTTCGGCACCTATGAGAGAACCCTGAAAATATTTGAGCCTCAGCTTGCACAGGTACGGTCCCTGGTGGAGCTGCGGTCGGATCCCGGGGCGTTCCTGAGATCGCCGGGAAAATATAGTGGGGCATTAAAGGCCCTGGTCCATGCCCTGCCGCTTCGTTCAGCTAATGCAAAGGTGTTAACCCGCCAGGCTAAAATCGACCAATTGCCCATGATCAAATGCTGGCCCGGGGACGGAGGGGCATTTATCCTTTTACCCCAGGTGTTTTCAAAGGATCCGGACAATGATTCTATTTTCAAATCAAACCTGGGAATGTACCGGATCCAGATATCTGGCAATGCCTATGAACCCAATCAGGAAATCGGGCTCCATTATCAGCTTCACCGGGGGATTGGAAATCATCATAAAAAAGCCCTGGAGCGCAAGCAGCCGTTGAAGGTCTCCATTTTTATCGGTGGCCCCCCTGCCCATACCCTGGCGGCTGTCATGCCGTTGCCCGAAGGGGTTCCGGAAATTGCCTTTGCAGGAGCCCTGGCCGGTCGAAATTTTAGGTATACCACAAAGAACGGCTTTTTTATCTCCAATGATGCGGATTTTTGTATTACCGGAATCCTTGTCCCCAACCGGACCAAACCCGAAGGCCCCTTTGGGGATCACCTGGGGTACTACTCCAATGAACATGAATATCCCTATTTAAAAGTGGTATCGGTCTGGAACAGACCCGGGGCTATATTTCCCTTTACCGTGGTAGGTCGCCCTCCCCAGGAAGATTCAAATTTTGGCAGACTCATCCATGACATTACCCGGACGGCCATCACAGACACCCTGTCTGGGGTAACCGCTGTCAATGCCGTGGATGATGCAGGGGTCCACCCCCTGCTGTTGGTCAAGGCCCATGAGCGGTATCTGCCCTATGAACGAAGAGCGCCCAGGGAACTGTTAACCCATGCCAATGCCATTCTTGGAACCGGCCAGCTCTCCTTGGCAAAATATCTGTTCATTTGTGCCCATGAAGACAACCCAAGGCTGGATGTGAATGATGAACCCTCCTTTTTTGTCCACCTGCTGGAACGGGTGGATTTTTCATCGGACCTTCACTTTTTAACCCGGACCACAATGGATACCCTGGATTATTCTACCTCTGAAATCAACGCAGGCTCCAAGCTTGTTATGGCGGCTGCCGGACCGAAAAGAAGAAAACTGGCCACACTCTTTCCCCAAGGATTTTGTCTTCCCGTCGGATTCTTTGATCCAGGTTTTGCAGCTCCCGGCATGGTGGTGCTGCAAGGACCAAGATTTACCTCCTACCCCTCGGCCAACGAACAGATCAATCGTTTGAAAGAGCATCTTCAAAACCAGACTGGCCTTGAATCTCTTCCTTTGTTTGTGGTGGTGGATGATGCCTCGTTTGCCAGGGATACCTTTGCCAACTTTTTATGGGTGACCTTTTTACGGTCCAATCCTTCCCATGATATATACGGGGTGCAAGAACAAGTTAAATTTAAACATTGGGGATGTGCTGCGCCCCTCATCATTGATGCCCGGATCAAACCCTTTCATTCAGCTCCCCTGGAATCAGATCCAGCCACCGTTGAACAAGTGAAACGCCTGGCCCAAAGGGGTGGCCCCTTATTTGGAATTATTTAATTTGAATTTATAAAGGAAACACCATGACAAGACAAATTCACACCAAACGTATCTTGATTGTTGTAGTTGCTGTTCTGGCTTTGTATACCATTGCAGGCTTTTTTCTGGCCCCCTGGGCGGGGAAAAAAATACTGGTGAAAGAATTGGGAAACAGGCTGGGTCGGCCGGTTGTTATTGGGTCTGTTTCTGTGAATCCTTATCGTCTGGTCCTTGGCATCAAAGACTTTGCCATAAAAGAAAAAGAGGGCGGTGATTTTATATCCGTATCCTCCCTGTTGGTTGATCTGTCCATGGGGTCCCTGTTTAAATTTGCGCCTGTGATTGAAGAATTGACGATTGAATCTTTAGGGGTCAATCTTGTATTGAAAAAGGATGGAAAATTTAATTTTTCAGATTTGATACAGCGGTTTAAAAAAGATCCCAAAGACTTTCCCCTAGCTGATGCTGCCCTGTCTGAACCGGAAACTTTTGGTTTTCTCCTGTCCAATACAAAAATGTCCAATGTAAACATCCATTTTTTAGATCAAATCAGGGGAAAGGAGTATGCCATTGAACATTTTAACTTTGGCCTGCCTCTTTTAAGCAGTATCGAAAAAGACAGGCAGACCAAAACCATTGCCGACATTAATTTTGTGCTGAACCAGGCCGAAATTAAGATCAAAATTGAGAGCCTGCCCTTTACAGCCGGGCGTGATTCTGTTGTGACCCTTAAAACCGGTCCCATTAATCTTTTGCCATATTTAACCTATCTGCCCCTGCCCGAGACGATACTGGTGAAAGGGATAGAGACATCCCTTGATCTGGTCATGACCTATTCCCAGGCCAGTGATAAAGAGAAGCCGTCTTTGATTGTAAAAGGGAATGTGGAAATTGCCAACATTGATATCCAGGATGCCGACCATACACCGGTTTTGGCCATACCCCAAATCGATATTACCCTTGCGCCCTCGGATCTTCTGGACAAACGACTGGGTCTTGCCAGTTTAAAGATTTTATCCCCCAAAGTTTACTTGGAAAGGGATGCCAATGGTAGCCTGAACCTTTTGAAATTACTGGCAGAGGGAAAGATACCCGCGGGAGTAGGGGATACTGCTAAACCAGAAAAAGAAGGGGCAATGGTTTCAGGAGGTGACAAAGAAACCCCTGGGTTTGTCTTTCAATTGGATACCGGAGAGATTGTGGATGCCAGTCTGTCGTTCACGGATGCCGCCAATAAAACACCCTTTAACACCATTTTGTCGCCTGTTACCATCCAGGTAAGGGAACTTGTGGCACAAAATGGAGTTTCGGGTAAATACAGTATTTCCTTGAAAACAGAGGCTGATGAAAGCTTCGCATCGGCTGGGCAATTTTCAACAACGCCCCTGGCACTTGAAGGGTCTGTGATCCTTGAAAAATTGGTTCTTAAGAAATATCTGCCCTATGTTGAAAATCTTATTAATTTTGATCTCCAGGAGGGTCAGCTTGACCTGGATGCCGGGTTTACCCTGTCCGAGGATGCGAGTAAATTAGCTGTTGTGATTAATAATAAGCAGCTGCGCCTTATCGATCTTAAGGTGTGGGACCGGGTGAACAAGGAAATACCAATCTCCATACCGGAAGTGATCGTCACAGGCTCTGTTTTGGATACGGGAAAACAGCGCCTTGATATGGGAAAAATAAAAACTTCCAAGGGTAAAATTCTTCTAAAACGCAAGGCTGATGGGACAATTAATCTGGTGAACAATTTATTGCCAGTCCATATTTCTCAGGGTAATCAAAAGAATACGGACAAGGTTTCTCCGGCAATTGGTGTAGATAAAAACAAGGGTCCTTGGGAGATAGGTCTCAGTGATTTTTCCCTTGGGAAATATGAGATTGATTTTTCCGATGAAATTCACAAAGATCCTGTTTCGATTAACGTGTCTGATATCAGTCTCCATGCCAATAATCTAAAAACAGGGGGTAAGGAAAAGGCTGGGATTTCAGTTGGGATGATTCTGAACAAAACAGGTGAAATACAGGTAAAAGGGGATCTGGTTCTGTCAGACCTGGCCGCAAACCTGGCGGTTTCTCTGGATAAGATAGATATACAATCCCTCCAGCCATATTTTACGGAACAGGTGAATATTCTTGTCACCAAGGGTTTCTTTCAGACCCAGGGGCAGCTGTCTCTTTCCATGCGAGAAAAAAATAAACCTCGGGTTTATTTTAAAGGAAAATCATCGATCACTGATTTTGTATCCCTGGGGAAATTTTCGGGCAAAGAATTTTTTAAATGCAATTCCCTTTATCTCGCCGGTATGGACATCTCCCTATTACCTGTGAAGGTGGCTGTTCAAGATATTTCCCTCACTGATTTTTATTCCCGGGTGATCATTTCTGAGAAGGGAAATATCAACCTCAAACAGGTAATGGCGGGCAGTGAACGAGACAAATCCGGTTCCCAGGTTGAACCGGCACCGGCAGCTAAAAAGGCCAATACCAGCCCTCGCCCTGAGATAACCATTTCCAATGTGACCCTCCAGGGAGGGGCGATTTATTTTGAAGATAATTTCACCCAACCCAATGTTTTTGCCGACATGAAAGAGATTGGAGGCCAGATAAAGGGACTGTCCTCCATGGAAGGGACTGCGCCTGCCGACCTGAAACTTCGTGGGCTGCACGGGCAGTCATCCCCCCTGGATATTGTAGGGCGCATCAGCCCTTTGACCCAGAAACATTTTTTGGACCTGAATATTTCTTTTAAAGACATTGAGCTGACCCGCTTTTCGTCCTATTCAGCCAAATACATCGGGTATGAAATCGAAAAGGGAAAAATGGTTCTGGATTTGAATTATAAGATAAACGGAAATCTTCTGGAAGCCCGGAATCGCTTTTTTTTGGACCAGTTTACCCTTGGGGAAAAAGTGGATAGTAAGGATGCCACATCCCTGCCTGTCCCGCTTGCCATCTCCCTTTTAAAAAATGTGGATGGTCAGATTAATCTGAATGTGCCTCTGAGCGGAAATCTCGATGATCCTGAGTTTAGTTTTTCCGTTGCCTTTTTGAAGGTCCTCGGAAACCTGATCATGAAAGTGATCACATCGCCCTTTAAAGCTTTGGGCGCAATGTTTGGGGGAGGAGAGAATCTTGGATTTGTAAATTTTGAGTATGGGAGTGATGCCATACCGGATAATCAAATTCAAAAGATCAATACGCTCATTGAAATATTGGAAAAGAAAAAAGAGCTTAACTTGGAGATTGAAGGAACCTATGACAAAATTGCGGACGGGCAAGCCCTTCATAAAAAAAAGTATGATGCCTTCATAAAATCTGAAAAACTAAAAATTCTGGCAGCAAAGGGGACACCGGCATCGTCTCCTGAACAGATAACGCTTCTCCCGGAAGAGCGAGAGTCTGCTGTTCTGGCAGCCTATGAACTGGCAGATTTTCCCAAACCCAGGGAAGAAGATGGTAAGGAAAAACAGATCAACATAGAGGAAAAGGAAAAACTGCTGTTCACCCATATGGATATTAATGAACAGCAGTTAATGAGGCTGGCCATGGCCCGGGCTGGAAATATAAAAAATCATATCCTGTCCACGGCCAAGGTGGTGCCGGAAAGAATTTTTCTCCTTAACCCTGGCGAGGCTGAAGCCATTCCAGACCAGGAAACGTTTGGCCGGGTGATTTTTTCAATCAAATAATTAAGGTTGCTTTCCCGGAGATATCTGTTAGGTTGCCTAGGATATTTTCATTGGGGATTTATGAATGTTTAAAAGATTAAAATTTATTATATACACCCGGCCTTTCATTGTATTTGTCTATTATTTTATCCGGATTTACAGCATGACCCTCCGGTTCAAAATTGAAAATGAGAATCACTGGCAGGAACTGAGGGAGCAAGGGAACAACGTTCTTTTAGGTGCATGGCATCAGCAGTTTTTTTCCGCTATTTTCCATTTTAAAACCTATACCAAATTTAATCCCGGTCTGATGATCAGCCAGAGCAAGGATGGGGATCTGATTTCAGGGGTGGCCAACAGGAGCGGCTGGCATACACTGCGGGGATCCTCTACCCGGGGGGGGAAAAAAGCCATGGATGCCATGATTGATCATTTAAAAACCCATGGATTTGGTGCCCACATTCTGGACGGACCCACAGGTCCCATTGGCAGGGTCAAGCCCGGAATCATTAAAATGGCCCTTGAAGCAGATGCGGTTGTGGTTCCCTTGTATACCTCGGCTGAAAATGCCTGGTTTTTTAATTCATGGGATCGATTTATGCTGCCAAAACCCTTTTCCCGGGTTTCTATCACCTTTGGCCAGGAGATCCGGTTTGAACCCTTTGACCAACGAGATGGGTTTGAAAATCAGCGTCTTTTACTTGAAAAAACCATGAGACCCGGATTATTACCATAAACAAGGGATCATACAATTTTCTTGTTTGCCGGGAAAAAACCGGAGATAGGATAAAGGCAAGAAAAAAATAAAAGATAATTGACATTGGCCTAAAATTTCGCGAGAAGATATAAGGATAAGAAAAGCGCATATGAATTAACTTTTTTAATGGAGTCTGCTCAATGGAAGAAAAATCCTTGAAAAGTGTCTATTTTCATTTTCGGTTTAAATTTCTCGCAGTTACGTCCATTGCATTTCTGCTCTATGTCATTTTGTCCGGATCCGGTGAATTTGATCAATTTTCCGCCAGTATTCAGTTCAAGCTCATCGGCCCTTTTTTTGTGTTTGCAGGTATCTCTTTTTTGATTTTCAGGAGATTCCCCATTAAATGTCCGAATTGTCACGCCCTGGTCGCGACGAGGAAAGATTGGGAATGCACCTATTGTCATAAATCTCAAGGGAAGGATCGGTACCTGATTGATAAGTGTGTTCACTGCCGGCAAGTCCAGGCCACGGCCTTTTGTGAACATTGTAAGGAAGAATTTTTATTGTAGGGGCGTTGTCTCTTCCACCGGCAATAGAACCCTCACCGTTGTTCCCTGGTTGAGAGAACTGGTAACTTTTATATCACCGTTACAATTTAGTATTACACTTTTGGCAAAGGTCAGTCCAAGCCCCTTCCCCCCTTTTTTAGTCCCGGTGAAATAGGGTTTGAAAATATGGGGCAGATTGTCATTGGAAATTCCGCAGCCCAGGTCACTAATGATAAGGATGATATCGGGATTCAGATACTGGCATGAGATTGAGACGATCCCATGGGATTTTATTGCCTGGAACGCATTTTCAAGCAGGGCGTTGAGCGCCCTTTCCATATGGCGAGAAGGAAGAGAAACCATGGGAACTTTTTCAAGATCCAATTGGATATCAATTTTTTTATGGGGATCTTTTACCCTTGCAGCTACAGCGTTTTCAAAAAGAAGGCGAATATCTGTTGGTTTGCAGGGTTCTTTATCTATGGAAACAAAAAGTTTGATATCAGAAACGATAGTTGAAATCTGTTCAATTCCCATTACAGCTTCCGTGATGATCTTAGGATAATTTTTAAGGAGGGTGTCAAAATCTATTTGGATCTTATAGTCTTCAATTCCTTGGATGGTCTTTGTGAGCTTTTCCTCCAGATTTTCTCCCTTGTTTGAGGTGATGATGTCTTCAAGGAGATTGTAACGTTCAAGCAGCAGAGCCATGGATTGGCTATAGTGGTCTATTTTTTTGAGGTCGGATTTAATCTTGGCGTTTGATGTGTCAAGGGTATCAATGGAAACAGTTGAAATTTCAGATGGTATGGCTGTTTTTCGGGTCTTTTGGAGTTCAACTTTTGTCATTTTCAGGGTAAGAATGGCTTCTTTCAAACGGCTGGATTTATTTTCGATCATTTTTTCAAGACTTCTATTGTATTTTGTCAGATTGGATTCTGCCACAATTCGTCTTGCGATTTCATCATTGAGGCGAATATTTTTTGTTTTAATTTCTGCTTGTTTCGCTTCAAGTTCTTCCAGATGTTTATAGGATCTCAGGGCCGTTGTGATGGTGGTAAACAACTTCTGGTCTGTCAGTTCAGTTTTTTCTTTATAATCATTGATATCATAGTTTAGAATGATATCTTTTTCCGGTGCTTTTCCAGGCTGTCCGGTTCTTAATATGATCCTCAGCTTTTTATTTTTTTCATCTTCCCTGATAAATCGAGCCACTTCAAGGCCTGCATCCTTGGTTTCCATGACCACATCCAGCAGGCAGCAGGCGATATCCGGGTTTTCTTTGATAATTATTTTGGCTTCTTCCCCGTTAAAGGCCGACAAAAATTTCAGCCTGGCACCCTTATACATATAGTCGGCCAATACCAGTTTTGTCATCACATGAATTTCATTTTCATCATCTACAATGAGTAGTTTGAGGTAATTTTGATTTCCAGGAACTCGGATTTCAGATTCTTTTGCAAAAAGCAGGGTGTCTTCATTTAAATGATTTTCGTGCGATTTTTCCATGAAATCTCCAAAATGAAAAAAATATTAAAATAGTTATAAGGTTTTATATGATACGATATCGTAGATTCTATTTGATTTATGGACGAGTGTCAATCTGCTAATTTTAAAAGACGGGAGGGTTTACAGGGAATATGACAGGAAGCGTCAGGCGATTCCCGTAAAATCGTAGTGGAGTTTTTGCTGTAATTTTTCAGTCATTTTAAAAATTTCCCTGAGCATCTGCTGGTCCAGGTAAGAGAGATTTCCCGGATTGATATAATTGTCCGGTTTCGTTTCCTCATCCATGATGGTGGTGATCTGCCTGCGGAATCTTAAATCCATCAGGTAATTATAGGATTGCACAATGTCATGGTATTCTTTGTTGGTCAGGATATTTTTGGTGTATAGTCTGAAAAGCCGTGTCAAAGTATTGGTTTGTGTAATTTTATTTTTCAGGGCATAGACCCGGGTAAAATCGATGAGGGGAAGCATGGCCTGCTTGATATCAAAGGCATCCTTGTTTTCTCCCTCAGAATCTACCAGAAATTTTCCAAACCGGCCGATGGGGGGTCTGAAATAAAGGGCATTTTCCGTCAGATGCCTCAGGAATCCGGACCACCCCTGTATGGAATTTAAAAGATAGGTTTTAAGGCTGTCGGAAAGATGAATCTCCCCCCAGGTTCCCCGGAAATCAAAAAAGATACTCGAGTATAGGAGGTCTTCAGGATTTCCGGTTCTGATCCATCGGGTAAAGTTTTGCTTCCAAACGGACAGGGGTTGACACCATTTTGGGTTCTGGGCCATGTTATCCCCGTCGCAAAATTGATATCCTGCCATGTCCAGGCGGGTACAGATGAGTTGGGATAGATGGTCAAAATAGGTTTTTGCAGATTTTACCGCTTCAATGTTGCCAAGGTCTTCAAAAATAAGGGCATTGTCCTGGTCGGAGATCAGAGTTTGCTCTTCCCGGCCTTCCGATCCCATGGTCAAAAAAACAAATTTACAGGGCGGTGGACCTGCTTCTGCCAGGGAAAAGGTGATTACCTTGTCGATGATGGCATCGGAAAAAGTGGTGATCAGCCGGGTAATGTATTCTGCACTGGCCCCGTTCCGGATGGGGTCCAACAGCATGATCTCCAGTTTGGAATGGATATTTTCAAGCTCCGCCATCGTTTGGGCAGCTTTAATGGATTTGATTAACAGAAAAGTGGACCGGGTCTGGGCGGATATCAGGTCTTTTTCCGTTATAATTCCGGATATGTCGCCGGATTTTCCATATACGGCCAAATGGCGCTTGTCCTTTTGAATCATGGCTAAAAAGGCTTCAAATACCTGGCTGTCCGAGGAAATAGACATAAGGGGTGCAGACAAGATTTCGGATACAGGCGCTAACGGGGAAATATTTTGGGCCAGCACCTTCTCTCGCAGGTCCGCATCGGTCACAATCCCCTGGATCTCGTGGGTATCGGATTTAACGAGAATGGCACTGGAATTGTGTTTACTCATTTTTAAGGCCGCTTCATGAATGGTGGTAAGATCTGTGCAGGTGGCAATGTTGGGTCTGAAAATAGCAGAGATGGGCTGATTGAAAAATGGCAGGTTTAAGGCTTTATTCAATACCTGTCTGGCAATAATATGGGCAAAGGTTTTGTTGAGCATGCAGCGGCCAAATTCATTGGTAAAATATTCTCGGAAACCCTTGTTCTTTTTACACAAGCCTGCAAAAGCGGTGGTATCGATGGTTAAAAAAACGGTTTCTTCAAGTGGCCTTAGGGTGTGTATGGCCATTGCATCGTTAAATAGGATTGAAAGACCGCCAAAGCAGTCCCCTGGTAAGAGTGTCCCTTTTAAGGGTTGGGTGTTGTCTTGTTCAAAATAATAGGCAACCGATCCCTTGGAAATAATAAATAATTTTTCAACCCGGGAAATCTCCTGGACAAAGACAAGGGTACCTTTTTTGTATTTCTCGTAGGAAAAGGCGTTATAAAGGGTTTGTTCCTCGGATTTGGACAAGGTTGAAAAAGCAAAGGCTGCTTTTTTTTCTGATTCCAAAGACACGGTATCAACTCCTTAGTTTTTCTGGTTTAAACAGATCTGTATTGATTTCATAAATATGGAGTTTTTCAAGTTTGAAAAGTTTTGCAATGAGAAACCCGGGAAATATTGATTTCCTAATGTTAAAATATTGGGCTTCTTTGTTGTATTGAGTGCTGTGGTAAAAAATCGTAATTTCAAGGTCATTAAATTTTTTTTCCAGATGAATCAAGGCTTGGGATTTCTTTAGTTTATTCTCTTTTTTTAACCCCATGACCAGACCGATAATTTCCTGACTCAGATGGACCTGAGATTCTTCAAAGGCCCGGATCAATTCCTTTTTCAGGGGTTTTTTTGGGGCATTGATCCGGGTCAATATGGTTTTGGTTTTAAGGGCACCCTGCTCTAACTGATCCAGATGGGCCTGGTCCAGGTTGGTCTGATTTGAATTGTTCGGGTCAACTAGGTTAAAAGAATCGGTTTTGCGAACCAGGGCCACAAGGTTCGGGAGAAGATCCAATTGTTTTTGGCATTCAACGGTTACCAGTATTTTGGCATCTCTGGCCCTGTTCTGGGCCCGGTACAGACTGCTGTAACTGCCAAAAATTACGCTGAAAAGGATAATACCCAAAAATATCGCACTGAAGATGGAAAGTGAAAGCAATGGTCTTTTCATGGTGAGATTCTCCCGTTTAAGATTATAGATTATAGCCTATCATTTACCAATCAAATTGAACAACTCTTTTCCTGCCGGCGATTATACAAGGGTTCATTGTCATAATGGGTCAATATTTTAATCTGGCATAATAGGTTTTCTGGGATGCCTTAATGGCATCTTTCAGGGTCAATATGCCGTTGCTGTTTAAAATAGGAATTAATCGTTTAAATATTTCAGCCGTTGTGATGGCGTCCCCAAGCGCGGTATGTCTTCCAATAATATTCACGCCCAGGCGTTTGGCAATATTTTCAATGTCATGTTGTTCATGGACGGGATGGAGCACGGCGGAGAGCAGCAAGGTGTCCAGGGTAGGGTTGTTAAACCGGATGCCCGTTGACTTTTCTTTGACTTTGAGCATTTTCATGTCAAAGGCGATGTTATGCCCCAGAAGAACGGTATCAGCGGTGAATTGCCTGAATCGTGGCAACACACGTTCAATGGGGTCTTTTCCCATGACCATTTCATAATTAATACCGTGGATCCGGTAGGAGTTCATGGGAATATCGCGGTTGGGATTCACCAGTTCCTCAAAAAAATCCTGGTACACAATTCGGTTGTTCACAATTCTGACCGCACCGATGGAAACGATTTCATCTCCTCCGTCGGGATTTAAGCCGGTGGTTTCCGTATCAAACACCGTATAATTTAACTCTTTCAGGCTAGTATCCAGGAGATTTTTTGACGGTGTGTCCACACTGAACAAGTCAAAATCATAAAATTCAGGTCGGCTTCCTGCCATGACCGGTGCTCTTTTTTTAAAGGGGAGTAGAGATTTTTTCCCCGCCTTTGCTATAATATTGATGCCGGAACAGGTGTCCTTGTCCGGAGAAACGAGGGTAATCCGGGCATTATTGAATTTGAGGACATAACCAAATCCGGGAAGGGCATTTATCCTCTGGTGCATGACAGCATCAATATCAACCAGCGGGCAGATAGTTTCATCCCAGGAAATGGCAAAGCCGATGGCGCTGGCCGGGTAAGAGATAACCAGGTTAAATTCTGTCTGTGCCAAGAGACTTGATAAATTTTGAAATAAAAAAATAAAGGCCCGGGTCAGGGAATACGCATCTGCAAGAAGCCGTGTATTCCACTGGTCATTGAATATATTGATCCGGATGTCGTATTCATGGCCCGCTTTTTTCTGGAGGGTTCGTAAAAAGTTCCTGAGGTTAAGGGTTGTCAGGGGAAGTCTTAACAAAGAAAGATCACGGATAATGGTGGAAATTTGGTTGTATTTTTTTTCAACCCTGTCAAAATTTATTCCTGATATTTCGGTTTCCAATGTGGCCTGGAATTCAGACAACTGGGTGTCGATGGTTTCATATTTTTGAATATCCGGTGAAATATCCTGAACGGTCAGGATAAAACCGGTCATTGCACTATCGTTGTCCAGAATGGGAATGGCTTCAACGCTGATGAGGTCTCCGGTATAAATGGGGGTGATAAAAAAAGAACTTACGCTTTTTTTTTGACTGTTAAGCCGTTCCTGGATTTCGCCAATGGCATGGGCAATCAAGTTTTTATCAAGGAGGTGGAAAATAGATCTGCCAAGCCCGATGAAATTTTGTGTTTCATGGGCACTCGTTCCGGGGGTGAATAATTTTTTGGCAAGGGAATTAAAAAGCAGAATCCGTCCGCTTTTGTTGCAGATAATCACCCCGTGGGGGAGTTCGGACATGATGGCTGCCAGAAGGTTTCTTTCCTTTTCCGTCTCCTTTCTGGCGGCAAGAATCTGTTCTGTGATGGTTTTATTTAAGTTTTCAAACATGTCGGCAAAATCATTGATGACCCGGGCGAGGGTGATAATATCTTTGCTGCCTTTTATTCTGATCCGGTGGGACGGATTAGACGCATAGATAACACCGGCTTCCGCTGACATTCTTTTCAAGGGCCGGATATAGGTGTTGTAGGTAATATCAAAAACCACCCAGAGGGATCCAATCACCAGGAAGGCAAGCCATAAAAGCGGGTAAATATTTTCCTGCTCAATGGTAATGAGCAGGTCTTCCTGGACAGGGCTCAGCCGAAGCCAGATAAAGGTCAGAAGACCTGCAGCCATCAAAAAAATGCCTGTGGCACTTGCGAACACAAATTTCCAGAATCTGTTTGTTTGGGTCATGGGTAAAACCAAAGAAGAATTCTGAACCCTAAAAACAGGGTTCAGAATTCTTCTCTATTAAAGGTTAGTTGTTTTGAGGATGATTATCCCCACCATCCCCAGCCAAAACTGGCAACAAACAAAAGGCAAAATGCGATGGTTACGATGAGATATTTATCTTCTAGGGCCATGATATGTCCTCCATAAAAGGTTTGAAAAAGTGTTATTATGATCAGGCATCTGCTTCCTTGGTGACATCCATGAGCTCAACATCGGCACGCCTGATCTGTTCTTCAGAGGTGGTGGACATCTCCGCTTTAAAGCAAAGGGCCCACATCATCACAATACCCACGATCCACCAGACAATCTGCCATGCCCAGATGGCAGGAAATCCGCAGAAGGTAAAGGCGGAGTTACCCAGTAAAATTCCAGGTCCCAGGGCGAAGAAATACCAGATGGGAACAATAATTTTCATGCGGGAACGCCAGACCTTACCTTTCTCGCTGGGGCCATCAATACTGTTGAGCCAGTCCCTGACCTCTTTTTGCCGGTCAATGGTTTCCTGGGTGTCTTTGATGCCCAAGCCCCGGCAGCCATAGGCCACAACAAAGCCTGCAAAAAGACCCCAGAAGGCGGTATGCATGGACAGCGGGTATTTCCAGACAAAGTAGGTGAGCATATTAACAACAATCCCGGCCAAAAGACCCAGAGCGGCCCCTGTGCTCGGAAATTTAAATCCCCAGTGAACACCCACGAGCATCAGGTACATAATGGTGCCGAATGTGGTGGCAAACCCGCCGATCATAACAATGGCATCCGATGATGTCAGGCTGACCACAACCGCGGCCAATGTCAGCAATGTGGCAAATACCCGGTTGGTCCAGATCTGTTCTGAATGGGATCCACCCTGTTTTCTAACATACCGCCACCATACATCACGCTGGAGGATGGTGCCGCCAGTTCCGATATAAGGAGCCGAAGTGGAGTGAATGGCCGCAATGGCGCCGAGAAATACAAGACCGAGAACTGGGCCTGGCAAAAATTTTGTCATCAATTTGGGAACCACATCGCCGTTGTTGGCAATGATCATTTCACCGGACATTTCAAGTATTTTAGCTCCCATGCCCTGGAAGGCGGAAAAGAAGAACAGGCAGAGACCGACCACAAAGGTGGACATGAAAACCTGCTGCCAGGCCAGGGGTTTGGGAGATTTAATACCAAAGTTCCAGAGAATAAAGGCAGGAGATGACTGAATCCCCATGAGGGCAAACATATAGGTGAGGATCATCACCGCTGTCCACCCGCCGCCAATGCCAAAGTGGATCAGCCCGGGAACCTGGCTTAATTTGGGATCAAGTGTTTTTAAAGAAGCGGTCATGCCGGACCATCCGCCGATGATGGGGGACTTGATAACATAAAGCCCCAACAAGAAAATACCGCCGACCAGGAGCAAAAATTGGAGAACACCTACCCAGGTGCTGGCTTTCAACCCGCCGGTGACCACATAGAACCAAACAATAAAGGCCATGAAGATAAGCCCGATGGTCGGAGGCACGCCAGCCACCCAGTAAAAAAGTTTTGATGCGGCAATCAGCTGGATGCCTGAATAAAATATGGAGTATAACAGGGCTGCCAGAACCGTAAGCCACCGAACCAGTTCGTTGTTATAGTAATAGGCAAACATATCGCCGGGGGTGATAAACCCGTAGCGTTTTCCCATGAGCCAGTTTCTTTTGGCAAAAAAGGCACCGGTAATGGGAATGGTCAATACATAGAAAGAGGCAAAGGCATATACCAGCCCTACCTTCCAGATCAAACCCGGATGCCCGACAAATGTCCAGCCGGAAAAAGAGGCGGCCGTGGCAGCCATCAAAAATGCGATAAAGGGAATGGAACGACCTGCAATCCCGTAACCTGATGCGGTTTTTTCAGAAAAGAAACCTTTTAACCCCCACCAGAAACAATAAACTATGTATATTATCAATAATCCCCACACCCACATTACTTTTGAATCCATAAAATTTTCCTCCTAAATCATCTTTTATTGAGTTGATCGGATTTTCCTGTAATTATCTTCGTAACAGGGACATCAGGGCATACCACACCACCTCCTTTAAATTTATATAGTTTTATATGAACAAACCTTATGCTTTTTTGCCATATCCGATCTTACCCAAGGATGCTTCTATTTCATCCAGAATGGCATAATCATCTATTGTTGCCGGTACTTTATATTCTTTTTGATCTGCAATGGACCGCATGGTTCCCCGTAAAATTTTTCCGGATCTTGTTTTGGGAAGCCGTTTCACCACGGTGGCGGTTTTAAAGGCAGCAACCGGTCCTATCTGGTCCCGGACTCGTTGGATCACTTCCTTGACCACATCGGCTTCATCTCTGTCCACGCCTGCGTTGAGAACCAGCATCCCTAGGGGAACCTGGCCTTTGAGCTGATCTTCTACCCCCATGACCGCACATTCCGCCACATCGGGGTGCCCTGCGATGGCCTCTTCCATGGCGCCTGTGGACAGCCTGTGGCCGGCCACGTTAATAATGTCATCGGTTCTTGCCATGACAAACACATAGCCGTCTTCATCAATATACCCGGCATCGGAAGTTTCATAATATCCCGGGAAGGCGGACAGATAGGCGGATTTATACCGTTCATCATTATGCCACAGGGTGGGAAGCGTTCCCGGCGGTAAGGGCAATTTGGCCACAATGGCCCCGATATCTCCCTTTGCTACCGGTTTCCCATCCCCATCCAGAACCGCCATGTCCCAACCGGGGGCAGCCTTGGTGGGGGAGCCGGGTTTAACCTTAAACTGATGAAGCCCGACGCAGTTGGCGGCAATGGCCCAACCAGTTTCCGTCTGCCACCAATGGTCTATTACCGGTATTTTTAGAGAGTTTTCCGCCCAGGACAGGGTATCTGGATCTGTTCTTTCCCCGGCCAGGAAAAGATATTTGAATTGTGAAAGGTCAAAATTACCCATGAGTTTGGCTTGTGGATCTTCCCGTTTAATGGCTCTGAAGGCCGTAGGAGCTGTAAACATGGTTTTTACCTTGTGTTCTTCAATGATTCTCCAGAAAACCGACGCATCCGGGGTGCCCACGGGTTTGCCTTCAAAGATGATGGTGGTGCACCCTTTTAACAGCGGCGCGTAGACAATATAGGAATGACCCACCACCCATCCGATGTCCGAGGCGGCCCAGTAAACATCCCCCTGGTTCACCCCGTAAATGGCACTCATACTCCATTTCAATGCCACCATATGGCCGCCGTTGTCCCTTACAATCCCCTTTGGCTCGCCCGTAGTACCGGAAGTATAGAGAATATACAAAGGATCGGTTGCCATAACCGGTACACAATCGTGGGGGGCTGCCTCGTCCATGACATCTGCCCAGTCAAAATCCCGGCCGTCTATCATGGCGGCCTTTGCCTGGGGACGCTGAAAGATGATGCAGGCTTGCGGCTTTTCTGTGGAAATGTCGATGGCTTCGTCCAGCATGGGTTTATATTCAATCACCCGTTTCACCTCTATGCCGCAGGAGGCAGACACAATGACCTTGGGTTTGGCGTCATTGATTCTTGTTGCCAGTTCATTGGGGGCAAATCCGCCAAAGACCACCGAATGAACCGCACCGATCCTGGCGCATGCCAGCATGGCGAAAGCGGCCTCGGGTATCATGGGCATGTAGATCAGTACCCTGTCACCTTTTGCCACGCCTTTGGCGGCAAGGGCCCCTGCAAACAAGGAAACCTGTTCTTTCAGATCGTTATAGGTATATTTTTTAATGGTGTCTGTGACCGGACTGTCATAGATAATGGCCATCTGTTCCCCAAGGCCGTTCTCCACATGAAGATCAACCGCATTGTAGCAGGTATTGGTCTGTGCGCCGGTAAACCAAAGATAAAAAGGTTTGTTGGAATCATCCAGCACCTTATCCCAGCGTTTATACCAGAAACAGTCTTCTGCAATGGGACCCCAGAACCCTTCCGGGTCCTGGATTGATTTTTCATGGGCTTCAGCATACAAATTGGACATGAATCTCTCCTCAAATTAGATCAGCGTGAATTATTTGTCTTGAACCATGGTTCTAATTTCTTCAACAATTTCCGGGTTGGCCAGGGTCATGACATTACCCACGTCGCCTCTATTAGAAATAGCGCCCAATACCCGTCTCATGATCTTACCGGAACGGGTTTTTGGCATATCCGGCACCAGCCAAACCTTTCTGGGTTTGGCAATTTTACCGATTTGTTCACAGATGGCATCGGAAATTTTTCGGGCCAGGGCTTCCGTGGGATCAACCCCTGTTTTAAGGGCAACGTAAAGATCTGGTTCCTTGCCTTTGATTTCGTGGGCCACGGGCACAACGGCAGCTTCAGCCACTTCATCCACCACAAGCGCTGCAGACTCAATTTCTTTGGTGCCAAGCCTGTGACCGGATACATTGATCACATCATCAATTCGTCCGAGGATCCTGAAATAACCGTCCTCTCCCATGGTGGCGGCATCGCCTGCCAGATAGGGCCAGTCTCTCCAATCCTTGCTTGAAGTATCTCTGCAGATATCGGTAAAATAGGTGTCCACAAATCGCTGGCGATCCCCCCATATGGTCTGGAACATACCGGGCCATGGGTTCTGGATGCAGATATTACCGGCAATTCCGACTTCTTTGATCTCTTTGGCGTCTGAATCCAGGATAAAGGGATGGATGCCGGGTACACCCGGACCTGCACTGCCCGGTTTCATGGGTTGGATGCCAGGGACTGTGCTGCAGAGAAATCCACCCGTTTCCGTCTGCCACCAGGTGTCGACAATAGCAGCTTCCCCTTTGCCCACAGCAGATTCATACCATTTCCAAACGGCGGGTTCGATGGGTTCTCCCACCGTGGTCATATGTTTAAAGTGGTAATTGTACTTGGCGGGTTCGTCCGGTCCCAGTTTTCTCAGGGCGCGGATGGCGGTGGGGGCGGTGTGGAAAATGTTGATATCCAGGTCCTGGGCAATCCTCCAGGAGCGGCCTGCATCGGGATAGGTGGGGACGCCCTCGTAAATAACCGAAGAGGCACACAGGGCGAGCGGTCCGTATACAATGAAGGAATGGCCGGTGATCCAGCCGATATCCGCCATACACCAATACACATCTTCGGGGTGAATATCCTGAATATATTTGGACATGGCCGTCACATAGGCAAGATAGCCGCCGGTGCCGTGCTGACAACCCTTGGGTTTTCCCGTGGTGCCGCTGGTATACATTAAAAACAAGGGATCTTCGGACAGCATTTGTTCTGGTTCAATCCGAGCGCCGTAATGATTCTTTAATTCTTCGTTGACAAAGACATCCCGTCCGTCAACCATGGGGGTATCTGCGGAATATTTGCCGGGGTACCGCTGCCACACGAGAACCTTGTCAACTACCTGGCCCTGTTCGGCTGATATTCTTGCCGCATCATCGGCGTGTTGTTTGTGGTTGAGAAGCTTTCCTGACCGGTAATAGGCATCCATGGTAATGAGCACCCGTGAATTGGAATCCACGATCCGGTCGGCACAGGCGGAAGCGGAGAATCCACCGAATACCACAGAATGGATGACCCCAAGTCTTGCACAGGCCAGCATGGTAATGGGCAGCTCGGCTGACATGGGCATGTGGATGGTGACACGGTCTCCCCGTTTGAGTCCGGCAAAATTTTTGAGCAAAGAGGCAAACTCATTGACCCTGACATAGAGTTCCTGGTAGGTGATATGGTCGACTCTTTCTTCTTCGAGTTCTGGGACAAAGTGGATGGCGGTTTTATTTTTATTGTCTTTCAGATGACGGTCGATACAATTGTAACTGGCATTGATCTTACCGCCCTTAAACCATTTGTAACAGGGGATATCACTGGAATCTAAAACTTCATCCCAGGATTTATACCAGGTGAGCAGATCTGCAAATTCTGTGAAACAATCCGGGAAGTTGTCCAAACTGAACCGATCAAAAATATCCGGATCTGTCAGGTTGGCCTGGCCTATAAATTTTGTTGACGGATAATAGAGTTCTTCTTCTTTCCAGTGGACGGCGATTTGAGCCTCTGTGGTTTCGACAACTTCTTTTTTACTCATTGGTCATCTCCTTTGGGGGGTTATATTATTAACTATTTGAAATTATAAATATTTTTCAGATAAATAATAAAGCTGTACCACCTCCTTTTCCCATAAAAAATGATGTTAATATGAAACTCGAATTTGGTTATATTACTTTAAAAAATGCTTAATGCGCTTGGTCAGCTTTTTTTCTTAAGTTAAGACTGTAAAAACCAGGGCAGGAGTGAACAACGTGCTACTAAGTGAGAAGGAAAATCGCAGTTATTTAGTGAATACAATTTATATTGTACCTAAATCAATATTAAGATCTTAAATTTAAGTCAATAGAAAAATTTGGTTTATTCACAATTTCTTTTGACCTAATAGCTTTAAAAAAAGGAAAAATCGGCCATATCATAATGGCATAAAAGGGTTAACACACTATAAATATGAGAAATTTGCTTAGTAAACATGGTTTGATGGTTTTAAACCCGGTATGAAACGAAATCGTTAAGAAAATAAAGCCGTTCTTAGAAAAAAAATGGTTTTAGGGCAGGATGAAATTAATATTTAAATTATTCCTTGGAATTCGTCGTCTATGAAATAGAAATAATCATTGCAAGGCAAAGGCAAAAATAGGTATAAATTGAGTTTAAAAGAGATTAACATTTAATTTTAAGGAAAATTCATATGACGGATTCCGTTAAAACAAGCCCTATTGATACCTATTGGAATTTAAAACTTGAAGCAGTTAAAGAAAATTTGGAAAATAATAAGTTTGAGGTGTTTATAGCCCAGACAGCTCAAGCGGCCAAAGATATTGCATTGGATCAGATTATCCCTAAACTTGATATCAAAAGTGTTTCCTGGGGCGGTTCCATGTCTTTTATCAGCACGGGTCTTTTCCATGCCCTGAACAGTAACAAGGACCTTGAGGTGATTAATACCTTTGACAAGAGCCTGTCCATGGAGGAAATGCTGGAACGTCGACGCAAATCGCTCATGGTGGATTTGTTTGTCACGGGCACCAATGCCATTACCGAAGCTGGACATTTGGTCAACCTGGATATGATCGGGAACCGGGTGGCAGCCATCACGTGGGGACCTAAAAATGTTCTTTTGATTGTCGGAAGGAATAAACTTTGCTGTGATCTTGAAGATGCCATGTTCCGGATTAAAAATTATGCAGCCCCGGTTAATGCAATAAATCTGAATAAAAAAACCCCTTGTGCAAAAACAGGCGTTTGCCAGGATTGTGCAAGTCCCGACAGAATTTGTAATTATTGGAGCATTACGGAAAAATGTTTTTTAAAGGGTCGGATAAAAATTATTCTTGTGAATGAAGAGTTGGGATTCTAAAAAATATAAAGGATATCAACCCTAATTGTTCCGTTATTTTTCTTGTTTATTTTTCTTGTTTATTTTTCTTGTTTATTTAGGTTTTTTTCGGGTTGGAGTTGCTAACGAGGCTTTTTTTACCATATCAGATCCAAATTTTTCCATGATGGAATCCACTGCCATGTCAACGGATTCCCATTGTTTTTTTTGCTGTTCACCGGGCGCGCTGAGCAACTCCATCTGAATGGGTGCATTTTTTTCTCTGAAATGGGAAACCCCCACGCCCAACAGCCGGATTTTTTTCTTTAACACCACCTGCTCATACAGGGAAAGGGCTTCATTGAAAATGGCAGCAGAAGAATAAATCCAAGGTTCGATTTTTTTGCTCCGGGTAATCTGGGTGAAGTCTGAAAATTTAATCTTGATAGAAACGATGCGGCAGGCCCATTTTTTTTTCCGCAAATCCCGGCCCACCCGTTGGGCGAGGGACAATAATACTTGTCTGGCACTATTGATATCACAAATATCCTGGTCGAGGGTTGTCTCGCTGGAAATTGATTTGCGGGTATGATTGTTTTCCACCTGGGCTATGTCAATCCCCTGGGACAGTTCATAAAGCCTGTTTCCCATTTTACCCAATTTTTTGTTCAGCAAATCAGGGTCATGTTTGTGAATGTCTCCCAGGGTCACAATTTTTAAAGTCTCCATCAGTTTCATGGCTTGTTTGCCCACCCCGGGAACCTTGGCAATGGGCAGGGTGGCAATAAAGGTGTCCATTTTATCTTGGGGAATAAGGGTAATGCCGTTGGGTTTATCCATGTCAGAGGCAATCTTGGCCAAAAATTTGACCGGTGCAATCCCAATTGAACAAGTTAGAGAAACCGCTTTGAATATGGCTGCCTTGATTTTTTGGGCCATTTCTTCGGGAGGACCGAATAATTTCTCACATCCACGGATATCCACATAGGCTTCATCAATGGATACCTGTTCCATAAGAGGAGAAAAGCCGGAAATGATGTTCATGATTTTTTGGGATTCTGCTGCATATTTATGCCGGTTGCCCGGAACAATGAAAATCTCGGGGCAGCGTTGTTTGGCCTGAAAAACCGGCATGGCAGAATGAATCCCAAATTTTCGGGCCTCATAGCTGGCAGTGGCCACGACGCTTCGTTTTGAATTACCTGCCACAATGATGGGTTTATTTCGAAGACTTAAGTTGTCCCTTTGTTCAATGGCAGCAAAAAAAGCGTCCATGTCAATGTGAAGGATCATTGCATTTGTTTTCTGATCATTTATTTTCTGGTCATTTGTTTTTTGATCATTTGGTTTCTGAACTTGGTTATCATCTCTTTTTTCTGCATTTCAAGCACATATTTGTGGAGTATCTCGTACTTTTCAATGGTGCAATTTTCAAAAATACAATGACAAATGCCCTGGCTGGAGATGTCCAGGATTCTGAGCTGGGCTGAAAAAAAGGGTTCTCCCCTGTAATTGGGTATATCAAGAACAAGGGTTATCTGATCAACATCATATCGTGTAAATCCCTCATCTCTAAAGGACATACCCCCGGCACTGATATTGATTACTTGTACCGGTTTTTGTTTGAAGTCCATGGAAAAACCAAGGTCTCCTTTGAAAATATAACGAAAGGTTTCCCGCTGGTCTTCTATTTCCAGTGGGTCTCGGATATCAGTAGTTTGTTTCGGTTTTTTCCAGAACAAATTCGACCCTCCTGTTTTTGTTTCTATTAATATCCGTGGTATTGGGAACCAGGGGCATGATATCTGCGTATCCAGTGGCGGTAAGTCGCTGGGGGCTGATTCCCTTTGAGATCAGGTATTTTAAAACCGTTGTGGCCCGTATGGCAGACAATTCCCAGTTGGAGGGAAAGGCCGGGGTTGAAATGGGGATATTATCTGTATGCCCTTTAATATTGATGGTGTATTCGGGATACTCATCAAATATTTGTATCATTTGATCAAAACTTGGCAAGGCATTGGCATTAAAGCTGGCTGAGCCGGAACTGAACAGCGCCTCTCCGGATATGATGATCATGATTTTTCCATTTCTGGAAAGAGTGGTGATCTTTTTGTGCTGGTCGGATTTTCGGGCCATCTTGTTAATTTTTTTAAACAGGG
This sequence comes from Desulfoconvexum algidum, assembly GCF_055382125.1. NCBI lineage: Bacteria > Pseudomonadati > Thermodesulfobacteriota > Desulfobacteria > Desulfobacterales > Desulfobacteraceae > Desulfoconvexum > Desulfoconvexum algidum. Next base: position 3,336,827 of record NZ_AP042394.1, on the reverse strand, counting down.
CTGTTTCCCGTGATCGAAGGCCTGTAAAATCTTCAAGGCTGATTTTGGGGTCCAGATTACCCGACAGGTTGAACATTTCCATGGACCCTTTGGGTTCCTGGTCTTGTTGTAGCTGGCGCGTCATGACTTCAACCCTTGATTCATATTTTTCTTTCTCAAAAAAAGCAAGAGAGTAGAGCAGAACGAAAAAGACCAGTAGGATGGTCATCAGATCCGCATAGGTAATAAGCCAGGTCGCATCATCATCATAGGTGATAAATGAGCTGTTATAGGAGGTGTCTTTCATTGTTTAAGCTTTTTTCCCATCTGATTCATGGGTTTGCGTCGTCTGGAAGAAATAAAGCTGGACAATTTCTCATAGATAATAACCGGGTTGTTGTCGTTGATGATGGAGATGGCTCCTTCCCGGATAATTTCAAGATGGATAATTTCTTGAACGGTTCTGGATCTGAGTTTGCCTGCTATGGGGAGAAAAAACAGGGTGGACAACAAGGAGCCATAAAAGGTGGTCAATAATGCGGTTGCCATGGCAGGACCGATATTGGCAGGATCCTGGAGCTTACTGAGCATCTGGACAAGGCCGATTAATGTGCCGAGCATGCCAAAGGCCGGGGCATAAATTCCCATTTTCCGGAATACATCCTGTACAATAAAATGGCGCATCTGAAGGGATTGGATCTCTGTGGTAAGGGCAGCCCGGATGACCTCTTCTGAAGATCCGTCGGCCAATAACCCACAGGCTTTTTTTAAGAACAGAGATTTTGTTTTAAATTTTGCCAGGTTTAAAAGACCCTGGCTCCGGCTGATGCGGCTGAGGCGAATCATGGTGGCCACGGCATCGTTGGGATCCTCCTTGTCTTTTGAAAAAACAAAATAAGCGGCATTAAAGGCGGCAAATACATCCCTGAACTGGAAGGTGATCAATGTGGTGGCAAGGGTTCCTCCAAAGACAATCATGAGACCCGGGACATTGATGAAGTTGTAAATATTCCCCCCAAGGAAGATGGCGGAAATTATCAATGATAAGCCGGAAATAATACCGATAAAAGAGGCAATATCCATATGAACTTATGTATCCTTGAAAATATTATATTATAATCATATCTCTGTGCAATGGTCCCTATATTGTTCCATATTCAGGTATCTATGCTATTATATTACATCTATGGGGTCAAGATTTTATAGCCTTCCCTGTCAATTTGATTTTAGCAATTTAAAAAAGAAACATTGATCATTGGTTTGGGAATTTGATATGGTTTGTCAATACTCATGAGAAAAGTTGCACCGGAAAAAACCTTGGTGATGCTGGGTGTTCTGATAAAATATGGAGAGAAAATGCGCGTAAACCAAAGGTTTCATTTTTGTATAGTTCTGATAGTTGTCCTGGTTTTGATCTGCTGCTCTGGGTGTAACAGCCCGGAAAATAGAGAAAACCAGGAAATAGGCCCTAAACCTGTCGCTATGGCGCCAAAGAAACGCGTATATGAAAAATTACCCGAGAATATTGAGTGGCTGACCAATGAGGCTGATCCTGTTTTTGCTTCTTCGGATGCTAAAAAAGGAGGAACCTTCCGATCAGCCCTTCTGAGCTTTCCCATGACCTTCCGCGTGGTGGGGCCCGATTCAAACGGATCATTTCGGGGGGCGATTCTGGACAATCAGCTGTCTTTGATCAATATCCATCCCAATACGGAAAACATCATTCCAGAACTTGCCACCCACTGGGCATTTGGGAAAGACAAAAAAACCATGTATTTCAAACTGGACCCAAAGGCAAAATGGTCGGACGGGATTCCGGTCACGGCCTGGGATTATGTTTATACCCTGACCTTTATGCGCTCCGAGCATATCATTGCCCCCTGGTACAACGATTATTATGCCAAGGAAATTGAGTCTGTGAGGGTGTTTGATGATTACACCATTGGGGTAACGAGCACCAAGGCGGTTCCGGACCTGCATTTAAAACTGGGAATTTCTCCCACGCCCGAACATTTTTTTGATCCCCTGACAGCCCAATTTATTCAGGATAATAATTGGGCTGTTGTTCCCAATACCGGTGCCTATCAGATTCAGGAATTTAAAAAAGGCCGGTTTATCAAATTCAAACGAAAAACAGACTGGTGGGCCAGGAAGAACCGCTATTTTCAAAACCGGTTTAATGTGGATTATGTCCTCTATACGGTCATTCGGGATTTTAATCTTCAGTGGGAGCATTTTAAAAAAGGCCGCATTGATGCCTTTGGTCTGAGCCTGCCCAAATACTGGCATGATAAAACAAAGACCCGTGTATTTGAAAATGGGTATGTGAACCGCATCTGCTTTTACAATGATCTCCAGCGGCCTTCCCATGGAATGTGGCTCAACCAGGATAAGGAAATTTTCAAAGACAAGCGGGTGCGAGAGGCCTTTGCCCATGCCATGAACGTTGAAAAGGTCATTGATAAGGTGCTCAGAGGTGATTATCTCAGGCTTGCCCAGGCCTTTGTCGGATATGGAAAATACACGGATTATACCATCGTCCCCAGGACATATGATATTGGACGAGTGGAGTCCCTCATGGGGGAAGCCGGTTGGAAACGGGGCAGTGACGGTGTCTGGCAAAAAGATGGCCAGCGATTTTCTGTAACCGTCACCTATGGGTTTGAGGAATATATGCCCAGGCTTGTGGTCCTCAAAGAAGAGGCACTAAAGGCCGGGATTGAGCTTGACCTGGAAAAATTGGATTCCACTGCCACCTTTAAGAAAATTCTTGAAAAGAAACATGATGTGGCCTGGATGGGCTGGAGCACCAATTCAAGACCCTCCTATTGGCAGGGGTGGCATTCGGATAATGCCCACAAATCCCAAACCAATAATATTACCAATACAGATGACCCGGAACTGGATGCATTGATTGACCAATACAGGGCCAGCCTGGATGAACTGGAGCGTGTCCGCTTGTCCCTTGTGATTCAAAATAAAATCCATGACATCGCCGCCTTCGTTCCCACCTTTATGATGCCCTATGTGAGAGTAGGATATTGGCGATGGTTGCAGTTGCCCGACTTCCATGGCACCAAATTGTCCGAAGGTCTGTTTGATCCTTTTTCTTCCACAGTGGGGGGACTTTTCTGGATTGACAGAAAAATCCGGGAGCAAACCCTGGAGGCCATGGACCAGGGAATCGGGTTTGAACCCAAAATCATTGTGGATGAGCAATTTAAAATTAAAGTTGTCAATTAATGCAGGGAAAAGAAGGCAGGAAAAGAAATTGAATCAAACGACATCTGAAAAGAGCAAAGTGAGTATATTGCGGCTGGAAAATTTGGTGGTGGCCTTTGATACGGAGCAGGGACCCATCCATGCAGTGGATGACATCAGTTTTACCATGAATCAGGGAAGTATTCTGGGAATTGTAGGGGAATCGGGATGCGGAAAATCTGTCACCGCCCTGAGTATTCTGCGCCTGCTTCCCAAACCTGTCTCCCGCATTGTTTCAGGTAAAATCTGGTTTAAGGATCAAAATCTTCTGGATCTGCCCATTGAACAAATGCAGAAGATCCGGGGAAAAAAAATAGCGATGATATTCCAGGAGCCCATGACGGCCTTAAACCCGGTCCATGCAGTGGGGCGACAGCTGGTTGAAGTCTATCAGCTGCATTTTCCCCAAATGACCTCCTCGGATATGGAAAACCGGTCGGTTCAAATGCTTGCGCGAGTGGGAATTGCGGATCCTGTCCAGGTCATGAAAAAATATCCCCATCAATTGTCCGGGGGGATGCGGCAGCGGGTAATGATTGCCATGGCCCTTGCCTGTGAACCAGATATCCTCATTGCCGATGAACCCACCACAGCCCTTGATGTGACGGTTCAGGCCCAAATTTTGGACCTGATCAAAGCCCTGCAGGTTCAAACCGGCATGTCGGTTATCCTGATCACCCATGATCTGGGGGTTATTGCTGAAAACTGTGACCAGGCGGTGGTGATGTATGCCGGGAGAATTGCGGAAACAGCCACTGTGACGGATTTATTTAAAAATCCCCTGCATCCCTATACGAAGGGTCTTCTAACCTCCATTCCTTCCCGTGCAAAGAAACCTAAAACCATTTTGCCCACCATAAAGGGAAGTGTCCCCTCTTTACTGAATATGCCAACGGGCTGTAGGTTTGCAGACAGATGCCCACTGGTTGAGGAAATCTGCCGGCAGAATTCCCCTTTGGAGCGGTCCACTGGAAACCAGAGAACAGCCTCTTGTCATTTTGTTTAACTACTCAATTCTAATAAAAAATGAACTTTTTTAAAAAAACACTTGATTTTTAAATAAAAGTTAATAATATACAGAAAAGTCAATGGAGAAGGGCTTTTAAGTTTCGTTCTAAAGGATAGACCCATTTGTTGAAGTGGCAGAACCTGAGGTTTGAAACTACTATTATTTACCTAAAGTAAGGAGAGCGTCACAATGGCAAATGGGATTGTAAAATGGTTTAATGATTCAAAGGGTTATGGATTTATCGAACAAGAAGATGGTCCGGACGTATTTGTTCATCACTCTGGTATTAACGCTTCTGGTTTTAAATCATTGAGTGAGGGAGATCGGGTGACTTTTGATGTTGAGGACGGTCAGAAAGGACCGGCGGCAGTAAATGTGACCGTACAATAATAAAAATTTTCAGCATATTTTTTAAGCGAGGGTTTTGCTACATACTATTGCAGCAAAACCCTTTCTTTATGGGTTAAAATCGGTCAAGGCCAAAGGGGCCTATATTAATATCCGGGGTCTTGTCGTATACCATGTCTGCCACAATTTTTCCGGTTCCCGTTGCCAAGGTCAATCCGAGCATGCCGTGGCCCGTTGCAATGATCAGGTTTTCCTGTACGGGGGATCGGTCTATGATGGGCATATCATCGTAGGTCATGGGTCTCAAGCCTGCCCATTCCTCAATGACCGGATGCCCTGTTGGATCCTTCAAGTATTGGGTCGCACCATTGATAAGCTTTGACAGGCGACGGGTATTTAAGGTGGTGCTGTATCCTGAAAACTCCATGGTGCCGCCCAAGCGGTATCCACTCGTCCAGGGGGTAACCACCATGTTTTTTTCGTAGAGGAAACAGGGCATACCCGGGCAGATCCCGGGCCGTTCCATGGTAATGCTGTATCCTTTTCCGGGCTGAACCGGCAGGTGCAATCCCAGTTGTTTGGCTGTCCTAGGCGCCCAGGCGCCGGTGGCCAGTATAAAGGTATCTGCCGCAAATTTTCCTTGTACCGTATTCGCATGGGTAATGGTATTGCCCGAGATTTCAAAATCAAGCAGTTTTGCATGTTCTTCAATAATCAGGCCGCGTCGGGTCAGGTTTTGTCTCCAGGCGGTCATGAGCATGTCCGGCCGTAAATGCCAGTCAAACGTACTATGCCAGCCGCCTGCAATACTTGGTTTTAAGGCCGGTTCCAGTTCCAGCAGCTGGTCACGATCAAGAGGTGTGTACCCAATGCCAAACGGCTTTAGAAAATCATTTTTCCCCTTCAAATTATTCAAATTTTTGGGATCGTTGCAAATGGTTAAAATGCCGGTTCGTTCAAAATCGCATCCCAGGTCCGGAAGTGCCAGCAGCTGTTCAAACAGGCCAATGGAATAATGGAGTATTTCATTTTTTTGTGTGGCTGTGCGAAGCATTGTTCGGGGGCGGCATCGCGCAGCAAATTTTAATAACCAGGTGAAAAGTGTGAAGTCCAGAGTGGGTTTGATATAAAGGGGGGAGGTGCCGCAAAGAGCCCGGTAAATTTCATGGCTGACCGCTCCCGGGGCACACAGGGGGATCAAATCTGAGAAATAGAGCAGGCCGCAGTTGCCATGGGAGGCACCATCACCGATTCCATCCCGTTCAATGATTCTGACGCTTGCGCCTTGTTCGAGTAAATAGTGGGCACAGGCCAGGCCGATGACACCTCCGCCGATGATGATGACTTCTTTTTTTGATTCCATAAAGGGTATATCCTTAAACGGCATTAGAAAACTATGGCAGTTTATAAAAAAATAAAGGCCAGCTTATTATTGTTCGGTTAGAAATTCAATTAAAAATTGATCGGGTGTCCAAATATTGTAACCCCCTATTTTTTGTAACCTTCAGGTTATTTGTTTTTTTACGGGACGGAACATGGTATATAATTCCTTGCTTTTGGCTGGGCGAACATCCCAAAATTTATCAATGACAAGGAAACACTATGCCCATAATTGAGGTTAAAAATTTAAAAAAATATTTTCCGGTAACCGGCGGGGTATTCCTTCGCCGTACCGGATGGGTATATGCGGTGGATGATGTTTCCTTTACGGTGAACAAAGGCGAAACCCTTGGGATCGTTGGCGAGTCCGGCTGTGGTAAAACGACTCTGGGACGGTGTGTCATGGGGATGTATGATTTCACCCATGGCGAAGTGGTCGCCTGTGGTCAGAGGGTTTCCAAACTCAATTCTACCCAGAGGCGAAAGCTTGCCTTAAACCTCCAGATGATTTTTCAAGATCCCTTTGAGTCCCTGGATCCCCGGCAGACCGTGGGTCAGACGCTGGAGGAAAAATATCGAATCCATGGACATGCAGGGGATGATCTTGACACAGTCATCGGCACCTTGATCGAACAGGTGGGGCTTTTACCCGATGCCCTGTCAAAATACCCCCATGAGTTTTCCGGAGGACAGCGCCAGAGGATCGGCATTGCCAGGGCCATCAGCATGGAACCCGATATCATCGTCTGTGATGAACCTGTATCTGCCCTGGATGTCTCTGTCCAGTCCAAGATTTTAAACCTTTTGCTGGAACTTCAGGAACGAATGGGATTGACCTATATTTTTATCTCCCATGATTTGTCTGTTGTTCGACATATTTCAGACAGGATAGCCGTGATGTATCTGGGGAAAATCGTTGAAATCGGCGAGGCACAAACCATATATAACCACCCCTGTCACCCCTACACAAAAGCCTTGTTGTCTGCTATCCCGAAGCCTGACCCAACATCAGATAAAAAACGAATACTTTTAAAAGGGGAGGTGCCTTCGGTTGAAAATCCCCCTCCTGGATGTCGTTTCAACACCCGGTGCAGCTATGTACAAGAAATTTGTAAGAGAACAGAACCCCCGCTTTTTGTCAATGAAACTGACCCTTCCCATTTGACGGCCTGCCACTTTTTTTCATGAAAAATTGTCAACCAAATTGACTTGCGAAAAAATGTCTGGAGTGCTAAAGTTCCCCCCTTATTGGGAACGTGGTTTTTTAACATAGATTAAAGGGGAAGGCTTGCATGCCGGGTCTGTATCGAATTCGAATTTTTATTTTTTTTCTCTGGGGGCTGCTTTTATTGGCAACTTTCGGCTGCACGGAACCGCCCGATACTTCCGCACCTGATTATCTGATAAAGACAGGGTCGATTACGCTTCTTCCAGTGGAATTTGCCGAAGAACTTGATCTGAAACTTTCGGCCTATCCCTATGATTATAACAAAAATCCAATAAAATACAATCGACTGGTATTTGATCTTGTTTCTATTTTGTCCGAGGAAAGCGTCCTGCTTGCTGCTGCCCATGACAGCAATATTCTGGTAAGTGATTCGGAACTGGCTGCCAAAGAATCTTTTTACCGGGAAGACTACCCCGAAGACAGTTTTGAACAAATGCTGTTGGAAAATGCTATTTCATACCCCTATTGGAAAACAAACCTTAAAAACAATCTGGTCATCGACAAATTTATCCAACAGGAACTCAAGGACAAAGTTGAAATTTTACCCGAAGATGTTGTCTCCTTTTACAACCGGCACCGACTACAGGAAGCTGTTTCAGATGAAAAGAAACTGGTATCCCATCTTCGAAATGAAAAAAGCCAGGAATATTACGACCAATGGATCATGGAGTTGAAAAAACAATATCCTATCGATATTAACAAGACGGCCCTGGCCCGGTTTTTGATAAAAATGGAAAATAATAAAGGACAGATAAATGATTAAAAAAACAAAAATAGGGATATTGTTGATACTGGCCATCGGGATTTGCACAATTGCTTCTGCTGAAGTTGTGGACCGCATTGTGGCAGTTGTCAACAATGAGATCATTACCCTCAGTGACCTCAACAAGGCAATCCTTCCTTATAAACACAATATAGACGCCTCGGAAAATTCCAGTGAAAAAAAACAAGAATTGATCCAAACCCTTAAAAGAGATGTGCTTCAACAATTGATTGACAGATCTCTTAGTTCTCAGGAGGCTGTCAAATATAATATTGTGGTATCCAAGGAAGATGTTGATTCTGCTATTCATAATTTTATGACAACCAATAAAATGGACCCGGAAGAACTTGAGGCGGCCCTGGCAGCTGACGGGCTCACCTTGAAGGATTATCAGTCAAAAATGAAGAAAGAAATTCTTCAATCCAGGCTGATCAGCAGGGCAGTCAGGTCCCAGGTAATTATTACGGATACTGATATTAAAACATATTATGATTCCCACTTGGATGCCTTTACAGGGGTTAAAAAATATCATTTGCGAAATATCCTTATGGACGCTAAAGCCGATCTTGCGGCAATTGAACCAAAGATAGGCAACCTGTCCTCTTTTAAAAAATTGGCAAAGGAACATTCTATTGCCAGCAACGCAGCAGACGGTGGTGATCTGGGGGCCTTTGATATTAATAATTTTAGCGAAGAGATCAAAATAAGTCTACAGGCCCTGGGAAAAGGGGATCATACCTCTGTTCTTTATGTGGGCCAGGGATATCAGATTCTCTTTGTGGAAGATATTCTTATGGAAGGAAATAAAACCCTTGACCAGGCCCGGGATCAGATCGAAAATATTTTATACAAAGAGCAGGCGGAAAAGCGGTTTAAAGAATGGATTGAATCTTTAAAGACACATGCCCATATCAAAAATATGCTGTGATACATGACCAGAATTCACCTATCAGGGGAAAACAATGCGAAATGAACAGATACTGATTTTGACGGTCAGCATAAAAAGGTTGTTGCGCCGCGGGGCAACCAAGCAATTGATAAATATTATCAACAAGACCCATATGGCGGATCTTTCCATTGTTTTTGATGAGCTTTCAACCCTTAATCGACAAAATTTATTTCAGCTCATCAAGGACCCGGAACAAATTGGTATCCTTTTTTCAAAGTTAGACGAGCCCATTTTCCTTGAGTTCGTTAAAAATATCGAAATAGAAAAATTGGTAGTGATTTTTAATCACATGCCCTCCGATGATGCCGCAGAGCTCTTGGGTCTTTTAGATGAAGAATTGTCGGATCAGATTCTTGCCAAGATGCAAAAAGAAGAGTCTGACAATGTCGAGCAGTTGATGAGTTATGGAGAGGATACGGCTGGCTCCATAATGGTTACCGATTTTATCGCCCTGGAAGAAGATGTCACTGCCAAGCAGGTCATTGAATCCTTGCAGAATCAATATCTGGATGTTGAAATGCCCTTTTACATCTATGTGGTTGACAGCTATGGCAAGCTTGTGGGGGTCAGTTCCTTGAGGCAGCTTGTGGTGGTCCATCCGGAAAAGCCCCTGAAAGAATTCATGGCCACCGACCTTGTCTCTGCAAAAACCTATACCGACCGGGAAGAAGTCGCCCGGCTGGTATCCCGCTATGATTACCTGGCCGTACCGGTGGTGGATGACGAGAATCGAATGGTGGGCATTGTGACGGTGGATGATGTCATTGACATTCTCCATGAAGCTGCCACTGAAGATATGTTGAAAATGGCAGGAGTAGGCGATGAATACGTGGAAACCCAGACCGTTATCAAGGGTACCAGAATCCGGCTGCCCTGGTTGTTTGCCAGTTGCCTTGGCGGGGTGGCGGCTTTTTTTATCATTGGCGGGTTTGAAGATTCCCTGGTGAAATTTGCCGGGCTTGCCGCCTTTATTCCTGTTATCATGGGCATGGGGGGAAATATCGGCACCCAGAGTTCCACCATTGTGGTCCGGGGGATTGCCATGGGCCGAATCAATCTACAGGATTTTTCCCGGGTGGTGACCAAGGAACTGGCCGTGGGATGTATTCTCGGGGTGACCTATGGCACTTTGATAGGGGTTGTGGCAAAATTTGCATATACAAATGAACCCTTTTCCTGGGCACTGGCGCTTGCCGTCGGGCTTGCCATTCTGGTATCCATGTCGGTTGCGGCACTTGTCGGATCAGCCGTTCCCTTGATTTTCGAGCGATTCCACATAGATCCTGCCGTGGCCACGGGCCCCTTTGTGACCACTTCCATTGATATTGTCAGTGTGTATTGTTATTTTATGATCGCAAAAGTTCTGCTGGATATATAGGCAACCCATGTCGGATTTTTGTACAGACGCTATTTTATTGCGTAAAATTGAATATGGGGATCACGATTATATTATTACCTTTTTGACCCGGTCCCGGGGAAAGATTTGCGTGATTGCTAAAAATGCCAAAAAAAGTGTGAAACGGTTTTCAGGCGCACTGGATCTATTCTCGGTCAACCATATCCAGTGTACCTTTCCCAAAAAGAATAAAGACGCTTTGATTATTCTTGCCCAGACCGACCTTGAAAACGGATTTGGCAATATCCGGTATGATGTTTTTAAAACCACCTATGCCTGTTATTGGGTTGAACTGATTTACCTCTGGCTCGAAGAGGGAAAAGAACAAACCGAATTATATGACCTGCTCTTTTTTGTTTTGGATATGCTAAACCAGTCTGAAATTCGAATGGAGGTTCTAAGTCTTTTGTTTCAAATTCGGTTCATGGGAATTTCCGGGTTTAATCCCAACCTTGAAGCCTGTGGGACTTGCAGCACCCCGGTGGACGATATCCATCAAAAAAATATTTATTTCGATTTTAAGGAAGGCAGAATCCTCTGCCACAATTGCCTGAAGAAAAAATCAGGACCAGAATCTGGATCGGGATCTGGATCTGGATCGGGATATGGCATGGGGGTTTCAAAGGGGACCTTAAAACAGCTTGTATGGATCAATACGGCAGATCTCCATAGGGCAGACCGGATTAAGTCTTCCCTTTTCGCCATCAAGGAAGGAGAAATCCTTTTGGAATCTTTTATTCCCTTCCACATCGGTCGGGAGTTCAAGAGTTTGAAATTTTTAAGACAATTGAGACGGGAACGATGAATTTTAATCAACTATTAGAAAAAAAACCAATAGAAACATCCGTGCCCTGCCGGGTGGATTTTGGCGGGACCTTGGATATTTCTACCTTTTATTTGCCCCTGGCCCACACAAATCCTGCCAGTTTTAATATGGCACTTAACCTGCGCACCTTTGTTACCCTCACCCCCTGGACCAAAAACCGGATAAAAGTATCTTCCCGGGGATTTGAATCCATTGAGGTTAAGCAGGACCAGGTCCGGTTTGATCATCCCATGGGACTGATGTTTGCCGTGGCAAGTTTTTTTAATGCCCATGGGGTTCATATCCATATTAACTCTAGTTCTCCTCCGAGAAGTGCCCTGGGCGGATCTTCATGTGCGGCCGTGGCCTTAATATCAGCCTTTTATGCAGCCCTTGGGCAAGAAATAAAGCCGGAAAAAATTGTATGGCTGGCCCACACCCTTGAAGCTTCTGTGGCAGGGGTCCCCTGCGGGGTTCAGGACCAGGCCGCCGCTGCCTTTGGCGGGGCAAATCTCTGGGAATGGAAGATGGGAGAAACTGGACCGAAATTTAATCAATTGAAGGTTTTTGACACTGCCAGGGACTTGGAAGGGTTTAATGATCATATCCTTGTTGCCTATTGCGGTATTCCACATGTCTCAAAAGATATTAATAAACAATGGGTTGACTCCTTTATTCAAGGAAAAACCATTGCGGTTTTTGAAAAAATTGTGGATATTACAAAAGAATTTTATCTGGCAATAAAGGCTAAAAACTTCGATCTGGCAGGGCAATTGATGGTCAAGGAGACCCGGCTGAGGCTTGGAATGACACCAGAGGTCCTTGACAACACCGGTAAAAAGTTGTTTGAAAGGGCTGTTGCATTAAATTGCGGTGCAAGGTTTACCGGGGCCGGCGGGGGCGGCTGCCTCTGGGCAATTGGAGAACAAGATAATATTTCCAAGCTGGCAGATGCATGGAAGAGCTTACTTGACCCCATTGAAAACGCAGCGCTTCTGGATACAAAGATAGATCCAAACGGTATTGTAATTTTATAACCAACTTATATATAGAAACGGGAGTAAGATGAATTTTCAAGATGTTATTTTAAACCTGAACAATTTCTGGGCAAAAAAGGGGTGTGTCCTGATACAATCCTATGACATGGAAGTGGGTGCCGGTACGTTCCACCCCACAACCCTGTTGAAAGCCCTGGGACCTGAACCCTGGAAGGTGGCCTATGTCCAGCCGTCAAGAAGACCCACCGACGGCCGGTATGGTGAAAACCCCAACCGACTTCAGCATTATTATCAATACCAGGTCATCTTGAAACCCTCTCCCCCTGATATTCAGCAATTGTACCTGGATTCTTTAAAAGTTTTGGGGGTTGATCCCCTGGAACACGACATACGATTTGTTGAGGATGACTGGGAATCACCGACCCTGGGCGCTTCGGGTCTGGGCTGGGAAGTATGGCTGGACGGCATGGAAGTCAGCCAGTTTACCTATTTCCAGATGACAGGATCTGTGGAGGTAAACCCCATACCCGTTGAGCTCACCTACGGGCTGGAGCGGATCTGCATGTATCTGCAGGGGGTGGACAATGTGTTTGATCTCAAATGGAACGATACCATCACCTATCGGGATGTCTACCACCAGCAGGAGGTGGAGCAGTCCACCTATAACTTTGAAATAGCCGATGTGGATCTTCTCTTTGACCTGTTTACCAAATATGAGGCAGAGGCCCACAGGATTATTGAAAAAGGGCTTGTGATTCCTGCCTATGAATATGGTCTCAAATGTTCCCATACCTTTAACCTGCTGGATGCAAGGGGAGCAATTTCTGTGACGGAACGGACAGGCTTTATCAAACGGATCCGTGATATTGCACGGGCCGCTTCCAAAGCCTATCTTATCCAGCGCGAAGAGATGGGCCATCCTTTGTTAAAGGATCAGTTGAGAAAGGAGGGAAAATAAAATGAAGACACTTTTAATTGAAATCGGCTGTGAAGAGATTCCGGCAGGATATATTATCCCGGCACTGACGGTATTTAAAAACAATATTTTAAAAGCCCTCACCAAAGCCCGCATCGACCATGGAGAGGCAAAAATTCTGGGAACTGCCAAGCGTCTCACCCTCATGGTGGCCAATGTGGCAAAGGTCCAGAATTCCAAGACCTCCACCCTGTCAGGCCCCCCTGAACGAGTGGGGTTTGATGAAAACGGCAAGCCCACCATCGCCGCTCAAAAGTTTGCCGAAAAGGCAGGAATAAAGGTGGATGCCATTGTGGTGGCAGATACGGGCAAGGGACGTTATTTAACCGCAGTGGTAGAAGAAAGTTGTGAGGCCGCACCTGTTATCCTGGAACGAATGATGGCAAAGCAGATCCTTGCCATCCCCTTTCCCAAGAGCATGCGATGGGGAAGCCTTTCCATCAGTTTTGCAAGACCCATTATTTCACTTGTGGGGCTTTTGGGAGACCAGGTGCTCAACTTTACGGTGGGCAATATCACCTCTTCCAATAAAACCTTTGGTCACAGGTTCATGAACCCTGGTTCCGTAAGCATTGAAACAGCGGATGACTATGAAGCCGTGGTGGAATCAATCGGGGTCATTGTGGACATTGACCGAAGAAAAAAAATGCTGACAGATGCAATTGAGATGTTGGCCGCGGAACATGACAGCCAGATTCTGGAGGACCCGGATCTTGTGGATATCGTGGCCAATCTGGTGGAATATCCCTATCCGGTTGTGGGCCGTTTTGACGAAGCCTTTCTTGAGGTTCCCGATGAGGTACTGATCACGGCCATGCGCGAGCACCAGAAATATTTTGCCCTGGTGGATGCAGACAAGACCCTCAAACCCTTGTTCATTGCCGTGAATAATACCCTGGCAAAGGATATGGATCTTGTGGCAAGGGGTCATGAAAAGGTTTTGAGAGCAAGGCTCTCCGATGCCAAATTTTTCTATGAAGCCGATTGTGAGGTCAGCCTGGATACCTTTGCTGAAAAACTAAAGAAGGTCACTTTCCAGGCAAAATTGGGATCTGTTTATGAAAAAACACTGCGGTTGGAAGTTTTGGTGGATTATCTGGCAGATGCGAGTGCCTATGCAGACACGGCCGCTTTGAAAACCAATTTGTCACGGGCCGCCAGGATCTGCAAGGCAGACCTTGTCAGCCAGGTGGTGATTGAGTTTACCAAACTCCAGGGATTCATCGGCCGGGCCTATGCCATCAGGGGGGGAGAAACCGCCGACGTGGCTGACGCCATTGAGCAGCATTACAGACCGGTCCAGTCCGGAGGTCAGCTGCCGGAAAATCCCACGGCAGCCCTTTTGGCCATTGCCGACAAACTCGATACCATCTGCGGCTGTTTTTCCGTGGGCCTGATTCCCACCGGTGGGACCGACCCTTACGCCCTGCGTCGTCTGGGAATTGGTATTATTCAGATTATCCAGGCGGAAAACCAGAGTCTCTCCCTGACCGCCCTCATTGAAAAGGGCGTGGCAGGCTTTGTGTCCGACACGGCCAAACGTGACAAGATAGTGGATCAGGTTAAAACATTTTTAAAGAACCGAATGGTTAATATCATGACCGATCAGGGGTTTTCCAGGGAAGCGGTTAATTCTGCATTGGCGGCATCCTTTGATAATATTCCCGATGTGCATCTGAGGGTAAAGGCCCTGGACATCCTACGAAAAGAGCCGGATTTTGAACCCCTTGCTGTCACCTTCAAGCGGGTGGAAAATATTCAGAAAAAGGCCGGGGAGATTAGCACCCAAAAGGTGGATCCCTCTCTTTTTGAACATGGGGCAGAAAAAGATCTGTTCGAGGCATGTACAGCCGTGACCTCAACGGTTGAATCGCTTATAAAAAAGGGGGAATACACGGGTGCCTTAAAAGAAATTGCTACCTTAAGACCTCTGGTGGACAGCCTTTTTGATGATGTAATGATTTTTGCCGATGATGCGGCAATTAAGAACAACAGGATTGCCCTGTTGGCATCTGTATCCGGCCTGTTTAACAACATCGCCGATTTTTCAATAATATAAATAAATCGGGTCAGGCCCTTATTTGCCTGACCTCAACTTAATAGAAAGGAAGATTTTATGGCAGGTTATGATCCTGAATTGGACAAATTGATAAAAGAATGGAAGAACGAAGAAACAGGACTTTTAATTTCCATCCAGCAGTATGGGGAGGGAGAGCCCAAGGTCCAGATAGGCCCCAGAATTCTTAAAAAAAAGGACGGGTCTGACAGGGCCCCTTCTAAAGCAGGGCGGCTTTCCGTTGAAGACATCATGTGGGTCTATGAAATAATTGATGAGGTAAAGGATGAATTATCCGACATGGTCGGACCTGAATAATGATGCCATTGTACCGCCTTTAGGTGCAAGACAGGCACTGGATATCGGACCTATGGCCCTGTTGGTCAGCACGGAACCCGATATCCGGTACCTGCGGACAACACTGAAAAACCCAAAGACCCAGGGTTTTTTCATGGGGTCCCTTATGACCCCGGAAGCAGCTCCCCAGGGATTTTCGGTTGCAGGCCCCTATATCGGGGCTCCCTATGGGGTGATGCTCCTGGAATCCCTTATCGCCAAGGGGGCCAGACAGATTGTTGTCCTGGGATGGTGCGGTGCCCTTACCCCGGATCTGGCCTGCGGGGACCTGATTATTCCTGAATTTGCTGTTGTGGATGAGGGCACCTCGGCAAGTTACACGGTATTGGACCGGGAATTGCCCACTACCTCTCCGGATCAACATTTATCAAACCAATTGGCTGCCCATTTAACGGATTCAGGTGTTAAGGCCTCGCGTCTTCCCACCTGGACCACCGATGCCATTTACCGGGAAACCCCCCAAAAGGTGGCCTGGTTCAGGGAAAAAGGTGCTTGTGCCGTGGAAATGGAATGTTCTGCTCTCTTTGCTGTGGCAGCCTATAGAAAGGTGAAGATTACTGCCCTGCTGGTGGTATCGGATTCCCTGGCATCGGGATCCTGGAATCCCGGGTTCCGAAAAAAAACATTTAAAACGGCAAGGAAATCAGCCTGTACTTCGGTGCTGAGCTTTGTTGAGAAAGCATGTGAAGATAAAAATGAACAATAGTCTGGAAAAGGAAGCAGCCCAGCTTCAAAAAGAATTGACCGAGCACAGCCAGCGGTATCATGTTCTGGATGACCCCGTTATTTCCGATGGTGAATATGACAGAATGATGGCAAGGTTAATCGAAATAGAAACCCAAAATCCCGCGCTTTGTACGGCTGATTCCCCCACCAAACGGGTGGGGGCGCCGCCCCTTGATGCCTTTGAATCCGCTGCCCACTCCATTCCCATGCTCAGCCTGGACAATGCCTTTGAAGATGACGATGTTCTGGCTTTCCACTCAAGAAATGTCAAAAATCTGGAGTTTGAAAAAATTTTTTACACGGCAGAACCCAAGCTGGACGGACTGGCTGTGGAGCTGACCTATGAAAACGGGATTCTTACCCGGGCCACCACCCGTGGGGACGGCATCAACGGGGAGGTCATCACCGAGAATGTCCGGACCATAAAATCCATTCCCCTGAGGTTGAAGACACCCAAAGAATCCTTGCCGGCACTTCTGGAAGTCCGGGGAGAAGTCATCATCATGCACAAAGATTTCGAGCGTCTGAACCAGACCCGGCTGGCCAAGGGGGACGCAGTCTTTGCAAACCCCAGAAATGCGGCAGCTGGTTCTTTGCGGCAGCTGGATTCCAGGGTGACCGCCACAAGACCCCTGACAATCTTTGTTTATGGGGTGGGCAAGGTAACGGGGATGGCATTTGAAACCCAGGCCCGGATGCTGGCCGCCTTGAAAGAGTTCGGTTTTCCAGTAAACGAACACATCCAGACCCATATTACCATCCAAGAGGTGCTGGGATTTTATAACCGCCTGGCCGAGATCCGGGCGAATCTTGATTATGAGATTGATGGCATGGTGATCAAGGTGGATCGCATGGACATGCAGCAGGCCCTGGGTGAAAAAATCAAAAGCCCCAGGTGGGCCATTGCCTATAAATTTCCCGCCATGCAGGAAACCACCACGATTCTTGATATCATTGTCCAGGTAGGCAGAACCGGTACCCTGACCCCGGTGGCCTTGCTGGAACCCACCAATGTCGGCGGAGTGGTTGTCGCCCGGGCCACCCTGCACAATGCCGATGAAATCAAACGAAAGGATATCCGGATCGGGGACAAGGTGTTGATCATGCGGGCTGGGGATGTGATTCCCAAGGTGGTCAAGGTCATAGAATCTGCCCGGAAGGGAGATGAACGGCCCTTTGAAATGCCCGACACCTGTCCGGTTTGCAATAGTCCGGTGCGCAGGTTAGCGGATGAGGCGGCCATAAAATGTATCAACCTTGCCTGCCAGGCCCAGTTGACCGAGCGAATCAAACATTTTGTATCCAAAAAAGGGTTTGACATGGACGGGCTGGGCAAAAAAATTGTGGACCAGCTGGTCAATGAGGAACTGATCGCTTCTTTTGCCGATCTTTTCAGCCTTGACCAGGAGCGTCTGGCAGCCCTTGACCGCCAGGCGGAAAAGTCTGTTTCCAATATGCTCAAGGCCATTGAGGGCTCAAAGCAAATCAGTTTTCCCAGGTTTTTATTTGCTCTCGGCATTAATCACACCGGTGAAAACGCTGCCAGACTTCTGGCCGGGCAATTTAAAACTCTGGATCAACTCATGGCAGCCGATACAGCGACCCTTGAAAATATCCACGGCATGGGAGAAAAGACGGCGGCATCTGTGATCAGCTTCTTTGCCAACCAGGAAAATAAAAGGATTATCCAGCAGATCCTGGACGCAGGGGTGATGATTCAAAATGATCTATTTGCCCGGCAGACCCCGGCGGATCACCCCTTGTCCGGCAAAACCCTGGTGCTGACCGGTACCCTTGAAACCTTGAAACGCTCCGAGGCCAAACGACGCCTTGAGGAGCTGGGGGCCAAGGTCACCTCCTCCGTCTCTGCACGAACCGATTTTCTGGTGGCGGGCCGGGATGCCGGGTCCAAATTGGAAAAAGCAACACGCCTGGGCGTCACCGTCCTTGATGAAACCGAGCTCAAAGCGTACCTCCATGATTGATCCGGCTGTTTTATTCTTGTTTATTCCCACTTTTTTTGTGGTTTCTGTCACCCCGGGGATGTGCATGACCCTGGCCCTGACCATGGGCATGACCATTGGGGTAAGAAAAACCTTTTACATGATGTGGGGGGAACTATTGGGTGTGGCCCTGGTTTCCGTGGCCGCCGTCTGCGGGGTCGCCGCCATCATGCTCCAATATCCTTCCCTGTTTTTGTTGCTCAAATACCTGGGGGGAGGATATCTGGTTTTTCTGGGGGTTCAAATGATCCGTTCCAGGGGAAAAATCCCCCTTGATTCAGATCCCTCACAACTGAAAAACATCAGTCCCAAAACCCTCATGGTCCAGGGGTTTGTCACAGCCATTGCCAATCCCAAGGGCTGGGCATTCATGATTTCCTTGCTGCCCCCCTTTATTACACCTTCCAAACCTTTTTTACCCCAGATCACAATTCTGGTCCTGATTATCCTGACAACTGAGTTTCTTTGTCTTGTCCTCTATTCAAACGGCGGCAGAACCCTGAGCCGGTTTCTTGAAAAACAAGGGAACCTTCGGATCCTCCACGGGGTATCCGGCCTGCTCATGGCAGGAGTTGGTATCTGGCTGGCATTCGGCTAAACTGGCAAAAAATAGCCCCGCCCCGCCCCTGAAACACCCGTTCAAGGGGCACATCCATTAGTATCAATCCCTTCCCCCTGTAATTAAAAAGTACCTTTATGATACCATTGTTTTGGCATGGCAGATATTCTATCCGCCTTCTCTTTTCTGCTCCAGCTGCCGGACGATTCTGTCGTTGCAACGAGGGATTGATTCGGCTACAATGCGCAGAATGTGAGAATATAGCTGAAAAAATGGAGAAACAATGATGCTGGAAAATGTTCTGTTTCCCGTGGAGGGCAACGAGTCCACAGCGAAGCTTGCTGACATGGCCGGATTTTTGAAGATTTTTAACACAAAGACCATCTCCCTTCTCTGGGTGGGATCGAAAAAAAAAGAGAAAAACACTCGCTTTTTTGAAGAATTGAAACAATTGTTTTCCGACCTTGGCTTTGAGACCGATTTTGTCCAGCGGAACGGCGCCGTTGCGGACCAGATTGTTCAGTATGCCGGCGAGAGCGGGACCGAATTTGTCTGTTTTGCCTATAAACGAAAAAGCCCTTTGAAGCGGGCACTTCTCGGGGATGTTGTCACCGATGTGATCCGGTTGTCAAACCTGCCGGTTTTTGTGTATAAACGCCCCTTTTCATTCCAGAAAACCAAGGGGGTCCAAAGGGTGATGTACGCCACAGGCCTTTCCGCTACCGACATAAAAATACTCGGTTATCTAAAGGACAAAAACCTCAAAGCAGACGAGCTGCTGCTCTTCCACGCAGGAGAGCGGGCCCCTGACCCGGCAGCGGAGGCAAAAAGGATTGAAAGGGCCTATGCCAGGCTTGGGGAGCTTGAGCAGCAGTGCCGCGGTGCTTTTACCCGCATTGATAAAAAAGAGGCTGTGGGCGCTTCAATTACCAGGGCCATTGTCTCCCAGGCCAAAGAATCCGGTGTCGATTTTATTATTGCCGGCAAGTCGGACAAGGCCAATGCCTTTGAAAAAATGATTGGCGCCACCGCCGAGTCCCTTCCCCGCAAATCCCCCTGTCCGGTGCTGATCATCCCCGGCATCTACGAGGGCATCCACGGTGCCGCCCTTTCCGACCGGCGTGAAGATGAGGCCTATCATGGTTAAGAAGAACAGTGTTTTTATTGTCTCCCTGGGTATTGTCCTGCTCCTTGTGGGCTTTGGCATCTATGATCCGGATCTTCTGACCAAAGTCTCGTCTGCCCTCCACCAGTGGATCATCACCGCCTTTGGGTGGTTTTACCTATTGTCCACCTTTATTTTTCTGGTCTTCAGCATTGCCCTGGCCTTGAGCCGGTACGGGGCAATCAAGCTTGGCCAGGATTTTGAAAAACCCCAGTACAGCTATTTTGGCTGGTTCAGCATGCTCTTTGCCGCAGGTATGGGCATTGGTCTCATCTTTTGGGGGGTTGCCGAACCCGTCTCCCACTACATGTCCCCCCCTCGTTACATCGAGGGGTTTTCCGGGGAGGCGGCAAAGTTTGCCATGACCCGCTGCTTTTTCCACTGGGGGCTTCACCCATGGGCCATCTATATCGTGATGAGCCTCTCCATTGCCTATTTTTCATTCCGGCGGGGAATGCCCCCCCTGATCTCCAGCTGCTTCTACCCCCTTCTGGGGGAGAAAATATACGGCGTTTTCGGGCTGACCATCGATATCCTTGCCGTCTTTGCAACGGTGTTCGGCATTGCCACCTCCCTTGGCCTGGGCGCTCTCCAGATAACCAGCGGGCTGGCCTTTGTCTTTGGCACCCCTGACTCGTTTTTCGTCACGACCCTTGTTGTCTGCTGCGTCACCGTGATGTTCATGATCTCGAGCATGACGGGCCTTGACAAGGGGATACAGCTGCTGAGCAAGATCAATATCATGATCGCCCTTGTTCTCCTGGTTTTTATGTTGGTTGCCGGTCCCACAGCCTACATTTTAAACATTTTTACATCAACCCTCGGCGACTACTTCTCCTCGCTTCTCTCCATGAGCCTGACCTCGAATCCCTTCCAGGGGTACGAATGGACCAAAAACTGGACCCTGTTCTACTGGGCCTGGTGGATCGCATGGGCCCCTTTTGTGGGGCTTTTTGTGGCCAGCATCTCCAGGGGCAGAACCATACGGGAGTTCATTTCAGGAGCCCTCATAGTACCCACTTTGCTGACCTTTTTGTGGTTTTCCGTTTTTGGCGGTGCCGCCCTGAACCTGGAGATCAACCAGGGGGTAAAGATCTCCGATGCTGTGTCGGATAATGTCAGCACGGCTCTGTTTGTTCTCTTCTCCCACTATCCCATGAGCAGCCTGCTCTCTTTTGTGGCCGTCATC
The DNA here is from genome assembly GCF_055382125.1 of Desulfoconvexum algidum. NCBI lineage: Bacteria > Pseudomonadati > Thermodesulfobacteriota > Desulfobacteria > Desulfobacterales > Desulfobacteraceae > Desulfoconvexum > Desulfoconvexum algidum. Next base: position 3,315,680 of record NZ_AP042394.1, on the reverse strand, counting down.
CTGCTCATCGTCTTTTTTGTCACCTCTGCCGATTCGGCAACCTATGTCCTTGCCATGATGACTTCCGGGGGCAACCGGAATCCCTCTGCATGGAAAAAAATCCTATGGGGCCTGACAGTGTCTGCCACAGCACTGATCCTTCTCATGTCCGGGGGGCTGGAATCCCTGCAGCGGATGTCCATCGCTGCAGCCCTTCCCCTGGTGGTGATCATGCTCTTACTGGTATGGTGCCTTCTCAGGGGGCTGATGTATGAGCTCAAGGAGAACGGGCGATGAGAGAGGTCAAAACCGGGCATTAAGGCCAGTATTGTTGCGGTTTTGGGCCCTTCAGCCCCATGTTTCAGGCAAAGGGAGTGTCATCCACACAGGCGTCGGTCAAGAAAGCCGGTGCAGACGTAAATTAAAACAGGACAGCGCTTGTTCAGTAAAAAAGGAGCAGTGACAATGGCAGAGAAAACGGGTACCGCCAGCAGAAGGGAGCGTTTTTTTTTGAAAAGGCATATTCAACTCCACGGCCTTGGCAGCGTGATCTTATACCAGGTGCTCATTGCCGTCGGCTCAGGGATTTCGGCCTTTGGATACAGCATGTTCATGGTCCCGTTCAATCTGGCAGCAGGGGGGATTGGCGGCTTGAGCATTATCATCAACCACTTCACCGGTCTGCCCGCCGGTATGGTCTACCTTCTCATGAACCTGCCCCTGCTGGTGATGGGGTTTTTTCAACTGGGCCGGTGGCGGTTCCTCTTTTCCTGCGTGTTTTCCATTGTGGTCTTCTCCTTTGCGGCGGATTTTTTTGCCGCCTATCTTCCCGGCATCATGGAGACCTACCCCATCACCGAGGATCTGCTGCTCAATTCCATTTACGGCGGGCTCTTCTTCGGCCTTGGGGTGGGCATTGTGTTCCGGTACGGCGGCTCCTTCGGTGGGACCACCATTCCTGCCCTGATTCTTCACAAGCGCACCGGCTACCCGCTGAGTCAGACTTTTTTTTATCTGGACGGGGGAATCATCCTCCTTGCCGGTGTCGTTTTCGGCTGGGAGCTTGCCCTCCTTGGTCTGCTGGCCCTTTTCTTCGCCGGTACTGCAACGGATTTTGTTTTGGAGGGGGTCAGCCAGGTGCGCACCGTCACCATCATCACCTACTCTCCTGAGGCGTTGAAGCAGGTGATCATGAAAACCCTGGGCCGGGGGATCTCCCAGTGGGAGGTGACCGGTGGGTACTCCAATGATAAGTATACCATGCTCCTATGTACCATCAGCCGTTCCCAGGTCCAGGATCTCAAGGCCATAGTGGCCGAATACGAGCCCAAGGCCTTTATGGTCATCGGCGTGGCCCAGCAGGCCATGGGAAGCTTCAGTTTTATGGCTCATAAAAAGAGCCGCAAGAGTGTAGCCGTGTCAAAGGATCCATGAGAAAAGATCCATGAGAAAAGATCCCGCTGCCGCACCCAATTGAATTTACACGCACTGGAAAATAATAGGGAAACCGCCATGGGGGCGGCTGAAAATGAGCCCTTGCTGCGTAAAAATGCCCCTAGGACCCCGTCGCCAATGACCAGTGCTTTCGTTGAAATAGAGCGCATTTCAACAATTTATCCGGGTGTGCCAGGATTGAAGTTCCCTGCGATATTGACATAATAAAAAATCATGGAAAAAAATCGAATTTAATGCAATCCTATTAAAAATTAGGATATGTTGTGACACCTAATTGCCAGTTGGGAATAAAAGGAAGGACAGCATTAGAAAAATTAAGCATAAAAATGGGTTTACGCTGATTGAGTTAATGATAGTTATGGCCATCATTGGCACCTTGTCAGCGATTGCAATTCCAAATTTTATTCGTTACAGGCAACGAGCCCTCGAAGATAGAGCCATAGTAGAAATCAAACAAATCGGGACTGAAATTACCCTTTTTCAGGTTGATACCGGTAACCTGCCGGAAAGTTTAGCCGATATCGGTCTGGGGTCCTTGCTGGATCCCTGGGAGAACCCCTATCAATACCTGAACTGTGAAACGGCTAAAGGGAAAGGCAAATTTCGAAAGGACCATAACCTGGTGCCTGTAAACACAGATTTTGATCTGTACAGCATGGGGCCGGACGGTAAAAGTCAGAGTCCGTTCACGGCCCAGGCAAGCCGGGATGACATTGTTCGCGCTAACAACGGCCAATATGTCGGATCTGTTTCCAATTATTGATCCAGGAGAACCATATGAAAATAGACCGCTCATTTTTAAAAAGTAAGGTTGCCAGAAGAATTTTTGCCCTGTTTGTTTTATGCGCCCTGATACCGATTTTTGCAATAAGCGGCATCTCTTACTTTCAGGTCTCCAAGGAGCTGAAGATCCAGGGAATGGAACAACTTTACAACTCTGCCAAGATCCATGGTTTGTCGATTTATGAAAGGTTTTTACTCCTTGAAAGCCATCTTTATATTCTTTCTTCGGCCATTCAATCCACGGGTGGAAAAACGGATACCGTCCTTGCTGAACGTGTCATAGGGGAAACGGCTACACAGCGGTTCACCGCACTGGCGCTGATAAAAAACGCTAACAATATCACACCGCTTTATGGCAAGCTCACACATTTTTCTCTGGATATGTTGACAAAACCGGAAAGCGGTAAGACATCCATTTTTTTTCAAGACAATCCAGGTGCGCCATCGGATGTTTATATGATATTGCGCTTGAATCCAGCGGATCCATTATCCGATTATCTGGTGGGCCAGATTGAAATAGCGTCCTTGTGGGGAATCGGATATGAAAACTCACTTCCTCCCATGACAAAATTGTGCATCAGCACACAATTCAGAAAAGTTTTGGTCAGTTCCTTTTCAGTGCCCGAAACGCTCTTAAGTAAACTTGTGATCAAAAATGACGGCAAAAAGTCTAATTTTTTTCAATATGAGGAGGAAGGGCAAGAGTATTATATGACATATCGACCGGTCTTTTTACAATCCGGGTTCGACGGCCCCAATATCAACGTTGTGCTGCGGCGGTCTGAAAAAGAAGTGCTGCGCCCCGTTGCTGATTTTAAAAAAATATTTCCCCTTGTTGTTTTGCTGTCGATCTGGATCATTTTGTATTTAAGTCTTTCGTTCATCCGAAAAAGTCTTACCCCTCTGGAACAATTGAAAAAAGGAACCCTCCGCCTTGCAAAACGGGATTTTAAAACCCAGGTAGTCGTTAACAGCAATGATGAATTTGAAGACCTTGCCGATTCTTTTAATACGATGTCTCGCCAGCTGGGCCGGCATTTTGAAGCGGTGACAACCCGATCAAAAATCGACAGGGCAGTCCTTTCATCGTTGAGTGTAAAAAAGATTGTGAATACGGCCTTAAAAAGGATTTACCTGTTTTTTGACTGTGATTCCATCAGCATTAATATCGCAATGGACAAAAAACCGACAACCTATCATGCCTTTATCCTAACCGATATTAATGTTCGAAAAACTATGGAAGAATTTTTTAATTCAACCCATGAGGACCGAAATATCCTTGCAGCAACCAAAACACACCTGACGCTTGATTTAACCGAAGAGCACCCGTCATTTCTGTCCCAGACCGCAATGAAAAATATGTCTTCATTCCTGGTTTTACCGCTTTTTTTCGATGGCGATCTAAAAGCAACCATTGCACTTGGATTCAAGGACAGGAAAGATTTTTCAAATGAAGAACAGGACCAGGCACGCCAGATTGCGGATCAGGTCAGTGTGGCACTTTCCAATTCTTCCCTTGTCTCGGCATTGAAAAAGTTAAACCTGGGAACACTTGAAGCTCTTGCGCGAACGGTTGATGCAAAATCCACCTGGACTGCCGGCCATTCGGAACGTGTTGCCATCTTGTCTGTGAAGATTGCACAGGTATTGGGCTGGGATGAAAAACTATTGGAATTAATGAGGCGAGCTGCCTATCTGCATGATATTGGTAAAATAGGCATTCCCCTGTCAATATTGGACAAACCCGGCCGGTTAACCGAAGAGGAGTATGAAATAGTTAAGGATCATCCGGAAATCGGTGCCCGAATATTAGAACCCATTGAAGCATATGCCGATGTGATTCCCATGGTATTACAGCATCATGAGAAATTCAATGGGAAAGGCTATCCCCATGGCATAGCAGGGGAAGAAATTTCCATTGGTGCCAGGATAATGGCCGTGGCGGATGTGTATGATGCGGTGGCATCTGACAGACCCTATCGACAAGGGTGGATAGAAGAAAAGGCGATCAAAATGATCAAGGAAGAGGCGGGTGAACATTTTGATCCCAAAGTTGTAGATGCATTTTTAACCGCAATTTCCGAGTAGGAGGCGGCGACATTGGGGGTTCCTTTTTTATAGGAGGTTGGGCAGGAACAGGACCACCTTTGGGAAAAGCATCATCAAAATAATACAAAGGATATAGGCCGGCAGAAAATAGGCCACTCCCTGAAATACCCGTTCAAGGGGCACATCCTTTGCCATTCCTCCCACCACATAGGTGGTGGCACCCACGGGCGGGGTAACAGCCCCCAGGGTGGTCACAATGGTGATGGTGACCCCGAACCAGATGGGATCATACCCAAGTTCCATGGCCACGGGAAAGAAAATGGGAATGGTGATGAGCAGCAGGGCCAGGGCATCCATGACAGCCCCGCCGATGATATAGATCAAAAAGATGATGCCCATGATGGTCAATTTTGAAAAGGGAAGGGTGACCACCCAGTCGGCAATGTCAAAGGGGATCCGGGTAATGGCCAGAAAGCGCCCGAAAATCATGGCCCCGGTAATAATAACAATGACCATGCAGGAAATCCGAAGGGTGTCATAAACTGAACTCTTAAAGTTTTTCCAGGAAAGGCTTCGCTGAACCAGGGCAATGGCAACGGCAAAAAAGGACCCGATGGCCCCGGCTTCCGTTGGGGTGAAAAACCCGAAATAAAGCCCCAGCATGACCACCAAAAATAAAATGAGCATTTCAACGGCACCGGCAAGGGACAAAATTTTTTCTTTGAAGGTGGTTTTTTTTCCAATGGGTCCCCAGGATGGATGGAGGGTGCACAACACATACACCGTCGCCGTGAGCAACGAGGCCAGTAAAATTCCGGCCGTAAGTCCCCCGTAAAAAAGCTTGGCAATGGACTGTTCCGTGGAAAGCCCGATAATAATCAGCACCACAGAAGGGGGGATGACAACTCCCAGGGTGGAGCCGCAGGCAATGGCCCCGGTGGAAAGCATGGGTTCATAGTTGTACTTGTTCATCTGGGGCAGGGCAACCGTGGTCATGGTGGCCGCTGTGGCGGCATTGGAACCGCAGATGGCGGCAAAGGCGGAACAGGCCAGGACCGTTGCCATGGCAATGCCCCCCCGGATATGCCCCACCCAGGTATAGGCGGCTGTGTACAATTTTTCGTTCACCCCGGAATAAAAGGCCACCTGGCCCATGAAGATAAACAGCGGTATCACGGTTAACCCGTATTTGGAAAAAGTGTCCCAGGTCACCGTGGCCAGCATGTTAAACCCTGCATCAAGGGAAATCACAACTGAAAAACCGATAAATCCAACAAGGCCCATGGCAAACCCGACGGGCATGCCAAAGACAAACAAGATTACAAGCAGGAGAAGAATCCCTGTAATGCCGATGAGGGAAAGGCTCATTTTGCACCTGCTTTCTGGGGAAATATCAGGGTTAAGCCGTCGGTCAACAAGGCCAGGGCCAGAACAAAACACCCGAAGGCCACGGCCAGGGTAAAGGGATAATAGATGATTCGCAACGTTTCTGAAAGCTCGCCCGCGTTTTTAAGGATCATGGCCTTTTTAACAACCTGCCAGGCCGCAATGAAAAAAAATCCTGCGCACACCCCGTTATTGACAAGGCCGACCCATCGTCTCAGGGGTTTGGGGTAGGTATTTACCAGGACATCCACACAGATGTGGCCCCGGGTCAGCTGGGTATACCCCAGGGCAAATGCCGTTACAACAGCGCCGACATATCCCATGAGTTCAAAGGTTCCCCGGATGGGGATATAGAACTGCCGGATAAAAATGTTGGCACAGGTCAAAAGGATCATTGCGACCAGAAATGCGCCGCCTGTGATCGTCAGCACCTTGTTTAAAATTATATTAAATTTTACTAAAAACGCCATTGAACGGTCTCTCCAAAAACCCCTTTGCAGACAAGCGCTGTCTGCAAAGGGGAAGATAACAAAGGGGTTATTGGATATAGGTTTTAATATCCTTGATAATTTCTTCGGCCGGCAGCCCTTTTTCTTTGGCGCCTTTTATCCAGTTTTCCGTGATAAAATCAAGTTTGCCGTCCCACCGGGCTTTCTCCTGGGCGGAAAGGGAGATAAACTCAACATTGTTGGATTCCTTTGACCAGGCAATGGCACGCTTAATATGGTCATCCATGTAAGTGCCGGTCCACAGGGACTGTTCTTGTTTAAGATCCATCATAACTTTTTGGACATCGGCGGGAAGGGAGTTCCATTTGCCTTTGTTCATGATGACGGAAAAAGGATAGATAACAGTCTGGGTCATGGTGACAAATTTACAGTTTTCAGCAAATTTAGAGTCCTTCATCACTTCCAGGGAAGAGAAAAGCCCTTTGACCGTGCCTTTCTGCAAGGCTTCAACCGTTGCCGGCATGGGCATGCCAACGGGATTGGCTCCCCAGGCTTTCAGGATCTGGGCGGCGCCGCCCGAAGCTCTCAGGTCCAACCCTTTCATGTCCTCTAAGGTGCGGACCGGAACCTTGGACATGACGTTGCCCGGGGCATTGGTGAACATGGCCAGGACCACCACATTTTCAAAGGCCTTGGGTTTGTAGCGTTCATAAAGTTTGAGAAGGGCCATGCTGCCGGTTTTGGCATCTTTGATTCCAAGAGGAAGGCTGGTGGCATTGGTGACAACGAACCGGCCCGGCTGATAGGCCATGCAGATGTTTCCAATGTCGGCCTGACCCGCCACAACACCGTCCATCATCCCCTTGGCGCCCAGGAGGGTTCCCCCGGGGAAGGTGTTGATCTGAACCTGACCGTTGGTGCGTTTTTCCACTTCCACCTTCCAGCGCTCCATTTGAACGCAGGGGAAGGTGGGGGCAGGGGGGAAATTGGCATAGTTGAGTTTAATGGCGCCGGCCAGTACCGGTGTTTGAAGGGCAATAAGGCAGGTGACACTCAAAAACAACCCCAGGATTGTCGACCCCCCCACTCGTTTTAAAATGGACCGTTTTAAAAATGATCGTTTTACCATGGTGTATCCTCCGTCATAAAATTATGGCCCCGGGGTGACCCCGTCAGCCCTCGGTTTTTCATTCGTCTCTTGTGTCAAAAATCCGCTGGGCTTTGCCCGGGTATCTTGGCAAATCACCATAGGCGCAGATATCAGGCGTGCAACTGACCATGATCTTGGAGTGAACCAATTTTCTTAGTCTGGCTTGAACCTCCTGGGTGTGGCCGGGATCAACTCCCTGGGCAGCTTCCACCCGTATGGTCATGTATTCCTTGCCGTCTTCTTTTCGTTCCAGATGAAGCTGGTATTCGCTGCCAACTTCGGGAATGGCGGACAAGACTTCATCCACCTGGCCGGGGTAGATATTGACCCCCTTGAGGATGATCATGTCATCTGAGCGGCCCAGGATTTTGTCGTGCATGGGAAATATATTACCGCAGGAACAAGGCGTGGTGATTTTCCGGGTGAGATCCCTTGTCCGGTAGCGGATAAGCGGGGTCGCCTCCTTGCATAGCGTGGTGATTACCATCTCTCCGATTTCACCATTCTCAACGGGCAGAAGGGTGTCCGGGTTCAAAATTTCAAGAATATACTTGTCCGCCCAATAATGAATCCCCTCATGCCGGGAACAGTCAAGCCCGGTCCCGGGTCCGTAAAGTTCGGTCATGCCTGTGATGTCGAACATGTCCTCAAGGCCGATGAGGTCCTTGATTTTTGCCCGCATGGCACAGGAACACCGTTCAGATCCCAGGATGATTTTTTTCAGGTTGATCTTGTCGCGGATCCCCTGGCGATTGATCTCCTCGGCCATGAGAAGGGCCATGGAGGCAGTGCAGCAAAATACAGTGGGCTGCAGGTCCACCAGGAACTGGCATTGAATGTCAATGTTCCCCGGTCCCACAGGAATGGCCATGGCACCCATGCGTTCACATCCCAGCTGAAATCCCATGCCCGCCGTCCATACCCCGTAGCCCACAGCTATCTGAACCCGGTCCTCCCGGGTGAGCCCGGCCATCTCATAGCACCTGGCAAACATGTCAAACCAGACATCCAGATCCTTCTGGGTATAGGCCAGCACCTTTCGTTTGCCCGTGGTACCCGATGAGGCATGGATACGCACCACATCCCCTTGGGGCACCGACAGCAGGGGCAACGGATACCCTTCCTTGAGGTCGTTGCCCGTGGTAAAAGGAAGGCCCTGCAGGTCCTCCAGACTCTTGATATCCCCGGGCAAAAGCCCGACCCCTTCAAATTGCTTCCTGTAAAAGGCAGATCCCTCCCAGGCATGGGCAGTGGTCCATTTGAGTCCAGCAAGCTGATGCGCCTGCAATTGCTCCATATCCGTGAAGACAGGCATAAAATGTTTTGTCATGTGGTGCTCCCTTAAGGTATGGTCAGGATAGAACCGGTCCCTGCCGGCCCCTCTTCCATTGTGTTTTTATTAACTGTCCTGTTTTTTCTGGGCTTTTTTCTTGTTTTTTTCTGCCTGATCCAGCTGGGCCAATACCATGTTTTTCCCTTTGATGATGTGGGCCCGGAGCAGCTGTTCAACTTCATCACCATCCCTGTCCTTAACCGCTTTGAGCAGGTCGATGTGGTCCTCATTGCTCTTGAGAACAGCCTCCTCCTGGTTGAGGATAATCTGGTGAACGCTGGGCAGCTGTGCCCGAAGCTGGTTGACCATGGTGATCAGTTTGGGATTTTTGCTCAAGGCATAGAGAAGGTCATGAAATTGGGTGTTGATCTCCTGAAGTTTGTCCCAGTTTTTTTTGGATTCCAGACACTTGTCATATTCTTTGATGTTTTTTTCCAGGGGGATCAGGTCCTTGTCCTGATAATTTTCCGCAGCAAGCCTTGCCGCATACCCCTCCAGCACGCTCCTGATGCCAAAGGTCTGCTCAACGTCTTCCTGGGTCAGGGTGACCACTTGAAATCCGCCGGAATGAAGCCGTTCAATCCAGCCCCCCAGGGCCAGCTTGTGCAGAGCTTCCCGCAGGGGGGTCCGGCTGATACCCAGCATGTCCGCCATTTTGCTTTCCACAAGCCTTGCCCCTGGCTCAATGGTCTGGTCGATGATGGCGTTTTTTAAATATTCAAATACATCCTGGCCCAGGGAATTTCTTTCCTTAAAATTAGTATCTAATTTCATGTGAATCCTCGGTTGAAAAGTTTTCTTTCAATTTCCTAACCTAACTGTCCAACATGGCCCTGCCGGTTTCATAACAGGTATCAAAGATTTTAAGGTTCAAGGCCTGGAAGGACCCGGGGCTGATGGCCGAAACCGTTGTCCTCAGCTCATCTGCATTCAAAGGTCCCACCCCGAAACTAGAATAAAAGGCAATCATGGCAAGATTGGTCGATCTGGGAGCTCCCATATCCATTGCTGTCTTGCCTGCCTCCATGGCCCTGGGGACAATCTGCATTTTGGAAAGATAGGGGGCCACCCGCTCATCCGGGAAGGCATGGGTCCCGGCATTGGCAAAGAGCATCCCCCCTTTTTTCAGGTAGGGCAGGTGCCGATAGGCTTCCGATTCATCCATGGACAATAAAAAATCAGCCCCGCCAGCCCGGATCAGGCTGGACTTTGCTGTCCCTATTTTTAGGTGGGATACCACGGACCCGCCCCGCTGGGCCATGCCGTGGGTTTCTGCTCCCAATATATCAAACCCCTTGTTCAAAGCGGTCATGGCCAGCACACGGGTCATAAATAATATCCCCTGGCCCCCTAGCCCGCTCAATACAAAATTAGTCGTTTTCATTTATATTTTCTCCTCGGTTGTTCATACTCTTTCGATGGCACCCTGGGGACAGATGGTCAGACAAACCCCGCACTGGACGCAGAGAAGCGGATCAATCATGGTCTTTTTTCTGTCCGCGTCCCGGATCAGGGCAGGGCATTCAAATCGTTGGTGGCAAAATCCGCAGTCATTACATGCATCAGTGACCCTTACCTCAATTTTTTCGGGAATGGCATCCTTGAACCCGATTACACAGGGGTGTCGGGAAATGATCACCGCAATACCGCCTTCAGGGTCGCTGGCATGGGCATGGGCATCCTTTACCGTCTGGATCATGCTCTCTGTGTCATAGGGGTCCACCACCTTTAAATAGTTGACCCCGCATCCTCGCACAATATTTTCAAGGGCGATGGGATTTCCCTGCCTTCCGTCCACCAGATTTGCCTGGGTAATGGAGGGCTGCATCCCGGTCATGGCCGTGATGTGGTTGTCCAGGATGACCAGAACAAACCTTGCATCATTGTAAACCGCATTGATCAAGGCTGTGGTACCGGAATGGAAAAAGGTGGAATCCCCAATGGTGGCCACAATGGGTTTTCTGACCCCATCCTGGATATAGGCATTCCAGAACCCTGACGCCATGGTAATCCCGGCCCCCATGTCCAGGACCGTGTCCACCACTCCCAGGTTGCTGCCCAGGGTGTAGCACCCGATATCCGAGGGGAAAATAGCCTTGGGCACGGCCTTTCGAATGGCATAAAAAGAGGCCCTGTGGGGGCATCCCGGACAAAGGGTGGGTTTTCGAATGGGCAGTCCCAAATCCGCCACCAGATCAAAGGCTTCTTTCCCGCAGTCCCCATGGGACAAAGGGGCCTGGCCGCAGTCAATCAAGGCCTTGTTCAGCAAAGTCTCAATTTTTTCCGGTACCAACTCCCCTTCCATGGGCACATGGCCGGACAATCGTCCCAGGGTTTTGCGTTTGTCCCGGAGCATATACTCAATAACCGTGTCGGTCTCTTCAATGACCAGCACCTTGTCACAGGCATCCATGAATTCATCGGCCAACCGTTCCGGAAAGGGGTAGGGGGCTCCCAGCTTCAACACCGGAATATCCTCTCTGCCCGCTTCTTCAAACAGGTCTCTCACCACAAAGGCTGGAATCCCGCCGGCCACAACCCCGAAGGGATAGTTTCCTTGCTTTAGATTGTGTTGATTAAAGGGGGTCAGGGTATTAAATTTCTCTGCAATTTGCAGATGTTTTTCATTCAACGCTTTGTGCAGGATAAACCGAAATTTCGGAGTAGAAGCCCAGCGGGCTGGGTCCCGCTTGAAATCGGCAGGGGTCAGATTGTTTTCAAGGGCACCATATTTTATATTTTGCCGGGCATGGCAGATCCGGATAGCAGGCCGAACTAGCACCGGCACCTGGAATTCTTCGGACAGATCAAAGGCAAAGCGGATCATCTCCCGAGCTTCTTCAGGACTGGACGGGTCCAGCACCGGCACCTTGCCAAGGCGTGCCATTAATCTGGAGTCCTGTTCCGTCTGGGAGGAATGGGGTCCGGGGTCATCGCAGCTGATAATAACAAGGCCGCCGATGTTCCCGATATAGGCAGCGGACATGAACGAGTCTGCCGCCACATTCAGGCCCACCATCTTCATGCAGCAGGCCGACCGCTTGCCGGAAATGGCAGCAGCAAAGGCATTGTCAAAGGCCACCTTCTCATTTATGGACCATTCAATGGCCGTATTTAAATGGGCAGCCTTTGAAAACCGCACCACCTCGGGTAAAATTTCCGAGCTGGGGGTACCCGGGTATGAGGTCATGACCTGGCATCCGGCCTCGAGCAGCCCCAGAGCAATGGCACCGTTTCCTAGTAAAAATTCTTCTTTCATTCCAAGATCCTCAACAAAAGTAAATTAATGTCACACAGCAGTTCAATCGGGCCTGTTGCAAAAAAAAACGTGTGTACGGTATACGGTATACAATTGTTTTTTACAATCATTATTTTGCCATAAAAAAATTACCATGGCCACGGCCACTGAAAAACTAAATGCCTTGGGTAGTGAGTCTTTTTTATACACAAAAGAGAATCCGGGTGAGTAAAAACTATCCAATCCAGTAATACTCTCCCTCAAAACATGGGCTGGGCAAGGTTTGGGAAAAGATAGACCTCACACGATCTATGTTCCTCCCCTCCGGATTGGGTATTTTATATACACTTTTATCTTTGATCCAGGGTGGAAACGATACAAAAAATATGTTTCCTCGTATTATTAAAGGCCAGATAGGGCTTTGCCGTTTGTGGCATGGCTTTTGCTATATTAATTTGGTATTGTTAATCTGGTATTGTTAACTTGGCAAAAAAGTAACCCCTTTATTAAAGGAAACAGGCATGAAATCAAACAATATGTTTAATAAAATCATCGTCATCACAGTATCTCTGGTGTTTTTAACCCTGTCTGTCACCCCGGTCAATGCCCTGGCAGGTCCCCATAAATCTTCCAGGGACTTTTATAAACAGGCTCCCAGGGGAAGTAAGCGGGTAAGTCATGGCAATAAGCATTATGTGGTTCACCAAGGCCGGTTTTATAAACCCGGCAGGGGCGGTTACGTCCACACCCGTCCGCCAAGAGGTTTTGTGTTGGGGGGCCTGCCTTTGGCAGCAACACTCATTGTGATGGCGGGTATTACCTATTATGTGTTTGACGATATTTATTATCGTAAAATACCCGCAGGCTATCAGGTTGTGGAAACTCCCCAGCCGGTAGTGGTTGTGAATTCAATTCATCCCGGTACCCAGGCCATGGTGGTGGCTAAAGCCCTGAATGTCCGGTCCGGACCGGGTTTCGGTCATCCTGTACAAAACCTGGTCCATTCTGGTGATCTGCTGATAGTCCAGTCAAGTTCTGCGGACTGGCTTTATGTGCAGTTACCCGACAGGAGCTATGGATGGGTCAAAAGCTCTTATGTTTCAATAATGGATACCGGCGCGAAAGGATAAGAAAAGAAATGATTGCAGCCGGACAAAAACAATTCTAAATAAAGGGCTTTGCGGCTGTCCCCCGGTTTGTCCATGATGACCAATGAAAAAATTGTAATAGGTCAGCTTGTTTATCTTGAAATGCAGAAACATAGGGGAGCAGGCAGATGACCGGCAGGCACGTTTTTTATATTATAAAAATTATAGTGAAAGATTGGCTTGTGACAGAGGTTGAGGGTTATATAATTGAATTGCAAATTCAAAACTGAAAAAGTATCATATACCACATATTGGGGTTCCCAAATTTTGCCCGGACTGAGTCTTTAAAATTATGGATAGAAAAGCAATTGAAGCTAAATAATATTAATTCTGCAGATTAATGTTTTTCAAGTTCTTTTTTGACTGTTATAGCTATCTTTTCAACAGAATATGGCTTTCTAATATATTGTCCGGCCCCTAACCTTTGGGCTTCTTTTACCCTCTCGTTCTCTGAAAAGCCACTTGCAATGACCACTTTTTGATCAGGTTTTAAATTTTTAATCTTTTGATAAGTTTCAAGCCCGTCAATACCTGGATCCATTATCATATCCAATAATATAATATCACAAGAGTCATTTTTTAAATATTCAACAGCCTTTTCCCCGCTTGAAACAGATACGACATTGTAGTTCAAACGTTTTAAGATAGTTTTGGCAATCTGTCTTTGTTCCTCTATATCGTCTACAATCAAAATGATTTCTTTATTTCCCAGGTATTCTTCAACAAGGTGTGGTTCTTGTTTCATTTCAATTTGCTGTCTTACAATCGGAAAATACAAATAAAATTTTGTACCTTTGTTTTCGATGCTTTCAACATTAATATAACCGTAATGATCCTGAACGGTTCCCCATACTACCGACATGCCAAGTCCTGTTCCGCTACGGCCCATTATTTTTTTTGTATAAAATGGTTCAAATATCCTTTGCAGGTCCTTAGCATTGATCCCGATTCCCTTGTCTTCAATTGTAACAACAGCAAATTCTCCTTTTTTTATTGATTCATATCCTGGTATAGGTTTGTCAATATGCTGGTTCTCAGTAGAGATTATAATTTTCCCTCTTGATGTCTGGGCTTCCACAGCATTTAAGACCAGATTCATAATGGTTGTTCGCAAATGGATTTCGGAACCTTTTATGTTAGCCAAACTTTTATTAAGGTTGGTTTCAATTACAACATTATTATAAGATAACAGTTTATAATGTTCAGGAGACTTTAAGTAATCCATAATAATATTATTCAGGTTGACTATTTCAGTAGCCATTACACCTCGCCGGGCAAGAGTCAATAGATCGTTAACTATGGCAGATGCCTGTAGCCCTGAGCTGTGGATCAACTCCAAAGGCTTTCGAAAACGATGATCATTGGGAAGGCCCATCATCAAAAGTTCCGGGTAAGATACAATTCCTGAAAGAACATTGTTTAAATCATGGGCAACACCACCAGCCAGGAGGCCTAAAGCCTCCATTTTTTCCATACGAACAAGTTGTTTCTCCAAATCTTGCTTTTCTTTTTCTGCCTTTTTTCTGGCAGTGATATCTGTTATGGTCCCAATCCAACCCGTTATTTCCCCATGATCCTTAAGCACTGATGCGATACACAAGACCCAAATGATTTTGCCATTCGAATTGACAAAACGAAACTCTGACTGATACATGGTATTCGTAATAGCTGATTTCTTCCATTCGTTGAAGATCTTTTCTTTATCATCTGGATGGATTTTTTCTGACCAGCCTGTACCTTTTGCCTTGCTTGCCGTGATGCTGGTTATCTCACTCCATCTGGGGCTTGCATAAGTATTGTTTCCTAATGCGTCAGTCATCCAAATCCCTGATGGTGATATCTCGGTCAGAAGTTTATAATGTTCCTTTGTCCTTGATAGTTCTTTTTCTGCGGTGATACGATCAGTCAAATCAATACCGAACGTATAGTTTTTTTCTTCACCAGTAATATAACCCCACAAAATATTCCTCTTCGAACCATTCTTGCAAGTAACCTCTGCCGCCATCGCCTCAATTGACGATTGTGTCTCGATTGCATGTTGAATTCTTTTTGCCCATTCCTCCGAAATTTGCTGGCGATATATTTTATCGGGATAGGCTAAAGGCCACCAATATTCTAGTGTAGGGACTTCTTCTATGGAATAACCAAACAAATTGACAAACGTGGGATTCAAGTAATCGAACACCTGTTCTATGCCCACGGAAGAGCATATAGCCACTGGTAGTATCTCCACCATTTTCTTGAAATTTTTCTCACTCACATAAAGTTCTTTTGTCCGTTTGTCCACCAGGATTAGTGCTTTCTCACGGGCTTTTAATAAAACACGGATCAATATGAACAAAAGTAAGGTTATCAGAGTGCCACAGACAAGAGCAAGCCAGGCTGCAAGGTATTGCTCATGAACAATCTGGCCGACAGGTTGTTCAAAGATTAATGTCCAGTAATGGCCATTAAAATTAATTTGGGCCTGTCGTTTGAATTCAATATTTGATAAAGATTTTTTATCCACTGACGTATACAGCAAGTTTTGAGGCAAAGGGTCTAACCCATCAAAGACCTGAATATAAAGTTGTTTTTTTTCCTTAAAATAGTTTTTACCGAGGACTCCCTCCATCAGGTCGTTCATCCGGTAAGGACTGTAGACCCATCCATCGATTGCATTACGACGCTCTTCTATGGTCGTGATGGGCATACCCTTTCGGTATACTGGGACATACATTAAATTTCCGGCTTGTACTTGTTTGTCAGTTTCCTGAACCAGCGTTATTTTACCAGAGAGTGCGGCAATATTTGTATCTCGCGCTTGTTCCATGGCTTTTCGACGCACAGGTTCTGAAAACATATCATAACCGAAAGCTCGGAGGTTACGATCAGAAAAAGGTTCCAGATAAATTATAGAAGAATAATTCTCTCGATCACCCTCAGGATAAATTTTGTAGTCTGGAAATCCTTCTTGACGGATTTTTTGAATGTGCTGGGGCAACCCTTGACGGGGGATCAAAAGCGAGAATCCAATTCCTTGGATACCCGGAAGTTGTTTTTCAAGGTTCTGTTGATGAGTAAAAACATACCATTCTTCCCGAGAAACTGTTTCAGATGCGTTAAACAAGGCTTTTCCGCTCAAAAGGATACGATTATGGTCATCGAGTCTTTCTGAAATCTTAACGCCAATCTCATCACATTGATTCACAAACCCCTCTTCTATTCGGATATCTATGCTCGATTTGATATAGATGGCTGTGCCGGATGAAATAATAAGTCCAATCACTACAATCATCCAGGTCAGTTTCTTGAAATAAAGGTTTGAGTTTGGTTTAGTGTTGGCTTCAAATGTGTTGGGTAATTGGCTCGGCATGGTCGTCCTTGATTCGACACAACTTACATTAGTCATAATTGTTCAAAGACTTAACAATTCAAATTATATTTGTAAAGATTTCTAAAAAACCGTACCTCAAAAATCTGGATATTATTGCAAAAAAAATTTAATAATTTGACCCGATTTCCTCGAGAGTAATTATAGTATTATCAAACATACCCCGAATTAAAACTTCACCCATGACTTGAAATACCAGTACGCACCCAGAGAAGGTTGTAAAATAGAGCCTTTTCATAGACAAAACGTTCGCTTTTTTTATCAAAAAATAATCTTAATAAAAATTCATTTTAGGAAAGAATCTCTTTCCTTGCAGAAAGTAAAATCTCATTGCCAATTGGCTTGTTAAAGGTGTGAACAGCCCCAAATTCGAATAGAATACTATGAAAAATATAGTCAGAGTTTAGATAGAATACTATGAAAAAATTTCTCTAATTATTTTCATAAAATGAAATTTGATAAAAGTTTTACTATGGATAAAGATGTTTTTTGAAATGAAATAAAAATAGATTTCTTATATAACTTGCTTAATTATTAATTCTATTTTATGGTGCTATTCAGATCTATTACTTTTA
The DNA here is from genome assembly GCF_055382125.1 of Desulfoconvexum algidum. NCBI lineage: Bacteria > Pseudomonadati > Thermodesulfobacteriota > Desulfobacteria > Desulfobacterales > Desulfobacteraceae > Desulfoconvexum > Desulfoconvexum algidum. The sequence continues at coordinate 3,298,762 of NZ_AP042394.1, read as the reverse complement.
TTACTATTTTTTCTATCTTGACTTTGTTGTGCTGGAAAAGGTGTTTTGAATTTATTTAATACAAAGTATTCTATGTAAAATAGTGATATTTGACAAGATTAATACTTAGAGTAAAATGTTTTTTTTAAAATGGTTGTAACTTCCAAACGCCTCAATTTTGTGAGGCAAGTTATCTGTATTCGGGGTTTCAATGCAAACAGATGATGACGTAAAAAAGTTTATTACTTATTTGAACTTAGGGCTCAAGAAGTGTGCAAAAAACAAATGGAGGAGAAAAAATGGACGATCCAAGTTTTACAATGTCAATCCCGAGAACGACCTGTGAAATTGTACAGGGAGAAGAGCAATTTATTATCACATGTGATGATGGCAGAGAGGTGCAGATACGGGCACATGATTATGATGAAATTTATAAAATTCCCGGCCTTTATGAACACCTTTTTTATGAAAACTATAAATGTGACTCTCCTGCAGTTGTTTGTTCAGAGTTAGTCAATGCGGTGGAAGGTGCAAATCAGAAAATATCCAATCTTAAAGTACTTGATGTGGCAGCCGGTAACGGCATGGTTGGTGAGGCGCTGGTTTCAGTAGGGGTGGGGAGCGTATTCGGTATTGATATCCTTGAAGAGGCGGCTATGGCTACAGAACGGGACCGGCCTGGTATTTATGCGGATTATTTTGTAGAAGATTTAACCAGACTGCCTTCTGATGTCGAAAAAAGTATTACAGATGAATCTTTGAACTGCATGACCCTGGTTGCAGCTCTGGGGTTCGGTGATATACCGCCCCATGCATTTGCAGAAGCCTACAATTTAATAAACAAATCCGGTTGGATCGCCTTTAATATTAAAGATGAATTCTGTTCCGAAAAGGACCAGACAGGCTTTTCCAAGCTCATTCAAGATATGACGGGAAGCGGAGTATGGGATATAAAATCAAAAAAGCATTATGTTCATAGATTGTGTCAAGACGGAACCCCCCTCGAATATTATGCCATCGTAGGTAAAAAACAGGAAGACATCCCGAACAGCATGGTTTCAAATTAATTCCTTAGCTTCATACTACTAGAATAATCACCTTAGGCGTGACATCAAATTAAAATCGTCCAAGCAAAAGAGACTATCCTCAACGGATAGCTGTCTTTGGAAATGTCACTTCAATTACCTGGGCGGTTTGTTTTTGATAAGCAGTCTTACCCGTTATATTACCAAGAATGCACAACTGGCAAGCAAATGCGAAGTTCAAATCGCCTATGCAATTGGCGTGGTCGAGCCTGTATCTGTTCTGGTAAATACAATGGGAATCGGACCATGCGTTAGTCTGCCTTCAATACGGGTCAACCCCTTTTAACCAAACCTTTGAACATACAGATTTACATGGTTTCCCATCTCCAGGGAATGGAGGCCAACGGCTGGAAAATGCCTGCTCACAGTGAGCAGGCATGGCATAAAATGAGAAAAGTGGCTTAACCTCAATTACAGTTTTTGGGGGGGAGGATCACATTATCAAAATTTAAAGGAGGATAAATTGAAAAAAACATTTAAACACAAATGGTTATTAGCAATTTTAACAACATTGGCAATTTTGACAGTTGGTAGTTTCGCTTATGCTGCCGATTTGCGTGTGGGTGTGGATACAGCTTTTGTGCCTTTTGAATTCAAAGGCAAGGACGGCAATTATACAGGTTTTGATGTTGATCTGTGGGATGCGATTGCCAAACGTATAAACGTAAAGTATGAGCTAGTCCCAATGGATTTTAACGGGCTCATCCCAGGAGTGACCACTGGCAACCTTGATGTGATTCTTGGAGCCATTACAATTAAATCCGAAAGAGAAAAAGCCATTGATTTTTCACATCCTTACTTCAGAGCTGGCTTAAAAGTTATGGTACGAATCGAAAACACAGACATTAAAGGCCCGGACGACCTCAAAGACAAGGTTGTGGCTGTGAAAACTGGAACGGCAACTGTTGATTATGTAAAGAACCTGGGCACGAAAAAAATTGTCCAGTTCCCAAATATCGGCCAGGCCTATCTGGAAGTGGTCACTGGCGGTGCCGATGCAGCTATGCATGACACACCTAATGTACTATACTTCATCAAAACTGCAGGCCATGGCAAAGTCAAATGGGTTGGTGCCAATGTAAAGGCGGCTTATTACGGGATCGGTTTTCAGCAGGGAAGTGCTTTGCGTGATAAAGCCAATGTTGCCCTGTTGGAATTGACGGAATCCGGTGAATTCGACAAGATTTATATCAAGTGGTTCGGCTCAGCGCCGGAATAATGGTTGTCCACCTTTGACGGAATAATTTGCCAAAATCAAATGACCCCGTTGTTCAGCAGAACGCACAGCCGATATTCGAAAAGATCCCCGAATATCCAGATCTATCTACCAATTAGTCGATAGATTAAAACGACGGTTACTTAGAGCCCTGGTAATTAATAAATCTACAACCAGGGCTCTAAAACCTCACATTTGTAATTAATTAAAATACGAAGGAAACATCATGAGTTTTGAATTTAAATACATAGTGGAAGCGATCCCCTCTTTGCTCATAGGTGCCAAGCTAACCGTGTATATAACCATTATCGGTATCATCGGCGGACTGATCCTGGGAACTTTGGCCGGGCTTTCCCGACTTGCCGGAACTAGTGCAATAGGCGGCGAAAGCTATGGGGGTTTTCGGGTGTTTAGTATCGTTGTTCAAAAACTTGCCGTTGTCTATATCGAACTGATTCGTGGGACACCCATCATCGTTCAGGCCATGTTTATCTACTTTGCCCTGCCGATGCTGATTGAAGTGACCACCGGTGTAAGGGGAATTCGCTTTAATGCTCTGACTGCCGCTATTATTACGATCATATTAAACGCTGGTGCCTATATGGCTGAAATCGTTCGTGGTGCAGTGCAATCCGTAAACAAGGGGCAGGTTGAAGCCGGTCTGGCCATGGGAATAAGCCGACTGCAATTAATTATGAACATCATAGGCCCAATTGCCTTTAAACGCGCCATTCCATCCCTAGGCAATCAGTTTATCATCAGCATGAAAGACACATCACTGTTTATTGTCATCGGTGTTGGGGAGCTGACACGTCAAGGTCAGGAAATCATGGCGAGTAATTTCAGGGCTCTGGAGGTATGGTCTGCGGTTGCCGTATGTTACCTGATCATGACAACAGCTTTGGCTCTGTCTCTGAAAATTATCGAAAAAAGGATGAAAGCAACATGAACGGTCTCATCGAATTTAAAAATGTCAACAAAAGTTTTGGCAAAGTGGAAGTTTTGCATGACATCAATATAACGATAGAAGAAAAAGAAGTGGTCGTCATTGTCGGACCTTCAGGTTCCGGCAAGTCGACCCTGTTGCGCTGTATCAACGGGCTGGATATCATCACGTCAGGAGAATTAATAGTCAATGACATTTCTCTGCCCGAAAATTATCAACAGATCCGCGAAATTCGTAAGGAAGTCGGAATGGTATTTCAGTTATTCTACCTTTTCCCGCACATGACCGCTCTGGAAAACATAGCTTTCGGTCCGAAAAAAGTTCGGGGAGCTTCCCGGAGCGAGGCCAATGCCATTGCCAAACGTCTCCTGGAAAAAGTCGGACTTTCAGATCGAGGCGATCACTATCCTTCCCAGCTTTCCGGAGGTCAACAACAAAGGGTAGCGATTGCCAGGGCCATGTCAGTGAAACCTAAAATTATGCTTTTTGACGAACCCACATCAGCCCTTGATCCGGAATTACGAGAAGAGGTCCTCAATGTGATGATGGCAGTTGCCCAGGAAGGCATTACCATGGTGGTGGTTACCCACGAAATGAGTTTTGCCAGTAAGGCAGGATCCAGGCTTTTGTTTATGGATGAAGGTCGAATTACAGAAGATGGTGATCCAACAACACTCCTGGAATCTCCGACCACAAAGAGATTAAAGGACTTTCTAAAGCACGTCGGGTATTAATTAAATACCCTTCTATTATCAATTTGCTTTATAAAAGCCTCGGAAATATGATTTGAATGAACTGTTATTTTGTGATAGCCTTAACCAATTAAGTCTGAAGTTAATCAAATTTGTAAAACTCACCAACTGCAGAAAAACCATTGTAAAAATCGATTTTTATAACTGCTCGATTAGAAGGAGTTCCAGAAATGTTTCAAGTCGCTGCCATCCAGATCACACCTATCTTAGGTGATGTTCAGGCCAATCTAAAACGAGGGATCCAGTTCATGCGACAACTCGGTCAGGAAGCCGATTTAATCGTTTTTCCTGAACTCTGGACCACGGGTTACTATCTGTCCAAACAGGTTTTTCAACAATTGGCTGAAACAAGAGATGGGCCTACTATTAATCAACTCAGAGAAGAAGCTCGACGTGCAAAAGCCGTGGTGATAAGTTCTTTCGCAGAAAAAGGCCCCGAAAATCAATTGTTTATTTCAGCGGCTATTATCGATCAGAATGGAGAGCTATTGGGTGTTGTGCGCAAAAGCCTTTTATGGGGGCGCGAGAGCGAAATCTTTAAAAAAGGTGAAATAAAATACCCCATTTTTGAAACAGAGCAGGCAAAAATCGGAGTGTTGATCTGTTATGAAATGGAATTTCCCGAACCATCACGGCTGTTGGCATTGGAAGGCGTGGAATTGATTATTTGCCCTTCCGTATGGAGTGTCTCTGCATCGCGGCGTTGGGATATCCAGTTACCAGCACGTGCCTTGGACAATACCGTCTTTATTTTGGGCGTTAATACCGTTGGTAATAACAGTTGTGGAAAAAGCAAACTGGTTGGCCCCATGGGTGATATTCTGGCGGAGGCTTCTGATGCCAGAGAAGAGGTTCTGTTAAGAGCTGTTGATATTCAATCCTTATATTGGGCGCGAGATGAGAATCGGTATTTGGAAGATTATCGGACCAAATTAACACCAGGCGGAAGCACTATCCCCACTCCCATTATTTAACTTCACACCACCCGATCTTTGAACAATATGGAAATATATTTATTTTTAATACGCCCTTCTGACGGGATATTGAAACATAGTATCCTTTTTTTTACAGGACGGTTGACAACAGTGGTAAAATTCTGATTCCACTGCCAGAGACCTTTAGAAAAATGCCCTTTGCCCAGGAAACCCTCGGTTTTTTAATCGGCAAGATAAATGAAGAGTGTGGTAAAAGGACTTCATTGGAGCGGGTCGTCCAACAAGCGAGACCGAATTTGGCTTTCGTTTTCTGACGGCCCCGGAGCATGAATTTTTCCTGTTGACGGCCAAATGTGTTAAATGCAAAAAAAGAGAGGAACCGCTCGAATTACTCATAAAATAAGCATTGGCAAAGGCTATGGACTAGGGACAACTATGCAGTACCCCAATAAGCAAACGCCTATAAAAGGGAATAATCCCAGTATTCATTTTTTTTCATGGGAAAACATATTATGTCAAGAAGGGCAAAAATAACCAAAGGGTTGTTGGTTATTTTATTCACACTTACCAGCCTTCTGGCTGTTGGGATAATAATTGCACCGAAGCTTATTTCCAACGCCGCTGTCAGCAACAAAGTTCGCAGTGAAGTGTCCAGGATGTTCGATTGTGAATTTGACTTTAAACAGCTGGAACTCTCTTTTTTCCCCCGGCTCAAAGTGGTGGTTGACACGCTTAAAATAAATGTTCCCCGGCAATTATCCGTCTCGGTTAAGGAAATTGAAATATATCCTGAGATTTTGCCGCTGCTCACTGGAAATGTTGCACTTAAAAAAGCGATCATCAATGGTCCGAAGGTTCGGATTCTCATGCCTGAATCGACCCCGGGGGAAAAGAGTTCGACCAGCCCATCTGAAACAGACCCGTCCACATCAAGTGTATCAAATGCCATTTCCGAGCTGTCAAAAATGTATCTGCCCATCACCCGTGGAATCGTCACACAGGGTAGCATTGAACTGGTGTATGATAAAAACACCACTTTTAAAGTGAATGATGTTGAGGCTGATTTAAAAAATGAATTGAAAAATTTAAGCTTTCAGATAAGGGCCATAGTGGATATGATGCCGGTATCCGGCAGTTTCATTATCTCTGAAGCAGAACCAAAATTTCGTTCGCAGCTTGAAATCAGGGACCTTGACATCAATTCCGCCCGTTCGGCAATCCTTGCAGCAGCAGGAGAAAATACTGCCGTTCAAACCGTTTTTGATATATTAAAAGGCGGCAAAATCCCACTGGTTACAGTGTCTGGTCAGGCAAATACACCAGCCGATTTTAAAAATTTGGACACCTTTATCATTCAAGGTCAAGTGATGGATGGGATAGTCAAAATTCCTGGAACAGGCTTGGAAATGGCTGCTGTTAAAGGCGATGTTAAGATTTTACATGGAGTGCTGGCCGGGGAAAATATTCAGGCCCAATGGGGGAAATCATCGATTCAAAGTGGCAGTTTAAAGCTGGATCTGGCCAAAGATCCCATGCCGCTCCGGGTTGAAACCGGGATAACGGCCAATATGGCGGATATTCCGGCAATCCTTGACCGTATTATCCAGGATCAGGATTTCAAAAATGAACTGGCACAACTTGAGAATGTCAAGGGAAGTGCCAGGGGAAAATTGCAGTTGACCGGTGATGCAGACAACCTGGAAATGGGTATTGTTGCAACCGATATTGACTTTGCCGGGCGTTACAAAAAAATTCCCTATCCGCTCACCCTGGTCTCCTTAAACAATGGGAGCCTCTCCTATGACGGGAATAAGATAGGATGGGAGCAACTATCCGGTTCCTTGGGGGCATCCTCCTTTTCTGGATTTTCCGGCAGTCTTGATCTGAAGGGAGTAAATGATTTTAGCATTACCTCGGGAACCTCCCGTATTCTCCTGCTCGAGCTGCTGCCATGGATTTCAACCCATGCAAAGACACAAAAGCTCCCTATATATTTGAGTGGCGGCAAAGGGATTCTCCAATTATCAACGGTCCTGTTAAACGGGCAGCTTAAGGATTTTAGCAACTGGCAGTTTAACATTGCCGGTGATCTGGAGGATTTTGTCTTTCAGAACTTACCTGGAGATCCTGGTCCACTGAAAATTGGCACCTTGAACTTTACGGCAGACCCTCAAACATTAGAATATGCCCATGGACAGATAAGCGTGCATGATACCTCCCTGGAAATATCGGGTATTCACAAACTATATATGACAGATTTTAATGGGGATGCAAAGTGGACCTTTGAAGGCCAGGTGGGCCAGCAAACGGTTGACTGGTTCTCAAAAATAATTGACATGCCAGATTGGCTGAAGTTCCTGCCCCTTTCCTTTGCACCCTCACATCTTGCCGTTTCGAATCAAGGGGGACAAAAACTCACTGCAGACCTCTCTTTTCAAGACGGTCTTGGGGTGTCAGCCGATTTAACCGTGAACCCAAATGAGGTGGTTCTTAAAAATTTGAAGATTAAGGATAAAAATTCCCAAGCCTCCTTTGCAGGTTTATACAAGGATCCGTCCATTGAAGTTTCCTTTGAAGGAAACCTTCATGAATCGACCCTGGAAAAATTATTCAGGTTCAGTTCCCCCTTGGCAACTTCCCCCTTGGCAACTTCCATTAACGGCAAGGTCCGGACCCGCGCAAACCTGAAAACTCCATTATATATGAGTTTTGATGGAAACCTGAATGGAAAAAATTTGTACATACCCCTGGGCATGGGGACTCCCCTGTTGATAAATCATATTGCTGCAAAGGGAGAGCCAGAAGAGATAAAGATTGAATCTGCAGATCTGTCCTGGGATGATATGGCCCTGACCCTGTCAGGAAGCATAAACCCCGATGCCGGCAAATCGCTGACCTTTGATCTGGATATAGCGGCTGATACAATTGATGTGAAAAAAATCATGGATCATTTTGAAGAGGAGAACAGGTCTACCGATCAAAAATCTGTCGCCCCCACCCGTTCTGCACCGATTTTAGTACCGATTAAGGGTGACATTCGTTTGAAAGCAGAGCAATTTAAAACCAAGGCGCTAACGATCCAGCCCCTATATGCCGACATCAGGGTTCAAGACAAAATAGTTGACATCAAGATAAAAAAGGCAAATCTGTGCGGCATTCCAGCTACAGGCACCATCAAAATTTCCCAGGAAAACATTGAATACCACCTTGAGCCCATCGCTCAGGCCCAGCATTTAAGTACGACAATGAACTGTTTGATGGATACATCCTATAAAGCCGATGGGACCTTTGACGCAAAGGGTATTATAGAGGGACAGGGCTCTGTGGAAGACTTATTATTATCCTCAACAGGCAACATGGATTTGAGCATTTTAGATGGCCATATCTATCAGGATATCGTTTTGCAGAATGTTGTTAAATTTCTCAACGCCACAGATCTTCTTACGGACATCCTGAGTGAAGATCAGCTAAAGGATGAAGGTTTTGGTTTTAAACAATGCAAAGTCCATGTCACATTGCACCAAGGAAAGCTGCTGTATAAGAACTTGGTGCTGGATGGTAACCGGTTGACGATAATTGGTGAAGGAGAAGTCGATCTCATCCAGAACCAACTGGATGTCACGCTGCTTGTGGCCCCGCAAAAAACTGTGAATACTATTTTGGGGCACATCCCATTGGTTGGGGGCATTCTGCAGACAATGGCTGCCATACCCTTAAGAGTCACAGGGCCCTTTGATAATCTCCGGGTTGTCCCGGTGGCTCCAGCAGCTGTAAAGTATGAGCTGAAGGAAATCATGAAAGCGACCCTTGGTGCCCCAATGAAACTGGTTCCCGTAAAGAAATAAAGATTGGTCTGACGATACTATTTTAATTTAGATAATTCCGGGGCATCTACCCTGAGGCTATAATTCACCAATCACGATTCATTATTGTTTCGGGTTCATATAAACGCTCCGGACATTGCATAGAATTGTTTTAGCAAGGGTGTGCCTTAGAATATGAGCCCTGGGGCAGCAGGTATATGCCCGCCAGGTGTGGTTTTTATATATTATATCGTTTAATACGGAAGAATGGCTTATTATAATGGATTTGGTCTATATAATTTAATGCAACGTGACAAAATATTATTCATCCCAACCACAAAATATGGGATTATTCTTGTTCCAAAGTTCCAAAAAAGATTGTGTTATTTGTCCAAAACGTTGCGTATAGCTTTTGCAATTGTGGACATTGATGCAGGCTTCATAAGATAACCGTCAATCCCAAATCTTTTTGCTTTTTCTTCATCAATTAGCGAGCTGTGGCCTGTACAGATGATGATAGGGATGTCCGGTCGAAGTTCCTTTAGTTTTTCAGATAGTTTAGCACCAGTCATCTGCGGCATTGTCATATCGGTTATGACCAGATCAAAAGTATCAGGTTTTAACTTGAATAAATCCAATGCTTCTACAGGATTAAGCCTTGCTTCAACCCTGTAACCCAGTTTTTCTAATACTTTTTGAGTCATATCAGTAATGGCCTGTTCATCATCAACAAAAAGAATCGTTTCTGTACCCAAAGAAAATTCATCTGCCGTTTTAGTTTTATTCACAGCCTTTTCATCCACCACCGGGAACAAAAGCCTGAAAGTGGTTCCTTTGCCAAGGTTACTGTCTACGCAAATAGCACCTCCATGATTTTTAACAATGCCGTGTACAATGGAAAGACCCATGCCCGAACCCTTTCCTATTGCCTTGGTGGTAAAATAGGGATCAAAAATCCGGTTGATGATTTCAGGATTTATCCCGGGGCCGGTGTCAGTGAGCGTGATTTTGAGATACTTACCCGGGGTCAGGCCCTCAAAGCCGTTTGTTTTTTCCGTTTCAGACCTTGTCAGTTTAACCGTGATATTCAGGTTGCCTCCTGTTTCTTCCATGGCCTGGGAAGCATTGATACACAGATTCATCATGGCCTGATTGATCTGGGTTGAATCCGCAAGGATTACGATATCCTCCTCCGGCAGGTGTTGATGAATTTCTACGGTGGTGGGGATGGTTGACCGCAAAAATTTTAGAGAATCCTTTATAACGGCGACAGCTTCTATGGGTATCCTTTCCTGATCCGTCTTACGGCTGAAATTGAGCAATTGCTTTACAATACCTGCTGCCCTGAGGCTGGCAGATTTAATCTCTTCAAGATTGGTATATGCTGGATTCCACTTTGGAATATCCTCAAGTGCCAGTTCCGTATTTCCGACAATCATGTAAAGCAAATTATTAAAATCATGGGCAATGCCACCTGCAAGCGTTCCAATGGATTCCATTTTTTCTGACTGGCGAAGGTTTTCTTCTATGTTTTTTATTTTGGTAATATCATGAAAAATTGTTAATTTTGAAATCGTACCATTGCTACGGGATATGGGTGAGCTGGAGACCATATAATAATTATTATCTTTAGGATCTAAGGTTTCATATTCAACATGCTCATTTTTTTCAATCTGATCAAATACACACCAGGAACATTTTTTATCCTGACCATATATGGCTTTATGGCAAACTTCGCCAGTGGCATCTCTTCCGACCCTATCAATCATGATAGAGTTCATATATTCGATTCGCAGTTCAGGGGAGCATATATAAGCAGCGTCTTTCATCGATTCCATCATGGTACGATATTTTTCTTCGCTGTCCCGCAAAGCATCCACAGCTCGTTTACGCTCGCTTACATCACTTAGAACGCAGTGGGTCTGCTTAAAAGACCCGTCATCCCCGTGTCCGATCTTCCCATCAAAGGCAACGATTATCTCTGATCCGTCTTTCTTAATCATCTCGAATTCAATGCCCAGGATATATCCTACACGCTTAAATTTTGGAAAGTTTTCCTTGAAAATTTCTTTGAAATCAGGGTGAATGAAGTCTGAAAAATTTTTACCAAGAACTTCTTCTTTTGTATATCCAAGTAATTTGCACCAGGTTTCGTTGAGTTCGATTAAATTCCCATTCGCATCTAATGATTGATAACCCAGTGGTGCATTCTCGAATAGAATACGAAACCGCTCTTCGCTCTCTTGAAGATGGTTTTCTGATATTATACGTTCAGTGACGTCCTGAAACAAAGATCCGATGCCAATAACATTGCCATCAATATCTTTCAGGGTTGTGTTGTACCATTCGCATATGACTCGCCTGCCATCTTTGGTTATGTTCTCATTGGTACTGCGAGCTCCACCTTTTTGGGAAATCAAATTCTTAAATAGGTCATCAACCAATTCTTTCATATCTTCAGGAAGAATAAGTTCTGTGGCATGTTTGCCCAAGGCCTCTGATTTAGTATAACCGAATATTGCTTCAGCCGCCGGATTCCATTCAGTAGCTTTGAAATCCAAGTCCCAGGAAAGCACACCCACTGGCGTCTCTTGAAGATGGTTTGCAAGTTTGTGTTCATTTTCTAAGAGCGCCTTCTCTGAACGCTCTAACTCCTGAACTCTTTTTTTTAATTCTTCATAGGTCGGTTTTTTAACCATATAAGACCTCTTTTATTGTCAAAATTCACGTTGTTCTTGAAGGGGAATACTTACAATAAAATTAGTAACTCCAATCTGCAATAATTCAAATTGTATCTAAAAAAGTTTTTTAAAAGAAAATTACATTAAAAGGTTGGAAATTGCAAAATTAAATAACATTTTAGTGGGCTTTTTCACGAATACCGATATTAACCGTGACCAGTAAGATTTTAAATGAGGCGACAAATTCCAAAAGAAATATATGGGGTGCTTGATCTGGACCGTAGAGATTACACTAACGAGAAGGGCTCTCTTTTTAAGATCTCCCCATAATACCACATCTGGTATAAACCAAACTTTCAATCTTTAATGTGAAATTCAGCTATATGGGACAAGGTATTTTTAAATGAATCAATTCCCCGGTAAATTTTATTGGAGATAGGCGCACACGACGTTGTGTTTGGTACATTTTCGCTTGATCTTTTATGTTTATTCGGCTAACTGAAGTATAATCTATTACCCACAAAAGACTGTAATAAGGATTTGCTTATGGGACCTTCCTCGGAAAAAAGAAGAGATCAAAGATATATAATTACGTCTCCGATGGACCTATACCGTATGGATAATAAAAACAACCGTTATGACGCAGAGATGATTGATTATTGTAATAAAGGTCTATCCCTGAGGACCAATGAAAAATTAGTTTTAGGGGAATCCGTCTATGTTGAGGTAAAAAATTGTGACACCAATGTTCCCACCTCTATAAAAAAACAAAGTTACAGCGGAATAGTCAGATGGGGAAAACGATATTCGTCAACCAATGATAGAGCTAACGGTCTTTACAAATATGGGATCGAATTATCAACAAATAATCATTGATAATTCTAAAATGGTAGGGCCGAGGGGCCACCACTTATCCCCAGAAATAAGGAGTCCTGATATTTGAGATACACTTTCCAACAGTTCAAACCCGAAAAATAATTGTTCAGAATCGGCGAAAATGTTTTTGATATATTATAAAAAACACTCTGGAAGAATGTCCAGAAATGATACCTGTGGTTCATATATTTGAATGGGTAGTTTTATTCTGGAAAAGAACAAAACAACAGATATAGTGGTTCCAAAATATTGTCAGGACTGAGGCCTATGAATACGAAGTCGTGACTGACTGTCTTTAGATACCAGACAACATTGCCAAAAGAAATTATAAATTTTGCAGGTCGAATATCTTTATATTTCCCTTTTCCAAAGTTGTTAGAGCAAATATTTCCAAACTGGAACAGTGACCTGGTAGAAGTTTGTGCCAAGGACAAAAGTCCAGGGTTGATATGTCATAGAGTAGCCTTTATGGTACAGGTGCCAAGCGATCCAATCAGCCCAAGCTTTGTCTGACGAAGTAAAACTTAAAAAAAATTCTGGCATGTGCGAAGTACCCCTGTTTGAAATTCGTCTATCTTGTGAATGGGTTTGTGACAAAGTTTCAAATACCATTTGTGAGTACTACAGGTTAACTTTTTTAAATAATAATAATCGTATACGTCTTTATCACAATCCCCCAAACCCAAAAATTTCTGCAAATTCAGAGAGATCTAAGCCATCCACATCTCCATCTAAATTGAGGTCGCCTTTGATTCCAATTGCCGAAATCGACATCTCGTCTACACTAATTGCATCACCATCATCTGTGACCGACAGAATAACGTTGTAAAAACCCGGAGCCAGATTCGAAATCGTTGGAGAAACTCCTTCCGCAGTTTTATTCTTGTCAGAATTGCTTTCATTTAAAAGTTGCCAACTGTAATCAACAATTATCCCATCTGGATCGTAGGACGAAGATGCATTGAGTGTGATCTCATCAAAAACTCTTCTACTTGGCTCTACGCCAACTTTGGCAATGGGTGGTTGGTTGATATTTTCACATGCAAGAGAACTACAGTCCGTCCCGATACCTTGAAAATATCCCCTTGCACTTATGCAGTCAAATTCAATGGCATGAATACAACTCCCATTTTCACGGCAACAAGCACCTTCAAGTTCTTTCAAACCTTCCCAAAGATAAGCTTTTGGTCCCCCTAAAAAACCCATGTCATTCCGGGATAATCCCAATCCGTGGGGGATAGCGTCCTCGTATTCAATGTCTGGATGTCCTGCATCAATAGCAGGAGACCCGAGTACTACTTTATATTCAAGATCAAGTATTGGGTTAACATCTATGTTGCCGTCACCAGAAAACCATCCTCCTTGAATATCAGAATAAGATACAGACGCTGCCCCCGAAATTTGTGTACCGCTGGCGTTATTAAAATAGACTATAGTATTACGTATCTGTAGGGTTCCTCCATGATTATAGATGGCAGATGTAGTTATATTTTCTGTGACTGTAGAGTTTACTAACGAACAATTCCCTGCATTCACGTAGATTGCACTGCCTTTATACGCTGTCCTTCTTTGCGCTGAGAGGTAGCTCTCAGCGAAGAGACTATTTTCAAATAAAATCGACCCAGAATAAAGAAAAACTGCACCTCCATAAGGGTAACTCCAGTCTGGGGTCTGGGAATGTGCGGTCATTTTACACCTATTTTTCAGAAATCTACAGGCAGTTACAGTGCTTTGACCATCCTGAAGCCACAGAGCCCCACCACGTGTGTAGCGGCCTGAAGATGTATAAATCGTATAGGAATTTGCTTCATTCTTTGAAAAATCACAATTTAGAAATGAACCGTCTCCTTTCAAAAAGACAGCCCCACCCGATGCATTCCGTCTGTCATAGTCTGGGTTCGCCTTATTGGCCCTAAACGAGGATGTGTCTACCATCAGTTTACCATTATCGAGATCAGCCCATATGGCCCCACCTGCAACTTCGGCACCATTATTAAAAAATCGAGATTTCTCGACGATCAAATCTCCATTTTTTATAGTAGCTCGGATGGCTCCTCCATAATCCCCCCGGTTTCCAATAAAACTACAGTTCCGGATTTCAGGAACACTGTTGATTAGATGAAGAGCACTGCTACGGGCTTCTTTAAATTCACACCACTCAAGAATGCTACCCAGAACAGAATTATCAAACTTTAAGCCCTGCCACCCAGATGTATTATTTTTCGCATTTGTAAACACAATACGTTCGGCTTGGCTACCCTCCGCATTGATCAATCCAGCAACCTCAAAACGATAGTCACCCAAAAACTCAATTTGGACACCCGGTTTTACAGTCAAATTTGAAGCTATTATGTTTCCCTCTACATAATAAGGAGATCCGGTCAAAGTCCAAGTTTCATTAACAATTGTCCCCGATACATACGTGTCTGCTAAAAGCTTAGGTGTCCATAAAAAAACAATTAAAATAGACAGAAGTAATCCCTTTCTCATTGATAGGCCTCCTTTTTAAAGTTCCATTTTGCATAAATCTGATATATGATTTCTCACTCGAATTGTAGAATCTGAAAATCAGTAGTTTTAGCGTACGAACTTTTCTTGACCTTTAAAAAGGTTGAAAAGAATTATCTATCGGGACAATTATTCGAGTTCTGAACTGCTACTTTTTATAAGATAGGAGTTGTATATTGTCAATAAAAATGCAAATTGAAACTTTGCAAAAAATATTGGATAAATGCACATGGCATTTCTGCACAACCGGAGCTGCTCCTCAATCCATTGCCACTGACGCTCACAGGCGGATCTTGCATGAAATAGAATGGGCCTGAACCCACTGAAATGGCCCGTGGCCGGGATATAAAAGAGTTTCAAAAGAATATGGAAGCTAAGAAAATTTACGCAACGGAGCGCAAAAAACACCTTTAAGAATTACATTTTGTAAATGTCTTCTGCCTGAACCCCTTACAGACCAGAAATGTAGAAAAACTGAACTGAGCATAAAGGTATTAGCTGTCAGGAATCAAATTTAACAAATTGTCGAACGCTTCATCCACCAGTCTGGGCTTTTTTAAATATTTCCAGAAGACCATATCTGGTATGGACAAGTTTTTCATTTTTTGATGTGAAATTCATATATGGGAAACCTCATGACCATATGAATCAAGATCCCATTACGTTTTAATTGGAGAGTAACCGGATTTTGGTCCAGGCCCCGGAAATTATTTTCCAAGAATCTGCAAAAATGTTTTTGATATATTATAAAAAACACTCTGGAAGAATAGCCAGGAATGCAACCTGCGGCTTATATAGTAGAATTGAAATTCAAAAACTGTGAAAACCTCACATACCATATATAAGGGTGGCTAATATTTATCTGGACTGAGCACTACGAATGCAACAAACGCTTTTGAATTCTGAATCATCCTGACCAAGTATAGACAAATGGCTCGCCTCTTTTATCTTGCTTGGCAGGAGAGCATTCCGACGATATCTATACCATCTACATCGCCATCTCCATCAAAATCACCAAAGCAAATATTTGGTAATATACAGTTAATCCGTCCAAAATTTATTACTGCGTCATGGAAATTCGTATTATGTACAAGGCACTGATCAATGATGGCCGTGTGAATTGTGTAATCCCCGCTAATGGGGTGGCCATACTCGTCTTCAGTATATATAGCCTCCAAGAAATAAATCATTTCATTTACCTTTACCATTCCTTCGTAATTTGCTTCTTCAGGAAAAGGGTATAAATCAAGATCAAAGGTATAATAATTGACATGTGCATGAACCGGGTCGGCCGGATCGATCCTGCCAAAAAGTGGATCACTGTTGTCCGTAGTCCAAAGAAAACCATCAGCGAAACAGATATCTGTGATCTCAGAAAGTTGTGCCTTCTTATTTATTCCGAATTGATCGCCTGGGATTGTCTCAAGAACTGTACCGTCAGGCAGACTTATTTTATATATGTTAATTTTATCCGAATGACGGCCTCTCTCTTGCGCCCAAAGGATGTTGCCGTCCCAAGCTATATTGACACTCCAAACCAAATCCCAGTCGCTGCTGGAAGGCAGTTTTATGAGATGACCGGCAGTAAATCTTGACCCATCAAAAGTGTATTGCCTGATAATCCAGATAGAAGCGCTAAAGTCCCGATGACTGACCCACAAATCATCACCAATCCACTCAAGGCTTCTGACAAACTGAATTCCCAAATCATAAGAATTAACTAGTTGGCCATTTACTGGATTAACTTTGTGAATATCAATTGGCCCGGTACCATCATCTGTTGTGTCACAAACCCACAAGTAACCATCGTGGTAAACCATGTCACCTGAGTGTCCAGAGAAAAAATTAGCGGAGAAACTATCAAGAAGGACAGCCCCTTGATGGAAATCAGCAAGATAGATATCCTTGTTTTGCAAAACAGCGCTACAATTTGGGATAGTAATCGTGTATCCATCGTTATCTGGAGAATATACTCCTGATGGCTCTTTTTGATAGAAGGTGTCAATCGAGATATTGCCGGAGTTATCCGTATCCATTTGGGCGGCGATATGATAAGATCCGGCAGGAAGATCAAAAGTAAATGGCCCAGGTGATGGGATAGTTGTTTGAGCAACGATTACCGGATTATCATCCGCATCAAATTGCACGGCTCCGATATAGATCGTTCCTGTTTCTGAGCCATTATAATAAACTGTGCCGCTAATAGTGTATTGCTGTTCAAGCCCTTCATCGACTTCACCATTACAATCATTATCTATTCCGTCGCAGATTTCTGATGCCCCAGGGTGAATAGCAGCTCCTGATCCTGGAGTATCATCACAATCATCACCTGGCATGGCTTGGCAACCGAAAGGGATACAGCCTTCTCCAATACAATAGCCATCACTCTGTGTGCCAATGTAACCATCATTATCAGTATCGCAATAATATGGCGCGGGAGCATAAACAGTGATGGATGTCAACTGTTCTTCGACCACATCAAATACAAGGGCTCCACCGCTACCGTTTGCGCCGACATGAGCGAAAACACCATCTGGTGCGTTCCAAGACTCCCAGAAGTCAGGTGTATTCCCGGTGATATGAGATGAAAGATATGTGCTGTCTGAAGCTTGGACCGCATCAATCAGTCCGATATCACCAGAGTATGTTGTAATAAAGTAATAATTATAAGTGCCATAAAACGTCTGTGTTTTATTTGCCGTGCCCAGAAGAACCGAGCCATAGTTTTCTGGATGATATGCATTGTCGCCATCTGGCATATGTTCAAAAGAATCATTCCCATAAACATAATATTGGTTGGAGGAGTTAACATTGCCTGTCAAACAAAGCCCAATGATGATAAAGCATAATAAGGTATTCAATGATTTCAATTTTAATTCCTCCTAACAAAAGCTTTTCGTTTCAGAAGAATAACACATTATAGTGAATTGGCTTTTCCATCTTTTTATTCCGTAATAATACTGCAAGGAATATGCCTGGAATATTTATTTTGAATATGACCCGTAATTAGAAAATGTTACGGATTTCAAGTGTTTTTGGCGTAATACATTAATGTTATAAAATATGAAAAAAAAGTGATGAAAATAAGAAGACTTTTTCACATTGGGAGGAGTTGACTAATGGTATTATCTGTCAGGAGTCAAATACGACAAATTACCGAGCGCTTCATCCACTAGTCCGGGCTTTTTATGATTTGCCATGAAACAAGATATGGTATGGATAAATTTTTCAGTTTCAAATTTGAAATTATACTATATGGGAAAAATTAAAATCAAAAGAGCCAAAACTACATTCAAGTAAATTGGAGATACACTTTAACGTAGCTGTCCAGATAATCGTATAAACATCATTACAGCCGTGTACACTTAAACTCGTCGATAGAAGCATCTAAAATATTACGCTCAAGCTGCATACTCGGCTTCCACCAGATGGTATTATCGCGTTGCCTTTTGGCGAATTTCTGCTGTGCATTTATTAAATTGCCTTGAACTTTTTCCGCAAAAATGTCAGCTAATCCTGCATCTGCCACTATGCCACCGTCCTTCATAAACCTGTCATAATCGAGAATACCTTTTTCATTGAAGTGCAGGTAACAATAATTGGCACGTAGAACCAGTATGGGCTTTCGATTCGCAAGTTTCACAATTATTTTTGCGGCGCGTACACGCTTCCCCGCAAATCGTTCGGTCTTTTTCTCAATTGAGCCTCTTAACAGTCGCTCAAATTTCGTATTTGGTACTCGAAAAATCTCGCTATTATCTGAAATAAAAAAATGTCTTACTGCAGCTGAGCTCATGTAACTACCTCAAATTGATGTTTAACAAGTAATTTTGCGGTTGTCAGCATATCTTGTAAATTTGATTGATATCCAACAAGCTTAATAAAAAAATTATCTGGTTCAAGAGCTCTGTATATCACATTGTTTTGCATGATAGACTGAACCAAAATATATTATTTTTATCAAAACAACAACAAAATCTATAATGCTTGTAAATAAGAGGTGTCAAAATTAAATTATATTTGCGTCAAGATAAGCCCGGAACATCGGAAAAGGAGGAAATAAACTCTTTAAAATTTGTTATTGTTACCCAGTGGGTGTAAGTCCTACTTGATTAAAGCGTAGTCAGCAGATCAATAGGAAAGTCCGAGGGTAAGCCACGCTACAAGGATAAAAGAGTAACTGCAGTCACTGCCATGACGATGGACAGGCCGATTCCAACCTTGACAAAATCCCTGGTCTGATAGCCACCGGGGCCCATGATCATCAGATTGCACTGATGGGCGAATGGGAGAACAAAGGCGCAGCTTGCGCCGTAAGCCACGGCAAGAAAGGCCTTGCTTACATCAACGCCACTTGATTCCGCTGCTGCGTAGGCAACGGGTGCCAGAATAACCGCTGCTGCTGCGTTGTTCGACGTGGTGCTGAGCAACGCAGAAACGGCAAACAGCACACCGAATACATAGAAAGGACCTAAGCCCATTCCCGGAGGGAACAATGTTGTCGCCAATTTTCCAGCAACACCGGTCTGGAAGAGGGCATCACCCAGAGGCACCGTACCAATGATCAGAAATAGGATGCGCAGATCGATTGCTTTTTGAGCACCTCGAAGCGAGACGCAGCCGGTGGCCGCCATCAGCAGCGCGCTGGCAAGTCCGCTGACCGCAAGGGGCAACAATCCAAGAACTGGAGGTAACAGGGCTGCTGCCATAAGCAGCAGAGCTAAGGGTGCGCGCCGAACATCCTCCTCGGATTGCTGCCGGTCCAGGATAATCAGATCATCACTCTCTTCAAGTTTTCGAATGTTCCGGATCGGCCCGTACACGATCAGGGCGTCACCGAGCTGCAGCGGAGTATCTCCAACTTCCTTTTCGATAAGTTCCCGCCGCCTCCAGATGGCCATAACTGAAAGACCGAACACACCGCGAAAGCTGAGGTCAATCAGGGTCTGATCGATAAAGGCGGAGTGGGGAGAAAGGGAGACTTCAGCTATGTTGATCCCGCGCCCCATTAGCTGCTCAAACTCTTCCCCAGTGGAGACCTGGATAGGGATTGATTGTGCTTTCGCCAATTTTTGCGCGTCCTTATCCCTTGCTTCCACGAATAAGATATCACCCGCCTGGATCTTCAGATCCGCCTGGATATCCAGGAATTGATCCTGAAAACCTTTGGAGCGACCAATCTGGACCACTTCGACCTGGTAATTCTTACCAAAGCTTGCCTGTGCAATCGTGGTACCGGCCAACTTTGAACCCGATGGAATGGTCAGCCTAAAGAGTTTCTTTTCAAATTGGTACCGCTTTAACAACCTTTCCAGGAAGTTTTTCATCTTCGGTGCGTCATCCAATCCAGGACGGCCAAGCAACCGGGTTCCGATCAATGCCATGTATGCAATACCGACGATTGAGATAGGTACCCCATAGATGGCGAATTCAAACATCCCCAGTGTCTGGTTTCCCCCGCTTAGTCGTTCCAGTTCACTGCCAAGGATTAGATTTGGTGTTGTTGAAATTAAAGTAAGGGTACCGCCGAGAATCGCTGCATATCCCAGAGGCATCATCAACCGTGAGGTGGGGATATTTGCCTTGCGTGATAGCACCAGCACTGCTGGCAAAAAAACCGCAACAGTAGCTGCATTAGACATGATTGCTGATAGGACGCAGGTGGTGACCATGATCAGCAGAACCAGGCTCCATTCATTCTTGCCGCCAAATCGCTCGAGCAGTCGCCCCATTAAGGTGGCGACACCACTTTCTTTGAGACCGGCCGAAAGCACGAAGATTGCTCCCAGGGCTATCACGGCATTGTTACCAAACCCTCTGAGAGCCGCTTCTGCCGGAGTAACAGTTCCGGTGATCGCAAGCACGACTGGGATCGATAGGGCAGTGGCCTCAAGCGGGATCAGCTTGCTGATGAATAGAATCATGGCTATAATCAGGGTCGAGATAGCTATCCAAGCATGAATGTCCATCCTTACAGATCTCCTATGAATTTAGTTCTTTTTACGGCTGCTGATTGAATAATTGAGTAAAATGGGATTATATCACACACCAACAGAGATTAGAATTTGTTTTTAGTTTAAAAATCATCAAAAATAGTTTTTTGGATAAAGCTGCAACCCAGTATATTCAAACAAAAGATTCCCATTAAAATCCACCAATGGGAATCTGCTTTTCTTTCAGCCTCAACATCTATCTGAAGATGCTAAAATCCCGGCATTAGCCGTGACCGGCAAGATTTTAAATGGAGCGACAGCTTCCAAAAGATATATGCGGGGTCCAGGATCTGGACGGCAGCGACTATATTAAAGTGTATGACTCACTTTTTAAAATTTCCCACAATACCACATTTGGTATAAACCAAACTTTCAATCTTAAATGTGAAATTCAAATATATTTGCGTCAAGCTAAGCCCGGAACATCGGGAAAGGAGGAAATAAACTCTTTGAAATTTGTTATTGTTACCCAGTGGGTGTAAGTCCCACTTGATCAAAGCTTAGTCAGCAGATCAATAGGAAGGTCCGAGGGTAAGCCCGGCAACGGGAGTCCTGAGCCGGACTGGATCAAGAATGTAGGCCCTGTATTGAGCTTCGAAAAGAATTTTATTGTGGTCAATGGATAAATTCTGATTTTTTTCAAATAAAATGAAGAATGAAAGCCGACGTTTTATATATGATGGAAGGCAGCAGTCCTCTGAGCGCTATGACAAGCAAAGCGGACACCACCGTAGTCCCAGACCAGGGCATGTATTCAAAGGGGTAACTCGGGAACTTGAGAGAGCCCAAAGTTTCCCTGTACAATGAAGGTTTAGGAAAGCCTTAATCAAAATTTTCCCGGTATTCAAGGCGATTGTTCAACACCCCTTGAATAAGTCTAAAAGTCATCCTCGGGATGCCTTTTGAAATCACAAACAAGTTGAACATGCATGGTATCAGGGGCGGAAAGTGAACAGCGAACAAACCTGAGATGGACTTTGGGCAGTCTTAGCGGATCATAGTACCGATGATCAGAGTACTGTACCTGATCGAGAAGGTGGGGAAGTGACGTCCAAGCGACCCACTGTAGGGAAGGAGAAGTTGGGCATAACGTAAGTATGGAAGGAATTATGGGAGATACGCAGAGATCACAAACCATATCAACGCAAAACCGTACAATTGAGAAACAGGTCACTCACAGAACAAATAGTGCCAACTCTGGCTCTGAAAGTAAGGGCAGTCCACCTATATTGGTGGGAGATGCATCTCTGAGCGGGATTGCTATACTGGCAAGGAAACATCCGGAAATGACTTTTACGTCACTGGCTCACAGACTTGATCTGGCTATGTTGCATGAAGCATTCCGCAGGGTCAAGAAAAGTAGTGCAGCAGGTGTGGACAAGGTAACGGCATTAAGCTATGCAGTTGACCTTGATCAAAACCTCTATAATCTACATCAGCGATTGTGCAGAGGTCAATACGCTGCAACACCTGTAAAACGAATCTGGATAGAAAAGGAAAACGGCAAACAGAGACCGATCGGTATTCCTGCTTTTGAGGATAAAGTAGCTCAAAAAGCAGTGGAAATGATACTTAGCGTGATCTACGAGCCAAATTTTTATAACTTTTCTCATGGATTTCGTGCCGGACACAATCAACACATGGCAATTAAGGAGTTACGGGAAGAGTGCATAAGGACAAACACTAATTGGATATTGAGTGCAGATATTACAGGGCTATTTGACAACATTGATCATGGCTATTTGAGAGACTTTCTTAAGTTGCGGGTCAATGATGGTGGGATAATACGTCTGATAGGAAAATGGTTAAAAGCTGGTGTTATGGAAGAGGGAAGACTCTACCGATCAGATACCGGCACTCCACAGGGAGGTGTGATTTCTCCTGTATTGAGTAACATTTTTCTTCATTACGTGCTGGATGATTGGTACGTTCGCGAAGTACAACCGAGGATGAAAGCGCGTAGTTTTTTGATCAGGTTTGCAGATGATTTCATAGCAGGTTTTGAATTGGAATCTGATGCAAGAAGGGCTTTAGAAGCAATGAGGAAAAGGTTTGACCGGTATGGCCTGGAACTCCATCCAGACAAGACAAAGCTATTACGCTTTGCTCGACCGGGTAAGAAGAATGATCAGGTTGAAAGGTCGGGTACATTTGACTTTCTGGGATTCACCTTTTACTTGGGAATGTCACGTCGGGGTTATTGGGTAATTATGAAGAAAACAGCCAGCAAACGTCTTCATCGTTTCAAAAAAGGTGTATGGGAATGGTGTAAAAAGAATCGGCATAAATCCTTGAAAGCGCAGTATAAAACCCTATGTAGCAAGTTGAGGGGATACTACCAGTATTTTGGAGTAATTAGCAATTTCAAGGCTATTGCAAATGCACATTACAGCACACTGAGAGCCTGGAGGTACTGGCTGTGTCAACGGTCTCAAAAAGGAAAAGTCCAATATGATGATCTTTCAGGGCAGTACCCATTACCTAAACCACGAATAGTTCATAAAATGTATTAGCCTGGTGGACAGCAAAGTTATGCGCCATATGGGGAAACCTGTTTGGCTTTCGGCTTGGTAAAAAGAGTCGGAACTGAGGAACCGTATGCGGGAATTCCGCTCGTACGGCTCTGTGGGGGGGGCGCCGGGTAACCGGTGCTTCTACCCGGAGGGAAAAGACATAATCAAATCAATCAAGATTCCATTACGGTATATTGGAGTAACCGGATTATGATCCGGGCCCCGGAAATTATTTTCCAAGAATCTGCCAAAACGTGATCTATATATTATAAAAATCACACTGACAGAATGTCCTGTTTTAAGTCCCCAAACTCATATAGTGGAAACAAAAGTTAGAAGTTAAAAAATTTTACATACCAGATAATGGAATACATAAGACTATGCTTTATTCTTAGGAGACTTCAATGTTTAATCATTTTCCATTCAGATTTTTTATGCTATTTTTGAGTTAACCTAAGATAATTGAAAGGCTCAAACAACAAAAATGATTATTAACATCAACATTGATTCTATCAGTAGTAGCATTGGCGCAATAATAACCCTGACCTTTGCCGTCTACTATTTTACATCCTACCTCATCGTAAAAAAAGAGCTACTGTATCTGGTTATAGCACTTTCTATGTTTTCTTTTTTTATCTATCTGAGCGGATACTCCCTTTACGCATCGGCAAATAAGCCTGATACTGTCCTTTTCTGGACCCGTATCTGTTATGCTGGCGGCGCATTTATAATTTATTCCAGTTTTCTTTTAAGCTCTGAAATTATCCATAAAACTTCCAAAACTTTAAGCAGAGCCACCCTGGTACTGGTTATCTTTTTGATGATTCTGATATTTTTGCCGGTGGATTTTATTTTTACCCAGAATCTGAACCCTGATAAAACCCATAGTTCAGTATTAAAAGGGCCTCTCTTTCCTTATTTGCTGGCAACGATTTTACTGGCAGATTTCCTACTAATCATCCGGTTTGTCAGGGGCCTGTTTCAGAACAAAGAAGAGATGCATTTGCTGATGCCCATCCTTTTCGGGTTGGTTTTCTGGTTTCTTGAAGCTCTTTTTGACGGTGTCTTTGGCGCAGTTCTTGGTTTGGTGAATATGAAGCTCTCACTGGGGCCTATCATCATGACCTTCTGTCTGGCCTTATACAGCGGCCGATTTGCAGAATTGCAAAATTCAGAGCTGATACGGGTAAAAAAAGAAAAAGAAAAAATTTACCATAACTTGATTTATGATAAACTCTCTGCCCTATATTCACGGGAATATTTTACTGAAATTCTGGAGCATCGGATCGTTCTTGCACAGCGTGAAGCAGTGTGTGATTGTGTCCTGTTTTTTGATGTGGATTATTTTAAAACGGTAAATGATGAACTGGGCCACAGCTATGGCGATGATCTGATTGCTTATTTGGGTCAAAATCTTAAGCAGCACTCCCGAAAGAGCGATGTGTGTGCCCGTTACGGCGGGGATGAGTTTCTTGTCCTGTTTGAAAATTGTGATCTGGAAAATGCCCAAAAAAGAGCAAAAGAGATTCAGAATCAGTTTAATCAAGGTATCTACGAGGTACTGGGCCAATGGGAGGGCAGCAAGAAGGTCTCCTTAAGCATCGGGATTGTCTACAGTGCATCCTGGGGCCTGGATCCCCAAGAAACAATCAGGAGGGCTGACTTGGCCATGTACGAGGCAAAGCAGTCCGGTCGGAATGCGGTTGTAGCTTACACAATTAAGAAAAGTTAAAACTATGGACGGATCTGATCTGTTAAAAGCGTGCTTTAATGGTATTTATCAATCAGGAGTCAAACAACAAAAACTACCAATCTTTTTTTTCACCAGTCCCCATTTTTCAAAACAATTATATACATCTGGTATCGACAAGTTTTTTGTTTCATATTTTAAATTCAAAGATATGGACTGGATGCAGACTCAAAGGGACAAACCCTTCTGTAAACTATAATTGGAGAGTAACAGTAACAGTTCTGACAAAATCCAATTGGCATTTTTACTGCTCAAAATCCACATCAATTGGTTCACCACAAAATGGACATAAATTCATATGATTCTCTTTTGTATTCCCCTCGAAAAAAAACCACTCACCACCACATCCAGATTCGTAATGATTTTCATCTTCAACAACACTAAATTTCCATTCGCATTTTTCCATATTTCCGTCCTGTATGTTTTAGATGTTAAAATCAAACCTTACAGAAGAAAGAATAACCAAAAGCGAAAACAATTTTTCAACTAATTAAGTCGATATTTATTTGATAGTACTTGTTCAAGTCTCTTTAAGGAGATGGGGGTGAAGAAGATGTCACCCATCTGAGGTTCAAGTCCGTTTGGACAAAAATTATAATAGTATATATTGTGGTATAAGGCAAATTTATTGTCGAATATGAAATTCATTTGGGAAAAAACATATTCAAATTTTCAAAGGCTCCATTAATTTTCATTGGAGAGAACCGGATTTTGCTCCAGGCCAGGAAAAATATTTTCCAGGAATCTGCCAAAATGTGATCTATATATTATAAAAAACACTCTGGAAGAATGTCCAGAAATGATGCCTGCGGTTCATATAGTGGAATCAAAATTTCAATGCTGAAAAATGTTCATATACCACATATTGGGGTTCCCAAATTTTGTCAGGACTAAGCCTAATGAATACTAATGTCCATCAGTCAAATTTTAATTGCAACTACTAATAACAAAAGAAATCAAAGCCCTTGGGTTATACGGAACCGGGCAGTCACTCCAGTCCGGTTCCGTATAGCTGGGACTTAAAAAAAATTAGCGGCCGAATGCGTTTGCAAAAGCCTCTATGGTTAACAAAGCCGTTCCTTCTGAAAGTTGCTGAGCGAAATCGGCCAGATCGGTTCCATCGATATCATAATCCTGATTAAAATCACCGGCACATGCATCCCCGGTAGTGAACCTGTAAGACGCCCGCCAGAAAATAAGATTGGCTGAAAGAAAATCAATGTCATTGTCTGGAAATGCGTCATAGGCATATACCCTGAACGTATAGGTTGTGTCTGAGTCAAGAACATCGCATGGTATTGTATACTGAGTTTCTTCGAAGAAAGGGCTCCAATAAAGGGTAGAACTCCCTACCGCATTGAAGATTCTCACTCTATAGGACACTGCCCCGGGCACTGTGTCCCATGAAATAACCGGCGTTTTCGTATCAAGGATGGTTCCGTCAACCGGTGCAATATTAGTGGCAGAAGAAAGTATACCGCCTCCTGGTCCCCCGGCTTTAGGCAGAGCATCCGTAAAAGTCTTCGTGTTGTTATCAAAATCGGTTACTTTAAATGTGTAAATCCCACTGGAGTTGCTTGTATCCTGGATCAATGCCGTATCATTGATAAATTTTTCAAAATAATAATTTCTGCCATGATCCGGTCCATCAACATATTTCAAATCCAGCTTGGTGATGCCGTCAGGATATGTGACCGTCACCTCTTTAATATTTTCAGGCACACCATCCAGATCCTGAACCATCAAGTCAAAAGACAAATAATGCATGGGTATGCCGGTATTGGGGTGCAGGGCCTGAAATAATGAAACGCCAGAACTTTGTGAGTCTATCTGGACAGCTGAAGTCCCATAGACGGCGTTGGTAAAGAACATGTTCGAATTCCATGTCCCGTTAGTCGGTGAAGAAGATCCGGCATTCTGATTATCTTCCCAGAATGTATTAAAGGTTAAAATTCTGTAACGATAAAGACTGTTTTCTTTTAAAAGTCCAGGCCAAAGGGAAAATTCACTTTCCGTATTTCTGACCCTGAACTGAAAATTTAAATCCTTATCATAAAAATCCACCTGGTAAAATGCACTCCCCGGAACGTCATCCCAATCAAGATTTAAAGCGGTACTGTCTAAAACGGTATTGTTAAGAGGAATAAGGCTTTGTTCCGGTGGATACGCTATCTGGGGATCCAAGATTAAGGTATCAGTCTTTGCATCCGTATTCAGATCTTTGTCTGTTACGGTAAAAATGTATTCACCGGCCTGGACCGTTCCATAGTAACTGTTTTTAAAGATGGCCCTGGTACCGGTTTCATTATAATCATGGTAAAGATCCATTTCGGTTGTTCCATCAGGAAAAAGAACCTTTACAGACTTTATGTTTTCAGGCACCCCCTGGGCATCATGAATTTTGATATAAAAATGTGTGGTGGTGCCGATTTCGGATTGGTTCCAGGTATAAACGCCATGACTGTCGAAGTCCAGCATGGGTTTTTGGGTCTCTTTAGGGCCTGCAATAATATATTGTTTATTCCTATCGCTGCCGGCCTTATTGTCTGTTTCCATCCACTGGTGGTCTCTAAATGAATCGATCCTGTATTTATAATAAGCGTTGGGTTTGAGAATCCCGGGCGGTAGGGTAAAAGAGGTTGTCCCGGTATAACCATTGTAAATAGTAGAAACATTCCAATTTACATCAAGTGCATAAAATCTTACCCGATAGTATTCTGAGCCGGGCACTGCATCCCAGCTCAAACTTGGCGTTGTTGTGTTAAAAAAAAGGTGCCGTGCAATGCCAATTCTCGCTCCAGGATCGGAGGGTAAACTAATGGTGCCCGAGGGTGAATAGGTATCAGTATAATCAACACTATCATTAAGGCCCAGTGCATGGAAGGTAATCGTGCTGCCGCTCCATTGCATTGACAGTTCGTAGCCGTTTCCCTGGCTGATCGGGCCAAGAACAGTACTATCAGCTATTTCTACGCCGATCATGTGACCGTCAAGCATAATATCTTTCCAGATAGAATATGTCGCATTATTCTCTTGAATTCGCACTTGACAATAAACATCAACACCATTTTCCTGCCAAAAATTTCCCATTATCCTGGCCTTTGAGGATGTTCCAGAAATGGTATCCGCTCTTACTGTGGCTTTAAGTTCGTCTAAAAATTCTTCATTTTTTAGGTTAAACGATACGGACCCGCTTGAAGTATAATAGATTTTTTTAAACCGTACCTCGCCATTTTCATAAATGACCTCGTTGGGTTGCCAGTCCCATTTTGCGGGATCAAATACGCCGGAATTAAAGTCATCGAATAAAACTCCATTGACATACACGTTATCAAAATAAGCAGTAAGAGTTTCTGTTGTATCAAAATTTGGAGAAAATGTAGTTTCAATAGGAGGGTTGATTGGGTTTACTTCAAGGGAGTCCGTTGCTTCACTCCACTCTAAATTCGAATCTTCTACTCTGAAAACATAGTCACCACTGTATATCAAAGGATCCATGGGCTGAGAAATGGTGTTATCCCAGAAACTGTAATAGGCTGTATGATCATTAACTTTCCATTCATAATTCAATACCCTCACGGTATTGTCCGGATAGGTAACTTTAACAGTATGAGAACTGCCGTCGTCAGCAATGCCGTCATAGTCGACGATCTTGATCCAAAAATCCAAGGATGTATAAGGGCTTCCTGAATTGCCTGTCCAAGTTGAAAGGCCATAGTTATCAAAATCAATTCCCGGCTGTGCTGAAAAAGAGATTATTGGCGTGGTTAAAAATACAAACCAGATGAATACCAAATGTCTTAAAAATAGGAGTGTATCAATTTTTTTGATCATTTTTCTTATGCCTCCTTTTATCTTAAAAAATTTTAAAAAAACTACCTCGGTCTTCGAATTGTAACCCATTCTAAATATTTAAAATAAATGTCAAATAAAAAATCGGATCACCTTAATGTCGGGTAGACCAGAGGAGTTTCACCTCCAACCTCCCACAGTTCCGTACGTGAACCTCTCGATTCATACGGCTCTTGCCAGCCATCCCCTTCGCTCCAGCCTCATTACAAGGCATTCAGCACTACTACAGGATGACCCACCCCCTCCATGTGCATCGATACTTTCCCCCTTCGTGGGCTTCACTTATAGGGTTTTCTCTTATCATCACATGCAGAGTTCCCACGTTCCATGTAAAAGCCTGAAGCAGGATCACGCCATCTATATGCCGGACATCACATGGACAGTAAGTAGGTGTCCTCCATATTTATCCCGGAAGCAGTTGTCGGACTCCGGTTTTGACGTCATCTTTAGCCTTTCGACACCTCATCAATGGTTCGCTTTTGCTCGTCTTCCTGAATCTCACCTGATCCTGTCATGCAGGACCTTTTCCTTCAACGCTCACCACCATGGCTTTCCGTCCCTGCTTCACAACAGGTTTGGTTTTTTCTTAAGCCTATACAGCGATTGCAAAAAACATACCAATGTTTTACAATGACAAGCGCCTGATTTGGTAGTATTTACAGTGTTCTTTAGTAATTTTTTACTGAGAAATAAATGTGCTATAATAAGAAAAAAATTTAGTAATTACTTGGTATCTATTATTCTAAATGTTTTTGTTGCATTTATTCTTTTTGGAAAATGAAATTCAATTATATAGCCGAAAGCAAAATTAAATAAACCAAGATCCCATTCAGCTATATTGGAGTTATGTTGCGAGTCACCGTAACTATCTGATTTTTAAGGGGATTTCTACTCGACTTGTGTAAATCAATATTGCCTTTAAATTCAATAGGTTATGCAATATTTTGGAATTTTTTAAAATAACTGGCAACATATTAATTTGCTGTACTACATAGGTCACCGTGTCTGGCAATATCCGTTCCTCTCGTGTTCTAACAGTCAAGCCAGTTTTTCGTTTCCGCATTATTTGCCCAAAATCTAAATCGACCAAAAGCTTCTCTTTTAATTACTATGCATTTTAGCATTAATTTCATTGAATTATTTAGCTCCATTGAAAAAATACATGTAGTCATCTTAGCATCCTTGATCTGGCACAATCAAATTTTAGGGATATCCGATTTCAACATTATATCCCCTTGTGCGGTGATATCAAGCATATTTTTTAACACTGTTTATTAAAGTAGGGCTAAAGCCTATACAGACAATGATTTTAGCCGATTACATATCTTGTAACGCATTTTCAAATTATAAGGTTCTTTTGGTTAATTTCTTCCACTTCCAGTAACCGGGATCATATTCACGCTACTGCTGGACCCGGTTCACATTTTCAGGACATGAGAAGCAGTCCCGGTTATTTGGCCTTTTTAACCATTCCCTATGACTGTGCTTTTTGCTGGCTATTCTGTATTCGGACCTGTGGCAAAATTCTTTTTTTTAATGGCGGGGATCTGGTATGAAAAAATCATGGCAGTTTTTACACCTATGCTGTCATATTTTTTTTCATAGACCTGGTACCTCCTCAGATCTATAATCGACCTATACGAAAGGCGGGCGGGGTATTGTTTAAAAAAAGGGGCGGGATCAGGCGGGATAAAACTCGCAACAAAAAAAACTGACAACATAATTGGAGAATAAGTAGATTTTTCAAAATCCTTATCAGACGTTCGGTAAAAATTATTTTTTTAAAAAAATTAGTGCGGAAGAATATATTATGATGCGGGTTATGGTTCGTAAAATTGAATTCCATTTGACAAAAAAATATCGCTAAAATGAATATCTCAGAATCCAATATCAATCGGGAATATTAAAATCAGGATACAATTTTTTTGTGCAATCAGGACAAATACTGTGGCTAAATTCAACTGTTGAATGATCCCTGATATAAGACTCGATTTGATTCCAGTAACCTTTATCATCACGTATTTTTTTACAGGATGAGCAAATGGGAAGCATTCTGTTTAGTTCTTTGATTTCCAAGAGAGCTTTTTGAAGATTATTTTTCTCTGATATCAAAGCCTCCTCCATCTGTTTACGTTCAGTAATATTGTGCGCAATACTATTAATTCCTGTTAATTGATCTGTTTTGTCATAGTGAAAATTGATGGTCCAAAGCAAATTGAATATATTACCATTTATTTTATTTATCTGCCTATTTTCAAAGGATGCTTTTAGTATCTTTTTTACAACACAGCCTTTAAACCAAGATTGAGTTTTTTTCTGATCATCAGGATGTATAAAATCAAATGCAGGCATTCCAACAATATCTTTTGGCTCGAGGCCAAAAATTTCTTTACTCATATGATTAATATACAAAAAATTGCCATTTTTATCTACTTTGGTTACAAGGTCACTCGTTCCTTCAACAAACTCTTTATAGTTCATTTCGTTTTCCCATATTGCCATCTCAGCCTGATTGTACTGGATAGTCTTACGAAAAGACTCAGCTTGCTCTATTTTCTTAAAATTCTGTTTTTTAACCATAGGAAGCTTCCTTTAATACAAAAATGAACTTTGGTCTTGGAGCAGAATGCTTGTCCTATTCCAGGCACGTTTCTAAACATTAGAAAGAAGTATTTTGAAGTTCAGGTCAATTTGGATAAAAATCACGTTACTATAAATAGTGACCCGAAGCAAATAATTCATCGGAAAAATATTCAATTATATAGCCGAAAGCAAAATCAAGTTTTTATAGATGCCATTAAATTTTATTGGAGATACACTTTTCAGCAGTTCAAACCATGAAAAATATTTTCAAAATCAGCAACTATAAATTTGTTATATTATTAACTGGAATATGAAAGAATGGCTCCTGACAATGGTTTTAGTTCATATAGTATAATCTGATCACCATATTTTAAGATCCATTAATTACCATATTTGGTGTCACCCAAAACCTACATGTCAGAGGAAAGAACCTCATTTATGACCTTGCTCAGTTCATCTCTTGTTGTAGGTTTTATTACAAAACCTGAAAAACCGTATGCCCTGAAATTAACAACTACCGGATCATCAGAATAACCTGTGATGATTATCCCCTTAACATCAGGGTCAATTTCAAGAAGTCTTTTCATGGCCACCTGACCGCCCATTCCGATTTTATTGGTTAAATCTAAAATCACCACATCAAAGGGTTCTTTGGATTCCATGGCCTTTGTATAAATTTCAACAGCCTCTTTGCCCTCAATGCAAGTTTCAACATCATATCCCAATTTGTTAATTTCCTTACCCAGAAATTTTTTGATCGCTTTTTCATCATCCATTAAAAGAATTTTTCTTGTACCTATGGCAGGTTTTTTTACAGGGTTTTCTTATGATTTTTGAGGGTCTGGTTCTTTGACAGATAAAGCTGGCAGATAAATCGAGAAGGTCGATCCTGTTTGTGTTTCAAATTCTATAGTGATTAATCCTCCATGTTTTTGAATGATGGAATAACTTACTGCAAGCCCAAGCCCCTGTCCTTTATCAGCTCCCATATCTTTTGTTGAAAAATAGGGATCAAATATTTTTTCAAGGTTTTTATTTGATATTCCACATCCCTGATCTTTGAAGGATATTTTAATATATTGGCCCTGGTTTAATGTAAGATAGCCTTCTTCAGCTATATCAATATTTTCGCATGATACCGTGAATTGTCCATTATCATCCATTGCTTCCATTGCATTGACGACTATATTACGAACAACCTGTTTGATCTGACTTTCATCAATATTTACATTTCTGACAGCATCGGCTATGGATATTTTTAGCGTGATGTTAGACCCACCCAATGCGGAAACAACCGTATCTTTTAGCAAATCATCGATGGACATCATTTTCTTAACCGGATTACCACCTTTTGAAAAGGTAATCAGCCGTGCAGACAATTCCTTTGCCTTCATACATGCTTGTTTGGCTTCCTTGAGATTTTCAGATGTTCCAAATTCAGGGTTCAGATCATCCTGGGCCAGAGAAATATTACCCATCACCACAAATAGAAGATTGTTAAAATCGTGGGCAATGCCACCAGCCAAGATACCGACAGACTCCATTTTCTCAGCTTGTATCATTCTTTTCTCAAGTGCTATCTCTTTGGTGATATCTTTCGCAATCCAAATGAAATTTGTGAGGTTGTTTTGGAGGTCTCGAACTGGAGATATTGAGCTTTTAGAGACGTATTGAGTTCCATCTTTGCGTTTGTTAATCAGATTCCCAATCCAATTACTACCGGATAGAATTGTATCCCACAGGTCCTTATATAATGATTTATCCTGGTGCCCGCTTTCCAAGAGACGAGGTGTCCTACCGATAGATTCTTGTTTCGAATAGCCTGTTATCTGCTCAAATGCAGGATTGACGTGTTTTATGATACCATATTTGTTGGTGATAACAATGGAGTCATCAGCCTGTTCAATTGCTTCAAACAGTAGTTGTCGATCAGCTTCAATTCGTTTGCGTTTAGCGATATCACGGAAATTACATTGAATTAAATTTGTCTTGTCAACCATATAAATATCGGTATCGATAATATGGCCGTCTTTGGCTATTAACGGGATATCATCAAAATGGATGATGCCCTCTTTTTCCAAGTTCTCTAATAGTTCTTGGGGAGTTCCTAAATTAAATTTAAAACCAATATCCCTCATTTGATTTCCGATACAATCCTCGGTGGAATACCCAAATATCGTGGTAATAGCCGGATTGGCATGACGAATTTTAAATTCACTTTTCTCGAGAAGCAATATCCCGTCACTTGCGGTCTCAAAAAGTCGCCTGTATCGCTCTTCAGAATCCACCAATAAGGTTTCTAATTGCTTACGCTCAGTAATATCCTCAATGGCCAGGAGAATGATTCGTTCTTTACCCATCGTTTGTTCAATCTGACGGGCATTTAACAGCATTGTTCGTCTACCGATGGTGGTAAAATTATGTTCGACCTCATAATTGTCAAAACTGGTCTTTTGGGGAAGGATGGTTTCCAGCAGTTCTCTTAGTTTAGGGATATCCCACTGTTTGTTGCCCAGGTCATAGATAAAAGCGCCTAAAGTTTCTTCCTGGATTACCTTAAATGAATCAATGAAACTTTGGTTTGCAAGGAGAACCTTTAAGTTTGAATCTAACACCAGAAGGGGTTCACGTATTGTCTCTACGATATCTTCGAATAAAGAGCGTGTCTGATCGGTTGCCATGGTGGTATCCTTCCAACATCAAATTTTGATATTTTTTTGTTTTATAAAATTACTATCGCCAGCAAATCTGAAATTCAACGGAAGCGGAAAGGACAAGTGTAATATTAGCGTTGCTACAAGATTCAAGACTGTTCAAATTTTTAAAGTATATCAATAAAAATAGTTGTGGGCAAGGTGATCTTACATCCCCAATCCATATTTTTTTAAGATTTGCCACGATACAAGATGTTGTATCGGGAGATTTTTCAGTTTCAGATTTGAAATTATACTATATGGGAAAAATCAAAATCAATAGAGTCAAAATCCCATTCAACCAAATTGGAGATACACTTTCCAGCAACTCAAGCCATGAAAAATATTTTCAAAATCAACAACTATAAATTTGTTATATTACAAAATGGAATTTGAAAGAATTCCGTTTGATGCTATCTCAGGTCCATATAATTTAATTATTGAAATCTGCGGCTGTCGAGTAAACGTGCACTTCACAGTACACGCTCCTCACAGAAGCTCGCCTGCGGATTTCCCGCACGAGCCTCTTCAACTATTGGTTTACAGTACAGAGTATGACTTCATCTGACTATACGGTATTCGAAGCCTTGGTGTCTGTATTGGAAAGGTAGTTTTAATTATTTCAAACTTTTCCCAGGGTACATAGCCTTTCTGACTGCGGCTGGACAGCATTTTGTGCCAGTAGCTTATCACGAATCGATAGATCCGTTTCAGGGAGTCTATATTTCCTCCCATGCCATAGTACGCATAGTGGCCTCGAAGAATCTGATTAATTTCAGTGATCTGTTCCTTCAGTGAGTAGTGTCGGATTATTCGCATTGTCTCGGTCAGGGACGCTATGGAACGTCTGAGACGGCTCTTCTCGGTCTTCCTGCCGATCATAAAATTCCCTCTTTTGTTCCGTTTACAAAAATGGGTAAAGCCCAGAAAATAGACTGTCTGCAGTTTACGCTTGTATTTCTTTGCATCTCTTTGAGCAAACCGACCAAATTCTACCAATTTCGTCTTGGACGGTTGTATTTCAAGAGAAAACTTAGCCAGCCTTTTTACCAGTACCCTTTGGAACGTCAGGGCATCTTTTCGATGTTGGAAACACACGATAAAATCGTCCAGATATCTAACCAAATAGGCCTCTCCGTTGAGTCTTGGCTTGACAGCCTTCTCAAACCAAAGATCCAGCACATAATGCAAATAAATGTTACTTAAAATCACACTGATGGAACCACCCTGGGGCGTACCCCTGAGAGTTTCATTAATCCTGCCATCTTCAAGGACGCCTGCCTTAAGCCAACTGCTTATCCGCTTTAGTATCCTTGGGTCTCCAACTCGATGCTCGACAAACCGGAGCAGCCATCCATGGTCTAAACTCCCGAAAAAGTTCTTAAGATCCGCCTCCAGCACCCAACTGACCTTCTTGCCGCCAACAACCTCGCTAAAGGTACATAATGCATTGTGTGCACCTATTTTCGGTCTGCCGCCAAATGAGCATTTGAGAAAGTCCTTCTCATATATGCTGGACAATACCTTGTAAACGCTTCTTTGAAGCGCTCTGTCCTTAATTGTCGGTATACCGATTGGCCGCTTTTCCGGCTTCCCGGGCTTTGGGATATGCACCCGGCGTATCACAGGTGCTCTATAGCTACATCTGTGAACAGAGGTCAGCATATCCCCTATCCAGTGGTGGAAGGTTTCTTTCGCCTCGTTTACTGTTTGCTCGTCCGTTCCTTTTGCTGATGACTTTGGGATATGTCTTAGACTGTCCCATACCAGCTGTTCGGTAACATGGTGAGCAAGGGATGTAAACTTGAGATTTGCTTCCTTTCGAGATTTCTCTGCTATTCTCTTAAGTCCTGTTTGCATGATTGGCGATTCCTTTCTTTGAATAAAGGGCCGAAATCTTCCTTTGAATGAAGCTCATGTTTCCCTTAAAAGATTCAATAGTTGTCAGCCGCTTCCCCATGTACATGGCTTTCCCATGCTCAGAGTACTATCAGCTGATCCGACTCCCGCTGGCTCATCGAGTCATCCTAACTTTCAGGGCTTGTTTGACTCTACAGAATCCGTTCTGAAGTCAGCGGGTCTCCCGCGTTCACACAGAGTCCTTGGGTAACATGCTGCAGGTGAAAACCCCGGAAGTGCCATACCACCCTCACCAATTCGGATAGTCTGATTCCGCCTTCCCCATCGGACAATTGAGTCGGCCACTTCAAATATTATGCGATTTCGGGGCTACATGTCCTTTCACTTTGGTTACGGCCTGTTACCTCCCTGTCTACGCTTTACGGTGCTTGTTCCCGTTTATCTCGCCAATCAATTCCATTGAGATTCGACAGTCCGCCCACCGCACAAGACTCGGTTCCTGGTTGTTGGTTAAACTTTGCCAGTATGGCTTTTGCATTCCATATTACTCTGTGCGCCTCGCGGCGCACTGACCGCAACATTTTACTTGTTTGAATTAAGTAGGTGTCACCGTAATTTTCTCTTCATGACGTAAAAGAAGAATCTTCCAACCTAAGTCTCCACTTCAGCCTATCCTGCGAATTCTAATACCTGTCT
This sequence comes from Desulfoconvexum algidum, assembly GCF_055382125.1. Classification (NCBI taxonomy): domain Bacteria; kingdom Pseudomonadati; phylum Thermodesulfobacteriota; class Desulfobacteria; order Desulfobacterales; family Desulfobacteraceae; genus Desulfoconvexum; species Desulfoconvexum algidum. Next base: position 3,262,041 of record NZ_AP042394.1, on the reverse strand, counting down.
ATCTTTTTTTTTCAAATCTGCCGTCAATCTTTTGGGTAACGACAGGTCAGCAGATATGGCAAACCGCATTGACCGCCTCATCAAGCCGTGAATACCACAATTGATAGGCCGGTATCATGGTGATCCACTCCATGAGTTTTTGCACATCCTTTTTTCCAAATGTGTCAGGGAGGCAAAATCCGGCCTCAGCCAGCAGACAAATACTCTCTATCGGAGTAATAGAATCAAAACAGAACGAACTTCCCGGTCTGAACTCAGGATAGATGATACATTGGACATGGGCTGGCTTAAACCGGTCAAACCGAGACATCTGCCTTTCAGGAGGGAAAATATATTTGACCTGTTGGTCATCAGCCCGTTGGTGAGTCTGATAATCTTCAGGCCAATAACCGTGTCCCGCTATCACCTTCCATGACCCCTTTTTTAGACCCATGGGCGAAGAAATCGGCAGCGCCCTTCCTTGCTCCGGGAGCAAAAAAACCAAATCATCGGCACTGAACTGGAATCCGGATTGAATTAAAGCAGCAGTCAGGGTACTTTTCCCACTGCCTGATTTTCCAGGGATCAAAACAGATTGCCCATTCCGTTCAACAAAGGCAGAATGAACACCCACACATTTTTCTGAATTTTTATACACAGACAACAAAATTCCGGCATGGATCATGGGCACAATCTCATTCATATACATGCAACTGTCCGCTTGCACACCATCCTTGAACAAAACATATTGTTCCCGGATTTTCCCTGCCACAAGATCCATGCTCCGAAAAGCTGGACCACCAACTGGCAAATGACTTGAATAAGGAATAATCTGGTTCAATACATTCTTATCTGGTGTGGAAAATTTAAAAATGATGTTTCCAAGCTGAAACTGACACCTGAACCTGGTGGCCGGAACAGGAATATCTGCTAAAGTCAGCCGGTTTTCAGAAAACTGGTTTTTACCTGTGTTATCATTTACCCAACCCTTGGCATTTCCTATGTTGACGTCAAAAAAGCCCAGTTCCTGCCACTGGGAAATAATCTTTTCGATATCAGATAATACCTGTTTCACATCAGCTTTGGATGAACTGGCTAAAATATCTACGATTTCATTAACAGGAATATTCGACTGGAGTCCTTGCCATAGAACTTTCGCACTTGGATTTAGGGAAACAAGTTTTTTGTTTTTCTGGTTGAATAGAAGGAGAAGGTTTTCAAAATCAATGGGATGAATCCACTTGCCAGGTATCATGGCTTTCCCTTAAAAAGATAAATGATCCCTTACAGATGTCAGGAATCAATTTTTATTTTGTCCGTTTCCGCCTTTATATCCCTGGCCACCATTACCCTGGCCGGGATGATCCTGGTTCCCTTTTCCTGAATTCCACACCTGGGCACCCAGTGCGTCACGGGTGTGGGTAAGAACCACAAGTGCCGGGGGTACCCATACAGCCATTTTCCCTGCTGATTTAAGAAACTCTCGTCTATCCTTTTTCATTGACCTGTGCTCCAGTATGTTGTTCAACTTTGTATTTAGCATAAATATGGTTACTTTTTTTTACAATTCAATATAAATATCGGTAAATTATCCAAAATCTTTAGCAAACCTGATGTGTCAGGATAGTTTTCCATTGGCCGCAAAAATGTTCTAATAATATAAACATGGCGAAATGGAGGAGCAGTCACTGCCATAAAATAATGGTGACGCAGTCGCCGTGAAAAAGTTAGTGTGCTGATCTGGATACTGTGTAATTTTTAATGATATCCGACCAGAAACGCTTAAAATTTTTATCTGTAAATCATTAGCAATGTTTAGAATTTATGTAAATAGACATTCAAATATATGGGAAAAGACATAATCAAATGAATCAAAATCCCATTACGTTTTATTGTTGTTATCGTTGATTCTGAAAAAAAGTTAATAAATTATTTTGCTCAGATCCCGTAAAATGTTTCCAGATTCATAGTTTAATAAAATACGGCAATGCTATCAAAATAATACCGGAAAGGATTAGAATATATAGATTTGTAATAAAATATGGAAACGCCATTAACCCGATACCGCTAAGAAGCGGAATAATAGCGTTTTGCTTTTTTCCATAAACAAAAAAGCCTAACCCGATTGATCCAAATATCACTCCCCACATTAAAGTCGATGCATTCATTTTTAACTTCTTTTCAAGTAATTGTACGTCTCTGAACATCACAAAAAACAATTTGGTATCTGACCCGAAACGATTTAAAATTTTGACATAGAGATCATTATCAATGTAAAAAATTTATGTAAACAAATATTTGAATATATGCGAGAAAACGACAATAAATAAACTGGCAACGCAATTGGAGATTTGCATAAGCAGTGTTCAAAGCCTTTATATCAAAAAGAAATCCCCAAGTTAATCCCCTCGGGGATATTAAAAAAAATTTTTACCAACCGGATGCTTTATTAATTAAATTGTGCAACATTTCAGCGGTTGGATGAAGATATCTGGAGCTTATTGTTTTCTGTGTGTCTCCTAACAAACGGGCGACATGATCCAGATCCATCCTAAAATTATAACGCAAATTTGTTGCCACATAATGACGGAAGGTTTGTCCTTACGGGCGGGATCTGTCTTTATCAAAACCGAAATATTTTACAATCAAACAAATTTTTGCTATTCGATCAATATGGAACATGCAACTGGTACAATGAAAGATGCAACAGGGATAAAAGTCATCGTATTGATCCTTTTCTTTCTTTGTGTATACGTATCTTTGTCTGCGAAACCTTACTTAGACGGGATCATGATAAGTATCTCCGCAACTAATTGTAATCTGCGAAGTGCACCTGATACTTCTCAAAGGAATGTCATTACTGTATTATCTAAAGGCGACAAGGCAACAATTATTAGTACTAAATTGGCAGGTGACAGGCTTTGGTATTATATCAAAGCACCCAAACATCAAGGTTGGGTATCATCTTCAGTAGCGGCTTTAACTGAAAAATCGATTAACTTTAATTTATCGGATTTAATTTATAAAAAGGCGTTTATAAACTTAGAAGCAGAATACTCAGCAAAATATTATAACTTATATCAAAAAGTTAAAAAATATTACTCCGAAAAAGAATTCAATGATTTGTTTACAAATCAACAAGACATAAAGCCTGAGGGTAAATATTTTAAAAAACTCGCTTTCTCGGCATCTCCTTTGTCAATCAAAAAGCAAAATAAACATCATAAGGATTGGGTTCCCATTTTAGTCAACGAAGACTCAATTAAAAAAGGGAAGGTTTTTTATGAAGAACATAAACAATATTTTGAATATGCCGAAAAAGAAACCGGAGTAGAAGCAAGAGATATTATCGCAATATTAAATTGGGAATCACGTCTTGGCCAATACACAGGTGAATATGATGTGTTTAAAATATTCACCAATCAATATTTCCATATTGATGAGATTGAATTTGAGCTATATCAAAAAGGCTACTACCAAAAAGATGGTGCAATGGAAAGAGCAGTTGCTTTGAAACGTATCAAGAAGATAAAAAAAAGAGCGTTGAACAATCTATCTCAACTATTGATGCAAGCTAAAACCAAAGGGTTTGACCCAAAAACGGTAAAAGGTTCCTGGGCAGGAGCAATAGGTATCCCACAATTTATGCCTGCTTCAATGAAATTTGCTGGTGATGGTGACAGAGATGGTAATATAGATCTAAACACCATTCCTGATGCAATCTTCTCTGTTGCAAATTATCTCAAACGGCATAAATACAAAGAAAGAGGTAAGGAATATGCATTTAAACGTTACAACTCCAACGACATGTATATTCGCGGAGTCAAACTTTATTCAGAAGGCTTTGAAAATTATATGAAAACGAGAAGAATTAAATTTTCCAAAATACCATCCAACTAAATTGGACTCAACTACATAGCAACTCAAACCATAAAAAAATCTTCTGAAATCTGCAACTATAAATTTGTTATATTATAAAAACCACTTGGAAGAATCGCCAAAGATGATGCTCGTGGGATATATATTTGAATTGGAATTTCAAAACTGAAAATACATCGTATACCATATGTAGGGGGTGCCAATAATTGATTTGGACTGAGTCTTTAAAATACCAATTCACACTCCAGAAAACGTTCCTATTCTAAGCCAAATAGACAAAGCGCTCGCTTTTTTCTATCTAAAGAATACAACCATTTTCCTAATAATTTTTATATAAAAGATTTTTTAAACGAAGTAATTCCAAAGCCATTATAAATGGTCCAACGCCTTTGGCGTTTTAGTCAGAGTTTTTCATTTTTTGTTGTGCTCCTCGGGGGCATGGGAGTTATTATAAAGTTGAATTAACTGAGTGTCTACAATATCGGGGGAGGATCAGCTCCCTTTCCTCAAGAATCGTTCCCATTTTATGATCCCGAAATATTTTATCTGCACTTAAACTCATATTGATCATCATTTAAGACGGATTTATTGACCCGCGTTTATACCGATTAAAATGCATCAGAATGCTTCCCGGATACCAACGTAAATCCCTTTGTTGTCTCCATTGCCGACGGCGGCGTCGACGCGGAAATTGATCTTCTGATCGGTGTTGAGCATAAATCGGATGCCGACACCGCCACTGTAATAGATATCCTCGGTAATCAGTGCTTGCAGGTCGTCGTCCCATAATTTCGAGAGGCCACCGAAGGCCACCGCACCCCATCGCTCGGTAATCTGCCAACGGATTTCCGCCTGGCCAGCCAACAGGGTCCGGCCGGAAATTTCACCGGATTTGAATCCTCTCAGGTCGCTTTGCTGCCCGAGGCGGGATTTGTCCGTGTATGGGGTGTCCTCAGTACCGGTGCGGCCGTAAGCGCGCAGGGCCAGAATGTGTTTCTCGGTCAAACCGATGTAATGATTGACAGCGACATCGCCGACGGCATAATTCGCCTCGTTGCCCCAGGATGAAGGTTTGTAGAAACCTTTTACTTCGGCCAGGGTTCCCGAACAGGGATAATGGATGTTATCCCGGGAATCATACGAAACAACCGGTCCGATCCCGCCGGAAGTTGTGTTCGCAGCCCCGACCCGATCCAGATAATCGGCGTCTTGGGGGGTGTCCGGCCTATATTGGACGTCTGAGATTATTCCCTGAAGGCCGAGAAACCAATTGCCCTTTATTCGGTAGGTTGCCTGTATATAAGCGGCCAAAATGTCAGTAGAAAAATCGGCTTCACCGCCGAGTGGATCCCGGTATTCGTTTTTTATCCCCGCATGGAACAGGCCGGCTTTGCTTCTCAATTGATCCTGAAGCATGTGCAGGCTGTTCAAGAGCCCTACAAAATAGGAATCGGTATGGGTATAGGCCCCCACAAGCTGGGCACTGGACCGCGGCGTCCCCTCTTCATGGTGGCCGACATCGTAAAAAAACATCCCGGTGGCCCCAGCACCGGTGCCGATGGCCGGATTGGATACCACGATCGGCGCCACCACATAGTTCTTGCTTTGCTGCCGACCTTTCACCTCACCCGCGGCATCGGCTTCAAGCGGGGAACATAACAAAAAAACCAGCACCAGGATCCACAGTCCCAAGGTCATCAGGGCAGCAGTCGAATCCTCATTATTTTTTAAAAAACATATCACAATCATAGCCATCCTTTCAGCGATGTAATCTCCCAGTCCGCCATAGCAGCTCGCGGAAGATTGATTTATTTCATCCTTGTTTAAAAAAAGCGGCCCGTCGCAATCGGTTTAAAAACGAACGTTTCCCGAAAGGACCAGCATGCGGGCATCATCGAAATTGCTACCCACCTCTACCATGACATCAAAGCGGCGGTTCAGGCTCAGCCTGCAGCCGAGTTGATAGGTGAGTGGATCTGTCGGCTCCTGCTCCACTTCGACGGTCGTGGGGCCGAAAATCGGCAGGTCGGTTTTTATGGTCAGAGTCCGCTTAGCGTCGATGTAGCCGATCCCTCCCCACAGCTGTACTTGGCAGCGGTTGATCGTGCGGTGCCAGCCGAGACGGCTGCTGAGAAACCAGGCATCAAGGGTGCCCTCAAAGGTGTCAAGATCGGATCGTGAATAGTTGGCATCGGCCATAGCAAACCATATATCACCGCCCAAGACCGCCGTTGCACCTCCGCCGTAAAGGGGGCCGTCGACCTTCTGATCGGTCTCGATTGTCACTGGAACCGGAGAACCAAGCGAAGGACTTAGTTCGAATGTCGTTGACAAGGATGTGTCTGTTCGGGTCTCACCAAACATGGCGTATACATCCAGAAAAGGCAATACCCAGGCATCCAAACGCATCATGGATAGAATGGTTCGGTTGCTTACCTCGAAGTCGAAACGGTCGGAAATACTCTTTGGGGGGAGATTGCCTATCTTTAAGCTTACATCAGTGACGGTGATATCCCGTTCCATGAATATGGCGTTCACGCCAATCCCAAAAGGCCGTGGCAACTCGACACCTTGATCGGTGTACCATCCACGCTGGAGGAAATTTTTTGCCGCGGTCTCTTTTTTGGCGGTGGAAGGTTTGTCCTCTGCCTTTTGTGCCTGGGCCAGATCGACGGCATCTTCCGCATCAACAAGTGTCCGCGTTATAACAGCCATATAGCGACTTCCCATTTTTTTTTGCGTAAGTTCATACTCACCGGACTCATAAACTTTTAATTTGGCAAAATGGGCCTCGTTGACGGCCAGTATCGATTGGTAGCGCCCTTGGGTAACGGGCTTGATGATCGTTGCCGGTTCGGAGAGGTCGAGCATTCGTGACGAATATAGCGTATCACGGTTCATGTGCACCACATTCTGCTTGTCGATCGGCCAAAAGTCTCGCATGTGTGACCATTTTCCCAGGCAATCTAAACCGTCGACGGAAACTTTCATCATATGGCGAGTCTCTATGGTTGGGAACTGCTCCAGGTTGACCGGAGCCAGTCCAGAAGTTGCAGACGTTTGCTCCCGGGCCCACAGATACGCCGGAGCGATTGCAAGAATCAAAAGGAAAATACATATGCTTAGTTTAAATCTAAAGCTCATATTCATGACTACAGGGTTAACTTCAACGGAAGCATAATCAGGGCTGAATTCATTTTTCTGTTGAATCATACTTTACTCTCCTATAGTTCCGCTTCAATTTGCCCAAAGTTAACGATCATCTTATCTTTTGTTATAAATAGTTCATTTCCAAATTTAATTTAATTTTTTAATAAAATGTACCCGTTCAATGATGTGGCAATTATCATCCAAATGAAATATGGCAGTATTAGAGTGGATTTTAGTTTCAATTCAGGCCAATAAAAGAATAGGAAGAATCCAATAAGTGCAGTAAGAACAGTTATTAGAAGTAGTCCGGCAAAAACATTATGGTAATAGAAGAAAGTTGGATTCCATCCTACATTTAATATCCATTGAAGGGCATATAAGCGAATAAGAATATTTTTATCCTCAATAACTGGCCATAAATATGCCATGTAAACACCAAAGCAAATCATGATTGAAGTCCATGCGGTTCCAAAGACCCAACCAGGAGGGGTCCAAGGGGCTTTAACAATACCAACATACCAATCAGACGGCACGCCTTTGCTTGTAAATAATCCTCCTATTGCAAGTGCCGCAAAATTGAATGCCATGAATATGATAAGTCTAAAAATCATTTTTTTATTACTCCTAACGTTTGTCTATATTAAATTGTGTATATTTTTTTTTTCAAGTTCAATACCTTTTTATTAAAAGGGTTTTGAAATCAACACTTTGATATTCAATTTATAGTTAATAAATTCTAAACTTATGTTGAGAATGGGCCTTCAAAAAGTCACGTCGGAGAATTTGACTATTTGCTGGAGTGGGTTGCTGGAACCCTTTATTTTCAAAGGTATCCAGTTAGGCTTCAACCAAATCCTTTTTACTGCTTTGTATACTCGCTTGAGATCGGCCATGAATTCTTTCTGGTTTTTAAATCTACATACTTCAATGAATTCCGGATTTGGTGTACTAAACATAATTGCACCTCCGTATTGGGGACGATACTAAAACCGCCATGCCAGTCCAAGTGAGACAATTGCCGAGGTTGAATCGTAAAAGTTAATATTGGCATCCTGATATAGGGAGTCGATTTGTTTGGTATCATCGCTGACATCGGAGATGGATTTTGAATACCCAATGCCGACGGCTGGCTGGATATAACCGCTGAAACCCGTCTTGAACTTATCGATTGGCCCCTGCGCCATCAACTGGCCAGCCCCCCCCCATGAGCATGAAACTGATCAGGACTGCCAAAATCTGCACGCACTTTAACCGATTCCTTTGTTTTACATAATTTTTCATTTTTTTGATTCCTGGTTCACCCAGATTAGATCCTGTGTCGAAAACAAAAGTTCCTATGACATTCCCGTTCCGATCTTTGTGAGTATCTGTCGTATAAAAAACGTTGTACGGGACATAATAAACCCCCTGGTTCCGGAACTATAAAATCTCGAACACTAATTGTAAAAGGACTTAGTATTTTTGAGTTAATTAGACAAATAAAATAGGGTGTATTAAGTCCTTATATATAAGATGATATATAAATAGCATTTTTCTTCACTATTAGGAGTAGTAAGGTGAACAAAGTACCACAGGATAAAAAAAATCTCCCATATCCAAAACTCTGATAAAGTTACAACGCAGCTTGAAAGGATTATGAACAGTCCCGAGTTTCATGCGACAGCCATGCCAATCAGCGCAAGCTTCTTGATTTTATTATTTCAGAAACGAGCAACGGCAGGTCTAATGAACTTAAATGATACACAATAACGGTTGAGGTTTTCCATCGAGGGGTTGAGTTTGATCCCAATTCAAACCCGATTGTAAGTATTCAGGCTGGTAAACTTCGACAGGCTCTGGAAAAATATTATTTGGTGGCCTGCGACTCAAGTTCTGACGAACAATAAATAGACATTTCATACATCCTTGATAAGGATGTTGTTGTTTAGCCCCTGCCAGATATGTAAATACCCTTCGGGACTGGTCTATTTTTATTCGTACTTTTCATGACTTTTAATTAGAAAAAAATGAAAGGGACGGTATTCCCAATTGAACCGGTTTTAAATGTATGCGGTAATTTTTCAGAATATGATGAATATATAAAAAATACTCTGGAAGAATGTCCAGAAATGATGCCTGCGGTTCATATATTTGAATGGAAAGTTCTATTCTGGAAAAGCATAAGATACCAGATATAGTAGTTCCCAAATATTGTCAGAACTGAGCCCTATGAATACATATAGTCGCTGCAGTATCCCGGGTACTCATAAGTACTGGAAAACCAACTAAACTCGCTTTGAACAAAGGATTACAGCGACTGTATATAGACAAAAGACTCGCTTTTTACTATCTCAAAATTCATTACTTAAAACAAATATTTTCTATTCCAAATTGTTACGAATCGAATTGGTATTTCTGACAATTCTGGCTCCGGTTACAGTATCCGATAGGATAATGCTTGACTGCTTTCTGGCATCCGAGTGCATCTGTCTTCTAAATATTTTTTTCAACTTCAAGCCATCGGTAAACAATCCCGGCCAAAACAGCACCCACGATAGGAGCAAGCCAAAAAAGCCATAATTGAGATACTGCCCAGCCCCCTTGAAATATCGCAACACCAGTGCTTCTCGCTGGATTAACGGATGTATTCGTAACGGGTATGCTGATAAGGTGGATAAGAGTAAGGCCAAGTCCAATAGCGATAGGAGCAAACCCTTGTGGTGCACGTTTATCTGTTGCACCCAAAATAATCATTAGAAACATGAATGTCATAACTATTTCGGTTACCAGTGCGGCAGTCAGACTATACCCACCGGGAGAGTGTTCTCCATAGCCATTCGATGCAAATCCAGCAGCCACATCAAAACCTGCTTGTCCGGTAGCAATAACGTACAATATAGCAGCTCCAGCAAGACCACCCGCTACTTGTGCGATGATGTAGGGACCAAGTTCAGCGGTTGAGAACCTTCCTCCTGACCAAAGACCAATCGAAACAGCAGGATTAAGATGGCAACCAGATATATGGCCGATAGCAAATGCCATTGTTAATACGGTCAACCCAAAAGCCAGGGCAACTCCCAATAGGCCAATGCCTACATCTGGGAATGCAGCGGCAAGAACGGCGCTACCACACCCCCCAAGCACGAGCCAAAATGTACCAATAAATTCTACGCCTACTTTTTTTGTTAATGTCATTTCCTATTCATTTGTTTAAGTAATTGAAGCGCTCTTGTCCCAAAAAAACGGCTTTTAGGTAAAAGAATATTATAGGAATTAGCAGCCAACGGACAAGCGTTCGTATGATTTGATGGATTGCATATTATTTTAAATATACTGAAATTTTATTTCTTAATTACCCGATATAAAATAAGCAGAAGGATTGCACCGCCAATTGCAAGTATAAAACTAATCAGATTGAAACCCGAAACATCTCCAATACCCAAAAGAGAGCCAATGAACCCGCCCAAAAATGCACCGGCAATCCCTATACAAATTGTTATTATAATACCACCAGGATCCTTTCCCGGCATTATCCATTTTGCAAGTACACCTACAATTAAACCCATAATGATCCATGACAAAATACCCATTTTAAACTCCTTTTCTAAAATAATTGTGTTATTGATGTCAACTTTTTCAAAACCGTTTAAAAATAGAACACCTTCACCCTATTCCGGTAAAGGTGTTCTATTGATTTTACTCCTCCATCACGGAAGTGGTTTTTTCTTTGGCCAGTTTGAGCACAACTTTTAATGTTGTAATTTAGGCCTCTGTGCCGGATTTCTCCTGGAAAAGATGGACGTCCTGCTGGGGAAAGGGGATACTGATGCCTTCCTGATCAAAGGTGAGTTTTATCTTTTCCGTCAGATCAAAATAAACATCCCAATAGTCACTGGTTTTTACCCAGGGCCGGACCACAAAGTTCACGCTGGAGTCGGCCAGTTCAGATACTGCAATTTTCGGGGCCGGGGTTTCAAGTATCCGATTTTCTGTTTTGAGAATTTCACCCAGTACCTGCTTTGCCTTTAAAACATCATCCCCATACCCGATGCCGATGGTCAGGTCAACCCGGCGGGTATCATTGGCAGTGACATTGGTGATCACATCATTGGTGATATTGGCATTGGGAACGATGACCCGCTGGTTGTCCGGGGTATTCAAAGTGGTATTGAAAATGTCAATGCTCTTGATATTTCCTGTGACCCCGCCCACGGTGGCAAAATCCCCAACCCGGAAGGGCCGGAAGAGGATCAGCATGACCCCCGAGGAGAAATTGGACAAGGAGTCCTTCAGGGCAAGGCCAATGGCAAGGCCGGCCGCACCCACAATGGTTAAAAATGAGGTGGTATTGATCCCCAGCTGTCCGGCAACTGCAATTAATACCACAATCAGCAGGGTGTAATAAACAATGCTCTCCAGGAAACGGGTCAGGGTGGCATCCACCTTGTTTTTTTCCAATAGTTTGATAAACACATTGCTGACTTTTTTTGCCAGCCATTTCCCAATGATAAAAATCAGAACAGCTGCAATAATTTTCACGGAATAGGTGGTTGCCCAAAGCGTAAGGGTGTCAATAATTTTTTCAATGTTCAATGAAGAAAGATCCATTTTTGTCTCCTTATGGTTTTAAAAATTTATTGTATCTGTTTCTTCCTGAGTGAGCGGTCCTTTTTCCAGGGCGGTCAATGCGGTCTGCATCTGGTCCATATCCTTGGGACCGCACAGACAGATATTGACCCTGGGATCGGAGAGGGAAAGGCGACTCGCAACATAATGGTATAATTAACCAGGAATGTCAAATTCAACAAATCACCGAGCGCTTCTTCTACCAGTCCGGTTTTTTTAAATATTTCCAGAATACTACATCTGGTATAGACAGTTTCTTTATCCTCGGACTTAAAAATCAATTATATGGGAATGGGAAGAATTAAATTCATCAAGAGTCCATTACCTTATATTGTTGATACACTTTTCAGCAGTTCAAACCATGAAAAATATTTTCAAAATCAGCAACTATAAATTTGTTATATTAAAAAAAACACTCTGGAAGAATGTGTTTAATTAAGATTGTCAGGAAATAAAGTTGAATTTAACGCGCTGCTCAGGGGCCGGAAGGGGCTTTAGCCCTTGGAGGTCCCCTACAGCAGAATTGTTAGATATTTCGCGTTTTAGTGATAATTCGATAAAAACCGATTATCACTTTATTTGCTTATACATCGAAACCGAACTTCCACAAATAATACAGGATTCTTCTGGGACCTTGAAAACTGTTGAACCACATTTCTGACACACATGATAATCTTTCGCTTCTTTTAATTTATCGACAATCTTCCCAAAGAAAAACCCAAGGGCTGAATTCATCTTTTTAATCAACATTGGATAATTAGTATCGATCTCAGATAGTTCTACTTTAAGCGCCCACTTTAGGTTTGTTTTCGTATCGGCTATTTTTTTTGTTTAATTCTTAATATTGAGGAATTAAATAAAACTGGTGTTTACTTTTCTATGGTTTCTCCGGTGTTTTCTCCTATATTTTTCCTCCAAACTCCTTCATGACGTAACTAGTATCCCAAGCTGTATCGATATCTTCTTCTATTTTGCGAAGATCTGAGAGCATTAGTTGTTCCAAGTCTTCAATCCGCTGGCGGGATATACTGATGTAACTTTTTTTATCATGGCGTGCATGTCGTAGCATATGAGTTGCCTCTATGTCGTAATGTCTAAAGGTTTTGGTGACACGTTGCGCCTGATACGACCTGAAACCCAAGGTGGTAAGAGCATCAATTCCCAACTTTAGAGACGTTTCAAATGTTTCCCGATATACATGATGTACTCCCCCCTCATGGAGTTCGAAAATTTCAGTTCGTCCAGAGGATCGGGTGAAAATGATCAGATGCGGGTAGTACTTCCTTACCATGCGCACTATATCAAGCGTTTTTCCATGGTCGTTAAATGCAAGTATCAATATCCGGGCCTTTTCTGCACCAGCAGCATGGAGAAGATCCTGCCGGGAGACGTCACCGTAAAACACCTTTAGACCAAGCTTTCGCAGAAGTTCCACCCTGTCAGAGTCATGTTCAAGAACTGTTATTCCTACATTATTTGCCCTTAGAAGGCGTCCCACAATGCTTCCAAAATTCCCGAACCCGGCAATAATAACAGAATTTTCTTCGTCAATGCCGTCTGCTTCTTTCTCTTCCTGCTCATGAGTGCCGAAGCGGGGTTGGATAAGTTTGTCATTAAGAATTAAGACAAGAGGGGTAAGGGCCATTGAAATAGCAACCGCAGCAATAAGAGGACTTGCAACCGCATTGCTGATAACATGATTCTGTAAAGCAAAGGAAAAGAGGACAAAAGCAAATTCTCCACCTTGGGCAAGTGAGAATGCAAAAAGAATATTCTGGTCATGTTTTATTTTAAATATTTTCCCAACAATCAGGAGAATAATAAACTTAATGGCGATCAGGCCGACCACAAGCGTTCCTATGAGACCAGGTTTTGCGGTGATCAGGCCAAAATCAATTGATGCCCCCACGGCAATAAAGAACAATCCAAGAAGAAGTCCTTTGAAAGGCTCAATATCTCCCTCAAGTTCATGGCGGTATTCGCTGTTAGCCAGAACGACACCAGCAAGAAAGGTCCCCAGGGCTGGGCTTAAGCCTACCTTTGTCATAAGCAAGGATATGCCGATAACCAACAAGAGGGACGCGGCAGTAAAGAGCTCCCTTAATCTCGTTTTTGCGACATAACGAAAAAAAGGTCGTATCAGGAAAAGTCCGGCAATAATAATAAAGGAAATCACACCGACCACAATAAGAGCTTGCCCCCAACCTGAAAACCCTTCCACCCATGTTGTACTTCCTGCGTGGGACTCACCAGCTTCTTTTACTGCATCAACACCTTTGACAGCGAGTATAGGCATGATGGCAAGCATGGGAATAACCGCTATATCCTGGAATAAAAGCACAGAAAAAGCGCTCTGCCCGGCATCCGTTTTCATGAGTCTCTTCTCATTCAACGTCTGTAGGACAATTGCGGTGGATGAGAGTGCAAGGGTCATTCCGACAGCCAGAGATGCCTGCAGAGATAGCCCAAAAAACATACCCACTGATGTTAATGCAGCAATTGTAAGGCCAACTTGCAAGCCTCCCATCCCGAGAATTGGTCCGCGGAGCCGCCATAAAAGTGACGGACGAAGTTCAAGACCGATGAGAAATAGCATCATCACAACGCCAAATTCGGCAAAGTGCATGACATCTTGTCCTTCCTCTCCGATTAATTGAAATCCGAAAGGGCCAATGATAAAACCGGCGATGAGATAGCCAAGAACCGAACCGAGCCCGAGACGCTTTGCCACAGGTACAGATATGACCGCTGCGGAAAGATATACAAATGCCTGAAAAAAGAAGCCTTCGCCTTGCAATGAAATCCCCTTTAAGTAGTGATTATACTTTCTAAATCTGAATTAAGCCTTTGATGCGAGCGCGCCGCTTCAAGGTTCACCTTGCCATCACGCAGAGCTATTATCATTTTTTGGTAATCCTCTCCGTAGCTTGTTATCTCCTGTTGGGTGATATTACGGGTGCCGTGGACAACAAAAGGAGGGAAATAATTCATTCCACACACATGGGCGGACTGCCGTATTGGGGCAAGAAATTCCATGATGGTATTCCCATGACTACCATCATGCTGAAAAAGGGATTCTCTGCCTCCTGTTGTGATGACGTTAAACAATTTTTTTCCCTCCAAAGCCTTTCCTGTTTTACCGTAGGCCCACATATGCTGAAGCACGAGATCCATCCATTCTCTCACTATTGCTGGGACGCTGAACCAGAAGAGTGGGTGGTGGAAAACTATAATATCATTTTCCAGCAGCAAATTTTGTTCGTGTTTAACATTAATGTGGAAATCTGGATATGCTTCATAGAGATCATGGAATGTTACTCCATCGAGGCTTGTGACGTACGTAATGAGTTGCCTGTTCACCCTAGAATTTTGTAATGCTGGATGGGCAAAGAGAATAAGGATTTTGTTTTTAAAATTTTTCATGATGGGTGGTTATATTTAAATTTAAAATAATTGGTTGCCGAACAAGTTGATCAACGGATCCGGATATCTTGTAAATTTGAATGATATCCGACCAGATAAGTTATAAATTTGATTATGAAACTCCATCCATAACAATGTTTTTAATTCCTGTAAAGGTGTTTCGAAAAATCAACTTTGGTAAAAATATAATTTATTCAGGAAGGATCTGCCAATATGTATTCTACTATTTTTTTTCTGTTTAACATTACAAAATAACAGGGATATGAATTCTTGGGTTTAAAAAAATATATTACCATTCCATTAATTATGGCAAACAAACAATTTTAATACTTTCTGGATTGCTGTTGAGATGGAATTGAGTTTTTTAAGATCATCTCTTAGGCCCCTTGATATTTCCAACTGAACTCCTTTTTTTCGTTTTCCTTTATTACAAATATTATTAGGGTGTGTACCCAAAAACTTCTCATTTTTTAGAATTTTAATATTCAAGTTTTCAAGAGTATCTTGGATATCTGATGCAAGTTCTTTAAACCCCCCTCCTAAATAAATAATCTCTTCTTTGTCTTTGCAGGCATGTATGGTGATAATAACATCAGAAGAAAAGATTAAAGCTAAAGCTCTTGGTTCATCAAATCGATGACTTGTGATGTGAAGATCGTGGTTGTTTTTTTCTTTAATCCCCTCAAAACAATAATAATTGTATGTATCTCCTGAAATTAATTTTGCGATTAATGAGGTTCTGGGCTCAATTAATCCTCCGTGAGGGGCAATAATCGTAATATTCGACCCCATATCTTGAATCTGAATACTGTAATCCCGATTTAGAATTTCATTGGCAGCAAGTGTTTTGAAATTTGAATATTTATCCATATTACTAAAAGTATATTATTTTTGAAATGATGAACAACATTTTTATCAAAACTCAGGTTGCGTGTATTTTTGGTATCCATGACAATTTCGGCGGTTGGATACGCCACCTTTTGATAATAATGCTTAACCGGGTAATCAGAAATTATTTAATACCGTTCAGCTCGATGAGATAGAACCAATGTAATAATAAAAACGAATTTTGTTTTTTTCTATCGATATATTTCCGACCCTCAAGATGCTCTCCCTTTAAGCTCAAAATGAAATCATAATACCATGGAAATTTCTATTGTTGAAAAAAAAATTAAAGAGAGGGCTTACCCTGGCATAGGACACCATTACTGAAGATTGATTAACTTGGGTATTAAAATACATAAATTTATGTATTTTTTGTAACCTTTCCTATAAACAAACGGTTAGCAAAAACGCATGGTCTATCCCCAAAACAGTTGACAATAATGCTTCTACAAGGACTCTATCCTCTCAGGCATACATTTTGCATTTTCATTATCATGTCATCTTAATCCAAATAAAGGAAAGGCGGCTAAATGTGGAATACAACAAGAGTAAAAATATTGGAATGGAACTACTGATACAACAGTACAGTAATGAATTTGAGACCGATGAAAATATCAATCACTATTCATGGAAGGATTTCTTAAAAGCGAGAAGGAAATATCTCAAGTATATGCTTGAAGGTTCCATCAATAGAAGTGCCAGTCAATTATATTAAAATCATTAGCAGCTAAGGAAGACCAAAAAATCCGTTAAAGGTGATGCATGGAAAATGTTTGCCAAAAATGCAACGAGAAATCTTTAAATCTTTATAAAGGCATCTGTCATAAATGCTGGCGTACTATCAATAACAATTCAATTATTAAAGGTGAAGAGCTTACGATATACCGTTGCCCTACCTGTAACAAATTCCTCTTCAAGGGGAATGTATCAAGCCTGAAGATGATATGCCCAAATTGTAATGGATTTGTACGAGTACACTTTTCTTGTACCTGAATTCTATTGTATCAAATTGACCAATATGCCATTTCTTAAAATCCAAGTACCTTATGGGGTAATTGTATAACCAACTAACCCTGGAGCAAGGTTAAAAAGAGCTGCCCTGATACCCCATCAAGAGATACGCATCTGACTTGTTTCTTGCCTCGATATGGCAGACACCATTGCCGTCTCTCCAGATTTCGCCGTTATTGCTCATCTTCTCTGTCCATGAGGATGAGGGTCAACTCCTGGCTGTCATCCAATAAAAAACTAAAAAAAAAAGAAATGATTGCGGCTGCACAAAAACAGTTTTATACATAGGGCTTTTGGGGGGTTCTCTGGGTTCGGCTGCCCCATGGCAGATGACTTGATGGAACGACGCCACAGACGACCTGATAACAAGAGGTTAAAAATTTTTATGGAAAAGACCGGTATCGTAAAAGAAATATGTTCAGAATTGTTTTGCATTAAAGTACCCCTGCCTGACAGCCCGTTGAAATATTTGAATTCCTATGTGGTTCGGTCACCTGACCGAAGCCTGATCATTGATACCGGGTTTAATCACAAATTGTGTTTTGACACCCTGACATCCGGGTTGGAATTTCTGGGGATAGACCTTGCCCAGACCGATATTTTTGTCACCCATTTTCATGCAGACCATTTTAGTCTGGTCCCAAAATTAAAAACACCCACCACCCGTGTTTATTTTAATCGTCTGGAAACAGAACTTCTTGAAAACTGGCAGGGATTCGGGCCCATGCTCAAAAATGCGGACCAGCAGGGGTTCCCGAAAGGAAAGCTGAAAGCGGCATTGGAAGCACACCCGGGAAGCAGATTCGGTGTTGAGTGGGCACCTGAGGCAAAGATCCTGGCCGAGGGACATACATTGACCTATGGCGATTACACATTCACCTGCGTCGAAACACCGGGACACACATTGGGACATATCTGCCTGTATGAAAAAGCCAAAAAGATTCTGATTTCAGGGGACCACGTCCTCATCGATATCTCCCCCAATATTCAGTGCTGGAATGATCATGAAAACCCCCTGAAAAGTTATTTACATAGCCTTGAAAAGGTGGGTAAATTAGAGGTTGTGTCTGTATTACCCGGCCACCGGCGAGGGTTTACAGACCTTAAATCACGGGTTGATGAATTAACACGGCACCATGAAAAACGGCTGGATGAAATATGCAACATCCTGGATAACGCCCCGCAGTCCGCCTATGAAACAGCGGCCAGAATGACCTGGGATATCAAGGCCGCCTGCTGGGAAGATTTCCCCATCGCCCAACAGTGGTTTGCAACCGGAGAAGCATTGTCCCATCTAAGATATCTTGAGGAAAACGGAACCATCATCAGAAACCTGTCTGAAAAAAATATCCGGTTTGCTCTGGCTAAGGACCGCAAATGAAATAAGTTGAGCAGAAATAACGCAAATTTTGAACTTTCCTGTTTGTTGCAGCGATCAGCCTGAAATGCGGTTTAATCGCTGTGTTATACCCGGCTCAAGTCTCTGGATGTCATTTTCCGGAACCTCAAATTGCGAAAAAACCCCTGTATAGCTCCTTGCAGAAAGAATGGTTCTGCTCTTTATAAAGGTTATTAGTATCTCAACCGGAAATAACACAATTTCGGCCACTCGCTTTTGCTTTGTAAAGAGCGGCATCTGCCTCATTGATAACATCAACAGGTGAAACAGTTTGATCCCCTGAAACCGTTGTAACGCCCAAGCTGAGACTGACATGGTCTGCAACATCCGATGCAGCGTGCTCGATGTTCAATCCCATCACTGCAAGCCGAACTTTTTCGGCAATTCCAATCGCTTCGGTTCGGTCGGTTTCCGGAAGGATGATGACAAACTCTTCTCCTCCATATCGAGCGACAAAATCACCAGCCCTCTGCACACAACCTGCCAACGCCTTGGCTACTCGCCGAAGGCAAGAGTCCCCTTTTGCATGTCCGTAATGGTCATTGTATTTTTTGAAAAAATCAATATCCATCAATATCAAGGATAGCAATGAGTTGTTCCTTGCAACCCTGCGGAGTTCTTTTTCAAGGGTAACATCAAAATTGCGGCGGTTGGGAATGTCTGTAAGACCATCAATTGAAGCCATGCGCTCTATAAGGTCTGTTTTCAGTTTCAACTGGATATGAGTCCTGACCCGGGCTTTGACAATGATTGGTTTAAATGGTTTAGTGATATAGTCAACCGCACCTAATTCAAAACCCTTTGCCTCGTCATCAGAGGCATCAAGGGCTGTAATAAATATTAACGGGATGTGCCTACTCCTGCTATTTGCTTTTAATCTTCTGCACACCTCATATCCATTGATCTCCGGCATCATAATGTCCAGCAGAATCAGGTCCGGCGGATTGGGACCAAAGACTGCGCTTAAAGCCTGTTCACCAGTTTTAGATGCCATTATTTTATAATCATTCCGTAAAAGCTCGGTCAGTACTTTAATATTTTGCCGCTCATCATCTACAATCAGGATACGGCTAAGTTCATCCATCCTTTACTGCTCCTTTTTTTTCGGAGACAAACGGTTGCCTGTCCCATGACCTATGATAAAATATATGTTTTGATCGTTTCTTTGAGTTTTTTCAATGTTTCAAGAACTTCTTCAAAATTCAAGTTTGCGGCCTGATCCGAAAGCGTATTACCCAATGTTTCATGCCCGCTGCCATGAAGATGGAGTAACTGGCTTATCTCTTCAGCTTTCTCATCCACGTCAGGGTCCATCTCCTTTGCCAATAATTGAAGTTCTTCCATAAGGGATGCCAGCTTTTCCCTGTCACCTGGCTGAAATGATTTATGTTCTGTGCCAACAGGTAAAGGTGGCATGATTTTTTTCTGCAGATCCTCCACAATTTCCCGTAAATCCTTGGTCACTATTGCTATCAGAGGTTTAAAAAGACTGGATTGGTTTTCCTTTAAGGCGGTTTCCAAGTGCTGCCCACTGTCATACAATGCCAAGGCACCGATTCCTCCTGCAACACCTTTTAGGGTATGGGCTGTCCTGTGTGCCAGGATAATGTCATTTTGTTCTATAGCATCGATAATGACCTGATCGTCATTGCCATGATCTTTGACAAGATGTTTCAGAAGGGTGACATAAAGTTCACAATTTTCACCGGTTCTACGCAATCCAGCTTCAATATCGATACCGACCAGATCAGTTGGAAGACCTGGCTTTTGATCCAGGAGGTCTTCCGGTGTTAGTTCCTGGGGAGATTGGGAAATCACAGGCTCTCTTTCAAATGCCGAAATCCATTTTATAAGGGTTTCAAACAGGATCTCGGGTTTAATGGGTTTAGCCACATGATCGTCCATGCCTGCAGCAAGACAGCGTTCACGATCACCGGCCATGGCATTGGCAGTCATGGCAATGATGGACGGCTGAATAATTGATTTGTTGCTACGAATAGCTCTGGTGGCTTCAAAACCATCCATTTCAGGCATCTGAAGATCCATAAGTACGGCGTCAAACGCTGTTTTCCCTGCCAGATCAACTGCCTGTTTCCCATTTTCAGCAATGGTCACCCTTAACCCGGCTTGGGTCAGGAGATCCTGTGCAAGGACTTGATTAATGGTGTTGTCCTCAACAAGAAGCACCTGTGCTCCTTTGATGGCTTCCAGGGTATTAATTTTCCAGTGATCAGATGACGGGCTACATCCGAGGAGTCCTCCTTTGCCGTTCAGGGTTTTCATGATGTTATCCAGCAGGTCTGAAGGGGTTATAGGCTTTGTGAGAAAGCTATCAAGGCCTATCTCTTCAGCTTTATCGATCACCTCATCCCGACTCAGAGCGGTAACCATGATGATGGTGGGAATATTTGCAGTTCTGGAGGATTCTTTTATTCTCCGGGTGGCCTCCATACCGTTCATTCCAGGCATGATATAATCCATAAGCACCAGGCGATATGGATCGTCCTCCGGGTTTTTTCCAAGTGCTTCAAGGGCTGCTTCCCCAGAATCAACACAGGTCACCCTGAAGGAAAAGGAGCGGAGGGTTGCAGCAAGCATATGACGAACGCTGGCCACATCATCCACCACAAGAACTTTAAGTTTTTCCAGATCCATTGGAAACTCTGATTGAAGTTTCTCCTTATTCCTGAAATCCCGGCCCAGAACAATGGTGAAGTAAAAACTGCTTCCCTTGTCCGGCTCACTTTCGACCCAGATCCGGCCTTCCATCAACTGTACCAGATGTTTGGAGATCGCAAGACCCAATCCGGAACCTCCGAATTTACGGGTAGTGGAAGCATCGGCCTGGCTAAAGGATTGAAAGAGTTTTAATTGCTGATCATGGGTCATCCCGATCCCTGTATCTTTTACCGTCACTTCCAGCTCCACGGTCTCCTCTGTTGTTTGAACCGACCGGATCAGTACAACGATTTCACCGGATTCGGTGAACTTTAAAGCGTTTCCTGTAAGGTTGAGAAGTATCTGCCCAAGCCGCAAAGGATCGCCGATCAGGTGAACCGGCATATTGGGGTCAACATCAAACAGGATCTCAAGTCCTTTCTCCTGGGCTTTGATGGATACCAGATTACTTAAGTTGTTTAATACCTCATCCAACTTAAAGGGGATTGATTCAAGTTCCAGCTTGCCTGCTTCGATTTTTGAAAAATCCAGGATGGCGTTAATGATACTCAGCAGTAATTGGGCAGACGTGTTAACCATTTCGATGTAATTGTGTTGCTGGGGATTCAACTGAGTCCCGAGACAGAGGTGAGACATTCCAATGATGGCGTTCATGGGTGTGCGGATTTCATGGCTCATATTTGCAAGAAAGTTTGATTTTGCTTCATTGGCATCTTCAGCCTGCTTCTTGGCTTTTTTAAGTTCTTCTTCTGTATTCTTTCTTTTGCTTATATCTACAATAGAAGTAACTCTGATATCTTTCTCTTGATAATTAAAATTTCTTCCATAAACTTCACACCAAAATTTCGAACCATCTTTTTTAATTGCAAGTGCATCAAAGGGTTTTTCATATCCTGAAAGCATATTGCTTTTAAATAGCTCCCTGCTTTCCTGAGCAAATAAATCAGTTATAAGATTTCCAAGAACTACTTCATCAAAAGAATAACCAAACATTTTTTTTGCACTTTCATTTGCCTCAATACAGATACCCTTGTCTGTAAAAAAAATAGCTTCTCCAGTAACTTTTGAGAAAGCAGATAAACGCCTTTCACTATCTTTAATAGTTTCTTCGGCTAACTTACGTTCACTGATATCTATTATGCTCCATATGACGCCATAATGTCCTTCATCAAGTTCGATTTTTGAACCGAAGAATTCTGTCCAAACACCATCACAACCTTTTTTTTTGATAAAATACTCTAATTTTACTTCTTCACCATCCCTTGCCTTTAAGAAATATTGCCCAAAAGCTTCGCAGGATTCTTGACTAATATGACAAAAACAAGCATTTTGTCCGATAAGTTCTTCTTTGGTAAATCCAACAATGTCACAATATCTTTGATTTACCATGATAATATCTCTATTATGATCAACAAGAAATATACCAGCCGCATTATGTTCAAAAATAATTTCTAATCGTTTTTTGGCCCAGAGTAAGTCTTTTTGTACATCATCCCGATAATCCGAAAAAAACATTGCTTCCCCTTGTGATTTTTAATACTCGATGATCCAGTTTTCTTTATTTGACATGTGGGGTGAAAAAATGGTGAAATGCTTAGATTTCTTTTGCGTAAGTTGCTCACAAGGACGGGTATTAGCTGTCAGGAGTCAAATCAAACAAATTACCGGCTTCTTTCACCAATCCAGATTTTTTAATATTTGTTATGATACCACATCTTGTATAAACAAAAATTTCATCTGCAGATTCAAAAATCACTTATATAAGAACGAAAATAATCACGCAACAAAAAAAACGCAACATAATTGGAGATACAGTGGACTGGATGGAACTCAAGCATAACTTGTAGAACCTGAAAGACTCTTAATACTCAAGGATTCAAATGATATCATTTTCATTGCTGATCAAGTTCCCCAGGAAAAGTTTTTGATAGCAGCTTTGTAATCAGCTTACCTCTTTTATTCTAATTCCTACCGTACTTTTCGGTGGGATGGGCAAAAACCCCCTTATAGGAGCTTTGGGCCGTGCTCCCCTTGGGGGCTGCCTGATTCCATTTTTAGCAAAGTGGGTATGCGTTTTGTCACTTAAATTTGAAATTTATCTCCTAAATCTATTCCAATTGTGATATTTTTATTCATGGCTGATACCCTACTTTTTTTGCAGCCTTTTGGGTGACTGCGTTACTGATTAAGCGTGATTATATCACAGCTCGTCGGAGGGGTCAGCCTTCTCATATTATCTAACCGGACATTACTGGGAAATAGGTGTTCTTTAAAGGAATTGAATCAATCTACAGGGGATAAATAAAATGGAGAATAACGACAATCCAATCATTGGGTATAGTGCGTTGGCATTATATGACGAATGCTATGAATATAATGAAAATGCCTGCTTCATAGCTGATTCAATCGAATCTTTGAAAGAATTTCTTAAAGATGCCACGTTCAATATCAATGATTACAGAATGGACCCAATAAGATTGAGTGATATCATTGATGATTATGGATGTTCCTGTGGTGAATTCGCTATGGAACCAGAAGCCTTAAAAAGATTCGAGCAAGTACCAGATATGAAATATACTGTAGAGCCGTTCTCTTATTCATTTTCTGGTGAAAAACCCGACTTATTTGTTGTTAATATCAAAAAGAAAAAAAATGATAATAATGATGATTTTACCATTCCAGGGATACTTGAATCTTTTAATATCTATGATGGCATTTACAAGCGGGAGCAGATAGATGCCGCTATTAATATGAAGGATGAGATTACGCCCTATCTGATAGAGATACTTGAAAATGCACATACGGACTATGAAAAATATATTTCAGACGAAAATTTATACGACCATATCTATGCGCTAATGCTGCTGGGTCACTTTAAAGAACCCAAATCCCATAAAGTTATAGTAGACCTGTTCAGTCTTCCAGGTGATATACCGGATAAATTGTTCGGTGATCTTACAACATCAAACCTTCCCATTATTTTATTAAATACATGTGGTGGTTCTGTCGAATTAATAAAATCTTTAATTTTAAACAAAGACGCCTATGATTATTGCAGAGTATCTGCTTGTCAGGCCTTGGCATACGCTGTAATTAAAGAATACGTTTCAAGAGAGTCGGTTTTAGAACTATTTGGGACAGTATTCATTGGGGAAGAAGCAGGCGATATGTCTGATTTTTGGGGCATTATGGCTGATTCTGTCTGTGCTTTATATCCAGAAGAAATCATAGATGTAATCCAACAGGGATATGAAGATGGATTAATAATGCCCGGTATGACTAATTACAGTGATTTTGAGGACGCTCTGGAACTTGGTAAAGATGAGTGCCTTGAAAAGCTAAAAGTTGACCTTGAACGGAACAGTTTTGAGGATATACACGATACTATGTCCTGGTGGGCTTGTTTTAATGACAAGTCAGATGTTCTTTCACCGTCATCTGGTATGGGAAATGGTTTATTGCCCGATGATTCAGGACACCCTTCCAGCAAATCTCAGGAGAAGAAAAAGAAGGCCAAGAAAAAGAAGCGGAAACAGGCGAAGGCATCAAAGAAGAAGAACCGCCGTTAATTTTAAGGAGCGCAACAAGAAAAATGTGCATACTGCGGCGAAAAGGTACCCCGCTATAACACAATTTACATTGCGTTGAAATCGGTCGAATTTTTATATGATTGTGGCGGGAGTGACGAGACTCGAACTCGCGGCCTCTTGCGTGACAGGCAAGCGTTCTAACCAACTGAACTACACCCCCGAATGTCACTGTTTTGGTGGGCGATGCAAGGCTTTACCCAGCGACGTAACCTTGTAAGGGTTGCACTCTCCCAAAAACAGGGGATGTATAGCAACCATAGAAAAGAGTGTCAAGCCAAAATAAGAATCACACACTTCTTGTCTTTCGTGCCGCCGGAAATAAAGAAAATCATTTCACAACTACAAACTCAATCTGATCAAGTTTTGCGCCACTCTCATCAATCACTTCAACCCGCCACTTGCCGATATGTTCCGGAAGCCTCAAGGTGACATGGCTCCAGGTGCGCATCCGATGATATCGTATGGCAAGGGGGACTTCACAATATTTTCGTCCGTTGCAATAATACACATGGGTCAGGGTAAACGGTGGATTTTCTGAAATAACCTTCATCCAAATCTTTGGTGCAGCATCCTGTGCAAGGGAAAATTCCATTTTTGGGCTGCGGTACTGCTTATTTTCCACGCTGCTGCAGGATATGATTTCTTCAACTCGAATTCCTGACGGCATATCACCTTGAACTTTCTGATTGGAGAATTCTTCAGGAGAACTTTGTGCAAGAATCGGATTGCTCAAAACAGAATCAGATGATTTTGGTACGGTCTCTTTGTCCACCACTCGCTGGATAGGGGGCGGTACTTTTGGTATATCGGATGAGGCCGTTATTTCTTCGGCGCGGGCGTTTGAAGCTGCTTGTTTCGCAGGAACCGGAACAAGTTTCCTCCAAGATGATGTCCTAGGCTCCTTTGAGAAAAGGATTGGCGGCTGTTCTTTGAGAAACAATAGACTGGATATGATCAAGATTGTGAGCAAAAGAATCAGCCCAAAGGGAAAGCGCTTGGGAGTCGTTTTGTTCTCTATTTTTTTTTCTTTATTGTGGATAATTGTCCTGAACTTTTTTGTCAGTTCTTTATCCCTATTTTCTATTTCTTTTCTTTTCATGGTGGTGGCTTTCTATCGTTTGCTTTCCTGCTGAATTTACCCAGCAGTTTTGAATAAAAATTGATTTTCAATATTTGAACACCTCTTTTACAGTGCCGAAGGCCTATATGCAATTCAAAAATTTATAATCATAGGAACTGGAGCTCTTTGGTTTTGGTCCGTAAATTTGAATGCACTCTTTTTGCGTTACCAATAGGTCACAATATTATTTTTTGAGTTTATTTCAGATTTGGTGTTTAGCAATATATGAAATGATACCATGACAAAAAAAGAATCCCAACTGTAAAAGCTGGGATTCTTTTCATGTTAAGATTTATAGGTCGGCTCTACACCATATACCCCCCGGCATCGTTCCGGGATATGAGAACCTCCCTTTAATTCATTCTCTTTTTGGTGATCAGGCTGAAAAAGCGTTCGATTCTCCTTATCATTTATTTAAACGGGAGTTTTTCCTGGTTATCCTCCACAGACACCCGTTTATATATACCGGTTTCCCAGTTTTTCAAGTCTGAACAATACCATTTTGAAAATCTTCGATCCGACGGCCCTCCGGCCATATTGGTGTGAATTTCCTCTGTAGCCATATCAACAATCATTCTAAAGGAAGGCGAAAAAGTGGTCTGCCGTCCGCCGCTTTCAAAAATCTGCCCCTGATGGGGGGTCGCCAGACTGCCATTGATGGTGATGGGACCGCGATCAAACCCTAAGAATCGAGGCAATTTCCCGTCAAACACGATATTTTTCATGATCACTCGCCGGGTATCGCCCCATCGTTTAACACAGGATGCCAAAGCCGTTTCAACCGCCTGTTGAAACAGCGCTTCCCGGGAGTGGCCGCCAAACCAAACCGAGTGTTCCGCCAGCAGGATCCGATCAAAATTGATATAAAAATCATTAAACATGCCGGTTTTCTGGTCAAGATAATCAACTGCATCGACACCCAGCCCGTTTTGGCCAAAAACGATCCGGTAAAGGTTTTTATAAAACTGGTCAAACAGGTATGCCCCTTCTGACTCGGCTGTGTATTCAAAATTCCAGTGTCGGAGAATATCTGCTTTGTCTCCTTCGGGAAGCAGCGGGGCAAGGATTTCCATAAAGAGCGCTGCCTGATTTGAATAAAAATCAAAGTGTATAACGGCCATGTCTTCCACCGTCAACTGGTTGTTTTCCGCAAGTTGTTTTCCGATCCTATCCGACCGATAGGATCCCATCCCTGCATTGATCGGATCAACCTTCCCGTATGGATTCAGGTCCTGGTTCGAGGTGACAAAATAGCCGCAGTCCGGGTTATAACAACAGGGCAGATCCTCTGTCTCCACAAATCCCTGCCAATCATTTTTCTCTTCCCATCCCGGCATTGGCACAAATCCGCTGATCCCTTGCCGGCGTTTGGGCATCAGGCCTGACATCTGATACCCGATATTTCCCTTATTGTCTGCCAGAACCCAGTTCCAGGAGGTTTCAATCTTGCCCAGAAATCCCATGCCCTGGTCAACGGTTTCCATCTGGAAAAGTTCCAATGCATTGTTGAGGGTTACCCCTCCTGAAAGAGAGGAAGCCCAGGCTGTCGCCAGGTAATATCCATCCTGGTGGGGATCTCCTTCCAGTACACCATGCGGGTTTTCATAAAAGGTCACCGTTACCGGATCTTTCTTTTTTCTTTTGATAATTTCTATCCGTTCATTAAAGGGGACCCACTGGTCGGTCCCCCGCAGGTATTTTCCGCTGCTGCATTTTTCTATCCAGGAATCGGTCCCGTCCATGAAGGTATAGGTCGCTCCCCAGGAAACATTCTTGTTTCGTCCCACCAGCAGAGCAGGGACGCCGGGCATGTTTGCGCCAACCGCATACCCTTCACTTGTTTTTACAGCCATTTCATACCAGACATTGGGCAACCGGTTGACCTCCAGGTGGGGGTCATTTGACAGAATCGGTTTTCCCGAAGCTGTTTTGCTTCCGGAAACCACCCAGTTGTTGGAGGCCATTGCCAGGGGCGCTGCAATATTCCAGAGAGATGCCGGTGAAACCAGCCGTTCCTGAAGTTTTATCTCTTTTATCAGGTCCATATCCATCTCGCCCAATATTCCCGGGAACAATTCATGGAGTTTTGCTTCATCCAGCCCGGCCTGAATCATTTCAATCAACAACCGTTCCATCTCTCCCTGGGATTGGGCAAGGGTAAGATAGCCGATCATGCGCAATATCAGGATGGAATTTTCAATACACCAGGGTTCCGGCTTGTAACCAAAAAGCCTGCATTCCCAGGGGCGTTTTCCCAGGGCCGTGTTGACCCCGTCACAATAGTGATTCATCAAGGTGATGGTTTCTGGTAACAGCTTATCAACCTCCTTGGATATCAAACTGTACCAGTTCATTCTTCGAAAGAAGGTATCAACGGCCAGCAGCTCATCGCTGGAATCCAATATTTCAGATGCCCGGCCCTCGCCCAGGATTCTCATCATCAGCATCTGCATCCCCCGGTCCCTGCCGTGGGCATATCCCATCAATCGATACGCATCTGATTTATTTTCTGCCTCAATATGGCAGACACCATTGCTGTCTCTCCAGATTTTCCCGTTACCGTTCATATCACCACCTGATTTAAAATTTATGAATCCATCAATATCTTCTGAGCCTGGAATGGGGTCTCTATTCCTCTCGCTTATTTTATTTTGTTTTAATTTTTTGTTTTTGCACTTCTCTTTTTAGATGAATCGTCTGATCTTTAGTTCCAATCTTTATTGCAGCGGAATAAACTTTGTTGTGTAAGGATTCATAGCTATCCCTTTTTATCAATGGAATTGAACCCATGGTGTATTCTTCCGGCGTTGATACCTTTGACAAGGATGTCAAATACGATCTTACAAACCACTTTTCATCTCCTGAGATCATCCAGGTACCATATTCATCGGCGAAAACGATTCTGTCTCCATCTTCCATTACGTCAATGAGTTCATGGAGCACTTTAAAACATTGAACTGCCGTTTCATGATCGCCCTGATCTGTTAACCTGGAGCAGTCTTCAAGGTAATCCCCTATTTCATCAAACCAGGCATCTGTTTCTTCGGGAATATCTGAAAAATTCTTGGAGTTGATATCAAATGGCGCGTAATAATACCCGGACATCGACTTTTCATGAAACGTCTCAATGGTCTGCCATAAATTTTTCCCGTTAACAGGGGAGGGTGGTATCTCTATAATTATTTTTCCAAACACATCATGCCGTTGATTTGTATCGATGGCATCATAGGTTAAATTCAAAAGCTCCAATAGGATTGAGTTGTCTTGAGATTTGAGATATTCGAATAATCTTTTTTTGTTCATGGTTCAGCAACCTTATTTCTGTAAATATTTGATGATGGTGTTTTAAACGCGCCTGGCAACTCTTTTTTAGGGGGATATTTTCCAATGCCCGCCTTTTTTTGATCCAATACGGGATAGCCGTCCCATATCTTTTAATTTTTGAATATTTCTCATTATGGTTGATCGGCCTTTATTCAGAGATCCGGTCAAATCTTCATAGGTCGCATTGGTGTTTGTTCTGATAAAATTTAAAATTTGGTTCTGTAACTCATTTATAGGTTCATTTATAGGTTCATTCATAGCGCCTGGGTGAACCTTTAACTTCTTATTCTTGGTTTGTTCAGCCTCGTTTAAAGGATCATCCTGCCCTGATTTTTTATGAACAACGACTTTAAAGGTGCATCCTTCCCGATCATCAAAAAAATCAATATCAGGCCATTCTTCCAGTGATCTTCGAATTCCGGAACCAAGACCCCGGTAGGGAAGCAATTTTTTTGCGACAAAGGATGCCAATATGGGATTGCGGATATTTGAGTTGCCTGCTGTGATTTTTTCAATGGTCAAATTGTTCGGCAAATGACCGGGGCTGATGATCTCGATTCTATCTTCAAAGATAAAAATACGGATAACCGAACTGATAAAATAATCTCTGTGGATCAGTGCATTCACCAGCAGCTCTTCAAATACAATCTGGGGTATTTCCGGTATTCTCGGCGTATTTATATTCTGACCGGCCTGCACTTTTTTAAGGTTCCGCATGATAAAGGCCAAAGAATCATCAAAGATTTTCTTCATTGGGCCGCAGAAATCTTCGCTGTCAAGATATTCTGAAACAGCAATATCATTGCCTGGATAGGATACGGCCTTGACCATAAACGCAGGTTTTATCCATTCAGGCTTTTCGGCAAACAGGAGCACGCCTGCCAGATTCAAGAATCCGTTTTCGCTGGCCAGATTCATGTTTTGGAGTAATTTTAAAAGTTCATCTGGATGTTCCGGCAAATCAATTTTATAAATTTCTTTTATAAAATCTCTGAACCGCAAGCGGTCAGGCTTGTCACTTCCCGCTCTTGTGGGGATTTCATCCCCATGGAAAAGATCCACACTTTGAAATAATCGCCGTAGTTCTTCCTTGGAGTTTACCCGGCGCTTATCCGAACCTGTCTTGAACCAGATCACCCCTTTTCGGTCAAAATAGGGTTTATCCATTCCCTTGGGCACCGTCAGAACAATGACAATTCGTTCCTCTTCCACCATCACATTCTTTGTTTGAACCGCAATGGGGCTTCTCACATGTTGACTGGCAGCATTGCTGATCGGCTGGTTGAGCCGACCCACCTCTTTTTGGCTTAACCCGGGAATAGATCCATCGTCGGCCACACCCATATAAAGGGTTCCCCCTTCACTGTTGGCAAAGGCTGCCATTTCACCGGCCAGGGAATCTGGATTGTGAATATCTGCTTTAAATTGGTTCTGGCTGTCTTCACCCTTGGCGATTTGTTTTTTTAGTTTTTTAAAATCCATACACCCCTCCTCGCCTAATTTAACTTCCGTAAACGTTTTAAGGACATCATATCAAATTTTTTTTAGATGGTTAAACCGTTTTAAACCAATTTTCATCAACAGAAATTTTTTCAACGATTTGTACCCCATATCATATCTATCCGTTATCATTTGTATCTGTTTGAGCCGGTTTCACAAGTACTTTCCAATACCCACCCTTATCTGATCCGATTCTTTTTATTACACCCATTTCTTTGAGTTTTTTCATATTATTTTGTATATTTCTCAAAGTTATTCCTACAATTTTAGACAGATTTTCCTGGGTAACGTTTTTATTTTCAAGTATGCTTTTTATAATCAAGGTTTGATTTTTGGACAAATCAAACCTTTTTTCTACGTCTTTTTCTACGTCGTATGTTTTATTTTCTACGTCTTTTTCTACGTCGTATGTTTTATTTTCTACGTCTTTTTCTGAGTCGTAGGACCGTGTATCAATCAACTCAATTTTTAAAAAATCACCAACCTCACTGATTTTGTACGTCGCTGTTTTTAACTCATTGAGTTTTTTCCGAATGCGGATAAAACCGGTGCCATATTTTTCAATATTCCCGGTAAGATAAAAGGCCTCTGCCAAAAGTTTGTTCCGGATGGAAGAAATGCAGTCGTCTTTTTTGCTGGATCATGGACCGCCTTCGTTTCGGCTATCTGCTGGACCCGGGTATCCAGAAAAGGTTTGCGGGTTGGTCCGTCAACCTCCTTGGATATCAAACTGTACCAGTTCATTCTTCTAAAGAAGGTATCAACCCCAAGCAGTTCATCACTGGAATCCAATATTTCAGATGCCCGGCCCTGGCCCAGAATTCTCATCATCAGCAGCTGCATCCCCCGGTCCCTGCCGTGGGCATATCCCATCAATCGATACGCATCTGATTTATTTTCTGCTTCAATATGGCAGACACCATTACCGTCTCTCCAGATTTTCCCGTTACCGTTCATATCACCACCTGATTTAAAATTTATGAATCCTTCAATCTCTTCTGAGCCTGGAATGGGGTCTCTTTTATCCATCTACTATTTTTTCAACAATAGACATGATCTCTTTAAAAGCAGCTTTAATATTTATCTGTTGGGGGTCGACATGCCATTGGATCACAACGCCGTTGAGCATTGCCAGCAAGACCGATGCCCGCTCTTGTGAGATATTCAGCTGGGCCATTAATGTCTCCCGGTTCCAGCAGTAAATTTCCCGGATTTTCCGGTCAATTTTCTGTTTGATTTTTTTATTAAACACAAAGGAAAAAAACATAATGGGAATTTCAGGGGTTTCTTCCAGCAATAGTTCATAGGCATCCAGAAAAAACTGAAATTTCTCCAGAACGCTTAACCCGGCCGGGCATTGGTTTAGAAAAGTGGTTTCAAGGTTGCGAAATATGGAGTCTACAACCTCTAGAAGCAATCCCTCCTTACTGCCAAAATGCCAGAGAATACTGCTTTTTGAAAGGTTACACCCCTTGGCAATCTGATCCAGGGAAACGCTGTGACTATCTGATTCCCCAATCAGAGCACGGGTTATCTCCAGAATTTTTTGGCGGCTGTTCTCCCCCCGTGCTGTTTTGGAAGACATGGAATCTCTATCCTTTTTGGCATGGAAAACAAATTAAACTGAACGGTTAGTACAATATTGACAATTGCCGCCCTTTGTCAATTAAAAACTTTCTTCAAAATTTTGGGGCTGTTATTGCTAAAACCTCCGCCTCATTGAGCTGGCCTTGATGAACCTCCTGGTGCTGCCTATTCTGATTCTCCGCAACGCCCCTCTCTCTATTGGAACTGGCGTATTGGAGTCACGCTTTCGGTCTTTTCCGAGGTCGCTGTCATCTCATTTGTCTTGATTAAAGTATTCAAGGTGATTGGTCAGCTAAAATTTTAAATCCATCTTCATTTTTACATTGGGTGAATGCGCATAAGATTCACTCCAAGGCTGTCTAACAGCACCCAAGTTTGACCCCCGCCAGCATAATCTTAACCCCCTTAACGATTTTAGAGAAACAATCAATCGATTTGGAGATCCCTTTAGGATTGGGATTTTTTTCGTTTTTAAATCATATAAATCATTTCCAAAGGGGTCAAAGTTGGACGCTTTTGGGGGGCAATATTTAACACTGATTTATATACCCAGGTATCAAAAATCACATTTTTGAATGTTAACTTTCAAAATACACAAAGAAAAATTTGGATTTCAAAAATTAAATTTTAGGGTATCATTATATTTTTTAGGTTGTCAAAAAATTTCATTTATTTTCCTTGATTTGCATTATATGAGTCATAACTGAGTGTATAGAATATCGGAGGAGGTTCAAATATAATATTTCTGAACTGGTGGTAATAATTTATTGAATTTATTTAATGGAAGTTTTATATTGGAAAATGGAAGTTTTTATGTTAACTTCCAAAAGCAAAAATAAAAAAATAGGAAGAACTGATGGTGCAAAAAAAATTAACTCAGGATTTTACGATTTCATTTCCCTCAATCAAGGGAATACAATCAAATAAAGAATATTATGTTACAATGTGTCCTCTAAAGTTGCTCCAGACTATTTTCCCGAAAGATACAAAAGATTTGCCTCCTGAATTGCGAGCACAAAGGGAACTTAATAAAAATCGAGTGCTCCCAATTAAAAAGTATATTTTAGAAAACCAGGACAATTATATTTTTTCCTCTATCGCTGCATCAATTGATCGGGAGGTCGATTTTGAAACATACGGAGAAGATCCAATTGGCCGAAAGATTGGTACATTGTGTGTCCCAATGGATTCTAATTTTGTAATCAATGATGGACAGCATCGACTTGCTGCAATTAGGGAAGCGCTTATCGAGGATCCTTCGATTGAAAATGAAACAATTTCAGTTGTATTTTTTATAGATGCCGGTTTGAAAAACAGTCAACAAATGTTTGCTGATCTTAATCGCTATGCTGTTCACCCCACAAAATCATTGAGCATACTTTATGATCATCGGGATCCTACTGCAAGGCTTGCTACTGAGTTGGCAACAGAAGTGGTAGTTTTTAAGGGGATGACAGAAAAAGCTAAAAGTTCCATATCAAACAGGTCACGTAAACTTTTTACATTGAGTGGTATATATCAAGCCACTAAGCGTTTTCTTCAAAAAAAGGAAGGAGACGAGATCTCCGAGGAAGAAAAGGAACTCGCCATAGACTTTTGGAATACAGTTGGAAAAAATATGCCAGATTGGATCATGGCTGTGAATAAAAAGGTAACAACATCTGAATTAAGAAGTGATTATATTCATGCCCACGGCATTGCATTGCAGGCATTGGCTATTGCAGGAAATAGTCTTATTAAAAAATATCCAGCAGCATGGAAAAGGTCGTTAACAAAAATTAAGCAGATAGATTGGTCAAGAGAAAATGCTATCCTTTGGGAAGGTAGGGCAATGATTGGTGGAAGCCTTAACAAATCTCAAAAGAATGTTACCTTAACAGCAAATTATATCAAAACGATACTTGATCTTCCTTTGGATCCAAATGAGGAACAGGTTGAAGCCAGCTATGTTAAAGGGCAAAATGATTTTAGATAGTAACGCAATTCAAAACGAATTTGATAATGCCGAAGAGTATTATGCAGAACACTACCAAAAGGTTCAAAATGTTTATCTCTCCGATAATCGTCCTTGGGTTATTGGTTATAGCGGCGGTAAAGATTCAACCGCTACATTGCAACTGGTTTGGTTAAGTTTGAAAAAGCTTCCTAAAGAAAAACTTACCAAAAAAGTTTATGTCATTTCTTCTGACACCTTTGTGGAAACTCCTATCATTGCTGAGTATATCGATCAGATGCACAGGCTTATAAATGATAATGCTTTGAAACAGAAACTACCTTTTGAAGCCTACAAGGTCATGCCAAAGATAGAGAATACTTTTTGGGTTAACCTTATTGGTAGGGGATATCCTGCCCCATATAGTCGTTTTAGATGGTGTACGGATAGGCTTAAAATTGAACCTGCAAACCGATTTATATTAGAAAAAATTGCGACCCATGGAGAAGTTGTAGTCGTTTTAGGAGCCAGATTCTCAGAAAGTGCATCACGTTCAGGATCAATGGGGAAACGGAAACAAATTGGCAATGATTTAACTCAACATTCAACTCTTCCAAATGCGTACGTCTATACTCCAATTGAAGATTGGTATACGGAGGAAGTATGGGAATACTTAATTTCAATTCCTTCTCCATGGGAAAGTAACAACAAAGAACTTCTTGAAATGTATAAAAATGCTCAGGAAGGAGAGTGCCCTTTGGTTATTGATAAAAGTACTCCTTCCTGCGGGAATAGTCGTTTCGGATGCTGGACCTGCACAGTTGTTAAGAAGGATGTCTCGATGGAATCTACTATTCAAAGTGGAGAAAAATGGCTAAAACCATTGCTTGAATTCAGAAATTGGTTGGTATCAATCGGTGACCCAGAACTAAAGCGTGATATCAGATCTATTCAGAGAAGAAATGGCAAAATTCAATTTTTTGATAATGATGGAAAAGAAAGTATTATCTGGGGACCCTACACTTTAGAATTCCGTAGAAAAATATTAGAAAAATTACTCAAAACCCAGAAAGCTATTCAAAAGAATAAACCAGAAGCAAATAGTATTCTTATCACAGAGGAAGAATTAAAAAAAATTAGGCAGCTATGGCTTTTTGAAGAGGGGGATTGGGAAGATTCTCTACCCAATATCTACAGCAAGGTAACAGGAAATAAGCTTGATTTGTTGAAAGATGATTGGGCCGGTATGGGAAGACAGGAACTATCCATTCTAAAAAGAATTTGTGAGGAAAATGAGATGCCAGTCAAGCTTCTAACAGAACTTTTTGATGCTGAAAGAAAACAATATGGAATGAGTAGGCGTTCGGCTATTTTCAATGATCTTGATCGTATTTTAAAGAAAGATTGGCAGTCTAAAGAAGAAATTTTAAAAAAAATCGGGATTAAATGATAATTTATCGATCTTATTTATAGAGTAGGTTCTGAAACAATCACATGATAATTAAAAAAATTATATTAGAAAATTATGGGTTATATGGTGGAATAAATGAATTTGATCTAGTCCCAAGATCCAATAAAAATGAAAAAAGGAACATCATACTGATTGGCGGGAAGAATGGTGTTGGAAAAACCACCCTTTTAAATGCGTTGCGGCTTGTCCTTTATGGAAAGTCGATTTTAGGCAAAAGAGTTAGTCAAGCGGATTATGAGGCCTTCCTGAGACAGCAGGTCCATCAAAATAAAAATCCCATCCTAAAAAATACATTTTCCAGGCTATCCGTTGAGTTTGAACATGTTGCAATGGGACAATACAAAAATTATATCGTAGAACGTTCTTGGTCAATTGAAAAAGGCGGGCTTAAAGAGTTTTTAAAGATTTTTTCCGACGAAGAGTTAAAGGAAAATGTCACTGATGATTATTGGAAAGGGTTTATTGAAGAAATAATTCCTGAGCGCCTATCTCAGCTCTTCTTTTTTGATGGTGAAAAAATAAAGGACATTGCTCATGATACCACAGATAATATAGTTCTAGCGGATGCAATAAAAACCCTTTTGGGCCTCGATATAGTTGAAAAACTCAAAGCAGATTTGAGCATATATAAAACCCGAGAGGTGAAAAAATCTTCTTTAAATAGTTTTAAGAAGCAATGGGACCATATTGATACCGCAATAAAAAAGCTGGAAGACGAAGTTGCGACTAAAAACAAAGATCTTCGTGATGTAAATGGCCAAATTAACGGTAATTTAGGGGCTATCAAAGAATGGGAAAAAAAATTGCAGAGCGAAGGAGGGCATTTTGCAATTTTACGAGAATCTTTGAAAAAAGAGAAGAATGAAATTAATGTGAAAATTGTTGAACTTGAAGACAGAATCAAAGAAAAATGTATCGATATCTTTCCTTTTTCATTGTGCTCAACTGTTAATGGTTTATTAAAAATGCAGATCAAAAATGAAAAAGAACTAAGCCGTTCTTATACTGTTCAAAAGGAAATGCGAGAGTTCCAATCGGATGTTATTGCTACTCTTAAAGATGAAAAATCTATTGATGGTTCTGATAAAAAGGCTATAGAAGGCATTATTTCTGATGTAATAAAAGCGAGATTAGTCTCCTCTGAAAGTCGTTCTAAGGTTGAAAAGGTTTTAAATTTCTCAGAAAATTTGGCCAATGATGTATCAAGCGTTTTGGATGATGCTGAAAGAGAGTCAGGTCCGGTTGTCAAAAAGTCCTGTATGGAACTGGAAAAAGTTTACGAAAGATTAAGAATGGTAACAAAAGAATTGTCGAAAAGTCCAGATGAAAGCCTGATTCAACCTTTCTTTGAAGAGTTGACATTATTAAATCGGAGGCATGGTGAGCTACAACAAAAAGAAGCGCATCTACAAGAAGTAAAAAAGACAAAGGAATATGCCCTTAAAAAGTATCAATGGGATAAAAATAAGCTGATAGAACAGCAAAAAGTTCATGATCAAATTCAAGATCGTCTTAAGATGGTAAAAAAAATAGGTACAATATTGGATCATTATTATAAAGAGCTAAAAGAGGCTAAAATAGACCAGCTGAATCAGAGCTTTTGTGAAGGTTTTAACCTGTTAATGAGAAAGCAAATTATTGAGAGAATTAAAATTAATCCTGAAACCTTTGATGTGACTCTGTTTGACGGGAGTGGAGATGCTGTTTCCAAAGAAGCGTTTTCTTCAGGGGAAAGACAACTTTATGCAATAGCCATGCTTTGGAGTTTGGCGAAAACATCCGGCCGTCCCTTGCCCGTAATCATTGACACCCCACTTGGACGGTTAGACAGCGACCATAGAAAGAATCTTATAAGTAATTATTACCCAATGGCTTCTCACCAAGTTATCCTTCTATCTACCGACACTGAAATAGATCAGAAACTTTACAATGGCCTGAAGCCAAATATTTCACATTGTTACGAGCTAAAGTATGATTCTGAGAGCAAAAGTACCAGTCCAACTGAAGGGTATTTTTGGAAGGAGGGACTCTATGCCTGAATTGACCCTTCAAAGAATTCCCTTTAGTTCGGATGCTGATATCAAGTTGAGAACACTTAAAACAAGAACGGGTTTGTCAGCAAACATTATTTGCCGGTTGGGTTTTTGTATGTCTCTGGATGAATCTGGGCAACCCAAAGATCTATCAGAGAATTTTAAGCAAACCCGAGAAATCAATAGATATACACTGCTTGGAAAACATGACCACATCTATATAGCTTTATTAAAAATAAGGCTTTTAAAAGACGGAATCTCTCTAAAAGGACTTGATGCAGCTTTTTTGGGGCATATCCATAGAGGGATTGAATTGCTGGCTGCTCGTGTCAAAACCGTCGAAGATATTGGACATCTTTTGTAAATTCGAAACACATGTGATTCTAAGGTTTTTGGAATATTAAAAGAGCCTTATTCATTTATGCTTTCATCATACAGCAAAGGTCAAGTCTACTGGAGATATTGCTCGATTATCTTAAAATAATAATATATAATTCCACTATTTTGGTGCTTAATTTATTCAAAACATATTCTTTCAAACTCAGATAAATCTTTTTCAGTGACTTTTAAACCAGATTTTTTAATAA
The DNA here is from genome assembly GCF_055382125.1 of Desulfoconvexum algidum. Lineage (NCBI taxonomy): Bacteria > Pseudomonadati > Thermodesulfobacteriota > Desulfobacteria > Desulfobacterales > Desulfobacteraceae > Desulfoconvexum > Desulfoconvexum algidum. Next base: position 3,223,886 of record NZ_AP042394.1, on the reverse strand, counting down.
TTCCAAGGCAAATTCCCAGAGAATTTTTGATTCTTCCTCTTCCAGTTCCTGATGCCTGGAAAAAATTGTCCGCAAAATTTATATGGTTTGTTTTTGTAATTAATTTAGAAAAACACTCATAGGTTAGGCTTGCTGACCCAGGATTATTCTGTAAAATTAGTTTTAATAAATCAAACAATGCCTGGATACCCACAGTCTTTTTAATATAAGATTTTTGAGATGCTTTTTTCCAAAGAAGTTCATCAACCGCTGTAAAATAATTAACAAGGATTAAATAAAGACCTTTGTCATTGCATTCGATATACATTTGTCTGAGAGGTGAATTTGTTTGAAATGGGATATTTTTTCTATGCCTTCCACCTTTTACAGATTTTCTATGCATTTTATCTCTATCTGTTTTAGGATTTGTAGAAATTAAGCTTAAAATACCATCTACAACTGTAGCCATAGAAACTTGCCAGGTCTCTTTTAATCTTTCATCTATTTCATCTTGAACTCCAAGTTTAATATGATTAAAAAATGGAGAGTCTTTCTGAGAACTCAGTAACCGAACTAAATAAACTGATAAAGTTTCAGGTGCCCAAGAATTAGAAGGTTCGTCTTCCAGGCTGAAACCGAATAGTTCATAGGCTAAACTTCGATCTACTTTTTTCTGATTAATATTGATAGTGGCAAAAACATAAGCATGATAAGGTAAGGGAATATCTAAATAAACAGCACACAACAAAGGCATGTTTAATCGCTCTTTATTGTCAACATGTTCAAATGCATGTAGTCTGTGCTGACCATCAATAAGGGAGGCAACTTTTTCTATTGAGGGTATCGTTAGATAATGCATATCCCCTTCAGAATTTTTTGTCACCTTCCATCTTTTTTCATCTTCAGTAATTAGACGTCCTTCTTGGTCATAATTTGCACCTAAAATAATTGAGTTGGGGAAAGCTGCTTCTACTGTGTCAATATATTGTGCAATCTCCTTTAATCTTTTTTCTTTTTCATCTCTTTGGGAACCGAAAATTTTGTAGAATCCACTTTTTTGCTCTTTCACTGCTGTTGCAGGGGTTGAATAAGTGACATTTAATAATATTTCGGCTGTTAGTTTGACTACATAAAAAACACCTAGAGGCTGTTCTATCTCAATCGCTGGTGTTTTAATTGGGAAGCAATTCTCTATATTCATTTCAACCCCGCTCCTGGTAAGTCCATTGGACTTGTCATATTTCCGCCAAGCGAATTATTTGGGGACTGTTTATCATCATATTTGTCATCATTCGCATTTAAAATAAACCATGTCATCAAAACAAAAGAAACACCTGTGATACCTAGCCAAGTTACCTTTAAATTGCGTATTAAATCTAAAAAAAGACAAGTGATTGAGATAGCTATAATCAATAAGAATAGCATTTTTAAACTTTTAGGATTTTCATCATCCTCTCTTAAAAACATTTCTGCTATAACTGTCGCTAATATTGAAATCCCATATGTGAAAAATGCTTCTGGGCGGAACATAGTTTTTGAAATATTCATATAATATGGAAGCCAAACACCCATGCTACCACAAATTACTATTACCCCAATAAAATTAAAAATAAAAGCTGGGGTTAGTAGAGCTTTTTTTACCCTTTGAATTACTGTGTTAGTAAGCTTTTGCCATTCATTTCCATAATCCATAATATTTCCATTAACTGCTTTAAATTAGCATAAGAGTGATTTTCATTAATTCTGAAAATCCTCAACTATTTTGTCGTACGGTTTGATTTTCACTGCATCAAAAGGAGAATGTTTGTCATTCTTGATAAGAGATTCTCCAGGTCCAAAATTTTGTAATTGAATACTAATATTTTCTTTATCCGATTTTGGTACTCCTAAATTGGCCACGACTGTATCAGCATCTTTTTTAGTGAGGCCAAGAGACAATAAGGTTGCTGTATTTGCCCATACGCTTGGTGATAGATCTTTTGCTTCTTGGGTGGATAGTATCAAACTAATTCCAAATTTTCTGGCTTCTTTTGCTAAATTATCTATTTTTTCATTCATTTTTAAATAGTGAGCCTCGTCAATTACGCAAAGGAATCTTAAAGAATCAGTATGTCCAAGTGTAGCCATTCTGTTATATACTTTTTCAAGAATAAACTGCATCATTGCTTTTTGGATTGTGCTTCCAAATCCAAGAAGGGATTTTAATCGAAAAACAGCACCTTTTTTAAAATATTCATCAAAAGAGGTTGTTTCTGTGCCACCAAATAGCTGAAGATCGAATACAGGGCCAAGTTTTGATAGTATGTTGTGTATGCGGTCTGATTCTTTTGGCTGGTCCTCTGCTATTTGCTCTAATCCGTATTTCAAATTCAAAAAGTCAGGGACTTTGTTATCCCAGGTATTTTGGGATTGAGAAAAACCATGTGATGTAAACAATTCTTCGATGGCTTCAGCAACTTTACGTTTTTCCCTCGTTCCAAAATCAAAAATTGCATTTAAAGTATCTGGTAGAGAGTACACTACAGTTTTATAGTGGACTTTTTTATTAGTATAAGGGTCAATAGCAATTTCAAAGGGGTTTATTGGAATCCCATAAGCGGTGTCAATAAGTTCAAATCCTGTTTGATCGATAAAAGTTGGATTAATGAAATCATCGTTAAAATCAATTATAATTGAAGGTATCTTTTGTTTAGAGAGTTGGAATATTATCGATTTTAAAGTTTGAGTTTTACCTTTGCCCGAAGCGCCAAGAATCATACAATGAGGATTCGTCAATTCAAGCGGTTTCCAATCAACGGTCCCTGAACGAGTCATATATTCACCAAGTTTGACAGTCAGTTCTGAAGATAGAATATCCGTTGAATTTCCTGTTGAGGTGCTATCAGAAGTTTCGGTTTGAGATTGTGAATCTTCATTTGGGGGGGGGACAGATTTTTCTTTATGGGCAGAATAACAATTGTACAATAATAATTCCTGGTCAAGATCTGAACTCACTTTTCTATAACGGTCAATAAGTTCATCAATCTCTTTTAGTAAAGTATCGTGTGCATCTCTTTCGAGCATATCGATAATAATATTATCATCCTCTTTTTTTATTGATTGTTTAAAAATATCTTTTTTGAATGAAAGAACAGCAGAACTGCCGAAAGATTCACATAGATTCCAATTTAGATGGTAGTCATCGTTTAGAAGGTTTTGACGACAATCTTTGCTGATTTTTTCCCAGTTTTGATTTTTAAAAACATCATACAGTTCCATTTTTTCAGATGCCATTATTATTAGTTTGGCAAAGAAATTTCTATAAAACTTAGATCTAAAGCTGTCTTGGCTAAGATATTTTTTTAAAATATGTGCAGTATTGGAGCTTTGGAGTTTTCCTTTTGGTGTTTGGTCATTTCCAATTTTTACCTCAACTGGGAGAAAATGAACTGTTGGTTTATGCCCTCTACTGATTTCGACCCCAGCCATAAGTATGTCGTCACAATATTTATCTGCAAACTCCGGTTGTAAGTTCTTTTGTGAAAACAGTCCATCTTTTTGTTTCAAGCCAGTATTTCCTGTAACTCTTAAAACTTCTTCCAAAGAGAGTGGGACCCAGACTATATCTGGATGATCTAAAATGGCTAACATTATTTTAACTGCTGAAAGAATACTGATTTTTTCTCTTGAGAAGTGTGCTCGCCCTGATATCATTCTTAGCAACCAGTCACCATTTATAGCGTTAAACAAATTGATAAGTTTTAATTCATCGTTTACAGAGTATTCGATTTTATTTTTTTCTAAAAATTCTCTTAGAATGGTTCTGTATTGTTTGCTTTTTCGTGTCACTGTAATGGCATCATAACCACTGGAATTATTGTACTGGTCACTATAATGAATAATGATTAAGTCTTTAGTTTTATCTTGCTGTTTAAAAAAATTAAGATCCACTTTTGGCTCAATAAATGTGACCCAATTAGAACTATCATAAATATTGTTTAACCATTCTTTTTGGGCGTCTCGAAAAGTGAAAAAAGTGGTTTGTTTTTCGTTAAATGGGTCACTCCTTTTATCAACCCTTGAGAGAGAGTTTAATGAACTGGCTATCTTTAATAGAGGTTGTTCTTTAGGACAGGATCCTTTTTTGCCAAAACCTGTAATATAGCTGTCGCCCATAAAAACGGAAGGAACAGCATTTATTAGTCCAGATAATGAACAGCCAGTATTTATAGCATTCATATCTTGGTAAGTCCACTGAACAGCCTCAGGGTCAAACTTGATAAAAGTGATATGTGAATAATCCGGTTTTTCTTTCGGTTTTTTAATGAAGAAATTTAGTTTGTCTCGAATAATTCTGAGAATTTCCTCATTATCCATAACAATATTTTCAAACTCGACTTGTAATTTTATCCCAAAATCTGAAATTATTTTTTCTGAATCCGCATAAAGTGCAAATTCTTCAAAAATATTAAAACCATTCTTTTCACCATATATACTCAAAGAAATTGATTGAACTTTGCTAATATCACCCTTTACATCCTTAATTGACTTTGTGTAATAGCGAATAATTCCTTTTAAAGCATCTATGCAGTCTCCCATATGAACAAGGTTAATTCTAATAGGAGCTTTATCGGTTCCAGTGAATAAGTATTCGAAGTGTTTAACGTATTCAAAAATTTTATTCGCAATAAGCTTGTGTACATATTCGTTATGCCAACCGTGATGACTGGTTTGAAATGGTCTATAGACTGCCCACTCCATTAGTTCTGTTTCACGAATAGAAATAAACTTATCGTCTGACGCCTCGGAGCCATTGATATAAGGTAGTAGGTTTGCGTAACCAAAACAGCTTAAAATTTCTTCTGGAACTTCTTCTCTTTTCAACTCATCTATCACGGCAAGTTGGTAACAAACATTTAAGGGATGCAGTGGAGTTAATAAAATTTGTTTTTCTTTTGCCATTGATTCAATAGTACCAATAAGCATCAATCTTTTAAATTCATCACCTAATTGAATATTATGAGGTATGGATTCAACCTGCTGAATAAAGGAATCCACATATGATTTAGATAGATTAGTAAGCTTTTGATTGTTACTTAAGGTCGTTAGGCTTGGAAGCAGTTTTTCTGAATGGTAAAAATTTAGAAGATTTAAGAATGACTTCCTAAGGTCTTCATTAATTTCTATATATTGAGGTTTTAAATTCCCATCAACCTCAATCCAATGGCAATCTTGTGGTTTAGGTTCTATTATTTTCTTTTCAAACTCTAAAAATTTGAGTATCCTCTCTTTATTGGTGAAATATTCATCATTACCCAAAAGAAGCTTATTATCACCGACATATTCAAAGTTTACAGCTTTTTCACGTTTCAGTTTCCAAATTTTAACGCCACTAATAGATTTCCTTTTTATCGGATCTTGTATTACCTCGCAGTCAATTTTTTGTCCATTCCAGTCTAATTGAAATTTCAAAGTTTCTTCTGAATTTTCATCATCAAACTGTCTTGCTATTATTCTGGTATCTTTAGCAAGAGATATGACGACATCCTGCTCCAAATCAATAGACGTTTCATTCTCATTCTTCTTATTAAAAATGAATGAACCATCAGATCTTAAAAGCAGTTTTTTGTCCTTGGGTCGAATTAAGTAACTCGATTTAAATTCATTGAGAATTTCAAATGAAAAAGGCAGTACGGCAATATAAAAATAAAAAAGTGCTTTTGTTTCATTATCTTTATATCGAATCTGTTCAAATTGAGGTCTGGTATTACACCCCGTAATTTCTATATTAAGTTTATTCCCTTTAGTGGAAGCACTCATCGAAGATTTATTTTGTAGTATAACTCCTTTTTGAGTTAGACCTTTATCAAAAATAAATTTATGTCGTATTCTTTCATTTTTTCCTGGATTAAAAATGATAATGTGTCGTTTTCTAATTGCAGCAGCAGTATCACCCTCTCTCCGATCCCAGAAAAAAAGTGCTTCATCTGTATATATTTCATCCGGTTCAATATAGTGATTCGGGATTTTATTCTTTTTATTCTCATTCCATTTTTTGACTTCTGCATAACTTGAACGTTCCCAATTTTCACGCTTTAGTTGACTAACACCAGCTTTAATAAATTTCTTACTAAGTTCCTCTTCTAAATTATCAGGATTAAGTCTATGCGCTCTTTGGATATCTTCAAAAAATTGACGGTTATCAGTAACTCTTTTGCTAATTTTTCTTTTATCCGAGATTAAGGTTAATTCTGGATCAGCAAACATGCCAAGATATATCCAATCAGAGTTGTCAACCGTATCCTTATGTAATATTTCCATAAATGGTTTATATGAAAATATTGTAGAGCTATCTTCATGAATTGTTGAGTTATATGCTTTTAAAATTACGTTTAGTGCTTTCTTCTCATTTTCGTGAATTTTGAGTGTTTGAAGGGAGTTCGTTAACGTTTCTCGAAAGGATTTAATATGTAATGGATTCCCCTCTTTTGTAAGATCCTCCGCGCCCCCAAGAATGCTATCAAGTGAAGTGTTATGAATAATTAACAGCGCATGGCCTGAAAATGCTCCCTCCTGGTTAGCAGTTAAATTTCTTAACCGAGTTAAGAAACCTTCAGTTGGATAATTATTTATAGAAGCAGCTAATAAAATTTTAACATCTTGGCAGGATATGGTTTTTGTTACATAATTTTTGTACGAAAAAATATCATCAGAATTTTGACATAAAGCATTATATAAATATTCAACTTGTTCATTTTTTTCAACATGAATATGATACCTTTGACCTTGAATCGGTGGGTGTTTTTCGAAATATTCCTTTAATATAGCTGCTAAATATTCAAAAGATCTGTTTGACATATTGTGCATCTCCACTATCACTCTTTTTTTCTAATAAATTAAGTGCCTCAAAAAGTCTTACTATTTGCCGTTTAGAATCAAAATCAAAGGCAAGCCCTCGAAGGGATAATTCATCCCATAATTCTCGCAGTCGTATTTTGTTTTTATTTTTACCAATGCATAACTGAGTAAGAAACATCATCTGTTGACGATCGATGGCGAGAGTATTACCAATTCTTCCTCGAAATTTAATAAAATTATTTGATACAAATCTTGAAAACCACTGGGAATAGCGCAAAGAAGCGTTTTTCCTTTCTGAGTTAATAAATTGATAATGGATTATTTTGAATAGTAACTTTGCTTTAGCTATGATTGGATCGTCTAAAAGGTCAATAGAATCGTCAAACTTTCCAGTTAAATCTTGACCTAACTTTGAAATATTATCTTTATAAAATAATATTAATGTATTCAACGACTCCTCAGCAGTATTTCTGTCAGATTCATCGGCATTTTGGGACCATTCTTTTATATCAATATAATTAAAAGGAGAAGAAAGCCCTTTAAACGGAATGTAATTTAATAATTCAATACAATTTGCATGAGACCACATTGTTACAATATTAGACTTAAAACCTCTTTGTTGTTCAATCCTTTTCCACCCTTCTTTATAGGCTGGACGCTCTTTTGAAAGTCTTTCCCAATCTAGTGAGAAGTATATTGGCTCTAATTTCTTATCTGTAAATAAATAGTTGAGTTGCTCGATACTTCTTAATTGATACAACAGGTAATAAAATTTGATTAATTCTGGCAAATGTTTTGTGGCAAGACTCGGGGTAGATATGAATTCCAAATCTTTAAAAAACACTTCACTGAGACCCACGTCTATAAAGCAATACCCTTTTTTTTTATTTGGTGTAGAATCGTTAGTCAACGGAGGAAGATACCTTAGAATAAGATCGTGAAAAACATTTTCAGTACCTTCTTTTCTGTAATCAGGAACAACTTCAGTTTTATTCTTGAAAAGAACATTTGTACAAAATTCTCCGATTGACTTTAAATGTGTTTTTGAGTCTTTGCTTAAAATATAATAGAATATTTTTGGGTGAAAACAATAAAGGTTATCGTCCTCAGAAAAAGCAATTTTTTTGATGATATCCACCAATAACTTTTTATTATCAGATTCAACTTTGTTTGTAATTTTATCTAATAAAGAGTCTATGTCGTAAGACTTCTCCGGTTTGATCACTTTTAGATTTCGATTTATTTCCCCACAAATATGCTGAAAATTTTTTAACATTTCTAATGTTTTAACTGGTGGTGTATTCGTTGTATAGGGGAACAGTACAGCTCTCTTAGGAGTCTTATGAGAAAATTTTCCTTCTTTATCTATATAATAGTTTTTAATTTCATCCAACCAAGCGTTCATAAACGAACCTCCTTGAAATTAAATTCGTCGAATGAATCCAGTTCTAAAATATATTGTTTTCCACTGGTTGAATCTAAAAAACAAAGATTTTTTCTGCCATCACCAGCTTTTGATAGATATTCCATAAATTTAGAAAACGAAATAAAATCGACATGGTCTGTGCGAGTTGGACAATAGCCATTATCCATTTTTAAACATAATTCATATATTTTAAATGAAATTTCCAAAGGCTTTTTTGAACCATTGATTTTAAAACGTAGAGGAAGACATACTTGAAATCGATCTATTTCGACTTTCGAGTTTATTTCAAATTTTAATGGATCTGGATTTAATTGAATCTTCTGGCTAACTCTGTATTGGAGCTGTTGGGTTCCAATTTCAATATTAACATGTCCATCTGGAGAATTTCCAAACCATTTTTGAAGTGAATTTTGGACTAATTTATAAGCAGGTCTAATGCTTAAATTATCTCCAGAGTACCAACCATAAAGGTGACGCATGTATTTTTTATAAGAATCACTCTCCAAACAAAGTTCATCCGTTTCTTGCCAGAAGAAGGTTGAACGAATAAAGGTTTTTATCATTAAATCATCGGCTATATCGTCGTTATTTAACACTTCTTTGATTGCGTCACTTATCTTATTTAACGGGATATACTTGTTGAAAACCGCTTCACGGTCTTCACTAACCATTAATTTAATTGCACATTCATCAAGTGCTTCAGTCCTTTTCGTTGAGGGATCTAATTCTTTTAGGTTGAATAAAATAGGAGATAATTCAGGGTGCTCAAAAATATAATTAGGCAGCATGGCTTCCAAATAACTCTTTTTAGCTAAAGAGGATAAATGTTTGCCATTCTCTTTTGAATCAGAATTATAAAAATCCACAGGTACAATAATGTCGTAAATAAAGTTATAAAGAGCTCTAATTGAGATAGTCATTTGGTTTCTGACAATACACTCTATTAGAAGATTTCTTATTCGAGATTGGATTTGAGAATCTTGCAACAATTCATAATTATATCTTATAGGACAATTTGAAGGATAAGTTTGTTTGTGTTTTTCATAAGCAAGCCAAAATGGATTTATTGGAACTGGATCTACGATTTTATTTATTGCTTTTTCAATAAGATCAGACTTTGGTCCTTCCGGGGTCAATTCAAAAAGATTGTAATCGCAAAAATTAACATGTTGAAAATTGCATTGAGTATCAAAAGTATTGTCTTCAAATATTCCAATTTCAAAGATTTTTTTTTCTTGAACATAGTTAAATAGTTTTGAAAAACATTTTCTACCATCATCCGTTAAGAAATTATTCAATGTACCCAAGTTAATTGCCAAAATAATTTTTTCATGCCCAGAGTTTATGTTATCGTCAGAAAACGGGTCAAGAGTTTCATATAATTCTTCTAAAAATGTTTTTTCTGGAAGGGAGCTTTCAGTCGCATCATTTTTAACAATGAAGTTATATTTAAAATCTGGCCACTTTTTTCTTAAATAAGATATTAAATGAGATTTACCATCCCCAACATTGCCACATACTATAATTAGTTGTTTCTTGTCAGAATCTTCAGCTCTTTCAATAAGATTTTGGAGGTGTTTTTGAATAGGACGATCAATATGTAAGTATTTTTTTATCCCTTTTAATCCAATACGAGAGGCATCAGCAACAGCTGAACTTGAGGATTCTTTTATGCTTAAAAGAGCTTCTTTTAGGTTGTTGTAATGTTTTTGTTCTTGATAATTTTCATTTGAGTAATCATCATCATTAGACATGGAATATTTCCTTTACCTTATCGAAATTATTTTACTGTATTGAAAAATTGATAAAAATTGAGCTAAAATATTCGATAAATCACTTATGCAATACCCGTCAATGGCTTAATTGTCAACGATTTGTGTAAAGTGAAAAAAAAGGTGAATTTCTCTTTTTGATTGGCTTTTATCAGATAATAACATTTTTTAAATCAATCTGCTTAAGGTGTTTTTATTCTGATTGAGTATTTTTTTTACAAAAATATACACCAAAAAATTTTTGACCAGGGCCTGCTGATTCCACAACAACCGATTCTGTTACTTCATCAACACGGTCCTTTAAGTTGGGTTTTCTGCAATTTTTAGCAAAAAATTCATCAAGCACATTCTCGGCTACAGCGGACCTGTCTCTGAAAAAAATATCTCTGGACACCCCCGTCTTTCATCCAATTCTAATGTTCCGAGTTGACAATTTTCAATGCCACTCAAACTCATTACACCTTCTCCTGCTGATGCTTTATTATTATTTTATCAATATTAATGAACACGTTTCATCCGCAAGCACCCAATCACCAAACATATTGAATAGAGTCCGTGAAATGTTAAAAATTATATTTTTCATGAACAGTCCTATAATAAGTAGGTAACATACATTCAATCCATGCAAAGACCGACGTGGCCGAAAAATACCCGCTCTTTTTTTCCAATATGCTCGCCTGCTATGATTCGGGGGGAGGACCAGATCCAGTAAGGTAATTCTATGGTGGAGCCCACAGGCCGGCACACCCAAAAGCGGCAAATCATTGATATAGGCCACAAGGAACATGGCGCCGGGAAAACTGCTGTCCCGTAATGTATTTCTGTTGCACCTGCCATAGAAATACCCATCGAGGGACATCATCTGGGTCAACACTCATCCCTCCGGTTAATAAAATCAGTTCAACCCGGACTCAGTGCAGCGTTCAAAGGCCTGTTGAATGTAGTGGGAATTATCCGGTGTATATTCCACACTGAATATCATTGAGCCGAAATCATCAATCTTCATAGGTAACAAGGGAGCAAACCCATCTTCAATCAATCCTTCATACACTTCATTTCCTAGAATAATCAGGCCGGTTTTTAGTTTTTTTAGGGGTTTAACAAGGATCGTACCCTTATCATGGGATGCCAGGGATGCTGTCCGCTCAATGGGAGTTCGTTTCATGACCAAGGGAATGGCCCGGGTAGCCGCAACCAAAGCGCCTTTTTAAACCAGAGATTATACAAACTTGCACACATGACCTCAACCACCATATTAAATACTGCCTGTGATACAAGATTGACGGAAAGAATACCGTCATATGCGACATGCAAAGTGATTTTTCCTTCCATGGGATCTTTTTAAGTATGGCAATGTCTCCTTTTAGATCTTTTTTTAATTTTACAGCTCGTCCAGACTGTCCTGTTTACGATCGAGACGATGATCGGGTAAGGGGGTCTTTTTTCTGTTTTTACGGGTTGATTAAGTTCATTATTATTTGTATGAACCAAGTGATAATAGTAAAAAGGATATCCAATGAAACCCAAGGGCTATTTAACCTTTCTGACAAAAAGATGGGACCTGATCGCTGAATTATTTGATCTTGCCAAGGACGGGCCCATGGATCAGGTAACCCTGGTGCAGACCATTCGGTCTCACCATCCTGAAACAAATGTCACGGTTTTAATTGAAAAGCTCTTATCCCATGATGTGATTACCCAGATCCTTTCCGGCCAGACCCTGTATAATTTGAGTTATCTGACAGAACAGATTGTTGAAAATCTGTTAAATGAGCAGCAGCTGGGCCTGTCCGAAAGTATTATTGTTCATTTGAAACAATTTGATGAATTGAGCACAAATTTATTGCAGGCGGTTGAAAACCGGGAGCTGGATCTGCTGATCCGGTGTATCAAAAAGATCAACCGACAGACACAGGCCGTCAAAGCCCAGGCCCTTCACAATTATAAGGCCATCCAGAACATTGTGGCCGAATCAAACAAGAAAAGTACCATTATCCCCCTAAAACAGCGATATGCCGATGTGCTTGAAACCTGGGATCACTATATCACCCCCATGGGGGAACTGATTGATCCCTGGGGGGCCTTTGATGCCAATACCGACCAGGTGGTGGTCCGCCTTGAACGGGCCAGTGATATTCTGGACAGGACCGGGGTTTTGATCAGTGAGCAGGAAAATGTCCACATGGCCAAACACATGGTGGTTGATATGAAGGCCAATTTAATCCAGATTTTTCGATTGTCCAGGGAGATTTTGCAGCCTTTGTATGAGGTGGCAAGGCTTAATTCAAGAGTGACCCGGGGGACGTCTGTGATTTTGGCCTATGCCCGGAAAAATAAATTTAAGGCCATTGAAAAAACAGCCACCATTGAATGGTTTTTCAAGGAACGCTCTCCTTTGTTGAGCAATGATATTGGATTGCTCAAATTTTTTGCCGGGTTCAAGGATATAAAAGAAAATCCTGCGCCGCCAATTTTTATTTTGCCGGGTGGAGAAAGTGCAGAAAGTATGGTGAACCGGGTGCCGCCCTTGAACCGGTATGCGGTGCTAACTGATATCCAAGCAAGCCTGCCCATTGCCGATGCCGTGCAATGGGCCATTGACCAATATCCGACGTTTTCCACCGGGAAAATTTTAGACATTGTCCTGCTGATGATGACGGAAAAAACACTAAAGGTGAAAACGGCGGGAAGCCGGCGTTACCAAACAAAAACCCATGTCATTGACGGCGTGAATATAGGGGTGGAACAGTATGAACACCAATGATCAGGAAGCGACCGATTTACGCTTTGTTAAAGAATTATTTCATCATTTTTCCATGGGATATCACTTGAGTATTGATGATGGAGAACTCTGGGCGGAGTTAACCGCTTGCGAAGGACGATACAGGGAGTTGTTCGATTCATTGGGATATTCTCTTTGCCAGGGCCAGTCAGGGGTCTATTATTTTGAGCCGGATAAAGAACGGGTAACGGTGAATACGGTGAGCAAGAAATTTACCCTTTTCATGGCGGTGCTCTATGATTTTCTGGCAGACCAGGGAAAGGATCCGGTTTCCGCCATCATTGAGGATCATTTTCTGGTGAAGGATCTGCCTCACTTGCGAGTGGATCAGTATCGGCAGATCATGGAAAAGGTAAATATCAAAAATGAGTCAGATTTGATAAATGTCCTTAACCGACTGCAAAAATACGGGTTTTTAGAGCTGCGGGATAATTATTTAATCATGTTCAAAAAGTCTGTGTCCCGGTTTACCTCCTTGTTTGCCGAATTTAATGAACCCTTAAAATCCGAGTACCCGGTTGAGGAAGAATCCGATGACGCCTAACATCCATTACGGTATCCGCAGACTGGTTCTGTTAAACACGGAAAGCTATTCTCTGGGGGATTTTCCCCTTGACAGGCCCTTGTCTATTTCCGCCACAAACAATGTGGGAAAATCAACCGCCATTAATGCGCTTCAGTTTCCTTTCTTGTGCAATCGGCGGGATATGGTATTTCCAAAAGACGAGAAAGAGACCCTGAAATATTATTTCCCCTATGATAACTCCTATGTGCTGAGTGAGGTGTTGACGGATAATGGGTTGTATGTGCTGGGAGCGGCCGGCAACGGTCCGCTGTCCGGATATGAATATCAGTTGTTTGCATTTAAAAAGGAATTGGATCTCGCCGATTTTTTGGTGGATGAGCCGGGTGAAGAACGTAAAAAATCCATAAGAACCCTGAAAGAACTGGAGCGGCACCTGGGGCACACCGATGTCTGGGTAAAACGGCTCAAGCCCAAACAGATGCAGGATGCGCTGATCGGCAAGGAGATCACCATCCAGGGGAATGAAAAGTTTTCCATTGGCCTTTTCCGGCTCAAAAGTCTTACGGATAAAAATTACCGGTTGTTCATGAATGTGTTTAAAAACCTTCTTCATATGAATGATTTTAGTATGGAAGAGGTCAAAATGTTTTTGATCAATGCGCTTTTGCCAAGCTGGGATACGGTTTCCGGTGATTTTATGACCGAATATAGAGAGTATAACCAGTCCTTTGAGAAAGACAGAAATAAGATTGAAACCGCTGAAAGCATTTCCAAAGAGGTGGCAAGGCTTGGCCGTCTGAAAGCTGAACATGATGTTCTCGGCCGTTTTTTAGGGTCTGCCTATAAAATTATTGAGAGCCGGTATCAAGAAGAGCGGGATCTCAAGCGCGCTGCTATCGGGAACTTAAAAACAGAATTTAATGAAATTGAAAGTGTGATCATAAAACTCGGACGAGAAATCGAAATTTTCGGGGAGCAATCCAAGCGGCACTACAAGCAAAAGGAAGACTTGAAAGACAGGCTGGGGGCCTTGGAAAAAAAGGATTTGCACTATCGACTTTCGCCTTCCCTGGAAACCCGGCAGGAACTATTGGTTTCCCTTGAAAAACAAAGGGACAAAATCATTGGTGAACTTGCCAAATCTTCTGTTGATCCGGCCAAACGCATACAGCAAAAAATTAATGTCTGTGAAAATCAGATCGCAAAGCTGAAATCACAATTAAGGCATATCACATCAAATCTTCTTTTTTTGATCCAGGACAGCTTTGATGAATCAGACATTCAAATCTTAATGAAACTGATCAACGAACAAATTTTCACCTCGTTTACAGTGGATGAGGGCGATTTGAATGTCCATAATGAAGCAGGTCTCGTCCAAAGCTTGAAACAGCTTTTGGCTCGCTGTGAAAATGGATTTTACAATGACGGGAATATTATCATCAACCTTGCCAAGCTGGATCCTGTTTCCCTGGACGACTATGTCAATCATGGGCAAATCCAGAACAATTTGGAAAATGCGGTTCAGGATTTAAAAGAACACCAGGGGAATTTGGATATTGCCCTTAATTTTCAAAAAAAAGAACGAGAACGAGAAAAGATTGAAAAAAGGCTCCAGCAACAGGCCCGTGATTTAGTCGACTATGAATGCTTTTTGGAAGAGATAAAAAAGAAACCTGACATTGAACGAGAATATGCGGCGGCCGTCGATTCATTCGATGAGATCGAAGCACAATTAAACAAGATAACTGCAGAAAAATTTGAGCTGGGGCAAAGAAAAATCGGGGATGGGCAAAAAATCAAAGAAAAAGAAACGGCTTTGTTTAATATGGAGAGGGAATTTGGACGAGTCGCCATTGCCAGGGGCTTTGAAGGAGATACCCCTTTTCATGACGCCTATGATCCCAATGGTGTAACTCACAGTGATGGCACTTATCCCCTTCAAATTGAAATCGAAGAGTTAATCCATGAATATGTGGAAAAGCAGGATATTTTTCAAGATACTAAAACACAGATAGAACAAAGTTTTTCCGTTATTGAGGCCCGTGGCGGAAGCAGGTTTGCCGTCGGCCGGGATATTTCAGCGCAAATTTTATCCTTGCAGGAGCAGACAGACAAAGAGAGCATCAAAAATTACAGACAACGTCTTAAAAAGAACCAGGAAGCCAGGAGTCAGGAGCTTGGGGCCATGCTCAAAAATCTGGCAAAGCAGCTGGACCAGTTTAAGTATGAGGTCAACCGGTTTAACACTGAAATGAACAAGCACCAGATTTCCAATATCGAAACCATCAAATTTATTGTGGATGAAGATAATAATATCCTGGGCACCATTAAAAGACTGATCAATGAAGATACTATTTTCGGGGGGAGCCAGCACATTGATAAAACGGTGGAAAATTTGAACCACATCATTACCCAGAAAGGGGTCTCCATATCGCTTCCCAACCTGTTTAACCTGGGGGTATTTTTAAAACTGGAAAATGGAAAAGAGATTGAAAGCTTTGGCAAGGGGAGTATCGAATCCACCGGCACAGACCTTACCATAAAGGTGGTTTTAAATGTCATGCTCCTAAGTCGTATTCTCCATGTAAAACAGAATCATCTGCTCAATTTACCGGCCTACATTGACGAGGCCGGGCAAATAGATCCCATCAATCAGCAAACATTGATTGACCAGTGTGCCAAGGCCGGGTTTATTCCGGTTTTTGCTTCGGTTGAAGCCCAGTCAACCGCAGACTATTGGATCGGCCTGAAAGAGGTGGATGGTAAAATCTGTGTTACCCAGGATGACTGGTTTCGCCTTACACCAAAATCGTCCGAGGCCCCCATAAATGGGGAAATGGGAACTTAGAAAATGAAAAATGCAACCCGAAACCTTTTGTTCAAACTTATTGAGGCCGGGCGGATCAGCAGTTCCAATGTTCCAAAATCCTGCCGGTCGGACATCCTGAATTTAAAGGACCGGGGGTTTGTCGACTGGGAGAAATCAGGGAGGGGAGGGGTTTACACGGTTGAAGACCGGGAGGCCATCATTACCCTGTTGGAAAACACGGGGTATCACGGGTCAACCCAGGCGCTTACCCCCAAAGCAAAAGCGGTGGCGTTTCACCAAGACGCCCATAAAGGCAGGGATGACACGCTTCTTCTCATGCTTTCAGCCACCCAGGAGGTATTTTGGACCAATCATGAGGCAGCGGTAAATCTTTTCAAGATCGTTCAGGACTGCGGCATTGCCTCTCTTCTCATAAAACCCTGTGACAACTGGCAGACCGAAACCCCCATTGCCCTTGTGGAGAACTTGGACTTGCTCGTGTATGCGGATCAATATTTCAAACATATTGCCTTTGACGGCAGTGTTCTTTACTATGGCGGCTGGATATCCAAAAGAACCATTGCCTGGTTAAAAACCTTGAAGAATACCCCTGTAACGATTTTTCCGGACTATGACCTGGTGGGGTTAAATAATTATCTTCTCCTGAAGCAAGAGCTGCCGGATCTGGAAATTTATATTCCGGAAAACCTGGCAGACCTGCTGGTTCGATACGGAGATCCGAAAAGACTGACATCATCAACGGACAGAACGCTCATCGAGCAAACAAGGGATGAAAAGGCCTCGTTTCTTTATGCGCTGCTTTTGAAACATGGAGTTGGCCTTCACCAGGAAGGCTTGATGCTAGGCGATTGAAACTTCAGAATTAAGATTCACTGGAGGGCAAAAGGGCCATGCTGGAAGGGGTCTGCCTTGCCGGAATTCATTTGGGGCCTGTCAATTTAGACCAGGCCCGTCTTGCCGGCGCAGATCTTACCGATACGGTTTTAACCGGTGCCTCCCTTAAACATGCGGATCTGAGCCGCGTCAAGGGCCTGCTGGGTGAACAGCTTGCCATGGCGGATGTCACTGGGGCGATATTGCCCGGGTCCATCGCAGGTTTTGACGGTCTGGGTTCGGTCAAGGAGGCGTCCCAGAATGCGCGCAAGCTTTTTTTTGGCATGCTGCTGGCCTGCGGCTACACAGCCCTGACCGTGGCCACCACCGATGACCTCAGGCTGATGACCAATTCGACCTCTTCGCCCATGCCCATCATTGGTTCCTCCATCCCCATTGTTTATTTTTATTTTAGCGCTCCCTTTTTGCTGGTGGGCCTGTACTGCTATTTGTACCTTTACCATCAGCCAAAGCTTGCCGGACTCCAGACCGGGCTCTCCATTTTTCTGAGCGGGTGGACGGTGCCCCTGACCCTTTTTTTTGTATGGCAGCGATATCTTCGACGCCACGACATGGTGTGGACTTCTGTCCATGTTTTTATGCTCGTGGCAACCATGGGTGCGGGGCTGCTGTTCTATCTCACTGCCAAACAAACCCTGGAGGGCAGGGGGATTGAGTCGGTTCCCGCCCATAAAACAGGGAGCATGTTTTTTTCCTTGAAACATTTTTTGTTTCTGCTTGTTGTCGGCTCCGGGCTGTTTGCTGTTTCTTTTAGTTGTATATACAATACCCCGGATTTTATCTACCGGTCCTTACAGCTGATTGGATTTAGCGCCAATGTGAACTTGAGCGGGCGTAACTTGCGCCATGCCGTTCTCTCCCATGCCTTTCTTGTGAAGGCAGACCTTCGGGGTGCAAATCTTGGATTCGCCGATTTGCGGGGGGCCGATCTCAGGCAGGCCAGCCTCATGGAGATCACCTGGAGCAAAGGGACCCAGCTTGATCTGGCCAATATTTATGGAGTCACCTGGACAAACCAATCGGTAAGACAGGGATTTATAGAACGCGGGGCCGTGGAGATCCAGGATGACGACCAGTGGCAGGGGATGAAAACAATACAGCAAAGATAAGGGTAAACATTACAGTAAGAAAATCAAAACTGATATCAACAGGTTTGGCGTTTATGCAAATGCTGTGACGTTGATATTGCTTTCATTTTGTAACGCTTGCCAAAGATCATATTGGGTTTGCTGAATCAACCAACTTTCAGCGCTGCCACCAAATCCTTTTGAAAGGCGGATTGCCATTTCAGGGGAAATACCAAACCGCCCATTTAATAAGGCAGATAATGTTTTTCGAGAAACACCAAGTCCTTTTGCTGCATCTGTAACCGTTAACCCTAAAGGTTCAAGGCAAAGCGCTCTTATTACTTCACCGGGGTGTGGTGGGTTGTACATCACCATATTTTTACGCCTTAATGATAATCGTTATAATCAACATCAACCAAGGTGTTTAACACCGGAAGAATTCAGGCGGGCCCTGGACATGGCCAAACGATTCAACCTGGAAATTATCCGGTGAACTCAAGAAGAACGACGGTTTTCAGACCCAGGCAATTGCGTGTCATATAGTTTGTTGTCACGGCCTTCGTCGTGTTGGCAGTGTCCGTGTTTTAATGTTTCAAAGACCTGTAATAAACCCGTTCATACCAGGATCGGGTGGTTTTATCAAACACAGCCTCCTGCTCATGAATCAGTCTGGCACAACCGTCTTTCCATGATCCGCAGGCCAGGACAACGGTTTCACCCAGGTTGAACTTCCTGTTACAGGCCTCGCAGCCTTTGGCATTGTGGGTGTTTAATATGTTCAAATCCACAATCCGTGCTTTTTGAAAATCGGATTCAACTGACATGTCGACCCTCCATTTTCTGTTGGTGCTACAAAAAGGCCCGGCTTTCAATTCCAGGCAGAAGATATAACACAATAATAAGCCTTCAATCATAAAATTCAACCCAATTAATTTTGTTAGCAACAACAAACTATTGTTTTTTTGTAGTGTTCAAGAAAAATATAAGCATTCAGCGACACATATCCCTGTGCGCAGGTTTTTGTTTTCTCTTTTTTACGGGTTGATTAAGTTTACTTTTCTTTGTATGAAAAAGAGGACCTCGTTACCAGGAGGAGGAATAAATGTCACCTTTCAAAAAGACAAAATCAGGAATAAAGCCAACCGGTTTGGGGAATCTTATGGCCCTCGGGGGGGGGGGGGCTATTGTGGTCCAAGTGTTAAAACAAAAGTGGAGGCAGAAAAAAAGATCCTGAACTGAGGCTTAATTTTTCAAGGGGTATTGAGACAATGGCACATCACACTGCTAAATCCGATTATTCAGACCTGACAGAACGCTTGAACCGGTTTCCCCAGGGCGCACCACCATCTGAACTGTTGAACAAAATTCTGGCCATGCTTTTTTCGGAACGAGAAGCCCGGCTTGTTTCCCTTCTTCCCATCCGGCCGTTTACGGCCGCCCGGGCCGCGGACATCTGGAAGATGGGCCTGTCCGAGGCCCTGAAAATTCTGGACCAGCTGTCATCCCGGGCCATCCTTGTGGACATCGACCAGGACGGCACCACCCAATATGTCCTGCCCCCGCCCATGGCCGGGTTCTTTGAATTCTCCATGATGCGGATGCGCAAGGATATTGATCAAAAATGTTTGAGTGAGCTTTTTTATGAGTATCTCAACGTGGAAGAAGATTTTATCAAAGATCTGTTTTGCCTGGGGGATACCAAACTGGGCCGGACCTTTGTCCATGAGCCGGTGCTGACCAATGAGAATGCCAGTCATGTGATGGACTACGAGCGGGCCTCTGAAGTTATAAAAACCGCCGAGCACATGGGGATCAGCACCTGCTATTGTCGCCACAAAATGTACCATGTGGGCAAGGCCTGCGACAACCCCATGGACATCTGCATGACCTTTAACACCTCGGCCCGGTCTTTGATAAAATACGGCCATGCACTCAGGGTGGATGTGGTGGAGGGGATGGACCTTCTGGATCAGGCCTATGGGTCCAACCTGGTCCAGTTCGGGGAAAACGTACGGCAGCGGGTGAATTTTATCTGTAACTGCTGCGCCTGCTGCTGCGAGGCCATGATTGCGGCGCGCAGGTTTGCCATTTATAACCCGGTGCATACCTCAAATTTTATCCCGGAAATAAACGATGCCCATTGCACTGGCTGCGGCAAATGTGTGACCGTCTGTCCGGTGGAGGCCATGACCCTGGTGTCGGCCCATGATCCTAAACACCCCAAACAAAAAAAAGCCCGGCTGAACAATGAAATCTGTCTTGGGTGCGGGCTGTGTGTCCGGGCATGTCCCGAGGGCAGCCTGACCCTTGTTCCCCTGGACCAGCGGGTGATCACCCCCTTGAACAGCGCCCACCGTTCCGTTGTCATGGCCATTGAACGGGGAACCTTCCAGCACCTGATTTTTGACAACCGGGTTCTGTTCAGTCACCGGGCCCTGTCCGCTGTTCTGGGGGTGGTTTTAAAATTACCGCCAATCAAACAGATTCTGGCCAGTCAACAAGTAAAATCCCGGTATCTTGAAACACTGATATCACGCCTGTGATCTGGAAAAAGATTCTTCGTTGATTTTGAAGGCCCGGCACTGTATTATAAGGATTCACAGGATTTTCCATATTTAAAGGCGGAGCAAGGGCGGTTGAAAATTAAACAAAAGCGTGGTGAAGAACAAAAAGAGAAAAAGTCCGGGCCTGAGAAAAAGGGCGTGATCGTTTCCCACCACGGGATTGCCGTGGATGTTTTGTTTGAGTCCGGGGAACGGCAGCTGGTCAAGGTGAAGCGGCGGGAAGGCCATGTTGTCGGTGACAATGTGGTGGTAAAAGACCATCGCCTCACTAGATTGCCGCGCAAAACCGAGCTTTGCCGAAGGGATTCAAGGGGCAGCGTGAGAATTGTGGGGGCCAACCTGGATGTTCTGGGGGTTGTGGTGTCTCCCATGCCCATGCCCACCCCCGGGTATATTGATCAGGCCATTGTGGCCGCCAGACAGGCCGGCTTGACGCCGGTGCTGGTGATCAACAAGGGGGACCTTGAAGGGGCAAGGATCTTTGCCGATGAGATTATTGCCATTTATAAAGGGATTGTGGATATTTTTGTGGTGAGCGCAATCACAGGAGAAGGCCTCGATGCACTGGAGAAATACCTGGGGCAGGGGGTTCGCAGTTTTTTTGTGGGCATCACCGGGGTGGGCAAAAGCAGCCTGCTCAACGCCATCTGCCCGGCCCTGGATCTTCGGGTGGGAGAATTGTTTACCGCTGGCAACCGGGGGTGCAACACCACCACGGTTTCCACCCTTCATTCCCTGCCCGGCGGCGGGGAACTGGTGGATACCCCGGGATTTAACGAGTTCGGGCTGGTGGATATTTCCACAGAGGATCTGGCGGGATTTTTCCCCGGGTTTGAAGCTGCCATGGAGGACCGCTGCCGTTTCAGGGATTGCCGCCACCGCACGGAACCCGGATGCGCTGTCTCAAAACGGGTTGAAAGCGGCGAGATAAGCCAGGAACGGTATGACACCTATCTGGATATTTTTGACCAGATCCTAGCCGGAGATGCCAGGTTTAAATTCCGGCGATAATTGATCCAAAAGGGTATAGGATTCATTCAGAAGTTTTTTGCGTGCTGCAGCATCTTTTACATCCTTAAGCTGGCCGTAAATTTTAATATACCGTTGTCGGATGCGCTGGAACATAAATGAATCATGGCATTCTTTAATCCAGTTCATATCCTCGACGGTGACCTCACTTAAAACTTCATCCGGGATATAATCAAAATAATCCATATCCCCGTCCGAAGAGAACTGCCAGATATCATATTTTTCGATGGGCTGATCCAGAAGTTGGGGAATGATGTACAGGTTTGACAGCATCAAATCCGCCAGCATATATTGGGCTTCTTTCCGGCGATCCATTCTATACAGGCTTAGGGCCCAGCAAAGTTTCTGGACGGGTTCACCCACATCATCATTAAAAACGGTCTGGTACCATTCAAAATATTTTTCAGATTTTTTTAAATCATTGAGGACAAAATACAGGGAGAACAATAGATATCTTTTGCCGGCACGGTCATTGATAAGGTCGTATTCCTTTAGTTCCTTATTGAGAGCGGATTTGTAAGCGGATATTCTGCCTTTAATTTTCTTTTCTGTGTCTGGAAAGGTTATCATGGTGTAATCCTCTGGTTATGAATTCTTTCGGCTTTTTAATGCCGCAGGTGCCTGCAAAGTCCGACACGACACCTCACATTCTCCGTTTTTGGCGGAAACGTAGACAATATTATCGGAAATAGTGATGGAAAGATCCATGGTCCGCTTCACCAGGGCGGCCAATGCCTGTATGTTTTTCCAGTCAAACTGAAAAACAGAGACCGCTAAGTCTGTGAACTTTGACCCTTCCTTGGCCCACCAGCTGTCAGACTTTAAGTTAAAGGAATACACCTTGACACCAGGGGCGAGACGGGACGCTTTTTTGATTCTGTCAAAGGCCGGTTCTCCTATGTCTATCCACAAGGACAGCTGATCGTCCAGGGTTTTCGCCCAGATATCGGGCTCTTCCACGGCGGAAAGTCCTTTTGTGAACACCACATTTTTCCGGGCATTCATGCAGAAAGCCAGGACCCTTGCCATCATTCGCTCACTTGATTCAGAGGGGTGCTGGGCAATGGTTAAATCGAAATTGTCATAATGATTTTGATCAATATCGGACAATGAAATTTTTATTTTGTAAATGGTCGGTTTTAATGCCACGCACACACCCCAGTTCGTAAAGATAAAAAGAAGCCACGAATTAACCAATCCGGACGACTGTGTCAACAAGTTTGATGGAAATCAGATGATTATCAGGCTGCAATATCAGGAAAAATGGGGATGGCGGTCACAGGAACTGGGGAGTTTTTCATAACTTTTTCACAGACGCTTCCAAACTGGAAATGTCCTTTTTCTCCACGGGTTGCCATGACAACCTGATCTATTTTTTGGGCTTTAATAAAGGTTATGATTTCCTGGGCCGGGTCCCCGATGGCAATGTGTTTTTCATAAAGGGAACCGTTTCCCATATAGTGTTCGCAAATCTGGTCCAGCCGTTTTCTGGCCGAGTTTTTCGCCTGTTTGACTAATTCAGCAATGTGCTTTTCAGCGGAGTCTCCATACCAGGCCATGGGATGGGCAATCTCCTGGATAACATAGAGTACATAAATCTGAGCGGCATATAGTTTTGTCAGGGATTGTATGTGGGGAAGTGCCTTCTCGGAATTGCCGGAAAAATCAGTGGGCCAGAGAATTTTTTTTATTTCCATGGTACCTGCCTCCAATACCTTCTGTTTAATTTATTGAGATTCCAAGGGAGGATATCCCTTTTTTTTAATCTTAACATAATGGGACCGTTTCCAGAAAACATTTTTACAATGGGTAAAATTAGCATTTCCTCTCCTGTTGTTTTTTTGACGGAAAACGTTTAAAAAGGGAACAATTTAATATTGCAATGGAAAGGATTATTTTTATGGATATAAAAACATCTGCAAAGAGAGTAGATTGCTCGCTTCCCATTTTTGCGGATTTTTTCCTGAAAAAATACAAAAGTCTGGGTATCAATCATCCGGACAAGGCAGCGGAAATTGAAAAATATGTTTTTAAGGATTCTTTTTTACTTGATATCCTTAAGGGCAACAACTTTCTGCTGAAGATTAGCATGCTGAAAATCGTGCCTTTTCCTTTGTTTTCAGGCATTATTGATGAGCTGTTAGATGCTTTTAAAACCGGAGGATTGGCGGATATTCGTTTTGATACCATTGCCCCGATTATCCATGAACACAAGCCGGATCAACTAAAGGCCTTGATTCAAAAAGAGTCTGCTGCAATAAGTGAGGTTCAAGGATATGAACATAAATTTTATTGGTTGAATTATTCTGATTATCTCTCCCTTAAAGAACAGAAACGATTATTTCAGGACTCGGTTTCAGCCTATTACACACATGAAGATCAGATAAAGGAAAACCTGTCCAGGCATGGGATTTTATCGGGCCTGGTAAAAACCGGTTTAAGGCTGGGGCATCCTCAAACAATACCCCTGGCAAAACATTTTATTGAATACCTCATCGACCAGGCGGATTTGGATGAACTGGAATTTGAAGATATCTGCAGTGACTTTCTAGGTGTCATGACAGAGGACCGGTTTGAATTCGATCTTTATTTATCAATAGAATGCAAAAAATTTGATGAGGCACCCAAATGTCTTGACGGTATATACAAAGATCCAGGCGGCGGTCAGCAGTTGTTCCAGGGTTTTCAGGATTTGATTGATAGTGAAATTGATTCAGGCGCAATGCTGGTTCTTTCCTGTCTGGATAAAATGGACAATGATCTCCTGGCAAGCCTTATCAGAATCCTTTTGGATGATAAAGCGCTTAAAAAACGGCTGGAAGCGGTTGACATATACCATTCGTTTCTAGCAGTTTTTCTGTCAATTATCTGGCAGCATACCCGTAAAGAGACCCTGGACAGGCATTTTTGTTCAGATGAAAATATCCGGGAGTGCATCGGCTTTGATTCCGAGCATACCCCTTTTACCCGACCGATTAAAGCGTATCTGTCAGATATCGGCATCAAGTCGGCTGGTAAAATTCTAAATACTTTGCTGGATGATCTCATTGGAAAAAAAAATGACCTGGTTTATTTAGCCGGTAACATTGTCGGTTATATGGATCATTTGAAAGATTCCTCTTTTCTTCCAGCACTTTTTAACGCATTGGTTTATGGGTGTGAAAAAGGGGATGGGTATCTTATTGACGCATCCCGCCTTGCACTGATCCACCTGGAAGACGAAGCCATTGATTATATTGCCGCCAGAATGGATGAACTTGATGATTGTCTGCTGGAAGTTAATGACATAATACGTGATATCGGCAGTACAAAGGCGGAAGATCTCTTGATTGGAAATTTTAACCGGTTCTATAATTACGATAGGATTGAAACCCATCATACCTGCGAAGTGTTATTGAGTCATAGAGCACTTCAATTTCTGGATCAAAAAGTTGGGAAAAAACAGCAGCACATCGATCGGCTGTTCCTGTTGGTCACCATGTTGAACGGAATTGAGGATCCAAGGCTTCAAGATGTGTTTCAATCCCATATGAACCATCAGGAAACCAAGCAGGAAACGATGAACCAGATCATGACCCAGGGGGCATTAAAAAGCCTGACCCTTGAACTGAAATGCAGCAATTGCGGTGATATCAGCGACTATGAATGCAGGAGCATCTATTTTCACGAAGATAAAACCCCTTTTATTGCAGATGAACTGACCTGTATTGCCTGCAATGAAATATCCCAATTCCAGGCCACCCCCAGTGGGAATCTCATGGTTCAGATGGAGTTTATGCGGTTGATGGCCCGGAATAACTCCGAGGAGGGAAACCAGGCCCTTGAAACCGGCGTCATCAAAATAGAGAATTTTGCAGCAAAGGGAAAGAAAATGTCCCTGCCCGACGGCATCAATCTTCATAAAAAGGATATCGCTAAAAATCCCAAAGACCCTTCCAATTATATAGGCCTGGGAAATATTTACAGATTTATCGGCCGGACGGCAGCAGCCAAAAAAATGTATGAAAAAGCGGTTCAATACGGGTCGTGCTATATTGAATCCTACCTGTCCCTGGCAAAGATCGCTGAGGCAGAAGGGGATGCAACGCTTGCCCTGGACTGGCTTGAAAAGGGAAGGCCTTTTTTAAAGCGGCCGATCATCTGCAAAGATATCAATCTTAGCGCAGAGGATATCTATGAACATTATTTGGATGTCCATTATAGCCTGGTGATGGAAACACAAACTCGTATTAAACCCATCAAGCCTTCCGAATGTGTGGCTCCGGGAAAAAAAGTGGCAAAAATAGGCAAGAACGAAAAATGCCCCTGCGGCAGCGGCAAAAAATATAAAAAATGCTGCATGATAAAAAGATAACTCAGGGCGTCTTCCTTTTTTTAATCATAACTGAAAACCTTGTACACCGTTGAGGTGCCGAGCAGGGCATCGACCCTGCCTTCCAGTTCAGCCCGTTCATTGTTACGAAGCCACCAGTTCCAGGCTTCAAGGGTTTTCCATGTGCTGATTACAAGATACTCATTGGGGTCATCCACATTTCTCAGGGTTTCTCCGGAAATATAGCCTGGCTGGCGATGGGCCATGCCCCGGAGTTCAATGAGCATTTCTGACAGGGTCGGCAGCAGGGCGACGTCCATGCCGCTGGTCAGCTTGGGAATTTTTCGGGTCATCAGTGCACGGATGGTCATTTCGTTCTCCTATGATATTTCTTGGCTATTATTACAGCGCCAGGTTTTTTAATGTCAACAATACGCCCGCGGCAACGGCAGAACCGATAACACCGGCCACATTGGGGCCCATGGCGTGCATGAGCAAAATGTTCTGGGGATCTGCTTCCATACCGACTTTCTGGCTGACCCGGGCTGCCATGGGAACGGCAGATACACCGGCTGAGCCGATCAAGGGGTTGATTTTTGTTTCAAACACCAGGTTCATCAGTTTTGCCATGAGAATTCCCGATGCGGTGCCAATGGAAAAGGCGATGGCCCCCAGGAAGAGAATTCCCAATGTTGACAGGTTCAAAAACTGATGGGCGGAAAGTTGGGCGCCAACACCCAGGCCCAGAAGGATGGTGACAATATTGATCAGGGCATTCTGGGCCGTTTTAGACAGCCGGTCCACCACCCGGCATTCCCGCATGAGATTTCCGAACATAAAAAAGCCGATAAGGGGAGCGGCAGTTGGCAGCAGCAGTACACACAGCCCCAGGACAGAGAGGGGGAAAATTATTTTTTCAACTTTCCCCACATGGCGCATCTGTTTCATGCGGATCTTACGTTCAGCCACCGTGGTCAAGGCCCGCATGATGGGCGGCTGGATAAGGGGCACCAGGGCCATGTAAGAATAAGCTGCCACGGCAATGGGACCCAAAAGATGCGGGGCCAGCTGGCTTGACAAAAATATGGCCGTGGGGCCGTCCGCTCCTCCGATGATGCCGATGGAAGCGGCTTCAAAAAGATCAAAATGGATGCCCGGGATAATTTCAGATAAAATTAGTGCCCCGATAAGGGTGGTAAAAATTCCCACCTGGGCTGCGGCTCCCAGCAGCAGGGTTTTCGGATTGGCGATAAGCGGCCCAAAATCGGTCATGGCCCCGACCCCCATAAAAATCAGGAGGGGAAAGACCCCTGTTTTGATGCCGATGGTGTAAATATAGTAGAGAATCCCTCCGGGATCGGACATGGATGCCAGGGGTATATTGGTCAGGATGGCACCAAACCCCATGGGAACCAGGAGAAGCGGCTCAAAATTTTTCTGGATGGCAAGGTATAACAGCAAAAGCCCCACGCCGATCATAAAAAATTGTTTGATCCCTTGAACATCCTCGCCTGTGACGGGGGAAAATAAGCTGAACAGGCCTGTGGAGCGTCCAAAATTGAGAATCATGTCACCAATGGGAGGAAGAAGGGTTTGCCCATTAGCGGCAGAGATCAGTGAAACCAGCAGGAGAAAAATAGTGCCGATGATAATGATAGTTTTTTTCACACTCATGATGGCGTCCTTTGGATCTTGCGGGTCATATCAGGGTCAAAAGCACCTGGCCGGACTGAACCGTCTGCCCCTTGATCACGGCAATTGAGTCGATGGTACCGTTGGCCGGTGCGATTACCGGGGTTTCCATTTTCATGGCCTCGAGAATCACCAGGGTCTCTCCTTCTTTTACCTGATCGCCTTGAACAAACAAAATTTCATATACATTTCCCGGCAGCTGGGCTTTGACCTCAATGACCGGGGGTGCTGCCGGGGCCTCCATCTGTCCGTCTGAGAAGGGGCTGATGTCTGAGACCTTTCCGGTTTCATCCTCGACAATAACCTCATAGGCACTTCCGTCAACGGTCACCTTGAAGTGGGAGGTGGACCAGGTCTCTGGGGTGCCATCCACTGAAGTGACGTCTGGAGTGACATCTGGGGTGGGATCAACAGGTTTGGGATCCAGGGATTTTGAAACAGGCCCGGGTGACGTCTTGGTCTGCCGGGGTGACAAATCCTCTTTCGGGGGTATCTTGCGGCAGTGGATGGGCCTGTCCCCTTTGAGAAAATCCAGCCCCTTGTTTCCGCCGGGGGTTGTAAGCGCTCCGATGATGAAGATATTTTCTTCGGTCACGGGAAGCCCCTGGGCCTCAAGGATCTTTTTGGCTTTGGGGATGCCCGGTTCCAGAACATCCAGGGGATCTCCTTTAAATACGGGTATTTTGAGCTGCTGGCCGGCGATTTTGACAATATCGGGGTCCGGAGGGAGGGGGGTTCTGCCGAAATATCCCAGCACCATTTTACCGTAACCGTCTGTGATTTTTTTCCAGGGCCCCTGGGTCACATTGGCGTAGGCCTGCTGGAAATAAAACTGGGAAACCGGGGTAACCGATGTTCCGAATCCTCCCCTGGCAATACAGTCTGCCATGGCGGCGATCACACTGGGGTACAGGTGGAGGGTGCCGGTGTCGCGCATCATCATGGTGTTGGCCGTCAATGCGCCTCCGGGCATGGGAGAAAGGATCACTTCCGAGGAGATCTTTTGTGCCTCCGGGGGGAAAAAATAATCCTTTAGACATTCTTCCTGGATGCGGTTGGCTTCCAGGATCTTATGAACATCGATATCCAGGAAGTAGCCGGTCCCTTTGAGTGCATGCCACATGGAAATCATATCCGGCTGGCAGGTGCCGCCGGACAGAGGAGAGCGGGCCAGGCAGACGCCGTCGCAGCCGGCTTCTATGGCGGCCTTGTACTGGACAACGCCAATGCCGGCGGTTTCATGGGTGTGCATCCAGATATCTTCCTGGTCTCCCAGAAGTTTTCTGGCCGCCCGGATCGTGTCGTACACCTTTTGGGGGTTGGCGGTTCCCGTGGCATCCTTGAAACAGATGGAATCATAGGGCACCCCTGAATCAAGGATCTCCTTTAATGTTTTAAGATAAAATTCAGGGTCATGGGCGCCGGTGAGGCCGGGGGGCAGTTCCATCATGGTGATGGCCACCTGGTGATGGAGCCCTGCGTTCTTGATGCACTGCCCCGAGTAAACCAGGTTGCGGACATCGTTGAGGGCATCGAAATTGCGGATGTGGGTCATGCCGTGCCGTTTGAACATCCTGGAGTGGAGGTCAATCATGTCCCTGGGCTGGGCCGAGAGAGCCACCACATTGATGCCCCTGGCAAGGGTTTGAAGATGGGCAGCAGGTCCTGCAGCCGTTCTAAAACGGTCCATCATGGAAAAAGCGGATTCACCGCAGTACAGGAAAAGACTCTGGAACCGGGCGCCGCCGCCTGCTTCCAAATGATGGATTCCGGCTTCCACGGCAGCTTCCACAGCAGGAAGAAAATCGTCTGTCAGGGTCCGAGCGCCAAAAACAGATTGGAACCCGTCTCGCATGGAGGTGTCCATAAATTTTATTTTTTTCATTGGTATCCTTTCCGGTATTAACTTTGAATAAAGTGAATACTTATGGCTGTCTGTAACGGCTGATGCGCTTCCTATGGGCTGCAACTGCCGCACTGATAATGGCAGTAAGCCTGAGGTTATCCCCGGGGGGCTTTGTGTCCCTGGGGGTCAAAGGCCTGTGGGAGGTGATGGCAGCCTCTTTGAGGGTGTATGGTTTGAGCAGCTTTGCAAACAGATGGATGATGACCAGCAGGAGGAGAAGAAACGAAAAAACCACTGTCATTCCCAGCAGGGTTAATTTTAATCCTTGAATAATCATAGGCCTCTCCTTTTTTAAGAAAGCGAACCTGTCATAATTCAGTCTTAACTCACTTAATTTAATATCGAACCCGGGCCCTAAAGTAAAGTTGGAAAATAATTATTTTAGGGCAGGAAGAGACCCCTTTGAATATTGATGGGCGAAAATCTTATTATCTAATCATATTATCTTTGGGCGATTTTTCCATGAACATGGAATACGCCCTCAAGATACCGGGAGAGAAGGGAGACCGAGTAGGTCATTACAAAATAGAGGATTCCAACCGCCAGGTAGATCTCAAAGGGCCGAAAGGTTCTGGCATATACCATTTGGCCGGATCGGGTCAATTCATTGATGGCAAGAACCGAAACAAGGGAGGTCTCTTTGAGTTGGGAGGAAAAAGAATTCATCAGGGGAGGAATGGCTACCTGGAGCGCCTGGGGAAGAATCACATGGCGAAGGGTCTGGAATTTAGAAAGCCCCAGAGAAACTGCTGCTTCCTGTTGTCCTTTTTCGACAGAATACAGGCTACCGCGAATAATTTCAGAAATATAGGCGCCGCCGCACAAACCAATCCCCAGGCAGGCGGCGACAAAATTGTCGATGGTAATGCCGATGGAAGGCAGGCCGTAATAGATAAAAAAAAGTTGAATCAGCAAAGGGGTGCCCCGGAAAATTTCCACATAGGGAGTGAAAAGTTTTCCGGTCCACCCCGACTCGGCACGGGCAACCCCCACCACAAGACCGATGGTCAATGCGATCAGGAACGAGATGGCTGTTATCTGCAGGGTGATACTCGCCCCGGCAAGCAGCTCCCGGTGATTCCTCAGAATAATGTCTATTTGGAATGCATCCATCGAGTCTACCAGCTCCAGGTTATAGGGACTTGTCCTGGTTGACAGTCAGCCAGCGGTCATAGATTTTGGTGTTGGTGCCATCGGCCTTTATCTTTGCAAGGGCTGTGTCAATTTTGGATGTCAGGGCATCTGCTCCCTTGGGAAGGGCGATGCCGATGGGGGTGGAACTTAAGGGAGAACCCACAATTTTAAAACCGGGATCTTTTTTAATCTGGACAACGGCATAGGCCAACCCGGAAACAAGCGCATCGATTCGTTTGAATTTTAGATCCAGAAAGGCTTCGGTTGTGTAGTTAAATCGCTTTATTTCTCCGACCTGATCTGCCATGTCGTCCAGGGTGCGTTCACTGCTGGAGGCCATCTGGGTGCCGACCACCTTGTCTTTTAGATCTGCCTTGCCTTGAATCTTGTCATCCTCTTTTCGAACCACAATCACTTCGGTTAGATCCACATAGGCATCACTGAAATTGACCATCTCCATTCTTTTGGCGGTTTTGCCCATGCAGGTGATCAAAACGTCATAGTCGCCTTTTTTCATTCCGGCAATCAAACCCTGCCATTCGCCGTCCATAAATTTTACATGAATTCCCAGTTCTTTACCGATGGCATTGGCAAGATCCACATCAAATCCTTGTAATTCACCGGTCTCGGTTTTAAATTCAAATGGCGGATACTGGGCGCAAAAACCCACCACAAGTTCCCCCTTTTCTTTTATTCGTTCCCAGGAATTGTCCAAAGCAAATCCATTGGCTGTAAAAGCGATCAGGGACAGGAGAATTAAAAGGGAGGATAACCCCATGTTTTTTTTTGTCATTTTTGGTTTCCTTATTTTTCGGTGATTAAAGAGGAGGGATTTTTTTCGTCAATGGCCATGAATTTGAGCGAAATCTTCCGGTCTGAAAGCATACTTTTTAATTCGGTAAAAAAGACGCCGCTCTGGTCAATATACCGAAAATCTTTCAGCTGTACTTCCACGGTATTTATATCTGAGATGACGCCGCCGATGAGTCCGGATGGGGTTTTTGTGACCCCGCAGTTAGGGCTTCCGTCAGCGCCGATGACCCCACAAATTTCATACCCTGCCGCGATAAAGGTCTCTATCTCATCCAAGGACGGGGTCAGTATCTTGCGGCAATGCCGCCTAAAATTCGGGTGGTCATATTGTTCCCGGCACATTCCCCACCGGTTGATTCCAAGATAGGAAGACTCAGGGCAGGGAAGCTGCAAAATACCTGTTCCGTCTTCAATGAATTGATCCATTACTTCCCGCAACACCCCTGGGTACGTTGCCAGGGGACCCACTTTTGCGTTGGCATTAAGGATACAATGGGCAACAATGATAATCTTTTTACTTCTGTTCACAACACGCCTCCACTAAAAATTTCGAGATGGTAAACCAGGAGAGAGGAATAAATCAAATTGTTAAATCGAATGGAAAGGTCATAAACCCAGTGGAAATTTCTATGGTATATTTCCACTGGATCTCAAAACAGATGCAATGAAACGAGCACGCCTTGCATTTATTAAAAAGATTCATACTTGTGCAACGGCTTCTTTGGTAAAGTCCTATTTTTAAATTAGCTCAACAAAAATACTTCTTGAATAAACTTTGATATTGTGTAAATAAAGTCCTATAAAAAAGTAATATAAGTAATATAAGTAATTAAGATTTAATGCTGTCTAATCAAAAAAGGACCTGAATTCATGCTCCTCCTGATTGTGGATATGCAAAAAGGTCTGTTTCCCGAAAAGACCCCGCGGTATGATCCGGAATAGAGATTTTATTATGTGTGATCGAGTCATAATACGGATAAAAGCATTTCAAAGGGAAAAAATACTGTGGGGTTTGCTTATTTTATCTCTTTTTTTCTTTTCCTCTGTAAATTTGTATGCTGCTTCACCTATTTTATTAGAAGAAGGCAAATCCAATTTTCCTATCGGATTACATTTGGAAATACTGGAGGACTCCAAAGGGGAATTGACCATATCCGATGTCATTTCAGAGGATTTTAGCCCTAAATTTATACAGAGCACAGACCCTATACCCAATTATGGATTTTCTACCTGTGCATATTGGGTTCGATTTCAATTAGTTAACCCATACATGCAACCCCGGTCATTATTTTTAGAAAGCAACTGGTCTCATCATGACGCTATTGATTTTTATATCTTTGATGGTGGAAAAAAAATAACTGAAAAAAAAGCCGGTGATCTTTTTCAATACAACCAAAGGGAAATAAAATATCGAAATATTATCTTTCCTTTAGACATCGAACCGGATACGCAGCTTACAATTTATTTGCGGTTTAAATCCGAAGCATCCATGCTCATACCCCTCACCTTATGGGAACCAACCCAATTTTATCAACATACAAATGCCAATAATTATTTTTTGGGGCTTTATTACGGTGCTTTAATTATCATGATTTTATATAATTTATTTATATTTTTTTCCGTAAAAGGAAAAAAATATTATCTATATTATGTTTTTTTTATCAGCAGTCTTTTATTGATTCAAATCACACTCGACGGTTTCGGGTATGAATATTTATGGCCGTCATATCCAAGTTGGGCAAATAAATGCGTAAATATTTTTATTTTAATAGGCGTTTTCTGGGGTACCCTTTTTTGCCAGAAATTTCTCAACACAAAATTCCATGTGCCAAAACTTGATAAATTCCTAACTTTTCTCTTACTGACAACACCGCCAGGTGTTTTAATACTGTTTTTTATTAAGGTATCCATTGCCGGCAAGATTGCATCCAGCGTTGGTGGTTTGTTCTCGATACTCCTGCTCATTACCGGTTTTACTTGCTTATTAAAAGGGGTGCGCGAAGCCCGGTATTTTTTCTTTGCATCCCTCTTTTTGTTTATGGGTATGATTTTAGTCGCACTGGGATATGGCGGCTTTTTAGAGCGCAATTTCATCACCACTTTTGCCGTTCACATTGGTACCACGGTTCAGGCCCTCCTCCTGTCATTTGGTTTGGCAGACCTGATTAACACCCTCCAAAAGGATCATCTGCTTGCCCATGAAGCAAATCTCCAAATGGAGAAACAATTTTCCGAAAAACTCAAACGAGAAATTGATGTAAAGACTCTGGATTTAAGTCAGCAGAAAATAAAACTGGAGCAGGCCAATGAAGAACTGACACAATTAGATACACTAAAGTCGAATTTTTTTGCCAATTTAAGCCATGAATTACGCACCCCGCTAACATTGATCCGAGGATGGACAGAATACATTATTGACGGTGAACAGGGTGATATTTCGAAAGAACAGACACAGACATTAAAAAACATCAATGTTCAAAATTTAAACCTGATGGATAAAATCAACCAGATGCTCAAATTGTCCAAATTCGATGCAGGCATGATGAGACTGGCCCTGAATGAAATTGATATCGATAATTTTATGTATCAGATTATATCCAGTTTTAAGGGGTTAACCGATCACAGTGGCGTTGGACTCAATTATACCTGTGAATTAAAGAACAAAGAAGTGTTAATTGATAAAGAAAAACTTAGAGATACGATCAATAACCTTATCAGGAATGCATACAAATTTACTGAAAAAGGTGAAATTAAGATAACCCTTTCCGGCAATACGGATATGGTTATCATAAAAGTTGCCGATACAGGCGTGGGCATGTCTCAAAAGATGGTTCAAAATATTTTTAAGCGATTCCACCAGGGAGACAGCTCAAAAACCAGATTATATGAAGGGACCGGTCTTGGCTTGGCCATTGTTAAAGATTCGGTAGAGATGATGCATGGCAAAATTTCAGTGGACAGTATTGAAAATGAAGGATCCATATTCACCGTTGAACTGCCCAGAAATCTCGAACAGCTTGAACCGGATGCCAACATTGAAAGACGTAGAGGAAATCGGCGCATAACCGATCACCATTTTGATCATGCGGACCGAAGACAAAAGGCCAGAAGAGAAACGGATCTGGCAAAAATTGACAATTCAGATATTGCTTATATTACAGCAGCAGACAAAAAAGTGTCAGACCTGGGAACCATTCAAAAAATTACGGCTAAAAATTCAAAAGGGACATTGGTCATTGCCGAGGACAGTAAAGGCATTCAGGACTTATTGTGCGGCGTATTAAAAGATTACACATTGCTTGTTGCGCCAAACGGAAAGCTGGCATGGGAAATTATCCAGGAAGAAATACCTGATATCATTATATCCGATATAATGATGCCATTGATGGATGGTTATTCTTTGGTGAAAAAAGTAAAATCAAATAACAAGACCAAAGATATCCCTATCATTTTAATTACGGCATCAACAGATAACAACGACCGGATTAAGGGGCTTCAGATAGGTGCCGATGATTTTTTAACAAAACCATTCCATCATTTGGAACTCAAGGCACGTGTCAAAAACGTTATCAGTCTGCGTAGACTTCATACAGAAAAAACACGCACTGAACAGCTTGAAGTATTCCTGATGACGCTTGCATCCGCAATTGAATCAAAAGACAAATATACCGGTGGGCATGTGGAACGTGTTGCCAACTTTGCAAAAGAGCTGGCGTTCAAAATGAATCTTTCCTTTGATCAAATAAATGATATTTATCTGGGAACGATTGTTCATGATGTGGGCAAAATCGGGATTAAAGACACCGTGTTAAATAAACCCGGAAAACTTACGGATGAAGAGTTTAACCATATCAAGGAACATCCGGATATCGGGAAAAGACTTCTCTCAAAACTTGAATGTGCGCCGGTGGCGGTGAGTATCGCCTATTGTCACCATGAGAAATGGGACGGTACGGGTTATCCTCGCGGAATCCAGGGAAAAGATATTCCTATTGAGGCAAGAATTTCAACCGTTGCTGATTTCTGGGATGCCATAACATCTGACCGCCCATACCGTAAGGCCATGCCCCTTGAAAAGGCAATTTCGATTATGTATGAAGAAAGGGGGAAAACCTTTGACCCGGAATTGTTGGATATTTTCATGGACGGTACTGAAAAATTATACCTTAAATATATAGGTTCAAAATTGCTTAAAAAATAATGAAATTGATCATTTGTTTTATCCTTTGGAAAGACTGATAGCCTGGCACTTTCATCGTTTGTATAGGTACCACACTTGGTAACGATGATAGATCACTCTCGATTTTTTCAACTATGGGGTAAAGTGTTTTAATCGGATAATTGACAAATTGAAAGGAATTTGAAACGGCATGAAAATCAAATTTGAAGAAATCAGAAATGCAAGAAGAAAAAGCATCAAAAATACTACCTGCTGCTTTGAAAAAACATCTGAATTATACCAGGTGAGTGACCTGTCGATTAAGGGGTTTTCATTCTTATGTAGTAAAAAAGCCTGTTTTTTTGAAAAAGGTGTGACTTTGGAAAACATCACTTTTTTTGATGCCGAAAAATTAAAAATTATTGAAGGCTCCGGTAGGGTGGTTTATGTTAACGCGTTTGATCATGCCAAAATGCGTATTGGTGTCTCATTTATTAAAAATAAAGTTCTTCATTCTATTGTTGGCAGTGTCAGAGCCCCAAGATATTGCCCAAACATTCGTATGGACGCCACAATTGAATTTATTGATGGTAACAATAAAAAATTTAAAGGGTTTGTCGTCGACTATACGGCAGCATCCACCCGGCTTGGATTTACCGATATATTACCATCAAATGCTGAGCTTGGTGATTCAGTTAAAGTGTGCATAAAATCGAATGATACCCTATTTATTGAAGACCTTGCCATTATTATTCGAAAGAAATTTGATTGCTCCGAGATTATTCTTCAATTTTGCAATGAGTTCATTGACGTCCCGCAAATAGAAACGATTTCAGAGGCAGCAAAAAGTAAAAAAGAAAATCTGGCCTATTTAAATGAATTGAATGACTATAAAGATATTTCGAGTGAATTTAAAGCACTGGTCTGTGACTGGAGAATGTATTTTACCCGTTTAAAACAAGCGCTTGATAATGAAGATAAAAGGGGCCTTTATCGGAAAAAAGAGGAGCAGGAATTTTACCTTAAAGGATTCGAAAAAGACATCATTGAGCAGATCAACACCTTTATTGGGAAATTGAATATCCTGACGGACAAACTCAGCAAGAATGAAAGTTTGTCTTATAAAAAATACTTTAGAGAAAACCTGAACTTGTTTCTAAGAATTTCTCCTTTTGTTGCTGCCGTAATAGATAAAGACAGAGGATACGCTGGAAATTTTGAAATCATCAAACAACTATTCGACGATCCGTATGCGGGGGATTCTCTTTTTGCAAAGATGCTAAACCGATTTATCTTCAGTTTGGATGCTGTTACAGCACATCAGGACAGAATTAAATTCCTGTATGATATGCTTTGTACACTGCATGAAAAAAACGAAGAGGAATTTTCCTTTTTGGTATTGGGCTCCGGTCCTGGGGAGGAAATTCTCAGATTTGTGGAAAACAATGTCTTTACCATCGAAAAACCTGTGCATGCCGCCCTTTTGGATATGGATGCCTTCGCACTGATTGACTTTAAGGATCAAATCCAGTACCTGCAGGTCGATAATTTTAAAGTGGAACTGATTAATAAAAATCTTTTGAATATCCTTGCCAATAGGATAGAGGACCCTGTAAAAAGACAGTATTCCCTGACTTATTGTGCCGGGATGTTCGATTATTTTTCAGAAAAAATATGTAAACGCATCATCGACTATTTACTAAAACACACAAAACCCGGTGGCCAAGTCATCGTTACCAATGTTCACGAAAACAGTTACGCCCGTAGATTTATGGACTATGGAGGAGAATGGGAGTTAATCCTGAGGGACGAAGAAAAGATGATCAATATGGCCCCTTCCGGCTATCATTACGATCTTTTTTCTGATGAAAACAACGCAAATCTGTATCTGAAAATTAGTGTCCCCGATTCTGTTAAACAGCCTGCAACAATGACACCTTTATAAAATGAAGAAGACACCCAATTTTTCAGAAGGTACTGGGTGAAGTTGAGACCTGAAAACCGATGGAACAATGCATTCAGATAATCTTGATTTAATCCTAATTCGGCAGCAACCACTTTTCTATTGATTCCAAGCTGAAAGTGTTTGTTCACGTATGATTTTGCTTTTACGAAGGTTATATGGGACCCCTTTGACTGGCTTTGTTTTTTTATCATTTCATCCACATGCGTCCAAATCAACCTTGCGTATTGTTGCAGTAGGCGATCATTATTTGAAAATTCAACACATTGTTTAAAAAGTATATATAGTTCATTTCGCATATTGCGAATGGGCAACAGGAATCGATGTCTGTGACGGTGTAAATGATCATTGGTGAAAAAATCAATCAACTGATCGCTTAGTAGAATACCACATGTCTCATATGGCTTTCGATTGATGCTTTTTATAAAGGCCCCTGGTTTGATAACCATTGCATTTCCTTTAAGCAGTTCAAGGTTGATTAATTGGTTTTTTTGAATATCCATGGGCGAAAATCTTATTATCTTTGGGCGATTTTTCCGTGAACATGGAATACGCCCTCAAGATACCGGGAGAGAAGGGATACCGAGTAGGTCATTCTAAAATAGAGGATTCCCACCGCCAGGTAGATTTCAAAGGGCCGAAAGGTTCTGGCATATACTATTTGGCCGGATCGGGTCAATTCATTGATGGCAAGGACCGAGACCAGGGAGGTCTCTTTAAGTTGGGAGGAAAAAGAATTCATCAGGGGAGGAATGGCAACCTGGAGCGCCTGGGGAAGAATCACATGACGAAGGGTCTGGAATTTGGAAAGCACCAGAGAAACAGCTGCTTCCTGTTGTCCTTTTTCAACAGAATACAGGCTTCCGCGAATAATTTCAGAAATATAGGCGCCGCCGCACAAACCAATCCCCAGGCATGCGGTGACGTAATTGTCTATGGTGATGCCGATGGAAGGCAGGCCGTAATAGATAAAAAAAAGATTAAATTACCACCAAATGCATGATTTTGAGCTTGGCTGCAGTCTTTAAACTCCAGTTTTTTTAAAAATTAGGCGGAGGATTTACATTTTTATTGACAAGTTAATCTGTCATCTTTATGGTGTAGGATTTTGAATATGCTGGATTAACAAATTTTTCCAATGGATTCATGAAAATAGAAGTACTTGTCATCTTTTTGTTACTCTTTGAAAGGGGCAAGGCGTATTAATTCTTTCTGGTGGTCAGTGCTCGGGTCTTATCCTTTATTTGATATACCCGAATTTCATGGGCCATTAGACGTATGATATTAAAGTGGTTTCAATTTTTTTAAACATGGTGTTGCCAACACCCCCTGAGGAGGAGAGATGACTGTGAAAGCGTTTCGTATTTCGGCAATGATGATTGCTCTTTTGATCTTTACCGTTCAAATTTCTGTTGCAGGACAGACGTTGGAGCAAGTTAAGAAAGATGGTTTTATTTCCGTTGGCGTCAGCGAGGGACTGGCAGGATTTGCCATGCCTGACAAAAAAGGTATGTGGCGGGGTCTGGATGTGGATACGGCCCGGGCTATTTCCAGTGCGGTTTTCGGGTCCCCGGATAAAATTGAATTCAAACCCTTGACAGCAACCGCCCGCTTTACCGCTCTCCAGTCCGGTGAGGTGGATGTACTTTGCCGAAACGTTACCACTACAGCCAGCCGGGACACCGCATTAGGCCTAAATTTTGCCCATCCCAACTTCTATGACGGTCAAGCATTCATGGTACCCAAAAACCTAGGAATTAAAAGTACTCTGGAATTGGATGGCGCATCGATTTGTGTGCTGCCCGGTTCCACCACTGAGCTTAACCTGGCCGACTATTTTAAAAAAAATAAAATAACTTACAAGCCCGTTGTGATCCGCAACCAGGCAGCGGTCCAGGAGGCCTTCTATGGCGGCAGGTGCGATTGCATCACCTCTGATTCATCCCAATTGGCAGGCATGCGAGTGGTGGCTCCCAATCCAGAGAACTACATGATTCTTCCTGAAATTATCTCCAAAGAGCCCCTGGCCCCAACCGTTCGCCATGGCGATGACCAATGGTTTGACATCGTTAACTGGTCGGTGATCGCGCTGATCAATGCTGAAGAATTGGGTATTACTTCCAAAAACGTTGATGAGATGCTGAAAAGTGACAATCCCCAAATCAAGCGTTTCCTGAATGTACCTGAAGGCGTTGCCAAAGCACTGGGCCTGGAACGTAATTTTGCATATAACATCATCAAGCATGTGGGCAATTACGGTGAAATTTTTGAAAGAAACGTTGGGGTCAACACCTCTCTAAATCTCAAAAGAGGAAAAAATGCGCTGTGGACTGACGGCGGATTGATGTACGGACCTCCTATTAGATAATGGCATTCCGGCTGGACACCTGCAACGGGTGTTCAGCCTGACATGTCAAAGTACCATGGCCAATCTGATCGCTTTTTTCATTAAATAATTCAAATCCAGGCAAACCATATGGGGCAGAAGAAAACCCGTTCCGATTTTCAGAGTGAAATTTTTTTTTGGTATGATCCTGCCAAACGCATGATTCTTTATCAGGCCATAACCGTTATGGCTGTATTCATGCTTGGATATGTCATTGTGTCCAACACCCATGCCAACCTGCAGAAGCAATCCATGGTAACCGGGTTTGGTTTTCTTTTCGACACTGCCAGCTTTGATATCAGTGAGTCATTAATTGATTACACGTCGGCAGACAATTATCTTAGAGCGTTTGTCGTGGGAATCCTTAATACCTTGAAGGTTGGTCTGGTAGGGATTGTTCTGGCGGTCTCGCTGGGGATAATTATAGGCATCGCACGGCTTTCTGATAACTGGCTAATAGCCAAATTATCTGCGTTCTATATTGAGGTAATGCAGAACATCCCGACCTTGCTTCAGTTGTTTTTTTGGTATGCTATTTTTTATCAAAATCTGCCGTCCCCCCGCCAGGCCCTTTCAATCTTTCCGGGAACCTATTTATGCAGCCGAGGGCTGATGGTGCCGACGCCTGAGCCTCA
Organism: Desulfoconvexum algidum; assembly: GCF_055382125.1. NCBI lineage: Bacteria > Pseudomonadati > Thermodesulfobacteriota > Desulfobacteria > Desulfobacterales > Desulfobacteraceae > Desulfoconvexum > Desulfoconvexum algidum. The sequence goes on along the minus strand of NZ_AP042394.1, from coordinate 3,183,180 downwards.
TATTGCCCACACGTATATGTTGATTGCTTTGCTGGCCGGTCTGGCCATGTCCTGGGGCCTCATCAGATGGGCCAAAGACAGACAGTCGAATACCGGTAAGGTCTTCCCGGTGGTCCCCACCTGTCTGGCCATCACCATCGGCTTGCCCTTTTTGGTCTGGTTGGCAGGGGGGACCCCCCACGGCTTTGACGTACCGGTCTTTAAAGGGTTTAATTTCCAGGGCGGCATAACCATCTCTCCTGAATTTATTGCGCTGTTGCTGGGTCTGGTACTGTACACCGGGGCCTTTATTGCAGAAATCGTCCGTGCCGGAATAGAAGCCACCAGCAAAGGACAGAAAGAAGCTGCCGAAGCACTTGGTTTTAAATCAAGCCTGACCTTACGTTTGATTGTACTCCCCCAGGCATTGCGTATTATCATCCCCCCCCTGATCAGCCAGATGCTGAACCTGATTAAAAACAGTTCCCTGGCAGTGGGTATAGGGTATCCGGATTTTTTTGCCCTGACCAACACAGCCATTAATCAGACAGGGCAAGCCGTTGAAGGCGTCGTCATTATCATGGTGGTCTATTTGAGCTTCAGTTTGACCGGATCAACAATAATGAATTGGTATAATAAAAAAGCACAGTTGGTTGAACGATGATAAACCCGGACCTGACTAAAATAGAACAAATCGAATCCTTAAAACCACCGGTATCAAATATTGGGATTATCGGATGGGTGAAAAAAAATCTGTTTAACGGTATATTTAATTCAATCCTTACCATTACCGTTCTTTTCACCTTGTGGAAAATCCTTCCTTCATTCATCCAGTGGGCATTTATTGACAGCGTCTGGTTCACCGGGCCCGAAGCTTGTAAAGCTGGTAATGGGGCTTGCTGGTCCATTGTCACCGAAAACATACGATTTATCCTGTTTGGTTTTTACCCCTATGAATTGCAATGGCGCCCAGGGACAGCGATAGCTATTTTCCTCATTCTTATCGCTTTTACCTGGAACCGGAAAAATTGGAAAAAACCGTTGGGCTATGCCTGGATTTTTGGCGGAATAAGCATTTTGGTGTTGATGAATGGTGGCGTTCCAGGCCTGGTCCCTGTTAAGATAAGCAAATGGGGAGGATTGCCCCTCACCTTTTTTCTTGCAGCCGGGTCTATTGTGGGGGCCTACCCGATTGGTGTATTGCTGGCCTTGGGCCGCCGCTCCAAGATGCCGATCATTCGGGTGTTGTCTACTATCTATATCGAGTTTATTCGTGGCGTGCCCCTCATTACCCTTTTATTTATGTCTGCCATGATGTTTCCTTTGTTTATGCCGGAGGGCGTCACAATCAGCGCCGTTATCAGGGCTCTACTCGCCCTGATCATGTTCACTTCAGCCTACATTGCAGAGGTGGTGCGCGGGGGGCTCCAGGGAATGTCCAATGGTCAATACGAGGCAGCCTATTCCATGGGCTTGAATTATTACCAAACCATGCGTCTGATTATTCTGCCCCAAGCGCTGAAAATCGTAATACCTCCCACGGTGAGCATTTTGGTTGTGGCGTTTAAAGACACATCGCTTCTGGTGATCATCGCCCTTTATGATTTACTCAAAACCACTGAATCTGTATTGGCCAATCCCGATTGGATGGCCTACAGTAAAGAGGCCTATGTCTTTTTATCCCTCATTTATTTTGTAGCCTGCTTTGCCATGACCGAGTACAGCCGCAAACTTGCAAGAGAACTTGGCTCGGGCAAGTAAGGGTCATGGAAAAAATAAATATTACCACGACCCTAATCCGGAAAAAAACATCGTGACTTGTATGGTGATAACAACCCCATGTCCAAACCCTGCATAAAAGGAAAGACAATAATGCGCTATTCCAATTCAATGTTAGATCTTATAGGTAATACGCCTCTGGTGAGATTAAATAATTTATCAGAGAATGCCACTCTGCTTGCCAAATGTGAATTCATGAATCCATTTAGCGTGAAAGATCGGCCCATGTTCAACATTATCGATCGGGCAGAGAAGACCGGAAAAATCAAACCCGGGGATACCCTGATTGAAACAACCAGCGGTAATACCGGTATGGCATTGGCCTATATCGCTGCGCTCAAAGGATATAAAGTCATTCTTTGCATGTCATCCATACAAAGTGTTGAACGGCGCATGGTAATGAAAGCCCTTGGTGCTGAACTTGAGTTAACCGACGCATCCCTTGGAACCAAGGGCGCTAAAAAAAGAATGTATGAAATCATAAAAGAACATCCTGAATATTTTTATGTGGGTCAACACGTTAATATGGATAACCCTGGTGCCCATTACAAAACCACAGGTCCGGAATTGTGGAGAGATACGGAAGGGACCATTGATATTTTAGTTGCAGGGCTCGGGACCGGTGGTACAATCTGCGGTGCTGGAAAATACCTTAAAGAGCAAAACCCGGATATCCGGCTTGTGGCCATTGAGCCGGAGAGTTCCCCATTCATTTCCAAAGGGATTTTTACCGCCCACCGCATGATGGGGACTGCACCAGGATTTGTTCCTGATACTCTGGATAGAGATATCATTGATGACATCATGCTGGTCAAGGAAGAGGATGCCTTTGCCATGTGCCGGAAACTGGCACGAGAACAAGGCATACTTGTGGGTATTACCTCCGGCGCTGTCGCATGTATTCTTCAAAAAATCGGTGAGAAACCTGAAAATACTAGAAAAACCATAGTTGGTATTTTTGCGGATTCAGGAGAACGGTATTTGAGTGTCGAGGGGTTATTTGATTCGTGAAAAATTTTTATCCCCCTGGGACTCAACTATGTACAGTTCATGAGATTCATCATTCTTCACAGAAATGTACTTATTTGTCGCTTTGAGGTACTTTTTAGGATGTTTCTTTATGTTTAATTTTTCAAAGAAACTTGAAGGTGAACTGGACACAGACAATTACAGTTGACCTCTGTCCCACTGATTCGGCAAACAAACGTCAAACCAAGGAAAAAAATGAATGATATAAAAGACAATAACACCATTATCCAGATCAAGGGCCTTAATAAATGGTATGGTGATTTCCATGTGTTGAAAAACATCAACCTGGAAGTGAAAAAAAAGGAAAAAATTGTTATCTGCGGACCGTCCGGGTCAGGAAAATCCACATTGATCCGGTGCATAAACCGTCTGGAAGAACATCAGGAAGGCAAAATTATAGTAGACGGCATCGAACTGACCAACAATCTTAAAAATATTGAAAAAATAAGAACAGAAGTGGGCATGGTTTTTCAGCATTTCAACCTTTTCCCCCATTTGACCATCCTGGAAAATCTAGTTCTCGCGCCGTTATGGGTTAGAAAGACCCCGAGAAAAGAGGCCGAAGAAATTGCCATGTTCTACCTTGAAAAGGTTAAGATTGCCGAACAGGCCAACAAATTTCCGGGCCAGCTTTCAGGGGGGCAGCAACAGCGGGTGGCCATTGCCAGAAGCCTGTGCATGAAACCCAAAGTCATGCTCTTTGACGAACCCACCTCGGCCCTGGATCCGGAAATGGTAAAAGAGGTGCTTGATGTCATGGTTGAACTCAGTGACGAGGGCATGACTATGATCGTGGTTTCCCATGAAATGGGTTTTGCCAAAACCGTTGCCCAACGGGTGATGCTCATGGACGCCGGAATGATAGTGGAAGAAAACAATCCTATTGATTTTTTTGAAAACCCTGAGCATGAAAGAACCAAATGCTTCCTCAGCCAGATCCTTCATTGACCTTGGTTTTCATTTCTTGATTGAGCGTGCTCTGGTTGGGGAAAATGAATTTTCCTCTTGCCAAGTATTCAAAAAAAATCGCAACCCCTTGTAATATTAATTATCATTACAAGGGGTTATACTCATGTCACGATCATTCGAACCGAATCAAAAGAAACTTCATTAATATAAGGGGTCTTAAAACTTACTCAGAAAATCCATTTTTTCGCCAAAACCCTTGTCAAGTAAAAAATGACATCTGGTACATTTTTTTTGCTGAATAGTTATTTAAATGTTTATGTTTTTATAAAGCCTTTTCAACATCCTCTACTTTAAATAATCCTTCAGTAGACAAATAGCGCTCACCGGAATCATAAATAAAGCAAACGATTGTTTTGTTTTCAAATTCTTTTCGTTTACCTACTTCACCTGCCACCCATGCGGCCGCACCAGATGTGACACCTGCCAGTACTCCCTCCCGTTTGGCAAGCAGCCGGGTGGTTTCAAAAGCATCTTCATTGGACACATGGACTATTTCGTCAAGATGTTCACGGGAACGTTGGAAGTTTTCAGTAACAAAACCGGGACCGATGCCGATGAGGCGATGCACACCCTGTTTTCCACCCGCATATACCGGACTGTCCGAAGGTTCGAATCCAATAATACGAATGTCCTTGTTTTTATTTTTAAAGTACCTGGACAGCCCGTCAAATGTTCCGCTTGTTCCCAAGCCGATTATGACAGCGGCCAAGTCTCCTTTTGTCTGCTCCCAAATTTCAGGTCCGGTTGAATATTCATGAGCCCGACCATTATTTTCATTACCATGCTGGTTTAAAAAAAAAGTCTTCTCGGGATTAGCCTTGCAATATTCAATGGCACGGTTTCTTGCGCCCCTGGTATGTTCGACGGCAGGTGTTAATACAAGTTTGGCTCCATAGGCCGACATAATTTTTAACCGCTCAACACTGCATGCCTCGCTCATATAAATTCTGGCCCTGAAACCCATAGTTATCGCCGCACGGGCAAGTGCTATACCGGTATTGCCACTGCTTGCTTCAACCACTTCAGTGTCTTTTGTTATATTACCTTCTTCCATGGCAGATTTGACCATGAAAAACACACCCCGATCCTTTATGGATGTCGGGTTGTTCAATTCCATTTTGGATAGAATCCTTCCCCTGACTTCTGCAGGGTAAAGGCGTGAAAGTTCCAGCATGGGCGTTTTGCCTATCAGTTCATTGATATCCTTAGCAATAAACATTTTTTTTAACTCCTTATTTGAAAACTATTTAATTAAAATGATTTAAGATTTTTAATGAGGATTCTGTGGATTCTCTTCATTTTTTGCGGAAGGATCAGGTAAGATCGACATTCATCTCTCTTGCCAAATTATTGATTATATAAACAATAGAATTATCAAGTAAAAAAACTTTTGAAATTTTTTTCATGCCAGTCTCCCGAATAAACCATAATTGTTACCGTAGTAACATTATTAATGTAATTTAAAATTTAATTGTTTGTCAAGTTTTCAATTTTCTTTATTACCGTAACTTGACCCGACCTGGAACAGCCATTTGTTGTGCCTGTTTCAGGTCGGGGGGAATATTTCAGCTTTTTGATTCTTTTTTCTATTTTGGTTGACAAAAAGTATGTAACTACCTATCAATATGGTCAGACCAACTTACCGCACAAGTCGGGAATTTATAATGAGGAATTATAAAAATGACTTTAAAAATTAGAGCAATCCAGACAAAAAGCATTCCTGAAATAATTATTCAGGAGCTAAAAAAATTGGTGGATAAAGGGGAACTCGCCCCCGGTGATAAACTGCCTAATGAAAGGGAGCTCTCCAAAATGTTAAACGTTAGTCGTCCTTCTTTGAGAGAGGCATTGATGGCTCTGAATTTGCTAGGCATTTTGGAAAATAAACGAGGGAAAGGCACTTTCTTAAAAGATTCATCCCTTCGTTGGCCCACTGAGCCTTTCTTTGCCTCTTCTTTAAAAGCGGAAAATTTTTTACATATGCTTGAAGCCAGACAAATTTTAGAGGTTGAAATAGCAGGTTTTGCTTCGGAACGTAGTAGTAGAGAAGACATTATTGATCTGGAAAAAATTTTGGAAAATATGCGTAGTAATTTAGATGATCCAAAGAAATATATCGAATATGAGTTACAATTTCATAAAGCCGTTACAAAAGCGGCCAAAAATTCGACTATCGATAGCATAATGGAAAAGATTTACCAGCAACTTCAAGATGCAAGAAGCTATGTTCAAGAATACTATTCTAAAAACAAATTAAATATAGAACCCTCCAAGGCTAGCCAATATAAATTTTATCCCTGGACTCCATCCAGTCCTGCCTCTCTTGAACAAGACTTGCTGGGCCATGAGTTAATTTTTAAATATATTAAAGAGAATGATTCCGAGTTGGCAAAAAAGGCAATGTCGGACCACATGCAGGTAAAATATCATTTTATAAACACCCAAGAAGTCAACAATAATTCTCTAAAAAGGAGCTCCGTATGAAATCACACGTCGCGAAAACAAATGCTGAAACAATCAGAGAACCGGGATAAGGTTATTGTTTGTATTTTTGCCGACACTGGACAACGTTATCTTTCTGTTGACAAATTATTTAGTTAAAGGCCATATACCATGAAAACAATGAAGGCAATTGTAAAAGCAAAGCCTGAACAAGGCTTATGGCTTCAGGATGTGCCAATTCCCAATATAAGTCACAACGAAGTCTTAATAAAAATCCAGAAAACGGCCATTTGCGGAACGGATGTCCATATTTACAACTGGGATACCTGGTCACAGAAGACCATCCCTGTGCCCATGCATGTGGGCCATGAGTTTGTGGGCACCATAGCCGAAATAGGTTCCCATGTCACCGATTTCAAGCCCGGGGACCTGGTCTCTGGAGAAGGCCATATTGTCTGCGGACACTGTCGCAACTGTCTGGCCGGCCGTCGCCATCTTTGCAAAGACACCAAGGGGGTTGGCGTGAACCGACCCGGTGCCTTTGCTCAATACCTGTCCATTCCCGTGACCAATGTCTGGTACTGCGATCCATCCATCCCCCAGGATGTTTTGGCCTGTTTTGACCCCCTGGGCAATGCCACCCATACGGCACTTTCCTTTGACCTGCTGGGAGAAGATGTGCTCATCACAGGCGCAGGTCCCATCGGCTGCATGGCTGCAGCCATTGCCCGTCATGCCGGTGCCCGCCACGTGGTGGTCACCGATGTCAATCCCTATCGTCTGGAACTGGCTAAAAACGCCGGGGCAACCCTGGCTGTGGATGTGTCAAAGGACAACCTGAAAAATACCCAGAAACAGCTGGGTATGAAGGAAGGCTTTGACGTGGCCATGGAGATGTCAGGGAATCCTGCTGCCCTCAATGATATCCTGGACAACATGTGCCACGGCGGCAAGATCGCCATGCTGGGCATCATGGCGGACCATACAAGAATTGACTGGAACAAGGTTGTCTTTAATATGCTCACCATCAAGGGTATTTACGGCAGGGAGATGTATGAAACCTGGTACAAGATGACCACCATGATCCAGAGCGGCCTGGACATAAGCCCCCTGATAACACACCATTTTCATTATACTGATTTTCAAAAAGGGTTTGATGCCATGCGGTCTGGAAATTCCGGGAAGGTTGTTCTGGATTGGGCATAAATTAAATAGATTGGACAAAAAATATTTGTAAGAGGAAAAAATATTATGTCATTAGATAAACTTAACAGCAGCCTGATTCAGGAGATTGACGGGCTGAAAAAAGAGGGGCGTGCAAAAATTGCCGAACGGGTCATTACCAAATATATCCCTCCCAAAGGGGAATTTGGCCCTCGGTATCGGTTGCGAGGCAGCGACAATGAGTTTATCCGCCTGAATTCCAACTGCGGATATCGACCGGGTGCTGGGGCTGCTTGAAAAATTTTAACCGGGATTCATTTAGAATAAATGAGTCATATTTTTTATTTAATTGTGATTAACAAGGAAGAACTCTCATGAAAACAATTGGTTTGCTCGGCGGAATGAGTTGGGAAAGCACCTCTTTATATTATCGGTGTATAAATCAAGAGGTGAAAAAAAAATTAGGAGGCCTCCATTCTGCTAAAATTGTCATGGTCAGCGTTGATTTCTATGAAATTGAAAAGTATTTGAAAAATGAACAATGGGATTTGCTAGAACAAGTATTGGGCAGCGCCGCGAAACAAATAGAAACAGCTGGTGCTGATTTTATGCTTATTTGTACAAATACGATTCATAAATTGGCCACACAGATTAAAAATCATATTTCAATTCCCCTGTTACATATTGCAGATGCGACAGCTGAATCTGTAAAGAAAAAAAATATGAAGTCCATCGGACTTTTAGGGACTCGATTTACAATGGAAGAAGATTTTTATAAGGGTCGTCTTGAGGCTCACGGGATTAATGTAATTGTTCCGTCAAAAGCGGATCGTGACCTGGTTGACCGGATCATCTTCAAGGAACTGTGTCTTGGGATTGTTCGAGAAGAATCAAGGCAGCAATACCTGCGCATAATGGACCAAATGTACCAGGATGGTGCCCAGGGAATTATTGAAGGTTGCACTGAAATCGTCATGTTGGTGAATCAACAGCATACCAGTATCCCCTTATTTGATACAACTGAGATTCATGGGAAAAAAGCAGTATCTCTCGCCCTTGGCTAATGGTTCCTTTAATCGTTTTCGACCGCAACCGCTTTTTTGATCCCTCTGTCTTTCATGGTGATGACGTTGCCGTTGATAAATGCGCGTGTTGTTTCCATTATTCTCCATAGGTCCTTGCAACAAGTTCGATGGGATGAATGGATTCAATCTGCGCATTATCTGCACCCAGTCTGTCATTTATTTGAACCAGGCAGCCGGGGCAGGGGGCAGCCACTATCTGTGCCCCTGAATTTACAATATCCATCGCTTTCTGATCGCCTAGGTTTTTGGACAACTCCTGGTTGTTTAAGGCGCACAGACCGCCGCACAGCAGTTTTCCATGCCGTCCAGGGATAAACCGGTCTTCAAACAAAGCCGGAACCGGGCAGATCTGGCCCCTTGCAAGTGTGATATGGGCCAGGTAGTCCGGGAACCGCCTGGTTCCAGAAGGGTTCTAAAGGGTTCTAAAGGCCGCAGTAAGACCGTCCATAGCACCGTGGGTCATCAGGATGGATGAGACGGGGACCGAGGATTTTATTTCCCGGGAAAGATGCACGGATAATTTTTCCAGCAACTCGGGATCTCCCTGGGACTGGGTATAGTGGGTATGTCCGTTCTGGACGTCTTCAAAGGTTTTGGCAATGATACCCGAGGGGGTATCAAAATCGGGTTCGCCGATCCCAAGGCTGATCACATCGGTTAATCCCTTGGCCATTGCACCCATTTCCCGGATAACACTAAATCTGAGATCTTTGATATCGGCGGATATTTTATTTTTAATCGTCATGGCAGGCCTTATAGATACCTCACGCGTTAAGGAATAAACATCAGGTTGTGACGCGGGTGACATTTTTTATGTTGTATTTTTTCATTTTATTGATCAAAGCTGGGTGTGATAGTTTTAACAGCCTGGCACTTTTGCGTATGGTTTTGGCAGTTTTCAAGGTATTGACAATGATTCTTTTTTCAAGATCTGCCACCTGGTCTTTAAGAGATAATTGATGGGTGGTGGAAACATCGGATAGGGGCAGGGTGCCATGAACCATTTCATGGCTGAATAAAATAGTGTCAATGTCTATGGCATCATCTTCACATAAAATCGCAGCACGGTCCACAACGTTTTTAAGCTCCCTGATATTGCCAGGCCAGTGATGGGTTTTAAGCTTGTCATAGGCCCTCTGGGTTAACACAGGCATTTTTTCTTCAAGCTTGCGGGTCAGGTCAAATAAAAAATGGTCCACCAGCAGGGGGATATCATCCAGCCGCTGGCTTAGGGGAGGAATATGGATGGGCAGGACACTGACCCGATAATACAAATCTTTACGAAAGGTCTTTTCTTCCACCTGCTGCTCAAGATTTTTATTGGTAGCTGTGATGATCCTTGTATTGACGGGGATTTCCTTTGTACCCCCAATTCTTCTGACAGCACCTTCCTGGATCAACCGCAATAGTTTGGCCTGGGATGCCAGGGACATTTCCGCAATTTCATCTAAAAAAATTGTGCCGTCCTTGGCAGTTTCAAACAGACCGGCCTTGCCCTGGCTTTTTCCACCCGTGAAAGCGCCGCCCATATATCCGAACAGCTCGCTTTCCAGCAGGGGATCTGGCAGGGCGGCACAATTGATGGGGACAAATCGGCCGGTCCTTTTACTTGCCATGTGAATGGCCCTGGCAAACAATTCTTTTCCCGTGCCACTGGCACCCCGAAGGGCCACTGGCGAATCTGTGGTGGCAATTTTCTGGGCAAAGGCAATGGCCGCCTTTATGGTGGGATTTTTTCCAATAATGTCGCTGAAACTGATAAGCGCAGGATCTGAAAAGGTCTGGGCCATTTCTCTGATTTCCTGCATGTCTTTTGCTATTTCAACGGCACCGACAATCAGGCCTGAACTGTCCCGGATGGATCTGCAGGTTGAAATATACTGATACCGGCCCTGGCTTGTGATCAGGTTTTGTTTAACATTTTTCAGACTTTTTCCTTCAAGGCATTCCAGGATGGCATACTGCGGCAGATCAATGCTCCTGATATTCTTGCCGATGATTTCATCCGGGGTGCAATTGTATACCTGTCCGGCCACACGGTTGATGGTGGTGACCTTTCCTTCCCGGTCTGTGGAAATGACGCCGTCGCTGATATTGTCCAGCACAACCCTGAATCGGTCTTCGCGTTCCTCCTGGGGAAGGGTGTCGATAAAATTTATTTCCTGCAGGCCTTGGGTGGCTTTAAGATGGATCACGACCGCATCAATGTTATCGGGTAAAAAGCTAGCTTCAATTTCCATGTAAACAACGGCTTTATTATCTTTGCGGACCACTTCCATGAAAATAATATTGAGACTGGAGTCTGCAACGGTTTTAGAAATATCTGCAACAATGCCCACACGGTCTTTGTAACTGAGCTTGATTTTTACATTCATTGGGGTCTCCTGTGAAAAATAACCACAAACGGTAATATTATTTACCGTTTGTGGTTATGAATCGCAAGTATTCCCTATGAAAGAATATTTTTTTTTCATTGGGATCCCCATTAAGAAACGTTTTAAATCAGTTGTTCAATGGGGGTGTAGGGCATATCAAATGCCGCTGCCACACTTTTGTATGTTATCTTGCCTTTGATGACATTGGCGCCCCGTTTGATTTCTTTGTTTTCCTGCATGGCTCGTTTCCAGCCTTTGTTGGCAATTTCAATGGCATAGGGAAGGGTTGCATTGGTCAGTGCTGTGGTGGATGTTCTGGCCACGGCACCGGGCATGTTGGCCACACAATAATGAACGACACCCTCTACTTCAAAGGTGGGGTCTGCATGGGTGGTTGCTTTGGACGTTTCAAAACAGCCCCCCTGGTCAATGGCAACGTCAACAATGACAGATCCTTTTTTCATGGTTTTGAGCATCCCACGGGTGAGCAGTTTGGGGGCTTTTGTGCCGGCAACCAAAACTGCACCGATAACCGCATCTGCCTTGGTAACCAGTTCCGCAAGGATGCCGGCGTTGGACATGATCGGAAAGCAGTTGGCAGGCATGACATCATCCAGATAGCTTAATCTTTCCAGGTTGGTATCCAGGATATACACCTTTGCCCCCAGTCCACAGGCCATTTTGGCTGCATTTATACCGACCACACCGCCGCCGATGACCACCACTGTGGCAGGTTCCACACCGGTAACCCCGCCCAGAAGGATGCCAAGCCCGCCCTGGGGCATTTCAAGATACTTGGCAGCTTCCTGGGCGGCCATGCGACCGGCCACCTCGCTCATGGGAACCAGAAGGGGAAGGGAGCCATTGTCTCGTTCAATGGTTTCATAGGCAATGTCAATGGAATTGCTTTTTATAAGGGCCCGGGTCTGCTGTTCGTCTGCTGCCAAATGCAGATAGGTGAACAGGATTTGATCTTCGCGGATCATGTCATATTCGCAAGGTTGAGGTTCTTTAACATGCATGACCATGTCGCATTCTGCGTAAATCTGTGCAGGGGTTTCAAAGATGACAGCACCGGCTGTAACATAGTCTTCATCGGGGAACCCGGCGCCCAGGCCTGCATCTTTTTCAACCCTTACATCGTGACCGTGTTGTCTCATGGCGACAACACCGGCAGGTGTCATGCAAACTCTATTTTCCAATACCTTTATTTCTTTTAAAATGCCAACAATCATCGGAGGAGCTCCTTGTGTGTGTTTTTAAATTTTAAAGTAGATACCCTTAAATCAGGATATCATTGTTACAGATCCATGGTTCTCCCTATCCTTTAGCAAATGTCTTGCCAGTGATTATTTTTTTTTAAAATATTGGGTTCACCGGGTGGTTGATGGGACCTGGGGACAGCTGTTTGTAATGGTTTTAAAAAAAAGCGGTGTTTTTAAAAAAAGTATTCCAGGGCAAGGGGAAGAACAATTGAGTGGTAACAAAAATTACCAGAATCTCCCTGGGTTTTGGCAAGGACTACAGGGAGAAGGGGTTAACAATATTAGAGCTAAAATTACCATTGGTAATTAAACTGACCATTAGAAATTAGCCGGTTTTTACAAAAATTTCATTTGCGCAATGAAATCGGACCATGATAAAAAGTACTAAAGGACAAAAATCCTTTAAATACTGGGGAATTTAAATATACTGCAGCAGATTTATAAGTGATATTGGACCCCTCAACACCGCAAAGAGAGTAGATAACCATATGAATTATGATCTTGGAAATTTAGTTGAACCCATATTCAGACCCCCATCAGAATGGGATTCCCTATTGATTGGCGTTACAACCGGTTGCACCCATCGGTGTACCTTTTGCTCGATGTATCTGACAAAAAAGTTTTCTGTGCGTAAAGATATTGAAGAAATCAAGACCGATATTCGCAAAGCCGGTGAAATGTTTGGTAATAAAGTAAAAAAAATATTCTTTGAAGATGGCAATGCCTTTGTTGTAAAACCCGAGGTCCTCATTGAATTAACCCAATATTGTTATCAAAAACATCCCAATTTAAAAAAAGTTAGTTCCTATGCCCATGCCCAAGATATCCTCAAAAAATCCGATGATGATTTAAAACGGATTGCAGATGCCGGTTTTACAATGGTGTATGTGGGGATTGAAAGTGGAGATGACCAGGTTCTCAAAGCGTGTAACAAAGGGGTTACCCAGGATGAATTAGCCCTTGCCGCCCAAAAATGCCATAGGGCAGGCATTGCCTGGTCTGGAATCTTGCTTTTAGGGCTGACAGGGAACGATTCACAAAAAAGCCAGCAGCATGCAATGGAATCTGCAAAATTGATAAACCGTATGGCTCCCACCATGCCAAGGAAATGGTATATTTCACCGCTCACACTGGAGGTGACGCCAGGGTCTGAAATCTGGGCCCAAAAAGAAGCAAACAAGTTTGTGCCATGCTCAGCGACTCAAATTTTAGAAGAATTATACACCTTGATAGACCATACGGCAGATGATCTTCAGGGGTGTATATTCAACACCAACCATGCCTCCAATTATCTGAGCTTAAAGGGAGAACTGGCAACAGACAAAAAAAAGTTCCTGAAGATAGTTACAGACGGTATTAATGACCCAAATACGCGAAGACCCGAATACATGCGGGGGCTCTAGGTAGGGGTTGAAATTTTATCCTTTTGATGGCTGATTGCCCGGATGACCGCCAGTGTTAACAAGCTTGTTGATAAGGCCGTAAGGCCTATTGTCATTATTTTCCATTCTCCGCACAGGGAGATGAGTCCCATGGCCAGGGCTCCGAAAATAAAGTTGGCAAACATCATCAGCGAAGAGGCGGATCCGATATCCTCGTTCACTGTTTCCAGGATCATGTTCACACACAGGGGGCGGGTCAGGCCAAAACCAAAGGATATACAGCACATGGGAAGGGTAAAGGACAATACCTGTGAATGGGGCATCAGTATCAGCAGCACCCCTCCGACCACCATACCGCTGAATCCAAACCCGATCAACACCATGTCATTGACCCGCATGACAAGCTTCATACACAAAAAGGATCCTGCCATCAACGACAGGGCATTGATGCCAAAATACAGTCCAAAGGCCTGTTCTGACACCTGGAATCCTAGAATATAAATTTCCGACGAGGCTGCGATAAAGGCAAAAAAAGGACACATGGAAACGGCAAACACCATGGTAAGCGTTAAAAATCGATGATTTTTGAACAGGGATACATAGGGCCCGGCCATTTGAGTCAGGGGAATATGCCGCAAGTTGGTATTGGTTTCGGGTATCTTGAGAACACCTGCAAAAGAAACCAGGGCAACCCCTGCCTGGAGGAAAAAAATAAGGTGCCAGTTGCCAACAAGCATGGCCCACCCCCCAAATGTGGGACCGATCATGGGTGCCAGGGCAACGATAATGCCGATGATGGCCAATATTTTATGGCGCTCAGGTCCTGTATAGTAATCCTTGGTAATGGAGAGCCCCAGGGCTGAAGGAGCAGCAGCCCCTATCCCCTGAAGTATTCTGGAATAGATCAGGGCCTGTACAGATCCTGCTGCGGCGCATAAAAGGCTGCCCAGTATGAACAAAAGCAGTCCGGCCAGCAGGGGAACTCTCCTGCCGAACCGGTCTGAAAGCGGGCCGTACACTAGCAAGGCCGGGCTGTAACTCAAAAGAAAACAGACCAGGGTCAGGTTTACGGTTTTTAGATCCACCGACCATAATTTACCCAGATAGGGAATGGCGGGCAGGTACATATCCGTGGACAGGGGCGGAAAGGCAGCCAGCAATGCCAGCAGGGGGATTAAAAACCAGATTTGGCCGGCAGCAGACACTTTCGATCCCATTATAGTTGACCTCCGCCAAGCACTTTGTACAGGCTGACAAGGTTACTCAAATAAGCCTGCTTGACCGTTACCGCATTCTGCTGGGCAGAAAAAAGAGATCTCTGGGAATCCAGGACCGTCAAAAAATTATCAATACCGTCTTGATATCTTGCATTGGATAATTCATAGGCCCTTTGACTGGCGTCTACTAATGCATTCTGAGCGGCCAGCTGGTATTGAAAGGTTCCCCTGGCCGCCAATTGGTCTGCCACCTCTCTAAAGGCTGTCTGAAGGGCGGCTTCATATTCTGCAATAGCCATTTTTTCACCGGCCAGGGCCGTATCCAGGCTGGCATTGAGGCCGTCCCGATTGAAAATAGGGATGGAGACAGAAGGGGCGAAACTCCATGCAAAGGCAGCACCTGAGGACAACAAAGAGGACAGGCTGTCACTGGCAAGTCCAAAGGAACCCGTAAGGCTTATGGAGGGATACAGTGCTGCCCGGGCAGCTCCGATATCTGCATTCGCAGCTTTCAGGCGGTGCTCAGCCCCTTTTATGTCGGGCCTTGCCAGCAAAATAGTGGAGGGCAGCCCTGTGGGAATGTGGTCCATAAATTGAACCGTGTCGATGGTCTCGGCGTTATCCAGAAGGTCCTCCACACCAGCTCCTGCCAGCAGGACAATGGCGTTTTTTGCCTGGGCCGTCAAACGGGTATATTGGGCAATGGAAACCCTGGCACGTTCAACCGAAGTCGCTGACTGGGCCAGGTCAAGCTGGGTGGCTGAACCCACCTCGTATTGTAACTGGACCACAGCAAATGTAGCTTGTTGGGCCACAAGGGTATCCTTGGCCAGCACCAGCAACTTTTTATATGCCAGATAAGCCATATAGGCGTCCGAGGTCTGGGCGATCAATGCAATGCGGGTATTTAACGCTGCTTCTTCGGTTGCCAGATAGGTTTCAAGGGCCGCTTGATTCAGGCTTTTGACTCTGCCAAAAAAATCCAGTTCATAAGCGGTCATTGCAAGATTGGCACTTAAGACGGAACTTGTGGTAGAACTTCCTGTGGAACTGATATCTTCAGGTACGCCGGATCTTGTGGCAGACCCAGTGCCTGCAATGGTGGGCAGGCTGTCCGACCGCTGTATTCTGTAGGCTGCTCTTGCCTGCTCAATGGTGAGCACAGCCATTCTCAGGTTCCGGTTATTTTCCAGGGTTCTTTGGATAAGGGCCTTCAGGGGTGCTGATTTAAAATAATCTTTCCATGCGATATCCGATACCATGGGGTCTGGAACTGTGGCGTCCGGCACCGTGGCCGTTTGCGTTTGTTCATTGACCTGGGTTTCCGGGTAAGCATTGCCCGAAGGCCAGGTGGTCGTAACAGGCAGTTCCGGCCGCTGGTATTCCGGGATCATGCTGCAGCCAGTCATGGAAACCAGCGCAATTACCACAAGCGTCAGGGCAATTGTCAGTGTTCTATTATACATATTTAACCTCATTTCGGGCCATTTTGGCCTTTTTCCTCTTTTCCGTCCATTGTTCAATAAGAATGAAGAACAGGGGAACATAGCCGATGGCAAGGGTGGTTGCCGCAACCATTCCGCCGATGACCCCGATGCCGATGGCGTTCTGGCTGGCAGACCCGGCACCGGTGGCAAGAGCTAGAGGGGTAACCCCCAGGATGAATGCCAGGGATGTCATGAGGATCGGGCGAAGTCTTTGTTCTGCTGCCGACATGGCAGCATCAACAATATCATGCCCTTTTTCATGGAGATCCTTTGCAAATTCAACAATTAAAATGGCATTTTTCGATGCCAGACCGATGGTGGTGAGCAACCCGATTTGAAAATACACGTCATTGGTGAGGCCAGCCATGCTTGTGGCAACAACAGACCCCACAATCCCCAGGGGAACAATGAGCAAGACCGAGAAGGGAATGGACCAGCTTTCATACAACGCCGCCAGACACAAGAACACAAACAAAAGGGATACCAAATAGAGAAGACTTGTCTGGGAGCCGGCCATTCTTTCTTCATAGGAGATTCCCGTCCATTCAAGCCCGATACCCTTGGGCAGCTTTGTTGCAAGGGTCTGGATGATGTTCATGGCATCTCCGGAGCTGACCCCTGGTGCCGGGGCACCCAGAATTTCCATGGAAGAGACACCGTTGTATCGCTCAAGTTTGGGAGATCCATAGGTCCAATGCCCCTTGGCAAAGGAGGAGAAGGGAACCATTTCGTTTGTTTTGTTACGAACATACCATCGGTCTATATCTTCAGGATGCATCCTGAAGGGCGCTTCCCCCTGCATATACACTTTTTTCACCCGACCCTTGTCCATGAAATCATTCACATAGGTGGATCCCCATGCAGCGGCCAGGGTGTTGGTGATGTCTGAGGTGGAAAGCCCAAGGGCTTCTGCTTTTTCGTAATCGATTTCCAGTTTATACTGGGGCACGTCTGCCAAACCGTTTGGCCTAATACCCACAAAACTTGGGTCCTGTGATGCCATGCCCAGCATCATATTTTTTGCGTTGACCAGGCTTTCATGGCCAAGTCCGGCCTGATCCAAAAGCATGAAATTAAAACCGGTTGCATTCCCAAGCTCGGTGATCGGCGGGGGAATGAAAGCAAACACAGAGGCGTCTTTGATAGTGTATAACCTGCCCATGGCTCTTCGGGCAATGGCAGCCGAACTTTGCTCCGGCCTGTCTCGAAGCTCCCAGTCCTTGAGATTGATAAAGCCCATCCCCACATTTTGTCCCTGTCCGGCAAAACTGAAACCTGTCACAGTGAAGATGCTTTCCACATTTTCGGCCTCCTGGTTCATGAAATAGGTCTCCACTTTTTTTACACTCCCCCGGGTCCGCTCAAGTGTGGCGCCGGGAGGGGCGGAAACCATCATCATCATCATTCCCTGATCTTCATCGGGTAAAAAGGAGGTGGGCAGCATTTGGAAATAATAGACCAGCCCCCCTAAAATGAAACAATAAATGATGAGGAACCGGATGGATCTTGCCGCAACATATCCAACCCCTCGCTTGTATGCGAGTCTTCCGGCATAAAAATTTCTGTTAAACCAGCCAAAAAACCCTTTTCTGCCCTCTTTGTGGGCTGCATCTATGGGTTTGAGCAGGGTGGAACAAAGGGCTGGTGTCAAAATCAGGGCCACCAGAACGGACAGGGCCATGGCCGATACAATGGTTAGGGAAAACTGGCGGTAGATCGCGCCTGTGGAACCGCTGAAAAAGGCCATGGGAATAAATACCGCGGAAAGGACCAGGGCGATACCCACCAGGGCACCGGTGATCTGCTCCATGGACTCTTTGGTGGCTTCTTTAGGAGACAGCCCTTTTTCGGCCATGAGCCGCTCAACATTTTCCACCACAACAATGGCATCATCCACTAAAAGTCCTATGGCAAGCACCATGGCAAACATGGTCAGCACATTGATGGTAAACCCGAAGGCAGATAAAACGCCAAAGGTGCCCAGCAGAACCACGGGTACGGCAATGGTTGGAATCAGGGTTGCCCTGAAATTCTGAAGGAAGATATACATGACAAAAAATACCAGGAGGATGGCTTCGAAAAGGGTTTTTACCACCTCCTCAATGGAAATCTTGACAAAGGGGGTGGTATCATAGGGATACACAATGGTAAGCCCCTCGGGCATAAAGGCGGCAAGTTCTGTTAATTTTGCCTTAACCCGCTTGCCTGTATCAAGAGCATTGGCACCTGTGGCCAGACTTACAGCCATACCCGAGGCTTCTTTCCCATTGTACCGGGCCACGGTATCATAGGATTGAGCACCCAGCTCGACCTTTGCAACCTCTTTGAGCCGGACCTGGGAACCGTCGGGATTCACCTTTATCAAAATTTCTTCAAAATCGGCAACCGTCTGCAGCTTGGATTGGGCCGAAATGGTGGCGTTTAATTGTTGTCCCTTCACTGCCGGGGCCCCGCCCAACTGGCCCGGGGTGATATCCGAGTTGCGTGCCTGGATGGCTGATTTTACGTCCGAGGGCATTAGCTGGTAGGAGTGCAATTGTTCCGGGTTAAGCCAAATACGCATGGAATGCGGCTGTCCGAATACGGTCAAATTCCCCACACCTTGAACCCGGCTGACCGAATCGGCAAGATTGGACTTGATATAGTCTCCAATGTCATGCTCATCCATGCTGCCGTCCGCAGAATACAGGCCTACAATCAACAAATAACTCTTGGTGGCCTTGGTCACGGTTACCCCCTGGGACTGAACTTCCTGGGGCAAAAGGCTTGTGATTGATTGCACCTTGTTTTGAACCTGAACCTGGGCGATATCCGGATCCGCTTCCGGTTCAAAGGTCAGGGTGATTGTCAATTGACCGCTGCCATCACTGGACGAGGAAAAATACCTTAGATTATCAATTCCTGTCAGGTTCTGTTCAATGACCTGGGTCACAGAGTTTTCCAGAATTTTAGCGGATGCACCTGGATAGGCCGTGGTGACACTAATGCTGGGCGGGGCAATTTTCGGGTATTGTTCTATGGGCAGGGTCATTACGGCAAAAAGCCCTGCCAGCATGATAACAATGGCGATCACCCAGGCAAATATGGGTCGTTCTATAAAAAATTTCGACATTCTTTTTTCCTGTTATTAACTTTTAGAAGGCTGCATTTTCACGGTTACTTTTGCCAGGGGGCGTATCTTTTGCAGACCCGCAACCACCACACGGTCTCCGACTTTCAGGCCCGAGGTCACCAGCCATTTGTCGCCAATGACCTGGGAAACCATTATGGGGCGGATATTGACCGTGCCGGTCTCGTCAACAACCCAGACCACGATACTGCCATCGGCATTTCGCACCACGGACTGCTGGGGAACGGTGATGGCATCAGATTGTCTCGACTGCTCCACACGGGCTTTGACAAACAATCCAGGGAGCAGTTCATTTTCCGGATTGGGAAAGAGGATTCTCAGCTGAACCATGCCGGTTCCCTCGTCCACGGTGACATCGGAAAAAAGAATTTTCCCCCTGCCGGCATAGGCATCGGTTTCACCATCAATGAACAGCATTGCTTCAGGATTCTGGGTTTGGGCTGTCATCTGCCGGCGCAATTTCATCATGTTTCT
This sequence comes from Desulfoconvexum algidum, assembly GCF_055382125.1. Taxonomy (NCBI): domain Bacteria; kingdom Pseudomonadati; phylum Thermodesulfobacteriota; class Desulfobacteria; order Desulfobacterales; family Desulfobacteraceae; genus Desulfoconvexum; species Desulfoconvexum algidum. The sequence goes on along the minus strand of NZ_AP042394.1, from coordinate 3,163,403 downwards.
GGCCGATTGATTCACATCCACATATATCTGGCTCAAGTTTTGTATGGTTGCCAGGGCCGTTGCCTGACCGGCGGTGACCAGAGCCCCTTTTGTGACCGAGGATCTACCGATCCTGCCGGATATGGGGGCAAACACCCGGGTATACGCCAGGTTAATTTTAGCGGTTGCCACATTGGCTCTGGCAACTGTGACCCCAGCGTTTGCCTGGGCAAGAGCTGCCACCACATCATCATAGGCCTGGTGGCTTACGCCTCCTAATTTTACAAGCCTGGCGTATCGCTCGACTTTGGGCTCAACGGCTTTGAGGTCTGCCTGGGCTTGAACAAGACCGGCCAGAGCACTGTCATGTGCCGCCTGGTAGGTTGCCGGATCAATCTGATAGAGTTGCTGTCCTTTTATTACCGCGCTTCCTTCTGTGAACAGGCGATCCAGGACAATCCCGGATACCTGGGGACGAATTTCAGCAATTTGAAAGGCAGAGGTCCGCCCGGAAAAATCTTTGGTAAAGACCACAGCTTCTTGTTTGATGGTATGGACGATTACCTCGACGGGGGGAGGCGCTTGCTGCTGGGCCTGTGCCGGTGGTACCTGTCCCTTTTCTGTGAACAAAAAATAACCGAGGCCTAAAAGGACCAGAATACCGAATCCGGTCAATGCTTTCATTTTCATTTTTTTCTCCTGCTACTTGAGTATAATTTTATCGATAAGACGGACTACGTCTTGTTTGATTTTTTCTATGTCCGGAGTCCCATCCCATCCAGATTCGAGAGAAACCAGTGATCCGATCACCGTGCCATAAATCATTTCTGCCAAAACATGAGGGTCCACATCAATAAAGGAACCGTCCTGAATGCCCTGGCTGCAAAACGTGATCAGCGGACGCATGACAAGGTCAAATCGATCATCGATTTGATTTGCCACGGTTCTTTTCTGCTGAACAAACCGAAAATAAAGGGAAACATCCTCGTGAATTCCAAATGCGCTGTCAATAAATTCATGCAGCCGGAGGATGGGATCTTTGGTGCTTTCAAATATGGCAGTGTTGGTGTCTCGAATGGGGCCAAGAACCGTCTGATGGACATACCGCATCAGGGCATTTTTATCCTTGAAATAATTGTACAAGGTGCCTTTGGCCACGCTACAGCGTCGTGCAATCTCATCCATGGTGACAGGTTGCCCTCGTTTAATCAGGGCTAAAACAGTCTTTACAATTTCAGCTTTAACCAAATTATCAACCAGTTCTTTTTTCTTGCTGACAGCGGTCATATTGCGAATGTCCTTATTTAAAAAACAATGAAGGGTTGTCCTGAAAAAGTTTCAGGGCAACCCCTTTAAATTATGCGCTTGACCTTACGGTCAAAAAAATGACTTCGGAGTCATATATATGACTCTATGGTTTTGTGTCAAGTCTTTTTAAAAAAAGGCAACATGTTTTAAAGCCAAAATTAATATAAAACGAACATTCGTTCTTTTTTATTGACTTCTATTTTTTTTGTTCCTAAGATAGCTTCGTCATTACAAAACCCAGGGGAGGCAATCGCCTTTTCCCAAAGTGATTAAAAGGAAAAAAACAGGGTGAAAAATCGGTAGGAGAAATTTTTATTTAACGCAATTGTTTATTTGACAGGAGCAGACAATGGAAAAGATTTGGATGAAACACTGGCCCCAGGACCTTCCCACTAAAATTTCTTTTGATCAGGGTGAAATTCCCCTTCATGATTATTTGCGATTCCAGGCAAAAAAAATGCCGGACAAGCCGGCCATCATCTTTTATGGAAAGGATATTACCTATGGGGAACTGGACCTGGCATCGGATCGGTTTGCAGCCTATCTGCTGTCAAAGGGGATAGGAAAGGGAGACCGGGTAGGGGTTTTCCTGCTCAATTGTCCCCAATATGCCATCGCCCATTTCGGCATCCAGAAAATCGGTGCAATTGTCTGTCCCTGCTCCCCTCTTTTTAAGGAGTTGGAACTTGAATACGAACTCAATGACGCCGGGATAGAAATCCTGGTGGCCCTGGACCTTTTTATGCCCGTTGTCAAAAAGGTTCTGGCAAAAACATCGCTTCGCCAGGTGGTGACGACCAATCTCAATGATTATTTACCGGAAAATCCTTCTCTTCCGCTAATTGACTATATGAAGGTGCAAAAACAGGCAATTCCGGGAACAGAGGATTTTATGGAGATTGTGACAAAAGAAGCGGTTTCCCTGCCCAAAATAGCCATTGATATGAAAAATGATATTGGGCTGCTTCAGTATACCGGGGGAACCACAGGGCTTCCCAAGGGGTGCATGCTCAGTTTCCATGCGGCATTGTTTAAAACAGCCTCCACTGCCGGGATTGCCGCCATGACCGAAGATTCCGTCTGCCTGGTCACCATGCCCATTTTTCATATTGCCGGGATGCTGGCCGGGATGAATTCGTGCATCTATGCCGGTGGCACCCAGGTGCTGTTGACCCTGTTTGACGTCAAGACCGCCGCCCAGGCCATTTCCGACTACAAGGCAGATTTCTGGTACTCGGCGGTTCCCATGAATGTGGGTATCATGGCAGATCCGGCCTGTAAGGCCTATGATCTGTCCAGTCTCAAGTTGTGTCTGACCTCTTCGTTTGGTATCCAGCTGACCCAGGAAATCGCCGAACAATGGGGTGAGTTTACAAAGGGCGGTATCCTGGTTGAAGGTGCCTATGGCCTGAGTGAAACCCATACGGCAGACACCTTTGTTCCCCGGCAGCATATCAAATATGATACCTGCGGTATCCCGGGGCCGGATGCCGAGTTTAAAATTTTGGATCTGGAAGGGAGTGGACAAGAGATGGCACAAGGAGAAGCCGGTGAAATTATATTAAAAAACCCCGGGGTGTTCAAAGGGTATTGGAACAAGCCTGATGAGACCGCCCAGACATTGATAGACGGGTGGGTTTATACCGGCGATATCGGCAAATTTGACCCGGACGGCTATCTGTGTCTGCTGGGCCGGGTCAAGGAAATGATCAAGGTTTCCGGATTTTCCGTCTATCCCGAAGAAGTAGAATTTTTGCTCAATACCCATGCCGACGTGGTCCAGTCTGCTGTGATTGGCGTGAAGGATCCCACAAAAGGAGAGGTGGTCAAAGCCTATATTATCCGGGCAAAGGGATCTAATCTGGATGAACAAGGGCTGATCTCCTGGGCAAAAGAACACATGTCCTCTTATAAATGCCCAAAATATGTTGAGTTCAGGGAAGTCTTGCCCACCCTTGCCACGGGTAAACTATTGCGCAGGAAATTAAAAGAAGACAACGATGCTTAAATGGACCCATTTTTAATAGAACAATTTTTAATAGGACCAATTTTTAATAGGACCAATTTTTACAAAAATTGAGGAATGAGGAGAACATAAAAATGGTATTTAAAGCGGCCTTAGAAACCCTAGCAGAACGAGAAACCCGGGTTCTGGCCATGGGCGGACAGGCTAAAATTGACCGCCAGCATGATAAGGGACGGTACACCGCCCGGGAGCGGATTGACCGGTTGCTGGACCCAGATTCTTTTTTTGAGGTGGGTAGATTTGCCCATTCCGATATGCCGGGGATGGCAGACAAGACCCCGGCAGACAGTAAAATTGCCGGTTACGGCAAAATTGATGGCAGACAGGTGGCCATCACGGCCAATGACTTTACGGTCATGGCCGCCACCACCAGCCGGGTGGCCGGAAAAAAAGAACACCAGGTTAAAAAATATGCCACTTCCAAGGGGCTGCCCATGGTGTATCTGGGGGAAGCCGGTGGTGCCAGGATGCCGGATATCATGGGGGCCAAGGGGTTGACTTCCTTTGGCGGCGGTGGTTTTGAGTCGTTTATTGAGATCATGAGCCGGGTTCGCAAAAATTTATTTATAACGGCCATCATGGGGGAATGTTATGGCATGCCCACCTGGATGGCCTGTCTGTCGGATTTTGTGGTCCAGGTAAAGGGAACGGCCATGGGCGTGTCCGGTCCCAGGGTTTTGGAACTGGCCCTGGGGGAAAAAGTCTCAGACGAGGAGCTGGGAGGATGCCAGGTTCACGGGGAGATAACCGGCACCATTGATCGGGTGGCAGACAATGAGGACCATTGTTTTGATCTCGTCCGGCAGTATTTGAGTTATATGCCCTCCCACAAGGACGAGGCGCCCCCGGTTCTTGATGTGCCAGATGGGTCCGGGGACAAAATGGACGATATTCTGTCCTTCCTGCCCGAACGTCGGAATCGGACCTATGATATGGTCAAAATTCTTGACTGCATCGTGGACAAGGAGAGTCTGTTTGAGATCAAGCCTGATTTTGGGCGATCCGTGATCACGACGCTTTCCAGAATTGACGGCCAAACCGTGGGGATCGTTGCCAGCCAGCCCAAGGTGATGGCAGGTGCCATGGACACCCAGGGAATTGACAAGGTCATCAGCTTTTTATGTCTGTGCGATACCTATAATATCCCCCTTGTGTTTTTCCATGATATTCCCGGATTCCTGGTGGGAAAAGAGGCCGAGCAAAAAAAAGTGGCGGCCAAGGTGATGAATTACATGAACGCCCTGGGCCAGGTAACCGTGCCCAAGATCGGGGTGATTGTGAGAAAAAGCTATGGTATGGCCTTTTGGAATATGGCCGGCTCCGGATGCGGCACGGATTTTCTGGTGGCCTGGCCCACGGCAGAGATGAGCTTTGTGGACCCCATCATTGCTGCCAATGTGGTGTTTGGATCCGGGGACGGTCGATCCGAGGAAAAAGCCACCCTGATTGAAACCCTTATCGATGGCACCTCTCCCTTTGGGGCGGCTGGTTCCTATGATATCCATGATGTCATTGACCCCACAACCACACGCGATTATATCATCCGTGCCCTTGAAATTTCCCGGGGAACAACTTCGGGTAGGGGGCAAAGCGGAATAGGAGAACATCGACTGGCCAACTGGCCAACAAAGTTTTAAAAATAAATTTCCCCATAATCCAGGGGTTATGGCCACGGATTATGGGGACTTGAAGGCAGGGTCCATTGTATGGTATGAAAATAGGAAGTTGCTATTTTTCAATCTCAAAAGGAATTATCCATCCAAAGGCAATAACATGATCACCAAACTTTCAAGAAGAGATTTTTTGTTTTTTTCTGCTTTAGGTTCCCTCGTTTATCCTTTTGGCAGAAATGCTCTGGCCGTTGATACCCATCCTGCCATCTTATATCCGAATACAATATCTATTTTAAAACAAGCGTTTAAGTCTGAAATGATTGCGCACAAGCATTATGTTGGGTATACCCAACGTGCAAAGGTTGAAAAATATCCCAATATTGCGTATATGTTCAAGGCTTTCTCTATTTCTGAAAAAATTCATGCAGATAATTATAGTCGTCTATTAGATAAATTGGGGAAAAAAACCATATATATCCCATTGTTGATCAATGTGGATGACACGAAGTCAAATTTAACTAACGCGACTCAAAAAGAGTTGGAAAAGATCAAAATCACCTATCCACTTTTTTTAAAAAAAATAGAAACAGAGCGATGTGATGACGCCATAAAAAATCTCATGTATTCATGGAAATCCCACCGCCAACATGAAAAAAAAATAAAAAAAATACACAAATATACCGCATATTTTTTTGGATCCGTGGTAAAGGAAATAGAAGGCATGTCACTTGATATGCATGTGTGCGAGGTCTGTGGGTCAACTATTGACGAAGCGCCTGTTTTACCCTGCGACATCTGTAATCGCGCGCTGTCTCATTATCGAAAAATAGATCGGCCAACCTGAAAGCAGTGACGATGAAAGTGGAAGATAATCTGTTAGCACAAATTGTTTCAGTGTATCGCTCTCAACTTTTTCCTGGGTCATGTAAATTTTTCGTTCTAATTTATCATAAGTTGGTTTTTCTGTCATATAAAACCCCCTTTTAAAAGTGGAAATAAGCTTGATCAAAACAAAATATTCTATCTTCAAGCCAAGTCCCGAAGTATGAAAACGGTAAAGATATTTTTGATAACAAGGTCACGTTAAATAAAATCATAATAATATAGATTCCAGCGCAACACAAATTTAATCGTTAATTATAGGCGGAAGCACCATTGTATGGTATTGAAATAGAGAATAGCAATTTTCCAACCCCGAAAGGAAATTTTTCATGGACAAATTTATTTTTTTTGTTTTTATCAGCGCAATTCTTTTCTTAACGGTTATAAATGATATCCCTTCCTGTCTTGCCAGCGGCGTTGACGCTGCGAACGCAGGTATAAAGGCAAATGAGAATGGAGACAAAGTAAAAGCCAAAGTCCTGTTTCGAAGTGCTCTTCGGTCCAATGATCTATCCAAAAAAAATTATATTATTGTCAATAACAATTTGTGCAGGATTTTATGGTCTGAATTTAAAATCTACGAAGCAATTGACTGCTATACTCAAACCCTTTATCTAAGTGATGATAATCTCTGGGCTCTCCAGAGCCGCGCTACCTTATATAACACGATTGGCGAGCATGAAAAATCCATTGAAGATTTAAGCCGATACATCCTCTTGTCCCCCAAGGATGATTTTGGTTACATCCATCGCGCATTGTCCCTTAGCGCCATAAAAAAATTTGACAAGGCAATTTCAGATCTGAACAAAGCCATAAAGTTAAAACCCAACAAAAGTGAGGGATATCTCCACCGGGGGAACACCTATTCAAAAACAGGTAACTATAATCTGGCCCTGGCTGACTTTGAAAAGGCGATTGCGATGGATCCTAAAAGTTCATCCGTCTATCAAGCCATGGCCTGGTTCCATGCCACTTGCCCGGAAAAAGATTTCCGGGATGGAACAGCAGCATTAAAATTTGCTGAAAAATCAATGGAAATTGAAAATAAAGGATTCACCACAAGGCTCTATGACACTTTGGCCGCGGCCTATGCCGAATTGGGGCAATTTAAAAATGCCATTAAAGCTCAAAAACAGGCAATAGCACTGCTCAAGGAAGAAAAAAATGTGGATAAGTCCGAATATGAAATTCGCAAGAGGCTTGATCTTTACAAAAAGGGAAAAGTCTATAGAGCCATCTAGGGGTCCTGAAATCTATAACAATTTGTCCCTAGCATTGATGCCCGGCAAATACGTCTTATAATAGACAGATTAAATGAATCCAGGGAGAAATTTTATGTTAAACGTATATGCTGCCAAATGGTGTCCCCATTGTACCAAAACCATTGAGTATTTAAAAACCAAGCAGATTGAATTTAAATATATCGAGATAGAAGAACAACCGGAAAATATCATTCAGAAAATTATTGAGGTAAACGGAGGGGATGACTGGGTGGTGCCAACCCTTGAATTTAAGGGGAAATGGCGAATAGGCAAAGTCTTTAACGAGATGGAATTGAGTTTTGATTTAAAACAATTGGGGGTAAAATAAAGGGAAAAACTATTTTTTCCCCCTAAAAAAGGAGCTGGGTGATCTGGATCCTTTGAACAGGAGGTATTGGGATGGACAAAAAAGAATTGAAACAATACCGGTATTTTCTCAAGGACAGCATCCGGAAAAAAATCAATTTCAGGTTTACGGATCAAAACCAGGGAATCCCTGCGCCGCCAATTGAGAAAAGGTATAAAGAAGGCGCACCCCTCATTGATCTTCCCGGGCCTGACCTTTGGGAGAATATCCATGGGGGAGATATTACCCTTGCCATGGGGAACAGAAAAAGCCACCGGGTTTATCTGAACCAGCATCTTTCCCTGGAGGAACTTGCCTATCTTGTCTGGGCTACCCAGGGGGTGAGGGGTGAAGCTACCTTGGGTCATGCCTATCGAAATGTCCCCTCTGCCGGGTGCCGCCACGCCCTTGAGACCTATCTGGCCATTTTCAATGTGGAGGGGCTTGCTCCTGGCATGTACCGGTATCTGCCCCTCGCCCATCAGCTGGTGTTTGAGTTTTCCGATGAGATGCTGGCAGAAAAGATGGTGACGGCTTCTTTGGGGCAGTCCTATCCGGGATGCTCAGCTGTTACCTTTATCTGGGTGGCCATCCCTTACAGGATGGAATGGCGCTATGGCCTTGCAGCCCACAAGGTAATTGCCCTGGATGCCGGCCATGTCTGCCAGAACCTGTATCTGGCATGTGAGACCATCCATGCCGGTACCTGTGCCATTGCCGCCTATGATCAGGAGGAACTGGATGAACTTCTGGGCCTTGATGGTGAAGAAGAATTTGCCATTTATCTGGCGCCCGTGGGAAAAGTGAAACCATGAGATTCTTTAGCGTGAAAAAATAAATATGGGAGTTACAGCAGACATTGTCATTATCATGGTGGCCGCTTTGCTGGGCGCGATGATTGCCCAGAGACTCAAGCAGCCCCTGATCCTGGGATACATTTTTGCCGGAATTGTTGTCGGACCCTACACAGGGGGAATTACCGTCGGCGATACCCATGAAATCGAGATGCTGGCGGAAATCGGTGTGGCCCTTCTTTTGTTTGCCCTGGGCCTGGAATTTTCATTCAAAGAATTAAAACCGGTGCGGAAAATCGCCCTCATCGGCACGCCCATTCAGATTCTGTTGACCATGGGGATCGGGTTCGGCCTGGGCAGGTATCTGGGCTGGTCCTTTGCAAGCGCCGTATGGCTGGGGGCCTTAATCTCCCTTTCCAGCACCATGGTAACACTGAAAACCCTTATTAGCCGAGGGCTTGTGGGAACCCTGTCCAGCCGGGTAATGATCGGGATGCTCATTGTTCAGGATCTGGCAGTCATCCCCATGATGATCATTCTTCCCCAGTTGAGCAACCCGGCAGCAGGGCTTCCCCTGCTGCTGATTGCAGTGACCAAGTCCATTGTCTTTCTTGTGGTGATGTTCTACCTGGGAAGAAAGCTGCTGCCGCGACTTTTGATGCAGGTTGCCCAATGGAACTCCAGGGAACTTTTTATCCTGTCCATCACGGCCATTGGTCTGGGGATCGGGTATGTCACCTATTTATTCGGCCTGTCCTTTGCCTTTGGTGCCTTTGTTGCCGGAATGGTTCTCAGCGAGTCTGATTATGGTCACCAGGCCCTGAGTGAAATTATTCCTTTGCGGGATATTTTTGGTCTTTTGTTTTTTACCTCGGTGGGAATGCTGCTGGATCCGATCTTTTTTCTTGAAAACTGGGTTGAAATTATTAGTCTTGTGGTGATCGTTTCTTTATTTAAAGGAACGATCTTTTATGGATTGGCTACCATATTCGGCTATATCAATATTATTCCCATTGCCGTGGGCCTAGGGCTGTTCCAGGTGGGTGAATTTGCCTTTGTTCTTGCCCGGCTGGGACTTGAAACCAATGCCATTGATCAGGATATGGTTTCCCTTGTCCTGGCTGTGTCTGTTTTGAGCATGGTGCTGACCCCCTTTGCCTCCTCCCTGGCAACGCCTCTGTACAAGTTAAAAAAGCGGGTGTTTAAATATGAGCCTCCTTTGACCGGAAATATTCCCCAGGCAGGGCTCAAGGATCATGTGATCATTGCCGGCGGCGGACGGGTTGGCCAGCACATCGCCCAGGTGCTGACCAAACTTTCGCTTCCCTTTGTCATCATTGAGCTAAACCATCAGCGGATGAAGGAATGCCAGAAGGCAAATTTTCCTGTGATCTATGGAGACATGAGCCAACCCACGGTGCTTGAGGTATCTAAAACCGATAAGGCAAGACTTTTGCTGATCACCACCCCTTTGGCCATCACCACCCAGGACATTGTTAAACAGGCGCTTCTTTTAAACCCCCCACTGCAGATTATTGCCCGGGCGGAAGGGGTAACGCAAACCCGGGACTTATATGACATGGGGGTGTATATGGTGGTGCTGCCGGAAATGGAGACCGGTCTGGAAATCGCACGCCAGGCACTGGTTCAACTGGAAATTCCCGTGACCGCTATCCAGCAGTATATCGATGGGGTTCGCCGCCAGCTCTATGCGCCGATTTATGACGCATCCCAGGCGCATCAGCTGTTGACAAAACTGGACAATATAAAGGACATGCTGGAAATTTCATGGGTGCGGCTTGGGCCTTCAAGCCCCCTTATCAATAAGAGCATCAAGGAATCGGCCGTCCGCACCAGGACCGGCGCCTCCATTGTGGGATTTCTAAGAGAAGAAATATTTCACCCCAATCCCAAGCCTGGGTCTTTGTTCCGGACAAACGATATGGTGGCAATTGTGGGCAACCACCAGGAATGCAATGAATTTAAAAAATTATCCGGAAAAACTGAAGCGATAATCAGGACAGAAACATAGTAATTTTTACCCCGCCTTTTTATCACTGCTTTGAACAATCTTATCCCGGAGCCGTTTATAGTCAACCATGGCCCCGAATGCCCTGGCAGCCCTTTCCGGACTGGGGAGCACAGGAACGCCACGATCTTGAAGCCCTGCAACAAAATCATTCGCCCTTGTCACAAATGAAAAGCCGACAATCGGTTTTCCATGGGTTTTGATAAGCGAGGCTATGGAGTCACACTGGGCGTCCACAATATCTTTGATCTGGGTGTCAAGCTCCTCTTTTGGAACTCCCATGCCGATCAGAGCGGTACGGACCATTTCAACAGAGGCCAGAAAATATATCAACATTCCGTCGGCCCCTTTTTCCGCCAATAATATCTTGGGAATACCATGGAAAAAATCCAATGGGTTTTTGGTATAGGTCAGGTCAATGGGATTATTTGCGCTGCCTGTGTGGGGTATGAAGGAGGCAAGCTCCTCCAGAGTTTTTGAAGATAGCAGGGGCAGCTTTAACCCCGCGCGTTCGCAGGCATCCGCAGCAGCGGCTCCGGGACCACCGGAATGGGTTTGAACGATGAGCCGGTTGCCCTGGGGCAGGGGGGAAGATCCCAGGGTATAGCAAAAATCAAACAATTCTTCGATGGTCTGGGCCCGGATAATGCCGCTCTGCCTGAAAACACCGTCATAGAGCCGATCCGGTCCTGCCAGGGAACCGGTATGGGAGAGACAGGCTCTTTTACCGGTTTCAGACCCCCCGGCATAAAAGGCAACTATGGGTTTGTGTTGGGAGACCTTCCGGGCAATTTCAATAAATTTTTGCCCCTGGCGGATGGATTCGATATAAAGGGCAATCACCCGGGTATTGGGGCAGGCGCCCAGATATTCGATACAATCCACCATGTCGATATTGGCTTCATTTCCAAGGCTGAACCCGGTGCTGAACCCTTGGCCGAAGCGCTGGTCCAGATAACTGAACATCTGGGTGATAAAGCTGCCGCTCTGGGAGGCCATACCGATAAACCCCTTTTTCCCTTCCGAAGGGAGAAAGGTGGCATTTAATTTAATATGGGAATTGGCAACCCCAATACAATTGGGGCCGATAAATCGGATTTGGTATTGGTCAGCAATTTGCTGCAATTCCCGCTGGAGTTCAACCCCTTGTCCACCCACTTCGTTGAAACCGGCCGAGACAATAACGGCATGGCGGATCCCTCGTTCTCCGCAGGCCTTAAGGGTCTGGGCAACGATTTTAGTGGGCAGAACAATAAAGGCCATATCCGCAATCGTTGGGATCTGATTGACCGTTGAATAGGCGGGCAAATTTAGAACGGTTTTTTCCTTTGGGTGAACCGGATAGATAATCCCTTCATATCCATCGGATAAAATGGTACTCAAAATACCCGAGCCCATGGCAGAATAATTATTGGAGGCACCGAAAAATGCAATGCTCTTGGGGTTGGCAATGGGATAAAGCGGGCTTTCTAAAATTGAAGTGATCATAGGGAGTCTTTCCTCTGTAAGATAATGAGGGCATCCACGGCTTTTATGGAACCGTCGGGGGAGATAATCAGGGGATTGATATCGATTTCTGCAATTGCATCCTCTGTCAGGCCCAGCTGACCAACAGCGATTAGGGTGCGGCAAATGGCCGCAAGGTCAGCGCCCTGCTGACCCCGGAAAGCTGCGAGCATCGGATTTGATTTTAAATCCTGGATCATATCAAGGGCCTCCACTCGATCAAAGGGGGCCACCCGAAATACCGTGTCCTTGATCACTTCGGCCATGATGCCACCAAACCCCAGCATGACACTAACGCCAAATTGGGAATTTTTGCTCAACCCCACCATAAGTTCGCGCTGGCCTGCCACCATCTCCTGGACCAGAATTCCTTCCAGGGGAAGGGTGATTTTTTCACAAATCCGGTCATAGGCGTCTTGAACTTGTCGGGCAGATGTGAGGTTTAGTTCAATACAGCCTTGTTCGCTTTTGTGCATCAATTGCCAGGAACACGCTTTGAGGACCACGGGATAACCGATGAATTTTGCTGCGGCAACGGCCTCCTTAGCACTTTGTACCAAAGTTTCTTGGGTGACGGGGATGCCAACAGCGCTTAAAAGGCGTTTGGATTGAAATTCAGATAATGCGGTCTGCTGGTTTGCAATTGCAGTTTTTAGTGGATTCATTTAAAAACCTGTGATGGTGTTAGAGGTTAAAGATCTAAATCACGAATGACACTAAGTCCCTTGATCAGGGAGGCCATGTCTTGTTCTCCCACTGCAGCTTCAATGTTTTTTTCAAGCTGTGCGCCCAGAGCCAATAGCTTGGGCGCTATTTTTTGAGCTTTATCCGTCAGTGTTAATACATTGAGGCGGGCATCCTTGGAATCTGTTTCTTTGGTGATAAGCGCCATGAGTTCCAACCGTTTGATCATGGTGACGGCGGCAGCTTTGCCCATGCCGGCCCGCTGTGCAAAGACACCCAGACTTAATCCCCCCTCCTGCCAGAGAATCCCCAGGGCCATCACCTGCTGGGCAGTGAGGCCCAGGGGTTCAAGACTGCGGTTATAATAGGCCACCATCTTGCGGACCGCCTGGGTGGCCAGGGAACATATAAAGTATTTAGGGGGGATATGTTTTGTTTGCATACAAACGTTCGTTAGCAAACGATTGAGGGGGTTGTCAAGACAAATTTTAATCCGGAGTTGTGCAGAATCGGTTATACCAAAAATTAAGGGAGGCAATTTCCTTGGATATGTGCTTTGACTCTATGTCAGTACTTCCCGTATTTTTTTTGAAAAGTCTCGCATCGCAATGGGCTTCATTAAAAAACCCTTAATTCCCAAGGCAGCTGCCTTTTCTTCGGTCATATTTTCACTGAAGCCTGTACACATCAAAATAGGAATATCATGGCGTATCCGGTTTAAGGCTACGGCCAGCTTGTCTCCGGACATATTTGGCATTGCCATATCTGTGATGACCAGGTCAAATTTATCCGAGCGATTACGAAAGGCTTCAAGTGCTTCAATGCTGCTGCCATATGGGGTAACCTGGTACCCCAGCCGCTCCAGCATCCGTTTTTCCATTGTAAGAATTGCTTGTTCATCGTCCACCAGTAAAATTTTTTCAACGCCCCCCACAACAGGGTCTATATTCTCGATATTCTGTTCAGTCACACAAGATTTTTCCAAGGGGAAATACACATTGAACTGGGTTCCCTTACCAGGTTCGCTATATACCTGTACAGCGCCGCCCATACCCGTAACAATCCCGTGAACAACAGACAATCCCATGCCGGTGCCTTTGCCCGTTTCCTTGGTGGTAAAGAAGGGATCAAAGATTTTTTCTGTTAAATTTTTATCCATGCCCATGCCGGTATCTGCCACTGAAAGACAGGCATGGGTACCTGGTTTCATATTCGTTGTTAACAGATCATATTTGCCCAGCTCAATTTTTTTCAGGGTTATGGTCAGCTCCCCGCCGGTCTCCTCCATGGCATGATAGGCATTGGTGGTAAGGTTCATGATAATTTGATGCAACTGGGTCGGGTCAGCCCTTATTACCCCGCAGTCGGGACTGATATCCTGGTTGATTTTAATCATTGCAGGGATGGTTGACCGGATAAGGAGTAATACTTCCTTTATGATTGGCTGCATCTTCATCGGTTTTAATTCATTTTTGTCTTGACGGGAGAAAGTCAGGATCTGATTTACCAGGTTTTTGGCTCTCATGGCACCTGAATAAATTTTATTCAGGCTGGAATGAAAAGGACTCTGCTCGCCAACATCCTCCATCAGCATTTCGGTATGGCCTATAATGGGAAAGAGAATGTTATTAAAGTCGTGGGCAATGCCGCCTGCAAGGGTACCGATGGATTCCATTTTCTGGGATAATAGAAGTCGGGCTTTGAGCTTTTTTTCTTCCGTAATATCCCGGCCAAAGCTAACCAATCCGTTTACCTCTCCATTCTTTAACAGGGGGGCAGTGGTGACTGAAATCGTGAGTATGTTGTCATCCTGGTTTTTAAACCTTAATTCATAGCTTAAAGATTCCCCCTCAAACCCTTTTTTTAAAATTTCCCCAAGCATGGGTAAATCTTCCTCAAGCATTAGAGGAACAAATGATTTTCCAATCCAGTCCTCCCGCTTTAACCCGGTAATTTTTTCAGTCTGCTTATCAAAAAATGTAAAATGACCTGCCTTGTCCAAGGTCCATATCATATCATTGGAATATTCGATCATTGTGCGGTATTTTTCTTCTGTTTTTCTCTGGTGTTTCATTGCCCTTTCAAGCTGTTGGTTTGAAGCTTTTAGTTCAAGCGCATTTTCTTGAAGATTTTTTATGGTTTTCTGCAAAGAGTCCTGGAGTACCCCAAGGCAAACCACCATGATGCTCCCAATTAACAGCAGCAGGACAGATGCCATAAACCATGCTTCCATGCGTGTTGAGTTGGTCATTGCAACAATATCTATTGGAATGAGACCTGTATTCATGGCCGTTCCGATTAACAAAATGGCAACAACACTCATCAGGATGGCGGCAAGTCCCCGTGTGATTCCCTGGAAGGTTGTTGTTAATACACAAAAAGTTATCAACAGAGGAATCCCTGCACCACTAAGCCCAACTCCCCCCAAAATCAATACCGAAAGAATATAAATGTCCAGTAACACGATATTTGTAAGGTACTTGTAGGGTATTTTTTCCCGTAAAAGAAAACAGATCGGTGCCGGCAGATATGCGCCGATGTAAAAGAAAACGATTTCCCATCGTCCTTGCAGATAAACTTCAACCCCACCCATTATGACGGCAATGAAACCGAGAACACAAAAAACCGTAAGAACAGTTTCAAACAAAATTTTTCTGATGGCAGCAATTTTGTTTTCAACGGGCAGATTATAAATTTTTTCTAACAGACGGTCTATTGACTTCACCTGGGGCTATCCTTTTTCGATAATTTCTTATAAATGAAATTTATTTTGCAGTAAACAGTTCACGAAGCTTTTCCACCCGCTTCCGGTTGACGCCGAAATCGGAATATCCAAGCCGGGAGGCGGATCGCACCTGGACGACATTTTCTTTGGAAAAATAAAACTCCAGGTCATCAACAAACCCCATGACGGCTGATTTGCATTCAATATGCAGATAATTGTCGTTTTCCGTAATAAGGGTCATTCCATCCAATGAGGTGATAATTTTTTTTAATTTCTTGAAATTAGCCTCTTTTTCTCCTTGGTACCTGAAGACCGGAAGCAAATGATTTTCATCTTCATCCTGGCTGCTGACACAATTGGGCTTCCCCGAACACCTTGTCAGTTGATCATTGTGTATCCCTAAATTTTCCGGGCGTTGGCCTGCACAGGAAAAAAACATCATACTGATTATCAAAACACCAAGAAGTTTCATTGTTCCCCTTTTATATGAGTATATGTATTTGATCAAAAAGATAGCATAAAATATACGGATCGGATATTTAAAAGTTAATTGCCATGGGGAAATCAGTTCCACGATTTTGTAATTCCAATTGTTTTTTAACAGGATATGGCATAAAATTTCGTGGGATACTAAAAAAAATGGAATTAAAAAAAATAAATGAGCAGGTCTGGCTGACCGAAGTTAAGTTGGAAGACTTTTGTGTAAGAGGGGCCGTCATCCGGGGGGATAGGGAGGTGGTATTGGTGGACACACTTTCCCATCCCCGGGACATGGCACCTTTGCTGCCCCTGATCCAGGGCCGGTCCGTTACCATTGTATACACCCATGGAGATTGGGATCATATTTGGGGAACGGGGGCACTGCCCTGGAAAGATGCCCGAATTATTGGTCATGACCTTTGTTTGGATCGCTTTCATAGGGATGTGCCCGTGACCCTGCATGAAAAACAAATGGCAGAACCCCATCTGTGGGAGGGAATAAAATTGGTGCCGCCCAATGAAACCTTTACAGATACATTTTCCATTGAGGTTGGATCCCTGGTATTAACACTCAACCATTTGCCCGGCCACACCCCTGATTCCATTGTTGTTTTTCTGGAGGAGTTTGGCATGCTGTTCATGGGGGATACTGTGGAAACACCTTTTCCCTGTCTTGAAAAAGAGAGTCCGCTTTCCCCTTGGATTACACAACTGCAGCGCTGGGAGCGTGACCCCCGGGTTAAAATGGTTATTCCGGCCCATGGCAAAATCGGGGGACGCGAAATCATGGGTCACACTATTGCCTATCTGCAAGATTTGTCAGCAGGACACAAGCCTGGCGTTATTGAACCCTTGACAGATTTTTATCGGAAAACACATGGGGCCAATATCCGTTTTGCCCATGATGCCGGGCAAAAATTGAAGTTGTCATCGTCAGGGGGGAGGGCTATGCCTCAGTGACATATTGTTTTTGGATATCTTCCACTTCTCGCATATTGTCCGTGAACAAGGCAAAAAGGTGGGGATCAAAATGCGCGCTTGCTCCCTTTTCCATAATTTTAAGGGTTTTGTCATTGGAATAGGCTCGTTTGTAAGGGCGAACACTTGTCAGTGCGTCAAAGACATCTGCAATGGCACATATTCTTCCGCTCAAAGGAATCTCTTCTTGTTTTAATCCAAAGGGATATCCGGTGCCATCCCATTTTTCATGGTGGCTGATGGCAATGATTTCGCCGGTTTGCAATAGGATTGAATCCGAATTTACAAGGATCTGGCTTCCCATAACCGGATGCTGCTGTATTAAATTCCATTCCAGTTGATTTAATCGCCCGGGTTTGAGCAAAATCTCTTCAGGGGTTCCTATTTTACCTATGTCATGGAGGGGACTTGCGTGGAGGATCATATCAACTTCACCGGACGAGAGGTTCATCAAAGTCGCCAGCATGCCAGAAAAAAGGCTCATTCGTTTTATATGGGAAGCTGTCCCCGTATCCTTAAATTCTGCTGCCACAACAAGTCTGTAAATCGTTTCCATGTGGGCGTCCTGGAGCTGACGCTGTGCTTTTACAACGTCCTGCATTGACGCACGCAACGCCAGGGTACGGCGCTGGACGATCTTTTCCAGCTCCTCTTGGTGGCGTTTTAAATCGTCCTGGGCCTTTTTCATCTTTAACAATGAGGTGGTTCTCACCTTGATTTCGGTCAGATCAATGGGTTTGGCAATAAAGTCGTTGGCACCGCCTTCCACGGCGCGGATTCTGTCTTCCCGGCTGCTCAGACCGGTTACCATGATGATGGGGATGTCCTTATAATCTTCTTGCCTGCGTATCGCTTTTAGCACTTCAAACCCGTCCATTCCAGGCATACGGATATCCAGCAGGATTAAATCAATATCAAAAACAAGCTTTGATAGTGCCTCAAAACCGTCCCGGGCAGTTTCCGTTTCATAGCCAAGTCTTTCCAGCATGGCCTGGAGCACTTCCCTGATACTGTCATTATCGTCTACAATCAAGATCCGATTTTTCTTTTCCATGTTTTTTTATTCCTGATAAAAATAGTGAATTAAAAGAATATGAATTTTCATCGTAGGTTAAGATTTTTCAATTCTGAGTCGTAAAGAATACCTTCAGCTGATCATAATATCGCTAATTCTATCAAACCTGGTATTAATGTCAAAAATTAAAAATATTTTCCAAATTTAATATTCATTTGCCAATATATTGAAATTCAGCAAGCATGTAGTCTGTACTTGGATTCTGGACATCCTTATAAAATTTAGATAAAAAAATACATAATTTAACGAATGGAATTATTCAATAAACAGAAAAATTTCTCTCGCTGAAAAAATTTAACGAAATTATTGCCTTGATTTGGAAAGCTGGGTTTTTATAAACTGATACTCTTTCAATGCGTTTAATGCATCCTTGCCCCCTGACAGTTTATCTTTCCGATATTGTTTTTTATCTTGAATGATAAATCCCAGGGCCTCACCCGCGGAGAAACGATTTGCCGGTACAGGATCGATCAATCTTGCCGCTGCATCTGCCAGGATCAGCAGTCCGTTGGCTTCAAGTTTTTTTCTAAAATTTTCTTTGCGGTGCATTTCCTCCCAGTAGGCGATTCGTTTTTTCACAGAGGATGCGTCTTCAGACGTGGACGCCTTAAGTCCTTCCCATTTGCAGTAATGGGCCAGGAGCCCTTCAAATATAGTCATCCCCACGGCATAATCATCCCGTTGCATTAAATGGCTTTCTTGGGAATAATGGGTTTGGTTCCATGATTCCGGCGGTCTGTAACCCAGCGTACCATATAGGTGCCATTTTTCGTCCAGCATTTTTTGTTTGACCGGTTCTAAAAGCCTGGTTTTTGACAAACCAAAGTCAATGAGTTTTGCAGTATCCGCGTTGCAGAGAATCACATTTTCCGGTTTCATGTCCAGATGGTATATCCGCTTTGAATGCATATGCGTAATGCCGGTAAGAATATCGACAGCATATTTTCGGATCTGTGGGGGGGTGAGGGGGGGATATTTTTTTTTCTTCATATTGGCGGGGGTGTACACGGCCAGATCATGGTATCCCTTTTCCATAAAAAGATAAAATCGCGTGCCTGCGTGGGCATCAATCAATCCCACGATATTTTTATGTTTTCCCAGTGCGGCCATGATTCTGGCTTCCTTGATGAGATCTTGAACCCCCCCATAGAAGCCGGCATCGACCAGTGTATCCTTTTTGAGATTTGCTAATTTTACAGCCATCGGTTCGCTTGGCCTGACCCCAGCTTGGCCGACACCGTTCTGAGGCGGCAATATCGGGGACAGGAGTCGGTTCATCTCAACTATTACGGTATCCGAACCGCCGGAACCGAGTTTTTTTAGTATCTTTGTGTCGTACAGGGTCCCGCCTTCAGCACGGATTCCTTGTGTCCCGGAGGTTAAAGGGGCATCGATCATTTTGTTCGGGCTTTGGGGACTTTTTTTGAACAGACCCACAAGACCCCGTTGGTTGCCCGATTTCTTTTTGCTTTGGTTTTTTTCCTCTTGTTGGATCCGATCATAGGTATTGACAAATACCTGGTGGGATTGGTCAAAATAATTTTTATCCCGGCGGGTGATTACTTTGGCCTGGTGTTTATTGGTTAATCCGGTTAATTTATCATCGGGCAAAGGCGCTTTTGAATATTTGAGAATTCCGCGAATGATCCAGTACAACCAATTTTCAAAGTCCTCATGGCGGAAGGCAAATTCCCTTTTGAAAATTTTAGACTTTGACTGGGTTTCTAATATGATCCTGGGAGGCTGTTTGGTATCGATAATATTTCCGATATACCCGCCGGCTTTTGCATCCCATGAAATAATGTTTTTAAAATATAATTTTTTTCCTATATTTTTCTTATACTGAAGGTATGGAGCGTCCCAGTTCATATACAGCCGGTATTTTCCAAACTTTCCATGACTGGTGGGGCCACAGTAAAAAACGGGTGAATCAAGCGTGCTTTCCTTGGGCATTTGAGACTCCTTCATTATGAAAACTTGACAGTTCCGATCTATCGAAATCAACGCAAAAGCAAAATTTTTTCTCCCTGTATTTAGGATTGGAAGCTACGGTTTGTCAAGAACAAGAATAAAAAGAGGATTGAAGGTCTGCAATAGGACCGTGATCGCAAGACTGCCCTGGTGACATTAATCAGCGAGGGCCGGGATGAAAAGACAATCGGCATATAGAGAATCATGGGGCATTTTGCCGGCAGCGTCAGTGGAAAAGTACCTATTCCTGGGGGAACGATGTCAGGATTTGTATCGGAGTTAAATCTCTTGTTTTTATAACAAATGAATGTTACTAAATTTTTTGAGTAAAAATATTCTTAACCGGCAAAATGAAGTAAAATGTGCCATAAAAATTAAGGAGAATGTCATTATGCCTCCGGCAGCACGAGTAGGAGATCTGGTTCTACAGGATAACCCCCATTGCCATGCGCCCATTCATCCGCCGGCTCCTGTCCCGACACCTGTTCCCCATCCGGCTGTTCCCCTGACCATTATTACGGGTGCTTTCAATGTTCTGATTGGCGGTATGCCGGCCGCTCAAATGGGCAGTATGACCACCCCCTGCATACTTCCCGGTTGCGTTCCAGCAGGGCCTGGAACCGTTGCCAAGGGTTCAACAAAGGTTATGATAGGAGGTCTGCCTGCTGCGCGGGTCAACGATATGACAGCCCATGTATCCTGTGTGGCACCCATTCCTTCGCCAACCGGAAAAATACTGCCTCCCGGATGCCCCACCGTTATGATAGGAGGATAATTCCATCAATCTCAGCCACTTTGAAAAAGTTAAACCCTTATGTCCCCGATGCAAAGAAAAAAAATTGGGGGAGTACCCACTTAAACTCCACAGTGTTTTACTAAAAAGAAAAGAGAGGATAATTGAGGGAATTTTAATTTGCACAAATCCTGCATGTTGTTGTGAATACCCGATTATAGACGGAATCCCAGTCATTGTGGCCGATATACGGGAGTTTATCCGTCAGTCTGCCTTTTCCATTGTTAAGAGAAATAATTTTTCAGAAGATATTGAATCTTTATTGGGAGACTGTATGGGACCTGGATCCATGCATGAATCCATTCGTCAATATCTTAGCACATACGGGTATGATCATTATGGTGATCTTGATCCGAATGAACCGGAACAGCCGGATGCAAAACCCGGATCTGCTCTGCGCCTTCTCGCTGAAACTCTGCCGGAAATGACACCGCTGGTTGATGGCCCCATCCTGGATTTAGGATGTTCTGTGGGACGAACAAGCTTTGAACTGTCACGCGTTTTTAAAACACCCGTACTGGGCATTGATCTCAATTTTACCATGCTCCAGGCCGCAGCAAAGGTATTGGAGACCGGTATTTTTACCTATCCAAAAAGAAGGGTGGGGCTCACATATGAACGCAAAACCATAAAAACCGGTCTTATGGATGATAAAAATGTGGATTTCTGGGCCTGTGATGTCTTGAATCTTCCCTTTTCCAATTCAGTGTTTTCCTTTGGACTGAGTTTGAATCTTCTGGACTGTGTGGGCAATCCTTATCTACATTTACAGGAGATTGAAAGGGTTTTAAAACCAGGGGCAGGTGCAATTATTTCCACCCCCTACGACTGGAATGCCAATGCGTCCCCGGTCGAAAACTGGCTGGGAGGGCATTCCCAGAGATCAGAAGCAAAGGGGAGCAGTGAAAGGATACTACGATCACTTTTTGCAAAGGGGGGTCATTCCCAGGCAATTCCAAACCTGGAACTGATATTTGAAAAAGAAAATTTGCCCTGGACGGTTCGTGTTCACCATCGAAGTTATATGAATTATTCGGTGCACGTGATGGGAGCACAAAAATCGGCTGCCCCCAACAAAGTAGAGGTATTATGAGTGACAAAATAGACACTTTATTTTCCCCGGAGCGACTGCGGGGAAAATGGACTTCCCCAAATCATGGTTTAAAACAAAACAAGCCCATGATTCCGGCTGGATATTTCGAATTATATGTCTCAATACGAGAAACGATCGGCAAGCACTTTTCAGGGGAAAACCGCAAGTTCCTATATGATTTAATGGATCAATTAAAACCATTGCTGGATTTAAGATTTTCGACCACAGACAAATTGGTACCGTCTGATGAAGAAATCCAAGGGCTTAACCAATGCATTGATAAAAGCCTGGCCCAGATTGAAGACCTGGTGGAAGCCTTTGAAATCCAGGACAAACATTCATGAGAGAAAATACTGCCATGGGAATGGATGACACCATTGATCCAAGGAAAATTGAAACCGAAATATCCAGGCGGAAACATGATTTTGATATAATTTCTCTTTTACGGCTCTTGTTTTTCATGGGATATTCGCCCGAGGAGATAATATTTAAAAGTTATAACAGTCTGTGTTCCCAGGCAGGCCTCATTAAAAGAATTCAATTCCAGCAAGAACCCTTTAAAAATGTGACCCTCACCTTGAACATGGGGTTATTAAGTGCCCAGGGCACCTTGCCATCCTATTTCCAGAAAACCATGGACGAAGGGCTGATAAATCTTCAATCCTTTTATTTGTTTATCGGATATTTTGACCATTCCCTCATCTGTAAGTTTTTTGAATCGGTTTATCCAGAATTAAACTTGAACCGGTCCATTGATCTAGAACAAATAAAGTCCAGGTATATTCAGATGCTTGATTTAAAATCATGTGCAACCTTGGACTGGCTTTTCAAACTTGTTTTTCCGGAACTTGACATCTGTGTGGACAAGTGTCGTTTCCGACGGCAGCTTGCCATGAACCCTTTAAAACTGGGGGTCACATCTCTGGGCGAAAATGCCGTGTTTGGTGATAAGACAAGTGTTTCGATTTCAGCTATAAAAGTGACACTTTTCTGTGACGAAGAATTAACTTCCCAGGGCTATCCATGGCCCAGAGAAATAAAAAAAAGGCTGAAAAAAGAGGTGTTTCCCATATTGGCAACCCTGGGAATCGATCTGGAAGTCAGCCTTGTGATTAAATCCCAGAAACAATGGGTGAGACTCCATGGTTCCAGTTACCTGGGGTATGATAAAATTCGGGGCAATACAGACCAATACAAACAAATCCGGATTTTCAAAGGATATGTTGCCTCGTCCTGAACCTTAAGATTAAAATAAATGACTAACTTTGGGACAATATTTTTATTTTAAGTGTTTCTTTATTGAATCTATTGTTGTAAGAATATTTTAGATTATTTGTTCTATGAATCTTTTTATGAGGTATATATTTTGGATTTAGAACTACTGAACACTAAATTCAAGGTGAGTAAAGATCCTGGATTGGATACCCTTGATTCAAGATTCTCAGATATTGCTGGCATGGTTCAGGAAGGCAATTTTTCCAATGCTGCAGTACAGGCCCAAAAAATACTCCAAGACGAAATTTATGATATTCGCATTATTTGTTATTATCTCTATGGTTTTTTCGATGAAGTCGGACCGGGTTCATTAAAAGATATTTTTCATATCCTGGGAAAGATTTTTTGTGAAAACTGGGAAGCCGTCGGACCGTTAAAAAATCGGACAAACCATTCAAAAAACAGCTTGAACTGGCTTTTGAAAAAGATCAATAAGATTCTTGAAAGTGAAGAGAAAAGAAAAGGAGAAAAATGGCAGTCCTGGCAGGATAACACCCCTCCGGAGAATGTCCGGGAGGCGTTGGACACAATTCAGGCCCTTGGACAGGACATGGAAGCTGTTCTTGAAAAACAGGCATCCACCGTGGTTGACAGATTGGCCAAGGTAACGGCATGGCTTGACTCTTTTTACCGCCTGATTTATCGGGAACCTGTGAACGAAAAAGTTATAGAATCAAATATTGAAGATTCCGATGAACTGGAGATTCAAGAGGAGAGCCCTCCCATTGAAATCGAATCTAAACCCGCTCCCCAAAAAGTACCCTTTTTAAAAGGAGAATATGATTTGGCAAATGGATCGGAATCATACCATCTGCAATTACTTTTAAAAAAAATGGGTGCCTTTGAACAGCTTCTCGCGGAAAATAAAACCACAGGAGCTGCCCTGGTCGCAACCGATATTAACCAGATAATTAATAATTTTGATCCTCAACTTTATTTTCCCCGTTTTTTCTCAACATTTACCCGTCTGTTCGCAATGAACACAGAACAATTACTTGCCTTTGATGGCTGCCGTGACACCGCCGCATGGAAGTCCGTGGAAAAATTGTACCAGATCGATATGCAAAGTTTTTTAGATATGGACAATGGGTTTCATTTCAAAGACCCGGATTCATTCCAAGGAGATGGGCAGAATGATTCCACCGAAAGCTTTGAAGATGGTGAACCTGATTATAATGACGATGGGGAAAACTATTAAGCATCAAAAAAATGAGGTATGGGGAATATGAATTGCAAGGGCTGCGGTAAAACTATTTTCAAAAATGATTGCAAAAAAGTGGCTGACTGGACATTTTGCCTTGATTGTTTTGACGCTCTTATGAACCCTACTGAACAAAAAATTGAACCTGGAGAACCTCAGCTTCTGGACAAAAAAGAGTCCTTGGAACATAAAACAACTGCCAATACCTGCAAAATATGCGAGAAAAAAATTGATAAAGGAAAGGAAAAAAAACTGGGCATCTGGACCCTTTGTGAATCTTGCCATGCCGAGTTGACGTTTAAAGCCCCCAAAAAGCCAATGTCTGACCAGGATGAAACCCAAGACCCTATAGTAGAGGATACACAAGAAGAAGAAAGAAAGGAGCGGGAAAGAATAAAGGGCAACAAGACAATTCACTGCAGTCGTTGCGGCAGAACGATACTGGCAGTTGCAGCCAAAACGGATGGTGACAATGCGCTTTGTCCGGACTGTTTTTATAATGAACCAAATGGAAACTTATAATCATATAATATATATATAACTCAACAGAGGCCTGAATATGTTTTCTGAGTCATTGGAAATAAAACTTTCGCTTCAGATTAACAATAAAAAATTTGATATCGCCGGCGGCAACATCAAATTTTGTGAACTGAACCTGGATGCCTTCGGGTTTGAGGGGAAGGCAGGGTTTGGATTGTTTTCAGACGATTCAAAGGACGAACTGTTTTCTTCCTTTGTCACCCAGGACCTTATACGTGTCCAGCTCTCTGTCAATCGTGTCCATGCGCTTCGGGAAAAAACCGTTGAGCCCTTGGACATACAGGCCCATGTCACCCAAAAATCTGTCCGGGAGTCCGTTTACAAGGGAGTGAAAAAAGAACCGGTTATAGAGCGCACCTATGAAATCTCTTTTCAGGATGCGCCGGCGGTCCTATGGAAACAGCATTTTCCGGTCAAATTGTATACGGATAAAAAAATTTTTGATGTTCTCAAAGACCAGGTTGTTGAGGATATCTCTTTGGATATGGAGGAGTCGATTCAAGGAGAGATCCAGGAGATGATTTTTCTGGGCCTTGAGAAAAAACCCTATAATGCCTCTTTTTACGATTTTCTGATCTGGTATGTTCATTCTCGCAACATCGTCTTTTTTTATGATTACACGGATGCGACCATTAAATTATCGGACAAAAAGCTTGCTTTAAAATCCGTTGCGGTTTTCCGTCCCGTTGATGTGGCGGATATTCATACATTTTTTTCCGAATCTTTTCGGTATAACACCAGAATTCTCAATGTTCACTCGGAAAAATACCAGGAAATAGAAATATCACAGGACCAGGCAATCCCCGGACTTTTTCAGGACATTGTCATGCGAACCGCCCTTAAAAATGAGCTGGATGATAAAAAAAAGCTGGAAACCGCAAAACTTGAAAATCCTCTGGAAAAAATTGAGATAACCATGGATGCGTTTCCCTCTAAAAACTGCACCATTGGAACCATGGTAAAATTTGAAAAGGAACACTGGGGGAAACACACTCTATTGTCCGATAAAAATTTCCGAGTCTTTAAGATAAAACTATCAGCCCATGCCCGGGAACAGGCTTTGGATGAACACTATAATGCAAAGCATGCTGCCTATGGCGTGGAGATCAACATTGGATTGGAGCTTGAAGACAATCTCCAGGTTCATTTGCCGCCCTTTGTGACCCCAAAATATCCGGTCATGGTAGAAGGCAAGGTTGTGAGCGAATCAGGAGAAGACTCAGATAAAACCTATCAGATCTATACCCATGAAGAAACCTCCCAGGACAATTACACGGTGCATGTTCCCCTATGGGATCTGAATGTCAAAGCACCGTTTCTACCTGGGATTAACACCGGCCATTTTTATTTTCCGGCATTTAAACATGCCAGGGTAATTCTATCTTTGTATTTTAACCAGGCAGAAATTAAAAGTTTTCTGGATTGGGGAGAGGGATCCAGGCTTCCCATGGAAACCCAGGGGAATCATCTTTTGTTCGGTAAAAATGAGTCGAGTAAAACATCCATGAAATATCTGTATACCGAGGGTAAACCCGTGTTTACTATCCAACGGACCTCGGAAAAGGAAACAGAAATGATAAAGATGGAGGAGGAATCCATCATCCTCCAGACAAAGGACGATGAATAACAATTTAATGCCCCGTAAACAAATGGAGATTTGCTGTGATTATTGAAAATTTTTCAATCCTGGCACAAGGTGTCATTGAGAATGCCTGTCGCCTGGCTGTAAAGAATGAACATCAAAATGTAACCCCCTGGCACCTGCTTTTCAGCATCATCGATGAAAAACAGGGACCGGCAGATCCTCTGTTCAAAACAGCAAATATTGATATAGATCTTGTCAAAACAAAAATCAATAACCACCTGCTGACACTTCCCAAGGCCGTTTCCGATGCCCAGGAAACGCCCATGAACCGGGATCTTGAAAAAATATTTATTGTTGCTGAAGAGGCTGTGGATGCTTCCGGTGATAAATATATCGGCATCCATCATATTTTGCTGGGCACCCTTGAAAACCAGGCCATTATGGAGGTGTTCCAGGAGGTCGGTACCAGCAAAGATGAATTGAGCACAATCTTAAAAGAAGCAGGACCAGGATTTGGGACCGGAAAAAATTTTGGGGAATTTGAATATTTAAACACCTACACCACAGATTTAACTGCCCTGGCAAGACAGGGCAAGTTTGACCCCATCATCGGCAGAGATAATGATATCGGGCTGATTGTACAGGTACTGAGCCGCCGGATTAAAAGCAACCCCGTCATTATCGGCGAACCCGGTGTGGGCAAGACCGCCATTGTCGAAGGGCTTGCCCAGAGAATTGTCAATGGGGATGTCCCCAAGGACCTTGAACAGACAGCCATCCTCGCCCTTGACATGGGGCAGCTTCTGGCGGGTGCAAAATTTCGGGGAGAATTTGAAGAACGCTTCAAACGGGTGATCCAGGAAATTTCTGATGCTGGTAATATTATCTTGTATATTGATGAACTCCATATGATTGTAGGGGCCGGCGGAGGATCGGAAGGTGCCATGGATGCGGCAAATCTTTTAAAACCGGCGCTGTCAAGGGGAGAGATTCGGTGCATGGGTTCCACCACATTGGAGGAATATAGAAAATATATTGAAAAAGACACGGCACTGATGAGACGGTTTCAGGTCGTCATGGTTGCCGAGCCGACCATTGAGGAGACCCTTACCATACTGCGCGGGATAAAGGAAAAATATGAGATATACCACGGTGTCCAGATCCTGGATGCTGCTCTTTCATCGGCCGCTCTTTTTTCCCACCGGTATATCACCGACCGTTTTTTACCGGACAAGGCCATTGATCTCATCGACCAGGCCGCGGCAACCGTTCGCATAGAGCTTGCTTCAAAACCCAAAGAGATCGAAGAGATCGACCGTAAGATCGTTCAGTATAAAATTGAACTTCGGGCCATTGAAAATGAAACCGGGGAAAAAATAATCGCTCAGTCGGAACAGACAAAAATTTTGCTGAAAGAACTGGAACAGGAAAGCACCCTTCTTACCCAGAAGTGGGAAGCGGAAAAAAATGCGGTGACAGATGTCCAGGATGCACAAAAACGACTGAAAAATGCAAGAAAAGAACTTGAACTGAAAATCAAAGATGAAGATTTCTCCCGGGTTGCAGAACTTCAGTACAAGGTGATTCCGGAATGTGAAAAAGTTATGGAAAAATATACAGACGTGGACATGTCTGATGCAAAATTTATCAAAAGAGCCATCACGGATCAGGATATTGCCCTTGCTGTATCAAAGCTCACCGGCATACCGGTTTCCAAAATGATGGATGAAGAAAAAGATCGTCTGATTAATCTTGAGACCCATCTGCAAAAAAGGGTGAAGGGCCAGGATGCTGCCATTGAAGTGATTGCCAAAGCCGTTCGCCGGGCAAGGGCAGGGGTCCAGGATGCCGAACGTCCCCTGGCTTCATTTTTGATACTCGGTCCCACGGGTGTGGGCAAGACCGAGCTTGCCAAGACCCTGGCTGAGTTCATGTTCAATGATGAACGCTCCCTCATTCGTTTTGATATGAGTGAATTTATGGAAAAACATTCTGCGGCACGGCTGGTGGGAGCGCCTCCGGGGTATGTGGGATATGATGAAGGCGGTCTCCTCACCAATAAGGTCAGAAGAAAACCCTATTCGGTTATTTTGTTTGATGAAGTTGAAAAAGCTCATCCGGATGTGTTCAACCTTTTTCTTCAGCTGTTTGACGACGGCAGGCTCACGGACAGCCATGGCCAGGTGATTAATTTTACCAATACCATCATTCTTATGACCTCGAATCTCGGGTCGGCAAACATAAAACCGGTTGAAAATGAAGAAGAAGCAAAGCTTATGAACGAAGGCATAATGGAGGCTGTCAGAGGCCACTTTCGCCCGGAATTTTTAAACAGGCTGGATGATATCCTCGTATTTGAACAATTGACAATGGCGGTAATGAAACCCATTGTGGAAATCCAATTGGGCCGTTTGAAAAAACTGCTTGCCGACAAACAGATTCAAATTGAGGTGGATGATGAGGTGAAAGAATTGCTTGCCCGGGAAGGATTTAATCCTCTCTACGGAGCTCGACCTTTAAAACGTCTCATCCAGACCCGTATTCAGGATCTGCTTGCTGAAAAGATTATCCAGGAGGAAATCAAAGAGGGAAATACGGTTTTTGTGACCACCCATGAAAACGAAATCATCATCCGGACAGATGAGGTTTCAGACATGGAAGTAAACCTTTAATAAAGAGATTGAATCCCGGATGAATTGGATAAAAAAAATATTTGCAAGTCCCTATCTGAAGATGCCTTCGATCAGCTGGACATTCATCGCCTTTTTGATAGCGGTTTGTTTATTGGTCCTGTTGATATTCTTAATTATCAAACGAAGGAAACAAACAGCATCACCATCACCTCAGATACAGCAGCCCCAAGAAGCGGTTGTAACGCCGGCAAGCCTTGTAACCATATGGAAAATATTTTTAAAGAATATTCCGGCCCAGTTCAGAAGATCCATTATGATGTACCAGCCTTATATCGTCATGGGAGAGGCCGGGACGGGTAAAAGCAGCCTCATCGACGGTTATTCGGACTGGAAAAACCAGGCCAACCAGTTTTATCCCAGTTATACCCAGGATCCCATGCTGCAGATTTTTCTAGGGTCCAGGATTATTGTTCAGGAAATACCGGCTGCCCTGCTCCATGACACATCGACACTGACCCGCAAGGCGTTGGTGAACCTGTGGAAGCGCTTTAAAAAGAAAAAAGACCTGGCGGTTGTCATTACCATAAAGGCAGATGCGCTGGTAAACGGTGACCCGGAATCGCTCAAAGAACAGGCACAAATGATTCGCGGAAAAATCAATGTTCTGTCCCGGATTTTAAAACAGCCTGTGAACCTGAAGATAGCGTTGACCTTCATGAATCAGATGCCAGGTTTTTCTGAATTTTCCGATTTTATGCACAACAACAACCTTCCCTTTGAATTGGAGATTAAAAATCAGCATGAGCTCAATGATTTAGAAAACCGTATCAAACCCTATGAAGAATTTCTTTCAAATGCCCTGGTTTCTCAATCCTCAGAAGAATATTTGAAAATAGTTTCCTTTTGTCACAATGCCCCGGTTATGCTATCGGGTTTAACCCGATTTCTCGGCATATTGACAGACGCCAATTCCCTATCCTCATCTCCTGTCATCAACCGCATATTTTTCACGGCAGACAGCCTCAATACAGAAAAACCCCTTTCCAATCCTTTTAAACCAAGGGTTTCCATAAAAAAAGTTCGCAGCTATCATCCCCTGAAAAAACATCAGATTGCTGCTGCTGCATTGACAATTACCGGCCTTGGCTTTCTGTTGTTTTCCTATCATTATGAGAACACTCATTTCACAAAGATCATGAGTAACCTTGAAAAAATCGACACCACCCTGATTCAAATAGATCAGACAGATTCAAATACCCATGATCAGCTGGGAGACCTTCTGGATAATCTTGGAAACGAATCGAAAAAAATCTTAAGCACCCGGTTTATAGTCGATTTTTTCCCCGATGCCCAAAATAAAATCGATGTACAGGTCATTAAAACAAGAAATCGACTAAAGGAAAAAATTATTCAAACTGTTCTGAGGCCTGAGCTGATACCGCTTGCGATTCAAAATGATGCCCAGAAAAAAAACCTGTTGATCCTTGGGCTCATATATGCCTCCAATTCAAATACACTGGGCATCCTGATCAAGGATCATATGGATTTTTGGGTTACCCGGTGTAATCTTTCCCGGCCTATAATTGAAGGGTACCTCTCTTTGGGTGACACCTCCTGGAACAAGGTGATCCCGCCCAAGGGTTTTGTGGAAAAACCGCAATACAATACCAATCGCAAAGAGCGTTCCTGGCTCTTGTTTTTGAGAAATATTGAAAAATTACAAACACAGTCTTTTGTGAGTTCAAAAACCCTTTTAAGGCTTCAAAAAGAGGCCATAAAACTCATTGATGAATTGGATAATTCCATAGAGGCTGACTGGTTTGATACCCTTAGAGGACTTCTTGCCTCAGAAAGCATACTCGGTGACCAACTTGCCCAAAACAGCAAAACATCAGACAAACAAGAGTATAAGGCCTTTAAAAAATTTCTTGATTATTTTTGGCAATTAAAACTGGATCCCAATGAGATCGACACCATCAATCTGGAACAATTGTTTGAAAATCTGGGGCTAATGATGGAATTATCCCCCATGGAAACACTGGATTTCAATTTTACAATCGACAATAAATCATTTTATTTTAATTCCAATGAACTCAATAACCTGATCACAAAAAGCAGTATGGTCCTCTTGCTCAAAAAATTTATATCCTATTACAGCCGGTATCCCGGCACTTCATTTTTCCAACCGGATTTCGAATATGATAATATGGTGGTGGGAATCTCTACGGACAATAATTTTTATTTTTCAAACAAAGGAACCCTGGATGGAAAATATACCAAAAAATCCTATGAACGGGATGTCATGCCTGTTCTCAAAGAACTGCCGAGGTTACTGGAAAAACTGCCAATAAATAAAGCGGAGAAAACCCAGTTCTCAAATTTTATGTTCCGGGAAGTTGACGCCTATACCCGCAAGTATATGGACAGCTACAAGACGTATTATAAAGGCTTTAAAATAGATGCAGATTCCGTGGGCGAACTCAGATATATCCTCACCCAGATGACACTTCCCCTGGGTCAGTTTCAAGAATTTTTAATGGTTCTCAATGATAACCTGGCACTTGAATATGGCGATAATTCCTATTTTGACCTGATCAAATCCAAACTCAGGCCTTTGGGGTTTATTCCGCTGCTGATGCAGGAGCAAAAAGATCAATTTCCGGAACTGGAAAAATACAAGGCCCTGTTAAGGCAACTCCTTGATGATCTTCTTTCCAGTGAACCCGTTGCGGTAAAAACAGAGGGTGACAGCCTTGTTATTTTAAAAGCCATGCTGCCGGCCGAAGCAAGAATCAGTCTGGATATTTTTATGGATGGACCGGATTCATATTTAAAAATGATTGAAAAATGGGGGGCCAGTGTCGGTATTCCTGAACAATGGCTTTATCCGTTCACCGCACCTGTTTTCCAGGCCTATCTTTTGGGACAGCAAAAAATAGAAACCATTATCGATCGAGAATGGGAAAAGGTTGAAAATACCTATATCAGCCCCATCATCGATAAATTTCCTTTTGATCCCCATGCTCAAGCGCCTGTAACACCGGAAGAATTAAAAGGTCTGGCCTATCCCACCGGTGAATTTTGGAATAAATTTACAACGGTTATTGCCCCCCTGTGTAAACAAGACCTGGATGGAATTTGGCAGGCGAGAAAATTTGCTAAAACATCCCTTAAATACCCTTCCCATATGTTTGAAACGGTGAATTATATTTCATCCCTTTCCAAAATTTTCTTCAATGGGAAAGGGGAGCCCCAGCCATTAATATTTGAAATTGAGCCCCAGCCATTGCCCCTGGCAGAGAAAAGCCTGATGTATGTGGTTCTTTCCTATCTTCGGTCTGGGCAAACCACGGTGTTTGGGTTTAACCAGCAGCCCACCTGGCACCCCTTCCGTCTTGAGTGGTGGAAGCAAGATAGCGCATCGGTGGGGGTTGAATTTATGGAAGATAAAGAAAAGGCCGGTAAAATTTTTGGCAATATTGCCGTGCCCAATTCCTATTGGAGTTTTTACAGGCTCCTTGGCAAGGCAGATACGCCTGAACCCCTAACCTATATGTGGGATATTGAAAGCCCGGGAGAGATCCAATGGCAGCGGGCCATCTCTTTTTCCATCAAAAAAGACCCCTGGACTATATTTCAAGCAACGCCACTTAAGGAAAAAAGATAAAAAACAGGATGACAACAATGATATTTAGGGAAAAAACCATACAAACAAAGACCATCGGCTTCTGGATTTTTCTGCTGGTTTTCACGCTTTTCTTTTTTAGCTGCGGCGGGAAAAAACCAGTGCTGAAACTCACCGTAACCGCAGATGAAACTGCTAACAAGGGGCAACCGGTATATCTGGTGGTCCGCACGGTTAACTCAAACGATTTTGTTACCCAGGACTATCAAAGTATAGCAGGGATGGTCATGCTGAACCCGCCGGATGAAACCATCATATCCACCAACCTGATTTTACCCGGCAAAAAAACAAAAATCGAATTTGACAAACCAGACAATAGATCCATCGCGGTTTACTGCATGTTTACCGATCCCGCCCAATGGAAGGTGTTCATGCAAAAGCCCCTGGAAAAAAAATACAAACTTATCCTGGAGGACAATAGTCTCTTTTTAAAGGGAATGCCCCGTTAAGGGGTAAACAGGTGGTTTGATTATGGAGAAACACGCAACGCTTGCTTTGATGAAAAAAAGTCTGGATCTTGAAAGATTCGATCCCCCTGAAAAAATCGAATGGCTTGAAAATAGCTATGATGGGGAGTCAGACTTCTGGCCTGAGCTGTGCAAACAGCAGGACAGCTTGTTGGGTAATACCGGGAAAAGTCGCCCCTTCAAGCAGTATGATTTCTTTTATGACCTGATCACCCGCAATTGCAAGCGGGAGACCCCGGCCTTCATCTGGTATGATCCTGTGAATCACTGGAAAAAGGTATCCTATCAGACACTGGGTGAAAGGGCAGAATTAATCTCAAATCATTGGCGCAATTCAGGTGTGCTGCCGGGTGTTACCCTCTGTATTATAAAACAATTCGGGATAGGTTACCTGGAAACGCTTCTGGCTGGTTTGCGAACCGGGGTGGTCCTTTCTTTTATTATGCCCGAAGGAAAGAGTTTGATCGACAAAAAGCTGGAAGCGCTTCAACCGGATTATATCAGTACAGATCCTATGTATCATCCGCTTTTATCCAGCTGGCAGGAAAAAATATTAATTGATGAAAATATTATAGGAAAAATCGACACAAAAATTCCATCCCATACCTACATGGCCGGCGAGGTGGTTGCCAGGCTTTTTGATCCCATGTGCCAGGATATGTTTACACCCAAAACGGTTTTATCCGATCTTTTTTATCTGTCCGGGATCAGGGACGGCCTTGTCGGGTTAGGCTTAAGTCCAGGGAATATATTTGCCGCACCCGGATTTAACACAGGTTTGACACAGCCTTCGTTTATTTTTTCTGTGCTGCTCAATGGGGCCACTTATCTTCATCTTTCCATGAAACACATTCAAAAAGATCCTGATTTGTTGACCATTTACCCTTTAAAAGTATTGGGTGTCATTTCAGCACTGCGGGATATCCTCATAGCCAGCCCTGCCCGGCGGGTAAGAATATGGGACTCATGGTTCAGGGATCCCTCGGACGCTTGTGACATGCATGTATGGGAGCTGTTTATCAAAAAACTTGAACTTACAGATATCCCGGCCGGGTGCATGATGTGGAATACTGCCATGGGCGGCTGCCTGCTGTTTTCAAGAAAACGAAGGGGACAGGCCCTTCAGAATGTAACCCCCATGCCCGGCAGAAAATGGCAGCTGGCCATGACGGAAGATGATACCACCCAGGCCCTGGGAGATCTTGGCCTTTTTTGTGTCAATGCCTTCCTGAAAGGGGATGAGGAATCCTACCTGCCAACCCCCTGTATCCTGGCCCAAACCTATCTTGAAAATCTGTTTGTTGGATTTAATCTATCCACAAGAAAAGGCATGTATTATCCCAAGGAACTGGTTGCTAAGATTGTCCAAACAATGACGGTATGCTGTGGAACGGTGGTGGTGGAAATCCTGACCTTGGGAGGAACAGCCTCCAAATTTCACCTGCTGGTGTTTACCGGTAATGGACAGACCATCGACCCTGCTGCTGTTATCAAGGAGATTCACCAGGCCATTACATCAAAAATAGGGAAAAAGTTTTTTGTGGATGATATCAGACTATTTCCACTTTTTCCCCGGCGCACAGAAGAGAACCATATGGACGAAGACTGGTGCGTTTCACAATACTTAACCGGCAGACTTAAAAGCAAATCAAAAAATGACCTTTTTTTAGGTCTGTCCCGAATGCGGGAGCTTGCGCTAGGCCCGCATAATGATAAAAACAATTAAACCCGATAGAAAGATGATATTTAACTCATAACAAGGAGGCAATATGGCTATTCAGGATGAGATACCCAAATCGAGGTTGACCCTGAGATACAAAACGGAAGTGAACGGTCAGCCCGAAGATCTGACCCTTCCCATGAGATTTCTGGTGACCGGTGATTTTTCCCAGGGGTCTTCCAAGGATCGGAAAACTGATTTAGAAGAAAGAGATACCCGTAACATGGATGGAAAAAATACCGATGCCATCATGAAAGATATGGGAATATCCCTTGATTTTTCCGTGTCCAACAAAATCAATCCGGACACGGATGAGGATATGCAGGTTCATCTACCCTTTGACAGCATGAAATCTTTTTCACCGGATCAGGTGGCAAAAAATGTTCCGAAAATAAAGGGGCTCTTGATGCTCAAAGAACTTTTACAAGAAGTGGTATCCAATGTGGACAATAGAAAAGGCTATAGAAAACTTCTAGGCGAACTCATGGGAAATGAAGAGGCTTTAAAAAAGATGATGGAAGAGCTCAAAGATTTTGAAAGCTTTAAATTACCTGCTGCAAAATCCGGGCAGTAATCAACCAGGGTCAGTAATTAAACCTAGGCCTTAAGGATACCAGCAATTTTAAAAAAAAGGAGTAACACATATGGCTGATACTGATCAAAAAACTGTTGAAACAACAACAGCGGAAGACACCATTGACCTGAAGCGGTTCTTGTCAAGCATGCGGCTCAAGACCGATGCCAGTGAACCCATGCCCATGATCAAGGACGGTCTTGAAACCATTGTCGAGGATGTCAGTGAAGAAAACCGATTCATCTCGGGCATGGCTGCACTCTTGTACAATGTGGACACAAGTTCCGGTCGTCTGGACAAGGGCAGCGTTTTTGAAGTGATTGCCCGCATTGATACCATGGTCAATGACCAGATAAATGAAATCATCCACAATGAAAAATTCAAGGAGCTTGAATCCAATTGGAACTCGTTGAACCAGATGATATTGACCACCAATTTCAAGGCCGATGTCATGATCGATATTCTGGACGTGACAAAGGATGAACTTTTTGATGACTTTGAAAGCAATGCCGTGGATATCACCGGTAGTGCCCTGTTTCAAAAGGTATACATCGCCGAGTATGATCAATACGGGGGAAAACCCCTGGGATCCATTCTCGGGCTTTATGAGTTTGAACACACGCCGGATGACGAATTCTGGCTCAGGATCATGGGAAAAATTTCAGCGGCAAGCCATGCGCCTTTCATCGGTTCTGTATCCCCTAAATTTTTCGGATGCAACTCCATCCAGGAACTTGAGGCCATCAAGGACCTTGAAGGATTGATGAACCATCCCAAATACGGTTCCTGGAATAAACTCAGGGAATCAGAAGAAGCCGCCTATATCGGACTCACCCTGCCCAGATATATTGCAAGACTGCCCTATGATCCGGAAACAAATCCCTGCCGGGAAATCAATTTTTCAGAGGCGGTCTCCGGGGACAATGACCAGGACTATCTGTGGGGAAGTGCCTCCATGCTGTTTGCACAGAACATGGTCAAATCCTTTGAAACTTCAGGGTGGTGCCAATACCTGAGGGGACCCAAGGGCGGTGGATTGGTCAGCGGACTGCCGGTCCACATGTTCAACATCCGAGGGGAAGATGAAATGAAGGTGCCGGTGGAGCTTGTCATTCCTGATTTCAGGGAACTGGAATTTGCCAACTCCGGGTTCATCCCCTTGATTTACCGCAAGGGAACTGCTGATGCATGCTTTTTCAGTGCCCAGTCCATCAAGAAACCCAAAAAATTCAAGGATCCCAAGGACAGTGAAAATTCACAATTGGTCACCAACCTGTCCTATACCCTTTCCATCACAAGGATTGCCCACTATCTCAAGTGTATCATGCGGGACAATATCGGAAGCTCTGCCGATGCCGCCTACATTCAAAACAGCATTGACAACTGGATCTCAAAATATGTGACCACGGTGGTCAATCCCGATGACTTGACACTCAAGTATTATCCGTTCAAGGCATATTCGGTCAATGTGGTGGAACGTGAAGGCATGATCGGGTGGTATGACTGTGCCGTGTCCATCCTGCCCCATATCCAGTTTGAAGGCATGGATGTGGAACTGAGGCTGGATGCCCGTTTATAAAAATCAGATATTTTTTTAATAACTCATAAGTTAGGAGAGCCAAAATGCCAGCAACCAATTATTTTTGTAATGTTGACCAGGGGTTTAATTTTTATCCAGATGCCCAGGATTACATCGGGCACATCGCCGCACTAAAGGTCGCAGGAAAAGAAATTAAGGCAGATTTAGAGGTGACCAATCCCGAAGATATTACCGGGGACAATGTTAAAGTTGCCGGTGTCATGTCCGGCATCAACTGGGAGGGTGGGATTGCCGACCCCATTGATCTCACTTGCCAGGTCTCTGTTACCAACAAACAAGAACTGATGATTCTTCAGCACAGTGATTTGAGTGATACCACCGTGGAATTTCAGTTCAAGGTATTTGAGTATGACCCCATCAAGAAAAAATATTTTCCCGCCTTCCACACCGATGACAAGGATGTGAAAGGGCTCATTGCAAAATCCGGCTCGGAGCTCCATTTGAGTATTGACCAGGATCAGTCAACAGAGGTGATGAATCCCCTTAATTTTACATTGTCTCTGGGCGTCATGCCAAAGGAAGAAAAACAAGATATCCACATGGCCGTTTCTGTGGATGGCAAATTTGTAAAAAGCTGGGGCATTACAGTCGGATAAAAATATGGAATTATTAGAGGAAACCAAATGATCGAGAATCTGGCTCGCGTAAAGTGGGAAATGGGGCAGACGCTTCTTCCGGTTCATTTCAATGCCCAGGAAGAATCTCTGCTGGCTGATTCGGCCCTGCGATTCAAACTGCAGGGACTTCCCGCCTTTGGTATTGCCGGACTGAAATGGAATCACACTTTGCTCCAGGAGGGTGTGTTTTCCATTCAGTCTTTAAGTATGGTCATGCCTTCGGGGATGCTGATCCATGTTCCTGGAAACGCAAAAGCGACTCCTTTTAATCTGAATGTACCAGGAGACGTGACAATCGGTGTTTATTGCCATGTTGTTGGAGAGGATACCAATGAAGACCGTCTGGATGAAACCTGGGACACAGGGGAGGGCGTGGATGTGCTGCGCACCTATTATTCCCTGGTGATCTCTGCGGATCAAAGTTATCCAGGCGCCTTGGAATCCCTGAAACTGGCCCAATTCAAAAAGGAAGCCGACGGTACCTGGCTGCTTTCCAGGGAGTATATCCCGCCCCTGCTCCAGGTGGGAAGTTCCCTGTTTTTAACAGACTCCCTTGAAGAGTTGAACCAGGCCCTGGAATTGTTTCACTACAACCTTGTCCTGGATGCGTCCAGCTATCTTTCCGGGGAAGCCCTTTTAAGCGTTAAGCAATGCATGAAAAGCAGCTTGAAAATACAGCGGTTCATTGCCAACCTCAAGGAACAGATTCATTGTCATCCCTATTTTGTTCTGGAAGCAGTCACCGGGTTTTACACGGATGTCTGTTACTATAGAAAGGTGATGCCGGAAAATGTAATCGCTCCCTATAAGCATGAACAGCTTGCTGCCTGTTTCAACCGGATTATTACTCCCCTGATGAAACAGATGCAGATGGTGGAAGAAAAATCGCCCTACCTTCCCTTTGCATTCAAGGATGGTATTTTTAACATTGATCTTCCCTCTGAGATAAGGGAGGCCAGGGATGTTTATTTCCTGGCTCAAAAGGGGCATGTAACAGGGAAAATGGAGATCGGCAATGTGAAGCTTGGCAGTTTTTCACGAATCGGCATGATCCATAAAATGGCCCTTCCCGGAGTCCCCATGAAAAAAACAGACAGACCCCCTTTTCAGCATTCCTTTGGTCCAGAGGTGGAATTTTTCAGGATCATTGAAGGGGAAGAATGGGACCACGCCCTGAGAGATCTTTCTTTGTCATTTTATTACCAGGAAATATTCAGCGGTGTTGAATTTTTCCTCTATTGGCGATAGCCGGATACAGGACGGATTTTATGGGTTTGTTCAATAAATTTATAAAAAATGACACCAAAAAGCAGACCAGTGAAACGATTCAGGATGTGGTTGAAAGTATAAACCATATCCTGAATACCAAAAAAGAATATGGATCCCCCCTCAGGGACTTTGGTATCCGGGATTTAAATGAATTCAATAACAGAGACGGCATGGTCGACATCATCATCCAGGAGGTCATCCACTGCATTGAGTGCTATGAACCCAGGGTGCAAATTATCAATGTGGAAAAGATGGCGGAAACAGATATGTTCAAGTTACCCTTCAGGATGGACTGTGTTTTCCGGGACAGCAAACAGAGTCTGAGCATGGTATTTGATACTGTGTTTAATAATTTTTTTGTAGAAAACATTTAAGATAAGGGTATAGTAATGGGATCACTTGTTTGCCGTGTGGAATTGCACAAAAAAAAAGGCATTATTATAACCGTTGAAAACAGTGACGATGAAATCCTTCAGACCATGGTCTTGGACGGCACATCCATTACCACCACCTGTGAAGGTGATGAAACCAGCACCATTACCCAGACACCGGACAGTATAACCATCCAATGCAAGGATTTTTTACTGGAAGCAGACACCATTACCTGCCAGTCCAGCTCCGATACGGTTCATAAAAGCGATGGCAAATTTGAAGCTTCAAGCGCTGCGGCCATGGAACTGAGTGCCGGTGCCGCTTTAAAAGCAAGTGCCAAGGCGGCTATGAATTTGTCTGGAAATAAAATTCAAGCTGCGGCTTCCCCAGGGGATGTCACCATTTCCGGAACCAATGTCAATACAAGCGCAAAGGTAAAAGCTGCGGTTGACAGTAAGACCCTTGAACTCAAAGGAAGTATCTCTGCCAAAATGGAAGGTGGGCTTGTGGATGTAAAAGGAACCAAGACAACATTGGAAGGCAGTGCGCTGGCAACTATCGCAGGCGCTTTGATTAAAATTGGATAGCAGGAACAAATAAAACCATGCAGATGGATGAAAAATTATACCGGGCATTTTTAGAGGAGATGCATGAACTGGAAAGCTTTCGCATGGAATATGCGGCACGGCACCCCTCAGCCTCCCTGGACCGGGATGACCCGGATGTCAAACGGCTTGTGGAGGCCCTTGCCTTTTTTTCTGCCCGGACCCACATGGCAGGAATGAACAATATTCTGTCTTCCAGGCTTAGAATCTTCCAGCAGTTCTTCCCCTTTCTTCTGGTTCCCCTGCCCGTCATGGGAATGGTCCAGGCCCTGCCCACGGGA
The DNA here is from genome assembly GCF_055382125.1 of Desulfoconvexum algidum. Taxonomy (NCBI): domain Bacteria; kingdom Pseudomonadati; phylum Thermodesulfobacteriota; class Desulfobacteria; order Desulfobacterales; family Desulfobacteraceae; genus Desulfoconvexum; species Desulfoconvexum algidum. Next base: position 3,123,435 of record NZ_AP042394.1, on the reverse strand, counting down.
CAATTTTCCGAAACAGCTGTTCTTCCCAAGGCTACCCGGATTCTGGTTTCCCCAAAAAAAGGAAATGCGGCAGTCCTAAGGACCCTCAAGGAGTTACGCATCCTTCCCATTTCCTTGACCCAGACAAAATTGCTGCTGCGCCCCAGGGGATTTCGGCTGCTGATCACCATTGAATCCATGTATGAGCGCACCGACACCATCGGCAGGATCCGGCTGAACGTCGATCATCTCAATAACTACCAGGCATCTTTGCTGGTGTTTGATACCTTAAAGACCCATCTGACAAATGCCTCTCTTGTGTTTGACCAAAAAGCCGATGAATGTTCAAAAGGGATTCCCTGCGATCTTTTATTCGGAAATGATCCCGAAGAGATAAAAATGGGTAAAAAAGAGAGGCACCCCCTGGAAAAAGCAAGATTCTTTTTCCATTTTCCCCACCAGGAACTGTTCATGACCATTGATGTTCCGGAAAGAAAACAGGCCTGGAAAAAGTTTACCCTTTGCCTGGATCTGGACCCGACCTGGCCCAAAAAAATAGTGATCAACAAGGATATTTTCCGCCTGCACACGGTTCCCATGGAAAACCTTACCCAAGAAGCCACATCACCATTCCTCTATGACGGCACAAAGGAACGCTTTCTCATCCGTCACCCCGAACCGGCCCAGGGCTATGAACTCCAATCCGTGGGGGGGGTTTATAAGGTAGAAAACGGTGGTATGGTGCCCTTGCGGGCCGGGATTTTGTCCGGCGGTGAAGGTTCCTATGAAATTGAGCAGACAACAGACAAAGAGAACAAAACACGATACTGGCTCAAACTGCATTATTCAAAAGCCTTTCTGGAACCTGTCACCATTGTTGTGGAAGCATTATGGCACCAGCCCGGATTTTCAAAGACGCTCTCCCAGCAACTGACGGCACAGCCCTACAGCCGTGATATTGCCGGGGTTAACTGGGATCTGTGTGAAAACCATGTCTTGCACGGGGAAAACCGTTTCCAGGAAAACATGGACGGGTTCATGCATTTACTCACCATCAAAAATAAGGCCATGCTCAGTTATGAAGATATTATGGCCCTGCTTGAGATGTTCGGCAGTGTCTGGCAGGGAAACTTTAAGCCTGTAAAAGATTTTTTCTATGGTATCCGGGTTGAACAGGTTCCCCATGGAATGGGCGCAAATGGCGGGCTAAAGCTGGTCTATTACCTTCTTTTCAAAACCTGTGAATCGGGAATCATCCCCCTGATTAAAACTTTTACGGAACAGGTCGGAAAAATCCTTGATGCATGGATTTCAGAAGCCGTTATTGAAACCCGGATGAAAATGGATTCTGTTTAAGTCCTCTCAACTTTAAGAAAATAGGCAATAGCCTGGTAAATAAAAAGGAAAAAAATGGAAACAGAACTTTGGAAAGCAATTCAATCCCTTTTTGATCAGGCGGCCTTATCCTTCGACCGGCTGAAGACAGCTCCCACATCAGGCACGGAGCTTTCACCCGACGGTTCCTATGAACCAGGAGATCTTGTAAAGGCCAGGTCCGAAATAAGGGAAGGCTTTGATCAACTGCGGGTAAATCTTCTGGGATATCTGTCGGAACAGGAATCCTACCAGATTCTTTTTCCCCTGGTGGTCTATTTTGATGAACAGGTTCAGGCAAAATTTTTCAAGGAGAAACATCTGACCTGGCCCTTGCTCCAAAAAGAACTCTATGAGGTGGATAACGGAGGGGAACTCTTTTATGACAGCCTGGACAGCCTCCTGAGAAAACCCCAGACCTCCCAGTTTATTTTTGAAGTCAATTATTTTTGCCTCAAGCACGGATTCCAGGGAAAATATGTGGATGATCCGGTCCGGATCAATAAATACATGGACAAACTGGAAAAAAAAATAACCATCCAGCCCATGGAAGGAACCAGCATTTTTCCGGAAGAAGTCGGTACCATGAAATATTTTATTTCACCGCTATGGCTGTATGGGGGAGCTGTGCTTTTTTTGATTAGCATCTATGGTGTGCTTCGATTCTTGGTCTGACACACAAAATACGGCAAATAATTTTCTATTATGATGTTGGGGTGTTCCCCGATCGCGGCAAGTATAAATTCTATTGTGTCGAAGGGATGGATTTGGAAAAAGAATTGCCCTGCGCCTGCTGGGGGATAAAAAAAGTACCCTGGTCCATCAAGGATTCAACTGCTTCGGTATAGGGCAGGGGCGGTGAATAATTTTCAAAAACAACGGGGACTAAATTTTGCGGGACCATTTGCTCCAGAGTGGCGTTGTCCATAAAAACCTGGGATGGAGGGGCCTTGCCCTGATTTGCTGCTATGGAAAAACTTTCTTGATCTAAATTGCTCTGGCCGTAATCGTTGGAAAAACCGACCTGACCAACATTGCCATTGGGATCCCTTAAAAGAACCAGGGTGGTTTTTCCGGCAACACCTGGAGTTGCGGTGGGTTCAATAACTGCTACCACCAGTTTTGTTCCCCTGATGGCAACTGTTCCGTCTGGGGTTTCAAACTTTACAGATCCGGGATGAAGTTTGCTGATAGCACCGGAAATATAGACGAATATTCCCTTTGCCATCCTTGCGATAAAAGAGGGATTGTCTTCCATAAGACTGAATTTATATTGGATTAGATCAAGGCTGCTGTCCGGTCCCAGGTGAAGGGAAGAACCATCCTGCAAAATAAGCTCTATAAGACTGTCAGGACCGGTTTTAATTTCATCCGACGGATAAACCGTTGTATTGACCAGGCCTTCCATTATTTTCCCCTGGCGGACTATCACGGCGGATCCTTCCATTCGGTGTATTTTCCCTGCTGGGTTTTCCGCTGCCATGGTGCTGCTGGTTAGGACAATTAAAAATAAGACTGCGAACAGCCCGATTATGATGTGTTTCATCTGAAAAAAACCAATGTTTGAATGTACTCCATTTGAAATTTGACCAACCAGTAATCCATATCATATACAAGTAACGGCAATTAGAGGGGATGTCAATATCTAAATTTAGAGATTCCAAGGGTATTTCAAACAATTCCAAGCCGTTAATTATTTTTAAATTTGCAAAAACGAAGCATCATGATTGCGATATCATCGGATTGGGGCGCAGTTCCCACATGAAGCTTGACCTGGCTTAAGACCGCCCCAACAATCTGGGTGGGAGATTTTTTTCCAAGGCCGCTGCAAACCTGAAGCAATTGGTCATCGGAAAAAACCTTCTTTTCTTTATCCATGGCCTCGGTTACCCCATCGGTATATAAAAAGATCCCGTCTCCGGGTTCCAGGGTGAATGACAAATCGGTATAGACAAGTTCTTCCATGGCACCCACCACAGGTCCGCTGATCCCTCGTTTAAAAATGATTCCTTGTTTGGCGGAAAATATAACCGGCAGGTTATGACCGCCGTTGGCATAGGTCACCTTGCCGGTTTTAAGGTTGAGAATCCCAATGAAAAGGGTGACAAAAAGGGCCCTGGGATTATCCATACAAAGGATATTATTAATCCTTATCATCAAATCGGCGGGTGAACTGCAAAACGATGCCATATTTTTTATGAGGGTCCGGGTAATCACCATGAACAAAGAAGCGGGGACACCTTTATCTGAGACATCTCCAATGGTAAAGCACAGATGGTCTTCATCCATGAAAAAGAAATCATAGAGATCTCCGCCCACCTCCCTTGCCGGAATATAATCGGCAAACAGATCCACAAAGTCCTGATCCGGGAATGGCGGAAACACCTTGGGAAGAACCCCCATCTGTATTTCCCTGGCTACATTGAGTTCGCTTTCAATGCGATGAATTTGTCCGGCCCGTTTCTGGGACTCTTTTTCTGCCATACGGAACCGTAACAAACTGAGGACTGCAAAACACCCGATAAGGGTTATCCAGGGATATAAAGGTGAAAAAAACATATTGGCTGTCTTGAACATTGCAAGGGCCCCTATCCACAGACAAAGTACGCCTAGTCCCGGGAATACAAGGGAGATTAAAGGAGTGGAAAAGGCAAGGACAAAAGAAACCAGGACGCCGCTGATCAATGTGACAAATATTTCAACCCCCCTGGACCATGCAGGACGACTCAAAAACATATTGTTAAGAATATTATCCGCCACGGTTGCATTCACCTCGACTCCGGGAAAAAGTGTATCAAAGGGGGTGGTATATGAATCTTTTAGGCCGGTTGCAGAGGTTCCCACAAAAACGACGCGATTGGCTATCTTTTTTCTTACATCCACCTGGCCGTTTAACAGATCAACGGCAGAGATATAATCAAAGGATCTTTTTTTTCCCCTGTATCGTATGAGCAGGTTCCCTTTCGGGCCCAGGGGGATTTTTGTGTCATCCAGGTAAAGCGCTTCCACTCCCGTGTCCGACACCTTGAGTACCCCTTTTTGTATATCCTTTGCCTTCATGACCGAGGCCAGAGCAAGGCTTGGATAAATTTTACCGTTAAACTCGATTAAAAGAGGCATACGGCGGATAACACCATCGGCATCGGGGCGGACATTGACAAAACCTGCTCCATCCATGGACTTGGAAAATTCCGGAAGAGATTCTATGGTCCCTTTTGCCCTATACAGGCTGATTTGTTTGGGTGTTGATCCGGGTGTGTTTAAAAAAATAAGATCCAATGGAACAGGCGCCTTGGATATATTACCGGTTCCGGAAAAAAAGAATTTATATCCCAGAATAAAAGGTCCCTGAATAAGGGTGTTGGAGAGATAAACATCATTATCCCGAAACTGATAAGGGATATTATCCAGATTAAGCCTGATGCCAAGTTCCATTAAAAGCGCCTGCTTGACCCGGTTAAGCGAGGTCCTGTCAGGTTCCGGAAAGAGAATATCCACACCGATACTGGCAGCCCCGGCATCTGAAATTAATCTTAACAATCTGGCAATTTGATACCGCGGCCAGGGCCATTGTCCCAAAGCGGCCAGACTTTTTTCATCAATATCCACGATCAGGGGAAGCGGGGGACCCTGATATTCAACGGAATCAACCAGGGTGTCATATAGTTTGTTTTCAAGGTAAGAAAAAAAAGAAGGGTTATACAAGGCAAGACAAAGAAAAAGCAGGGTCAGAAAAGCACCATAAAAAAAAATCCGTTTGCCGGTTTCAGATCCAATATAAAACAAAGCTCTATATTTATCTGCCTTGCTTGCTATGAAATTTTTTCTCTTGCTTGACAATCAATTTAACCTTCTCTTAAAAATAGTCCTGAACTTACGTCGTCTTATACGATTTAAAATTTATTAGACGTTACATCTGCGCAAGAATTTTTTTGGCTTCGTCGGCTCCGTCAAAATCATTTTGAAGTTCCAGGGCTTTTTTCAAGGCTGTTTCAGCATTGGCATAGTCCCACTTTTTATTGTAGGCAAGTCCGAGATGATAATGAAAGACAGGATTATTTGGCTCTCGTTCAATACAGTTTTTAAACTCTAACAGGGCGTTGTCATATAATTGCTTTTTATAATAAACCCAGCCCAATGTATCCATGACAGCGGGGATCTCTCCTGCAATTTCCCTGGCTTTCCGGGCCAATTCAAGAGCGGTATTAAGCTCCCTGTCCTGCTCGGTATAGAAAAAGGCCAGGTTGTTCATGGCCGGGATATAGTCTGGATTGATGGCAAGTGCTTTTTTATAATGTTCTTCTGCCAGGGCCGGCTCTCCCATTTTTTCGTACAGTGTGCCAATAAAGCTGTGAGGTCCGGCCTGATCCGGCCTGTTTTTAATGAGATCCTTATAAATTTGGAGTTCCTTTTCGCCTTCCTTTCCAAAATTATAGACTCGTGCCAGGGCAAGATAGGGCGCAATAAATTGAGAATTTTTTTCAATGGCAAGTTTAAAGGTCTTCTTTGCCGATTCCATCGCTTTTGTTGCCAGCAAGAGATTGCCCTTCAGGTTTAATACAATTGAAGTGACAACAGGATTGTCCTCTACCATTTGAAGATGAGCATCACATTTGTCAAGGGCAATTTTGTACTCTTTTTGGGAGGCATACAAACTGATGATATTGGTGAATACATCCATGAGGTTGGGATTTATTTTCAAGGCTATCTCAAAGTTTTCAAGGGCTGCTTCCGGCTCTTTTTTTTGCAGATGGACATTTCCCAGCCTGAAATAAGCGGCTGGATTCCCAGGGTCCATCTGGGTAAGCTCTTTAAAAAGCGTTTGTGCCGTATCATAGTCCTTTTGTGCTGCATGGATATTTCCCAGTAAAAGAAGCGCATTGTAATTTTTGGGCATCACATTAAGGGCTTTTTTTACCTCTGACTCAGCAAGGAAATAATCCTTGTTTCGATAGTGAAGATCCGCCACCACGAGCCTGGCCTTGAAATGCCTGGGGTTTTTTTCCAGCGTTTTGGCAAAATAGGGCAATGCCTGTTGCGCCTTACCCGTTTCAAGGAGTGCAGATCCCAAAAGAAAATTATACAAGGCAGATTCCGGCTCTTCCTTGACCAGGGATTGGAATATGGCAATGGCTTCATCCAGTTTTCTTTCATAGGCAAAAAGCTTTCCCTTTAGCAGCTTGCCTGGAATATAGTCCGGTCGTTTGGCCAGGACTTCATCCACTAATTTCTTGGAATTTTCGATGTCTCGATGGATGAAATAAAAATCGGCATAGGCTATTTTCAACCCCACATGTTCGGGATCTATTTTTAATGCCTCTTTAATGAATTTTTCAGCCTTCAGGGGTTGTTCAATCGAATTATAGAATCTGGCAATCATCATATGGGGGGTAACGTTTTCAGGCCCCAAATCAACGGCTTTTAAGAAGGCTGTTTCCGCTTGTTCATTTTCCTGCTGGGCCGCATAAAAATTGCCCAGCATAATCCGGGGTTCAACCTCATCAGGTCTTTGCGAGATAAGGTCTTTAAGAACATTTTTAGCAGAATCAAGATCTTTTTGGGACAGATAAAACCCGAACAAGGTTTTGTATAAAGCGATATTGTCCGGCGCCACTTTAACCGCTCTTTTGATATAGCTTTCTGCTTGGTCCAATTTCCCCTGGGCCTGGTATATTCTTGCAAGAACCACCATGGCTTTTGATTGTTTCGGATCAAGTTCAAGGATTTTAACATAGACTTGCTTGACCGTTTCAATATCTTCTTTTTTACTGGCAAGGGCTCCAGCATGGAGATAGAGACCTTGAATATTGTCTGGATCTTTAGCAAGCACCTCCTCAATTTTTTTTTCTGCCTCAATTCTTTTTTTGGCAAGCAGGTAAAAGGAGGCCAGCTGAATTTTTGTCTCAAGGTTATCCGGGTCTAATTGTTCAAGCCGTAAAAGGGCGGAAAATGCCTCCTGGGCATCTTTAAGTTTCAGGTTAGTCTGGACAAGAAGGGTATATGCTTCAATGGATTCAGGACTCAGGTTGATGGCGTTTTTTACCTGGATTTTGGCTTTGTTATAATCTTGTTGTGCAAAATAGGTATTGGCTTCCTTCATGAATTTTTCGGCTTTTTCCTGATCAGAAGAGCACCCTGCAATGAAAAAAATAAAAACGATAATCAAGGCGTTACGGTAAAGGCGGTTCATATATTGTCCTCTGGATAATTTAGGATTCTTTTCCTTCTTTTAACATTCAATCTTCTTTTTTTTCAATGATCTTTTTTATTAATTGCCAAAGATTGTTTACTACCCCCCTAGTAATTCCATTTGGACTCAAATTATTTTATCTTTCAAACATGCATTTTTTACCCTTGTGAATGACGTTTAAATCTTTTATGTATTATTTACGTCTATTAAATTTTAAAATTTATATCCATTGATACTAAAAAAGAGGGGAAAACATGAAAATTCTGGTTGGATACAAGGGCGTTAATGTTGGAGAAGATCTATTGAAGATTGCCCTGACCCATGCAAAGGCGTTTAAAGGGGAAGTGCTGATTGTCACCTCAATGGTTGGAGGAGGAAAGTCCGAACAGTCAAAGGTTCAAACGGCTGAAGAAAACCTGGAAAAAGCCAAAAAACAGTTTGATGAAAACGGTATCACCTGCAAAACACATCTCTTGATCAGAGGACTTGAAGCCGGAGAAGACATTGTTAATTTTGCCATTGAAAAAGGGGTTGATGAAATTATCATCGGGGTAAAAAGTCGATCCAAAATGGGAAAACTTCTTTTCGGATCAACGGCCCAGGTCGTTATACTCCAAGCTGAATGCCCGGTCTTGTCCGTTAAATAAAAGATCCAAAAATATTTTATGAAAATTATAAAACAGTTCAAAGCACTTTCTGACCCAACACGGCTCCGGCTATTAAATATTCTCAATCAGTATGAACTCAACGTAAATGAAATTGTTTCCATTGTTGATATGATTCAGTCCGGGGTGTCCCGCCATTTGAAAATTTTGCTGGAAGCCGGGTTACTGGTGTTACGAAAGGATGGCAGTTTTATCTATTACGCCGCCAATAAGGCCGGGGACTCCTTGTCCTTGATCAACCTGGCCTGTTCCCGTCTTGAACAAGAGACGGTCTGTGTGATGGATCTGCAACGGGCAAAACAAAGCATTACCCTTCGAAAAAACAGAACCAAACGATTCTTTAGAACCGTGGCCCCCCAATGGGATCGGTTAAAAAAGGAAGTTCTGGGCGCTTTTGATTTAAATGGGGTTTTAAAACAAATGGCCCTGGGGGACACGGTTGCAGATCTGGGCTGCGGCACAGGAGAGATGCTGGGCAGTTTTTTCCCGGAGAACAAAAAAAAGCTAATTGGCGTGGACAGTTCTCCGGAAATGCTCGAACAGGCCCGAATGAAATTGCCAGGCCTGAACGCCATTGACCTTCGTTTGGGAGAGCTTGAAAACCTTCCCATGAAGGATCAGGAAGTGAGTATTGTGATTATGAGTATGGTCCTCTACCATATTTTTGAACCGGAAAAATCCATACATGAAGTTTTTCGGGTGCTTAAACCCGGGGGGCTTTTTTTACTGGCAGACTTTGAAAAACATGACCAGGAAAATATCAAGGACATCATTGGCGGATCCTGGTTGGGCTTTGAAAAACAACAGATCAACGGCTGGCTTTCGACCTGTGGGTTTACCCTGAACTCCTGTAACCGGTATGAAGTCGAAAAGGGCTTGTGCATCAATCTTTACGCCGCAGAAAAATAAACAGGTCCCAGGATTTTTGTCCACACCTATAATTATAGTACGTATTTTTAATGGGCATATTAAATGCCATTTATTTTAGGAGTATTTATGATTGTTCCAATAATCCTGGCAGGTGGATCAGGTACGCGGTTATGGCCGCTTTCCAGAGAACTGTATCCCAAACAATTGATTGATATCTACAATGAAAATACCATGCTGCAAAATACCCTGATGCGGCTTGAGAACATTGATGACCTGGCAGCCCCTGTGGTGGTATGCAACGAGGCCCATCGGTTTATGACAGCCGAACAATTACAGCAAATCAAAATCAAACCCCATTCTATTATTTTGGAGCCCATTGGGAGAAATACGGCCCCTGCCATTGCCCTGGCTGCCATAAAACTGCTTGAGAAAGGAGAGGACGCGGTTATGCTGGTCCTGCCGGCAGACCATGTCATTGAAGATCTCCCTCATTTCCATGAAAAAATATCCCAGGGCAATGCCTTGGCTGAACAAGGGTTTTTAATCACATTCGGGATTGTCCCGGTATCACCTGAAACCGGTTATGGCTATATTAAAAAAGGAAAGAGGATTGATAGCACTTCCAACGCCTGTGAAATTGAGTGCTTTGTAGAAAAACCGGATCATGCACATGCCCAAGCATATGTTGCATCAAAGGAATACTGCTGGAATTCGGGCATGTTTATGTTCAAGGCATCCGTCATTATTGACCAACTGGAACAATATGCTCCGGACATGCTCAAGCGTTGCCGGCAGGTGATGGCAGCGGGAACTCAGGATCTTGGTTTTTTTAGAATTAACAGGGAACTCTTTGAAAAAATTGACGCAGATTCCATTGACTATGCCGTCATGGAAAAAACCGATAAAGGGATTATGATTTCCCTGGATGCCGGTTGGAATGACCTGGGATCCTTTGATGCCCTGTGGCAGACAGGTAGCAAGGATGAAGAGCACAATGTGCTCAAGGGGGACATTTTAACCCAGGATGTGAAGGATTCCTATATTCATTCAGAAAGCCGTCTGGTGGCTGCGGTGGGCCTTGAAAAATTTGTCATAGTTGAAACCTCCGATGCCGTTCTGGTCGCTCCCAGGGACCGGGTTCAGGAGGTTAAAAAAATTGTTCTCCAGCTCAAGGCAAAGAAAAGAAAAGAAACTGTCACCCACCGAAGGGTTTACCGCCCCTGGGGTAACTATGAAACCATTGACCAGTCCCAGCGCTATCAGGTGAAACGCATCACGGTCAAGCCCGGTGCAAAGCTTTCTTTGCAAAAGCATTACCACCGTGCAGAACACTGGACCGTTGTTTCGGGTACGGCAATTGTAACCAAAGGGGATCAGGAAATTATGCTCCTGGAAAATGAATCAGCCTATATCCCCCTTGGCACGGTTCACCGACTGGAAAATCCCGGAACCATTCCCCTGGAATTGATTGAGGTGCAGTCCGGTTCTTATCTGGGGGAAGATGATATTGTCCGGTTTGAGGATGTATATGGCAGAAAAGAGGATAGGCCATAACCATTTATCACAGGGTTTGTGTAATCTTTTAAAAATCTTGTCTCTGGGAATAAAAGTATTGCAAATCAATCAAAACTATTTAAGATTACTCAATTAACTGATATACGTGTACCAGGAATTGGAATGTACGGATAAATACGGAGCGGGTGTATGAGCGATGAACTTATTGAAAGCGTGAAGGGCAAGTTTCTTCTGGCAATGCCGGGGCTTCCGGATCCTAATTTTTCACAAACAGTGACCTGCATGTGCGAGCACAATGATTCAGGCGCTTTGGGATTTATTGTCAATAAAGTTCATCCCCTGCTTACGGGCAGGGAATTGTTTGAAGATCTGAACATTGACTGCAATGCCAGCGTGGATAAGTTGAATATCTATCTTGGTGGACCTGTTCAGCCCAGTGGTGTTTTTGTGCTACATGGACCTCCTTTTTCCTGGAACGAAAGTCTTCAGGTAAACGACTGGCTTCATCTGAGCAATTCCAGGGATATTTTAGAAGCCATTGCCGTCCAGGAAGGACCCAAATCGTTTATGATCATACTGGGGTGCGCCGGCTGGGGGCCACTGCAGCTGGATAATGAACTCCATGACAGCGCATGGCTCACCTGTGACCTTTCAAAGGATCTCTTGTTTTCAACCAGCTCGGATGTTAAATATGAACGCGCAATGATGCTGATTTATTGACTCCCCCACCCCTATTATGACAATAAAAACCGCCCATTCACAGACCATGGACACCATTACCGCAGATACCCTCGCTGTGATTGCGATGATGGAAGAAATATCCCCAGGGGATAATGATTTTCTGGCAGCCTATCGGGAAAATTGCCGGCAAATCCCCCTCCATATTCAGTCGGGCCTCATCAAGATTGCGGTTGTCGGGGTGATTAAATCCGGTAAAAGCACCTTTATAAATTCTCTGGCTGGCAAAGAACTGGTAAAAAGAGGGGCAGGGGTTGTGACCTCCATTACCACGCGAATCCGTAAGGGTAAAAAAAATGAAGCCGCCCTTACGCTCAAATCCTGGGATGACATTAATGGGGCCATCAAAAAAACATTGGATCTGTTTCCAGATGAAGGACAGGGACCTGGCATCAGTTGTTCTAATATCAGTGACACCTTTGATCTTAGACGAAAAAAAGACCGGGCCTATCTTGCAGGGGTATATGACACCCTTGTTAAACGCTTCCCCGTCACAAGTGCCGGCATACGGCCTGAACCCCTTTTGATCCGAAACGCCCTTGACGGATATGGAGCATGCAAGGATATCGTCGGTGCAGACCGGGGGACGATTTTATTTTCATCCAAATCATTTGAAGACTACAAATCCTTTACATCCAATCCGGCCATGGCCTTTTATGTCAAAGATATCTGCCTGAGCGTTTTTGGCAAGACCATTGACCCCAATGTCGAAATTGCAGATTGTCAGGGGGCGGACTCAACTGATCCGGCCCATCTGGGTCAGGTTATCAACTATATGGAATCGGCCAATCTCATTGTCTATTGTATCAGCTCCAGAATCGGTCTTCGCCAATCGGACATGGGGTTTTTAAAAAAAATAAAACAACTGGGGCTGATTGAAAATATATTGTTTGTGAACAATTGTGATTTAACTGAACACGAGAACCTTGCGGATCTGGTCCATATTGAATCAAGAATTCGACATGAACTTAAATTTTTGACCCCTGAACCTGTGGTCTATTCATTTTCAGCTTTATTGACCCTCTTCCAGGCCATGGGGTCCCGCCTGCCCAAAAGGGATGCCAAACGGTTAAACCTTTGGATAGAAGATAAGAAAATGATGGATTACTGCAATACCAACAGCCTTTCCTTTCATCAAGAACTTGCTCATTTATTGGAAAAAAATTATTTTGATCTGCTGTTGTCCAATCCTCTGGAACGAATCCGGATGATGGCAGATGAAATGAACAAAAAGGCAGATATCGTTTTTGAGGTTCTTTGTGCAGACATGGAGGGTGAAAAAAAAACCAGGGGCCACCTGAAGGAAATCAGTGAAAATGCATCCCGGCTCAAGTCCATTGTGGACAATTCAATCCAAGGAGCTGTGGGAGGCCTGGTAAAAGAGATTCAGCTAAATTTAAAAAAAGCATTTGCCCGGGATTCAATTCATATCGGTAAACAGGTCCAGGATTTTATAAAACTGACGCCCATTGATGCGGCCCCCTATCGGTCCTTGATCAAAGAATCGGGTTTCAAACAAATTTTATACCTGATGTTCCAGGACTTTAAACAAAAAATTGATTTATTTGCCCTGGAACAAATCGCTCCGGAACTAAAAAAATTGATTGAAGCCCAGGAGGACAGAATCTTCGCGTATTTCCAATCTCTTCTCAATTCCTACCAGATCGATTTTTTAAAATTAAGGTATCCCCAGAACCCGGAAAATAAGGACCCGGAAAACGATTTTTTTTCCACCCAATTTTCCCAACAAGTATCAGACCAATTGTTAAAAAAAGATCCCGGTTTCATCAAGGCGGTGGATATCCAGGGAATTAAAAAAATTTTAGGACTGGAACTGCCTGAAACCATCTTTACACCACGATATACCACTAAAATACGCGCCAATGCCTTAACAGGCCTGGGACTTCAATCCATTGCCCAGTTCATTTCCTCTTTGTTGAATAAACAGTCTCGCTTTTCTTTTACGCCTGGATTTGACAAGGCTGCCCTGAGAATCAAACGAGAAAGTCTCGTCTCCATTCAGCACCAGATAAACCAATATCATGATCAATTGAATACCCTTTATTTCATGCCCCTGATCCAGGCCGTCACCAGAGATTTTAAGGAGAAAATTCATCAGCGGTTTGCCTTGTACGAGTCTTTAAATGAAGATATGGAAATACTTTTTTCCTTGAAGCAAAGTGAGAAAATCACTCAGCAGGAAAAGATTCGTAAAATAAAAAATAAAATTTCCTTTATTATCAGTGAATTGGACTCTTGTGCCAGCAGGTTTCAACCATTGGCCAGATAAAAGCCATTGAATTTTTACCCCGCTATGATATAAAAACAGGCTATGAAACGATTCGGTTCCACACATATCAGCAAAGAAAATAGGGATGACACTCAGCTTTTCCGTATGCGTCTTCATCTGTTGATTGTGATGGTAAAGGCAAAGCTTAAGGGATACCCTGGAGGGGATTTTAGAAAAAAGGCAGGCTTGGAAACAGCCAGCAGTGTTTTTAAGGCAATTCCAAGGGTAAACTTTTCATTTATCGGCAGGGCATCTTCCCATCTTTTTAAGGAACGGGTTAAGTTATTAAGTGTCATGGCAACAGCCATTATATGCGAAGATTATCCTCTGGGGGTTCACCGCCGGGAAGCGGTTCTCGATAATATCGAAATGATCACTCAAATTGCATTCCCCAGCCAGGATTTGTCCTTGTTTCATGATGTGCTGATGGCCGCCTGATGCTGTCACTCCTGTGGAGCTCCGATCCTGTGGGGCGCCAATCCTGTGGGGCGCCAATCCTGTGGGGCGCCAATCCTGTGGGGCGCCAATCCTGTGGGGCATTAATCCTGTGGGGCATTAATCCTTTGAGGAGGTAAAATCCATTATTCAAAATGTTAAAATTATGGTGGTGGATGATGACTCTGAAATCCGGGAGTTGATGGTAAATGCGTTAAGCTATTGCGTGAATCGGGAAGTTTTAGCCTTTGAAACCGGTGATCTGGCATGGCAATATCTTCAAGATGACAACGATGCCGATATGGTCATTTGTGATGTTGATATGGATAGGGGTGGATTTGAACTCATGGCAAAGATAAAACACCAATCCCCTGATAAAATTTTTATTATCATGTCCGGGCAGGGTGAAAATGAAAAAAAAGCGGAACTTACCGGTGCAGACGCTTTCCTGGGAAAACCATTTGCCATAAATGATCTGTTCAATCTGGTGCAATGCTATATTGTAGACTGATTTTACTATTCTTTTTACGATTATTTCTTAATGATGGGCAATACCAAATCTGATAACTGGGACGGTTCAAAGGGAAGTTGTTTGAACAGCTTTTGTTCAAGCGCCACGGTCTCGGTCCACATGAGTTGAATCCGGTCTTTGAATTCGGGTTTGGATCCATATCTGACGCGAATATATTCCAAGCGTTTTTCCAGGGAAACAACCTGATCATGTAAAACTCTTTTATCGGCATAATTGACAATTTCTGGTTCCGATACAGGGGCATCAAGGGAGCAGGTATCCAGCATAACATGTTGGCGGATAATATCTCCAATTTCAGGATATCCCATTTCCGTAAGGAGTAGACCGCCGGTTTCAGAATGAACTTCGCCTGTGGTAAAACTTCTTGTCTTGGTGATATCGTGGAGAAGGGCGGCAGAACGGACCTCTGCAATATTAAGGGGAAATTTTTCACCCAGGAACCGGCAAAGACACAAGGCCACATTGCTGACCATGATGGAGTGGTCAATGATATGATCCATCATCTCCATTCTATGGATTAGCCGGAAACATTCCTCTTTGGACGGTATATTCATTTGATCGACACTATATCCCAGGTTAAACTTAAAATAGTATTGAACTTATACTCTTTACTGGTATTATAAAAAAGGAATTTTTAAATAAACCCCAGGATTTTTATATGTTAAAGAAAATTATTTCAGGTGGGCAGACAGGAGCTGATCGTGCAGCAATTGATCTTGCCATCAAATTAGGCATTCCCCATGGCGGTTGGATTCCCAAAGGGAGAAAAACAGAATCAGGACCCTTGCCCCTAAAATACCAGCTAAGGGAAATGGACACCGCGGATTACCCCAATAGGACAAAGCGAAATATCCAGGACTCCCAGGGCACTGTCATCTTGTCAAGGGGGCGGCTTACCAAAGGATCTGAGTTAACACTTGTATTTGCAAATGTGGCGCAAAAGCCCAATTGCCATATTGATCTTGCCGATAATGATTCCTTTGAAGCCGCCATTATTCTGCATTCTTTTCTCCTGGAAAATCAAATTGAGATTTTAAATGTGGCAGGGCCCCGGGCAAGTATTGACCCCGGGATTTATTTTGATGTAAAATCCATTCTTGAAGCTGTCGTGTATATGATGTTTCTGGATTCCCCGGAAGAAAAAACCATAGGAGGCCTTGTTCCAAACATTTGTGTTAAAGAGGCCTTCCCAAAGACCAAACAAGAGGCCATTGAGCTGATTGCCCGGGAACTGCCCCTTAAAACAAAAACATTTATTGCCAGACTTCCTAAAGAAAAGATCCAGTTTCTCTATTTTGGATGGCTGGATTATATAAAACTTCTTCTGGGGTTGGATTCCGGGAACCAAGCACTTTTCAACCAATTACGCCAGGGAAAAGATCCCATCACCTTTACCATAGAAGACGGGGTAATGGAGATTGTAAAATCATTGAAGCAATTTTTTGAAACCCATTATTGCCTTAAGGTTATTAAATGATCCCCCTTCGGGACAACCAGCCCACCAACAGCATCCCCATTGCCTGCTATGCCATTATGGGAGTAACCCTTTTGGTATTTTTATATCAACTTCAACTGGGGTTGAACAATCAAGCTGTTTTTTATATTTATGGATTGGTACCGGGGAAATATACCGTCTGGGATTTGTCCCGTCATTTTTCCCTGTTCAATAAAATATTTTCCTTGTTCTCCTATATGTTTTTTCATGGTGGTTTCTGGCATTTTTTAGGGAATATGTGGTTTTTATATATATTTGGGGACAATATTGAAGCCCATTTCGGATCTTTGCGATTCATCGGGTTTTATCTTCTCTCCGGCCTTATTTCCGGCGGTTTCCATTTTCTGTTAAACCCCACCTCCCTTGCGCCGACCATTGGGGCAAGCGGGGCCATTGCCGGGGTCATGGGGGCATATTTTTTATTGTACCCCAGATCTAAAATTCTAACCCTGATTCCCATAATTATCATTCCCTGGATTCTTGAAATACCCGCCTTTATTTTTCTTGGGTTCTGGTTTTTGATGCAGTTTTTAAATGCCGCCGGCAGCGGATCAGGAGCAGGCATTGCCTGGTGGGCTCATATAGGCGGATTTCTTGCCGGTATTGCCCTGGTAAAGTTGAATCAGCTAATACCTGAAACCGGCACCCGGGAGAGACTCAATAAATTTACCCAAAAAAAAACGACCCCCAAATTTCAGGTTGTCCAAACCCTCTCCAGAGATCTTGGTCTTGACCTTTACGGGCAGATGGAAGTCTCTTCTTTGGAAGCGTTGACCGGTACCAAAAAAATGGTTAGTATTCCAAGGGGATTTTACAATCCCCTGTACAAGGTGACGATTCCACCCGGTGTTAAACGAGGAACACGGCTGCGTCTGGCCGGTGTGGGAAAAACCACTCCAGACCATAAAAAGGGGGATCTGTTTTTAACCATTCAGATTAAAAATGCGATTTAAATCCTTGTTGGGATATTTGTGTTTAGCGCTCCTGGTTCTTTTGCTCATGGGACAGGCAATGTTTCTTGCCCTGCCAGTTATAGTTGAAACAGCCCTTGTTGAGCCCTTAATTCAGCGACACCTGCCTAAGACGCTTCCCCTTGGGCTGACCCCATCGGATATAGAATTCAAAATAGAAAAAATCGGGTTGACCCATACCCTTGTGAGCCGCATCCATGTCGGGCAGATGCTGTCTGCAGATCTTGTAGATTTTCAATATCACCTTAAGGGGTTAAAAAACGTTGCGCTTGAAAAAATAACCGTTTCCGGACTGACCCTTTATGCAAAGATGGATGCTGATGACCAATTGCATATCAACGGAGAAAAATTCCCCGGTAACATCAATCATGTCCAAGGGGAGAATAGTGCCCAAAAGGAGAATAGTGCCCAAAAGGAGAATAGTGCCCAAAAGGAGAATAGTGCCCAAAAGGATAAGGATGCCCAAAAAGATAAAAATTCGGCTGATTCCATATGGGTTAACCTGGACTCTATTTTGGATTTTTTACCCAAACAGGCGGTGTTAAAAGATGCTGCCTTGTCCATTACAAGAGTGAATGATAAAATTATAATCCCATTTGAAATTTTGTCTCGCCTGGACACCTTGAAAAAAAAAGTCGTTCTGAACGCCCGGTTTTATCCCCTGGGCCAAACCATTAAAACCCTTATTGAAGTGGACTTAACCTCTGGTATAGAGATGGTGAGAATCCAATCCACAGCCTTTCACCCGGAGGTGCTGGCCGGCTTTTTGCCGGAGGTTGACAATTTTAGGGTTTCAGGCCCTGTTGATATTGATATTTTAAAAACCATTGATGCCGACTGGCAATTGTCCCTGTCTTCGGTGAAACTGGATCTTCCCAATCTACCCGGTACACAGATTAAAAATTTAACCGCCTCTGTGGGGAACCAGGCCGGAAAAATTTCAGCTGAAGGTGGCTTTGATCTGGCCGGGTCCCTCTCACCAGCCCTGGGGATGCGCTTTGATCTTAATCTGGCCCAAAAAGAAAATTTTTCACCTGTCTTTGATCTGACAATCGAAAACAAGGCCGTTGATTCTATTTCCCTGGTCACGTCCCCCCAGGGGATCCGTTTTGACCGTCCCCATCTTTTCTTTTCATTAAAAGGAGACCTGGCCCACCAGACCGGAAACTTTTTATTGGGGTGTCAAAATCTCATGGCAACCCAAGGGGAAAAAACGTTTTTAGTTAAAAATTTTTCACTCAATTCAGGAATAAAAGGGGATTTCTCAGACAAAGGAAAGGGGCTTGATCTTGATATTCAATCCTCTTTGTCCGGGATGAAACTTCACTCTAACGCCGGCCAGGCAGAAATCATGACGCTAAAACTAAAGGGCAGGGCCGGTGTCACAAAGCAAATGGATCCCTTGATTCATTTGGATACTAGGATAAACAATGCCAGGATAGACCTTTCTGAGTTCAAGACATCGGCCATGGGCATAGATGCAAGGTTTCCCCTTGTGTTTCCCTTTAACAGTGAGACCATCGGCGGGACTGTTTCAGTGGAAAAAATTTTGTATGACAATCAATATATTGCCCTTGGACGGGAAAAAACCCAGCGATCGGATCTCCATCAAGGAGAAGAACTGTTGGGCGTCCTTCGTCCCGTTCTGGGGCTGGACTTTTCTCTTAAATACCACCCGAAAGAAACAACGTCTCCTTTCTTTGACCTGACAATCAAAAACAGGGAAGCCAATGAAATATTTCTGACCAGTGAATCCCAGAAGATGCGTTTTAAAAATTCCACTCTTCTATTGACACTAAAAGGCAATTATACTCGCCAGGCCGGAACTTTTTTATTGGGCTGTGAACATCTCACGGCAATCCAGGGTAACAATCGGCTTTTTGTTAAAAATTTCTTGCTCACCTCAGGGATTAAAGGCGATTTTTCAGACAAGGCAAATAAACTTGCCTTTGATTTAAAAACCGATTTACCCCGGATAGAAATTTCTTCTAAAGCGTTACCGACAGATGTCGCAGGGGGAGCGCTTTCGGGAAAAAGGGGCATCACAAAAAAGAATGCACCAACTGAATTTAAAATGACAGCTTTGGGCATCCATGCCAAACTTCCTCTTACCTTTCCCTTTAAAAATCAGAATACGCCCGGGTCCTTCTCGATCAATGAAATCAGCTACGATAATAAAATTGCGGCCGCTCTTGCGGGGAGTATCACCCAAAGTGAGATCTTGGGCGTCACTCTTGCGGGTCAGGCCTCTATAAAGGGGTTAGACGGCTTTAATCTTGTTTTTGACGGGAAGGTTTGGGGGCCGGACCCGTCTGCCAGGATCGATTTTATGATTGATCCCTTCCTGCTGATGCCGACCCACATAAAAAAAATAATGCCAAAATTAACCCTGGGGGAAGATTCTTCGATAAACGTGTCATCAAAGGGAACCATTGAATATAAACACCATGGGGTGAAATCCCGGGCCTCGGTCATGATGGACGGGGGAAACCTCGTTTTCCCGGACATGAATCTTTCCCTCAAGGGTATTGCAGGCAGCATTGATTTTAATGATCTTATGGTACCTGAATCAATCCCCGGACAGGTGCTGATCATTGACAAGGTTCAGCTCAACCAGTTTGAATTTGATACTGCAAGGTTGCGGTTCAGTGTAGAAGATGGAAAATCTGTCAATCTTGAAAACCTTCGGTTTAACTGGTGCAACGGCTTGGTCTCAACCGAGTCCATCCGCCTGCCAGGCAAAGACAATGTTCTTTCTTTGATCCTCTATTGTGACAGGCTTGAATTATCAAGCCTGTTAAAACAGATGGGCGCCTTCCATGCAGAGGGAGAAGGCACCTTAAGCGGAAGAATCCCCCTGGTCTATTCAAATGGCAATATTTCCTTTGACAAGGGTTTTTTGTTCTCCACGCCTGGAAAGGGGGGGAGGGTAGTGATCGAGAACACAAAAACGCTCACCGCCGGTATTCCAATGGATACACCGGAATTTGTCCAATTGGATCTGGCACGTGAGGCGTTGAAAGATTTTGACTATCAATGGGCCAAGCTTGAACTGAACACCTTTGAGGATACCCTGGAAATGAAGATAGAACTGGATGGAAAGCCAGCCAAACTGCTGCCTTTTGAATATCAACAAGAGATTGGATCCTTTGTCAGGGTGGATGCAACAAGTCCCGGATCAAGGTTCCAGGGAATTAAACTGAACCTGAATTTAAAACTACCCTTTAATCAGGTCTTGAAATTTGGTAATAAACTAAATGATATTTTCAATTAATAAAAGGAGAGGGTATGGCACAACGATTATGGCTCACACCGATGTTTCTTGTTCTGTTTGTCCTGGCAGGCTGTCAATCCAGCCACCAGGTAGAGCTCAAGCCCGTTGAGATTAAACCCATTCACATCACCATTGATGTAAATGTAAAAGTAGACAGGGCCCTGGATAATTTTTTCAATGATATTGACGCTGCTGAAGATAAAATAAAACAAGATTAGGAGGAAAAATGAACTATAAAAAAATACTCGTTGTAAATGTACTGGTTCTTTTGGGGCTATTGATAACGATTGGAACTTGTACGGCCGACGGGATTAAAGAACGGATGAAACAGCGCCTGCCCGCCATTGTTGCGTTAAAAGCCCAGGGGATTGTGGGGGAAAACAATCAAGGATATCTTGCCTTTGTCACAGAGCAAACGAGTCAGAAGGCCCTTGTATCAGATGAAAACAAAGACAGAAAAACTATCTACACCCATATCGCAAAACAGCAGAATACCTCCCTTGATCTGGTGGAAAAGCGGCGGGCCATTACCCTTGCCCAAAGGGCTATCCCCGGTGAATTCTTTCAGAATGCCGACGGGACCTGGATTAAAAAATAAGATATCAATAAAACCACGAAGGTTAACATGTACATTTTTTTGTCTTAACCTTTGTGGTTTTTTGCTTTTAAAAGGAGAACAAATGAAATTTAAACGGATGAATACAGCCCTATTGACGGTTGCCCTGGTATTTCTTTTCACAAACAATTGTTTCGCCCATTACGGGATGGTGATTCCTTCGGACAATATGATCATGCAGGAGGATAACCGAACGATACAATTGTCCCTTTCCTTTTCTCACCCCTTTGAAGGGATCGGCATGGAACTTTCGTCACCAAAGGCTTTTTATGTGGTAAAGGACGGAAAAAAACAAGATCTTACCGGCAATCTTTCGCCCTTGAGCGTTATGGACAAACCCGGGTGGACACTGGATTATTTGGTTAAAAGACCCGGGGCCTATGCCTTTGTCATGGAGCCTGCAGCCTATTGGGAACCTGCTGAAGATTGTTATATCGTTCACACCACAAAAACCATTGTAGCGGCCTTTGGAGGTGATACGGGTTGGGATGAAGAACTCGGGTTAAAAACAGAGATAATCCCCTTGTCCAAGCCCTTTGGCTTGTATGCAGGAAATCTTTTCCAGGGGATTGTTAAGCTGGATGGAAAAGTCGTTCCATATGCCGAGGTTGAAGTAGAATTTTACAATGAGCATAAAACAGCTGTTGCCCCCACCGATTATATGGTCACCCAGACCGTAAAGGCCGACCAAAACGGAGTTTTCTCCTATTGCGCACCTGTTTGTGGGTGGTGGGGCTTTGCAGCCTTGAACACATCGGATAAAAAAATGATGCACAATGGTGAAAAAAAGGATATAGAGCTTGGGGCAGTTATCTGGGTAAAGTTTGAAGCGTGGCAGGAAAAATAAAATTATGCATATTTCTGAAGGTGTTTTATCTGGACAGGTATTGGCAGCCGGTGCAGTCATTACCATTGTGGGTACAACCATCGGGTTGAAAAAAATTAATTATGACCAGATGGTTCACGTGGCAATTCTGGCATCTGCTTTTTTTGTTGCCTCATTGATCCATGTCAATATCGGTCCTGTGAGCGTGCATTTGATTTTAAATGGCGTAGTGGGGCTTTTGTTGGGGATGGCAGCCTTTCCTGCCATCCTGACAGCCCTGTTGCTGCAGTCTTTGTTTTTTCAATATGGCGGATTAACCGCCCTGGGTGTTAATACCGTGATCATGGCTCTGCCAGCTGTTTTGGTGCATTATTTATTTTTACCCATGGTGGGTAAATCTGAACGACTGACCTTTATTGCCGGTTTTTCTGCCGGTTTTTTTTCAATTGTATTTTCTTGTTTTCTCCTGGGGATGGCCCTGTGGTTTACCGACCAAAATTTTTTAAAAACCTGTATTGCCATCATTTCCGCCCACCTGCCGGTGATGGTAATTGAGGGGATCATCACCGGATTTTGTGTTACTTTTTTGTTAAAAGTGTATCCGGAAATATTACCAATACATAAAGATGGAAAATAAATGAGAAAAATAATACCCTATATTGCCCTGGTTCTTATGATGTCCAGTACATCTGCCCTGGCCCACAAAGTTATTGTATTTGCCTGGGTGGAACAGGGGCGAATACACGTGGAGGGCAGTTTCGGATCCGATCAACCGGCCAAAAATTGTGTGATCAAGGTAACAGGTCTAAACAAAGTGCTGGTTCACCAGGGAATCACCGACGCCCAGGGCACCTATTCCTTTGCGCTTCCCAAAAATCTGGATTCGGATCTGGTGATTGAGATGAATGCCGGCCCCGGACACTTGGGTCATTGGACTATCTCAAAGGATGAGTTGGGTGCGGAACCCACCCCTGAAAACATCGAAAAAAAGATGGCTCAAAAACAATCCCTTGAAAAAAATCCTTCCCTGGCCAGGATTGCAGCAGGAATTGCCCTGATTTTTGGATTGGCATTTTTAGCATCCTGGATTAAACGAAGAAAGACAAAGGGGCATAATGCTTGAAAATACCCTGTCAGACGGCAACTCCCATATCCACAGACTGGACCCTAAAATTCGGATTCTGGCCGCTTGTTTTCTTTCCATTGCTACGGCATTGTGTGATAATCTTATCATTGCCCTTGGCTATCTTATCATTGCCCTTGGGGTGACCGGGTTGGCGCGGCTGCCGATAAAGGCCTTGGGAAAAAGGCTGTCTCCTTTGTTCTGGTTTCTGTTGATGATCTGGATTTTTCTTCCCCTGACATTTGAAGGAAACATTGTATTTGAGTATGGGTGGCTGCAGGTCTCCTCCCAGGGAATTTTGCTCAGCGCCAAAATCACCCTCAAGTCCATTGCCATCCTGCTTATGTTTTCCTCATTGGTTGCCACCATGCCCATCGCCTCTCTTGGATCCGGTCTTCATCAGCTCAAAGTGCCGGACAAACTGGTATTTTTAATGCTCATGACCTATCGGTATATTGCCGTGATTCAAGGAGAATACACGCGATTGCTCAGAGCAGCAAAATTTCGAGGTTTTAAACCGGGAACCAATTTGCATTCTTATAAAACCTATGCCTATCTTGCGGGCATGCTCTTTGTCAGGGCCTCTTTGAGGGCAAAACGGGTCTACCAGGCCATGCGCTGCCGCGGGTTTCAAGAAAAATTTCATACCCTTGACTTCTACCCGGCCAATGGATTAAACTATCCATTTTTATGGGCAATGATTTTGTTAGCCGCAGGGCTTGTCCTAATAGAACTAACTTGGATTTAATGATGACTACGCCCACGAAGACTCAGCCCAATACGGCTCAACCCAATACGACTATAATTGACAGCACCCCCCCTGCAGATACTGCCAGCATTATCAAGCTCACAAATATATCATTTGCCTATCCCGGGTCGGAAAATAAGGTATTGAATTGCCTCAACCTGGATATAAAGCAAGGAGACAGGATCGGAATGATGGCACCCAACGGCAGTGGCAAAACAACATTGCTGCACACCATTATGGGGCTTTGTAAGCCTGAAACAGGGTGTATAGAGGTGTTGGGCAACCCAATGGAAACGGAAAAGGATTTTACCCGTATCCGTTCCAGGGTGGGGCTTTTATTCCAGGATTCCGATGATCAGTTATTTTGTCCCACGGTTTTAGATGATGTGGCTTTTGGTCCCCTGAACCTGGGATATTCCCGGCAACAGGCCATCGATGTCTCCAGAAAAATCCTTAAAAATCTGGGTCTTGAAGAATTTGAACAAAGTGTGACCCATCGGTTAAGCGGGGGGCAAAAAAGATTGGTGGCCCTGGCGGCTGTTCTGGCCATGTCTCCTGCAATTTTGCTGCTGGATGAACCCACAGCCGGGTTGGACGCGGCGGTTAAAAAAAAATTAATCCATATCTTAAACCATTTGGACATTACCTATTTTGTGATTTCCCATGAATTTGACTTTCTCAACGCTGTGACAGACAAAGTTTATTCAATGGATAAGGGCAAAATTTTAACCGATGACGAGATCCATGTCCACCGCCATGAACATATCCACAAACATGGAAAACATCCCCATATTCATAAATAAAACGAGTTATACGCCTGCCATGAGAGCCGTCAATTCCTTTTGGATACAAAAGTAGATATCTTCATCACTGCCATACACATCAACAACATCCTTGTGATTCAGCAGTTTTTCCACCACAAAGGCGGTTAAATAAAGACTGGCTATGTTGGGGTTGGAGATAAGGGTTCTAAAGGGGGCGACCATATAATCGATATCAAAATCCTCGGACTTGCATAGGGTGTCTAAACACCGGACAATCTGGTTTTCGATACTGGATTTGCTGACGGTTTCAATGAGGCCTGATTCAATGAGTTTCATGGAAACTTTAGAGCTGAAGGTTTCAATGTTGTCCCGGATGGCATTGATGGTTTTGATTCTTTCCCGTTCTTTTGAGGATTCGATTTTCGAAAGAAGCTTGGCTTCCCTGTTTCCGTTATAAAAAATTTTGGCCATTGATTTGTCCTTAAAGTAAACAAAAAAAATCATTAAATGTTAAGTTGGTATTATAGTATAAAATCCGGCATTTTTTCAAGTTAAAATCTAAAAGTCTTCGATAATTATTTGAGTTGTGCCGGGTTTGAATTTGTTGATTTTGAGCTTAAAAACGATTTGAGCATAATATTCCGGCAAATTTTTTGTATCCCCAATATTAAAGTGAAAGGCCTCAACGCAATGGCCGGAAGGGCAATCAGCACTTTCCAATATCATTTTGCGGTGGAGGTTGCCAATGATAATAGAAGAAATCACCCGAACACGTTTGCACGAGAATACAGGTTCCGGGTTTGCCATTCCAAAGGGCCGAAGTCGGTTAATGGCCTGTGCCAGGTCAAAGGTGATATCTTTAATATCAAGTATGGCATCAATTGTAAGGGTTTTTAAAAAGTCATCCTCATTGTATTGGTCTTTTAAATAACGGGTGATGCCCGATTTTAGCTTTTCAAGATTCTCTCGTTTAAGGGTCAGGCCGGCTGCCATGGTATGACCTCCGAATCTTTCAAGTAAATGACCATTTTCCACAAGTGCCTGGTGGATATTGATGGTGTTAATGCTTCTACAGGATCCCATTGCCATTTCTTTTGAATGGGACAGCAGCACCACCGGACAAACATATTTTCGGGAAAGCCTGGATGCCGCAATGCCCAGGACCGATGGATTCCATCTTGAATCGCATAACAAGAGCAAATGATTGTCCAGAAGAGAAGGATCCCTTGCGATACGGTGTTCAATATTCAAGACAATTTCCCGTTCAATCTGCTGGCGTTTAAGATTAAGTTCATCCAGAAGGGTGGCCGTTGTTTGTGCCTCATATAGGTTTACAGACGTCAAATGGCTGACACAAATTCTGGCATGGGATATCCTGCCGGCCGCATTTATCCTGGGCACCAGCTTAAAGGAGATATCATCTGAATCCATGTGTTTAGGGTCGATTCGACAGACCCTGGAAAGGGAGAGAATTCCCGGCCTTTTTCCCAGCTGCATTTGTTTTAAGCCTGCCATGCACAAGACCCTATTATCATCAATCAAAGGAACCATATCCCCGATGGTACCCATGGCAAACAAATCCAGATACCTTAAAAGATTAGGTTCTTCAATCTCTTTCCAAACATTTTTTTCCCTGAAATATTTTCTAAGGGCCATGACCAGGTAAAAGGCAACGCCCACGCCGGCAAGGTAATCAAGGCCCGAAGAACAATCCTTTCTTTTAGGGTTGATTACTGCAAGTGCCTGGGGAAGAGATTTTCCGGGTTCATGGTGATCGGTGATGATGACATCAATATCTTCAGCCCTGGCAACTTTAACCGCGTCAATGGAACCCACTCCACAATCCACGGTGATAATCAAATCAACCGACAGTTGAACCGCCATGTCGATGTGGGGGGGGTGAAGGCTGTACCCTTCCTTTATCCGATGGGGAATATACCAGGTCACATCGGCATCCACATGGGTCAAAAAATCATGTAAAAGTGAAGTGGCTGTCACCCCGTCAGCATCAAAATCCCCAAAGATGAGAATCTTTTCTCGGTTGAAAACTGCGGTGTGGATTCGTTCAACCGCCTTGTCCATATCCATCAGACAAAAGGGATCTTTTAATCGTTCAAAGGTAGGGTCTAAAAAAAAGCGTGCTGCCTCGGGGGTTTTAATCCCCCGGCCATAAAGCAGAGAAGCGATAACAAGATGACAGTCAATCTCTCGTGAAAGTTTTTCAATCCCATGGGGGTCAGGCTGGGCATATGTGAGTTTGGTTTTCATTCAATCCGTTAGCTTTATATCGGCTATATCCGGCAAAGTCAAATGGTATGAAACAATGGATTAAATCACAAATTATTTCCACAACAACGGGTTGTTTTGCACAAAAACAGGGAAATAATAAAAAATTCATTTGAGGAATACAGGTCGATAATGATATAAAAATAGTTTTAAGAATTATATTGGATTATAGATGAAAACCATACTCAAGGAATATCGGGTTGATAAAACCAGAATCGGTTTTATCAAATTTATTTTTGAAGCCCATGACGGCATTGCCGTGGCCACCACCCTGGATCCGAAAACAGGCCATATCAGACTTGCCATTGCACCACAAAGAACCGAATCAGCATTCAGGATCATTGAAGATCTGAAAAAGGATTTTTTATTTAATGAATTATAAAGGATATGCCTATATCAATACCATCGGCTGTCAGATGAATGTATATGATTCTGAAAAGCTTGCCGATATTTTAAAATCCCATGGATTTGAAATGACCCATGACATGGACAAGGCCGATATAGTGGTTTGTAATACCTGCGCCATTCGTCATAAGGCCGAGGAAAAAGCCTTTAGTTTTTTAGGAAAATTTGCCAAGGAAAAAAAGAAAAGACCCGATTTGATAACCGTGATGGCAGGCTGTGTGGCCCAACAGGAAGGGGAAAAGGCTTTTGCCAGGGTTCCTCACCTGGATCTGGTCCTGGGCACCCAGGCATTTTCCCGGTTTGGACAACATCTGGAAGACTTGAAATCCGGCAAGCGGCAGATTGTAGATATTGAGGATTCCGATATGATCTTTGAAGCCATGCCTGATATGCCTGCTTCTGAGATAGGCTTTGATGGTAACAAGATTTCAAGATTTATCACCATCATGCAAGGCTGTGACAATTATTGCACCTATTGTGTGGTGCCCTATGTCCGGGGAAGGGAAAGAAGTCGCAGCCACAGTGCCATTGTCGATGAAATCACATCCCTTGCAAACAATGGTATTCGAGAAATTACCCTGTTGGGCCAAAACGTCAACAGCTATGGGGTCAAGGAAAAAGGAATCTCCTTTCCCCAATTATTGGAACGCGTAAGTTGGGTGGAAGGGATTGCCCGGATTCGTTTTGCCACCTCCCATCCCAAGGATTTATCCCTTGAATTGATCCATGCCATCCGGGATATTGACAAGGTGTGCAATCACCTTCATCTGCCGGTACAGTCGGGTTCCAATAAAATTTTAAAAAAAATGAACCGCGGTTATACAAGACAAACCTATATCACTAGGATAAATGCCTTGAAAAAGGCCTGCCCTGATATTTCCCTGTCAACGGATATCATTGTGGGATTTCCAAGCGAAAGCCTTGAAGATTTCAATGATACCATGGAATTGCTCAAGGAGATTGAGTTTGATTCCATTTTTGCCTTTGCTTATTCTGACAGGTCTTCGGCCCCGGCCGCAAAATTTTCCGACCAGATCGAAGAACGAGAAAAAAAACGCCGGCTGAACCTGTTATTGCAATTACAGGATGTTTATACGGATAAACGAAACAAGGCCCTGGTTGGAAAAAATCTTGAGGTGCTGGTGGAGGGAGAAAGCCTGAAACTCCATGACGGGTTCATAAAGACCTCTGATAGAATGAAACAAATGACCGGAAGAAGTGCCTCCAATAAAATTGTCCATTTTCCTTCAGAAAATTGTGCCGTTGGCGACCTTATTAGTATCCAAATTAAAAATGCATACCCCCATTCATTATGGGGCTACCCCATAGGAGCTGAAAAAAAATGAAAACCAAGTCAGTAAAAATAGGCAGAAACGATGATTGTCCCTGCGGCAGTGGTAAAAAATATAAAAATTGCTGTCGGAATAAAAAACAGGAGATTTCAATTCGAGATGAATATAAAAATCGGTATGGCGTTATTTTAAAAACCCCGGAACAGGTAGCCGGCATTAAACGAGCCGGTGATCTGTTGATCTCCATCATGGACCGGGTTGAAAAAATGATAAAGCCTGGATTAAAAACAGATGACATCAATACCTTTGTTCATGAAGAGACCCTCAAAGCCGGTGGAATTAGTGCCCCGTTAAACTATAGAGGATTTCCCAAAAGCGTCTGTGTCTCCATCAACGAGGTGATCTGCCACGGTATCCCCGGAGAACGGGTCCTTGAAGACGGAGATATTGTCAACGTGGATCTAACCCCTATTCTCGATGGATATTATGCCGATGCCAGCAAAACCTTTTTTGTGGGAACCCCGGGGCCGGATGCTAAAAAAATTGTTGCTGTGGCAGCCGAGTCCCTAAAAAGGGGTATGGAAGCGATGATCCCGGGTGCCACCCTGGGAGATATCGGCCATGCCATCCAAAGCTATGCAGAAGGTTGTGGGTGTTCTGTGGTGCGGGAATTTGTAGGCCACGGGGTAGGAATCGATTTTCATGAACAGCCCCAGGTTCTCCATTTTGGAAAACCTGGAAAAGGACTTGCCCTGGTGCCGGGAATGGTCATCACCATTGAACCCATGATCAACCTGGGCAAACGGGAGCTCCATGTCCTGGAAGACCAGTGGACAGCCGTGACCAATGACAGCTCCCTGTCCGCCCAGTTTGAACAGACCCTCCTGGTAACACAAGATGGGTATGAGAGCCTGACTCCCTATGAATTATAATTGGTTCATAGCGATTGAAACAAAGGAAGGACACTATATATAGGAGGGTCAAAAACAAGATTGCCTCCCAGGTAAAAGAACATGGGAGGCAATAGCGTCCGGTTAGCGTTTGGTTGGATAGATTTTCACAAATTAAACATCAACCATATTTTCAATTTCCTGTAATCGTTTTTTTAAATCCTTTGATTCTTCCATATCCTTTTGTTCTTCAAGCTGCTTGATGACTGAATCAAACATATTCTCTATGGCTGGTAAAACTTCTTGTTTAAAGGTTTCTTTTTGTTCAATTGAAAATTGTGAAATTTGATTGATAAGCGCATCTATTTTTTCACGAAATTCTTCTGTGTTGACCGTATCAAGATATTCTTCAAGTTGACTCATGATGTCATTATTTTGTTTTTGGATACGATTCATAACCTTTTTTAACGCTTCTCTGGCAATCGCGATCTCGTATTCTACAAAAGTAATTCCTTTCACTGAAGATCCTGATTTCAAACGTGTTTTATCAGGTGTTTCTAAAGGAGATACCGCAACTATGTATGCATTTGAATGCTGTGAAAAAATGTTGCTCATTAAAACAAATTTGGTGGTATCATATATTTTTTCTTTATATTTTTGATCAACACTGATTTCAACTTTGGACATTTGTGACGCAACCAGGGATACTTTTTTTACTCGCCCGATCAAGATTTTCTGGTCTTTTGGATCTACGGCTAAATAGACGTCAGAGCCTGGGATAAGATTTCTATGATTTTTGTACAAGACATCCACTATCAAGTCCCTTTGAAAGATTGACATGATTTTTGATAACGGATTTGCAAAACAAGGGGTATTAAGCCCTAAAATGATAATGAATATTAATATTGTTTTTGAATAATTTTTCATGATAAATTCTCAATATTTAATTGGGTTTTGTTTATATACCACTCAAAAAATGATGGGTTCATTTTTTTTGAGATTTTTTCCATGGGTGTTGTTTTGGTACAGTTCAATTTGAGCGGTACTCCTGGGTTGAAAATTGAATTCTTATATGTTTTATTATTATAACTGATTAACAAAATATGGAATGAATTTTATGAAAACATATAAAAAAGAATTATGGTTTAATATTCCAACCAGAAGGGCTTTTGTCAACATCACACTTGATTTCGGTACATGGGAACAAATTTTTTATGGTGAGTTTGACGGTAGAAGGAAAAAACGTGTTTTGGTCAAAATAATTGGAGAATAACTTTTCCCATCGATATTTTTGATCTGTTTTTTCATTGTTCACCCCTGATATTGCTGATTTTAAAATTCATAAGCACCGGGAGACACTAAAACCATGAAAGATCAACTGACAACATTCGATGACCTCAAAATTGGTCAGAAAGCATCACTGACAAAAACAATAACGGAAGAGGATCTTTCCAATTTCATTTCAATAACAGGTGAGATGAATCCTCTGCATGTGGATAAGACATTTGCAGAAAAGACATTCTTTGGTCAGCGTATCGCCCATGGTATGTTGTCAGCTTCATTGTTTTCAACAATGGTTGGTATGCATATCCCGGGTATTGGTGCCATATATAAATCCCAGACTTTGGAATTTCTGGGCCCGGTTTTTATTGGGGATACGCTTTGCGCCTGGTTTGAAATTATGGAAATAAATTTGAACAAAGAAGAAGTTGTTATAAAAAGCTGGATTGAAAATCAGGATGGGAAAACGATCATTCAGGGCCAAACGATTGCTGGCTTGTTGAGAGGATTTAAGGGAAAAAAAGCACCTTTGTTTCCAGATTGATAGGACTCAAGGTTAATTATCCGAAGGCGTAATATTTGTTCTTTTTCAAAAGGTTGCTTGAAAAGGTTGCTTGAATTTTTTTTTTCTTGAATTATTATTATAAAAAGAAACTTTACGGAATTAAAAAAATGATTCCCTGTCGAATATGAGCGCATGAATCGAAGGATAGCTGTTTTATGAAGTAAGTTTCTGATGGGTTATCACCGATCTGCAAGGAGTTAAATATGGAAATCAACACAAATAATATTGGCGCATCAACCTATGCCATGAAAAAGGCAATGGAGATGCCAAACCTCATGCTCAATCTTATTCAGCAAACTGCCGATTCAGGCAAACAGCCTCTTGGAACGAATAGTACTACAACACCACAGATACTTGACCTCGCAACGATTACAGGCAAAGGAAAAATTATCGATTTAGTCGCATGATAAATCTTGAGTGGGTTATGCAAAAGACAGATGAAGCCCGTGAAGAACTTTTTTTACCAGGGTATAAAGCAAAAAGGCTCTTAACGAATATCGTTAAGAGCCTTTTTAATTAATGGTGGGCCGTCAGGGAGTCGAACCCGGGACCTACTGATTAAAGGAAGGTTGACAGATCCTTTGTCCACAACTATTTCAAGCAGACTCGGTGCAAAACTCGGTGCTTTTTTATCAAATAGATTCAAGTTTTATAATCCAAATTAGATGGTAATTCGAGTTCCACAAATATAATTATCCTAAATATCTCCAGTTTAATATATACTGCACCTCTTTTTTCTGCACCTCTTTTTTCTGTTCTTCCTTTTTCCCTTTCTCCTCTATAAGTAGTCCTAAAGATAGAAATTTTTTCATATCCCTTCTAGCAGTTTGTTTGCTTACATTGCTACCGTATAGAGCTTCGAACATAGGATCAGTAAATAAATCGTTAAAGACAATTACTTTACGAGAACTAAGGAGTATTTGTAAAAAATTATGTTGTCGTTTTGTAAGATCTTTCGATTCTAAAAGAAACCTAAAATAGTCTTTCAATGATAAAAGTCTTATAATATCAATTATTTTTATTTTTATTTGTTTTAAAGATTTTATAGTTCCATTCAACATGACTTCTAAAAATGGGGAAACATCATTTTGATCTTTAAGTTTTATGGATTTAGAAAAACCAATGTAATAATCATCAATATTTCGATAGTAATAATTTGAAAGTTCTTTGAGAACATATTTCATTCCTGCTGATTTGAGAAGAACTGCTTCTAAAAGCCTTGCTGTCCTTCCATTTCCATCTGCAAATGGATGTATTAGGCATAAATGGTAATGAGCCAAAGCAGCACGTAGAATAGGGTCCAATGATAAAACTTCTTTACTATTAATCCAACTTATAAATTCTTTCATAAGATTTTGGATATCTTTAAGTATTTTGGGTGGTTTATATGTTCCTCCATGTGCTTTATCACCAACAAAAACTTCATTGTTGCGGTAATTACCTGGGATATTGTATTCATGTTCAACATCCTTAGTAATATCTTTATGTATATTTTTAATGAACTTTTCATCAATAATTAAAGGGGAGGTAATATTAACTCTTGAAAGAATTTTATAAACTTCAATAAGATTGAGGATCTCTTGTTTGTGTTTTTGAGAATATCCATCAACATCCTTTCCTTCAGCTAAGGTTTTAACATCGTTTTCTGTGAATGGATTGTTTTCAATAGCTGCTGTTCCTGCAATTGACCGATAATGCACCTCTAACTCGAGTTGTGAAGCCATATTGGGTAATATTGGTAACTCAATAATAGTTTCATTTAATATAGTGACTTCTGCGAGAAGGGTGTAAAGACGATGGTTATTAAAATTATGTATAAAAGAAAAATTACCGGATTTGAATGTCAAAAATTTTCTTGGTTTGTTGCCATTTTTGTCACTCATTTTGATTCCTTAAATATTAATAATTTCAAATATTTATTTGCTTAATTAATGATAAATGTAATTACGGATGTAACATAAAATGATACTTTGTTCAAACGTAATTATACATTTTTTATCAAATTACATCACGACAACTATACAGACCGTAGTTTTAACAGTGGCTGTCAAGGGCGGACCAGGGGGCACTAATTAAGAGAAGGTTGACAAATCCTTTATCGAAGGAGCAGAGCCCTCTAATTTCAACTCTTTCACTCTTAACAAAAGCAGTTGCCATTTCAGAAAAAAAATATTTCAATAACCTTAGAAACTTCCTGGCTGATCAAGTTGCATTTTTCTTTTAGGGTCCGGATAAGTTCAAGTTTGTTCAAACTTGATAAATTCCCAATTGTTTTGGAACTTTCTTTAATTAAAAAGAGTGAAAGCCTTGTTCATCAAACTATACCGGTTTTCAAAAAAGGCAAGCGGAGATATAGATAAAAAGATGAGTGTGTATTAAATGTGTATTAAAAAGGCCATACAGAAGCAAAAAGGCTCTTA
Source organism: Desulfoconvexum algidum (assembly GCF_055382125.1). Taxonomy (NCBI): domain Bacteria; kingdom Pseudomonadati; phylum Thermodesulfobacteriota; class Desulfobacteria; order Desulfobacterales; family Desulfobacteraceae; genus Desulfoconvexum; species Desulfoconvexum algidum. Next base: position 3,089,891 of record NZ_AP042394.1, on the reverse strand, counting down.
ACGAATATCGTTAAGAGCCTTTTTAATTAATGGTGGGCCGTCAGGGAGTCGAACCCGGGACCTACTGATTAAGAGTCTATTTTTTTTGATTTCACATAATTTCATTTTATTTCAACTTAATATTATTTTAAATATAAAATCAGATATTTAAAAACTAATAGATTTCATTTTCTATAACTTGACATCAGTTTATTTCAGGTATAAAGCTACATTAAGAACCACATTAAAACTTGGCAGTCCAAAGGAGGGCTTTAAAATGTCTGAAAAAGTAACATGGCTCAAGACTGGATCAAAAGAAACAGGGTTCCTGTATTACAAAAAACATCCAACCAGAAAACACGGCTTAAAATACGATAGGTATCACAGGGCAGAATATCAATTTAAAGGCAAACGAATTGCTATTAATTTTGGTTGGGTCTCGGACGGGTGGACTGAATTGGAATGCCTCGGAAAATTAAAATTATATAAAAATAATGCCAAAAATAATTTAAAACCGATCTCTTTAAAAGAGGAAAGGGAAATTTTACAACAGGCACAAAAGGCAAAACAAAAAAAACTTGAACAAGAAAGTATCGATAAAAAAACCTTTGCCGAATTTTTTAATGAAATATATCTGCCAATAGCATCAAAACATAAGAAAAAATATACCGTTAAAAATGAAGAAGGGCTTTTCAATAATTGGATCAAGTCTGAAATTGGGCACCTGCCATTTAATAAAATAAAGCCATTTAATCTTGAAAAAATAAAAAAAAACATGTTCGATGCTGGCCGGGCTACCAGAAGCGTACAATATTGTTTTGCCATCTTGAGGCAAATATGGAACCATGCTCGGATAAATGACCTTGTAATTGAAGATTGCCCGACAAAAAAAATAAAATTACCCAAAATTGAAAATCAGAGAGTGCGTTTTCTAACCCATGAGGAAGCCGAAAGCCTTTTAAAAGAGTTGAATGGTAAAAGCCAGCAGGTTCATGACATGGCTTTGTTATCACTTCATACCGGGGTGAGGGCAGGGGAGCTATACTCTTTGACATGGGGTGTTGTGGACCTGGAAAATGGTTCTGCTTTAATTCGGGATGCCAAAGGAAAACCAAGGCATATTTATTTGACCGATGCCACAAAAAAGATGCTTGAACAGAAATATCAAGAGCAGGCAGCAAATGAGTTTGTCTTTAAAAACCGGTATGGAAATCAATTAAAATTTGTAAGCAAGACTTTTGATAGAGCCATAGAAAAATTAAAATTCAACTCAGGTGTTAATGATGACCGTGATAAAGTTCTTTTTCACACATTGCGACATACCTTTGCATCCTGGCATGTTCAAAGCGGTACTGACCTCTACACTGTCAAAGAGTTGCTCGGTCATTCAACAATACAATTAACCGAACGATACAGCCATCTCAGACCGGATGGATTAAAAACGGCTGCACGGCACTTTGATAAACAGCTTAAAGAAAACAATGTCATTCCCCTTGAAAAGACAGAGAACGGCTGATAACAATTTCCCTGGGATAGAATCGGCGTAATTAACCGATTTGAAAGGGTGGCTTTCCTGAACCACCTTTCCCGGGGACTATAAATCGGGGCCTTATAGGAGAGCAGAATGGATAGAGCAAAATTTGATAATCTCACTATAAAAGGGGAAGACCTACGTAAAAATTGGATGGGCGTCTTAATCAGGGTGATGAGGAATCAAACAGGAAATACTTTTAAAAAATTAGATTTGTGGACGCTTGAAGAGGGGGTTGCATTCCTCTGCAGTTTTGAACCTGAAAATTTTGTCAATAGCGATGTTATAATGGGATTTGACAAGGTTAAACCTGCAGATATATCTCAAATCGTTCATTCAGATTTTGTGGATTGTATCGATACTGAATATTCTATTAGATATTTAGATGTTGAAACTACACCGAACACGCTTTTCAAAATTGAGGTGGTAAAGGAATTATCTCTTAGGAATAAAAATTCAATTACCTGATCAAAATAACGTGAAATATCAAGTACTTATAAAAATCTAGACTTTTACATTATAGTATGAGATAGTTACGGTGCAATCTTTATCAAAAATTTAAGAGGCACCGTGAATGAAAAAAAAAAGAACACCTGGTCCAAAACCATTGTCACCTTATCCTGCTGAAATTGAAAAACTTATCAAAAAGACTTATTTGACGCTGTCAGAAAAAGACAGGCGAGCATATGCTGCAATAGAAGCGTTAAAATTACCGAGAGGTGGAAAAGCGTATATCGTTGAACTTTTTGGTTGCAGTAGAAATACCTTAGTTCGCGGTATCTCTGAAATAAAAAAACCGGAAATGGTTGTAAAAGACAGAACTCGAAAGAAGGGGGCTGGACGAAAACCAGTTATAGAAATAATTGAAAATATAGACGAAGTCTTCCTCAAAGTTATTGACGACCATATCGCTGGGGATCCTATGGATGAAAGAATTCGTTGGACCAATTTGAGCCACAAAAAAATTGCAGTAAAAATGAAAGAGGCGGAAATTATTATCAGCGTAACTGTGGTTAAAAAGCTGTTAAAAAAACACGGGTTCACAAAACGAAAAGCCTTTAAGAATAAGCCCATTGGGACTTCTAAAAATCGTAATGAGCAATTTGTAAAAATTAACCAGTTAAAAGAGCAATATCTCAAAGACGGCAATCCGGTTGTCAGTATGGACACAAAAAAAAAGAGCTTTTAGGTAATTTATACAGGGATGGCCATGTATATACTACGGGTGTAATTGAAGTCTATGATCATGATTTTCCATATCTTGCTGATGGGATAGTAATTCCGCACGCCATTTATGATTTAAAATTTAACAAAGCCCATGTAAACATTGGGGTTAGTAAAGATACAAGTGAGTTTGCCTGTGATTCGATAAGGATCTGGTGGGAAGTTTATGGCAAACTTCAATATTCGAATTGTACTTCCATCCTCATACTTGCAGATGGTGGTGGTAGCAATTCAAGCCGCCACTATATCTTCAAAGAAGACTTGCAGAAGCTTGTAGATGAAATCGGAATAGAAATAAGGATGGCACATTTTCCTCCTTATACATCAAAATGGAATCCTGTAGAGCATCGGCTATTCCCCCATATTACAAGATCTTTAAAGGGTGTCATCCTAAAAAGTCATGATTATATAAAAGAACTGATTGAAAATACGACTACACTAACGGGTTTAAAAGTTAAAGCCCACATTATAAAAAAAATCTATAAAACTGGGAGAAAATATGCTGATAATTTTAAAGAAACCATGAGAATAGTTTTTGATGATTGTCTGGGGCAGTGGAATTATAGAGCGATACCGGGAAAAGGGTAATTATAGTCAGTTTATTTTATTTTTATTCCTTACTATTAAAATAATTCAAAGGGCAGTTGATGCAAAATATTTAACGGTACATAATGATAGATGTATTAATACGGGGGGAGTAGAAATAAAAAAAAATTTAGATACTATTTGTTTATGGGAAAACTATTATTCTAAGCTCACAGTCAATCCTTTTGAATTTCTTGATTTTGTAAAAAAAAAAGATTTGTTTCGCATACCTCCGGAACTTGAATTTGTAAAAAGAACTTCTGAATCTGGAAAAATGGAATATCATTGGGTAAGTGATGTTCAGGAGGATTCCAGCAAACAACAAGAAATTAACAAAAAAGTAGAGAGTGAGACACTTGGTCCAGGATCAGATGAAATTAATAATTTATCTGAAATGTCAGGAAAAGAGAAACAAGAACTTGGAAGATTAAGAGCAGAAAAATTTACAATGGATTCAACAGTCAAGTCCGCTATTAATGTCGACAAATATATCGAAAAAGCAAAAATTGAAGGCAGGCAAATTGTGAAGAGCGAGATCTGTGATTTGATAAACGGCATAGACCTGAAGATCCCAAACACAAGAATAGATTTGATTTGGAAATCAATTCCAGACGATATTAAGAGTGGCCCTGGAAGGCCAAAGAAAAAGAATAACATTTAATACCACTTCCCCCGGGATAGAATTGGCGTAATTAATCGATTTGAAGGGTGATTTTCCTGAACCATCTTTCCCAGGATTATAAATCAGGGTCTTGCAGGAGAAGAAAGATATGAATGAGCCTACAAAAAATAATAATGAGAACCTTAAAAGAATATTAACCTATGATGGGTATCAATCATATAAAACAATGGAATATTGGGAACCGTTGCAACACCCGCATCAATAATTCGTTTAAAGTATGGCCAAACCCTGGGATCAAGATCATTAGCCTCATCTATTATAATAAAGCAGCTGGACAGGTGGCATGATGACCTGCTTTTTTGAATAGTTGCGTACGAAAAAACTTTGCTTCCGTGCTCGACTTGCTACTGCTCGGCTTAGAGAATATTTTTTTTGAATTTCACTGATTGTCATTTCATCCGGAATCCAGATTTTTTCCCGTTTGACTTCTGGTGTGATAACTGGTGTTACATTTTCATGCATGACGATGTTCTCCTTTGGCTATGTATTTTTAAAATTTATGAATAGCTTCCATCAAAAGTAATTCACTCAATGGAAGACGAAAAAAGAAACTTGCGCGAAAGGTGTTCTGGTGGGATTGTTGCTTGGTTTGGAATTGATTCTTCTCATATCTATTGACCAGAGAAAAATATAAAACTGAAGGGCGGATCATGGTTAATTGATATTTTCATTCAGTTTGACGCTGGGCGATTTTTGAAGCCATAAAAGATAAAATGGGTTCGATTCTTATTTCGGACTATACTTTTCAGGCTTACAAGTATAGATGAGCCTGTTTTTGTTTTTATCTGGTTGGAATCCCATGGCTCGAGGGGAACAGATTCTATCCAGGTGAATCAATTTTTAATGTGTTGACTGCCTGGGATTGTCCCTGACAGATGCATTTTTGAAATTCATTTTCAACTCCCCCTGGGGGACATGAATTTTTCCCAAATTAAAAGCGGGGTAATGGTCTAACTATTAGACATTAATATATATTGGTGAACTATCCATATTGGATTTGCAAAATGGGGGTTTTAGGATTGGTTTTGGGGGTTCTCTATCTCCAACTTAGTTGAATGGGCGGACAAGAATTTCGTTGTTTTTTAAAATGTAAAAATTGTAATAACAATTTCATATGTTTTAATTAGTTTCTTATCTCTTATATTCGTGTTTTTTTGGCAAAAGAATTATGCAAATGGCTCATAAGCCTTTGACAATTCAGGGATTATAACCATTGTTTTAACTTTCATCCCCATGGTAATTACTTGGCTTCCAAAACGAGTCAAATAGTATTTATAAGTGTGGGCAACTTTTTTGATCATACCGTGTGTATGCAATCTTTTTAAGGTTCTTGATACTTGACTGCTGGAGTAGTTTTTAAGCTTACTACGGAGATTTTTATTCTGGAAGCCACTGATTGTAAACTCACCGGACATTATTGTTTGCAATACGTTCATGTCATCTTCGTTGAAAAAGTTAAACCCCTTGAATGGCCGGTTGTTTTGAACAACGGTCTCTGAGATTTTTTTAAGTTTTTTTATACCAACACTCGGATCAACTATATCTGAAATGAATTTTAAAAAACGTTTGTTTGCATTCAATAATATGCCGGTTAAAGGCCCCAAACTGTATAGTCCTTTTTTCATACCTGTAAGTTTCATGGAGCTTGTTCCATCTCGATGTTCTACCTTTCGGTAGTGCCTAAAAAAAGAGACATCATTGGTCGTTGTTTCTATCCTGAGAATGATACCGTGTTTATCATACATTTTTATTGAGGTGGACCCCATTCTAAATTTGATGCATGTCCCCTCTATCCTTGTAGAAAAATTATTGCCCATTTCATCCTGATATTGTGGATCGAGTTTTCGGCCAAGAAAAGTAGCGATGTTTTCAGGTTTGACTGAATGAATAGCAGTACGGGTTAAATTTTCATAAATTAGTTTCAAATCTTCTTGACGTTTGAAAATAATATCGGTCGCATATTCAACCTGCATGATGCTCCAATGATAACCCATAGGAAAATGTTTGATAACCGGACAATAACGGTTTGCAAGTTCATTTAGCTTTTCATGTATTTGAACAATATTTAGAGCATCGCTGATTTCTTGAGCAGCTTCAAAGGATTCAGTTTTCATGATTGCATTGTCCCTTATTACACTTTGAATGCCTTTTCGTTTCATAGCAGCATCAAGGACATTATGGCCATTAAAATAAATTTGTAATCGAAACGGACACCATGTAGGAACCCTGACATAACAAAGGCCCAAATTCTCATCAATAAAATAAAAATAATAATGCAAACATTTCCCCAAAATTGATTTCAGATATGTTTTGCCAGTTTTTTTATTGTGCCAAGGTTTGTAGGAAGGACATGCTTCCATGGCCGAAATAATATGAACAAGACCGGAATGATCACCTCTTTTTTTGATGATATCTTTTATTATTTTTTCTTTCCGAATTTTTCTCTTTGGAAGAAATTGAATCTGGATTTCATTATTTAAAGCAACTTTTTCAGCATTATTTCGGAGTTCTTCTTTGAAAGGTTCGGCAAATTTTGGGTAATCAAAAATTCTAACTTTATTTGAATAAAGATAACTGGTCATGCCTTTTGCGTAACAGATTCCGGGAACAGTACCTTGAATAATGACACGATCGTAACAATGTAAAACACCAGATATTTGTTTGGAGTATCTTTCTGTAAAAAGCATACTTGACCTCCTTTGGGTTAGGCACGGTTTCCAGTGGAGGTTTGATTGCCTTGTAAAGAGCGTATTTTTGATCATTTTTTACAAACTCTTGCCGAATGGAATGATAGAACAGCAACTGTTTGAGGGAGCGAAGCGAGAGAGTTTTGCTGTTCAAATGAAATGAGGGTAGAGTTTGTTAAAATGATCAAATCAACGATTGCAAGGTGATCAGACCGGAACGGGTCTTGACCAAATTCTTCTTATTGGATATTCATTATACATTCGCTTATTATTAAATGAAACCTTTTTGGTTCTGGCTTGTCCAGGTTAGGATATTGATTAATCTTTTTTGAGAAGATATAAAATTCATGATGTTGATGAGATATCAGCACAAATTGTCTATTATTCAAAGTGTAAAAAAAATTTAAAAGAATCCAATTCAGATTTTATAATTCTAAAACCTTACATTTGACATTTTTTGTCTATCTCATTTGACATTTTTTGTTATTTTTTCCGGATCTTAATAAAAATGCTTTTATTTTCAAAGGCTATATTTAATTTGTCACCAAATAAACCGATAATCATTCTTTTTTATAATTCGCTTTGCCCTCTTTTAAACTCTTTTCAAATTTCATATTATAAAATAAAAAAATTCCCCCGACAAGCCTGACATCCTTACTGTTGCGATCAAAGACTGACCAACTATTTACACATTCCTGCCACCCGTTTGAATAGTTGAAAAGGCTCATTCATCCACAGGGAAACTCATGGTATTTTGTCTTCGACTACATAAAAAAAATCATTTCTATTCTGTTTGGTATGGTTTCTGCTTTATGAAATCGTAAAGCTTTTAAAAATGCATTTTTCAATACAGCCACAATTTTTTTAAAGATTAGTAATGTAAATTTAAGGAGAGAATTATGACCACTGAAAATATCATTTCAAAGGGATTCCAAAATATCGTTTTAAAAAGCAAGCTTTTAGGCAAAACCAATGAAGAAACCGAAACCAATGATGAGAAGGAAAATAAAGACGAAAAACCATCCTACTTTTGGTTTGCTTTTAATACCCTTATATTTGCCTATAATAGTTACGTCATTGCGAATAATCTAAGCGTGAACGATGGCTATCTCTTCGTTTTGATTTCTTTAATTGTTAATGTGGCAATCGGAGTGTTTTATAAAGAACAATTTTCAAGTCTTTTCCCAAAACTTAATAAAAATATAGCATATGCTATCCTTGGAGTAGCTTTTATTGTAGGTTTGTCTTCTGGAGTCGGATCCTCAGGCTCCGTTTTGGAAGAAACTTCGATTGGCTTAGTGACTCAAATAGTCCAAGAACAATATTCGACAGATGCTGTTTGTAAAGCTGTAAGAATAGACGAAGAAGTTTCCGATGGGTTTTATAAAGCAACGGCTATTCTTGATAGTGGAGTTGATTTGAATATAACAATTGAAGAAAAAGCCAACAATATGATTTATGTTCAAATTCCATATCAATAAAAGGTACTCAAGAATAAAAAAATAGTGTGGAATCAGTTTGAAAGGCAGGGTCAAAAGACTCTGCCTTTTTTACTTTCCATTCAGTTAATTATATAAAAAACAGTATCCCGGATGGCCACCCAAAATCCCCCAGTCGTGGCCACTTCAAAATCCCCCACCTGAGCATTCCAAAAATCTGATGTAACTGCTGAAAATCGGAAAATTTGGGAAAAAGGCGACAGAGCGTTTACAGTCCCATGTATTACTTGGTTAAGACATACATGGGAGCCTGAAAGGATGAACGTTTTGAAACCAGAAAAGCGAGTAACGATGGTCACCTTGCTCAAAAAGAAGATCAGTCAGCATGAGATTAGCCGTAAGGTTGGGATTGACCGTAAAACCATTCGAAAATATATTCGGCAGAATGATTTTGGGTCATTACCAGAAAATGGAGACTTTTTATTTATCGTCGATGTGGTGGCCACCGGCCAGGTTGAAGATAAAAGTCAAAATCCCCCACCCCGGCCACCGGCCTATTCAGTGGATATAGGAAATATTCCGTTCCATGCCAGATCAGCCTGCGACCCTCACCGCCAATGGATAGAGGAACAAGTCAGGTTGGGCAGAAATGCAATGGCCATATACCAGGATCTGGTAGAAAGGTTCAATTTTAACCACAAATATAATAGCGTAAAACGCTTTGTCCGAAAATTAAAACAAAAAAGGCCCAAGCAGAATCTCTGTTCAACGTGCATGAAACACTGGCTTCTATTTTAAAGGAATTGAATTATGATGCAAAAGCCACCTATTGACGCACTCCGGAATATTTAAAAATGATATTACGAAGGAGAGTAGAGAAAGCTTTAATCCGGCATATGCATATAACCTGGCGAAGAAAGTATATTTTAAGAATTTCCGATTCAAATTCAACATAGCTGAAGAAATAAAGGAAGATTTGATACAAGAGGCAGCTGTCAGATTATTTGAATTCTCTGGCAAGAAGACCACAGATGAAAGGTTTGATGACAACTATTGAAAATTTTGGATCGCACACAACGCAATACTGGCATTATGTTGCGAGTTGCCCTATCTCATTGATAGCAGGACATTTGCAGTGTTTTCGAATGGAGACTGTAAAAGTCTTTAAATTCAGTATGTTGCCAGGTATAACACAAATTTGTAATAAAAGACGTAACATAAGAATCTGCTCCAATCCGCTATTTGGCGATGTCTTTGACGATCCTTACAGGTATTCAAAGACTGTCCAGCCACTCAAGAATATTTTGTTTGTTCTCCCATTGAACCAGTTCATCGATTTTCGGATCTGATGCAAGGTGCTGCCGGGTGAACTTGATAAAATCATCCTGTAATTGCCGTTTTTTATTCAAATCCAATTGCAGGTAAACCATTGTAGATTGAACGTTCGAATGGCCCAGACGATTTTTGATTTCAGATATGGCCTTTTCCTCAGAGACCATCCGGATAGCACAAGAATGTCTAAAGCTATGAACAGGATGTATGAGAGTTAACCGCTTTGAGTTTAACACCCGATCAAGATACTTCTTACAAAGGCGATTGATACCATGCCGTGTAAGTGCTGCTCCCCTTTGATTGATAAACAAATTATCTATATAAAGCAGATTGGGAGAACGACGGTATTTGATAATATATTGGTGGACAAGCTCTGCTGTTTTCGACAAGATCTCAATTTGTCGATATCGATTTCCCTTGCCGAGGATAGCCAGAGTCTTATTTTTATAATCAAAATAATCTAACTGAAGCGTTGCGATTTCTGTTGCCCTGGCACCGGTGTCATATAAAAGGTGTAAAAGAGTATAATCCCGGAAGCCATCTTTTTGAGTAAGATTCACTGCTTTAAAGATCTTGATAATTTCCTGGGGATATAAAAATCCTATCAACTTTTTTTGACTGCGTTTTTGAGGAATGGCAATGATAGTATCCGTTAATTTTTGCTTGTCCGGATACATAAAACGAATCATTTTGGCAAAGGATTTTAACACAGCCAAGCGATGATTACGAGTTTTAGCTATGTTATGACGGTGAGATTCGAGCTGATTAAGAAAATTTAATATCAAGTCTGTTGAAAGATGTTCCAATTTTAGGGAATCAATTTTAACTGAGTGATGCTCGGCAGCAAAAGGTAAAAAAAGGGCAATGGTATCCCGGTAACTTTTTATGGTATTGGGACTGCAACCTTTTATGTGGGGCAGGTATTGATCAAAAAACATAATAACACAACTGGTCAGCCTCATGGATACTCCCTTTGTGTGCCTGCAAAATCAAATAAACTCATTCTGCTTTTGGCATCAACTACTTTCAAGTATTTCATTGTATGACGGTATTCAACATGGCCCAGATAAGTCGCAAGCACGGGCAAGACATTTTGTGGCGATTGTTTTCGGGCAATGGCTAATCTCAAGGTGTTGATGGCAAAAGAATGCCTCAAACAATGTGGCGTAGCTTTTCCAAAGACAGTGTCTCCAATGATTTGCCGGGTTGTGTTAATACCGATATCACTTACTGTCTCATGAAAGATCCTACGAATACGATATTGGGTTAGTCTTTTTTGTTTTCGACCAATAAATAGGAATGGATTGATACTTTTATCATTTATAGTTGCCCTGGCTGATAAATAATTATCAATTGCCTCTGCAACGGATTTAGGTATGGGGATAAGTCTGTCCTTTTTGAATTTTGTTTTTTCAATATAAATGGTTCTTTCATAAGGCCGATAATCCCTCATCTTTAAACGCAGAGGTTCGTTGATCCTCAACCCACAACGTGCCAGAAGCAGGATCACTGTATATTCGCTGAGATCTTTGATAAAAAATTGATGTTTTTGACGGATTCGACGGCATGTGGCATTCAATAACTGCTCAACCTGTTCCGATGAAAATACAAAAGGAATAAATGCACGCTGGGGCAGGCAGGGCAAATCTTTTAAAGGGTTTTTCAAGTGGCTATGGTTTCGTCTCAAGTATTCAAAAAAGCATCGAACAGCATATAGGATGGTGTTTATCGAAGATGGCTCAAGTTTAATCTCATTTCTGAATTTCAAATAAAAATGCGTCTCCCAGACAATTGAAGAATTCGGTTGCCGTCTGATATATCGGTCAAAAGTCCGAAGGGGACTCCTGATTCGCTCACCGCTGTAACCAAGCCCTTGTCGATAAGAAATGAAAGCTTCCAGTTCTTGGCTTAAAAAACTTTTAAACGGTTTCATCAAATAAGACCTTTCGCATTAGAGACGTGTGTATGCTCAGATATTGTCTCGTGGATTCAATACTATCATGACCAAGCATTTCTTTGATTTCAAAGATGCTGGCACCTGATTCCAACATGTTCTGGGCAAAAGTATGCCGTAACCAATAGGCTGTACCAGGAAGCTCTGCATCCCGTAGAGCCTTTGTCAAATATTGAGCGACAAGTCCTGCACTCATGGGAGTGGGGTTGGGCCAAAAAATCAAAAAAAGAGTTCTGCCCAGATTTTTGGGCCTTCCTCCGACAAGATAAGCTGCAATGGCTTTTAGTGTATCTTCCGGGATCGGCAATTGAAGGGGACAATTGTTTTTTCTGTTCTTCACATTCAACAACCCTTTGGAGAAAAAAATATCATCCAGGGTGATTCGACTGATTTCAATGGGTCTCAATCCTAAAAAATAAGCCAGATGGACTTGGGCATAGGTTCGAAGTTCACAGGCAGTAAAATGAGGTAAATGTTTAAATAATTTCTGTACTTCATGGGGGCGCAAGAACTGCGGTGGTTTGGATTTAGCAAACATTGGCGGTCCAATCAAAAGGTCGGCCAGATTTTGTTTAATTAAATTTCTTTCATTATAGAGATAACGCAGGAAACATCTCAAATAGGACCTGTACAGACGCCGGGTCGTTTTTGCATACGATGCATTGAACACCACTAAAAAGCCATCCACATGTTCAATGTTGAGACTGGTCAGTTTTACCTTGGATTCTTGCAAATAAATGCCGAATGCCTTAACGACTCTTGTTATAGCACCAATCTGTGTTGGACCGCTTTGCTGAACTCTTTGAAAATAGTCGAGATATTCACGACAAACCTGATTCATATCATAATAAAGCGGCTGTTTTTGTTGCCGCTTATCCACGGTTTGACTCCATGAATACTTTAGTCAGAATATTACCAACCGATTCGGGTTGACGGGTTTTACAAGGAGAGGGGGCCGCTTTCGATATCTTCACAGAAGTTTTCGGCAGGGAAAGCACCTGGTAAATTGTACCGTCAAAGGCAATCAGATCATTTCCCAACAATCCGTCCCGGGCTTGGATGTACTGATCCAACCGTATTTGAAGCAGAGTGCATATTTTATCATAACTGTAAAAACTCAGCCCGTTACGATCCCCGACCATGACCAGGAAAAAGTACAATAAAAGTTCATACTGGGTCAATAAGCTCCAAAAGCCATCCGTAAGAAAACGATGGGGAATAAAACTAAACCCTCGTTCGACGCAACGTATTCTCCCGGAGTTTAAAATTGTCTTCTTTATCATGAATCACCTCCCGGTTTTGTTGACTATCCATATCCCCGTCTGGGAAATTCCGGTACAAGTTGACCCAAAACGCAACAGAATCTGCAGCATGGTTTAATTTGAAGGCTAAAAATATGATGTTGAGTCCATATGATTATTGTCGTACACCAGACTGGCAGCACTGTGGAAGGTGTATCATCCATGTTTTTTCTTTTTTTGATAGCCTGACGGTATCGACGACGATTTTCTGCTTCCCGATGATTCTTTTTTCCCTTTTCGGTCTGGCGGTATCTTCTCTGTGCCTCTCTTTTGTTTTTAAGGTTCCCAGCCGTACGACAAGCATCACAACAATATACATGGCCTCTCCAGCACACACGGCAGAGGAAAAAAGGAAAATCACACCATCGGCATGTAATCGAAATTAGTAACAAGACAAAGCAGTCCTCCGGTCTTGCAGCCAGCCGGAAGATGATGTAAAATAATATAATTGTTTGGGCTTCCGGCTAAATGCAGTAGCTCGAATTTAAAGCCCGGAGTTGCAGCTTCGGGCTTTTCTCATTCTGTCCCCAGATTATCGACTTGAATTATACGAATAAAAAGAAAGATTAAAAAATCTTTTTTGAATAAAATTGAATAATAAAAGGAATAAAATACTCACAACATAATCAAACTCGCTGCATAACTGGCATTTATCAAAACTTGGGAAAAGCAAGTTCGGTACAAACAGATCTGGAAGAACGCCCACGATGTTATCAGGTGCTATCCGGATCTAACCTTTTCAAGCAATTTCACGACTTGTTGATTTCCAAGTTAAAGAATAAAATTCAAAAAAGAATCCCAGTGGAAAGGATCAAATCATGACAGGACCAAAAATTAAACCCCGGTTAAGCTGATTGATACCAATGGGAATGCGTTTGCTATTATCGGCGTGTCAAAGATGCTTTATCTAAGGCTGGAGCTGACAAGGAGTATGTGCGGCGCTATATGGATGAAGCGATGTCCGGAAATTATGACAACCTGCTTTGCGTCACGATGGATTACGTTCATGTACCCTGATTCGGTGATGGCGGTTCTGGGAATGAAATAATAACCCCTCTGGAAGTTGAGGGGTTATTATCCTTAGAGTAAAACAAATTGTGTTAACTTGACATTTTTTGTTATTTTTTGAGTACTATTTCAACTAAGATAAATTTCGTGTGAAAAATAAAAATTATTTTTAATAGGTATTATAATTCCAAGAAAATCATTTAAACCCTTACTATATAAAGATTTTTATGGTTTTGCTAAAATCATAATGGACCCGAAAGCTATTAATCTATAGACCAATGTATATTATGGCACATTTATTGTATTAATTAGAGCTATCGTTAACGAAAAACACAATTTACAGCACAATCTAACTAAAACGATTTTTATAATTTTTTCACAGTTCAATCAATAAAAAGGGAGATAAATATGAGTCAAATCAATGAGTTGAAAAATAAAATTGGTCAAAAAACATTTATCATGGTGCTTCTTTCTTCAGTAACTTATGGTCTCTACGGTTTAATATGGATTACAGATCGATATAAGATTTTTAATAAAATATTTGGGGGAAAAATTATTTCTATTAATTACATAATATGGATCGCAGCTTGCGCAGGAATAAGTTCATCGTTTGGTGCGATTGGTAACATAAATGCTGCAGCTACCGGGGATTTTACGATGTCTTCATTTGCTTCTATAATAGGTATGATTGGATGGGCATTGTATATTTTAGCAGCATTCAAACTATCGAAGGGTATGAGCAAATATTGTGCAAAGGAATTTAAAATAAATTTAAAATTTAATAAGTTCTATTTGGTGATATTTAATATATTTTATATAAATTATTATATTAATGCATTAGAAAAAATTATAGAACAAATCAAAACACAACAAGATATGGTGTCGGAATAAAAGTCTTATATTATTATCTTTTTACTTGTGAGCCTCTTGCAGAAATAAAAATATTTTATTTCTTTTAACCATATTTTGGGATTAATAATTCTTATGACAAAATTTGCATTAGAAAAAATTTTAAAGTATTTTATCTGCAAGAGGATCTGCTCTTGTTACTGTGAAGGAGAGATGACATGAGGACCTCTGAAATAGGGAATGCTTTTATTGGTTTTTTAAATTTAAATGCATTTTTTTTCCAAGCTGGGATTATTGGCATACTTGTTTGGATAGAAACCGGTAGTTTTATAACCGGAGTTGGTTTTACAATAGGGTTGTTTATAATGTTGGCTTTCAAAAAGTTAGCTTGGGTTATCATTGGCGGATTTACTTTTTGTTGGTGTTATATCGGTTGGACATTCTGGGGTATAGGAGGTACATTTATCCTTGGTTTCATTGGGTTTGGAATCAATTGGAGTGTTTCTCAGTTTGCTCAGGTTCTCAGTGGTGGGTTTGATGAAAATGGAGAATCGCAAGAAGAAAGTAATGAATTGTTCGAAGAGGATGAATTTAAGAAATGTCCATTTTGTGCTGAAAATATAAAAATTGAAGCCAAACTTTGTAGATATTGTCAATCTCCATTACCTGAAGAAAGTATACAATCAGAATGTATACAATCAGAATGTATACAATCAGAATGTATGGAATCAAAAACAGGCATCAATATTGAACTCGGTTATTTCTTCGGAGCGTTCTTCCTTTTCTTCTGTTGTCCAAAAGTTGAGGTTGCAGGAAAAACATATGAAAAACCATGGGGCACCCACTTTATTGAACTTCCTGTAGGCATTCATAACATCAAGGTGTTCTTCAAATATTTTGAAAATTCAAGATGTGGCGAAAATCAAATCAACGTAGAACTCCAAGAAAGAGAAGTCAAAAGAATCAAGTTCTTCATGCCTCCGCTTATGACGGCATCTGGAAAATTAACCGTGTTGGAACAAGAGAGTCAGAGAAACCACAATGCAAAGGAGGGTATGATGACAGAAGAAGTTGAAGCATAGTTTAAACTTGGACTATAATTTATTCTTTACGAGAGATATCTTTTTTTTTTATTCCTCATCACTGCAATTGTAAAGCAAATGGATCTTTATTCGAATCCTTTTTTTATGTTCTCATATGCCCTGGAATCATACCCTGGAATCATACCTCGAAATTATCCAACCCTTTATCCAGGAGAGTCACTTGATGCATTTTTTATCTGGGATGCTCCAGAATCGTTTTTCTATATAGCCAGAAAAAAAAACAAGCGGCAGATACCGCAAGTTATATATTTTTCTAAAAATACAGATTTGAAATGAAAAACGCTGTAGGAAAAATAAAATTTCGAAATTTTGGGTAGGGGATGAAAAATTGATTATAGCGAAGCTCTTTTAGAATATGTAGGCAATGTCATAAACTTAACGGCAAGGTTTATAATTCATGTAATGCTCGCGCTTGTTCACCTTGTGGTTTCGTTCACTGGGCCCCCATGGGACTTTAAAGCGGACGCCGCCATATGCAACATGCGTTAAATCGATAATTTTAGATAAAAACCCCTCTCTGGCTGGTACTTGGGAGGGGTTTTTCTGTTTGTGGGAGTATAAAACGTATCAACCACAACTTTTAAAAAAAGCGAAAAGGCCACAGATTACCGCCACTGAACTGATTAAATTATACGGTAGAGTTAAACCGTCGCTTAGCTCCTTGTCTATATCAACGAAATACAACCCAACCCAGTATAGCGGCCCGACTATAATCACGATGGCTATAAATACTCTATCTCCATCATCAAAAACCCATTTGATAAAATTCCAGAGCTGCGGAAGGCCGAAGTATAAAAAAAGACTGAGAATTGCAAGAATACTTAAGACAAGAGATATTCCATATATGGTTGAATTTCGAAAATCAGAGATTGATTCTTTTTCGTCAAAATTAGTTTCCTCTACTGAGGGTACTTCCGAAATATAATAAGTGTTAAGTCTACACCCGCATTTGCAGACCCCCCTATCACGGGGTGACCGTATTTTAAAGGTATTCTTTTCGCCACATTTTGGGCAAATCACTGTTGTTAAATATTCCATTTAATTGGAGAATATCCCCACCCAGGCCCAGAATGCAAGGTGAAATTTGATATCCTATTAAATCCACCCCTCTGCACTCACCCAAGTTCAACCTTGCCCATAATAGATAAAAAAAGGCCCTGGCGTGTCACCAGGGCCTTTTTACATCATAGTTCGGAGTTTATATATTCTCCGGGCTCCACACTCGCTGTTTTACCTCCGGCATTGGGGGAACTGTTTTTCCAGTAAATCTGACGCCGCCCTCACCTATATCAATCATAAAAGTCATCATCCGAATCGTCCTCATAATCGAGGTCTATATTTCTTATATCATCCAGAGTTTCTTGAGCAGCTTGAGATACATTGATATCTGGATCATCAACTAATTTTTTAAGAAACAATTCAGGGGTTTCTTCACTGGTTGCCAACGCATATCTAACCTGTGGATCTTTTGCTCGATAAAGTTGTTCACTCAAATAGTCTTGCTTGTGATCAAGATTTTAATTCCGCCCCAAAATCCGGGAATGTACTTCCCCGGCCCGATTTAATTCAATCCATCTAATTCCCTTAAAAATAAATTTTTCAAAATTTAATTTCTTCCATATAATTCCATTTCGTACTCAACGATGTTTTACATGGAGGGAATGATGGATCCGATACCTTGTCCCGGTTGCGATTCGTTTTTTGTGCCAAGAAATAAACTACAGATTTTTTGTACCGATCCGGATTGCCAAAGAACCAGAAAAGCCCTATGGCAAAAACAAAAATTGGTATGTGACCCGGAATACAAAAAAGGTCAAAAATTGACTAATCAGAAATGGCTTCAGAATAACCCCGATTACTGGACAAAATATCGTCAAATAAATCCGAAAAAAGCCGACAGGAACCGCTCTTTACAGAAAATCAGAAACTGTAAAATTCAAAAAAACAAGGTCCATTCCAAGGCATCAAGAACTATCGGTATTGCAAAGATGGACTCGAGCAAGTCCAGGAACCAAGGGCTTTTAGGCCAATATTGGCTTGTTCCCGTCGTTGCAAAGATGGACCCGGTAAAAATTTTTATCGCTACAGCCCCAGTCTGTTCGCCATAATTGCAAAGATGGACTCGAGGACTGGAGAAAAATTTTGTGTTACAGAGATCATGAACCCCATCAGGCCAGGAGGGCATCATGATAAGAAAAAAAGTGCTTATTCAAGACCGGATACGCCGTACCGGCAAGAGTTTTTGTTTTATCCCTCACCGTTTCCTTACAGACGGATTTTTACAATCATTGACCCGGCATGAGTTGGCATTATACCTGTTCCTTGTGTTGGCCTCAGACAAACATGGCCTTTCATATTACGGAGACAAAAGCATCTGCTCTAAACTGGGCCTTAAAGAACAAGACTATCTTTTTGCCCGCAGTTGCTTGATCCACAAAGACCTTATCGTTTATGACGGCACCCTGTTCCAGGTGCTTTCCCTGCCGAAAAGTGCCCATAAAATATAAGGAGGAGCAATGATTGACATGAGAATGATTTTTGAAATCCACCGGTTAAAAGATATGGGAATGTCCAATCGAGAAATCTCAAAAGCAATTGGCTGCAGCAGGAAAACGGTATCAAAGTATATCTCCAACCCAGAGTCGAAACCATCTAAAAGGAAAGCCCGGACGCTGAAACTGTCACCATACCACGACTATATCCGGGAAATAATAAACAGATATCCAAAGCTCAAAGCACCCGTTGTTTTACGTCAGATACAAAAAAAGGGTTTTGATGGCGAAATAAGCATTTTGAGGGATTTTCTGCGTAAAATCCGGGGACAGTCCTTAAAAAAGCAGGCGTATAGCCGATTTGAATCAGAACCCGGGCAACAAATGCAGGTTGACTGGGGGCATTTTGGGACCATCTCCTATGGAAAAACCAAAAGAAAGCTGTATGGGCTTGCCGTCATCGAATCCCACAGCAGGATGCTTTATGTTTCTTTTACCCATAGCCAGAAACAAGAAGCCCTTCATCAGGCTTTGTTTGATGCCTTTAAGTATTTTGGCGGCCCTCCGGAAGAACTTGTGGTGGATAACATGATCACAGCGGTGACTGAACGGACGGGCGCTCTGATACGTTTTAATGGCAATTTTCTTCATTTTTTACTCCCCCTTGGTATCAAGCCTGTGGCCTGCAATATCAGATCTCCCCATGAAAAAGGAAAAATTGAAAGAAGCATTCATTATATCCGGCACAATTTTTTGCCATTAAGAGAATTTAACAACCTGCCAGAACTCCAGTCCCAGGCTATGGAATGGTTAAACAATATTGCCAACACCAGGACACATAGTACGACAGGAGAAATCCCGGTAAAAAGACTTCAGAGATACCGACTTAAAAAGTTTCCGTATCCTGCCCCGGATTACAGGGAAATACACTCCTTATATGTCCATAAAGATTTTTCCGTGAGATTTGACTCCAATACGTATAGTGTTCCGGTTTGGACGATTGGTAAAACTGTTGTTTTGAAAGCAAATCAGGAAAAAGTATGGATGTATTACAAAACCCGATGTATTGCCGTCCATGCTCGGTCCTGGGAAAAAAAACAAAGGATCGAACTCGAATCCCATAAATCACAACTTCATAAGCTTAGAAAAAGAAGGCTTGCTGACAAAAACGTTCTTGCCTTTTTGTCTTTGGGTCAAACGGCGCTGGATTATTTGAATGAACTTGAAAAAACAAGGTCTCCATTAAAAAAGGACATCATCCAGATAATGACCCTGAAAGACAAATATGGAGACAGTTCAATAATTATCGCCCTGAACAAAGCATTGGATCTAAAATTATATGGTGCGGGTTATATCCAGAATATTCTTTACCAGGAGATGACACCCAAAACCTGTCATCCACCTGTGAAACTGAAAAGTGATACTCTCAACGAGATAAGACTTTGCTCCCCAAACCTTGCAGAATATGATGCTCTGGTCCTCAAAAAAAGGAAAAAGACATGAATACCGTTATAGAAAAGTTCAAAACATTAAGGCTGAGAAATTGTGCCCAAAACATAGAAAGCATCATTGAACAGGCGAACCAAAAAAACCTGTCTCCCCTTCAAGCCATTGAACGGTTAATCGACATTGAAATCGAAGAACGGGATAAAGCCAGGATGGTATTAAGGTTCAAGCAGTCCGGGCTTGATACAAAGGTCACCATTGATCAATTTGATTTTAATTATCACAAGTCCCGACAGGCTCAAAAAAGTATAATCTTAAACCTTATGGATCTTGAGTTTATTGAGAAGAAAAAAGATATCATCATGATTGGTAATCCTGGCACAGGAAAAAGTTATTTGGCTAAATGTATCGCCTTTGCTGCGACCCAGGCTGGAATAAAAACGCTTTTCACTACTGCCATGGATATGATCAATCATTTGATAGCAGCGGAAGCGGATCATAATCTGCTCAAAAAACTTAAATATTATCAATCACCGGATACTCTAGTCGTAGATGAAATTGGGTACCTTCCGCTTGGCCAACAGGGATCAAATCTGATTTTCCAGGTAATCAGTGCAAGGCATGAGAAAAAATCTACCATGATTACAACCAACTTGCCATTTGCCCAATGGGGAAACATTTTTGACAGCACTACTGTTGCCACAGCGATTGCCGACCGTCTTGTGTACAACTCTGATATCCTTGTATTGGAGGGCCCAAGCTATAGAAAGAGGAATTAATCGAAAAAAATAAAAACTGAAAAACTGGTAATTTTTTAACCGGCATATAAGACCTCTTGATCGTTTTTTTTAGTATCAAAATGGATAGGTACGTCCTAACTCAGGTGTGGGGCATTTTAGAATCCTGGTTTTGGGGCAAAAACAAATTCCTGATCACAGTCTTGCTCACATACGCTAGCTTCTTCAATAAAATGATCCATGTTTTTTGTCATAATCGTCAAGACTTCTGAATCTCCATTCTTGATAAATCTTTTAACGTCCTCTTTGTTCATTAATCTTATTAATTTCCTTTTTGAAATTACAGCCCGCATAACTTCAACCTGGGTATCTGATAGAAGCATTTTGACAGTCTTGTCGTGGAGATTTTTGTAAGATCCTATGAGAGATCTTACATCTGTTGCTGTAGATTTTGCTAATTCATGGAAACCGGAAACAACTCAAAATGTATTCAATGTCATAAACTTAACGGCAAGGTTTATAATTCATGTAATGCTCACGCTTGTTCACCTTGTGGTTTCGTTCGAATTTCCGTCCTGGCCGGATGGGTTCAGTCGCATATATGAAAACCGCATAAATTTGTTGAATTAACTGCGCTATTTTTTCAGCAGGTCTTTTGAAAAGTAAAAATAGCGTATCTTTGGACTTTGAAATGGCTTGAGTCATATTTAATTGTTGTTCCTGCTTGTCCTCTTCCCTTGTTTGTTTAAGAGCTTCTTGGGCTGGTGAAGCAAGAACCCAAATAAGATTTTTAGTGAAGACCTTCGAATGGAAATCTTGATAAACCGATAGTGAAGATTCCCCTGAGAAGTTTCCGACTTGAATGCGCTCCTTCATAAATAAATAATCAACTTCTACCGGCCAGCGTAGATGGTATAAATCTTTGAATATTTCTTGCGGAAATTTTTTTTCATCGGTTAGTGATGTGATAAGAACTTCAATTTGGCCGGTTTCAAGCTCAACACGGATGAGACGTAAGCGTAAAGGCAATATATCAAGCCCCATCTCCAGGCATTCTTTTTTTGATTGATTCGAAGCATGCAGATTTACAATAGTTTCGTTTGATCCCGATTCGATAAAGCTTTGTACTATTTTCCATTGTTTGAAAAACCTGGCACAAAAATTTCCACCACGCGATATTATCAGATTAAAAATCCAATATGCAGGATATCCCCGATCCAAGAGTAACAAATCATTTGGCATCAAATTAAGCATGTGTTGGTGTAATAATTCTCTTTCACCGACATGGTAGGGGCTGATAATAGCATCAACAGATATTCTATTTAGAACATCAAACATTTGTGATACGCGTGCCATAGGAACCTCGGAGCCCTTATTTGGTTGCATCACACCAAAATGATCTCTTATATCGTTATATTTAAATAATTTGAGAGTCGAACCATCTATCCCAAAAAGATTGAATCCGTGCCATGTTTTGACACTTTTGAAATGTTTGTAGAAAAATTCGGATAGGTGCTGGTTCAATTCAACAAAAGCAGAATATTCAAGCTTCTTACGTGCAAGACATAATGCCATTTTGGAGACCACTGCAACAGCGACATCTAATTTAAACAAGGCCTTAAAAAAATGGTCTAACTCATCTTGATATGATCCTTTCGGCAAGTTTATGAAATAAAGAAAAAGTATTTGAAAGGTGAGCAGTCGTTTGCGTATAAAGTCTTTTGGAGATCTTTTGTGTCGATTAACAAAATCTTGAGAATAGAGAATTTTTTTAAGAAATTCGATCAACTCGGCACATGTCTTGAAATGCATGTCCCATGCCAAACATTGTTTTTTCTTTTAATTTTTTTGACATTTTTTCTCCTTATTTTATGATGTTAGATTCTCCAATAGTATTTGCATATTATACCATAAAAAGTAATAAAATCAAAGTCTTATTGAACTCCATAGGAAACGATCTTAACTTTATGACATTAAAAATGTATTCCCTAACCTGGACAAGCCAGAACCAAAAAGGTTTCATTTAATAATAAGCGAATGTATAATGAATATCCAATAAGAAGAATTTGGTCAAGACCCGTTCCGGTCTGATCACCTTGCAATCGCTGATTTGATCATTTTAACAAACTCTACCCTCATTTCATTTGAACAGCAAAACTCTCTCGCTTCGCTCCCTCAAACAGTTGCTGTTCTATCATTCCATTCGGCAAGAGTTTGTAAAAAATGATCAAAAATACGCTCTTTACAAGGCAATCAAACCTCCACTGGAAACCGTGCCTAACCCAAAGGAGGTCAAGTATGCTTTTTACAGAAAGATACTCCAAACAAATATCTGGTGTTTTACATTGTTACGATCGTGTCATTATTCAAGGTACTGTTCCCGGAATCTGTTACGCAAAAGGCATGACCAGTTATCTTTATTCAAATAAAGTTAGAATTTTTGATTACCCAAAATTTGCCGAACCTTTCAAAGAAGAACTCCGAAATAATGCTGAAAAAGTTGCTTTAAATAATGAAATCCAGATTCAATTTCTTCCAAAGAGAAAAATTCGGAAAGAAAAAATAATAAAAGATATCATCAAAAAAAGAGGTGATCATCCCGGTCTTGTTCATATTATTTCGGCCATGGAAGCATGTCCTTCCTACAAACCTTGGCACAATAAAAAAACTGGCAAAACATATCTGAAATCAATTTTGGGGAAATGTTTGCATTATTATTTTTATTTTATTGATGATAATTTGGGCCTTTGTTATGTCAGGGTTCCTACATGGTGTCCGTTTCGATTACAAATTTATTTTAATGGCCATAATGTCCTTGATGCTGCTATGAAACGAAAAGGCATTCAAAGTGTAATAAGGGACAATGCAATCATGAAAACTGAATCCTTTGAAGCTGCTCAAAAAATCAGCGATGCTCTAAATATTGTTCAAATACATGAAAAGCTAAATGAACTTGCAAACCGTTATTGTCCGGTTATCAAACATTTTCCTATGGGTTATCATTGGAGCATCATGCAGGTTGAATATGCGACCGATATTATTTTCAAACGTCAAGAAGATTTGAAACTAATTTATGAAAATTTAACCCGTACTGCTATTCATTCAGTCAAACCTGAAAACATCGCTACTTTTCTTGGCCGAAAACTCGATCCACAATATCAGGATGAAATGGGCAATAATTTTTCTACAAGGATAGAGGGGACATGCATCAAATTTAGAATGGGGTCCACCTCAATAAAAATGTATGATAAACACGGTATCATTCTCAGGATAGAAACAACGACCAATGATGTCTCTTTTTTTAGGCACTACCGAAAGGTAGAACATCGAGATGGAACAAGCTCCATGAAACTTACAGGTATGAAAAAAGGACTATACAGTTTGGGGCCTTTAACCGGCATATTATTGAATGCAAACAAACGTTTTTTAAAATTCATTTCAGATATAGTTGATCCGAGTGTTGGTATAAAAAAACTTAAAAAAATCTCAGAGACCGTTGTTCAAAACAACCGGCCATTCAAGGGGTTTAACTTTTTCAACGAAGATGACATGAACGTATTGCAAACAATAATGTCCGGTGAGTTTACAATCAGTGGCTTCCAGAATAAAAATCTCCGTAGTAAGCTTAAAAACTACTCCAGCAGTCAAGTATCAAGAACCTTAAAAAGATTGCATACACACGGTATGATCAAAAAAGTTGCCCACACTTATAAATACTATTTGACTCGTTTTGGAAGCCAAGTAATTACCATGGGGATGAAAGTTAAAACAATGGTTATAATCCCTGAATTGTCAAAGGCTTATGAGCCATTTGCATAATTCTTTTGCCAAAAAAACACGAATATAAGAGATAAGAAACTAATAATAGCGTTGCGTATAAATATAAAATTGTAGATAAACAAATAACTATCATTTGAAATTGTAAAACTAAAATTATTTTTGGATTTTAAATGGGGGAGGGCAAGTTATTGTTAAAATTTGTCTTGAATTATACTTAGTCAGTAGACAGTCAGGGGGATTTAATTACTGTTAATATATTGTGTTTTATCAAACAGTTAAAAAATGGGAGTCGGGTTCAACTCCCGCAGTCGATAACCCAGTTGACTATTCTTACATAATTTTTTCCAAGAAGTTGTGGCAATATTACCCTCCGCATGATTTGTTGATCAAAGGATTATATTTTCTTTGAATCAGAAGATTATTTATACGGACTGAAATAGACTTTTTTTTCAATACCAAATGCCCCCAGTTTGAAAGAGACAAAGATAAAATACCAAGGTATATAATGGTATGTTAATAAGGTTTTTAAATAAATTGGCAGATGAAAGGGTGTATAGAAAGAAAAGTAGACCTATTCGCTGGATTAACAAAGTGATTAATTTTTTATACCCTCCTGATTTTGTAAAAAGACACAAAGATCACTGTGAGAAATATAATAATCGATTTTAAATGCCAGTATAGAACTAACAGAAAAACCTCTCTATCTAATCTGTATTATAATAATCCGGCAGGAAAATAATCTTTCTGAAAGAGAAGTTTGATACCCTGAGATACCTTTAAATACGTCCTATCGGTATAAATAGGGTATAAAAAAGCAACAAGGCTCTTAACGAATATCGCTAAGAGCCTTGTCATTAATGGTGGGCCGTCAGGGAGTCGAACCCGGGACCTACTGATTAAGAGTAAGAACCTCCATGTTTCCTAAACTCCTCAATAAACCTGGAACCCCTTTTAAATAAGGGATTTCCATTTTCCAGACTTTTTCCAGTTTTCACCTGTTTTAGCACATTTTGGAATGTTTTTCTCACACAGATTCTCACACAGAATTTTGATTCAAATTTCATTTTTCAATCCCCTTAACAGACTCGCCACCGCCTTACCCTCAATAACATTTTTACCATCCTGATTCTCGATCCAGCTTTTTATAACAATCTCTTCCTTCTCCTGGTCAATTTCAACAATTTCAAACCAGGCACAAAGGGTCTCACCTATAAAAACAGGACGTAAAAATTCCAAAGTTTGTGATTTATAGATTGCACCGATACCAGGGATATGCAGACCAACCAGAGTTGAAAATAATGATGCCGACAGCATACCATGGGCAATCTGTTGACCAAAAAAGGTTTGTGATGCAAAGGAATCATCAACATGAAGAGGATTAGTATCTCCCGTAATAGCTATAAAATGAGACAGATCCTCTTCAGTTATTGTTTTTGTCAGAGATGCTTTTTGTCCGACCACAAGATCATCATAGGTTGTCAATTTGAATGCTGTCATGGCGGATTCCCTTTTTTTTTTGAGAAATTTGATCTGGATCTGCGTATCCTATCAAAAGGTTACACCCGAATTCCAAAATTTGAAAATTTTATTTTTTCAGAACCGTTTTTTATTTCAAATTTGTTTTTTAAGAAAAATCGCCTGAGCGCTGCAACCCATACATCATCTTGCCCTGTGGAGACAGAAAAAAGCAATCATGAGATACAACATTGGGAAATACATCAAGTGACTATTCACGAAAAGACATTCGTTCGCCATCTATAGGAAATGTTCCATCTCGGAAGTACCCCAATTCTTCACGCATTTCAGATGTAAATCCAGCACCATATTTTTTTTCTACTATTTTTATTAATTTTTCATATTCTTCCTGAAAAAGCTCACCATGCATCGGTTCCTCACCTTGGAATCCTTCAATTTGCTGTGCTCTTTTCCATGTTTTTGATACATGAGCAAGTTCATGAACTAATATACATTCCACCGGATTATCAAAATATGGTATCAATATTAAATAGATTTCGTTTAATATCATATCTCCATACTTTTCCAACTCGATAGAATATTTGGGAAACTCTTGAGCTCTATCTGACAATTTTTCAGAACGAACAAAAGGTAGTGCACCTCCCATCATCCTTCCATCTTCCTCTTCAAGATGTTCACATTCTTCATATTTTGGAATACGAATGAAAATATTTAATGCATCAGGATCATATTTGTAATCATCAAACTTATAGAATACATTCCAATTTGATGGAGTTATTTCGTTGGCTAAAATAAAAGCGGCATCAAGCTTATCTGACAATTCAACGCTCCAAGGTATTATTCTGTTCAATCTATGTATCAGTACCTTGGAGCTTTTAAAAGAAACTACTTTTTTAGATTTTATTAATATCTTTTCCCCTGTGGCTGGATTTCTTCCCACACGTTCTTCTGTCTTTTTTATTCTAAAATTTCCAAAATTTCTGATCTCAACATCCTCACCAGATACAAGTGTGGATTTGATAGAGGTAATAATTGAATTTAATATCTTTTCACTTTTTTTGTCTGAAATAGAATAATTATTAGAAAGAACATGCTGCAAAGTGATTGTCTTAATGAGGTCTCGTTTAGTTAGCTTCATAAAACATCCTTCTTGATCTGGGTTCAACCCGTTAATAATTGAGGAAAAATCAAACTACCATAAATTTGATAAAAGACAAAATACAATTGATAACCAATTTCTTGACAATACCCCGCTAAAAATCTTAAACAACACCTTTATTAACAGCCAGATACCAAGCAATCCGAAATAGGAGTACGACCCCTTGTCAGCACTCACCAAACAAATCATAATTGAAAAAATCTCAGAAGAAATTAACCAGTCGCCTCCTCAGGCAAAAGACACAGTCGAACACCTTCTTGAAATAATGAAATCCACCCTGGCATCCGGAGAAGATGTCATGATATCAGGATTCGGTAAATTCCAGGTCAATGAAAAGGCACCAAGGAAGGGAAGGAATCCAGCCACTGACCAAGAAATGATGTTGAAGAAGAGGCGAGTTGTTACTTTTAAATGTGCTGGGATTTTGCGGAATCGAATTAATGGGCAAGATCTATAAGCAAGGACAATTCAAACATGACAACTGACAAAAAAATAAAATGTGAAAACTGTGGTAATCTGACTCCTTCATATAATACTGTCTGTTTATCCTCAGAGGACAACTTACAAACCATTTGTCTGAAATGTTACAACAAAACCATTGCAGGCGCCTTAGGTGAAGATTATCAACACATGGATTTTGAACCGATAATCATAAAAGACTCCGATGAGATAGAACATAAATTCCATTTTCTCCATAGATTGTTGGGCCATATACAAACAATAGAATCTTTTGAACTCGTTGAAGGTTCTCCTGGCGGTTATGAATTCAGTGTTATTGGTGATCCAAAAGAAGATTTGTTTGAATTGTTTACAAAATTATATGAACGAATGAAAAGAGCCCTGAATAAAAAACACATATATAGGGATGAAGGAACCCGATCATGGCAAATAACTGAAGAAGATATTGTCCACGGTCAGATTTCCTGTGAGCATGATTCTTCAGATTTTGACAGAATCCCAATGGTAATAATTGATGGGAAAGAAATCTCCTGGGAAGATTTTGGGCAGATGCTTATGACTTATGAAGGATTTAATTTCAAATTCCAAATCTTTGACCGAAGTGATGAAATGGATTGAGGCGCTAAATGGATGACAATAAAAATAAACCCACAACCATAGCAGATGCAGTTAATACCCTTCTATCTGATCTCTCCATTGAGACAAAGCATCAAATTAAAAATTCAAGTGGAGACGGATTAATCAACTTTCATTTTGGTCTTGGGATGGGTATAAGAAATGAATTCGGGTTGTGGGAAAAGGACTCCAAACTGCTTGAAAACTGTAAAGAGTTGTCAGGCAATCCGAATCTCGATGTTGACACTGCTTCAGGAATTATAATCAAAGCTCTATGGGATAGATTACAAAAATTCCCTCCGCCAAAATTGGTCAGGGATGATAGTTATTGATAATGTCTTTGAAATAGATTTTTTGACTTCCGCAGAGACAGGTTGCTTTTTTCTTATTGTTTTCCAATATACATTCCATCATATTCCAAAGTGCAAAGAGGAGTGCCTGGTGAATTAACCCCGCTGTTTATAACTTCTCCAATAAAAAGAGTATGATTACCAGGATCATGGCGTTCTTTGACCTGTAATTCAAACCACGCCATACAATCTTTTAAAATTGGTGCTCCTGTTTTTTTAGTTTCCCAGGAAAGATCAACAAATTTTTTCTCAGGGTCAGGACCTTTAAACCTTTTCAGCATATCTTTTTGCGATTTGTCCAGTACATGCAATGCAAAGGCATCACTTTTTTCAATCAGGTTATGGGAATATCGGTTTGGATGAACAGCCACCAGAATCAGGGGGGGCTCATATGATACCTGAGTTACCCATGATGCAATCATACCATTAACAGTATCATCATATTTAACTGTTAAAACATAAATTCCATAGGTCATGTTACTGAATGCTGAGAGCCATTTTTTTTCCATTTCAACACCTGTATAATTGTATTTTTATTATTTTAAATAATACCCCACAGTAAACCTCATATCCTCATCCAGATCATCTTTACCAGACAACCACTTTAAATAATCTTTGGGAATATCCCTGAAAAGCTGTCCCTTATGTTTCCCGAAATACATCCGACTCAACAAAACCGGTTTACTTGAAATATCCATCATTTTGTCATCAACAGCAGCGGGAACGATATCCTTACTCATCTTTATAAATAATCTCTCAAACAACTTTTCAAGGACCAGAATATCACCCAAGGCATCATGGGCGGTGGCTTCAATTTGAATGCCCAGGTAGTATCTTAAATATTGAAGTTTGTATTTGGGAATAACACCATTCGGATCCAGGTGCCTGGCCAACTTCAATGTACAGATTATCTTTTTTGGGTGGACACCTTCTTTGACGAGCATATCAACATCAAATTTAGCATTATGGGCGACCAGTATATTGGTATCATCTTTTAATAAATCGACCAATTTTTGATATTCAGGGCTGTCCTTAAATGCTGGTTTATCAGCCACCATTTCATTCGTAATATGGTGAATACTCATTGGTTCAATGGCAATTGGCAATGGCGGTCTGAATAATTCGTTTACAATCTCACCAGTGTCGAGTTTATAGGCGAGTTGGCATAATCTGTCTTCTTTTTCAGTTCCGGTTGTTTCTGTATCTAGAAATATGAACAAGGTTGCTCCGATTCTTATATTTTATATGTTGAATTGTTTTTAAGGAATATCAGAATGGGTGTGAGGATTCAAGAAAAGTTGTTGCTATAATTTTTATATATATCAACTGTAATCTGGAAGAATGCCCGGCCATAAAGCCATTGGCTCATATAATTGAATAAAAAACTCAAAGATAGAAAAACCCTCTATACCATATGTGGGAGTGCCCAAATTTCGTCAGGACGGAGCCTTATTAATAATTAGGTTGCCAGTTTTTTTCCGGATTTTTCAAATGTCTTGTAAGTTATTGAATTTAAAAGCGATACTCACTTCCACGGGGAAGGTAGAAATCTGTTATAAATTCAACCAGTTAAGGCCACTCGCAACAGATTAATAATAGTCCGGGCTTTTAACCCAGTTCCAAACTGATATTTTAGCAAATACTGACCCGGTTAAAGTTCCGAGTTGGAAAATCTAATACTATCAAAAGAAAAATTTATTTATTAGTTTTAATCGAAAAAACAGGATGATTCATCATCATCATCATTATCTCTAATTCTGCCATATGAAATAAGCTCTTTTTCAATATTTTCAGCATCTTCTGACACATCCATAAAAACCCTAACTCTTAATAATTCATCCACAATTTCATACTGATCACCATGTACTACAAGAATATTTTGATTTAGAAACCAATTAATATCCTCTTTTTCAACAAACTTAATAATGGAAGATATATCTATTTTTCCTGGAAATTCTCCCCCCATCTGACTAATTATTGTAAAATATGGATCATATTTTGCCTCAACCTTCATATCATGTATTAACTTATCGTAAACTGCTGCTCGTTTTTGATAACATATTTTATTTAGAGAACCCATTAAGTTTTCACTATCTATTACCCCATCTGGGTATGAATATTCATGTTCCACCACATGAGAGCCCAAAAGTTGTAACAAGTGGGGATGCCCTCCTGAAAGTTGCATTATTCGATCAATTACTATTGGATCAACCTTTACTGGCATACCAGCTTGTTCAGCACTTTTTATGACAAAATGGAATTTTCTATCTAAAAAATCTTGTGCATCTTCTTGGGAAAATGGTTGTAAATCTAAAACCTCATAAATAAATCTCATTACACCTTGATCTTCGGCGACCATTTTTTCAACAAAGGGACTTACACCTGCGAAGATAAAACGTATATTATCAATGCCATTGAGTTCTGCTTTCGTGTTTATCTGTCTAATTAATTTTGCAATTGCAGGAGCACACTTCTCGACCTCATCAATTGCAATCACAAAATAACCTTGATTAGAAATAGCTTCTTTGAATGCCGTATTTTCAATTATCTTATTTAATGCCGCAAGATTCCTACCCTCTTGAAAAAGAGTATATGCTTCTTTTGAAGAAAAACTGGCAACCTTTGGTATTCCTACAGTCAAACTATGAGAACGAGAGTCGACATCTACAAGTTCTTCTAATACCAGTTTTGCTGCCAGCTCGATATTTTTTATATCAGAATGACCAACTACGATTTTATAAGAACAAATTTTTTCAGCCCCAAACCCATCCATATGAAGAAGCGTGCGGGACATTAAGGAAGATTTCCCTACTCCAAAACTACCTTGGATTGCTATTGATCCTTGCCCAATTAATCTCCCAAGAGTTGTTATCTCATTGTTTCTACCATAAAATTCGTCAGGTTGGCTGACTATTTGGCTTGGTTTAAACGGGTTTTTCATTTGATGTCCTTATAAAAATGAATTGCTTTCAAGCTTAGATTATTCACTTCCATAATACAATGTGATTCAAACCTCAAGTGATTATGACAACTAAAAAATCGAAATAATTTCATAAGAAAAATTCACGGTATAATCAAATCCACAGCAGTACTTGACACACACCAAATTCTTCCAATATTCAACAAATAAAAAGGTATCTTTGAGATTCGGCTATAAACAAGTAGGATGGCTAGAAAAAAACCTGTGGACTATCTGTAATTATGGGCGTTTTTCGAAAATTCTACAACCACAATATGTGGGATCTGTCCTATTTTCAAAAATGTAGAGCCATGTTAATAATAATCCACCCCTTGAAATTCAGGGGTAATAAAAAAGCCTATTACCATTAGTCCCCATTCACCTATATAAAAAGCTGAATAAAAACTTTGTAAACCATTTTTAATAGTGCTAAACTTTTTTTTTGTCGACATTTTAAGGATTATAAGGGACAGAATATTTTTTGCCGTTTGAATTTATTTGTTTAGATAAAAGGATGCAGAGATTACCTATGGCTATTTCTGAAGTAATTGCAAAGAGTTCGATCAGTTTTGTATTAGACTTAATAAAGCCATCAATAAAACGATATTTAACGAAACCATCATCTCACAATATCGAAAAAGCAATATCAGATCATCTAATTGAAATAGCTAATTGGAGCTCAAACATTCAGTTTTATGGGATGAGTAAAGCTAAAAACATAAACACACATACAATAAAACTTAGAATATCAGACGATTTAAAAAAATTTACACCAAAGGGTGCTCAATGTGAAAAAATACTTGATGAGACCTTTATCCTAACCAATGAGAATAATCATATAATAACAGGTCCACCTGGTTCTGGAAAAACCACGACGCTTAAAAGAATATGTCAAAATTATTTATTTAAAGAACCAACCAGCGATAACGATATATATCAATATCCTGTTTTGATCCTATTCCGAGAGTACAATTCCAAAATATCTCTTTATAAAAATATAGCAAACATATATGGAGTAAAATACCAGGACAAAGAAGAAAAAGATGCTGATGGAAAAGTTTTCTACTCTACTGTCGTCGAAGATGAAAGAATTGAAAAACATATTCCTAAATTACTGGATTCATCAAAAGCGATTTTATTATTGGATGGACTAGATGAAATAGAAACATCCATTTCCGAAAAAATTGAGTCTGAAATTGAATTATTAGCTAAGAAGTTGCGTTTTTGTAAAATTGTTATCACTTGTAGATCAGGTTACTATAGACATTTAATAAAAGGATTTGATCTTTTAGAGATACTTCCATTAGATCTCTCTCAAATTGAGCAAATTGCGAAATCATGGATTACAGACTCAGTTGGATTTATAAGTGGAATTAAGAAGCTTCCTTTTTTTGATACCGTTGATCGACCCTTATTGTTATGCCAATTGCTGATGATCTATGAAAAATACGAGAGACTTCCAGAGAAACCTTCGCTGGTCTACAAAAAAGCAATAAGCCTACTGCTGGAAGAGTGGGATGCTGATAGAAGAATCAGGAGAATTTCAAAATATTCTAAATTTGACCCAGAAGTCAAGATCTCTTTTCTATCATCCTTATCGTTTCATCTAACCTACAAGATTAAAACAAAAGTATTTTCTGAACAACAACTCTTAAAGTGTTATGAATATATTTACAATGATTTTAACTTACCTCCAGAGAGTGCAAAAGATGTAATTAATGAAATTGAAACCCACAATGGGATTATTTCTGCTACCTATAATGGAATGTATGAGTTTTCACACTTGTCACTGCAAGAATATCTGTGTGCGGAATATTTGGTTAGGTGTCCATTTACACCCCTAATCAGAAATTATATTGAACAATATCAACCACCAATAGCAATTGCGGTTGCTCTTTCATCAGAACCTTCTATCTATTTGGCTTTTTTAATATTAAAGTATAATAATCTTGAGCTCTTTAAGAAAAATAACATGAAATATTTTTTAAGTAGAGTAATCATTGAAAGACCATCTTTCAAAAAAGATTTATTTCTTGGGCTTGGAATATTAACCTTGATGGGAGAAATTTTGCCTTATGACACTATAGGTATTCAAGATTATTTAAAAGACTTACTAAGATTACCTGGAGTCTTAGAATCTGTAATGTTGGCAATCAAGCAATGTAAATATCCTACAAGAATGGATGGATATAAGGTAGTGGAATTAGAAAGAAATTTCGATAAATTAAATGATGACTTCTTTTTTGAAAGAGATCTCCCAGTACCAAGACAATATAAAATAGAGAAAAACTTACTTGATCACATATGCACAACGTATGATCTTGAAAAACGAAAAATTTTCGATACAAATAGCAGTAATCAAGAGGAATTTTGGAAATTCATATAAAAGACAGACCTCGTATTGTATATAGAGTACACTTTACTTGCGCCTGTTGACTATGAAGTCCTTTGTTTGCAAGGGGTGAGCACTATAACGTGAAGCCATGGTCTTCCTGGATTCAAAAAATCCTGTGGACTAACGCTGTGAATCTTCACAGAAAGGAACCCTGTTATATACCCTTTTTTTTCCCGGCCAGACATGGGAAAGACATAAAAACACAGCAGCCGGTTATCTACCTGCTCCCCCAGGGCGCATACTCGAAGGCAACACCCTTGCTAAAACAATTCTGCACAATGTCCGGAGTATTAAATGGTGATCGATACAAGCGATCCTGTGGTCTGCCCATGATCTTTTAAACTTTTTACTGAGCGAGGGCATTTTGATCTGGAAATTGGGAAAAAGAACCGATCTTTTCTGTTCATTTCCCTTTATAGTTCATTTTTTAATGTATGACCGACATCAAAGATATCGCTACAGGAAGGGCAAATAAAAAGCCATTTAGTAATATTTTCTTCTTTTTTAAGCATAGAATGAAAACCATCCTTATACCCACAAGATGGACAGACTTTAAATTCATCTTCCATTGTTACATTAATAATTTTGTAATCCACGGGATACCCCTTTTAAAAATTTCAATGTTATGGAATCAAACTATTCCCAGTTTTCCCAGGTACTCTGCCGTTCCATATCCTCCCATTCGTTACTGTGTAGATCAGGGAAGAAGTCCAAACCTGTCATAGCCTCTAAGGCTTCAATTAACAGGAATTTTTTATTCCTTGACAACATTATGAAATCAAGATTATCAAATTATAGATAGATAATGAATACAACAGATTTAAAAGGAGAATTAACAAATGGATTTTAAATCTTTTCTTATTGGGTTTTTAATTTGTCTTTGTATGATGTTATTAACAGGGTTTGGTGGAAGTTCATCTACTGGAAGATATCAATTAAGTAATGATAATGCTTCTAGGATAGTGATTGACACCACCACCGGAATTATAAAAAGAATACAATTGAATAAAGAATTTAATGATTTAAAATAAAGATTATCAAACTTAAAGATGGTT
The DNA here is from genome assembly GCF_055382125.1 of Desulfoconvexum algidum. Classification (NCBI taxonomy): domain Bacteria; kingdom Pseudomonadati; phylum Thermodesulfobacteriota; class Desulfobacteria; order Desulfobacterales; family Desulfobacteraceae; genus Desulfoconvexum; species Desulfoconvexum algidum. The sequence goes on along the minus strand of NZ_AP042394.1, from coordinate 3,055,294 downwards.
TAAGATTATCAATATATATAGAGAATTAAATTATATAAGGATTTAATGAAATGTATTGGGATACAATTTTAGAAACTATAAAAATAGTTGGAGGTTTTTTAGGGTTATTCTCTGCAATATTTTCTGTATGGTATAGGGAATATATAAAAACTAAGTTTAAAAATCAATTACAAGAATCTCAAAATGAATTTACTTCTGAATTAGACAGACAACAAAAAAAATTTTTATTAGATTTAGAAACGAAAAAAATGGGTTTTGATATTATAAGAACAACCCAAATAGAAATTAATAAAAATAAATTATTATTTTACGAAAATTTGATATCAGTATTACATAAATCATTTAGAAATTTAGTAAGGTATGAGTTTGATAAATCGAAAATAACTAAAGTAAATATAGATTTAATTACTGATTTATTTGTTAAAAAATCATTTTATTTTTCAGATGTCAAAATAGAAATTACTTTTTTCGAAATTATGGATTATTTCTCATTAATTAATAATTATATTTTAGAAAGAAAAGATATTCCTGAAAAAGAATTAAATAAATTTAAAGATATGAGTAACAAGTTAAAAACTCAAATGATGGATGAATTAACAAAAGAAGAAATATTATGAAACCTAATAAAAAATCTATCTGTCTATCTATAATCTTCATATTGATATCAATCTTTATATTATTTAATGATGTATTTGCTTATATTGCAGATAGACCATTAAGAATGAAAGAATTTAATGAGTCTAATAAAATTGAATATGGATGGATTACACAATATCCAATAGGAAAGTTTGAAATAATTATAAATGAAACTGGACTAAATTTTATTTCAAAAGATGAAATTCGAAAATATGTAAAATTAAAGTTAAGAGGATTTATTAAAGATTATAAAATAATTAAACCAAAATCTGATGATAATAATTATAATTGGATGAATATTGCCTTATAATTATATAAGTATAATGAAAAAAAGGAAATTTATTTTGGTTTATTGATGTTCAAGATTGAATCATCTATCAATTATAAAAAATGTGGGCAAGATTATTATATAGTATATTCGATTGCAGGTTCAGATACACAAATAAAACAATTTGTGAAAGAAATATTAGATTCTATGATTGAAGCATATGCAGAAGATTATTATTATATGAAAGACTTAAAATAGAATAACCTTCTTAAATCGACTATGAAACCCCTATAAATCATATGATTTTGTAGGGTTTTTTATAAGTATTTTCAAAAATACTTATAAACTATTTTAAATATTAAAGGGGAAGTATGAAGAAAATTATTATAATTTCTATATTTGTAATATTTGGAATAAATTCTAATTGTTTTGGTGGAGATTTATTAGAAGAATTTAGAGGAATAAAATGGGGAACAGATATATCATATTTTAAAACTAATAATTTTAAGTTTAGACATAAATGTGAAGGTGATATTGTTTATGACAAGATTGATGAAAATTTAACATTGGGAAACACTAAATTAGATATTATTGGATATATTATAAACGAAAAAACTATGAAATTTGATGAAGTGTTTATTGGTTTAAAGACAAGTCGTAATACAGATTATAAAAAAGAGAACAAAAAATTTATGAAAGAAAGGTATGATATAATATCAAATGCACTTGGACAAAATGTAGATAGTTATTATGAATCCCCTGATACTAAATCTTCTAAAAATTATAGATGGGAAAAATATCCTATTAGAGTTGAACTAAATACACATTATTTAAAAATAGGTTATAAAAAATTTAAAAAAGAGATTAAATATAAAGAAAAGGGAACCTTATAATTTAACCATATAAAAAATATAATCCCTTTCAATCAATTATAAAACCCTTTTCTATTCATTTAGAAAGGGGTTTCTTATTATCAGATGTATGTCTAATCATCCCCCTAAAATACATCAAAATACCCTCAAAAACTTAATTTTTTATATCCACACACCACCACCCCATAAATATATTCATTTCCAGTCAAAACAATCAAATAACCCTACATGAACCTGTTTCTTGGTTCAACTATCGGCATTCGAAACCCAAGTGCACAACCACCGCGGAGCGGTTTAGTTCAATAATATAAAAAATTGAACCGAGCCAGGAGCTGACTACTGGCTATTATCTGCGCTTTTCAAGATTCAAAAAAGGGAGTGGACTTTCCCTGTAAGTCTCACTTTTTAATAAACTTCTCCGAACACCACATATGGTATGGACTTTTTTTTAGGCTCTGTTGGGCAATTCAAATATATGGAAAAAGCCATCATCAAGCCTATCATAATCCCATTACGTTTTATTGTTGTTTGTAGATTGTGCTCAGAACCCGGGAAATATTTTTTCAAAATTTCTTGAAATCAAGTTGATATATTAAAGAGTTGAATATGAAATAATGGGTTTGATTAAGATTGTAAAGAAATATAGTTTAATGGTCCGCTGCAGCAAACAGGGTTATGAGCGACGTTCATACTGCCAAGTACCTTTGGTGATTTGTTCTATCCTATCCGCTTGTTTTTTAAATAATTTGATATTTGTATCTTTTGCTCTTGCTGCTTTAATATTTACGTAGCGAAAGAACCAACCTTTATATTCTTTGCCTTGAATTTCTGATAACGGAATTCTTAAAGGCGTATGACCGACTCGAAATATTGGGAAAACAGAAATATATATTGAGTTCTCATTAACACCTATGTTTACGCAACTATTGTAATTAACCAATCCCATTTTAAGGCTCTGAAAATAAAATTTTTTCCCAGCAAAATTCCCATCAGCCAAATATATGCTGCCAAGATTTCTCCAACCGCCAAACAGAGACAACAAAAAAGAAACAAACACCCACATGCCTATAAAAAACACTGGGAATAAATACGGTATTTTTTCGATTATATCATTCATTTGATAAGCTCATAACGTCCAGTGCAGCGCCTTGTTGGGCATTATTCTTCCCTCGCCGTTTTACGCATTCATTCAAAAATATACATGCTGGCGACTCTCTTCGCATCGGACGCCGTCACCTTGCCGGTGAGAATCGCGGCCCCATCCTCTCTTGAAATACTTATCGAGCCAATCCTATAGCCTTTTGAATCAAGAATTGGGAGCGTGTAGCGTTCAATTTCAGGATTGACATTTGCTACGGAGCCCCACGCAGCCCCCCACACCTGGCCAACATATTTGACGAATTCACCGCTGCTCCCTGCCGCTCTCTGCGTCTGTGGCGGAAGGCTATTCAAGTCCGAATCTGTCTTTCCTGCCTTCATCATGCCAAATACCGTCTTTGTCGCGTTGTAGATTTCGGCGATGTCGGTGCGGGAAAACGAAAGGGCAATGATGAGCGCCCGCTTGTCCTTAGAAGGACTCGAGGTAATTGTCACATCAGAGAGCGAGCACTTCCACATCGACGGCAGAGAGCCAAGCAGGGTTGGAATATCGCGTTTCAGTTCTGCTTTCGCCGCCTCGTCCGATTTCGTTTCCTTTTCAGTAGTCGAGCCTCCGGGTTGGAGGCTTGCCAGCATTGTGTCGAAATCGGTCAAAACGCTCGCCCATTGACTTGGCACCGCACTGGATTGAACAACGAATACAGTTCTTCCAGCCAAGAAATATGTGTACCGACGCCGTACTTTCTTCCCATCATCTGTGAGTTCGTATTCGCCGTTAATAAGGATCCGGCCACCTACCTTGGGAACTGCCCCTCCTACCAAACGGGCACCGGGATATTGATTCCGAACCATCGTGTCCCACTGACGCTTCATATCAGAAGTGTTGGAAGGGGGTTCTCCCGCTTCCGGCGGCATGACTTCGTGGTGGAAGTAGAAGGTCGCGTAGTCTCCTTCTGCCGTTTTCTTGCGGAATCCTACATCAATGCCCTGGGGTACGCTCTTGGTTCGAGTCCATCCGGATTGTAGCTGGAGTTGGTAAGCCTTCTCTTTCACTACCTCTTGTGCGCTTGCCGTCAGAGAATACAGCGCGATGAAGGCCAACAGAAACAATTGCAGCATCCTGTGTGATTTCATTTCATCGTCCTATTCTTGTGTTTGCGCGAAACAACATACTCACTTTCGACCAAACATGTTCGCGAACGAGACACCCAAGACGATAGCTCCGATAATGACAATGAAGCCACCTTTCTGCCCGAGTTTTTCTTTGTTCCAAAAGAGGAAGGAGCCTGCAGCTGATAATGCTACGAAACCCCACGGCAGCCCCGTTTGCTTGGAGCCACCGGTGGAGGGTTGATCAGAAGGCGGTCCATCTGCCTTAGTCTTCGAGGGATCCTCGTTTTGTGTAGGCCTAACACATAGTTGAGCGGCTGTAATACCAAGTTTTTCATTAACTTGTTTCAATTTATCATTTCCAATAAAATCTATAAACTTACTATTTGGGATCTCCCTCATTAAACCTTCCAACAATGCCTTACATTTTTTGAGATCACCGCTATTATATGTTTCAAAAATACTATCTTTAAATTCTTTTTCCGACATTGAGCTGAAATTATCATCACCTTTTGAATCATTTTTTTCGGTTAAAATATTATTATTCACTACAATTTTTTCGATTTCAGTTCGAAGATCATAAAGATCATAAAGATTATAAAGATGCTGAGCCGAAATACCGGAACGTATGCTCCACATTTCTTTTCTGTCCTCATTTTGAATAAGGCTGCATCCAAACCGAGCCAAAATATCAGGGAAAAAAGTTGGCATAGTAGACAAAGTTTTTGCAAAAATATCAATGTTTTCTGTCCGGCCTTCAAATATCAACATTCTTTCGGATTTTTCTTGGGAGTCTAAAATTCTTTTCGCTTCTTTTTCTGCTTCTTTTTTTGTTTCGTTCTCTCGATCAATCAATTGCTTTTTTAAGACCGCTTTTAAAATAAAGACTCTTTCTTTCACATATAAGGCTTTGGTTTTGTTTTCATCCCCATCACAACTTGAAAAATACTTGGCCCATAGACCGATATCGACCTTGTTTTCTTCTATCTCTTTCCATATTTGTTCGTATAATTCATTTTCATTTACTGTGATATCATTTTTTTCTTTTATTTTGAAATCATCGGTTTTCGACTGTGGAGATGGTTCTTTGATCGCAGTTTTTCTATGGAAAGTTTTAGCAATTGGTTGGTTAAAATCACTTTCTGCATCATTACATATTCCTTTAGGGTTCTTACCATATGCTGTCTGCTCCAATGCATTGTTAGGTGTTTTCTCTACAAACGTGACTTTAACTCGCTTTGATAAAAGCATATATGGAACCCATATTAGTGTAATTATTAGAGAATGACCAAACTCTTTTGTCGTTTCTGGATCAAATATTGGCTCATTTGGCATGACTGATTTTATAACTATTGCATCTATAAGTATGAAAGCCGATGTAAACAACAAAATACCTATGTAGCATTTTGGAAATGCTTTTTTCTTAGTGAAAAACAAGAAGGCTATAAATAGCCACGCTATAATAAGAGCTCCATTTATTGATATTTCTCCAATTAGTATTGCTCCCCATAGTGTATTGTATGCTCCTGTTCCTGGAGTTGTCAGCACTTGCCATGTGCCATTTGAAAAAATTTCCGAATAAGTGAAAAAAAGGAAAGCAATGATTTTCAGCGGAGAAAAAACAATTCCAATACCTACGAGAAAAAGCCAACCTCCTAATCCTTCTAAATCTTTTTCTTCAGTCATGGCGAACCCTTTATTTGCCAAACCAGTTATTATACAGATCTAAATATAATATCATTTGGAATGATATCCGAAATGCAACGATTAAAAATTTCTTTCTGTAAATCAGTATCAATGTTAGGAATTTGTGTAAAGACCTATTCAATTATATTTGCCTAAGTATAATCAAATGTCCCGATTTTCTATTCAATTTAATTGGAGATACACCTGATTAGATAGAACTCAAGATTGTTTGAGTAAATTTTGGACTGCAATCCCGGAGAGCCCTATAACGTGAAGTCCTTATCTTAAATCAAAAATTCCAAAACACCTGATATTGTATCCACATATTATTTTTCAAAATAGTTTCACAGCACCTCTTTCCCTTCCTGCTTCTTTTCTTGATCCCTTTTCTCAGCCATAGTATCAACCATATCATTAAACAGATGAACAGCTTCTGGAGAACTTATGCTGTTCTGCCCAATCTTTACGCACAATCCAATTTTTAAAGCATGGAGAATCTGAAGCGGGATATCATCAGGGTTATTCTCCACCATTGAATTAATATGATCCCAAGCTTGAGGGTTATTGCAGAAATTAGAATCATCATCTGCGTATAAGGGCAAAGAAAAAAACACCGATAGAATTGAAATTATTATTAAATTTTTCATAATTGATTTTTTTTCAACCATTGGGTTTGTTCATTCTTCGCTTTTTTGTAAACGGATTCATGAAGGTGATTAAATACATCCCTTGCAGTCTCAAAGTCTATGGTGCCAGCTTCAATTTTTTTACAGAAACCTATTCTTACAGCATGAAGCATTTGGATATCCATGTCGTGAGGATATTTTTGGACAAGCTCATCCCATTCTTTCCAGGATTCTTTATCGTGACAGTAATTTTTCTCCTGATCCTGGGCATAAGAGGGGTTGATTGTCGCAATGATGAAAATGCATATTATTAGAATTCTTTTCATGGATTCTCTTCCTGACCTAAACCCGCCATGACAAAAAATTTATTACAATGTGAACAAATGACTTTCAAGTGCAGCAAAATTCCAACAGCACAAGGTTCTCCACAGTGGGGGCAATAATAAGTCGTGAGATCTTCGTTCTGAAATGAATCTTTATCTTTTGAAGTCTTTTCAGCCATGGAATTAATCCTTCCTGAAAAGGTTTTATGTTGAATATTATTATCATATTATACGAAGAGGAAAAGATCAATCAGGGAAACCCCTATTTTTAAAAAATTCTGGGTTTTAAAGACTTTATGATGTATTGATACTTTCAATTGAAATAATGTATAGCGAGAACGTTTAGGGAAAATGGACAATTCCAATATTACAGAACCGATAATCCCACCAATTCAGAACGATCCAAATTTGAAATCCTACCGGTGTCCCCATTGCGGAAAATTTTTATTCAAAGGAAATGTCAAAAAACTGAATATGGTGTGTCATCATTGTCAGAAAATGATAAGTGCTGATGCAAAGGATCTTGTTAAATCTGAAATTGAATAAAAGTATTATGCTCGGATCATAATTTTTATCATTTTATATCCCTCCCTACTATTCAAAATCAAGATATCTTTTTGAAAAATCGGGGGTTTCCCGATTGACACTGCTGTTCTCAATAGATAAAATCAAAATTTCTATTTATATGGGCACCTCCGCTTTTAAATATAGCAGTTTATTACAAGGTTATTTTTTTTTGAATTGAGATCTAAAAAACTTTTTACACGATAGATACGAGGAATTAATGACAAAATTAAGAGTATCTGAATTAGCTAAAAAACTGCACATAACCAACAAATCTCTTTTAAATAAAATGCAAGAATTGAAGATTGAAGTTGAAAGCCATATTAGTGAACTGGAAGATAGTGATGTTAAAGCTATTATAATAGCTTTTATAAAAAGCCATCGGAGGTTTCAAAAAGATGAGGAGGCTTGGGACAATCTCAATGGAAACAATATTGAATGTGGGTTAGTTCAAGAACCTGCAGTCTGTGACACAGAATTATCCAAGGATAATAGTTGTTTTACTCAACCAGATCAAAGCCCAATAGAACCGGTGGGGATTTTTCAAAACACATCTTATTTAACTCAGAAAGAAACCTTAGGGAAAATACAAACAAGTGACGAAAATTACTTTATTACAGGAAAGGCTGGTAGTGGGAAATCAACGCTTTTAAAACAATTTGTAAATTCAAATAAAAAAAATGCTGTTATATTGGCACCGACAGCTATTGCTGCTATCAATGTTCGCGGTCAAACCATACACTCTTTCTTTAAATTTAAGATTGGACCCATTGAAACTTCACGTATTCAATCCGTTTCAGATAATACAATTTATGAAAAATTAGATATCCTGATAATTGATGAAATTTCCATGGTTCGGGCTGATCTTTTTGATGCAATTGATGTTTTTTTGAGAAAAAATCGAACAGACTCAAATTCACCTTTCGGGGGAGTCCAAGTCCTTTTATTTGGAGATCTTTTCCAATTACCACCTGTTGTTAAAAAAGGAGGGGAACATGATTTTATAGAAAATAATTATGGATCTCCATTTTTCTTTAGCTCAAGGTGTTATAAAAAAACTAATTTTCAATCACTTATAATTAATGAGATTTTCAGACAAAAAGATGAGAATTTTGTCAGGATATTAAATGGTATTCGCAGCAATTCCATCAATGATAATGATTTACGATTATTGAATAACGCATATAAGCCAAATATACACCACCATAATTATCCAGAGCATACTATTTTAACTTCAACCAATAAAATTACAGATAGAATCAATAACAACAATCTTAATCAAATCCCAGGTGAATTTATTTTTTATCACGGTCTTATCGAAGGGAATTTTGATTCCAAGAAAAACAATCTCCCTAATCCTCTTGTTCTTAAAGAAAGGACAAAGATTATGTTTATAAGAAATGACAAAAGTAAAAGGTGGATAAATGGAACCGTCGGTGTGGTATTAAAACTTTCAAAAGATGAAATTCATGTAAAAATATCCAATTCTACAGGGGAGGTTGTCAAAGTTGAACGGGAAACTTGGGAAGAAATAAAATATTCTTTTGATCAAACAAACAATGAAATAATCCAAGAGGTTAAAGGGAGTTTTTGTCAGTTTCCATTTAAATTAGCCTATGCAATAACTATCCATAAATCACAAGGATTGACTCTCGATAAAGTAATCATCGATTTAACTTCCAAGATTTTTGCACCTGGCCAGCTTTATGTGGCCCTCAGTAGATGTAAAGAGTTAAATCAGTTAATAATAACAAACCCTATACGCAAAGAAGATATCAAAGTTGATTCAAATATAATTAGTTTCTTTAGAAAAATCATGCCAGGGTTCGAGAACAATGAATCAGATAATATGAATAGGAATAGAAAGACAATTCAATCTGAACCCATGCAAGAATTTATTAAATGTGATTTTAACAGAACAAAAACTTTGAATTCAGTTAATGATGATATTCATCTAGGGTCGAGTAAAAAAACAAAATATAGACTTAGAAAGACTCCAATTAAAGTCATTGATTACGAAATTTATTCAACATTTTTTAGATTAGAGAAAAAAAAATATTATGGTCGTTCCGAGTGGAGTCTGATTAATCATATTCAGAATGAATTTAAAGACATTGATGATAAAATTATTATAGACGAAGCGACTGGACTCATGTGGCACAAATATAACAATGAGAATTGTATAAAGTGGGAGGTTCAGATTCCGGTGCCACCCGATTTAAAAAGAGACGAATTAAGGGTTGAAGTAAATAAATATTTGGATTCCATAAAAACCCCTGAATTCTCGGATTGGAGGCTTCCTACGGTAGATGAAATTTTATCATTACTGCAAATCAGAATTGAAAAGGGTGTTAGGTCGTATGCTCCTCCAAAATGGGCGGCACAATCTAAATGCTCTTTCCTTACATCCGATATTCTCGTGCGTGATAATATAATCTATCAAGGTGAACTTTTTGTAAATTATATCACATGGAATAGGGTTCGAGATGATATAATAAGATTTGGTCAATCTCCACAACATCGATATACAACGGCAACCGGACACCCAGATCAAACAATAACTCGCATAAGCGAATGGCATTTTTTTATTGCCGCGGTAAGAGATGTAAATTCTCAACGCCGTTATTCTAAGAAAGATGAAAACTTTAATATAGATCCTACTATCCATAATGTTATTGACAACCACGAATATTCAAAAAAACAACAAAATGAAATCAAAGTTTATGAACACAAGACTAAGACTTTGGGCAGAAGGAAACTGAGACCATTTGAACAACGGGTACAAGATATTTTAACCAGCAAAAAAACGCTTAACGATCCTCTTTTATCTGAAGAGGAAGAAATCGAATCTCAAACAGAAAAAGATATTACAGAAATAGAAGATAAAATATTAGATGATTTCGTTACCAAAATTAAAAAAGTAATAGAAGAAAATGGATCTATTTGGATAGGATATGGCAAACCATATAGGGAAACCCCAAACTCTGTTCTTAAATTAAATAATTCAGAAAGAACAATTCGTCCATTAAAAATTTATGAAAAATATGGCACTTGGTATATTGACGCCTTTTGTGAACTCAGACAGGAAAAGAGAACATTTAAATATGAAAATATAATGAACTGGGAATATATAATACCTGAGGATGAAATTGCCCTACCGCAGGATGCAGTTCACAATTTAAATCACGAATCAAATGAGGGTCATGCAAATAAAGAATCAACTGAAATAGGTTCAACCGAGAAAAATGTCAAAAACCAACAACAAAAGGATAACGAAAGACTTTACTTGATAAGAAAAGCAGAGCAAATAAATTATTTTAATGATAAAAACAAAAAAATTCGATTTTTCTTTGCGTTTAGTACATTAAAGTCAAGGATCGAATATATCGGGCTTATTGATTCAATTCGATATTTGATAGGTCAAGAAAAAAACATTGTTAAAACATGTACAAAGGCTATGATTGAAGTTTTTGGAAAAGAGAAAACAACAACTGCCTTTGAAAAAGTATTGATGGAAGAAAAAAAAGAATAACCCCTCTTCACACTACAGAGGGGGTATTCCTTTTCCATCACCAGCAAGTCCAAATCACGTCACATGCACATAATCCATGGTCACACAAAGCAAATTATTATAATCCCCTGCCATGGCTTCATCCTGATATTTGAATACATACTCCTTGTCGGCGCCAGCATCAATAAGCGCTTTTTTTACATGACCGATTATGGCGTATGCATTACCATTAGTATCGATCAATTTTACAACGGGTTTTTCTGTTGGTCCTGTCATATTTTTATCTCCAGATTTTTATGATTTATTTTTTGTTACAGGAAAGATTTTAAAGGTTATTAACCGGTCCAGAAGTTAAAAACTCCACCAGCAGTTAATAACCTCCAGCCAGTTAATAACAGTTATTATCCGTTAAGATTCAGATGTAGCCATTCTCGAACAAGAGGTTCCGAATCATTGTGGTAATAGGCACACCGCCCAATGTTTTTGACCGGTTAACCAACGCCACCTTTTCCGCAATTGTAAAATTAATGGTTATTTTTTGAGAAAGTTTTTCAGATCCTTTTTTAACAGGACGTCCACCCTCATTACCTGACAATTTCTTTAGAATCTGCCTGTCATTCTTTTTGAAAATCGAAAGATCTGTCATGATCCCCTCTCTTTCATATATCCAATGATCAAATCGAATTGATCAGCAACAGCATTGAAATGGTATTTTTTCAATCCACCTTCAGATACCATTGCACGAACAGATTTCTTTTCTTTAAAAATATTGGGTAATGATTTTGATTGCTTGATTTCAAAGACAGGCAAATCAAAGAATCGTTCCATGGCAGCTCTAATATCTTTCATATCCCCAGGCGTAGTCTGATTGGCAACAATGATCACATTCTGATTCAATTCCAGTAGTTCTGTGATGGTGTCAATTGAAACTTGGATATTGATAAATCCTTTGATCACCGGCACCAGGACAAAGTTAGATTGTTTGATTGCAGATATTGCACGTTTATCAATATGACCGCCCAGATCAAAAATAATATTATAGTCGTCAGGAAATGCGGGAAGGATCTCATCATGGTGGATTTTAAGAATTCTATCTTCATCCAGCACTTTTTCAATCGGAGAATATATATCATTTGTGACCATTGAATACTCCAAGGTAAGCGCCAGATTCAGGGATAGAACTGTTTTTCCGACACCTCCTTTGAAATTATAGACAGTGGTTTTCATAGGTTAAAAACCTCCATAAGTTAAAAACTTTTAAAAAGGTAATGACAGTTATTATCTGTTAAAAACTTCAATTCTGATTTTGGGATAAATTACGCAAACAGGATCTCCTTCATGCGGGTATTAATTTTTTGGATATATCCGGAATCAGCCATGGAATGATAACTATCACCAACGATTATGTGATCATGTAGTTTAACGTCCATACTCCAAAGAGATATGCCCACCTTCATTGTGATTTTTTTATCATCATTGGAAGGTTCTGGATCTCCTGTGGGATGGTTATGAATCAGAATGACAGCAGTTGCCTTGAGCAGGATAATCAGTTTTATTATTTCACGGGGATAAACTATTGAATGATTGATCGTACCCTCAAACATCTTTTCAATGGCAATGACCCTGTTTTTGGTATTCAGAAAGACACAATACATACTCTCAACATCATCCTTTTCAGCGAAGATGGGTTTCATCACATTAAAAACGTCCTTTGGTGAAAAGAGCTGTTTGCCTTTCGAAGATTCCTTTACCATTGATGCAAACTCACCGGATTTGAGAGCAGCCCAGAATTGATTTTTCTCCATTTGTTTTGATCCTTATAAAATGAAAAACCCTCAATGATCATTCAAAGAGGGTTTAGTTAAATTGATTTTGCGAACAGCGGTTCGTTATGTGGTCATGTTATTTAAACTTTGAAAATGATAATGAGACTTCATTTACATTAGAGTTATCATTATAAAAGGAACCAAGATACCAGTCATTGCCAACCTTAAATTTGAAATTAAATTTTGATTCTGCCCATTTTTCCAAAGGTCTTTGATTTAGACTTGGCACTTCATCAAAGAAAGAATCTTGTTTTATAATGCCATTGGAAATCTCAGGAACTTGATTAAGATTTAATTTCATACAGTTTATCATTCCCATGTTTAATTTTCCTTTAATTCACCATTGCCAGGATATTTCCGCCGGTTCTCTGAAGTTTAAAACTGGATTCAGCAGATAACTCTTTATATTGGGCACCTTTTGTATAAGCTTGAATTACATGAAACATTGTATTCCCGACATCATGACACCATCCCCATGCTACAGATTCTTGCTCGACTTTGTTCAGCTGAAATTGCCTGTTAAAACTGGCCATTGAAGATTCAGGGTTATCAACTGGACTATCCATGGAGATTTTGAATAGCTCCCTTTTATTGCCAAGCTCTGCAGATACCTTCTCCAGGACATTAGGGAATTCTTCCAGGATCTTGGTGGATACATGGCGATAAGATGCTGATACGCCAGATGTGGATATGAGTCCATTGGTACAGATCAAACGAAGGATATAAGCAGATATACTCAACGATGCCAATCCCACTTCAGAATTAGAAATAGATATCCCCGGGGTAAACTTATCGCCATTGATATCAAATGATCTGGCACCATCCGGAATGGATAGGGACATGAATTCGGGATCAAGAGAGCACTGGACTTTCGTTTCTGGTTTATACCCCATGGAATCAAGTCGTTCCAATGCTTCAAAGTTATCCACTGGCACATACCTTGGGGTGAATATTGCCCGAACATCATCACCATCAAACCGGAAAAACAATTTTGTATTCTTCTCTTTTTCAATCCAGTAATTTAAATTTTCCGCTTGAATTTCCTGAGGGCATTTTTGAAGGTACTGGTAGGGGATTCCCAATCTATTTGAGATTGATCTTTGGGCAACTGGTCTGACTGTATGAGATTCTCCTGAGATCCTGATAAGATCCAGACTGTCAAATTCAATCTCTTTGACATCTACATTATTATCAACGCAATTGGCTGACATTACATCAACTCGATCATAAACTTTTTCAAGTGTGGTTTCATGCTGCATGATTTTATTCTCCTTTAGTTTGATTCTAAAAGCGCAGTATCCTGCGTATTGTTCCCGATAACACATGGGATGCATTCTCAGGCGCCTGCGAATTTTATTGATTTAAAATAATTTGAGTTAGAATCTGGGAGATATACCTTGCACCACCGGGTATATTATATTTCCCCTGACGACTCTACAGGGTGCATATCCATAAAAGCGGACGGGTGGCTCCCAGATGGGTTCGATTCTGTTATTGATTTTTGATTTTAGTTGAAAATTTAGTGTTGTTGAGAAGCTTGCTGAGGGTGCTAAAATGGTTTGAGATGGTTTCTGTATTAATATGGGACTAAAGATTTCTCTCTTTCTGTCGCCAGGTCTTCAGTATCCGGGCTGAACAGTACAGTTTGTCTCCCACTGTTTTTTTACGGCACTGGTCAGTTTCTTTGATCCGACAGTTACGAACTACCATTATTTTAAACGCCTCTTTCAACTTTTCGGTGCTTAAAGGTTCAAATGGATAAGCCATGTTTGTTTCCCCTTTTTATTAGAATATCTCAGTTGTCTTCTGGGATAAAAGGTTCACCCAAATCAAAAAGACAGATTGTCACTGGCAATGAAATAGTTGGAAACAGCATCTCCATTTCTTCTCTGAGCATATCAGCAGTATTCCCATATGGACTTTTTTCACTGCGAGTTGAGGGGAGCAGCAAGATTCCGGATTCAACCGTTCCCTTATCATATCCCAATTGTAATCTGAATAATCCAGTATGAAGGTATTCATAAGAAGAAAAACTACCATCCATTGCAATATCTCCTTTAACACCTTTATACCGATACCTTCGCCCAGGCAAAATGTTCAGATCCACACGCTCTTCCATCCAATCCATGGTATCCAAAGCAGCCCGGAGTATTTCTCTGCGATACAAAGTGCCAACCAATTGTTCAAAAAGGTATTCACAGGTAATGGTTACATCTTTGAGCATTTTCTTTTCTTTCAGGATCTTTTCCGCATCCCTGAAATGAATAATTTCAAAATTCATTGTTTTCATCTCCTTTTTCAGTGGTTTTGATTTTTTCGTTATAAGGGTTAACGATTTTACGGTAGGTTAAAATTTGTTATATTTTTGCTCGTTTAAAGATAGGTCTACTTATCTTCAGGTTCTTTGATACCAAGGATCTCATCAATGAATATTGATTTTTTAGAAGTCTGATTCAGATATGACAGGGGATAGGATAAAAATAACAATTCCATAGCCCTTGAAATAGCAACAAAGCAAATGCGGCGCTCTTCTTCAATATTCCCTTTGGCACTTGGTAATAAATCCTCAACCATACCGATGACAAAGACAACACGAAATTCCAATCCCTTTGACTTATGGATGGTCATCAAAGATACGCCATTCTTATCTTCACTGATACTGCTGTCCTTGAAAGAATCGGTATATTCCAGGAATGATTTTATATCCTTATACCTGGAGGAGGACAGTTCCAATTGATTCAGATTTTCAATTACAATGTCATCAATCGTTGGCATATCCTCATCCAATATGAAACGATCATAATCAAGATTATTTCTAAGCAATTTCAATAACTCTGATGGCGCAAAAGTATCAACAGACAGGATCAAAGGGTCCATAAGATTAATGAATTCCTTGATATTCTTTCTGATGAAGGGAGTATCAAATCTGGTGGACTTTAATCCCTGGTATAGATGGATGCCTTGTTTGCCACAAAACTCTTTTAATTCCGCTTTGGATTTATTGGATATGTATCGAACCGGCGCATTGAGAATGTTAAGAAGGCTGTCATCTCCGGCATCTGAATCTGGGTTATTTATTACCCTAAGATAATCCAATAAGATTTTAATTTCCCGCCTGTTATAGAAATTACTGCCACCCTGAATATAAAAGGGGATCTTGTTCTGGAGAAATGCCTCTTCAGGATATAATGATTGAAAATTTGCCCGATATAAAACTGCTATTTCCTTGTATTCATATCCTTTTCTTTCAACAAGGTCGGTGATTTCATTTACCAGACTCAATGCCTCTGTCATTTCATTGGAACTCTCCAGAACAATAACATCATCTCCATCAACATTATCTGTTTTGAATTCTTTATGGATCTGTCTTTTGAAATGATTGGCCAGGTCACTGCACGCCTTCACTATTTTCTTTGTGGATCTAAAATTCAAATCAAGGATAAACTGCTCGGACATTGGGAACATGGTTTTAAAATTTAAAATATTCCCAACAGAAGCGCCGGCAAATCCATAAATGGACTGGTGGTCATCACCGCAAACCCAAAAACTGGAGTTCTCCTGGTTATCTGAGATTAAAAGTTTAAGCAAACTGAGCTGGCATGGATTTGTGTCCTGGAATTCATCAATCAAAATGCTGTTGAACATTTCAAGGTACTTCTCTCTAATTTCATCTTCATTCTTTAACAGCTCATAAGTTTGAATAAGCAGGTCATCGAAGTCCAGGAGCATCTTTTTGAATTTGATATCATCATAGGTTTCATAGATGTCAGCGATCTTCATCATGGTTTTATCATTGGCAAATAGATCCCTGAATTCATCCACAAAAATCAAATTGTTTTTAGAAAGTGATATTTCCCGAAGTACGGTTCCAACGGTCAGATCCTTTATCCTCAGTTGTTTCATTACCTGTTTAATTAGAATAAGTTGTTCCTTCCCAGAAATAATTCCGAATGTCATACCCTCCCTTTTTAAAAGGAAATAGCAAAATGAATGAATGGTACTGAGATGGACCCTTTCAGATCTATCACCCAATACTTCAACCAGGCGGTGTTTCATTTCTTCAGCAGAATTGCGGGTAAATGTGAGACCCAAGATATTCTCTGGTGCTATCCCATGCTTGTTGACCAGGATACCTATTCGTTCCATCATTGTTCGAGTTTTTCCAGATCCGGGTACTGCGATGACAGCCACGATACTATTCTTTGATTCAGCGGCTTTTAATTGCTCAGATGTTAAATCACTCATGCTGCTTGCCCTCCTTCTTTATGAGCATTTTTTATACAATTGATCGCCATCTTGATCCTAAATTTAGTTCCAAGGATTTTATTCAACTGGGAAGACGTTTTATCCTCCCGAATTATTTTTTGTAATTTCTTGGCGTATTCTTTGTGAAGTCCATCAAGAAAACTGATTACCGCTGTTGGTGGGTGCTTTCTCAACATCAATTCCACATTTACAATCTGGTGTCTTCTGTTTTCATCTTCTTTATAAATTGTCAGAAAATTTTGAATATTTTCAATTTCTTTTGTACTCATGATGCTCTCCTTTCATTGAATCTTTCACTAAACCATGAATCACAAGCAACTTTGTATGAACAGTTCTTACATTTCCATGATGTGTCATTGGGGATAAATACGCCTTTTTGTATTCCTTCCCATACCTGTACCGATTTCCGGATTAGTCTATGCTCATCCAATTCAGATCTTGTGGTCCAATACTGCTCGAACTTGGGTTTTAGTGTCTTGATCAAGGTGTCAAATTTCAATAGAATTTCCCGATCCCCATATCCCATAGATTTGAGTGCTAATTGATAAAGGGTTAATTGCTGGTTTTGATCCACATCAGATATTGAATAAGCTTTTCCACTGGTTTTATGATCTGTTACAATGATGGTGCCAGCATGGTCTTCCTCGATAAGGTCCATGGCACCAATGAATGGAATTGGAATCCCTGGCAAACAAAAACTAAAAGCTTCTTCAATTCCAATGATATTATAATTGTCGTCGGGTAATTTTTGATACCAGACAGAAAGAAGATCTTTCCCCATCATGAGCATGGATTTAAAATCATGACCTTTGTTAAATTGAATGTCAGTCTTATCTTCAGCTCTGTTTCTCCATGTTTTTTCAAAGATTTCATGGACATCTTTCAACAGCAATTTCTCACCTATCATTTTTTCCCGATAATAATGCTCCAAGGTAATGTGAATAGCTGACCCGAATTCCATGGCATCTGATTTCTGTTCCATTGGTATATGATCAATTTTGGCAAATTTATACATGAGAGAGCATTCCACGTATGTCCCTATGCTGCTCGCGCTCAAATGTTCTGTCTTTCTCAAATCACTTAGAACCATTTTAAGTTCCTCCATAAAAAAAGGGACAAGACGCACCAATACACAGTGAATCTTGTCCCTTTACGAGTTGTTATTGATTTTGTTTTAAGACTTATGCCGCCTGCTGGAGAGTCCGGATAAAAGCTGAGGCGTTCGCTGAAGATAATTTCTCAAGAGTGGTACCAAAATCTTCCATAACCAAATTACCCAGGTCTTCAACTGAGATACCCCTGCGGCGTGAAAGGTTATAAATTGCACGCTGTTGCGCTTCACTCATGGCTGGGGTTTCTTGATTTGCTTTTGAATCCTGTGCTTTAGTACCATTTGAATCTTTTGCTTTAGAATTTACCTTTTCAGCAGGCTGGGATGTTTTTTCAGTTGGCGCTGCAGGTTTCTTTGCTTCAGGTTTCGGCATGGCGGCTGCAGGTTTGGGTTTCGCATTGGTGGCGGTTGTAGGTTTCCTGGTGGGTTTTTTAGCAGATCCAGAACCAACGACATCATCCATAGATTCCAATTCTTCCAGACAGGCAATGGAAATATTACACATGTCCCGAAGACATCGACCTTTTGCCCTGGTACTGGCCATTCGAATCAGGTGCTTTGCAATCAGAGGAGTACAATTACCAGGATTTGCATCACCGATATCTGAAAAGACCTTTCCATTTCTTCCCTCAGCCACAGCTCGGCAAATCGCTTCATTTCCATTTTCTTTTGTTGGGAACTGCAGTAACTCCACTTCAAGTTTCAGAAGACCTTTTTGATTTGCCAGATCCAGCACCCCCGCATATAAGCAAAACTGTTTTCCTTTGATATCCTTAACAAAACTATCTTTCAGCTTTGGGGTATTTTTATCCAGAAATTTTGCTGATTCAATGCCATCTTCTGGAACTGAATTTTCAACAGCGAGGATATGTTTGCAGACAAATGCGGGATCTGCTTTATGATTCTTGGCAAAGTCCCCACAGGTACATGACTTCTCATTTTCACCGATGGCAACATTATATAAAATCTTGCCTTTGCTGGACTCAACGAAAAATTGTCCCTCTTCGCTCTGCATAACCCTCAGCTGGTTTGCCTTAACATTTCGTTTCTGAATTTCTTTTGCGGTCATTGTTCATTTCTCCTTTGTTAATTGTGTTTAATATTGATTGTCATCTCCATTGTTATCGAAGCCACGTCCATCTGTTTTTATGAACTCAAGGGAGTTGCAGAGGATTTGAAAATTACTTTTCTTAACCCCTTCATCTGTTTCCCATTTATTTTCATCAAGGGTTCCGATAATACCTACCCTGGCGCCCTGGTGAAGATGCTTCTCTGTCAACTCAGCAAGGCGACCAAAACAAACTATCTTGATCCAGCTGGTTTTCATTTTTGATCCTTTGAATGCTATTGAAAACTTAGCAATGGGTTTACCTTCACTGGTGAAAAATATTTCCGGATCTTGCCCGATGTTCCCAGTTAATACAGTTTGGTTAAGCATTTTGTGGTTCTCCTTTTTTAAATTTTGATTTAAATTTTCTTTTTATGGTGAACGCCATGAACGAAGCAGTTAAAATGAAAATGACTGCTGATACATATGGCGGTAATAAAGATAAAATGAGATGCAATCCCATGAATGGAACCATCAATCCTACAAGGTGATACTTCTTAAGAATCTTTAAAGTATGAATGATCAGATGTGACTTGGTAATCCCCATAAATGCCATAGGATTTATTTTAAATCCTTTTAAATATATAGTTCTTAAGCGTTTGGGGATGGTTGAATATAAGAATAGTCCTGCATCTCCAGTGAGGTGAATAAAGACTCGTCCTGTGTTCCCAAATTTTGAAATTAATTTAGTGGCTAACTCAAGATATTTTATGCTGCGGATATTGGAAAGAATTGCTGTGGTGCGGGGAATGCTCCACGAGTTTTTTTTAATAGGTTAAAGATCAATTTTGATTCTTTGAAAGATAATGCTCCCTTCAATACTTTCTTGAGAATGCTATTGTTACCAGCAAAGCTTGAAATCCTCCTCAAATATTTAACTGAATTCTTGGCAAATGATACAGAAACATCCGCATATGGCTGGACAGACAGAAAGATCCCGACCCCTGATAAAACAGCAACTATTGAATCAGTCTTTTTATTGGTGAGAAACTTCCATGTCTGTATTCCAAGATCCCTTATATCTCCAACAACGAAGAAGTCAGAAACAATGGCACCAATGCCTGAAAATGTATCCCAGACTCTTCCTGTTACGGCACCCATTGCAATAGCTTTGAATTTTTCAGCAATTGAATATTCAAGCTCTGCTTTAAGCTCTTCAATCTTTTGGGGCTCAATGGTTTTATTTTCTTCATAGAATTGGACCAGATCCAGCGCCTCATCTCGTCTGTTCTGGGATTGTAACTCTTTAATCTTTTTGATTGGATCAAATGTTGACCCAGTAACCTGATAACAAAGTGTAATTCCCGATGAAATCATCAAGATTATTACAAATAAATATACTAAAAGTTCAGAAAGGTGTTTTTTCAATAGGCGTGTTTCCTTTTTTGGCTAAGGGTTATTGTTATCGATATTGTTTTCTGGATCATCTCCTTTCAGGTCTGATGGTTTTGGTGGTGTTCTAATCGTAGGATTGATTTCAGAATTTCTTAATTTTTCTAAAAGTGTGGGGTCATCTTCTTTTCTTAATAAAATATTTTTTGCAAAATAGATCACAAATGCAACGATTGCGAACATGATTAAAATGTACCAGGGGTTTGTTAAAGTCAGCATGACAAATCTCCTTTTCAGCAGTTATTGTAGTTTTTTCGATAACACATTATTACTGAAATTGTTTGATTTTAATCCTTTTTTTCTTTGGTGTCATCTCCTTTCAAATCTGATGGTTTTGGTGGTGTTCTGATTGTAATGTGGACATCTGCTTCACGAAGTCTTTCAAAGAGAAGGGGTTCTTCTTTTGTTTTGTAACGGAATTTAATGGCCAGATAGATCAGTGCCAGGATGTTAATTGTTGTGATTGCCAGAAACCAGGGGTTGGAAATAAAATCCATTGGTTGTTCTCCTTTATTGGTTAGATTTTGGGTTAAAAAACGGCGGGATCATAAGTTCCTTATAGTCATTAATATATATAACTACCTGTTTTTATATTGAATTTTGGGTTAATTTTCCTATAATTTTAGGTGTTTGGAGGGTATATTGGGGGATTTTGAGCAAAATTTTTTTTGCAGATGTTTTTTGATTTCAGATTTGTATTTTGGGATTTTTAGTTTATGTAACAAGAGCGGTTACCAGGATAGGATCTTGCCATGTGGAGAGAGAAAAAAGCAATCTTACTGTGGAAGAAATGAGTTGCCATTAAAATTTTGACAAATCACTTTACTGTTTTTTTTAAGGTGGGGTGGGCGAGGACATATATAGTCCACAGTGGAAATTTCCAGGATACCGGTTTAAATCAGAACCGTTTTCTTATGAAAGTTGAAGCTATTTTACATTAATAACCGCCCTGAAGAGGGTTCTTTAGAAATAAGGTGTTTAATATATTTGCATGATTCTGATATAGCAGTTTGGATGTTATCCGATTTGTTATTTTTGTATGTTCAACAGAAAAAAAAACTGGTAAACACATTGATGAACATATTAATAGGCAGCCCCTACAGGCGCATTTATATAGATTGAAATTTAGATAACCATTTTTTGTGCAAGAAATAGCGTCTAAGAAAATAAAACAGGAGAAAGCGAGTACGTGAACATACTTCAATACGAATCAAATATATGGGCAACTGCCGATCTATTACGTGGTTGTGGCATTAAAGAATCCGAATGGCCATCCTTTATGATGCCGTTCTTTGCACTATCGATGATTGAAAGCCGTCTGGTGCGAATGTTCGAAGAACTCAAAGCCGAAATTGGGGAGGAGGCTTTTATCAATATTGATAAAGATGATTTGTTCGACCTGATCAAAGACAAGGGACAGGGCTACAACATTTTTATTTTTGAGAAAGCTCAAGCACTGACGGATATTTGCAAGAACGATAAATCATTTGAGATCGACTTCGATGCCTACCTGAAAGGCTTTGATGGTGGAACAAAAGACCTGTTGGGAGTTGACGCCTCCGAGGGCGAAAAATTCCTCGACATCAAAGGTGTGATCACCAAGCTCAAAGCAAAAAAGGTGCTGTTTAGTTACACCAAGCTGTGGGCAGAGATTGACCTCAAGCCTTTCAACAACTCAGAGATCACCACCTTAGAAGAACACATCAAGCGCAAGTGGGCAGACATTTCTGCTGAAACCGCCGGGGAGCAATACACCCCGGATGACGTGATTGCGCTGATTGCTGAGATCATCGCCTCTAAAATCGAAGAGTCCGACACCCTGCTCAAAATATACGACTGCACCTGCGGCGGCGGGAATATGCTGTTCGGCGTTGAAGACCGTATTAACCAGAAGTTCAAGCGCCTCACTCAAACTTATGGTCAAGACTGGAACGACGCACTTTACGCCTTGGCCAAAATTGAAAGCCGCTTCCGCCCTGATTCGAAGATCGAGCACGGCAATACACTGGTCGAGGATAAATTCTATAACGAAGAGTTTGATGTGGTCATCGCTAATCCGCCCTATGGCGTGAGCTGGAAGGGCTATCAAAGAGACATTGCCAACGATAAAACCGAGCGATTTAAATACCTGCCCTCTATTTCCGATGGACAACTGCTTTTTATGCAACACCTCATCTCCAAGCTCGACAGTTTCGGCATGGGCGTGGTGGTACACAACGGCTCGACTCTGTTTAGTGGTGATGCGGGTTCGGCAGAAAGCAATATCCGCAAATGGATGCTTGACAGCGATATTGTCGAAGCCGTGATCCAGCTGCCGACCGATGAATTTTTTAACACCGGCATTTACACCTATCTGTGGGTGCTCAATAAAAATAAGCAGGCGCACCACAAAGACAAAGTGATGCTGATTAACGCCAGCGATAAATTCAAACCCCTCAAAAAAAGCAAAGGCTCCAAACGCAAAGAGGTGAATAAAGACAGCCGCCTGGATATTGTTGCCACCCTCGCCACCTACCAGGACAACGACTACGCCCGCGTATTTGATAAAGAGTTTTTCTACTTCAACAAACAAGCCATCATGCTGACTAACGTGGATGAACAGGGCGAAAGCTTTGAAGCACAATTGCCATGGAAAAAAGATAAGTTCGGCGAAATGAAGCGGGTGAAATCGGTCAAGATAGAGCCGACCCAAATCACCCAAGGCGGCATTGAACTGACCGAATTTAGTATCACTGAGTACGATGCAAGCGAATTCACGTCACTTGTGCAGTATTTTACCGATGCCATCAAACCTTTGATTGCGCGGCTCGATTACAAAGAGCAACCCTTACAAATAACCACCGCCGAAGCCCAATATAGTTACGACACGGATCAAGAAACATTGATCAAACAAAGCGTTATCAAAGAAGTTGAGGGCACGAAAAAAACCCTTGGCTGTGGCAAGATTATTGTTAAGGCCAGCTACAAAAAAGCCACCAAAAAACTGCCGGAGCGCATTGAAATTAGCGTGGAGCTAACGCCAGATTATCAAAAAGACTATGAGATTATCCCTTTCCATAAAGATGAAGCGGACAACCAGGCCGCTATCGAAGCCTTTATGGCACGCTACATCAGCAAACCCTTTGAGTATCTGGAAAACGTGGTGGGCGTGGAGCTGAACTTCAACAAGATTTTTTATAAGCCCGAAGCCCTACGCCCGGTGAATGAAATTGTGGCGGAGATTGCGGCGCTGGATGAGGAATTAAAAGCACTGGAAGCTGGGTTGGCCTTATGAGTGAGGTGAAGGCAAAACGCTATGCGGCGTATAAAGAGAGTGGCGTGGAGTGGTTGGGTGAGATTCCAGCGAACTGGATCGTTACTCGAAACAAAGATATTTTTGGTGAACGAGGCAGCCTAAGTCAGTCTGGAGATGAAACGCTGCTGACGGTATCTCACATTACAGGTGTAACTCAACGAGCTGAGAAGAATGTGAACATGTTTATGGCTGAGTCAATGGAAGGCTATAAGCACTGCAAAATAGGAGATATGATAATCAATACCATGTGGGCATGGATGGGCGCACTTGGGACAGCCAAAGAGGACGGCATTTGTAGCCCAGCTTATGGTGTCTACGCACCCAGAAAGGATATTTCTTATAACCATAAATATTTTGACTACTTATACCGAATACCTAAAGCAGTTTCTGAAATGACCAGAAATTCAAAAGGAATCGTCTCCTCCAGGCTAAGGCTATACCCAAGAGACTTTTTTCAGATACTTACGGCTCTTCCAAGTTACAAAGAACAAACAGCCATCGCTGCTTATCTCGACACCAAAAACGCGCAAATCGATCGGAAAATTGATTTGCTCAGCAAAAAGGCGATGCAGTACGGCAAGCTCAAACAATCGCTGATCAATGAAACCGTTACTCGTGGTTTGGATAAAACTATGCCGATGAAAGAGAGTGGCGTGGAGTGGTTGGGGGAAGTGCCGGAACATTGGGAAATTGGGAGATTAAAAAATAAAGTTGAATTTAGCAAGGGCATTAATGCTGCACTATATACACAACAATACATAAAAGACGAAAAAAACAATGGTATACACCCCGTTTACAGCGGGCAAACAGAGAATGAAGGAATTATGGGATTGGTTAATACGTATGAATATAATTTCCCTAAGCCAGTTATTTTTGTGACCACGGTAGGCGCGAATGCTATGACAACGCGATTATTAAAGGGCGGTTTTTCACTTTCACAAAATTGTGCATTATTAAAGGTAATACCTTCTGTTAGTGTTGAGTACATCAATTATTATTTGTCAGTTTTGTTTAGAGAAGAGCGTAGAAATATACCCGCATATATGCAGCCCTCACTGAGGATTGAGGATTTAAAAAAACATATATTGCTCACCCCATCTCTTGCCGAACAAACCTCTATTGCCGCCTATCTCGATAAACAAACAGCGCAAATAGATCGCATCATCGCCGTAATCAACAGCCAGATCGACAAACTCAAAGAGCTGCGCAAGACACTGATTAACGACGTCATCACCGGCAAAATCAAAGTGATAAACGAGGAGCAATCCGTATGAACGAACTCCATTTACAAGACAAATTCCTCATCCCGTTTTTTCGTGATGGCCTGGCTTACAAAGAGGTCAAAGCCAACACCATCAACCAGTCGCTGATTATTGAAGAAGATTTACAGGCTTTTATTGAAGAGAGCTCGCTTAACAGAAAGCCCTACCAAGCCTTACTAAAAAAATACCGGGGCGATAAAAAAATATTGTTGTCTGGGCTGATGGGTTTGATTGCCGAACGTATTGCCAGCAGCCGCAATATGGCCTTGTTCATCAATGCTAATAAATCGATCACCCTGCAAGGCATTAAGCTGCATCTTTTTTACACCAGCGACAGTGTGATTCACGGCAATGACCTTTTTGATGAAAATATTTTTTCGGTGGTGCAGGAGTTGCCGTATAAGTTCAACTATCAAGGCAAGCAAATTTTCTCGTTTCGCCCTGATATCGTGACCTTTGTGAATGGAATTTATCTCGGTTACAGCGAATTAAAAAGCAACTACACCAGTCAAAACGCCAGCAAGAACGGGCGTGGCAAGGTAATCAAAGATTATTTTGAAGCGGTGAAAGTCTATCACCAACACATCGACAGCAATGTCATGCTGAGTGACAAAGAAAAGCAGAGTGTGCGCAAGGACTTCCTTAAAATCTTTGAGAGCGCCATTCATCTCACGACCACCGACATTGGCGAAACTTATGTCATCCGCACCATTGCCGATTACTTTGACGAGATATTGACCACCTGCCGTGAAGGCAAATTTGACCGTGAAGAGATAGAGAAAAAGGCGCACGGCGTATTCAAACTCTATCCCTTGCTCAAACCCGATGCCGAAAAGAAGGAGAAACTCAAAGAGTTGTTTGGTGCTTTGTACGGCAAGCTGATGATTGAGAAAGAGATCCTCTATTACAATTTTATCGAGCGTAGGGTGCATGTACATAAAGGGATGAAAGAGGTCAAGGATCAGCCTGGTCACCTGATTTCACCCCGCCCTAAACAGAAATTCGGCACCGACAAAATTATGGCCAAGATTGATGAGTTTTTGGCGCATGAACAAGAGCCGGATTATTTTGAGAAGTTGTTGGAAAAGCAGTTGGTGGGTGTGGGTGAAGCCAAAAAGAAAGAACTGCTGGAAAAGCGTAAAGCCTATTCCAATAATAAAAATGTATATTCATTGCTGATGCAATACGCCGCAGGTTTTGGTAAATCCAATATCATTGGCTGGTCTGCCTTGCAGCTAAAAGATTTGCGCCGCCCAGATATTCACGATAAACAGCAGTATGTATACGACAAAATCATGATTGTGGTGGATCGCCTGCAACTGCGCAGCCAGATTGATTCTCTCATGCTGAATATGAACATCGACAAGCGCATGGTGATTGAGGCAACCAATAAGAAGAGCTTTCAAAAGGCGTTGACATCCGACACCCGCATGGTGATTGTTAATTTGCAGAAATTTGGCGCGGTGAAAGAGATGCTCAATGCCGGTGTGCTGAAAAAGCTGGCGGGCATGCGTATCGTTTTTTTGATTGATGAGATTCATCGCTCCAACAGCGGTGACCAGCATGAAGAGATGATGAGTATTTTTGATGAGCTGCAAAGTCCATTTGACGGCGCGGCCTACGCCGGACAGTTCACCAAGAAGAACTTGATTATCGGCTTTACTGCCACGCCAGACGACCATACTCTGACGCGCTTTGGCGAGTTCAGTGGCTATGCCGAAAGCGAGAAGCTCTGGCGTCCCTTTGACAGCTACACCATGAAAGAGGCGATTGAGGATGGTTATATCCTTAATCCACTAAAAAACATCGTGCCCGTCGCATCGAAGATGTTGTTTGATTTGCCTGCGAATCCGCTCGAAGGTTTTACCGAGAAGGAATACAAGGATGCACAGAAAAAGCAGGTTTATGAAAATCGTGATCGTATCGACGCTATCGCCAAATACGTGGCCGACCTGTTAGTCAAGGACGTGTACCGACAAATAAGGGGCACAGGCAAAGCGATGCTGGCCGTGCATTCCATCAAGGCGGCGATTGCGTACCAAGACTTGGTTACAAAGCACTTCAATTCCCTGGTGCAAGAACCTAAGTATGTAAGATATGCCGATGCTCCTATCCATGTGGTGTATTCGAATAATCAGGATGAGCAAAGCGCCACCGGCCTCAATGGTGGTTTGACTGAAGAGAAGGTGCTGGAAAGTTTTGCCCTCAAAAAAAACGGCTTAATGATTGTGGTAGCCAAACTACAAACGGGCTTTGATGAAAAGAAATTACATACCCTGTTTTTGGATAAGGAGATCAAGGGGATTGGTGCCATTCAAGCTATTTCTCGGGTGAACCGCACCACAAAATATAAAAACGACTGCAAGGTTGTTGATTTCTCTTATAAGAATGTGAATGTACAAAACATCAAGGATGCCTTCGAACATTTTTCTGATGTGGTGGTGAGTGACTTCGATCCCTTTGGCGATAAGAAGGTGCTGGATGTTTTGCGGACTGAACTGAAGAAGTCAGATACCTACGATAAGTTTTTTACGGTATTTATGGGTATATACAAGGACGTTGCCAGGCGAGACAACCCTGTGAGCTATTTGGATTTTGAAAGCAGTCTAAAGAAATACATTGAAGTCAATCCTAAAAGAACTGCAGATATCAAAGCCAAAGCGTCCCAGTATTTTAGCATTCTCAACCGCATTGAATACGTGATTGAGTTGGATGCCAAGTACAGTGACCCAGGTTTTTTGTTCTTCTGGCGAAAATTCAATACGCTTTACAACATGCTACATCGAAGCGACGACATCAAAGACCCGATTGAAGTCTATTTTGACAACCAGATTGGTATCGTTGAAGTGGTCGCTGCCGAATCGAAAAGGAAGAAAAAGAAGCCAACTGAGGTTGCCAAGGGGACACCACAGGGTCCCGGTGGACAGTTTGATATTTTGGCCATCATTGCCGCCCGTAATGAGCAGGAGGCAAAGACGGGGGAATTGATCAAGGATTTTGAAGCCAAAATTGTTGATTTCTTCCGCAACGTTTGCGAATCA
Source organism: Desulfoconvexum algidum (assembly GCF_055382125.1). Lineage (NCBI taxonomy): Bacteria > Pseudomonadati > Thermodesulfobacteriota > Desulfobacteria > Desulfobacterales > Desulfobacteraceae > Desulfoconvexum > Desulfoconvexum algidum. Next base: position 3,027,299 of record NZ_AP042394.1, on the reverse strand, counting down.
AGCGATGGTACACGGTTAATCGTCAAGATCAATTCTCATGTTTCCGAGGATGAGATCTACGAGGACTTTGCGAAGCTATACCGTCGATACAAAGCGCTGCATCGGAAGACTGTTGGCGACTACTTCTTCAAGGAAACCGAGGATCTGGTTGATAAGCTGTGTGATGACTTTGAGAAGACGGTGCTAAAATAAGATGAGTAGTGTGAACCATCAAATGCTTAACAAGGCAAATGCACTCGGACGGTTAAAAGCGGCTCGGCTTACGCTGCGTTAAAGCCACACCATTTTTAACCGCGGGGTTTTGGGGGTTATAATAGCCTGATTCACACTTAAGAATTATTATCCAATCAAAGATTTTTCCGGGTTGAAATTGTACAAGATACCATTTGTATTCTTAATTATTTTAAATAGAAAAATGACCTTGCTTGAAAGGGATTTTGGAATAGTAAAAAGATGTTTAATGTGTCTATAACGACTCAGGATGAGGCCCTATTTACAAGCATTTACTGGTATTTTAAAGAGTCTTCCAGACAAAATTTAGGAACCCCCACATATTATATATAGGGCTTTTCCTGTCTTGAGTTTCTTATTCACTTATAAAAAAGACATCCAAATTCGGGTTGGTGCCTCTAAGTCCATTTGACAATTTTTTCTCAAATATTGGATTGTAAACTTTTCAGATTCTATTGTTGGCCAGATCATAAAATTAGGTTCATAAAAAACACCAAATTCATTAACACCTAATGATGCAATTGAATGGAATTTTCCGGATTGTAATTCATTACCACTTCCCTGGGATAGATCTGCTTCTATTTTTTCCCAGTTGGAATGGATAGAAGGGAGGATATTTTCTAAAGGGGATTTGAAATAGGTGGCTGTGAGATTGTTTTGTTTGCGGAGGATGGATTCGATTTGTTTTCTCATATTTTGCTTGATCTCACATTATTCATCATCACCTGGGGATCGCATTATGCTACATTTCCAATAGCTGTTCTATGGAATACTGCATCTCATATTCTGCTTTAGCCGCCATAAAGTCAGTTACCGGAATATTTTTACAAACACTTTCAACTTGATTTATAGTTTCTGCCAACCCATATTCGTTGGGAAATTCAAAAAAATTAATTACCTCTCCGGAATCATCAGCAATGATAACATGCCAGTATTTCTGATCAGAAAGCTGTTTGTAGATTGAAAGCTGCTGAGAATCTTCTATATTAATAGTATTCTCGTATGTTATTTGCTCACCAGTGGAAGGGTCTGGAAAATAAAACAAAAGAAAGCAAATCGGTCCATAAGATGTGTTTACTAACCCAGATTTCAGCATAAATCTGGTTATATCTCTTTCTTCAAAATCTTTTGCGAACTCTTTAGGTTCCGTGATTAGCATAACGATTTCTTCACCTATACTATTATCAAGTATCATTGAAATGGGTTTGATACCTGGCGAAGCAATCAAAACAGGTGATAGTTGCGGTAATTCAAAATGTACTTTTCCATGTTTCCATTTGTTTTCTAACATGAGCTATACCTTTCTAAAATAATTATTTTTAAATCAGATTGCACTTGGGAGAGGAGAATTCAAGGACTTTTAAATTGAGGCAAACGGTGTTTTTGAGTAATTCATGGTCTTTAATAATCAAATTAATTCATTTGAAATAAAAAACAAAGAGATACCGATGACCCTTTACCCATATAAAAACAATCACCCCGAACTTCACCCAACAATTTCGCACTGCCAAGACAAACCATGAAGTTAATATTTTGCCAATTATTTTTTTTATTGACACTCATCATTTTTATATATAGCCTGCAATGTTTTTTGTTAGATACTCATGGAGTAATATCTGGGGAGGGCAAAATGAAATATAAATTATCCAATATAAAAAAAGCCGCTAAAGACAACAACAAAGATCTGTTTGATAATGTTGACAAGGGTCGTTGTTATTATTGTGGGGGGGGCTTTGATCCAAAAGAAATAGATATGTGGGACTGGAATTTGATCTGTTTCTGTCCTCTGTGTAATGTTGATGCGATTATCCCTGTCAGCAAAGATTATGACATTCAAGATGACATTTTCATTGAGGCTATGGCTCTCTATTGGTTCAACGGTTATGCCAGCTATTCAGAGGAAACAGGAAGAACCCCTGACCATGAAACATATCAGAAAAGGCTTGCCGAGTTGATTGAGTTTAATACGGTAACGGTAGGCCCAAAACGTCGATTGGATATCACAGTCAAAAATTCTGATGTTGAGATGTTCAAGCAGAAGTTTATTCCATATAAGGAATACGGAAAAGCCGATAGAGAACTTTCAGAAAAAGGAACAACAATATTCACTTATTTCAATGCCACCAATAATGGCTATCAGGATGAGATCGATGCCCTGGTAAAGACAGGTTTGGTTTTTAGTGGAGAACTTGGGCCTGGAAGAAAATCTATGCCGGAAAAATTCATCGCCAGTGATGAATATTTGATCAGCATAGATACCAATACAGGAGGAGAAATTGTTTGTACGTTAAACAGAAAAGGTAAAATAAAGAAGGATAAACTGGATGCTATAAAATCATATCAGAGAGCTGAGAGGCTTGTTCTAAAGTACTTCAAACAAGATAAAGGAGAAATATGTCCATAAGATTAGAGTTCATTAACTTGATAATCCCCAGAAAGATCATTGAAAAAAAATACACTGGTGGTTGGAAACAATGCTTGTTAGATCGCCAGGTGAGTATTGATTGTGGGTCAAATTGGTACGATGACCATCTTTTCAGAACGGGAGCCATGAATGCCATGGACATCGAGTGTATGTTAACAGACTTGGAAGGAATGGGATTTAAACCATATAAAGGAAGGGGAAAGGATCTTAAATGGAATGATGTTTGTGTGGTTGATACTTCTTCTGGTAAACCAACACTACAATGCGATTGGATTGAAATTCGAGATGGTAAGGCAAGCCTGAAAGGGACCCAGTCTAAACATAAAAAGAGGATCAGAGGAACAGCAGTCGTTATTAGAGAAAATAAGGTGCTTCTGGTAAAAGATAGAGGAAAAAAGAAATTTTCTCTTCCAGGTGGTGGAACGAATAGAAATGAACCATCTTTGTCTGCAGCAATCAGAGAATTATATGAAGAACTTGATATGAGTGCAAGGAAGGCTGAGCGCATCTTTAAATGCGACTTTTTGGGATCATTCAACAAGCACAAGGTCTCATTAATAGAAACTGATGATGAACCATTTTTAAAATCAAGGGAATTGGAAGAATTTTGTTGGTGGAATATGAAGGATCAAATTCCACGATATGCTCATGTAGATTATATCATAAAGCAACTGGGAATTTTTTAGTGAAACAACTCTATTTTCAAAAGATATTGGGGTATGGGTGTCATTTTTTATCAATCTCTGTTTTTGTTAAATTTTCTCATCCGAATTGATCAAACAGATCTCCAGATGTCTCTTCAATTAATCCTTTTAGTTCAAGGTTCCTCATCCAGCTTTCAGGGAGAATATCGACCCCATATAATGCCCCTAAAATATTTCCGGTAATGGAACCCGTTGAATCACTGTCTCCAGAATGATTAACTGACAGCAAAACCCCTTTTCTGAAATCATCGCCGGCAACTAATGCACAATAAAGGCTAATAGCCAAAGCTTCTTCCGCCATCCATCCAGCTCCAAGGTTCACTATGACATCAGGTCCAGGGGTAGATAGTTCCACCATTTCAACAGCGTTTATGACCGCCTCCAATGTCTCCTTACTATTTTTTTCATTTTTCAAAATCCGGATGGATTCATCAATTGCATCATTAAGAGAGTTTCCTGAAATAATCATGGAGATTAAAGCAGCCAAAGTTCCAGAACTCAAATATCCAGTAGGATGACCGTGTGTAATTGCCGCACATTCACAACCGATTTGGAACGCTTTTTCAGCATCATTGTAAGCGAGTCCGACTGGCGCTATCCTCATGACACCACCGCAACCTTTGCTGTCATTAATAGGACTCTCAATAGTCCCCATCCTTCCAGATTTCAAAGCAGACAAACAGCTATTCCCTGGCGCTCTTAATGAAAATAGTTCTTTATACCCTGTTAATATTCCATCCACTATTGAACAGGTTCCATGATTTTGAATAAGAGAACCTTGGAGATTTGTCTCTTGGGTATATAGCCATCTTAAAAGAGCATGATAAACAGCAGAGATGACCCCTTCGTTTCCCTTATATTCTTGTCTTATTTTTGATAAAATCAAACCTTCAGCTGTAAATAAAATCATTTGAGTATCATCGGTGATAGCACCTTTACGACCATATGCTTCGGAATAATCTGTCAATCCTTGATCTCCGTGGGTGGATCTGATCTGATCAATCGACATGAATTCAATTGGTGCCCCCAATGCATCTCCGATTGCCCCACCAATTATACAGCCTTTGAAATTTTCTATTGTTCGTTTGTTTATCATTAACGACCCTATTTTTTCTAAAACGGTGTAAAAACTTCTTTCCCATCCCTGGCGCCAAATAGAATCTAAGAAACTTTCCGTCCCTCAGCGGTATCACAAAATCCTGTAATATGACCTATTTTATTTTTCCTGAATTGCACTCTGTAATCGAGCCCTGAATTAAATTGATTCCCAATACTTTCCCTGATTTCGACTATATTTATGGGGCAATTTCATTTAACTTTTGATAAATTGAAATTATCAATTTCCCAGAGGCATGATATGGTTTGTTTAGTTGCAGAGCATATTCTTTTGTTTTACCCAGAAGAGCATTATTTTGATGTTTTGTCAGATAATCAGAATAGTTTCTATAGACTGAAGCATTATTCTTTTGAGCTATTGTCTTATATTTCAAATAATCTTTATATTTTTTATCAACAAAATCAAAATGTGTTACTAAATTGATACAAAATAATGGGATATTACTTGATTCCCATCTTAAAAATTCCTTTTCAATTCTGGTTTTAGATCTATTTTGAAAATTTTGATTTTTCCAATCCTTTTTTTTTGTTCCGGTGATCAAGTCTAATTGAAAAGTATAATTATGTTTTAATTCTATAATGCACTGAATCGTTTTTTGGGCATCCAAAATTGCTATGTCTGCTCTATTTTTATTAGTATAATATTCTGATCTGACAAAAAACTCTGGAAAACTTTTTTGAAGTGGGAATAGTAACCGATCTCTAAATGTATTTTCATATCCCGCATTTAATGCAATCAATGCCAGTTCATCAGAAGAAATCCATGTTTTTAATTCATCAATTGATTGTTCAATTTTATTTATCATCAGTTATACATTTCCTGATTTCAGCCCGTTTCTCTTCAGATAGATACATGAGGTGTCTCCCGTTTCAGATTATGGCGAATATGGAACTGATTTTGCTAAAGATATATTGCACCTTGGTGGAGGAAAATTCAAGGGTTATTGGATGTTATTTGGAAATGATTTGAGTAATAGAATTATTGTGTGGTAATTTGAAATACAGTTTAAATTCGAGGATTTATTTTGAGCTTATGGTTACAAAGTCTATCAAATTGTCTGCATAACTCTGGAGATGACCTTGAATCAAAAACTAAATATATTTTATTCGTTCAAATAGTGGAACTTATAGCAAAAACAAACTATATTATGAATTTAAAAATTGCACAGGAGATCTAATGGCTCTATTTAGGATAACTGACAAATTGAAAATAATCAAAAAAAAACCTTTTATACTTGAAAAGGAGATACAATCATTAACTGAAGATAATTTGCAATGTGTTTTGCATCTTGAATTTGTTAAGTCTGAATTTGCTATTAATAATTTTCGAATTGATACTCTATCATTTGACAATGAATCAAAATCTTTTGTTATTATTGAATACAAAAGAGATAAAAACTTCAGCGTAATAGACCAAGGATATGCTTATTTATCATTAATGCTGAACAATAAGGCAGACTTCATTCTTGAATATAATGAAAATAAAAATGAAACATTAAAAAGAAATGATGTTGACTGGTCTCAATCAAAAGTAATGTTTATTTCCCAAGGATTCACGACGTACCAAAGAGAAGCCATTAATTTTAAAGACTTGCCGATTGAATTATGGGAAGTGTCAAGATTTGATAATGATACAATATCATATGAACAAATAAAAAAATCTAGTGCTCAGGAAAGCATAAAAACTATTTCTAAAAGTGATAACGCAATTAAAAAAATAGCGAAAGAAATTAAAGTTTATACTGAGCAGAAACATTTGGAAAAAACTAATGAAGAGATAAGGGATTTATACTTTAAATTCAAATTGGCCATTATGAATCTTGGCGAGATTGAAGTTAAACCCAAAAAACTTTATTTGGCTTTCGTTTCAAGCTCTAATGTGGTTGACATTGTTATACAAAAGAAAGCGTTTAAAATTTGGCTTAACATGCAAAAAGGTGAGTTGGATGATCCAAAAAATATTATGAGAGATGTGTCATCAACAGGCCATTGGGGTAATGGTGATTATGAGTTGATGATCAATTCTGATGAGAATTTAGAGTATATTCTAAGTTTAGTAAAACAATCATTAAAACGGAATAGCAAATAAAAGACCAAAATGCCCCCTAAAAACTTCAAATGCAAACAATGCGGTAACTGCTGTCTCAACCTCACCGATGCTTTTCAAACAAGTGTCAGTGATGAAGAAGTTGCATTATGGGAAATGGAAGGACGATATGATATCCTTGAATGGGTGAACTCAATACATCTTGGCGAGGAGTATTATATTCATGATATTTGGATAAGTCCAAAAACAGGTGATGATGTGGGGAGGTGTCCATGGTTGAGAAAGCTGCCAAAGCAGAATAAATTTATTTGTCGGATTCAAGATGTCAAACCGGAACATTGCAGGAAGTATCCACAGTCAAGAAAACATGCTGAAGAAACCGGGTGTAGAGGTTTTGAGTAGGTGAGTTTGCAAAATGAATGGGTCGGATTGTTTTATGGATGGAGTTTGTTGAAGTTGGATCTTCTGGGGGAATCTCTATCTCTAATTAATCGGATATCCTTTTTATATTTTGGGATAAATTTAAAATCAGGTTAACTATGAATAAGTGGGTTCCTAATTTCCCTTTACAAGGTTTTTTTATGCTGTTAAGGCTTCCTTTATAAATATTTAAATTTTATAACCACAGATCATTCAAATTGACAGGATATGCTAATCCGGTGGTCAACATTGTTAATGTTTACGAGTAGAGAATTTTAAATTGGAAAAAATAATTACATTTTTGAAGAATAAATTTTTTTGGATATCATTAGTTTGCCTTGGAATATTCGTCGTGGTATGTTTTCTTTACTTTAGAAATTTTTCTGGAAGTTTTAGCTCAAAGCAATCTGACTGGGGAGATTTTGGATCATATTTTGGTGGTACGTTAGGGGCATTGTTCGCATCGCTTTCATTTTTAGCTTTACTTTACACCATATATTTACAGCGTAGGGAATTAGAAACTGCGATATCTGCCTTGAAAAAAAGTGCTACCGCTCAACATGAGCAGTCAAAAACCTATGAAATTCAAAGATTTGAAGTTACGTTTTATTCATTGTTAGAACAGCATAATCAAGTCCTAACAGAGTTGAAATCCCAAAAAGAAGAATATTCTTCTTACCTTTGTAATTTATTTACACTAGATGATAGTCAAGCATTACCAAAATATTTGGAAAAGAAGCAATCTCATATATTAGAACAGTCCGAGCTTTCACAATATTTTAGAATCCTTTACCAATTGTTAAAATTCATTGCCAAGAACAATGTTATGAATAAAGAAAGACATTTTAATGAGTGTTACCTTGGTGATAAAACAACAATATGCTTAAATGAAAATGAAGAGAAAATGTATGCGAGTATTGTTCGTAGTTTCGTTCCGGTGGAGTTATTGCCAGTACTATCAATAAATTGTATTCCCAGTTATAACGGATTGAATAATTTGTCTCTTTACTGGGAGCTTCTGGAGCGCTATGAGTTTCTTGAGCATATGCGATTGGACAAAACCCCTACAAATTTAACTACGTTTATAATTTTAAATAGTTATGCATATGCGCTGGGAAAGAATGATTTCATTCAGAAACAATATGATAAGCTACTTGAAAAATATAGAGCCGTCTTTGAGAACAGTCTAACTGAAGGTTGCTATCTTCATGTACGTTTTTCACATCCATGAAAAAAGCATAAAGCATAACTAAAGTGCTTCACTCGGATAATATATAAAAAAGCAAAGAAAGGATCAGCTCATTCATTCTCATCTTCTTTGTCTTTTTTGAGGTGTTCTTCTTCAAAAATTGCAATCAGTTCTTTTTTCGAATCGGTTTTGCTAAATGGCTTATAAATAAGATCTTGCAACTTTTCATCAAATGACCGTTTGTCTTCGTTCGATTGATCTGAATCCTTGCCTGTTTTTTCTTTTCCTTTTCGATACTGAGATAGGTCAACTATTTTCATTTTAGACATATTAACACCTCATATCAAAGATTTGATCCTCCTGAATATTCACCGAAAATACTAAAGGGCTATAAACAAACCTTCTTTTGTTTTTTCTACTTTTTTCTCTTTCTTCAAATGAAACATATTATTTGAGATCTGTTTGCCGGTAAAACCAGTTTGTTCCTGCAAATCTTTGGTATTAATACCGTCTTTGTTCTTTTTGATAGTCTTGAGAATAGTAGCTTTAACTGATCTCTGAGGTTTAGATTTCTTTTTGGTTTTTTTAGGTGCTGAATTTTTTGATGGCTCTGGTTTTGGTTCAATATCCGGTGCCTCTTCAACTGTAAAATCAACCTTTTCAAACATCCCAATCAGATCATTGATTTGTTTTGAAAGTTTTTTAAATGGTACCTGGAACAACTCAGCCGATTTTTCATCTAATTCGATGGTAATGGCAATTTTCATTTCATTTCCTCATATCAGTTGGTAAAAATTGAGAATGCAAATATCAAGCAATAAATTAAGATAAGGCTTTCAGAATAAAAAACAATACCCCGATCACTAACAGGGATAGTCCACAGTAATTTTTGAATCTTCTTCAAGGTGATAATTATATTAATTACCTGATTTCCCGGGAATTTTTTCTAAAAAGGTTATCAATGAATTAAGTTGATTTTAGAAAATCTACAATGTGCTGTGTGAAGAGTGACGGACAGCAAGGGCTTCCCGTAAACTAATTAAGGATATCACCGTTTTAAAGTTGTTTCAATATTTTAAAAAAGCCGCACCCTGCTGTCTGGTTTACCCGTTGGTCAACTATGGTTTTTCTTGAATTTTTCCAGCGCGTTAATGAAGTCTTTATCTTTTCTAAATTGATCGAAGGCTTTGGCTGTTTCTAAAAAATGGATATAATGGGATGCAGATTTATTTTTAAGGTCACCCGATAATTTGTTAATGAGTGATATTACCTTTACTTTATCGCCTGAATTTCCATAAATAGATAAAACTTCAAATAACAATGACGGTGTTTCTTTAAACAGCACGCTATTTTTGCTGTAAGATTCGTATAATTTTATGGCTTCGTCTTTGTCCCCATTTGACAAATACAAATTTGCAATGCTTCTAGTCTGTTCATACTCCAATTTAGAATTTAAAATAAACCCCATAAAAATAATCAAACCGAAAACTGAAAGTAAATAAACGCTAATCAGTGCCAATGAAATGATATTGTAATACTTTTTGATTTTTTCAGAATTGTCTTTTACCTGATGCTCTTTGCCTATAAAATCTTCACCAACAATACTTATTTCGATATTGCCAGTAAGATCTTTTACTAAAGAGGAAATATCAAATGAGATCCCCTGAGGGAAAAGTGGGATATCAATACTTAACATATCGGAATCATTATTTGTATTTCGGGTGAAGTTGAGAGCATTTTCTGATGCTTGGCAGTCTATAGTTTCAAATTTACCAATAGCTCCAAGTTTTAACTGCACAGAAACGTTTTTAGCTGATTTATTCCCTTGGTTCTCAATGATCCAGTTAATACCAGTTAGGTTATTTGCTGGTATTTTTATGTTTGATAATTTTCTCCAAGTTATGTTCGGTTTTTTCTGCTGTACTTTTAACACAACTAAAGTGAATATAAATGTAAAAAAGGCTCCGATGATTATTAGAAAAATATCTTTGACTAATCCAAAATCCATTATTTATCCTTTAGCTAACAATTAAGTTTACCAGTTTTTTTCTGTTTATTATTCAATTTTAATAAACAAGATAACACTTCAACGGCTACCAAAAAGGAATGGAAATTACAATGGTCTTCATAAAAAAAATATGAATTTCTATCAGGATAGCCCACGAAATAATAATGATAAACAAAATTTGGGGTATCTCCAGCATATAAAAATCAACTTTAGTAGAGAATAACAGTCCTGTTTGGATATTTACGACAGGGAGATTTATACATAACTTAACTTATTTTTGGGGTTTGGGATGGAAAAAAACATGGGACCATATGCTGTGGTTGGATTGTTTTTGAATAAAGCCCGGCCTAACAGGGAAAGTCCACAGGATTGTATAAATCTTGAAACACTTGGCCTATAGTCAGAATACTCACACCAATTGAATATTCAATTATCGGTCTAAATTTTATTACATTTATCCTTCGGGAGGTGAGACGTCTAATACGAATACTCTTAATCGATATAGGTGCTCTGGATTGATTAAGCTCTGAAGAGAGTTTTGCAAGTCTTTCGAGGTTAAAGGTTTTCTAATCCCTCGGGGAGGTTTTGGCAATGGTCCATTCCGTTTATCTCCAAACCAAAAGACAATATAAATTCCATATCCTTCTGCTTCGGGGTCACGAGTGTAAAGCCTGTCTAACTGATTTTCACATGCATACCATAAGTCATCATGAGTATCACGTTTTAATTCTAACGGTAGTTTTTTCCCAGGTGGTGGGAAAAGAACTATATCAGCTCGTTTATCTATTGCCATATGTCCTTCAGGTTCTACACGAACAGAAAGGGGGTTAAAATACGGTTTTAATAGATCAATGAGTCGATCTCTACAGCTTTCTTCGACCTTTGGTTTTGTAATACGACTATATTGATCTTCATTCCAGAAAACTTTAAAAATATCAGTGTTACCATATTTAATTTCATTATTGATGTTCTCAAGATACTCAAGTGTTATCGCATGCAAGTCTTGCACATGAGCTGGATGACCACCTGCCAATGCCTCAATAGTACACGCCCAATTTGCTTGAATAAATTGTTTTTGCCTACAAAGCGTACGATGGTTAGATAAAGAATGCAGAAGATGATTTTTATATGTTAAATAAATAGATTCTTTAAGCATTCCTTCTAATGCTATTGTTGCTGAAGGTTCAGTCCTCGCAGAAAGTTCATTGATATAGTTATTAATAAAATTTGAAGCATCCCAAGGGTTCCTATCACCAGACCAACCACCTATTGGGTAGTCAGCATTTGGAAATTTTGCAGCGAATAAATTTGATAAGAAGACAATTTGATCCACCTTTAGTTTAGCAGGTTCTTCTCCATCAACATTAGGTATATTAACTATTAAAGAACGAATCTCCCATAATACAAAATCCCGATTCCTTGAATATTTTTTTATTTTTTCTTTGTAGGAGCTAAAATCTAATAAGAATCCAATTGCAAACCAAAGAGCCCTTTGCTCTAAACGTACTTTTGCATTTGATTGTAAAATTTCATTAGTTAATTCTAATAGTTTTTCCTTTGGAATACTAATTATTGCTGCCTGTAACATTCTCCTGAGATCATTAGAATTGGTGTTAGGAAACTTCCTTAATATTTCAACCAATGTGTCTCCCCTAATAGCGGATAAACGCTCCTCATCACAGAACGTATAAAGTCCATTTATATATTTTTTTTTAGCCGTTAGCTGAATCATAATAACGTCTGAGTAGACGGATAGAATAAGTTCCGTATTAATTTCATAAATTTTCTTTTTCCAATAAGGTTCAGGCTCACTATTTTGCAGAAAGAAAAGATCGATTGCTAATGCAGCTTTCAGTATTTTTTCATTGTAGTATCTCAAATCTGGTTTCAATAAAAATGCCTCTGTTAGACCAGCTACAATAGAGTACCACCAAGGCAGATATTGATTTAGGACAGAAAGACCAGCAACGACTTCCGGTGTTGGCAGGTCGGTTCTATGTATTACTGCTCGAAACCCTTCAAGAGCAATCTGGCAGTTTTCCTCTCCAATCTGTTCAATTAATCTTTCTTTAGGAGAAATTTTATCATTTACATCAGCGAAATGTGAATAATAGATCTGTCCAAGCCATGCAAGCCAACCTAAGTCGAGACCACTCTTAATGAGCTTTATATCTTTTTGAAAGGCTTTAGTATTCTTTTTTTTTCTTATTATTTTTTCTTTTTTATTCTTTATCCTTCGATCATGTTCTTCTTGTCGCCAATTATCGACTCTACATGTACATCCATCAAATAAAACTTCTGATAGTTCTTCGTAAGAATTGCCGAATTTTATAAGCTTTTCAAATAATTCTGTATCCGGTGGATCTAAATTTTTCGTCAAATTTAATAGCAATGAAAATATTGATTGAATTGCTTCATCACATAACGATTCATTTTTTATAAAAGAGAAACCAGTTCTTATAATGTCTTTCCTATTGTATATATGTAATACTGTTGAAGAGAAAGTATCCCAAAATTTTCCATGATAAGTAAACGTGTCTTTCCAATCAGTTAAAAGAAGTTGAAACATAGAAGTTACTATTTTTTCATTTTTGGTGAGCCAATCTCTGATATCTTGATATTTTTCAATATTGTAATTATATCTATGAAATTTTTTTAACCCGCTTAACCATTTCCAAACACGTTTTGGTGCTATATTCAGTTCCTTTTTTAAACAGCGTTCCAAAATAGTATGATACAATCTTTCAACCTCAGAATGGCCTTCCGTAGTTTCTTCGTATTTGAGTCCAGATAACCCGTCTAAAATATATGGCAAATCTTTTCCCTTTATTGATTCGCGTAATGTCCATAATCCATAACCCACATCCTTTTGCTGAAATTTGATATAATCAGCCACAGCACGAATAAGATCCTGTGGTTCAAAATAATCATTATAAAACTTACTGATTATTTCAATTTTTAATCGAACGTTTGATTCAGTGGAATTTAATGACCTTGTTAACCCGATAATTAAAACTATCCCGTCCGGAATAACTTTGATAATTGATTTGCAAGCATGATATCTCTCTCTAAAATATGCTGATTCGTCACAATATAAAGATACAAGATCTTCTTTTAAATCAGATAAAACAGGCCCATTTTCAATAGCGTTCAGAACTATTGAACGTAAGTGATGTTTTTTTTTGTTTGATGATAACACTGTTCTAAACCCCTCAACCATATCAGGGCCAGATAATGAACCCAACGACATATGAATAGATTCTTCAGAATGGAACCATGGATCTTTTTCAGACAAAACAACTAAAGAATCAAGCAATGCTTTCCTATTAAAAAAAGAAAGAGAACCACAGTCTCCATAAGTCAAAACACCATAGGGATCTTTTGCTATGAGTAGTTCTGCTTGTTCAGGTAGGAAATTAACCAACCAAGCATAGAGACCACGGAGTTCTGGTGCAGGGTAACCATCTATACAAATTAGGCTGAGAATCCGGCTGAGCGGCAAACCATTTTTTATGGACCTTGCAATCCAGTAGGCACCGAGATACTCAGCAATAGTCCTATGCTTATATTGAACAATCCCGGCATCTGGATCAATAGAAATAAAAGCTTTTTTGGCTAAAGCACTAAGAACTATTTCGCTATCAATATTTGGGATGTCTAAAAAACTTGGAATTTTTTCTTTTGAGGGTTTTTTGAATAAACTTATCTCATTAGTATCCGAAATCAATAAAGAGGCACAAACAGCTCCAGTAGCTTCTCTTATATCCACCATGGAGTATGAATTGATTCCAATTTGTGAATGGTTTGGGTTATGTTCAGTTAACAACAGTTCTGTTGCCTTTTGATATAGTTCTTTTTTTGTTGAAGGCCATTCATCACCATCAACTGAGTCTATTAGCATAATTAGAGTTTGAGGATTCGTTAATAAAAATTCTACCCCTCTTAACGCAGCTTCTTTTCTAAATTCAGATGGCCTCTCAACCTTTTTGTGTTCTAAGATAAAATCCATCTCAGCAATTGAGAGAGGTTGGAGGGCTAAAACTATATATCCTCCGTTTAGTTTAAAAAACGGCTTTAACACTTCTATATCGGTTTCACCTAACCAATCTGCTATTCTACAAGAAATTCTTAATTTTGAAGGTTTTATTTTGTTCAACATTTTTGCTATAGAATCAATAGTCTGATAATCGTTGTCGATAGAACGTTTTTCATCTAAAGCATCTATATAAACAGTTTGATTAGAATCTAAACTGTCTCCATATATTAAAAAATTTCTTGCCGACTGCAACACTCCTTTTTCAAATTGATTTGCCTTTTCAAAAAGAAATGATTTTCCTGCACCTGGATCACCGAGTAATATAATATTCGGATTATCTAAAGTTTCTGAAAAATGTAATAACTTCGGTTCATCGATATTTTTTGGGCTTGGATAAATTTGTTTGACAAGACGATTTAGCATAATAGCCTTCATATTGATTATTGAGTTTTCGATCTTTAATATCTACTTAAAAATTAAGAATTGTCAATGTTTGTTAAAGCTAATTTTGATTAAACGTTCCACATCTAAAGAGCACTTTACATTTTTTAGAAACTCGGATTGTAAACAGCGGCTTAAAATCCAGCCAAAAACACCGTTTAAAAACCAGCCACCCAAGTTGATGAACGCACCTGTGCGGCACTGGCAATAAACCAAAGTCAAAAGTTCCCCTATTCAGGTCCGGATAGAAGGACCCTATTTGTTTTCAGTCATTTTTTATAATTTCTTTCGATAACTATCTCCCTCCATTATAAGGATATCAGAGTTGTAGACGAGGCGGTCGGCAATCGCTGTGGCAACAGTGGTTCCGTCAAAGATGTTTCCCCATTTAGCAAACGGCAGATTTGTCGTTATGATAGTAGACTTTTTTTCATGCCGGGCGCTGATGACTTGAAAAAACAGGTTTGATCCCTGTCTGCCCAACGGAAGATAACCGATTTCGTCACATACAAGAATGTCCTGTGATTGATAGTATTGCAGTTTTTTCAACAAGGTGTGATCTGTTTTTGCAGCCACAAGCTGGTTGATCATATCCATGGCTGTTGTAAAAAGGGTTTTAATTCCTGCCTGGGTGGCGGCATAGGCAATGCATCTGGCTATAAAGGTTTTACCTGTGCCGGGATTGCCAATCAGGATAATATCTTTCTTATTCTGGATAAACCCAAGATCCATCAGGTTTAAGATCAGATTTTTTTGCTTTTGCCGGGATTCATGGTGGGTGAAGTCAAATTGATCTATGGTTGTTTTTTCTCCCAGCTTTGACTGTTTAAACCTTAAAATAATTCTGGCTTGTTTCCTACAGACAATTTCAGTTTCAAGCAGCCGATCAATGGTTTGAAGAGCAGATAGATTATTCCTGACACTTTGATCTAAAATGTCTGGCAGGTTCAGTGCACAATTTTTAAGGCGAAGTGATTTGAATTTATCAATTACGGTATCCATTATTTTCTCTTCCTCCTTTTAAGTGCAATGGCATCATAGTCAGCAAGGTTGGGCTTGGGTAGACGGATTTTATTGAGATCTTCATCTTTTAAGGTCACGGGCTGGTGGCGGATTGTAGGTGTTCTTTCCTGGTAAAGGATGTTTTGGATATAAGCAAATCCATAAAGTTTATGCGTTAAAGCCTTTTTCAGGGCATATATCAGCGATGAGGTGCCATAGTCATCGTTCAAGATTAACAAACGGTCCACTGTTTTTTTCAACGGCTGAGATGCATATGCAAGTTTTTCAAGGTAATCCACGGTTTCCTGACCCAATGACATAAACACCATCATCTGTTTATCCATGAATACTTTTTTCTTGAGTTTGCGAACCTGTTCGCTATGGGACGGCAGGTCAATGCGTTGTTTTTTCTTCCAGTTTCTCAAGTGGGTAGCCACCAATTTCTCTTTGTAATAAACAGACAGGGTTCTGCCGTCAGCTTTGAGGGTTATGGATTTGCCGACCAGTCTTGGTGGCACCGTATATACATTTGTATCAAAACGAATGCCAAAGTCTTTGTATACTTTAAGTGTCTCGGTCTCCCGGAAGTCCAGCGATGATGGATCAGGCAAAGATTTTAGGGCATCCTTCACGAATCGATGGGCGGGTTTTTCACTGGTGGTCTGGTGCAGTCTTTGATTGGCCGTGGTATCAAGCCATGCCAGGACCTGATGGTTGACATCATCCAAATCTGTAAAGATCTTGAGAGGCCAAAAATTGTATCTCAAATATTTAATACTGCTTTCTACCTTCCCTTTTTCATGGGGCGCCCTGATATTGCAGGCCACAGGGGTAATGCTAAACTGTCTTAAAAAATTCAAAAATGATTCGTTAAAACGGACCATTGACCCCACACGTTCAGTTACTGCTGTCAGCATATTATCCACGACTATTTCTTTGGGTGTGCCTCCAAAATAACAGAAGGCCTCAACAAGGGATTGGTGTAGTATCTCCTGTTTTTGGCTATGGGTAAAAACCACATAAAGCATTCTGCTATGGGATTCAATTACCGCCAAGGCATATAACTTCCTTGAGTTTTTCCCATATGTAAGACTGCCGAAATGGCCCCAATCAATTTGCATTTGTTGGCCTGGCCTGGACTCAAAACGGATAAAAGCTTCTTTACTATAATTATTATGTCTGAGGTGCTTAAGATAATCTCGAACAATGGTTATTTCTCCGTCAAATCCTTTATCCTGTATCTGCTGCAATACGACGGGGGCCTTGACTTTGGGATATTGCGTCACCATCTCTTTGATGAGTTCCCGGTATGGATCAAGTTTTGAAGACCTTCCTTGCCTTGTTTTATAAGTTGTATCCGGATGCTTGAGATATTTATCAACCGTACTCCTATCCAGATTTAAAGTTTGGGCAATCTGTCGTTTAGAAAACAGCATTTCTTTTAGCCGGTGAATTTCAAAAACAGTTCTATTGTCTATCATTGGGTCGCCTCCCTATGCTTTATGAGTGCTTTTTGGCAATGAAAGGACCTGGAAAAGGGTGCCGTTATACATAATAAGATCTTTATGGATCAGGCTGCTCCGGGCAAAAAGGTAATCATTTTCCTTGAGTCCCAGGGTGGCACAAATGATTCTATCTCCGTAAAAGGAAAGTCCATTCCGGTCCGAGGCCAATACCAGGAACAGATAAAGAGCCAGTTCCTGCCAGCTCAATGATTGCAGAAAACCATCTGTTAAGAAACGATGGGGAATGAAGCTGAAGCCTTTGTCTGTACTGCGAATTCGGTCATGATCAAGCACTTTTTTTCTGATCATGTTGCCCTCCTTATTTTATAGAGATTTTGACCTGTGTAACACAAACAATCATCCCCTGTCCCCGAGTCCATCTTTGCAATTACGGGGAATTGACTGGTATTGAAGTGATAAAGATTTTTACCGCATCCATCTTTGCAATGGTTGGTACAAGCCAATATTGCCCGGAAAGGTTTTGTAGCAAGGGTTTCCTCGCGTCCATCTTTGCAATACCAATGATTTTTGATGGTTCGGGAGGATGCTGTTTTTTCATGTTCCTGATTTTTTGGAGAGAACGATTCCTGTCAGTTTTCTCCGGGTTCCTGCGGCGATATTTTTTCCAGTAATCCGGATTATTTTGAAGCCATTTCTTTTGCGATAGACGTTGACCTTCCTTGTAATCAGGATCAGAGGTGATCTTTTGTTTTTGCCACAGGGCTTTTCGAGCCCTCTGGCAACCCGGTTTTGGACAAAAACTTTGGGATTTATTTCTTGGAATGAAAAAAGTGCAGCAAACTGGACAGGGAACAGATTCCATACTCCCTCCTGAAAGCAAAAAATGAACGAGATGAATTAAATAGAGGGAATTATAGTATTAAAAAAGTAATTTAAGGGAATGAAATGAAGGGAATTAGATTTGTGGCGGATCACCTGTCTTAAAATCGGCTGGGAAAAGACCCTTGATTTTGGAAGGGAATTAAATCCCCGTTACCAACTCGGATATCAAAACAATCCAAAATTGATCCATTTTTGATATGATGTAAACTATCTATAACGAAATTCCTCACACCCTGGATTTAAAAGGGCGGACTATTATTAATACTCCGGGCTTTTCTCAGCAGACAAACAATCAATTTTTTAATTATCAACCACAATACAACATCCCCCCTCATTACCAAAAAAAATGAATATTTGAATTTTTGGTACAATTTTTTTTGCAGATCCGTTTTTATTTTCAAATTTAATTTTTTGGATTTATATGCACTTGTCATATCCACTTGTTTGTCGCTCGCTGTATATTATTTGAAAAAGCAATCTAAGCTATTAAAAAATGGTTTGCTGTTTGAATTTTGATAAGTCACTTATAACGATTTTAAGTGGGGGAGGAGCGGTTGTAGGGTTAAAGAATAGTTGCTTTTTTGATGGTGTATTAAGATGGATTGACTGAGTTTCCAACATTCAACTGTGTCAACAATATACCTGAATGGAAACTTAATTATTCAATTTTTGCTTTCGGCTATATAATTGAATAGCTCTTTACACAAATTTGAAACATTGATATTGATTTACAGATCAAATTTTTTAATCGTTACATGTCAGATAATAGTCCAAAGTACTTGGTATTCAGGTCTACACAATAACTTTTGGGCATTCAGGGAAGATATGAAACAATGAATAAAAATGCGGCTGATATATTTCTTTGCCATAGTTCTAATGACAAAGAATTTGTTAGAAAATTGGCAGGGGATCTTTTCGAGCTTTCTATAGTTGCGTGGTTTGATGAGTGGGAACTCGAACCAGGTGATTCTTTATTCGATTGCATCGGAAAAGCGCTGGAGCAATCTATTTATGTGGGTGTTATATTATCACCAAATTCCATTGAATCAAATTGGTGTAAAAAAGAGCTGAACCAAGCTTTATCTCGTGAAATCCGAGCTGGTAAAAAAGTCATCATTCCTATTAGATTAGACAAGGTAGATATACCTGTTTTTTTAGAAGAAAAATTATACCTAAATTTTACTAATGATTATTTTGAACCTTTTTTAAAGCTTTGCGGCATGATTCATATGTTCAGCTCACGTGAGCTAAATATGGCAATTACAAAATCTCCTCCGAAATCTATTGACGATGTGAAAACAATTCTTTCAGGGTGTGGTTTTGATGTTGAAAAGTTGAAAAGCGAGGAAGGTCAATATCATCGATTAAGAAATTATGCCAAACGGCTTCCAACCAGTGAAAATTTGATGAATTTTGGAAGGATTTGTTTTCAAATGGGGAAGGATGATGAAGCAAAATGGGCTTTCAATACAATTCTAAAGAATGATTCTGAATTTACCTCTTTCGCTGATATTGATTCAAATATCAGATCACTTGCTAAAGAAAAGAAACCATTTAAGCTGAACACGAACATTAGGCTATGCCTGTCATATTTGGGTTTGATAAATGATGATGAAGATATGGTTTTAAACAGCGCGTATGATTGTGATGAAAAAGAAGTGTTAGTAAATGCGGGAAAATTTTATCTTAATACATATGATGCTGATATTCCATGTGCTATTGCATATTTTATCAAGGCTACGAAAGAAGAAACTGTCGATTCAGGATGGGTTCGGGATTGTGATGATTTAATACATCAAATTATGCGCGATAAAAAGGGATGGTATCCAAAAATTTCATGGGATTATATAGAAAAGGCCGTACAGGAATGGAATAGTCATAGGTGGCGTTTGGTTTAATAATGTATCTTGTTATAATTCTTTCACCCAGTTTTCCTTTATATACAGAAGACCCAATAGATAAATCCAAAGGACGCAAAAAGACGCTTCGCTGATTTAAACTAAATGAACCTAAGATAACATCAAACGGCATTCTTCCAAGTTCAATTTTTTAATATATAAAAAACATAGCAACAATTTTTCCATAGCTTCAACATAAAAATATCAATTTGAGTTTGAAACTTGAATTTTTAAGATTGTTTCCTGAAATCAGCCGGTTTGTTTCCAGGCACCGACCAGTTTGTTTCTCAAAAAAATAATGGCACTGCAAATCCAGGAAAACGCCATCTTACAATCGCCACTTATTTAACCAAGGGTCCACCCTTACGCCATGCCCAACAAGCATCTATTAAGTATTCCCCGATAACAAACTCGGAATTTTCACTTATATCTTTATCACGTGCTTCGAATATCCAGTATCCCTGAAGTGCTGCTGGCGCCATAGATAAAAGCAATGTTGTCAAATGGACACATCCTTTTATACCGCCGGCAATCTTTTTGACTTTAGATGTGAATCCTGGAGCAATGACAAGACCTTTTATTTCATCAAGACTATTTTCCATTTCCCTACAAATATCATCGTGAGGAGCACCTGGGATTTTCACATGAATATCCACAATTTTTAATTCAACACTTTTGACAAGTATTTGAATTTGCATATGATGAAAAACATTAGGTTCAATAGGTTCACCAGATTTTTCATAAACCGTTATCAGATTTCCTTCTTTCAATTCTCCTGTAATTAATATGTGCTCGTCATCAACAATATAGCTGGAAATGTTTAAATTCCGGTTATGTATTTTTTCAAGAGATCTCATGTCTACATATTTCATTTCAGCAGTTCACCCTTTATAAATATAATCACAACTATCTGTTATAACAATTTATCCTATCTTAAAACGAACTCCAACGGCGCAGTTGCAGTTTATTTTTTTTGGGTCTTAGACTTTTTTCTACCACGCTTCGTGGGATTTGCTTTTTTCTCTTTCGCAACGTCAGCCAATTTGGCCAACAAGCCATCACAATCAGCCGATATATCACCTGTTTTCTTGACAGTATCATCAATCTTCATTTTTAATTCTGTTAAATGTCTCTCAAGGTCCTTACGTCTCTTATCCGACATTTTGGACAATTCTTCATCGTCGATATCCAAGTTTGAATCTTTCGCAGCCTTCAAAACATCATTTACTTTTGTAATATACTTTTTTGTCGTCCGGATAAGAGATGGACTTGTGCTTGGTGAGAGTCCTTGAATTATTATTTTTATTTCATCATCAAGTTCTCTGGTTGACCAGTTTTTTTTAATGCATTTTTCAATAGTCTTGATCTTTTTTTTAGTATTGTCCAATTTAACCAGTGTTGCTTTGTGAGTGTAAGACAATCCCCTAGTGTTTACTTCATTTTCGGTGAGATATCTTTCCTGAGATGCAACTCTGACCATCAACCCCAATTGATTGGGATGCACGACTAAATCCTGTCTTTCGCATAATTTGTAAAAACTTAAAAGTTTCTTTGGATTCTTTGATGAAGCGAGCTTTATATCATTACCAAAAAAATGCTTCAAAATATATTCACCGATTTCGATTGAACCTTTATAAATTGTTTTGTTTGCAATTTCATTTATAAATTCGACAGCAGAATCAATCACTTTTTCATCTATTACAACATCAGATCCATTTACTCCTTCATCTTTGATCATCCTTGTCCCTCCCATTAATCAGCCGTATTTGAAATCAAACTCAAAAATTTTAACAGTGACAGTCTTTTTGTTCAAGGATTTTCATTCAAAGATGAATACTTAAAGACCGACTCCATCACAGAATCGGTCTCTATCCTCTAAAATATACCACCCCGCCCTAAAAAGCAGGCACCCCAGGAAAGATATCCACCACGCCACCATGATAATTATTCACTTCAACTGTTTCTTCAACAATCTTTTGGGGTACATATGGTTTCAAAATATCACTAATCTCTTCAGACAATTTTTGAATTTCAGGATCATCAGGATCATATTCTTCCATTTGCCTCCTGCTGGATTCTCGAACCATTTCTTTGACCTCATCATTGGTTCTATGGTTTAACACCTTAACACATCCATCAAAGTCATCCTCATCCTCACTATTTCCAACCATTTCACTGTCATCAAAGGTGTTAAGGTCAGCATCATCTTCAGCACCAGCACTTAACAGCTCATCACCGGAATCCAGCTCCAGATTATAAAATTGATATAACTCACCGCCTACAACCCATTCTGGATCTCCAGTCAATTCAAACGGTGTTGGTAAACGATTTACCCCGACAACTTTCAGATAAGCTTTTCCAGAAGGCTTCATCTTTTTCAGATCTTTGGCATTTATACCCACGCCCTGGTCATCACACCAAATCAAAACACCTTTTTCCAACCAGTTTTTTGACCAGGATGTGATTGCGGAGCCAGAGACATTCTCAACTTTTGCAAGATTTTTTGAAAGAATAGGACCCTTTCTATCAACAACCTGAATTCTTCTATCTGTATATTTCCCGCCACCCAAACTTTCTCTGAAGGCACTATCCACCAATTGATACGCCAGAGCATAATCCTGAACCTCTGCTATAAGGCGTCCCTGGTCATCTTTTTGACGTTGTTTCTGATGGATTAAGCTAATGGTCTTGATCGATATCAAAACCCTTTTAAACGCTCGTCTTGCTGATATGGGAAGATCACCGCCCTGGACAAGAAATGCATGAATTCCAGGTGCAAAGGGAATCACAACATCCATAACCTCAAGGGAATCATGAAAAGTTCGCCAAACCTGAATTTCTTTTTCATCTATTATATCAAGAACCCCTGATGCCTGTTGAGCTTCAATGGAAAGAACGTCACTTGTCTGTTTTGAAGTTATATTCGGTTGAATGCTGAACATCCTATCATCAAGTTGCTTTTCAAGAGATGTATATATTGACGTTGTGATCAATGGCGTGGGACCATAAACAGTCTGTTGCTTTGTAAATTTATTACCATCCCCATCATAAGAGGTGTATTGATAGGTGACAGACCCGTCAGAGAGCAGACAGCGGACAACATGAGCAAACTCAGTATCACTTGAATTATTCCCTTGTAGTGAGAATGCTTCATTCAGTATCAATGCTTTATGTTGCAATGCATTCTTTTCCATATTGTAGATACTTTTTGCAGATCCACTATCCAATAAGTGATAACAATTTTTTGAATATAGTTCTAAAATTGTCATGAGAGATGCTGTTTTCCCGGCACCCGGTTTCCCTGTATTTTTTGCAGCTAAAACATTTGATCCTTTAATACCCATGGGATTTAATCTGCTGTCCATGGTCATGCTTATTACGCCGATATTAAGTCGTTCATTTATAATTCCAAGAGAATTGACCATATCAATTCGTTTTTTAAATACTTTTGGATCTGATGCCAACTGTTCTGCTCGTTCAATGATCTCAGGGTCAATTTCATCTTCTTCATTTTCAGACAAATTGTTATCACCTGATTCTATTGCGGGAGTTGCCATCTCTTGTTTAAAAGCTTTTAGCGCTTCTTTTATGGTTTGTTTCGATACTGACAATTTCTTTTGAAGGACAACTGTGTAATAATCCTGTAACCCTGCATCCAACTCTATAATCTGAGGGAATATGTTTTCTTTCAAAATTGGATTTGCATCTGGAAAATTATCCGGTAGTTCAGAAATTATTTCATCCAAGGTCTTTTCATTTTCCGCAACATCTTGCTGATTTTTCGTTTTTATTGGAATTATCTCAGGCGGCTGAGACTGTTCAATATTATCCAGTATCACATCTTCTATTTCATCTATATTCTCTCTTGTGTAACTATCCATCTGTATCGCTCCTATTAAATAAAAAAAGCGCTGCAGATCGAAACCCACAACGCCATTGTATTAATTTAAATTTTTTATTTTGATCTATACGCACATCAAAAAATCTTGACCAGGGACCTTAATCTCTGGCATCTGATCCCATTTTTTCCCTTCCAAAAGACACCCATGCTTTTCTCGGTGCACACCACCCAATTGTTTGAAAAAGAAAGGCACGCCTGCATCAATACATTGATCTCTTATATCAAGCACCCATTCTTTCTTCATGGGTCTTGCACCAGGGCCCGATTCTCCTCCGACGATAACCCAATTGATATCTGACAAATCCATATCCGGTAATGGCCCAAGCAGAGGTTCTATGGAAAGAAATTTAATCGCTGCACCGGTTGCTCTCAGGTGATCGATTCGATATAGATAATCTGCGGTTTCAACTGAAACGCCCATACAGATATTATTCATCCAATTAAGGTCATTTCTCATGTTGTATAATCTTTCTGACCTTTTTGTTAATGCATAAAATTGATGCTGGGCAGCTAAGCTCATAGTCCAGAAAACACGCATGATAAAGGAATCCGGTACATCCATATGAAATAGGTCACTCATTGAATTTACAAAAACTCTTTTAGATTCTTTCCATTTAAAAGGTTCCCGTAATAATGAAGGGTGACACGTCGGTGTGAAACCGTTTTCATATTTTAGCTTGCCTTGTTTTTGAAGTTCTAAGGCGATTCGATAAGCATAGCAGTGTTTACAACCGGTGCTAATTTTGGTGCAGCCTGAAACCGGGTTCCAGGAATTTTTGGACCAATCAATTATGTTTGTATCCATGATATTTCGTTTCTCCTATAATAAAAAAGACCGATCCCATTACAGAACCGATCTTTTCAAATTATTGTCTTTTTTTAAGCTGAAATTTCTTTATCCAAATCCATAAATGCCAGGCCAGGAAAATAACCAAGATCTTTTAAAACCTCTTTATCAGGCATTTGTCTTTCAAAGAGATTATCCAAAAATTCAAAGGTGACACTATCATATCCTCGTATAGCCTCAGCAATTCTTTCCTTATTTTTGATGGATGTTTTTGCAAAATATGAAATTGGTTTGTCCCACAATTTTATTTCCATTATATTTCTACCAGAGGGCAGAGTATTTATATTGATTTCACGATTATCAAAAAATTTCTTAAGCAATTCTATTTTGTTGTCCATGAACCATTTTAAGTTTATGTCACCTATTTCAGATTTTGATACCCCTTGTATTGATAATCCGCTTTCAGTCCAAATAGGATACCGAAAGCTTATATCCTGAAAAATTAGATGCCAATAATTATCAAACCAATTTTCTGGGTGTTCAATATGGTGCGGGTTTCTCCAATCAGAAGAATAATTATAGAAGATGCCAAACGCTGCCTGATCAAATTCCTGTTTTGTCGGGAGTTTTTTAATAAGGGTTGTTCTATTCTCGTCAGGATACACTTCAGCAGTATATTTGCGATTTTTATCTGAATTCAAAGAGACATTAACTACAAATGTTTCAACACCGCAGTCATTATTGACTTTTGTAAAACCATTCACCATTTCATGCTCATATCTATATTCATTTTTTGTATATCCTGGATTCTCCAAAGTATAAAAAATAATCCGCTTGTCACAATCAGTACCAATTCCATAAGTCAAATCTTTAACTTGAGTTGAATTTGGTTCTCCGTAAATTGCATCAATGATAATTTTCTGCATTCTACCTGTGTCGGTTTCTCTGGCCATAAAAATAACCCCATGACGATTACCATTTCTTTCGTAGTTTGAAAGGGTTTTCGTTACTAACAATAGTTCATCCTTCATACCAAACAAAATTCGGGTAAGTCTCTTATTGCTACTGAACATCTTTTTAAAATTTACATTTAAATTATTTTCTTTTTTCATGATCGGTTTCCTTTATATTTATCTGTTATTCCAAAGTCTCGCTAGGTTCATAATCACCTTACAGTCACAGTGACCGCCGTACTCTTTCAAAAATATCAATGTCTCTTTAATATCAATATTATCCAGTGATCGAAGAATATCTGTTGTAAGGGATAGATCACCCCGGCACCTGCTGTGCAATTTTCCATCAACATAAGTTGTAATGGCGTCATCCAATTTTTTCCGGAAGGTTGGCCAAAGTTTGTGGCTTGGTGTTAGGACTTCTTTCCTGTATTCCGTTGTTTCATCTGCCGTCTGAAAAGTTTCGGATGTATTACTTTTCATTGTTGGTCTCCTTTTCATTTAATTTTGCTTCTACGATCTCTCTGATAAACTCCGATTTTGACACCTCCTGTTCTTCTGTTATCTCTTCTAATTTGGTTAAAGTTTCTGGCGTAAGCATAGTCGCCACCATAGCCGTGTACTTCTTTTTTTTTGCCATCTGAAATCTCCTAAATTTAAATGGGATATAATTTATAATATGTTCTAAGGAACATTCCTTTTCGTAACCAGAATCTAACTTGGAGATATTATGAACGTACTTATTTACAAGCTTGTTGGATGCTTTTGTGGGACTAATATGATGGGCTAAAAGATTGATTTAATCGGTTAAATACGAGTGGTTTCTGTCGGATGTATATAAGGAGATTCAACAGGCCCAAATCACCCTTAAAGAAAGACTTTGAAGGGGTAGGGGATTAGCCCCAGGTATCTCTTTTCTTTGGATCAGCCATCATTGGCACACCAAGCTTCAATTGTTCAAAAGCTTTTTCCATGCATTTTTTGACAAGGCCAGCTACCTTTTCAGCAACCTCTTCTTTGGCTTCAACAATAATTTCATCATGAAGAATATGGACAATTTGGGCATCCAGATTCAATAATTTCTTATCAAGAAGCAATAATGCAATTTTAAATCCGTCAGACCCGGTTCCCTGGACAGGAAAATTGATAATACTATTGTTTTCGGTTGAATTTGTGACGACCATTCGCCTACCCATTCTTGTGGCGACATATCCATTAACTCTGGATTCTCTGACCGTTTTTTTACGCCATTTAAACAGGTCCGGGAACGATCGTATATATGTATCAACGAAACCCTGAATGTCCTGTAAAAAGACCGATGTACCAATCTACCGATATAAAAGATTTCAGAAAGAATGGTAACTGCTGTCAGATGCTACCGGCATGATCTATTTTAAATACGCAACTTAACCCTAAAAATCCGATAAATACAGGTGGTGTTAGTTCAGCCATACCTTTATATAATAAAAAGACAAATCTCATTTAAAGCCAGAATTTTGCTTGTCTTAGTGGCTATTATCATTAACATTCACTTCTCTTTTCCCAAAAGGGTGGGGGCTGTATAACTAATAATCCATACAAGTTAAACGAGGATTTTATTTTAAGATAATGCCGCTAATACAAGAAGATTAAAAAATAAATTAAAATTTTAAGCCAATGTTAATCCGGCACCATGACTAATGAGAAGGGTTTTGAACAAAGATTAAAAAATTAACATTTTTAACCTAAACTTTTTATATTTATATATATTTTATTTTTTTCTATTTATTAAAAGAATAGAAATATTATTAATTTTTAATCTTTTGCCAATAAATTGTATATTTTTAATGGTTTAACAGATTAAAAACCTTTTATTTTGTTAATCTATTTTTTAATCTTGACCCAACTTGCTTGTAGAAATCCTTGCCTGATCCCTCAGGCTTATCCTTAAGATTATGTATAAATAGCCCCGCCCCCTTTTGGGAAAAAGAGCAAAGATCTTTAGTTGGTTTAAGGTTGTACTAATCATATCCGATATCCACTGTTTAGAATTGTCCGATTCAACTTGAATACGTATGATTTTTTCAATTGAACCATTTGCCGGTAATAATGACCCCCAACATAATTGATTCTGGAGATTCCCATTTTATAGGCTATATTTGTATTAAGATTATTCTGGAAATTTTCAGCCGGGAATGTTAGTCTCCAATAATCTTGATTGTCAAACCCATACCCTAAAACACCTGGGATACAAGATGTCGTGGGTCTGGTGTTTCGACAAAAGTAACCAATAAAAGACAAAACTCTTTTTTGGGGATCTCAAAAAGGCAATCCCAAAATAGCGTAACTTGTTTCCCAATTTTTCCTTGCATGAGGAATACTATCCCAATGATCTGAACTCTTGAAGGACATATCCCCCCTTGCCATTGCAGGCAAGATGGCAATATTGGACTTAACTATTCAAGGAATGCTTTCATATCATCGTCATTAGGTTTTTTCACATTAATCATAACTGTTGAAATTTTATTAACAATTGGTGGTATTGATTTTTGGGACTCCTCTTGAGCTTTGAGTGCATCCAAGTCCCTTGAGCTCATGACTCTATTATTAGAAAGGGCGACTACTGACGGATTTTTTTTTATCATACCTACCAATTCTTCCATATTTTCCACTTTGTCATACACTTTCAGGGCGGAAATTTTTACAAAAATAGTAAACCATTCAAAAGGTTCTGTTTGCTCTATATGGTAACTGCCACTGTCCCGGTCAAATGTGATTTCCAACCCGTCTTTCTCTATCACTTTTAGGTTTGCGTTTGCACCCCACTTATCGATTGATGAAACAGAAAATTTACATGGTATATACCCCCGGATTATAAGCTTATCTCTCTCAAGAATGTTGCCAAGACTGTTTAGGCATTTTTCATCCTTTAGAGTATTTTCAAAGGTAGTATCATACACAAAAGACTGTTCCATTTCCGAAATCGAAAATTTCATTGAATATGACTTGTTTGCACCAACCTTTGCTTCTCCGATTTTAATAGCTTCAAGCCACTTTGTCGGGATAGTAAGATCAATTTTGAATTCGGAACCGGAGGTGAATTCGGGAAACGGAGGCATACCTGCAGTGTGAATAGTCTCCTTGTTAAATTGACAGAATTCACTTATTGGACTGGGGCTGCCCACATTGAAGGCGGTTCCTATTGGGTATACTGCGCCCTTTGTCGGAGCGATATAAAACTTTTCCCCCCCCCACTCTTTGTTTAGTTTTTGGGCAATATCCTTTTGAAGTTTGAACCAGTTGTTCACTATACCAGCTATTGGTGGTTCTGGCGGCTTATCACAACCCACGGAAAAAATAAGGCATATGCCAATAACAAAAGAAATGATACCAATTTTTTTTAAAGAAAACTTAATTAAACTATGTGGAAAAAGTAAATTTATCTGCTGTTTTTTAGCGAATCGACCCATGGAGACCTCCTTATTTCGGTTTATTTTAGATGGTAAGCTTTTCCAGCAAATGTAATAACCCGGTATAGCAAAACTCACGTATTGATAATAATTGTTGCTTTGGGCAATTGTGAGCGATTTTAGAATTTGAGTAATCTTAGAACGGGAAAAATAGAATCAATTCGCTAAGGATATATCAATATATCGTTAATAAAGTAAAGTATTATTTCCGAGTGCACAATGATATTAAGCCTTCGTTTTCTATCCGAAGCCTCTCTGCACATTTGTGATCATCTATTTTTATTGAATGAGCAAGATTTTAAATTAGTAACCGCCCTGAAGAAGGTTCCCGCAAAATCAGGTAATATATAGACTTTAATATCTGATATTTTTTGTAAAATAAAATTTAATTTCTACATTTTAAAGGGCTACCCCGTATAAAAAAAAGGTAACCCTTGATCATGCCCCAATGATATTATTCTATCATGCCCTGAAGCTTAGCCCCGAAGACACAGAGTTTATTGGCATCCTTCTTTGAATTCAACGTTTCAAATCCTGCCGTTGCAAGCTGTTCTTTAAACGCAGCTTTTTTGTTGGTATCCTTTAGCCCTTCATCGTCGCAATACCGTTGATACAGTTCATAAAGACCCTTAAAAACGACTCTTTCCTCCGGTTCTCCTTGCACAAGGTGTTGACTGATAAAAGACAGGACACTGTTGCTCTGGCTTTTATATTTTTCTTTGGTTTCAGTCATGGACTTTGCTTTCGTAAAGATGAAGCGGTTTTTACGAAGACGCTTGTACCCTTCCAAGGCAAAGTTGAATATGCCAGATAATTCAGTTTTCAATTTTTCAGTCAGATGGACATCCATTTCATCTTCGGTGAAAATTCTTAGGAACTCGATCATATAGATCCTTCGCCACATGCCGTGACTGGTATCCTCAATGGCTGGAAATTCATTCATGGCCAGAAAATGTTTGGCAAACGGCTTGAACTTTACCGGTTCATTATATAATTTCCTGCCGGCCACCCAATCACCCCCGGAAACAGATTTGACCACGTCGCTATCGATCTGTCTTTTCCGTGGTGTTTCAGAACTAATATTGATCATTTTTCCGAACAAATCTGAAAGGTAAAGCTCTCTGGTAAAGGAGCTTAGACTGATGGTACAAGCGTTTTCCTCACCTACTAAATTGCTTAGCGTATCAATAAAAACAGATTTACCATTACTGCCGGGACCGATAAGAAAAAATATGGACGGCTTGGGCATTGCTTTGTGGAAACAGTACCCCATTGCCTCCTGCATAAAATCTATTTTTTCTCGGCTGCTTTCAAAAATATCATTGAAGAAGCTTTTAAATAAAGGACAATCTGCACTTGGATCAAATTCATAAGGTAATAAATTCGTGGTAAAAATATCTTTTGAATGCGGTACCAGCTCCATGCGGGTGAGATCAAACAGACCATTTGGAAATGTAAGATACCTGAGCTGATCTTGTTTAGCCTGCTTGACATCCATCAAGTCATACCCGGTTAAAAAATGGATAATTTCCTTCAATTTTGAATCAGAGAACAGGGCACGGTATTTACCGAGTTCATCCTGACATAATTTATTGAGCTGTTTTTTGCTGACGAGCTCATAACACTTTGAAGTATATCTGAAGATGGCATTTTCTTCTTCGTGGTATTTTAAAATGTGCCGTCTTGAAATTAATTCTTGGAACGGAACAGATTTCAAGACAACAGAATTTTTTCTTTTTTGAATCGACCCTGATATGAATAAAGGGTCTTGCCTTTCTTCTTCAGTGAAATCAGACATGCTTTGAGCCCGTTTTATGCTATGGTCAAGGTAATAATCCGGGTTCTTGTGTGTCCTGTATTTGTCACCAATAAGATATTTTTGAAATATTTCCTTAATATCTGCCGTCCCGTATCCCTTATCGATCAAGACGCAGATCACAGCCATGTCAGCCTCGGATCTGCTTGAATAGCTTCCGGTCTTGCCACGGAGGATAAGGTCTTTGATTTTATCAGAAATATTAAGGTTTTCGATATCTTCATCCCATGCGATAGGCTTTGAGGTGGATGGTTTATCCTCTTTCTTCTGTTCAACTGGCTTTTCAGGTTTTAAAAATTTCTGAAAATCTTCAAATTTATACCTGGGTCCAGCCATGGTGATGATGGTGACTTCCCGTGGATTACCCGGCAGTTTTTGATTAAATGTATCAGGTATACGTAGGACCATGGCTAAATGATGGGTGCCTGCATCCGCTTTTAAATCTTTGGTTAACCCTTTATTGATACTTTCCAGGATATCAACGCCATGTTTTTTCACTTCCACCGCATTGTTTAAAACCCAATAACAATGGAATCCACCGCCGCTGTGATTAATGATTGTTGGCGGCAGGTCATAGCCTTGAATTGCGCCAAGAGCTTCTTCGTAGGTTAAATAATCCGGTTTCTTTTTATGCCCAGCCTTACCATAATCGACTTCTGCATGAAAACTGGTTAAAAAGTGAACGTTTTCCTTCTTACCGGCGCCGCCTGTCCTTGGGTTTACACCAAAATAAACGTTCCAACCATTGTTACAGCCGTCATAAGCCGCATCAATGAAAGTGTTATACATAGAATGGAATGTCGATTGAATGGCACCATTTTTAATAAGCTTAAGCTCAATCTGCCCATATCCATTGTCCAGAGCCCTTGTAAACATGAGGTCCAAAAATTCTGAAACCGTATTGCCGAATTTTTCTTTATTTTTGATGAGTGTCATTGTCCGAGCCCTCCTGCATTGTTTTTAATGTTTGATCGGCTGCCCACCTGAACCATTCTGAAATCGAAATCCGCTGAAGATCTGTGACCTCTTTTATTTTTTCAAAAGTGTCTTTTGCCATGTTGATTGAAATCGATTTTGTAAAAATTGCTTCTTTCATACATCTTCCTCCTGCTTAAAGTTTGATAAATTAAAGGAACTTATAATTTCCTTTATATATAGTTCTCCATTCATGGAGACATCAGCAGGCGGTTTGTATCTTGGTGCTTGGAGGGTGGTGATCTGTTACGGTTGGAACCGATACTAAGTTATTTTTTTTTTGGGGGGGGGGCTCTTTTACACAACTTTTCGTATGCGGAAACTTCTGCAGGAGCTAAAAAATAAAAATGGCCACACCTTATATTAAAGGCATGGCCACTTTTTTAAATAATTAAATATTAGTATTTACAACAGCAATGCCTGCACATTTTTTATATCCTCGTCCCTATACATATCAAGCAAAGACAGCACATTGATCAGTTTATCAATTTTTCCGATATCAGCACTTTTTTTCTTAAGATATTTCTCCAGGGTCAGGATGGTACCAGCACTATCATATAATTCTCTGGTAACCTTTTCAATTGCCCAAAAATTGTGGCACCTTAAAAAATCAACCCGTTCAGTCTGGGGTAAATTTTTAATATATGTAAAAGTTTTACCCTTGCAAAATGGACAGATACAATCATTTTGAATGCGTTCATCAATGGTCACATTATATATCTTCTCAGGCATCAAATTGAACTGGTTAAGATAATTGCCATTTTGCGCCTGTTCTCTCCAAGTGGTGGCATCCAAAGAAACCCAATCAAAATAATGCCGAGCCATGTAGGCGCCCAATGCTATTGTAAAAAATTGAGAGGTGCCCAGGATATGAACCTTGCTGATTCCAAGTTGATAAAATTGGAGAAGGAATAACGCCAATTCATTGATTGAAAAATTTCTTGTGGGAATGCTATATCCGTCAAATTCAACAGGACCAAGATGATCCAGAAAATAATCCAGCTGACCCAGGTTATAGCACTGTATGGGAAGGAACAACTCGATTTCCGGACAATATAGATTTTTTAACCTGGCGGATTCCTTTGCCCAGTGCAAATTAAACCCGACTTTTTTATGGAACTCAAAAGTATTCTCTTCATCCGTACCATGTTTTTTTATGGGAAAATCCATTGCGTTGGCCATCGTGATATTTAAATTGACCATTGCATAAAAAACATGATCTAAGGTCAAATTTAGCGTTGTGTCATCACAAATGGCTGGTTGTGAAGAGTCATTGATTATTTTTTTCCCGTCGTTCTCTGCTACCGCATATTGATAGCCACCGGTGTCAAGGAATCTGTATTCACATGCAGCATAATCAAACATCAGATTGGTATCATTAATGGCTTTTGCCCCTATTCCATTGTACGGCACGTTGACAAGGATTGCATCCACATCTTTAGCTGGCAGGATATTGGCATTGGTACCGGCACAAAAATTAACAAAAATACCCATTATGCCACCTCCTTGATCGCCCTAAACTTGTTAACCAGTATAAGGACTTGACTGATATTACTTTTTAAAAGCTCAACGGATTCATTTGAACCAAATTTTTCATCACTTAAATCGGTAAAGATTGCCAAACCTATTGATTGCATTAATTGACGTAGGGATTGTTCAGATATTTCCTCTTCTGTCTGTTCGATTTCACCATGATGTTCAAATGGCTTCGGAGGATCAATAAGACATTTCTTTTTTTGAGGTGGGAAACTGGGTTCAAAGGATAAGGGTTTGATTTTTCCTTTTTCATGGAATTCTTCCAGCCAGTCAGCCAATTTTGCTGAAACTTCTTCTTTTATGACGGCATCATCTTTTCCATCACATTTTAGGTTCTTGCTGAAACGCCTTTTATTGGACGCCACTGCTTCAAAGAACTTTTTCCCTTCTTTTGATTGGACCAGAGTGTCAAGGATGGCTTCATCCAGGTTTTCTCCATAATTTAAATATTTATTAACGGTTGAAATTGATTTGCCGAGACGCTCTTTCAGAAGAAATCGAATATTTTCTTCTTTATTATCGGGATTATAGTTGACACCTTTCCTTTTTCCACCATGGGAATACATGATCGGATTTTCAGTAGTTTCAATCAATAACGATAAAAGTTTTTTGCAATTACGGACAAGCTCGGCATAATATGGTTTTCCTTCGTCGGAAACGATCCTGGTAGCAGTCTTTCTGATTGCAAGCTCAATTTCTGATTCTGTTGTTATATAAATAATATGACACAATATGGACGCCGATTTTTCCTGAATCGCTTTTTCGATGAGATTGTAACCGTCTATGCAATAATAATGGATCGGCGTTCTGACGATTGTCGGATATATTGAAGTGGTCGGCTCCATATAATCGTCGATGCCTTTGTATTGAATTATTTCAGCTATTGGCAGGCGCTTATATTCCTTGATGGTGATGAGGTGAGGTGTGGTTTCTGTCAAAATCCCCGGGGAATCTTGATCTGTTTTAGTCTCGGTCAAAATCCTCTGGGGATCTTGATGCGGTTTCCTGATTTTTTCTTTTTTTGAGTTTTGAGTTGGCATGTTTGCCCTCCGTTTTTCTTTTCGGAAGGGCGTGGTTTAGACAGGTTTTTTAACGTCTCCTGAATGTTTCATCCCAATGGTTAATTTATAGTTTCCGCGTGCGGAAAGATGGTACTTGGTCTTGCTATTTTTTATTCTTATCACCCCCTTTAGTTTTTCTTTCGATATATTGTGCCTGGGCAACAGCTTTTGAACATAGCGCAGAACAATAAATTTTTTCTCTGGCAGTCGCCTGAAAAAAAGGTGTGCCACATTTTTCACAAACTTTAAAACGATCAGCCGGCAATTCCTGACAAAGATAAGCGACGACCTCAAAGTATTTAACCGATATAATCTTGCATTCCATTTCAACATCAATCTTTGACTCGGGATCGAAGCCTTCCGGCATATATCTTTGAACATATTTGTTTGTCTCAGGGTCAAAGATGATCGTGATTGTTCCGGTGAAAGACGATAGTTGGTGGTGTTCCGGTTTTTCTAAAGACTGTCTGACTTCTGATACCTGTTCCAGTAAACAACTTTGAACTCTTACCAGGGCAGATTTGACTCTTTGGGGTCCCAAATCAGCTTTAAACATTTCACTATACTTGTCCAGGGTTTCTGCAAATTCCTGAAATGGTTTTGTTGAAATATCTCTTAATAATAAATGGGGGTACTCGCCAATCAAAGCTTCAAGTTCCGGCTCTGTTAAGTTCTGGATATTGAGTTTGGAAAACTTGTTCAGCTTTTCCAGGTCATCAAAAAAAATCCTGATCTTGCTTGAATCCGTTTTTGAAAATTTCTTTTTAACAGCCATTGGATTTTGTCTCCCGTTAATATGATATATAATATGGTATATATTTAACCATTGGTTATATTAATGTCAATAGTTTTTTTATCATTTTTTCTTGACTTACTGATATTAAATGTTATAGTTTTTGAATTATAAACAAGGAGAAAAAAATGAACTTACTTATTTGGCACGTTAAAAATATCAAACCGCCTTAATCCGCTATCGTGAATATTAGTGTAGACACAGCAGACAATATTTTAACTAAATAATTTTTAAGGAGATTTTAAATGAATAAATTTAAAATTGTTGAAGACAGCACTGAAGACAAAACTGTAGCCAATACTGTTGAAGATATTATAAAAAGCTCCACAGAGCTTGTGGATCAAAATGAACGCTTAAATGTTTCAAAAAAAGGAGAAAAAAAGATGAGTTTAGAAATGGATAAAGATGTGGAAAAAAGCATTAATGGTGAGTTAATAGATAGTTTGAGACATATTTTTAGAGCCCTTTATGTCGATATTATGTTTGATGATGGCAAAGGTAACTTTGCTACTTTAGATGATCTCTGTAGGATTGAATTGGACTATGATATGCCAAACAGTGTTGACATAACATTTGCCAGCAACTCTAAACCATGTGATGTTGCAGAATTTGCTATGAACATTGTCAAAATAACAGATATTTTAGACATACCTGTTTTTGTATTGAATGACCATGAGCAGGGTTCAATATTCAATGGTAAAGATGTTTATTCTGGAAAGGATATTGAGAACGTTGAATAAATTTTTATGATGGAAGGGGTTTCGGAAAAAACCGATGATGTTACTAATGCCTGCAAGGGTTGAAAATATATTTTACTGCAAAAAAATAATTTAATTTTTATTAGGGATATCAATCCCGCTATGATGTTACCTCCGAAACTCCCCTGAAAAGGGGGGAAATGGAGCAATGAAAGAACAAGTCAATCCATTTGACATAGCATCCGAATCTGGCATAATGACAGTTGAGGAGACCGCCGAGTACCTCCGGAAAAGTACATCTTGGGTGTACAAAAACTGGAAGATGCTTGGTGGTAGGAAGCTTGGAGGTTCTCTATTTTTTCCAACAAAGGAGGACCTTTATGAGTGTTTATTCGGTAAAAGGAAAGGGCTGGAGATACGACTTCACCCTGAAAGGAATCAGGCACACAGACACCTGGTTCAAGACAAAAAGAGAAGCAAAAAAAGCAGAAGCGGAAAAAAGAAAGGAGGTGTTAAACCCGGAACAGCAAATGATAACAGACCCGATTCCAACAGACATGGAATTCTTGGAACTGGTTAATAGACGGTTGGACCATATAAAAGAGTATAATTCTGAACAGCATTACACTGATCATATTTATTACGCCAGGCGGTGGTGCTCATACTGGAGTGATAAGAAGTGTAATGAAATTACCGTTGATATGGTTCAATCTTTTCTGCTGAAACGGAAACGAGATGTTTCAGCGATTACAGCTAACAAAGAACTTCGTTTGTTGAGAAGTCTGTTTAACTTTGGAATTAAAGCCCCAAGAACCTGGTTTTCCAACAACCCGACAGTAGGCATAGAATTTTTTCCGGTCGAAAAAAAAGAAAAGTATATTCCTTCCAAAGAGGATGTGGTGAAGGTTATTGCAGTAGCAGATCCTTCTATCCAAGATTACCTCTGGACTATGATTTGCACCATGGGCAGGATGAGTGAGGTTAACCGACTGAAATGGAGTGACGTCAATCTGGATGGTAAATACCTGGTCTTATACACGAGAAAGAAAAAAGGCGGGCATTTAACACCGAGACGGATTTCATTGAATAAAAAATTATTCGGTATTCTTTCCCAAAGGTACAAAGACCGTGACAAAGATAAACCCTGGATTTTTTGGCACAGATACTGGAGCAGAAAGATAGGGGAATGGGTGGAAGGACCATACAGAGACCGAAAGAAAATAATGACAACACTATGCAATAAAGCTGGAGTGAAGTATTTTCGGTATCATGCTTTGAGACACTTTGGTGCATCTATGCTTGATCATGACAACGTTCCAATAGGGACCGTCCAGAGAATACTTGGGCATGAAAACAGGCTGACAACGGAGATCTACCTTCATTCGATAGGGGAGGGCGAGCGTGTTGCAGTTGATTGTTTAGATCGTTGCTTTGAATGATTTTCTCACACAGATTCTCACACAAAAGCAACAAGGCTCTTAACGAATATCGCTAAGAGCCTTGTAATTAATGGTGGGCCGTCAGGGAGTCGAACCCGGGACCTACTGATTAAGAGTCAGTTTGTTTGTGATTTTAAGTGACTTGTAGTGAAAAAGAAAAAAGATGGAGATGGTTGACGTTGCTGATTTTGAAGCGTATTGTGAAGCCAAGTGACGTTGGCTGAAGTTCTGGCAAAGGGTGTACCATGGATGTACCAAGGACAAAAAGGACTCTTCCTTGGTCGCAGCCAACTTGGCTACACAAACCGAGGGAGAGTGAGAATATGTCAAGGAAATGGTATCCATCTGGGGTTCCTGGTGTAAGATATCGAAAACATCCGACCAGGCTAAATGGCAAGCAACCTGATCGGTATTACGCTATTTATTACAAACTTCACGGGAAGTCAATCAATGAGGGAATAGGGTGGAGCTCGGACAAAATCACACGGGATGTAGCGAATGAAATACGAGCTGCCCTGCGGAAAAATCATATTGCAGGGGAGGGGTACCAGTCCCTTAAGGAAAAAAAACTGCTGGAGGAAAAAACCGCTGCTCGGGTTGAAAAAGATAACACTACATTCACGGACTTTTGCCGGGATGTGTATATTCCGTTGCAGAAAGTTAATACCAAACAGAAGTCCTATTCACAGGAAGAGCGAAATATACGGATCTGGTTAAAGCCAGTAATCGGTCACCTGCCTTTTAAAGACGTTACAGAGGGTCACCTGGAGACGGTTAAAAAGAATATGATAGATGCCCCACGGAGCCCCCGGACGATCCAGTATGTGTTCACAACGTTTGGTCATGCGTGGCGGCTGGCCAGTAAGAAAGGGGTGGTGTTCGGGCAGTCCCCAAAAGCAGAGATTAAGTTACCAAAGGTTAATAATAAATCCCTGAGATTTTTTTCCCGGGAGGAGTCTAAGGATCTCCTTGCAGAGATCAAGTCGAGGTCAAAGCAATGGAGAAATATTTGTTTGATATCTCTCCATACGGGAATGCGCCTTGGAGAGATATTTCATTTA
Source organism: Desulfoconvexum algidum (assembly GCF_055382125.1). Lineage (NCBI taxonomy): Bacteria > Pseudomonadati > Thermodesulfobacteriota > Desulfobacteria > Desulfobacterales > Desulfobacteraceae > Desulfoconvexum > Desulfoconvexum algidum. Next base: position 2,988,965 of record NZ_AP042394.1, on the reverse strand, counting down.
ACATGGGGGGATGTAAATCTCCAGACAAAAATGGGGACTGCCCGTGATACGAAATCTGCAGGCCGAACCCGCTATGTATATTTTACTGAACAAGTCAACGATATCTTGAAATCCCTGTTTAGAAAACAGCGGTTCAATGAAATAATATTTTTGAGTAAGACCGGAGAGGAGATTAAAGATCCAAGTGATAGTATTTCCAGGTCTATCGAAAAATTAGGCCTGAACTTTGGGGTGTCTGACACAAGACATAAGGCTAAAGGCCACACCTTTCGTCACACATACGCAAGCTGGCTTGCCCAGTCCGGCAAAGTCACGCTTTATGAGCTAAAAGAACTGCTCGGGCATCAAACCATTCAGCAGACAGAACGATACGCACATCTCTTACCGGATGGGATCAAGACAGCGGCGTCAAAATTCGAGGACATTATTTCCTGACACCGAATAAAAGCAATGGACCCACCAACGACGGTCAAGATAAGACATGCGGGTAGGCGTATGGTTTTCAAATATGATGACACTGAAGCAATCAGTGAAAAAAACAAAAGTTAATCTTTAAAACCCTTATTTAATAAGGCTTCAACCGAATACTCGAATTCCAGATAATCGGTAAACCCGACGATATATTTACAATGTATGCCAGCCAAGCAAAGGTTGTGGGCTTCCCTGAGGAAGTTATGCACTCCAATTCAGATTAGGAGGATGTTAATAGTTTCAGTTATGGTTGTTGGTTTATTCTTACGGCCATTCATCTAAAGATTCAGTACCTTCATTCAGCCTGTTTATTAATTCTCCCAAAGAGATATTCTCATTTATATGGAGAGTGGGGTTATTTACCAAATATCTTATCCGATACCTATTTGGCTTCAAAAACTGCACTCGTTTACCTATTCGGCTTCAAATTTTGAAAAATCATATATTGAACTGGTATTCTTAACAATGGCAGGTCCTGTGAAAGTTACAGATAGGATACTAATCCTTGAGCCCGCTCGACCAACAAAAATAATAGTCACCTTATTTTCGGAGAACCCTTACCTTGGCGGTAATTAGTGTAATAAATTTCCCCTGGACAGTTTTTATCTGGGCATGTTAGTCTCGAATTAAATTGATTTTCCAATGATCGGTAACATTTAAATATTCATTATATCGGGTGCCGTATAATCATTTGGGTGTTCGCAGCACAACGGTCCTAAAAGTTAATAAACAGCATTTTTAAGAATAGTAATGAGGAAAGAGCCAAATGAAGAATTGGTTTACAATAGATCAAATTGATAAGGAAACTTATATCATCAGCGAATACCGCCACTGGGAGGAAACGCATTGTTACCTCCTGAATGGATCTGAATATAGTCTGCTGATTGATACTGGCCTTGGAATTTGTAATATTTATAAAGAAGTCATCAAGCTAACTGATAAGCCGGTAATCGCTGTAGCTACCCACATTCACTGGGATCACGTTGGTGGTCATAAATATTTTCCAAATTTTTACGCCCATGAGGATGAATTAAACTGGCTTAGCGGAGAATTTCCTCTGACGATTGATCAGATTCAAGACATGGTTGTTGACCGCTGTGATCTGCCGGAAGGTTTTGATGTTTTTAAATATGAATTCTTTCAGGGTAAACCAACCAGAGTGCTAAAGGGGAATGACGTAATCGATATTGGAAACCGCATTGTTCAAGTAGTTCATACGCCCGGGCATTCACCGGGCCATATGTGTTTTTGGGAAAAGAATAGCGGTTATCTTTATACAGGAGATTTGGTTTATAAAGACACACTGCTTGCTTTCTTTCCGTCCACCGATCCAGAAGCATACCTCAATTCTCTGGCCCACGTTTCTGCTCTTCCGGTGAAGCATGTGTTCCCCGCACATCACACTTTGAATATTCAGCCTGAAATTCTGGCCAGAATGCGTGATGCTTTCCAGCAGTTGCAAGATGAAGGTAAATTGAATCATGGCAGCGGAACATTTGACTATGGAGATTGGTCTGTATGGCTATAATGAATCAATTTTTTGATGAACTGAAACTGGAACAGCACCCGGACAAGACATTGATCGGCAGAACACAGCGTGGTTTTGATTTTCTTGGGTATCATTTTACGCCTGATATGCTGTCAGTTGCAGGCAAGACCATAGAAAGGTTTACGGAACGTATATCCCGGCTTTATGAGCAAGGTGCGGACTCATTGCGCATCGGGCAATATGTTTCCAGATGGATAGATTGGGTTGAGGCGGGTTCTGGGAGGATCTATAAAATAAGTGAGGGGATAGAACCACAAAATGGCTCCACCCTCTTTTTTTTAATAATGATGCTCAATTTAAAGTTTCTTTCTGCTGACCCCTACAAGACCTAAAAGACCAAAGCCAAAGAGAACCATGGTCGCTGGTTCCGGCACCTGCGCTACGCTGAACGACATCCACGCCACGTATCTGAAATCAGTTGCCTTCGGTCCGCCTACGTTATTTGTTTCCCAATTGATCGATGATATTGATGTTTGTCGAACTGCTAATGCTGCAAAATCCGTCAGGTCGATTTGGTGGGGTATCAGGACTTGTATGGCCGCATTTACCGATCCTATGTCTGTTATTCCTGATGCTTTGCCGTCGAGAAATGATGCGATAGATGATGCTGCAGATAGAGCGCCATTATAGTCATTCATGAATAAATGGCTTGTCATGACAACTTATATGATTGGCATCAACATTAATCCAGATTTCCGGTGATGTATTATTTTGGTATCCATGACAATTTCGGTGGCTGAACACTCCACCTTCGGATACTAATTGTTGAGTCGGAAAAATCGGAAAACTCAATTTTTTATATTTACCTGATTTTGCGGGAACCCTTTCCAGGGCAGTTATTAATGTATTAAATTTAGTGTAACGTTTGCTTCACCGCCTCCGGATCAGCTCACTCTATACCAATATCTTTATCTAAATTTCGTAGTTGTATTTCCTGTATAATTTCTTGTGCTTTTTCAAATGTAAAATTATATTTTGCTGTGATACCCTTTAGGGCTTCCAACTTTACTTCAAAAATTGGGTTTTCACCTTTGTTTCGATTTAATAAAATTTTGAATTGTTGTTTAAAATCGATTTCTATTTTATCAAATAGATCATCAGGTATTTGATTTATATCCATATTTTGAAATGGAATTATTTTCCCCATTTAATATCCCTATTCGTAAATTATGACATGAAGTGTAAATTTAATGGAGAATAACACTCTCAGTCAGAATTTGTCCATAGGAAGGTTAATACATAAAATAAGTATACAGCTCTGGCGTGATCCGGGCTATTCTCTATGCCGGATAGACAAAATTCAGTTCTGAACCAGTTATATAGATAGATACTGCACTACAAAACGAGCTTATTTATGGTATTATTATTTTGATTTACGGGAGAATGGTAGAGGTTGTCAAAAGAGGGACCACCGAAAACTATATAAGGAGGGTGAGTAATAATGCTGGCAGAACCAGAATGTAACAAGAGAAAATGCAAGCATTTTCAGGGCGTAATCCTGAAGTAACTGAAACGGTGGCGTGTGCGGCCTTCCCAGAAGGAATACCGGCTGACATTGCCTATGGTGTGGATCTGCACCTAAAGGCCAGAGAAGATCAAGAGAACGACATTGTTTTTGAATTGGACGAATAAAAAACAGTATAGGCAAGAAAACAAAGAGGTTTTGCGTATTCAGGGGGTAACGGACCTTCCAATGAGAATAGCAAGAGAAGTTGCAGAAATGGCAAAAGGTGGCATAGGTGCCGCAATAGAGGTGAAGCAAAACATTTAAAAGGAAAACAAAGGAAAGGAACTTGAAAGGTAAATACCATGGCAGTGTCAATTGAAGAGAGAAGAAAAAAAGACAGGGAAAGAAAACGCAAAGATCGGAAAGACATAAAAGACGGTTATGTAATCCAACAAATGAAAAAAAATTGTGGTTTCACAAGCAATCAGATTTCCCCTGAATTAATTGACCTCTACAGGCAGCATATATCGAACCATAGATTAATTAAAGCACTTGAACAAATGTCAAAAGAGGGTAGTCTATTAGACCGGATAAAGGAACTGGAAGGGTAATTGTTATAGAGGGAATAGAGAAGGGGAAAATTTCAGACAGGGGGCTGGCTTTAATGACCACAGTGACCGATCCCCAGAACACCGCCGGCCTCAGGAGCACACAGTCCCCGACCAGCATTTCCCGGGTCGGCAGATTCAACGATTCATTAAAGGCCATAACGATGCCGCCAAAAGCTATTATCAGCCCCAGAATTTGAACCTGGGTAACTGGAGCAGATCACAATAATGATGACACTGGGCAACTGGTGAAAAAAATGAAAATGAATCTTTAAAACCCTTATTTAATAAGGCTTCAACCAAATACTCGAATTCCAGATAATCGGTAAACCCGACGATATATTTACAATGTATGCCAGCCAAGCAAAGGTTGTAGGCATCCCTGAGGAAGTTGTGCACTTCAATTCAGGTTACCCATAAAGGAGTTTCTGGAATGCTTCTTTGAGCAAAAAACTTTCCAGGGGAGCCAATGAAAACTCGAATGATTTATATACACTCTTCACATGAATTTCTAATCCGATGTTTTGTTTCAATGTGGATATCGGATAGGGGGCTGTTACCAACTTCAGCTATGGTTGTGGTGAGTACCTTCATTTAGCCTGTTCATTAATTCTCCCAAAGAGATATTTTTATTTATATGGAGAGCGGGATAATTTACCAAATATTTTATCCGATACCTATTTAACTGGCATCAAAACTGCATTCGTTTACCTATTTGGCTTCAAATCTTGAAAAATCATATATTGAATTGGTATTCTTAACAATGGCAGGTCCTGTGAAAGTTACAGATAGGATACTTAATCTTGACCTCGGGATAAGGCTGATATTCAACAAAATATATTAATAAGTTTATTTTTTCGTTCTCCACTTAATGAGGAGATTCTTCCGATGTTGTCTGAATTTATCAGACCAATAATTAGGTTTTTTTTTAATCATTTCTTCACATCCATATTGATTAATAATATCTTCAAGAACTTTGGGGGGGCAGTCTTTTATTTCATATATATTGTTCGCCACAATCAACTGTTCCGCAGTTAAGAATTTTGCATTCTTGAAATTAGCCCCTTCAAGGTTAGAGTCCATTAGGTTAGTCCCTTGAAGTTCTGCTTCCCTGAAATCAGCCCCTTGAAGTTCTGTACTCTGGAGATTAGCTGCTTGAAGTTCTGCATTCCAAAAGTAAGCCCCTTGAAGTTTTGCACCCCCGAATTTAGCCCCTTGAAGTTCTGCATGAATGAAATCAGCTCCTGCAAGTTCTGTATAAATGAAATCAGCCCCTGCAAGTTTTGCGTATGCAAACTTAGCCTTTTCAAATTCTGCCCCCTTGAAGTCAGCCTCTTGAAGTTCTGCTTCCATGAAATTAGCCCCTTGAAGTTCTGCATTTTTGAAATTAGCCCCTTGAAGCTTTACCTTCCGGAAATAAGCCTCTTGAAGTTTTGTATTCCGGAAATCAGCCCCTTGAAGTTCTACATCCACGAAAGAAGCTTTTTCAAATTTTGCCCCCCTGAAGTCAGACCCTTGAAGTTTTGCACCCGAAAAATTTGCCCTTTGAAGCTCTGCCCCCCTGAAGTCAGACCTTTGAAGTTTTGCACCCCTGAAGTCAGCCTCTTGAAGTTCTGCTTTCATGAAATAAGCCCCTTGAAGTTTTGCACCCCTGAAGTCAACTTCTTGAAGTTTTGCTTCCCTGAAATCAGCCTCTTGAAGTTTTTTATCCCATTGTTTTAGTATTTGTTGCCGAAAAGCAACGGCACTTATGAAAGGTTTTTTTTTCTTGTTATAAGTTTGATAATAAGAATCAGAATATGGGCCATATACAAAGGATTTAAAAATACTATTAGGGCTATATATAGATGGTTTTACCGGTATTCCTTCATTTAAAATACCCATAAGGCGGTCGTTTGAAAAGCTTGCACCTGCCGCTACTTGGGTTGTAAACGTACTGTATCTGAATTCTATTTTATCAAGTCGGCTTTCATATCGCTGAGAAGTAAAGGCATACGCAGCAAAATATAAACCGATCAGCCACACTATACCAGCCGGAAAAGGGGCCTTTAAGGTCGGAACAAACTTACTCACAAGATAAGCCACCCCTGTATAAATGAAAAACTTATCTTGATAAAAATGATGCCTATCTTCTTTCTTTGTTAATGCGAAAAAAATTAAAGGTACGGTCAAAAAAAACATGAAAGATATTAAAATGGTGCTCTGATTTTCAGACATGATAATAATCCTTTTGTTTGGAGAACGAATGATAAAACACAATATAGCCCAAGTTTTTGAAAAGGGGCAAGAAAAAAGAGTCCACTTATTACATAAATAACCTTACAGCGCTGGCTTGATTCGGGCAGCTCTCTATCAGTCATCCAAAGAATTCACAATTGGTTTGGTATCCTTTATAATTTAAGCACTCAAATACTCCACCTTCGGATACTAATACTTGAGTTTGTAAATATGTATTCTTGTACCCTCCAGAGTTGATTTATTGAGGCAATCAAGGGTAATAAAGATGAATGCAAGTATTCGCTCTCCAGAAGTATTAAACGTAGGTTACATGATGTACGACTACGACTCTCTTGACAAATTATCATTCTCTCTTATTCTATTGAGATACCACATTGTGGTCATTTTAATCATTCATAGCTAACAATAAATTAATTATAGCTGTTCGATATTTTCTCGCTATTTATTATGGTACGGAAACATAAGGGGGACAAAATGATTATTCACCAGAGGGAAATAAGTTATTCGAAGAACTATTCGGAGTTTTTTGAGACACTTGTCAAGATCAAGGAATATATGGGGGAAAAATATCCTGAAATCTCGATAGATCTCATGTACAATTTAGCAGGACAGAGGGGCCGAGCAACGATTCAGACACGCTATGCTTCGCTGGCTGACTACGAGCGAATCGATGCCGAAGTTGATAACGACGAGGAGTATTCGAAGCTGTTTGAGCCTATCATAACTGCTACCGGGGACCTGCCCGTAGATCAGTTCTATCGCATAATTTAAAAACTACAGCCACATTTATTCAGACGGCACAAACACAAAGAATTCGTTATACCAAAATGGAGGTATTCAAAAATGAGTGATGATAAACAGAAAACATTATGCGCCCATATAGAAGAAGAGTTGCAGGTCAAAGACCCAAAGGCCTATATTGCACTTATCAAACCGGCCACCCATTACTGCGGGGGCTGTGGACGCAGCGCAGCAAAGGCCGAAAATGTGTGTAAACCGCAAAAGTTTTAATAAATAAGGAGCAGCCCCATGGAGGATCTCCATCGTAAACCTTTTGAATCCTGCCGGATGGGGGGATCCCTTGATGACCCCTGAAGAGATTAAGGTTCAGAGAACCAACATTCCATATTGGGAAATCGTTGACGTCTGCGGTGTGAAAAAATTACACAGGGAATTTAAGTTTAAAAACTCTCAACAGGCCCTGGCCTTTACCAACAGACTGGGAGAGATTGCAGAGAAAGAAGACCATCATCCATCCATCTTAACCGAGTGGGGCAGGGTTTGTGTGACTTGGTGGACCCATACGGTACAGGGGCTTCATATCAATGATTTTATCATGGCCGCCATGACGGACAGGCTTATATAGCGTATCCGATAGTTGAAAAATTACCGGCTTGTTTGACAAGGCTACCAAAATAAATTGAGCCAAACAGTATCAATTTTGATCATAAAAGGAAAATATTATGAAAAATGACGCTGATAATAAAAATGCCGCCAGTGAACTCAAATGCCCTGAATGTCAAGCGCAATTAAAGGCGAGGAGATCACGAGTGCCGGATAAATGTGAGATGGTTTGCGGTGGGTGCGGACAAAGTTTTGATGTGTGTAATCTTGAAACGCTGGACGCACTTAAAAAGAACTCTTGAGCCAATTTATAAAGTGGAATAATTTGTGATAAAAAGAATTCCGGAATGCTCATTAATCCTGAATAATTCCCTTCTAAAATCATGACTTTATCAATGGCAATGGTGAGACGATCCTTGGTTCTATTCCTGCTCCAAAGATCGACCAGTGCCTTCTCTTCAAAGGGCCATTAAGCAACTATAATTTGCCATCAGCTAATGTTGACCCCGGTCCGGCTAACGGTCTAAATGTCTTTTTTGATGATCCACAGAAGGGACATTCCCAATCATCCGGAAGATTTTTAAAAGCTGTCCCTGGAGGGGTATTTGTCTTTGGTTCGCCTTTGTCAGGGTCATAAACATATCCGCAATTGTGTATTTGACATTGATACATATCTTTTGGGTCTGCCATTTTGATTCTCCTTTTCTAAGTAAATTAATTCAATGTTAAACGATCAAAGCGGGGTATATCGTAACCCACCTCATAGATGCCATGAACCGTCCCATTTTCTATAGATGAGAGAATGAAACACAACCGCCACGAAAAAGGAGGTGACTCATGAAATAAATTACAGACAGATTCTCAAATATGTTCAAGGGAACTGTTTCTGGATTTGATCGTATCGTATTAAAAGGATGAGGATTTCAACCACTTTTTTTGTCGGAACTCCGGTAAAAAGTGATTCGGTATTATGAAGTATTCCGGACTCTGAAAAGTACGTACTGGGATATTAATACTTGAGTATGCCTGAAATACGCCTGAATCAGATGGATGGTCCCAAGAAAGTCTTTCATTCGCCAGAGTAAGTTCCCGCCAAGCAAAAAAATCCCCAAAAATACCTTTCGACGGGTGTACAAAAAAATAGGCGGTGAATTTGGGTTGGAGCTAAACACTTGAACTATTAAATCAACCATAAAAAATAGGTATACGCTTAATGATTACCATAACAATCGCAATCGCTAGTTTTATTTTTCTCCTTGTACTGCTGGTTTTAATCCGAGCCAAAACAAACGACAAATTCCAAATAAAGAATGCCGATATCGTTATTGCACTGCTCCCTGTAATACTTGCGCTTTTTCTTTCGGGTAAGGTCCAGGAGTTAACCCTCGGAGAGTTTAAGGTTGTCCTTGCTGTACAAGAAACAACTAAATCACCAATTTCTGCTGAAGTGACAGTGTTGCCAGTAGAAGAAGTTTTAATCGGGGAAAGCCAATCACTGGTTGAACTAAAACAGTATATTGAAAAAAAAATTCAGGTTCTTAGCTTTCAATTATCCAAATTTACACGAGGTGGATCCAATTTAATCATTAGCTATCTTGAGTTGACTCAATATCCGTTCATAAGATACGTCGTATTCAACAATCCAGACGGTAGTTTCTTCGGTATGGCTGATGCGCAACAAATAGCGGCAATGAATCGTGCCTCACCAAGTTCCTTTAATTTTGAAGACATAGCAAACTGGGTGCTCGGAGCCAACGAAGATAGTCTCAAAACCTTACCCGGGTTTGTTGCAGCCCAAAATGCGCTTCATGAAAACGAGGATAAGCTGACAGCTTTAAAAAAAATGAATTCTCTTAATGTGCCAATGCTACCAGTGATTGATGAGTCAGGTAAGTTTGCGGGGGTTATTGAACAGAACAAACTAACAGCTAATATGCTGACAGACATCCTCGAAGGATTAAAAAACACAAAATAGAATATACCCACATGACCTTCGAAGATACGCTGCCACATATGCATCTCGTTTCGGCACACTATTGGAAATTGTTAGCAAGATACTTTTACGTCATTCAAACCTGTCCACCACACAAAGGTATTTGGGGAAAATTAGTGATGCAGAGGCAATCCGGTGGATCAACAATCTTCATGGATGATTCATCAAATGGCCGGGCAAATCTGCTATGGATTCAGTCCGGTTATTTCAAGGGCCAATCAAGATTTGTATCGGTATCCTTAATTATTCCAGCTATTGAATACTCCACAATCGGATACTAATCCTTGAGTCTGGTTTATCCTTGGATTAAGCCCTTTAACCTTGAAATATTTTGCCCAAGCAGATAAATGTTATTCTTTAGCAAACCATATTGTGATTGAGGGAAGAAACATTGAACAAACTTGAACTGATTCAGGAACTTAAAGAAAAAGGCCGCTTGACCAGAGATGAAGCCTCCAAGATCGTTGAAATATTTTTTGGGGAAATGGCCAAAGCCTTTATTAATGGTGAAAGAGTTGAAATTAGGGGCCTGTGTTCCTTTTTTGTCAAAGATTACGCACCCTACACAGGCAGGAACCCCAAAACAGGGGAAAAGGTTCAGATCACTGCCAAGAAATTGCCCTTTTTTAAGTGTGGGAAGGAATTGAAGGAAAGGGTTGATTATCCGGCAAATTGAAATTAGTGGGGGGAATGCTAAACACCAATAAAAAACAGCTATATTCGTCCAATGACAGAACATGAGGTGCCAGAATCAGAAATTTGTTACCAGTATTTTTAATCATTTGTTTTTGTCTTATTATATGCACACTTGGCTGTGAAAGCATTCCTATATCCCAAAAGAGTGAACCAACAATCATTATTATCCGCAACAACTCCAATGAATATCTGAAAGAGGTCTCCTTGAGCGAGAACAGAAATCGTGACACCGGCTCTGTTAGAATGGGATCAATTTCACCAGTTCCCAATGGGGCATCACAGATATTTGGGAGATCGTCACGGCCATCAAACCTTCCTCGGCAAATCAATGTTTGCTGTATTAACAACGATGATAAAGGATTTTGCAAACTGGTTTCTTTAAAAACCGTCTTGAAAGGGGTTACTACAATTTCAGGCGAAGCGCTTGTTTTTGAAATCCTTCCCTTTTCAGAGGTAACCGTTTATCTGGAAAATATCCAATAAGCATTTTTATACATTGATATCTTTTTGTGTAGGACCAGGTGGAAATGGCCTGTAGTGAAGTCTCCGGCTTATATACTGGAAGTGAAATTTCAAAGTTAAAAAAACTTCATATGTACATGGGGTTAAACAAGATTTCTAAAAACCACCACGCAAAGGTATTTGGGTAAAATCAGTTACGCAGAGGCAATCTTCATGGATAATTCATCAAATGGCTGGGCAAATCCGTTATGGATTCAGCCCGGTTATTTCAAAGGCCAATCAAGGATTGTATCGGTATCCTTGATATTTCAGTATTCTGAATACTCCACCTTCGGATACTTATCCTAAACTCAAATCTACCAACTATTCTACCGGATTGGCATATTTTTTTATTTTTCTATTTGGTATAGTGCCCTTATCTGTAAATAAAATGAAAATGAAAAATATGAAATTAATTTATACGGATAGGCCAAACAAAAAAGATAGAAAATATCTTGATGACAAATTGATGGGATTCAATGGTGATATTATTAAAGATTATTGTTTTAATAATTTCCTATACAAAATGACCGATGAATCGGGTTTAATCATTGCCGGGATAGATTGTATAATTGGGGGTGGATGGGTCGAAATAATCAGTTTGTGGGTGTCAGAAGATAATAGGAAAAAAAGAACTGGTGAGAGGTTATTGTTTGAAGCCGAAAGAACTGCAAAAAAGAAAGACTGCCATAGCTCATACCTTTACACCTACAGTTTTCAAGCTCCAGCATTTTATGAAAAACATGGATACAGCATTTTTGGTATTTTAGAGAATTATTATAAAAAACATTCCAAACTCTATATGAAAAAAAGGTTAGTTTGATTTAATTTTAATACAGATTGCCGGTGATGTATTCTTTTGGTATCCATGACAAATCCTACCGCTGAATACTCCACCTTTGGATACTTAATCATGAGTATGTAAATTTATTATCTCACTGACATTTTTGAATAATTACCCTAAAAATATTATAAAAATAGATGCATCAAGCACTTCAGCGTAAATTACACAATTTGCGTAATATTTTTTACACAAATGATAGTACCACTCATTGTGTAATATCCGGCCAAAAAAAATTCCAGTCCAGGGGATAGGGTTCTTCTTCACCGGATTTAAACTCTTTGTAATCATGCCGATAGCGAATACTATGAATACAAGTCATCGCTTTCGGGGGCCTGGAAAACCAACGACTTATACCATTAGTGCTTAGTCAACTATGTGACCATCTGAAAAAAATTTGCAAGTCTTTCCAGATGATGTTAATGATTTCAGCATTATTGTTTTCACATTTATGTTGATCTGGTTATTCTTACTTTTCGGATGTTATCCCGTTAGATAAGTGAATATGAAAGATAAACGTAAACCACAGATTAACTTGCTATGATATTTAATGAAAAAACATGTCTTCAACAAATATATAATTTAATTTATTGGAATAAACAGAACACGAAATAATTAAAAATATTGGTATATAGAGAAGTCTATGAAGAAAGCAATAAGATGTAATCTTAAGAAAGCATGGAATAATTTGACCATGTTGCTTAATAATAAAGTCTCTTTGATATTTGGCTCAATATTTGGATTTTCCTTAACACTGTACTTTGCCATTTATCAGGTTGCTGACTCTAAACATTCACAAAGTCTCAATATATACAACTCTCAATTTTCAAACTTCACATCGCTGTTAACAAGTGGAAACAAGCATCACATAAAAAATGCGTTTCTTTTGTCATCTGCTCTTTGCGACATAACGATCATTTCTGAACCTATACTATTAAAGCCACAAAGTTGGTTTTCCAAATCAAGAAATGAAACAAATGTTGTAAGAAAAATATTAATTAATTGCCTTGAAGATTGTACGAAATCTACATGTGGTTCCGAAAAATATCGAATTGATTTATCAGATATAGAACTTTCTAAAGTTGAATTAGATTATGCAAACTTTACCGACGTCAATTTGAGAAATGTGACCCTTAATCATACCAATTTTATAAACCCAAATTTTGATTTCTCAAATCTTGATTTTCTAACTCTAAAAAACAGCTCAATCAGAGTTAGGTATTACGTTGGTAAAAAGTACGAAGACACTTTAAATGATGTTCATAAAAAAGATATTCTAATACTGGCAAGTATGCACCCCAACTTTCAATCAACATCAATGCAAGGAGTAAAAATTAACAACACTGAAATATTGGGAGCAGTATTTTTCGAAGCTAAATTTAATAGCGCTATGGGCTTGCTTAATACCGTAATTGAACGATCTAAAATAATTGACTGCTATTTTTTTAATTGTAATATGGATGGCTTAAAGATTAAGGATTCTGATATCCGTGGCAGTGATTTTAGACGAACAATACTTGATAATGTTGAATTTGAAAATGTATTATACGACGAATTTACAAAGTTTCCAAATGACTTTAATGTTAAGAATAGAGGGCTAATATACAGGAAATCAAAATCATAACAAATCCATAAACACGGACTCGCTGAAGCTCGCCGGTTAATTCCACGTTACCGCTCAACTGAACGTTTTTAAAGTATCTGTAGGCCCTGTTGACTATGTCTAAAAGTCCTTTGTTTACAAGGGGTGAGCACTATAACGTGAAGTCTTCAGATTGTAATGAGAAGCTTATTGCCGGCCATAGCCCAATACCCGATTTTTAATGGTATCATTTCCTAATTGAAAATCATGGTGGCCAATATCTTCAAATCCATATTTTTTATAAAACAATATGGATTTATTTCGCACCCAGGTGCACAGCCAGAATTGATTCCCATACTTTATTTTAACTTCATCCAGCAGGTTAGTGCCAATACCACGCCCCTGAAATGGCCTGTGAACATAAAGTTTTTCTATTTCAAAACCGTTTCTTTCACTTCCAAACCGGGACTCAAGATTCAGCAAACAGTATCCCCGGAGATAAATCCCATCCAAAAAGACTATCAGTCTGTGCTTTTCATCGTCCAAGAACTGTCTGAATTTTTCTTCAGTAAAAACAGATAATACGTACTGAGAATTTTCCCTCCGGATACCATCAATAGAATATGTTTCAAGCCAGACCTGCAAAGATAAGGCTGCCAGATTGATGCAATCTTCTTTTTGCGCTTCCCTTATCACCTGTGTCATTTTAATTTTTACCTTCCAATAAACTGTGTTGTTGGCCGACGTTCTAACTCAATCAAGTCCGGTCGAATTGTAATATTTTATTACACGTCAGGAGTCAATGATACTTGCATTGTTTAAAAGTATCCATCCTCTTAAATTTATTGATGTATACTTTTGATATCCTTAACATTACAATGATTGCCAGGCAGGAGTTAAAGCCTTTAATTATTTCCAAGAGCAAAGGAGAAACGCCATGAAAATTTCCCAAAGCGTTACCCATTTTTTCAATTATCAGAGGATGAACGTTAAAAAAAAATACCATGCGGAATTATGAGTTCGTTCTCAATAAATTCCAAAGCCATTTCGGGGATGTAGATCTATCATCCCTCACCTCCGATGACATCCTTGACTTCATGTCAAAAATGTCTGAAGGAACAAAACAGTCCACCAAAAAATTAAGATTCACGCTTCTAACTGCTTTTTTCAACCTCATCAAAAACTCTGTGAGTCCAGATTTCCAGAACCCTTGTGACAACCCAGCACTTCGGAAACTTTTCAGAGCAGGGAAATCTACCCAATTCAAAATAATTGAAAAGGATGTAATGGATGAAATCATTTTTAGAACTCAGAACCAAAGAAATCGGATCATGCTCGAACTCATGGCCCGTGCTTGCATGAGAGTCGGTGAAGTCCTGCAAATAACTCCCAAGGATATTGAAGACCGAAAAGTTATTATATGGGCACCGAAAAGTGGCAGAGAATCTGAAGCGGTATTCCTACCTCAAAAAGTTGCAGATCGGATGAAAAAATATATTCGCAACAATGGAATCAAATCTGATGCGAGAATTTTTCCAATAACCTATGCTGCTGCAAGGTTGGTCGTGAAAAAGGCAGGGGAGTTGGTCGATATTCAGGTCAGGCCGCATGACCTTAGAAGACACGCTGCCACATATGCATCTCGTTCCGGCACACCCTTGGAAATTGTCAGCAAAGTATTTTTACGTCATTCAAACCTGTCTACCACGCAAAGATATTTGGGTAAAATCAGTGACGGGGAAGCAATCCGGTGGGTCGACAATCTTCATGGATGATTCATCAAGTGGCCGGGCAAATCTGCTATAGATTCTGCCCGGTTATTTTAAAAACCAATCCAGGATTGTATCGGTAAGCTTAAGGATTCCAGCTCTTGAATATAGTTCGTTGCTTAAAAACTGATTAAAGTGTTATGAATCCGTTATTATTTGATATTCAATTTTAGGCAAAGGGATATGATGAAAATAATCATTAAGCTATTGCTTGTACTCAGTTTTATTCTGGTTTTTGTTGCTCCTGTTACACTGTTTGTTCTCAGTATTGAAAAAATTTCCTTGATTAATGAACACCAAAATCTTTCTTATGACAATATGAATCGGGTGAAAAAAATAATTCAAAAAGCCAAACCCTCTCAAATGCGAAGACGACAGAGGAAAAAATTTACAATTAGTGAGCCTGATCTGAACCTTGTGGCAAGCTATGGGATTAATCAAGGGTTCAAGGTTAAAAATCTTTTTATACAGATCCAGTTGTCAGAAAATCATATTAAATTGCAATCTACCTATAGAATTCTATCTACACCAATGGGTGACTACTTGAATGTTATTGTGGATTTTAAGGCTCAGGGGCCAAAGATTGAAATTGAGACTGTAAAAATAGGTCGTGTGATTATTCCAGGTGTCATTATTAATCCTGTTATCCTTTTTGTTGATCGGCTGTTGATGAATTATGCTTTTTATCAAGATGTAAAAGTAAATTCCCATGCGATTAAAAATATTTCTGTACGGAAAAGGTTGTTGACGATTCTGTATGAATGGGACCCAAAAACTATTGCCAATCTGCAAGAGAGTGGTAAATATTTATTGATTCCAGAGGAACACCAGGATCGGCTACTGGTATATTATAATCATTTGGCCTGGATAGTAAAACCATATAAAGGTAAAAAAATATCCATTGCCAAGATTCTACAACCTATGTTTGAGTTTGCCGCACAGCAATCAATTATTTCAAATAATCCTATTATGGAAAATAAAGCCCTGATCCAGGTGATTTCACTCTATTCAACAAAAAATAGAATTAACGATTTTATTCGGAAAGAAAGACAAGATGAGATCAGTCGACCTGTGAGAGTGACCATGATTTTAAAAGGCAGGAATGATTTAACAAAACACTATTTGGTTTCTGCAGGGATTTCTGTCTCTGCCGGTAGCGCCATTGCAAATTTTATTGGCTTGGCAAAAGAGGTGGATGACTCTGATGGCGGGTCAGGATTTAGTTTTGCTGATCTTGCAGCAGACAGGGCAGGCGTAACGCTTGGGGAACTTGCAATTGCATCAACAAACAATGCCGGGTTGCTACAGAAAAAAATGTCAGGAACCTTAAAAGAGTCCGACTTTATGCCTGCCATTGACCGTCTGCCAGAAGGTATTATGAAAATAGAATTTAAAAAGGAATATAAGGATCTTGATTCAAAAACTTATGCATTGGTAAATGATGAGATAAGCAGCCGGACTAAAAAGTGTCGGGTGTTTTGATTTGTATCGATATCCTTAATTATTCCAGCTATTGAATACTCCATCTTTGGATACTAATACTTGACCCGGCCAACCGGCTATCAAGTTGATATACACTTTAATTTGGAAGAATGGTTTATGATGGCGGGGCTGGTTCATATAATGTAGCTTGAATATTTAGAATTTGATTGCTTCATTCTGTGCACTTAATGCTTTTGATTCTCCAATCCTTCAAAAGCAATTTCTATAACTTGTTCAAAAAGCTCTTCCTGAAGATCCATCTCTATCGATGAGATTAGGAAGAACCCTTCGTCACTTCCGGGGCCTTGTCCAATTTCTGTTTCCTTCCAAATTGACCTTTTGTCTTCATCGGTCATATTTGATAAATGTTTCTTAACCGCCTTTTCGACAGGGAGTGTGAACTTATGTGGTACCGTGCTATTAGGATCAATATTATACACTAATTCATCCCAAGCATTGGAATCTGTAAAAGAAGAGTTGGTATCTTTTGACATCAGTAAAATTATTTCTTCCACGGCTTTATATAAGTTTGTGCTCATATTCTTTCTTCTTTTGGTACGGTTAAAAACAAATTCTACCATTTTTTAATTGTGATCTCTACATTAATTTTTCCATCAAAAAGGGACTTCCGAAGTAACATGTTTCAAACACTTATCTGTGGTCATTTTAAATGTTGGATTCCATTTTCCATTGTGCCTCATCTGGCTGTATTGAAACTCGTCATTTCCCAGATATTCAAGCCGGACGAATTTATTTTCAAAAGATTGCCTATGGGCATCTGGGGGGCATTTATATTTGGCACAAAAATAAAAATAATTTCTGTGCCACTTTGTATAAATGTCAACAATCTGATTGAGTGTTTCTTCTTCAGAAACACTCAACAGATATTTTGGCTTGAATATTTTTTCGACAATTTCGTTACCTTTTTTTTGCAAATATTGTATCAATTCTTCTGGTGCTTTGGGTTTTATTTTTTTTGATTTCGATAGGCCATATGTCCATGTTTTTTTTCTAAGTGCCATGTTTTACTCCAAAGCTTAACAATAAATACTGTATCTTATGTGAATTTGAATGATATCTTACCTGCTACGAATCAAAATTTTGATCATTAAATCCGTATCAATATTTAAAATTTGTGTAAAGAGATCTTCGATTATATTAACACAAACAAAATGAAATGAACAAATTTTCAATTACGTTATATTGGACTTTCTTGACTGGCGCCTATTGTTTTCCTGGCAAGCCAAAAGTTACAAATACTTTGCATGATCCTGCTCTAACTTTCCGGTTGAAAAAAGTTTCCAATTGTTTTGGTATCCTTAAGAAATCCGGCATCCAAATAGTCAAAACAGGGATACTTAATCATGAGTATGTAAATTTGTTATCTCACTGACAATTTTGAATAATTACCCTAAAAATATTATAAAAATAGATGCATCAAGCACTTCAGCGCAAATTACACAATTTGCGTAATATTTTTTACACAAATGATAGTACCACTCATTGTGTAATATCATGCCCAAAAAAATTCCAGTCCAGGGTATAGGGTTCTTCTTCACCGGATTTCAACTCTTTGTAATCATGCCGATAGCGAATACTATGAATACAAGTCAACGCTTTTTGGTTCCGGTTCCAACCCCGGACTAATACCATCATTGCTTACTCCCAAGATTATTTTGGAGCGCTATTGAAGCCATTGGTTTTTTATGATAAGGAATGATTATTGTTCCCAATTCAAATATTCATTAAGCTTTTAACAAAATTGTTTAACAGGGGTAAAGAATTCATCTCATGAACCCTGAAATAGAAAACAAAATAGATGCTTTCATTTCTCATATCAGAATAACCAACACTACGGCAGTTCTTTGGTTTTTATCACTATGTATGATCTGGGGGTTAGGACTTTTTGTTTCATATTCAGACTGGCAGAAGTATGACAATTTTAAAAACAAAGCCCTTCCAGAAAATATCCTCTTAAAAGAAACTGCTAAAAAAGTTGATTTCAAGTTACCTGGAGTCGAATTTAAAGTTTTTTCACATTATGCACCAACGGCGTGGAATGTTGCAGCATTATTTTTTCTATGGTTTTTTGTTTTGAATCGAAAGCGATCTTTGATTTATGCCTGTAGAGTAATAAGATATGAAAAAGAAAATCTCGGAAAAAATGGAGTGAGCATTCACAATATCCCCCCTTGGTGGTTGGCCCCTTTGCCCAATGAGTCAACTTATAACGTTACAATATCAGATCTTAATATTTTTGTTTCTTGGGGGCCAAATCAAAAGACTGCACATCTCAAAGTTAAAGCATTTTGTTTTGTTTTTTTTGTTATGCAAATCCACGTGGCTTGGCTTGCTTTTGTTGCAAGTGATATTTTTATTAGGGGAAGCCTTACCGCCATCATTGTCCAATCAATAAGCTTACTTTGTGTCGTATTAACAGGGTTTTTAATTAATATCTGGCTCTGGGAAAAAAAAATACCAGCGTATACTGTTAGTGAAATAATTCCATCGACCGCCTCCCGAAGAAAAGTCATCTGGATTGGACTTTTTTCTTTTTTTGCAGTGATTATTGCACCAATCAGAAAGGCTTTTCAAATTTTATACCGGGTAAAAGCCCCCAGATACAAAAAAAGGAATATAGCTGCCCCTATCAAAATGGGCCTCGATCCTGGATTTTGGAAAAACAAACGCTCTGATAAAAAGGGAAATATTACTCACATAGTATCTTTAGATGGTACTACCTTCATCCATGGGTCTCCTCCGAATAAAAAATATTTTGAACAACTAAAACCCGATGAAGTTGCAGATAGCAACAAAATAATTGAATTTAATGGTACAAAAGGATTATTTCAGCTTGAAAAATACATATTGGAAATAACAATCAACGAAATGCACGACTTTGGTCTTGCTATAAAATTATTGATCGCTGGAATAAAATATGACTCCAAATTTCGTCCCACATCTACAGGGAGATATAGTTATCGCCTCTATGATTTGGCAGCCGGACTGGCAAGTCGGTATGGGAATGAAAATGGTAAACGGAATAATAGGGAATTAGAAAAAATTATTCAGATCGCTAACAGCACAACGGATAATTTACTAAGAAAGAAAGTTAGGAAGTGGAATGAAGAAAACTCTCAATGGCGCCAAAAATGGTCATTAGAAAATAACAGCTTAAAATGGGCCGGTGTTCCAGTGTAGGATCGAGGGTGGGGGTTCGAATCCCCCCCGGCTCATCCCTCTGAATGTACGTTACCTATAAGAGGACTGTGAAGTAATTTTTAATTATTTCTGATGGCGAGATCCTCATCGAAATGAGGTGCCCATTTTGTCTATAAGTCCTTTGTTTGCAAGGGGTGAGCACTATAACGTGAAGCCCTCAGATTTTCACCAGGTGATCATGAAGTATTGTTTTGGTATCCTTGAGTATTCCGGCGTTCAAAGACTTCACCTTAGGATACTTAGTCTTGAGTCTGAAATAGACAAAATGTTAAAGCCAGTTATACTAAATCCTTTCTAACACCCTATGGTTGACCGATCACACAATGCGTCATATGTTTATATAATGGCTCACCGAATTAAAAACAACAGCGTGGAAGGCAAAGGCAATAGGGCTCTGAAATTAGCTGAACTCATTATCGAGAACAGTCCTTCAATACTTTTTCGTCGCTTGGCAGCAGATGATCCCAAGCAGCGTAAGATGGTTTATGTTTCGCCAAATATTTCTCGCTTTGGTTACAACGCTGAAGATTTTCTCAATAACAAAATTATGTTTCGAGATATTGTATATTCCGGTGACTCGGAAAGAACTTTAAAGGAAATTAAAGAATTCGTAGAAAAAAATATTGAGAACTACATTCAATACTATCGAGTCATAACAAAATCAGGAGAAGTGAGATGGGTGGAAGATCGAACTTCCATTTTCTTAGATGCTGAAACAAATACTCGTTATCATCAGGGTATAGTCACTGATATTCATGAGCGGAAAGTTGCGGAAGAAAATCTTCGTTTAGAGCAAAAAAAAGTAAAAAAAGCCTATGGATTGCTCTCCAAATATGTTGCGCCACAATTAGCAGAAACTATTTTCCAAGGAGAAATAGACTTAATATGGAAACATTACAGAGAAAGGCTTACCTTATTTTTCTCTGATATCAAAAATTTTACCATGATAACAGATTCATTAGAACCTGAGGATATGGGCAATTTATTAAACGAGTATCTCACCGAAATGAACAAAATTATCAATAAATATCAAGGCACACTCGCACAGGTTATTGGAGACGGATTATACGTATTTTTTGGAGCTCCCCAAAAAACCAATGACAAAAACCACGCTATCCGGTGTTTAAAAATGGCAATTGACATGCAGGCCAAGATGAAAGATTTAAATAAGAAGTGGTTTGATGGCGGGATTGAGGAAGGGTTGCAAATCAGATGCGGAATTAACACTGGAATGGCAACTGTAGGGGGCTACGGATCATCTGAGCGGAAAGAATATACAGCAATGGGGATGCAGGTTAATATTGCTGCACGCCTTGAAAACGCCTGCAAACCGGGCAGTATTCTAATGAGCCACACAACATGGGCTTTAGTTAAAGACGATATTACATGTACACCGCAAGGAAAGATTGAAGTAAAAGGATATCATCGCCCTCTAAGGATATATGAAGTTGACCCTATTCAATTCAAATAACAATTATAGCCAATTTATTTTTATACAATCTCAAGGATCAAGATAATTTGCATCAAGGAAAACCGGCTCCCATTAAAATTTAATGATGTATTATCTTGGTATTCTTAACTATTCCAAGCTCTGAACATTCCACCTTTGGATACTAATTGTTGAGTCGGAAGAATCGGAAAAGCTCATTTTTTATATTAATTACCTGATTTTAGGAAAACCCTCTCCAAGTCGAAATTAATATACTTTTTAACTTTGAAAAGAACCGGTATCATCAGGTTCATTTTTGTTCTTGGAATTTAATTAGTTTGCTCCGAAGAATATATTTTTGCACTTTTAGTTTTTCGCCAAAAGATAAATATCAAGGATATCTTTAAGGAGAATGGGAGAATGTTCTGATGAGCCGGGCTGTGATTGATTTAATTTTTCAATAATTAGATTTTCGTCCCCAGGTGAAATTGTCTCACGGTCAAAAGCATAACTGCATAAATCCGTTTTATCTTCAAATCTAACAATGGTATTGAAAGTGTCGTGAATTTTCAGCGCAAAGGCACTATTCATTAAACTATGATAAGCATTTCCTATTACCTGAGTTTCATCATCAAAAAGATGGAAAAACTGTTGAAACTCTCCGTCTACTGATGGTTCTATTATTATTAATTTCCCATCATCTTTTTGAACCCTGTATGCTTCTTTCATTGCCAAAATGCTATTCTGATGATGTAGTGAAAGTGTAAAAATAACTATATCAAAACTGGAATCACTGAAATTCAGGGATTCACCACTTCCAATCCTGAAATCCACATTATCATATGCTTGATTGGCATCATTGATGGCATTTATATCTGGATCAATACCAATATACTGTTTCGTATCAGTTGCCAGAATCGAAGATATTTCACCCCCTCCACAACCGATTTCGAGAACTATCTTATCTTTGAAGTCGTCCTGATTCTTAATCATTTTTACAGTCATCTGTTCAATATCGTATTCCATATCAGGTCCTTAACTTGTAGGATACCCCCTCCAACTAAGTTAATTTTCACAATCTATCAAAGTTTATCTTGATAAGCACCGGCGGAATATGTCAGTTCATAACTGTGAGAGTATATTTCAATAAGATTGCCAAATGGATCTTCACAGTAGACCATTCTGTATGGTTTTTCCCCAGGATAATACTCACGAACCGGCATTCGCTGTTTGCCACCATTTTCAACAATTTTAGCCGCCAAGCCTTCTACATCTGGGTCTTGAACACAGAAGTGAAAAACACCTGTCTTCCAATACTCAAAATTGTTTTCTCTTTGTTCTGCGTTATTAAATTCAAATATTTCTACACCAATTTTGTCTCCGGTTGACATGTGGGCAATACGAAAACTTCCCCAGCCTTCACCAAAAACGTCATTGCACATTACTCCGATGGCTGATTCATCCGCCACGATTTTAGTAGGCGGCATAATTACGTACCAACCTAACACATTTTTATAAAATTCTACTGCTTTATCAAGATCAGTAACGGATAAGCCAATATGTGAAAATGTTCTTGGATACGTCATCTTATTTCCCTCATAAAATTATTTGATGTTCAATTGCTATTGTTGAACGATACGTTCTTCTTAGCTCACTGAAACTGGTTACAAAATAAGTCTTCGAATTTAATATGCAAGGCCAAACTTTTTTATTCGTCACTAACATTTTAGTACGAATCAACGAGAACAAAGTAGATACACATTTAAAAAAAGTGACACCAGAGACAGCAACTTTGAATGTGAGGATCCCGACACACACTTGGGATGTGATCTTGGAATTGATGTGGCTGGATAACATAAAGTTCGGATGAAATGGAAAGCAGAGGATGTATGCAAGGTTTGGGTGCGGGAGAACCGTTCAACTGATTGGATCTGCGTTGAAAGATTAAAATGATTGAGGCCCTCATAAATTAATTTTTTGCAAGAACATATGATAAACAACCTTACAGCCCTGGCTTGATCCGGGCTGTTCTCTATAACTTCATTCAAAGATTTCACAATTGGATTGGTATCCTAAACTATTCCAGGCTCCGAATACTCATGACTGGGATACTAATTGTTGAGTCGGGAAAATCGGAAAAACTCAATTTTTTATATTATAAAAAACACTCTGGAAGAACGGCCAAGAATCCGGCCTGCGGCTTATATATTTGAATGGAAAGTTCTATTCTGGAAAAGCATAAGATACCACATATAGTGGTTCCAAAATATTGCCAGGACTGAACTCTATGAATACAAGTACCCTCCGGTCGGGTTTTGATTGCAGTCACTACTGCCAAAAGAAATCAACGCCTTTTCAATAAAGGGCCTTACCCCATAATAATAGACAATATAATCGCACGTTGAGGGGGCTCAATTTACCTTGTTTTAAAATGTTTCGAGAATGAAAATTCAAAATTCATATGGGAAATGGAGTAACGGTCTTTTGTGTTATTCTCGTTAAGAATTTTTGAATTTTTGATCATTGAGGTCCTTTACAAACTTAGCAGATTTTTTTGATGCAGTTTTTCCGGATATTTTGCAAATAATTTATTTTAAGATTGATATGCGACTTGATTTCGACCCCCTTTTTTTGCACGGTATAACGCTTCATCTGCCCGATTTACCAAGGTGATATTATTATCGCTGCTTCGAAAGGTTGTAACACCGAAGCTTACGGTGACTTTTGGGGGTTCTGGAAAATCATAACTTTCAATTTTATTTCGCAACTTCTCGGCTAATTTTATGGCACAATCAAGAGAAGTTTCCGGTGCCTGGATTACAAACTCTTCCCCCCCCCAGCGTGCAAAGATGTCTATTTCACGCAAATTAGCTGCCACCAGCCTGGCAAGATGCTTTAAAACAGTGTCACCAGATAGATGCCCGTACCGATCGTTGACCTGTTTAAAATAATCAATATCAAAAAGAATCAGTGACAGGGGGGCCTTGTAACGTTCCGCTCTTTTTATCTCATTTGTTAATGTCTGGTTGAACTTCATTCGATTAAATATTCCAGTGAGTGCATCTGTGGTGGCCTGTTTTTCCAGCAGTTCATTGATGCCCTCAAGGGATTGCAAATTTTTTTTCTGCACGGTAATATCTCGGAATGCAATGACGGCTCCATCCCGTATTTCATTTTTAAAAACAGCCCTGCAAACAAAGCTTATGGGCATCAATAAGCCAGATTTACAGGTAAAGACGCCATCATCGTTATTGTAATCATTTCCCGATGCGATGGCATTGAAGAATGGATTTTCCCCAGACTTGTATAGAGTGCCATCCGGTTGTTGTTTATAGATCACTTCATGAATAAGACTCCCTTCAATTTCATCAAAGCTATATCCAAGCAGACGCATTGCCTCAGGATTTGCAAAAATAATCTTCCCGTCAGAATCAACAAGAAAAACACCCTCACCCAACACATCGGTTATCTGTTTCAACCGTTGTTTTATGATTTCTTTTTCACGCAAAGACAGAATCATGCAGTTAAACGAGTATGAAAACTCACCCAGAAAATGTACCTGCTGGTTCAAGTCACCTTCCGCAACCTGCCTGGCCTGCCATGTCATATGCGCCAAACTTGCTTGTAATCCTTTAAGTGGCATTGAAAAAATATTATTGCGAGATGATTTGGCTTTGAGATCCCCTTGGGCCAACCGTTCGGAATATTGATACGATTCATTAATCATGTCGAAGGTTGTTGCGAACCGATTACAAATAGCCCTGAGTTCCTCATCCTCAACCGTAATCGGATCTATTGGAAAAATAAGGCCCTTTTTTCCAAGTCCATGCCCGATAGCCTTTTTCAGGCAGGTATCTATCTCTTCTAAAATCTCACGATGGTCCATTTAAATCCTCAATTGGTTTTACTTCAAATCGGCATGTTCTGTCACCGGTTGCCCAACAATCAACTTCCTTGGCTGTAAACTTTTTACCGGTATATTCTTCAAAAATACCTGCAATAAAGCCCTCATCGTAATCACAAACAGACTCTCCAAATATTGGCAACCCTGAGCAATCAAGATCTTCTGACACCGTTAAGACGAATTGAAGTTTTTTTTCATCCGATTTTTCGATCATTAAAATGCCAATTTTCAGTAATATGAGTTTTTCTTTCAAAGCCGCTATGAATTTGCTAAATGGCAGTGACGTGTCAAGAACGTTCTTGCAAAACTCCTGACCGGCAAGAAGACCGGCTTTAACAAACAATTCAACGGTCTTTTGTTTGCCAAGTACTTTGGAAAAAGCATCTTTGAACGTATACTGCATGAGCCGATAGGCTACAACAGATGTTTCAGATCCCAAATTTGGGCGCCCCGCAGAGAGGTCGCCCAAGTCTTCCCATTTAAAGTCATAAATATCCTGCATGATTGGTTCCTTCTTCAGTTGTTAAATTTTATGGACTCGCAAAAAATAAGATTTTTTACAACGCTATCAAAGTCATGAATTTTGGTATTAATCTTTGTTATTCAAAGGTTTAACAATTCGAATAGTATCTACAAAAAACCCAAAAGAAATGTTACATCAAAAATTCGTAGATTGCAAAAAAATATTAATTTGATCAAATTTACTCCTGCGCAATAATGGTATAAAAGCGGAAGAGTAAAAACTCAAATTGGTTGAGGACTACCAAAACAAATATCGGGGATTATGCTTCAAGACCCGAGTGGGAACTATAACGTGTAAGGCTCTCTTTTTGAAAATTCTTCTGAACACCACATCTGGTATAAACAAATTTTTCAGTTTCCAATTTTAAAATCAATTATATGGGAATTAAAAAATTGGAATTTATAGAAATTCCATTCAACTTGATTGGAGAATAAGTTGAGACCCAAGATGCCTTCTGGCAAACGATAGGGGGAGACCTGGCAATATTGATCTCCCCAGCCTGTGCGGCTGTGAGGCCCCATATTATTGATGTTAAGCCGGACCCTATACCGTTAGTAGTATAGGGCCGCAACCCGACCCCGACACTTACCATGAGGTTTATCGAGCCCTGGCATAATCTATTAAGGGGATACAGGGCAGTGGTTGCCGGGAGCTTGATAAAAAATCGGATGTTATGAAGTTATTCAATTTTTATCTGGGTGATTCCTGGTGTTTCTCCGCCTGGGTCATGCGTTCGTAGAACTCATAGCTCATTGTACCGCCCCACGGGTCAGGATCGCAACCGTCCCGATCTTTCGGTCCCCAGTAATTACAACCGAGTGGGTTCCCCCGGATACAATCGGTCCCACAATCCTGGCAGTCTCGATTTGGTATAGCCGTTGAACCACCTGGGCGAGATTTATGCCCTTGGCCTTGTCTTTTGTCAATGTGTCTGTAAGCTCATATACTAAGCCGCCTGACCGTCTGGTCCTTGTCATAAACCCTCACCTTCTATTTCACCAATCATGCCTACAGACCTCCTCTGCTATTGGTATATCTACTGGTGCTAAGTCCAATTCCAAGAGTTTATTAATCGGCACCCAAGATACACGGTGATGTTCCTTGGCAAATGGTTTACCATTGATAATCTCAACTTGATAACAATATAGTTCATATGGTTTGCCTTTGACCTTAAACTTGTTGGAAGAGACCAATCCGAGGACATTAGTATCCACATCAAGCTCCTCCATCAGTTCTCTTCTCAGGGCCTCTTGATGGGATTCTCCGATTTCAACCTTACCGCCCGGGAACTCCCATTTGCCATCCAAAGCCTCACACGACCGTTGAGCCATCAATACAAGACCACCACTATAAACTATGCCTCCGACGACATCCTGTAATGTATATTCTATATTCATTGTGTCAGACCTGTAGCAACATACACAAAGATTGTAAAGCAGGGAATTATGATTCATTTGATCAACTTTCTTTAAGGCCTAAAAATGGCAAACAACCGGCACCCCAACAAAGAAAATTGGGACACTGGCGGCTGATCAATTCCGGGGAGCTCGATCACGACATTTACCATGGGGTCTATCAGGCCCTGACTGGAGCTATTAAGGTATGATGACCAGGGCGGTCGATTTTGTTTTCAACGAAATATATTATAAAATATATAGTGAAAGATTGGCTTGTGACAGGGGTTGAGGGTTATATAGTTGAATCAAAAACTCAAACCTGAAAAAGTGTCATATACTACATATGTGGGGGTGCCCAAAGTTTGTCTGAACTGAGTCTTTAAAATACCAGTTCACTCCGTTAGTTTTCAGCCGAGGCCCCATATAAATAAACAATATAATCGTTTTTTAACCATCTAAAACGACAGTCTTTTTTTGAAATTTGATTGATCCATTTAAAATCAATTAAAAAAGGAATTCGCCATTTTTACAGAATCAAAATAGAATTTTGGAAGGTTTGATTCAAACGCTGTGCCAGAGATAGAATCAAATAAATTACTTTCCCAATCGCCTCTTTCAAATTTGGTTACTATTTCCAATATTTTACTAAACTTTTTATCCTTTCCAAGAAGTGCTTTACTCATTTTTTCAGCCAAAGAAATATTATCTAAAATATTTTCCATGTCACGATCCAAAATGGCATCCATGCTTGAAAAAAGCCCCAAAGTAAATAACTCTTCAGTTGAAAAATCAGTTTTTAAAATTGACCCGCAACGCTCGCACATTCTACCTCGTATTAAAGAATTTCTTATCAGTTCATTGGGTTTTGCTTCAGATAAATCTGAAATAATAACAACATTGATAAATTTTCGAAGCTCTTCTGTTCCAAGATACGCCATTGCATCTTTGACAGTTCCAATAGGATTCGCCCTCTTGAAATAAGCTGAATTGATAAATTTCAAAAGTTTATATGATGCGGAGACATCTTTTTTTATGAAAGCTTCTATTTTTTTTAAATCAAGTTCATTTCGGTTGACTTCTTCAATTAACCTTAATTTTGAAATCTGATTCGAAGTGATTGATTTTTTGGAAAGAATTTCAGGTTTGCAGAAAAAATAGCCCTGGAACAATGTAAATCCCATTTCCTTTGCTTTTTGGTATTCCTCGTATGTTTCAACTTTTTCTGCAAGGAGCATGATATCATATTTTGCTTTTATGTTTTTTACAATATCAACGAGACTATTCAAAGGTGTTTCGATTAAATCAAATTTAATAATCTTACATAATTCAATCAATGGTTTAAATTTTTCATGATAAATAAAATCATCCAAAGCGATATCAAGTCCGTGTTCTTTGAATTCTTTTAAGGCAGAAATAATTTCGTCATCAGGTTCTACATCTTCTAAAACCTCAACAATTATATGTTCTTGGGGAAGTGACAGTGGTATTTTTTGTAGAATCAAGTTTTTTGTAAAATTGACTAAACCCGGTTTATTACCCAAAATTTCTATTAGTTCAAATGAGAAGAATGTATTAGATAAAACATTTGATGTTGCAACGTCCCCATCAATATTTGGAAATGTGTTTTCCAAACCTTGTCGGAATAAAAGTTCATATCCAAAAATTTTCTTTTGTAAATCAAAAATAGGTTGTCTGGCTACAAATACTTCCATCAATAATCTCCTCAAATTACTATTTTTATTCGCCAATTACTTTATCAAACAGGAGCACAAGTCAACAAATACCTGTTTATTGTACTTTCCCTGAAGAACATCGGTTTTAATTATTTGTAGTGCATCATAAGGTGTTAAGGCTGCCCTAAATTTTTTATTCCGGTATTCGTGTGGTCTTTTTGCCGTCTTTGATAACTGTGATGATCTGCTCCATTTTTAGTTCTCCTTTATTAAAGAATTAAAATATTTATTTAATTTTAGGTATAGATATTACAAGTTTTGTGCCAGCAATAAAAAAGTAAAAATGCTTGTATTTCAGTCTGTTACATAAGTCATATTTTCTTAATTTTGCGAAATAACTTTAAAAACATGGAGCATATTTGTGGGTAATATTTTCTAACCAACTGAATTTATATATTTATTTTAATATTTTTTGCGGTTTGTCGCAAAAAAGGGACAATCGCAAAAGGGGGAGACTTTAAATGGGTTGAAAAAAAATAGTATAATGGGACAATTCTATCTTGTGAATACCGGAAAAGCTAACGAGGCAAATTCGATAATTTACCGAGCGCTTCTTTTACCAGTCCGGGTTTTTTGAGATTTGTGCTGATACAAGATATGGTATGGATGGATTTTTCAGTTTCAGATTTGAAATTACAATATATAGCCGGAAGCAAAGTCAAAAAAATCAAACCCCCACTAACCTATAATTGGAGAGTAACAGGATTTTGGTCCAGGCCCGGGAAAACAGTTTCCAAGAATCTGCCAAAATGTGATGTATATATTATATACAGGAATACGCAATAATGGCTTACAATGCCGTTCTTGGCTCATATAATTGAATCCAAAATTCAAAGTTTAAAAAAGGCCAGATACCATATGTTGGGGTTTCCAAATTTTGTCTGGACTGAGTCTTTAAAATACCAGTGAGGGCAGTTTATTTCTATCTGAAAACCAATATAGATAGATTAAATCTATTTAATCCAACAAGAACATAAATCAATAAATACTTGTTTGTTGTACTTTCCTTGAAGTACATCCTTTTTTATAATTTGCAATGCGTTATAGGGGGTCAATGCTTCTCGAAAAGATTTGTTGCTATACTTAAGCGGTTCGTAGCTATCAATAAGGCCTATAACCTGTGCTTCAAATGAAATATTTTTTGTCCCACTGGGATATCCGCTGCCATCTAATAATTCATGGTGTTCAAGGGCGGTCATTGCTACAGATTTATCAAAAACTGAATGAGATTTGATTTTTTTATAACCTCTGGTAGTATGAGTTTTAAGTTCTTTAAATTCTTCTTCTGTAAGCTGATCATTTTTTTCAATTATTTTTTTATCAATATAGGAAGTGCCTACATCATGTAGGAGGGCACAAAGGCCAAATTTTCTAAGTTCATCATCAGAATATTTTTTAAAAAAGCAATATTGAGCAGTTAGAGTTAATACATTTACAGAGTGTTCAATGATTTTTGGGCTATTGCTGTTTATTGAAGTCAAGGCATCTAATAGCTCTGGGGTCTTTTTTGCATTATAAAACAAGATTTCTATTGTTTCCGGTAGAGTCGATAGAATTCCTTCAAGAGGGTTCTCCAAAGCTTCTTCAACAATTTGGCAAAGACATTGTTTTATAGTCTTTATTCCTTTTGACGATATGGCTTTTGCCATTTTTATATTGAGTACAGACAGTAAAGTATTGGTAACAGAGTTTTCATCCTCTTCTCGAATAAAAAATCTTGAAGGCATTTCCTTCTCAAGTATGCCTTCTTTAATTTCATCTCCACCTTTTTTAAATAATACTGCTTCTCCATCTTTTGAAATATAATATAAAGGGAATTTATTATAAAATTCGATATGTGATTTTTTTACTGGTATTAGACCTGATGTTTTTTTAATTTTATCAACCATGGAATTTCTACTTATCAATTGAATATACGATGAATTTATCACTTGAGAGGTCAGCCCTATTCTTATAAAAAATAATATTCAGCTAATATCAAAAGTTTATGAAGTTATCAATCAAGAAATAGAAACCAATAGTTTTTTGACCAGTCCGAGTTTTTTGAGATTTTCCCAAATACCACATCTGGTATAGACAGTTTTTCTACCCTTGGACTTAAAAATCAATTATATGGGAATGGGAAGAATTAAATTCATCAAGAGTCCATTACCTTATATTGGAGAAAAAGTTTAAGCAAAACACCCACAATTTCCTTCCAAAACCTTCATGATGTCTTCGGGCGAGGGGCGTCTTAACGGGCTCCCCTTTTTTTGCCTAAAATTTACCTTCTCCCCCACATCCGAAAGGATTTTTATTAATCAATTTTGATCCAAAAATAAAATCATCCTTCTCAGCAACCAAACCTAATCACCCACTATTTATTTTAAGAACTCAAACGCCGTAAGGCTCTATATTGAGGCGGGGTCTATTCCAGAACCGGCATGGCACAAAGAGTAGGTATTCAAAAGTTCCGCCAGCTCCACTGTTGAATCCTCACTCTTTGTATGCCATTCCAATTCATCCATGCGCCCTGGTCGCTGATTGATGTTGCCAGCGGCCTTTCCCGGAGGGTTTTATCGGCAGGAGCCTTTAAATCAGGCATTAAGGTAGAAAAATCATAGAAATAATCAAAGGAGCTGCCGCTCATATTAGTGGGGATCATGACCCCATAGATTGTCGGACGATAAGCCGCCGTGATTATTCTTTTCTTTTGATAACAGGATTGGGTGTTTTAGTCTTCCGCTTAAGATAAGGATACTTTTCTTTATGCTGGACTGGATCAGTTTCTTGTTCAATATTCGGTTCTTTTTGGGCTTCAATTACAGTTGCCTTTTCAGGCATGGCCGGATTTGTTTCTTTCTCAGGGGCAGTGATGGTTGTTTTGATTGTAGGTGCTTTAATGGGTTCCGGAACGACAGGATCAGTTTTTGATTGCCTTGAAAAAAAGAAAAAAAGAAAAACCAGTATCAAACCTCCCACTGCAAGATAGACCAGCCATGGATATTTCCCCTTTTTCTGGAAAATATCGGTATTCCCTTTTGAAGAAGTAACGTCAGCCAGAAATGAGGGGGGCGGTGTCCCTGTTTTTGGGATCCCCGGAGCTGTGATGAAATTATCACACAGGCAGTCAATGGCCTTGAGCACGGATTTGACGGACAGAGTTGATGATTTTTCCTGAAGTTTTTTAACTGCATCCTTTTCAAGGCTGAGTTCTCCATGGACAGAAATTTTTGCCACCTGGGCCATTAAGATCTTGAAACGGTTTTCACTGCCACAAGTACCTGCAACATAAGCAAGGTAAATAAATGGTTCCCACATGGTCACAGCGTTTATGCCGACCATGGCAACAATACTTTTAATCCACCATTTTACAGCCTGGTTCAAATTTCCTGTTTCATATTCTAAAAACCCGAATCTCTCGTATAAAAGAAATTTATTTATTGAACGCTTTAGCCCGGATACCAACGTTTTCCGTGCCGCATCATTCTGCCCGTTTTTTTGAAAAATGGTGGCTTTCCAGGCATAGATAAAATCAAAATCAAGAAACGCATCCTTATTTGCATCCAGAATAGACCAGGCATCTTCTAACCTATTTTGCTTCACAAGTCCGGGAACATCTTTCAGGCCTTCAATCTGCGACCAGGCCCGGTCATCCTTGCCATCGGCAAATTGAATGGAGAAACAATCGTCAACATATGCATCTCCGGTCGGTGCAAGCGGCTTGAATCTTATTGATTTTTGTTTAGGGGGGGCAGTCATATCCGGTTTGCTCATAATATTTGTCAAGGAAGGATAGCCTTGCTGTTCTGCTATTGAGATTATTGGCTTGGTGTCTGATTTTCAATATCATATATCAAGTTATTCGCAAGCAGATTTTTTTAAAATCCTGATGACCGGAAGAGACAACCGTTTGGGCCACCTTGGCTTTGATCGTCATTTAACACGCCAGCATTGCGTAGAATTATTTTAACAAGGGTGTTGGAGTAGGCAACCTGGGGAATATGTAAACTAACCGGTTGCTGTGTTTTTTTATATTGATAAGTTTAATCTGAGAGCTTGCTCCTTTGATCAATTTTAATTGATATAATTGAATTTTGAACTCATGTTTTATCTTTTTTAAACAACAGCCACAGCATCAGGCCGATAAAGATAAAAACACTAATATTGAGCAGCGTATCAATCAATTTATCCATCTACTTCACCTATATCCTCTTTGAGTGCCTTTACCAGGCAAACCACCAACACCAGAACAATAAATACAAACGGCCCAGCGCTCATGGCAATTATCTGGCGTACGGCATCCACGCTGTTGGAAAGAATCATGGCAAGTCCTAATGCCCCGAGAATACCCCCCCAGATCAGTTTTATTTTAACAGCCGGATTTTGAGAACCACCCTCGGAAAACATGGAGAGCACATAAGCGGCGCTGACCACGCTGGTGACAATAAACAAAAAGGCAGCGATGATGGTCACGATAATGGTAATCGTCGAAAGCGGGAGTGTATCCAGAAGAAGAAAGGTTGTTTGATTTATTCTGGTTTCAACGACTACCGGATCGATTTTGGAGGCTGCTCCCTGGTAAAATGCCAGACCACCGAAAATACCGAACCAGAAAATTGAAAAAACCGTGGGGGCAAGCAATACACCGGCAATGAACTCTCGAATGGTACGGCCACGGGAAATCCTGGCAATAAAAACCCCCACAAAAGGTGCCCAGGCCAGCCACCAGACCATGTAGTTTAGGGACCAGGCACTGAACCAAGCCCTGACGTCCTCATCAAAGAAGGTATACGTCATAAACCCATGGGGGATAACTTGCGTAAAATACTGCCCGATCGCCTCAACGATGCCGTTCATTAGAAAAGACGTTGGCCCGACTAACAGCAGATAGACCATCAGGCATACGGCGAGACCTACAGCAATATTTGAAAGCAACGCCATTCCTTTGCTCAAATCCATTGTCAGCGGTACCATGTATACGACAAATAAAATACCAAAAATGATCAGCGAGTATCGCATACCCGCCATATCAATTTTAAACAGAGCCGCTATGCCGTCCTGAACCTGGAACACACCCATGGCAACAGAACCGGCCAAGCCGATTGCAATGGCATAAATGGAAAGAAGATCCATCAACCATCCGATACGCCTTGGCAATGGCCTGTCACCAAAAACACTTACAAGGGGCGCACTGATCAACTGGGGAGTCCCCCGGCAAAATCCAAAATAAGCGATCACCAGAGCTGTTAAACCGTAAATCGCCCAGGCGTGGAGTCCCCAATGGAAATCGGTGAGGAACATGGCCATGGAGGCAGCTTTTCCAGGGTCCACACCATTTCGGCTGATGGCCAGGTAATGGGATATCGGCTCGGCCGCACCGTAAAATAAAAGTCCAACGCCCATGCCGGCCGCAAACATCATAGCCATCCAACTGGTTGTCGAAAATTCAGGTGATTCGCCCTCTTTTCCCAGCACCACCTTCCCGTATTTTGAAACAGCAAGTGCGATACTCGAGATGAGCATGATGCTTGCTGTCAGCATGATAAACCAGCCACGGCTTCGAAAAGCGATCTCTACATAATTGGCGGCAAAACTGGTAAGTCCCTGAGTGTCAACTATGCCCCAGATAGCCACCCCGATAGTCATCGCAACTGCAACAGCTAAAAGTGGATTTTTAAACACACAAGCCCCTCAAAATTTCCCCCGACCCCTTAGGTTCGGGTATTTACATCCATAATTATTTCTATTCAACGGACTAATTATTAAATCGGTATAACAAATTTTACCATTAAAATTTCAAAACCACCAGCTAAACTATTATAACAATTATCGGTTTCGCCATGGCCCAGCCGGTAATACATAATAGATGTGCAAAGCAAAGAAAGATTTAATTATATGGGAAAATACATCTCCAAATTAATTAACATTCCATTACCTTTTATTAGAACAGATTTTACTCCAAGCCTCGGAAAATATTTTTCCAGAATCGGCTAAAATGTTATATATACACCTAAATCTGTAAGAATTTTTATTATGATGCCTTTGGTCCATTTGAATTAAATTTTTCTGTTTTCTCGGGTTAAAGGCAATAAGATTAGGGGTCCTCCAAATTATCCCAAGATATCGTTCGCTATGTTTCAAGATATGGATTTCAGAATCATAAGGAACTCCATGTAAGTTATACTGAACATTAATAATAGTAGGGGTATCGGCATTTCCGATCTTAATTGCAGTCTGGACCCTCTTGTAGCAGCGCAAATCCAGATAGGCGAACACACAAACACCCCGATCAACAATTTCGTCTTTGGTGGACAATACAATACCGTGTTGATCAATTAGGATGAAATTGTCTGGTGGCCGGCTTGGGTTGGGGTAATGGGAACTATTTAAAAATTTATTTTTATGTTTTTGTATTAGACGATCCAACATGACAGCTCCGTTAAATAACAATTGGACATTTATCATCGTTTTGGCTACTTTTGAAATTGAAATGAACTCGAACGTTTTAAGAGGTCTATAATATCTACATCTATCTTTCATTATGGATTGGCGAATGAACAATATTGGCCCAAAGGAGGATTAAGCTTTTTTATCATAATGCTTGCAAAAAACGTTCCTGTCCTTTTGATATCTGAACGTCATATTTGATTATATTTACAGCCATTTAAAGTGTTTTTTTTCCTATGGAATAAATGTGTTATTGTTACAATAAATTCATGCAATCGAGAAAAAATATACATACCCACAAAATATATTATGATTCTATATTTTACGATTTTCGTATAATTTTAGTGTGGTGACCAGTGTGATAAAATTTGAATATTTTCAGAAATATGATAATTGAAATATATGAGAAAAACCAAAATAAAATTCCCAAATCTTCCATTACGTTATATTGGACTTAACCGGATTTTGGTTCAGGCCCCGGAAATTATGTTTCAAGAATCTGCTAAAATGTGCTCTATATAAGCATTAATCTTTATTGTTGATAGGCGCACACGACGTTGTGTTTGGTACATTTTCGCTTGATCTTTTATGTTTATTCGGCTAACTGAAGTATAATCTATTACCCACAAAAGACTGTAATAAGGATTTGCTTATGGGACCTTCCTCGGAAAAAAGAAGAGATCAAAGATATATAATTACGTCTCCGATGGACCTATACCGTATGGATAATAAAGACAACCGTTATGACGCAGAGATGATTGATTATTGTAATAAAGGTCTATCCCTGAGGACCAATGAAAAATTAGTTTTAGGGGAATCCGTCTATGTTGAGGTAAAAAATTGTGACACCAATGTTCCCACCTCTATAAAAAAACAAAGTTACAGCGGAATAGTCAGATGGGGAAAACGATATTCGTCAACCAATGATAGAGCTAACGGTCTTTACAAATATGGGATCGAATTATCAACAAATAATCATTGATAATTCTAAAATGGTAGGGCCGAGGGGCCACCACTTATCCCCAGAAATAAGGAGTCCTGATATTTGAGATACACTTTCCAACAGTTCAAACCCGAAAAATAATTGTTCAGAATCGGCGAAAATGTTTTTGATATATTATTAACTGGAATCTGGAAGAATGGCTGTAGATGATGCCTGCGGTTCATATAGTATAATCTGAGTATTCAGAAATTAAACCCATTCCACCACAAGATATTGAATTAGGTTTTAATTTAAAAATCAAAAGAATGCTCCAGTTATTATGCAATTGCTAAAAAGTTTGAAGGGCAAAAGCTTTAACTATTATTCTTGGACATAACTTTACTTTTTATCCAGCACTTTTCGAATAGTCTGTGCTGTTTCCTGCATGTCTATTGGTTTCATGACATAGGCTGCCAAACCCAGTTCTTTAGCCTTTTCTTCATCAACAAGGTTACTGTGACCTGTACAGACGATGATGGGAATATCTTTTCTAATGTCCATCAGTTTTTCAGATAATTTAACACCCGTCATCTGGGGCATTGTCATGTCAGTTATGACAAGATCGAAATGATCAGGGTTTAAGCTGAATCGCTCCAAAGCATCTTGCGGTGTTGTGGCTGTTTCAATTTTGTATCCCAGACGCTCAAACATCCTTTGCACCATTTTTGTAATGGATATTTCATCATCCACAAATAATATGGTCTCACTTCCCCTGGGAATATCCTGAGTAGTCTGGGCTTCAACCATTGGTTTTTCTGTAGCCAAAGGAAAAAGTATGCTGAATTTAGTGCCTTTACCCTGGCTGCTGTCAACGGCAATGGCTCCTCTATGGCTCTTGACAATGCCGTGCACCACGGCCAACCCCATACCGGAACCTTTGCCGACTTCCTTGGTTGTAAAATAGGGATCAAAAATTTGATTGATGATCTCAGTATCTATGCCCGGGCCTGTATCGCTTATCATTATCTTGATATGATTGCCGCTTTTCAAACCAGGATAGTCTCTGGCTGAATTATAGTCCAAAACTACCTTTTCAACAGTGACGTTAAGATCTCCGCCGGTTTGTTCCATGGCGTGGGAAGCATTGATGCACAGGTTCATTATAATCTGGTTGATCTGGGTCGGGTCGGCAAGAATCATTTCTTCAGTGGCTATAATATCCCGGTGAATATTTATGGTGGTTGGAATCGTTGACCGCAAAAACTTGAGTGCATCTTTAATGACTGAAGCAATTTGAATGGGTTGCAGTTTCTGGTCGGTTTTACGACTGAAACTTAAAAGCTGCTTCACAATATTTTTTGCCCTGAAACTGGCTATTTTAATCTCTTCAAGGCTGGCATGAGCAGAATTCCATTTTGGGACATCATCTAAAGCCAGCTCCGTGTTTCCAAGAATAATAGCCATTATATTATTAAAATCGTGGGCAATGCCTCCAGCAAGAGTACCTATGGATTCCATTTTTTGTGACTGCCGAAGCTTTGATTCAAGTTTCAATCTATCACTTATATCCCTTTTTACCGCCACATAATTTATGATCTCTCCCTCTTTTGAGAATACTGGAGATATTGTGACCTCTTCTGTATATTCAGAACCATCCTTTTTTTTATTGATTAATTGTCCTGACCAGATGTTACCTCCTGATATTGTATTCCATAATTCTTCATAAAATTGTGTGTTGTGGGCACCGCTTTTTAATACACGAAGATCCTTCCCAAGAACCTCTGCATTTTCATAACCAGTGATTTTTTGAAAAGCAGGGTTAACATAATTTATGATTCCAGTAGTATCTGTGATTACGATTGTATCCGAAGAATTATCCATGGCTAAAGCCTGACGTTTTAGATTTATCTCATTCTTCTTTTTCTCTGTGATATCATTCATGACTATTAGCCCGACATCACCTAAAGGCACCATATAAAATTCACACGTACGTCTTGTTCTATCCTTTATAGTCAAATCCCATATTTGCATTGCGATATCGGTATTATTCTTTTCTGCGTATTCAATCGCATTTGCCCAAGACTGTTGAACCCTATCTCGATAGGTCTTGTCTGGGTAGGCCATCTCCCACCATTTTTCTGCTGTTGATACATCCTTTGACGTATAACCAAACAATTCTGTAAATTTATCATTGAAGAAAGAAATGTCTTGATTTATATCGGTTATAACCATTGGGAGAGGCGACTTCTCAATCATTTTTCTGAATCGTTTTTCACTATCCTTTAAAACTAATTCGATGCTTTTTCTTTGACTAATCTCTGATAGAAGAGATTTGTTTGATTTAGCAAGGTTTTTTGTTCTTTCCTCCACTTTCTGTTCGAGATGAGTTTTTTGTGTCACCGATTTTTGAATTAATGTTAATATTAAAAGGAGGAACCCTAATCCACAACCCCATATGAGCACTCGGTTTGATATGGGAGGAGACGTCGATCCTTTAACTCGGCCGATAGCCATAGTCCAGTGGGTATCCCCTACTTGAATTTTTTTTTCTTGTAAGGCATCAAACTCATTATCTTGTCCGTAAAAGACCCATTCTTTGCTGTCTGTCAAACGGAAAGAAAATCGATGCAACTCTATTTCAGAAAAAGCTTCTTCGATAAGCGTTGAGACATCATAAACACCTATTGCCAGTCCTATGAATTTGCTTTGAATAAATATTGGTGATCGGACGACAATCCCTGAACCTCCCTCTCGTAGAGCAAAAGGTCCTTGAACCGATGCATATTTTTGAGCTATTGCTTTTTTTACAAAGGGTCCTCGCTTAGGATCTTCAATTAAGTTCAAGGGTTTATTGATTATAGTTTTATTGCCTTTTACTGGGAATGTATAGGTTATCAAAGTTTTTGAGTCAGCAAATTGAAGCGTTCGGATAGTGCGATTCGTATTTATAATATGATTGGAAAACTCTGCAAATTCTTTAAATTTTGTATCAGGATACATGGCAAACAATGCCACAATAGTTTCAACAGCATTAAGTCTTGGTATAATGGAATGCTCCAAACGATTCTTATAGAATTTTGCAGTAACAGCCAGTTCGTTTGTCATCTCTTCTCGCCAGGAGTTCACCTGCCATCGGTCAATTCCTAATAAGAAAATAATACCAATTAAAGTTATCACAATTAAAGAAATTTTTCTCATGGTAGCCTTAAATATAGTAAATAGAAATTTATTTCAATTTACATTCAAAAATCCTACAATGCAAAGAATTTCTTTTGCTCCTGATTTATGGTATCAATAGTCACGAGTCAAATTCGACAAATTACCGAGCGCTTCTTTCACCAGTTCGGGCTTTTCAAGATTTGCTCTGATACAAGATATGGTATGGATGGATTTTTCAGTTTCTGATTTGAAATTATACTATATGGGGAAAATTAAAATCAAAAAAACCAAAATCACATTCAACTAAATTGGAGATACATTTGACAGGCATTTTCATTTTTTTTGCAAGCCGGAAACTCAACCGTACTTGCATCATGGGAAAGCGACTCCCACTAAAATTTTAATGATGTATTGTTCTGGTATCCTAAACTATTCCAAGCGTTGAATACTCCACAATCGGATACTAATTGTTGAGTCGGAAAAATCGGAAAACTCAATTTTTTATATTAAAGAGTTGAATATTGAAGGATGCGTTTGATTAAAATTGTCAGAAAATATAAATGAATTTAACGCTTAAATCACCTGCCGACGATGGAGGTCGGATGATTTTGCCAGTTAGGTTTGTTGGTGTTAGGTCTCATCATGGCTGTGCCCCTGGGGTAACAAAATACTCTCCATAGCCCCAAGACTGACGAGAGGGGAATGTAATGGTGTTGCCTTCAACATAAGGCTTTTCCATCAATTCAAGAATAAGTGCTGTATACTCTTTACCCACTTTTTTTTCTATACATTCATTGAACACTTTATCAGCCTCTTTTCTATCTTTTGTACTACCACCATAGTAATAAGCTTGGTCGTATTTAACGCAGCATTCACGCCAAGGCATAGTGGAACCAAACTTAGATTGTAAGGGTTCTAATTTGCTGTAGTTAGAGGATGTAATAAAGCCACACCCATCAGAATGTATATCAGGATCAAATGTTGGGATACCCTTTAATGCAGCATAAATGCGTTTTTTGTTTATCATAGTCTGATCATACTCAGGTAGTTCATTTGCGGAATGTGGCTGCTTAATTTCTTGGCGTTCATTTTCTAAATTAACCACCTCGTTTCCTATCGCTTGAGTATTGCTGACAGCATCTTTGGGATTATTTGTCTGTATTTCGTTTGATATTTGATTCTCTGAAAATATCTTGTCCCAGTTGGCAAACAAAGCACTACCGAGCACACCTATCAATCCAATTATGGCAATGACTATTTGAATAGTATATTTGTTGTTCGTTTCATTCATTTTGTTTTTTCCGAAAAAATCATATACGTTGCCTTAAATAAGCTGACAAGTAATTGAGCGGTTGTCAGCATATCACTTTAATATTGATAATTAACCACTTATCTTTAAAAGATGGGGCATATCTGACGATTAAAATAAAAGAAATATAACCATTATCACATATCAGCATCTTTAAAGCATGTAAAGGATTTCAGTAATTCAACTTTGGTGAAAATATAATTTACTCTGGAAGGATCTGTCTGAATGTTCTTTATTGGAGATGAAGTTGATTGCATGATAGGCATCAATTTTGATTCAGAGAACCGGTCATGTATTCTTTTGGTATCCATGACAATTTTGGCGATTGGATACTCCACTTTTGGATACTAATTGTTGAGTCGGGAAAATCGGAAAAACTCAATTTTTTATATTACAAAATGTAATTTGAAGAATGTTTTCTGATGCTGGTTCTGGCTCATATAATTGAATAAAAGATACTATGCACCACCAACAAAAAATCCCGGCAAAATATGCTCGGGTTTTCTGCTCTTTACATTACATAGAATAGTTTTTAACTATAATCAAAATTTCTGCTGTAAATGAGTACTTTTATTTTGAAAATTAAGGTTTTCCCTGATTTACAAAAGATATTTGCAGGAGTATTTTTATATTATGAAATAAAAGGATATTTTTTGGAGAAACCCCATTGCTACTGCATCATCTCTCACACAATAGTCAATTTGATCGGTCGGGTTTGCTGTTTTACACTCTTTCTGGTAACAAGCCAGGGAGGGGGTTGCTTTAGGTTTAGTAATTTATAAAATCTACCGCCAACAAAAAAATATCCAAAATACGACCGGACTTTTTACTAATGATATTGCATAGAATCTTCTGAATTTGAAACAAATGGTTCAAGGGGATAAGCATGAAACAAAACCAATTTAGTGTATTATTATCATTTTTGGTTTTTGTAGTTATTTTATGGATACCAAGCGTTGGAATCACTGGTAAGGAACAAACCGAATGCCATTCCTTCAAGAATTTTTTTTCCATGACCCTAAAGGCGAATGAAGTGGGGTTTATGTTCTTTGGTCCTTGTTCAAGTGTTATTGTTCGAATAGCTGATAAGACAATTCTTTTCGATCCATCGTGCTTGTGTAAAAGTGTGCTGGAAATTCTTAATAAAGAGGGCATAGATCTTATTATTTGTACGCATTCGCACTGGGAACATTTTTCTAAGCAAACTGTTTTGGAGTTGTTTAAGGGATCACAACCCCATATCGCAATTGATCCGAACATGGTTTTAGAACTTAAAAAAGATATTCCTCGTGAAAAACTTATCACCCCAGCACCGGGAAGAATTTATAATGCCGAAAATATTGTAATAGACGCCCTTGAAGGAATGCATATCGGTTCGGAAATGCTCTTCAGGATCACTATTAACGGAATTAAAATATTTCATGGAGGGGATTCCGCCTATGTGCCGCTTCAAACAATGGTGTCAAATCTTGCATTTGTTCCAACAGGTAACCCTTCTCCCACCTGCAATCCAGAATATGCGTATCAGATGATTCACGATATGAAACCGCAAATTGCTGTTCCCATGAATGGGAATGACATTCAGCATGTCACTTTTATGAAATTAATAGAAAAAAACCTTCCGGGTGTAAAAGTTATTATTCCAGAACGATATACTTCGCAAAAAGTATTAATTCAGAAGTAACTCATACAGATACTAAATTCCATTATATGGAAGGCCTTACAATCAAAAGCATCAAGAGTCCATTCAGCTATATTGGAGTTATGTTGCGAGTTGTCGTAACTATCTGATTTTTAAGGGGATTTTAATTATGTTTGTGTAAGTAGATATTGCCTTTAAATTCAATAGGTTATGCGATATTTTAGACTTTTTTAAAATAACTGGCAACATAATAATTTGCTGCATTACATAGGTCACCGTGTCTGGCAATATCCGTTCCTGTCGTGTTCTAACAGTCAAGCCAGTTTTTCGTTTTCCGATTATTCACCCAAAATTTGAACCGCTCAAAATTTTCTCTTTTTATTACTATGTATTTTAGTGTTTTTCTCATTGAATTATTTTGCTCCACTGAAAAAATACATGTATTCATTTTGGCACCCTTGATCTTGTGCAATCAAATTTTAAAACTATCCGATTGCAACAGTATATCCTT
Source organism: Desulfoconvexum algidum (assembly GCF_055382125.1). Classification (NCBI taxonomy): domain Bacteria; kingdom Pseudomonadati; phylum Thermodesulfobacteriota; class Desulfobacteria; order Desulfobacterales; family Desulfobacteraceae; genus Desulfoconvexum; species Desulfoconvexum algidum. The sequence continues at coordinate 2,946,264 of NZ_AP042394.1, read as the reverse complement.
ATGAGCAGTGATATCAAGCATAAATTTCAACGAATTTCATTAAAGTGGGGCTAAGGGTAATAAAGACTGGCTTTTGGGCCGATAATATCTCTTGTAACGCAACTTCAAATATTAAGGCTTTCCCCTCTTCCAGTACCCGAGATTTTGTAAAAGCCATTACTGGACACTCAGTGTCATTTTCAGGGGCTGAGAAATAGTCTCGATTTTTTGGCTTTTTTAGCCACTTCTGATGATTCTACTTTTTACTTGTTTTCTTGCATTCTATTAATGTAGAACTTCTGCCTTTTTAAGTAGTAGGTATCCGGCATGAACAGATCATGACAATTTTCGCACCTGAGTTTTCGTATTCTCTTTTTCATAGGCCTGGAGCCTCCTCAGGACTATGATCAACCTATACGAAGGGCTGGCGGGGTATTATTCTAAAGAATGGGGCGGGGTCTGGCGGGGTAGCCACTGAAGACATCCTGTCAAAAGCAAAGAAGATGAGAGAGAAAAAATTAAATCCAAAGAAAATACACCTTTTTTTAAAAAAAATAGAAAAAACTCGCAACAAAAAAAAGGCGCAACATAATTGGAGATACATTTGACAGGCATTTTCATTTTTTTTGCAATCCGAAAGTGCAATATAACTTGCATGATTGGCATCAATTAGAATCCAGATTTCCGGTGATGTATTCTTTTGGTATCCATGACAATTTCTGTCGCTGAATACTCCACCTTCGGATACTGATACTTGAGTTTCATTTTACAAAAATCAGCTATTAATTGATCTGCCAGTCAATCCTCAAAACTGAAAGAGAAATCTGACACTTCATACCATGATTGAAGGCTTTAGCATTGCTCATTTGTTACACGCTATCATGCGAATACATGATTATTGTGATAATCAATTTAAGATGCAGGAACCTTTTACTCTGACTGTTTTCTATTACTGGTGTCAACTGGTCAAAGTGCCCAAGCCAGCGCTGCAATTGACAGTTTGATTGAAACGGATAATTCGAGTGGCCTGGAACTCTATTGGTATCTGAAAGCTTTATTTAAACATATTCCTGAATCATGATTTCCCGCCACCCCAGCCAAGCCCCCCTCCACTATCAATGCACCAGGTGCCCCAGAATGAGAACGAATTCAACTATATTTTAGAAAAATAGATGGCAGTGTCCCTTTTCCAGTCATTCGAATAGGGGGTCATGCCTGATGGGATACCCATCAAAGTATCCTTAATACTTAAAATAATTGCTTCCATTTTTGGGGAACTTCCAAAAGTTGATACCCTGAAAGAGTTTGGATCTATGAATTCGATATTTGATTTAACCTGTTCTCCAGTAGAGCTTTTTAAACTAAATTTGCCATGACTCATGGAGTAAGAGGCCTTACCCATTTTAAGGGTTGGTAGCAGGGATTCCCCGTCTGTGACTATATCGAATGAAGTTCGACCAAAATAAAAAATGGGCTCATATTTAAAATTCGCACGATGATATTTGCCATTTCGTTCAAACCCTGAAATTTTCCAGTTACCCTCTATAGAATGGGGCTTCTGGTTATTTTGAGTTGGCACATCCACAACAAAAACTATTTGTTTTTGGGCATCTACCAAAAAGCCATTTAAAAGTTCAGCTTGTTCAGAAGTAAGCGTCTTAAGTCTTAAATATTGTTCAATATCTTTTTCATAGCCATTTAAAGAGGCCATAAACGAAACATAGACTTGTGTTCTGTCTGAAAAATTTCGCATATAGGCTTTAGTTATATAGTATTGATCAATATCTATATTTTTTGAGTAAAAAGCGTTTTGCTCGTTGGCATTCGGACTTATCAATTGGACAAATGTTTTCCATTGTTTGCCTGCTAATTCAATGGAGCCTTGATCTATTATAACTCCATTTTCCCCTTCTTTTATCTTTAGAGGTAGCCAATGTCCTTTATTCCCTGATGCAATTTTTTTTAATAGGATGATAGCGAGTTTTTTGTTTCCGGCGTTAAATAAATGATATTCTTGAGTATATTTATTAATGTTGTTTTCTTCATTTGTTTCCAATTTTCCGGAATATCTCAAACTTTTATCTATCGATAATTCAAGATTTGGATTTGTGGATAAAAAAACGTTTTGGGGACTGACATTTACAACGGGTTTCACGCCAACACAACTGCAAAGAGAAAAAAGAATTAAAGCAACTCCCAGTAGTTTTTTCATTTAACACTCCTTTGCGCTTTTATCTTTGGAACTTTTTGATATTAAAAAACGAATTAGCGTATAATTTGAAAGATCAACATCGTGGATGTTATCTTAGCGATTATCAGATTACAAGATGTTTTTTTTCATCCATACGATACTGGCTTGGAGCCAATCTCTTACCCATAAATCTGAATCAGGAGTTGCCACCGATCCAGCCAGCGTCTGATCCAGTATTCCCCTCCCCAGGTTCCGAATTGATAGTACAGAATATTTCCTTTAAAGATTGGTCTTTCGATTTTTTTTATAAAACCATCTTGCTCCAGTTGATTTAAGTACTTTGATATTCGGCTCTGTGAAGTATTCAGGTAATGCGCTAACTTATCCACCAGCAAGAAGCTTTGGATATAGCTATTCCCCTGATATAGTTTGAAGAACTTGTGACGACATATTTTATACTCACGATTCCTTTAAAAGGTAAAGACCAAAATCTGAGGTTCTGCTCTTACCTGGTGAAAACAAAGGGTTCCGTGGGAACCCTTTTGTGTGAGTCAACAGAACCGACCGCCACCACATCAACCTCCTCCCTTGAATTATTCTATTACATCATTTCGCATTATATATTGTGGTTGTAGAAGATTCCACATGTGATTCAGAAATCAAATTTATACATAATTTAGCGTGCGGTTTGAGAGTTAACAATACTTGCATTAATCTTGATTCTTCCAATGTTCAACAATTCAAACGGTATCTTTAAGTTTTTTAACAAATTGCATTACCTTATTGCCTGTCATATGGGGGAGGGGGCTCTGGTTGAACCCATAAGGGAGCCACGCAAGCACTGGCCTGGTACAAAAAAAGCTTCACACATCAGAAAATCCCATTTTCATACATATTGGATAGGGAAGGGGAGCAAAACACCTATGTCAAATTGATTCCACCGGTTCCTGTTAATATTGGTGATGAACCAGTGGTTCCTATTGTGAGACTGGTGAAATGATGGGTTTAGAAGAATCAATAACAAAAAGGATAATAAAGGGGTAATTAAGGGTAAAGGTAAAGATTTAAACACAATTATAATCATTCTTTAAATTATGGGGAGAAAAAAGAAGTTTTAGAGGAGCCTGATAAAATCATTGATATGCCTGGCGAACTTGTCAATTTTCGATTGGGACCTGATAATCCACCTTTTGATACTAAATAAACAAAATAACAATAAAAAGAAGCTCCGGAAGAAATTTCAGGTTTTTTTTGTTTTATCAGAACAAATCACACAGAAAATAGAAAAAAGATAATATTTAAAGAAAATCATCAATAAAAGTGAAATAATAAAAATTATAACAAAAAAGACCATAAAACATAAAAAAGAGAACTTTTTCACGTTTTCTAACCATTTCTATTTTGCCCAACATCGATGCTAAGTCTTAGGTATGACTTAGCATCGTTAGAAACAGTCTAAACCCAAGCAAGTAAACCATCTTCGCCGTTATTCTCATTTTTTCTTTGACTTCGGTTTTTATAAATGCTAAGTTTTATATTAAATTATATAGAGAACTTAGCATTAAATGAAAAAGGAGCTTATCCATGACCAATAATATAAAAAATCCCAATGCACCTCAAAAAGGTGATAAAAATCCGGTTGATCCGATACGGGAAGAATCTGATATAAAAACCCTGATAAAATTTTTAGATGGGAATGTCCGGGATTCCCTTCTTTTTATCCTTGGGATCAATACAGGCATCAGAGTGACCGATATTTTGAAACTTCGTGTTGGGGATCTGAGATATTTAAAACCTGAACAGGTCCACCAATTTATTGAGGGAAAAACCGGAAAGAAAAATATTATCGTGATAAATAAGTCGATCCGGAAAGCTCTGGACAGATTTATTGAAGACCGAAAGCCTGACGACCGAGAGTTCCTTTTCAAGAGTGCGAAGAGAGATCCGGAAGGCCAGCCGCAGCCGATTTCTGTGGGATCTGTTAATAGACTTGTAAAAGGCTGGGCAAAAGCCATCAATATAAAGACCGGCAACTTTGGAGCCAGGACGTTAAGAAAGACCTGGGGATACCAACAACGGGTTAAATTTGGCGTAGGCTTTGAGGTCATTGCAAAGCGATACAATCACAGCTCACCGGCTGTTACCATGCGTTATTTGGGGATCGAGGACAAGGAAGTTCATAATGTTCTCATGAATGAAATTGGATAAAGCATTTGTTTTCATGTATTTTTAAAAAAATACAAAAAACATGAAAACTTTTTGAAATCAAAGAATATTTGGAGCATCTATGTATATTTATCTCGATACGGAAACTACGGGCGTGGATGAAGACGATCACTTGTGCCAGCTCGCATATAAAACGAACAAGGGCCTTGAGGTTAATGAGCTTTTCAAACCTCCTGTCCCGATTAAGTTTGGAGCAATGGCCACTCATCATATTACAGAAAAGATGGTTGCCGGCAAACCGGCCTTTTTAAACCATCAAACAAGATCCGACCTGGTGGAACTTCTCCAGGATCCGGGCAATATCCTGGTAGCCCACAATGCAAAGTTTGATGTTGGGATGCTGGAAAAAGAACAGGTCGAAGTCCCAAGGGCGATCTGCACCCTAAAGCTGATAAAAACTCTTGACTCAGAAGGAGAGATTGAAAGCCACAAACTCCAATATCTCCGCTATTATTACGGGATGGAAATCGAGGCCCAAGCCCATGACGCATGGGGAGATATCCTTGTCCTGGAGCAACTTTTCATCCGCATTTTTAAAGAATTTCAAAAAAAGTATGAAACCCCGGCAGAGATCGTGGCAGAGATGATCCGGATCTCCGAGAATCCGGTCCTTATGGCCAAAATTCCTATTGGAAAACACCGAGGGCTACACTTCCGAGATGTCCCAAAAGATTATTTGCAGTGGGTTGTGAAGCAGGATTTCGATGAGGATCTGCTGTACACGGCAAATTACTATCTTAATGATCAAGGCCAGGCTGGTGATGTTGCAATGTCCGGTGGACGGATGATTTTGAAGTAATAACATATTGAAGGAAGAGGGAAAATATATGAAGAAGTACGGTGGCATTATTAAAAATGTAAATTTCATGAAATCAAAAGAAGATAAAGCTATCAGAAAGTTATTATCAGCATTAAATCCAGATACTGATTTGGGACCAGAACGTTTGTTTTTTGAGGCAACTCTTGTTGATGATCCTATTCATGGCTTTAGTAAAGGGAAAAGAATCCAGCAAGAAATAGTATCTATTATTTCTAATAGACAGATCGAGAGAAACTCGAAAATTTTATTTTAAGGTTCTAAAACATCCTTCGGCTGTTTTAGTTGGGGATATCGTTATTATTCTTTGATTCAATAAATCCAACATGTGATTGTTTTGATGAATGTCTTATTTTTCAACAAAAGGTTCCCTTCTGAAAGAATTATCTCAATCCCATCGAGATAGTCTACCCAAATATCATCATGATGTTTTAGTTCCAGTAAGCGAACTGCAAGAGTAGCAATGATAATATCATGTGTAACAAAAAGAGTCGTCAACCCTTCTGGTGGAAGATGAGAAACCATGTGTTTTAAAAGATTCAATATCGCTTCTCGGGGAGGGTAGAATCCTTTCATGGGATCATCATTAAAAAATAGCCTTTGGCATACACCTTCATGGCCAAATTTTTGCCAGTTTTCTCCAGCAATGGATTGGTTTGAAATAAAGGCACCAGGGTTGCCTAACATGGTATCAGAAATAATTGAAAGATCTTGTCGGCTTCCTTCTATGATATTTGAAGCTGTTTCAATGCAACGTGTTACAGGACTTGAATGAATTGAATGGATCTTTGAACCGTATTTTTCCCCTAAATATTTAGATGTTGTTTTTCCTTTTGATGTAATGGACAGTTTGTTCCCGAATGAATGTTGAGGGATCGGTGGGCGCTCAGCGTGGCGCATGATTATCAAAGAGCCTTTCTTTGGATTCTTTTGGTCACCTACACTATTCATGCGGTTGTGCCTCAATAACACTGATAAAACTGGGTCCACTATGAACAGAGACAATGCAAAAACCATTTGAATTCAGCAATTCCTTGTATTGCCGAATCGTTCGCTCTTTACCACCTGTAACTGCAATTAAATGAAGATCGCATAAATGCCCATTGGGTATCCCTACACGATGGTCGATGATGAGACAGCTCGTGAAATCACAGAAGAGCTTTTGGAAAAGGTTTTTCCCTTCATGGTTTGCAAAAGTGGAGTAGGTCGATTGGTTTTCGGTCGAAACCAAATTTAAAGACCTTGATCTCATCCCTGGGGCCAATGCCGGAAGCCTGTTACTATTAATAATAGTGTGTGCCTCTGAATTTGGCACTGGAAAATTCCGTTTTTGACGTAGTCCTCAGTGAAAAAATTTAAAGTGCCGATATAAATCGGAACTAATCACTGATAATGTCTTCGATCCATAGTGGAGTCATCTCATATCCCACTTTTTTTACCGGCAGATATTTTCTTTATTTCTGTATTTTTTTTGCCGGTATTATTCAAACAAAATCAGATCTTTAAAAATCGAACATTTGATGTCTCCGCTTGAATCATGTATCTTTTGACAGTGAATCCGCCCGGAGTTATGAATAACCTCTTTTTAAGGACTAATTTGCCATGGGTAGAAAAAATCTAAAATTTGTTTCTATTTCTGAAGCCGTAAAAGAGTTAAAAAACACCCTGATGATGCAATCTGAACTAAAAAAACAAGAAGAGATCAAACCGCTAATTGAGGGTTTCGGAAATTTTGAGATTCGAAAAGACCGAATAAAGATGCATCCATTAGATTTTGTCGATCGTAATGGGTTGTGGATAAAATCAGATAGCAGCGAACAATTCTATTACGGTGTCGACCTGGTGGAAATTTTTATAGATTTGGTAAATTCTAAGCCGCCAGAAATAATTGCAGAGGTATATTCAAGGATTGAGATGGTAAGTGCAAAAGTTGCCAGACACCCTAAAACTGATGGCACCGGGATTTTGGTTGAAACTGGAATGGAAAAATTCGAATGCATCCAATGCGGTCATTGCTGTCTTGATTTGTCAGATGCCTTTGAGACGTCTGTTCCTGACTCTGATGTGCTACGTTGGGAACGGGAAAATCGATATGACATTTTGGATTGGGTGGTTTCATTTGTAGGATTGAATGATATTTGGGTCAATCCGAAGACCGACGAACCAGTAGATCGCTGCCCTTGGTTAAGAAAACTCCCTAAAAAAGATAAATATATCTGTAGGATTCATGAAACCAAGCCCGACCATTGTCGAAATTTTCCGAAATCTAAAAGACATGCTATAGATAATGACTGCAAAGGATTTTCCGCAGAATAACCGTTTAACAGAGCCGAAGTGCTTGATTTATAAATGCCTGGAGGCCTTGCTTGATCACCAGTTATGAATACCAGATAGGAAGGACTGGCAAAAATAGTGATCGCCTTTTCTGGCAAGTCTTTGGGCGGTTAATAATAGACATAGTCCACATCGCAGCAGAATGGTGGTCTGTTAATTTTTATGTATAGAATTTTATCTTTCATCTATTGCGAAAGACTTTATAGAACCCTCTCGTTGAGATCCATGAGAAAACATTCTGGAACCGAGGTCTTAGAGATGATAGATTAAACTCCAATATAACGTAATGGGAGCTTATGCCTTTCACATAGGTTTACTCCAAATATAGTTGAATTGTATAAAAATTCAAAAATTCATCTCCTTGCAGGCCCACTCGGACACACACACCGATTTAAAAAATGCCCAGATCTGCAAAATATATGATAAGAGTTATTCATAATATGAAACATTCTGCTGCTACCACAATGCTTGAGGCAGGAATTGAGATTAATGTTATCCAAAAAATTCTGGGGCATTTCAAATATTCTATCAATTTTAAAAAAATGAACATTTGATTTTAGAATTATTCGGAACTGAAAGGATATTATTTCAAAGGAATTTATATGAGTGATAAAGAAAATATTATTTTGTTTCTTGGCAACGCCGATAATGACGGAGTCTTAGCAAAGTTAAAGGCTACTGGCACACTATACAAACGCAAAATGCTTGAATCTAAAAAACAAAATTGGGCAACCATCATAAAATATTTTGACAACTACAACGTGACCGCTGTTGCGGCTAAGTTAACTAACTATACATATAGTTTTTTATGCGATGCCACGTATAAGGAAGTCGGTGGAAATCTTTTCGGAAAAATATCCAAAGTTCCAAATATTTTCATGGCACATGAATTTTTAATAACTGGAGAGATAACCGATGAATTTGATACTAATAACCGAAGGTCAGAACCTTTTACAAAAGATCAAATACCCTTAAGTCCTATCAATGATGACACCTATTTTGAAGATCAATTCGATATAGGATATTTCAAACCACCCGACGAAGAAACAAGAACCAAAGTCGTTCAAATTTTAAAAGCTCATAATATTCAACTAATGCCATACAAAACGAATGCTGAATTAACCATCATAGTTACTTCATTTTTAGAACAAAATGAACAAAATCTAATCTTCAGGATTTATGTACCGGCTGAAAGAATGTGGGCCAATGAAGCTGAAAAACTCCTTCAACTGTTCAGAGAATATCTTCAGAAAGTATCCAAATTTAACATACGACAGGATCAATATAGAACAAATCAAGGGGTGATGTATGAATTTTTTGGAGACAATAATGTACCTCCTTCAACTCTCCCTGATAAGTTTACAGAATTTTCCACTTTTTTAGATACCTGTATTGCAAACCCTGTTAAAGCACAGGTTTTGTTGGAATCTAAAAATCTTAATAAAACAGAAGTATTCAATATAATTGACCGGTATACCAGAGAAGCAAGACGCTTACACATAGATTTGAAACAAGAAAGAGAACGAAAACTTTTAACTATAAAACATAATCTTGAGAGTGAATTAGCTGAATATGCTATAGTTGAAAAAGATTGGTCACTTATTGACAAAATAATTGATAATAGTATCCCGAGAATCGATGGTTTTAGTTCAGCGATAAGTTTTAATAGAGACGCCCTTCCACAGACTTCACAAAATTTAACGGTTAATATTAATCCCCAAATCATTGAAACTATCAATGGGGTAGTTGCTCAAGAGATTATTGGAGATCAACATATAGGACCTGATGCAAAATCATTATTAGATATCATCGAACAATATGGGTCTGACAAAAAAGTAGAGTTAACTTCTGCCGTACACGAATTAGTTGATCCGAATGTAAAAAAAACAGATAGAATAACTGCTAAACAAAAATTGAAAGGTTTCATTCTACCACTTGGAAGCAAAATCGGTGACATAGGAATGGGTATGATTCAATCATTTATTGAAAATCAAATTGGTTTTTAATAAAAAGTGAATCTATTTAATAAAATTGCACCGAGTTTTGCACCGAGTCAGCTTGAAATAACTGTCGATAAAGGATCTGTCAACCTTCTCTTAATCCGTCGCCCGGCAAGTGGCCAACAAGCCATTTAAAATTCAATTATATAGTTCAAAATTGATCAAATGAAGCTCTTTACCAAATTACAGTATTTAATATAAAAAATTGACAGTAGACTTCTGGCTATAATCATGGCCTTTCAGGATTGATAAATTCCCCCAGACTTTCCCTGTAATTGATCGCTTTCTTTATGTTTTTCGGGCCATAATATCTGGGATGCCACAATCTTTAATTTTGCTGGTATGATATCAACATAATTGGAAATAGAGCAGATTTTGATCAATACTCCGGAAAATTATTTTTCAGAATCCGCTAAAATGTGATCTATATATTAATTACCTGATTTTGCGGGAACCTTATTCAAGGCGGTTATTAATGTATTAAGTTGGTCTTTTGGAGAGAATACACTTACGGCCGGTGACGTTGGTTGCCTGCCGCTCTTGTGCACCATGGAACTTACCGGGTTGGAAATTTTTTCATAAAAAGTTTCTACGCAGGTCAAGGAACAATATGGTAAGGTCTCCCAAACCAGAGGATAAAAAGGAGGTGCTGTGGAAAAAGGAAAAAATTGGTTCAATCGGTTTCTGATCACCGGGTTCATAGTCTTTTCCATTGCCTTTTTAGCCTTCATGAATTCCAAGCCCCACACCTTAAGCTGGCTTGTCAAAACCATTCCCATTGCCTGTCTGGCCTTTTTTTCCTTCCTCAATCTGCCGGGGAAACGGCTGCTGGGGGTGGGGCTCGTGTTTTCCGGAATCGGGGATATTTTACTTGAGTTGCCGGTGGAGGGACTGTTTGAGGCAGGAATGGGGGCTTTTATCCTGGCCCATTTCTGCTATATCTTTTTGTTTTTACGAAAGCCTCGCCTTACCCTGATGCGAGCTCTGGTCATGGGGGGCATGATCCTATTTACCCTGGAATTTACTGTCATGCTTTACCCGGGGCTCGGCCCCATGAAAGTCCCGATTTTTGTATATCTCGGCGTCATCCTGGCCATGGGTTTGTCCGCCTGTCTGGGTCGCTACACCAACGGTATCATCATCGCAGGGGCAGTACTGTTTATTATTTCCGACTCTCTGATCGCCTATCCCATGTTTATTGCACCCATTGCTTATTCAAGTTTCTGGGTAATGTTTACCTATTATGCTGCCCAGGCCCTGCTGACCTACGGCACCCTGAAAATAAAACCGCAACGATAGGACCTTGACCGAACCGCCCCATACACTGCCGGCCTTATCTGGTCCGTGATGATTTCACGCAGATAATCACGGGAGACATCCGGTTTGGTATGATTGCCAGCAGCCGGTGAACAAACCCTCAGACTGACTGGCAACACTGGCAAAGTCGCTTTTAAAAGCATTGGGTGTCTTTCCCAAGAAGATAAGAAAAGACTTTTGAGATTGAGGAGAAAATATTCGAATGAGTAGAGCCCGTTGTGGGTTATATAGGGGCTTGTATGCAGTTAGGAATTAATGATTTTTATTTTCGGTGATTCTAATCAAATGGTCTATTAACTGTTCTATTATTTCTTTTGAATCTTTGTCGAGTTCATCAAATTTCTTTAAAAAGCAACTATTTTCTTGGTTCAATGGCATTTTAGTATCATCCTCATTTGCAAGGTAATCTAATGTAATGCCTAAAATTTTTGAGATTTTAACAATGATATCAAATGATGGCTTGTTTTTACGTTCATTTTCGATTTGCCAGATATAGCTTTTACTTGAATCTACCTTTTTTGCAAGTTGTTCTAAAGTAATACTTTTATCTTTTCTGGCCTTCTTTAATTTTATAGATAATCCTTCCAATCTAAACGGTCCTTTCTAAAGTGGGTTATAAAGCAGTTAATTATAGTAATACATAAAGTTCATTAAAACAATATTAATTGCTTGACAAAAGTTCGTTATAGTGATATATATAGTATATCCAATGCGAACATAAATTGAAAAAGATGTCTGAAAGATTGGATTTGGACGGTGCTAAATTTGTAAGGGGATGGGTCAGTATTTATTAAATATATCACAAAAACGAAGTATAAATAATTAAGGAATAAGAATGGGATCATCAAACACTGGAAAAAAAGTGCATCGAGTAGACTACAGCATCAGACTAATCGCAAGAGTCCACCATGAATTAAATTGCAAGCTTAATAATGTTACAGTCCTTTTGGATGAAGAAAGAAGGGTAAATAAAGGACTAAGAGAGCGCATTATGAAGTTGGAAATGCCACACGAATAAACCTTTACATAAAATATGCAGTTGTTCAGCATTTTGTTTTACCGAATAAAAAGAAAAGGAAAAGGAAAACGATGACACAGGTTTCTAAAAAATCAAATCTATACATTTTGGTGTTTCCAGAAAAAAAAGTAATAAAAATAGGGAAAGCAAATTCTATTCAGGGTCGAATTAATCAACTCCAAAAAATTTGGGGGAGTGTAGATTATAAGTCCTCTTATTCGATAGAGATAGAGAAAAAGAACGTTTTTAAGTTGGAAAACTCACTGCAGTTCATGCTTTCAAGGTATTCTGTCAAGTTTGAGGAAGGGGATGGGAAAACAGAATTTTTTTCAATGGATGCGATAGAACAAGCCTTAGAGCATATAAGATTATATTTATTGCCCACAGGAAACCCGGAAGCATTAAAAAAAGGCATTCAAAAATCGATTATAGAGAAGAAAAATAACCCTCAAAAGCCCCCCGATCACCCAAGCAAAATATTTTCGGATAAAACCACTGAATGTATCAATTCAATGGATAGTTGTACTGCAAATTTAAAGAAATTGTTTATCTTGATAAAAATTTTATTGCGCTATCAGTACCGAATACCATTTCAGTATGATGTCGAAGACGATACCATTTGTTTTCGTATAAGATATAATAATAGATCTCAATTTAAACTAATAGATTCCGTATTTTCTTTGTTTCAATTTTATATGAAGGATTCCTTTGGTTCAGTATCCTGGAAGATTTGCTCAGCCAACTTTGTTGATGGGGATATATTTCAATATAATCTAAATTTTAAAAAAGATGATCATCCCTACATGACATACATAAATACTCTAATTCGAGATGCTTTATATAAATTACCGCAGAAGTCAAAAGCAGTCATTGATAATATTCCAATTTTGGATTTCAATCGTACCTCTCGTTCAATAATCGCTTCCTGGAATGCATAGGCATGGGGTGTATGGGTTAATTCCATAGTTACCTCACACAAGCGATTATCCTGCATGTCTGCAGGAAGACCACCTGATTACGCACATGTGTGAGTTCATGAAAGTTCTTGTGAGTCTGCTTATTATTATGACAGAATTCTCAACTTGTCGTAATAATAAGAAGTATACGAGCAAGACCCCTTATGGACCTATCTTTTTGTTCCGTTTTTCTAAAATAAGATTCAAACTATTTTACCTAAAAAACTGAAAACCGTTGGCATTGTGATCTTTACTCTAATTACGACAACGACGGCAAGGGAACAACAGGGCAGGTGCTTAACCGGTCAACAGAGTCTTTTTCCGAGGTATACACCCCCCTATAGCCAACAATATTGCCCCTTTCGGCTCTTTGATATACAATTGAAAACTATGAAAATCAAGAAAGAAATATTGGATCTCGTCACCCAAGTCTTTGAAGATCCGGTCGTGGCAGAGAAATGGCTTACAGAACCAGCCTTTGGCCTGGGGGGTGAAATCCCCATTGAATATATCGGGACACCGGAAGGGCTTGCGGAAGTCCGGAATCTACTCGGGAGAATCGAGTAAGGAGTTTACACATGAGCCAAGACAAATGGTTTGCGATCAATAGCCGAAGGAAATTCAAACAGCGTCTTGATGGTGTGTTTGAACAGTTTTTAGGCTCCTTAAATCGTTTGGCTATTGTTACTCATATTAATTATGAGAGTTCTGATGATACTTTAAAATTCGATCCAAAACAGCAAGAAAAGATTATTTTTGTGGTCGAGTTTAAAGGATCAGAAAATATTCCTAAGATTTTCAAAAAGGCTCTTTCAGAAGTGATTGCAAAACCGTTTGCTATTATTGGTTTTGATGACTTAAAGGATGGGCAATATTTGGATTTTGAAATATCTGCTCGTGTGCCTTGTGAAAAAAGAAAAATTCAAGAAGAGTTAGCAGAATACTACAGCAAAGAAATAAAATTAGTATACCTCCTTCTCGGTCTGACTGTCGAAGAAATGTCGGATCGGATTAATGGTGCTCTAACGCCGCAAGAAATCCAGGACTATGAAGATTGTAGGGTCACAAATTTTGAGGATAATCCGCAAATTTTTTCTTTGCTCAAAGCAATCGAAATAAAGCGGGATTATTATTTCAAACGTTTTCAGCATGATCCCAAATATTATGAATTGGATAACATCAGAGTAATGTCTTTATTAGATCGATGCGCAGACTTAGAGATGATCTTGGGCCAACCACAAGGATCAATAAAAACTGAAAAGCAATTAAAAGAAGGAGTGCTCTTAGGAGTTGCGCATAAAACACTGGGCCGGTCTAAAGCTGCTGCTCTTTTAAATATCTTCGATGATGAATTTGGAGAAATTTAAAGATTTAAATAGGAGGTGAACATGGAAAAAGGAAGTGAAAAGAATGATCGTGGCCAACAATTGTGGTGGGGCCTTCATTTGATTCCTGGGTATTATTTGGGGTGGGCTGACTGGAAGATCAGAGTCTATCAAGTATATGACAATCAGTTAAAATTTCTTAATGAGGCCAGAGATCAGCAAGATTGGTACTTCGTTTTTCGGGAAGTTTTAGAGATCCAGGTGGGAGAAAAAACTGCATATTTTAAATATGTCCTTTTTAAACAGCTCAGCAAAAAAGATCAGGAGAAATTTCGTATCTGGGAATGGCGGTATGGGATCACGAAAATCGACCCGGAACCTGGTGAAAAGTGTATTCATCGAGATGACTTTCTCAATTTTAAAAAAGAACAACTCATCATCAGATACCATGAGCTTATGTCTGAACCACCGGAGTGAGATTATAAGGCTGATCAAAAAGTTATTGATGCTTGAAACATTCTCCAAGGGCAGCTTAGAGACCTCTTTAAAGATGATAAATATGGCTTGAGATTGATCGGGACTGTTTCGCCGTTCGCTGAAGAACAGAATCAAACTTATGGAAGTTTTATGTTTGACCCGTCCAAGCAAGAGGCATTTAAGATGGTTGTGGATTTCCTGGAATCTGGTGATTTGGATCGGCTGCAGAGCGTGATTGAGGGTGAAGTCGGGAAACCAGTTTCTTTTATTCCATGGTCCGACTTTAAAGATATAAAATCACTTGATCAACAATTGACAATTCTTCGGAGAGGCCCTGAACGATGGAATGTTATCTCAAATCCAGCACATTTTGAAAAAGAGTGGTTGGCTAATTAATTGTCCTTTAAAAAGGGTAGGATAAAAAACTGATGCATCGCAAAGAGCATGAAGATAGGAGTATTGAGACTTTTGGAAATCCATGGACAGAAATCCATAAATTTCTTGAGCAATATTTTGAAAAATATTGGATAGATCATCGCATCGTGTTGCACCACCAGCAAGGTATCGAATTGGTGATGCGGAAGTTTGGTGAAGAAGCAAGGGCCGTGGCTGAACAACACATTGCCGAAGGTGATTATCCTTTTTTAAAGGATAACTAAGGCGAATATTATCCCTTAAAAAAGGAGAGGTATGTCAAAAAAAGAAACCCCGGACCCCAAAAATCTTCTAAAGAAATCACGGAGAATAAGATGTATGACCGCACTCATTGAACATCAAAAAAACGAGCTGATGGAACTCGCTATAGCTGCTTTAAAGGACAAAAAACGGGCCGAGAAGTGGCTTGCATCGCCTTCCAAAAGCCTTGTGTGAGCTCATGGGAGTTCTTGTGTGTTTGCTTCCTTATTATGACAGAATTCTCAACTTGTCATAATAAGAAGAATACGAGCAAGGCCCCTTATTGACAAGGCCTTCCGTCTCATTTTTCTAAAATTAAATTCAAACTATTTTTTCTAAAAAACCTAAAATACGTTGGTGCTGTGGTCTTTACTCTAATTTTGACAACAGGACAGGTGGACAGGAGAACAAGAGGGTCTCTTTCCGAGGGATACACCCCCTATAACCAACAAACTTGCCCCTTTCCACGATTTGAGATACATTTATATATAAAAATCGAAAAAAGAAATTTAGGCGGTATAAATGAAAAGAGAAGAGCACGAAAAAAGAAGCATTGAGATGTTCGGGGATCCATGGACGGAAGTTCATGTCTTCTTGGACCAATATTTTGGCAAATATGGTCCGTATCATAGAGTTCTCTTGCACCACAGATTAGGTATTTTCCTGATTTGCAAAGAGATCCCCGGGCCTGTCCGGGCTGTCGCTGAGCAACATATTCTGGATGACCTCGGCTATATTCCTCTTGATCACGCCGCCCCGGAATTTACCATGGACCGAGATTTGTGTGATAGATGGACCCAGGGTAACGATTATAAAGCAGAAATTGAAAAATTATACCCAAACTGGAGGCCCGATGTATTACTTCACCGCTGATGAACACTATGGCCATGCCAATATTATCAAATACTGCAGCCGACCATTCAAGTCTGCAGAAGAAATGGATCAGGTTCTTATCGTCCGGCATAACTCCGTAGTAACTCCTAAAGACACGACAGTCCATATCGGAGATTTTTGCGAACCAAAAGACCGGCCTTTTGCGGAATCAATTATCAAACAGCTTAACGGCCAACACATTTTTCTTCCAGGGAGTCATGATCACTGGCTTAATCGTGGGCCGGCAAAGAAGGATCTGAGAATCGAACAGATAATTTGGACACATAATCACAAGAATGATGGAAAATCCCATGTAATTGTCTGTTGCCATTATGCAATGCGGAGCTGGCCACGGTCACATTATAACACTTGGCAGCTCTACGGTCACCATCATGGCAATGTGCCTCCTTACGGCCTCCAATTGGATGTTGGGGTTGATACTAATAATTTTTACCCGTATTCCCTTAAAGAGATCTTTGAAATTATGGAACCCAGGGAAGAACTGTTTAAAGCTGCTTTCCTGGTTTTTGAAAATAATTACAAAGATACATGGGATTGGCTTACCTCACCAGCCCACGGCCTTGATGGGGCTATCCCTAATAATTTTATTGGGACACCAGGTGGATTTGAGGAAGTCAAGAATCTATTAATTCAGATTGATGAAGGGATTTTCTCATGACAATGACTATAACAATTGCTCTCGATCTCGAAGGGACCCTGATCTCAGACGAAACAACCCGGATTCCCAGGCCTGGGCTGTATGATTTCCTGGAGGCTTGCAAGGAATTAGGACGGGTTATGATCTACACAATGGTCGATGAAGAGACAGCCGAAGAGATCACCCTGGAGCTTTCAAGCAAAGGATTTGCTCCAAATTGGTTTAGTGGCGTTGAGTGGGTTGACTGGTTTAGTCACGACACTGATTTTAAGGACCTCGATCTGATCCGTGGGTCTGATGCTAAACATGCAATCCTTGTGGATGATCATTTGGGCTTCGTAAAACCCGGACAGGAACATATATGGATTCCTATTAATTTTTTTTATCCACAAGATTCAAATGATGCCGAGCTTGAAAACGCCCTTTGGAAACTGAAACGGAAAATTAAAAAACTGACCGGCAAACCGGTGGACGTGTCCTGGCCAGGAGACAAAGATAAGAAGCTACAAGAGCTGCAAGATGAGATTGATGATCTGTTGCTGGATAATATCGAACTGCAGAAAGAAAAAGACAAGCTGACTCAAATTATACTTGAAGACGAATAGAAAGGCGCTGAAATATGAAAACTTATTTTGCGGTGTTGACTACAACAGAAACTGAATACCAATATGATTTCGTTGATCTGCCAGGGTGCGTATCGATTTCAAATATTGTTGATGAGCCTTCTTCTGGCTATCAGTTCAATGCCAGCATTGAAGCTGATGAGGTCTTAGAAACCTGGCTTGCTGATAACAGTGTGCCAGATAATCTCAGGTCAAGAGAGCAACTTTTAAAGTAGTATCCAGATGCAATAATTTCGAGCTTCGAAAAGTTTGAAGAACATGAGCTCAAAGCTCAAGAGGATCACGAAAAAGCGGCAAAGCATGAGTCGGGGAAGCGAAGAGGTGGCACTATTAAGAATTGGCAACTCCATCACCTGACCCTCCCAGGCGGGGACGAGAACCAAAAACTTTTTGCAGAGTATAACCCCACCGCCATGCTTGATCCTGGACCGCTGATGTTTTCGGGAACGGTCGTTGATGATCCAGCCCGTCGTTGGAAGCCAGGAAATCATATGCGTTCTTCGTATATTGTTTCAATTGATCGGGAAAAAGGAATTATTGAGACTCAAAATACCGTCTATAAAGTTATCGATGAAGGTGATGATGTCTTGCCGGATCTGGGGAATGGTATTTTAGGAGTCTTTTATTAAAAATCAGTTTTAAAAAGTAAACAATGGAGATTGACTATGAAAAAAGAATTGCAAATGAAGCTTTTTGAAAAATATCCCAAAATTTTTGTTCAAAAAGATCTGGGGCCAAAAGAAACCTTGATGTGTTTCGGGATTAGCTGTGGGAATGGTTGGTATTGGCTGATTGACGAGCTGTGTAACTGTCTTAAATTCCATGTTGATAGAAATAATTATTCGCAAGTTGAAGCAATTCAAGTCAAAGAGAAGTTTGGGGGTTTGCGCTTCTACACAAACTGTAAAGATAATTATTTGAGGGGATATATAAATTTCGCAGAGCATTTATCTTTGTCCATTTGTGAGACGTGCGGGACAACTAAAGATGTGATTCAAACTGAAGATTGGATCAAAACTATTTGTCAAGAATGCTTAGCGAGAGAGTCAAAGAAGAATATAGATGATGAAGAAAAAAGTAAGCGAATTTGATCTGGATGCAATGATACTGTCTGTTTCCTCAAACACGGAAGCAAACAAAAGAATAATCAAAGGAATAAAAGGTCTTCTTGGTGAGCAAAAAGTGACTTCCGAAAACTTGATGGAACTGATCAACTTTAATATAAGTTTGGTGACAAAAAAATAATGGAAAAAGAATATGAAAAATTTGTTGCCCTGGAGCATAAAGAACAAACAGAATTCAAGGCACTCCTGGAAAAAATAGTTGGTTATGCAATAGTCATTCAAGAGAACGGTATAGAAAGATCCACACATCCATTTAAAAACAAAGTATGTGCTGAAAGCTATGCCACTTTTGTTAACTGGCAGTTAAGAGATGGTGGATATGCTTATGTTAACCCGGTGCGAGAGGCGGTTTGAAAATTCAAAAAAAAGATGGTGGACTGATCAAAAACTGGCAAGCGTATTGTCCAAAATCGGATGATCCAGAGTCTTTGGTTTTTTTGGGTATCGTGGTTGAGGATGCTGCAGGTCGTTATCAGCCAGGAGATCGCATAAGATCATCTCGGATCGTGTCGATTGACAGGGATAAAGGGGTGATTGAGACGCAAAACACACTATACAGAGTGATCCATGAAATTCAGATCCATGAAAAAGGGCAGTATAAATTTGTCCGGATTTCGGACCTCCAGATTGAAGATCAAAAAAAGTTTAAAAAGTTTCTTCTTGGTCGAAATACACCTATTCCCCCTGGGGAAGCGCCGGGGGATTGTGTTTGGCCAAGCGATTTCCGTGCTTTTGCTCGAGGAACTGATCCAGCCGAAGGCTTCTTTTAATTCCTGGGGCCGTGTCCAACTCATAGCCCCAAAAGGTGAAAAATCATGAAAATACTATACACAACAGATCTCCACGGATCTCAACATTATTATAATCAGGTATGGAAAAAAGCGGTGCTGCACAAAGTGGATATGGTGATCAACGGTGCTGACATGCTCCCCAAAATCAATCCCGTTTTTAAGCAGCAACCCAGCTTTATCAAAAACCTTGAAAAACATTATTTTTCCAAATTTGAAAAAGCCGGCATCCATTATTTGTGTTGTTTTGGCAACGACGATCTTCGGATCTATGATGAGCCGTTTGATCGGGTCTGCAATCAATTTGAGTTTATCCATAATATTGCCGGCAGGAGTGTTGTGATTGCCGGTTTAGAATTTATCGGTTTTAACCTCATCACCGACTATCCATTTGGACTCAAAGACCGGTGCAGGATGGATCAACAAGGCTTTGAGTTTCCGGAACAAAGAGGAACACCCTCTTTTTCCATCGAAAAAGGAAACGGTTATGGCTGGAAGGAAATATCAAGAGATGATTGGTATTCCCATGCCCGGGATCAACCCACTATTGAAGATGAGCTGAAGGCCCTGGTTCGGCCCAAAGACATGAAAAAAGCGATATATGTTATCCATATGCCCCCAGCAAATCTTGGGCTTGACGTATGTGCAAACGGTGATAGACCAGCATCCCACGCAGTTTTGGGATTTCTAAAAAAAGAACAGCCCCTTTTGTCTTTGCATGGGCATATCCACGAGTCATATAAAATGACCGGAATTTGGCAAGCTCCCTTAGGGGAAAGTATTTGTGTGCAGCCCGGGCAGGGCGGCATGAATCCGGTTTTTGTGATCATTGATACTGACGATCTGGGAATGATGAAGAGGTACGGGCATGATACAGAAACGCTTATGGTTAAAAGCTATCACGTTAAAGGAAGAATGGAATATATCCGGATTTCTGAGCTACCAGAATACTTGCGAGAGCCCTTTTGGGACTCTCTTGCAGGCCAAGGGCAAACCAGTTATCCGGGTGAAAAAATGTACGATACCCCTTATTCCGTGGACTTTTTGAAATTTTGTGATCAAAAAGGAATTAAAATAAAATTCGTTGAATCTGCAATATAATTGATTAAAATGGAAAGGAAAATAATGAAGAAATTAAGGCCCTTTAGGGTCATCCCTGTGGGGTTTTTGGCTGTTGCTTTTGTCTTATGTTTGAACGTGCCTGCATGGGCAGATGCTATTCAGCTTTTTATTGTTGTAGACGGAACAGCCATTGCTGAAGTCACCCCAAACGAGATGGCTTGGTCTCTTAACGTCATAAATAAAGGCCAGGAAGCAGAAGTCCCTGATGGACAAAAGAGTGACATTCTGCTCTCAACTTTTCCGTTTCGTGCAATAGATCAATCAAGACTCCCACTTGTTGCGAAAAAAGGCATGTACAAGAAGGGTGAGAATGCTTTCCAGGATTATATAGATAAACACAAAAAAGAGGCATCAAAATAAAATCCGGTGAAGTTGTCAGATGATAAATTTTGAAGATCCAGAAAAAAAGGAAACGTGAAAATGACAAAAAGAAATGAACCAGATCCAAAAAACCTTATAAAGAAACCCCGAAGAATCAGGTGCTTAACATCCCTGATAGAGCATCAAAAAAAACTGGAAAAATCTTCTTTGGCAGAATTAAATCTTTTTGACATTGAGCACAGTTCCATTTTGTCATGGTACGGAACCGGCAGTCCTGGAGATCACAGGGACCCCAAAGCCCAGGGATCTTTTTGTCACATAGTCGTTGCCCATGAGATCTCGATGAATACCCCTTGGCTGTTGTTTATTGATCAAGAAGCACCCGGGAAAGCCATTGCGAATAGCATAGAATGGCTGATACCAAGGACTTGTAAGCTTTTTGATCTGGACGTTTTTAATATTCGGGCGTTTGAGATCGATCCTGGAGATAATAAACTTTTTTGTGAAGAAGTGGATTTAAAAAGACTTTATTTTCAACACGCAATACTTAAAGCAGATATTGCCTGGAAGCCCTGTAATGCTTCGGTTTTAGGATCTCTTGAAAAGATTATATCTGTTGCCGATGATAATGTTATTGATGTCACAACAGGTATTTTTGTTGGACCTGCAGAATAATTCTTGGATTTACAAAGGTGTTCCGGGCCTTCGGCTCCAGGGATTTAACAAGCGTTTGGGGCAATCCCAATAAGATTATGCCGTATCTTTATTCGACTCATTATTTACCAGCCTGGAACAGCCTGTTCCATTCAGTGGCCGGAAAAATTATTTGATTGGAACAATAGTTTTCATTCTTTTGCCAAGAAATGATAAAAAAATGAAAACCGAGTTTTCCATTTTTTTGAAAAAATTGCGAAACGAGAGAAAACCGCTATCAATAAAGGTTTCAGAGGCTTAAAATGCCCTGAACCCCCCTTCTTTTCCTTCATTCAAGATCCTCAAAACCCAAACTTTGGGCGTATTCTCTTGCTCCCACGACTGTCTCTCCACACCCGGGACAAATCAGCTCTGTATTCCCGCTCCCGTTATACTCTTTGAGTATCTGAGCTGTAGTTATACGCATGGCAAGGACCACACCAAAACTTTTTTTCGGTTTTTTCTTTTTTCATATTTATCTCCTTGGGAATTAAAGAATTAGGTGGTGGAGGTTGTCAGTTTGTCGATTGCTGCTTTGTTTTGTAGAAATTTTTCACTGGCCAGAGCTATTTTTTCTTCTGGGGATGATTCGGGGAATCCTTCCCAGACCATGTTTTGTTCTTCGTTTAAAATATCCAGATAAGACAAATACCAGAGTTCGTCATCTGTGAGATCCATTATGGACCAAAGTTTACATATGGAATAATTTTCATAATCAGGATTATCTTTTTTAACCTGTTCAAATTTTGCCAAATAATCTTTTCCAATCTGTTCAAAGTTATCCAATGTTTGGTCTCCTATTAGTATATTAAAATACCCTGAATTTCCCCGGATCATCGTCTTTTTTTGTGATCTCTTGAGCCTGTTCATAGAGACGGGCAACCAGGGCCTCATACAACCCTTCTTTTTCGATTAAGCTTAGAAAGGCGACTCTTAAGGCCATTTCAGAAGTAGCAACATCACTTAACTCTCGCTTGGTCATTTCATGCTGATACCGTTCGTCATGAATAGTTTTAATTGAATCATCGCTTGTCTCGCTGAGCTTTCTTTTCAACTCTGCATAATTTTGTTCTAATGCAGAGTTGTTCGTTTTTTAAGAGTCACTGTGTTTTTTCCAATCTTCAAGGGTCTTATTGAGAGTGGTGACGGTTTTTCTCAAATTTCGAACACTCTTTTCTTCTCTTGCGGCTGCTTGGGCATCTAATTCGAGTCTAACACGCTCAGACATGCCCCCGGAGAAATCCCAATTTGCAAATTGTTCCATATTTTAAATCTTTTTTATAAGTATTCAATACTATCTGTTTGATGTTTCAACTTCTTGCAAAGTTTCTCAATGTATTCAAAGAATCAAGACGTACGATATCGTGAAACTGATATATCTTTTTATAGAATTCTTCAGTGTTAAAAGTATCAATATATTCTACACGTTGACTCATAATTTTATTATTTCTAATACTATTCATTACTTTTCTTAACTCTGAGTAGCAGTAGCAATCTTGTATTCTACAAAGGTAATTCCTTCCACTGAAGATCCTGATTCCAAAAGTGTTTTACTGTATTTCATACCCGTTTTTATGCAACCAAAGCGCACTATGTAAAAAAATATCGAATTTATCTGGCTGGTTAAATTCCAGAAGGTTATCAACTCTGCCATTTTTAAATCTATCACCGATATATCGTTTTTCTTCCAACGAATGCATTAGTTGCTTCATGGCTTTTTTAGAGCCTGTACCCCAGTCACCATCTATGGTCCCGAAATAGTAGCCGATAGTTTTTAAGGCTTCTTGCCTTTGTTCAATAGTCATAGTTGGAGCTGTGAAATATGAATAAGTAATGCCAATTTTAGCCCACACTTTTCCCCCCATCCATATCAGATTCGAACTATCTTGCTCAGCGGCAGTATCAAAGAAAGCCACCTGATTGTTTTTTTTAAGGGCTGGTATCCCTACATGGTTATCATTAATAAAAGAGTACCCTTCAGATACAACCCATGGCTTATATGAAAAAATAGCCAACGCAATCATAGAGAAGATAAAAAATTTGAGTGTTTTTCCTTTAACCCTAATACTCTCGATTAAGGCAGCGTTTTTATTGTGTCGGTAAATACCAACAGATAATGTCAACAATAAGACACCAAGAGCACCAATTGAAAAGGTTTCATTCTCCAAATGTCTTGTGGATGAATGAAACCAGGCAAAAGAAAAAATAAACAGAAGACTTGGATAAAACCAAAACGGGAAACCAATATCAGCGTTAGATGTCATTGTTTTTATAGATTGCAAAAGAGCCGTCATGCCATCAGGAGAAATAAAGTGCCCAAGCGTAGGCAAGTCCTTTTTTTCAAGTTTTTTATTGCCATGCATATCCACTATAGCTTTTAGCAAAGGATATTTTTGGATTTTTGTTATTTTTTTTCTGGCCAACTTTAACGAGTTGATTTTCGAAGATTCAGCAGGGCCGATCAAATCTTCCTGGCCAATATCTTGTAAATAATTATCGACTACAGATGCATAAGTTAATAATTGAACGCTATTCACTAACGAGTATGATACAAACATATACTCTCGTCCATCAATTTCAATAACAGAATGTTTAAGATGGACTTTAATCTGGTACTCAGTATTGACGTTTTTCTTGTCTGTTGTCGTTAAAGAGAAAGCGCTATTACTGGGCAACCAAGTAACCCAATTTTCCCCACGGGATTTCAGAAGTTTTTCAACACGACCCATTAAAGCGGATTTCACTCTATAAACCTTGGAAGATGGTGTATATATCGCTTCTATATATCTCAAGCGTGTAGAAGAACCTGCCCCGAAACATGTAGGGCAAGTTTGACGAGGGGGGCACGGAATCCATTCTACAATATACTTGCCTGAAGGTAGCTGACGGTGGTTCTCTTTCGTGCCTGTGCCCATGCAAGTATAGCAAGCGATCTCCCCGCTTCCTCCGCAACTAAAACATTTTTCTAACGTTGAAAGAGCCTCAGGGAAATTATGCACAGAAAGAGGACTGCTCAAACCAGCCCAAGTTTTTTGGTTGCCGATTTTTTGCCAAAAGGTAGCCCTAAATTTATTAGAAGCCTCTTTGCGGCAAGCGTCCATATTACTTTGATTGTCATTATATGTACCTCTTGTACGATCCCCACTTAAAGTCTGGGTACTTCGGACACGACATCCCGGGGTCCAATGAGTCTTGATTGTCAAGGTATGCTCTTCAGCTTCTTCTTTGATAACCTTAAAAGTTGCTTTATCAAGGTGGATTTTAGCCAATTTTTGACGGATATAATTAGAAAGGTCTGATTTGATTGTCTTCATGCAAGTTCCCTATCTATTTGTTTTGACCAATTGGGGCAGTATTATTACCTATTAATGTTTCCAAAACATTGCCCTCAAGATCAAAAGGAGCAGAATCATGCCCAGGTGTAAACTCATAGCCCATCAAAAACTTTTCTCGGAGCCCATTATTAATCGGGTAAGACACAGGAGCTGTTTCGATCAGCACTTTAACTGCGGTTGCCACCACAGGATGGTAAACTTCGGACACACTGGCCTCCAAAGAACCGTAAAGCTGAGACTTGGTGATCGAATTAGAAAGGTCTATATTGGATATGCAAAAGATTATTACCGCAGCACCGGCAACCATCAACGGCAACCTAAGAAGGGGTTTTATCTTGAATGACAAGGAGAAATTGAACACCTTGAAGATATGGATGAACCCACCAAGTAACGAGAAGAACAAGGCAAATGGAGGGACGACCACACCTCTCATGGCTCTTTTCCCGAACTCTTCATACTTCCCGCCATTCTCATAATCCTTTGGTTTGGCGGTGAATTTTCTAAGCTGCTCATTGGTTTTGGTTTTAATGATGTCCTGGAGGATATGTTTGTTGCTTTTCCCGATATATTTACCTTTGTTTCCCAAGTACCGCTTAACATCTTTGTTTGCCAGAAATTCTTCATAAGACAACCCGGGAACCAGATATTTTGGGTAAAACCCGAATATCTTCTTGGCTTCCTGCTTGAATTTTTTCAGGACACCGGCATGATAAGATTTTTTAAAAGAATTCTCAAAGATATCTCGATCAAAAGGCCTCCAACCTTTCGGCACAGCAATTCCTGATTTCCGGACCTCTCCCCGGATCTGGGGCCACCGATCTTTAGGAATGGCACTCAGATTTAAGTCGATCCGATAGTCTGTAACCTTTTTCTTATACGCCTGCCAATGACCTTCAGATTCTTTTTTGAATTTCCGAGTAACTTCTTTGTTATAGGCCACCTTCATAAACGCATAGAAACCAATCTTGTCGTTTGGATTCCAATTATCCGGAGGATTAAGACCTTTTTTTCGGACTTCTTTTATAACCCGGGGCCAGTATCTTTCCTTTATATTTCCGATTGTGAGTCGTTTTGCTTTAAGCCCTGCTTGGTATTCATCAAAACGCTTCTCTACTTCTACCCTCAAGCCTGGTTTTGAGTCTGTATAATACTTAGTTCCCAGAGCTCTTAAGAAACCTTTCTTGTCTGATGGTTTCCAGGAATTTGGAACCATTAGGCCTGATGCTCTGACCTGTTCACGAACCTCGGGCCACTTATCTTTAGGGATATTCTCCAGTGCTATTTTTTGGTCAGCAAGCTTGTTCAGGTATTTTGCCCAGGCTTGTTTTTCTTTAGCCTTTGCGATGTTCTTAGCATCGGCACTACGGTATTTCTCAGTAGCAGGGGCATACTGTTCGTAATATGCCTTATCCAAATCTTTGAGTTCCGAATGAACATTGGTTTTCAAAAATTTATTGCCATCCCCTATTTCGGCTCTCACTTCATTTTCTATGATTTTCCGAATAGTTGTTTTCTTGAGCTTCCCTTTTAGTATGGTGGACCCCAGGAAAGGAAGCACAGCAGCGAAGGATTTGCCCTCAGGAGAGTTTAATTCATCAGAGGATAGCTCCATGCCGTCTATGGATATAGTGCCCTTTAAGAGCGAATTTTGGACAATCATGGCCTTGGCTGCAACTGATCTATCTTCTCCAGAAGAACTATCCACTATATGATCAACCAGCATCCTTTCACCGTAAAACACAGAGCCTATGATAAGGACAGCTAAAATAATAAATACAGCCATCCGTGCGGGTATGTCTTTAAGCCAAGTAAGCTTTTTGCACAAAGGCAAGAGCACTACGCCCAGGACCAACAGATATAAAGCTGTTCCTGATATCAGTCGGCCAAACTTTTCTAAGCCTTCCACCTCTTCAATGGAAACCATTGTGCCGGCCACATCAAGCAGTCTTGCCTGGAAAGCAAGTTCAATAGATAGATATACGGTTGTTACTATAGTGATAAACCAAAGGTTTTTCCTGGTCATCGACAGATCATTTTCGCTGGATACAAATAGTTTCAATTCTTAACTCCAATTAGTCGATCTTAATTTCTACTTTTTTGGAAGAGCGGGAAGTGGACACCTTGTCAGTGGGAACCACGGATCTGCCTGCGGGACGGAAAGCCTCATACTCTGACTCAGGCAAAGCAGGGATAGCATGTTTTTGGATCTCCGCAGATTCTTCCTGATAATCAAGAGATCTCACTTCTGGTTCAGGATCGCCATAAATATATTGGTCCTGGTAGAACTCTAACAGATCACCACTAAGCTCTCCCCAGGGGACCGGGCCTTCATGTTTGTTTGCCCCGAAAGCGTAATAAATGCTATCCTTAAAGTCTTTTGGCAACTCACCACGCACAACACTCTTAAAGTTGTTTGATTTATGATAAACAGCTTTTTCTGTAACCACATGGGCTGATGACATAATCCTTCGTGTAGAAACGGTAACGACCTCATGGAGAGGTTCACCTTGAGCAGAAACGCCGACAAGAACCAACGCATCGTGCTCTTTCAATCGCCATATCTGGAATTTTTCGATATGCTGTACTTTCAGTCTGACCGGCTTTTTAAATGTTGGGCCATCAAGTTTGCAAGAATCTCCAATCATGGATTGATACAGGGTAATATCACCATAATTCGAAGTCCAGGTCTTAACGGGCTTATATCCGATCAAGCCTAATTCCATTTGATACGAAGCTGAATTTGAAGATTTGGATGTCTGCTTAAAGCTAATACAGCCGGAAACCATAATCAAAATAAAGCCCAACACTATAACTAAAATAAAATTACATTTCATTTTAGTGCCCCGAGCTATGTTTTTGCTATATGCCATTGTTTTTTTATCTCCTAATGTCAATCAGCGTCCAACTTTGATCCCAGTAGGCGTTTATCTGAGCAATAGGTGGTTTTATTGAAAAACCCAGTGCCCATAATTGTATTGGATTTCAACGATGATACTTGTTTTTTGTTGAAGTGGGTCAAGGTTGTACGTTGATTGGACCATATTCCTATGATTTTATTTTTATATTAAGCAACCTAAAGATATCATTAGATAGTTGTTCGATACGCATAAGCCTGCCTAAAGGTTGTGGTTTTGAAGGAGATGCCGTAATTGATAGTTCTTCAGGATCTTCAACGAACTCCATAATCTCACCCAACGAATCCTTAGCTAAATCGTCATTTGCATTTTCAATTTCAATTTCGATGTCTTGGATTATAGATTTTTTAAAATCTTCAATGCTTAAATCTTGTTCTTCGGCTCTAAGCTTTATAAAACGTTCGAATAAGGACTCGTCTTTATATTCAATCTTGGCTTCGTGGAAAATGATTTGTTGAAAATTAAAAAGTAGACCAACTATTTCATTTGGATTAAGAGAAATGTTTCCTAAACGAAGACTAACACTGATCTCCCCTGCTTCATCTGCACCTATACCTATCTTGCTAATATTTATTTCTTTTTTCTCTTTATCATAAGAATATTCAACATTTAGATTAACGATCATCTTGTCAATGTAGCCTAAATTCCTAAGTCCTTCTGCCTCTTCTCCGAGGTCTTTAATATTTAGTTCAATCCCATTACATGACATAGATAAAAAAGTTGGAATGTCAGCGTTCTTATCTATGTCATGAATTATAATTTCGTGAATTTTTAATTTTTCTTTAGCGTTCACAGGAGAAACAAGAATGTCAGAAATCCTTACATCCATCCCAAGCAAATCAACACTGACGCTCTTGTAATCAATATCGGCAAAATTAGTAACCTTTGCTATGGATTCGTTTACTTTCCCCTCTGCCACACTTGATGCGTACATTTTAATCCCAAAGTAAATGGCGATTAAAGCCACAGCGATGCTAATGCCTGTAATTTGTTTTTTGTTCATTGTATTTTTCCTTAGATCGTTAAATAGCTGAATACAAAACATTTTTTTGTGGAACTCTACACAGCCAGAGTTTCATCCATGTTCCTTTGTTTTAATCAAAAAAAAGCCCCGGGCAGCGTGAAATATGCCTGGGGCTTTTTTGTTTAGAATTTATAAAACCAAATTTAGATTTCCAATAGGGCCGGAGTCCTTGCCTCTGGCTTTTTGGGTTCCGGGTACATTGGTGCAGGTCCATAATATGTGCCTGCACATTCTGAGGGTGTACTCTGACAAAAAACCACCATTGATAATTTTGATGCACCACGCTTTTGTTAATGATACGCCAGGAAAAATTTTGGGATGTTTGGCATCTGTCCAAGATACATCAGAAATCGGATTACCATTCGATCCCTTTGTAATAAACAAAGTCAGACCCTTATTGGAAACAACCTGATTTCCCTTGCTATACCAAAATACCTTCAAGCTAACTATTGGTATTTAATAAGTTTGGAAACAAGTCTTACAGGCTTTCGTCCTCTTTAATATCTACGATCCACATACGAAAATCTTCATTCTTGTCATATTCATATCCAGAATCCAAGATAAGCTGTTTAAGTACATAAAAATTGAAGGCTTTATTAAAGCCATCCGCCTTTTTTCCATCGATAGCATCCTTCGGTGGGGTAGGCCCAAAAGTGCGTCTATAGCCAGTATTTTTCACAGAGAAACTTGGGCTATGAAGGCCTATCAGCATATTTTCGTATGCACCACTACTATTATAATAGCTTTCTTTAAGATCTTGGGTACTGTCAGAAAGACAATAGGCGAATGCTGGGATTTTTTCACTTTTTGTAGAGGAATGCCAGATTACACCTTCAAAAACATAACACCCATTCAGGATTTTAGCTGTGTTGTTATTTAAACGTCCTTTCAAGATCACAAATTCATTTTGATCTTTTGGATCAATAGTTTTCAGTTCCCCTACATTGACGGTGCCACTGGACGTAACTTTATATTTTGGAGCTACTGTTTTTATTGTTCTTGGCATTGCCATTGACAAAGCTACCCTCGGATAAGTCGTGCTGTCATCATAGTATGGGTATTTTTCAAAGAGCTTATACAGTGGCGTGTCCTTTATAGTTAATTCAGTTGGTTTTACTGTTTTTATAAATTCTGTCTTTTCATTTTCTTGTTTTGTCTCATGCGTTTGCACAGTTGTATAAGAATTAACAGCAGTCTCAATTTGCTCTTGCATAGAGGCAACTTGTTTCTCTATGGTCTGACAACCGGTTAATACAAAAAAACAAAGACACAAAGTGAGAATAAAACGAGATTTTGTCATAACAACGTCCTTTCTAAATTAATTCAATTATTAAATAATGCAGCCGGACTTTGTAAAAAAGCCCGGCTGCATTATTTTTATATATTTTGTTTGCAACCCGGCTATCTTTATTTAATAAGGCGTATTGCAAACGGGACCCGAAATGTTTTGCCTTTGGATGCAGCTACACCGCCCATAATACAAAATATCAGATGGCAAATACCCACGACAGGGATCATAAACACTCCAATCACTACAAACGTTAACATCATGGAGATGACATATCCGAGAAACGCAGTTATGGACCAGTTTAGAGCCTCTTTTGCTTGATCCTGAATATAAACGTCATCTTTTTTGATAAGATAAATAATCAAAGGTGGTATAAATGTTAGCACAAGGGTTCCTATCCATGTAAGTACCGCAATGTTTTTATCCTCTTTTGTTATCTCAATTTCCTGCTGAATAGTTGATTCATTCATTTTTTTTCTCCTAAAAATATTTAGATTTTTATTAAGCATGAGTCAGACTCGGTTAATATTCAGTACTTTTTCAACTTTATTTGTATGTGGTTATTAGATGTTAGATAGGTACAATACCTTTATGTTTTCATCCACCAGAAAGGATAAATCTTCTGAGATCTATGAGTCCTTTATTGCCGAATAGTTTTGTGATTTCTTTTTTAATTTAAAGTAAAAACTAACACGACCAAATAAAAAACCCGGAGACCTATTATTAAGGCCACCGGGTTGCACTCATTAATTATTATAACATTGCAACCCGGCTATCTTTAATTAAAAGATCCGTGGCTTTCCGTCCCTGCTTCACAACAGGTTTGGCCATAAGTTCAGGATGATATACAGATATAATAAAAAATAATCAATCATTTTTATCATCCCAAAGTGGTTATATTTAGTCAAAATTTATGGAAAACATTAGTCCCATACGGTCATAAGAGTTATATATGGGTAATTTTTTATCAAAAAATAGTGTTTTTTATTGACATGGTTGTAAAATAGATATGAAAAAATGGCTGTGGTTTTTCAGATGAAGGACTTGGGCCAAAAAAACGGACCGATAAATATCAGTTTTTCTTAGATAGCGTAACTTTAATTCCACTTCATAGGGGAAGGGTCATCATAATCCTGCCCCGAAAAATTGGAGCCCAGGTTAAGCCTCTTCTTTTGAGTATCAGGTCTTGCGCTTAGTCTTGCGCTTTTTATCCAAAATCAACAAAATAAGCACTTCTGTGTAAAATTGCATAATTCAAAAAGGCCGGATTTAAAGGGGATTGCCGTGTTTCAAGGATGTGTGAAAATGGCGGCTATCTGACTTCTAATCCGTAGGTCATGAGCAAGTTCCACCGCCGGGGAATACTTCCTCTTTGCACTCCGGAAACTTGCTTGGTTTCTTGAATGTCTTCTGGTTTTTAAATTGAAATCCCCAATCCAAGCAATAATAGGGCTCCATATTTATTCTTTTTTTCTGGTGCTTGACTGTTTTTTCTATAAACGCAGATTTCCATTTATCTATTCCGGATATATTTTAAAAGTTTTTTCAAGGATCTCATTTATTACATTAAGGCACTGCAAAATTTCTTCAGGTGCGTTTCCTTGAGTGCAGAGATTCCGAATTATCAGTATTAGGGGCGGCATAAGTCTTAAATTCCTGACGACCTCCCAACTCATTGCCTCGTCTGTATGAAACAGCACATCACCAGCACCCATAAAACCGCCAGATCTGCTACTGCCTCACGAAAAATACTCCAGGCTACCTGAAGATCTGAAAGGATTGTCTTTTCATATCCTGTCGGTGTTGTTTGGAATGTCATATTTTCCTCTTATTTAGCAGGTTCCAATTTTTATTAAAATTTTACCAATTGGCAATGACCAATACTCAAAGTTCATCTTCATAATAATATTCCAGAAAGGTCTCTCTTGCTTCTTCTCTTTCTTCTTGCTCATCAAACTCATCTTCGTCTTCTTCTGCACATCTCATCCAGACTTTGGTGTATTCTTCAATGGCGTGCTCGAACAGTTCATTGCAGATAGCAGGGTCAACTTCTTCAGCTTTTTCTATTCCAGTTCTGATTATTTTAATAAAATAGGAATCATCAACGTCACCCAGTTCATATGATTTGTTAAATATTCCGGTAAGCATCGCTTTAATAATTGTTAGTTTGTTAACCACCACTCCTATTGCTGGATTCAAAAATTTGGACCACCATTATTAAAACTATTTTTCCAGTCAATGTATGGTTGTCTCGGCTTGATGCTTATTGCGGTTCGGTTAATAGTTTTCATTGTCAGTCAATGATTCATTTCAGTTGTTTATAGCTGGAATTTATTAACCTACTCAACTTTCGGATACTAATACTTGATTGTAAGTTTAGTTTTTGGTGATTTGATCATTCACTTCGCAATGACAGATATCTTGTCCTCATATTTTATTTCCCGGGTTTTATACTCTTTCCAATAAAAAATGCATCCCCAAGTTTGTCACCTATACCGTGATAAGTCTGGCATGATGGCGCATAAATAATTGGATTAACTTTTTGTATATTTGGCATTCCGTCGTCGTTGAGAACAGACTCATCTGCCTTAACATCAATTATCTCACCAATAAATTGTGTGTGTAATCCTATCTCGAAAGTATGAAGGAGTTTACATTCCAATATCAAAGGAAATTCTTCAATGTACGGAGCGTTGACCACATCGCTTTTCACTGGCGTAAGCCCCGTGGCCTTGAACTTATCTTCGGTTTTACCCGTGGCCATACCTAAATAATCGGCCTCTTTAACATATTTTTGAGATGGAATATTCAAGGTGTATGCCTTACTTTGAACAATACAATCATAACTGTATGTGGCTTTACGCAATGACACGGTTACACATGGTGGTTTGGAACAACAGATACCACCCCAGGCAGCGGTCATGGCATTGGCTTTCCCATCTTCATCGTATGTAGCGACTATTAGGACAGGTGCCGGGTAAACAATGGTTTTTGCCCCTATTGATCTTTTCATTTAGATTCTCCTGAAAAAGGGTAATATGCTTAACTGACTTCTCTACCAAACAATACATTTCACTATTTTTTCTTCCAACCGGATATGCGGTATACAGTTTGGAATTATTTGGGAAAGGTGAAAATTCCCAAATTAAACATCAACCATGTCTTCAATTTTCTTTAATCGTTTTTCTAAATCCCTTGATTCTTTCATATTATTTTGTTCTTCAAGTTGCTTCATTACCGAATCAAACATATTTCTGAGTGCAGGTAAAACTTCTTTTTTAAAGGTTTCTTTTTGTTCTGCTGAAAATTGTGAAATTTGATTAATAAGTTCATCTATTTTTTTATGGAATTCTTCAGTGTTAAAAGTATCGATATATTCTTCAAGTTGACTCATGATTTCGTCATTTTGTTTTTTAATACGATTCATTACCTTTCTTAATTCTTCAGCAGCAGTAGCAATCTTATATTCTACAAAGGTAATTCCTTTCACTGAAGATCCTGATTTCAAAAGTGTCTCATTCGATGCTTCTATAGGAGATATAGCAACAATGTATGCATTTGAATTTTTTGAAAAAATATTGCTCACCAAAACAAATAGTGTGGTCTCATATATTTGTTCTTTATATCTTTTATCAATAAGGATTTCAACTTTGGACATTTGTGATTCAACCAAAGATACTTTTTTTACCTTCCCTATTAAAATCTTTTGGTCTTTTAAGTCTCCTGCTAAATAGACTTCACTGCCTTGAATAAGATTTCTATGATTTTTGTATAACACATCAACTATCAAGTCTCTTTGAAATAGTGACATGATATTTGATAGCGGATTTGCTAAACAAGGGTTATTAAAACTTAAAATGATAATAATGAATAATATCGCTTTTGAATAATTTTTCATTATACACTCTCTGCATTTGATAGGGTTTCGTTCATATGTCACTCTTCAAAACTTCCACATTATTCTCTTCTAAAAATTTGATTGATTTGCTGCAAATTGGAGCATTTGTTTCCAGAAAAACCGAAGCATTCGGCACTTTCTTATTTATTTTTTCAACCTTTTTTAGAATTATTAATGCATCTTTCATGATGATTCTGCTTTTTCTGTTGATAACAAGGATGAATTCTTCAGGTCCCATTTTCATTAAGACGGTTCTGGGTGGTAGGCCATATGATTTTGGATCAACTATGTTTTTCAATTGAGTTCGTCATTTAGCTTATCCCGCAAAATTCCTGCACATTTAAACGTCACAACCCGTCTTTTTCTCAACATCATTTCTTCGTCAGTGGCTGGATTCCTTCCCTTCCGTGGTGCTTTTTCATTAACCTGGAATTTACCAAATCCTGATATCATAACATCTTCTCCGGATGCCAGGGTGGACTTCATGATTTCAAGGAGGTGTTCAATTGTGTCTTTTGCTTCTGAGGGTGACTGCTCAATCTCTTCTGAGATTTTTTCAATGATTGTTGTTTTGGTACAGGTCAATTTGGGTGGTGCTCCTATTTGGTTTATTTTATAAATTTTCTTGTCGAATTTAATGTTAATAGCATAGTATTGTCAAGAATTGAATCCGGGGCAGGCAGATGGTCTAAGAAACTGGGAGAATGGCATGAATGATAATAATATAGAAAAAAATATGGGCAGTGACTTAAGAAAAAAAACCTTAAATGAGAAGTCACCCATGAATCAGCTTGCTGTTCTTTTTGTATATTTATTTGAATATCTCGAAGCAGGAGGGCTCTCTGAAGAAGAGTCAAAAGATATATTTGATGTTTTCATTGAGTGTGTTGGAAATATGAAAGAGGAATCTCATGAAATGCTTATAGATCACATTATTGAAAAATGGGCACTTCCGCTTATGAAAACTAAAGGAAACTCTTAATTTTTAATGAGACCACAAGCTGTCAATCAAACAGGTGTTATTAATGAAATTCTAAAAGGTATTGTAGATCGAGTCACCTTTCACAATCCTGATAATGGATGGTCTATTCTCAGAGTAATGCCCTTTAATAATCCTCAAGGTCAAGAAACCGTCATTGTTCATCAAACAAAAGTATTCGCCGGTGCTACAATGGAATTCCAAGGGTCATGGACAACTCACCCAAAATATGGTCGGCAGTTTCAAGCAACGGTAGCAAAAGAGAATAAACCTGCGACTGCTGCTGCACTGGAGAAATATCTTGGTTCTGGTCTTATTAAAGGGGTCGGTCCTAAAACAGCAAAAAAGATTGTTAAACATTTCAATAAGCAAACACTCGATATCTTCGAAAAAGATATTGAAAGACTGACAGAAGTACCAGGGATAGCACAGAAAAAACTTGATATGATAAGTGAAGCATGGACTGAGCATAAAGCAATTCGAGAAGTCATGATGTTTTTACAATCTCATGGTATCAGTACTTTATTTGCAGTTAAAATTTATAAAGAATATGGCGATGATGCCGTCAAGTTGGTTACTGAAGATCCTTATCGCTTGTCCAATGATTTTTATGGCATTGGTTTTTTTTCTGCTGATAAGGTCGCTTTAAGTATTGGACTTGAGCCCGACAGTCAACAGAGAATATTGGCGGGTATAAAACATGTCCTTGCTGCGAGTAGAAATTTTGGGCACTGTTATCTGACCGCATCTCAAATTGATAAAGAAGTCAAAGAATTATTAAAATTGGACCTGTCAGATAAACTGCTTGAGCTATTGAAGTATATGGAAACAGAAAAGTTGCTCATGGTTAGAGATCTTTTTCAGGACAACGGTATTACGGAACGATGCTATTATTCAAAATCTTTATACTTTGATGAACTCTATGTGGCAAAGCGGATCTCTGATATTGGTAAACCTCCTAAAGTTGATAAGGATAGGGTCGAAAAATGGGTATCCCGATATTGTGACTCAAAAAGTATATCCTTGAGTGATGAGCAAGCTGATGCTGCTAAAGAAATAGTTTGTCAAAAATTTTCTATTCTTACTGGTGGTCCTGGATGCGGTAAAACAACAGCCACACTTGTCATAGTTAAATTGATTGAAGCAATGGGATTAAAGGTCCTTTTAGCAGCGCCAACTGGTAGAGCTGCCCAAAGGATGATGGAGGTCATTGGAAAAGAATCAAAGACAATCCACAGATTATTAGGGTGGCAAGGCGGTAAATTTAAAAGCGATGAAGAGACACCTCTAAAAACAGATTTTTTAATTGTTGATGAATGTTCAATGCTTGATATCAATTTGACGGCATCTCTTTTAAAAGCTGTTCCTAAAAACGCTCAGGTTTTGTTCATTGGAGATGCTGACCAGTTACCTTCTGTCGGTGCTGGTAATGTTATAAAAGATATAATTGCTTCTGAATCCGTTCCCTGCTTTCTTTTAACAAAGATCTTTAGGCAAGCACAAGAATCTCTTATCATTAAATATGCTCACCAGATTAATAAAGGGGAGATACCTTGGATTAAATCACCCTTCAAAAATCCTGAAATATGGAAAGAAAAAACAGATTGTTTATTCCTTGATTCAGATGAAGCCACTAAAGAGCAGATAAGTTTTATTTCAAGAGTTAAAAGATTTTATAATCTAAAACAAACTGAATTGGAAAACAATATTTCTAATGATTCTGATAGCTTTGATTTCTTTGAGTTTAGGGTCCAGGAACCTGTTATTCCATATGAAACTGAAATAACGATACCTAAAAAATTTGAGCATGTGAATCTGGACAAAGTATATCAGGCTGAAACTAAAATTGAAGAATTGTTTTCAATCCTAAAAAAAGTTCATCCTTGGTCTTCTCTTCATTATGGATTCTCAGCTTTGGATGTTGTCAGAAAGTTATACCAGGAATGGATACCCAAATATTATGGTAACTGTGAAATACAGATCCTTTCTCCTATGACCAGGGGGAGCCTTGGTACAATCAGCTTAAACAGAGTGATCCAAGAAACTTCAAATCCCTTTGTTGAAGGTAAACGACAATTAAAAGTTGGGGAAAGAATATTCAGGATTGGAGATAGGGTAATTCACCGGCGTAATAATTATGACCTGGGTGTCTTTAATGGTGACATAGGCATTATTCAAGATATTGATAATATAGATTTGACTTGTTCCGTTTCCTTTTATCCTGATAATCGAATAGTTCATTACAAACAAACTGATATCATGGAACTCGATTTGGCTTATGCTATTACCATACACAAATCTCAGGGGAGTGAATTTGAAGTTGTTATTATTCCAGTCATTACACAGCACTTTAAAATGCTCTTTCGGAATCTGATTTATACAGGAATTACCAGGGCAAAAAAGCTGGCAATATTTGTTGGTACACGACGAGCACTTGCTATGGCTGTGAAAAATCAAGATATCAGTAAAAGACAAACGGCACTGCAGGAATTGTTGATGGATTGACCAAGATTTTATTCACCACTTTCCGGTACTAAAATTTTAATAAAAAGGAATGAATTTTATGAAAACATATAGAAACGAACTCTGGTTTGAGATTCCAACAAGAAGGGCTTTTATCAACATCACGCCTGATATTCAAGAATGCATTGATGAAAGTGGTGTCACTGAAGGACTTGTACTTATCAACGCAATGCATATAACAGCCTCTGTATTTATTAATGATGATGAATCAGGACTGCACCATGATTATGACCTATGGCTTGAAAAATTAACTCCCCATGCTCCAGTGTCTCAATACAGACATAATGTAGGTGAAGATAATGCAGATGCCCATATGAAAAGACAGATCATGGGTAGAGAAAGTGTTGTTGCAATCACGGAAGGAAAGCTTGATTTCGGTACATGGGAACAGATTTTTTATGGTGAATTTGACGGTAGAAGGAAAAACGTGTTTTGATCAAAATAATTGGAGAATAAATCTTTTTTTGTCATTCCTCATCCGGAATGTGTCAATGAAATGAGACACCATTTATGATAAATTAAGCTCTAATTTCAACAGGTTTTTCTTGTTTCGGATTTAATCACTATAAGTGAAGAAAAAAGGGTAGGGGGGCCAAAAGAAATAACTTTTAACCACAAAAAAAATGGCCTGATGTTGGCCACCCACTGCAATATGATAATCTTGTCGATTGCCGGACTTTATGCTTTCCACAGACATGGCTTTAAAGTTGATTCTTGTTCTCAGGTGTGATCTTGTTGTTCCTGTTATCGTTTTTACCCCCATTTTAAAAAAACTATAATAAATATAAAAGTTTTTTAAACAATTGAGTAAGATAGGAACCACAAGAACCACAGAATCACAAATTTACATTTCTTAATCAAACATTAAAATATCATGGCATTATGCCACTATCAATACTCACACCCACCAGGTCATTTTTTGTTATTCCATGAAGTTTGAAAATGATTGTAATTTCGAACTTTATTAAATATGGTCAATTATCCAGATCCAACAAAATCACCATTACAGGATGAAGAGTTTTTATGGATATAGAGGTTAAATTCGATTGTTCAAGAGTAGATTGGAACCTTGTTGCTGATATCCTAAAAGATGTCGGGATGGGGCATCATGAGCCAAGCTTGCATAAGAAAGCTTTTGAAAATAGTTATGTTACTGTTTTTATATACTATGGAAATCGAATGATTGGATTCGGCAGAGCTATTTCTGATGGTGCTTATCAAGCTGCAATCTATGATGTGGCTGTTGCTCCTGATTTTCAAAGAAAAGGTTTGGGAAATATAATTTTAAAAAATATTATATCCAAATTACTTCAGTGCAATATAATCCTGTATGCATCTCCGGGGAAAGAAGATTTTTACACAAAAAACGATTTTAGAAAAATGAAAACAGGTATGGCACAATTTACAAATGCAGGAAAAATGTCCGAAAAGGGATTTACAGATTAAAAAGGAGAATTGAGGATGAAAATTTTAAGAACACCTGATGACTCATTTAAAAATCTTCCCGGTTATCGATTTAATCCAAACTATATAAAAATCCCAGATGGTGAAGGTAAAGAGTTAAGAATACATTATGTTGATGAAGGCCCAATTGATGCGGAGCCTGTTCTATTGATGCATGGAGAACCAAGCTGGTCATATCTGTACCGAGACATGATTTCTATCATTGTTGATGCAGGGTATCGAGCCATTGCGCCAGATTTAGTGGGATTTGGTCGTTCGGACAAACCGGCAGACCGGGGAAATTACACATATGAACGTCATGTTGACTGGATGCAGGCATGGTTTGACAAAATGCATTTACAGGGAGTTACGCTCGTTTGTCAGGATTGGGGGTGGTTTAATCGGATTGCGATTGCTGGTCCAAAATATAGATCAATTCCATAGGGTTGTTGTTGCCAACACATGGCTACCAACCGGAGACACACCAGCATCGAAAGCTTTCATGGTTTGGCGTAAATTTTCAATAGGAGTGCCGGACTTCGATATTGGCAGTATTATTACTATGGGGTGCAAGACTTCTTTAAAAGAAAATGTAATTGCAGCATACAATGCGCCTTTTCCGGATGATACATACAAAGAAGGAGCTCGTATATTTCCTTCTCTTGTCCCCATCACCCCGGATGATACAGCATCACAAGCGAACCGCAATGCCTGGAAAGTCCTATCCAAATTTGAAAAACCGTTTATTACCATGTTCAGTGACAGTGATCCTATTACTCAAGGTGGTGAACGTATGTTCCAAAAACTAATCCCAGGGGCAAAAAATCAAAAACACATTACCATCAAAGGTGGTGGGCATTTTCTCCAGGAAGATTGCGGGGAAGAATTTGCAAGGAATATTGTTAAATTTATTTCACAGACTTGATAAAGTTGATTGAACTGAAAATTTGTTTGATTTTTTTCCATAATAGTTACCAATTCCAACTGGAGAGAGGCATTTGTTACGGAAAAAAACAGCATGGATTAAAAGAACATTCTATTGGGAGTTCATCCTTTATTGTTCTGCATTTCATATCTAATGCAAGTTTCTTCGCTTTCCAGGTACCTATTTATGCTCAGCTATTGCCCAATTCGCTTTAGCCCCCCCCCCCACTCTGCCATATATTTTTTGTTGACCCTCTTAGCTTCGGCAGTTCGCTTTTTATTTTCAGCATGGATATCTGATATCCCTCGGTTAGCAAAAGGGCAAGCAAGAGATCCGGAAGGAGATCGGTCTTGCCTTGATGATTTGTATGTCAGACAAAAAATGTTTCCCAGGCTTTCAGAAAAATATAAACCCCAGGGCGATCAAGTTTTAAAATTTTAATCATAGGGCAGGGTGGGAACCCAACAGCATTCTGAGTCAACTTCTCCCTTGTTTTCCCATTAACACAATGATACGAAAACAATATCATTAATATATAAGGGGACAGTATGAAGATTAATTTTACAATGGAATTGGACAAGGAACTTGCTGAGCTTATACAGTCGCCAATCAGAAACTTTTTTGAGGTACTATTGGCATTGGCCAAACCTGTTAAAGATGCCCCTGTGAAGCAAGGGGATGACCCTGAAGGGCCTAATCAAGGAGAGGTTGTCAAAGAAACGCCTGTCAAAGATGAAACCCCTCAGGGTCCGGAAACTATTGTAAGTACAGAACCCGCTTCCGAGGCTCCTGAACCTAAAGCAAAGCCAGGGGTAGTCAAGAACACAATCCTGGAAGCCATACAATCCAGAAAGATCGGCATAGATGCCAAGGGGATCATGAAATTGACAGGCTTTACCGGGAAACAAATATCAAATAATATGTTTCACCTGAAGAAAGCTGGCCTCGTTAAGAAAAATAAAGGCGGGAAGTTTGTGGCCATCAAGATCAAAGAGCCCAAGCCCAAGGAATAAAATCTTAACCGCAAATTATGGGGCAGGGTAGGGCTCATAATTTGCGGAACCTGTTCCATCCATCTCAGTGCTCCACCCTAATTCGAGCGCCAGGCGATCCCGGATCTCTCCTACATCAAAGAAAAGCATCCATTGCCATTCGAACCCTAAAGAATCCAGTATGATTTTCACATGAGCTGTGTTGCTCTTCTCTGAGAAAAGCACACAAACACATCTTTGTTCTTCATCATTTCGAAGAGAAACAAAAATAGGATGTGTTTTTAATGGAAGGTCAACTGAATCTATGATTTTCCAAGGTTTTGTTTTCTTTGTCTGCTGGCCATCGACTTCCATATAAATATGTTTTGCGCCAAGTATATCGGAAGCGCCGACTCGTGATAACCCATTTTTCAGAAGTTGCTGAAAAGATGCGATTCTAACCATATCCGAAAAAGACCAGATGTTTCGTTCACCTTGGATATTTGATTTCACAACACTCGGTGTAAGATATCCATTCTCCATCCATTGTTGAAGACGATTTCGTTTAACCTTAAGGATTTCGGTGATTTGTTTTAGCGTATAAGTATTTTTCATAGAATGAATATGACATATGTTGTAACATATATCAATGAAATAACCAATAATAATAGTATTATACGGCAAATTTTACTTAGCTAATTTTAGGATTTCTAAATCATCTCTTATAAGAAGACCAGGAATTGGACTCGGAAACAAGAGAGAAAAGGGCTCTTAATCCCTTTGATTTCCAAAAAAAGATGATATTATACCGGAATAGGTATGGTTCTCATACGAGTCCCTGATTTCTCCAAACAGAAATCGATATCCTCATAGACTCTTTCCCGGTTTCCCTGGACTTTTTCCCGGATCTTCTTAGAATAGAATTTCTCTGCCTCTCCAGGACTCTGGAAATTAAAAACTCGTCTATCAAGAATTCTACCTATGGGGTATGTGGTACCAGAAACCTTCAAGACCTTAGTGCCAGCAAGGACGAGGTTGTAAAAGGCTTGTTTGGGGCTGCTCTTGCAAAGCAGGCATTTAGATTGAACCTGAAGCATCAATGGTCTCCTTGTTTAAGTTGTCGTTGCCTAAACATAGATGATTTCAGAGGCCCTTGTTAAGAGATTTGTTCTGTTATATCGGATACTTACGGGCTTTACTGTATAGTATACACAGCG
Source organism: Desulfoconvexum algidum (assembly GCF_055382125.1). Classification (NCBI taxonomy): domain Bacteria; kingdom Pseudomonadati; phylum Thermodesulfobacteriota; class Desulfobacteria; order Desulfobacterales; family Desulfobacteraceae; genus Desulfoconvexum; species Desulfoconvexum algidum. Next base: position 2,904,229 of record NZ_AP042394.1, on the reverse strand, counting down.
TGGAACAAGCTGTCGAGTTGTTTCACTTACTGGCAGTAGGGGGCATGGAAAATCAAGTTTTTTCAATCTTTTTAAATAAAAGATAGGCACCTCCAAGGCACCTTGGAGGCAACTTGAAGGCACCTTGGAGGCACCTTGAAGGCACCTTGAAGGCACCTTGATGGCACCTTGGAGGTGCCTAACTATAAAACATATAGGCACCTCAGAGGCACCTTGGAGGTGCCTACAGCTTTTTGAGATTTCAAGAGGAAAAGTTGACAGTAACAACGGGATTGGGTTGACAAGAACTTTTTACCTGCGTTCATTTAGGGTTGACAGTAACGTGTAGAGTAACAAAAATTTTAGGGGGGACAGAAACGCCCTTCCGATGTTACTCCAAAGCACTCTCCGCTGTTCGAGATCTTAGTATTCCACAGACATTTTCATGTCACCCAACTAACACCCCCAATACACACTTTCTGGCTACCTAAAACATCCACTTAAAGATCACCATTAAAACACACCCCTTTTTTTACCACATTTCCCGGGCTACCAAACAAAACCTTCTGACCACCAAGAAAAATGCACGACATTCACTGGCAATAAAAACCCCCTGGGCATCAAAGAAAATAAGAAAGAGGCTCAATTAACCACATAAGCCATACAATAAAAAACTAAGGTAGCCATAATAAAAGCACAGATGTCAGCCAATCAATACTTTCGGGCTTCTTATGACACAACTTGTGGCTTTGCAAAAAAGCTATATTTGTCAAAATCAAAGATTGACCAACAAAACAAGAAAGGCCTTCGATTAACCACAGAAGGCCGACAAGCAAGAATCAATGGTAGCCATAGACAAACGCATAGATATCCATTAACCCATGCTCACGGGCTTCTTATGACGCAACTTGTGGCTTTAATCCTGTTTATGCTTGCCAAAATCAAAGTAGATTGACCTCAGAAGACAAAAGGCTTGATATTTGCGCCAAACAAGTTTTCCCTGTATAATAGACATGAATACAACCTTGATGTCCGGGTAGAGTAACAAAGATTCCAAGGGCGACAGAAACACCCTTCCGATGTTACTCCAAAGCACTCTCGGCTGTTCCGCTATCTGTTTCCCAAAATACCTTCTTTGAAATTCAAAAAACTGCCCTCAAATAAAACCTTCTTATGATTGTCAAGAAAAACGGCCTTTGTAGGTCAAATAAAAACTGTGTTTTGTATCCACTATAAGTTTGATTATCTCTGCTTAGCCTTCATGGCACACCGACAACTTTCTTGATATTCATCGAGGTGAATAGTCTCTCTTTATTGCCCTGGGCCTGGATTGATTGGTTGACACAAAAGCGGTTTCTTTATAGATTGAGCCCGTATCGGACAAGTTCCCTGCATTGATGCTTAAACCGTGACCTGCCTTTCAACTGGCATAACCATTTTAGGAGAGATCCATGGAGACCCAAAGGAGAAATAGCAGGCAGGGGTTACCCTCCGGCCTTTCCATAATTCATTCCAATCATTTGGAATCCTTGAGACAGGTGGCTGTGGGCTGGATAAAGGCACACCCCCTCAAGGTGTTCGAGACTGAGCAGTTCATCGTCCAGAGCAACGGGATGGCCCAGTGGCTCAAGCTTGCTTTAGCGGCGGACGACGGTTGCGGGATCAGTGCAGGGCTTGAGGTCCAACTGCCAGGGCGCTACATCTGGACCGCTTATCGTTCCGTTCTGGGGGATGACATAATCCCTGTGGATTCTCCCTATGACAAAGATAGGCTGGTGTGGCGGCTTTTCCGCATCCTGCCGTCCCTTTTAGGGGACAGCGCCTTTCTGCCGCTCAACCGGTTCCTTGAACAGGATAAAGACCAGCGCAAACGCCATCAGCTCTCTTGTCACCTGGCGGACCTTTATGATCAGTACCAGGTCTATCGAGCCGACTGGCTTGAGGATTGGGCTGATGGCAGAGACCAGCTCAGGAAGGGCGGGGGGGAACCTATTGAATTGCTCCAGGAACAAAAATGGCAGGCAGAACTGTGGAGACGGCTCAAGGCTGATGTCCCGGATGAATTTCGAAAGATCGGCCGTGCAGACCTGCACCAGCGTTTTCTCCAAAAGACCAAAGATCTCCAGGGAGAGAGGCCCGCTGCCTTGCCCCCAAGAGTAATCGTGTTTGGCATTTCATCCTTGCCCAAACAGGTGCTTGAGGCCTTGCAGGCTGTTTCCAGCCTTTGCCAGGTGCTGCTGTTCGTCAACAATCCCTGTCGTCACTTCTGGGCCGACATTATAGAAGACCGGGAGCTTTTGCGGATCGAACATGCCCGTCATAACGCCAAAGCCTCCATGCCGGAGTCCCTTGATCCCGAGCTTCTCCACCAATACGCCAACCCACTTCTTGCGGCATGGGGTAAGCAGGGCAGGGACTACATCGGGTTGCTCTACGGCTATGACGAGCCTGAAACCTATGAAAAGGATTTTGCCCAAATCGATCTGTTTGATGATTTTGTAGCGCCGGGAACAGGGGGGACGCTGCTCCAACAGGTTCAGCAGGCGATCCTCGACCTTGAACCCCTTCCCAATGACAAGGAAAAGAGACCATGGGTTGAGGGTAACGACCAATCCATCAGCTTCCAGATTGCTCACAGCCGCCAGCGGGAGGTGGAGGTCCTCCAGGATCAGCTCCTCCATAGCTTTGAAACTATTGAAGACCTGAATCCCAGGGATATCATCGTGATGACACCGGACATTGAGGCCTATGCCCCCCACATCGAGGCCGTGTTCGGTAATTTGTCGCCCATGGACCCAAGGTTTATTCCCTTTACTATTGCGGACAAGCCCAATAGGGAAAGCTTGCCCATGCTCAAGGCCCTTGAGAAGCTTTTACATCTACCCGACTCCCGCATGGCTGTCAGCGATCTCATGGATCTTTTGGAAGTACCGGCGTTTAGAGAACGGTTCGGCTTGGGGGAGGCAGATCTGCCAAGGCTCCACCAGTGGATCGAGGGGGCCGGCATCTCCTGGGGGCTTAACCCAGACCAACGCACGAGTTTTGGGCTGCCCTCAGGTCTTGACCAGAATACCTGGGATTTCGGTCTTAAAAGAATGCTCCTTGGCTATGCCGTGGGCAAGGGAGAGGATTGGAACGGCATAGAACCCTATGACGAGGTGGGGGGGCTTGAAGCCAGCCTGGTCGGTCCTCTTTCAGCAGTGCTTGACGAGATGGATATCCTTTGGAAAGAGTTGAGCCGACCGGGCATTCCCGGGCAATGGTGCCAGCGCATCCAGAACCTTGCAAGGGACTGTTTTTTACCCATGGGAAACCAGGATCGACTAACCCTCAATCGTTTGGAACAGGTCCTGGATGACTGGCTTGAAGCCTGTAACGAGGCCGAGCTTGAAGAGGAGCTGACTCTGGCCGTGGTACGGGAATTTTTTCTTGGAATGATGGTCGAGTCCAGCATATCCCAGCGCTTTCTTGCCGGCATGGTAAACTTCGGCACCCTCATGCCTATGCGTGCCATTCCCTTTAAAGTAGTGTGCCTTCTGGGAATCAACGACGGGGATTTTCCAAGGAGCCATCCTCCACTTGATTTCGATCTCATGGCGGGAAAAGGTCTCTACCGGCCCGGGGATCGTTCCCGGCGGGAGGATGATCGCTACCTTTTTCTCGAAGCCCTGCTATCAGCCCGGGAAAAATTCTACATCTCCTATGTGGGAAGGGATGTCAGGGACAACAGCGAACGTATGCCGTCGGTGCTGGTGGGTCAGCTAAGAGATTACCTGGATGCTGGTTGGCAGCTTGAAGGTCAGGGGGATGACAAGAACAGTCCTCTGCTCAATAACCTCACCTGCATTCATCCATTGCAGCCCTTTGGCAGCGCTTATTTTCTCAAGGATCGCCCGAAACTGTTCTCCTACGCCCATGAATGGCGTAGTTCTCTTGAATTTGAGGCCCCTGAGATGGTTGATGAACCTCTGGAATCGTTCCAGTTTGAAGGTACCCTCCAGCTCACTTCCCTAATCCGGTTTTTGAAAAATCCCGTGCAATACTTTTTCAACCAGCGCCTGGCTGTCCGTTTTGATGATGTCTCCGTGGTGAGTAAAGACCAGGAACCCTTTGCCCTGGACTTTCTTGCTCCATTCGGTCTTGGTATCCAGCTTCTGGAGGCAGGGCTTTCAGTTGAACCTGAAGCCGTGGAGACCGCAATTACAATAGAAGCTGAGCGTCTCACCCGCACTGGGGAGCTGCCCATGGCAGGATTTGGTAAGCTTGCTGCTAAAGAGCTTAAACAACCGATTATCTCTATGGTCAACTATCACCATGAACTTTGTTCCCAATGGCCCCTTGAGTGCGATCCCATGGAAATTTCCATTGCCCTTGACCCTGATCTGTCCACGGTCTCCAGCCTGGATGACTGGCTTGACCGGCTTCATGAAACCGCTACCCCGGATGCTTCAGCCCGGTTCGGGCGGTGGGAATTCTATCCAAAGTCCATCATGGACAAGGGGGGAAAGTTATTTCGGCTCTACAGCCTGGTTCCTCTATGGGTCAGGCATCTTTCAGGCTGCGCTCAGGGGATGGACCTCGCAAGCCATCTGGTGGCCCCGGACGGTATTGCAACCCTTGTCCCCCTGGAGAGAACAAAGGCCAGGCAGATTCTCATGACCATCATTGCGCTTTGGGGGGAAGGACTCAATCAGCCTCTGCCAATAACCGCAAAAACCGGGATCACCTATGTGGATATCCTGAAAGCCAAAGGTGAGGAAAAGGCCAAGCTTGAGGCGTTAAAGTCTTATGAGGGAGACGGCTTCCGATCCAAAGGAGACCTTGGGTATAGTATTTATCTACAACGGACCTACCCGAGCTTTGATGCCCTATGGCAGGCAATGGACAACCGTTTTACCATTCTTTGTGAAACATTGTATGAACCCTTAGTAAGTGCCCTGAGAGAGGAAGTGTAATTATGGCAGAAACATTAGATTCCCTGACTTTTCCCCTTCACGGCTCCCGGCTCATCGAGGCCAGTGCTGGAACAGGTAAGACCTATACCATTGCGGCCCTCTATTTGCGCCTGGTGCTGGGGCATGGGGGAGAAAACGGTTTCTCAAGGCCTTTGATCCCGCCGGAAATCCTGGTGGTTACCTTTACTAATGCGGCCACTGAAGAGCTCAGGGAGCGCATCCGAATCCGTCTCACCGAGGCAGCGGCCTTTTTCAGGGGCAATGGGGAGGGGGATGATTTTCTCCAAGGGCTCAGGGCCGATTTTGATCCGGACCTCTGGCCTGGCAGGGCAATGCTCCTTGACCAGGCAGCTCAGTGGATGGATGAATCCGCTATCCATACCATTCACGCCTGGTGCCAGCGTATGCTTCGCCAACACGCTTTTGACAGCCTTTCTCTCTTTGATCTTGAGCTTGCACCCAGCGATCAGGATCTTCTGGAGGAGGCGGCCTGTGACTTTTGGCGTGCCGGTTTTTATCCCCAGACAGTGGAGGTGTTGTCTGAGTTTAAGGAGGTGGCAAAAATCACCACCCCTCAGGAACTTTTGAAGCAGGCCATGCCCCTTATCAATGCCGGAAAAAAGAATGGTGTCAACCCCTTTGAGATGCTTGAACAACGAAGACAATTTGTTGAAGAGGCCCGCAGGGTATGGATGTCAGACTTCAAACAAGCAGTGGATCTGGTTATCAAGGCCCAGGCAGACAAAAGTCTGAACAACAACAAGTATCGAAAAGCCTCCCTGGAAAACTGGATTGTGCAACTGGACCTCTGGGTCAATAGTTCCGGTCCCTTGCCGGAACCCCAGGTGCTGGAAAAATTTTCAACCCAGGGTCTTACCAGCGGGGTGTCAAAGAAAAAGAACCCGCCTGTTCATCCCGCCTATGACGCTCTTGACCTATTGAACGGTCTCCTGAACTCCCTTGATGTCAAAGAGGCCCTTATATCCCATGCCGCAGCAAACATCAATCAAAGGGTGATTGAGGCAAAGGCCCGGCTTTCCAGGATGGGGTTCAATGACCTTTTGACCCGTTTGGGAGATGCCTTGTCCCGGCCGGAGAGTACCCGCCTTGCTGAAGTGATCCGAAATCAGTTTCCCGTTGTCATGATCGACGAGTTCCAGGACACAGATCCTGTGCAGTATGCTTCTTTTTCCACCATCTATCTGGATCAGCCGGACACAGGCCTGTTCATGATCGGTGATCCCAAACAGGCAATCTACGCCTTTCGGGGGGCTGACATCCACACCTATCTTGGGGCCAGGAAGGATACACAGGGACGTCACTACACATTGGAGAAGAATTACCGTTCCACCCAGGGCATGGTGGCTGCCGTGAACCAGATGTTTGGCCGGGCCACAGAATTTGCCGACGGGGCATTCCTATTCAAGGACGATATCCCCTTTGATAAGGTTAAAGCCCAGGGAAGATCAGAGGGATTCGTGGTGGAAGGAAAAGAATCCTTTCCTGTTACCCTGTGGCAGATGGAGCAGGATGAACCCATTACCAAGAACGGACCGGACGGATACCTTGCCCGGATGGCAGAGGCCGGTGCCGGTGAGATCGTCCGACTCTTGAACCTTGGGCAGACGTTGCCCTGCCAGGCAGGGTTCGGCCAGGAGGATGGCAAACTTACTCCCCTTCGGCCGTCGGACATTGCCGTGCTTGTGCGGGACGGTATGGAAGCCCGTGCCATTCGAAACGCTCTGGAAAAAAAGCGGGTCAGATCTGTCTACCTCTCGGACCGGGATTCGGTATTTGACAGTCAGGAGGCTGTTTCCCTGCTTTATCTTCTCCAGGCCTGCTCTGATCCCACAAATGACCAAGTGTTACGAATGGCATTGGCAACTCAGGTGTTGGAACTTTCCTGGGAGACCCTTGACTGGTTGAACAGGGATGAGCTTGCTTGGGAGGCCGAACTTGAGCGGTTTAAAAATTTTCAAAAGATCTGGCGCAGCCAGGGGGTGCTTCCCATGGTGCGTAATTTGCTCGCTGAATTCAATGTGGGTGCCCGACTTTTGTCAAAGCCTTTTGGAGAACGCCAGCTTACCAATCTCCTCCATCTTGCCGAAATGATCCAGGCAGCCGCCGCAAACCTTGACGGGGAGAAAGGGGTGATCCGATGGCTGGCAGGCCAGATCGATCATTCCGAGAGTGGTGTTGATGAAGAGATCCTGCGCCTTGAAAGCGACGATGAATTGGTAAGGGTGGTCACCATCCACAAATCAAAGGGGCTGGAGTATCCACTGGTGTTCCTGCCCTTTATCTGCAGTTTTCGAAAGCTCACTTCCCGCAACTCTACCATGGTCAAGCTCCATGACGATCAAGGAGAGGTCAAAATGGTTGTGAACCCGGGGGATGAGGAGCTTGCTCAGGCTGATCGTGAGCGACTGGCAGAGGATCTCAGGATGCTCTATGTTGCCCTGACCCGGTCCAGGTACGCTTGCTGGCTCGGTATCGGGGTGATGGGCAAGATAACCAAGAAATCCGGAGAAACCACCGACCTTCACCAATCCGGTATTGGTTATTTACTTTCAGGAGACAGAATGATCGAGACATCCGAGCTTGCCTCGATCCTGAACGAGTTCAGGGGGGATTGTGGACATATGACTGTTACACTCCTGCCCGAACCGTCAACCGAGACCATTGTCACCAGTTTAGAAACGGTGACCCTCTCCCAGGCCCGGACATTTAACGGCAAGGTTCCCCGCAATTGGCGGATCACCAGTTATTCCGGTATTCTTACAGGCGCTGCCATGCCCGAACATAGTGTCTCTCTTGGTACCCCTTCGGATGAAGTTGTTGACTCTCCGGATAGTGCACCCCAGGATCAGCTCCAGGAAGCTGCAACTGAAGAGAGCCTTGCACCCGAGGTGAATATCAATACCCGCTCTATCCATACCTTTGCAAGAGGGCCTGAGCCCGGAACCTTTCTTCACGATATGCTGGAACGGGCTGCTACCCAAGGATTTGATCAGGTTGGCTCGGACCGTGACACCACACTAAGCCAAGTTACTCAACTCTGTCAACGGCGAGGATGGGAGGAGTGGGCCGATGTGTTGACCGATTGGCTAATGGAATTTGTTCGGGTTGAACTCACCCTCCCAGGGCCTACCATGCCATCCATGAAATTGTTGGACCTTGCCCAGGGCCTGTGCCGGGCTGAAATGGAGTTCATGTTCGAGGTCCATAGGGTGGATATCCCTGTATTGGACCGTTTGGTTGGAACTTTTGTTTTGCCGGGAAATATCCGGCCGGTGTTAAGGGAAGATCGGATAAATGGTATGCTCAAAGGATTTATCGACCTTGTTTTCTGTTTCCAGGGACGCTATTTTGTTCTTGATTACAAGTCCAACCATCTGGGGGATAATGAAATCGCTTACGGGAAGGAAGCCATGGCCGATGCCATGCTGGAGCACCGGTACGATCTTCAATATGTGCTCTACACTCTGGCATTGCATCGCCTTCTTAAGGCAAGGCTTGGGGACTATGACTACGACCGTGATGTGGGTGGAGCGGTCTACCTGTTCCTGAGGGGAGTCAATAGCTCAGGCCAAGGTGTTTATGTTGATAAACCCCCAAAAGAACTGATCAACACCCTGGATCACCTGTTTCAAGAAGGAGATACCCATGATGACCACTGCTGATTTCTTTGATTTGCTTCAGACCTGGACGGGTCGTGGGTGGTTGCGGACCCTTGATAGTGCTTTTGTGATGTTCCTGAGCAGACAGGAGCCGAATGCCGACCCCCTGGTGTTGCTGGGGGCGGCCCTTGCCAGCCATCAGCTTGGACGGGGGCATATCTGCCTTGATCTTGCCGGGGTTTTAAAAGACCCCGATGCAACCCTTTCCCTTCCCCCCGAAGGGCAAATCGGGGAGGATATGATCCTGAAACCCTCTGAAGTGCTTTGCAGCATCATGGAAGAAGAATGGAAACACAGCCTTGAGGCTTCAGCTCTTGTGGGGACGGACACGGGCAACACACCCCTGGTAATGAACCAGGGCCGCCTCTATCTGCGCCGGTACTGGCACTATACCCAACGGGTGGCCCAAGAGATCCTTTGCCGGGTGGGTGAGAAACTGCCTGTGCCCGACAACCTGGAAGAGCTGCTTGACGGACTTTTTGCCCAGTTGAGAAGCCCTGAAGAAAAAGAAAAATGTGAGATTCACTGGCAGAGCATTGCCGCTGCCGTTGCTGCAACCCGTGCATTTAGCGTGATTTCTGGGGGGCCTGGTACTGGAAAGACCACCACCGTAGTTCAGCTCCTGGGGTTGCTTCAAGGACTTGCCATGGAGCAGGGTAAGGTTTTGAGGATTCGTCTTGCCGCCCCCACGGGTAAGGCTGCGGCCCGGCTTACGGAATCCATCAGCACGGCAATGGGACGGCTGCCCGAAGCGATCCAGACAAAGATGCCCACAGAGGTCTCGACCCTTCATCGCCTGCTGGGAACCCGTCCTGAGTCACGTAATTTTATCCATAACCGGAATAACCGGCTCCATGTGGATCTTCTGGTGGTGGACGAGGCCTCCATGATAGATCTTGAAATGATGGACGCCCTGCTTGATGCCTTGCCGCAAAAGGCCCGGCTGATTCTCCTTGGGGACAAGGATCAGCTTGCCTCGGTGGAGGCGGGGTCGGTACTTGGCGACCTGTGTGCCAATGCAAGGAATCCCTGTTACAGCCCTGAAACCGTTGCCTGGCTCCAAGGGGCCACCGGCTATGACCTATCAAAATTCGCAGGTCACGGCAGTGACCTTGATCAGCAGATCGTTGTCTTGAGAAAGAGCCACCGTTTCGATGAAAAAAGCGGCATCGGCGCCCTTGCCAGATCGGTCAACCAGGGAGATGGAAGGCGGGTGAATGATATCTGGGACCAGGGGTTTTCTGACATCTCCCGTCTTGTGATAAATTCCTGTGAAGACCCTGGATTCCGGCGCCTGGTGCTGGACGGCAACCCCAAGGCATTTGCCAAGGTCAAGAACACGGTCCAACCGGTAGGATACCGAACCTACCTTGAGATAATTACCAAAGGTTCGGGGGAGTGGGAGTCGGAGGATGCCTGGCTTCGGGCTGTTCTTTCCAGCTTTAACCGCTTCCAGCTTTTGACCCCTCTTCGAAGGGGTGATTGGGGGGTTGAAGGACTTAATGGAATCACCGCCGGCATACTCTATAAAGCCGGACTGATCCAGTCGACCTTGGGCTGGTATCCCGGCCGTCCGGTCCTTGTTACCCGGAATGATTACAGCCTGGGACTGATGAACGGGGATATTGGCATCGTCCTTGATGTGACGGATGAGCGAAATCCCGGCACCCATGGACTGAGGGTGGTCTTTCCAATGGCCGACGGTTCACTGAAACGGGTGCTGCCCTCTCGTCTTAGGGATGTGGAGACCGTTTTTGCCATGACCGTGCATAAATCCCAGGGATCAGAGTTCGAACACACGGCTTTGGTACTGCCGGACACCATGAGTCCGGTATTGACCCGGGAACTGGTCTACACCGGGATTACCCGTGCCAGATCTTGGTTTACCCTGGCAAGCCCCCACGCCAATCTTTTGGGAGCAGCGGTTGAGCAGCTTACCCACAGGGCCTCTGGCCTTGGGGACCTTCTCTAATTTATCAATCAGCATCCAAATTTGATCTCAGCCAGAGTGATATTGACCCCAGTAAGAGTTTATCCGAGCAGCAGGCGTTTTTATTGAAAAACCCAGTTTCCATAGGCGGATTGGTTTTCAAAAATGGTGCTTGCTTTTGTCGAGGAGGGGCAAGGTTGGACGCTTATAGGGGGGCAATATTCAACGCTGTTTGACATCGTATGTGTCAACTGGATAAGGTTGTTGATTCTTGTTCTCAGGTGTGAACTTGTGGTTCCTGTTATCATTTTTCCCCCCATTTTAAAAAAAACTGTAATATTATAAAAGTTTTTTAAAAAAATTGAGTAGAATAGGAATCACAAGAACCACAGAACCACGCCGATCAGCCTTTGGTTGTGGATTTGAGATTTTGATGATGATCTAAATGAATGCTTAATTTCCAAATGTCGAATTCTTGTACCTGCAGAATGAATCAATGATTGTGGCATACACATAACTTGTGGTTTGAAAATCTTTGAGAAAAAGAGCAGTTACAAGGATTGTCCACTCCCCTTTTTGAAATCTCAAAAGGAAGGACTGTAGCCAGAGTCCGGGTATTTGCAATTATCATCTGTCCAGGTTGAAAAGACAAATTTTTCAATTTCAAAGATTGCATTTTATCAAGATTTAATTTTGTATTGTTGGCAATTAAGGATTAAAGAACATTACGTACAAGGGCACTTATTATTGAGTTAAACCAAACAGGTTTCATACTAATATATATCAAGTTGTCTGGGGAAAGAGTTGTTTTATCCTTTATGAGCTGTTAATTTATTTTAAACATAAATTTCGAATTAAGATCCTGGTAGAATTTGCCGCAATGAGTAATCAAGATCATTGAAAATTAAGGATTTCCCAATATGTATATTAGCAATGTAACAATCAAGAACTACAGGGGTTTTAATAATCTTAAAATAAAATTGTCAAAACTGACAGTCATTATAGGCGAAAATGATACTGGAAAAACTAATTTCCTACGTGCATTAAGTTTACCTTTAAGTAACAATTCTCTTGATTACAATCAAAAAAGATTAAGTGTTCCAGATATCAATTCAAATTGCATTAAAATATTTTACAAATCAATAATTGAAGATGAAGATCAAGAAATACAGCTTAAAAAAATTCCAAAAGTTTCTGTTACAATTCAGTTCAAAGATGTGAAAGATTTTTATGAGACTGAGATTGTACATAAATGGCTAACCGATGCAGACGGAGAGCCCTGCTATGAGATAAGATATGATTATAAACCAAAAAATGATTTAGACCTCTTGTTGAATGTAAAGGATATGCTTAAAGATTGTAATGCCTCTGAAGAAAGCAAGTGGTTCACTTTACCAGTTGAGCATTATGAATATCAAATTATCTCAAGTAATAATGAAAAGCAGATATCTTTCAATGATCTAAAACACGTTGTTATCAATACTATTCCTGCTGAAAGAGATGATTTTTCAGATTCAAATTCTATGAAAGCAAATAACATTTTGACGAAACTATTGGTGAACACCTTAGACGATTCGGAAAAAAATAACATTAATTCAGCATATACAGAATTCTTTGCTGCTATAGAAAAAACAGATACCTTTAAAAAAATATTGTCATCCGATGCAGATTTCGAAAACTTAAAGGACTATATAAATCAAATTGAATGTATTCCTAACTTACCAAATTTAAGAAATATTTTGTCAAATATAACGTTAGGTTATGGTGATGATTTCTTGTACCAAAAGGGGCTTGGTGAAAGAAATTTAGTATTTATTTTTTTATTGTTCGCTTTTTATAAATCAACTCAAAAAAGTTTTAACCTTTGCTGTATTGAAGAACCGGAATCCCATCTTAGTATCAACAATCTTAAGTTGGCTACAGATTTCATATATAAAAGCGTTAATAAGAGTAACCGATTGCTCCAGACTATACTCACGACACATAATCCAACCGTGATTAATAAGCTGAAGATAAATAATGTCGTGGCTTTTAATGGGACTGAAGCAATCAGTTTGACGGATGTTAGTCAAAATTTATTGGATTATCTTAGGAAAAGACCGAATTTCGATATCCTCAAATTATTATTTGCTGACAAAGTTATTTTGGTAGAAGGCCCAAGTGAAGAGATGTTGATAAATACATTTATTCAAACAAAAGTTAATAGTTTGAATAATGTTGAGGTCATTAGCATTGGCCATAAAGGATATAAAACTTTTCTCGATATTTGGTTACGGATCAATAAAAATAATTCTGCAAAAAAGATCGGCGTTGTAAGAGACTTCGACAACCAACAAAAAGCCAAAGAAGATCATGATGTATATGATGCAGAAAATGAAAATATAGTGGTGCGTACTACAAAAGAATACACATTAGAGGATGACTTCGTAAGAGCCGGCGATAATTGTAAAATCCTTAGTGAGTTATTTGGTACTGAAATTGATTATGATACTGTTGCGCAAAGCATGAAAGCCAATAAAACAGGTGGTATGCTTAAGATTTGTGATGCCATGTTATCTCCAGACAAAACCTTCGATTTAGTTCTTCCAAGTCATATTATGGAAATAGTAGAGAAACTAAAATGATAGAAATACAAATTGCTGGTGCTGGAGCAGGAAAGACTTATGGTCTTGCTAAAAAAATCGTTGCTCAAATTAAAAATGAATGCACAGAAAAGAAAATCTTTGCCCTTACCTTTACTAATGCAGCCAAAAGTAAGATCGAATTCGAAGTTAAGAAACGAAATGGGTTTATTCCAAATAATCTATTCATTGAAACCGTACACAGTTTCCTGCTTAATGAAGTAATTTTTCCTTACTCTCAGTATACGTTAGGCGAAAAATATAACAAATGCTCAATAATGTACCTTGGTCAAAAACCGCAATACAAAGCTAAAAAAATAAAATCTTTAAAAGAGCAAAACATCATCCATTCGGAAAGAGTTTATGATATTGCAAAACAAATTATTGATGAGGATAATAATAAGCATAAAAGCAAAAAAAAGAAAACGAAGGTAAAATTTGTAATTTCACTTTTACAAACTTGTGTGGATAGCATTCTAATTGATGAAGTACAAGATCTCGATCACCATGCTCTAAGATGTTTTGAAGTATTAGGCTTGTCAAATATTGCCGTCTATATGATTGGCGACCCAAAACAAGCTATCAATTGGCCAAAAGATTTCGAAAAATTTATTAATAAGTGTGAAACAGATAAAACCTGCTCAGTAACTGTATTAGAGCCAATAAATACAACTCGGCGGGTTCCATCTGAGATTTTAATTCAGTCAAACAGATTTTGCTTAAAGGGTCAGGAGCAAAAGAGCTTAAGTAACGAAAAAGGCAGTGTTAAATACATCGAAAGTATTCATGAGGACTTTGAGCAAATATTAAAGGAACATATTTCCAAAGGGAGTATTGTTTGTATTGATAAAAAAACAGGAAATTATAATACGGGAAACTCTAAACAACATTGTTTCCCATATTCAATTGAGAATAAATTAAAAAAATCCGAACATATTGGAAATAAAGACGAAACGCTATTTATTGGGGCTGTATGTAATGAATTTTGTTATAAGACTTCAAAATCATCCGTCAAAGCCTCAGTAAATGCTCTTGTAACATTTCATAACCTTGATTTGGAAAAATCAGAATTTGCCCAATTATATGAATTCGGTAATTTGATAACCCAAACCCATTCAAAGTATATGGTTAGAAGTATTAATGCTGTGAAGGGATTAGAATCAAATACATGCATTTTTGTATTATCACCAAATACATTAAAATATTTTTTACAAGAAGAGATTGAAGAAGGGAAAAGATTTAACAAGGAATGGAAAAAAATATATGTTGCATTGACAAGAGCAAAAAAAGAATTGGTATTAGCCCTGGACCATGATTTACTTTGCGATTTAAATATTAAATCGGTTAAAAAGTCTTTAGAAAATTTGGGTATCCACCGGTTTTAATTTTGAAACCAAATGAAATATTAAGTTTACCTAATGTAATGGCCTATGATGAAAAAAAAAATTAAGAAAGAAATTTTTTATGCAGAACTTCAACACACAGTCTCAGCTTTTTCGAAAAGGGGTATCTATTCCCCCACAAAACTGCTGATTGAAATTCCAGACAGCCTTTCTTTTGAGTTAAAAAAAAATAAATCCCAAACTATTATAACTCGTCTTGCGTTATCTTTTAAAGAAAAAAAACAATATGGCAAACTATCAATAATTCTTTGTATTATCATAAATTTTGATTCAACATATTTTGAAGCAATTGAGAATAACGGCCTGTTATTATGTGATTTTCAAGTCGAAAAGAAATATTTAAAAATGCTATACAATCTTAAATGCCAATTCGATGAGCACGAAAGATATGAAATATACAAGAATAGAATTCTTACTTATATCATTTTTTATGATTTGAACTTGTCATTAAGTCAACATACTCTTGAGCTTAAAAATACATTGAAAAATCGTTCCATATTCTTAGTGAAATCAATTTTATGTTGTTCTGAGTTATTCTTTTTTATCACATACTTCGATTTAAATGGCATATCCATTCCAGATTGGCTAAATAAAGTTTATAGCAGAGTCAAAACACCAGAAAATTTCGCTTCCATCGTCTCATATTTGATTTGGCAAGCGAATGACATTTCACCTATAAAACCAATAGAATTTGAAATTCCAGTTGATATTGAACTTGAATCTGATGAAATTCAAAAAACAATTTATGGGGCGATATTCGCCCATTCTATACTTCGGATTTCAAAAAAAATCTCCTATTTCAATTATTCACTTGAAAAAATAAAGGTTGATCAAAAGACAATTATAAAAATTCATCCACCGTCACAAGAATTTGAATATTTTTTACGGTTAGGATATATCAGAGAGCAAGTTAACCGGAAAATACAGCCATTTACTATTCTTGACCAAAATATAGATGATTACCCCAGCCTTAATATGACGACAAAGTCTCTTGCTGAAAGCAAACTAAATTACTTAGCACAATGGATAGAAAAACCTTTTCCAAGATTAAGAATGATTTTGCCATATTCAGAGACTAACGGTTTTCCGCTAAAGGAGCTAATCAATAAAATAACCTTTCAAGAAGAGGCTATGATTTTGGACCTATTGGTGAATGAGTATCTTGTGACACCAAACCAGAAGCTAACAGATAATCTCATGATAAGCGATTTTATTACTATTTACATGGCTATTCTTTCCTCTAATCTATTAAATATTAATTTAATATCGGAATACAATCGAATGAAGAAGAAGTTTTCTTTCAATTCTATGATACGTGTACAAAACAAAATACATATCAAAGAGTTTGCATCTTTGTTTGAGTTTGATGAAGATCAATTTAATGATTTTCTTGATCTAATCTCTTGGGATTCTGCTGAAGGTAGCTATTACGATTTACAATATGCTCCTTTCCTAAAATGTGAAAACAGCTATATGACCCTTCCGTGCACTATAAGCACGTCAAATATCATAAGAAACATTCAAGTTTCAAATAGAATACGAGTTCCAAAGCAAGGAGATAAATTTGTTGAAATTTGTAGTCGATTGTTCAAAATGAAATTCAAAAAAGTTGTAACTGAAAAGCGTATTAAGAAAAATAATGTCAAAACAGAAATCGATATGGTTGTATTATATGAAAATTATTTATACCTTTTTGAATGCAAATATTCTGTTCCTCCTTATAACTCTCATGAACTGAGAAATACATGGGCATATGTAAAAAAAGGAATTACTCAACAAAAAATTGCAAATAAAATATTATCAGAGGAAACAATCCTAAAAGCATATTTAGACAGTTGGTTTCCAAATAATGGAATACGAAATTATAAAAAGATTAAGGTTAAAAATTGTATATTATTATCCGGCAGAAATTTTAGTGGAATGACCATTGATGACATTCCTATAAGGGATTTTCATTCATTAAATGCTATTTTAAGTGAAGGACAAACTTCATTCGGAATTGCCAAACCGGATGAACAATCTACACTTATTAAGTACAGTCTCGTTGGCCAAAATGGATTTACACATAAAGACCTAAATGACTATTTATCTAATAAATCAAAATATTTTAAAATGTTCAAAGTGAATATGAAAGTAACTTCAAATTTTGATGAGCTTATCCCGAACAAACTTACAATAACAGAGGAAATACATACGTATTCAAAAAATTCGAATGATGAATTCTCTGATTATATTCAGAAAATGGATGAAATCGGGTTTATTAGAATGCCTGATGAAATAAAAAAAATAGAATTTCCGAAGTCGATAGAAGATATAATAGACTCAAAACAAACTCCCCCCAAAAAAGCGAACAATTAATATTAACAGTATTACCTTGAAATTTTTCACTGCGGACTTTGTCTATACGTCCGCACCATTGGTAACACCAACAGATTGAATATATGCCCCTGCTGTGTAAAAAGTCATGGGTTTATTCTGGGTTAACACTTGAAAGTAGAAGCTGAGCAAGAGCAAATATGGTGATCTGCTTTCCCCGAAAATATCAAACCCTGTCTTAAGTTCATTTCACATGCCTGTAACTCAGCTTTACTGGAAGGTTGTAGCAGTCTTTGGATAGTTTCTCTAATACAGATTCTCACACAGGATTTTGATTATTATTTCATTGCCAGTTTATCCCTTTACTTTGATATATCGAAGCCTGATTCCTCAACCGTAAAGTTTTCCAAATTATCTGGCAGGTTTGAAAAGACAAGCATAAAGGGTACAGACTCTCCTGGCTTTACATTAACATTTGAGTTGTTAGTTCCTTCTCTGAGATTCAGTTTCTTGTTTATGACTGAAATATTTCCTGTTTTAAGCATTTCTTCAGAGATAATATTACCACAGAAGATAGCCTGAGTTTTGGCCTTTACTTTCCCTTTTGTGATCAGTGTTCCCTTAACCTGAATATGGCTGTAAAGTATCGCTGATGGATTTTCAATCTGTCCAGTAATAATGAATAATTCCCCGACCGTGTCATTGGAAATAAATCGACCATTAACACTTCCCTCATTTGGAATAGGCTTTGCTGGTGGTATAGGTTCTGTTGATTTGCTTTTCAATTTTGATATGAGGTTTTGTTGAAGAACAGCAAAGTCTTGAGCCTCACTTAATTGTTGAGGACCCAATTTTTTTTCAGTTATATCTCTTCTTTTTACGGCATCTTTATGTCCTTTTGCTGCTGCTAAACTGAACCAGATATAAGCCAGTTTATAGTTTTGGGGAACCCCAAGGCCTGATTTATACATCATCCCAAGATCATACTGAGCATTCAAATCCCCTTGTTCTGCTTTTTTGAAAGCATCTTCAAACTCATTTGCTAAGACAAGAGTGCAACCAAGCAGGATTATCATAGATACAATTAGAACTTTTTTCATTTTACCACCTTGATAATGGATGAACAATTGTTCCGAAGATCAGATAATAATCCATACTAAGGACTCATTTTGATGTCAATCTTATTTCCGATAATCTCATTACCCTGGCATGGTTTTCATCGCCCGGCAATTCGGTATGTCATATGATGTTGGACACGGATGTTGTCAGAATATTCTGTTCAATTTTTTGGATAGCAATTGTTTTATGCACGCCGACTACCTTTGCAACCCTCAGACCAGTATTTTGTACAGCCCCAGAACTTTTTCCATCGTTGCCCTGGTTTTGGAGTCATAAGCCTCATCGGGCTATAGAGTACATGACACCAGGAATCCAGTTTAAAACAATAGGTTTTTGAGCACCTTGGGATAACTGAAGCAGATCACAATAATGATGATACTGAAGCAACCGGTGAAAAAATGAAAGTTAATCTTTCAAACCCTTCTTAGATAAGGCTTCAACCGAATACTCGAATTTCAGATAATCGGTAAACCCGTCAATATATTTGCAATGTATGTCAGCCAAGCAAAGGTTGTGGGCTTCCCTGAGGAGGTTACAAAGAATGATGTTCAACTGCTTGCATTAATGGTAGGTGATATAAAATGCTTTTTTGGATTTTGAATTGGAGATTATTGATGCGGGAAACAAATAAGTTCTGAAGCTGAAGCTTGTCCTCATTGCGGAATGCCTGCAAAAAAAGATGTGCCTCTCCCTGAGAAACTTGTAAAAGAAGAGCCTGTTTACCATGAAGAGCTTGAAGAAATAAAAAGCGATCATCTCGGTAAAATAGTTGGGCTGGTGATTATATTGATTGTTGGATTTATTCTTTATAATTCTGCCACAAAAATTCAAACAGACATTCCTGTTGCAGAAAGTTCGCAGGAAAATCCGCAAGGGAAGGATGAACATAAAGCCAATTTCACACTGGATGAAAAGGGTTTTGTCGAGGATATCGAGGCTCAATACCAATGAGTGGTATCTCTTTATGGAGAGAAAAAATATAAAGAGGCGCTTGAAAAAATACAACTTTTTAAAGATTTTTCTAAATTGAATTATAAAGATGTTAGTTCATTGAAGAAAAAGATTAAAACTGATTTTCTTTATGAAAAAGTAAAGAGTTTGCCGGGTTCAGAAGCCGAAAAGAACCTGGGTTTATACAGCCAGTTACTTACCTTGAATCCCAACAATAAACTATTCCGCCAAAAAGTTGCACATTATCAAGCTAAGGCTCAAAAGATCAAGGGGCAAAGGGATAGAAAGATAGCCAAGCTTGACTCTGATTTATACTTGCTAAGTGTCCCCTATAAAAACATAACATTTCATTGCAATATAGGGTCTTTTCCAACAAAGGGACGTAAAGTCTCATAGGATTTAAAGAAACCGTTTGAAAACAAAGGAAATCTTCCATTTTCAGCACTCCCAAAATCAGATGGGCGTCGCAGCAAAATTTTTGGGCTTCCTAATTCCCACCGAATCTTGCAATTTTTCTTCTGAAAAATCATATTCTCCCAATAAGTTGATGTGTTGCCAGGAGACAACGGACCCTGATGTGATAGCATTGATTGTCCAGCAAAGACCTCCAGGTTCTAAATTCAGATAAATCAGAACACCTCATTAGGGGTTTTTAATAGCAGGGCAGGGTAGCATTGTTCCTTCCAGAACACTCTTGGCTGCTTTACTATATGGCCTCCAAAGGATCTTCTTTGAAATTCAAAAAACTGCCCTATCAAATAGACCGTATTATGACCGTCAAGAAAATCTGTTGTCGCAGATCAAGGATACGTGGTTTGAATGCCTTGGAAGGATATTTGTTAAACAGCATCCACCCATGATCAAGTTTAAGAATCCACTGGTGGTGTGACGAAAGGTATAATTATGGAACACCCTGTCCTAAATGTCCAAATAAGACTTTAGGGCAGGGGTTTTGCAAAACATCTAAGGAGTTTTGAAACAAATGAGAGAATTTCTTTATGCAGGAGTATCAACTATCGAACAAAATCTGGATACACAAGAAGTTGCCTTGAAAAAAGTTTATCCTAATGGTGCGTATGTATCGGAAAAAAAATCTGGAACGAAGATGGCTAATCGAGATGGCTTAGATCTTATTCTTAGGGTAATCGAACCGGGACAGAAATTAGTCGTCTGTAAACTTGACAGACTCTGCCGTAGCATTTCAGATCTATCAAAGATTACAGCCATATTAAATGAGAAGAAGGCAATCCTCGAAATTTTAGACCAAAAAATTGATACATCAACTGCCACTGGCCGTGCCTTCTTGCAAATGCTTGGGGTGTTTGCTGAGTTTGAAACCAATCTGAGAGCTGAGCGTCAAGCAGCAGGAATTGCCGCTTCAAAGAAGCGATTTGGTCGCCCTCCTGCCTTCACAGAGAAGCAAAAGTTAGAAGTGTTGGCCAAGATCGAGTCAGGAAAATCACATTCTGAGTTGGCCAGGGAATATGGCGTGTCCCGTGCATCAATTTACCGAGCTGTTCAAACGGCGGTCCCAGACGGAAAACCTGTTGAATTCCAAATTGAGCTGCCGGTGGCCGTTAATGCTTGAACTGCTATTCCTTCTCTGGTAAACTTCTATAGTCTTGCTTGGCGGGGCTTGAGAAAATAATTTTAGTCAACAAATTTGTTGACTTATATTAGGAAAACAGGGGCTCTATGAAAAAAGAAATAGCAGATCTTGTGGATTTTTTGGATAATCTCGATTTAGATGATGGTCGATCTTGGGAAGAAATTGAGTTTGATTTAAACTGCGATTTGATTGACGAATAAGGGTGTGAATGAAGATATGCAAAAAGGAGATGACAAATGAAAACTGATATGTCCCCACATGCCATCACCCAAAGAATCAAAAAATCAAGCGAGTTAAGACGATTGTGCATCGCCCTGGGCAGCAATCGATTAACAGAGAGATTAAAACACCCTCCATATTCGAACAGATCAGAAGATCAAATCATTGAAGTATCTCAAATGAAAACCACAAATAATTTTTGGAGAACAAAAACTTATCAAGGCAAGA
Source organism: Desulfoconvexum algidum (assembly GCF_055382125.1). Classification (NCBI taxonomy): domain Bacteria; kingdom Pseudomonadati; phylum Thermodesulfobacteriota; class Desulfobacteria; order Desulfobacterales; family Desulfobacteraceae; genus Desulfoconvexum; species Desulfoconvexum algidum. The sequence continues at coordinate 2,883,219 of NZ_AP042394.1, read as the reverse complement.
TTCGTTATGTAACGCTATATAGAGAGCGGCTTTCAGACGTTGAATTGAAGAAATTAAAAGACGAATTCTCCGATATTCTAATTGTTGAATCCTTTATTTTCTATTTTTCCGCATACGAAACCAGACCGGTGGAGAGAAGGTTTGGGTGCTTTGAAGAGTTTACGTCTTCTTATATAACAAAAATCGATAGAAAAGCCGGACGGATAGCGGCTCTTAGGCGGTGGTGGCATGTCCAAAAGATGGTAGATGAGAAATCTTGTATTGACCGGGATCGGCCTGACCTTGATTTAGCCGGTGACGATTGGAAGCCTATGGATCTGCCTGACGATGACCGGAAAATTGATTATCTGCCCTGGGAATAAAAGAATGAAAAACGACAGAGGAATACAATATGGCAGAATCCAGATTAGAAATGATGCCGCACTATATCCAAAAATTGAAGGCAGACAAACTTAGACCATCACCATCACCCGAAGAAAAGTTACGGGTCTTTGAATCTCTGCCTTCAGCAGCTCAAAAGTTAGTGAGTCTGCCCGTTTTAGCTACTCATCATAAAGACGATTTTGAATCTCCAATCAATCACTGATAGTCTTGTTTGGTGGAGGCTTGAGAAAATAATTATAGCCTACAAGTTTCTTGACTTATATTGGAAAAAAGGTTGAAAATGGAAATTCCTCTTGAACGCAAACTCTTGTTAAAAAGAGAGTATTATAAGTATTGTCGCAGGAACCAGTCGGTTCTTTTATCACAGGAACAGGCACGAAGGCATTATGGCAAGATCAAAGTATTGGTTTTGGATTTGGAGCGCACTCTTACTACAAGCGTTGATCTTGATACTCATGACTATTGGCCCAGGCCCCATCTTTTCGATTTTCTTGAAGCTGTGAAAGATTTATTCGAACGGATTGTGATTTTCACCGCTGTCCGTGAAGAAGTTTTTCGAATCGTGGCAAAGGGTTTAGTCAAAAAAAAGAAGGCTCCTGAATGGTTTGCAGGAATCGAATATGTTGAATGGCCTCGAACGGGCAAGAAGAATTTATCATACATCCCTGGCATTGAGCCCTTTGAAGCATTGCTGATTGATGATCATTTTGGCTACGTGCATTATGAGCAACTTTTTCAACATATTTTGGTAGGCCCATATGAGGCTATTTACAACTATCATGATCGTGAGCTGCCCCGAGTCCTTGGCATTTTGGAAATGATTATGCACGACACAATCAAAAAGGAAGCGGTCTTGGCTTATCTCAAGCCCTATGTTGACAATCCAGGCTCGGGCATAAGACGGGCATGGCTATTTGGGGATGTGGCCCTGGACAAAGCAGGTGCCAAGAGCACTATCAAGATTGCCCTGGAAATTGATGATGTGGTGAACAAAAAACGGGTTGAAAAGCCTTTTGGACGTGGTATTATGGACCGGGCGCAAGGGGAGTTTGAAAGGTATTATTGGGGTAAAATGGAGTTAATTGCTTATCCTGTGTCTGACATTAATCTCAAAGAAAAGATTTATAATGGAATTCAAATTATCAATTCTTGGGAACCTTTTAATGTTGTTTTTACCCGGGAACCGGACGGAATTGATATCCAATTTCCTGACATCCCTGGGTGCTATGGGTTTTGTCCGGACGATGGCACTGAGCATTTTAAAAGTTTTACGTTGCAAGCTCATAAGCCAGCCGGAGAAGCTTTGGACAAATGGTTGGAAACCGCCACCCCAATTGATTTGCCAAAAAAGCGGATATCAGAAGAAGACTGGAGAAGGCAAAATCCTAAATCGATGATCCAAGAAATTTGGGCACCATTGCCCTGGAGACAAAGATGCTTTGATGAAAAATAAAAAAGATTATGTCAGGTTTTCGGATCTGCCTCTTGAAGAACAAAATCTATTTTGGGAATTCTTGGCAAAAACAGCCCGAAGCCGCCCTATCGGTGAAGGTGATTGTGCCTGGCTAAGCGATTACGAAGAGTTTAATAAAGTTGGTGCTGATCCGTATGCATGTCTTCGAGCTTCCGAGCAATATGCCGGCAAACTTAGAAAAGTGGTCGAAAAGAAAAGATATCAGCCAGGCACAATGCGATGTCTGACAGTAGATCTGAAAGGAAAGGTTGAGAAAAAGTTATGAAAAAGTATAAAGAGCCCTTTGTTTGCCCTCATTGCCAAGCTGATCTGCGTAATCTTGAGGCGGGACCACCGTTTAAAAGGGAAATCCGAGTCAAAATACGGTGCAAGTCTGTGGATTATTTACAATGCCCTGATTGTGACGAGATTATCGCAAAGAGAAATTTAGAGCCGTAAGACCGATCTGCTTAATCCTTGGCATCACACCCGAATAATCCCAATCATTGCCAATACCCTTGCCCTGCCGTGCAGCGCAGCGGAACCCCAGCCACAAGCACTGAGCCGATTGAGCGAACAGAAGAAGAATCCCTTTTGAGCTGCGACACACAAAAACGCCGGGCGTGAGCCCATCCCTAATCCCCACCCTGTTTTGTTGGCTAATTTTCCCTTTCTCTGTGATCTCCAATTCTTTGTTGAAATCCACATAGGATCTCCGGATTTCTAAAAGGATTGTGGTTTGGCATCCAGGAGGATTGTTCGGGATGCCGGAAGAGTTGTTAGTCGGAAACCCAACCTTATCCAATTGTTCAGGGTTTTAAACCCTGGCCTCCCAGGTAGGGTCCCTCGGAAGAGACGGCTTTAAGCCGGAATAATCACCTGGTGGCCACCGGCCATCCATATAATGATCCCCGCCTGGTTGTAATCCCTGGGGAGGGAATGAACCGATTACAGAGATTTCTTTGAAAAACCAAGAGATTCTGTTCATGCTCAGCAAAAAGTTTTCTTTTTAGAAGACCAATAACCCATCTGTGTAACATGCCCCTTTACTAAAAACCGGATCGGAGGGGCCTTGAGACTGGAGATCCGGTTTTTAAAATAGAAAGGGGCATATTAAAAACAAATATTTGCAAATCAAAAAAGGATATTGGTTGCCCGGGATTATGTATGGGTGGACAAGGAAGGTTTGTTCCCCCTCCCCCCGGGTCTTTTAATTTACCCAAGGAAACCCTAATCGGTTATCATACACCATATAGAATAGGTGTTGTCTTTTTCCTGCTTACTGCCAGTAAGGAGAGCGAGATTGCTGTTTCTTTTATTTTTTTAAAACAGATTACTGTAGGTGCTTTCAAGGCACCTCCGAGTATACTCCAAGGCACCTCCAAGGTGCTCCCAAGGTGCCTACAGGATTAATAAATAGAAAATGATAGGTGCTCTCAAGGCACCTTCATCATTTCGGCCTTAAATCATCTGGTGTTATTGGAACAAGGTCTCCGGTTGCTGAATCAATAATGTTCCCGCTTCTTTCCTCAATCGTTGCAGCAGATCCAGAAATTTCTTTGACTGGTCTTGTTGCTGAAACCTCAAGCAATCCAGTCTTCCCTTTCCCTTGATTGACAGCCCCATAAACCTGCTGAGTTCTGTCATTGATATGCCCTAAAGCCAGGGCAATTGACACCCGATCCCAACCATCGGCTTTAAGATCAGCAGAAAATTGATTTCGAAATGAATAGGGGGTGACTTTTTTAAATCCAACTCTCTTTGCGGCCCTGGTAACAGCTTTTTGGAAACTATCTTTGCTTTTAATTTTGATAATATCCTCATTAATTCCTTCTGTCTGGAAGCACTCTTCAATCCCAATGGCATATGAGGAACACGAAGTATCAATAACCAGAATCCTTTCGGGTTGACCTGTACGTTCAGTAACCTTTGCCCCCTGAATCACAAATGTGATTCTCCCTGGGAGATCAATTTTCACTTTTATGCCATTCAATAATTCATGAGGCCGGCATCCGGTCAACATTGCAACAATGGAAGCTGAATAATGCGAATTCTTTGTACGTAATAATTCATCCAACACATTTTTTCGCCAGTCCGTAGGCAGGCCAATAATGTTTTTCCTGTGGCCCACAGCACGGGTCCGTTTGCCCTGGTACTCACTGTCAATCTCTTCGTGGATATGTTGCCGGGTATAATCGCTCTTCAAATTTATTAATTGATTAGCATAATCGCTGATCTGATCACGTAACTGCCTGGCAACTCGTTTATCTTCTTCTCGGGCGATATCTAACTGGCTTAAGTATCTTAGAATGTCTGAGGCAAGACCAATTTGATACGCTGCTTTATATGCATAATAGGAAGCCTTTTTGTAGTTTTTCAAATTAACAAAGTCATGGAACGGCAACCCATAATTTTTAATGCGATCATATTTTTTATGGTAATCTTGCAAGGTCTCAGCTTTGTTTTTCTTAACTGGTTTAATGATGTCCTTTGCAATTTTCCTGGCTTCCTCAGGGGATATTTTTTTGTCAGTCATGAACTTTCCTTGAGATGCTTAAAAGTATTATGGTGCACCGAAACTGGCTCAGTTCAACTCCGGTGCAAGCACCTGCGTTGATTTGATACCTCTTATAAAATATCATACTTCATTTTATAGGAGGTGTCAAACCCCTCACCATATTATCAGGACACTACAGTGTCCAAATAATATAGATTATATGGTGTCCTGATAATATTTATTTTTGCATCTCATTTGATATTTTTTTAATGGGATGGGGAAAAATATGTTGATTGATATCCTGATCGAGAAGCGGATTTGTGTCGGCACTCTGGAAATATAAAAGGGTTGAAAAAACAGGGGGGATAGCCAGCAAAAGTCAATTTCTACAACATGGTAGAGGATGATACCCATGATGATCAGGAAAATGACCTGGACGATGATTACGGTTTTCGAATGTAAATTTTGAAAAACATTGAAGGCCGATTGACCTGGGGCCTTTTTGTTTGGCTAAGAATGATTTTTTTGATATTCAGGTATACGTTCTGGGGTTTTGGGGAGAATCTTTTGGTCCTGACTTTAGCCAGTAAACCCGATAAGATTTTTGGTTTGATCTGTCATATTTTCAAAAAATTCATTAGCTGTTGAATCATTATATCAATGTCCATGTTCCGTGGACGATACAATGACTTTTCAAAATACTGTTGATAGTTATTTTCGCATCAGATCGATCTATTTTAAGTTTTAAAATAGGTGGATCCATGCCCACGGGGATGTTGATGGTCGGGCCGTCCGAATCAAAGGACTCTCTCGGCACCTCCAAAATCGGGGCAAACAATTCCACGGGAATTTCAACTAACTCATAATAAGCCTTTTTCGCAAAATATCTCAATTGAAAAATTGTGTCGACAACATCAATGTATTCTGCAAATAAATCTTTGGTCCGCTTTTCCCTCATGGAAGCTGTACGGCAGTCCTGAATCCATGCCGCCTCCGTTAATTTGCTGATTTTCAATTTTTTTAGATTGAGGCTTTTTGCTTTTGTCGATTTCAGACTTATTCTAAAGTCGTCAACAATCAGATCCCAGAATCTTTCACCGGCGGGTGCCGATTTACAGTTTTTCCCACTTGCATTTAAAGCAGCGATAAAGGCAGAGTCAAAGGTATCCTGAAATAAAGGGGTGTCTTGGAAAGCGTGCTGAGTTAAGATCCTGGACCTGAACTCCTCGGCAAACAGTTCATCGATATATGAGGACCCTTTATTTAACCATTCCTTATAAGGCTTTTTTAAAGCTCCTACAAATTCCGAAACCCTATTTTGTTGAAACTTATTCAGCTCTTCGATTTGCCCTACAAGATCGTCAAGAGGAGTGTCAATTATACTTAAGAATTCGGAGACTCTTTTCTTTTGAAATTTATTGAGTTTTTCAATTTGATCAAACAGCTTGTTCATATTTGTAGGAAACACCTTCAATATCAGAAGTTTTTAAGCTGGTATTTTTTAAAATTAGATTCTCAACGGCGGGTTTTCGCCCGGACAATATCCAGTCTACAAGATGTGCCAACTGATAAGAAACAAGAGGAGGAACCGCATCCCCAATGTGTCTGTATTTATTGGACATTGAATTTCCAGAAAATTTATAGGTGACGGGAAATCCCTGCAATACGCCCATTTCTCTTATCGTGCACAAACGGTCCTTTTCCGGATGTGCGTAACGACCATTTCCGACATGACTGCATTCTCTTTTAATGGTGGGCGCAGGTTTATCCCATGACATTCTGCCGTAAGTGTCGGGGAAAGAGCCGATCTTCCCGGCCTTAAAAAGCTTTTCCATACCGTCAGTAAGAAGATGACGGGTCTTTTTTTGTTTGGTCAAATCGATCCAGGACCCTCCGCTCTTTGGAATGGCCCGAATTCTTGCTTTGACCGCATCTGTTTTAAAGGTGGGAGCTACATTTGCTTTGTCATTTTTATAATCGATAATAGAAAAAGCGTTTCGAACCGTGGTTGCATCCTGATTAACGGTGCGGCCTTCCCATAGATCTTCGATTGTTTTGATTCTTAATGGTTTTTTAACCGCAATAATTAGCGCTCGTTCTCTTATTTGGGGTAACCCGAATTTATTTAAAAAATGAACGGAACCATGAATTTCATAATCATTCTTACGTAAAATATCCGAGAACCCATCAAAATGATGCTTAAACTTACCGTTGAGCAATTCTCTTGCGTTTTCCATTACAATTACGGAGGGTTTTACAGCCATTGCCAATAAAGCGGACTTTGTGACCAAAGAATTGCGAGGATCGTCTTTAAGATGATTTTCGGAATTAGTTCTGGAAAAACCTGTGCATGGAGAACAGGCTATGAAAACATCCACTGTATCGTTCACCATTTCTTTAAATTCTTTGACGGTTATCGTGCCAAGGTCCACATTAAAAGGTTTTATTCCCATGTTAGCATGGTACGTTGAATTGCATTCAAGCTTCCCAGCTCCGGAACTCGGTTTTCCTTTTTCCAAATCAAACGCCGCCAACAAATCAAAATTTCCATGGGCATGGAACCCATAGCTCATGCCCCCAGCCCCCGAAAATAAATCCACTGTTTTCCAAGGAGCTTTATTCATGTTTTTCACTTTTAGTCCTGATAGCTATCATACGTCTTATACGCCTTATGACATTCTTTTCATTTTTTTTCTTTAATTCAAAATCCCAAATTCTTATAACCGACCAGCCTTTTTTTCGCAATTCTTTTGTAACATTTCGATCCCTTCGTTTATTGGAATTTATTTTTTTTTCCCAAAAAGGCCGATTGTTCTCAGGTAATTTCGAATTTTCATGTCCGTGCCAAAACGCACCGTCTATAAAAACCGCAATTTTCAATTTTTCAAAAACGAAGTCCGGTTTTCCAATTATATCGAAATGCTTTTCCCACTCCGTTATTTCCACTTTTTGTAAGAGAGCCTCGAATCGCATCTCCGTTGAGGCATTACCCTTATTCCTCACACGTGACATTATAGCAGATCGTTTTTCTTTGGAAAATACATCCATCGTTTTTAAATAATCCTATCCACCAATTTACCGATAATTGTATTTATAACCAGATAACCAATTGTAAATCAAACTAAATATTAACGTACCTACCCGAAACAAACCGTATCCGATTGAAATACTAATCCCCTCATCCCAACCACTTAAGAATCGAATAATCAAAAAAGCTACACTACCTGGGCGGTTGACTAAGCCTTACCCAGGAGGGCCGAAGCGTTCACAGTCCCTCTCAACAATGAACCAGCGCCAGGTTCATCAAACGATAATAATCCTTGAATTGATACCGGTAAAAATCTACTGGCCATAGTTACCGGCTTGGGAGGTCGACGGGGTTGTTTTTTTTAGCTTAAATAGAAGGCTTGTGTTGTTGTCTTAAAGAATAATAATAAGGACCGCCCTATTAAAATTTGTGACCAAATTGTGACCACTCTAATAAAAAACAGTGAAAACCAATAAAAACTACTACGAAGCAACAAACGGTGAAAGTCTTGTTAATAAAGGCCAAAAAGCGTTAATTGGAATTCATATAAACAGTTGAAACAAGCCGTAATCAGATCGACACGGTAGAAGTCAGCAGTTCAAGTCTGCTCGTGCCTAACATAAAAATCATTACCTCTGACTGCTTCGTTCTATCAACGTTGAATGCTAAGTGAATATTTCCTCCTCCCCCCCCCCAAAAAAAAACAGGACTACACGTTATAATTGACACTGCCATCCAATTCCGAGCTCTGAGTCTTTCTTTTGGAAGTCATGGCCCATTTTCTATTTTTCCTCATCATTATTGATACCATTAATATTCACCCTGGAGTTACTGAATAATATCGTGCATATCATGCTATACTTTATGAACTAAAACATTCAAATTTGATATTAATTCTTCTCACTATTGAAGGGTCAAATTACATTTTTTGGAAGAGGAGAAGAGGGCTGGAAAAATCGAGCTATTGCAGGTGAGAAATTTTTCAATTATAATACAAATTAGGGTTTGAATTATAATTGGTCTTGTTTTTTTTAAAAATAAATATTAACTATGATACCTACCTTTTAATTTCAAAATTCATGATGATTTCAATGTTCTGGTTGCACCTCGACCTCGCTTCCCTTTTATAAAATCCCTTCTTTGTCAGGAGGATATAAAATGACAATTGAAGAACTTATAATTTCATCTATATGTGGCGGATTGATTGGAACTATAGTTTCAGTAGTTGCAAATATTATTTATATGCAACATCGTAAGAAAGTTGATTTAAGTATCAACATCATCAATGATTATTTTCATAAATTCAATGAAATAGGAAATGTAGAAAGCTTATTGAAAAACCCTCCAGTACTTGATGAAAATGCTGGCGAGCTAAATGTCTATAGAAATCTGATTAAAAATGTTGGGAACTGGTATGAACTTGTTGCCTATTTATACATGAACGAAGAACTTGATTTCAAAATAATGAATGGATCGAAACTACCTGAACTTATAGCTGATTTTGGGGATAAAATTAAAACTTCTGATTTTAATTGGGATAAAAAACCAACTTGGGAGAATATCGATTTATTAGAAATTAGAAAAGGAGGCAAACAATGAAAAATTTTCATGAGATTAGTAGGCAAATTCTCATGGTTAAAGAGGAAGTCGAAAACGATTTCGAAATAAATAGTAATATTAGGAATTACATTGTTGGCAGTATGGACTTAACCCTTAAATACCTCAATATGACAATAGAAGGCGCTTCTCCTGTTCCTCCGGCGGTACCCGTTTCATGCACAAACCAAAATTGCCCATGGAAGGAGCCTGTATGTCCAATTTGCAAAAGTAATCTTAAAATCGGTCTATAGACAATAGTAAAATAATATTTTTATTTAAGTGAAACGCTATATGTATGGCGACTTTCTGCCTTGTTAGCTGTTCGGCAACCACTATTGATAGAACTTTATGTAATAGTGAGGGAAATATGAAGACTCTGGCTTGTTCTCTAAATTCAGTTAAATTGTTTAGTAAACGAAAATCCCGGAATGTGTCTATCTACAGTCGCTACAAGCCTTTGATCCAAAGGAGTTGACTTCTTTTGCCAGTGCCCATGGCAACAGATACTCAGTTGGGCAGGGACTTGTATTCATAGTCCTGGATAGGTAAGCCTCTTGCCGGTGATCGAACAAATGATTGAGCTTATAACCCATGAGTCTTTAACAGACTCTTGATTCGCTTTGGATCAACCAGGACAACATAACCACCCTTGGCTGGGACCCCCAATTATTTTCTCATTTTGCATTAACCATCAAAGATTCAGTGGTGCGGGTGTGGTGCACATCAAAAAATAGTTAAATATTTTCAGATAGATAGGTCGGTGATGAGAGGTTCAAATCCTCTCATCTCTACCACTCAAGGACTCGGAATCATAAAAGATTTAGGCTTTTTTATTGGGCTAATTATCTGTTTTACTTTAATGGTGTCCGTCAGAGGCTTAAATCCAGGACTTCCTGATTAAGTTCGTTGGAACACCATAGAAAATTTAAATTTAGGGTAAGGTTGGACGTAGATAGGGGTCAATATTTAACGCTGTTCGACAATTTACATTGATTTGATAATATCAGACCGGTATATATCCGTGTTGTTTTTTAAAAATGAAATAAACCAAGGATAATTGATTTGATCCCAAGCAGTATAGAACCAATTCAGAGTGATTCAAAGATGAAATTTTATTGTCCTCATTGCCAGAAACTTTTGATGAAGGGAAATGTGAAGAGGCTGAATATGACCTGCCTACATTGCCAAGCGTTGATTGATTCTGATGAGAATGATCTTGTCATGCCTGATGTTTTGAACGAAAAATTAGATTGAGTTGGAGGATTAGGTGGAATCCAGAAAGAAAAAAATTTCTGAGATGGTGGGGGACTTTGCAGGCGATTATATTTCTTTAGGTGATGATATTCAAGAAATGCAACAATATCTTCACGCAGCAATCAGTACATGGAATACTGCATGTCTTGATAAAAAAGATCGGCCTCGCCTGATTAAATTTTATATGAAAAGTTATCGAAAAATAAATCCTGGTCAGAATAAAAAAAATTATCAGGGCGTTGAAGATGATTTTAAATTGCTGATCAAACAAAAGATCAAATTATATCCCGATGTGGATGTTCAAATAATTGATGCCCAAATTGAAGAAGTTTATGGGAAAACACATATTAAAGTGGCATCTTTAAATATATAATGATTTAATCCAATGGGATTGTTTTTTGAAAATAATATTATGGTGATCTTATGAGAGTGCTGTTTTGGTATTGTGATAAATTTGCATGGACTCCAACAATTAAAACCCTTGAGCAAGTTCCGGAATCAGAACCGGATGTGCAAGATAACGTTGTCGTTGCCTTTGTGCATGTTGAACCAAAAGATGTTGAGAAGGGCAGTTCATCAGAAACCAAACTTGTAAAAAATGCCAAGTGGCTTGCCAGGAAATGGAATGTCACCAAAATCTTACTTCATTCATTCACCCACCTTGGGGAAGAAAAAGCTGATCCAGATCAGGCAAAGCAGCTCTTAGATAGAGTTCAGGGACGACTTTTGAAAGCAGAGTACGACGTATCTCTGACAGCATATGGCTATTATAATGATTTGGTCATTGAAGCCCCTGGCCATCCTTTGGCAAGAATATTCAAGGAATTTTAAATGCAAAATAGACCAGCAGTAGGTGTTGCCGCAATTGTTATTAAAAATAAAAAAGTGTTATTAGGAAAGCGCTTGAACTCTCATGGGGCAGGGGCTTGGGCCTTTCCTGGAGAGGTGGACATTTGGAATTAAACGAATCTATTGAAGATTGTGCAAAAAGAGAAGTCTTTGAAGAAACAGTTCTTTCAATTAAAAATCTTCATCGGGCTACTTTTACAAACGATATTTTTGAAAAAGAAAAAAAGCATTACGTGACTTTGTTTGTTCTCTCTGAATATGATTCCGGGAAACTCCAATTAAAAGAACCGGATAAATGTGAAAAATGGGATTGGTTTAATTGGAATAAGTTTCCAGAACCTTTGTTTCTGTCTTTGAAGAATTTATTGGATCAAGGGTTTAGAACTGAAGGTACGAATTGATTATCCGGTTAATTAAGGGAAAATAATGAAATCAGAACATTACGTATTGAGTAAATTTGCAAATGAAATTGCTGAACAGATATCAAGAAAGACTATTTTCGGACTTCAAGGTATTAAGGAGACCCTTTCTGGGGATGCCTGGGACTTTAATAACAGTTGGGATGACATTTGTGCCCAATTCCAATCTGGGCTATATAATTGAGGGGGTGCTTATGACGAAGCGATATATGCTTTTATCTTGGGATATATTGAAGACTTGAAAGAACATGAAAAATTTGCGCTTTGGTTTCAAACAGATGAAGGATGGGACTGGATTTATGACAATGCAGAAGATTCAAAAGAGCATCCTCCTGTGTACAATGCAGACATAGCTCATTATGTTGTTAAAGAATATTTATACTCCAAAGCAAAGGCTTGGTCTAACAAAAGGATAAGAGCATTTTTAGATTGGTATTAATCTCAAGAATCTAAGGTGTTTACTGAATTTATCGTTCACATCGTCAGGGCAAACGAATCCTGTAAATTCATCTTCCTCTCTGAATAATCATTCTTTTATGGAGTTTTGAGAGCTGGCTCATACCCTTTGTTGTACCGGCAGCGACCATGATGGAACTGGCTAAAAAGGGTTTTAAGTTTGATGTGATTATTAGGGGGCTCCTGTTTTGTATATTTAAATTTTAATGCGTCAGTTTGATGCGGCCAACCTTTAATTCCATGTCCTGGAAGGCATCTATATCAGCAAGCGGAATCTGCCAGCCATTCAAAACCTTTTTGGCTCCCGAAAACCGATTTTTCCGGAGATGCATATGAATAGTGGGGCCGGCAAGACCTGTTTTATCGGCCACTTCTTTGATTGACATATAGTCTTTTGGTGGAGGGTCCAGGAAATATTCTATAGCTGACTCTGGGATCTCCCAGGACTTCCCGGTCTTAACTGACCCAGGGAGCTTGCCACGCCTCAGATGATGATGGACGGTTGTGATTCCCACTCAGAGCCTTGCTGCTACCTCTTTGATTGTCAGAGTCTTCTGTTTGTCCCTTTTTTTGTATTCCAGAAAATTCTTTGTTAAGGTCCCCACCGACAGGGGGATGGTGGTGGGCTTTCCGTTTTCCTTATGAAAAATTTTTGAGAATCAAAACCTTGGGTTTTCAGAAAGAAAATTGAAAACCCAGGATTTTGTATGGGGACCATTATTGTTTTTTGATGATTTTGATTGTAGCTTCAAGCCAAGTGAGGGCAGTTTTGTCGGTAATGCTGTCTGTTTTCCCACGGACAGATTACCTTTCGTTTCGGTATCCCGTGAATTTTTTGCCATTAACAAGAAATCCATGTCCGGGAATTGGCGGTGTAAAGCTTTTATGATGTTTCCGATTTCCTGATGCGTTTTCATATGTTGATCTCCATATAATTTATTGATTATCCAGGCCGATTTCCGGCCCTGTCGTCCCAGGGCCATAAAATCGGCTCAAGTTATTTTTTGGTTGGAGACCCGGAAGGTTGGTTCCGGATCTCCAGGGAATTGTTAAGGAAGAATTCTTAAAAGTTTTTCATAAGCTTCATTATGGAAATCCGCAAGTCTTTCTTCGGCTTCCATGACGAATTTGTCCCATTCATCGGACGTATAGACGCTCTCTATGCCGCCATTGCCTTTTATCTTCAAACCCTTATTTACTTCATCCAGCCATTCTCCGCCTGCTTTCGCTCTATAGAGATCATCTTCATCAGGGAGAACAGACACATCATCAGAGAGTGCCCAAAAAGATTCTTTTTCGTTTCCGGTGGTTGTCCTTCGTTCCTCATCATCATCGAATTCCTGGGGGCAATGATGCTCAAAATAGAGGTCGTTTAGTTCAACCATGAGGTCACCGTACAACAAATTATCCTTGATTTGATTGTCGGTATAGAGTTTTACGATGTATTGGCAGTCAAGGCATCGGTTGATGGCCATCTCGATATCATATAGGCAATCAATATCCTCGATCAGTTCGTCAAAATCGGGGTCTTGGTCTGTCTCGGCACCATCTGTAAGCAAAACGCCATCTTCTACAAATTCACGGTATGTAACGGTCTTGCCGTCTATTGTGATATCGGCAGTGAGTATTTCATATCCGGGATCAGAAGGATCTTCTTTGGGATCTTTGAATTCTGGTGTTTGGTCCATTTCAATATTGCTTTCAATTTCATTGATGAAAATATGAATTGTTTTTCCATCAACTTCAATTTCTGTTTCGTTTTTTTCGATTTTTGTAAATGCTGTAAATGCCATCGTCGTTCTCCTAATATTTAAGTTGTCCAAACCCGCATGGCCCATGCCATTTGGGGTCTATCATATGGTTTATTTGGCCCCCGTTTAAGGTCGGGGAACACCTGTTTAATATTGGATACTTATTCGTCTTCGTTGGCTTCCATTTCAGCTTCCATCTCAGCTTCCATCTCCAAGAACGCTTTATCCCTGGCCTCACATTCCTGCTCAGCCGCCCAATCGCATTCCTCGTCAAGGGTCATATTTTCAGGGAATAGATCGTAAAAATCAATGACATGCTGGAGCGTCTGATGCCTGGATTTGGTTTGCTGTGAAAGATGATGGCCATCCATCCATTGGCAAACTTCCCAAGGGGTATAGGTGCTCTGTTGAGGTTCCCATGAAACAAATTTATCTTCTTTCGCCAGTGCGTCGTCCACCTTTTTTTCCAGTTCTTCTATTTCTTTTTTTGTTGTCATTGTCTTTTTCCAATTATTTTTATTGATTATCCAGGCCGATTTCCGGCCCTGTCGTCCCAGGGCCATAAAATCGGCTCAAGTTGTTCTTTGGTTTTTGGAAATCCGGGAACTGGTCCCGGATCTCCATATATTGAGGATTAGTCGGTATGATTTGACAGGTCATGATCCTCTTCGTAGACATACTCGTCTTCGCATTCGGCAAGAGGCTCTCTATCCCACTGGGCGGCTTGTTCTTCGTCCCAATCTGGCTGGTTCGCCGCTTCATAGAATTTTTTCACAGCATTTTCCCAATCTTCAACATTTTCGACTTGCTCTTCATAGTATCCGAGCACACAATCGATAACGTCACCCAGGAGCTTGTCATAGTCCTCTTTACAAACCTTTGAGATCCACGCTTCCCGGTCCATGTCGTTGTAATTATGCACATCATCATATTGCACGGCATAGAAGCCTTCAAGGTCAGCTTCCAGGCTCTCACATTCAATAAATTCCAGGGTGTCTTCTGCACTCTCAAAGATAAGCTCAGTCATTTGTTCGATAGTCAGGGCCTTTGTTTCCATGTCGTCCCCGTCGTCCAGATATCTTTCAATGGTTTCTTCTTTGTCAAGCAAGAGAAATTCAGAAAGATCAATGTAAAAATTTCCATCCATCTCAGAATTGCCGGGAGTATCAACCCGGGTACCGATTTCACCATCCCTGGTATCAATCTCAATAATAACCTTTAGATTATCGGTATTGCCACCCCAGGTCCAGAGCCCTTTTTTCTTGATCAACTCGGAAAAGGTGTTCCCGTCTTCCAAATATTTGTTAACGATGGCCTTGATTTCTTCCTGGCCCATGATTTCGATTCCTTCTTTGCTGCTGTAATCTTTGATAGTTGTGATTCTTTTATCCATGGTGTTCTCCCTGGTGTTTTAAGTTGTTCAAACCCGCCTGGCCCATGCCATTTTGGGGTCCTGCATATGTTTTATTTGATCCGGTTGTGAGAAGGTCGGGGAACACCTTTTTTAAATTGGGGGCCGGATTATCCTAACCCCAGGGGGTTTCTTGTTATTTGAAGGATTCACATACACAATCAAGATCATCGGCCAGATATTCACAGTGATTCAATTTGGCCGTATATACGCCATCTTGCTCAACAGATTCGCTTTCAAATTCTTCAATCCGATTCGCTGTGCCGGCAAAATCAGAGTAACCACATTCAACCTGGACACTCTCAAGGATATCTGCCCGATCTACCGTGAGCAACAGGCAGGTATCACCGGCTTTTTTATTGAAATTTTTGGCTGTGAATTTTACAGCACCACTATAAAAAGCAACCCCTTCCATGGCAGAAATATACTTTTGAATAATTTTTGCATCTTTTGCCGATTTTGGTTTTACGATCCATGCTTTAAAGCTCATGTTAAATTTCCTTTTTTCTTGTTATTTTCTTTTGAAGGTTAATCCCTCATTCATTACGTATATTGTACTATTTTTTTATATGCTGTGTCAATGATTTACCTAATAAAATCAGTAGTTTGCTAAAATATAGACAAAACCAAAACCGGGCCCCTAATCTGCTGAAATCATGCCCCGTCCTGATATTCGGCCAACAATTACCCGTTTCCAATTGTTGCCAATATACATAGTGGGATGCTGTGATTTTTCATGATAGACAAAAGCGTTGTGGGTATACAGACAGCCGTTCTCCCGGACTTCTCCTATTATTTTATGGCTTCCATCAGTGCCGGGGATAGGCGTATGGATTTTTAAATATGATGACACTGAAGAAACCAGTGAAAAGAATGGAAATTTGTCTTTCAAACCCTTCTTAGATAGGGCTTCAACCGAACATTCGGATTCCAGATAATCGGTAAACCCGACGATATATTTACAATGTATGCCAGCCAAGCGAAGGTTGTGGGCTTCCCTGAGGAAGTTATGCACTCCAATTCAGACTCCAGCAAAAAGGTATTCTTTGCATCTTTGGGATTAGGTGCCTCCTCAATCAAAGACTGATAGACAGAGTCGCCTGAAATGTTTCAAGACATATCGGTTATCCAATAAGCAGGAGATTTAAAATAAAGTTTATGTATAAAAAATGAATCGTATTATCGGAACACACGCACAAGATACATGACAATATCTGGAAAAAAGGTGGCCGTCATCATGGCAGCCACCCATGCTCCGAGGAATGGCCATGCTTCTCTGGCTATCGCTCCCATTTTCTCCTTGCAGACAGGAGCTGCTATCCATAATTGAGGGCCCATTGGAGGCGTTATTTCTCCAATTAAGGAGTTTGTTACGGCTAAAACACCATAAAATACCGGATCAATACCCAAACTTATAACACTTGGGATAAAAAGGGGAAGCACAATTATGACCATGGGAAGGCTTGAAAAGAAAAACCCCATAACAAGCAACACAGCATTGACCATAAGCAAAAATCCGAGGGGACCTAAATCCATTGCAGCGACATATCCGGTAATCATCTGGGGAAGCTCGACATAGGCAAACATCCGTCCCATAAGATCAGAACCGATAATAAGAAAATAGATCATTGAACTTATTTTAGCAGTATCGATGGCTGCATCTATGATACCTTTAAAATTGAGTCCGCCATATACAAACAAACCGATTAATAACGAATAAAGGGTTGCAACCGATGCAGCCTGAGTCGGGCTGAAAAAACCACCATAAATTCCACCGAGCACTATGACAGGCATAAAAATCAAAGGAAGCACTTTTATGAACGTTTGTTTTTTGACTTTCCAGGAAGCCTTTGGCATGGTTGCATATTTTCTTTTTTTACAGATAATTACTGCCACAATACACATAAAAAAAGCTGTGAGAAGTCCCATACCGACTCCCCCCATAAAAAGATCAACAATGGAGATCCTGTTTAAGGCACCAAAAATAATAAAAAAAAGACTTGGTGGAATAAGAAGCCCAAGTTCGGCAGAGGTAACGGCAAGACCGGCTGCAAAAGGTCTATCATATCCGGCTTCCACAAAAATAGGAACCATGACAGTACCGATGATAGCCAGACAGGCTGCTGCAGAACCGGATATAGATCCCAAGAATGCCGCAAAAATTATCCCGGCAACAGCAAGGCCACCCGGTAAAGTGCCAAAAGTAGCTTTGACAAAGTCACTTAAGGGAACCATCCCTCCACTTCTAAGTATCAAGTTTCCTGCAAGTATAAAAAAAGGACAGGCTAAAAGTGGATATGAATTTATGGATGAAAAAAATATCTGTGCAAGTGCTTCAAGAGACATTCCCATGGAAAAAAGAGCAATTATACTGGAACCAAACGCAAAGGCAATTGCAAGGGGAGTTCCGCTCAAAAACATCAGGACCATCAAAGCCATTCCAATATAAACAAAATAATCCAATTCTGCCTCCAAGGGATATTATTCTTTTTTTAGTGTTATTTATATTTTTTAATTATTTTAAAAAATTCAATTATACTAATAATTGTAAAGATTCCCATACCCAGTGGTATGCATAGTTCTACGATCCACTTAGGTATGGGAATATATTTGGGGAAAACAGCTTCTCTTAGATAAAGCATTCGGACCAGGGCAAAACCGCCGATAGTCACAGCGAAACTATATATAGCGGTAGCCGTAATGTTGAAAAGGTCGAGTAAGAGCCTTGCCCTTCCATGAAGCTTGTTTGCCATAAAATCAATAGAAACATGTCCGTTTTCGGCAATAAGGGGGCCACCAATGAGAAGCATCGCCCATACTGTTATCCATACCGGCAGATCAATTATAAAATCATAGGTAGTATGAAAAACGACACGGCCCACAATTTCTCCGAGACTAATGCCCACTGCAATAAAAAGCAGTAATCCGCAAAAGATCTCAAGTGTCCTGTAAACTTTTCGTTCATGGCCTCCTTTATTCATGGCTCACCATCCTTATTATTTAAAATAAGTTCCGAGATTATCTTGCTGAATCTATTGCTTTGATTAGTTCAGGATCAATCTTTTCAAACATATCTTCAAAGGAAGTCCTCATAGTCTTCTGCCATAGTGCAACTTCAGCATTATCAAATTTAACGGCTGTAAGATTTGGATTGTCATCCCATTCTTTCAAGGAAGTCTGCTCAAACTTTGAATAAAATCTGGATGCATCAATTTGGTCAAAAGGGGTATTCAAAGCGCCACGAACTTTTTCAGGCAAAGAGTTCCACCATTTCGTATTTGCAACCATGCATATGGGTTGATTACCAAAGGGAACGACAACTGCATATTTTGTATGCCTTGGAAGTTCAAAATACCCGACACCACCTGTAAAATCTGTCAGAAGTCCCTCAATCATATTAGTCTGGAGGGCTGTCACAACTTCAGTATATGGAAGTGCGATGGGCGTAGTATTAAGGCTTTTTAACGCCTTGGCAAAAGCTTCTCCACCTGCAAAACGAATTTTTTGTCCTTTAATATCTGCTAAAGAATTGATGGGACCTGTTTTTGTAAACATATACCAAGTACCTGTATCAAAGAGCCATTTGATAATCGTCACACCTTTTTTTTCTGCCATTTTTTGATGAAGAGCTTTCCATGCAGGAGTGTCCATTGTTCGTAAATAATGGTCCCAGTTTTCAAAAACTCCTGGAGTTTCTCCAAGTTTCCATGCAGGGTCTAATGACTCAAGAAAATGTGGGCCGGAGTATGTCATCTGGATAGCACCGTTAGAGACGGCTTCCAGTGCCTCGCTTTGGTTGCCGTATAGCATTCCCTTATCATAGATTTTAAATTCATATTTATCCTTTAACTCAGGATGGGTTTGGGTAAGGCCAATAATAGAGTTTATATAAAGGTTAATTCCGATTTGCTCAGCAAATGCTGGATACATAGGTGTCGCTGTTGACATTACAATTTTTTTTGCTTTGCCCGCCATGACTGTTCCGGGGAGTAATAAGGTGAAGCCTGAGACCAGAAAAAAGATAAACATGGTGATAATTGTCGTAAATTTTCTTTGCATTGCTTTTCTCCTCATTTTATTAAAAAAATTAAAAGGTTAAAACATCACTGCTATGGGATAACAAATCCTCACCAAGGGCTTGGTTTAGGATCTCAATAGCTTTATCTATCTGGGTTTCATTGATTATAAACGGAGGGCCGAACATGATCATATCTCCAGACTGCCCTCTATCACATCCACCCGAATATTCGATAAACATCCCTCGCTTAAGGCATTCTGCTGCCAAACGGGCTGAAAATGCATATTTCGGATCAAGGGTTTTTTTGGTTTTCTTGTTTTCAACGAATTCAATCCCCCTCATCAGTCCTTTTCCCCTGATATTGCCGACCATTGGATGGGAATATAAATCTTGAAGCTTATGATCAAGGTATTCACCCATTTTTTCGCATTGGGCAATAAGGTCATGCTCATATAGATAATCAATGGTTTTTGACACAACAGCACATCCAAGGGGATTGCCGCCCCAGGAGTGACCTGCACCAAACATACCGGAATTATCAGCAATTTTTTTATGTATGTAACCTGGAACAGCAACAGCTCCTATCGGAAAATAACCTCCTCCAAGCCCCTTACCAAGGGCCAAAATATCAGGAACAACATCAAAGTGCTCATATGCAAACATCTTTCCAGTCCGACCCATTCCGGTCATTACTTCATCAAACATTAACAGAACATCAAATTTGTCGCAAATTTCTCTAATACGTTCAAAATACCCTTTTTTAGGAACAACTCCGCAAAGAGACATGCCTGAAATAGGCTCAGCAAGAAAAACAGATACATTGTCAGGCCCAAGGCACATGATTTCATTTTCAAGCGCATTTGCACATTCCAGGTTGCAGGTATCTGGTGTTTTATTAAACCAGCACCGGTAACAATAAGCGGGTGGTATATGAGTAAAATCATGGAGATATGGTAAAAAATCGGATCTTCGGCTTGTACTGCCTGTCCAGGCGAGGGCTCCTGCTGTGCTACCATGATAACTTTGCCATCTTGAGATCACACGGGTTTTAAATGGTTTGCCATTATCAAGATGATATTTCCTGGCAATTTTCACACCAATTTCTACGGCTTCAGTACCACCTGAAACGAAAAAAACTTTCTCCATAGCATAATCAGAAGCCTTACAAACCTTTTTAGCTGCTTCTTCAAGAGGAGGATTCGTAAAATCAATGCGATGGACATAGGAGAGCTTCTTCGCCTGAGTTCCGATGACATTTGCCATCTCATCAATTCCGTGACCAAGGTTGCACAAGATTGGGCCGCCTGAAGCATCAATATATTCATTCCCTTTATCATCATAAAGATAAATACCCTTTGCATTGGCAATGGAAATATATTCCCGGTTCAGGAAAAAATGAAAAACATTGGATAAATCATTTGAGATGTTTGTTTCCATTGTTATTCCTCCTGTTCAATAATTTACATGGTCGGTAATATCTGCGATATCCTTTTAGCGAGATCCATGATGATCTCGGAATATTTTTTCTCTATTTCTTCCTGCGAATGTTGGCTGGCCAGAAAATCAAAACAAATAGCGCCTGCAGCTTTTTTTGTATTTATATTTATTAAAGGTGCTCCGAGTGCTATTAAGCCTGGAACAAATTCCTCGTTGTTTAAAGAATATCCCCGTTCCTTTATTGTTTTTAATTCCTGGTAAAGTTTTTCTTTATCAAGGATCGTTCTACTGGTTTTATGCTCAAATGGTAACTCATTGACGATTTCATCCATTTCTTTTTTTGGAAGAAATGCAAGAACAGCTTTTCCAAGAGCAGTGCTGTTAAGATTTTTAATTATCGTCGGAAGTTGATAGGGTAATGCATTGTTTGTTTCTTTTCTATATATGATAAGAAGAGAATCAGAATCCAGAAGAGCCGTATCTATGTTTAGTCTATAGTTATCACATACTTCATCTACTATTGGTTTGATCATTTGAACTAAGTCAAAGCCCCTTAGAAAGCCATGTCCCATGGAAATGGCTTTCGGCCCGAGTTTAAGAATTTTCGTTTCTGGATTTTTATTTAAAAATCCCAGTTCAACAAAGGTATTCACAAACCTGTAAGTAGAGGTCATATTTATATTTGTTAGCTTTGAAACTTCTGACTGGGTGCATTCCATGCGATCTTGATTAAAAAGACTTAGTATCCGTAGTCCCTTTTCAAGAGTTGTAGAAAAATAATGAGATTTCGCTTTCGTCATTTGAATGGCCTTGTTTACTATAATAGTAAATGCTTTACGATTATAGTTAATTATTAGTTCTTCAGTTTCTTGCTGTCAAGAGAAAATAAAAAACAGTCAGCATATGCCTGTTAAAAAATGATTAGAAAATGGAAGATATATGATATGTGTTCATACTTATGGCTGATAAAAAATTTTTCAATTTAACAGATATTACCAAACGAGTGCAGCATTACCTGCAGCCGGCAGTGGGTAAATCCTTTTGGCTGAAAGCCGAGATATCCTCCGGGAGGGAAAGAGGTGGGTCTTTCTACTGCAACCTGGTTGAGACCGATTCTAATGGAAAAATTCTGGCCAAATTGAGTTGCACGATCTGGTCCCGGGATTTATCAAGAATTAGAAATAAGTTTCAAGATCAAAATCTGTCGCTAAAACTTGATGATGGGACCTCAGTTGGCTTTCAATGCGCCATCCAATACAACCCTCAATATGGGTTGTCTCTAAAAGTTGAGGATGCAGATCCAGCATTTGCCCTGGGGGAATTGGAATTAAAGAAACGAGAGATCTTAGATCAACTTGCAAAAGAGGGCCTATTCGAGAAAAACAGAGGAAGAAGGGTCCCAATGCTTCCCCAAAAAATAGGTTTGATAACAAGCCAGGGGAGCGCCGCTTACAATGATTTTGTTAAAACCCTTCAAAGCTCTAAATTTGGTTTTGAAATCATTGTGGCAGATTCCAATATGCAGGGGCCTCAAACCGAGACTTCAGTTCTCCAGGCATTAAGTGTGTTGGAAAAGCTTAATATTGACCTTGTGGTAATTATCAGGGGCGGTGGAAGTAAAACCGATTTATTCTCCCTTGATAATGAAAATATTGCCAGAGCCATTGCAAGCCATAAAATGCCCGTTTGGACAGGCATAGGCCATGAGATTGATACGAGTGTGCTCGATTACGTTGGAAACCGGTCTTTCAAGACACCAACGGCTGTTTCTGAAGAGTTGGTTGCAAGATTCATTGAAATGGATCGTCATCTTAATGAATCCAGAAACAGACTCAAATCAACCTGGGATTATCGGTTTGAAGGGGAAAGGGCTTGGGTCTCTGAATCAAAGACAGGTATTCGGGAAGGCACTCGAAAGCTGATTGATATCCTGAAAAGTGATTTGAAAAGCAAGGCCAATCAATTGGCGGTCAAGGTGAATACTCGCCTGGCAACCGAAAAGGGTATGGTCTCTGTTTCGAAAAGCAGGATTGTGTCTTTGCCAGAAAACAGAATCAAAGAATATAGACGGGATATCGGATATTTTAAATACCGGTTCAGTAAAGATAAAATTCTGGTCCAGCTTAAAAATGAACGAGCTGCCCTCCGCATTAAAAAATCAACACTGAAAGCATATGACCCAAAGACAAGTTTAGAAAGGGGATTCTCTCTAATTTACAATAAGGCCGGCAAACTCCTTAAATCTGTTTCGGAGATTTCCCAGAACGAAACGATAATAACTCAATTAGGTGACGGACGACTGACCAGTATCATAGAAACAATAGAGGTGAAGACAAATGAACGAAATTGATATCTCAAAGATGACCTACGAACAAAAATCTGAAAAACTGGATGAAATATTAAACCGGCTTGATAGATCAGAAACGCCTATTGATGAACTGGCCGAGGATGTAAAATTAGGTGCCAGATTAATCAAGGAGCTTGATAAAAAATTGAAGGCCGTTGAAACTGAAGTTAAAGATGCTTTTAAAGAATTAGAGGATCAAGAAACCTGAACCTCTGCAAAGATATGTTTAAACCCCCTTTGAATCTGTAATTGATAACTCAAAACTGAAAGGTTATGAAATGAAATTCCTTATGCAAATAGTTTATATGTTTTTGTTTATATTAGTGTTAATACCCATGATGAAAGGGTTGCCATTCTTGTGGGTATTCCTGAGCGAAAAAGGGCTTGAAGTTCACAGAACAATTCAAGCAATTCCGATGATAATATTCGCTCTTCTTGTTTTATACTCTCTTTGGTTAGCCAAAGAGTCGGCTGAAGCGTTCGCCGAAGGTGATTGCCTTTTTGTAGAAGCCATTATTATCTCTTTTAAAAAATCGCTCTTATATCTTCCATTCTTGCCAATTGTCGGAGGTTACTTTGAGAAACAAGAACGCAATAAACAGAAACGATCCGACACAAAAGAGATAGATCCCCAGACTCGGTTTGATAGGGACCTTTAAATGGAAATAAGTATTATGTCTTCCAAAAATAAACGAACAATTGAACATTTCAAAGGTTGTATAATTGGTGGAGCAATTGGAGATGCGTTGGGTGCACCAATTGAATTCATGTCGATTGATCAAATCCGATCTATCTTCGGGCATCCTGGACTGACTGATTATTCAGAAGCATATGGTCGAAGAGGTTCCATTACCGATGATACTCAAATGACTTTATTCACAGCCGAAGGTTTGATTTTATCAAAAGTCAGACAGGAATATCAGGGGGATAAAGGGATAATAACTGCTGTTTACCATGCTCTTTTAAGATGGTTATATACCCAAGAAACAAATCGTCAAGATACTCTTATTCAAAATCATGGGACCTGTTCAATTGTGGATGGAGTATTAACAGGCTATAAAGAACTTTTTTCATTAAGAGCGCCAGGGAATAGCTGTTTGTCTGCTTTGAATTCTGGAAGAATGGGGACTATTGAAAGCCCCATTAATGACAGCAAAGGTTGCGGCGGTGTCATGAGAATTGCACCAGTCGGACTCGCCTACAATGATGCTGAAAAAGCATTTCAAATTGGTTGTGAATGTGCAGCGATTACACACGGTCATCCTACTGGTTATCTGAGCTCCGGGGTTTTGGCTGCTCTAATTTCCATGATTCTTTCAGGAGGCTCTCTTGTATATGCAATTGATGAATCTATTAGGATTTTGAAAAATGAGAAAAATAATAGAGAAACATTAGAGACAATTGATAAAGCAATGGGGATGATGGGTAAAACAACTCCTGGACCTGGTGTCATAGAAGATATTGGAGCAGGATGGGTGGCAGAAGAAGCTTTGGCTATCAGTATTTATTGTGCATTGGTTGCCGGCGATGATTTTAAAAAAGGGGTTTTGCTTTCAGTTAATCATTCAGGCGATAGTGATTCGACTGGTTCCATTACTGGGAATATTTTGGGTGCATTGTATGGTCTTGATATTCTCCCTAAAAATTGGGTTATAAACCTTGAACTAAAAGAGCTAATTGAAGAGACTGCTGGCGATCTGTTTGATCAATTCGGATGAACAAATTTAGCAGAAAGAGAAATTGATTCAAATCATGACAGAGATACTTATTTAATCACCGATCTCCTCCAAATTTAATCTCCGTTTCTTGCTTTCCAAATTCCTCTGCTTCCTGACAGTCAACTCAGAAAAAAACTCTAATCCAGTCAGTTTCTCAATTTCATCAATAGTTGTCACATAATCCATGAAATCATTGGTCCCGGGTTCTTGAGGAAAAATGAATGAGACAGCTTTTAAGGTGCTCAAATATCCTTTTTTGAATGCAATTATTTTATAAAATTCATCAGGGATAGCAACGCCAGATTCTAATTTCTCTGGTGGATTCTTTTTAAATATGGGACCGGTTATGACATAAACACTATGGATCTGTTTGTTCGTTGTATCATCTTGGGAAATTTCATCCCTGATTTTACCTTCCAGACTCTTCCAGATCCCCCTGTTTAATGCTGGGGTCTGTGGACAGATATTTGACATTAAATAGGTTTCAAGCTGCGCCATTTGTCCATACTGTTCCATCATTGCAAAGTTTGGGATCATATGCCCTCGATCATATCCAGAGCTTGTATAATCTTCATGGGTTACCTTCGAATCAGTTCTGGTATCAACATAAAAGATCCAGGGGCGTTCCCATTCCTGGATCGATTCAGTTTTTTTGTTCCCCAATCGATATACCGCCCACAATGGATTCTTTAGTTTTTCAGAATAACCAACAGCATATCCTGTATTGACAAGGATTTTGAAATCAGATCTTACATTTTGGGCAACTGGTAAGCCGCCGTATGTGAATAGTTGGGTGCGGTGGATATTGGGGATGTCGTTGGCATATATGGGCGTGATATTGAATAACAGAATTATCGCAAATAGGATAAATTTTTGCATTGAAGGCTCCAATAATTTGAACTCATTCAGTTTCAGGTTTAACCAGATCCTTCTCATCAGCGCTTATCATTTTCTGACAATAATGACACACCATATTCAATTTTTGAACATTTCCTTTGAAAAGGAATCTATCGCAATGCGGGCAATAATAGGATTTCAGGTTTGGATAATTTTGCATTGGTGGGACTATCGGTTCTGTAATATTTGAATTGTTCATTTTTTTCACTGCCTTTGATTAAGGTGGGAGATACCAAAATAAATATTATCATTCAAAAGATTTTTTTTATATCTAATTAATGATACCATCGACGAATATTTTCACAAATAAGGTTTTAAAATTCACATCTTTATTTACAAGCTCCCTTCCTGCCTGCGCTCTTCTTCAAGCTCACCTTTAAAACCAACCTTTATCATGGAGGTATAATATGGATAAAAACATACCATACAAAGAGACTAAAGACCGTATAATCAGGATTCAACTCATTAATGGATCTCAGGTCAACGGACAGATCAATCTCAATAGAGATCCACCATATGACAGATTGAGTGACCTTGTTGCGAGTGGGAGAGAGCCATTTTTGGTTTTATCAAATGCAACCATTCATCAATCTGATTTGGATAATCCTGTTAAATATAAAACTCTTTTTGTGAATACAAATCATATCATTTGGGCGTCGCCTGAGGAGGATCAGAAGTAAGGAAGATGTTGACCACAGGGCTGGCCCTTAAAGCCAAGAGAATCCGGAATCAGGGATGAAAGCCAATTCTCTATACCCTGTGGCTGTAAAAGATTAATAATTCTGATAAAAAATGTCAAAAGCTTTTTATATTTCTCCATAAAAAAAAGTCGATTTAAAGCCCTCCTTTATTATTCTCTGAGTTTTAATTCCATATGAGCTAAGGATAGCATCCCCCGCCATTCTCCATATTCAACTCTTTAAAAATATACATCACATCCTGGTAGATACAGGGAAAATATTTTTCAGGATTTAAACTGTTGGAAAGTGTATCTCCAATAAAAGTTATTTTGTTAGATCGCTTCTAAATAAATTATATTTTCGCTAAAATTGATTTTTTGAAATTTCTTTACAGGTATCTGAAATATTGATAAAGCATTCTTAATCCAGATTTTTAACTTATCTGGTCGGAGATCATTCAAAGTTACATGATAAACGGAACAACACATTTACTGGTTATGTGAAATAAGGAAAGCAACAAGAGTGCAGTGGACGGTGTACTTAAACTTGTTTGGTCTAACATTAGAAATCGTGGCTGCATTTATATTAGCTATTGAGTCTATAGGGCTGGATAGAGTGAGCAGGTGGGCGGGAATAATAACGGCTTTGAGGCACAAGAGCTTCGAGTTTGAAAAAGATCACCCCCCCAAGCCTATTAGTATTGAGGGCATTGTTGCGACGTTGCCAAGCGGAGCAACTGCGTTTGCAGTTGCATCGTTTTTTTATTTTAAATTAGAAGAAGTAAATGAAGCTATTAATGGTTGGTGGGTAATTCCACTGTGTGCTCTGGTTGGTGGTCTTACAGCAGGACTCCTTAGTTTAGTCGTTGCTGAATTAACAGTGAGAGTTTTTAAATATTCGGCAATTGGATTGTTAAAATTGGAGTTAAGTACCAGAGAGGGAAAATCCGGAGTGATCGGGTTTTTGGTGTTGTTGATAGGCTTTTTATTGCAGTTTGCTGCTAATGTTGCACAACTCCAATTGCCATCACAGTAATTGCTGACTTCGTCCAGCCCCACATTAAACTTTATTTCTTGTCAACCTTAATAAACGGCCTTCCCCTCAGTGTTTTTTATAATATATAAAAATCATGCCACTGTTTGCACTCAAGATTAAGTATCCAATTCATTACCTTAACCGGGCTTCAAAGTATCATGAATACTGTTTTAAGCATAAGCATTTTGGACGGAAAAAACTCCAATTTTAAAATTGGAAAATTCAAATGCCGAGGGCGACTATATTGTCTATGATTGAGGTATTGAGGGGTTAAGCCCTTTATTCAAGGGGTGTTCGATACTTTTGATAAAACTCAGTATAATTTTTCTGTATACCGGCACTCTGTCCTTCCATAGTTGGAACAACCAAGGAACTTGCCATATTTACCATTTCGTTCAACCATGATCCCATCCGAACAATTTTTGCAAGCTTTGGCTGTATGATCGCATTCCGGATTTTTACAGTGATAAGATGAACCCTCTTTAACCATGGGAGCTTTATTACAAGCGTTACATGTAATGGGCTTATAGTTACAAAAAGGATAATTACCACAGCCAAAGAAAAATTGTCCATCAGGCATAACACGCATGGTAATTTTCCCTGTTTTACAAACGGGGCAACTACCATAGTCAGGTGGCGATGACTCAGCCCCTTTTGTTAAAAACTCATCAAAGTGGTATTTGGTTTTATTCTCAATAATTTCTTTTATGAAAGCCGACTGAGCATCAACGTCATACAAAACAAAAGTGTGATTCTTGGTCCTCGTAAGCGCCACATAGAAGAGCCTTCGCTCTTCAGCATATTTATAAGGTTCTTCTGGCGGTAAAACCAATTTTAATAAAGGATCATCATTTATCCTCGATGGGAACCCATACTTAGCATCGTTGACATCCAGCACAATGACGAAATCGGCTTCCTTGCCCTTACTCCCATGGACCGTATCAAATTGAATTGTATATTCTATATACTGAGTTTTAAGGGTTTCAAAATGATCTGGTTTTGTAAATCCATACCGGCCAAGGATATACACGGTTGCCGGATCGGGATGCATCCTCCGTATCTGCTCCAGGCATTGTTGTACGGCTTTGCTTTTATCCTGGTAATACCCCACCAGCGTAATTCCATTTCCGGAAATATTTTTATAGGCAGTTATGGCTTTTTTGAGCTGTGCCGGGTTTTCTGTGATAAACGTTTTTGAAAAGGCATTGATTTTATCATTGAACCGGAACGTTTTATCCAACAGGACCTTTTCCGTGTGGCCAAAATGCTTTTCGAACTTTCCAGTGTAATTGATATCAGATCCACTGAACCGATAGATGCTCTGCCAGTCATCGCCTACACATGCCAAAACCGTATCATCCCCATGATCGACAAGAGATTTTACCAAATCTGCTCGAATGGCAGATATATCCTGAAACTCATCTACAAGAATGAATTTAAAACTGTGTTTATATTCCCCTGACCGAACACAATCGGTTGCTTTCCGGATCATGTCACTGAAATCCACACTATTTGTGCGATTAAGTTCCGCAGTATATTCATCCAGAATAGGCTCAAAGATATCTAAGAAAGCGTGACAACGGATTTTTTCTTTGTGTTGGTTGGCTTTTTCTCTTACCGTTTCAAGTGTGTATCCGGACTGCTTGTACAGATCCAAAAAATTGACAATGAGCTTGGTGAGCTGAGTGGCTTTCTTCTCTTCTCCTATCTTATGCAATAATGCCAGAATATCTTCAAATGACATAGGGGAGAACTGAACCCCTTTATTCTCAAGTTTTGTGTGTAGCAGGTCCGTGAGCGTACCTTCCTGCATTTCATAGCTGTAGGTTTCAACAAGAGAGGTCCCTTTTTCTCTGTGAAGGTCCCTTTTCCAGTCTATGCTCTGTTGATAAACAAATTCATCAACAAATGGTGCTGTTTTCCCGTTTCTGTTAATCCCAAAATGCTCAATATAAATGTCATATTCCGGCAGATAGAAATCAGGTTGGTACTGAGTCTTATCTGCGGATGCAGTATCATATTTATAAGGAGCTTCATATTGGTATTCGATGCCATTCACGAACAGAAAATCAGCAATAACAACTTCTTCAAAACTTTTCAATTGCTCCTGTTTTAGAGAAACTCTCCCAGTTCTCTTTTCTTCCCATTGGAGTCTCGATTTAAGGGACCGGATGTCTCCCTCTTTCAGGGCAGCGAAATACTCTCCTTGTTCCGTATAATCAAATTCACTTTTATGGGGAATCAAATGGGTGATAAAATAATCTATGATCCGTTGATTGTATGCAAAATCTCTCTGTGTCAGTTCCGTAATTATGCGGTTGATTAAAGCATCGAATTCAGAGGCATCTTCCTGAAGTTTGCTGACCCTTGGCTTTTTACCGGTTGCATTACCGATGATGTCCAGCCCTAATTTATGAAATGTACTGGTTTTAACGCCTTCAATGTTTGGCAGCTTTTCCTTGATCCTCTCATTGGTTTCCTTGCTTGCCTTTCTACCATATGCCAAGATCAGGGTTTCATGCGGTTGGGCCAGGCCAGATTGAATAAGGTAGCCTGTCTTTGCGATTATTACCGATGTTTTCCCGGAACCAGCCCCGGCCAACACAAGATTGTTATCTTCATTGACAACACATGCCATCCGCTGGTTTTCTGTCAGCGGGTTGTTTTCTACTGTATCAAAATAGTTTCTATACTTTTGGAGTTCTTGAGTTATGAACTTCTGATTTTGACCCTCCCGAAGGGAGTGGGCTTCGGAGACCAGATAAAGGTATTTTTTAACTCTTTTACTCTCGTCATCTGGGAGACTTTGCAACGCAAATTCATTATTAAGCTTTTGATAGATATCTGCACTTTTTCGTTTCCAGCTTTCAATTGTGCTGTGTCTGACGTATTTCCCATTAAAACTGGTCTTAAAAGCATGATAGCTTTCAGGGATTAGTCTGCAATATGGTAAAAGCTCCTGTCGATGGAAATCTTGAATGCCGTTGGTGATTGAATCAAAAATCGATTGGGCATCTCCATTCTTTATGCCAGAAACTTTGAATTTACCGTTTGTAGAAGAGGGGAAAACAATGTCAGTCCAGAAAAAGCCTTTGTCCATCTTTGGCCTGGCCGTTACATTTGTGTAATTCACGGTATCTGATTCAGATTGAACCGAGTATTCAACAATTTTAGCTTTATGATTCCATTGGAATGTAAAGAGACGGTAGAACCAGCTAATAGGGATATCAATCATATTTTACCTTAGAATCTGAGAATATAATAAAAATGAAAGAACGAATGAAAAAGGAAGTGTATCCCGCTATCATGGATATTGCCAGCACAATCTTGAGTTTCAGGTTCGAATCAATATCCGTATTGATCTTTATCCCGAACCAATTTCGGTGGTGGATATTCCTGCAGTCTTTTCCATAGGGCCTTAATAATTATCCCGGAAGTATCATCGACATGAAGATTTGGATTTCCAGAAGATCTTTTACAATCCTCAAGCAATTTAGAGTCTTCATTCCACAGACCGAATTCATTTCGGATACCAACACCAAGACCCAAATGGAAATTGATTAAACCGTTTTCACTGGAATTCTGGATCTGATTCTTGGATTCAAAGGGAAGATCCGACAATAATCTGTTCACGGCTTCTGCTATGGTCGTGGGTTTATTTTTATTGTCATCCATTTAGCACCTCAATCCATTTCATCACTTTTCAAAACAGTACAGGTTTCAGATCGCTGGTCAAAAACGATAACAGCTATTCCAGATTTAAGCTGGGCAAGAGCCTGGGCAATTTTTGT
Source organism: Desulfoconvexum algidum (assembly GCF_055382125.1). NCBI lineage: Bacteria > Pseudomonadati > Thermodesulfobacteriota > Desulfobacteria > Desulfobacterales > Desulfobacteraceae > Desulfoconvexum > Desulfoconvexum algidum. The sequence continues at coordinate 2,852,195 of NZ_AP042394.1, read as the reverse complement.
TTCCAGGGGTATTTCAACTTTTCCATAGTCAGTGCCACCTCTGGTGACAAATTCTTCGATAACACCATGCAGTGCTTCTGGACTTAATTGGTCGTATGGAACTTTAAGGGCTGTCATTTTAAAAGGGATACTAAATTCGATCTTTTAACCAGTTAATAATAGGTTCAAGAGGTGCTTTATCTCCCTGAAAAAGAATCTCCATTTCGTCAGTATAAAAAATACGGTATTGAGATTTTTTAATGTTGACTTGAAGCAGAACTATTTCCAAACAATCAAATTGTCCTAATATTTCTTGAAGTCTACGTTTTTGTGTTTCCCCTGGTGTGTTGAAATTATTCAGAGACCCTTTATACTCGATTATAAAAGGAATTTCATTTTTAAAGCCCAAGAAATCAAACGCTGATCCTTTAAAATCTGGACCTTTTTCAACTTTTTCAAAACCTTCGTATTTTTCGAGTATGTATGGTACGAGGAATTCTGTTTGGCGCTCAATTTCTAAATTTCCCATATTTTTATGAAGGTTTTCAAATTTGTCATGAAATTTGGAACTGTCAAAATCTTTAGGAGTTGGTCTTTTTGTATTCATGTGCATCCTTAAAAATTTATTGGTTAATCCGATCCCGCAAAATCCCAGCACATTTAAACGTAACAGTTCTCCTCCCATCCAACATCATTTCCCGACCAGTAGCCGGATTCCTTCCCTTCCGTGGTGCTTTGTCATTGACCTGGAATTTACCAAATCCTGATATCATAACATCTTCTCCGGATGCCAAGGTAGATTTCATGATTTCAAGGAGAATTTCAATTGTGTCTTTTGCCTGGGGAGGCGACTGATTAATTTCTTCTGAGACTTTTTCAATAATTGTTTGTTTAGTTAGTGCTGACAAGGGGTGGTGCTCCTATTTCGGGTTGAGATCTGGTGATTAATGATCTATTGTGGCAATTTATCAAAATCCATGTCCAAATATTTTTTAATTATTTCAATATGGCCTTTTGAAGAAAATTTAACAAAATCAGTCAAAGCGTTTTCCATTATTTCATCTGCCGCAGTCCCCAATTCATGTTTGATGACTTCTCCAACTGTTTTGAACAGATGACCAGCATGATATTCCCAAGGCATAATAGCGGATGCTCCTGGTTTAATTTTTTTTTTATAAACCAAATTGAGCAGTTTAAAGAAAGTGATCTCTGCATCTTTGAAAACGAAATCACAGAGTTCTTCCCCATTGGTTTGAGTTGAATTAACCTTTATTTCAAGAGCTGGGTTAAAGCCTTTAACAAGAGCTGTATCAACTTCTTTACAAAAATATTTTCCATATTCTAAAAGGTTATTTTCCTTCCAGACAGCGTACCATGGACATTTGAAAATATTTAAACGGGCGTCAGGTTTTTTTTCGATCAGTTTAAAATCCATCTCACCTTTTGGTAATTCCCATTCTCCATAGGCAAAATAATTAGCAACGGATAAATCATGGCCATTATTCCTGGCTCGAAGTGCCATCCTTTTACCACGTTGCTGGCCATATTTTTTAACAGCCTTACGTATTAATTTTCCACCATTTTCTTCACCGATTTTGTTAATGACTACCTTTGAAATGCTTGTAAAAAGTAGAGCATGATGTTGTGCTGTAAATATATTATCACCATTGGTTCGTGACATTTTATGTCCTATTTTAAAGATCATTTTGCTCTTATAATTATCAGATTGTCACCAAAGTTTATGCTTCTTTCAGTATTTTCAAAGACATTTTTTCAATGAGATTCTTAACTTTTTCTTTATAAGCAAGCATATGTGGTGCTGATATGTGTGCCTGCAAATCATCCAAATCATCCCACTTCTCTATAATTGTAACAATATTACTATTCAATTCCTGAGGGGGTAATCCTGTCGGTACGTCAACCGTTGGCACATACTCTATACATCCTTTCTCTTCAATAACATTGGGAACATTAGATTTGAAAATTTCAATAAATTCTGATAACTGACCTTCTTTGATTTGTATTGATGCAATCACATTTATCATTTTATAATTTCCTTATTCCTGTTGAGGTTTACATGTTCCGCAAGGCTTATAACCTTCCTGAATTGCTTCTTCATTGGTGTTAAAAGCAGCAGTGCATTTTTTGCTTTTTGCAAATTTACAATCAAAATTATGAAAAACAAGAGTGCCTGTATTGCCCAATAATTTTGGAGTGTCATCAGGAAAGGTACCCGGAATGTTTTTTTCAATATCATTTTCAAAAGACTTCGTTTCTACCGATTCCGTTTTCTCTGACTTGGTTTCTACAATTTTGACTTCGTTGATCTCCGTTTCAATTGGTTCTGCTTGTTTTGGTTCGACCGTTGAAGACACCGTTTCGAGAGGTACAGTTGGTGAAGGCGTGTCTGTAATGCCGGGATTATTACAGCAGGTTGTTACACCAGTGTCTTTTGCTGACTCATGCTTAAGATAAATTGTCAGGCATCCAGCTATTAATAGTATTAAAGATATTACAATGGCCATAAGATTAAAAAAGGCTGAGAAGAATGCTGAAAAACAGAATAATCCGAGGATAACTGCTATCGATCCACCAATGATTTTTTTCATCCACCAATTCCTTTAATTTGAAAATCCTAATAACATTATGAAATATGAATAATTGTTTTCATTGTATGTATTGTTATTTGTGGAATGTTGTCAAGGACTTGGATTTGGGAGTCCACCGATGCTCCTATTTTTTTTGAAATCTGCCTGTTATTAAAGATGCTTTTTAAGATTTTTGCTGGGGCAAGGATTGGAAAAGTTAAGACAGCAGGCAGTAAGCCCGACAGGGGTCATAACAGGGATCTCAAACGGAATTATCGATTGGGCTTAGTCCTTTGATTTTGACAGTCTATATGGTATTGATAAACCCAAGGGAGAAAAAGAAACGATAGGAATCAATTTTCAAGAAATCCTTATTAAAAAGGAATAAACATGCTATTTAAACCGCTTAAAAAAGGGGATACCATAGCGTTTTTTTCACCCTCTTCTCCAGGCACAGTTACAGCCCCGAAAAGATTTGAAAGGGCAAAGACATTTCTTGAAAGCAAAGGATTCAAACTTTTACCGGGAAACTTGACCGGCAAAAAGGATGGGTATCGGTCAGGTAATGCCAAGCAAAGAGCAAATGAGCTCAATGAACTGATTTCTAATCCCAATGTTGACTGCATCATTTCCACCATTGGCGGGATTAATTCAAATTCGTTGATACCTTATATCGATTATAATGCATTTAAACAAAATCCCAAGATCATCATTGGTCATTCTGATGTTACCTCAATTTTGCTGGCACTTTACGCTAAAACCGGCATTACAACATTTTATGGCCCAGCTCTGATCCACTCCTTTGGAGAATTCTCCCCTTTTCTGGACATGACCTGGGCCTATTTTGAGGATATGCTTTTAAAAAGCTATTCTCTTCCATACACCTATACAATGCCGGATTATTGGACTGATGATTTTATAAACTGGGCGGAAAAAACAAAGGATAAGACCTGTAACACAAATAAATGGTTAACCATAAATAAAGGGCAGGCAGAAGGAAGGATCTTGGGCGGAACATTGAATGCCATGAGTACAATCCTGGGCACTGAATATATGCCTCCTGTAGATAAAAACACCATTTTATTTATTGAGGATACAACAAAAACAGCGGCCTATGTGGAACGGTTATTCTCCCTTTTAAAAGCTCATAATTATTTTGAAAATATCGGCGGGATAATTTTGGGTAAGCATGAACAATATGATGACCAGAAAACAGGTAAAAGGCCTCATGACCTTTTGATGGAAATTGCAGGAGAAATAGATATACCGATTCTTGGAGAATTTGACTGTTGCCACACCCACCCCTGTTTTACAGTGCCCTTGGGCAAAAGAATCAGGCTTGATGCAACGGAAAAAACTATAAGTATTTTGGAACCATGGATTGAATGATAAATTGAATATGATTATTAACAAAATATGGAATGAAATTTTATGAAAACATACAGAAAAGAACTATGGTTTGAGATTCCAACAAGAAGGGCATTCATCAATATCACACCTGATATTCAAGAGTGCATTAATAAAAGCGGTATAACTGAAGGACTTGTACTTATAAACGCAATGCATATCACAGCCTCTGTATTTATTAATGATGATGAATCAGGACTGCACCATGATTATGATCTATGGCTTGAAAAATTAGCGCCTCATGCTCCAGTTTCTCAATACAAACATAACGTTGGAGAAGACAATGCAGATGCCCATATGAAACGACAGATCATGGGTAGAGAAAGTGTTGTTGCAATCACGGAAGGAAAGCTTGATTTCGGTACATGGGAACAGATTTTTTATGGTGAATTTGACGGAAGAAGAAAAAAGCGTGTTCTTGTTAAAATAATTGGAGAATAAAATCTTTTTTTGTCATTCCTCATCCGGAATGTGTCAATAGAAATGAGACACCATTTATAATAAATCAAGCTCTAATCTCATCAGTTTTTTCTTGTTTCGGATTTAATCCTATAAATGAAGAAGAAGGGTAGGGAACAAAAAAGATGATTTTTAATGGCAAAAATGATGGTCGCCACCTCTGAATCCCTTGATATTATTGAACAGCAACGAGTTCAACTCTTACCACCAAAAATGGCTACAACGGTCATACATTTTAAGTTGTAGGTCTTGCGCTTCTATTCCAAAATCAAGAAAATTAGCACCTTGATGGAAAATCGGATAAATCAAAACGCCCTTACGGGGTGCATACTCAGGCATATGCTGCTGGAAGCAATCGGGGGTTATTAAGCCAGCGTACCGCTGTAAACAATAATTGCCTGGAAACCTCTATTGACAAGCGGATACGGATGAATAAAAAAAATCTGTTACCCTGTGGAAAAAGTGGGCAACTATATTTTATAAAGAATCCAAGAGGCTGCTGGGGATGTCATATAGTGCCGGAAAAGGATGTACCAGAGGTGTACCAGAGTCACAATAAACAACAAGGCTCTTAACGAATATCGTTAAGAGCCTTGTAATTAATGGTGGGCCGTCAGGGAGTCGAACCCGGGACCTACTGATTAAGAGTCAGTTGCTCTACCAGTTGAGCTAACGGCCCATTAATTTAACGTCGCGAAAATAGCAGTGATCCATCAGGATGTCAATGTTTTTTTGTCTTTTTCTGCTTGGGTCAATAAACCAGTTGACCCTTTAAAGACAGGTCTGGTATATTCAATACTTTTAGGGAATCATATCAGAATACAAATATAGAAGGAAAAATCATATGGAAACGTCTAAATCAAATGCACTGTATAATGCGGCTAAAAAACTTATTCCAGGAGGGGTGAACTCTCCTGTCCGGGCCTGCGGCTCTGTGGGCGGAAAACCTGTTTTTATTGAGCGAGGAGACAAAAGCCACATCTATGATGTGGATGGAAATACCTATATTGATTATGTTCTTTCCTATGGACCGCTGATTTTAGGGCACAGGCCGCCCCAGGTCATCAAGGCCCTTGAAAGGGTGCTTGCTATCGGGACCAGCTTTGGCGCCCCCACTGCCCTTGAAACCGAATTGGCCCAATTGGTGGTCGATATGGTTCCTTCTGTGGATATGATCCGCATGGTCAATTCCGGCACGGAAGCCACCATGAGCGCCATTCGTCTGGCCCGGGGGTATACGGGCCGGGATATTATTATCAAGTTTGACGGATGTTATCACGGCCATGCCGACACCTTGCTGGTAACGGCCGGATCCGGGGTGGCAACCCTTGGTATTCCGGGAAGCCCGGGAATACCCGCAGCGGTTGTTTCAAACACCTTGTCATTGCCCTACAATGACATTGAGGGGTTTGAACGACTCATGGCTCAAAAGGGAGACCAGGTAGCAGGGGTCATTGTTGAAGCCGTTGCCGGCAACATGGGCATGGTGCAACCCAAGGAAGGATTCCTTGAAAGCCTGAGGAAGATGACAACCAAGCATGGATCTGTATTGATCTTTGATGAGGTGATGACTGGATTCCGGGTTGCCCAAGGGTCTGCTCAGGGATATTTTAAAATCACACCGGATCTTTCCTGTTTTGGCAAGATCATTGGGGGGGGGCTGCCCGTGGGCGCTTACGGGGGAAAACGAGTGATCATGGATCAGATAGCACCGGTGGGTTCTGTCTACCAGGCAGGCACCCTGTCCGGGAACCCTCTGGCCATGGCTGCCGGCATTGCAACCTTGACGGTTCTTAAGGATGATGCCGTGTATGCTGAACTGGATCAAAAAACCCATCGCTTGATCAAAGGATTACAGGGGGCAGCAGATGATGCCAAAATTCCAATGAAGACAGGACACATTGGATCCATGGCAGGTTTTTTCTTCACCGAAAGGGACGTCTATAATTTTGAAGATGCCAAGACCTCTGATTTAAACCGGTTTGCCTTATTTTATCAGGGGATGCTGAAACGTGGGATCTATCTTGCGCCTTCTCAGTTTGAGGCCTGCTTTGTTTCTTTAGCCCATACAAATGAGGATATTGATACCACCATTGAGGCGGCCCGAGCTGTCATGGCAGATCTTTAATGGAAGGGGTGATTAAAAAAATACACCTGATTGCCGCCTGCGGAACCGGAATGGGGACCCTTGCCTGCATATTAAAGGAAATGGGATACCAGGTAACCGGGTCAGACCAGAATGTTTATCCGCCCATGAGTGATTTTCTGGCTGAAAAAGGGATCAAACTTTTTTCAGGATTTGACCCCCAAAACCTGGCCCATGGTCCAGATCTTGTTATCATTGGCAATGCCGTTACCAGGGAAAATCTTGAAGCCAAAGCGGTGCTCGCTCAAAAGATTCCTTACCTGTCCATGCCCCAGGCCGTAAATCAGTTCATTGCCAAGGGAAAGAAGATTATTCTTGTCACCGGGACCCACGGCAAAACCACCACCTCATCCATCATGGCCCATTTGCTTGAAACTGCAGGGCTGTCCCCTTCTTTTTTGGTGGGGGGAATTTTACGGGATTTTAATTCCAGCTTTCAGATCGGCTCAGGCGATTACATGGTTATCGAAGGGGATGAATATGATACTGCCTTTTTTGATAAAGGCCCAAAGTTCATGCACTATGATCCCCATATCACCATCATGACAGGGGTGGAATTTGACCATGCTGATATTTTCAGGGACATTGACCATATCAAGGAAATATTTTCTACTTTTGTTCAAAAAATAGCGCCCACCAGCCATATCATTGCCTGCATGGAAGATGAAAACCTGAATCAAATACTTGAAGGCACAACAAAAGTTGAAACCTATGGGCAGGGCGGTGACTGGCAATTTTTTGACCATAGCCAACGATCCGGCAGAACCCAGGCCAGGATTCAGGGGCCGGACAGGCACTTTGATATTGAAACAGGGCTTGTGGGCCGGCATAATCTAATGAATACCCTTGCCTGTGTTGCGGTGGCAAGAAAATTAGGCATCCGAGATACCCTGGTGCAAAAAGCCCTTGCCACCTTTTCCGGGGTTAAGCGTCGCCAGGAAATCAGGGGGGTTAAGCGGGGCATCACTGTTATGGATGATTTTGCCCATCACCCGTCGGCTGTCAGGGAAACCCTGGCGGCAGTAAAACCTTTTTATAAAAATGGGCGGGTTATTGCTGTGTTTGAGCCCAGAACCAATACCAGCATGCGCCGTTTTTTCCAAGCGACATATCCCCAGGCCTTTATGGCGGCAGACAAGACCTTGATCTGCAACCCCTGTGTGAAAAAAAATATTCCCAAAGATCAACGGTTCTCCCCTGAGCAGTTGGTGGCTGATATCAACGGGATGGGGGGCGAGGCCTATCATTTTGAGACACCCGATAGCGTGCTTGACTATCTGGTCCCTCAATTGAGAAAAAATGACCTTGTCTTGATCATGTCAAATGGTGGCTTTGATAATATCCATGCCAAACTTCTTGCGAGGCTTGAGTGAAAGGCGCATGGATTCGCATTGTCGGTATTGGTATTTTTCACATGTTTTTATATATGTACTTGGTTCCCTTTGTGATTTACCCACGATATGGAAAAAATGGATTAGCATTTACCATTATTACCGCTGTGGTAATTTCCATAGCTGTTTTGGGAACCCTATGGATTGGTAATAAGAAAAACCGTAAAAGGAGATAAAGATGACTGAAATAGCAAAAGTTGAGTGGGACCCCAAGTACAGTGTGGATATAGAAGAAATCGATAACTTTCAAAAAAAAATGTTTGAAATGTTTAATGAACTTATTGATATGAAAAGCACAAACGCAGATGCCAAATCCTATGCGGGTTTGATTTCTGATATTAATGACTATGGCAAACTTTATTTTTCCAGGGAAGAAAGAATCCTAAAAAAAAAAGGATATCCTGATTTTGACAGTCATACCAAGGCCCATCGCCAATTCATCAGAAGTTCTATCAGCCTGAGAAGAGAGATAGCCGAAGATATTAATAACCTGACGATTGAGGCGATCGTGGAACTGAGAGATTGGCTCATTCACCATATTGAGACAACAGATTCCCTCTATATACCCTTCTTGAGAATTCACCAATACATCGATGATAAAAATAAGAAATAATTAAAGTTGTATATCAAAATTGACGATACCATAGTCATACTGCGGGTAAAAGAATAACCTTAAATCCTTTGGAAAACACTATGGTATTTGACTATAAAATAATACCGATTCAAAATGAAACTATCGATTCTCTTTCGGAGATACGTGGATTTTTAAGGCGAAAAAAAACCGTTACAAGAAAACAGAAAAAAAATCGACGTAAATCCAACTTAGACAGAAGAGAAGATGTACGGGATGGCGTTATCGTCAGTTTGTCCTCTAAAAATAATCGACGCAAGACCCGGGACCGGAGAAATGTATCCGGAGAAAGAAGACTATTTGGTTCTGGTGCCATCGTTGTTCTTTAATTGATCAAATTTTAGAAAAGTCATATTTGTATTGCCTTCATATGTTGTATTGAACCATATTTGTATTAAACATGGGGCCTAAGACAATTCTTTATTTTTCTGAAAAAGGCTGGTACAAAAGCCAAAGATTTACCTTCAGGAAACAAATATGATACGGCAATTAAAACTTGATATTAGCACCTTGCATGACCTTCAATTGGTTTCCCATCTGGATTATTATTTTGCAAAGACCATGGCCGCTGCATTCCATGAAACAAATCCACTGGTCCTTGTCTCCTGTGCCCTTGCTTCCCAGGCAGTCTCTGATGGGCATATTTGTATTGATCTTAAAAAAAAGGCAGGCACCCGTCTAAGGATTCCGGAACAAGAGGCTTGTATCCAGTTTCCTGCCTTTGAAGAATGGAAAAAAGCCTTAACCTGGGCTGCCATGGTCGGTCGAGACAAAGATTTGTGGGGGCAGGGGGAGCTTGACCCGGAAAATAAGTTTCCCCTGGTTCTTGATTCTGGTAACCTGTATCTGTCCCGGTATTATGATTTCCAGAAACGTCTGGTGCATAATTTGTGCTGCAGGGTGGGGGTACCCCCTGTGCAAATGGATCCAGGTTTTACTCGTATATACCTGGACCCCCTTTTTTCAGGGCAGACAACCGAACAGGTGGAAAAACAAAAAGAGGCCGTTGAAAAAGCAATGGCCCATAATTTCCTGGTGATTTCAGGCGGTCCGGGTACCGGAAAAACATATATCACCACTCTGATTAAGACCCTTCTGGATCGATATGCACAATCTTGTAAAACTTGTAAACCCAGAATCCTTGCTGTGGCCCCAACGGGAAAGGCGGCCTCAAAACTTGAGAATGGCCGGACCATTCATTCGGCATTAAGCCCGTTAAGGGGACAAAGCGGTTTTTTATATAATCAAGGGAACCCTTTGCCCGTTGATGTGGTGATAGTGGATGAGGCTTCCATGATCGATATCGCTTTAATGACAAGACTATTGGAAGCTATTCCCATTGAAGCAAAGGTGATTTTTCTGGGGGATAAAGACCAGTTGTCTCCGGTCCAGGCAGGTGCAGTCTTTGCGGACATCTGCCGGGTAAAAGGGCTTGAACACCATTTGGTTTTTCTGACCTATAATTTCAGGTCCAGAGGAAAAACAGGTATTGAGAACCTGGCCCGGGCCATTAACCACAATGATATCACTTCAATGGAAACCATTTTATCGGGGTCCCAATACCCGGATATCGAGTTTGAAGATACCCGAAAACAAGAGGGCCTTGATCAGATCCTGGAAAAACATATTATCAGGGGATACACCCCTTTGACCGAACAGGCAGACCTTTTAAACAGCCTGGAAAATCTGGATCGCTTCAGGATACTTTGCGCCCATAATATGGGGGAAACCGGAACATTACAAATTAATCATCTTTGTGAAAAGATGTTTCGGTCCCACCCTAATTTTGATATAAGGACCCAGTTTTTTAAAAAAATTGTGATGATCAGTGCAAATGATTATTCAAGGGGACTTTTTAATGGTGACACAGGAATTGTTTATGAGGAAGACAAGGTTATCAAGGCAGGATTTCAGGATTCCGGCGGTAATGTGCGTCAATACAGGTACCTGGATCTGTTGGCCCATGATACTGCCTTTGCTATAACAATCCATAAAAGCCAGGGATCGGAGTTTGATTCGGTTCTGATCATTATCCCTGAAAAATTATCCCCCATTGTTACACGGCAACTATTGTATACCGGGGTAACACGGGCAAGAAAAAAAGCGATTATTGTGGGGTCCCTTGATGTGATCAAAGAGGCCATGACCGTAAGCCCTGACCCTAATTCAACTGTTGCTGTTTTATTGGAACAACGACTTTGCCGTAACACATAAATGTTTAGTGGAAAAAAAATTTGAAAAAAAATGAAAGTATACCCCAGCAAATATGGCTGTTTTTTTGTTCAGTTAGATTAACCGTTTATACCCTGGTGCTCCTGGCAGGCACTTCCATCATCGGAACCGTAATTCTACAGAACGGTTCCCCAACGCAGTATGTAAATCTCTACGGGAATGGGTTTTACAACCTGATCAAGGTATTGAAACTTGACGATATGTACCAGGCTTGGTGGTTCCTTTTTCTGCTGCTGATCTTGTGTATTAATATTATTGTCTGTTCGATTGAAAGACTCTCGTTGACCTGGAAAATTATTTTTCCCAAGCGAATCACCTTTAACCCGGATCGGTTCAAAAAATTGAAAAACCGGGAGACCTTTACCTCTGAAAAAGGAGTTAATGCCCTGGCCGCGCAGTATCAGGCTATTTTATCTAAAAGGGTGGGCAAGGTTCTATACGAAAAAACCGAAAATGGCGGCGTCATGTATGCTGAACGAGGCCGCTGGAGTCGCCTGGGGGTCTATGTGGTCCATGCCAGTATAATTTTGCTGGTGGTCGGCGCATTGATCGGTGCTGTCTTCGGTTTTAAAGCAAATCTGCGGCTGGATGAAGGTGCCAAGATTGACACAATTTTTACCACCAAATCCAGAACACCCATTCAATTGCCCTTTTCTATCCAGTGCAACGAGTTTGAGGTTCGTTTCTATGACACGGGTGCCCCGGATGAGTTTCGGTCCAATCTGGCCATTATTGAAGAGGGAAAGGAAAGCTTTTCCAAGGATATCCGGGTAAACCAGCCCTTGAGATATAAAGGAATTAATATATTTCAGTCTTCCTATGGAACAGCAGCGCCGGACAGTGCGGTGTTTGAAATCGTGAACAATACCACCCAGGAGAGCCTCACCAAACGCCTTGCCGTTGGAGAGCAGCTAACGCTGCCCGGGGATGCCGGAATATTTGAATTCCAAGGGGTTCTGCCCAATTTTAAATTCAGGGAGCATAACCTGGGACAGGCCTTTTTTGGAAAAATAACCTTAACCGGCAAGGAGGGATTTCAGATACCCCTTCCCACCAAATTTCCCACCTTTGATAAAATGAGAAAGGGTCAGTTCTCCTTGGTTGTAAAAAAATTTGATCAACGTTATTATACAGGTCTTCAGGTCACAAAGGACCCAGGTGTCTGGTACGTATATGCCGGGTTTATCCTGATGATTCTGGGGTGCTGGATCACCTTTTTTGTCTCCCATCAATCCTATTTTATTGAAATCAAAACATCAGATCAGAACACAACTTGTGTCCTGGTTTCAGGGAAAGCCAACCGAAACAGCTATGGCATGACACTTAAAATTAAGAAATTAGTAACCCTATTAAAGGATAAATAACGCCCATGAACAGTTCTTTTCTATTATCAACCACCACATTTATTTATGCACTGGCTTCGGTGTTTTATATCGGATCCTTTTCATTTAAAAAACAAGTGCTGGCCCGTGCAGGGTTCTGGGTGATTGTCATCGGTTTTATCGCCAACACCGCCGGGATACTCCTGCGGTGGGTGGAGTCCTATCAGATGGGATACGGCCATGCTCCTTTTTCCAACATGTATGAATCCCTTGTCTTTTTCTCCTGGACCGTGGCAATCTTGTATATTTTTGTTGAATTAAAATACAAGGAAAGCATCATCGGTGTTTTTGTATCTCCCCTGATCTTTCTGGCCATTGCCTATGCCTCATTTGATCCCAATGTCAGCTCCAAGATCAGTCCCTTGATTCCAGCTCTTAAAAGCAATTGGCTCATTGCCCATGTCATCGCCTGTTTTCTAGGCTATGCCGGGTTTGCCCTGGCGTTCGGGTTCAGCTTTATTTATTTTGTCAAACCAAAGGATCCCAAAAGCACTTCCATCTTTTCCCGGCTGCCCTCCTGGGAAATGATTGATGAACTCACCTATCAGATGATCGTATTTGGATTTCTTTTTCTGACCATCGGTATTATCACGGGAGCTGTCTGGGCCAATTCCGCCTGGGGCAAATACTGGTCCTGGGATCCCAAGGAAACCTGGTCTTTAATCACCTGGTTTGTCTATGCCATTTTTTTGCACTTACGAATGATGCGCGGATGGAATGGCTCAAAACTGGCCATTGTTTCCATTGTCGGTTTTATAGCGGTTCTTTTTACCTATTTTGGGGTCAATTACCTGTTATCTGGTCTTCATAGTTATGGATAAAAAGGGATAAAAGGGTTTTAAAAAAAAGGGCATATCTTTCATCAAGATATGCCCTTTTTTTATGGGGGGGAGATCCTTGGCCTTTTGGCGTGTAAGAATGGGGGGATTCATTGGTTTATCCCTAATTTACCTTGACAAGGAAACAAGATATTTATATAGAATAACGCAAATTATGACATAAGGGACGTTATTGCGGATGAGCAAGGAATGCTGTCGGCAAAGCAAATAAGTCCAGGCCAAAGCCTGGACGAACTGGTTAAAGTAACATCAACATTTTAACATTGATGGAGTTTTCATGAGCAAAATAGAAAACAAAGATGAAAATGGTTCCATGGATGGTGCAGGGGAAGGCACTGGTGGTGACCCAAAAGATGACAAGGGCCTGGGGCTTGGCGTTATCTTTTTTATGGTGGCATTTCTGGTCTGTTTTTTGTCCGGCTGGCTGCTTTTTCCCAAGTTGCTTTATTCTAAAAGAGAGCAACCTTTTAACTTTGATCACGTGCTTCATACCCAAGAAGTTGGTGATTGTGAAACCTGTCACTTTTTGAGAGAAGATGGCACATTTTCCGGGATGCCCAGTCTTGAGTCCTGTATGGAATGCCATACAGACGAGCCCATGGGTGAAACAGAAGATGAAGCTATTTTTGCACAAGAGTATGTGGCAAAGGAAAAAGAGGTCCCCTGGTTTGTTTATTCAAAACAGCCCGATTGTGTCTTTTTCTCCCATGCAGCCCATATTACGGGTGACAAACCCATGGATTGTAAATCCTGCCATGGTCCCATTGGTGAATCTGCCACTTCAAAACCCTACGAAGAAAATAGAATCACAGGTTATAGTCGTGATATCTGGGGACAAAATATCTGGGGAATTAAAAAAAATTCCTGGGATCGGATGAAGATGGATGACTGCGCAGCGTGTCACAAAGAAGAAACAGGCCACCAGGGTTATTGTTTCCAGTGTCACAAATAAGCGGCCTACAATACAAGAATTTCAAACTTTATAGAGGACTAACTTATGAAAGTTGATAGAAGAAGCTTCTTGGGATTGGGCCTTGGCGCAGTTGCGGGTGCTGTGGTTTCCCCGGTTGTGTTGAAACTGACCGATGATTCTTCCATCTGGACCCAGAACTGGGCTTGGACTCCTGTCCCCGTTGACGGCGAAATATCCTATGATAATTCGGTGTGCAACCTGTGCCCGGGAAACTGCGGTATCAGTGTTCGAAAAATAGCTGGCAGGCCTGTTAAAATAGAAGGTCTGGCTGGATATCCCATAAATGACGGAGGTGCATGCCTCCACGGCATTGCAGGTCTTCAATATTTGTATGACCCGGCCCGGATAAAAACTCCCCTGAGAAAAAACGGTGATAAATTTGAAAAAATCTCCTGGGCGGAGGCCATTTCCCTTACGGCAAAAAAGATAGCCGACATCAGAAAAAACAAGGCCCCCCAAAAATTAGCCTGTATTACAGACAAATCCCAAGGGTCCGTACCAAAACTGTTTGAACGGTTTTTAACGGCCTTTGGCTCTCCCAATCTTTATACCATGCCAAGTCTGGAATCCAACCTGGAAATGACCGCCCAAACCCTGCACGGCGCCGGTAATACCATTGGGTTTGATCTTGAAAATTCAGATTTTGTTTTAAGTTTTGGTGCCGGTCTGATTGAAGGATGGGGAGCGCCGGTGAGTTGTTTTAAAGCCAACGCATCCAGAAAAGAAAGACATGCCAAACTTTACCAGGTAGAACCCCGGCTGTCCAATACCGCCGCCAATGCAGATAAATGGATACCCATTAACCCAGGAACAGAAAGCGATCTGGCCCTTGGTATCTGTGCTGTGATCATTAAAAATAATTTATTTGATTCCCGTAATTTCAAAGGCGGTTTCAATAAATTTGCCATCATGATTCAACGAGAATATGGCCTGGACAAGGTTGCACAAGTTTGCGGCATTAAGCCTGGTGATATCGAAAAAATTGCCCTCCTGTTTGCCAAGGCCAAAATGCCAGTGGCCATTCCCGGAAAGGGCAGGGGTAAAAATGGACAGAACCTCAAGGAATTTGCCGCCGTTCATACCCTGAACTGTCTTGTAGGCAATTTGAACAAACGAGGCGGCGCTTTTATCATGCCCCAAAATGACTATCTGTCATTTCCCGAAGCAATCCTGGACGATGCGGCTGAAACCGGCGCCGGGCAAGAGAAGCTGGCCGGTTCCATCAATGACCTTGTGGCAAAACTTGCTGCAACGGACACCCCCATTGTGGATGCACTTTTTGTATACAATGCCAATCCCTGCTATTCTTTTTCCGATCCCAAACGGGTAAAAGAGGCATTTAAAAAGATACCCTTTGTGGTCAGTTTTTCCTCCTTTCTGGATGAAACCGCCATGGAAGCCGATGTGATCTTTCCGATGAATACCTTTTTGGAGGGAATGGAAGATGTTCCTTCTCAAGCCGGTCTTGCAAAGAATGTCATTGGCTTGGCCCGGCCTGTCATCAAGCCTGTTTTTGATACCAAAGATCCCGGAGATGCCCTGATTCTTCTGGCCCAGGCCCTTGGCGGAACCATTGCCAAAAATTTTGAATGGGCGAGTTATGCCCAGTGCCTTGAAGAGGTTACACCAGATATTTGGGATGCCTTGTCCGAAGAAGGGCATGTCCTGGTATCACAAGGGGCTCCGGATGGAACTCCCCTTGTTGATTTTACCTTTCTGTCCACCAATCCCGCCACCATCCAGGCTGATGGCGATTTTGAGCTGACACTGATTCCCATCGACAATATGCGGTTGACAGGAACAGTTCCTGCGGTCTCCCCCTTTGCCCTTAAAACAGTTTCAGACAAGGTCTTGACCGGTACTGATATTGTGGTGGAAATTAACCCTGTGACAGCCAAGGGCCTTAAGGATTGTGGTGATGCATTGCTTACCACGCCTGTGGGGGCCGTAAAGGTCAAGGTTAATTTTAATGAGGGGATCATGCCGGGTGTCATCGGGATGGTAAGAGGTCTTGGTCACACCTTTGACAATAAATTTGTCTCAAACAAGGGTGTGAATGTGAATGATTTAATAGGCCCGGTAATTGAGTCAGGTTCAGGACTGGATGCTGCCTTTGGCATAAAAGCCAAAATTTCAAAGGCATAAATTACATGGAAAAAAATCTTAAGAGGTTCTGATGATACAAAATAAAAAAGCACATAGGTTCGGAATGGTCATTGATCTGGACAAATGCACGGGATGTGGTTCCTGCATGGTATCGTGCATGGCGGAAAATAATGTTCCGTTCAAGGAGGATGAATCCAGAAAAAAGGATAGCATCACCTGGATGCGCGTTTATAAGCTGACCAATGGTAAATCTTTTCCTGATACTGAAGTTGTTTATCTGCCCAGGCCCTGCCAGCATTGTGACGGAAAAGGAGGCCACGGGCATTCGCCTTGTGTCTCTGTCTGTCCTGCAACAGCGACAGACTACGACTATGACACAGGCATTGTCAGCCAGATTTATACAAGGTGTTTTGGTTGCCGGTACTGCATGGGGGCCTGTCCCTACCATGCACGGTATTTTAATTGGTGGGATCCCAAATGGCCCGAAGGTATGGAAAACTACCTGAGTCCCAATGTATCCCCAAGAATGCGGGGGGTGGTTGAAAAATGCACACTGTGCTTCCACAGATACCAGTTAGCAAAGGAAAAAGCCTATGCTGAGGGGCGTGAGGAAATCGAAGAAAATGAGTACCAGACAGCCTGCGCAACTGCTTGTCCTGCTGGTGCCATCGTGTTCGGTGATTTGAACAACCCCTCCCACCAGGTGCACCAGATTGTTAAACCCGATCCCCATCCCGACCCCATGAACAAAGACGTGGTGGGTAAGTCAAGAAATCCCAAGGTCTTTCGGCTGCTTGAACGTCTGGGAACCAACCCCAAGATTTACTACCTGTCCGAACGCGAATGGGTCAGAAAAGCGGGGGATAATTATCTCGATGGTGAATGGGATAAGGTTAAGAATCATCATGGATCTGCATCCCATGACTAAAATATCCAAAACCTATGTTAGGAGTATTTAAATATGGATTCTGCATTAATACCTGAAGGCGCTGAGCGGTGCTCATTTCCAAAGTTTATGATTGGAATCAGCATTGTTGGAGCCGTGCTTCTCTGGGGCGTTTATGCCATGTTTCTTTGCTGGTTTAAAGGCTTGAACCAGACAAACATGAATGATTATTACGGGTTTGCCCTGTGGATCTGGGCCGACCTTGCCGTCATCGCCGTTGGGGGCGGGGCTTTTTTTACTGGATTGCTCAAATATATCTTTAAAGTGGATGATCTGAAAAATATCATTAATTTTGCCGTGATCATCGGATTTATCTGTTATAGCTCGGCTCTTTTGATCCTGGCCATTGATATTGGACAACCCTTGCGGGGCTGGTTTATTTTTTGGCATGCCAATGTCCACTCCATGCTTACGGAAGTGGCCTTTTGTCTGTCCTGCTACTTTGCAGTACTGACCATTGAGCTTATCCCCAATATCCTGGAAAACCGTCAGGCCAACAAGGTACCTTTTTTCCATCACCTTGCCCATAACATGCACGGCGTGATGGCTATTTTTGCTGCCACCGGCGCCTTTCTTTCCTTTTTCCATCAAGGATCCCTGGGCGGAGTGGCAGGGGTCATGTACGGCCGTCCCTTTGCCGTTCGGGAAGGATTGCTGATCTGGCCCTGGACGTTTTTTCTCTTTACCTGGTCTGCTGCAGCCTTTGGACCCTGTTTTACCCTGCTGGTTACCAAGATCACAGAAGCCATTACCGGCAAACGACTGGTCAGTGATAAAACCGTCCATCTACTGGCCAAGATTTCCGGCTGGATGATCACCACCTATATCATCGCCAAAATAATTGATACCATTTACTGGGCAACGGTTACAGCTCCCAGCCTTGGTTTCAAAATCAGTCATTTTTATACCAACAATTCGTTCTATGGGTATTGGATTCTGGTTCTTGAAATTATTGTCTGTGGTGTGATCCCCGGAATTTTGTTGCTCAACAAGAGCACAAGGGAAAACCCGACGCTAAGATTGATTGCCATCCTTTTAGGTGTGATTGGTGTTTGTCTGAACAGGTGGGTAATGGTACTCCAGATCATGGCAGTTCCTGTGATGTCCTTTGACACCTGGGCGCTCTATTTCCCCAGCTGGCAGGAAGTGGCCACCACTGTGTTACCGGTTGCCTATGGTATAATTTTTATTGCCGTGGCCTACCGATATCTGCCGGTGTTCCCACAGGAACGCGAACTGAATCAGTCCAAGGTTGAGCAATAATCAAAAAGGAGAAAAGTAATGTTTCCATTTAACTTTGAATGGGTCTGGGACATTGGCCATGTTGTTTTCATGGGCGGGTTATGGTTTGCTCTCTCCATTCTGGGAGCCGGTATGACCTTTGTCATTGTAAAGGCTACCATGGATACCATGAACGACAGCAAAGAGTCTCATCACTAACCGTTAGTTATTGATATCGTTAAAAAAACGGCGCATCCCAGGTCCTATACCGTCCTGGAATGCGCCGTTTTTTGTATTTTATTTTAGATAATCAGATCAATTAATGAAATTGTTGTTCAGCTGGAAAAAACCGGGTAATCAGGATAAATATTCAGGTTTTTTTTACGGCCATAATCCAGACCAGAGACCAGCCCAGAGCCACAGGAAGGATACCAAGGCAGACAAAGAGGACAAGGTCTCCGCTCCAAGGTTTTAATCCCACGGCGGCAATGATGGGAATTAGGACGGAGACAACAACACCGGCTCTTTTTGTTTTAGAGAGTGTTTTCTTTTTACTTTTAACTTGTTTTGGGGCGGGTTTGAACATTCTTGGAAGAATCAGGATGCCGGAAATCAACAGAATCAAGACAAGAATTTCACTTACTCCGGTCAAGGGTTTCTCCTTTGCTCTTGGGTTTAAAACCTTTTATATTTCAAAAATCGTGTTATTTGTCAATTCAATTCAAAGAAAGGACAACCCCATGTAATTTTTTGTCATGTCGACCGGTGGTATAAAATTATTTTTTTAACAGTTGATATAACTGCATCTTCGAAGTAAAATCAGCGACTAAGTATAAAAGAACAGGCCAAGGGTAAACCGCTTTTATTCATCGGGAGAGATCGGCATATGAAATACAAAAAAATGTTAACGCTGACAGCTTTGGGACTTGTTGTTTTCATCATGGCAGTATCAACTTTGATCGTATCCTATACGGTGAAAAAGCAGAACATGATGGTATCCACAGATTCTTTAAAAAATGCAATTACCATTATCCAGTACCAATTGGCCGGTCTTGAAAAAAAAATAATTGCCGATGCCCGGCAGTTGGTTGTCAGTGCAAACCTGGCCAGTGAACTGAGCCTTATTGAATCCTACCAGCAGCGGTCGGACTACCATTCAATGACAAAATTCAATCACATTGCCATGATCGGTAAACTGTATGCCACGGCCAGTGCCGGCAACATGTCGCATATTGCCGTTTATAATTCCAAGGGCAATCTTGTGGCCTTTGTTAAGATTGAACGAGACTATGCCTTTTGCGCGTTCCCATATAAAAAAGAGGATAAACCGGTATTTCAATTGGCTAGGGTGAAACCGGGTGATGAAATAGGTGAAAATCTGTTTGAAATTGTTGACCAGTGGCCCTTTGGAACGGACCTTCTCACCACCAAGGTAACAGAAGAAAGCAAAACCTTTTACAAATCTGACAAAACGGCTATCCAAATTACGGCAGTCACGGCCGCCATAGAAGAAAAATTCCACTTTAAAACAAAAAAAAAGGAAAAAAGGGTATTGGGCATGGTCACTGCCGCCACCACGATTGGTCAAAATTTTTCAAAACAGGTGGCCATGTTCAGTGGTACTGAAGTGATGGTTTTTTCCTCAAAAGGTTCTCGAACAGGGACCTTAACAGGGTATAACAAATTTTCCTTTGATGAAATGAAAAAGATCGATAGGCGCATCAAGGTTGGAAACGCTCAAATATTTCTGGATGAGATTAAAATCTTAGGCCAGGGATATGCCCGGGCCATCTATCCGTTGACTATGGGACAAATGAAAACCGGCGTTATGGTCGTGCTGCACTCAAAGGCCATTGCAGATGCCAATACCAGACAGATTATCAGTTTTTTAAGCGTGGCCGCACTGGTCTGCCTCCTATTACTTCTGCCGGTGGTCTTTTTCTTTGCCGGCACCATGACCAAACCCATACAAAAAGTTGTGAACAGTTTGGAAGATATCGCCCAGGGAGAAGGAGATCTTACCATGAAGCTGGATATCAAAAGCAAAAATGAGATTGGCGAACTCTCCCAGTGGTTTAACCTGTTCATCGAAAAACTGCGGGGTATTGTAAGCGATGTAAAGGACAATGCCTCGTCCCTTGACGCTTCTTCGGGTGAACTTTCCACTGCATCAAAGCAGACGGCAGACACGGCAGATGAGATGTCTGCCAAATTCAACGGGGTGGCTGCCTCAACCTCTGAAATGAGTGATAACCTGTCCTCCATAGCCGTGGCTATGGAGGAGGCGTCCACCAATGTCAACATGGTGGTATCGGCAACAGACCAGATGACACAAACGGTTGGTGAAATATCGGTTAATTCCAGCAAAGCACGCCAAATTGCACAGGATGCAGTTACCATGGCCGGGCAGGCATCCGACGGGGTTAAGGAACTCGGGCAGACCGCAGATCAAATCGGTAATTTTGTCGAATCCATCACTGAAATATCAAATCAGACCAATCTTCTGGCCCTGAATGCCACCATTGAAGCGGCAAGGGCCGGTGAGGCCGGAAAAGGGTTTGCCGTTGTGGCAAACGAAATCAAGGACCTGGCCAAACAGACAGCTGAAGCTGCTCTTGAAATCAAAGAAAAGATCGTTCTCAACCAGGAATCCACCCAAAAAACCATTGATCAGATCAAGTCCGTCACCCAGGTCGTCAATGATATCAATGATATTATCACCACCATTGCATCGGCGGTGGAAGAACAGTCGGCCACAACCCAGGAAATTTCAGATAATATTACCCAGATGTCCCAGGGGATTCAGGAGGTCAACAAGAATGTGGCCCATAGCTCTGATACAGCCATAAAAATAGCCGGTGACATCAACCTGGTGAATAAAAATGCCGGCAAGCTGTCTGCTTCCAGCAGCAATGCCAGTAACAGTGCTGAAAAACTGGCTCAATTGGCAGCAAACCTTCAACAACTGGTATCGGTGTTTAAAACATAAATTGGGGTTGTTTTAAAATTTGCTTTTCAGGTCCCCATAGGCCTTTTGTATTTCCAGAAATTTTTCATTGGCCAGGTGTGAAAACTCCTCCCCCAGATGGGAGACCTTGTCCGGGTGGTATTGTTTTATTTTTTCTTTATAAGCTGCCTGAATTTGCTCCCATGTGGCATCGACTGAAACCCCTAAAATTTCATAAGAAGATCTAAATTCCTTGGATCCGTTCTCTGGACTATCAGCTTTTTTTTTGGTTTTATCCGCACTTTGGGAGGGGGAGTGACCTGAATTAGATCTATAATTATGGGCAGTTTTCCTATTATTTTTTTTAAATAAAAACCAGGGCAGTTCTCCATATCGGATCAGATGAATAATGGCAAAGAGAACAAGTCCATCATCAATCCATCCGATATAGGGCACAAAAAGTTCAGGAATAATATCCACCGGACTGATGAGATAGGCAAGACCTAACAAAATTAAAATAATTTTCAGGTAAAGGCTCATGGGCGTTATCGGTTCTGATTCATGACATCAATCATGGTAAAGAGCCGTTGTTTATTTCCTTTTAACAAGGCTTTTTCTCTTAAATAGACCACAGCATCTAAGGTGCCGCTGACATAGATATCCCTGCCATTGATATTATGCTTGAATTCAAAGAGGGAGGACCCGTCTTCTGCCGTGAGGGTGTAGGTGTGCCACCCGTGACCTGCCAAATGTTCCTTTGGGATACCCCATTGGTTTTCCTGGATTTTGGGGTCCCGGATCTGTTGGATGTCTTCCACCTTAAAATCGGTCCCCAGCTCATTGAAATAACCCACCATGGCCTTGGCAGTCCCGGAGGTATCTGCCTTTCCCTGCTGGTGGCTCTCTTTGACTTCAAGGGAGTATCCCTTGAAAAGATCGGGAAATGTTTGAGCCGCATAGCGCACCATCGCCTGGAGACCCACAATCTGCTTGGCCATATTCGGGGCAATTACAGCGGGAGAAGCCGCATCCTGTACGGTTTTTTCAAGTTCTTCCCGGTTTCCGCCGGTGGTTCCCATAACAAAGGGAATTTTGTTTTGGGTATAAAACAGGGCATTTCCATTCACAGCAGAAGGGTGGGTATAGTCAACGGCAATGAACGAGGGATATTGGGTGAAGATCTCTCGTATTTTTTTGTCCCTTGTATCTGGTTTGACCAGTAAAAATTTGGTTTCCCCCACCATTGCCGTTTGTTCGGGGATATCCTGGCCTGTCAAAGAATAGGGCATGACAATAAAACGCTCGTCTGCAAGACCTGCGGCAGCCATTGTGCGGGCCACATTTCCGGGCAGCCCATTGATCATTATCGGTATTTTTTCCATAATTAAGACTCCTTATAGGGTGTTAACAAGTTTCTTCAGGGTTGGCACAGATGCAAGCCGTTGAATGTTGGATTTCAAAGACCGAACTGCTTGTGGAATATAGGATTCAAAGCGCTTTTTCCCCTTGATTTGGGATAGAAAAGCAAATGCCCCCAGAAATTGAAGATTCCGGGTCACACAGCAATAGTGATAGCAGCGTTTAAACTTACTTTGTTCTATTGTTGACGCAATTCCCAGCCGGGACATCGTATACGACACCAACGCTTCTTGAATGCCTTGGGGCAGGTTGACATAGGGATCTATTAAAAGGGAAGCCAGATCATATTGCAACGGGCCTTTTCTTGCGGATTGAAAATCGATGAAATAAATTTTATCATTATGTATCATAATATTTTTAGATTGCATATCCCGGTGCATAAGACCAACAACACAATGTTCCAGGGCATTGTCGGCAATAGTGTCAAATTCATGGGCATAGGATTCAAAGGTTTCCTTTTTCCCAAGGAAACCTTGAATAAATGCTGTCATAAAATAGGCACATTCTTTTTCCAGGATGAGTTCTTTTGAATAGGCGGTTGTCTGGCAGGTCCAGCGGGTATCAAAATTTAGGCGTCCGATTTGGGAAAATTCAATGAGCTGGTCAATGACCTTTTTGTAAAGCGCCATGAGGGTTGCAGGGTCTTGGGTTTGGTGAACCACCGCAGATAGGTGGACATCCCCTAAGTCTTCCAAAGCCACCTGGCCGGAAAGAACATCATAACCCAGTATTTTTGGCACGGCAACTTTTTGGGATACCAAATGGGCGCCGATGTTAACAAACGCCTGAAGCTGGGAATGATTTTCACTTTGGGCAAGGCAAATGCCATGGTCCGAGAGAACCAGGGAACGCTTCCCATGAAAGGCCCTGTACCAGTGTCGGTCAGACCCGTCTCCTGCAATGGGAGTAATTTGAATTTCATGGAGCCTGCTGGTTGGAAGACCCAACAGCTGTCCGGTGAGGCATTGTTGTGAAGTTTGCGTATAGGCGGAAATTGTACCGATATCTCGCCAGTAAATAGGATCCGCCACATGGGCTTTTATTCTTTTTGTGGGGCAAAGATTCTTGTAGACCTCAATGCTGGAAAAAACCTTAGGATCAAAAGCCCCTGACATATCTGTTATGGGCATGTGGGTGTAGATGTCCGGGGATAAAATCTGAACGCCGGTAAAGGCAAGCCCTTTTCCTGGTGGTGCATTAAAATTTTCAATAAATCCTTGTCCATCCACCTGGATCTTGTTGAATTGCTGACAATCATGGAGCACCAGTGTGGCCAGGGCCTTTGAATCGCGATGGGATGCCAGATGGGATTCATAAACCTGTTTAAGGTCAATATCACAAATAATATCTGCATTGACCACAAAAAAAGGCGCCTTGTCCAAAAAACGCCGAAGGTTGGCAATAGCGCCGCCGGTGTCCAGAATTTTGGGTTCGTACAGGGTTTGGAGTCGGTCTTTGAATCGGTGTTGTCGGACAAAGGCCTCTATTTGTTCATGGCAGTGGTGGGTATTGATAAAAATTTTATCACATCCGCAAGCGATCAGTTGTTCAATGACAAGGTCCAGTAAAGGTCGCTGGTTGAGTGTGAACAACGGTTTGGGGATGCTGTTGGTATAGGGCAGTAAGCGTGTGCCGAATCCTGCGGCAAGAATGAGTGCTTTCATTTTCCTAGGAAACCGTCAACTGGATCAGGCGGTCAATAATCTCTTTATATTCATCAATCTGGATCTGATCCTCGGATCCATTGATCCCATTTTTGGCAAAATAAGTGGCAGCATTTCTATAATTGACCAGGGACAAGGATTCCTTGAAAGAGATATTATCCCGTTTATAAAGTTTGCTGCCAAAGGCCTGAATTTTCTTGGTTTGCTCTTTTGCATCATATTTATCTGTTCGTTCTTTTTCAAGAAAGAGCAGGCAAGTTTTATAGGATTCAAAGAAGGGGAGCAAAAAGGCGGCAAACCATTTTAGTTTTCGAAGTCCCTGGGAGGTCAGGTTCAGCATATCTGCCTGGGTGGGGTCGGGTACCAGTATGCCTTCATTGATAAACCCCTTGAGACATTTTGAAATTTGTTCTTCCGGGGTGATCTCTTCGTCAAAGGAAAACTCATCTGTATAAAGTTTTTGTAAAAATTTATACCGGATCACCAGATCGGGCAGAAAAAATTTAATTTGATCCACCTCAAGAATGGACATGGCGGTGTAAGCTGCCGGCACAAAAAAACAAATGACCGAATTTTTATAATAGTCCAGAATGGCCCGCTTGTTGTGTTTGACAATAAAGGTGGTATTGTCGGAAATTTCTTGTACATCTTCGTCTGCAAGCTCAATAAAATTTCTGGAAATAAAATTATGGAGAACCTTATTGATTGCCTGATCCGGGTCCATGATAAGGGTGTCGGACAGATCCACCTTGTTGAAAGTCAGAAGGTTCATATAGGTGTTCACCCGTTCTATCATCTGTCGTTTAACAAAATTATTCTTGGCACCATTGAGGATGGCAGAGGCAACAATGCCATGGGGGGTTACCAGGGAATTTTCGTTTATGGAATTGATCAATTTGTATCCAAATTGTTTTACAAACTCCATGTATTCCTCGTCTGTGGCCCTGGAAAGATCAACGTTTTTTTCTTTTAAATAGTCCTTTAAGGACAGGGGCTCATCAAATTTAATATAGACCTTCCCATATTTTTTCTTTAAAAATTTCCGGGTATTGAGCAGTCCCTTCAGGGTTTCAGGGCTCTTTTTCCCCCCTTCAATCTCCTTTAAATAGGCGTCTTCTTCAAGAACCCTGTCATACCCAACAAACACCGGGACAAAATACAGGTTGTCGCAAGCTCCGTTCAGATAGGCTTTGATGATCAAACCCAGGCCCCCAGGTCTTGGGGTCAGAAGTTTTCCGGTGCGGCTTCTGCCGCCCTCGATAAAAATTTTAAGATTAAATCCCTCATAGAGTAATTTTTCAAGGTAGGCAGCAAAAATTTTTGTATAGAGCTCAGCCCCCTTAAAGGTTCGTCGTATGAAAAAGGCACCGCCTCCCCTGAATATGGGACCCAGGGGCCAAAAGGACAGGTTCTTTCCTGCGGCAATATGAGGGCAGGGCATATTGTTCCTGAACATCACATAGGGCAGGAGCAGGTAGTCCAGATGGCTTTTATGACAGGGGATCAGGATCAGAGGCGCTTTTGTGGATTTTTCCCTCATCCGATTGATTTCATCCTGATTGACCACCAAGCCGTCGAATAGATTTTTAAAAACCCAGGTTAACAGCAAATTCAAGAAATTAATGACTCTCAGGTTATAGTTGGCCGCTATCTCTTTGATATAAGCGGCTGCTTTTTTATTGACTTTGTAGAGGGGCATCTTGTTTTTGACAGCATAATCCGCCAGATATTCCCGAAGGGCTTTACGGGTAAGAATATCTTCGGTGATTTCCTGGCTGGATTTTAAAACAGGACCGGTAATACTTTTCCTCTGGCGGTTTAAGATATCCACCAAATGGCTTCTTAACCGGTGGGTCTGGAATTCTGCATCCAGGCCGTCAATTTCCGGACGGTTGATAAAGGTCTTAAGGTTCACGGGGGTTGCCACTGCCACCCGGATTTTTTCAGGATGCCGGATCAAAGTATAGATCCGTTTGATCAACCCTGGATTTTCATGGGTTCCAAAGAGGATATCCCCAAGGCCGGGATCTTTATGCATGGGCTTGGTTACATAGATAATATCTTCAGGCACAATGACCACACAGGTATCTGTCTGCCTTTGAAGCTCAATCAGGAGAAAGAGAGGGTCTGGGGTGGATTTGATAAATCGATTGTAAAAGTCATCTTCTTCAATAAGCGAAACAAACCCGGCACGATTATTTTGGAGTTCTCGTTGGGCAAACCCGGATGTATAAATGTCCTTGACATGGAAGTGATGGAGAAAATAATCCAGATGGGACAATAAAATTCTTGCGGCTCTTTTTACGGGTAAAAGAAAAAAAAATCTAAAATCAAACCCAAGTTCGGGAAAAGGAAGATCAAGGGCTTTGAGTCTTGTATGGAAGTATAAAAAATCAAATGTCCGTTTGTTTTTACTGGCAAAGACAACAATGCTGTCGGGTTCAATATTTTTTATTTTATCCAGGTTATGATCATCAAGATTGAGTTTTGTGGCCAAACGGGTAATAATTTTTTTAACGATATAACTTTGATTTCCCGTGTAAAGACTGGCGGAGTAATTCTGGGTATCACCCAGAAGACAATTGATATATTTTCGAAGCCTGGCCCTTGTAGCGGGCACAAACCCTTTAATTGACTGAAACAAACTCATGGAATATTCCTTCTTTGTTAGACCTTCAAAAACAAGGTATTTAAGGACTTTATCTTTATCAAAACTTGGGTGTAATGGCAATCTTATTATTCTTCCAACGGGTGCAAAAACGGATTGAATAAATCTTGAAATCAGCTATTAACAGGTACCTTTCCCCCCCGAAATAATGATGCCAAAATAGCCTTGATTTAAAATTTTCCCTGTGCTATTTTTCTTTATCTATTAACAATCGTGTTATCTGTTAAATGGGATCATATTTATTAAAGTTGCATAAAAAAGCTTAAGGAGGATATTTCTATGAAGACGTTAATTGGTGGAGCTATTGCAGTTCTTCTTGGAGTTGTTGGTTTGGCGGTTTGGTTTGGTGCATTTTTAAATCTTCTCGCTGGATGTATTCCACCAGTGCTCTTGTTGGGGGGTGGTCTTGCCCTTTATCTTGGATTTGATGAACTGAAAGATTCCTGGAAAAGTGACGAAGGTGTTGATGCACCGGTTGATGATGACAAAACAAAAATCGCTGAACTTGAAAAAGAATTAAGTGAACTGAAAAAATAAAAATTTTTTTGAGATTTTGAATTTAAAAGGGCTGTTTTATGACAGCCCTTTTTTTATGGCAGAGGTGGCAAGAAAGTCTGCCACCTCATTCTCTTTTATGCCGGCATGACCTTTTACCTTGATAAATTCCAGGTCTTTAAATTTTTGGGTCAACCCCTTAATTTCTGATACCAATGCCTTGTTTGCCTGGGGTTTGAAATTTTGTGTCAGAACCCCAATGGCATAAGCTGAATCTGAAAAAATACGCACGGGCAGGTCATGCCGTTTTAAATGGGAAATTGCCACTTTAATGGCAGACAACTCTGCCACGTTATTGGTGGCTATTCCAATGCTCTTGGAAATTTCCTTGCGGTTTTCATGGTAAATCAAAAGAGCCCCGATGCCTGCCGGACCAGGATTTCCAGAGGATGCCCCGTCTGTATATATGTGGATACAATCATCAGGGAGTTTTGCAAGGATATCCAACTGCTTTGCCGATTTACCGATAGGAGATCTTGCTTTTTTCTCCCCGGCCGGAACAGCCTTATCCAAGGGTTCCAGTCTCGCCTTTTTTATCCAGTACTCGTAATCCTGGTTTAAATTATATTTTATCAGCACCTTGTCGTTATTTTCTAAAACAATCCCATCGGAAGTGAAGGCAACCCAGACCTTGTTGCCTTTAAAACTCATTCGTTTCCAATCATTTTCAGATGGGGTACTCTCGGTCATATCACTCCCGGTCATATAAATTTTAGGTGTACAGATAGTAGTTTTTAGAAAGAGCGATAAATTGGGCCACCCCTTCCTGCCAATGGGTTTCAAGAGCTGTTAGATCTTCCATTCTGGTGATTTTTTCCCTGATATCCCGGCTGCCCAGAATCAGGTCAATGGGCATTAGTTCATACTCGTATTCATAGGGAGGAAGCTTAAATTCAAAACCGTCGGGGTGAAATTTAAGGATAAGCTGCATCAAAAGAAGGGATGCCAGATAAGGTCTGAACTCTTTTCTTGACGTAATATGGATGTGAAAACCGCGGCAGACCTGTTGCTGCCATTTGCCCGAGGTGGGTTCAAAATTGATGGGCCGAAGAAAGGCGCCTTTAATTTTTTTGCTAGCAATTTGCCCGATTGCCCCGGTGTCCAGAAACGGCGCGCCAAATTGCTCAAAGGGAAGGGTGGTTCCCCTCCCTTCTGAAATATTGGTGCCTTCAAAGATGACCTGACCCGGATATACCATGCAAGACAGGGGAGTGGGCAGGTTGGGAGAGGGGGGTAACCAGACAAGACCTGTGTCCTGCCAGTACATGCTACGTTTCCACCCCTTCATGGGGATAATTTTCAGATCACAGCCAAGATCAAACTCCCGGTTAAAAAATTGTGAAATCTCCCCAACGGTCAGGCCGTGGCGCATGGGAATGGGGAATCGACCCACAAAGGAAGCATAGTCAGGATCTAAAATATTTCCTTCCACCTGAAGACCGCCAATGGGATTGGGCCGATCCAGGATCACAACGGTTTTTTTAAGCTTTGCCGCCATTTCAATACAATGGGAAATGGTATATATAAAGGTATACACCCGGGTTCCCACATCCTGGATGTCTACAATCAGGGTGTCGATTTTGTCAAACATTTGAGGGGTTGGAATCCTTGTTTCGCTATAGAGGCTAAAAACAGGGATGTTTAACCCTGGCTCGATTCCATGGTCCGATTCGATCATATTGTCTTGTTTCTCTGCATAAAAACCGTGCTGGGGGGCAAACAATGCTGTCAGTTGGCCTGGAAACAAGCGGTTGATAATCTCCAGACTAGGGGTAAATGTTTTGTCCACCGAGGCCGGATTTGCCAGCAACCCCAGGCGCTTGCCCTTTAAATATCCCGGGGGATTTGTTTTCAGGTTTTCCAGCCCGGTCATCACCGTATGGGTCATATTCCCTCTTTTCTTTTTTTCCATTAGTTTGGGTTTGGGTTTGGGTTAATAATTAATTCCTACCATAGTTGTTGACAAAAATTCAAATCCTAACTAAATATTGTTTCTTTTACCATGAGGAGATATGGATCCATGAAGTTTAAAATTAGTGCCTCGGTTGAGACTATCAAACCCTATGAGGCGGGTAAACCCCTAAAGGAACTGGAAAGAGAATATAACATCACCAATGCGGTAAAACTTGCCTCTAATGAGAATGCGTTGGGGTTTTCCCCCAGGGTAATTGCGGCGGTAAATGAAACCCTCTCCAGCATGAATCGATATCCGGAACCTGTGGCCCATGAACTGTGCAAGCTTCTGGCCAAAAAATTTCAGGTGGGTGTTGACACTATTGTCCTGGGAAATGGATCCGATGATATTATTGCCCTTCTGGCCCATGGGTTTTTAAACCCGGGAGATGAGGCCATCATGCCCTTGCCCTCCTTTTTAATGTATGAGATCAGTGTCAAAACCGCCAAAGGGACGCCTGTCATGGTCCCCCTTCGAGACTATACCACAAATTTGGATGAGATTGCCAAAAGGGTGGGGCCCCGCACAAAAATGGTCTTTGTCACCAATCCCTTTAATCCCACGGGCAGTACCATTTCTAAGGATGACTTTAGCGCTTTCTCAGAAAAGATACCCCGGGATGTGATCATTGTGGTGGATGAAGCCTATATTGAATTTGTCAGGGACGAATCCGTGTTCAACTCACTTGATGATCCCCTAAAAGATCCCAGGATCGTTACGCTTCGAACCTTTTCCAAGGCCTATGGTCTGGCAGGTTTCAGAATCGGGTATGGGATCATGGACAGGGAGGTGGCGCAAATTTTAAATCGAATTCGTCAGCCCTTTAATGTGAACACCATGGCCCAGGTGGCTGCACAAGCAGCACTCCAGGATGAAGATTTTTTAGACAAAAGCATCCGGGCGACCCATGAAGGAATTGATTATCTTAGTTCTGAGCTGACCAAGATGGGACTTAATCCCCTTCCCACCCAGTCCAATTTTATGATGGTTGATGTAAAAACAGATGCCACCCGTGTTTTTACAGCGATGCTGGGAAAAGGGGTGATTGTCAGGGCTTTAAAATCCTATGGGTTTGATACCTTTTTGCGGGTGAATACTGGAACCCACGAAGAGAACCAAATTTTTATCAAGGCATTAAAACAGGTATTGGGAAAATAAATCAGGTAAGTAATATAAGGATAGGTCATGAAACATCGAATTATCACCATCGACGGGCCGGCAGGTGCCGGGAAGACAACCATCAGCAAGCTTTTGGCCAAGAAATTGGGATGTGTCTATGTGGATACCGGTGCCCTTTACAGAGGCGTTGCCTATGAAATAAAGAATCAGGAGATTGACTGGAAAAATGATGCCTGCCTTGAAGCATTTCTCATGGGTCTGGATTTAAATTTTAACAGGGCAAAAGACGCTCTTTTACTGACCTCGTCTAAAAAGGATATTACGCCGTATATCAGGACACCTGAGATTACAATGCTGGCATCGGCAAGTTCTGCAAAGCCCCAGATAAGATTGGCATTGCTTGATATCCAGAAAAACATTGCCCAGAGCCAGGATGCTGTATTTGAAGGCAGGGACATGGGTACGGTGGTTTTCCCCGATGCCCCCTTTAAATTTTTCCTCTTTGCCGACCTGCCTGTCCGGGCAAAAAGAAGATATGCCGAGATGCCACAAGAACAAAAAGATATTAAAAAAGTACAGCAGGATATGGAAAAAAGAGACACCAATGATTCCCAACGAAAAGAAGCCCCCCTTATGGCAGCACCCGATGCCATAAAAATTGATTCCTCCTGTTTAACCATCCCGGAAGTGGTCGCTAAAATCTTAAATTATATTCAAAAAAGGTAAAAGTTAGTAGAATTGGCTTGATTATTTTATCTTGAGTTGTTATAAAGGCAAATTGCACTCGGAATCTCTTTGTTCGAGGGGCTACTGGTGTAAAATTCGATTAAGGGGAATAATATTAATGAACGACATTGCTGAAGAAAACGAAAATCAACCAATGAATACAGACGAATTAGAGACACAGGAAACAGTATCTGAGCCCGGGATGGGGATGGAAGACATTACCGGCGAAGAGACCATGGAAGAGCTTTTGGGCATTTATGAATCCAGCCTTAGCAAATTTGAAGAGGGACAGGTAGTTACCGGAACTGTCATCTCCGTCGGCAAAGAAAAGGTTCTTGTCGATGTGGGATATAAATCTGAAGGCCAGATCTCTATTCATGAATTCATTGATGAGGAAGGCAATATCAATGTCAAGGTCGATGATAAATTTGAGGTAATGATTGAAGTATGGGATGAGGAAGAGGAAACCGTTCTTTTGTCCCATGAAAAAGCCAAAAAAGTTAAAGTTTGGGATGCAATCAAAGAAATTTATGATGCGGACGAGACCATTGAGGGTGTCATTACCAGCCGAGTCAAAGGCGGTTTTTCCGTTGATATCGGTCTATTGGCATTCCTGCCGGGTTCCCAGGCGGACTTGCGACCCATCCGTAACATGGATGAAATGGTAAACAAGACCTATACCTTTAAAGTACTGAAATATAATAAAAAACGAAATAATATCGTTCTGTCAAGAAGGGTTCTTCTTGAGGCGAAAAGGGATGAACTTCGAAGCACTACCCTTGAGACCATTGAAAATGACAAGGTCATGGACGGTATCGTTAAAAATATTACAGAATATGGTATTTTCGTTGATCTTGGCGGTGTGGATGGACTTCTGCATATCACAGATATTTCCTGGGGAAGGGTTAAACATCCCTCAGAGCTTTTCTCCGTCGGTGATAATATCACGGTAAAGATTCTATCCTTTGATTTTGAAAAAGAAAGGGTATCCCTTGGTATGAAACAGTTGACGCCTGATCCATGGACAACAGCTGTTGAAAAATATCCCATTAACTCAAAGATAAAGGGCAAGGTTGTCAGCCTCACCGATTATGGTGCCTTTATTGAACTGGAAGAGGGTGTTGAGGGATTGATCCATGTATCTGAAATGTCATGGACAAGAAAGGTCCGTCATCCTTCCCAGATGGTTGCCGTGGGAGAGGAAATTGAAGCGGTTGTACTGGACCTGAAACCCGATAACCGCAGAATTTCTCTGGGTATCAAACAGACCGTTGACAACCCTTGGGAAATCATTTCCCAGAAATACCCTGTGGGAACGATTATAGAGGGTAAGATCAAAAACATCACTGAGTTCGGGCTGTTCATCGGCATTGACGATGACATTGACGGTCTGGTTCATATCTCTGATATTTCCTGGACAAAACGGATCAAGCATCCGTCTGAAGTCTACAAGAAAAATGATACCATCCAGGCAGTTGTTCTTGATATTGATAAATCCAATGAAAGATTCTCTCTGGGCATCAAACAGACCCAGGCAGATCCATGGGAATCAGTTGCAGAACGCTATGAAGTGAGTAAAGAAATTTCCGGTGTAATCACCAACCTGACCGACTTCGGTGTATTTGTAGAATTGGAAGAAGGTATTGAAGGCCTTGTTCATGTTTCTGAAATCAGCAAAGAAAACATCAAAAGCCCAAAAGAGCATTACCAGATCGGAGATACGATCACAGCCAAGGTAATGAATATTAATTCCGATGAAAGACGGATCGGGCTTTCCATCAAACGTCTTGAAGAAGATGATGATGACAAGTATCTTGAAGACTTTGCAAAGAATATGAAACCTGCGACCTCATCCTTTGGTGAACTCCTCAGAAACAACATCCAGGAGCAGCTTGAAGCCAATAAAAGCCAGGAAGATGCTGACACAGAGGAAAAAGACGAAAAATAAAACAAAATGTAGTTGATTGCATTTTCAATATCGTAACGGGGCCGGGTAAAGAGTGTTTTACCCGGCCCTTTTTTTATCAAAATATTTTGAACCGGTTTTCCATAATGGAATTCTTTAACTCTATACAGGATATTTAGCTATGTTTTCACGACGACATCCGTTTTTATTTTTTCTAACCATTATGTCCGCTTGTTTTACCCTGGTTTTTCTGGGGTTTGTCGGGCTGGTTCATGTCAGTTCAAAAATAATAGATACTGGTTTTTCTGACTCCCTGGGCCATGAAAAAGGAAATATCGGTATTGTGGAAGTGGTGGGTCCCATTATATCATCAAAAAAAATCATTGAGGATATAAAAACCTTCCGAGAAAACGATGATATCAAAGCAATTGTTATCAGAATTGACAGCCCGGGAGGGGGTATCGGTCCTTCACAGGAAATATACCGGGAGTTGATCAAAACCCGTGCCAAAAAAAAGGTGATCACTTCCATGGGGTCGGTGGCAGCTTCCGGCGGGTATTATGTGGCGGCAGCCACCCAGGGAATTGTTGCAAATCCTGGGACCATTACCGGCAGTATCGGTGTAATCATGGAATATGCCAACCTCATGGAAATTGCCAAAAAGATCGGCATCTCCCCTGTGGTGATTAAAAGCGGGGAATTCAAGGACATGGGATCTCCCCTGCGGGAACTCAAGGAAAACGAAAAACAGATTTTCCAGCAGCTGGTGGATGAACTTCACCTTCAGTTTGTCTCTGATGCAGCCAAGGCCAGAAATATGGACATTGCCAATATGGCAAAATTGGCCGATGGCCGGGTTTATACCGGACAAAAAGCATTGGCACTCAAATTGATTGACCGACTGGGAAATTTGGATGATGCGGTTCAGTGGGCCGGAGAATTGGCCCAGATTGAGGGAAAGCCCGTGCCGGTTTATCCGAGAGAGGACAAGATGACCTTTATCCGAAAGCTGGCCGATACCCTACTCAAAGATATCAACATCTCCGGCGCCATATCGGATAATTTCAGGTATATCATTGGTACCCGTTAAGGCTAACTAAAAATAAAGAGAATGAATGATTAAAAACAAAGCCCCTATTTACTTTAGCTGATAAGTCCTTTATATCTTGTTCATGATAATTCATGAACAATCATCATTTTTCCATAAAAAACGAGTACCAGGCGAGTACTGGAAACATAGACCCGGAAACCGGCCAGGAAATCCAAGCCGATGAAATAGGACTTGCCTACAAGACTCTTATTCAATGCGCAAACATCAATATCATAAATTTTAACGGATTGTTTAACTTGAATTTTGCTTTTAGCCCAAATTTTGCTTCCATCCGTCAGTTTCGATGTGGTAGTAATGAGTCATGAAAATCCAGATAATAAATTTTGATAAAAATACCGTACCTGACATAGAACAGTCCAGGTTCTACAGTCAGGTACGCTTCATTTCCATGGACGAGGATCAGATTCAGCAGCCAATTACCAGCAATATGGAGAGACTCCCGGATATCTCCGTTGTCTTTATCCATACCCATATCAAAGGCTGCCTGGAAAAAATCGCAACCATAACCAAACAGCATATCCAAATCGAGATCATTGCAGCCGTGGACAAAGAGAATCTGGAAACTGGGGTGCAATCGCTTAAGAGCGGGGCTTCGGATTTCATGATCCTGCCGGCCACTGCGGCCACCTTTGACCTGTATATCAGCCGAGCCCTGGAGCGACTTTACCTCCATAAGCATATTTGTTTCAACGAAAATTGCTACAAGAGCCGATTTGCCAGATCCCAGCAGAGCTACCAGCAATTGTTCAACGAGGTGCCCTGCTTTGTCTTTGTCCAGGACAGGGATTACCAGATCACTGAAGCCAACCGGAAATTTGAGGAGTATTTCGGCCGCCATCTCGGAGAATACTGCTTCGGTATCTGCAAAAATCGGGACGAGCCCTGCCGGGACTGCCCGGCCCAGAAAACCATAAAAAGCGGCGCCAACCAGGTATCGGAAATGGAAATTATTTCTTCTGACGGGGTCAAGCATGTGGTCCTCTTCCAAAGCGCCCCCATCAGGGATCTGACAGGTCAGGTAACCCATGCACTGGTCATGCTCACGGACATTACCGATTCCCGTCGTCTGGAAGATCATTTAACCTCCCTGGGCTTTATGATTGGCTCCATCTCCCATGGGATTAAGGGCCTGCTCACCAGCATGGACGGGGGACTTTACCTGATGGACTCGGGATTTAAATTTAAAAACCCCCAAAAAATCCAGAACGGCTTCCAGATAACCCAGGAGATGAATTCCAGAATCAAGAAACTGGTCCTGGACATCCTCTATTACACCAAGACCCGGACCATGGAGTGGGAACAGGTCTCCTGCAGGTCCTTTATGGAAGAGACCCTGGATATGGTAACCATGAAGGCTAAAAAACACGGTATCACTGTGGCCCATAAATTCGAGACCCTGACCCTGGACGACAAATTTGAGATCGATAGGAACAGTCTCCAAGCCGCCATGATAAACTTCCTTGAAAATGCCATCGAAGCCTGTGTTGACGACCCAGTCACCAAGGGCAGGCAGCACACCATCGGCTTTTTTGCCAGGGCCGATCTTGAAAACATCGTGTTCAGAATCCAAGACAACGGCCTGGGTATGGACAAAGCCACCCTGAAGAATATTTTCACCATCTTCTTTTCTTCCAAGGGCAATAAGGGAACGGGTCTTGGGCTTTTTATCTCCAACAAGGTCATCCAGCAGCACAGGGGGCAGATTGAGGTGGACTCCACAAAAGACCGGGGCAGCCGGTTCGTGATCACCATCCCCAGATTGGTGCCACCCACAGCCAGAAATCTCAAGCGAATCAAATAAACAGCATCACCCGGGTAATTTTTAAAGATCAAAGGATATCTTATTTAATTAATGATTTTTTTTAAATAAAGAAAGAAACCCGCCCACAAGCCAGTCTCTTTAATCGGGGGCTGGTTTTGTTTTTTTGGGATTTTTTATGGGGGGAGTCGAGCGAGTACCAGGCGATTATTTTACAGTATTGGTGTATCTTTTTTACTCAAAGATATCAACATCTCCGGCGCCATATCGGATAATTTCAGGTATGTCGTCAATTAAAGAGATCACCGACGACGGAGCGTTCGGAACAGGTCCCCCGTCAATAACCACTTCAAGTCTGTTTTCAAAGTAGTCGTGAAGAAGAGAAGGGTCTTCAAATATATCCCCATTTGGATCTGTGGCCGAGGTGGAGATGATGGGATTGCCAAGTTCCTTGGCAAGGGCCAGGGCGATTTGATTGTTCGGGACCCGGATACCCGCTGTTTTTCGTTTGGTCAGCATGATTTTGGGGACCATTCTGGAGCCGGACAGCACAAAGGTATAGGGGCCGGGCAATAGTCGTTTCATATTCCGATAGGCAAAATTTGAGATCTTGGCATAGGTGGATATGTCTTTTAAGTCCGGGCAGATAAAACTGAAAGGCTTGTTTTTGTCCCTTTGTTTAATGGCATATATTTTTTCAATGGCCTTTTTGTTCATGATATCGCATCCGATACCATAATAGGTGTCCGTGGGATAGGCCACAATTCCGCCTTTACGTAAAATATCTACCACCCGTTGGATTTGGCGTTCCTGGGGATTATCGGGATTTATTTTTAATAACATGCGATTGTATTGTCCTTTTTATTAGCATTTTCGTTGCCAAAATTTCCAGCCATCATCATAAAAATCACCATAAATTAACACCAGACAAATTATAGGTAAAATCTGTCAGTGTCAATCAAATCATCAATTTTAGGTCCAACCATTGTATCAGATTGGTATTGAATCAGATTAGAGAAATACACTAATCCCCAAAACTGATTCCCAGAGCCCTGGCTGTCATCACCAGATCTCCTGCAGGATCCACCCTGCGTATTTT
The DNA here is from genome assembly GCF_055382125.1 of Desulfoconvexum algidum. Lineage (NCBI taxonomy): Bacteria > Pseudomonadati > Thermodesulfobacteriota > Desulfobacteria > Desulfobacterales > Desulfobacteraceae > Desulfoconvexum > Desulfoconvexum algidum. The sequence continues at coordinate 2,814,968 of NZ_AP042394.1, read as the reverse complement.
ATTGATGGCATCCTTGAGGGTTACCGGCCCCATCGTTCCATTTTCTTTTAACGCCACCATAAACCCGAATTGTTCTCGGGCAATCAGTTGGAATGCGTGAACACCAAACCGGGTGCACAATTGTCTGTCCCACTGTGTGGGCTGGCCTCCCCGCTGTAGATGGCCCAGCACCACACACCGGGTTTCTTTTTTGGATCTATTTTCGATTTCCTCGGCAACCAGGTGTCCGATCCCCCCCAGGCGGGCTTCCCTGTCGGTTCCGGTTTTGTTTGATGTGACAAACCCCTGGCCCTCAAGGGTCACTCCCTCTGCCATGATGACAATGGTGAAATGTTTTCCTTCGGCTTCTCTTGCCTGAATTTTTCGTTGAATCGCATCATGGTTAAATTTAATCTCAGGGATTAAAATTACATCTGCCCCTCCTGCCAACCCGGCATAGGCCGCAATCCATCCGGCATATCGACCCATGACCTCCAGGACCATAACCCGATTATGGCTCTGGGCTGTGCTGTGCAGGCGATCCAGGGCATCCACGGCACAGGCTACGGCAGTATCGAAGCCAAAGGTTGTCTGGGTGGCATCCAGATCATTGTCAATGGTCTTGGGAACCCCCACAACGGCAAACCCCATCTCAAACATTTGCTGGGCAATGGTAAGGGTGCCGTCACCACCAATGGCAACAAGGGCAGCGAGACCCAGGGCTTCAAAATTAATTTTGGCCTGGTTTAAGATGTTTTGGTCAACCTGTCTTGGTTCACCGTGTCCTGTTTTTGCTGAAAATTTGCCGCTGTTGGCCGTGCCCAATATGGTGCCACCCCGGATGAGCAAACCGTCCATGTCTTTGGTTGCCAGGGGCATTACCTGGACCGGGGTGAGCAGTCCGTCAAACCCGCCATGGATTCCAAAACACTCCCAGCCGTTAAGGGTGGCCGTTTTTACGATGGCCCGAATGACCGCATTCAGGCCGGGGCAGTCTCCGCCTCCGGTTACAATTCCGATTTTATTTGTCATCCATGTCTCCTCGTAGGATATTAGCGCAATATAGGGGCTCATTGTATTTTTATATTCCCTGGAAAATATATCATAAAATAATACTTTAACCCATATCTTTCCTTCTAAAATTATGGCCATGGAGGGATTGTGATTTCAGGAGTTATTGCGTATGATCTACGGGTTTTTAAAAGTTGAGAAAAATAGGTGGTAGACCCATTTTATGGAAATGATATGAACATGTTTAATAAAAAAAAGTGGCATATTCTCCTGGGAATTATGCTTACGATTTTTCTTTTGGTTCAGGTGGGCCGTCTTTTTTTCAGGGAACAGGAAAGGGAAATTAGACATTCGATTTATACCGCGGTTAAACGAGCATATCCCAAAGCAGCCCAACGGTTTGAGCAGTCCCATGGGCTTAAATTATTTAAAACAGGCTTAGATTTGTCACCAGGTGAAGCCTCACCAGGTGGGGCCCATGGCACCGTTATCCTCATACATGGACTGGACGAACCGGGGCTTATCTGGATGAACCTGGCACCTGTCCTTTCTGAACGGGGGTTTAAGGTATTGATAATGACCTATCCCAATGATCAATCCATCAAGGCATCTTCAACTTTTTTTTTCAACCAGATGGCCTCTTATTTTGCCCCAAAAAAAAGGTCAGTTTCAATTGTTGCCCATTCCATGGGCGGGTTGATCGCAAGGGACATGCTCACTGACCCCAGCTTTGCCTATTTTCAAAAAGCAAAGCTGGGGAAGGTTCCTTGTATCGACCATTTCATAATGGTAGGAACCCCTAACCATGGCTCTGAGTTGGCTCAATTTCGATTTTTTACTGAAATCAGAGATCAATTTCACAATTTATTCAATAAAAAAACCCACTGGTTGAACGGTCTTCTCGACGGGGCGGGTGAAGCAGGAATAGATCTTTTACCGGGCAGCCGGTTTTTAACCGAGTTGAACAGCAGGCCGCTTCCGGACTTTATTGATATACAGGTGATTGCAGGCACGGTCAGCCCATGGTCAGATGGTGAAATACCAAAGTTTATACAGCATTTGCAACAAAATTTACCCCTTGAAACCCGACCGGCATCCAGGGCATTGAAAAAAACACTGGTGTCAATGAGTCTTATTATTGGGGATGGCCTGGTCTCCGTGAATTCTGCTCGACTGAACAAAGTTCCCTTGACAATGGTACAAGGAACCCACCTGACAATGATTCGAAATATTTCTGTGTCAAGTCAACGGATACCACCGGCTGTTCCCCTTATCCTTAAAATGCTGACACCCTGAAATCAAAGGTCGGATTTTTGTATATACCCTGGGGTTTGCCCCCGGCCGGAATAAAACAGTGTTTGACAGAATCTGTATCTTATGATACTTGTTCAAGGTTTATAGTCCTTGAATAAAAGGTAAAAAAATAAATAAAGATAACAAAGAAGCACTTTGGTATCTTTGATTTTATAAATTCAAAATAACAGGATTTTTTATTATGATTTGTACTACAGTAAGAGAAGGTGACGAGTGTGTATTGATGACTGCCAAGGGTTGTGGTTATAATGATGGGCATTGCCTGCCAATAGTGGATGAATGCAAAGGATGCCAGAGAGCTTCTGAATATAAGACTGGTATTTATTGTACCGCAGCACCGGACCCGTCACTCAAGTGGAAAAATGGAAATTGCAACCTTGCAACCCATATTAAAGCAGCTGTTGCCGCCAAAAAACAAAAAATCAACCCGATCAAGGCATCCAAGAGAAGATAATTTTAGATATAGTTGTCGTTTATATAAACTCTGTGGTTTTCCTGATGTAAGAAGGCTGCAGAGTTTTTATTTTTTTACGGATATGCTGTACCTGTGTTTACCCATAGATTTTGTTATTAACCCCCTATCCTAAACGAAAAGAATAAATTATGAATGCCATTGCAGAAGAACTTAATAAAACGATCATAGAGTCGAATCCTCATATTTATGACATGCTCTCGGATATGGGAAAAGCATTGTTTTTCCCAAAGGGTATTTTAAGCCAGAGCGCTGAAGCCAAGATAAAAGCCGATAAAATTAATGCAACCATCGGTATCGCCAAAGAGGGGAACTCTGTTTTAAGCCTGTCATCCATTACCCAATACATAACGGGAATTGAACCCGATGAGTATTTGCCCTATGCGCCTTCTTTTGGGATTGCTGCCCTGAGGGAAAAATGGAAAAAAAGTTTGTACACCAAAAACCCTTCCCTTGGAAACCAGGCTATCAGCCTTCCGGTTGTCACTTCGGGCATCACCCACGGGGTCAGTATATTGTCCGATCTTTGGGTGAACAAAGGGGATGTCATTGTGCTGCCTGACATGATGTGGGGCAACTACAATATGACATTTTGTGTACGAAATGGCGCTAAAATCGTTCACTATAAAACCTATGACGAAGCACTCACAAAGTTCAATATTGATTCCTTTGAAGCGGTTATTCGTAAGCAGGCACAAGAAAATGATAAAATTATTACGGTCTTAAATTTTCCCCACAACCCCAGCGGATATACCCTGAGTAAATCAGAGGCCCGGCGGGTGGCCCAAATTCTCATTGAACTAGCCCAAAAGGGTACCAATGTGGTGGCGGCATGTGATGATGCCTATTTTGGCCTTTTCTTTGAAGAAGAAACCAGTAAAGAATCTTTGTTTGCAAAGATTGCCGGTCGAGACAAACGGCTGTTGGCTGTAAAACTGGACGGCGCCACAAAAGAAGACTATGTCTGGGGGTTTCGGGTGGGGTTTGTCACCTATGGCATTGCAGGAGATAAGGATATGGCACCGGTACTTGAGGCTTTGGAAAAAAAGACGGCTGGGTGTATCCGGGGCAACATCTCCAATTGTTCCCATCTGAGTCAGACCATTTTGCTCAAGTCCATGTGTGACGACAACTATGATGCCTTGAAACAAGAAAAATTTGACCTGTTAAAACGACGGGCCAAAAAGATGAAACAGGTCCTTTCCGACCCGAAATATGCCGATGGGTTTGAGGTATATCCCTTTAATTCCGGCTATTTCATGTGCATCCGCTTAAAAGATGTCAATGCGGAGCAATTGCGGCTCCATTTGCTGGACAACTATGGTACCGGTCTCATCTCCATTGGCGATAAAAATATCCGGGTAGCGTTTTCATGCCTGGAAGAAAAAGACGTAAAAACGCTTTTTGATATCATTTTAAGCGGCATTAACGACCTTCGAAAAGGGTAGACATGAACATCCGTCAAAATGCCAAGGCAACAGAGATTGCAGTTGCAGGAAAATGGCTCTTCTATTTTGTCCTCATCGGCCTCATTGCAGGGTTAGGAGCTGTTCTTTTCCATTTTTTGTGCGGCCTTGGCATGCATTATTTTCTGGACTTAATGGCGGGATACCGCCCCAGCTCTCCTGCCGGAGAGCACCTGTTAATGCCCCATACCCAGACCCCATTCAACCGGTGGATATTATTGATTTTACCTGCCGCTGGCGGTCTTTTGTCCGGATGGCTGGTCTATACATTTGCACCGGAAGCCGAAGGCCATGGGACCGACGCTGCCATTGACGCCTACCATCACAAAGACGGATTTATCAGAAGCAGGATTCCCTTTATCAAAACCATTGCCTCCACCCTTACCCTGACCACGGGAGGATCCGGCGGCAGGGAAGGGCCCATCGCACAAATAGGTGCCGGATTCGGCTCTTTTCTGGCCACCAAGTTAAAACTATCCAAACGGGAGCGGCGGATCATGATGGCGGCCGGCATTGGTGCCGGCGTCGGCAGTATCTTTCGAGCCCCCCTGGCAGGTGCTTTGTTTGCTGCTGAAGTTCTTTACCGGGACCCGGATTTTGAATCGGAGGTCATTATTCCTGCAGGAATTTCTTCTGTGGTGGCCTATTGCACGTTCTGCCTGGCCTTTGGCTGGGGCTCTCTGTTTGACTCCCCGGGTTTTAAATTCCAAAATCCCCTGGAGCTTGGGCCCTATATGGTGCTTGCTGGTGTTCTGGTCCTGACAGGTGTCTTGTATGTAAAAGTGTTTTACGGGGTGGTTGATCTATTTAAGAGACTACATATTCCCAATCATATAAAACCGGCCATTGGCGGCCTTTTAACCGGTATCATCGGTTTTTTTCTGCCCTACACCCTGGCATTCGGGTATGGCATCGCCCAGGATGCAATTTTTAACAAAGTTGCCATTCCCACCCTGATTTTCCTGGCCATTGGCAAGATATTTACCACCTCTTTTTCCATCGGATCCGGGGGGAGCGGCGGGGTGTTCGGTCCTTCCATTGTCATTGGCGGTGCCATGGGAGGAGCGGTTGGTAAACTTTTCCACATGCTTATCCCCACCATTGTGACCCAACCGGGTTCCTTTGTGATTGTGGGCATGGCCGGTTTTTTTACTGCCGTGTCCAACACCCCCATTTCTACAATTATTTTTGTCTCCGAGATGACCAATTCCTATCATCTATTGCTGCCAAGTCTGCTGGTCTGTTCCCTGTGTTATCTTTTGGCCAAGCGCTGGACTATTTTTGAAAACCAGGTCAAATCAAGGATTGATTCACCGGCCCATGCCGGCGAGTTTATGATGGACATTCTCCAGACCATGAAGGTGGAAAATTTAACACCCCTGATAAAAAATGTAAGGTGTGTGAACGAAGACATGCCCTTCAGCGAATTTAAAAAAATCTTCCAGACCACCAAGCAGCATTATTTTCCGGTTATGAATGGCAAAGGTGATTTTTCCGGAATTTTTTCATCCACAGATATCAGGGAGGTGATCTTTACCAGCCACCTTGAAGACCTGGTGGTCATGAAGGATATCATGATATCCGATATCATTACCACCACCCCGTCCGAAGATTTAAACACCGTACTTTTAAAGCTGACCCAGAAAAATATTGATGCGTTACCGGTTGTTAGCCAAGAAGACCACGGCGTTTTCCTGGGGCTGATTTACAGACGGGATATCATTTCCCATTATAATGATCACGTTAAAAAGATCCGTGATCATGAACAGTAAATATCCTGGCCCAGAGGGCCAGGCCTTGGGCTACCCCTAAAAGGGGTTTAGTATGCCTTGCCCCCTGAGGGGGCAAGGGAAGCTATCCCGAATTAATTTCAGCTGAACAGGTCTCGTTGCTCTGCCCGTTTTTCTTTTTGTTCTTGATACTTCACATACTTTCGTATCATCTCAGAGTCCAAACCAACCGTATCAACACAGTATCCGCGGGCCCAAAACTTGTTACCCCAATAGGGTTTGCATTTTAAATGTTTGAACTTGTTGAACACTCTGATTGCGGTACGCCCTTTTATAATCCCCATAAAATCTGAGATTGAAATCTTTGGGGGCACCTTAACAAGCAAGTGGACATGATCAATTTGAACATTCAGTTCAACAATTTTGCACTTTTTTTGCTCTGAAAATGCCCTGATACAGCTGGCAACCTCTCTCGCCACGTCACCGTTCAAAATCCTGAAGCGGTATTTGGGAACCCAGACAATATGGTATTGGCAACACCATAATGTCTGTGATAACTTTTGGAATCGGCTCATTTGTTACTCCTTACTCGTTTGTTGTGGGGACAACTTCGAATATTGAGTAACATTGAGTCGTACAGATGGCAAAGCCACTGCACTCTGACCTGGCCCAGAGGGCCAGGGTTTCTACATCAGACTAAAAAAGGTCACGACCAACAAAAAGGTCAAGAATAGTTCACCTGCTTTAAAAATAATCCCTTAGCCGGAGCTGTCTTGCCGGCAAGCTTGCGGTCCCTGGCCATTAAAATTTCTTCAAATTTTTTGGGATCATTTTTTTTAAGTCCCACATCCACCAACGTTCCCACAATATTTCGTACCATATTTTTTAAAAATCCCGAAGCGGATATTTTAAAAACCACCAGATCCTTTTTAAAAGGGGCCCCAGCGTCAAAGGATTCAACACCGGCAAAAAAAACTTCCCGGATGGAAGAGGTCCTTGGACTGCCGGTATTTTCAAAGGATTTAAAATCATGAACCCCTGTGATAAAATCACAACATTGGTTCATCAGGGCAAGGTCCAGGGGCTTTTTAAGGTGCCACAAATAGGCATCCCCAATGGCAAGGGGATCCGGGCGATTTAAAATATAATAGTTATATTCCTTGGACCTTGCCTGGTACTGGGCATGAAATGTGTCCTCTTCCACCGAACACTCACGGATCACAATGGCTGATTTTATGAAGGAATTGAGCCCTTTTTTCAACACCAGGGGATCCATTTGGGTCTGGGCATGGAAATGGGCCACCTGGCCCAGGGCATGAACACCTGCATCGGTCCGTCCGGAACCGCGGATAGAAATTTTCTGGTTTAAAATATGGCCCAGGGCAGACTCTAATTCTCCCTGGATCGTCGCACCTTTTGGTTGCCGCTGCCACCCAAAAAACAAGGTGCCGTCATATTCAACAATCAGCTTAAAACAGCGTTTCATTGTCTTCCCGGTTATTAAAATTTTCCATTAACTTTCCATTGGCCTTTGAAATCCGATGGGAAAGGTCCATGGCGGATGTTGCCCCTAAAATTTGGGAATAACGTAAATATAATTTTTTATAAGCCATGGCAATGGCTGCCTGCATATCCAGGCTTTTTTTTGTAGGAAAAATTAAAACAGATTTCCCCTTGGATTTACGGGCGACCAACTTTTTTTTCGCCAGAGAATCGATAAAACGGGTAATGGTGGAGGGGGTCAGGCACAACAAACGACTCAATTCCTTGGGACCGACCCCCGGCGTTTCAAAAACCAACAGCAATAGAGATGCATGGGCAGGAGAAAGCTTCAAGGGCTTAAATTCAGCTTCGGCCAACTTAAGCAATTGCCTGGAAAACGCATTGGTATTAAAAAACAAACAGGTCTCAAGAAAGTTATGCCTGGGAGCGTCCATATTTATCCTCTTTTTATTCGTTTCCATTTTATATTGTATGTACAAATATTATTTTTTTCCATTTATGTCAACCCATTCCCCCGGGTAACCATGGGGACAATTTTTACAGGTTGATAAACCATTTACAGCTGTCACTATCACAGGTATAATAATTAATTTACCAGAGACAATATAATACAGACAGCATTGTTCATAGATTACACAGGAGCCATGGGAATGAAAGGGTTTAAATTTGCCGGAATCCACGCCGGAATCAAAAAAAACGGTCTTAGGGACCTTGGATTAATCTTTTGTGATAAACCGGCAACAGCAGCGGCCTTGTTTACCAAGAACCGGGTAATGGCAGCTCCGGTGATCCTTGGAAAAGAAACCATACAAAAGGGTTTGTGCCAGGCCGTATTGGTTAATTCGGGCAATGCCAATTGCTTTACCGGAGGTCAGGGACTTTTGGATGCCCGGGCAACTGCGGCCTTGGTGGCAAAAGAGTTTGATATCTCCGAAGACCTTGTCATGGTTTCTTCCACCGGTGTAATTGGTGCCCCCTTGCCCATGGACCGATTTAAATCAGGAATTCCCCAATTAAAAAAAAATATCCATACGGACAGCCTGGAAGATTTTGCCCAGGCCATTCTCACAACAGATACCTGCCAGAAAATAGTCAAAGAAAAGGGAAGTATTGAAACCCCCCAGGGACCCAAATCATTTTCCATAATGGGGGTTGCCAAAGGGTCGGGCATGATCCGGCCGAACATGGCCACCATGCTGGCCTATGTCTTGACCGATGCGGACTTAACTGCCACAGATCTGCATCGAGCACTGCTCGCGGCCAATGAACGCTCCTTTAACCGGATTACGGTGGACGGAGATACCAGCACCAACGATACCCTTCTTTGTCTTGCCAGCGGTGAAAGTGGCGCTTGTATCCGGGAGGGTGCCGGGCTTGCGGTCTTCCAGGATCTGCTTGAAAAGGTCTGCTTTCAATTGGGTAAAATGATAGTCAAAGACGGGGAGGGGGCCACCAAGGTTATCCAGATCACCGTAAGGGGCGGCAAAACCCAGGCGGATGCCTTTAAGGCCGCAGAAGCAATTGCCCATTCCAATCTGGTCAAGACAGCCATTTACGGAGAAGATCCTAATTGGGGAAGAATTACCGCGGCGGCCGGCCGCTCCGGGGCATTGGTTGACCCGAATAAAATGGACCTGTATTTTGAAAAAATTCCTTTGGTTTTAAAGGGGTGCTGGCTGGGACAAGCGGCTGAAAAAAAAGCCGCCCTGATCATGAAAGCCCCTGAGATAAATATTGTCCTTGATTTAAACCTGGGGGACAAAACAGATGGTTTTTTGTTTTGTGATTTCAGTGAGAACTATGTAAAAATCAATGCAGATTACAGGTCCTAAAGATGCGATTGCAAAAATTTTTAGCCCATGCCGGTATCTGCTCCAGGAGAAAAGCTGAAACCTTTATTCTGGAAGGGCGGGTAAGGGTCAATGATTTAAAAATCACCGCCCTGGGCACCCAGGTTGATCCGCAAAAGGACACAGTGGTGTTTGACAATAAACGGGTCAGCCCGCCTAAAGCGTCAGAAGGGTACACCTATATTGCGGTGAACAAACCCCGTGGGGTAATCACCTCCTGTTCCCAGAAGAATGCCAGAATCATTCTGGATCTGGTGCCCATTAAAAAAAGGGTCTACCCCATTGGCCGCCTGGACAAGGATTCTGTGGGGCTTGTCCTGCTCACCGATGATGGCCAGCTCCATAACAGGCTTTCCCACCCTTCCCATAACCATGAAAAAGAGTATCTGGTGAAAACCGTTTCTCCTTTTCCAGACAGGGCATTAAAGGCCATGGCAGATGGTATGATCATAGAAGGGGTCAAAACCAGAAAGGCCAAAGTTAACCGCATCTCTAAAAACCAATTTTCGATAATTTTGAAACAGGGCAGAAACCGGCAGATCCGGAAAATGGTGGAACAAACCCACAACAAGGTTGATACCCTCAAACGAATCCGAATGGCAAATATCAACCTTGGCGATTTAAAAGAAAGCAGCTGGCGTTATCTGACGGACCGGGAAATTACAGTCCTCACCAAATTGCCTGGCACCAAGCCACTTGCCACCGCTCTACCCAAGTGACCTGAAGCCAATACTTTTTTTGATTTTATCCAAAAAAGGAACTGAAAATTCCCTGGCTTTGACAGCCCCGGCCTTCAGGATGGCTTCGATGTCGGCAGGGTTTTGGATCAGTTTATCGTACCGGATTCTGGGTTCTTTTAATATTTCGTTAATATATTCGAATAATTCTTGTTTCATGGTTCCCCAGGCAATCCCTTGGGCATAGCGTTCTGCCATGACCTTTGTTTCAGCTTTTGTTGCAAAGGCCTTGTATATGGAAAACAGGGTACAGGTCGCAGGATCTTTGGGTTCGTCGGGACCTAGAGAATTGGTGGCAATTTTCATGATCATTTTTCGAAGCTGCTTTTCCGTATCAAACAAGGGAATAAAATTATTATAACTCTTGCTCATTTTTCTGCCGTCAAGCCCCGACAAAACGGCAGATGATTCATCCACCACCACCTCGGGAAGGATGAATAATTTTTTATATTGATGATTAAAACGACCGGCAATATCCCGAGTCATCTCAAGGTGCTGAATCTGATCCTTTCCCACGGGTACTCGTCTGGCATTAAACATGAGAATATCCGCTGCCATGAGAATGGGATATGAAAACAGGCCCATGGTAATTGCCTTGTCCGGATCTTTGTTCTTGTCCGCCTCATTTTCCTGGACCGCGGCCTTGTATGCATGGGCCCGGTTCATTAACCCTTTTGCTGTCAAACAGGTTAATATCCATGTGAGTTCCGGGATTTCAGGAATATCAGACTGGCGGTAAAAAACACAATTTTCATAATCTAGGCCCATGGCAATCCAGGCCGCTGAAATTTCCAGTGAAGAGCGTTCCCGTTTTTTGGGGTCATGGTTTTTGATCAGGGAGTGGTAATCCGCCAAAAAATAATAGGAGGTAAGATTCTTGTCTTTACTGGATTCAACTGCAGGGCGAATGGCACCCACATAATTGCCTAAATGGGGGGTACCGCTGGGGGTTATGCCGGTTAAATAATCTGCGTTTTTCATTTATATTCCTAAAATTGAAGTGTTAATTTAATGGGTTGAGCCAATTTAAAAACAAGAAGGAGTACCAAAAACCTAAGTTTTAATCAATAAGTTTGTTGGTCCTTGCATATTGGGCGGCAAATAAAATTTCCTTTTCCAGGGTCTCAAGTTTATTGTCCAGTTTCTCATTGATAATCAGATTTGTAATTTGGGTAAACACAGGTCCTGGTTTTATTCCCATTGCCAATAGATCTTTTCCACAAATGATAGGGGTGATATATCTATGGCGGGTGTAAAAATTGGATATGGCTTTTCTGACGGCTTCATCCTTTGCCAATGCCATCATGTACAAAATAAACTCCGTGTTGAAATTGATAAGCCCCCAATACAATTCCTGGCGGGTGATGGGATAGGCACTTTCAATGAGCGCCAGCCTGTTTTCCGCCTTATATCTTTTTTCAACCAACAGGCTTTTTTCCTTGACCGGTATCATCAGTCTGTGGCAGATCTCTTCACACACCCCATGGGAACATCGGTTTAAAAGGGCCATAAAATAGACGGCCCATCTGGGATAAGGGTCATCTAAATAGAGCAGATCATGCCAGGTCAATGTTTTGTTCACAGATTCAAACAATGCATATGTGGTGGGGGTTATCATCAGCTGCTTGTTGATAACCCGCTCAAGGCCGTATGATTCCATGGTGTGAATGGCAGGAATCGGATTCTCTTCTCCAAAAATCTGTTTTAGTTCAGACAGGACCCGAAGACCGCTTAAATGCTTGAAACAATCAATTTTCACCGCATTTTTAATTAAAGTGGAGGTTACTTTTCCAATATTAAATCCAAATCGGTTTGCAAATTTGATGGCCCGAAACACCCGTGTGGGGTCTTCCACAAAACTCAAGTTGTGGAGGGTTCGGATGGTTTTATCCTTTAAATCCCGGGTGGCCCCGAAATAATCGATCAGGGTTCCAAAGGTTTCTGTGTTCAAAGAGAGGGCCAGGGTGTTGATGGTAAAATCCCGCCGGGCAAGATCTTTTTTTATGGAACTTTTTTCAACAATGGGCAAAGCTGCCGGTGTGGCATAATATTCAAGACGGGCCGAGGCCACGTCCACTTTAAAATTATCCGGGAAAACGATCACGGCTGTGCCAAATTTTTTGTGAGTATTCACCCGGCACCCCTGTTGCCCTGCGTAAAATTTAGCAAAGGCAATCCCATCGCCTTCCACCACAATATCAATATCTTCAATCTCCCGGTCCAGCATCAGATCACGGACAAACCCCCCGACAACGTAGAGGTTTACCCCGAGATCCTTTCCCGCGGTACTGATGCTTTTTAAAAGGCATTTTGTATTGGGAGACACTCGATTTTCAAAAAGCGTCTCGATCTGGCGTTTTTTGACCTGGTGTTTTTGGGAAACCTGGCTTTGTGTCTGGGAGACTTCCCAATTGTGCTGCACCAGATAATTGAGAAGATCTGTCCGGGTGATGACGCCTTTTATCCGGCCGTCATCGATGACGGGTATGATCCGCTGCTTGCCTTCGATAATTTTTAATTCAATCTCGGCCACATCGGCATCGGAAGAGACAAAATGAATTTCAGAATTCATATACTCACACACCAATTGCCCGGATAATTGATGAAACAACACTTTTTCCACCACCCGCCGGGTAATATAGCCTTCATAGGCGTTGTTTTCCCCATCCACCACCAGGAGGGTATTCACATTGTACCGGGTCATGATTTTTCCGGCATCCTTACAGGTTGAATAGGGGTCTATGGTTATGGCAGGGGAGGACATAAGCTTTTTGACCACCTGTATGCTCTTGACCTCACGTTTTAATTTGTCCAAAAGCATCATCTCCGCCTGGGGCAGGGTCTGGTTGTCAATCCTGGCAGATGCAGCATAGGCGTGTCCACCGCCACCTAGCTGGGTCATGATCTTGCCCACGTCCACCTCGGGTATCCTGTTCCGGGCAATGATGTTTATTTTTGTCCCCATCAGCACAATGGCAAAAAAGATATCCAGATTTTCCATCCTCACAATTTTTTGAACAATGGAGGCCAAATCTGTAATATAAGAAGGGGAGGAAATGGTAGAAATATACACATCTATTCCATTTATCCTGTGGACCGTCATTTCGTTGAGCAATTCATTGAGCCAGGTCACCTGTTCGGCCTTGATTTCTTTTACCACAAGACTTGCAATGGTGTTTAAACTGGCACCACAGGCGAGTAAAAAGCCGGCTTGCATAAAATCTGCCTGGGTTGTGGAGGAATAGGTAAAATTTCCTGTATCCTCATAGATACCAAGGGCCATCACGGTTGCTTCTTCCGGTGTCAGTGAAATTTTTTGTTCCTGCAGTATTTCGCTCAAGATGGTGGTGGTGGCACCATAGGCTTTTGAAATATCCACATTACCCCTGATGTCATTGTCCATGGGGGGGTGATGATCATAGATTTCTATAAAAAGATCTTTTTTTTCCAATAATTTCGCGACCCGGGTCAGTCTGCTCGCCTGCCGGGTGTCCACAATGACAAGGGTTGCGGTTTCTGAAAAATCAATCATTTCCGGATCAACCATGTTGAACAGATAACTCATTGAGCTGATAAAAAAATCCCTTAGACTTTTTTCCTGGGATCCTGGAAAAATAATAACAGCATCGGGATAGAGCTTTTGTGCGGCCAGCATGGCACCAATTGCATCAAAATCTGCATTCACATGGCTGGTGATGATGGTTCTGGCCTTTATTTTCTTGTTTTTTTCCTTCAAAAACCAACTCCTGTTGAAATAATAGAATGAAATTTATATAGTATATCTGTTTCGATTTTACAAATGTTGTGATTCTGCTATACTTGATTTTTTAGTGTCAACGGTATTGAAACCTTAAAATAAGGATGTGTCATGGCCGTCTTATATGAATGGAAAGGGAAAAATCCAAAGGGCAATAAAGTAAAGGGTGAAATGGAAGCCGAAAGCTCGGACCAGGTTCGGACAAGCCTTCGGAGAAGAAAAATCACCCCCACAAAGGTTAAAAAAAAGCCCAAGGATCTGTTTGAAAACATAGAATTTTTACAGCCCAAGGTCAAGGATACGGATGTTATCATCTTTGCCAGGCAGTTTTCCACAATGATTGATGCTGGACTGCCCCTGCTTCAATGCCTGGATATTTTGCAGGCCCAGCAGGAAAACCCCACCTTTAAAAAGAATTTGAAAAAAATTAAGGAATCAGTAGAGTCGGGTGAAACTTTTGCCGATGCCTTGAAAAAATTCCCCAAAGTTTTTAATGAATTATTTGTCAACATGATTGCAGCCGGAGAGGCCGGGGGTATATTGGATGTGATCCTGGGCCGCTTGTCCGCCTATATGGAAAAAATGGCAAAACTCAAAAAACAGGTCAAGGGTGCCATGACCTATCCTGCCATTACCCTTGCTGTTGCCGTTATTGTGGTGGGCATCATTCTGGTATTTGTTATCCCGGTTTTTGAAGAAATGTTTGCAAGTTTTGGCTCTGCCCTGCCGTTACCAACCCAGATGATCGTGATCATGAGTAACTTTGTAATCGGCAATATCTTGTATATCATTATTGGCCTTATTGTAATGATGTTTCTGATCAAGCACATTTATGGAACCCAAAAAGGCCGGGTTTTCATGGATGACATGTTTCTGCGGTTGCCGGTCATGGGAATCTTGATCCGGAAAGTGGCGGTTGCAAAATTTACCCGGACTTCCAGTACCATGATTTCCAGTGGAGTTTCTATCCTGGAAGCCCTTGATATTGTGGCAAAAACATCGGGGAACAAAATTGTCGAATTTGCCATAAACGATGTAAAAGCTGGGATTTCAGAAGGCAGGTCCATGGCAGACCCCCTTCTTGAAAGCGGGGTGTTTCCCTCCATGGTCTGTTCCATGATAGCCGTGGGAGAATCCACGGGTGCCCTTGATACCATGCTTGAAAAAATAGCCGACTTTTATGATGATGAGGTGGATCAGGCCGTTACCAATCTGACAGCTATGATAGAGCCCTTTATGCTGGTTTTCCTTGGTGTTGTGGTGGGGGGGCTTGTCATCGCCATGTACCTTCCCATCTTCTCAATGGCGGGTGCCATTGGATAATCGGGTCAAAGCAAATTCGTTTGAGCAAAATTCAGATCTTTACACCCAGATAAAATGGATCATCCTGGCCAGGGTTGTCTTTGCCATTGTGCTGATTTTCTCCAGTCTGTTTTTTTCCTCTGGAGAAAATCTGCCCCTCCTCGCCCAGCCTTTTTTATCCTTGTACTATTTGGCAACCGGTGTGCTGATAGTGTCCATTCTTTATATTTTCTGGCTTAACCAGAAACGGTGGCTAATGGCCCTTGCTTATTTTCAAACCATTATGGATACCTTTCTGGTTACAGGCATCATCTTTGTAACCGGCAGTTTTGACAGTGTATTCACCTTTCTTTATCTTTTGGTCATCATCTATGCCTCCATGATTTTACTTCAAAAAGGCAGTTTTGTCATGGCCACATTTTCAAGTCTCCAATACGGGCTGTTAATTGAATTAGAATATTATGGGGTACTAACTCCCTTCATGGAGCAATATTCCATATCCATGACCCGTAATGAAACCCAGATTATCTATCGAATCATTATCACCATTGCCGCCTGCTTTGCCGTGGCCATTCTCTCAAGTATCCTCTCCATCCAGCTCAGGAATGCCAGGAAAGACCTGAAAATAACCCAGGAACACCTTAAACGGGTGGAAAAAATGTCCGCCATGGATGAAATGATCTCCGGTATTGCCCATGAGATTAAAAACCCCCTGGCATCTTTATCGGGTTCCATACAACTTCTCAAAGAAGATGCCCGTCCCGGATCCCATGAAGACAAACTCATGCACATCATTTTAAGGGAAACCCAACGCCTCAAACAGATTACCAACGACATTGGGCTGTTTGCAAAACCCAGCAAAATAAATGCAAAGCAGGTGGACATGACCAAGGCCATTGAAGATGTGGTGACCCTGTTTTTAAACACCCCTGGGACAAGAAAACTCCAACTTGATACAAAATTGGAAAAAAATCTTTTTATAACCATTGATCCAGATCACTTGAAACAAATTTTGTGGAACCTCATTAAAAACGCAGCTGAATCCATTGACGCTAAAGGTAAAATTATTATTGGCCTGGGTTCACCGAGAAACAAGCGGATCTATCTGACCATCAGTGATAACGGCACTGGCATTGATCCTGAAAAAGCAAAACATATTTTTGATCCTTTTTATACCACAAAACCAGAAGGAACTGGCCTGGGGCTCTCCATAATTCACCGCATTATTGACACCTATGACGGGATGATCGATTTTGAGTCCATCCCTGGTAAAGGCACCCTTTTTACAATCGTTTTTAAAAATACCCCCTCCCCATTAACAGCCCCTGACAAAAAACAAGAGCACAACAAAATCTTGACAATTCAAGGCAAATCAGGATAGTTACTTATGTTTTGGCATAAAATTTAATATCGGGTCATTGAAAAAGAGTTTGAACCCGACTAAACATAAATAATTGAATAAACGCAATCAAATAAAAGCATTGAGGTTATGGATAAAATAAGCAAGCTGTTGCAAGTTCGAAAAGAAAAGATAAATGAATTAAGGGAAAGCGGTGTTTCCCTTTATCCCAATGATTTTAAGCCCTCTGATTCTGTGTCCGGGGTAAAAAAAGTTGTCCTTGAAGAACCGGAAACCCTGGGCGAGGAAGGCAGACAATTCTCCCTGGCCGGCAGAATGATGGCCATTAATAAAATGGGAAAATCATCCTTTGTTCGGTTCAAGGACGGGTCTGACCAAATGCAGGCCTATATTCAGAAAGACAGGGTGGGTGACGAAACCTATGCCATGTTTAAAAAATTGGATATCGGTGACTTTATAGGCGTTACAGGGCCTTTGTTCCAGACACGAACCGGAGAATGGACGCTGCTTGCAACAAAATTCCGTCTCTTGTCTAAGGCGGTTCGGCCCCTTCCTGAAAAATTCCATGGCATAAAGGATCCTGAAAAAAGATACCGCCAGCGCTACCTGGATCTGCTCATGAATGAAGGCTCCCGGGATATTTTCCTGAAAAGAAGCCAGATTGTGGCGGCCATGCGCAAATTTTTTGAAGATAGAGAATTCATGGAGGTGGAAACCCCCATGATGCAGCCCCTGGCCGGGGGTGCAGAAGCGACGCCCTTTAAGACCTGGCACAATGCTCTGGGGATGGAGCTATTTTTGAGAATCGCACCGGAACTTTATCTGAAACGCCTGGTGGTTGGCGGGTTTGAAAAAGTATTTGAAATCAATCGAAATTTTCGGAATGAAGGGGTTTCCACCCGACATAATCCTGAATTTACCATGGTGGAATTTTACCAGGCCTATGCCAACTATGAAGATCTCATGGATCTCACCGAAGAGATGTTCGAATCCATTGTGAATCAGATTCACACAACATCCCAAATTAATTATCAGGGAGAGACCCTTGATTTTTCAAAGGGATGGAAACGAATTCCCATGATTGAATCCCTTTCAGCCATTGGCGGAATCGATCCGGCCATCCTCAATGATACCCAGGCCCTTTTAAAATTTGCAGAGGAACAAAAGATCCCCATGACAAAAAAAGACCGTCATGGAAAAATTCTTACCAAACTTTTTGATACCCTGGTTGAACCCAAACTGATCCAGCCCACATTTATCACGGGATATCCCGTTGAAGTATCCCCTCTTTCCAGAAAATCCGATACCAATCCTGAACTGACCGACCGATTTGAACTCTTTATTGCCGGACGGGAAATTGCCAATGGGTTTTCTGAAATTAATGATCCCCAGGACCAATATGAAAGGTTCATGATGCAGGCCCGTCAGCGGGATGAAGGAAATCCTGAAGCCCATATGATGGATTCAGAATATGTTGAGGCCCTTGAATACGGCATGCCGCCAACCGCTGGTGAAGGTATCGGTATTGACCGTCTGGTAATGCTGTTAACCGATTCAGCCTCCATCAGAGAAGTGATTCTTTTCCCCCATATGAAACAGAATTCTTAAAATTAGATGGCTGTTGAATTTTTCATAGCGGGAAAATACCTGAGGGCCAAAAGAAAAGAGGGCTTTATTTCTCTTATTACCTTTCTTGCCGTTGCCGGCGTCGTGGTTGGCGTAATGGCACTTGTAGTGGTCATAGCGGTTATGAGCGGAGCTGAAAACCAATTTAGAAAACAAATCCTGGGTCTTGAGCCCCATATTCTGGTAATGAATTACAAAGGCAGTTATGACAACTATGGACCTTTGGTGGCTTCTCTTAGGGATAATCCCCATATCAAAGAGGTATCTCCCATTCTTTTTGGTCAGGCCATGATACGCACATCCCATTCTTTTTCCGGTGTCATGGTGAGGGGGATCACCCCGGAAAACGGATCTCCTCTGATCAAGGGGTTTACCCCGGTTCAGCTTGAAGAGGCACTGGGTTCCCATCCTAAAACAGGTCTTGAAACTAACACTATTCCAGCGGCTAAAATAGCGGCTAAAGCCTTGACCCTGCCAGGCATTATTCTGGGAAAAGAACTGGCAAACTCCGTGGGGGTGATTAAAGGAGACACAGTTATCTTGATGTCCCCCAAAAGTTTCATATCCCCCATAGGTCAGATCCCGTCCATGAAACGCTTTATTGTGAAGGGAACTTTTGAATCCGGCATGTCCGAATATGACAGTATGCTGGCCTATGTTCACCTGAGCCAGGCACAGCAACTTGTCTCTTCCAAGGATAAAATTTCTGCCATCGGCATCTGGGTGGATGATGTTTTCAAGGTGAAGCAGATACGCGAAGAATATTTTAATTTTATTGAATATCCTTTTTATGTTCGGGACTGGATGGATATCAACCAAAGTCTTTTCTCTGCTTTAAAACTTGAAAAAACCGCCATGTTCATTATTTTAACACTGATCATACTGGTGGCAGCCTTTAATATTGCCAGCGCATTGATCATGATGGTCATGGAAAAATCAAAAGATATTGCCGTGCTCAAGGCAATGGGAGCCACCCATAGGATTATCCGGCGTATTTTTATCATCGAGGGAATGATCATTGGTATTTTTGGGACGTTTCTTGGAACCCTTTTCGGGGTGATTGTCTGCTTTTTGTTAAAAAAATACGATTTTATCCAGCTTCCCGATGCCTATCCATTTTCAACCTTGCCGGTACAATTGGAGACCATGGATGTGTTGATTATTTCAGGTTCTGCTATTCTTATCTGCTTTCTCTCCACCTTGTATCCCTCCTATAAGGCATCCAAAATGGATCCGGTCGAGGCCATTCGCTATGGATAAGGGTGATCCTTTAATCAGCCTTGAAGGCATCAGCAAGCAGTTTGCCAGCAAAACTGCCACACTCGAAATTCTCAAGGAAACCAATTTCCAGATTTATCGAGGTGAGACCATTGCTGTGGTAGGGCCTTCGGGTATTGGAAAATCAACCCTGCTCAATATTATCGGCACCCTTGATAAACCGGAAACCGGCAGGCTTTTATATCGGGGCCAGGACCTTTTTGCCCTTAATGATGAACGATTGGCCCGATTCCGGAACGCACAGATTGGATTTGTATTCCAGTTTCATTATCTGCTCCAGGGATTTACCGCCATGGAAAATGTTATTATCCCCGGATTGATTGCCAGGGTGGATAAAAAATTCATTGAACGCCAGGCGGCAAAATTGCTCGAACGCGTCGGGCTTGATTCCCAGCGCACCCAACGGGTTGAGGATCTTTCCGGAGGGGAACAACAACGGGTGGCCATCGCAAGGGCGCTTATCATGGAACCTGCGTTGCTCCTTGCCGACGAACCCACGGGAAATTTGGATCAAAAAAACTCTGACAGTGTCCATTCCTTGTTAAGTGATCTTAATAAAGAGCTTAACATGACGGTTATTGTCGTTACCCATAACAACAACTTTGCCAAAATGATGGAAAGAACGGTTACCCTCCAAAGAGGAGAAATCGTTTCGGTATGAATTTAAAAGAAATCCCTTTTTAAAAAGCCTCTGGAACAAATAAAATGGTGAAAAATAAAATGATGAAACAAGCCTTAATATCGACATGTATTATTTACCTATTCCTGATCAGTAATTTATCAGCCGAACAACAGATTTCTGTGGCTATTTTCCCTTTTCCGGTTCAAGTCAGCCAAAGCAAAACCCAGGCCGAGGACCCAGCAAATAAAAAGATAAGTGAAACCCTAGGGTCAATGCTCAAGGAAAAACTTGAAAAAGACGGTACCAAAGTTGTCTTTGTTCAGGACTTTTCTGACAAGGAAGCATGGACCTATTCACAATTTCGGCAAGAAGGCATCAAACTCGGTGTTGATAGAATTATAACCGGGACTATTTTTATGGCTGGGCAGCGGCTTAGTGTTGACGGCCAAATGCGCAATATTTATGAAAATCAACCTCCCGTAACCTTTTTTTCCCAGGCCCAAGGCATTGAAACCCTTTATTCAGCGGCAACAGAATTGGGAAAAGAAATCACAGGAGAGCTTTACCAGAAAAAAATCATCTCCAGTATTTCCGTTAAGGGAAATAAGCGAGTTGAAGCAGACGCTATTTCACGGGTGGTGACCTCTATCCCTGGAGAAATTTTAAATCCTGATACCCTGTCCAAGGACCTTTCCCTTATTTATAAAATGGGGTTTTTCGACAATGTAATAGTTGAGAAGAAAAAATTGGATCGAGGGGTTGAGATCGTTTTTCAGGTAACAGAAAAACCAAGTGTTCGAAATATCAAATTTAAAGATAATGATGTGTATAAGGATGAAGAATTATTTGAGGTGGTGGCCACCACCACTGGCTCCATCCTAAATATCTACAAAATAAACAATGATGTGGAAAAAATAAAACGGCTTTACACAGAAAAAAATTATCATAACTGTACGATAAAATATGAAATAAAATCACTCAAAAATGACCAGGCTGATATTGTCTTTACCATTGACGAGGGCAAGAAAATCAAAATTGAATCCATCTCTTTTGACGGGAACCAGCATTTTGATGACGATGATATAAAAGACGTGATGCAAACCCAGGAACGAGGCTTTTGGTCCATTATCACCTCATCTGGAGATCTAAAAGAAACCGAACTGGACAATGATGTCATCCGCATTGAATCCTTGTATAAAAACAATGGATTTATCGATGTAAAAGTCTCTGATGCCCAAATCTCCCTGACTGAAAAGAGTATTGACATAAGCTTTAAAATAGATGAAGGCAATCAGTATAAAATAGGAACCATTGACATAACAGGGGATATTCTCACCACCAAAGAAGCCTTGATTGGGAGGATGGTATCAACTCAATCAGATCTTTATAACCGGGAACTCATCCGAAAAGATTTGCTGGCCCTGACCGATTTGTATTCAAACAAGGGGTATGCCAATGTGAACGTGGCGCCTTTAATTAATAAAGATGAAAAAAACAATACGGTTAATATTTCATTTAAAATTGCCAAGGGAGAGCTGGTATATTTTAACCGAATTAATATTACAGGCAATTCAAAAACCCGGGACAAGGTTATTCGCCGGGAAATGGCGGTCCAGGAGCAGGGGCGTTTCAGCATGGCCGGCATCCAAAGAAGCAACCGGAATCTGGGGGTAAAAGAATATTTCCAGAATGTTGATATCAAACCGGTGATGACCGATAAGCCCAACCAGCGGAACCTGGAAGTCAAGGTGGAGGAAAAGGCCACGGGTAACTTTTCCTTTGGGGGGGGGTTCAGCAGTGATGATGGCCCCTACGGACAAGTTTCCGTGGAAGAGCGAAATCTGTTCGGTAAAGGCCAGAACCTCAAACTCATGGCAAAAATCTCCTCTGAAACAGCCCTTTACAACATAGGCTTCACCGAGCCTTGGTTCCTTGATATGCCCATATCTGCGGGATTCGACCTGTACAAATGGGAAAAAGAATACGACTACTATGACAAGGACGCTCTGGGGCTTACCCTTAGGGCAGGCTTCCGGCAGTTTTGGGATTACACGGCCATTGGCATCGAATATAATATTGAAAATTTTGATATTTCTGATATTGATTCAGACTATACAAGTGTAACAGAGGGGAACTATTTAACCTCCAGTATCAAACCCTATATCACCTATGATTCACGGAATCACTATTTCTTGCCAACCCAAGGGGCCCTCCATAAATTTTCCATCCAGTATGCTGGTGAATTTGTAGGCGGTGAGATCGATTTTACCAAATACCAATTGGAGTCGGGATTGTTTTGGCCGCTTTTCTGGAAATTTACAGGGGCTGCCCACGCCAAATTCGGGTATTTAGACGACAGGACCGACGGCAACCCGGACATTGACTGGGAACGGTTCTACCTGGGCGGCATTAATTCCATCAGGGGATTTTCTCAATACGATATAAATAATACTTCCGATGGGAGTACTATTGAACAGGGGGGGGAAAAAATGGTCCAGTTTAATTTTGAACTGATTTTTCCCATTGAGGAAGATATGGGGGTGGCAGGGGTTCTCTTTTATGATAGGGGGGATGTATATGGATCCAGTCAGAACATTGATCTTCTTGACCAATATTCCACTGCCGGCTTTGAACTTCGCTGGAATTCTCCCATGGGACCCATTCGGTTGGCCTATGGAATCGTCATAGACGGCTCTGCAGGCGGAAACTTCAGAAAAGAAACAGGGGATGGACAATTTGATTTTTCAATAGGCGCATTTTTCTAATCAGTTTGATAAACACGAAACAAATTTGGAGGTAAGCATGAAACGAATTTTAATTGCAATCATAACACTGGCCTTTTTTGCCGGACTTACACCTTTTGTATTTGCCGCAGATGTGGCTAAAATCGGGGTGGTTAATTTTGAACGGGTTCTCAAGGAATCCAGTGCTGGAAAACTGACCCAGAAAGACCTGAGGACAAAAGGGGAAGAATTCCAAGGCAAGCTAAAAAAAGAAAAAGATTCCCTGGATGCCATATCCAAAGCGTTTGAAAGGGAAGCCCTTGTTTTAAGCCCGGAGAAAAAAAGAGAAAAGGAACGGGAATTTCGAATCCGGGTCAATGACTTTAAAAAAATGCAGGAAGATTATACAAAAGAGTTAAGACGGATTGAAATTGAACTCATCAACAAGATGCAAAAAGATGTCTTTCAAATTGCCAATGAAATGGGCAAAAAAGAAGGCTTTTTATTGATCATTGAACGAAAGACTGCCGGCGTCATCTACATGCCGTCCAAGGTTGATATTACTGATGCCTTAATTACAAAATACAATGCCAAGGCAGCAAAAAAAGAATAGGTAATAAAATAGCTCCAATGAAATTTAGTATCAGTGACATTATAAAAATTATTCCGGCCAGGGTGACAGGAGATCCCGGGTTTGAAATCAGGGGGGTGTCATCATTTGATGATGCCGGTCCCCATGATTTGACCTTTGCCTGTGATCCACTCTATCTATCCCGAATCGATCAGACCCGTGCAGGAGCGGTCATCGTACCGGATTCATTTTCTCTGGATCCTGGGATTTTGCCCTGTGTCCTTTTAAAAACCGGGAATCCTAAATTATCTTTTTTCAAGGTAGTGGAATCCTTTTATCCTGAAAAACCCCTTGTACCCCATATTCATTTATCTGCCATTATCGGTAATAATTTAACTTTAGGCCAAGGTACCCGGATAGAGGCCAATGTGGTGGTGGGGGACAAGGTGACAATTGGGAATCATGTCCATATCATGGCCAATGTCACCATTGCCGATGGGTGCTCATTAGGGGATCACACCGTGATCAAACCCAATGTGACCCTGATGGAGGGGTCGGTTATCGGCCACCATGGGATTATTCATCCAGGATCCGTCATCGGATCCGACGGCTTTGGGTTTGCCCAGAATGCAGGAACCCATGAAAAATTGATCCATACAGGCCATGTAAAAATCGGCAACCATGTGGAAATCGGTGCCTGTAACACCATAGACAGAGGGACCCTAGGGGTCACTCTCCTTGGCAATGGCGTTAAAACAGATAATTTAGTCCACATCGCCCATAATGTTAAAATAGGTGACAACACCCTGGTGGTGGCCCAGGTAGGAATTGCCGGAAGCACCCACATTGGAAAAAATGTCATTATTGCCGGAAAAGCTGGAATTTCCGGTCATCTGACAATAGGAGATTCTGTAATTGTGGGTCCCTATGCCGGGGTCTCAAAAGATGTTCCTGCAAACCAGATCGTGTCGGGTATACCCCACATGGCCCATAAAACATGGCTTAAAGTTGTAAACATTATTCCTAGGTTACCGGAAATTAGAAAAAAATTGTTTTCCTTTGAAAAAAGATTAAAAAACCTGGAAAATAAATCAGAACAGGAGTAACTCGTGATCCACCCAAGTGCAATTATTGATTCATCGGCCCATATTGATACCAATGTTACCATTGGTCCTTTTGCCATTGTTAAAGCCAATGTTTATATCGGTACCGGTACCACCATCGGCCCCTATACCACCATTGAAGAAGATGTCACCATAGGATCGGACTGTCAGATTTTTCAATATGCCTCCATTGGAGGAGCCCCCCAGGATTTGAAATTTCACGGGGAAAAAACCGATCTGAAGATTGGCAGAGGGTCCATCATAAGAGAATTTGTCACCATAAATAAGGGAACTGAATTTGGCGGCGGTATCACCGAAGTGGGGGAAGAAAACTATTTAATGGCCTATACCCATATTGCCCATGACTGTAAAACCGGAAAAGGGGTGATTCTGGCCAACAACTCGACCCTTGCAGGACACATCGAAATCGGTGATTATGCCACCATAGGTGGCCTTGTGGCCATCCACCAATTTGTCCATATTGGTAACTATGCCTATATTGGCGGCAAATCCGCCGTGGTAAAAGATATTCCCCCCTACGTCATTGCCGCAGGGGACCGGGCCTCACTCCATGGTCTTAACAATGTTGGGCTAAAACGACATAACTTTGAAAAATCAACCCTCCAGCAATTAAAAAAAGCCTATAGAATCTTTTTTAGAATCGGCCTGACCGTAAAACAGGCATCGGAACGGGTAAAAGCTGAGGTAGAACTCATTCCTGAAGTAAAAACTTTCATGAATTTTATCATTGAATCTAACCGGGGGGTCACCAGGTAAAAAAATGAAAATAGGACTCATTGCCGGTGGCGGTCAGTTTCCTTTGCTTTTTACACAACGCGCCATCCAAAAGGGATATGATGTGGTGGCAGTAGGATTTAATTCAGAAACAGACAAGGATTTAGCCGACCAGGTAACCCATTTTAAATGGCTTTATCTGGGTCAGGTATCAAAGCTTTGCAACTATTTTAAAAGCCATGGTATCGCCCAGGCAGTCATGCTGGGCACCATTTCGAAAACCAATATCTTCAAGGATATCCGTCCGGATTTAAAGGCCCTGGCCTTCATTGCCAGAACAAGCCGAACCCATGATGACACCCTCCTTACTTCCTTTGCCAATCTTTTATTAAAGGAAGGCATTCACATCAAACCCTCCACCTTTCT
The DNA here is from genome assembly GCF_055382125.1 of Desulfoconvexum algidum. Classification (NCBI taxonomy): domain Bacteria; kingdom Pseudomonadati; phylum Thermodesulfobacteriota; class Desulfobacteria; order Desulfobacterales; family Desulfobacteraceae; genus Desulfoconvexum; species Desulfoconvexum algidum. The sequence continues at coordinate 2,789,403 of NZ_AP042394.1, read as the reverse complement.
TTTGCCAGAACTGCTCAGTACAAAGGGGTGCTGGACAAAACGAAAACCGGATAAAGCCGAGAAAAAAGATATTTACCAGGGATGGAAACTTGCCAAGGAAATCGGGAAACTGGATATCGGCCAATGCATTGTGATCAGCAATGGAACCATTCTGGCTGTTGAAGCCATTGACGGCACAGATGCCACCATTAAAAGGGGAGCCGGTCTTGCCGCAGGCTCTGGTGCCGTGGTTGTTAAACTTTCCAAACCAGGTCAGGACCTGAGGTTCGATTTACCCTCCTCGGGGTGTGCCACCATCCAGACAATGGTGGAATCAGGGGCTACCGTACTGGTCCTTGAGGCAAATTTATCCATTGCCTTTGATAGAGAAGAAATGATCCGGCTTGCCGATCACCATGGTATCTCAATTATTGCATTGACAGATGAAGATATTCCATGAAAAAATATTCCATTGCCCTATCTGGTAAACAACGCCGCATAATGGTGCTGACAGGAGAACCCTCGGGAGATTTCCATGCAGGAGCTCTCATCAGGGCCATGCAAAGGATTGACCCTTGTTTGGATATTTGCGGCATTGGCGGACCCTGCATGGAAGCTTCACAGGTGGATGTTTTTTTTCCCATTGAACGCTTGTCTGCCATGGGGCTCACAGAGGTTATCTTCCAGTTTAAACATATCAAACAGGCCTTTGATACCTTTAAATATAGATTAAGAACCCATCCGCCAGACCTTATTATTCTCATTGACTATCCCGGGTTCAACCTCAGGGCAGCCCAATATGCAAAACAAAAATTTAATATTCCCATATTTTATTATATTACCCCCAAGGTCTGGGCCTGGAAAGAATCAAGACTCAAGCAAATAAAATTATACGTAGACCATGCAGCACTGATTTTTCCCTTTGAAGAAAAATTGTATAAAAAAGCAAAGATCCCTTCAACCTATGTAGGCAACCCCTTGATGGACGATTATCCCGAACATCTGGCCAAACCATTCTCCAGATCTTTTTTGATGGGGCCGTCCTCTCTTATAGGGTCTGACCTCATGGAATCTGGTCTTATAAAATCAGGAAGCGCGTGCCTTGACCAAAAGGAACCCAAGGGACCGGTGATAGGATTGCTCCCGGGATCCAGGCGAGCGGAAATCACAAACCTGCTGGATATTATGCTCAAAGCCGCCTTAAAAATAAACGACAAAAAAAAGAAGTCTCGATTTTTAATTTCAGCAGCTTCCAGCCTCCATTCAGAACTAATAGATAAAATTTTATCCCCCTATCATCACACCGGGCTGTTTGAGGTTGTTCAGGGCAGACCCATGGAAATTTTCAAAAGATCTGACCTGTTGATTGCAGCGTCTGGTACCGTCACCCTTGAAGCTGCGCTCTGTTGCCTGCCGACTATTATTATTTATAAAATGTCTCCCATAAGTCACAAAATTGCCAAACTTTTGGTGAAGGTTAAATATGCGGGTCTTGCCAATTTGATCGCAGGCAAGGAAGTGATGCCGGAACTGCTTCAAAACGATGCCACCCCCGAAAAAATAAGTCAAAGGGCATTTTTTATGTTGAAAAACCTGGGGGACCATGAAAATCAACTTTTAGTGGTGAGAAAACTTCTCGGTGCACCGGGTGCTTCAAAAAGAGCGGCCCGAATTGCCCTTGATCTGGTTAAATAAGAAATTTGACAAACACACTAAAAAATTATTAGAGTAATATCACCCATAGGAAGGACAATCGGGTGAATAATTTGAGGAATTGTAATGACGTTTGAAATAACGCTACTGGTTATATGCCTTTTTCTGTCGGGTTTTTTTTCATCATCGGAGACGGCTCTTTTTTCCATCTCAAAAGTTAAGGCCCTGCATATTGCCAAAGATGGTTCAAGGACCGGTCAACTCATCCTGGAGATGAAAGCTGACTCCCATACCCTGTTGACTACCATTCTCATCGGGAATAATTTGGTAAATATCGGTGCATCCGCTCTTGCTACTGCCCTGGCTATTTCCCAGTTCAAATCCAATGCGGTTGGAATTGCCACGGGCATTATGACCCTTTTGATTCTGATATTCGGAGAAATTTTCCCCAAATCCTTTGCTAATCACAACAATATCCTGGTAGCAAGGGGGGTAATTTTTCCCTTGTATTGGCTCTCCAAATTATTTTGGCCTTTAATCTTTGCCTTAAATTTTATCCCCAGGCTCCATGGGGCCAACGACAATGGTCAGGACGCTGTCACTGAAGATGAACTCATGACCATGGTGGAAGTGGTGGAAGAAGAAGGGGAGATAAAGGAAGAGGAAAAAGAGTATATTTCCAATATCTTTGAATTTGATGACACCTCCTGCTCGGAAATTATGACTCCCAGAGCCGACATGTTTGTTATTGATGCATCCGATGAGTTTGATATCCAGGAAACCTTGAAATCAGGGTTTTCAAGAATACCGGTCATCGAAGACTATATTGACAATATCATCGGTATCCTCCACCTCAAAGATCTGTTTGCAAGTTTTCAGAGGCTTTCAAAAGAAAATGCCACTGCCTCCCTGGATATTAAAAAAATCATGAAAGTTCCCTATTTTATACCGGAGTCAAAAAAACTCGATTCCCTGCTCAAGGACTTCAAGGTGAAAAAAAGTCACATGGCCGTGGTGGTGGACGAGCATGGCGGGGTCGCGGGAATCGTGACCCTGGAAGACGTGGTCGAAGAGATTATTGGAGAGATTGTTGATGAAACTGACCACATGGTACCCGATATTGTTAAACTCAAAGGAAACAAATGGCTGGTGTCCGGCAAGATTGACATTGATGACCTTAACAAGGAAATAGGGATATCCATCCCCGAGTCAAGTAATTATGACACCTTCTCCGGTTTTTTCCTTGAAGAGATTGAGAGAATTCCCACACCCGGTGAGTCCATAGAAATAGATAAGTGGACCATCACAGTCAAGGATATGGACGGCAACAGGATTCAAACATTTATTATAAATAATGAATAACCCCGTCGCATTATTTATAATATTAGATGGATGCCCCATAAAAATCCTTGACAGAATGAAAACCGAAGTATAGATTTTTACGACTTTATTGAATTTTAATTGGAGCCGAGAACTAAAATGACAATTGCACACAGATATTTTTTCTTTTTTAGGTATTTAACCTGTCTGTGGTGAGCTGATCATTTACAATAATAATTGAACACGCTTTAAAAACCGCAGCAGGCAAGACCTGGTGCGGTTTTTTATTTTGCACCAACTTTAATAGTGTACCAAGGTTTATTACAAAAGGATGACGACCCCCATGGAAAAAAATCCCCCAAAACATGATCCCCAGGAAAAAGCCCTTGCACCCCTCAGAGATGAGATAGACCAAATTGATTCCCAGATTTTGGACCTGATCAACCAGCGGCTGTCCATTGGAAAACAAGTGGGTGCCGTTAAAAAAGAAAAAGGAAGCCAGGTTCTGGATCGGTCCCGGGAAAGAAAGGTCATTGAAAAGATCTGGAAAATGAATAAAGGACCCGCCAACCGAGATCTATTGCAATATATATTTAACGTGATCATCACCGCCACCCGGGAAATTCAAAAACCCAAAACCATTTCCTATCTTGGACCAAAGGCCAGCTATACCCATATTGCAAGCTTGAACCATTTCAAGCATTCCGGCAAATTTATTGAACAGCCCGGCCTGTTTGATATCTTCAGGGAGGTTGAAAAAAATGAAAGTCATTTTGGGGTGGTACCCGTTGAAAACTCCATTGAGGGGGCTGTAAATCACACCCTGGATCTGTTTACCGATTTTAACCTGACCATCTGTGCCGAACACTATGAGCCGGTTTCCCATGCCTTATTGTCCATAACAGGGGAAGCGCGTGATGTGAAAACCATTTACTCCCATCCCCAGGCCATAGCCCAATGCAAAGGATGGTTGAAAAAAAAATTTCCCCTGGTGGAAGTTTTGGAAACCAGTTCCACCTCCAAAGCCGCTCTCATGGCATCCAAGAACATTGAGGTGGCTGCCATTGCCAGCCCGAAGGCTGCCCATTTTTATGAATTACTGCCAGTGGAATCAAAAATCGAAGACTATTCCGGGAATGTCACTCGGTTTTTGATTCTGGGCAAACAATCGCCTGAAAAAACAGGGAAAGACAAGACCTCTATCATGTTTGCCACTTCCCATGTTCCCGGCGCCCTGTTTAAAGCCCTTGAACCCGTTAACAAGGCCGGGCTCAACATGCTCAAACTCGAATCCAGGCCCACCCGGGATCAGAACTGGAGCTATTATTTCTTCCTTGATATTGAAGGTCATGTTGAAGACAGCCATGTGGCAAAAACCATTGAACAGATAAGGGCATTCTCCCTTACCCTGAAAGTGCTGGGCTCCTATCCTGTATATGTCAAAGAGGACCTCTAAGAATATGATCTCTGCAGCCACAAATCTTTATTGCGTACTGGGAAGTCCCGTATCCCACTCCCAAAGCCCCCTGGTGCATAACATCAGTTTTAAAAATAATAAAATTGATGCCGTGTATCTGGCATTTGAGCCCCCTGATATTGAAAGTGCCATCATGTCCATGCGAACCCTTGGGATAAAAGGTGCTTCTGTTACCATTCCCTTTAAGGAAACCATTATACACTATCTGGACGAGGTAGATCCCCTGGCCCTGGACATAGGGGCCGTGAATACAGTGGTAAACAAGGCCGGGCGCCTTGTGGGATATAACACAGACTGTGATGCGGCGCTTGCCCCCTTAATCTCCCATGGGATACAAGGCAAAACCGTATGTATCATCGGGGCAGGGGGAGCGGGCAAAGCCGTGGCCCATGGGATTGCAAAACAGGGGGGACACATTATTATCGTCAACCGTTCGGCAGAGAAAGGCGCTGCCCTGGCGGCTGAAGTCAAGGGACGATTCATCTGCCAGGACCAGATGGACACCATTGCCGCAGATGTTGTGATCAACACCACAAGTTGCGGTATGTATCCCCTTCAGGTGAATGACCTACCCTTTCCAGCCAGCAACCTGATCCCGGGCATGGTGGTGATGGATGTTGTCTATACCCCTTTGAACACAAGATTGCTGTCCATTGCCAGGGGAAAAGGGTGCACCATAATTGACGGGCTGTCCATGTTTGTGGCCCAGGCAGCGGCCCAGTTTGAGTTGTGGACCGGGCTCAAACCAGATACAAAGATCATGAGAGATGCTGTGTTAAAGAATCAAGGCTAAAGGCAAAAACCTTTTAACAAAAGACCCCAAGGAATTAACCCCAATGGAATTAACCGACCCAATAAAATCCAAACAAGTACAATCCAAACAAGTACAATCCAAACAAGTACAATCCAAACAAGTACAATCCAAACAGATAAAATCCAGACAGATCACGAATCAAATAGTTCAGGTGCCTGGATCTAAGAGCATTTCCCATAGAATGCTGATCTGTGCGGCCCTTTCAAAGGGGTCTTCAAAAATTAGAAACTTGTTGGAAAGTCAGGACCTTTCCCTGACAGCAACGGCTCTTTGTGCCATGGGGGCAGGCATCAAAGAATTGGAACCCGGCCTTGTTGCGGTACAAGGATTTAATGGTCGGCCCACTCCCCACGAAGCCCCCATATTCTTAGGCAACTCAGGTACCTCCATGCGCCTTTTAGCGGGGATTGCAGCCCTTGGACAGACCCGGTACACCCTGACCGGGGATAAAAGGATGTGTGAGCGGCCCATGATTGAATTGCTGGATGCACTCAACGCGCTTGAGGTGGAGGCAAAATCCATCCATCCAGGGGGAACTCCCCCCGTCGCCATCCAAGGGCTTGGCAGACGAGGCGGCATCACCACCATTGATTGTTCCAAGAGCAGCCAGTATTTATCTTCTTTGCTCATGATGGGGGCATTGATGGAAAAGGGCCTGACCATTTTCCTACCCGGCTTGCCGGTTTCAGTTCCCTATATTGATTTAACCATTGATGTGATGAACCAATTTAATGTTAAGGTGAATCGAATCAGTGACCTTGAATATCAGGTTCCGGGAAATCAAGTTTATGTTCCGGGTGAGTATGTGGTGGAGCCCGACCTTTCCAATGCCGGATATTTCTGGGCTGCAGGGGCTGTCACCGGCAAAGAAATCGGGGTGGATAATATCCAGGAAAATTCGCTCCAGGGGGATTTAAAACAGATTCACATCCTTGAACACATGGGCTGTTCCCTTAATATTGAAAAAAATAGTGTGGCAGTCAAGGGAGGCTCCCTCAAAGGCATAGACGTGGACATGTCCGACACACCCGACGCTGTTCCTGCCATAGCAGTGGTGGCAGCCTTTGCAAAGGGAACAACCCGGATCTCAAACATTGGCCATTTGCGGGTAAAAGAATGTGATCGCATTGCGGTTGTCGCTTCCCAATTAATAAAAATGGGAATAGGGGTCACCCAGGGTGACGACTGGCTTGAAATTACCGGCGGAACGCCAAAGGGGGCTTTCATTGAAACCTTTAACGACCATAGAATCGCCATGGCCTTTTCCGTTGCCGGGCTCGTTGTGGAGGGCATGGAAATAGAAAATCCAGCCTGTGTTGAAAAATCATTCCCAGGATTTTGGAACATCTTTGAAACCTTATAATTTTGTGTATAGGACCCCTAACCAATGAAAACCATAAAGCCCCTATACCTTGTCGGATACCGGTGCACCGGAAAAAGTACCACGGGAAAGCTGCTGGCAGCTCTTATGGGTGTCTCTTTTTTTGATACAGACAAGATTATTGAAGAAACGTTTCAGACCACCATAGAACAGATGGTCAACCAAAAGGGATGGGATTATTTCAGGCTCAAAGAAAGGCAGGTCCTTTTGGAGACTGCTAATCTTTCCAATAGTGTCATCGCAACAGGCGGGGGGGTAATATTGGATCCAGAAAATCGCAGGTTCATTCAAACCCACGGAATTTGTGCCTGGCTGTATGCAGATAGCGCCACCATCGTTGCGCGACTGGTTGCCGATGTCAAAAATTATGAGTCCAGACCCAGGTTCACAGAGGAATCCTTATCCCGGGAGACCCAAAAGATTTTAGATTTTCGCACGCCTTTGTACCGGGAATTGGGCCAGATACAAATCGATACAAGCACCCATTCACCCACCCAAGCAGCATCCATTATCAAAAGGAGACTAGCCCATGTCCGGTAGCAGTCTTGGCAAAGCATTCCAGATCACCACCTTTGGAGAATCCCACGGCCCTGCCATTGGGGTCGTAATTCAGGGGTGTCCTCCCGGACTTCCCATCAGTCAAGCCATGATCCAGGCATCACTGGACAAAAGAAAACCCGGACAGGGACCTGCCTCCACCAAGCGAAAGGAACCCGATGTCCCCCTTATTCTTTCGGGAACATTTGAGGGAAAAACCACGGGCACTCCCATAATGATCATGATTGAAAACAAGGATGCCAAATCCAGATCTTATACCGATATTGCATCGATCTTCCGTCCCGGCCATGGGGATTATACCTACCATCAAAAATTTGGTATCCGGGATTACAGGGGGGGCGGACGGGCATCTGCCCGGGAAACAGCGGCAAGGGTGGCAGCCGGTGCGGTTGCAAGGCTTGTTCTCGATCCCTATCAAATTAAGATTCAAAGCTACACCATTGGGCTGGGAGGTATCAATGCGGCTATTTTTGATGCAGATGCCATTGAAAAAAATCCCTTTAAATGCCCGGACATGGAAGCTGCCCAAAGGATGGAAAAAAGAATAGAACTAGTCAAAAGCCAGGGAGATTCCCTTGGCGGCATTGTTGAAATAAAGGCTGTAAACGTTCCGGCGGGTATCGGGGATCCGGTTTTTGACAAGCTGGATGCCGATATTGCCAAGGCAATGATGAGCATTGGCGCTGTTAAAGCGGTTGAAATCGGTGCGGGTATTGGGGCCCCTGAAATGACCGGCTTTGAGAACAATGATTCGTTAACCCTCAAAGGATTTGCCAGCAATCATTGTGGGGGGATACTGGCGGGTATTTCCAATGGAGATGAGATTGTTGTTCGGGTTCATGTAAAACCCATCCCTTCCATATCAAAACCCCAGAACACCTTGACGGATAAAGGCGTTCCCACGATTATTTCCACCAAGGGACGTCATGACATTTGTGCCATTCCCAGAATAAATATGGTCTGTGAATCCATGCTGGCGCTGGTTCTCACAGACCATATTTTAAGGCAAAAAGCCCTGGGACAAAAAAATGACCTTATTTTTTGACGATATCTGATTCCAGTTTATCAGCTATGGCAAGGGCTGAGTTCAATGAATCATTGATCACAAAAAGCTGAACTTTAAGGGTTTTCAGGGATGCCGGTGTTGCAGAGATTTTATCATTTGATGAAAAAAGCTTGGCAAGTTCCTTGGATTTATTGGCAAACTCGTTAAGTTTTTCACTAAAATTAATGATTTCACCTGCCCAGTTATTCCGTTCTTCCCGGGATAGTTCTATGCTTGCATTTCCGGTTCCGTTTACGAGCTGATCAATTTGATAGTCTTCAGGGTTTGCAATAATTTCGTACATAATGTCTCCTTTGAAACAGGTTTTATCCATGAAAATAAAAACAACACCTCAAGAATATTGAAATCCTTATGTTTAGTCAAGGAAACCCGCCTAAAAACATTGAGGATTCATAGCCTTATCCAATGAATTTGCCCCCTTAAAGATACTGCTGAATCAATTGCCGCAACTGGGTTTATGGGATATTTTTTTTTGGGATGCTTGCCAAAAAATTGAATCCTGGTTCATTGATGAACGCGCCATGATGAATACACTATATCGGACAAGATCAGGAGGCTTCCAACACATAGGACAACAAATCACCCTTGGTATATAAAATCTTTAAAATAGAAAGATACAGGGTATATTCTGCATTGTTGATTCGACGTTCGGCCTGGACGAGCAGGGTGTTGGCATCCATTATGTCGATGCTGTTGGCCATGCCGTATTTAAACTGCATGTCAACGGCTTTATAATTTTCCTGGGCAGATTTCAACTCATGCTGGAGATTGGCAAGGGCGTTGCGTGCGGTTTCAAATTCAAGAAAAGATACCTTGGATTCAAAAATAATTTTTTTCTCTACCAGGGACAAGGCTTGCCTGGCCTTTCTTTCATCGGCCAACCGCTGGTTCACCTGTGCTTTTCTAAGGCCGCCGTCATACAGGGTAAAGACAAGGCCCGCCTGGATATATGCATTATCCGATTCACCATCATAGCCAAGATAAGAGGCATCTATATCCCTGTAACCACCTTCCAGGGAAAGGGTCGGCCAATAGTCCCCTCGTTCATATTTCGTGCTCTGGGTGGCAATTTCCACGGTCTTTTTTGCTTCCATGATTTCATACCGGGTCTTGAGTGCCTGGGTTTTAATCTCATCCAGGGTGATGGTGAAATCATCCATGTTTCGAACCTCGTCTGCCGATACCCTGAAATCATCTTCAATTCCTGTGAGTCGAACAAGGGTTGCCTTGAGTTGGCCGACGGTATTGTCAGCCACAATCTTATTGGTAAGAGATTTGGAAAATTCTGCTTCTGCCCGATATAGGGCAGTTTTTGTAACATTGCCCACACTCAGTTTTTCCTGAACAAAATTTTTATGGGTTTCAAGCCGTTCCACATCGGCCTGGGCGATTTCCACCAGGCGTTTGGCATTCAAGGTCTGAAAATAGGACTGGGAAACTTGAAACAGGTAATCGGACCGGACGGATTCCTTGGAAAATTCTGCCTTTTCAATCCCTTTTTTGCTGACATCATAGGCGATCAATTCCCGTCCGTTAAGGGTAAAACTTTGGGTCAGCTTTGCTCCCAAGGTGTTCGAGTCAGGGGACAGGGCATCTTCATCTTTGTAATTAAGATAATTTCCATACAGGGTCGCCCTTGGAATCAGAACTGACAAGGCCCGTTGTTTTTCCTGCTGGGCAATAAACAGGTCATCGCCCGCTATTTTAATGGTTTCAGCATTTTTATTTGCTTCACGGCATAGATCCTGAAGCGAATACAGGGGTTGTGAATTGGCAGACACGGCCAGACAGCCAATACAAAAAATCATAAAAAACAAACTAAATAAGATCCTTCTCATCAATCACCTCTATTTGTAATAAAAAATATTTTCCACATTATTATGATTTTGCCGTTTTCGTCAAGTCAACTTACGGATGGCAATATAAAATTTTTCTTACCATATACCCTTACTCCTTTTTATCAAATACCTAATCAAAAACTTTAGGGTTATAATAGAAAAATATCCCAATTTATGATATTAATCATTAAAATTATTAAAAATGGATGGAAACAAATAAGGAGAGACAATTGACACTTATTCCAAGCACTGAATTTGACGACCTGTCATTGGTAAGGCAGGGCAAGGTAAGGGATATATTTGATACCAAAGATTCCCTTTTGATGGTCACCACAGATCGGCTGTCAGCCTTTGACGTGGTGTTGCCCGATACCATCCCTGACAAGGGAAAGGTATTGAACCAGATCTCCGTATTCTGGTTTAACCTGGTGGAGGATATTGTAAAAAACCATATCATCACAACCAATGTGGATGAATATCCCGAGGAATTTAAACGCTACAAAAAGGCTCTGGATAAAAGAAGTATGCTGGTTAAACGAGCCCAGCCCCTGGAAGTTGAATGTATTGTCCGGGGATATATCAGCGGGTCTGGATGGAGCTCCTATCAAAAGGAGGGCCATGTTTGCGGCATCCCCCTTCCCAAGGGACTCAAGGAATCGGATAAACTTGCGACCCCTCTTTTTACCCCTTCCAGCAAAGCTGAAATCGGGGATCATGATATTAATATCAGTTTTGAAGAAACCATAAATATCCTGGGCCAGGACAAGGCGGAAAAATTACGGGATTTAAGCCTTGCCATTTACAACAAAGGGGCCAAGCTTGCCCTTGAACGAGGCATCATCATAGCAGATACCAAATTTGAGTTCGGCATGCTGGACAATGAGATCATCCTCATTGATGAAATTATGACCCCGGATTCTTCCCGATTCTGGCCCCTTGATGATTATGAACCCGGAAGAGGGCAAAAAAGTTTCGATAAACAAGGCATCCGGGACTGGCTGACGGCCTCGGGGTGGGACAAAAAACATCCCGGGCCCAAACTTCCCTCTGAACTTATCGAGGCTACCGCCAATACCTATAAAGAAATTTTTACCCAATTGACGGGTGAACATGTCTGATTTGCCCAAAGAAATCCAGGTGCTGCATATCCCCCAGGTGCTGCATATCCAATTGGATAAAATTGACCTTACCGATACCCGGTATCAAATTTCAAGAGAAGCTTGTGATATCACCGGCCTGGCCCAGTCCATACGAGAGACCGGTCTGACACGTCTGCCCCTTGTCAGGTCCCAAAGGGAACCAAAGGAATCTGGAGAACCAAGTGAATCCTATATTCTGGTCACAGGCTTTAAACGGATAAAGGCCCTGGTCCACAACGGGTACAAGGATAAGGTTGCATGTCAAATCTTCCCCATGGCCTCAAAAGCAGATTGCGCTGTCCGTGCCGTATCCGACACTGCATTCTCCCGGCCATTGACCCCGGGTGAACTCATTCAAAGCATTGAGCTCCTGGGTCGATCCATGGACGCCGCTGGCATCGCAAAAAAATCATTGAGTATTTTTAATACCCAGTTTAACGCCAGATATATTAAAGATCTCCAACAAATTGCCACCTTACCCCGAAGGGCGCATGAACTCATGGATGACGGCCGGCTGTCCATTAAATCTGCCAAAAAGATAGCAAGCGGCCCCCCAGAGCTTGCCAATTGTTTTGTAAATCTTTTTTCCGCTGTAAAAACATCCGCCAGCAAGCAAGTGGAGATCATTACCAATTTTTTGGAAATTGCAGCAAGGGAAAAGATAACACCCCAAAATTTGTACCAGGAGAAACAGATCCAGGAAATACTGACGCTTGACAACAAGGATCTTGGCCACAAGGGTAACCTTTTGCGACGCTATCTCGTTGAAAGACGGTTTCCCTCCCTTGAAAAAAAACGACAGGAGATCCAAAAAAAAATCAATTCACTGAAACTGGGGCCCGGGATAAAATTTGTGGTACCGGATAATTTTGAAAGCATGATCTACGCTTGTTCCTTTGAATTTAAAACCTCTGCAGAATATGCAGCCCGGGTGGCTTGTCTTGACAGGGTATCGACCGATCCTATGTTAGAGGAGGTTTTGAAAAGATGAAAATCAACCGGCTTTTCATGGATGCCAACCTCCCCCAGGACGATGAAATTCAATATTTGACAGAAAAGGTCGGGCTTACCCCGGAAATGGTGACCGATTCACAACCGGTGTATGATGCGATCAATTCGGCCAAGGATCCCATACTGGCTGGGAAATCCATCTTGTATATCACCCGAAACAAGGGGGCCGTCATCCGGAAATGTCCCGGCACCAGCCATTACACCTGTTGTGATTACACCATTTTACACACCGGCACCTTTTGTACCATGGACTGTTCCTATTGCATTCTCCAGGCCTATTTCCACCCCCCGGTTCTCCAATACTTTGCAGGACAAGATACCCTTATCCCCCCCCTGAAACAGACCTTTTCCGAAAACAAAATCTATCGCATCGGCACAGGCGAATACACCGATTCCCTTATCTGGGAAAAAATCAGTACGGGGCCAAAGTTTTTAATAGAAACCTTTGCAAAACAGTCCAACAGTCTTCTGGAACTTAAGACCAAAACCATTAATGTGGACTCTCTCCTGGATCTGGATCACAATGGGAAGACTGTTATGGCCTGGTCCGTCAATACCCCTGAGATCATCCGGTCCGATGAACGAGGGACGGCCGCCCTGACTTCACGGCTTGAAACCGCGAAAATTTGTGAAGCAAAGGGCTATAAGCTGGCCTTCCATTTTGATCCTTTAGTCGTTTATGAAGGATGCGAGGATGCCTATAAACGGGTTGTTCATTCCATATTTTCCCATGTGAGCCCTGACAATATCGTCTGGATCAGCATCGGTAGCTTCAGGTTCATGCCCCCCTTAAAGTCCATTATTGAAAAACGATTTCCCTCATCCACCATCCCTTATGGAGAGTTTATCCTGGGTCTTGATAATAAGATGCGGTATTTCAAACCATTGAGAATACATCTTTACAAAACACTCATCGATACCATTCGAGAATATGCCCCCCATGTTAGGGTCTATTTTTGCATGGAAGATGAAGAGGTCTGGGAAAAATGCATGGGGTTTTTTCCTAAGAAAGAAGGGGAGCTGGGCCATTTGCTGGATAGGAGTGCGGCCGCTCATTGTAAACTGAATACCGCTTTTTTATGACCCAGGACTATATGGTGACAAAGAGCAGAGCCTGATAACAGACCCTGCCCTTTGTTTTTCTAGGGTTACATGAAAAACTACGCTGCATAAAATTTTTCTTTACTTCTGATTAAATATTTGAAATTTTACAATGAACAAAAAGGAATCAGATTATACCGGAAGAGGGCCTCATTCCATCCTTGTTCAAAGGCTTGCTTCTAAGGACTGATCAAGGAGCTGGTTCCCTTTGGATATAAAATCGGCCATATTAAGGGTAAAAGAAATTTTCTGATACAATCGATTCACCTCAGTCAACTCCAGTCAGAAAGAAAGACAGACAGACAGACAACACATTTTGTAAAAAATGCATGATTCAGGAAAATTCAAGGGGACCTTTTTCTACTCCCATGAGGGGCAGGTTCTTTATTTCCTCTATAAATTTCTGGCATAGAGCGGTATCGGTTTTATGGGCATAGAGATTGCCAGTCTTGTCCACCCCCCGAATAATACCATCCTGTAAAAAATATTGTACCAGTTTGAGGCTGATCGTATCCCGGTCGCCGTCCAGGACTTCACTTTCACAGGCTTCCCCAAGGGGGAGGCACCCATGGTTGTCAATCCGGGTTTTAATGAAATTGAGAATTCGAGCCAGCCTTAAAAGGGTGACCGCCTCAAGTCTTTTGGTGGTATCATCCAGGGGTAGGGCGGTTGAGCGCATCAAAGAAAAATGTTTGGGAAGAAGACCTTTTTCCCGGCAAACCCCATAATCAAGACTTCCCGGTGCGGGATAGAAAATAGAAAGTCCGGCCAGGGTTCTTCTTTGTGCCAGGCAAAGCAGGTCATTCAGGGAGGAGGTGGCAGATTGCCCCGGGGCGGCCGCTATCACGTAGGAGACACAGGTTAACCCCAGATCCTGGGCAAGGGAAAGCGCTCGGTCATGGGATCGTCTGACATCGGGTCGTTTAAAGCGCATAAGCTGGTCCCTGGAAAAAGAGCCCATGGAAAGATTAATGGTTTTAAATCCAGCCACTTGCATTGCCGTCATGATTTCCCTGTCAAGGGAGGGGGGATACAGCCCATTCATGGCGCGCAGTTCCGGGGAGTTCCCTTTAAAAATTTTGTTAAGCCCGGATAGGAGCGCCAGTATCCATTTTTTTTCCAGGGCCAGGTTTTCATCTTCAAAATCAATAAACCCAATATCCAATCGGTTGGCTTGTTCTTCTATCTCCTTGAGCACCTCCGTCACATCCCGTTGACGAAATTTACCATGGGAGGCCAAGGCAGATACAGAACAATAGGTACAATGCATGGGACAGCCCCGGCTGGAAACCATGGTGATGGCGGCCTTTTTATTGCGCTGGTAATACGCCTGATTTATACAGTCAAGGGCTGGCAGGGGGAGTTGGTTTAAATCCTTTATCCAGACAGGAGGATGGAGGGTTATTTTCCCCTTATCCCTGAACCCAATGCCGGGAACCTTGTCAAGGGCGGTTTTGTTTTTCAGTGCATCACAGAGAAGCCCAAGAGAATTTTCTCCTTCACCCCTAAGGACAAAATCTACTGCCTTGCACTCTAAAACCGCTTCGGGAAAATGGGTGGGATGGTGGCCGCCCATTACAATATAGGCCTGGGGATAAAATTTTTTAATGACCCTTGCTGTTTCCAGGGCCTGGTCGCAATAGGCCGTAAATAAGGATGAAATACCCACCAAAAATGGTTTTATATCCCTGACCCTTGTCCCGATGTGTTCATAGCTGTATCCAAAATGTTTGAATTGGTGAAACAGGGAGAAAAGACTTATATCCTCCCTTCCATAGTAGGGGGATAAATAGGAAAACCCGGACGGATAGGCAATTGATTTTGATTTGTCCGTGGCAAGCCCATCCAGGATTTGACTTGAATACCCCTTGGCTTCAAGGCTTGCACAAATAGAGGCAAGCCCATAGGGAATGGTTCTTTTGGAGGTGAGATAAAATTCTTCAATGGGGGGCTGCACCAAAAGAATATTTAAGGTTTTGTTGGAGGCTTTATAATTTTTTTCTGGAAAATTCATCTTTTATAATCCGGGTTTAGGTCTGGTCAACATCGGGAAATTTGACGATAAGGACAAGGCACAAAAGGGGGATAAATGCGGAATAAAAAAGGATGGTCTCAAGGCCATAGATGTCAGCCAATTTTCCCACAATGGGGGTAAAAATACCCCCCAGTCCGTAGGCAAATCCCATCATCAGGCTTGAGACCATGGCCCGGGATTTCGGGGCCAGCCTCTGGGCCATGACAACCCCCAGGGGCAGGGACGCCAACACGGTAAACCCTGCCAGAAAAGAAGTCAAATAAATCCAGGGTCCGGGCAGGAACAGGTATAATAACAAACTAGGGGGCATCAATACAAAAGAGAAAAGAAAGATCTTTTTAAAGCCGGTCCGGTCTGCCATATAACCGGCCAGAAGCCCGCTCAGGGTGCCTCCCATGATAAAAAGAGAAAAAATCAGCCCCACAGACGTCAGGTTATAGCCTTTATTGGCCAGAAAAATGGGCATAAAGGTCATAAAGGTTTGGCCGGTGATAGCCCGCAACACCATGACTCCCCAGATCAGGAGAATGGGTTTGTAAACTTTGCCAAGGCTTTCTTTCATGGAACCCATAAACCCTAAATGGGACATATTTTCTGAAACAGGTTTTGGCAGATATTTAAAACAGAATATACATGCCACAAGACCGAAGGTAAGGGTATAGGGCATGGCTTCCAGGCCATATCTTGCTACATACCAGGTAATAAATATAGGTCCCAGGGCAAAGGAAAGGGTACCGCCGGTATTGAATATGGACAAGCAAAAGCCGGTCCTGTTGCCTGAATACAAGGGCACCATACCGGTTGTTGCGGGGTGAAACATGGAGGACCCGATGGATCCCAGACAAAGCACCAAAAGCAACAAGGTAAAATTGGGGGCCAGGCCGGAAAAGGGGATGCAAAAGAAGGCAAGACACAGGCCGGTAATTACAAATTTTCTGGTTTCATGGCGGTCTGACATATAGCCCACCACGGGCTGGACAATAAATGCCAGAAACCTGATAAGACCTGTGATAAGACCCACCTGGGCAAGTGTCAGACCCAGTTTATCCACAAAGGCCGGCAGGAGCGGTGTGAAAAATGAGGAATAAAAATCACCGGTAAAATGAACCAGGGTCAGAATAAAAATGATCTTGTAATTCACTTTGCCCAGGGAGGTGTCGCTAGTGTTTGCTGGGATCATGGAGTGTTCCGAATTAAAAACTTCTAATTTTTGAGGCTGTGGATGGGGGCCGGAATCCGGCCGCCAAAGGTGACAAAGGGATCTTTCAGATCAAAATGGGGAACTGCCATGATCCTGGCTTCTCCCAAAAGACCGCCAAAATAAACCTTGTCGCCTGCTTTTTTCCCGGGTACAGGGATCAAACGGGTGGCAGTGGTTTTGGCATTGATCATCCCAATGGCCATTTCATCGGCAATAATACCCGCCAAACATTCCTCGGTAATATCCCCGGGAATGGGCACCATATCGAGCCCCACGGAGCAGACACAGGTCATGGCCTCGAGTTTTTCAATGGTCAGATACCCCTTGTGGGCGGCTTCAGCAATATTTAAATCCTCACTCACCGGTATAAACGCCCCGGAAAGTCCCCCCACATGGGAGCTGGCAAAGGCACCGCCTTTTTTAACGGCATCATTTAGCATGGCAAGGGCTGCCGTAGACCCGGGAACCCCGATATGGGTAAGCCCCAGGGCCTGGAAGATCTCTCCAATGCTGTCTCCCACGGTTGGCGTGGGCGCAAGGGACAGGTCCACCACACCGAACTTGATCCCCAGGTTCTGGGCAACTTCCCGACCGATGAGTTCCCCTACACGGGTGACCTTGCAGGCGGTTCGTTTAATGATTTCTGCAATCTGGCCCAGACTGTGGTGTTTATCTTTCAGGTTTCTTTGGATGGCCTGTTTTATAACACCGGGGCCAGAGACCCCCACATTAATGACGGCATCGGCAACCCCCACTCCCAGATAAGCCCCGGCCATGAAAGGCATGTCTTCGGGAATATTGGCAAAAACACATAGTTTGGCACTGGCAATTCCGTCGTCGTCGGCTGTCAGGGCAGCGGCTTCTTTGATAGCCCTGGCCATTAAAAGAACGGCATCCATGTTAATGCCAGCCTTTGTGGTGGCCACATTCACAGAAGCGCAGACCCGTTGGGTTTGCGCCAGGGCCCGGGGAATGGCGGCAATAAGGGCTTTATCTCCATTGGCCATGCCTTTTTCAACCAGGGCTGAAAACCCACCGATAAAGTCAATATTAACCTCCTTGGCAATATCATTGAGTTCATGGGCGATTTCAACCATCTGGTTTGAAGAAAAAGGGGCTCCCACAAGGGCAATGGGACTGATGGAGATGCGCTTGTTCACCACGGTGATCCCATATTTTTCTCCCACAGCATCGCAGACTTCTACCAGGTTAGCGGCATGGGAAATAATTTTGTTTCTTATTTTTTTCTTGAAAACTGAAAGATCGTGGCTGACACAGTCAAAGAGGTTGATCCCCATGGTGACGGCACGGACATCCAAGTTTTCATTTTTTACCATTTCTATGGTCGACATTATTTCATAATCATCAAACATGGTTTTTCCTGTTCTATTTTAAAATTGTATTTTACAATTAAATTTTATTTATGGCGTTAAAAATATTTTTATGCTGGATCCGGATATCCAAATTCAATTCACAGCCCTTTTCTCTAAGGGCCTTGAACATGGCAGGGGCATCGACGTCGGGGGTTATACTCACCTGGTAGGACATGACATTGGCATTGGGGTCGCTGCCCCCTTTGAACACGGCTTTCAGATTAATAATATTGGCATTAAAGCTTGCAATAATGCTTGAAAATCGGGCCACCAGCCCTTTTTGATCGGGGCCTATGGTGGTGATTAAAAAAATTTCTGTTTGTATTTCTTCTTGTACACCGCCGTTTGTCCCCAGGGGGCTGACATGGATGGTCAGGCCTGTGCCTTGTGTTCGGTCAAGGAAAATTTGCTCAAGTTGAGCCTGGCCAAGCCCCAACGACGGTTCAACAAAGAAAAATCCGGCAAACTGGTTTTGCAGAATCATCTGATTGACATTTTCAAGGTTGCACTCGTTCTCGTATAAAATAGCAGATATCTGGGAAATAATTCCGGGTCTGTCCTTTCCCAGGACAGTGACGATCAGTTTGTTCATTTTTTACCTTTACATTGCCTGTCGCAGGGCTGAAATGGTTTTTGTGTAATCGGGGGTTTTGAAAATGGCCGAACCCGCCACAAAGGAGGTGGCCCCGGCTGCATGAATTTTATGGATGGAATCGCAATTAACGCCGCCGTCCACCTGAATAATGGCAGAAGAATTTTTTTCCTTGAGCAATTGGGACAGGGCCGCAATCTTGTTAATACTGGAATCGATAAATTTTTGTCCGCCAAATCCGGGATTAACGCTCATGATGAGGACAAAATCCAGTTGATCAATGACCCACTCAATGGCGGATAGAGGGGTGCCGGGGTTCAAGGCAACCCCGGCCTTGACATCAAAACTTTTAATGAGTTGAAGGCTCCTGTGAAGATGGGGACAGGCTTCTGCGTGGACCGATATGTAATCGGCGCCGGCCTTTGCAAACTCAGGGATAATAAGATCAGGCGTTTCAATCATCAAATGAACATCTAATTTAAGTCGGGTTGCACGTTTGCAAGCTTCTACAATAATGGGGCCATAGGTGATATTAGGGACAAACTGGCCGTCCATGACATCAATATGAATCCAGTCGGCACCTGCTTGTTCAACCCTGGCAAGTTCTTCACCCAGAATGGTAAAGTCGGCCGATAATATAGACGGGGCAATTATTCCCATAATAGTTCTCCTGTATCATTGTCCGGATTCCACGGATCAATGAGTCGTGTTTTTACAAGTTCATGATCAACAAAAATATTTATTTTAGTTTTAATTCCAGCAGGAATCAATACATTAATCTCTTTTCCCGGTTTAAAAAATTCATTGAACAAATCAAGGGGAAATCCCAGATAATCGGTTTCCACCCGGACATGTCTTTTTAAAAATCCAGGGCTTAAGGTATGGGTTACCAAAATCAGCCCCCTTAAATTCTTGGGTTCAATGGAAAGACCGTCCCTGGTGCCATTGGCAATCAATTCAATGGGGGTGTAGGAAAACACGGGCCTCCCAAATTCAGGCGTCTGGGATAAGATAAGACCCTGATCCATATTTTGATCAATTTTGGAACGAATTTTCGAAACCAGGAGATGCCGGTTTTCCAAAAGGTTCACAGCGGCATTCAGACCAAGCCCGGTCAGCTCTGGCATCACCTGGGCCATGGACTCGGGCCCGCGGCTGACCAGCAAATTGCAAAGGGAATTACTTTTTACCCTGGAAAAGGCCAGGGGGTATTGGGCAATTATTTGACCTTTTCCGGTGCTGTCCGAGTGAACATAGGAGAGGGTTCCAGGTTTGAATTCTTTTTTTTCAAGGATCAAAAGGGCCGTTTTTAGTGGGACTTGGCGTAAATCCGGAAGGATAGTTTCCTTGTGACCCTTGGAAATAGTAATAACCACATCCCGACCTTTTTTTATGGTGCTGCCGGCAGGGGGATCCTGGAAGGTCACCCCGTATTTAGGAATAATGTCATCGAAGCGCGTGCCATGGAGTTTGGGATTAAGTCCCAGGTGAGTAAGGGTTTCCAATACATAGATAATATTCTTCCCCTTAAGCTCGGGAAGAATAATCTCCTTGGCACTCTTTGTAAAAACGCTGACGGCAAAATAAGCGACAGCTCCGGAAATGAAAACGGCCATGCAAAAAACAAAACCATATTTTAAAAATGGTTTCATGGGGTTTTATTAGCCCTTTTTAGTCGGGCGGCAAAAAAACCGTCCATATGCTGCCCCTCGGGATATGTTTTAAAAAAATGATCTGCAGTTTTGATCCCCTCCATGGTTGTGTCCAGAGAATAATCTTTTCGCTTTTGTAAAAAAGCCGTTATCACCTGCTCATTTTCTTCGGGTTCACAGGAACAGACCGCATATAGGAGTATGCCTCCGGGTTTGACAAGATTTGCCGCTGCGTTCAGCATTTTTTTTTGTTGGGCACAAAGCCTGAGTACATCCTTTAGGGTCCGTTTCCATTTGGTATCGGGATTTCGGCGCATGACACCTAGTCCTGAACAAGGAGCATCCAGAAGAACTCGGTCAAAATATCCATCAAAATCTTTTATCGTGGCCTTTAACAGATCAATCTGCCGTACCCGGATATTTTCAATTCCCAGTCGCCGTGCCTCAGCTTCAAGGCTTTCAAGTTTATGGGATTCCAGGTCAGCTGCAATAATCTGCCCCCGGTTGTTCATTAACTGGGCAATATGACAGGCCTTGCCCCCAAGTCCGGCACATGCATCCAGAACTATTTCACCTGGTTTGGGATTTAAAATTTGACTCACCAGCTGGGCCGCTTCATCCTGGATTTGGAAGAGGCCCTGTGAAAATCCCTCTATCTCGGTCACAGGCTTCCCCGGGCTTGAAATATTGATCCCGTCCGGGCTTTCATTTGTATACGCAACTATAAAGTTCTGGGTTTCAAGAAGAGCGCCCAGGGGTTTTCTTTGCATTCTTAATGTGTTGACCCGCAGGGTAATTGGGGGGATGGTGTTGATGGACCGGCAAAGGGCGAGGGTTTTTTCACCACCATAAAACCCTATCCATCTTTTTATCATCCAGCCAGGAAAACTGTGGCCAGTACAAATATGGGCCAATAAATTTTTATCCAGGTCGGGCAGGGCAAGGGTGTGGTGGTTTTGTTCGGCATTCCTGAGAACGGCATTGATAAAGCCTGCAGTCCCCTGGTTCGTTTGTTTTTTCGCCAGTTCAATACTGGTATTGATGGCGGCAAAAGCGGGAATCCGGTCCAGGAACAAGAGTTGAAAAAGGGCAATCCTTAAAATATACAACACCAAAATATCCAGGTTTGCAAAGGGTTTTTTCGAAAAAGATTTAATGATAAAATCAAGATACTCCCTGTGACGCAATACCCCAAATACAATTGCATTGCACAGGTTTCGATCCTGACGTGACAGACCTTCCAATTGGCTTTGAGCCGCATCAATGCTCTTGTCCAGGGTACAGGTTCTTTTTTGACACCGCATCAAAATCTTGAGTGCCATCTGGCGCGAATCAACCTTCATAGCAATTCAAACCGGGCCGGAAGATCAATTTTATGCCCCCGTAAAAAGGCATCTGCCGTTAATCTCTTTCCAGAGGATCCCATTAGTTCAAGAATTACAACCGCATTCTCGCCTGTTGCCACATGAATGCCAGACCCATTGCAATGGAAAATTTGTCCGGGATCAAGTGAGGTCTCTCGGTCACTGGGAAGAGCCCTAAAAATTTTGAACCGTTTCCCCTCCAAGAGAGTAAAGGCGCCGGGCCAGGGGGTCATGGCATTGATATGGGCACAGATTGCGCCATTGGAACGGGTCCAGTCAATTTTTCCATCTGATTTTTTCAGCATGGGCACATAGGTGGCCTTGGAATGGTCTTGGGGAATGGGGGTCAGGGTGTTCTTATTTATTTTTTGAATGGTTTCAACAATCAATTGTCCCCCCATGACGGACAACCGGTCATGGAGCTCCTGGGCGGTTTCTTCCGAGTTAATGGGGGTTGATGAGGTCAGCAGAATATCTCCTGAATCCATGCCCTTGGCCATTACCATGGTGGTGATGCCGGTTGTTGTATCCATATTCATCACCGCCGCCTGGATGGGCGCGGCTCCCCGGTAAAGGGGCAAAAGAGAGGCATGAATATTTATGGGATATATCCTGGGGATATCCAGGATTCTCTGGGACAAAAGCTGACCAAAGGCCACCACCACAAAGTAGTCTGGATGAATGGCCGCAAGTCGTTCAAAGCCTTCCTGGGTATTGAGATTTTCAGGCTGAAACACATCAAAACCTAGCTCAAGTGCTGCCTCTTTAACCGGTGGAAAACTTAATTTTTTCCCCCGGCCCCTGGGCCGATCGGGCTGGGTAACCACAAGGCTGATAGTAAAATTGTCCTGGGCCGCAAGAGCCCTTAATGCCGGGACTGAAAACCCAGGGGTTCCCATGAAAATAATATTATTTTTTTTCATTATTTTTTTATACGATTGGTTCTCTATTATTGATTTTTTAATTCTTTCATCCGCTTCTTTTTATACATGGCCCTTTTCAGGGAAGAGATCCGGTCAATGAAGAGAACACCATTCAAATGATCAATTTCATGCTGCATGATCACCGACAAGATCCCGTCTGCATCAAACTCCAGCTGTTTACCGTCAATGTTCAGGGCTTTGACTGTGACCCTCTCAAAGCGTTTGACATCGGCCCGATAATCAACCACGCTCAGGCAGCCTTCGTCTTCTGAAATAAAACTGCCATAGCTGGCAATGATTTCAGGGTTGATCAATGCGGTGATTTCTCTGGTTTCTTTTTCATATTCAGGATCCATGGCATGGGAATCATATACAATAACCCGCTTGTTAATGCCTATCTGGGGAGCGGCAAGGCCAACCCCTATATCATGGAACATGGTATCTCCCATATCTTTAATCAGTTCTTTGATCCCATCGTCAATGACATCCACCTTTACAGAAGGCTGGGCGAGAGATTTTTCCGGATACTTTACAACATTACGAACAGCCATTTTTTTCTAAAATTTCCTTTGCAATTTTAACATCATTTTTAATTTGTTCGGACAATTCATCGATGGAAGAAAACTTTTTTTCATCCCGTAACCGGGCCACCAGATTAATCCGAATCCGTGTATCATAAAGATCACCACTAAAATCAAGAATGTGCACCTCAATGGTAAACATATGATCCCCAAAGGTGGGTGAAAAACCAATATTAGCCACCCCAAGGAATGATCCTTGAATGGTTTCAACCTTGACAGCATAAACCCCAATCTTAGGGCAAAGTTCATCATGAAGTTTGATGTTGGCAGTGGGAAACCCCAACTGACTTCCCCCCCTTTTTCTTCCCCTGATAACCTTTCCCCTTATCTGGTAGTGCCGGCCCAGGTATTTCATTGCCTGCTCCACCTTTCCCTCCATAACGACGTCACGAATCCGGGTACTCGAAATCCGTTCAATCCCTGCATTTGTATCATTGATCCAAGGAGAAACAATGGTTTCAAATCCCAGCCGTTTTCCTTCGGACTTTAACAACTCGATGGTTCCGGTCCGATCTTTTCCAAAGGAATAGTCCGCCCCTATAATGATCCCCTTCATCCCTATTTTATTCACAAGGATGATTTCGATAAAATCATGGGCGGTGATGGATGCAAATGCTTTATCAAAGGGAATACAGATCAGGACATCAATTCCGGATTTTTCAATTAGCTCTGTTTTTTGATCATGCCGAGTAATTAGAGGCGGGCTTGAAATGCCCAGTGCCCTTAAAGGATGGGGCTCAAAGGTAATCGCAATGGAGGTGCCGTTTATTTCATCGGCTTTTTCCATGACCTGATGCAACAACGCTTGATGGCCCTTATGGACACCATCAAAATTTCCTATAGTGATAACAGCGTTTTTAAACGGGCTGTTAATTTGATCTAAGTTTTCAATTAATTCCATGGGTCCCTTTTTTCAATTGGAATAATATAGTCTTGACAATTGGCATAAACAAAGATATATAGCCTACCCATCGCTTTTAAGCAATCCTTAATTGCTTTCAAACGGGCGGTAAAGAGTGTGCCGAAGTGGCGGAATTGGTAGACGCACCAGTTTCAGGGACTGGCGAGTGTATACTTGTGGGAGTTCGAATCTCCCCTTCGGCACCAATCCTTAGAGCATCAAGGGTCTTGACGGATACTGACTGTCATCGATACTAAGTGGTACTTAACGGTACTGAAAGGTAATGGTGGCAGTTTTTGTATTTAGAGCAAAGACGTAATATTTTCGGATTCAGATTCAACATTCCAGCAAGACATCGAAAAACATTAGGCTATAGCATTAGAAGAAGCATTGGGGGTAACCTGGATGCTGCAAGACTCATTTCAAATAAACTCGGATCGACCCTCAGAGGTATCATGAAGAAAAAACATCTTGATTGTGATCAGGGATTTGTTTTTGCCCCAAAACCAGGATTCCAAAATGCCCCACACCTGAGTTAGGACGTACCTATCCATTTTGATACTAAAAAAAACGATCAAGAGGTCTTATATGCCGGTTAAAAAATTACCAGTTTTTCAGTTTTTATTTTTTTCGATTAATTCCTCTTTCTATAGCTTGGGCCCTCCAATACAAGGATATCAGAGTTGTACACAAGACGGTCAGCAATCGCTGTGGCAACAGTAGTGCTGTCAAAAATGTTTCCCCATTGGGCAAATGGCAAGTTGGTTGTAATCATGGTAGATTTTTTCTCATGCCTTGCACTGATTACCTGGAAAATCAGATTTGATCCCTGTTGGCCAAGCGGAAGGTACCCAATTTCATCTACGACTAAAGTATCCGGTGATTGATAATATTTAAGTTTTTTGAGCAGATTATGATCCGCTTCCGCTGCTATCAAATGATTGATCATATCCATGGCAGTAGTGAAAAGCGTTTTTATTCCAGCCTGGGTCGCAGCAAAGGCGATACATTTAGCCAAATAACTTTTTCCTGTGCCAGGATTGCCAATCATGATGATATCTTTTTTCTTCTCAATAAACTCAAGATCCATAAGGTTTAAGATTATACTTTTTTGAGCCTGTCGGGACTTGTGATAATTAAAATCAAATTGATCAATGGTGACCTTTGTATCAAGCCCGGACTGCTTGAACCTTAATACCATCCTGGCTTTATCCCGTTCTTCGATTTCAATGTCGATTAACCGTTCAATGGCTTGAAGGGGAGACAGGTTTTTTTGGTTCGCCTGTTCAATGATGCTTTCTATGTTTTGGGCACAATTTCTTAGCCTTAATGTTTTGAACTTTTCTATAACGGTATTCATGTCTTTTTCCTTTTTTTGAGGAATAGAGCATCATATTCTGCAAGGTTTGGGGAGCAAAGTCTTATCTCGTTGAGAGTATCACTTTTCAGTTTCACAGGTGGATGACAGGTTTTGGGTGTCATCTCCTGGTAAAGAATATTCTGGATATAACCCGCACCATATAATTTTAGATCCAATGCTTTGTTCAGGGCGATAATTATTGAACTGTCTCCATATTTGTCTTTCAGGGTCATTATCTGGATGATGTCCTTTTTTAATGGAGACCTTGTTTTTTCAAGTTCATTCAAATAATCCAGCGCCGTTTGACCCAAAGACAAAAAGGCAAGAACGTTTTTGTCAGCAAGCCTTCTTTTTCTAAGCTTATGAAGTTGTGATTTATGGGATTCGAGTTCGATCCTTTGTTTTTTTTCCCAGGACCGAGCATGGACGGCAATACATCGGGTTTTGTAATACATCCATACTTTTTCCTGATTTGCTTTCAAAACAACAGTTTTACCAATCGTCCAAACCGGAACACTATACGTATTGGAGTCAAATCTCACGGAAAAATCTTTATGGACATATAAGGAGTGTATTTCCCTGTAATCCGGGGCAGGATACGGAAACTTTTTAAGTCGGTATCTCTGAAGTCTTTTTACCGGGATTTCTCCTGTCGTACTATGTGTCCTGGTGTTGGCAATATTGTTTAACCATTCCATAGCCTGGGACTGGAGTTCTGGTAGGTTGTTAAATTCTCTTAATGGCAAAAAATTGTGCCGGATATAATGAATGCTTCTTTCAATTTTTCCTTTTTCATGGGGAGATCTGATATTGCAGGCCACAGGCTTGATACCAAGGGGGAGTAAAAAATGAAGAAAATTGCCATTAAAACGTATCAGAGCGCCCGTCCGTTCAGTCACCGCTGTGATCATGTTATCCACCACAAGTTCTTCCGGAGGGCCGCCAAAATACTTAAAGGCATCAAACAAAGCCTGATGAAGGGCTTCTTGTTTCTGGCTATGGGTAAAAGAAACATAAAGCATCCTGCTGTGGGATTCGATGACGGCAAGCCCATACAGCTTTCTTTTGGTTTTTCCATAGGAGATGGTCCCAAAATGCCCCCAGTCAACCTGCATTTGTTGCCCGGGTTCTGATTCAAATCGGCTATACGCCTGCTTTTTTAAGGACTGTCCCCGGATTTTACGCAGAAAATCCCTCAAAATGCTTATTTCGCCATCAAAACCCTTTTTTTGTATCTGACGTAAAACAACGGGTGCTTTGAGCTTTGGATATCTGTTTATTATTTCCCGGATATAGTCGTGGTATGGTGACAGTTTCAGCGTCCGGGCTTTCCTTTTAGATGGTTTCGACTCTGGGTTGGAGATATACTTTGATACCGTTTTCCTGCTGCAGCCAATTGCTTTTGAGATTTCTCGATTGGACATTCCCATATCTTTTAACCGGTGGATTTCAAAAATCATTCTCATGTCAATCATTGCTCCTCCTTATATTTTATGGGCACTTTTCGGCAGGGAAAGCACCTGGAACAGGGTGCCGTCATAAACGATAAGGTCTTTGTGGATCAAGCAACTGCGGGCAAAAAGATAGTCTTGTTCTTTAAGGCCCAGTTTAGAGCAGATGCTTTTGTCTCCGTAATATGAAAGTCCATGTTTGTCTGAGGCCAACACAAGGAACAGGTATAATGCCAACTCATGCCGGGTCAATGATTGTAAAAATCCGTCTGTAAGGAAACGGTGAGGGATAAAACAAAAACTCTTGCCGGTACGGCGTATCCGGTCTTGAATAAGCACTTTTTTTCTTATCATGATGCCCTCCTGGCCTGATGGGGTTCATGATCTCTGTAACACAAAATTTTTCTCCAGTCCTCGAGTCCATCTTTGCAATTATGGCGAACAGACTGGGGCTGTAGCGATAAAAATTTTTACCGGGTCCATCTTTGCAACGACGGGAACAAGCCAATATTGGCCTAAAAGCCCTTGGTTCCAGGACTTGCTCGAGTCCATCTTTGCAATACCGATAGTTCTTGATGCCTTGGAATGGACCTTGTTTTTTTGAATTTTACAGTTTCTGATTTTCTGTAAAGAGCGGTTCCTGTCGGCTTTTTTCGGATTTCTTTGACGATATTTTGTCCAGTAATCGGGGTTATTCTGAAGCCATTTCTGATTAGCCAATTTTTGATCTTTTTTGTATTCCGGGTCACATACCAATTTTTGTTTTTGCCATAGGGCTTTTCTGGTTCTTTGGCAATCCGGATCGGTACAAAAAATCTGTAGTTTATTTCTTGGCACAAAAAACGAATCGCAACCGGGACAAGGTATCGGATCCATCATTCCCTCCATGTAAACATCGTTGGGTACGAAATGGAATTATATGGAAGAAATTAAATTTTGAAAAATTTATTTTTAAGGGAATTAGATGGATTGAATTAAATCGGGCCGGGGAAGTACATTCCCGGATTTTGGGGCGGAATTAAAATCTTGATCACAATCTTGATAAACAAACCATTGATAAACTTGTGGATCAGCATATTGAAAAGGTCCTCACGATACTGGATGATCAAAGCCGTGAGACTGTCCGAAGCCTGGAGTTGGTTCAACAGAGGCTTGAGCATAATATCGAGCAACAGGGTGAATATGAAGAGGCTCTGGCACTCAGGGATTATGGTAAGGTTAAGCATCTTACAGAGAGATTGGCCCAGATGCAGATCAGGATAGTACCAGACAATTAGCGCAAAGGCTCCTTGAAGCGGTGATCAACTTGCATGAGGACCGTGCTATCAATATCAAAGGTGAGGCCATTGAGGGCAAGGTAGGGACTCAACCAGAGATAAAAACGGTAAAACCCACAGGCCCAACCATCAAAAAAATGATCAAAGCGTACAATGATCCCGGTTGGAGTAAGTCCACGGTCAGTGACTATAACTCGATCTTCAAGTTTTTATATAGACAAGCAATAAGACAAATTGGGCGTCAACCAGCAGAACTCGGAATCTCGACTCTTCTCAATCCCTTAACATTCTCGCTGGCTGGCACCCTCTGAATCTATAACCAAATATAATTTAATAATCAACATGAATAATTTTCAATTAACTGTAGACAATCACTTCAATATCAAATACCCTGACAATGGTTCCATATACTATAGTCAGGAGATTCAAATGGTTATTGGAAAAAAAATAGTCCCTTTTATCACTGAATTTGTAAATGCATTAGATGATGTTATTTCGCAACAAAAATCCGATAAAAGGCTATCGAACACACAAAAATATTGGCTTGCTTTTTGCCTTATGGGTATCCTTATTACAAAGTCAGTGTGCTGGGCAAAATTTGAGCGGGCCAGCTTTGGTCGATATAGTACTGCTGCCCTTTCCTGGGTTTTTTACCATTCTCCAATTCCATGGTCAAGATTACTTCAATATAGTGTAGAAACCATTCTTAAATTTTATGGCATCAGCCAGGGATCCCTTGTTATAGATGACACTGATAACAACCGATCTAAGAACACAAAAAATATTTGGCATGTTCACAAACTCAAAGATAAAGCCAGTGGTGGATATATTATGGGCCAAGGAATAGTCTTTATGATATTGGTCACTCCAGAGATAAGCATCCCTGTTGGCGTTGAATTTTACATGCCAGATCCTGAGTATACTGCATGGAAAAAAACTAACGATAAGCTTAAAAAACGAGGAGTTTCAGCAAAACAACGCCCTCCAAAGCCTTTAAAAAATGCTGAGTTTCCAACAAAAGTTGAAATTGCTATTAACATGGTAAAACATTTCAACGAGTGCTTTTCAAGCATTGTGATAAACTGCATCATTGCAGATGCTCTGTATGGAACAAGGCAGTTTTTCACAGGTGTTTCAAAAGTGTATAACAATGCTCAAATAATTAGCCAGATACGCAGAACGCAGAATGTTTTTATCCGGAATCGAAGACAAACTGTGGACGAGTATTTTTCAAAACATCCTGGCGTTGCTCAAGAAATGCGAATCCGTGGAGGTAAGATTATAGCAGCTACCATAGGAAGTGCCAGAATACATGTTTGTAGTTTTGGCAGAAAACTTTTTGTTATTGCGCTTAAATATGAAGGTGAAGACCAATACCGCTATATTATTGCCTCTGACCTGAGTTGGAGAACCATTGATATTGTGGAAGCATATTCACAAAGATGGCTAGTGGAGGTTTTTATTCAGGACTGGAAAGCCAATGAAGGATGGGCTACATTGACCAAGCTGCAAGGTGAAAAGGGGTCTCGCAGAGGCTTGATCCTGAGCCTTCTGGTTGATCATTGTCTTTTCTTTCATCCGGAACAAAAAGCCCGGTTTAAAAACAATCTTCCCGCACTGACTGTAGGTTGCCTACGACGCCAAACTAATCTTGAAAGCTTATTTTTGTTTATTACCGATATTCTTGATTCTGAAGATCCATATAAAGAAAGGGACCATAAATATTCAATACTGAAGGACAATTTGCTTAATTTTGAGGAATCAAAAAAACATATGATCACAAAAGATATAAACAATTTTAAACCTACAGAATCGTTAAAATACAAAAATGTTGCTTGAGTAGAGGTGTTAATGGCTAAAAAAACTTGAAGATCGAGTATAAAGGCATTGGGAAGGTACTGGAACACTTTGAAGGTGATACAGTTGTAGGTGCAATCAATCGGACCTGGGTGATCAAACATCGGGATCGACTTCTCAAACTACCCACAAAGTACCTGATGAAACATAAAGATATTGACCTTGATAAATACGAGGGTTCCACCATCAGCATTCAGAGTGTCAGCAAGCACATGACCTATCTCAGTGGACTGATTGGGTACTGCATGGATCAAGGGCACATCGAAGGTAATCCTGCCTTAAACATCAAGCTACCAAAAACCAAAACCAAGAGTACGGAGAGTGTTGGTGCCTTCACCGATGATCAGGTAAGGTCGATCCTCAAAGTAACTGAGGGAAGCTCTGGACATCATTATTGGATACCACGGGTGGCGTTGTTGAGTATGCTCAGGCGTGAAGAGATTGCACAACTTCATACAAGTGATGTAAAGCAAGATGGGGACATCTGGTATTTTGATATCAATGATACGTTTCATATGATAACATCCGTCTGTCATATGGTGAGCGTTTCTTCTCTGTGTTTAATAATATTTTCTTCTTCATGTGTATTAAAATCCTGGAGTTGTTTTCTACCGATTCCTGCAAGGGCCAAAAGGCCAACGCCAAGAATAAGCATAGTAGTTGGTTCTGATAGGTTGTGTATATGGACATGAACCCAGCTCAGGGCAGGGGGTAAAAGTAGACCAAAGGATAATACAGCAACAACAACTTTTTTCATTTTTCTTTCTCCGAATCAGTATGGTTCAGTCCATAAGCACA
The DNA here is from genome assembly GCF_055382125.1 of Desulfoconvexum algidum. Lineage (NCBI taxonomy): Bacteria > Pseudomonadati > Thermodesulfobacteriota > Desulfobacteria > Desulfobacterales > Desulfobacteraceae > Desulfoconvexum > Desulfoconvexum algidum. The sequence continues at coordinate 2,758,701 of NZ_AP042394.1, read as the reverse complement.
CAACAGTAACTGATACAGCAAAAAGAGTGCCACAAGCAACATTCCCTTAACGAAGGGCTTCTTAGTGATTTTCGGTCTATTCTTGGTAATTATTTTGGTAAAAAAAGTACGTATTTATGTAAAAAATGTTACAATTATTGTATTTTTAGTACACACTTTGTCTGGTCTTGAGCAGAAATATAGATTTTCTTTATTGACTTAAAGCCCTGCTTGGATTAGGACATAGTCGTTGTACAAACTGGCATAATTGAGTTTGGCAGCATACCGGATATTTTAAATATTCAAAGTAGTTGAGTGTCTTGATAGTAACTTCTCAATAAATGCGGGAGAGGAATTATATTGAAATCGAAGTAGCTTGCATCCTTGCGGCCATAATATCAGATAGCAAGGGGATGTCCTTTTTATTCTGGACTCGATCCATAAGGTAATTCCAAAATGAAACACCTAATTTCCTGCAAGTTTTCTTAATGCTTGTAAATATGTCTCGGCATGCTTGCCCAGAAGCACTTCGGGTTGATCCACTTATTTTTCGTTTCTTTACATAGCATTAGCCCGAAATATTGCGTTAGGGGTTCCTTTCGGAGAATAATGGGAACATGAATGCCAGGAAGGAACTATGATGGTTTGATCGGACACACTTCCCTGGTAATGGCCAGATACAATATCCTGAGTCTGTTCCAAAGGAAAAGCGTTGACCAACGGTCCTTTGGAAATTTATTCAGAGCCTGCAATGAAGAATTGGCCAACCTAACTTTCCTTGATGCGCTAACTTAGGATAATGCAATTAGCCATGTATAGGTTACGAAAAGTTTATAAATTGTCTGAGAAGGTCAATTATAATTTTGTTACGTCAAGTACATTAATAACCGCAATGGAGAGGTTTCCCGCAAAAATCAGGTAACCAATATATCAAATTGAAAGAACACTACTGGTTTAAAATTTTAATAACCCTTGATAAGATAGACGAACACTTTCTGTCAAAGCAAAGAGTTTATAACCGCTAAACCTTCTATCGTTACCAGACCTTCTTTCAGGGGAATACGTCACATATGATAACATCCGTCTGTCATATATTGATTGTCTATTGTTATTTTTTAATGATATTTTTTTCTTCATCTGTATTTAACTCCTGAAGTTGTTTTCTACCGATACTTGCAATTCCTAAAAGGCCAAACCCGAGAAAAAGCATAGCAGTTGGCCCTGGTATTGTGATAGCGGGGGATAAAAGAGTATCAGCTTGTGTAGCAATAGGGACTAAAAGAAATCCGACAGAGATAATAACAGCAATAACTTTTTTCATTTTTATGTCTCCAACAACTATGTGGTAAATTCAATAAATGTTCAACAACAAAGAATATTGCAAAAACGAGGCCAGAGTAGACTTTCTTCTATTGATAGAGCTCTTAGCATTTGTGACCCAAAATTTAAAAATGCTTTTAGCACAATAAAGTTATATTTTTGGGTAAAATATATCACAATATATCAAAAAATGAACTCAAAGGACTTCAGGCATTACGGCAAAAACTCGGAGCAATGCATCTCACGGTTCTACTCCAGTCCAAGTCAACAGTAAAAATAAAAAACAAGTGCGAAAAGGGAACCATTCAAAGGGATAATTGTCCAGCTTGTTGTCGAAAAAGCCTAATACAATGCTACCTTTAAAGAGATGGTGGACCGAAGAACCAACAGAGTTTCCATCAGACTTGAAACCTATTAGGATATTCGGTTGTAGGTAAGCGCTCTATAAACCCCATCTTTTCATGTGGTTTGACCCGTGACATATTAAGCCAAACTTAAATATCTAAGGAGGCTCAATCAATTATGACAGATCAAATTCAAGAGGATAATCCGAATCAAGAGCGTTACCAATACTGGCAAACCCATATAAAAGCGTGGACCCGTAATGGGTTAAGCCAAGTAGAATATTGCAGGCAAAACGGTTTGAGACCCAATCGCTTTACATATTGGAAACGTAAACTTCAAAGAAAAGATTTGCCGATAGAGTTTGTCCAGGTTCCCACACAGCCTGATACTCAATTTTATTTTACCAAAATGAGAGTAGATCCCCCCTGCGACTTATTGTTAAATCAGACTATGCCATAGAAATTCCGGATGGTTTTTCTTCTGATACCTTAGAACAGGTCTTGTTGACCTTGAAGGGGGTGTAATGTTTTTATCTTCAGTCAATATTAAGGTCTATCTGGCCTTGGGCACTACCGATATGCGAAAATCTATTAACGGATTATCCATTCTGGTCAGCGAACAGATGGAGCTTAATCCCTTTTCCGGCCATCTATTCGTTTTTTGTAACCGCCAAAAAAATATGCTTAAAATTCTGTACTGGGAAAGGAATGGATTCTGTCTATGGCATAAAAGGCTTGAAAAGCATTCTTTCAAATGGCCGTCTTCAAAAGAAGAGATTTTGACCATCGGAAAAAGAGAACTTACCTGGTTGATGGACGGGCTTGATATCAGCCAAAAACAAGCCCATAAAACCTTGAATTATTCAACAATTTACTTAAAAAATCTATAAATTTTCAAGCAGTTATGCTATATAAAAGCATGACTTGTGAAACTCAAATAGAGACTGAGAATGTTGCTCCACTAAAGAAAATTATTGATTCTTTTCTCATAAAAGAAAAAGTGAGAAAATATCATCAGACGACGGACAGCTTTCTCTTTTTGAAACACCGGAACAGGATTTCCCAATTGTGGAGCAGCCTGAAGATGATGATATAGAAATCTCCGGCCATACACGGAAAAAACGTGGGCGGAAAGCGATTCCAGAGGATCTCCCCCGCATAGATGTCATCCATGATGTGGACGAGACAGAAAAACATTGTGAGTGCGGTTGTGAAAAAACCTGTATAGGCCAGGAAATTTCAGAACAGCTGGATATTATCCCTGCAACAATCCAGGTGATTCGAAATGTCCGTCTAAAATACGCCTGCAAAAATTGTGAGGGCGTTGAAAGTGAAGGTCCTACGGTTACAATTGCCCGGATGCCGGAACAACTTATTCCAAAATCCATTGGAACACCAGGGCTGATTGCTTTTGTCATAGCGGCCAAATTTATTGATGCTTTGCCTTTTTATCGTCAGGAAAAACAATTTCTAAGAATTGGTGTTAAACTTTCCAGGGCCACCATGTGCAATTAGGCTCAAAAAATTGCACAAAGTTGTGAAATTCTCCTTATGATGCTTAAAGAGGAGATTCTTTCCGGCCCGTTAATTAATATTGATGAGACTCCGGTCCAAGTTCTTAAAGAGCCGGGGAAAACCAGTCAGTCGAAATCATATATGTGGATATTCCGGGGTGGTACCCAAGAACATCCAGGGATACTGTTTGAATATCACCCAACTCGTTCAGGTGATGTGCCCGCTGAATTTTTGAAAAACTATAAAGGCGTTGTTCAGACGGACGGGTATTCTGGCTATGAATTTCTTGACCATATTCTAGTAATCCTGCACATGGGATGTTGGGCACACCTGCGTCGTAAATTCCTTGATGTCGTGAAGGCTGCCGGTAAACCAAAGGATGGCAAGAGTAAATCGGGCAATGCTGATCAAGCACTGAAGTACATCCGAAAACTTTATAAAATTGAGAAGGATGCCAAAAAGTTGGGCCTGGTGAATGAGGATCTCCTCAGAGAACGACAGGAAAAAGCAAAACCGATTTTGGAGGAATTCAAGCGCTGGTTGGATACTAAAAGCGAACAGACACCGCCAAAAGGATTACTGGGCAAAGCGATTGGCTACGCCTTAAATCAATGGCACCGACTTGTTATTTATGCTGATACATACCATGTGACCATGGACAATAATATGGCTTTATTCTCATTTTTAGAAAATCCTCAGGATTGGGTGAAAGCGGCTTAAATAAAAGACTTTTTTCTTAAATCCTGAGGATTTTATAATACTACAAATAGTATGATACTGAAATTACAATTAAATTATGGAGGTAATTTCATGTATCAAAATTATGACAAGGCGGTTGATAAGATAAATAAACATCTCATCAAAAGCCATTTTTCAAAATCTGTTATTTACAATCATTTAAATTGTTATCGTTCCTTCAAGCAATACCTGGAGGTAGAACAACTTCCATATTCACATGGCGTGGCGCTAAAATGGTTAAACGATAACAGAGCAAAGTGGCAGCACCCCAAATTTAAGCCATTCAGACTTTCCCTTTTTCAAATTAATGACGTCATTCAGAATGGGTGTATCACTACCAATAAATATGTATATGAAAGCTCGTGCAATTACGACAAACTCCCCAAATGGTGCAGGTTATTACTTGATGATTATCTGAATGAATTTTCACAATCATTCTCTGAAGGCTATGTTAGTCAACGGAGAATAGCATGTTCTAAATTTTTAATTTATCTTAGCTATAATGGTGGAAAGAGTATAAAGGATATCAATTATAAAAATATTATAGGATATTATAACCAAAACGAACATCGTACAGTCCAGGCTAAAAATCTAAACAGCCGTAGTATACGACATTTTTTTACCTATCTGGCCGATAAAGAATTGATATCTGCATCATTGCCGTATGTGTTGAAGCAGGATGTCATTCCAAAAATAATCATCATAAATGAACTTTCTGCAACCACAAAAGATTGTTTTTATAACTCAAACCAATCTTCAGACAAAATTCCCACCGGCGAATATTTTGCCATTGCTAAGGAATTAGGTAATACTTGTCTTGCCCGTCATAACTATTCAAAGAGTATCAAGAGAGTATTTTGCAAAGCATGGAGGAACTTATATATTTTTCTTGAGGCAAATGGACTTAGTTATTCATATGAAACAGCGAAATACTGGTGCATTTGCCAAAAAAACTATACTCTTCAATGGAGATCTTACCGGCGTGCCGTAAAACTTTTTGAACAGTACAGGATTTTCGGTGATATCAAACCAAACATGGTATATTCGTACAAAAAAAATCCGGTTAACACACTACCCGAATGGAGTAGAAGTCTGCTTCTTGACTTTTTATCCAAAAAGCAAAAAGAGGGGAATGCAACATCTACAGTCTGCATGTATCGTTCTTCATGCTTAAGGTTTTTAAAATATCTTGATCAAAAAGAAATCAAATGCTGTGCATCAATACGCCCTGAAATTATAAAGAAATTTCATATTTCAGACCCACATTCAACAGCAGAAGCAAGAAATGCATACAGTGTAAGAATACGAGGGTTTCTAAACTATCTTGCTGACCTGGGATATGTGCCGATAACACTTCAGTTGGCCCTGACGACCCAAAAAGCCCAAAAAACAAAAATTGTTGAGATACTTACCAATGAGGAAATTATTTCGATTTACACCTTCATAACAAATGCAGAAAAACCTTTGGAATTAAGAAATATTGCTATTGTACTCCTTGGGCTTCGGATGGGGCTGCGCGCCTCCGATATTATAAGTATAAAATTTTCTGATATTTCATGGAATGAACGTGCTATATCTGTGCAGCAACAAAAAACGAACAATTTTTTAAAACTTCCTATGCCGGTAGATGTTGGAAACAGTCTTTATAGATATATCATGAATGGAAGGCCCCGCATGCCTTCTGATTATTTATTTATCACTCACAGGGTTCCTTATGACAAACTTCACGCAGGATGTTGCCGCCGAGCCTTAAACAAAGTGTTAGATAAACGGAAAAATGGTTTTCACATTACCAGAAAAACATTTGCATCCCTTATGCTTAAAAGCAAAACGAATACTGACACAATCGCAGATTCACTCGGGCACAGCAACAATTCAACCGTTCTTAAATATCTGGCAACAGATAGCAATACCATGCGGCAATGTGCCCTATCACTGAAAGACATTGAAGTGAAAGGGGGAATACTGTCATGAATAAAAAATATATTTATAGCAGCAGTCTTGCCCCATATATCAAAGGATTAATCGATCAGAAAAGGGCCGATGGCTTTATATATGAGTATGAGGCGTATATCTTAAAAACTTTTGATATTTTTTGTATAGATAATGGTTTCTGTGGCAACATAATAACACGCGATCTTGTAATGGAATGGGCTGTCCAAAGAAAAACAGAGGGTCTTAATTACCGTAATCAGAGAGTTTCTTTCGTACGACAGCTATCTTTATACATGAATTCGCTTGGAATTAATTCATACATACCCCGTAAGACAGCTTCAACAGCTTCCACTGTTCCTCATATATTTAATTCAGAGGAATTAAAGGCATTTTATAAGGCAGTTGATTCTTATCGTCCCCAAAATGAGAAATGGCATCGTTTTTCCATGGAGTACCAAGTCATCTTTAGGCTTTATTACTGTTGTGGTTTACGGTTGGCAGAAGCTTGTAATCTCAGAGTAAATGATGTTGATCTTCATGATGGTATTCTGAAAATCATGCACTCGAAAGGAAATAAGGACAGGCTTGTATATATGGCAGATGATATTACTGAACTGTGTAGAAAATATCACCAAAGAATAGTATCCATATTGCCATCTACAGAATGGTTTTTCCCAGGTAAAGACTGTAATCAGCCTATCCAAAAACACAACTTAGATAAAAAATTTAAGCAGCTTTGGAACATGACACCTTTTGCGGATACCTGTGATAAAGCACCCACTATACATGCATTGAGGCATACGTTCGTTGTGGATAAAATGAACGAATGGATGCTATGTGGAATCAAGCTAAATTTCATGATGCCATATCTTGCCAGATATCTCGGTCATTCAAGCGTTGAAGGTACTTTTTACTATTACCATCATGTGGACAGGGCTTTTCAGATTGTGCGCGATAAAGATTCACTCTCAGATAGAATAATCCCGGGGGTAGTTCCATATGAAGAATAAAAAGATGCAAACCGATTCACTATTTTTTTCCATGACTTTGGAGTTTCTTGAAACATATCTGCCACGTCAATTAGGGAGGAGTCCTAAAACCATTAAATCTTATAAAGATTCTCTGACAATTTTTAGAAGATATTTGCATGATGAATGCCATATATCTATCACTACATTTAAATTTAAAGAATGCGATCAGAAATGTATTCAGAATTTTATTATATATCTAAAAGATAATGGTAATAGCCCTGGAACATGTAATCAAAGGCTTACCGCAATAAAATCCTACCTGTGGTTTGCTTCAGACAGAAATATTGCACTACAGTCAGTAGCACTATGTATCTCCAGAATACCCCAATGCAAAACCCCTAAGCAAGAGAAAGAAACACTAACTGAAAAATCTATAACCGCAATTTTACGGTCACCACAAAAAACAAAAATGGGACTGCGTGACCGTGTTATCATGATACTTCTTTATGATTCTGCAGTAAGATTAAGTGAATTGTTATGCCTTACACTGAAGGATCTTTCCCTGCAAACGAATGAACCTTATATAAGAATTTCAGGAAAGGGAAATAAAGAACGTATTGTGGCAATCACACTTAAAACGGCAGAACATTTGAAGCAATACTTGTTGGCATATCATAAAAATGAAATAAATATGAAACAGTATGTGTTCTATACTAAAATAAAAGGAGTTACTGATAAAATGTCTCCCGGGAATGTGGAGCGTTTTATCAAGCAGTATGCAAATTGTGCAAGAAAAAAATATTCTCAAATACCATTAAAGGTATATCCCCACATGTTCAGAAGGACCAGGGCAACCAATCTCTACCAGAATGGAGTGGAGCTTGAACTTGTATCGAGAATCCTCGGGCATTCTTCGACTGAAACAACAAAAATCTATGCAAAACCATCGTTAGAAATGCTCAGAAAGGCGATCGAATCTGTAGAAACACCTGAAAAAACAATTGAAGGACCATTGTGGACCGCCTGCAGCGAGGATGAAATGGCTAAACTGTGTGGGATAAGATAAAGATAATCCTCAGGATTTAAGAGAGATCTCTTTTATTTAAGCAACTTTCAGCCAATCCTGAGGATTTTCTAAAAATGAGGATAAAGCCATAAATCCTCATGTAAGGATTTATCTGCGAAAACACCATCCGGCCGTTCGTCATTGGACGAAAAAACTGGTTATTCAGTGGGACACCCGCGGGCGCAGCCGCCAGTGCTGCCATCTATAGCCTGATTGAAACAGCCAAGGCAAATGGCCTTGAACCCTACTGGTACCTGCGTTATCTCTTTGAAAATCTTCCTGAAGCCATGACCAAGGATGATTATAGAGCTTTGCTGCCCCAATACCTGAATAAGTCTCAACTTGCAGGCCCTGCTAATATCTCATAATCAGTTGTGCCTGCCAAGGTGTGGTTTATAGAGCGCTTACGGTTGTAGCATAAGGTTTACCTTTCGTCACACCCTCCACGAATTCTGAACCTAAAGCCGATTAAAAGTTAACTATTTTGTTACAGAATAATTTTCTTTGACTGCAAAATAAATATTTTTTTTGTTGACATGAATCCTTGTTTCGATTATTAATCACCATCTTCTGTTGTGGGGCTGTAGCTCAGCTGGGAGAGCGTACGGCTGGCAGCCGTAAGGTCAGGGGTTCGATCCCCCTCAGCTCCACCAACATCCAATCAAGTCGCTGTTAATGCAGCGGCTTTTTTTGTTTTAGGCCTCTCTGATTTTAAATTCTTCAACTGCCATACACTTTTGCCATACACTTTTATATTGATGGAGGCTCAAATGTATAAGGCGTTATCACCGACTTACCTTTTAAAAGATCCCTACTCCTACTATTTCCGGATCAAAACCCCCAAAGACCTTTTAACCATTTTATCCAGAAAAGAGTTGAGATTTTCTTTAAAAACAGGCAACCTTTCCAAGGCCAAAGCCATGGCCAGACTGCTTGCTGGACAAATCCAGTTATTATTTAGAAAAATAAGGAGGGGTATGAACTTAACAAATGAACAGATTCTTCAGATAATCAAAAATTACAGGGACAAGCTTTTTCAGGAATACAATCAGCCTGTGATGTATTGTCAGGATACAAAAAGCTGGCCTGAAGATCAGACAGAGATTGAAGTCCAATATCTGGATGGTAAAATCCGTTATACCAAAGAAAAGGTAAATTTATGTGATTATTCCGAAGTGGAAGCAGTTGTGGACAAATTATTAGCGGAGGAGGGGATATCTAAAAAAGAAATTAATAAAAAATCCGTAAAATACTCCAAACTCTGCTCTGGCATTTTGAGATCACAGATTGACAGTGATGAACATGATCTAAAAAGATTGGCCACTGGTAAATTTTCTGATGATATTGAAAATGTTTTTAAGGAAGGGTTGCCAGGTTCTTTTGCTTTGCCCCAACAAAATTCCAAAAAAGAACCTGTTAAACATTCCAAGACTATAAGCCAGGTCATGGATGACTTTTTTGAAAAAGGGGAACGGGAAGATACATGGTCAGACAAAACTCAGGGGGAAATTGAATCAAATCTGAATCTCCTGATAGAATTTTTTGGGGATGTTCCAATTAATACCATTAACCGGGCTATGATGCTGGAATATCAAAAAGCACTCTGGCAGTTGCCACCCAGAATGACCCAGACCAAAAAATACCAGGGTAAAACCATCCATGAAGTGCTGGCAATGGAACCAACGGAAACAATCAAAGCCCACACCTACAACAATTACATGGGTAGAGCCATTAAACTCTTTGATTTTGCAGTTAAAAGTGAAAAGATGGACAAAAATCCTGCCACTGATCTAAAAATGAAGATTAACAAAAGGAATACTGATGCCAGGGAAATATTTGATAAAGCAGATCTTATAAATATTTTTAATTCTGACCAGTACCTCAGTGATATTTTTAAAAAGCCATATCAATTCTGGATTCCGGTAATGGCACTGTTCACAGGTGCCAGGCTGAATGAAATTGCACAGCTTCATCTTTCAGACTTCCAGCAGTATGAAGGTGTCTGGTGTATTAATATCAATGAAAATTCTGAAGACAAACGGCTTAAAAACCTTGCCAGTCACAGACTGGTTCCCTTGCACCCATTCCTGGTAGAAGATTTGGGGATTATTAAAAGGGTAGGGCAGTTAAAACAAAAAGGGGCTGAAAGGTTTTTCATAGAATTGCCTCCTGGCAGGGATGGTTATGGAAAAAATGTCAGCAGATGGTTTAATGAAAGTTACAAACAGTCCTGTGGTATCCCCGGTGGATCTAAAAAAGTCTTCCATAGTTTCCGACATACCTTTGCCACAAACCTGGCACATAATGATATCAATGACCACAGCCTAAAATCCTTAATGGGACACTCTGAGGGATCTGTTACCTTTGATACTTATGCAAAAAGGGGTTTCCCCACCAAGCTATACAAGGATCTTGTGGGTCACCTGGATTATGGGATCAATCTGGATCATCTGAAAGGCAGCAAATATGTTATCAAATAGTTAACTTGGCAAAATAAAAAAGAAAGCGGTGGAAACATCACCCTTTCTGCGTCTATATGCTTTCAGTAGTGAAAGTATCCATCCCCCTGATCATATTCCCCTGTACGATATGAGTTCCAGTTTACCCAAACAACCCTTTCCCATCCGATCCATTATCATTGTTAAATCCTGGATCAAAAATGGGCCATTTCCTGAAAAAGCCTAACCGTTTACCCATGATCATTAAAACTTTTCGCTGTAAGTGGGCATTTTAATCTGGGATTGTGGTGGAAAATATGAATCAGTATCAGATAGCTGCCCGAAGGGCAGTGGGTTATGCCGGGATTGCCAGTTAGCAACTATTTATATTAATAACTTGCCTATGGGAAAAGCCTTTGAATGAAGGTTATCAAAGGAATAAGTTGATTCTTAACGTGCTTTTCATAATCTTCTGATAAGAGTTCGTATCCATGACATAGCGGTTTCGATGGCCCAATCGGTTTGTGGTATTGATAATACGGGCATTGGCTCTGAGCCAGGACCGTGACCAAGACTATTCCTGACTTTACGAAAATAGTCTTTAAGTATTTCACTTTCCCAAACAGCCAGAATCCTTCCATTGGCTTTACTCACAAGATTATCAATGTAATGAGATGCACCGGACTCTTTACCACGGGTTAAGCCTTTTTTATCAGATACTATCTTTATTGTACTTTCAAGAGACTTGGCGGCAAAAAGTGCAGGATCTTTGTCATTAGAATCTCGGCGGTCGAGCGCCTCTTTCATGTCAATATCTACGTTCTTCCAAAGCGGATCTGCAACTAAATTCCAGAAGGGTTTGGCAATATTTTGTTCAATGACCTCATCCATCGAGACTTGAATGAATCCATTATGGTAAGATAACGGTGCTCTTGCCCGACGGAATCGTTCATTCAGTTCTGATACTTGAGCATCGAAAATTGAGTTTTGAGTCTGATTCAAAGCTTTGGCACCGTCAACGGCACTTCCCGGCAGACGAATACCTCTTGAGGGCGATTTGTCATGTAGCGCCGCATTAGCAAGCACCTGTGGTAGCCGTGCATTCAACTGCTTTATTTTCTCACCCCGAAGACGCATAGATAGTTCAATAAAGCTTATTCGCTCTTTTATAAATCGGTCGGGGTCTCGATGCCCCTCTAAAAACTGAGCCTTGACGAATTGTTCACATACGTAGTCCCAACCCCAAAAACCTTGTGCCTGAAACTCCTGACCAACGACATTTTTCTGTGTATAGGAATAATATCTTTTCGAGAGCTCATTAACACCTAATTCACGAGTTAACTGATCATGAAGATATTTCCATCCTGTTTTGTTTTCTTCAATCTCTTTACCTTCGGAATTATAGTATGGCAAAGCTTCTTTTACGATTCCAAATGCTTGATTTAGCAGTCGCTGCTCAATCTCTGTATATTCTTGCCAAATAGGATGGTCGAGGTACCGGTAAGCAAATATATCGGTGAGCATTTTATGTCCTTATGACGCTTAACAATATGATTAACGGACCCGGTTATTAATTATTATCAGGCTGCTAACCGTATATCCTGAAAATTTGGATAATATCCAACAACTTGTAGGCAAGTTAGATAAAATCAACTTAATTGGAGATAATCATTCCAGGCCGGGAAATGCAAGTGTAAAGTTATTACATTGATAACCTGATTTTAAATTTATCCCAAAACATGAAATGGAGAGTCTACCCGGCAGCTTCGCTGCCAATCGAATGATCGCTGCCCCAACCAAACCCCACAATCAGTCCATCATAATTTTTATAAAAAATATATGGATAAACCTGTGTGTGACCCCCTATATATAACGGACACATACAGACATGGAGGCGCACCTGCACCCCCATGCTTCAACGCCCCCCCCCCCATGTCCCTAAAAAGTTGGAGCATTGTCTTTGTAATGGGCATTAGGATGCCGCTTGATCATTTTAAAGCCCTCTGTATAAAGAAAAGTACCTTCCAGGTTTAAAAAAGAATCATATGCCTCAACCTTTGGCGCATCCACTTCCACTTTAGATACAAGCACAAGTCTACCCTCAAGTTGATCTGCCCATGCCCTGGCTGCTTCGACTGGATTTGTAAAATCAGGCAGTACCGCCATAGGTTCTTTTGGTTTTAGCAGCTCTGCTTCCATGGCATTGAATGCACTGATAAATTTCTCGGTGAACTCTGCTGCTTTCTCACCACTCATTTTATTAATCAGAAAACTCATACCGTCACGGGTCAATTTGTACATCTTGTTCTTCTTACCTGTTGAGTCTTTATAATCACTCAACGCAATATTGCGTTCAGCAAAACTAATAGAACATTCAAGGCTTTCGATCTTTCTGATCACATCTGCATGTCTCTTCCCACATATTTCAGCAACCTTCCGGGAAGTGGTAGTGGGTACATTATCGTCATTCAGGATGACCAGATCTTTGATATCCATGGTTTGCCAAGTGCCTGTGTTATTTATCACAAGGTTGTGGAGCTTGTTAATGGTGTGTTTTGCTGAGTAGACCTGGGGAAGATGCGGAAAATGCTGCTGTGTTTTTAATATATTATAAAAAACACTCTGCAAGAATGGCCGGTGATGATGCCCATGGCTGATATAATTGAATTAAAATTCAAGACTGGGAAAGCCCTTTCTACAATATGTGGGGGGGGCTCATATTTTGTCTGGATCGAGCCCTATTAATAATAGTTGTCCGGGCCTTCAACTATATTAGATAAGCCCACGGCTTTGCCGGGAGACTCCCAGAGTTTGACATGTCCGAAATATATGAAAACCTCCAAAAATGTGAACCGTTTAAAGATCACAGAAAAGGGTTTCGATGAATACTTATCTATGCTGGGATAACAATAGTATTATCAATAAGCTACTTACAATCAAAAATTTTTAAAATTCATAGCATAAAAAAAAGGCAGAGACTGGAATGGCCCTGCCCTATTATGAAAATTGATATTGGGAGAAATTAATTAACTTTTCTTCCTATATCTTTTTATGCCAACCAGACCGAGAAGGCCTGAGCCAAGCAACCAGATGCCCCCGGGCACGGGGACAGATGATGGTGAAAAATTATCAAAGGCTAATCCTATTCCAGAAGTTTTTGATCCTATTTCATTGCTAACACTAATTTCTATTGAACTAATATCAAAGTTTGTTCCATAGTCAAAAGACCATTTCCAAGGCTTTCCATCCAAACTATTTGGGTCAGAAGGCTGTAGACCTACTGGGCTAATAATTGTTTCTATCAAACTATTACCGGAATCGTAAGCCTTTACTATCCACTGCTCAAAGCCACTCTGACTCGCATCAATATCCCATATCTGGGCCGATGCTGCTGAAACAGGAGTTGAATAAGATATTATCAAACTGGGCACGGGTTTTGATAAGAAATCTTGTGTTCCCAAACGTAAATAATAGTCACCTAATATTGATTCATAGTCAACAGCTGCTATGTCATAATTAGAACGAGTATCGTTGTAAAATCCATTCCCACTATCAGCTGAACCCTTCTTTTCAAGATATGGTGTTCCTCCAGTACTTGTACTAAAGGTAACTCCATAGAGAGCCTCATATTGGCTGCTAATTGCTAATTTATCGCTTGGCGACCCGCCTGGAACTGTCTCGAATGTTATAATTTTAGTTGCCGAATTTGCGTTTGGTAGTAAAAAGAAAACAAATAATAACAATAGAAATGTCGTGTGGAGAATGCTTTTCATAAATTAAACCCCTTTCTTAATTTTTCAACTCGAAATCCAGAACAGTCGTCTGGGAAAGATTTACAGCCACTAATAGAATTTTGGTCAGGATAAAACCACCGACAAATATTTTTTATATACTTTTCATAGATTTTGTTCTCCTTAGTTTGAGTTTTTATAATTATTCAGTTAAGGTAACTGGAAATAATAAAATTAGCGAGCTATAGTTTGTCGCAACCAAGTTATCTCCCTATGAAACCCTTTGGCTCTCCATCCCTACTTCACAACAGGTTTGGTTTTATCTATCTCCTCAAGGGAAAGAAGCAATAATCATGCCTTTTTTTTAGGCTATCAAAACACTTAAACCATAGTTTTTACGGTATTTTTGGTAATTTTTTTACTCAGAAAAAAATGTTATGAATTAAGAAATATTATTCCTAAGTATTTATACCTATTTCAATGTATAACAATATGATTTTATAGAGTATTTTGTGAGCGAGACAAAAAAAGGCTTATGAACAAAAATTCACACACATAAATGATTAAAATAAATAATCTAAACCATGCTGTGAAATTGAACTTCAATTATATGGAAAAATTCATAATAAAATTTATGAAGATCCCATGAAACTTTATTGGAGATAGAGCAGAAGCACGAAACCAGTCAACTCGGGTATTACAATATTTATTGATGCCCCATCACAGGAAAGACAGTTTACCCAGAAACATCCAGTATTTATCCTGGTCACAATCATAAAAAGATTGCCCAGATGGCTGCGTCCAATTTCTGATAAAACCGGGTGTACAGTATTGTCTATAAGACGGGTAGCTATAATAAATCTTTTGGTAAAGGACAAAGTAAAAGTATTGACCTGGCATGCTTATGCGGGGGGTCATAGGTGTTACATATGATTTCCCCCAAAAAAAAGACAGAGTCATTTCTGACCCTGCCTTTTTCATGATGTGCTATTGCTTGATGCTATTGTTTTTTTCTGGATACCCCTGCGAGGCCGAGAATGCCAAGACCAAAGAGGAGCATTGTTGCTGGCTCGGGAACTGGAGTAGCATGAAACGCAAAATCAAAGCCATCAAATACACCATTGTTATTTGTATGAGAAATAGTAAGAGAATTTACATTCGTAAATAATGCTAATCCGCCTTTTGCACCATTAGACAATGATATTTGTGATCCTGTAACCGACAAATTTGAAACCTCTGTTGGTGCTATTCCAAAATTTAACGAATCAGTCAAATTATCATTATCCAAAGCCACCAAAAGACTGCTTACAGTTTGTTCAAATACCAGTGTAAAATCACCACTAACGTGAAGATTATCAGTCAATTCAGGAACTAAGGCATCAAAAGCAAAGCTGCCATCAGTAGTGGTTCTTCCTGACCATAAATTAGTCGGACTTATACTCCACCCTATTCCATTACTGGTACCTGAAGCAGTTGCCTTTCCATCTAGTCCATCAGCCTGAACTGTGTTATAGTTCACAACATCAAAATCAAATAAGCTTAAATCAAAGCCACTTATCGTGGTAGCACTGGCAGTTCCTGTTACTAAAAACAGAGCACATAACAATAATAAAAATTTCCTCATGATAAGATCCTCCTGAATAATTTCAATACAACCTGGCTATCTTCCGATAAGACCCTTTGGCTTTCCGTCTCTGCTTCACAACAGATTTGGCTTTGTCAATTAATGTTTTATATTTTATGCAATAATTGATCCAGTTTTGCGACACTTGCTTGGTGGAAACGTTAAGACCACTTATAAGCATGGGCATTACAGATACTACTAAATGCGATTTATAAAATAAATATTACTCATGGCAGTATTGTGGTAAAAATGTGTTATAAAGGAGTAATTTTTGTGCTACTTTATCAATACTTTCTTTCCCAAAATCCCTTATAGATAAACCGATTCCAGTAATTGTCTATTCCCCAAGAATTGCTAAAAAAAATATACTGGCTATGACCAAAGTATACCCGGATAACTCCCATATAGGAATTTCATCAAAGTTTCTGCCTACGGTATTATCTATAACACGAATGGGGGGTCTACTCAGAAGCATGGACGGGGTGGGTCGCATGGCCCCCCCAGTCACCTATAAAATTGACATCCAGTCACAGTTTACCCAGGGATCATCCACAAAGCCCTTTCATTTGCCCATGTTCCGATAACCCTGGTTAGTCTGAAAGTAGAAGCTGAGCGAGTTCACCTGGGGATTGGTCTACCCGACAGGACAATGGTTTTTATCCATAAACACTGGGGATATTGTTTGGATATCAAAATTAACAGCTCTAAACAGGGCTTGTGCCTTATTGTAATTTCATTTGACCGGAAAGAGATACTACTACCCCATAAGGAAACACCTAAGCGGGATAAAATAGGCAGGAAGACTATTGTGATTGTGCTGAATCTGGCCTAAGGCACTTCCATTTATCCAGGTTCCTTGCATGCTTCTGGGAATAACGGGGGATAATTGAAGAACAAATGAAAATTATTAGACAATGCAACTGAACAATTAACAAATCTGATCCTATCCTAAAAACTGGTGGTCAAGTTAATCCAGAAGATCTTTTACATTCTCGTAAGAGATGGAGGCATGCCCCTCGGCAAAAGATTTCGAGTTTTTGAGTGCATCCAGTTTTAAGAGATTATCGGTTGTCGCATTGAAGTCAAATGTAACAGATGCCGCGCGTCCTTCTTCAGAGAGACTAACGGTGGATGCGCCAGTCGGGGTATCCGTGGAAATTTTGCTGTCCACCCCATGCGGTGCGGCTGTCTTCTTTTCTGGATGTTGTTTCGGCAAGTTCAAATGTGACGGATCAATGGCGCGTTTTTGATAATTTATATCCGGATTGATATCCATGGTTCCCCTTTTTTGTTTGAGGCAGTATTAATCACCTTGGTTTTTTGTCTAAGGATAACTAAAGCAAGTTCAATGCCAAATCTGAAATGGCGATTAATGGGAAAGGCGTTATGATTTGTTCGGTTTAAGAGGAAAAACTTGCCGGTAAAAAGGGGGCAAGTCTACCCAGAAATCATCCATCTGTCCATGCTCCTTGTCTACCCCTGGAAATGATGGGGGATAATACGGAGGTTTTTACACAGGATGAGCAGTCAGAATCTATAAAATTTGCACTGCTGCGCATTCAACCCCAATGCAAGCTTTTATAGAAAAGCTGACATTCATATACCCAGTATAAATCACTGCATCAGCCCTATTACCAGTGGTATCCACAGTTATCTCCAAAATAGCAGTTGACAATCCCAAAACTCAATGATAGTTTTATATCAAATATTGCCTAAAATATTACATTCACAAGGAGGTCTCACACCCATGAATGCTGGAAAGAAAACAACGGTTGAACCGATCCGAGAGTTAAAGGATATCAAAGCTATTAAAAAGACACTCAACGACAATCCCAGGGATCTTGCTATTTTTACCCTGGGTATCAACACCAATCTGAGAGCATCCGATATTATTAAGATTAAGGTAAAGCAGGTGGCCAATGCAGATGAACTGGTACTGATTGAAAAGAAGACAGGCAAGCCAAGACGGATCACATTAAACCAGCAGGTAAAGGATGTGGTCTCCAATCTCCTTGCATCTCAGCCCTATGACCCTGATGATTACCTATTCAAATCAAGGAAAAAAGGCGGTCCTCTTACATCTACTTCATTATCCAGGATGGTTAAAGGGTGGTGCAAGACCATTAATCTCAAGGGTAATTATGCCAGCCATACCCTCCGCAAGACCTGGGGATATCACCAGAGGGTTTCGTTTGGGACCGGGATACCTGTATTAATGGAATGTTTCAACCATAGCACCCAGAAGCAGACACTTGCTTACCTTTGCATCCAGGCTGAAGAGATCAGGAGTGTTTATCTGAATGAACTATGATCCCCACCCAATCCCCCATATTTAAAACAGGGCTGCGGGGAAATGGTGATCCTATTTAAAAAGTACAGACGATTTCCCACCGATAAGAACAGCAGCCGTTATGTTGATGCTAAAACATTAAATATTCTTATACGCTATTTCACTTCTGTAACAGTCTTACCAAAATCTCCCGGAAGTTAAAAGCTGTACCAATAACATTTTTACCAGTTACAACTGAACACTTTCAGTTCTGAGATAATTTTAGATGTGAAGCAAGGCCCTTACCTCTGAGCTATTACAGCTTTTTACCGCATTGATATTGGCATACTACCCAAGATAAAAAGACATGAAACAGAAGATTTTCGATCAGGTTGCCATTGAATTTAAGGGGGAAGGGTTACGCAGCAGCCAATGGTAAACCATTTACCGGGAATACTGTCAGAGGTATCCTGCATCGGCAGAAATAGCCTGGTAAATAATATAGCTACATTGTAGCTGTCAATACGGTTCTTTATATACCTATACTTGAAATCATTAGTGTTTCTACGCATAGAAACATAAAACACCAAGGTCTACCCGTGATAATATACAGTTGGTTGATGCCATTACAGCTGCCATTCCGTTTTTATCCCATTGGAAACCACAATATTAATGGGTAAACCGTGATTATACCCGTACATTTGTGATATAAGGGGTCCCGGATAGTTTCAAAATGGAACAGATGGTCCGGCGCAGCCGGGTATATATAGAAAGGTATGTGATGATGAAAGAAAGGGGATTGACTGATGAAGAGAAGGCAGATAAAGCCGAAAGGCTGAACCACTCCAGGGATATTTATGCCAGAAGGGCTGGTAATCATCCTGAAGTAATGGCTGCTCTGGAGTTTTTTTACGAACAGATTAAAGCTGAATACGATGTCAACCGCTCTGACAATGAAAAGAAATATAGACATCACATCAGGGTGTTTGTGCTGGATCTGTTTGTTGCCAACCAGCTTGATCCTGAAATGTACATCACATATTCCAGGAATAAAAATGATTATGCCAAGGGTAAACGGTACCGTAGGATGCACCTCCATCATGCTGTAACGATAAATGTCATCGAGTACCTGGAGACATCTGGATACATTGAACATCACAAGGGATTCCACGACAAGAAAACTGGTTATGGAAGACTGTCCCGAATCCAGGCAACAGAAAAGTTGATCCGATTGCTGGCAGATGAATACAAGATTGAAGTTGGCATGTATATTTGGGACTGGGATGACAGTCTACCCACTGTGACCCTTAGGGATGAAGAAAAAAAAGATATCCCATATGAAGATACAGAAGAAACCCTTGCAATGAAACAAAACCTCAGGATCATAAACCGTAACCAGGAGAAACACGCTGTACTACTATATCTTCCTAACAAGGGCTACAGGGAAATGTTTACCCGGATGCAGAAAGATTCTGGCAAAGGAGTGGCTGATTTCACCAGGAAAGGGATAAAAAGGGTTTTCAACAACAGCTCATTTAAACAAGGTGGCAGGTTTTATGAAGGATGGTGGCAGAACATCCCACGGGAGTATCGGCAGTTCATACGGCTAAATGACAAAGACGTGGTGGAGTGTGATTACTCTGGCTTGCACATCAATATGCTATATGCCATGAAGAAACTACCCATGCCAGAAGGGGATGTGTATCAAGATATTCCAGGGTATACCAACAGTGATGACCTAAGGGCTTTTGTAAAGCAGCTTCTGCTGACCATCGTGAATTCTGCAGATACCGAAGAAGCCAGGGGTGCAATGCACAGTGCAGTACACCTGGACAAAGCTGTAAAATTAACACAGGAAGTTCAAACGACTAAAGGTAAGGACATATTCCCACTGATTGCGGCATTTAAAGAAAGACATGAACCCATAAGCGATTACTTCTGTACTGGTGCTGGCATTGATCTCCAGTTCCTGGATTCCCAGATGGCAGAGCAAGTCCTGCTGCACTTTTCCAACATGGGATACCCAATACTCCCAGTCCATGACAGCTTTATCATCCATCATGGTTTAGAACAAGAGCTGAAGGATACCATGAATAAAGCCTTTAAAGATATGTTTGCTGTGAATATCAATATTGATCTGAAATATAATTCTATCAGAGAAAGACAGAAACAGGATGGTGATGAATCCTATATTTGTGAGTTAACATTACCTGAGCTTCTGGAAGATGTATCAGAAGATGGTGAATATGGGATTTATAATAAACTCCTTAATCAGTTTAGAAAGTACAAACAGAACCAAGGTAATAAGTCATGACAGTAACGGTTTACCCATGGATTGGATAATTCTTAAATATTATTATTAATCTGAAATATTATTATTAATGGGTATACCTGGGAAGTGTTCTGATTTGGGATCATCCCCCTTCCCAATACCAATACTATTTATTTGGATATTGTTATGGTAGATATATACACCATTACTAAGGCACCTAACTTATCACGCTGTTACTGGGTGTTTTCATGACCATTCCGTTGTAATGCTGGTGTTATTTGGTCATTTGCATCCGGAGTGTGATGCCATCCTTGGAAGTGTTGTACAAAGACCTGTGCCAGTATTTGCAATTCACATGGGTGGCAGTGTACACCTGCTTTTCCCCCAGTAGCCATGTTACCTTTCTGTTTCATACACCACAGCCAACCTGATCATGGGAAAGGGGGAAAGGTCTACTCACGATAATACACAGCTTTCAATGCCTTTTATTGATGCAGTTGCCGCAGATGATTCCGATTTATCCCATTAACAGGACATCCTACGATGATAATGGGTAGACGTGATAGTGCTGTTTTAAAGCTGTATAAGATTCAAGAAGACGGAGTAAGGTCAGCTCTTTTCAACTGAGATTGGTTTATTTAGTCTTTTCTACCTTAATTGCGGTTGCATTAATTCGCATGTATATTGAAAGATTATATATGACCTTGAACGGGTCGAGGTCATAATCTTCTACCTTTGTATTAACCCTTAAAATTCTTTCAACCTTGCCAGTTATCAATGCGTTTGCCCCAAGACTTGACGCTTTCCTTTGTAATTTCTGTCCAACCAGGAAGACAACGGTATATTCAATATCTGTCATCGGCTCTTCATCGAAAATTTCACCAATCACTTCATACTTTGCGTCTGGTGGTTCTGTGTACATTTCCAAGTATTCGGTGTTCGCACATACGCCTTGAGCTAACAGACAAGTAAAAGCCACCACAAAGCAAACTATCCATTTTTTCATTCAGTATCAATCCTGTATTAAATAGTATCTGCCAAATTGCCGTTGGCATCTTATAAAAGTGGATACCAATATGCAAGAGTGAACTTGTATTCAGCTGCCAGTAAAGGCCAAGCAATCGCCATTACTCAAATAGGAACAGCCAGATTTGTCATCCCCATTAAAAAATTGCATATCGGAATGACCATTATGATTGGGTATACCCTATTCAATATGCTGCTTGACAACTTCATTGCACCAAATATGAAATTCAGGGGAAAGGTATTTGGCATAAGCCAGGGCAACTTGATAATGCCCATAAGTTCCACCACCACCACCTGCACCACCACTGATTGCTTCCACGGTGTCCTTCTCAGGGATACCGAGTTTCTTTCCTAATGATTTCAGGAATTTTTTAGTGTCAACCTGTCTTAACCATTCGGCAGGTCTTTGGGAATTTTTACCATCTTCTGCTTTCCACATGTCTGTCAGATTGATTTTTTTGTCTTCTTTACTCTGGGTAGTCTGGATATGCCTTCGACTGGTGTTACCATTGGTAAAGATGTATGGGCAAAATCAGCATCGTATTAGAATGGGTATACCCTTCCTTTTATCTCCAATAAAATTTAATGGGTGTTTCGTTTATTTGATTGTGCTTTGTCAAATATAATTGAATGTCTCTTTAGGGGCGTTTATCAGGGTATGCTTTGGCAATGGTCCGTATATTTTTTAAAAATTTTATGCCCAAGCTGAAGGTCAACCCAGGATTTACTATGAATTTTATTTCACAGTTTGAGATTTCATTTAATGCCTTTAAAAACAAAGATTCCCATCAATGAATAGGTAAAAACACTTAGGAAAACAATTTCTTATTTTGGGAATATTTTTTCTATGGAAAAAAGTATGCAAAATTGTTGTAAATACCGTGTGTTAAGGTGTTTTACAGTTTTATGAAATGGCATAAATATTGCAAAAAAAACTGTAAAAGCCAAACCTGTTGTGAAGCAGGGTCGGAAAGCCAAAGGGTCTTATGGGGAGATAGCCTGGTTGCCTAAAATACAAAGGAGAAAAAATGAAAAAATTCAGAATTTTATTATTGACAATTATGTTTATATGTATTTCTGTAAGCCTTAATGCTGCGCCTCTGATCCCTAATAATGGCGGTACACCCAACTTATTTGAGGCTGTAAATTTATTAATTGATACAAGCTATACTAGTAATGCTGATATAGCAAGCAGACAAACCAATAACGATCAAGTTTGGTACAATATGGATGAATATGGAAACGAGCCTTGGGCGGTAATTGGTTTATCAGCAGGTTATACAAACACTCTTGGGATCTATACTGATCCAGGTGTTGGTGCTGTAAGGACAGACCTTTGGACTGGTACTGGTTTTGATTTTTTAGGTGATGGCACTGCAGCCAATCCTTTTCCAGGAGACAAGTTTGGTAATGTTGTTACAGAAGGCAGTAATTTCGGTTTTTATCTTTTTTCAGATGGAACTGATTATTTATATTCAGAAACCAGCTTGAATGCAAATGGCTTTGACTATATGACAACATATGCATTGCCTGAACTAATAGGTGAAACTATTTTTACTGATAACAACGGAACTAAGCTATCATGGACAGTCAAGGGTTCTGCTTATCTAATCGGCTTTGAAGATATTGTTGGTGGAGGTGACGGGGATTACAATGACACAATGTTTCTTGTTTCTAAGATTGCTCCCGTACCCGAACCTACCACAATGATTCTCTTTGGCATCGGCCTTTTAGGTCTTGCAGGAATTAACAGAAAGAAACATGCATAAAATTAGCACAAAGGGAAAACCATTTTTACAGGATAACGATGGTAGGCGTTTAGGAACCAATCGGCGGATATTTTCATACTCTGATTATTCCCCAGAACGAAGATCCGGTGAAGACAGAAGATCCGGTTTTGATAGACGCCTTAAATTAAGATAGTTAGTATTTCAAAAAATATGGGCAGGGTCATTCATTTGGCTCTGCTTTTTTTGTTTCTACTTTCCATTTTCTCTAATTATAAATTACATTATATGAACTAAATCCTGCGTCAGAAGCCATTTCTCCACTATAAATTATATAATATAAAAAATTGAACCGAGTCAGGAGTAGACTTCTGGCTTTGGTCCGAACCCGGATCATATTGCATGACAGCTGTTAATGCTTCCCCATATTTGGCAGCGGAATAATGCTGATATGGTTTTGGCAGGTGAAGTGGTATTATCTTTTTGTTTGCCGGATATTTGCCCTTGCTCAGCTCCTACTTCCAAGTTTACCCAGGATAACCTACGACTTTTACCACAGCAGGGGCATATAGATCTTCTATTCCATGAGTCTACTCTGGATTCAGGTGGTAAAAGGGAAACAAGCGTCTGAAATGGCCCTTGGATAGGGTTTGATTTTTCCGGGAAGGGCAGGGTGGACTGATGCCGTTGAGATTTGGGGGTGACATTGCCCAAGCAAGTCCACAAACTCTGGATCTTAATCTTGGTTCAATCTCTATCATCCCCATTAATCTCATCCCGTAATACCCCAGCACATTTAAAAGTCACAACCCGTCTTTTTTCCAGCATCATAGGTTCTCCCTTTGCAGGGTTCCTCCCCTTACGCGGTGCTTTCTCATTGACCTGGAACTTGCCAAAGCCTGATATCATAAGATCTTCTTCAGATGCCAGGGTTTCTTTGATGATTTCAAGAAGATGTTCGACTGTGTCTTTTGCTTCTGAGGTAGACAGCTCAAGTTCTTCGTATATTTTTTCAATGATGGTTGTTTTGGTACAGGTCAATTTGGGTGACATTCCTATTTTGGTTGAAATTGTACAATTTTAAAGGGGGTATCTATTATTTTAACGGGGTGTTGTCAAGGCATTGGTTGAAGCATATAAGATTGACCCTTGACTGGGGCTTGATTTTTCTGGGTAAAGCAGTATAAAAGGGTAGGGTGTATGGATTTAACCCATTGGGATTAGCATCCCCTTGACCCATACACTTTCGATTGCATGGCAATTGAACGAATACAAAATTTGCTTTAATAACAGCAACCTGGATGGAGCTTGGGTCATATACAGTCGATCCCCCTCAGCTCCACCAACATCCAATCAAGTCGCTGTTAACGCAGGGGCTTTTTTTGTTTCTAAGGCCTAAATTTTCATTCTTTCGTCTATTACACAACTTTGTTACACAACTTTGTGCAGATGGAGGATAAAATGAACATCACTTTTTCACCCACCTATCTTATCAGAAACCCATATTCTTATTGTTTCAGAATAACAGTTCCCAAAGACCTTTTAACCACCATATCCAGAAAAGAGTTGAGATATTCTTTAAAAACAGGCAATCTTTCCAAGGCCAAAGCCATGGCCAGACTGCTTGCTGGACAAATCCAGCTATTATTTAGAAAAATAAGGAGGGGTATGAATCTAACCAATGACCAGATTCTTCAGATAATCAAAACTTACAGGGACAAGCTTTTTCAGGAGTATGATCAGCCTGTAATATCCAATCAGTTTATTGATGAACGGGATTACCATCAGTATGAAACGGACGAGGATGCCGTCAGGGGAACCTTGACTGTACTTGACTGGAAGAAGGCAGAGTATAATGCAAAGGTACACTCAGGGGATTATTCTGATATTGAACCCATAGCAGCCCAACTGTTAGCGGACGAGGGTATTGCTGACGCAGATATAGATAAAGGATCACCTGTGTATGGGGAACTCTGTTCCGGCCTTTTAAGGGCAGAAATAAAGGGCTTTGAATACCAACAGGAGAAATTGTCTGGTAAATATTCGGATGATCTGGAAAAAGTACTGGAAAACAACTTACCTTCCCCTGACTTGCCCCAAAATCCCAAACAGGAACCTGTAAAAACCCCTAAAACCATCAGCCAGATCATGTCTGGCTTCTTTGAAAAAGGGGAACAAGAAAAAAAGTGGACTGAGAAGACCAGAGGGGAAGTCGAATCCAGTATGAATCTACTGGTGGAATTTTTTGGAGATGTTCGCATAAATTCCATGAACAGGACCATGATGGTGGAATATCAAAAAGCTCTATGGGGATTGCCCCCCAATATGACCCAAATCATACAATATAAAAACAAAACCATCCATGAAGTTCTGGCAATGAAGCCAGAGGAAACAATAAAAGCCCACACCTACAATAAATATATGGGCAGGGCTATTACACTCTTTGATTTTGCGGTTAATAACGAAGAGATGGACAAGAACCCTGCCATTGGCCTGAAAATGAAGATTAACAAAAGGAATGCTGATGCCAGGGAGATCTTTGATAAGGCAGATCTGGTAAATATTTTTAACTCTGACCAGTACAAGCAGGATACTTTTAAACAGCCATATCAATTCTGGACTCCCATAATGGCCCTGTTCACAGGTGCCAGGCTGAATGAGATAGCACAGCTTTATTTATCAGATTTCCAACAATATGAAGGTGTCTGGTGTATTAATATCAACGAAGATTCTGAAGATAAACGGCTTAAAAACCTTGCCAGTCACAGACTGATTCCCTTGCACCCATTCCTGTTAGAAGATTTGGGGATTATTAAAAGGGTAGGGCAGTTAATACAGAAAGGGGATGAAAGATTCTTCATGGAATTGCCTCCTGGCAGGGATGGTTACGGGAAAAATGTCAGCAGGTGGTTCAATGAACGATACAAACAATCTGTTGGGATTGCCAAAGAATCTGGCAAAGTCTTCCATAGTTTTCGCCATAGTTTTGCCACAAACCTGGCACATAATGATATCAATGATCACAGTCTAAAAGCCCTAATGGGACATTCTGAGGGATCTGTTACCTTTGATACTTATGCAAAAAGGGGTTTCCCCACCAAGCTATACAAGGATCTTGTGGGTCATCTGGATTATGGGATCAACCTGGAACACCTGAAACGCAGCAAATATGTTATCAAATAGTTAACTTGGCAAAATAAAAAAGAAAGCGGTGGAAACATCACCCTTTCTGCGTCATAATACTTTCACAGGTGCAGGCTTTCTCTTCTGATACAGGAATCCCAACAAGTCTGACCGTATTGGGCGCATCCTCTTCAACTTTTTCCTCCAGGGCAATATTCTTTTCGGTTGCTATTAAACGCCCGGATTCAACTTCATACTGTTTTTTAAAACTAGCATAGATAATCTCTACCAGTTTATCCGTTGGAAGTTCATGGAGTTTTGATGTTTCTGGTTTCTTCAGTAGTTCTGCTTCCATGGCATCAAATGCATCAGCATATTTTTTTCTGAACAGGGTTGCCTTCTCTCCAGTGAAAGAACCAACCAACTGGGTATGACCAGAATCCCACAATACAGTAAGGAGCTTTGTTCAAGAGGTATCCAGATGCCATCATCATGACCGAGAAGAAATCAGGGACTACTCGAAAAGGACGTGAACAGCGGGAACATGGATTCTATAACGTATAATATGAGGATTCACATTTTTATATCAATTTTACACATCTATAGAACTTATATTGTTAGATCGGGTTCAAGATTTTAATCACCCTTGACGAGATAGGCGAATATTTTCTGTCAAAGCAAAGAGTTTATACCCACTAAACCTTCTATCATGCCCAGACCTTCTTTCAGGGGAATACGTTTGATATGATAACATCCGTCTGTCATATGTTGAGTGTCTCTTGTCTTTGTTTAATAATAATATGTTCTTCTTCATGTGCATTAAACTCCTGGAGTTGTTTTCTACCGATTCCTGCAAGGGCCAAAAGGCCAACGCCAAGAATAAGCATAGTAGTTGGTTCTGATAGGTTGTGTATATGGACATGAACCCAGCTCAGGACAGGGGGTAAAAGTAGACCAAAGGATAATACAGCGACAACAACAACTTTTTTCATTTTTCTTTCTCCGAATCAGTATGGTTCAGTCCATAAGCACACAACAGTAACTGATATAGCAAAAAGAGTGCCACAAGTAACATTCCATTAACGAAGGGCTTCTTGGTCCTTTTCAGTCTATTCTTGATAATTATTTTGGTAAAAAAAGTGCGTATTTATGTAAAAAAGGTTATAATTATTGTGTTTTTAATACATACTCTGTCTGGTCTTGAGCAGAAATATAGATTTTCTTTATTGACTTAAAGCCCTGCTTGGATTTGGTATCATAGGCCTTTCAAGCTTTATGTTGCAGATACAACCACTAATCTGAATACATGGCAGCAGCTGGATCATCGGAAAAATATCGAGTATACCCATCCAGTCACATGTGCCAGCAGGAAAACGGTCCTCCTTTGTAAAAAGCCCAACCGTCTACCCATGATCATTAAAACTTTTCGCTCAGGGAGGGCATTTTGGACTGGGATTCCAATATAGACAGGGCAGGGATCATTACCATTTTCAACTGGTGTCATATGATCCCCAAGAGGATAAGAACTATTAGAATTATGTTCAGTCCTAAAGATAGACACAACATTATCTTATATATTTTTATTTTTCCCTCTTTTTCCCTTTCGGTCTTCTCAAAGGCTTGAGTGATCGTATTAATTCCCATTGCTTACACCTCCTGTCGCAGTTTGCACCCACCAGAGATTACACTTCGGGTTGTAAGACCTTCTACTCTTTCATGATTGACCAGAGATATCGGTTTTTACTCTGTAGATCATACGAACTCCAATCCGAGGATCTCACCCAGCTTTCCCGACGCTCCCCTGAAATCCGTCTTTCAAATTTTCGCCTTTCTGAAGTAACCTGATCAATGTTCAGTTTTCTACGATTAATATTGCTTCTGGAGTCAATACCAGACCTTGGTATGCTCATATGGACCTCCGCCTTAATTGCATTTAAAAATAAAAAATATGTGCAATTTTTATTAGGACCGAAAAATAAGTTACAAAACAATAAGCAGTAAGAATGAGGCTGATCTACGATTTTTTTTATAAAGATATCTGCACATCTAAGCATTGTCAATCAGGGAAACCCTTAGTTTTGATTAAACTTGCCTGTTATTTTCAGAGTCTACCCAGGGCAGCTTCGCTGCCAATCGAATGATCATTGCCCCAACCAAACCCCACAATCAGTCCATCATAATTATTATAAAAAATATATGGGGAAACCTGTGTGTTACCCCCTATATGAACTCGGATGTACCACTGCCTGGCGGCACCTGCACCCCCATGCTTCAACGCCCCCCCATACCCTAAAAAGTTGGAACATTGTCTTTGTAATGGGCATTAGGATGCAGCTTGATCATTTTAAAGCCCTCTGTATAAAGAAAAGTATCTTCCAAGTTCAGGAAAGAATCATATGCTTCAACTTTGGGTGCATCCACTTCAATCTTTTCAGCCTGTCTTCCAGCTAACAGCAATGCCTGTGATAGAGTTTGGGGGATTTCCCAGGTATTTTCTTTAGGTTTATTCAGTTCCTCTTCCATGGCAAAGAATGCGTTATTGAATTTGGCCTTGAAGACTGTTGCTTTCTCCCCGGTAAAACTCATGACCAATTGGGAATATGCTTTGCGATCCATCTGGTACATGGGGCGATCCACATTGTTTCCACCAAGATAAGAGACCAGCGCAAAATTGCACCCGTCTATTTCGTTCGCTTTCAAGACAGGAATAATGGTACGAATGGACCTCATCACATCTTTATGTTCTTTCCCAAAACTTTCTGCAACTTTTAAGCTGGTGGTGGTTGGTACATTATCGCCATTTAAGATGACCAGATCTTTGATATCCATAGTTTGCCAAGTGCCTGTGTTATTTATCACAAGGTTGTGGAGCTTGCTGATGGTGTGTTTTGCTGAGTAGACCGACTAAATAAGCGGGAAATGCTGCTGTGTTTTTTATATATTAAAGAGTTGAATCCCGGGAAGTGGGTTTTGATTCGGTGCCTGGCTCATATGGATTAATCTGAATTTAGAGAGGAATAGGCCGATAAAAGCGAAAAAGGCAGGGCCAAATGAATGACCCTGCCTCTAAAGCTGATTCTATAAAAACTTTTTATTATTATTTTCTTCTGCTGACTCCTGCAAGACCTAAAAGGCCAATGCCAAAGAGGAACATTGTTGCTGGCTCGGGTACTGGATTTCCTGTGACAAGAATGTCATAACCAGTGCCGCCACCATGGTCTTCTCTTAAAACTTGTAGATAATGAGTTCCAGCAGATAAAGAACCAATATCAAGACTGTATTCCCATTGATAAGAAGAACCGCTATTCATCCAACCATTTTGGTAAACTCCATCGAGCCAGACGAAAATACCATTATCTACTCCAAATAATGCAGACACATTATCGTATCCACCGCTAAATTCATAAACAATAGCTGTTTCATCATTCACTTGCCAATCTCCAGGAATGATCTGATTACTCCAGTTAGTGTCAGTACTTAAACTTCCAGGATCTGTTAACCAGGCTCCTAAAGATGAGCTTGCCGCAGATAAGTCTGGAAGGGGTATGTTAATAGAAGTTGGGTCGCCTGCAGTAGCAAATGAACCGTCGAGAGTCCTTCCTAAAGAAAAATTATAGTATCCCAAATCACCATTTTGAATAATAGTTGATGCATTGACACTTGCGCACAATAATAAAAAAGAACAAATAATCATGAATAGTTGTTTCACAGGTAGTATCTCCTTAAATTTATTTTAACTTTGTAACCAGGCTTTCTCCCCTTGAGACCCTTTGGCTCTGTCTTACTATGTTTATGCAATATATATTCCTACAATATAATCAAAATCATAATATTTTTAAGGCATTGATTTAATTTATATAAATTTCGGATAAATAAGTTCCAGATTAATAGAAAAATACAAATTCATTAAAAATGGGGTATAAATGTGATAAGATATGTAAAAAATGTAATAAGATTGTGGTATTTTACACTGTTGTTTTCATAAACCTTTTCAAACTTCTGAAAGTTTTAGCCTTTGATGTGAAATTCATCTGGTACAAGGCATTTTTAAATAAATCGGTTCCCCGATAAATAATTGGAGATAGAGCAGAAGCACAAAACCAGTCAACTCGGGTATTACAATATTTATTGATGCTCCATCACAGGAAAAACAGTTTACCCAGAAACATCCAGTATTTATTCTGGTCACAATCATAAAAAAATTGCCCAGATGGTTGCGTCCAATTTCTCATAATACCGGGTGTACTGTATTCTCTATAAGACTGGTAGCTATAATAAATATTTTGGTAAAGGACAAAGTAAAAGTATTGATCTGGCAGGCTTATGCGGGGGATCATGGGTGTTACATATGATTTCCCTCAATAAAAAAGGCAGAATCATTTCTGACCCTGCCTTTTCAATAATGTGCTATTGCTTGATGCTATTGTTTTTTTCTGGATACTCCGGCGAGGCCCAAGAGGCCGATACCAAAAAGAATCATTGTGGCTGGTTCGGGTACTGGCGCCATTCCATTTTCATAATCTAAAGTAAAGACAGAATTTTTTAAATTTAAAGCACCCTCAAAATCCCCAGTGGCTGTAATCGTTACTGAAAGATCCTCCCCTGTAGCCCATGTACTAAAAGCAGTTTCAATTCCAAAAGTACTTATTGAGGGTGTATCCCAGCTTATGGTTTCCCAGTTCCACACCCAAAAAGATCCATGGGTTTCTATATAGGAACCGTGACTTCCACCTGGGGTTAAGGTGCCGATAACAGTGCCTTCTATGGCAACAGAATCATTATTTCCCTTTATCCAATAACCGCTTACCGTCAACTCTGCAGAGTTGACGATGTCCCACGGGACCTCAAAATCACTCGGTGTGCTATGGTTATAGGTTAGTGAAGAAGGATGCGCAATACCTGCAATTATACCTTCTGCCAATGTTACATTTAAAATTTTTGTCTCTGTAAATGTTAACGCACTTGCAGTACCTGCAACCGTAAATACTAATAATACCCCTGCTAAAAAACTAAACAGCTTTTTCATATAAGTCCTTTTGTATTAGTCAATGGCAACCAGGCTGTCTCACCGTGAGACCCTTTGGCTTTCCGTCACTGGTTCACACCAATTTTGGCTTTTCATCAATTCGAGCTGGTAATTAGCAAGAATCAAGCCAGTATTGATCATAGACTGATACAAAATGTTAACCCCATGTTATTTAAATTAAATTATCTACATTACTTAATATCACTTGTTAAATGAATTGAATTCACGCAAAGATTGGGGAATTAATGTACTAAAATTTATGTATTTTATGTAATACAATTTCGATACTTTTTTCCCCACATTTCCCTTATATTGAAGCCGATCCCAGCAATTGTCTATTCCCCAAGAATTGCTAAAAAAAATATACTGACTATGGCCACAGTATACCCGGATAAACTCCCCTATAGGAATTCCATCAAAGTTTCTGCCTACGGTATTATCTATAACACAGATGGGCGGTCTACCCAGAAGCATGGTTGGGGTGGGTCGCATGGCCCCCCCAGTCACCTATAAAATTGACATCCAGTCACCAGTCTACCCAAGAATAATCCACAAAGCCCTTGCATTTGCCCATGCTCCGATAACCCTGGTTGTCATGAAAGTAGAAGCTGAACGAGTTCACCAGGGGATTAGTATACCCAACAGGACAATGATCCTTATCCATAAACACTGGGAATATTGTTTGGATATCAAAATTAACAGCTCTAAACAGTGCTTGTGCCTTATTGTAATTTCATTTGACAGGAAAGGGATACTACTACCCCATAGGGAAACATCTAAGCGGGATAAAATAGGCAGGAAGACTATTGTGATTGTGTTGAATCTGGCCTAAGGCACTTTCATTTATCCAGGTTCCTTGTCTGCTTCTGGAAATGATGGGGGATAATGCAGAGGTATTCATACAGAGGGGCAGTCAGGATTTATAAAGTTTGCCCTGCTGCCTATCCTAATTATCTTCAAAATATTGATTAATAAGCTCATGATGTGAAACTTCTTGGCCTTGATTGATAGCTTTTTTCTTTTTTGTCCTGGAGTTGGACTGATCATAACCGATAGCAGAAAGGATCTGTGCCATCTGCAAGCTATCAAGTTTAACCTCTCTTTGAACATTTGCAGGTGCATTGGAATTAATCAATGCTTGTAAATCAGATTTGTTTATTGTGGTAGGGGTATTCAATTGAGCGAAGGTTAGAACTGCACTGACGATTATTGCCGCAACAGATATCCCGATTGCCCACATTGAATTTTTATTAGCTGACCTTGCTGCTGTTCTGCTTTCCTGGAGTTCTCGGTATTCTATAAGCCTAAAATAGTATTCATTTTTGAGCACATAGGTCGTTTTCGATTTTGCTCCATGAGCATAATTGCTTTGTTGAAAGCACTCTAAAAATAAGTTTTTAAATGCAAACCTTTTTATCTGCTGGTCTACGTCTTCCACATCAGGGTCTAAATAGCCATCAAGCTCAAGATAACCATGTTCAGAACCCCAAACATAGAGTTCTTCTACCGTTAAGCCTTCTATTCCTTTTTGTGCCCCATACTTTAGTACTTCAATAAAGATAGAATCTTCCATGCAGCACCTGTCCTTAAAAAATTAAGTTTTTTTCCATATCTTTTTTTATTTTAATTCGGCACATCGTCAAGTACCTTACAGGGTTTACTCAGTAAAGCAAACTCAGAATAGAACTTTAAACAATCCCAGTCCAACAGTATAAAACACCCTGGTTCACTCAGTTTATCTGATGGCATTGTAGTGTTCATTACAAATGAAATATGAATGGATATTTCCCAATCATCTCAGGAGAATTAAATCTGATGAAACTCTTTTAGGAATTCTTTCTTACTCTGGAGAAATTTTCTGTGTCCCTCAAAATTCAATGGTCGTTTTGCCTCCTTAAAAGCCGTGGTGATCACTCCCCAGTTTGAATTCCTGGCAAAAAAGACAACCACATCAACATTGCTTTGTTCCCATTTGTTGTGAACGATATGGTCATCCCCAGAAGCTTCCACGGTTTTGACTTGAATCCTGAAGTAATTCGGACCGTCCGATATTAGAATGTCTGTCTGATGTCCATTATCCAATACTGGGGTAAAAACTTGCCAGCCATCTTGCATTAGCCAGCTAATAACCCTACTTTCAAAGGAAGTGTTTTTCATCGCTTGGTGAGTACCAGATTTCGTTTGAGTAAGTCTTCTTGGCATTTTTTTCCTTTTAGTTACAAAGTTTGTCTTCCTGCTATTAGCAATATTAAATCACCCTGTAAAACATTTTCTCCACTGATGTATGTACAAATTTTAGGATAATGTACACTACAAAAGCGCTGTAATGTGCATAACAATCCAAACATAAAAACAATGTAAAGCCAACACACAAGATTATCACAGTGATTATTCGTTATTTATTCTTTAGAATTCATAACATTTATCTTGACTGATTCCCATTTCCCCTGTATCCATATTTTACCAAATGAAACAAAAATGGAGGTGGATCACCATGGAAGTATTTGCATATCTGAGGGTGTCGGGAAAAGGTCAACTCGATGGATCTGGATTTGAGCGGCAGCTTGAGTCAGTTACTGCCTTCTGCTCACAACAGGGATATAAAGTGCAGCAGGTATTCCAAGAACAGGTTTCAGGCACCACAGGGGAAGAAGACCGCCAGGAGTTTGCCCTGATGGTAGCTGCTATCCTGAAGAATGGTGTAAATACGATCATTGTTGAGTCTTTAGACAGGCTTGCCAGGGAATACAGGATACAGGAACAGTTGCTGATCTACCTGGCATCCAAAGGTATCCACCTCATTGCTGCCAATACAGGAGAGAATATCACTGATGCCATGAATTCAGACCCAATGAAAAAGGCCATGGTTCAGATACAGGGTGTTTTTGCAGAGCTGGATAAATCCCTCCTGGTCAAAAAGTTAAGGACTGCCAGAGAGCAGAAAAGGGAACAGAATGGCAAGTGTGAAGGCAGGAAGGGGTACAAGGACACTGCGGAAGGGGTGATCATACTCAAAGAGATCAGACGGCTCAGAAGAAAACGGAAAGGTGGGAAAGGAAAGACCTATGATCAGGTTGCAGCAGAACTCAATGAACAGGGTTATGCAGCAGCCAATGGTAAACCATTTACCGGGAATACTGTCAGAGGTATCCTACATCGGCAGAAATAGTCTGGTAAATAATTTAGCTACATTGTAGCTGTCAATATGGTTCTTTATATGCCGACACTTGAAATCATTAGTGTTTCTACGCATAGAAACATAAAACACCAAGGTCTACCCGTGATAATATACAGTTGGTTGATGCCATTACAGCTGCCATTCCGTTTTTATCCCATTGGAAACCACAATATTAATGGGTAAACCGTGACAATACCTGTGCGACAATGATATAAAATCCTGGACAATTATAAAAATGGAGCATGACGCCCCGGCGCAGCCGGGTATATATAGAAAGGTATAGGATGGAGAAAGAAGGGGGACTGACCAAGGAGGAAGTAAAGAAAAAAGCTGAGGAGCTGAATTATTCCAGGGATATTTATGCCAGAAGAGCAGGCAGGTATCCACAGGTAAAAGACGGCTTGGACTTTTTTTACAAAGAAATCAGTGCAGAATATAACGTCAAACGATATGCAAAGAAGTACAGGGACCATATCAGAATATTCATTCTGGATCTGCTTGTTGCAGACGTTGTGAATCCAGAAATGTATCTCACTTATTCCAAGAACGGAAATGATTATAGTCCCAAGGGACGGTATGGAAAGATTCATCTTAGCTATGATGTCACCCTTAATGTCGTCAGATACCTGGAAAAATACGGATACATTGAACACCACCCAGGTAAAAAGAATATCAGGCTACCAAGGATCAGGGCTACCAAAAAGCTTATTGATCGTTTAATAAAGGATTTCAAGATTGAAGTGGGTATGTACATCTGGGATTGGGATGAAGCCAACAACCCTACCGTTATATTACGGAAAAAAAAGATAAAGAAAGACGATCCATATGAAGAGATTGATTACAAGGAAACAGAAGATACCCTTGGAATGAAAAAGAATCTCAGACTGATTAACCGGAATAATGAAAAACATGCAATTTTCCCTTACATCCCTGATGACAGTTACAAAAAGCTGTTCATCCGTATGGGAAAGAAAGGTTCAAGCAAAGGGGTGGCGGATCTTACCAGGAAATGGAATAGGAGAGTCTTTAACAATGGTACATTTGCTGATGGTGGCAGATTCTATAGTGGATTCTGGCAGAGTCTTCCCAAGGAATACAGGCAGTACATCCGCCTCAATGGCAAAGATGTGGTTGAATGTGACTACTCTGGACAGCATATCCATCTGCTTTATGCACTTGAAGAAAAGAAAGCACCTGAAGGAGATGTGTACCACTTACCAGGGTATTCAAATGATAAAACCTTCAGGGATTTTGTTAAAAGGCTACAACTGGTACTGCTAAATTCAAAGAGCCGTGATGAAGCCAGAAGGGCAATATACAGTGCTGTCCGTATGGCTAAGACTCTTGAGCTTCCAAAAGAAGTACCATCTACAAGGGCTGAAGATCTGTACCCACTTATGGATGCATTTGAAAAGAAGCATCATCAGATCAAACAGTATTTTTTTACAGGGATTGGTATAAAACTCCAAAACATTGATTCCCAGATGGCAGAGCAAGTCCTGGTACACTTTTCCAACATGGGATACCCTATACTCCCAGTCCATGACAGCTTTATCATCCATCATGGTTTGGAACAAGAGCTGAAGGATACCATGAATAAAGCCTTTAAAGAAATATTAGAGGTAAATATTGATATTGAAATTGAACTGAAATACAACTCCATTGAAGTAAGACAGAAACAAGAAAAGACAGATGATCCAGACTATTTACCAGGACCATGTAATTTATCTTTACCTGAACTCCTGGAAATAGAGTCTGAAGATGGTGAATATGGAATTTACCATAAGCTCTTTAACCAGTTTATGAAATATAAACAAAGGTAAAGGTAAAGGTAAACCAGAGTATACCTAATCTGAATTATCCATACGTAATATACCTGGGAAGCAGTTTATGATTTGGGATCATCCCCCTCCCATATAGATAGATTAGAATATCTATTATGAAATTTAAGATAAGAATATGTACCATAACAAATTATATATACCACTACTAATAGACCTAATTTATTATGCTGTGAAAGGGGGATTCAGCCGTTCAAGATTGTTATGTACATCACAATACTGGTATCTGGATTGAGAGTAAGCAGGTCTTTTAAGCGGTTAAAGAAAACCGTCCTTTTTCAGATCCTCCACAATGAGTCCTGACACATTCTTGACCAATTCTCCACTGGATTTCTGATTCACACTCTTAGTGGCCCCAGCCCATATCATTTTTTTGGTTTTAGCAGAGAATACCGTGATTTCAAGTTTCACAGTGGACTTATTCACGGTATATCCGTGGTCATACACCCTGCTATAGGACACGGCATAATAGTCAGACATCCCATGCCCCCAGCCCATAGTTGGAATATAAGCTGCCTGGGGTGCCCGATAGTTGTCCTTTTGCTCAAACCCCACTAAGGTAGCAATCATCACGGCATCAGCATTGGATTTTTCCAAGGCAGCAATGATATCTTCTTTTTCGTCATAATCCTCCACATTAGGCATGAGAGTATACCCGGCAACGGCTGTCTTTCCGTTATCCTCAAGGGCATTTACAACACCATTCTCATAAAGCTGACGGGACTCGTCTTCGTTAAAGACCCCGAGAACAAGAATCTTCCCCAGGGGTTTGTCATCAAATCCAGGTTCCTGCCAGGATTCAACCAGATGGGTTGATGAGCCACCGCACCCAATCATCACCAGAAAAATGCCCAAAGTTAAAACACGCCCCAGCCAATTTTTTATCAAGTCCATTAGATTTTCTCCTGTTCCAGGTTAATATTTCCCTTCACTATTATCTCTTTGACCCTAAAGGACAACTCTTTTCCTAAGTGAAGCACTATAAATTCAATGGCTTTTGTGTTAATTGTAATCTGCTTGCCACCATTTCCTGATTCAGGACATTGAGTTTTAATAAACTGCTCATTTTTTTCCCACTGGGTTTACGGATGCAATCTTTGGAAGTGTACAAAGCCCTGTGCCAGCAATCTTCATTCCACATGAGTGGCAGTGTAAATCTGCTTTTTTCCCAAGTGGTAATGTGGACTTTTTATTTTTGTACACCACAGGCAATCTGATCATGGGAAAGGGGAAAGGTCTACTCATGATAATACACAGCTTTTAATGCCTTTGATTGATGCAGTTGCCGCAGATGACTCCGATTTATCCCATTAACAGGACATCTTACGATAATAATGGGTAGACTGTTAGAATCGGCTCACCTTGAGATCATTGTGTTATTCTGGTTGACATTGAATGTCTTCTTGGATATGAAAATGCGTAGTCATACTTTCATTTTTTAAGAAGCACC
Source organism: Desulfoconvexum algidum (assembly GCF_055382125.1). Lineage (NCBI taxonomy): Bacteria > Pseudomonadati > Thermodesulfobacteriota > Desulfobacteria > Desulfobacterales > Desulfobacteraceae > Desulfoconvexum > Desulfoconvexum algidum. The sequence goes on along the minus strand of NZ_AP042394.1, from coordinate 2,721,128 downwards.
ATCATTACAAAAAATCATATGTCCTCACAGAAAGGATATGCTATGCAGACATTACGCAGGTTCACCGCAGTATTTATATTCAGTTTTTTGATTTTCATCTGGAACCCACAAGGTGCTACCGCTGGCATGGTACAAGACTTAGACGGCAATATTCTTATGGTTGTGGACTGGTCTTGGGACTACGTTGTTCATGATCTTAATATTTTATCAGCTGATTCTTGGGATGTCGCAATAACCATCACTAATGAAAGCTCATCGGATCGAGACATATATCTGTCACCCTATTCTATTGATGGTGGGTATTATTATGAGAGTTTCTTTGAGTTCCAGAGCAATTCAAATAGCAATGCAAACACAGCTGTCTCACCAGGCGAAACTATCGAGTTTAACCTGGGTGTGTGGTCACCTGTTAATCCCACAGCATTGGCACCATATGTGAACAATCAAGCTCGGCCCAAATTTGTTGAAGTGTCTTATTATGATCACAACGGATATTTGGGAGGTGAAGGCACCGCTAATTTATTCAACCCCATGGTTGTCACCATCCATGATGGAGTAAACCTTGAGCCATACGACTCAACTAATCCAGGGCAAGGTTTCATTGTGACGAATGTAAATGCGGAACCGCTTATCCCCATAATCATTGTCCCCCCTGTATTATTGATCACCACACCAATACCAAGCTCAATATGGTTTCTCGCTTGCGGACTCCTCGGCCTTTCTGTATGCATTAGGAGATGTTCCCAGACTGAAATATGGCACCATCAATGAACCACTACCATTGTCGCTGATTACATTGTTATTATTCAAAAGGTGTTGAACGAAGCTACCACTGCCATAACGAAGTGAATACGGCTGTGGGCGCAATTGAATTCCGATTTAATCTGATGGAAAAAACGCCATAACACCCACAAGCCGTTCTGTCCCTGTGACCTGATAAATACCATTATAAGTTGTTAAAGGGACCTACCATAACTCCCTGAAAAAATACTCAGATCAACAGCATCCACATCGTTGTCTCCATCAAGGTCTGCAATGGGTGGTGGGGATTCAGGGCACCCAGTATCTGCACACCAGCCACAGGCCCCAGGACCGCCATGGGCACCGATATCGTTTGCGTTAGTCCCGAAAGAAGGACCATAATCACCAATACACAAATCCTGCATGGCATAGGATTCCCCGGCATCCACACAACAGGAGTCCGGCCTGATTTTCAGGTTCAACACACTTTCAAACCGGGGGTTGCAGTCCAAAATCCCTTCTCCTGATGGGAACCCGCCTTTGACAAGGGAATAATCGATCCATGCCGTTCCCATAACCTCCCCCACGGAATTGTTGTAGACAATGGAATTGACTGCCGTGACAATACCACCGTTATTTCTCACCCCTTCGGCAGTGTTGTATGCAACCGTGCTGTTTACAAGAGAAATCGTCCCAGAATGTGTATAAATTCCACTGCCGTGCTGCCGGTAGGTACCTGTGCATGAGTTACTGGAAATAATGGTGTTGACTATTTCGGCAGTCCCCTGACGAAGATAGATTCCTCCTCCATAGGCGCTTCTTTTATCAGATGCATATGCATAGGCTTCGTTTGAATTGATCCTGCTGGTTTTTATAAGACATGTGCCTTTGCTAATATAAATACCCCCACCGCAACTATAAGCATCATCACCAGAGCCACTAGTATCTCGGGAATATGCAAAATTATCTGCTATAATACAACGCTCCAGAACAAGCTGTTGCCCCGTCGAAGCTACATAAATACCGCCGCCGTAATATTCTGCATCAACGCTGGTGGTAGTATTGTTTCCGCTGATATAGCAGTCTTCCAGGCCAATGCTGGCTGACGAGTCAATAAAAATACCACCGCCGTGAGCTTGTGCTGTATTGCTGCTAATAGTGCAGTGTTTGATGGTCATCCCATTGCTGGCCGAGGCCATTGAAATACGAATACCTGCGCCGCCTGTTGAAGACTGGTTGTCGGAAAAGGTACAGCTTTCAATAGTCTGCACACTGTCCAGTAGCCGCAACCCGTGGTTCAACGAATACTCGACCTGGCAGTGCTTTAGTTGGGACCCAGCAGGCGTGTGGTCAAATAAAATTCCCTGCCATCCGCTGGTATCGGTCACTTTTGTGAAAACAATCGGCAGGCTGTCAGTACCCACAGCGGCCAAGACACCGGTGACTGACATGACATAATTACCTGAAAATTCAACCCTGACCCCCGGCTCTATGGTCAGATCCACCACAGCAAGATCCCCATCCACACAATAGGGCGATCCTTCAAGGGTCCAGGTTTCCCCATCAATGGTTCCGGAAACCGTTGTCAAGCATTCGGCAAAAACCTGAGACGAAATGACAAGACAAATAAACATCAACAATAGTAAGCGTTTCATCCTATAAATTCCTCCTTTGTTAAAATTGAAACAAAATTTCAAGGCAAACCCGAATCATGCAAAATCGCACAAACCGATTTGCGGACTTTTTATTTTTCTAGATTCGCCTTAACCATCCAAGCCAGTAAAATACGGCTTGAAAAACAAAGTCTTTTATCTCAGTTCTTTCTAAAAAAGATGCCTGTATAGCAAGAACAGCCAGCTGAAAAATCAGGTCCACATTATTTAAGGAAGCAGATTGAGTTGGAAACCATTGATTGCAAAAGGAATGTTTACTTTGAAAGTAAAATAGAAAAGCATTTAAAATTTGTCAATAGGGGAAACCCTTAGAAACGGTTTGTTTTTGGTGAATAAAATTTGAATGTTTTTCGGTTATAGAGACTACAGGCAGATTATACATTATTAACATTCCGATTCGGATTTTTTCTGAACACCACTCTTTATAGAAAATTGACTGTGTGTTACGGGTAATAACTCAACCCAGATCTTATTATATCAGAATGAATCCATGACAGCTGTTAATGCTTCCCCGTAATTGTCAGCGGAATAATATAATACTGATATGGTTTTGGCAGGTGAAGTGGTATTATCTTTTTGTTTGCCGGATATTTGCCCTTGTTCAGCTCCTACTTTTCAAGTCAACCAAGGATAACCTATGACTTTTCCCACAGAAGGGGCATAAATATCTTCTACTCCATGAGTCTACTCTGGATTCTGCTGCTAAAAGGGAAACAAGCATTTGAAATGGCCCTTGGATAGGGTTTGATTTTTCCGGGAAGGGCAGGGTGGACTGATGCCGTTGAGATTTGGGGGTGACATTGCCCAAGCAAGTCCACAAACTCTGGATCTTAATCCTGGTTCAATCTCCATCCTCCCCATTAATCTTATCCCGCAATATCCCAGCACATTTAAAAGTCACAACCCGTCTTTTCTTCAGCATCATGGGTTCTCCCTTTGCCGGGTTCCTCCCCTTACGAGGTGCTTTCTCATTGACCTGGAATTTACCAAAGCCTGATATCATAATATCTTCTTCAGATGCCAGGGTTTCTTTGATGATTTCAAGAAGATGTTCGACTGTGTCTTTTGCTTCTGAGGTAGACAGCTCAAGTTCTTCGTATATTTTTTCAATGATGGTTGTTTTGGTACAGGTCAATTTGGGTGCCATTCCTATTTCGGTTGAAATTGTACAATTTTAAAGGGGGTATCTATTATTTTAAAGGGGTGTTGTCAAGGCATTGGTTTGAGCATGTGGGATTGACCCTTGACTGGGGGTTGATTTTTCTGGGTAAAGCAGTGTATAGAAATCATTGTACGGGTACTGTCCAGCAGATACTTGTCCGTTGGGCTTGTCCACTTTCAAGTGGGACAAAGGTATCAAATATAAATTTCGTAGTTATTCTGGCTGGTTATGCGGAGTTCGAGTCGATCAGTTCGATCCCCCTCAGCTCCACCAAATCTCTAATAGTATCAGTATTTTAGAGATGGTTAAGAAGGTCAGATACTCTTTTTTCTGTTGGGGTACTAAACCGGGGTACTAAACGACTCGGTCTACCATCAGAAGATGGAGTTTTTTTATGTCCAATCAAAGTTATATTCTCCAGAAACCATCCGGTTATTATTTTCGATTCCAATTCCCCAAAGATGTCAGAAAACTTGTCAATAAATCTGAATTACGGTATTCACTGCGCACAGGTTCCATTAGTTTAGCCAAATCAAAAGCCAGAATGATGGCTGGAACATTACAAAGCATAATCCGAAGCATAAGGAATGGATATATGGCAGAGCTCAATCGGATTGATGTCTCCTATTTTGAGATCACCAATGGTTACTTTTGCTATTTGTTCTCCTTAAATATTAATGTTTGAGGGTTTAATAAAGGTGTGGTATTATTCGATTAACCTACAGTTCCTACGTGAGGAAGGACGTCTTGTCTCCGAAAGGATACCACAAGACTATCTTGACAGTGCGCGGGCTACTTGTAGGCCAGACGATCTCATCGGGTTGTCGCAGGGTCGGTGGATGACATCGGCTTACAGGGCAAGTGTAAAAAATGACGCTAAATATTGCAGGTCTCGTCTCCTGGCAGTCTTGTCTGAATCCTCTAAGCTTCTGATCAAAGCAAAGGGGTTGTACCTCGCAAGGGTATGTAAAAAAGCTTTCACCTTTAATTGGGTCTAAGCGCTTGGACCTTAACTAAGGGAGTATTCTTATGTTAAGGTACACAACCGTGATACAGTTGGTTATCGCTATCATAGAGCTTATTAAGGCTATCATAGAGAAGCTGTAATCACACAACGTGGTCCCTCGGTTTCGACCTTGATTCATTTGACCATGCCCGTTCCCATATATTTGAATTCAAAAAATGGAATTATACGGTTTCTGTTTATCCCGTCGATTTGAGTGTTATGCTGTTAGAAAGTAAGATTTTTTTAAAAAGTTTGTTGTAATTCCCATATCTGTCTGATAGCAATCTGTATGTTATCCGACAAGCGGAGTTATACAGAAAAAAACTGGTAAGTTTATTGTTAGGGGAAGCGACGTCTCGGCTAATTTGAAGTTAAGGCTTACAAATCAGAATATAGAGCGAGACAATAAGTATAATGTCAGCTAATGCTGATGAATTCATGTCGAATCACTATAAAATAACATGTTTTTTTAAGGAGAATACATTGAGAGCAAGAAACTTACTTATCCAAGGGCTGGTGGCATTGATTTTAATTCCCTCTATAGCTTTTTCAAAAGAAAATTTAAAGGTTACAGCCGACACCTTTATTTGAGCTGAAACGGATCGAATGTTTTCAGAAAACCTACATCACATAGGGGAAGTGAATAAGGTTTATCATAATCGTGATGTAACAGCGCTTGATATGCAGACAGTCATCCGCATGAATAGGGATACTCTCTACTCTGTAGCCATTGTCGATACCGAAGGTGGGGCTACGATTAACTTCCCTGAAGTGCCTGATAATCGTTATGTCTCTATCTATGTTGTTGATAATGACCACTATACACCCGCAATATTCTACAAGCCCGGCGTGCATAAAATTCCAGTAGACACAAAATATGTAATGTTGATTTTTCGTGTGCAGGTATTTGATGCAAAAGACCCTGAAGAGTTAGCGGCAATTCATAAGCTGCAAGACCAATTCGTTGTTAATGCAACATCAGCGGACCCATTTCCTAAATTTCAATGGGAAATAACGTCTCTGAATGCCTTGCGAACTCAATATGAAAAAGAAAGCGCGAAGAATAAAAGCTATAAAAATATGATGGGCGCGCGAGGAAAAGTTAATGAGAAAACCCGCCATCTTGCCGCAGTCGCTGCCTGGGGACTTTTTCAGGAGAAAGACGCAACCTACTTAAATTACAATGGTAATCACCGTGTTGAGTCTTGCTGGGGAGCTACCTATCAAGTTCCCGAGAATAAGGCCTTCTGGTCCATTACCGTTTATAACAAAAACGGTTATATGAACAGTGAAAATGTGAATGTCAATTCATCGACTGCAAAGATTAACGATGATGGTTCATTCACCGTGTACTACGGGTATAGGGCACTGTGTGGCAAGGTTGATAACCGCTTAGATACAACTGCGGGCTGGAATATTCTCATGCGTATCTATCGGCCGGGAGAGTCGGTGCTAAATGGCAGCTACGAAATTCCCGAAGCAAGGAGATATGTGCGGGATATGGTAGAGAATTATATTCAGGAGTACCCCAACCAAGAACAAGTAAAAATGATGAATGCTTGGTTGAAAAAGAATAAAAAAGGGACGTTCACGTTTTCTGGCTTGGTTGACCCTACAGATTCTACCGTGGTCACCCCTCAAGCAACAGTGGATTATGGGTACAATTGGTTTAGCCTTACAGAGGGCCCGGCCATACTAACGACGCCTCAATATGAAAAATTCTTTTCAGTGTCTATCTTTGATATGAAGCATAATATTCCTGCTGTTATTGTAAATCCTGCTAAACCGATACTACTGATGAGACCAGGGCAAGAAAAACCCAAGGGTGACTTCAACGTGGTCGAGTTGGAGACTGATCAGGGGCTAGTTTTTACTCGTATGGTGGTCGTTGACAACCTCAAAGAAGTGAAACGCTTGCGTAAGCACCTCAAAATGAAAGGCGGTAAAGGTGACATGAGCCGCGAAGTGTATAAGTTTTCAGCTGAAATCGAAAACGCAGCCTTAAAAATTATCACAGCAGTTCCGTCTTATTACAATAATCCTGATATAGTCTTCGGTGAAAAATCTGGTGATATAGGAGAGCTGGTTGGCGCGGCAGGTGTTATGTATGGTCAGTTAGGCACTCCCACTGATACTGTGCGATACAGCATGCTGTTAGAGGATGAGAATGGAAAACCTTATAGCGGTAAAGGGACTTATGAATTAACCGTACCGGCAGGCATTGTTCATGATAATGGCTATTTTTCCATTACGATTTATGGCGTTGATAATAAGCTACTTATTCCTAACGACAAGGGTGTTTACGATAGTACCACCTATACCGCCAAGAAAAACCCTGATGGGACATACACTGTTACCCTGAGTCCTTCTGGCGAAGGGAAAAATGGGATACCCACTAATGGTAAAGACTTTTACGGATTACTTAGGGCTTACGTTCCTGTTAAGGGCGCCGATTTGACCGTCAAAGTGAAGAATAAATAGTACCGGCCCTAACAGCGTCTGCAATCTGACCTCCGGCCACTGTCACCTTTTGTGCAAAACCCAGCACAAAAGGCGCCAGTAGCCTCCGGCAGTTGAGGCGGGCGTTAAATTATATGGACCGGAGATAGCGTCAAACGGCATTCATTCAAACTCCACTCTATAATATATACATCACATTTTAGCAGATTCTTGGAAAATAATTTTCCGGGCTTTGAGCGAAATCTACTGTATCTCCAATTATGTTGAATGAGATTTTGGCTCTATTGATTTTGATTTTTCCCATATAGTATAATTTCAAATCTGAAAATTAAAAGATTTTTGACACCATGTTTCCATCGAGAAAGTAGATTATATCTAACCATTTCTCGCATCACTTATGAAAAAACTTCCTAATATTTCAGTCTATTAAAAAAATTTCATTTTTTATGCAAACTAAGGGTTTCCCTGATTGAAATATTTTTTTTAACAATGTATTCTCCCCTAACGTATTATACAAAATCGGGTTTATTCTAATCTTGTACAATATTTCCTTCTTCGCTGAGAGCTTACCTGCCTTTCAAAATAAAGCACTTTTGGTTTTTTATTTCAAACTAAACTTGATGAACCTGTAAAAAGTCCGATTTTGTCATTTTTTCAGTCGTAACATACTGAAATTATTAATGGCGATTTTGTCATTTTCGACTTTTTACGAGTCCATCAAACTTTGGCCTTGATCTGATTAAAAATAATATAGAGGAGAAAAAATGAAAACATTTTTTAAAGTAATTTTCCAGTACTTAACTATGAAATTATTTGCCTAAAAATAAATACTTTTTTTCTTATTGTTGCATTTATTCCATAGAAAAAAAACTCCCCTAAATATCTGTAAATATGGCTAAATACAGCTCTTGACTTTCTATGGAATTAGTATGATTTTTGCAAAATAATCGAATGAATATTTTAAACTGACTTTGGTAAACGGGGTAAAAAGTTGCTTTATATGCTGCTGTTTGTCTGGTTCCTGCACCTGTTTTGTGTGTTCTGTTCCCATAATTTTAAAAAGCAAGTTTTTATCATTAAGACATATCAATTGCTTAACAACAATAATGATAGAAATTTTAAAGGAGATAAATGAAAAAGAGATGCGCAATTAAAATACTTGATCTTGGAATCGCCTGGTGCATGGCCGTATTGTTAATTTTTTGCAATGCCCAAACAGCTTTGACTGCTGATTTTGATGTGGGGCTTGGTTCCTATGCCACAGTGCAGGGCGCTATAGACGGCGCTCTATCGGCGCCGACACCTGCAGGCGAAACCCATAGGGTCAGGGTGTCACAGGGGATCTATTGTGAAAATATTTTTATTAGTCCTTCAGGCTTTGGCGAGTCCTTCAGGCTGACTATCCAGGGAGGCTGGATATCCGATTTTTCCACCTGGGTTGAAGACCCGGCTCTCACCGTACTTGATGGCAGCAACAACGGGTCGGTCATCAGTGTTGACAATGGGGTTATTGGACCTAATATCATCCTTACCATTCGTGGATTTACAATCCAAAATGGCAATGTGGAAGAAAACGGCGGTGGAATTCATATTAACTCAAGTTCATATTACGGCGATATAAATATTACCGTGGAAAACAATATCATTCGTAACAATACTGCTGGAAATTATGGTGGAGGGCTCTATATCTCATTATTACATAAGAATCATACAGCCGCTGTGATTGCTAACAATAATAAAGTTTATGGCAATAAAGCAGAGGTCTGGGGAGGGGGAATCTACGCAAGTCTGAATAAGATGGATCCTAATTCATTAGCTTTTGCAAGCCTTACCGGCAACGAAATTTTTTCAAATAATGTTACACAGGTTAAAGCTTTTAATAACGCCGGAGCCCACGGCGGTGGCATGCATATTAATACCAGAAATAATACTTACGCAATAGTCAACTCCAATAAAATCAACAACAATAAATCAGTCTATTGCGCGGGCGGTGTTCATTTTTTAACAAATGAGGATAGTTCCATTTCTTTTTCAAGCAATACAGTAATGGGAAATCAGGCAGAAGAAAATTCCGGTGGATTATCAGCGTCAGCAGTGGGTAATTCCATTTTAACAGTGGAAAACAATCTCCTTGCGGAGAACAAGGGCAAGAATTCAGGCGGGGTTTCAATCTCTAACTCTGACATAGGGCGCGTATATTTTAAGCATAATTATGTTCTTTCAAATGAAGCGAAAGAATCCACCGGCGGTTTAAGTGGGTCGGCCAAAGACGACGGTTTGATTGAAGTTGTTAACAATCTTGTCGCCTTCAACCAGGCCCTTGACGGTACCAGCGGAGGAGTAAGTATTCATGCATGGGCAAACGGCCATGTCGATTATTACAACAACACTGTTGCCGATAACTATGCCTCTTCAAATTGGGGGGGCGGCTTTTTTAATGTTATGGACACTACCGCGGCCATTATAGCTGCAAATAACATTTTCTGGTGGAATACAACCGATGACCCCACAGATTACAGTCTCTATCTGGCAGGAGAAATTTCCGAAATCCAATTTTTCCATAACGATTATTATCGCATATCCCCCACAACCGGTTGGGACGGTGCCACAGACCCAAGCAATATAAGTATTGACCCCTTATTTGCCGACGGCCCTCTGGGATATCACTATTTGAGCCAGACCGCTGCCGGTCAGATTCTCGACAGTCCCTGTATGGATACCGGCCATGGTTTGCCAGCTGACTACGGCCTGGAAAATAGATTCACCCGTTCGGATCAGGTGATTGACAGTTCCACGGTGGACATGGGATTTCATTATCCCCTTAAAACAGAAGAAGAGAAACCAGGAGATGCTGACAAAGACGGGGACGTGGACGGTTCTGACCTGGCTGTGTTGGTAAACAATACATCATTGGAAGATCTGGAAGCTTTTGCAGGTAACTTTGGTCGAACTGATTGAATGGATTATTGAAGTAATAATTGATCCTAATATATTGTGCCTGCCAAGAATAATGAATTCGTAAAAAGTCAGATTTCAGTATTTTTTAGACCGTAACATACTGAAATTATAAATAGTAATTTTACCAATTTCGACTTTTTACGAGACCATCAAGAATGAAATTTTGTTGTCTGGCATTAAACTATATATGGACTAAGGCCAGCATCAGAGATCATTCTTTAGCATTCCTGTATATATAGATCACATTTTAGCAGATTTTGAAAAAATATTTCCAGGGGTATAGGCAAAATCAAGTTGGTCTCCAATAAAATTTAACGGCATCTATAAAAATTTGGTTTTGTTTTCGGCTATATAATGGAATTTTTTATCTGAGAATAAAAAGATATGGATGTTATATCTTGTGTCTGGATAAATTTTTAAATGGTCTATACTTCACAGGGATAATCTGGGGGAAATCTTGAATCCTGAAGGGCCAAGATTATAGCCAGTTATGTAGCGAGTTTAGTTTTGTTGCGAGTTACCCCGCCAGACTCCGCAGACCCCGCCCCTTTTTTAAAACAATACCCCGCCCGCCTTTCGTATAGGCCGATTATAGATCTGAGGAGGTACCAGGTCTATGAAAAAGAAAATACGAAGGTGCAGGTGCAAACATTGTGATGATTTATTCAAGCCAGATCCCCGAAATCTAAAAAGGCAAAAGTTCTGTGATAAACCAGAATGCAAGGTTGCCAGCAAAAAACACAGTCAACAAAAATGGTTAATACAACCAAAAAATAGAGACCACTTCTCCGGTCCGGAAAATGTCATCCGTGTTCAGCAGTGGCGTGATCAAAATCCAGGTTACTGGAAGCGAGAAAAGCCTAAAAAAACCATTTCCTTAGTTGAAGGTGCGTTACAAGAGACCTTATCAGCGAAAACCGTTACTGGCAAAGGTTTTTCGAGTGATTTAATTCAAATTGCGTTACAAGATTCCTTGTCGGCCGAAACCCTTGTCATTATTGGCTTTGATACCAAATTAAGTGAAGTTGCGTTACAAGATATCATTGATATCAAGGATCAAGGGGTAGTAGAATTGGTGTCAGATGTTCTTAAAACACTGAAGGATCAAGAAAAGGGGGATCAACATGGGAAAATGCTTTTCTTCTCAAGAACTGTATGAATTAAGAAATTCTATATTAATGGATGTTTTAATCGAACAAGAACTGGCTATGCCATCCAAAATCAGTGAAGGCATTTTTCGCTTTCTCTGCCCTTTGTGCAATGAGTTTCAAACAGCCGTCAATCCTAAAACTAACCTGAGCCGATGCTTCAGGTGTGAGAAAAACTTTAACACCATTGATATGGTAATGGCCTGGCACAAAACAGGATTTGTTGACAGCGTAAAATACCTGCAAACAATTTTAAAACTAGGATGATCAGGATATGGAAAAAGATTCGCACAACCAACCAGTTCGATATCATAATCATCGTTGTAAAATTCCAGAATTTTTTCAAATAAGACAAGATGTACTGCCAAAAGATTTTGAGAAATACCTCGATTATTATAAAAATTGCTGCCAGAAAAAAAGGATTGTCCAAGATGCAAGAAGAATACTTACGGGGTTTAATCTCTATCTTCAGAAATCAAATATTGATCTCCATAAGATATCAATTGAAAAGATCGACAGCTTCCTTTCATATTACAATAAAAATCTTGCTCAAGGTACATGCAAACTATACCGGGCATATCTTCGGGGATTTTTAAGATATTTATATCAGCAAGGCCTTATTAGAAGAGATCTTGCTTCTTTGGTAGTTGGCCCACCAGAATTTGCACGATCAACACCCCCTAAATTCTTACGTCCAGAAGAAGTTCAAAAACTGTTTAACAGCCTCGATCTTTCTGTTATTAGAGATCTTCGAACCTATGCAATCATTCATTTGGCTTATTATCTGGGGCTTCGTCCAAAAGAAATTAGTTTAATTACATTTGATGATATTTCATTTAGACAAAAAGAAATCCATATTAAAAGTAGAAAAACAAATACTCCAACCATACTACCTTTGCCTGAAGATACGATAAAAGCAATCACTGCTTATATCGTGGGAGGCAGACCTGCTAGTAATCATAGGTGTCTTTTTTTGCAACTCATTCAACCCTATAAGCCCATTGTTCGTGGTGATATTACTCGTCATGTAGGTATATGTATGAAGAAAAATAATCTTAATGGAAGTGCATACTGGCTACGCCACTCATATGCACAAAATCTTCTGGAGTCAGGTGTACCCATATATGGGATTAAGGAAATGATGGGTCATAAAAATATTGAATCAACTCGCAAATATCTCAGTATTCATATTAAGCTTATGCGAGAGGTAATAATTGATGAAACCCTTTGAAAGTTTTCTGGCGGAACAATTAAAAGATTATCTTGAGTATCGTATAAACACCGGTTTTGCGGTCAAGACGACAATCTTTTATCTTAAAAATTTTGATCGATATGTAAAAGAAAAAAATGCAACCTGGCAATCTTTTACACCATTTTTTTTTATTGAGTATAGAGCAACACGTAATCTTGAAGCACGGTCATTAAATAATATGATACCAACCATCAGGGTTTTTTTTAAGTTTCTTATCCGCAAGGGCAAAATTGATGAAAATCCTTTACAGGATATTCCTGCATTGCCAAACAATGCTATTGTTCCCTTTATTTTTTCTCCAGAAGAAGTCGATCATTTACTTTGTGCAGCCTACAGAAAATTGCGAAAAACTGAACGATACTTTTTACGGGATTATTGTGCTTATATCTCTATTGTTTTGATGGCCCGGTGTGGATTAAGGATTTCAGAACCTGCAAGGATATTGGCAAACCATTACCGCCCCGATGAAAAAACAATCTATATTGAAAAAACAAAATTCAAAAAAGATCGTTTGATTCCGATATCGGAATCAGTAGCTTCTGAAATTAATAATTTGGTAAACGTCAAAAAAACATTCCATCCTGAAAAAAATATCCCTTATTTGTTGACCAAAGATGAGTACACAAAATTAACAAGAGATTGTGTGGATCGAAGATTTAAAAAAGCTGTCATGGATATTAAGCTTGATCAACCAAGAAGAGTAATTGGAACAACTAATTTTCTTCCCCCAACACCACATAGCTTAAGGCATTCCTTTGCAGTGAACACATTAAAGCGAATTAAAGAAAAAGGGAAATCTCCCCAGAATGCTTTGCCTGTACTTGCTGTTTACATGGGGCACAGTGAATACAAGCACACCACTAAATATTTAAAAGTTTTGGATGCCGTGCATCGAAGACAAATGCTTGATTTTTCAATTGCTAAAAAATATGAGGCCATATGAGATTATCCACATGTCTGCATCAATTTTTTGATCAATACCTGCCACAGATAAAAGGTTCCAGCGAGCAAAGTGTAAAGGCTTACCGGGAAACATTTTCAATGTTTTTGCCCTTTATGGCACAATATCATAACGTCAAAATCAAATCTTTAAAGATAGATCATCTATCAGCCAACCTTGTTCTTTCTTTTCTGAACCATCTTGAAATTCACCGGCAGAATACTGCCAGAACCCGGAACCATAGGTTAGCAGTAATTAAATCTTTGGGGAAAATGATCCGGTTCATGTATCCAGACAAACGGCAGATTGCTGAAAATATTTTAAATATCCCTCAAAAAAGAACTTTAAAAAAATTGATTGGGTTTTTATACCCAGAAGAAATCAAAAAAGTTTTTAATGCAGTTGATCTCACTAAAAAAGAAGCGATGAGAGATTATACAATCCTTCATCTCTTATTTGACTCTGGAGCACGAGCAAGTGAAATTGCAACTTTAAACCTTGATTACTTTGATTATCAGAATAAAACTCTTGCAATCCTGGGGAAAGGAAATCGTTATCGGTTGATAAATCTATGGCCTAAGACAGCTTCTCTCATCAAAGAATACATATTAAATTATCGTATTGATCCAAAACCGATTTACTTTAACAGACTATTTGTCAATCAGAGAAAAATGGAACTCACCAGGCATGGTATAAACCGGCTTTGTAGAAAATATTTATCAAAAGCTTTGTCTCAAAAACGCATCAAAAATCTGAGCCCAGTTCATAGTTTTAGACATTCATGTGCTGTAAACATGTTGGCATCAGGTTATCCTGTGTCGGATATTAAAAACCGTCTTGGGCATCGGAGTATAGAATCCACCATGGACTATTTGCAAATTGATCTGTCCGGAAAACGTGATATCCAAAAGAAATTCATTGAATATACACAGTCAAAAATAAAAAATGATAAGAAAATTGAGGATCTAATCAATTGGGAAAATAATGAGGAAACTCTGGCATGGCTTGATAGTCTTTAAACGATCTGAACTACCTGCGCCGGACACGGTAAGTTCCGTAAAAGGATAAAATATTATGTTACCAGTTTTTTTGATAATTTTTATATTTTCGTTTAACCATCTGAATTTATTAGTAATATGAATTTACAAGAAGAAAATTAAAATTCACTTTAATTTTAGTAGGTTATGGCAACTCGCAACATAAAGCCAGTAGTCCGCTCCTGGCTCCCGTTATTTTATATATATTGGTAAAAAACACTGTTGAGAAATGCCTTTGATTAATTTTGGCGGAAAATAAAGTTGAATGCCACACTTAAAGGTGCGACCGAAGAAAACCGCCGCATTTCTATGGGGCCGTTATGTTTTGTATGCATGCGCTCAATTGTTATTGACAAATTTCTATGCACAGTCAAGCCGATCTTAAAACCATTGGCACATTCTGACCTATCAAATATCCTTTCAATTTCATAAAAATTATAACTTCGATATTATAGTCACTGTAAAATAAAGTCTTCAACATTTTTTCTTAGAGTACCAATGGAAACAGGATCTGAAATTCCAAACCTGAAGAGCACGACGGTCCCATTTGTATTAAAATCTACATCAGCAAAAATTTCATGAAAATCTTTCCATACTAAAGCTAATAGTGTTTGTTGTCCTTTTGAAAATTCATCTTTCCCCTTGATCAGCCATCTGAGCCAGAAAAGGGTAATCGCCGTCATGGGCTGAACAGAAAGGTTTTGCCGAGTTAATGCAAGCCAGGATAGTTCAAGTGTTCTTCCCCCTTTTAAAAATGATTCCTTATCAAGTCCGTCCACAAAAATTAGCGCTACTCCCGAAGAATTAAGAATCCCCTGATAGGAATGAATAGCTGCGATTTTTGATATGCCTGTTTTATTTAAAACATCCATTACCTGCCATGATTTCGTTGCTTTTAAAAACAATTCCCCAGCCATCCCTGCTTCAAGGTTTTTCAAAGGAAAGCCGTCCCGTTTTATTTGAGCTTCCTGGTCAGTAAATCTGATCATGCTGTTAAGATGTTCATGTAGGGACCTATTTTGAGTACGGATCTGATCAACTTTATAGACTATTTTCGCAAGTCTTTTTATTGCATCCTTCTCTGTTACAAAATGAATACTTGTTCCAGGCAAAGATGATATTAATAATTTGATATCATTAAGAATGGAGGAGTGAACAGAAGATTTGTTGTAAAATTTTCTATTCGTGTTTCTCTTCCAGATTGAATCAAAAAGACTATCTTTTGTGATTTCTTTTTTGTCTTTCACAAAAGAGAAACTTAAATTCGCCATCAGATTTTCACAATTTTTATCCGGCAGATAATTTACATCAGTTTTAATACCAAAAAATGATGCTGCTATTGTAATATTTTCGATAACAGCACCACAGGATATGATTGAGGCAATTTGATTAATATTAAAAAATGATTGGTCTGCTTCTCTATCAAGAAAAACTTTGATTTTATTTTTTGAACTCGCAAATTTCCAAGGCTGCGCATTATCCCCAGAGGGGGCCTGTATACCGGCCTTCAGCAAAAACTCAATTATATCATCAGAAACAATCCCGGAAGAGGAAAGACATTCAAGCAGTTCCGGGTTGTTTTTCATCATTTTTGAGAAAGCAGCTTCGGGTTTCATAAAGTATTCTCCTATCATAAAATTATTTATGTTTTTTCATCATAAAACCATGATCACTCCATTTTTGTTGAAAAAACAGGAAGATAATTATTGTTATGACCTCCTCAGTTAAATTTCATTTTGTTACATCCATATTATTCTATCATCGAGTCAAATTGGAGATAAATGATTTCCTTATTGGTTAAAAAAGTTAGCGTAAAGTTTTGAAGGTTGTTTTTTTCAGAAAGATATCAGTACGACAACATCAATGGGGTATGAATTGTAAATCTGTCTCAAGATATATTAAATATCTGGGGAACGTCAAACTCAATTCAATCAAAATTTCATTACGTAATATTGTCGATGCAGTAGATTTTTCTCAGAATCCGGAAATATTTTCTCAAAATCTCTTGAAATAAAGTTGATTATTATACACGTTAGACTGGTGGAAATATTAGAAACTTCAAAAGTAAATATCCTGGCCCAGAGGGCCAGGCCTTGGGTTACCCCTAAAAGGGGTTTAGTATGCCTTGCCCCCTGAGGGGGCAAGGGAAGTTATCCCGAATTAATTTCAGCTGAACAAGTCTCGTTGCTCTGCCCGTTTTTCTTTTTGTTCTTGATACTTCACATACTTTCGTATCATCTCAGAGTCCAAGCCAACCGTATCAACACAGTATCCGCGGGCCCAAAATTTGTTACCCCAATAGGGTTTGCGTTTTAAATGTTTGAACTTGTTGAACACTCTGATTGCGGTGCGCCCCTTTATAATCCCCATAAAATCTGAGATTGAAATCTTTGGTGGCACCTTAACAAGCAGGTGAGTAGGCCGTGGGAACTTCCCCCACAGCCTCTCTCAGAACCGGACTTGAACCTCTCGACTCATCCGGCTCCCATTATCCAGCCGACGGTTTTAAGCCATAAATCTTCCAATGAGGAAACAACCATGGTTCTTTGTGAGCTATTCGCCCTAACCAGTAGTGTGCCCGCCTTGGACGCCGCCTAAACCTTTTGTATTTCTTTGTAACCCACCTCACCAATTTCCGATTAAAATTATACAGTGTTGGATACATCGCTGATTTATAAAAATGCCCGTAATAATTCATCCAGCCCATGAGGCTTGCCCCAAACATATGTGATAAGTCTTCTATGGATTTATCGCTTCTATTTGGTATACGCCAACTCCTCATTTCTTTTCTAATTGCCTTTGCTGCTGTTGGGCTTATTGCCGGTAAAAAGCAGGCAAACAAGTTACCAGTTCGTGTTCTTGCTGTTCTCAGTCGAAACTCGAAACCCAAGAACTCAAACTTCATTGTTGGATACTTAATCCACGATTTATTACCTTTACAGCAAACAATTTTGGTTTTATCCGGATGGATCTCTAATTTGCATTCCTTAAATCGATTCTCCAATACTTTCTTTAATCGTTCAGTTTCCTGCAATGTTTTGCAGTGCACCACTCCATCATCTGCATATCTTGCAAATGGTAGATTGGGATAGTGTGTTTGCATCCATTTATCAAAAACATAGTGTAAGAAAAGATTCATCAGTAAGGGACTGATAACGCCTCCTTGAGGTGTTCCCATTCTTCTTGCTGTTAATGTTCCATCCGTTAGCTGCAATGGTGCCTCTAACCATCTTTTGATGTATAGAAGAATCCAATCGCTGTCCGTATGTATTTTCAATGCTTTTATCAATAATAAATGGTCAATATTGTCAAAGGCTCCCTTTATGTCAAATTCAAGCAACCATCCATATTTCCAGCACCTTCGTCTGGTAACGGAGACGGCTTGAATAGCCGACTTTCCTGGCCTGTAGCCATAAGAGTCCGGATGAAAGCAGTTGTCCATTTCTGGCTCTAAATATGTCTTCACCACTGTCTGGGCTATACGGTCAGAAATACTGGGTATTCCTAAAATCCGTGTACCACCAGACTTCTTCGGTATTGCTACAGCTTTTACAGCTGGGGGGAGGTAACTCCCAGATGACATTCGATTCCAAATTTTGTACAAATTCCCTTTCAGATTTTGTTCAAAATCACTCATCGTTTGTTCATCTACCCCTGCCACACCTTTGTTTGCTTTGACTCGCTTATATGCTTGCCATACAATATTTTTCGAAATATCAAACGACTTTGTCATTTCAAATGATTCCTTCCGTTATCGGTTGATCATTTTCTATAACTGAATAACTCAGTTCCTTCGCTCCATTTCCATTACAGAAATTTCATCACTACTACGAACTAATCCGCCCCTGTGCTTTGTATCAATAATCTTACTCTTATGGGGGCTTCCCACTTGATTGAGTATCTTAACAACAAAACGACAGGTTCCCAAGTTCCGTATAAAGGCCTGTTTAGAGATCATGCCACCTTCACGCCGGTCACCGTCTGATCAGTAATCAGGTTACTTCCAGACTTATCCCGGGCCATACACCTAAACCCTGTTTTGATGACAGTTTAGACCATTTCGACACGTCAGCAGTGGTTCACTTTCGTTCATCTTCTCTAAACACATCTGACATTTAACAATGCCTTTTCCTTGAACGCTCACCACCCCAGCTCTTTACTGAAGCAACTTCAAGGTGATTTGAATCCCATTCCTGAAAACAGAACTCGAAGGGCCTCCCTTCATCCTCTATACAGCATGCGTTAAGTGTAACTTTATTATTCACTCATTACACCCTCCACTTCTTGGCACACAATGGACATGATCAATTTGAACGTTCAGTTCGACAATCTTGCACCTTTTTTGCTCTGAAAATGCCCTGATACCATTGGCAACCTCTCTTGCCACCTCACCGCTCAAAATCCTGAAGCGGTATTTGGGAACCCAGACAATATGGTATTGGCAACACCATAATGTCTGTGATAACTTTTGGAATCGGCTCATTTGTTACTCCTTACTCGTTTGTTGTGGGGACAACTTCGAATATTGAGTAACATTGAGTCGTACAGATGGCAAAGCCACTGCACTCTGACCTGGCCCAGAGGGCCAGGGTTTCTACATCAGACTAAATACGACTATGGTTCAAGGGCATAGTAATCAGTGAATTCAGGTCATTTAAATCTTGATGATTTTATTATTTCCAGTTGCCTTAATTGGGAAGGATGGCTTATGACAATCGTTATGGCTACGCTATTGGTACCTTACAAAATAATTGATGGTATGAATTTGTGAGAGACATTCAATAAATAAAAGGAAAGGAAAGGAAAGGATCTGAAATGGAGTGGTGGAGTGGTTTGTCTGATTTCTGGCAAGGGTTTATATGCGGAGGCGTGGCGGTTCCCCTTGTAATTGTTTTCATCGAAGTCATTGTAAAGGTCTGGCGCAGGCGGGGGTGATGTTTTCATGTCCGCAAAAATGGAGCGGTTGATTCTTCTATATCTGGGCCATGTTGTTCTTTCCAATTCTGGAAAAACGCTTGTATGAGATCGGTAGGAAATGGAACCGATCTTTAGGTTCAACAAACGAACCCATGAGACATAGACTTTTGTATAGTTTCTTTAAAAAATTCTATTTGCTTTCCCCTGCTATAAAATATTTCTCCCCACAAAAAAAGGTGAGGATGGCAAGGTTTTTTATCTCCAATTAACATAACGTGAAATTGGTCCATTTGAAGATGCCTTGTACCAGATGAATTTCACACTAAAGATTGAAAGTTTTGTTTATACCAGATGTTGTAGTTTTAAGGTTTTTTTCAAAAGCGACACATACACGTTATCGTCCTCTCCTATGTTACAATCAAAAGATTACCCATCTAAAGTGAAATAATTCAATGAAATAAGGTGTTGAAATTTCTTAAAAACTTAATGATACCATTTGTATGATTGAATATTGTAAAAATTTTAAATTTGAGCCCATAGTGTCTGGATTGAATATGCTTGAGAACTTTTTTCACAATTGTATGAACTTTTTTTCACAATGTTACATTTATTTCATAGGAAAAAATTACTGTAATTCACTGTAAATATAGCCAAATAAGGTTTTAGGCGTACAATAAAATTGGTGTATTTCTTGCATGTATAACAACTGAATACAGAACGATCATAAAATCAAATTTGTTGTGAAGCTGGGATGAAAAACAATAGTCCTATAGTGAAATCCTACCTAAATTCATCATGATCTTGTCTCTGAAAATTTAAAAAAATAAGTCAGGAGAACTCAGGTTATGAGCAACAAAAACCAAATCAATGTTTGTTTTTTCTCCATTATTACGATTTTACAGCTACTTGCAATTTTATTTTTACTCTTAATATTAGGTGGGCCAAATTCAGTATCGGCCAACACCTGGTATGTCTCAGCAACTGGATCTGACATTAATGGAGGCACAGATTGGGGTGACGCTTTTGGATCCATTCAAAAAGGAGTTGAAACCGCAGAGAACTTTCACACGGTTTTAGTGGCAGATGGCACTTATACTGGAACAGGAAACGTTGATATAAATTTTTGGGGCAAGCAAATTAGTGTACGATCAGTTAACGGTCCCAGCGCATGTATCATTGACTGCAATGAGCAAGGTCGGGCATTTATCTTGGAGTCGGGGGAAACGCCTGATTCGGTGATTGACGGATTTACGATTATAAATGGTAACACGAATGCAACCTATGCCTATGGTGGTGGTGTGTTGTGCCAGCACGCCTCCTCAACAATAAAAAACTGTGTTTTTAAAAACAATACTGGTGGCCAATGGGGAGGTGCTTTACATGTTCGAAACCACTCATCCGCTGGTGAAACAAAAGTTATCAATTGTGTGTTTATAGATAATTCGGCCAGTCATTTTGGAGGTGCCATATCTATATACGGCTATGGACCAGAAATTATCAACTGCACATTTTATGGGAACTCAGCGGGCGATTTTGGAGGAGCCCTTGCACTCGGAACTGGTATAGGAACAAGTGTAGTCAACAGTATCTTCTGGAGCAACTCACCGGATACTTTTCATGGCACTCCAACCGTTACTTATTCTCTTGTACAAAACGGATATGATGGGGAGGGTAATATCGACCAAAGCCCAGAATTTGTTGATCCTGCCGGTGACAACCTGCGATTGTTATTTGATTCTTCTTGTGTTGATGCGGGGAAAAATTCGGTTCCCGGGTTGTCTGGGAATGATATCGATGGGAAACCACGGTACATTGACGGTGATGAGGACATGACAGTCCAGATCGATATGGGTGCATATGAATATGGCAATATAGGAGAATGCGATTTCAATGAAGACTTAGATGTTGATGGCGCGGATCTCGTAGAATTGATTAATGATTCTGGCGAATATTCTCTTGCTGATCTCGTTGATGACTTTGGAAGAACTGATTGCCTATTGTATTCTTACGATTTAAGCATTAACTAAAAAAAATTCCACTTGTAGATAAAATATACTGACTTTGGAGATCTGATCCTCCCACGATATTTTGGACACTCAATTAAGCTACTTTTTTGACATATAGAAGTATTTCTGCGGTCAAGGATTATTATATCCTGTACGTAACTTTCGCTGGGCCTTCAATTGTTAATTGAACACCGTCTCTATAGGTAATTTATCAAGCTGGCGGAAGTTTCTCTTTTCTCAGTAATTATTTGTTGAATTCAAATGTGAGGACTTGTATTCAGGGCTCAGTCTATATAGAATTTGGGCACCCCCACATATGGTATAGAGGGCTTTTCCAGTCTTGAGTTTTTGATTCCACTATATGAGCCTCAACTGCTGTTACAAGCCAATATTGCACTGTAAATTTTAAATATATCAACTTGATTTAAAGTAATTTTGAAAACATATTTCCCGGGTTCTGTGCACATTCTACTGTATCTCCAATAAAATTTACAGTCAGCTTTTTTAATTTGATTTCAGGCTATCCCATATAATTTAATTTTAAATTTGATGATGAAAGATTTGCCATACCAAATATGGTATTCTGGAAATATTTAAAAAGCCCGGACTGGTGAATGAAGCGCTCGGTAATCTGTTTGATTTGACTCGTCTCTAATGATATCATAAACGCTCGCCTCAAGAAAATTCGAATTGGTAGGAATTGTAAATCCCGGGATACACATTAAATTGAACACTCACACAGGACATTCATTATGAGGGGGCTATCCAAGGAGACCTGATCTTTTTTATTTTCAGTTCAGGTTTTTGCTAAAAAAAGAATGAAGTACAAATACTGACACGGAAACAAGAGATTTAATAAAAAATAAAAAAGGAGAATGTTATGGAAAAGATTTTTTCAAGGAAAACCGTTTTAAGCCTTATCCTGGGGCTTACCATTGTTCTGGCTGGATGGTCTCAGGGCCTTGCAACTGTCCCGGGTAAGATCAGTTATCAGGGTCAACTGACCGATACAGTAGGAAACCCTCTTGACGGGGATTATTTTATGACGTTTTTACTGTATCCTACAGATTCATCCGTTTCATCTTCATGGAACAGCCCGGTTGGAATTCCAGTAACTGTGGAAAATGGAATATTCAATGTCATGCTGGGTGCGAACAATCCATTAAATCCTGCATTATTCAATTCTGGTCAGGCCTGGCTTGAAATTGTTGTAGACGGGGAAATCCTTTCCCCCAGACAACAGGTAACAACCACAGCATATGCCCTAAAAGCAGGGGATGCCGATACCCTTGAAGGGTCATCGGCTGACTCTTTTGCCCTGGCAGACCATGATCATGATACAGCATACATTAATGTAAATGAAGGCAATGCAGTATCATCGGGGATGATTCAAATCGGAGCAGTAAACAGCAGTGTTGTGGCGGATAATTCCTTGACTGCTACAGACCTGGCCCCTGATTCCGTTGGCAGCAGTGAGCTTGCTCCTAATTCAGTGGGCAGCCTTGAAGTGATTGACAATTCACTGACATCAGCAGATCTGGCCGCTAATTCCGTGACCGCCTCCGAGATTGACTGGACCATCAACCATACCGGCACTGATTTGAATGGCGGCCTTCTCCATCTGACCAATTCATCCGATGCCACAGTAGGCAATTTTCCAATGGGTGTTAGCGGCCAGGCCACTGGAAATCCAACTGACAACCCGGTTATCGGTGTGTTCGGCGGGTCTCCGGGTTTGGGCCTGGGTGCACCAACGGGCAGTCTTCCGGACAGAAAAATCGGTGTGGCAGGTGCTTCGGACACAGGCCATGGGGTCGTGGGGGTCAGCACTTCAGGCTTTGGCGTTTATGCTTATACCGGTGGTTCTTCGGGTCGCGCCGTTTTTGGTCATGCCGACAACACCGGTAATTATTATAACTATGGGGGGTATTTTCAAGCCGATGGAACATACGGCAAGGGCGTTTATGGTAAAGCAACCGGAGAAAGTGCATACGGTATTTACGGATATAGCATCAATGGTGATGGTATTTTCGGCTCTACAGGATCATCCAACGAACATGCCGGGTATTTCACCAACAGTTACAGTGTTGGATTGTCCGGGGCTGCGCTGTACGCCAGAGCATCCAATTCAACAGCGGATGGGATTGCTTTGTGGGCCCACAACAGCCATACAGCCAGCACGGATGCAACCGCCGTTCTCAGCAATGACGGTTCCGGCCCTCTACTGAAAGGCTTTGGCGGGGACGGAGGTAATGAGGAAATCAGGATCGACAACAATGGCAGTATCCACGTTTATGATTCCTCAATTGCTGATGACGTTTTTTATTTTAATGCTGCAAACGGCTATTTGTATATAGGTTCCGGAAATAGCTTAACTCCCGGGGATGACGGGGATCTCGTTATCCTGGACAGCGACGGAAGCCAGACAATTATCCTCGACGGCAATACCGGACGCACCACAACCCGGTCACTCAGGATCACCGGTGGCAGCGACCTGTCCGAGCAGTTTGACGTTAAGCCTGTGGACATTGAAGTCGTTCCGGGCATGGTCGTTTCCATTGACCCGGAAAATCCGGGCGACCTCCAGGTCAGCACCACTGCTTATGACAACAAGGTAGCTGGTATCATCTCAGGTGCCAACGGCATCAAAACCGGCATGATGATGGGCCAGGATGGTACAGAAGCTGACGGAAAACATCCTGTCGCACTGACCGGAAGGGTCTATTGCAAGGCAGACGCTTCCCAGGGTTCCATTCAGCCGGGAGATCTTTTGACCACTTCATCCGTTCCCGGCCATGCCATGAAAGTAACGGATCATTCCAAAGCGAATGGCGCCATTTTAGGAAAAGCCATGACCTCTCTGGGTGACGGACAAGGCATGGTATTGGTTTTGGTCAGCCTGCAATAAGCCATGGTTGGCATTTTAAACTTCTGGTTGCCAGACAATATGGATGGAAACGTAAACTCCAAAAGTGTGGCTACAGTCAATGACAGGAGGTCAAACATGAAAAAACTAATTTCAACAATTATGACGGCAGGGATTTTAATGGTGTGCCTGCTAACTGCGGCCAAAGCTGAAGCTCGGCCTCAGATCGAGCTGCCGCCCTTTGAAACTGTTGATTACGCCCTGGATTCAGGGATTATCTCTGGACAGGGAGATAATTTTGTCCTAGGATTCAGCACAGATATCTTTGTGACCGGAGCCATCTGGATGCGGCTTCATTTCAGTGACTATGATCTGGGAGATCGAAGTTATCTGATCATATCAGGGGCGAAGGATGGCGGAACACAGCGCCTCAATGCGACGACTATTGAACAATGGCAGGGATCCAGTGCATTTTTCAACGGGGATACGGTTACAGTGGCACTTTATGTTGCTCCGGAAGATCAAGATATCTTTTTCAAATTGAGCAGGGTTACGGCCGGCCAGCCTGTTGGGCCACTACTGGTACCCAAGGCCCTGTGCGATGGAGATGATGATCGGGCACCCTATAGTGACAGCAGGGTGGGACGGATTCTATTTGGTGGATGTACGGCATTTCTGGTATCTAACGGAGCCGTGCTGACTGCTGGACATTGCGTGGACTGGGACCCGGATGATGATGGCCCTGATCTCCCTGACGGAATTCTGGACTTAAACGGTGTAGTGGAATTTGACGTCCCGGCGTCTGACGTATGGGGCAACCCGGTTATGGCAGACCCCGAAGACCAGTACCCTATTGATACCGACAGCGTGGAGTGGCATTACGATGGGGAGGATCAGGGCCTTGGCAAGGACTGGGCCATTTTTTCTGTCTTTCCCAATCCCAACAACGGAGATGTAGCCCATGTAACCCGAGGGTTTTTCCGTGTGACCCGGGAAAAACCGGCAACCGACGCAACCATACGAATAACCGGATACGGTGCCGACAGCGAAGCCACTAGGAACAAGGTGGAACAGACCGACACAGGACCTTATAAAGGAGAAAGCACTTCAGGATCCAATATCTGGCATAAGCACCGAGCAGACACCCGAGGCGCCAATTCCGGCAGTCCCATCATATGGAATGCATATGGTAATGTGGTCATCGGCATCCATACCAATGCCGGCTGTACGTCCTCCGGCGGAACCAATTCAGGCACCTCTTTTGAGCACAACGCCCTGGAGACGGCACTGGATGATTTCCCCGTTACCAGCACTGTATATGTAGACCGGGGGATGCCTGCCCTGGCTACAGAAACCGGCACTGTATTCAAGCCCTATAACACCGTGGCGGAAGGAGTCAGTAATGTTCCAACCTACGGGCGAGTAAGCCTGGTGGAAGGGAATTATACAGGAGAGACTCTGCTGATTGACAAGGCCATGACTCTTGTTGCCCCTGTGGGAACAGTGACCATCGGAGAGTAGGATAAATTATACCCGGCGATAACAGGCAATAACGACACCCACGATTGCCGGAAAGGATAAAAGGAGAATAAACATGACACTTAGAGCAGGTTTCTGGGTATTCATTTACCTGTTTCTCATTTTCACCGGATCTGTCTTTTCCATGGAAAGTGAGAGCTTCAAAATCACAACTTCAGTCATGTCCGGGGGCGGGGGAGGTATGAGTTCGGCAAGTTTTAAGTCCAATTCCGTCCTGGGACAGCCCACTTCCATAATGGAGCAAGGTCTGGTTTCTGGGAGCAGCAGTTTTAATCTGTACTCAGGGTTTTTCTATACCCTGGTTTCGGATTCTTTCTGCCCCTGGGACCTGAGCACCCCATTGGACGGAGATACTGATGGATTGGACCTATATCGGTTTGTTTTTGATGGATATGACGCTATTTTCCAGGAAGGATTTTCCAATGAATTTGGCAGGAACAATTGCCTGGATTAACTCTTTACCTGCAGCTTTTCAATCAGGCGGGCCAAAAAGGTTCATTGTGAAGACTGGCGGTGATGTGTGGAAATGAATAACGAATATGGGTTAAACGAACATTTTAGCGTTTACTCAACATTTGGATGGAGTTAGGATGGTTATCAGACTTTTTACCATTATGCTGATTCTGACAGGCTTGTCATTACCAAGTTATTCGGCAACATGGTTTGTCGGCACTGGCAATGACGGTTATATAAATGATGTTGAAGGAATATATGCAGCTTTGAGCCAAAGCTATGGAATTCAGGAAATCATTGACAACTTTATTTATGAAGATCAGTCCGGTACTGCCATTCAAAATCAAATATATGGCTTGAATAATTTTATCCAGAAAGGGGATCTGATATTCTGGTATTATTCAGGCCATGGAGCATATGCCGACGACGATAACTATGATGAGGCGTCTCAAAAGTCTAATGCATTGAATGAATATGATGAGGTTATTGGTTTATCAAATCAATCAGACCTGATCACTGATGACGATCTTGCCACTGCATTTAAGACACTTAGCTCTATCTGTGATCAAGATTTTAATTCCGCCCCAAAATCCGGGAATGTACTTCCCCGGCCCGATTTAATTCAATCCATCTAATTCCCTTAAAAATAAATTTTTCAAAATTTAATTTCTTCCATATAATTCCATTTCGTACCCAACGATGTTTACATGGAGGGAATGATGGATCCGATACCTTGTCCCGGTTGCGATTCGTTTTTTGTGCCAAGAAATAAACTACAGATTTTTTGTACCGATCCGGATTGCCAAAGAACCAGAAAAGCCCTATGGCAAAAACAAAAATTGGTATGTGACCCGGAATACAAAAAAGATCAAAAATTGGCTAATCAGAAATGGCTTCAGAATAACCCCGATTACTGGACAAAATATCGTCAAAGAAATCCGAAAAAAGCCGACAGGAACCGCTCTTTACAGAAAATCAGAAACTGTAAAATTCAAAAAAACAAGGTCCATTCCAAGGCATCAAGAACTATCGGTATTGCAAAGATGGACTCGAGCAAGTCCAGGAACCAAGGGCTTTTAGGCCAATATTGGCTTGTTCCCGTCGTTGCAAAGATGGACCCGGTAAAAATTTTTATCGCTACAGCCCCAGTCTGTTCGCCATAATTGCAAAGATGGACTCGAGGACTGGAGAAAAATTTTGTGTTACAGAGATCATGAACCCCATCAGGCCAGGAGGGCATCATGATAAGAAAAAAAGTGCTTATTCAAGACCGGATACGCCGTACCGGCAAGAGTTTTTGTTTTATCCCTCACCGTTTCCTTACAGACGGATTTTTACAATCATTGACCCGGCATGAGTTGGCATTATACCTGTTCCTTGTGTTGGCCTCAGACAAACATGGCCTTTCATATTACGGAGACAAAAGCATCTGCTCTAAACTGGGCCTTAAAGAACAAGACTATCTTTTTGCCCGCAGTTGCTTGATCCACAAAGACCTTATCGTTTATGACGGCACCCTGTTCCAGGTGCTTTCCCTGCCGAAAAGTGCCCATAAAATATAAGGAGGAGCAATGATTGACATGAGAATGATTTTTGAAATCCACCGGTTAAAAGATATGGGAATGTCCAATCGAGAAATCTCAAAAGCAATTGGCTGCAGCAGGAAAACGGTATCAAAGTATATCTCCAACCCAGAGTCGAAACCATCTAAAAGGAAAGCCCGGACGCTGAAACTGTCACCATACCACGACTATATCCGGGAAATAATAAACAGATATCCAAAGCTCAAAGCACCCGTTGTTTTACGTCAGATACAAAAAAAGGGTTTTGATGGCGAAATAAGCATTTTGAGGGATTTTCTGCGTAAAATCCGGGGACAGTCCTTAAAAAAGCAGGCGTATAGCCGATTTGAATCAGAACCCGGGCAACAAATGCAGGTTGACTGGGGGCATTTTGGGACCATCTCCTATGGAAAAACCAAAAGAAAGCTGTATGGGCTTGCCGTCATCGAATCCCACAGCAGGATGCTTTATGTTTCTTTTACCCATAGCCAGAAACAAGAAGCCCTTCATCAGGCTTTGTTTGATGCCTTTAAGTATTTTGGCGGCCCTCCGGAAGAACTTGTGGTGGATAACATGATCACAGCGGTGACTGAACGGACGGGCGCTCTGATACGTTTTAATGGCAATTTTCTTCATTTTTTACTCCCCCTTGGTATCAAGCCTGTGGCCTGCAATATCAGATCTCCCCATGAAAAAGGAAAAATTGAAAGAAGCATTCATTATATCCGGCACAATTTTTTGCCATTAAGAGAATTTAACAACCTACCAGAACTCCAGTCCCAGGCTATGGAATGGTTAAACAATATTGCCAACACCAGGACACATAGTACGACAGGAGAAATCCCGGTAAAAAGACTTCAGAGATACCGACTTAAAAAGTTTCCGTATCCTGCCCCGGATTACAGGGAAATACACTCCTTATATGTCCATAAAGATTTTTCCGTGAGATTTGACTCCAATACGTATAGTGTTCCGGTTTGGACGATTGGTAAAACTGTTGTTTTGAAAGCAAATCAGGAAAAAGTATGGATGTATTACAAAACCCGATGTATTGCCGTCCATGCTCGGTCCTGGGAAAAAAAACAAAGGATCGAACTCGAATCCCATAAATCACAACTTCATAAGCTTAGAAAAAGAAGGCTTGCTGACAAAAACGTTCTTGCCTTTTTGTCTTTGGGTCAAACGGCGCTGGATTATTTGAATGAACTTGAAAAAACAAGGTCTCCATTAAAAAAGGACATCATCCAGATAATGACCCTGAAAGACAAATATGGAGACAGTTCAATAATTATCGCCCTGAACAAAGCATTGGATCTAAAATTATATGGTGCGGGTTATATCCAGAATATTCTTTACCAGGAGATGACACCCAAAACCTGTCATCCACCTGTGAAACTGAAAAGTGATACTCTCAACGAGATAAGACTTTGCTCCCCAAACCTTGCAGAATATGATGCTCTATTCCTCAAAAAAAGGAAAAAGACATGAATACCGTTATAGAAAAGTTCAAAACATTAAGGCTAAGAAATTGTGCCCAAAACATAGAAAGCATCATTGAACAGGCGAACCAAAAAAACCTGTCTCCCCTTCAAGCCATTGAACGGTTAATCGACATTGAAATCGAAGAACGGGATAAAGCCAGGATGGTATTAAGGTTCAAGCAGTCCGGGCTTGATACAAAGGTCACCATTGATCAATTTGATTTTAATTATCACAAGTCCCGACAGGCTCAAAAAAGTATAATCTTAAACCTTATGGATCTTGAGTTTATTGAGAAGAAAAAAGATATCATCATGATTGGCAATCCTGGCACAGGAAAAAGTTATTTGGCTAAATGTATCGCCTTTGCTGCGACCCAGGCTGGAATAAAAACGCTTTTCACTACTGCCATGGATATGATCAATCATTTGATAGCAGCGGAAGCGGATCATAATCTGCTCAAAAAACTTAAATATTATCAATCACCGGATACTTTAGTCGTAGATGAAATTGGGTACCTTCCGCTTGGCCAACAGGGATCAAATCTGATTTTCCAGGTAATCAGTGCAAGGCATGAGAAAAAATCTACCATGATTACAACCAACTTGCCATTTGCCCAATGGGGAAACATTTTTGACAGCACTACTGTTGCCACAGCGATTGCTGACCGTCTTGTGTACAACTCTGATATCCTTGTATTGGAGGGCCCAAGCTATAGAAAGAGGAATTAATCGAAAAAAATAAAAACTGAAAAACTGGTAATTTTTTAACCGGCATATAAGACCTCTTGATCGTTTTTTTTAGTATCAAAATGGATAGGTACGTCCTAACTCAGGTGTGGGGCATTTTGGAATCCTGGTTTTGGGGCAAAAACAAATCCCTGATCACAGCTCTATCGGTGCAACAGTCATCACTCTTTTTGATACCTGTTATGCCGGTGGATTCATCGGTGGAAGCAATGATCTTAACAGTGTTCCAGATCTGACTTTTTTGGGATCAAGTACAGAACGTCAAGAATCTTATGCATACACAAATCAACCATATAGTATATTCACACAGGGCTTGATTTCTGGGCTTGAAAATTTTAATGCAGACCGGGATAATGACGGATTTATACTCGCCAGCGAATGGTTTGATTTTTCGTATGGTTATACAACCAATAACGTATCAATGCAGCATCCGGTGTTTTTTGGTGACAATGACCTTGTTATAGTTTCTGCTCATCCTTTACCATTACCCAGTTCAGGCTTATTACTTGCTATTTCATTAATTATTTTGCTTAATGTAAATAAAATTTTTTTTAAACGAACATTTATATTGGCAACAGTGAGTGAAAATCAAATTTATCCGGAGAGCGTTATTCAACTTGGGCAACAATGAATTTTTATTATGTCTACTTGTATCTAAAATCAACAACCCAATATTTCTTAATTTTGCATATTTTTGAATTAGGAATTGAGCGACAGATGTGTCTATCATTATGGGGTTTCTGCTGAAAAATAATGGCGTGAACTGGTATTTTAAAGACTCAGTCCAGATCAATTATTGCCACCCCCACATATTGTATATAGCGCTTTTTCAGCTTTGAGATTTTTATTCAAATATATGGATCGCCGACACCATCACCGGCCATTCTTGCAGAGTGTTTTTTATAATATAACAAATTTATAGTTGCTGATTTTGGAAATAACTATTTCAGATTTTGAACTGCTGTAAAATGAATCTCCAATAAAATTTAACGGGGATTTGAATCTTTTGACTTTGCTTCCGGCTATATATTGTAATCTCAAATCTGAAACTGAAAAATCTATGAATACCATATCCTGTGTCATGGAAAATTATAAAAAGCCCGGATTGGTGAATGAATCGCTCGGCAGTTTGTCGGATTTGACTCCTGACACTTGATACCATAGTTAAACGCCACAAAAAAAATCAATTTGTTAGGGATTGTAAACAGTGCTATTTGCGTTGAAAGGTTCACCTTTATATTGGAAATGAACACCTCACATCACCATTTGAGGGTATGACTTCCAGTGCTAATATCAAATACTTTAGGAATCCAGTCAGAGCGACCACTAACTTAATCCTGCTGGATATCATCGATAAAAAATTGCAAGTAATCATAGATAGTTGAAGAAACTTTCCAGTAGAATTGAAGTGTTTTGGGGCCAGTTCTGATTGCCTCCATGAATGATTCTTGAAGATCTTTGATGTCACCACTTTGTGCAGAATCTTTGTCATCATAATTCACACCAGCTTGCCAGAACCAATCGACAGCTCCGCCGGTTGTCAAAGAAATAGTATTATTGTCTACAGAATCTTTCAGTGTGCCTTCGACAAATAACTCTTCTCCCAACTCAATTTTATTCACAAATCCTGCATCGACACCCTGAATTTCAGAACTATTTTTCTCACAAGACCATTTTATAGTATTATCTCCAGAACCAATAGTATATTCTTTCTAAAACCATTATGAATTGCCAATAATTTGAAATAGTTGAACCCCCTCTATAAAAAATTTCAGGTAATGGAGAAGTATCTACTCCGGACAGTCGGTTCGGCCGAAGTCCTCAGCAAACATGTCCAAATCAGAGTCATTTACAGTACAATCTTTGTTGAGATCTCCTTCACAGTATGCTGCACCGGGATTGCAGCAGTCATCCCTTTCAAAGTCTTGTTTAAGTATATACAGATCCCGTCCGTCCACGTCCAGATCACGATCCAGATCGCCTTCACAGGTGGCTTCATCGTATCTCCAGCCTTGATCCGATGCACTATATTGGCTGTCACCGAAAATATTTGCCGCTCGTACACTGTATTTGTATGTGGCCCAGAGCAGTGCAGTTGTGTCGTCAAATTCGGTGGCAGTGGTTTCAGCGATCAGTTCATAAAATGTAATCCAATTGCTCACCGGTACCCGGTAGACCTTGTAAGTGACTGCACCTGACGCTGCGTTCCAGCTGACATGGACTTTGTCCGGATATGTACCGTCACTGGCTGTTAAACCGGTGGGGGAGGGGGACAGAATTGAAATTGTCAGATAACCGTCGTCTCCCTGGCTGAAGTCACTTTCTCCAAAGAAATTTTTTGCCTTGATTTTGTATGTATAAACTTTTCCGGATTCAGCGGTAGTGTCGTCATATTCTGTATTAGGAGTATCTCCAATGGGCGTATAAAAAACGAACCCATCGGATTTTTCTACCCGATAGACCGTGTAGCTGGTAGCGGAGGCTGCAGACTCCCAACTGACGTGGATTTTATCGGCAAATTCACCATCACTGGCTGACACACCGGTTGGAACCCGTGGGTAAATCGGAATGGTCCGATAGCCCCGATCACTGTTACTGTTCCCGCTTTCACCAATAAAGTTCCGACCGCGTATACGATAATAGTAGGTCCTGCTAAGTTCGGCTGTATAATCGTCGTAAAACGTTGACACGGTTTGATCGATTTGGGTAAAAAATGTTATTCCTCCTGTGTCCAATGCCCGATAAATGTCATAGTATGTGGCCCCGTCTGATTGGTTCCAGTATATTCGTACTTTATCAGCATATGTTCCATTAGTGGCCGTTACATTGGCAGGGATGGCCGGCAGACTGATTACTATTTTAGCAAAGCCGGTATCGGTGTCACTGGAATCACTTGTCCCGAAACTGTTCAGGGCCAATACAAAATATTCATAAGTGGTGTTTTCATCGACTGTCATATCATCCAGGAACAGGTTGCCGGTTGCGCCGATCCGGGCATAGCTCCCACTGGTTTGGATCCTTCCCCAGACTTCATAATAATCTGCACCGTCGGACGGATACCAGGATATACGGACCTGGTCTGAGAAACTGCCATTGGTTGCCGTCACACCTTCAGGGCGGGTGGGGGCTTTACCGGCCTGCTGCACATAGTATGTCTGTCCAGCTACGGTTAATGTGGCGACCCGCATTTCATACGATGGGTTCGGGGCAACATAATAATAAAATATCGTATCCCCGGAACCACTGGTATCCTGGAACGGAAGGGTCACCCATGGTTCTGATGGCGTGATTTCCCAGGCACAGCCCAGAGGGTGTATGGAAGAGTTGTTGACAATCAGGCTTATGTCATGATTACCCCAGGAAGCATCCAGTAAGGAACTATGAAGCGGGTCTGAATCGCCGTCGGTAAGGACATAATCGCATGCAGCCTCAAAGTCCACGTCCAGGGTCATGAAAAGATATCTGGGTTTTGTCGTTCCGTTGGAATCCTGAAAATTACAGTCGTATTGCATATGCATTGGAATACGGAACAGGCCGTTGGGACGCCCATCATGGCTTCCCCAACTGTTCAAAACGAGCCAGTAGTGATTGGCCGGCAGCGGATCATCCTCATTGTATCCCACAATCAAGACGGCATGACCGCCGCCTTGACCGTTGACCCAGGACACAGGGTTGCAATGCGGATCCGGATTCCAAATGTCGGTTTCTGTAAAACCCCACCAATAATTATGAAAATCGTTCCATCGAGTCTGGTTCTCCAGGAACCAGCTGAACCATACCCCCCGTCTCTGATTGAGGACATTTTTGATGTTGTTGATGGCATCGATCTGGGCGATACCACGTGTTGGAATCGTTTCAGCCTGGATGTGCGTGATCGGATAATTAACCGCGGTGTTCATGGAATCGCAAGATACCAGGCTGCGGCCACTGCCGCATATCCGTCCATCCGCTGCATCCTGCCAGAATGCATTCAGGTTCGACCAGGGTATAATGTAATCAATGGATGGTGGAAATGGCCAGCTCGTGGGTGTTGCCCCGTACCACTGTGAAAACTCATCTAACCATCCGCCACAGCATGGATAGGAGTTGTCGTAACTGTCGTAACATGAGTTGAAATGTTGAACTGATAGGCGATTTTTGATACCGTTTTTTACATTTAAAGCAATTTCAAGGATTCCGGTGCCAGTCCATACCCAGCAATTCCCGCAGTCACCTTGACGTCTTTCATCTGCTTCATACCGGATGAAGTTAAGCAAGTTTATGGAGGTCGGCAAACCATCCAGATCTTTGGTCATCAGGCGCCGTTGGATATTTGGGTCAATGGTTACCTGCGGGGCAGTGCGATATGCATCCAGCCATTTAGACAAGGTTGCTTGATCGGGGCGCATGATAGACATATGATATGGCTCCCATTCTGCAGGCAACGGCTCAATCGCCTGTTCCTGAGCTTGGCAAATGGAGATCTCGAAAGCCGCTGTAAGCCAAATTCCAACAAGGAACAAAATCAACCCTATGGTCGTTTTTAGTTTCATTTTTCCTCCTCTCCTCGGTTTTTGGAATGTTATCATTATTATTGGTTTATGCTATGGCACAATCGTTTTGATATGATCAAAATATTGATCAACTTTGTAAATATAGTCTGCATACTTTCTTTCTCCAGTTCTTCATGTGAATAGAAACTAAAAAGATGCAAAGCTCGCATCATATTTAAAAGGGTTTAGAAAAAGGAAAATTGAGGGGGAATCAAAAGGGAAAAATGGAAATAAATTCAACTCAATAAATTTATTGGATTTCACAGTTAAAGTCAATAAAGAAAACCAGCCTGTTTCTTTTAAGCTTGAATGAGTCTAAAATCGAGCATTGTGTCTATATACAGTCGCTGTAAAGCTATATCCAAAGGGCGTTTAATTGGTTTTCCAGTACTTATGGGCACCCGAAATCATGCAGTGACAATTTGTATTCAAAGACTCAGCCCAGACAAAATTTGGGAACCACTATATCTGGTATCTTATGTTTTTCCAGAACAAAACGACCCATTCAAATATATGAGCCACAGGCATCATTTTATGTCATTCTTCCAGAGTGTTTTTTATAATATAAAAAACACAGCGCCATTTAACTTTTTCAAAAGAAAAACTATCCCATCAGCGACATTTAATCTGGATACCTTGTCAGGCCTTTCTGTAATGACCATTCCTGAATCAAGCAAAGATATGAACCAGATCTGAAATCGTTTTTGTATAGGCAGTTTTCTATTGAAGAGGTGGGGATACAGATTTCGTTTGCAATGAATCGGTTCTCGGGAATAGTGGTAATGATATTGGTTGGGGTAGAGATATCACAGTGCTCAGCCATCTACAGATATAAGTTCATCCACTAAATCTGACTGTGTAACATCAGATATTAATAAGGCCACTTGATATCATCCCTTTAAGTTTTTCCATCGTAAATTTAGTTCTGGATTCAGGATTTATTGTTACTTTCCTATGCTGGCACCATTCAATTAATTCTTCGATATCAACATCAATCTTCACTACTTTGAATCCTTTGTTTTCCATTTCCTTAAGTTTTGATTTTGCAGAGACCATCATTTCATCATATGAATTTGAAAAGGTTTCTTTATCAACGGAAATTTCTCGGTATCGATCATATTGATTCTTGCGGTAAGATGCTAAAGCACATATTTTTTTCGGTAATTTATTCATTTCAATTTGCCGGATAATCAACTCTTTCCTTCAATTCCTTCCCACACTTGAAAAAGGGCAGTCTCTTGGCGGGTATCTGGACCTTTTTCCCTGTTTTGGGATTTCTTCCGGTGTAGGGTGCGTAATCTTTGATAAAAAAGGAGCACAGCCCCCGGATTTCAACTCTTTCACCTTTGATAAAGGCTTTTACCATTTCCCCAAAAAATATCTCAACGACCTTGGAGGCTTCATCTCTGGTCAAGTGACCTTTTTCTTTAAGTTCCTGGATCAGTTCAAGTTTGTTCAATTTTTCTTCCCTCAATCACAATATGGTTTGGCAAAGAATTACACTTACCTGCTTGGGCAAGATATTTCAAGGTTAAAGGGATTAATCCAAAGATAGTCTCACAAAAGATGAAGGGTCCGAGTATGAAACGAACCCTTCAAATAAAGGAACTAATCGGTAAGAACAGCGGAGGTGCCCCAAAATGAAGATTAAAGGACTCTGTTTTCACATCATGCTATAGTTCATAGCGAATGAATTGATACCAATTTTTATATCTATGTAGCATCCATTTTTATAGCAGTTGTCCAAAAATCGTCCTCGATTGTTCTTACTTTTTCGATAATTTTTTCACATGTTTTTGCGGTAACTTTATTGAACCCACAATCAAGTTGTTTGATTAAATTTTTCACAGTGAAGTCGCAATTTCTTCCCACGTGGTTTTTTGTTACTCCCCAGCATGTTTCTATCGGCTGTAATTCTGGATGATATGGTGGTGTCCTTAGGACCGTATGCCCGAAAGATGCGGCGATTTCATCAATTGCATAGACCGGTTCAGGAGCCAATTTTCTTAAGATTTCAATCAGTTCCGGCTTTAAACAATCATTCTGGCAATAAATTTTATTTTGCTCCAGCCAGTCCTTTATCTTCTTCTTAGAACTCTGGTGTGTTGGTGGGGAATGTTCTGAAAGAAGATTGTGGTATGAGGCATTATCCATGATTATCAATGATTTTTCTGGGATATTTGGAAGGAGCATTTCTGTAAACCATTTTTTAAACAAATCCCAATTCATTTGGCCGTGATAATCTCCGGTCTTTCTAGTACTTTTGAATACGAGTTTAGCTCCGGGAACCCAACCGTTTTTAGTGATTGCATTCATTATTATGAGGCGCTCTCCTTTACCTGTGGGCTTTTGTACCCAAGGGCCATCCTCGCCATAATACCATATAAAGTCATTACTATGATTTTTATTAACATATGACTCATCCAAATAAACTTCAAGGCGTTTTGTTTCAGAGAAAACTTCAGAAGATCGGTTGTTTCTCATCTTGCGCAAGTAGCGCTGTCTTGCGGCAATTACATGATCCTTTTCTTTTAGGTGCTGAGATCGAGTTCCCTTTCCGAACTCAAACCCCCACCTATTGAGGGTTCTACCCAATGTTGTTTTGTGATATGTTTCGTCGGGGTATTCGTCTCCTAAGAATGATTGGATGTCAGCAAGCGTTATATATTCTCCATTACTATTAGCGGTTCTAATGTACGAGCGGACAAGTGCTTGATGTGATGCATCAAGAACATGAGCAGGCCGACCCCGCATCTTTATAGGGCTATCGAGTAAATTAGGATCTCGATTGTAATCCGCCATAACCCTTTTAACAGTAGCTGTCCCAATGCCCAATGCATCCGCAGTCCGTTTTGTACTCGGTTCTTTTGGTATCAGTTTATTGTTGTCAAAATATTGTTTCGTTGAAACAATAAGTTTCTTTGTTTCTGGAAGTAATGCTTTTCCACGAGATGATATCATACTCTATAATTTCCCCAAGTTGAGTGATTTGATTTAGGAATAGAATATCATTCATTTATGCTTTATTCAAGTATCAATTCATATGCTACGGACTATAATTTGGTACCGCATTCAGCAGCCAATGTAAATCGGGGAAACCCTTAATTTTGATAAAACCGGGAGAGCCAAATGAATGACCCTGCCTGCTATGGTTGAATGGCTATCCCATTCCAATCATTTTCAATGCTTCTTCTATCTCAAATAATGTTTTAATTTCATACTTAAAACCAGGCACACCGAAATATGTCGCCATATAATCTCCAAGGAACTCAGTGCCTTCGGCTACTTTGGATTTATCAAGTTCGTATACAGTCATGCCGGTAATCCCATCTTTTAGAGTTGGGTAAAAATAAGGGCCTCGTTTTGTCATGAAATCTGGAGCTTGAGGAGCCTCTAAAAATCTTTTTGCCATATCTGGTGAATTTTCTGCAGGGTAGCAAATATTTGTTACAATAACCATGAGTCACATCCTTTAATTTATTCATTCAAATTAATTTTATGAAAACGTGTTCAACAAAGTCATGAAATAAGCTCCAAAGGCAATATCAAATCACCTAAGGAGCTATGGCTTGAATAGTTTGAGGGGTGTTTCCATTGGGATAACTCCTAAATAAAAGTTAATACCAAGCGAGACGAAACGCTATTTTTCTGGTGTCTGCAAAGAAACAATAACAATGAGGGAATGTGGATAGGAACTCAGATGCTTTTTCTGGATTTAGATATTCGTATCAATTAAAAGCGGCTGGGTCAATCAGGCAAACCCTTAGTTTTGAATTATTTTCAAACCGTCCGTATGCGGACACTCCAAACTTTCCATATATGGAAACTGCATTTAGCCAGCATCCCCAATGCATACTTTTTTGGGGCGTTCACTGGTATCTTAATACTCAGCCCAGACAAAATTTGCGCCCCCCCCCTACATATGGTATGGAGGGCTTTTCCAGTCTTGAGTTTCTTATTCAATTATATGGGCCAATGGCGTCATGGCCGGGCATTTTTCCAAATTACAGTTGATATATAAAAATTATAGCAAGACCTCCGCTTGAATCATCATCGTCCTTCTGATATTCCTAAAAACAAATTAAACAAAAAGAAAGACATGTGGCTACAGAGTGTTCATATCTCTCGACACGGAAACAACTGGAACAGAAGAAAAAGACAGATTATGCCAACTCGCCGATAAATGAATTATTCAAACTACCATTGGGGAAAATTCCCGAATGTGACCATTGTCAAATCAAGCTTTGGTCAGGACACCCTAATAGAACAGATTTATTCACTTCAATCCGTTTAATCATCAACTGCAATTCCACATTTCCCCGGAATTCATTTGCATCCGTATTGTAAACGACATCTACAGTATCCCCAACCTTGACCGGCATAGGATCTTCTGGATGAGCAATAGCATAGAATTGGATAGCCTTAAAGATGAACAGGGTTCCCCCCAACCATCCGGGCTTCTGTAACTTTCATTGTATCGCTAAAAATGGGTGTGGAGAATCCCATACCAAATGGAGACAAACGACTAATATTATAATGAGTCTCCAAACATAGATTGCCATTCAAAGCACCGTCTGTCCGGATAAAGGGAGTGGTATCCTGATCTTTGAATTGTTGCTCAACAGCTTCCATAAAAATTTCTTTGAAAAGTAATACTCGATCTTCAAGTTTTTTTAGCCATTAACACCTCTACTCAAGCAACATTTTTGTATTTTAACGATTCTGTAGGTTTAAAATTGTTTATATCTTTTGTGATCATATGTTTTTTTGATTCCTCAAAATTAAGCAAATTGTCCTTCAGTATTGAATATTTATGGTCCCTTTCTTTATATGGATCTTCAGAATCAAGAATATCGGTAATAAACAAAAATAAGCTTTCAAGATTAGTTTGGCGTCGTAGGCAACCTACAGTCAGTGCGGGAAGATTGTTTTTAAACCGGGCTTTTTGTTCCGGATGAAAGAAAAGACAATGATCAACCAGAAGGCTCAGGATCAAGCCTCTGCGAGACCCCTTTTCACCTTGCAGCTTGGTCAATGTAGCCCATCCTTCATTGGCTTTCCAGTCCTGAATAAAAACCTCCACTAGCCATCTTTGTGAATATGCTTCCACAATATCAATGGTTCTCCAACTCAGGTCAGAGGCAATAATATAGCGGTATTGGTCTTCACCTTCATATTTAAGCGCAATAACAAAAAGTTTTCTGCCAAAACTACAAACATGTATTCTGGCACTTCCTATGGTAGCTGCTATAATCTTACCTCCACGGATTCGCATTTCTTGAGCAACGCCAGGATGTTTTGAAAAATACTCGTCCACAGTTTGTCTTCGATTCCGGATAAAAACATTCTGCGTTCTGCGTATCTGGCTAATTATTTGAGCATTGTTATACACTTTTGAAACACCTGTGAAAAACTGCCTTGTTCCATACAGAGCATCTGCAATGATGCAGTTTATCACAATGCTTGAAAAGCACTCGTTGAAATGTTTTACCATGTTAATAGCAATTTCAACTTTTGTTGGAAACTCAGCATTTTTTAAAGGCTTTGGAGGGCGTTGTTTTGCTGAAACTCCTCGTTTTTTAAGCTTATCGTTAGTTTTTTTCCATGCAGTATACTCAGGATCTGGCATGTAAAATTCAACGCCAACAGGGATGCTTATCTCTGGAGTGACCAATATCATAAAGACTATTCCTTGGCCCATAATATATCCACCACTGGCTTTATCTTTGAGTTTGTGAACATGCCAAATATTTTTTGTGTTCTTAGATCGGTTGTTATCAGTGTCATCTATAACAAGGGATCCCTGGCTGATGCCATAAAATTTAAAAATGGTTTCTACACTATATTGAAGTAATCTTGACCATGGAATTGGAGAATGGTAAAAAACCCAGGAAAGGGCAGCAGTACTATATCGACCAAAGCTGGCCCGCTCAAATTTTGCCCAGCACACTGACTTTGTAATAAGGATACCCATAAGGCAAAAAGCAAGCCAATATTTTTGTGTGTTCGATAGCCTTTTATCGGATTTTTGTTGCGAAATAACATCATCTAATGCATTTACAAATTCAGTGATAAAAGGGACTATTTTTTTTCCAATAACCATTTGAATCTCCTGACTATAGTATATGGAACCATTGTCAGGGTATTTGATATTGAAGTGATTGTCTACAGTTAATTGAAAATTATTCATGTTGATTATTAAATTATATTTGGTTATAGATTCAGAGGGTGCCAGCCAGCGAGAATGTTAAGGGATTGAGAAGAGTCGAGATTCCGAGTTCTGCTGGTTGACGCCCAATTTGTCTTATTGCTTGTCTATATAAAAACTTGAAGATCGAGTAATAGATTGTCTTTATGGAATTTCAGGCCGGCTGCAGCTTTATGGCCACCAAAAGATTTAAGGAGCCCAGGGCAATGGTCGTCGATAAACTGTAAAGCATCTCTGAGGTGCAAGAATTGCCCAGCTCGACCGGAACCAACAATGTAGTTCGAATCTTTTAAGTTGGATAGCATGATTGCCGGGACCCCGAATTCATCAACTAATTTACTGGCAACAATCCCTTGGATCCCGGGATCAAACGATTCATGATAGGCAATAATATAAGGATTTCCTTCGATATATTGTTGCCTGGCTGTATTTATCATGTCTTTCTCAATGTTTTTTCGCTGATCATTATAAAAGTCCATGGCATAATAGGACTGGCCAATCTCATCCGGATCTTCGCTTACCAAAAATTTGATGGCAGTATCAATCTTTCCGGTCATTCGGGAAGTAGCATTTATCCTGGGCCCAATCTAAAAACCTAACATGCCCACTTTGGCAGGTTTGCCACACAAAGCTAAACGCCAACACTCCCGATCCAACTGATTCATGAATTCCAGGCCTTTTTTGACAAAATATCGGTTAATAGGAGAATTGAGCTTAACCATATCCGCAACCGTGCCACAAAATCAAGAAGTTTGAGAAGCTTAATTCTGGCTTCCTGATCACAAACTAATTCTTGAGAAACAGCAGTCATTAAAAGCCAGGCCACACCGCATCCGGCAATTTCACTATCATACTGGCAATCTTCCCTTTGCGGATTGACAACGGCATAAGCGCCGCCCGGGACCCCTTCGAGCGGCAAAAGGTGATGGTCTGTCACAATTACATCTATGTCGGTCCGGGAAAGTTGGGTTAAGGTACCAGATAGAAAAGGTGGGGGATAAAATGGACATCACTTTTTAACCCACCTATCTTATCAGAAACCCATATTCTTATTGTTTCCCCGGATAACAGTTCCCAAAGACCTTTTAACCACCATATCCAGAAAAGAGTTGAGGTACTCCCTAAAAACTGGCAATCTTTCCAAGGCCAAAGCCATGGCCAGACTGCTTGCTGGACAGATCCAGCTATTATTTAGTCTGATGTAGAAACCTAACCAATGACCAGATTCTTCAAATAATCAAAAATTACAGGGACAAGTTATTCCAAGAGTATGATCAACCTGTAAAATATGACCAGTTTGTTGATGAACGGGATTACCATCAGTATGAAACCGACGAGGATGCCGTCAGGGGAACCTTGACTGTACTTGACTGGAAGAAGGCAGAGTATAATGCAAAGGTCCACTCAGGGGATTATTCGGAGGTTGAACCCGTAGCAGCCCAACTGTTAGCGGAAGAGGGCATTTCTGATGCAGACATTGATAAAGCTTCTCCTGTGTATGGTAAACTTTGCTCCGGTCTTTTAAGGGCAAAAATAAAGGGTCTTGAACACCAACAGGAGAAATTGGCTGGTAAATTTTCTGATGATATTGAAAGTGTCTTTAAGGAAGAGTTGCCAGGTTCTTTTGCTTTACCCCAACAAAATCCCAAAAAGGAACCTGTTAAACCTTCCAAGTCTTTAAGCCAGGTCATGAAGGATTTTTTTGAAAAAGGGGAACGAGAAGATACATGGTCAAAAAAAACTCAGGGGAAAATTGAATCAAATCTGAATCTCCTGATAGAATTTTTTGGGGATGTTACAATTAATACCATTAACCGGGCTATGATGCTGGAATATCAAAAAGCACTCTGGTAGTTGCCTCCGAATATAAACAAGTCAAAAGAATTCAAGGGGAAGAGTATCATGAGATTCTGGCAAAGAAGCATAAGGAAACGATTAAAGCCAACACCTACAACAATTACATGGGGAGAGCCATTACACTCCTTGATTTTGCGGTTAAGAATGAAGACATGGACAAGAACCTTGCCATTGGTCTGAAGATGAAAATTAACAGAAGGAATGCTGATGCCAGGGCAATCTTTGATAAAGCAGATCAAGAACCTTGCCAGTCATAGACTGGTTCCTTTGCACCCATTCCTGGTGGAGGACTTGGGCATCATCCAGAGGGTTAAATATCTTCAAAGCCAGAAGGAGACACGATTCTTCCATGACTTGCCTCTTGGCAGGGATGGCTATGGGAAAAATGTCAGCAGGTGGTTCAATGAACGATACAAACAATCTGTTGGGATTGTCAAAGAATCTGGCAAGGTCTTCCATAGTTTTCGTCATACTTTTGCCACAAACCTGGCACATAATGATATCAATGATCACAGTCTAAAAGCCCTAATGGGACATTCTGAGGGGTCTGTTACCTTTGATACTTATGCAAAAAGGGGTTTCCCCACCAAGCTATACAAGGATCTTGTGGTCACCTGGATTTTGGAATCAACCTGGATCACCTGAAAGGCAGCAAACATGTTATCAAATAATTAAACAGGCAAAATAAAAAAGAAGGCGGTGAAAACAGCCTCCCTTCTGCGTCTAAATACTTTCAGCAGTGAAAGCATCTATCCCCTGATGCAGGAAACCCAAATCTGATCATTTTTCCTGTATGACATGAGTCCAGTCTACCCAAACAACCCTTTCCCATCCGATCCATTATCATTGTTAAATCCTGGATCAAAAATAAGCCGTCTCCTGAAAAACCCAACCGTTTACCCATGATCATTAAAACTTT
Source organism: Desulfoconvexum algidum (assembly GCF_055382125.1). Classification (NCBI taxonomy): domain Bacteria; kingdom Pseudomonadati; phylum Thermodesulfobacteriota; class Desulfobacteria; order Desulfobacterales; family Desulfobacteraceae; genus Desulfoconvexum; species Desulfoconvexum algidum. The sequence continues at coordinate 2,677,664 of NZ_AP042394.1, read as the reverse complement.
TCGCTCAGGGAGAGCATTTTGGACTGGGATTCCAATATAGACAACAGCAGGGATCATTACCATTTTCAACTGGTGTCATATGATCCCCAAGAGGATAAGAACTATTAGAAGTATGTTCAGTCCTAAAGATAGACACAACATTATCTTATATATTTTTATTTTTCCCTCTTTTTCCCTTTCGGTCTTCTCAAAGGCTTGAGTGATCGATTAATTCCCATTGCTTACACCTCCTGTCGCAGTTTGCACCCACCAGAGATTACACTTCGGGTTGTAAGACCTTCTACTCTTTCATGATTGACCAGAGATATCGGTTTTTACTCTGTAGATCATACGAACTCCAATCCGAGGATCTCACCCAGCTTTCCCGACGCTCCCCTGAAATCCGTCTTTCAAATTTTCGCCTTTCTGACGTTCCCTGATCAATATTCAGTTTTCTACGATTTATATTGCTTCTGGAGTCAATACCAGACCTTGGTATGCTCATATGGACCTCCGCCTTAATTGCATTTAAAAATAAAAAATATGTGCAATTTTTATTAGGACCGAAAAATAAGTTACAAAACAATAAGCAGTAAGAATGAGGCTGATCTACGATTTTTTTTATAAAGATATCTGCACATCTAAGCATTGTCAATCAGGGAAAACCTTAGTTTTGATAAAAGGCCCCACACGGCTTTCATTTCCCAATTCTGTCAGATAACAGGCATTGCATCAGACTTATCCCTCATGATCAGGGATTTATATCAGGGTAGACCGTTAGCTACAGCTGCCCGAAGGGCAGTGGATATGCCGGGATAGCAGGTGGCAGGTATTTATATTAATTACTTGACTGCCTTCGGTGTTTTTTTTAAACACACTTTATGAATCCAAAACTTGAACGACTAAAAAAGATGTATTCGGCCCTTACAGGTGTGTGCTCCGTTTTTTTTCTTGCGCTCCTTTCCTGTGCGGTCCATCATACGGTTCAATTTATGTATAAATTTGAAGGCAAGAAAACTTTACATGTGGATAAAAATGGTGTTATGACGTTCAAGTTTTTACCTGTTTCTTTTTCGCTAATAAAAAATTTCAGGATATACAAAACCACACATTTCAAGAAGGTAATTTGATTGGAAGCAATGAAAATAATTAGAGCAAACGAATCCTATATCCCTGAGATTTCAAGGCTATTTGATCTTTATCGACAATTCTACAAATGTGAACCTGATAAAAATTTGGCGATGAAGTTTATTACCGATCGTATTAACAACAAAGAATCAGTAATATTTGCCGCACAAGTGGGAAACCAGCTCAAAGGATTTGTTCAGTTATATCCTTCATTCTGTTCAGTTGTTGCAGCAAAAATACTTATTCTACATGATCTTTATGTTGACAAGTGTGATCGTAAAACAGGTATTGGCGAAGCACTGATGAACAAAGCTACAGAATATGCAAAAGAATCTGGTGCTTCACGTATAGATTTGCTAACGGACCTTGATAATAAAGCGGGTCAAAGTTTATACCAAAAACTTGGTTACAAAAATGAATTTGATGATTTTCGTTCATATTCACTTCATGTATAATCGGTTTATCCATAAAAACAGAAGGGCAATCAATACCCCCATATCAAATTGAAATAGCTTTTACCCAGTTGTACTGGACAATATTAATGGGTAGACTGTGGTGGTGACAATGTGCCTGTGCAAATGTGAAAGAAAATCCCAGGTAGTTTTAAGAATGGAATGGGGAGTCCCGGTACAGCCGGGTGGAACTGCCAATGCCAAAGGAAATACCATCCACCAAAGGAAAAGACATATTCCCACTGAAATAGATTTGCAGAAAAACACCACCAGATCAGCCAATACTTCTGTACTGGTGCTGGCATTGATCTCCAGTTCCTGGATTCCCAGATGGCAGAGCAAGTCCTGCTGCACTTTTCCAACATGGGATACCCAATACTTCCCATGCATGACAGCTTTATAATCCATAATGGTTTGGAACAAGAGCTGAAGGATACCATGAATAAAGTTTTTAAAGCTATGTTCGATGTTAATATCAAGGTAGACCTGAAATATAATTCCATCAAGGAAAGACAGAAACAGGATGGATCAGACAAACCCAATATCTGTAAGTTAACATTACCTGAGCTTTTAGATGATATATCAGAAGATGATGAATATGGGATTTATAATAAACTCCTTAACCCGTTTAGAAAGTACAAACAGAACAGGATACAATGCTAAAGCCAGTGATGGGTCAGGCAAGGTCATGGGAGGGATGTGGGGTGGGGTGTCCGATTAACCGCTGCCTCCCTTGTCATTGTAAAAATCCTTCCTGTTTCAGACAATATGGATTTCCATGGATAGCAGTGTACACCTGCTTTTCCCCCGGTGGTGATGTGGGCTTTCTGTTTTGTACACTACAGCCAATCTGATCATGAAAAAGGGAAGGGTTTCCCCGTGCCAAAGGGGGAGGAGCTTTAAATCAGAGCAGGAACAAAGAGCTGGCAGGGCCATACACTGTGAAAAAATTATAACGAAATCAGAATCAGGGCAACAAACGCACCGAAGACCCCTATCCACTGTTGCCGTTGGAGTCTTTCTTTAAGAATAAACCAAGCCAGAATAACGGTCGCGGCAGGATAAAGAGATCCCAAAACAGCTGAAACATCCAGTCGGCCCAATTGAGCTGCCATTGAAAACAAAGCATTTCCAGTAGCATCCAGAATACCCGTAATTCCAATTAGAATCCACTGTCCACTTGCTGGCTTTGATAATTTCCCACCCATTAAAAACATTACAACCATTACAAAAACAGAGGCAAATCTTGCTCCCACCAAAGGCCAAAAAATGGACAGATCATTTGCCTGATCAATAAAAATAAAAAAAAGTCCGAACCCCAAACCAGCAATAACAGAGAGGAAGAATTCATTAAAAGTCATCTTCAACCCAGCACCGGCAGAAGAAAGAAGCCAAACGGCTATCACAAAACAAACAAATCCGAGCAATTGTGTAATCGTAGGAAGCCCCTCATAAAAGGCAGAATATACAATAGGAACTAAAGCTGTCAGCACCGCAGATAATGGGGCAACAATGCCCATACGACCTTGTGCCAATCCTCTATAGAGAGCAATCAGTCCTAAACTGCCAAAAATGCCAGCAAAAGCTCCATAAAGAAGATATATTGATGGAGGAACCTTTTCGGAAAACAACAGGGCCATAGCTACCAGAAGTATCCCACCCAAAATTTGGGAAATAAGAATTACCCCCAAGAGATTACCTTTCCGAGAGGCGCACCCGCCACTAAAATCTCCTGCACCCCATGCTAAAGCACTTCCAAGGCCGAAGGCAATGGCTAATATTTCATTATTAATCACTTGTGTTATCACCTTAACATTATTGAGGCAATAACAGTGGCCTGTTAGCCTTTATTTGCCATTCTGTTTCAAGTTTTACCAATCAGATTGTCGTTGGCATCTTATGAAAGTGGATACCAATATGCAAGGGTGAACTCACATTCAGCTGCCGGTACAGTCCAAGCAATAACCATTACTCAAATAGGAACAGCCAGATTTGGATGTACAATACAAGTGGTGAAATTCAAGCCAGTGCAAGGGGTGAAAATAAGATTAGGCTGAGTATGATCATACCTTGGTTCAGCTGCAGTATCCCCTTCCTTTTATCTCCAATTTAAGGGGCAGGATCACCATTAGTAGAGTCCGATAACTTTCCACCAAATCCCGCCAATACCCATCCAGATGATGATGAACACAATACTCATGATAAATCCCAATATCCACCAGGTTTTAAGTTCAACATATCCTGATCCGAAAAGTATGGGGGCAGGCCCCATGCCATAGTGGGTGATGACGGCATACAGGTTGCTGACAAATCCCAGGGTCAGGGCCAGCAGCATCCCCGGAACACCAACGGCGACACCTACGGCAAGAAAGGCTGCATACATGGCAGACACATGGGCAGTTGAGCTTGCAAAAAGATAGTGGGAATAAAAATAGACACCAATAATAATGGGAAAGGCTATTGTCCAGGAAATGCCTGAAATGGATGCTTCCATTGTGCTTCCAAACCAGGCAATCATGCCCAGTTTATTCAGGTAGGAGGCCATCATGACAAGGGCTGAAAACCAGACAAGGGTGTCCCATGCCCCTTTTTCCTGAATGACATCCTCCCAGGTAAGGACATTGGTAATCAAAAGTATGCTCAATCCCAATATAGCCGCTGCCGTACTATGAACACTTATCTTACTCCCAAATACCCACAACCCAATGAGAAGAACAAAGGTTAGGAATGTAATCCATTCCGCTTTTTTCATTTTTCCCATTTCGGCCAGTTTCTTTTTGGCAAAATCAGGGGCATCGGGAGTGGATTTAATCTCGGGGGGATATAAGAGGTATATAAGGTAGGGGACAATTGCAAGGGATATCAGCCCGGGAACACTAGCGGCAAGGGCCCAGCTTCCCCATGTAATCGGAAACCCTGCATCCGTAGCCAGTTTTGCAGCAAGGGGATTGGCTGCCATGGCCGTCATGAACATGGCTGAGGTAATAATATTACCATGGTATGCCGTCATGGTCAGAAAAGCCCCCATTTTTCGTCGTGTTTCAGGCTTGTCAGGATCTGATCCAAACCCCATGGCCAGAGATCGCATGATGGGATAGATAATTCCACCGGCCCTTGCGGTATTGCTTGGGGTGGCCGGGGCCAGGATCAGGTCGGCGCCTAAAAGCCCATAACTTAGACCTAAAGTTTTCTTGCCTAAAAATTTAACAAATATAAATGCAATGCGGGAACCAAGACCTGTTTTGATAAATCCCCTTGTAATGAAAAAGGCAAGGACAATCAGCCAGATGGTTGTGTTTGCAAATCCACTCAGGGCATAAGCAACTGCATTTCCGGGGTTCGCCGGGTCAAGCACCCCCGTAAGCGCGGTCACGGCAATACCGATTATTGCAACCGCTCCCATGGGTTTTACCTTTAGAATGATGCCGGTGATGGTGGCCACAAATATTGCAAAAAGATGCCAGGCCTGTGGGTTGATGCCCGAGGGCCCAGGCGAAAACCAGATAAAAACACCTGCGAAAATTGTAATGACAAGGGGAACCCATTTAACGCCACTATAATTGGTATTGTTTTTTTTCATGATATGCCTATTTCTGTATAATTGATAGAAAAACGCAAGATAATCAAAAAGCATAATTTCCGAATAAGATTGTTTACAATAAAAATGGGATTATTGATAGAAAAAAAAGCCCAGCTTTGCCGTTAAAATATCATCTTTCTTTCTGATGTGAATAGAATGCACGCAATCTATTTTCAAACCCTTTTTCCCTGCCTTGTTTCAATGTGGACTGGTATTTTAAAGACTCAGCCCAGGCAAAATTTAAGCACCCTTATATATGGTATACAGGGCTTTTCCAGTCTTGATTTTTTTTATTCATTATATGAGCCAATGGCTTCATGGCCGAGCATTTTCCCATATTAAAATCAATAATATATAGATCAAATTTCGGCCGATTCCGACAAAGCTTTTCCCATGAGTTTGTCCTATAAAATTCCTGGAATACCAAAAGTAATCGTCAATGATTATTATTTTAATGATAATTTTTCTGAGGACACACTTATTTGTTTAATAAGTCAAAATATTTCATCACACACTTTACATATTGGTATAATATGCTAGGATGCATTCAGGTAATGGTTGATGGCCTTGACGTATCAATCAATTTAAAAAATATCAACTTTAAGCGTCAAAGATTGGAATTTGGGAATCCGCAGTCTCATAAATCAATTCAGGGATGGGAACCGGTTCAGGCATCGGTGGTGTATGATTGTGTATGCCCCATCCATGGAAGGAATAAAATGCGAATAGGATATTACCAATACTGCCCTGAATTTGGTGCTCCCGCACAAAATTTGGAAAGGGTTCAAGACACACTTGCAGGGGTTAATGCGGACATTATTGTACTTCCTGAACTGGCATTTACAGGATACTTTTTCGAGGATCGAAAAGAGCTTAAAAATTTGGCAGAAGACGTAACTGACTCTCAAACTGTAATCGGGTTGTCGAAATTTTGTCGAGACAATGATTTCCATTTGGTTGTGGGATTTGCCGAACGACAAAAAGACAAACTTTATAACAGTGCTCTTGTGATTGGGCCATTGGGACTTATACATACCTACCGAAAACTCCATCTTTTCAATACTGAAAAAGAGTACTTTGATCCCGGAGACACCCCGCTTGGAATTGTTAAAATTCGGGGGGCCAAAGTTGGCGTAATGATCTGTTTTGACTGGGCATTTCCAGAGGTGGCTCGCGTACTTGCTCTGCAAGGATCAGACTTGATTTGTCATCCCTCCAACTTAGTACTTACACATTGCCAGAAAGCCATGCGGACTCGTTCTCTTGAAAACTCGGTTTATTCAGTAACCGCAAACAGAACTGGAAAAGAGATTCGTCCCCGTGGAGAACTCTCGTTCACAGGCAATAGTCAAATTGTCGGGCCAAAGGGAAATATTATGGCACAGTCAAATTCCCATGAAGATAAAGTTGTTGTGCAGGAAATCGATTTGGCAATGGCCAGAGACAAATCGATCACTGAAAATAATGATTTGTTCGGCGATAGAAGGCCTGAGTTTTATAATTTCTTTTGAGGCAGATGCCTATTTTTTAAGAGAGGGATTAACATGGATGATATAATTCAAAAAAAAATAGATGGGGTTTTGGATCGTATCAAAGATCCTCAGTCCGGCATGACAATTGCGCAATTGGGTTTAGTGGGAAAAATCAGATATGTGGAAAAGTCTCGGAAACTCATCGTGTTTTTAAATCGTCTGGGAAAAGGCAAAACCTGCTGTGCAACTTTGAATATTGTTTTTCTGGCTGATTTTGAAACCGCGATTAAAGAGGGCTTAGAAACGGAATTTCCACAATTTTCAATAGAGTTTACAGATTTTTAAAATATTTGAATCCAAGAAGGAATAATCAATGCAAGAAATCCAAAAAGTAGCAATCCTTGGCGCAGGAGCAATGGGTTCTTATTTCGCCAGCAGATTCTTTAATACTGGTTTTTCAACGATATTGATTACTAAAGGTCCCCGTTTAGACAAGCTCAAAGCCAAGGGTTTATTGTCATCTTTACTCTGGGTAGACTGGGAGAGTGTTATGATTTGGGATCATCCTCCTGCCCAATGACAATAGAGTTTTTTTTTGTTTGGATATTTTATGGGAAGTATATACACCATTACTAAGGCACATAGCTTATTGAGCTGTGGAAGGGGCTAAACTGCTTAATAGCATGATTATTAATTCATGACCGCGCTGCCGCATTTTTTCAGGAACAGACACGGTCATTTTTTTTATATATATTGTCGCCTGAGCTGGTGGCTATTCTGAATATCCACTACCCACGATCAATCCGTTTTTGCTCGTTTTGACATAGGTATGTTTCTGTTTTCCTTTCCAGACATAATCCACCCAAACGCCTTCTGACGTTGATTTAATCAATGCATCATACACTGGAGGTGCTTTCTCTTTCAAACTGGAACCGACAAGAGAAGGGTGAACAAGCAATGCACCATCTTTTTCCATGATAAATGCATAGGGATCATAGTCACCTGCTTTAAACGAAACAGCCGTTTTTCCTTGGTTAATACCGTCCACAATACTATTGACATTTTCTTTGATCAGTCCTTTATCCCCGGCAAATGTATTTGTGGAGAACATCAGAACCATGCACATCGTACAAAGCATTACAGAAAATAATTTCATCGTACTTCCTCCTTTTTCGGATATAAATTTTATATGGCAAATATCATACTTTTTGTATTTTTTAGTATAAATTCACCAACATTTAAGCCGGACAATACCTAAAGTATGGACCCGGCACGAACTCATAATCTATTATCTGTGCGAATTACATGCCATAGCGGTAAAAATTGAAACCAGCTGATATAACACAATATTTTTTATGTACCCCTATATTTAGACCCAATGTCTGAATGGAATTTCCTACACCATTCTCTTTCACTCTGCGCTTCCCCCATGGTTCCAGGTGATATTGGGCATTAAAACAATGACTGGTTTTTCCTACGCTATTCTCTTTCACTCTGGTATCCCCAATGGTTCAGGTGACATTTGACATTAAAACAATGTCTGGTTTTTCCTACGCTGAATTTTTTAGGGAGTCAGATGTATCTAATCAGAACCCAGCATATGAGCCGGATCAAACATATGAAGTGAACTTTTGGCAGAGCTTGATTTTTCTGGGTGAAGCATGTCACCATATTTGCCCTTGCTCTGCTCCTACTTCCAAAATTTACCCAGGATAATCTATGGCTTTTGCCACAGCAGGGGCATAAATATTTTCTATTCCATGGGTTTCTGATGCAGGTGGTAAGAGGGGAAACAAGCATTTGAAATGCCACTGGGATGGGGCTTGATTTCTATGGGCAGGGTAGGGTGGACTGATGCTGTTGATATTTGGGGTGACAGTGGCAAAGGGCCTGGATCTTAATCCTGGTTCACTCTCTATCATCCCCATTAATCTTATCCCGCAACATTTCAGCACATTTAAATGTTACAACCCTTCTTTTCTTCAGCATCATGGGTTCACCCTTTGCAGGATTCCTCCCCTTACGAGGTGCTTTCTCATTGATCTGGAATTTACCAAAGCCTGATATCATAATATCTTCTCCAGATGCCAGGGTTTCTTTGATGATTTCAAGAAAATGTTCGACTGTGTCTTTTGCTTCTGAGGGAGACAGTTCAAGTTCTTCGTATATTTTTTCAATGATGGTTGTTTTGGTACAGGTCAATTTGGGTGACATTCCTATTCTGGTTGAAATTGCACAATTATAAAGGGGGGTATCTATTATTTTAAAGGGGTGTTGTCAAGGCATTGGTTGCAGCATATGAGATTGCCCCATGACTGGGGCTTGATTCTTCTGGGTAAAGCCGTGTATAAAAATCATTGTACGGGTACTGTCCAGCAGATACTTGTCCGTTGGGCTTGTCCACTTTCAAGTGGAACAAAGGCATCAAATATAAATTTCGTAGTTATTCTGGCTGGTTATGCGGAGTTTGAGTCGATCAGTTCGATCCTCCTCAGCTCCACCAACATATATTTAAGTCGCTGTGTTTGCAGCGGCTTTTTTTTATTTTAAGCCTCTCTTAAAATCAAATTACCTTCTGTTGTTCATTTTTATGCATTTAAGCTTTTATCTTTTGGTATCTGTTTCAATACGTTTTTTTAATATTGTCTCAAATTTGATTAAGATTAATCCAAGGGCTGTGGATATTGAACTTGCCAAAAACAAGAAATTTTGGTAGGAGTACGTGTTTATATACTGATTTTTGACTTATATTTGGCTGGCTGTTTAAAAACCTTTAGATAGCTGGCCATAATAGTATTAATAAACACATTTTTCCTTTCTGGAGGCTTTTTATGTCCAATATACTATCCGACGAAGGACTATCCTTTGATGATGTCCTTCTAGTTCCCGATTATTCAGCCATTTTGCCCGATGAAGTCACCACTCGAGCACGGCTTACCAAAAAACTGGAACTCAACGTTCCCATCGTCAGTGCTGCCATGGACACGGTTACAGAATCGCATACCGCCATCAGCATGGCAAGGAGCGGAGGACTTGGATTTATCCACCGGAACCTGAGTATTGAAGAACAGGCCATTGAGGTGGACCGGGTGAAAAAATCAGAAAGCGGTATGATTGTAGACCCGGTTACGATCCATCCGGATGCGTTAATTTCCGAGGTGCTTCACATCATGGCGAAATATCGAATTTCAGGAGTTCCCGTAACTGAAGGGGATAAATTGGTGGGGATTGTCACCAACCGGGATTTAAGATTTGAAACCCAGCTTGAAAAACCGGTCCGGTCTGTTATGACCACTGAAAATCTGGTCACGGTTCCTGAGAAATGCACCCTGGAAGAATCTAAAATAATGCTCCACAAGCACAGAATTGAAAAGCTGCTGGTGGTGGACAAGGAAGGCAAGCTCAAGGGACTGATCACAATCAAGGATATTGAGAAAATTAAAAAATATCCCAATGCCTGCAAGGATTCTTTGGGCAGGCTTCGGGCCGGTGCCGCCATCGGTGTTGGATCAGATATGATGGAGCGGGTTCAGGCCCTGATACGGGCCCATGTCGATGCCCTGGTAATTGACACCTCCCACGGCCATTCCAAAAATGTGATGGATGCCATTCAAAAGGTCAAAGCAGCCTTTCCTGACTGCCAGTTGGTGGCCGGAAACGTGGCCACAGAATCAGGTGCAAAGGCGTTGATTGATGCCGGTGTCGATGCCGTAAAAATCGGGATCGGGCCGGGGTCCATTTGTACTACCCGTATTGTTTCAGGGGTAGGGGTTCCCCAGCTTACGGCCATTCGAAACTGCAAGGAAATTTCAAAGAAAACCGGGGTGCCCATTATTGCAGACGGCGGAATTAAATTTTCCGGGGATATTGCCAAAGCATTGGGTGCAGGGGCTAATTTGGTCATGCTGGGCAGTCTTTTGGCCGGCACCAGGGAAAGTCCCGGGGAGCTTGTGATTTATCAAGGCCGTTCCTACAAGGCATACAGGGGCATGGGGTCTGTGGAAGCTATGAAACAGGGAAGTTCCGACCGGTATTACCAAAAAGACATGAATGCGGATGAGGAATTGGTACCCGAAGGAATTGTCGGCAGGATTCCCTATCGGGGAACGATCCGGGAAAACATTGTTCAGATGATCGGCGGACTCAAAGCCGGCATGGGATATCTGGGGGCCGCCACCATTGAGGAGCTCCATGAAAAAGCCAAATTTATCCGGATCAGTTCTGCCGGGCTAAAAGAGAGCCATGTCCATGATGTTGTGATCACAAAAGAAGCCCCCAACTACAGAGTGGGGAGTATTTAAACACCCATGACAGATACAGCCTCCCCGTTTTATCATCTGCACGTTCACACGGAATATTCCCTGCTGGATGGCGCCATACGTCTGGATTCTCTCTTTAAACGATGCCAGGAATATGGCATGGATGCCGTATCCATAACAGACCACGGTACCATGTTCGGTGTGGCGGAATTCTATGAAAAAGCAAACAAGGCGGGTATTAAACCGATCATCGGTTGTGAAGTGTATGTAGCGCCCAGAACCTTGAACGACAGGACCCAGGAAGATCACAAGGGATTGAACCACCTGGTGCTGCTGGCCAAGGACAGACAAGGATATGCCAACTTGTGCAAGCTGGTCTCCATTGCCCAGCTCAAGGGGTTTTATTATAAACCCAGAATTGACAGGGAACTGCTTGCGGCTCACGCCAAGGGCCTCATCGGTCTGTCTGCCTGCCTGAAGGGGGACATACCCCAGGCCATCTTGCACAATAATATAGAGGCCGCAGATACGGCGGCCCAATATTATCTGAACACCTTTGGGGAAGGAAATTTTTACCTGGAAGTCCAGGAAAACGGCATGGAAATCCAGCACAAGGTCAATGCCGGAATCAACGATTTAAGCCAGCGGATGTCCATTCCCATGGTGGCCACCAATGATTGTCACTATTTGTCCAAAGGGGATGCAAAGGCCCATGAAATTCTCCTGTGCATCCAGACAGGAAGTACAATTAACAGTGAGAAACGGTTTAAATTTGATTCAGACCAGCTGTATTTTAAATCTTCCCAGGAGATGGAAGACTCCCTTGGCAGTTTTCCCGGTGCCATTGAAAATACCCGGGAAGTGATGAAAAAGTGCAATGTGGAGTTTGAAAAAAAGAGTTATCATTTTCCCCGGTATGCCCAGACTGAAGAAGAGTCTGAGGATGACCTTTTCAAGGAAAAGGCCATGGCAGGATTTGAAGATCGGTTCCGTCTGATCAAGGCAAAAAACCCGGATGTGGATGAACCCCTTTACCGGAAGCGGCTCAAGTATGAGATCGATATTATCTTAAACATGGGTTTTCCCGGTTATTTTCTCATTGTGGCCGATTTTATCGAATATGCCAACAAGGTCGGGGTTCCGGTGGGGCCGGGCAGGGGATCTGCTGCAGGGTCCATGGTGGCCTATGCCATGGGAATTACAGCTCTCGACCCAATCGAACATGGACTGATCTTTGAACGATTTCTTAATCCCGCCCGAATTTCCATGCCGGATATTGATGTGGATTTTTGCATTGAAGGCCGGGACAAGGTGTATCAATATACCATTGAGCGGTATGGCGGACCTGAATATGTGTGTCAGATCATCACCTTTGGTCGGCTCAAGGCCAAGGCGGTTATCCGGGATGTGGGACGGGCCCTTGGGGTTCTGCTCTCTGAAGTGGATGAAATTGCCAAAATGATCCCGGACAATGCCAAGAACCTGACCATGGCCCTTGAAGAAGTTCCGGCCATCCGGGAAAAATGTGAAGAATCCGAAGAAAAGACCCAGATGCTCGAAATTGCCATGCTTCTGGAAGGATTGCCCCGGCATGCCTCCACCCATGCCGCAGGCGTTGTGGTGGCAGACAAGCCCCTGAACGAATACCTGCCTCTTTTTCGGGGTAAGGAAGGGGAAACAATTACCCAGTTTGACATGAACTATACGGAAAAACTGGGGTTGGTAAAGTTTGATTTTCTAGGATTGCGAAACCTGACGGTTATCAAAAACTGTATTGCCCTCATTGAAAAACAGGGAAAAATCGCCCCGGATCTTCTCCAGCTGGACTATGAAGATAAAAAGACCTTTGAGTTGCTGCAAAGTGCCGATACCACCGGCGTATTCCAACTTGAAAGCAGCGGCATGAAAGAGCTGATTACCCGACTCAAACCCGCCAGTTTTTCCGATATCGTGGCCCTGGTAGCCCTGTATCGCCCTGGCCCACTGGACAGCGGTATGGCCGATTCCTATGTGGAAAGAAAAAATGGCCGGGAAGAGGTGGTCTACCTCTTTGATGAACTCAAAGAGGTTCTTGGAGAAACCTATGGGGTTATTTTATACCAGGAACAGGTGATGAAAATCGGCGGTGTCCTGGCAAACTACACCATGGCAGATGCCGATGGCCTTAGAAAGGCCATGGGTAAAAAAATAGCCGCCATGATGGAAGAACACCGAGGCATGTTTGTAAAGGGTGCCACTGCTAATGGTCATGACCCGAAAAAGGCGGCAGAACTTTTTGATCTCATGGAAAAATTCGGCGGCTACGGGTTTAACAAATCCCATAGCGCGGCCTATGCCCTGATTGCCTACCAAACTGCCTATTTAAAGGCCAATTTTCCCCTGGAGTTTATTGCGGCGCTCATGACCTCTGAACGGAACAACTCCGATGCGGTCATAAAATACATGGACGAATGCCGGGGCCACAGCATAAAGGTGCTGCCGCCGGACGTCAATGAAAGTGATGCCCATTTTACCGTGTCTGATGGGTGTATCCGCTTTGGTATGGCAGCCGTAAAAGGAATAGGGGAAGCCGCCATTGAATCCATTGTGGTCATCCGGGAGAATGAGGATGGCCCCTATAAAAGCCTCTATGATTTTTGCGAGCGTGTGAACACAAGCAAGGCCAATAAAAAAGTATTGGAGGCATTGATCAAATGCGGCGCCTTCGATGCAAGCGGTGCAAAGCGAAGCCAGATGATGGCAGTTCTGGAAGATGCCCTGGACCATGGCAACCGGATCCAGCGTGAAAAAGCCGATTCCCAGTTGGACCTGTTTGCCGACTCCAACATGGGTGCGGTACTTCCCGTGAGTCTTCCCAAACTTCCGAATATTGAAGAGTGGGAGGACAATTATTTGTTGGAACTGGAAAAGGAAGCCCTTGGATTTTATATTACAGGGCACCCAATGGACAAGTATATGGACATCATTCAAAAATATGCAAATGTTACCACCACAAGTCTCCAGGATATGGCCAATGAGCGAATGATTCGCATGGGGGGCACCATCAGGGTTCTAAAGGTCCATAAGACCAAAAAAGGAGATATGATGGCCTTTTGCGCCATTGAAGACCAATCCGCCAGTGTGGAGGTGGTAATTTTCCCCAATCTTTACGCTAAGATCCACCCGCTTCTGGCAGAGGAACAGATTGTAATTTTGGAAGCTGAAGTTCAAAAAACAGAAAATATTGTCAAGCTTATTGCAGAAAAGATCGTACCCATTGACAGGGCCGGACAAGAATGGACCAGCGGTATTCTCATTGATGTGGATGCCGCAAATTTTGGCACAAAGGATCTGGAACAATTAAAACCCATTATCGAACGGTATCCAGGAGATTGTACTTCTTTTTTAAAAATAAAAATGGAGACTGACACCCCGCCAGTTCTGGTCAAATTGTCCGATGAATTTATGACCTGTTCTGATCCGATTTTTTTCAACCAAGTGGAAACACTTTTGGGGGAGGGGTGTATTGAGACCCGTTGCGCACCCGTAGCTGCAAAGGTAAAAAAGAAAAAACGGTGGCAAAAAAGAACCAATGGCAGTTAAACCCAAAGGTGCCGGTTTCAATTCAACAATTAATTTTTAGGGGTAATTTTCAAGGGTAATTTTTAAGGATCAATCTTTAAAAATTAGGTGATTTTTAACTTTGACAACCCCTTCAACTCCCCGGGCAAGATCAGCGGCCATGCGTTTTTGAGAATCTGTTTGTACCGTTCCCCTGAGATAGACAACTCCATTGTAAACATCCACATCAATGGGAGCGGCCTTGACAAAATCATCTGAAATCATCTTGGTTTTTATCCTGGCACAAATGATGGAATCATCCCAGGTGGTGAAAAAAGAGCGGGAGCCACCTGGATCTGAAGGAGCGACGTATACCGGGGATGCATTATTTTGGGAACCACAACCTGTTAATAGGAAGCCAAAAACCAATCCCAACAAAATGAGGGTTATCAAAAATCTGATTTGAAATAATGGGTTGTTCATATTACCATGCTCCGGCCATGCCCGGCACTGCAGAGCCCGGGGCCTGTTATTCAAAGTCATCAAGATTCAGGTTATCAAGATCCGATAGATCCATATCCTTTAGCAAATCATCTTCATCGGGGATAATACTGTCTTTAAGAACAAAAGGGGGGCTCTTTCCCTTCATGGCAGGGGCGGTTTCGACCTTTGCTTTTTTACTGGAAGAAATTTTTTCCAACACAGCCAGAGTGCCCAGGTAGAGCAAATAGCCAAGGCCAATGATATTAAAAAGAAGAACAAGAATTCCAAAAAAATTTTTTGCGAGCATAAGACCCTAATTTTTTTTAATTTGTTTGACGCTTAAAGCATTAGTGTTTATATATAATCTTTAAAAATGACACAAGGATTTTTATTAGAAAGGATCGACAATGAGCTGGCTTGGAAAAATGATTGGCGGAACCATTGGTTTTGCTCTGGGGGGACCTCTTGGTGCCGTGGCAGGCGCTGCCTTCGGACATACCTTTGTGGACAAGAAAGAAGAAACATACCTTAAGTCCATCCCTGGCGGTCAAGGGTATTTATCTTCCAATGAAGAAGCACAGCTGATATTTTTTACAGCTGCTTTTTCCATGCTGGCCAAGATTTGTAAAGCAGATGGACAAATTACGGAAAAAGAGATTCAGGCGGTTGAAACCTTTATGGCCAGGGATCTTCAGTTAGACCCGGAGGGCCAAGAAACTGCCAAGCGTATATTCAGGCAGGCCATTGACTCTCCCGAAGGATTTGAGGCATTTGCCCGCCAATTCTATATCGTTTTCAGGACCCAACCCAATATCATCGAATTGATGGTGGATGTTTTGTTGCGGGTATCCACGGCAGATGGGCATATCTCTTTAGAAGAAGAGTCCATGATTTTGGCCGCCATCGGTATTTTTAATGTTTCCGACACCGATTATACCCGAATGAAATCAAAGTATGTACGGGTTACCAACAAATACTATGCGGTTCTTAAGTGTGATGAAAGTGCATCCAATGAGGAGATCAAGAAACAGTACAGATCTCTGGTGACGGAATACCATCCCGATAAAATTGAAGCCAAAGGACTACCTGAAGAATTTATCAAATTTGCCAATGATAAATTCAGGGAAATCCAGGAAGCTTATGAACACATTAAAACAGAAAGAGGCCTGTAAGGTTTCTTACAGGCCTCTTTAAGTCGCCCCCCTAAATACACATTAGGGGGGGATCATTATTATTAAATACGCCGTCCTAAAAAAGTCCTTTTTCCTTGGCAATATTCATATAGGTATCAACGATGGTCTGGGGCGGTTCCCACCTTTCGGTCGCTACCTTGTCGTGAAGGGCAATGGCGTCAAATTCGCAGACCGTCACGCATAACCCGCAGCCGATACACCGGTCCATATTTACCGTTGCCACAAGGGTGTCATTCATTTCAATGGCATCCATGGGGCAGATATCCTCACACATCTGACACCCTGTACACTGGTCTTGATCCACCTTGGCCTGGTAATTGGAATTCACTATTTTGGCAGGGGCTTCGGTTTTTTTGATATTGCTTAAGATCTGGCAGCAGCAGTCGCAGCATAAACAAATATTAATCGGTTTTACAGAATTGGAGGGTTGGGGTACCAAGCCTTGCTTAACCCCTTTTCTTACAATCTCCAAGGCCTCGTCCTGGGTAATGGTCCTTCCGATACCCCGGCTTTCATAAATATAGGCCCCACTACCAAATATCAGACAGGCTTCTTCCATTTTGCCACACCCCTTGCCCACCATGGCATGTTCTCGTCTGCAGATACAGGGGGCAACCAGAATTTTGGACTGGGTTTTGATCAATTTTTCAAGGTGCTCATGGTCCATGATATTGAGTTGTGTGGTAATTGATTTTGTAACGGGGACCACCCGCAATTGCTGGGTTTTTGTTCGTTCAAGGGTTTTCATCAAATGGGGGACATATTCGTTGAAATCCTTGATTAATTCCGGGGTCAGGCGGTTGACCTGATATTCCCAGATTCCCACCACAAATTGGGCGAACATGAATACGTCTTGTCCGTTTCGATTGACATGGATGATCAGTCCTTTTTGCCCCATTTCAATGAGCAGGGGCAGGATATCTTCGGGCGCTTTGCTCGCCCTTTGGGCAATCACCTCAACCGATTCGGGCATCATGACCAAAGACAGGGTCAGTTCAGCTTCTTCCGGGGTAAATAATCGTTTTAAAATTCTAAGCTCAACCCCGGATTCTGTTTCAGGAAATCCGCCCGGTGTGTTATCAAGCTGAACAGCAAGTTTTTTGTACACATCTTCCATGTTTTCAACTCTCCGATATGCTAGATGTTAATCAATTACAGTCATAACTTTACCAATAGGGTTCATCTTACTATCACACTGTTCATATATAAGATCAACTAATTTTCCTTTGAGAGAATCATTTTTTTCCAACAAAACGGTTAGATAATTGGAGGTCACGGCCTTGAGGAAACCTGTCTGTCTGTCTTGTGTTTTCTGGACAATGGCCTGGAGCTTTCTGCCTCGATTGGCATGGATAAAAGCGGCCCGTTTTTCTTTGTCTAATGCTCGCATCCTTGCACATCTTTCTTTGATGACTCCTGAAGCAACCTTCCCTTTAAAATGATAGGCAGGGGTGCCTTTTCTCGCAGAAAAAGGAAATACGTGGAGATAGGAAACGGGCAATTTTTCAATAAACCTGAAGGTATTCTCAAATTGCGCGTCTGTCTCGGAAGGAAACCCGATAATGATATCCACACCAATACCGGCAAAAGGCAGTTTCCCATGGATCTTATGGATCAGCGTTTCAAACGAAGAAGTTAAATAGGGCCGTTTCATTTTTTTTAAAATCCCATCATCTCCGGATTGTAAAGGAATGTGGAAATGGTCACATACAATATGATCTGGAGAAGCCAGCTCAATCAAGCCGTCACATAATTCTGTAGGTTCAATGGAAGAGATCCGGACCCTGTCCACAGATTTTTCTTTATCCATGGTTTTAAGCAGGTTTATCAAGGCGGTGGGGGGATTCAAATCAAGACCATACATCCCGGTATGGATACCGGTAAGGATAACTTCCTTGAACCCGGATCGGACAAGCCCATCCAGATGTTTGAAAACCGTAGTTTCCGGCATACTCACAGAAGAGCCCCGGGCATAGGGTATAATGCAATAGGTGCAAAAGGCATTGCACCCATCCTGAATTTTCAGGTATGCCCGGGTCATATCTCCCTCCACCGGTTTATCAAATGAAAGGAAACGATTTCCTTTACTATAGTCTGGTGGCCGGAAGACAAAAGGGGAGGGGGCAACGGCATCGGGCTTACCCGTTATATGATTAGGTATCTGATTCGTTATCTGGCCCGGTATCTCGTTCGTTGCCTGAAGGTTGCCCAGCTCTTTAGACGGATCGACGATCAGGTCAGCTATCAGGGTTTTATCCTTGTGACAGACAATTTGGTCAATTCCTTCAATTTTATTTATAAGTTCATAATCTGTCTGGGCATGGCAGCCTGTGACAATGATTCTGGCGTTTGGGTTTTCACGAATCAGCCTTCTGATGGCCTGCCTGGACTGCATGCTTGCCTTTGATGTTACCGCACAGGTGTTGATGATGCACAGATCCGCAGATGAATGTTTGTCGCCCCGAACCAACCCTTTTTCTTCAAGACAGGAGGCAATACCGTCGGATTCGTATTTGTTGACCTTACATCCCAGTGTTTCAATATAAAATCTTTGTTTTTTCATTGAATAATACCCGCACCCAGCACCCGGTTGTCTCGATAAAAAACAGCTGCCTGTCCCGGGGTGATGGCCAGTTGCGGCGCATCAAAAATTACTTGTCCTGAAGCACCGTTGCGGTTTAGTTGAGAAGTTGCGCCTTTATGGGCGTATCGAATTTTGGTTGTCATGGTTAAAATCTCTTTGTTTTCTAAATAATTCCAGATAATGTCGTCCACCTGCATTTTTGTTGCTGCCAGATCATTTTTAAAACAGACCACCAGGGTATTGGTGGAAAGGTCAATTTGCTTTACATAATAGGGTTCCGATGCCGGGCAGTCAATTCCCCGTCTCTGGCCTATTGTAAAGGCATGAAGCCCTTTGTGGGTTCCGACTATTTTTCCATTGAAATCCTTTATATTCCCGGGTTTCGGCAAGATCCCTTTTTTATCAATGATAAACTGTGAAAAGCTGGTATCCTGTATAAAGCAGATATCCTGGCTTTCGCCGGAAGTTGTGGGGATCAGATTGTTTTTTTTTGCCACTGCCTTTACCTGGGGTTTGCTGTAACCTGCCAGGGGAAGAATAATCCGTTCCAATTGCTCAGAGCTGAGCATGGAAAGAAAATAGGACTGGTCCTTTAGAGGGTCAGCCCCTTTTTCAAGCCAGCTTTGTAAAATTTCTCTTTCTGGCGAGACCAAGGGATTGACAATGGTGGCATAGTGACCTGTTGCCAGTGCATCCGCTCCCAACTTACGGGCCTCGTCCAGCAGGACACCAAACTTGATCTTTTTGTTACAGATCACACAGGGGTTGGGGGTTTTGCCATCAAGGTAGGTGTCCATAAAATACTGAACCACCTCCTGTTCAAAAACCTGGGACAGATCTATTGTATGAACAGGAAAACCCAATTGTTGTTCAAGGGTTTTTACATTGGTAAGGCTTTTTTCATACCCTGTAGTAAAATGGATACCAAACACCTTTTTATAGTCTCGTTTGATGAGGAATCCTGCAACAAGGGAATCAACACCGCCGCTCAGGGCAACGGCCACGACAGGAAGGGTCATTAGAAAACTTCTTCTGTGTTTTTGCTGAAAAGCCCCATGGCCCGGGTCGGGCAAGTTAAAATACAAAGTTCACAGACACTGCATTTATCTTTGTTAAATATTACTTCCATTTCAGGGCGTTTGATATACAAGGCTTCAGTGGGGCAAACCGCTATGCAGGCACCGCAATGGGTACAGATCTCTTCATCCTTGTAAATCTGGTGTTCGGGATTAGACACCTCAACACCCTGGTCTTTTAAAAATGTTATCCCTTTGTTAAATCCGGATCGGGTGTCCGATGAAAGTTCCAAAACCATAAATCCGTCTTTTCTGTTGGAAATTCTGGCGTTTAAAATATTAAACATCAAATCGAACTTTTTTGTTAACTGGCAGACCAATGCCTTCTGGGCAACCTCGGGTGGAAAATGTAAAATAACTATTTTAGAATACAATGGCATTCCTCCGTTCTTAAAATAGCTTAAATTAAAATCCCTTTGACAAAAGGATTACTTTAAGTATTATAATTATCAGGTCAAGCTTATAATCAACAGCATCTTTATAGATACTGGTACCTTTATATAGTATTCCCAATGGATAAACAATCTTGTTTTAAAGGTCAGGCAGATGAATCGTTTTGCATTTGAATTGTCCGGTTATACCCTTAAAACTTTTTCAGGGTTTTCAAAGGCCAGCATAAAAATCAAAGGCCAGGAAAATATTCCCGATGGATCCGTTATTTTTTGCGCCAACCATTTTACAAGAATTGAAACCATTTTTTTGCCATACCATATCCATACCATTACCCAAAAACAGGTCTGGTCCCTTGCTGCCCGAGAGTTGTTTGAATTTCCAGTTCTGGAAGGGTTTTTAAATAAGTTAGGCGCCGTTTCCACCCATGATCCCAACCGGGACGAATTAATTTTACAAACCCTATTATCGGGTGATGTCCAATGGATTATTTTCCCCGAAGGCATGATGGTTAAAAATAAAAAACTGGTTAAAAATGAAACCTTTCTATTAACCGATGATACAGGGGTTTGCCGGCCGCATACCGGGGCTGCAGCCCTTGCCCTGCGGTGCGAATTTTTCCGGGAACGGCTGCGCAGACTCTCCGGTACGAGGAACCTTGAATTTAACAGACTGGTAAAAAGCCTCAAAATAACCGATTTAGATCGGGTACTGGCCCAAACAACTTCCATCATTCCTGTGAACATTACCTATTACCCCGGCAATGCCAGGGATAATATTTTAGGGTCAATCGCAAAAACAATTCTGAAAGAACCCTCAAAAAGAGTGATGGACGAACTTATAACCGAGGGGGGAATGCTTTTTTCAGGGGTGGATATTACCATCCGGTTTGGAGATCCCATCCAAATTAATCCCTACCTGAATGATGCGTATATTGAGAGCATGTTGACGGTCAAACGGCGGGTGCGCTTTGAAGATGACATCAGTTCCAAACAAATTTCCAAACAAATTTCCAATGGGATCATGGAACGGTATATGTCTGCTGTTTATGACATGACCACCCTGAATTATGATCATGTCATGGCCTGCATTCTAAAGCATTTTCCCTATAAGAAAAACGGCATAGATATATATGAATTCTCCTGCAAGGTCTACTATGCCATTACCTGCCTCGTGTTAAACAAAATTTGTTATGTGTCTGATATCTTCCAGAAAAACCAGATCCATCTGCTGATCAATGATCGATACAAGCGAATAGAAAATTTTTTGCTGCTTGCCGAAAAAACCCGGATGATTGAAATTAAAGGGGACCGATTTTTTAAGGATCAGCGCCGGTTTTTTATCCGTTCAGACTTCCATACCATCCGAATGGAAAATCCCATTGTCGTCATGGCCAATGAGGTGGAGCCGGTTATTGCGGCTGAAATTTGTCTCAAGAAAATTGCCCAGAAATCTCGAGGACAGATTCTGGAACTTGTGAAGGGACGTTTAATGGAAAAAATGAATGTGGATTTCAGTAACGCCTATAATACCCATTATATTGAAGGCGAATCAAAGAAAAAACGAATCGGTCGACCCTTATTTTTAAAACACGATAATGAGATTGCCGGTGTTCTGCTGATCCACGGATATCTGGCATCTCCCGAAGAGATGAAATCTTGTGCCCAATATCTCCAGGGAAAAGGATTTACGGTTTTTGTCCCCCGCCTTGCAGGCCATGGTACCGCCCCGGAAGACCTTGCCGGAACCTCCTATGAGCAATGGGTGGAATCCGTTGAGGAGGCGTATGTGGTTCTGCGGCATTCCTGTGATAAAATAATCATCGGAGGATTTTCAATGGGAGCAGGTCTTGCCCTTGAACTCGCCTGCCGGGTGAAAGATTATCAAGCCGTTTTTGCCGTGGCCCCTCCCATGCAGCTCAATGACCTGGGATCATATTTTGTACCGGCCATTGATGCCTGGAACTCCATGATCAAAAGAATTCGCTTGTCTTCCATAGCAAAGGAATTTCTTGAAAATGACCCGGAAAACCCCCATATCAATTATATTAGAAATCCTGTTGCGGGTATTCATCAGCTTGAAATGCTGATGGATCAGCTATCCCCCAAGTTAAAGACAATGGAGAAACCAGTGCTGGTAGTTCAGTCCAGAAAGGATCCGGTGGTCAGCCCCAAGGGAACCCAACGCTTATTCGAAAAGCTCGGATCCAAGGTAAAGGAATATTATCTTTTTGATTATGATCGACATGGTATTTTAACGGGCAGGGGGGTGGAACGGGTTTTTCAGTCCATTGAAAATTTTATCAGGCAGTGGGTATGATAAATTTAAAAAAAATGCCCCGGATCTTTGGATAAAAACCCGGGGCATCAAATAACGATTGGAAATGACGATTGGTTAAAAATAAAACTTATTCAGCCAACATCCTATTGTTATTCAGCCAACATCATGGTGGCAGGATTGATCTTGTGTTTTTGATCTATCCTGTCACCGTCTTTTAAAATTACAGCTTCAATCTTGTCATCAACCGGCTGGAGAAAAACGGCTTTGTCAAAGAGATGTTTTACCGCGTCCAACTGAACCGGAAAACCGTCTTCACTCAAGGCTTCTTCCCTGTGACTCTTCATGGAAAACCAGATAAAAACGCCAAATTCCTGATTCAAACCTTTTAGATCTTCCAGTATGTCACTGACATCTTTATCAAAATTGATGCCGTCAATCACAATGATAGAAGGAAGAGCCAGGTCAGATTTTTTGAAACTTTTCAAATAATCTTTAATCTTATCTGTATTAAAGGTAGATTCTGTATAGCTGATACCCACTTTATTGGGACAGATATCGTCCCACAGGCGAACCGCCTTCTGGGGATCCACATAGCCAATATTGTCCACCAGGTTTGTATAAGCTTCTTCATATCTCAGGTTGATCTTGTCCATGGGATCATCAAGGCTCACATGGAGTATTTTTTGATCGGCCAATAATTGTGTCAACGCAATCTGAACAAGGAAACTGGTTTTGCCAACGCCTGCCCGGGAAAGAACAGCTCCGAATTGGCCTTTTGCTATATTTTCAATGCCAATGGCTCGTTCAACCGGGCTTTTGAGAATGAGATCTTTTTTAAGCATAATTCCTCTCTTTAAGTAAGGGTCTTATTTATTTTTTGCAGCTTTTTCGTCTGCTTTCTTTTTAGATATTTCTTCAGCCACGGACTGGGGAACCTGTTTGTAGGCAGCAAATTCCATTGTAAACTGTGCTTTGCCCTGGGTGGCGGACCGAATGATAGTTGAAAAGCCGAACATTTCTGACAGAGGAACCTGGGATTCTACCACGGACATGACCCCTTCTTCCTGGGAGCCCTGGATAATTCCCCTTCTCTGGTTGATCAGTCCCATGCAAGACCCCTGGAATTCATTGGGGGTTTCAATAACCACCTTCATGATGGGTTCCATGATAACCGGTTTTGCCTTTGCATACCCTTCCAAAAACCCTCCCCTGGCAGCAGCCTGGAAAGCCATTTCAGAGGAGTCAACCGCATGAAATCCACCGTCTTCAAGTGTAATCTTGATACCGGTAACCGGAAATTCAAGGTTGGGACCCTTTGCCATACAGCCGCGAAATCCTTTTTCACACGAAGAAATATATTGGGTTGGAATCCTGCCGCCGGTGACCTTATTGACAAATTCAAACTCTTCTTCACAGGGTTCAAGGAACCCCATCACCTTGCCAAACTGTCCGGAACCACCGGTCTGTTTTTTATGGGTGTAGCTGAAGGGGGCTTTTCGGGTAATGGTCTCTCGATAGGCGACCCTGGGTTTTCCGGTTTCAACTTCTGCCTGGTATTCGCGTTTCATTCTTTCCACATAAACTTCCAGGTGAAGCTCACCCATACCCTGTATAATGGTATCTCCGGTTTCATTGTCCACATAGGTCTTAAATGTGGGGTCTTCTTTGGTGAACCGGTTCAGGGCCTTTGACATATTGATCTGGGCCTTGTTGTCCTTGGGGACAATGGAAAGGGAAATAACCGGTTCCATGATATGCATGGCGATAAGGGTATAATTAACGGATGGGGATACAAAGGTATCACCCGAAGCACAATCGACCCCGAACATGGCACCGATATGACCGGCCGGGATGGCATCCACTTCTTCCATCTGGGAGGAATGCATGCGGATAAGGCGACCGGCTTTGATCTTTCTGCCGTCCCTGGAGTTAACAAGGGTGTCTCCCTTGTTGATGCACCCCTGGTATACCCGGATATAGGTGAGCTGGCCGTATTGACCGTCTTCAAGCTTAAAGGCAAGGGCCACAGTGGGTTTGTCAAAAACGCTTTCCAGGGCAACCGTCTCTTCGTTGTTGTCCATATCAATGGCCACGTTTTCAATGTCCAGGGGAGAGGGAAGGTAGTTGAGAACCGCATTGAGCAGAGGCTGTACCGCCTTGTTCTTATAAGCAGATCCAAGGAAAACAGGGGTCATTTTTCTTGAGATGGTACCGATTCTCACGGCAGCCATGATCATTTCTGTGGTGATTTCACGTTCTTCCAAAAGGGCATCGGTCAGGTCATCAGAGAAGAGAGATGCTTCATCCAGCATCACTTCCCTTGCTGAATTTGCCTCTTCCAGCAAATCTGCAGGAATCTCCTTTTCAACCATGATCTCCCCATTGTCGCCTTCAAAATAATAGGCTTTCATGGTAACCAGGTCGACAATACCTTCATGTTTGTCTTCAAGGCCGATTGGCAGCTGCATCATGACCGAATTATGTCCCAGCTTGTCTCTTAACTGACCGCTAACCTTGATGGGATTGGCACCGGACCTGTCACACTTGTTGACAAAGGCAATGCAGGGGACTTCATAGCGTTTCATCTGCTGGTCCACGGTAATGGACTGAGACTGGACACCGGATACAGAGCAGAGGATAAGGACAACACCATCTAATACTCGCAAAGACCGCTCAACTTCAACTGTAAAATCCACATGGCCGGGTGTGTCGATAATGTTGATGGCATGGTGATCCCATTCACAATGGGTGGCGGCAGAGGCAATGGTGATGCCTCTTTCCCTTTCAAGCTCCATTGAATCCATGACAGCGCCGACACCGTCTTTACCCCTGACTTCATTGATTTGGTGAATCTTGTCCGTATAAAACAAAATTCTTTCAGTAAGTGTGGTTTTGCCGGAATCAATATGGGCACTGATTCCAATGTTTCTTACCCTTGCTAGATCTCTGATCATTTTTTAATCATCCTTATGAATAAAAATAAATTCCTTTAAACAATATAAAAAACGCAGATATTGCCAAAGGCATTGCTATATATTAAATTTACTAATCTTTTTATTATGCGATTTTATTAACTTGAATCCAGATTAAAATTAACGTATGAAAAGCGATTATGTATACTTTTTCCCCTTGTTTGTCAAGACCTTAATAGGCCTTTAAAATGGTTCTCAACGAATCCCTATGGCACTTTTACCTTATCTCTCGAACCAAACACCATCCTGATGACATCGGCTGAAAGATGTTTTAAAAAAAACAGGCCGGCTTCCTTTTCAGGGGCCGGCCTGTTTTACAAAGATTAATC
Organism: Desulfoconvexum algidum; assembly: GCF_055382125.1. Lineage (NCBI taxonomy): Bacteria > Pseudomonadati > Thermodesulfobacteriota > Desulfobacteria > Desulfobacterales > Desulfobacteraceae > Desulfoconvexum > Desulfoconvexum algidum. The sequence goes on along the minus strand of NZ_AP042394.1, from coordinate 2,651,947 downwards.
ACGTCATTAATTTTCAGCTGGTGGTTCCATATTCTTGGACATCTCTTTTTTCTTAAATTTTAAAGTAATTTGGTGTTAATGCCTGAATGCCTGGATACAACGTACGGCCATCTAATTCACCATGCGGTCATGGCCCTTCCACTCCTTTTCCCGCAGCTTGAACTTCTGGATTTTGCCTGTGGCGGTTTTGGGCAATGGACCGAACTCAATATACTTGGGGGCCTTGAATCGGGCCAGGTTTTCTTTGCAAAAAGCAATGAGATCGGCGGGATCAGGCTGGCTCCCGTTATGGGAAACGATAAAAGCCTTGGGCACCTCCCCCCATTTGGGGTCGGGCACGGGAATGACGGCTACTTCAAGCACATCAGGATGGGTATAGAGCACATTTTCAATTTCCACTGTGGAAATATTTTCCCCGCCGCTGATGATGATATCCTTTTTCCGGTCCATGATCTGGACATAGTTATCCGGATGGATGACGGCAAGATCCCCCGAGTGGAACCATCCACCATTAAAGGCCTCTGCCGTGGTTGCCTCATCCTTGTAATACCCCAGCATGACATTGTTGCCCCGCATCACGATCTCCCCCATGGTAACCCCGTCTCTTTTGACCGGTTCCATGGTCATGGGGTCCACCACGTCCATATGTTCGGCCACAATATAGGGAACCCCCTGGCGGGCCTTGATACCGGCCTTGGCCATGGGTTCCAGATCATTCCATTTATCCTGCCACTGGCAAATGCTATGGGGGCCGAACACCTCTGTCAGGCCGTAGGTCTGGGTGATGGTTGCGCCGATGTTTTCCATATTCTGGATCACGGTCGGAGCCGGCGGTGCACCGGCCGTCATAATTTGAAGACCATGGGAGAGTCGGATCTGATTTTCCTTGGCATAAACAGACATGCCAATAAGGATGGTGGGAGCGGCGCATAGATGGGTAATGCCTTTGTTTTCTACGATGCTGTAAATTTCTTTTGGCTCCACCTTTCTCAGACAGACATGGGTGCCCCCAATGGCTGTGATCCCCCAGGTAAAACACCAGCCGTTGCAGTGAAACATGGGCAAAGTCCAGAGATACCGAGTATCTGCAGAAGTTTTGAACTCCAGCTGCTCGCCGATGGCATTGAGATAGGCGCCGCGATGGTGGTACATGACGCCTTTGGGGCGGCCCGTCGTACCGGAAGTATAATTGATGCTCAAAATATCACGTTCATCCTGAATGGCCAATTGAACAGGATACGTTGGACTGTCCGCCAGAAAGGCCTCGTAGTCTGGCCCGTTCAGAGGGGTTGAATCATCGATATCGCAAATATTCACATAGAATTCAACAGCAGCTAACCCTGAGACAATAGGAGCAATCGCCGGACTGAACTCATTGTCTGCAAACACAGCTTTGGCATCACAGTGGTTAATGATATAGGCCAATTCCCCGGCAGATAACCTGATATTAATGCTGACCAGGGCTGCCCCCAGCAGGGGCACCGCATAATGGGCCTCCAGCATGGGCGGTGTATTGGGACAGATAAAGGCCACCTTGTCTCCGGGACCGATGCCCCTGGCCTTCAGTGCATTGGCCAGACGAAACACCCGTTCCTGGAACTGATGGTAGGTATAGGATGTATCCCCGTAGATCACGGCTGTTTTGTCCGCGAACACCTCCACACTGCGGGCAAGAAAATTGGTGGGACTGAGCAAATCGTAGTTTACAGGCTTGTCTGACATGGCTGGCTCCTCCTTGTGATTAGATTAACAATGAAAAAGTCCTTGTAATTATTAACAAAGAAGAGGCTCCAGGTTCAATCGGTAACAGACCCATAATCATATAGCCGACAGCCTGAGAGCATCTAGGTTCATCACCTAGAAAACCACTGAAATACCATCCTCTATTTCTTCATTTCATGGGCCCAGTGAACCGCCATTTTAACAAGCTCTGTATAATGTTTGAGGTTGAGTTTTCCCTTGATTTTTTCCCGGTGGGTACCGATAGTTTTCATGCTCAGGTTCAACCGTCTTGCGATTTCTTTGGAATCCAATCCGTCACCCATCAGTCTGAATACCTCAAGCTCCCGGTTGGTGAGTTCATCCAGACTGAAGGAAGGTTTGGAAGATTTACGGTTGATCATCCTGTGAATCATTTTTTCCTTGATCTGATCACTGGCATAGACATGACCTGCAAGGACCTCTCGGATAGCCGTGACCACCTGATTGATAGCCCGCTGTTTCATCACATATCCCATCGCACCTGCGCGCAGTGCCCGTTCCGCATACATGGAATCATCGTACATGGACAGCACCAGCACAGGAAGATCTGGATAGGCCCGGCTAATGTCCTCCACCAGATCAAGCCCGTTGCTCTCGGCAAGGGAAATATCCACAATCATCAGGTCGGGCAGATTTTGTTTAACGGCGTCCCAGGCCTTGTCAGCCGTATCTTTGCAATCCGCTACAAGAAGATCCGGTTCATTGTTGATCAGCTCGGTCATGCCCAGGCAGAAGATCGGATGATCATCCACAATCATGATCCGGCAGTTTTTTGGTTTCCCTGTCATGATCCAGCCTCCTTTTTTGTCATGGTTGCGGTCCGGCTGAGGCGGACGTGAATCCTTGTTCCGTTAGATCCGCTGTCAATATAAAACTGGGCGTCGATTATCTTTGCCCTGTATTCCATGATCTGAAGTCCGATCCCTCGGGTTGATCCATCATCGTTGATGCCCTGGCCGTTGTCATGGACGCACAGATGAATCAATTCGGACGGTTCACCTTTGTTTTCAAGGGTCAGGGATATCTCGACCAGACTGGCCTTTGAGTGCTTGACCGCATTGTTTATGGCTTCTCTTACAATGTGGTAAAAATGGGTGGCACGGCTGTTGTCCTGAAAATCAATCTCCTTGTCCCCGTGAAACTCAAACCGAATACCAGGAAGATGGGAAACACTTAAGACGATGTCCTCCAGTGCTGCCTGAAGACCATGGGCCACCAGATGAACCGGGCAGAGTCCCCTGGCAAGCTGCCGGGTCTTTTCCACCGCATCGCCCATGAGATCCCCGATCTTGTCCGCCAGTCTTGTTGACGGATCATTCCGTTCTTTCAAATTTTCTTTCAGCACCGCAGCAAGCCCTGCAATACCGATTAAGTGGGGGCAAAGATCATCATGGAGATCCTGTCCGATTTTCTGGCGTTCCCGGTCCCCTGCATGCATGACCTGCTTTTCCAGACCCTTTGACCGGGTAATATCTCTAAGAATGATGATACTGCCGACAGGATTCCCGTGGCTGCCCTGGATGGTGGCACCGGAAATGCTCACATCCACCAGATGCCCTGACTTTGAATACCGACGGGTTTCCACATCAAAGATCCCGTCACCGCAAATCACCTGTTGGATCATGATCTTTGTTTCCGCCCAATGGTTCTCCGGTACAAAATGATCCATTTTTTTATTGACACACGCCTCAAGGGTCCAGCCAAATACCCGGGTAAATGCCGGATTGATATAGATCACCTGCCCCTGCATATCGTAATTAACAATAGGATCAGGAGCCGCCTCCATGAGCAGAAAATACCTTTCCTGGCTCTCTTTTCTGGCCTCCTCGGCCATAATCCGCACCCGTATTTGGTCCTCAAGGCTATTGTGGGTGGTTTCCAACCGGTCCATAAACCGGTTGAAATGACCGGACAACTGCCCGACCTCATCGGTGGAACGGCTGTACATCCGGGCGGAATAATCTCCTGACGTCACCGTTTTGAATCTTGCCATCAGCTCCCTCAGGGGTGTGGTAATGGTCCGGCTGATCCCGAACGTGATGGCCAGCATGATTGTGAAAAAAAGGACGGATATGCCCAAAACCACATTCCTGATGGTGCCAAGGGGCTTATACAGCTCATCCAAATAGGAGGAACAGGCCACGATCCACTGATATTCCGGGATATAGTTGAACATTACAAGCTTCTGCCGGGCCCGGGATTCCCCAGGATTTTTCCAAAAGTAGACAGACTTTCCTTTTTTCCGCCTCATCATATCTTCCAGATAACGGTTGGGCAGTTCCTCGGTATCAAAGATATTCACCCCCTGGAGTTTGGGATGAATGATGGCATTGGCATCTTTATCAATGACAAATGCATAGCCGCTGTCACCAAAGTTAAGGGAAAGAACGCTGCTTCTAAAATCCTCCACATTGACCAGTTTAATGAACTCCGATCGATAGGCACTGGCGGCGATAATCCAGTCCCAGGGTTCAAAGTAGGACATGTAAAGGGCCTTGGGCCGGGCCACGGATTCCCCGGGGTTTTTCCACTCATATTCCAGATACCCCTGACGGAAGGCTGTCATACGTTCGACAAATTCAAAATCTGCCACATTGGTTCCGACTAAGGCCGGGCTGGGATGCACTAAAACCATACCGGAACTGTCAAGGCAATATAGATAACCTGAGCTGCCGATGGTCTGGCTCATCACCATGTCTGCTACCCGTATTTTTGCTTCACCCTCTGTGATAATACCCTTTTGCGCCTTTACATACAGGCTTTTGACAATCTCAAGATTTTTTTCCGCCACGGCCCGAAGATGATTTTTAATGGAGACATTCACCGACGTATTGACCATGTTGTATATCATCTGGGTGGTATTGGTCAGCTCACTTTCAATTCTGGCCTCGATATTATTGCGCACATAGACATAGATAAAAAGATTACAGAACAGCATGGACAGAAAAAAAATAAGGGCAAAGCTGATGAGAAATTTAAACCGGATCTGAAGAGAGTTAAAGAGAATCCGCAGCTGATTGAACATCGTCGACTGGGCAACGTGGGTCTGATCCTTTGATTCTGGTTTCCTCACGATATGGCTCCGTTGGGTTAAGATCATTCGCAATCGTATCTGACGTTGCAACTTACGGTTAGGACAAGATCCGCTGTCTTGTCAACTTAAAAAGTGCAAAACTGGAGAGTTTTTGGTATTGATCCGCCACAAAAAAATACCATGCGTAAATTTTCAATCAATTGCAAGAGAAACAATTTTAGCATAATCACCTATATTATCAGAGGTGGGCAATATTCCTTGATGCATTTCCGGTCTTATAGCAAAGCTCCAGGTTTTTATCTTTTTTATTGTGTTTACCCACTCCATTTATTAAACTTCCTTTCCTATTATATATGAATATTTAAATCTTGGAGATACTGCTTGAAAAAAATTTTATTTGTAATTGTTCTTGCCATCTGTTGTAGCTCAACTGCTTTTCCCGCTTCCGAAAGAGAATTGTTCGAAAACGGGGTCAATTTTTTAAAACAGGACAAAAACCAGGAAGCTGTTGATTCCTTTACGGCACTGATCAAAATGGCACCCCAGAATCCAAATGCGTATAAAAACCGCGGGGTGGCCCACATGAAATTGAATCAATACGATGCGGCCATAAATGATTTTGAGCAGGTAAAAGAAATTTTACCTGATTTAAAGGGATTGTACAGCAATCTGGGGGTGGCCTGGTATTATAAAAAAGATTATACCCAAGCCATTGAAAATTATGATAAAGAAATTTCCCTATCCCCTGACAATCATTTTGCCTATTTTAACAGGGCTATCTGCAGGGCTGAACTCAAAGCGTATGGGGCAAGTCTCAAAGATATCAATAAAACCCTTGAGCTTGTGCCAAAGTTTTATCTGGCACTTTGTTTAAAGGGGGATTTACACACAGATATGAATCAGCCCCAACGAGCGAAACAAGCTTATAAACAAGCAATCTTAATTGAACCCGATAAGCTCTATGCTAAGGAAAAGCTTGAAGGCCTGATGCAAAAACAGGGTCCAATGACCCAAACCCAAAAAGAATCTTCCCAGGCTTCAACAATTGCAGCGACCCTGTCTGAAGATTATGAACTCCAGACAGGTGCTTTTCAAGTTAAAGACAATGCCCTGCTGATGCGAAAAAAGCTTGAAAAAGATGGATATACGGCAAGAATTCTTGAGTTAAAAAGCCCCAAAAACACCACCTGGTATCTCGTGAGGACAGGTAGATATTCCCAAAAAAAAGCGGCTGAATCCTTTAAAACAAATTTAAAAAGTGATATGGGCATCGAATCCATTATCAGGCCATATGACCGATTTTAGCTGACCAATTTTAGCTTCAAGGACTGGACCGATTTTAGGGATATAGGAAGATACAAAATGGATATTTATAATTTGGTCAGTTTTGCTGGCATCTTCGGGCTGTTGGCCATTGCATGGTTGATATCACGCTTTATCTTTAAAAATACCCAGAAAATTAATTGGCACCTGCTTGGCTGGGCCCTCGGGCTCCAGTTTATTTTTGCCTTGTTCATTTTTGTGCTTCCTGCAGGGGTTACCCTGTTCCAGGCTATAAATGACCTGGCAGTAATAGTACTTGGAACCGCATCTGCGGGAGGGCAATTTGTCTTTGGGCCCCTGGCTTTTCCGCCCGGTGTCCAGGGGTCAATTGGATTCATCCTGGCCTTTCAGGCATTTCCTACGATTATTTTCTTTTCAGCCCTTGTGTCTGTGTTGTATTATTACAACATTTTACCCTTTATTATCCGACTATTTGCCAGGCTTTTTACTAAGGTGATGAGAATTTCCGGTGCCGAAAGCCTCTGCGCAGCCAGCAATATTTTTGTGGGAATCGAATCGGCCTTTACCATCAAACCCTATATAGACAAGATGACCCGGTCTGAACTGTGCACCATCCTCACGGCCGGCATGGCAACGGTGGCATCAAACGTCCTTGCATTTTATGTGTTTACATTACAGGCCCAGTTTCCTTCCATTGCAGGCCACCTGATATCAGCTTCATTTTTATCTGCTCCTGCAGCTCTTGTCATGTCAAAGCTTATCTTCCCTGAATCTGGCACCCCTCAAACCCTTGGCAAGATTGTAGATATTCACTATGAAAGGGAATCTTGTCTTTTTGAAGCCATTATCAATGGTGCCGCATCCGGGCTTAAAGTAGTTTTTAGTATTGTGGCACTCTTGATCGCTGTGATGGGGCTTGTGGCTTTAGCCAATCTTATTCTGGGAAGTGCCGGCAACATGGTCAGCCAGTGGATAGGGACCCCCATGGAGTGGTCGTTGAAATCTTTTCTGGGGGTTCTGTTTTATCCATTTACCCTGATCATCGGTATCCCCCCTGTGGATGCCGGTATAATTTCCCGAATCATCGGTGAGCGAATTATTTTAACCGAAGTGATTTCCTATCAGGATCTTGCACTGGCCCTGGCCCAAAAAAGCCTGATCCACCCCAGGTCTGCGGTTGTGGCAGCCTATGCCTTATGCGGATTCGCCCATTTAGCTTCCATGGCTATCTTTGTGGGGGGAATTACAGCCCTTGCCCCGAAACGGACATCAGACATTGCTGGGGTCGCCATCAAGGCATTAATCGCCGCTACATTTGCCTGTCTTTTGACAGCCTGTGTGGCCGGCACTTTTTACAATAATACCAGCCTGCTGCTGGGAAATTAAGGATACAAAATGGGTTTATCAGCCTCCCCCGATTCAATAAATTCTGGTTCAATACCTCCAGATATGCTTGGGTTTTCTGATCGTCTGAAACAAGGATGTGAGAAAATAGCCGTGGATATTACTCCAGAACAAATATCCCTGATGGCGGCCCATGGGGCACAATTAATCCTATGGAATAAAAAGATCAACCTGACGGCCATTGTTGAGCCAAAGGCCATGGCTGAAAAGCATTTTATCGATGCCCTTGCGGTTCAGCCCTTTCTCGGACAGGAAAAAAAAATTATGGATATGGGAACGGGCGGGGGATTCCCCTCCATACCCTTGAAAATTCTCAATCCCCGGCTTAATTTTGTTCTGGTGGATTCATCCAGAAAAAAAGTTAATTTTTTAAAACATGTGATCCGGACCCTGGGGCTGAAAGATATTAAAGCCGTGCATGCCAGGGTGGAGGATCTTGCCCGTGATGATTTCCATGTTAACGCCTATGATGCGGTTATTTCAAGGGCCTTTACCGGGCTTGAAAAATTTGTTGGTTTTTCCCTTCCATTGCTAAAACCTGGGGGGACAATATATGCACTCAAGGGAAAACACGCCCCGGATGAAATAACGCCTGATCTCAAATCTCAATTTGAAATCAGGACAGACCATTATCAGCTTCCCTTTGAACGCTCCGACCGGTATCTGATTCAGTTAAATAAACGATAGCGAGAACAAAGGGGCAAATCTCTTGCCTTGCTTTGTTTTCGCTATCGTTTGTCTGTACAATTATGCTTGCTTTTTCTTTCCTGTTTTTTATTGTTTAGGCGTCTTTCTCTGCATTTACCCGTTCGATTATTTTCTGGGCGAGATCACCCGGAACTTCGTCATAATGTTCAAATTCCATGGTAAAGGTTCCCCGTCCGCCGGTCATGGAACCCAGGTCAGGTGCATACCTGAGTATTTCCGACATGGGAACAAGGGCGTTGATGATCTGTTTGTCTCCCTCGGAATCCATACCTAGAACACGGCCACGCCTGGAATTCATGTCCCCCATGATGTCCCCAGTTGCATCTTCAGGCACTTTGACAGACACCTTCATGATGGGCTCCAATAATACAGCCCTGGCATCTTTGGCCGCATTTTTAAAGGCAATGGAGCCGGCTGTTTTAAAGGCCATCTCAGAAGAGTCAACCGAATGGTAGGAACCAAAATCCACGGTAACCCTGAAATCCACACAGGGAAACCCAGCCAGAATACCGGTGGCGGAACTTTCTCTTACACCCGCCTCAACCGCTGGAATATAATTTTTGGGGATGACGCCCCCCACAATTTTATCGACAAACTCAAACCCTCGGCCCTTGGGAAGCGGTTCAAGTACGATCCAGCAATCACCGAACTGACCATGGCCGCCCGATTGTTTTTTATGCTTTCCCTGGACCCGAATTTTTTTCTTAAAGGTTTCTCTGTAGGCCACTTTAGGAGTTGCGATCTCCATGCCCACATTGAATTTTCTTAGGATTTTATCCGCCGTGGTTTCAATGTGGACCAATCCCCGACCGGAAAGAATGGTCTGTTTGGTTTCTTTTTCCCGTCGAAGTTGAAGACCTGTATCCTCTTCTAAAATTTTGCGAATTGCTTCGTGGATTTTGTCTTCATCATTTTTGGAACTAGGAGAAATGGCAAAAGAAATAACCGGCGGCATGGCTGCCGGGGCAGGAATCTGGATCTCTTTGCCCCCTGTCAGGGTATCTCCTGTCAAGGTGTCTTTGAGTTTGGCAACCGCCACAATGGAGCCGGGAAGGGCACTGGTAATTGTTTTTTGTTCTTTGCCGGCAATTTCCAATAACTGGGAAAATCGTTCCTTGGAGTCCTTGGTCACATTGAAGATATTGCCTTCCTTGCCCAGGGTTCCGGAAATCACCCTGAAAAGGGAAAGTCGACCTGCATAGGGATCGACGATGGTGGCAAAAACAAATCCACAAAACTCGGCGCTTGGATCCGGTGACACAACGACTTGTTCACCATTGGCGTCTGTTGCTGTCCAGTCACCGCGATCCAGGGGAGAGGGCATGAAATCATTAATAAAGTTAAAAACCGTATCAATACCAATCATTTTTGTGGCTGAGGTGCAGAGGGCCGGATAGAATTGTGCATCCAGAACCCCTTTGCGGAAAGTGACCTTGAGTTCATCTTCGGTAAGTTCTTCGCCTTCCAGATATTTTTCAAGAAGATCATCATCGAGTTCTGCAATGTTCTCAATGAATTCTTCTTTGGCCAAGGCCATATCATCGGCCATGTCAGCAGGGATATCAACCCTTGTGGCTTTGCCATCATCATCATATTCATAGGCCTGACCGGAAATAATATTGACAATTCCTTTAAAATTGTCTTCCTGGCCAATGGGATAACAGATGGGAATTATTTTCTTCTTAAGACTCGTGTTACAGGCGGTAACACAGGTATCAAAATCGGATCTTTCCCGATCCAGTTTATTGACGACTACCAATCCGGGTAAATCGTATTCAAGAGCACAGGCGCTGGCTTCTTCTGTCATGGCCGAAGGACCGCCAACCCCGTCAATGACAAAGACCATGCCGTCGGCAACGGGAAAACAGGTTTTAGCAGCAGAAAAGAAATTTTGATCACCGGGAGTATCCATCAATGTAATGGTATGCTTGTTGTGGGTATATTTAATAAAAGATGTATTGATACTCTGCTGTTTTTTAATTTCTTCAGGTTGGAAATCCATAACCGTATTGCCATCTTCCACTTTTCCAAGGCGGTTGGTAACCCCGGCCTTAAAAAGCATAGCCTCAGCAAGAGTCGTCTTGCCTGCACCTCCATGGCCTGCCAGAGCCACATTTCTCATGGTTTTGATTTCTTCGCTCATTACTGCTCCTTTCAACAATTAAATTAATAATATTCAAATAATGAAATTCAAATAATAGTGTTATATTGCCTTTCCGTGAAACGTGAGGGATATGATATATTCCGCGTTTCCTTTGGGTCCCAGAATAGGGGAGGGCACCACATCATTAATCCCATATCCCCTGTCTCGAAAAAAAGATTGAATTTCATGAACCACCTTTTTTCTGATTTCCGGATCCTTTACAACACCACCCTTGCCGACATTTTCCTTTCCTGCTTCAAATTGGGGTTTGATCAACGCCAAAACCCCGGTTCCCGCCCGCATAAATTTTTCAGCTGCAGGAATAACTGTTTTAAGTGAAATAAAAGAGGTGTCTGCCACCACCATATCCACTTGTTCATTTATTGTTTCAAAGGCCAGATGCCGGATATTACTGCGTTCAATGACAACGACCCTGTCATCTTGCCTTAATTTCCAGGCCAGCTGCCCGTATCCCACATCCACGGCATACACTTTTTTTGCCCCAAACTGCAGGAGGCAGTCTGTAAATCCTCCGGTGGATGCACCGATGTCCAGACAAATAAGATTTTGCACACATATGGGAAAAGTTTTCAAGGCTTTTTCAAGTTTAAGTCCTCCCCGACTGACATAGGGGTTGTTATCTTGCTTAACAATTATACAAGCAAATGCATCCACCAGGGAACCTGGCTTATCAACCACAGTGTCGTTTACCAGGACCTTACCGGCCATGATCATGGCTTTTGCCCGGGGCCTTGAAGGAATCAACTCCTTTTCAACCAATAACAGGTCCAGCCTTTTTTTAAGCGTTTTTTTGGATACCATCTGCACCAGTCCTAGTTAAATCGGATCTTGTTAAATCGGGCCCTGCTAACTCTAAACCTGCTGCAACAATGGCGGAAGAATCCACCCCATACTCTTTTTTCAAAAGGTCCTGGGGACCATGCTCCACAAATTTATTATCAATACCGATTCGTTTGAATTCAAGATTCGTCATGCCGTTATCAGCATACATCTCCAAAATAGCAGATCCAAATCCACCGGCCAACATATGCTCTTCCACGGTAATAATTTTTTTAATTTTAGCGGCTTTTTCCAAAAAAAGTTGTGCATCAAGGGGTTTTACAAACCGGGCATTGATGACCATGGCAAAAATTCCCCTTTGGGCCAATTCTTTGGCTGCGGCAATTGCCTCATAAACAGACTGGCCAATGGCAATGATCATGAGATCATCCCCTTCTGAGACCACCTGGGCCTTGCCGATTTCAACGGGCTTAACATCTTCTAAGATTTCAACGCCCTGGCCCTTGCCCCGGGGATATCTCAAGGCAATGGGGCCGTCATGATTGATGGCGGTCAACAGCATCCTTGCCAATTCGTTTTCATCCATGGGCGACATGATGGTCATATTTGGCATACTTCTTAAATATGAGAAATCAAACAATCCGTGATGTGTGGGACCATCTTCTCCCACAATCCCCCCCCGATCAATGGCAAAAACCACCGGATGGGCATCAATACAGACATCGTGAAGGATCTGGTCATAGGCCCGCTGGAGAAAGGTGGAGTATATTGCCACCACGGGTTTTGCCCCCTTGGAAGCAAGGCCTGCAGAAAAGGTAACCGCATGCTGTTCGGCAATGCCCACATCAATAAACCGGTCTGCATATAATTTTGAAAATTCTGTTAACCCGGTTCCTTCGGGCATGGCAGCCGTCACCGCTACAATTTTCTCATTGGTTTTGGCAAATCGCACCATATGGGATCCAAACACCTGGGTGTAGGAGGGCAGGGGATTAGATTGTTTATTGCTTTTCCCCGTATCAACGGCAAAAGACCCCACGCCATGAAAATAGACGGGGTTTTTTTCCGCAGGCCCATACCCCTTTCCCTTGATGGTGGTCACATGGAGCAGCACCGGGGAATCCGGATTTTTAATATTGGTTAAAATATCAATCAAATGGTCCAGGTTATGGCCGTTAATCGGACCGAAATAATCAAAATTAAAGGCTTCAAACAGCATGCCGGGGGTGACAAAGGTTTTAAAGGATTCTTCCCACCGTTTGGCAATCTGGTACATGTCATCCCCGATTTTAGGGAGAGATTTTAAAAATACACCAAACTGGTTTCGCATGTTCTGGAGATACTTAGCAGATAAAGTCCGGCTCAAATAAGAAGACAGGGCCCCCACATTGGCAGAAATGGACATGTCGTTGTCATTGAGAATTACAATTTGGTTTCGTTTCAGATCGCCTGCCTGGTTCAGTCCCTCATAGGCAAGTCCTGCTGTCAAGGATCCATCCCCAATGACAGAAATCACATCGGACGGGTCATGGTTCAGGTACTTGGCATAACATATCCCAAGTCCTGCGGAAATAGAGGTGGATGAATGGCCCACGGTAAACCCGTCATAGGGGCTCTCCTTCATTTTTGTAAATCCGGATATCCCCTTGTATTGACGCAGGGTATCAAAACTCTTATTTCTTCCGGTAAGAAGTTTATGGGCATAGGCCTGGTGACCCACGTCCCAAATCAGGGTGTCTCGGGGAAGATCAAACACATAATGGATGGCAAGGGTCAGTTCAACAGCCCCCAGGCTCGAAGCCAGGTGGCCGCCGTTTTTGGAAACCACATCAATGATCCTGCTTCGGATCTCGGCTGCCAGCAAAGGCAGTTCATTGCGTGATAACTTTTTAATATCTTCAGACGTGTTTATTTGTTCAAGCAAACTCAATAGTTCTTACCTTAATTTAGTGATCTTGATTTAATGATCTCGGTTAATAATATAATTGGCAATGGCCCGCAAAGGGTCTGCTCGTTTATCAAATTTTGAAATAGCAGTAAGCGAGGTATCAACCAATTGCCTTGCATAGGCCCTGGATTGTTCAAGACCCAGAATACTGGGAAAGGTCATTTTATCATGCAAGGCATCAGACCCTATCGCTTTTCCCATAATGTCGGGATCTCCTTCCACATTTAAAATATCATCCATCACCTGAAAAGCAAGGCCGATATTATCAGCATAGACTCCAAGAGACGCAAGTGCCTGGGAATCGGCTTTTGCACTTAAAGCGCCTGCTTCTACACTGACACGTATCATCTGACCGGTTTTCAGGCCATGGATCTTTTTAAGATGATCTAGGAGATCTTGTTTATTCCCGATATTATTTCCGATATTATTTTGGGCAATGCTTGATTCAATGCTTGATTCAATAACCTGGGCCTGCATATCCAGCATCTGGCCTTCCACCATTCCGTTGACCCCGGCAGCAAGGCAAATCCGAGCCAAAATTTCCAGCAGGATTGATTTTTCCGGATAGAACTCAAACACAGTCGCAGGACGGGTCAACACATAAAAGGCGTGGGTTAAAAGGCCGTCCCCGGCCAGTATGGCCGTGGCCTCTGAAAATTTTTTATGACAGGTTAAAACCCCCCGTCTTAGATCATCATCATCCATGGCCGGCAAGTCATCATGTATAAGCGAATAGGTATGAATCATCTCTATGGCACAGCAGGCGGGCAGGGCAGTAAGGGGATTCCCCCCACAGGCCTGGGCGGCTGCCAACCCCAGCATGGGACGAAGGCGTTTTCCCCCGGCCATGAGCGAATGGGTCATGGCCTGAACCAATTCACGACTGGGGTCCAACTGGCCCAATATCTTTGCAAGGCAGTCCTCAACAAGGGTTTTATTGACCTTTAAATAGGCGGATAAATCAAATAAAAGCTCATTCATTGTCAAAGGGTTCTTCCTTCATGGACCCGTCATTGCCCCGGGTTAATTGGGTTATCTTTTTTTCTGTTTTATCCAGAATATCCAGACAATATTTGGAATGGGTTATGCCGGTTTCATATTTTTTTACGGCTTGTTCAAGGCTTAAATCTCCGGATTCCATTTCCCTAACGATTTCTTCGAGCTGCTTTAGGGCTATCTCAAATGTTTTTTTGGCCATTTAACGTTCCTCCACCCGGGTCACCAGGCGTCCTTTAGATAATACTAATTCAATTTTGTCGTCCAGGTCAACATCAGCGGCATCCATGAGTATTTTTTTCCCGGGTAAAATCCTTGCGATACTATACCCGCGATCCAAAACAGATATAGGGTTAAACGCACAAAGTTTTACCTCCATCTCCCTTACTTTTGTTTTCCAGGCAACGAGACGGCTGTCCATCCCTTGTCCCAGGGCAGCACTTAATCTGTCCACCTGTTTTTTGTGCTCCCTGATGGTTGCCAGAGGCGTTCTTGTCTCCAGGGTCTTTTGCAGCCAGGAGACCCGTTCCTTGTTATGTCGAACCCGGGTTTGAAGCGTTCGTTTCATCCGTTGGTCACATTCTTCAATTCGGTTTTTTAACTCATCTATTATGCGGTCGGGACTTTTGAGCCGGGAATTAAGGTCATCTAATTTTTGCTGAAAGAAATTTAGTCGTTGACCCATGCCATGGCTGAGAGATGCCGCAAGCTGGTTTATTCTTTGAAGCAATAGGTTTTTGTCGGGAAGGGCAAGTTCCGCTGCAGCAGAAGGGGTAGGGGCCCTGCAATCGGCCACAAAATCAGCAATGGTAAAATCGGTTTCATGACCCACCCCTGTAATAATGGGTATTTTTGATTCAAATATAGCCCTGGCAACCAATTCAGAATTAAAAGCGGCCAGATCTTCGATAGATCCGCCACCCCTGGCAAGGATAATAAGATCCGCCTTTTTTGAAGCAAGATTCACGGTTTCAATGGCCTTTGCAATCTCATCTTTTGCCGTGTCACCCTGAACTTTAACCGGCACAATTTGAAGATGACAGGAAGAAAACCGCCTGGAGGCCACATGGATGATATCCCGGACAGCCGCACCGGTCCCGGAAGTGATCACATTGATTTTAGACGGCAAAAAAGGTATCGGCTTTTTATGGGCCTCTTCAAAAAGCCCCTGGGATGCCAGTTTTTTTTTCAATTGTTCAAAGGCCACCTGCAGGGAACCAACCCCTTCAGGTTCCATGTGTTCAAAAATCAATTGATAGGATCCCCGGGGTTCATAGAGAGAAATTCTGGCAAGACCTACAATTTTCATGCCCGATTCCGGGGCAAACTTCAGGCCTCGTTTTTGATTTTTAAACATAACACAGGAGATGACGGCATTGGTATCTTTCAAGGAAAAATAGGAATGGCCCGAGGCAGGCGTGGCATAATTGGAGATTTCCCCAATAACCCATAAAAAAGGGAATCGTTCTTCAAGGAGAAATTTGATTTCCCTTGTCAGGGTCGAAACCGTATACATATGCCCATTATTTTTTGCTGCTGTTTTCATTTTGTTTAAACCCCAAGCAAATAGCAAAGTCATAATTTATAAAACAATGATATGTTTTTAACAATACTAATCTTGGGTTCTTTACAAAATTTAAGCGGTGGACATGGGCTTACAAAAAAAACCATATTTAAATTTTGTCTGATAATATATATTATGTTAACTTTCGTTTTTCTGTTAAGAACAGCAGACAAAATGAATGTTTAACCAAATTGTAATCTTGAATTATCCCCTTCCCGTGTTATATTACCTTTCAGCTAAGTGTTAAATTAAATTTTACCTCGGAGGAACCTATGAATCAAACATTTTCAAGCTCACAACCCAATGCACTGACAAAAGTCAATTCTTTTATCAGAAGCGTTTATAACTGGATGGCTGTCGGCCTTGGATTGACCGCCTTTGTTGCCTACTATGTTTCAAATAGCGAAGCTGCGATCCAGTTTGTTTTCGGCAATACAATGGTATTTTACGGGCTTATCATTGCAGAATTGGGATTTGTCTTTTACCTGAGTGCAAGGATACAAAAGATACAGGCGTCCACGGCAACCGCGCTCTTTGTCATCTATGCCGCATTGAACGGCGTTACCATGTCATTTATCTTCCTTGCATATACAAGCTCATCTATCGTCTCCACCTTTGTGGTATGTTCTATCACCTTTCTTGCCTGCAGTATCTACGGCATGATTACCAAACGGGATCTGACCTCCATGGGCGGATTTTTAACCATGGGACTTATTGGCATCATCATCGCCTCTGTGGTCAACATGTTCGTACAGAGCTCAGGAATGTCCATGCTCATCTCCTATGTGGGTGTCCTTGTTTTTGTCGGCCTGACAGCCTATGATACCCAGAAATTAAAAACAATGGCGGCCACCTTGCCCGACACAGCTTCCGGCGCCATGGTACGCAAAGGCGCTATCATGGGCGCCCTGTCATTATACCTTGATTTTATCAACCTGTTTCTCATGCTGCTGCGCATCATGGGTGGCAGCCGGGATTAAGACTTAAAAAAAATTATAACATTAAAAAAAGGGTGATCCGTTTGGGGTCACCCTTTTTTTGTCTTTGTTTGTCTTTTTTTTATATTTTTAGCGCATAAGCCCTTAAATATTTTCTCTTATCGCCTTGCAGATATCCGCACAAAAGCCTTGGGTCTGCTTCTCATCAGGGCCCTCCACCATCACCCTCAACAAGGGCTGGGTCCCTGAATACCGCACCAGAACTCGGCCCTTACCAAGAAGTTGATCTTCAACGTCTTGTATGGTTTTGGCAATGGGCACAATTTTGGTAAAGTCAGGCCGGGATGCATCCACCTCAACATTCATCAAAACCTGGGGATAAACAACCATAATTGAAGCCAAATCCGACAAACGCTTGCCGGTTTCCACCATAACCTCCAAAAGCTTCAGAGCGGACAACATCCCATCCCCCGTGGTGTGATCCTGCAAAAAGATCATATGCCCTGAATCTTCCCCCCCCATAACAGCGCCGGATCGGCCCATTTCTTCTAAAACCTTTCTATCCCCTACATCTGATTTTAAGTGTTTAATATCAAGTGTTTCAAGCGCTTTTGTCAAACCAATATTGCTCATAGTTGTGCTTACAACTATATTGTTTTTCAATTGATCCTTTTCTTTTGCAAACTTGGCACAGATGGCAAGTATCCCATCTCCTGTAATCTCATTGCCTCGCTCATCAATGGCAATGAGACGATCTGCATCCCCATCAAAGGCAAGGCCGATATTTGCCCCTTCCCTTAACACCCTGTCTTTAAGATCCCGGGTATGCTGGGATCCACAATTATCATTGATATTGATGCCATTGGGCCTGTCATGAATGAATTGCACATCAAACAACGGATCATTGAACACCAGGTGACTGACATTGGAAGCCGCCCCATTGGATGCGTCAATTACAATTTTAATCGGGACAATTTTGATCGAGCTATTTTTGACCCGATTTTTATCCTGGGAATCATGTTTCCTGAATGGAAACTTCTTGAGCAAAAAATCTGCATACGAGTCTAAACTATCTGAAATTATTGATATTTTTCCAACCCTGCCCCGTGGAACATTTTTTTCTTCCAGTATATGGGATTCGATTTGTGCCTCCTGGGCATCACTGAGCTTTACCCCGCCCTGGCCAAAAATTTTAATCCCGTTGTCATGATAGGGATTATGGGAAGCCGAGATGACAATCCCTGCACCCACCCCCTCTATACAGGTACTTAAATACGCCACCCCGGGCGTGGGTATCACACCTGCCAAAAGCACATCAACACCAACACAAGCAATGCCTGCGGCCAGGGCTGATTCGAGCATGTCGCCGCTTTCACGGGTATCTTTTCCAATGACAACCGCTCCCTGCCCAGTCTTTTGTGCCAGCAGGCCCACAGCCTGTCCTGTTTTCAATGCTATTTCACAGGTAATAGGATAAAGGTTTGCCCTGCCCCGGATACCATCTGTCCCAAAAAGTTTTCCCATTTAGAATTTGTTCCTGTTTTTTATAAAATGTGGTTCATATCTATCCCGGGTAATACCGCTACCTGGGATTTAGTCGTTTGACGTAAAGACCAACAAGGGGGTCGTGATTTTTTCTTCAATCTCATAAAGCCATTTGCTTCCTGCCACTGAAACCCTTGGATCAAGATCCTTTATAACAGGAAGATAGTGTTGTCCTTTGGCTGTAATCGCCAGCTCAATTGCCTTTACAAATGACTCCCCCTCCCTTGTCATCTGATCTGAAACCAGATTCTCATTGAAAAGATCCTCTGATTTGTTCAGCATTTCAACGGCAGTATCATGCAAACAAATGGCCTTGGTTTCTTTACCTTTACTGCCGGCCAATAAAATTTGCCTTGAAATCGTCAACTTTTCATTAAGGCCTTTTAATCTCTTTATTCGCTCTTCAATGCAATCGGATAAATTTTGCTGCATCCCCAAAAGGAGCTGTCCTGACAAATAATCATGGACAAAAAGGGGCCTGACATGATGGTACCAGGATTTTAGAGATATCAACCCAGCTATATACGCAATATTATTGTTAACAATATTCTCCACCCCGGAATATACCCCCACCCGGCGGGGAAGGGAAACTTCCTTGAATCCGCCGCCTAAAATCATCCGGTCATTTTTAAGTTCATTTTTCCGAATAATGGACCCGGCAGCGGTTATACAGCCGTATCCCATTCGAAGGGGTCCCACAACCCCCCCCTGCCCGCCCAGGAATATAGGCCTTTGTTTCAGCATAACCCCCTGGTGAACATTTCCCATCATGGAGGCGGTGGCCTTGTCCTGGTTGGGGGTATAATTAAAATGGATAAAGGAAGATCCCACCTCGGAATGATCTCGCCGACTGGTGCCGCCGGCCATGAAGCAATCACAAAAATTAATCAAACTACCCAGGGTAACAAAGGGAAATAAAATGGTCTGCTTTAATCCCACCGTATGGGCGGCACTGGCTTCCTCCTCCAGAATAGTTCCCTTTCTGACATGCCCCCCGGATCCAAATACATTAGCGCCGGCAAAAACAGCATCCTGGAAAAATCCGCCATCCAGCCGGGTGTTCGCCCCCACCTGGGTATTTTCCATGGTAACCGGTGCCTCATATCCAATCCGGGAATTGGGCAGAATCAAAGATCTGGCGCCGATTATTTTAGTGCCGGAATAGAGGGTAACCCCCTGCCCTGATATTTTGTCTATATTAACATCATCACCGATATAAACCGATTCGGGATTGGGAATACGTACCCCTTTTTGACGAAGCAGATCTACTTTTTTATTTTCCATAAATCCAGTATTAGTTATCTTAGGGTTTAGTTGTCAAGGGTTTTTCCATCGTACCGGCAGTTAGCCAGGTAAAGCTATTAATTCATTCCCATAAAACGGGTTGGTTTATTATTAGGAATAAGCAATATGCCTTGACAGCTTTAATATATTATCAGATAATTTTTTGAAAATTGATTAATTTTAATTGGAGAGCTAACTTCGGTCAAAACCCGAATTTTAAGTCTTTACGGAATACAGTTTTAAACCTTGACGGGGATCGTTCAATAACGCATCCGAGGTAAAATAATGGTCCAAAAAGTTTTTATGAATAAAAATAATATGGCCACGTTCTCCTGTCCTGAATGCGGGAAAACGAGGCAAATGGATGTTTCCAAATTTCGTCATATCGAAAAAAAAATAAAATTAAACTACACATGCATTTGTAAACATAAATTTTCTGTGATTCTTGAAAGACGGCAATCCGTCAGACACAAGATATCCCTGAAAGGACATATTATAAAGGGTTTGAAAAAATCTGCCATCCTAGTGGTTGATATTTCCAGATTCGGTTTAAAAATAAAATGTATCGAACAACTTGAACTAAAAGTGGGTGAAAAAATTTTTGTTGAATTTATACTTGATGATTTAAAATTATCGAAAATATACAAGGGTGTAATTGTGAGAACCATATCTTCCGTAGAAGTTAGTGCTCAATTTGAATCTTCGGATCATTACGACAAACTGGGACCGTATCTTCTTTTTCATTTTAGTTAGTGACAGGGGTGTGCAGTTTTTCCACAACCTTAAGTTGATATTTAAAAAAACAAATCGTGAAGCTACATGGGTAGCGGAAAAACAAGTACAAAATACCATTGCCATCAGAAGAAAGATTTTGTAACTTTTATATGAAACAGGAGGGTAAAATGCTGTCAAAGGGCCTGCTCCATCCAGATAGTTCCCATGACCAGGGTATATTTAAGGATTTGACTGAACACGCGATCTGTTTTGAAACCCAATCCTATCATTTAAAGCATCTCGTCGGGCAACCCGAAAGGTTTGCAAAATTTTCTCTTAAAATCAAAGATTTTTTTCTGGATTTTTCCCGCCAGCGACTGGATGAACATGTCTTCAATTCCTTGATTCAACTGGCAAAAGAGACAAAAGCCTGCCAGCACTTTTCAGACATGGCAGTGGGCAAACTTGTAAATACAACTGAACAAAGAGCAGCTCTTCATACCGGGGCACGGGAATTTTCAAAGCACGATCTGAAGGTGGGTAATATAGATGTTAGTTCCGAGATGGACAGGGTCAACCGTGAAATAAAAAACTTTTCTTTGGCTGTCCACCAGGGAACGCTAAAAGGCAGCACAGGCAAGTGTTTTACCCAGGCAGTTGTCATTGGTATCGGCGGATCCTATCTGGGGTGTGAGTTTGCATTTGAAGCCTTGAAACAATCCATTGATCCGAAAATAATCCTTCACTTTTTACCCAATGTGGATATTGATAATTTTAATAGCATTATAAAAAAAATTGACCCGGAAACCTGTTTGTGGATCGTGATCTCAAAATCCTATACCACCACGGAAACCATGGCCAACCTTGCCCAGGCACAATTGTTTTTAAAGACCCATGGCCTTTTCCCTGAAGATCACCTGGTGACGGTGACAGCCAAGGGAAGCCCGGGGGATGATCCTTTAAATCCGGTTCTGGCCGCCTTTCATATGTTTGATTTTATCGGGGGTCGCTTCTCTGTGACCTCGGCTGTGGGAGGGGTGCCCTTAAGCCTTGCCTTTGGGTTTGACAGTTTTGAAAGATTTTTAAAGGGCTGCCATGCCATGGACATCCATGCACTGACAGCACCTGAATCCCAAAATATCCCGCTGGTGGCTGCCCTGATCAGTATCTGGAACACCTTTTTTCTCCATTATCCTGCCCAGGCAATCATCCCCTATTCCAGCGGATTATCAAAATTACCGGCCCATATACAGCAGCTTTACATGGAAAGCATCGGCAAGCACGCGTCCCGGGACGGCCAATTTCTCATCCAACCTGCAGGCTCCATTATCTTCGGGGAACCCGGAACCAATGCCCAGCATTCTTTCTTCCAGCTAGCCCACCAGGGGCCAGCCTTTCCCATTGAATTTATCGGCGTTGTCAAACCTGCCTATACAGGAGCGTGTGCCGAATCAAAAGGCGTGAGCAATCACCAGGAACTGTGGGCCAATATGATTGCCCAGACCCTGGCCCTGGCCATTGGCAAAGAAGACACGGTTCCGGCAAAATCTTTTGACGGCAACAGGCCCTCGTCCCTGATCCTCATCAAAGACCTGTCCCCGGAAAGCCTGGGGAACTTATTGGCTTTTTATGAAGCCAAAACTGTGTTCGAAGGATTTATTCTGGGCCTTAATCCCTTTGACCAGTTTGGAGTGGAGTTGGGCAAAGTTCTGGCAACTGATATCAGGCGAGAAATCCAACTCAAAAACCAATCCCTGAAGAATAAATGGACCAATGAATTAAATTATAATTTTGAGCACTTGGAAGATGCAAAAAAATTTTATTTAGATACCTTATTCAAAGGTTCGCTGGAATAAGTCTTGGAATTTTCTTTCCATCACCAAAGGGCTCACGAAAAAATAACCAGAGCCCTTTGGTAAATTATGACCCGTTACAAAAACCGGTAGACACAAGCACCCCAGGTAAGCCCGGCCCCAAGTGCGGCAAAGAGCACGGTCTCTCCGGATTTGCCGATTCGTCCCTGTTCAATGGCTTCATTGAGGGCAATGGGAATACTGGCAGCAGTGGTATTACCGTATTTTTCAATATTATGAAAGATCTTGTCTTCGGGAAGTTTTAAGAACTGCCCAAAGGCCTGGTTGATTCTCTTGTTTGCCTGGTGGGGAATAACAAGGTCAATCTGGTCAAGGCCGATTCCAGCCTTTGCAAGGGCTTCATGGGATACCTTTGGCAGCAGGCGAACCGCTTTTTTGAAAATACTGGGTCCGTCCATGACGGGAAAATACCGGGGATCGTCAAGGGGAACACCCGGCGGATTACGCTGGGGAAGACGTGATGCCGGCAGTTCAGCCATCAAGGATTCTGCAAAATTTCCATCGGTATGAAGAGCCGAGGCCAAGAGACCTACGCTCTCTTGGGTATCAACCCCTTCGATGCAGACAGCACCGGCTCCGTCCCCGAAAATAACGGTAACATCCCTGCCCCGGGTAGATTTATCCAGCCCGGAAGAATGAACTTCTCCGCCCACCAAAAGCACCTTTTTGGCAAGACCGGTCTTGATGTAAGCATCTGCTGTAGCAAATCCATATAAAAAACCCGTGCACTGCTGACGGATGTCCAGGGTCGGGGTTGAATTCAATCCCAGCTTGGCCGCCAGAAGACATCCGCATCCCGGAAACATGATGTCCGGGCTCAGGGTGGCAAATAGGATAAAATCCAAATCCTCGGCAGTCCATCCGGCTTGGTCAAGTGCCTGTTTGGCTGCTTCAAATCCAAGATCAGATGCTCCGGTAACGCCTTCTTGCTCTATCCAATATCTTTGTTTAATACCGGTACGCTTCTGGATCCACTCATCAGAGGTCTCCATCATTTTTTCAAGATCTTTATTGGTCACCAGGTTTGGGGGAACAAATTTACCCGTACCTCTTATAATGCTTTTTATCATTTATACTCCCTCGTGTGTGCTATGCAAAAGTATCAATTGCTAAATATTAAATACTGCTATATTATTCACGCCTTATAATATTTATTTGTTATTTAGGCAAGAAACTTAACTAAAACCAATTATAATTATAAAAATCAATTATAATTTAAGGAAACCGTGTTTACACAATCATTCATGCTTTTAACCGGCCTTGTCCTGCTCTATTTTGGATCTTCCATTCTGGTAGAGGGTGCGGCATCCACGGCCGTCATGTTTGCGGTTCGCCCTGTCATAATTGGGCTTACCATCGTTTCCCTTGCCACATCGGCCCCGGAACTTCTGGTCAGTCTTGTGGCAGCCTATAAAGGGTCCGGCGGTATTTCAATCGGCAATATTTTGGGAAGCAATGTAATTAATATTGCCCTTGTACTCGGCGTTTCCGCTGTTATACGACCGGTTCCCATCAGCCGGCAGGTGGTTAGAATTGAAATCCCCTATATGATTTTTATCTCGGTAGTTTTTTGGGTGCTGTGTATGGATTCCAATATTAACAGGATTGACGGAATTGTTCTCATCTTTTTTTTGAGTGTTTTTCTGATCTACGGCTTCCTTACAGCCAAAGACAAATCCAATGGGCAAACCCCTCCTATGGACCGACCCCTTAAACAATTGCTCAAAAATCTTTTTTTTATTGTCCTGGGGATTATCATGCTCTCCCTGGGTGCCAATTTTGTTGTAAAAGAAGCCATTGTCATTGCCAGCCAAATGGGTCTTTCCCAAACATTTATTGGTATCTCCGTGGTCGCCCTTGGCACCTCCCTGCCGGAACTTGCCACCTCTGCCGTTGCAGCGGCCAGGGGGGAAAGTGATATTTCAGTGGGTAATGTGGTGGGATCCAACTTGTTTAATATCTGCCTGGTCATGGGAGTGGTCGGCCTTTTCAACCCCATGTCCATTGACCCCTCACTCCACGGATTTGAGTTTCCTTTCATGATCTTTATCTGTTTTGTCCTGGGAATTATGGCCTTTATAAAAAAAGGGGTTAACAAACCCGGCGGCATCCTGTTTATCCTCTTATTTTTTATTTATATCATAGTGTCCTATATAAAATAGTTAACAATTTCGTCGTTTTTTGATTTTTTCCTTGCAAGTCCCAACAAATCTATTATATGGACTGTTAATAATGCAAATATTCTTTCTAACCTAAGGGGTATAGAATGACCAACCCGAAACGACTTTTAATAGTCGACGATAATGAAGATATCCTGTCCACTTTTTACGAATTTTTCAATTCAATGGGATATGAAGTAAAAACTGCGGTGGATGGGTTTGTCGCTTTGAAATTATTAAGGGATGAAGCCCTGTTTTTTGATTGCCTGATCACAGACCTTGTTATGCCCAATATTAGTGGTGTGGGACTTATTACCATTGTAAAAAAAGAATTTACCCACCTGAAAATAATTGCCATAACCGGTTATGGCGATCAACCCGGGGCCCTGGCATCTGAAGCGAAAGCGGATATTGTGCTTTTCAAACCCATAGATTTATTCAAGATTGAAGACACGGTCGCAAGCCTTCTGAGCGATGATAACCACAACCTAAAAAAGTAAAGCAAACCTATGAGTACACCCCTGATCGGCGTCAGCAAATCAATGTTAAAGATTAAGGAACTGATTAACCATGTAGCCAACACCTGCCTTAATGTATTGATTACCGGTGAAACAGGGGTGGGAAAAGAAGTGGTGGCACAAAGCCTGTATACTGAATCCAATCGATCTACACAGCATTTTGTTAAAATAAATTGTGCGGCATTGCCGGAAACCCTTCTGGAAAGCGAACTCTACGGGTATGAAAAAGGCGCCTTTACAGGTGCCCATAAAAAACGCCCCGGCAAATTTCAGACTGCTGACAAGGGGGTGCTTTTTCTGGATGAAATTGGTGACATGCCCCTGGCGCTTCAATCAAAAATGCTCCATGTACTTCAAAGCGGTGAGTTTTCGCCCTTGGGATCTGATCAGGATTTTAAAACCGATGTGTGGGTGATTGCCGCAACAAACCATAACCTGGAAGAAGCCATCAGGGCAAAAACATTCAGGGAGGATCTTTTTTACCGGCTCAATATCATTAAGATTGAGATCCCTCCCCTGCGACAAAGAAAAGAAGATATTCCCTCGCTTATTGAATATTATTTTCGATTATACAAAACAGAATACCCCAATAATATGGGCAGCAAACCCGATGCCGAAACCCTGAATCGTTTGTGTAACTACCCCTGGCCCGGCAATGTAAGGCAGTTGCAAAACTGCATTAAAAAACAGATGGTCGTAAACTCATGGGATAAAATTTTTGAAGAACTGCCCAGTGAACATCCCCAGGACATTCCCCAGGACATTTCCAATCCTTTGGCCCATGAATCCAATCTTTTTCATCACAATAAAGAAACAAATGATCGGATGAGTATCATCTCTGAATTTGTCGATCTGTCCACCAGTTCCGAAAAATTATTTGAAGACATCTCCTTGAAAAAAATCAAAAAACTGGCCTCTGACCGGGTGGAGAAGGAAGTCATCACCTTTGTTCTTGGACGAGTGGGTTGGAACCGATCTAAAGCTGCTAAAATACTCAAGATCAGCTATAAAACGCTCCTGTACAAAATGAGTGAGTTTGAAGTTGACCCCCCCGTAAAATAGTTGTTCTGTTTTTTTTTATTCTTTACTTCATCTTTATTTTTAAATATAGACTAAATGTATGAATTATACAGGTGTTTGTTGCAAAAACTTGTCTGCATTTCATGCGGCATATCATGATTTTACATTCTTTAAAGGAGAAAGCATGCGGAAAATTATTGTATTCACTATTGTGGCCTTTACATTTGCCATGGCGTTTTCACCGCTGGCATTTTCTGCCAGAAAAACCATTATCAAAATCGGGATCAACGCCCCCTTAACCGGGGATATCCCCAAGGTGGGTGAAGGTTCCAAATATGCCGCCATGATGTGGCTTGAAGACATTGAAAAAGCCGGGGGCCTGGAAGTGGGCGGCAAAATGTATGAGGTAGAACTTGTCATTGAAGACAATGAATCCAAGGCAGAATCTGCGGTAAAAGCCAACACCAAAATGATCACCCAGGATGATGTACTGGCCATTATCGGTCCCCAGTCATCCAAACAGGCTATTCCGGCAGGCGAAGTGGCCAATAAATATAAAACCGTCATGATCAGCCCCTGGTCCACCAACCCCGCCACCACCATGGACCGGCCCTTTGTCTTCAGAGGATGTTTCCTGGATCCCTTCCAGGGACCAGTTGTGGCAAATTTCATCTCCGATGAATTTGGATTTACCAAGGCAGCCGTCCTTTACGATGTGGCATCTGATTACCCCAAGGGACTTGCCGAAGTGTTTAAAGCAGCATGGGAGAAAAAGCATGGCGAAGGTTCTGTGGTTGCCTATGAAAGCTTTACCACCAAGGACACTGATTTCTCATCCCAGCTGACCAAAATTGTTAGATCCGGTGCTCAAGTGCTTTTTGCCCCCCAGTATTACAATGAAGTGCCCTTGATTGTAAAACAAGCCAGCCAGCTTGGCTGGGAAGGCCCCATCGTTGGATCTGACTCCTGGGGATCTGCCGAGACAGTAGAGCTTTGCGGAAAGGCCTGCTATGGCCTGTTCTTTTCTACCCATTACGCAGCAGCCGGTGCCAAGGGTGCCACCAAAAACTTCATTGACAGATATGAAGCCGCCTATGGCTATACACCCGATGATGTGGCAGCCCTTACCTGGGATGCCCTGCAGCTTGCCCAGAAGGCCATCCAGGATGCCGGTAAAATCACCGGCAGGATGGAAAAAGACAGGGAAGCCGTCCGCAAGGCCCTGGCCCAGATCAAAGATTTTGCCGGGATCACCGGTAAGATGACTTTCACAGAAGAAGGGGATCCCATCAAGTGTGCTGTTATCGTTAAAATCAATGAACGAGGTGAATACGAATTTTATAAATCCGTTTGCCCCTGATACCATAATCGGAAACGGTAATTGGCACGAATAAATACCTTAAAAAATGACTGCTGTACATTTATGGTGCAGCAGTCATTCATATCTAAATGCAACAGGAGTTGGTGAATGGAATCTTCGATAGAATTATTCCAGTATATTCTTCAAAATGTTATTAACGCGGCACAAAGAGGCAGTTTTTATGCCGTTATATCCATCGGATATTCAATGGTTTATGGCGTTTTAATGCTCTTTAACTTTGCCCATGGCGATATTTTTATGGTGGGAACCTATATCGGTTTTGGTATTGCCACCCTTTTTCTGGCCATTTTTGCAGGCATTTTGCCAGCGCCATTGATTTTTTTGGCCACAGTGGTGACGACCATGTTCCTGGCATCCTGGATCGGTGTGTTCGTTGAAGTTGCCGGATACCGACCCCTTCGAGATGCCCCCCGGGCTTCTGCTGCCATCACGGGACTTATGATCGGTATTATTTTTGAAACCGGTATTTTGATCCTTTTAGGGGCCAAACGCCTCAGCTTTCCGCCCTTGATGGAATCGGTCACCTATCATGTCGGCGGGATCTATGTCACCAATGTTAAGATAATGATCATTATCATATCATTGCTGCTCATGCTGGCCCTGCACTATTTTATCCAGAAAACCAAGTGGGGAATGGCCATGCGGGCCATGTCCTATGATTTTCTGGCCGTCCCCCTCATGGGGGTTTCCATAAATGTCATCGCTCCTTTAACCTTTGCCGTGGGGGCAGGTTTGGCCTCGGTGGCCGGAATCCTTTACGGCCAGGCATATCCCATCCTGGATCCTTATATGGGGGTCATTATTGGCTGGAAGGCCTTTGTTGCTGCCATCCTCGGCGGACGAGGCTCCATAAAAGGCGCCGCCCTTGCAGGCTATCTTTTGGGGTTTATTGAAATTTTTGTGGCAACCATCTTCCCGTCCACCCTGAGGGATCTGATTGCCTATTCGATTATCCTTGTGATCCTCACCTTCAGGCCCAGGGGTTTTTTCGGAATGGAGCATAGTACAAAACTAAGATTATAAAAATCAGGACTATAAAAATCAGGACTATAAAAATCAGGACTATAAAAATCAGGACTATAAAAATCAGGACTATAAAAATTTGAATTATAATTTGGTTAACGAAAATCACACAGGAACATTAAATGGAATTTGCAAGAAAATTTAAACTCATGTTTTCAACCGTGCCCATGCTGGGCTGGCTTTTGGGAACTCTTGTGGCGGTGCTCATCGAGTATTACTGGGGATATGACTATATCTCCTATTACCTGGGACTTCCCAAGATACCGGTGCTGTTCGGGGCGCTTATCATGCTCAAGAAACCCATGATGATACCGGGCGCCATCGGGTATGATATGATCGTATATGTTATCCCCATTCTTTTGGTGGCAAAGGTGAGTTCCCGCTTCACCAATCCTTTGGCGGCTTCCTTTGAACGACTCCCCCTCTGGGTATCTGTCCTCATCCATTTGGTCTTTTTCTATGCCATCCTCCATCTATGGGCCGGCATCAATGATTATCGGGTTTTAATCGTCAAACTGACCCTGATTTCGATTATTCTCACCGTCAGTATAAATGTGATCAATGGATACCAGGGAGAATTTTCCTGTTCCCATCCAGGGTTTATGGCATTGGGGGCCTATACATCCTCCATCATCACCCTGGTCCTGTTTGTGAACGATAAAATTTTTGGAACGGCCCTTTTACCAGCAAGCTTTGGTCCCTGGCTCTTTCCCTTTGCTCTTTTAGCAGGCGGGGCTGCCGCGGCCCTGGGCTCTCTTTTGGTGGCCATTCCCTCCTTTAGAACAAGGGGGGATTATCTGGCCATTATCTCGTTGGCGTTCATGTTTATTGTCAAGTCTGCCGTAGAAAACCTCCATATTATCGGCGGTGCCAGGGGTATGGGTGGTCAGCCAGATTATGCCCCCCTGCCCATTATTTTTATCTGGACCATGCTGTGCATCTGGGTGGTTCACAATTTTGTCTCCTCCATCATGGGCAAGGCCCTGAACACGGTGCGCGACGATGAGGCAGCTTCTGAATCCATGACCATTAAAACCCGGAAAACCAAGATGACCGCCTTTATGTTCGGTGCCTTCTGGGCCGGAGTGGGGGGGGGACTTTTTGCCCATGTCCTGGCCTATATAAATCCGGGCATGTTCAGTATCAACCGTCTGGCAGAAATCCTGGCCATGGTCTATTTTGGGGGCCTCAATTCCATTGTGGGATCGATTGTGGGAGCCGTGAGCATCAATGTGCTGGGCGAAGCCCTTCGTCCCCTTGAGCTTTTCAAGTGGATTATCATTCCTTTGATTTTGATCCTTGTCATGATCTTTAAACCCTACGGACTGATATCCTTTAAGGAGATCAATGCCAAACGGCTTCTGCGGTCCAAAAACAACCCTGAAAATTTAGTTAAAAGCGACCCCATGAATACTATGGCTAAAGACAAATTAGGAGTGTAACTATGTCAGCATTGCTCAGTATAAAAAATATGACCCATTATTTCGGCGGGTTGCGTGCTGTTCACAATTACAACCTGAACATTGCGCCCCAACAGATCGTAGGGCTTATCGGACCCAATGGTGCCGGGAAAACCACTATTTTTAATTTGATCACAGGGGTCTATACCCCCACCGAAGGCACCATCACCCTGGAAAATGAAAATATCAAGGGGCTTGAAACCAATGAAATCGCTGCCAAGGGTCTGGGGAGGACCTTTCAAAACCTGGCGCTCTGGCGGCATATGAATGTGCTGGATCATATCAAGATGGCTCATTATTCACAACTTACCTATGGCTTGTTCGGATCTTTTTTCAATACCCCCACCTGCCGCAGAGAAGAGGCCCAGGTTGAAGAAAATTCCTATCGGCTTCTGGAATTGTTTGACATAAAACAACATGCAAAGCAAAACGTGACCAACCTGCCCTATGGGGCCCAGCGCCGGGTTGAAATGGCAAGGGCCATGGCCACCAACCCCAAGGTGCTGTTTTTAGATGAACCCACGGCCGGCATGACGCCGGATGAACTGGTCCAGATGATAAAAATTATCCGCCAGGTCCATGAAGATTTTAAGATTGCTATCTTTTTGATAGAACATCGGATGAAGTTTGTCATGGATTTATGCCAGTATATCCAAACCCTGGTATTTGGAGAAATAATTGCTGAAGGCCCGCCGGAGGAAATTCAGAATAACCCACAAGTCATTGAGGCCTATCTTGGCAAGGAGGATCTGACCTGATGCAGTTAAAAGTTGAAAATCTAAAGGTATCCTACGGAAACATCAAAGCCCTCCACGGCATCAGTTTTTCCGTTGAAGCAGGTGAGATTTTAACCATCATCGGTGCCAATGGTGCCGGTAAAAGCACCACGCTTCGGGCCATTTCACGGATGGTCCCTTCAAAGCCCGGCTCAATTCTGGAGTTTGAAGGGGAAAATATTTTAAAATACAGTGCGGATCGTGTGGTGTCACGCCTGGGTATCTCCCATGTACCCGAAGGCCGACGAATTTTTGGCAACCTAACGGTTACCGAAAACCTTATTCTTGCCTGCTTTGCCCGGAAAGACAAGGACCAGATTGTGAAGGATAAAAAATGGGTATTTGATCTGTTTAACCGGCTGGAGGAAAGAAAAGACCAACTGGCAGGAACCCTTTCCGGCGGCGAGCAGCAGATGCTGGCCGTGGGCCGGGCCTATATGTCCGGCCGAAAAATCATGCTCCTGGACGAGCCTTCCATGGGCTTAGCCCCCCTGCTCATGCTGGACATGTTCAAGGCGCTCAAAGAAATCAATAAGCATGGGACCACCATCCTTTTGGTGGAAC
Organism: Desulfoconvexum algidum; assembly: GCF_055382125.1. NCBI lineage: Bacteria > Pseudomonadati > Thermodesulfobacteriota > Desulfobacteria > Desulfobacterales > Desulfobacteraceae > Desulfoconvexum > Desulfoconvexum algidum. The sequence continues at coordinate 2,621,048 of NZ_AP042394.1, read as the reverse complement.
AAAATGCCAGGCTTGCCCTTAAATTTGCCCAGCGGGGCTATGTGATTGAAAACGGATCCCTGGTCCTTGAGGGACCGGCAGATGAACTGCTCGTCAACCCCGAAGTTAAAAAGGCCTATCTGGGCGCATAAACAAAAAACCAGACAAATAAAAAGGCCCTGAAAAAAATTATAATTGGTGAAAATGATTTTTCCAGGGCCTTTTTATGAAAAGCTTGTTTTTATAAAAATTTTTTAAAACCAGCCACCACTGATTCAACAGCCTTTTTCAAAATTCCCCTTGGGCAGGCAATATTAAACCGTTCAAACCCTGCCCCATTCTTTCCAAACCAATTCCCATGATCCAGGGCAACCCCGGCCTCATCCTCGATTATCTGAACAATTTTTGTGGGGGGTAGCCCCAGGGATCTAAAATCTGCCCAGGCCAGATAGGTTCCCTCAAGGTCAAAAACCTTAACGCCTGGTAATTGTTCTTCCAGGCTTGTTTTCAAATAAACAAAATTTTCCTGAAGATATACGATCAGATCATCCAGCCAGGGTTCAGCCCCATTGTAAGCAGCCGTTGTGGCAATGGCGCCAAAAAGAGTACCGCTGCCCCGGCCCCCTACCCCCAGATTTTCAAAAAAATGAGAAACTTCATTTCGCAGTCTCGCATTGGGGATGATGAGGCTGGACTGCTGAAGGCCTGCCAGATTAAAAGTCTTGCTGGCCGAATTTGCGGTAATGGAATGCTGGGCAAATTCATCGCAAATATCCTGGAAACAGATGTGTTTAAATCCCGGCATGATCAGGTCGCAATGGATTTCATCGGCAAAAACCAAAACATTATTCTCGAGACAGATTTTCCCGAATTGTTCAAGCTCCTTTTGGGTCCACACCCTTCCAACCGGATTGTGGGGGCTGCAGAGGATGGCCAGCTTGACCCTGGGATCCGCCGCTTTTGTCGCCAGATCATCAAAATCCATTTGATAACGACCCTTGCTTATTTTCAACGGATTTTCCAAAACCTGGCGGCCATTGCTGACAATTCCCTGGGCAAAAGGATAATAGACCGGGGTCTGGATCAGAACCTTATCACCGGGACTGGTAAATCGCTGAACAAGATAGTTGGTTGCCGGAACGACTCCAGGACTGGTGAGGATCCAGTCCTTTTTTATCTCCCATTGGTGGCGTCTTTGATACCAGGATATCAGCGCCTCATTATATCCCTCATCCATCATGGTATATCCATAAATCTGATGGGCCAGACGTTCTTCCATGGCCTTTCTGACCACGGTCGGGCTTAAAAAGTCCATATCTGCCACCCACAGGGGCAGCAAATTTTCCCTGCCCTCACCAAACTTTACTTTCAATACGCCGGGTTCCCATTTCATTGATCCGGTATTGCTTCTGTCAATTATCTCGTCAAAGTTCCAGTCTCGTTCCAATCCCATTTGAATTTTCCTGTTTTCTATTAATTGTCATCATGATTTTTATGTGGTTTAAGCGGGCAAGTATAGACTATTTCACGAAATTTAGGAAGAGAGGGATTAATCCCTATCCGTGAAGGGGCATCCCCATGGCTTTTGACGCAACCTCTCCCATGATTTCCGCAAGCGTAGGATGGGCATGAATGGTATGGGCAATTTCTTTTGCGGTCAGCCCCTTTTCAATTGCCAGGGTGGCTTCGGCAATGAGGTCTGTGGCATGGGGCCCGATCATATGGACACCCAGCACTTTGCCGCTTTTCTTTTCAATAATCATCTTGGCTTCACCTGCTATTTCATCAATGGCCTGGGCCTTTCCCAGAACCCTGAAGTTGACACTTGCCGTCTCCACCTCAAGGCCCTTGGCAATGGCTTGTTTTTCGCTCAGGCCCACGGTGCCGATCTCAGGGCTGGTAAAAATGGCACCGGGCACTACGTCATAGGCCATGGTCAATTTGGGTGCAGACTCTGGCTTCATGACATTCTCGGCAGCCACAAGCCCTTCATGGGAGGCCACATGGGCCAGCATGATTTTTTCGGGTCCCAGAATATCTCCTATGGCATAAACATTTTCCACTAAAGTTTCCATATGTTCATTAACGCCAATCCACCCCGGGCCCATGGTGGACAGACCAATATTTTCAAGGCCAAGCCCGTCGGACAGAGGAGTTCTGCCAATACAGACCGCCATCACCTGGGATTGGATACCATCTGTTTTTAATTTCTGGGGGTTTGGATTATCGGTAAAGGGGCTGGGCGCAAGGGATATTGCCACCCCATCTCCTGTTGTATCTGCTGTGGTGACAATGGTATCGCACAAGACTTTTATTTTACATTTTTTCATCTCCCGCAACAACAATTTTGAACAGGCCTCGTCTACAGAGGGCAACGGTAAAAGCCGGGACATGGCCTCAACAATAGTCACATTACACCCCAAAGCAGAAAAGATGAATGCAAATTCGCACCCAATTACTCCGCCGCCAACAATGGTCAAGGAGACCGGAATTTCATCTAAAACAAGGATGTCATTGGAAGAGAGAATTTTTTTGTGATCAAAGGGAAAATCAGGCACATCCATGGGTTTGGTGCCCACGGCAATGATCAATTTATCAAAAGCCACCTCTATTTTCTGCCCGTCAGCTTTGGTCACTTCAACCAAATTTTTAGATAAGATTTTTCCAAGGCCTGTTTCAATGGCAACGCCACGGCTTTGCAACAATGAGGCAATTCCTTTTCTCTGGCTAGAAAGAATTTTTTCTTTCCGGTCCATAAGCGCTCGCATATCCGGTGTGATGCTTCCCTCAATTTTGATACCCAACGGACCTGCTTTTAAACATTTTAAAAACAGGTCCGCCGAATTTTTCATGATCTTGGAAGGAATACACCCCCAGTTAAGACAGGTACCGCCCAGATTTTCTTGTTCAATCAAGGTCACTTTTGCGCCAAGGGCAGCCCCACGCAATGCTGCAATATATCCCCCCGGACCTCCACCAATAATAGACAATTTTTCAGACATGGGTTCCTCAGACATGGGTTCCTCCTGTAATTGTTATCCATATTATAACTAAAAATACCCATTTTATTACGAAAATATTTTGTATTATATATGATTTTCATAAATTTTCATAAGTAAAATTTGTTTTTACATGAATTTTTTAAAATTTAATTGACATTATCATTATCGAAAGGTAATTATCAAGATAATTTAATTTAATTTTCAATTAAAAAAGAGGCCTAATGAAAATCGACAAAACTAATATCGATATTATTAGAGAGTTGAAAGAAGGAAAAAAATCCTTTAAAATTATTGCTGACAAATTGTCCATTACCGAGAATACTGTCAGATCAAGGGTCAACAAACTCCAGGAAGAAGGGGTATTGGAAATCTGTGGTTTGGTTGATCCGGCTACCCTGCCCGGACACCAATCGGTTGTTATCGGTATCAAGCTTACTGAAATGAACCTGGTCCAGAAAGGCGAGGAAATCAGTAAGCTCAAGGGGGTTATTTCAACCAGCGTTGTTACGGGTCGGTACGACCTGATTCTCCAGGTTCTATTCAAAGAAGGATTCGGCCTACTGGAATTTTACACCGATGAACTCTCCAAAATTGAAGGTGTCAACTCTGTTGAGGCATTTGTAGTATACAAGTCCTATAATTTGAAAGTTCCCTATATTTTTTAAATCTATATTTTATAAGGGCGTTGTGATGAATACCAGTTTGAAGACCACATCTTTACATCAATGGCACAAGGATGCCGGTGCGAACATGGCTGATTTCGGAGGATTTGACATGCCTTTATGGTATGACACCGGGGTCAAAAATGAACATCTGGCTGTTTTAAAATCAGCGGGTATATTTGACACCAGTCACATGGCCTGCATCAATGTTACCGGCAAGGATTCTTTTACCCTGCTTAACTATTGCTTTACCAGGGATATCAGCTCTCTTTTAACCGGCAGATGTGTATACGGTGCATTTCTGGACACCCGGGGGTATTGTATTGATGATGCCATTGTCTATAAATTTACCGACACCCGGTTCATGGTATGCGTGAATGCAGGCATGGGCGGTGTCATTGCCGAACATCTTGAGAGCCAAAAAAACAAAATGGATGTTCTGATTGAAGATCTGTCCGGCAAAATTGCCAAAATGGATATCCAGGGTAAAAACTCCGCCAAAATTTTGTCAAAATTGATCAAAAACCCTAAAAGTGTATTCGACAAAATGCCCTATTTTTCATTCAAAGGGCATTTTAAAAACGAGGCAGACCAATCCCCTGTCACCCTTTTGGACGGTACCCCCGTATTGCTGTCTCGATCCGGATATACCGGAGAATTTGGATTTGAAATCTTTTTAGATCTGTCTGCCATTGTAACTTTATGGAAAGATATTCTGATCGCGGGTGAAGAATATGGAATTGCCGCCTGCGGTCTGGGTGCCCGGGATTCTTTGAGAGCCGGGGCATGCCTGCCCCTGTCACACCAGGATATCGGTCACTGGAAATTTACCAACCACCCCTGGGACTTTGCCCTGCCCTATACCCGGGAAAAACAAAGATTTACCAAAGATTTTTTGGGTTCAAAAGCACTGGTTCCGGCAAAAAACGACCCATTCATACTCCCCTTTGTGGGTGAGAATCTAAGAAAAGTAAATGCCGGTGAGGCGACACAGGTCCTGGACCAAACTGATGAAAGCATCGGCCACGTCCTGACCTGTGCCACGGATATGGGCATCGACTTTCTTGACGGCAAAATCGTCAGCATTAACACCCCGGATCTTTCCGAAAATCTAAAAATAAAAGGCATTAGCTGCGGCTTTGTCATGGTTTCAAAACAAATTGACCCCGGCGTTAAATTGACCCTTAAAGAAGGCAAGCGCTCCATCAAGGTGACTATTGTAACCGACATACGACCAGACAGAACCGCAAGAAAGAAACTGGATAATTTTATTTAATTTATTTAATTTATTTAAAAGGAGGCTGTTATGAAAGAGATAAGCGATCTTAATTTTTCCGCAGATGTAAAATACACCAAGGACCACGAATGGGCTCAACTCAATGGAGACATTGTTACCATAGGCCTTAGCGACTACGCCCAGGATCAATTGGGTGAAATCGTTTTTGTTGAACTACCCGAAGTGGGGGATACTTTTTCTAAGGGAGACGAATTTGGCAGCGTCGAATCGGTCAAAGCGGTATCAGAAGTATATATTCCCATTTCAGGCGAAATCATTGAAACCAATGGAGCCCTTGAAGATGCACCGGAACTTGTCAATGAAGACTGTTATGAAGGCGGCTGGATCATCCGGATAAAACCCAGTGATCTTTCCCAGTTGGACGATTTAATGGACAAGGCAGCATACCTTGAAATGCTGAAAGGATAAATGCCATGCGTTATCTTCCCCATACCCAAGAGGATATCGACCAGATGCTGGCCAAAATTGGCATAGCCTCTCTGGATGATTTGTTTAAAACCATACCCGACGCCTTAAAGACAAAGGGTCCCTTAAATATTCCGGAAGCCTTAAGCGAATGGGATCTGGATGCCTATATGGAGGCTTTGGCATCTGCCAACATCGCCTGTAAAAATTATAAATGCTTTATCGGGGCAGGTTCCTATGACCATTTTATTCCTGCTATCGTTCCCTATCTGATATCACGGTCTGAATTTGCAACAGCCTATACCCCCTATCAGCCCGAGGTCAGCCAGGGAACCCTCCAGGGAATCTATGAATTCCAGACCATGATAACAGAACTTTTGGGAATGGATATTGCAACGGCCTCCCACTATGACTGCGGTACAGCCCTGGCCGAATGTGCTTTGATTGCCCTGAGAAAAAATAAAAACGCCAATAAGATCGCAGTCTCCTCCCTGGTCCATCCCAGCCATCGTCAGATTATTAACACCTATATCACTCCTTCGGGATATGAAATGGTTGAAATCCCCCGCACCCCTGCGGGACTTACGGATACCGCAGCACTTGCGGCCATGGACGGCATTGCCGGGGTGGCAATCCAATCCCCTAACTTTTTTGGAAATATTGAAGACCTTGCGGCTTTTAAGGCCATTGCCGAAGCCAAAGATATTCTATTTATAACCTCTTTTACGGAAAGCCTTGCCTACGGACTGCTTAAAAATCCAGGATCCTGTGGTGCTGATCTTGTGGCTGGCGAAGGTCAGAGCCTTGGCATTGCCAAGACATTCGGAGGTCCTGGCCTGGGACTTTTAGCCGGCAGCAAAAAATTGATGAGAAACCTGCCCGGCAGGCTCGTCGGCAGGACAAAGGATGCCAATGGAGATGACGGGTATGTATTGACCCTGGCCACCCGGGAACAACATATCAGAAGGGGGAAAGCCTCTTCCAATATCTGTTCCAACAACGGCCTCAATGCCATGATAGCAGCCATGTATCTGGCCACGGTGGGTAAAATCGGTATCCGTGAAATTGCCCAGCAAAACCATGACAATGCCGTCTACCTGAAAGATATTCTTAGAAAGGCCGGGTTTGAATCGGTGTTTGACACTCCCTTTTTCAATGAATTTGTGGTCAAAGTCCCCGAGGGATTCAGCCAAAAAAGAGCAGACCTGATCCGTAGCCAATGCATTTTTGCCGGCATTGATCTTGAACCCTATTATCCTGAATTAAAAGATCACTATCTCTTCTGCGCCACGGAAAAAGCGAGCAAAAATGATATGGATCAACTGGCAAAGGAGGTGCAATAATGAATAAGCAGCCGGGAACTAAAGGCCTTATTTTCAACGAACCCCAGCTTTGGGAAAAAAGCCGGGAAGGCAGATGTGCCGTCTCAATTCCGAAAACACAGGTAAAACGAACCCTGCTGGATCCAAGCCTTACGGCAGATGCGCCGGAACTGCCCCAGCTTTACGAGCTGGATGTGGTGAGACACTATACACGGCTTTCCCAGTGGAATTTTGGGGTGGATTCTGGCATGTATCCTTTGGGATCATGTACCATGAAATACAATCCCAAAACCAATGAAGTCCAGGCAGCCAGAGCGGGCTTTGCCAGCGCCCACCCATTGGCGGGAGAAGAATTCTCCCAGGGAGCCTTAAAGCTCATGTATGACCTGGAACAGGCTTTGGGAGAAATCACGGGATTTCCCGCCGTTACCCTCCAGCCTGCAGCAGGTGCCCACGGAGAACTGGCTGGTATTCTCATGTTCCATGCCTATCACGAGAAAAAAGGAAAACAGCGCTCCAAGATCATCATCCCGGATACGGCCCATGGCACCAACCCCGCTTCGGCCGCCCTTTGCGGGTATGCTTCGGTCAGTGTCAAATCCGGTGAAAAGGGAATTTTGGAACCTGCGGCTGTGGCCGCAATCATGGACGAAGACACCGCAGGGATCATGATCACCAACCCCAACACCCTGGGGCTGTTTGAAGAAAATATTCGAGAGATATGTGAGATTGTCCATGCCAAAGGCGGACTTGTATACGGAGACGGCGCCAACATGAATGCCATCATGGGAATCGTCAAACCCGGGGATCTGGGCATTGATGCCCTCCACCTGAACCTGCATAAAACCTTTTCCACCCCCCACGGAGGCGGAGGCCCCGGCTGCGGAACCGTGTCCGTTGTCAAGGAACTCATTCCCTTTTTACCGGTTCCAAGAATAGAAAAAAATAGAACAGGAAAGGAACTCGACACCTATAAATTCGTAACAGATTGCCCGGATACCATCGGCAGAATGCATACCTTTTACGGTCATTTCGGCGTCATGGTAAGGGCATTGGCCTATATTCTTTCCATGGGTCCCAAGGGATTAAAGGATGCCTCAACCCTGGCCGTTCTCAATGCCAACTATATCAAGGAAAGTCTCAAAGGCACCCTGAACCTGCCCTATGATCTGCCCTGCATGCATGAATGTGTATTTAACGACAAATTTCAGCAAGAAAATCACATCACCACCATGGATATGGCCAAGCGCCTCCTGGACTACGGATTTCATCCACCAACGGTGTATTTCCCCCTGGTGGTGGACGCAGCCTTTATGGTGGAACCCACGGAAACCGAATCTAAGGAAAATATCGACCAGTTCATTGATGCGGTCAAAGCCATTGCAGCAGAAGCCAGGGAAAACCCGGAACTGCTCAAAAAAGCCCCGCTTCTGACCAAGGTGACCCGTCTGGATGAAGTCGCTGCCGCAAGAAAACCATGCCTGAGAGGGTAACCATCAAACCTATAATCCAGCGTTCCTGCGTGTTCTCTCATTTAAACACCCTGGAATACACGAGAGCGCTGGCCCTTCAGATCAATACCCGGAACGCTAAGATAAACAACCCGTTAGAACCGGACCGGCTCTTTTTTGTTGAGCATCCCAGGGTCTTTACCCTGGGGCGCCGGGGGGGCCGGGAAAATCTTACGGTATCAGAGGATTTTTTGACGTCCAGGGGAATTGAAATCCTGGAAACAGACCGGGGGGGAAATATCACCTTTCACGGACCTGGACAAGCCGTTCTCTATCCGATTATCGACCTTGAACGAGCGAAAATCGGAGTGGCTGATTTTGTTTATGGAATGGAAGAGATCATGAAACAAACGGTTGGAGAATTTGGCATCCAGGCAGACAGGGATGTTAAAAATCATGGGCTGTGGGTGGGTCATAGAAAAATCGGAAGCGTGGGTCTTTCCATTAAACGAGGGATCTCCATCCACGGACTGGCCTTGAATGTCTGCCCGGATCTTACCCCCTTTTCCTGGATCAACCCCTGTGGCCTTGAAAATGTGGCCATGACCTCTGTTGTCATGGAAGCTAAATTAGACAACACCAAAAACAAGAATAATAAAAATAAAGAGATGATGGATCGGGTCTGCCAATTGTTTTGTCATCATTTTTCCACCATATTTGATATCACCATCACCAAGGAGTGATCATGTGTAAAACCACCATAAAAAAAGGTAAACCCGCCTGGCTCAAAAAACCCCTGCCCCAGGGAGGCGATTACCAGCGGGTAAGACGACTTCTTTCAGCTGCCAAGCTCACCACGGTCTGCCAGGAAGCCAACTGCCCCAATATGTTTGAATGTTTTTCCAAAAATACCGCCACCTTTATGATCCTGGGATCTGAGTGCACCCGGCATTGCCAATTTTGTAATATCACTGCCAACCCTCCCCTGCCCGTGGATCCAGATGAGCCCCAGCGGGTAGCCAAGGCCGCACAAAAACTTGGCCTGAAATATGTGGTGGTGACCTCGGTGACAAGGGATGATATGCCCGACGGCGGTGCCGCCCATTTTGCTGCTGTTATAAAGGAAATAAAGGGTTGCAAACAGGATCAGCCTACAGGGAAAGACACGGACTCCCAGAGAATGAAAGTGGAGGTGTTGATACCTGATTTCCAGGGTGATATCAAGGCCTTGGGAACGGTTGTATATGCAAAGCCGGATGTGGTCAACCACAATATTGAAACGGTTGCCTCCCTCTACGAAACCGCCAGACCCGAAGCCAGATACCAACGATCCCTTGACCTTTTAAGGAATGTCAAAGCCATGGATCCTTTAATGCCCGTCAAATCGGGTATCATGGTGGGACTTGGAGAGACCAAGGAAGAACTGGCACAAACCATGCGAGATCTTTTTGAGCATGGGTGTGATATTTTGACCATTGGCCAGTATCTTCAACCCTCACGCCAGCACTTGGAAATCAAACGTTACTATTCACCGGAAGAATTCAAAGAACTTGAGCGAACCGCCCGTAAGATTGGATTTAACAGGGTGGCAGCCGGCCCCTTTGTCCGCAGTTCCTATAATGCCAAGGATCTTTTTAGTCTGATGTAGAAACCCTGGCCCTCTGGGCCAGGTCAGAGTGCAGTGGCTTTGCCATCTGTACGACTCAATGTTACTCAATATTCGAAGTTGTCCCCACAACAAACGAGTAAGGAGTAACAAATGAGCCGATTCCAAAAGTTATCACAGACATTATGGTGTTGCCAATACCATATTGTCTGGGTTCCCAAATACCGCTTCAGGATTTTGAACGGTGACGTGGCGAGAGAGGTTGCCAGCTGTATCAGGGCATTTTCAGAGCAAAAAAAGTGCAAAATTGTTGAACTGAATGTTCAAATTGATCATGTCCACTTGCTTGTTAAGGTGCCCCCAAAGATTTCAATCTCAGATTTTATGGGGATTATAAAAGGGCGTACCGCAATCAGAGTGTTCAACAAGTTCAAACATTTAAAATGCAAACCCTATTGGGGTAACAAGTTTTGGGCCCGCGGATACTGTGTTGATACGGTTGGTTTGGACTCTGAGATGATACGAAAGTATGTGAAGTATCAAGAACAAAAAGAAAAACGGGCAGAGCAACGAGACCTGTTCAGCTGAAATTAATTCGGGATAGCTTCCCTTGCCCCCTCAGGGGGCAAGGCATACTAAACCCCTTTTAGGGGTAGCCCAAGGCCTGGCCCTCTGGGCCAGGATATTTACCTCTTGACACTTTTTATTACGGGGAAGTTAACTGCATTTTTCCTTCAAAATAGAAGCCGTGCTGATTTCGATATAAGATGCTCCATGTTTGGCGCCAAAGCTGCCGGCTAAAACAATAATCAGGTCGTCATCCTTAAAGTGTTTTTCATCAATGAGTCGGCAGATGGAGCGTTTAAGGGGTTCTGTGGAGGTGATATCCACGAGGATAAAATCCGCCACGACCCCGAAAGAAAGGGAAAGCATCCGCATCACACGAGGGTCATAGACCTGGGCATAAATGGGATTGTCCCCCCGATAGGCTGCCAATGCGAGAATTGAGGCGCCGGTGAGAGAATCTGCCACAATTCCCTTGGTGTTCAGGCGCAGGGCTGCCTTGACCGCTGATTTGGCAAGATAGGCCGTGACCTTGTTGTCCAGGGAGTAGGGAACATCCACAAAACTGCTTCGCTTGGTCTCCACCTCTTCGGCAATCTTGGCCATGGTTCTTACGGCGACTTCGGGATACTTGCCATTGGCGGTTTCCCCGGACAGCATCAGGGCATCGGAATGATCCAGACAGGCATTGGCCACATCCGAAACTTCCGCTCTGGTGGGTCTTGGGGATTCAATCATGGAATGGAGCATCTGGGTGGCCACAATCACAGGACTTCTTCGTTCAATGCAGGTCTTGACAATCTGTTTCTGGATCAAGGGAATTTGTTCAGTGGGAATTTCCACGGCAAGATCGCCCCGGGCAATCATTATCCCATAGGCATGGTCTAAAATTTCATCCAGGTTTTGAACGCCCTTGGCATTTTCAATCTTAGCAATGATTTTAATGGGAGATTTCTCTTTGTCCAGAATCTCCTGGACTGCAATGACATCTTGTTTATTCCTGACGAAAGAATGGGCAATAAAATCAAGGTCATTGTCTGCGGCAAATTTAATAAACCCCTTGTCCTTTTCGCTTAGGGCAGGCAGGCGTACATGGACCGAAGGAATATTGATACTCTTTCGAGGATGGATAGTTCCATCATTTTCCACAAAGCAAGTGAGATATTCCTCATCTTTTTCCATGACTGCCAGGGCAATAAATCCGTCATCAATGAGAATGGAGCTGCCCACGGGAACATCCTTGACAAAATGTTCATAGGAAACGCAGATCACATCATCGTGGGAAATTTCATTGGGAGCCCCTTTGATGCGGATATAATCCCCATGTTTGACTTTAAGGGGGGTCTTTGCATCACAGGTTCTGATTTCAGGTCCCTTGGTGTCCAGAAGAATGCCTATTTTATCGGACACCTTGCGGGTATTGGAAATCACCTCAAGGGCATCTTCATGACTCATGTGGGCAGTGTTCAGGCGAACCACATTCATCCCGGCTTTGTATAGTCCGCTGATAAACTCAACAGAACAATTTAAGCTAGAGATAGTGGCGACTATTTTGGTTTTCCGCTGCATGGAAATCCCCTCCTTTTCTACAAATACTGATGATGAAATTTTCAATGCCGACATTGGCATCAATGGGTGCTGATTTCAATTGATAATCCAGGTCACCCAAGGCAATTATAGCATCCTTTAGTTCGTTCAGGGAAAAATTTTCAGATTTTTGAAAGGTCAGGAACACAGGATATGGGCTTTTGGGATTCGGGGCAAGCAAGAGATCGGTTGGGATAGCCTTTTTTTTCTCTTTCTTTGATGGGTTTACTGGAGATAAAAACGCATCCCGTTCTGCCATCGTCTTTTTAATCTTTTCATCATAGGCCAGAATTATCGGCATCATGTTTTGTGTAAACCCATTAAAATTCATTCTTTTAAAATTTTGGGACCCTTTGTTTTTTGAAAAGGATAAAATAAAACTTTTTATCATCATCAGCTTTCGGACCTGATTCTCAAGGGATTTTAGAATCTGGAGGGGATGGAAGCCCTCTTTAAACAATGAGGACAAAAAACCCAATGCCTTGGCTGCATCCTTTTCCAGAAGGGCATTGGTCAAACTGAAGATGGGATCTTTTTTATCGCGTATCACCACCGCTCGTATATCGTTAAGGCAGATGGCAGGGTTGGCACCGGTATAAGCAATGAGTTTTTCAATATTTCCGGCAAAAAGATCGGGATTAAAACCGGTTTGGTCCAAAAGGGCATTAAACGCAGCAGCATCCATTCGTTTCTTGGATACTGCCAGCAAATTTTTGGCAATCTCCTGGAGCACGCCACGCTGCTCGTCAAGATCTGATTTTCTGATACCCTTGGACACGGTGCAGTCAATGACGACCCCATGGGTCTGAATGGTTTTGAATACCTTTTTGCGCTTGTCCAGGGAGGAACAGGTCATCACCAGGGTATGCTTTTCAGGGATGCCCTTTTCAATCAAGGTGCTCAAAAGATCCATGTCTCGTGTGGAATAGGAAATGTCAGAGGATGCACCCCCAGAAAACAAGGGGGCATTTTTAACGGCAATCACTCGTTTGGACAATAAAAAAGAAAAGGTGGTGGTCTGTTCAATGATATCCCCCATGGAGGTGGTGCTGCCCTCGACAAGGTCAAGGCCAAACTCACGGTTCACATCCTGGAGCAAAAAGTCAGAGAGCTCGTTAAATGACCGTCGTACGAGAAACGCCTCTCCGCAAATCAAAAAAAATCGAGGAGTTGGGGATGCAACGGGCAATTGCGCAAGGGACCCCAGATATTCATCAAGACAATTATATTTAATGATTGGCATTGGCAGATCTTGATAGTTTTATGAGCATCACCAGGGCGATAAAGGAGACCACCAGGCCAATCCCCTGGGACATGGACAAGCATTCAAAGAAAAAATCCCCCCTAAAATCCCCCCGGAAGAATTCAATCCCGGACCTGAAAGCAGAATAGAGCATAATATAGACTAAAAAAACCATGCCATGAAATTTTTTTCTTTTCTGCAGCCACATTAAAACAAGAAAAAGTAAAAAATTTGAAATGATCATATAAATTTGTGTGGGGTGCAAATAAACATTCAAGGGGGCCAGGCCATCCGGGTTGGTAAATTTTATGGCAAAGGGCAGATCACATTCTCGTCCATAGCAGCAGCCGGCAAACAAACAGCCAAACCGCCCGATGGAATGCCCCAGGGCAATGCCAGGCGCTATGATATCAGCTGTTTTGGCAATGGGAAGTTTTTTAAGTTTCAGCAGGATAAGGCAGGCCCCGACCGCCGCAATAAATCCACCGAAAAAAACCAGTCCGCCATTCCAGATTTTAAATATTTCCAAAGGATTGTTGCGGAAAAAATCAAAATTAATCAGTACGTAGAGAAATCTGGCGCCGACAATGGCGGACAAAAGAATCACAAGGAACAGGTCTGAAATCACCTGGTCAGTTGTATTGTAAAATTTTGCATTCCGCTTGGAAAACCAAACGGCTGCCATAAACCCCAGGGCCAGGAAAAGGCCATAGGTATATAATTTTATACTGCCGAGGTCCAAAAGGATGGGATGCATATAAACCTTCTCTTTAAAATCCGGCTCTTAAAAGTCCGGAATTTTATTAAATACCACATGGTAAATCAGGATGGCCATGCCGATACTGATGGCGCTATCAGCAACATTAAAGGCTGGCCAATGGGCAGTGCCCACATAAAAATCTAAGAAATCCACCACCTTGCCAAATCTGAACCGATCCATCAGATTACCGATGGCGCCGCCAAAAATCAGGGCCAGTCCAAAGGAAAGAAAAACAAGATTCCTGGCCGTTCGCCTGTAAAGCCAAAGAATAAACAGGGCCACCAGGGAGGAAAGAAAGAGAAAAATAAATTTTCTTACCCAGGGGGCTCCATTGGCAAAAAAGCCAAAGGCCCCGCCGGGATTGAGCACATGATTGATATTAAAAAAATTTTCTATCACGACGATGGTGTCGTGGAGTGCCAAATTAAGGGTGATCACATATTTTGTCACCTGGTCAACAAGGACAACTCCCCCGCTGACCAGGATCAATCGTATCAGTTCTTTTGTTCCCATCTTTAGGTCCAAAGAAATTTTCCTTTAAAGGATGGATTCCAAGGCTTTTGCGCATCGCGGGCAGGCCGTGGGATATTTAGCATCTTCTCCAATACCCACATCAAACCGCCAGCAGCGCTCGCATTTTTCTCCAGCCGCACGGGTAACTCGAATGGCAAGGCCCTCAATTTCCTTTCCCTGGTAAACATCACCCTCCAGACTATCCACAAGGGATGCAGCAGACACAATAAAAATATCGCTCAGGTTTTCTGTCAGGTTTTCCAGCTGATCCTTGAGTTCAGAATCAGACACTTTAATTTCAAGGGCTGCATCCAGGGGATGGCCAATGAGTTTTTTTATCCTTGCCTCTTCCAGCGCCTTGGTAACTTCTGCCCTCAGCCCTCGGATATTTTCCCATTTAAGGGCCAGGGCCTCATTTTTCCACCCTGGGTTTAAGACCACCATATTCTCTAAGTGAATACTCTCTCGTTTGTCATCTCCTGTGGGCATATGTTTATAGATTTCATCTGCCGTAAAGGGCAGAATGGGTGCCATGAGCTTCACAAGGGCGTCTAAAATCGTTGCCATGACCGTCTGGGCGTCCCGTCTGATCGGATCAGTCGAAGGAGAGGTATACAATCTGTCCTTGATGATATCCAGGTAAAAATTAGACAGATCCTTTACACAAAAATTGTGCAGGGTATGGTAAATGGTATGGAACTCGTAATTTTCATAGGCCTCCAGGGATTTTTCCACCACCACATGGAGGCGATGGAGAATAAACCGGTCCAGTTCAGACATGGTGGCCACGGGCCGCAAATCGCAGGTGATGTCAAAATCAGAAAAATTGCCCAGCATAAACCGACAGGTATTTCGAATCCTGCGGTAGGCATCGGACAATTGTTTGATAATATTATTGGACATGCTCACATCCCCCCGGTAATCAGCAGAGGCTGCCCACAGGCGCAATACATCGGCACCATATTGTTTGATAACCGTGTCAGGGGCCACCACGTTGCCAACCGACTTGGACATTTTCCGTCCGTTTTCATCCACCACAAATCCGTGGGTCAAAACTGCTTTATAGGGCGCACTTCCAGTCCTGCCGACGCCTGTGAGCAAAGAGGAATGAAACCATCCCCTGTGCTGGTCACTGCCTTCAAGGTATAAGTCAGCGGGACGGCTAAGCCCTTCCCTTTCATCCAGAACCGCCGCATGGCTGATGCCCGAATCAAACCAGACATCCAGAATATTGTGATCCTTGGTAAATTCCTTGGATCCGCAATCTTCACAAACAGATCCTTCGGGCATGAGAAAATCAGCCTCTCGTTCAAACCAGATATCAGAAGAAAACTCTGTAAAAAGGGCATGGATTTTGTCCACGGATTCCCGGGTTACATGAATTTTTTTACAGGCTTTACAATGGAAAACCGGAATGGGGACTCCCCAGGACCGCTGGCGGGACAAACACCAATCCGGACGGTTTTCAATCATGGAATAAATTCTTTCCTTGCCCCAGGAGGGGATCCAATGCACATTATTGATCTCATCAAGGGCTTTTTGCCTAAGATTCATCTTGTCCATGGAAATAAACCATTGGGGGGTGGCCCGGTAGATAACCGGTTTCTTGCACCGCCAGCAATGGGGATAGGAATGGGACAGGCTTTCATTTTTTAACAATGCATTCTTTTGTTCAAGGACCTCATTGATGCTCTTGTTGGCCTTGAAGATAAATTGTCCCCCAAACAGTTCAACATCCTTGGAAAATGTCCCGTTGTCTTCCACGGGGGAATAGCAGTCCAGACCATATCGCTTGCCCGCAATATGATCGTCTGCGCCGTGCCCGGGAGCGGTGTGCACACACCCGGTACCGGCTTCCAGGGTAACATGATCCCCAAGGATGATCAAAGAATCCCGATCATAAATGGGATGGGTGCAGCGTTTGTTCTCAAGGTCTCGGGCGGCAATTTCACCAAGAATGGTATAATTTTCAAACCCAAGGGTCTGCATTACCTGTTCAACCAATTCTTTGGCCATGATAATCACATCGTGACCCTCAACTTTTACGGCGGCATATACAAAATCAGGATGCAGGCAAACCCCGAGGTTTGCCGGGATGGTCCATGGGGTTGTGGTCCAGATAACCATGGAAACCTTCGTGTCACCAAGGCCTGGAATCAGAGATGAAATGTCATCTTTTAAGGGGAATTTCACATAAATAGAGGGCGAGGTGTGGTCATGGTATTCAATCTCAGCTTCGGCCAAAGCCGTCTGACAATTACAGCACCAATAAATGGGTTTCTTGCCCAGGAACATGTCTCCTGACAAGGCAAACTCTCCACACTCCTTGGCAATTCTTGCCTCGTAGGGATAGTTCATTGTCAGATAAGGGGTATCCCATTCGCCTGCCACGCCGAACCGCTTGAATTCATCCCGCTGAATCCCCACAAATTTGGCAGCATAGGCCCGGCATTCTTGTCTCACCTGAACCGCTGTCATCTCCCTTTTCTTTTTGCCCAGTTTTTTGTCCACATTGTGTTCAATGGGCAGCCCGTGGCAGTCCCAACCGGGAACATAGGGGGCATTAAACCCTGACATCTGGCGGGACCGGATAATGATATCTTTTAACACTTTATTGAGGGCATGGCCCATGTGAAGGTGACCATTGGCATAGGGAGGGCCATCATGGAGAATAAAGGTGGGCTTGTCTTTGGATTGTTCCCTTAGTTTTTCATATATTTTATTTTCTTCCCACTCCTTGAGCATTTCAGGCTCGCGCTGGGGAAGGTTCGCCTTCATGGCAAATTTTGTTGAAGGCAAATTCAGTGTTTTTTTATAATCCATTATTCCTCCGATATGCGGATAAATTTATATTTAATATTAAACTCTCCTTTCTAAAGGGAATGTCTGAAAAAGTCAAGGAATATAAGGTTTTTGACGGGGTTGTGCACCTTACAATAAACGATTAACCAATGAGTTTATTTATCTCTTGTAAAACCTGGCCTTGAACATTTTTTGCACTCTTGAGAAACGCCAATGCCTTTGTCTTTTTCTCCTCTGAAAATTGCAGATCCTTGATGGAAGGAAGATTTATCTTCACATTCATTACCGCCCCTTGCACGCCTGCATAGGCCATTTGTGCGGCAACGCCCAGATCAGAGGCGGCATTTTGATTTGCCTTACCTGCAATGGACAGGGCCAGTTCCAGAACACCAAGACAGAGCTCAGCAACCCTGAGGGGCGTCAAAATTGCATTCTGAAATGCCGCTTGTATGGCATCTGAACGTAAACTCTTTTCCGCTTGTGTTTCTTTGGGCATTTTGAATGCCGCCATGACCCGGTTAAACGCCTGGGTATCCTTGTCCACCAGAAGGGTCAGTTCGGCCCGGATTTTTTCTGAAGCTACCAGGGTTTGCTCGATCAAATCCTCGACATCCTCATATCCTTTTTTGCCAATGGTAAGCCGTGCCACCATGGAGACAAGGCCGGCACCCATTGCGCCGGAAAGGGCTGCAACACTGCCGCCGCCGGGCGCCGGAGAATCAGAGGCCAGCTCTTCTATAAAATCATCTACCTGCATTTTTATCAGCATATATTTTTACTCCTTTTTCACTAAAGGTCGGGGACAATTTCCCGGGCCACTTGACAGGACCAGATGGTGGAAAACCCACCGCTGTGTTCTCTTACTATTTTGGCAATGCTTTTGGCAATGGAAAGATCCTGGGTCCCAAGGACAAGGTTCACTGCCACAAGGTAAATACTTTAGAAATGTGCCTGTTGTAATGGTGCTTGAAAATTGTTACTGAACCTTAGGTGATTCAATCTGAAATAAAAAAAAGGAATAGTCTTGAATGTCACATATAAATAACCCCATGGAAATATTTAAGTTATTAAACGGTTCTAATTGTAAAAAATGTAATGAAAAAACCTGTCTGGCATTTGCAGTGGCCGTGTTTAAGGGAAGAAAACAGATACATGCGTGTCCTTATTTGGAAAAAGAAGTGATTGACCAATATGGGGGGACAATTGACAAACCCAATACCATTGATGAATATAAAGCAGAAGCAATTGAGGAACTAAAACAAAAAATCTCCTTAATTAATCTTTCCGAAGCAGCGAAACGGCTGGGAGCCCGATTTTCCGATAATAAACTGGCCATAAAGATTTTTGGTAAAAATTTCAGTGTTGATACCAAGGGCAACCTATCATCTGAAGTTCATATCAATGCATATATGGTCGTGCCGGCATTAACCTATATCTTGAATGGTTCGGGTAAATCTCCCCAGGGAGATTGGATCACATTTCGGGAGTTAACTGGCGGGCCTTCCCGATATGCTCACTTTCAACAACGGTGTGAAAAACCGCTAAAACGGATTGCCGATACCTACACCGATTTGTTTAAAGATATGCTGGAAATTTTCGATGGAAAGCAAATTGTCAGTAATATTGATTCAGATATTTCGATTATTTTGTATCCCTTGCCTCTTTTTCCCATAATGGTTTGCTACTGGAAACCAGAAGAGGGTCTCGAATCTAGCCTTCACATCTATTTTGATTCTACATCCGATGATAATCTTGACATTGAATCCATCTATACGCTTAATGAAGGGGTTGCTTTGATGTTTGAGAAGCTCTCCTTGCGGCATGGTGCTTAAATTCCCTTTGGCTTAAATATGCAGCTTGAACTTTTAAAAAAATCAAGCTGCATATTTTGGGTGACTCGATTATTCTCGGTTACCTAAATAAAAAAAATATGCATTTTCTTGCAAAAATCAGGGTTTCCCTGATTGACACTAAATTTTATATTCTGATATCCTGTAGTGGATAATTGCTATGTTGTGACAAGCCTCAAAAATCTCTAATTCTGATTCTCTATCAATTTTGTATAGTGGATAACTTTTGTATATTGGATAACTGGAAACACCTTCCCTGACAAATTGCTTAAAGCCTTAAGCGTTTTAGTGCTGTTTTCCAAAAATCCATATCACCAAAATAGGAGAGATATAATGACTTTTAAATCTACCCGCGAAATACTTAAATCCATCAAAGGACGGACCAAAGAAGATCTTTGGGAAAGAATTACGGATATCCCCGAGTTCGATCCCAAAAAACACTCAGATGGTTGCAGTGGAGGAATGTCCGTTTTCTATGCCAATTTTCGGAAAAAATATCCCAAACTTCGCCTCAAAGATGAGTTGCCTTGGAGAAAGTGCTGTGAAATCCATGACCGTGCCTATTATTACGGCGGTACCCGTGATGAAAAAAAAGCTGCTGACCATGCCTTGAAACAATGCGTGGCCCAAACACTCGACCAAGACATCACAGGGCTCTTGCTTGGATCAGCGATGGAAATCGCTGTAACGATTGGTGGATTACCCTATTTTAATACGTCCTATCGCTGGGGATACGGTGAAGACTTTCGAAACACAGAAGCTCTTCCAGCCCAAGCCAATGATGAAGGATAATACAAAATAAAAAAAAGGAGCAAATTATGCAAATCGATTTTCATCATGCAGTTACTTATGTGGTTGCAAGGTTGTCAGGGTTTAAACAAGAAAAAGCTGAAATAATCGCCCATGCTGCTCAATATGTTGATGATGCAACTTCGAGTGGTACGGTTCATTTTTCCAATAATGCCATGTATAATAGGATCTCTTCTGCCCACGCCATGACAGATCCCAATAATTTTAAAAAATCAATAAAAAATCACATGGTTTGGTTACCTTTTCATTTTTTACCAGGCAATAACGACCTTGAGGCTGGAGAGAACCCCAATGGAGGATTTATTAATAAAATAGTTTGCAGTAAAAATAGCCCTATTGCAAAAGAGATGGTTCGCCAGGCAATCATTGAGAATGATAAACCATATGGCCTCCATCGTTTGGGTATCACCATGCATGTATACGCTGACACTTGGGCTCACCAGAAATTTGCAGGCGTTTTGCATGACATCAACGAAGTTGAAGATGCTGTAGAAGTCAGTGACACAGGTGTTTTTAAGAGTGGTTTAGGTTTATGGTGGCGGGATTTTTTGGATGATACCATCCCTCCCCTTGGCCATGGCCGCGCAAATGTATTCCCTGATATGCCATTTTTAACCTGGAAATATAAAAATATTGCGGGCAAAACCATAACCCGCATGAATACAGATGACTTTTGCGAGGCTGCAGATCATATGTGTATGGCGATGAAGCGTTATCGTCTGGGGAACCCTGACGACACAGATGTTACTGGGATTAAAAAATCGGATATGAAAAAAATCAGACTTCTCTTTGAGGGAATTAAAGAAAAAGATGGGGGAAAACGTCATGAAGAATGGCTTAATAAAATCAAAAAAGGCCATTTTAGTTTTGGCGCAGAAACAATTTCCTATTCTGGGAAAGGCAGTAATTCTTGGAAAAAAGAAGCAATAGGCACCAATTTTGATGAATCGGTTTGCAAATACTCAGAATCATTTCTGACCAGTAACTGGAAATTATTTCATGATGCGGCCCAAGCGCATCATTTCCATGTGCTCCATGGCCTGTTGCCCAAATATGGCATTTGTGCGGCCTAGAAAAAAATTCCCGGTTCTGCGCTTATGCAAATACCCAAAAAAGTTCATTGAGACCATTATAAAATTTTGTTCAAAAGGAGGGATTTATGGCGACTCTCGCCCCAAGCTCAGAAATTAAGTACAAGTGGCTTCAAAAAGAAATTATTCTCCCCAGAGTAATCTCCAGAGGAAGCAAGCACAAGATCGTTAAGCCTATTCAAGAGTGGCTTTGTTACCATGGATTTAAAACTGGAGTTGACCAGGACTTTGGTCCCGCGACTCAAAAACTGGTAAAAAAATTCCAGGAGGCCATCCAATTGCCTGTTACAGGTAATGTTGATGAAGCTACATTTCAAGCTTTGATAACACCTCTATTAGAAGTTCTCACACCTATTGATGGTGAATTTCAATCATTTGGTGAGGCAGTAGAGGCCTATGCAATGAAACATTTGGATTTGCACCCTGTTGAAATAGGTGGCCAGAATATGGGGCCATGGGTAAGACTTTACATGCAGGGCTATGAAGGGAAAGATTTTCCATGGTGTGCTGGCTTTGTCAGTTTTATGATGAGACAGGTGGCCGATTTCACTGATTTTGCCAAACCCCTGAAAGGTTCTTGGTCCTGTGATAGTCTTGCAGCCCAAGGAAGAGAAGCCGGTATCTTTGTCAGTGGACAGGATATTCTAAATGAAAAAATTTCAAGAAATGATCTTGATCCCGTGAGTATTTTTCTTTGTCGCCGAAGCTCAACGGACTGGACCCATACAGGTTTTGCCATAAATTTTGATCAGGAAGTATTTGATACAATAGAAGGGAATACCAATGATGAGGGACATAGAGAAGGATATGAAGCCTGCCAAAGGGTGCGTGCCTATAAAAAGAAAGATTTTTTAAAACTCGTATAACTTAAACACAAAAAAATCTGGGTGAAAATCCCTAAAAACAATTTTGTAATTTGATCATTAATTCTTTACAAAATCAATGCCCCGCATATAATATAACATATTAAACTTTTGCAAAAATAAAAAACAGGAGCATCTTCTATGGGTTGGTTCAGTCAGCTTTTTAATAATAATGGACAAGTACCCCCTGCAATATTACCGGGAAAGAATGATCCCTGCTGGTGTGGTAGCGGATCAAAATACAAAAAATGTCATCTTTCAAAGGACAAGCTTTACTTCAAGGAACATCCTATCCTTAAAAAAAAGGTGACTGCTAAGAAAACATGTGGTCCGGTTTTCGGTTGAGGGAAATAATGAAAAAACCCTGTGCGGGTTTAAAACTATCATAACAATAGTCGCAAAATAGAAGCATGGCACCCAAATTGGCACTGACCAAACAAACAACCATTGAAAAAATTTCAGAAGAATTTGAGCAGTCACCCCAGAAGCAAAAACACAATAGAACAGCTTCTTGAAATCGTTAAAACCACTTTGGCATCTGGAGAAGATGTCATGATTTCAGGATTTAGAAAATTCCAGGTCAATGAAAAGGCACCACGGAAGGGAAGGAATCCAGCCACTAGGGGTGAGATGATGTTGGACGGGAGGAGAACTGTTACTTTCAAATGTGCTGGGGTGTTGCGGGATCGGATTAATGAGGAAGAATACAATGCCCAAACTAATTCAACCAGACAAAGAAGCATTCATTTCCCTGGCAACCACAAAAATGCCCTTCGGTAAATATAAGGGTTTGCGTTTGGTTGATCTTCCAGAACGCTATTTGGTTTGGTTTTCACAAAAAGGATTCCCAGAAGGAAAACTTGGAGAAATGCTTCAGGCTGTTTATGAAATAAAGCTCAATGGTCTTGAGTATCTTTTTAGGAAATATCGATACTGAGCATGGGTATTCATTATCAATAGTCACATCACATATTAATAACCCCAGGAAATTTTTAAGTTGTTGAATGGTTCCAACTATAAATTTACTTTGCAAACCATTCCCAGACAAGCTTTCCAAAACAATTTTTCAATGGCTTACAAATTTTCCTGTCTTAAGCGACACTTTCTTTCATTTCAATAGTCAAAGTAAGTCCAAGGGTATTTAATAATTTATTCAAACTTGAAAGGTTGGGGTTCCCTTTTTCTGAAAGCATCCGATACATGGTTTCCCTGTTAAGATTCGTTTCTTTAGCGATATGAGAGATCCCTTTTGCCTTTGCCACATCCCTCAGCGCTAACATGAATATTTCCTGGGAACCTTCTTTTAGTGCTTCATTTAAATACTCGGTGGCGTATCCGGGTTCCTGTAATCGTTTTAACAGACCGTCTTGATAATTTGCAATCCCCATTATTTTTCTCCTATAAATTCTTGCCAAAAAATATGTGCTTTTTTGATATCCTTTTTTTGGCTATTCTTATCACCAGCGCAAAGCAAGAGAACAATTTCGTTTCCTTCCAAACCATAATATATCCGGTATCCAGAGCCAAATTTAAGCCTCAGCTCATATAGACGCCCTTCCCTACGCTTTTAGCATCGCCAAAGTTACCAAGCCTTATTCTGCCAATCCTTACATCGATTTTTACTTGGGCTCGAACATCTTTTAAAGAATCAAACCATTCTCTAAAAGGGTTATTGCCTTCTTCTGTGACGTATTCTTGTATGATCCTCTCAGTAGTTTCCATTTGCTATCAACGTAGCTTTTAAGCTACTAAATGTCAAGATTAAAATAGTTCTATCAGGCCTGTGAAGTTATCTCGGGTGGCAATGGAAGCACTAAAATTACAGAAGAAACATACCTTTGGTAAATCCGAGTTTGTCTTCTTGAATAAGTTTGGTCGAAATATACAATCACATCCCAGCCCCAGATGATGGCAAAGGACTTGAAAAAGCATTTGCAGATACAATTGCGGTGGATAATTTAATACCGGAGGCCACAGAATAGTGCTGTGTAATGGATTCTTGGAATTTGAGCCCAAAAAACACAAAAGACCCTTGTCAACATTGGGTCTTAATGTTTTTTCAACAAGTTTTAAACAATTTGGGATTCTACCAGTATTCTACCAGAGCAGTCAGTGTTCTTTTTATAAGTTACTTATTTTATTGATAAAAATTGGTGGAGGCGGCGTCCACAGACTTAAGAGAAATTAGTACATAGAAACAGTGACTTAAAAAAAGCATTTGATAAAGGTACCAACACAAGTACCAACTAATATTTTTACTTAAAATTACAATTCCCCTTCCCTATTTAATCATCCACATCCCCAATAAAAAATACCAACCAAAGATACAATCGGCCCATTTTGCCCCTGAGATTGCACAAAACTATTTTTACAAGGTGGATATGTCGGCAATGGATCTACATTGAACAAAACACAGCCAGTTCCCAGTTAAAAATCAGGATCACCTTCAACCCATCCCCAGAAAAACCGAATCCCCAAAACACTTCTTCAATTTATACCGATTGCCCCAGCATCAAAGGCATCCAAGGCCCCATTGCAGCCGTTTGTGTGATTCCCAGGACAAACCTTCATGCCAGACCCCCATGGAAGGATAAGACCCCAATTCCCCATCATGCCGAATGATTCCAAGCCCTCTGCCATCTGGACCTGGCCACAAACAAGCTCAATGTGTTTTTGTCCCAGATTCAAACACAAAATGTTCATGTCTTCATCTTCCGGCACATCTCCGGTATCAATGTTGCCGATGCTTTTGTGTGACATAGCCAACACTTTGGCCCTTACGGACCTCAATTTATGGTAAATGAATTTTACAGGGGGATGGGTTGCCCTGGTTTGGATCGCTTTTGCCCAGGGGGATACTTAACTTTTAAGGTTTTTTAATGGGGCATGGTGGCAGGAACCGGCCGCAGAGGTACCTTTTTCCGCGTAAACACCTAAACCCCTACCTTATTTGCTCCTGACATCGCACAGTTCTATTTTATCAAGGGTATTGCCCACGACTATTCAAGCAGGGGAGCAGATAAAGGACTGCAGGTATGATGTATATATATTATTTTGTTGAATATGGAAACATGGCCGAGGATGCAACCCTTGGTTCATATAGTGGAATTGAAACTCAGAAAATAATGGGGAGATATAACAGAAAAAGGCAGAGCCCTTTCTGACCCTGCCTTTCTCAAAGATGTACTATTTTGTGAATCGACTATTTCTTTCTTCTGGCTGCTCCTGCGAGACCTAAAAGGCCAATGCCGAAGAGCATCATTGTTGCAGGTTCTGGAACAGGGTTAACATCCAAAGTTATTCCACCGCTATTATCAAGATAATATGAATCCCTTATAGAAAAGCTTACGTTTCCAGCTGATGCCAGGGTAAAAGAGCTACCTAAAGCATTATCGAAAGCCAAAGTGGCTGTATCCCATAGGCCATTTGATACTGTGAAAGAAAACTCATCAGAGCTTATACTATAACTATTAAGCCATAGATGTTGATCGTTCCAAGCACTCCAAGAAGTATAATCAGCAGCAATTGGGGTAACATTATAAGTACCCGCCTCAAAAGCAAATACAACCGGATTATCTGTTGTATTGGTAAAAGAGTCAATATTTATCGTTAAAGCGTTTCCAACTCCTACAGTTCCAATTAAGATCAATCCTGCTGTCAAAACCAATAAAAACTTTTTTCTCATAAAACTTTCCTTTTTTATTACCGATATAAAACCGATTTATCTCCCGATGAGACCCTCTGGTTTTATTGGGTAACACTAATAATTAACGGAAATGGTCATGCGATATCCGTACCTATTCAGAATATTCATCAGCAGAAAAAACTTAAGTCTTTGGAATCAAGATAGATTTAATTAAATAAAAAATAGGAATAATTTTTCATAATAAGTCCAGAAATGAATATAGGAAAAAAATGTAATATAATATGTAAAAAATGTAACTTTTTTGAGTCAATACTTCCCCAATTTTATTTGTGGAGGTTGTCATAATCGGTTTTTGACAGTAAACAGCAACAAAGGAATTCAATTATATTTGGCCAAATTCAATCAATCGTGCCAATATTCCATTCAATTTTATTGGAGATATCGTGGAATTTTGATCAGAGCAGGGTTGGTGTTTTCTCAGAATCAAGAAATTATATATTATGAGAATTTTTTAAAATGAGCGAAGCTAAAAAAACAACAAGTCTACTTCGTGGAATTTTGTTTGGTTGGTGGGCGAGGGCCACAAGGATCACAAACAATTCTTACAGTGCTTCCATCCCTTGGGACGGGTTCTCCGTACCTCCGATAATATTCATCTAAAACCTGATGTATTTGTTTTTGCTCCATTGTAAAATAATTCATAACTTCGAACGTAATGTTTCTAATCGAGTCTTTATAGGTGTTTTTGATGGTTGGATCTTTCACAGCTTAATCCTTTCATTCTATGAAGAATTACATAAATTTCACAAAAAATAAAATAGATATAGAAAAGAGTGATTAAAGCTGTATGGGGATATTGCTTTTGCTATATCTTATGATATGTTATTACGTGCCTTTTGAATCATTTTTTCTGCTTCAAATTTTTCTGTTTCTGGCATTGATCGTAAAGCTGCCTTCATTTCTCCTTGAGCCTTTTTATTTTTATCACAATAGTAATTTTTAGAAAACTTATCATGATTTACTTTGTTGAATTTTTCTATAAACTCTTCCAAACTTTCCTCTCCTAATTATATGGTTCGGGCCCCCGCTCTTTTTTATTCACTATAAAACTATGGGCTCAACTATTTCCAGGATGGCCCTTTTTTTTTCTTTTGCAGATGCACATGATAAAATAGTTCGCATGGCCTGGGCAGTCCTGCCTTTTTTACCAATGACTTTTCCAATATCTTCTTTTGCGACCCTTAATTCCAGCACAAGGGTCTGCTGAGTCGTGATTTCCTCAACAACAACCTGATCTGGATTATCAACCAGAGCTTTAGCAATATACTGAATCAACTCTTTCATAACCTGTTCTCCTTTTTATCTGTACGATGGCAGAAGAAAATACAATATGGAAAATAATTAAAATTCAAAAATTCAATATTCCAAAACATAATTGGAGATCTCGTTGATGCTACTGAGCATAACACTCTTTGGATAAATACTACAACACTATTTATACTACCGTATTTACCCTGTTTATGCCTGATTCAGATTATTCAAATGCTTTGGTCGTGGTAAATTCTATGGCGCTTAAACACGATATTTTGGCCGTTAATCAGCATGTTCATAGCCGCCGGATCTGACTGGATCAAGCTGTGAAAATGGCAAGCACCGGTAGGAAAAGTTCAAGGCTGTGCCCAGGTGCTTTCGCCCCGAGAACCAACTATCCAAGCATTGGTCCAGCAGCATCATCCTGTGTCAGGTTAAAATGTCTTTATAAAACATTTATCATCGTTGCATTGACCATGTTCCTTGTGGCATATATCTTTAGACAGCTTGAATGGACTTTCTGAAATGATATCTACGACCTATGGCAAAAACAAACTCAGGGGAAAAAATAAAGGTCTTTTTACTGGGAGAGAAAAAGAGCGGCCATGAAAAATCTACCGGACAACATAAAGATCGGCACCTGTAGCTGGAAATATGATTCATGGAAAGGTCTTGTCTATTCTGATCATGTTGGCAATGATTACCTCAGAGAATACGCACAGCATTACAAACTCGTTGAAGTAGATCAATGGTTCTGGTCGTTGTTTGGGGATAAAGTTGTCATGCCAAAGCCTGATGTCATTGCTGAGTATGTTGCATCGGTACCCAAAGATTTCCGGTTCAGTATCAAAGTTCCAAATGCAATCACGTTGACCCATTATTATAGCAAGAGATTATTGGAATCTAATCCCCATTTCCTGTCAAATGAGTTGATGGAAGATTTTCTTCACCTGTTGTCGCCAATGTCCAAGCAAATCAACTCACTCATCTTTCAATTTGAGTACCTCAATAAGCAAAAAATGCCAAACCAGATGGTCTTTCAAGAGCAGCTTCAGGAGTTCTGTCAGAAATTACCTCCAAAATTTCACTACTGCATTGAAATCAGAAACCAAAACTATCTGAACAATCGGTACTTTGAGTTCCTTGAGGCCACAAAACTTTCTCATGTCTTCCTACAGGGGTATTGGATGCCTTCAATTTTTCAAGTCTATGGGCATTTCAAAAAATACATTAAGAATCATACTGTGATCAGATTACATGGGCCTGATAGAAAGGGCATTGAGCAGCAGACCCAAAACAAATGGAATGCCATAGTTGATCCGAAAAACGGTGAACTTCATAATCTAAGAAACATGGTCAACGACCTGCTTGCAAGGGAAGTAAAGGTAACGCTGAGTATTAACAACCATTACGAAGGGTCTGCACCGATGACGATTGACCGGTTTTTAAAATTGTTTCTGGGTAATGTATTTTAAAATAGGACATAAGAAAAGTTGACAAAGAAATAAAATTTTGTCGCATTAACTGCTAAATCCGTGTCTGTCTCTCTATCTTCATTAATACTGGAAAAGTGCTTGTTAATGTAGGGCGATCAATACTATTCCCTTTATCTTCTATGATATTACCACTATTCCCGAGAACTGAATCTTTGCAAACAAGTCCTGTGCTGACGAGTTCAATGTTATATTTTTTTTTGATTAATCCTGTTAGATCTACTTCATTGAAACTGTATTGGGTGCTGTGTTGAATGAATACTGGTATAGGACTGATTGGATAAACACTATTATATTCTATTATACTACTGAATTCATTCTATTTTAGGCCGATTCACACTTTTGAAATAGCTTTCGTGTCATCAAATCCCATGGCTCTTAAATGCAAGATTTAGCCTCTTAAATGGCATGCTTTATATGGCGCTCATACGCATGGAATTAAATCTATGAAAGCCTTTAAGTTCTGGTTGGGAAGGGTTAGGTGCGGCTGTGTGTTTTTATATTGGTACTATTCTTTGGGAGGGTTACAACCTTTAATTCGCTTGAGCTGGATCAACTTCATATACCTTTAGGGGGCGGTGATATCCTTTTATTTCAATTTGGCCCTGCGCAGTACATGGAATATCTTCCTTTACTAATGCCCATGTTGAATGGCTAATCAGAATAAGTCCTGGGTTACAAGCACTCTCAAGTCGAGCAGCAATATTCACTTGCATTCCCATGGCTGTATACTCTTTTCTTTCAGAAGATCCATATCCACCTACAGTAGCCATCCCAGTGTTAATACCGCACCTGATTTGCAACTCCTCTTCAATTCCAGCATCAAACCATTTTTTGCTTAATTCTTTCATTTTTGATTGCATATCAATTGCCATTTTTAAACATCTGATAGCGTGGTCCTTGTCATTTGTTTCGCTTGGAGCCCCAAAAAACACATACAACCCATCACCGATTACCTGGGCGAGAGTGCCTTGATATTTATTAATAATTTTATTCATTTCTGTAAGATATTCATTCAACAAAGTTGCCATATCCTCTGGCTCTAAAGCATCTGTTATCATAGTAAAATCTTTTATATCGGAAAAAAATAAGGTCAATTTTTTTCTATTATGTTCCCAAATTGAATCTATCTGTCCATCTAATATTGTTTCTGTTAATTGAGGTGGAACATATATTGAGAGAAGGCTGTAGGCTTTTTGGACCTTAATTTTTTCGTTTTGCATTAACTTTTCGGCTTTTACAACAAAAACTCCAAATGTCAATGCAAGTAAACTGATCCCTGAACTAAACATTATTAGATTAGAGCCCTGAATAAAAGTCATGACTTCGATAGATTGGACATAAACTGGCACAGCTGAATGCAAATAGACCCAGCCTAAAAACAATGATGAGATAGATATTACAGTCCCTGATAATTTGATGAAGATATCGAGGAAATTTCTGTTCAAGGGGTTAAGGAACAAACCTAATAGAACCACAAAAATATAATAACTATATCCAGAATCCCAGCCCACATAATAACTTGCGAAAATTGCATGGGTAACAATTTCAGCCATAGCTAAAGACAAAAATGTATAAAAAAAACCACTTCGCAATAGAAAAATACCAATGAGAAAAATTAACATACTAATTATGTTAAAGTATACCATTTCATGCACATTGATGAAGTAAAAGATTACGAGAAAAATGGCATGGATCCAAAAACTCAATAATGATCCGTAACGCCAAGCAAGACTCACCTTCGCATAGCCATCAGGATTTTCTTTAAAAGCAAAATGAATTTTTTCAGGGCGTTTATTGAAGAGATCCTGAAGTTTGAGAAGAATCTTTGTTTTCATTATCACTCCCCTTTGAATGGTTACCACCAATATGATAGATATTAGCTCATCATATGGCCATATGGACAACAATGAATTATAAATTTTCTTTTGTTTGTCATTAAAACAGAATCGATACAATACTGCTCAACACCTATCAGAAAAATATGTGAGTAGCAAAAATAATTTAAAAAAAATGTGATCCAAAAAAAACCAACCGTCACAGCAACACACATACCGACGAACATCATTTTTAATTATCGCTGGCCATCAACTCGCTATTTTCAACTTTGGGCTAAAATTCATCTCTTCTTCATAAACCTGGACCATAATTTCCTTTAGCAGGCCCGCATGTTGTTCTTCCACAATGGCGCTATCATGTATGCATAAGCCCACAATTCCTTGTTCATGGAGTTTCATCAAAATAGATTCCATGATCCTGCTTGTGATCAGGAATTTGTTTTTGCCCCAAAACCAGGATTCTAAAATGCCCCACACCTGAGTTAGGACGTACCTATCCATTTTGATACTAAAAAAAACGATCAAGAGGTCTTATATGCCGGTTAAAAAATTACCAGTTTTTCAGTTTTTATTTTTTTCGATTAATTCCTCTTTCTATAGCTTGGGCCCTCCAATACAAGGATATCAGAGTTGTACACAAGACGGTCGGCAATCGCTGTGGCAACAGTAGTGCTGTCAAAAATGTTTCCCCATTGAGCAAATGGTAAGTTGGTTGTAATCATAGTAGATTTTTTCTCATGCCTTGCACTGATTACCTGGAAAATCAGATTTGATCCCTGTTGGCCAAGCGGAAGGTACCCAATTTCATCTACGACTAAAGTATCCGGTGATTGATAATATTTAAGTTTTTTGAGCAGATTATGATCCGCTTCCGCTGCTATCAAATGATTGATCATATCCATGGCAGTAGTGAAAAGCGTTTTTATTCCAGCCTGGGTCGCAGCAAAGGCGATACATTTAGCCAAATAACTTTTTCCTGTGCCAGGATTGCCAATCATGATGATATCTTTTTTCTTCTCAATAAACTCAAGATCCATAAGGTTTAAGATTATACTTTTTTGAGCCTGTCGGGACTTGTGATAATTAAAATCAAATTGATCAATGGTGACCTTTGTATCAAGCCCGGACTGCTTGAACCTTAATACCATCCTGGCTTTATCTCGTTCTTCTATTTCAATGTCGATTAACCGTTCAATGGCTTGAAGGGGAGACAGGTTTTTATGGTTCGCCTGTTCAATGATGCTTTCTATGTTTTTGGCACAATTTCTCAGCCTTAATGTTTTGAACTTTTCTATAATGGTATTCATGTCTTTTTCCTTTTTTTGAGTACCAGAGCATCATATTCTGCAAGGTTTGGGGAGCAAAGTCTTATCTCGTTGAGAGTATCACTTTTCAGTTTCACAGGTGGATGACAGGTTTTGGGTGTCATCTCCTGGTAAAGAATATTCTGGATATAACCCGCACCATATAATTTTAGATCCAATGCTTTGTTCAGGGCGATAATTATTGAACTGTCTCCATATTTGTCTTTCAGGGTCATTATCTGGATGATGTCCTTTTTTAATGGAGACCTTGTTTTTTCAAGTTCATTCAAATAATCCAGCGCCGTTTGACCCAAAGACAAAAAGGCAAGAACGTTTTTGTCAGCAAGCCTTCTTTTTCTAAGCTTATGAAGTTGTGATTTATGGGATTCGAGTTCGATCCTTTGTTTTTTTTCCCAGGACCGAGCATGGACGGCAATACATCGGGTTTTGTAATACATCCATACTTTTTCCTGATTTGCTTTCAAAACAACAGTTTTACCAATCGTCCAAACCGGAACACTATACGTATTGGAGTCAAATCTCACGGAAAAATCTTTATGGACATATAAGGAGTGTATTTCCCTGTAATCCGGGGCAGGATACGGAAACTTTTTAAGGGGAGCATTACCTGTTTCTCACGAATTGTCTACAATGAGACGAAGTTTAGGTAGTTGTTTATGAATGCGACCCTGTTCAATCTGTCTTGTTCTGTTTTCCATAATTCGATCGAAGGTTTTATTGTATTTTGCACATCGTAGCTTCAAAATATTATTTGCATTTGTTGGATACCACCAAGCACCTGAACGTTTGAGGCGGACATTGGAGATAAACTTATTTGAACTTTCTATACCACCACTGCCAATGTGGTAACCTCCACGCTTCAATGAGCCATAATTGATCATCTCTATACGCTCGGTGAGGTATCGAACGGTTTTTTTAATTTGATCTTTGGCTGCATCTGATTTTGGTTTCATTCGTTTGATTCCGGAAATAATTCGATCTGCCTTGTTCAGGAAAAGACGAGTAAGCGTGGCCTCTACCCACTCCCGTGCTTTCTGGTTGCTTTTGCCGTATTGAGCATTGGCCAAGTCATTTAAGTATTCGCTGCAATGATAATAATCCAATACTTTTTTAGCATCAGGATAAATTTCCTTTGCTCGATTCCAAATCCAAGGTGCACCGTCTCCAATAAAACATATGCGGACTTTGTCTTCAGGAATCAACCCGGCCTGCTTGATTTCTAAAAGATCGTTCGCAAGTTCTTTATCACTTTTAATTTGATGCCAACTGATTAAATGGACCATATCTTTATTATCAAGCAGATATATGCGAAAACCTTTAACTTCTTTCCATTCGCCCTTACCTCTTTTTCCCTTTCTTGGACTTGGTTCACGACGGGTTGGTGCATGGGCACCGTCTATACCGATCATTAAAACAGGACGACGAAATCTACCTTCTGAAAGTACGTCAATTTTATGCTGAATCTCGACTTTATCAGGGCAAATATCCAGCAAATGTATATCATCGGCAATTTCATTGACAACATCGTGGGCATGGTGGTTACTCACTTTAATACCCGCACATCGTTCAAGGGCTTCAACGGATGTTTCATAAGGCATTTCGGCTGCTAACCACGCCTCTAATTCTTGGATATCTGACTGTATTTTCCTATTAGAAAGCCCCAATACATTATCCAAGGGATAAAATCCAAAGCCGCAGGGCTTACAGTAAAAATAAGGCCGATATAAAGTCACCGGTCCAACAAGCGTATCAATGTCACGTTTGACTTTTTCGGACTTAGCTTTAGTTTGCTGATGGCACTTCGGACATTGACAATATTGTTGCTCAAGCAGATGTCCATATTTTTTCTCGATGATTGCTAAAGCCGCTTGCCCCATTATTTCTGAACGGTTTGTAAAAAGGCTTTTCGATATATCTGTTATGGATTCCATTGAGTCATCCTTTTCGATCTGATCCAAACGATTACTGACGAATGATAAAAAGTTTAATTTCCAGCTTTCTGAATCTATAGGTGTGGCTTGAATTTCTGCTAACATGGGATTTCCTCCCTTTAAAAAATCAAGGTCTATTACCCATGGTACAATATTACAGATCGCAGTTGTTGTCTAATCGATCTACTCTTCGTGAAGAAGCTTTATCAGCAGTTATTGCCAATATTTATAAAATTTCCTCCTATTTTCATAGATTTCTGGGGAGAAACAGGTAATGCTCCCCTTTTTAAGTCGGTATCTCTGAAGTCTTTTTACCGGGATTTCTCCTGTCGTACTATGTGTCCTGGTGTTGGCAATATTGTTTAACCATTCCATAGCCTGGGACTGGAGTTCTGGCAGGTTGTTAATTTCTCTTAATGGCAAAAAATTGTGCCGGATATAATGAATGCTTCTTTCAATTTTTCCTTTTTCATGGGGAGATCTGATATTGCAGGCCACAGGCTTGATACCAAGGGGGAGTAAAAAATGAAGAAAATTGCCATTAAAACGTATCAGAGCGCCCGTCCGTTCAGTCACCGCTGTGATCATGTTATCCACCACAAGTTCTTCCGGAGGGCCGCCAAAATACTTAAAGGCATCAAACAAAGCCTGATGAAGGGCTTCTTGTTTCTGGCTATGGGTAAAAGAAACATAAAGCATCCTGCTGTGGGATTCGATGACGGCAAGCCCATACAGCTTTCTTTTGGTTTTTCCATAGGAGATGGTCCCAAAATGCCCCCAGTCAACCTGCATTTGTTGCCCGGGTTCTGATTCAAATCGGCTATACGCCTGCTTTTTTAAGGACTGTCCCCGGATTTTACGCAGAAAATCCCTCAAAATGCTTATTTCGCCATCAAAACCCTTTTTTTGTATCTGACGTAAAACAACGGGTGCTTTGAGCTTTGGATATCTGTTTATTATTTCCCGGATATAGTCGTGGTATGGTGACAGTTTCAGCGTCCGGGCTTTCCTTTTAGATGGTTTCGACTCTGGGTTGGAGATATACTTTGATACCGTTTTCCTGCTGCAGCCAATTGCTTTTGAGATTTCTCGATTGGACATTCCCATATCTTTTAACCGGTGGATTTCAAAAATCATTCTCATGTCAATCATTGCTCCTCCTTATATTTTATGGGCACTTTTCGGCAGGGAAAGCACCTGGAACAGGGTGCCGTCATAAACGATAAGGTCTTTGTGGATCAAGCAACTGCGGGCAAAAAGATAGTCTTGTTCTTTAAGGCCCAGTTTAGAGCAGATGCTTTTGTCTCCGTAATATGAAAGGCCATGTTTGTCTGAGGCCAACACAAGGAACAGGTATAATGCCAACTCATGCCGGGTCAATGATTGTAAAAATCCGTCTGTAAGGAAACGGTGAGGGATAAAACAAAAACTCTTGCCGGTACGGCGTATCCGGTCTTGAATAAGCACTTTTTTTCTTATCATGATGCCCTCCTGGCCTGATGGGGTTCATGATCTCTGTAACACAAAATTTTTCTCCAGTCCTCGAGTCCATCTTTGCAATTATGGCGAACAGACTGGGGCTGTAGCGATAAAAATTTTTACCGGGTCCATCTTTGCAACGACGGGAACAAGCCAATATTGGCCTAAAAGCCCTTGGTTCCTGGACTTGCTCGAGTCCATCTTTGCAATACCGATAGTTCTTGATGCCTTGGAATGGACCTTGTTTTTTTGAATTTTACAGTTTCTGATTTTCTGTAAAGAGCGGTTCCTGTCGGCTTTTTTCGGATTTATTTGACGATATTTTGTCCAGTAATCGGGGTTATTCTGAAGCCATTTCTGATTAGCCAATTTTTGATCTTTTTTGTATTCCGGGTCACATACCAATTTTTGTTTTTGCCATAGGGCTTTTCTGGTCCTTTGGCAATCCGGATCGGTACAAAAAATCTGTAGTTTATTTCTTGGCACAAAAAACGAATCGCAACCGGGACAAGGTATCGGATCCATCATTCCCTCCATGTAAACATCGTTGGGTACGAAATGGAATTATATGGAAGAAATTAAATTTTGAAAAATTTATTTTTAAGGGAATTAGATGGATTGAATTAAATCGGGCCGGGGAAGTACATTCCCGGATTTTGGGGCGGAATTAAAATCTTGATCACAATCCTGCTATCCTTATTTTGCAGGTCGATGCCAACACCCGAGAACAAGAACTCCTTTATAGGGGCATGGCGGGCCTTAAAATCATCCATCATCTGCCGAATAGGTGTAATTCCCTTTCCTGTGTCATACCCAGTATCTTTGAGGGCATCACGGACGGCAATATGGGAACCTCGTTTAGCGGCATTGATGCTGATCAGAGATACCAGTTTATATTCATCCCTCTGGGAACCATCGCCTATGGCATAAGGGTCCTCGTTGAATTCTAATCCCAGCTCATGATAGAGCATCCGAATGTGCAGACCGGAATAATCCAACTCAACAGTTTTTTTACCATCAATGAGAATGGACTTTCTGAACTTGCTGGGCATCCCCTGGTAATATGGCCCATAGAACCTGCCACCTTTATCAAACTTTTTGGAAGCACGATTGAATACACGGTGCATGTCTTTGATTTTAATTTCAAACTCCAGCTTTTTTATCCCAAAGTCTGCCAAGGGTCTATCCTCTTTCATGAACACATCCTTCTTGGCTCTGGCATTCATAAGACTCAACAATTTCTTTATCCAAAGTAGATGTAAAAAAAGTACCGATTTAGGCTGTACCCCTTGGTACTGAGGGCTGTGTAGGCTATGAGTTATGGTATACAAGAGAGAGGTCTTACTAAGTGTTAAATCTATCAGAGACTTATAGAGTGCTACAGGATAGGAGAACCCTTTATATGAAAGAACTTCTATATCCATCTCATCTATCATGGAACTGTCAGTAGTGCTCACCTCCCTATCATTATCAATACTGGATGTTTCTATTCTGTTATCCTTGGTTGATGTTGGTGTGTTGACACTGGAAGCACTGTTGTTGGTACATGATGATTCAATACTGGTATCCTTATCATTATCAATACCACTATTCCCGAGAACCGATTCATTGCAAACGAAATCTGTATCCCCACCTCTTCAATAGAAAACTGCTTATACAAAAGCGATTTTAGATCTGGTTCATATCTTTGTTTGATTCAGGAATGGTCATTACAGAAAGGCCTGACAAGGTATCCAGATTAAGTGTGCCTGATGGGACTGTCTTTCTTTTTGAAAAAGTTAAATGGCGCTGTGTTTTTTATATATTATACACTTGAATCTGGAAAAATGACTTCTGATGGTACTTCTGACTCATATAATTTAACCTGAATTCAAAAACCAAAGGGGTGGATATAAATAAAAAAAGCAGAGCCATTTCTGACTCTGCTTTAAGATTGAATTCATCAAATTTTGTTTTTAGTCAAACAATGGGAACCCCCTATAAACAAAATTGTCAAAAACCGGAGTCATACTGAATACATGTTCATTAAAATTCAGGCTTCCATCTGAATTAAACAGAATATTTCCAGACTGACCCAGAGGGAACATACTTTCAATCCGAACAGGACCTGCTTCTCCATATTCTACACAATGTGCATAGGTTGATCTGGATGAAAATGGATGGCTGTGAATAGTACCGAACATTGAATGCTTATATTCAATTTCGCCTCTTGTGCCAATACCCCATGGTTGATCGCCTAACCGGGTTAAAACAGTATCAAGAGCTTCGACAATGATCTCTTCTGCCGTTTGTGTGGCGTTCGGATCTGAATTAGTAAACCAGTCATAATTATTGACGATACCTGAGTCAGCTCCTGCCAGACCATGCACAAGAACATTGAAAAGAACCCGTTTGGACTGTGTGAGCTCACCATATTGATCAACACCTATCTCATCTTTAAAGGTCAATATCAAAACTTCATCAATCCATTCATTCATCAGGACCCAGGCATCAGACCTGTCCTCTCCTTCCGCCCACTCAGAGAGTCCGCCTGCCACAAAATGCCCATCCCATTTTGAAAGCAGCTTCAGCGCTTTCTTCCTGGCTTTTACAGATTTTTTATCATTGGTATCTTCAACTGCTGCCACAAAATGCCCATCCCGTTTTGAATGCAGCTTCCTCGCTTTCTTCCTGGCTTTTACAGGTTTTTTTTCATTGGCATCTTCAACTGCTGCCGTAAAATACCCATCAACAAATTTCCATGGATTTCCCCCTCCGCCAAAGGAGTCGGTCGTCGCAATATTCAAGGCAAGATCCCTGACATCCCCAAAAGAAAGACGTCGGCCTTTTTTGAAAGCTTTATCAAAATAATCATAGATTACATGGGATCTGTGAAACGGGCCATATATGTCTGAAACGCTGTTGTAGGCATTGTCATAGTCTGGATGGGTCTTGTTGTTCCATCCGCCAAAATATCCCCTTTTCGGGTTCCTGGCCGTAGACCGTTTGACAAGGACATCGCTGTCCCATTCAAGGGGTAGTATGCCAAATGAACTTAACGCTCCCTGGGGCAGACGCCATTCACCGGCAGGCCTTACCGGGTTTCGCCCCGACATCCAGTATGCAATATTACCGTCCCTGTCAGCATAACAGAAATGTTGACTTACACCTATTTTTTCTATACCCTCTCCAAACTCATCCATACTTTGAGCATCTCCCAGCTCAAGAAAAGCACCGATGGTATCAAACTCATGCCCCCATTGGGAGTATTTCCATGATACGATGGGCCCCTTAGTCGAGTCATATGTATCAGGAATGTAAGGCATCGGAGAAACAACAGGGCCGTTAACAGTTCTATATATCGGGATAGTAACATCGCCAGAACCTGCTACTTTGATGGTTTCAAAACGATTTAACTCAACACTTTCTGGCGTTTCAAAATAATAATCGGTTGTATGGGCATGGCCGACCTGCATCGACCAGGCATGGTGTGGTGTCCTGCCGATAATGATTCCCGGGATGCCCGGAACGGTCATCCCTGAAACTTCCAAATCACCGGCCCTGATTGACCCTTCGGTAACGATTGAAGGAACTGAAAAACCCATTTGAGGGCCTGAATAGATTATGGGATTGCCGGTTTTCGTTTTATCCCCTGACACAACCCATGCATAGCTTCCCATTTTGACAAAGGCATTGATCTCTTTTAATTTATCTTTAACCTTTTTCCGAGTCTTTTTTAATTTGTCTGCCGTATCAGTAATCGTTTCAGCATCATATGGTGGAGCTGAAACGATTCTTTTTGCCTTTGGCGAGGTCGGTTTTGATTTGTTTTTATCCACGATATAAGTCTGGGCTTCCGGGTCGTTTGTCCATCTCAGGTCATTGAACATCCCCGCCCCCTCCTGAAGATCATAAGTTCCGATCAGAAACTGATACAAGGCGGCATTTTCCACCTGGGCCGTATCCAGTGCTTCTGGATCAAAGTTCTTCTGAAGCATTGAAATCCAGGCAAGGACATCTTCACATCGCCAACTTTCAATCGGATACACCTTCAAAGCCAGGAATTCAGCCGGTACCAGGTCCGGATTCCCATTTAACTCAGAGATTCTTCTATTGATACCGGCGACATACCCCTCAACAACTTCTTTCGTTTCACCAAGGTTTTTTACCCCTTCGGTGAGTTCATCTTCAGAATAACCGATGGTGCGAAGATACATATCAGTTCCAAGCTGACTTTCTCCGAAAATTTCAGACAGCCTGCCCAGAGATTGGCGCTTATAAAGCTCCATTTGCCAGAGTCTGTCCTCTGCGACAACATATCCCATTGCTTCAA
Organism: Desulfoconvexum algidum; assembly: GCF_055382125.1. NCBI lineage: Bacteria > Pseudomonadati > Thermodesulfobacteriota > Desulfobacteria > Desulfobacterales > Desulfobacteraceae > Desulfoconvexum > Desulfoconvexum algidum. The sequence continues at coordinate 2,581,906 of NZ_AP042394.1, read as the reverse complement.
ATATTTCATACCTGCTGGCCTCCTCAGGTCCGGTAATAAACCAGACTCCTTTGTCATCCCTTGTGACTTGAACAGAATTGTCAGCAAAGGCCACTGTGGAGGTGATAAGAAAAATAAGTGTAAATACGATAGACTTTAGTAGCTGTCTTCCAATCATCTTTCGCTCCTTTTCATTTTCAGATCATTTAATGAAACCCTCCCCGCCGCAAGCGGACGGGGTATCAGGCTTAAATACTGCGCCCCAAGGGGCGGGGTATTAACCCAAGCTACGCAATAAATATTCGCAAAACAATTCATTTCACAATAAAAAAGAATGCTTACATTTCTTGCAAAATTTATACCATTTAGATATACCGGGAAAGAGCACTACTATAGCATTTAAGCTTTATTTGGGTAATTTTTTGCTGAGAAATAAATATAATAAAATGAGTAAAAATGTAATAATTGTAGGTAAACTTTTTCTTAATTGGTAAAGTTGATGGAATCTTGCCAAATTTCCAAGCCACCAGATTAATTTTTATACATACTTAAGTAGAATTAAAACCTTGACCTGATATTCAACTTGATTGGAGAGTAACCGGATTTTCATCCAGGCCCCGGAAATTGTTTTCCAAGGATCTGCCAAAATGTTTTTTATATATAAAAAACACTCTGGAAGAATGTCCAGAAATGATACCTGTGGTTCTCCGGGTAGAAGCACCGGTTACCCGGCGCCCCCCCCCCCAGTTGAGTAGCCCAAGGGAACTTCCCCCTCAGGCTCTCTCAGATCCGTACGTGAATCTCTCGACTCATACGGCTCCTATCGCTCAGCCGTTTTTATACAAGACACTCCAATGGACAAAAATATTCGGCTGATGTTCAGCAATTTTCCTCAACCATCTGGTTGCCTTCCGTTGACGCCCCCTGAGTTTCTTATATTTACAGGTTGCCCAACGCACCAAGCGCCAGTTTATATGATCGAGAATCCCAAGCATTGCAGAAGGATTGAATCGCCCGTAGTAATTAATCCAGCCTCGAATTATCGAATTACATTCTCGAGCCAAATCTTCAAGCGTGTCCCCTGGCCGTAACTGCCAGTTCCAACTACGTACTTTCTGCCTGATTGCTTTTGCCGCCTTGTTGCTTATCGCTGGCGTGAAGCTTACAAAGAATTTTCCCCTGCGAGTCCTTGATAATCTGGAACGAAATGTATATCCCAAAAAATCAAATTTCATAACAGGATATTCTCCTTTACGATCCCCATCTTTGCAATAAACTATTTTTGTCTTTTCAGGGTGAAGCTCCAATCCACAATTACCAAACCGTTCCTCCAAATCAGCCTTCAATTGGTTGGCTTGAGATTCAGTTCGGCAGTGACAAACAGCATCATCGGCATAACGCTCAAAGGGAACATGAGAGTACTTCCGCTGCATCCAATTATCGAACACATAATGCAAAAATAAGTTTGCCAACAAAGGACTAGCCACTCCTCCTTGCGGAGTTCCTTTTTCAGGGTAAACAAGTGATCCGTCCAACATTGCAACTGGGGCTTTAAGCCACCGTTCAACATACAGAAGTATCCAGCGACAGTCGGTATGCTTTACTAATGCTCTCATCAGGAGTTCATGACTAATATTGTCGAAAAATCCTTTGACATCGAGATCTAATACCCAATTATATCGCCAGCATCTTTTGCGTGCTTGCCCCACTGCATCCAATGCAGACTTGTTCGGCCTATAACCATACGAGTCTGGGTGAAAGTGAGGTTCCAGTAGCGGTTCAAGATACTGTTTCACAACCATTTGGGCAACACGATCTGCCACAGTCGGTATACCAAGGGGCCTCATTCGACCATCCCCTTTTGGTATCTCTACACGCTTAACTGGTGGAGGAAAATAACTGCCGGAAGACATCCGATTCCATATTTTGAAGAGGTTATTGGAAATATCTTCTTCAAAATTACCTATGGATTGATTATCTATCCCAGCACCTCCACGGTTCGCTTTTACGCATTTGTACGCTTCCCAAACTTGACGTTTTGAGATATTAAACGACTTTACTTTTTCCAACAGAATCCTTCCCTTTTCGGGTTGTTCTTATGTTAAAAGTTGAACGACGCAACCCCTTTGCTCCAGCCCCATTACAGTGCCTTCATCACTACTACGAGTTGCTCCGCCCCTGTGCTCCGCATTGGTACTCTCATCCTTGTGGGGCTTCCACTTGGATTTCTCCCTTAACATCGGAACGACAGGTTCCCACGTTCCATAAGAAAGCCTAAGATAAGTTCATGCCGCCTTTATGCCGGATATCACCCAAGCAGTAACCAGATTCCCCTTGGACTCCTCATGGAACAGATCTGCAACCCCATTTTTGATATCACCATACACGCTTTCGACACGTCTTCAGCGGTTCGCTTGCGCTCATCTCCATATCTCATACCTGACAGGATCTTGTCCTGCCTTTTCCGTGACGCTCACCACCTTGACTCTTTATCAACGCAGCTCACGGCGGTTTGGCGACTACTTCTGGAAGTCGTCGCCGGAGGGCCTACCTCCATCTTTCTTACAGTTGCGAACAAAACCTACTTGCTCTCGTGGCACACCAGTCCCGTACGAGCGGAATTCCCGCATACGGTTCCTCAGTTCCAGTTCTTTTGACCAAACTGAAAGCCAAACAAGTACCCCTGTTTGGTGCATAACTTTGCTGCCCGTCAGACTATTAGATTTTATGTGCTACTTTTGGCCTTAACAAAGGGTACTGTTTCGCTAAAGCTTCAAACTTTACTTTCCCTTTCTGGCTCCTTCTGCACAACCAATATCTCCAAGCTCTTACAGTATGATAATATGCTTTTGCTATGGCTTCGTAATTCCCTATCAAACCGAAGTACTGGTAATGACCTCTCAACTTGCTACAGAGAGTAAAATACTGCTCTTTCAGTAGTTGGTGCCGATTTTTCTTGCACCAATTCCACACCTTTTTATTGAAACGGGCCAGCCGCTTCCTGGCAGTTTTCGTCTTTACCACCCAAAAGCCTCGACGAGAGAGCCCCTTGTAGATAGTGAACCCCAGGTATTCAAAACTCCCGGGTTTGTTGTGTTTGCCGCCTAAGGCTGTTGGCTTTCCAAAAGGTATCAGTTTAGTTTTCTCTGGGTGTAATTCCAGCCCAAAACGGTTGAAACGCTTTCTCTTTGCCTCCATAGCCCTTCTGGCATCCGATTCCAACTCAAAGCCTGCTGCATAATCATCTGCGAATCTGATTAGAAAACTCCTTCCTTTCATTCTTGGCTGAACTTCCTTTACAAACCAGTCATCCAGAACATTATGAAGAAAAATGTTGCTCAACAAAGGGGATATGACTCCTCGAACGTAAAAGGCAACTTGGTATTTCTGTACCTCCACCGGGGTCAATTGGGACTGGTGAGTTAACCCTGGTAGACGGTATAGAATGTCGAACCCTGATCGTGTCATCATCAATAAGAATATCTTTCACAAGAAGGCGAAGTATCTTTTGTCTTTCTGTAACGGTTATCATATCAGATGCCTTGCGCAATTTTAATAAAAAATTTTCTGTGTTTTCAGTTAGTTTGAAGATAGCCTGCTGATCAGTATATAAACTATCAACACTTATAAACTCTGATTTTAATGATTTTTCTCTTTTCCTTAAATCCGGCATTCGGCTACGCAGTTCATCAAGTTGCAAAAGATCTTCCTGGTATGCGTCCAAAAGTTTTTCAATAGTTTGTTCAGTTTTTTTAATTTTTTTGGACAACACTTCTTTCCTCTGTTTGGTGGGGTTAGAGTCTTGAATCGTTTGAATCCTTCGTTTGATTTCGGATCGAATTAAACCAGGATTTTTGAGCAAATCAATAATCTGCTTCCAAATAATTTCATCAAGGTAATCCTGACGAATTGGCTTAGTTTGACAGACTCGACCATTGGTATATCGATAATCATCGGAACCTAAACATCGGTAATAGTATATCTTCCTTTTAGAAGTTGTGGTGGAAGTCCTATAATATGCGTATCCACATTGATTGCAAACTAAAATACCCTGCAGCAAAGACGGTACTATTGTCCTCTTCCTGGCATAACGTTTATTTTCTTCTAATTTTTCTTCTGCTCTAAAAAACACCTGATCTTCTATAATTGCTGGCACTGGTATTTCGATCCAGTCACTTTTAGAGCGTGGTTGGGAGGCACTACAACGAGATGAAAAACCGCCTTTTTGCCTCAAAGGGCGTGTGATTTTCTTTCTTTCGGATTTTTTGGTTTTACCAAAGCATGCCGTGCCTTTATAAGCAGGATTACGCAATATTCCCCAAACTGTTGAACGTTCCCATTGGGAGACCCTTTTTCGGGTAGGAATGCCATGATCGTTTAGCCATCTGGCTATGGCTGCGATACTAAGGCCATCTTCAACATACAGCTTATATGTTTTTTTGACAATTTCTGCCTCTTTTTCGACGATTTCGTAATATGCCGAAGCATACTCACTCTTTTTGATATATCTATATCCATAGGGGGCGCCTGAAAGGACATTGATTGATCCCATTTTAGCTCGATGCCTTTTGCCACGCCTTGTTCGCTCAATGATTTGTGCCCGTTCATATTCAGCGATCATACCCTGGAATTGTAATAGCAGTTGCTCTTCCGGGGTGGTGGCTTTTGGAGATTTAATAAAAATGATATCTGTTCCATATCGTGAAAATTCTTCGGTCAACAAAACCTGGTAAGCATATTTTCGACTTAACCGATCTGGGGAATATATCAATACAGTTTCAATTTGGCCTTCAGAATCCAAATCCCGAAGACGTTCCAGCCCTGGTCGTTCCAATATTGAACCACTATAGCCTTCATCCTGGAAAATCCAATCGTCTGGAACCACATACTTTTCATGCTGAGCATACTCAACCAGTGATGCAACCTGGCTGTCAATAGTGTGTTCTTCTTTTTGTCTATCCGAAGAGACTCTTGCGTATATCCCTGCAACTTGCATATTTTGGAGTTTCTCCTTTTATTTTTGACGTATAATCTTCTGAATTATGACCCCAAAATTTATCAGGAACTAAAAGTTGATAGACTTGAATAACTTTCATGCCCATTAACCTATCATGGCTATATTCAAGCTTAATATCTCGACCTTTTTTGTTTCTTCCGACCTGGCTCCTGTCCATTTTGGAGAAAGTCCTCCAAAGATTGAGTTACTATTGTGCTTAATTTTTTTTCGGTATGTTTTGCATGCTCCCGTAATCTTTGAATTAATTTTTGAGATAGTTTTACAGTAAATGCAATCTTGGGGTCTGGAACAGCGACTTGTTCCCCAATTTTGTTTGCCTGCTCTACATAACGATAGGCCTGGCGTTTTGATATACTGTATTGCTCCACCATCATGTTTGTCGCTTCGGAGGTAGATTTGTATTTTCTTATTAGCGACAGGGCTGCGTTTATTCGCTGAGTCAATTCTGATTTTGTAGATTTCATATTGTGTCATATAATTACAACCCTATATGTCAATTGTCAACTATTTTCTTTTCCTGTAATGTTTTATTGTTCGATCAAACTCGAAGTTACCTTTTGTGTTCATGGCGTCATAACCCCACCTTGTGGAGTCCCGGAATCGGTAGAATAATATTTCCCTTCTTCCATTACTCCTGCATTGAGCCATTTTCCTATCAGACGGATAATTCCCCCATCATTGACTCTTTGTTTGATGAACTTTCGTAAGTGCTCGTGGTCGATATTGTCGAATAGTCCCGTGATGTCTGCACTCAACATCCAATGGGTGTTATTCCTGATGCAATTATCTCTCAGTTCTTTTATTGCCATGTGCTGACTGTGTCCGGAACGAAAGCCATGAGAAAAATCATAGAAGTCTGTTTCAAAGATTTTACTCAGTATCATCTCTACAGCCTTTTGGACTACCTTGTCCTCAAAGGCCGGAATACCGATTGGTCTTTGTTTCCCATTCTCTTTCTCCAGCCAAATTCGCTTTACAGGTATTGCAGTGTATTGACCTCTTCTCAGTCTCTGATATAGCTGATAGAGATTTTGATCAAGGTTCTTTGCATACTTTTCTGCGGTTATCCCATCCACTCCAGATGCTTTACCCTTTCTGATTTTCCTAAATCCTTCCTTCAGTAAAGATAGGTTGATTCGGTGTACCAGTGAGGTAAAGACCATTTCTGGATTCTTCTGCGCTAACATGGCAATATTATTCAAAGAAACTTCTCCCACCAGTAGCGGTGGATTACAATCAAATTTCTGCTCAGTTTTCACACCAATGATTTTGTGAGCCATCTGTTCCACAATTTTACGGTTTTGTGTTGATATAGTTTGTGATCTCTGTGTATCTCCCATAATTCCTTCCGTAAAAACGTTATGCCAAGCATCACCTTCCCTACAGTGGGTCGCTTGGGCGCCACTTCCCCACCTTCCCGATCCAATATTGCTGATCATCGGTACTATGTTCCGCTAAGACTGCCCAGAGTCCGTCACGGGATTGTTCGCTGTTCGCTATCCACTCCCGTTACCTTGTTGTCCATCTTGGTTTGTGTTTCCATCATCTCATATCAAGATGTGAATAGGACTTATCCAGAAAGCGTGAACTTACTTTCTGAACACCGGGAATTTTGGGATCCGGTAATTCCTCTGACCGCCTTTTTTTTTCCAAGGAGACTGTGGGCTCTCTCAAGTTCCCGAGTTACCCCTTTGGATATATGCCCTGGTCTAGGACCACGGTGGTGCCCCCTTTGCTTGTCATAGCGCTCAGAGGACTGCTGCCTTCCGTCTTATATAGGACGTCGGCTTTCCCTCTTCATTTTTGTCTGAAAAATCAGAGTTTATCCATTGACCACATCTACATTCTTTTCGGAGCTCAATACAGGGCCTGTATTCTTGATCCAGTCCGGCTCAGGACTCCCGTTACCGGGCTTACCCTCGGACCTTCCTATTGATCTGCTGACTAAGCTTTAATCAAGTGGGATTCACACCCACTGGGTAACAATAACAAATTTTAAAGAGTTTATTTCCTCCTTTCCCAATGTTCCGGGCTTATCTTGACGCAAATATATTTGAATGGGTAGTTTTATTCTGGAAAAGAACAAAACAACAGATATAGTGGTTCCAAAATATTGTCAGGACTGAGGCCTATGAATACGAAGTCGTGACTGACTGTCTTTAGATACCAGACAACATTGCCAAAAGAAATTATAAATTTTGCAGGTCGAATATCTTTATATTTCCCTTTTCCAAAGTTGTTAGAGCAAATATTTCCAAACTGGAACAGTGACCTGGTAGAAGTTTGTGCCAAGGACAAAAGTCCAGGGTTGATATGTCATAGAGTAGCCTTTATGGTACAGGTGCCAAGCGATCCAATCAGCCCAAGCTTTGTCTGACGAAGTAAAACTTAAAAAAAATTCTGGCATGTGCGAAGTACCCCTGTTTGAAATTCGTCTATCTTGTGAATGGGTTTGTGACAAAGTTTCAAATACCATTTGTGAGTACTACAGGTTAACTTTTTTAAATAATAATAATCGTATACGTCTTTATCACAATCCCCCAAACCCAAAAATTTCTGCAAATTCAGAGAGATCTAAGCCATCCACATCTCCATCTAAATTGAGGTCGCCTTTGATTCCAATTGCCGAAATCGACATCTCGTCTACACTAATTGCATCACCATCATCTGTGACCGACAGAATAACGTTGTAAAAACCCGGAGCCAGATTCGAAATCGTTGGAGAAACTCCTTCCGCAGTTTTATTCTTGTCAGAATTGCTTTCATTTAAAAGTTGCCAACTGTAATCAACAATTATCCCATCTGGATCGTAGGACGAAGATGCATTGAGTGTGATCTCATCAAAAACTCTTCTACTTGGCTCTACGCCAACTTTGGCAATGGGTGGTTGGTTGATATTTTCACATGCAAGAGAACTACAGTCTGTCCCGATACCTTGAAAATATCCCCTTGCACTTATGCAGTCAAATTCAATGGCATGAATACAACTCCCATTTTCACGGCAACAAGCACCTTCAAGTTCTTTCAAACCTTCCCAAAGATAAGCTTTTGGTCCCCCTAAAAAACCCATGTCATTCCGGGATAATCCCAATCCGTGGGGGATAGCGTCCTCGTATTCAATGTCTGGATGTCCTGCATCAATAGCAGGAGACCCGAGTACTACTTTATATTCAAGATCAAGTATTGGGTTAACATCTATGTTGCCGTCACCAGAAAACCATCCTCCTTGAATATCAGAATAAGATACAGACGCTGCCCCCGAAATTTGTGTACCGCTGGCGTTATTAAAATAGACTATAGTATTACGTATCTGTAGGGTTCCTCCATGATTATAGATGGCAGATGTAGTTATATTTTCTGTGACTGTAGAGTTTACTAACGAACAATTCCCTGCATTCACGTAGATTGCACTGCCTTTATACGCTGTCCTTCTTTGCGCTGAGAGGTAGCTCTCAGCGAAGAGACTATTTTCAAATAAAATCGACCCAGAATAAAGAAAAACTGCACCTCCATAAGGGTAACTCCAGTCTGGGGTCTGGGAATGTGCGGTCATTTTACACCTATTTTTCAGAAATCTACAGGCAGTTACAGTGCTTTGACCATCCTGAAGCCACAGAGCCCCACCACGTGTGTAGCGGCCTGAAGATGTATAAATCGTATAGGAATTTGCTTCATTCTTTGAAAAATCACAATTTAGAAATGAACCGTCTCCTTTCAAAAAGACAGCCCCACCCGATGCATTCCGTCTGTCATAGCCTGGGTTCGCCTTATTGGCCCTAAACGAGGATGTGTCTACCATCAGTTTACCATTATCGAGATCAGCCCATATGGCCCCACCTGCAACTTCGGCACCATTATTAAAAAATCGAGATTTCTCGACGATCAAATCTCCATTTTTTATAGTAGCTCGGATGGCTCCTCCATAATCCCCCCGGTTTCCAATAAAACTACAGTTCCGGATTTCAGGAACACTGTTGATTAGATGAAGAGCACTGCTACGGGCTTCTTTAAATTCACACCACTCAAGAATGCTACCCAGAACAGAATTATCAAACTTTAAGCCCTGCCACCCAGATGTATTATTTTTCGCATTTGTAAACACAATACGTTCGGCTTGGCTACCCTCCGCATTGATCAATCCAGCAACCTCAAAACGATAGTCACCCAAAAACTCAATTTGGACACCCGGTTTTACAGTCAAATTTGAAGCTATTATGTTTCCCTCTACATAATAAGGAGATCCGGTCAAAGTCCAAGTTTCATTAACAATTGTCCCCGATACATACGTGTCTGCTAAAAGCTTAGGTGTCCATAAAAAAACAATTAAAATAGACAGAAGTAATCCCTTTCTCATTGATAGGCCTCCTTTTTAAAGTTCCATTTTGCATAAATCTGATATATGATTTCTCACTCGAATTGTAGAATCTGAAAATCAGTAGTTTTAGCGTACGAACTTTTCTTGACCTTTAAAAAGGTTGAAAAGAATTATCTATCGGGACAATTATTCGAGTTCTGAACTGCTACTTTTTATAAGATAGGAGTTGTATATTGTCAATAAAAATGCAAATTGAAACTTTGCAAAAAATATTGGATAAATGCACATGGCATTTCTGCACAACCGGAGCTGCTCCTCAATCCATTGCCACTGACGCTCACAGGCGGATCTTGCATGAAATAGAATGGGCCTGAACCCACTGAAATGGCCCGTGGCCGGGATATAAAAGAGTTTCAAAAGAATATGGAAGCTAAGAAAATTTACGCAACGGAGCGCAAAAAGCACCTTTAAGAATTACATTTTGTAAATGTCTTCTGCCTGAACCCCTTACAGACCAGAAATGTAGAAAAACTGAACTGAGCATAAAGGTATTAGCTGTCAGGAATCAAATTTAACAAATTGTCGAACGCTTCATCCACCAGTCTGGGCTTTTTTAAATATTTCCAGAAGACCATATCTGGTATGGACAAGTTTTTCATTTTTTGATGTGAAATTCATCTATATGGGAAACCTCATGACCATATGAATCAAGATCCCATTACGTTTTAATTGAGGAGTAACCGGATTTTGGTCCAGGCCCCGGAAATTATTTTCCAAGAATCTGCAAAAATGTTTTTGATATATTAGTAAGTGTAATCTGAAAGAATGCTTGGAGATGATTTTCTTGGCTTATATAATGGAATCGAAATTTCGATTCTGAAAAACTTGGCATACAATATATAGGTGTGCTCAAATTTAGTCTGGACTGAGCTCTATGAATACAAATAGGATGAATTTGAGGCTTGGGCTTGCAACAATCGATAAAACGCTCTTCTACAAGTCGTTGCCAGTGAAGTCTTCGAATAATTACTGAAAAAAATAGAAAATTCCACCATTCTGAAAAACAACAAATAGTTCTGGTATTCTAAACAAGGGAAGGTCCAGTGAAAGTTTAGAATAAGATCATTAGCCATGAGTCCAATCAAGTCATTAATTTGATATAACAAATTAAATCTTGGTCGAAAAAAAATCGGCATTGGATTTGGGTATTGACAATAGTTTTTTATTTATTTAATACAAAGTATGTCTGGCAGTTATACTTAATATCCACTTCGATCCATCTAACTTCTGAATCCATACTGAATGGTCTAAACTTATTTTTAAAGGAATTGGATTATCCTTTAATCGAATAAATATTTAAGGAGGATACAATGAAGATTTTATTCTATGCAGTCTTTATTTGCATGATCGTTGTTTTACCTGGCTCGAGTAAGGGGGCAGACATCCTTTATGACGATTTTTCAGGGACCTACCTTGACGGGAACCGATGGTGGCCCAGGGAATATGTCCGGGAAGTTGCAGACGATAAACTGGTGTTCAAGCTGGGCAACTCTATAGGTATGGGGGCGGAAGTCAGGCCGGGCCGCTTCCGCAATCGCCTTCCTATTTTCGATCCGGGTTCCGTCCATACCATTGAGGCCCAAGTCACCATGATTGAGGCCCAGCGTGACAGCGCACCGGATTCTCTTAGTTTTGTCCGGATTATAGGCTATTTTTATAACGCCAGCGAAATCGGGTCCGCAGGGGATATCTATGCCAGTGTCATGATTGGGGACCGGGGCAACGGAGGTCTGGAGGCCTTCTGGGTGGTCAAGGAAGTCGTGGCGAATGATCCCTGGACTACAAAGGTTTTAGATTACGAGACCCTTATCGGGCCGGGGACCCTGGAGTACGACGAGCCCTATGATCTGAAACTTTCCTTTTATCTTACAACCGAAAAGAAGGGCCAATTTTCCTTTGAAGCCCATGGCCATACACAATCCTCTATAGGGCCGGTAAAAAAACGTGATGTTATCTATGACGAGAAGCGGTTGGCCGTTGCCATCAATGCAGAGAATGGGTTCAACAACGGGTTTGTCCATGCACAAGTCGATAATGTCCATATCAACAATGATCCCCTGGTTTATGATGATTTTTCCTCTCCCCTGGATCTTTCAAAATGGAAATGGCAGGAATGGGTCAGAAGGCCTGTGCAAGGGGAATTAAAGGCTGCTATACAAAGAACGGATGCAACTGGGGGGGCCAATACTTATACAAACTGCCCAGACACCAGTTTCATTGAAACCAGAGCACGGATCAGCAGTGACTCCGTCTTGTCGCCAGGGGCCTGGGGTGTTGCGAGGGTGTGGGGATATTATTACAATGCCACCCATGGACCGGGTTCCGGCCTCGATTACAACCGATTCGAAGGTGATATCTTTGCCGAGGCAGATATTCAAGTGGACAGCCAGGGCAATTTGAAATCCCGGGCCTATATCAGCCGGGCAGATGATGAAGACTTTTCGAGCGATACGGTACTCTTAAATGAGGATTTCCCAACCCCCATCCGCTTGGATACCGATTATGTATTGTCCATCCGGTTTGAAGATAACCAACTAATTTTTAAATGTGATAACGACACACTCATCTTTCCTATCACCGGTCCCAGATACCATCCCTACGGCAAATACCGCCGGGCTGTTCAAACAAAGTCCTTCTTGGATTCAGGGGAATATGCCTACATGAAGGCATTTTTCGATGATGTCCGGGTCTCGGATAACGATATTGAGTTCTGCCTTCAGGATTATGACTTTGATAATGATATGGACGGCCATGATATCCTGGCCTTTATCAATGATGCCAAAGGGGTTGTTTTGGATGATTTTTCGTCCCATTACGGCAGAACAGATTGTCCTTAATTTGAGAAATTGACCCGGTGCCGGTATGTACTAACCCTTTTATAAACTTATCCTCAGACAATGCCAGGCAGGAAAAGTGTAGCAGAAAATTCCAGAGTGCTGTTCGATACAGCACCCCGGGGGAGTTAATTACTCATACAGGAATATCAATTCAGGCCAAAAGTGGCAGCCAGGTTTTCCAGGGTTACACCGGTAGTTTCATCTGCAGACTTCCGAATACAGCCTTGGCTTTTCAGAATTCAAAAATTTCCCAGGAATATTCCTGTAAGTCTCACTTTTTATAAACTTCTCCGAATACCGCATATGGTATGGGTTGTTTTTTAGGCACTGGTGGGGAAATTTAAATATATGGGAAAAGCCATCATCAAAACAATCATAATGCCATTACCTTATAATTGGAGAGTAACCGGATTTTGGTCCAGGCCCCGGAAATTATTTTCCAAGGATCTGCCAAAATGTGATCTATATATTATTAACTGGAATATGAAAGGATGGCTTTTGATAACGTTCTTGGTTCATATAGTATAATCTGAATTTATTATTTCAGGGAACCGGCTACCACGATATATAGCATTTTAATAGTAAGGAAATTATTTAGCAGGGTCATTTGAAGACCCTGCTCATACTTTTTATCAAATTATCAGATAATATTTACAATATCTATCCGCTTTTGCTACCCTCCGAATTCCGCAGCAAATGCAGCTATTCCACCTGCATCGAAGTTGGCTGCAAATTCAGCCAGATCAGAACCGTCAACATCTCCATCCCTGTTAAAATCTGTTTTAAAATCCAGAGCATTACTATCTAATATGACAACAAGGATCGGTGTGTCAGGATCATTGGATGGGATTTCAAGATTTGCGGTTTTTTCACCACTTGATGCAGGAGAGAAAATAACATCAACCGTGCATTTCCCTGGCAATCCAATTGTCTGTCCTGAACACAAATCGTTATCAATGGTAAAATCTAAAGCATCTGCGCCTGTTATCCCGAGGGTGCCAATCTCAAGATCAGTGTCTCCTGCATTGGTAATAGTAAAAGAGCGACTTTTTGACGAACCGACTTCTGCAGGTCCAGGCTCATTGCACAATTTACTTATAATATCATCCGTTTTATCCGTACACCATAAATTTGTGCCGTCAAATGTTAAACCATCCGGCCATGGTCCTGGCGAATCAAAGGAATCGAGTATGTTTCCCGAAAAATCTAATTTGTACACCTTGTCATCAGTGTCGTCGACATTCCACAGATATGTACCGTCAAAGGATAGACCGACGGGGCTTGGTCCTGGTGAATCAAAGGAATCGATTATATTCCCTGAAATATCCAATTTATAAATCATGTCCTCTGTGTGATCAGCATGCCACAGGTAGGTACCGTCGAATGTCAGACCCTTTGGGATTGGTCCGGGAGAATTAAAGGAATCGATGATATTCCCTGAGGTATCCAATTTGTATATTTTGCGATTTTGTGGGTCAGAATTCCAAATATATGTGCCGTCAAATGTCAATCCTGAAGGACCCGGTCCAGGGGAATCAAAGGAATAAATTATATTTCCTGCGGCATCTAATCTGTAAATCTTGTCATCTGAGTAATCCGCATTCCATAGGTTGGTTCCGTCAAATGCCAATCCCGAAGGATATGGTCCGGGAGAGTAAAGATAATCGACTGGATGTCCAGCGATATCTAATTTGTAAATTTTGTCATCTAAGGAATCGGCATACCACAGATATGTACCATCAAATGTCAATCCTGAAGGACTCGGCCCAGGGGAATCAAAGGAATCGATTATATTTCCTGAAGTGTCCATTTTATAGATCCTGTCATCTGTATAATCTGTATTCCACAGGTACATCCCGTCAAATGTCAAACCCTTGGGGATTGGTCCAGGAGAGTTAAACGAATGGATTACATTTCCAGATATATCTATTTTATAGATCTTATCTTCGCCGTTATCAGCATTCCACAGATACGTCCCATCAAATGCCAGCCCTATAGGATTTGATCCTGGGGAATCGAAAGAGTCAATTATATTACCTGAAGTATCTATTTTGTAGATCTTATTAAGTAAGTAGTCCGAATGCCACAAATATGTACCATCAAATGTTAAACCTGAGGGACCTGTGCCGGGAGAATCAAACGAATCAATTATATTCCCTAAGGTATCTAATTTGTAAATTTTATCATCTGTGGGATCCGCATTCCACAAATATGTACCGTCAAATGCCAAGCCTAAAGGATTTAACCCAGGAGAATCAAAGGGACCGCTGAAATTAAAGATCTGAAAAGATGATGGTGAAATTAAAATATCAGGAGATGTTGCTGTCACCATCAGAGCCACGGGAATTGCCTGTGGTGAGCTACTCGCTGTGGAGTCACTAATTGTAATAATGGCTGCGTAGTTGCCTGGTAAGAGTGAAGAGGTTGTATACGTCACAGTAATGGTGTCCTGCTCTCCAGTAGATGTGCCGTTGATTGGAGAACAGGAGAGCCATGCGGCATTATCTGAAATGGAATAACCGAGGGTCCCCTCCCCGGAGTTCCATACATTAAAGTTTTGATTCGGGGCGTTGGACCCTTCAAAACAAGTGTTAGACAGGGAAACAGGATCCCGTGATATGCTTGGCTGAGTGCCCCCCCCATTGACTATCAGTCTGGACGATGTAAGGTCAAATTGTGCCGGGAACCCGTACATTCCATATGGCTGGCCGATCAGCGCAACATAGAGGATACCGTTGTCATTGAGCCAACTGCGCTGGGTTGAATCCAGACTGAACTTAAGGGTATAGAATCGACTGGAGTTAGGGCAAGTGCTTCTTGTAATACGACTGATAAAACCGGGTTTGTTTGGAGCTGTTGTCACGCTGCCGTAATCAAAGCTGTTTGTATTGCTGCAGATAAGATCCAGGGTTCCGTAATCATTAAAGGTCCAAACTTTTATGACAAGTTCAATTTCCGCTGAATATGCAGTACACCCTGTCGGCATATTATGCATCCAGGTATAACTGCCAACCGCATAGTAATCTATTGACTTGTAATCATCACAATCATCAGCACCACAGGTCTCGGTAAAAAATAACAGGAAAGCACCTAAAAATATAATCATTACAAGTTTACAATGATGTATCATTAAAATTCACCCCTCATAGTTATTATAAATTACAATAAAATGGGTCCCCCTTAATAGATGCTGTGGCTATCATTATGGCCAGTGGCTTTCCATCCCAGCTTCTCATTAGGTTTGGCTTTATCCTAATGAGAAGATGCAAGAAATATACCCATATTTTCCAGTATCAAGGGTCGTATTTAATAGTATTTACGGTAATTTAGGATCGTTTTTTACTGAGAAAAAAATGTGCTAAAATGGAGAAAAAAAGTAACAATTGTTGGGTAAAATTTTTTTATTGCTGAAGTGCATGAAATTCTGGCTAAAGTTTGAAAAAATCAACTCTATGGAAAATGGAACAATTAAATTTTTCAAAACTCCATTACTGTATATTGGAGATAAAACAATATTTTGATAATTTCAATCATTTTTTTCATCAGAGAACTTAATGTCTTAAGACATCATTACAACCTTCTGCACTTAAACTCATTAATAGCAGCATCTAAGATATTACGCTCAAGCTGCATATCTGGCTTCCACCAAACAGCATGATCACGTTGTCTTTTAGCAAATTCTTGTTGTGCATTTATTATATTACCTTGCACTTTTTCCATAAAAATAGAAGAAATTCCAGCAATAGACACAATAGTTCCATCACTGCTTAATCTGTCTTTATCAAGAATACCTTTTTCATTGAAATGAAAATAATGATAGATAGCACGTATAGCTTCAATGGGTTTTCGATTCTCAAGCTTCACAGTTATTTCTGCAGCACGCACACGTTTTCCAGCAAATTTTTCGATTTTTTCCTCATCAGTGCTTTGTAATAAACGATCAAGCTTATTGAATGACACTTTCAAAATTTCAGAATCATCTGTAATTATAAAAAATCTTACTGATATTGAGCTCATATAGTTACCCCATTCGGTGTTTAATCGCCTCGGATCAGTCGCTTAGCATTTTATTGGCTTCCTGGTAAAAGGATCGATATCCAGCCTCAAATAGAATTATCTTTTACAACCATGATTAGCAATATCCAAAATGGCTGTAAAGAAATAATCAAAAAATTCTGTTCAAATGATCAAACTTGCCAAGAGCATAAACTATTTATTGGAGCAGATTGTGCTCAAATCCTTTATACCGAAAAGTAATCCCCAAGTTAATCCTTGGGGATGTCAAAAATATTTTTACCAACCAGATGCTCTATTAATTAAATTGTGCAACATTTCAGCGGTTGGATGAAGGTATCTGGAACTTATTGTTTTCTGTGTATCTCCTAACAAACGGGCGACATGATCCAGATCCATCCTAAAATTATAACGCAAGTTTGTTGCCACATAATGCCGGAAGGTGTGCGGACCTCTTCCATCACCCTTTGTTTTAAGGCCAAGGTCTTTATGCATACTGTCGATAATTTTGTAAATCATATTTTTTCCTGGGAATATTTTTTTGAATGAATCTTTTTCAAGATCAGGGAAAGATGATTCAAGATGCTTCTCTAAATAAATTGCGGTTTCTGGAGTGAAAAAAACTGGCCTTGGTGTAGTTTTTGACCAAGATAAAAGAATGGCCTTTTCTTTGAGTTTTATATCACAAACACAGATGTTGGCAATTTCATTGATTCTTGCCCCGGTTTCACACATTAATCGAACAAGCAGATGATTCCGGATATGATTTATCTTAAACATGAAAGTTTTACATTTTGCAATATCTTCTCCAGAGAACCATCTTTTTTCATGTTTCAGATCAAAGGCCTGTTTATCCTGCCGAGGGATCTTGTATGTGTGTTTAATATGATGCCCATGGAAAGTGAATAATAGTTTTGTGATGGTCAAATAAGATTGAATCGTGTGCGCTGATACTTTTTTATCCCGGAGGAACTCACCAAAACTGTCCATACGGTCCGTGAATTTTTCATTGAGATTGTCAATTCTCTGTTCTTTGCAAAAAGGTAACAGCTTTTTCCTAATAACAGCATTATACAAAGCTTTTGTGCTGTCTGCTAAAGCCATGGTGTTTTGAGATTTGAAATACTGGTCCATTTGATTTTCAACTTCCGGTAATTGTAAAATAGACATTTCGTGCCTCCTTTAAAGGATCTTGTTGTTTAGCCTCTGCCAGATATGTAAATATCTTTCAGGGTTCGTCTATTTATATTCGTAAAATTAATGGCTTTTGATTAGAAAAAAAGATGAGGGGGGTCTGGTATTTCCAATTTAACTGGTTTGAAATGTATACAGTGATTTCTTAGAATATGATGAATATATTATTGAGTTGAATATGGAGAAATGTTTACTGCTGCTGTGTTTGGCTCATATAGTTTAATCTGGTTTGAGAACAAAAAGTGCATAAAAAAGGCAAGACCAATTCAATGACCCTGCCCTTTGATTCTTATATTTAAGTGAACTTATTTTTTTCTTCTGCTTACTCCTGCAAGGCCGAGCAGGCCGATGCCGAAAAGCATCATTGTAGCAGGTTCGGGTACCGGGGACGTTTCAGCGGAGATAGAATATTCTCTTGAAGTATCGCCCACAAATGTCACAACATTTCCGACACCAATAACTTTGTTGTTATTTGATCCATAGCTGATATCATTTCCACCACTATCATAACCAAAAACTGCGAAGTCATCAAAAGCCCACCCTATATAATCGCCAACTTCGTATTGAATTTTATCAGCGGAATTCACATTGAAAGTTGTTGATGTATTTGATACTGATACAGTAAATAAATTTTCACCGATAATTTCATATGAACTTCCTGTTGTATGCCTGAGCACCTGAAGATATACATCACCTGTATTCTCTTGAGCATAGATACTCCAAGAATTAATGATTCCACTATCCGTAAACTGAAGGGATAAGTCGATTTCAGAAAAACTCCTGTAGCTGTCAACATGATCTCTTGGTTCAAGCGCATTCCCAATCGTCAAAGCGCTGGAGCTACTCACTATCAATAATGACAGGAAAAGGCCCAATAAAAATCCAATAAACTTATTCATTACAATCTCCTTATTTTTTAATGGCAACCAGGCTATCTCCCCATGAGACCCTTTGGCTTTCCGTCCCTGCTTCTCAACAGGTTTGGCTTTTTACTGCTTTCGTTTATATGCATAAATCATTCCCGTTTTACGAAATATAATTCGCCGTATCGTTCATAAAACCAACTGATAAGGGCATTCGAGATATAATTTTTCTGAGTAGTATTTATACAAAAAATATAATGCCCAAGTTTACAAAAAAATGTTATTAATTTAAGAACTTATTTTCATATTTTTAAGAGTTTTTTTCCCTAAGTATTTTTACCTATTTTAAATAAAAAATATGATTAAAACTTACCTACTCACATGCTGGGATCCGGCGATAAAAAAAAAGATATCAAGTTTGCCTTGATTTTTACAATATATTTTGTAATTGAATATATACGGTTTTATGTGATTTGTGTTCAAGCTGCTATTCAATCCCACGAAAAAGGATCTGCAATGGAACCAAATAAAGAGAACAGGTGCTATCAAAGATATGAACTTAAAAGTCCTATGAATCTGCATCGGATGGATTACCAGGACCAATGCTATTATGCAGAGACGAACGATTATTCTCAAGGTGGGTTGTCCATGATGACCAATGAAAATCTTGTAATAGGTCAACTTGTTTATCTTGAGATGCAGAAACATGATGAACGCACAACACCCCCTGACAAAAACAAAAACAACATTGGTATTGTCAAATGGTCAAAACCTTATCCTTCAACCAATGGCGGAACTAATGGCCTCTACAAATACGGAATTGAATATTCAGGGGCTTCCAGCTACCACTGTTAAATTCTATCGCAGAAATCGCTACCCTTCTTTGCAGATTCAAAATTCCATTATATGGGATGCCACACAATCAAATGAACAAATCTTCCATTAAATTTTATTGGAGATACACTTTCCAGCAATGCAAATCTTAAAAAATGAATTTTATGCAATGGCAAGAGCAAATAGGCGCTCTATATCAAATGGGTCTTTCTGAAAGATTCTTTTCTATCTTGCTGAGAAGAATATCGACTACACTATAATCTTAAAAGTGGATTGGGGCCTTTTGGGGAGCCTTTCTCGGGCAGAATTTTTACCATCCCCACCTTCCCGGACTATCGGACCGAGTTTGAAATCGGTATGGAATTCATGCCCACAGCTCGGGCAACGCATGAGCATTCCACCAATATCTGTAGGGATACGAAGCTGCTGATGACATCGTTTGCAATTTTTGATGACGTAATTTTCCATAGGTATTGTATCGGCAGGGAAGTCGTAACTATTAAACAAAGAGTCGCCACCATATAAAGACTTGCATTACTTTACTGAAAATATAATTTCTTAAGAAAGAATTTACCAGAATGTTCTTTATTGGAGATATCATAACCAGTGTTCAAAAAATAATCCCCAAGAGAATCCCCCTTGGGGTGTTTTAAATTGTTATCTTTTACCAACCGGATGCTCTATTAATTAAATTGTGCAACATTTCAGCGGTTGGATGAAGGTATCTGGAACTTATTGTTTTCTGTGTGTCTCCTAACAAACGGGCGACATGATCCAGATCCATCCTAAAGTTATAACGCAAGTTTGTTGCCACATAATGCCGGAAGGTGTGCGGGCCTCTTCCATCTCCCTTTGTTTTAAGGCCAAGATCTTTAAGCATACTGTCGATAATTTTATAAATCATATTTTTCCCTGGGAAAATTTTTTGGAATGAATCTTTTTCAGGATCAGGAAATGATGCATTCCAAATGCTTGTTTAAATAAATTGCAGTTTCTGGAGTGAAAAAAACTGGCCGTGGTGTAGTTTTTGACCAAGACAAAAGGATAGCCTTTTCTTTGAGTTTTATATCACAAACACAGATGTTGGCAATTTCATTGATTCTTGCCCCGGTTTCACACATTAATCGAACAAGCAGATGATTCCGGATATGATTGACCTTAAACATAAAAGTTTTGCATTTTGCAATATCTTCGCCAGAAAACCATCTTTTTTCATGTTTCAAATCAAAGGCTTGTTTGGCCTGTCGAGGGATTTTGTATGTATGCTTGATATGATGCCCGTGGAAAGTGAATAAAAGTTTTGTAATGGTTGTGTGCCGGGTACGGCACACGTTCTTATGGGTGAAAGTCCCAAGTCCAGCCAGATGGAGGCGAAGGACATAGTGTTATCACAACGGGGTATCCGGTGACGGTGCCTCGGAAGACAGTGGCTCTGCTTAGGCAGAGTAGCACAAAAGCACGGGGCGACGTACAGAAATCGAGTTAGGCGTGCATTTGCGGGACCAGCCTGCAACACAAGGTTAAGTCCTCTATCCATTATAGGCAGTGCCCGTATACTCGGCGCTTACGTGCTGAAAGACGTGTGTTTACCCCGGGAGGTCTTCCATGTGCCCCGGGATGCCGCGAGCGGCAGAAAATGGCTGAGGGCAGGGCAACCTGCTCTGACCGCATGGAAGAAGTCAGCAGAGGGCATAGTAGCCGTAGGAGAAACGAGCCGTGGAAACCACGGAGGACTCACCCCGGTAAAGGCCCGAACGGTGCCCGGACTGAATAGTACGGGTAAATGAGAACGATTATTAGGAGCATATCACTTATGGTTATAATGCAGCAGCCGCCTGAAATGACTGTAGCGTATTTGTTTACCGAACATCTGGCAGGAGGTCCCCGGCTCATGGAAATGATCCTCGAACGGGGGAATATGTTTATGGCACTAAAACGAGTTCGTGGTAATAAAGGAGCTCCTGGTATTGACAACATGACTGTTGATCAGTTGCCGGGGTATCTTAGACGTCACTGGACTAAAATCAGGGAAGAGCTGTTAAACGGTACTTACAAACCATTCCCGGTTAAGCGGAAAGAGATCCCAAAACCGGATGGTGGTGTAAGACTGCTCGGAATTCCCACAGTTTTGGATCGTTTGATTCAGCAAGCAATAGCCCAGGTTCTGCAACAGATCTGGGACCTTACCTTTTCTAATTCCAGTTTTGGATTCAGGCCGGAAAGGTCTCAACGTCAGGCTATCCGCAGGGCTAAGAGCTATCTGCTTTCAGGGTACAAGCACATTGTAGATATGGATCTGTCAAAATTTTTCGACAGGGTTAATCACGACCGTCTACTAAGCCGTCTGGCTACAAAGATAGAGGATAAACGAGTTCTCAAGTTAATCCGAAGATATTTGACAGCTGGTATAATGATCGATGGTCTGGTTTCTCCATCCCTTGAGGGCACCCCACAGGGTGGTCCACTTTCCCCATTGCTTTCCAATATAGTCCTCGACGAGTTGGATAAGGAGCTGGAGTTACGAGGGCTTAATTTTGTCAGATACGCTGATGACTTTGTTATTTATCTTAAAAGTAGAAAAGCTGCTGAACGAGTTATGGACAGCATTACCAAGTTCATAACAAATAAGCTTAAGCTCAAGGTTAATGAAGAGAAAAGTGCTGTCAGCCGTCCATGGCTGCGCAAATTTCTCGGGTTTACTTTTATCAGTATGTGTGGTCAGACAAAGATCCGGATTCACAAGAAGACAATTAAGCGCTTCAAGGAAAGAATCCGGGAACTGACGGACCGCAACTGTGGTAAAAGTATGGGACAGATTATTTTCAAGCTCAATCAGTACCTGAGAGGATGGTGGAATTACTACCGCCTTTCAGAAACCCGAAATATCTTTAAATCCTTGAATGGATGGATAATTAGACGATTACGCTGTGTTCTCTGGAAACAGTGGAAGAATCCCAGAACTAAAATCCGTAACCTGCTCAAACGTGGGATATCCCGCAAATATGCGGTGTCCTGCGGGTGCGCCCGCAAGAAGCACTGGCGTATGAGCAGAGTTAAATGGGTGATTGTAGCTTTGCCGAATAAATATTTCCTTGATCTGGGTTTATACCTACCCGGAAATTAACCTGCCTGATCAGCCGAACCGCCGAGGTACCGATCGGTATGCCAGGTGGTGTGGGAGGGCTCCTCAGTGATGGGGAGTCCTATCCCGATAAATACGACTGAGTCGTATGAGCTGACACTTTTTTGTGCTGAAGGAACTCTCCAAAACTGTCCATATGGTCTGTGAATTTTTCATTGAGTTTGGTAATTTCATTTTCCTCGCAAAAAGGTAACAGTTTTTTTCTTAAGACAGCATTATACAAGGCTTTTGTGCTGTCTGCCAAAGCCATAGTGTTTTGAGATTTGAAATACTGGTTTACCTGCGACTCAAGTTCTGACGAACAATAAATAGACATTTCATGCCTCCTTGATAAGGATGTTGTTGTTTGGCCCCTGCCAGATATGTAAATATCCTTCGGGACTGGTCTATTTTTATTCGTACTTTTCATGACTTTTAATTAGAAAAAAATGAAGGGGATGGTATTCCCAATTGAACCGGTTTTAAATGTATGCGGTAATTTTTCAGAATATGATGAATATATTATTAACTGGAATATGAAAGAATGGCTTTTGACTATGTGTTTGGCTCATATAATTGAATGGAAACTTCTAATTTAAAAAGATACATTATATAATAGAACGTATGGCCCAGCTTTATGAGCAAGAGCCGCCTGATGGAAGACATAGACGGCTTGGGCAATCTGCTTTGAGGTGGATTCGCTGGGTATTTTCGGGCCTATGTGGGGTTTTAGACAACAAAGGCAGAACTAAATCAAAGTTCTACCTTTGTTAATATAAGTCTATTTCTTAAGTTTTTTCCTGAACCCTACAAGTCCGATTAAGCCAGAGCCGAGAAGAAGCATTGTGGTAGGTACTGGGACTGGGGCGGTGTTATCGACCATTGTCCATGTGCCCGTTACCGCATGCCCCCAAGGAGCCGTCCCGTCCATCCGATATATATCACCTGTCGCCCCCCCTGACACGAAGGTTGTCGAAGTGGCGGCTCCAGTTAATAACATATCGACATATCCGCCGTTCATTACATCGCCACCTGAAAAATAATAATTTCCGCCGCCTAATGGCCCCATGTATATTCCATTACTGACTCCTGGGAAACTATAGTCTGGGCCGGCTAACCTTGCGAAGTCGACCGACATTCCACCGATTTCCATATTTGACGATGTAAGAACGTCGACGTTATCCCAAGGTGTATAGATGCTTGCGAACAGGTCGTCGAACCATAATGGATAGTACACACCAGATGGATCGCCGGTCACTGTCCCCGTACCGGTCATCCTCACCTCAGTGTCGCTCAACCTATCAAACGTTACCGTAAGTGAGGCATTCGCCCCCATTACTATACCAAACATCAACCACCCAGTTACCAACCCTACTAAAAGTTTCTTTCCCATATTCCTCTCCATTTAATATCGTGATTAAAGGTAGTTACACTATCAAATAAATAATACTTTTTTTCATCATTCCTACCTCTCCTCAAATTATTTAATTTTTAGCAACCAGGCCACCGCCCTATGAGACCCTTTGGCTTTCCATCTCTGCTTCACAACAGGTTTGGCTCTATAAATATATAAAAAAAGAAAGCAATAATCATGCCTATTTTTTAGGCTTTCAAAACACTTAATCTATAGTATTTACAGTATTTTTGGGTGTTTTTTTTCTCAGAATAAAATGTCTTAAATTAAGAAATATTATTCCTACGTATTTATACCTATTTCAATGTATAACAATATGATTTTATAGAGTATTTTGTGAGCGAGATAAAAAAAGGTTTATGAACAAAAATTCACACACATAAATGATTAAAATAAATAATCTAAACCATGCTGTGAAATTGAACTTCAATTATATGGAAAAATTCATAATAAAATTCGTGAAGATCCCATGAAACTTTATTGGAGAGTGATAATGCAAATTTTTTTCTGTAAAATTGCCGGGTCGGATTCCTTTTATGTCAAACAGCTTTTGTTAAAGGGTTTCGGTCCTTTTCAAGGGACTTGTCGTTTAAATCATTTTTAAAATGGACATAAAAATATAGTGTCATCAATCTCCCGCCCTACGGTTGGGTTGCGAGTTCCAGGAAGGATAATTTTTTTTGAATAACGCCTCAAAAAGAATTATCCTTCCTTCCATCGCTTTGGCGGAGTTAAAAGCAGGAATATAAATTCCTTTTTAAAAGCAACAGCGTTTACAAAACGGGTTGTACTCCTTGCACAATGACGTTCCCGGCCTTATTTGATTACGAAGCTGCGTTCTCAATAACATTATCTTTTGAATGCTCAGGGTTAAGGGTTACCTCTTCTATTAAATCACAATTCCTGATCTTAATTTACCAACGTTCCGTGGTTCTCTCTCGGGTTGCTTTGGTTAAATTTCCTTTGCGGGAAGATACCTTTTCCCGGTTTCCCACTCTTCACTTGTTTCTGATAATATGGCACTCACAAGCCTTAATAGAGATGCTTCATTTGGGAAAAGCGTGGCAACCCGGGTTCTGCGTTTAATTTCCCTATTCAGCCTTTCAACCATATTTGTGGAACGTAATTTCTTCCTCTGATTTTCCGGCAAAGAAAATACAGCAAAACCTTCGGGAATATTGGTTTCCATCCATTCTGATAGCTTTGAAGCTGATTTCTTGTATTTCTCGATACTAAAATCCAGCAGCCTCTGAGCTTCTGCCTGATCGGGAGCATTAAAAATATTCCTGATATCACTTGCAACTCCTTTCCGCATATCCATCTTTGGCACATATGGAACCGCATTCCTTTGTAAATGTACCTGACAACGCTGCCAGGGAACACTCGGAAATACTGACCTTAATGCAGCCTTTAACCCGCTATGATCATCACTTGTAATCATTTTTACGCCATGAAGACCTCTTTTTTTTAGGTCCAATAAAAAATTACGCCAGTGGATCTCTGCCTCACTCAATGAAACACTGGTCCCAAGTATAGTTCTCTTACCATCTTCCATCACACCGGTAGCAACCAAAACCGCACAGGATAGGACCATCCCGTCCTGACGAACTTTTTCATATCTGGCATCAATCTGGAGGTATTGAATCCTTCCTATTGGTCGGTTACGCCATTTTTCAAGCTCTTCATCCAAAAGTTTGGAAGCATTGCTGACCTGGGTGCTGCTGATTTCAAGCCCACATAGTTTTTTTAGGACTGAGGTTACTTTACGAGTTGATACTCCCTGGACATACATTTCTGCCATGGCAAGTTTCAGTGCCTTCTCACTACGGATACCTTTCTCCAAGGCCGAGGGATAAAATTCAACATCTCCCCGAACCTGTGGAACGTTCAGAAGAAGCTTACCAAGCTTTGTCATCACTGTTTTATCCTTGAATCCATTGGCATAACCCGTTCTACTATCCGTACGTTCCCAGGGCTGGGCATTTAAAACCGATGATCTCTCTACCTTCATAGCTTCATTGATGAGGATTGAGATAGCTTCTCCTAAATTTTCCATTCCACCGGCATTTATTATTTCAAAAACTGTACGAATTGTTGTATCCTCTTGTTGCTGGGTCATTTCTTTTTCCTTTTTAGTTTAATGTGGTGTTGAGCAAAAAAGGAATACTAAGTTTTGACCCAGCATTTTCAACCCCCAGGATTCAATAATCCTGGGTTCCTATTGAAAAATGAATTTACAGAAAGACTTTTACACTGATATGGTTGACACTTGTCAATAGGAAATAACATCCCCTGGCCTCTTTTTTTTAATGTCAAATTCAAGAAGATCGTACTCCTTTTTAAAATTTTATTGTCGGGGGCGGTGTCATCAATTAACGACGGTTGATCAGTCTGATATACGCGGGTTGGTTACCGCATGAATTGGCTTCGTCGTGGAGCTGCCCTTATCTATTTTCGGGAGTTTTAGTGATAGTTACCTATTCCCATAGTGTAAACTGGGTTTCTCCAACCGTGACAGCCCCCCCGCAATAAAATCTAAAAATTATGTGGTTATTTTTCCGTTAATTTCCTTGGTCCCCATGCGCTTTAATGTTAAGAATAAAGTATCCGATGAAACGGAGGTAGGCTCTGCTGGGGAGCAACCTGCCAAGGGATAATCGGATGCAGGTAGCATTAAATAATGCTTAAGGAAAAGCTGGCATAATTGCTGGCTTTTCCGGTTATTATTTAAGCTTTCCTGCCCATGCCTTTTAAAACCCACTATGGAAGAGCGAAGCAATTCCTTTATTTTATGTGGTTTTAGGGATTGCATGAGCAATAGCCCACATAAAACCTGCCAATTCTCTGGCTACAGCTGTTTTTACAAGATTTGAATTTTTACCCCTAAATACCATCCGTTTATATCGGCCACATAGTCTTACCTGGGCTTGCCATGAAATTTTACAAATTTCATGGGGTAAACCTTCATTGCGTTTTGCAATGGCGCGGCTTTTCCTGGCAGGTAGCCTATATGCTTGAGCTGCCTCAATAAGTGCACGACGTACGTGTCCATTTCCAGTTTTAGTTATTTTCCCCGGTCTTTTTTTGTCTCCACTATTATGCTGGGAGGGTACAAGACCCAGGTATGCCATAAATTTTGAAGGAGAGTCAAAACGGGTAAGGTCTCCTATCTCTGAGACTACAACAGCGGAGACGATTTGTGATACCCCACGCAATGATTGCAGTGACATATTAAGAGTATTTAACCGGCTTTGCCCTGATAAGTTATTGATTTGTTCTGAAATACGTTCCACGCGTTTCTTGCCGTCCTGGACCATATCAATATATTCTTGTAACGTTATTTGTTGCGCTGGGTGTGGCATTGATATGTCAGCAATCCAATTGAAATATGCCTTACTCCATTTCGATTTTCCTGAGTAACAAACATGATGTCTCAATAAGAAAACACCCAATTGCTGTTTGGCTCTTTTGAGTGTATTGACACAATCATCACGAGCACGGACCAGATCCCGGAGTGC
Source organism: Desulfoconvexum algidum (assembly GCF_055382125.1). Classification (NCBI taxonomy): domain Bacteria; kingdom Pseudomonadati; phylum Thermodesulfobacteriota; class Desulfobacteria; order Desulfobacterales; family Desulfobacteraceae; genus Desulfoconvexum; species Desulfoconvexum algidum. The sequence continues at coordinate 2,554,740 of NZ_AP042394.1, read as the reverse complement.
TTCATCTTCCATAGAGGGTACATAAACTGCAGTCAGCTCTCCTGCTCTATGCAGTTTTGCGAGACTTTCCGCATCTCTTCGATCAGTTTTGATTCTGTCACCACTTTTCTTTGGTATTAGAGAAGGAGCGATCACAACACAATCGATGCCTTTATCTTTCAGGCTACGGTAGATATTATACCCGCAAGGACCTGCTTCATATACGCACCTTGGCTCTATTCCTTGTGAAATCTGTTTTCGTAAGAATTTGTGTAATTGATCCATATCGTTTTTGATTACACCGTAAAAGTTAACATCCCTTTTTTGCCCATCTTCTGCAATTGCAATAGCTATAGAATTTTTGTGGACATCCAATCCAATATATTTTACAATTTAATCCACGATTACAAAAAAGGCAGGTCATTTTCTATGTGTCAACCATAATATCTATTTGGAGAGTAACAGGATTTTGGTCCAGGCAACGGAAAATAATTGTTCAGAAACGGCAAAATGTTTTTTATATATAAATATTAATGCAGAAAAATGGCTTATGATGCTGTTTCTGGTTCATATCATTTAATACCAAGAGACAATATATTATTATTCTTTCTTTTTCTTCATTTTAATATACCAGTCTTCATCACCGTATAATTCATCGGAACATTCAGGACAAATTCCGTGACTGAATTTTGCATAAGAATGTTTTTGAATATGGGCTTCAAGCTGGTTCCAATACCCCTTATCATCACGGATTTTTTTGCACTGGGAGCAGATCGGAAGTAAGCCGCTTAATGTTTTTACATTATCAAGTGCTTCCTGTAATTTTTTTAGAATTCTTTCTCGTCCTTCTTCGGCTTGTTTGCTATCGGTAATGTCAAACACAATACCGTCTATCCCTAAAAAATCACCTTTTTCAGAGAAAACCGATGTCTTACGGTCTTCAACCCAACGAATATCACCTTCCTTTGTATGAATTCGATATCTTTGAACAAGATTTTTCTGAATACGGGTAAGTTCCGAACCATTTTCAAATACGCTTTCTATATCATCGTGGTGTATAATACTTAACCAATTTTTATTTTTTGTATTAAGTTCCTTTTCAGTGTAACCACAAAGGACCTCGCTGTCACTAATAACCTCTGCAGACCAGTCAGGATATGCTCTGTAAACCATTCCGGGGATATTTTTTACCAGCGCCTTATGTTTTAACTCGCTGTTTCGAAGCTCCTCCTCTATCTGTTTACGGTCGGTAATATTACGATCAATTCCTCGATAACCGAACAACTCACCTTCATTATTGAAGATTGGGACACCACTGGTTTCCATAACAACATGGGAGCCGTTTTTATGAATGTTCACATTTTCGATAGAATCAAATGGTGATTGCGATGAAAGAGCAGTATTAAAAAGATCAAAAACCTGTTTAGCTTCGTCGACCTGCATTAAGTCAAATGGTGTTTTACCTATTAGTTCTTCAGGTTCGTATCCCAAGAACTCTTTAACCTTGGGGCTTGAATAAATATACACACCTTTCAGGTCTACCTCCCATACCCAATCACTTGTACTTTCAGTCAAATCCCGAAAAAGTTGTGCACTTTCATTGAGTTTTCTTGTCATCAACTCATTTTCTTTTTTCAGCTTCCTCAGGTTCAGAGTGTTTTTTACTGATGAGAATAGTTCTTTCGATTCAAATGGTTTTTTTAAATAATCATTAGCTCCCATCCTAAGCGCTTTCACAGCAAATTCTATCGAAGCATTACCGGTGATAATGATAAAAGGGATATCAATTTTTTGGTTCACGATATTTTCAATGACTTGAAAACCATCCATCCCCTCCATGAATATATCCAGGAGAACCAGATCAAACTTATTACTGGCTAAAAATGGTAACGCCTCATTACCGCTGTTACATGTTTTTACGTCATAGTTTTGGGCGCATAACAGTGTTTTTAGACTATCACATAGACGGGGTTCATCATCTACTATGAGAATTTTTGAATTTTTAATCATTGTCAACCCTCGAATAATTTTTGAACAATTTCCTATAATCAAACAGAGGCCAAGTGAGTGCAGGATGTTTTAAAACAGTGCAATATACCCCGTCACATGCAGATCAGCTTTTTCATTCCGAATGGTTCGGCTGTTTATCTTTATGTAAGAGGGTGAACTTCAAATTCTTTTATTTTGTAAAGTAACGCCTTGTAACTAATCTCCAGAATTTTTGCAGCACGGGATTTGTTCCAACCAACTTTCTCCAGAACAAAAGCAATAACTTCTTTTTCCACTCTACCAGAAGCAAGTTTTTTAATCTTTTTTAATGAAATATCTTCAAATAGTTTGTCAGAACTTGTAGAAATATCTATAAATTGCGATATGATTCTTGTAGAATCGTCTGCAACAGGATTTGCGCCTTTGCTTTGCCCTTCTTTTTGGATAGTAAGGTTTGTTTCCGGGCACTCCCTTGGCAGTTCTTCAAGAATTTTTCCCCATGAATTGTAAACCAACTGCATTTTTATACAATTTTTAAGCTGGCGAACATTCCCAGGCCACGGGTAATCGCAAAGCAGGGTAAGGGTCTCTGAATCAGGCATACTGCATTGACTTTGAGGGTAATTCAATTGATTTGATCTGTAGAAATATTCAATTAGAGACGGGATATCCTCTTTCCTCTTCCGCAGAGGAAGAATGTGAATATTGATAATATTCAACCGATAAAAAAGGTCTTCCCGAAAGGTTTTATTTTTGATTTTCTCTTCGAGATTCTGGTTTGTCGCTGCAATCACCCAAACATCTGATTTATGCTCCTGATCCGATCCAAGGGGGGAAAATTCACCGCTTTGAAGCACATGGAGTATTTTTGATTGCAATAGTATTGGCATATCACCGATTTCATCAAGAAAAAGAACCCCTTTGTCGGCCGTTTTAAATCTACCAAGCCGGTTTTTATCCGCTCCAGTGAAAGCGCCTTTCTCATATCCAAATAGTTCGCTTTCAAGCAGGGTTTCAGGCAGTGCAGCACAATTCATGGTTACAAATTTTTTTGCAGCCCTGTTGGAATTTGCATAAAGATTTTGCGCAATGACTTCCTTACCGACACCCGTTTCACCAGTTATTAATACATTCAGACCTGTATTAGCTACATTATTAATCAATTCAGTTATTTTTATTATTGATTTGCTGACTCCGATTAAGGGCGTCGTCATAATCTTATTGCCTTCCAATATCTTGGTGAATGAATGGTTTCACAGCACCTTGTATAGTAAATAGGCTCGTGATTTTCCGATCCTGCATCGTCACAGGTTTGTTTTTTACGTAAATTCTATTTTTTTAGTAAGCCTGAAGTGACTTGTCAATCAGGGAAACCCTTAGTTTTGATAAAAATACAGGATAAAGGTAAATTGATTTTGATTCCATTATATGGGACTGGACAAAATTAAATTTTTCAAAAGTCCATTACGTTTTATTGGAGTAAAGCACCCTGGATGAAACTCAAGGATACTTGCATTATGTTGCGAGTTGCCCTATCTCATTGATAGCAGGACATTTGCAGTGTTTTCGAATGGAGACTGTAAAAGTCTTTAAATTCAGTATGTTGCCAGGTATAACACAAATTTGTAATAAAAGACGTAACATAAGAATCTGCTCCAATCCGCTATTTGGCGATGTCTTTGACGATCCTTACAGGTATTCAAAGACTGTCCAGCCACTCAAGAATATTTTGTTTGTTCTCCCATTGAACCAGTTCATCGATTTTCGGATCTGATGCAAGGTGCTGCCGGGTGAACTTGATAAAATCATCCTGTAATTGCCGTTTTTTATTCAAATCCAATTGCAGGTAAACCATTGTAGATTGAACGTTCGAATGGCCCAGACGATTTTTGATTTCAGATATGGCCTTTTCCTCAGAGACCATCCGGATAGCACAAGAATGTCTAAAGCTATGAACAGGATGTATGAGAGTTAACCGCTTTGAGTTTAACACCCGATCAAGATACTTCTTACAAAGGCGATTGATACCATGCCGTGTAAGTGCTGCTCCCCTTTGATTGATAAACAAATTATCTATATAAAGCAGATTGGGAGAACGACGGTATTTGATAATATATTGGTGGACAAGCTCTGCTGTTTTCGACAAGATCTCAATTTGTCGATATCGATTTCCCTTGCCGAGGATAGCCAGAGTCTTATTTTTATAATCAAAATAATCTAACTGAAGCGTTGCGATTTCTGTTGCCCTGGCACCGGTGTCATATAAAAGGTGTAAAAGAGTATAATCCCGGAAGCCATCTTTTTGAGTAAGATTCACTGCTTTAAAGATCTTGATAATTTCCTGGGGATATAAAAATCCTATCAACTTTTTTTGACTGCGTTTTTGAGGAATGGCAATGATAGTATCCGTTAATTTTTGCTTGTCCGGATACATAAAACGAATCATTTTGGCAAAGGATTTTAACACAGCCAAGCGATGATTACGAGTTTTAGCTATGTTATGACGGTGAGATTCGAGCTGATTAAGAAAATTTAATATCAAGTCTGTTGAAAGATGTTCCAATTTTAGGGAATCAATTTTAACTGAGTGATGCTCGGCAGCAAAAGGTAAAAAAAGGGCAATGGTATCCCGGTAACTTTTTATGGTATTGGGACTGCAACCTTTTATGTGGGGCAGGTATTGATCAAAAAACATAATAACACAACTGGTCAGCCTCATGGATACTCCCTTTGTGTGCCTGCAAAATCAAATAAACTCATTCTGCTTTTGGCATCAACTACTTTCAAGTATTTCATTGTATGACGGTATTCAACATGGCCCAGATAAGTCGCAAGCACGGGCAAGACATTTTGTGGCGATTGTTTTCGGGCAATGGCTAATCTCAAGGTGTTGATGGCAAAAGAATGCCTCAAACAATGTGGCGTAGCTTTTCCAAAGACAGTGTCTCCAATGATTTGCCGGGTTGTGTTAATACCGATATCACTTACTGTCTCATGAAAGATCCTACGAATACGATATTGGGTTAGTCTTTTTTGTTTTCGACCAATAAATAGGAATGGATTGATACTTTTATCATTTATAGTTGCCCTGGCTGATAAATAATTATCAATTGCCTCTGCAACGGATTTAGGTATGGGGATAAGTCTGTCCTTTTTGAATTTTGTTTTTTCAATATAAATGGTTCTTTCATAAGGCCGATAATCCCTCATCTTTAAACGCAGAGGTTCGTTGATCCTCAACCCACAACGTGCCAGAAGCAGGATCACTGTATATTCGCTGAGATCTTTGATAAAAAATTGATGTTTTTGACGGATTCGACGGCATGTGGCATTCAATAACTGCTCAACCTGTTCCGATGAAAATACAAAAGGAATAAATGCACGCTGGGGCAGGCAGGGCAAATCTTTTAAAGGGTTTTTCAAGTGGCTATGGTTTCGTCTCAAGTATTCAAAAAAGCATCGAACAGCATATAGGATGGTGTTTATCGAAGATGGCTCAAGTTTAATCTCATTTCTGAATTTCAAATAAAAATGCGTCTCCCAGACAATTGAAGAATTCGGTTGCCGTCTGATATATCGGTCAAAAGTCCGAAGGGGACTCCTGATTCGCTCACCGCTGTAACCAAGCCCTTGTCGATAAGAAATGAAAGCTTCCAGTTCTTGGCTTAAAAAACTTTTAAACGGTTTCATCAAATAAGACCTTTCGCATTAGAGACGTGTGTATGCTCAGATATTGTCTCGTGGATTCAATACTATCATGACCAAGCATTTCTTTGATTTCAAAGATGCTGGCACCTGATTCCAACATGTTCTGGGCAAAAGTATGCCGTAACCAATAGGCTGTACCAGGAAGCTCTGCATCCCGTAGAGCCTTTGTCAAATATTGAGCGACAAGTCCTGCACTCATGGGAGTGGGGTTGGGCCAAAAAATCAAAAAAAGAGTTCTGCCCAGATTTTTGGGCCTTCCTCCGACAAGATAAGCTGCAATGGCTTTTAGTGTATCTTCCGGGATCGGCAATTGAAGGGGACAATTGTTTTTTCTGTTCTTCACATTCAACAACCCTTTGGAGAAAAAAATATCATCCAGGGTGATTCGACTGATTTCAATGGGTCTCAATCCTAAAAAATAAGCCAGATGGACTTGGGCATAGGTTCGAAGTTCACAGGCAGTAAAATGAGGTAAATGTTTAAATAATTTCTGTACTTCATGGGGGCGCAAGAACTGCGGTGGTTTGGATTTAGCAAACATTGGCGGTCCAATCAAAAGGTCGGCCAGATTTTGTTTAATTAAATTTCTTTCATTATAGAGATAACGCAGGAAACATCTCAAATAGGACCTGTACAGACGCCGGGTCGTTTTTGCATACGATGCATTGAACACCACTAAAAAGCCATCCACATGTTCAATGTTGAGACTGGTCAGTTTTACCTTGGATTCTTGCAAATAAATGCCGAATGCCTTAACGACTCTTGTTATAGCACCAATCTGTGTTGGACCGCTTTGCTGAACTCTTTGAAAATAGTCGAGATATTCACGACAAACCTGATTCATATCATAATAAAGCGGCTGTTTTTGTTGCCGCTTATCCACGGTTTGACTCCATGAATACTTTAGTCAGAATATTACCAACCGATTCGGGTTGACGGGTTTTACAAGGAGAGGGGGCCGCTTTCGATATCTTCACAGAAGTTTTCGGCAGGGAAAGCACCTGGTAAATTGTACCGTCAAAGGCAATCAGATCATTTCCCAACAATCCGTCCCGGGCTTGGATGTACTGATCCAACCGTATTTGAAGCAGAGTGCATATTTTATCATAACTGTAAAAACTCAGCCCGTTACGATCCCCGACCATGACCAGGAAAAAGTACAATAAAAGTTCATACTGGGTCAATAAGCTCCAAAAGCCATCCGTAAGAAAACGATGGGGAATAAAACTAAACCCTCGTTCGACGCAACGTATTCTCCCGGAGTTTAAAATTGTCTTCTTTATCATGAATCACCTCCCGGTTTTGTTGACTATCCATATCCCCGTCTGGGAAATTCCGGTACAAGTTGACCCAAAACGCAACAGAATCTGCAGCATGGTTTAATTTGAAGGCTAAAAATATGATGTTGAGTCCATATGATTATTGTCGTACACCAGACTGGCAGCACTGTGGAAGGTGTATCATCCATGTTTTTTCTTTTTTTGATAGCCTGACGGTATCGACGACGATTTTCTGCTTCCCGATGATTCTTTTTTCCCTTTTCGGTCTGGCGGTATCTTCTCTGTGCCTCTCTTTTGTTTTTAAGGTTCCCAGCCGTACGACAAGCATCACAACAATATACATGGCCTCTCCAGCACACACGGCAGAGGAAAAAAGGAAAATCACACCATCGGCATGTAATCGAAATTAGTAACAAGACAAAGCAGTCCTCCGGTCTTGCAGCCAGCCGGAAGATGATGTAAAATAATATAATTGTTTGGGCTTCCGGCTAAATGCAGTAGCTCGAATTTAAAGCCCGGAGTTGCAGCTTCGGGCTTTTCTCATTCTGTCCCCAGATTATCGACTTGAATTATACGAATAAAAAGAAAGATTAAAAAATCTTTTTTGAATAAAATTGAATAATAAAAGGAATAAAATACTCACAACATAATCAAACTCGCTGCATAACTTGCATGATTGGCATCAATCTTAATCCAGATTTCCGGTGAAGTATTCTTTTGGTATACATGACAAATTTGACCGCTGAATACTCAAGACAGGGATACTAATTGTTGAGAATAAGGCTTTCGCAGCTCATGGGACCATAAAACAGTATATCGTAACCAGGCGGGGGAAGGCATTGCCGGTATTGATGTAATGTTGCTTGTCTGTGTGATAAATGAACTCCCGGGTGGTTTGCCTGTCGTCTTTGTGCGCTATGGAATTTACCGAGGTTGGAAATATTTTCATAAAAATTTCTACGCAGGTCAAGGAACAATATGGTAAAGTCTCTCAAACCAGAGGATAAAAAGGAGGTGCTGTGGAAAAAGAAAAAAATTGGCTCAATCGGTTTCTGATCACCGGGTTCATAGTCTTTTCCACTGTCTTTTTAGCCTTCTCAAATTCCGAGTTTTACACCTTAAGCTGGCTTGTCAAAACCGTTCCCATTGCCTGCCTGGCCCTTTTTGCCTTCCTCAATATGCCGGGTAAACGACTGCTGGGGGCGGGGCTCGTGTTTTCTGGAATCGGGGATATTTTACTTGAGTTGCCGGTGGAGGGGCTGTTTGAGGCCGGGATGGGGGCTTTTATCCTGGCTCATCTCTGCTATATCTTTTTGTTTTTACGAAAGCCTCGCCTTACTCTGATGCGAGCCCTGGTCATGGGGGGCATGGCCCTGTTTACTCTGGAATTTGCCGCTAAGCTTTACCCGGCACTCGGGCCCATGAAAGTCCCGATTTTTGTATATCTCGGCGTCATTCTGGCCATGGGTGTATCCGCCTGCCTGGGGCTCTACACTAACGGTATCATCATCGCAGGGGCCGTGCTGTTTATTGTTTCCGACGCCTTGATCGCCTATCCCATGTTTGTTGCACCCATTGCCCATTCAAGTTTCTGGGTAATGTTTACCTATTATGCTGCCCAGGCCCTGCTGACCTACGGAACCTTGAAAATGAAACCGCAGCGATAGGATCTTAACCTTACCGCCCAATACATTGCCATCCTTTTTTGGTCCGTGATGGTCTCACGCAGATAACCACGGAGGGCATCCGGTTTGGCATGGTTGCCAACAACCGTTGCGTAAATCCTCAGACAGACTGGGCAACACTGACAAAATCGATTTTAAAATCATTGGGTGTCATTACCAGGAAGATCAGAAGGGACTTTTGATGTTGAGGGGAAAATAACCGTCCAAAGAATTCACAATTGGATTGGTATCCTAAACTATTTCAGGTTCCGAATACTCCACCTTTGGATACTTATCCTTGACTGCCGGTTTTATTCTTATCGGGTTTGGTAAATCCCAGGTCAATGAAAAAGCACCACGTAAGGGAAGGAATCCAGCCACTGAGGAATAAATGATGCTGGAAAGAAGGCGGGTTGTTATTTTTAATATGTGCTGGAGTTTTGCGGAATAAGGTTAATGAATAACGAATTAATTTGCATCCAAATAACTTATTGATTTTTTAAGTATTATCCCACCAAAGATATCAAAAATAAAAATATTAAACAAGTATACAAAAAAATTTAATATCTATATCATTAATCATCTGGCTCAATAATTCTCTACTCTCATTTAAAATTGTAGCAAGCTCATCTTTAAGCTCATTTTAACCTTTGAAAGGAGATTACCATGGAATCAAGCGTTTACAAAATTGTTGAAATTGTAGGTTTTTCTGAAATTTCTTGGGAAGATGCTGCTAAATCTGCCGTTGCTGCTGTTGACAAATCTGTTCGGGACATGCGTATAGCTGAAGTTGTCAAGATGGATATGCGTTTGGAGGATAACAGAATTGTTGGTTACCGTATCAAATTAAAAGTCTCCTTTAAGCTGGAATAAACAATCAATTTAGAAGTGCTATTCAAGATAACGATTTCAATTTCGAATTAATTTTGCCCCTGGAATGTGCGTGATTGCCTGATTGTCTTTGTCCTAATGCATAATAAATGGGAGTCCACTCTTTTACCGGTGCGCAGGTTCCAGATGGTATGGAAAAGCCAGAAGGTAATATTGGACACCCGCCTTTTGAACTAAAGGTTCAAAGCCTAAACAAGCAACACGGCATTTTTGGGGGTAATTATATAACATCTGTACGAGAGATGCTGTGAAATAGGAAATTCGCTTAAGAAAAGTGTCCATTTTTACTTGGTCACATTAGGAAGCTGAATTCTGCTATTAAATTTGAGAGATTCACACATCTTTAAATAAGGAGGCAAGTTATGGTTTTGCACCATCTGTAATGCAGTTAAAAAGCGATGCATTTGAGCAAGGCGACTTAATTCCGTCTCAATTCACCGGCGAAGGAACAGACGTTTCACCCTCATTATTATGGACCGATCCACCTCAGGATACAATGACTTTTGCCATTATCTGTCATGATCCGGATGCTCCTCTTGTGACCGGTGACGGCACCTATGGATTTGTGCATTGGGTATTATATAATATCCCGGGTAATGTCACCCATCTGGATGAAGATACTAAACAGTATAACAACGGCCTGAACGATTTTGGCCAAATCGGATACAATGGCCCCATGCCCCCCAATGGACATGGGCTTCACAGCTATTACTTCTGGGTGCTGGCACTTAAAGAGCCGGTTGAGCTGGAAGCAGGGCTAACAATGTGGCAGTTTCTGAAAAAAATCGAACCCCAGTTCATTGGAATGAATCGACTGGTCGGTCGTTATATGAGAGATTAGGAGGAGTTAAGGGATTTTCAGGAAAAAATCCGTTGATGTATATTTTTGGTATCCTTAATAATTTAGGCTTCTGGATACTCCACCTTCGGATACTTATCCTTGACCTCAAAAATATTTCCAAATGATATAAAAAGGCTTAACTGAGTGTCCAAAATATCGGGGGAGGATCAGACATAACGCTCTTTTTTTCATCTCCAAAAAATTATCCAAAAATAGGTTGCCCTTGTTTCGGGTGTCAATCTTATGTCGGGAATATCAGGTAGTTCAATTATTGACAAAAAAGAATAACTACCTTATCTTACATGTTATATCATCTCTATACAGATTGTTTTCCTCATGTCGGTTCATACAACCCCAAGCACATTACTTTATGGTGTCGCTATCGATCTATTTTGATTACCGTCGAATTTCCCAGCGAATCGAAAACCAGAGGGCCTCATTTTATTTGATCAGTTTTTCTTTAATTAATTGAAAAAGGCTTGAACTTTCAACCTTGTAAGAAAAAGGAGCGTAATAATGGATAAAAAAATGCCATGGAGTATTAAAGCGTCATTCACTTGCTACACAATAGCCTTATTGCTTTCTTTCACATTCTCTTTAATTTACTTATCACGGTCGGAATTTATGCCATATCATTCTGTAGCTGTTGAGAAAGATTGGTCTGAAGTGAGCCCTGCGTTTCAAATCTTACTAATAGCTCTAATGAAAGCGGCTGGGGGAGGATGGCTGTCAACCTCCATTGCGGCTACCATTATACTCTTGAAACCTTTTAGACAGGGATTAGTCTGGGCGTATTGGGCACTCCCTGCGATTTGCCTTCCTGCTATGTTTGTAAATCTTTACGTTACTATTTGGGTTACCATGAAAACTGCTGCTGCACCACCTTGGGGACTATCTTTGGCTGGGGTATTCGTTTTGATGGCGGGTTTCGTATTGTCGCTAATCTCTAAAAAAATATCATCTACACACCAGATTCAGGCTTAAGATAGGTAGGGGACCTAATTGTAAATTGGATAAATAAGTATAATAGCGAGCGCCCCCATGAATTGCTATGCAACTTCACGCCTGCCGGTAACAAGGCCGTGCTTGAAAACAGCGTTCAAGAACAAAAGTAATGTCATGGGTTTCCATGATTGTAAAACTCAAAGATCCTTCCATGATTGGCATCAACATTAATCCAGATTTCCGGTGATGTATTCTTTTGGTATTCATGACAATTCAGGTGGCTGGATACTCCAACTTTGGATACTAATACTTAACTGGGGAAATATTTCCATATGATATAAAAAGTGGCTTAACTGGGTGTCCAAATTATATGGGGAGGATCAATGTTTAAATGTGATCCAGAATATATACCATGCGAGCAATTATTTGTGATAACCTGCCCAAAAAAATGGATATGATAATTTCATCATTTACTCTTTAAAAAGGCTTTTAAAAAATTATGGTTCACCTGTTGTTCTGTATCTTGAGTTCGACATCCATCTTAATGATTTTCAGAAGCCTTGAACGATTTAAAATCGAACTATTCCATGTAATCATTTTAAATTATATCACGGCTTCCTTTATAGGCATGTTCCTTTACGACAAGGGATTGGTGGAATATTACATCAAGATGTCAAGGCAGGACTGGTTTTTTCTATCTGCCGTTATCGGAATATTGCTGATTATCATGTTTTTCATGATGGGCATCTCCGCCCAAAAAGCAGGATTGGCTGTAACTACTGTGTCCACAAAAATGTCGGTTGCTATCCCCATGGTGTATTCCATTTTTCACTACCTTGAACCTGTCAGCGTCATGAAATTAACAGGCATTAGCCTGGCTGTGACAGCCCTTGCCCTGACAGCCGTCAAAAAGAAATCTTCCAAAATCCATATGCGGTATGTTTACTTTCCCATCATTTTGTTTATTGGTATGGGATCATTGGATGTCATCTTGAAATATGCCCAGCAGGAACATATTACCCCGGGTCATTCTGCCCTGTTTACTGGGGCATCGTTTACCTGGGCCTTTATTGCAGGATTCATTGCCTGTTTCTTAAAAAAACTGCCCTTGAAACCTTTTATGAGGCCCCGGGTACTTTTTGCCGGAATTCTTCTGGGTCTTTGTAATTTCGGATCCATCTTCTTTATGATCAATGCCCTGAACAGCCAAGTTTTTGAAAGTTCCATCATTTTTGGTATGAACAGCATCGGCATTGTGGGTCTGTCTGTTTTTCTTGCCATTACGGTGTTTAAGGAAAAACTGCTGTGGATCAACTGGATCGGGGTCGGGCTGGCAGGTCTGGCAGGTCTGGCCACCATTGCATGGTTAACCGGACACGTCCTTTCAATGATTGTGTTTTGGAATGTTTTTCAATTATATCATCTGCATGTTTTTTCAGAAGCGTTTTTAGGTATGGATCAGAAGAGGTAATGGGAAACATCATATCTTCTTTTTTCACTATCATCATATTTTCTTCTTTGCCGAAAAAAACCGGACAACGGAATGTTTTTTTATATTCCTCGGGATAACCCATACATGATTTGCTCTGTATATTATTGTAAAGCGGTTTTTTGGAATTCCTCAAAGACAATGTATCAAGCATCAAGTGCCTTCTTTGTAATAATTTTTAATTATAGTTTTCAAGAAGTTCAATCAATTCGGGATCTTTAATTTGTATAGCAAAATCAAAAGGAGAACGGTCGCTATTGTTTTTATGATTAGGATTAGCACCATTTTTTAAATAAAGCTTAACTATATCATATTTCCCCCTTGCATTAAAAACTGCAGTCCATAGAGGTTCATTTCCATAACTATCGGCTATAGATAAATTTCCACCGTATTCGATAATCTTTTCTGCAAGCTCATACGAGTTATGTAAAGCTGCATGATGTAGAGAAGTCTGACCAGAAACATCTTTTTGATCAAGGTTTATTCCTTTTTTAATTAATAATGTCCCTATTCGTATTCTATCATTTGCAACAGATTCATGAAGAAGATTTTGGTTGTATTCATTTACTTGATCAATATCCGCTTTTGCAATTTGATTAATAAATGAATCAATTTCTCCTAACCGTACAATTTGAAATAAATCAATGATATCCATACTCATTATCCCTCATATTTATGACTTCGATTTCCGCTTACGCTTTCTACTTGATATTTGTCAGGATTTTGGTATTCTTTTACAAATTCTTCTTTAGTAATTTTCCCATCCATATAATCTTTATGTAATTTAGAGTATTCGTGTCCCTTTTTATGTCCCATATCCCACTGTCCATTTCTTGGTTTAGACCTGTCCCAAAATATTTCTTCTCCTGTATTGGGGTCATAATGTTTGCCATTTGGTTGTTCGCTGTTCTTCCATACGTTTTCAACTTGCCTCTGAGAATAAGGTGGTCTCGCATTCACATATGGTTTTTCTAAAGAAGAGGACCTTTTACTTTTGACTCTCTTGCGGAATTTTTGTGAATATTTTGCTCCTTTCCTTACGCTCGGCAAAACACCAGTTATTGTCTGAGCATACCGTGCAAGCCTTGAAGCAACAATAACATTAAGAGATTCGTCCACAATGACTCCAGCATTTTTTACAAATTTGAGGTGTCTAAGTTTTTCTACTGTAACATAATATGCAGCAATAAAAGTAATTATTTCAGTTGTAATCTCTCCAGATTTCCTAGCTAAACATTCAGTTTTTAAAATATCTTCTGTAACAACTGGAAACACAATTTTTGAATATTCAAACCCAAACGCTTTTGCCTGTTCCGTCTTATAATTATTCCAGTAGTCATCAATTTTCAATAAAATAGTTTGCTTTATTTCAAAGGCACTGACTTCTCCGGTCGTAATTTTGTAAGATAATTTTACTATACTCTTTCCTGATTCGAATAACTGTTGAAGCATATCAATTGGGTGAAGAATTATATCCATAATTCCTTTTACGATATTTTCAGCACCTGCTACCATACCGCCACCAAATGAAACAAGCCCGAGACTGTTAGCGTACTCCACGTCAAATAAAATTTCCATTATTAGACTATTAAAATCTTCCGGAGACCCTTTTAGTACAATCGGATCATTACCAAATAATTCTGCATTTCCTGGTGTAACTAAAAATTCATATTGGTCTGATGATGGATAATACAATACATTATCATCTACTACATAGTGCATTCTTTGGTATTGGAAAAATTTTTCTGTAATATTAGGTACCTGTCGCATCTCTACCAACTCAAAATTAGTGGAATTAGAATCCGCAAAATAAATACCAGAAAAAAGAACTAAGCCGACAGTAATAAGTATGCGCTTAGTGGCTTTGGTTGATATGAATGAAGGTGTTCTATCTTTTGATGTTACATTGTGGATGACACGAACCAAAGCAATTGCACAATAAAATACTGAAGACATAACAAACAACAAAAGGCCGATTTTCGGGTAAATGAAGAATGAAAATATTGATATACAAAGAGAAATTACTATGACTGGAATAGTTTTTTTTATTTTTTTTTCTAAATTACTTAATGATGGTTCTTTCGTGTTTTGTGTTTCACTATCCTTTGTTTTTATATTGGCTTTAGCGGAAGGTATTCTTTTATTGAATTTGTTTATGAAGAAATAATAGATTTCCGCGGCAATTGCTGCAGTAGAGCTAAAAAGAAGAGCAAAAAGAGAAAATTTAAATAGCAATTTTATTTCCTCCCCTTGGAAAAAAATGGCAAATAAAAAAGCACATAGTAATATTAAAAATATCACGCTGTTTATCTTTCTCATTAAATTTTTATATTTAAATACTTTTATTTCACCCCCACTTATTGTTTTATCTTTTAGAGAACTGTTTTGTTTACCTTTCTGCATGAAATAATTTTTTATTTTTTTTAAAATCATAAAACATATGGACAATAAAGATATTGAAACAAATGATAGAAGGGACCACACAAACAATGTAGAAAAAGTATCTTCATTATCTGGAAACACACACACAAGAAAAAATGAAAAAATCGTTAAGGATGCTGTAAAGACAATTGCTTTCTTAAAAGAGATATTCTTTTTGTTAATTTTAGATACCTTTTCTCTAAATCCGCCTGCAACTTGACCTGCTTTAGCCATTGTTTGCTTAAATACTTTTATTTCACCCCCACTTATTGTTTTATCTTTTAGAGAACTGTTTTGTTTACCTTTCTGCATGAAATAATTTTTTATTTTTTTTAAAATCATAAAACATATGGACAATAAAGATATTGAAACAAATGATAGAAGGGACCACACAAACAATGTAGAAAAAGTATCTTCATTATCTGGAAACACACACACAAGAAAAAATGAAAAAATCGTTAAGGATGCTGTAAAGACAATTGCTTTCTTAAAAGAGATATTCTTTTTGTTAATTTTAGATACCTTTTCTCTAAATCCGCCTGCAACTTGACCTGCTTTAGCCATTGTTTGCTTAACATCCATAATATTCTCTCTAATAGTATCGTAAATATCCGGGCCCAGAGGACCAGTCCTTGTTTATTCCCAAAAAAGGGAAAAGGGGATTGATCAATGCCTAAAGACCCCACTCTATCATTCATATTCTCTGATGACGGAACTTTCCAGAACAACCCGTTGCCACTGCTGCTATTGAAACAAGCTTTCGAAGCAGACCCCAGTGTCAATTCGGCTGTTATCGAAAAAGCCTTTCATAATAACGACTGGGTGAACTCCTGGCGCAATGGCTTGTATTCGTACCATCATTACCACAGCGCGGCTCATGAGGTGCTTGGCATCTACTCCGGTTGGGTTAAAGCCCAACTTGGTGGCCGGATGGCAGGATTGTAACGGCACGGGCTGGTGATGTGGTTGTTATCCCTGCCGGGGTTCCCCAAAAAGCTAAGGAGTTTGAATAAGTGCATAAGAATGAAAAAAACAAAAGCATGACCATGATTAGTTTCGATTTGTTATTTTTCATTTATTGTTCCTTAATTATCCAATTTGTTAATTGGCTGCAAAAAATCTTTTGTTTTATTTCCAATTCTTCTGGAAAAATAATAATTAATAGTCCCTTCTGCTATCTTCGGTCCAAGTTTGCCTAATAGGTCTACTCCAAAGGTAGCAATTGTTGTTTCGTTAATTCCCAAATTAGCTTCCTCCATAATTGTGGCCATTGATTGTTCTGTAAGTTCTTCTGCACTTCCAGCAATGATATAGGTGCTAATAAATATATAGAAAAAAAGAAGTATTGCTGAGGCATTTGACATACGTAATTTATAAATTCTCATTAAATCTTTAGTGGTTTTAATATTCATATAAAAAACAACAAGGCTGTCAAATAATTTTCCTGGAAGAAGCGCAGTTTTTAAAGCGATAAGTAATGAGTTGTTTTTGATGATTTTATCAGCATGTTTGTCAATAACTTTTTGAAATTCTAAATAATAATCATCAAACCAGTCTTCTTCAGTTCTACGATATCTAATGTCAGATAATTTTTGTTTGGCAACAATCAAATTATGTTTGTCGGTATCATTAAAACCTATCTTCAACAAATCTGTTCTTTCAGTGTAGTCTTTCATGTACTGTTTAAGTAGAATTTTAGACTCTTCTTTTTTCTCTTTCTCCCAATCGACTATAGCCTGAATCGAGGGTATATTTATTTGAGGTGATTCTTTTAATTTCAGATAAAGCGAGAAAACCTTGTAAAGGTAATATCCAGAAATCGAAATAATTAATAACATTAGAAAAAGATAGAGTGTTTTTATGGCAAGAGGAAGCTCGATAATATTGAAGTATGTTTCAACGCCCTGGTTAATTATAAAAAGGAAGCCTATTAAAAAAAGAACAACTAATGCCATGAAAAAATGACGAAAAAAACCGATAGTTTGCTGAATCCTTTTTAAGCTTTGATTTGCAAAGGTATTTTCTTCCAATTCCTTTGCTTTTCCACTTTTTTGATTTTGTTTTGCCTCGTCCGTTTGATTTGCTGGGGGAACTTTTTGTTCAATCCATTTTGCATATCTATCTGGTTTAGAAAATGTAGTATCACCTTTTCTAATGCTACTTTTATATTTATCTTCATCATGAGACTCTTCCACTTTTGCTGGAATAACAGGTTCTTTCGGGTCTCTTTGTTGCTGGATATTATATTCGAGTTCCTCATCTTCTTCTGGTTGTTCCTCAATAATAACTGCATATTTATTGGGTTTCCCTAAATCGGTCATCTTTTTTTCTTTTAAAACCTCATCATGAGACTCTTCCACTTTTGCTGGAATAACAGGTTCTTTCGGGTCTCTTTGTTGCTGGATATTATATTCGAGTTCCTCATCTTCTTCTGGTTGTTCCTCAATAATAACTGCATATTTATTGGGTTTCCCTAAATCGGTCATCTTTTTTTCTTTTTGGCTCATCTCAGTGCTCCTATTCTAATTATTTCTCTAAGAAAAGCTCAAAAACCTTATCAATGTTTATATGGTTTAATGGGGCATCCTCTCTTCTGGAAATAAAAGGAAACAATTCTGGATATACATAATTTTCTACTGCCCAGTTGTCTTCAGGCCATTGATTATCTATTTGGGGTACTTCAAACCCTATATTTTTATCATTTTTATCACGAGTGATTGGTTCCCCATCTTTCATCGCCTTTGTGGGGTTCCCCACTAAAATATTTGGGTTATTTTCAACTGGCATCGTTGCAGTGGCTGAACTAACAACGAAATAATGCTGTTTTACATTTTGAATCACAGACATTTTATTTTTAATGCATTTTTTCAATAATTCTTTTAGATTTCCTATATCTCCAATTCTGACGAGATCAGCCTTCACTGCTATGAATGCAATTGTAGAGATTCTACTTGAAATTTTACTTGAAAATATTCTAAGTGCTCTGTACATAGGGCTTTGAGGGTTGAGGCACTTTACAAGATGTTGCACATAGCGTTGGATATCATTATATTTGTGATATCCACTGCTTAAAATATCTGGAATATCAACAAGAACAACTATAGTATCACAATGAGCAATATCTTTGAAAGTTGGTATTACGATTTTGTCTCGATATAATTCATATCTTTTTCTAAATAATTTCAATAATTGGTAATCGGCACATGTTTTCTTTTCTTTTCTCGATTTCTTTTTATGTTTTTCATTTATTTTTGTGATAACGCTTTTAGGGATAGGTGCAAATTGATTTTCTGCATCAATCCCAACATACCTTCGATTCAACAATGAATTTATATCTTTACACCTTTTAATTGGTTTTCCTTCTTGATCTAAATTAAATGTAGATGGTGATATGCTGCTGGTAATATAATTGTCTGCAAAATGATACAACAATTCTTTATAATTCATAATTATGGTGGATTCATTAACTTTACCATTTGAGCAATAATTTATATATTTTGAATAATGTTCTCTAACTTTTCGAGGTATACTAAGATCGCTTAATATGGCATCGGACCAATCATCAAAGTTTGTGTTAGCTAACATTAAATAGTCGGAAATTCGTTCTCCTGGAAGATCAATGAGTTCTAAATTGACATCCTTATATTTCCATTTTTTATATTCAAATGAACACTTGAAACTTGTTTTTTCTTTCGTTTTCTCTGGCCACTCTTGGTGAGAAAAAGCATCACGATATTGTTTATATTCAAATGTGTTATTATCCCAAGGGACATAAGCAGTGATATCTTTAAAAACTCTTCCTTCAGCCTCTATACTATTTTCAATTTGTGAAATTAAGGAAGTTATAAATACTGTTTTCCCAGCTTCTCTAAGACCAAGCACACCAATTTTCTTTTTATGGGTTTTGAATTTCATAACTCTTTTCCTACTATTATTTATATTTTAGCTAAATGTTTTATCTCCAAAACACCTAATATAACTTTTTGAAGAGGAATCTTGTCTAAGAATAGCAAATAATATACCAAACCAAATAAATCAGGGTTTCTATACTTCTGCCACCCTCAAAAAGAATATTTTGACAATAATTGTTAATTTCTTAACAAATTATGACTAAAATTAACTCGATATATAATTGTCAAAATGTATTCAGTTCCGATCTTGTCTGAGGCTCAAAACACCATGCCATAGCTGGAACTGATACCAAAAACTCAATAGAAAACTATTTGATCAAAGAGAATAGATTAATCTGCCTTTTCAATTAATATTAGATTTAGTATTTTTTTAGATAAAATCACAAAAAAAAAGATCGTTTTTGCTTTATGGTCATTGAACAGTATATTAGTACGGATGGATGGGTAACCCGGTATTCATATTCATATCTTTTATCATGCTCCAGGGCATCTAAAGTCGCTTGTTCAGCATACTGTAGATCATCCGGATGAACACGTTCTTTCCAAGCATCAAACGTGCCGCCAAAGGTTCCAGGTTCGATTCCAAAAATACTTTGCATCTGATCGTCCCAAATAACCTCACCAGTCAGAACATCCCATGTCCATGTACCCGCTTTTGCTGCATCCAGAGATAAACGAAGCGCTTTCTCTTTCTCCTGTATTTGCATCTGCATATTTTTCCGAAAGTTAACTTCCTTTTTTAGACGTCTGTTCCGCATTAAAAAAAACAAAACAAAAAGAGCAGCTATTCCTGTAATACTTACAACCCATTTTACTACATCGGCTTTATTTATCCCGTATTCGTATCGGATTGAAAGCCACCTGTTAAGAATAGTTGCATGTTCATCTGGTGTCATTCCAACAAGTGATACTGAATTTGCTCATGTTGTCCGCTGTCTGCTCTCTGACGGGTCTGTCACCTATCAATACACCTCGTATGATGGGGATGGTAATAAATTTACAAAGCAACAGACTGTTTATGGTCCCACACCATTGATCACAACGTCAATATATACATCTCTTGAAAAGCAGCTTGATGACAGGATGTTCAGCATTCAACCGAATATAACTTCAAAACAGACAAGTGACGTTCTTTCCATTGAAGCTCAACAGGCATCAGGGGTTCTTGATACAATAGATGAAAAAGAAATTCAGGTTTGGCGTGTTTTTCATGATTCCCTTGAGGTTATGGATATTGTGATTCCCTTTGCACCTGAAATTCATGCATTCCTTGTCCAGGGCGGTGACCTTCCCATATCAGCAAGACGGGCGTTTAAAAGGGTTTTGATATCGATCAAGACCATTAGCTTAATCCATCAGAAACAACGTCAAAAAGATGACCAGGGACGTCTTATAGCAGAGATCCAGGATTATGCTCTGGCGTATCAATTGGTGGATAGTGCCTTCAGAGAAAGTCTGGGTGGTGGGAAATATACAGATAGAAGAATTCAGGTTGTTGATAGAAAGGGTCCTATTCTTCCAAAAAATCTTGAAAAAGTTGAGGATGTCTCTGGCTCCGCAATTACATCCTGGTCAAAAAACTGGCTGGAAAAAGGCGTTTTGATTTGGTGTGATGACCAGGGTGTGGGGATAAAGAATGAGAAGGATCTGAAAAAGATGAAGCATTCTGGAAAAGCTTATCTGAAAGTTGTCGGCGTTAATCGTTTACCAACACCGTTTGAATTGACTGGAGATCCAAGTTGGGTTGTAGGCGGTGAGTTATATCAATTTTATAATCTGGAGCTGGATTCGGGTGATGAGCTGTTAAGTGCTGGTGCTGAAGATGATGCTGACCTTAACACCTTTGATGACAGTGAAATGGTTGAAAATAGTGAGGATGAGGATGAGCTTGATGGAGGTGTTAAGGTGCTAACTATAAATAACAGGAATAATGGAGAAAAATTTAATCTACCATCTCTATTGAATGTAAATTTTTAGTAGATTATATTTTTTAGATCAAAAGACCGGTTCATGTTTGGAGTCGGTCATTACATTTAAATTAAATTAAAATCAATTAGCTGACTGAGATTTATCGATATTTGTAGAAACGAAATCGTGATAATATAAAACCAAATCTAAAATATCAACTTTTGATTTATTTACACCTTTTAGGATTGATTGGTAAATTGCAAAATCGTTTAAATTTTTAAAATAATAATTATTTTTAATAATCCAGTCATGAGATGTATTAAAGTCTTCTGAAATGGTATTTAGTTCAATATACCTTTTATTTATATTATTAGTTTTAGATACAACACTAAACGTGAATTGAGGTGAAATGATTAATTTATCATTTTCTAATGTGGAATAATAATTATTATCATATACTCGTGATAAGTCTACAGTTCTTTTAGGTTTTTGAGGTGACTTACTATAATTTGAAATTGATTTTTTAAATCTTTTTTCTTCATTAGGAGTAATATTATTGCTTTTAAGTATTCTAAAAATAAACTCGTCTGCATTTTTTAAGTCCTGCATAAACTCTTCATCTGATAGAAAAACCTTGTTAAACGCATATTGTTTATTTTTTTTTGAATCAAAAAATGCTGCAATTAATACAAGATTTTTTTCATGTGCAAAAACAAATTTTAGGGCTGATAAGTATAATTTGGGATTTATATTTTCTATAAAGAGATTTTTTTGGTTTTTTGAAGATATCATTGCATTGAAATTTCCAGGACTATTATAAATGGTTTCTATTTGATCAATATCAAAATTATTTATTTTGAGTTGTTTACCTACAAAAATCCCTCCAGGACTAAACTTATTTTTTAAGAAATGATGGCTATTTAATAGATTCGGGCTGTCCAATACCATATTGGTCAAACGAATTTCTATTAATTCCTTTTCAATTATTTTTTCAATTTTTTCAATTCCTTTTTTAATTTTATCAATATTGCTAAATGCAAACTTTCTTATTCCCTTAAATATCTGAGAAGTGTTATTGCTATGTTCTATGTATTTTCTTTTTTTTAATTCTATCAGTATATTTTGAAGTGATTTAAAAAAATCTCTTTCTGTTGGATCCAAAGTTGAAGAATATTCGCTGAGTATTTTTGAGTTGCTACTTTCGGTTTCAAATATTGCTAAAAGAATGTCTTTTGTAAATATTTTATTAAATTGCTTTAGATATTCAGGGCTGTTTTCAATGTCAAGGAGCTTTTCCGAATAGTCGAGAAGATTTTCAGCAGAGTCGAGTCGCTTTTCCATATCTTTTTTATAATTTCTACATTCATCAATCAATTTCTCATTCTTTGCTATTTTTTGTTTTAAACTTCCTAAGTACCTTGATTTGTGATTTGATTTTGGGATTTGATTTAAAATATTTTCCGATAGATTTGTGTTCAGTTCCTGATAATAATAATTAAATATATCTCTATTCTTTTTAATCAATTTATTAGCCATAGCGTAACTTTCGCTATTATTTTTAATGAAATTTCTTTTGATTGAATATAAATTTTTTCTATTTAAATTGTCATTACCCATCAAGAGCATAAACCCTTTAGCGATTTCTTGCCCAATATTATCTTTTATATATTCAATAGAATATGTGCTAACTATTATGTGAAGTGGTAAATAGTTGCTCAAATCTCCAATCGGAATGTACTGTAGAATCATTCCCTTAATAATATCTTTTAATATTTCAATCTTCTCCCCTTTCTCATTGATAGATGTGGTTCTAATGCTTCTCTCTTCAGTCATTATATTTATAAAATTTTCCCAAAAACTCTTTGGTTGTTTGCTCAATTTCTCAGAAAGAGTGCTGTTTTCACAATTAATAGGAGGACTGTAAGTTTCAATCGATTCTCTATTTTTATCATCAAATTTTTTCTTCGTTTGTGAAAAATACTCATCTTGATCGGAGCTTGATTTTTTACCCTTTTTTGTCCCTTTATAAATTTCTTGAACTTCAAATCCCACTCCAGTAAATTTTTTTCTTGATTCTGAAAAATACTCATTTGTATCGTTGCTAAACCTTACGTTATTTCGTATATCTTCATATACTTGAAGTTCGATCTTTCCAAAATATTCTGGGATACGTTTTAATCGATTTAAAACTCTATTAATTTTATTAAAATCAACAAAGCAATTTGTTATTGCTTTAGTTTCATCCTCTTCTACATGAGTTTTTTCTAAATCATCCAGAATATAATCAACATATAGGTCGATCGCTTTGTTTATTAATATTTTATTTTCTTCTTGGTTAATTAGTGTCGGTTTTATTTTTTGTGCATCCACTTTTAAAATCTTGATAATTTCATTATTGATTTTATAGTATATAGTTTGGTCTCGAATTCCTTGATCAATATGAATAAAAAAAACCATAATCGCTATAATTTTTAAGGGTAAAAAAAAAATATCCAAATATCTTTTTATATTTTTAAATTGTTCGTATTTGATAAAATCATAAATACTTAAAAGGCATACGATCAAAATTGGAAAAAATATAATTAATTTTGTGGCATTATTTTTGTTAATGGTTTGATATGACTCATAAATTAGGTTTGCAAATAAGCCAATGTGTTCGACAGGTAAATGTTTATAAATCAATAGTATAAAAAGAGCAATGGAAACATTCTGGGATAATGGACGAATTATTTTAGAACTTATGTTTACAATCAAATTATCATAACAAAATCGCTTTTCTGAATAATTGTAACCATTATCATAGTATTTTGTGAGTATCTTACCAGATATGTATCGTGAAAAAAGAAAGGAAAAAGAACTTAATAATAAGAGAGATTCTACATAACTGTTTACCGAAAAAAAACTATGTAATTTAATTAAAGACCATAATGAAATAATCATAAACAAAAAATGAATGCTAACAAAAATCAAAACAATTTGTTTGTTATTTTTCATGATTTTTATTCCACTTGAAAATAATTATATTGACACCTTCTATACCTATAGTTCTCTATATGCTTTTTGTTTAGGTCATGTTCGATAGGTTTTATATTTATTTGACATATATATTACAGGATATATCAACAATAGGAGAATTTGGTGATATTTAGCAAAGGAATATTAACCTTTATAATTCAAATATATACCCACAAAAAGAACTATATGAAATGATAGCGGATATCAAGACCTTTTAGAAAATTATATTCTAAAATATCATCCAATAATCCTTGAATTCCTCACCCCCAAGTGCAATATACCCTTAGCAAACTCAGTTCCATATTCGCCATAATCTGAAACGGGGGCACCTCATGTATCTATCTGAAGAGAAACGGGCTGAAATCAGGAAATGTATAGGAAAGGATCAATCTAATCCAAGGCTCGATTCAGATCTCAATCCAGGTGAAAACAAAATAGTCCATACTCAAGGATTTCATGATACAGCTGGGGGACGGAAAGTTTCCCAGATTTTATTTGATGCCAGGGATGGGAGAGAGGTTTTTACACCGTTTTAGTTGAAACTAATGTAATGAGAGGTTAATAAAATAGATGGATGATATTAAATCAAAATATACCTGGGTATCTGAAGGTGGATTGAAAAAATACCATTTCAATGCGGTTGCTGATCAATTCGATTTGATCATTGGATATATGAAAGAGAGGGAATCATGACAGATCTTTCGATATTCAAAAAAAATGACAGACAGGTTCTAAAGGAATTGTCCGGGAACGAAGGTGGACGTCCTGTTAAAAAAGGATCTGAAAAGCTTTCCCAAAAAATAACAATTAATTTTACGATATCGGAAAAGATGGCGTTGGTTAACCGGTCAAAAGCCATGGGCGGTATGCCTATTACAAGAATGATCCGGAACCTGTTGTTCGAAAATGGTTACATCTAAATCTTAGCGGACATTAACTGTTATTAACTGGCTGGAGGTTATTAACTTCTGATGGAGTTTTTAACTTTCAGACCGGTTATTAACCTTTAAAATCTTTCCTGTAACAAACAATAAATCATAAAAAATCTGGAGATAAAATGATGACAGAACCAGAAATCAAACCAACTGTGAAACTCATTGATACCAGCGGTGATGCTTTCGCCATAATTGGTCGTGTAAAAGATGCTTTGCTAAAAGCTGGTGCCGACAAGGATTATATTTTCAAATATCAGGATGAAGCCATGGCTGGAGATTATGATAATTTGCTTTGTGTGACGATGGAGTATGTGCATGTGACCTGATCTTGAACTGTTGGTGCTGGTGGTAATGAAATAACCCCTCTTTGTGGATAGGAGGGGTTGTTTTTTTGGATTTTTTATAGTTTGAACAATTCTAAGATTCATGGATTATTAACGGACGGCTGATTTGTTTGGGTTTGCTTTTTCTCAATTGAATGTTTATTTACCTTTTCCCTATCGTTTCCTATGAACACCAAAAAAAAATATTAAAAATCAGGTTTTCCCTGATTGACAATGAATATTATTTTTGTTACCCAAATTAGTTAGAGAAAAT
The DNA here is from genome assembly GCF_055382125.1 of Desulfoconvexum algidum. Lineage (NCBI taxonomy): Bacteria > Pseudomonadati > Thermodesulfobacteriota > Desulfobacteria > Desulfobacterales > Desulfobacteraceae > Desulfoconvexum > Desulfoconvexum algidum. The sequence continues at coordinate 2,529,167 of NZ_AP042394.1, read as the reverse complement.
TACTATTCTATTTATCATACATTCTCAATTCTATTCTACCGAAATTCTACAGAACACAGTTCAAAAACGATTTTAAATCCTGTACAGACTCATATCAAACGGAAATAAAGCATCCCGAATATTTCGACATTGAACAGGTGAAGCAAATAATATGCATCATCAAAGAACATGGAGAAAAAATTATGAAGACTCAATCAGTTCGCAAACCATTGTCAAATCCAAAACCAAAGAAACAATTACCGGGTGACCCAACGCCAGGAGCACTTCCTAATCCTATGCCAAATCCCTTATTGCCAGGTGATCCAAAACCAATTCCGAAAAGGCCAGGTGCACTTCCCGATCCAATGCCAAAACCAATGAGGCGGTAATGGTAACAAATTAGATTTCTGTGGTTACGGAAAATATTTATGAGCCGAGATGATTCCAATAAAAATTTATTTAGTATTTCTAACCGCATCATACTCTGGATGACAAACTTTCTGGGGCTCATGGCCCTCATAGGTTCGTCCATCAAATGGTTTCAAGACTCTACGCTTTCCTCTGTGGTCATAATATTTATGGTTTTAGGAAGTATTTTATTATTTTTGGGTTCTGGTTATATTTATTTCAGCAAAGTTATTATTGGCAAAGATATGGGCATCCCCGAAAAATATCCAGCATACTCTCAAAGAGTTCGCCGTCGTGCCCTTGCTGTTTTTATTGTTTTTCCTGTTCTTTTCTTTTTTGGAATCGGCTATTGGATATATGATATAAACCGTCCTCCTGATAAAATTCTTACCCTTATTGCAAAGTTTGGAGGTGAAAATCATGTGGCGGAGAATATTTTAAATGAATTGAATAATACCATAATAGAAAAATATGATGACGTAAAAGTTGAAATTTTAGAAGAGGATATTAAAACACAAGAGAACGCACGCCATATTGTTGATAAGCATAAAGCATCTATTCTCCTATATGGTTGGTGTGATAGTGGGAATATGAGTGCAATAACTGCTTTCTTTGAATTAAAGCGGAAGGAAATAAATAAGTTTGTAGAATCTTCTTTTGAAACTTTAAAAATTTCATTACATCCTTCTGATAATGTAAGGGTTAATTTTATACAACTTAGAGATCAAGCCTCTCGAAATTTAAGTTTTCTTACGGTATTTGCGATTGGCCTAATCCGCTATGAAGCTAAAGACTATGAAGATGCCATTCTTATGTTCACTGATGCATTAAGCAGGTATAGTGTTTTGAAAGAGATGGATAATCCAGAAATGATACACCAATATCGCGGAGCTGCATACTTTCATAATGGAAAGATTGACCAAGCGATTAATGACTGCTCTATTGCTATTGGTTTCAATCCTAATTTTGAGGCTTATAATATTCGAGGTAATTTATACTTAAATAATGGTAATTTTAATGAGGCTATAGCCGATTATACCCAGGCAATCGAACTCAAACCAGACTCAGAGATGGCTTATAATAATCGAGCTGTTTGTTATGAAAGAATCAATAAGATTGACAAAGCAATCAATGACTATAACGAAGCAATCAGTTTAAATGATAAGAGCCCAGTTCCCTATTTGAACCGAGGGAATGCTTACAATGAAAAAAATAAATTTACCCAAGCCATCGTAGATTATACCGAAGCCATCAAACGTAATTCTAAATATTCTAAGGCTTATAATTATAGAGGGCGTTCCTATCTAAAGCTACACGAATTTGATAAAGCTATTGATGACTTCAATAAAGCAATCAAATTAAAAGATGATTACTTTGAGGCTTATTTAAACCGTGGAATAGCCCACAATAGTTTAAGCCAATTTAAGGAAGCTAAAAAGGATTATGAAACTGCTCTTAGATTAGACAAGGATTCCTTTTTTGGTCAAAGTAATTTAGCATGGACGTTATTTGATCTTGGTGATTATGAGGAGGCCTTAAAACACTGGGAAAAGATAAACCTAAAAGAAGTTAACACATTTACAAAAAGACAAAAAAAAATATTAAATACGGACAAGTTAGTGGGTATGGCGATAGCTTTATATAGAACTGACAAACCAGAAGATGCGGAAAAATATATTGAATCAGCACTTAACTTGTATGGTAGTTCTTTAAGCTGCAAAGTATTGCAGAGTGAGTTTTTCTGGAAAGAGTCAAGATGTAATGAATTAGAACCAACACTAAGGAATTTATTAAATAAACAGGATCTAAAAAAGAAGAACACAAATCATGAATATTAAAAATTTTATTCCACTAATCGGGTCATGCTTTAGGGTTATTAGCTTAATAGTTATACTCATTTTATTATCTTCTATAGCTGCATTCGGGGATGATATAAAGATAGATCCTGGCAAGGCAGAAATGTCTCCTTGGCCAGAATCAGAGATTATCAGGGATCTTAAGATTCCAGCAGGAAATGTTTTGGAATTATATAAAGCAAATGACTATATTAAAAGTGGGTCCAAAAAGCGGGCTCGTTTGGGTTGGATAGAAAATGGAGGGTGGGCTAAATATGGCCCTGTCGATTTTGGACAAGGAGGCATAAGAACATTTAAAGCAAGGGTTTCAAGCAATACAAAAGGAGGATATATACGAATCAACACATCAGATGAAGGATTTGTTGGCAAGTGTGTAGTTAGAAGTACAGGCGATTGGGAAAAATGGAAAATTGTATCCTGTAATTTGACACGTAATGTTACCGGGATACAATATGTTACATTAAAATTTTCTGGCAGGGGGTCTGGATGGTTGTTTAATATAGACTGGATAGAATTTAGTCCTTAGCGTTCCTCAAGAGCACTCATGGTATTTATCAATCAGGGGAATGGTTTTGGGAAAAAGCGATTATTTAGTTTTGAAGTCTGTTCCTACATGAAGTAAAATCAAATCATCTATTGCACTTCCTCCAATCCCAGTCCCCGCTTCTTGCTCTCCAAATTTCTCTGCTTCCTAACACTCAACTCCGGAAAAAATTCCAATCCAGTCAGTTTTTCAATTTCATCAATCGTTGTTACATAATCCATAAAATCATTAGTCTCAGGCGCCTGAGGGAAAATAAACGAGACAGCTTTTAAAGTACCTCGATAACCTTTTTTGAAAGCAATAATTTTATAAAATTCATCAGGGATAGCAACACCAGATTCTAATCTGTCAGGTGGATTCTTTCTGAATATGGGACCGGTTATTACATAAACACTATGAACCTGTCTATTCGTTGTATCATCTTGAGAAATTTCATCCCTTATTTTTGTTTCGAGATGTTTCCAAATACCTTGGTTTAATGAAGGTGATTGTGGACAAATATTGGACATTAAATAAGTTTCAACCTGTGCCATTTGTCCATACTGTTCCATCATCGCAAAATTTGGGATCATATGCCCTCGATCATATCCGGAACTGGTATAATCATCATGGGTTACTTTAGAATCCGTCCTGGCATCAACAGAAAAGGTCCAAGGGCGTTCCCATTCCTGGATTGATTCAGTTTTTTTGTTCCCCAATCGATATACCGCCCATAAGGGATTTTTTAGTTCTTCAGAATAACCAACAGCATATCCTGTGTTGACAAGGATTGTGAAATCAGACCTTACATTTTGGGCAACTGGAAGACCGCCATATGTGAATAGTTTGGTGCGGTGGATATTGGGGGTATCGTTAGCGAAGGAAGGTACATATGGTATAAAGAATAAAAGCAAAATGATTGCGTATTTTTTCATTGTTATCCAATTATGAAATTGAGAATTGATTTCTACAGAGAATTATTCATTGAATTTTATAATTCCATTTTCATTCAACACATCAAATTTTTTTTCTTTTAAAAATTGTATATGACTGTAGACCTTATTCGTTTTAGTGCTTGCCAAGTATGCAATTTCCTTTACTGTATATTCCCCACAATCAATTGCTTTTTCTATAGCATCACCAATTGAACCAATTTTTGCAGTCCACTGATTCCTTGGGGCATCAGTTGGTAAGTCGTTTCTATTCTGAACATACTTACCCTGAGCATCATAGTATCCTGGCGTAACCGAGAGCTTATAAGGTTTTAATGACTTGTCCATCGTTCCCCCTAATTCAATGATAATATTTTGAAATGGCAGATATCAGTGGCGTTTCCCAATTTAAGACAGAAACTGATATAATTGAATATATGTTCAGCTATATTCTGTCAATCAATAGAGAATTTTGTTTTAGAAGAAAAGGAATTGGATTGTTATATTTTGGTTTGCGTTGGATTGATTAGATCATTACCATCAGCACTTATCATTTTCTGACAATGATGACACACCATATTCAGCTTTTTGACGTTTCCTTTGAATAGAAATTTCCCGCAATGGGGACACCGGTACGACTTCAGATTTGGATCGCTATGCATCGGCGGGATTATCGGTTCTGTAATATTGGAATTGTCCATATTTTCTCACTTATAACGGTTTTAAGTTGTCGTCAGGTATTTTTTAAAACAACATCAACGCCATTCTCTTCCAAAAATTTAATTGATTTACTGCAAACAGGGGCGTTTGTTTGTAAAACTACCGAAGCGCCTTGAATTTTTTCTTTTATTTTTTCTTTTATTTTTTCAATCTTTTTTATAATGGTAAGGGCATCCTTCATGATAATCCTACTTTTCCGATTCATGACCAAGGTAAACTTTCCTGAATCTCTTTTCATTAAAACGGTTCGTGATGGAAGGCCATAAATTTTTGGATCTACTTGTTCTGTCATTTTTATCCTGATTTTATTTGTTCAATAGGCCAATCCAATACCAGGAATATGGAAGCTATGCAACAGAGGAATCATTCTTATAACCGTATTGACAAGTCCTTCTATGCTTAGTAAACTTTTTAAAATCTAAGTTCACAACCAATTCAACCATGGAATTTCATCATGCTTGATCAACGATTAAAAATATTCCATCACACCCTATTGTATCTTATGGTTTGCTTATTGTTTGCCGGCCTTTCTCATGCACAATCCACCATCCAGGGAAAAGTTGTGGGTATTGCTGATGGAGATACCATAACAGTCCTTCAAAATTTCAAACAATATAAAATCAGACTATACGGCGTTGATACTCCCGAGAAAAAACAGGACTTTGGCCAGAAAGCAAAAAAATTCACTTCAGACATGGCCTTTAATCAGCAGGTTAAGGTCGTTGCTTATGATACAGACAGATATGGAAGGACAGTTGGCGTAGTGTATGTCGACCACAAATGTTTGAATCAAGAGCTGATTAAAAATGGGTTTGCTTGGGTATACAAAAGATATTGCAAAGGACCTTTTTGTAATGATTGGTTACAACTTGAGCACGAAGCCCGGGAAAATAAACTTGGGTTATGGATTGATAAAAATCCTACACCACCCTGGGACTATCGAAAAGGCAAATCAAGTACCACTACTTATAATATTTTAAGTGCTTATCATGGGAATATAAATTCTCATGTATTTCATAGACCAGATTGCAAACATTTCAATTGTAAAAACTGCACAGAAATATTCCCTGACAGAGAATCAGCGATTAAAGCGGAATATAGACCCTGTGGTATTTGTAAACCCTGACAAGAAAGGATCATATTATGACAGAAGACATAGCAACATATGAAATATCACCAAACAAAGAGACTAAAGACCGTATAATCAGGATTCAACTCATTAATGGATCGCAGGTCAACGGACAGATCAATCTCAATAGAGATCCACCATATGACAGATTGAGTGACCTTGTTGCGAGTGGTAGAGAGCCATTTTTGGTTTTATCAAATGCAACCATTCATCAATCTGATTTGGATAATCCTGTTAAACATAAAACTCTTTTTGTGAATACAAGTCATATCATTTGGGCGTCGCCTGAGGAGGACCAGAAATAAATATAAGGGGGGGGTATGAAAAAAATAATCTTAATTTTTCTTTTCATTATTTTAAGCGCACCTATTTTTGCCCAGGATCAGGAGAAAAATTACTGTCACGATAAAGAATCCTGGAAAGAATGGGATGAGCTTGTCCAAAAATATCCTCACGACATGGATATTCAGATGCTTCATGCGGTAAGAATAGGTTTTTGTAAAAAGATTGAAGCTGGCACCATAACCTTTGAAACCGCAAGGGATGTATTTAACCACCTTCATGAATCAGTTTATAAAAAAGCAAAAAACGAACAAACCCAATGGTTAAAAAATAACCAGTTATGAAAAAATTAATTATAATTTCAATGATATTGCTGGTGTCTTCTCTGACTTTATACGCAGATGATGATTCAACTTTCTGCAATAACCCTCAAGCTTGGGACCATATTAATTCAATGGTGGATAAAAATCCGGAAGATATTCCCCTTCAGATCCTTCATGCTTTAAAAATTGGGTTGTGCGTAAAGATTGATCAGAACAGCATAAGTTCGCCGGAAGCAATTCATCTGTTTAATGATATGGTTGATACTATGGCTGAGAAAAGGGACGAAGAAGAGGCGCGGGAAGGGAAAGAGGAGCTGTGATATTGAAACTCTTCTTTCAGGTGCACAATTTTTAATCACAACCACAATGAGATTATCGGTTCTGTAATCTTTGAATTGCCTTATATGCTCTGCTTTAAATATTATGTTTAAGAAAAAGCATTGCACAACCCCTCGCATCTGATAGGGCTTCATGATGATTGAGCTTTATTCCCTGTCTCTTACAACAAACATCTAATGATGCTGGATTATAACCTTTTTCTCTGTATATTTTTAGGGTACATTCCCATTGATTTGATATATTCAATTCTGAATAATCCAAATCATAATATTCCATCGTTTTTTGTAAAACACTTCTATCAAATGCTTCATTGTGGGCTACTATGGTTTTCCCAGCAAGGCGTTTTCTAATTTCAGGGTAAACACCAGGAAAAAATAGAGCATTCGCGGTGTCATCTTCGGTTATTCCATGAACGTTGGTATTATACCAAGAATATTCGTTATTCGGTGGTTGTATGAGAGCATCATACTTATCTATGATTTTGCCGTTTTCTACAGTTATCATTCCTACAGCACATGCACTATGGCGTTTCCCAGTAGCTGTCTCAAAGTCTATGGCAGTGAAATTCATTGAAGTCATCCTATATTTTTATTGTTACAAACCGTTAATTTATTCTTGAATCAGACATATCACTAATTTCAAGGGAATTGTATCCTCAAATTAAAAGCGTTTATTTATTCTGCGTTATTCTTTGAGAATATTGCTTGTACTGTTTTGTTCTGGTTGCCTCTTTTATTTTTAGTTTATCAGCAACCTGTTTTTGGGTTTTTTCAGGAGTAAGTTCTTCAGATACATAATAGGTATAACTCAATTTCACATCCTCAGAAGTGGGCAAACCATCTCTATGTTTTTTTATCAGAGATTCAAAATCTTTCATAAAATTTCGAAGAGTTTTTTTATTTTTTCTATCATTTATTTCTTTTCGAAGTTCATCTTTTTTTAAAAGTTTAAGTTCTTTTTCAATTATGCTTTCTTCGGTTTCTCCAATCTCAAAACGTCTTTTTACAAAAGCAAGAAATTGTCTAATATTTCCTGGCCAACTATATTCTTGGAATAACGATAATTTTCTAATAAAAAAATCTTGAACTTCATACCGCTTTTCCGATGTTGCCATTTTTTTATAAAGGTAATGATCCACAAGAGCCATCAGGTCCTCTTTTATTTTTCTTAAGGGTGGGACATCGATCTTTACCTCTGCAATTCGATACCACAAATCTTCTCTGAGTTTCTCTTTTAACAGTTCAGGTTGACCGGCAGAAATTATTCTGACATCATATTTTTTGTTGTTATAATTATCAGCACCGAACGGTTTGATTTTTCCATCCTGCAAAAACCGCAAAAGCATAGCTTGACCTTGCAATGACATTTCAGGCAATTCATCAAGAAATAATGTCCCTTTATCAAGTCCTTCAATTAAACCAGACCTACCCTTTTGTGAAGCACCAGTAAAAGCTCCTGGGACATGTCCAAATAATTCAGAAACAAGATGGTTTTCAGTGAAAAGTGCGCAGTTGATTACCTCAAATTTATGGTTTTTTCTTTTGCTCAAATCGTGGATAAAAAAAGCTACCCCTTCTTTTCCTGCCCCTGTCTCGCCATCTATTAAAACATTAAGCTCAGTATCGGCAATTGAATGTATCCTTTTTTTTAACTCGTTCATCGGATTAGAAAAACCTTCGATGCCAGGCATATTTTCCTTGAAATACTCAGAAACTTTGATATCCGATTCTTTCTCATCGACGTAAACTTTGATGGCATTTTTTAATTCATCGATATCAAATTTGATTTCAACTTCATTTTTTTCAGATTTTTTAACTTTTCCGAGAAATGCCCTGGTTAGGCAATAGCGAGCCTCTATATCTCTACTATTAACATCTTTGATATCTTTCATTTCTAATTCATAAAAATGCAGTTTTTCAAAACCTTGATGGAAAAGATTTCTCACTTTTTTTGTGTCAGGGTCATCTTTCAAAAGGAACCATGAAACTTTAAGATTATTAAATTTTTCAAACAAATTGATAATTACTGCCCTTATCTGCACATGTTCTTTTTCATAGATATGGGGTACAAATATTCTTAATTTTGTTAATGTCCTTTGTTTTAATCTTTCCTGGAGATTACATAGAAGTCGACTTCTTCCCGATTCAATAATGCGACAATTCTTTTGAATTAATTTTCCAGCTATCGATTTTTTCGTTAGAGGATCTTTTGTTATCGATTTAATAAAGGCAAGTTCGGGCCATATAAGGTTTATTTCCATATCCATTCCCTTTCATTCTGTAGATTGTCAAAAATATTTTTAAAACACATGGCACTATGTTGATTTATGCTATTGAATGTCAATAATTAATATTATTTCAATATTTTCAACTCAAACTCATGAAATCGAATAAGATGATAAAATATATGATTATAGAGAGTTAGAATATTTTTATTGAATTATTTTCAACTTGGCTCCGTTCTTGAAATGGATATCCATAACTCATAAAAATTTTGGAGGTAAAAATGATTATTCAATATCTTCCTGTTAAACCTGAAGAACTTCAATACGCAATGCAAATAAGTAATGTAGAGATGATATATAAAATGGTTCTTGATAGCTTTGAAAATAAAAATCAGACTATACTGGTTGGGGAGTCCGGTAAAAATATAAATTTTAGTTTGAATGATGCTCCCATGAACGAATCCGGCGGAGCTGTTCTAAAAGGAGCTGACAAGGACGAATGTGAATTTAAATTCCATTCTATAATTAATAGAATAAGTGCCCTCGTTCAACTAATAAACTCTGATGATAGGGCTAAACCGTATTTAAAATTAGACCCATCAGGTAATACGCAGATAATGATCGATACAATTTTAATCGAGACGATAGCAACGTTTCCGATTTATGAAAATGTTGGAATAGATAAAGATACCTTTTTTAAGGAGGTTAAAAAATTTATTAACCTCAATGAAATATTTGCAGATGAGTTGAAAGAAACCTCCAGATGGGAAGCCGATGACGAGAAGTGAATGATCCGTTGAAGCGTCTATGAAATTTTTAACCATTTGTTTTAAGAATGGCAATCCATGTTAGCCTATTACTAAACCATTCAAAAATCACAAAGGGGTATAATGAAAGTTCTTGTAGCAGGGGATTTACATTTTATGAAGTCACAATTCCAGTGGATCGAATCTCAGAAACATACATATGACTGTCTTTGTTTAACCGGAGACCTCTTAGATCTTCGTTTAAATGGATTTGAGGAACAAACGAAATGGGTAACCAACTGGATAAAAACGTTTGATAAACAAATATTTATTTGCAGTGGTAATCATGACCTGGACGATTTTGGGGAATGTGAGTGGTTAAATAGCATAAAGAATTCGAAACTATCAACTGACAATCAAATTCGGGTTTTTAAAGGAATTAAATTTGGCTGTATACCTTATCTTGGTGGCAATCTATCTGATTTTTATGATTGTGATATTTTATTAACTCATGTTCCTCCCTATAAAACAGCGACTTCAATAGTTATAGAAGGTAAGGACCATAGAGATCTGGGCGATCAAGAAATTTATGATGCTCTGTCTGAAGGAATTATCAAACCACGTTATATTTTTTGTGGTCATGTTGAAAATCCAGTTGCCAAAAAAGATCACATCTTCGGTGTGGATGTTGTAAATCCGGGTTCGGAACGTAATGATCCAATTCCTAACCACGAGATTATCACCATTCATCCATAACAGAATAATAAAACCAATTGGAGGGTGCTTTCCTAATGTTATGCAACGAAATCGAAAATGAAAATATAGAAGGTGTTAAAAATTTGCTTGATCAAGGAGTCGATATAAATGCAAAGGATGATTTCGGACAAACGCCTTTACATTTGGCGGTTAACCATGAAAATGTTAAAATTATTGAGCTGTTAATCAACCAAGGCGCAGATGTCAATGGAGTAGATGCGAATGGAAATACTCCAATTTTCATGGTTAGCTCCCTTGATAAAAAAATCATTAAATTGCTGCTGGAGTATGGCACTGATCCAAATATTAAAAATAATGATGGAAGGACAATTCTTGATATGGCATACGAAGAGAACTCGACAGATATAGTTGAATTATTGCATTTGTATGGTGCAAAAGACATTATTCGGGCAGGTGATTATGGTCGTATTTGATTTAGATGGAACATTATCAATAGTGGGAGATAGAAAGCAATTTTTAAAACAATTGCCAAAAGATTGGGATTCTTTTTTTGAGGCTTGTGATGAGGATGCTGTCAACAAACCAATAGCGGATATATTCAGATTGTTAAAAAAATCTTCATGTGAAATAAAAATTGTGACTGGGAGGTTTGAAAAAACACGGGGTAAGACAATGAATTGGCTCATCAAAAATGATTTGTCTGTCCACCATCATGATTTGCATATGCGTCCAGATGGCGATACCAGACATGATACTTTGGTAAAGCCAGAACTTATTGCTAATTTTATAAATGATGTCGAAATGGTTTTCGAAGATAGGAACAGTATGGTCAATAAATGGCGTGAAATGGGAATAATCTGTTTGCAAGTTGCGGAGGGTGATTTTTGAGAAAACTGCACCGTCAATCAACCAAACAGATTATTATAATTGACAAAAAGGCATGAGTCCTGTGTGAAAAAATATAGCAGTCAAAAAAGATAATTATGGGTTTCCCGATGGAAAATATTATTGATTAATATTGCTTTGTGTTATGACTGTCTTTGGAATTTAACAATTATATTTTGATCGACGTCATTTAAAATACGTATGGGAAAATACTTGCCGTTGATCATTTTCTGTTACTCTTTAAGAAAAGGAATGAGAATGAATAAAAGTAAATCACGTGATGAAATTATAGTCTACCGTCTTGGATTAATGGCTAAAAAAGCAGAAGAACGTTATAAATTTTTAAAAAAAGAAAAACTTAATGAGAATTGCTATATTCGTATAAGAGGTGAAGATTTGAGAGCAGTTTCTTTAAATGATAAAACACCTTTGATCGGTTTCTCTGATAAAGGTTCTAATGAATTATCAACCATTGCGATCCATTTTAGGAAAATTCCAACTCCATTAAGTGAAGATGTTTGGAAACAAAAAAAGGAACGTAGAATACAAAGCCTGATTATTAAACAAGCTCTTTTGAATAATGGTGATCTAAATTCTATATTAAACCTTAACAATAAATATGATGAACTAATTTTTTCTTTAGATGAAGTCTCTTTAGGTGATAATAATCATAAACCAACATATCGTTGCGATATATTAGCGCTCGGGATAAAAGATGGCGAAGCCACTCCGGTCCTAATTGAACTCAAATCCGATAGATCTCAAGGAAGATTGATAGAGCAACTTGAATTATTTTGTGACGAAATTTTAAAATTCAAAAATGAGTTTGGTAAATTATTAACAAATTGCACTGGTCGAAAAGTAAAAATATCCAACCATATTGAAAAAATGTTGATTTGGCCATCAAATAAAAGGGAAAAAAAAGATACAATTTCGAAATATCATGAAAAGAAAATTGATGTTGTAGAATATGAATGGGATTATAATGATCCGAAGTCTATTAAATTTAGCTTTCGTCCTTATGAATAATTAACAAGGTCAAATTATGCCACAGATAATAATCCATAGGGGTACTCACACCATAGGCGGCAGTTGTGTTGAGATAAAATCCAACTCTCATAGAATCTTAATCGATCTCGGTACCCCTCTTATGGAGAAAGGCGGTGGAGAATTAAATCAAAATGCTTTGGAAAAACCATCAGTAGAAAATGGAATTTTGCCTGATGTTAAAGGTTTATATAAGGATACCAATCCGGATATCTTCGCTGTCTTTATTTCACATTCCCATATAGATCATTGTGGTTTGTTGAATCATATCCATCCAGAAATTCCTGTGTTTGTAAGTAAAGGGACTCATTCGTTGATTGAAATAGGAAGAGTTTTTTATCCACCTCAAAGCAAGATTTTTTTTGAAAACTATAAAATATTCAAACATTGGCGTCCTGTAGAATTAGGTCCTTTCAAAATAACGTCATATCTCATGGATCATTCTGGATACGATGCCTCCTCTTTTTTAGTAGAAGTTGATGACAAGAAGATTTTTTATTCAGGTGACTTCAGAGGACATGGTCGAAAATCAAAACTTTTGGAAAGGATCGTTGAAAAACCCATATCAAATATAGACTGTTTATTAATGGAAGGAACAACGCTCGGTGGACAGCATAAAGTTGGATTTGAAAATGAGGAGGAAGTCGAGCAAGAATTCTTTAATATATTTTCAAAACAGAAAGATGTGTCTTTAATAATGGCTGCTGGTAGCAATGTCGATAGACTTGTATCCTTATATAAAGCTACGAGAAAAAGTAAAAAAACTCTGGTTTTAGATCTTTATACCTATTATTTACTTGATCAATTGAAACAGATAACCCCTGGATTACCACCATTTGATGGTGACAATATTAGGGTTTTTTATATCAGAGGGCATGCACAGAATATTGTAGATCATCTTGATAAGAGCATTTTGTATAAATATAAAACCCGTAAAATCGAAATTGATGAAATTGTAGATCAAAGGGAACAGATGGTTTTAAAGTTACCTGTTAGTGCCCTGAAAAAAATATCAAAAATTCTAATTAAAAAAACTCCCTTTGAAAATGTTAAATATATTTTTTCAATGTGGAAAGGATATTTGGATAAAGATAGTTATCACCAGGATTTCTGCAATGAATATAATGCTGAGCTTGTTCATGTCCATGTGAGCGGGCATGCTTATCTAAATGATTTGAAAAAACTTGCTAAAGCGTTGAAACCAAAAAAATTAGTCCCAATTCATACTCTTTCAGGAGAAAATTTTAGTTCTCATTTTGAAAATGTTGTTATATATGATGACCATGCGCCATTTGAAATTTAAAGCCAAAGCCTGAAACCAATAATTGATCGGAGCCACAGTGTTCATATTTCTCGATACAGAAACAACCGGAACTGAAAAAGAAGACAGATTATGCCAACTCGCCTATAAACTCGACACTGGTGAAATTGTAAACGAATTATTCAAACCACCTTTACCAATTGCCATTGAACCAATGAGTATCCATCATATTACGAATGAAATGGTGGCAGACAAACCAGCGTTTAAGGACTCCCCCTGAATATCAAAAATTGGTCGATTTATTAAATGATGATACCAATATACTTGTCGCCCACAATGCTAAATTTGATGTTGATATGCTCGTCAAGGAAGGTATCCACCCCCAAAAGGTGATCTGCACATTGAAGTTGGCCAGGCACCTGGATCCGAATGGTGTTATTCCCAAATACAAGCTTCAATATCTAAGATACTATCTAGGCATTCAAATTGAAGCAACCGCCCATGATGCCCTGGGGGATATTCTGGTCCTTGAAAAATTGTTTGAGAGATTATTTATAAAGATGAGCAAGGATATCGTTCCCGCTGCTGTTGATAACAAAATGATGGATATTTCAAGTAAACCGGTTTTGTTGAGTCGAATGTATTTTGGGAAACATAAAGGACAGCTATTCAGGGATATTCCCAAAGATTATTTAAAGTGGTTGTCAGGTACAGATGATCTGGACGAGGATATGAGGTTTACGGTTGGGCATTATTTGGGATAAAGGAAAAATGTCTTTTGTGAAATTGCTCAAATGAGCCCTATTTCAGAAGGTTAACCATGTTTCTATTTTTTTGTCGGAAGGTTTAAAAGGATGTTGATAGAGATAAGCATTTTTTGATATCCATTAAGTGTTATTCGATCAGATATCTTTGGGTTAGCAAAACTAAAAAAACAGTAGAACTTAATTGTTAAGGAAAGAAACAAAACAAATGCGTAACAGTTTTTTATATCCAATTCCAGAGATTTACAGAGCGGTAAACTTATTAGATCTTGCTGCAAATGCCTTGTTAAAAAATGATCAAGAATTAGCTGCAAGCTTGCTTGTTAAAGCTGACATGCCAGAGATCAAACAATTTTACAGACTCATCGCTGGTCATACAAACCCAGTGATACATTGGCAGTCTTCACAACCGAAGGACGTTATTCCTAAGGATCAAAGAGTTGAGAAAAGAATGCCGACAAATCGAACAGAACAAAAAATCTTCGATAGAGATGGATGGAGATGCAGATATTGTGGCACCAAAGTTATTTCCAGAGTAGCACGAAAAATTTTCATTGAGCGTTTTCCAATCGAAACTCATTGGGTATCAAGCGAATATGAAAGACATAGCGCACTTCACTCTCAAGCTGCCTCTCTTGATCATGTTCTTCCACATAGTAGAGGAGGCACAAATAATACCACCAATTTGGTGACTGCATGTGGACCATGTCAATTTGGAAGAAATCAATGGACTCTCGAAGAGGTTGGATTCAAAGACCCAAGAGAAAGAAGTCCTATCTTAGATGATTGGGATGGGCTGAGTAGGCTCGAAGGTTTGCAGACTAAAAAAAATTTCGATGGTTAATAAGTTCCATCCCTAACTAATTTTGGCGGTGGAAATTTCTGTAACCTGTCCCAGAGAGCTTTGATTATCATTTCAGAGGCGGTGTCAATATCGAGATTCGGATCGCCTGAAGACTCTTTGCAATTCTCATAAAGTTTGGAATCTTTCTCCCACAGCCCGAATTCATTTCTTATACCCATCCCAAGACCAAAATGAAAATTGATTAATCCGTCTTCACCTGAATTCTTAATTTGATGCTTTGTTTCAATGGAGAGATCAGATAGAAGGGTATTATAGTCCGTAGCAGATGAATTGATACTTGAATAAAGCATAAATGAATGATATTCTATTCCTAAATCAAACCACTCAACTTGGGGAAATTATAGAGAATGATATCATCTCGTGGGAAAGCATTACTTCCAGAAACAAAGAAACTTATTGTTTCAACGAAACAATATTTTGACAACAATAAACTGATACCAAAAAAACCGAGTACAAAACGGACTGCGGATGCATTGGGCATTGGCACAGCTACTGTTAAAAGGGTTATGGCGGATTACAATCGAGATCCTAATCTACTCGATAATCCTATAAAGATGCGGGGTCGGCCTGCTCATGTTTTTGATGTATCACATCAAGCACTTGTCCGCTCGTACATTAGAACCGCTAATAGTAATGGAGAATATATAACGCTTGCTGACATCCAATCATTCTTAGGAGACGAATACCCTGACGAATCATATCACAAAACAACATTGGGTAGAACCCTCAATAGGTGGGGGTTTGAGTTCGGAAAGGGAACTCGATCTCAGCACCTAAAAGAAAAGGATCATGTGATTGCCGCAAGACAGCGCTACTTGCGCAAGATGAGAAACAACCGATCTTCTGAAGTTTCCTCTGAAACAAAACGCCCTGAAGTTTATTTGGATGAGTCGTATGTTAATAAAAATCATAGTAATGACTTTATATGGTATTATGGCGAGGATGGCCCTTGGGTACAAAAGCCCACAGGTAAAGGAGAGCGCCTCATAATAATGAATGCAATCACTAAAAACGGTTGGGTTCCCGGAGCTAAACTCGTATTCAAAAGCACTAGAAAGACCGGAGATTATCACGGCCAAATGAATTGGGATTTGTTTAAAAAATGGTTTACAGAAATGCTCCTTCCAAATATCCCAGAAAAATCATTGATAATCATGGATAATGCCTCATACCACAATCTTCTTTCAGAACATTCCCCACCAACACACCAGAGTTCTAAAAAGAAGATAAAGGACTGGCTGGAGCAAAATAAAATTTATTGCCAGAATGATTGTTTAAAGCCGGAACTGATTGAAATCTTAAGAAAGTTGGCTCCTGAACCGGTCTATGCAATTGATGAAATCGCCGCATTTTTCGGGCATACGGTCCTAAGGACACCACCATATCATCCAGAATTACAGCCGATAGAAACATGCTGGGGAGTAACAAAAAACCACGTGGGAAGAAATTGCGACTTCACTGTGAAAAATTTAATCAAACAACTTGATTGTGGGTTCAATAAAGTTACCGCAAAAACATGTGAAAAAATTATCGAAAAAGTAAGAACAATCGAAGACGATTTTTGGACAACTGCTATAAAAATGGATGCTACATATATATGAAAATTGGTATCAATTCATTCGCTATGAACTATAACTGCATCTGCTATGGTCGTGGATTTATGTTTGTCATTCATTTAGCAGTTCAATCCATTTCATCGCTGCGATCAAATATCTGGAACTTAAAATTAAACCCTTCATAAGTCATGAGCGTCTGACCGAAATCTTTCCAGGAAATTTCTTTTCCATCAATTATTACCATTGGGATTCTGTCAAAATCTGAAGAATCATGCTCACAGGAAATCTGACCGTGAACAATATCTTTATCGGTTATTTGCCATGACCGAGTTCCTTCATCCCGATAGATGTGTTTTTTATTCAAGGCTCTTTTCATTCGTTCATATAATTTTGTAAACAATTCAAACAAATCTTCTTCTGGATCACCAATAACGTTGAATTCATAACCGCCAGGAGAACCTTCAACGAGCTCAAAGGATTCTATTGTTTGTATATGGCCCAACAATCTATGGAGAAAATGGAATTTATGTTCTATCTCATCGGAGTCTTTTATGATTATCGGTTCAAAATCCATGTGTTGATAATCTTCACCTAAGGCGCCTGCAATAGTTTTGTTGTAACATTTCAGACAAATGGTTTGTAAGTTGTCCTCTGAGGATAAACAGACAGTGTTATATGAAGGAGTCGGATTACCACAGTTCTCACATTTTATTTTTTTGTCAGTTGTCATGCTTAAATTGTCCTTGCCCTTTCAATTCGTTATTCATTCAACCTATCCCGCAAAATCCCAGCACATTTAAAAGTAACAACCCGCCTCTTATCCAGTATCATCTCTCGACCAGTTGCCGGGTTCCTTCCCTTCCTCGGTGCCTTTTCATTAACCTGGAATTTTCCAAATCCTGATATCATAACATCTTCTCCAGATGCCAATGTGGATTTCATGATTTCAAGGAGGTGTTCAATTATATCTTTTGCCTGGGGAGGCGACTGGTTGATCTCTTCTGATATTTTTTCAATGATTGTTATTTTGGTGAGTGCTGACAAGGGGTAGTGCTCCTATATGGGCTTGCTTGGTATATGGTTGTTATGACTCTATTGTGGCAATTTATCAAAATCAGTGTCCAAATATCTTTTAATGATTTCAATATGGTCCTTTGAAGAGAATTTAACAAAATCAGTCAGGGCATTTTCCATTATTTCATCTGCCGCAGCCCCCAATTCATGTTTGATGACTTCTCCAACAGTTTTAAACAGATGACTAACATGATATTCCCAAGGCATAATTGCAGAAGCACCTGGCTTAACTTTTTTTTTATAAACCAAATCGAGAAGTTTAAAAAAAGTGATCTCTGCATCCTTGAAAACGAAATCACAAAGGTCTTCCCCATTGGTTTGAGTTGAATTGACTTTTATTTCAAGATCTGGGTTAAAGCCTTTAACAAGAGCAGTATCAACTTCTTTACAAAAATATTTTCCATATTCTAAAAGGTTATTTTCCTTCCAGACAGCGTGCCATGGACATTTGAAAATATTTAAACGGGCGTCAGGTTTTTTTTCGATCAGTTTAAAATCCATCTCACCTTTTGGTACTTCCCATTCCCCATAGGCAAAATAATTAGCAACGGTTAAATCATGGCCATTTTTCTTGGCTCGAAGTGCCATTCTTTTTCCACGTTGTTGACCATATTTTCTAACAGCTTGACGTATTAATTTTTCACCATTTTCTTCACCGATTTTGTTAATGATCTCCTTTGAAATACTTGTAAAAAGTAAAGCATGATGTTGTGCTGTAAATATGTTATCCCCATAAGTTTTTGGCATTTTTCATCCTATTTCAACACTTTATTATGCGCTTGTTATTATTAACGGATCTTTCTGTTATTAAAGATGTTGTTTAAGATTTTTGATGGGGTATTGTCAAGGAATTGGTTCGGGCGTGGAGACTTTGGAAATTGGGGTGGTTAAAATGGAGCGGATCTTAATGGGGAAGTGACTTGATTTGTTTTGGGATGGGGTGCTGGAGAAACCATTTTTGCATTATATACAACAGCAATTCAGGAAAGTATCCATGTCTCAGGCGATTTTTCCAATTTTTGAAAAGGGGCAGTTACTCTTATAAAATCGGTGTCAAAAAAATAAAATTCCAAAATTTTCAAATTGGACCGAAAAAATTGTGTAAGGATATACGATGTTACTTTTTTTTGATATAACGGGAGGGGATCAGGATTCACCTAAAAATAAAAATGCTCCCCAATAGGATGGCTTATCTTTCTTATACCGTTTTATAATTATTTTTTTTTCATGTAAAGCCGCTTGCCTCAGGGCCTGACAGCGGTTCATTCCGGATTTGATATTTTTGTAAAATTGAACCATCAACTCCATGGTCTCAGTATCAGGTACCTTCCACATACTCATGACCAAACTCTTTGCCCCAGCTTGGACAAACGCTCGTCTTAGGCCATAAACCCCCTCCCCTGTTTGGACTTCTCCCAATCCAGTGTCACAAGCAGACAACACTACAAGTTCTGTGTCGGTAAGCCCAGCGATTCCATTCATCATTTTCTGAGTGCCCAAATTGCTGTTTCGAAAACCCTGATAGAACAAAGTCATCAAAAGCTCTATGAAACCAATACGCATGAAGATGTTTAAGTTTTTTTCCATTTTGAACCCATTGGCTTCGTTCCGGTTTTTCATCAGGAAAATTATATCCCTCATTAAAACAGAACCAATCCACAACAGTTAAATTATAATTATTCAGCTTAATATGGGCAGATACGAGTTGTTCGAATGCTTTTAATATAAATTCATCTCGTAACTTCTGAGAAGTGGATGTTTTGTCAGGAAACAGGAATGGGGCCATGTGTTTCTTAAGCGATTCTGCAATTTTTTGTTCTGTCAAATTGAAAGATTCATCGTCACTATTTTTAAGTTTCCATAACAAAATTTGCTCAATCGCTTCTTTGTTCTCCTCCAATTCTTCTGCATCAACACCACCCAACGGCTGAGTCTGCCCTCTTAAAGGAATAATTAAATTTTTAAAAGCATAAAGGCTTGCATACACAAGTATATCAAGGGGAGATAATTGTTCGAGTTTATCCTCAAACATTTTCATGCCACAACGGAATCTATTCTGTTCTTGCTGTATGCTTTCACAGTCTTTAAGCAACAAAGTAAACTCATTGTCGCTGGCCATGTTTAGATTACAAATTTCTTGCCATCGTTTTTGATCTGGGGAAAGAAATACTTGGGAATATTTTACTGCCTGACAAAGTGTGCTGGGAGAACGATCTAAAACAGATTGCAATAGATTGTTTTGTATAACTTCATTCTGCTGAAGGTAGCGTGTCAGGGCAAAACAGAATACTTCTGTTGCAAAAAATTCATCAGAAATATCAGCCCAAAAGGGACTCATCCAAAATGCAGCATTTCGGTCTCTTTTGTTTAGCTTTTTTTTTCCTTTTTTTGCAGGCTGACCATCGAGATACCTGTGAGTAAGTGTAATTAGAGCCTCTGATACAGAGAAACCTGATTTATATAATTTCGAAAATATTTCTTGATAGATTGTTAAATAAGTCATTTACTGTCCATTCATCTTATAATCTTTTCACACCTTTTGACATGCCCTACAAATAGCGCAGTACAAGATGCTGTCATATATGGAAGGATGGCAGGGGGCTTTTAATGGTGAAAAGAACGGTTCCTCGTGCATGGGTAGCAACGCTATGGTGTAGTATGTATCCCATGGCCATCATCAGGCGAACATTTTTTTCGTTGGGTAGTATTTTTTTGCCCCCTGTCCTTCTTCTTCACTTTTAGTGATTAAACCCTTGATTCAATAAATTCTTCAAGGACAAAAAAAAAGGTTCTGGAAACTCATTCCAATTAAACCAATCCCACTTTTCACATTTATCCGGTTCTGATCCTTCTCCGAAAAAGTGGAAGCAAGGTTAAGCCTCTCTATTATTTTCTCGAACTGATTACACAAGTCCCAAGATTACCAAAGCCCATCTTTGACGTTCACACTGACTTGTTTTTCGAAAGTCTTGAAAGTTGGACGCTGATTGACATCTCTTTGTTCAATTTTTCTTTATGTTAAACTTGTCTGTCCGAACTGATCAAACAGATCACCAGCAGTCTCTTCAATTAGCTCTTTTAGTTCAAGGTTTATCACCCAAGAATTAGGGAGAATATCGCCCCCATACAGCGCACCCAAAATATTCCCTGTAATAGAACCAGTCGAATCACTATCGCCTGAATGATTAACTGAAAGCAAAACCCCTTTTTTAAAATCATCGCCGGCAACTAATGCACAATAAATACTGATAGCCAAAGCTTCTTCTGCCACCCATCCTGCCCCAATATCTTCTATGACACCAGGTCCAGGAGTTGTTTTACCCATCATCCCCATTGCTTTATCAATTGTCTCTAATGTCTCTCTATTATTTTTCTCATTTTTCAAAATCCTAATAGATTCATCAATTGCATATACAAGTGAGTCTCCTGAAAGAATCATGGAAATTAGAGCAGCCAAAATTCCGGAGCTCAAATAACCAGTAGGATGACCGTGTGTAATCGCCGCACATTCACAACCAATTTGAAATGCTTTTTCAGCATCATTGTAGGCGAGTCCGACTGGTGCAATCCTCATTACGCCACCGCAACCTTTGCTTTCATTAATGGGGCTCTCAATAGTCCCCATTCTCCCAGAATGCAAAGCTGACAAACAGCTATTCCCTGGCGCTCTTAATGAAAAAAGTTCTTTATAGCCTGTTAATACTCCATCCACAATTGAACAGGTACCATGATTTTGAAGAAAAGTATCTTGACGATTTGTTTCTTGGGTATATAACCATCTTAAAAGAGCATGGTAAACAGCAGTTATTACCCCTTTATCCCCCTGATATTCCTGTCTGACTTTTGATAAAATCAAACCTTCGGCTGAGAATAAAGTCATTTGAGTATCATCGGTAATGGAACCTCTTCGACCATATGCTTCTGAATAATCAGTCAGTCCAGGATGCCCGAAGTTAGATCGGATTTGATCAATCGACATGAATTCAATTGGTGCACCCAACGCATCTCCAATTGCTCCACCAATTATACAACCTTTGAAATGTTCAATTGTTCGTTTATTTTTGGAAGACATAATCCTTATTTCCATTTAAAGGTCCCTATCAAACCGAGTCTGGTAGTCTATATCTTTTGTGTCAGACTTCTATTTATTGCATTCAGGTTTCTTGATCCTCTAATTCTTTAAAAGCATCCCTAACTTCAGTTTCAACGGCCTTCAATTTTTTATCAAGCTCCTTGATTAACCTGGCACCTAATTTTACATCCTCGGCCAGTTCATCAATAGGCGTTTCTGATCTATCAAGCCGGTTTAATATTTCATCCAGTTTTTCAGATTTTTGTTCGTAGGTCATCTTTGAGATATCAATTTCGTTCATTTGTCTTCACCTCTATTGTTTCTATGACACTTGTCAGTCGTCCGTCACCCAATTCAGTTATTATCGTTTCATTCCGGGAAATATCCGAAACAGATTTAAGGAGTTTGCCGGCCTTATTGTAAATAAGAGAGAATCCCCTATCTAAACTTGTCTTTGGGTCGTATGCTTTCAGTGTTGATTTTTTAATTCGGAGGGCAGCTCGTTCATTTTTAAGCTGGACCAGAATTTTATCTTTGTTGAACCGATGCTTGAAATATCCGATATCCCGTTTATATTCTTTGATCCTGTTTTCCGGTAAGGATATTATTCTGCTTTTCGAAACAGATACCATGCCCTTTTCAGTTGCCAGCCGAGTATTTACCTTGACCGCCAATTGATTAGCACTGCTTTTCAAATCACTTTTTAGAATATCAATCAGCTTTCGAGTTCCTTCCCGAATACCTGTCTTTGCTTCAGAGACCCAAGCCCTTTCCCCTTCAAACCGATAATCCCAGGTTGATTTGAGCCTGTTTCTGGATTCATTGAGATGTCGATCCATTTCGATGAACCTGGCCACTAATTCTTCAGAAACAGCGGTTGGTGTTTTGAAAGACCGGTTTCCAACGTAATCCAGTACACTGGTATCAATTTCATGACCAATACCAATCCAGACAGGCAATTTACAATTTGCAATGTTCCGAGCAATCTTTTCATTATCAAGGGAAAACAAATCAGTTTTGCTTCCTCCTCCCCCAAGCCGAACCGTTCTCTAAACGCCGGTACTTCCAAAAGATCCATGAGATCGCTGACAGCCATGCGGGAGTCGGGTAGATGTAAAAGCTTCTCAAGGGCCTTGAGCATGGGCACGCTTTCCCTATTGGGCTTGTCCGCAATAGTAAAGGGAATAAACCTTGGGTCCATGGGCGACAAATTACCGAACACGGCCTCGATGTGGGGGGCATAGGCCTCAATGTCCGGTGTCATCACGATGATATCCCTGGGATTCAGGTCTTCAATCGTTTCAAAGCTATGGAGGAGCTGATCCTGAAGGATCTCCACCTCCCGCTGGCGGCTGTGGGCAATCTGAAAACTGATGGACCGGTCGTTACCCTCAACCCATTGTCTCTTTTCCTTGTCATTGGGAAGGGGCTCAAGGTCGAGGATCGCCTGCTGAACCTGTTGGAGCAATGTCCCTCCTGTTCCTGATGTTATAAAATCATCAAACAGATCGATTTGGGCAAAATCTTTTTCATAGGTTTCCGGCTCGTCATAGCCGTAGAGCAACCCGATGTAGTCCCTGCCCTGCTTATGCCCGACGACCAGACCCCCCTGGCAAACATTGAACTCAATCCATTTGTTCCCGATTGGGCCGGCCTCGAAACAGAGGTAGGTGAAATCAATGGAACCCTCGGGCTTTCCACGGATGAAGAAGCTTTGTTTTTCATCCAGGTGTTCAATGCCCACAATATCTTTCCGGACTGGATTGCACTGAACAACGGCACCACCCACGGAATTGAACAAAGCGGCACCGGAATAGATGTCCAGCTCACCGCCCAGATTCATGAAGCCCTTTCGCCCTACAGGATATCCGGTGGACAGCACGGCACCTCGGGCAACAATTCCGACAAACTGCAGACCATTGCATCAAACACCAGCACCACAAAAGCCAATGTTGCCAAAGCTCTTCAGATGGTTTCCTGGGATATTAAAGTCAATGATTACGGAAATGCCCTCCTGGACGACAACGGGAATTTCATCAAAAAAAAGGAGGATGGGGTTACAGAAGAAATATGGTCTAAAATGGTGGCCTATGCAACCGCAAATGGACTAAAGGGCTGGGGCGTTAAAAAACTAAACCTTCCCTTTGAGAACTATTTGATAGCCTTGCCCGGAGAGAGAAGGCAGAAAATGAAAAAAACTGTGGAGGAATTTAGCCATGAATGAGATAAAAAAATTTCTAACGGGAAAAATTTTTCTGTTCCTTCGGTTCGTGGTAACCATAGCATTGGACTTTGCTTTTCTTATTTTCTGGGGTTACTTGCAACACCAGTACCAATTGTTCCTTCTAAAATATCCGCTTAACAACCTAAATGCAATATTTTCTATTTCGCTTCATATCGTTTTTTTGGTTGGGACATTGATACCGGTATTAATTTATATTATTGCCGACGTCATTTTGATTGGGAAAGAGTTACTATTGAGAATCAATAAACATTAAAATAGTCGAGTGAGATAGATAAACTGATCCTCTCCATAAAAATGGAAGCACAGTTAAGCTTTTCAATAAATTTTTTTGGTAATCCAAAAATTCTCATATTTTCACAAATTCTTATTTGAATAGCAAAAAAATATAATGATGCCCTATAATTTTATTTTTGAAATCCGAATTTTTCTTTGTGTTTTTTGATAAGTTGTTTTTCTAAAAAGTATTTTTTTGATGACCGGAAATTTACAAGTGTACTTGGTTTTAGAGTACGGATGTAAAGGTGTTACTGTAACCCCTGATTTTTTTGATGCTCCCTATGTTACTGTAACCCTTTTTCAATACGGATTTTATTTGTTACTGTAGCCTTTTTGCACCTGTTACTGTAACCCCGTGATCTAAATATTAAAGATATCTTTAAGATAGCTTGGAGATATCATAAAGATAGCTTGAGGATAGCATAAAGATAGCTTGAGGATAGCATAAAGATAGCTTGAGGATAGCATAAAGATAGCTTGAGGATAGCATAAAGATAGCTTGAGGATAGCATAAAGATAGCTTGAGGATAGCATAAAGATAGCTTGAGGATAGCATAAAGATAGCTTGAGGATAGCATAAAGATAGCTTGAGGATAGCATAAAGATAGCTTGAGGATAGCATAAAGATAGCTTGAAGGCAGCAGTGAGATGCCTACTGGCTACCTGAAAATCTAAAAAAACTCTGACCACAGATGCAACAATGTATCAAATATGATTCTTGACATTCGAAAACACTCAACACATAGGGATCTGCAAAAAGAGACCTATCTTCGATACCCGCAAGACAGTTTTGGGGGGCTTATTTTTGTTTTTTTTAAACAGATAACCCACTGAAAAAATAAGATTTATATATGACATATGACACATCTTATGTCATATTAGCTGATGCCCTTTTAACTCTGTCCCCAGTGTCAGGATATTAAATGGTATGCATATCGACCCTGCTGTTGTGAAAGATAAAATAAGCGTGGTAATAGAGGATTAGAATCAAATCTATCAGGGAGACCGGCCTTTATTATCATCAGATCTTAAAGTTGTTGGAAATTTTTGTTGTGCAGCTCATCGTAAGAGAAAACATGATCGACTGAAAAAATAATAATTGTTTACCCATGGGGGATCTTTTCTTGAGATCCCCTTATCTATAAAGGATATGATAATGATTTATATTGAAATCATACAAACCGTTTTATTAATTTGGATCCTTTTTAGTTTGGGCAAGATTGGCCAGCTCGTCCAAATCTGTTTTACCGGACACGAAGAAATTAAGGCTTTGAAAATCGAAAACAAAAAATTGAAGCAAACGCTCTATGAAAATAAAATCAAATTTTGAATTGGTTTATCCGTGATCGACCACGCCCTCTCCGGCGATCTCAACAATCTTTTTTAGTGACCCAAAAACGCCAGTATCACACGGTTGCCAAGAAATATCGGCTTTCATGCAACCTTCCAAGAAATGATATTCACCCAAAATTATTTCTGCATAAGAAGGGCCCTTTTCCCAGGGATAGATTTCAAAGGCCCGGATATTTAGGATATCAATTCCAAATTGTTGACAAGCCTTCAGGATAATCCACCGAGCTGAGTTGCTAATCGATGTTCCAGAATCGCCCCCAGGATCAACAAGGACAATCCAAAACACCTCTGTTGAAAGTTCTTGAGCAATAATTGCCTGGCAAAAAGAGCCATGAACTGTCTTGTCTTTTTGATCCTTTGGGTTTCCATTGCCACGCCATGTAAAAATAGTATTATGTTGGATATCAAACAAATTTAATTCGTTCATCAATCTTGTTTGAGCTTCAATGAGGACTGTTAAACAACGAATTCTTTTAGGTTTTGCTGACATACACGCCCCTTTTTTAATATTACACATTGTGTGTTAATCTGGTTTGCGTAATATATTTTACACATTATGTGTAATTTCTTTATTTTCGGTTTTTTTTGCCAATTCCTGGCAAGCTGGAAGCAATGAGTCGTAAACTTTTAGCCTGTCTTCGTAAGACAATAATGATGGTGGTTGCTGTTTGTCTAATTCCAATTGGTCGATATAATGTGGAAATTTTTTAACGTCAGAACAAACCATAAAATTAATTCCTTATTTTAAAATTTTTCGAATTTCATCTTGCATTGCTTTGGGCATTCCATCAAATTTTTCTTTGGCAAAAAGGATGGAAAAAGGATGGTTTTGGACAACATTTTCCCACCAGGCCATCTCCTCTTTAGGTAACCCAAAGAAATCATCAATGGTGAACACTTCTTTGACCCGATCTGGCTCTTTGCCCGTTAAGATCCGAACCCACACTTCACCACCAATTCGATCTTTCTTTTGACAAGATTTAATGCAAGCCTGTAAATCCTTTTTGTTTTTCAAACATCTCTGCAGGCCTCTCCGGATATTTTGCCAACACCTTTGAGTTAAGCCTTTATGGCCTTTTGGCGTGGGATTTTCGGCTAACCAGTCTTTGATTTTTGGGTCATCATAATTTATCATTTGAGCCCCATATCTTTTTTAATTTCTTCTACTATTTCATCAGCAGAAAGACCTTTGAGATACCATTGTCTCAACTGTTCTTTTTCTCTTTCTGGGGTGATATAGCCTTCGATTGCGCTTGAAGCGACAGCGTCTTCAATGATTATGTCGATCTCATCTAATTTCATTTTTAGTCTGTTTATTACTCATTTGGGCTTTAATAAAAAATTTTTAGAATACCATTCCCTAAGTCCGGATAGATATCACCACCCTCGTTGATAACCTTATAAATCGTATTTTGGGTCTCGATCACCCCTTTGTCCCGGTCAATAGCAACGATATATGATGATCTCATATGATCTCCCGGTTGCCATCTTTGCGCTGCATCGTGGACGATCGTGCCGGTAAAAACTAAAGGCCCAGGATCGTAAAGAATGTCTGGATACATATCCGTCAGCCACTTATAGTCTCTAATCATATCTGGCGGGATCGTTAAATGATGAATTTGCCAATTCCTGACCAAACCGCCGTCTTTTTTCATGATTTCTTATCCGTTAATCAAATCGTTTGTTAAATCGACATCAATTTCTTCCCACGCCCAAGAATCAATCTTTCAACTGTCATCTGACAGATTCACCGGCTTCCAACCATCATCACCAGCAAGATCGATTTCAGGCCTATCTCGGTCGATACAAGACTTCTCCCCAATCATTTTTTGGACATGCCACCACCTTCTGAGAGCCCCGATCCTTCCGGCTTTTCTGTCGATACGAGTGATGTAAGATGACATAAAACTTTCCAATAGGCCAAATCTTCTCTCCACCGACCTGGTCTCAAGTGCAGAAAAATAAAAAACATAAAAACCAACAATCAGAATATCCGGGAACTCTATTTTTAATTCAGCCAAATCACCACCAGGAAGCCTCTCACGGTATAAAGTGATATAATTTATTTTCCCCTGATATTTCTTAGTTCTCCAAAAATTAATCTCGGTATTCTTTCCCATCAAAAATCCTCCAGATATTTAGTTTATCGTGTTGTATAAATTTCCGACAATTTCTTGGCAATCTGGACAGATAAGGTCATCTTTCGGCTTGTGCAGCAGCTCCCTTTTTCCGGGTGGGCCTGATTCATGATCACGTAGATCTGCTAAGCAGTGAGGACAACAGTGTGGCTCACTATAGATGTGCCACCATGCGCCCCAATACTGCACCATATTCTGATGGGTATATCCGTATTTTTCCATGGTGGGCGTGGTTTTGGGATAAATCCCGGCCTCAAGAAGGGCTTCGATTATCTTCAACATCTTTTCTTGATCTGCTTTAGAAAATTTTATCCGTTCTTCCTGTAATTCTTTTAATAAATTTTCAGTCGTCATATGAAAATTCCTTCCTCGATCCGGATTAAAAGTTGCTGGACTTCCACCAGGCCACTTGGAGTTCGTGAAAATTCGATGGGAATTTTGTCGCCAAGTCCAGGGGCTTTTGATATGAGCCACTTCTCAGCGGTTTTTCGATCTTCAAAAACTTTTATTGCGAGTTCCAGAAGTTCTTTTTCATTGTTCTTTTTCCATGGTAGTTGCACCCAAATTTCTTGGATCATCGATTCAGGATGTTGCTTTCTTAAATTTTCTTCTGACAATTGTTCCCTTGGCAAGTCGTTTGCTGTGGCGGTTTTCAGCCATTCCTCTAAAGCCTGCTGGGCAGGCTCATGAGCTTGTAATGTGAAACTTTTAAAGTGATCGGTGCCATCGTCGGGGCAATATCCATGGCATCCAAGGATATCTGGAAATTGAATATCAATACCGTCCGGTTCCCTGGTAAAAACAACATTAAAAGGCTCCCAAGAATTGATAATTTGAATTCCATTATCAATCTCTTCTTTGAGATTAATGTCAGACACAGGATAAGCAATTAACTCCATTTTACCCCAATAATACCGCTCAAACTCACCTTGCGCCCGGTCCATAACACCCCGGCCAAAAGGCTGTTCAGTCCGTTTCTTGTCTACCTTATCATCAATCTCTATGGCAATCTTGATAATGCTTTCTGCATCTGCCTTGCCCTGGGCCACTGACCCGTATAGCCATGCCCGCTTTATCCCGGAACCCGGATTATCAACGTATGGCTCAAGATATTCTAAAACCGATTCTTTGCTAATGGTGTTGTGCTTAATCATTCTCAAAATACCAAGAACCCTGGGCAGCTCACGATCAAAATGAAAATTAATATCTTCATATGCATCGACTTTGATCCACTGAAAAAGTTGCTCATAATGAATATAGCCAGCATAATCATCAACGAGTATCGCTTCATGAGGCTCAATGCCAGAGATGTATTGCAAATCTTTTTTCCCGGTCCTGGGCCACTGAATATATTCAAATTCTGCAAATCCGGCAGGTACCTTCTTCTTTTTTTCCAGGCTTTTCGCTACGATCCTAAAAACATCTTCACGGACAGCCGTGAAAATCACGATCCGCTCGAACAGATCCTTCACAGACTCCAAAAAATTGAAGAGATGGGGCCTGGCCCAAAAATCATAAGTCTCTGGATCAACGCTGGTTGTTATGGTTCTTTCCAAGTCCAATGCTAATACCCTAATGTTACTATGATGTCGCCTTGCTTGCTCTCGGCATAAGATGACCGGCTGGCTCCGGACACAGTACTTATAATACTCTTTTTTTAACAACATTTTGCGCTCAAGAGAAATTTCCATTTTCAACCTTCTTTTGTCTTCAGATCTTTTGATGAGCTTGTCCCATATACATCTTCAAGGATCTCACACAATGAGGGGTGGGTGCGATCCTGCTTGCCCCGGACAAGCTCTGCGGTCGGCCAAAACCATTTTTGAAATGGTCGCCAGCTCCAGTGTTTAGGCACTTCGGTTACTCGGAGGCCAGTGACTTCGGTAAAGTATGCATCAAGGTCTGAAATGATGTGCTGCTCAGCAATCTTTTGGGCTTCCGGACCAAATTTTTTGACGACCTGGCGAACTCCTTGTTCGTGGTAAAAGACAACTCGGTGGCTATGCAAAAACACCGATTCATACTGGTCCAGGTAAGCAATAATTTCTTTTTCCAGTTGGTGTTGGATAAGTATCGTTAGACACCTCACCCGCCCGGGTTTCCGGGGGTTTAAAAGTTCTTCTTTTTTCATATTTTTCCTTCAACCTCTTTAATAGTGGAGTTTGCCAATATCTTTAAGATCTGGGATTAGATGGCTTCTTAAACGCACCAAATCATGGTTTCAATCATCCGACCGCTATCACCTGTATCCACAGCATCCCATCCAGCTCCACCAAGGTCAATTTCCGGCCGATCACGATCTATCCTTTTATCATTCGCTGTTTTTTGAATGTGCCACCACCGCCTGAGAGCCGCAACCCGACCCGCTTTCTGATCAATACGGGTGATATATGAGGACTGAAATCGTTCAAAAAAGCCAAACCGCCGTTCGACGGGCCAGGTTTCATGTCCCGAAAACCAAAAAACACAATTTCCAACAATAAGGATATCCGAAAACTCAGATCTCAGTTTTTCTAAATCGGTGTCAGAAAGCCGTTCTCGATACAGATTGACTCCAAGGATCTTGCCCTGGTATTTCTTGGTTTTAAAAAATTCTTTTGAATCCATTTTTTCCTTCATCCATCAATCAATTCGCCCGTCAAATCGCTTTCAATTTCTTCCCATGCTCGATCATCGAAATCTAAATTTTCTAAAAAGTTCATCAAATCAGACATTTCTTTTCCCATAAACTCCCTGTTTCTTTTAATATAAGTCTACAAATTTGTAGACTATAATTATTTCTCGATCCCCGCCAGGGGAGGCTTTCAGCAGTTTATCAGGTATTAATTGGCAGTTCAAGGATGATCTTAAAAGGCGTACTTTTTTTATGCCCAGGGGAACTCTTTTTTCTATTCGACTCATTATCCGGATAAGTGATCACTAAGCACTCACACTAACGGGGAGAGATAACTGAGTTTCAACGGGTCCAGAGATTTCACCCATCTTAAAGTCTTTGAGAATTTTATAAATAGTAACTCTGCTAACCTTAAATCTTTCTGCAAGGTCCTTCTTGTTCTCACCGGCATCAACCAGGGCAATAACTTCCTTTTGTTGGTTTAAAGATAGTTTAGGTTTGCGTCCCAGGTGCTTACCCTGCTCCTTGGCTTTTTTGATCCCTTCTCTCTGCCTCTCCCTGATCAATGAACGCTCGAACTCACCAAAAGCACCCATGATTTGTAACATGAGCATCGACATGGCGTTATCACCGCCACTGAAGGTCAGATTTTCTTTGTGAAAATGAATTTTAATCCCCTGAGCTGTCAAATCCTCGACAAGCTCCTGGAGGTTTTTTAAGTTCCTGGCCAAACGATCCATAGAATGACAATGGAGTGTATCTGATTTCCGAAGATACCTCAAACATTCCTGAAGTTGAGGCCTATCAATATTTTTCCCGGAGATTTTATCAACAAAAGTTTCTTCCAGGGCTATTCCATCCAATTGTCGATCCGTGTTTTGATCAACAGAGCTTACTCTTATGTATCCGACATCAGCCATTTGTTAATTTTCTCCTATAACCTTTCTTTATTTTCTTTGATCTATGTAAAGGAATAGATTTTCTAAATATTCTTTACACGAAGGACCGGGGCTTTCCGGAGTTTAAAAAAAGTGTACCTTTCTTTACTCAGTCTTGGGGTGTAAAAACACAATTTCTGACACGCCAAGAACCGTTCTATGATTTTATACTTTTTCTAACAATATTTTATTAACGAAAATAGCTATTTACGTTTCACAGTTTAGAAACATTCTCTAACAAGTTCTGAATTTCAGTTTTGACCTTTTTTTTAAATTTTGAAGTGTTCATTTTATTTTCAGTTTTAATTTTCATACTCTCTTTTGATATTCTGTCTTCAATACAGTCATTTGCCAGTTTTATTATTTTATCGATCTCGGGCATAGCAACATGAGACCAACTTTTACGGTTTTTTATATTATAAACTTGTGTACTTGAAATTTCTAAAAACGAATGAATTCTTGAATCTACAAGCTTTAAATTAGCAAGCACATATATCGCTACTGCAAAAAAATCATTAATCTTTGCACTAGATTGATTCTCGCCCTTAAAAACACCTTTTCTGACTGCATCTAGTACGTTTTCTTTATGTGTCCCCCAGCCTAAGTTACTTAAATCATTATTAATTGCATTGCCATCAATATGTCG
This sequence comes from Desulfoconvexum algidum, assembly GCF_055382125.1. Classification (NCBI taxonomy): domain Bacteria; kingdom Pseudomonadati; phylum Thermodesulfobacteriota; class Desulfobacteria; order Desulfobacterales; family Desulfobacteraceae; genus Desulfoconvexum; species Desulfoconvexum algidum. The sequence goes on along the minus strand of NZ_AP042394.1, from coordinate 2,497,255 downwards.
ACAGACTTCACCTTTTTCAGGCTCTCTTACATGCGCAGTTAATCTTACACGATGTAAGAATAAATTTTTGGGAGTCTTTTTCCTTTTTTCATAAAAATAAACACTACGATATTTTAAATGTTTGTGCCTTTGTGAAACGGCAATAATTCTATAACATTGTTTTTTCTCTATAAATTTAACAACATCAATAGTTTTTAAGCCGATTTCAATCGTTTTATCTGATATTAAATAATCTTTGTATTTCATAATGTATTTCCAACTTATTTTTTTTCTTTTTGTTATAGTATCAAATTCTATTTTACTGATATATATTCCCGGTTCCATTTTTTTTACCTTTATTATAATCTGATCATTCCTCTTCTTTGTAACGACAAACTTCATTCACACTGACAAACAAATATTGAAAAATCAAGAAAAAAAATAAATTTAATATTATAACATATTGACATATATTTCAATATGTTATAATATTAAATCAAGGCAGAAGAACTGCTATTTTTCATAAATTCGCCAAACGATAACTCGCTTTGTTGTGTATAATATATATTTTACACCAATTGCCAAAAATAGAACTAATCTCCTCATAAGCTTCCATTGCTACAAGTAATTGATTTTCAGATAGAATTTTGCATTCAGGATATTGGACTAAAATGTCCTAAGCAGTTTCATTTGAGGACTCCCAGAATGTCAAACAGCTTCCAAGTTTGACCCCCTTTAGAGGAACCAAACTGCTATGGAACATTCATGGTGAAATCGACCATCCTAAATCAATTATGTTAGGTCTGGATCACTATTGTGGCTCCATTAGCAAAATTGGTTCTTATGTTAAAGGTAGCTACAAGTATTCTGCCAAAGGTAAGAAGCAAGAAGTTCTCCCAATGATAGATAAGCTAAAAGCAGGGGAATTCTGTCACACTTCATGGATAGATTTATTCTTTTCGAGCAACGTCCACATCATTGGTTTCTCGCTAGATTATAGTGAAACTGACATTTGGTGGCTGCTAAATAAACGTGCTCGTCTTGCAGCGGATGGTTTAGTTAACAATAAAATTATTTTTTACACAGAAAACATTACTGAAGAAATGTATGGGTTACTTAAAGGCCATCAGTGAGTTGATTGACCCGCTTCCACTATATGAATAAAAAACATTGTCAGGAGCTATGCTTTCAAATTCAACTCTTTAATATATTTCGTTGAAAATAAAATTGATCACCATGGCCCCCATGCCCTAATAGCTCCTGCCAGGCCCTGATGGATCCAATGGCAAATACCGTGGTCGAGCTCCCCGGAATTGATTAGCCGCCAGTGCCACAACTTCCTTCGTTCGGGTGCCAATCCTTTCCCGTTTTGCAGGCCTGAAAATATCATCGGCTTATAGGTGTTCACGTAAAGAACCCTTTAAACAAGGGCCTTCACGGCTTGATAGGCGGCGTTTTTATTGCTACGTTATTGATGGTATGAGATTCAGGTTAAAATCAGGGGTATCGGGTCTAAATGGAGGCCATTATCCGGATATTCTGTTTTATACTTCAAAAAGCCCGTATTGATACTGGATCATCCCCCTACAGGGGGGTTAAAGAAAGCTGATCAAATGAATGATAATTCCCGGCTTTACAATCTTCGTGTATGTTGCTACAGATCTGACACAATGAATCCAAAATATACATTACAGGATGTCGTAGGAGGCATAATTTATAGTGGTGGTCTCGTATTGATGGCTCAACGGTCGTGTGAGGCTTTGGATGGCAAATGGGAGTTCCCGGGTGGTAAGGTTGAAAACGGAGAATCCCATCAAGAAGCCCTGAGAAGAGAACTGATGGAGGAGCTTGATGTGGATACTAATGTCCTCGGATTGATCTCTTCCAACAAATTTAAGGTCAAAGGCAAACCATATGAACTGTATTGTTATCAAGTTGAGATTATCAATGGTAAACCATTCGCCAAAGAACATCATCGTGTATTATGGGTGCCGATTAGTAAACTCTTGGAATTGGACTTAGCACCAGTAGATATACCAATAGCAGAGGAGGTCTGTAGGCATGATTGGTGAAATAGAAGGTGAGGGGTTATGACAAGGACCAGACGGTCAGGCGGCTTAGTATATAAGCTTACAGACACATTGACAAAAGACAAGGCCAAGGGCATAAATCTCGCCCAGGTGGTTCAACGGCTATACCAAATCGAGACTGCCAGGATTGTGGGGCCGATTGTATCCGGGGGAACCCACTCGGTTGTAATTACTGGGGACCGAAAGATCGGGACGGTTGCGATCCTGACCCGTGGGGCGGTACAATGAGCTATGAGTTCTACGAACGCATGACCCAGGCGGAGAAACACCAGGAATCACCCAGATAAAAATTGAATAACTTCATAACATCCGATTTTTTATCAAGCTCCCGGCAACCACTGCCCCGTATCCCCTTAATAGATTATGCCAGGGCTCGATAAACCTCATGGTCAGTGTCGGGGTCGGGTTGCGGCCCTATACTACTAACGGTATAGGGTCCGGCTTAACATCAATAATATGGGGCCGCACAGGCTGGGGGGATCAATATTGCCAGGTCTCCCCCTATCGTTTGCCAGAAGGCATCTTGGGTCTCAACTTATTCTCCAATAAAATATAGTGAAGCCTTGATTAATTTGGTTTTGGTTTCACCCATATAGTGTATTCTTATATCTGAGGATGAAAAGATTGCGGACACTACATATTGTATTCTGAGAAATGATAAAAAAAAAGAGCTCTACACGCAGCAGTGCTCAACCTTTTATAAATTCTAACTATGAATTTGAATTTGAATTTGAATTTCATCTTATATTTTGTTAAATAGATTTAAGAGCTTTTTTATTATCCCATTCTATTGCTGAGCACGATTTTAAGCAGCCCCATCTTATTGATTATAAAACTTGTAACTATGGGAGAATCATCCTATGGAATGCCTCGTGTGTAAGCATGAAAACCCTGAAGATGCTAAATTTTGTAACCAATGCGGTCAAAATTTTTCGATAATTCCTTCATCCATAAACAAAAATTCCCCCCATGATAAACACATAGAGATGATCCAGCGATTTCTTCCAAAAGGGCTTATAGAAAAAATCATGTCGCAAAAAGGAAAAATAGAAGGTGAGAAACGAAAAGTTACCGTCATGTTTTGTGATATGGAAGGCTTTACATCAATGGTTGAGACGCTTGGTCCTGAAAAAGCATATGCCATGATGGACGAAATCTATGAGATTCTTATTCATAAAGTTCATGAATTTGAAGGAACTATTAATGAGATGACCGGCGATGGAATTATGGCCCTTTTTGGTGCACCTGTTGCTTTAGAGGATGCCCCCATTCAAGCACTTAGAGCAGCATTATCTATTCATGATAGAATTTCAAATTTCAATAACCTAAAAAATAGTTCTCCTCCAATTAAGATGAGGATCGGAATCCATACGGGGCCGGTGGTTGTCGGTGCGCTGGGGAATGATCTTCGAGTAGAGTTCAAAGCAGTTGGGGATACGGTTAATCTGGCTTCCAGGATGGAAGGATTGGCAGAACCAGAGTCAACATATGTTACCAAGGCAACTTATCAATTGGCCAAGGAACTTTTCCAGTTTGAAAAATTAGGGAAGAAGGAAATTAAAGGAAAAAAAGAACCTGTGCTTGTGTATAAACTCATATCTGGGAAAAAAGATGTTTATCGTCCCCGCATTGGATTAGAGCGGATGATTTATTCAGAAATGGTCGGTAGAGATAAAGAGCTTGATAAAATTGAACTCCAGGTTATGAAAGCCATTAATGGAGAGGGTTCTATTATAAATATTATTGGAGAAGCTGGCATTGGTAAATCAAGGTTGATTGCTGAGCTAAAAAAAAGGGAGGTGATAAAAAGGGGACTTCTCCTTGAAGGCCGAGCCATTTCTATTGGCAAAAATTTGAGCTTTCACCCGATTATCGATTTGCTCAAGCAGTGGGCTAAAATAGTTGAGGATGATTCCCAGGCTAAAGCGTTTCATAAACTGGAAATGGTTATCAGGGATATTCATCCTGAAGAGACAGATGAGATTTTACCCTTTGTCGCCATTCTCATGGGCTTGAAATTGACAAGCCGTTATAAGGACCGTATTAAACAGATAGATGGAGACAAATTAGAAAAACTCATTATCAAAAGCATGAGAGAACTTCTGATTAAAGGAAGTGAAAAAAGACCGATTGTCATCATTATCGAAGATCTTCACTGGGCTGATAAAAGTTCAATTGACCTTTTGGAAATGCTGTATACCTTAGCAAGAAATCATATGCTGGTGTTTATAAATGTTTTCCGACCGGGTTATATTAAGGCTGAGACGAATAAAATAGCAACCCTTGACAAAAAATATCCCGACCATTGCGTGCAGATCACCATCCAACCCCTTATGAACAATGATACCCGGCGTTTAATCATCAATATGCTGATGATTAGAGGCTTACCTTATCGCATCCAGGAACAAATCATTGACAGGGTTGGCGGCAATCCTTTCTTTACAGAAGAAGTTATCCGCTCACTTATTGACAGAGGCGCCATCATTAAACATGGGGATCATTTCAAAGCGACTGACAAAATAGAACATGTGGTCATCCCCACATCTATCAATGATGTCCTCATATCAAGAATAGACCGGCTTGAAGAAGGCACCAGGGAACTTGTCAAAATCGCCTCTGTGATAGGACGACATTTTTTTTATCGATTGATAAAAGATGTATCAACACCGATGCAAGACATTGATACCAAGTTAACCTATCTTAAGGATGTTCAGCTCATCAGAGAAAGAATCCATATGGAAGAGTTAGAATATCTTTTCAAACATGCACTTGTCCAGGAAGCGGCTTATGAATCCATCTTGTTAAAACAGAGAAAAACACTTCATCTTAAAGTCGCTCAGTCCATTGAGAGAATATTTCAGGACAGATTAAACCAGTTTTACGGTATGCTGGCATACCACTTTGGTAAAGCAGATGAGCCAGAAAAGACCGAAGAATATATGATTAAAGCTGGACAGGAAGCGCTTCAATCGTCAGCCTCATGTGAGGCTTTGAACTATTTCCAGGATGCTTTGACTCTGTATATGAAGCGATATGGGGATGATGCCGAACCGGAAAAACTCATCTCTTTTGAAAAAAACCTGGCCCTGGCACATTTCAACCAAGGCAGTTTTTCAGAGGCGATTATTAATTTTGACAGTATTTTGGAGAAAAAGGGCCACAGGCTGCCCCAAAGTAAATTGATTCAATTTATAAAATGCGGTGTTGACCTATTCTATATCACTGTTGTCTTATTCTCCCCGTTCAAATTTAAAGGCAGGGTTCCAACACCACAGGAGCTTGAGATCGGTGAGCTGCAGTCTAAAAAATGCGTAAGCCTGGTAGCCATAGACAGCAAACGGTTTTTTTTTGAAAGTTCATCTTTGCTCAGAATGTATCTTGGCTTGAATCTGAGCGGCCTGCCCCAGGGTAAGGAGTGGGTACCTTTATCTGCATCTGCTTTTTTAGTACAGGGCCTGACGTTTCTGGGATCAAGGCTGCTGGATCATGCAGGTGGGTTCTCAGAGGATCAAAATGGAAAAACCGCCTATGGATTTGCCCTTCCAAGAGTGCTGCTTGCCATTCATACTGGCTTGAACAAGTTTCCCTATGATCTGGATCTCTCCCTGGTAGATAGGGGAATCAGGAACGGCGATCTTTATGTTATGACGCCTTACCTTCTTCACTTGGGCTCTCTTAAACTTGAACTCGGGCTGTTTGATGAGGCCCGGCTTTGTGCGCAAAAACTGTATTTCATCTATGAAAGCTATGGGTATGATTTTGCAAAAGTTCACTGCCATTTTGTTAATGCCAATTTTTTGATTAAAAAACGATCTCTGCACCAGGCATTAAAAGAAGTTGAAAAAGGAGGCCTGGTGGCGGAACAGAAAGGTTTGAATGTGGTAAGCCTAAGATTTATCGGAATTAAAATTCTTGTTCAGATTTTGCTGGGCCAGGTTGATGCGGCAGCAGCTTCCATGAATAAAGGGGATGCTCTGTTTGCAAGCCTGAGGACGGTCGGCCCGTTGTATCTTGCCCCATTTCTACTGGGGAGGCTGTTGACAAACTTTGAACTGTTGAAACAATCTGTTCGAAACAAAAGTCCAGACATCGGGTATCAGAAAAAACAAACCCACCAGAGCCTGAAACAGGCGGTAAAAATTTCAAAAAAGCACGTACTTTACAGGGTATGGATTTATAGAACCGCAGGGGAGTATTTCTGGTTTGCAGGAAAACATAAAATCGCCTTGAAATGGCAGAAAAAGGCGATTAAAGAAGGCGAAAATCTTGGTGCACGACCTGACCTTGCCCGGACATATTTTGAAGTGGGGAAATGCCTCATGGAGCCTCAGAGCAAATGCAGGGAACTAAACGACATGGATTCCCAGAATTATTTGAACAAAGCTGGAGCGATGTTTGAAGAAATGGATCTTCAATATGATCTTGATGAATTGGATAGGCTAATCTACGTTTAATCCCTCTGGAGAGCGAATACTTGCATACCCTTGATTGCCTCAATAAATCAACTCTGGAAGGTACAATAATGCATATTTACAAACTCAAGTATTAGTATCCCAGTCTTGAGTATTCAGTCACCGAGATTGTCATGGATACCAAAAGAATACATCACCGGAAATCTGAATTAAAATTGATGCCAATCATGCAAGAATACTCAACCCTGATAAACCAAAAACGCCTAAGGAATAATGATGTCAGAAAAACCGACCTATGAAGAACTTGAGCGGAAAGTTCAGGAATTAGAGAACACCATTTTCAAGAGCAAGCAGGTGGAAGAGGCGTTGCAGGTTTGCGAGAGGCGATTGAAATTATCCGTTGAATCCGGTGAAATAGGATTGTGGGAATTGGATCTGATTAATCATACAGCGTGGAGGTCTTTCCTCCACGATAGGATATTCGGTTACGAAACGTCGTTGCCGGAGTGGACTTTCATTTATTTTTAGAAAAGAGGGGTAAGAGTGAATTTATCCACTGAACAGCTTTTAGAAATCGCACAGTATTCGTTTGTACGGATGGATGGTGCCTGGTTTATGGCCTTAGCCAAAAAGCTTGGAAAAGAAACTGCATGGGAGATTGATGTTGAGGCGTGGAAACAATTCTCATATGTATTCGGGAAAAAAATCATTAGTTTTGAAGACCATAAAAAACAGGTTATGTAAACAGGTTAAAAATCTCATTTTAACATCTTCTTTAATAATATTCTCAGTCAAAGATAATTTTCCTATTTGACAGCAATACTTGATGTGTGCATGAATGATAAAAAATGGTTATATAGCCATCGCAAAAAGGAGACAAAAAAAGCCCCTTATGAAAAAAACACTAATTGCCCTTAGTATTTTTATTGTTGCATTGGTCATTTTCTATTTATGGCCTGTGCCCCAGAATTCTTTTGATGAATTATATAAAAAAGTTGATTTGCAAAAGAGTCAGCCTCTTTTAGATTTCCGTACGCAATATCCTCCTAAATATGCTCATGTTGGTAAGCATGACTGGGAATATGTGGTGTTTGGGAAGGGGAAAAAAACCATTTTATTTCTGCATGGAATGACAGGAGCGTATGACATCTGGTGGCAGCAGATGAAGACGCTTTCAAATACTTATAAAGTAATCAGTGTAACCTATCCTCCGGTGGATACGCTGGAAAACATGAGCAAAGGAGTTTTGTCTGTCCTTGATGCTGAAAAGATTCAAAGCGTAAATGTTGCAGGGTCATCTTTTGGAGGATACCTTGTACAGTACCTGATGAAAAATCATCCGGAGCGTATTGAGAAAGCTGTTTTAGGAAATACCTTTCCACCCAATGATATTTTGCGTCAAAAGAATGAATCGCTTATCAAAATATTACCTTTTTTACCTGACTGGCTTGTCATGAAAGTATTGAGTAAAAGTTTTAATGAAAACATTTACCCTGCTGCTGGGCATTCTGAGCTTGTACTGGCTTATATGATGGAGCAGATATCCGGGCGTATGGTAAAATCGCAGGTTTTATCACGTGCAAAAGCTGTGATAGAGTCATTCAGCCCTCCTGATCCAAAATTATCAGGTATTCCTGTGATGATTATCGAAGCTGATAATGATCCGCTTGTGGAAGAGAGTCTGCAAAAACAATTAAAAGATCTTTACCCTACAGCACAGGTACATACTTTTCATGCAGCAGGACATTTCCCTTATCTTAATGAATCAGATGTGTATACTGGATTACTGGTGTCTTTTTTTGGACAATAATAGTCCGGGTAGTATTATATTAACACCTCATCTCAAAGGTTTGATCCTTCTGAATATTCCCCGAAAATCCAAAAAAGACTAAAGGGCTACAAACAAACCTTCTTTTGTTTTCTCTACTTTTTTCTCTTTCTTCAAATGAAACATATTATTTGAAATCTGTTTGCCGGTAAAACCAGTTTGTTCCTGCAAGTCTTTGGTTTTAATGCCATCTTTGTTTTTTTTGATAGTCTTGAGAATAGTAGCTTTAACTGATCTCTGAGGTTTAGATTTCTTTTTGGGTTTTTGGGGAGCTGAATTCTTTGCTGGCTCTGGTTTTGGTTCAATATCCGGTGCCTCTTCAACTGTAAAGTCAACCTTTTCAAACATCCCAATCAGATCATTGATTTGTTTTGAAAGTTTCTTGAACGGGACCTGGAACAACTCAGTTGATTTTTCATCTAATTCTATGGTAATCGCAATTTTCATTTCATTTCCTCATATCAGTTGGTAAAAATTGAGAATGCAAATATCAAGCAATAAATTAAGATAAGGCTTTCAGAATAAAAAACAATACCCCGATCACTAACAGGGAGAGTCTGAGGTGCTCGCTATGCTAAAAAATGAGCTTGTATTGGAGGCAGTCCTCTCTATAAAAAATATTTCAGTTTAGCAAATAATTTTTTAAATCCGAAATTTGAAATTTAATATCGTGCCTGATAATTTTAAAATTGAAGCTACCAGATCTTGTAGTTTCATTTTCAGGGGAAAAATCATGATCTCCCGCTATAATTGATGCGGCCACACAACCACAGGGCTATGAGCCTTTCTTTTGAAAGTTGTCGCCATATCAGAAATTTTACTCGTGACAGATTATACCATCATTAAACACCATGGCATTACTGATTTAGCTCAAGGATATCATTCGAATTATAGAATTATTTTGATCATCAACCTTGATGCAGGTCCTGCTGGAGAGTGCAGGACCATTTTATAATGTGAGTATAATGTGTGTTTTTTTTAGAGAAATATTTATATATTGCTTTTAACATTATCGCAATATAAAAATCATCTCATTAATTGTAACTGTTATGAGGAAAAGGTTAAAGTCATATCCAGATATGAATATTACCTTCAAATCTCTGAAAAGGAACGTCCTATGAAAAAGATTTTGTGTGTTTTGATGTTGCTGTGCTCTACGAATTTGTTTGCTAGTGAAAATAAATTCTCTGATGAGGCTTATAAAATGGGGTCTTGGTATGAAAGAAGAGGAATGGAAGGCGATTATGAAGAAGCTTTATCTTATTATAAACTTGGGGTTCAGGGAGGAAGTACAAAAGCCAAGGATGCGTTGATAAGATATAATAGACAGAATGATGACGGTTATGAAAAAGCGTTAAAAGTTTATCAAACAAATGATAACAGCACCGCTTTTCCAATGTTTGTAAACCTGGCTGAAAGAGGACATAAAGGGGCCCAATTTTATCTTGGAGTGATGTATTATCAAGGGAAAGGGGTTAAAAAGGATTATTTTAAAGCTAAAAGTTGGTTTAGAAAAGCGGCTGCTCAGGGAGATGAAAATGCTCGCCTTTATTTTGACTATATCCATTATCTAAGGGTGTCAGCGGATGACAAAGAATTCCTTGATTGGCTCATCAAAGCTGCTAATCAAGGATTTGCACCCGCTCAAAATAAGCTTGGAGAGATATATGACGATGAAGGAGTAAATGAGAATAGAAATGAAGCTGTAAAATGGTTTAGAAAAGCTGCAAGCCAAGGATATTCTGATGCGTATTATAATTTGGGCATCATGTATAAAAGTGGACATGGTGTTGAGAAGAATTATCCGAAAGCATTAGAGCTGTTAAAAAAAGCGATCCGTCAGGGGAATACGGATGCAATGCTGCAGTTAGGATTTATGTATGAGGATGGGAAAGGTGTAAAAGAAGATATTGATGAAGCCATCAGGTGGAAGGAAAAAGCCGCTAACTTGGGAAATTCCTACGCTATGTTTCAACTTGCAAATAAGTACGAAATAATGGCTTCATCATACGCTAAAATGGGTGATAAAAAAAATATTGCGAAGAGTGCAAGGTACACTGCTGAATCTGCAAAATGGTATAGAAAAATCATGACGGACAGCATTGATATGACCGACATAGAACTAACGATGATAATGCTTGGTTGGAATGATTCTGATTCTGCAGAGACACAATACACTGTAGGTCTTTTTAATACTCGATTTCTAAACTATAAGGAGGCCAAGAAATATTATGACAATGCGATAAAGCAAGGACATGCTGGCGCTATGTTTGCACTTGGAGAAATGTACAAGCATGGAAATGGGGTGACAAAAGATAGTAAAGAAGCTTTGAAATTGTATAAGAAGGCTGCAAGCAATGGGAATTCAGATGCTCAGTGTCTTTTAGGGAAGATATATGAGAATGGTGATGGCATAACAAAAAATCATACAGAAGCTGTAAAGTGGTATGACAAAGCTGCAAACAATGGCAACTCTGACGCTCAATATTTTATAGGAAATATGTATATAAACAGCGAGAACGTAAAAAAAGATTATCCAAAAGCGATAAACTGGTATAGCAAAGCTGCAAATCAGGGAAATATAGATGCCCAAGTTGAATTAGCTGACATGTATTCAGAAGGAAATGGTGTGGATATTGATTATCCAAAAGCCATGAAATGGTATAAATTGGCAGCAGAGCAAGGTAATGTATGGGCTCAAATAAGCCTTGGTGAGCTGCACGTGAATGGAGGTGGGATCGAGATTAATTATCAAAAGGCAAAAAAATGGTATAGATTGGCGGCTAAAGAGGATGAAAAATACAAGCAATATATAGAAAATTTAATGGATAAACTTCTGGAAAAGGAAGAGCGTGCCATAGAGCGTGGCATAGAGCGTAAGAGAAAAGAAGCAGAAGAAAAAATACGAATTGATGCGCTTATCAAAGATGCGAATATTAATGCACTTGTGAAAGAGGCAATTAAAGGGAATACAGATGTTCGATATACCCTTGGATGCATGTATAAGAATGGCGACGGCGTCGCTCAAGATGTTCAAGAGGCTTTAAAGTGGCTTACAAAGGCTGCCTATAAAGGCCAAACTGAGGCACAATGGGTACTTGGAAGTATGTTTGCAAATGGTGATGGTGTCGCTCAAAATCCTATCAAAGCAGAAATATGGATAAGAAGAGCAGCCGATCACGGGCATCCTGATGCACAGTTTTATTTAGGGAAGACCTATGGTAACGGTGCAGATAAGAATTATCAAGAAGCTGAAAAATGGCTTATGAAAGCTGCTGGGAGTGATCATACAGAAGCGCAATTTTATTTAGGCATTATGTATGCAAAAGGTAAAGGAGTAAAAAAAGATATTCAAAAAGCATATAAATTCTTTACGATAGCGGCTAAAAAAGGAAATAAAGGTGCTCAATCCTATATAAAGAAATTGTGCAAGAAAGATGCTGACTTATGCCGAAAGCAATAAAATCACAGATCCTACCAGCCTCCAAAGGGGCTCCCAAGCAGATTCACCCAGGTAGGCAGGACGTCCGGCGGGATCAGGTGATACCCTTTGAAGTGAAATTCATCTATATGGGAAACCTCATGACCACATGAATCAAGATCCCGTTACATTTTATTTGGAGTAAAAATTAACAGACATTCACTCTCTGCTGTGGTGTGGACTATGTCGATCTATCTGCTGGATTGATCCATGTTTTCGGGGTGTGGACTATTATTAATAGTTATAACCATCTTGAGCCCTGAAAAAATAAAAACTGGTACTCAACATTAAGTATCCGATTGTGGAGTATTTTAAACCCCGAATTCTTAAGGATACCGATACAATTCAAAACTTTATTTGATCGATATTCTGGTGAATGCTGATGCAAGTATGGTTGAGTTTCCGGCTTGAAAAAAAAATGAAAATACCTGTCAAATGTATCTCCAATTATGTTGATTGGGAAATTTATTTTTCGGATTTTATGTTCGCCCATATAATTTAATATCAAAAATATTATTTGCTAATCAATGGCACTTTTGTTAGCAATCCAGTAGTATTTGATCAGTTGTTTTTTTATAACATAAAATAATAGTAGGATTGGTAGTTCTACCCAAGAGAGTCAATAATGAAAAAGTGCCCTTTCTGCGCTGAAGAAATTCAAGATGAAGCGATAAAATGTAAACACTGTGGTGAATTTCTTGATGTCTCCAACGATCCACGCTTTATTGGGGAAAAAATCCAATGGTATTTCCGAAAATCCTTTATTATCTTCGCAGTCTTTTGTTTAGGACCACTGGCATTGCCATTAATTTGGTGGCATCCACAAATGATGCGGGTATGGAAAATAGGACTAACAATAGGAATTCTTGTTCTCAGTTGGATCTTGTTCCAAACTACAATGGAATCCATTCATATTCTCAAGGAGTATTACAAGCTACTTGAAGGGTTGTGAAATGATAAATAGATATGTGTATGATGTATCAAGCGGGATCTCTTGGGGTAATATGTATCTCCAATATAAGGTAATGGACTCTTGATGAATTTGATTCTTTCCGTTCCCATATAATTGATTTTTAAAGCTGAGAGTGAAAAGTTTGCTTATACCAGATGTGGTGTTCTGATTTGTATAAAAAGCAGCTTAGGAAAAGTGTCCGTTTTTACTTGACCGCATTACCAAGTAAGGGATGGTTTAAAATTATCATTATATATTTTTTGATTATTTGAGAATAATAAAATAGAAACAGGTTTAAAAAATCAAATAAAGACCATATAGTCAAAATACGGGTTAATATAAATGAACCTTTTAAAAATTAATTAACGATGAAAAATATAGCTGATAAAAGACAAAATGAACGGTTCAACCTTGAAGTGCCATTAAATCTGAAGATTAATGACGGTTCTGCAAATAAAAAAAATATCAAACTTAAAACAAAGGATATTTCATCTTCCGGTGCTTTTGTCTCTACAGATCTACCTCTCGATGAGGGTGCAACACTGGAAATTGAAATTGACATTCCCCTTGATATCTTGAAAGATATTAAAGGAAACAGTGCAAAGATTGCCATCAAAGGACAAGTGATACGGATCTCAGAACAGGGAATAGCTCTCTCTTTTAACTTGGGTTGTGAATTCAAATATATGTCTGCTGAAAAAAAACATACGGATGATCCATCTGACCTGACCCAAAGAGAGATTGAAATACTTGACCTGATTAGCAAAGGGGCTTCAAATAAAAAAATCGCTGATGTACTATTTATCAGCCCGCATACGGTTAAAACGCACCTCCACAATATTTTCAAAAAAATTAATGTGACAAGACGTCTTCAAGCTGCTTTATGGGCCGCAAAAAACCTGCAATAAAAAATACTTAGATATCTATAGCCCTTTCTTTTTAATTACTGCTCATTTTGAACAAAAAATCAAAAATTGGTACCTTTGGCGTATGTACTTGTCTTTTATTAATGGGTATATTGTTATTAAATAAGTGTAATGAAAATAAGTAATAAAATATACATTGCACACATTAGCAAGCGAAATTGAATCCACATGATGCAGAAATGGAAAAACATATGATAAAACGATTTATATTTACAACTTTTTTAATGATTTTATGTTCTTTTGGGGTTGCATCGGCGACCACGATCGCCGATGATTACAATGGCTATAATAATTTTTTTTATGGCGACTGGCTTATCACCGGAACTTATAACCAGGCAGGTCACCATAATGAATTTAGAAGTTCCGAATTTACACTGCAAAATAGAGTCCCGCTTGGAGATACTACTTACAATGCATGGAACAGCTCTGTAAATATTACCTCAAATCTTTTGGAATCCAGTTTTTTTGATTTAGATGGAACGTCTGGAGTATCTGAAGCATTTCTGAAAAACAGTACAAATTCAAAAGACCCCACAGGTATAGGAATCTGGTATGAAACGTCAGGTAATGATAATTTTACATTTTATTTTAATGACGTAGTTACGGATCATAATTATAAAGATTTTACAGTAACGGCAACACGACAAAGTCCCGTTCCCGAACCAGCCACAATGATGCTCTTTGGTATTGGCCTTTTAGGTCTTGCAGGAGTCGGCAGAAGAAAACAGAAATAAGTTCATTAAAATAGCACAATCAATAGGCAGGGTCATTTAGTTGGCCCTGCCTTTTTTGTTTATATCGGCCCCTTTCTCTATAAATTCAGATTAATCTATATGAGCCAAAACGGCTTTCACAAAATATTCTTCCGCATTAAATGATATAATATAAAAAATTGAGTTTTCCGATTTTTCCGACTCAACAATTAGTATCCGAAGGTGGAGTATTCAGAATACTGAAATATCAAGGATACCGATACAATCCTTGATTGGCCTTTGAAATAACCGGGCTGAATCCATAACGGATTTGCCCAGCCATTTGATGAAGTATCCATGAAGATTGCCTCTGCGTAACTGATTTTACCCAAAGACCTTTGCGTGGTGGTTTTTAGAAATCTTGTTTAACCCCATATACATATGAAGTTTTTTTAACTTTGGAATTTCACTTCCAGTATATAAGCCGGAGACTTCACTACAGGCCATTTCCACCTGGTCCTACACAAAAAGATATCAATGTATAAAAATGCTTATTGGATATTTTCCAGATAAACGGTTACCTCTGAAAAGGGAAGGATTTCAAAAACAAGCGCTTCGCCTGAAATTGTAGTAACCCCTTTCAAGACGGTTTTTAAAGAAACCAGTTTGCAAAATCCTTTATCATCGTTGTTAATACAGCAAACATTGATTTGCCGAGGAAGGTTTGATGGCCGTGACGATCTCCCAAATATCTGTGATGCCCCATTGGGAACTGGTGAAATTGATCCCATTCTAACACAGCCGGTGTCACGATTTCTGTTCTCGCTCAAGGAGACCTCTTTCAGATATTCATTGGAGTTGTTGCGGATAATAATGATTGTTGGTTCACTCTTTTGGGATATAGGAATGCTTTCACAGCCAAGTGTGCATATAATAAGACAAAAACAAATGATTAAAAATACTGGTAACAAATTTCTGATTCTGGCACCTCATGTTCTGTCATTGGACGAATATAGCTGTTTTTTATTGGTGTTTAGCATTCCCCCCACTAATTTCAATTTGCCGGATAATCAACCCTTTCCTTCAATTCCTTCCCACACTTAAAAAAGGGCAATTTCTTGGCAGTGATCTGAACCTTTTCCCCTGTTTTGGGGTTCCTGCCTGTGTAGGGTGCGTAATCTTTGACAAAAAAGGAACACAGGCCCCTAATTTCAACTCTTTCACCATTAATAAAGGCTTTGGCTATTTCCCCAAAAAATATTTCAACGATCTTGGAGGCTTCATCTCTGGTCAAGCGGCCTTTTTCTTTAAGTTCCTGAATCAGTTCAAGTTTGTTCAATGTTTCTTCCCTCAATCACAATATGGTTTGCTAAAGAATAACATTTATCTGCTTGGGCAAAATATTTCAAGGTTAAAGGGCTTAATCCAAGGATAAACCAGACTCAAGTATTAGTATCCTAAGATGAAGTCTTTGAACGCTGGAATACTCAAGGATACCAAAACAATACTTTACTGATCACCGGGTGAAAATCTGAGGGCTTACATTATAGTTCCCACCCATGGACGGATGCCGGTCAGTCACCAATACTTTCTATTTGCGTGTTATTCTATTAGAAAATAATATTTTTCAAGAAACTTTATTGTAATCCCCACGACTCTCTGATAGCAATTGAGATGTTATCCGATTTTGTTATTTTTGTATGTTCAACAGAAAAAAAACTGATAAAACGCTTTTAGAAATGCCCGAGCATCAAAAATCACATAATGCTTAAGGAGAAAATAAAATGTTTAGTACGGAATTTCTGATAACGTCACTGGTAGTTGTTCTGATACCAGGTACGGGGGTGATTTATACGATTTCGAATGGTCTTTTTCTTGGTTGGCAAGCAAGTATTGCAGCCGCTTTTGGCTGCACAGCAGGAATTATCCCGCACTTATCTGCAAGCATACTTGGATTATCCGCTATTCTCCATATGAGTGCTCTCGCATTTCAAGTTGTCAAATTTACAGGTGCTGCTTATTTGCTGTATTTAGCGTGGGCAATGTGGCGAGAAACAGGGGCATTAAAATTCGACTCACCTTCCTCAAAAATTGGATTATGGCAAATAGTCAGAAGAGGATTCTTGATCAACATTCTCAACCCAAAACTTTCCATATTTTTCTTGGCTTTCTTTCCTCTTTTTGTCAATCCCAATGCTTCATCGCCAACTTTAAATATGGTTCTTCTCAGTTTGATGTTCATGGCCATGACTTTAGTTGTTTTCATACTCTATGGTATTTCGGCAAATGGTGTTCGCAGATACGTAGTTAACTCACCCCGGGTTATTATTTGGTTACAACGTACATTTGCTGTCACCTTTGCAGCACTTGGAGTAAAATTAGCTATGACAGATCAATAAAGACAAATCGAAAAAACCAATGGCATAACCAAAACAATCACCAGACGGCAAGAATTGCTGTCCCTCTCAAAAATCCGTAAAAGAGACCGCTTTCTCTGGGTCATTCTTTCAAATTCCACTTTGTAACATATAAAAATTATACCGCTGTTTGCACTCAAGGATTAGTATCCCTGTTTTGACTATTTGGGTGCCGGAAATATCAAGGATACCAAATCAATACTTTAACCCTACCTAAAATCTCAGGATTACATGTTATAGGGCTCACTGACGATCAGTTCCATACTTCCGAGGAGTATTATTTTTCAATTTTTAAAAAAAACGGTAGCAGAGCTGCTGCTGAAATGGCAATGCCGGCGCCGACAAATCCCATGGCAAAGAATCCATTATCTGCGAGAAATCCTATCAGAGTCGGGGCAGCTCCGCCGCCCATGAGAAATGCCGCCGGGATGGTGAGCGAAACCATAACATTGCGGGTTTCTTTGGCGCCAATATTGGACAGGGCTGAAAATGCTGGAGGGAAAAAGCAGACGGATAAAAGGGGCTGAAAAAAGACAGCGATCTGAAGCCCGGTGTCCGAAAGTAATCCAAGGCCCAAGGTAAAAATCCCAGTTAAGATGAGTACGCCGGTTAGGGTTTTTTTCATGCCATATCGGTCAGACACCCATCCCACGGCAAAGGGCATGGGCAACGTCAGAATCCGAGACAAGGTAATCAGTGTATTGGCTTGAGTCTGTAACATGCCGTGCTCATTTACAAGATACAGGGGAAGCATGGCATAAATTCCCATTGTACCGGTTACCCCTGCCGTGAACAGCAGAATCATGATCCAGAAAGAGCGGGAAGACAGCAGCGGTAAAAGAACATTAAACTTGGGAGACTGCCCCGGGAAATCCTTTACTTTGCTGAATTTTAAAAAAATAATGCCAAGTATCATGGACATAAGGCCGGTCACCATCAAGACGCTTCGCCATGATATCCACAGGAGCATGGCTTCACAGACAATGGGAGCAAGCAAAAAACTTAAATTGGGTGCCAGCTCATGAACCCCGATTGCCTTGCCCCAGTTCTGTTTGCTGATTGAAGCCGTGAGCATGGCAATTCCACTGGGTAGATACAGGCCTGCAGCCATGCCGGTAATAAATATGCCGATCCGCATCATGGCAAGGCTGTTGCAGAAGCCGGTGATGATAAAAAAAATACCGGTCATGACGGCAGACAGACCGATGGTTTTTTTATGCAGCAGTTTTTCTGAGACAAATCCCGAGCATATAAGGGTGATAAAATATCCCAAGGCCGACACCAAAAAAAGGGAACCGGCTTGGTCACCTGTCAGGGACATGTCATGCAAAATCGTCGGCAAAAGGGGGGATATAATAATTCGGATGGTAAAGTTTAAAAGAAAAATAGATGTCAAAAAAAACAGGGGGCGCAATTGCGATTGAAATATCATGATGTTGTTCATACAGGGTCCGATCTGCTGTTCATCCCGTTAGAGACAAAGATTAATCAAGCAATTCTGAAAGCGGTAACCGTTTGATACTTTCGGAGTGATAGGCAAAATTATGCTTTTCGTTTTACACTCATCCCATATATTTTGAATCTGAAACAAAACTGCTGCTATAACCGTTATAATAAAAAAAATTAGATATTTCATCACGAGCCCCGTTAAACGAATAGGTTGGATATTATTAATTTTGAACAGGTTATCTTTAATTGATTATTCCCCATTTTGAATACTTGGCACCGGACCTATCGCTGTCCAATAATTGTGAAATATCTATTTTCGTCAATATAATCTATTTCAAAACTAAGTTTATATTTCATTTGTACATTATTAATATCAAAATAATTTATCTCAATATATTCAAACTCTTTTTTAGTGTATTTGTTGTGGTAATCAAAACAAGAGATATCCTTGATTTTTTCGACACCTTTTAACTGGTTATGAGGCTCTTTTCTATAAATAGTTTCCGTACTGTCATATATAAAATCAGTTCCGTCCATATATTCATCTGGCAGTGCTTTATTATCTATTTTAAAATAGTGAATTTCATCCATTTCTCCCACTCACTGCATGGAATCAAAGTAAGATATTTTATGGCATCTTTTTTTTATATACAAACTCTATCTGACCCCTTAAATTATTAATTTCCAGAATATTACAGCCATTCATATCCTGCAGGATTTTATTGTGTATTTTGTTCTCAATCATTCATCAGTCACATTCAGTTTATTGATTATTTTTGTGCAAATTTATAACAGTTCCGCACTGATCTTACCATGGCAAAAAGACACATTGTTTCCCGGATGTATTATTTGATAAACATTTATATAATCACAAGATGAACCTGATTTTATCGGTTATTTTAAATGTTAAACTATGAACCTGAGATAGCATCAAGAGGCAGTCTACTATATTAAACTCTATAATATATAGATCACATTTTAGGCCGTTCTGAATCTAAGTATGTTGGATGGATAAAAAAGAAGATGGATAGTTAATTTTGAAATTTGATGTGGAAAAATACTTAGAAATGGTGGAAAATTAAAAGATTGGTTGTAGCGTTCTTCTATCAGGTCCTTTGCGCCTGTTGGATCTAAAAGACAGGTTTACTATTACACCATCCCTTACACTTTTTCTCCGATCTCTCTTATGTTTTCTTTTGTTACGTTTAAATTTCCGAAAGAATGTATTTCTTCTTTCTTGAAAATCCATTATTCTTGTTTGTAGCGTTCTTCTATTAGTGTCTTTGCGCCTGTTGACTCTAAAAGACAGGTTTACTATTACACCATCCCTTACACTTTTTCTCCGATCTCTCTTAGGTTTTCTTCTGTCACGTTTGAATTTCCGAAAGAATGTATTTCTTCTCTCTTGAAAATCCATTATTTTACTAAGAGGATCCATCAGATCATTTTTAATAGGTGTTATTTTTTGATCCAATGTCATAATAATAAGCACCTCATAAGGATGTTTTTATAGACTCCACTTTTTTTTCTAATCGTCAAAAGTTGTGATAATCTTTAAATTTTAAATTCCATATGAGCCAATACGATCGACCCCAGGCATTATTCCACATTATTTTTTATATATACACGTTAATGGTCGGTTGATCCAGCTCAAGAATAAGTATCCAATTGTGGAGTATTCAGAAGCCCCCATTGTTTAGTATACCGATACAATCCTTGATTGATTTTGAAAATAACCAGGCAGAATCCATGGCGGATTTGCCCGGCCACTTGGTAAATTATCCATGAAGATTGTCGATCCATCGGATTGCCACCCGGTGCTTCCATAGGCGATGGATTTAGGTTTTTCTTGACAAATTGTAATGATACTAATATGAATTTTTTATAAATTTCGCTTTTTATAGATTACTGTTAATATCTCATGATAAATTTCCTGAAAGCTATGGAATATTGGTGACTCAGGATTTTTGTTTTGGGGAGATTCCTTAGTCCCGAATAAACGAGGCTAAAGCCATCGGTTCCAAATTATGCAAGAATTCTAATAAAAACATAGGACTAAAAATGCCACATATTGTATTGGAAAAAGCAAAGAGCGTAGAGAGTTGTTATGATGTTGTTGAGCGAGATGTGTTTAAAATAGAGGGTGGGATACTCAAAATAACAGATAAATATATCAATGCCACAGGAACCTCGGCACTCTTAGAGAGTGTGGCTGTAGAAGGTGGGAAGGCTCAGACATTTTTTATCCAGCTCTCTATCAAAGGCGAAGCTGTAACAGTGAGACTACTCCCACTCACAGACCCCGAGAAGAGCAAAGGGGTCAAAACACTTATGGGACTGGTAGCCAAAAAGATCAAAGATTCCAGTGCAGATATAAGCTACGGCAAAACAAACTTGGATGATTTTCTCCTCTAAACGATTAGACAAGCCCTCTGGTTGATTCTCCCCCGATATTTTGGACACTCAGTTAAACAACTTTTTTTTATCATATGGAAGTATTTTAAAGGTCAAGGATTAGTATCCTAAGGTGGACTATTCAACCGCCGAAATTGTCATGGATACCAAAATAATACATCACCGGAAATCTGGATTAATGTTGATGCCAATCAAGTGTGAATCTTTGAGTTTTTAAATCGTGAAAACCTACGACCTTACTTTTGTTATTGAACGCTGTTTTCAAGCACGGCCTTGTTATTGATAATACCACTATTGAACGCTTTTAATTTACTGGATATCCTTTCCATTTATTGCTTTTTCACACTAATTTGTGTACGGTCAATAAAATCCAAAGCAAAAAAACAGTAACCGTAGCGACAGGTGTTTCTTATGTCTAAAAAACCATCTTATGAAGCGTTGGAAAAAAAAGTTGCTGAACTCGAGGAATCCCAATTGTTTTTTGAGAACCTTTTAGACATGCTTCCAGAATTGGTTTCATATATCGACAGGAATCATTTATTTAAATTTGGAAATAAATCATATCAGCAATTTTTCAATATTAACCCTGAATCTATTACTGGTTTACATCCCAGAGAGATCTTAGGCGATGAGGCATTTCAAAAAGTCGAGCCTCATCACATTGCTGCACTTTCAGGCCAAGAACAAGAATATGAATCAACCATTAATTTACCTAATGGAATGCCCCTTTATTTCCATGCGCATTACCTCCCGCATAAGGTGAATGGGCAAGTCAACGGTTTTTTAGCGGTAATCATTGACATCACCAGACTCAAGCAAAATGAGGAAAAATTGCGTAATAACGAGAAAAGATTTAATTTGTCTGCTGAATCTGGTGAGATAGGATTGTGGGAATTGGATTTAATAGGTCACACAGCTTGGAGATCTTTAAAACATGATCAGATATTTGGCTACGAAGCCCTCCTCTCTGAGTGGACATATGAAATGTTCCTCGAGCATGTAATAACAGAAGATCGTCCAATGGTTGATCAAAAACTCGGTAAAGCCTTGGGCGAGAGATGCACCTGGGATTTTGAGTGTAGAATTAAAAGAAAAGATGGTGCTATTAGGTGGATATGGGCACGAGGAAATTCTGAAAAGGATGAAAAACAACAACCAATAAAAATGCTCGGTACTATTCAGGATATCACCGAACGTAGGCAAATTGAAATGGAGCGTGAAAATATTCTAAATTCATTACAGAAAGCTTTTGAGGAAATCAAAACACTGAAAGGAATCATTCCAATTTGTGCAGAATGTAAAAAGATTAGGGATGATAAAGGATATTGGAATCAGCTTGAATCCTACATCCAAAAACATTCTGGAGCTTCATTTAGTCATGGAATGTGCCCGGAGTGTTCGGATAAACTATATGGAGACCACGACTGGTATAAAGATATGAAGAAAAAAAAAGGATGTGAGTAAGTATTTTGTCTATTTATGTTGCTACAAGCTTCAACCCAAAGGAGTTGACTCCTTTGGGCAATGTTGCCTGGTATCAATATACAGCCAGTCACGACTTGTATTCATTGTCGTGACCGTCCCAAACCCCAAAAGAATAAAACTGGTACTCAAGGATAAGTATCCGAAGCTTGAGTGTTCAGCGGTCGGAATTGTCATGGATACCAAAAGAATACATCACCGGAAATCTGGATTAATGGTGATGCCAATCATGTGTTTGGAACTTTTGGGTTTGGAAAAATTATGAACTGATTGATCAGCTATGTAGAAAATTGAATACCCGTCTTCGATTTTTCTAAAGAATACAAATTTATAAATTAAATTTTGCGTTCTAAATTAATAATATTTTTTGAGGATTCGAACTGATTGGCATTAAAATAGCGCATCATTTGATCATTATTCTTATCCACTAAAGTATTGATTTTTTTTACTTCAAGTTCCCGCAAATGATCAACAAACTCACTCATCAATTGTTCACCGATGCCTTGTTTTTGACAATCAGGATCAACACCAACAGTATCCAATGATACACCTTCAGATGTGATTCCAAATTCACCAATATAAAGCTTACCCATGATAAATCCAACAACATTGCCATTGTCATCTTCAGCCACAAGCGAAGTGGGTATATACTCCCCGGATTTAAACAACATTTCAAATCGTTGTTCATAGTATTCACGGCGTGATATTCCAAGTACCTTTCTATCAATTTTTAAAACAGAATTGAAATCCTCATTTTCCATTAAGCGAATTTTTATTTGAGGTATGTTCATGTGGGTCTCCTTTCTCTTCACTGGGGGATGTTGTCGATAAGAAGTCCTTGTGCTTATAAAATATAATAAAAATACATACACATGTAAATGAATAATATTGATTTGATCTCTATAAGATTCAGTAATGTCCGATTACCTGCCACTATCTACAAAAAATTGAAGCAGGGGTAACAAAAACATGTTTTCCATTGAGCTACTCAATAATGCTCCGGGCATATTCCGGATCTTTAACCAGGGGAAAATCACCCCCATGGACTGTGGTATCAGTCTCTCCAACAACTTCATTATCTCTGTCAATCATTGCCTGAATCGAGAAACGGCTGATTGATCTTCCATCGTTGGCGGTGGCTTCTGGCACAAAAATTAGCACCAAGGGAAAGAATACGACTGAAAAGCAAGTATGCCGGATATATGTATTCATAGTTCTAACCAATCCAATTCCAAAAAGGTCAAAATCGGCAGTTAAGGATTATTATCCAAAGGTGGAGTATTCAGAATACCAAAATTCTCAAGGATACAGATACAAATCAAAACTGTTTTCCATTAAAATTTTGAGTCCGAAATGTTAATTAGCTCAATTTATCAATACCCGTCTCAGAGTATCTGGCTTTATTCAGTACAAAACCATTAATTTTAGAGGGTTTTAAACCCATATTTTTCTGCTTTAATTCCCCAATCAACAGTTCTTTTTTATCTTCAAGGAAAGAAAGCATTTTTTCGGCATCATCCGCAATATCTGAAAGAATTTTAAACGTTGAATCTTTAAGATAGAGTCTACCTCGATAGAAATTGATTAGCTGATCAATTTTCTTCTCGTGGATATCATCAGGATAAGAAGCAACCATATATTTTCCTTTGTTTGGAAATTTTGCTTTTTCATAGCATCGAATTGAAGTGTAATTGAATTTTAAATGTTTCGAGAGTATTGGTCAACTAAATTAGAATCAAACTGACACTGGTTGCCTGAAGTTATGATTATCCTATCCTTAATAAGTATCCAAAGGTGGAGTATTCAAAGCCTGGAATAGTTTAGGATACCAGTTCAATTGTGAATTCTTTGGATGAAGGGATAAAGAACTGCCCGAATCAAGCCAAGGCTGTAAGGTTGTTTATGTAATAACCGCCCTCTGGACAAATCCCAACCGGGAGTGTTATTCTCCAATTAAAGATGAATGGCATCTTGACTAATTTGCTGATTCTCCTTTTCATATAATTGAATATTTCTTTACACAAATTTGAAACACTGATACCGATTTATGGATCAGATTTTTTAATCGTTACATGTCGGATAACATTCCAAATTACATAATATCCAGATCTACATAATAAATGATTGGCCTTCAGGCAGTTGCTTAAGACAGACCAAAACAGGGAAATTGGCCTGCCTCCAATGGTCTTTTCAGGCATTTTCTAATATCATTACGGCAGTAATCATACCCCTGTCCCAGGTATCCCATGGCATGGTTCTTGAATTATTCTCTGAGTGTCCATTGGCGTAAACCCATTTAAAAGTGAGGAAAAAACCATGAAGATCAACATCGAAAAGAATCTTGTCGAGTTCACCCCGGAGACGGACCAGGAAAAGACAGACCTTGAAGCCCTGTGGCGCACGGTTGTGGATTGCGCCAAGTTTAACAAGAAACTCGTTGCCGTGGGCCAGTATGTCCCGTCCCAGGATGCCCTTGCACGGTTTGCCATCGAGGATTAGAAGGATATTTCGGGACTTGAGGGCTGTCCCAGGGACAAGAAGTGTCTGACACGGTTTTGTCTCAGATTGTTCATTTGAGAGATGACCCTGCCAGAGGAGGAAACATGGTTGATTGGATTTGTGGTCAACAACCCCTGATCTAAAGACTCATGGGCTTGCAAGGTAACTTGTAAGCCGGTTGATTCGCTTAAGCCACAGAAAGATTGGCGGCTACGTTACATTGAAATAGTAACACCCTAAAAAATAGTTGAGATCCTCATGCTTTTAATAGGATACGATCAAATTTGGAAACAGTTCCCTTGACCAGATTTGAGAATCTGTCTATGAATGATTTCATGAATCGCCTCTTTTTTCGTGACGGTTGTGTTTCATTCTCTCAGCTATAGCAAATGGGACGGTTCATCTATGAGGGGGGGGGGATTACATACCCCGCTTTGATCGTTTAACATTGAATTAATTTACTTAGGAAAGGAGAATTAAAATGGCAGATCCAAAAGACATGTATCAATGTCAAGTACACAATTGCGGTTATGTTTATGACCCAGACAAAGGCGAACCAAAGACAAATATCCCTCCAGGGACAGCTTTTAAAGATCTTCCGGATGATTGGGAATGTCCCTTCTGTAAATCATCAAAAAAATCATTTAAACCTTTAGCCGGACCGGGGTCAACATTAGCTGAGGGCACATAACAATTAAAATACGGGGAGATAATTTTGTCAAAAGTCATTTCCCTATTTCTTTATCCAAAGGATAAGGCGTAAAGTATGCTATTAACAGTAGCTGTTAATAGGTCGAATGAAGCAGATATGCCAAGCCGCTTTGGCGGGTTTTTGTAAAATCGAAAAGTTATCATTATATTGAAGTCAGTGGAAGCCCTGGCTTCCACTGACTTCTGCGTTAAACTATATGGAACTGAGATAGCATCAAGCTGCATTCTTTCAAATTCTACTCTATCAATATAAAGAATTGAGTTCTTCCATTTTTTCAACTCAATGATTATTATCCATATCCAGAGAATTCAAGGCCCAAAATCTTAAAAAACACCAACAGTAACCGAAACGGAAATCCTCAAAAAATCGGTTCTGTTCAATTCAAGGAACGACCTCTAAGGGGGCAGAGATGCAGCATCCATGAAACACGATAGAAGACGATTTAAAGGTCCACCCATGCTTCAGCCTCGTTACCGCAGTTGGTGCATGTACCTGTACCCTTGACTTTTTGGGGGGCTTTTGAGGCTTTCTTTTTTTCCTCGGCTTTTTCCACTTCAATCCACTGACAGGTAATTTCCATTTCTGCTTCGTTTCCGCAATTTTTGCAATTACAGACTTGTTGGTATTTTTTTTCGGTCATTTACATTCTCCTTTTAGTATTGTTTTGGCAGCATTATTTTTACATTAATACTGAAATCTTGATTTGACCAGTATAAATATACTTTGCTTGAAAAAGCAATATTGGGCCGATTTCCAGAGTTACGAATCATTAATCTCTGACTTGAGTATTCAGCGGCCAGTATAGATAACAAAGTTCCGGTGCTCACAGTACCGGACCTTTGTTTTTGTGCCCCAAGAATCTGACCCGAAAAAAAATCAGGTAGTTTCAGGGGCTGTTTTATAATTTCCCATACCTTTGTGGGCATCTTTAAACACCTCCCACTCATCCCTGTTCAACTGGCCGTCCTCATCCTTGTCCAGCATGTTAAAACCGGACTGCTGGGTTTTTGGGAAAACAGCCTTGAACTCTTCAAAACTCACGAAACCACTTTTATCCTTGTCCAGATCTTCAAAATTCGTGGTGGATATTTTGCCCATTTTATGAGGATTGGTATTGGAAGTACCATGCTCACTGCCGCAGTCGGCATATGCCAGACTTGTTCCCAACAGAAATATCGCAGTAACCGCCAGATTTTTAAATACGTTCATTGAAATGCTCCATTCTTATTTTTGGTTAATGTGCTACACGCATCATATCAGTATGACTTCTGCAAACCAGATGCCAAATGGATTCGATATATGGTTATATCTATAAAATCAGTCGATTAGATGATTGTGCAGATATATCAGACCTGTATCAATGGCGTGGTGTGAGACAATGGGTATGTATCACACCTGTCTCATAAATGTTCAAGAGGGCCAAAAAAAGCCGGGAAGCAGTTCGTAAAAACACTCCCCCTCTATTTTGACATAATTTTTCACAATAAAAATGGTGGCGACACCAACGATCATACCGGCCAGAGCACCGTATTTGATAATGTCCTTCTGTGGATCATCAAAAACCTTTAGGCCTTTAGCCGGACCGGGGTCAACATTAGCTGAGGGTAAATTATAGTTAATTAATGGCTCTTGAAGAGAAGGCACTGGTCGATCTTTGGAGCAGGAATAGAACCAAGGATCGTCTCACCGTTGCCATTGATAAAGGCATGATTTTAGAAGGGAATTATTCAGGATTAATAAGCATTCCGGGATTCTTTTTATCACAAATTATTCCACTTTATAAATTGGCTCAAGAGTTCTTTTTAAGTGCATCCAGCGTTTCAAGATTACACACATCAAAACTTTGTCCGCACCCACCGCAAACCATCTCGCATTTATCCGGCACTCGTGATTTCCTCGCCTTTAATTGCGCTTGACATTCCGGGCATCTGAGTTCAATGGCATCATTTTTATTATCAGCGTCATTTTTCATAATATCTTCCTTTTATGATCAAAATTGATACTGTTTGGCTCAATTTATTTTGGTAACCTTGTCAAATTCAGCCGGTAATTTTTCAACTGTCAGATACGCTATATAAGCCTGTCCGTCCTGGAGGCAATTATAAAATCATTGATATGAAGCCCCTGTACCGTATGGGTCCACCAAGTCACACAAACCCTGCCCCACTCGGTTAAGATGGATGGATGATGATCCTCTTTCTCTGCAATCTCTCCCAGTCTGTTGGTAAAGGTCAGGGCCTGTTAAAAGTTTTTAAACTTAAATTCCCTGTGTAATTTTTTCACACCACTGACGTCAACGATTTTCCAATATGGAATGTTGATTCTCTGGACCTTAATCTCTTCAGGCGTCATCAAGGGATCCCCCATCCGGCAGGGTTCAAAAGGTTTACGATGGAGATCCTCCATGGGGCTGCTCCTTATTTATTAGAACTTTTGCGGTTTACACACATTTTCGGCCTTTGCTGCGCTGCGTCCACAGCCTTCGCAGTAATGGGTGGCCGGTTTGATAAGTGCAATATAGGCCTTTGGGTCTTTGACCTGCAACTCTTCTTCTATATGGGCACATAATGTTTTCTGTTTATCATCACTCATTTTTGAATACCTCCATTTAGTTATAAAGAATTCATCTGTGTTTGTGCCGTCTGAATAATTGTGGCGGCAGTTTTTAAATTATGCGATAGAACTGATCTGCGGGCAGGTCCCGGTAGCGCTTATTATAGGCTCAAAGAGCTCCGAATAGTCTGGCTTTTTTAATCAGCTCAGCTCTGCACAACAACCATAAGATATACCACGATGTGGCATAGGTCAAGATACAAAGAAAGCAGGAGGGACTGACTTCCAATATCTTTGCGGGGTACTCAAGGATTATTATCCCTGTTTTGACTATTTGGATGCCGGATTTCTTAAGGATACCAAAACAATTGGAAACTTTTTTCAACCGGAAAGTTAGAGCAGGATCATGCAAAGTATTTGTAACTTTTGGCTTGCCAGGAAAACAATAGGCGCCAGTCAAGAAAGTCCAATATAACGTAATTGAAAATTTGTTCATTTCATTTTGTTTGTGTTAATATAATCGAAGATCTCTTTACACAAATTTTAAATATTGATACGGATTTAATGATCAAAATTTTGATTCGTAGCAGGTAAGATATCATTCAAATTCACATAAGATACAGTATTTATTGTTAAGCTTTGGAGTAAAACATGGCACTTAGAAAAAAAACATGGACATATGGCCTATCGAAATCAAAAAAAATAAAACCCAAAGCACCAGAAGAATTGATACAATATTTGCAAAAAAAAGGTAACGAAATTGTCGAAAAAATATTCAAGCCAAAATATCTGTTGAGTGTTTCTGAAGAAGAAACACTCAATCAGATTGTTGACATTTATACAAAGTGGCACAGAAATTATTTTTATTTTTGTGCCAAATATAAATGCCCCCCAGATGCCCATAGGCAATCTTTTGAAAATAAATTCGTCCGGCTTGAATATCTGGGAAATGACGAGTTTCAATACAGCCAGATGAGGCACAATGGAAAATGGAATCCAACATTTAAAATGACCACAGATAAGTGTTTGAAACATGTTACTTCGGAAGTCCCTTTTTGATGGAAAAATTAATGTAGAGATCACAATTAAAAAATGGTAGAATTTGTTTTTAACCGTACCAAAAGAAGAAAGAATATGAGCACAAACTTATATAAAGCCGTGGAAGAAATAATTTTACTGATGTCAAAAGATACCAACTCTTCTTTTACAGATTCCAATGCTTGGGATGAATTAGTGTATAATATTGATCCTAATAGCACGGTACCACATAAGTTCACACTCCCTGTCGAAAAGGCGGTTAAGAAACATTTATCAAATATGACCGATGAAGACAAAAGGTCAATTTGGAAGGAAACAGAAATTGGACAAGGCCCCGGAAGTGACGAAGGGTTCTTCCTAATCTCATCGATAGAGATGGATCTTCAGGAAGAGCTTTTTGAACAAGTTATAGAAATTGCTTTTGAAGGATTAGAGAATCAAAAGCATTAAGTGCACAGAATGAAGCAATCAAATTCTAAATATTCAAGCTACATTATATGAACCAGCCCCGCCATCATAAACCATTCTTCCAAATTAAAGTGTATATCAACTTGATAGCCGGTTGGCCGGGTCAAGTATTAGTATCCGATTGTGGAGTATTCAGAATACTGAATTGTTTAGGATACCGATACAATCCTTGATTGGTTTTTAAAATAACCGGGCAGAATCCATAGCGGATTTACCCGGCCATTTGATAAATTATCCATGAAGATTATAGTGGACCCCATGTCAAGACCGATTTTGTATTTTTTTAAGCTACATTTAAAATTTTATTTACCAGCTACAATATCCCGATTTTATCAAATGTTAATTACTTTGTTCGGCCAATTTAAATCTTTAAAATTACACAATTCCTTTTGTTAAGCTCAGCCTCCTTTGCCCTTTCTGTCAAGAAGCTCTTGAGTTTTTATTTTCCCCTGGTATTATGCCATGCCAGTTCGGAGGATAGGGTAATGCTGGGAAGCAACCTGAGCGCCGCAACTGGAGACTGAAGCATGGGGGCAGTGTGTTACGCATATGCACTGCCCTTTTCATGCTTTGGTTCTTTAAGCGTTAAATCCCGGGGGCTTGGGGGCTGGCCCCCAATATAATCAGTTAAACTTCCTTATTTTTCCTTTAATTGGCCATATGATAGATTGATTCAGGGGTCTTATATTTTAAAGACTGATGAAGCCTCTCCTTGTTATAAAAATTCAAATAGTCTTTTAATGAGCGTTGAGCGTCCTTCATGCTCTGGTAGTCCTTTAAATAGACCTCTTCGTATTTAACTGACCGCCATAAGCGCTCCACAAAGATATTATCGAGTGCCCGTCCCTTTGAATCCATGCTGATTTTGACATTGCTGTCTGTCAAAATCTTTAAAAAATTTGCAGCTGTATACTGGCTGCCTTGATCTGTGTTAAAAATTTCAGGTTTTGAAATGCTTAATGCTTCTTCCAAGACTTCTACACAGAAAGTGTTCTCAAGGCTGTTACTGAGCCGCCATGATAATACATACCTGCTGTACCAGTCTATCACGGCCGTTAAATATACGAACCCATTGCCAATTCTGATATAGGTTATATCGGTGCTCCACACATGGTCGTTTTTTTCAATGTTTACTCCCCGCAACAAGTATGGATAGACTTTATGCTCTGCATTCCTTTTGGTTAGTTTGGGCTTTGGATAGATGGCTTCTATCCTCATCAGTCTCATCAGGCGTTGAACCCGCTTGCGATTTATTTGATGGCTTTGTTGGTTCAACCAGGCCGTCAGCCTTCGACTCCCATAAAAAGGTGTTTTTGTATGCTGGATGTCAATTAAATCCATTAACGACAGCGTGTAGGGATCTATTGGCATTGGTTGGTAATAAAGAGCTCCTTTTGAAACTTGCAACAACTCGCATTGCCTGTTTATGCTGATATCTTGGTGATTTGCGTCTATCAGAAATCTTCTATCAGGAACTAATTGCCTCAACCTTTTTTTTTAGCCAGTCATTCTCAACTTCGAGTTGCCCGATCTTCATGTATAATCCTTCTATTAAATTTTTATCATCATTTTTATTCTTCTTTGTTGACGAAAGAATTTCTGGCAACCCTTCAATTGCCTCCTTTTTCCATTTGGTGAGAAGTGAACGATGAACTTCATATTTGGAAGATAATTCTGCCACGGTTGCTTGTTCACGAATCATATCGATTGCCACTTTTGCCTTAAGCTTGCCACTGTAACTCTTTCTCATGGACCTCCTTTTTGGGTGAATTTGAACCTGGCTTTAACACTTATTATGTCTCTTAACAACTGGTTCAGATTATGGGGTCCATTATAGATTGTCGATCCACCGGATTGCCTCTACATCACTAATTTTTCCTAAATACCTTTGTGTGGTGGACAGGTTGGAATGACGTAAAAGTACCTTGCTAACAATTTCCAATGGTGTGCCGGAACGAGATGCATATGTGGCAGCGTGTCTTCTAAGGTCATGCGGCCTGACCTGAATATCGACCAACTCCCCTGCCTTTTTTACGACCAACCTTGCAGCAGCATAGGTTATTGGAAAAATTCTCACATCAGATTTGATTCCATTGTTGCGAATATATTTCTTCATCCGATCTGCAACTTTTTGAGGTAGGAATACCGCTTCAGATTCTCTGCCACTTTTTGGTTCCCATATAATAACTTTTCGATCTTCAATATCCTTGGGAGTGATTTGCAGGACTTCACCGACTCTCATGCAAGCACGGGCCATAAGTTCGAGCATGATCCGATTCCTTGGGTTTTGAGTTCTGAAAATGATTTCATCCACTACATCCTTTTCTATTATTTTGAATTGGGTGGATTTCCCTGCTCGGAAAAGTTTCCGAAGTGCTGGATTGTCACAAGGGCTCTGGAAATCTGGACTCACAGAGTTTTTGATGAAATTGAAAAAAGCAGTTAGAAGCGTGAATCTTAATTTTTTGGTGGACTGTTTTGTTCCTTCAGATATTTTGGACATGAAATCCAGGATGTCATCGGAGGTCAGGGATGATAGATCTACATCCCCGAAATGGCTTTGGAAACTATTGAGGACGAACTCATAATTCCGTAGGGTATTTTTTTTTAACGTTCATCCTCTGATAATTGAAAAAATGGGTAACGCTTTGAAAAAGTTTCATGGCGGTTCTCCTTTGCTCTTGGAAATAATTAAAGGCTTAACTCCCTGCCTGGCAATCATTGTAATGTTACGAATATCAAAAGTAAACATACCTTAAATCACATCAATGTCCAAAGGCTTGAGTTCATAGATACCTATTGTTCACAAAAAATCAGTTTCATTTTGTCAACTTTATTTGTTGACTAACATGACACATCATGCGTTATATAATAGCCGTAATGTATCGATAAGTTAGCTACATAACTTTTAAACAATAAGGAGATTTTATGTTAAAACCTGTCAGATTGAAAAAACTGGTAGCTTTGTTTGCCGCTATTTTGATTATTTTTATATTTACAGGCGCTGGCGAAGCGGCTTCTAAAACAATTAAACTCAAGGCAGTTACTGCATGGCCCAAAACTGTATTTGAAGTTCAAAATTTTATGAAATTTCTGGATATGGTTAAAGAAAATGTTGCAAAACAATATCCCGGTCAACTTGAAATCAAGTACACTGGCGGACCCGAAGTTATTCCAAACAGAGAACAGGTGGAAGCATTAAGAAACGGTATTATTGATATAGTTTTTACAACTGATGGATATTATACCTCGGCTTTACCTGAAGTAAATGCTTTGAGCCTCACCAAAATTAAACCTTGGGAAGAAAGAGCCACTGGCGTTAACAAATTTCTAAATAAGAGTCATGAAGAAAAATTAAACACCTATTACCTGGGACGGATGGGATCTGGTATCCCTTTTACATTATATTTAAATAAGCCAATTGACAGTGCCGATCTTTCAGGGCTTAAAATCAGATGCTCTCCCACACATATAAATTTTCTTAAAAAACTGGGAGCCCAACCTCTTGTTATTCCGCCTCCTGACGTTTATACAGCCTTGGAACGTGGTCTGGCTGACGGTTTTATCTGGCCTGCCGGCCTGATCCGTGACTGGGGATGGCATGAAGTAACAAAATATATTGTAACTACAAATTTTTACATGGCAGTCAATGTTGTTCTTGTGAATAAAGACAAATGGGAAAAAATCCCAACCCATCTTCAAAAACTTTTGATCCAGACCCAGGAACAGGCTGAACATTATGCTGTTGAAAGAGGTCAGGCCCATGTTGAAAAAGAGTTTGCGGCCTTTAAAAAACAGGGGATCAAGTTTATTGATCTACCTGCAAAGGAAGCTGAGAAACTTAAAACGACTGCCTATGATGAATTGTGGAAAATTGTTATTAAAAAGGCTCCTGAAAACGGACCGAAGTTAAAAAAGATGGTTGCAAAATAATCAGAAGGAATCTTTAAAGAAAAGGAGGAATCTTTTGGATAATTTTTTTGACAAATTGCTGAATTCCATGGCATTCATTGCAGGGTTCCTTCTTCTCTTTGTAACTTTTTCTATCAGCTACACAATCTTTTCAAGAATGGTAGGAATTAACTCTCCTGTGTGGATTGTC
Source organism: Desulfoconvexum algidum (assembly GCF_055382125.1). NCBI lineage: Bacteria > Pseudomonadati > Thermodesulfobacteriota > Desulfobacteria > Desulfobacterales > Desulfobacteraceae > Desulfoconvexum > Desulfoconvexum algidum. The sequence goes on along the minus strand of NZ_AP042394.1, from coordinate 2,463,760 downwards.
CAGTTCAATGAATATTCCCTGCTGTGGATCACTTTTCTTGGCACTGCCTGGTTATTGGCAAGAGGCAAACATGTCTCTATCGACCTTTTAACAAGTCGGTTTTCGCAACAAAAAAAACTATATTTTAAATTATTCCATGGAATATTAGGAACGATTCTATGCCTTATATTTTCCTGGTATGGATACTGGGTGACCCTGGGACAATTCAAAAGGGGGATTATCGATGTACAGGCCGTTGATGTTCCAAAATACCTGATACTCATAATCATACCCATCGGGTTTATCCTTCTTGTTATGCAGTTTGTAAGACAGCTTATCAAAACCTTAAAGGAATTAACCCACAGATAAACATGGTGCGTAAATAGAACAGGGATTTCAATAGATATGGAATGGTATTTTGTTTTAGCTTTTTTTATTTTTGGCCTTATTTTCCTTTTACTCATGGGATTTCCCATTGCTTTCTCATTTTTAGCCATAGATCTTTTAGGTATCCTTGTTTTTATGGGTACAGGAGGACTTAAACAGGTCACACTTCAGATTTTTTCCTCTCTGTCCACATTTACCCTGGCCCCTATACCCATGTTTATTTTAATGGGCGAGATAATGTTCCAGTCAAAACTTGCCAACAATACAATAGATGTAATTGATAAATGGCTGGGTCGCTTACCCGGGCGTTTGAGTCTTCTTGCAGCAGCCGGAGGAACTATCTTTTCAGCTCTGAGCGGATCAAGTATCGCAAACACTGCAATGTTAGGCACTGCACTTCTTCCTGAAATGAAAAAAAGAGGCTATGAGACATCCATGGCCGTGGGCCCCATCATTGGTGTCGGTGGACTTGCCATGCTTATCCCGCCCTCTTCACTGATAGTTGTCATGGCAAGTATTGCACATATTTCTGTGGGAAAACTTCTGGTGGGTGGGGCTATCCCCGGACTTCTAATGGGGGCCCTTTATACCACCTATATTATCGTCCGGTGTTGGTTGAACCCAACCCTGGCACCACGATATGATGTATCCGACGTAAGTTTTAAAAGCAAAATTATCGGTACGATAAAATATGCATGTCCCCTTTTATTTATTATTTTTATGGTTTTAGGTCTGATGCTTTTAGGCCTTGCAACCCCCACCGAGGCTGCGGCCTCCGGAGCGATGGCAACATTATTGGTAACTTTACTCTACGGCCGTTTAAATTGGAAGATGTTAAAAGATTCTTTGACCGGAACTCTGGAAATAACCATCATGGTGTTCATGATCATTGCAGCATCTAAAACTTTCAGCAGTATCCTTGCATATACAGGGGCCACACAGGGACTTCTTGAAGTTATAGAAGGCCTTAAGGTTCATCCGCTTCTAATCCTCATGGGTATGCAGTTGTCTGTTTTTATTCTGGGTATGTTTATGGAAACCATTTCCATCATGATGATCAGCCTTCCCATATTTATGCCCATCGTCCACATGCTTGGATTTGATCCAATTTGGTTTGGTATTATTATGTTGATAAATTTTGAGATGGGAATGACAACCCCACCATTCGGGATGATGCTTTTTGTAATGAAAGGTGTGGCAAGTGATAATATCAGTATAAAAGATATCTGCTATGCAGCCCTGCCATTCATCGGATGCGATATGTTGGCTATGGCCATGATTATCATTTGGCCGGAACTGGCATTATGGTTGCCAGGTTTAATGGGATAATCATAGTACAGGATATGTTTTCAAGTAGCTCCGGCCATGGCATTATTCAGTTGTCTGGCTAATAAGCGAACAACTGATACCACCCCGATATGGTACACCCTCTATACAAGTAGGCTCTATGTCTTATAACAACTCAGGATGACGCCTTTTTTTCGGGCGTTCACTGGCATTCTTAGGGCTCAGACCACATAAAATATTTAACCCTACATATGGTATATGAAGCTTATTCAACATTGAATTTTAATTCAACTTTATGATCCACGACCGCTGTCGCAAGTCATTCTTCCGCATTCAAGTTGATACATAGACGTTAATGGGCCGGTTTATCCGGCTCAAGGATAAGTATCCAAAAGTGGAGTATCCAATCGCCAGAATTGTCATGGATACCAAAAGAATACATCACCGGGAATCTGGATTAATGTTAATGCCAATCATGCGAGTAAGTTTGACTCCAGTATGGTCAATTTCCAGGTATTAACTTATCTTCTTAAATCGGCTTTACTCGATTTGTCAATCCTGATATGCGTTGTTCATAAAACTTATTACGTTAAGGATACAGAATGAAAATTAGACCTGCAAACGAGCAAGATTTGCTGGAACTCTCTGGTTGGTTTTTAACCGAATCTCAGGCAAAAAATTGGGGAGGGCCATCAATTCACTTTCCACTAAGCCTGGAACAGCTAAAAATTGATATCGAATGGAATCTCGCTCTCTCTTATACTCTTGTTGACAAAGGCGGTGATTTGCTTGGTTTTGCTCAAGTTTTTAATAAGTTTGGCTGCAAACATCTTGGGAGGATAGTAGTATCTCCCAAGATGCGTGGTAGAAAACTGGGCTACAAATTGATGGCAGTTCTTTTAGATTCCGCTGGTACAGATGGTGTGAATTTTTCATTATTTGTTTATAAAGACAATATACCTGCTAAAAGTTTGTACGAAAGCATGGGGTTTAAAATTCGAGCTTATCCAGAGGGCCGTCCAGAAATTGAAGGTTGCATATTCATGGTTAAGGAAACATAACAAAGCAAATTAACACGGCTTGCCAAAAGTTGCATCGCTCAACTCTGCAATCTTTGGCATCCGGTTATTTTCGGTTAAATTGAATCAAGACTAAGTATCCGAAGCTTGAGTGTTCAGGGGCCTGAATTGTTATGGATACCAAAAGAATACATCACCGGAAACCTGGATTAAATTTGATGCCAATCATGCAAGAAGCTATAACTTTTGAGTTCGACATGAAATGGATACCATACACAACGTCGTTTTACCTAACCGTTGCGTGCCGTTCTGTAGAAAGATGGCGATGGTATTCCCGGCGTTCCATAAATCCCACCAGCAGATCCCCGTTTTTTTGCATATTCAATAGAGAATGCGCCAGCGTGTTAAACTCTACAACGGAGAATCTTGGTTCATTAACGATCCCGTTTATTTCAGACCCAAGCAGGATCAGTAAATGATTAATGAGCCAGTCCGAAGCCGCCAAATAGGCGAAGGTATCAATATCTACCGGTTTTGTCAGACTCTGGGCAAACTCCCTGCCCCGCTGAGGAGTGAAGGTAAATGTGGGTCGGTCTGAAAATGTCAAATCCGGAACCACCAGGTTGGTTGTAACTCCAAGGTTCGTAACGAACCTGCCACCCAAAGAGACGCTGACAGATGTCTGGGCAGAAATTGAGTTAATGGCCAAACATTCAATGGTATCCAGATACCGTAATCGGCCAATATTCATCCTGTGATATTCTTACCAGGCACCCTATAAATAAAATTCTTGAGTTTCCCATTTACGAGCTATAGGGTGAAACCATAAGAATTGGCTTAACGATAATTAAATTGGTAAAAACTAATGAATCTTAATCGCAAATATGAAGCAATGCCAAAACAAGTTTCTGCAATGAACACAGTTTTTATCGGTCAATATATCAATAAAAAATATCCTGAAATTTCAATGCAAGATATTGTTAATGAAGCTAACAGAATCAATACATATTTTGTGGAAAATTTAAAAACTGGAAAAGTTGAACCTGTATCAACACATCACTTATCAAACGTTCAATATTGGTTCTCCAATTTATTTATGATGGATCTATATGCTGCATTGGAAAAAGCAATACCCGATTCTGAGCTTGCTCTTAAAATTGGTAGAACCTCCTATAAGTCACAACGTTTTTTTAGAACAGCTATTGGTATTCCCTTAATAGGCACATATCGCTTATTAGAAAGGATATCCAAAGAAAATAGAAAATATAATCGTACAAAAGAAATTGAAATTTTAAAATGCACCAAAGAGTTTGTGATTATTAAAATTGTTCATAAAGAAAATATCATCATTAATGATTTTGCCATGAATTGGCATGTCGGTGTTTTTGAATCATATGCGCTGCTTTCAGGAGCAACCAATATTAAGATAAACGTTAAATGTCTTGATAAAGGACCCCAGAAATATGGAGATCCCGGACAAGGCATATGGGAATTTAAAATAAGATTTATCGACCATAGTCTATTAAAAAGGTTTTTCAACTCCTTCCTTTATAGAATTCCAGCGGTTCGAGACATCATCGAGGATGCTAATACAATTCAAGAAGAACATAATGAACAAATCCTTTTTCGAGAAAAGATCATTAAAGAGCGAACTGATGAATTAAAAAAAATTCAAAATAAACTATTTGAACAAGAGCGTAAAAACATAGAGGGAAGGCTAAAAAAGATTTCAAACGAATTGATCGTAACGGAGGAAAGAGAAAGACATCTTCTTGCAGAAGATCTTCATGATACTGCCAGTCAATCACTTGCGATCAGTCTATTAAAAATTAAAACTGTACTGGAGTCAAAAAAATACAAGGATAATCCTTTTGAAGAATTAATTGATATCAAAGAATTAGTTGAACAAGCGATTAGCGATATGAGATCTGTTATCTTTCAAATATGTCCTCCCATTTTATATAATTTGGGACTCGAAGTTGCTTTAAAATGGCTTATAGAGGACATTAATCTGCAGAATGATATGAAGATTAATTTTATCAATAAGATTACCCCCCCTGCAAACATTGTTGAAACCATTAAAATATTTATGTACCGGTCAGTTAGAGAGTTGGTGATAAATATTATTAAACACGCACAAACGAAACATGCAGAAGTTAAACTTATAATTGATAAAAATCAATTAATCGTCAGCGTCCAAGACAATGGTGCTGGTTTTGATATTAATAAGATTGAAATTAATAATTCACTGAGTTTTGGATTGTTCAGTATTTCAGAACGGTTTAAGGCAATAGGAGGGAATATTGAAATAAATTCTAACCCCCAAGAGGGGACCAAAATCATATTAATCGCACCTCTATAAAGATTAATTTTAAGGGATCCTCCCCCGATATTTTGGACACTCAGTTAAGCCACTTTTTTCATCATATCGAAGTGTTTCTGTGGTCAATGATAAGTATCTGAAGGTGAAGTATTTGAATGCCGGAATACTCAAGGATACCAAAACAATACTTTACTGATCATCTTGGAGAAAATCTGAGGGCTACACGTTACTGTGGTGCGCCCCAGATTGCAGACTTTTCGTTGTGCAACCCTTTTGCCCGGAATGCTTCAGGCAAATAACCATGCAATGGTGGCCAGACCTGCCAGCCCGACCCCGATCCAGTTGATCCACAGCAGTTTTTCCTTAAACACCGTAATGGCAAGAAAAACAGACAGACCCACAATGCCGATGCTGTTCATACCAAAAATGATGGAACTTTCAAAAACTTGGCTGTTCAGGGCATTGATCATAAAGAAGATGGATCCGAAATTACAAAGACCCAGAAGAATTCCGGCAAAAAGTACCCGGGGCCTCATAAAAGGTTTCAAGGGCAGTTTTTTTAAGAAACAGGCAATGAATCCTGCAATAAAGGCCCAGGTAAACGATGCCCCAGTAAACAGGGCAGAATGACCCGGGGTAATATGTTCCTGCTGGGCATATTTCAAGATGACATCCAATGATCCCATACCAATAAACAAAATGATGGGAAAGTAAACATACCGCATATGGATTTTGGAAGATTTCTTTTTGACGGCTGTCAGGGCAAGGGCTGTCACAGCCAGGCTAATGCCTGTTAATTTCATGACGCTGACAGGTTCAAGGTAGTGAAAAATGGAATACACCATGGGGATAGCAACCGACATTTTTGTGGACACAGTAGTTACAGCCAATCCTGCTTTTTGGGCGGAGATGCCCATCATGAAAAACATGATAATCAGCAATATTCCGATAACGGCAGATAGAAAAAACCAGTCCTGCCTTGACATCTTGATGTAATATTCCACCAATCCCTTGTCGTAAAGGAACATGCCTATAAAGGAAGCCGTGATATAATTTAAAATGATTACATGGAATAGTTCGATTTTAAATCGTTCAAGGCTTCTGAAAATCATTAAGATGGATGTCGAACTCAAGATACAGAACAACAGGTGAACCATAATTTTTTAAAAGCCTTTTTAAAGAGTAAATGATGAAATTATCATATCCATTTTTTTGGGCAGGTTATCACAAATAATTGTTCGCATGGTATATATTCTGGATCACATTTAAACATTGATCCTCCCCATATAATTTGGACACCCAGTTAAGCCACTTTTTATATCATATGGAAATATTTCCCCAGTTAAGTATTAGTATCCAAAGGTGGACTATTCAGCCGCCGAAATTGTTATGGATACCAAAATAATACATCACCGGAAACCTGGATTAAAGTTGGTGCCAATCATGCAAGTAAGTATAACTGTTAGACTTGCCTAAAAGCGGTTATTAAAAAAAAAATCATGTGGGCTGAAATCGACCATCCAACCCTGCATTACCTGGTAGGGTAATTCTGAATACTTTCCTTTTAGAGAGATGTGTAAACCAAAGAGTTTGAAACATCGTTGATTCTTTGCCCGGCTATTTTTAACGCAGCCGTAATGGCATATCTTGACACAGGGGGATAGATAGTTTTTAGGATAAGGCTTTCCCATTCTCCGATTAGCTTTCATTATTTGCACAGGAGGGCCAGATTGTGACCTTCCCTTGGAATAATCATGCCATTAATGGTTCCGGAGCATGGCCCAAAGTTGGGCTGTGCCGTGTGGCTCTGGTCAATTGTTAATCTTTGTTTACCTGTTTCATTTTTAATTCATTTGAATTTCAGTTCTCCTTTTGATAAGTTGGGTTAGAAAACTGATCTACCTTCTCTATTCTTCTACTGAACAGAAATTACTCAGAACCTTGTCGTAACTGATTTATTACCTTTGAACCACGGGAGTAATAAAATGGAATGCGCAAAGTGTGAGTTTATAAATCCGGACGAAACAAAATTCTGCGTAGAATGCGTTGGCATACTGGAGAAAAAATGTCCCGGATGTGGCCATCTAAACCAGCTCCAGTTTAAATTCTGCGGAGAATGTGGACATTCCTTTGAAGGAAACGATCCTCCTATAGACCTTTCTGAGCCCCAGTCCTATTCTACTGATGAAGCAGAGATCGCATTGTCTATGAGACCTTTCCCGGAGGCTGTTTCAACTATAGCAGAAAGAATGAACCGGGATGAAAATGATCTTGGAGATACCCTGTATCAGATGTCAAAAAAGGGACTGATCCTTCGTTTTAAAGAATCGGAAGAGATTGCTTATTATTTTTTAGCCCCCTGGATGGTTGGTATCTGGGAGTTTCAAGTCAACCGGTTAACGCCAGATAATATAAAATTGTATGAAAAGTATTATCAAGAAGGCATGGTGCCGATGAACAAAAAAGCACGAGAGGTTCTTTATGAAAACTGACACCATTAAAATAGACGTGGATAAAAACATTGTGGTGCAAAAGGCCAACCAGGAAGGTTTTGTCATAAATACCGCCAAGGCCGATGATATCCATCAAAAGCTGCAGCAACTGGACGACCGGCATATTGCCGTATTGCTCCAGGTGATTAATGAACAGGGCGACAATCTGTCCGATATTTTCAAAACATTGCTCAATGGTGTGGCATCCCAGAAAAACGTGGTCCATGGAAATATTGAGGCAAAAAGTGTGAAAATGGGCGATGAAATTCACTATCATTTTTACCCGAAAGAAAAAACGCATCTCCCCAAAAAACTCACCTTAAGTATTCCAACGCTTTCACCGGGGGTAATGGTTGGTAGAACAAAAGACATGGATGAACTGCGGGACCTTCTGGTCAACAACCGGCAGGCCCTGGTCCTCAACGGTTTGGGCGGGATAGGAAAAACCACTCTTGCCCAGGGTTATGCTGATAAGTATTGGGAAGAATATAACCATATTGCCTGGGTTACCCAGATTCCGGACAACTCTTTTCTACTGAACTTTATCAATGTCGATGGTTTGCGGAAAAATCTTGGTATTCGTCACGAATTCACTGACCCTTTGGATATATTCAATGAGATGGTGCGAAAATTAAATGCCCTAGAGCGCTTTCCCAACCTGTTGATACTGGACAATGTAAACGATAGCATTGAAAAATATAGAGATAGGTTACCCAGCGCACCGGAATGGCACCTCTTGCTGACCTCAAGGCTTGAACTCTCAGGCTTTTCCCTGAAACGGCTGGATTTTTTAAACCCGGATGATGCCTTTCTGCTGTTTAAAAAACATTACCCCCTTACCGAACTGAACGATACACAGATACAATCCCTGGTAAAAAGTCTTGACTACCATACCTTGTGTATTGAAATACTGGCCAAAATGGCTGTACATCAACGGTATGATTTTGAAATACTGGAAAACGCCCTTAATGCCAATGCGGCGGCAAACGTAAAAATCAATCGCCCTGGAAGCGCTAAAATCGAAAGGATCACCTCTTTTTTAACCACTGTTTTTTCATTGAGCCAACTCAATAAAGATGAAATATGGCTGATGCAGCAGATCGCCTGCCTGCCTTCCGAATATCATTCTTATAACCTGCTGCTCCAGCTTATCGAACCTGAGACAGGCAATAGAAAGGAAATTTTTGCCCAAACCCTGAATGAATTGTGCCAAAAAGGCTGGCTCCTTAAAAATGAAGCCATTGACAGCGTCAAAATGCACCTTGTGATTGTAGAGGTTATAAAGGAGGAACAACCGCCAAACCTTTCCCTAATTAAAACTCTCATGGAAAACATCATCACACGGTTGGATATTGACCAGACCAAGGATAATCCAATAGATAAGTTTCCTTGGATACCCTTTGGAAGATCCGTTTTATCGGCTATAGAAAAACAAACATCCCTTTCCCGGGAAGAAGAAAATAAGGCCGCTGAACTTCAAAATAATCTGGCACTGGTGCTTCAAAACCTTGGGGAGTATGAAGAGGCCAAAACCCTCCTGGAAAAGGCCGTGAAGTCTTCTGAGAAGAACTTTGGCAAAGACCACCCTTCAACGGCAATCAGCTATTCAAATCTGGCACTGGTGCTTCAAGACCTTGGGGAGTATGAAGAGGCCAAACCCCTCCTGGAAAAGGCCGTGGAATCTGATGAGAAGAACTTTGGCAAAGATCACCCTTCAACGGCAAATAGCTATTCAAATCTGGCAACCGTGCTTCAAGACCTTGGGGAGTATGAAGAGGCCAAAACCCTCCTGGAAAAGGCCGTGGAATCTGATGAGAAGAACTTTGGCAAAGACCACCCTTCAACGGCAAGGAGCTATTCAAATCTGGCAACCGTGCTTCAAAACCTTGGGGAGTATGAAGAGGCCAAAACCCTCCTGGAAAAGGCCATGAAATCTGATGAGAAGAACTTTGGCAAAGACCACCCTTCAACGGCAATCAGCTATTCAAACCTGGCACTGGTGCTTCAAGACCTTGGGGAGTATGAAGAGGCCAAAACCCTCCTGGAAAAGGCCGTGAAGTCTTCTGAGAAGAACTTTGGCAAAGACCACCCTTCAACGGCAAGGAGCTATTCAAATCTGGCACTGGTGCTTCAAGGCCTTGGGGAGTATGAAGAGGCCAAAACCCTCCTGGAAAAGGCCGTAAAGTCTTCTGAGAAGAACTTTGGCAAAGACCACCCTTCAACGGCAATCAGCTATTCAAATCTGGCACTGGTGCTTCAAGACCTTGGGGAGTATGAAGAGGCCAAAACCCTCCTGGAAAAGGCCGTGAAATCTGATAAGAAAAACTTTGGCAAAGACCACCCTTCAACGGCAAGGAGCTATTCAAATCTGGCACTGGTGCTTAAAGACCTTGGGGAGTATGAAGAGGCCAAAACCCTCCTGGAAAAGGCCGTGGAATCTGATGAGAAGAACTTTGGCAAAGACCACCCTTCAACGGCAAGGAGCTATTCAAATCTGGCACTGGTGCTTCAAGGCCTTGGGGAGTATGAAGAGGCCAAAACCCTCCTGGAAAAGGCCATGAAATCTGATGAGAAGAACTTTGGCAAAGACCACCCTTCAACGGCAATCAGCTATTCAAATCTGGCACTGGTGCTTCAAGACCTTGGGGAGTATGAAGGGGCCAAAACCCTCCTGGAAAAGGCCGTGGAATCTGATGAGAAGAACTTTGGCAAAGATCACCCTTCAACGGCAAATAGCTATTCAAATCTGGCAACCGTGCTTCAAGACCTTGGGGAGTATGAAGAGGCATTGAAACTCTCCGGTAAGGCCGTGGCTGTTTTTGAAAACATCCTGCCACCCGGTCATCCAAATATTTCAAAGGTTAAAAATAATTATAATTATATCAAACAACAAATGGGGTAATCATGGAACCGATCAGTACATTTTTAACAGTAGCCTTGGGTTATATAATAAAGGGAGCCGCCCAGAGCAGCGCTGCAAAATCTGCAAAAGAGGAACTGTTAGGCAGTTTCTGGCAATGGATTCGCCCCCGCTTTATAAAGGATGTCCCCGATATTGAAACAAATCCTGATACTGCAGGGACTCAAGGTGGTATCGAAGAAAAACTGATGGGTTTAATTCAGGATGAAAACTTTTTCAATGAACTTGTGAACCGGGTAAATGAACTGCAGCAGGAGGGTATCCGGGAGAAAAATATTGTCTTTAAAGACATTAAACGGGTCAGGAAAATTAGAATCGGAGACAGGGAATATCATCCAAATAAGCCCTTTGACCGTATGAACATTGTTGAGGGAAACATCGAGGATGCAGATGAATTTATCCTTGGCGACGGGCATTAGAACAGACTGCAAAAAAAACAGGGCCATTTTTGACCCTGTTTCAAACCTGATGATAGACTGAGATGTCAGGCTGATCTGTTGCTATTTTTTCTGCTGATACCTGCAACCCCCTGGATACCAAGGCCAAGGAGGAGCACAGTCGCCGGTTCTGGAACAGGCTCACCAATTGCTGCCGCAGCTTCTCTAAAAATGATGTCGTGCCCAACTGCCGACGGGTGAAAAAAATCCTCTTCCCAAAACAGATCGATCCACTCTTGTGTTTCCACTTGATATAGATTAATAAGTGAAAAAACATCCATCTCAAAGAGGTTGATATCATCGTGGTTTTCACCAAACGCTGCAAGGATAGCAGCAAGTTCATCATTAAACACATTTGTCCATGCAGAAGCTGACGTTGAATCCAGCAGTGGGTTGAAAAAAAACGGGAGCCAGTCCAATATTCGGCAAATTTGGAACAAGAAAGTCCCGGGCACTGACTGAGAACAAAGACTCTAGGGCGATACCGATATTTGCCGCTGCGGTAGTTGTGCCATGTGATTGTTCTCATAATTAAGATTATAATATTTTATATCAAATAATCAAATAAAAAAGTTATAATACTGCATGAAAAATGGATCTATATAATTATATATCATATTGAAAAACAATTGGAGTGGAGTTAAGATTAAGTATCCAAAAGTGGAGTATCCAATCGCCAAAATTGTCATGGATACCAAAAGAATACATGACCGGTTCTCTGAATCAAAATTGATGCCTATCATGCAATCAACTTCATCTCCAATAAAATTTACAGCAAGCTTTTTTAATTTGACTTCAGGCTATCCCATATAATTTAATTTTAAATCTGAGGATGAAAGATTTGCCCATACCAGATATGGTATTCTGGAAATATCTAAAAAGCCCGGACTGGTGAAAGAAACGCTCGGTAAATAGGGGGATTTGACTCCTGACAGCTAATACCATATATACTCGGTAATATTTTTTTTGCCATGGATAGCTTTTTCCTGTATTCTAAATTGAATCTTGCTACCCCTCTTTTTTTAAATTATCTTCAAGTACCATTAAAATCTTCAATATTGAGAAAGAGATAATGAGGTTATGTATTTTTAATATGGAAGATTAATAAATACGAAAAGGAGAAGTAATCCGGAAAAACATATGAAATTAAAAAAAGAAATTCAGACATGTTCTCGATTGATATTGCTTATGTTTTGCTTTCTCTTTTCTCTGGGTATGTTTGCAGGATTGCCAAGTGTGTCTGGGAAGGAAGCGACACATCAAATTAATTTGACCGATAATGAGAAAGCATGGCTTAAAGAACACCCAATCATAAAACTCGCACCAGATCCCGAGTTCAAACCTATTGAGTTCTTTGATCAGAAAGGTTTTTACACAGGTATTGCGGCTGATTTTGCTCAACTCCTTGAACAAAAACTCGGCATAAAGTTTGAGGTCATCCGATGCGCAAACTGGGATGATGTCACCCAACGAATTAAAAACCGTGAGGTCGATGTTTTAAATGCAGTGGTCAAAACACCTCAACGTGAAGTATATCTAATATTTCCTACACCGTACTTGAAAATCCCTTCTGTTATCATTACAAGAAACAATGTAAATGCCCACCTCTCATTAGATATGCTCGAAGGTATGAAAGTTGTCATGGTCTCAGGTTATGGCTATGTTGACCTAATCCGTATCAAATATCCCAAATTGAATATAGAGTTAGTACCGGAGCTAAAAACGGCTTTACGAAAAGTCTCTTTTGGTATGGTTGATGCCTTTGTTGGCGATCTGGCAACAACGAGCTTCTATATTGAATCAGAAGGGATCACAAATTTAAAACTTGCCGGAGAAACAGATCCACCCAATATCTCTGGATTTGCTGTTCGTTCTGACTGGCCTGAATTAAGCAATATTTTGGAAAAGGGAATGGCCCTAATTACCGAGGATGAGAAAAAATCCATTTTTAAAAAATGGATTCATCTGACGGTAGAACCCGGAATGGCCATGCAAGAGATTAAAAGATATTCACTCATAATTGCATGTATAATTTTAATTCTAATTATATGCTTTTTGCTTTGGAATCGACAATTGAAGCGTGTGGTAAATCTTAGAACTGAAGATCTCAGAAAAGAGATTGAAGAACGTAGGCGTACAGAAAAAGCTCTGGGGCAAAGTGAATCCTACCTTCGGACATTGATCCATACGATCCCGGAACTGGTCTGGTTAAAAGATAAGGATGGAATTTATCTTTTTTGTAATTCCAGATTCGAAAGGTTCTTTGGCGCCAAAGAAGAAAAAATAATCGGAAAGACAGATTATGATTTTGTTGACAAATCGTTGGCTGATTTGTTCCGGGAGAATGATAAACTGGCAATGTTCAAAGACGGCTCCAGCATTAATGAAGAGGAAGTCACTTATGCCGATGATGGACATCATGAAATTCTTGAAACTATAAAGACACCAATGTATGACAGCGATGGCCAGCTTTTTGGCGTGTTGGGCATTGCTCGAGATATTACGGAGCGTATGCAAGCAGAGAAAGAAAGAAAAAAATTAGAAGGGCAGCTCCGCCAATCTCACAAGATGGAAGCAATTGGTACGCTTGCTGGGGGTATTGCCCATGATTTTAACAATATTTTATCCTCTGTGTTGGGATTTACAGAACTCGCAAAATTGGGTGTCAGCGGCAACAAAGATGTAATAAAGCATCTCGACCATGTACTGACTGCTGGTATAAGAGCCAGGGATTTGGTCAAGCATATATTAACATTCAGCCGCAGGGCAGACGTGCAAAAAGGCCTGGTAGAGATCACACCCTTGATTAAAGAGTGTTTAAAATTTTTAAAGGCTTCGGTTCCGAGTAATGTAGAAATCAAACAATCGTTTGATGCGGAAGACAGCGTTATACTGGCAGATCCGACTCAGATTCATCAGGTTCTCATGAATTTCTTTACTAATTCAGCTTATGCAATGAAAAATAAAGGTGGTGTGCTTGATATTCGACTAAAATCGATTGAGATCCAGGTTAGTGAAATCTTTCAAATAAACGAATTAAAACCGGGCCGGTATATTCAATTGACGATCACAGACACCGGCTGCGGTATCCCAAAAATGGCTATTAAAAGAATTTTTGAACCCTTTTTCACTACCAAAGAACGTGGTGAGGGAACTGGCATGGGCTTGTCGATAGCTTATGGAATTATCAAGGATATGAATGGCGCTATTACAGTTCATAGTGAACCCGGTCTGGGAACAACCTTTCAGGTGATAATTCCAGAACATATGGGTGAGCCTGTCACAGGTAAAGTTACTGTTGACAAACCTCTCGCAACAGGAGAAGGCAGAATCCTTTTAGTAGATGATGAAGCATCAATTGTTGACTGGATATCCCAGATACTTTTAAAACTCGGATATAAAGTCACTGGATTGAGAAGTAGTCTGGAGACATTTAAATTATTTAAACAAAATCCTAATGATTTTGATCTGGTGTTAACAGATATGACAATGCCCCACATGAACGGTATTGAATTATCAAGGCAGATTATAGCACTAAGGCCGGATATCCCGATCATTCTCTGTACGGGTTTCAGTGAAGGGTTAACATCCCAAATTCTTAAAAATAATGGTATTGTTGATATGATCATGAAACCTATGATCGCCAGCGAGCTCGCCCAGACCGTTAGCAGGGCTTTAGACAAGGGACTGAAACACGACTATGCAAGAAAGCAATCTTAGATGATAGATTATCAGGCCCTGACTAAAGGGTATATTGTAAGCTGAAACCTTCGTGTGATTCTCCCCCTCCCCCAAAAAAAATACAAGGTTAAGCCGTTTTTGAGTGAGTTTTTGTGATAGTAGAAAAGTGATAATAGTGTATAATGGCTCAGGATGAATCCCTATTTATGGGCGTTCAGTGGTATTTTAAAGACTCAGTCCAGACAAAATTTGGGAACCCCAATATGTGGTATATGACACTTTTTCAATTTTGAATTTTTGATTCAATTATATAAGCCACGAGAATCATCGCCGGGCATTTTCTCATATTACACTTACTAATATATAGATCACATTTTGGCAGATTCTTGGAAAATAATTTCCGGGGCCTGAACCAAAATCCGCTTACTCTCCAATTAAGTTTACAGAAGAGTTTGTCTCTTTGAGTCTGCTTCTTTCCCATATAATTGAATAGCGCTTTACACAAAGTTGAAACGCTGATACTGATTTATAGATTACAAGTCTTTAATCGTCGCATGTTGGATACCCGTCAACGTCAGGAGATGATTTAAACAAGGAGGACATCGTATAATGAAACATGCAAGAATGGTGATTGTTGTGGTGCTGTTTCTGTGGTGCGGCATGTCTGATGCTCAGGAGATTATAGTGGTGACAGAGATTTGGGAACCCTATAATTTTGTCAAAGATGGCAATGTAATCGGTATTTCGACGGAAATTGTCGAGCATACCCTTCAACAGGCGGGAATGACTATCAAGGATGGAAAAATAGGGGTTTATCCATGGGCGAGAGCGTATGCGATGGCATTAGAAGATGAGAATGTGTTAATCTATACGATCTTGCGCACCGAGGATCGGGAGAAACTGTTCAAATGGGTTGGCATGTTACTTCCGTCAGAGAAATTTTATTTCTATAAACATCGCACCCGGTCGGATGTCGTCGTCAAGACGCTTGATGATGCCAAACAGTATCAAATAGGGGTCTTGAGAGACAGCATTCATGGACAATTTCTCACCGCTAACGGCTTTCCCAAGGAATCGTTGGATGGTGTCTCCGATCAGGTGCTTAACTTGAGGAAACTGCTTTATGATCGCATTGATCTGATTCTTGATGTTGAGGCCACGCTCAAAATTCGGACACAGGAACAAAATTTGCCATTGCCAGAATTCGAACAAGTGCTGTTTTTGTTCGAGCATGGCTATTACATGGCCTTTAGTCAGAAGACTTCCGATACCATTGTTGAACGAGCGCAGTCAGCATTTCAGGAAGTTCAGACGAGTGGCATCATCCAGGAGATTCTGGAAAAATACAAATAACAGATGGGTGTGAAGAGAGAAAAAGCGGCTAACAATGAAGGGCTCAAGTGGATGTGATCTTGGCAAAACCTTCGTTAATCAACTACTGGTGCATCGGCTGGCAAAACTGATGTTACTCTATATAAACCGAAACCAAGAGCTTATGATATCGCACATTCCAATTAATATATCAACTTCATTTCAAGAGATTTTGAAAAAATATTTCTCGGGTTTTGAGCACTGTCTACTGTATCCGCAATAAAATTTAATGCGGGTTTTGGTTTTTTTGACTTTGCTTCCGGCTATATATTGTAATTTGTAATTTCTAATCTGAAACTGAAAAATCTATTCATACCATATCTTGTATCATGACAACTCTTAAAAACCCCGAACTGGTGGATGAAGCGCTCGGTAATTTATTGGATTTGATTCCTGACAGATAATACCATTAAACACCACAGAAAATTCAATTTATTAGGAATTATAAACGGTCCGCCACACGTTATAAAACTCACCCACCCCTTGACGCAAAACACCCATCACTATTTCTTCTTATCGCTGCCTGTTTTGAAATTACAACCGGTAACCAAACTACCATAAGCCCTCTCTTTAATTTTTTGCAATAATAGAGATTTCCATGTATTATGATTCATTTTTGAGCTTAAAGGGAGAACCTCTTGAAAATCGGAAATATATCTATAGAAAAAAACAAAATTCGTTTTTACTATTACATTGGTTCTATTTCATCAATACTTATTCTTGTGATACTGCTTTCTATGATCTATTCACGAAGCCTAAATAATGAATATCTTAAGAAGATAGATCAGCTTTCTTCAGGCATTATTAGAGAGAAAAAACAATTTTTACGAAATGCTGTTGAACGGACCATTTTTTCAATCAAAACCGAACGTGAACTCGTTCAAAAGATATCTGTTCCTAAAAATCTTACCCCAAAACTGATAGAGGAACTTAGTATTAAAAGAGTTAGCTCACGCATTCGCAATCTAAGATTAATTGATGATGGCTATGTGTGGGTAAACCGTATTGTTGATTATAAAGGGGGGGATAAATATGCAATCAGGCAGATTCACCCTAACCTGCCAAATACGGAAGGGGATTGGCTTTCTACAGAAACAACAGATATAATGGGTTACAAACCATATGAAATCGAACTGAACGGTATCAAAAAAGATGGTGAAATTTTTTTTGAATATTATTTTAAAAAGTTAGGCTCTGAAAAAATTGCACACAAGATGTCATTTGCCAAGCTTTATGAGCCCTGGAATTGGATTGTTGCTACTGGTGTTTATTTGGATGATGTAGATCAATTAATCCAATCAGAAACCGTAGATATGAAAAAGACGTTAAAGATTCAAAGAATGTATTCATTTTTTATTGCTGCTGTTATCATGCTCTTTTCCTCCTTAATCTTAATTCGATTTGAAAAACAGATTAGTCATCTAATTTCTTCTTACGAAAAAGATATCGACAAATACACAAGCAACCTTCTAAGAGAAAAAGAAAAAACAGAGATCGCCCTGGCAGAAATTAAGCAACTTAAAGGATTGCTTCCCATCTGCTCTTATTGCAAGAAAATACGAGATGATAAAGGATACTGGAATCAGATCGAGGGTTATATCCAGGAACATTCGGATGCAAAATTCAGCCACGGCATTTGTACTGAATGTTCAGATAAGCTTTATGGCAATGAAGACTGGTATATTGAAATGAAAAAAAAGAAGAACAAATGACAATTCTCGGACAGTCTAAAAGCGAGTCTTTTGTATATATTTAAACCGTTTTGACCGTTTTTTTAGGGCGACTATTTGAAAAAAGATATATCCAGTGAATTTGTCAACGACATAGAATACTTTTATATCATCATAATTCAGAAGGAAAGCGGATGAATAATTTTAAATTTTTGCAATTCCCAATTGTCTAATATAATATATTCTCTAAAATTGCCTACAGATATGATTTAAAAGATTGATTACAGAGACAATAAATTTTTCTGACAGAATGTGAAACTTGGGAGTTTCCATTGGTGCGTTAGGAAATTATGTCTTAAAAGATTCTGATGGAAAACTTAAATACTGATTTTTAAAACGAAAAAAAATTAGGCAAGCGTAAGAATGCTGAATAAATGTCTTTGGGGAAGAGGGGAACAGTGGATACTTGGAAAAAAGAATGCGGTCTTTCTGATGACCCGTACGCATTTAAAGATTTGGTTGATATCGAACGATTGAGGGAAACTTTCGAGCATTTTTCTCAACTGACAGGGTTTACGACTGGCCTTGTTTCCTATCCGGAACAGGAACTGCTAATAGGAACAGGATGGCGTGATATCTGTATGAAATTCCACCGTGCCTGCCCGAGTTCGGAAGTGCATTGCAAACAGAGTAATCTGGACCTGACGTCGAAATTAGAGCGGTTGGAAGAATTGAGCATCAGGCCCTGCAAAAACGGTCTTGTGGATGGTGCCACACCAATCATCGTTGAAGGTATGCATTTGGCAAATCTGTTTACCGGACAGATTCTCTTGAAAAAACCAAATATCGACCGGTTCAGAAAACAGGCAGAAGATTACGGTTACGACTTAAAATCCTACCTTAAAGCACTCAACGAAGTGCCTGTCGTTAACGAAGATAAGTTCCGAAATGTGATGTTATTCCTTTGCGATATGGCTGTTATGTTGGCCGAAACCGGATTGCGTGAGCTACGATTGCAACAAATGGAACGTAAGCGTAAACAGGCTGAAAAAGCCTTAAAGGAAAGTGAACTCAAGTATCGATTGATGGCTGACAACGTGACTGATGTTATCTGGGTATTGGATAAGGACTTAAAGTATACCTATATTAGTCCATCGGTTCGAAAGTTGCGTGGATACGAGCCTGATGAGGCTATCCAAATTCCGTTCGATCAGGTATTCACCCCTACATCGTATCAAAAAGCAATCAAAATTTTTTCTGAGGTGATAGGCTGGGATAGCAAGCAGGAAGTTGTCTCGGATAAGTCAATGGTTTTGGAACTCGATGTAATCCGGAAAGACGGTGTCGTCATCCCGGTTGAGGTTAACACGTCTTTGCTGAGGGATGAAAATGGATTGTCTGCTGGTATCATCGGTATAACCCGTGATATCACCGATCGGAAGCGGACGGAGAAAGAACTACAAAAAAGTGAAGAAAAATTCAGAAGTATATTTGAGAATAAAGGGACAGCAACAGTTCTTTATGGTGAAGATAGAATCATTCGAGAGTGTAATGCAATGTTTGAAGAGTTGACTGGATATTCTAAATTCGAAATAATTGAGAAAAAGAAATGGTCAGATTTTGTTGTTAATGAAGATATGGAAAGAATGAAGACTTATCATAATCAACGTTTAACCAAGGGAGAAAGCCCTCCCTCTCAATATGAGTGCGGGATTATTAATAGGAATGGCGATGTTAGAACTGTTATTATTAATCTTAACTTAATTGGCGATAATCGGATAGTTACACTCACTGACATCTCACCTCGCAAGAAGGCCGAGAAAGAGCAGAAAAAACTGCAAGAACAACTAATACAGGCCCAAAAAATGGAAGCGGTTGGTACGCTGGCCGGGGGGATTGCCCATGATTTTAATAATATTCTTTCTGGTATTTTCGGTTATTCGCAATTAGCAGAAATGCATATTGATAATCGTGAAAAAGCAAAGATAGATATTAGAAATATAGTGAAAATTGCTTCACGGGCGACCCAGTTAGTTCAACAGATACTGACTTTCAGCAGGAAAACGGATTATGAAAAACAATATTTCAATTTATTTGTCGTTGTTAAGGAAGTTCTTACGCTGATTAGATCAACCATTCCGACAACAATAGAAATAAAAGAGAAAATTAATTCCAAAGCTTCAATTTTTGCTGATCCGATTCAAATGCATCAGATTTTAATGAATTTGTGTACAAATGCCTATCATGCCATGAGTGACTCCGGCGGAGAGTTGACAGTTAAATTAGATGAAACATATATACCTGATCCAAACAAAGTATCTATTTTAAATAAGGGTCAAAAATATATTGAACTTGAAATCAGTGATACCGGGCACGGCATGGATAAACATACTGTTGAGAAAATATTTGATCCTTACTTTACAACAAAAACCAGGGAGAAAGGAACAGGATTAGGGTTGGCAATGGTCCGTGCAATAGTTATGGATCATGGAGGAAGCATCAGCGTCAACAGTACCGTTGGCAGGGGTTCTACTTTTTTAATTTATTTGCCGATTATCGAACAAAAAAGTAACACAAGCATTAAAAGGATTCTTGATAAAAAAACTCCAACAGGTACAGAATCCATACTTTTTGTTGAGGATGAAGAGAATATCCGCTTTTCCATTCAGGAGTTTTTAGAAGGTCATGGCTATAAGTTGACGGTATCTGAAAATGGTAAAAAGGCTTACGAAGAATTTAAACGAGCACCCCAAGACTTTGATATTGTCATAACTGATATGGCAATGCCAAAAATGAATGGTGATGAACTTGCATTAAAAATTTTAAAGATACGGAATGATATTCCTGTTATCCTTTGTACCGGCTACAGTGAAAAACTCAATGAAGAACAATCAAAAGAGATAGGGATCGCCAGATATATCCATAAACCTATTGCTGGGAAAGAGTTATGCTTTTTGATCCGAGAGGTGCTGGATGAAAAAAAAAGTAATTGAAAAAATGCGTGATTCTAAGTATCAGTGTTAACCCTCAGACTATCTATCATCAAATGCTGGAATCTATTGTTCAAAAGGCGGTTATATTTTTTAGCAGTAGTGGGGGAAATCAGATTCCAGTGAAACCTATTTGTATTCATAGGGCTCAGTAGTGGGGGAAATCAGATTCCAGTGAAACCTATTTGTATTCATAGGGCTCAGTCCAGCCAGGTTTTGTGAAACCCAATATATGGTATATGGTCTTTTTCCAGATTTGAAATTTCAGTTAAACTATATGAGCCGCAGGCATCATCCCCGGCAATTTTCTCAGAATGTTTTTTATAATATATATAAAACACAGCAGCATTAACATTCCCAATGGATGACAATTTGATTATCAAAAAAATATTTAATGCTTGACTTCTAATCGGCATTCGTTTATTTTGTATGGATTGTGCCATATTGTATTGGCACATAGGTTTCCCTCCCAAGGTGTATATTCCCGACAATAAAAGCGGTGTTTCCCCCAAAGTTAGAAACTTGTATTTTTTTATTTTTTTTTAGGAGATTGCCAACATGGCGAACGGTATCGTAAAATGGTTTAACGACTCAAAAGGTTTTGGATTTATTGAACAACAAGACGGTGGAAAAGATGTGTTTGTACATCATTCAGGCATTAATACCACCGGTTTCAAATCCCTCAATGAAGGTGACAGTGTTACATTCGACATTGAAGAAGGCCAGAAAGGTCCTGCAGCAACAAATGTAACCGTGGTTTAGTAAACCGTTTTATTTGTTTTAAAATAAAGTCATCTTGATGACTTGAAAAATAAAAGACCCTGAACAGGATATCGTTCGGGGTCTTTTTATTTCTACGAAAGGCACTCATCATTTTCGCAGAGATCGATGTGGATAAAAAACACTAAAAGCCAAATAGAGAATTTTATATCTATGAAAATGTGTAAAGAATGCGCTGAATGTTGTAAAAATTATCCTTTAATAAGATTATCTAAAAATGAAATCAATTCATTAGAACTATTTACAGGATTGCATTTTGGTATACCCATAAACTCAAAAGGTATAGCATATGAAGGATATCTTTTGCAGTTTAAAGAAAATGGAGATTGTTTTTTCTTAAATGAGAATAATGGCAATTATTCTTGTGATGTGTATGAAGTGCGGCCAGAAATTTGTAAAAAGTATCCATCAAACCTCAGACAACAAGAAGCCTGCGTCTTAAATAGGGAAAAATTATTTTCCTGAATTTAAACAAAAATTATTAATAGATATTAAGGGTCTGTTCAATAGTATTTGCAGTTAACCGTTAGGTTAAAGGTCAAAATCGGCAGTTAAAGATTATTATCCAATCCTATATTTTCCCGGGTCTGAAATTGTACAAGATACCATTTGCTTTCTTAACGATTTTAAATAGAAAATATCATTGTTGGGAATGGCATTTCAAAGACTCAGTCAATACAAATCGAAGGCACCCCCACATATAGTATATGCCGGTTTTTCAACTTTGAAATTTCAATTCCATTATATGGGCCGTGGGCTTCAACCCAGGCTATGTTTCCATATTAAATTCAATAATATAAAAAATTGAGTTTTCCGATTTTTCCGACTCAACAATTAGTATCCTAAGGTGGAGTATTCAATAGCTGAAATAATTAAGGATACCGATACAAATCAAAACAATTTCACATTAAAAGCTTAAGCCATAACGCAAGAATGTTTGAGTCTTCATACTTTTTATATGATAGCATTTTTTAGAAATTTACGCATACGATAGTTCACATATTTTTGCCGATTTTCTCCAGTATTTAAAAGGCCTTTATCCTTTAACCAGTTTTCAAGCTCCTCCATTTCAATGGTCACTTTGAAAATAATCATTCTTTCTCCTTCGTATGTATGGATAAATTTATTCGCTCTTGTTTTCCACAAATCATATGTTGGCACGATTTCATCTAATGGATCATTCGAAGATTGTATAATCTTAGGGTATTCTTTCTTTGAGTACCAAGCATACCCTACTATATTCGGCCTCGAAGTGCCGTAAATAATGTTGTTGAGAATTTTAACTGGATAAAATACAACCTGTAGCATGAGAAGGATAAAGCGGATGCATATTTTTAGAAAGTTTTTCATGCCTTTTATAGCTAACAGGATAATCCTTCATTTTCAAATCAAAAATTTAATAACATTTTTTTAGAAACTGTCAATATGTCTTTTAAATAATCAGTACAGGAAATATAGCTCGCCCAAAATTTGATCTAAAAACGTTTTTCTGTATGCATCCAAGGCCATTTGATTTCACTCAATGATTAGTATCCGATTGAAGAGTATTCAATAGCTGGAATAATTAAGGATACTGATACAATTCAAAACAATTTTACATTAAAAGGTTGAGCCATAATCATGTATAGTTGATTATTGGCCTTTCCACAGTAATATCTATATTAACTGAATGGAATTTTCTTTACAATTGCTCATAAATGTTGCTATGGCATCATTTATTAAACGCAATCTTAAATTTGGATCCTATATCATGCAGATTCTCATGATATACATTTTATATCAAAACCTTGAAAGATATGCGGACAACCGGATAATTACCTGTTAAGCATCAAGGATGTGAGCGTGAATTCAACAAATTTCTGCAATATGGCTTGTATCAATGGAGATAATGTTCAAATTCCTGAATCTGGGAAGGCAAAAGAGTCAGACTTTAAGTTTTTAGAAGATGGTGACAGAGCTCTGTACATTGCCATGATTGGTAATACACAGGGAAAATGCCAAACCACCAAACATCATAAAGTAGCTATTGTTGGGCTATCTCCAGCGGATACCCAACTCAGGCAATTTACTAAAAAATATAACTATTCAGGATCATATGAAGAAGCGGCATTAGAAGCTGCATTTGAAGGACTGGAAAAAGACTTGGCGAGAATGATGAATGGTTTAGGAGTTACCAAAAAGCTTGGATTAGATGCTTTGCCAGATAATATAGACCTGAATAAGTGCGGTCACTTTTTAACAACCTCATTAATAAAATGTGCAAGTCTGACACTCAACGGGAGTTCGTCAGATTTTGACCCATGGAAATATGAATCAAATATCTCATGCATTACAAACAGATTTGTACCCGATATTTTATCAAATGACAGCATTTCATATCTGTTAGTGCTTGGAAATAAAGCCAAGAAAGCCCTGACCAAAAAGGTGTATATTCATGGAGTTACTGTACACAGATATCTTGAAGAACGAGGTAAGGAAATTGCGTACTTACCACACCCAAGTGGCGCTAATAGAGAATCAGTGGGCCTTGCTTCTTTAGATTTAAAGGAGTTTCCAAGCATGGAAGACCATCAGGAAAAAATGTGGGCCAAATACAAGGAAAAGCAACTCGCCAAAGGAAAGAAAGTTGCAGATGAAACATCATATAAACAGACTCGTGGTTCCCGATGGAAAGCCATAAATGAAATTCGTCAGATATTCGATGCTTAATAAAGCATTCCATCGGACAAACCACTGAATGCGGCGTTTCTATTAAGCATAGTGTCAGTCGAAGATTTATTACGCTCGACTCAAGGATAAGTATCCCTGTCTTGAGTGTTCAGCAGTCGGAATTGTCACGGATACCAAAACAATACATCACCGAAAATCTGTATTAATGTTGATGCCAATCATGCGAGAATCTTTGAGTTTTACAATCATGGAAACCCACGACATTACTTTTGTTATTGAACGCTGTTTTCAAGCACGGCCTTGTGACCGATAATACCATGATTGAACTCTTTTCACTCTTTGATTTTTCACCTCATTTTTATTCAAAGATTATCCTACTTTGCTCCTTGGGGCGTTTTCTTTAGCGCCGCAGACCATAGTTTTGCCAGGCTTTTTTTTAAGCGGTTGTGAATACCCCGTCTGCTTGCGGGGGGAGGCCTTATTCCAAATTGCCCGTGACGGATTCACCCTAAATGTCTAATGAAACCTAAGGTTGTACAGATCCAAGTCCTATTTCCTCGGCATGGATTTCAGATCCAATTTTTTTTTGGTGAACAAAACCGCTTCATTTTTTGGTATCTCTTTTCCCATGATTTACATATGGTAAATCGAAGATATTAATCTAATTTAAGGAGATCAAAATGGGTGGAGTTCCAAATGGACCAAGTACAACAGGCAACCCTTCTGGTGGAGGACGGGGGAACAATCCCCCTAGAGGCAAATAACGAAGTTTTAATTTAATTCATAGGCCTATGGTTTTCCATAGGCCTAACCTTGCAGAAAGGCATAGTCAATAATGAAATTTCAAACAGCATATCCGACTTTAGGCGAAGTCCTGCGTGTAATCGCTGCAGTTCTTGATTCAAAACCTAATGAAACAAATGATAGCTCTCACCCTCTCTATAGAATGGCAAAGAACTTAGATCGACTATCTAATGAAGGTGATTTTGATTATACGATAATAGACCCTCTGAGAGAGATTGTTTTTACGGCTCCCTTTAAGCCACATCCGGCATTTGAAGAATACCTTAAGTGGTTTGGCAAGACAGTACAAAACCGCTACATAGAATTGATCAAAAATGTGTCTCTGGCTGGTTTTAGCCGTAAGCAGAGTCTACCTTGGCTTATTGACTATTATTCTACGCTCTTTGTTTTTCAGTTTGTTGTTCAAAGACAAGAAACTTATCTTTCAGAACTTGATGCTTATAATATCTTTGTAGGTGATAAGCCTGTCGCCTCGACATTAAAATGGATGGAGCAAAAATATCCCGATTATAATAAATTCATAAAAGACTTTGGTATTCCAAAAACGAAATTAAACAAAATCAAAACTGCAAAAGATAATTATCGAGATTGGACCTCGGGCAAGGTAACCCCAAATTCTTCAAGTGTTTGGGGAAAAGACGGTTTGCTGACAAAGTTCTTTTCAGACTATTCGGTTGATGATGGTGATCAGGATATTATTAATGAGTCCCTCTATTTTTCGAAAGCTCTTCAAAATTTTTATGAAATGACTGTGAATTACGAATCAAGAGTGAATCTTATACTTATTTGTATGCAAAAGTTTCAACCTCTACAGGATTATGAGTATCTGAGGCAATTTCTTCCTTTTCCAGTAGAGAAAGTAACAGCAGAGATGCAGCCTTTACTTGAGTGTTCTCTGGGCCTCCTTGATTCACTTGTAAATAGAGAAAGCGCTATGACCGATCCGCAGGAGATGTTGAAATTAATAAAAAAAGCGGAGTCTGAGATTGAAAAAAAGAAAGAGTATAATCCAAACTGGTGGGAATTTTCACGTTTTCGAGGAATGTGGTATGTTTGCAACAGGCAAAACGAAAAGGCGATCCCCTATTACATAGATGCTGTCAATGGGGCATTATACTCTGGGTCCGAAAACGCCAGAAGAACACTTCGAGAGGCAGTTGCTCTTTGTTGCTATGCATATGAAGAAGGGTTAAGAAAAGTAAAGTCTAAAAATTTAAAATCTTTGATCAAGCGCCTTAAGAGTCAAGGTAATGCCCTGGGATTGCATCACCCTTGGCAATTGGATGCTAAAGGGGTTCCTGAAAAGGAGATTCAAATAGGAGTTTCATATTTTGGGCAATATTTTTCAAATAAAATGTTCTAACTAATTTTATCTAAAAGTTAGCAAAATTTTGAAGTGCTATAGTGCGACACATGTGTCTATAATTGAAGGGAGGCCCCTTTTATTCATAGAGTGTTCGATATTTTTGGTAAAGCTCAGTATAACTTTTCCGTATATTGGCATTCTGTCTTGCCATAATTGGAACACCCAAGGAATCGTCCATATTTACCGTGGCGCTCAACCATTATTCCATCGGAACAAGCTTTACATGCTTTGGCCGTATGATCACATTTCGGATTTCTACAATGATAATATGAACCATCTTTGATCATGGGAGCTTTGTTACAGACGGTACAGGTTCGGGTAGTATAAGTGCAAAAAGGATAATTCCCGCAGCCAAAAAAGAACTGGCCATCAGGCATAACCCGCATGTTGATTTTACCCGCTTTACAGACAGGACATTTTCCATAGTCTGGTGGAGCCGACTCCACCCCTTGTGTTAAAAGTTCATCAAAGTGATATCTGGTCTTATTTTCGGCAATTTCTTTTATGAAAGCCGATTGTTCTTCGACATCATAAAGAACGAAAGTATGATTTTTGGTCCTGGTAAGTGCCACATAGAAAAGCCTCCGCTCTTCAGCATATTTAAAGGGCTCTTCAGGTGGAAGGACGAGGTCAAGCAAGGGATCATCATTTAGCTTTGCCGGGAACCCATATTTAGCGTCATTAACATCCAAAATAATGACAAAATCGGCTTCCTTGCCCTTACTCCCATGGACCGTATCAAATTCGATTGTATATTCTATATACTGAGTTTTAAGGGTTTCAAGATGATCTGGTTTTGTAAATCCATACCGGCCAAGGATATACACGGTTGCCGGATTGGGATGCATCCTCCGTATCTGCTCCAGGCATTGTTGTACGGCTTTGCTTTTATCCTGGTAATACCCCACCAGCGTAATTCCATTTCCGGAAATATTTTTATGGGCAGTTATGGCTTTTTTGAGCTGTACCGGGTTTTCTGTGATAAACGTTTTTGAAAAGGCATTGATTTTATCATTGAACCGGAACGTTTTATCCAACAGAACCTTTTCCGTATGGCCAAAATACTTTTCGAACTTTCCGGTGTAATTGAGATCAGATCCGCTGAACCTGTATATACTCTGCCAGTCATCACCTACACATGTCAAAACCTTATCATTTCCATGATCGACAAGGGATTTTACCAAATCTGCTCGGATGGCGGATATATCCTGAAACTCATCTACAAGGATGTATTTAAAGCGTGGCTTATATTGCCCGGATCGAACAGAATCTGTTGCTTTCCGGATCATGTCACTGAAATCCACACTATTTGTGCGATTAAGTTCCGTAGTATATTCAAGCAGGATAGGTTCAAAGATATCTAAGAAAGCGTGACAACGGATTTTATCTTGGTGTTGGTTGGCTTTTTCTCTTACCATTTCAAGTGTGTACCCGGACTGCTTGTAAAGATCCAAGAAATTGACAATGAGCTTGGTGAGCTGAGTAGCTTTCTTCTCTTCTCCTATCTTATGCAATAATGCCAGAAGATCTTCAAATGACATAGGGGAGAACTGAACCCCTTTATTCTCAAGTTTTGTGTGTAGCAGGTCCGTGAGCGTACCTTCCTGCATTTCATAGCTGTAGGTTTCAACAAGAGAGGTCCCTTTTTCTTGGTGAAGGTTCCTTTTCCAGTCCATGCTCTGTTGATAAACCAATTCATCAACAAATGGGGCTGTTTTTCCGTTTCTGTTAATCCCAAAATGTTCAATATAAATGTCATATTCCAGCAGATAGAAATCAGGCTGGTATTGGGTCTTATCGGCAGAAGCAGTATCGTATTGATATTGTGTTTCGTATTGGTATTCGATACCGTTAACAAACAAAAAATCAGCGATAACAACTTCTTCAAAGCTTTTAAGCTGTTCCTGCTTTAAGGAGATCCTTCCAGTTCTCTTTTCTTCCCATTGGAATCTTGATTTAAGGGATCGGACATCCCCCTCCTTTAGAGCTGCGAAATATTCCCCCTGTTCCGTGTAATCAAATTCACTTTTATGGGGAATCAAGTGGGTTACAAAATAATCTATAACCCGCTGGTTGTATGCTGGATCTTTCTGGGTCAGTTCAGTGATTATACGGTTAATCAGCGCATCGAATTCAGAGGCATCTTCCTGAAGTTTGCTGACCCGAGGTTTTTTACCGGTTGCATTACCGATGATGTCCAGCCCTAATTTATGAAATGTACTGGTTTTAACGCCTTCAATGTTTGGCAGCTTTGCCTTGATCCTCTCATTGGTTTCCTTGCTTGCCTTTCTACCATATGCCAGGATCAGGATTTCATGGGGTTGGGCCAGGCCAGATTGAATAAGATAGCCTGTCTTTGCGATTATTACTGAAGTCTTCCCAGAACCGGCTCCTGCCAATACAAGGTTGTTATCCTCATTGACAACACATGCCATCCGCTGGTTTTCTGTCAGCGGGTTGTTTTCTACTGTATCAAAATAGTTTCTATACTTTTGGAGTTCTTGAGTAATGAACTTCTGATTTTGACCCTCCCGAAGGGAGTGGGCTTCGGAGACCAGATAAAGGTATTTTTTAACTTTTTTGCTCTCGTCATCTGGGAGACTCTGCAACGCAAATTCATTATTAAGCTTTTGATAGATCTCTGCACTTTTTCGTTTCCAGCATTCAATTGTGCTGTGTTTGACGTATTTCCCATTAAAACTGGTCTTAAAGGCATGATAGCTTTCAGGGATTAGTCTGCAATATGGTAAAAGTTCCTGTCGATGGAAATCTTGAATGCCGTTAATGATTGAATCAAAGGTCGTTTGGGCATCTCTATTCTTGATACCCGAAATTTTGAATTTATCATTTGTAGAAGAGGAAAAAACAATGTCAGTCCAGAAAAAGCTTTTATTCAGCTTTGGCCTGGCCGTAACACTAGCGTAATCAACGGTATCTGATCCAGATTGAACCGAGTATTCAGCAATTTTAGCTTTATGATCCCATCGGAATGTAAAGAGACGGTAGAACCAGCTAATAGGGATATCAATCATATTTTACCTTAGAATCTGAGAATATAATAAAAATGAAAGAACGAATGAAAAAGGAAGTGTATCCCGCTATCATGGATATTGCCAGCACAATCTTGAGTTTCAGGTTCGAATCAATATCCGTATTGATCTTTATCCCTGACCAATTTTGGTGGAGGAAATTTCTGTAACCTGTCCCAGAGAGCTTTGATTATAATTTCAGAAGCAGTGTCAATATCGAGATTCGGATTGCCTGAAGACTCTTTGCAATTCTCAAGCAATTTGGAATCCTTTTCCCACAGCCCGAATTCATTTCTTATACCCATACCAAGACCAAAATGAAAATTGATGAGACCCTCTTCTCTGGAGTTTTTTATCCGATTCTTGTCCTCAATGCCGAGATCAGAAAGGAGTTTGTTTACAGCTTCAGCTATGGTTGTGGGTTAATTTTTATTGTCATTCATATAGCGCCTCAATCAATTTTCAATACCCATCAGAGCAGGGTTATCGCTCTTCAAAATAGTACAGGTTTCAGATTTTTGGTCAAAAACAATAACAGCTTTTCCGGATTTAAGCTGATTAAGCACCTGGGCAATTTTTGTTTCCAGGGGTATTTCAACTTCTCCATAGTCAGTGCCATCACGGGTTACAAATTCTTCGATAACACCCTGAAGTGCTTCTGGACTTAATTGATCATGTGGGACTTTAATAGCGGTCATTTTCAATCAAATGCGTTAAGGTAATAAATTATTAGTGATTTTATATACAACTTCCGATATTTTTCTATTTTTTTTGTACAATTGAGACAGATCATATTCCTGTCCATTTTTATCCCATACGGTACCATTGGTCTCAAGACATAGTTTGGGATCATCATTTTGTTTGATAAACCAGAATCTATATGCTGGATTGTTTAAGATATCACTTTTTTCATTTATTCGAGCTCTTTCCTTTGCTTTTGGAAATTTATCAAAATCAATTAATATTCCATGGCTATATCCAGAAGAATCAAGATATCCATTTCTACATTCCCATTTATCTAAACTAAAAATTGTTTGATTCAAGATAGTGGATATAAATCTATACGTTAAAATTTCTGGTGAACTTGATGGAAGATGAACATTACAATCCAATCCAGCCATTCTACAAACTTTATCAAGAACTTTTTTAGGGTTGCTCTTTGAAATGAAATCTTCCCATATTTCAGGATATGAATCAATTGGACCGGAGTTTGATTTTTTCTTGTCATTTGCTTTGGACCATATGTGTAAGCTTCCACCCCGGTTGAAATCCATTATATGTCTTTCAGAATAATCGTATACAGACAAACAGTCATATTGACCGCTACAAGGATGGGTTTCAATTATTTTGAAATTTCCTGAGTATCTACGCATAAATTCAGAAACAATTTTCCAAGAAGCAATCTCAATGGTATGCCTATTCATTTTTCCCCGATCAAAAAAATTATTTGTCACCAATTTTTATAAGAAGTGAGTTGATTTCTGTCCAGGCATCTGTTTTTTTGGCAACTGGAGAGATTTCTTGCTTTAAAGCGAGTAACGCATCCCTAAGAATTTTTTCTTCATCAGTGAGAAGGGTGCTATATTTTTTGTCAAGAATATGTGAAGTATTACTTGATGTGTTAAATGCTAAATGATCAAGGAAAATTTCCTGAAGTCTTGCTGTTTCTGCTAAGGTGGAACCTTTGGAATTTCTACCCTCAAAACAAACCCAATCTAAATCATCTGACCAGAGTTCTTCAAACAGGGGGTTATGCCCGACGACCAGACCCCCCTGGCAAACATTGAACTCAATCCATTTGTTCCCGATTGGGCCGGCCTTGAAACAGAGGTAGGTGAAATCAATGGAACCCTCGGGCTTTCCACGGATGAAGAAGCTTTGTTTTTCATCCAGGTGTTCAATGCCCACAATATCTTTCCGGACTGGATTGCACTGAACAACGGCACCACCCACGGAATTGAACAAAGCGGCACCGGAATAGATGTCCAGCTCACCGCCCAGATTCATGAAGCCCTGTCGCCCTACTTGCAACACCAGTACCAATTGTTCCTTCTAAAATATCCGCTTAACAACCTAAATGCAATATTTTCTATTTCGCTTCATATCGTTTTTTTGGTTGGGACATTGATACCGGTATTAATTTATATTATTGCCGACGTCATTTTGATTGGGAAAGAGTTACTATTGAGAATCAATAAACATTAAAATAGTCGAGTGAGATAGATAAACTGATCCTCTCCATAAAAATGGAAGCACAGTTAAGCTTTTCAATAAATTTTTTTGGTAATCCAAAAATACTCATATTTTCACAAATTCTTATTTGAATAGCAAAAAAATATAATGATGCCCTATGATTTAGTTTTTGAAATCCAAATTTTTCTTTATGTTTTTTGAAAGAGTGTTATTCAAGAATGTGCTTTGATACCAGAAGATTTACAAATGAACTTGGCTTTGGAATACAAAATGGGAAGTGTTACTGTAACCTTTGATTTTTTTGATGCTCCCTATGTTACTGTAACCCTTTTTCATTACACTTTTCTTGAATTACTGTAACCTGATCAGCGTCAGTTATAATTCCCGCCTAACGACAATTAAAATTCCCGAAAGGTAAAACCTTAAAAAAATGGTACGACTATCCAAATCACACTCAAAAGGAGAAATTTGGATGGTAACGGACCAACAAGTGAGGAGGTTATTCAAATTGATTCAAACAGAAAAGAATTTCGGGATGGCGGCAATGAAGGCGGGGGTGGATGAAAAAACCGCTCGCAAGTATCGTAATCAAGGCAAATTACCCAGTGAACTCACGGGGGAGCACACATGGAGAACACGCAAAGATTCATTTGAAGAAGTCTGGGATGGCATTAAATCAATGATAGAGATTAATCCGGGACTGGAAGCTAAGACCCTGTTTGAAGATCTTCAGAGAAGGCTTCCAGGTATGTTTGCCGATGGCCAACTGAGGACCCTACAACGCCGCATAAAACACTGGAAAGCCGTAGAAGGCCCACCTAAAGAAATATTCTTCAGTCAAATACATAAACCCGGAGAGTTATGCCAGTCGGACTTTACCCATATGGACAAACTGGGGGTAACCATAAACGGGATTCCCTTTAACCATATGATTTATCATTTTGTTTTGACCTATTCCAATTGGGAAACCGGGACTGTTTGTTTTTCAGAAAGCTTTGAGAGTTTGAGTCAGGGAGTTCAAAATGCTTTATGGGAGCTGGGAGGTGTGCCCGGAAACCATCGCACAGATCGTTTAACTACAGCAGTAAATAAGGCGGATAACCCTGAAGAATTTACCCGAAGATACCAAGATCTTGTCGATCACTATGGAATAATCCCCTGCAAAACAAACCCGAATAGCCCACATGAAAATGGAGATGTGGAACAACGCAATTATCGTTTTAAAAAGGCGGTTGATCAAACCCTGCTTTTAAGGGGTAGCCGGGACTTTGAAGATCGAGGCGCATATGAATGTCTTTTACACAAATTGTTTGCACAGTTAAATGCCGGTCGCATAAAACGTTTTATAGATGATCAGGCTGTTTTGCGCAGATTACCCAAACGCCGGATTGACTCATGTAAAAAAAAGGATATGAAAGTCGGTCCCAGCAGCACTATCCGGGTAAACAATAATGTGTATTCTGTAAACAGCAGACTTATTGGTGAGGGTGTGCAGGCTCGTCTGTACATGGAACGGTTAGAAATATGGTACGGCCAAAAAAAAGTTGATACCTTGCCAAGGCAACGTGGTGAAGGAAAACACATCATCAATTATCGACATATCATTGACAGCCTGATCCGAAAGCCGGGGGCATTCGAGAATTATCGTTATCGGGATGAACTGTTTCCCACCAGCAGATTCAGAATTGCGTATGACAATCTGGAAAAGCGTTATACAGCCAGGAGTGCTTCTAAACGATATCTGGCTATTTTATACCTGGCTGCTAAAGAAAGCGAAACTGCGGTAGACAATGCACTGAGAATTTTAATTGATACAAATGCGGATATTAGCAAGGCGCAGGTTCAAGCCCTTATGCTGTCCAACGTACCAGTTTTTAAGACTGATATCCACATCCAGGAAGTTGATTTAACATGCTATGACCAACTGCTTGAGGGGGTGATCTGATGCTAAGTGATCAGGATCAGATCGTTGAAAACCTCAAACAACTTCATATGCCAACCATACGCCGGAGTTATGAGGAGGTTGCAGGGCAGGCACGGGCAGAAACATGGAGCTACGAACAGTATCTTTTAGAACTGTTGAACCTCGAATGTGAAACAAGGCGGCAGAACCGGATATCCCGCAATCTCCATCTGTCCAAACTTCCACCATCAAAAACTTTTGAAAACTTTGATAAAAAACGCCTTCCCCCAAAGGTGGCCAACCATTTGAATGTTCTGATCAACGGCTCTTTTTTAAATCGATCCGAGAACATATTGGCCTTTGGTAATCCGGGCAGCGGCAAGACACACCTGTTATGTGCCATTGGCCATGCTCTTATTGAAAGAGGGAAACAGGTTCTTTTCATTTCATGCAGTCAGCTTGTTCAGGATTTATTGATCGCCAAAAAAGAGCTTGAAATGACCAAAAAACTAAAAAAACTGTCCAGATTTGATGCGGTCATCATTGATGATATCGGATATGTCCAACAAAGCCGGGAAGAGATGGAAGTGTTGTTTACCTTCCTGGCAGATCGTTATGAAAACAGCAGTCTGATGATTACCAGCAATCTGCCATTCTCCAAATGGGAAAAAATATTTAAAGATCCCATGACTACGGCAGCCGCTATTGACAGGCTTGTTCATCACAGTGTCATTCTGGAATTGAACATAGACAGTTATCGAATGGAACAAGCAAAAAATAAATAAAAGGAATGTCTAATGATATCAAATGAAC
This sequence comes from Desulfoconvexum algidum, assembly GCF_055382125.1. Lineage (NCBI taxonomy): Bacteria > Pseudomonadati > Thermodesulfobacteriota > Desulfobacteria > Desulfobacterales > Desulfobacteraceae > Desulfoconvexum > Desulfoconvexum algidum. The sequence goes on along the minus strand of NZ_AP042394.1, from coordinate 2,429,646 downwards.
AGAATTTGATTGCAGAATATACAAAATGTGAAATTGAAGAGATTATCAAAATGGTACGTTTAGAATTATATAATCAGGGGATTGGATGTGGTTCCAGGGCAATCAAAAAAAGACTGGAAAAATTTTACCAGATTGAGCCGTTGCCATCTGAAAGCACCATTGGGCGTGTCTTATCAAATCATGGTTTAACACATGGCAGAACCGGTTTTTATTAACGAAAGGACTTTTTACCAATTTTAAAGGGGGCCAGCCCCCAAACCCCCGGAGTTTATCGCATTGAGGACCAAAGTATGAGAGAAGACAAAAACCAAGAGATTAAAAAAGATGAGGCCGCACAATATCGTGCGGCCCTCATACTTCGGTCACCTTCTCGGCGCTCGGGTTGCTCTCCAGCATTACCCTATCCTCCGGAAGGATAAACATAAAAAACATAATCAGAGGGTGTTTGCAAGTATTTTTTAGTTAAATTAGTTGGTTATATAGAGGAGAAAACGGGAATTCTAATTGTCGTCGCAGGGAAAAAATAATTGTCGTTGATCAGTAACCTTTTTGCCCCCTGTTACTGTAACCCCCTCGGGCTCTTTTTTAAAGACACCCTTCTGGTAGCAGTTAGGCAGCTTTAAGATGCCTTTAAGATATCTTTAAGCTGCCTTTAAGACATCTTTAAGCTGCCTTTAAGATATCTTTAAGCTGCCTTTAAGATATCTTTAAACTGCCTTTAAGACATCTTTAAGCTACCTTTAAGACATCTTTAAGCTACCTTTAAGACATCTTTAAGCTGCTAAATTGACATCAGAAAGTTCCTTGTGTTATATTTTCTTTAAGGTAGCAGATAGGCATCTTTAAGCTGCCTTTAAGATACCTTAAAGCTGCCTAACGGTCACGAAAAAACACTGTGAAAACTCAAAGAAAAATATCCATAACATATTGTTATTTATTAATTTTCGATTGATATATGTCACATCTTATGCCATAATTATCCCTATGAAAAATCGGTATACACAAAAACAAATTACAGATGTTCTTAAAATTAAAAGAACTCGTCTTCGGCAATGGATAGAACATGGATACGTTGCACCCAGTGTGACAAAATCGACTATCCAGGGAGAACGAAATATTTGGTCTTTCTCGGATATGGTTATGCTTGCTTCTTTTAACCAAGTTTTAAAGAATGGCCTCTCTCGAACTTCGGCGGCAAAAATGCTGAAAGCTGAACATATTTACATGACAGTTGGTGGTGTTCAAAAGAAGCGCACCAGTCCCTGGGCGTTTCTCGGCTCAAAAGATTGCCCTCTGAACTCTCACCCGACGTTCATAACTCTACAGAACGGTAATAATGCAAGATATTTCTGTGCTTACTTTGAAGAAAGAGGGCCTAAAGACCACCTCCAAACAATGCTGGAATCTCTTGGGTTCCAATGGGAATGGATGGTATTTTTTGATATTGGTGAGATCCGGGATCGCCTGGCGGTCGAATTAGAATGGGTTCATCGGAAAACTGATGAAGCAGGTTCGGAAAGCCGTGCGCCCTACCCGGCTCCATAGTCAAACAATTAAGATTTTATTTCTTGATCAGCCTGGGTTTATATTTTTTTTGATAGACATGATATTTCTCTCCTGTTGAACCGGAATATATAAGAAGGTGAACTTCCCTAGTTAAGAAAACCGATGAGTGCCGGTCAAGCTGCCGTCCAAGATTGCTACCCAAATTTTTCTATCTGCTTTTTTTGCCCAGGCAATGCAAATTTCAAGATCCTTTTTATTCTTTTGGCATCGTTCAAGGCCTCTCGTGATATTCTCCCAACATCGCTGAGTTAAGGCTATATGCCCCTTGGGAACGGGATTCTCCGCTAACCATTTCAACATTTCTGGATCTTCAAAATCAATCATTTAGAAAAAACCTTCGTTTTGATCAGTTCCCCGGGCAAAATCCCTGTAATCGTTCGGCCAGGCGGTATTCCCAGCGATTTCAGCAGGGGGCAATGGTGCATTCCGGCCTCTTAAAAATTTTCTTAAATCCCCTTGATCATCAGGATGGAGATCAGAGATCCGGACAAACTTGTAAATCCCTTTTTTATGGATCACAATTTCATGAGTCACTCTATAAATGCTATTCGTCGTCTCAATTATACCTTTCACCCTGTCAATCGAAACAATATATGATGATCGCATCCGATCCCCTGGTTCAAACCGGCCAGCAGGGTCTTCAACCACTGTACCAGTAAGCACCGATGATGATCCTGAATCTTGGGCTTGCCAATTTTTGATTAGCCCACCATTTTTTTTATGATCAACGTTTTTCATTCTTTTATTTCCATGGCAATCGCACCGATGTTTCGTGCAAACGAGATTCGGGGTACCGCCTCTTTAGCTCTTCCTTTGACAATCTTTTTTTAGGCACATCTTTTTGATCTGCATTCTTCATCCATGAGTCCAAAATGTCGAATGCAGGCCCAATTGCTTGAATAGTGGTTCTGCCAAAATGCTCGCTGCCATCGTCCAAACAAGTCCCTTGGCATCCGGGTAAATCAGGAAAGTGGATGTCAATACCAGTGGCAATACGGGTAAGGGTAACTGTGCGGGTTATCCATAGGCCTTATTCTACATCGGTCCCACAAAGATTCCCTTGTTTTGATCAATGCCACCATCACCGGCAAGCCTTAGAATCTTCTCAAGCGAAGCCAGGACCCTTTCGTTGCAAGGCTTCCAATCAGCATTAATCTTTGGGATTTCGTCATGAAAAAAATACCTTTTACATCGATTTCGGAGTATGAGGGGCTTTCTTTATGAAGATATATTTCAAAAACCCGGAGATTGAAGATGTCCAGGGTAAATTTTTTGCAAACCCTTGATACAAGCTACTGTAAGCTGTTTGTGATGGAAGTTCCTGTGTCCTGGCCCTGGTCAACAAAGATGATCCAGGGCCAGCCGGTAGCAAGCTCGTTTGCAATAATGACCTGGCAAAAGGAAGTCCAGATATTCGGGTTTCGGGAGTCTTTAGGGCTTCCGTTGCCTTTCCATCGAAAAAGGCCATTATACTCAATGTCAAAAAGATTAAGCTCGCTCATCATGCGCTCCTGGGTTTCTTGTGCAATCAATGATGGGGTCAGGCTCCGGTACTGGCCAGGCTTATAGGCATCATACTTTTTTGTCATCTCTTTTATCTTTTTTATTTATTTGACTCAAACATTAATCTACGCTCGCTTTGATCAGCTTAATTTTGATTCCTTTTGATAAACAAAAATTATCGAAATCACAGGCAGAGGGGGTATCGAAGGATTTCTCCCCTGGATAATCCCTCATCCCCTGGCCCATCATGGATTCCAAGAAAGGCCCCTGTAAGTACCCTGGTAACTCAGAAATTCGGATATAGGGATTACTTCCGTCAGTCGGGATGTATGCTTTGACCATCATCGTCGTTGTGTCATGACCGTATCTTTTCATTTTCATAGTATCTGTATCAATCACAACAAAAACAGGGTTCATACCGCCTTGTCCGGGTTGTACTGCAATCGTTTTGCCGATGCGAGCTTGCCAAATCCCGCTCATTATATATGATTCGTGGATATGCCCTGAAAAGCAGAGTAAGGGCTGCATTCCTTTTAAGAAGCTATAAGTGGCAAGGGATTCTGGCCTATCCCCATTTGCACATACATCAAGCCCAAGACCTGCGGGGGGCATATGAATAACATAGATGGCTTTCCGTGGGTCCCGGGGTTTCGGCAGCGCTGCCAGTTCATCTTCAAGGGTGGGCAGGGTCCGGGCATGGGCAAGCCATTTTTCTTTTGTCATTTCTTCCCAGCCGTAACCGTTCCCTTTCTTAACAGAAAAGCAAGGGGTTCCCCGCTGTTCCGGAAATTTAAAACCTTCTTTGTCCCGGGCACAGCGATCCTTGAGTCCGTATGGATAATCGCAAATTTTTTGCATCCCGATAAACTCGAACCCGTTGATAGAAAGCTTTCGTTGGGCAATGTTATGAACAAATTCAAACTGGTCGCAGACCCGATCAAATTCATCATCATAGATCTTTAGATCATCATTGCCAAAAGCGCATAAATAAAAAGTTTTCGATCTTTCAAACCTTGGAAAATAATGCTCTTCCAGGTTTTTAATAAACTTAGCTTGGCGTTTAAAGACCGGTTCATTTTTCGGTAACATGTCACCGCCGTTGATTACCATATCCACCTTGTGTAGTAATGCTTTTTTGGCAATTTGGTTATAATAGTGTTGGCTTCCGTGGAGGTCTGTCGTGTAAAGTATTTTCATAGCTATAAAAACCCTTCCCCTGGATCAGCGTTTCGAGCAAAATCCTGGTAATCATGAGGCCAAGCGGTGTTTCCAGGAGTTTCCCCTGGTTGAAACCGACCGGCAGTGTCTTCAACCAGGGTGCCGATAAGAACCGATGATCCAGGGGGCTCTGATTCTTGGGCTTGCCAGTTTTTGATCAATCCACCATCTTTTTTATGATCGTCCATTTTTTATTCTCACATCATTAAATCGAAAATCAAAATTCGGATCAATATCTTTACACGATTGCAGGTCGTAATCGTCCATAGATAAGATGTTAAACTCGCACAAAACATGTTCTTTCAAAAATGCTTTAAACCTTCCCAAGTCAACATCAACGCCTCTTTTGAAACGCACATACAAATCCAGGATTTTATAGTCGTCAATATCAAAATGTTTAATTCCAACCTTTTCCCAAGTTTTATTTAGGAAGAGAGCATCGGCAACTTTTCCCCGGAGTTGATTGCGTGCATCAATAATCCTTTGATCATCTTCATAATCCCGTTCTGGAGGCTCAGACATCAATTCGTGATATCTGATCACCATTTGTTCTTTTACAAAATTCAAAAAATCGTCTCTGTAAATGCACTTTTCCCCAGGTTCAGGATCAATTTTAGTGATCCCATATCTCCATTCCCATATCTTAAACTTCTCCTGGTTTTCTTTGTTTAGCAACCGAAAAAGGATATATTTTAAATAAGCGGTCCTGTCGCCCTCGGGGATCTCTAAAACTCCCCGGAAAGCAAAATACCAACTCTGCCAATCCCGGGCCTCATTCAAAAACTTCAGTTGATTATCATAGGGTTCATAGACTCTGATCTTCCAATCATCCCATCTTAGATAAGCAGGCGGGATCAGGTGTAGGCCCCACCAAAAGCTTTGCCCCCATCCATTTTTTTCACTTCCCATTTCCATATCCACAGCTCCCGTATTAATAATTACAAATCATCAATGTCCACACTGATCTCCAGACTTTTTATCTTATTCGTCCCCTATCTTATTTATTGTGACCTTTATTTGCGGATAAAAACAAATAGTCATTACCCATGTCCCCGTAATGATCGCTACCTTCGGCGATTACCTTGTATCATGAGAAAATCCCTTCATCGATCCGAATAAGAAGATTTTTAACTTCCTGGAGGCCTTCGGGTGTCTCCGCAATATATTCAACGGGAATCGCTTCACCAAGACCCGGGGCCGCTGAAGTAGGTCATTTCTCTGCCACAACTGGATCTTCAAAAGTTTTAATGGCGAGATCTAATAATTCTTTTTCATCCATCATGAATAGACTCCATATTCAATACGCCCAAGGAGATTTCGAACATCTTCAAGGCCTTTAGGTGTTGTGGCATGTTCAATGGGGATTGCCCCGCCAAGGCTTTTGGCAGGCGATGCAAGCCACTTCTCGGCCCGTTTTTTGTCCTTTAAAACAGCGATAGCAAGTTCCATCAGCTCGTTTTTTTGATGTTCAATGAGTGCGGTCATACATCTTACTCTTCGTGGCTTCTTTAGAAAATTTTTGGGATCCGGGATTTCTTTTTTTGACATACCTTTCCTTTTTTAAGGGATAATATTCGCTTTAGTTATCCTTTAAAAAAGGATAATCACCTTCGGCAATCAGATCTTTTGTATGATAACTGCTTTTTTAAGTACAACGGATTAAAGCCGATAGCAAATCATTTTTTATTTATAACTATTTGTAATTATAGAGCAATTTGTATTACGTTACAAACTTTTATGCTTATTGTTTGTATTGCATTACTAAACCCTTAGGCACTGTCTTAAATTCAAATCGTCCAAAGTGGAATTGAGTCACAATAGCAGCAGTTAACAAGAGCAAGAGTCATGAAATCTGGTTGGGCGTGGCTTTAAGGCCACTATTGATAAAGGATTTACTCTGTACACTGCCTATATTGTACAGGGTTTGCACAGGTGTACTGTAGATTGTTAAACAGCGTGCAATAATGACCCCTTTTTTAGGAAAAATAGCATCGAAGATTGACCCCACTTGATAAAAAATAATTTCTTCTGAAAAGCCAAAAGCAATATCAATAAGTGTTCTCGATGGAAATGATTTCTAATTGTTTGATTTGTAAAGAGGAGCAATTCCACGCTGAACAGGGTCAAAGCTCGACGCTGTTTGACACTCTATGAGCCCAGGGAATACGCCAGATCCGCACAAAGGCTTGAGATCGACTCAGTAATCGGGGATAGGGTTATTCAGTCGGATACCCGGGATATCAGTGCCGGTGGAGTGTTTGTTAATACCAAAGCCGCTCTTGCACCCGGCAGTGAAGCCATGGTTGTTTTTTCCATCCCTGGGCACGACAGACCGTTCAAACTACATTGTAAGGTTGTCCGGACCGAGAAGGAAGGAGTGGCAATTAAGTTTGATAAGATGACGGTCTATTCTTGCCGCTAAGAAGTGGAATAATTGCTTTTTACCATAAACAAAAAAGCCTAACCCGATTGATCCAAATATCACTCCCCACATTAAAGTCACTGCATTCATTTTTTGATTTCTTATTTGAGTAAGTGTACCTATTTGGACATCACAATAAAACAACATGGTATCCGACCCGAAACTATTAACGATTTTGATATATGAATCAGTATCAATGATTAGAATTTCTGTAAAGAAACATTCCAATATATGAGGGAAAGTAACAACGAACATACCGATTCCCCGTTACTTTTTAATTGGAGACAAAGCTCCTCAGATGAAACTCAAGAATACTTGCATTATGTTGCGAGTTGCCCTATCTCATTGATAGCAGGACATTTGCAGTGTTTTCGAATGGAGACTGTAAAAGTCTTTAAATTCAGTATGTTGCCAGGTATAACACAAATTTGTAATAAAAGACGTAACATAAGAATCTGCTCCAATCCGCTATTTGGCGATGTCTTTGACGATCCTTACAGGTATTCAAAGACTGTCCAGCCACTCAAGAATATTTTGTTTGTTCTCCCATTGAACCAGTTCATCGATTTTCGGATCTGATGCAAGGTGCTGCCGGGTGAACTTGATAAAATCATCCTGTAATTGCCGTTTTTTATTCAAATCCAATTGCAGGTAAACCATTGTAGATTGAACGTTCGAATGGCCCAGACGATTTTTGATTTCAGATATGGCCTTTTCCTCAGAGACCATCCGGATAGCACAAGAATGTCTAAAGCTATGAACAGGATGTATGAGAGTTAACCGCTTTGAGTTTAACACCCGATCAAGATACTTCTTACAAAGGCGATTGATACCATGCCGTGTAAGTGCTGCTCCCCTTTGATTGATAAACAAATTATCTATATAAAGCAGATTGGGAGAACGACGGTATTTGATAATATATTGGTGGACAAGCTCTGCTGTTTTCGACAAGATCTCAATTTGTCGATATCGATTTCCCTTGCCGAGGATAGCCAGAGTCTTATTTTTATAATCAAAATAATCTAACTGAAGCGTTGCGATTTCTGTTGCCCTGGCACCGGTGTCATATAAAAGGTGTAAAAGAGTATAATCCCGGAAGCCATCTTTTTGAGTAAGATTCACTGCTTTAAAGATCTTGATAATTTCCTGGGGATATAAAAATCCTATCAACTTTTTTTGACTGCGTTTTTGAGGAATGGCAATGATAGTATCCGTTAATTTTTGCTTGTCCGGATACATAAAACGAATCATTTTGGCAAAGGATTTTAACACAGCCAAGCGATGATTACGAGTTTTAGCTATGTTATGACGGTGAGATTCGAGCTGATTAAGAAAATTTAATATCAAGTCTGTTGAAAGATGTTCCAATTTTAGGGAATCAATTTTAACTGAGTGATGCTCGGCAGCAAAAGGTAAAAAAAGGGCAATGGTATCCCGGTAACTTTTTATGGTATTGGGACTGCAACCTTTTATGTGGGGCAGGTATTGATCAAAAAACATAATAACACAACTGGTCAGCCTCATGGATACTCCCTTTGTGTGCCTGCAAAATCAAATAAACTCATTCTGCTTTTGGCATCAACTACTTTCAAGTATTTCATTGTATGACGGTATTCAACATGGCCCAGATAAGTCGCAAGCACGGGCAAGACATTTTGTGGCGATTGTTTTCGGGCAATGGCTAATCTCAAGGTGTTGATGGCAAAAGAATGCCTCAAACAATGTGGCGTAGCTTTTCCAAAGACAGTGTCTCCAATGATTTGCCGGGTTGTGTTAATACCGATATCACTTACTGTCTCATGAAAGATCCTACGAATACGATATTGGGTTAGTCTTTTTTGTTTTCGACCAATAAATAGGAATGGATTGATACTTTTATCATTTATAGTTGCCCTGGCTGATAAATAATTATCAATTGCCTCTGCAACGGATTTAGGTATGGGGATAAGTCTGTCCTTTTTGAATTTTGTTTTTTCAATATAAATGGTTCTTTCATAAGGCCGATAATCCCTCATCTTTAAACGCAGAGGTTCGTTGATCCTCAACCCACAACGTGCCAGAAGCAGGATCACTGTATATTCGCTGAGATCTTTGATAAAAAATTGATGTTTTTGACGGATTCGACGGCATGTGGCATTCAATAACTGCTCAACCTGTTCCGATGAAAATACAAAAGGAATAAATGCACGCTGGGGCAGGCAGGGCAAATCTTTTAAAGGGTTTTTCAAGTGGCTATGGTTTCGTCTCAAGTATTCAAAAAAGCATCGAACAGCATATAGGATGGTGTTTATCGAAGATGGCTCAAGTTTAATCTCATTTCTGAATTTCAAATAAAAATGCGTCTCCCAGACAATTGAAGAATTCGGTTGCCGTCTGATATATCGGTCAAAAGTCCGAAGGGGACTCCTGATTCGCTCACCGCTGTAACCAAGCCCTTGTCGATAAGAAATGAAAGCTTCCAGTTCTTGGCTTAAAAAACTTTTAAACGGTTTCATCAAATAAGACCTTTCGCATTAGAGACGTGTGTATGCTCAGATATTGTCTCGTGGATTCAATACTATCATGACCAAGCATTTCTTTGATTTCAAAGATGCTGGCACCTGATTCCAACATGTTCTGGGCAAAAGTATGCCGTAACCAATAGGCTGTACCAGGAAGCTCTGCATCCCGTAGAGCCTTTGTCAAATATTGAGCGACAAGTCCTGCACTCATGGGAGTGGGGTTGGGCCAAAAAATCAAAAAAAGAGTTCTGCCCAGATTTTTGGGCCTTCCTCCGACAAGATAAGCTGCAATGGCTTTTAGTGTATCTTCCGGGATCGGCAATTGAAGGGGACAATTGTTTTTTCTGTTCTTCACATTCAACAACCCTTTGGAGAAAAAAATATCATCCAGGGTGATTCGACTGATTTCAATGGGTCTCAATCCTAAAAAATAAGCCAGATGGACTTGGGCATAGGTTCGAAGTTCACAGGCAGTAAAATGAGGTAAATGTTTAAATAATTTCTGTACTTCATGGGGGCGCAAGAACTGCGGTGGTTTGGATTTAGCAAACATTGGCGGTCCAATCAAAAGGTCGGCCAGATTTTGTTTAATTAAATTTCTTTCATTATAGAGATAACGCAGGAAACATCTCAAATAGGACCTGTACAGACGCCGGGTCGTTTTTGCATACGATGCATTGAACACCACTAAAAAGCCATCCACATGTTCAATGTTGAGACTGGTCAGTTTTACCTTGGATTCTTGCAAATAAATGCCGAATGCCTTAACGACTCTTGTTATAGCACCAATCTGTGTTGGACCGCTTTGCTGAACTCTTTGAAAATAGTCGAGATATTCACGACAAACCTGATTCATATCATAATAAAGCGGCTGTTTTTGTTGCCGCTTATCCACGGTTTGACTCCATGAATACTTTAGTCAGAATATTACCAACCGATTCGGGTTGACGGGTTTTACAAGGAGAGGGGGCCGCTTTCGATATCTTCACAGAAGTTTTCGGCAGGGAAAGCACCTGGTAAATTGTACCGTCAAAGGCAATCAGATCATTTCCCAACAATCCGTCCCGGGCTTGGATGTACTGATCCAACCGTATTTGAAGCAGAGTGCATATTTTATCATAACTGTAAAAACTCAGCCCGTTACGATCCCCGACCATGACCAGGAAAAAGTACAATAAAAGTTCATACTGGGTCAATAAGCTCCAAAAGCCATCCGTAAGAAAACGATGGGGAATAAAACTAAACCCTCGTTCGACGCAACGTATTCTCCCGGAGTTTAAAATTGTCTTCTTTATCATGAATCACCTCCCGGTTTTGTTGACTATCCATATCCCCGTCTGGGAAATTCCGGTACAAGTTGACCCAAAACGCAACAGAATCTGCAGCATGGTTTAATTTGAAGGCTAAAAATATGATGTTGAGTCCATATGATTATTGTCGTACACCAGACTGGCAGCACTGTGGAAGGTGTATCATCCATGTTTTTTCTTTTTTTGATAGCCTGACGGTATCGACGACGATTTTCTGCTTCCCGATGATTCTTTTTTCCCTTTTCGGTCTGGCGGTATCTTCTCTGTGCCTCTCTTTTGTTTTTAAGGTTCCCAGCCGTACGACAAGCATCACAACAATATACATGGCCTCTCCAGCACACACGGCAGAGGAAAAAAGGAAAATCACACCATCGGCATGTAATCGAAATTAGTAACAAGACAAAGCAGTCCTCCGGTCTTGCAGCCAGCCGGAAGATGATGTAAAATAATATAATTGTTTGGGCTTCCGGCTAAATGCAGTAGCTCGAATTTAAAGCCCGGAGTTGCAGCTTCGGGCTTTTCTCATTCTGTCCCCAGATTATCGACTTGAATTATACGAATAAAAAGAAAGATTAAAAAATCTTTTTTGAATAAAATTGAATAATAAAAGGAATAAAATACTCACAACATAATCAAACTCGCTGCATAACTTGCATGAATCTTGATTCTACCAATGTTCAACAATCCAAATGGTATCTTTAAGATTTGGGAAGAATATTTTTGAACTCAATCTATATTAACAATAGAATGTGAAATCTTCGCTTTCTGAAAAAACTCCCGGTATCAAACAGAATATTAGAAACTGACCTGTTTTAAAAAACTTTCCCACATGTTTGACACCCCCCCGGGGGAAGGTATATAATGTGTATAAGAAATTGAGAAATACGAAATTATTACTCAACGAGATACAGCCCGCCCGGGGCTTAACTGGGACAAATAATCCATAGGTTAGACTGTACAAATGTGCTGAGAAATATTCTCAGCGGCAGAAAGGTTCTCATTGTGCTTATGCACTATGTGAATCGACTAACTAACGTTGAAAAGGATTATTTGGTATGAAGACAATTACAACTATTACAATTCCATCCGCTGTCCCCCGACCGAAAACCACAAAAATCAAAAAAGACAAATTGTATTATTTTTTTTCTTCTGAGCTAATTGAGTTCAAAAAGAAATAAGAACAATCAATTGACACTCTTGGGGCAAAATAATACATTCCTCCCAGAATTAACAAATGGGGGATTATGTATGCAAGGACGCATATACACAAAGCAAAAGTGTTTTGAGTGTCAAAAGTCTTTAGAGCCTGGAATCTTGAAGTACATCGAAAACAAAGGCTTTCTACAATGCCCAGAACACCCCGATATAACATGGGCTGGACCTTGTGAGGTCCGGTTCGGTCGGAAGCATCATAAACGTTTCAAGTCCGTAAAGGAAGCCGAAAGACACTTAAATCATATCCGGTATCAAGCCGACAACAATAAAGGTGGCTTTGATCAAAGAGAATGGGCTAAGAATCAACCTCTTTCCTTTTTGTCTTTACGTGAAAAATTTGTAACTCTAAAAGAAACACAATCGATTTCATCTAAACAGGTCCAGCACATAAAAAGGGTTCTTGACGAAGCTGGCAAGTCTTGGGATTACATGCAAATCAAAGAGATAACCGAAGGAGAAATTGATGATTTTTTTCTAATTGACCATGGAGTCGGCAATAAAACCCTGGCCAACTGGAAAACCGTACTACACGACTTCTGGACCTGGATTGTAAGGAGAGAGAAACGCCGTTCAAAGATTGAAATGCCTGAATTCCCAGAAATTAAATATGAACTGGAAATGAAAAAAATAGTCAACATGGAAGATCAACAGTATATAATTGAAGAAGTAAAACGAATTTCTTGGGAAGATAATCCTCGCATCTGGCTGGGTATTCGGCTAATGGCTTGGTATCCAAAGGTACGGCCCGGGGAAATGCTCGACCTCAGGGAAGGACATGTTAATTACAAAGATAACTGGATTGTTTTCCCTGATCCAAAAGAAAAGAATAAGCCCAAATTTATTCATCTTTTACCAGAGCACTCAGAACTTATTCAAAAAATTCAAAGCATGGTACCATCGGCATTGCCAGAAATGTACTTCTTTAGACACCTTAAAACAAAGTCAGGGGTAAAGGCTGGCGTAAAATTTGGCCCGAAGGTATTTAATAAATGGTGGAAAAAAGCTTGTAAAAATATGGGGATTGATGGCGTGTCCGTTTATCCTGGAGTAAAACATTCGACTGTTACAGCATTGGGAAAAATTATGTCCCCGGAAGAAATTCAACACGATGTAACAGGTCATGTGTCTGATGCTTTTAAACGATATTTCTTGCCAGATGTCAAAAGAGCTATTATCGCAAGCCGCAAATTAACTGAGATGCAGGCTGGTCAACATCTGGTCAACATATCTGACCACATAAAATCAGCTAAGTAGTTGATTTTACTATACAATGTTGGTGGAGGCGGCGGGAGTTGAACCCGCGTCCGAAAACAATCTATCTAGGCTTCTACATACTTATCCTGAGTTTTAAATTGGTCGGCGGGTCTCCTTCAGGATGGATACCTACCGGTATAGCCTGAAAAGTTTAACCGTTAAGGATCAGGCACCCTTAAAAGCTGTCTTGCATAAATGACGCCCTGACCTGAATCTGCAAGAAGGATTTCAGGAGGGCGGAAGCGGCCTTTATGCCGCTACAGCGTAGTTATAATCGTCTGCGATTATTTTAATATTCTGCCAATTTTACGAGCTGACAAAAGACTCGGTATGCTACCTTAGACTTCAAAATCTCCGTCGAAGCCATTTCGCCCCCAAATTGTAAAAGAACATTTTATACTTTCTAATATAAGGATTTAAGGTAAAAAAGTCAATACAGATTACTTACAAGAATATTTTTTTCTATCCCTGTCCATGTCCCGATCTGCATCTTTTTGCTTTAGGGTTTCTCTTTTGTCATATAGCTTTTTGCCTTTACCAAGCCCGAGCAATACCTTGATCTTATCATTTTTAAAATAAATTTTCAAAGGGACCAGGGAATATCCTTTTTCCTTCATCCGGGAAAATAATTTTTTAATTTCAGATCGATGGAGCAGAAGCTTGCGGGTTCTCAACTCTTCATGGTTGGCATTAACGGCATATTTGTATGGGGTAATATGCAATTGCCGCAAAAAAAGTTCACCGTTTCTAATGTCTGCATAGGAATCTTGAAAACTGACCCGGCCCTCCCTCATGGATTTGACTTCCGACCCCACAAGGACAATACCGGCCTCATATTCAGCATCAATCTTATAATTAAATCTTGCTTTTTTATTGGTGGCGATTAGCTTGATATATTCTGTCATGCCTTAATCTTCCATTTCTCTATAGGGAAGAATATCTTTATATTCTTCCTGGATAAAAGTGGATATCTCTTCTGTTGTCTGGAGCTCGAACAGTTTTTTTACATTTTTACCGGCCAGGCCAAACTCCATATTTCTAACCATTTTTTTGATAACAGGGATGGAGGCCGAGTTCATGGACAGATTGGTCAGACCCAAACCGAGCAAAACGGGTATATTGATAGGATCTCCGGCCATTTCTCCACACATAACCACCTCAATGCCCTTTTTTTGGGCAGCATCATAGGTCATTTTAATCATTTTCAAGACCGCCGGGTTCAGGGCCTGGTATAAATGGGCCACCCGCCGGTTACTCCGGTCAATGGCCAGGGAATACTGAATCAGGTCATTGGTGCCGATACTGAAAAAATCCACATGACCCGCCAGTTCTTCCGCCATGATCACAGCGGAGGGGACCTCTATCATGACCCCAAGGGGAATATCTTTGTTAAAGATTTTATCCTCGTTCTCAAGTTCAAGGATGGCTTTGTTCAGTACCACTTTTACCTGAATAATTTCCTCAACGCAGGAGATCATGGGAATCAACAACTTGATATTCCCAAAGGCCGCAACCCTTAAAATTGCCTTGAGCTGGGTAATAAAGATGTCTTCATTTCTAAGGCAGAACCGGACCCCTCGAAGCCCCAACGCCGGATTGGCTTCCTCGACCGGATCAATATAGGGATTAACCTTATCCCCGTTAATATCCAGCGTCCTGATGGTCACAGGTTCAGGATTCATAAGTTCCACCAACTCCTTGTAGCGTTGGAGCAACTCATCTTCCGTGGGAAATCGCTTCAAATCAAGGTATAAAAATTCTGTCCTGAAAAGTCCAACACCAGTTGCCCCATTGTCCTTGGCAGAAACCACCTCTTCTACCAACTCAATATTGGCCATAAGGTTTAAAGGAACCCCATCCCGGGTGACAGCAGGCAGGTGGCTCTCCCGCTCAATATCTGCCCGGTATGCTTCAAACCGGGTCAGGCGCTCTTCATATTTGAACAGGGTGTCTTCTTCCGGGTTAACAATAATGATCCCCAAAGATCCGTCAACAATGAGGATATCATCATTGTTGACACTGACCATTGCCCTGCCCAGCCCAAGAACCGAGGGTATCTTCAAGGATTTGGCCACAATACTGGTATGGGAGTTTTTCCCACCCCTGTCCGTTACAAAGCCTTTTATCCTTTCCAGTTGAATCTGGCTGGCATCAGCAGGTGACAGGTCGTGGGCAACAAGGATCACCCGTTTATTAATGTCCTTGATTTTAATATCCTGGGCACCGACAAGATGGGACATGATCTTGTCAGATACCTGGACAATATCGTTTACCCGGTCTTTCAGGTATTGATCATCTATCTGCTGGAACATGGATTTAACCTTCCTGGAAACCTTGCGCAATGCCCACTCTGCATTAATCTTGTCCCGGGAAATAGTCTCAATGGTCTTGCCGTATAGCATCTTGTCCTTGAACAGGACCATGTGGGTTTCTAAAATATTTAAATTTTCACCCAAATCATGATCAAGGGACTCAATGACCTTTGCATGATCATTTTTTGCTCGTGTGACGGCATTTTTAAACCGATCGATTTCCGACGGCACCATGGTCTCATTGACAGGATACCGTTTGATAAGATTGACCCCTTCCCTATCAACAATATAGGCCTTGCCAATACAGATTCCTGGAGATCCGCTGATTCCTCTTATGGTCATCTGGGGCCGGGTCTTATTCATTCTCTAATTCTCCAAAACCGATGTCAAAAAATGCCTTGATTTCGCCCACAATTCCCCTGTCTTCATAAGATTCCGCCTGAATCAAGATTTTAGATCCTTGTTCAGCACCCAGGGTTAAGATATCAATGATACTTGAGGCATCTACCCCTGAAGATCCAGTTGAAAGCCAGATATTGCCCAATCCTTCCATGGCCAGTTGCGCTATCTTTGCAGCGGGCCTTGCATGCATTCCCAGTTCATTTATCACAATTGTCTGTTGGGAAAATAATATTTTTTTATTCAATCGTATTTCTTTCTATGAAAATTTTTCTTTTTTTATATCTTTCAGTTTGAAAAGTCAATCTGCTGCACCGGTGTTAATCCACGCACCAGCAAATTGACGCACCAAGCTAGTTGAAAGGCTAATTTAATTGTACCTTTTAGCATATTTTTGTTATTTCTACCAGATTGATTTCTTTAAACCATTAACCGAACTGGAACCATAACCACCATGGAAAACCATACCACTATCTCAAAATATCCCATCAATGATTTTAAAAGCGGTGAATCCTGGCGATTGTTCAAAATCATGGGAGAATTTGTCGAAGGCATTGATTCTCTGCATTCACTAGGGCCAGCCGTCTCCATATTCGGATCCGCCAGAACAGATCGCCAATCGCCAGACTATCAAAAAGCCCAGGAAGTGGCAACCTTGTTCGCAAAATCAGGATATGCCATTATTACGGGAGGCGGCCCCGGGATGATGGAGGCTGCAAACAAAGGTGCCATTGGTGAAGGGGTTGAGTCTGTGGGCCTGAATATTAAGTTGCCCTTTGAGGAAAAAATAAATCCCTATACCACCCAGCAGATACAATTTAATTATTTTTTTGTACGCAAGGTTATGTTTATCAAATATGCCCAGGCCTATATTATAATGCCCGGCGGTTTTGGTACCCTGGATGAATTGTTTGAAACCATGACCCTGATACAGACAAAAAGAATTCTGCAGATGCCGATCATTCTGATGGGATCTAAGTTCTGGGGCGGCCTGGTTGAATGGATAAAAAACAAAATGGTCGGTGATGGAATGATTTCACCAAAAGATCTTGATCTCTTCCATGTCCTGGATGATCCCCAACGAGCAGTAAAAATTGTACAAGACTTTCACCGATAAAACAAAGGGGGCAATTTTATATCTTATTGCCTGGCCATTCCCTTTGAAAAATAAAAAACTGTTTTCAAGGGGAATCTTTTGATGGCAAGGGTATTTAAGATATGTTTTTTAGCCATCTCCATGGAGGAGAATGTCCTGTTCGAGGAGAATCTCAAATACATTTCCCCCCATGAATTGATATAAATGGCACTATAGTCTGTTATACTTGCCTGCAGCTTGCCGGCATAAAAATTTATGGAGATAAAAAGGCAAGCCATCTTTGGTTTTTCCCTGCGCAATTCATTAAACTGGACCGGTTCTTGTACATAGGGATTAAAGAACTCGTACATGGCTTTAAAAAGTTTTTCAATGTCTTCATGGGTAACCTGTGTGGGATTTGGTATCAGGTTGACAATGCAATGATGGCCATAAAGGCTGTTATTGATCAGCCATGCCCCGATCTGCTCAATGGAATTTGCTTTGACCAGGGATTCTTCATGATCTTGCCGGATCTTTGTATTTTTATGGTATAGTTCCCATGTCCCCGGGGTTTCGGGCAGGGGAACGTATTTTAAATGGAATCGTTCAAAATGTCTATTGTCCTTGGAAACCAAAAGGATTCTCTTGATTTTATGGGGTTTTTCCGACAAAACAATGTCAACTTTTCGTTCCAGCACCCGCCGGTCTTCCTTTGAAATCATCAATCCGCCCCTGGATTGATTTTCAAACTGTGTTTTGACCTGGATAAATTTTGTTTGCATATAATTTTCAATGGTGGTGGAAAGCCTCTGAATATTTGCATAGGGCCAGCGTCTGAACTTGCCGATTTCAAAAAGCCGGTTTTTGTCCCATCCCCAGTTTTCAAGACATTTTTCCAACAAAATTTTTCTCAAACCAAAAATAGTATCGTCTATTTCCCTCTGTTTTGAAATCTCAAGTTTTAGGAAAAAACAAGTCAACACCAGGTTAACCGATGGGATGTCGTCGGTTTGCCGGTAATAATCAATCAGATGTTTTAAAAGACTGATATAAGAATCATTCTGGGCCAGTTTTAGATGGGAACTTGAATTCATCCATTCGTTTTTGTATTGATTGCACAGCAGGGGTTCTTTTCCATAGGCATGGATATATTTTTCAAGCAAGGCCATTTTGATGACGGATTTAAAAGGGCTTTTCAACCATTTAAACATTTGCCATATGGAGGCGCCAAAGTATTCATTCACAGGAATGGCGTGGATATCCCCCAGGTCCAGATACCGATGATATTTTGAAAAACCGGCAACCCGTTCCAAAATTATATTGTAGTAATTGAGACTTATGGGGGTGGGCAGAACAGCCCACAAGGGCAGTTTGCCCGCCACATGGATCATGGTCCGGTAAAATTCTTCTTTAAGAAGCCTGGACTGAGCAGATCCTGAGCTTTCCTGAGTGGACCCGCCAAAATCATTGTGCTTGGCCTTTAAAATATCCACAATAAAAAAGGTAACCCGGGTCTTAAATTTATCCCAGGCCATGGCTTCAAGGAGATCAAGTTTTATTCTTAAACGCTCAAGACCGATGCTGTCAAAGAGATCCTCATTGATGCAGACCCAGTAATCAATATCAGATTCAAATGTCTGGGCAAGAGATCCTACGCTTCCCATGGTAAAGAGCCCTTCAATAAGAGGTGTCAGGCTTCTTTTAACCTTGAATTTATTTTTATCCAAGCGTTCAAAAATTTGCACTGCCTGTTTTGCGGGCAGATAATCGGCAATGCCGCAGGGGGTTTTGCTGTGGACGTTAATCTCAAGAAATTGATAATTTTCATGAATGAGCAGGGGAACAATCTGAAAAAGATCCGCCTGGGAGGGCTTGAAAATATCAAAGGCCGTTAAAAGACTCAGTTTGTTCTGATCTAAAAATTTTGTTTCCCCGTAATGAATAAATTCACAAAAAATCAACATGTTGATTTCCGATACAATGGCAGGGTCAATGTGGGGAAGGTCATTAAAACCCAGTTGATAGTGCCGGTCATTGTAATCTATGTCCTGGGCCCGGATGATGGATTGGGAATAGGGAGGAAATCGGCAGAATCGTGCCCTTACCCATGAAAAATCCGTAAAATTAATGTCGGCCGTGGCAAAGGAAACGCCGGACATTCTTGAATGGGCAAAGGTTGCACCGGCCAATTGGGTATTCCCAAAGGAAACTTTGGAAAGCGTGGCATTGATAAAGATCGCATCTGTGAATTGGGCCAGGTTAAAATTACAATTAAAGAAAAAAGCGCCCTGGAAGCTACAACTTTTAAAGACGGTTTTTTCCGCGCTTACATTCATAAACACGGCATTGTCAAAATTAATATTGTCAAAGATACACCCAGCCATATTGACCGCAGAAAACAAAGTATTTTTAAAAAATGCCTTTGTAAAATATGCGTTTGAAAGATCTGTATTTTCAAAACAGGCATGGTGAAAAAACAGAGTTGAAGCGGAAAATCTTAGCCCAGACAAGTTTTGATCTTTAAAATTATGGTCTTTAAAATCAATGGATTTTGAAGAGATATTTTTTATAAAGGCTTCCATCTTTTTTTTGATCGGATCCTTTAAGATCGAAACGAAGGGCCGTTTTAGTTTTTCAGATTTTCTTTTAAATTGCGCCACAAGAGTTTCAAAGGGCGCTTGAATATGTTCTTTCTCTCGTTTCAGCAATTCTTTTGTTTTTTTTACAAAATCGATAACATCAAGCGTTATTCCTTTTTCCGAGTGTGCAGCATAACGATTGAGTATTCTTACAACCCGTTCGGGTCTTTTTTGGATCATACCCAGAATGCAGGCAAGGTTTATATCAAAGTTTTCTTGCTGATAGCGTGTCTTGTTTAAGGCAATATCCTGGATAACAAAAAAAGAAATTCTGGACAATGAAGCGATTTCGATATGGATCAATGGCATGATTTCAGGATAGGTTTTTCTCACCAAACTGAAAAGATCATGAACCGGAATTTTTCCTGTAACAATAAGGGCTCTAAATGCATGGATGGCTTCATTTTGCCCCTGTTGATAAAAATGTTTAAGAATGGGATCAAACAGCTCGGGATAAAGCCCCATGGAAGATTCTTCAATAATAGTGTAGACAACCTGTCTCACCTTTTTCACTTGTTCATCCTCAATGGTTTCCACGAGCAAATGAACAGGAATTTTGGTCTCGATCAGGGACAGGGCTTTTAACCCCATTATTTTTACAGCAGGTGACAAGGATGCAATTTCTTTTTGGATAATGGTTTCAGGATTTCTTAAATCAAAGCTGATATTATTTAAGAATGGGTCTGCATCCCGCTTACGGTCGAACAAACCGGCATAAAATTCGATAACCGGTTCTCTGTCGGTGATGGTATTTAATATTTTTTTAAACAGCTTACCGAATCTTAACCGGTCTGCAGAAGGTGTCTGGATATATTGGTCAACGAACAAAAGGCGTTCTGTCTGGCCAAGTGTCTGAAGCACTTTATTGAGGGAATCTAAGCTTATATGCTCCTGATAAACAGCCTTGAACGCAAAATAAGCCCCATTATCCCCAAGGCCAAGCAAAATGTTTAAAAAAAAGTTCATGTCATTGAAGGGTATATCCGGCGTGATCTGCTGATAAACTTTAGCCGCTACCATTGCAGAGGCCTGCAGGCCGGCGAGATATTCTTTTGAATCGTCTGCGTTTTTTAATTGTTGTTGGATTGTTTTTCCAAAATTTTCAAGGTTTTTTTTTGCTTTAGAGCGGATATTAAAATGAGCGGACCTGATTCCCTCAAGAATTGGAAGGATTCCAAGCAAGGGGGATAGCCCCCCCGCTTCCTCTACTAATTGGGCTTTGGATGCTTTATCAAGCGTATCCCAATGGGCTTCAAAATCGTTATAACCAAAACTTTGGGTTGAAGATGTCATAATGATATGTTTTTTTCCCGTTTGTACATTTACAAATAAAAGTGCTATAGGGTGTTGTTTAAAATCGAATATAAAGTTTTAACCTGTATAGCGCAATAGAATTATTTATGAAGTTATTTGATCCAGACATAGACAAAGAGGGGCATGCCAATACGTATAAGGCCGATTCCATTGAGATACTCAAGGGATTGGATCCGGTTAAGCGCAGACCCGGTATGTATACGGACACCACAAGTCCTGACCACCTGGTCTTTGAAGTAATCGACAACAGCGTGGATGAGGCCATTGCCGGTTTTGCAGACCTAATAGAGGTGGTGCTGACACGAGACAATGCCATTATTGTGACGGACAATGGCAGGGGCATGCCCGTTGATATCCATCCGGGAGAAGGTATTTCCGGTGTTGAACTCATCATGACAAAACTCCATGCCGGGGCCAAGTTTTCCAACAAGGACTATGCTTTTTCAGGGGGGCTCCACGGTGTCGGGGTCTCGGTTGTGAACGCCTTGTCCGCCCATTTGGAGATCATTATTAGACGGGATGGCCAAACTTTTGAGATCCACTTTGAAGATGGGTTTAAAACAAAAGAGCTTGAAATCACGGGCAGTGTTGGGAAAAACAATACGGGAACCGCCTTGAAATTTTATCCCAATGTATCTTTCTTTGATACCCCAACATTTTCAAAAACAGCTATTCAAAAGGCGCTCAAATCCAAGGCTGTTTTGTGTAAAGGGTTGAAAACAAGTTTTTTTGATGAGGCCAGCAATGAACGAATGAACTGGCACTATGACCGCGGACTGGATGATTATCTTGCCGAACACCTCAAGGATAGACCCTGTATCTTTCCCGCCCCCTTTTCCGGACAAACTGCCAATGAAGACTTTGAAGCGGTCTGGACCATCAATTGGGGGAAGGAATCGGGCGCTGCCATTGAAGAAAGCTATGTTAACCTGATTCCCACAAGTCTTGGGGGGACCCATGTGAATGGGTTTAGATCCGGATTGCTGGAATCTGTGAGGGAATTTTGCAAATTCAGGAATCTTTTGCCCAAGGGGTTGTTCCTGGCGCCTGAAGATATCTGGCACAATGTGGGGTATGTGTTGTCTGTAAAGCTTTCCGAAGCACAGTTTTCAAGCCAGACAAAAGAGAGGCTGTCTTCCCGTCATGCCGCAAGCCTGGTAAACCTGCAGGTCAGGGATGCCTTCAGCCTCTGGCTGAACCAGAACGTCACCTTTGGAGAAGCCCTGGCAGAAATGGCCATTGAGCATGCAAAAACCCGGGTGAAAAAAGCCAAAAAGGTGACCAAGAAACGGGCATCCAACGGGACCACCCTTCCGGCCAAGCTGTCCGACTGCAGTAGTGACGACCAGGAACGACGAGAGCTGTTTTTTGTGGAAGGGGATTCTGCAGGTGGCTCTGCTAAACAGGCGAGGGACAGACGGTTTCAGGCCATTATGCCATTGCGGGGTAAAATACTCAACACCTGGGATATTGCGCCTTCCATCATCCTTGAGTCAAGGGAAATCCGGGATATTACCCAGGTCCTGGGCGTCAAGCCCGGGGAGAATGATATATCCAAACTTCGATACAATAAAATTTGTATCCTTGCCGATGCGGATTCAGACGGCCTTCACATTGCCACCCTGATCTGTGCCTTGTTTTTAAGACATTTTCCCCAACTTGTGAAACAAGGCCATGTATACATTGCCATGCCGCCTCTGTACCGAATTGATGTGGGCAAAGAGGTCTTTTATGCCCTGGATGATTCGGAACGAAACACGATTGTAAAAAAGGTGGAGCGAAGGAAAAGACATGGAAAAATTAATATCCAGCGGTTCAAGGGCTTAGGAGAAATGAATCCGGCCCAGCTCAAAGAGACCACCATTGCCCCGGATTCAAGAAGGCTGGTTCAATTGTCCATCAATGACGGATCAGTGGAAACCGAAGAAGAAGTCTATGAAGTCATGGATATGCTCCTGGGAAAAAAAAGGGCCAAGGACAGAAAAAAGTGGATTGAAACCGAAGGAAATATCAAAGAGATAGAACTATGAAGCAAACCCATCCTTCCGCCATAGAAGATTATGAAAAAATTCCTTTCCAGGAGTTTACCCGGAAAGCCTATTTAAACTATTCCATGTATGTCATACTGGACCGTGCCCTTCCCCACATCGGAGACGGATTAAAGCCGGTACAGCGCCGAATAGTTTATTCCATGAGTCAGCTGGGTCTGTCTTCAACCGCCAAATTCACAAAATCAGCCAGAACTGTGGGGGATGTTCTGGGCAAATTTCATCCCCATGGAGACTCTGCCTGCTACGAGGCCATGGTATTGATGGCCCAGCCCTTTTCTTTGCGGTACCCCCTGGTGCACGGCCAGGGAAACTGGGGGGATCCCAATGATCCCAAATCCTTTGCTGCCATGCGGTATACCGAATCAAAACTTTCAAAGTATGCGGACACTCTCCTGGATGAGCTCAACCAGGGAACCGTTGACTGGCGGCCCAATTTTGACGGTACATTAAATGAACCCACCCTGTTGCCGGCCCGTTTACCCAACCTGCTGCTCAACGGCACCACGGGTATTGCCGTGGGCATGGCCACCAGCATGCTCCCCCACAACTTAAGGGAAGTGGCCAAGGCATTGGTTCATCTTATTGAGAACGAAGATGCCGATGTCAGCGCTGTTTGTAAATATATCAAAGGACCGGATTTTCCAACCGATGCGGAGATCATCACCCCTGTCACTGAAATCCATCAAATGTATGAAACCGGCATGGGACGGATAAAGATGCGGGCAACCTATCAGGTTGAAGATGGGGAAATTGTATTTTGCGCCCTGCCCTTCCACGCATCAACAGAAAAGATCTATGAACAGATTGCCGCCCAGATGGAAGCCAAAAAACTGCCTATGGTCAGTGATATACGGGATGAATCCGACCATGAAGAACCCACCCGGCTGGTGATAATCCCCAGATCAAACAGAATTGATGTTCAGGCACTTGTGGACCATCTTTTTGCCTCCACAGATCTTGAACGCTCCTATTCCGTCAATATGAACATGATCGGTATCAACGGCCGTCCCGAGGTGAAAAATTTATTGACCTTCCTTCGGGAATGGCTTTCCTTCAGGGCCGATACCGTTGAAAGAAAACTGCGGTTCCGGCTGGATAAAATTTTGACCCGCCTCCATCTCCTTGAAGGATTCCAGATTGCCTATCTGAACATTGACGAGGTCATCCGGATCATCAGAAATTGTGACCACCCAAAAAAAGAGTTGATAAAAGCCTTTGATTTATCTGAGTTACAGGCCACTGCCATCCTTGAAATCCGTTTGCGTCAATTGGCCAGGCTTGAGGAAATCAAAATCCTTTCTGAAATCAAGGAACTGGAAGAACAGAGAACGACACTTGAACGACGGTTGAACAGTAAAAAGGCATTTAAAGCCTATATGATTGATCAAATCAATTCAGATGCCAAACGCTATGGAGACAAGCGCAGGTCTCCCATCAAGGAAAGGCAGGAGGCAGAAGCATTTTCAGCAACCGACATCCTGGACATAGAACCTGTGACCATTATCTTGTCCCAGAACGGCTGGATCCGTTCTGCCAAGGGACATGATATCGATCCCGCCAAGGTCAAGTTCAAATCCGGTGATGATCTCATGAGCTCTCTTCGGACCAAGAACGATAAACCCGTTGTGTTTCTGGATAATGCCGGTCGAAGCTATATGATGCTCGCCCATACCCTGCCATCGGCCAGGGGAAATGGGGAGCCTTTAACCGGTCATTTGTCCCTGCAGCCAAACACCACAATAGACTTCATGCTGTCCCAGGACGCTGAGGATCTCTTTCTTGTAGCTTCTGATAACGGTTGCGGGTTCATCATTAAATACCTTGATTTTCTGACCACCTATAAAAACGGCAAAGCTGTTATCTCCGTAAAACAAGGGTTTAATCTTTTGGCCCCACAACAGGTATCTGACCTCAAAACAGATCTTATTGTTGCCATTACCAGCCAGGGGCGGCTGTTGATTTTTCCGGTTAACCAGCTGCCACAGTTAAAAAAAGGTCAAGGCAATAAAATTATCACCATCCCTAAAAAACAATTAAATTCAAAGGACCCTGAAAAACTTAAGCACTTAAAAATTTTACCCTTAAATTCAAATCTTGTGATATATTCAGGTAAACATTTTCTTAGATTAAACCCAGGCAATCAAACCGATTATATGGGAATGCGCGGATACAGAGGAAAAAAACTTCCCCGGGGATATCAAAGTGTGGACAAAATAGAAGTGACCCCCATAAAATTTCAGGCTGAAACAACAGATGATACAATTGTATGATACAATATTTTAAAAAATATTTTATTCTGCTGCTTCTATTAATGTTAACCGTTTTCTTTGTTTCTATTTTAATACATAATCAAAATTTGGGGACCGCCACGGGTACGCTTGATCGGATACGATCGACAGGAAAGCTTCGTCTGATAACTGCCAATGCACTCAACACCTATTCCTATTATGAAGGAAAACCAACAGGATTTGAATATGATCTGGCCTTGGAATTTGCCAAGTATCTGAATGTTGAATTAGATATTGTGACCCCGGGTTGGAACAATCTGTTTACCTATCTTAACCAGGACAAGGGCGATTTCATTGCAGCGGGGATTTCCATTACCGCCCAGCGGCTTGAAGATGCCGCCTTTTCAATTCCCTATATGACCATTCAGCAACGTGTCGTTCATCATAATTTGATATTTGGTCCCAAAAATATTGAGGACTTAAGGTTTAGGACCTTTCACGTCAGGAGAGACACCTCCTATCATTACCGCCTGGAACAAATAGAAGCTTCGGGAATTGCGTTAAATTATATTCTCCATGATAATATTCCCACAGAAGAACTTATTGCCATGGTCAACCGGCGGGAAATCCGCTTTACCATTGCAGATTCCAACATCGCCCTGCTCACTCAACGATACTACCCTGATATCAAAATTGGGATCCCTATCCAGGAACGAGAGTCTCTGGCTTGGGCTGTTCGCAAGAATGATACGGACATGATCGTTGAGATAAACCGATTTTTCCTCCATGCCAATGAAACCGGAATTTTAAGAAAAATTACCAATAAATATTATGAAAACACCCAGGATTTTGACGTTTATGAAATAAAAAAATTTCACAAACGAATTAAAACCCGGTTGCCCAAATACAAACAAGTGATCATGGAAGAATCGAAAAAATATGGATTTGACTGGCGGCTGGTTGCGGCGGTTGTCTACCAGGAGTCTCATTTTAATCCCGAGGCTAAAAGTGTTACCAATGTCAGGGGATTGATGCAGGTGACCCACGCGACTGCCCGGGAAATGGGAATAACAAATCGACGGAACCCTTCCCAAAGCATCCGGGCAGGTATAAAATACCTGGGTAAGATGTACCAGCGATTCAGTCATATTGAAGATAAGTATCAGCGGATGCTGTTTTCCCTTGCCAGCTATAATATCGGGTATGGACATGTACAGGATGCCCAAAAAATTGCCAAGGGAAAAGGGCTTGACCCAAATACCTGGCAAGCCCTTAAAACATGTCTGCCCCTGTTGTCAAAAACCCAATATGTAAAAACAACCAAACACGGATATGCAAGGGGGTGGGAACCGGTTCAATATGTTGAACGGATTCTGACCTATTTTGATATCCT
Source organism: Desulfoconvexum algidum (assembly GCF_055382125.1). Taxonomy (NCBI): domain Bacteria; kingdom Pseudomonadati; phylum Thermodesulfobacteriota; class Desulfobacteria; order Desulfobacterales; family Desulfobacteraceae; genus Desulfoconvexum; species Desulfoconvexum algidum. The sequence goes on along the minus strand of NZ_AP042394.1, from coordinate 2,403,246 downwards.
CAAGCAAAAGACAAAGTCCTTGGAATTAACCGATTCCCAGGGCAACGGAAAATAAAAAAAAATTGACTTGCCCGTTTCAATTTATTAGTTATCCTATTATTTAGTTATGCTAATTATTAGCTATCATGGGAATAACACGGTTTGAAATGGTCCATGTATCAACCCAACTTTAGAAAAATAAAGAGTAAATTTATGAACAGAAAAATTTTAATCAACGCACTTGACCCTGATGAAAACAGAATTGCGACCATTGTTGACAACAAATTGGATCAATTTCACATTGAGACTGCAGCAAGGCAGGTGACCCAAGGTAACATTTACAAAGGGATTGTTACCCGGGTTGAACCGAGCCTCCAGGCTGTTTTTGTGGACTATGGTGCCCAAAAAAATGGATTCCTTCAAAAAAACGAAATCCATAGCGATTATTTTCAGGATGTGGAAACAAAGGACAAGGCCCTTTTTAATCTCATTAAAAAAGGCCAGGAAATGATTGTCCAGGTGACCAAGAATCCCATCAACCAAAAAGGGGCCATGCTGACCACCTTTATTTCCCTTCCCGGTCGGTTTGGTGTTCTCATGCCCGGCAACACCACCAAAGGGGTCTCAAGAAAAATCGATGAGGAAGATGAGAGAAAACGGTTGGTTGGCATTCTAAAAAGTATAAAAATCCCCGAAGGATTTGGGATGATTGTCCGGACAGCAGGAAAAAATGCCACCAAAACCATGATGACCTCTGATTTGAAATATTTAATGCGGGTGTGGAAAAATATTGATAAACTGGCCATGGAAGATAAGGCCCCTTCCCTTCTTTACAGGGAACAGACCCTGGCCGTTCGATCTTTGCGAGATTACTTTACAACTGATATTACCGAGATTCTCATTGACTGTCCCGAAACCTTCAAGGAGGTTCAGGATTTTATCGGCCTGATTGCCCCCAAGCAAAAAAAGATTGTAAAGCTGTTTAAAGGTGAAAAACCCATCTTCAGCAAATATCAGCTGGAAGAACAAATTTCCTCCATATACAAAAGAGAAGTGCAGCTCAAATCCGGTGGATGTATCGTTATTGAACAGACCGAGGCCATGGTCACCATTGATGTGAACTCAGGCAAATCCACCAAAAAGAAAAATATAGAGGAAACCGCTTTTTACACCAACCTGGAAGCAGGCGAAGAAGTTGCAAGACAACTGCGGCTGCGGGATATGGGCGGACTGATCGTGGTGGATTTCATTGATATGAAAGAACGAAAACACAAGGCTGAGATTACCAAAACCTTAAAAAAATATTTAAAAGATGACAAGGCCAAGACAAAGGTGGGTGGTATCACTACCTTTGGTCTGCTTGAAATGTCCCGGCAAAGGATTCGGCATTCCATAACCTATGGCAGCTATGAACCCTGTATACACTGTAATGGTCGTGGGATGACTCCGTCTGTGGAAACCCAGGGTATGGCATTTTTAAGACAATTGAATCTCAAGACGATAAAACCCGAAGTCGATCAGGTGAACTGCCTGGTTCCCAGAGAAGTTGCCTACTATCTCTTAAATAAAAAGCGTGAAGAACTCATTGAAATTGAAAACAAACGAGAGGTTTCCATCACCATTGAAATCGATCCTGAAATGGTCTCTGGACAAAGCCGGATTGTTTGCAACATATAGGTCTATTTTACAGCTTCCTTGACATATGCAGCTCTTTTGTGTATCTGAAACAATTTCAACCAAACTGGCATGAGGAGAAGAAATGTTCCTAAGGGTAAAAGATAAACGAAAGACAATCGCTATACTATCAACACTCATTATAGCGATTATTTTGGTCTGGTTAATGTTTATGCCCAAAGACATGGTGGTCGACGGTTCAGGAGAAAAAAACAAGGAGGGGGTGCCTGGGTCGGGCATTGCTTCGAATACAACAGATACAACGTCAAAGGCGCTTACCGGTACTGATAAACGCATTGTCAAAGGAACGATAAATGTTACACCGACCATTGATTATAAAGAGTTGGAAAAGGATGAATCCCTTAAAACCTTGATGGAAAACAGAAAAAAAGACCTGGGTATCCAAAAGAGCCTTGACATGATAGTCAAATCAGACGAATCCTTTATTGTCGGCGCTTCAAAGGTATCCATGCGGGAAATTCTTGAAAAAGCGTTTACGCGAAGTGGCGAGGTATACCAGGAAGAGATTTCTTCCTCGGGAGAATCTGTGCCGAAAAAAATCAAGGAATATGGTATCCATGTGGTAAAATCCGGTGACAATATCTGGAATATCCATTTCAATATTTTAAAGGAATACTATTCCCATAAAAATATTCTGGTTTCTTCAAAGGCAGACGAACCCATGGATATGGGAATGAGCTCGGGTGTGGGGAAAATTTTAAAATTCTCAGAAACCATGGTGATTATCTATAACCTGATTGACCGGCAGGTGACCGAAGATATCAACCTGTTAGAGCCTTTGAGCAAAATAGTGGTGTATAATATGGACGAGGTATTTTCCCTGCTTGAAGAAATTAATTATGACACGGTTGACAAAATTCAGTTTGATGGAAAAAACATCTGGATTCCGGCAAAAAAACTAAATAATACTAAAAACTAAATAATATTTATTAACATGAAGGAGGCGTAACTTTGATTAGCACAGCATATGCAATGGGAGCAACGGGCGGAGCGGGCGGACAGGCAGGTGGAATTGCCGGGTTTTTACCCATCATTATTTTGTTTGCCATTTTTTATTTTCTCTTGATAAGGCCCCAGCAAAAAAAGGCAAAAGAGCATAAAGGAATGATTGCTAACCTTAAAAAGGGAACCCGGATCGTCACCTCCGGTGGTATCTACGGCACCATTGTGTCCATTGATGACACGACCATCGGTCTTGAAATTGCCGAAAAGGTAAAAATAAAAATTTCCCGTGGAAATGTTGCAGCTCAGATTACGGACAATGATTCTGCCCAGAAATCAGATACAAAGAAAAAATAAATCCATTAGGAGTCATTAGATTGAAACATTTTACCTTTAGACGGTTGTTTATCCTGGGAATTATTGTTGCGGCAATTATTTGTCTTATCCCAACCTTTTTCAACACCTGGCCCCATAAAAAGATCAATTTGGGTCTTGACCTCCAGGGAGGCATGCATCTGGTGTTGGAAGTCCAAAATGAGAAAGCAGTTGAAGCGGAGATTGAAAGGACCGTCCATGAACTAAAAAAAGAACTGAGGACCGAAGGCATTAAACACCTTGGCATCTCCCGGCAGAAAGATAATACCATTGAAGCCAAACTCCAGGGAGAGGAATCAAAAAAGGGATTTGAAAAAATCATTTCCGAACAATTTGCAAATCTTATAATCCCTTCACCCAAAACCGTTTCCGATGGGTTCAGTTTCATCTTAAGCCTGCCCGATGAAGAGAAGGACAGGATCAAGAAGATGGCAACCGAACAAGCCCTTGAAACCATTCGGAACAGAATTGATGAATTTGGTGTCAGTGAACCTGATATCCGGATGCAGGGCGACAATAGAATCCTTCTTCAATTGCCGGGTATCACTGACCCGAAAAGAGCCAAGGACCTTATTGGTAAAACCGCTCAGTTGACCTTCCAGATCGTTAATGACGACGCCGACGTGGCCAATGCCCTGAAGGGCAACCCTCCGGTTGGAAGCGAAGTCCTTTTTCAGAACAAACGGGACCCTTCCACAGGCGCTGTGACAAAGATACCGTTTTTAATCAAACAGCAGGTCCTTTTAGATGGCAGCCTTTTAATTGACGCCAGGATTGAGTTTGATCAATTCCAGCAACCCCAGATCGGTATCGAATTCAACCGGAAAGGGGCCAGAATATTTGATAGAATCACCGGAGAAAATGTTCAGAAACGATTGGCCATCGTTCTGGATAAAACCGTTTATTCAGCGCCCGTGATCCAGGATCGGATTGCAGGGGGCAAGGCCAGAATCACCGGCAGGTTTACCACAGAAGAAGCCAAGGACCTTGCCATTGCATTAAGGGCAGGTTCCCTTCCGGCTCCTGTTAAAATCATCGAAGAGAGGACCGTTGGACCAACGTTAGGGGCTGATTCCGTTCGAATGGGACTTTTGTCCATGGTGGCAGGTGGAGCGCTGATCATCTTGTTCATGATGGTTTACTACAAAGGCGCCGGCCTTATTGCCGATCTTGCCCTGGTTGTGAATATTGTTCTCATTGGGGGGGGGCTTGCAGCTTTCGGTGCCACCCTCACCCTTCCGGGAATCGCTGGTATTATTCTCACCATTGGCATGGCTGTTGATGCAAATGTCATTATTTATGAACGGATCAGAGAGGAACTTCGCTCCGGAAAAACTGCCCTTGCGGCCGTACATGCCGGATTTGAAAGGGCCACCTTGACCATCTTAGATGCCAATGTGACCACATTGATTGCCGCCATTGTTCTGTTTCAATTTGGTACCGGCCCCATCAGAGGGTTTGCCTTAACATTGGGCTTTGGTATTGTTGCCAGTCTCTTCACAGCCCTGATGCTGTCTAAAAGCATTTTTGATTTGCTATTGCGCAATAAAAAGACATCAACACTCAGTATATAAAGGAATTTAAAAATAATGCAGCTTATCAAGTCTGATATAAACATAGACTTTCTGGGGAAACAAAAGATCGCATATGCGTTCTCCTTGATACTCATCATTGTCTGTATCGGGTCTCTTATTATTCATAAGGGACCCAATTACGGAATTGATTTTGTGGGGGGAACCCTTGTCCAGATCAAATTTTCACAAAAGGTGGCCGTTTCCGATATCCGGAACGGATTGTCCGGTATAGGCCTCAAGGATACCTCTGTCCAGGGATTCGGTCAAATTGAGGATAATGAATACCTTATCCGAACCAGCAGCTCTGAAGCAATGGCCGATAACCTTTCAGAAATTATTGCCAAGGGTATTGAAGCTACCACCGGTACTTTACCGGAAATACGCCGGGTAGAGATGGTGGGCCCCCAGGTGGGCAAGGATCTTAAGAATAAAGCCCTTCTGGCAATTTTTTATTCTTTGCTTTTTATCACCATCTATATTTCCGGTCGGTTTGAACTTAAATGGATGCTTTCCGGTGTTACAGCTGGTGCATTGATGGCAGCGGTTTATTTTTTGTCCATCTTTAATGTGAGCATGCCCTTTTTAATTGGTGCGGCTTTGGTGGTAACCCTGGGAGTATTCTGGACCCTAAAGCTTAAATATGCCATGGGTGCCATTGTGGCCCTGATCCATGATGTTTTAATAACCGTGGGAATTTTTTCCATTTTAAATCTGGATTTTTCCCTTCCGATTATTGCCGCTCTTTTGACCATTATCGGTTATTCCCTGAATGATACGATCATTGTATTTGACAGAATCAGGGAAAATGTAAAGGGAGCTGAAGCCAAAGAAGCCTTGCCCCAATTGTTTAACAAAAGTATCAATGAAACCTTGTCACGGACAATTTTGACCTCGCTTACAACCCTTATTGTTCTTTTGGCACTCTTTTTCCTTGGAGGAGAGATTATCCATAACTTTGCATTTGCCATGATTATCGGTGTGGTTATCGGTACCTATTCATCTGTTTTCGTTGCAAGTCCCGTTGTTCTTGCAGCCCATACAAAAGGATAAGACAAGAGGTTGCATGATGGTGTCCATAAAAAATTTTATCTTTAAAAGTTGTCTTTTTTTCTTGTGCTGTTTTACCTTGTTCGCCTGCAGCTCCTTTGATTTTTTTAAAAAAGGGCCGGATCTCGGGGAACAGGGGGAATCGCTTCACGTGAATACAGAGGAAAAGAAAGACACGCCTGACGCGTTGAAACAAGAAGTAGAACATACGGATCAGAGGGTTTCAGCCCTTGAAGATGAAATTTTAGTGTTGGGAAAAAAAGTGGCCGGCCTTGAACATCAGCTGTCCGCTCAAAAACCGGTTGTTTACCAGGTCGCCTATACCGCGCCTGCACAATTATACCAAAAGGCCCGAAATCTTCTGCTGGAAGGTGATTCGGCCCATGCAGCACAATTATTTGAAACCTTTGTGGCCCAGCATCCAGACCACAGTCTGGCCGATAACGCCATGTATTGGCTGGGAGAGTGCCACTATTCTTCCGGCCAGTACACCAAGGCTGTAACCGTATTTAAAAAACTGGTTAAAGCCTATCCAAAGGCAGAAAAGGTACCGGATGCCCTGTTGAAAACAGGGTATTCCTATCTGTCCATGGATGATACAAACAGGGCCCATCGCTATCTAAAATTGGTTCTGACCCAATACCCTTTTTCACCCGCTGCTGAAAAGGCCCAGGAAAAATTAAAAGAATTTGAGTGATTTAATCAAAAATGGATCTTTTTTCAGACAAAAATCTGCCATGGTTTATTTTAAAGGAGATTCCCGATCTTGGGAACCGAATTTATAAACGCCTGATCCATCGGTTTTTAGCGCCTGAAAATGTTTTGACGGCACCCAAATGTGAATTAGAAAAGGTCAGTGGTATATCTATTCGGGCGATCAAAGGAATCCAGGGATATCAAAAGTATCTGTCCTTGGCCCAGGCAGAACTGGATCAGATTTATTCCAACAAAATCAAGATTGTAACCCTGACGGATCCTTCCTACCCACCCCTGCTCAAGAAAATTATCGATCCGCCTCCCTATTTAACCTATGTGGGGTCCCTGGATACAAGTGCTCCCTGTATTTCGATTGTCGGGTCAAGGAATGCCACCGCTTACGGATTGAACACGGCAGAACACCTGGCCGCTTGCCTGGCGTCCACTGGTTTTCAGGTGGTGAGCGGATTGGCCCTGGGGATCGATACGGCTGCCCATCGTGGCGCCCTGAAGGTAAAGGGTAAAACCGTTGCGATTCTGGGTTCCGGTCTGAATCGAATCTACCCCAAAGAAAACAGGTCACTTTTCTCCATCATCAAAGACTCTGGCACCATCATGTCTGAATTTAAAATTAATACACGTCCATTTCCCTATAATTTCCCCATCAGAAACCGCGTCATAGCAGGTCTTTCCACAGGCACCCTTGTGGTTGAAGCGGAACAAAGAAGTGGTTCTCTTATCACTGCCCGGCTGGCAGGAGAATATAACAGGGAAGTTTTTGCCGTCCCGGGAAGTATTCGCTCAACCAAAAGCCGTGGTACCCATTCTTTGTTGAAACAAGGCGCTAAGCTTGTTGAAAACGAAATGGATATGATAGATGAGCTTTACCAGTTTATCCATGTACATCCTAAGTCCCAGTACCGTCCTCAATCACACCCTCGGCACCGGGTGCCGCCCGGGACAAAGACAGCGGCACCTGAAAAAAACACAGAAAAAAAATCTCCTTTCATGGACAAAGAACAGGGATTGGTATATAAACATCTCGATCCATATCCCAAACATATTGATAAGATTATCGAATCAGCCCGGATGGACAGCGGTCTTGTCACCGCCAACCTGCTTGATCTTGAACTTAAGGGTCTGGTACAGCGACATCCTGGTAATTATTATTCACTTTCGGAGGAATAAAATTGGCAAAACCGCTCATTATTGTTGAGTCCCCAACCAAAATTAAAACCCTTACAAAATATATCGGTAAAGACTATAATGTAGCTGCCAGTGCCGGCCATATCCGAGATCTTCCCGTTAAAAATCTTGGCATCGATGTTGAGGATAATTTTAAAGCAGAATATGTTAATATCACCAACAAAGCCAAGGTGATTGCCACCCTTAAGAAAATTGCCAAGGGAGCTGATGAAGTTTATCTTGCACCTGACCCTGACCGTGAAGGAGAAGCTATTGCCTTTCATATCATGGACATCCTCAAGAAAAAGGGCCGGGTCTTTCATCGGGTACTCATCCATGAGCTGACCAAAAAAGGAATCACCGAAGCCCTTGAAAACCAATTGATTCCCGATGCAGATAAATATGATGCCCAGCAGGCAAGAAGAAAACTGGACCGACTGGTGGGGTATCAGATTTCTCCGCTTTTGTGGCAAAAAGTACAACGGGGCTTAAGTGCCGGGCGGGTTCAATCGGTTACGGTTAAAATTATCTGTGACCGGGAACGGGAAATTAGAATATTTGACCCCGAAGAATATTGGACCATTACAGCAGATCTTCTGGCCCAGGACCCGCCGGCCTTTAATGCAGCCCTGGTTAAAATTAACGACAAAAAAGCCAAGGTAACCAATGAAAAACAGGCCAAAGATATCCTGGCAGATCTCGAGAACGCCAGTTTTGTTGTTGACCAGATAAAAAAGAAAACCATTAAGCGCAATCCCCAGCCCCCATTTATTACCAGTAAACTTCAGCAGGATGCCATTAACCGGCTAAGGTTTTCGGCTAAAAAAACCATGGTGGTGGCCCAGCAACTCTATGAAGGGGTAAACATCGGTACGGACGGACCTGAAGGATTGATTACCTATATGCGTACCGACTCCATCCGTATTGCACCAGAGGCTGCAAATGAAGCCCTGGAACTCATTGCCAGGGATTATGGCAAAGAGTATGCACTTGACCAGCCCCGGGTTTTCAAAAACAAGAACAAGGTCCAGGATGCCCATGAGGCAATCCGGCCCACCTCGGTATTCAATACGCCTCAAAAGATAGCCTCTTTTTTAAACGAGGACCAGTTTAAGCTCTACGATCTTATATGGAAACGATTTGTTGCCTCCCAGATGACCCAGTCCCAAATTGATCAAAAATCCATTATGATCAAAGCCGCTGATGCCTATATTTTTTCTGTGAGCGGTTCCACGGTTCGATTTCCCGGATTCATGGCATTGTATACCACCGATGAAAAAACAACGGACAAAGATATCCAGGCACTGCCCATGGTCGAAGAAGGGACACAGCTTGAAACAAAAAAAATAACCCCCCTGCAGCATTTTACAAAACCCCCTCCAAGGTTTTCAGAAGCATCCCTTGTCAAGGAGCTTGAAAAAAATGGTATCGGAAGGCCCAGTACCTATGCCTCCATTTTAAGTGTCATCCGAGACAAAGGGTACGTGGACCTGGAAAAACGGTATTTTATTCCCAGTGAATTGGGATTTATTGTAAATGATCTTTTGGTGGCCTCTTTTCCCACCCTTCTGGATATATCATTCACCGCCCAGATGGAAAACAATCTGGACGATGTGGAGAGCGGAAAGCTCAATGAGGTTGAACTTTTAACCGCATTTTATGATGGGTTTAAAAAAACCCTGGATGATGCCAGTGAAAATATGATCAGCGTCAAAGGGGTTGGGGTTCCGACGGGTATCCAATGCCCTTTGTGCGGCAAAGACGTCAATATTAAAATTGGCAAAAATGGCCATTTTCTCGCCTGCACCGGATATCCGGAGTGTTCTTTCACCAGCAATTATACCCGGGATGAACGAGGCGTTATTTCCATCGTTGAAAAATTTGAAGACGATACCCCGGTGAAGGATTGCCCGAAATGCAAAAAACCCATGATTCAAAAGGAAGGGCGTTTTGGATTGTTTCTTGCCTGTACCGGCTACCCGGAATGCAAGCACACAGAGTCGGTGGGCGGAGAAAATTCCGGCAAGGATACCGGGGTCAAGTGCTTTGAACCCGGGTGTGAAGGAACCATAGTTGAGAAAAAATCCAAAAGAGGAAAAGTTTTTTACGGTTGCTCCAAATACCCTGACTGTGGCTTTGCCTCCTGGGACAAACCCGTGGATAAACGCTGTCCTGAGTGTGGTTCTGTTTTCCTGGTTGAAAAAGAAAATAAACGAGAGGGCAAATTTTTAAAATGTCCCAACAAAGAATGCAAACATAAAGAAAAAATGATCCAGGATACTAAACCTGAGGATACCAAATCTGAGGATACCAAATCTGAGGATACTACGTCTGAATAGGGGCTAAAAAAACTTATTCCTTCGGACGGGACCAGGTTTGCAGCGCTTCAAATACCAGGTCCCGTTTAATGGGTTTGGTCAGAAAATCGTCCATTCCGGCCCCAAGGCATTTTTGTTTAAAGTCATCGAATACATTTGCGGTGAGCGCCAGGATAGGCACCCTTGTTCCGGGCGCAGACTGCATCTCGTGGGACCGTATTTGCCGGGTGGCTTCAATTCCATCCATTACCGGCATGTTGATGTCCATGAGTATGAGATCAATCCCTTCCCGGGTGTTCTTGAACACTTCAAGGGCCTCTTTACCATTCCCCGCAATTATAACCGTATATCCCGCCTTTGACAGCATGAGTTGTGTCATTTTCTGGTTGACCGGATTATCTTCAACCAGGAGGATGGACACGGCATGTTTTTGATTTTCAGCCAGGGAATGAATGGTGAGTAATTCACTTGATTCCTGGTTATTTTTTTTGCCGGGAAGACAGATCATTCCCATGACATAGGCTGCCATTTCCAATAGGGTTTGTTTTCGGAACGGTTTTGATAAAAAACCTTTAAATCCTGCTGATTTGAACCCCTTTACAATCCCTGGAAAGGGAACGGAGCAGGCAATCCATCCAAAAGGAAAATCTTGGGGCGATAGGGTTCCCATGATGGCCCCAAAATCTGGAGAGTTTGGTTTTATTGACTTTCCAAAATCGATAATTCCTAGATCAAAACGTTGACCGGCCGGAGTGGCTAAAAACAAGGGAAGCCTGTCCCAGGATTCTTGATGCACCGACATGCCCGCTCGCAACAACTCATGGTTCAAAAGGTCAAAGGTTTCCTGGGTGGTAGTGGTGACAAGCACCTTTTTTCCTTTCAATCCTACCGGCCTAACCCGATCCCGTTTTCTGATTTTCCCCTTGGCCAGGCTGGCCGTAAAATAAAAAGTCGACCCCTTGGATTTTTGGGATTCCACCCATAAATCACCCCCCATGCGGCGGGCTATATTTTTACTGATGGCAAGTCCGAGACCTGTTCCCCCATACCGGTTGGTAATATCCTCTTCCGACTGGATAAAAGGTTTAAAAATAACGTCCAATTCATCTGAAGAGATACCGATGCCTGTATCGGTAACACTGGTTAAAAGCATAACCGTTTTTGAATCTGTTTTTGAATCTGTTTTTGAATCTGTTTGTGCGACTGTTTCTTTTGCGACTATTTCTTTTGCATCTAGGGCCAGGGTAATCGCTCCTTTGTGGGTAAATTTGACGGCATTTCCCAAAAGGTTCAACAATACCTGGCGAAACCTGTGGGGATCTCCTTTGACCATTGCCGGAACCCGATGGGAAATGGAACAGCCCAACTCAACCATTGATTCATCCACCTGGGGTCTGACCACATCAATGGTTTCAAAACACAGGACTTCGGGATCAAATTCAATGGTTTCCAGGGAAAGATTGCCCGATTCCACCTTGGAAAAATCCAGGATATCATTGACAACCGACAGGAGGGTATCGCAGGAAAGCCTGGCATTTTTTAAAAAGGAGGTTTGTTCCGCATTTAAAGGGGTATCTTGCAGCATATCCGTATACCCCACGATCCCGTTCAAGGGGGTTCTGATCTCATGGCTCATGGCGGCTAAAAAAAATGTTTTGGCCCGGGAGGCTTCTTTAGCCTCCCCGGCCAGATGATTTGCCCTTTCAATGGCAGTGCACAATTGCTGGTTGGTCTGTTTCAGATTGAACAGGGTGGTTTTTTCCCTGGCAATCCGAGAAATTTTTGCAAGGGTGGAACTGATATTAAAGGGTTTGGTCATATAATCAGAGGCCCCGGCATCCATAATATCCGCATAGGAATAATCCGCTGCATACCCGGTCATGATAATAAAATCAATATCAGGAAATAAGGATGTAACCGTTTTGAGCAAAGCGATTCCATCCATCCCCGGCATGGAAATATCAGAGATAACCAGATCATAAAACGACGTTTCCCGGGCCGTGATCATCTCCAAAGCCGTGGTTGCATCCAGGGCTTGATCACAGATATACCCGGCCCGGGTAAGGGCCTTGGTCAAAAGTAATCTGAGACTGCTTTCATCATCAACCACCAGAATTCTTTGTATGGAAGAATCGGGTTGTATGGAAGAAACGGGTTCTATCGGCTTATTCATTCACCCTTTCAACATATTCCCGGGTTCTTGTATCAATTTTCACCATCTGTCCCTGGTCAACAAAAGGGGGAACCTGAACTTCAAATCCTGTTTCAAGGGTGGCGGGTTTTGTACTTCCAGTTGCCGTATCTCCTTTTGCCCAGGGCTCTGCAATGGTCACCACAAGATTGACAAAGATGGGAAGGGTTACCCCAATGGGCTGACTATTATGCAGCAGAACCGTACAAACGGTGTTGTCTTTTAATAGATCAACGGCATCCCCGAGCTGCTCTTTGCTTAAAAAAATCTGTTCATAATTGGAGGTGTGCATAAAACAATAGGCATCCTTGTCTGAATACAGGTATTCCATTTCCTGTTCTTCAAGGTCTGCTTTCTCAAACTTGTCACCGGACCTGTAGGTACGTTCAAAAAGGTTGCCCGTGATCATATTTTTGAGTTTACACTTATATAGGGATTGACCCTTACCTGGTTTTTTGAACTCAAACCCGACAACGACGTAGGGATCTCCGTCAATTTCAAATTTCAGGCCTTTTCTTAAATCACTGGCTAGATACATCAATCACTCCTGGTTTAATATAAATTATTCAAACATACTCAGGTTACAATTTTCTTTACGAATTCTCCCTAATAGATCACAATAACGGTTTCTTGGCAAGATCCAGATAAAAACAACTTGCTTTTTTATCCATATTATAGGAAATATTAGGATTTAAATATAAAAGCCATTTAGGATATACTTATGATAATCGTTATTGATTTTGGGTCACAATTCAATCAGCTGATTGCCCGGCGCGTCAGGGAAAACGGGGTTTATTGCCAGGTTGAGCCTGCCGGTATTTCCATTGAAAGAATAAAGGAAATGAATCCTGTGGGAATTATCCTTTCAGGGGGACCCTCTTCCATCTATGAAGCGGACAGCCCCTCCATTGACGCTGCTATTTTTGCCTTAGGCGTCCCTGTATTGGGTATCTGTTACGGAATGCACTTAATGGTCCATGCCCTGGGCGGTACCATTAAGCGGGCTGAAAAAAGAGAATACGGATTTGCGGAGTTAATTGTGCGAGAGGAAAAACCGCTTTTCTCAGACATGGAACCAAGATTCCAATGCTGGATGAGCCATGGGGATTCCGCCAAGGAACTGCCCGAAGGATTTGTGGTAACAGCCTCCACAGAAAATACCGATATTGCGGCCATTGCAAACCATGACAAAAAGTTTTACGGACTTCAACTTCATCCGGAAGTTGAGCATTCGGTCAATGGATCTTTGATGATCCGCCACTTTTTATTTGATGTCTGCGGGTGTGAAAAAAATTGGACAATGAAATCATTTTCCGATGGGGCCATTGCCCAGATAAAGAGTGCTGTTGGAGATAAAAAGGTAATCATGGGTCTTTCCGGCGGTGTGGATTCATCGGTTGCCGCGACCCTGATTCACAAGGCAATTGGGAAAAACCTTTATTGCATATTTGTGGATAACGGGCTGTTGCGGCACAATGAACGAGAAACGCTTGAACAAAGCCTGACCGTCCTGGATATGAACATCAAATTTGTGGATGCAAGACAGATGTTTTTGACCGCCTTAAAAGATGTTACCGACCCTGAAACAAAACGTAAAATCATTGGGAATCTCTTTATTGAGGTCTTTGATGCAGAGTCTAAAAAAATTGACGGGGCCGAATTTCTCGGCCAGGGAACCTTGTATCCGGATATCATTGAGTCCAAATCCGCTTTTGGGGGTCCCACTTCCATTATTAAATCCCACCATAATGTGGGGGGGCTTCCCGAAAAAATGAAACTAAAACTCATTGAGCCCTTGCAGCTTCTCTTTAAGGATGAGGTAAGAAAACTTGGGTTGGAACTGGGTATCAATGAGGAGTTGATCTGGCGGCAACCCTTTCCCGGGCCCGGACTTGCCATTCGGATCATGGGCGCTATTACAGAAGAGCGGCTGGATATCCTTAGAAAAGCCGATACAATCCTTTTGGAAGAAATCCGGGCAGCCGGTTTCTACAGAAAACTCTGGCAGTCCTTTGCCGTGCTGTTGCCCATTAAAAGCGTTGGGGTCATGGGAGATAAAAGAACCTTTGGCAATTGTATTGCCATTCGTGCGGTCACCAGCAACGATGCCATGACAGCGGACTGGGCAAAGTTACCCCATGATCTATTGGGGAAGATATCCAATAGAATCAGCAATGAGGTTGATAATATTAACCGGGTTGTCCTTGATATTACGTCCAAACCACCGGGTACCATTGAATGGGAATAGAAAGCTATAAACAGGATAAAATTTGCAATGGATAACCTTAAAGACTTTAAAATTGACCCTTTAAATATTTCCGACACAGATGATGAAAAAAGCTTACAATCTTCAGAATACCACCAGGAAATCAATACCCTGAAGATTGAAAAATTATCCAACAGGGTCACCATCATTTCGATAATTATTCCCTGTCTGATCTGCGCCATTCTCGCATTTATTTACCTGGATATGAAAGAGCGGGTTGTGGATGTGGATGAAACCAAAAAGATCCAGGTTGAAAAGCTGGCCCGGCAGATAGAAGAAAAATTAAATTCCTTTGATCTACGGATTGCTAAAAACAAGTTTGATTTTGATCAGCAATTGCCCCTGCTGGCCAAAAAGGAAGAGGCCCTGGAAAATCAGGTGGCCAAAATGTCTGTTTCAAAAGCAAATGCTAAAACCATAAAAGCTGATATGGCTGCCCTGGATAAAAAAATTAAAAAAAATGCCGGGCAAAACAAGAAAACCCTTGCTGTCACGGAAGCCATCAATCTGAAGATGCTGGCTGCCATTAAGGACAACAATACCCGATTTGAAGAGAAAACCAGCCAAATCAAGCAAGACATCACCCTTTTTACGGAAGAATTTGATGCAAGACTATTGGAACTTTCCGCCTATGAAGAACAAATCGGGCAGCTAAGAAAAACCACCAGCCTTATTGATAAACGCCTAAAAGGGATGGAACTGGACGGGCTTTCAAAAAACGAGCTGGATAAACGGTTCAGCAAGGTTCAACAGGAATTTAAAACGCTGATTCAGGATTTGGATAAAAAACTGGAACAAAATAGATCCGCTGCCCCGCCGACTGTTAAACGAGTGAAAAATCCTCTGGAAAAAAAGAAGGTTTCGGATAGTAAACCGGTTCCCCAGCTTGATACAGGCAACCTCAATTCAGGGACTATATCAGAAGAAACCTTAACCGAATAGGAGATGATTAACGGGGTCAGGCTTGCGTTGTTGCGCTTTTAACAAAAGCGCAACAACGCAAGCCTGACCCCGTCCCATGGAAAACGCCTTGAAAACCCAAGGGAATTAAGATATATTGTTTTTTCCCATGGGTAGCCAATTAAAAAGGAATAAACATGTCCAAACAACATCCTGAATGCCCGCTATATAATCACGCCACCTGCAAAGAACTGCACAATCCCAAATTATGTGCCATTATCCGGGAAGACAAAATCTGCTTAAAAAAGCAACAAAAGACAAAAAAAGAGATAGACGAACCCAGTCAGGTGATCAGCGAATCAACAGTCTGTCACCCGGATGAATAACCTTTTTAAATGAAAAATTATTTAACCGCAACAGGGAAGCCAGGGTCATCTCGTATTGTTGCGCAATACGGATAAGGCTTTCACCAGGTTGGACCACATGAAATTTTCTTGTATATTTTTGGGAACTTTCTGATAAGAGTTTAACAAACCTTTCCTTAAACCCCTTCTCTTTACCCTCTGGAATCAAGAGGGTAATTTTTCCGGAATCAAGATGGTATCCTCTGATTTCAGGATTCATGTCTTTGATGGTTTTAAAGGGGATACGGGCTGCCTGGGCAATCATTATAATGGGAATTTCAGTGTTTAAATTAAAATTTATCTTTGAAAAACGAAACTCTGGATACAGATCAGATGCTTTCAAGAAGAATCCATATTTTTCAGGCTGTTCCAAGATCATTTTAACAGCAATAATTTTAAATACATACTGCTGGGTTTCCAAGGGAAGGTAAAGGGAAAAAAAATCCCTGGTTTCCTGAATATCAATTTGGGTATTTAATCCAAATTCTCCCATATTATAGGCAGCCAGGGCCAGCAGATATGAGCCGAATTCTGTCTTCAATTTTTTAAGGTAAAAACTTGCAGCCTGGGTTGATTTAAAAATATTCCTTCGTTCATCAATGGTGTCATCAATTTTTAATCCATATCGTTTGCCCGTATCTTTTAAAAACTGCCAATACCCAATGGCCCCTTTTGAAGATCCGCTGTGGGGCCTCAGGGCACTTTCGACAACAGGAACATATTTTAAATCCAGGGGCAAATTTTCCTGTTTCAAAATTTTTTCAATTATGGGGAAATACCGGGCAGAGCGCTTCATCCACAGGATTACCTGGGGGCGGTTATGAACGGCTAAAAGGATTTCTTTTTCAAGGCGCTGCCGGATTCCCAAAATTTCATGGGGAATATTGATTTCGCAAAACTTTATCTCTTGGGTAAATTGAATGCTGTCCATCAAAGAGGGCATCGTATTTGATAGGCGCTCACCCTGCCTCCCCTCTTGGCAACTTCCGGGAAGAGCTTCGGCAACACATAAAAGTACAATAACAATTATTAAACCGGGCCGTATCATACAGACTCCTGATTTCTCAAATAACCAACGGAGCATTGTGTTTGCCTATCCCATATAATCCATCAGCTGACCCGTTGTCCGGCGAAGTCTCTGGCTCATAAGCTTGGAAATTTTCCACAACAATTGAACACCGAGCTTAGGGTCCTCTTCGGTCAATTTGATCAAGGCTTTTTCTTCAATGAAAAAAATAATGGTCTCTTCTGCGGCAATACCGGTTGCAGATCTTGGCTCACCATCAATGAGGGCCATTTCTCCAAAGGTCTGGGAACTTTTCATCGTACCGATCCTGCTGTTTCCCTTGATAATCTCTATGGAACCTTTGACAATGATACCAAGGCTTCGTTCATTCGCCCCTTCTTTAAAAACAATTGCACCTTGCTTGGCCCTGATCGGTTCAATATACTGACAAATTTTACATATATGTTTCCAGGAAAATTCACTGGCCCATCTGGTCTTTTCAAGCACCTGGGCATATTTTGCATACCGTTCAAGATCAAGTTTTCGATTTGTTTTTTCCGGCATCATTTTCCTTTGAATCAAGGTGTATGCCTGTAATTTTAAGGATTTCGCCCAGGATTGTCAATGATGATGTCAGATAAAAAAGATCTATTTTATTCTCTGATGATGAATTCATCTAATTTTTGAAAAAGTTCATCCGGCCATTGGTCAGCGGTTAAAAAAAGTTGTTTTTCTTCCGGAGAAAGGCAGTCCCGAATTGCGGGAGGCAAGCTGTCAAACGCCTTTTGTCTTTCCTTTTGTGCTTTTTTGTCCATAATTGTTTTTTATCCTATTTGTGTAAACGAACCCGTTTTATAAAGCAATATATATAGGAAAAATCAAAGAAGGTAAACTGATTTGGATTATGCGTTAATAAAAAAGAAATAATAATACATTGACACACCTATTTATGAAACCATATTATGAAATATTTTTTTATAGATTTTATTATCGGAGAACTAAGGAGAAAGCAATGCTGGGTTACCTGCGTGAGAATACCGGAAATTGGATTATTAAGATTTTTCTTTTTATCATTGTCATTGTGTTTGTTTTTCTAGGGGTGGGATCAATGAGTTCCAAGAGAGACAACAGCGTTGCCACTGTCGATGACGAGCCTATCACCATCAATGAATTTCAGGATGCCTATAAATTAATGGTTGATCGGATGAGAGAAAGATTCGGAGAGAGCCTGAATGATGATCTTTTAAAAGCATTGAATGTCAAGCAACAGGCACTCAACACCCTCATCGAACAAAAACTTGTGGCAAATGAGGCCGAGCGACTCAAGATTATTGTTTCCGATAAAGAGCTGACCCAAGCGCTGATGACCATAAAAGCATTTCAAAAAGATGGCGCCTTTAACCTTGAACAATACAAAAAGGTATTGGGTTTTAATTCCTTAAATCCAGAAATCTTTGAAGTTCGCCAACGTGCTGCCATGAAAGAACGCAAGGTCAGGGACATGATTTTGAGCGGAATTACCGTTTCAGATGCGGAAGCGAAAAGCTGGTATATTTTCCAAAATACAGCCATGGCGATTAATTATATTAAAGTTGATCCAGCATCATTTACAGATGTCACCCCCACCGAGACACAAATAAAACAACAATATGAAGCGAACCCAGACCTGTATAAATCAAACCCCAAAAAAAAGGCCGCCTATTTAAAATTTTCTCCCGAAGATCACACGGCCGAAGTGGCGGTATCCGAGGATCAGGTCAAAGAGTTTTATGAAAAAAACATTGATCGGTTCAAGGTTCCCCAAAAAGTTGAAGCCAGCCACATTCTGATCAAAGTGGATGAGGATGCAGATGAGGCTGCCGTGGAAACTGCCAGAAAAGAGGCGGATAAAATTTATGAACTGGCTGTCAAAGATAAAGATTTTGCAGGATTAGCCAAAAAGTTTTCCCAGGGTCCTTCAAAAAGCAGTGGTGGATATCTTGGCGTATTTGAAAAACAGAATATGGTAAAACCATTTGGGGATAAGGCTTTTTCCATGAAGACAGGAGAAGTCAGTGAACCTGTTCGCACCATATTTGGGTGGCATATCATAAAATTGATGGCAAAATTTGATGCTTCCGTCAAACCCATTGACCAGGTCAAGGATACAATAAGTTCTGAATTAATGGCCCAGGAACTGCAAAATTTGGCCTATTATCAGGCCGGGGAAGCCCTTGATTCCATTATTGATGGAGACGACTTTGAACAGGTTGCCATGATTACCAAAAGAAAAGTGATGACCACACCCTTTTTTACACAAAATGGTGACGGCCTTAACTTTGAAGATAGTGCCGGGTTTGCCCAGGCCGCGTTTAGTCAGACCAATGATGACATCAGCGAGGTCAAACAACTGGGCGCCAGTTATTATCTCATTAAAGTCGTTGAAACAATTGAACCTGAAGTCCAGCCCCTGGAAATAGTAAAAAAAAGCATCGTTCTGACCCTGACTTCAAAACTCCAGAAAGAAGCCGCTAAAAAAGCAGCCCAGGCCCTGGCCGAAAAAGCCAAAGCCGCAGGTTCCATTGAGCAACTGGCAAAGGAAAACAAACTGACCGCTTTATCCACAGACCTGTTCACGCGCAACCAGCCGGTAGAAGGGATTGGAAGTGCACCGGAATTGGTTAAAACAGCCTTTGCCCTGGATAGTAAAAATCCCATTCACCCAGGGGTATTGGAGGTGGATCAAAACTTTTATATTATCGGGTTTAAGGAAAAACAGGTACCCGAAGATGCCAAGATTATGGAAACCCTGGACAAAACAAAAGAACAGGTCGCCTATATGAAACAGGGACAAAACTTTTTGTCCTGGATTGAAGAACTTAAAACCAAGACCGACATCCATATTAATTCTAAATATTTAAATTAAGGACAGCTCTCGTATGAAACGCAATGCCATTGGTAGCCATATGGGTATCATCACTGTTATGTTAATTGGGACGCTCATGTTTTCATGCGCACCCAAACACCCGGAATTTTTTGCCACCAATGGCGTTGAAAAGGATCCTGCCCTGGTACATGGGGTTTTGCCCAATGGATTCCAGTATGTACTCATGAAAAACACTAGTCCAAAAGACCGGGTCAGTGTTCACTTAAATGTATTTGCCGGATCCGTCAATGAAACCGATGAAGAACAGGGAGTTGCCCACTTTCTTGAGCACATGCTCTTTAACGGTTCAGACCATTTCAAACCAGGAGAGCTCATAGAATATTTCCAATCCATTGGCATGGACTTTGGGGCAGACGCCAATGCCAGTACCTCTTTTTTTCACACCACCTACGATTTGACCCTTCCAAAGGGAGACACGAAAACCCTTGAAGATGCCTTTTTGGTTATACGAGACTATGCCAGTGGAGCCCTGCTGTTGGAAGAGGAAATCGACAGGGAGCGAGGGATCATACTGGCCGAAAAAAGAGAACGGGACTCTGTCTCCTATCGGACCTTTAAACGAGAATTGGCATTTGAACTGCCTGGATCCCTTGTAAATCAACGATTACCCATTGGACTGACCTCTGTCATCAAGGCAGCCGACAAAAAGCTTTTAAAAGGGTTTTATGACCATTGGTACCGGCCGGATAACATGGCCCTGGTCATTGTCGGAGATATGGACATTAACGAGACAGAAGAGCTGATTAACGAGAGGTTTTCAAGCTTACGGCCCCGGGGAAAAAGTGCGGGTGAACCCGGGGATATCTCCTGGCAAGCCCAAAAAGGAGTTTTGGCTTTTCACCATTATGAATCAGAAGCCGGAAATACAGAAGTTACCATTGAAAGGATTTGCCATACCCCCTTTGAATCTGAAACCCTGGAAGAATTAAAGGAAAAGGTTCTGGAAAAATTGGGCAACGCCATTTTGCAAAATCGTTTATCAAGCATGATCAGAAAAGAATCTGCGAGCTTTTCATCTGCTTCAATCTATTCAGCTACCTTTTTACAAAACATTTCCATGGCTGCCCTTAAGGCCTCGTGTGAGCCTGACAAATGGGAACGCTGCCTTGGCCAGCTTGAACGATCCCTCAGACAAGCTTTAGAAAACGGTTTTCTTCCCCTGGAGCTTGCCAGGGTCAAGTCAGATTTTATTGCAAGCCTTGACACCGATGTTCTCCAGGCGGATACCCGAAAAAGTTCCCAACTGGCCCGCTCTGTTTTAGGGGCCATGAACCAGAAACGCTTATTTTTGTCCCCCCTGCAAAAACAGGCGTTTCTAAAACCCTATATCCAGAGATTGACCCTTATACAAGTGAATCAGGCATTCAAAAAATTATGGGTCAACGACCAGAGACTGATCCTGGTCTCGGGCAATGCAAAGATCACTGAAAACAAGGATTTATCCGCAACGGATCAGATCCTGAATCTCTACGAAAAATCGGCTGCCCAGCCCATCGACTCATTTAAACGGTTTGAGACAAAATCCTTTCCATACCTTGACTTCCCCGCACCCACGGCAACACTCCTGAAAAAACGAGAGGATGTAAAGGGATCGGGTATCACCCAGATTGACTTATCAAACAATATCCGTTTAAATCTCAAACGAACTGAATTCAAAAGTGGGGAATTTTTATTCAAGGTAATTTTCGGCAAGGGCGCTTCATCAGAACCTGCTGACATGCCTGGATTATCCTCCCTTGCAGAATCCACCGTTCGGCTGAGCGGATTTGAGTCCATGGATCCGGACCAACTCGAAGATGCCCTGGCAGGAAAAGATGTGAACATTGGGTTCAGCATCAAGGACCCTTATTTTGCAGTGGCCGGGTCGGCAGATCCCAAACAAGCAGAACTTATTTTCCAGCTCATTTATACCTACCTGAAAGATCCGGGATTCAGGCCCCAGGCGCTTGCCCTTTCTAAAACCCGATACAAGCAAATGTATGATGCGTTGAAAAGCACCCCGGACGGTATCATGCAGATACAGGGCAACCGTTTTCTGGCCAAAGGGGATCCAAGATTCGGGCTTTTGCCCCCGGAAAGAATCGACCAAATCACCTTGGAAGATATTCAAACCTGGCTCAAACCCAGTTTTGAAAAATCTCCCATTGAAGTCTCTATTATCGGAGATTTTGACCCGGCGATAATGACCCAATATGCAACCACCTATCTGGGTGCCTTAGAGACACGGATAAGCCCCACAGAATCCAACAAGACACCCCAGACTATTTCATTTCCAAAGGGTGAGACCCTTACCCTTAACCTTGATACAAAAATCAACAAGGGCATGGTCCAAATCGCTTTTTTAACCGATGACTTTTGGGATATCACAAAAACACGAAAATTATCCCTGCTGGCAAAAGTTTTTAGTGAACGCCTCAGAAAAACAATCCGAGAAGAACTCGGGGCATCCTATTCCCCTTACGTATATAACAACCCATCCCTTGTTTACGATGGCTATGGGGTTATGCATGTGGTGGTCAATGTACTGCCAGACACCGCTGATATTATTTCTAAGAAAGTGGATAAAATTGCCAGGGAATTGGGCGTGGGAATTACAAAAAAAGAAGTCGCGTTGGTTAAAAAACCGCTTTTAAACCAGCTTGCCGTACTCAGGCAGACCAACGGTTATTGGCTGAATTCGGTATTGACCAATTCATGGAATCACCCGGAAAGACTGGACTGGGCCAACACAATAATATCGGGATATTCAGCCATCACCCATGAAGATTTGACAACTTTGGCCCAACAATACTTAAACGTCAATGAAGATGCGCTGATTATTATTGCACCAGGAATGGAATAAATGGGATAGGCAAATAAGGCCCAAAACAAAAGGAATAATCCTTTTTCACACAGGAAGTGTGAGGGTCTCTATATTTTATTATTTCGTTAGTTTTTCTACCTGTTCAGACACATTATTTCTCAGGTAATAGTCCAGGTCAAACAGCTGTTTAAAACTTAAATCCGTAAATTGAACATGTCGCTTTCTAACCTTCATGGAACTAAAAGAGGGGGTATTTGTAATCTCGTAATCTGAAACAGTCTTAAAGGGCAGATCTCCTACATAGTAGCCCATACTGCTCAGGAAGACCGCCTCCTCCGGGGTACCCTCGGATTCTTTACCATCATCGGTTGTATCAATATATTTAAATGAAAGACCGCCCATACTGATATCAATGATTTGACCAAGTTTGTGGGAATTAGGACTGATTGCCGCATAGGCTCCATCAACGGCCTTATATCGTTTGTTTCTTCGTCTTTCAATTGTGCGTTTTCTGCCAACCATAAGAACAATTCCTTTGAATCCTGGTTATATCAATAATATCACAAAATAGCCTTGCATGTTTTATGCCATTTTCTGCTTTCCTAAAAGAGCGGGGCAATTTTTGCTCATTTAAAGAGCCCGAAGAGACAATGCATCCGTATTTTTATGCAACGGAATGGAATATGTCAATTGAAAAACTTGGCTTTATAACTCTGGACGCGGAACTGCCTTAAAAACCTTGACTTTATGGAAAAAAATATCATATTTTAAGAAAGTTTCTTCCCAAAGATAGAACATTTTTTTCTTAGGCATTTTTTATCTTATACGCCTGTCAGTCTTTTGACGGACCAGAATTGGCTATCTCAAAAATTTGTTCCCAGGCAGATTGGATTATAGAAAAACCAAATCCCCTGTATCGCAAGTAGCCAAACACTTTTTTTTTCAAAGGAGCTTGATCAAGATGACGCCACAATCTAACCTTTTGCTTAAGGGCAAGAAGGGCTAATTCAAGGTCGTCATAGCGGGTGAGTGCTTGATCTATAATGGCGGGATCAATCCCTTTCTTTTCAAGCTCATATCGGAAGGCAAACAGGGACTTTGGTTTATTCCTCCTCCGGTTTTCAAGATAATTTTCAGCAAATATCTTGTCATCAAGGTAATTCTCACGGCAAAGTTGTTGGATAACCTTAGAAATAAGTAAGGGGGGTAAAATCTTTTTTGACAAATAATTCTTCATTTCCAGGATACTTCTAGACCGTATGGAAAGATACCCCAAGGCCATACCCGTGGCTTTTTTCAGATCACTGTCCATTAATTTTTTTCCAGGTCATGGTTAAATTGGCCAATTTTACCCTGTTCTTCTTGAGAAAAATTGAGTGCCGGCTAAGAACCGTGTCTCTTTGATGATCAATTTTTACACTGGAGATAATTTTACCCGGGTAAAAAGATTCTTTTATAAAGGAAACATTACAATCGATGGGCATAAATTCAATAAGAATATTTGCAGGCAAGGCTTCCATGGCCCATTGGGTATAAACGGTATTGTTAACATGCTGGTTCAAGTCCAGGTCATGGGCCCGGATTTTAAATTCAGATTCATGGTCAAATTCATCAAGGTCATGGTCATTTTTTACTAGTTCAGGGCAGCTTGTTGCCGGTGTCATGAGCGCTTCTGGCAAATGGGGGCTGAGTCGAACCGGTTTGGAATTATTGGCTTTGACCAATATCCAGATTCCCAGAGCAGAAATCAGTTCTTCCCCTGCCGGGTTTACAATTGAAAAATGTCTGAGTTCATATAAATTTTTCCAGGGGGATCTCCAGGTATTAAGCTCAAGGGGCGCAAGCCATTCAGGGTTTTTATGTGTCTGGACCTGATATCGGGAAACCACCCATTTGAGTTGTTGTTTGGCCATATCAAATCCGGAGATACCAAACTTGTCGCACTGCATGGCAGCTGCGTCCTGGAACATATTGAGCAGCCGGTCCATACGAACCTGTCCGTTTGCACCGATGGCTGAATAGGGAAGATTTAATTTCTGAGTAAATATTTTGTCCATGGCTATTCTATTCTATTTTCTCCAATAATCTAACAGGGGTTTTTATAATGTCTTGGAGCATATTCATCAATCCCTTTCCCACATCAGATGGATGAAGAGCTGTGACCACAGGATCGGTTATACTGCCGGTAGCCTTGGCTGGAAAGGCAGCCAGTCGACCGCTGAGCATGGTATTGACAACCGGAATATATTTAATAATGGTATCAATGGTTTTAAAGGGCGCCACCAGGCAGGTTAAATCCATGTTGTCATTTAAGGGATCTATCCAGCCGCTGAAAATCAGGGCCATGTTGTCCGCATCAATAATTGCCTTTTTCAAATGAACAATACTATCCTTGATGTCTGCTTCAATCGCTATGGTCCGGTAACCGATTCCTCGTTTAGAGATATCTACAACTTGTAAAATGTTCAAGGCAGAAATCAGGCGGGATAAAAAGGTCCATTTATAGATTCTGCCATTGCTGGCATTCAGTGTCAGACTTCCGTTCTGCTTACGGGCAATCATATCAGCATTCGCCTGGCCAGAAAAATTGCAAGCAAAGGAATATGCCCCATCGATAATATTCTTATTTTTAAACAGGCAGGACATTACATCTGAAAGGTCTTGATTCCCCAGGGGCAGAATCTCAAAATCAGTGGTTACCTGTTTATCCTTGTATACGTCAGCACTACCGGTGATTTTGAGATTACACAGGGTGGCATTGCGAATCAGAACTTGCGTTTTATCTTTGTCAAAATTAATCTGGCTGTCTATGTTTAAAAAATCATTTTTTTTATAGGTCAGCTGTCGGGTGGTAAAGTATAAAGTTTTGCGATCAAAGAGGGGTTGGTTTTTTGATTCACTCGTCTGGTTTTCAGTTGCCAGAAAAGAATCCAGATCAAATGTTTCCATATCTATATGAATTTTGGAATCAACGTCCGTAAATATTTTTATGGGATTCCCTGCTGTAAATGAGGTAACAAAGTTATATAAAAATGAATCTTTGATAACTATTTTTTCCAGGGTTTTGGAATTTAGATTCCCTTCAAACCGCAACAAGGGGTGGGAAGGATCCTTGTCGAGCATAAACATGGCATCTGATGTCTCTTGGTCCTTGAGGATTAATAGCCTGGGAAACAAGGATTCAATATTCTCCCCCGTCAGGTCAAAGGAAAGCCTGGGCCCCGATGGAAAAGATAATTGGCCTTGTAATTGGGCCTTGTCTCGTTCCATTTTAAAACCTGCTTCCAAAATTTCCAGGGGGAGTTCTATGCTGGTTAAATTTGGCTTGTCCATGGCATAGGATAGCCAGGATAAATCCTCTACCAGCGCCTTAACTCCCTGGATATCGACCATCTTGTGGGTAAGATGAAAACTGCCTGAAACCGATTTGATCTCTTGTTTGACTGCTTGTTTGTTTTGGGAAAATCCAATATTGATACCCTTGCCCGAGCCATTCATATCAAACTGCCATTTGCCTGGCTCAAAAAGGGGGCCGTCTAATTTTATTTTGTCAATAACAAGTTCACCCCTGACATTTTTAACGGGTGACATCAACGCCATTACCGGATCATAGGATTTGAGCCAGCCCATGATTTGTGCCAGATCAATCCTGGCTGGACCCGAGCGGATATCAAAAAAAGGAGTTTGGCCCAAATCCACCACTGCATTCAGATTTTGAACAAAACTCCCTTTAAGGGAGCCGGACAAATCTTTTAGAACCACCTTTTCTGGCGTATAGAAAAAAGACCCATTGGTGATGGTAATTGGCAGGGGTATAAGGTCATAGTTCCCTTTCAATGATAAATTTGGGGCACTAACCTCAACAAAAAGATCTTTTTGCATACTTTCCATACCCAGTTTAAGAAAGGCATCGGTCTGGCCGACAACCCCTCCAACCCGGGCAAGTTCTTTGGCCAGAACGGTTTCCGGCAGCAGGGAAATCAATAGTTGGGGCAGTGTGGAAAGATCGGAATGAAGGTTAAATTCTCCCTTAAAGGGGATATCTTCATAATTCAATAAATCGATATCAAGCCAACCCTCCTTGATGAGGGTATTACTGACCTGCCCTTTGCGGGCCTTGATATGAAGCACCCCTTTTTCAAGGATGGCATCCCCATGGACGCGTTGGGCAATCAAAGGCGTTTGAGGTATTTTCACCAGACCGTTTTCGGCAGACCCTGTTAAAAAAAGATTTTCTCCGTCAAAAAGAGTGGCCAGTGTTTTACTCGTAAATCCCACCGTGACATCCCTTGCAGTCCCACCCCTTAAAATATCAAACAAATGATACACCACCTCATTTGAACCCATAAGATTCAAACAAACTTTTCTGGCCTGGGCAATATTAATATCGTCCCCGGTAAAGGTAATGGTAGCTTTACCCCCTCGTTTGTTTGTAAAATTGACGCCCACCCTCCCCTGGGGATAGGAAAATACAACCGGTTCTAGCGCAACCGATAAGGTTTCTTTTGAAAATAAAAAATCAAAATCCAGAACATCACCGACCAAGGGACTTTCCGGGAGCTGACTTACCAAAATTTTAGGGGAAATTACCTGTATATTCCCGGTCAAGGTCCCTGCCCCATCCAGCTTCACGGCCAGGTCGATTTCATCAGATTCAATGGCGTCAATCTCCATTTGTGTCAAAAAAGAATTTTCGGAAAATTGCTTTTTCCCAAGATTCAACCCACGAATAGCAACAGTACCCGTTAAGGTTTGATTTGAGTTGGACACGAAAAAAGAGCCGTCCATGGTGTCAAAATAATCTGATTTGATGTCACTAACTTTTAATTCAAGGGTGTCCTGGCTGTCTGGAAAGAGTGCAAACAATTGCGCGATATCTTCTTTTGGAAGCCTGAGATCAAAGGGTTGGGAAGACACCTGAATAGTTTTAGAAGGCGTATACTGGATGTGAGGGGTTTGAATTAAAATTTTTGAAACGGCAAACTGCCCCTTGATAAGCTTTAAGACATTGATATCAACATGAATAGCCCCAACTTCCAGTTGAACCATCTGACCAAAGGAAAGATCTATTTTCTTAAGCCGAACGCCTGGTTGAGGAAAGAATATAAAATCAATTTTATCCTGATCAATTTCAACTCCTGTTTTTTGCTCAATAAAGGAAGAAATTTTATGTTTAACACGGGGTAAATTAACGATCTGTTCAAGAATATAGGGAGACAGCAGCAATAAAAAAACAATCAATGCCGTTGAATAGAACGCGGCTCTTTTAATTGTTTGTCTGGACACAGGTAAACTCTTTTTATCAACCGAGTGGGACCCGCCGGTAAAAAACATCGTTTACCGGCGGAGAAAGGAGTGAATTATTCAGTACGACTGGTGATTTCAACAATATGAAACCCAAAGTTGGTTTTCACGGGGCCATGGGGAATGCCAACCGCTTCATTAAAAACAACCGTATCAAACTCGGGAACCATCTGTCCCGGCCCAAACTCCCCCAGATCGCCTCCCCGACTTCCTGAAGGACATTTGGAATGTTGTTTTGCAAGTTCCGAAAAATCTTCACCATTGGTGATTTTCTCAATCAATTCCTTACATAGGTCTTCATTCTCCACAAGTATATGTCGCGCGCTGGCTTTTGTCATAATAAGTTTCCTCTTTATTTTATCGTTTTATTTTATCGTTTTGTTTTGTCGTTTTGTTTTCTTGTGATCCTTAGTATAATAATCCGATCTTTTTTACCAGACATATCCTAATTTTACCGCAGCCGTAATAAAATCGGCCATGACAGACTGGGTTTGTTCCATCATAATTTCCTTAGACGCCTTGAGTTCAATCCCCTCATCATCCAGGGATTCAAGCGGTTTTTCCCCAAGCGCCACCCGATATTCATTTTCGTTTTCAAGTTCCTGGCGGTTATATAAATCAATTTTTCCCCTGCGCTGGATCAAATTTAATGACAAGGTTTTCTGGGCATTCACCTGCTCGGTCAGTTCAATTCGTTTCTTCAAATAAATCATACCCGGATCCTTTTGGATTCTTTTTTGATATTCCTCCCCAAGGATTTTATAAACGGGTGCCAGGGAGCGATAGGCGTTATACCGTGTTTTTCGTATGGTATCCCAGGGCAAGGCACCCTCCAGGGAATTTTCTCCGGTATCCTCTACTTTATAAATCTGGGGATATTTTAAATCAGGCACAACCCCCATATGCTGAGTACTTTCCCCGGAAACCCGATAAAACTTGGCAGTGGTCAGCTTTAATTTACCATCCCCCAGGGGCTTAAGCTCCTGTACAGTTCCCTTGCCAAAACTATTTGTCCCCACAATAATTCCCCGATGATAATCCTTGATGGCGCCTGCAAAGATCTCGGATGCCGAAGCACTCATCCGATTAATCAAAACAACCAGGGGGCCTGTATATTCAATGGACGGGTCTTCATCGTAGAGGCGGGTAATTCGGTGTTTTGTCTTAATTTGAACAGTGGGGCCGGATTTAAGGAACAAACCGGTCAGATCATTGGATTCCTTCAGTGATCCGCCACCATTGTCCCTTAAATCTACAATTACACCGTCAATATTTTCTTGCTCAAGTTCAAACAAAAGTTTTTGAACATCTTTTGTGGTGCTCTTATACGTTTTATCTCCCCTGTGATAGGCAGCAAAATCTATATAGAAATTGGGAATTTCAATAATACCTATTTTAAACTCCCGGTTGCCCTGGGTAAGGGTGACGATCTTTTTCTTAGCAGATTGTTCTTCCAGCTTAACCTTGTCACGTTTAATACGGATGGTGGTGGTGGAATCAGCCTGTTTTGCCGGAATAATTTTTAACCTGACATAGGTATTTTTAGGACCCCTGATGAGCTTAACCACATCATCGATGCGTTCACCAATGGTATCCTTTAGCTCCCCCTCTTCTCCCTGTCCTACCCCGATGATTTTATCGCCAGGCATGAGCAGATTTGATTTATCAGCCGGCCCCTTTGGAATCAGTCTGACAACCTTGGTATATTCATATTCAGTTTGAAGCACGGCACCAATGCCTTCCAAGGAAAGGCTCATGTGAATGTCAAAATCTTCAGACACCCGGGGGGCAAAATATTGGGTATGGGGGTCAAAACTGGTTGTGACACTGTTCATAAATATTTGAAATACATCATTGGTATTGGTCTGGGCCAGTCGTTTTAAACGGTTGGCATAAATTTTTTCCAGGGACTCGGATATTTTATCATTCTCCTGATGATCCAGCTTCAAGGTGATGATGTGATTTTTTAATTCATTCTTCCACAAGGGATACAGATCTGCCACTGTTTTTTGAATGGGTCGTGTTTCATTGTCAATAAGGATGACATCATCCGTGGTAAAATCCATTTTTGTCGCCCAGGATTTGCTCAGATCCAGAATGTATTCCAGTCGCAGAACCGATCTTGACAGGTAAAGATTAAATATCTCATAGGCCGGGTCCAGATTTCCCTGTTTAAGATCTCTGTCAAATCGATATTTATAGCGCCCCATCTCGTCCATATCTTTCTGGGTGAACAATTGTTTTGTCGGGTCCAGACTTTTGAGATAATGGTCAAAAATCTGGGCGGATATAACCTTGTCCAATTTTTTCCCAAGGTAGTGGTATTGTTCAAGAGCCGCGACAATTTTAACACATTGTTCCGAATTGCTATCCAAGGGCATTATCCGGCTTATTTGTGCAAAGACAGCTCCACTGCTGCAAAGGCTGCCCATTAAAAAGATAAAAACAGACAGGAAAATAGAAAAAATAATTTTGCGGGTTTGTCTAGATGATTTCATTGGTTGGCTCAATGTCCTTTGGGGTTTCAAAGCTGATATTACCAATTTTTCCGGAACGCAGATCCCGGATCAGTATTTCAGCGGCTTTTTGATAATTAATATTCCCCCCTTTTTTTAAACACCCCCTGGCCGACCCAATCTTTTCGATGAGATCTGACGCATCTTTTGGGAGTTCATTGAGAAAGGAATACCTTGCCAAAAGCAGATTCGGATATTTTTTAAGCACAAGACCTGCTGCAAACAAACCGATCTCGTGGTAATCCAAGGCTGTATCTGAAATAGCGCCGGAAGCAGCAAGGACAAATGCCCTCTCCTTTGGTTCAATCACCGGCCAGAGGATACCCGGGGTGTCATAGATATCTATATTGTTTTTAAGACTGGTACGCTGTTTGTGCCGGGTGATGGCGGGTACATTTCCTGTTTTTGCAATTTTTTTCCCGGCAAGGGTATTTAAAATGGTTGATTTACCGGTGTTGGGAATGCCCACCACCATAATTTTGACTTTTCTGGCGCGATTCCTTGTTATGCGGGAGATACAATAACTCAATGTCTTTTCAACCTGATTTTTTTCACTCCCACACACCGCAAAGGCAGGCAACTTTCGCTGGTGTTCAAAATAGGACAGCCACATATCTGTTACGCGAGGATCAGCCAAGTCACTCTTGTTTAATATTTTAATTCTTGCTGTATCCTTGCACAAATCGTCCACCAGTGGATTTTCACTGGCATTGGGAAGCCTTGCATCCAAAATTTCCAATACCGCATCCACCTTTGAGATGGAGTCTTTCAATAATTTTTTTGTTTCCAGCATGTGGCCGGGATACCATTGAATATTCATTATTCTATTCTTTTTATCTCTTTTATTTGGTTGATTTCCTGCACAAGCCGCTTGATTTTATCTGTGTCTGTTTCCTTTTGAAAAAAATACAGGTAAGAAAAAATCAAGGCAATGAGACTGCTGCCGAGAAACCCGGCAACGCCGACACAGACAAAAGTGTCAAACAAGGGCATCTGGTTGATGTACCCAACGGCCCAACCGGCAGCAAGACTGAGAATAAAGATAACACCAAAAATTATAGCCATATGTTTTTTACCGTTTGTTTACCTTTATTGGGTGGGTGATTTCACAGTCTAAGCGGTGTCTTTTGTCAGCAGTTTAATCAGCACCTGATGTCCCGAAGCTGCGGGACTATTTTACAGATATCACATGCCTGGGTGATCATTTTTTTTAAAAAGGATATCAAGTCAGCACCAAACTCATTGTTATTTGTTTTACTTTTATTAAATTTGTTTATTAAATTTATTCAGAAGATTATGGCATATCAGAAGCCATTTGGAAAGCCAAAGCTTTTTAAGGGCCGGCTGATATTAAGGACCGGG
Organism: Desulfoconvexum algidum; assembly: GCF_055382125.1. Classification (NCBI taxonomy): domain Bacteria; kingdom Pseudomonadati; phylum Thermodesulfobacteriota; class Desulfobacteria; order Desulfobacterales; family Desulfobacteraceae; genus Desulfoconvexum; species Desulfoconvexum algidum. The sequence goes on along the minus strand of NZ_AP042394.1, from coordinate 2,371,757 downwards.
GTCAGGCTTGCGTTATTGTGCTTTTAACAAAAACACAATAACGCAAGCCTGACCCCATTATGACCCCACGCAAGCCTGACCCCATTATCGTTATTTATTAATCTTTTCCAAACTGAACCACAAACACATGGCTGTTGCCCCTGCGAAACAGAAGCTGAACAATCTCTCGTTTCTTGAATTTTCTGACATAGGCCTGGTATTGACCGACCGTCTCCACTGGTTGATGATTGACTTCAAGGAGCAGATCTCCGGCACGGACACCAGATTTTGCGCCGGGGCTATCCGGCTTTATCTGGGTCACGATGAGCCCCTTAATTCCTTCCGGATACCCCAATTTTTGGGCAATGGCAGTGTCCATCTTCTTGAGTTGAAACCCAAAGGTATCAAATCCATCAATGGTGGCGGCTATTTCAGGATTTTCATCCGGTCGTTTCCCCAATTTTACCGCAACAATTTTTTCTTTCCCCTGCCGGATCAACCGAACCTTTACGGTTTCATCCACCTTCAGGTTGGCAATGGTAACCGTCAGGTCCCTTGAAGTGTCAATTTTTCTGCCGTTAATCATGGTAATGACATCACCTGGCTTTATGCCGGCTTTAGCAGCGGGATTTTCTTCATAAACCTTGGCAACGTAAACCCCGGTTTTTTCGTTGATGTCATAGTATTCTGCCAGTTCCTTGGTCACATCCTGAATGGCGACCCCCATCCACCCTCGGGAAACCTGTTTGGACACGGTTAGCTGATCAATGATACCCGTGGCAAGATCCGAGGGGATGGCAAATCCAATTCCCTGTCCTGATCTTACAATGGCGGTATTGATGCCGATGACATCTCCTGCAAGGTTCAGCAAAGGCCCGCCGCTGTTCCCCGGATTAATGGAGGCGTCTGTCTGGATAAAATCATCATAGGGTCCGGATCCTATAATTCGTCCCTTTGCACTGATGATCCCTGCGGTCACGGTTTGTTCAAGGCCAAAGGGACTGCCGATGGCAACCACCCAGGTTCCCACCTTGGCACTTGAGGAATTGCCAAATTTTAAGGGAGACAGGTTTTTGGCGTCAATTTTTAACAGGGCCAGGTCCGTCATGGGGTCGGTTCCAATAATCTGGGCATCATATTCCTTGTCATCATGGAGTATCACCTTGATCTGGTCTGCATCCTCAATCACATGGTTGTTGGTGACAATATACCCATCAGCGCTGATGATAAATCCCGACCCCAGACTTCTTTCCTTCCGGGACTGGGGTTGCTGGTTTTGAAAAGGGGCAAAAAACTTTTCCAGTCCCTCCTGGTTTCCGCCATAGGGGGATCCAAAAAAGTGCTGAAAAACCCGTCCCCCTCCCTGAATCGTTTTCTCAGTCTGGATATTGACCACCCCTGTCTTTGCATGCTCTGCCAGCTGGGAAAAACTAGCCGGCACCATTTGTGTTGAATCGTTTTGGACTGCCATGGCTGGCAGGGCCATCAAACCTGTGATGGCAATTGCCAGTATGATGTGTCGTATATATCTCATGATATATCTCCTTTATGTTATATGAATTGATATGGATATTTACACCTGGAACTATAATAATACACAAAGATGATTTTTAAATGATCTGAGTATTACGATATGGTAATCTCATGGTAAAGACAGTCCCGCGACCCAATTGACTTGCGACCAGAAGATCTCCCTTGTGCTGCCTGGCAACGGTACGGGCAAAGCTCAGGCCAAGTCCTGTTCCGGGACTGGTTCTGGAGGACTCTGCCCGGTAAAATCGTTCAAATATTTTTTCAAAATATTTTGGGTCTATACCCGGCCCCGTATCGGTCACCAAAATTTGTGCAGTTTCGTTGGATTCCCTTTCAAGACGCACATGAACCCTTCCCTTTTCCTGGGTATATTTCAATGCATTGTCCAACAGATTGGAAAAAGCCCTTTGCAGCATTTTCGCATCGGCCTCAATTTCAATCGGGTCGGCCACCTCACAGGTAAATTGAATCTGTTTGTCTTCTGCCACCGGCACAAACAGGTCACAGGCCTCCTGAACCATGGCGGACAGATCTACTGGTGTATACTCAAACTGCCCCTCCCCTGATTCTGCCCGGGAAATCACCAACATGGTATTGATCATGTCCAGAAGGCGATCGGATTCTTCAATGGTATTGGCTGCCATCCCCCTATAAGTGTCAATCTCATCCATATTTACCAAGGCTATTTCTGCAAACCCTCTTATCCTTGTAAGCGGGCTTTTAAGATCATGGGCAATATTGTCGCTCATTTCCCGGATACTTTTTATCAACGCTTCTATCCTGTCCAGCATCCGGTTAAAGGTGACGGCCAGAAGATCCAGCTCATCTTGATTTCCCGTCTGCGGGACCCGCTCCTCAAGGTTGGCACCGGTAATACTATTGGCCGTCCTGGTAATGGCCTTTACACCGGACAAGGCCTTTTTTGACAAAAAGAGCCCGGAAACAGCGGAAAAGATGATAATAAATCCCATGGACACGATAAAAACCGTTTTAAAGGCCGAGATAAATTTTGACTGGAAGTCCATGGCAACCCCGGTCTGTAAAATCACATTATCCGCCACAAAACTGTATAGAACCCTGGCTTTCTGGTCATTGGGCGCTATTAACCAGGTCATGAACAAATGCCCTTTTGTCCGGACCAGGGTGTTGATAACCCCCTGGTCGATGCGGATATCTTTCCAATAGGACATGTGGGAAGAGGCAAAGACTTCACCGTTTGGGTAGAGAAGCCGAAAAAAAATCCGTTTCTCCCCAGCTGCCTGGGCTTCAATTACGGCAAGCTTACTGGCCCCCATAATTCCGTTGCGCTGGATAACTGTGGAAAAATACCTTGCTTTTTCAAGCAGATCCCGGTCTGTTTGCTCCTGGAGGGTCTGGGTGGCCAGAAAATAAAATAGGGCAAAGGCCACGCAGGAAGATACAGAAAAGATTCCCGCATACCAGAGGGTCAGCCGGAAGGCAATGGTCTTAAACAGATCAGGCATCATATCTTTTCAGGCATCATTTTTTCAAGCACCATTTGTTTTAAGAACATATCCAGCTCCTCGTACCGTGTGAATCAATTTGGTTCCATGGTCCTTGTCTATTTTATCCCTGAGTCTGCAAATCCTGGCTTCCACCACATTGGTCATGGGATCAAAATTATAGTTCCAGACATGCTCCATGATCATGGTTTTTGAAACCACCCGTTCCTTGTTCCGCAATAAATATTCCAGCAGGGAAAACTCAAGGGGTTGAAGGTCTATTGTTTTTTCCCCCCTTTTTACCTGCCGCTTGACAAGGTCCACGGATAAATCCCCATGGGACAGGGAAATGGGCTCGGTTAGATTACCGGCCCTTCGGATCAGTGCCTGGATCCTTGCCAGAAGTTCTGAAAAGGAAAAGGGTTTGGTCAGATAATCATCTGCCCCGGCCTCAAGTCCTTTAATCCGGTCATCCACCCTCCCCCGGGCACTCAATACAATGATGGGGGTATTGATTTTGTGGGCCCGTAATTTTTGAATCAGGGAAAATCCATCCAGTTCCGGCAACATGATATCGATAATCAGGGTATCGTAGGGGGCATCACAGGCCATGTCAAAACCCTTAGTTCCCGTATTGGCTATATCCACGGCAAACCCAGAGGATTTTAAGCCGGTTTCAACAAACCTTGCAATTTTTTCGTCATCTTCAACCAGCAAAAGTCTCATAATCGTTTTTATTCTCCAAAAATTGTACCAGCACCTAAATTGTACCAGCATATAGGGTTAACTTCTGCCCGATTAAACCCATGCTTCCATGATCCATGATTCCAGAATCCATCATTTCCGTGGTCGATTCTATCCGTGGGCAACCCTATTAGTATAGGAATTAACGGCCATTAATCAATATAGATTTGATTTGATTTGATTTTTTTTACCGAACCCTATAGACTTACCGGGATTATAACCCCAATATTCATGGCAGGAAACCTATACATAAATGAAATATACCTGGTGGATCTTTCAGATCCTGATGATGCTGACCTCATTTTTTTTTCTGGTCTTTGGCGTTGACCTTATGAGGGCGGCCTATACCCTTGAGAACCCCTATCATTTTATCATGACCTTTTTTTCTGCCAGTTTCATCATACTCATCAGCCTCGCCCTGGCCATTAGTTTTTTAATAAAAATGATACGGGTGTTCAAAAAAATCCGAAACACTCCCTAACCCTATAAACCTAATCTTATAAAAGAGATAATTATTTTATGTCAGTTTTGTTTAGTTTAAATCAAGTGTCAAAGTCCTATGGGGATGACACCCTTTTTACCGATCTCACCCTTGACTTTAAGGCAAAAGAACAATTGGGCCTCATCGGCATGAACGGCAGCGGTAAATCAACCCTGTTAAAGCTCATCAAAGGTCAAATAGCACCCGACGAAGGGGAATTAATCGTCCAGCAAAAGAATCATTTTGTTTATCTTGCCCAGCAAGACACCTTTGATCCTGAAAAATCAATTGAGACCATTTTATACGATAGCCTGGAAGCTGAACCCATTGACGACAAGGAACGACACAAACGGATAAACCAGGCTCTGGGCAAGGGTAAATTTGAAGATCCAACTCTCCTGGCAAAAAATCTGTCCGGTGGTTGGACAAAAAGACTGGCCATAACAAGAGCCCTTTGCATGAAGCCGGATTTACTCCTGCTGGATGAACCCACAAATCACCTGGACATTACCGGAATCCTCTGGCTGGAAAAAATACTCCAAACCGCTTCATTTTCCTTTATTGTGATCAGTCATGACAGGACCTTCCTTGAAAATGTCTGTGCCAATATCATGGAAATTGGCCCCTATTACGCCCAGGGATATTTTAAAATCCAGGGCCAATATATTAAATTTGAGCGAGAACGGGAAAAGTTCCTGGCGGCCCAGCAAAAAAAACAAGCCTCCATGGCCAGCAAAATGAGAAGAGAAGATGAATGGCTTCACCAGGGTGCCAAAGCCAGAAGTACCAAGGCAAAATACCGAATCGAACAAGCGGAAAAACTTCGCATGGAGCTCTACTCACTCAAAAACAGGAATCGACAGACCGCCAAGGTGGGTATTGATTTTTCTGCAACCGGCAGACAAACCCGAAAATTGCTCCAGGTCCACAACCTGAAAAAAAGCTTTCCCGGCCAGGATACCCCCTTATTTTCAAATCTCACCTTTGAGTTAGGACCTGGTTTTTGCCTTGGCGTGGTTGGTGAAAACGGCAGCGGCAAATCAACCCTGCTGTCCATCCTCAAAAAAAATATGGAGCCGGATGAGGGAACCGTTAAATGGGCTGAAAACCTGAGAATTTCCATTTTTGACCAGAACAGGACCCAATTAAATCCTGAAATCCCTTTGCGTGAAGCATTGAATCCTGCCGGTGGAGACTCGGTAAACTATAAAGGCAGGACCATCCATGTGGTCTCCTGGGCAAAACGGTTTTTATTTATGCCCGACCAATTGGACATGCCCATAAAAAGACTTTCCGGCGGGGAAAAAGCCAGGATTATCCTTGCCAATCTTATGCTGGAACCCTGTGATATCCTCCTTTTAGATGAACCCACCAACGATTTGGATATCCTTTCCCTTGAAGTGTTGGAACAGAGCATCCAGGAGTTTCCCGGTGCCGTTATCATTGTCTCCCATGACCGGTATCTCATGGACAGGGTCTGCCATAAAATCCTTTACCTGGACCCCGCTGCCGGCGCCCAGTTTTACAAGGATTTTAACCAGATCCTGACCAGCCGTGAGGCACTTCAGAAACCCACTAAAAAATCCCTGCAAAAAAATATTCCTAAAAAAAACCTTCCAAAGGGAAAATCCAGCTTTTCATATAAAGACAAATACGAGCTTGAACATATTGAAGAAAAAATCCTTGAAGGAGAAGCCCGGGTCGAAACGCTCACCGAAAAAATTCAGGCACCCGAGGTAATACGCGACACAGCGCTGATGACAGATATCTGTTCCCAACTGGAACGATCGGAATCAAAGGTTCAAAAACTCTATGCAAGGTGGGAAAGGTTAGAGGACAAAAAGGCCGATGCGGAAAAATAACACCCCAATAGATCAACCCGCGAAAACACTTGCATAAAACAACCCCAGTCGCTAAATTAAAACCATGATTCAGGAAAGGAGGAGTTATGGCAACAGAAATTAAAATTTCTGATGACCTTTTCAAAAAAGCAAAAATCCAATCAAAGGTATTTAAAAGATCAATTGCCGGGCAAATTGAATACTGGGCAAAAATAGGGCAAATGATTGAAGAAAATCCAGACCTTCCACTGCCGCTTATTCAAGATATCCTGGTGGGAAGAGAACAGATAAAAGACGGTCAGGGAACTCCATATGTTTCAGGTAAACAACCGTGAAATCAAATAGGTGGTTACGGTTTCTACTTTTAGAATTCGGTCGCCAATGCTCACGGTTTCAAATCCGGCCTCTTCCAGCGTCTTCACTTCAAGATCAATAAACCCGCCCTCGGGTCCGATCACAAGGGTTGTCCGTTTATTGACACCGGCCGGACACATATTAGATGTCTTTGGATGGGCAGTGAGACAAAGACTGTCTTGCCCAATGACGGGCAGTTCTTCCTTTACAAACCTGGAAAAAAATCGTTTCTGATAAAAAGTCGGCATCATGGTGTCTTTTGCCTGTTCCAACCCCAAACGAAAATAACGATCAAGACTCTCTTTTTCCAAAACCGGGCTTTTCCAAAAACTTTTTTCAACCCGCCATGAATTAACCAGATAGATTTCTTTTACGCCCAGACTGGTGACACTTTCCATGATTCGTTTGAACATCTTGGGCCGGGGCATTGCCAATACAAGGGTCAAGGGAAGCGGCATTGGCGGCGCCGCATCCAGAGTTACTTCCATCTCAATGCGATCCGCTTTAAAACAAGTAATACAGGCGGTTCCCATCTTGCCGTTGACCACTCCGCAGGACAGGCATGTGCCTGTTTTCGCCTTGAGTACTCGTTTAATATGATCAAACCTGCGCCCGGATACAACGGCCTTGTCAGGCCCGATAAAATCTTTTTCTTCTAACAGTAAAAGGTTCATGTTTAAAAGGGTATCACTTCGCAGGATTTTACCATCTCTTTAAAGGCCTCGGGCCAGTTTTCCCCTCCCGTCAGAAGGGCAAGCTCTTCTGCCAGGTGAACCGGAACCAGTTTGGGCTGCCTGCCAAGCCCCTGGATACATGACGGGCAGTTGGTCAGGATTTTTCTCGTTCCTTCCAGTACTGTGGTATCGATATTTTTTTGTTTCCTCAGGAACATGGAATGACTGATATCCGGCCGGGAGAGGGACAGGGTTCCTGCCTCGGAGCAACACCCCGGAACGCTTTGAACCCTTAGTCCCTGACGGGCAAGCAAGGATACAGCCGACTCTTTTAAAGAATCATGGCAGGGGACATGGTAAAGATAGGCCTCGTCGGATGAAACAGCGAGTCCATTTTCCAGAAGAAACCCTGAGATATCTCGTATATCACAGTCAAATACTGATGGTAACCCAAGCTCCTCCAATGATTCCATGCAGGTACCGCAAGAAACAATGCAGGCATCAAAGTCAAGGTCATGGAACATATCCCGGATCTGGGTAAAAATAATGATATTTTCAAGAAATATTCTGTCAAATCCCTTTTTTTCGGCATTGACCTTCATGGGATACCCACAGCATAAATAGGGAGGTGGCAAAACAACCCGATGGTTGTTTGACAGCAGCAAAAAAACAGAGGCCATGGATATCTTTGAAAACATACGTTCACTTCCGCATCCGGGAAAATAAAAGACCGTTGATACTGCCTGGCCCTCAGGTTCCAGGAGAATCGCCTGATTTTTAAGGGCCTTGGGCAAAAAAGACCGCAGGGTATGGGACCCGGTTTTGGACACAGGTGTCTGCAGCAATTGGAAAGGCCTTGTTTCCCCCAGGGGCTTGATAAGTGAAAAAGGCGCTGCCAACTTCACCCCGGTCCTTTGTAAAAAACCGCCGGCCCCTAAAAGGGTTGTTCTTAACACCTTGTTCACGGGCTCATTTTTACTGGCCAGGTATTTGAGGGTTATGCGTGTGGACAGGGGGGTATGTTTGAATTTCATATGTTTCAGTATTGCCCGCGCTTCAATGGCAATCTTTCCTGAATCAATATTCACAGGACATTTTGTCATACAGCGGTGACAGATGGTGCAATGGTCGGCTATTTCCTCCAGATTTTTTAGGATCTGAAATCCTGTGGACTGGGTGCGCTGGGTAATATAGAGCAACGCTTCGATAAGCGCCCCTATGGCCAGATTTTTATTTCTCGGGTGGAAAAACATATTTTGTGCTGGATAAAACACAGGACAGGTTGATTTACACTTGCCGCACCGGACACAATTGGCAATGTTCAAGGCAAGAGCGGACAAGGATCCATGTTTTAAAATCCGGGCTTCAAGTTCCAGCAGGTTAAAAGAAGGGGTAAATACCTTGTTGATAATATCCGGTTCAACGAGCTTCCCCGGATTCATGAGGCCCGTGGGGTCGATGGACCTTCGATACTCATTAAACTCATCAATAATCCGCTGGTCCAGGTACTTGAACTTGGTAACGCCGATGCCGTGTTCTCCTGAAACAACTCCCTCCAGGACAACCGCCCTTTCCATAACCTTATCCGCTGCCTGGTTAGCCCGTTTCATCATTTCCCGATCATTGGATAAAACAGGGATATTCACATGGACATTGCCATCCCCGGCATGCATGTGGGTGGCAATCACAATCAGCCGGGAACCGCTTGTCTTGTGTATTGTTTCGATATTTTCCAATAAAAGGGAATACCCCCGGAGCTCTTCAACCACCTGGCTGTAAAAATTTTTAGAATGGATGGCCGCTTCCAGAGCATCCCGGGAAGCAATTTCAAGTTTTTTTCGGGTTCGATAGGCCAGATCCTTTAGCCGACCCACTTTTTGACCGAGCCATTCTGGGTCTGACAAGGGAATGGCCGTGTCCAGATAGGCGACAATATCCTGGATGATACAGGCCTGGTTGTATTTTTTTTCTTCCAGGTTGGCCTCGTCAATGAACCGCACAAACGCGGCCAGGGAATCAATGGGCAGGACAATGTCTTCGTTGAGTTTAAAAGCATTGGTATGGGCAGCAATGGCCCCAAGCCGCTTCCGATCTTCCCAGAAACGATTTGCTTCTGTTTTATCCTTGGCAATGGTCAGACCTGTTTTGTCATAAGGGGCTAAAATTTTTTCCAGGGTTTCCATGCCCCTGTCAAGGGCACCTAGGTCATTTGCAACCATATCGATGAGCAATACCGCCTTGAGCCGATCCCCCACCGATTGTTTGGTTTTGTAGCCAATGGCCTTGATATATTCCTCATCAAAATGTTCCAGTGCCATAAGAGAAGGGGCAATAAGAGAAGGGGCCGTGGGGGATAACGATTCAGGGATTGAGGATTCATGGGTTGAGGTTCCGTTGGTAATGTTCCCCTTGGTAAAGGTATTGGAGATAGCGGCAATCACCTGCCCGGCCTCGGTCATGTCATTGCCGAAAAACTCAATACATCCGGTTTTCTTAAACTTAAATTCCGGATAAAGAATAAAGGTGGCCGATGTGATGATCCCGTCACACCCTTCTTTTTGGATCCCCGGCAACCCGTTCAGGGTCTTGTTGGTAACATCCTTACCCAGCCCTTTTTTTCGAATTTGATCCCCGGTAAGGTGAATGGACTCTATTTGCTGGCCCGTCTCATCTAAAATATTGAAAACAAGGGTATCAGTGGGAAGAATTTTTCTTAAGGGGTGATCCTGACGTTCAACAATATGACAAATCCCGCTGGGCATGGTAATTTTATAGGCGAGCACATTGTCAATGGCCGTACCAAACAGCACAGCGGTTTTACCTCCGGCATTTTCAGCCAGGTTCCCCCCAATGGTACTGGCCCAGGAAGAGGTGGGATCAGTGGCAAAGATAAGGCCCTTGGCTTTTGCGGCATCCATTGCATCCTGGGTGATGACCCCGGCTTGAACTTCCATGCTGGCATAGGGCTGTCCCAGGGAATTTGTTGTATGTACAATTTTTGATATCCGGTTAAGCTTTTCCGTGTTAATCATCACACAGGTGGGGGTCAGGGGAGTGGCCCCTCCGGTCAATCCGGTGCCGGCTCCCCTGGGGATGATGTGAACCCCCAGATCTTTGACCTTTTTGAGCAATCCGGGCACCTGGTCTTCTTCATCGGGTCTCAGGATGGCAAGGGGCGAAAAACGTCGCCAGTCAGTGGCATCTGTGGTATGGGCTGTGATGGTAAAGGGGTCAAAAAAAATATTTTTTTGACCGATCACAGGGGCTAAGAATTGCTGAATCCTTTGCTGATCAGAAACAACCGATTTGATTTGTTTGCAAAGATCTTTAAGGGCGGTTTTACAGGTTTTAAGAACCGAAAAAACAGCTTCGTGGTCGGCATTCTCTTCAATGGTGTTAAAATCGTTTTCAAATTCTGCGAACAACCGTTTCCGCTGGAAAGGATGCGCCACCAATTCCTGGAATAAAAACGGATTTCTCTGGATAATAAACAGATCTCCCATGAATCTGTGGAGCAGCCGGGAGGATCTCCCTGTTCCTTTCTGGGTTTCCAGGGAACGTATCTCTTCCAGGAAGGTAGATCCAAAAAGATGATCTATGATCTGGTCGTCGTCTGCTGAGGTGTAGTTATAAGGGATCTTTCTTTTTGGATCTATCATACCGATATTTATAAAATCCTACAATTCAAAGGTTGTCATATGAATAACAAGGCCAAGGTCTATAATTTCCTTTACCACAGCCGGCGGTACAGGGGTGTCTGTCATCAAAAAAATGATATTTCTCTGGCCGTCTTCCTCCCGACCCACCATCATCCGGGAGATGTTGATATTGTGTTTGCCAAGGCAGACGCCAATGGAACCAATGGAACCGGGTTTGTCCACATTGTGGATCAGTCCCAGATGCCCTTCCGGAATAACTTCCAGCCGGAATTTATTGATCCGGACAATTCTGGCGTCATCCTTTCCGAAAATGGTCCCTTCCACAATATTGGTATCTTCATCGGTCACCACCGTCATCCGGATCAGGTGCAAAAAATTACCAGCTTCTATGGAGGTGGATTCCGTGATTTTTATTCCCATTTCATTGGCAAAGGAGATGGCATTGACCGAATTGACTTCATAGCGGGCAAATTCAGACAAAATGCCCCGGATGGCATTGATGGTGACGGGTTTTAAATCCAGGTCTGGAAATTTTCCGATATATTCAATGTCCACCTGCTTGATACCCCCCTTGGTGATCTGGGCCTGGAGCTTGCCCATTTTATCCGCCAGATAGAGAAAGGGGCGCAATTGTTTGAGAATTTCACCGGTAACAGAGGGCACGTTCACGGCATTGATCACGGTATCTTCCAGAAGATAGGCAATAATCTGGTTAGCAGCGGCAACGGCCACATTGCTCTGGGCCTCCTGGGTAGAGGCACCCAGATGGGGCGTGGCAATCACCTCATCAAGTGTCAGCAATGGATTCTCTCCCGGAGGTTCCGTGGAAAAAACATCCAGGGCAGCGCCGGCAACCTTTCCTGCCTTAATGGCATCATAGAGAGCGGCTTCATTGAGAATACCCCCCCGGGCACAATTGATCACCATCACCCCGTCCTTCATTTTCTCAAAGGCTTCGGCATCCAGCAAATCAATGGTGGCGTCTACTTTCGGCACATGGATGGTGATATAGTCGGCACGGGCGTATAACGCATCCAAGGTGACATATTCAAAGCCTGCCTTTTCAATATGGTCAGAAGAGATATTGGGATCATAGACAATCACCTTCATTTTAAGCCCCTTGCCAAGGGTTGCGACAATGGAACCGACATTGCCGAATCCGATCACCCCAAGGGTCTTATTGGAAATTTCACGTCCCTGGAGCATCTTTTTATCCCAGCGGCCCGCCTTTAGGGAGGCTGTTCCCCGGGGAATATTCCGGGTTAAGGCCATCATCATGGCAATGGCATGCTCGGCTGTGGTGACGGTGTTGCCCCCGGGGGTATTCATGACGGCCACCCCTTGCCTGGTGGCTTCGTCAATATCCACATTGTCCAGGCCGATACCCGCCCTTGCAATCACCTTCAGATTAACACCGGCTTCAAGGAGTTCCTTTGTCACTTTTGTAGAACTTCGGACGGCCAGGGCATCATAGTTACCGATGATGGCCAGCAGTTCTTCAGGGGACAATCCCGTGTTAACATCCACCTCAATCTGTTCATTAGCCCTGAAAATATCAATGCCGGCCTCGTCCATTTTGTCGCTGACAAGCACCTTCATGATTTATTTTCCTTTTCAAAGGACTCCATGAATTCAACCAGGGCATACATACTTTCCATGGTGGCGGCATTGTAGATGGAAGCCCGGCAGCCGCCAACCGACCGGTGGCCCTTAAGTCCCCCAAGTCCGTGCTGGGTAGCCCTTTCAACAAAGGTTTTTTCCAGGTCTTCGCTGGGCAGGCGAAAGGTGACATTCATCAGGGATCTTGAATATTTTTCAGCCGTGGTTTGATAAAAATCGCTGGCATCAATAAAGTCATAGAGGACATCGGCCTTTTTAATATTGTGTTCTTCCATTTTTTCAATCCCGCCTATTTCCTCTTCAATCCATTTGAGGACAAGGTCTATGGTGTAAATACCAAAACAGGGAGGGGTATTGTACATGGAATTTTTACTAGAATAGGTTGAGTACTTGAGCATGGTCGGCAAATCCGCCTGGGCAGACTCCACAAGATCCTTGCGGATGATGACCATACAGGTCCCCGACGGCCCCATATTTTTCTGGGCACCGGCATAGATCATCCCAAATTTTTCCATGGGAAGCGGTCTTGAAAAAATATCTGATGACATGTCCGCAATAATGGGAATTTCCTTTGTATCGGGAAATTCATAGAACTGGGTGCCCTTGATGGTATTGTTGGAGGTCAGGTGAACAAATTTGGATCCCGGATTAAAGGTGATGTCCTTTGGAATATAGGAAAAACTCTTGTCCTCGGAAGAGGCCACCACATGGACATTTTTCCCCAGGTTCCGGGCTTCGGCAATGGCCTTTGTGGACCAGGTGCCGGTATTGATATAATCAGCAGACTCATCACGGGCCAACAAATTCATGGGAATCATGGCAAACTGCAGAGACGCCCCTCCCTGGACAAACAAAACATGATAGCGATCGTCCAGCTTTAAGAGTCTTTTTGCCCGCGCAACTGCATTATTTATAACCTCATCAAAATAGGCGGATCTGTGACTGATTTCGGTAATTGACATGCCGGATTTTTTAAAATTCAAGAAAGATGCCTGGATCTCTTCGAGAACAGAAAGCGGCAAGGCAGCAGGACCGGCATTGAAATTGTAAATTCTTTGATCTGTCATTGGTTATTTCCCCTTTTTAATAATTAAAGGTTATAAATTGTGCTCTCTGGTTTTATGAAACTCAATTTTGGGCCATTCTTCCATGGCAAACCCAAGCTGGTACTCGCTTGTGGTTAAAAAGGTAAGACGGCCTTCTGCATCCCTTGCAAGGCTTGACTCATTTCTTCGTGTAAACTCTTTTAAAATTTGTTCATCGCAGCTTGTCACCCACCTGGCAACAGATAGATCAATACTTTCACAGCCGGCATTGACACTGTACTCAGCCTTGAGTCTGGCCATGGTGACGTCAAACTGAAGTACCCCCACAGCGCCTATGACATGCATGTTCCCCATCAAGGGCCGAAATACCTGAATGGTGCCCTCTTCGGCCAATTGAGTCAAGCCCTTGGTCAGGGCCTTGGCCTTCAAGGGATCCTTTAACAGGACCCGCCTGAAATGTTCCGGTGCAAAATTGGGAATTCCCAAAAACTTCAAGGGTTCTTTGGTGGTAAAGGTATCCCCTATTTTAATGGTGCCGTGGTTGTGAATGCCGATAATGTCTCCTGGATAGGCTTCTTCAACATTGCTTCTCTCCTGGGCCAGAAAAATGGTGGCATTGGATATTTTGATATCTTTACCGATTCTATGGTGCCTCACCTTCATGCCCTTGGTAAATTTGCCGGAACAGATCCTGAAAAAAGCGATCCTGTCCCTGTGATCGGGATCCATGTTGGCCTGGATTTTAAAGGTAAAGCCGGAAAAATCTCGTTCTTCCGGATGCACATCCCTTGTGGCAGAAGGCCGCACCCCGGGTGGCGGTGCTATTTTCACAAAGGCGTCCAGCATTTCTCTGACCCCGAAGTTGTTGATGGCAGATCCGAAAAAAACAGGGGTCTGGGTGCCGTTCAGGTAAAGATCCAGATCAAAGGGCTCTGAAGCTCCTGCTATCAGATCCACGTCTTCCCTGAGTGCGTCTGCCTGGGACTGGGAAATCAATTCATCCAACCGAACATCTTCCAGGTCATTTATGCGGATACCGTCATCGTCCCTGGGGCTGTATCCCGGGGAAAATATTCCCAATTCCTTTTTTTCCAGGTTGTATACCCCTTTAAACCGTTTTCCCATGCCAATGGGCCAGGTCAAAGGGACACATTCAATCTGGAGTTTATTTTCAATATCTTCAAAAATATCCAGGGGTTCCATCCCCTCCCGGTCCAATTTGTTGATAAAGGTGATAATGGGAGTATTGCGCATGCGGCAGACTTCCATGAGTTTTTGGGTCTGGGGCTCAACTCCTTTTGCATTGTCAATGATCATGATGGCACAATCCACCGCCGTAAGCACCCGGTAGGTATCTTCGGAAAAGTCCTTATGCCCGGGGGTATCCAGCAGGTTGATTTCATAATTTTTGTAGTTGAACTTCATCACCGAGGAGCTGACCGAGATGCCCCTTTCCTGTTCAATGGACAAAAAATCAGAGGTAGCTGCCCGGGCAATTTTTCTGGATTTTACGGCGCCGGCCTGTTGAATGGCCCCGCCAAAGAGCAGCAGTTTTTCCGTCAATGTGGTCTTGCCTGCATCCGGATGGCTGATGATGGCAAAGGTTCTGCGTTTATTGATTTCTTTTAGCAGGCTTTTATCAAGGGTCTTGTCTATTGTTTCTGATCCCATTTAAATGAAATCCTTGTATTTTAAAATTAAGGGTGGAAATTTAGCAGTATTTGCAAATAGAATCAAATAAAAAATATTAAATAATAACAATATTAAATAAATTCAAGTTGATATATGGAGTTTTATTATTTAGGTTTTCCGCAATATTTATGACAGAAGAAACTGGATTCAAGGGAACATGATTATTTTTCCTTGTTTTTCCCAGTTTTATAGCGTTTTTTGACTTTGAAAAAATCCCAAATAGCCCAGAGAATCAATATACCGCTCAACACCTGATTAAACAGCGCATGGTCTGCCATGTCCGGATCACTTGTCAGCCATCCGTCCCAAAAACACCAGAGACCAAATCCCATTAAAAGAAAGGTAAACACATAGGGGCTCATCTGGGGGGGCTTGGGCAGGGACGCTTTCTTTTCTTCCATGACAGATCCTTATTTGCAGATAGTATTAATCATAAGCTTTATTTCTTACCATATTCGTTTTGATTTTAGAAGGCCTGAAGAAATTTGAAAACCGTATGAAAGCGGAATTTAAAATTATTCTAATCTATTGGGTCCAGTTTAAAGATAGTTTTCTGTTGGATTGAACACAGTCTCGTAAATAAAGATTGATCAAATTTTTAGCATAAGGATTTTTACGGCCTTTCATATTTTCAAAATCATATTCTTTTCTCATCATGGCCTCCTGATATATACTTTTTGTTCTTTCGTGGTTGCTCTCCTTGCAGAAATAAATCGAATGTCTGGTATGATATGAATGTTATTGTTGAAATAATTGCCCTACAATTTTCATTGGCATGAACATTCGTACCCTGTTCTTATGGCAGCACAATACTTCAAAACCGTATTTTGAATAAAAATTCTCAGCAGTTTCATTTAAGCAATCGACAATAATGGCAAAGGCCCTCATGTGAGAATTTATTTCCCATAAGTATTCAAGCGCTTTTATTAGGGTGATTTTCCCCAAACCTTGATCATGATATTCTGAATGAACAGCTAACTGAGCAAGTAAAAATACTGGCACAGGATAACGTGGTAATTTTTTTATAAGTTTTTTTGGCAAAGTTTCTCTGCTAATAGAGCTAGGTGCAATTGAATAAAAAGCACAAATGGGGTATTTGCCGTCAGGAAGTGGAACGGAAGCGGGTAATAGCATTGTTCTGCTTATGCCGGCAGCCATATGCCTTGCAGCCTTAGTTCGAATGAATTCATTTAATTCAGCTTCACCGCAATCAAATGAAGCCCGGTCATGGATAACCTTGTTAAGCTCTATGAATTCTTTAGCCCAACTCATTTTATACCTTGTTCTTTGGCAAAAGCTTTCGCATCCAGCAGCGCTTTATTGGGTTTTTGAGTTTTCTCACAAGCGCTAATGAAAAGATCAAAGATATCATTCTCAACGATGATACTTTCATGTTGAGCAATCACCTGGGTTGCGTTGTCATCAATTAGTTTGACAATATACTCAGTGAGACTTTTTAATCCAAGCAAGGCCGACGCTTTTTCAGCTTTTGCTTTAATTTCTTGATCTAATCTCATATCAAAGCGAGTGGTAGGCATTGTTGTTCTCCTCTTTTCTTTTTGTACGGAGCAGTTCCGTACTTAATCAAGAGTATAGTGTTTACGAAACGCCTTGTCAATAAATACGGAATGATTCCGTACAAATATTTCATTTTAACCAAACATCTAAAACCGTTTAGTTGAGCAGCTACCGCACAACTCAAAAAATGCCATTACCGGGCATCAACCATGGGCTTCAACAACTTGTGTCAAGGTATCTGCCACCCATTTATTAAGACTTTTCCCTGCGTGGGCTGCGGCTGCAGCAACCTGACCGTGAAGCGCTGAGTCAACCCGAACTACAAAATTCCCTGAAAATGGTTTATTCGGTTCGCGCCCGGCCTTTTTGCAGCTTTCAAGGTAAAATTCAACAGCTTCATGAAAGGCGTTCTTTACTTCAGACACAGATTCACCGTGGAACCCCACAGTATCCTGTATGCCAATAATGTTACCGAATAAAATATTATCATCTGGATCAAATTCAATTTTGGCGGTATAGCCTTTGTAATTAAGTGTATTCATGGTTTAACTCCTGCTTTGTCTAAAAAATCTTTGGCGTTTCTCACCTGGTACTGTTTTGCCTCTTTGCCCGGATGCGGCCGGTGAAAATCGGCTTTTTCATCGTTTAGAATGAAAGAAACTCTTGAGCCGCTTCCTTCAATTATGTCCGCACCTAAAGCTATAAAAAGAGATTCAATTTTACGCCATTCCAAGACTCCTGGAATCGGTTTTGAAAAGATGACGGACAATGTTCTTTTGTGTTTACTGTTCACGGATAATTGATACTACTTATTGATATCATAGTCAAGGGTAATATAAATATCTATCCCCAAACTTTTTTGAAAAGTTAATTTTGTACAGCCATCATTACACCTAACTTTTCTACGGGTATTTAATTGAACTGACGAAATGAGAGTTTGCTGGACCGAGAACACCATTGATCATCTTACCAACATCTTATTCCAATTCTTGCCTGAACTGTTGTGTCATCAACCGTTCGTACAGGGAGGGGGCAAGCCTGGAGACAAGGTAACCTATTTTCCCCATGAGGGTAAAAACCATCATGGATTTTTCTTTCTGGGCACCCAGAAGAATTTTTCCGGCGACAAATTCAGGGGTCTGCTGTTGGCCCACCCGGGTCTGTTCCCGGGTGGCAATCTCACCGTCACAGCCAAGGGCTCTTGCCTGTAAATTGGTTTTTATAAATCCGGGGCAAATAATCATCACATGGACGCCCTTGTGCTTCATTTCACATCTCAAGGAGGTGAACAACCCGTGGAGGGCATGTTTGCTGGCACAATAACCACATCTTCCCAAAAGCGGTGCAACCCCTGCCACAGACTCATTGACAATGATCATCCCTCGTTGCGCAATCAGGCTGGGAAGAGTTGCCTTTGTCATATACAAGGACCCGTAAAAATTAACGGCCATAACCCGTTCAATGGCCGCAACCTTTGTTCTTTCAAACAATCCCCTTTGGGTAATACCGGCATTGTTAAACAACAAATCAATGGCACCATAGTGGCTGATTACCTTTTCAACGGCATTTTCACAGGCCAAGGCGTCTGTCACATCACAAACCAAGGTCAGAATCTCAACCCCCAACTCTTTAAACTCCGTTTTTCGGAGATCCAGCATGGGCTCATCCATGTCGAGCATGGCAATTTTTGCGCCAATCTTGGCAAATTCCCGGCAGGTGGCAAGCCCGATTCCAGAAGCACCACCTGTCACCAGGACCACTTTGTTTTCAAAGGATCTTTTAGTCATGGACCACCTCTGTTTCAGGTGGGCGGGAAAGATTTTGTTTACGCACTGTCACAGGGTTTCGGATGAATTTTTCTCCTGGGTTATTATCCATAGGCACTTCCGGGTGTTCGACAAATACGCTCAGGCCCTTCCAATGAGTCTTAAGACTTTGAGATCCTTGGTGTATCCCCTGGAACAGTTCATCGCTGGCTTTTAGATGGTTTTATTGCTGGAGAACAAATCCACTGTATGATCAAAAAAGTTGCCCACACGTATACGTGGGGAGGGGGGAAAGTTGACTTTATACTAAAAAATAGTATATTAAGAACCATGAACTGGACAGTAGATATAACAAAAAAGGTTTCTAAAGCGATACCTAAATTACCGAAGTCAGTGCGACGATCTTTATTCGTATTACTTAGAGAAATTGAACTGTCCGGCCCTGCTCGTGGTAATTGGAGAAACTATGGCAAGCTTAGCAATAACCTTTATCACTGCCATATTAAAAATAGGTAATCCAACTTATGTCGTTGTATGGGAAATAAGCGACAAAAAAATTAAAATAGTGGAGGTGACTTATGTTGGAACACACGAAAAATCCCCATACTAAGGTCAGCCTTCTTTTTGAAGGTCCGGCAGAGAAAAGAGAGGAGGCTATCGCAGCCTTAGAAAAACTGGGTTTTAGAACGTCGAAAAACGATTCGATCCCCTGGCGGGAAGCTTTCGTAGAATTTGAAGGAAACGAAGCCGGAACCAGCTTGGCAGGTGGTCGTCACAAGGAGGGAATGACGCAAGTCGAGCTTTCTAAATTAACCGGGATACCTCAAAGGCATATTTCAGAAATGGAAAGAGGCAACCGTCCTATTGGGAAAAAGAATGCCAAATTATTTGCAGCCGTATTAAAGGTCGATTACAGAACCTTTCTTTAATTAACCATTCAACCTGGTCATGTCTCAACCGGGTTGAATATGGTACTTTGGTGTTTTCTGCCGGGTGCCTGCCTGCCCCTTCTCTTTTTCCGCCTTTGGTCATTTGCGGGCGTGGTATGACAGAAATCGCCCGAGCCAGCGGTATTAAGGGTCGATCTTGATACGGAGCGAGAAACGGGTGGCGGTAGAAAACCGACTAAAAAAAATCCCAGAAGTAATAGATATTTGCGTAAGCAAGACTACTGTTGAAAAGTACAATTTATTTCTTTATAGTTTAGTAATGGTATCTACATGAAATGATGGTAATAAAATCATCATCAACAGCATAAACCAATCGATTAGTGTCATCAATTCTTCGTGACCAAAAACCAGATAGATTTTCTCTCAAAGGTTCAGGCTTTCCTATGCCCTCAAATGGTTGCCTCATTGTATCATTAATGAGCCTGTTGATTCGTTTGAGTGTCTTCTTGTCTTGTGCCTTCCAATATATGTAATCCTTCCATGCTTCATCAGTCCAAGCTAATTTCCTACTCATCTATTAGCTCTCTTTCTTGGACTTTTTCATTTTTAAATTGTTCAATTGATTTTGTTAAATGGGCAGCATTGGCAGGTGACCTGAGAAGATAAAATGTTTCCATAAGACTATTAAAGGTTTCTAATGACATAACAACAGCATTTTCAGAGTCACGACGGGTAATTACTGTGTAATCAGCATCATCAATAACTTGATCCAATACTGACTTTAGATTGTTTCTTGCTTCGCTGAAATTTATAATTCTCATAATATTTTCCTGATTTGTCTAATTTATTGTACTTGTTCATTATTTTGTACAAGTATAATAGATAGTTTTATACCTGTCCAGTATTTTGTACAAGTAAGAGGGATTTTTTTCCCGGCACAATCATGTACTTTAATTTATGAATGAGAAAAAGAAAAAAGAAAAAGTGTCGTCATTGCAGATGTTTATTTGTACCCAATCGTCGGAATCGGAAAAAACAAAATTATTGTCATAAAGGTCCTTGCCAATAATTAAGTAAGGTGTCCCCACAATACAATAGGTCCCCACAATAGGATTATTCCAATTCTTCCCGGAACTGTTGTGTCATCAGCCGTTCATACAGGGAGGGTGCCAATCTGGAAATAAGATAACCAATTTTCCCTATCATGGTAAAGACCATCATGGACTTTTCTTTTTGGGCACCCAGATGAATTTTTTGAGCCACAAATTCAGGCGTCTGCTGTTTGCCCACCCGGGTCTGTTCACGGGTGGCAATCTCACCGTCACAGCCAAGGGCTCTTGCCTGTAAGTTGGTTTTTATAAATCCGGGACAAATAATCATCACATGGACGCCCTTGTGCTTCATTTCACATCTCAAGGAGGTAAACAACCCGTGGAGGGCATGTTTACTGGCACAATAACCGCATCTCCCCAGAAGCGGTGCAACCCCTGCCACAGACTCATTGACAATGATCATCCCTCGTTGCGCAATCAGGCTGGGAAGCGCTGCCTTGGTCATATACAAGGACCCGTAAAAATTAACGGCCATAACCCGTTCAATGGCCGCAACCTTTGTTCGTTCAAACAATCCCCTCTGGGTAATACCGGCATTGTTAAACAACAAATCAATGGCACCATAATGGCTGATTACCTTTTCAACGGCATTTTCACAGGCCAAAACGTCTGTCACATCACAAACCAGGGTCAGGATCTCAACCCCCAACTCTTTAAACTCTGTTTTTCGGAGATCCAGCATGGGCTCATCCATGTCGAGCATGGCAATTTTTGCGCCAATCTTGGCAAATTCCCGGCAGGTGGCAAGTCCAATTCCAGAAGCACCACCTGTCACCAGGACTACTTTATTTTCAAAGGATCTTTTAATCATGGACCACCTCTGTTTTAGGTAATTTCTTTCGGGTAAAAATAAAGGCCGTCACAAGCCCTGCAATAATATGCCAGATTCCCCACCAGGCAACCAAAATAGCCATTCCCCCAAGACCATCGAAAAAATTAAACACCAGCACCAACCCCAGGGCGGAATTTTGGATTCCCACCTCAACACAGACCGCCCGGCAATCCCTTTCCGGAAGCCCGACAATTCTGGCGGACCAATAGCCGATATTCAATGCCAGGGCATTGTGGATCAGAACGGCAAAGACCACAAGCCCGATATAGGTAAGAAAATTTTGCCAATTGGCAGCCAGGGCACCACAAATAATGATAATAAAAAAAACCAGGGAAAATATCTTAAAGGGTTTTTTAACCTTGTCTGCAAGCCCAGGGAAATAATGGCCCAGACTCATTCCCACAATCAAGGGAATCCCAAGGATCAGAAAAACCGTGACAAACACATCGGCAGGGTTGAGACTGACCTGTTTCATAATAGCAGCAGTGGCAGGATTCATACTCCCCCAAAAAGAAATATTCAAGGGGGTCATCACAATGGCGGCAACTGTTGAAATAGCCGTCATGCTGATGGAAACAGCCGTGTTTCCCTGGGACAGATAGGTGACAATGTTGGATAGATTCCCCCCGGGACAGGCAGCCACCAGCATCATACCAAGGGCGATGGAGGGATAGGGTTTGATAACGAGGACTAGAAGAAAGGTAAAGGCCGGCAGCAGCAAAAATTGGGCAACAAGCCCTATGGCAGGCGCCTTAGGGCTTCTTATTATTCGCTTAAAATCTTCTATTCTCAATTCCAGGGCAACACCCAGCATCATGAGTCCAATGGCCGCATTAATGATGGCAATACCAGTCGGGTTGAAATTCAATCGCACCTGATCAAGTGTAACAGGATCCATACGCGTGTCCCCCTCATCTTTGGAAAATATTTAAGAAAATTTTAGTCTATGCTTTGTATGCTCCTACATTGGCCAATGCCATACTGGCGGGGCTTACGGTGGTCGGATCCGTCATCACATTGATGCAGCAGACTTTGCCCGAGGCAAAGGCATCTTCAAGGGCCGGCCTGATATCCTTGGGATCTTCCACAAAATACCCTTTCCCCCCGATGGCCTCGACCATTTTATGATAGTCAACCTTACCAATAAAGGTACCCCCCTCTATGGCATGGCCGATTCTGATTTCCTGGCTGTGCCGGATCATCCCCCACCCCAGATCATTGGAAATCACCACGACGATGGGCCGATTCTTTCTAATGGCTGTTTCAAACTCCATGAAATTAAACCCCACGGACCCGTCTCCGGTCATGAGGATCACCCGGCTGTCCGGGTACAACAATTTGGCGGCATTGGTATAGGGCAGCCCAACCGCAAGGGACCCGAAAATTCCGTAATCCAGATAGGTGCCGGGAACTTTTAAGGTCCGTGTCATGCCAAGCCAGGTGGTGGTATCCCCGCCGTCTGCCACCACAACGTCATCTTCTCTGTCCATGAATTCATTAATTTCCCTTGCAAGACGCATGGGGTGAATGGGAATATTATCCGAAACCCAGTCATTTTGGGCAAAGGATTTTCCCTGCTCATGGGCCGTGTTCAGTGTGTCTATCCAGGGAGAAAATTTCTCTGTCAACACTGAGCTTGCATTATCCTTTTCAATCAAGGCATTGCAGTGGGTTAAAAACCCTTTTATATCACTGGCAATGGCCAGATCAACACTCCTGTTCCTGCCGATCTCTTCGGGCACAATGTCCACCTGGACAATTTTTGCGGCCGGGTTAAAGACATCCCCAAACATATAATAAAGGGATATTCTAGTCCCTAAAATAATGACAAGATCGGTTTCGATATAGGCTGCAAATCCGCCGCCGGGACGGATGGCAAGTGCACCTTCAAAGCATAGGGGATGGGTATCCGATAAAACACCCCGGCCGGAAAGTGAGGTAAAAAGTGGAATTCCCGTGGCTTCAATAAAAGTTTTAAGCTCTGCTTCTGCATGGGACTGCCAGGCACCGGTTCCGGCAATCACCAAAGGTTTCTCAGCCGCCTGAATCATCTCCATCAAATCCTTGGCCTTGGCAGGATCTGACGGATGGGAGGAGACACAGGTATTGGTGCGGCGCACAGCCGCTTTATCCACCGGGGCATTAAGCACATCGATGGGAAATTCCAGATAAACGGGCCCAGGTCTTCCGCTTTCTGCAATTCTAAAGGCCATGTCCACATATTCGATGACCCGTTCCGCCTTCATACAGACAAGGGCTTTTTTGACCATGGGTTTGATGACCGCCTCCTGGGGCATGTCCTGGAGATCTAATTTTTCCTTATTGTCCAGTCCCACGCACCCTGCGATCAACACCAAGGGCGTATTGGAAAAATGAGCGCTGGCAACCCCGGTCAATGCATTGGTAAATCCAGGACCTGCTGTCACCATTGCCACCCCTGCCCTTCTGGTCATTTTTCCCCAGGCTTCGGCCATAAAAACCGCAGACTGCTCATGGCGGGTATCATAAATTTTTACATCTGATCCCTCAAGGTGTTGGTAAATAGGGGTAATATGCCCGCCGCTCAATGAAAATATATGTTTTATTTTTTTGTCAATTAATGCCTGTGCTACCAGTTCTGCACCTGTAATTGTTTCCATGTTTACTCCTTTTGGGCCATGGCAAACCCGATACCGGATTTCTTACCAGCTCCTGTTATCAATGCAGTTTTGTTTTTTAATTCCTGCACATTGTCCCCCTCTTGCCTAAATGGATTAAATTTACATGTATTATGGCACTATTATACTTTGAATCAGCTTATTCACACTGTACTGGAAAACAAGCAGGTGATTTTCGTTTTGAAGGGTGGTATGTTCCAATTTTTTAAAATGAATCAACCCGTGAATCATCCCCCAGAACAGAATTGAAAATTTCCTGGGATCTTCTTCAAGAAAAAAACCATCTTCAACCCCTTTCAGTATAATCGTCTCAATCACCATCAAAATTTTATTGCCCGACATATCGATCATTTTTTTTTGTTCTTCCTGGAAAAAAATCCGGGGAGATGACAAAAAATAATTGATGATATTAAAATACTCCTGTTGATTCTGACTGAAGTTATAGTAGGCAGCTGCAACCTCTTTAAGTTTTTCCCTGGGATTCAGCTGTTTCCCCTGGATCTGCTGGATAGCCGAGAATAGAAATCCCAGTCCCTCTTCCTGGAGGGCGATGAAAATTTCTTCTTTATTTTTATAATAAAAATAGATGGTGCCAACCCCCAGCTGGGCTTCCTTGGAAATTTTACTGATGGAAATATTCTCAAGCCCCTGGGAGATTAATAATTTTCGTGCCGCATCCAGAATCTGATTGCGTCTCATCTGCTTTTCAAGCGCTCGTCTTTCTTTTACACCCATGGTTTTCCTCTTCCAGTTTCCAAGCAATTTAAATAAAATAGAGAGTTGATCATTTATCGAACGTCGTTCTATAAATGATATATCTTCACAATAACTATAATGTCAATTGAATTCTTAAAAAATTCCCGCTCTTTTGAGGGGATTGAGCTGGAAAACCCGATTCCGCCGCTGACAAAAGAAAAATTCGTCAGGTTTAAATATAATACCAATAACTTTACGGAAGCTGGTTTTGAAACGCTGAAAACCTTTGCAGAAATTTTGGCAAGGATTTCATTGATTTCACGATGTCTTGGAATGGGTTGGTATTAATCATCCAGATTTTAATAATATAAGAATTGGTAAACCACTGCCGTTACAGTTCGATACGAAATTCAAAAAATAATTTTTTATTTTTTGAAAGGAGGCCCCCGGAATAATTTTACCTGTCGGTCAACAAAATTGTTCCAGGGCTGGTGACGTTAAGACCAATCCCGATTTTTTTATATTTAGTAATGATATCTACATGAAATGATGGTAATAAAATCATCATCAATAACTTGATCCAATACTGACTTTAGATTGTTTCTTGCTTCGCTGAAATTTATAATTCTCATAATATCTTCCTGATTTATCTAATTTATTATACTTGTTCAATATTTTGTACAAGTATAATAGATATACTTATACCTGTCCAGTCTTTTGTACAAGTAAGAGGGATTTTTTCCCCGGCACAATCATGTACTTTAATTATTGATCCTATCTGGAGACATGTTGTGAATGAGAAAAATAAAAAAAAGTGTCGTCATTGCAGATGTTTATTTGTACCGGATCGTCGGAATCGGAAAAAACAAAATTATTGTCATAAAGGTCCTTGTCAATAATTAAGTAAGGTGTCCCCATAATAAACCACAATACTTAAATTCTTGAAAATTAGTATTTTCTGATATATGGTCAGGCATCGTCTCTTTGATTGACCATATGAAGCTTGGTGAGTTTATGAAGTTTTTTCCATTAAAAATTGCCGTTGTATGCCTCATACTAACCCCGCTTCTATATATTGTTACCATAAGCGTTTCCCAAAAATACCTGGACAGATATTATCTGCAAGCAGTTCAAAATATAATGGTGGGAGATTCCAGGCCCTTGTTAAACGGAACGATTCAACTGGAAGAGCAAATCGCCAAAAATATTGAGGCCTATCAGAAACGTGACTTCCTGATACACTATACCGGCCTTGAAATCACCATCCAGGTTACCACCGCACAGGGGAAAATCATCTACCCCCTCTATCGCAATACAGATTCTTTGACCAATAACATACACCAGGACTATAATTCACAAATCATTGCCAATAAAAATTTTGAACTGCTGAACAATGACCTGACAGTGACAACGCACATTAATCTGAATCACGGATCAAAAATAGCCAACATTATTCTGTTTTTGTATTCGGTCCTCTCTTTAACAATTTTTTTCATCTTCTATAAAATCGGCAGTTCCAAAGCTGCCCGGGATCGTCAGTCCAAACATGACCTCATCCAGAATCTCAAGGAAAAGGACCAGTTTCATCAACAAATTCTCGAAGGGTTAACGGAAGAACGGCAAGGATTGTTTGAAAATATTAAGGTACTCAATACAAAATACCAGACAGATAAAGAAAAAACAAAAATCAACGAAGAAGAGATGTTTGAGGAAATACTATCCCTTGAAGAACAGCTTAACACATTTATCGAACTGAAAAAAAGCAGGGAAAACGAAATTGATGAACTTAAATCCACCCTTCAAAAATATGAGAGAAGGAAAGGATCGAAAATAAGGCGAAATGAATTTGATTTTCTGGCAAAGCTGTTTTCAGTGCTGTATAAAAATATTGAAATCAACAGAAAAGCCCTGACCGGATTACTCGGTCTGAACGAAGACCAGCAGATCAAGGCGGAAGAAATGATCCACCAATTGGACCAGAACCCTGAAAATGTCATTATTAAACGCAAGGTTTTTTCAGGTAAAAAGCATAAAACAACTTGTCTTGAAGTATTATTCGCATATAATGGACGTCTTTATTTTAGAAAATTAGAAAACAGGATTGAAGTGGTTGTCATCGGCACTAAAAACACCCAACTAAAAGATATGGAGTTTCTTCACAGCTTATAGGCTAAATTCATGTATACCTCTTTTTACAATCTGCATTCAAAACCCTTCCAGATTAGTTCCGATCCCGCATTTATGTGGTTTGGCGAGAAACACAAGGAGGCCTTGGCCACCCTGAAATACGGCATCCTGGATAATAAAGGGTTTCTTCTCTTAACCGGAGACGTGGGAACCGGAAAAACCTCTTTGATCAATTCATTAATTGAAAGTTTGAGTGAGGACATAATCTTTGCTTCGGTTCCGGACCCAAGCCTTGAGAAAATGGATTTTCTCAATTTTATTGCCCTGTCATTCGGCATGGACAGGGAGTTTACCGCCAAAGGAACTTTTCTGGTCCATTTTAAACGTTTTTTAATGGACGCCCATGCGAACAAAAAAAAAGTATTGCTCATCATCGATGAATCCCAACTCTTAACCCAGGAAATGCTGGAAGAGATCCGGCTTTTATCCAATATCGAGAAAACCAATGCAAAGCTGATAAATATTTTTTTTGTCGGGCAAAATGAGTTCAATGAATTCCTTAATCAACAGCAGAACAGGGCGGTAAGGCAGCGATTGACATTAAATTACAACATTGACCCCCTGACCCCGGACGAAACTTCTGAATATATAAAACACCGGCTAAAGGTGGCAGGAACCACCCAAACCATTTTTGATAGCGCTGCTGTACAGGAAATATTCATGTACTCAGGCGGATTTCCCCGCCGGATCAATATTATCTGTGATCACTCCCTTTTGTCAGGCTATGTAAAAGAAAAAAAAGAAATTGATCGTCATATTGTCAGAGAATGTGCAAAGGAATTGAAAATCCCTGCCCACGTCAGAAACCGGGATATAAACGGTTTCACCCCAGAATATTCCAGGCCGGTTCCGGTGATAAAACCCCGGGCAGATATACCGATTCCCAAAGAACCGGCAAATTTACAAAAAAAAGGCAGATCCTCCATGGTCTGGGGAATAGCCTTTGTATTAATTGTTATCGGTTCATGGTATTTTATTTTTCCTGATCATTTTAAACATTCGCTATCAGCGACAAATGGCCGCCTCATTGTTTTAAAAAATCAAATGATGCCGCTGATACCCGATTCCTTAAAAATCTATTTTGAGCCCTCATCAAAACAAAACCAGGCAATAAAAAAGCCCACGCCCATTGAAAAAGAGAATAGGGACGAAACCGTTAATTTCCAAAAACAGGAAATCAAAAAAATTATTTCAAAACCAGTCCCCACTGAAATAATAGAACCCGCTAAAACAGCGAAATCAGCTGAAACGTTATCGGTACAACCCATCCAGGTGGTTGGAAATGACCCAATTAAGTTTGAAATAGACAAAATAATTCCACCCCTGCCAAAAGAAAAAGTAATCGTCAGGTTCAAATATAATACCAATGATTTTACCGAATCTGGTTTTGACAGTCTGGAAACCTTTGCAGATATTCTGGCAATGAGTCCTGAAGCAAAGGTATTGATTACCGGCTATACAGATTCCGAGGGGTATAAGAAATATAATCAAAAATTATCTGAATTCAGGGCAAATATTGTGAAGAGCTTTCTTCTTGGCAAAGGTGCAATGACGGATCAGATGGAAATCAAAGGATTGGGCAGCGAAAATCCCATCGAAAGTAATAATACAGCCTGGGGCAGAATGATGAACCGGCGGGTTGAGATTGAAGTGCTGAATCCCAGTCTTTAAATTTTTTTTATTATAGGTTTTAATTGACAAATATCAATCTCCCGTAATATGAGTAAACGCATTGAATGGTATTCTCAAAAAAATAACGATCTGCCCACTATTTTAAATATATCCGGAGGCAATTCATGAAAATTCGTATAAGACTCATTTCAGTTACCTTAGCCCTGTTAATTTTTGCCATGGGGTGTGCAAGTGACCAGGAAAAAAAGATAGGTCACTTTAACAAAGGAAACGAATATTTTGAGGCAAAGGAGTATAAGAAAGCTGAAATAGAATTTAAAAATGCCATCCAGATAGACAACCGGTATGTGGACGCCCTGATGAAACTTGGGGACACCTCAATGATGCTCGGCCAGGGAAGGCAGGCATTCAGTGCCTATTCAAAAGTGGAAGAGATCGCTCCTGACAATATCCCGGCCCTGGTTAACCTCTCAAAATTTTATTTCCTAAACAAAAAGATAGATGAAGCAAAATCCCGGATAGAAAAAATTCTGGAACAGGATAAAAACAATATCGAGGCCTTGTATTTACAGGCCAATATCCTATCCGTTCAAAAAGAGCTGGACGCATCGGTAAAGGTCTATGAAAAAATCCTCGGTATTCAAGGAGATCATATCCCCTCCCTCCAGGGACTGGCCAGACTCAAAAGTTTTCAGAAAAAATTTGACCAGGCAGAGTCTCTCCTGCAAAAAGCTGCGGCTGCAGCTCCAAATGCAGTCCAGCCAAGACAGATGCTGTTCAGCTTTTACATCAGCCAGAAAGATCTCTTAAAAGCCGAAGAACAGCTGAAACTGATTGCCCTGGAAAATCCCGACACTGCCGACCACCAGATGGTTTTGGGAAATTTTTATTTAAAGGTGCAGAAAAAAAACCAGGCAGAAACAGCTTACAAAAAAGCCGTTGACCTCTCCCCGGATACGGTCATGCCCTATCTGACCCTTGCAAAATTTTACGCTGCCACCGGCCAGGATGAAAAAGCCCTGACCCTGTACGAAGAAGCCATCACCATTGATCCCGAAGACATCACCCCCAAACTGGCCCTGGCACGATTCCAGTATCAAAAGAAAAATATGGAACCCGCAGAAAAACGAGTGGCTGAAATCCTGGAGCAAAGACCCAATTTCACCCCTGCACGCATGCTTCACTGCGAGATCCTTGTTTTTAAAAAAGAATTTAAAGAAGCCAACCGGATCCTGGAAGAACTTGAAAAGGAAGAACCCGATTCCTTTGGAGTTCATTATTTTAAAGGGCTGAGCTATATGGGGCTTGGCAATATCAACAAGGCAGCCGCCTCGGTATCAAAGGCCGTTAAACTCAAACCCGATGACATCAGGGCCCGGATACTCCTTGCAGAGGTCTATTTTCGCCAGCGCTCCTTTGACCTTGCCGTGAAAGCCACCTCTGACGTATTGAAAAAGAACGACTCAATTTACCAGGCCCGGATGATCCGGGCCAATTCCCAATTGAACATGAAAAAGTTTAAGGAAGCCGAGCAGGACTACAAAAAACTGATGGAACAAAATCCTGAAAACCCTTCGGCATACTACCGCCTGGCCACTTTATATTCCATCCAGAAACAATATGACAAATCGGAAGTCTTGCTTGCAAAAGCCCATGACATCGACAATAACCTCATCGACGTCTTCAGTTTAAGAGTAAGAAACCATGGCCTCCAAAAAAACTTTAAAAAGGCCCATGCTCTCTGCGAGCAGCAGCTGATCATCGCCAAAGACAATAAAAGAGTCATGGCATTTGTTTACAATATCCAGGCCTCGATTTACATGGCACAAAAAGATCTCGACAATGCCAGCGCCTCCTATGAAAAAGCCATTGAAATCGATCCTGATTATCTGAAATCCTATGGTTCCCTTGCACAGATTTTAATCTCTCAAAAAGACCTGAAACGAGCAAAACACCAATACACGGAGATCCTGAATAAAAATCCGGACATAGCCGCCCCCCACATGATGCTGGGAACCATATACGAGATGGAGGAAGACTTTAGCAAGGCGGAAACCCATTACAGGCGAGCCCTGGAGATAAACCCTGATTTTGCCCCTGCGGCAAACAATCTGGCCTATCTGCTGGCTGACCGCACGGAAAACTACGACGATGCCCTGAAATATGCAAAGATTGCCAAGGAAAAGTTTCCCAATGACCCTTCTGTAATGGATACCCTTGGGCTGGCATACTATAAAAAAGAACTCTACGGCAATGCCGTGGGTGAATTTATTGACAGTTTAAAAAAACTTCCGGACAACCCAATCGTCCATTACCACCTGGGCCTTGCCTACCACAAAAAAGGGGATATCCTTTTAGCCAAGAAAGAACTTGAAAAATCCCTGGCATTGAGCCAGGAATTTCCCGGGGCCAAAGACGCAAATGAGATTCTTAAATCCCTTTGATCTCAAGTTCTAAAATCAGACGGGAAAGATAGGTTCTCTGAATATTAAGAATTTTTGCCGCCTTTGTCCTATTGCCCTGGACTGATTCTAGGGTGTGGATGATAAAATTTTTTTTAAATTTTTTGATGGCCGGTTTTAATTGTTGTTTATCAAAAGAAACCTGTTCTTTTTGGGCAACGATAAAGGGCAGGTCTTCGGGTGATATCAAAGGACCTTCGCACATAATCACGGCCCGTTCAACCGCATTTTTAAGCTCCCGTATGTTGCCCGGCCAGGAATGGGTTCTGATGACTTCCAGGGTTCGGGCAGAAAATTCAAGGTCCAACCGCGCCTGCTTCTTTTTAAAGTAGTCAAGAAAATAATGGGCCAGCAACAGGATATCTGATTTACGCTCCCTTAAGGGCGGATTTTTTATCTGGACCACATTCAATCGATAATACAGATCTTCTCTGAATCTTTTTTTTTGAACCTCTTGTTCAATATCCCTGTTGGTCGCTGAAATCACCCTTACGTCTACACAAATAGGTTTGCTGCCCCCCACCCGGTAATAAATCCCCTCCTGGAGCACCCTCAACAGCCTTGTCTGCATGTTCAGACTCATTTCCCCTATTTCGTCCAGAAAAATAGTACCCTTGTCTGCCAGTTCAAACTTTCCCATCTTCAAGACCGAGGCACCGGTGAAAGCACCTTTTTCATGGCCAAACAGTTCATCTTCCAGCAGGGATTCTGTGAGGGCACCGCAATTTAAAATCACGAGGGGAAACTCCTTTCTGGCACTTTCCAGGTGTATCAGCCGGGCCATCAGCTCTTTTCCGGTACCGCTTTCCCCCAGGACCATCACACTGGCCTTTGTATTGGCCACTTTAAGACCGTCTGCAATAGCCTTTTTAACTTCCCGGCTGTTACCAATGATCTGATTTTGCTCTGCCACCTGTTCCGTCAGTTCAATATTTTTACGATTGACGATTTCCACCTGACGGCAATTGTAAATAGCCTTGGCACAAACATTGGCAAACACATTCAAGGTATCCAGATCGTCCCCATCGAAAAACCGGCCGTCCCTCCGGTCCACAATCTGAAGAACCCCAATGATGTCTGGACCAATCTTCAAAGGAGAGCAGGCAATGGAGGTTGTTTTAAAATCAATGTTTTTGCTTATGAGGCTGTTCCACCTTGGATCTTTGGAAACATCTTCCACAAGCAAAGGAATGCCTGTCTCGGCCACATAACCGGCAATCCCCTGCCCCAGTTTGACCTGGAATTTTTTAATTTCTTTTTTCCTGGAACCGGTGGTGATTTCAAACCGGAGGGTCTGCCCGTCTTCATCCAGAAGCATAAGGGAGCTTGCCTTTGCCTGCATCATTCTGGCCGCCGTATTCACAATCAGCCGGGGCAGCTGCTCCTGCTCCTGGACACACGAGACCCATGCAGAGATATCGTTTAAATATTGTATGGGTGATTTTACATTTGAGTGCATAGATCATATTACCCCAAAAACCCACTAAAAATCAATGGGAAGAAAACCGAATCCAAGAATTATCGTCTTGTACACTTTGTTTTTAAAATGATTGCAGCCGTTGGTAAAAATTTTTCACAACTATGAAAATAAAGTAACACTATGATGAAAAAAAGTACCAACACGACGGAATCCTCCTCCCTCCCAAAAAAAATCATTGTTTTAAAACCCGCTGTACTAAAGAGGGGAGAGGTATTCCTATAAAAAATTTTACTTTGGTACAAACATTGCTGTTATAAAGTCCACATTAAACCATAAAGAAAAAGCCAAACCGGCTGGAGGCCGGGGAGGAAAGCCTAAGGGTCTCAAAAAGAGATAGCCAGGTTGCCTTTATAAAATGAGGAGAAAAGTATTATGATGTTTTTAAAAAAGTTAGCATTTGTGGTAATTGCTATGACTCTAACGCTGGGCGTAGCTCAAGCAACGACACTCACAGGCACTTTCAATATCGATGTGTATTATGGCCAAGGTGGTGGCAATAGTGGAGCAGCCGGGGTTCAGGCAAACTTGGCTAACCCATTGCTCACTACTACCGCACTTTATAGTGGAGGATACACTGGAGATATCGATTTTGCTGACGGTGGCATTAACGAGATTCTGTTTTTTTTAGAATCAGCGGGTGGCACTCTATTGGCAGATACAACCGGGATCGCCGGACACCTCATGTCTTCCGGTAGCTTTACTGATACCACGGTTCTGGATATCACTTGGAGTGGTCCAGCCTCGTTCGGAGAAATTACACATGACGATGGTGTGAGTCTGTATTTAAACGGGTCGACGACGCTCGTCAATTCTGCTGCCCCGACCTCAGTTGACACATCAAGCTTTTATACAGCTGTTGGTGGTGATTATCAGTTAATCTACGTCGCATGCAACGGTCTTCCTGAGGTACTGAAGGTTGACAGTAATCCTGTTCCCGAGCCTGCCACAATGATGCTCCTTGGTCTCGGCCTTCTTGGTCTTGCAGGAGTCTCCAGAAAAAAAAGCTAACAATAACAGCTTATAATTCAAAAACGAGCAGGGTCAGCGTTAAGTTGATCCTGTTTTTTTTATTTAGCAGTGTCCAAAAGTTTCAACCACAAACTTCTGCAGGGGTATGACACGTGTTGCCGATTCAATCCCCCCATGCCCGACCTTTCGGCTCTATTCTCAGGTTAATTATCTCATTCATGTGGTTGATTAGCCCCAATCAATTTGCATCTGTTGGCCCTGACCTAAACCCAAACCGGATAAAGGCTTTTTTCATGGGTCATTCCCCTGGCGTTTTTGTTTTTCCAGCAGCTCAATTATTTTCTGATTCTGATCGATTAGAATGTCAAACTTTTCAATTATTTCATCCACCTTATCGTCCAGGGAAAGATTTTGTTCATTCATCTGATCCAGCAATCTTACTGTATACTCGCTGCCAAGGGCAATCTGTTCAAAGAGATAGTCGGAATTTACAGAACTGTTTTTAGAGGGATATAAAGAATTATATTTTTCCGAGAAGGTATCTGAAATACTGGATGCATGGGCAGCATGCGTATAAAAGCCAGTGGCTACAAAACCGGGTACAGTAAAAATCGAGGTACAACAGATGATACCCGCAACTAGTATTTTCTTTTTCATGAAGTCGTCTCCTTTACCGGGTCATGGACAAATTTCCATTGTTTGTATTTTTTTTTCTTTTCAAAAGATTTGAAACGTTCGGGGAACCCGCCTTGTTTTAAAGGTTTATCGGAACTTGTGCTGTAAACCCCTTTTATTCTGCCCTTGCCGTCATATATGATTCCCCAACGACCATCCGATGTCATGGGATCTGTATAGTGTTTTCTTAAATGCCGCTTTAAATTGGGGAACCGATTGTCTTTTAACAGGACCTTAAAACTTTGGGGATAGCTCTTAGATCCGCCGGGAGAATTCTGGTAAAAAGATTCAATGGCCGCTAAAATTTGTTCTCCCCGGTAAAGAAGTTCTATCTCATGCTCCCGCTGCATAATGGTGCTCCATTGTTTTTGGGCGACCATCAGGGAAACTGAAGTCACACAAATGAGTACCAGGGCAAAAATATAGGTAAACCCTCGCTCACCATTCCCCTTGTCACCATTCATTGTAGGGACCGCTGTATAAACTGATTTTATCACTCCCGCTGTGGACATCATAAATCCCTGTGACCTCTTCTCCTTCCGGGGCAATGAGGATCCAGGTATCAACAGACCCTGTAATGGGGTCCATGGGAACTTCCCTGATATATCTTTTTTCAACCAGGATTTCCAATGATTCCGGATATTCACCAAAATCCCCATAATATTGATCAATCACATCCCTTAGGACAAACAGGGAGTTTCGCAGGGAGGCTTCCCTGGACCGGACAATGGACCTTTGAAAACTGGGAACGGCGATGGACGCCAGAATTCCCATGATGGCAATAACGGTGAGCATTTCAATGAGGGTATAGCCTTTGTTATTGTTCATGTTATTATTGTCCATGGCTACCACTCCCTGTAATAGGAACCGTCTATGGCCTGTTTGTCACTCAAAGAATAAACATCATACACATCCTGCCCGCCCCAGATGCTGCTTTGCGAATCATCGGCATAGGATCTAAGCCCCCATTCCCCGTCTTCAACCATGGGATCCTTTGGAACCCTTCTTAAAAATTTGCGTCGTTCCCCGGTGGCTGTTTTTAAATCAACGCCTTCCACCAGAATCTCAAGGGTTTCCGGATACCCGGAAGCCCCAGGGCCGACTGGGATTACCTTCTCATCCACAAGGGTCTTGTGGGCATCCAGAGCCCGTCGAATAATTCTGAGATTATTTTTCAATTCCATCTCTTTGGTTCTTTTGTACACCACCTGGGAAAGGGGTAAAATGCCCGTGGCAAGAATGGAAATAATGGCAAGGGTGGCCATCATCTCAATAAATGTCACACCGGTCTGATTATTCACCATATACATATGCCCTGTCCACTATATGGATGTCTCGGGGAAAACTTCCCTGGTTTAACATCTCAGCGCGGGCGGTCTCCGCCGTTTGATAAGAAGGATATTGGTCAACAAAAACCCTGAAGTAAGTCCCCTTATCTTTAATTTCAGCAGGCCTGACCCAGGTTTTATATCCCATGCCCTCAAGTTCAGAGGATCGGTTTTCCGCATCTGTCTGGTCCTTGCTGGAGTATACCTGGACACTGAAATAGGCGTCGCTGGGAAGAAACGCCTCATCCCCAACCACCAGGATAAAATTTTCATCCGGGACTTTTTTTAAGCTGGTTGCTCGTTCAATTGTTTGCTCAACCGACTCCTCAAGTGCCACCTCATTTTCATTTCCTGACCAGAATTCGCTGATGTTTGAATCCGGGATATCCTGGTTTCGAATAACAAAGGGGGTGATGGACATGAGGACATCGGTCTTTTCAATGTCACTGGCCACAGACGAGAAAAGCCTGCCCAGTCTCGGTATATCTCCGAGAAAGGGTATCTTTGTGATGGTTTCTCTTTCGGTATCAGATATCAATCCGCCGATTATCACAGAATCCCCATCATTGATGGTCAAGACCGTTTCCGTTGTCCTAGTAGTGATGGAATATTGGGGATCTGTCACCGTCCCCACATTGCTGCCCAGGGCAGATATTTCAATATACATTTTAAGGGTTATTTGATCATACATATTGATGACAGGTTCCACGGTAAGCTTTACACCGACATCCTGGTATAAATAATCATAGGTGGTTGATCCGTCTGTCTGGGTACTCCGGTTGGACCGCAGGGGCACTTTTTCGCCGATGAGAATGGTCGCTTTTTCCGAACTGCTGACCCGCACCTGGGGTTTGGCAAGAATCCGTGTGTCTCCATCCTTTTTCAGCAGTTTTAAGGTGGCCGTGGGCAGGGACATGTACAATTCCTTGCTGGTGATCTTGCTGATATCGCTAAAGGATGCCATGCCGGCAAAACCAAAATCACTGTCATATGTAATCCCGGCACTTTCTTCACTCACCCCAAAGGTAATGGTATCAGAAATAGACAGGCCCAACTCTTGTTCATTACTTTTCGTAACTTCCATGATTTCAACATTTAAAACCACTTCAGAAGGAATTCGGTCATTTGCCTCAATGAGCCTGGCAGCCATTTCAACACTGCCTTTCTCGCCCCTGATGGTAATGGCATTGAGTTTTTCATTGGCAATAATATTTTTGCTTTTCAAAATTTTTGTTAAAATCGCTATGGCGTTTTTGGCTTTTAAATGGGACAGATAAAAGGTTTTAACATAGAGTTCATCATATTCCTTTGCCTTGGCCGGGGTATCCGGATAAATCAGCAGGGTCTTCTGGTTGATCATCTTTGCTCGAAGTGAATTTGTTTTGAGCAGCACATCCAGAAACCTGTCAAAAGTGACATCCGTTGTAAACAGGGTCACTTTGGTTTCTTTTACATCCTTGTCAAAAATAAAATTAATGCCCTCAAGTTTGGATAAAATCTCAAAGACATTTGTGACAGGGGTTTTTTTAAATTTCAGGGACAAGAGGGCATTTGTTTTTAAGTCAAGGCGGTACTCGGGTAAATCCTTTGGCATTTTTTTAAATTTGGCAAAGGCAGATTTAGCGTCCTCATTTCCCGCGTCCAGCTCAATGGCCTTTTGAAATGACTTTTTGGCGTTGTCAAAGCTACCCGTTTTTATCTGCTGACTTCCCTTTTGGGTATAATAAAAAGATTCTTTCATCTTTTTAACTTTATCCACCAGCTCAATGGCCCTGTGATTGGAGGAATAAAAGGCAATACTGATTTGAAGCTCTTCAATGGCTTCCCTGTAGTACTTCTTTGATATTAGTTCCTCACCTTTGCGCATATGCGCCATGGAGGCCTTTTGTTTTGCTGCCGTGAGCTTGAGTTTCAATTCAAGATCATTGGGGGATTCTTCATGGGCTTTGGTATAATACTGAACCACTCCATCAAAATCCTTTTCCAATGCCAATTTCTGGGGATTGATGTTTTCTGCAGTGTTGGCAACACATCCCTGAAACAAAACCAACCCTGCAAAAAAGGCAATTAAAACCATCATTGGAAACAAGGCCTTCCTAATCATCATTAAACTCCCCTATGTGAATATCTATTGTTTCGTTTAATTCCAATGCTTTAATCCTGATAAAATCATCCTGGATGTCATCGATCAAATATTTTCCATCCAGGCGATCCCCTGTTCTGGCAACAAGTACCAATTTATTTTTGGATAGAAAAACGGCCTTTTTACCCCCACTATGATAACTTCCGTAATATCTGTAGGAGGCAATATAGTCTTTAACCTGGCCCATGGAATCCTTTTCAACGGCAGCTGCAGGTTCTGCCGGGGTTACAACCGCCTTTTCTTTTTGGAGCGTTTCGGGTGATTTATACAAAGCGAACAAATCCCGATACACCCTTGGGGAGGTTTTTACTCGTTTTAAAATTCCAAGCTGCCCCTTCGCACCATTTGATTTAGACTTCTTTGCAGGGGAATCTTTCATTACTGCCGAAGATTGAACACTGCCCGTATAGGTCAGCCTGGTCACCCGGGGCTGCACATAGGGATTGAGCAGCCTGTATACAATGGACAGAATCAAGAGTCCGGCAGCCAGAAAAAAAATCATATTTTTTCTGCTGGTCGTCATGAATTGCCTCGCTTAAAAAATAGGGTTATCCCCAGGCTGAGCTTGAGC
Organism: Desulfoconvexum algidum; assembly: GCF_055382125.1. Lineage (NCBI taxonomy): Bacteria > Pseudomonadati > Thermodesulfobacteriota > Desulfobacteria > Desulfobacterales > Desulfobacteraceae > Desulfoconvexum > Desulfoconvexum algidum. The sequence goes on along the minus strand of NZ_AP042394.1, from coordinate 2,333,753 downwards.
CCTGCCTCATTTTCCTCTGACCTGGCTATTTTGACCGAATCCAGATATAAAAGGCCCGGCACATTCTGGAGGTCCGATATAAATCCTTTAATTTTTTTATAACTCCCATTCACTGAAAATTGAGTATGATACTTTACCAGGGCAGCCATTTCTGCTTTTTCAGGTCTGAAGACCAGAGAATCCTTCACGGAAAGCTGGTGCCTGTCAATAAGAAATCTCACTCTTGCGGCCAATTCGGTAAAGGAAAGCGCCCGGGGAATTTGCCGGATAATTTTTTCCATATCTGATGTCATTTTTTCAGCCGGGGTTAATTTTTTTTCCATATTGACCCGGTTTTGGCTTCTGGAAGAAGACATTACCGTTTGAAATACGGCTATTTTATAAGTCTGTTCGTCAAGGACAGCAAATTTTGCATAAATGTTGCCAAGGATGACGACTATACAGACAGCTATGATGATTTTATATTTTTTTTCCATCCGGCCCGTCCAACCATTCCAACATTAATTCAAAAGCGATCTGCCCCTGCCCGTGAATCTCTTCCTTTGATAATTCAACCCGAAATCGAGGGGATTTGTCCAGGGCATTTAAAAAAGAGGAAACTGCCGTTACAAAATCTGACCGCCCCTTAAGGGTAACCACCTTTGGATTCTCACCAAATCCCACTTCATTGATATTCACCCGTTCAGGCTTGAGCTTTTCAAGCTCACTCAAAAACCGTGGCAAAGAATACATATTTTTATTTATAATACCCTTTATATAAGAAAAATCCTTTTTGAGATTTTCAAACTCCTTTGTATCGGGACTCGCTTTTTCGGCAAAAAGTTTATTTTGGGCCTGCTTCTTGTTATTTTCTTTAATCCAATTTTCAGACACCCTCAAAACAGTATTATTGGCCTTATATTCTTGTAGGGTGACCGTTGTCAGGGTTGCAGTGGCAAAAATTAATACAGCCATAAAGCCAAAAAGCATTTCCCTTGGAAATTTTTTGACTGCCGCAAGATTTATGTTTAAAGGGGTCATTTTTTGTTATCCTTTAGGAACTCATTGCGGCGCCAAAAGCCCCTGAATAAAACGGCAGCGGCATTGGACCTGCATTTGCAGTTGAGCTTGTTTCAAAATCAATGAACTGCTCTTCATCCATCAGGGTAAATTCAGCCTGCCCCATGTCCTGCAGGATTAGCTGAACCTGGACCACGGATTTCATATGGGATGCGATGTAGAACCGTTCAATTTCAAAGTCTGGATTTTCCGTAAAAAAATACTGAATCAATAAATCAATATCCTCAATGGCACTGGAATGTTTTTTGTTCAAAAAACCTTTTTTAATCAATTTGTAAAATATCGGTATACCCCCATCAAACACAAAGATATTCAAGAAGTCATTAAAGAGGCCTAAATAGGCAATTCTTCCCTTTTGGGGAAGAATTGCCGAATAAAAATCAAATTGATTCAAACCGGCAGGTGCCAGCACCTCAGCTGTGATGCCGGCTCTTTTGAATGCTTTTTCATATTGGGCCAAAACATCATCCATCCCCAGGGCAATGAGAAAGACATGTTTGTTTTCCAGGTTTCTGCCCATGCTTTTCCAGGAAACCCGTATTTGGTCAACATCCAGGTGTAAAGAGCTTGAAACGGTCCATAAAATTAGCTCATTGATTTCCCGGGCTCCTTTGGGCAGGTCATTAAACTCTTTGATGAGAACTTTAATGGAAGCATCGGGCAGTGCAACACCGGCTTTTTTAAATTCAATCTCTTTACGGCATTTTTTCAGGCAGGAATGAAATGCCTTTTCATCAATAATATTTTCCATCTTAAAAGAGGGTTTAAGGGTCTCCTCCGGGATATTGACAAGGGATAAGGTTCTAATAAAAATCCCCTCCTTTTTTTTTAGGAGCAGGGCAGATTTAATATTTCCCTGGGAAATTTCAATGCCTGTTTTTAAACTGTTACTGGGAAAAAATTTCATCTTGTATCTTTCTGATGAATAAAGGTCACCCTGTTGGCTTCTTCCAGGGAGGTAACCCCTTTCATCACTTCATTAATGGCAGCATCCCTTAAAAATACAACACCTTTGCCCCGGGCATATTTTGTCAGAACAGAGCTTGAAACCTGTTTGATAAGCATTTCTCTAAGGTCTCCGTCCAGCTCAACATGCTCAATAATTGCCTTCCGGCCCTTATACCCTGTCCCTTTGCAATTTTCACACCCATAAGCATCGAAAAGCGTAATATTTTTAAATTTTTCCGGATCAAGCCCGGATTCAACAAGGGTTTCCAATGAAATTTTTTGCTTAATCTTACAGTCGCAAAGCACCCGGACCAATCGCTGGGCAACGATGCAATTGAGCGCTGAGACAAGGTTATAGGGTTCTATCCCCATGTGGATAAACCGGTTGATCACCTCAAAAGAAGAGTTGGCATGAACGGTGGAAAAAACCAGGTGACCGGTTAAAGCAGATTGAAGCGCAATTTGTGCCGTTTCCCGATCCCTGATCTCCCCGACCAAAATTTTGTCAGGATCATGACGCAAAACGGAGCGCAATCCACTGGAAAATGTCAGTCCTTTTTTTTCATTCACCGGTATCTGGGTAATTCCTTCCAATTGATACTCAACCGGGTCTTCAATGGTGATAATTTTTGTGTCTTTGGTTTTTACTTCGGATAATGCCCGGTACAGGGTAGTGGTTTTTCCGCTGCCCGTTGGCCCGGTCATTAAAAACATGCCGTAGGGGGCTTTAATCTGCCGGCGTAATCTGTATAATTCATTTTTAGCAAGACCCATCCCGGTAAGATTCAGCTCACCCTTTGCCGGTGCCATCCGTTTTTGGTCCAAAATCCGCACCACGGCATCTTCACCATAAATGGTCGGTAAAACAGAGATTCGAAAATCAATAAACCTGTCCTTGATCTTTAACTTGAACCTGCCGTCCTGGGGCACCCTCTTTTCCGAAATATCCAGCTCCGACATCACCTTTAACCGGGATATCACAGGATTCATCTTCCCCATATCCATGGGATCGGTAATCTGGTGGAGCATGCCGTCAATCCGATATCGGATAACAAGTCCCTGCACCGTGCCCTCAAAGTGAATATCACTGGCCGCTTTGTTAATGGCATCCAAAATGGTTGAATCCACCAGCTTCACCACAGGACTCTCTTCTGAATCCACTTTTTCAAAGGAGATTTCATAATCGCCATTGTCAGCTTTTTTTACCACAGACAGCCGCATCTCTTCGGAGACACTGCTAAGATCCCTGGAGGTGTCAAGTTTCCTAAGAAATTTATTTAATTTTTTTTGACTGACAATCACAAAAGAAAAATCATACTCCAATAAAATTTCAACTTCTTCAATCACCCTGAAATAGTCAATGGGGTCTGCCACGGCAAAAACAAGATGATTTTCAGCAAAGCTGAAGGGAACGACCCGGTTCTTTACAATAAAATCAAGGTTCAAAAGTTTTAACAGCTCAGGTTCATTCATGCTGTCTATCCTGGCATATTTGCAGGAAAACTGTTCTGCGATCAATTGGGCAAGCTGCTCATCATTGATCAGTCCTTCTTCAATAAAAAGCTGTCCCAGCATCCGCCCGGAAATATTTTTCCGGGCAAGAAGCGTTGTCTTTTGCTCCTCGGTCATAAACCCGTGCTCCACCGCCAATTGACCAATTTTCTTTTTTTTCTTTAAATTAAAATATTTCATTTTTTACCCAAGGGCTCCTGCCATCTGGAAAATAGGCATATACATGGCCAGCATGATAAACCCGATGATAAACCCCATTAAAACCATGAGAACAGGCTCAATGGTGGAGGTCAATATTGAAAGCTTACCCTCCACCTCTCTATCGAAGAACCGGGCAATATCCTTTAATACTTTTTCAAGTCCCCCGCCCTCTTCTCCTGCCGCCATCATTCTCAATGCCATGTCCGGAAAAGTACTATACTCACCAAATGCCTGGGCAAAGCCCCTGCCCTGTTCAATGGAGCGTATGGCCTTTTCTATGCCCGCCAGCATAAACCTGTTTTTAATGACGCCCTTTGAAATATGCAATGCCTGGTTCAGGGGAAGCCCCCCCATGAGAACCGTTGAAAGAGAAGAGGTAAAAAGAGAGGTGGAATAGAGAACGGACAGATTACCAAGAAACGGCAGTTTCAGATAAAGGGTATCAAAATTCAATCTGCCCTGGTCCGATCTTAGATAATAGGAAATCCCCAAAATCAGTAAAATAATGCCGCCACCCCCCAGCAGAAAATAGTTCCGGATCAAATCACTGAAATCGAGTAATATCCGGGTAAAAAGCGGCAATTTTGACCCGGATGAGACAAAGGTGCCGGTGATGGTGGGCACCACAAAAATCATTAAAAACATTACCACAAAAATAGAACAGCAAACCAGGATAATAGGATATACGGAAGCCGTTTTTATTTTTTGCTTGATCTGAATGGATCGTTCAAAGTAGACAAGGAATTCCTCCACGGCATCGGGTATGTTCCCGCTTGCCTCCCCGGACCTCAGAGTGGCGATATAAAGAGGTGAAAAAATAGTTTCATGTTTTTCAAAGGCAGTGGAAATCGATTCTCCGCCGGAAATATCATCCCGGATAGTTTTTAAAGTCCTGGAAAAAAACTTTTCCGTCTGTTTTTCAATAATGCCGTCCAGGGCGATAACAACCGGAAGCCCTGCCCGCAGCAAAGTCAAAAACTCCTGATTAAATGAGTAAAAATCCTTGGGATTTATCGTTTGCCTGGTGAAAAATGAAATCAGCAAGGGGCCTTGATCGGCCTTTTCAGCCTTCACAAGAAATCCCCCGTCTAAAGCCACCTGTTTTTTTAAGGAGGAGACAGAACCGGATTGTATTATCTTTTCAACCATTTCCCCATTCAGAGAAGCGATCTTGCATTTGTAGGTCGGCATAAACGAGTCACCTTGCTTTGTGGTCTTAAGACCAATAAACCATATGATTTGACCATATCATTATCATTAATTAGAAAAAGATTCCAGCAATACCGGCATAGATCAATTCATGCAATCTCAAACTTATTATCGAAATTTTTCTCAAAATGGTGCTGCCATGCGCTATGCGCCATACCAGGGTTTCCCCCCAAAAAAGCAAAACCGGACTTTTTTATAAAAAGTCCGGTTTTGTTCTATTTTAACTAATCTTTGACTATTTCAAATATTAGCTAACTTTTCTGCGGGTAATACCAGCAAGGCCTAAAAGGCCAAAGCCTAAAAGTACCAGCGTGGCAGGTTCTGGAACGGCAGGTCTTAAGTCATCGCCAGTGATAGTCATATCAGTAAAGTCACGATCAGGACTAGGGTCTCTTGTAGATCCTTGGTCATCTAAATACACTGTCACATGACTGTCGTTAACCCACGTGGTACCTATATGTTCAATATCAGTATCATAAGACGTACCATCTGCTAATTTGTTAAACAGTGTATCTGTATAAAAGAAAAAGTCAATTGTACCGGATTCAACATCAGTCTCATCATTGGCATAATGGCTATCAGTACCGGTGTCTACACCATAGTAAAAACCAAAAACATTTGTAAATTCATACCAGTCTTTTTCTACTGAATTTGTTGTATAATTGAAAAGTTGCACGCTCCACAAACCTGAAGTCAGTTTAAAGTTGAGGCCTTTTGATGTCCCTACCTCGTTACCTAGGGAAAAAACCTCATACTCGTCAAGAATCGTATCGCCTGCTTCATTTACTGAATAAAGTCCAAATGTAGACTCATAGCCAGCTTGTTCTACAGTTATGTTAAACGTTGCCTCACCATTAGCACCAGTAGTCGAATCTGTATTCGTCCAATAATCTTGTGTAAAACTCATTGCCATTGCGCTTCCAGCCAGTAAAAAACATCCTACGATTGAGATCAAAAAAACCTTTATCAATTTCAACATGTGATCACCTCTTGTTTTTGCCTCTTGCAACCCGGCCATCTTCCCATAAGATCCGTTGGCTTTCCGCCCCTGACTCACATCAGGTTTGGCCTCTAAGGTATTTAATTTTTTCTTAATTAGACATACTGCAACACATGTGCCATAGTGCAGAACGGTCATATTGTTATGTTGCGTTTTGGCCCTAAAATTCAGCAAATAAATAATTAACAGACTGATATAATAGAAATTAAAAAATCTAAAAATTTTAAATAAGAGTTATTTTTTTCCTGTTTTATCAATCAATTAAATTCTACTTAAGAAATAACTATGAAAATAAGTTCCTAATTTTAAGAGGTTAATACCATAAATTATTATGCAATTAACTTCTTATTTATTCAGTTCATTAAAAACTATCGTTTCTGATACCTTCGAACCGGACAAAAAAAATCGCTCCTTTTATTAATCAGAATCACACTGATTAGTCGATTCTGAAGAACCTATTTCCTGGGTTTGGGTAGCCCCGCCTGCACCCAACACATGTGAAGCATAGCTACTACCTATAATAAAAGCCCAAAAAACACCCAGAGTAAAAAGACTTCATCAGAGCCTGACAATTTCTGTAAAGCTTCCTATATTTACGGCCATCATTTTGGAGTCTTGGACATTCTTTTTGGCTGGGTAAAAAAAGATTTTTTGCATCCCTCTCATCAACGACAATTATTTTTTCCCTGCGGTAATTATAACTGACGCTGATCATTTAAGTAAAACTCGCTAACACCATGCCAACCCACTGTAATCAAACTAGAAATTTTATTACTTCCCTTATCATCAACTTTAATATAAATATTGCTTTAAATTTGATTACAAGCACATAAATGGAAACTTAGGAATTATAATGTCTATAGTTCCGGGACAACTACTAAACGCCAAGACAAAGCCAAACCAGTCGGAAGGCTGGCACGGAAAGCCAAAGGGTTCTAAAAAGAACAGCCGGTTACCTTGATGCACCAAAAAAGGATATCTTATGAAGATGAAGAAACGCTCAGGATTTTTATTGGTCTTAACAGTATTTTTAATGTTTGCAGGAACTGCCAGTGCAATCACATGGGATTGGAATGGCCACACCTATATTACAATCGAAAATAGCGCTGACTGGAGCCCTTACACATGGGATGATGCCCGACAGGACATATTGAACAATGACTCCACTGGTCTGTTTCACCTGGCTACCATTACCAGCGTAGAAGAACAAACCGCTATGTCCACTGCCATGGCCAGTTTGTCTGGTGAATGGTGGCTTGGCGGTATTCAAGCGACAGGTGCTAAGAATGCATCGGACGGGTGGAGTTGGGTTACCGGAGAGGAGTGGGATTACGTTGCTTGGGAAACCGAGATCAGTGATGAACCCAACGACTGGAATTCCAGAAATGAATATCACCTGGGTGCCTGGTCGAGATATGGATGGAATTGGAATGACGAACACGGCAGTTCCAACATCGCCGGCTATATCATGGAAATGTCTCCTGTGCCGGAACCTGCCACAATGGTTCTTCTGGGCCTTGGCCTTATAGGACTTGCAGGTGTCAGTAGAAAGAAAATGTAAAAACAAAGTTTCATAAACTTTAAGCTAAAAAGGGCGGAATTTATCAAAAAAATTCCGCCCTTGCTTATTTTCACTTCTTTAAAAAAAACTTAATTTGACCGGATGGGTATCAACCGGAAATAATCCAGGAACAACACATGATTCTCATCCGGATGTGACATGAAGATCAGAAATTTGTAAATATTTTTAAGCTCCAGGGGCCTGTTGGTTCCAGATGTAATCAAACTGTCCAAAGGTATTTTCAAAGAATTGGCTCCTGGCAGTATCACAAAGCTCTTATTATATCTGTCCTTGTATTCTAAGGATTCTTTTTTATCGTCAATTCTCAAAATCAGTTTGATCTTTTCAGGCGCCGGATTATACACTTCAAAACCAAAGAACTGATAATTTCTCCAGTCATTATGCTTCAAGGCAGGAGAAAGACCCGGATAGGATGAGGGAAACAGTTCAAGCCTCAATGATTTTTCACCATGAACCGCATACTTGTCTGAAAAGGAAAAAAGGGTGTGACATTGCCAATGAAACTCATCAAGAGCAGATTCTGATTCAAAATCATGGAGCACAAGTGTTTTATGTTCCATCTTTTCACAGGCACCAAGAAAAGATAAACAAAAAAACAGAATAAAAATGAGTCTAAACATTCGTTTCATGGCTACAACCGGATCACCGCAATTTCCGGCGGGCAAAAAAGCCGGAACTTAAAATGACTTGTACCGATTCCCCTTGTTACATACATGGTTTTATTTCCTTGATTGTATAACCCGTAATTGTATTTTACATTTTTCTCATATCCCAAAAGCTTAAACAGCCACAGGGGGAGCTTAACCTGCCCGCCATGGGTATCACCGGAAAGCATGATGACCTTATCTTTGGGAGAAAATTTGTCAAAATTCAGAGGACTGTGGCTTAATACCACCAGAAGAGAATCCTTAGCGGCAGAACTGTCAATTTCCTTAAAAGCATCATACCCGTTGTCCATGCCGGCAATTCTGATCTTTTTACCGCCGATATCGAGTTCATATAAAGAATCCCTCAGCATAATGACATTATGCTCCCTTGTGGGCTTGCCGCTTCCTTTTTCATGGCAGAAAAGACAACTGTTTTTTGAGTCGGAATAGTCATAGTCTCCCATCACGGCAAAAACCCCGTGTTTAGCCTTTAACCGGGACAGAAACTTTAGGGCGGACCTATTGCTGCCTTTCCACTTTATATAATCGCCAGTCAGAAATATCAAATCAGGATTAATATGATCAATCCTGTCCAATAATTTAATTTCTGTCTTTCCAAACCCGGACAGATGCAGGTCTGAAAGAAGAATAATTTTTTTGCCTTTGAGGGCATCATTTACATACTCCCTGTCTATCCTTACCTGCCTGATCTTAATCCAATTGGGCTCAATGCAGCTGCCATATACAAATAACCCCACAAAAAAACTCATAATTATGTATCGCAGTTTAAACACTCAGAAATATTCACCCAGATCAAATCTTTCGGTTTAATAAAATAAAGAAAGCCGGAACTCCCTTGGAAGCTCCGGCTTTCTGACAAATTATTTTATTTTAATGTTATCGCCATGAGAAAATTCTGAAGGTGTAATCAGTTTTATTTCCGGCTTCATCTTCAGCAGTTATGGTTACATTATTCCAATACCTCGCCAATGGAACACTTGCAGCTTCCCAGTTAGAGGTTCCACTTGCTACACCATTTCCAGCCTGTCTAATAGCCCATTTAACCGATTTTACTCTTATATTATCCGAAGCGGTTCCGGCAAATTTAACAGTGGCTTGCCTTGTAAAAAAGAACCCTCCTGTTGTCGGTTCATTCACTTGTAATGCAGGCGCTTGAATATCCGTAAACACAGGTATTGTAAACTCTACGGCCAGGATATCGGTGGAAGTGTTACCCGCCTCATCACTAACCGTAACGGTGATAACATTCTCACCCTCGGCCAGGGTTATACCGGCAACGCTCCAGGAAGTTGTGCCTGTTGCTATGCCAGACCCGCCCCTTGAGTTGGTCCAGGCCACCTGGGTAACGCCTATGGCATCCGATGCAGTTCCGCCTAAGTTCAGGCTGTTGGATCCTGTTGCATAGGTGGTCCCGGTGGTCGGGGACGTGATCGTAACAGCAGGTGCGGTCGTGTCTGGCATTGTGTACACCACTGTCAGGGTCTCGGCGGACGTGTTACCCGCCTCGTCCCTTACGTTCACGGTGATCACGTTCTCACCCTCACCCAAAGCTACCTCGGCAACGCTCCAGGAGGTTGTTCCTGTGGCCGTGCCGGACCCGCCCCTTGAGTTGGACCAAGCTACCTGGGTGACACCGAATGCATCCGACGCTGTTCCGCCGATGTTCAGGGTGTTGGACCCGGTTGCATAGGTGGTCCCGGTGGTCGGGGACGTGATCGAAACAGCTGGTGCGGTCGTGTCTGGTATTGTGTACGTCACTGTCAGGGTCTCAACGGAAGTATTACCCACCTCGTCCCTAACGTTCACAGTAATGATGTTCTCACCCTCGGCCAAAGCTATACCAGCTACGCTCCAGCTGGTTGTTCCAGTAGCTGTACCTGATCCGCCCCTTGAGTTGGTCCAGGCCACCTGGGTGACGCCAAATGCATCCGACGCGGTTCCGCCTAAGTTCAGGCTATTTGACCCGGTTGCATAGGTGGTCCCGGTGGTCGGGGACGTGATCGTAACAGCAGGTGCGGTCGTGTCTGGCATTGTGTACGTCACTGTCAGGGTCTCAACGGAAGTATTACCCACCTCGTCCCTAACGTTCACAGTAATGATGTTCTCACCCTCGGCCAAAGCTATACCAGCTACGCTCCAGCTGGTTGTTCCAGTAGCTGTACCTGATCCGCCCCTTGAGTTGGTCCAGGCCACCTGGGTGACGCCAAATGCATCCGACGCGGTTCCGCCTAAGTTCAGGCTATTTGACCCGGTTGCATAGGTGGTCCCGGTAGTCGGGGATGTGATCGTAACAGCTGGTGCGGTCCTGTCTGGTATTGTGTACGTCACTGTCAGGGTCTCAACGGAAGTATTACCCACCTCGTCCCTAACGTTCACAGTAATGATGTTCTCACCCTCGGCCAAAGCTATACCAGCTACGCTCCAGCTGGTTGTTCCAGTAGCTGTACCTGATCCGCCCCTTGAGTTGGTCCAGGCCACCTGGGTGACGCCAAATGCATCCGACGCGGTTCCGCCTAAGTTCAGGCTATTTGACCCGGTCGCATAGGTGGTCCCGGTAGTCGGGGATGTGATCGTAACAGCTGGTGCGGTCCTGTCTGGTATTGTGTACGTCACTGTCAGGGTCTCAACGGAAGTATTACCCACCTCGTCCCTAACGTTCACAGTAATGATGTTCTCACCCTCGGCCAAAGCTATACCAGCTACGCTCCAGCTGGTTGTTCCAGTAGCTGTACCTGATCCGCCCCTTGAGTTGGTCCAGGCCACCTGGGTAACACCAATGGCATCCGACGCTGTTCCGCCTAAGTTCAGGCTGTTGGATCCTGTTGCATAGGTGGTCCCGGTGGTCGGGGACGTGATCGTAACTGCCGGTGCTGTCGTGTCAGGTATTGTATACACCACTGTCAGCGTACCGGTGGAAGCATTACCAGCCTCGTCCCTGACGTTCACGGTAATCACGTTCTCACCCACAGCCAGGGCTATACCGGCAACGCTCCAGGAAGTTGTGCCTGTTGCAGTGCCGGATCCGCCCCTTGAGTTGGACCAAGCCACCTGGGTGACGCCCAGAGCATCCGACGCGGTACCGCCGATATTCAGGGTGTTCGAGCCGGTTGTAAAGGTGGTCCCGGTGGTCGGGGACGTGATCGTAACAGCAGGTGCGGTCGTGTCTGGCATTGTGTACACCACTGTCAGGGTCTCGACGGACGTGTTACCCGCCTCGTCCCTGACGTTCACGGTGATGACATTCTCACCCACGGCCAGGGCTATACCGGTAGCACTCCAGCTGGTTGTTCCTGTAGCATTTCCGGATCCGCCCCTTGAGTTGGACCAGGCTACCTGGGTGACACCAATGGCATCCGACGCTGTACCGCCTATGTTCAGGGTGTTGGACCCGGTTGCAAAGGTGGCGTCGGTAGTCGGGGATGTGATCGTAACCGCAGGTGCGGTCGTGTCAGGTATTGTATACACCACGGTCAGGATACCGGTGGAAGTGTTACCCGCCTCGTCACTGACGTTCACGGTGATCACGTTCTCACCCTCACCCAAAGCTATCTCGGCAACGCTCCAGGAGGTTGTTCCTGTGGCCGTGCCAGATCCGCCCCTTGAGTTGGACCAGGCCACCTGGGTAACGCCTATGGCATCCGAGGCTGTGCCGCCGATGTTCAGGGTGTTGCTCTCTGTCCCATATGATGCGCCGGAAGTTGGTAACGTAATAGTTACATCAGGAGCTATTATATCAATTGGTTCATACCACACGGTTAAGGTTCCGGTCGATGTATTGCCTGTTGAATCACTGGCTGTAACAGTAACTAAATTAGCACCTCTAACAAGAGATATGCCTGCTATACTCCAGCTCTCTGTACCATTCGCTATTCCGGATCCACCCGTGGCATTTGACCAAATAATTTTATTTAACCCCACGTCATCTGATGCCACGCCACCTATATTTATTTTATCTGAATCTATGCCATAATTAGCTCCCCAGGTTGGTGAAGTAATCCTTACTATAGGTGCTGTCGTGTCAGGTATTGTGTACATTACTGTCAGGGTCTCGACGGAAGTATTGCCCGCCTCGTCACTGACGGTCACGGTGATGACATTCTCACCTTCGGCCAAAGTTATACCAGCTACGCTCCAGCTGGTTGTTCCAGTAGCATTTCCTGATCCGCCCCTTGAGTTGGACCAGGCCACCCGGGTAACACCAATGGCATCCGATGCGGTTCCGCCGAGGTTCAGGCTATTGGACCCGGTTGCATAGGTGGTCCCGGTGGTCGGGGACGTGATCGTAACTGCCGGTGCTGTCGTGTCAGGTATTGTATACACCACTGTAAGCGTACCGGTGGAAGCATTACCCACCTCGTCCCTAACGTTCACGGTGATGACATTCTCACCCTCGGCCAGGGCTATACCGGTAGCACTCCAGCTGGTTGTTCCAGTAGCATTTCCTGATCCGCCCCTTGAGTTGGTCCAGGCCACCTGGGTAACACCAATGGCATCCGACGCTGTTCCGCCTAAGTTCAGGCTGTTGGATCCTGTTGCATAGGTGGTCCCGGTGGTCGGGGACGTGATCGTAACTGCCGGTGCTGTCGTGTCAGGTATTGTATACTCCACTGTCAGCGTACCGGTGGAAGCATTACCAGCCTCGTCCCTGACGTTCACGGTGATGACGTTCTCGCCCTCTCCCAAAGCTATACCGGCTGCGCTCCAGGAAGTTGTGCCTGTTGCTATACCTGATCCGCCCCTTGAGTTGGTCCAGGCCACCTGGGTGACGCCGATGGCATCTGACGCTGTTCCGCCTAAGTTCAGGCTGTTGGATCCGGTTGCATAGGTGATCCCGGTGGTCGGGGACATGATCGTAACAGCCGGTGCGGTCGTGTCAGGTATTGTGTACGTCACTGTCAGGGTCTCGGCGGACGTGTTACCCGCCTCGTCCCTGACGTTCACGGTAATGACATTCTCACCCACGGCCAGGGCTATACCAGCTACGCTCCAGCTGGTTGTGCCTGTGGCTGTACCTGATCCACCCCTTGAGTTGGACCAGGCCACCTGGGTGACACCAAATGCATCCAATGCGGTTCCGCCTATGTTCAGGCTGTTGGATCCGGTTGCATAGGTGATCCCGGTGGTCGGGGACATGATCGTAACAGCCGGTGCGGTCGTGTCAGGTATTGTGTACGTCACTGTCAGGGTCTCGGCGGACGTGTTACCCGCCTCATCACTAACGTTCACGGTGATGACGTTCTCACCCACGGCCAGGGCTATACCAGCTACGCTCCAGCTGGTTGTACCAGTTGCCGTGCCGGATCCGCCCCTTGAGTTGGTCCAGGCCACCTGGGTAACACTAATGGCATCCGATGCAGCTCCGCCGATGTTCAGGGTGTTGGACCCGGTCGCATAGGTGGTCCCGGTGGTCGGGGATGTGATCGTAACAGCCGGTGCTGTCGTGTCTGGTATTGTGTACGTCACTGTCAGGGTCTCGACGGAGGTGTTTCCCGCCTCGTCCCTAACGTTCACGGTGATGATGTTCTCACCCACGGCCAAAGCTATACCAGCTACGCTCCAGCTGGTTGTTCCTGTAGCATTTCCCGATCCGCCCCTTGAGTTGGTCCAGGCTACCTGGGAAACACCTATGGCATCCGACGCAGTTCCGCCGATGTTCAGGGTGTTGCTCTCTGTCCCATATGATGCACCGGAAGTTGGTAACGTAATAGTTACATCAGGAGCTATTATATCAATTGATTCATACCACACTGTTAAGGTTCCGGTCGATGTATTGCCTGCTAAATCACTGGCTGTAACAGTAACTAAATTAGCACCTCTAACAAGAGATATACCTTCTATACTCCAGCTCTCTGTACCATTCGCTATTCCGGATCCACCCGTGGCATTTGACCAAATAATTTTATTTAACCCCACGTCATCTGATGCCACGCCACCTATATTTATTTTATCTGAATCTATGCCATAATTAGCTCCCCAGGTTGGTGAAGTAATCCTTACTACAGGTGCTGTCGTGTCTGGTATTGTATACACCACGGTAAGCGTATCTATTGATTCATTCCCTGCCTCATCTCTGGCGGTAATGGTTATCACATTTTCGCCTTCAATGAGATAGATCGTATCAACAATCCAATTCACAGTACCTGCGGCAACCCCTCCAGCACCAGCAGAACTCCACCAATCAACCTGTGTTACACCAACATTATCTGATGCAGTTCCTGAAATTTCAATTGTTGGTTGGTTGGTCGTAAAAGTTGTTTCTGTTGTCGGTAAAGTAATGCTCACCGCCGGGGCTGTCGTGTCTGGTATTGTAGACACCACTGTCAGGATATCTGTTGACGTGTTTCCCGCCTCATCACTGACGGTTACGGTAATCACGTTCTCACCCTCTGCCAGGGTTATACCAGCCGTACTCCAGCTGGTTGTTCCGGTGGCAATGCCTGACCCACCCATTGAGTTGGTCCAAGCCACCTGGGTGACCCCTACAGCATCCGAGGCTGTACCGCTTATATTAAGACTGTCTGATTTTGTTCCATAGGTTGGATCTGTAGTTGGGGATTCAATAGAAACCGATGGTGCTACTAAATCTTCCAATTCTCCAATTGTATATGTTGCAGCATTGGAATTTCCACTTTCCCCGTAGGCATTATATGCTTTAATAGTAAAATAATAAGGTGTACCAGGAGTTAATTGGAAATTAACCAATGAATACTGGGTAACATCTCCAACATCGATGTTTTCAGTATAATTTCCTGCTGTGGTACCATAATAAATTTTATACCCCGACACATCCCCTGTTACAGCATCCCATTCTAGCAGGGGCCTCGGGAGACTTTCGCCAGCCACAGTTATTGCTTTTATAATTTCAGGCGAAGAATAACCACTCGCATTTCCGGAACTGTCAACAGCGGTTATAGCAAGGTAATATGTTGTATCTGTATTCAATCCGGAGAGTGAATACTCCGTCCCCACCACCGGTATTGGAAGCCCGTAATTTCTGCTTGAAGTACCATAATACACTCTGTATAAAGAAATATCCGGTTCACTGTTGGGTGTCCACGTCAATAAAATATTTCCATTTTCAATTACACCCGAAGCACCGACAGGGGATAATGGAGGCGTTGTATCGCCATCACCTGATACGGTATAGGTTGTCACATTTGAGTTGCCGCTCTCTCCCGCAGCATTATATGCCCGTACCACAAAATAATAGAGTGTACCCTCGCTTAGGGAAAAATTATTCAAAGAATATTGTGTCACATTCCCAACATCCTCACTGAAAGAGTAACTTCCCTGGGAAATACCATAATAAATTTTATACCCTGTAACCTCTCCTGTTGAAGCATTCCACTTTAAGTCAGAGGCATGCAGATAATTACTGCATATTGCAATTATAAAAAATGTAATTAAGAAACATTTAAGATTTTTCTTCATACCAAGCCTCCTCGGCTCCTAAAACAAAATGCATGATTTAAACTATGTAGTAACCATATTCGATATTTCATAGTCATAGCTAATTTCTCCCATTCAGCCATTTCTGAAGATAGAATATGTTACTCAATAACAATCAAATTAGTAGGAGATCCAGGGACCTCTCCAGCAATAGGAGATCCGGAGACTACTTCAGTAGGGGTTACAGCAACCTCAATTGAATAGCCGCTTTCAACATCATCATTGTTATAAGATACGCCTGCGAAATAGTATTGCTGGCCGCAGGTAAGCCCTGTAACGATAACCCTGATACGCCCGTCTGTGTCAGGTTCAGGTTTGCCTGCATCAAAAGACCCAGTATAGGTTCCAGCGGTCTGACCATAATAAAGTTTATACCCTTTAACAGTAGAACTATTGCTGTCAAGCCAGGAAAAGGTTGCAGTGCAGTCGTCTGCTGCAATACTCTGCTGCAAAGGGAAAAAACAAAAAACGACTACGATCAAAACGAACCCCAACTTTCTGATATTCCAACCTGTAAAAAAACGATTCATACTATTCTCCTAAATTGCATACTGCTAATTTTTGTTAATAACCCAATAAGCAAAATTGATGCCATTCAAGACGATTCATCTTTTCGGGGTCCAAACAATATCTTCAAGGCCAATGGTCATTCGAAGGCAGCCAACAAATTGGGCGGCAAAGGTAACGAGAAAATATTTACAGATCGAAACTAAACTGCCGCTGCCAAAGCCCAAAAGCGCCAGCAGTCCTGTAAGCCCAAAAAGGAACTGCCCTGCCAGGGTGACAACATAAAAAGGAGACTTTAGCAGTATAAACATATTCAGAACAAACGCACTCAGCAAAAAAAACGGAGTTAACAGTCGAAGAACCTTATGGGAAAGCAGAAGGAACGAAAAGCTCCCATATTTAAAAACATTTAACAAATCAATATTGCGTCGGATGGCCCAGGCAGTTCGTGTGGTAATACGAACTTGTCTGCTGTAAATATTTTTTATTCCCCTGGTGGTCTCCTCAATACAGAAAATATTCTCATCAAGGATCACTCGTTTCCTTTGTTTTACGACATTCAGCGGAATGATAAAGTCATTAATATCATTGGGCCCCAGCGGGATATAGAGTTCTTTTCGAATGGCAAAAATTGCGCCGTCAGCGCCCACACAAGACGAGACCATACTCTCGTCCAGCTTTGTTTTCTTCTCTAATTTTGCATAGAGGCCGGTGGTCTCTTCTCCGGAATCTGGATTACAATATTTCGTCCACCCGCTGACAGCCCCGATATCTGGATCATAAAAATTTCTCACCAAATGCGTGAGCATATCAGGGGCAAACATGGAATTTGCATCCGTAAAAACAACGATTTCGCCTTTAGCATCGGGAATCACCTTGTTTAAACAGGCGGTCTTGCCAAGTCTGCCAGTAAATTCCCTGAGAATTAACCGTTGGTCCTTGATACGGGTAACGATTTCATTTGTCCTATCATCAGACCCGTCGGAACTGACAATAATCTCTAATTTGTCTTGAGGATAATCCAGCAGAAAAGAATTCTTCACTTTTTCTTCAATATCCTTTTCTTCATTATAGGCAGAAATGATAATCGTCACCGCTGGAGAGCAATCGCCTTTGTTCCATTGACGACGAAACAATTTTGCAAGAACACCCAAAAATAAGGGATAAACAACATAGGAATAAACAGACAAGAAAAGCACAGCAATGAAAATGAACTCAATAGCGGTCATAAAAATATTTCACTCCCCATCTTCCATATAAATATCAAACCATTTTTGAAAAATCAGCAAAGACCAGATCAGCGTATCATGAATCTCCTTACCGGAAAAATGCTCTTCAATAATCTTATTTACGGTATTAAAATTGAGCAGGCCATGTTTCCCCAAGTTTTTCTCTGTTAAGGTGTCTAAAACATAGGGCTTAAGATCATGCTTCAGCCACTGGGTCATTGGGCCGATAAAGCCCTGTTTTCTATGATCAAGCACCTCTTTGGGCAAAAGTGGGCGGCTCGCTTTTTTCAACAAATATTTTTTTTGAAACCCTTTCATTCTCATCTCAATTGGAATCGTGGCACAAAATTCCAAAAACTTATGATCGATAAACGGCACCCTTACTTCCAGGCTGTTCTGCATACTCATGCGATCGGTAACGGCCAGGATATCTTCCGGCAGATACGTTTTCAAATCGCAGTAAAGCGCACGATCCACTGAATTTTTATCCCCTTCAACATTGTCACTGTTAAAATGCTGCAAAAAAATATCATCACAGGACTTGTGATACTTGATGAACCGCTTTCGATCAGCAAACAAATCCCGACGCAGGTCATCTTTAAGGATCGACAGATAACTTAAGTAGCATCGGTCAGAACTCAGTTCACTGGATCTGACAAACCGTTTCATGTGATTAATAGTATAATGACCATCCGCCCGTTCAGGAAGTCTTGCGACGATCCGGGCAATGATCTTGCTTCTTATAAACGACGGCACCTTATTATATACGCCGCGAAGCTTAAACCCCAGATACCGCTCATAACCAGCAAAGATTTCATCTCCTCCCAGTCCAGAAAGAGCAACTGTAACATTTTCCCTGGCAACCTTGCAAACAAAATAGGATGGGATCGTAGAATCATCGGCAAAGGGCTCATCAAAGGCCCGGACAATTTTTTCAATCAAACCGTCCGGGTTCATCATCACTTCATAGTCTTTATGGTTGGTGTTATATCTTTCTGCCACCTGCCTTGCGTAACCCCGTTCATCCAGATATCCGCCGGTGTTACCACCAAAGCCGATACAAAACGTATTAACAGGACTCGTGCTTGCCTTGCTCATCAGCGCCACAATCGCACTGGAGTCGATGCCGCCGCTCAAGAATGCCCCCAAAGGCACGTCACTGATCATCCGCAGATCAACAGCTTCCTGAAGCAGCCCCATGAAGGTATCCGTATAATACGTCTCGCTTCTTTTCCGCTCCGGGGCAAACTGCAGATCCCAAAATTTTTCCATTTTAAAATTGCCTCTCGCCCAGGTGATCGTGTGACCTGGCTCCAATTTTCGGATATCGGCAAAAATGGTTAACGGAGCTGGGATATAGGAATAGGAAAAATAGGAGGTAAGGGCCAGTTCATCTATCTTTCTCGGAAAGGACGGATCGGCAAGGATCGCCTTCATCTCCGAGGCAAAATAGAATCTGCCCTGGTGATGGGCATAGAAAAGAGGTTTGATCCCCAACCGGTCACGGGCAATGAAAAGCTTTTTTTTATTCAAATCCCAGATGGCAAAAGCAAACATTCCCCGCAGGCGGTCAACACATTTGCTGCCCCATTGTTCGTAGGCATGCAAAATGGTTTCCGTATCCCCGTTTGTGGTAAATTGATGTCCCTTTGCGATTAAAGTTTTCCGCAATTCCTGAAAATTATAGATTTCTCCGTTGAAAATAATGCATTTTGTCCGGTCTTCATTGTAGATGGGCTGTTTACTGCCTTCAAGGTCTATAATACTGAGACGCCTGTGCCCCAGCCCTGCATACTCATCCCTGTGAATCCCGAAATCATCCGGTCCCCGATGGGATAATTTATGAGTATGCTTTTCTATATCAATTTCCAAAGGTTTTGTGGAAACAACTCCAAAAATCCCACACACGTTAAGCACCCCCCATATCAGATATTTGCTTCATTAATTTTTCCTTTCCAGCTCATATTCAACCATTCGGCTCAGCGCACCTTCAAGAGATACCGGTGGAATCCAGTCCAATTCGGTACAAATTTTTTCCCCGCTGTAAACAATTTCCTTTTGTGAAGACTCTAAACGATATCTTGTTAAAAAAGGGGGTGTATGAATAATATTAAACAAGACTTCCTGTGCGTATACAAAAAGATACAAAATTCGATACGGCAGGGTTAAAAAAAGTGCCCCGGGATAAATCTTTTTCAGCAAAAGACGAATGTATTGTTTTTTTGTCAACTGATACGGATCTATTAAATTAAAAACCTTCCCATGACTCGCTGTATTTTCCATGGCAGCTCTGACAGCATCAGCCACATTATCCACATAAACAAGCGGCAGAATAAACTTACCCTTGCCAATGGTTAGAAATAGTTTATTCTTAAAGGAAAAGCCCATCATCGGGGTATAAATCTCACCCCCCGGTCCATATATCGTACCAGGTCTCAGACAGATGATCGGACACTCCTTTTGGCGCATTGCTTCCAGAACAATCTGTTCAGCCTGAAACTTGGCACTGGAATAGGCGCCGCGCTTTTCCGGAAACCGTTCAAGAGGAGATTCCTCGTTAACCCGATCCCCGTTTTTATACGCTGCCACCCCATATACACTGGCAGAGCTTATGTATACCAGTTTTTTAATCCCGAACGTTTTACACAAGTCTATTATCGTTTGGGTTCCTTTAATGGTAATTGTTTTGCCGCCTTCCACAGTACCAGATGTATCTGCCGCAGCATGAACAACACAATCAACCCCATCAAAAGCATGCCGCAACGACTCAAGATCACCCATGTCGCCCACGGCAATATCAACATTATATTTTTCAAATATTTCAAGCCGTGACGTTTTGCGGACAAGAACCCTAATCCTGAAACCACTTGCAGACAGAGCCGCAACTATCCTGCGGCCAAGAAAACCGGTTGCCCCGGTCACCAGAACAAAAATTTTTTCATTATTTTTCATTATTAATTTTATCCGCCAGACCCATGGCCAATGCCCCTATCGTTAACCCGGTATTGGCATATGAGTGTTCCTGTACAATTGAGCCATCACATACAAATACATTATCCGAAGCTTTTAATTTCAGTTCCATGTCAACCAGTTCCCCGCTGCCCTGCCCCATTGAAATAGTTCCTGAATGATGCGCTGCAGACCATAGCCAGTCATCTGTAATATCTTTTTCTATGTTTATATCATCGGCAATACCGTACAACATCACCTCTAATTTATCGACCATACCTTTGTATATCTCAAGTTCCTTCGGGGTAATACTCCAATCAATTTCAAACCCTGAATCATTCTGATTCACATGACTGTCTCCTCTTTTTTGTTCAAAAAGAAAAAGGATATTATAAAGCCGTCCGGGAATTGTTATCCCAAACAGATGCGACACAATCTCAGCCAGAATATCAGGATGAAACAATTTCCAGGAAAATATATTTTTCAATCGTTCAACACCGCTGCTTGCCCCGAGCAATGATTTATATTTATAAATCGAAAGCGTGTTTTCCATTGTCAAGGCAGGTCTCAAAAAGGCGCAGCCTGTATACTTTCCACAATTGCTCTTCACCCGAATACCGGTCCGGCATTCAAAATTACCAAAATCCTTAACCGACAATTGCTTCATCTCTTTATTGAAAGTTTTTTTCACCTTTACTTTTCCAACAAACCCCAAAGGGTGATCTGCCAGTCCAACCCCGGCAGATTTCGAAGGTTGACCCATACCAGCCAATATTTTTTTAATAATCAAGGGGGTGCCGAAACTTCCGGCGCATACAATAACGCAGTCGGTTTCAATAAAATATGTTTTCTTGCCAACATGATAATCAATGCCGACAACCTTGTTCCCTTCCATCTTAAATTCAATGCCGCTCACCGAATAAATACCATTAACTTCCGGCACAACCTTCAGAGGACTGTATTTTTTCGGGTATAAAAGACAATCAACACCATCCGAAAAACACCCTATTTTCTGAACAAATGAAGAGATTTCCGAAAACACCTTCCGATAAGTGCTCATATATGGATTATCCAGCCAGAATAAATTTTTTGCAGCCTTGTCACGGTATTGTTCTGTTTGTTCAAGCACTGACCTGAAATCCTTGGACGTAACATCCTGTTGTTGAATGGGGATCAATCCATTATGCCATAGATTTGTGGTGCCTCCCCCTCCGAAACAAAAGGTTTTTACCCCTGCAAGCTGCTTTTTTAAAAAAGAAAGTTTGGGATATTCTACACCCTCTTTTGGCCCTGTTTCAAGCAAAGTTACCGAATGCTTTTTCACCAGTTCATTACAGACTAATGTTCCAGCCAACCCGGACCCGATTACTATAACGTTCATTGTCTACCCTCTCATTGCACAAATAAAGTAGGAAATTAGTAAAGAAAAGACTTGGAGAAGCCTATGAATAAAAGTCATAATAAGTTTACGAGACAAAAAACCATATTCAGGAGGCCACCTCAAGTGAAGTCCAGTAAAGCACAAATTTATGCTAAATACCACAAAATCTCTACGATTAGATTTGAAGATCAACAGCTCACTTCTTTTTCAGGTCTCTTGATTTTTCAGTTGTTGTTTAAGCAGATTGATTTAAAAAATAAACTTAAAAATTGCTTTTCCCATGTAACAAAATTCCCAAGTTTCAAACATCATTTGATCGTGATGCTGCTTATTATTCATTTGATTCTGGGTTTTCGGAGATTGAGAGAAGTAAATTATTACCGTGATGATTCTCTTGTACTCCGTTTAATGGGATTGAAAAAGCTTCCAGATGTTTCAACTATTTCAAGAAGCCTGGCCCAGATGGATGTTCAGAGTATTGATAATCTTCGTAGGTTGTCATGATCATTTGTTATCCATGGGCTTCAACTGGAAAATTTTGTACGCCTTACCCTTGATTTTTATGGTTCGGTTTTATCCACAAAAGGACATGCAGAAGGATCTGCAGTTGGTTTCAGCAAAGTTAAAAAAGGAGCCAAAAGTTATTACCCGCTTTTTTGTAGTGTAGCCCAGACAGGCCAGTTTTTTGATATCCACCACCGTCCCGGTAATGTCCATGATTCAAATGGTGCAGGAGATTTCATGCTTCGGTGTTTTAATAATATCAAATCCGAATTACCCGGGGCTATCATTGAGTCTCGTATGGATAGCGCATTTTTTAATGAAGAGATTATTTCCATAATGGCGCAAAACAATATGAAATTTACTGATTATAACGGATTTGGGGGAACGATTTTTGTAGACAAACAAAGAGATTCATGAGAATGTTAAATCGGATATTAACATAATAACTCTGGTTGCTACTCATATGAATCATCTGAATGCTCGAATTCGACAAAACCGTTCAATCTGTGTTCCCTTCATCGACTGTACTCATTACTGTGACATAGTGGGGTCTCCAAATGGATTCCGAACTTCTATTGATTCCATTGTGGAGCAATGGCCGGAGTTGTTTCCTCCAGACATCGTTCTTGGATACTTAATGAAAGATATCACTCGATCTTCAAGTTTTTTTAGCCATTAACACCTCTACTCAAGCAACATTTTTGTATTTTAACGATTCTGTAGGTTTAAAATTGTTTATATCTTTTGTGATCATATGTTTTTTTGATTCCTCAAAATTAAGCAAATTGTCCTTCAGTATTGAATATTTATGGTCCCTTTCTTTATATGGATCTTCAGAATCAAGAATATCGGTAATAAACAAAAATAAGCTTTCAAGATTAGTTTGGCGTCGTAGGCAACCTACAGTCAGTGCGGGAAGATTGTTTTTAAACCGGGCTTTTTGTTCCGGATGAAAGAAAAGACAATGATCAACCAGAAGGCTCAGGATCAAGCCTCTGCGAGACCCCTTTTCACCTTGCAGCTTGGTCAATGTAGCCCATCCTTCATTGGCTTTCCAGTCCTGAATAAAAACCTCCACTAGCCATCTTTGTGAATATGCTTCCACAATATCAATGGTTCTCCAACTCAGGTCAGAGGCAATAATATAGCGGTATTGGTCTTCACCTTCATATTTAAGCGCAATAACAAAAAGTTTTCTGCCAAAACTACAAACATGTATTCTGGCACTTCCTATGGTAGCTGCTATAATCTTACCTCCACGGATTCGCATTTCTTGAGCAACGCCAGGATGTTTTGAAAAATACTCGTCCACAGTTTGTCTTCGATTCCGGATAAAAACATTCTGCGTTCTGCGTATCTGGCTAATTATTTGAGCATTGTTATACACTTTTGAAACACCTGTGAAAAACTGCCTTGTTCCATACAGAGCATCTGCAATGATGCAGTTTATCACAATGCTTGAAAAGCACTCGTTGAAATGTTTTACCATGTTAATAGCAATTTCAACTTTTGTTGGAAACTCAGCATTTTTTAAAGGCTTTGGAGGGCGTTGTTTTGCTGAAACTCCTCGTTTTTTAAGCTTATCGTTAGTTTTTTTCCATGCAGTATACTCAGGATCTGGCATGTAAAATTCAACGCCAACAGGGATGCTTATCTCTGGAGTGACCAATATCATAAAGACTATTCCTTGGCCCATAATATATCCACCACTGGCTTTATCTTTGAGTTTGTGAACATGCCAAATATTTTTTGTGTTCTTAGATCGGTTGTTATCAGTGTCATCTATAACAAGGGATCCCTGGCTGATGCCATAAAATTTAAAAATGGTTTCTACACTATATTGAAGTAATCTTGACCATGGAATTGGAGAATGGTAAAAAACCCAGGAAAGGGCAGCAGTACTATATCGACCAAAGCTGGCCCGCTCAAATTTTGCCCAGCACACTGACTTTGTAATAAGGATACCCATAAGGCAAAAAGCAAGCCAATATTTTTGTGTGTTCGATAGCCTTTTATCGGATTTTTGTTGCGAAATAACATCATCTAATGCATTTACAAATTCAGTGATAAAAGGGACTATTTTTTTTCCAATAACCATTTGAATCTCCTGACTATAGTATATGGAACCATTGTCAGGGTATTTGATATTGAAGTGATTGTCTACAGTTAATTGAAAATTATTCATGTTGATTATTAAATTATATTTGGTTATAGATTCAGAGGGTGCCAGCCAGCGAGAATGTTAAGGGATTGAGAAGAGTCGAGATTCCGAGTTCTGCTGGTTGACGCCCAATTTGTCTTATTGCTTGTCTATATAAAAACTTGAAGATCGAGTATCAGGCTATCTAAAAAGCTTTTGATTCCTGTACGACGTATTGAAATTTTAGGAATCAGTTATACTATCCGTCCCTCTTTTGTCATGCCATATATGACAGGCTTTGTGGATGATGTGGAAAAAGGGTTGTTTTTACGTAAATTCGATGTCCCTTTTTGGGCATTGCCACATGTTTGTGGCAAAAATCCCATGTATTGGTTTCGTATGGAACAATCCCTTGGCAGAAACAGTATCGTTGGTACAACCGTCAAAAAACCCGAATCTTTACCGAAACATGTGGCAGCTGATGAAAAACATTCACGAATTTTGGGAAATAAAGTATACGTGGCAACCACTGCGGGAAGCGGATGTATTCTTGGTGCATCTATCGCCGAACATGCTGATGAGGCAGACTTAACGAAGGCCTACGGCACTTTCAAGGAAGAAGCCCAATGCGTTCATCCAGAGTATAAACCCGAGACTGTTAATACCGATGGTTGGAAGGCTACCCAAAATGCCTGGAAAACGATCTTTTCCAGCATCATTATCATTAATTGCTTTCTTCATATATTCATCAAAATTCGAGATCGAGCAAAAAATAAGTACAAAAATCAATTTTTGCAAGCGGCTAATAAATTATGGAATTGTTACCAGTCTCAAACCAAAACATCTTTCGCTCAACGTGTAAGGAGACTTCACGAGTGGGCAATCAAAGAAACGGGTATTCCCGAAGTTATAATTGGTCCTATCTCGAAACTACGTCAAAACCTTTCAGCCTTTTCAACTGCATATGATTTTCCAGGAGCCCACAGAACAAGCAACTTGATAGACCGCCTGATGCAGAGAATGCACCGACACCTTTTCTCAACACAATATTTTCACGGCTCTTTATCGGCAGCAGAACTTAGTATTCGAGGTTGGGTATTAATCAATAATTTTGCCCCGTCAAATCCGTGGACTATCAAAAAACATGATGGGTTGCAATGTCCTGCTGAGCGTATCAACGAATTTCGTTATCATGATGACTGGCTTCAGAATCTATTGATTAGCGCCTCATTGCAAGGGGCACAAAGGCTTCCCCCAAATCCGTTATAATCAGATTTTACCAATGATATCATATAAAAAGTCCGATTCTCGAAAACACACAAGAATCGGACTTTTAAATTTATAATTGCTTTAATCTATAAATTAATTTTTTAAACAAAATAACCTACCAAAGAAAAACAGGTAATACACACAGTTTACTTATCCTCTTGAAAACCTGGTAGAATAATAGGTCCGATATACGGATTCCCCTGAGAATCCTTGTTTGGCGGGGTTGTGTTGTATATTACTATATCATCAAAATCTACATATTTAACACCATCCCCAGGGAACAAAGGCAACCCATGCCAGTTACTATGTATTTGCATATATTTAATCGGTACGTTGTCTGAAAACATATGTGAATTATAATTAGTATCATTAAAAATAATGTCACCATCACACCACATTTGCACGACACCGTCCCAGGGAGTTCCAGCTGTATTCTCTGCATTAGTAATGGTTTCGGCTTTAATATGAAACTCTATCCAATGCCAAGAACCGTTTGACGTACTTCCAAAATAATCGTCCCAACTTATATCACCAGAATCGTTCCCCCCCGTTCTGAACCCGTATACGAATTGATGCCTAGAAAATGCTCCAGTAATAAAAGTATTATTTGTCAATCCCGATGCGTCTTTGAAATATATTAACTTTTCCCCTCCTTTATCCGTAGAAAGAAAAGAAAAACCAGCGTCATATCTTAAATAAAACCTCACCCATAGTTCTGTTTGAGTATTGGCAAATTTTATATACGAAACACCTGTTTTTTCAGGAGGTAAGACGGCATCACCAGTTCCTAATACATACTGACGTATACCATTTCCATCCCCAAGTGGGTTGTTTGAATCTACTGTTGATTCCATAGAATATGTGGTGCCAGTTGTACCATCAAATTCCTCAACACCGGCAACAAACACATCACCACAAATCGTATCACCATTCGATCCTGGCCCTGTCCACTCGGCACAATCAAATGTAGTTTCCCATTTACCATCTACAAATGTGATATCTGCATGACAAATATTAAAACTTTGAAAAACAATAAAAAAACAAAACAAAATTCTTTTTGTTAATGTTCGCATCATCAAAACCTCCTATTAATATTTCACTTTAAACCCTTGCTTTCTTTCATACAACAGTACCAGAACAAGCTTAGAACCGAACGAATTTATTGCAATTTTTATACCACCTGAATTTATAATTTCTATTCTTTTGTACGTTGTTTTCCGTTTCCAATAATACGGAACTCTGCGAAAAACTTCAACAAGACCATAATGCCCTTCGGGCAAAAAGCAAAACCCAAAGCTATGTTCAACTCTTGATATGATCTAAATATTCTTTTCTTATCCCATATATTTGATTATAGTCAATTCTCACTATGGAAGCGATTCAATCAAAACAATTTACCTTAAAACAGGTATTAAAAGACAACTGGTGCTCGTTCCTTGACGCCCATCATTCATTAGTTCCGCGGTATGCAGCATATAATGTTTGGAAAGTTATAAACTGTCGGGAACCTGATGGCCTCGGTTACGCTACCTTTGCCTGCCCAATTCATCCTTCTGAATTCCAACGTGTCCCACATTCCTGTAAAAGTCGTTTCTGCTCGATTTGTGCTAAGGTACAAATCGATAAGTGGGTGACAAACAGGAATCAACTTTTTCCGAACTGTTCCTATTTCCATATCACCTTTACAGTACCATCACAATTCCGAACACTGCTTTTTGAAAAACGTGCTTTGCTGAATGCTGTCTTTACTGCCTGTACGGAAACACTCATTTCATTTTGCAAAGAACGAGGGTTTCTCCCTGCAATTACTGCAGTTTTGCATACTTTTGGCAACGATTTAAAACGTCACGTCCATATCCACTGTATTGTCAGCGCTGGTGGGTTAAAACTTACAGGAAAAAAAAGAACGATTCACCCGGATGACCAAACGTAAAAAGAAAAAAGTCTCCGTAATTAAAGATCACCCTGTTTGGGTGAAATGTCATTTTTTCCCTTATAAAATGCTTCAGAAGCGTTATCAGACTCTTCTGATCCAACATCTAAAAAGGGCAGTTGAAAACAATCTCAAATCCTCTGCCCCTGATCGGGATTTACTGGCCTTTTCTATTCCATCGTTTAAGAAATCATTTTTTGATGACCTCAAACAAGAGTACAAAAATGGTTTTTTTGTACATGTTACTGAAGAACGACAGGATCTTCAAATGACTGCCGGCTATATTGGCAGATATGCAAGGAGTCCTCCTTTGTCAGAACTCCAGATAAAAAACTACACAGGTGAATGGATCTCATTTGAATTTAAGGATTACAGGAATAATGGAAGTAAAGACCTGTACACTCTAAAATCAATTGAGTTCATCCGAAAACTAATCCGGCACATTCCACCGCATTATTTCAATGTCATCCGGCACTACGGCATTTTGGCAAGTCGAGTAAAAACCAAATTTAAAAAAATTACAGATAGGCTACTTTCGACACCCCCCATCGTGGAAAAAGCTAAAAATTGGAGAGAAAGGCAAACTAAGTTTCAAAAAGAGGATCCTCTACTTTGTAAGATCTAAAAAACGGTTATGGTATTTGTCTCAGTTTATCGTCCGAATCCCCTACGTTCAATTAGGGAATCTTACCAAATACTTTTCGCCTGACCTATGTGCGATCATCTATCACGGCATAGGTGCGTCTTCTATAGAAAAACAGGAGATTTTTGTCATTTTTTGTTCAAATGTTGACTGAAATTTGAAAAATTGAAAGCATAAATTGCTGCTTTATCATTGTGACTGCGACTTATTGGGAACTGTTGCCATGTATCGCGGATTTTAAAAAATTTTGTTTTTCCGATACATTAAAATATTATGCTCCTGGCAAATCTAAAGATGGTGAAAAAGTTTATCAGCCACTTCTGTTGTTTAATTGTTTTTACAAAAATGGTTTCAAATAAAATCTGACCGAGAACTGAAATGACCGATTAACGATAGAATTTTTCCAAAGTTTTCCTTAAAATACTCATAGATACGATACACTCACCAGCTCACTCAACCTTTTCATATTTCAAAAGCCGATTATCAAAGTAGGCAATAATTGAGATAAATCTTACATTCGATAAAATTTCGTATTGATTGATAAAATTATGCATCCAGCAACTACTCTTCCGTAATAATCCCGAAGAAAGTTTATTTCACCTTGTCAGCACTATCTTTCATTATTATACCAGAATAGCTGGTGGTTTGTTACTATGTATTAGGTAAAAAAAGAACATTGGGTGAATTTTCCAGTTTTTTGGCAATATACTCCATAGATATCAGAGAGTCGATTAACTCCTTAGACCCAGTTTCTACAATAAGCACAGGATGAAACTTTTCTATAGTTTTTATCATACCAGATATAACTGATGCTTCATGGCCTTCGGCATCAATTTTAACAAGTGCTACACGTTGCTCTATGCAAAATGAATCAAGAGGTATGGTAAGTACCGATAATTCAGCATCAGATGTGGTCGAAATATGGGCCTCGTAATAATTGGTTAATCCTGTCTCGAACTCTGACATTGACATCCCTACAATATCCAACTTATCGGAAACAGCAGCATTTATTAATGAAACATTTTTGTTCAAATATAATTGAACATTTGCCGAGAGAATGGAAAAAGTTGTCGGGACTGGTTCAAAAGCTATAACTCGACCATGAGCTCCAACTAATTCAGAGAATCGATGTGTATAATGTCCAACATTTGCACCAATATCAACAACCCAATCTCCAGGAGTAATAAACTCGTGGAGTTTCTTGTACTCGGGCTCGTATGATAGAAAACAACCCTTTTTGATTTGCCGTCCGAAGTGAATACGTTTTAGTTCAGTCTGCCAACGATTCGGGAATCGTGCAACAATGTATTTCAGCAGTTGCATTTTTGTAATCTCCATTATTAGTATTTAAATTTAAAGAAGTCGATTAAATCCTTGCCATACAAGCAACTGTTTTTTTATGGCTAAGTTGAACGTAAGGGGTCTAAGTATCAAAACTTTTGATGCAGAATAAAACAATTGCTACTTTTCACTGAAGATTGCAATTGGCATAAACAGAATTTATTTTGTTAATAATTTCTCCCCACCCGTATTTTTGTAAAATTAATTCCCTGGCAGTGCAACCTATCTGATGCCTCAATTTTTCATCATTAATAACATCAACGACCTTATGCGCAAACTTTTTCGGTGAGTCTGCGATCAAAAAATGTTCTTTATCTATACCCTCTATTCCTTCACAGCCAACACTGGTTGTTACAATCGCCTTACCTGCGGCCATCGCCTCTAACAATTTGAGCTTTGTCCCGCTGCCGCTTAAAATCGGCGCAATAAAAACTGTTGCTTTTTGAAGATAAGGCAAAGGGTCATCCACATAACCAAGAAGCTCAATAGATGGATCAACAGATGCATAATGCCTTAACTTGTCTGTGACTCTACCACCAACGAGTTGAAATTTAATTTCTTTTTTTTCCTCTTTTATTATTGGATAAATTTTTTCTAAAAACCAATAAACACCCTGTTTGTTAGAATAATGAGCAAATCCACCAAGCCAAAGAAGCGTATTCGGTTCAATATTTTTATGATCAGAATTAAATTTATCAGCATCGACACCGTTTTCAATCACTTCAAATTTTCCATCTGGGCAAATTTTTTGTAACTCTAATTTATCCACTTCAGATACAACAATACCGAGATCGACCTTATCAAAAATTATGCTTTCAAATTTCTTCAATTTATATGCTTCAAAATAACAAAACATCTTTAATAATGAATTTGAAGTATCTCTTGCCATTCTTAAACATTTTAAATAACTGACATCATGATTAGTTAGACTCCTAAAAACACTTGTCGCTTTGGATATTGTGTACGCCATTGGTAAAATATCACAATGTATTATATCAAAGGACTCTTTCTGTATAAGTTCTTCCACCCTACTTAAAAACTGTTTTGAATAATGCCGCCAGATAGTATACGGCTGAGTGGAAAAAAAACTTCCTAAAAGCCTTATTATCATTGAAGTACTGATTTTTTTTGAGGGAGACGGATAAAACTCCACTGTTTGACAAAGTTTTTTTAGCTCATTTACATTATTATTTTCCATCTCCATAGGGGTTTCAACAAGAGAAAGAAAATAAACCTGATTTTTTTCAGATAATCCTTTTAAAACATTAAAGGAACGTCGGGTATGACCGTCAACAATCGGTAATAGACTTCGGTTTGATATAAATAATATCTTCAAAGGTGCATGTGCTATCATTCAAAACCTGTAATTTTTTGTTAATTTATTATATGGCAAAAGCTAACTTTCCATTATTAAAACAGAGTATCATCATTTTTTTTATTATTGTTCACCTGTCGGATAAAGTTCACAAACCCTAATTTAATTGGTATTTTCTTTGTTCACGAGAGTTTGAAATAATGAAAAATATTGATCCATTTTATCTTCAAGACAATAGTTTTCTTTCACATATTCCAGAGATTTGGCAATAATTGTTTCACTTACTTCATGTTCAGAAAGCAAAAGATTTATTTTTTCACAAAGTGCTGTTTCATCATCATATGGGAACAAAAGCCCAGTCATATTATCTGTCACCACCTCGTTAATTCCCATAACATTTGATCCTACAACAGGTACACCACAGGCCATCGCTTCTAATATTGACAATGGCAATCCTTCGTTTTTGGAAGGAAGACAAAAAACATCAAGAATATTTAAAATATCCGGAACATCATCTCTTGAACCTAAAAAAAGGACTCGGTCAGATACACCAAATTGCTCTGAGTATTCATGTAATTCACCATCCATATAATCTATGCCTGCAAAAACAAGATGAATTGATTTATCATTTTTTACGATTCTTGATAATGATCGAATCAAAACTTTATGATTTTTTTCCGGCCGCAGATTTGCCACTAAACCGATTAGTTTGTCCTCAGGTTTAAAGCCAAGCGATTCTTTAAAAGATGAGTTATTTAATTTGTGAAATCGGTTAAGATCAATCCCATTGATGATTAGATGGTTTTTTTTTGCGGACACGAAATAGTTGTCAGCATAATAATCAAACAGCTGCTTAGATATCGCAACAACAGCGTCTACATTAGACAACAACATATTTGAAAGTAACTTTTTACCCCACCCCAGTTCCAAATACTGCCAGACAGAGTGTTCAGTATAGACAATTTTAATACCAGTATTAATACATGCGAAAGAGGTATACAACAACGGTGAAAAATGATGTGGATTAACAATTTCGATTTTTTCAGACAATAATATATGTCTAAATCTTTTGATAAAATTAAAATCAAACTTCTTTTTTTTTGAGACGACCTCAACTTTTACACCGATTTCTTCATAGATATTTCGCACAGGTCCTTCATCTAATCCAACAACAAGGATATGAAACTTTGTATGATCCAGTTTTCTAACAATATCAAACACCACATGTTCTGAGCCTCCCATGCTTTTAAGAGTCCATAAAACAAATGCTATCCTGATTTTTGAAGAGGTCGGGCTAATTACCTGAGTATCTGATCCTTTTTCTTCCACTTCCCTCTCCTTCTAATGAAGCTACAGCAATGCACAATATAACTCTTCAACTTTTTTTACCTGAAGATCAAGATTATAGTGATCTTTTATTAAAGTCTTTGCACCATGCGAAAGAGACGTTCTATAATTCTGGTCATTATACAATTCAGTGACTGAAGAGGCGATTTCAGAAGTATTTGAAGGAGAAATCAAAAAACCGTTTTCTCCATGTGTTATGACTTTTGGAATTCCGCCTACCTTTGTAGCTATAACAGGCGAACCAAATGACATAGCTTCCAGAAGAGCCATAGGCGTCCCCTCGGTTAACGACGGCAAAACAAAAACATCAAACGCCGGAAAAAATTTTGTCACATCTTTTTGAAAACCAGCAAAAAAAATATTATTCTCTACGCCAAGATCTTTTGCCATTGTTTCAAGAAAGGAACGCTGCGGGCCATCACCTACGAACAAAACTTTTATGGGGACACCTATTTCTAATATTTGTCTGACCGAGTCAACAAGAAATTTCAATCCTTTTTCCTCGCTTAATCTTCCGGTATAACCAATAAGAAATTCTGACTCCGAGATGTCATATTTTTTCCGTGTTAATTCACGAATATTTAAAATCTCATCATTGGAATAATCTGGTAATAAAACAGCATTTCTAAGCGTTGAAATATTTTTTCCAAAAACTCCATAATAAATCAATTTCTCTTTTATTTCATCGGCAACAGAAATAACCCGATTACTGAATCTTAGAAAAAAAATATCTAATCTATTATACAATTTTAAACTTGTATCATTGTCAATAAAACCATGGCAGGTTGCTAAATGAGGGATCCTCAATAATTTTGATATAGGCACACCTAAAATATCGGCGAAGTAGCCATTGGTATGAATAATATCAAATTTTTTACTTCTTAAAATGGAAAAAAGTATCCTGTAGCACCTTAAAATTCTAAAATAATCTTTCCCGTCTTCCAAAGGTTTTTTGGCAACCGGTATCGTTAAATATTCAATGCCTAACTTGTCAAGCTCTTTTGCAAAAAATGGTTTAGGCTCCCACGGTCGAACTAAAATAACAGGAACGATATTAAATTTCGCCTTATCATAAGCTTTTATAAAATTCAAACTGACTCTCTCTGATCCGCCAAAATCGATGGGCGTCAATACATATGCAATATTTATCATTTCTTAAATTTTATATTTCCTGTTAAACGGGCCAAATGTTTTTATTCTTCTGGCCTCTTCAAATCCAACGTTAAAAGAGCCTTTCAAAGCTGGGGCATTCTCTGCGTTTATTACACCAACAGCTTTTTTAAAGCCCTGATCTTTAAGATCCTTTAAGATGTAAACAAGCATCTTTCCCATCAAACCCCTTCGTCTAAATTTCCGAAGAGTTGTATTATAATTCAATTCACCAACATTATTACTTAAGTTTAAAAACCTGTTATAATCCCCTTTTAAATAAATCCAGTGAATGTACGCCAACTCACCATCACAAAAAGCCAAATAACATGTTTTAATTCCATGAATTTTATCATAATAAAACTCTCGGGGTAATTCTAAATTCTTTCTATAATTTTCCAATTCCACTAACGTTGGTTTAAGAACAACAAAATCTGAATCAAGTGGATATTCGGGAATTTGTTTATCCAAATAAAATGCTACAACCACAAATGTATTAATTTTGAAAAGAGAATAATAAATAAATTTAAAAATGCTACTGAATCTATTTCCATAGTGATGGTAAGCTGTCTTCTTGAACTCTTTTAAAGTTAAAAAAAACTTATTTAAAAAAAAATGTTTAGATGTTTTCATTAAAAATGGCCTCCCTTTTTTTTAAATTTTTATACAATTCATAAAATGCAATTAGAGTTAATGATAGAAGTAAAATCCTGACTAAGAATAAAATTGTTTTAAAAAAATATATTTGAAAAACAAATGAGGATATAAGTTCTTCATCGACATAAATTGTATAATATTGGCCTAATAAGATTGCCAGTCCATCATATAACATTTTTTCAATCTTACTATTATCAAGCGGTATATAAACCTTTTCGATAAAATCGAAATACCTGATTACATCAGCACTTTTTGTAAAGCCTATTTGAACTTTATTTAAATATTCTTTCTTGTAATAATTTTCATAATATTTTGATGCGTTTTTATTTATCCTATCAAAATAAATATCTCCAATTTTATCTTTATTTCCCAAATCAAAATAATCAACAATAGTGTTATTGAATTTTGGGACACCTCCTCCAGCTAAATCGATAATTCCTATTCCCTTCTTACCTCTCAATGTATAAGGTGCTCTTAAAGCAACATGCCCCCCAAAAGTAAAAAAAGTTTCCGGTATAAAAAAATGAATTACTTCAAACTCAATATTTTTTTTTAACAGATAATAAGCACCGCCAAAAGAAAAGTTTGAGCAATCTCCATTTCCTTCAATGATTGCATTTTTGTACTTGTCTTTAGGATAAACCAAATATGTAAAATTTGAGTTTGCTTGATAGGGTATATTAGTTACAAAATATTGGATATCTATATAATTCTTTTTAAGCTCTCGATTCCCCTGATATTTACCAATAGATTTAATTGAATTCCATTTTTGAAATCGGTGCGGTTGGGACATAATGATTAATCCACAAACAAACAAAATACATATAAAAAATAAATAACTAAAATATCGTATATTCTTCAAACTACACCCTCGACTTGATGATTTAAATTTTCTTCTATTAAGTTACTTACAACTGCAGAAAAAGCGAAATAGAAAACAAAAAATATGGAATATCCGAAAGTTACAAACATCGAAGAAACAAACATACCGATAAATCCAACCTTACCTAACGATACTATTTCTAAAAGTTTCTGATCAGTTGTTTCTTTTAAAACTTTATTAAAAATCTTAAGAACATTCATGTTCATCATTATAAACAAAAACAAACCAATAAAACCAGTCTCCGTACCTATTTGAATCACAGAATTGTGTGCTGCCTTCCATTTCAAATTTGAAGAGCCCTTAGCAGCTTGACTGTATCCAAAAGCTCGATTGAAACTATTAACCCCGACACCAGTCAAAGGATTTTTCATCATCAACTCTACACCTGTTTCCCATATTGCCAATCGCCCTGTCTCAGAAGTAACATTATAGTCGCCTTCAAGGTTAAGCATCGTTGAAAAACGATCATATTTAATTGGCGAAAATGCTAATACAATAAGAATAAAAATAATCATCAACATTTTATGAGAAAATTTTATGGTTTTAGTTTTTATAACAAAGAAAAAACCTATAACCAATAACGCTAACAATCCACCCCTTGATCCAGATAGAAAAACAACTAAAACTCCTGATATAAAAATACTTAGAAATATTAAACGAATTAATATGGAATTATCCTTACTTGTGAATAGTAAATTCAGCGGTAAAAAACTGACAACAAAGAAGCAGATATCGTTCGGGTCGAACATGCTTCCCATAGCCAGTCTGTTACCGTTGTACATAGACAATGCAAAAAAACAGAAAACACCACACCCTAAGCAACATACAAAAAACAACGTTCTTAATTTATGGACAGTATCAATAACTTTATAAAAAATCATAAAATAAATAACACACATTACATATATAAAAAAAACCATATTAAATGATTCTCTAGCATGCATCGAAAATGGAATACCAATAATCATTACTAATACAAATCGCATAAAATATCGTATTTGCTTGCTGTCTGTTAATAATGCGGTATTAATTTTTTCATAGTTAGAAATAAATATAATTAACATAATTATTGTAGACACTAATCCAGGATGCAACGCCTTTAATGCAAGGATATAATCTTGAGGTCGGCATAAAAGGGCAAATGACCATACACAGAAGGTTACGAAGACGATGTCATGTCTTAGATATTCTTGTTCTTTTTCATGATTAAGTTTCAATTAAAACCCTCTTTAATATTTCTTCACCTACTTATTCCACACGAATTCGAGAGCTTTGCACGGTGTGAATATTTTTCCTATTATGATGTCTAACTCAAAAAAAAATCAAATTACAGAAATTGCTCGGCACAACTTTGCGGAAATTTAGTAATTTTCTTGCAAAAAAGGGCAATAATTTACCAATCAATGTAGTTATAAATAAAGAACCAAATTTATTTACGAACGAGCATCCTGATTTCTATTAATCCATCTCTATTGATTAGCCACGTTAATCCACCATATATTACTGCTCCACACACAATGAAAAACAACATTCTCAAAATATCGTATGGGCCACCAAAATTGCTCATCTTCAAAAGTTGTAGGAAACCGAACATAAATAATGCTAAGAGAAATGGTTTGGACATTGCCTGTGCAACATCGATCAAATTGATGTTCAATTTATTAACCAAACGATACATATTTCCTAAAAACACAATTGGGAAGGCAAAAACCCATGCCAGACAGACCCCTAACAAGCCCCAGAATGTTCCAATATAAATAGCAATTGGCATAACTACAAAAGCTACAAGTGAGTTGCGAAAAATAATTTCTGGATACCCAAGACCTAAAGCCGTAGGAGATATCAAATTGCTAATCATACGGATAGGTACAATAAAAGCAATGATTAAAAGTGGCTGAGATGCGTTGCTCCATTTTGCGCCCAGGAAAATATTAACAATCTCCGGTGCAATACTGGCAATGCCCCACAGAATGGGAAAGGCAATAAAACTCATAGTCCTTACAGCCTTAAGAAAGTGACGTTCAGCAGCATCAGGATTTGAGCTAATACTTGAAAACGCTGGAAATGCAACTTGATTAATCAT
Source organism: Desulfoconvexum algidum (assembly GCF_055382125.1). NCBI lineage: Bacteria > Pseudomonadati > Thermodesulfobacteriota > Desulfobacteria > Desulfobacterales > Desulfobacteraceae > Desulfoconvexum > Desulfoconvexum algidum. The sequence continues at coordinate 2,296,795 of NZ_AP042394.1, read as the reverse complement.
GCCCGAAACCTTCTGCATTGGAAGATTAGCCAGCATAACTCCCACAGAATAGAAACCGAGTAAATCCTTGCTTAAAATCTTACCTACAATTAGAATATCAGCCGTCGTATAAAAATACCATAAAACCCTGGATAATGTAACATATCCACCCAAAGATAAGAATTCGCCCATACCTTTTATAATAAATTGCGGTTTATGGAAAAAAGGGTTCACAATATTAAGGCCGATCATTGATATAATCGTCATTATCATAGTACCCCAGACCAATGCCCATACACCATATCCCTTGAAAGCCATTATCAGGGTGACTAATGAGCTGGTAATGGCAGAAATAAACTCGACATATGCTAATTTCTTAAAAGCCATTTCACGTAGCAGAAGGGATCGAGGTATTATCGTAAAACCCATGAAAACAAATTGCAAAGCCAACACATTGATCATTTTAACCAGCCGGGGCTCATTATAAAAATTTGAAATTATGGGGGCCGTCAGAACAAGGACCAAACAAAAAGAAAAGTTCACCAAAAGAAGGATGCCAAACAGCGATTTTAAAGAATTTTCAGAAAGGTCTTTTTTCTGAATAATGGCTGCACCTAAACCCAATTCATTCAGAATTGCTAAAATACCAACAAGCACTGTGGCTAAGGACATTAAACCGTAATCAGTTGGGTCAAGTAACCGAATCACAATTATAGTAATCACCCAGGTAATCGTCTGGGAAATTAATTTACCTCCGGCGGTCCAGTAGAGACCAGACATAACTTTTTGTTTCAAACTCATTTTGTATAGCCTTTATATAACTACTCGATAAATGATGTTTTTTTTTGGAGGGGAGGGGTAGCTCAAAACTTATAAGTACTCGACCCTATCCAAAACAACAATAAAAAACCTTAAGTAATTATAAGAACATTATTATTCGTCATTCTTTGTTTTGCAGAAGAAAATCATTAAATGAGTGGAGGTCTTCCCATTACTTTTCTAATTAAATTGGTAACAGCTAATGCATGAGGCCTTATAACATTTACTCCCCCAATGCATTCAACACATTCAGCTCCAAACATTCGTTTGAATTTGTACACGCCATGCTCGGGAGAACCCACCAGGCTTGCATCTGCAGAACACCCTCCAAGATTGAACTCGCTTGCTCCCTCAGAAAGAAAGGTCTTTGTTGCATGCCATAATGCAAGAACCCCAGATTGGAGCTTGAATCCTTCTTGACTATGACCAGCTAGAACCTGATACGCCTTTCCGGAAAAATATGAGCATGCAATTGCACTAACAGGAACATTTTCTTTTCTAGCTACAAACAATCTCATCGCTCCGTTGTTAATCACCGGGTAGGCTGAATGATCTTTAATAGAACCTTCATACGCAATATCTGGCCCTCCACGCTTCATGATCCGCTGAGCAGAATCTTGTTGAACACAGAGCAGTGCCGAAAGACCTTCTAAATCAGATTCTTCACGCACAATAACACCTTTTTTCCCGGCCGATCGCACAGCATTCCTTTTGGTTGGGTTAAGGTTACTGAAGATATCATCCTCTTGCCGATCTTTAAGCCTTACAATAAACTCAAGCCGCTTACTGAGTATATATTCCTCATCCTGTAAGCTCTCGGGTAGACAGCTATGGCCGAATGATCCAATTTTTATGACATGAATCCCATATTTCATTGAAAATTTTCTAAGATATTTTAGGAATTGGCGAATAGTATTTTCTGAACCGCCCTTGACAAGTGGAACTGCTTCAGTCCAAAGTAGGTTACCTATGCCAAATTTACTGCTGGATATAAAAGCAAGTGCAGCCCCAAGCGGTTTTCCATCATCATTTGATAAAAGAAGCCGAAAAAACCTTACACCTCCATATGCATCAATCACGAAAGGCGCCCAACGGTCTGAGTGAAACACACTCCCACCTAAATCAGCAATGATTTGATCCCACTCTTCGCCCTTATCCGACGAAAAAACTGTAAATTTCATAATCACTTCCTAAGAATATAGTTCTTTAAAATTCGAATCGATGAAAAACTTAGCTGCCCAGTTCAAATATTGGTATGAACCGTACTCCCCGTAGCGAGGATATGAACCTGAAACTCCCCCCCTACGATTTTTTTGCCTTGTAGTAATATCTACAGTTTTTCTGACATACGAGTTTGCAAGTTTCGCAGCTGTAATGAATGATTCATTCTTGGTTATCCGACCGAGATCGAACCAACATGCTGCTATTTGAACAGTACCAGTGAGACATACCGAGTTTACGCCTGCCGACCAATCCTCGCGAAGGCGACCTGGTAATAGGCCATCCGACCTTAGAGTCAATTTTAGGCCATTAGCTGTTTTTAAAGCTGCTTCCAAAAAAATGTCTTCCTTTGTATAGTTATATGCTTCTAAAATACCTCTAAGTACATACCCTAAAGTATGTGTAAGAGGTTGATGCGGTTGCAATAAACAGCAGTCTTTAAACCAACCATTTTTTTTTTGCTTACTGATTGCCCATAAACAGTTCTTACGAGCAGCCTTTGCATACCGCTCAATCCCAGTGACTCGTGCAGCTTCGAAAAGCCCCCAGGAAACATGTGATTCGTAAGCCTTTTCACCTTGTGCAGCAAAGGGCGTTGGATGCTTTCGCCAACATCCATCATCGTCTATTGTATTGACCAACCATTCCGCTGCTCTGCATGTTGGCTCTTTAAATTTCTCACCGAATGCAAGATATCCAGCACTAAGCCCTATCAATATCTGCCCAGTGTTAAATGTCACGGGAACACATGGCGTCTCTCCGATAACTCCCCCCTGAAATCCACCATCTGGAAATTGAATCGAGCATAACCACTCTACCATCTTTCTAGCTCGTTCCTTGATTTCTGATGACCCCATGTATTCTGCACAAGCCAACATTGTAGGAACTATATAACCTGTAGTCTCTGGATAGGAATTAGCCCAGCCATCTATCAGACTAAAATGTCTAGCAACTCCACCATCGCCTGAACGACTTAAATCTTGCGCCTGACAAAGCCATGAACACGCAGCCCGAATTGCAGTATCAACACCAGGATCCTGTAACTTTGCATAATTACTCCTAATAAGATGTTCTTTTTTTGCAACTATTGGAAGTGTTAAAAAGTCCAGCGATTGTCGCACTCTTGTTTTCAATTTATTAACTTTCATACCGATAATTCCTGCTCAATTTGAATATGAAAAATTCAACCTCTAAATTTTTAATTGGCAAAATACAACTATTCTATACATTGAATAACTTCACCATTTTTTTATAAAATTATGCAAAATAGTTGCTAACATGTTAAGGCGATTGGATTTCGTAACAAAGATAAAATTAATTCTTTATACTTCGATGGATATAAAAACCTTGATACTTTTTTTGATTGAAAAACTGAATAAAATAAAGCCTAAAAATAGGTTTAAATTGAGTACGAATAGCCATTCTTATCGATGCATAATTAGCCATTCCACGTCTTGAATAAATAAATTTAATGTCTTTATTTTTAACCTCTTTAATCATCCAGTCTGTTCCAATGATAGATAAACCTTGTCTTCTAAATTTTTCAAATGTATAAGACCAATCAAAATTGACACTATCCTTTTTTTTTAGATTTTTAACCACTAATGGGGGATAAATATATTTTGATAATTCCAGATCTTCTTGAGTTACTAAAAACCGAAAGTAGGCAAGAGATCCTCCTTTAAATAGAAGGCAACATTTTTTGAAACCAAAATCATAAACGACTTCTTTATGTCTTTGATATTCTTCTTCTGAATCTGGCCAGTTGTTAAACATATCTTCTAAATCACTTTTTGTGGCCCACCTGCAATAGATATTATCTGGGAGAGGAATAATTATTTCTTGATAGGTGCTTACATCCACCACATCTATTTGTGAAGGTGTAATCCTTACAAATTTTCTAAGTATCGTTAAAAAAATTTCGGAGAAATTTCCCTTTTTAATTAAAGAATAAAATGTTTTAATTTTTTTTATCATACAGAATCTCATTGGTTTAAAAATTTTCTAAATATCATTGCAGTCATTTTTGTACTCTTTTTATTAAGCGTTTCATGTTCGGATTAAATACCGGCACCCATACAATTCGATTCCAAAGACGATCGGTCTCAACCAAGTTTACCGCTGCTTCATGCAACTGCAAATGACAAGGAGTATAACCCCGAGAAGCCTCAATACCCATATTGTGCAGAAGAGTTATCAAGTTTTGTGCTCCAATCTCAGATGCTGTGATACAGGTTATTTTTATTGGAATATCATCTTGTTGTAGAGGGCGCAAGACAGACACATTCCCCCCAATCTTTTTTATAATACTTGAGACATATTTATAGCAACTCCAATACTTATTGCAAATATCATCGTGATGAAGCACCTGTTGAAGTGTGATTCCTGCATCAATATTTGATATTTGTCCAAATAAAGGGCTTTCTTTTTCAGCTGCCTTAAAAACTCGGTTAAGTAAAATCTGGAAGGGCAAGGAAACCCAACGAAATCTTCTCCAAACCCAAAAAGAGAGCAAACGCTTACATACATCAACTGCCGATTCTGTTCTTGATAAAAGAGATACAGTACACGCCTTTTCAAAAAGCTTCTTGTCATTTGTGACAAGTACAGCGCCACCACACCCTGACAAAACCTTGCCGGGACCGCAACTATATATACCACATTGCCCAAAGGTTCCCACGAATCTACCTTTACGTCGGACACCAAAGCTTTGGGCAGCATCATCAATCAACGGGATCCCTCTATTTTTTGCTATCGCTTCAATTTTTTCTATCGGTGCTGCAGAGCCAGAAAGATGCGGTATTATGATAGCTTTGGTCGATGAAGTTATTGATGCGTTTATAGTGGTTTCAGTTACCATAAGATCAGAACCGATATCTGCGAATACAGGCTTACATCCAGCGCTAAGGATACCCTGAACAACACTCCAACACACGTACGAAGAAGTGAGAACTTCATCGTCTTTTGATAATCCCAGAGAGACAAGTGCGAGATAAATTGCCGTAGTTCCTCGATTGACAGATAAAACATAGGAAACGCCAATTTTCTTCCGAACCGCATCTACAAGTTGCTGTTCAAAGTTTCCGTGTATAATAGAACCAGATAAGACACAACGAACTGTCACTAAAGCTTCTGCTATCCCCCATGTAGGTACACACCAAGGAAGTGCATAGAATATCTCCCAGAAATTTTGTATTTTTTTTATCAGATTCAATGAATATCCTTGGGGCTGATTTTTTTATTGCTAAGCGTTAAGTCTAATACCCCGCCGATTGAGACGATAAAATTGACTTCATCCATTGCTAATACCCCATCCGCTTACAGCAGTAAGATTCCTTTTACACAAGCTAATTATGTATTTGTGTCACTTTTCAGTAAAATATCAACTATTCTTTCAGAGGCATTCCCGTCCCAGAATTCCGGCACCTGCCCCCCCTTCCGTTCACCTGATTTAAGTTTGTCAAACGCATGAATAAGAGTTTGCCCGGACGTACCGACCAAAGTATTAGTTCCTTGGTTTACTGTTACCGGCCTTTCTGTGTTCTCCCTTATCGTAAAACACGGAACACCAAGAGCTGTTGTTTCTTCCTGAAGCCCACCACTGTCGGTGTATACACAAAATGCATCTTTCCACAAATAAAGGGAGTCCTTAAACCCCAGCGGTTCAAGTAATTTTATATTATCAGACAAAGATATCTTAAAAGTTTTAAGCATTTTTTTTGTACGGGGGTGAACAGGAAATACAACAGGCATATCCTTAGCAATAGTATTCAACGCATCGAATATTTCAGTAAGTTTATCTTTCTGATCAACATTTGAAGGTCTGTGAAGAGTTAAGAAAATATACTTTCCTAACTCTTTTTTTAAATTAAAAATATCAAATGAGGTTTCATCCATTTCACAGATTCTTGCATGCTGATAAAGGAGATTATCAATCATAACATGCCCAACAAAATGGATACTCGCTTGTAATTTTCCTTCTTTAATTAAATTTTGGTTTGCTTCCTTTTCTGTCGTGAAAAAATAATCTGTTATAGAATCTGTTACCAGTCTATTGATTTCTTCGGGCATTCGTAAATCAAAACTTCGCAACCCCGCCTCAACATGAGCCACTTTAACATTCAGTTTCTTTGCAACGATGCTACAGGCCAGTGTTGAGTTTACATCGCCCACAACAAGAACAATATCAGGTTTTTCGTTTATACAAATCTTTTCAAAACCAACCATTATTTTTGCCGTCTGTTCTGAATGAGAGCCACCCCCGGCATTTAAGAAATAATCCGGTTTTGGAATTTCGAGATCTTCAAAGAACGTTTCCGACATATTAAAATCGTAATGTTGTCCGGTATGAACCAGTAAATGTTCGGGATTTTTATTATTGTTGTTTAGCGCCCGTATAATTGGCGCTATCTTCATAAAATTTGGCCGTGCACCAGCCACCAAAATAATTTTCATCTACCCTCTCACATATGCATTGTTAAATATGTTATTAAATGCTCTATCAAGCATCTTATGGTCTACAAATTATTAAACAATTCCAACATTGTCATAGATATTTTTTCTCTTGAAAACCGCTCAATAAAAAAATCAACCTTGCTATTTATAAATTCTTTTTTTGTTCCCATTGCTTTTTTTATATTCAAAGCAATGGAATTCGCAGAATTATCAGTTATTACGTAGGAATCCGGATTATATTTATTCACAATCTCTTCTACTTCTCCGCTTGGTATTGTCGCCAGGAACGGTACATTAAGAGATATGCCCTCAAATAGTTTTGTGCTTATCATTGGCTGCATAATTCTTAACAACTGCAGATGGGAGCGTTTAATCTCTTTTAAAACTTCGACATAAGGTATCCTTGATTTGATTACAACCAAATCAAGAACATCATGTTTCTCTATACTTTCTTTTATTGGATCAAAATTTCCGCCGTAAAAAAGGAATTGAAAATTATCAACATTAATTTCCCCTTCTCTTTTTAAAATTCCTAACCCCTCAAAAAAATAGTCGAATTCTATGTCAAAATAGAAGTTACCTGTATAAATAATTGTAAATTTAGAAAACTTCTCCTGTTCTTGAAGACCATCAAGCAATTTATGATCAAAGCCATTATATATAGTTGAAATTTTGTTTTTGACACTTGGAAATTGCTCTATATATAATTGCTCTGTTTCCTTAGTGGTTACCGTAAACAAATCACTGGCTTCAATAATAATTTCAGCAATCCTTCGATCAATCGGCTCACGAAACCTTTTTTTCTCCGATACCTTCTGGTACTTTCCATAATCAAGGCCAAATGGATCGCGATAATCGATTACCAAAGGTTTGCCTGTTATTTTTTTTAGCAACAAACCAATTAATCCCGCACTAAATGGGGAACAGCTTACATAAATAATATCAATTTTCTTTCGTTTAATAATTTTAAGCCCTGATATGACAGCCGGGATCACCCAACCAATAAACCAATCAGGAATACAAAACAGGTCATAAAAATAATAATTCTTCAGTCGGACTCCAAACAGCCCAAAAAACCTGCTCAATAAACCATTTGCAATACCAAAAAATTTATAAATATTGAATAGAGAATATGTATATGTCACATCAATCCCTTCAGGAGGTATATCCTTACCAAGTGAACAATATGTCCTATCTGGATTTTTTACACTAAGCACATGAGGTCGCCAGCCAGCCCTTTTCCAATATTTTGAAAAAGCAACGCTACGCTTACAGCCCACATCAGTTAATGGTGGGTAATAATAGCATATCATAAGGATATTTTTTCCCATAGTACACAACATTCCTTCTCAACAATCTATTTTTGAATACAAAAGCTTTTTTTCATTTTTATATTAAGGACCATTTCAAACCATCAAGCGTTACGTGCTAATTTGATTTTTTCATGAGCCTTCTTAATTTCTTGTCCATTTTTTTTTCAACAAAAACATAGCACAGATATCCGGAAACAATCGCAGATACAAGCATTAAACAAATAATTAAATACGCCCATTTTTCATTTAAAAAACCAGATAAATCAAAAACAAGAATAAAACCGGATAAAACAAACGGATGGAAAAGATACATTGAATAGGATGAATCACCCAGCATTTGCAATGGTAAAAATTTGTGTTTTGAAATCGGCTCTTCCAGCAATGTCAGTCCCAGACAAATTAAAAAAGAGGGTATTCCGTAATCAAAGATGCGCTTCCCACAAAACACACCTCCCTGCTGGTTTAATAAAAAAAATAGGATTACTGAAGAAAGCACTAAGATGACTGGCACGTATAATGAAATATTTTTATAATTCTTATAAATATTATAAATAATTATACCAAACAAAAACTCAATAAGTACTGCATTGGTTAGAAATCTTGTATATAAACCTTTGTTTTCCAGTAAAAATCCGGTTACAACTAATGCCAGTAAAATAATCGATACCAGTCTTCGGCCGATTTGTTCTCTGAATATCATTCCAAAAGAAAAAATAAAGTAGAAATAAAACTCATAGCTTAGGGTCCATCCATTTTTGAGCAAGAACGCTTGCTCAGTTGGTAATGGAATTAAAAAAAAGGAGAGAAAAACATTAGTCTCTCCTCCGCTGGTATTAATTCTTTCAGGCATGATTATATAGAGAACCAGTGCACATAGAGATAATAACCAGTATAATGGTATTATTCTTATTAATCGTTTTTTAATAAATAAGGTGACATTGCCTGATAAATTATATTTTCCAGCAGTCGCATGACACATAATAAAACCGGAAATAATAAAAAATATATCAACGCCTCCACCTCCAATATGAAACCAAGCAAGAGGTGCGCCAAGGTATTGAACGCCTTTCCATGAGATATGTTCCAATACCACCATTAAAGAGGCGAGTCCCCTTAGATACTGTAAAGATATAATCATTTTTATTTAGTCGTCTTGTTCAAAGGGTTTAAAGGATGTTGTTTAAAAGATAGAGCCGGTTTTTCAACCACCTTCCACGAAACAATTGCGATGAAAACAGTAATGATAATTACAAGTATATTGTATTTTAAAGATACAACTAAACCAAAATATGTGAAAAAATTTACAATCGGCATATGGTACAGATAAACACCATAAGAAATATCCAATTATGTTTTAGAGTCAATGGACTTAAACTTCTCCACGAAAATGCAAGAGAAAACATTAGTACCGCTAACATAAAAAATAAGCTGATTATATCGGATTTTGGGGAGGGCTTCTAAATCCTCCCAAAGATCCTGAAATTAGAAGATTCTGCAACCAGTTACCATGATAGCGAAATCCGTTCAATCTTTCAGCAGGACTCTGAAGACCATTATATTTCTGAACGGTCTTTGGATTTGATGGTGCAAAATTTTGAATCAGAGCCCATGCACGTATTCCTAGCTCTGCCGACTCAATGTTGCCATGAAAAGATTGTGTATTAAACAGATATCGATCCATTCTTTGCATGAGTCTATCAATCATATTGCTCGTTCTGTGAGAACCGGGCAAATCATATGCTTTGGAAAATTTCGTAAGATTATTTCGGATTTTTTCAATATTATCCATCATGAATTTAGGGATTTCAGATGCTTTTCCCCATTCATATAGACGTCTTACTCTTTGTGAAAAGGAGCGCTTACTATCGGCTTCATAACATTCCCAAAGCTTAGATGAAACCTGCTCAAAGAAGTCTTTGTATTTCTTGCGCGATCGATCTCTGATACCGATATAAATATGGAGAAAGCATGCAATTAAGACAGTTGCCGGGTAAAGGCTCTTCCAAGAATTAATAGTGGCCAGCCAACCATCTGTGTTAACGGAATCAGGACAATAATCTGGTTTCAAATTTTGTGCTTCATTTTTAAAAACTCCATACCCTTCTTCTAATTCGGCTTGGCCAGCACTTTTTTTAAGACCAACGCCTAAAATGCAATCATTGCCAACTGTACAAGGGATGTAAGCTTTCTCCCCTTTAATTTTTGTGTGCTTTTCGTCTGCAGCCAGATGCAAGGGCAGCTTTTCAGCAAACCGAACAGTAGTGCCTACTATACTATACCGACCCAGAGAGGCTTCCATACGATACCAATACATAGGATCTCTTCCGAAGCAGTAGCTCAGAGCCCAAAATGGAACAGCAAATTTACGCAGCATCAGCGGTTTTTCAACATCAACAGCCATACCTGTTAAGTATGGCATAATGAATGATGGGCGGATGGTAAAACAGACGACCCTATCTTGAATTGTGACCTTGATACGCCTGATATTAATGGACAGTTTTTTTGACAAATAAAGATCTTTCATCTGATAACCATAACGAATTTCAAATGGGAAAAGTTCTGGATGAAATTCCATATAGGAATCCAATACGGATCAAAAATAGGATGCATCATATATGTTAAGTTCATATTCGGCTTGAATAAAATCCACTACAATTGTACGATTCTTCCGGGGAGTTGGCTTTGAGTCTGACTGTTGCATGGCACCTTCTTTTTATAGCTTAAATCTTCCAATTCAACCATACATGGAAGGCGTTCAATTGTCTACAAGATAAGCCACTCCCCTAAATCCGTTACAATCAAAATTTGCCCCCTATCAATATTTTTTTAATCAGAATGACTACCAGGAAATTTGAATAGGATACTAAATTTGTTTGATCACTGTTGCCGGGTTCCCTGCAGCTACACAGTTGGAAGGAATCGTTTTGGAAAGAACCGCGCCAAAGCCGACAACTGAATTATCCCCGATGTGAACGCCCTTTAAAACAGCACCTCCTCCCGTGATCCATACATTTTTTCCAATCATAATCGGAGAAGATTCGATAACGGCATCAGGTGACCACCTATCAGGGTAAATTGAATGGAAATCAGTATCCATTATTCTGGACTCTCCCACAAGAGCATATTCACCTATTGTAATTGCTGTTTGACATCCAAAACGGGTGCCACTAACAACTGAATTGGATCCAATTTTTATTACGGCATCTTTATGTTGGGTAAAAGGTGTTACGGGATGGCCAAGACCATTAATTAGGACTTTATCCCCAATAATAACTTTCCCAGGTCCAGATATTTTAAGAGCCCCTTGAACACGAAATTTTTTTCCGAAAACAGCTTTGTTTAATATAATAGAATATTTAAATTTATAATAATAACCGCGTAAAATAGAGAGTACGTAATCACAAAGATATAATGGTGATTTTAACCCTTTATATACTTTATTTAAAAACTGAGACATTTGATCTCCTATTTTTTATCTTGTTCAACCGGCCAGTAGTCCGGCAGTAGTTGAAGAATTTTTCCGCTGAATTTTTTCACCAAAGTATCCGTTTGATTGATCTTATCTTCGGAAGTGAGCGCAGAGACTCTCACAAATGCACCGTCGTTCCTGTTATACAAAACTTTCCCAATTAATCTTTGAATATTTTGTTCAAATCCTGTCGAAAGGACTTTGTCTCCTGCTGACTGATACCAGTGATACACGATATCGTAAAGGTTCCCTTTGCGGGAGGTAATATAATTCACATTTTCATATTTTTCAGTGCCGTCTTTCCTTAATTTTATATTCTTATCCTTTACAATTCCCCATCCTGAGCTCGGCAGGCAAGCGTAGGGATTATGGGGAGTTCTCCCCCCCTTTGCCGTGCCGTAGTAACCTATATACAAATCAACCTGCTTCCCGTCTTCAGAACGGTAGTGCCTGTATACATGTTTGTCTGCATTCAACTCCTCATATATTGAATCAGCAAAATAATCCTCAACGCCTGTAAAACCCATAATTTCCATGGGCAGGTTTTCAAGATTTGTTTCTGCAACAAAGGGAACCCCCCTTTGGTCAATGATCATTGTCGAGACAATAGAGAACAGCAAAATAATGATAGTGATAATAAATGATTTATTGATATTCATAAATGGATTCCTATTGTTGTTGCTCTTTTTTTTTACCGATGGATTTCAATATCTGGGCCTCTAAAAAAAGAACTGCCAGGCCAAAGGCAAAAACGGCTATCCCTGAGAAATCATGTAAAAAGCCTCTGGCAACCTGGCCGCCGAAAAAATGGGCCAGAATGCCGGTACCGGTTACCCGGGTTATGTTGGCAATAATGGCAATTGGAATTGCTGACATCAGAATAATAATTTTTTTCCATACCTCACATTCCATCAAATAAACAAAAAGCACACTCAACATGGTTAATGCGGTAATGGATCTGAGTCCGCTGCACGCTTCGGCAACTTCAAGTTGTGTTTGGGCAAAATAAAGCATGTTGCCCTCTTGGTATACTGGAATTGAAACAGCCTTAATTACAAAAGCAGATATGTTAGTTGCAAACAATTGAAGGGGAAGTGCAACCAGACTGATAATTGAATAAGGAGCGGGAATCATGAAAAAGGCAAACAATAATGGAAATGCAATAATTTTAAAAATATTTGTTCCATAAACGTAAAGCACAATCCCAATCAGAGAACTAACAATCATGAGTCTTGCTACAAAAGTAACCCCTCCGGTGTAGCTCAACAGGTACACCCCCATGCTAACAGCAAGAATCCAGAATCCCAATTGGGAGCTATCTGCCTGCTCTCTTTTCAACAGTTCTTTTTTCTGCCATACAAAATATGCACACAAAATAGGCACCAGCATACCATGGGAATCATTGGAGTTGCCAGACCATGTATCAATAAGTTGAGGCAGTATCGGATAGAAGGCCCCAAACCAAAGGACTAAAATTAACATCAACTTTGTGATTGATCTCTGGGATTCAGTAAAATTCATCTGCTTTCCTTTTCAACATTAAAAAGCCTTATAACTTTTAATTGATCCGCTGCCGATACAAAGGGGTGTACCGGCAGCGTGACAAGTTTTTGAGCAAGGCTCTCTGCCACCGGGTAGTTTTGGCCTGCAAAACAATCTTTGAGTGCCTTTATTGTATTGATTGAACCGGGGTATGTCCCCATGATACCGGCGCCAATCTGGTTGCTTTTTTTTAGAACTTTTTTAAATGTGAGTGAGTTATCAATATAAACGGGAAATCGGATCAATATTTTTTTTTTTGCACCGAACCGAAATAATGGGTTTTTGCCACCTATTTTTTGCCGTCGTTCAAAAAAACCAAACCAATGTTCGCAATTATCCTGTCTAATAGTTGAAAACCAGTGTAATTTGTTTTTCCAGTTTTTTGCCAGACCTGCCTGGAATGGGGTCAAGCGCTTGATGGAAAAACCGGTGTCAAAAATTGTCTCGCCTAATTTCAGGAACGGAAGTGATTTTGGAAACCAGAAGAATGAGGGCAGCATGAAAACAGACAGAACAATTGAAAACAATATTAGTTTCAGTGTTTCAAATCTGCTGTAATCTGGAAGGGAATCTACAATTCCTTTGATCTGCCGGGCAATTTTATCATGGTTTGTAATAATTATTCCCCCCTCAACCGTGGAAAATCCTTTTCCCCGCCCAAGACTAAAAAATCCTATGTCACCTATTGTTCCAAGCTTTTTATTACCATCAGTTCCGCCCATGGCCTGGGCAGCATCCTCAATGAGGAAAACATCATTTTTGGTACAAACCGTTTTTAATTTAGGGATGTTGGCCGGGAGGCCAAATAAATGGGTAGGGATAATGGCAAGGATTGAAGGGTCGGTGAGTTTTAATTTCAGCTCTTTAAAATTGAAATCAAGTGTTTCGGAATCCATATCACACAGCTTTATTTTCAGCCCTGCCCTGATAATGGCAGACGGGACAGAAAAGCATGTAAAAGCCGGGATCAGAACGGTATCTTTTTCCGGGGAATGCCTGTGAAGTGCCTTTAATATAACAGTAAGTGCGGCTTTACCGGACGACAGCAGGAAACAATGTTTAACCTTGTAATAGACTTTAATTTCTGATTCAAACCGGTCCAGTTCTTTTTGTCCCCGCATTATACCTTTTAAACCGGATACAATATCTTTGAAAAAGATGGGGGCGGCTGCAGGAGGAAGGGTTCGTCTAATACGCATTTATTTACAAGCCTATGTGTTTCCGTATCATCGGCCCCAGGATGCCGGTAACCGGAACCGGCAGTTTCTGCCAGTATTCAACCGCCTTTGAGAACTTTGTTGTTTCAGGCGTTGAATCTTTCGATGGTTGTCCATTGGCTGTAATATAGTACCAATGAAGGGGCTCGGGCTGGGCGCCCCATTGTCGTTTAAATTTAAAGGTTCCCTCGTCAGGGGTAGATCTGCCAAAGTCAAAGTACTGAAATCCATTATCACAGGCATATTCAAGCATGGTCCAGTAAAGAAGCATGTTGGGGCTCAGACGGCTAAATTCCCGTAACGCCGAAGCCCAGGGATTTGCAAGGGTGTCTTTAAACCCGCAGATGACGCTGGCAGCAATGGTTTTATCCTGTTTTTTGACAATGACTATTTTTGCATCGGGGTTAAACTGTTTTATCACATTCTTGATCAGTTTCTTTGAATGAACAGGGGAACCAAGATCTCTCATATTCACCAGAAAAATATCATAAAAATCATCAAGGAATTCCAAACCGCCGACAAAAGCATTCAATCCCTCTTTTATCGGCTTTTTGATCTGACTTCGAAGTTTTGATTTAAACGATTTCATTAATATTTCAGATGATTCCGGCAGTTCAAGAAGCATACGGGCTTTATGTGTTTTTGACGTACAGGAAACTGAATTTAAAAGAGTGGCCTCCAGGCACGGGTGGGCATGGGGCTGGCGAAACTCAATGGTATCTGCCTTTAAAGAACTGCCCAATTTTATGGCTTCGGCAAGAAGCGCTTTTTCTGTCTCTTCATTGTCAGCCAGAATGCCCCCCATGTCAAAAAAAGGGATGGAGATAAGGCTGTTGCCAAAAATAAAGTGTTTCAAATGGGTCAGGGGAAGAATGCCTGTTAAAGCATTTTTATGGAATGCGGCCAGATAATATGTTTTATGGCCGTAGGTTTTTTCAATAACGGTTTTCCATGCGAACAAATGGTATAATACTGCATTGGGATGGTTATACACATATTCATCCCATAATTCGCTAAGATTTGAATCAATATATTTTATTTCAATCGACATGGGTTATGGTCTCAGATAATCGATGCAGGTTGTAAATTTCAGTGTTTTAAAATTTTTTATCATTGATTCAAGTTTTTTTTGGGTTCTATTGAGGTTGATATAATGCCGGAATTTAAAACCGGTTGACGCTTGTGTCACCCTTGGCTGTCCAGGGTCAAATTCCCAGGGGTGGGAATAAAAAAGGAAAGCGTTTTTTTTGTTTAAAACAGAATTCATACCAAGTTTAAACAGGGGAAAAGGGATTAATCTGAAATACCCGCCTCCCCCCAGGGGGAAAACTTTTTGCCGGATGCTCAGATTGCTGACAGGGAGTTCAAAAAAATCATCAGAAATCCTGCAGGCCGCACTTTTTGCAGTATTTTCCGGCAGGTCAATGGTTCCGTATCTTCCGTGCATGGCAAAAGAGTTAAAGCTTGAATCATAAACATGACCTGTTTCTTTGATGATTTTCAGGATATCGTTGTTTACAGCAAAACTTGGCGCACGGTAGCCATAAACCTGCTGTCCCGTAATATCCTCAAGAATCGCTTTACCGGTTTTCAGATCTTCAATCATTTCTTTGGAAGACTGCTGGGTGCAAAGGTGATGGTGATTCCCGTGGTTTGCGACCTCATGGCCCCTTGCATTAATTTCGTTTACAAGATCGGGCAATCGTTGGGCGATCCAACCCAGGACAAAAAAGGTTGCCTTTGGCTTGAAATCAAAGGAATCCAGGAGGTCTAAAATGGTGTGGGTATTTTTTTCAACCCTTAAATCACGGGAATCCCATGAATCAAAGGAAATATACTCTTTAAAGTTTTCTACCTGGAACCAGTCTTCAACATCAAATGTCAGGAGTATTGTTTTTTTCTCTTCCAATGCCATGGTATTCAAACCCAACCTCTGTTATTTCTTCGGGATCATACTGATTCCTGCCGTCAAATATAATTTTTTGATTCATTTTATGTGACATCTGCTTGAAATCCGGCTGCCTGAAGGTCTTCCATTCGGTTACAAGAATGAGGGCATCGGCATTTTCAAGGGCTGTGTATTGATTGTCAGAAAACTCGAGCCGGTTGTCTTTAAACCAATCATCGGGAAACTCTTTTTTTGCCTGGTCCATTGCAACGGGATCATAGGCGTTTATGCGGGCACCCGCTTTTAAGAGCTCATCAATGAGGACAATGGATGAGGCTTCCCGCATGTCATCTGTTCCCGGTTTAAACGAGAGCCCCCAGACACAGAACCTTTTATTTGAAAGATCTTCGCCAAAACGACGTTTAATTTTAAGGGGGAGGACTAATTTCTGAATAGCGTTTCTTTTTTCAACGGAGTTTAAAAGTTCCGGTTCGATCCCAGAGTCGCGACTGGTACGAATTAAGGCTTTTACATCCTTTGGAAAGCAGGATCCTCCATATCCACAGCCGGGATAGATAAAGGAATATCCTATTCTGGAGTCCGAACCAATGCCCTTCCTAACGTTTTCAACATCCACTCCGAGGTGTTCACAAATCGTTGAGATTTCATTCATAAAAGATATTTTTGTGGCCAGCATGGAGTTGGCAGCATATTTTGTCATTTCTGCATCCCGAACATTCATCAGGAGCAGTTTGTCCCTGTTTCTGGAAAAGGGCGCATACAACCGCTTCATTATTTTGGCTGCCCGGTCTGAATCCACTCCCACAACGATCCTGTCAGGTTTGAGGAAATCATTTACCGCCGCCCCTTCTTTCAGGAACTCAGGGTTTGAGACCACATCAAATTCAATGGAAACTCCCCTTTCATCCAATTGGGCTTGAACTTCTTTTGTTACCTTGTCGGCTGTGCCCACGGGAACAGTTGATTTATTGACAATAACAGAATATTCGGTGAGATGCTGCCCTATTTCCCTGGCCACCTGCAAGACATATTGCAAATCGGCAGATCCGTCTTCACCCGGGGGGGTGCCCACTGCAATAAAGAAGATATTGGATTCCTTTGCTGCGGTTCCAAGATCTGTGGTAAAGTTTAGATGATTTTCCTTGTAATTCTGGATGACCAGATTCTCCAAACCGGGTTCGTAAATGGGAAGAATGCCTCGTTTAAGGTTATTTATTTTTGTTTCATCCACATCCACGCATGTTACGACACTTCCCATTTCTGAAAAGCAGGCACCTGTGACCAGACCTACATATCCTGTGCCGATAATTGTAATATTCATTTAAAAGTCTACCATTTCTTTAGCGTTATTCGTTAGCGAGGGGTAAACACCTGGTTCTCAAGTGATTTTCTGGGATTTGTGTCATCAAACCTTACCGGCTGGGACGGGGTGAATCGAAAGGTCAGCATTCCTATATTTTCCTGATAATCTTGGCTTCCCTGGCCATCGGTATCAAAATCCCTGAATGAGTATGACAGGTCTATACTCAACCATTTTAAGGGTGACCAGACAAGTCCTGCTCCGAGATCCAGGGTGTTATCTGTTCTGTCAACTACACCGAGTTCGTAATATTCATTAAGACGATAGGCACCCCTTATGTTTGAGGAGAGTTTTTTGAGGAGCTGGTAGGTATACAGAAAGCCTGCTTCACCATAGATATTAAACCCAAGGCTTGCGGCCTCGGGGTCGATATCGCTGTAGCCGCTTTTCCCGGTGATGGACAATCTGCTTTTTCGGGTGAAATCAAAGGTTTTATACATGTCCAGATCTAAAAAAAACCGTTCTTTATCATAGTCACTGGAAATATCCCTATCCTGGAAGAGAACACCAATGCCAAGAAGTATACCCGAATCATCGGTGGGGCTCCAATCAAAACCAATGGATGGATGGTAGACATCGTAATCCCCTGATGCCTGCTTGGTCGATGAATGGGCATATTTTGCGTACACATCAAGATGTTTGCTGATCGTATGCAATAACCGCAGATCCCCGGACCATGTCTCGGGATCATTACTTGGAATCTCATACTTTGTGCTTGAATAGGACAGGTTTGTGTCAACTCCCCATTTGGGTGAAAACCAATAGCCAAAAAATGCACTTGGTTTATGTCTTTTATATTCATCCAGATTGGCTTCATCATACATATCAAAAGAATAGGTATAGTTGATTCCAAATGAATCGCGTTGACCAAACTGATGGACGACTCCCAAAAAAGTACTATTTGTATCATGTTTGTTAAAACTGTTGTTTCTTACCGATTGATTGAGATCTCTTACATAACTTTCTGAAAAGGTTAAGCTTGTATTCTTGCCGGCCTGGTAAAGGCCGTCAATACCAAAATCATGGCGCCAGAAATCGTATTGGTTCAGCTCATTATGGTCCTTATATTCAGGAGAATAATTAAAAAACAAATTTCCTTTTTTGTCCAGGATTCCAAAGGAAAAGTCAGCCCCGTATAGGGTGTAATACTCATCATCCTTATTATTTTCAGTCTTGAGATAATTATCTGTATACTCGCCTGAAATGGAGAGAGAAGGGACAAACTGTGTTTTAATTTTAGAAGAAGCCGTGGGGACCAAAACCAATAATAAAAAAAAGATGCTCAGATTTATATTCAAAAGCTTAATCCGGTTTAAACTTTTCATGGCACACCGTCCTTTGGTTTTATGGTACACGTTTTAGGGTACTATGATGGTATCATCGGCTTTAAGGGAAATATCTTTGCTGAAATCGCCTTTCAGAATATCATTGTATTTAATGATAATGGTTTCCTCTTTTCCCTGGCTTCTCCGGATCAAGATGATTTTATTTTTGGAGGCCCATTCGGTAAAGCCGCCTGAAAGGGCAAATGCCTGCATAACCGTTATTTTTTTAAGAATGGGATATTCGCCGGTTCTCATCACTTCGCCTAGAATATAAAATTTCTGACTGACGGGGTTTGCAAGGGTTATGGTAACATTGGGTGCTTCCACATACTCTGCCAGCTTTTTTTCTATTACGGCCTTGAGCGCCATGGTGGTCAACCCCTTGGCCTGAATATCATCCAGCAACGGAAATGTAATCTTGCCGTCACTTCTCACCATTTCCCCTTCCAGGGAAAGATCCGGTTCCTTCCAGGTATTGATGCGCAGAATATCACCCACCCCGATTTCATAGTCGGGTACACTTTCGTCGGCCTGACACATTGGCGTCTGGGAAATAAAAGAGATGCAAAGGGTGCCTACCACTAAACCGATGATACCCCATTTTTGTAAATTTTTAAAAAAGATCATAGCTCCGCCCCTTCGATTACATCGACTTTCTGTGTATAAAATTTTTTAGTACCGCAAAATGCTTACAATATTACCTGACGCCTTATTACCTGGCACCTTTACCAAACAATACTGTTTTTACCGTCCTGAGAATGATCACAAGGTCCATGGTAATGGACAAATTTTTTATATAAAAAAGATCGTAATTTAATTTTTCAATGGCATCCTCAATGGTTGCGCCATAGCTGTAGGAGACCTGCGCCCAACCAGTTAAACCGGGTTTTACTTTGAACCTTTCGGCATAATAGGGAATCTTTTCTTCAAGTTCATCGGTAAAGTGTTTGCGTTCCGGCCGGGGACCGACCATGCTCATCCTGCCCATTAAAACATCCCACAACTGGGGCAGTTCATCGATCCGAAATTTTCGAATAATCCTGCCCATCCGGGTAATCCGGCCATCATTGGTTTGTGCCCAGACAGGTCCTGTTAATTTTTCAGCGTCTTCTACCATTGACCTGAATTTGTGCATCATGTATTCATTTTTGTTCTGGCCCACCCGATCCTGGGAAAAAAGAACCGGCCCTTTTGATTCAAGCTTGATCAAAATAGCCGTCAGCAAAAACAGGGGGGACAACAAAATCAGCATACTACAGGCGATTAGAATATCTGAGATGCGTTTGACAATTGTCAGACGTCTGGATTTTTTAAACCCGTCTGAAAATATCAGCCAGGAAGGGTTTATTTTGGTCACCAGCAGTTTTCCTGTCAGCATTTCATAGAAACTGCTGCCCTCCAGAACTTCAAGTCCTGCTGTCCTGCAATTGAGCAATTCTTTTCCAGGAAAAGATCCCCTTCTCTCTTTTAAGGCAACCACGACTTTTTTTACCCCAAGCCCCAAAGCGATTTCACAAAAGTTTTCTTTGGTACATTCAATGAGGACCTTATCAGAAATCTTTTTATCAATTTTTTCTTTATCCGAATCCGGAATCAGGAGCCCTATGGTATAGCCACAGTCGATGGTGGAGTTGATTGTTTCTATAATATCATATGCAAGGGGTGTAGACCCCAATATAATTATGGCTTCGTTGAAAAAACCCTTGTTTAAGATCCAGATATAAACAATCCGCCAGCCGACAATCAAAAAAAACAAAAGTGAAATGCTTAAAACAAAGGTTTTCTGATCCACAATGGCAACAGGGAATATAAAATAAACAGCGGCCAGGGAAATTGAGGTTATCCCAAGTGCCTGAAGAAGTCTTATGCTGATCTCCGGAATGGTGGAGGCAACTTCAAAATCGTAGAGGTCATTATAATAAAGGCACGCCTGGCAGGTAATAGAAACCAGGATGATTTTCAAAACCAGAAAAAGATCAACCAGGTAAGAACTAGGCGTGGTAACAAGAAATGACGACAGGAAAATAACGCTGAAAATAACGACACCCTCGAATAAAAAGAAAAGAATATTTCGTATGGGGAAATACTGTTTTAAAAGCCTAAGCATTTTTTAGCCCATACCCATATTTGCCGTAGCCGTATTTACCGTAGCCATATCCAATTTTTTTCCTGGCAAAATTATACACAACACCGATAATTTTTTCTTTTCCGTAGATGTCAATAAGATCCAGAACATCTTTTTTTCGTGTTTCCCCCTGTTGAATTACAATCACAATTCCATCAACCAGTCTGGATATTGCAGCTGTTTCAGAAGTCAGATACGGCGGCGGTGTATCTATGATGATATATCTGTCACTATACCTTGATTTTACCTCATGGAGAAGCCTTCTCATCTGCTCAGAGGATAAGAGTTCCGAAGGATTAAAGGGAATCGTTCCTGCCGGAAGAAGGGTCAGCTTCTCCAGAAATGTTTTGACCAGTAAATCGGATAAAGGCTTTGCCTCGGCGAGGTATTCGCTTAACCCCTGGATTTCATCAAATCCGAACAATGAATGGATGGAGGGAGATCTCAGGTCACAGTCCATTAAAAAAACATGTTCATCTATATTCTGGGCAATACTGATGGCAAGGTTTGCCGCCACAAAAGATTTCCCGGCACCCGGGGCGGTGCTGGTTATCATGATTGATTTTGGCGGGTTGCCCTTTTCCGGAAAAAGTATATTGTTTTTTAAAATCCGGAATTGTTCAGCCTCAACTGACTGCGGCTGAAGACCGCTGACAAGCTTGGGATCAATGGCGAACGGAATATTTTCTACACCAGGGGTGTCAATTTTTGGGTCATGAAAATCCGGGCCATGGAGATCAGATACAGTTTCCGTTTTAACCGCACCTGCTGCCGCCTGTATTTTTTCAAGAGGTTGTTGTGATTTTTCCAGTGCTTTGAAAATTTTTCCCAACTCATCACTCCAATTTTAAAGATTGCTATAGGTTCTAATTAAATTAAGCGTTCTGTCAATACCATTAAAATTTAAAACCATGAAAAACGACAATATTACACCTGAGTAAAGGGCCACAGCAGTAAATAGAACGTGATTAGCCCATTTTTTCCTCTTATCTCCCGGCTGACCTATGGGCGGGATAGATGCCAGTATGGGCAGCCCGATCTCTACTTCTATCTGTTCTTCATTTCTTATGACCGGGTTCAAAAATTCAAGCAGAAAAACAATTCCCCCGCCAATGCCGAAACCGACGCCGATGGACAGCATAAAGAGCATCCTTACATCGGGAGATGTCGGTTTTTCAGGAAGACGCGCATGGTCAAGAATACGGAATTGCTCCCCTTTTTGCTTCTTTTCCATGTTAACCGCAAGCTCCGCTTCAAGACGTCGGGACAGAAGGGAGTTATAGCTGTCTCTTATGTTGTTGTAGTCCCTTTGGATGGATCGAAGTTCCTGCTCTCTTTTGGGCGTATCCTCAACTCTTTTCTGATAAACCAGCATTTTTGCGTTAACCTTTTGGAGTGTCTCCTGCAGATTGAAAATTTCATTGTTCATCCGCTTAAGGGCCAGCCCATACTGGAATAAAATATTATCATTGGGAGATGCGGCACGGGTTTTATCAGAATTGGTTTTTTGACCAGGAGTCGCATTGGGTTTTCCCGTTTTTTCTTGTTCAAGTTTTTTTTCAAGCCGGGCAACACTTTTGGTTAATTTAATAACTTCCGGGTGCCTGACTGTATATTTTGAAAGCAACTCATCCAATTGCCTTTTTTCCAGCTCATACTGCTGTTCAGTTATGGATAAGGATGGGGTGCTTACAAACGTACCATCGGACTGCAAGGTTGACGCCGTTCCGCTGTTGATGTTTTCCTTTAGCCGTGAAATTTGATTTTTTAAAAGAGAGACAGAATTTTGCATCTCTCTGAGCGCATTTGCAGCCTCGGTACTCTGCAATTGAAGCCGGTCAAGGGTCCTCAGATTTGTTTCCAACTCGTCGGGCAGTCCGCCCATGTGGGCTGCCCTGTATTCAGCAAGTACATTTTCCCGGTTCTCAAGTTTCTTTTTTATTTTATCAAGTTCTGATTCAAGAAATTCACTGGTTCCAATGGCCTGCATTTCTCTGGCTTTGAGATTTTCGTCCATGAAAAAACCGGCCAGGGTATTGGCAACTTTCATTACCATTGCAGGATTGCTGCCAGTAAAAGAGACGGAAAATGCTTCAGTGCCTTGGTGCCTGGTGCTCTGCTGTTTGACGTGAACCCGTTGTCGCATACTTGTAACTTTATCTTCCTGATACATATCAGGCCTGTCCTGGAAGAGCCCAAACTGGTTGATTATTTTTTCAATATTTGTTCTGCTTAATATCTGCTGGGAAATCGTATTGATTCTTTGACCTATGTCTGTGGTAACAATTGATTGAACATAATCTGTCGGCACCTTCTGGGGCTGGATAAGAATTGTTGTAGCGGCTATGTAGGTTTTAGGCGTTGTAAGGGTATAAAAAAGGCCCAGGGTTAAGGAAAGGCAAAGGGGAATCATAATCAACCATCTGCGCCTGATTATTATTTCAACTATCTGATCTGGTTTTAGTGCTGCTGACTGTTGCTGAAAATCCGCCATCCTGTATCTGAAATCCTTTCTAATTTATATCAAGATCACAAAAATGCAAACACCCTACATCAGCACTGTCTTGACGTCAATGAAATTTCTATTTTGCTTTAAGCATTGATTGACTTTTTCAAGGCAATCTTAAAAACAATTATCAGCTGTGTCAATGCGAATTACATGCCAAAGCCAAAACAGAGTGTTTTTCAATCAAAAACTTATCAATATGTGTATTATTTTACCCAATAAGTAAATTTTTAACCTTTTATTGGGTAAAATACTACCTAAGTTTTTATTTGTATTTTTTAAATAATTAAAAACCAAAATCATGAAAACTTTTACATAATTTTGTTTCTTTTTTTACACACTTTCATGGTCTGAATAGGCCAACCTTCCCAAACTACGTGGCTTTCGAAGCATGGCACGTATACTGCTTAATAATCTTGTTAATATAGTTTATACAAAAAAATAACATGAATATTTTAAAAAGGGAAAAAGTATGAAGAAATTGTTAAAAGCGGGTTTTATATTAAGCACTCTGTTCTTATTGACGGCCAATGCCTGGGCATTTCCCATACAAGTGGGTGATTTTGTTACAATGACCGAGGCTGGTGAATACTACGGAATGAAAGTTACGACTCCTATTGATGGAGATACCGATACCGATAGAATGAAGACCATTCACGATACCTTTTGCCTTGAAAAAGACGAAATCTTTTATGATGATTCTGAATATAGAGTTCAGACCGTTGAGGATTACGCAACAGGTGGTGGTGCTGATTATGATGATGCTGTTGATGCTGATGGGGATTCTATTTCTGATGGGAAAGATTATGTTTCTGATGAAAGTAAATGGCTGGCCTGGTCATTTTGGACAGGTCGATTTGCTAACACAATTTCTTCAGAAGATGTACAAAATGTCATTTGGCTTTTAGAAGACGAACTACTTTACGACCATATGACTACCAGTGCCAAAAGCTTTTTCGACGACCTGGGATGGTCCGATTTAACCACATCTGGAATGGAATTTAAAGTTGTTAATATTGTTTATGATACCAAGGATAGTACCCTTGATCGACAAAGCCAGTTGGTTGGTGCTCCCGTTCCAGAACCTGCCACCATGCTTCTTTTTGGAATAGGATTGATCGGACTTGCCGGCATCGGAAGGAAAACAAGGCAAAATTAATACCAACCATTTTTTGTTTAAATTCAAAGCAGGGTTCCAAAAGGGGCCCTGCTTTTTTTTTGTATATTATTGCGGGTATTATTGCGGGGACACCTTACTTATCTTTCTTTTTAGGACCCTGTTTTTGAGGTTTCAGTCTGTGCTCCAAAAGATAATTACAAAAAAAATTTCCCATAAGCTTGATTTTGATATCACAAATTGATATCATACAAATATAAACAGTAAACAGCGAAGAATATTAAAAGCTATTTTCAAAAATCAAGTCCCGTCCAACCTTGATTTTAAGAAAATGGAATCGCTGTTTCTGGCTTTGGGTGCAAAATTGATCGAAGGGGATGGTTCTCGAGTCAGATTCATTTTAAACGAAGTAGTGATGAGTTTCCATAGACCACATCCCCTCAAAGAAACAAAACCGTATCAGGTACGGGACGCTCGTTCTTTTCTAAAACAAGCAGGGGTGAAGCCATGAAACCAATGAAACACAAGGGGTATAGTGCCCGCATTGAATACAGTGATGAAGATAGTTGCTTTGTTGGCCATATTGCAGGCATTCGCGATGTTGTAGGCTTTCATGGTGAAGCAGTTAGCGAACTCAGAGCAGCATTTGAAGAGGCACTTAATGACTATTTGGAAACATGCCAAAAAATAGGAAAGCAACCTCAAAAACCATATTCCGGTAAGTTGATGCTCCGTGTTCCGCCAAAGGTTCATGCTGCAGTTGCACAGGCTGCCGAAGTGAGCGGGAAAAGTATTAACCAATGGGCAGCCGATATGCTGGATCAGGCAGCACACTCTCACTAAATGGCATAGCCAATTATTAGTCATACCGGTTTGTATTCCGGTGTATTCCGGTGTATTCCGGGGACATGTATTCCGGTATTCCGGATGTATGTATTCCGGGGACATCTTTTATTTCGGGGACATCTAACTATTTCGGGCTATTTCGGCTATTTCGGGGACAGCTTACTTAGCTATTCCGGGGACATCACTATATTCCTCAAGGTCCTTTTCTTCCATCGCATTAATTGAAACATCATTGAGTTTTTTCTTAGGAATCTTAATGGAAAAAGGAAGGCCATTTTGAAAGGTTATCTGTTTGTAGAAAACATTAATAGCTTGAGAAGGGGTCAGCCCCAAAAGAGTTAATATGTTTTCAGCATCATTTTTAAGTTCAGCATCCATTCTTACTGATATTGTTGTAGTCTTTGCCATAAAACACCTCATTCTTTATTATTAGCAACTTGTCATACCATGAGAATACATTGAATGGACAAAAAAATAAAGAATTAATAGCGACCATTTTAATTTACCATCAAAGCAGGGTTCCACCAGGGATCCTGCTTTTTTTCCTTAATTCAAAAGTATTGACAATATTCAATGCTCGTCTTAGTGTACTTGATCATGGAAAATCCAAAGACTATTTATTTAAAAGATTACAAGCCGCCGGAGTTTTTTGTTGATCACGTGGATCTGATTTTTGATATTGCAGATGATCTGACCAAAGTCACTTCCAAACTGAAAATAAGAAAAAACAAAGACCTAGCAAACGAGCAGACACCCCTTGTTTTTGATAAGGGACGGTTTGAGATTTGTTCCGTGGTTGCAGATGGAATGCTTTTACTGCCGGAAGAATACCAGGCGGGAGATGATTTTTTCAAGCTGATTAAAACGCCGGACAGGTTCACCTTGGAAATTGTATCCATCTTAGCCCCTGAAGAGAATACCAGCCTGGAAGGATTATACATGTCCGGGGACACCCTGTGCACCCAGTGCGAGGCCCAGGGATTTCGGAGGATCACCCCTTTTCCCGACAGGCCGGACGTCATGGCTGTCTATTCATGTACCATAATTGCCGATCGAGACCGCTATCCGGTCCTGCTTTCCAATGGAAATCTGGTTAAATCCGGAAACCTTGATAACAATCGGCATTATGTCCGGTGGGAAGATCCCTTTAAAAAACCCAGTTACCTGTTTGCCCTTGTGGCGGGGAATTTGTCCTGTCTGGAGGACAAGTTCACTACTTGCTCCGGAAAAACGGTTGATTTAAAAATCTATTCAGAGATAGAGAATATAGATAAATGTCACCATGCAATGAGATCCCTTCAACAGGCCATGCGCTGGGACGAGGATCGGTTCAGCCTTGAATATGACCTTGATTTATACCAGATTGTGGCCATTAATGACTTTAATGCCGGGGCCATGGAAAACAAAGGATTGAATATTTTCAATTCAAAATATGTCCTGGCCAATCCGACAACTGCCACGGACGATGATTTTATGAATATCCAGGCGGTTATCGGTCATGAGTATTTCCACAATTGGACAGGAAACCGGGTCACCCTTAAAAACTGGTTTCAGCTCAGTCTTAAGGAAGGGCTCACTGTTTTCAGGGATCAGGAATTTTCATCTGATCTAAACTCCCGGGCGGTGGAACGGATTACCAATGTGAAAAATCTAAGGGCCTCTCAGTTTCCCGAAGATGCAGGCCCCATGACCCACCCTGTCCGGCCTGAGTCCTATATTAAAATGGACAATTTTTATACCATGACCGTGTATGAGAAAGGATCGGAATTGATCCGGATGATTCATCAACTCATTGGAGAATCTGATTTCAGGCGGGGCATGGATCTGTATTTTGAGCGATTTGACGGGATGGCGGTCACCACCGAAGATTTTGTTTCGGTGATGGAAACGGCATCCCGCCTTGATCTTACCCAGTTTAAATTATGGTATTCCCAGTCCGGCACGCCGATAGTTACTTTGACACGATCCTATGATCCTAAATTACAGAGACTGACCCTGATCTTTGAGCAGACAACACCTCCGGACAGAAATCAAAGGGAGAAAAAGCAGCTTCATATTCCCGTTCAATTTGGACTTATGGATGGCAAAGGAAATGATATCACTCCTGAGGGTATGACTTTACTTGAGCTGAAAACAAAGGAAACCACCTTTGTGTTTGAAAATATAGGGCCGGACACCTACCCTTCTGTTTTTAGAGAATTTTCTGCGCCGGTCAAACTGGTAACGGATTTTTCCGATGCAGATCTTGCCTTTCTCATGGCCCATGAGCGAGATGAATTTAACCGGTTTGATGCCGCCCAGACCCTTTTCATAAAAGAAATCCAGACGCTTGTTTCCATGATTCAAAAAGATGAGCCCCTTGATGTTTCCCCTATCCTGGTCCAGGCATTTAAAACAGCCTTGCTTGATTCAAAGACCGACAAAGCATTTCTTGCCAAAGCCCTGGCCCTACCCCAGGAAAATGAAATCAAGGACTATTATGAGTGCATTGATGTGGCTTCCATCCACAAGGCCAGAGCCTATCTGAAAAAAGAATTGGCCCTGGAATTAAGAGATCAGTTCATGGAAAAAATTGAGCAATGCTCCTCTTTAGATCCCTTGAGTATTTCCCCTGGGGCAATAGCGGATCGGAGTCTAAAAAACCTTTGTTTGTCCTATATCGGCAGCATTGAGGAGAAACAAACGACTGATTATGTTCGTCAAAAGTTTGAAACTGCCCAGAACATGACCGATGAATATGCGGCACTCAAGATTTTGAGTCAGATTGATTCGGGTGTAAAACAAACGGGAATGGATATTTTTTATAAAAAATGGCAGCAGGATAAACTGGTTCTGGACAAATGGTTTGCCGTCCAGGCAGCTTCCAGTCTTCCAGATACCCTGGAACAGGTTCAAGCTCTTTTGACCCATCCGGATTTCACCATGGCCAATCCCAACAAGGTAAGATCCCTTGTTTACATGTTTGCTCTGCAAAATCCGATAAATTTTCACCGGGCGGATGGAAACGGGTATCGATTTGTCGCTGACCAGATTATTGCACTGGACACCATTAACCAACAGGTGGCGGCCAGACTGTCCTCTTGTTTCAACCACTGGAAAAAATATGATTCTTCGAGAAAGGTTTTGATGAAAAAAGAACTTGAAAGGATTTTAGCGGTTCAGACACTTTCTAAAAATGTCTATGAGATTGTTTCAAGGGCGTTGGAGTAGAGAGTAGTGATACCAATTCGTTTGTACAAGGCTCTCATGGGTATTCCGGGGACATCTATACTTATCTTTCTTTTTAGGACCCGGTTTTTGAGGTTTCAGTCTGCGATCCAAAAGAGATTCCATTTTTCCGATAAAGGGATCCACCCCCAGCGGCCGACCTGTTCGTTCATGTTTCGTGACATCCTCCCGGGGTTGAAACCCCGGGTATCCCACTGAAATAAATTCATGTTTCAATAAGAACAGGTTCCTGGTTCAATGAGCCCGCTTGATCAGGTTCTTGTGAACCAGAACATTGGCTGTACTCTCCGCAGGCGTTAATTCGGGCATAATCCTGCCCTATTTGCAAAATATTTAAAGCAGCGTTAATATCCCGATCATGGACGGTGCCGCACTCCAGGCAAACCCATACCCTATCTGACAATTTAAGGTCAGAATTAATATAGGTACACCCTTTGGTTGAGCACATCTTTGATGACGGATCGAACCGGCCTATCTGGTGAACCTGTCGATTCCTCCACCCAGCTTTGTATTTAATCTGCCTGGAGAGTTCACCCATGCCAGCTCCGGCAATATGCCTGGCCAGTCTCTTATTTTTCATCATACCTTTAACATTCAAATCTTCCAGATAGATCACTTGGTTTTCGTTCACCAGGTGGAAGCTTTCTTTATGTAAAAAGTCTTTACGTTGATTCGAGATCTTTTCATGTAACCGGGCAATGATCAATCGCTGTTTTTTTCTATTCTTAGAACCTTTTTTTTTCCTGGACAACCGTCTTGACTGGCGTTTTAATTGCCTTAAAGATCGTTCCAGGTGCCGTTTATTTGATACCTTTACACCATCACTGGTAACAATCGTATCCTTCACGCCCAGGTCAATACCGATCTCTTTGAACGGGATATTCTTTTTCCCGGGCAATTCGGTTTTATCGATTAGGCATTTAAAACTGACAAAGTATTTGCTGGAAGGCGCTTTTGATATAACCAAGCTTTCAATCTTCCCTGGGATCTCCCTGTGGGCATTAACCTTAATATCAGATTTAATCTTTGGAATATTCAGAAGGAAGTTACCGCTCTTGGAGATCCGGGTCTTAAAGTGCTGCGGTACTGTAAAAGACTGCCGGTTATGTTTTCTCTTGAACTGAGGATACTTATTCGGCAGTTTTTTATCAAAAAACTTCTGATAAGCCTCTTCCAGCTCCAGAACCGATTGCTGCAGACTTTGGCTGTTACATTCCTTTAACCAATCAAAGTCTTTCTTGAGCCCAGGGATCATTCGTTTACAGGCAAACCCGGAAACAGACTCCTTGCTTTCTTTCCAGGCCGTTGATCTAAGATCCAAAAAGTGATTATACAAAGAACGAGTACACCCAAAGTGTTTTGCAAAAAACACCTCTTGCTCAGGCGTTGGATAGATCCGGAACCGGTATCCTGCCGAGACAATATTGGGGTCTGTACTTTTGTTTTTCTTTATGATCATTTGATTTTTTGATCCTGGATATATTTTTTAACTGTTTCCTCAGAAATATGGCCAATGGTCTCAATATAGGTCGAGCTATTCCACAAATGCCCCTTCCACAACTTCTTGGTTATATCCGGGAAAATAACAAACAGTCTTCTGGCCGAGATTCCTTTTAGCATCTTATAAATATACCCTGCCGGTACCTTGGGGTGAGCAGATGCAAAAACATGAACATGATCTGGCATAATCTCAACCTCTTTGATTAAGAAGTCTTTGTCCTTGGCTATATCAAAAAGAATTTGTTTTAAAGTATCAGCCACATCTCCGGTTAAAACCGAACGTCTATATTTAACAGACCAGACAAGGTGGTATCCGGTATTGTAAACAACCGTTCTTGCATGGACCAAATTATTTCTTGATTCAATCATACATATAGTATATCATTTATTATGTATTTAGTCAAGAAAATAATAAATTAGGACATACATATACTTCTGAATTCATCCTGGGGTTGAAACCCCCGGGGCTTCTGCGGTAAAGTCCTAAACAAATGAAAATGGTGCAGGTGTGGGTAGATACCTTGATGGTATGGATGAAGAGTAAAACAATGCATCAAATATAATGATGACCGGCTCGGAAGGAGTCTGGACAAACTTTTCAACACAGATCGGAATAGCATGATGACTGAATCACCGACCTCCTGCAGAGCAGGAGGTATGATTTTATAATCTTCTGTTAATCATTACGGAGCTTCACAGCAACATACTTCATTTGCTCGGTGTTCCTTCGATAACATTCCCCACAACAGGCTTATGAATAAAATAGCCCGGCGTATTAGCGACACTATTAGCTGACCCTGCTACGCAAGTTTCTACGGGCACCGATTGCGGAAACAGACAGTACCGGAAAAATCTGTATTATATCCTAAACAGGTCTTTTTCAAGTTGGATTGGCTTTTTCAAGTTGAATTGGCTTATAGTCGGCAGATTTTATTGATGGGCCAAAAGGCTCAGTCAGCTAAACAGCAAGTGTTTGACACCAAACACGTGGAAAAGATTCAAAAAGAATGGACTTGAGTTTTTCGTTGCTACGGGGGCTGTCCCCGTGAAGTGTGATCAGGGATTTGTTTTTGCCCCAAAACCAGGATTCCAAAATGCCCCACACCTGAGTTAGGACGTACCTATCCATTTTGATACTAAAAAAAACGATCAAGAGGTCTTATATGCCGGTTAAAAAATTACCAGTTTTTCAGTTTTTATTTTTTTCGATTAATTCCTCTTTCTATAGCTTGGGCCCTCCAATACAAGGATATCAGAGTTGTACACAAGACGGTCAGCAATCGCTGTGGCAACAGTAGTGCTGTCAAAAATGTTTCCCCATTGGGCAAATGGCAAGTTGGTTGTAATCATGGTAGATTTTTTCTCATGCCTTGCACTGATTACCTGGAAAATCAGATTTGATCCCTGTTGGCCAAGCGGAAGGTACCCAATTTCATCTACGACTAAAGTATCCGGTGATTGATAATATTTAAGTTTTTTGAGCAGATTATGATCCGCTTCCGCTGCTATCAAATGATTGATCATATCCATGGCAGTAGTGAAAAGCGTTTTTATTCCAGCCTGGGTCGCAGCAAAGGCGATACATTTAGCCAAATAACTTTTTCCTGTGCCAGGATTACCAATCATGATG
This sequence comes from Desulfoconvexum algidum, assembly GCF_055382125.1. Taxonomy (NCBI): domain Bacteria; kingdom Pseudomonadati; phylum Thermodesulfobacteriota; class Desulfobacteria; order Desulfobacterales; family Desulfobacteraceae; genus Desulfoconvexum; species Desulfoconvexum algidum. The sequence goes on along the minus strand of NZ_AP042394.1, from coordinate 2,265,234 downwards.
ATATCTTTTTTCTTCTCAATAAACTCAAGATCCATAAGGTTTAAGATTATACTTTTTTGAGCCTGTCGGGACTTGTGATAATTAAAATCAAATTGATCAATGGTGACCTTTGTATCAAGCCCGGACTGCTTGAACCTTAATACCATCCTGGCTTTATCCCGTTCTTCGATTTCAATGTCGATTAACCGTTCAATGGCTTGAAGGGGAGACAGGTTTTTTTGGTTCGCCTGTTCAATGATGCTTTCTATGTTTTGGGCACAATTTCTTAGCCTTAATGTTTTGAACTTTTCTATAACGGTATTCATGTCTTTTTCCTTTTTTTGAGGACCAGAGCATCATATTCTGCAAGGTTTGGGGAGCAAAGTCTTATCTCGTTGAGAGTATCACTTTTCAGTTTCACAGGTGGATGACAGGTTTTGGGTGTCATCTCCTGGTAAAGAATATTCTGGATATAACCCGCACCATATAATTTTAGATCCAATGCTTTGTTCAGGGCGATAATTATTGAACTGTCTCCATATTTGTCTTTCAGGGTCATTATCTGGATGATGTCCTTTTTTAATGGAGACCTTGTTTTTTCAAGTTCATTCAAATAATCCAGCGCCGTTTGACCCAAAGACAAAAAGGCAAGAACGTTTTTGTCAGCAAGCCTTCTTTTTCTAAGCTTATGAAGTTGTGATTTATGGGATTCGAGTTCGATCCTTTGTTTTTTTCCCAGGACCGAGCATGGACGGCAATACATCGGGTTTTGTAATACATCCATACTTTTTCCTGATTTGCTTTCAAAACAACAGTTTTACCAATCGTCCAAACCGGAACACTATACGTATTGGAGTCAAATCTCACGGAAAAATCTTTATGGACATATAAGGAGTGTATTTCCCTGTAATCCGGGGCAGGATACGGAAACTTTTTAAGTCGGTATCTCTGAAGTCTTTTTACCGGGATTTCTCCTGTCGTACTATGTGTCCTGGTGTTGGCAATATTGTTTAACCATTCCATAGCCTGGGACTGGAGTTCTGGCAGGTTGTTAAATTCTCTTAATGGCAAAAAATTGTGCCGGATATAATGAATGCTTCTTTCAATTTTTCCTTTTTCATGGGGAGATCTGATGTTGCAGGCCACAGGCTTGATACCAAGGGGGAGTAAAAAATGAAGAAAACTGTCATTAAAACGTATCAGAGCGCCTGTCCGTTCAGTCACCGCTGTGATCATGTTATCCACCACAAGTTCTTCCGGGGGGCCGCCAAAATACTTAAAGGCATCAAACAAAGCCTGATGAAGGGCTTCTTGTTTCTGGCTATGGGTAAAAGAAACATAAAGCATCCTGCTGTGGGATTCAATGACGGCAAGCCCATACAGCTTTCTTTTGGTTTTTCCATATGAGATGGTCCCAAAATGCCCCCAGTCAACCTGCATTTGTTGCCCGGGTTCTGATTCAAATCGGCTATACGCCTGCTTTTTTAAGGACTGTCCCCGGATTTTACGCAGAAAATCCCTCAAAATGCTTATTTCGCCATCAAAACCCTTTTTTTGTATCTGACGTAAAACAACGGGTGCTTTGAGCTTTGGATATCTGTTTATTATTTCCCGGATATAGTCGTGGTATGGTGACAGTTTCAGCGTCCGGGCTTTCCTTTTAGATGGTTTCGACTCTGGGTTGGAGATATACTTTGATACCGTTTTCCTGCTGCAGCCAATTGCTTTTGAGATTTCTCGATTGGACATTCCCATATCTTTTAACCGGTGGATTTCAAAAATCATTCTCATGTCAATCATTGCTCCTCCTTATATTTTATGGGCACTTTTCGGCAGGGAAAGCACCTGGAACAGGGTGCCGTCATAAACGATAAGGTCTTTGTGGATCAAGCAACTGCGGGCAAAAAGATAGTCTTGTTCTTTAAGGCCCAGTTTAGAGCAGATGCTTTTGTCTCCGTAATATGAAAGGCCATGTTTGTCTGAGGCCAACACAAGGAACAGGTATAATGCCAACTCATGCCGGGTCAATGATTGTAAAAATCCGTCTGTAAGGAAGCGGTGAGGGATAAAACAAAAACTCTTGCCGGTACGGCGTATCCGGTCTTGAATAAGCACTTTTTTTCTTATCATGATGCCCTCCTGGCCTGATGGGGTTCATGATCTCTGTAACACAAAATTTTTCTCCAGTCCTCGAGTCCATCTTTGCAATTATGGCGAACAGACTGGGGCTGTAGCGATAAAAATTTTTACCGGGTCCATCTTTGCAACGACGGGAACAAGCCAATATTGGCCTAAAAGCCCTTGGTTCCTGGACTTGCTCGAGTCCATCTTTGCAATACCGATAGTTCTTGATGCCTTGGAATGGACCTTGTTTTTTTGAATTTTACAGTTTCTGATTTTCTGTAAAGAGCGGTTCCTGTCGGCTTTTTTCGGATTTCTTTGACGATATTTCGTCCAGTAATCGGGGTTATTCTGAAGCCATTTTTGATTAGCCAATTTTTGATCTTTTTTGTATTCAGGGTCACATACCAATTTTTGTTTTTGCCATAGGGCTTTTCTGGTTCTTTGGCAATCCGGATCGGTACAAAAAATCTGTAGTTTATTTCTTGGCACAAAAAACGAATCGCAACCGGGACAAGGTATCGGATCCATCATTCCCTCCATGTAAACATCGTTGGGTACGAAATGGAATTATATGGAAGAAATTAAATTTTGAAAAATTTATTTTTAAGGGAATTAGATGGATTGAATTAAATCGGGCCGGGGAAGTACATTCCCGGATTTTGGGGCGGAATTAAAATCTTGATCACACCCGTGAAGGGTGCATTGTGAAAAAACAAAACAGAACCGAATGAAGGAAAACCTCATGTCGGGAATCGAAAAGTGCATTTTTTTGTTAGGATGAGGGGACAGACCGGAAAGAACTATTGTTGCCTTTTTTTACGATAGGCGATTTTTAATATTTTCAGACCACCGATGATATGTAATGAAGTTTTTTGTATGATATATCATTGCCTAATGTTATACTCTTGAGGCTAACATAATAGCTTCCAAATCTCTTCCCCCATAGAATATATTCAGAATTCTAACCGCCTGTTGGTCTTCATCAACGACAAAAGCTGCAACGGTTTTTTTATTGAGGGGATATATTCTCAAATTTTTCATTAAATCGTTGCGTTGCTGACCTCTTAGCGGTGCCGTTTCTAACTTCTGACATTTGAGTCTAAGTCCTTCGATGTAGGCCCAAGCTCTTTCAGGAAATCCACTTTGCGCTGAAATATATTCATAGATATGTTCAAGGTCTTTGATTGCATCCGGCATCAAATAAACTTCATATATTTTCATTATACTTCTTTCTTTGCCCTTTGTTGGTGTAGCTCCTCAATGGTTTTAAAGGCTGTGTTAAGCGGGACGGGTTCACCGCTTTGCTCTGAACGTGCCAAACGTTCACGGATTAATGAGATTCTTGCTTTGTACTCTTCTTCTCTTCTCTGCCACATTCTCATGGCTTCCCTTATTAGTTCACTCGTTGAACCATAGGACCCTGAACTGACCTCTTTTTTGATAGAGGCCAGCATATCGGGCGGTAAAGAAATTGTAATTCTTTCGGCTTTTTCTTGTTGCATATATAACCCTCCGATAAAGTATGATTTAATCATACCTTTTTAAAAAGCGAGGGTCAACATGAACATGACAGGGTAGGCGTACAACCGCCGGAAAAACCGTAAAGGTGCTTTCTGGGAAGATCGTTTTTATAACACTGCCATTGAAAGTGGGGTACCCTTTTAATATGCATGGTGTATATTGAGTTGAATATGGTTGCCAGGGTAAACCAGGAGCGGGCACAAGTGATCCCTGTGTAGACCAGTTCACTGGTCAGCACCGGACTCATGGTGTCCGACAACACCAGAGCCGTGTGATCGAACTCTGACCCCTGGGATTTATGCACGGTCATGACATAGACGGCTTCCACCTCCCTAAAGCGGGAGGGCAGCTCCCTTTTCAAGGAACCGTCGGTCATGGGAAAGACCACCCTCAGCCCATGGGTGCCAGGATCCCGTCCATCCGTCACATCAAGGACGATGCCGACAGGGGTTACCCTCGGACCTTCCTATTGATCTGCTGACTAAGTTTTAATCAAGTGGGATTCACACCCACTGGGTAACAATAACAAATTCCAAAGAGTTTATTTCCTCCTTTCCCAATGTTCCGGGCTTATCTTGACGCAAATATAAAATCATTGATGCCCTTTTCGATATTTTTTTTGACAATTTAAAAAAAATTTATTTGAGTAACAAAAAAAGAAACCGATGCCCAATGATTTTATTTTTGAAATCCGAATTTTTCTTTATTTATTTTAAGTTTGATATTCAAAAATATCCTATTTGATGCCCGGGTAATTACAAATGGATTTGGTTTTCGAGTACAAAAGTGGGGGTGTTACTGTAACCCCTGACTTTTTTGATGCTCCCTACGTTACTGTAACCCTTTTTCAATACAGATTTATGTTTGTTACTGTAGCCTTTTTTCCCCTGTTACTGTAACCCCTCGGTCTAAAAATTTAAGGCAGCTTGAAGCTGCCTTAAAGCTGCCTTAAAGACGTCTAACTGCTATCTTGAAAGCAGCTTAAAAGCAGCAGATAGGCATCTTTAAGGTAGCAGTTAGACGTCTACAAGATGCCTAATGGCTACCTGAAAATCTAAATCGAGTAGGGTGAGACCGGGTAATTAACCCGGTCTCACCCCTCTCACAGAACCGTATGTACAGGCCTCGTATATCATAACGACAAATCTGCCGTTTGCTAAATGGGGAAACATCTTTGACGGAACCACTGTTGCTACAGCGATTGCCGACCGCCTCGTTTACAACTCTGATATCCTTATAATGGAGGGAGATAGTTATCGAAAGAAATTATAAAAAATGACTGAAAACAAATAGGGTCCTTCTATTCGGACCTGAATAGGGGGACTTTTGACTTTGGTTTATTGCCAGTGCCGCACAGGTGCGTTCATCAACTTGGGTGGCTGGTTTTTAAACGGTGTTTTTGGCTGGATTTTAAGCCGCTGTTTACAATCCATATGAGTCGTCGCTTTTTGAACTGTTTTTAATAAACCATTGGCATTAGGAAACAATAAATATGGATGACTGTGTTTTTTCCATAATGCTCGTAATCCCTGCAACGCAAGATCTGGTAAAGGCACCAGTCGATCTTTGTGGCCTTTCCCTCGACGAACATGTAATTTCCGATCCTCATTATAAGATGGGTTGTTGAACGCCTTAAAATTAGCTACGTAAAATTCATCGTATAATGCTGTTATTGTAAGATATTGTATTGACATAAGATACAACTTATGGCTTGTTCTTTTTTATGAAAGATACTCATCCTTCACAATTTATTTGAAATCCTTTTGATGCTCCAACAACACCGTCATACATCGAACTCTTCGGGGTTTTTCTATAAGATTCTCCGGGGAGGGCATGTTTATAAGCTTCTCTGGCTGTTTTTTTTGCATATATTCCTTTTGCATCCTTTATGTAAAGGGTTTCCTTTTCCAGGGCTCCAAATCATAAGAGACTCTTCCTGTTGCCAGGCAGACAAGATAAAAGAGATAGGATATCAAGATCCCGGCCCACCAAAGGCCTGTTAATGGCCATCCAATGCGGTTTTCGACCCAGAATATGGACATAGCCATGGATCTGTCATAGCCAACGCTTAATCGAACCCGGGAATAAAATTTCTTAAGCCATCTTGACATCTAACTCCTGTTTCTTTATCATGATTTAATAGCTGGGAACACCGCTTATCTCGGGCAATTAGAGCCCTCTGATCAAGTGCTTCCGGCTTTTTTATTTTCTACCGCTCCCCCAATTTTTCCGCGTATTTTTCAGATACCCGGAGACCAGCGTAAGGATCAGCACCCCGGGCAAAAGCTTCGTAATCGGTTCTCCAGGAACAATCACCTTCGCCATCAATAATCGGGAAGCTCCTGGCAGTTTTTCCCAGGAATACCTTAAATTTTTCTTGCTCTTCCACGGACAAATCTGAGAACCGAATGTAATCATTTTGTTTTGCCATTTTTCTATTAGTCTTTTTTTTGATCTACTTTTATATGCAATTAGTCTTTATTATAGTCTAATCTTTCCATATGGCTTCCATGGCCGTGTTTCTCCATTTCCATAGTCCCCAGATCGATAATTACATGACTTAGTCTTACGCCAAATTGTCCCGGCTGCACAACCCACGTATCTTTAATCCGGTCCCTCCATTTAAGGATTGTTTTTCTTGAGATTCGGGAGCTGGCATCCAACCCTTTGGCCAAGGATTCAACATCAAGTAATTGTAACAAGTCGTGGGTAACCGACAATCACAGGAAAACATTAAAATTGGTTTTGCTTAACAATGGGAAAAACTTGTTTTCAGGAAAAGCTTTAGATTCTGTGGCTATCAGAACTGGTTCAATCGTGACACGATTTTTAAGTGGCTTGGCTCAAAAAGAAATTATTGTGAAAAATGGGAAATATACCATCCAGGACGTTCTTTTGGAAAAATGGATGAGTCGAAAAATTTTTTAACTTTACTTATATTTAAAAACAAATTATAATTATAATTATAATTTGTTTTTAAATATAGGGGGATATTGATATGAGCCAAGTAACTATTTATCTCGATAAGGATGTTGAAGTGAAATTAAAGGCGGCTGCGAAGTCAAATAATTTATCTGTCAGCAAATGGATTGCCGGAATCATAAAAGAAAAAATTGCCACCGAATGGCCGAAAGATTTCGTTGGTCTGGCGGGAAGTTGGGGGGATGAGTTCCCAACGATTGAAGAAATCAGGTCGAATTCTGGGCAGGATTGCCCCCGGGAGTCTTTTTAAATGTATGTCCTTGATACCAATATAGTCATATATTTTTTTAAAGGGATGGGGGGTGTTGCTGAAGAAATTTTTTCGAAATCTCCCGAAGAAATTTTTATATCAGCGATCACATTGCATGAACTGGAGGTGGGGGTAGCAAAATCTGACAACTCATCCAAAACAAAGACGGAATTAAATACTTTTGTATCGAGCATTATTGTTTTACCCTTTACATCAAAAGAGGCAAGGTTCTCTGCTGAGATCAGGGCAAGTCTTGAAGCCCAGGGTCTGCCGATAGGCCCCCTGGATAATCTTATTGCGGGAGCTGCATTGAGTCTGAATGCCACTTTGGTTACGCATAATACCAAAGAGTTTAACCGGGTTAAAGGCCTAAGGATTGAAGACTGGGTAAGTTAAAGGCACAAAGAAAATACTTCATGAAAAATCTGGGCATTTAATTCTGGCCAGAATTCAGAGAGGGGGCTTCTTGCTTGATACTGCTTTAACTTCCAGGTTGGTAAAATCTTTCCAGCTCATCACTCTAATATCATTCCGGGTATAATTATGGGCACTGGTTTTTTTTAATTTAACGGCCAACAGCTCTGATAAACTCATTCTGTGGCCGATATCACACCTACTGGGGTCAAAGTTGGACGTTAATTGACACGATAGAACAAAAAACTAAGCCTGGCCCTAAATTAGAGAAGGTCCCCGAGGCCAAAGGCCCTGTGGATAAGCTGCTCAACCGCTGCTCCCAAGAGATTGCCAGCGGGGCTTGCCTGGGTAAACCAGGAGCGGGCACGGGTGATCCCGGTGTAGACCAGTTCACGGGTCAGCACCGGACTCATGGTGTCCGGCAACACCAGAGCCGTGTGATCGAACTCTGCCCCCTGGGATTTATGCACGGTCATGGCATAGACGGTCTCCACCTCCCTAAGACGAGAGGGCAACACCCGTTGACATCATTAGTTTCGATAACTTGGAAGCTGGCCAATATTTGGATTTCGAAGTGAAGTGGCAAAATCCTGAAAAAACTATTCTTTTCTAAAAAAAATCTTAACCGCAACCATTATTTATAGGAAAACAAAAATGCCAGAATCCAGGCTGGAAATGTTTCCACATTATATCCAAAAATTGAAATTAGACAAACTCAGACCATCCCCCTCGCCGGAAGAGCAGTTGAGGGTCTTTCAGAGTTTGCCTCCGGCAGCTCAAAGATTAGTGCGTCTGCCAATAAAAGGATCAGCTATGAAAAAGATAATTATTGAAATTCCGGAAGATAAAATTGAAAGAACCGATATTCTGGCTGGCTTTGATGAAGATGAAATCACTCTTTCTGTAAGCACTCGAGACGAAATAGAAAAACGGGTAAAACTGGCGATTGACGGCGTCCCCCAAGGGCAGATAGTGAGTTTCGAAAACAAAAAAGACTTGATGGGTTTTGTAAAAGGATTACTGGAATGAAATTAGCGTATCATGAACAGAGAAGCTTGGAAATGTATGGTGACAAATACACAGAAGCAAATATGAGAATCGATTTTTGGTTTCGGCAATTTGGCGAATTTCATCGCCACATGCTCCATCATCGAAAAGGCATTTTATTGTTAAACACCGAGATCCCAGGACCAGTAAAACCTGCTTTGGAACTTCATGTCATTGATGATATTGGCCGGATTCCGGAAGATTGGGCCGTAAGTGACGGGATGGAACTGGATTTTAGCGATTACTGGCTGAGCAAGAAAACAAAGTTTAAAAGGGGAGCACTAATCCAAGCTATCAGAGACCTTTATCCGGACGATGCTCATTTAATCCCTGGACCAAAAGATATCCGTAAACTTCATTATTAAAGAGGTGATAAAATTGTGGTGGTTTACAAGCGATGAACATTATGGACACTCCGAAATGCTACAATACCGGCGGCATTCGTCTATTGAAGAAATGGATCGGGCATTAATTGAAAACCATAATTCCGTTGTAAAAAGTGAAAATGACACCGTTGTCCATGTAGGAGATTTTACATTGTCCAAAGATTTGGATTATGTTGATCATATCATTCAGCAGCTCAATGGAAATCATGTTTGGATTATGGGATTTATACATAAAATTAATTGGTTTTGGGCAAAAGGTTGAAAAATGGGAATCCCGACAGAGCAGGAGAAACAATTATTAAACGAATATTACGATCATAGCATTCCCGGTCAGCCTGCCATTTTGTGCCAGGAGTTGGTAAAAAGAAATAGAGGCAAAATTAAAGTTTGCTCACTTGACCTGGAATTGTTGAAGTCATAATCAACTAAACAGGCCACCTTTTTATAAGTGTGTTGGCTTACCATTTGGTTCATAGCATCCGGTATCGGCTAAAAGAAACCGATATCACAAGTAGTTGGTCTGAATTGAGAAAACAACTGATAGGTCAAAATAGAACCACAATTTCAATGCAGTGCAAAAATGATGATGTTGTGCATGTCAGAAAAAGCACCCGTCCTGAACCAAGACAACAGATAATATATTCCGCTTTGGGGATATCTTCTTACCCTGGAAGAACGATTAAGAAAACAATAAACAAAAGTAGTGCCATAACAGATGCTTTAAAAAAGTAACGAATTGTAATTATAGATAATTTTTTATGGTGCCCGAAAAGATAGGCTAATATTACTAAGATGGTTTTTGAAAAATCCACGTCCAGTCTTACCCTTCCCTGGTGGTTCCCCTTGTTTCTCTATGGATCAAGTATGGATTGGTGTGGATCTGTCTGTGGCTGTTTTTTGAGAGAGTGGGCTTAGTAAAGAGATTGTATTCTCCAAATGATTCCAAATGACTCCATAACTATTTGTATTTATAGAAAATTATTGACAAATAACAAAATCGCCTTTATGAGATTATTTCAATAAAGACCTTGCAGGAGAAAAAGAACAATACAGTACTATTGGTCATGAGATTTGGGAATTGTGGCAAGAACAAGTTGAATGATTTTCCTGGTGGTCATGTCAAACTATTAAGAATCCAGGATACAAAAGCGGATACAAAACGCTATGTATTTAATGTATTCTCATGTATCTCTTGCAACGAAAAACCAGGTGTTTCAGCGTTTAAGGGGTGGTATTGAAGTTCTCTCACGCCGGAAACGGATTCCGGTTGTTAATAACGTTTACAGACTATCCCACTCTTTAATCAAAGGCCCTTTTCCCCCATAAATAGGATCACATTCAGGCAATGCCACTGCTTTAATATTTTCATCAGCCCCCGGCCTTTCCCCCTGTTTGCCGTACTTCATATCGGGTATCTGTCCTTTGGGGTATGCACCGACAACTTTAAAATCAGGCGATTGATCAATATTTTTATGGGCCACCCCGGCAGGAATAACAATTACATCACCAGCCTTGACCGTTACAATCTTTCCATTTGGTCCACCGAGTTGAGCTTTGACCCAACCGGAATAGAGGCCAAGCACCTCATGAGCCGTGCTGTGGTAATGGTGGTAGGAGTAAAGACCATTTCGCCAGGAGTTGATCCATTTGTTTGAGTGAAATAATTTTTCTATATCAGCAGGATTGACGGGGGCTGCATTCAAAACTTGTTCATATAGCAGTAATGGCAAAGGACTGTTTGGGAATGTACCGTCATCCTGAAAGATGTGTGATACAGCGGAGTCTGTTGAATCGTTTGGCATATTTGAATCCATTAAAGATTTTCAAATATTATAATACCAGATTTAAAAAAAGGAAAGAGATATCCCGATTGCAGTTTCACAACCGGGATACCTGACTGGTTATATTATTCTTGCAAGAGTACAATACTTTTTATATTTTGTTTCAAGGTATGAGCGTGGGAGCTTCCCCGTCTATTATAATAGAATGCGAAACCTCTCACTTGTGGCATTGTAGGAGTCTCCGGCGCTCCCTAACCCTTTAGCAATAAAAATATGGAAAAACTTTTTAATGACTTGGATGCCAAAAAATTCAGGAGTATATCCAGAGTGGCCAGGATAAAACTTGAAGTTTTGAATGCATCCGTTTCTTTGAACAGCTTGAGGATACCACCAGGGAATAGACTTGAACAATTAAAAGGCAACAGAAAAAATCAACACAGCATCAGAATTAACGACCAGTGGCGCATTTTTTTCATATGGAAGGAAGAAAATGCCCATGATGTAGAAATTGTTGATTATCATAAGAGGTAAAAACTACCAGAGTTCCCAATGGCCGGTGAAATATACATACAGGGCCAGGGTCAGGTTGGTGGTGGCGTGGGCAATGATGCAGGAGAACAAGTCTTTTCTGATGATCCATAAAATGGAGATTAAAAGTCCGTAGGCAATTGCTGCCGGCCATTCCGGGACAGTGTGGCCCGCAGCAAAAACAATACTGGAGATCACAACGGCAAGGACACTCCACTCCCCCGGCCTGACGGTTGAGATATTGGCGTCATCAAGGGTTTTTAAAAAGGAGCCTTGGATTTTATTTCTTCTGGACCTGTTTCTTCTGATTTGGTCCCATTGCAGGGCAAATCTGAACACATAGCCGCGCATGACCATCTCTTCAAAGACCGGCACAACCAGGGAGGCGGATACAAGTCTCAGATAAAACCCGGAAGTTGACCAGGCCATGGTGTCGGGTTCGGTAAAGGGTGCATAGAGGACACACCACAGCACAAGTCCCAGGAGTCCAAACCCCACTCCAAAAACAAAAGAGCCGGCCAGAGATTTGGGGCCCGTTACCGGCACATACCATCTCCAGGCCCAAAAAAGCAATGCGGGAACCGCAATGAGCCGGAGAACATAGTTGATTTCTATGGGAATCAGGTTTTGAAAAACAGAGGCAATGCCCACATAGGCAAAGTAAGGGGCAAAATAAGGGATCATCAAATCCCGGTTTGACAATGTGGAGAGGTCAGCTTTTTTCAAGGTCATCAAGCGTAATAAACCCTGTACCAGTCAACAAAACTCTGAATCCCTTGTTTAATGGATGTGGATGGTTTGAAACCTATGTCTGCTGTAAGATCACTCACATCGGCATAGGTGGCAGCAACATCTCCGGGCTGCATGGGCAGATAATCTATAACTGCTTTTTTCCCAAGGGCATCTTCAATGGCATGGACAAACTTCATGAGCGCTATGGGCTGATTATTCCCGATATTATATAATTTATAGGGCACACAGCTTGAAGAAGGATTAGGCGCGTCCGAAGACCATTTGGGGTCTGCCTCGGGGATATTTTTCATTACCCGGATTACCCCTTCCACAATATCGTCGATATAGGTAAAGTCCCGCTGCATATTCCCGTTGTTAAACACCTTGATGGGTTTGTCATTTAAAATAGCATTGGTAAAGAGAAACAATGCCATATCCGGCCTGCCCCAGGGGCCGTAAACCGTAAAGAATCGAAGGCCGGTTGTGGGCAGATTATACAGATAGCTATAGGTATGGGCCATGAGCTCATTGGCCTTTTTGGAAGCAGCATAGAGGCTGACCGGGTGATCCACGTTGTGACGCACGGAAAACGGCATCAGGGTGTTAAGCCCGTAAACCGAACTGCTGGAAGCATAAACAAAATGCTTAACCTTTGAATGACGGCAGCCTTCCAGAATATTGCCAAATCCCACAAGATTTGAATCCACATAGGAAGCGGGATTTTCGATACTGTAGCGCACCCCGGCCTGGGCAGCCAGATTCACCACACAATCAAAGGAATTGGCTTTAAACAGCGCTTCAATCTTACCCCTGTCTGCCAAATCAAGCTGCTGGAAATCAAACCCGGGATATTCTATAATTGGTGCCAACCGGGCTTTCTTCAAATTGACATCATAGTAATCATTTAAATTATCTAAGCCGCATACAGTGTGCCCTTCTTTGAGGAGACGTAAACTAAGATTGGCCCCGATAAAACCGGCAGCGCCCGTTACAAGAACATTCATAAACAGATCCTTTATAAAATCACTTAATCCAATGGGATATCATTTTCTGACAATTTCCTACCACGAACCTGATGGCAAAACAAGAACAAAACTGCTGTTTTATAGTTGTTTTCGCGTCAGGTCAAACCTGGCAGCCGTTGCAAGAAAGGCGTCAATCAACTGGGGATCGAAATGTTTATTTTGTTCGCTCACCATAATCTTGACGGCAGTTTCATGGGAATACGCCTCTTTATAAATGCGCTTTGAGGTCAATGCGTCATAGACATCCGCCACGGCAACAATTCTGGCGGACAACGGGATTTTATTGTTTATAAGGGCCGTGGGATAACCGGTTCCATCCCATTTTTCGTGGTGAAAATAGGCTATTTCCCGGCCAAGGGTCAGGAAAGATTCCCCTTTTATTTTTGACTCCACTGCTTTGAGGGCGTCCCCGCCATATTGGGAATGGCGTTTGATAATATTAAACTCCATGGTGTCAAGCCGTCCGGGTTTTAAGAGAATAGCGTCGGGGATACCGACTTTCCCGATATCATGGAGAATGGAGGATAAATGGATGTCCTCCACATATTCAGGGGTTAAATAATCTATAAAATCAGGAAAGTTGGCCAGTTCCTCGGTCAGCATTTTCACATATTCCTGAATTCTTTCAAGGTGTGAGCCGGTATCATGATCCCGGTACTCGGTCAGCTTGGCAAGGCCCATTATTGTGGCGGCCCGGGTGTTTTTCAATTGGGCGAATGAGGTTACAAGGGTATTTTCCAATTGTTTTCTAAATGAAATATCTCTTAAAACAAGTTGATATCCAATGGTCTCTCCAGCCTTTTGCAATCCCCTTGCACTGCATTCCATGTGATGGGTTCTGGTCTCATTGTCCAGCAGTCTTAATTGGAAATCCCTGATCTCGGTCTGGTTGAACAGTTTTTCCAGCATTTGATCCTGCACATGGTAAAGGTCATCAGGATGCACAAATTCCAAAAAAGAGGGATGCTTTCCATGGGCTGTATTCTCGCCGATTAATTTGTAAAAATTGGGGTTTGCAATGAGAATATTGCCATTTGAATCCATAACGACCAGGCTGTCAAGAATATTGTCATAAAGTTCTTTATACCTGAGTTCAGAATCTTCGTGCTTTTGGATGCGGTGTTTCACTTCTTTTTCAAGGTTGGCTGCATAATAATCAAGATCTTTTCGCAATTTGAATTCCAGGCGCCTGGATTTGTAGTCTTCATGGCTTTTCACAACACAGACGATGAAAAAGAAAAGAAAGAAAAAGTTATTATTAAAAAATACCAATCGGCCAGTAGAATTTGCCTGACTGAACACGAGTACCGGGATTAGATAGATCAGATACATTATAATTCCGGCAACAAGGGATTGATAAAGATTTAAGGGGAGGATTGAGGTAAATGCGACCAGAATGCAGATCATGCCCACATAATAAAAAGAAGTGTATCCCCCGGTTTGAAGGACCATCAATGAAATGGCTGCCCCGCAACTGATCAGTCCGATCAGGGAAATGGCAAAAAGATGATTTTTGCTGATGGGCTTTGATTGGACAAAAAGCAGGATCAGCAGGGTAATGGAAACAAGAATTCTATAGGTGAAAAAACTTTCAAAATAGTCCTGGGCAACAAAATAATCCAGAACAAGAAACAGGGGAAACAGAATAAAACCGACCCAAAAAAGCAGGTGCAACCGTTTGCGGAAAAATGTTGTTAATTCATTTTCAAAGTTTAAATGCGTGTTTGCCAGTGTGCCAGGTTTCTTCATGGAATACCAGAAAAACTATTCTTTTACGGCAATGGCAAACAATTGTATGCCTGCATCTTGTTCAGCCAGTATTTCAACTTGTTTTCCAAACAGACTCTTTTCAAAAAGTTCGGTCAATTGTGCTGCCTCTCTGTAAATAAGACGCCATTCCAGCAGGTGATCCATAAAAATTTTATCTGGATTGGGCCTGAAATTTCCGATCATCAAAACACCGCCAGGGTTCAAATATTCATGGCAGCGGTTTGCCAGCATCAAAAAAAGGTCATCGTCAAGATAGTCAAAGAGTCCCCCGGAATATATGATATCCTGATTGTCAATGTGTTGACTCGAGGTTCCCAAGGCCCATTTAATAAGGTTGTCTTTCAAAAAACTAATTTTTGCATTGTGTTCAAATGTCTTGGACATCTTGTCTGTATATTGAAGGGCCTGGGGATCAATATCAAGGCAAAGGGCATGAACTTTGTGATTGTCGGAAAATCCTCGTATAAAATCAAAAAGCTCCCTGCTGGGTCCACAGGCAAGGTTCATGATGTTTACCTGTTCTCTTCCCTTAAGCACCTGGGCGCTGAGGGTATCCAGTTGTTGAGCCAAAAATTTCCTTCGACCCCTGACAGCGTTGCAAGGCGGTCGGTTCAACAGCCAGCTGTCCACCAGCTTTCCAATTTTCCCATCTCCGGACGGTTGATTTTGATACATCATTTCAATCATTTCAAAATCCCCGGCATACCCGTTGGGTTTAAAATAAGCTCTTTCGGTAAGACTGCTTCGCATAAAATAGGGGAATGTTTCCTTGAAAAGATATCCCCAGACTTCATCTTTATAATCAGAATTTTCAAGTGTTTTGTTGAACACTTCAAGGTCACCAAAAAATGCATCCATGGCACTGGTAAAGTTTGATTCAATTTCCGGGGGGATGTCATTGGAGGCATCCTGCTGCAGCTGAAGGGAAATATCGAATAATTTTGCTTTCAGTTCTTCCACAATCTTGTTGCAATGTCTTCCTTCTTGAATTTTGAAAAAATTCAAAGGCAATTCCCGTGAGGCAACAAAATTATGGGCACCGGTGGAAAGGGAGGCCGCATAGGCTTTCAAAGGTTCTGTTTCTTCCAGGACCCTTCGAAATTTTTTGCAGATGGAGCGGGTAATGAAGGTGATGAATCTTCCATAAAGCTCAGGATCCTCTGTTTGCATTTTTGCGACAAGGTCCTGGGGGAACATTTTTACCTGTGTGGCTTCAATGGCACTGATATCTCTAATACGGGAGACACCATCAAAAAAACCTATTTCTCCAAAAAAATCATTGGGCCCCAGTACAGCAACGATTACCTTTGTTCCATCCAGGGTGTAAAATATATCCATGGCCCCGGAATCGATATAATAAAGAGACCTTGAATATTCTTTCCGAAGTTTCAGCTCCTCTCCCTTTTTTAAGTTCAGGTTCGTTGAATAGGGCATAATCTCTTTAATAATCATTTGTTCCTTTGATGCGAGAACCGGGTCCATACGATTTTTCTCCTATTTGAGGTCGAGAATTATGACGGCCATGGAAAAAGGTGGGGGAATGAAATTATTTCAATAGTAACCGGTGTTCATGCCAGGTCAGGATATACCGGAGAACTGCTCCATCGGCTGATTCTCTCCCAGCCGTACCGGTCTTCCCAGCCCCTTCGTCTGTCCTTGACAGTTAGCCGATCTTCGGCCCCAGGATATCCAGGGCCCATATCAAGGATACGGCGATCCACCGGGGATCTGCGGTCAGCCAGGGTTCGTTTTACATAGACATTTTCTATGGGGGTTTTTTCTATGGGGGTTATGGGTTCTTTTTTGTTTTGCATTTGTTCTTTCATAATACATTGTCCTTGCCTGATACCGGTTATGGGTTAATTTTTTCAGGGCAGTCGAATTGGGTACAAGTATCTTACGAATTTCAAATCAAATGAGATGTAAATATCTTGATTATATAAAAAACACAGAAAATGTCAAAATATTTCTCCTTATTTTGACCTTATTACTGCCGGGGAAACTTCAATTTATCCAGAATGAGCCCCCAAAAGCGTTCCTGGCCTGAACGAAAGACCCACCCCAAATGGGTGGTGCAATCACGGCAGATACCAATGCGCCAGTCATACCCCGCAAACCAGGAAAATTCAGAAAATGAAGGGGGAACAGCAGCGCATCCTACGGCAGCGGAGAAACAGCCGATTTCAAATACCTGGCCCGAAGGATTTGCAAAGGTATGGCAAAAAGCGCCGTCCATTTGTATCTGACAGGCGGGCTCGGTAATATGTCCATGGCAATTTCGGCAGACAATAACAGGGTCTTCACGGCAGGCGGTCTGGCTGATCGCACTGGATTGGACCTGGGACGCCTGTTTGGCGATAAGATACACAGGAAAAACCCTTTATCTTTCCTGATCAAGAAAATACAAGGTTGCTCCCACCGGGGCAAAGGACAAAAACAGGATATTCAACCAGGGAATGAGAAACAAAAGTCCAAACCCCAGATGAAATAATAAATTTTTCTTTAAAAAACCGATCCGGTCCCCAAAGGATATCATCCGCCGGGCCGGGACCAGATCGGTATTATCCCAGGCCAAAAACAAACCGGCGGCAAGGGAAGACAACACAAGGATAAAAGGACCCAGGGGGGTAAAAAGACCGACCAGCATTATAACAAGGGTAATCAGCACGGGCAGGATGGCCCTGGGTATTTCCTGGCGAATCAGATAGAAGAAAACCGCCCCCCAGGATCCCTGACCAGATGAGACTTCTTCGCCCAAAACAATCCTTTCCGTGATGCGAGACATATAATCCATGATAAACACCCCAAAAAACAATTGGGCAACTAAATAGGATATCACCATGGCAATGCCGGCAAGGAAGACAGACAAAAGCCAGGCAGCCAGGTTCCACACATAAATCAGCCAGCCGCCCTCGGGGGCTTTCCAAATCATGGCCAGAATTTCATCATGCCAGTAAAGGATCAACCCGGATAAAAACAGGGTTAAAAAAAAGACCACAAAAAATCGAAGTAACCCGAGCATTAATAAAGAAGGGGTTTTGATTGCCAGGGAAACGCCTTTAATATTGTAGCTGATACCAGAAAAAAAACCCATTTATTTTATCCTTCTCCATTGAAGTTTTCTGTGAAACACTTACGTTTGTTCTAAAAAGGTTACTATAAAAAATGCTGTTTTTCAACTGATTCAAATAATTCAACGAATGCGACCGATTCGAATATGGGGGGGGAGGGAGTGGCACCATGACAATATATTATGTGGATGGAAAATTTGTTCCATCGAACAAGGCGGTTATACCGGTGGATGATCTTTCCATTCTACGCGGATACGGGGTCTGTGATATTATGCGGACCTATAACGGCAGCCCCTATTTTCTGGATGAACATATTCTGCGCCTTGAAAATTCGGCCCAAAAAGTCGGATTGTCCCTGCCCTGGAACCGGGCAGAGATCAAAGAAATCGTTCTTCAAACCCTGATTCGCAACCCCGGTATGGATGAAGCCAATATCAGAATTGTATTAACCGGTGGTTCCAGTTCTGATTTTTTTACCCCCCAGGAAAATCCCAGACTCATCGTCATGGTCACCCCCATACCCCCATTACCCGACGACTGGTATTCAAAGGGAATAAAAGCCATTACCCTTCACCAGGAAAGGGATGTGCCGGAAGCCAAGGTGACATCTTATATCCAGGCGGCCCTGGCCTTGAAAGCGGCCAAAGAACAAAATGCAGTGGAGGTGATCTATGTCAACCGGAAAAATGAGGCCCTGGAAGGCACCACGAGCAATTTGTTTGCTTTTTTCAAAGACAGGCTGGTTACTGCGGACCAGGGCGTTTTAAAAGGGATCACCCGAAAACTTATTTTAGCACTGGGACATCAATTGTTTGCAGTAGAGGAAAGGCCCCTTAAACTGGAAGAATTGTTCCGGGCTGATGAGGTGTTTGTCACGGGCACCAACAAGGGAGTGGTTCCGGTCATTCAAATCGATGACCAGATCATCGGCCAGGGGAAGCCCGGGAAAAATACAGGCCGCATGATCCAGGCCCTGGAGCAGCATTCCCATGATTTTAGGAAAACCATCCATGATATAAAAATACAAGAAAAATAGATCTTGTTAAATCCCCGGACAAACGCTGGGCATGGAAACATCGGGGATGCATTGAATCACATAGGTGGTCTTGTTGGAAAACTCTTTATAGGCGACAGGACCCAGCTGTTGGATCACATCATCCCCCAGGTCAAACAAATTTTTGTAAAAATCAAAAAACGGCATGTATCGCCTTGCCCCTATCCAATCTGAATTTTTTTCTCCCGATCCAATCTTGCGTAAGACAGCGGTGTCCTTTGTCACCATGAGATTCTCAAGCAGCGTTAAAAATGTCTGGGTGATATGGATTTGATCTTTGATGCCGCAGCTCTCAAGCCTGGATGCCGTATCAACTGCTTTTCCAATGGCGGTGACAATTTTTCTCTTACGACTCCCCAGGGGGCCTATCAATGCGGCCCCCTGCTCCATACCCGCCCTGAACTGAAGGTCAATCCCCTTATTTTTTATCAGGGCGGCCACCCTTCGCTCCCTGTCCAGTGGATGACGCCCCTGTTTTAATAGCCGAATCCCATTGAAAAAAGAGGCCAGCATACAGGTCATCAGCATAATCCGTTCCCCTGCCCCCGGGTGACACCTTAGCTTTGGATCATCAAAAATAGAAACATTCTGAAAAAAGACAGCATCCCCCATAAAATTATCCACACGGCAGACAAACCGGCCGGCGGTCTTTGCTGCTATTTCATGGCATAGATTTAAAACCAGGAAAAAATCCCTGGGCGGCAAGTTTTCTCTGATGGTGGCAGACCCCACCATATCAATGAAGGCATATACTCCGTCTGGAATGCTCAGGGGGACCATGTTCAATTGTTCTGATGTTACCCCACCTGCCGCCCTGAGATATTTTTTCTGTTCATCCAGTTGCCCTTCCTTTTCCTTCAGGTGATCAAAGGTTTTTCTAAGCTCTCTTTCCTTTCGCCAGATAACCTGGACCGCCAGCTTTCCCTTTACAAATCCCAGGTAAGCCAGAGAAGCCGATTCAATTGCCGAGATCAGTATGTTCAATCTTTGTCTGAGATCTGCTTCTCTGGAAAAACAATTGTTTTTTTTGGATATGAGCTCCGGTTCAAGCGTATTAAAAACAATGGCACCGTAATCGGGAATATAGGCCGCCATAAAATTTTGGGATTTAAACTGTCTTACAATATCGGTGTTGACCTTAATGTTTGAAAGAAAATTAAAAAAAAGACCGTCATAGGAGACAACCGGAAAATGGAAAAAACCTGGCTCATGATAAGGATCAAGACCAGAATCCTGCCCGGCACAATTTTTATTGTCCATCCTATTGCCGATCAGGTTTTCAATCATCAGGATTTTGATTCCCTTTTTATAGAAATCCTGATGATGTCGAAGGACATAGGAAATAACGCCTTGGGTTTCAATCTTCTCCCCAAAGGGATTGGTTTGATATAAAAGAACCGGAGAGATTTTTTTCAGGGTGACAAAGGTCTTGCCAAATATTTTCAAGAAAATACCCTCCACTCCCCTGCCCTGGAACTTGTGCATTACGCCCCTGTCCCATTTTTCAGGGGGTAAAAAAGGCAAGCCAGTAGCGTCTGTGCCAAAGATCAGGCCCGCTTGTCTTGCTTCCATCAATTTCAATGAAAATGCAAGCAACTGCCCCAGAACATTCTTTTTTTGAAAAATCTTGTCTTTAAAGTTTTGGAGGTTCGAAAAATTCTGATTCATCCTTTGACCCCTTCATCGGCCCGATTTCAGGCCCGATTTTAGAAAAGGGTGTTAAAAAATAATTCCATGTTGCGCCACTGGGGTTTGAGGGGGAGTTTGATTTATAAAAAAGATTTTGGAATAAGGATATTTCCTTTTGTCGAAAGGAGATAAGTGATCCGATAAAAAACACATGATAGACCCGGTATATGTTTTCCGAAACAATTTTGAGCAGTTGCGCCTTGTTTTTTTCGATTCGGCCGATCCAGTCCCCCAGGGTTTTGATGTAGTGAACCCTGAAATTCTCTGCCGTTAACAGTTCAAACCCGGATCCTGCTGCCAGGTCGATCAATTCCTGTTGGAGCATCAACTCCCCCCCCGGAAACATAAAGGTATCCAAAAATGAATTTTTATATCCTCGTTTGCGTCTGGTATTGGTGGTGATGGTATGCTGGAGGAAAAGCCCCTCCTCTTGAAGACAATTAAAAACCGCTTTATAGAAACGCTTCATATTAACACGGCCCACATGCTCAGACATTCCCACGCAAGAAATTTTATCAAATTTTTCTTTGCCCAGGTCCCGGTAATTTATAATGTCTATACGAATTTGATCCCCAAGCCCTTCCCTCTCGATCCATTGATCTGCATATTTTTTTTGCTCAGCGCTCAAGGTTATCCCCACCACCTGGACATGGTAATTTTTGGCTGCATAAATTGCAAAATTTCCCCAGCCGCATCCAATATCCAATAGGCGTTCCCCTTCGTTCAACCGCAGTTTTTTGCAAATAATTTCCATTTTTTCATTCTGGGCATCGGACATGGTGACATCCTTGCTGCCATAGTAGCCGCAGGTATAGCCCATGGTCTGCCCTAAAAAGGATCGATAGAATTCGCTGGGAACATCATAGTGGTACTCAATATTTTGTTTTTCTCGGTCCCTGACCTTCACAAAACGCTGTGATAGCTTGGTTAGAAGATGTTTGGGCAGAAAATTCTGGGGCTGATCTGTATTGAGCAGTTTGCTGCAAACCATTTCATACAATTCCCGAATACTGCCGGATACATCAAAATAGCCTCGCACATATGCTTCTCCCAGGGAAAATGCATCCGGCGATATCAATGCATTAAAAAATTTGGGATCTTTAATCATCAGTTTGTGCCGGATATTGCCCGGGACGGTTGCATAGATTTTCCCGTTGGAATCAACGATTTCAAGGGGAATCATCTCTCGTTTGAGGGTTTGGATGAATTTTTTAAGAAAGACCGTTTCTGTCCCGGGAATAAGTTTTGTTACCCTGGCAAGGCTTGATTTCATCATCCCTCCTTTGCAGTGTTGGAAAAATGTGCAAATGATAGCTATGAAATTATTGATTTTCTCTATTATATAAAATCCCCTAAAAAGATAAAGGATTAAATTTAAAAATCATTAACGGCTGCCGATGGCCTTTAGAATCTGTTTGGCCTCTAGAAGGGCCTTGGAAATATTGTTTCTTTTGTCTCCCAATTGAATCTGGATGGTTTCCTTTTTGACATATTTATAGGACACCAGTTTCTTTAATCTGCTGTCTATTGATTCCAAAGACATCTTCAGGTGGACAGGAGAAAAAGTCAGAGTCAGGGAAGTGGGGGTGATATCCAGGCGTTTTACCCCGGCCTTGACGGCAAATATCCTCAGCATTATTTTCAAGAGCATATTTTCCGCTTCCCTGGGCAGTTTGCCGTATCGATCCAGCAATTCTTTTTTCATATCTGAAATATCTGAAATCTGTGTGAGTCGGGACAATCGCCGGTACAGGGTCAGCCGCTGTTCAACCGATTCGATATACTGGTCTGGAAATCCCGAGGACATACTGGCGTTAATTTCAGGATCAAGGGGGTCTATGCTGTCTTCTCCTTTGAGATCATGGACGGCCTGGTCCAGCAGCTTTAAAAACATATCATACCCCACGGCGGCAATATGTCCGGACTGGGATGCCCCAAGGGCAGTTCCTGCCCCCCGGATCTGCAGGTCCTTCATGGCAATCTGAAATCCTGACCCCAGGTCCTTATATTCCATTAAGGCAGACAGCCGTTTCTGGGCATCCTTTGAAAGCTTTGCTTCATCTGAAATAAACAGATGGGCATAGGCTTGATTGTCTCCCCGGCCAATCCTTCCCCTGAGCTGATAAATCTGGGCAAGACCGAACCGTTCCGCACGATTGATGATCATGGTATTGGCGGAGGGGATATCAAGGCCGGATTCCACGATGGTGGTACAGACCAGCACATTGATCTCTAAATTGACAAACTGGAACATTACCTTTTCCAGCTCGCTTTCAGACAAACGGCCATGGGCAACCCCCACCTTTGCATGGGGAACAAGGGTTTGAATATCATCGGCAATTTTAAAAATACTTTTGATATTGTTATGGATAAAAAAAGTCTGACCCTTCCTGGCCAACTCTTTTTCCACGGCGTCCTTAATAATCGTATCTTCATATTTTGAAATATAAGAAATAATGGGCTGCCGATCGGCAGGCGGGGTGGTGATCACAGAGATATCCCGCATGCCGGTCAAAGACAGGTGCAATGTTCTGGGGATGGGGGTGGCTGTCAAGGCCAGCACATCCACTGTACTTCTCTTTTTTTTCAAAATTTCCTTGTGTTTAACACCAAACCGCTGCTCTTCATCTAAAACCAGCAACCCCAGGGACTTAAATCCCACATCCTTTTGCAGCAGCCGATGGGTACCAATGACAATATCCACAAGGCCTGCCTCCATCCGTTTTAGAATCTGCAGCTGCTCTTTGCGGCTGCGAAAGCGGGACAGGCATTCAATGTGGACAGGATAATTTGCAAACCTTTCTTTAAATGTCAGCAGATGCTGCTCAGCTAAAATGGTGGTAGGAACCACAATTGCCACCTGCTTTCCGTCATTTACCGCCTTAAAAGCCGCCCGGATGGCAACTTCTGTCTTCCCGTATCCCACATCCCCGCAGACAAGCCGGTCCATGGGCGTCTTGGATTCCATATCCAGGTGGACATCATCAATGGCCTTGAGCTGGTCTCTTGTCTCTTCATAGGGAAAAGAGGCTTCAAAATCATTGTAATAATTGTCCGGCAGGCTAAAGGCAAACCCATTGTTTACCTTGCGTCTTGCATACAAATCCAGGAGATCCCCTGCCATTTTTTCCACTTCCGCCTTGGCCTTGGCCTTTGAATTTAGCCAGGCCTTGGAGCCGATCTTATCAAGAACCGGGTTGTAGCCGTCCACCCCGATGTATTTACCAATCATTTCGATTCGATCCACGGGCAGATACAATTTATCATCATCCAGGTATTCAATGAGAATAAAATCCTGGGAAATCCCGGCAATATTCAGGTTGCACAGTCCTTCATACCGGCCCACCCCGTGTTCCATGTGAACAACGATATCACCATTTTTCAATTCTTCGGGGGTAATAAATTCTGTCTTTAAATCGCGGTGCCGGTTTTTTTGCCGGCGGATTCTTTTTTTACCGAAAATCTCGTTTTCCGTTACAAGGGCCAGATTCTCCCCCGGCAGTACAAACCCTGTGGACAGACCACCAACGCTGTAATAGACCCCGGAAGTAAGCCCTTTTAACCTGGAAAAGGACTCACAAAGGGCTGGCGCAATCCCATAGGGAGCCAGAAGAGAACTTAAGCGTTTGGCCTGGGCATCCTGGCTGACAATGCAAAGGACAACCCTTCGCTGGCTTAACTGCTCCTCAAACCAGTTTATTAAAGGTTTCAAGGGGTTTTCTTCAGCAACACCATGGCGGGTCAGCTTGGCAGACAATTCTTGATTGTCCTGGTAGTCAAAGGGAAGAATGTAAGCGCTCTCTCGATCGGCTTCAAGGAGAACCTGCTTAAAGGCAATCTGCCTGTGTGAATCTATGGCATTGCTGACCTGGTCCCAGTTCAGATAGATGGAATCAGGCTTAACACAGAGTCTGTTTTCTTCTGTCACGGTTTTAAAATTGTGAAGGGCTTTATTTTCAAACTCCATGGCTCGGTTGGCCAAAGTTTCAGGAGAATCCATCAGGAAAACAGCAGCGTCGGGAAGATAATCAAACAGGGAATCAAGGCGGTCATACACAATGGACAGCATGCTTTCAATCCCGGGAAAGCGGCCGAACTCCCGGGTTTCGTTCACATATTCCCGGGTATGATTGGCAGAAATACCGGCCAGGGTGCCGGCATGTCGCAGCCGGGCCAGGATATGGGGCAATTGCTCTTTGGAAATAATGGCTTCGGTGGCAGGCAGTATTATGGTTTCGCTTAATTCCTTGATCCCCCTCTGGGTAAAGGGGGAGAACGTTCGGATGGATTCAACCAGGTCCCCAAAAAATTCGATGCGAATGGGTTTTTTTTCACCCGGGGAAAACAGGTCCAGGATTCCCCCTCTTAAGGCGTATTCACCGGGGTCTTCCACAAGGGAAACCCTTGAATATCCGCCGGCCTCTAACTTTAAAACCAATTGATCCCTGTCAATCTCCTCATTGGCAAGGACCAGTTCTAAAAACCCATTGATGCTTTCTTTTGGGATGAGCTGCTGCAACAGGGTATCAATGTAGGTGACCAATACATAGCGTTTTGACCCGGATTCAAGAATTCTCGACAGGGCCGACAGTCGCTGGCTGGAAGTTTCCCTGTGATAGGCCAGAGATTTAAAGGGAAGGATATTGTATCCGGGGAAATAGAGAATTTTCTCTCGTTCTCCGGGCATGAAAAAATGCAAATCCTCGATAAAACTTAAGGCGTGTTTTTGATCCGGAAGGATCACCACAAGTGGTGCTTGTTGTGAATGGAACAACCGGGCCGTCAGATACGCTTTATGGGAGCCTCCCCCCAAAGGGATAATGCTGCGGTTGCTCTTGTGTATATCCTGGAGCAGTGGATCTGTCATTTTTACAGGGTGGTTATTAATCATGGCCCTGGTTTAATAGAAGTTTCCAAAAGAATCAAGTATTTTAAATGAAAATTCCCCCCCCCTCTACTCCAAGTGATATCGTTGGATAAAAAGGATCAAAATTAAGCACATAGCGGGTACTTTTTAGTTTGCCTGTTTTTGTAAAAATTCCTTTATCAACCAAATTCCTTAAATCCCTTGTCGCTGTTGCCGACGGAATTTTGACAATTGACATATAATTTTTAGCACTAAAGCCCCCGGAAAATCCCCTGGGGCCTTCTTTAAAAATCCGCAATATGGCCTTTTTTTGTCTTGGATTCAGAAGCGTTTCATACGCATTAAAAAACTTTGCTTTGGCTATTACGAAATCAACCAATTTTATGGTCTGTTTCTGTGCTTCAATAATAGTTTTGCCAAAATAATAAAGCCAAGGCGTGATCTGATTGTTTTTGTTTTGGTGTTCTAAAATCATATAATAATCTTTTTTCTTATCACTGATCGTTGAAGATAAAGAGATAAGTGTCGGTTTCCCCAAGCTCTGGGACAGGGCCTTTTCAGTTAAAGCTCTGCCAATACGCCCGTTACCATCTTCAAAAGGATGAATGGTGACAAAATATAAATGTGTTATACCAGCCCTGATTAATGGCGACAACGGCACTTTTCCCCTTGGGGCTGTTTTATTAAACCAACTTATAAACCGATCCATTTCTCTTGTAATTTTAGAGGCGGGCGGGGCAATGAAATGGATTTTGGGTTTGTCAATTCGTCCAGACACCACTCGCATATCATCGTCACTTGTTCGGTATTTTCCCCTTTCTAAATCTGTTCTTCCGTTCAATAATTTGTCATGCCAGGCCCAAAGGATTTCATGGGATAAAGGAGAATTAAAATCCGTGTACAAATCTTTCATCATCATTGCGATACCAGCTTCTTCTGGTTTTATATTCCCATGTAAATATTTTTTTCCTAGACCAAACTCTTTAAAGATGGATGATTGAAGGCTATCCCTATCTAAAAATTCACCTTCTATTTCAGAAGTTTTCAATGCTTCGTTGCAGATAATTTCAATTCTGAATTCATCCAGATCTTCTTTAGAAAGGTGCCGCATAACACCAATAGAGATACCTGATTCTCGGGTATATTCATCTTCCAGGGAATCTAATTTTTTTTTGTTATAAGAAAAGTTGGGCCAATCGTCCTGTTGCCAATTCCAATTTTTAAAATCCATGATGTATAACCCTTTATTTTATAAATCAAAATATACTATTATTTGATCTATAAAACAACATTTTATACCTCAGCCTTTAATCTTTTGTTTTTACACCTTTTCCCATTATTTAAATTTATTGGCCAGGTCATTGTCAATCACGTAAATACAGGTTTCATTTGCACCTTGTTGTGTGTATCCGAATTTTGCGGCCAAATTGTCCATCAAAAATGTGACATCTCGTTTGATTCTCTTGTCATGGGTTTTAAATTTATCCGTGTCAAAATCCTTGATGGCATTTCTAAAATTTTCATTTTCAATAAAGGGTTCCAGCACCCGTTTTTTAAGGTTATGGACATATCGTTCGTACAAGGATTGAAAAAGCCTGGTTTCCAGAATATCTTTGCCTTCAATCATAATTTCCTGGGAAAGGGTTCTGGTGGTATATTCTTTTAATACATCCAGTCTGATTTCTTCTCTGCGCTTGAGTTCCATATTTTCAGCGATCAGTCTGTTTTCAATACTTTCAAGAAAGGCCTGGGTCACATGGATCTCTTCCTTTGTAAAGATACAGTTCACCACTGAATCCAATTCGTTTGTGACAGCGGAAATATAATTTTTAATATCCTTGGCAATCTGATCCTCATTGTAATAGTAGAGGGCTTCTTTCACCTGCTGTAGAATCGAATAATCATACATGCGCAGAAGGGAGGATAAAAAACCCGGGGGAATTAATTTTTTGGGTTGATCATCCAGTTTTTTGAAAAAAGTGCAAAGATCCGGCATACTGATCAACCGGTCTTCCTTGACATATTTTGAATAAAACTGATCAAATATTTTAATGGAATCTCTTCCTGACAAGCCTTCTTTTCCGTAAATTTCCGATTCGGAGATGATTTTTTTGAGCATACGTTTATCAAGGGCTTTGACATCCTCATCATCCAGCCAGCGGGGAATAGCGCCTGAAAAGATCTCCATTTTCAACAGCATGAGTTGTTCATCACAATAATTTTTATATTTGGCCGGGGTTTTGATCCATTCTTCCAGGGCCAGAGATTTTTTACCGATCCTGGTACAGATAATGATTCTGGCAAAATTTTCCAATACCATGGGCAAAAAACCGGTTTCAATATGCCGGCCGAATATGTTCAAATATATTTTGACCTCTGTCTTCACATCCAGCACATAGGGAATATCAATATATTGAATCCGATCGTCAAAGGAGGGGAAATCCCTAATATTTCGCTTATCTTCCGGATTCATCAAGGCAAAAAACAATGAATTTACCTGTTCTTCATGATTCTCAACCTTGTGAACCCCTTCTGAAATAATATTATGAAGTTCAACCATTCGGTCTACATTATGGGCCTTTATATCCATGAGGGCATAAATGCCATTGTTGATCCTGGCAAAATTTGACCCGATATAATTGATAACATTGCTGTCCTGGAACAAGGCATTAATCCTGTTTTGCAACATCGGATTTGAAATAATATTCTGTTTTAAGGGCTGATCCCCCGGGTTGAATACCGAGATACCATTTCCGATGCGCCGATTAAAATGATAGGGACGGGCATACAGCATTTTAAACACATCGGTAGGGTTCCCCAAGCGCTCCATCAACGAATGATAAATGGAGGCACAAACGGTACAAACCTCTTCTTTAAACACCCATTCATATTCTTTCTCCGTAAACAGCCGCCACTTGAATTCATCATTTTTTATGAGCTCATCGAGCACACTCCTTCTTTGTTCCTTGGGAATCACAAGAAAGGGGTTATCATGGGAAAGACAGGGAATCTCTATGTAATCCCTTTGGCCGTCCACAAAGTCGAGCGCTTCGGGCTTTATTCCTGCTGCGGCACTTTTTTCCGCTTCAACATATTGAATTAAGCGTTCAAAGGTAGACTGGGTCATGACAGACTTGTCTTTGTCCTGTAACTTTTTAATATCCAACCGCCATACAATCTCGTACCTGAGCCCCTCTTGGGTATTTGCATATTTTTCAAATTTTTTTAACAAATTATTTAAAAACGTGCTTTTTCCACACCCATGGGGACCATAGAAAATATAGATACGATTTTGCTGGGCACCGTGGCGCAAATATTCCATCTGTTTCATGAGCCGGTTGGCAAAAAGCATATCCGGGAAATAAGCATTGGTTGAATCCTCAACAAAGAGTCTTGTGCAGTCGTAGTTTGTAAACTTAAGTTTTTCCAGATCACCGGTAATGGATTCTTCGGGTTCGTCCACATAACTTTTAATCATATCATGAAAGGACTGAAAAATATTTCTCAGAATTTGAGAGGGATTGGCCTTTAAAACACTTAAAAATTCATGAAACCCAATGGGTTTGAGCCGATGATAATCTGTTATATTCTTATTAATCAGCTCAAGGGCCTGGTCCACAGATTCTGTGTCCACGGATTCTGTCGGGGATGGACTTTTTTCCATAATAACCTATAACTCCCGCTTATGCAGTTTACGATTTTCCATCAAATAGCGCACTCTCTTCCATTGAATTTCCCGGGGTTCCGGGATCTTGGGTACCGGGGATGACGGATCCCAGAAAGCGGTGTAATTTGCAGAAGGCTTACCTTCAGCAACGGGTTCACTGGTTTCTAAATGAACCGGACCGCCCCAAAGGTATTCCATACCCATCATGGCATTTTCAATAAAATCAAGTTTCAGGGGCTTTTCTTCGAACAAATGGTTTAAATACAGCACACCGTTGACACAATGGTCTGCATCCACCCGAACCTCCGGCGGATGATAAAGGGTGTCTATGATCATCTTTTTGTAGTCTTGGGCCCGTTTGGATTTAATATAATATTCCCAGGTCATCCGGGTTTGATTCAATCTCTTACCCGATACAAATAAATGATGTTTTGTTAAAAACTCCTGGTCAATATACCGGTTGATAAAGGTAAAATCATTTAGATTTTCCCTGACGGTAAAAATATAGTGACGGCCTGAGCGTTTTGACGCATCATATTTTTGCTTTTGTATTTCATCTCGCTGGCAATAGTAATCAAAGGAATAGCACCCCTTGTCCTCCATTTGTTCAATGTGCTGGAAAAGTCTCATACCAAGGGCGTAGGGGTTTAAACCCACCTTGGGCATGGATGTTACGCTGGCATTGACCTTTGCAAAATCTGATTCATGTCCGCATATTCTGTCATCTTGCATGAATAGATATTCGTGCCAATAACTTGCCCATCCTTCGTTCATTATTTTGGTTCTTATCTGGGGCTGAAAATACAAAGCGGTATTCCTGACAATCTGGATAATGGTCTTCATCCACTTGTTTTCATCCAGCTTTAAAAGCGGGGAATGCTGGATAATATATTCCATGACATCCGGCTCAGGGCGCTTGTTTAACACCTTTTCCTGTCTGTAGAGTTCCTCAAATTCAGGGTATTTTCCAATGACGGGATCAAAAAAATCTGTCCCTGTTCTTTGACAAGAATTGTACCGTGCCACCTCTTTTAAATAGGTATTATGGGAAACCTGCTTGCGCTGCTGTAAAAAAATATCAAAATAATAATCAATTTTATCGATCTGATATTGATTCTTATTGTCTGGATTCTCCCTTGTGATAATATGATTGAGTTCCCGGTAATACCCCACCAGGTTGTCCATCCCCCGGGAAAATTCTATCACATAATCCACCTGTCTTCCCTTTTCGGATCTTAGCTTTGCAATCAGCCGTTTGTCTGCAAGGGCCTGTCCTGTCAGATCAACATCCCAGGTGTTTTTATAAAAAAGATTGTTCTGAAAAAAATCAATATGTCCCAAAACATGGTAAAAAATCATGACATTGAGCCAGTCCGGATTGTTATCATTATAATAGGAAATGGCAGGCCGGGTATTGATAACGGTTTCGTAAGGATTCGAAGGATAGGCCTCATACATGCCTTTGCCCGACAATACTCTTACATCATGAACCCAGTAGTCATAGAGGGTGGGGATCATAATCTTGGGGCTCAGTTCGATCATATCCCGGTTGGTGACAATATACTCAAGGGTCTCGTCATCAAAACACAAGCCTGCATCCCGGGCCCGAACCTTGCATTCTTCCATTATGCCTTTGACATGTTGACTTACAAGTTCCATGGATCTTCGCCTCCCTGGCTAGTCAACTCAGGTTAATTAAATCTGGTCAATCAACTTTGGCTAATCAATTCGGGTGAATCAACCCAACCCTTAAAAAACAAACCCCCTTGGGACAAGGGTCAGGAGATAAGCCGTTTTATGCCCTGGATAATTCTTGCATCATCCGCATTTTCATCCATCACATCCAGTTTGATCAACTCTTTGTGCTTGCTCAATATAGAGGACGCTTTTAAATATTTTTCAACTTCCGTCTGCTTGCCGCCCACATAGGTATGTTCCACAATGGAAATACCTATTCTGGCCGCATAGGACATCATTCGCTCAATTTCGGCAATGGTCTGGGTGCCTTGTTTATCCCAATCATCCCCGTCTGTTCCGTGGAAGACATAAATATTATAGTCCCTGGCCAGACTCTCTCTTTCCACAATATCATTTACCAGTTTAAAGGCCGTAAACACCTTGGTGCCCCCGGCCACCTTGTAGGAATAATATTTATAAAAATCAGCCACTTCCTTGGCCTCTGTATCATGGAGAATAAACCGTGTTTCCACCTGTTTATCGTATTGATACATGAGCCAGGAATAGAGCATTACGTGCTGGGAAACAACGGCCTGGGTGACCTTGCCTCCCATGGAACCGGAATAATCCCTCAAAAAAAACACCAATGCCTGGGATTCAAACTCCTTTTCCCGGGATAAAATCCGATAGATCATATCCTGGGGAGATATAAGAAACTGGGTGGTATCGATATCGGAAATGTCCGGGATGCGGCCCAGCATGATATTGGTCTCGACAATTTTTTTCAGGGTGGCTTTTTTATCTAAGAACTGACCCACCCCTTTATTTTTATCCGTCAGATCGTAAACATATTTGGCCAGGGTTCTTTTTTTACCCTTGTCCTTTAAATTGGGCAGTTGAAAATCCTGGGACAACACCTTGCCCAGTTCATAGGCATTGGCCTCAAATTCATGTTCCCCCCCTTCTCCTTCTCCCGGGCCTTCACCAGACCCTTCCCCCTCCCCCTCTTCGGGTCGGACCGGCTGTTCTCCAATGATATCGCCTTCTTCTCCTTCTCCTGTTCCCCCGGAGGGTTCCCCCTCTCCTTGTTCCTGATCCATATTGATTTCGTCATGGATTAGTTTTTCTTCCACGGTTGTCGGCACCACGATAATCTTTTCCTTGCCGCCGGAACCGGGTTTTACAATTTGTCCGATGCGAATCTTTCGCTTGAAGCCATCTTCTTCTCTTTGTCTGTCTCGTTCAAGGAGTTCATCAAGGGTTATCATGACAGGGTCTCCCTTATTTAATTATCATCTTCCTGACTGCAAAAATATTCAATGGTCTTCTGGGCGCAGGTCTGACAATAGCCAAGTTTTTCGTTCATGGTATAAATCATTCGATCATAGAGCTTTTGATTTTCTTCATTTGTCCTGTTTGCAAGCGCGCCGATCAAGGAACCTGCCCCTGCAATATCGGATTTTAAGCGCACATCGGTAATGGCCTTGACCAAATCCAGATTGTCCATGAAATCGTAATTGGCATCCACACTCAATTTTTGTCCATAGATTTTTCGGATGGAATTTCTAAAAGACGCCCGCTGCTCTTCTGTTTTTAAACCCAGTCGTTCCTCAACATTCTTGATGTAGCGTTCATCAATTTTAAGTGCCCGCAGTTCTCCGGTCTGGGGATCCTTGTATTTCCACATCATGTCAGGCCCCAGGTGTTCAGCGTCCACCCCTATGATCATGTTTACATAATTTAACACATCCTTTTTAATGGCCAGGGGTTCATCCATATAGGCATTGAACATTTCCGTCATTATCCGCTCGCGATATAGCCCCCGGGCAATCTTCAGGTCTTCTTTAAATTTTGCACGGTCAGAGGGCTCCTGGACATAATCTAGCACTGTCCTTTCAAGGGCTTTAAAGATATCCAGGGCAAACATGCACTTGCCTTCATTGGTTTCCGAACTTTCCAGCAGCAGCTGAACTGCCCTTCCCAGGTTCCGCTGGCCCATTCCCTTTTGTCCGAACCGCTTGGTGATCTCGGTATCCTGGTTCAGGGAATCAATGAGTTCGGCCAGGGTTTTCAAACTCTTTTCACCGGCCACCTCCCCTGCCGCAAGCTTCATGATTTCAACGGGGGTTAATTTGTCGGAACGGGGCAGCCGGGTCAACACCACGCCAACGGAAGCCGCATAATTTAAGTTGGGATCCTGGTGAAGCACCTCGTGGGCCAAGGAGCGTTTGGTGTCGGTACCAATGGCATACTCGGTTAAATAGCGTTGAATCTTATAATCTGTGTTGTGGGCCACATAACAAATCCTGCATCTATCGATGATGGGGGCTTCTTCCCGTTCGGATAAAAAGGTGTCAAACTCGGAATTGTTGCTCGTGGCAATAATCAGGGTATCAATGGGCCATTTAAAACCGTCCAGTTCAATGGTCCGGTTCTGGATCACCCCCAGGTAAACCTGAACCAGATCCTTTTTATTCTTATAGATTTCATCACTGAAATGAATCCCCCCGCCGGCAACCCTTGCAAGGGCCCCCCGTCGCAGATCAAACCGATACGGGTTGTTGGAATCAGATATATGAAGCAACCGCTGGATGGATTCCTCCCCCATAAGATCCACAGCAGATGAGGTTATTTTGTCCTTGGCGGGATATTTACCGGTAATGGTGCCAAGACTCTCAATCAACGGCACCTGGGTAATTTCTATAAACGACAGCATCTTGGTAATATCGTTATCGCAGGTTTCCCTGATCTGATTCCAGATATAGGCGGAACAAGCCCCCAGGGGCCTATATTTATCATAGAGAACGTCTATTTTCCGGGGTGTAAATTTAAACTTTTTGGATAAATATTCCATGGAAAGTGATTTTGTTTCGTCAAGACTCATGGCAAGAATCATGGGGTCTTCATAGGTCTGGGATTCGATAAACTGGATTTTGCCGTATCCCCCCAGTTTATCTAAATTAACAAACCTGAAGGTGTATTTTCTGTTTTCAGGGATGGTTAAAAACTCCCGGTACCGTGCGCAGAGGTATTCCACCAAAAAGGTCTTGCCGTTGCCGGGTTCTCCCACCAGTACAAAGGCCATTTCCCTTGAGGACCCCCCTTCAGAAGCATCCTTTACAAAAGAAACAAGGCTGTTAATTTCATCATACATACCAATGAGATGTTTTTTCCCCTGGCTGAACAGATCAAATTGATAGGTGGTCTTTCCTTTAACGGTGATTTTTTGAATACCGGCATCCAGAATCATCCGGGAAACACCTTGAAAGGCATCTTCAAAAACTTTTTTCCCTTTTTTAACCGCATCAACATGGTGTACCAAGGATTTTGGATTTGCTTTGTTGGCCATTTTACCCTCCCTAAGCAGCAAAGAGACAGCTGCCAGTCAATATTGATTGGAATTTTTCTATTGCAGGTACAACAGGCACACATTTGCTGCTTTGCCAGTTGAGAGTTACAAAATTGAGATTTCAAAAAGAAGCGTCAGGCGATGCGCATTTATCAGAACGAGACCTAGGATTAGATGAAGACGAGATACCTATTTACTAACAATATAACAAGTTAAAAAAACAGTGTCAAACGATTTGCTCGATTTTCAAAACCGTGGTCGGTCATTTGGTTCAGCAGTTCTAATCGCTATCATTACAAAGGTCTTGGTTTATTGATTTTCCTAAACTTCCCATAGATATTTCTTTCTGTGTGAACAAATTTATGATACCAGTATACTATTTAATTAATTTGTCAGGACCTTAATGAATCCCAGAACCGTAACCACTATTGTCGACCCTGATCGTTGCACCGGATGCGGCCTTTGTCTTGAGGTTTGCCCGTCTGACACCCTTTCTCTTATCGATGGTATTGCCGTTGTTACGGGAGAGTTTTCTCTTTCATGCGGTCATTGTATGGCCGTTTGTCCTGTAGACGCCGTTAAAGTGACAGCACTTGACGATGAAATGACCTCATTTGAAACCTTTTCTCTGGATAAAAAATGGATGAAATTTGGGGAGTTCCCCACCACAGATCTGGCCAGACTGATGGCCTCCAGAAGATCGTGTCGAAACTTTAAAACCCGGCCCGTGGAACCTGAAATTTTACGGGATCTCATTAAATTGGCAATTTTATCCCCCTCGGGAACCAACAGCCAGGAATGGAGATTTACCTGCCTTTCCTCTCGGCAATCGGTCATGAATTTGGGTACATCCATAAAACATTTTTTCCAAAATTTGAATAAAAAGGCTGCGAATCCATTTTTAAGAAAAGGGCTGCGTCTCGTGGGCGTCAAAGCCCTTGATGCCTATTATAAAGAATATTATGCATCTGTAAAGGATGCCATGGATGAAATGGAAAACCAGAATATTGATCGGCTGTTCCATGGTGCAACTGCCTGTATTCTGATCGGCAGCGGCCGGGAAGCCAGCTGCCCCAAGGAAGATGCCATGCTGGCCGCAGGAAATATTTTACTGACGGCCCACACAATGGGACTTGGATCCTGCCTTATCGGGTTTGCCGTTGAAGCCATGAAAACAGACAAAACCATCCAGACCAAAATAGATATTCCAAAGGGCGAGAGGATACATGCCGTAGTTGCTTTGGGATATCCAGATGAAACATATCAGCGAATTACGGGTAGAAGAAAACCCATAATCCGGTTTAAATGAGGCAAAAATGAACCAGGAAAAATCATTATCAATTGCAGACATCGCACGAGAACTCAATTTTGGAATTGTCACCCTGAAATTTGTTTTAAAGCGGTTCCGCCCATGGCTTTCCTTTGAGCATATTGACGGACACCCTTACTATTCGCGCAATACCATCCCTATTTTAATTAAAATCCAAGAATCTCTGGAGGCAGGATTACTGCCATCGGAAATAGATCAGGAACTTAAAACCGGGTCACAGGGATTTTCCAATTCAATAAAATCAGGTTCAATGAAATCGGACCCCATAAAATCAGGTCCCATAAAATCTGACCAAAGCATGGACCACAATTTTCTCGAACAGCCCAATGAAGATATTCGGGTAAGCAAGGATGGGCTCACGCTTATCAAATCTTTATTTAATGATATTGCAATTCAGCAGAACCGGGTGGCCACAGCCCATGAAAAAAGGGCAACCGCAGAGGAAAGAAAAGCCGTTGCCATTGAAAAACGAGCCGAAGCTGAAGAAAAAAAAGCCATCGCCATGAACAATATTGCCAATGCGCTCCAGGAGATGAACCACCACCGACGCCTTGATTCCCCCGCAAGGGAAATGGTGCACACGGCAGCACAGGTAATGACCCTTGAAACAAACCAGGATATGGACCTGGCAGATACCGGGAATACCGGTAATACCGGGGATACCGAACAACAAGATTACCCGGAAATATTTAATTCTCCAGATCCCTCCATCGATCTATTGGAAGCCAGTGAAATTCAAATGGATGATCTGTCTGATTTAATCGGGGAGGATATTCTCCTTGAAGACCCCCTTGTGGATGTCCAAAATATCCCGGAGATTATTTCTCAACAACCAGAAGATCCCACCCACACAACACAGATAGAACCCCAATTAGATGATTTGGCCGCTCTCATTGAGCCGGAACCCCAGCCAGTCAACCCGGCAAAAAAAGAGGAAATATCTGAAATTGATGACCTGTCGAGGCTTATAGATGAGCCGATACCGGATCCAGCTATGGACGATTTATCGGCCTTGATCGATGCGGTTTCAACCCAGGCCTCACCGAAAACAAATCTTTTAGATGACCCATCCCGACCAGATGACCTGTCCTTATTGGATGACCTGTCCCTGTTAATTGAGGACAGCGCTTCTTTGGAAACTATGGAGCTGGACGATCTATCGTTGCTGATAGAGACCCCAGTGGAACTGGACGATCTGTCGTTATTGATCACAGATTCCACCGTTCCCGATTCCCTGCCCCCCACGGATAAGACCATAGCGTCGTCCATGGACGATCTCAGCACCCTTATTAACGACACGCCGTCTTTAAAACCGGATATCACCCCGGAAAAAAATCTTAAGGAATACAAGGCGGCTGTGATGAAAATAATTTTAGGGCTCAAAACTCAAGATTTGAGTGCAGAAGAAACCACACGACGCCTTAACCAGGATGGGGTTCAGACGATTTCAGGAAAATCACAATGGAGTGAACAGGCGATTTCCCAAATATACAAATTTATTGATTCTGCCAGATAATTTGAAGGCCAGTCTATAATAGCAGGAATGTGTATTTTCTAATAGTAATCTTGTTCTCGTTGATGCCGAATCGCCAAAATTGTAACAACTTCAGCATTCTCAATCTCAAATAAAACGACATAACCACTTGCACCAAAGGATATTAGAATCTCCCGCAAAAAGGGATTGTCAATAACCGCTTTTCGGCAGGTAAACGGGGAATTTCTTAAAAATTCAATGCTCTTTTCTATCTCTTTAAGTGCTTGCCGGGCAACCTCAATATCATATTCCAATAGAAAGCGATAAAGCCGTTTAATATCATTTTTTGCGCTCCTGGTATAACGGACTCGATAACTCATTCAGCCTTTGCGTTTGAAAGCATGTCATCCAGGTCATTTAATACATCTTCTGCATCAAAATACTCACCGGTTTGTCTTGCTTCTTCCCGTGATGCAAAACCACGTGCAATGAACTCATTTTTCATCTGTCGATATTGAATACCGGTACGCAGTGATTCAATTACAAAACTTGATAACGTTTCTCCATCCTGTAAAACACTTTCTGCTGCATGCCGCAATTCTGGATTCACACGAAGCGATGGAATTGTTGCTGTTTTCATATAGTTTTCCTTTCTTTTAGGTGCATCGCATTAGCAACACAATACCAAATTAAAAAAGGAAAATCAAATATGTATTTTAAACTTGTCGGACGATGGCTTTACATTCGTTTCGGATCCCTGAAATTTTATTTATCTGCCAAATAAGTTTATTTATTTGGCACCTGCTTTAATTGCAAATTCGGTGTTTACAAATTTTTCCAGGTCAATAAGACTTGTCATAATCTTCATTTTATCCATCATATATTTCTGGATGATATCAAGATCTTCTATTACCGGGAACAGCTCACCTGTGGTAATTCGATCCGGCGGCATGGTGAGAACTTTTCGGATCAATTCTTTGTCCTGGGATAAAAAGTCACCCCCAATAATGGCGGCAGGTTCTGGTTGTGCATCAATGGCAAGACCCGAGCGCACAAAGCTGTTGCAAATTTCCTGGATTGCTTCGGGATGTTTCTCGATAATCTCTGATCTCATGACAAAGACACAACAAGGATGCCCCGGCCAAAGATCCTTTGACAGGGCAAATTCTTCACCGTGCCCCTGGGCGATTACCTGGGACCCAAAGGGTTCTGCCACAATAAAACCGCCTATCTCACCCTCTTCATCATATTCAATTGCTTCGGGCATCTGAAAAGGCGCCACAACTTCCAGAGTCACATCAATGCCCTTTTCTGTGGACCGTCCAGGTTTGAGCCCTTTTTCCGATAACAGCTTGTGAAACAGCATGTTGTGGATGGAGAGTTGGTAGGGTATCAAAACGGTTTTACCGGCAAAATCTTCTATTGTTTCGATATTGGCGTTTTTGCTCTTTACCAGAATACTTCCGGATTTGTGGGCAAGCAGCAATAATTTTAAGTCCACCCCGGATTTGAACAAATCCATGGCAGTGGGGGCAAGAATCAACGCACCATCAAGGGATTTGACAGCAAGTGCGTCTGCAACCTCATTCCACCCATTCTTAACAACCGGCTCAAGTGTGCAATGCTCAAATTTTTCCATCCCTTTTTTTAATTTGAGATCCGTCACCCCCAGGATAAGATGGTCTGTAATTTTTAAATAGCCGATCTTTATTGCAGGTTTTTCCGCCATCAAGACACCTCCGATTTATAAGCGCATATAAGGCTGTTTCCCTTGTATTATGTGCAATCTTGTTTCAAGGTCAATATAAATATCTGGCCAAGCCAGATGATAGTTCTATAAAGCTTTTGGGCCTAAAATGTTACATACTTTCCCTTCAAAGTAAAGCAATAACTTGTTCAATACCCGTGAAGAAAAGGGCAAGATCACAGGGGTTTCAAAAGATAACCGGCCAGAAAAAGATCTTCGGGGGTTGTCAGTTTAATATTAAACAAGGATCCCTTGGTGACAAAAACAGAAAGCCCGGCATGCTCCATCAAGGAAGCATCATCGGTCCCGGCAAACGAGGTGGCTTTTGCATGGGCATAAGCTTTTAAAACAAGGTCAAGGCGAAAAACCTGAGGCGTCTGGGCCTTATATAGGGAATCCCGGTCAAGGGTCTTCACAATTTTCTGACCCTCCAAAACTTTTTTTACGGTATCTGTAATTTTTACAGCAGGGATACAGGCCCCATTTAGGATGGCCTTTTCAATACAATCATCTATTAATGTTTTTCCAATAAAGGGCCGGACCCCATCATGTATCAGCACCATGGTTTTGTTAAGGTCGGGGGATATTTTGCAGGCCTTTTTCAACCCGTTAAAAACAGATTCCTGACGTCTTATTCCGCCAGCGACTAAATGAATGGGGGTCGTAAAGCAAAAGGGTTCCAGAATGGTTTCCCTGCAAAATTTTCTATCCTCTTCGGGGACGACCAGAATAATATCACAAATTTTTTCATGGGAATCAAAGACCGTGATGGTCCTGGTTAAAACGGGGATCTTCGCAAGTTCCAGATATTGCTTTTTTTGTCGGGACTGCATGCGCTGCCCTTTGCCGCCAGCCACAATGATCGCAATATGCCTGAAAGTATTCATTTAATTAAACCGAATTCGCCTGATTCATATTCAGCTCAAATAGGATAATTCTTTGGGCAAAGGAATTCCCTTGCCCATGTGGTCTTCACCATAGTTAACCCCTGCCAGTATAACAAGATCGTTCAATGCCCTTGAATCACCGGTAAAGGCGACGATCTCAATTTCTTCCTTTTTGATCTTTCCCCCGGCCCATTGTATATCAAGAACCGATGAAGCATCAAAGAAATCTTCTCCCACCTGCAACTTCACTTCACCGCCGTAATGCTGGACAATTTTTGCCACCAAAAGACTGGGGCGACTGTGAAATCCCCTGTCTTTAGGGATGCCCACATGGATGGTGGATCTTTCCATGTTTTCATTAATGATTCGAAAAGCAACTTCCTTACCAGAAGAAAGAAACTTGGCCGCATAAAAGAGACAAAAATTGACCGCCCGGTCCAGCAGAAGATCCCGATCAATTAATTCGGACAAGGCAACACTGACGTTCTTATAAACATCTTTAAATCCAACGTCATACAAGTGGCGTTCATAAAAATGCAGCAGCCGGCCCATGACCTGCAAAATATGGAAAACAACGGAAAAATGACTGCGGAGCTCATCTAAAATAATATTTTCAGCGGCAGACTCAGAATTCACCACATAGGAATCAAAGGAGGATTGAATATTGTGGATCCTCATTTCATAACTACGAATAATCACTTCATTGATTTTCTCTGGAACCAGTTGATTAATCTTTTTTAAATCATATCGCTCATAAAAAGAAAATTGGTCAAAGTCCTTGATCACCTCAAGAAATTCACTGGCAATCCGGGTTAAGTTTTCTTTCTGGTTATCTTTTGCATTCGAATCATCAATGTTGTGATCCAGATGCTGGGAAGAGGTAATTCCGGGGAAATAACCCAGGTCATACCCGGTTTCAGGAATGGTTATGTCCAGTCGCTTTGCTTCGTCTAAAATAACGGGTACGGCAAGCTTCAAAGAATCCTGGATAATCCTCAGGGTATCTAAAGCCTCTAGTTTAAACATGTCCTGGTGACCATTTTCAATTCGGTAAAATTTAAACCGATTCAACAGATGACGCTGGGAATAACAGGCAAGTGAAAGATGACGGACGCTGGCACTCAGCTCGCGGTAAAAAACCCACTCTTTATTTTTTTTAGCCCCGTGGAAATCCAGAAAATCTTCCAGGATATGGGAAGTGGTAATGAGTTTGGAATACAGTTTTTTGGTAAACAGATAATCGTCGGATTCAAGATTATTAATGAACAACAAACACTTTAGGTATTCAAAGGAAAAAATATTGGCCTTTTCCTTGAACGAGATATCACATGCAAGACTCATTATTGACTATCCGGTTTAATAAAATTGAATTAGCGCGCTATTGCGCGGGCTTTTAGCTGTTAGCTGTTAGCCATTAGCTGTTAGCTAAAAGCTAACGGCTAAATACAAATTCCCATACCATTGAATTGAAAAAAATTTCGGTCTGACCGTCCAGTAAGCCGAATCCTGTCACCCGGGCCGGTTACCCAGCCACGGGCCAACGATCATTCATCTGGGATACATGTTGCCATGCACCTCATGCAACCTACCCGGAAACTTGGGCGGACAGCCCTCAAGCATTTCCCTATTTGGTCTTGCACCGGACGGGGTTTACCAAGCTTTTCCAGTCACCTGGAAAACTGGTGCGCTCTTACCGCACCGTTTCACCCTTACCCCAAGGAATGTTGCCACTCCAAAGGGCGGTCTATTCTCTGCTGCACTTTCCTTCACGTCGCCGCGACTCCACGTTATGGAGCGTCCTGTCCTGTGGTGTTCGGACTTTCCTCGAGGCACTAAAAAAGCACCCCGCGATCGTTTAGTCCGGTCAGACCGAAATTTTAATCAATATCTACATAATAAAGGATTCTACTGCATTGGGGACATGAAATCAACGAAGTTCCTCGCTGTACTTCAATATAAA
Organism: Desulfoconvexum algidum; assembly: GCF_055382125.1. NCBI lineage: Bacteria > Pseudomonadati > Thermodesulfobacteriota > Desulfobacteria > Desulfobacterales > Desulfobacteraceae > Desulfoconvexum > Desulfoconvexum algidum. Next base: position 2,223,923 of record NZ_AP042394.1, on the reverse strand, counting down.
GCTGGGGCGGAATATTCATAAAACATCCGGAGCAGACTGCATGGCTGACACTGGTAACCGCAGACCCCTGGTTCATCTTTGATATTTTGCGAAACCTGTCCATCAAAGAAGGGGCCAGGCGTTTGCCAATATCTCGTTGCTGTTCCAGGTATTCCTCCAGCAGCTCCTTGTCATCACTGCATTTTTTTTCCATTTCAGCTTGTTGGGCCGCGATCTGTTCTGCCAGCAATTCATACTCTCGTTCGCTCTCATTGGCTATGGTTTCCGATTTTTCCCGTTCATCCATAAATTCGAGCAATTCAGTTTCCAGGGCATCTTTGCGTTTTTTATTGTCATCCACCTCACGCAGAAGAACCTGATACTCCTTGTTGGTTTTAACCATTCTTAGGTGTTCATTGCTTTTAATAATCCGATCATCCACAATCTGGACTTCATGCTCGCTATCACGACATGCAACTTGCGCCCTGGCAAAATCTTCTCTATTCTGAACCAGGGCTTTTTCAAATTGTTTAAGCCGTGATGCCAATTTTGTTTTTTCGATTTCAACCTTTTCAAGAACCGCCTGAAGTCTGACGATCTCAGTTTCCGCTTCTTGAAGTTTAACAAGTGTCGCAATATCCGGTTTTGATGTACCCTTCATAGTTTATCCTTAAACAGTTTTGAATGGATCTTTTTCTTTTTTAAACCCTTGTATCTTTATATCATATCCAACAGATGCCAGCGCTTGGGCAAGAATGCTTTCCAACAAATCAACCACAATGACTTCCGAAGCAAAATGTCCCACATCTATCAGGCCTTTGTGGTTCATTTCAACCTGTCTTGCTTCATGGTACTTAACATCACCTGTTATATAAACATCTGCGGAAGATTCCAGGAAACAATCCACCAAAGAACCGCCAGAACCGGTACACAGCGCGACTCGATCCACTTGAAGATCAAGATCGCCTATTACCCGAAGATGTTCAAGCCCAAGACGTTCCTTAACATTTAAGGCCAGATCCCGCAGGGATAGCACAGATTTCAGGGCTCCGATTCTGCCGAGTCCCTGAAGTTGTCCCTTGGATTTGTCTAAAGGTGAAGCCGCTTTGTTTGAATCCGATATTATTGAATCCAATATTATTGGATCAGGACAAAGGACTTCATCGCAGTTGACACCCATAATTTGAGCAAAATAATCGTTGAGCCCGCCAACGGCTTTGTCTAAATTGGTATGGGCGGAAATTATACTGATGTGTTCCCTGGCAGCCAGACCAATGACTGATCCCGGCATTTTGCTAAAATCAATGGATTTTACAGGGTTTATCTGCAGGGGGTGATGGGACAGCACAAGATCCGCCCCCCAGTCTCTGGACGCCTCCATAACCTCTTTAGACACATCCAGACTGACCATAATTTTTTGAATCTCCCCGTCAGGATCTCCTGCCTGAAGCCCGGAATTATCCCAGTTTTCAGCAAGGTCAAAGGGGGCAAAGCCATTGATGATATCTATTATTTTTTTGACGGTTAATGGCATATCTCGTCTCCATAAACAAAAAAAGCGTGGTATACTACCACGCTTTTTGTTCTTATATTGGCTTGATATTCAACAGGCACATTCATATATGACCTGACCATCCTTTTTTCATTTTCATCGCATTCATAAGGTTTGCCTTTTGTTCGTTTAATGGTGGGCCCACCTGGAATCGAACCAGGGACCGACCGGTTATGAGCCGGTGGCTCTGCCAAACTGAGCTATAGGCCCGTTACCATGCAAACAAACTTGATTTATATATAGCAATCATAAGCCGGTGTCAAGATTTAATTTTCTATGAAGGTCTTGAGTTTTTTGCTCCTGGTTGGATGCCGAAGCTTGCGCAATGCCTTGGCTTCAATCTGACGGATTCTTTCCCGGGTAACCGTAAAATCCTTGCCAACCTCTTCCAGGGTATGGTCGGATTTTTCTCCAATGCCAAACCGCATTCTCAATACCTTTTCTTCCCGTGGTGTCAGGGTCGCCAGTATTTTGCGTGTCTGCTCCGCCAGGCTGAAATCAATGGCAGCCTCAGAAGGAATGGAAAATTTCTTGTCTTCAATAAAATCACCCAAATGACTGTCTTCTTCCTCTCCAATGGGCGTTTCTAAAGAGATAGGTTCCTTGGCGATCTTGAGCACCCTTCTGACTTTATCAATGGGGATTTCCATTTTTTCGGCAATTTCTTCGGGTGAGGGTTCCTTGCCCATCTCCTGGACAAGATACCGGGAAGTTCTGATGAGCTTATTGATGGTTTCGATCATATGAACGGGAATACGAATGGTCCTGGCCTGGTCGGCAATGGCCCGGGTAATGGCCTGGCGTATCCACCAGGTGGCATAGGTTGAAAATTTATACCCCCTTCTGTATTCAAACTTGTCCACGGCTTTCATCAAACCAATATTTCCTTCCTGGATAAGATCCAGAAATTGAAGCCCCCTGTTGGTATATTTTTTGGCGATGCTGACAACCAGTCTCAAGTTGGCCCTTACCAATTCCCGCTTGGCAAAATCGGCGCTTTTGCGTCCCGCGTCAACCCCCTGGGTTATGGTTTGCAAGTCTTCTATGCCGCCCTTGATAAAATTTTTCCGCTGGTCCACCTGGTCGAGCACCGAACAGATATCTTCATACAGCAAAATGACCCGTTCTTCCTTAAGATCACTTCTAGCCGTCACCCATCGCAGAAAGGACTCCTGGTCCGCCCCCTGCTTTAACATGGTGTCTTTGCGCACATTAAAGGTCTTGGCACATTTTTCCAAAAGCTGATCAACATTTTCAAACCAGGCAATGGTATTGCGGATACTTTTTTCAATATTATCGATCACGTTGGCTTCAAACCGCCACCGTTTTAAATGCTCAAATATGATTTCCGTATTGTCGAAGATCTCTCGTTCGAGGTGTTCGAATTTTTTGGTTCCTTTTTTCAGACTGACCAGCTGTTCTCTTTTTTCCTGATTTTCCTCGTGAATATCATTGATATGGGTGAGGGCATTGAGAAATTTTTCCTGTTTGGACACTTCATCCACAACCCCGTCCCCTTCATCCACATCCCGCAGTACATGTTTGGGTCTCATGGATTTTTTTTCCATTTTTTTCCCATACATAAAAATGATGGACAATGAAATCGGACAATTGAGCATGGATCGAAGAATCTTTCGTTCACCCGCCTCAATTTTTTTGGCAATCTCGATCTCCCCTTCCCTGCTCAAAAGGGTCACCATACCCATTTCTTTCAGGTACATTTTAACAGGATCTGTGACCGCACCAAATTCAAGATCCGGCTTGTCCTTTTTAGGTGAAAAAAGATCTTTTTTGGCGCCCTTGGCCTCTTCAACGGGCTTGACTTTTTTAACCACCTTTTTAACCGCCTTTTTTTTAGGCGCTGCAGCCGCTTTCTTTGAAGAAGCCTTTTCCTGGTCCACCAATTCAATCCCCAGTTCTTTGAACTGAACCACAATGTCATCAATCTGATCAAATGATTGTAAATCACCAGATATGGCATCATTTATTTCGGCAAAAGAGAGAACTCCATTTTTTGCACCCTTTTCTATAAGCTTACGCATTACATCCCTACTGATCACTATATTCTCTCCAGACGTATCTGTCTTTTTTGCCATATAATGCCTCCCAAAGGCCTAAATTTGTTGACTATCGTGTAATTGCTGAATTTCAAGCTGTTTTTTTCTTAACAGGTCTGTCACATTCGCATCACAGCCCTTTTCCGCACTTATAATCTCGGTTGTTAAAATATTTTCAGTTTTTTTTCTGATTCTTATAATCCGGTTCATCAAAACATTTGCAGTCCTAGCCATATCATCATTTCCGGAAAAATCATCCATTGCAAGGGATGCTATTAATTCTTGATCCCTGTTATCGTCTATTTTTGCCATAACACTCGTAACAAAACCCTCGTTAACCGATTCGGTTGCTATAATTTTCCTGGCAATTTTTTGGAACCGTTTTGAATAAAAACAGCTTAAAACCTCTTTTTCTACCACCTCGGGTATCAGGTTGGGGTAATTCAACATGATACTTAAAATTTGACGTTCCCTTGGATCCGATACCAGGATTTTCTCATCCGCGGGGTGGTCTGGCATAAGCGAAGACTGTTTTGTAGACTTTTGGATAACAGCATCTCTCACTTTTTCCAAAACCGCTCGTTCATCAATGTTCAGGGTTTCTGAAAGCTCCCTTACATATAAAGATCTTAATGCGGAATCTTTAATCAACGCCAGGTGCTGTTTCATCTCATCTAAAATTCTAATCCTGCCCTCTACGGACAAACCATGGGTATCCATGGCAAGCCCGAGTAAAAACTGCATAATGGTTTTAGCTTGATCCGCAAGCTCTAAAAAAGCGTCTCGTCCATGCTTCATCACAAAGGAATCCGGGTCATGCTTATCCGGCAAAACCAGAATTCTTGTATCCACAGCTTCCCCCATGAAAATCTGGATGCTTCTTTTAGCGGCATTGATTCCAGCATCATCGGAATCAAATACAAGGATCATCCTTCCGGCATACCCTTTTAAAATTCGGACATGTTCCTTTGTCAATGCTGTACCCAAACTGGCAACTGTATTTTTAATCCCATGCTGGTAAAGGGATAAAAAATCAAAATACCCCTCCACTATATAAACGCTTCCTTCCCGGCGGCAATATTGCTTGGCAGCATGCAGGCCGTAAAGAATCCTGCCCTTGCTGTAAACGGGGGTTTCAGGGGAGTTCATATATTTGGGCATGGCATCATCCATGACACGCCCACCAAAACCGGCTACCTGCATATTGATGTCAAAAATAGGAAACATGATTCGATTTCGGAACCTGTCATAATACCCATTGCCCTGTTTTCTTGGCAAAATCAGACCCGAATTCACTGCAACCTGACGGGTCACCTTTTCTTTTTTTAAAAAATGGACAACATCATCCCAGGCGTCATGGGCAAGTCCCAAATAAAACTCATCAATTATATCCCTTGTCATGCCTCTATTTTCAAGGTAATCCCTTGCGGCCTTCCCCTTGGAAGTTTCATTGAGAACCCCGGCGTAAAGGCTCATTACTTTTTTATTCAGCCGAAGCAAAGATTCTTTAACAAGAACTTGTTTTTTCCTGGCCGGATCCATTGATTCTGTCTCCAGGACAACATTATATTTTCTTGCCAGCATTCTGGCCGCTTCTGGAAAAGATATCCCGTGATATTTCATGATAAAGGACAATGCATTCCCTCCGGCACCGCAGCCGAAACAATGAAAAATCTGCTTGTCCGCATTCACAGAAAAAGAAGGTGACTTCTCTGAATGAAAGGGACACAGGCCAAAAAAATTCCGGCCCGATTTTTTAAGAATAACAGATTCTGATACAATATCTACAATATCTGAAGTGTTTAAAATTTCTGAAATTTTCTCTTCAGGAATATACATTTTCGGTGGTGCTGGCTCCAAATTTTCAACCGGTTATACAAGGTTATATAAGTTAAGTACGTAATAAACCATGTCAATAATCATCGGCAAAGATAATAGTAATCATTTAAAATCAAAGCAATAAGGATTGTCTACAAACTGCCTTTGCTGGAGAGGGGCCCGGAAAGATTCTCGTTAATACGGGTTGCACTATTTAATGATTTTCCCATGGCCTTGAAAATAGATTCAAGCACATGGTGCTCATTAACACCATAATATGAATTTATATGAAGGTTAAATCCGCCCTTAACACTGAATGCCTGGAAAAACTCCCGGGCAAGATCCGCATCAAACGCGCCCCCTGATTTCAAGTCTTTAGGAAAATGATATACAAGATAAGGGCGATTAGACAAATCCACTGTCACCCGGGACAATGCCTCATCCATGGGGATACAGCTGTCACCGAACCTTTGTATTCCTTCTTTTTTTTCAAGGGCTTCATGAAAAGCCTGCCCAAGGACAAGCCCGGTATCTTCTATTGTATGGTGTAAATCCACTTCAAGGTCGCCCTTGGCACGGATCTTAAGATCAAAAAAACCATGAACAGTAAAGGCCGTCAGCATATGATCAAAAAATGGAATCCCCGTAGAGATATCGGCCTCGCCTGTGCCGTCTAAATTCAGCTCAATTTCTATTTGTGTTTCTTTTGTTTTTCGGAAAACATCTATCTTTCGGCTCATAAACCCATCCTTGTGAAACACTCTTTGAATCCCATTATTGGCCTATTATTGACCCATTCTTACAAATAAGATAAATAGGAGCAATTAAACTCTGTACCCACCATCTCTCGTTCCAAAAACTAATCTAAACGAATCCTTCTAAAATACAATATAACCGTTTATATGTCAATTTGATTATAAGAATAGATCCGAATATCGTGTTTTGCAATTTCAAATTTCTAAACACTTATGGACAAAGTGGTTGCAAATTCCTCTTAAAGTCCTTATATTTATAGGATTAAAAATAAAATCAGAGTTTTCAGGATGATGGGCGATGAACATAAACAGCACTAATAATTATTCACCCGGCAGTGGATACTCAGGCGGGAATCTTGCCAGGGCATCCATAACTTCAGGCCAAAGCAAAGGCAATTTAAACCAGGAAGCTTTGGCCGCAATTTCTATTTCGTCTTTACCCGGTCAACCTTCTTCCCAGACCACTTCCCAGACAAACAGCCCCACAGATCCCGACCTGCAGGGAACAGAAAACTCCAATCCCCAGGCAGAACAGCAGCCACTGGAAAAAAAAGTCAGTGACAACTCGCTAACCCAGGCAGAACTCCAATTAATAATGGAGCTCGGACAAAGAGACACTGAGGTCAGAAGCCATGAAATGGCACACATCGCTGCCGGGGGCAGCCTGATCACCTCGGGGGCCAGCTTTACATACCAGCGGGGGCCTGATGGTAATAATTATGCCGTGGGAGGAGAAGTCAGCATTGACACCTCAGAGGTACCCGGAGACCCCAAAGCCACTGCCCAAAAAATGCGACAGGTCAAGAGCGCCGCCCTGGCACCCGCCAATCCTTCTTCCCAGGATTTAAAAGTGGCTTCCAAAGCAGCATCCCTGGCAGCAAAGGCCAGTTCCGAACTTACCATGCTCCAGGCCAAACAACAGGCCCAGACCAATGAAGCCAAGGCCTTTGGGAACATGAAGCAGGCATCTGATTCCTATACGAAGGTCAACAATCTGCCGGAAGATGAGACCCGCACCTTCAACCTGGCCGTCTGATCTGATTTTTCATAGGCTTCATTTTATCAATTTTACGATCTGCTTGAATTCTTCCCCACTGGCTTCTTGCATCAATTCAAACAAAATCATTTCCACACTGGTAAGCTGTCCACCTGACTGGACCAGACGCGCAAGACCGATTTCTTTGTTTTCCTTTGTTCTCGAAGAAACACAATCGGCAGCCACCTGGACCTGATACCCTTGGTTTAGCAATTCATATCCTGTCTGGTAAACACAGATGTGGGTTTCAAGACCGGTCAACAACACCTGGCTTCGGCCCAGAGCTTTAAATTTATTCATAAACTCAGGCTCTTTACAGCAAGAAAAAGACACTTTTTCAATGGGTGCAGCCCCTTCCATGAGGCAAGAGAGCTCGCCAATGGTCTTCCCAAGCTTGGAAGGAATCTGCTCCATCCACAGGATGGGAACATCCAGTATTTTCATGGCTTTTATCATAAGCGCCAGGGAGCCAAAAAATTTATCTCGTTCGTACATCAGTTGGGCCAGCTGCCCCTGAACATCCACAAGAAGCATCACAGATTTATCTATTGTAAACACGGCACACCTCCTCATATAAATTAAGATTAACCCCCCGCCATCCTTCCCAATAGAATCATTTTAATTGTTTATTCATATCAGTTAAACCATAAAAGACAAGTAATTTCACCCAGCGCTGAAAGGTTCGGTTTCAGAAAAAATTGCCATCCATGACAATTTTTGTTAAACTATCGAACAATTAATGCTGTTTTGATACAAATAAATTATTGGGGTGGATTAAATTTAAGAGTTGTAAACCCCTCATAACAACGGATCTATCATATATATATGAGGTTATGCACACTTCTTGCTTAAAATGAGCTTAGAATAATTATATACAGGAGCAGTCAGATGAGCTTATCCATACAAAACAATGTGTCTGCATTACAGGCCTTTTCAAAACAGGTTTCGGTCAGTGCCAATAATGTTGCCAATTCCCTTTCCGATGATTTCAAATCAAGCAGGGCCATAAACACCCAAGGTGCTGACAAACAAGTAACCACCACCATTACCCAAAGTAACACTTCCGGCCCCCTTGTTGAAGATCCACTTAAAAACGACGGGTCCCTTAAGGAATTATCAAACACAAACATTGCACAAGAACTGGTTCAGCAAATTTCAGCTCAACACGGATTTAATGCAAATGCCAAAACCATACAATCCTATGAAGAAACCATCGGCTCTTTATTTGATGTGGTTGGATAGACTGTCATGAAACAACTTATTTTCATCTTTTTTTTAGGAGTTTACCTGATGGGCTGTGCCGGGCTTCAGACAGATTATGAACCCCCCATTGTCAGCATTACCTCCTTTAATGCAATCCCCGGCGAAGGCATGGTTCCGCGGTTTGAAATAGGACTGCATATTGTCAATCCAAACCGGTCTGCCCTTGATTTAAAGGGCATCGCCTATACCATAAGTCTTGAAGGCCACAATTTACTAACAGGCGTTTCCAACAAACTGCCCAGAATAGAGGCCTATGGCGAAGGGGATATTTTGTTGGAGGCATCTGTTGATTTTTTTAACAGCATTGGCTTTTTTGCAGATCTTGCCAAAAATCAAAGGGAAACCTTTGCATACAGCCTGGATGCAAAACTTGATGTGGGAACCGTGCATCCGATTATCCGGGTAAGCAAAAAAGGGAATCTTTCTTTGTTCACCTCTCCTTGAGACCAATAGAGAAGGCAACACACCCCCTTATTTATCAAAAATTCTATTCAAAAACCAGACAAAAAACAAACCACATAGGAAGAAAAAATGAACTTTAAAGAAATGATTGAATCCACCTTCAAGCAATCGCTTAAAAACATTGTACCGCTGATAATCACAACACTGGTTTTGATCGGTGTCAGTGTTGTGTCTTTCGGAATATTAGCGCCTGTGATGCTTGCAGGATATACAAAATCAATCTTGGATATGGTTAGAATCGGACGAGAACCCACCCCAAAGGATAATTTTTCACAACTGGGTCTTTTTTTACCCTTATTGCTGTTTACACTGGTATTGTTTATTGTTATCGGCATTGGTTTTTTTCTTCTTTTTCTTCCAGGCCTTATGATTATCTTAGCAGCAACCTTCTATTTGATATACATGGTTCCGTTGATGGTGGACAAAAACCTTGGCCTTGTAGATGCCTTCAAAGAAAGTATCTCACTTGTGCGTCACACCAGTTTTTTTGATCACCTTATCCTTGTTGTTCTATACTTAGTTGTTCAGTCCCTGGGGGGGTCTACTCTCCTGGGAACTATGATTACAATTCCCATCTCCACCATATTTTTGATGATTGCCTATGATCAGGCGGTGGCTTCTTAAGTTGACTCTCCGGAATAGTCACACCCCCCCAAAGGAAAACAGGGGATGAAATTCATATTAAACCGCCAATTGGTTTTGGAAAATTTTGCCGAAGATACCGGGCAGATTATTAAACAACACCTGACCCTTAAGAATCCAAAATTTTCAGAAGCCCAAAAAATGGGCCGATATACCCGGGGCATTGACCCTGTTTTATATTTTTATGAAGAGGACGAACACAGGTTAATTTGTCCCCGGGGTGCAGCAACACAGATTTATAAAATCTGCCAAACCCAGGGGGAAGCCATCGAATTTATAGATGCCAGGCAAACCCTTGAACCGGTTATTTTCAATTTTACCGGAGAATTAAGACCGCTACAGGTACCAGCCGTTGAAAGCTGTTTAAAAAAAGATTTCGGTCTTCTGGAGAGTCCAACCGGCAGTGGTAAAACCACAATGGCATTGTATATGATAGCAAAGAGAAGGCAGCCCGCTTTAATTGTGGTGCATACAAAAGAGTTGTTGAATCAGTGGGTTGATCGGATCGAACAATTCTTGAATATTCCCAAGTCTGAAATAGGCATTATCGGGTCCGGTAAATTCGAGATAGGTGATAAAATCACCGTGGCAATGATCCAAACCCTTTATAAAAAAGCAGATGAAGTGACAGATCACATTGGCAATGTTATTGTTGATGAATGTCATAGATGCCCTTCAAGAACGTTTACACAAGCGCTGACAGCATTCAGTGCAAAGTTCATGACCGGGTTGACGGCCACCATTTGGAGAAGAGACAAGCTTTCAAACGTGATCTTCTGGCATGTCGGAGATGTGACAGGCCGGATCGACAAAATAGATTTACTGGCCAGCGGGAACCTTTGTGATGCCCAAGTTAGATGGATAGAAACAAGCTTTAATACCCTCACAGATACAAGTGAATATTATTCACAGGTTTTGTCGGAATTGACAGAGGATTATCCGAGGAACCGTCTCATCTGTGATACCGTTGAAAATCATCAAAGCCCGGGAATCAGATTGATTTTATCAGACAGAAAAGAACACTGCCAGCTCCTTCACGACACCCTGCTCAAAGAAAACAATACTAAATCAGAGATTCTCACCGGCGCCTCATCCCCAAAAGAACGTGACAGGATTATCCAGGATTTACAGCATGGCCGCTGCACAACCCTTATTGCAACCGGCCAGCTCATCGGAGAAGGGTTTGATTTGCCCGGAATTTGCGCCATGTTTCTGACAACCCCTGTCAAATTTTCAGGCCGTCTCGTTCAATATATCGGTCGTGCCTTGAGGCCGGCTCCGGGGAAGAAAAAAGCCGTTATTTTTGATTTTGTCGATATTTTGAACCCCGTTTTTGAAGCGTCTGCAAGATCCCGGGCGCTTACATATGAACAGCAAAACATATTCATGCGATAAAGATTAGCACCCCAGGTAATTAAGAACATCCTCTTATTTGCTTGAAATGTAACTCAACTTGAAATACTATTGCCTGTCATACGGATTAAACACAATAGATCTTTTTTTAGGATATCCCCATGGAAAATAAACTAAATCTTCCATCAGAATCAGACATCAAAAGGATTCTTACCCTTGATGACAAGAAGCTGCCAAGTTTTCCCCAGGTAGCTGTAAAACTTATGGAAGCATCCAAAGACGAAACCGTCTCCTTGAGCGACCTTGCAAAAATTCTGGAGACAGATCCTGGTATCTCCGCAAGGGTGCTGCAAATTGTTAACTCTGCTTTTTACGGCATTGGACGGCAGATAACAAAGCTGTCTGAAGCGGTGACGCTTTTAGGCCTGGATGAAATAAAAAAAATTGCCCTGGGCATGACGGTGTTTGAAAAAATGTTCAAATCCGGTCGGGCCAGACAATTTGACAGGCTCCTTTTCTGGCGCCATAGCCTTTCTGTTGCTGTATTAAGCCTGGAAATTGCAAAAGCAACAGGATATCCCGACCCGGAAGAAGCTTATATTGCAGGGCTTTTACATGATGTTGGCAAAATCTTTCTTGATATCAACGGCAAACGAGACTATGGCAGTTTTATCCAGGAGCTGTCAAGTTCCACGGAACTGATCATTGAACAGGAACGCAGCACCCTGGGCCTGGGTCATGATGATATCGGGGCCTTTTTTTGTTCCCTTTGGAAACTGCCCGAAAAACTGATTATGGCTGTAAAATATCATCACCAGCCCTTTGATCAAATGGACTTTACACGAGAGGACAAGCTGCTGATTTCCATTGTTTCCCTGGCAAACTTTCTCTGCTGGACCCAGGGTATCGGATCATTTGATTTTATCCGGCCGCCCATCCTTCCCCCGGAAGTTGAAACCTTTATTGACCTTGAAAAAATTGATGTCATCAATTGCATTCACCGTATGAACAAGGAAATCGAAAGCATTTCCGAATTTTATCAATTTGTCTTCCCGTCTGCAAATCAGCTCAAAGAAAATCTGCTGTGGGCAAACCTCAAGCTTTCCAAAGCCAATACACGCTATTATTACCAGGAAGATCCGTTTAAACAAATCCAAAAGACCGCATCACAAATGGATACCCTGGAAATTGGAAAACCCCTTGCCAAGGCAAAAACCATCAAGGAGGTCCTTGATATTGTCATGTACCAGGTGGGTCGTATCTTTGAACCCCTTCACTGGTCCATACTCCTAAAGGATCCGAAAACAGAAGAAATGGTATTTTCCCTTGTGGTGGGAGCCAACAAGAAAAGGCTAAGGGGAGTAAAACTGCCAAAAGGAGAAGGGATTGCAGGTCATATAATGGATACCGGAAAATCTTTGATTATTAAGGATGTATCAAAGGATAACCGGTTCAGTATTCGGGTGGATAACTACACCAAATTCAAGACCCAGTCCATCATCGGCACTCCCCTGAAAACCGGCGACAAATGTTTTGGGGTTATCGAGCTGATCAATCGGATCAATGATGATCCTTTCAGTGAAGAGGATCTAAAATTTTTATCTTCAATTGCTGAATATGCAGCCATTGCTATTGAAAGATCCTATTATAACCAGGCCCTGACCAACATGGCCACAAAGGATTCATTAACCGGCCTTAAAAACCGGTGGAGTTTCGAACGCGCCATCAGCAATAAAGAAGCTGTCTTAAAACAGTATGGCAGTATCTTCACCATGATGATTATCACAGCCGACGGCATCCTTCAGATGGAAGAAACAGAAAACCTGGCATCCAAAGATTCGATTGTGAAAGAAATTGCCCAGGGTCTGATGAAAACCAAACGCAATAAAGATGTCCTTTTCCGATATGGAGAAGAGACCTTTATCCTGCTCTTGCCCCTGACCTTTGCCGATGATGCAGAAATAGCAAAACATCGGATTAAAAAAGAAGTTACCAAAATAATTGCACAAAAATTACAGATGCCTGTGAATATAACCATTTCACCCCATACAGTCAGCTCAGAGGATGCCGGAAAGTTAAAAAAAATAGTGGCTGATTTCCTTTTCAAATCAAAGGCGACTGTTAACCAAGACCCCATCGGCAAGATAGAAGACAATATCCAACCCTTGTTTGAACAGGAGAATATCAAGGAGACAAACCCAGAGGCCCAGACCAAAACCAAAACCTTTGGCAAATCTGTCTCATTGAGCGGAAACTTTGTCCTGTTAAAAACAGGAGAATCCGGTCATATCAGGGTGGAGCAACTTTCTTTGGAGGCCATCGGTTGCAAAATTTCAAGATCACACCATATCCAGATCAATGATTTTCTGGATATTCGATTTTTCCTTGATGATATAAAAAAATCCTTAATAAAAAGACGGGGGGTTGTCAGGGAAATAAAAGGCAATTATATCAAGGCCGATTTTTATAATCCGCCGCCCTTTGCCAAGAACCTGGGATTCTATATGTTGAGCTGATACCCCAGCATCACTGCAAAAAGAACAAAGGCCTGCCCTAATCGTTGACCCAAAGTAAAACAGGGAGAAAGCATTTTCAGCTAACTCCCTGTTTTTATTATGGTACCGAAGAGAAGACTTGAACTTCCACGCCTTGCGGCACTAGATCCTAAGTCTAGCGTGTCTACCAATTCCACCACTTCGGCATAATTCCCTTTCATCAAAGTCAAATCCCTTAAATTTCAAGGAATTTTCCTTTTTGTTGGCCAATTTGTATATAGCAGATTGAGCAACGAGAGTGTTTATATAAAAAGCATGCCTAAATGTCAAGAACGAATCCCTTCCAGTAGGACAAAATAACTCAAAAATGTGAATCCTTCTATCCAACGGCAGGAACACTATAATGTGATAGAAACAATTTTTCTATGGGAAAAATACCCGGACTGGAGTATAAGTATAGCATTGAATCTCAGTTTAAAATGTCCATCAATTTAAATATTAATAACATATCAATAAAGTGAAACAATAAATCATGATCATAGATAACGCCAAAGAAGTTTTAAAGATAGAAGCCGAAAGTATCTTAAATCTCGTTCAAAAAATAGATATTTCATTTGAAAGCCTGGTAAAAGATATTTGTCAATCCAGGGGACGGGTCATCATTACGGGAATTGGAAAATCAGGACTTATCGGCAGAAAAATTGCTGCAACTCTGAGCAGTACAGGTACAAACGCTTTCTTTCTCCATCCCGTGGAAGCGGTCCACGGAGATCTTGGGATGGTAAGCTGCGACGATGTTGTTATTGCCATATCCAATAGTGGTGAGACCAGTGAATTGAACCAGTTGCTTCCGGTAATCCGGGAGGTGGGGTGTCGTCTGGCCGGGTTTACGGGAAACCTGTCATCCACCATGGCCCAGGTTTGCGACCTGGTCATTGATACCGGGGTTGAAAGAGAAGCCTGCCCCCTTAACATGGCCCCTACTTCCAGTACTACAGCCCAGCTTGCCATGGGAGATGCCCTGGCCGTGGCATTGATCCATGAAAAAAAATTTAAAAAAAGCGACTTCATGAAATCCCACCCCGGCGGGGCCCTGGGACAGCGGCTCGCCTGTAAAGTTGGAGAGATAATGTTTGAAGCCAGCACGGTTCCCTTTGTAACCATGGGCAACACTATGACCCAGGCCATTGAAGAAATGGATAAATTCAAATTAGGAGCTGTGATTGTCCTGAGCCAGACAAAACAACTTATGGGCATTATTACGGACGGAGATATTCGACATTGTGTTGCTGTTTCTACCCCTGATTTTGGCCAGGTTGCCGTGGAAAAAGTCATGACGCCTACCCCCCATTTTCTTGGTATTGATGCCTTTCTCTATGATGCGCTGAACCTGATGGAAAAATATGAGATAACGGTATTGCCCATTGTTGGCGAGGAAAATAAACTGGAAGGAATCTTGCACCTGCATGATATCCTTGGGAAAGGATCCTTTAAATTTAATGGAGGCAGTCAATGAAAACCGATAATTTCAATACAAAGATCTCCGTTCTGGGTGAGGCAAAAATTGATTCCCCCCTGAAAAACCATGGTATCCCCGGTGAAGGCGGTACAAGATTTATTTCCAATAATGCCAGAATTACCGTGGATGTTGAAATTGAAACCATGGAAGGGTTTATTAAAAAAAAACAACCCCTGCCCAGCTTTGAACAGACAGGTCCCAGGGAAAAAATATACTTTGATCCCAGCAAACTTAAGTGTGCCATTTCCACCTGCGGGGGGCTATGCCCCGGGCTCAATGATATTATTCGGTCAATTGTTCTCGAATTGTATCATATTTACCAGGTTCGAAATATTTATGGTATTCGCCATGGTCTCCAGGGATTTATTCCCGATTACGGGCATGATATCATGGATCTTAACCCAGGCAGTGTTTCCGGAATTCAGGATGCCGGCGGGTCCATTTTGGGATCCTCCCGGGGAACCCAGGATATCGGCATGGTGGTGGATTGCCTTGAGCGAATGAATGTGGGTATCTTATTCATGGTGGGGGGGGACGGCACCCTGATGGCATCCAAGCGAATTGCCGATGAAATTTTAACGAGAAAATTAAAAATATCGGTGATCTGCATCCCCAAAACCATTGATAATGACATTTTTCTGGTGTCCCGGTCATTTGGTTTTGATACGGCTGTTGACATCGCAACCCTGGCCATTAAGGGAGCCCATAATGAGGCAGCAGCTTACCCTTACGGCATTGGTCTGATAAAGCTCATGGGAAGGCACTCTGGGTTTTTGGCGGCAACAGCAGCGCTTGCCCAGCAGGATGCCAATTTTGTGCTGATCCCGGAGGTGGATATTTTCCTTTACGGAAAAACCGGATTTTTGCAGGCCCTTGAAAACAGAATCAAACTAAGAAAGCATGCCGTGATCATCGTGGCTGAAGGGGCGGGCCAAAATTTTTTCGATGACCAGGAAAATCAGTATGATGCTTCGGGCAATTTGGTGCTCAAGGATATTGGTGTCTATTTAAAGGATAAGATCGCCCAGTATTTTAAGGAAAAAGAGATCCCCATATCCCTTAAATACATTGATCCCAGCTATATTATTCGCAGCCTGCCGGCAAATGCCAATGACAGTGTTTTTTGTGGGTTTCTAGGAAGGGATGCCGTCCATGCCGGCATGGCGGGAAAAACAAATCTTTTGATCAGTTTCTGGAACAACCACTATGTCCATGTCCCCATGGAGGCTTCTGCAGGCAAACGTAAAAAACTGGATCCCCGGGGAAGGTTATGGCAGTCTGTTCTGGAAGCCACCGGTCAGAACATGTTTTTTACTGACTGATCTCCATGAACCGTCCTCGTTTAACGGTAATCAAAAACAGTTCCTTGTGGACACTACCGGTTTTATCAAACCAAGTGTTGCCGGTCACCCCTTCGAACACCCGGCCTCCCTGGAGGGCATTTTTCAGGCTTTCCCTTGAGTCCACGGCTTCATCCAGGGCCACTTCAAATAAAATAGTGGCCGTGTCATAGGCAATGGCCTCAAGAAACCCGGGAAGTGTCGCATATAGATCCTTAAATTCCTTTTCAAATCCAGCGGTTATGGGATTCTTGCTGTTTCCAAAGTATCCGTCGGTGATCACTGCATTTTTATTATACCCCTTTGCACCGGTCAGAAGACTCTCCTGGTGCCAGAGGTTGGTGCCCAAAAGCACCATGCCCGTGGCATCATTGAAGGCAAGCTGGGGAAGGATCAGGTTGACCCGCGACACAGAATCCGGGATAAAAAGGGCTTGAAAATCTATCTTGATTGCCTCTTCAATGGAGGTGGTAGCCCCCCCTCTATTGTTTTGTAATATTTTACCTTCTTCCGGCACACCGGAAATTTCAAATTCCTCTCCCGGCAGTGGTTCCGGTATTAAAAAATCGGGTAAAGGATAATATTCCCCGGTAAGTTTTTGAATGGGGGTGGTAAAATCGGTTTTCTTTCCATCATAGGATTCAACCCCGACAACCTGCCCGTTGAATTCATCCACAACATCCCAGAATAATTCCATATACCGCTTTCCATACCGTTCATTGGGATATAAAATGGCCATTTTTTTCAAACCAAGCACCTTGAAAACATAGGATGCCAAAGATCGGACTTGCATTTCAGGGGTAATAAAATTTAAAAAAAGGTAATCTCCCTGGAGGGGGAATTCACTTTTCTGGGTCAGAGCGATCAAGGGGATTCCCAAGGTTTGGGCCCGGGCACCCGCCATCCTGGGGGTCAGCATAGGTCCTATAATACCCATTACCTTTTCCTGGTTCAGTTCGTCAACACATTGGACTGCTCTTTCCGGGTTTGACCGGGTATCCTTGATAATCACATGGAACTGTCTATCATGGGCTTTTGACAGGTCCTGGATGGCCAACTGGATTCCCTGCAGGGCTCTTTGTCCAAAAAGGTGATATTTCCCTGACAACGGCAGCAGACAACCAATGGTATCTGGTTTAAAAGTGGCTGATTTCATGGCAAGCAATAAATCCCGGGCATCCTCGGCATAGACATGATCAGGATAGGTGTTGATAAAAAGATCCAATGCTTTTCCAGCTTCCATATAATTATTTTGGGTTGCCAGGTTTAACCCCAGCCAATAGAGCAAAAGCGAATGGGGAATACTTAAATTTTTGATTTGGAGAAACTCTTCAATGACAGGGGGGGAGGTTTTTGTCAGTACCTGTTCAATTCCGGATAAAATGGGCTCCTTGTCCTTGGGTTCTGCAAGGGAGAGTGCCTGGTTATAGACGAACAGGGCATCCTGATTGTTCCCTTCGGCTGAAAATTTCGCAGCTTCCGCCATGAGAATACGGGTCAATTGTGTATCTTGTTCAACTTTTTTCTCTTCAACACCCACAGGCTTATCCATGGGATATTTTACGGACTTTTTTGCACATCCCCACGGGCCTGCAATGATGGCAAGCGCCAGAAAAAGACAGGCGGTCTTCTGGATACAATTTGATTTTTTAATCATTTTATTTCGCAAATTCTATAAATTTTGGTCCATTCATATCCCATATGGGGCACCTCTTTTTTTTAACCTGGCAACTATATGTAAAATTCAAGATTATGTCAAAAATTTTTCTATCAATTCAATGGCATTTTTGGTTTGGGACGGTTCCAGCCAGATTAAGTCCTTCTCCCTGTTAAACCAGGTAAATTGACGTTTGGCATAGCGGCGGGTATCCCGTTTCAAAAGCCGGACAGCTTCATCAAAATCAACCTCCTGTTTTAGAAACATGCCCATGTGACGGTATCCAATGGACTGCATGGGTTTGAGATCCAGGGAATATCCTCGTTCAATTAAAGAATTGACTTCATTGAGCAGCCCCTGGCGGAGCATAATATCCACCCGCTGGTTGATCCTCGCATATAATTGTTTTCGATCCATAAAAAGACCAAAGGTAAGGCTTTGGTATTTGGATTCTTTGAAGTCATGGGCCATTTGTTTGTTAGAAATCGGCTGGCCCGTTGTCTGGAAAAACTCAAGGGCCCGAATCACCCTGAAACTATCATTGGGGTGAATTTTTTTTGCAGCAATGGGGTCACAAATCTTTAATTGTTCGTGGAGGAAAAGAGCGCCACGCTCCCCCTGTAGCCGGGTCAACTCAGATAGGGTTTTTTCACACACGGGACGGGAACGAAAAAGGCCATGGAGCAATGCCCGAATATAAAGCCCGGTACCACCTGCAACTATGGGAAGCCTCCCCTTTTCAGATAGAGAATCGATCACCTTCCCCGCATCAGCGGCATAAAGACCTGCATCATACTCGACCTTAGGATCCAGAAAATCAACCAGGTGATGGGAAACCATTTCTAACTCATTCTGGTCAGGTTTGGCTGTTCCAATGTCCATATATTTGTATATTTGCATGGAATCAGCGCCGATAATTTCCCCATTGAAATGTTGGGCAATGGCAATGGCAAAAGCGGTCTTACCAACACCAGTGGGACCACAAATTGTGATAATTTTTTTCATGCAGTTTTATGTATCCGGTCTTTTGTTCAATAATAGTTGACAAGATTTAAAAGAAAGCTTTATAACATATTTTTTTGCTTAGTATAAATTAATTAATAAATTGTGCTATAAGTTTTTAATAAAAAGGGTAAAAAGAACCTACTTTTGATTTTGTATGATTAAAAACAGGAGATAAATAATAATGAGCTCAGAGAAAATCGGATCAGTAGCGGTGATTGGTGGCGGTATATCCGGCATGCTGTCAGCCCTTGATCTAGCAAATTCCGGGTATTATGTTCATTTGGTGGAAAAAAGTCCGTCCATTGGCGGTGTCATGTCTCAACTTGACAAAACTTTTCCAACAAATGACTGTGCCATGTGAATTATTTCCCCCACACTGGTCGAGGTCGGCCGGCACTTAAACATTGATTTACTAACATTATCCGAAGTAGTGGATATCTCTGGCGAAGCTGGGAATTTTGAAATAACCCTGAATAAAACGCCAAGATACATTGACACCGCCAAATGTACAGGATGTGGTGAATGTGCAGATGCGTGTCCTGTTACTCTGCCAAGCCTTTTTGAACAGAGGCTGGCAAACCGGCAGGCTACCTACAGACCATACGCCCAGGCAGTGCCCGGAGCGTTTTCAATCACAAAAAAAGATAAGTCTCCCTGCACCAATGCTTGTCCCAACAATGTTAATGCCCATGCATATGTTGCCTTGGCAGGACAAAAAAAATATAGAGAAGCGCTTGAGGTTATCACAAGAAATCTTCCCCTACCCGGGGTCATCGGAAGAATATGTCCCCATCCATGTGAAGATGCCTGCAGAAGGCAGATGGTTGAAGACTCCATTTCAATATGTAAGTTAAAGAGGTTCATAGCTGATAAGGTCGATATTCATGACCTTGAAATCCCTGAAATTGAACAAAGAGATGAAAAAGTCGCTGTTATCGGAGCAGGTCCGTCGGGACTTACGGCTGCTGCATATCTTGCAAGAAATGGTGTTCAGGTCACCATTTTTGAAGCGCTTCCTGCAGCAGGTGGAATGCTTAAGGTGGGAATTCCTGATTACAGACTACCACCGAAAGTTCTTGAAAATGAGATCTCATATATTACTGATAAGCTTGGTGTGGAAATAAAATACAACACAAGGCTTGGAAAAGATATAACATTCGACTCGCTTTCAGAGAATGGATATAAATCTGTATATATTGCAGTGGGATGCCACAAGGGTATGGAACTTGGCATTTTAGGAGAAAAAACACAGGGCGTTATTCCAGGTGTTAAGCTTTTAAAGGAAGTTGCCCTGGGAGAATTCAAGGGTCTTCATGGCAAGGTTGTAATAGTCGGCGGTGGTGATGTTGCCATAGATGCAGCAAGAACTGCTCTTCGTGTTGGTGCTGACAAGGTGACCATACTTTACCGACGTACAGAAACTGAAATGCCTGCAAGCAATGAAGAGATAGAAGATGCCAGGGAAGAGGGTATTCTCATTGACTTTCTTGTTGCACCCAAAGAGGTTGTTGAAGAAAACGGTAAAGTATCAGGTATCAAATGCATTAAAATGGAGCTTGGTGAACCCGATGACAGCGGCCGCCGCAGACCTGTCCCCGTTGAAGGAAGTGATTATACGATTGATGCAGATTATATCATACCTGCCATTGGCCAGAGAACAGATACATCCTTTAATGATGATTCCTCAGGAATCACAATAAATAGATGGGATCAGATTGAAGTTGACCCCATCACCTTTGAAACTGACAAAAAAGGTATTTTTGCAGGTGGTGATGCCCAGACAGGGGCCTCCATTGCCATAAATGCTGTTGCTGCAGGAAATGAAGCAGGAATATCCATTTTAAGATACCTTAATGGAGAAGATCTGAAACAGGGCCGCGAACCTGTTGAGTTTGCTCAAAAAGATTTTAACAAAATACCTGAAAAGATCAAACCTGTTCCAAGACAGATCATGAACAAAATATCCATGGAAAAGAGGCTGAATAGTTTTGACGAGGTTGAGGTTGGCTTTTCTGAAGACCAGGCCCTTACCGAGGCCAATAAATGCCTTAACTGCATGGTCTGCTGTGAATGTTATGAATGTGTAAAAGCTTGCGGAGCCGGGGCTCTTACACTGGAAACCCATTTAGAGCTGCCTGAAACAAAAACGTTTACCACGGGTTCAGTTATACTTTCCCCTGGTTTTACAGCCTTTGATCCTTCAAAGTTTGACAATTATGGATATGCCAATCATCCCAATGTAATGACCGCAATGGAATTTGAGCGGATCCTTTCAGCCTCAGGTCCCACAGCTGGTCATTTAACGAGGATGTCAGACCACAAGGAACCCAAAAAAATAGCCTGGTTCCAATGTGTGGGATCAAGGGACATGAACAAGTGCGACCACAAATATTGTTCCTCTGTCTGCTGCATGTACGCCCTGAAAGAAGCCGTTATTGCTAAGGAACATCAAGGAGATGACTTAGATTGTGCTATCTTCTACATGGATATGCGGACCCATGGCAAAGATTTTGAACGATATTACAACAGGGCCAAGGACCAGGGAATTCGATTCCAGAGAACTAGGGTTCAT
This sequence comes from Desulfoconvexum algidum, assembly GCF_055382125.1. NCBI lineage: Bacteria > Pseudomonadati > Thermodesulfobacteriota > Desulfobacteria > Desulfobacterales > Desulfobacteraceae > Desulfoconvexum > Desulfoconvexum algidum. Next base: position 2,202,418 of record NZ_AP042394.1, on the reverse strand, counting down.
ACGGTTGTACCCATGGGGGACACAGGTGACCTGAAGATCACCTATACCGATGACGACGGCAAAAATATTGAAGAAATCTTTGATATGATTGTTCTGTCCGTCGGTCTTGAAATCTCCCCTGAAGTCGTTGATATGGCCAAAAACCTGGGCATTGAACTCACCGACGGAAATTTTGCCAAAACCACCAGCTTTAAACCGGTGGAGACCAGTAGAAAAGGCATCTTTGTTGCCGGCGCTTTCCAGGGACCCAAGGATATTCCCCAGGCGGTTGTGGATTCCTCTGCTGCTGCCGGAGAAGCAGGGGCACTGCTGGCAAGTGCCAGAAATACACTGACCAAAATTCCAGAGGTGATCCCGGAAACAAATATTGTGGGAGAACGCCCCAGAATTGGGGTCTTTGTCTGTAACTGCGGCACCAATATAGCCGGGGTTGTAAATGTACCCGAGGTCCGGGACTATGCCGCCACCCTGCCCTATGTTGAATATTATTGTGATAATCTATATACATGCTCCCAGGATACCCAGGATACCATGACCCAGATTATCAAGGACAATAAGCTCAACCGAATTGTTGTGGCGGCCTGCACCCCGAAAACCCATGAGCCGCTTTTTCAACAGACCCTGATAAATGCCGGGTTAAATAAATATTTGTTTGAAATGACCAACATCCGAAACCAGGCGTCCTGGGTCCACAAAAACTCACCGGAACTTGCCACCCAGAAAGCCAAGGATCTGGTGCGCATGGCCGTGGCCAAGGTGGCGCTCATGGAACCCCTTGAAGAAGCAGAACTCCAGGTCAAACCCGTTGCCATGGTCATCGGCGGCGGTCTATCCGGAATGGCCGCGGCAAAGAACCTGGCAGAACAAGAGTATGAAGTCCATCTCATTGAAAGGGATGCACAACTCGGCGGCCAGGCCAACAAGCTCTATCATACCTATAAGGACGAAATAATTGCAAAAGAGCTTGCACAGCTTATCACGGATGTTCAAGAGAATGAACGAGTGAACATCCATCTCAACACAAGTCTTGAAAATGTGGAAGGATTTGTGGGTAGTTTTAAATCAGAACTGCTAACCGACAAAAAAACCTCCTCCCTTGAACACGGGGTTGCGATTATTGCAACGGGTGCACATGGGTTGACGCCCACAGAATACTGTTACGGCGAAGATGAGCGAATCATGACCAGCCTGGATCTGGACAAACGATTCATTGACAAGGACCCAACGCTTAAAACCCTATCCTCTGCGGTGTTTATTCAATGCGTTGGATCACGGGAAAAGGAACGTCCATATTGTTCCAGAGTCTGCTGCACCCATTCCATAGACAATGCCCTGGAACTTAAAAAACAGAATCCCGACATGGCAATTTTTATTCTCTATAGAGATATTAGAACCTATGGAGAGAGGGAATATAAGTATCAGCAGGCCCGTGAGGCCGGGGTCATTTTTATCCGGTATTCCGTGGACAATAAACCCAAGGTGACACTCAAGGACGGACAAGTTCTCATCACCGCAAGAGATCATGTGTTGGGACGGCCCATTGAAATTGAAGCCGATCTTGTGACCCTGGCCACGGCCATTGTGCCCAATAAAGATGAACGGTTGGCCAACTTCTTTAAGGTTCCCCTTAACGAAGACGGGTTCTTTGTGGAACGCCATGCCAAACTGGGGCCATCGGAATTTGCAACAGACGGTGTTTTTCTTTGCGGACTTGCCCACTATCCCAAACCCATTGATGAAGCCATTGCCCATGGACAGGCGGCGGCATCCCGGGCCGTCACCCTCCTGGCAAGAGAAACGGTTCATACCAGTGGTAATGTGGCAAGTATTGATCCCATGGTCTGCAGTTCCTGCGGGGTGTGTGTCTCCATCTGCCCCTACTCCGCGCCTGCCTTTGAAACCAGCGGCCGGTTTGAGGGCACCGCCCAGATCAATCCGGTTTTGTGCAAAGGATGCGGATTGTGCGTAGCATCTTGCAGATCCGGTGCCATCCATCTCAAGGGTTTTGACACAAATCAGATATTTGCACAAATTTTTGCGCTGAATGAAGCAGTATAAGGAGAGTTCAATAATGACACAAAATAATAATACAAAGATCGTTGCCTTCCTGTGCAATTGGTGCAGCTATGGCGCTGCTGATCTAGCTGGCGTCAGCAGGATGCAATACCCTGCCGATACCCGGATCATAAGATTACCATGTACCGGCAGTTTGAATCCTAAATATATCTTGTCTGCCCTCAGGGAAGGTGCTGACGCTGTCTGGGTGTCCGGTTGACATCCCGGTGAATGTCATTACCTGGAAGGTAATTATTATGCACGCAGGAAATTTGCTTTAATGGGCAGCCTCTTGGAGCACATGGGCGTCGAAAAGGACAGAGTTCATTTCTCCTGGATCTCTTCGGCCGAAGCCACGAAATTTGTGGACGTGGTCAGAGAAATCTCTGAAAAAGTAAGCGCACTGGGGCCCAATAAAAAATTTGTAAAAGACTATAACTAAAAAAGGTTATTTTTATGGATACCTGTATCAAAAAAATAAGAGAGCTTGCTGCCGACCTCCTTGACAAAGGGGAAGTGGAACGAGTGATTGGCTTTGCTAAAGGAACCATTCCCATGGCAACCAGTCCCATTTCCATTGGATCAAAGCAAGAGGTGGATAAACTTGTTTTTAACTCAACCTGCGGACTCAATCTTGCCAATTTTGCTAGAAACCTTAAGGGTAAAACAGCAATCATTGCCAAAGGATGCGATTCAAGAAACATTGTCACCCACATTGTAGAAAATCAAATCAAACGCGATCAAATATATATTATTGGCGTTCCTTGTACCGGCATGGTGGATAAATTTAAAATTGCCTCTCGTTTCAAAGATGAAATTACCCAATTTGAAGAAGCGGGTGACACCCTGACGGTCTCGTCATTGTCCGAGACAAAAGAATTAAAAAAGCAGGATTATCTGCGGGAAAACTGTTCGCTTTGCACCCATAGAAACCCGGTGCTATATGATGTTCTGGCCGCAGAATTGATCGAAGAACAAGTGCTGGAAAATCCGTTTCCCGACGTGGATCGCATTGAAGCCCTGGATCCCGAGGCTAAATGGCAGCATTTTAGCGATCTGACAAAAAATTGTATCCGGTGTTATGCCTGTAGAAATGCCTGTCCCCTTTGCTATTGCCCCACTTGTTTTGTGGACGAAGCCGGCCCCCAGTGGGTGGGAAAAGGACAGAACAAGACAGATGTGGACACCTTTCACTTTTTAAGGGCCTTCCATTGCGCAGGACGATGTACCGATTGTGGTGCCTGTGTTGAAGCCTGCCCCATGGGGATCAATGTCAGGGATTTTACCCGAAAGCTGAACAAAGATGCGTTGGAACTCTTTGGCTGGGAAGCCGGGCTTGACATCACCAAACGGCCTCCTCTGGATACTTACAGTCCGGATGATCCCAATGATTTTATCAAGTAAATAAAAAGGGCAAATAATGAAATTTATAACGATTGATAAAAAGGACTGGACCCAGGGCATTGATAAATCCCGCAAGACCTATCAGCTTTTTGGTCCGGTTACAGATGAGAATGGCTGTAAAATAAAGGAACTTGATACAGATGTCGCACCGGATATGGACTACCATGAATCGGTCATGTCTGCAAAATCGGTGCTCTTCCCCCAGACAGAGACCCTTTTAACCGCAAATCTTGACGAATCGGTTGAAGATCACCATGTCATGAAACGGGCCGAAAACACCTATACCCCCCGAGCAATTTTGGGTATCAGACCCTATGATGCAAAAGCCATCCTCCTGGTAAAACTGAACTTTGACACAGATGACTATAGAGATCCCTATTGGTGTGACGCCTATGAAGCCACCACCCTGGTGGGTCTTGGTATCACCAAACCCGGGCCCTTTGATTTTTCTACATCCGTTGGGTGCGGTCCTTTTTGTGAAGAAGGGCTGGATATTTTGCTGGCGGATCTTGACGACCACTATCTGGCAAAGGTTCTCACCCCCAAAGGTGAGGCCTATGCCGTTGCCTGCGGGTTTGACGTAGCAGCAGATGATAAGGAAAGCCAGGCCTTGTTTGATATTTTGCAATTAGAAGCAGAAAAAAATATTACCTCATCCATTGAAACGGATAAGCTCAAGGGAAAAAATCTTCTGGATCTCCATGAGGCTCCCTTTTGGGATGATATTGCATTTGCCTGTATCAATTGCGGCACCTGTACCTATGTTTGTCCCACCTGCTGGTGCTTTGATATCCAGGATGAGGTCAAACAAAAACAAAGTTCACGGTTTAGAAACTGGGATACCTGCATGTCTCCTCTATTTACCCGTCATGCCACAGGGCACAACCCCAGAGGCGAGAAGGTTCAAAGAGTCCGGCAACGGTTCATGCATAAACTTAAATATTTTCTGGATAAATATGACCAGGGAATCATGTGTGTCGGATGTGGCCGGTGCGTAAAAAGCTGTCCGGTTAATATCGACATCCGCCAGGTTGCTCATACCATGAACACTTTTGAGAAAAAAGATTAGCGAACGAAAGGAGCCAAAAACATGGAAAACCCCTATTTGCCGTATCCAGTTCGCATTGATGATATCCAAATTGCAACTGAAGACAATTCCCTCAAAACCTTCAAATTTGTTTTTCTAAATGAAGGGGATGAAGAAAAATTTGCTTACCATGCCGGACAATTTGCAGAATTATCCATTCCCGGCGTAGGTGAAATTCCCATTGGCATCGCCTCATCCCCGGTTGAAAAAGGATTTGTGAAATTCACCGTTTTTAGAGCAGGTGTGGTGACCTCCTATCTTCACAACATGAAGGTTGGGGACATCATGGGAATCCGAGGCCCCTTGGGCAACTGGTATCCCTGGGACAAACTTGAAAACAAAAACGTTGTCATCATTGGCGGTGGATTTGCCTTTACCACTTTAAGATCTTCCATTGTATACATGCTGGATCCGGCCAACCGGTCGAAATTTAAAAATATCGATGTGGTATACGGTTCCAGATCCCCGGGAATGCTGCTTTACCGGGAAGAGTTGTTTGAATGGGAACGTCGCGATGACATCAACATGCACATCACCGTGGACGGCACCGATGACCCTGACTGGAAATACCATACGGGATTTGTTCCCCAGGTGGTTGAGCAAAACGCACCCAAAGCCGATGAAGATACCTATGCCATCATCTGCGGCCCACCCATTATGATTAAGTTTACCCAGCCCTCCCTGACCCAGTTAGGGTATAAACCCCACCAGATTATCATGTCCCTGGAAAACAGAATGAAGTGCGGTATCGGGATGTGCGGCCGGTGTAATATTGGGAAAGAACTGGTATGTAAAGACGGGCCGGTCTTTACTCTTGAGCAAATTAACCAGACCCCGAAAGAGTATTAAACTTGTTAATTTTTAAAGGGCAATTTTTTTTTAATTGTCCGATTCTTTGTTGACAAGTATTGGATGCTGAGATATGTTAAGTTTTCAATTATCGGTACGACTATTGAAGCCAAGACAGTTATGTCTTAACATGATAGAAAAAATAACTTTTTACTGGAGGAACTTTTAAATGGCAACACAGGAGTTTAGCGGAAAAACATTCGAAATAGATGAAGATGGATTTCTTCTTGATTACAATCTTTATTGTGAAGAGTGGGTAGAGTATGTAAAAGGCCAGGAAGGAATTGAAGAAATGAATGACGAACACTGGCAGTTGATTAAAGTTCTTCAAGACTATTACGAAAAAAATGGAATTGCGCCCATGGTTCGTGTTCTGTCCAAACTTACAAAATTCAAACTCAAACACATCTATGAATTATTCCCCTCAGGACCTGGTAAAGGTGCTTGTAAAATGGCCGGTCTTCCTAAACCGACCGGATGTGTATAGTTAAATACCTATCCGTACTTTTTTTTAGTTGATAAAGGCTCTGTTTTATTTAAGCAGGGCCTTTATTTTTAACGGCCCCGGGAGTTGATGATGCCCTTGCTTGATGAAACCAATAAAAAAATTCTCAACACGATTCAGCTTGATTTTCCCATTGATCCAAGACCCTTTAAAAAAATCGCCGAGAAGCTTAATCTCTCTGAAGATGACCTCCTTCACAGGATCAAGACCATGAAAGATGAGATGCTGATCAGAAGAATTGGGGGTAATTTCAGTCCTGACCGGCTTGGCTACCATTCAACCCTTTGTGCAGCCATGGTGGAAGCGGCCAAAATAGATCTGTTTACCCAAACAGTGAATACCTATTCAGGGGTGACCCATAACTACCGGCGGGATCACACCTTTAATATCTGGTTTACCTTTATCGCCCCTTCCGTAGACATCATCAAAAAAAGTCTTGAGGAAATCTCTGTAAAAACCGGGGTAAAGACCATATTGAACCTGCCGGCCACCCGGGTATTTAAAATCTCTGCCAATTTCAAGGTATGAAACCGCTTCGGCTTGCCCTTGTGGTTCAAAGGTGTATCCCGGGCGCATTTGAAAAAAATCTGACCGCAAGCCTTAAGGCCGTCTCCCATGCTGCCAAACAAAAGGCTCAGATGGTGGTCTTTCCTGAAATGAACCTGTCCGGATATCTGACAGGTCCAAAAATTTCATCTATTGCACAACCCGTATCCCAAAAACTTTTGCAAACCTTATCTGATGCTGCCGATGAATTTGATATATCTATCCTGGTTGGAATGGCAGAGGCAAAAGAAAATCAAATTTTTGCCACCCATCTTGTTTTTTCCCCAAAAAGCCCCATGGAGCAATACCGCAAAATTCATATGGCTCCCAATGAACAAGAATATTTTTCACCGGGAAATGAAATAACACTTTTTAGGAACGATACCCTCTGTTTTGGTATTCAGCTTTGCTACGATGCACACTTTCCTGAACTTTCCACAGCCATGGCGGTTCAAGGCGCTGATATTATTATTATCCCCCATGCCTCACCCCGGGGCACCCCAAAAGAAAAATACAAGTCATGGATGCGGCATTTAACTGCCAGGGCCTTTGATAACGGGGTGTTTATCGCAGCGGTTAATCAGACAGGGGACAATACCCGTGGGCTCATTTTCCCCGGGTTGGCGCTCGTAATCGGCCCCGACGGAAACATCATTTCCAAATTTATGGATCCAGATGAAAAAATTCACATTGTCGATATTGACCTTGACGCCCTGGACAGGGTGAGATCTCACAGGATGCGGTACTTTCTGCCGAACCGGCGATCTGACTTGTTTGATCAATAAACAATATACACATCCTGGCCAATTAAAAATTAAATCCTTCGTCGAGAATACGGGTTCATTATTTTAGCATTTCTTATCGTTCAATTTCGCTTCTACGATTTTGAATATAGGCATTTCTCAATGCCACATAGGGATCCAGAGATGCCGCCTTTAACGCTTCGTAATCTCCAATTCTAAAAGAAGTTCTGTTAAGTTTATCGACAACGAATAAACCCCACTCAAGCTCCCAGGGTTCCACATAATTGATCGGGGTGATAAACCAGTCCCCTGCCCTTCCAATTGCATCCCGAAGGGTAGAGGGGCCCAAAATTGGCAATACCAGGTAAAACCCATCTCCAATGGCATAGGACCCAAGGGTTTGTCCGAAATCTTCGTTGGCGGTTTTCAAATTTAAATGTTTTTGGGCAAACTGGTTAAATCCCAGAATACCCAGGGTTGAATTGGCGAGGAAAACACCCATTTCATCCGAGGCTTCCTGAAGTTTACCCTGAAAAATAGTGTTGATAAATCTAACGGGAAACAACAGATTAAAGAAAAAATTATTGACCCCTTTGCGCACGGGGGTGGGAACAATAAATTTATACCCCTGTGCAACAGGTTTTAAGGCATAGAAATAGAGAACATCATTGAATGAATACATGGCATAATTAAAATAATAGAGGGGATCTGCTACCATTTGTACCGCTGCAACCGCATCATCATACTCACCAAAACTGTCCTCTTCAAAAGCATCTTCAAACGCGTCATCCCCCGTTACCCCATCCTCCTCTTGGGCCATATCTGTTTCATGCACTTTGCCGGTAGCGGTTTCACGAACATCTTTATCTGTATCGGCTTGGCCTGCTTCTGCCTGGGCCAGGAGAGTGGTATTCCTTAAAACTGAATCATCATACACGTCATCTGGCAGATTATTAAGAATAGGGCTAATTTTTAAGAAGCTCTCTTTTGACAAGACTTGCGAGGCTCTAAAGGAGAATCCAATTAAAAATAAGCAAACCAGAACAAAAACAGATTTTTTCATTTTCCAACCTTTTCCCTAAGTTCAGAAATAATGGCATCGGGTGTTTGGGATAGCCTCTGTCTGTATTGTTCTCTGTAATTTGCAGCCATGCTTACCCCGGCCACTTTTATATCATAAATTTTCCAGTCCCGGGTCTTTTTTTTTAACATCCGATAGGTGACCTGAATTTGTTTTTCTCCCTGGGCAATCTGTGACAAGATATCGGTTCTAAACATATCTTTTTTGGGTTTTAAGGGCGTGTTTTCCATATATTGGATGGTAACATTTTGAACATCTTTTCCGGCAAGTTGGGTAAAATAGGTCTGGCTGATGAGCTTGGAAAAATAATAAACAAATGTTTTTTTTTGATCCTTGGTAAAGGATTTAAATTTTTTACCAAGCGACAACCTGGAAAAAGTTTTAAAATCAAACAGTTCCATAGCTCTTGTATAAAAAAGTTGCTCTTGTTCCCCTGGGTCTTGTGTAAACTTCGGATCCTGGATGGTTGCAAGGAGTTCGTCCACAACTATCCTTAAATGATCCAGGGCTTCAATTTCAAAAGGAATACTCTGCTGTCCATCAGTTGCCAGGCCAGTGGAAACCTGGAAAAAACCAAGACCCAAACAAACAAAGGGTACAAAAAATTTTAATATCATATCCATACCTGTTTTTGATGTATTACAGAAGATCTTATATCCTATGGTTTATCTGTGGAAAAAATAAATTTCCTGACCAAAGATTCAATATCCAGGGAAGATTCTGTATTGTCAATTTCATCTCCATCTTCCAGTATATCATCGGACCCGCCCGGTGATATATCTATATATTTTTGGCCGATTATGCCGGCTGTTTTTACCGAGACAATACTATCATCGGACACTTCAATGTCCCCATTGATCAGAAAAACAACTTTTGCCACAAGCCGTTCCTTGTCTATACTGATGTTTGAAACCGTCCCAATTTCAACCCCGGCGATTTCCACCCGTGCCCCCTGTTTGAGACCAGTGGCAGAAGCGAAATAACCATGGAGCAGATACTGGTTTTTAGGGAAAAAACTGACTTCGCCAATGGCCAGGATCAAGTATCCCATGGTGATAACGCCGACAATAACAAATAGGCCCACATAAATTTCTATTTTTCGTCTGTTCATAATTATCCTCTTGCTGATATTTACCGAGCTTTAAGTATCGGCTGGACACAATTGTTCATCGCCACGGATAAACGCATTTACTGTATCGCTGCGTGAGTGTAAAATGTTATCTTTTGTGCCCTCAAAAATAATTTTGCCCTCATCAAGCAGGGCAATGTGCTGGGCAAGATCAAAAATTTCTGGAATATCGTGGCTGACAATAACAGCTGTAAATCCGAATTGTTCCTGGTATTCTTTAATCATGGTGTGAACCTTTTTTTTTCTCACAGGATCAAGCCCCGTGGTCGGTTCATCGAATAACACCACCTTGGGATCTGTGACAAGGGCCCGTGCAAGGGCCACCCTTTTTCGCATTCCCCCGGAAAGCTGGGAAGGAAATTTTTTCCCAATGGGACCCAGACCCAATTGGACCATTCTTGTATTTACTTTTTCTTCAATGATGGATCGTGTATCCCGGGATGTCTCGGTAAGGGGCAAGGCGATATTTTCAAAAACATTCAAAAAATCAAAGAGGGCATTTTCCTGGAACATGTAACTGAGTTCTCGTTTAAACGAAAGGCGTTCCTTTTTGGGCAGTGTGTGAAGAGGTTTGCCACCAATCAGCAATTGGCCTGAATCTTGATGAACAAGACCGATAATATGCTTGAGCAGAACCGATTTCCCCGTACCGCTCTTGCCAATCACCACCATGATATCGCCTTTATAGATGGAAAGATTAACACCTTTGAGTACCTGGTTTGCACCAAAACGTTTTTTTATGTCGACAAATTGAATCAAGGGTAAAGTCATTTTTTTTAAACCAGAAAATAGGTGATGATATAATCAACAATCAGTATACAAACGCAGGACTGGACCACAGCGTTGGTGGTTGCCATGGAGACCCCTTTGGCGCCAAACCCTCCCTTGGTGTTCAAATGGGTGTAATACCCCCGATAGCAGCAAATGGTGGTCACGACAATTGCAAATACAAATGACTTTAAAAAACCACCGGCAATATCAACCATTTCAACGCTTTGGATTACTTTGTCCATGTAAATTGCCGAATTTGTTCCCAGCAATAAAGATCCTGTCAAATATCCGCCAAAAATTCCCACCCCATCAAAGATAGCGGTTAACAAGGGAAAGCTGATAAGCGCTGCCATAATCCGTGGTGAAAATAAAAAGCGGATGGGATCGATCTGCATGGTTCTCAAAGCGTCAATTTGCTCTGATATCCGCATGACACCGATTTCAGCAGCCATGGCAGACCCCGCTCCTGCGGTGATCATAATCGCCGAAAAAACAGGGCCTAGTTCTCTTATGATGGTAAGGGATACAGCAGACCCCAAAGCCGCCTCGGAACCAAATTTTACAAGGGAATAATACCCCTGAAGTCCTAGGACCATGCCCGTAAAAGTTCCGGTCAAGATAATGACAAACAAAGATTTTGCACCGATAAACCAGATGTGGTCAATGATTTTGTCCGCTTGTATTGGCCTCACAAAAATACGGGTCACTCCTGAAATAAAAAAGAGAACAATTCGACCAATGGATTCAACAACACCCAGAGTTACTCCCCCCAATTTTTCAATATATTTTATTCCCATACACCGCCTTATATAAGGTTTGTTTATAAAATACAAGCGACCCGCAACCATCAATGGGGTGTAAAATTGTAAATATGTGTAAATGCCAATTGACACGTGGACAAAAAAACAATACGTATAGATAAATTTGCACATATTACGTATAAAAATTCTCCATTTCAAACAAGATATAGGAAAAAATATGGCCCAGAAAATAACATTGAGTATCCCGGATATGCTCCATGAAAAACTCAAGGAATGGAAAAATTCATTCAACTTTTCCAAAATGTTTCAAGAAGCAGTAACCGATGCTATTCAAAAAAAAGAGGAATTTCAAAAACGGTTTTCAGAAGAGTTTGATATGTCAGATATCATCAAACGGCTTCAACAGGAAAAACGCATCTGGGAAAAGCAATTTTATAAATCCGGAAAAAATGAGGGGATAAAATGGGCACGGTCTGCCCATTATCAAGATCTTTTATACGTAATCAACTTTGAAGACACGTATAAATTGACCAATGACCCTAAATTTAAAACTTATTTTGAAGAGGTTCACACCAAAAATGAACTGGGAAAATATGCCAATGACACTGCAGTCGATCACGAGTTGATGTTTATGGATGGATGGTTTTACGGTGTGAATGAATTTTGGGCCCAGATAAAGGAAGAAATTTAAAATGAACGATGAAGCAAAAAAAGGGTTGGGGATTCTCGGTATTGATGTGGGATCAGTATCGGTCAGTATTGCTGCCCTGGACGACAAAGGAGAGATTTTTCATCAAGCATCCGCCTATCACCACGGAGATGTAAAGCCCTGTCTTTCCGGCCTTTTAAAAAACACTGCCCTTAAAAATATCGGATATATATCCAAAACCGCCTCAAGTCCTTCCATTATTTTCTCCCATAGTATTTTTGATGAGCAGGTTTCAATGATCCGAACCGCCGTTCACCTCCATGGAAATTCATTTGCCGGAATTTTACAAATTGGCGGCGAAAAATTTTCCCTAAGCCTTTTTGATGAATTGGGCAATTACATCGGTGCAAAACATAACACCTCCTGCGCTGCCGGCACGGGGAGCTTTTTAGACCAACAGGCCGGACGTCTCGACCTTTCAAGCTCCGAGCAGATCAGCGAATACGCCTTATCAAACACCAAGGATCGCCCGGATATTGCCACCCGCTGTGCGGTTTTTGCCAAAACAGATCTCATCCATGCCCAGCAGGAAGGCTATGATATTGGTCAAATTTGTGACGGTCTTTGTTTTGGTCTTGCAAAAAACATCGCCAATACCCTGTTCAAACGAAAGAACCAGTTCAAACAAAATGGTCTGAATTCAAATGATTTTGATTCAAAAATTCTTTTTTGCGGAGGAGTGTCTAAAAATATCTGTGTAAAGAATCACCTGGAATCCATCCTGGGGATTGCATTTTTTATGGATGATGCCTCCCAGTTTTATGGGGCGATTGGGGCGGCCTTGTGCCTGAAAGATCAATTAAACCAAGGGATTCATGAACCCAAAGTTTTGAATAATCCGGATGACTATTTTATAGAAACCGCCAAAAAAGAGAGTTACCGGTATCCAAAATTGTCATTAACCCTATCGGATTATCCGGATTTTACCTGTTTTAAATCCTTTATATTTGAAGAAGTAGAAATAGATATTTACCAAGATCCAAAGGCCTCACCCATTGCCCAGGGATTCCTGGGACTGGATGTGGGATCCACCAGCACCAAAGCCATTTTAATTGATGAAAAAGGCCACCCCATTGTTGGATTTTACACAAGCACCGCATCAAGGCCTGTAATCGCCGTCCAAAAGCTCTTTAAAGCCTGTGATTCATTTTTAAGCGAATACCACCTGGATATGGACATTGAAGGCTGTGGCACCACGGGGTCCGGCAGGCGAATCAGCGGCAAAATTATTGGGGCGGATATTGAGCCCGATGAAATTACGGCCCATGCAACGGCTGCCGTAAACCTGAACAAAAACGTGGATACCATTATTGAAATTGGCGGACAGGATGCAAAATTTACCCTGCTTAAGAATGGAATGGTCACCTCATCTGTCATGAACTCGGTCTGCGCAGCAGGAACCGGCTCTTTCATAGAAGAGCAGGCAAGCAAGCTGGATTGTCCCCTGACAGATTATTCCGCAAGGACACAAGGCGTCACCTCTCCTGTTTCAAGCGACCGATGTACGGTCTTTATGGAGCGAGATATCAATCATTTTTTTGCCGAAGGCTATGAAAAAAATGAGATCCTTGCCTCTGTACTCCACTCCGTGCGGGATAACTACCTGACAAAGGTGGCCAATATTGGAAAAATCGGCAACACCATTCTTTTCCAGGGGGCGACTGCCAGAAATAAGTCCCTGGTTGCCGCATTTGAACAAAAGCTCAACAAGCCCATCCACGTGTCCAAATACTGTCACCTCACAGGAGCCCTTGGGGTTGCGCTTTTGGTTAGAGAACAAATGCTGGCCCCAAAACCTAAACACACAAATTTCAGGGGGTTTGGTCTGTGGAAAAAGCAAATTCCTGTTCGCCAGGAGACCTGCCGTTTGTGCACCAACCATTGCAAAATAACCATTGCCGACATTGACGGAGACCCCCAGGCCTATGGATTTTTATGCGGCAGGGATTATCAAACCAAAAAAAAGGTGGTACAGAACCGCTATGATCTACTGGCCCTGCGAAGGCAGCAAGCTCACATCAAATGTGATACACCGGTAACCCATGATTTTACCATTGGGATTCCCGCAGCTCTTCACCTGTTTGAAGACGTGGAATTCTGGCAACATTTTTTTTCAAATCTGGGGATACGAACCATCACCAGCAAGGGATTGAAAAATCCGGTCAAATTGGGGAAAACCATTGCGAATGCCGAGTTCTGCGCCCCGGTTGTCTCTTTACACGGACATGTGTCCCATTTGATGGAACGAGCCGACTTTGTGTTTCTTCCCTTTTATTTTGAAGACAAACCAACGCAAAAGGAATTTCGGCGGCAACATTGTTATTATACCCAGTTTTCTCCTTCCATCATCTCGTGCTTACAGCCTTTGGATCAAAAAAGGCTGATATCGCCTATTATTCAATATTTATACACCAGTTTCCATACCAAAATGCAGCTGTATAAATCCTTAAAAGCCCTGTCCCGGAAACTGTCATTTTCTTTTTTTGATATCGTGATGGCCCATGACAAGGCCATTGAATTTAAACAGCAATATACAAAAAGATTAAAGGGATTATACCAGGAACAAACCAAAGATTCCCCGGGCATCAAAGCCGTTTTTCTGGGACGACCCTATACCATTTTGTCAGCGTCCATGAACAATAATATCCCGGGAATTTTTGCAAACCTCGGGGTAAAAACATTTTTCCAGGACATGCTGGATACCAACGCTCAAGATTTTTCACTGATCCGCCCGTTGCTCAAAGAGGTTCACTGGAAACATGCAGCCAATATTCTTGAAGCCGCCTATATTGCCGCCACCACCAAAGATCTCTATCCTGTCTATATTTCTTCCTTCAAATGTTCCCCGGATTCTTTTGCAGTTGATTATTTTAAAGAAATCATGGCGCAATTTAACAAACCGTATCTTGTGCTAGAACTTGATGAGCATGATTCAAGCGTGGGATATGAAACAAGAATAGAAGCAGCTGTCCGTGCCTTTACCAATCATTATGAACAAGGGGAAAAAACCATTCCCTCAACCACCCACTCCTTTGAGCCATCCTATACCGACTCTCTGGAACAAAAAACCATTATTTTCCCCAACTGGGACCCCTTTACAGGCAAACTGCTCGTGGCAACATTGCGAAATGAAGGGTATGACGCCCTGCTGATGGAAGAAACCCAAACAACCCTCAAGCAGAGCATTCTGACCAACACAGGCCAATGTATTCCCCTCAATGCCATTGGTGCAGGGTTTATCCATACGGTCAAAAAACACGGCATAGACCCTTCCAAATCGGTTCTATGGCTCAATCATTCGGAAATAGCCTGTAATATAAAAATGTACCCCTACCATATCAACAAAATTTTCCAACGGGAACAAAATGGGTTTGACCAGGCACAAATTTATCAAGGAGAGCTGTCCTTGTTCGATATTTCCTTTAAAGCTTCCACCAATGCCTATTATGCCTATATGTTTGGCGGGCTGCTTCGAAGTATTGGCTGTAAGCTGCGCCCCTATGAGGTCAACAAGGGAGAAACAGACCAGGTTCTTGCCAGGGCCTTATCCATCATAGGCGCTGCCTTTCTCACTGGAGGATCCAAGGAAAAAGCCTTACAGGAAACCATTTCCATGGTGAAAAAAATCCAGGTCAAACGAGAGAAGAACCGTCCCAAGGTGGCCATATTTGGGGATCTTTATGTCAGGGATAATGATACCATGAATCAGGACCTGGTTCATTTTATTGAGGAAAATGGCGGGGAGGTTGTCACCACACCCTATTATAAATATATCAAAATCATTGCCAGCTCCTATTTTAAGAAATGGTTTAAGGAGGGCAAATACATGAGTCTGATTTCAAACAAAGCCCTGCTCACCGCCATGCAGACAATGGAGAAAAAATATTACAAATATTTTGAAACCATATTAGAGGAATCCGATCTTGTTGTGACCGGTTCCAATGAAAATCTTCTGGGGCAATATGGCATCTTGCCTGAGCACACCGGCGAATCCATGGACAATATCCTGAAAATTCACCACATCATCAATGAACACCCGGATTTAAGACTCCTGGTCCAGACCAATCCGGCATTCTGCTGTGCCGGGCTTGTAACCGAAGCCATGGCCGCCAAGATAGAGGCGAAAACAAAGGTGCCCATTGTCAGCATCACCTATGATGTGTCAGGCGGGAATAAAAACAAGGTGATCATTCCCTTTCTCAAATCCCAGCGAAAAGCCGCCTATTCCCACAACATGAAGGTTTCGGTCTGACGCTCCCCGGGAAGATAGGGTTTGATACTAGGATATTTACGCAAGAATTCATTTTGGAATTCAATGCGCTGGACATTGAACCTATTATGGGAGTCAACCGCCCTGCGGTACCGCAGATAGTATTCATCATAATTTTTTAAATGCTCTTTGCTTTTAGCCTCTTTAATATTATAAAAATTGGTATAGCAATAAATGAGCAGGGCTTCAAAATTATCCAGATATAGCTGAAGACTTTTATAATGAACCACAACATTTCGATTGGTGTAAAACAATTGAATCTGATACACCCAATTGAGATCTTTTTTAACAAAATAGACTTTATAATCTGTTGTAAACTTGACAAGCCTGGCGATGGCTGCCTGGTTTTCATCCATCAGTATTCTAAGGGTCCCAATAAAATCGATGGTCGATTTCAGCTCTTTGATCCGTGATTCCACCTTTGAAACCTGTTCAAGTGTGACCAGGCCTTTGTCTAAATTAAGGGTGGTTTTCTTTAAATCATCCGCTAACCGGATAACCTGGCGGGTGATGGGGGGAAAATGGGCATATTTGTTCGTTTCTTTCATTTGGGCATAGGTATAAAATTCAAAGGCCAACACCCCGGTAAAGGTGGCCAGAAATATCATAAATAAAATCATCCCTTCGGACTTTCGGGATTTAAAAATAAAATAGGGGGTGGTGACGGGGGCCAGAAGGACAGCGGCTGACCACCAAAGAGGATGTTTTTTTTTATGACATTCAAAAAACATGAGACAAGACAAGAACAAAACATATGGAAAATAGAGATAATACAATCTTTTTATCCGCCTTTAAACGTTAAAATATGGGTGTCAATGCCATCAGAGGATATGGTAAGCGAACCATTGATATCTGTCCTGAATACCGTATATCCCCTTTTCTGGTATCTTTCCAGAACATCCGGGTGTGGAAACCCATAAGGGTTACCCGCGCCGCAGGATATTATTACACTTTCAGGCTTTACTTTATCAAGAAAAATTTTACTGCTGGAGGTTAAACTGCCATGGTGGGGTGAAAGAAGAAGGCTGGATTTAAGCTCTCTCCCCTTTTTCCTGGCAAGTATAAGTTCCCTCTCACGGTGAATATCTCCTGGAAAAAGCAGGGCAACTCGATTAAACCGGACCTGGAAAACCAATGAATTGTTGTTCAGGTTCTGGTGGGACGGCTCGGTAAGATCTGTGAAAAACACGAAAAGGGTTCTGTCAAAATCAAGCATGGCATCGCCCTGGGCGGGATGCCAGATCCGAATTTTTTTATCCTGGCACAGGGCCATTAACTCCCCATAGGTTCTGATTGATCGGGTATCTTGATTTTTTATCAGCAGGTTAACTTTAAAATTTTCCAAAATATACAATAGGCCGTTCATGTGATCAGATTCCGGATGGGTCAAAATAACGGCATCCAGGCACAAAATTTTTTGGGACCATAAAAACGGTCCCACCACATAACGACCAATATCAAAACTGGACCTGCTTGAAAAGCCACCACCGTCCACCAAAATGTTTTTTCCCTCAATGGTCTGAATCAAGGCAGAGTTCCCCTGCCCCACATCCAGAATGGTAATGGTCATTTTTTGAGGAAACATGCGTGTTTTAAGCCCGGTTCCAAAACAAAAAGAACCCGCCAAGACAGCCATGGACATGAGCACAAGACCTGTTTTCCTTTGACGAGAAATAATCAAGCAGATTGCCGCAAGAAAAAGATAGAGGATCACCACCTCACCCCCATCAATGCCGACAATCCTTGACCATGAAAATTTAAAACGGGTTAAAAATTCAATATAGGTGATGCAAACCGACAGAATGCTCTGGCAGACAACGACCAGGGCTTGGGCCAGACCGGGGAAAATTGGAAGAAATAAAAACGCCAGGAGTCCCAGGGGCAGACTTACAAAGCCCATGAGTGGCACCAACAAAAAATTAGACACTATTTGCACAAATGAAACCAGATTAAAATAATGGGCAATCAAGGGAAAAGTGCCCAATCCTGCAAAAAAAGTCACCAGAACGGGTATGATGATGAGTGACATAACACCGGCCCTGGGGGTCCACCCCCGAATTTTCATGAGTGAAAATCCGATGAGAATGGAAAGCAATGCACCAAAGGATAATTGAAAGGATATGGAAAAAAGGGCGCAACTATCAATGAGGAGAATAACAACCGCTGCCAGGGCCAGGGTATTCAATGGATTATTTTCGCGTTCACTCAAAAAAGCGATCATAAAAATAGAAGTCATGATAAATGCCCGCTGGGTGGAGGGAGAAAATCCCGAAAAAATCCCATAGAAAAGCAAGGGGATCAAGGTTAAAATCCCCGCTGTTTTTTTGGCAAACCCCGTCATTAAAAGCAAGGGGAACCAGGCAAGCAGCGTGTAAAAAATAAAATAAAACCCCATGGCGACAATGGAAAGATGAAGCCCGGAAATAGCAAGGAGATGTGACGTTCCCGCCTTTGAAAACAGATCTTTGAGTTTTAAGGGAATGGCTTCTCGTTTACCGGTAACCAGGGCCGAAAGAATAGCACCGGCTCGTTTATCTTCCATTTTGTCCATGGTAAAATAAAAAAACCGATTTCGAAGCTGTTCAAGGCCCCGCATTATTTTGATGCGAACATCCATTGGATGGGGTATCACCCGGATCTTACCAGCGTTAGCATATGCCGATCCAGACACCCCGGCAAATTTCATATGTCGTTCATAATCAAATCCATTGGGGTTTGAAAAATTTCTAATGGGTTTGATGGCACTTGTAAATTGGACAAGATCTCCATATTGAAAGTTTCCCTTTTTTTTGTCATAGATATTAAGCAGTATCAGCCCCTGAACTTTAACAGGCACCCTCCCTTCTCTTTCAACAAGATGACAAAGAAGGATAACCCTTTGTTTAAGGAAATAATCCTTTGAAAATGAAACAATTTCTCCGGTAATGGTATATTTGGATGAATCTGAAAACTGTGAAATAGCATCCGAAGACACACCTGGGTTTAAAACCCTTGTAATTGAAAAAACCCCCCAGACCAGAGCGATAAAACTTAAGCCCTTCACAAATGAGGTTGATTTAAGGGGAAAGAAAGAAGATAGGATGAGAAAACCTAAGAATCCTGAAGCAAAAATGCCCCAGGATACATCAGGGAAAAAATTCCCGACCAGGATTCCGGTTATCAATGAGAGACACACAGGAATCAAAGGAGGTAAACTGAGAAATATTCTTTTTTTCACATATTCACACCTGCTGTCATTTTTGAATAAAGGGCTGATTATTTAATAGGATGGTTATTTAATTCTTTGGATATCAGCCCCCAGGGATGAGAATTTTTTTTCTATGCCTTCATAGCCCCTGTCCATGTGGTAGATCCTGGAAATAACGGTGGTGCCCTGGGCAATCAGCCCGGCGATTACCAGTGAAGCGCTGGCCCGAAGATCTGATGCCATCACCGGAGCGGCCTGTAGCCTTTCCACTCCCCGGACCATGGCATAATTTCCATTGGTGATGGAGATGTCGGCTCCCATGCGCAACAGTTCATTGGCATGAATAAACCGATTTTCAAAAATTGCTTCATGGATCATACTGTTTCCCTGCGAAATGGTCATCATGGCCATGAACTGCGCCTGCATATCCGTTGGAAAACCCGGGTAGGGCTGGGTTTTAATATCAATGCTTTTAATGACATCACTTCCCTTCACCCGGATCTGATTTTCATGAATATCAAGGGTTGCTCCGGTTGCCTTAAGTTTGTTGATAACCCCGCCTAAGTGATCCGGAATACAGCCCTTTATTAACACATCACCACGGGTTGCGGCAGCCGCCACCATAAAGGTTCCGGCTTCGATCCGGTCCGGAATAACAGTGACCTTGGCGGGGTGGAGCTTTTCCACGCCTTCAATGGAAATAATGGCCGTTCCGGCCCCTGAAATTTTTGCCCCCATCTGGATCAGGGCATTTGCAAGACAGACGATTTCCGGTTCCCGGGCCGCATTTCTCAATACCGAGGTCCCTTTTGCAAGGACAGCCGCCATCATTAAATTTTCTGTACCGGTAACCGTGGGAATATCAAAATAGATTTCATTGCCAATCAGATGGTCGGCTTTTGCCTCTATATATCCATGGTCCATGCTAATTTTAGCCCCCAGGGCTTCAAGCCCTGAAAGATGCATATTAACGGGGCGTGCACCAATAGCACACCCACCGGGCATGGAAACTTTTGCATGGCCGAATCTGGCCACTAAAGGACCTAGAACAAGAATGGAGGCCCGCATTTTCCGGACAAGTTCATATTCAGCTTCAATTTTATTGATACCAGCCCCATCCACCGTTAAGGTGTTGTTCTCAAAGGTGCAGCCTGCCCCCAAATCTTCAAGCAGCATCTGAATGCTGGCAATATCCATAAGTTTGGGAACATTTGTAAATGTTGAGATACCATCGACCAGTATACTGGAAGCAATCAGTGGTAGTGCCGCATTTTTCGCACCACTGATGGTAACTTCACCATTTAGCCTTCTACCGCCATTTATCTGAATTTTATCCATAGATGAGAATTACTTTTTAAGGATTAAAAAAGAAGGAGCTTGCTGAAAATGCCAAAACCCTTTTTGTTCGGAAACCAAACCGAACTCAACCATTGAGTTCATTAAATTTTTACGCTGTTTTGCTAAAAAACTCAAGAATTATTTATGGTAGAGAGCCCTGGGACAAGTCCTATCGGAAATAGTGCTACTCGAATAGTAGAACCATTTTTATATCTAAATCACCTCGATTTTCCCTATTCTTTCCCCATAAAAAATCAAAAAGGGTTAACCGATTCGGTGAACCCCTTGATTTTATTTGGTACCTGGGACGAGAATTGAACTCGTACAGCCAATTTGGCCGAGGGATTTTAAGTCCCTTGCGTCTACCAGTTCCGCCACCCAGGCATAACCCCAGTTTAACTATAACATTTTATTTAATTTTACAAGTTAAAAAATGGGCATTTGCTGAAGCTGGCCACAAATATTAATGATTATTTTGGTGGACTCCTGTCCATTGTCATACCGGTTTTTTTCTGATAAAAAGAGGCCATGAACCCCACAAAGCATATATCCCATGATCCCATCATCCTGGCATCTAAATCTCCCAGACGAAAAGAGCTGTTGGAACAGGCAGGCCTTGTGCTTGAAATTTTGGCATCAAATATTGATGAGAACGCTGTCCCCCTGTCTTACCCCAAAGACTATGTCAAAAATCTGTCCCGGATAAAGGCGGATCATATTGCAAAGACCCGTCCGGATCATTGGGTAATAGGAGCTGACACCATTGTGGTGGTGGATGATCTCATCCTTGGAAAACCCAAAACCCAAGAAGAATCCATCCAGATGCTCAATGGCCTGAGCAATAGATGCCATTGTGTTTTTACAGGATTTACCATCTGCTGCCATACCAAAAAAAAATCCATCACCCGCTCCATTGAGACAAAAGTCTCGTTTAAAAACCTGTCCCCGGGAGAAATGCAATGGTATGCTGCCACAAATGAACCCTATGACAAGGCGGGTGGCTATGGGATCCAGGGAATCGGCGCCTTTTTGGTACGAAAAATTGAAGGCTCCTATTCAAATGTTGTGGGCCTGCCCATATGTGAAGTCATGGAAACATTGGTAGCCCTGGGTATTATTAAATTTTAAGGAATATAAGAATGACAACCATACACGACAATATTAATGCCATAAAAAAACAGATAAACGAGACAGCCCTTGCCTGTGGCCGGGATCCTGAATCCATCACCCTCATCGGGGTGAGCAAACGCAAAAGTGCCGACAAGGTTTTTGAGGCCATTGAGGCCGGCAGCACCCACCTAGGTGAAAATTACATCCAGGAGGCTGTTGATAAAATTGAAACCCTGGGCAAAACCTCAGCCTGCTGGCATTTTATTGGACATCTTCAGTCAAACAAGGCCAAATTTGCAGTTCGATATTTTGATTATATCCACACCGTTGATACGGTTAAACTGGCCCGGGAAATTAATCGACAGGCTGCAAAAATAGGAAAAGTTCAAAAGATCCTCCTCCAGATCAATATTGCCAAGGAAGAAACCAAATCCGGAGCCGGAGCAAAAGAGGCGATTTCACTTGCCCGTGAATTCAGTGAATTTGAAAATCTTTCCCTGGACGGGCTCATGTGCATGCCTCCTTTTTTCTCTGATCCAGAAGATGCCAGGATTTATTTTAAACGTTTGGGGGTGATTCAAGGGGAAATACAGGAGGCGGGTTTGGAAAAGATTGTCCATCTGTCCATGGGCATGAGCAACGATTTTCGGGTGGCCATTGAAGAAGGGTCCACCATGGTACGAGTGGGAACTGCTATTTTTGGAGGTCGAGATTGAAACTACTGCTCCACACCTGCTGTGGCCCTTGCTCGATTTATCCCCTTCAGGTGCTCAAAGAAAAAAATATCGATGTCATGGGCTTTTTTTACCGCCATAATATTCATCCCTTTACCGAATGTATGCGACGCGAAGAGACCATGGGACAATATGCCGATGAAATCGGATTGAAAATGATCTGGCAGCAGGGGTATGAGCTGGAAAAATTTATCCAGTCCGTGGTATTTCGGGAAAAAAATCGGTGCCGATACTGCTATCATGCCCGGCTCAAGGCCACGGCCATGGTGGCCAAAAAGGGAAAATTCGATGCCTTTTCCACCACCTTACTTTATAGCAAATTTCAAAATCATCAGCAGATTATTGAAACAGGACAGGCCCTTGCAAGGGAGTATGATCTAAAATTTTTCTACCATGATTTTCGGGAAGGCTGGAAACAGGGTATCGAAATTTCAAAAGAGCGCAACATGTACCGGCAACAATATTGCGGGTGCATTTACAGTGAACGAGACCGGTATTACAAGGACCCTCAAAAGAAATGTAACGCTTGACGGATATATAGAAAGAAAGAGTACTAAATAAATCGTAAAATGAAGAAAGGGCTGGAAATTTATTTCCCAGCCCTTTCTTGTATCTGTTTTACTAAGCGTCTTTATTCAGTTTTTACTTCCGGTGCTGCTTCTGTTACCGGCGTTATGGCCTTTTTAAATTCATCTTTTTTAATTCTAGTGACCTCTGAATTTTGAATAGTCACTTCACTTCCTGTTACAGCATCTTTAAAATTAACAGCACCCTCTTTTTTATCTTTAATTTTTTGGGTGTAATAAGTTTTTTCAGAAGAGGGATCTTTTACCATGTAATAACTGCCGCATGCTGTAAATAAAAACATCATAAAAATAGTTAGAGATAAAAAAATAGTTTATTCTTCATTTTGACCTTCCTTTTTAAAAATTATCGGTTTTTTTTAAATCATGGATATTAATATCATAGAAGATAAGTGTTGAAAAAATCAAGTTTTATTAAGAGATAACAAATGGCGGCTTAACAACTTGTTTTTATTGAAAACGGTGAAAAACCAGGGCAATCGCATTTAACTTTTTTATAATATATCCCATACCCGTTCAGGTTAGGTTACCTTTCCTTCGCGGAATGGGATATGTTGACAGGCTCTATGCTGGCTACACTTGTGGCGGAAAAACTTAGGTTCCCGGGCATTAAATACGGGGAGCAAGCTGCCGCCTACATTCAGTTCAGAATTGGGGAGACAGCAGAACCCGAAGAGTTCACCGTATTCTGCAGGGATAAAATCGCATTTCACAAAAAAATAACGGGGTTCTTATCTATTTGTAACAAAAAGAATCTATAAAACTCTTTTATAATTATGGAACAATTAGGAGAATTTTAGTGATGCCCCAGAGACAAACCGTTAACATGCAAAAGTTGTTTGACAGAGCCTTGAAGTATATTATTAATGTT
Organism: Desulfoconvexum algidum; assembly: GCF_055382125.1. NCBI lineage: Bacteria > Pseudomonadati > Thermodesulfobacteriota > Desulfobacteria > Desulfobacterales > Desulfobacteraceae > Desulfoconvexum > Desulfoconvexum algidum. The sequence continues at coordinate 2,178,684 of NZ_AP042394.1, read as the reverse complement.
CTGATCGTTTATATTATTCTGATACTAACGTTGGGACTTTGTAAGATTTTATTTTTTTCAACTTTGATGATATCGGGTGGTCAGTTTCTTGAATTCAATCTATCCATTGTCGTTACAGATATCTTAACTTTTCTTGTTATTATTGAATTATTTAAAAGTTTTATTGAGTATTTCAAAGCAAAGCGGTTTCGCCTCCATACAATGCTGGATCCGGCTATTATTTTTATCGTACGGGAGCTGATTGTAAAACTTTATTCGCATGAAAAAATGACAAACCACATTTTATTAGGGTTCGCCGGACTAGTGCTGTGCATTGGTGTCGTCAGAACCCTTGCCGTAGTCTAATGAAAAAAGCTGAACAACAGTCTGGAACATCCCTGTTTTTGATTCAATATAAACTGGACCACTTTTTAAGTGGACAGGTTTTAGGACTTATGCAGAAAATCGGGGAGGAAAATTAATTGGAAGATCTGCTCTTCTGGATCTGATTGTGAATGTTTACCAATTTTTTATCTGTCTGGTTAAGCCGGTTTGCAAGTACAGAAAAAAGGTGTTTGGCCACGTCTGGATACTTTTCAATGATTTCCCCCAGTTTATCCCCGGGAAACCGCTTGACCTTGGATCTTCCCTTTGAAATGATGGATGCGGATCTGGTAGATTGGGTTATGGCGGCCATCTCACCGAAATAATCGCCGGGTTCGGTGATTTCAGCAATCTTCTTGCCACCCTTAACCACATGGAGGGCGCCTTGTTCCAATCGAAAAAAATCAATGTCTCGATTGCCTTCCCGAATGATGACATCCTTGTCCTCGTAATGCTCAAAATCCGGGTTGATAAGATAGGCAGGCAAGGCTTCCTTGGTAATGGTGGTTTTTTTCAAAACCTCTTCAAGGGAAGTTTCACCAGACCGGATCTTTACAAGTCCGGCATCCCTCAGGGTGAGCATCCCTTCATTAACCGCCACTTTTCTAAGCTGATCTTCGGCCACTTCTGCTGTGATGGCTTTGCCCACTTCATCGGTTACTTCCATGAGCTCGTATAGTCCTACCCTGCCCTTGTATCCGGTCCCATTGCAATGGCTGCATCCATTGGGGCCATAAATTTTCAAATCTGGGATTTCTTCCTTTGAGAACCCTTCTAACTCTAAATCCTTGGGATTATGGCCAGTGACAATCTGTTTACAATGGGGACACAATCTTCTGGCCAGGCGCTGGGACAGGACCATGGTGATGGAAGAGGCCAGCATATAGGCGGGAATGCCGATATCTATCAGTCGGCCAATGGTGGAGGGGCAGTCATTGGTATGGAGGGTGGCAAAAACCAGATGGCCTGTCATGGCTGCCTTGATGGCAATCTCAGCCGTGTCCATATCCCGGATCTCACCCACCATGATAATATCAGGATCCTGGCGGAGAAATGCTTTTAATGCCGCAGCATAACTCATGCCCACAGAATCCTTGACCGGAACCTGGTTTATGCCCTTAAAATTGAACTCCACAGGGTCTTCTGCCGTGAGAATTTTAATATCATCTTTATTGAGCCGGTTAAGAACAGAATAAAGCGTGGTGGTTTTTCCGCTGCCCGTTGGTCCCGTGACAAGTAATAGACCGTAGGGTCGTGAAATACATTTTTTAAGGGTTTTATAGGTGGAGGCTTCAAAACCCAGCTTGGTCAGGTCAACGCTCAATGCGCTCTGGTCGAGGATACGCATGACAATACTTTCCCCGAACAGGGTGGGCAGGCTGGATACCCGAAAATCAACGGATTTTTTTTTCCCAAGCCTCAACTTTATCCTGCCGTCTTGAGGGATCCTTCTTTCCGCAATATCCAGTTCCGCCAAAATTTTGATCCGGGAAATAACGGCATTTTTAATACTGATGGGCAGGTTCATAGCCTTGTACATGCCGCCGTCAAGCCGGTATCTGACCTGAAAAGATTTCTCAAAGGGTTCGATGTGGATATCGGAAACCCCGTCATTAATAGCCTTGGTCAAAATTCCGTTTACAAGTTTGATAATAGGCGCATCAGAGGCCATGAACTGGTCTGTGTCATCCTCGATATCTGCAAAACCGACTTCAACTTCCCCGGCTGCCTCGGAGACAAGCGAGCCAAAATCTTCCACAGAGGTAACCGGCTCATCATCATCTGCATCCTCTTCAAAATGGAGAAACCCTTTATAGTCGTCATCACTGATCTTGTAAAAATCACGATAGGCCTGGATAATATCGTTCTCTGTGGAGACAAAGACCTTGATATTTTTCCGGGTTTGTTTTTGAAGTTCCTCAACAATAGCGGTATCCGTGGGTTCTGCCATGGTAACCGTCAGGTCATCTCCCTTAAGTGTCAGGGGAAACACCAGATGCGCCTTGGCCATTTCAAAGGGAAGAATTTTTAAAACTTCCGGATCAGGTTTTATGTCGGCAAACCGGGCCACATTGTAGTTGTAAATCCTGCCCAGAACATTGATGATCGTATCCGGATCAATATACCCCTTGTTCAACAGAATACTGCTGAGGCGCTCATTGGTTTTTTTGTGAACATTAAGGGCCTCGGTAAGCTGCATGCTGGTGATCTGTCCTTCCTTTGAAAGAATTTCACCAATTTTGGTTTTGCCGGCACCGGACTGGTCTTTAATGGTTGATTTAAGGCTGGAAACTGATTTTGCCATTCACTTTTTCCAATTATCTGTTTTTTGTATCTATCGTTTATAGTTTTTAAACACTCTGATGCCACCTGCCAGAATGAGGAATGCACCCAGAGTATAAAAGCAAAATTTGACCAGAATCAATTTTTCACTAAAAAATTCTATGGCCGCAACCCGGGGCATTACCTGTGGTATGCGATAAAAGACCCCTACTCCTACGGCAATCAAAACGAGTCCATAATAAAATGTAAAAGTTTTTTTGTCCATCTTAATTACACCTTTCCAATTCATTGAGCTCTTGGTCAAAGCTCTTTTTTTTGATTTCCATTTCATCCATTTGACGTTCAAGGTCTTCAAATAAAGCGTCAACCTCTCGTTCAAAGCCGGCAAGCTCCTTTGCAAGGGCGGCAATTTTAGGACCGTCCTGTTCCTGGGATGCGATTAAAAGATTTTCATTTATATTTTTGGTATGGGCTTCTTTTTCTTCTATGGCATTTTCAATTTTGTCAATTTCCCGTTGAATAGGCGTAATGATCTTTGAACGGCTGGCAATTATTTCAGATTTTTTTTGACGCAACTCCTTTTTTGACAGGGTTGCGGGTCTTGGTTTTTTGGCCGTTATAGAATCTTGCTCTTCCTCCCAGCCTTCTTTTTCCAAAAATTCCCCATAGGTGCCTTCAAAAATAGAGATCCCTTGTTTTTTAAATACCACCAACCGGTTGGCCAGGCCATGGAGAAACAGTTCATTATGGGTAACCAGAATAACGGCCCCTTCAAAACAGCTTAGGGCGCCTTCAAAAGCGTCGCAGGCTTCAATGTCAAGATGGTTGGTGGGTTCGTCCAGAAGCAGCAGGTTTAAAGGGCTGATGAGCAGTTTTCCCAGCATGACCCGTGATTTTTCCCCGCCGGAGAGGACCGATATCTTTTTGAGGGCAGCGTCTTGTTCAAACATCATGGCCCCGCAGATATTTCTGGCTGCCTGGCGATCAAAATCCGGCTGGGAATGCATGAGTTCCTCTTCAATAGTAAAATTATCATTTAGTGACTGCACATTGGTCTGTTCAAAATACCCTTTGCAAACACCGGGATTCACCATGACCGAACCGGTCTCAGACAAAAGGTTTCCGGTGAGCAATTTGAGCAGGGTGGTTTTTCCCTTCCCATTTTTACCGATAATGGCAATTCGATCTTCAGGATAAATGGTAAGGGAAAAATTTTGTATCAGCGGGGTTTTCTTATCCCAGGAAAAAGAGAGGTTTTGCGCGGTCAGCAACTGTTTTCCGGCAAAGGGAAGATAGTTAAAGGAAAAGGCCAGGTTTTTCAGCTGGGCCAGTTTTTCCTTTGACTGGTTTTTTGCAAGGGTTTTAATTCGGGATTGAACCATGTTGGCAAGCCTGGCCTTTGCCCGGAAACGGGTGACAAAGAGTTCAATCTCTTTATTTTTTTTCTCTTCGTTCTGACGGGTTTTCTCATAAATTTCTTCATCCTGGGCCACCTGAAAATAATATTTCTCCGTATTGCCCTTGATTTTTCTGATTTTTTGCCGGTGAATACCGGCTATATGAGTGACCACATTGTCCATGAATCCCCTGTCATGGGTGACCAAGAGAACTTCCCTGGGCCAGGCGACCAGAAATTGTGAAATCCACCGGATGGAGGTGATGTCCAGATAATTGGTGGGTTCATCTAAAATTAGAAGATCCGGACCTGATATCAATACCTTTGCCAGGTTAAGACGAACCTGAAACCCGCCTGAAAAAAGTTCCGGGGACTTTGCCATGTCAGATTGGGAAAAACCCAGGCCTGCCAAAATTTTTTCCGCTTTCCAGGAATGGTCTTTTTCATGGGCCAAAAGACCTTGCATGGCCTCCTCTAAAACACTATCCTTTTCAAAGGAAATTTTCTGGGACAAAACCCCTATTGTGTATCCGGAAGGACAGGTGATCCTACCGTCATCCGGGTGATCGGTTTGGGCAATCATGTTCAGCAGGGTGGTTTTCCCATGGCCGTTTCGGCCCACAAGCCCCACCCGTTCTCCAGAATTGATCTGCAGGCCGGTATCGTCTAAAAGGACCTGGTCTCCAAACCCCTTGGAAATGGACTCAATATTCAGCATTCACGCATCCGATTAAAAATTGAAAATTATTAAAAATAATTCCTTATATTTTTTTAAAAAAGATATCATACCACTGCCCGATTAATTTTAAAACATAAGATTTTCCTTGACTTGATTTTTTAAGGCCTTAATAATTATTCCAGTAATGCTATTCTTAATATTAAAAACCATAAGGAAAATATGACCCAATATATTTATGAATTCGGCCCCCAAAAAAACCAGGGAAATGCAACCTTAAAAAATCTTCTGGGGGGAAAAGGGGCCAACCTTGCTGAAATGGCAACCCTTGGACTTCCGGTCCCCCCGGGCTTCACCATATCCACCGAGTGCTGCAACCATTATTTTGATCTTGGCGGGCGCTTTCCAGACTCCCTTGAAGCAAAAATAACCTGCGCCATGGAAAATATCGAACGACAAATAAAAATGAAATTCGGGGATGAAAACAACCCCTTATTGGTTTCCTGCCGTTCCGGTGCCAGAAGTTCCATGCCCGGAATGATGGAAACCATTTTAAATGTCGGCCTTTGCTCAACCACCATCCCGGGACTCATTGCCAAAACCGGCAATGAATGGTTTGTCTATGATGCTTATAGACGGTTAATCATGATGTATTCCGACGTGGTTATGGAAAAAGCGGAACAGATTAAACCCCAGAATGGCATGGGCATTCGTTTAAATCTTGAAATGATGATGAACAACCTGAAAAATGACAAGGGGTATACAAACGATACGGATATCTCCTGCGAAGATATGAAGATATTGTGCAGCCGGTTTAAAAAAAAGATCCATGAAACCTTGAATATTGAATTCCCAGATGATCCGAAAGAACAGCTCATGGGGGCCATTGGAGCTGTTTTTAAAAGCTGGAACGGACGGCGGGCCGTCTCCTACAGACGAATTGAACATATCCCGGACAACTGGGGAACCGCCGTTAATGTCCAGAGCATGGTATTTGGCAATATGGGAGAGACGTCTGCCACAGGGGTTGCCTTTTCACGGGACCCTGCCACAGGAGACAATAAATTTTATGGCGAATGGCTGGTCAATGCCCAGGGAGAGGATGTGGTGGCAGGGACCAGAACCCCCAACCCTTTGAACAATGATACCAAGAACACCCAAAACAGGCATCTTTCTTCCCTGGAGGAAGCCATGCCCGAACTCTATGCCCAGCTTTTTGATATCAGAAACACCCTGGAATCCCATTACAAAGATATGCAGGACATCGAGTTTACCATTCAGGAAGGCCATTTATACATGCTCCAGTGCCGTGTGGGGAAAAGAACTGCCACAGCCGCCCTTAATATGGCCATGGATATGTTTGAGCAGGGCATGATTGATGAAAAAACCATGATCTGCCGTCTGGACCCGAAAATGTTGGATGACATGCTCCACCCCATAGTAGATCCTGCCGCAGAAAAAACGGCCGAAAAGATAACGGAGGGATTGCCGGCCGGACCCGGTGGGGCCTGGGGCCAGATTGTCTTTACCTCTGAAGATGCGGTTGCATGGGCCAAATCAAACAAACACGTTATTTTACTCCGGGAAGAAACCAACCCTGAAGACATTGAAGGCATGCGGGCCGCTTGTGCCATTTTAACTGCCAGAGGCGGTATGACAAGCCATGCCGCCCTTGTGGCCAGGGGCTGGGGGAAATGCTGTATCGTCGGTGCCGGTGCCATGAAAATAAATGCAACAACCAAAGAGCTCAGGGTGGGGGCCAATATTTTCCATGAAGGAGATTTTATCACCTTAAACGGCACCAAAGGGATTGTTTACCAGGGCCGACTGAAAATGACGGATTCTTTGGAAAATCCCAGGTTTCAAAAATTTATGGCCATTGCCGATTCCTACAGGACCATGAAGGTCAGAGCCAATGCAGACACACCTGAGGATGCCAAAATTGCATTGGCCTTTGGGGCAGAAGGTATCGGGCTTTTCAGAACCGAGCACATGTTCTATGGATCCGATTCCGGCAAACCGCTATTTTTACTCCGGAAAATGATTTTGAGCAAATCAAAGGAAGAACGCCAGGTGGCGCTGGATGAGTTATTTCCCTTTGTAAAACAGGAAATCTCCAACACCTTGTCTGTCATGGGCACCCTGCCGGTTACCCTGAGGCTTTTGGATCCGCCTCTGCATGAGTTTGTGCCCCAGTCCCAAGAAAATCAGCAGGAGATTGCCGATGCCCTCAGGATAGATCTGGAAGAAGTGTTGAAGAGAAGTGCCCTGCTCAAGGAATCCAACCCCATGATCGGTCATAGGGGAGTACGGCTTGGCATTACCTTTCCGGAAATAACAAGAATGCAGGTAACCGCAATATTTGAAGCCTGCGCTGAATTGATCCGGGCGGGCAAAAATCCCTTGCCTGAAATCATGGTACCGGTTACCTGCAATGAAAAAGAGTTGGCGTTCACCCACAAGATTGTCACGGAATGCTATGATAACACCCTTGCAAAATATGGAATCAAAACCATCCCCTATCTGTTTGGTACCATGATCGAGACCCCGAGGGCGGCATTGATTGCCGACAAAATGGCAAAATATGCCCAGTTTTTCTCCTTCGGCACCAATGACCTGACCCAGATGACCTTTGGTTTTTCCCGGGATGATATTGGATCTTTTATGAATGAATATATTGACAATGCCATATTAACCTCTGATCCCTTTGAAACCCTTGACCAGGAAGCCGTGGGCAGCCTGATTGAGATTTCTGTGGAGCGAGGCAAAAAAACACGGCCGGACATAAAACTTGGGATTTGCGGAGAGCACGGCGGAGATCCTAAGTCTGTGGTATTCTGCCACAAGGCCGGTCTGACCTATGTTTCCTGTTCTCCCTACAGGATTCCCATTGCCCGGCTGGCAGCAGCCCAGGCTGCTATTTTAAACTGATCTTAAACTGATCTTAAACTTGTTCCTGGTCCCATCTAATCCATGTCCACCCAGTAGCGGGACCAGGGGCATCTTTCCTTATAGGGGAATTTCATCAATTCAGTGGCAAGGATTGAAAAATCAGCGTCCCGGACAGTATAATAGGTCACTTGTTCCTTGTCCAGAATGGTTTCAACCCCGACTGCCACATAAAGGAAGTGATGACTGTCCCCAACAACACAGCGAACAGCCCCAGTGATAATGACCATATCAGATTCCCTTTGAAGAGAAAACAGATCAATCATCGTGACCTTAAAGGATTTTCCCTTGAAATGATCTATTGCACCGGTCCGGGTAAGCTCACAGGTTAGAAAATTTTTAAAACTCATTTCATATCGGGTAAAATCATCGGATTGTGCCCAAATGGATGTAGGCAAAAGCAGTAATACGCCAAGCAGCATGAAATAAAAGCGTTTCATAGGGTCTATACCTTTTCTTTAACCAGGTGTGAAATGGTCTTTTGAAGATCTTCCATCACAACAGATTTTATCACCACAGAACCGGCACTTGAAAATTTAGTCGTAAATATATTTTTTATCGTTTGATTATTGTATCCGGTTTCAACCAGGATGGGTATTTTATCATCAATCTTCAGGATATGATCCACAAAGACTTCCGTTTTCATTCCCGGCAGGTCGTGATTGGCAATGATCATTTTAAATTTTTCAGGTTGTATCCTGAAGGTCTTGAGTGCCTCGGCACCATTTTGAAAAACCATTGCCCTATATCCCATATTGCGGATCACCGTTGAGATCAGTTGGCTTCTTTTCCCATTGGCATCAATGACCAGGATATAGGTGTTTCCTTCCAAAGCTGCAACATCACTGGTGGGGATGTCCGATATCCAGCGTTTACCATTAACAGGATGGATATTGGTGACATCTATCTCATAGGCTTTAGAAGAGATAAAGAGATCATTTTCCGTCTCCGGGACCTTGGTGATTAATTCTTTATTGGCCGCGATATACTGTCTAAGCCATTTGCGGTATTCAAGATTATCACCCGTAAGAATCAGCAGCTTGGGGCCGGCCTGGGAATTGACCTGAATGGAATGGTAGATAAGCGGCTCATTGGAATATGCTTTTGTGGTTTCCTTATAATTCTCTTCAACAAATTCAACCATAAAATCCCTTGCATGGCAGAGAGAAGAAAGGAGTAAACTTGTTAAAATAAACAAAACTATTTTTTTCATGGATCTCCAGCTTATACATCAAGTTTAAAGTTATCATAAAACAAATTATGGTAAAGGTATCGACAATTCCTTGTAAATCCTTGATCCTTATATACGCGTCACATATGTAAAGAAGAGGACAAGATACAAAAACCCAAGAAGAATTAAATGTTTTTTATAATCTGTTTGCCTCCTGGCCCGAAAACGACTCAATCCAAGCCCGAGAATACTGACAATCGATCCAAGGATGATGCTATATACAAGGTATTGAACAAAGGCCATATCCCAGCTGGTTCTGAGATCCAAACGATAAAATCTATCAAAAAAAGTTTCAAATTCCGGCTGGGCCCGGTGAAACACCAGAAGTGACACAAAAAGGACCCCCCAAGCACACAAACTGATCAAAATAAAAAGATATGTCCAGAAGTCTCTGTGTTTTCGTCTTTCAAAGGGCGTCCCTGTTCGTTTAATAACGATACTCCCTGTCTCGTTTTGTTTACATTTCTCTGGATACTATATTATTTTTTTTCAATGAATTCCATTAAAACTTCAGGTGTCCAGATGCGCATTTGCCATAAATCGCCGGGTAATCATTTCAATGATTTCCTCAGCACTGGTTTCAATGGGTTTATTGCTCACGTTAATCATTGAGAATCCCCGTGTAATATAATATTTCTGGGCATTTTGTATTTCATCTTCAATATCTTGTTTTGAAACATATGAATAGATATCAGCAGTTCCCAGGCTTTCTTGTCTCATCTTCCGGTGGGAGGAAAGCTGCTCCACGTTAATATTCAAAGCAATCACCCGTCTTCTGTCCACTGCATCAAGGATTCTTGGCATGGGAACCCCCGGAACATACGGAATATTAGCCACCTTCCATCCCATGACCGCCATGTACATGGACAAGGGTGTTTTCCCGGCACGGGACAATCCAAGAAGGACAATTTCTGAACCCATCAATGTGTCTGGATTTAATCCGTCATCATGGGCAAGGGCAAAATCAATGGCAGATACCTGTTTTAGATCTATATGGTGAATTTCCCTGTAAAGACCCGGTTTTTCAAGGGGATCCTTGTTTAAAAATGCCTGAATCTCAGACAGGATGGGTCCCATTAAATCAATGGTGACAATATGATGTTCAATCCCTTTCCGGGTCAGGTATTGTCGAAGCTTAAAATTTACCATGGTATGAACGATAAGGCTTTCAATATCTTTTACCTTGTCAATGAGTTCATCCACCTGACTTTCGGAACGGATATGCCCCACTTTTACAACAGAAATCTCACTGTCGGGAAACTGAACCAGGGTGGATTCAACGAGGTTAAAGGCATTAATGCCCTCCCCGCAGGAGGCAATGTAAATCATTTGAAAATCATTGGAGGCAATTTTATCTATCATAAAAATTATATCCTTTTCCCTTCATTTAGGTTATAAAAGGAGTCTATCGTAACCCTTACGCAGAGTCAAACAGGAAGGCACCATGGCACATACGGACAGAGGACATTACGCAAATAAACACCGGGAGGAAATGATCGATGAAGCCATTTCCAAAAAAATCCATTCCCTGGCAAAAAATGGCAGTGTACCCTGTGCGACTGCACACAGAATTGCCAAAGATTTTGGGGTTTTACCCTTGGAAATCGGGGTCCAGATAGATCTTTTGGAATATCGGATTTCCCAGTGTCAGAATGGACTTTTTGGATATACTCCTAAAACAAAAAAAATCAATCCGGATATTGAGGTGTCAAAGGAACTAAAGGATGCATTGGATGAGGCAAATACGGATAACCGGATTTCCTGCGCTGGGTGCTGGAAAATTGCCGCCACCTTGAAAATCAAAAAAGTTGCGGTAGCGTCTGCCTGTGAAAAAATGGACATCAAGATTAAACCTTGTCAACTTGGCGCCTTTTAAGGTTCATCTGGTTCCTTTTTTTCCGTTTTTGTTTCTGTTTTCGAATTTTCTCAACTTGTTGTGTTTCCAGATCATTTTTACCCGTCATTTTGGCTTCAATTTTTTCAACAAGACTTCTTAAGGCAAGAAATCGGTTTAAATGCTGGGACCTGTGTTTACCAGACTTTACACTAAGCCCTGTTTTTTCATGGCTGACAAAAACGGCAGACGAGGTTTTATTTACTTTTTGTCCCCCCCTGCCCGAGGCTTTGATAAATTTTTCTTTGATGTCTTCCCGGTGAATCCCTAATTCTTTCATCTTTGCTTCCAGGGCCTCAATCTTTTTTTTATCCGGTCCCATTATCTCCTCTGGCATAGGTTCTTTTTCCATTGAATCTATCTTTTCCCCATATGCTACATATATACAAGGCGCCATAAAAATTATCCAGTGACAAACTCAAATAAACCCTTTAAAAAGAAGATTCATTTACAATAACCTTAAACCCACAACTAGCCGGAGATATTTTTCCATATGAACACCAATTGCCTTCCCAATGGATCCCACCATGTGGAAAATGGTAACCGGTCTTCTTCAGGTATTCTCTTTTTACTTTCCGTCTCCGTCGGAGTGGCAATGATCGGCCTGGGAATCATTTGGCCTATTATACCGGTATATGCCGTGGAGCTTGGGGCCGGCGGCTTTTTAGTCGGGCTCATTATTGCCTCTTTTAATATTTCCAGAACCCTGTTCAATCCCCTGGCCGGGCGCCTTTCCGACAAATTGGGACGCAAAAACTTTATTGCGACAGGACTTTTGCTCTATGCCCTTATTTCAGTATTCTATGTATTGCCGACCCGGGCCGAAGCCCTGATACTGATTCGATTTTTCCATGGCATGACCTCTGTACTTGTTGTTCCCATTGCCATGGCCCTTGCCGCTGATATTGCGCCCAAACAAAAATTAGGCCTGTATATGGGCACCTTGAACATGTCTGTGATGCTGGGCCTTGGCATAGGACCTGTGCTTGGTGGGATGATTCGTGATCATTTCGGGATGAATGCTGCCTTTTATGCGATGGGAGGGTTGGCCCTGTTAACGAGTGTATTGGTAATGATCTTTATACCCCCTGAAAAAAAAGGTCATTCCGGGCAAAATTCTGGAAGGGTTTCCTTCAGGAAAATGCTGCAGCACCGGGTTGTTCTGGGCATTTTCTTAACACGGTTTTTCACGGCCTCGGGTCAGGGGGCGGTGTATACCTTTTTACCAATTCTTGCACTTGAACTCAACCTGACAAGTTCCCAAGTGGGCATCATTTTAGGAGCCAACATATTTCTCATTGCATTTCTTCAGCGTTTCATGGGAACGCTTGCAGATCGGATTAATCCCAAATATTTTATAATTTCGGGCACCTTTGCCTCGGGGCTGATCGTGTTGTGGATGCCATTTGTCGAAGGTTTCACCATGATCCTTTTCCTGAATATTCTCATGGGCATGGCCAACGGCCTGGCCCTGCCCGGAGGCCTTGTCATCACAGGCCAACTGGGCCGCACCATGGGCATGGCAGCACTTATGGGCATCACCGATGCTGCCTGGAGCCTGGGCATGATTGTCTCCCCCATTCTTTCGGGGATTATCCTGGATCTTTTTGGCCTTTCCCAGGTGTTCATCACTGGAAGCTGTTTAATATTAACGGGAAGTGTGGCCGTTACTTTTTTCCTCAAGGATTATCAGCCTGACAAGGCATAATTATTTAGTAGACATTCTGCGCAAATAATTTCCCCTTGGCCAAGGACCCAAACAATTGATCTATGAGGGTTACCAGAATCCCCATTCATTGTTTACAATGACATAAACACCCAAAAGACCGTTGAAAACCCCATGGGCAAGAATGGGGGAAAACAAATTTTTTTTCTGATAGAGAAGCAGGGCATAGATGAGACCGGAAAATATTCCCGGCAGCCACCTATGGTGTTCCAGCCCAAAGGCAATGGAAACAAAAACATATGAAAACCAGGTAAATGTACCAAGGGCGTATCGTGTAAAATTGATATTAATGAGAAATCGCAGGGCAAAAGATCGCCAGAACAATTCCTCCACCACAGGGACTACCAAAACAGCACCAAAGAGATGGCTTGCCAAGAGGATATATACATAGGGCCCCTGGGCCAACTCAAAGGGGTTAAAACCAGATTCAAATCCGATTTTAGGATAATAATTTTCAAGCCCCATCCAGAAAATAAAAACGGCAATACCTGCCATCACTGCATTTAAATCAAGGCAAACCTTAATTTCATGTTTGATCCTGGGCCAATAAAAAAATAACAATGCTGTCACCGACAACGTTTTGGCAGGGAATACCAAGGCTTTGGAGAGGCTGAATACCGGTCCAAGATAGGTAAAACCGACAAAAACAAAAAAAGGCGCCACATAGGGAAGGAATTGGGAAAACCGGGTTTTAGGCCCAGATGAATCCGGCATAAGATATTCTTCCTGGGTTGAGTTGTATTGGACTATTTTCTAAATATCTATTTTCTAAATATCTATTGGCAAAACGCTGTTGGCGATAAGCCTATTTTAAATGAACCTAATAAAATCAATTCGTATCTGGGTTATTCAAGGATCAAAAGCCCTACCACCAGATGACCCTGGTAGGTGCCAGACTCTGGCTCTGAGATGTGTTTTATTTCGGTTTGATGGGTTACAGGATCGCTCTTGGTCCTATTCGAATGATACACCATGGTAAGAACATTCCCTGGTTTGATATGCTTAAGCACCTTGGAATCCTTACGCACCAGGATGCCAAATCCCTCCGAGGAAAAGTCTTTTAGTTTGAAATGATGAACCAGTTCATTCTCCCCTGGTTTAAATTCAACACTGGTATTTTTGAGGCTTTTCGTCCTGGCTTCGCCCCTCAAATTAATCCATTTAATTTCTTGAGTATCCTTTTCCACTGCTATATAGATTCCTTTTAAAAAAATAATATCCCTGAATTTAATGATACTTTTTTCCGAATAAATCAATCTTTTATTTGTTGAACGCTTATTTTTATCGCTCCAGTCCTGTCTTTTTGCTTGTTTTTATTTCCATGGGGAAAGACCCGGACAGATACATCCCATATCAATGGGTCATTTTATAGGGAGCGGATTCCAATTTTAAATTGTATGTTTCAACTCTTTTGAAATAGGCCTGCTGTTTTTCTTTATATTTTAACGTATCTTGGTTTAATGCATTGATTTCTTGATTATATGCTTTGATTTCCCTGGCATTCATTTTTCTTTTTCCTTCTGGAATCAACACATCTTGCCTTTTTTTGAGAGTGATAAATTCATCACCAAGATCTTTTTTTACCGTCCCAAGTTGTTTAAATTCCATATCAAGGTCTAATTTTTCGCCTGTCTCATTAGGAACGGCTTGGCTCGGTGATGATGTTTTGACAGCATCTGATTTTATGACAACATCTGGGACAGGTTGAAAATCAACAATCTGTTTTGTTTGAATTTCATGAATGGTTTCAAGCGCTTGCCTCTGATCTGCCGGTACCACGGAAAGGTCATCCGTAAAACAAAGGGTGCCGTTTTGATTATAATATTTATATAATTCGGCAGATAACATACCCGGGAACCCAAAAATAAAGCTGCATAGAATGAATATAATTAATTTCATGTTCGGTCCTTGTCCTTTTGTAACGCTGATTTTAAAAATTTTATCCTTCATTTTCCTTCCAGGAACCCAGCCTTACTTTAAGGGCTGGCAGATTCACCTTTATTGCTTCCACCCCGCCAACAGGGGTCGTGATGAACAAAGTGTTGCCGGGACCCAGTACCGGTTTAGACCCCGGCCCTCCCTCAATGGAAACCCCGGCCGGGATATAGGGGTTATCCGGATCATCTGGATTTGGTATTGTATCATTTTCATCAAACAAACCGTCACCATTCAGATCAAACACAGGATTTGTCGATGCACAACCGGAATTGTAATCCACGGCAAAAATCCATGTTTTCCCTTGTCCGCTGCAAACATCAGAATCGGGAATATAGGTTGTAAAAAATACAACTCCCCCCACTGCCAGAGGCTGCACTATAACGCGCTCACTTCCCAATACAACGGGGCCGTTGTATTGGGCCTGACCATTGTAGAGCTTAATGAGCCAGGACTGATTTTCAGTACAACCCCCGTCAATATAGCGGACTTGTTTTTCCTCTGTCACCCCTTCCTCACTGGTCACATTTTTGCTTATAAATTTTGCCGCAAGTGCCACAAGATCACCGCATATAATTGGATCTTCAGGATTTGGAGACTCCCCTGTAAAGGGGTATAGATAGCAGCGAGGCAGGTCCCGATTCTCCTTGAGGCCAAAAAAATACTGCAAATTTGTGTTCATTTTGTCTGCCTGCAGTTTATACTCTCCGGTTCCAAAATAAATCCATATGGGATAATTTTGGGTTTCGGTTTTAATTCCATGGGCATAGGTTGCCTTTGCACTAATTGGAGTAAGGCTGGCCGATGAACTGGAAGGATTAAAATCAAACAATGTGGTTATCTCAGGGTCCTCAGTCCTGCCAATATTTGAAACCCGGTACATGGTTCCATAACGGTTTCCCACATAGATCAAATCTGAAATATAATCCCCTTCAAAATCAGCCGTCAAGACCGGAGACGCTACATCATTGGGCAATTGAGAATTAGATAATTTTATCCGGTTGATATCAAGCCCATCCCTTTGCCATAAAGGCGTTTTATCATTTGCAGCAATACCATACAAATAAGCCTGCTTATTTTCCTGATGGGTTGAAGCGTATCCTGAACCAAAGAAAACGCCCCAACTTTCATTATCTTCTCCATCTGCAATTCTGTCAATACTGACCTTTGCCCCTGTTTCACCCAGCTGACTATTGGCTTCATCTGCTTCATCAATGGTACCGTCTGAATCATTATCCACCTCATCCAGAAGATAGGACAAATTGTCATCATCTCTGAACTGCCATAAATATTGTCCCGGAGCGTCTGATTCATTAAAAACACCCGAAGTAATATCCAGAGCAAAATAGGCATCTCCCCCCTCCCCCTCACCACAGACCAGTATGGTTTTCCAACTTGAACCGTCATAGATATCTGCGGCCTGGGGAGATCCGTCAACAAAAAACTGATGGCAGTAATCTTCTCCGCACATATTAAATTCCGGCTCATTTGCCCGGTTCAATTTATCCTGGAGGTTAAGGGGTACAAAGGCCCACTTCTCTTCCCCGGTTGAAAGGGAGAACCCATGGAGAGCACCATCATTTGAACCGATATACACCATGGGATCCCGTACCGGGTTAAAGGCACCGTAATCGTCAAAATCATAATGGAAAGAAGGATCTCCCACTATTACGGGGATTGAATGAATAAAATCCCCCAGGGGGTTACAAAAATATCCATCACTAAAGGAATCAAAATAATTATCATTGCTCAGATCAAGATCTGAATAGGCAATTACCTCCAGGCTGTCAGGGTCAATGGTATACACTTTTCTTGAAAAAGGAAGCACCTCACTTGCACGCCAAAGCACATGGGTCCAATCTCCCGTATCCGGATCAGGCGTTAAGGCCGAAAGTTCACCCGACCAATTGTCAGCATTAAAACTTGCAATAATCACAAGATCTCCCTGGTTAACCGAAGTTGCCGGTGCCGGGGCAGACCCATGGAATATACGTGCTTTGATGCTTTCCCCAAGGGTTGAGAGGGTGTTAACAAGTTCTTCCCTGTTGCCAGCGAGAAATGGCTGCCCAACACCGTCCGTGTCATTGTGCAGTGAATACAACGCCGGGGATGCATCTCCGCGTTCATTACTTATTCTTGCCATCGCTTCAATTTGAACGGCATTATCAATTCCAAACCCCACTGCAATTGGGGTTACATTGATATCGCAAAGTGCATTTGTATGGGTAACAACTTGTGCCAGAGTTCCATTTCCCAGGCCATCGGTTATATCAATCAAAAACTTTGGCTGACAATCGACCCGATTATAGGGGTCACCTGCCCCGTCCCCATCCTTTTTATTCCCCAGAAAATATTGTCTTGCCGCTTTTATGGAAGAATCAAATGGTGTTCCAAAATGGGCAACCGTATCTGCAATCGCTGCCTGGAGTTCAGCCTGGTGGATATCATCATTAAATTTGCACCCCACATGGATTTTGGTATAATCAATATCTGGCGTATATCCGTCAGCAATTTTAGAACACCAGGTTCCAAAACCCCAGGCGATGCTTCGATCCTTCACAAGTTCACGGATGACATCCTTTCCAATATCAATCCGGCGCATTTGAGCACCTGCTTCCCATGGTTCAATAACATTCCAGGCAACTGCACTTGACGTCATGGTCCGGGCTGAAATATTATGGTTTTCCGTCGTAAATTCTGCCGGACTGTCATGGGCTTGACCCTGAATCCATAAATTTGTATCTTCACTTTGTTGTTCATCAATTTCAAATTCCAGGTAGGCAGCTTCAATGGCAGCATTTTGGGGAATGGCAACATCTTGGAACCGAATTCCCAGAATCTGAACAGTCGCTTCAGATACGATCTCCAGATCAGAGCTTTCAATATCCACACTGCCTGAACTGCTTTCCTCGGCATCATCACTTCCCTGGGATACCCTGATATTAATTTCCCGGACACTGCCGTCGTTATATTGCACATGGAGCAGTGGCGCAGATCCGCTGTTCCCATCATAGGAACTTGCGGTTCTATGTCCTGTGCCCGAGATAATAAACGTCATTGAATTTTCATACCGCCATCCATCTCGATTTACAATTTCCTGGACAATACTGGATAGATCAGGCGTATGGGGATTTATAACAGGGCTGACATTCATCATGCGGTCCATACTGCCGGAGACATCCAGTAATACCAGGATTGCCGGGCTTGTCAGGTTCTGGGTATAAATCGGAACGCTGCCGCAATTTGCGGAGCCGGGAAGGGCAAAAACTGTCAAGGTAACATCAATTTCACAGGGACTATTGGGCGTATCTATGCCGGTGATGGTAATGATAGCGTTATAATTGCCCGGGTCAAGGTTTGAATTTGCGTAGGTTATGGTATGTTCAGCAGTCTCTCCCGGATTTAACACACCAATGCTGCCTGAGGCTGAAACCGCCAGCCAGGAATCATGGTCCGGTGTTTCCAAAACCATTTGATAGGTCAGTGCGTCATCTCCTGTATTGGTTATTAAAATGCTGTCTTCAACTGCATCACTGCCTTCATGGCATATGGCCCCGATATTATTTCTATCAATGGAAATATTAGGGAAATGACCTTCTTGATACTCTATGTGCAGCAGCGGCGGCACCCCCATGCCGTCATGGGAATTTGCAATCCGCTCTCCAGACCCCTGGATCATGAAAACCATTGCATTTCCGCTGGACCATCCTGCTCTTCCGACGATCGCCTGAACCACACTCCTTAAATCAGGGGTCTTATGCTGTTCTCCCATATGCCAATCCAAAAGAGTGTTCCATCCTAGGAACTGATCTGTCTTGACCCTGTCTGAAATATTATGGGATGTGGCTGAAAAAGCAGCTGGATTATCCGAAGCTTCGCCAAATATATGAAGGTCAACAGGATTCATATTAACATCTTGTTCAACATCAAATTGAATATAGGCTTTTTTTATCAATGCGCCCTTTGGAACCACAACATTTTGAAATCTGATGCCCACTATCTGATCTGTTGTTTCATGACCTAGGCCTAAATCAGAACTTAAAAGATTCATTGTTCCGGCTTCACTCTCCTCGGCATCATCACTTGATGCGGACACAATAATTTCCAGAGTGGGCACCTGAAGTTCCAGGGTGATGTTGATCTCCACAGGACTATTGGGAACCAGGGAGGATCCTGTACCCTCTATGGTAATAAGGGCATTATAGGAACCAGGATCCAATAAGGATACCGTATACCCAACGCTAATAACAGTGGTTGATCCGGCAGACAACACCCCGCTGCTGGAAGAAAGACTGACCCAGTCCTGATCATGGGCGAGGCTATAATTCAAATCGGCAGTACCCGAGTTTGTAATGGTAAAAGTATCTGAGGCAGGATTATTCCCAAATAGACAGGAAGGCGCCAAAAATGTTTGATTCACCTGAATATAGGGTACTGCTGTTTCCGTGTATTCTGTATGCAGCAACGGTGCATCTTCATGGGACCCATCATAGGCGACCCCCCTTCTTAGGCCCGAACCCGTGATTACAAAAGCCATATCATTACCCGGAACCCATCCTCCCCTGCCGATGATTTCCTGGACCAGGGATGTAAGATCAGGGGTTTCATAGATTGAATTGCTGTTCCAGGGCGGTACATGCCAGTTTACAAACCCATTGTTTAAAGCTCGGTTGGTGATGTCACCGTTGTCAACCGTAAACCGACCGGCATCGTCGCTGTCCTCTGCTCGAATAACAAGATCAGTGGCATCCGTTTCATCCCCCGCTGCTTTAAATACCATATAAGCATTGGTGATCACGGCCTTAGAAGGGATGGCAATATCGAGAAAACGAATACCGATTGCCTGGTCATCCCCTTCACAGGTCATTTCAAGATCCACATTGGTAAGGTAAATATCACCTGTGCTAATGTTTTCCTGGGCATCATCATCCCCATGGGATACCCGAACTTCAATCTGGTCTCCAAACACTGAAAAAGGCAGAACAACCATAAAACAGATCCATAAAAGTAACCGGATGCTGTTAATTTTATGGCATCTATCCATTGTGACTGCCTCCTGGAAATTTATGTCTGGCCTGCCTAATAACCGATCTTATATATTTTTTTTAACCTTACCTCAATTTCATGTTCTTTGTTTGCATTGGATTTAACAATGTAGATAAATTCTCGATACGTTTTGCCGCTACCGGCAACTATTTGATCCTGGCTATATTGAATATTATACCAATAAGGGATGGAATCAATGGTATCATCTTCAGAGCTATCAGGAAAATCGTCATTCAGGACATTTGCGGCCCCATCACCAAAGTTCCTGACAATTTTGAGCTCATCCTCACTAAGGGAGGGGTTTACATTTATTTTAGACGGAGCCTCGCTTTTACCCTCAAGCCAACAGGCGCCGTCTTTCCATCCACTGTCGGCAACATAAAAACATCGCTGATACATTCGTTCATTGCGTACAATTTTCAACTCAATGCAGGTTGTGTCAATGGAGGAGATTCCAAGCAGGGTAACAAGAGCAAGGGCAAGTAAGGCAATAATGATGGCGGAACCCTGTTCATTTTCTATAATACAAACATCTTTAACCAAAATCACACCTCCCTGACGGGACACAGACAGAACACCTAAATATCCCTGCTGGTGGGCTTAAAAGTCCGCTGCTTTTTTAAACCTAAGATCCGCCCTTTTTTTTCCACAAGGGTCATTTACAATCACCTGTACTTCCATGATATCCGTATCTCCATCCCCATCCATATCTTGTTGATTCACGATGACACATTGAAGCGTATAACCATCCGCCGTTAAAACTATTTGATCAGCGACATTTGCATAGGGCATGGCCATAAGCGCCTCAATCTGCCCCTGGGCGATTTCAGATGCCTCTGAACATTTTCTGGCATTTGTATTGCCTTTTGTCGCTTGGATCTGCAAGGTTGCGACCGCCAGGATACCGATGGCAAAAATTGCCAATGAAATCATCACCTCTATTATCGAATACCCGGCCTGCTGATCAGCAAGATGCCTGACAGAAGACTTGATCCAATTTAAATGCTTCATTTATAATCCCATATTTCGCAAATATACACTTGTGTTTAAGGTCCGGGTGTTGTTATTTGCTGTCCGGGCCAACTCATTCACATCGGTTGTTGTGGTAATTGTTATTTGTACGGATTTAATATCAGCAAGAGAACCAGGGCTCCCCCCGTTTGCATCGTAATAGGAAAAATTAAGGTTCAGTATGTTCTCTGCAATCACCTGGGCGCCGGCACCATTGTAACTTACGGTCATATCATCCCCATCCCCTTCCGGGTCTAAGAATGCATAGGCGATCGTTTCCAATTCCCGATATTCATCTACCTGTCCATCCCCATCATTATCCTTGCCGTCATCGCCAGCACCAATGCTGAAAGATAGATTGTTCGCCTCGGCAATAATGATGCCGGCCCCATTATCCTGCATAAAAGGGTCAAACCCGGCCATCCTGATTTCTCTTTTTATCAAAAACATGACAGTCCTGACACTCTGCTGCATCTCAACTGCCTGCAATTGACTTATATGCTGACCCTGTTGTTCCAATTTGGATGAGATAATACCCGCAACAACAAGGCTGAAGATAGACATTCCCACCAACAGCTCTACAAGGGTAATCCCCTTGGCGGTTCCAAGAATATTCATCATCTCCACCCACCGTTTGACCACCGTCTGATTCTGACGACCCCCGTACTGAGGGTGCCCACCGCATATGACGCATCGCCGTAAAAAAGGTAAACATATCCTGAAGAACAAGTTCCCCGCGAGTTAAAGGTCAACACATTGGAATTATAGCTAACACCGTCACCAAAAGCACCGCCACTCATTGATGAATCTGCAATGCCACTTCCAAATTGGACACCGGCACCATAATTTGTAAAACTGACGGTTTTTTCAATGGTATTACTGGCAAGTATGGTGGACCAGACATTGTCAGACCCTCGATCGGAGCAGATATAATAGGTGCTGGCTGCAGGAATAAATACAATGGCCCAGTCCTGATCCTTCTTAATGGCAGAGATCCTTGTCATCTGCATATCCCCCATCAGTTCTCTTGCAACCTTCCTGGCCCTGGGTTCAGCCTTAATCAGCATGGTTATACTGGTGGCTGCCATTATTCCCATAATGGCGATGACCGTCATTACTTCCACCAAGGTGAATCCCCATGACGGTTTTAAAAAAACATCTTGTCGATTCCATTTCATTTGCTTTCCTCTTGATTGAATATCATCAAAGGAATGGAAGAACTGTTTAATAGATGGCTCTTACAGAAACGATTCTGAGGGGAACTTTGCTTTCCGATGCAGTGTCAATTGCTGTCATTGGGGACTAAATAAGAATTGGAGGCTGAATAAGAATTGGGGGTAATTGAAATCTAACACATTATTTGCTTCCTGGGAAGGTGCATAAAAACTTAAATATTGCCCAGTCCCAAATATTTTTTACCAGGATCTTATCGAAGTATAGATTACAATCTCTAATTTGAAAAGTTTTTTTTTACTCAAACAAAAAAAGGGACGAGACACAGCCCATTAAGCCCGAAGGAGAGATAAAAATACTGGTGTTAATCTAACAGACCTGTTAAGATTTTTTATTGACGATATCAATCACTATCAATAGAAGGGGCCCCCCCTCCACTAAAATCCAGGAGCAATCCAATGAAAAAGAAACATATTTGGCGTGCGTTGACCCTTTTTTTTGTTTTCGGCCTTGCCTTTCAGGTTCAGGCAAAAGACTGTTACGAGCTTTCAAAAGGTCAAACCCTATACGTACCGGCCTATTCCCATATTTACATCGGCAACAGGGCCAATCTCTATCAACTCACCGTCACCCTGAGTATTCGGAACATTGACCCCCAAACCCCCATCACCCTCACTGCCGTCGATTATTATGGATCCAAAGGAGAATTGATCAAACACTATCTGGACAGCCCCCTGGTCCTGCCTGCCTTAAATTCCACCCGATACATTATCTTATCAAGGGACAAGGAAGGCGGATCCGGAGCAAATTTTATCGTAGAATGGTCATCAAAAAGACAGGCGAATCCACCCATTGCCGAGTCGATAATGATCGGAACTCAGTCCCAGCAAGGGATCTCTTTTACCTCCAGAGGACAGGTAATTGTCCAGACAACCCCCTAGGAGGGTCTTTCACCCCGGGAAAGAGAAAAAATATAATGGGCTACCGGGCCACCCCATTATCAAATTTTAAATATCAGGTTTTAAAGATCAGGGTATGGGGAACAATGAGTCGTTCCGGCTCATAGGATAGCTTTGCCTGGCGCAGGCCCTTGATACCCAGGTCCTGCTCCCTGTTTACATACACACATTTGTTTTGCAGAAATTTTGCAGTTTCCTGGTTAATAACCTGGGCAGCCCCTTTAAAGGCCAGATCGGATTTTTCAAACTGAACATTATAGGTATCATGAGTTAGACGGCTGAAAACGCAAAAGGCCACCAGTTTATCGTTTACCCAAAGCGCAATCCCTTCAAACCCCAGGCTCTCAAAATTATCAAAGGCGCGTTCAATGGCCTTGAATTCATCTTCAAGGTCTTGGGATACTTTTTCCCGGGTTTCAATTATATGACGGACAAAATTCCGGGCAATGGGGAAATCATCAGCCTTCAAGGGCCTAACCGAATAATCCGGATTGCGCCGTTTAAACTGAGAAATAAGGTTTCTTTTTTTGTGAAGTTTAGTCCCGGTCAATTCTGCCAGACTGTCAACCCGGTAAATATATTCAGCATGATCCCGTTCTTCCCGGATGGTGTAGAACCTTTCAATATCAGGATATGCATCCACATACTCCCTGGGAAAAATACTGATATCCGGCTCAAATCCCATGCAGATCAAATGGTGTGACAGCTCCTTCAATTCATCGGGCGAGAACGCCTCCCCCAACGGCATGAATCCACAGTTATTGACCCCCTCATAGATGACCAGTCTCCCCTTAAAGATGAACCATGAATAATCATAGATTTCCTGCCAGCAAAAAAGATTTGAAAAATTAAATTCACAGGACTCAGGATGGAACCGATCGATATAAGATCGAACCAATGGCTGATCTTCCAGCTTAAAACGAGATGGTGTCGGAAAGGTTATTAATTGCCCTGGGTCACACTCAACTTTGTCACATCTGGCTTTCATTCTTTTTTGTCCTTTAGTTTTAGCGGGACATGTCCTTCAAGCTGCTCGAACCCTAAATTTTCATAGAAACCGGTGGTTCCGGGTTGTGCTATCAGACCGATCCAGTCCACACCCCAGGCGTTTAACCCGGCGATCAGTATTTGGATAATTTTTTTTCCAATGCCCCTGCCCTGAAATTCTTTTAAGACAGCGACATCTTGAATATAAGCATCACTTGCCTGATCGGAAAGGGCTCTTCCCATACCGATCATCTTATTATTTTCAAAAGCGCCTGCAAAAAGGGCAGAACCCGCCACAATCCCCTCTAAAAATTCAGGGGATTCCCCATAGCTATCCTTCCACCATCCCGCATCTTTGTAAAGAGACACAATCTCATCTAAACAAGCGGTTTTAATCAATTTTATCTCTATTTTTCCTGGCAGGGCTTCCTGGGTGTTCATTATAAACTCACGACGCTTTCAACAAAAACAGCGTTATTTTTTTGATTATTGCCGCAGGGCAATTTGCATTTTATAGTGATCGCCCTTGAAAAATGACATGGCAAAATGAGCCACATCCCGGGGCTCATAAAATTTGCAGGAAAAAATATCCAGATACGCCGTATTAGTTGCGTTGGCAAAATGACCGGAAATAAGGGAAGTTTCAATGAGTTGGGTCATGGAAAAACCTTCAATTTTTTCATCCTCTCCAAAATGGACCACCTGGCAATTGCCAAAGGGTTTCATCTCGATGGTTTCACAAAGATCCTTCACAAATTTGCCTATCATTTTGGCATCCCGAATGATGTCCGGCCCACAGCCATAGATATCCAGCGAAGTTAATACCCCCCAAGGATCCTGCTTACCATAGGCTTTTTTCCAGGAGATGGGCAGGGTGTTTCGGTCTTTTATTGTATCTAAAACAGTCTTTGATTTTGAATCCAACTTTAAGCGAGCAGGAGGGGAGATAAGACCCCGATTCTGATCCGATGAAATCACCACCCGACCAGCGCCAAAGGATTCCTCCATGGAATGGATGGCAACATCCAGATCAATGTTATCGCCGCAGGTAAATATATCAACGGCAGCATAATCATGTTCCGGCCAGGCATGCACCGTAAAATGAGATTCCGCAATAATCACGACCCCGCTCACTCCCTGGGGCTCAAACTTATGGAAAGAGGAACTGATAATGGTGGCACCACTGTCATTGGCACCTTTGAGCAATGCTTTTTCCACGGCATCTTTGCTGAGCAGAAGATCCTGGCCGCAGTTGTAGTATTCAATGGTAAGCTGTCTGCCCAGGGCAAAGACAGGATCCTGGGAATCAGTTGAAGGTTTAATATTTTTATCAAGCATTAACACTATCTCCAAAAATCTATAAAATATCTTAACGCCCTCCTGCCAGTGGCAGCAGGATACGCCGAAGACATAAATTTCCTAATTAAGGTAAGACCCATTAAAAATTAATCAATGGTTCCCAAAGGAGAATTTAATATATTTCCATGATGGAAAAAAATCGTTGTTCCTCTGTAGCAAGAGGCATTTTTCTTTTTTTCAACCGCGTCATCATGCCGGGGGCATTAAACCTAAGATAGGGATTCACCCGCAACTCATCTTCCAGGGTTGAAACAACCAACCTGGGGTCATATTTTTGAAGATAGGCCTCAATATCTGGATTATCTTCTTCTATGCTTGCGGCCATTTTCATGGATTCTTGAACATAATCATGGCCGGCATAAATTTTTGTTTCCATGGGAAAGGCCATCAGGGTTTTCAAGGAGGTAAAAAAGCTGCCAAAATCTCCTGAAAAACAATTTCCAACGGTCCCATTGAAAAGGGTATCCCCGGTCACCAGAAAATCATCAGCCTTAAAACAAACATCATTCTGCGTATGGCCCGGGGTCAAAAAAATCTCAAGAATTTCACCACTCAGGTCAATCACCTGTCCCGCCCTGATTCTTCGGCAATCAATAAACCGGGCCTTAGGATTTTTTTCAAGCAGACCTGTATTCCCGCAGGTATGGTCCTGGTGATAATGGGTATTGGTAACATATTTTATATCAATACCCCGGACCAAGGAAAAATCAACAATATCATCTGGGTTTCCACCGTCAATGACAACACCCTGGGCAATCCCCTGGGTGTCTGAAAAAACGATATACCCCAAATTATCCCTTGAGTATCTAAATTGTTTTATAAACATTTTTTACCCGGTCAGAACATTTTTTACCGTCTTGAGCAACTCGTCGGCATCAAAGGGCTTTGCAAAAAAAGCTTCGGCTTTTGGAATGGAATGTTTACGCCCTGAAAGGCCGGAAATAACAATCACCGGCGTATTAAAGCCCGCAATCTTGGATATTTTCCTGAAAAACCGTGGCCCCCATTCCTCGGGCATCTCAAGATCCAGAGTAATCAGATCCGGGGCGTTTTCCTTAAACACATCCATGGCTTTTTTACCGTCGTCGGCAACACAGGTCTCATATCCATTGTCTGTAAACAATGCATCCAGGTATCGGGTGATAGCAGGATCATCGTCCACGATCATAATTTTTTTTGTCATCATGCCTCCTTATTCTTTAATATGGCATTCCCCACAAAGCACAGGCCCTTTTCCCGATTCAAAATGGCAGTCCCTGCACCGTTTATGAAATGCCACGGAAAGCGAAAACCGATTGTCAGGTTCAGGTACGAGTGCATGACATTCTGAACAGGGGCTGTCTTCACTGGATTCGTCTGCCACAAGTATCCCTTTCTCATACACATGGTGGCAGACAGCACAATCGTCAAGACCGGCCTTTTCATTGTGATCATCATGGGAAAAAACGGCACCAGGTCTTCGGGTTTTGTGAAACACCGAATTGTCCAGCCTTTCTAATTTTTGGGTATCACTGGGTTGCTCCTGCCCGGAAAAAGCACCCCATACCGGTATCAACAGCAGGATCAGGGTTAAAATCAAGAATTTATATTTCATCTTATTCTCCTGGCCTATAAATTTTCTTTTCCATGGTTTCAAAAATAATATCCCCCAAAAACTTCACTTCCATGTCCAGTTTATAGTGATGAACAATATCTTCCAACCCGCTGTGACAATTGTGACACGGTGCAATTAATACCTGTGCTCCGGTGGCCGCAAGCTGCTCGGCCTTAACCCGATTGTTGACCATGCGCTCGGTTTTGTATGGAGGACCACAATTGACCACACCACCCCCGGCTCCACAGCAATAATTGTGTTCTCTGTTGGGTACCATGTCGACAAAATCATCACAGGTCATTCTCACAACTTCCCGGGCCATGTCATGGAGCCCCCTGCCCCGGGATACATTGCAAGGATCGTGGAGGGTGACCTTTTTTTTATATTTTTCCCCTATGGTAATCCGGCCCTGGGTCAAAAGTTCATGGTAAAATTCCAGGGCATGAACAATTTCAAAGGGCGGCATTGCCCAGGAAATCCAGCGATTGCCCACATCATATATGGACCGGAAAGCATGGCCGCATTCCCCCATGACAATGCGCTTAACATTAAGCTTTGCAGCTGTTTCGTAAAAGGTCCGGGCGATTCTGCCCGAAATCTCGCTGTCCCCTGTAAACATGGCCATGTTGGAGTTGTCCCAACCCGGACCCGACGGCATGGTCCAGTTGATCCCGGCCGCATGCATTATCGTAGCTGCCTGGTAAATAAGGCCTGCCTGGAACTTTGGTTCCGGAGCGATCACGGAATACATGATATCGGCCCCGTGCTTGTCCAGGGGGATTCTTAAATTATCAAACTCTTCCCTGGCATCTTCCTCCTGCCACTGAAGCGTGTCGATCCATTCATCCTCCTTGACCCACATCTGGTTCATGGTAACAGAATGGGAATTGACCGTGTCCTGAATATATTGGGGGGTTATTTCCAGCTTATGACAGATCCGCCTGACTAAAAGCATCATATAGGCGATATCAATCCCAAATGGGCAATACATGGAACATCGCCGGCAGACATTGCACTCTATATGGGCAATATGAACGGCCCTTCGCATAAAATCCTTGGAAACTTTGCCCTTTTTTGCAATCATTTCCCAAATGGTCTGCTTAACCTTGGCGGCCGGGGAAAATTCAGGATTTCTGTCATTGGATAAAAAATAACTACAGGCATCGGAACAAAGACCGCACCGCATACAGGTCTCTACATAAGCCTTTAACCTAGGCCCCGTTTCCTTTTGCAACACCTGATTTATGGTTTCAGTAATTTTCTCAGGGGTCAGCCTGGCAAGGCCATCTTCAATTGCCGAATCGGTATTTCTTTTAATTTTTGAGGGTGATTGGTCCTGCATTTTCATCTCCTTTAACTTCCTACCAGTCTCTTGCATGCCTGACATTACCAAATTCAGACCCGGTATAGGCACGGGTCAGGGGAGCTGTGAGCATATGGGAAAACCGTGAAAAGGGTATCACAATGAGCAGCAACTCGCCGGATAATATGTGGGCAATCATTATCCACTTGTATAAAAAAATCTGGTGATATGCCAAAAAACCCGTCAAAAAGGGCAGCATAACAAGGATGAGCAATATATAATCCATCGCTGAGGTTAAAAATTTTACTTCCGGCACCACAACCCTTCGAACCCCGAAAAAAACCAGGGCCAATATGACCAGGAGGGTAAATATGTCAGCAACGCCATCGGGCAATGCAGGCCAGGAAATCTGGAAGGCTTGATCCAGCAAAATAATATGGGACGCAAGAAACAGGGGAGCGGCAAATAAAAAGACATGGAACAAATAGGAGATCCCCCAAAAGACCGGATGTAGTTTCGTACTTTCCGGATAAAAAGGAATCAGCCAGGCCCCGATGGAGCGCAAACTATACTTTAGCGACATATAGGAAAAAATAAAATTTTCTTTTTCCCTGATCTCCAGGATAATTTTAACCAGTTTAAACACGAGTCCGAATAGAAAAACCAGTGCCGATATCCAGACCATGGGTCCCATGATAAAATTGATAAAGGCATTCATTGTTGTCTCCTTAATCTTTTTGTTATGAAATCTACCATATTAACCCATCGCCCCCAAAATACTGCCAAGGGCGATGACCCGGCGTTTGTATATCCCGTTTTCAATTCCCTTGACCAGTATTTTTTGGGCATCGGAACTTATGACCGGGGCTGCCATAAACGTGTGGGGCCCTGTGATCACCTGATTGTTTACCGCCATGAAACAGGCGCCATTACGTTCAATAACCACGGCCACAATCGCTCCGTCCGGGCTGATGCACGGGGTAAAGATTTTGTCCGCAGACAGATCCCAAAACTTCCCATTCACAGCCAAGGTCCAGGCACCCTTATTTTTAACAACCGCTGCCAGACAGGACCCATCTTCGGAATAATAGATATCGCGAATCATGGTATCAATGGATATGGGCCAGACACGATCATCCTGGGCCACTGTCCATTTGCCGTAGGTCGGGGCAACAATGGCGGCAATCCGATTATTTACACCCGATACAGCGACCCGCCATAGTTGTTCATAACCCGTCTTCCAGAACGGTTTGTCATCCTTGAACAATTTCCATTTTCCCCCTTGCCGCACAGGGGCCACAATGGAATTTCCCTGGTCTACAAACTCAGGTTTCCAAACCGTTTGAAAAGTATTCTCCCAGGGGATGCCATTCACAACAATGGTATACGCTTCCCTTGTAAGCCGGGCGCTCCAGGCCAAATTTTGATTTTGATCAAGGCTGATGTCCCAGACATTGAGAAACCTTTGCTCAAAGGCTTTACCATTGAGGGCAACGGAAAAAATGCCTCGTTTAAAAGCCTCCACATCTGCGGCAGCCATGGATTCCACCTGAACAACGGCAGCAGAGGTGCCCTGGTTTCCCAACACCATCCCGCTCATGTTTGCGTATAGCGTATCCCAGGGAGTGTCATCAACGACCATGCCGTATTCCCCATCCGTCTGAAACGCCAGGCCGATGTGGGACCCATCTTTCGTGATCTGAAGATCCCAGATAAAATCAAACCGATTTGACCATTCTTTGCCGTTAACGGCAAGTGTCCATTCCTCATCCTGGCAAATACAGGCAACAAATTGGTTATTTGGAAGGGCCTTCAATTTCCATGCTTTTTCATATTCCCCTTCCCAAACCTCCCCGTTCACACAAACACCGAAAACCATGTCGTCTACATTGACAATGCTGGCGATTTGTTCTCCGTCAGGGCTGATACAGGGTTCTTCCACCCAGTTAAACCGGGCCTCCCATTCTTTGACGGGTATTTCTTTTAAATCTGTGTCCCAATCCAATGATTGTTTTTCTTCCATGTTTATCTCCGAATCTGTTTAGAAAAATTGGCCGTTTTCAATTCGTTAATAATGGTATCTAAAATAGCGACAGTGAGTGGTTTTTCAATGAAGCTATCAATACCGTACCTGGCTATTTCCTGTTCAAGGTCATCATTTGAAAAGGTTGCCATTAAAATTCTTGTAATATTTGGATGGTGTTTCTTCACCGATAACCATGCCAGGCAATATCATAATATTTTTATATTGTAAACACAATCGGTTATGAACAATCCTTGTTTTTTATTGTCCCATGATCCATCACCACATCGAAAATATTCAAAAAAAGATTAGAAGGCTTTCAAAATTTAGAAAAATTGTACCCCTCTTATAAATCTGGTTTATGAATCTGCTTTAGACATGGGTAGGCAAATTTTAAAATCACTCCCTTTGCCTTTTATGGAGCTCACATGAATAGTCCCCCCATGCTGTTTGATAATGGAATTAGAAATATAAAGCCCGAACCCTGTTCCCTTGGTACCTTTTGAAGAAAAGAAGAGGTTAAATATTTTTTCTTTTGTTTTAGTGTCCATGCCGCAGCCATTGTCATGGATACAGATCACAAGAGAATCTGTTTCCCGTGAAATTTCAAACCCGATTTCATGGTCCTTGTTTTGGGTATCCGCCATACAGGCGTCTATTGCATTGTCTAAAAAATTAATCAGGGCGGCCATTAAAAAGGCTTCATCCGCATAAAATGTATCAGGGAATTCAGGTGCTTTGCATTTAAAAGCGATCTTGGTTCCTTTTAATTTTAATTCAATGATGCCTTTAATTTTCTCAACAAATGCCTTTGAATGAATGGCATCTTTTTTCAAAGCACGTTCCTTGGAATACAACAAGACATCCATGATCATTTTTTTTATCCGGTCCACTGCCTGATCAAGCAATCCGATGCCTTCTTCCATGGTTTTATTATCAGATTTTTTCAGCCCTGATTTTACCACATACAGTCCACCGTCAAGATTGGTCAATAACCCTTTGATATTATGGGATATGCTTCCGATCATCACCCCTAAAGAAGACAAATGATCTGCAAGCTTTGATTTCTCAAGGATGAGAAGTTCCAGTTTTTGGGTATATTCCACTAGCTTTTGCCTTGCGATTATTTTTTCAACCGCTTTTTCAATGGCAATTTCAAGAATATCCACATTAACAGGTTTGGTAATAAAATCCGTGGCTTCATTTTTGAGGCTTCGAATGGTCAGATCCATGTCCCCATGGCCCGTGATCATCAACACTTCTGTTTCTGGATTTTCCCGTTTAATCTGCCGTAATAGTTCAATCCCATCCATAACCGGCATTTTAATATCTGTAATAACGATATCCGGCTGTTTTGATTTAAATATCCCAAAGGCTTTTTCTCCATTTTCAGCAAGAAATACCTGATAGCCTGCATCTTTTAATGCAATTTCAAGCACATCCCGGATATCTTCTTCATCATCTACAATCAAAATGGATATTTGGTTTTTACCCATCATATCTCCCATTATATCCCCCATTATACAGGATTCTCATACGTCAGATCCTTTTCAAGGTCAGTCGGCACTGGAAAAGAGATTCGGGCAATGGTTCCGCCTGATTCCCTTGGTTCCATCTTGATTTCCCCAGAACATTCCTTGATAATGCCATAGCTGATGGACAGCCCAAGACCTGTCCCCTTACCCACCTCTTTTGTGGTAAAAAACGGTTCAAACAGCTTGTCGGCCGTCTCCTCTTTAATACCAATACCCGTGTCATGTATTTCAATGAAAACTTTGTCCCGGGTTGGCCGGGTGATAATGATAATCTGGTCATCGCCTCCCTGGTTTTCCACCTGGCGCGTCCCTTGTTTTTCCCATTTTTCTTCTATGGCATCCTTTGCATTAATGACAAGGTTGATAAATACCTGTTCAAGCCTGTCAGGATCTGCCAGTATTTTGGGTAAGTCTTCATTTTTATTCCACACCACATCGATTCCGTGAATTTTAAGTTGCTGGTTAAACATTTCAAATGTTTTTTTAAGAACCGTGTTAACATTTGTAAGTACCAGGTTAATCTCAGATTTTCTTGCAAATTGTCGCATATGATAGATAATTTTCTCAGCCCGATCCACATTACTGTCAATTTTGGAAATAAGTTTTTCAAAAATCTCTTTTTCAATTTGTTCATTTTTTCGCATTTTTTTCATACAAAAGCTGGAGGATGATTTGATAACAGACAAGGGTTGGTTCAATTCATGGGCAATACCGCTTGACATTTCACCCAGGGTCGCCATTTTACCGGCGTGAATCAAAAGCTGTTCTGTTTCAAGGCGCCTTGTAATGTCATTGATGGTCACAAGCAGCACCACCTTGTTTAAATAGGTGGAGGGGGATACCCACATATCCACAAAAATAGACCGACCATTTTGAACAAGGTGTTGTACCTTGTTGATCTCCTGGTCACACTTCATTCGTTCAATCAGTTGTGTTTTTTCTCTTTGGATAAAAAATTCAGAAAATACTTTCCCTAACAAAATTTCTTTTGAATATCCGTACACCTCAATTGCCTTGTTATTGCAGTCACGAATCTCAAATGTTTCCCTCTCCACCACAAACACGGGGTTTGAGATATTATTAAAGATGGCATGATACTTTTCCTCTGATTGTTGAAGTTCTTTTTCAAGTCGACGTCTCTGGGTGATATCAATACTCATCTCCATGGCTGCCACAACGTTTCCATGGCTGTCTGTTACAGGAGAGGTAATAAACATCCAGTGATTTTTTTCACCGTCCTTGCCCATTCCTTCTGCTTCCCCATAATGGGATTTTCCATCGGCAAATGTTTTTTCAACCGGACAATCACTACATTTTTCTTCCAACCCCTTGTAGGCATGGTAACAATGGGACCCGGGCTCTGGATCAAATCTGTCGCTAAATACCCTATTCCATCTTAAAAGCCGATACTGCTTATCTTGAACCGTAATCATGCAGGGAGCCATTTCAAAAAGCGCCTGGTATTCATTCTTTTGTTTTTTGAGTTCTGCCTGGTTAAGACCGATCTGGGTCCCCATTTTTTTTATGGCAATGCCAAGCAGCCCAATTTCATAATCATTGCCAATATCAATATCTTCGTTGTAATTGCCTTCGGCAATCTTCCTTGTCCCATCAATCAGCTTGACAATGGGTTTTTTTACAAATTTTAAAATTGAAAAAAAGAGGATCACGGCGGTAATTAAAATAGTCCAAAGGGCAAACTTTATAATTCCTCGTTCAATTGTAAGTATCTGGCGGTCTGTGGGTTCAAGGGAAACAACCACGTCAAGGGAGCCCAATATGGTTTGATGTTCCGGATGAAAATGGCAGTCCATGGCACAGCCGGGCTCATTGCAGATGGGCTGGACAATTCCGAGAAGCCTGTGGCCTTGTTCGGAACGAAAAAACCGCATCCGTTGGTCAAGTCCTATCTGAACCGGCGGTGGGTCTTGTCTGTGGCAGATATCACAGGCCACCTCCTTTATATCAACAACTTTATCAATTTCTGCTTTATGGTTGGTAAATTTAATCTGACCTTCCTTGTTGTAGATCCGGATATTTTCTATTCCCGGCTGGGTGGCAATATTATCAATAATCTGTGTAATATCATCCCTTGAATTGAGCATCATGGCATAATGGGTGCCAAGCTTGATGGAATTTGACAACTGTTCGGTACTGGAAATAACATTTTTTATGATCTGGGTCTTGATATTATTGATATTAAAGTAAGCCCAGGCCGATATGGAAAGAATAACAGTGCACCCGATAATAATGCTCAGTTTTGAAACAAGGCTGTGTTTTAAATATTTGGTAAAATCACTCATGTTACCTTGGCCGTAATCTCCCTAGTATCTGTCAAATTTTTATCCAGTCCCAAATCCCTTGGGGCCTTTCCCATGGCAAGACCCAAAAATTGGGGAAGATAAAGAATGGGAATTTCAAGATCACCCCCCAGTTCATGGGATATCTTTTTCTGGTTGCTTTCAAGGTTCATCTGGCACATGGGACATACCGTCACAATGGCATCGGCTCCTCGTGCAGCATTCAAAATTCTTCCCACAAGGGCCATGCCAGCGGCAGGCTTTGTGGTGGTGTTGGAAGCACCGCAGCACTGGCCGCCGGCCTCCCAATTAAATACCCTGGCCCCGGTGGCTTGTATCAATGCCTCCATGGAACGGGGTTCTTCAGGATCATCAAAAACGGTAAAGGGCCGCAGGCACTGGCACCCATAATAGGGTGCGACGGTAAACCGAGCCATCTTATTTTGGGACACTTCTTTGATTTTCCCAATATCCACCTCAGTTGACAAAACATCCAAAAGGTGTCGGACACTCACATCTCCTCTAAAAACAAGATTTTCTTCGGCAAGGGCCTTGTTAATTTTTACCAGCAAAGGCTTGTCTCGTTTCACCGCTTCTTCGGTTTTTTTAAGATTAAGATAACAGGCACTGCAGGGAACCAGTATCTGCTCTGGTCCCTTCATTTTTTCGGCAAGGGCAAGAGTTCTTGCACACAGCACATGGGATAATAGATTGCTGTAGGCCTCTGCAGCACTTGCCCCGCAACAGTTCCAATCGTCAATTTCCTGAATGTGAACATCCAGGGTTTCCAATAACAGACGGGTTGAAATATCATATTCAGCTGCGGTTCCTTCCAGTGAACAGCCCGGATAGTATAAATAGTTCATCTCATTCCTCCAGCTCTGCAACTTTTTTGAATATGGCCTCTAATTTTCCCTTACCCTTACCTATTGATGAAAATTCAGGCCGAATCTTTCCCTTGGCCAAAAGTTTAAGCCCTAAAGATGCATAACCAAAAGGAATAATAGGATTTTTCATTGAAATAAAATAATGGGTCATAAATTCCATCTCTCTCACCCTTCCATGTTTTTCCACACTGTCCAAAAAAGCTTTATAGAAAAGGGAAGACCGCTTAAATTTCTTCAATTTCAATCGGGATGCGGCCTGTTTCAAAAGTCCCATGGTTTGGGTTAACTCAAGTCCCCTTGGACATCTCAGGGTACAAAAATAACAAGAGGAACACATGGTAAAGGATTTGCTGGAAAAAAGGGCTTGGACATGATCGGTCAGCAGCAACCGCCACATATGCCGGGGCGTAATATCCATAAAATCAAGGTTGGGGCAGGAAGCCGTACAGGTACCGCATTGAATACATGTTTGTACCATCTCTTTGGCTTGTTTGACCTCTGCCAGCAACCGTTCTTCACTTAGCAACCCCATAAGCTTTCCCCTTTTATATTTTTTTTCAATCTTTTTTTTGTAGATATCATGACATCGCCATATCGATTGCATCCAACATCCCTCGCCCGTCAAAGCCCTCTAAAAAAGCCGAATTACTGGGGCATACTGCCCCACAAACCCCACACCCCTGACAGGCGGCAGGGTCCACAATTATTTTTCCTTCAAGATAGTCCACAAACCTGGCACCATAGGGACAGGTTTCAACGCACATTTCACACAGACTGCAGGTTGCGCTCCGGGTGGCAGCAACTGTTTTCCCGGATTTGAGCCGTTCATGGGATAAAATTTGTACGGCACGGATGGCAGAGGCCTCGGCTGAAGCGACCGCCTCCTGAATGGTGCACGGCTTCAAGGACAACCCGCAGCCAAACACCCGATAGTTCATACTGTCAACCGGGCGAAATTTTGAATCAGCCTCCTTAAAAAAATGAAACTGATCCAAAGCGGCCCCATACTGAGCGACAAGGTCTTGTGAAAGATCCGGCAAAATCCCGGTGGCATGGACAACGCAATCGGCCTCAATCTCCACCGGCATATCCAACAAAAGATCACGGGTTTTAACAAAACACCGGCCGTCCTTTATCCGGGTCACGGGTTTATCAGCAGGATCATATTGGAAAAAAAGTACCCCAAGATTTTTGGCTTTAGTGTAGTAGTCTTCAAAAAATCCATAACTCATCATGTCCCGGTAAAGAACATAAACCTGGGTGTCAGGGTTCTTTTCTTTGAGAAAAATCGCATTTTTCAAGGCCCTGATACAACAGACCCTGGAACAATAATTCATCTTTTCATCCCGTGTGCCCGAGCACTGGATCATGACGACACTGGTCAATTTTTCAGGATCAATGGACTGGTCTTGAAGGGCAATTTCAAATCCTTTCTGGGTCAGTTCTATTTTCTGCGAATCGTCTCCATTCAATTCAAGCGGGGCCTGACTTCCCCCCGTGGCCAGAATGGTCACTCCGTGCTGAACCGTTGTTGGCAAATTTTCCATCGTTTTTAAAACTGTGGCAAATTCCCCGGGACGTTTAGCCACGCTTTCCACCCGTGTTTGGGTATGAAGGGTAACCCGTTTATGGGCGGCAAGTTGTTTGATTTTATCTGCCAGATAATCCTGAATATCTAAATCATCAATGGTTTTGTCCATCCATCGCAAATTTCCGCCAAGGGTCTCTTCCTTTTCAACAAGGTCCACGTGAAACCCGCAGTCTGCAATTGACAAAGCAGCCGTAATCCCGGCAATGCCGCTGCCAATGACCAGGGCATTCTGATTGGCATCAATCCATTCATCGGGAATAGGATTTTTAAACCGGGCCCTGGATATCAAAATTTTTAACGCCCGTTCAATGGCCCCGGTGGCTTCAAGAGATTGTGAATCTTGATTCTGTGAATCTGGATTCTGTAAATCTGGATATTGTTTTAGAACCGAAATCATATCCAGAGTCTCCACAAGGCTTGAAGGAAATTTTGAGTCAACTGCCAGTTCTTGTATCCATTTTTTTTGGATGCAGGGCAGGCAGGCTCCCAAAACGAGCCGGTTGAACGATTTGGTGGAAAGCATCTCAATCAAGGCCTCCCTTCCTTGGGCCATGCACAGCTTATCGAGAACCTCAACGGATTCATTTTCCGGATTTTTGCCCAACCGAATTTTCAGGTTTTCAAGATCAACTCGTTGATCGAGCATATCACCGCAACGGCACAACACCGTTAAAACCTTAGGTGTTTGTCTTGCAAAAAGGGTTGGGTCCTGCCCATCATCTGTCACAATCGCCGTTGTTGTGTGCTTTCCGGCCTGGTGCATTATTTTGCAGGTCTCAAGCGCAGCTGCTGACGCGCAGATAACCGAATCGCTGATATCCTTGAAACCTGAAACAGAGCCTCCGGATAATATCCCGGGCCTTGATGTCTCGACCATTGAAAAGGGTGTGGTTTGGATAAATCCCCATGGGTTGATGGCAATATCATGTTTCACCCCAAAGGCTGTCATCTGCCGGTTGGGTTTCTGACCGGTTGCCAAAACCACCATGTCAAAATTCTCTTCATGAATTTTCCCCTGAAGATCGGCGTATCTTGCCACAAGAGGGGTATTTTCCTGCATGAGGTCTTCTGGTGTGCCGTCTTCTTGTTTGGCGCCTTCTTGTTTGGCAACCTGGGATAGAGAATGAATTCTGGCTCTCACAAACCGGACCTGATGCTCATTTTGGGCTTTGATTTTATAGTCTTCAAAATATTTGCCTATGGTTCTCATATCCATATAAAAAATGGTGGCTTCAATGTCCGGACTAAATTTTTCCCTGGCAAGAACGGCCTCTTTTATGGACATCATACAGCAAACCGTTGAACAAAATGGCGTATCTGTCTGGGTATCCCGGGACCCCACGCATTGAATCCAGGCAATTTTTTTCACAGGCTTGCCCGTCACAGGGTGCACAAGTTTTTTCTTACCGCCCCCATTACCGGCCCCATTACCGGGACCGCTCCCAGGACCCGTACCACTGATGAGCCGCTCGAACTCCATCCCGGTGATAACACCTGGCAGGACACCATAACCATAGGGGTTTTTCCCCAGGTTCGGCTTGAAAAACTCCACCCCCCCGGCAAGAATCAGGGCATCCACCTGTTCGACCCGCCCCTGGGCAATTTCAAATTCATGGTATACTTTAAGCACCATGGCAACCAGCATATCCGGATCAAAGGGTTTGGTCAGATAATCAAGTGCCCCCTGCTTCATGGCATCCACAGCTGAATCAACCGCTGCATAGGCAGTCATCATGATAACACATAACACCGGGTTGATCTGTTTTGCCTTTGCCAGCAATTCAACACCATCCATACCCGGCATCTTGATATCGGTGAGCATCATATTAAACGGCTGATCCGCCATCAAATCAAGGGCCCTTTGTCCTGAATCGGCTGTTGTTACACAAAACCCCTCTTCTTTGAGCCATTCTTTTGTGGATTCTCGAACAATTTTTTCATCATCCACCACCAGGATCTTAAATTTCCCCCTGTCCTGATCGATCAATTTAATGGCCCCGGTGGGGCAAATTTTTTCGCAATCGCCACACCGAGTACAGGCGGCGTAATCAATGGTATAGGTATTGGAAAAAGACTGGGGGCTTGGCAGATAAATCGCTTTTCTTTTTATCAATCCTTCATTGAAAGGATCATCAGAAAACACCTGACAGACCTTCTCACATTCCCCGCACCCCGTGCACAGGTCCGAATCAATCAGGGAAGAATTTTGCTTGAGGGTTGCGGTAAAATTTCCGGGTTCCCCTTCAATGGAGATCAGTTCCGTTGACAAAAGAATCTCAATATTTTCATGGACCAACCCTTTTCTCAGACAATGCTGGGAAGACGCATCCCTGTCAAACATGGGCAGCATTCTGCAATACCCGCATTTGGATGTGGGAAACTGGTAATCCAGCTGACTTAACAGCCCCCCCACATGGTCTGATGTGTCAATAAGAAGAACTTTATATCCGGTTTGTGCCAGGTCCAGTGCAGATCTGATACCGCTTAACCCAGCCCCGGCAACCAATGCCTTACCAATTGCCTTGTTCATTTTACCCCCGACTGCCATTCAAACTTGGCAGTGTTATACGTTGGCTGTTTATTTATGAAGTCATTATTCCCTTGTAATACCAACCGTACCCTCAAATTCATGTTCACAGAACACAGACAAGGGAGGCGGTTGATTTTCATCGGTCCCAGGAAAATATTCAAAGGCGGCCTGGGTCGTTTGTGCCACACTCTTAAACAATTGAAAAACATCAATGTCACGGGGACATGCAGTTGAGCACTGGCCGCACCCGACACAGGCATGACTCATATGGGCCATGCGGGTGAGATGATAAAACACGGTATCTGTGGGCATCTTGATAGCCCCTTTTTTTTCTGCCCACTGATGGTATTGAACCGGCTGATGATTGAACACATCGGTATTAAAAACACACTCTTTACAATAGCAGACCGGACACACATTCCGGCAATTATAACAATTGATGCACCGGTCAAAAAAAGCATTGAGTTTTACGATACTGTCTGTCCTTTCTTCAATATCCGTCACCATTGCCTGGTTTGCCTTAAAATTGACCTCTTTTATCTGCATCACTCTCTCATCCCGGGCCTCGGGTTTGACGGCTTCGGGTAACGCCAGTCGTTCCAGAAAATTGACGCCCAGATCGCTTCCTGATTCCACCATCATGCCCCTTGAAAGATCTACCCCCTGCAGAAGAATATTGATATCCGCATTCATGGGAAATGGATTCTCACAGGTACGACAGGCAGGGCTGAAATCAAATCCATTGAGGGTTTCGCTACTGGTTTGGGAAAATACCGTTTGAATATAGGCATCCCAATCCAAAGGGTTATTATCCAAAGGGGGTGTGTCCAGGGGGGGCCTATCAGAATTAGGGTTCATATAGGCAGTATAATCAGAGGGTATAAGGGCCTTCGGGCAATCCATGCCAATCAGAATCAACTCCTGTCTGGACCCTTGTTTAAGCTTTATCAATTCGATAAAAGCCCGCATTTCACAGGGCCTTAACACCACCGCTGTTTTTCTTCCTGATGCCTTATATGAAAGACGGGATACCATCCTGGCCGAATTGATGGGAAAGGCCGGGCTCAAGGGTACGGCATGGTCCAATTGTGCCGGATCTGTCACAAGACTAGGCATAATGGAGGTTGAGTTTTTTAACCGCACCGGCAGAAAAAGGGCATCAATCTCCTGAGTTTCCAACAGGTGTTTAAAAAACAGCTGCAACCCTTTGGCCAGACTATTATCTTCACGTTCTATTATTCGTATCATGGCAAAGATTTCCTTTATATGGCCACATTCATTCTTGTCTGGGAAGGCCCCATTTCAATTATTTGATCATTGAGCTGAGTCATTACTTGGGCAAATTCAATACCATCGCTGGCCCCGATCCAGGTCAGACGCAACCGCTCTTGTTCAATTCCAAACCGTGGAAGGATTTCTTTTAACAGCTTGATCCTCCGTCTTGCCTTATAATTGCCATTTATATAGTGACAGTCCCCCGGATGACATCCACTGATCAGCACCCCATCTGCGCCTTCCAAGAATGCCTTGATCACATATTGCGGATCGACCATTCCCGTGCACATCACCCGGATCAGACGGATATTGGTGGGATAGGACAACCGGGATGTCCCGGCAAGGTCTGCCGCCGTATAGGTACACCAGTTACAGACAAAAGCTATTATGACCGGTTCAAATGGTTCCATGTTTATCTCCTTAAAATATACCGCTGATTTCAGCGAAAACCTGTTTCTTGGTAAAATGACGGCTCTGGGCAGCCCCGCTTGGACAAAAACCAGAACAGCTTCCGCAGCCCTTGCAAACCGCTTCATTGACAATCGATACCTGCCGTCTGTCATCAAATTCAATGGCTGAATAGGGACAAAGGTCGATGCAGGTTTTACACCCCACACAAATATCGGGATCGATGAAAGAAATGGTGGGTGAAATATCAACCCGGCCTTTCACAGCAAGGGAGAGTGATTTTACCGCCGCACCCGATGCCTGGGAAACGGTGTCGGGAATATCCATGGGTTTTTGACAACACCCGCAAAGGAAAACCCCTTCAGTGGCGGTATTCAAGGGCCCCAATTTGGGATGCTCTTCAAGGAAAAACCCGTCCGCCCCCTGGTTGACCCCAAATATTCTTCCCACATCCACGGCATCTTCTCTTGCCTGGATGGCCGAACAAAGCACCACCATGTCCACAGGTACCCGAACCAACTGGCCCAGAAGGGTGTCTTCTGCAATGGCAATCAGCTTTCCTTGTTCCAAAGGCGTTTGGGCCTGGTCGGTTATCTGGGCCACTTTCCCCCGGATAAAAATGGTTCCCTCTTCCTGGCACCGTTGATAAAACTCTTCATACCCCTCCCCAAAACACCGCATGTCGATATAAAAATCATAGACCTTTGTGTCATGGCCCACTTTCTCCTTGATCAAATGGGTATATTTCAGGGCATACATGCAGCAGACCCGGGAGCAGTATTCATGGTAATTTACATCCCGGCTCCCGACACAATGGACAATGGCAACACTTTTGGGTGATCGGGTAAATTCATTGTTTTCATCCCTGATCAGAATTTGGCCGCCGGTGGGACCGGTGGCATTGCTGAGTCGTTCAAATTCAAAGGCTGAAAATACATTGGAAAATTTGCCATATCCGAATTGTTTCATGGGGGTGGGATCAAGGGGTTCATATCCCGTTGCAAGAATAATGCTGCCGGCGTTTATTTGAATGTTCTCATCTCGCATAAAATGATCAATGGCATTTGCCTCACAGGCGGTGACACATTCCATGCACTCACAGCAGGTGGCACAATTTAAGCATCGGTTGGCTTCCTTGATGGCCTGCTCTTCTGTCAGGGTCGCTTCAACTTCCCTAAAAGAGAGAACCCTTTGCTCAGGATCAACCGATTCAACACAAACCCTTTCTTCCACCTCAATATTTAAGGGGATATCTGAATAATTTTCCTCCCCCTGGCTCGGCACATTGTCATGGACCGGGGCAATCGTATCCAAGTCCATTTCAACCGCGTTGAGATAGGTGTCAATCCCAAGAGCAGCCTTTCTTCCCTGGGCAATGGCTTCAATAACCGTTGCAGGTCCTGTGACCATGTCTCCCCCTGCAAAAACAGCTTCAAGGCTTGTCTGCAGGGTATCAGGATTGACCTTTATCCGGTTATATTCTGTAATTTCAAGACCGGGCATGGTATGCGCCCAGGATAGATCGCAGATTTGTCCGATGGCCGGGATAAGGGTGTCACACTCAACGATAAATTCAGAATCAGGAATCATTACGGGTCGCCGTCGCCCGGATGCGTCCATTTCGCCCAATTGGTTCTTCGTACACGCAAGCCCCACAATCTTGCCATCTCGTGTGATGATTCGGGTGGGTGTTGTCAGGGGCATAATATTGATTTTCTCTTCAAGGGCACCGACGATTTCTTCCCCATAGGCCGGCATTTCCTGTCTTGATCGCCGATAAAGGATGGAAACCTCGCAATCGCCAGCCCTTTTGGCACACCGTGCCGCATCAATTGCCACATTACCGCCCCCAACGATGATAACGCGGTTTCCACAATCTGTTTTACGGCCCAGATTCACATCCCGCAAAAATGAAATGGCATCTATCACGCCACGACTTGTCTCTTCCCCGGCAAGGCCCAGGGTAAGCGTTTTATGGGCACCCGAACTTAAAAACAACACCCCGAAACCCTCCTGGCGTAAACTTTCAAAGGTAATATCAGACCCAAATGCCCTAGAGGTCTCAAG
The DNA here is from genome assembly GCF_055382125.1 of Desulfoconvexum algidum. NCBI lineage: Bacteria > Pseudomonadati > Thermodesulfobacteriota > Desulfobacteria > Desulfobacterales > Desulfobacteraceae > Desulfoconvexum > Desulfoconvexum algidum. The sequence goes on along the minus strand of NZ_AP042394.1, from coordinate 2,136,183 downwards.
GGTTATCCCATGGGCCAGGATATAATTAATTTCCCGATCAAGAACGTCTGAAGGCAACCGATAGTCCGGGATGCCGGTTTTCAGCATACCGCCGGGAACAGATGATCGTTCAAAAACAGTCACCTGATATCCTTTAAGTCGCAAAAAATAAGCAGCGGTCAGGCCTGCGGGTCCGGCGCCGATCACAGCGATTTTTTCTTTGCGATCCAAAATTTTGGGAATGTCCTCCGGGTCAAGATTTGCCCTGTCTGCTGCAAACCGTTTCAACTCTTTGATGGCAATGGGGCTGTCCACAAGTTTGCGCCGACATTCCGTCTCACAGGGGTGGGGGCAGACCCTTCCCAGAACCCCTGGAAAGGGCGCTTTTTCCATAATTAACCGCACGGCCTTATCATATTTTTTCTGGCCGATCAATTGAACATATCCCTGGACATTAATCCCAGCCGGACACGTTAATCTACAGGGTGCCCTGTCTCGTTTTTCAATATTAAAGGTAATGGGAATTGCCTGGGGAAATGACCTGCCGATGGCCTTTCTGGATGCCAACCCCACATCCCAGGGATTGGGGATCGAAACAGGACAAACCTTTGCGCATTCGCCACATCCGGTGCAAAGGGATTCATTGATGAACCGGGATTTCCTCTTTACATCCAGGATGAAGTTGCCCACAAACCCCGACACATGCGTCACTTCACTGAAACTGAGCAACTCAATATTAGAATTTTGACCGACTTCCACCATTTTAGGTGTGCCGATACAGGCGGCACAGTCCAGGGTGGGAAAGGTTTTATCAAATTGAAGCATATGCCCGCCAATGGTGGTATCCTTTTCAATGAGATATGCTTTATGACCCGAATTACCGATATCAATGGCTGCCTGCATGCCGGCAATGCCACCGCCAATGATCACCACATCCGGATGAACCCGGGATGTCTTTGTTTCAAGATGATGATGAAATTGGACCCGGTCAATGGCTGCCTTTACCAGATGTTTTGCTTTTTGTGTGGCAAGGTCTGGATCCTCGGTGACCCAGGAAACCTGTTCCCTCACAGAACACATTTGGAAATAATAGGGATTAAGACCTGCCCGCCGGCAGGTTTCCATGAATGTTTTACCGTGTAGTCTCGGGGAACAGGAAGCCACCACGATACGGTTTAAATTCAGTTCCCGGATATCCCTTTCAATCATTGCCTGGCCAGGTTCCGAGCACATGAATTTATAGTCCCTTGATATCTGTATTCCTTCAAGGGGCGCCACATAGTCCCTGACAGATTCAACGTCTACCTTGGCGGCAATATTCAACCCGCAATGACAAATATAAAACCCAATTCTGGGAGATTGAAATTTTAAATCAACAAACTTTCCAGGTGCAAACTTTCCGGACATGGATACCTCCGATCTAGTTTATATTATTCTCAACCGTTCATTTTTTTCTAAACTGCTTTTCCAGAGGGAAGTTTAATGATAAATTGAGATCCCACATTGGGCATACTTTCCACAACAATCGTTCCTTTATGTCGTTCAATAATTCCATAGGTCGTCGACAGCCCGAGTCCTACCCCATACCCCTGTTTTTTTGTGGTAAAAAACGGTTCAAAAATAAAGGGTTGATCTTCTTTAGAAATGCCCTTTCCATTGTCTTTAATCGTGATACAAACAAGGTTTTCTTCCACTAACCCTGCCCGGATTTCCAGGATGCCCCCACCGGCACCTCTTGTACCAGGAACAGCACCAGTCTCAATGGCGTCAATGGCATTAAAAATCAAATTAATAAGACATTGTTCAAGTTGATTAAAATCGCCATTAACCGTCGGAAGGTCAGAATCACATTCTTGTTTCAATACAATATTACTCAATTCAAGCTTATGGTTGCACAGCAACAGGCTGTGTTGAATCAAATGGACCACATTAATCTGGGTTTGTTCCAGTTTTGTTTTCCTTGAAAATTTCAACAGCCCGGAAACAAGATCAGAACATCTCTGGGTTTCAGATTCAATAATTAAAAGATAGGATTTGAACTTTTTGACCCGATTTTGTATTTGATCCACGGTTTTATTCGAGGAGACATCCTCCCCTTTTTCAAGGACACGGATCATCAATTTTATATAGTTCAAGATCCCGGACAAGGGATTATTAATCTCGTGAACCATGCTGGCCGCAAGTCGCCCCAAAGATATCATTTTTTCCCGGTGAAGCAATTTTGCTTGAACCGTCACTTCCTTTTCCAAAGTTCTCAGCGTTCTTAAATCACTGATGAAAAATACCATATAATTTTGCACCCTGTCCTCGGAAAGAACAAATCCAGACATCTGAACCGGGATATTTTTTTTCCCCATTGAAAGCAGGGTGGTTTCGTAAACAAACAACCGGTTTTGACCACCGAAATCGCTGCCAAACAAATCGGTCTTAAATTGTAAAAACCGGTCAGGGCTAAAAAAATCATCCACTTTCATTTGTTTCAATACCAGGGCTTTGGGATACCCCAAAAGCATTTCCATACTTTTGTTGTAAGTTACAATGATATCGTTTTCGTCACACCCGAGGATGCCATCCATTGAATTTTCGATGAGGCTGCTTTGGAAATTTACATTTTTTACCAGCTCGGAGCTGGTTTTAAGATTTTCATTCTCAAGAAGAGCGGTGTAATCAGACAATTGTTTTTTGTCAGTATAGCGTTGCATAGCACGGCGCAATGCCATGTGAAGCGCGTCATCATCAATGGGTTTTGAAATAAAATCAGAGGCATCGTACTGCAGGGCTTTGACCGCATGTTTAATATCTGCAAACCCTGTGGTAACAATGACTTCTGTTGCGGGTTTTATTCGTTTAATTTTTTCAAGAACATCAAGGCCACTCATGCCGGGCATTTTAATATCAGTGATGACGATCTGGGGGGAGTGGCTTTTGGCAAGCAAGATACCCGTTTGCCCGTCCGGGGCACAGATAACCGAATATCCGGCATCTTTAAGGGTGATTGTCATGACATCCAAAATATCCGGGTCATCATCTATCACAAGTATCTTCCAGGTTACAGGCACGGGCCGAAGAACCTCCTCAATTTATTGTTTATTGTCAATAAAACAAGCAAAAGAGCAAAAGAACAACTGAATCATGCAATATTTTCGTCCAATAATCAATAAATAGCTATAAAAAAATGCTCCGGCAAAAAGCAACAAATCGCAAATTTGCCGGGGATGGTTTTTCTGGGTAATGTTAAGACTGTCTTCCACCCATGCCACCGCCACCGCCACCGCCCATGCCGCGTCCACCGCCGGCAATGCCGCGTCCACGTCCGCCACCGCCCATGCCGCGTCCGCCACCGCCAATACCGCGTCCGCCGCCGCACATACCGCCTGCCTGGCCTTGTGGGGCAGTGTTACCGGCGACATCGGACAGGCCTGCTTTATCACCAACCGTCGGATCAACAGACGCAACCAATTCACCCTTTTTAAACCTATCTACCACATCCTTGATTGCCCCTGCCTGGCCGGTAAAGGCCTTAATTGAATTTTCACTAAAAACTTTCATCGCATTTGGGCCGCAATTACCTGTCAAAACTGCCGTCGCCCCTTTAGAGTGGACAAAACCTGCAGCCTGGATACCGGCACCCCCTCCAAGGGATTTAAATTCATTTTCAAACACCTCAATGCCCATATCATCTGTCTGAATAATCATAAAATAAGCGCATCTGCCAAATCGCGGGTCTATTTGGGAAGACAGATCTTTGCCTGTTGAACTGATACATATTTTCATCCTAATTCTCCATTCTTAAATATTTTATTCTTGATCCAATGGTTTTACTTTGGATTTACCACTTTTTTAATTAAGCTTAAATTAAACTTAAATAAACTTAATTTAAGCTACCGCAAGGACCATGCCAACTTTCAGCTTTATTTTCAATAAAAGAATTAAGACTATAATTTTAGATATTTATAAAAATTGACCAGAAAATAAATTTTCCACTGAGATTATAAAACAGCAAAACTGCCACCCTATGGAGACTTAAAATTGCAGTAGCAATAGATCAAACCCCCTATATTATTTCCACAAATTTTCACAAGAGCATGCGCGCTTAAATTTTTTTTATTTTCTTATTTTTCAGAATAATCTGAAAGGGCAAGATAGAAACTGCCGAGGGAAAGTTCAGCACAATGGTAGTGGTCTTCGGGCAGCGTTTGTAAAAAATTTATCACATGGTCGGGTAATATATTCCAGGCATTTTCAATTGTGTTTCCACCTGCCAGGTGCACGATGGTATTGCAGCAGGCATTGGTGTTCATACAGCCCTGGACCCTAAATGAAATCTGATCTAAAATACCCTCGTTCACCATAATAAAAAACTCAGCCGTATCCCCGCATTCGCCTGTTCTTTTGCCATAGCCATCCGGGTGGTGAATAATTTCCCCATTGCTGGTATCAAAAGCCATTTCAAGATATTGCAGGGAATGGGTATTCCAAAAATCTGTATCCTTCATTTTACCCCTCCTTTTCCACAAGGCAATTGGCAAAAAATATGCCAGTCACCTGATAAATACTATTTTTTCCTGGATCTTTTAAACTATCCTTGTCGAATGGGGGCAATAATAATTTCAACCCGGCGGTTCATTGCATGGTCTGAAGATATGGGGCGCGATTCTCCATATCCAACCGTCTCCATTCTTTCAGGTGCCACCCCATTTTTTATTAAGGCATCTCGTACAGAATCAGCTCTTTTTACTGAAAGCGTTTGGTTATATTCTGCCGTCCCGGTGGTATCTGTGTGGCCGCCGATCTCTATTGTTGTCTGGGGATATTTATTTAAAACCTGGGCCACCCGTTCAAGCTCAGCATATCCACCGGGTTTAAGGGCTGTCGAATTCAAATCAAAAAATGCTTCACCTTTGAAGGTGGCTCTTAAAACATCCTGCTCCCTTCTTATACTGGCCGCCTCGTTCGCTGCCAAGGCATTCCTTAATTCCTGCTCCTGCAAATCCATGTAGCGGCCAATCTGATTGCCAGCCACACCGCCAAGGGCCGCCCCGATTCCTGCACCAATGAGGGTGGCTTGTGTATTCCTGCCAATGGCCTGGCCCAGTATGGCTCCAACCCCTGCCCCGACCCCGGCCCCCACGGCAGTCCCTTTTTCCTGCTGGGTCTGCATGGTGGCGCAGGAAAAAAGACCCCCGAACAATAACAGGCACAAGGCTAAGCTGATACTCTTTTTCATTTAAGCTCTCTCCTTTTATTCTTTAAAAAATACTTTCTCATCTGTATTTACTCTATTTTTGATCTATCAGATAACAACACCATAAATTCAAAAAAATTCATTTTTTTTTATCTAACCGTTTCATTTGTTCACCCAGCCCCTTGCGGATAAAAAACAAGATTAAAATTCCAGGCTCATACGCTTATGATACAAGTTCTCTTTAACCCTGTAAATGCATTATTGAAGAGAAAACTTAAATCAATTTGATATCGCCTTGCGACAGGGCAAAAATTTAGTTTAATTTATAATCTTGTCCTGGTTTTGGAAACCAATGGGCGGTCAGACTTTTTAATTTTTCATATTGACGAATATGTATCTGTGTATATCTTATCCATACTATTTTTTAGGCACGACTAACTTTTAAACTCATTCGTCTGTTTTCATAGAAAAGGAATAAAACCCAGCCCACAAAAACAAATCGGGCAAATTGATTCAGGTCAATTCAATTGTCAATTTTTTAATATAAAATCCAAAACAGATAAACGAGCGAACCCAATCCAAGGAGACATTAAAATGACAGATAAAAAAGAATTAATTAAAAACATACCCTTTGCCCAGGCAGTTAATATCAATGAACTGGTGGATTATGAAGAAGGGCGGGTGGTCAGCCGGACTCTTTCCAGCAAATCCCATGTTAATATAACCCTGTTTGCCTTTGACAAGGGAGAAGAAATTTCCGCCCATACCTCCCCCGGGGATGCCATGGTCCAGGTGCTCGACGGACAGGCCCGGATCAATATTGACGGAGAGATAATCAATGCCACTGCAGGACAAGTGGTGGTCATGCCGGCCAATGTGGCCCATTCGGTCCTTGCCGCCACCCGGTTTAAGATGCTGCTCACAGTGGTCAAGCAACCGGTTGTGATCAAGGGGCTCTGAGAAGAAGTTTAATTTTTGGACATTTTTTTCCACCGGTATCGAAAGTTTTGGTATATTAAATTTTATAGGCGGTCTTGGGAAGGCTGATGGTAAACTCGGTCCCCTGGTCCACCACCGAGTCCACGTGGATAGTTCCATGGTGGGATTCCACAATACTTTTAACAATGGCAAGCCCCAGTCCTGTTCCGTTGATATACCGGGTTTTTTCGTTTTTCACCCGATAAAATCGATCAAAAATATCTCCCAGTGCATCGGCGGGAATTCCCAGGCCGTTATCTGCCACATGAATCCTTATGCAGTCACTGGCTTTATCGGCCCAGACCTCAATTTTTCCCCCGGCAGGCGTATACCGTATGGCATTGGAAATCAGGTTGGACAAGACCTCTTCTATATTGAGCCGATTTCCCATGATAAAAAGGTCCTTTTCACAAGGACGGCCTGTCAAACAAATGGATTTTTCATCTGCCTCGCCCCGGTAAAGGCTTACATGCTCCTTGATCAATTCTTCCAGGTTCAATTCTTCGCGTTCCTGATTAATCAATCCTGATTCAATTTTAGAAAGATCTAAAAGCTCTGTTGCCAATTCGGTCAGGGACTTGATTTTAGCGGAACTTCGGGTGAGAATTTCTTTTTGTTTCTCGCTAACTTCCCCTGCCAGCCCGTCCATGACCACATTCAACTGCATGAGAACTGAATTTAAAGGACTTTTAATTTCATGGGCCACCATGGAAACAAAATCCGATTTGAGCTGGTCCTCTTTTTTAAGGGCCGTGATATCATGAAAAACGGTCACCGTACCCAGGTTTCGATGCAACCGGTCCCGAAAAGGAATGCACCGGACACCGATGATGAGATCCTCTCCCCCGTTTCCCATGGGCACACAAATCTCTTCGGTGATTTCTGAAAACATCTCCTTGGGCTGTGCAATGGCCTTGTCAATCATACCAAGGACAGTGGGTTCATCAAAGATGTCGGACACAAGATTTCCCAGGACCGATTGTTTATGACACCCCAACATTTTTAAGCAGGCCGGATTGGCAAGGGCAATCCGTTTCTGGTGGTCGGTTGTTAAGACACCATCCCTGATGGTATTTATCATCACCCGCATCCGGGATTTTTCCGTGGTAATGTCCTGGAGATTCCGGATAAATTCAATGGCCTTGGAAATCACCATCCGAAGTTCCTGGGGAGCAAAGGGTTTTGATAAAAAATCAAATGCCCCTTTTTTCATGGTTTCTATGGAATGCTCCAGGGTGGCATATCCGGTGATAATAATAACCACTGTATCCGGATGCCGTGATTTAAGATCGGAAAGAACATCCAACCCGGACATTCCTGGCATCATCAGGTCCAAAAGCACAATGTCATAGTGCCGTTCCTCAATCATCTTAAGCCCCTGAATTCCGTTCTGGGCGACATCTACCTCACAGCCCTCTTGGGAGAGCAACCGCTGACACGCCTTTTGAATCCGTTCTTCGTCATCCACCACCAGCACACGGGGCTGAAAAAAAACATCTTTAACAATCTGCTTCAAAGAGACACCAGGTACCCTATTTTCAGATTCAGCTTCTATATTTTTAGATTCCACTATTTTTCCAATCCTTGGGCCCTAGGGCAATTTTAATCCAATGATACCCACTTTACCATATTCCCATTTTATTAGCGAGGTCCGCACAATGCCAGCCCTTCTTCTTCCGGGACAAACAAGGGAAACTCCAGGACAAAAGTGGTTCCCTTGCCTCCTGTTTTTTTAACACTGATTTTGCCGCCATGCTCTTCTATAATACCGTAAACAATGCTCAAGCCCAACCCCGTACTTTTCCCCACTTCCTTTGTGGTAAAAAACGGATCAAAGATCTTGGATAAATTTTCCCTCTCAATTCCTCCCCCGGTGTCCTTGACTTCCAGAAAAACCTTTTTATGGAGCTTGTCTCTATAGGTATTGAGGGTAATTTTTCCGCTCCCCTTCATGGCATCGGCGGCATTGATAATAAGATTTATAACCACCTGGTTGAGCTTATTGGTATCGGCATTGATCAGCATCATTCCATCTGCTAAATACCGGATAATTTTAATATTCCGAAATTTTTTCTGATCTCGAATCAGTATCAAACTCTGTTCCACAATTTCATTAATCTGGACAATATTTTTGTTGGAATCTGCACTGCGACTGTATACCAGAAGACTTTTAACAATATTTTTACATCGATTTGCATCTTCCACAATATAGCCAAGGTCTTCTCTTGCCCCCTCATCTAAATCCTGTCTTTCCAACAAGAGACTGGCATAGAACAACACGCCTGTGAGGGGATTATTAATTTCATGGGCAACACCTGCGGCCAGCTGACCCAGGGATGCCATTTTTTCTGATTGTGCCAATTGCTTCTGGGTATACTTGAGCTCTCGTTCAACCTTGATTTTGTCTTTCAGGTCATTGTAAATGGCCATGGTGGCAGATTCTTCACCCGTATCATCATAGATAATGGCTGCAGACATTTCCACCTCAATCTCTTCACCCCTGGCGTTGACAATGGTGGTCCTGGGGATAAGCAGCTTTCCCTTACCCCCGATTTTTTCATTCCGGAGCATTTGCATGATTTCCTTGGCTTTCCCCGGCGGGTAGAGCTGCTCCGTATGTTTGATCTTGCCCTCCCCCCCGTTATAATCCCCAAACAATTCCTTTGCCACCGAATTCATCAATTCAATGTTGCCTTGGCGGTCAGCCGCCACAATAGCGGAAGCAGAGGAATAAATTACCCGGCTGATGAACTCTTTTACCCCGATAAGCTGATTCTCAAGGGATTTGGTCCGGGTAATATCCCGGATACTGAAGATAACAAAGGCCACCTCCCCCTCATCATCAAAAATCGGTGAAAAAACCCGTTCTTCCCATTTGTATTGGTGTTTAACCGTATAGGAGTACATGGCCTTATTTTCAAGAACCTTTGAAATTGAGCAGTCCTTGGAGTCACAGGGGGTATCCTTGTACAAAAAAGAATGGAAACACTTTTTGCCGATAAGGTCTTCATTGGAAAGGTGATAGGTATCATAAAACTTCTTATTGGCGCCCACCAGGCTTTTATCCGGAGCAATCACCACACTGGGATAGGAAAGGGAATCAAAAATACGGGCCCGCCAAAAAAGTTCTTCCGGTTCAAATCTGGGATCAGATGTCATGGGTTTTCAAATCCTTCAGCCAGTGCAGGTAAGGCCTTTTGCCCCAAAGAATCCGGCAGGGCCATGAAAATGCTGGAACCGGTGCAACCGGCCAGCAAAACAGGAATACTAGCAGCATTTAAACACGACATGGCGGTGTTAAAGATGCCAAACCGATCCCCGAAATGGGGACCATGAAAACTGATAAGATCAACAGAAACCGATGAACAAACAGCGAGCCCCCGGGTCACCTTGTCCCGGGAAAAAAAGGATTGCCTATCCTGGAAAGCCAGGGGGTCGGTCAGGCAATACAGATGCGCCATATCACTGTTTTGTGTCATGACAGCGGTAAAATAAAATTTTTCCCCGGACCTGCCCAACTGCTGCAACCCATTGCCGCAGACCTCCAGATGGTTCTTAACCTTTGGGTTAAAAGAGATTTCAAACATTTCCAGCCCGGCATCCAATTTTATCCCATAGGTTTTTATCCTTTGCTCAACATAGGTGGCACGGGTTTCCGGATATCGTTTTTTGACAAATTCAGTGTTCTCATTTTCAAATTGCCCAAAGGGGATATGGGTCGGGGGAAGATCAAATTCCTGCTCAAGAAATGTTAAAACGCGTTCCTGGTCGGATCTGTTGATGATAAAAGAAATCATGGCATGGGAAGATACCATCTGTTGAAATGAAACCCCATATTTTCCAAACAGCCCCATTAAAAGCCCCAGGGTATTTAAACTTGCATTGTGCGGATAGACCGACACCGTGCAGACATTGGAAACAATACAAAACTGTGGTTCTGTACTGCCCAGGGCGACTTCTTTTCTTATATCAGATTTACACTCAAATTTACAACCAGACGGTAAGTCGTGACAACAAAATATAGATGTTCCAGAAGCATCGGTCCGAAGCCCTAAGGATACGATATTGATCCGGTCCTGTGCCAGGAGTTTATAAAACGGCGAGATAATGGGACTGGCCTCTCCATCAACAGAGGTTTGAATGACCTGATTCAGCCTGGAACCCAGACGAATCCCATTAATTCTTATTTGAGGAAGGCTCATGGGAAATGATATAAACACACCTCTAGTATCCTAGGATACAATAGTAGGGGAAGGCGGTTTAGGCCTTCCCCTATTTATTTCCAACCGGGCTCACCAAGTTGTTCAAACAAAAGGCCTTAACTACAGTGATCCCCCACGATCTCCATGAGTTCATCCAAATCGATGGGTTTGGGGACATAATCATCGGCGAGGGTGGTTTTCCCGTCATGATGGGTATAGCTGGTTGTTTTTACAGAATCTGCAACAGCGGTCAGCAAAACCACTGCAATGTCTTTGAGCTCCTTGCTATTTTTAATCTCATCACAGACTTCCCACCCATTTTTCCGGGGCATCATGACGTCAAGAATCACAACAGCTGGTTTTTCTAATTTTATCTTATCCATGGCTTCCACACCGTCATAGGCTTTTTCAACCCGGTAGGACTTGGCTTCAAGTTTCATGGATACGGCTTCCACCAGATCCGGATCATCATCAACAACTAGAATGAGTTTTTTCTCGCTCATATTAATGTCTCCTTTTGTTGTAGTAAAACAGGGACTTAAATTCACCTATTCTTTAAACCTGATTTTTTAACCTGATCTTTTAAACCTGATCTTTTAAACCTGGGGCCTTGGGTACATTCCTGCTTTTTCAACGATCTCGGCCACCCGCTCTTCCCATTCAATGGCCATAATATGAAATCCGTGGACCCCCTTTCTTTCCTTGAGTCTCTCCATGGATTCCACAGCAATTTTGATCCCTTCTTCAGGCTGCTGTTCCTTGCTGACCCCAGCCATCCGTTTAATCACGTCATCAGGCACATCCATACCCGGAACCCTGTTTTTCATATACCGTGCCATGCCAACTGATTTCATGGGGGTGATACCAGCAAGAATATGAACCTGATCATCCAGTCCCCTCTCTTCCACACCATCCATCCATGTTTCAAATTTATCAAGGTTAAAAATACACTGGGTCTGGACAAAGTCAACACCGGCTTTCACTTTTTTAGCCAGCCGCATGACCCTAAGTTCAAAGGGATCGGCAAAGGGATTGGCAGCAGCCCCTATGAACATTTGTGGACTTCCTTTCATTTCGGCTCCGCCCTGGAACTTTCCTTCATCCCGCATTTTTTTCACGCACTGGATCAACTGAATCGAATCAATATCATAAACGCCCTTGGCCTGGGCGTGATCCCCAAATTTGGGATGATCTCCGGAAAGACAAAGCATGGTATCAATGCCAAAAGCGGCCGCACCAATAATTTCACTCTGACAGGCCAGACGGTTTCGATCCCTTGTAACCATCTGAATAATGGGATCAAGCCCCATCTGTTTGATGATAACTCCGGCAGCCATGGAGGACATTCTGACCATGGCGGTCTGGTTGTCAGTGACATTAATGCCGTCCACATGGTCTTTGATCATATTTGCCTTGGTTCTTACAATCTCAGCATTAACGCCCCTTGGGGGTCCCACCTCGGAAGTAACTGCCATTGCCCCAGATGTCAATACTTTTTCCAGTCTGCTTTCCGTTTTCATAATGCCAAATCCTCTCTGATAATTTTTCTGGGTCCGGCACCGCCGGCAGGTCTCCAGTCTTTTGCCTCAACCAATTCCTCATACCGATCCTGAAGGCCAAGCTCCTTGAGGCGCTCCCAGATCAGACACCAGGCGCAATCGGTGTCCTCCCCGATTTCGCACTTACCATTTGACGACCCGCCACAGGGACCATTTAAAAGGCTTTTTGAGCATCGAGAAATAGGACAGATCCCTGCGGTGATTCCCAACATGCAATCGCCACAGCCCTGACATCTTTCCGCCCAAACCCCCTGGCTAAGAGATGCCCCCATAAATTTGGTGTTGACCGCAGGATAAACATGGGCCTTTTTGTAACGTTCGGCAATGGTCTGAACGCCGCACCCGCAGGCCATGGACAAAACCGCATCGGCGTCATCGATATAGGCGTTCAATTCTTCAACATACTCGGGATCACATTGCCTTTCCAGGGTAATTTCTTTTATATCAATCGTCCGGCCCTCTTTGAGACTGTTGAGATGAAGGGCAGAGGCCAACAACCCCACCTCTTTTCTCCCACCGGCAGCACAGACAGTGACACATTCATTACACCCAATCAAAAGAATTTTTTTGTATGGCGCCATATACCGGATTATTTCCTGCATTGGTTTTTGTTCTGCTGTTATCATTTTTTCTCTCCAAATATTTTATATTTAACTGACAGCCTGGGGTTCAGGTTTCCTTTGTTTTGCGGGACTCGGGCCCATATTCCTTATTTTTTCGGTAAATTCAAGGGCTGTCTGAGCAAAACGTTCTCCCATTCCGGCGGACATATTAATCATGGCCACCCGGTCCGTTTCCCATCCCAGGTCTTCCAAAATTTTTTGGACCTGGATCACCCGATGACTGGCCCGGGTATTACCGGTTTTAAAATGACAGTCTCCTTCAAGACATCCTGCCACGTATACCCCGTCAGCCCCTTTTTCCAGGGCTTTCATTATATGAATCGCATCCACCTTGCCTGTGCAGGGCACCCGGATGATTTTTACATTGGGCGGATATGATATTCTTTTGCTTCCGGCCATATCTGCTGCAGTGTATGCACAATAGTGACAACAAAATGCAACAATTTCCGGTTCAAAATTTTCCATTAATTAACCCTCTCAAATAAGCCATCTAATTTCGCCAAAATCTGATCATCTTCATAGGCCATCAGCTGAATCGCTTTGGCCGGACACTCTGCCGCACAGATACCGCATCCCTGGCATTTGTCGGGATCTATCTGTGAATACCCGTCGGCATTGATAAAGGGAATACCAAAGGGACATGCCCTTACACAGATCAGACAGGAAGCACATTTATTGGTGTCCACATGGGCAACAGCCGCTCCCAAATTGATTTCCTTTTTAGACAAAAGGGTCTGGGCGCGCCCTGCAGCAGCCAGGGCCTGGGTAATACTTTCGCGTATGGTCTTGGGGGAATGGATGGTACCGGCAATAAAGAATCCCCTGACCGCCATGTCAATCGGCCGTAATTTCACATGATCTTCCAAAAAATAATGATCCTCGGTTCTTGGCAGATGAAAAATCATGGCAAGATCTTCCGTTGTTTCATCATCGGCGACAAGCCCTGTACTCAAGGCCAGACAATCGGCCTCTATCTCAATGGTCTGCCCCAGAATAAAATCATGGACGCTGACATACAGTTTGCCGTCTTCCTCCCTGACAACCGGTTTTGTTTTCAATGAAAACCGGATAAACTTCACCCCGAGATCCCGGGCTTTTCTATAATAATCTTCCTGGAATCCATAGGTTCTGATATCCCGGTACAACACAAAAATATCTGTTTCAGGATTGATTTCCTTGATCCGAAGGGCATTTTTAATAGCAGCCTGGCAGCAAATCCTGGAACAATTAGGATTGCTCTCTTCCCTTGAGCCCACACATTGAATCATGACCACCTGTTCCATGGCAGCAATTTTATCTGTATCAGCGTCCAGAAGAGAATCCAGTTCCAGCTGGGTGACAACCCCGTTTAAGCTGTCCAGACCATATTCCTTTGGCCGGTTGGCAAGGGCACCGGTTGCCAGAATGGTAACCCCATGGTCAATCTGCATATAAGTCATGCGAACCCCGGTATGAATACCGGTTTTAAACAAACCCGGCATTCCGCTGTGATCCACAATGATGGAGCGTGTCATCACATGAATATTTTCATGTGCCGTCACCCGTTCAACCAAATCGGTGATAAAAGCACCCACATCATCGCCTTCAATGGTTTTACTGATGGATTGGGCAAGCCCCCCAAGGGCGGGTGCCCGTTCTATCAAATAGGTTCGAACCCCCTGCTCTGCCAGCTTCAAAGCCGCCGTCATACCGGTAACACCGCCACCGACTACCAGGGCATTTTGACTCATGGGCAGGGTATTGTCCATGAGCGGATGATTTTTACGAACACCGCTGATACCCATCTGGAGAAGCTTATAAGCTTTTTCCTGGGCAAGTTCCGGTTGCCCTCTATGGGGCCAGGTATTCTGATCCCGCAGATTAACAATTTCCACCAGATATCGGTTCAGACCCACCCGCCTTAAAAGATCCTGGAATTTACTTTCATGGGTTCTTGGGGAACAGCCACCAATGACCACCCGGTTAAGCCCATGTTCTAAAATCAAGGATTCAATTTGGACCATGGATTCGGCGGAACAACCGTAGCCGACCGCTTTGGCAACGGCTACATCGGAATTTGTCTTTGCATACTCAATTACCTTGCCGACATCCACCACCCCGCCTATATCAACACCACAATCACAGACAAAAACCCCAATTTTTACGGCTTCTGCCGAAACATCCCGTTCCAGAGGAAATAAATCATCCACCCGGTCTTCGGCCAGAATTGTGGGCAGATCGGCAGACGCCATGGCGGCAGCAGCACTTGCCTGGACAATGGTTTCAGGAATATCTTTGGGACTTTCATAGACACCGCAGACATAAACGCCGGGTCTGGATGTTTTGACAGAATTGAAATGATCGGTTTGGGCAAAGTTATGTTCATTGAGCTCTATTCCCAGCTTATTCGCCAGGTCAATGGTAGCATCCCCGACCCGAAAGCCGGTCGAAAGGACCACCATATCAAACTCTTCAGTTGTCTGTAACGCCTCTTCCTCCAAAGCATAAGTGAGGGAAAGATCGTGGGTCTTTGTATTTTCAATAATGGAATGGGGCCGGGAACGGATCATGCGGACATTGTATTCATCTTTTGCCCGGTTGAAATAGCGTTCATAATCTTTTCCGTAGGTCCGCATGTCCATGTAGAAAATAGTTGTTTCAATCTCTTCCTCAAAGCGTTCCTTGGTAACGATCGCCTCTTTCAGAGCATACATACAGCAGACGCCTGAACAATAAGTCACATCACCCTTGTTAATCCCCCGGGACCCCACACATTGGATCCAGGCAATTTTTTTGGGCCGTTTACGATCCGATACCCGGGCAAGACTTCCCTGGAAAGGACCGGAAGCCGACATGATCCGCTCATATTCAAGACCGGTCACCACATTGGGATACTTCCCGCCGCCATAATTGTCCAGAACATCAGGATTAAAAAGGTCTGCCCCCACGCTCAATACCACTGATCCCACTTTAATATCCGTTTGGGTTGTTTTATCCTCGGCAAGAATGGCGTTGGCCTTGCACACTTTTTGAAGTTCAGCAATATCCTCTACCTTGTCCATGTCAATGGAAAAGGCATAGGGCGTTGCCTGGGGATACCTCATGCAAGTAGGTGCTCTTGGGTCAAGGCCAGGGGTAAACCTCACTGCCTCGGGAAATTTTTGGGCACACTCCCCACAACCCGTACATTTATCGATATCAATAAAGCGGGGCTCTGTGACCAGAGTTGCCGTAAAATCCCCTGCAACCCCTGTGAGTCGTTCAACCCGGGTCATGGGTTTCACTTCCAAATAACGGTCCCTGCCGCTGGCAGATAAATCTGGTGCCACCGTACAAAGATCACAATTATTGGTGGGAAAAGTGCGGTCCAGCTGTGTCATTAAACCGCCAATACTATACGACTTGTCAATGAGCAGTACATCACGCCGGGATTCGGCCAGATCAAGTGCTGCCCGAATGCCTCCGACACCGCCGCCGATAACAAGCACACGGTCTTTGTCGGACTGCTTATCGTCTTTTTTATCAAGATTTTGCATGTGTAACCTATAATTTAATTATGGATATCCGTCACTTGTATGACCCCATACAAATAGCAAACGGAAAATGGGTTAATTTTTGTTTTCCTAAAGACCGGCACGATCCAGGATGGCCGGTAACCGGTCTTCCCAACCAAGAGCTGAAATCTTTATTCCCTGTGCTGCTCCCTTTACAGAACGGATAATTTCACCTGCAATGTCAATGCATTCATTCTCGCGGTCTTTTGAACCTCGAATGCGGCGGATAGTATCCTCTGAAAGTCGGGAATTGGGGTCATTAATGGAAATGTAACGGGCCATACCCACATTTTTCAAAAGAAAAACAGAGGCGATCACCGGGACACTTAAAGAGTTGAATGCATCGATCATCTGGGTGTAAAAGTTCATATCAAACACAGGCGGCAACATTATATACTGGGCACCTGCATCGATTTTTTTCTGTGCAGCGGCCACCTCTCGCTTGAGTTGTGCATCGTCTGCAATGGGTGCAATGGCACACCCGATGGTAAATTTAGGAATTCCCTTGAGTTCAAACCCGGCCATGTCCGTTCCCCGGGTCAGGGAACTAATCATCTGGAGCAAAGCGATTTCATTCAGGTCATTGACCTCCGTTGCATCCTGGTGATCCCCATTGGCCATATCCTCGCCCTGAACGACCAGAAGGTTATGGATCCCAAGAATATGAGCAGCCAAAAGGTCACCCTGGAGAGCCATTCTGTTACGATCTCGGCCATAAACATGGATAAGGGGCTCAACCCCCTGTTGACGGATAAGCGCCCCTCCGCCCAATGCACTCATGTGCATGACGCCATTGTCCATATCCGGGATTGCGATGGCATCAACTCTTGATTTCAAATATCTTACATTGGTAATCAGATCAGCGATGTCGATTCCCTTGGGGGTATCCATTTCTGCGAGTACGGCAAATTCCCCGGAGGAAAGCTTGGCTTGAAAACTCATATATTGTTCCCCTTAAATTGTTTTAACGCCGTCCTGTTCAAAAAAAGGACAGCTTGTTACATAACAAACTGCACACTCAATCACATAAACAAAACAAATAAAACACGGTTTACTTGTAGCAGAATGTATACCTATTGTAAACTGGATACTTATTCATTTAGGAAAACATGTGTTTTCTGAAATTTTGCGAAAATTTTAAGGGGTATACTTCAAAAAATTATATTAATTTTTCATATATATTATGGAATCAATTATAATAATTACAAATTTTAATCCTGGCCGTTTGCATATTGCCGTTATGAAACCATTTTCGTATAAAAAATCACACCGTACTCCACCCGCCGGTATAACGGGTATTAACTCGGGAATTTTGTTTTTGCACAAAACGGGAATTTTGTTTTTTCACAAAAGTTGTTGCAAGACCCTTTGTCCTCACTGACACGGGAGACGAAACAACCCTATTGGATGCCTCAAGATTGGATGCCTCAAGATTGGATGCCTCAAGCCCGGGAAGCGTCCGGCCAAGCCAAAGACTTGCCAACAAAAAAATAATGGCGCCCACAACATTCAACCAGGGCATATATATACTGTCACTTCCGGCAGCAAGCAACCCAAAAACCCAAATCAGAGCAGTCAACCCCATGGCACACCTATTGTATATATTTTTTTTTGTCAGTTGCATAACATCTCCTTTTTGTTTAAAAAATTCATCTCTTGTTGAAAAAACTAAACACACCCGTCAAAAAAAATCTAACACAAAAAACTATCTGTATTCCCTGGAACTCCAGATCACTCTGCCCAATATCCGGACCTTTGACAACATATCGGCTTCCAAATAAATAGGTTCAAAATCTTTATTATCGCTGGACAAAACAAGTTTGTCCGGATGTTTTTCCAACCGTTTGACCAAAATGGTATCCTCCACCCCCACGGCATAGATAGCCCCTGCCATTATGGCTTTCTGTGACTGGTCAATGAGAACGGTATCACCTTCCCGAATAACCGGTTCCATGCTGTTCCCAAAGACTTCCATGGCCACCATACTGGCGGCAGGCCCCTTTCTGGCAAGCCAGGCGGCCTGAAAAGACAAATATTGTGTAATTTCCTCACCGCATTCAAAGGAGCCGGTCCCGGCTGACAGCCGAGCCGCCACCTTGGGTATCTGTTTATAGGCGATGTCATTGGTGGGCTTAGTATTTAGAAAAACCGGCCCCACGCCGGTTTCTATCCACTCAGGATTAAACTTAAACCTTCGGTAGAGCTTAACAATCCATTTTTCCGGAATATTGTTTTTATTTCTTGCGTGGGTGATGCCGGATCGGTTGATACCAAGTTCTTTTGCAAGTTCTGCCTGGGAACTGATCCCGGTTGCGTTCAAAATTCTTTTAAGCAAAATGTCAATTTTATTTTCTACCATGCATCATCGTCCTAGTTACCCGATATTTACTCAACGATCTTTTTCCTAACACGATTATTTATCTGACATGTCTGTTTAAAAAATGCAACACTTTTTTAAGAAAATAATTCAGGCCGTTATTTTCGCAGGGTCTCCACCCAGCTCAGCGATTCGGTCGTCCAGGGCTTTTATGGATTTTTCTATCGTTTTATAACTTATATCCGGAAGATCTCCTCCCCAGGCCTTACCCGCCTCACTAAACCCTCTCAGGACGCCTTCTCTTCCAGCCTTTAACCTCTCGATATCATTTCCGGCACCCTTTATCACAAAATCGATAATCCGCTGGGAGGTTTTATCAATTCCAAAATAACCATCCTCTTGAACAAGCGCAGTGGCTTCATCGGAAGAGAGTTCTGAAATAGGCGTATTCTTATAAAATAATGAAGATTTATCCGCTGTGTTCAGCTGATTAAAATGAAGGATGGCGCTCTGATCCCTTAAGTTTTGCCAGGTATCTGTTTTAATTTGAGAGCTAAACTGAAAAATTTCATTTTGGGTTGCTTTCAATTTAGTGTTTTTATTTACAGCCGGGCTGGATGTCTGAAAAGAACCGTCCCTGATGGCAGATAAAACAGATAGGTTTGTTTGCACGGAAACCATGGTATATCCCCCTTTTTTTTTATTTCCTATCAGATCGGTGCTTTAGGTTCAAAACTTAACCAAATATGCAAATAAAACGAAAGGGAATGTTTAGAATCCATGGCCCGTTTTTCAATCAGAAACGCTGCTATAGATGCGATACAATCAAATAACCAAAAAGAATGCTGTCTAAAAGAATCGTTACCGTCACCGAAGCCATGATTAAGATTGAAATCATCCTCTCTGACTGGGTTAAGTATATCATCATGCGTCGGACGTCTCCTATTAAGAACTGCGTAAAAAAGTCAGGAAAGACGCTGCCATTTCCCGGAAAAATACCAAACACCATCAAATATTCATGGTGAACAGAACCGCCCCGCTGAAATTCGAAGGGGTTGACTCAAACTCAAAAGATATCTTTTGATCCTTGGGGCGACCGGGGGTTACTAATTCTGGTTCCCCTTGTCCTGTATAGGTCGGACTATCAACATTTATATATTGGAGGAGGAATGCCCCGATCTCGCGTATGCGGCTATTTAAGGTATTGGGCTCTGAAAGGTCAACCAATGGATTGGCCGGAATTACGCGTTCCTGGGAGGCCATCCCAGCCGAATTAATACTTGGTGATTTCCCGCGACCCGCAAGCCCATTGTAAGAAAAAGACATCTGTTCCAGACTGAAGTTTTCCGGGATGGAAAATATTTGAATACTGAATTTTAAATTTTTCCAAGACTCAGCTTCGGAAGCCCAGCCAAAGGAAGGAAATGCCAACCCTAACAAAATACCTGACACACAGCAACATCTCAAAAAATTTTTCAAATAGTCTCTTTTTTCCATCACAGGCCTCCTTAAACTTTAAAATTTTTCATTCAAAAAGTAGAATAGCAAAAACCGTGCAACCCCAAAAAAACCGTGGCCTTAAAAGAAAAATATATGATAAGAAATGCTTGGTGACAGGCTTTATTTGACAATATTTATTTTTATATTTTTTTCTAACCACCTCCATGAAAACCATCAGCAATCGATATATAACCACCGCCATTCATATTTAATCATGGTAATTTGTCAGACGCACCGGAAGGATCTGTCCTTTCCGTTTGGGGTGATTCTTTTTTAGCCGTTTTCTTAATTCTGGGCGGCAAACGGTACCAAAGCGTTGGCAGCATAAATTGTTGCCACCCCCATTTTAAAATCCCCACAAGCCAGAAGGATAACCAAAGGGCCCAGGCCAGCATTGCAATTCGATACGCCAGCATGGGGATTGAAAACACCCAGGCCTCCGGGAGTATGGGGCCACTCACATCCTGGTACCATCTTAAAAGTGAACTGTTGGATCCATTGCCCATGATATTCATATCCGGATGGCCCAGCAATCCATTGGAAATGGCAAAAACCAGGGACCCCAGAGCCGCAAGGGTCAAAAGTGCCAGGCCGGTTTGTACCAGGTTAAACCCAAGGCCCTCAAGGTGAATCACTTTATTTTTCCGATCCAGGGCAATCAACCACCCCACAACAATAAGACAGGCCATAAGATTGCTCATGGACATACCGATGCCCAGTAAAAACCAATGATAAAATTTTAGGCCTGCCCATCCGGTTTTTGACAGGCCCAACGCCCCCAGAAAAATAATGATGATAACAGACCAGAAAAGAACGGCAGGGCCCACCAATTGCTCCCCACCCACAAACAAGGGCCAGCGGTTGGCCGGAAGATAAATGTCCACGCTGGCATTCACACTGGCAGCCCCCAGATCAACACGGGAACTTTGGTATAGGGATGTCATCGACTTTGATTCAATCCATTTTAGGGCAATATTTTGCTGACCGGGAATGATGGGAAGCATCACCTGCTGGCCGTCTTGTCTTATGGGGACACGTTTTCCCTTGATCCTGATTTCTTGCAATTGGGCCGTGGCCGGCAGTGTAAGAAGATGTTGCCCGCCCTGGCTGCTCTTGATGGATAGGGCCAAGGATGCCGCCGTGGTTTTCCGGCCCGGATGTAATTCAAGATGGCTCGTTTCAATGGTCAATGTTTGCCCCTCAATTCCGGCTGGCCGGCTGATTTTCAGGGTGACCGTCTCCTTGGGCAATGGATGCCAGGTGGGATACCAGCGGGTTCCAATTTTATGGAGGATAACCGGAATCCCCTCATATGCCAGATGAAATATGGGGCTGACATCCACCTTCCAGACTTCCGTCCAAGCGGAGGTTTGTTTGTGGACAAGCCGGATCTGATCCGTAGGTTCTAAAAAAGACTCCCAGCCAAGATCTGTCTGATCAGCCCCCAGGGTGATCTTGGCAACCCCTTGTGAAACCCGAATCCCCTGTGTTGTTATCGACTCTCCCACGATAAGGGGAATATCCAGAACAACGCCTGAACCAACAGGGCTGATGCGGTGTATCCTTGTTTGAACTTTCCAGACAAGCCCCAAAAGAAGGGTTCGCTCCACCCGTACAAAGGGGGGGAGGATGCCGGTTTCCAATATTTCCTGACGGGGATTATCCTGTTTTGCGATCCGTTTAAACTGCAATTGGGCGTCCACCTTGCCGTCGGGATGCACCCCCTCCACGGACCAGCCCACAGCCTTGATACTCACCCTGTGGGGCTTTAAGGGGAACGGCAGCTGCAGCAAATTTTGTTTGCGGATAGCTCCTTCCAGGGTCAAAAGATGCTTGCCCTTTGGCACCGTCACCCACAAATTTTGTCCCAGGCGCAAAAGGCCCTGGGCAGGAATACCGTCCATGGAGACCTTGCTGGGCAACCAGTAATCTGTATGGGATGGGATGGGGATGGCCGAAGAAAGAGCTGCGTCTATTTGAACCGATAGGGAAAGCAGATCCGGGTCAATGCGGATATGAATATCTGAAATATCGGCGCAATTTGGAAAACAATCCGCTCGTTCAAGCAGCCGATCTGCCAATTCATCCAATAATTGCGAAGACGGAATTTCAGTGGTTTGTGCCAGGGCGGGGCTCAATAAAAAAAGCGCCAGAAACGAAAATATCTTTAATGATTTCATCCCGGAGAAGCCAAGGCCTTTTTTAGGCCTGTAGGAGATACCCAACATGCCCAGGGCCAGCAGCAAAATAAGCGACACCCGCACAAAGGCCAACACCAAATTTAGCGTCGGGCCAATCAGGGTAAACGAGACAAACTGATCCCTTGTAACCGGTCCTGACCAGCTAAAGTTGATTGTATCAAAGGCAAGCCACCGGGGCAAACCCGGCCCTGTCTGGGTAAGGGCTTTGGGATCATGCTGCATCACCTGGGAACCATAATAGCCGGCTTCTTTATCGGACAATTGAGAGTTTAAAGCTGCCTGCTTCTTTTGGTTTGCAAAGTTAGAAAGCCTGGCCACTGACTTGGATAGCTGGGGCTGGGCAGCCATTTCCTGCACCATATCCATCTGCCCGGGCAAGACTTGTGCCCTGCGGCCAGCGATTTCGCCCATGGAGGTCCAGGGTCTTTCCAGCTGGGGATACATACCGATCCGCAGGGCATCAACGGTATAGGGAACCACAATAGAAATAAGGCAAATCATGGTCACTCCCTGATAAAATTTAACCGCTGTTTTAAATTTTCCATCGGGCAGGTATTTGAGCAGGGCAAAACCGATCAATAGCGCCAGCCAGACATATAGCGGTGCCCCTGGTTCATGATAGGTCAAGACCAGGGTGACAAAGGCAACTCCGGCCAGGGGGGTAGAAAAAAGTTTGGCCAGGGCAATGGTAAAAATAAGCACAATGAAAAAATCCAGCAGAGTCCATTGTTTAATCCAGGTGCGGGGGATATTGTCGATGCCGGCAGCATTTAATAATTTCCAGCCCGGCGGCAAAAACAATCGGCCTTTTACCTGTTGAAAATCATGGTCCCAGCCCGTGGCGGGAAGGGCGGATATAGCGCCCTGGTAAAGACTGTCGGCCACAAGATTTACCCTCCCATTGCGAAGTTCTACCCCTGCCCTTTCTGACCCCTTTCGCCGGGTAATCAATTGTTCGCTTCCATCCACAGCCACCCGGCCAAGGGTCATGCCCGGATCCATTTCCAATCGCCAATTGGTATTTTTCTGACCCTTGATGGTATCCTGAATCGTATACCCGGATCCATCAAACCGAAGCCAGAGGTTTCGGTTCAATGTCAGTTGATCCGGTGCCGGATGCGGATCCCCCCGTTTAATCTGTTGAAATTCCATGGATTCACCCGGGGCGAGCCGGTAGGCAGGATATTGATGCCAGTCCCTGGGCATGGATGTCTGGAGGGGGTCCACCGGGGAAACCCCATGGATCTCAACCAGCCGTAAATCCGGCCGGGCCGCAAATGACCAGATTTCCTGCCCGGGCCAATTCCCATCTTCAGGGGGATGAAAGGCAAGCTTGTTTAACACCCCCATATGCCGCAGACCCAATTGTATCTGAAACTTGCCCGGCCGCACCTGAATACGCAGTCTGCCGTCCTGTTCAAGCTTAGCAGGCAAAGGGCTTTTTAATGAAAGGGGAGTAAAGCTCTCCTGTGGGTACAAAGGCCCCATGGTAATTTCCCGGGCAACACCTGCCACATTAAGGGTAAAATGCAGCAGAACCTCACAGGGGATGGTATCTTTTATCAGCCTGAAACTCTCAATTTTCAACCGGTTCTCAATTTTTTCTTCTGCCTGAACTTGTTTGAGCCATAATCGGCCGGACAGATCAAGATTGGGGAATTGAATTTTCTGATCGTTGACCCTCACCGAGACAAGGCCGGATTCTGGTGGGATCTGAAGATTCTCGGGCAGTTTTAGCCAGGTAAAACTGCCGGTTACCCGATGGTTTCCCAAAGGAAGTTCAATTCCCGGCCGCTGGTTCTTCTGAACGACAATCCAGGGGGTTCCGTCAACCTGAACCTTTCCCGGCCATTGGCTGCTATTGCCGGGCAGTGCCACCCAGCTTTCGCTGTGCACACGCCAGGACTGCCCAAAACTTCCCCCCTGGTTATTCAACACCAGGTTCAACTCCGAGGGCCAGGCACACAGAACCATATCACCATTGTTATACTGGGGAACGCATTCCACTTGTTCTCGTTTGTCATGGAGTACCCAGTCAACCCAGGGAGCAAGCAATTCAGGAATATAGACGCCCTCCTTTGCATGGCAGGGCGGCATAAGAGCAAGGGTAAAAACAAGAATTAACACCCCTTGATAAACAGATTGATATGCTGCGTGGAAAAAACAATTGATTGCTCTCAACTTTACTCTCCTAAAAAAAAGTGGCCGGCCGATATGAAATATAAGAATTAAATCATGGTCAAATTATCTGAAATTGGGTTCCAATGCAACAAAGCAATCTAAAAAAAATACCAGATCTGGGGCTCCCATTAATTTATCTCGAATGAGTCCTGGGAATACCAGTAAACGCAATTAGTTTTAAGCCCATGGGGGCCAAGGACATTGTGATATGAAATCACCCCACCCGGCGATTGATGCCTTTGATTAAATGAATCTGCTTATACCTTCTGTCCAATCCGTTACGACGTTTCAAGCCTGTCCGCCTTTCCTGTGTTTTCTTTGCAGTCACCAGGAATCTCCGGTCCTTGATTAGCCGTCGATCACCTTTATTGAACATCTTTTTAATTTGTGTCATCACATTCTCCTTTTTTATGCTGCAATAACCTATCCGAAAGTTATCTAAGGATCGCACATGAAATAAGACATTAAAAAATATAGATTATAAACTCAAAAAAGAGATAGGGACAATCGACCCTTTTACAAACTGCCTTTCGTATAAATCTATGTTTATATTAGTAAATATCCTGGCCCAGAGGGCCAGGCCTTGGGCTACCCCTAAAAGGGGTTTAGTATGCCTTGCCCCCTGAGGGGGCAAGGGAAGCTATCCCGAATTAATTTCAGCTGAACAGGTCTCGTTGCTCTGCCCGTTTTTCTTTTTGTTCTTGATACTTCACATACTTTCGTATCATCTCAGAGTCCAAACCAACCGTATCAACACAGTATCCGCGGGCCCAAAACTTGTTACCCCAATAGGGTTTGCATTTTAAATGTTTGAACTTGTTGAACACTCTGATTGCGGTACGCCCTTTTATAATCCCCATAAAATCTGAGATTGAAATCTTTGGGGGCACCTTAACAAGCAAGTGGACATGATCAATTTGAACATTCAGTTCAACAATTTTGCACTTTTTTTGCTCTGAAAATGCCCTGATACAGCTGGCAACCTCTCTCGCCACGTCACCGTTCAAAATCCTGAAGCGGTATTTGGGAACCCAGACAATATGGTATTGGCAACACCATAATGTCTGTGATAACTTTTGGAATCGGCTCATTTGTTACTCCTTACTCGTTTGTTGTGGGGACAACTTCGAATATTGAGTAACATTGAGTCGTACAGATGGCAAAGCCACTGCACTCTGACCTGGCCCAGAGGGCCAGGGTTTCTACATCAGACTAAAGCGGCATAAAAATGGCAACCCCCTGAAAGAGGTGCTCTGCTATAGTGCAGTGATTTTTCAGAATATGATGATTACCTGATTTTGCGGAAGGCCACGCCAAGGCAGTAATGTATTAAGGTTCCCCTCCGGTCTCTATTGGCGATTTTCCCCAACCCCAAAATGTTGTGTCGGGCTTTGATTCGAAAATGCCAAGACTTTTAATAATAGTCCGGGGTTTGAAATCCGTTATTTACCCGTAACATAAATAGGCAAAATACTCACTTTTTATTTTGAAAAAAATTTAATTAAACGACTTATTCATCCTTTTCCTCGTTGTTTTGATTCATATCAATATACCAATCCTCTTTACCATATAATTCATCGGAACATTCAGGGCAGATACCATGACTAAATGATGCGTCGGAATGTTTTTGAATATACGATTCCAAGTTATTCCAATACCCCGCATCATCTCGGATTTTTTTACAATTTGAGCAAATTGGAACAATCCCCTTTAAAGTTTTTATTTCGGCAAAGGCACTCTGCAATTCATCAATTAACTTTTCGCGCTCCTTTTCTATCTGCTTGCGCTCAGTGATGTCAGTCAAAACCATTCTAAAACCAATAATTTGATCTGTTTTGTAAATTGGAGAAGCGTTGAAAAATACCCAGCAACTTTCATTGTCTTTTTTCATCACTCTGTATTCCGTTGCTGTGATAGTCTTTTTTGCTAACTGATCTGTAACTCTTTTCAGGGCCTTTACCCTGTCATCGGGATGAATCAAATCCAAACCATTCAAGCCTGCCGCGACATCTGTCTCACTATAACCGAACAGTTTCAATCCTTGCCGGTTCACATAGGTGACTGTTAGATCGGCATCGGTCTCTACAATCGCTCCGGGAAGAAGGTCGGCCATGTCTCTAAACCGTTTCTCACTTTGCTTCAAGGCTTTTTCCATTCGCTTACGCTCGGTGATATCTAATACCGTTCCAATCAAGCCAATAACCTTGCCTTTGTTGTCTGTGTAAACCGATTTATCAAAAATCACATCCCGCATTTTATCAGTATCAATTTTAACCTTTGACTCGTAATGCTGGATTCCCCCAGAGTCTAAAAGTTCCTTATCCTTAGCATAGTATATCGGTGCAAGCTCCTTTGGACTGATATCGAATACGCTTTTTCCAATCAATTGATCTCTGTTTTTTCCCATAAAAGCTTCATAGGCTTCATTAAATCCCTGGTAGATGCCTTCTCTGTCTTTATAAAAAACAGGAATAGGTATTGCATTAAGCAATGAGGTCAGAAATATTTCTTTTTCAGCTATGACTTTTTCAGCCTGTTTGCGCTCGGTGATGTCATGAAAGATACAGTGGGTCTGCTGAAAATTGCCTTTTTGATCTCTGCTTATTTTACCGGTCAAAGAAACCAGAATGAGATCCCCATTTTTTTTGACCATTTCGAATTCAGCCCCTAGTATTTCACCAATAGACTTGAATCGGGGAAAATTTTCTTTAAAATGATACCGCCAGTCAGGATGTATAAAATCTGCAAAAGATTTGCCAATGACCTCTTCTTTGGTGTATCCGAGGGTATCCTGCCAGTTTTGGTTGACAGTAATATAATGTCCATTTTCATCCAGTGATTGATAACCGAGGGAGGCTTTTTCGTAAACCCGCAACATTTTCCTGGAAAATTCGAGTTCGGATTCAATTTTTTCCAATTCCTGAATCCGTCTTTCCAGTTCTTCATAGGAAGGCTTTGCTGTCATATAAGGCCCTTTTTAAATGTCCAAGGAATGCATTTTTTCGATATACCTGATATTTCTGGCTAAAAACACAGCTCTTTATTTCACCCAAGCTTACTCTGAGATAAAATATCTTTTTCAAAAATCAACATAATTGCAACCATAATAGATTCAGTTCAGACTCAACCTTACTTACAGCAGCCATAATAGTTTAAAAGTTTTACAATTCAAATTGTATCTGCAAAAATTATCTTAATGAAAGTTATATTAAAAATATTGTACATTACAAAATTGTACATTACAAATTTTTTGTATGATTTTAGCAGTTTTCCTCCTGAGTATTGATGGTATAAAAGCTGACGAATAAAAATTCAAATTGGGTGAGGACTACCAAAACAAATATTGGGGGTTATGCTTCAAGGCGTGGGTGGGAACTATAACGTGTAGGGTTCTCTTTCCTCAAAAAATATGCTCCACAAGATGTAGGCTTTTTGATTTTTTCTTTCAGCCATGAAATTTATTTTCGAATTTTGGATAAGAATTTGATTTTGCCAGGCTGCAATTTTTTTATGGTGAGGACTACCTGTAAGGTGAGTTCAGTTTTTTTTACAAAATACCTACCCAAGACTTTCTGTAATTGGTCGACTATTCTTGACAATTCATGGGTCCAAAACGCAACCAGATCCCCCCTTGTAACTTTTTTGTAACCCCAGCTGTGCTATGAAAATAAATATTAAAAAAAATTGATCTGCCAGAAGTCCTTATCGACCTAATTGTATGGGTCTATGGGTCGGGCACCTCCTAAGTAACAAAGGACTTCTGGCACCCCAAACCAAAGAAACAACAACCTTTTAATTGTCAAGGAGGCTTTATTTAGATGGAACTCAACAGAAGAGATTTTATCAAAATTTCCGGGGCCACGGCAGCCGGAGTTGCCGTCAGCGGTCTTGGATTTGACTTAAAACCCGTCAAATCCCACGCCCAGATGCTCAAAACCCAGTATGCCAAGGAAACTACCACCATCTGCTGCTATTGCGCAGTGGGGTGCGGCGCCATTGTCCATACCAGCAAACGCGGGGATGGCCGGGTCATCAATATTGAAGGCGACCCGGATCATGTCATCAACCGGGGGGCGCTGTGTCCCAAGGGCGCATCCATCAAACAGCTGGTTGAAAACGAAAAACGGCTCACCGAACCCATGTACCGGGCCCCCTATTCAGACAAATGGGAAACCGTGTCCTGGGACTGGGCCATGAAAACCATTGCCAAACGTACCAAGGAAACCCGAGACAAAGGGTTTACCGCTAAAAATGACAAGGGGCAGGTTGTCAACAGGGTTACGAACATGGCCTCCATTGGATCGGCTGCCATGGACAATGAAGAGTGCTGGATCTACCAGACTCTGATGCGATCTTTGGGGTTGGTCTACATTGAACACCAGGCCAGGATCTGACATAGCGCAACTGTAGCGGCTCTGGCAGAGTCGTTTGGACGCGGTGCAATGACAAATCACTGGATTGATCTTAAAAACAGCAATTGTATTCTTATCATGGGCAGCAACGCTGCCGCAAACCATCCCATTTCATTCAAGTATGTGACCCAGGCCATGGAAAAAGGAGCCAAGCTCATCTCCGTGGATCCCCGTTTCACACAAACATCCGCCAAGGCAGACATTTATGCTTCCCTTAGATCAGGTACCGATATTGCCTTTTTGGGCGGGATGATCAAATATATTCTGGACAATGACCTGTACAATAAGGAATATACGGCTGCCTATACCAATGCCCCTTTTATTGTGGGCAAGGATTTCTCTTTTGAAGACGGCCTTTTTTCCGGGTATACAGCGGCCACCGATGAAGGGCCATCCACCGGTAGTTACGACAAATCCAAGTGGGCCTTTGAAATGGACGAAAAAGGGGTCCCCAAAATGGACCGGGGCATGACCCATGAGCGATCTGTTTTCCAACTCATGAAAACCCATTATAAGCGCTATGATCTGGACAAGGTTTCCAGCGTCACCGGAACCCCCAAGGAAGATCTTCTGAAGGTTTATAAAACCTATGCAGCCAGCGGTGCCAAGGGAAAGGCAGGCACCATCATGTATGCCATGGGCTGGACCCAGCACACCGTGGGCACCCAGATGATCCGCACCATGGCCATGATTCAGCTGATGCTGGGCAACATGGGCGTTGCCGGCGGCGGAGTCAACGCCCTTCGCGGCGAATCCAATGTTCAGGGGTCCACGGACCATTGCCTGTTATGGCATATCTGGCCGGGTTATTTGAAAACCCCCAGAGCCTCCAATACCAGCCTTGCGGCATACAACAGCAAGTGGACCCCCCATAGCAATGATCCCCTGTCTGCCAACTGGTGGCAAAATTACCCCAAATATTCAGTCAGTCTGCTCAAAGCCTTTTTCGGAGAAAAGGGTACCAAGGCCAACCAGTTTGGTTACAACTGGCTGCCAAAAGTAGATGACGGTAAGGTTTATTCCTGGTTTGACCTCTTTGATGCCATGTACAAGGATAAAATCAACGGGTTCTTTGCCTGGGGCCAGAATCCTGCCTGCTCCGGCGCCAATGCCGGTAAAATCAGAAAATCACTGGAAAAACTGGACTGGATGGTCAATGTCAACCTGTTTGACAATGAGACCGGGTCCTTCTGGCATGGTCCCGGGGTGGATCCCTCAAAGGTCAAGACCGAAGTGTTCATGCTACCGGCCTGTGTTTCCGTTGAAAAAGAAGGCAGCATCACCAACTCAGGCCGGTGGATGCAATGGCGATACCAGGGTCCCAAACCCCTGGGCAACAGTCGTCCCGACGGGGACATCATCATGCACCTGGGACATTTGATCAAGGAAGAATACAAACATGGTGGCAAATTTTCTGACCCCATTGCCAACCTGAAATGGGATTATGAAACCAACGGTGTATATGATCCCCACAAGACGGCCAAGCAAATCAACGGTTATTTTGTTAAAGATACCGAGATCAAGGGAAAAGTTTATAAAAAAGGCACCCTGGTCCCCAGCTTTGCATTTCTCCAGGCGGACGGGTCCACCTCGTCTGGTAATTGGCTCTATTGCAATTCCTATACGGAAAAAGGCAATATGTCGGCCCGGCGCTCCCACAAGGACGCGTCCAACAAAATAGGTCTTTATCCTGAATTTGCCTGGTGCTGGCCGGTCAACCGCCGCATCCTCTATAACCGCGCCTCTGTGGATCCCCAGGGACAACCCTGGGATGATAAAAACTGGGTGGTTCGGTTTGAGGGCGATGTCAAAGACGGCAAGTATGTGTCCAAAAAATGGACCGGAGATGTACCCGACGGCGGATGGTACCCATTGGAAAATCCCGACGGATCCAAACGGACCGACTCCAAATCGCCTTTTATCATGCGGAAACACGGCTATGGCCAGATCTTTGGACCGGGCCGGGCAGATGGTCCTTTCCCCGAGCATTATGAACCCCTTGAATGCCCGGTTGAAAAAAACCTTTTCTCCTCCCAGATGATCAACCCAACCGCGGTGGTTTATTCCACCAAGGATGACAAGCACGCCACCTGTGATCCCCGCTTCCCCTTTGTGGGCACCACCTATCGGGTAACAGAGCACTGGCAGACAGGTCTTATGACCCGTCCCCAGGACTGGCTCATGGAACTTCAGCCCAATGTATTTGTGGAAATGAGTGAGGAACTGGCAAAGCTTCGGGGCATTGAAAAAGGTGAACGGGTGAGGGTCAGTTCTGCCCGAGGCAGTCTCGACTGTATTGCAGTGGTGACCAAACGGTTCAAACCCTTTAAAATAGGATATGCCACGGTTCACCAGGTGGGAATTCCCTGGCATTACGGATGGCGTTGGCCTGCAACAGGCATGGAAGAAAGTGCCAACCTTCTGACACCATCGGCCGGAGATCCCAATACCCGGATTCCTGAAACCAAGGCATTCATGGTCAATGTCGCAAAGATTTAAAGGAGGCGAACCCAGATGACAAAATCATTTTTTATCGATACACCCCTTTGTACTGCCTGCAGAGCCTGCCAGGTGGCCTGCAAGCAATGGCACGACCTACCGGCGGAAGCAACGGTTAACAGAGGCAATTATCAAAATCCTGAGGACCTGTCCTACCTCACCTATAAACTGGTAAGAATGAACGAAGAAATAATAGACAAGAAACTGCACTGGCTGTTTTTCCCGGACCAGTGTCGGCATTGCATTGATGCCCCCTGTCTTGAAACCGCCATGGATGAGGATGCCATTTACCGGGATCCTGACACCGGCGCCATCCTGTACA
This sequence comes from Desulfoconvexum algidum, assembly GCF_055382125.1. Classification (NCBI taxonomy): domain Bacteria; kingdom Pseudomonadati; phylum Thermodesulfobacteriota; class Desulfobacteria; order Desulfobacterales; family Desulfobacteraceae; genus Desulfoconvexum; species Desulfoconvexum algidum. Next base: position 2,104,692 of record NZ_AP042394.1, on the reverse strand, counting down.
CGGCCAAAACCAAGGAGCTGGATGCCGATGAAATAATTGCCTCCTGTCCCTATAATATTCCGAGAAAAGGACCCGACGGCACGCTTTTCAAATGCGACATGTGCAACGACAGGGTTCACAACGGGCTCAAACCCGCCTGCGTCACCACCTGCCCCACCGGCACCATGAACTTTGGAGACCGGGACGAAATGATGGCTCTGGCCCAGGAACGGCTCAAAATAACCCAGAAGAAACACCCTAAAGCCATGCTGCTGGATCCCGATGACGTCAATGTAATTTATTTGGTGGCCCAGGACCCCTCCCTTTATGCCGAGTATGCAGTGGCAAGCGCGGACAGGGGCGGTATGAGCCGAAGTGTTGCCATCCGTAAAATGATGGGACCCTTTGCCAGGCTGATGAAAGTATAAATTGGCCATGTAAATTTATCCAAACCTTATACCCGGGGGAAACCGATTTCCCCCGGGTTTTTCCAAGGAAAAACCCCATGCCCCAGACAACCAGACCAGAACTGACAAAAGAAGAGATCATCAAAACAGCCGGCATCATTCAACGATCAAGACCTGCCTATGGCGCCTTGATTGATTTCTATGGACAAGTATTCGCAGCCCAGGCCCAAAGCCGGGCCCATATCATTTTGGATCCCATTATCATAGACCCTGCCCTTCTGGCCTTAAAACAAGAAAATGGGATGCCCCTGATTGATCCTTCACAGTTTTTAATTGATCCGGCACAGGCAGGCATTCTCCTGGAAAAACTGTGTGATCTGGCAGCGGCCCATGCCCCCAAGCTGGCCAAAACAGGAGAAAAAATTTCCTCAGCTCTCAGGAACGGCAACCTTGACCTTGCGCCTGTTTTTTTGGCCCTGCTCAATAACAAGGAGATCCAAAAGACAGCAACCCTGCTGGATGTTCCATTGGAGGAGCTGACCTTTTTTGTCTTCAGTGCCATGGCACCTTCCATCCAGTCCTGCGCAGTTCAGCTGGCCGCCTATCTCAAAGATGCGCCCCAATTAAAAAAAGGATATTGTCCCATCTGCGGCAGTCATCCCGATGTCGCATTTTTGGATCAAGATGGAACAAAATTTCTCCTGTGCAGTCTGTGTGCCCATGAATGGAAAACCCGCCGCATGGGATGTGTCTTTTGCGATTCCATGGAAAAAGAGGATCAACATTATTTTTTTTCCAGCGAAGAAAAAGAATACCGGGTTTATCTGTGCGACAATTGCCATAATTATCTAAAACTGATAGATTTAAGAGAACTGGATCGATCATTTTTCCCAAAGTTAGAACAAATTTCCACCCTGCACCTGGATTATAAGGCACAGGAAAAAGGATATAAAACCCCAAACCAAACTCCCAAGGAATAGCACCACCCTTGGCGTAAATAAGGAGATCACCATGCGAAAATGCCTTGCCCTTCTATTATGTTTAGGGTTCCTGATGCCAGGGGCGACAGGCCTGTGTGAACCCCGGAAAATGGACCTTGATTTCAGCCTGACTGCCCCCAAGGAGGCCTCCCATAGAAGCTATCTCGGGCTTGAGACACAAGATCCCTTTCTTTTGAATCAGATCCAGACAAAAATTTTAATCATTGAGATCTTTTCCATGTACTGCCCCATTTGCCAGCGGGAAGCCGCGGACGTAAACAAAGTGTTTGAACTGATTCAAAAAGATCCCAAGCTTAAAAACAAAATAAGGCTCATCGGGATTGGTGCGGGCAATTCCGCCTATGAAGTAAATTTTTTCAAGGAAACCTACCAGGTTGAATTCCCCCTGTTCAGTGACACAAAATTTATCATCCACAAAAAAATCGGTGAAGTTGGCACCCCCTATTTTATCGGGTTAAAACCAAACAAAGAACAGGGACTTGAAATATTTTATTCCCAATCCGGAGAGATCACTGATCCTGAAAAATTTATAGAGACTCTGGTTGATGCCTCGGGCCTGAAACTTTAAAACCGGAGGACGCAGCACCGGATGTTCTAAAGGAGAGCAGATGCAAAAGTTTATTCTATGGATACTTATTTTTTCCACGGTCCTTCCCGGGACAGCCATGGCCGCTTCTTTTGCCTATGGTGATAAAATATTTGACCCGGGCCAGCTTGCCCCGATTGACAGCAAACTGTTGGTCAGGATCAACCAAAAAGCACCGGATTTTACCCTGCCGGCGGTGTCGGGAAAATCCATCACCCTGAGCCAGTTCAAAGGGAAAAAAAATGTATTGATCACCTTTATCCCGGCTGCCTGGACCCCGGTCTGTTCTGACCAATGGCCTGGATACAATATTGCAAAGCCCCTGTTTGAAGCCCATGACACTATTTTGCTGGGCGTCAGTGTCGACAATATCCCTACCCTGTTTGCCTGGACCCATGAGATGGGGTCTCTCTGGTTTGATGTGCTCTCAGATTTCTGGCCCCATGGTCAAGTTGCAAAAACCTATGGGATTTTGCGATCAAATGGTACCGCAGAAAGGGCATTGATCCTTGTTGATAAGCAAGGAATCATTCGGTTTCTCCATGTATCGGATATCAATATCCGACCGGATCTTGGTATAATCATGAAGGCAATAGAAAACCTTACCGAATAGACAAGAGTCAACTTGCTGAAATAATTAAATAAAAATAGGCTCTTGATTTTCGATATGTTATACTCATCTGGTATACAAAAAAAGAAAATCATCGGATGGTCAAAAATCCGCCACAACCTGAATCAAGGGATGGATAATGGATACCTATTTTGCGCCTGCAACAAGAACCCAAACACATAAACTTAAAAAGCAAATTGATGATGTCATTGACAATCCCATCATGGACGCCCTGCTGAAAACAGCAGCAGGCCTCTTGGTGGTGTTAAATGAAGACCGGCAGATCGTCGCCATGAACCATACCTTTATAGACGTGCTTGGTATTAAAAATGCTCAAGATGCCCTGGGCCTTCGCCTTGGCGAAAGCCTGGGTTGCATCCACGCCTTTCAAGGACCAGGCGGTTGCGGCACCACTGAATATTGTGTTTCCTGCGGTGCAGCCATCGCCACGATGTCAGCCCAGGATGGCCAAACAAGCGAACAAATCTGCGCCCTGGTATCTGACAGGGATGGAACCACGTCGGACAGATGTCTTCGGGTAAAAGCCGAGCCCATTGAATTTGAAAATTCCCGGTGGATTCTTTTTTATGCCCAGGATATCACCCAGCAGCAATTCTGGGTCAACCTGGACCGTATCTTTTTCCATGATATCAACAATACCCTGACCGCATTATACGGAAATGTGCAACTGCTTGAACTGAGCGACCCAGACAATGAGAAGATTGAGCCCATCAGAAAAGAGGTTGAAAGACTGATAAATGAAGTGGCCATCCAGAAAAAATTTTCCCGGCACAAGGACGCCACCTATACGCCTGCCAAATCAGCAATTTGTTTGAATGACATCAAACAAGAGTTGGGCAGGATCATCAGCGGCCATAAAGCCTCCTCCCAAAAAAGAATATTTGAGGACTGGCCCAAAGAAAATGTGATGCTGGAAACCGATCCCCTTCTACTGTCCAGGCTTCTTGGCAATATGGTCATTAATGCATTGGAAGCCACCCAGAAAGGTGGTGCCATCCGCGTCATCGTCACGGCAACCAGGGAAACGGTCTCCTGGAACGTCTGGAACAAAACCATTATCCCCAAACCCATACAAAAACGGATTTTCCAGCGTTATTTCAGTTCAAAATCCGGCGATAGCCGGGGGCTTGGCACCTATTCAATGAAATTGTTCGGAGAAACCTATCTTAAGGGGAAAATATCCTTCCAATCCACATTGGATCAGGGGACCACTTTTACATATCGCCTTCCCCGGCAAAAGCATGGAAGTCTTTAAAAAGCTTGATAAGTACACTGTTTATATATAGTTATAGAGAATTCATTTTTTGTTGTGCCACAAAATAACTAAATCCTAATTTAGTAACTATAATCTATTCGTATCAGAAGGGAGCTGTTGATCTATGCAAATGCTTGAAAATTTTGTTAACTTTGTTGACAGCCTGAGTGATAAAATCGGGCATCTTGTCGGGTGGATGACAACATTGATGGTCCTGGTCGTATTTTATGATACGGTAATGAGATATGCATTCAATGAAGGGAATGTTGCCCTGCAGGAATTGGAATGGCATCTTTTTGCCATTGTTTTTTTAATAGGTGCCGCCTATACCCTTAAAGACGGAGGTCATGTCCGTGTGGATATCCTCTATGTCAGTCTATCGAAAAAAACCAAAGCCTGGATTGACTTTTTAGGGGTTTTTGTTTTTCTGATCCCCTTTTGCGTGATGGTCATTCTCTCCACCAGGGGATTTATCATGAATTCCTGGGCAATCCGAGAAATCTCACCTGATCCCGGAGGCCTTCCGGCACGGTATATTTTAAAAACCATGATTCCCCTGGGGTTTTCCCTTCTCATTGTACAGGGTTTATCCGAAGCCGCTAAAAATTTTATGATCATCATGGGATACAAACGACAGGGGGATGGCTCATAATGGAATTTATCACTGAGTTTTTACCCCTGATTATGTTCGCTGTTGTTTTTGCGCTCTTGCTCCTCGGATTTCCGGTTGCCTTTACCATTGGCGGCGTTGCCATGGCCTTTGGTCTTTATGGGTTTGGCCCGGGGTTCTTTAACCTGCTGCCCTTACGAATATGGGGGACCATGGAAAGCTTTTCCCTCATGGCCGTGCCCCTGTTTATTTACATGGGGGTGATGCTGGAAAAATCAGGCCTGGCTGAAGAATTATTGGAAGCCATGGCCCTTGTTTTCGGCAGGATCAAAGGCGGCCTTGCGGTTTCCGTTATTTTTGTGGGAGCCCTCATGGGAGCATCCACAGGCATTGTCGGGGCTACCGTTGTTACCATGGGGCTTCTTTCCGTCCCCACCATGCTTCGAAGTGGCTATAGTAAGAGCCTTACAACAGGAACAGTGGCGGCTTCCGGAACATTGGGGCAGATCATCCCTCCCAGTATTGTCCTTGTTCTGCTGGGGGAGATCATGAATGTTTCGGTAGGAGAACTCTTTCTTGCTGCCATTATCCCGGGATTAATCCTTGTGAGTCTGTATATGCTCTATATACTGATTATCGCCCAGATAAAACCGGAATGGGCCCCGCCCATTAAACAAGAAATCCTTGATGCCATGACAGGAAGGCAGCTTTTGGGAAAAGTATTCAAAGCCCTTATCCCGCCCCTGGCACTTATGATGGCTGTTCTAGGTTCTATTTTCGCCGGGATTGCCTCTCCCACCGAAGCGGCATCCGTGGGTGCCGTCGGCGCTACTCTTTTAACAGTCATGCACAAAAGATTCAATTATCAGATTGTAAAAGACGTCATGAATACGACCACCAAGCTGACCTGCATGGTCTTTATCATCCTGGTAGGCGCCTCCACCCTGGGACTTGTTTTCAGAGGATTAGGAGGGGATGCGCTACTCAGAGGCTTGATCTTAGGTCTTCCCTTTGGAAAATGGGGAATTCTCTTTATTGTCATGTCCATTATCTTCATTGCCGGGTTTTTCCTGGATTTTATTGAGATTACCTTTATCCATGTCCCGGTGCTGGCGCCCATCATGATTCACCTGGGGGTAGATCCCATCTGGCTGGCCATCCTTATTGCGGTCAACCTTCAGACCTCTTTTCTGACGCCGCCCTTCGGGTTTTCACTCTTTTATCTAAAAGGGGTAACCCCGCCTGAAATTTCAACCATGGACATTTATAGAGGAATCATCCCCTTTGTCATTATCCAAATTATCGGACTTTTAATTATCTGCCTGATACCCGAGACGGTTACCTGGCTCCCCCGGGTTCTTTCCTAAAGATATCCCATGGCCGTTAAAATAACAAAAGGAGCTGAAAAATTTTTTCCAGCCCCTTTTGTCCTAGTTTATTTTACCAACCTTATATTTAAAGCTCTTTCAATTTCTGATACGGTTCTTCTGATAATTTATTCCATCCATAAATATCTTTCTGGAATACAAGGAAGGCATCATACACCTTTTTAAATACTGGATCAGAAGCGGCCTGCTCCTCCAATACTTCCTGGGATAATTTTCTAAGCGCTTTAATAACGGGTTTCGGGAATTCCTTGAGCTGAACCTTATGGACATCAACAAGTTCCCTCAGGGCGGCATTATTCTTTGCTTCAAATTCAGACAACATCCATATATTGCTCTTGTAAGTTGCGGCTTCAACAATGGCCTTAAGATCATCGGGCAATGAATTCCATGCATCCTTGTTTATCATACACTCAAACGCGGTTCCAAACTCATGCCAACCAGGATAATAATAATATTTTGCGGCTTTGTAAAAGCCCAGTTTCAGATCATGAAAGGGACCCACCCATTCGGTTGCATCGATAACACCCCTCTCAAGGTTTGTATAGATATCACCGCCAGCCATGAGGATGGAGCTACCCCCTGCTTTTGCAAGGACTTTGCCCCCCAGACCCGGAATCCTCATTTTAAGCCCTTTAAAATCCTCCATGGAGTTGATCTCTTTATTAAACCAGCCACCCATTTGAGCACCTGTATTTCCGGCCAGGAATGGTTTTATGTTGAATTTCGCATAAACTTCTTCCCAGAGTTCCATTCCACCGCCGGATAAGATCCAGGCATTGATAGATTGGGCATTGAATCCAAAGGGCACGGCCGCAAAGAACTGGGCTGCGGGAACTTTTCCTGCCCAGTAATAGGAAGCCGCATGGCCCATTTCAACAGTTCCCTGGCTGACAGCATCAAAGGTACCCATGGCCGGCACAAGCTCTCCACCGCCATAAACACTTATTTTCAATCTCCCGCCGCTCATTTCATCTACCCATTGGGCGATTTTATCCGCACTTTCCCCCAGCATGGGGAAATGGGGCGGCCAGGTGGTGACCATTTTCCATCTATAGGTTTTTTGTTTTTCCTTTGCCATTGCCGGAACAGCAGTGGCTGCAAGTCCGGCACCTATGGCAGCAGCTCCGATGCCAACATTCTTGATAAATTTACGCCTGTTGTTGTCTTCCATGCAAAATCTCCTTTGTAGTTTACCGTTACCCAAGTATGACAAGGCCGGATGAATCGTACCTTTACCGCAAATTTAATAAAACCACATGGGGTTTAACAAATGAAACTCATTAATTTACTAAATCCGTTTTAGTCAAAAATATCGCACCAAGTCAAGTGATATTCTGGAAAAGACGATGAAAACTTCACAGCTCACTGTCGGGATGACAGCACCAGGCCGCAAAAGACAAGAAGCCCCCCTGCCAGATGGTAGGCGAAAAGGTGTTCTCCTAAAAAGAAATAAGCAATGATGGAAGTAAATACGGGGATCAGGTACATAAATACCGAGGCGGTTCCTGGCCCAACTATTTTAACACCATAATTCCAGCAGATATAAGAGAGGATCGAGGGGCAAATTCCCAGATAGACAAACATCCAGACAATAGCCCAATTCACTTCAAACCCTTTGTAAAGACTATACTCCCATGCATAAAAAGGCAGGATACACAGAGTTCCAAAAATGATGGTCATGGTCAAAAAAGAAATAGGGGATATGGGGATCACCCTTTTTCTCAGCAACACGGAATAAAGGGCCCAGGACGCCATGGACACCAGGATCAAAAGGTCTCCCGGATTGAAACGAAAACCGACAAACAGGGCAACGGAACCCTTGGAAATAATGACCATGACCCCGCCCAGGGAAATCAAAATGCCCAGAGCCTGGAGCACCGTAGGCCGTTGGCGGCTAAGCAGCCAGGCAAATCCCAGGGTCATTGCCGGCATGGCTGAGGCAAACAGGGCAATATTGGTGGCAGTGGTATACTGGGCACCCATGTACAGCACTGAATTAAAAACTGCCACGCTGGGAATGGATAAAGCAAAAATAAACCCCAGATTCTGCCGGATGGGAATTATATCTCGTTTAAGTCCTTTGAATGCAAAGGGGAAAATAAAGATAAAGGCTGCAAGCCACCTGAAAAATGACAATGCCATGGGGTTAACCTGGGCAATCACCCCCTTGGCAACCACGGCGTTAATGGCCCAGAAAAGCACGGCAAACCCAAGTCCAAAAAAGGCCAGCGCCTTATTTTTATGGTCGGATATAGGGTTCACTTTTATTTTACCGAAGATGGATTAAAAAAACGGACCTTTGCCGGGGTATCCAAAATATCTTGTTCATAAAGGGACTCAAAAAATATTTTCATGGCCTTGATTTTCAAAGGGTCCAGGTCACAAATCAAAAGATCATAGTAACGTTTGATAAGGGAATGGCTTAACTTCAACTTTTGGGTGCCGGCAAAAATGACGTCTTCAATATGGGCATATCCTTGTTTTTTTGAGGCATGCAAAAGATCCAACACCTGTCCCACCTGTTCAGGATAGCGTTTTGCAAACGCTTCTCGAACCACCCAAACCGCAAAAACAAAGGGCAATCCGGTCATCTCATACCAGATACCGCCCAGATCAAAACAATGGACATATCGTTCCTGCCAGGGCTGGGTCAGGGCAGTGTCCCCAATAACCATGACCGCATCCACCCCCGAAGGGATAAGATTAATATCTCCCACCGGTCCCACCTTGAAATCAGGATAAACCTGTCTCTGGGAAAAAATCATCTTTAAAAAAGAGGCTGCTGAAGCAGATTCCTGGGAAAACATCACGGTTTTTTGATCCAGGTCATCCAACGCGTAATTGCTGGCACACAGGACGCTTAGGACATTGCCATGGCAGGAGATGGAAAGATCCGGCAGCAGCAAAAGCTTTTCATGGTTCATGGCATAAAATGCCGCTGATATGGGGCTGATCTCAATCTGGCCGGTAATAATCTGATGATTCAGGGCCGACGGGACATCGGGAACCATGGTAAGCCAGTCCGGCAGCAACCCATTATCAAGACCATAGTAAACAGGAGAGGCATTAATATAAGATATTTTTCCCAAAGATATTTTAGGTTTCATGGGTGGTAACCCTTTCAATAAGATCTGTTTTGTTGCGCACATTTAAATCCAGATATATAAACGCTGATTTTTTCCCTTTGTCAAGGGTGCCGGCACGGTGCAAAAGCCCCAAGGCCCTGGCCCCGTTAAGGGTTGCCATGGACAAAACCTGGGCGGGATCAATGCTTGGATATTTTTGTCGTATAAATGCCATCTCGTCAAAGATACTCAATGAATCACAGGAGGCAAGACTGTCGGACCCAAGAGCCGGGGCCAGGTTTTTTTCAAGCATCCTGCTTATATCGGGTAATCGGTTGTGAAGATTCAAATTGCTCCGGGGACAAAGGCAAATTTGAGTTTGGGTTTCAACAAGGATGTCCAAATCCCGGGACTCGATATTGAGCAGATGAACCGCAAGCGTTGATGAATCCAAAACACCCAGATCCGCCAGATATTGAACCGGGCTTTTTGAACCAATGGGCCAGGCGGAGGTATCGATTCCCCGTGACATCAAAAAGTCTGTCCATTCTCCCTTTTGGCCGGATATAAATTTTGATTCCGCATCTGACTCGGCCAGGTGGATGGAGAATGGCAGGTTCCGGACAATTGTCTCGTTCTTGGCTGCCTGTAACAATAAAGGATCGGTTGTATGGGGGGCATGGCCGGCCAGGGAAAAGGAGAGGGAATTTGTTTTTCCAAGCCTTGTTTTTTCAATTATCGTGTCCGGACGGTCAGAGCCTAAAAATTCCTGGAACCAGACACCGGAAAGGTTCAGGGACTGAACAATTGCCCGGGTGATGCCCAGGGTTGAAATTTCCCCGATATAGCCCACTCCCTCGTCAACAAGCTGTTTGGCCGCCTTTTGGGCAGCGCTTACCAAAACAGCCGTTCCTGCTGCTTCTCTTTTTCCCAACAATTGCTGAACCCAGGCTGCAAATCCCTTGTCAAAGGAAAGGGCATTTTTCAATGCAGACAACTCCAGGTGGAGGTGGGCATTGACCAGACAAGGCATCAACACCCCGGGTCCGTGGTCGATGGTGTGTTGGCCCCTGTTTTTGCCCATTGTATTTTTTCCGGGAAAAGCCCTGTAAACATCTTTTATCAGGCCGTTTTCGACTTCAACACATCCATTTTCAATCACCTGGTTAGGGCTTATGATGACCCACCCTGCCCGATGAACGGCGTGGGTCTCCAGGGAATTTTCCCCTGGGGAATTTATATATCGAACCTTTGAAAAATCCTGGTTCATAAAAGATTATAATAACAGTCCCGTTGCCGGGGCTCAAAGCCAGCCGTTGTGATCAAGCGCTTCAACTCAGGTTCCGGCAGCATGAAATTCACACCGGCAGATGCCACGACGTTTTCCTCTATCATGGTGCTACCCATGTCATTGGCCCCAAAAAACAGGGCCGTCTGACCAATCTTGTCCCCCTGGGTAACCCATGACGCCTGGATATTATCAATATTATCCAGAAAAATCCGGCTAACCGCCAACACTTTGAGATATTCAACGCTGGTTTTCTTTTTTACATTAATCTTTGTATTCCCGGGCTGGAAGGTCCAGGGGATAAAGGCGGTAAACCCACGGGTTTCATCCTGGAGGGCTCTAATCTTCTCCAGGTGAGCCATAATATGAAAATCTTGTTCAAGGTGGCCAAACATCATGGTGGCACTGGATCGCATCCCGGCAAGATGGGCCTGGCGCATCACCTCAAGCCATTCTTCGGACGAACATTTATTGGGTGAAACCCTTTGCCGGACATCATCATCAAGAATTTCAGCACCGCCACCGGGTATGGAATCAAGGCCGGCTTTTTTAAGAATGGAAATGGTTTTTGCCACGGACAGATGTGATTTTTTTGCGATAAAATCAATTTCCGGGGGGGAAAACCCATGGATATGGATATCAAAGCGTTCCTTGATGGAGGTCAGCATGTCCACATAAAAATCTATTTCAAGATCCGGGTGCATCCCACCCTGGAGCAAGATCTGGGTACCCCCGAGATCTATGGTTTCCTGAATTTTTTCGGCCAATTCCTGTTTTGAAAGGATATACCCTCGTTCAACGGATCGATAAAAGGCGCAAAACCTGCACCCGGATACGCAGATATTGGTATAGTTGATATTGCGGTCCACCACATAGGTGACAACCTTTTCCGGATGAAGCAAAAACCGTTTTTTGTTGGCAAGACTGCCAAGGGTCAAAAGATCCGCATTCCGGTAGAGATCCAGGGCCTCTCGGCTGTCAATTCTTTGATTTTCTTCAATTTTCTTAATGATCGTATCGATGTGGCTCATATGCATACCATTTTTCTATTCAATTCTATTTTGAAACACGATTATAAAAAGAATCTCGCAGGACGGGTTCAAACCCGGCGGAACGAATCATCCCTTCCATCTGAGCCTGGGTAAGACCCTTAGCAGATTTGGCCCCTGCCGTGTGGGTGATCCGTTCCTCAATGATGGTCCCGTCCAGATCATCGGCCCCAAAATTTAAGGCCACCTGGGCAAGGGATTCTCCAATCATGACCCAATAGGCCTTAATGTGGGGAAAATTGTCCAGCATCAAACGGGCAGCAGCCACATTCTTCAAATCATCCATGGCAGTTGTCGGGGGAAGATGGGACAGCTGTGTATTCTGGGAATGAAAAGCCAAGGGAATAAAGGCTGAAAACCCATGGGTTTCATCCTGAAGTTCCCGCAGGGAGATAAGATGGTCCACCCGTTCCTCCAGGGTTTCAATATGGCCATAGAGCATGGTGGCGTTGGTCTTTATCCCGGCTTTGTGAACGGTTCTGACGATTTCAAACCAGCGGTCATGACCGATTTTTTTGGGGAAGAGTGCATCATGGACCCTTGTATTCAAGACCTCTGCTCCGCCACCGGGCATCATGTCAAGCCCTGCCGCCTTGAGCTGCCGGACGGTTTCTTCCAAGGAAAGGCCGGATAAATTGGACAAATAATCGATTTCCACGCAGGTGAATGCTTTGATACTGGCCTTTGGCCGTATCCTTTTGACGGTTTTCAAAAGGTCAATAAAATAGTCAAAGTTTAGATTTTCATTGAGACCGCCCACAATGTGCAACTCAGCCACAGGCTCATCAATGCGTTCCATGAGTCGTTTTTCAATCTCTGCCATGGACCAGACATAAGAACCTTTTTCCCCATCGTCCTTGGCATAGGCACAAAACCGGCATCGATTCTTGCAGATATTGGTATAATTCAAATGCTGGTTATAGACATAAAAGGCCTTTTTACCATGCAGGTTACAACGGACATGGTTGGCAATTATACCAAGCCCTATAAGATCAGGGGTCCCATAAATACACATCCCATCTTCTTTTGAAAGACGGGAGCCTTGTTTGACTTTTGAGTAGATACTTTCAAGCCGTTCATCTAAAAACGATATCTTCATTAGCGCCTCTTTCTTCTCACAACCCTTCTTTTCTTTTTCGGTTTAAGATCGGCCGCTTCAGCGGCCATATTCTGTTTGGGATCCAATAGGTTCTTCTGGGTATAGGAACAGCTTGCTCTTGGGCATTTAAGACCCTTTGTATCAGTGCTTATCTGCAGTTCAATTAAAAACGGATTTTTACACAGGGGACATTCAAAATGGTAGGGTTTATCCCAGCTCACAAACCGGCAGTCTGGTTTTGAACAGGAAAAAAACTGTTTGCCTTTTTCTGTTGTTTTTTCCTCAATTTCGCCCTTGCCACATAGGGGGCAAGGCATGGCAAGTTCACTTTCAAATGCCGCGATCCGGGATTCAATATCCTCTTCCGATGTTATGCTTGTTTCCTGGGCCTTTGCTTCTTGGATTTTGGATTCTTGGATTTTGGATTCTTTTTCCTGGCGGGCGTGCGCATCTTCTTTTTGCCTGATCCGCTCTTCCATGGCGTTAAGCTGGGCTTCTTTTTCCACCATTTGCGCCTCTCTTGCGGCAAGCGCTTCCGCTTTTTCCTGGGCCGCGTTCAAGGCCAACTCTTTTTCTTCCAATTCCTTAAGCTGCTGTGCAATTTTTTTTGCTGCGCCCTCTGCTTGTTTTATCCGTTCATCTTTTTGAGCCAGTTGCAGTTCAACCTCAGCCTCTTTTCTGGCAAGCGCTTCGGTTTTTTCTATTTCGGCTTTCTGAGCAGCAATCTCTTCTATAGAAGGCCCTTTATCAAATACATCCGTGACCTGAATCTTTTGTGTATATTCATCTGACCTTTTTTTCCGGGTCTTCATCAATGTTGACAACCGGTCTATATTTTCTTTCTTTCGTTTCTTGAGTTTTGCTGAAATCTCTTTTGTCTGACCAGGCGTCTTTTGATCACCGGAAGCCATCTCAGAGGCACGCTTTTGTGCGTGATCCCGTGACACTGAAACCCCACGGCTTTTCAATGTGGATTCAAAGCTCTGCTTGGCAAGCTCAATGGTTTTTCGGCCCGAAATCACCTCATCGTTCATCTGAAGAACAAAGGCAATCAAATTCATTCCCTGCATACCCGGAAACATGCTGTCTAAAAATCCAGCCATCATAAAAGAAGGCATTTCAGCCTTGAATTCACCCTTTTCATTCTCACTGATATAACCGCTTTTCAGGGAAGAGCGAATGGCTGTTTCAAGGTAGGCATCCTTTTCAAGTCCGATGTCCACCAATTCACTGGTAAAACTTTCAAGTTGATACCGCTCAGGAGGAAAGTCTGCATATTGCCGTATTTCTCTCTCCCGCTCAACTATAATGGTGATGCAGGATATGGTCGATAGATTAAAGGAAATCATTGCTTCATCTGAATCCACATCAATAAAAGAAGTGATTTCTCTGGCAAGGATTTCATCTAATTGTGTATTAACAAAAGAAGGCGTGATTTCCTTACCCGATTTAAAATCTTTCTCCATTATTCATCTCCCCGATTAATCTCAGAAATCATATCTGCAATATCGGATGCCATTTGTCCAACTTTATCGCTGTTGAGCGTCTTTGCCGGGGCATATTTTGTCACATGGGGTTCATCATTTTTATCAGAAGAAAGCGTGTCCTCATCCTCCCCCTCATCATCCCTCACGGTTGAAATTTCAAGGCATTCTCCCTGTCTGTTAAAAATCACCGACAGGGGAACTTTAATTTCAAAATCAAACTTATAGGCAATTTGATTGTTATGAACAATCAAATTGCCCTCCTTGTAATCAACTTCATCCTGGATTGCAAATTTGTGTTTTTCCAGCAATAATTTTTCTATGGTGTCCCAATCAAGTTCTGCGTTTATTGTATCAATAAATTCTTTTTCACTCTCCTGGATTGTCTCTGGATTTGTAAGCTTCACAGGTCCCCTCAATTTTGTTTAAATACCAATACCATTTCCTTTGCAAAACTCAAGTATGCCGATGATGCTGGACTTTTTACATCGTAAAGTGCAAGGGGCATTTTTTTTTCAATGGCTCGTTTAACGGTTTCGTCTTCCGGAATAAAGGTGTGAGCTACCAAGTCTCGTGTTTCTGACAGGCTTTGATCTGCTAAAAATTGATTAATTTGCATATTTGATCTACACCGATTAAACAAAATATTGGCAATTTTCAAGGTTGTTTCATGGGTATCCCGAATATATTTTATCAATTGAAGCAAACAACGAAAGTCTTCAAAACCATTGTACCGGGGGCACATGGCAATGATTAGCCAGTCGGCTGCAGTAAGGGCTGCAACACTTAAAAACCCATATGAAGAAGGGGCATCAATGATGATATAATCGTAATCAGCCTCAATATCTTCCAGAAAAAGGCGTAATATCTTTTCGTTTGCAACCGTTCTGCCCAATTTTGATGCAACAGGGAAAAGATTAAATCCAGCGGGTAATATATCCAGACAATTAAATTGGGTATTCACAATAGCTTCAATAATCGTCGCCTTGCCACTTAAAACAGAAGACAGATCAAATGGATACCCCACAGCATTAATACCGGACCATTGAGTAACAGAGCCCTGGGGATCACAGTCCACAAGGAGTATTTTTTTTTTGTATAATGCAAGGGAAACCGCAAGGTTCAGCGCTGTCACGCTTTTACCAGAACCGCCCTTCTGTCCTGAAATTGTCAGTACATTGCCCATAACCATATATTTACGCACAATTTAAAAAAATATCAATCCCATAGTTTTATAAACCGCCATTTATAGCATATTTACACTGTCGACAACCAAGAATATCTATCCAAGATTTTGTCCTCTCCGGTTGAAATAATTAGATAGATATACCATAATGCCCAATCAAATTAACCTTTGTAAAAGGAGACCCCACCCCTTGGCCAATATAGCCATCTCACTTGAAGGCATTGAACAGGCAATTGAAAACCTGAAATACCGACCGGGTTCAATAAAACAAAAAGCGCTTTTAGCCATTCGAGCGTTCTATAATTCAGACGATGCGGTCAAGATGCTCAACCTCATTGACACAGATACCCTGATAAAAAATATCTGGGAGGTGGGAGATGATTTATCTAAAATCAAATCAAAAAGAAGAAATTTTTTCAGTCTTAAATCCTCCATCAACTCAGACTTGAAAAAACTGTCAAAAAAAGATCTAAATCCGGAAAACATCATTATTACCGATGCCAATATTTTTGATATGTCGGAAGCGGCAAAAAGCGACCTTTTAAACAGCTTTACAAATGCAGTAAAAACCGGTGATATTGACCTTGAACAGGCCACAGGGATCCTCAAAGCAGTTACCGATTTCCTTGAAACATTTCAAATGGATACCGCAAACGATAAATCTCTGGACATCATAAAAGAGATTAAAAAGATTCTTAACAAAATTTCCCATGAAGTTTTGCCGGATGAAGAACTCGAAGAAATCCAGGAAGAGGATTCCATAGAAGATGACATCATTGAGGAACTGGACGATGACACCGAACTGGTTGATGATGAAGACCCCATCGAGCTGGCCGAGGATGAGGAACTCAAAGAAATCCAGGAAGAAGAGTCCATAGAAGATGACATCATTGAGGAACTGGAAGATGACACAGAACTGGTTGATGATGAAGACCCCATCGAGCTGGCCGAGGACGAGGAACTCGAAGAAATCCAGGAAGAAGAGTCCATAGAAGATGACATCATTGAGGAACTGGAAGATGACACAGAACTGGTTGATGATGAAGACCCCATCGAGCTGGCCGAGGACGAGGAACTCGAAGAAATCCAGGAAGAAGAGTCCATAGAAGATGACATCGTTGAGGAACTGGACGATGACACAGACCTGGTTGATGATGAAGACCCCATCGAGCTGGCCGAGGACGAGGAACTCGAAGAAATCCAGGAAGAAGAGTCCATAGAAGATGATATCATTGAGGAACTGGAAGATGACACAGAACTGGTTGATGATGAAGACCCCATCGAGCTGGCCGAGGATGAAGAACTCGAAGAAGTCCAGGAAGAAGAGTCCATAGAAGATGACATCGTTGAGGAACTGGACGATGACACAGACCTGGTTGATGATGAAGACCCCATCGAGCTGGCCGAGGACGAGGAACTCGAAGAAATTGAACTTCCCGAGGGTGAAGACCTTGAAATGGTTGATGGACTTGATAAGGAGGAGCTCAAGGCACTTGATGACTTCAGAGAACAACGGGAACTTGCGCAACACTTTGATGACACCCTTGGGGAAAGAGAAAAGAAATTTAATGTCTATATAACAGTTCCCAAGGGGAACTATACCATTGGGACCCAAAAAAGTCTCAAAACCAGCCTGGAACTCCAACTATTTGAAATGCCGGAAGTCCATATCGGAAAATATCCGGTCACCAATTCACTTTTCGAAATTTTTGTTGACCAGACCGGCTATGTCACCACGGCTGAAAAAAAAGAATTTGGTATTGTTTACCATGCCAGATACAAGAAAACGGGCAAGACAGCTTCCTGGAGTAAGAGTGCTGGGTCTGAAAATGTAAAAGGTGCCTGCTGGCACCAACCATCAGGCCCTGGATCCAACCTCCACGGAAAGCGAAACCACCCGGTGGTTCAGGTCAGCATAGAAGATGCCCTTGCCTATGCCGCCTGGATCGGCAGGCGGATCCCCACTGAAGCGGAGTGGGAATCTGCCGCCAGAACCGATTTGGGATATAAATATCCCTGGGGAAATGAATTCAAACCGACAGCCCTCAACATCGAACAAAGCGGGATCTGTGATACCTGCCCCGTGGATGAATATGACGATGACGCCAATGAATTCAAAATCGTGGATATACTGGGCAATATCATGGAATGGACCTCTGATATGGAAGCCCCCCCGTTTAAGACAAAAAAAGACACCCGATACTGTATCGCAAAGGGAGGCGCATGGAATGCACTCCCCACTGTAACCATCAGTTCCCGGGCATTGTTTAAAGCCCAATTTTCCTCTAACACCATTGGTTTCAGATGCCTGTCTGAAATATTTCTATGAGCATTTCAAATTCCATAAATATTTTAATGGATGATTTGATCGAACAATATATAGATTTTCTAATAATTGAAAAAGGATTGTCCCACAACAGCATTGAATCCTATTCAACTGACCTGGCAGGCTATGGTGATTTCCTTGAAAAAAATCACATTATTGACATGGCCCAGGCAGATACCACTGTCATCCTGGCCTGGCTCATCCACCTGTCCAAAAAAGGTCTGTCTTCAAAATCCAGGGCCAGACACCTGATAACCATCCGGGGATTTTATAAATATCTTATCAGTGAAAAGCTTCTACGCAGCAATCCGGTAAAAGAGGTGGATATCCCCAAAATTGGCCAGGCACTTCCTAAAATCCTGTCCATTGCAGAAGTTGAAACACTGTTGGCAATAGGGGACGTGAGCACACCCAAGGGCGTTCGGAACCTTGCCATGATGGAAATCATGTACGGCGCAGGCCTCAGGGTGTCAGAATTAATTTTTCTTAAACTTCAGGACGTAAACCTTGATGCGGGTCTCTTACGGGTCATGGGAAAAGGGTCCAAGGAAAGAATTGTTCCCATTGGCAGCAAAGCAAAATCCATCACCCGAGAATGGATTGACACGCGTCCCCTGGTTCTAAAAAACATCCCAAGCCAATACCTCTTCATTGCCAGGGCTGGACGTCCCATGACACGCCAGGCATTTTGGAAAATCATAAAAAAAAATGCACTTCTGGCCGGTATTTCCAAAAATGTCACCCCCCATACCCTTCGTCACTCCTTTGCCACCCATCTGCTGGAAGGCGGGGCAGACCTGAGATCCGTCCAGACCATGCTGGGCCACTCAGATATTTCCACCACCCAGATTTATACCCATATTTCAAGGGAATACCTGATAAAAATGCACCAAAAATTTCACCCGAGAAATTAACCGCTCCAAAAAAACGACAACCCCAAAAAAATACAATTGGAAGAATCGCAATTAGAACGCTGAACGACGTACCCACAGGCTGATGTTAATAAACTTTCAAAAACCCCTGTAAAACTGGGCATTTACCCAAAAAAAGCCCAAAGCAACCATTGATTATTGACCCGCTTGTATGCTAAAAGGTATCCTTGTTTCAGCCATTGACCCAAAAATTGACCCAACCATTGAGCGGGAACGATGTCTGATACCCCTTAACCCAAGAACCTTAAGATTGATGATACCCTCTATGGATAATGCAATTGCTTTAAAAAACCAACTACTGCAGATATCGACACCTGCTTATATAACACAAACCAATGGCCAGCTCTCTTTTTCAACCAGGGAAGAGGCCCTGTTGTCTTCACCGGAAAGGAACATCTCCTCTCCAGGTAAGATTGCTTTTTTACCGGCCATTGGCCTGGAAAATCTTGGGGATAAAGCCTTTAAACGAAGACATGGCTTGACCTACCCCTATATTGCAGGGGCCATGGCAAATGGAATTTCCTCGGCCCAAATGGTTAAAACCATGGCAGAAAACGGCATGGTGGGATTCCTGGGTGCTGGCGGCCTTTCCCTGGAAAAAATAGAAGAAAATATCATTGACCTAAAACACAGCCTCAAGGAAAAACCCTTTGGTTTCAACCTGATCCACAGCTTAGGAGATCCGGACCATGAAATGGCCACGGTAAAACTCTACCTGAAACATCAAATCCGCTTGATCTCTGCGGCAGCATTCATGCGGATGACCCTTCCCCTTGTCTACTACCGGGTCAAAGGGATTTTCCGGGATAATACCCAAGAAATCATAACCCCCAACCGCATTATTGCCAAAGTATCCAGAATTGAAATAGCCCGACAATTTTTTGCCCCGCCGCCTGAAAAAATGGTGGCTCAATTGCTGGCCTCGAGCCTGATCACAAGGGAAGAAGCCGAGCTGTCCCAAGAGATCCCCATGGCCCATGATTTAACCGCAGAAGCGGATTCAGGCGGCCACACCGATAACAGACCGGCACTTACCCTTTTGCCCACCATGATTGGGTTAAGAAACCAATTCATGGAGATCTATCACTATACAACGCCCTTGTGCGTGGGAATGGCCGGTGGTATCGCCACCCCGGAATCAGCAGCCGCCGCATTCGGCATGGGGGCCGCCTATATTTTGACTGGCTCCATTAACCAATCCTGCGTGGAGGCCAACGTTTGTGAGGATGTCAAACGCCTGCTCTGCCAGGCAGAACAGGCAGATGTGGCAATGGCACCGGCAGCAGATATGTTTGAAATTGGTGCCAGGGTGCAGGTATTAAAACGAGGGACTCTGTTTCCGGTCCGGGCAGAAAAACTCTACCAGCTTTACAAAACCCATGCCTGTTTTGAAGAAATCAATGAACGCTCCCGGCAAGAGATTGAAGAAAAATTCCTCCTGACCGGGTTTGAACAGGCCTGGCAGTCCACCCGGCAGTTTTTTGAAAACCAGGGCAACCCCAAAGAAATCCAAAGGGCGCAAACAGACCCCAAATATAAAATGGCACTGGTCTTCCGATCCTACCTGGGCCAGTCCTCAAGGTGGGCTATCGATGGCATTCCCCAAAGGAAAATGGATTATCAGATCTGGTGCGGCCCCTCCATTGGCGCTTTTAACCAATGGGTCAAAGGCAGTTTCCTTGAGAGCCATGCAAACAGGAAAACCGCTGAACTGGCATTAAACCTCTTATTTGGGGCCTGCCTGTGCACACGGGCATCTTTTCTCAGAGCCCAGGGGATTGAACTGCCCCTGGAACTTACCACCTTTAAACCCTTACCAAAAAAAGAACTGCTGTCCCTTATTTCCATGCGCTCCTGATTGTAAAACTTTTGTCAAAAGCCTTGCCAATGGATGATTTACCCCTTTTCAAATAGTATATTGCCCATTATTTTTCACCCCTAACTTTACCCTAACGGTTGATAGATTATATTCATGGATAAGACTGACAAATCGGATAAATTTTCAAATAAAGACGCCATTGCCATCATTGGAATGGGGTGTATCTTCCCAAAATCCAGCAATCTAAAGGAATACTGGCATCTTTTATTCAATGGAATTGATGCCATCGAAGATATCCCGGACACCCATTGGAAAATAAAGGATTATTTTGACCAGGATCCCGGAAGCCAGGATCATGTCTATTGCAATCGGGGCGGATTTATCCCCAGCATTGCCTTTGATCCCTTAAGCTACGGCATTCCCCCCAATAACCTTTCAGCAACAGATACTTCCCAACTGCTGGGACTGGAAGTTGCAAAAATGGCGCTTGAGGATGCGGGTTATCCCATCAACCATCCCTATCTTGAAAAAAAAATTGTCAATGTGATACTAGGCGTCACCGGCACCCAGGAACTTGTGATTCCCTTGGGAGCAAGACTGGGCCACCCCATCTGGAAAAAAGCCCTGGAAGACTCGGGCATTGATCCTGAAAAAAAAGAAGAAATTATCCAGCGGATTCAAAGCGCCTATGTCCCCTGGCAGGAAAACTCTTTCCCAGGTCTTCTGGGCAATGTTGTGGCCGGCAGAATTGCCAATCGACTGAACCTGTTCGGCACCAATACGGTCAGTGACTCCGCCTGTGCCAGTTCCCTTTCCGCCATTCATACGGCTATCATGGAATTGTCATCCCACAGATGTGACATGTCCATCACCGGCGGGGTGGACACCCTGAACGATATTTTCATGCACATGTGTTTTTCAAAAACAGGGGTGCTGTCCCATAGCAGTGATATCAAACCCTTTTCAAAGGATGCCGATGGCACGGTATTGGGTGAAGGCATCGGCATGCTGGTTCTCAAACGGCTTGAAGATGCGAAACGAGATAACGACAGAATCTATGCCCTGATCAAGGGCATGGGAACCTCCAGTGACGGGAAAACCTCCGCCATTTATGCCCCCGAAGCAAAGGGACAGATACTGGCCTTAAAGCAAGCCTATAATCTTGCCAAAATTCATCCTTCCACCGTGGAATTAATTGAAGCCCACGGTACCGGCACCCGGGTTGGGGATAAGGTGGAATTTACAGCATTAAAAGCATTTTTTGACGATTCGAATTCAAGTGCTGCCAACGACAAAGCAACGACCAAAAGAAAGACAGCGACCAAGAACAAGACAGCAATTGGGTCGGTCAAATCCATGATCGGACACACAAAGGCTGCAGCAGGTGCTGCCGGTATCATTAAAACAGCTCTGGCCTTGTATAATAAAGTGATTCCCCCCACATTAAAAGCCGACACCCCGGACCCGGAACTGGATATCAACAATTCGTCCTTTTACCTAAATGGCCTCTCCAAGCCCTGGATGGCCAAGGCAGACGGCAGTCACCCAAGACGATCCGGTATCAGTGCCTTTGGTTTTGGCGGCAGTAATTTCCATGCAGTTTTGGAAGAATATGATCCGGTAAAATCCCATGTATCCTGGGACGGATCCGTCCAGATCCTTGCCTTTTCTTCCAACACCCGAAAGGATCTTTCGCTCAAGGTCAATGGGATCAAAAAACAGCTCAAGGCCTATACCGGTTCAGATTCAGGAGAAAAAAATCTGGCAATTGCCTGGCAGGCCTTTGAATCCAGACAAAAATTTTCCTGTGATGACGAATTCAGGCTTCTGATTGTCTTGAACAAAACAGATGACCTCTTTGAGTTAATTGAACGAGCCCTTCTTGCCATTACCCAGGAAACAATTTTAGATGGACCTGTATTTTTTGCCCAGGGCAAGCCGGTCGGAAAATTAGGGTTCTTATTCCCCGGCCAGGGCAGCCAATACACACAGATGGGCAAAACCCTGACGTCCGTATTTCCCGAAGCCATGGAAGCTCTTTCCCTTGCCCAGTACTGTTTTCAAGAGGAGAACAACACCCAGGACAAGGCTCTGGTGGACTATATTTTTTCCCCTCCCATACATTTAGAGACAAAAACTATGTCCGAAGACGCCTTGAGGCAAACCGATATTGCCCAGCCAGCCCTTGGGGCAATCTGCCTTGGTATGGCACAGATACTAAAACGATTCAGGGTCGAACCCGCCATGACCTGCGGCCACAGTTTCGGAGAATTATCCGCCCTTTATGCTGCCGGATGGATAGACAAAAAGAGTTTCTTAACACTTGCCGCTGCAAGGGGAAAATACATGGCAGCGGCTGGGGAAAAGACCACGGATTCCGGCAGCATGCTGGCCGTCCAAGCCCCTATCGAGGATATTGAAGCGCTGATTGCAGATGAATCCCTTGACCTTGTCCTTGCCAACAAAAACAGCCACATCCAGGGAGTGCTTTCCGGCAGTACCCGGGAAATAGACAGGGCTAAAGCCCTCTGTAAACAAAAAAAGATGAGGGCCATCAAGCTTCCTGTGGCAGCTGCATTCCATAGCTCCTTGGTTGAAAAAGCCGCCACCCCTTTTAAACGTTATATAGCCGACAAACACATAAGTCCCACCCAAATTGATGTGTTGTCCAATACAACCGGGTCTGAATATCCCCATGAGCCAGACCAGGTCAAGGATATCCTTGGCAACCACCTCATGCACCCGGTCAATTTTATCGACAATATAGAACAAATGAGCAAAAATGGGGTTTCCACATTTGTCGAAATAGGCCCCAAAGCCATCCTGACAGGACTTGTAAAATCTATATTAAAAGAAAAAACGTTCACTGCCCTTTCCCTGGATGCCTCGGGCGGTAAACGATCAGGCCTGGAAGATCTTGCACAGGTACTTTGTACCATTGCGGCCAAGGGTTTTTTGGTTGACCTGACCCAATGGGAAGAAAGAGTGGAAAAACCCGTGGCCAAAAAGATGAGGGTAATGCTCTCCGGGGCAAATCCCAAACCTGTAAGTAAACCGAATCCACTTCCCCCGAAGACACTTCAAAAAATAAATGAGCCTCCAAGGGCAGAACAGACCCGGCCTGAATCAGGCAGACCTGAACCAGGCAAACCTAAATCAGGCAAGTCTGAACCAGACAGACCCAAATCATACAGACCTGGCTTAAAAGGATCAGATATGCGATCACCCAGCGCTTTAAAAGAAAATCAGTCAACCGCTCCCACAGCCCCTTCTTTAGAAGCCATACACCTGGTTCAAAAGGGACTTGAGGCCATGCAGCAACTTCAGTCACAAACTGCCCAGGCCCATGAAAAGTTTTTGGAAACCCAGACCCAGGCCAGCAAGACCCTGGCCAGCATGATGGAACAGACCAGAGATTTTTTTACCAATGTTCCTACAGAAAGGCGGGCCCCAATTGCTGTGCCCCCGATGTCTCAACCCGAACCCGTGGCTTTGTCAACGGCGCCCATACCGTTTCAACCCCGGGTGCAAGAGACGCCCCCCCTTGAACAAACTGAACCCGCTACATATAAAGCGCCGGTGGCAATGACATCCGGTCCAATTTCGACCGATCCAATTTCAGCCGATCCAATTTCATCTTTACCAATTCAACAAATCCTGTTTGAAATCGTGGGTCGGTTGACCGGATTTCCAGTGGAGATGCTGGAACCAGACATGGATATTGAATCAGACCTGGGCATCGATTCCATAAAAAAAGTAGAAATTATTTCAGAGCTTGAACGGCAAATTCCCAATGGGGACGGCCTGTCCACCGACCATATGGGATCGGTAAAAACCCTGGCAGATATCTGCCGTGCCATTGCACCGCAAATGCCTGCCCCTACAGCAGATATACCTGCTCCCACAGCAGATATGCCTGCCCCCAAAGCAGATATTCCAACCCCCGCGGCATATCCCGATTCGACTGATTCCGATTCGACCGATTCCAATTCTTTGGGCACTGGAAAGATTTTCACCGTTCTTGTGGAGGCTATTAGCGAATTGACAGGCTTCCCTGTGGAGATGCTCGAACCGGAAATGAATCTTGAATCTGATCTTGGCATTGATTCCATCAAACGGGTGGAAATTCTTTCAAAACTGGAACAGGAACTGGATGATATCAATGCCATCTCCTCGGAAGACATGGCCAGCCTGAAAAACATCCAGGACATTGTCGAGTTTCTTACCCCGGACAATTCTGTTGTTTTAACTATAGTTGATGAAAAAGATAGCAGTAAAAAAAAAACTTCAGTCACTGACAATGATGAAAAATTAACCCATTCCCACACGAAATCTTTGCAAAAACCCCTTTTGAGACAGGAAATTGTCCTAAAAGAATACCCCACCAGCCAGATTCGGTTTTACAATGGTGCAAAAATTGAACTGCCACCCCAAAAAAAAGTTTATTTAACCCGTGACAACTCAGGGATAGCAGAACACTTTAAACAAGAATTTGAACGACAGCAAATACCAGCCGCTCTGATTGATATCAGCATTGACAACATTCCAGACCTTGTCGATGCCGCCGGAATTGTGATTATATCTGATTCATTTAAACACCCGGATTCTAAAACCGCAAAAACTTTTTTAAAAACGGCCTTTTGCCTGGCACAAAAGAATGCCCCCCATTTGATAGCTTCTGCCACCCAAAAAGGAGCATTCCTTGCCACCATAAGTTTTATGGGGGGCGGTTTTGGATTCAATCCCCCCTCATTTTCAGCCAGCCCGGTTTATGGCGGACTTGCCGGACTTACAAAAACAGCCGCTCTTGAATGGAAAAATGTATTGTGCCGGGCGCTTGACATGCCTGATTCTGTTGAACGCTGCACGGCCAATTCAGAAGCCGCCGTCTCTTTAATGATGACCCATGGTGCGGTTGAAATGGGGTTGGATGAAAACAGTTGTAATATTCCAACCCTTGAAAACAAAGCGCTACAAGAAGGGGCTGTTGATTTAGGTCCGGAGGATGTGGTTGTTATTACAGGCGGCGCCAAAGGCGTCACCGCAGAGTGTGCGGTTCAGCTTGCCCGGGCCTGTTCTCCCACCATCATCCTTGTGGGACGATCCGTGGAACCCTTTATAGAACCTGAATGGATACAGGGGTTTACCGATCCTACCAATATGAAAAAACAAATTTTATCCCATGGATTCCCAGACCAGAAACCAAAGCCTAGGGAGATTGAAAAACGATACCAGGAGTTTTTATCCAATCGAGAAATCCAAACCAATATAGACCGCATCAAAGCCTTTGGTTCCCGGGTAAAATACTTCCCCGCCGATATTCAGAACCCTGCCGCCATTGATGCAGTTTTCGCCCGGGTCCGCAAAGAATTCACGCAAATTTCTGCCATCATCCACGGCGCAGGCGTATTGGAAGACAAGCTTATCGCTGACAAACGCCTTGATCAGTTTAACCGGGTTTTCAATACCAAGGTGGAAGGTCTTGATGCCCTGGTAAAAGCAAGCCAATCTGATCCCCTTAAATATTTTGTTTTGTTTTCCTCCATTGCCGCCAGAACCGGCAATATGGGTCAGTGCGACTATGCCATGGCCAATGAAGTGCTCAACAAAACTGCCCAGCGACTGGCCATTGCCCGCCCAGACTGCCAAATTCTTTCCATGAACTGGGGACCCTGGGCCGGCGGTATGGTGAATGACGGTTTAAAACGAGAATTTTCAAAAAAAGGCATTGACCTGATCCCTTTAGATCAAGGTGCCCTGCAATTGCTCAAGGAAATGGGAAATCCAGATAAACGACCAATTGAGATTGTCATTGGTGCCCAGTCCGGCAAGACCCCATCAAAAGAGCCGGTTTTAAAAACGGTATTGAACCAATCCTTTGGGATTGATGCCTCTCCCATAATTGAATCCCACAAGATCGCCCGGGAACCTGTAGTTCCCTTTGCGGTGTTGATAGAACTTTTGGCCCATGCCGCTGAAAAAAACAATCCAGGTCTGGTATTTACCGGCATGGATGACATGCGTCTTTTAAAAGGCATATCACCCCGAAAAGAGGACATCAAAGTTCAGGTTAATCTTGGCAAATGTTGTCCCATGGAATCAGGATTCACCCTTCAGGGCAATATTACTTCCCAGGACCTTAATTCCAAGGATAATGCCAATCTCAATTTGAACCATGCCACCAGTGTCATCCACCTAAAAAACAGTCTGCCCCACCCCCCGTCGCTTTCAAAAGCGGTATTCATGGATCTTAAACCCTCTAAAATATCTGTTAAAAAAGCCTATGAAGATATCTTATTCCATGGAAAAGAACTCCAGTGCATCCGTTCCATCAACGGAATCTCTGCCAGGGGAATTGAAGTGGTCACCACACTGGCCCCCCACCCTTCTCAATGGTTTAAATGCCCCCACAGCAAGAACTGGGCAATTGATCCCATGATGCTGGATGCGGCTTTCCAGGCCGCCATTTTATGGTCCCATGAAATAAAAGGTCAGGTCTGTCTTCCCAGTTTTCTGGCAAGCCTTCGCCTTTATTCTTCCCATAAAAAACTCAAAGGAAACGTTCGTATTCTCTTCACGGTCAACGAAGAAACCCACCATAAAATCAAGGGATATTTCACTTTTCTGGATGAAACCCAGACGGTGGTTGCCAGCATCACCGGGTTTGAAGCCATCATGGACCCCTCGTTGCAAGAAAAATTTAAAAACAAACCTCTCTTTTCAAAGGAGAGCATCCTGGCCTTTGCCCAAGGGAACCCTTCAGAAGCCTTTGGTGAACGCTACAAAGTTTTTGATACCCAAAGGCAGATTGCACGACTGCCGCGCCCCCCCTACTTTTTTATGGATCGGGTGATGAAGGCAGATCATCCCCAGTGGAAAATGCAACCCGGTGGCTGGGTCACGGTCCAATATGATATACCCGAGGATGCCTGGTATTTTGCGGCAAACAGAACCCAGACCATGCCCTTTTGTATCCTCCTTGAAATAGCACTCCAGCCCTGCGGTTGGCTTGCTGCCTTTGCAGGCTCTGCCCTGGAAAGTGATGAACGCCTCCATTTTAGAAATCTTGGGGGGACTGCCAAGGTGTACGAACCCATATCCAATAATTCAGGAACCCTTACCATTCGAAGCCGAATGACGGATGTTTCCAAGGCCGGCGGCATGATTATCCAGAATTTTGAAATGCAGGTAAAAAACGGTGACCACAAGGTTTACCAGGGGACAACCAATTTTGGTTTTTTCACAGGCGCATCCTTGTCCAACCAGGTGGGTATCCGGGACAGTGAGTTTAATCGCAATGTCATGTCTCAAGCGGATGCCCCCCCCACTGTCTTTGCCGATGATGCCCCCATCACTCCGGATGACAAACAAACAAGCCAAAATTCCGGTATGCCGGCCAAGGCCCTAAGGATGATTGACCAAATTGAACAAATGGATCCTGATGCCGGCCTTTATAAAAAGGGCTATATCAAGGCGATTAAAAGAGTTGATCCCAAGGAATGGTTCTTTGATGCCCATTTTTACCAGGATCCGGTCTGCCCCGGATCCCTTGGGGTAGAATCTTTTTTACAACTGCTCCGTTTTTTTCTATTAAGAAAATTTGATATCCCGGCAGATGCGTACACCTCACAGATGACCCCTGACCACACCCATGAATGGATATATAGAGGCCAGATCATTCCATCAAATAATATCATTGAGGTCCATGCCCATATCAAAGAGATATCTATGGTTTCAAACAGATACACCATCACCGCCGACGGATGCCTGACCGTTGACAATATCTGTATCTATGAAATGAAAAATTTTTGTATGGAATTTGTTCCTGTAACACAAACGACGGAACCGCATTTATTAAAACAAATCCCGGAACAAAAATAAATTCATTCTCCTATTCAGATGAGGTATAATTCTCATCTACCCCCAATGGCAGATATCCAGACGGCAAGATTCACCTTGACCCGAAACAGGTTTAATGATATACAGAATGGTTTTACAAACACTTGAATGGCAGGTGTTTTTTTTAACATTAATCCTTGCTCCGGTAAGATGCCGGGGCTTTATATCCGTAAGGAGACAAAATGAGGAAGTATGAAACCGTATTTATTTCTGACCCTGATCTTCAGGACCAAGCACGCTTAGACCTGTATGACAAAGTCAAAAATATCATTACCAAGGAAAATGGTATTCTTTTAAATTTTGATGAATGGGGCAATAAAAAAATGGCCTATGAAATCAAAAAAAAATTACGGGGCAACTATGTATGTGTAACATACGGTGGCACCGGAGACCTTGTAAATGAGCTTGAAAGAAATTTTCGTCTTACCGATGATATTTTAAAGTTCATGACAATCCTTCTTTCCGATGATGTAACTGTCGAATCCCTTGAAAAAGAAGTTGCAGAGGCCCAGGAAGCGGCAGAAGCAGCAGAGGCAGCAGTTGAGGAACGGGCAAAGGCAGAAGCAGTCAAAACTGAAGCCAAAGAAGCTGCGGCTAAAGAAGCTGAAGCCAAAGAAGCTGCGGCTAAAGAAACTGAAGCCAAAGAAGTTGCGGCTCCAGAAGAGACCGAAGCGGCCGAAGAAACCAAAGAAGTCAAGGACTGATTGAAGGAGAAATATTATGTATAGAAATCAAAGTCAAGGTCAAGATCAAAGAGGTGGCGGTAAAAATCGATTTTATCAACGAAAAAAAATCTGTCGATTCTGTGTAGACAATGGTCTTGAGCTCAACTACAAAAACCCGAAAGCCTTGAGGCAATTCATCACTGAACGGGGAAAAATCATGCCCAGAAGAATCACAGGAACCTGCGCCAAACACCAGCGCAAACTGTCTCTTGCGATCAAACAAGCCCGTCAGATAGCACTGCTGCCGTTTGTCGGCCGCCCCATGCATTAATAAAAGACAATTAGCTGGAGTATTGCAGGTGACCCGTATCATAACACCCCCCCTTGTTGTAAAAGAAATCATCATGGGGATCTCTTTGTGCATTTTGATTTTTACAATCATTTTTGCATTTCCCCTGTTGGGGGTGTTTGCACTGCTGTTCCTTCCCCTGCCGGTTCTATTTTACAGGCTGAAATTAGGAAGAAACAGCAGCTATGTCATTGTGGGCATAAGCTTTATTGTGCTTCTCATTATGACACAGGGACTTGCATTTGACATACTCTATTTTGGATCGCTTCTGATGACGGGCTTTTTCCTCGGGGAATGTATTGAACGGCATTTTGGCATTGAAAGAACCATGATTCTCACAGGTTTGTGCGTTGTGGGATCTGCCTTTGCTGCCTTTATACTTTACACGATTTTTCAGGGTCAGACCATGACCGCAATCGTCTCCGATTACCTAACCCGCTATTTTGCTCTGACGGCCCAGCTATACACGGACATGGGAATCGAACAAAGCCAGGTAGAAACGCTGAACTCAGCATTTCTCATTGTTCTGCCCGGAATGTTTTGTGTATCCTTTGTGGCAACCATGTGGATGAATATCCTGATTATCAAACGTCTGTTGTTGAGAAAAGGAATCCAGCTCAAAAACCTGGACAACCTGAATCAATATAGAGCACCGGACACCCTTGTCTGGGGAGTAATTGTCCTCGGGTTGATCTTGTTTTTGCCCATGGAAGCACCCAAATATGTCAGCATCAATTGTCTGATCGTTTTAATGCTTGTTTATTTTTTTCAAGGAATTGCTGTTGTATCATTTTTTTTTCAAACAAAACGATCCCCCACTGCACTAAGGATGTTCTGTTACAGCCTGATTGCAGTTCAGTTATACTTTTTAATCCTGGTCATTGGCCTGGGTTTTTTTGACAACTGGATCAATTTTAGAAAACTTGGTACACACGAGTGATAAAAGAAAACTAAAAGTCAGCCTATATTAACCATAGGGGCTGATCCTTTTTGGAGGTTTAAATGAAAGTTATATTAAAAGAAACCATTGATACACTTGGTATCGCCGGATCAGAGTGGGAAGTTGCAGCAGGATACGGCCGCAACTATCTTCTGCCCCAGGGGAAAGCTGTTCTAGCCACAGCCCAGAACAGAAAAGTCATGGAACAGACAAGGGCAAAACTTGAGCTGCAGATTGCCAAGGAAAGAAAGCTTGCCGAAGAAATGGCAGACAGAATCAAGGACGTTGTATGTACAATTAAAGCCAAGGTCCATGAAGATGTTCGCCTTTACGGTTCTGTTACAACCCATGACATCAAAGAGTCACTGAACCGCCAGGATGTGATGGTGGAACGTAGGGCCATCCTCCTTGCCGAGCCCATTAAGGAACTCGGTGAATACAAGGTTCCCATTCGACTGTACAAAGATGTCGAGCCTGAAATTACCGTCAAGGTAGTTGCCGAAGAGAAAGAAAAATAAAGTAAAATAAGATAAACCCCCAGCAAACTGCCCGGTTGTTGCCGGGCAGTTTGCTGACCTAAAGTTTCCAAGTGAACTGTGCCCAAAAAAGATACCCTAAAAACCGATCCGCTGTTAAATCGAACCCCGCCCCATGACATAGATGCGGAAGAATCTCTTCTAAGCGCTATTTTTATCAATAACAATAGCCTGTTGGATGTCACTGAAATTTTAACGCCCGAGGATTTTTACAAGGGCGCCCATAAAAAAATATTTCGGGCCATCCTTGAATTGGCATCCAGGGAAGAAGCCGCCGATCTTGTCACGGTTGCCAATGCACTCAATGAAAAAGACGAACTGGAAAGCATTGGTGGGGCCGCCTATCTGGCATCCATTTCCGATGCTGCCCCGGTGGCAGTCAATGCCCTTCTTTACGCAAAAATCATCCGGGGCAAAGCAGCCCTGCGAGAACTCATAGATTCCTCTTCTAATATCATTGAACGCTGCCTTGAAGACAAGGGAGATTTCAAAGACATCATTGATTTTGCAGAATCTTCCATCTTTAATATTTCCGAAAGAAAACAAAAGGGATCCTTCCAGAGCCTGGGCGACCTCATCAATTTAAATATTGATCATTTAGAGGAACAACAGGGTAAAGACGGGGGACTGTCCGGTCTTGATACGGGTTATCCGCGGTTAAACACTATTACATCAGGTCTCCAGGGGTCGGATCTTATCATTCTTGCGGCCCGGCCCAGTATGGGAAAAACAGCCTTTGCCCTGAACCTTGCCAGAAATGTGGCATTGATAGAAAGAAAGCCCGTGGCTGTTTTTTCCCTTGAAATGTCAAATGAACAACTTTCCATGCGGCTTCTGACCTCGGAAGCGCGGATAGATTCAAACCGGCTTCGCACAGGATTTATCAGTCAGGATGACTGGCAAAATGCCACGGATGCCGCAGGAATCCTCAATGAGATGCCCATATTCATTGATGACTCCCCCAATATCACGGTCATGGATGTCCGGGCCAAGGTGAGAAAACTCTACCAGAAACATGGAGAACTTGGCCTTGTCATCATCGATTATCTCCAGCTGATGAAAGCCCCCTTTCGCTCCGACCGAAGGGACCTTGAGATTGCCGAAATATCGAGATCCCTCAAAGCCCTTGCAAAGGAGTTGAACATTCCGGTCCTTGCCCTGTCCCAACTGAACCGTATGCTGGAACAACGGGCGGATAAACGACCGATGATGTCTGATCTTAGAGAATCTGGCGCCCTTGAACAGGATGCAGATATCATCGCCTTTATCTATCGGGATGAGGTTTACAACAAGGAACCGGATAATCCCAAAAAAGGAACCGCCGAGATCATTGTTGCCAAAAACAGGAACGGCGCCACAGGCGTGGCAATGATGACGTTCATAGGCCAATTCACCCGATTTGAAGAATTGGCACCGGACTCATACCAGGAATTTGAATGAAAAAAATAGTTTACGGCAGCACCGCAGGCCTGAAGAATACACAGATCAAACGCATTGAAAACCTCTACGCCTTAAAATCTCCCCCTGAATTCATCATCACCCCTGAAATTGCCACCCAATTGGTTGAAATAAGCCATGAAATCCGTCGGCAGATCGGCCTGATGGTTGACCGGAACGGACGAATCATCTGCGTCATTGCAGGCGATCCCCAAAAAATTGTGATCCCGGTCATTTCAGACTATGTGGCCGGCCCCGGTCGCCTCAAGGGGCTGCGCTGTATCCATACACACCTTTCGGAAGAAGCGCTGACCCGGGATGATTTAACCGATCTTGCCCTGTTGCGCCTTGATTATATCTCTGCCATCTGCATCAGGCCCGATGGAAATCCCGGCAATGTTTATTCCGCCCATGTCCTGCCCGATGAGACAAAAGATCCCTACCAGGTGTTGCCCAAAATCTCCATCCTTGAGTTGGAAATTGACTGCCAGGCACAAATCCATGCCCTGGAACTGGAGCTGAGCCAAAAAAGTGCCCTGCACAGACCCGAAACCGGCCAGGAAAATGCCTTTTTAATCAACGCCACCACGACAAACCCCAAGGAGGCCTATGCCTCATTTGAGGAATTAAAAGAGCTGTGCAAGACAAGCCGAATTCGTGTGATTGGAGCGGCTATCCAGCGCAGACAACAGATCGATGCCAAATTTGTCGTGGGAAAGGGCAAACTGTCAAGCCTTGTCATCAAAGCCATCCAGAACCATGCCACCCTGCTGGTCTTTGACAGGGAGCTGACCCCGTCCCAGATCCGATCGATTACCGATTTTGTTGAGATGAAGGTCATTGACAGAACCCAGTTGATCCTGGATATTTTTGCCAAACAGGCAAAATCAAGGGATGGTAAGTTCCAGGTGGAGCTGGCCCAGATGGAATACCTACTACCAAGACTTATCACCCGAAATACGGCCATGTCACGCCTGACAGGTGGCATCGGCGGCAGGGGGCCTGGAGAAACCAAACTTGAAATCAACCGCCGAAGGGTCAGGGATCGAATTACCCGGTTGAAAAAAGAGATTCTTAAAATAAGAAAACAACGAACCCAGCAGAAATCAAGGCGAAAACGAAAAGACCTGCCCGTCATCTCCATCGTCGGCTATACAAATGCCGGCAAATCAACCTTGCTCAACACCTTGACCCAAAGCAATATTATTGCAGCCAACCGCCTTTTTGCCACCCTGGACCCCTCTTCCAGGCGGCTGCGTTTCCCCAGGGATACGGAAGTCATTATCACAGATACGGTGGGGTTCATCCAGAACCTGCCCAAAGAGCTCATGGAAGCATTCCATGCCACCTTGGAAGAATTATCCGAGGCCGATATCATCCTCCATGTAATTGATGTCTCCAACCCCCGGTATGAACAACAAAAAAAATCGGTTGAAAAGATTCTGACCGAATTGGATCTTGATAAAATACCCACCCTCTATGTGTTTAACAAACTGGATCAGGTTGATCTGGAGACCTTTGATAATCGATGGCTCCTGAATCAAGGGGTTATGATATCGGCAACCCAAAAACAGACCCTGATCCCCCTGGTTGAAAAGCTGGAATCAATGGTTCACATTTAATAATACGCTCGATCAAGTCTTATAACAAAATAAATATGGCAACAAAATAAATAGGGCATTAAATATGGAAATATTATGGAAATAAAACAATTGGGCAAGCTTCTCATGACAAGGACGGGTAAAAAAGACTCGATCGATACACCCGATTGTTATGGTGAATATAACAAACATAACAAACTATGTTCAACCTATTGTTCGATTTCAATACGGTGTTGTGTCATGCGGGCCAATCATCCGAAAATCGATATTCTTGAAAATTTATTGCTTCAAAATGATTATGCGGTCAAACCCAACTAATAATTCCACCCCATTAAATGAAACTCATGTAAATTCGGTATATTTTGGTATCAAGAAAATATTTTTCCGGGATTTAAGATATTGTCCGGATCAAACACCCGTTTAATTCCCTTCATGATTTCAAGCTCCAGGGGACCTATTTCACGGGCGAGATATTTCATTTTGGTGATGCCCACCCCGTGTTCACCCGTGATGGTACCCCCTAAGGCAAGGGTGGCGGTAAAGAGATCATCCACTGCTTGTTCAGCCCTTTTTGTCTGATCCTTATCCTTTTTATCATACATGATATTGCAGTGGATATTGCCATCGCCGGCGTGGCCGAAGCTGACCACGGTCAGGCCGGATTCGCGTTGAATTTTCCGGGTAATCTCAACCATTTCAGGAATTTTGGAAATTGGCACCACAATATCTTCATTGATTTTATTCGGGGCAATTTTATAGAGAACCGGAGACAATGCTTTTCTTGCCTCCCACAATTTCTGGGCCCCGGCCTGATCCTTTGCAACAAGAACCTCAATGGCCCCAGCTCCTTTGCAAAAGGCTTTGATTTGTGCTGATTCCCGTTCAACCTGATCTTCATCACCATCCAATTCAAGTATCAACAATGCCCGGGTGGTTTCCGGCAGTTCAAAGGAAAGCAAACCGCGAACAAGATTGATTGAAGCTTCATCCAGGTATTCCACACACCGGGGTATAATGGCCATTTTCATAACATTGGACACAGTTTTAGCCGCTGTATCCATGCTGTCAAACGAGACGGCCAATGTTTTTACGGCCCTGGGTTTTGGCAACAACTTTAAAATGATTTGAGTGACCACGGCCAATGTTCCTTCAGAGCCCACAATCAGCCGGGTAAGATCGTAACCCGCGACGCCCTTGGCCGTTACCACCCCGGTTTTTATGATATCTCCCGACGGCATGACAGCCGTAAGCCCCAGAACATAATCCCTTGTGACCCCGTATTTAACGGCCCGGGGTCCTCCGGCACATTCACCGATATTTCCGCCAATGGTGCAGACAGCAGAACTTGCAGGATCCGGCGGATAAAAAAGACCCCGGGCTTCGCAGGCACTATGGAGACTTGCAACAACCACCCCTGGCTCAACCCTGGCAATAAAATTTTCTTCATCTATTTCAAGAATCTTGTTCATGCGGCTGGTCACCAGGACCACCCCTCCTTTAACCGGTATCGATCCTCCGGTCATGCCGGATCCGCTGCCCCTGGGAATAATGAAAATTTTTTTTTGGGAGGCCAGTTCAAATATTCTGGAAATTTGATCCTGATTTTCAGGGAAGATAACCGCATCGGGTAAAAAAGAGGTGCCGGTCGCATCATAGGAGTGGCAGAAGCGTTCTTCTTTTTGGCTACTTAGATATTTTTTCCCAACTATCTTTTCAAGGTCACGGTAGCTAGAGGGAGACAGGCCCATTTAAAACTTTCCTGCTTCAATTTTCTTGGAAATATAATTAATCTGCTCACACAAAACCCCCCGTTGTTTAATTTCCTTTTCAATGGCATTTACAGAATAGATAGCAGTGGCATGGTATTTTTTAAAACTGGAGCCAATTTTTTTGATAGGCTGATCCGTATATTTTTTTGCAAGGAACATGGCGACCTGTCTGGGTTTAACAATAATTCGTTTCCTGGATTTTGACATAATGTCTTGTTCAGAAATGGAAAATTCAGTGCACACCAGTTGTTTAATCAAATCAATACTGATCCGCTTTCGGTTTTTGGTGATATTGTCCAGAACGCTTTTGGCAAGCTCAATATCAATATTGCGGCCCATAATCTGTCCCTTTGCCACCACGCCGAAGAGACCGCTTTCCAATTGCCTGACATCGTCACACAATTCCTGAGCTATATATTCGTTCACCATCATGGGAACCTTACACCCAAGGGTATTAGATTTCTTTTTGAGTATCCTAAGC
Source organism: Desulfoconvexum algidum (assembly GCF_055382125.1). Taxonomy (NCBI): domain Bacteria; kingdom Pseudomonadati; phylum Thermodesulfobacteriota; class Desulfobacteria; order Desulfobacterales; family Desulfobacteraceae; genus Desulfoconvexum; species Desulfoconvexum algidum. The sequence goes on along the minus strand of NZ_AP042394.1, from coordinate 2,068,910 downwards.
CGGGTTTTGTAATCAGGTGCCTCAATCTCAGTCACCAGTCCCATACTCAACCGTGATTTTAGCTGATCATTGAGTTTGGGTATTTCATCGGGCAGTTCACATCCGGAAAAAATAATTTTTTTGTCCGCATCCAGCAGGTAGTCCAGAGTGATGGCAAGCTCTTTTTGGGTGGCCATTTTCCCGGACAAAAAATGGATATCCTCTAGAATCAATACATCACATTTTCTTCGATATTTTTCCTTGAACCTCTCAATGGTATGGTTTCTCAGGGAAAAAATCATTTCATTGGTAAAATCCTCGGCTGTCACATAATATACCCTGTTGGATATTTTATTGGCCATCATATGATGCCCGACGGCCTGGGACAAATGACTTTTTCCCAGCCCTGTTTTTCCCAGTAAATAAAGAATCCCAGCCCCGCTTTTCTTTCCCTGGGCTAGAGAAAGGGAAGCGGAATAGGCAAAATTGGAGTTGTCGCCCACAACGAAATCATCAAAGGTATATCCTTTTTTCAGCATCCGACCGCCATTAAAAGAAGCATCAAGGCCTGGCAGCGTTGCCTGTTCCGGTTTTTTCCATTGCGGCCTGACCGCAAGGGCCGGATAGGCGCTGCCGAACTTGTTTTTGATTAGGCCACTGGCCGGGTCTTTTATCTGGCTTTTTTTCTGGCCCTTTTTCCGATTCGCTACCTTTTTTGGACCTTTGGTATCTTTTTTCCCATTTACTTGAAACTCAATATTGATGGTGTGACCAAGATTTAAAAATTCTCTTTTAAATATATTCAGATAGTTTTCTTTTATTCGCTTGATAAAATAGTCGTTTGGCGTGCCCAGCGTTATACCGGCGGCATCACACTCAAGGAGCGCAAGTGGCTCTATCCACATCCGATAACTATGTTCAGGTATCGATTTTTTAATTTGAAACTTAGCTTTTTCCCAGGATAGTTCCATTTGTTGACAAAGATACCTTTCTTTCTAAAATTAAAGTTGGTTATTCGTTCTGTTTAGCGGAATTAAACAATTAAAGTGAATCTAACGGACAATCTAAAAAGTATATGTTTTTCTATTCGAATATGAATTTCGGGTCAACTCGGATAAACACCGTTAGCAACAGATCAGGTTTTGGCTTGGCATATAATCTTAACATACTGAATTTAAAATGTATTTTCTGTGAAACAAAAAAATTTCTTTAAATTACAGCCACTTCGACAACTAGCTCTTTTTCAACGGGATTTTTACAATGCAAGGATTTATTCAAGACAGCGATAAAAAAAAATACTATTATTTGCGCTCATTATCTCTATTTTACTCTGAATTTAATTAATTTCGATCTTATTTCGCAAACCTGAATTTCATAAGGGTTTCACAATTTATCCATTCAATTTTATTTACACTTTCCCTTTCAAAGGGTATATTTAAATCTATTTAACAATAACCCTTTTTAAAATTAGTGATAAAACTATGAAATCAATCTTGAACCGCCCTGTTATCGGAATTTCCATGGGAGACCCCGCTGGCATCGGACCGGAAATCATTGTAAAAGCCCTGAACACCCCAAAAATTCATGCAGTGTGCCAACCCATTGTCATTGGTGATACCACTATTCTTAAACGAGCCTTAAAATTTTTACCCGTTCCCCTTAATATTATTCCTGTGGATCACCCGGCAAATGCCATTGACGATTCAAAAACCATCTCCATTATAAATAGGTCTAATCTTGATGAGACAGTAATCGGATTGTCTTGCCCCACCATGGAAACAGGGAAGGCCATGGAAGAATACATCATCACCGGCGTAAATCTGGCCCGAAATAAGGAGATTGATGGTCTGGTTACCTGCCCCATCACCAAAACAGGACTGAAAATTGCAGGCTCCAGGTTCCATGGACACACAGAACTCATTGCAGACCAGACAGGCACCCGTGAATTTGCCATGATGCTGGCGGGCGATCGCCTGAAAGTCGTCCTTGTGACCATCCATATCCCCATTTGCCAAGTGCCAAAAAGCCTGACCATCCAAAACATTCTCCAGACCATTGGTCTGACCCAGGAATCTTTGGTCAACCGGTTTGGCATTCCTTTTCCAAAACTTGTCGTGGCTGGTCTGAATCCCCATGCCGGAGAAGATGGCATGTTCGGTGATGAAGAGGAAAAAATCATTATGCCTGCCGTGGACCAGGCCCGGAAACAAGGGCTTAATATTGATGGCCCCCTGCCGCCGGATACGGTTTTTTTCCATGCCGTGAACGGAAAATATGATGCCGTGATCTGCATGTACCATGACCAGGGACTGATCCCTTTTAAACTGGTTCACTTCAAGGATGGGGTCAACACCACCCTGGGGCTGCCCATCATCAGGACTTCCGTGGACCATGGAACGGCCTATGACATTGCCTGGAAGGGTATTGCAGATCCGACAAGTCTTGTGGAAGCCATTTATATGGCCGCTTTCCAGGCCAATAACCAGGCCAATAACCAGGATAGTAGCCGGGCCAGTAGCCGGGCAAAAAATCGGACCACCACATAATATGGACACTGATAAAATTGTTATCCTGGGAGCAAGGGAACACAACCTTAAAAACATTGATGTTCAAATTCCCAGAAACAGCCTGACGGTTATCACAGGGTTATCCGGATCGGGCAAATCAACCCTTGCCTTTGACACCCTGTATGCCGAAGGACAGCGCCGGTATGTTGAATCCCTGTCCACCTATGCCAGACAATTTTTAGGGCAGATGGATAAACCCGACGTGGATGCCATTATCGGTCTTTCCCCGGCCATTTCAATTGAGCAGAAAACGGCCAGCCATAACCCCAGGTCCACCGTGGGAACCGTGACAGAAATATATGATTATCTTCGCCTTCTTTTTGCAAGAGTAGGCCGCCCCCATTGTTATAAATGTAAAAAACCCATTTCTGCCATGTCCATTGATCAGATTACCGACAGGATACTTGTGCCAAAACGGGTCAATGCCTCTCTGGAAAAATCAAAAATCATGATCCTGGCCCCCCTGGTAATCGGCCAGAAAGGCAGCCATGAAATTCTGTTGGCCAGGATGAAACAAGAGGGCTTTGCCAGGGTCCGGGTCAATAAAGAAATATTTTTGATCGAAGAGGTACCAAAACTGGATAAAAACAAACGACACACCATTGATGTGGTGGTGGACCGTTTAATCCTAAAACCCACGATTGAAAAACGGCTCACAGATTCCCTTGAGATGGCCCTTACCCTGTCAGAGGGCCTGGTAATACTCGTCGATCTCACCCATGATACAGAAGAGTTGTTCAGTGAAAAGGCCTCCTGCATCCCCTGCGGCGTCAGTTATCCGGAATTTACACCGGCCAGTTTTTCATTTAACTCTCCCCAGGGAGCCTGCTCCCTTTGTGACGGATTGGGTGCCATTACCCAATTTGATCCGGATCTCATTGTGCCGGACCACAATATTTCCCTGCGCCAGGGGGCTGTTCTTCCCTGGGCAAATAAAGATTCTGTTCAATTCATGGAGTTTTTAGACGCCCTGGTCTCCCATTATAAGGAAGATATTTACAAACCCTTTAAGGCCTTGTCCGCCAAATTTCAACGGGCAATTCTCTACGGAACCAAGAAAGAAGAAATCTCTTTTTATGTGGAACGGGCCGGAAAAAAAATCATTTATAAAAAAGTCTTCGAAGGGGTGATCCCCAATTTGAAACGCAGGTTTGATGAAACCGCTTCGGTTTCTGTCCGGGAAGATATCAAACGCTTTATGAGTTTTAAATCCTGTTCACGCTGCCATGGAACACGGCTCAACGCGGCAGGAAGATCGGTGATGGTCGGTGGGAAACCAATTTGGGAAATTACCGCTCTTTCTATTCAAGATGCAGTCCGGTTTATGTCAGATCTTGCCCTTGGGGGAAAAGAGCAGCTCATCGCAGACAGTATTATAAAAGAACTGATCCAACGGCTGGTTTTTTTGGAGAATGTGGGTCTTGAATACCTGAGTCTGGACCGGTCTGCCGCCACCCTGTCCGGCGGGGAAAGCCAGAGGATCCGGCTGGCCACACAAATTGGGTCAAAACTGACCGGTGTGCTCTATGTATTGGATGAACCCAGTATCGGTCTGCACCAGCGGGACAATGCCAGGCTGCTCAACACTCTGATGGGTCTAAAAGCCTTAGGTAATACCGTTCTGGTGGTAGAACATGATGAAGAAACCATTTTGGCGTCTGATTATGTGATTGATATAGGTCCCGGTGCCGGCATCCACGGCGGCAATGTCGTTTTTTCAGGAACCCCTGAGCAACTGCTCCTTGATGAGACCTCCTTAACCGGCCTTTATCTTTCCGGCAAAAAACAGATCCAAATCCCCGACAACAGAAGAACGGGAAACGGTAAAAGCCTGACCATCCTCGGAGCTAATGCCAATAATTTAAAGAAAATTGATATTTCCTTTCCCCTGGGCTGTTTTACCTGTGTCACAGGGGTATCAGGATCCGGCAAATCTACCCTGGTATTGTCCACCCTATACCAAGCCCTGTCTAACCAGATAAACCGGACAAGAAAGCCCGTGGGAAGCCACCAGGAAATAAAGGGCATTGAATACCTGGACAAAGTAATCCACATTGATCAGTCCCCCATTGGCAGAACCCCGAGATCCAATCCCGGTACCTATACCCAGGTGTTGAACCATATCAGAGAATTGTTTGCTAAAACAAAGGAAGCCAAGGCAAAGGGCTATAAACCTGGACGTTTCAGTTTTAATATGAAAGGAGGCCGGTGCGAGGCCTGTTCCGGGGACGGCATCGTTAAAATAGAAATGCATTTTCTGCCCGATGTCTATGTGGCCTGTGATATCTGCAAAGGAAAGCGATATAACAGGGAAACCCTGGACATTAAATACAAGGGGAAAAATATTGCCCAGGTTCTGGACATGACCATTAACCAGTCGGTCCGGTTTTTCGACAAAATAACGGCCGTTCGAAACACCCTTGCAACCCTTGTGGAAGTGGGGCTTGGCTATATCAAACTGGGTCAGTCCGCCACCACCCTTTCTGGAGGAGAAGCCCAGCGGATAAAACTTGCCAAAGAATTATCAAAACGAAACACCGGAAAAACCATCTATATATTAGACGAGCCCACCACAGGACTCCATTCCGATGATATCAACAAATTGTTATCAGTGCTGGACAAACTGGTGGCGGCCGATAATACAGTGGTGGTCATTGAGCACAACCTGGATGTCATCAAATGTGCGGATCATATCATTGATCTGGGTCCGGAAGGCGGAGAAAAGGGAGGATACATCGTGGCCCAAGGGACACCGGAACAGGTGGCAGCCCATAAAAAATCCTATACCGGGTATTATCTGGGCAAACTTCTCAACGCTGCAACCTAAAAATAGGGAACCTCCATTTTATAAACCCTTGGTTTATTTAGATTGAATAAGGCACACATCGGTATCACAGGGGCAGGCACCATCCACCTCACAGGCATAGGCAATTCTGGAGGCTTTTTCATGCAGACGCTCTGATATGGTGGGAAAAGAAACAGCGGTATCTAATTTTTCTAACTTTATTTTTGATGGAATCGAATCAACCCCTTGACCTATTACCTTACCGTTCAACCCATTGATAATTTCTGCATCCTCCCCATTGGTGGTCACAATAATAGGAATCTGGTAGGGATGGATGACCCTGGAAAGGGCCAGGTTGGATAGCCTTCTTGTTACAAGGGAACCGGGCGCATATTTAATCAGCATACAGGTTTTATCCGCCTGGTTGATCAGAAAATCGATCTTTATACTAGCGCATTGATCACCAGCCGCGATGGCCAATACGATATTCTGTCGAATATCTTCTTTTGAATATCCCAGGGTTTGAACCAGGTGTTTTGAAATTTTCTGGCGATACCGTTCATCATGGGTATCTATTCGCCGCTCACCCGTTAAAAAATCTAATAACTCGCCCAAAACCAAATGATGGGGATTTTTTTCCATTTTTTTCCTCCAGCATCATACGATAAAAAATTTTATGGCTTTCATTCCATGATGTCCAAATATTTCATACCCTTTATTCTAATACCGAAATCAAAATTATCAATTCCCTAAAATAATGCGCTGCCCTGGTATCCAATGGACACCCCATTAAAAAACCTATTAATTTTGGGGGTTGAATCAAGACATAATCAGATCCACAAAACCAGGCGCCTGGCCGTCCATCATTTCCACCAATCCCCGGTTGGAAAGATAAAGTTCGCCAAGAACCACAAGCCCCAGAAGGCTCATGGTCATTTCAAATGCTTCATGGGGACAGTCAATCTTTTGAAGCACCTTTCCCCCGAATCAATCAGGGTATTGGCAGCCAGCACCATGGCGTCATCATCCTTCCATTGATCACAGGCATTTGAACCTCGGTTGACAGGGTATGCACCCGACCCGGTATCAGTTGAATCACCCGGGCCCTTACCGTATCCGTACCGGGTGCTGAAATATGAAAATCCGAGAACTTCCAATTATGAGGAAACTCTTTGCATTGGAGAGGTTTGCCCTGCTGGATTGCACACCCCTCATCCGTGAGGAAGATACAGGCCCCGTCGGGCTGTTTTACCAGTGACAGGCCAGGCCTGTCACTGGTCAGACGGATAAATTTGTCTAAGAATTCTGCAATTGCATCGGATATTACTGATTTTTCTCATCCGCTGCATACCTTCGCTGTATCCCTTTATTGGCAATGCTTTTGAACTTTCGTAAGCATAGGTGGTCTAACGGGAGATCGTACTATCCTTAATCCATCGTCAAAACCTCTAATTTCCACATATTTTCATCACAATTATCACTCAATTACTATCTATTGTCATTATAACTACTAAAATTTAGTAATAGCCAGTTAGGTTTTGCGGGCATGGTACTTTTTCTGCAAAAACCTAACCAGACACCACGGAATTATTTTACTTATTGAAGGTCTATTTATAGGAGAATCTGTGTACAGGAGAACCTTTTTGTAACGTTCATTTCGTTCATCTTTTCAGGTTGTAACGTTCATTTTATAGTTAACTCATTTCATTCATTCTTTCAGGAGGTATAAGTTGATCGAAAAACGCGGGAACCATACTTGGTACAAATCTGTAAAATCTTATTTCAAATTGGCAAAAAAGGGTCGGGTGGTCCATGTTGTGGCTAGCATGGTCGCCTGCCTGACGTTTGGGGTCAGCTCCCCGGTCATGTCTGCGACCGTTGAAACGGCCAAGACAGAGACCGTTGTAATTTCCGACGCTGCATCCAATCTGACTGTCACGGAAACCGGGAGCATCACGGTGACCAATGCGTCGGCCATTGAAGCTATTATGGATCCGTTTTACGGAACCGTCATTAACAACGGCTCTATTTCCTGTGCAGTAACATCAGAAGATGATGAAGCTGCTCTCAATTTTGATGGTTTGAACGCAGCACTAATAACCAATTCCGGTACCATTGATCTTAGCATGGCCGTTCAAAATAATACCGAAAATGGTTATTTTGCTGCTATCTTTGCAACCGCTGTTGATAACTACAGCAGCATAACCAATTCCGGCACCATTGGTCTTAACCTGACCGTTGGAGATAATGCTGCAAATGGTTATTATGCTGCCGGTATCTATGCAAGTTCTGTTGATAACGGCAGCAGCATAACCAATTTGGGCACCATTGATCTTACCACGACCCTTGGAGATTCTGCCGATAATGTCAATGTTTGGGGTCTCGATGTGGGCCCTGTTGATAACGCCAGCAGCATAATCAATTCCGGCACCATAAATTTTACCACGACAGGTGGAGATGATAGCTTTTCCTCTGCTCAAGGCATCAGTGTGGCTGGCAATATTGATAACGGAAGCAGCATAATCAATTCCGGCATAATGAATTTTACCACGACCCTGGGAGATAGCTATGCCTATGTTTCTGGCATCAGGGTGGAGGACAATATATATAACGGAAGCAGCATAACCAATTCCGGCACCATGAATCTTACCACGACCGTTGGAGATGATGACGGTGCCTCTGTTTCTGGCATCAGAGTGGAGGACAATATTGATAATGGCAACAGCCTGACCAATTCCGGCACCATGAATTTTAGCACGACCGTTGGAAATTATAGCTATGCCTATGTTTCTGGCATCAGGGTGGAGGACAATATTGATAACGGCAGCAGCATAACCAATTCGGGCACCATGGATCTTACCACGACCGTTGGAGATAATGGCGGTGCCTATGTTTCTGGCATCAGGGTGGAGGACAATATAGATAACACCAGCAGCATAACCAATTCGGAAACCATGAATCTTACCACGACCGTTGGAGATGATAGCTTTGTCTCTGTTTCTGGCATCAGGGTGGATGACAATATAGATAACACCAGCAGCATAATCAATTCGGGCACCATGGATCTTACCACGACCGTTGAAGATAATGGCGGTGCCTCTGTTTCTGGCATCAGGGTGAATGGCAATATTGATTACGGCAGCAGCATAATCAATTCGGGCACCATTGATCTTACCACGACCGTTGGAGATGATAGTTATGCCTATGTTTCTGGCATCAGGGTGAGGGGCAATCTTGATAACACCAGCAGCATAACCAATTCCGATACCATGAATTTCACCACGACCGTTGGAAATTATTTTGGAGCTTCTGTTTCTGGCATCAGGGTGGATGACAATATAGATAACACCAGCAGCATAACCAATTCCGGCACCATGGATTTTACCACGACCGCTGGCGATTATAGCTGGGCCACTGTTTCTGGCATCAGGGTAAATGGCAATATTTATGACGGCAGCAGCATAACCAATTCGGGCACCATGAATCTTACCACGACCGTTGGAGATAATAGCGATGCCTATGTTTCTGGCATCAGGGTGGATGGAATTATGACGGATAGCACCATAGAGAATTCAGGTGCCATAAACATCACCACGACCTTTGGTGATAGTGCCTCATTTTCTTCTTACGGCATTATTGCATCCTCAAGTGGGAGCGATAGTGAAATAATAAACTCAGGTACCATGGAATTGGCTGTTCATGGGACGGACGCGGATAATGCGTTGGTGGTGGGTATTCAATCCTACGACACCCTGGTGACCAACAGCGGCACCATCACAGCGACCGCGGATTCCGATGAAAATACCTACGGTTATGGTATCTATAACGTGTTCGGGGATGTGGTCAATTCAGGTACGGTGACGGCGTCTTTAAGCAGCGGGGAGCTCAGTGACAATTTTTTTGCCGTATATACCGGCGGTTCCCTGACCAACTCCGGGACCCTGAATGGCCGGCTCTATACCGGGGGGGATACACAGAACAGCGGCACCATTATGCTTTCTACGGGCGAATCCTCTATTTCCGGTGATTTTACCCAGACGACGGACGGCACCCTGGGCATTACCATAAATACGAATGATTCGGACAATATCGAATATTCAGTTTTGTCAGTAGATGGCACCGCCTCTTTAGCAGATGGGTCCGGGCTGTATGTGGATATAACAACCTCGAGTGCAGATCTTTATGATCAGACGGTCACAGGGGTGGTAATAAGTGATACTGCCATTGACGTCGACATTGATGCACTGGATGTCACGGATAATTCTGCGTTGCTGGATGTGGTGGCTTCGCTATCTTCAAACGATACCGCCATAGACCTTACCTTGGAACAGAGCATGACCATATATGATGCGGTCAGCCAGAGCGGGAGTCTGGTTGGCGCCGATGTCGGCGCTGTCCTTGATGATATCCTTATGAATAGTGATAATGACGACATAGACTCAGATATCGAAACCTTTATCAGTCAACTGAATTCCCAGGCCACAACTGAGCAGGTTGCCCAGATGGTGGCTCAGTTGGTACCTGTGGGGTCGACCCAGACGCCTGCCATGACAAAGCAGGTGATCAGCACCATTGGCGGAGTGATCCAGGCCCGCCAGGGCGGAGGCAACTCCGGTGATCCCATGTTCAGCGATAAAAATATGTGGGTCAAGCCCTTTGCCATCTTCACAGATCAGGACGACGATAATGGCATGCCCGGGTTCAGCGCCGACACCTACGGGTTTGGCATGGGTCTGGACGGGGAACTTTTATCCGGCAGTACCCTGGGATTTGCCATGTTTTACTCCAGCGTTGATGCTGAGACCAACAACATGCCCCAGAGCACACAAATGGATGTGATCAACCTTATGGCTTACGGGTCAAAGCCTTTGACTTCGACAAAGGATTTCACTTTGCACTGGCAGGTCGGTGGCGGATTCCAGGACACCGAGACCAGTCGGTATATTACCGACACCGGCACCGCCGAAGCCGATTACACCGGCACGAACCTGTTTGCTCAGGTTCGGGGTGTCAAGACATTTAACCTAAGGCCGGATCTTATGCTCACAGGCGGGGCCGTGGCATCTTACACCTGGCTGTACACGCCATCATACGCTGAAACCGGGGTCGGTGGTTTAGATCTGGATGTGGAGAGCAATGATAGCCACTCCCTGGTGCCTGGACTTGAAGGCGGCGTTTCCTGGTTCCCGGCTGCTGGTGTGTCGGTTAAAGCCAATGTGTTCGTGGGATACGATGTGATTAACGATGATGTGGCCGTGACATCCCGGTTCCAGGGGGGAGGCGCATCCTTTATCACCGAGGGTATCGACAATTCTCCCTTTGTTTATTCCGCGGGCGTAAGCTTAGGTAAACAGTTCACCGATACGTTTTCCCTGGTGGCTGGATACGATTTTGAAGGCCAGGGCAACGATTTGATGACCCATATGGCCTCATGCAAATTCTCGGTCAAATTTTAAGCCAAGCCAAATCAGGACCGGGCATTGTTAGTTGCCTGGTTCTGATTTTATTTGTGCTCCCGGGTTGTGTGTCAAGGGCGCCGGGTTTGGAGCAGCGGCTGGCCCTGGCCCAGCATCAGGCCCAAGCCGTTCAGGGGGGTGAACAGGTAATATTTGACAGCCGCCCCTTTGATCTGTTTGGTTTTCAGCCGGTTGAGTTGCGGTGCCGGGGCCAAAAGGTTCATATCTATATTGAAGGTGACGGTCTGGCCTGGCTGACCCGGTCCATTATTTCCGATGATCCCACGCCCCTGAATCCTTTGGCTCTCAAACTGTGGGCCCAGGACCCCCACCTCTGCAAGGTTTATCTGGCCCGGCCCTGCCAGTACATGTCCGGGCCGGGATGCAGTAAAACGCTGTGGACGAATGGCCGGTTTTCCAGGGACGTAATTCAAAGTTATCACGGTGTTTTGGATCAGATATCCCAACGCTTTGCCCCGGCATCTTTTGTGCTGTTCGGGTATTCCGGCGGCGGCGCTGTGGCAACGATCCTGGCGGCTGAACGCAGGGACATTTCAAAACTGGTGACAGTTGCCGGAAATCTCGATACAGCGTTCTGGGTCTCAAAACACCACATGTTCCCCTTGACCGGTTCTTTGAATCCAGCAGATTTTGCATCGTCCCTGGAACAGGTGGAACAATACCATTTCATCGGAAGTCGGGACACAAACATAGACCCATCAATATTTTTTTCGTTTGCCGAGAAATTTACAAACAGGGAAAAACTACACTATAAGATATGGAATCTTTTTGACCATGTCTGCTGCTGGGAGGATGCGTGGCAGACCATACTTGAACAAATTGGAGAAAAATGAGCAAAAAAGCCCCCTTGGAACAAGTTCCCAAAACCATCTCATTCAATTACCCCGACAGCCTGGTGAAGATGCTGGGCCAGTTCGGGATAACCCTTGTAATCAGTACTTATCAGTCCGGAAAGATCCTGCTTGTGGGGCAGGATGACAATAAACTGGATATCCGGTATAAAGATTTTTTGCGGCCCATGGGCATGGCCACCCACGGCAGCAATCTGTGGGCCGGTTTGGGCCACGGTATATGGCATTTTCAGAATTTGGCCACGGCAGCACCCCTGGTGGATAAGAAAAAAAAGTTCACGGCCTGCTATCTGCCCTTTAATATCCATTTTACCGGGGATGTCGACATTCATGAAATGGCCTTTTCCGACCAGCTCTATTTCATTAACACCAAATTTTCCTGCCTGTGCGTCAATGACAAAGTAAACAGTTTTGTACCGGTATGGAAACCGCCGTTTATCACCGATCTTTCCCCGGTGGACAAGTGCCATCTCAACGGTCTGGGTATGCGTGACGAGCGCCCAAGATATGTCACCATGCTGGGTAAAACCGATGCCCCTTTAGGGTGGCGGGAACATAAGGCTGACGGTGGCATGATCATGGATATTGACACCAATGAGATCCTGGTCGACGGGTTGAGTATGCCCCATTCTCCTCGATGGCATAAAGATGCAATCTGGTTTCTGGAATCCGGTAAGGGGGCTGTGTGCCGGCTGGATCCGGAGACAGGAGAGGTGGTGGAAAAGGCCCGGGTGCCCGGTTTTACACGTGGGTTTCAGCTTGTCAATGATATCGCCTTTGTGGGGGTCTCCAAGGTCCGGGAAAGCGCCACCTTCAGCGGACTGCCTGTCACCCGTTTGTCCCGGCGGGTCTGCGGGGTCTGGGTGGTGGATATCAACACCGGTAAAGAGTTGACGTATATTGAGTTCACCGGCGGAGTGGATGAGATCTTCAGTGTCTGCGTGCTTCCCCATAAGATGATGGAACTGGCCGATTTCCAAAGTCCTTTGACCCGGGGTAATTACCAGGTCCCCGATACTGAGTTTGGGCCGGTCAGGATGCCTGAAACCCCGCCTGAAATGGCCGCCCCTCATTTTGAACAGGGCAATGATTTGTTCAACCAGGGCAAAAAGGAAGCCGCCATTGAGGAATTTCAAAAGGCCCTTGATATCCAGCCCGATCTTTTGCCGGCTACCTTTAACATGGCTGTGGCCCTGGGCGATTTAGGACGATTTAACCAGGCCGAAAAGATTCTTCTAGACGTAGTGGAAAAAGATGCCGCCATTGTGGAAGCATACAACTCCCTGGGGTACGTCTATTATAAGAAGGGCGATTTTGCCAAAGCCAGAACCAGTTTTGAACAGACCCTGGACCTGAACCCCGAATATTGGCAGGCTAGAAATTCTCTGGATGCCCTTAAAAAGGAGATGGCAGAATCCCAGGAGTAAAAATTTCCATCGAATCAATGGTCTGATATAATTTGATATTTTTACATTATATCTCTTCAAGCACTGAGATGGGCATCCATTCCATTACCTATTATGAAATGGAAACCCATAGGCTCCCCGAAGGTCTTGTCGCCATTGGGGAGAGCATGTCCGAATATTTCGGCGTGCCCGGGTATACCTATGACATCAAACCCTATTTCGAACTGGAAGAAGGCTTGGGCATTCTGGGCATGTGATTTTGGCCTGAAACTTCCTCTTTTCCATAGTGGAGTTCCTCCTCACTTTTTTTCAACTGCTTTTTGCAGATTGGTATCATAAACATATCACCGATTAAGATCGGATGGTTCTAATTGCGGGGGAGCTTCACCTTTTATAATAAAAATCATTCTGTACTCAATTTAAAATATACTGGAAAAATGAAACTGTTATTCAAAAATAATGAGTGGACAAAAATCTGTTGGAAATTCGATTATTCAAAAATTCCCTGGGTGTATCAGTTTACCGGAGATAAAACGCAAAAAGCCCTGACCGTTTATACAAACGATCAGGGCTTTTTGAAGAATAATCTGGCGGCGTTCTACTCTCCCACACAGTCTCCCATGCAGTACCATCGACGCTAAAGAGCTTAACTTCCGTGTTCGAGATGGGAACGGGTGTGACCTCTTTGCCATTACCACCAGATTAAGATGGTTCGGATCCGGAACTTTTGAATGGTAGTACTTCTTGTGTCCCCTAAATCCTAAACTTGTTGTTGTAAATTTGCGTATTAAATATGTTGGCATTAAAGCGTTCAAACTTAATTGTGGAGGAAGTGGCTAAGCCTC
>NZ_AP042394.1:0-2052500 GCF_055382125.1 Desulfoconvexum algidum | reverse complement strand
AAATTCCCACAGAATTTCTCGTGTTCCGCAGTACTTGGGAATAAAATAAGAGAGATCCATTATTTTCGCTTACAGGATTGTCACCTTCTATGATCGAGCTTTCCAGCTCATTCAGCTAATAATGAATTTTTTTACTCTCCGCCAGGTCCAAAACCCTGACAAATCTCATCCCACGACCCCGTATACGCAACGCTTTTGGGCTTGACACGTATATGGTTTGGGCTCTTTCCCGTTCGCTCGCCGCTACTTAGGAAATCGTTATTACTTTCTTTTCCTGGGGGTACTAAGATGTTTCAGTTCTCCCCGTTGGCTTCCTAACACTATGTATTCATGTTAGGATGACACGGTATTAACCATGCCGGGTTGCCCCATTCAGAAATCTCCGGATCAAAGGATGTTTAGCTCCTCCCCGAAGCTTATCGCAGCTTTCCACGTCTTTCATCTGCACTTGACACCAAGGCATCCACCGTTTGCTCTTAGTAGCTTAGCCACTATACCACAAATAAGTTTAAACACTTTGATGCGAACATATTTAACTTCGCAATATTCAATAAACTTCTTCGTTGCCCATATTTTTGCCTTCAATCGACGACCAAAAGGTCGACTCAATCAGTCAAAAAATGTGCGCTTTGAATTTCATTAAATTTTGCTTCATTAAATGGTCAAGCTCGATTTGATTCAACAATCAAATCTCACTTTATATTTTAATCAGTTGTTAATGATAATTTTAACAACTGCGCAATTGATATTTACAACAACAAATTGTCAAAGAACAGTGAACGATCCGGCTACTAATACTTCGCCGTTTTGATCCCTCAAAATTGGCCAGTGAAAATTAAGCTTGAGCGCTTATACTTCTTGTCTTTCCTTTGAAAGGAGGTGATCCAGCCGCTGATTCCTCAACGGCTACCTTGTTACGACTTCACCCCAATTATCAACCATACCTTAGGCGCCTGCTTCCCCGAAGGGTTAGCCCAACGACGTCGGGTATAATCAACTCTCATGGTGTGACGGGCGGTGTGTACAAGGCCCGGGAACATATTCACCGCGGCATGCTGATCCGCGATTACTAGCGATTCCAACTTCATGGAGTCGAGTTGCAGACTCCAATCCGGACTGAGATAAGCTTTAGGGATTAGCTAACCATCGCTGGCTTGCTGCCCTCTGTACTTACCATTGTAGCACGTGTGTAGCCCTGGATATAAGGGCCATGAGGACTTGACGTCATCCCCGCCTTCCTCCCGGTTAACCCGGGCAGTCTCGCTAGAGTTCCCACCATTACGTGCTGGCAACTAACGATAAGGGTTGCGCTCGTTGCTGGACTTAACCAAACATCTCACGACACGAGCTGACGACAGCCATGCAGCACCTGTCACTGTGTTCCCGAAGGCACTCTCTGATCTCTCAAAGATTCACAGGATGTCAAATCCAGGTAAGGTTCTTCGCGTTGCGTCGAATTAAACCACATGCTCCACCGCTTGTGCGGGCCCCCGTCAATTCCTTTGAGTTTTAGTCTTGCGACCGTACTCCCCAGGCGGTTCACTTACCACGTTAGCTTGGGCACAGCAGATTTTAATATCCGCTACACCGAGTGAACAACGTTTACTGTGTGGACTACCAGGGTATCTAATCCTGTTCGCTACCCACACCTTCGCGCCTCAGCGTCAGTATCGGTCCAGAGAGCTGCCTTCGCCATCGGTGTTCCTCCTGATATCTACGAATTTCACCTCTACACCAGGAATTCCGCTCTCCTCTCCCGTACTCAAGTCTTGCTGTTTCAAATGCACTTCCAGGGTTGAGCCCCGGGCTTTCACATCTGACCGACAAGACCGCCTACGCGCCCTTTACGCCCAATAATTCCGAATAACGCTTGCACCCCCCGTATTACCGCGGCTGCTGGCACGGAGTTAGCCGGTGCTTCCTCTACAGGTACCGTCAATACAACATACTATTAATATGAAGTAATTTCTTCCCTGTCGACAGAGCTTTACGACCCAAGGGCCTTCTTCACTCACGCGGCGTTGCTGCGTCAGGGTTTCCCCCATTGCGCAAAATTCCTCACTGCTGCCTCCCGTAGGAGTCTGGACCGTGTGTCAGTTCCAGTGTGGCTGATCATCCTCTCAGACCAGCTAACCATCGTAGTCTTGGTAGGCCTTTACCCCACCAACAAACTAATGGTCCGCAGACTCATCTTCAAACAATTGCTTTCAAGAAGAGGCAACCTTTCATATATCAACTTATGTCAACATACTTCATCCGGTATTAGCCATCCTTTCGAATAGTTATCCCAGGCTTGAAGGTAGATTATCTACGTGTTACTCACCCGTGCGCCACTCTACTAAGGATTGCAAGCAATCCCGTTCTCGTTCGACTTGCATGTGTTAAGCACGCCGCCAGCGTTCATTCTGAGCCAGGATCAAACTCTCCAGTTATAATCCTTTGATAAAACTTTTAGGTCCTTAGACCCGCTCATTTTCTTTTCTCACTGACCAATTTTCAAAGATCAAAAATTCTTTTGGGGAAGAGCAGTTTGCCTTCTCCCCGACAGAACTCGATAATACTATAAGAATTTTTCATTCTTGTCAAACACTTTCTTAACAAAATTCAAATAAATGTTTATTTCAGCACAAGACCTGCTGGAAGTCTTTCTCCGAATTGAACACTTTTTTCGTTCAAGGCCATTTTGGTCTTTTCGACCACCCTTTTTATAAGGATAGCATCGGCCCCTGTCTCATCCAACCATGCAACGATCTTGGCACTGATATCAGGATCCACATCCCGGGTCCTGTCCCCGGTCTTTTTAACAATTTCTGCCACAAGGCTTTGGGCCGGATCTTCTATCTTCCATTTTTGTTTCATAATTCTGTGAACCCAACGCGTCACTTCCGATGGCGGCACCACCCTGTCAGCAGAACCGTATAATAACTCCCTAGCCCCCAACCGCCCCAGGGTCCAGAACAAGCGGTCCTGTTTTTTCCCGGGTTTAAGCTGGGGAAAAAGGGCCTTGGCCAGCACCACCTTGTCTTTGACCAGCAGCCGTTCCATATTCCCAGCAGCCATCCACAGCTCTATTTGCTCCTGGGGAGCGAGTCTGCCCTTGGTTGTTTTAGCCATGGTTAAAAAAGAAGCGGTGTCCTGGTAAAATAGTCTTTGCTGTCCTGCGTTTAAGCCGCCGGCAATCCGTCTGAGAAAAATCCACCATTCAAGCCGGTTCTGGACAACTTTGGCCGATTGCAAACCTGACAGATAAATTTTCCATAATTTTCTGGCCCTTTCTGTGTCAAAGGCATCCCCAAACCCGGGACGCATGCAGAACCCTGTCAAATTCAACCACCTTGCTTCGTGATCTTCAGAAAATGTCCTTGTAGCTTCAATGGCAAGGAGC
Organism: Desulfoconvexum algidum; assembly: GCF_055382125.1. Lineage (NCBI taxonomy): Bacteria > Pseudomonadati > Thermodesulfobacteriota > Desulfobacteria > Desulfobacterales > Desulfobacteraceae > Desulfoconvexum > Desulfoconvexum algidum. Next base: position 2,049,115 of record NZ_AP042394.1, on the reverse strand, counting down.
CGATCCGCCAACCGCCGCAAAAAAGACAAGGGCCAGTTGGCTTTTCGCTGCTCAACCATTCCTTCAATCTGCTTTACAAGCCCTTGTAAAGCATTTTCTGCCGGAGATTTACAGGTAAACGCCTGCTCAACCGTGTCACACACCCTGTCAATCAGATCATCATCATAAACTGCGGTTTCAGCAGATTCGATTCCCTGTCCCGAATCTCTGAGCTGAAATTGTAATTTCCATCGATGATCGCTTACGGCTGATTGACAATACATGGCAAGGGTTCCCATCTCCGTATACTCTGCCCCCATGGTTACGGGAATTGCCTTCTTTTCTCCATTTTTACCAAACCGTATAATTGTCTGGATGGGTGCCATGGCACTCAAAGAAGTGTCAATGGGGATAACACTGCCGGCCGTGTCCCCGGATCTGAAACTTGAGCTGTAAACATCGAAACTGACCGGTTGATTGGCCCTGACCTCATAGGCCATCTGAGGAAGATCGATCACAGAGCCTTCGTCCAGACCCCTTTCGACAATGCACACGGCTTTGGGGTCATTCCCAGCTTCCAAAGTGACACCAATATAGTAACTTCGCGGGCTACCGCTTCCCACGCGCACGCCAACCCCCTGTTTCACAAGGCCGTAATAGGATGCGCCCACTCCAACGGCGAGCTCCGGTCTATCATTCTCGAGGATAGTGGGCTTTTTCAAATCCGGCGTCTTAAACCACCTTCGAATCGCCTCTTTGATGCGTGACTGAACAAGATCCGGCTTAAGGGTCCCCCCATTAAACAGAATAAAATCCGGCATGGGTGACTCTTTTGCGAGCCTGTCTTTTACACTTTCCCGGTGTTTTTCCAAAAATCGGACGATATGTTTGGTCACAGAAGATTCTCGTTCAAAGGGAAGACCAAAATCAGCTATTTCTTTGCCCATATCCCGATCCGTTAAATCAGCCGTGTCCACATCGGGGAAAAACTGCCCCCTCAAAACCGTTTCCACATCTCCCCGGGTCAAATCCGCTGAAAGGGTTCCTGAAATAAGCGCCCTTCCCTCTCCTTTCAGGGTGATTCTGACAGCCCGCTCCCCATTGCCAAGAATTTTTTCCTTAGCGTCCCGGCATCTATGGCACAAGGTTTTCCATTTGTCCGGGGTCAACCTCGCCTTGGATCCAAACTTTGATTCAACAATCTTGGCCAGGGTCAGGTCTATATTATCCCCCCCCAGTATGAGATGGTCACCAACCGCCAGACGTTCAAACCGCGGAGACCCTTCGGTGGCGGTTACCGTGATTAAACTAAAATCGGTTGTACCGCCGCCAACGTCACACACCAGAATCAGGTCATCCTCTCGTATAATTTGCTGCCAATCCGCTTCGTGGCGAATCAACCAGCTATAAAACGCTGCCAAGGGTTCTTCAAGCAAGGTTACAGAGGTACCAAACCCGGCAAGCCCGATTGCCTCCATGGTCAAATCCCTGGCCTCTTCATTAAAAGAAGCCGGCACCGTGATCACAACAAACTGATTTTCCAGGAATTGATCTTCGTCTTTCACAAAATGATTCCAGGCACTGCGGATATGGGTCAGATATTCTGCAGTGGCTGTCACCGGAGAAACCTTTTCAACCCCCTGTGACCCCCAGGGCAAAATCCTTGAATTACGATCCACCCCGGGGTTGCACAACCAGCTTTTAGCAGAAGAAACCAGCCGGGACGGTATTTTAGAGCCATGATCCCTGGCAAAGGTCCCGGCAAACAAATCTTCCCTCTTTTTCCATGGGTGTTTTAATACTTCCTTTGAAATATCATAGGTCCCTGGAATATATAAAAAGGAGGGCAAAACCGGAATTTTAGTAAATTCACCATGTCCGGTCAACTGGGGAACATTAAACACCTTGATCAGCTTATTCTTATCCGCTTGCTCCCCGCCCCTTCCGGTAATCTCCTTCAATGCAGATACATCCACATAGGACACAGCACAATTGGTGGTTCCCAGATCAATCCCGATTACATATTGTTTATCCTTAAAATCCAAACCAGCTCCTGAATAATTTTAGAACATCTTTAAATGTTATGGTATTTCAATCTCGGCAGGGGTCATGATGTCGGGATTCTGGATATCAGACAGCTTGGGCACATCTTTTTTCCCGGCCTTCCATCCCCGATGCTTTAAGACTCCCTGAAACGGAGGCTCTCCTGAAACATTACCCACAAGCGTTATGGCATCAATATCAAATCCGGGCTCAATGGTAACGGACTCTCCTTCCTCGGCCTCAATAACCGGTTTCGGGTCAATATATTTTTTGATGGCCTTTTTGCAATCTTCCTGGATACTTCTGACAGCAGCACCGATCTGATCATCCTCATACAAACTCAAGTCTTCATCAAAAAAATCAAGAAGCCGGCCATCCCGTTGAAGAACAGACAAAGAATGAAGAAACAATCGTCTTTTGCGCTCCTGCTCAATTTTCTGATCCAAAAAGTCCCGCTTTTTAGGTTTGCTTTCGCCTCCCTTCTTGGAAGATGCACCCGTCTGTTTAAAAACCGACGACATTAAAAAATTTAAAACCAGCCACACCACCCACCCAAACAATAGGAAGGCACCCATAACTGCCGGAATTGTCCATAGATAGAACTTCTCCAAAACAAGGGTCAGCAAGGTGACTCCCTCTGGAATTTTCTGGATAAGTCCTTTTTGTCCTTCCTCGGATGAAAAAATTGATACCAGCCAGTTGCTCCCAAAATAAATGCCCGCACTGACACCGGCAGCAAGTAAGATCATGATCAAGGTAATAACCCAGAAAGACTTTTTCCGATATATTTTTGAAATTTCCAATGTAGCCTCTTTCTTTGTTAGGATAAAAAAATACCATGCTGTCATTTACAACATGGTATTCAATAATAATACAAAATTCGGTTATATCAAGCAACGGTTTTTTGAATCAGGAATCAGGGATTTAATCGCTAATTCAATGCTGCTATTCATTCTTAACGATTATCCTGTCTTTATTTGCCTCAAAAACCTTCTGTCCTATGCCCTTTACCTTCATAATATCCTCTGGGACTTCAAAGGGATGGATTTTTCGATATTCAATAATCCTGTCTGCAATTTTATCCCCCACATTTTTAAGCGTCACAAGCTGCGCTTTATCACCCGTATTAATGTTAACCTTTCCCATACTCGCAACCGCCGGGATAAGATATAGCATAACCAATAAACCAATAAAAATAATTGATACGATTCTTTTATTTTTGTTCATTGTTCTGTCTCCTTCTCATAATTAAAATTTAGAATATCCCTGACTCCCGGATTGCTGATCGCAAAGACCTATTTACCAAATAGACGAGAATCTCAAAGAATGGAGTAGGTTACAACTGGATTTATCAGAATGATTGATGATTGGAAATAGAATCGATTGGTAAAGACTAAGCGATTTTTATGAAAAAGGCAATCGGTAAAACCTTATTTTTTATTTTTTTTTGAAGAGGTACAAACTCCACACAGAATAGATGCCCTTTTAATTAATTAGGATAATCTCCACGGGCTTTTAAGGCCGTACCCCTGTCCTATCATTCATCCATTCCGGCATATATCTTTGTAATTTTAAGTTCCAAAAGATCTTTTGATCATTTTTTGGATAATTTTTCTTAATTTTGGAAGATGATTTTTACAAATATCAAAAATAATTTCATGATCTACTTTTTCATAGTGATGGGAAACAATATCACGCAATCTCATGATATTATCCCAATTAATCTCATTGTATTGTTTTAAAAATGATTTATTTCTTTTCTCTATTTTCTTTAACAATTCACCAGCAACCTGAAGTCTCATGGCAATAGCATCAAGGATTAATACACCATTTTCATTTGAGACAAAATCATCCGGCTGATTTATTTTTGAAAAACGATCATGGATCAAATCAAGTGATTCTGAGATCAGTTGTAAATTCTCAAAAATGACATCATCAAACATAAATTATTTCCTGTTCAATACGTTCTAAAAACCTGCTCTTGTGCCGGCTATATTTTCGGACAATTTCAATTTTCTTTTCAAATTTATTTTCCATATATATTTGCAAACTAGCGATCCAATCGAAACGAGGCTCTGAAAATTCGACCAAAAAATCAATATCACTATCCGGATTTTGCTGATTTTTAGCATAAGAACCGAACAAGCCAATATTAAGAACTCCAAAATTTTCTTTTAAAAAAGTTTTTTCAGCTTTAATCAAGCTAATAATCTCATTTTTGGAAAGAGCCTTTTCCATTTGCTATTCGATCCCTTTAGTTGCTCAATGAATGGTATAAAGATTAATAGATTTTTATGGAAAAGGCAATCGGGAAAACCCTGATTTTTTAAAAATCATTTTTTGAGGAGATATAAAGTATACCCCCATCAACCAATCGCTTGTTTTACCTGGGCTGTGCCTTATATACCAAGCGCTGCAGCGAGTGCCTTACGGGCATGGGACTCGCCATGAACAAGGCGTATCTCTTTGGGCGGCGCAGGCATGGATTTTACCCATTTTACCAACATGGCCTGGTCCGCATGGGCAGAATATCCGGAAAGATTGTGAATCCGGGCTTTGCAGGGCACCTTTTTTTCAATAATCCGTCTGCCCGGGGTTCCCTTTGCCTGGTATCCCACAAAGAAGACGTCATTCTTGGCGTCCTTCAACCCCTGTTTAAAATGATCCACAATGCGGCCCCCTGTACACATTCCGCTGCCGGCAATGACAACGGCCGGCCCTGCCATGTTCAGCAGTTTCTTATGATCCCCAAACCGCTCCACCGCATAGAGCCCTTTAAAATCAATGGGATGATCACCCCGGGCTTTTAGGGCAGAGGCCTCTCTGTCCCAGCATTCATCCAGACGCGCATATATTTTTGTAATTTTAAGACCCAGGGGAGAATCGATAAAAACAGGGACTTTCATCCCGATTCGGTCCAGCTCATATATCAGTTCCTGGGTACGCCCCAGGGAAAATGCCGGGATATATACAATACCACCATCACCCAGCGCTCTGGTAAGACAGCGTTTCAATACCTCAACCCTCTCGTTACGGCTTTCATGGTTTCGATCCCCATAGGTGGATTCCATAATCAGCAGATCACAGGCATCGGGAATATCAGGATCAGGCAGAATCGGGGTATCTGTGCAGCCAAGGTCTCCTGAAAAGAGAACCCGATAGTCATCTTTTCCAGATTCCAAAGAAATATCAAACCAGACAAAACAGGACCCAAGGATATGCCCGGCATTGCCCAGTTTAAACTGAATACCTTTTTTAAGAAAAAAGACTTGACCATATTCAAAGCCCCAGGCGATCTCATCAATTCTTTGTTCAATTGCCCGGATCTCTCGTTTGCTTTTCTGTGTAAATGATAGAGAATCCCTGAGCATGGGAACAAGAAGCGCCTTTGTCCCATGGGTGCAGATTATCTCACCGTCAAAACCGGCTTCAATAATGTCAGGAACCCTGCCGATATGATCAATGTGGGCATGGGTGAGAAACAAATAGTCTATATTTTCAGGTGCCACAGGAAAGGCGTCAAAGGGCAGTTCCGGGTCTTTGCCCTGGGCCTTTCCGCAATCCACAATGATATTCACAGTACGGCCACGGGAGCCAGGGATCTGCATCAGGTGACAGGAACCGGTAACACAATTTTTTGCGCCAAGATGATCAATTTTTATGAGCGTACCTTCTTGCATAAAAACCTCCTTTTACATCATCAGACAACCCTTATAAATTTTTCTTCTGCCATTATGGAATTTAGCAAAATAATTGATCCTGCTCAGACCACGGTTTTATTTTCATTATTACATTATGCAAAGTAAGCTCTGCAACTTCAGTATCATGTGCCGCTTGAGCACGCAGCCAGTAACCATTAGACAAACCAAAAAAACGACACAACCTTAAATCAGTATCAGCTGTGATTGAACGTTCCCCTAAAACAACTTTACTAATACGCTGAGCTGGGACATCAATTTCCTTGGCTAATCGATACTGGCTAAGCCCCATAGGTTTGAGAAACTCTTCCAGGAGAATCTCACCAGGCGTGACAGGCTTAAGTTTATTCATAATAAATTCTCCTCAGTGATAATCAACTATTTCCACATCTTCCGCACCAGCATTCGTCCAATAAAAACAGACACGCCACTGGGCGTTAATACGAATGCTATGTTGACCGGAACGCCCCCCCCCTTTAGCAATTCAAGGTGATTTCCAGGCGGAACTCTCAAGTCTTCAAGTCTTCAAGTCTTCAAGTCTTCAAGTCTTCAAGTCTTCAAGTCTTCAAGTCTTCAAGTCGATTAGCGATTTCAAGTTGTCGAAGTTTACGTCGTGCAACATTTTCAATACTTATAAATCCCTTGATGCGGTGGCCTTTTGAGAGTTTCTTTGTATATTTACATTTAAAGGATCTTATCATGTTTTATAATAACGCGTGACGTGACTATTATCAAGTATGCATATAAACCGCCTGAATCACGAAGGAAAATCAGCCATTTTTTTTTGAGCACCGCTTTTGATGACAATATTAATTTGATCGACAATTGAACTCTGACCATACAAGTCATTAAAATGAATAGTTGTTTCTTTGGATGCGTCAATACTTTTATTGGTCATATCCAGCAATGTTTCTTTAACAATACCATATTTAATGCCCACATCTTTAGCAAATTTTTCAAAATGTTCCGGCCAATGAAAGCCTAATGTCCTCTTCATTTGCCATAAAAAGATTCTCAGGCAATTCTTCAACCACTTTTCGCAAATGTTTTTCCGTAAGCATTTTATATGAATATTCAACTGGTTTGGGTGGTTCAAAACCGTCATCGTATAACGACACAGCTCCAGCACAATCTCCACCAATAGCCCGAAGCAACTCAAACTGATTGCTGATTGGAATTTGCAATCTGCGTGTAATGACCGACAGGATATCCCCTTCCGGAAGAAGATTGGTAAAATATGAAAAAGAGGTATTATCCCAAAAAGGTTCTTTTTTCAATGGTAAAGATATAGATAACTTATGTCTATCAGGGTTATTAAGCCAATCTTCGCTATATTGGAAACAAAAATGACGTTGGTTATCCAGCCATAACTCTCCAACCTTGCATTGATTCACAAAAACATTTAATTTATCCTGCATTTAAATGGTCCTCAACATGACGAATCAGTTTAAGATTTGCTTTAGGAACAATCAAAATTTTAAATCCAATGCCTTCCAAAACCTGAAAAGCTTTTCCTATTTGAATAGTGGGTTTCCCATTTTCTAAATCCGACAAAAAACGAGTACCCACATTCAAATACCCTGCAGCCTCGGCTTGTGTGAATTTTTGTCTTTTCCTTGCATCTCTAACAAGCCTACCTATTATTTTAACATCCATTTGAATATCCTTATTATCTTATTCCTTAACGGGAATATATCAATTCTTTATGGAAGTTACAATCGTCTTATTCCCGATCGGGAAAATTACAAATAAAACGATGAATTGAGCATAACATATTCCCGCTCAGGAAGAACAAATCACCTATAAATTTAAAAAAGCGAATAGGACAGGGGGGAAGCCCTGGTGGCGCAAGCAAGGCCAAAAGTTCTTGTAGGGGTCAATAAGGACAGCATCATACCAGAGTGGGGTCAGGCTTGCGTTGTTGCGTTATTCCAAAACAGGAAGATCGATCTTGGATTATTCCCCTTGGTCTACCCTTGTTATTTCCGCAATCAATCCTTCAATTTTCGCTTGTACACCTGAAAACTTAATTATTTTATCCCGAAGATTTATAACCTGCCTGCTCATGGTCGATATTTCCCGTCCCAGATATTGGGAAACCTCTTTGAGGGTATGTCGGGTAAAATCAACAGCAAGCAATGCGATAACAGCGCGTGCTTCCACAACAGGTCGACTTCTATTTTTACTGAGAATGTTCTGGCTGAAGATATTATATTTTTCAGCCACCAAAACTGTCAGGGCATCAAGGCTCATATCGGATACAGGCGGATCCTCTACCTGATGAAACACCTTTTGGACAAAATTATCATCCCCAAGAATATGTCCGTCTGTACCCCCTTTTCGCAGCAGTTCCAGATATGCTTCTTCTAATGGCTGCCCCATAAAATGGCGATACTTTATCCGTGCATTCTCTTGGGTATGTCCAAATAATTTGAGTGCCGGATCAACGCAAAGCCTGCGGGAAACTTTATCTGAAGAGAGATAAATACGATGACTGCTTTCTGGATAATCAAGAGGATCATTAACCAGCTGGGCACGCACTGGATTGAGATGAATATATCTGATAATATCACGAAGATATCCCTCTTCATCAACCAGGATAGCCCTGTAGCGCCCCTGAAAAAGATGCCCGACACGATCATAACGGCGGTTAAACCAGCCAGTATAACGCTGTGAAAGGCTCTGCATCATTTTAGAAAGCGGGATATCTGACACCTGAAGTGCCATGTGCACATGATTTTTCATCCAGCAGTAAGCACATAATCGCAGTTTGCATTTTTCCAATCCCTGGCCTAGGATCTTTTCAAAATGCCTGATATCATCCTGATCATAAAAAATGGTCTGCTTGGCATTTCCACGGAGCATAACATGGTAAAATGCACCAGGGTAGTGGATACGTGGTTTTCTGGCCATACTCTCTCCTTCAAATCCTTCAAGGAGTCATAACCTCTTGCCAAAACAAAATTCAATACATTACTCTCAAATAACGCAACAACGCAAGCCTGACCCCGTGGTTTGATTTAGAAACCATTTATAAGTGCTGTGAATACCATCTGGCAAAGAGATCTGTGACGTCCAGCCCAAAGACGTCAAAACTGAAACGTCCAGCAATTTTTGAGGGGTTCCATCCGGTTTTGACCTGTCGTAAATGATATCCCCTTTAAAACCGACCACCTGTTTGATCAGGAGGGCCAGTTCAGCAATGGAAAGATCTTTCCCGGTTCCAATATTAATGAGGGGCTTTTTTAAATCAAGTGTGGTAGCGGCATCGGTCTCCATCAAAAAAACACAGGCCCTGGCAAGATCATCCACATGAAGGAATTCCCTCTTGGGCGTTCCGGTTCCCCAGACGGTTACAGAATCGAGATTCTTCTGTTTTGCTTCATGGAATTTTCTGATCAACGCCGGAAGGACATGGGAGGTTTCATAATCAAAATTGTCATTGGGACCATAAAGGTTTGTGGGCATCACCGGAATAAAATGAGTGTTGTGTTGCCGGTTATAGGCCCAGCACATTTCAATCCCGGCTATTTTAGCCATTGCATAAGCTGAATTGGTGGGTTCCAGGGGTCCTGTCATCAGGTATTCTTCTTTTATGGGCTGGTCACAATCCCTGGGATAAATACAAGAGGAGCCAAGAAAGAGAAGCTTTTTTACCCCATGCACATAACTTTGATGGATAAGACTATTTTGAATCATGAGATTCTGATATATGAAATCCGCCGGATAGGTGCTATTGGCAACGATGCCGCCTACTTTAGCCGCAGCCAGAAAAACGATTTCAGGTTTTTCTTTCTCAAAATACAGGTTAACCGCATTCTGATCCATGAGGTCAAGTTCTGCATGGGAAGGGACAAGAATATTACAGTACCCTTTATCTTTCAGACATCCGATAATGGCAGAACCCACAAGCCCCCTGCCCCCTGCAACAAATATTTTTTTTGAAGTTATTTTCATGTTCTTACTCATTGTGCTTTAGCACCTCAAATCCATGGGTTTGACACAATTGGTCTTTTTGGGCCTGGACAAGATCCTGTTCGACCATTTCAGCAACCATTTCTTCAAATGTGATTTTCGGTGTCCACCCCAATTTTTCCTTTGCCTTTGCAGGATTTCCCAAAAGGGTCTCAACTTCTGTGGGCCTGAAATAATTGGGATCCACTTCAACTATCAGGGCTCCTGTTTTACTATTATACCCTTTCTCATCCACTCCTTTTCCCTGCCAATCAATATCTATATTCAATTCCTTTGCGGCAAGGGTGACAAAATTCCTTACAGAAAACTGCTTTCCCGTTGCAATAACAAAATCATCCGGCTCTTCCTGCTGCAGCATGAGCCACTGCATTTTCACATAATCTTTGGCATGGCCCCAGTCTCTTTTTGCATCAAGGTTTCCAAGAAAAAGACGATCCTGAAGCCCCAGGCTTATTCTTGCCAGGGCCCGGGTAATTTTCCGGGTCACAAAGGTTTCTCCCCTGATGGGGGATTCATGGTTGAAAAGGATTCCGTTACAGGCGTACATGCCGTAAGCTTCCCGATAATTGACGGTTATCCAGTAGGCATAAAGTTTGGCGACGGCATAGGGGCTGCGTGGATAGAAAGGGGTTTTTTCTGTCTGGGGAGTTTCCTGAACCTTACCATATAATTCGGAAGTGGATGCCTGGTAAAACCGGGTTTTCTTCTCTAATCCCAGCAATCTGATTCCTTCCAAAAGCCGCAATGTGCCAAGGGCATCTGTATCTCCTGTATATTCAGGGGATTCAAAGGACACGGCAACATGGCTCTGGGCGGCCAGGTTGTACACTTCATCGGGTTGGGTCTGCTGCAGGATCCGGATTAAATTTGAAGAATCTGTCAAATCTCCATAGTGCAAAACGAAATTGCGATCTTTGCTGTGGGGATCCTGGTACAGATGATCGATTCGATCCGTATTCAGCAGGGAGGTTCTTCTTTTTATCCCATGGACCTCATACCCTTTTTCGATTAACAATTCTGCCAGGTATGCACCATCCTGGCCTGTAATCCCTGAAATCAACGCCGTTTTTTTCATCTTATCTTAACTCCTTGAGCACCTAATATATTTTGTATCCAGATACCACTTTATGCCTTTGGAGGGTTAAGGTCATATTCCGGAACAATTTCTTTTAGCAAAGTTCTAATCGTATCATGGCTTCTCTTCTTAGACTCATCTTTTAATCTTTCAAGCTTTCCGTTCAACGAACTCATGTCGATTTCCCTGCTATTGAGCACCATAATCTTTCGATGCTCGGTGGAGATAACATTCTCCTGATCCGTCATCAACTCTTCATACAATTTTTCACCCGGTCTTAACCCTGTATATTCAATTTTAATATCCACATCAGGTTCAAACCCTGAAAATTTTATTAAATCCCGGGCCATATTGTCTATTTTAACAGGTTTCCCCATTTCGAGTATGAATATCTCACCGCCTTTTCCCATGGCACCTGCTTGAAGGACTAACTGGCAGGCTTCCGGGATCAGCATAAAATATCGTATTATGTCAGGATGGGTTACAGTGACAGGCCCGCCATCCTTGATCTGTTTTTTAAACAGAGGGATGACACTGCCAACACTTCCAATAACATTTCCAAATCTTACCGTAATAAAACTTGTTTTTGACCCCTGGGCATCATTCATATTTTGCACTAATAATTCAGAGATCCGTTTACTTGTCCCCATGACACTTGTCGGGTTTACCGCTTTATCCGTCGAAACAAAAACAAATTTTTCACAATTAAAACTATGGGCTATTTCAACCAGATTCTGGGTTCCTGCAATATTATTTTCAACGGCTTTCCAAGGGTGTTGTTCCAACATGGGAACATGCTTGTATGCTGCGGCATGGAATACAATATCCGGCTTTGTCTGCTCAAATATTTTATATAATTCCTTCTTACTCTGGATATCTCCGAGAATCGGCACGACCTCGACACCGGGAAAACTTTTTTTGAGCTCAAGATCTATTTCATAAAGCGGACTTTCCGCTCTTTCAAAAAGGATTATTTTTTCAGGAGAATATCTGCAAATCTGTCGGCAAAGACCTGTTCCGATGGAACCGCCAGCCCCTGTGACAAGAACGCGCTTATTGCCAAGATAGTTCCCGATTTCCTTTTTATCCAGATTGACAGGGTCTCTTCCCAAAAGATCTCTATACTCGACATTTCTTATGGCGCTGATGCTGATTTTCCCATCAATCAACTCTCCCATATTGGGAACTGTCTTAAAATTAACCTCTGCTTTTTTACATAAATCAACAATCATTCTCATGCGTGTCGTATTTACAGAGGGGATGGCAATGATAACCTCACTAACGTCCATGGATTTGGCAGTGTGTTCAAGCGAATCAATTATATTTAATACCGATATCCCATGTATTTTTCTGCCGATTTTAGCAACATCATCATCCAAAAACCCCACCACATGGGACTGAACCGAAGGGTTCTCCCGAAATTCCCGGCACACCTTTTCACCGCAATCCCCGGCACCGATAATGAGAACCCCTTTTCCTTTGCCTTTCCCTTTTCGAAATATATTCGAGACCGCATTAAACAGGTCCTTAAACCGGATAGTCTCGGTAAATTGTTCAAAACACAACCGGGTGAAAATCCTCAAACTGATCAGCAACATGATCGTCAGGCACCAGTCGATTATAAAAACAGACCGGGAAATCATTTCAAACCTGTTTTTAAAAAGAATAAAGACAATCAGTGCAAAGGTTGATACTGTTGCCGCTTTGACAATATTCATCAAATCATTAAGACTTGTATACCGCCACATTCCTTTGTATAAATCAAAAAAATAAAAACAAAAAAGTTTTCCAACGAGTACATATGGAAGCATTTCAATAAATTTTTCTTTGGCCCAATTTGGAATCATAAAATCAAACCGAATCAAATGTGCCAAATAAAAAGAGCCAACCGACAAAACAATATCCAATAGGATGATAATAAACAGATTCCGGGATATTCTTATTTTCATTTGATGGAAACCTTTTTCCGAATATTTATTGAAACCCAGGCAAATATCAAGCTATAAACCAGATACGCCAACATCATAAAAGAAAATCCCTTTGGCTGTAAAAATATAAAAGACAACCCCATCAGCATCTGTGAAACCCCATACGCCAGAGAAACTTTCCAATGGCTGACACCAAGCTCATTGGCCAGCAACTGATAAATATGCTTTCGATGTGCAACGGTTAAAGAGTCTCCATCTTTGATTCTTACAATCATTGTAAAAATTTCATCAAAATAAAAAGGAGCGAGAAACCCTGTCAATACAAGAAAATCTGTAATATTTTTTGACAAAATCACAACAATACAGGCAAATAAAAAACCCAGAAGAACACTTCCCACATCGCCTAAAAATACTTTTGCTTTGGGCAAATTAAAGCAGAGGAATCCAAGACACGAACAAGCGAGTGCCAGCGATAGCCCCCCATATATAGCACCTGTCCCTGTCATATAGCTGTAATATGAAAGCAGTGAAAACCCAACCACACCTGTAATTCCTGCGATCCCGTCTATTCCGTCCATGAAATTATAAAAATTTGACGTGCCAACAATAAAAATAGAAATCAGCACGCATAAAAGATAAATATTGGAGGAGACCTGTTTTGAATACAGGAAAAAAACCACAAAAACCATGCTGCAGCAAAACTGAATAATAAGCCTTTTCTTTACAGTCAGGCCATGCAGATCTCCACCCCACAGGCTGACCAATGATATCACGAAAGCAGGCAGCCAAAGATATACAGGTATCCCCGCTTGCAGGCTATAAAAAATACAGACAACCAGAACGCCAATGCCGCCGCCTTTAGGGATTGCTTCATGGTGCGAACTTCTAATATTGGGAACATCGACAACTCCGATTGCTCTCCCATATTTCATAAAAAGCCATGCCAATGAAGCACCCAGAAAAAAACTAATTAAAAATACCATCAAACAATAACCACCCTCATTTTAAAAAAACAGATTCTAAATTATGTTTTGGTTTAAATCCAGTGCCAAGCATTTTTTTATTATCAAAAACCAGACTATATGCCAGTTTATCATAACAGGAATGAAGCCATAAACGTTTATTTCTTAATATTAATCCAGCCAGCCGGGTGGCTATCCACACCAGGCCCAATGGGGCTCTTAGGACAAGTCGACCTGGATAATATTCAGATTGCTTAAAAACCCTGATGATCTGTTCGAACTTATAGGGTTTTTCATCACAGACATTAAATATATTGCACCCATTCTCCTCAATTTTCCCATCAGCTTCCAGGCCCAACCTGTATTCGATAAAATCAACAAGATTACGCCTTGAAACAGCCGACATTTCCTGCTCACCTGATCCAAACTTCATATATACCAACTTTTTAGTCGCAAACACCCTTTTTTCCAGATTCAAAGCCCATCCATCATCATAAACAGGTGCCAGACGTAAAATATCAAGCTTTTTTAATTCACCTGAATCATACATCCTGACCAGACGTTTTTCAGCATCAACCTTGCTTTTCGCATAATCACTCGAAGGATTGTATGTGACATCTTCCGATACGGGGTATTGGCTCTTCCCTTCACCATACACTGATATGGAGGATAAAAATATAAATTTCACATCAGAATTTGCTGCAGCTGCAGCTCTTGCTAAATTTTCAGTGGCAAGGCTGTTTACCCTGAAATATTCTTCAGCATCAATACGTCCAATTTTTTGATGTGCAATGCCGGCGCAATGGATGACAATATCAGGTCGATATTTTTTACAAGTACTCTCTAATAAAACAGTATCTGTAAGGTTCCCTTTAATTGAACCAAAATATTCTTCCAAATTTGAAGCGACCGCACGATTAAACGCAATTATATGACAGCTATCCGTAAAAACAGCGCACAATTTTTGTCCGATAAAACCTGCGCTGCCGGTTATTAAAATTTTTTTCATTTATTTACCGAGTATTTTTCGATATAATTTCATGGTTTTTTCAACAACAATTTCTTCAGAAAACCCTTCTTCCACCATTTCTCTTCCCCGCTTTCCCATACCCTTTCGCAACGCTGAATCTTTGATTAATATTTCCAATGCATCGGCCAATGATTTGGCATCCTGGGCTGGTACCAAAAACCCATTTTGCCCTTCATGAACAATTTCTCTGCAGCCCGGAACATCGGTTGCGACGATTGGGCGACCACAGGCAGCCGCCTCAATAAGCGATTTTGGCACGCCTTCTCGATAGGAAGGCAATACAACAATATGGGCCTTGGATAACACCTCGGCCATATTCTCCTGATATCCCCACCATTCAACGACGCCGTTACCATTCCAGCCTTTCAGAATATCTTTCGGAATTGACCTGGGATTTTCCGTATCCGGCTTACCGACCAAGACAATACGAAATTTTAACCCTTTAGAATGCAGTATTCTTGATGCATCCACCAGCTCACCAATGCCTTTATCCCAAAGCATTCTTCCAGCAAAAATGATTGTTATGGTTCCGCTATGTTCTGGTGTTATTTCAAACAATACCAGATCAACCCCCGACCCTTTTATTAATTCTGTCCTTTTTTTTTCGACAATACCTGCTGAAATAAAAAATGCCTGATCTTCAGGATTTTGAAAAAGACCAACCGTTGACTTTGAATAAAAAACAATTTTATATGCCAAAACAAAAAGATATCTGACAAATGATGCCTTAAGCCCCTTGTTGACAAAGATATAACCCAGCCCGGCCAGCGCATTTACAACAAAAGGAACACGCGCAATCAAACCCGCAACTGAGCCATAAAGAACCGGTTTCACTGCAACATGATGGGCAATATCCGGTTTTTCCTTGTAATATATTCGAATGATTTCCACAAGAGAACCCAACTCTTTGAAAACATTATATCCCCGCCTTTTGAGATGAATTGGAATAACCCTGAAGCCTTCACTTTCGATACGGTCTTTATGCTTATTAACCCTTGTAACAATAACAACTTCATTCCCGGCATCTCTTGCCGCCCTTGCAATTGAAAGGCGGTGTGACCAGAAATACCAATCTTCTGTTATAAAATAAATAATTTTTATTATTCTTTCCTGAGACGCCTTCATTGCATTATTTTAAAACTTAAAAAAAGTTCTCCCATCTTATTTTCCAATCAGTTCAACATACATGTTTTCATATAGTTTGGTTATATTTTCTATAGAATAATTTTCAACGACTCTTTGTTTTGCTTTTTTCCCAAGCATTTGTCTGTAGTCTTTGCTTTGCTTTAATAAAAACATAATTTTATCAGCTAACGCTTCACAGTTTTTGGGTGAAACGATAAAACCGGTATCTCCCAGCACAATTGAGGAATCTCCGACATCAGTGGCTATGCATGGGATTTCCGTAGCCATTGCCTCGCCGAGAACATTTGGGAATGCCTCCCCCCATGCGCTGCTAAGGCAGAATACATCCATTAAAGTCATCAGCTCATTCACATCGTTACGCTCACCCAACAGGTGAAACTGATTACGAAGCCCATCTGGTACAACATCCGCCAGGGTTTTATTATCAAACGATACATCCCGGCCACTCAATAGGAAATGAACGCCCGGATGACGAATGAGAACACTTACGGCTGCACGTAAAAAACCTTTATGATCTTTCATGGGATGCAGTCGAGCAACATGCCCAACAACTAACACATCCTCGGGAATACCCAACTCACACCTAACTCTCCGTCGTATTTCCTCTGAAGGAGCAAAAAGCCTTAAATCAGTCCCGTTGGGGATAATCCTCCCATTCACAGGAAAGAAACCAAAATGCTCGTGCTGCTTGCGTGAAACCCTGCTGTTGTAAATTATGATATCCGGCCGTTGAGATAAAAACCGATTTCCCCGAATGACCTGGCGGGTCATGGGTTTTTCAAGGGACAAATCAGAAAGTGAGTGCCGAATGTTCCAGACCACAATCGGTTTGAGCCCTGACAACATAGATGCAATCGTTACCGCCAGATTACCGTGATACATCCAGCATTGGATCACATCGGGTTGGATCTGCTTTAAAACCTCACGTAATCGCCATACCGTAAACAGCAAGAACTTCGACTGCATACCCAGGCAGTATAACGGAACACCCATCTGCTCAATCTTTTCCCCATGAACGCCTTCATCTATCAATGAAATAACATACACATCCATTTTCAATTGCAACCCCGGCAAAAGTTTTAACAACATTGCCTCTGCACCGCCCTGATTCAGACCAGTAATCACATGAACAACTCTTATTTTACGTCCATCATCCATCATTGGTTTCCAATCAATCGTAAATATTGCGCTGCAACACAAAATATTACATTCATTATTTTCATAAATTTGATGACAACTGAGAGTAAGCAGAAAGATGTTTTTCAACATATTCCTCGGGGGATAGCGAACCACATTGACGTAGGTGCTTTTCTGAATGCTTAACTCTTGATACTAACTCTATATGATTAAGGGTCTTTACAATAACCCGATTTGGTCCCCATAACCCTGACAGACAAACTACTTTCCACTTACGCGCACACCCTACACTTAGATACCCCCGTGCAAGAGCTGTTAAAATTTTCTGCTGTAAACCTTGATCCACAACCCAACTAAGTGGACTAGCAGCAAGAACACGAGATTTCATTAGTAGCACACCCATTGACCAACCCAATTGGAAGTTTTTAGTATCAACCCAGAATTGAGCTCCCAATATCATGGCATACGGTAAGATCAAGGCAAGCCGAAACCACATTTTAAATCCATCGGGAGGCAGACCGAGCCCGTCGACGTGGATGCGCGAAGTTGGCAATATCAGGCTACGCCGACCGACGGCAAGAGTTGAATCGTTCAGCAACATCTTTCTTGCTTCCGTTGTTTTACCACTGCCTGGTGGCCCCATAAATTCGAGATAAGACATATTATTCCTTCGCCATTCGACTCACAACGTCCCAAACATGATTCCGAACTTCCAAAAGGACTGTCTCTATAGGGAGAGAAGCATCAACTTCAACCGTTGTCACTCCGCCAAACTTCAAACGACGCGTTAAATTTATTTTCTCGGCAATTAATTCAGGAGCATGATCAGGTTTACGAGCCAAAGCAACATCTAATGGCACGACAAGCTTGATTATTAAATCAGGATGGATTTTTGACATGCATTTATAACAATAGTGCTCATATTGTTGCAACCATTTCCCGAGGAAGCCAAGACCCGAAGCGTTCGGTTGAGAAGGCCCGTCAAAAATTCCAAAAACTTCAGACTGTGGATAACGGTCTCCAAGAACAATCGTTCCCTGTTTAGATAAAATCTGAGTTTTACGCAACAGATGGAGTCGGACCCGTGCCATAATTGCCCATTTAAAAGGCTGTAACCACGCAGGAAACATTGATCTCGTAGATGGCTCCGGACAGCTATTTTTTTTTGCATCACTACTGATCTTTTTTTTGCCAGTCAATGGCAATAACAGACGTCTCAATGTTCGAAACCATCTGTGGTTAGTCCCAAAATAAATTGAACAAACATCTGCTTTCCATGACAGCCACCGTCTTAGATCCGTAATCACAGTACTCTTCCCAGCACCATCACTACCAACGACAGCAATTATTGGAGCACGGCTGGCAACCATATGTTTCCCTGAAGGAGTAGTCCCTATCAATCGAGCACGAATACTATGCACATAGCTTAAGGCACGCATCAAAATAAACTTAGAGCTATTACTGACAAAATTTCCACAACGGTGAGAACATAGCGACTCAGCAATTTCCTTGCGCAACTGAAGAAAAGCTCTCTCTTCCCATAAATTTATATTGGAAAAAAATGGTTGCATCCGCGCCCAACATTCAGCACCCCAAAGTCGTTCCCCCCATCCATTAAGTTCATCCAAAGAACACTGATCTAACAACCAACGCATCTCGTTACGTGTTTCATTTGAAACAGGCACCCTGTCATGCAAACTGATGAGCCTGCCCCTAATGTTGAGGGATTTGATTGCTTCACGGGTTAAAAGGAGGTGCGCTTCAAAAGCTCTTTGCGGGATATAAAGATCAGTTTCAGGATCCAAATACATTGATTCATTCATCATCTCCAACCACGGCAAGTCCTGTTCTTTTACTGCTTTCAGTCCTGTCAGCAATCGGGTGTGAAGGTGAAGGTGTAACATTGTACCTGTTAAAGAATCCATCCCCAACCAATCAGACACACCAACATAGCGATTCCATGGTCGAGAAAGGAACTCAACAAACCCAAGACGAGATAGAATCAACCTAAACTCAGTCTCTTGGTCAGACGGTATAGACATATCCAGGTCTGTTTTACCTTCGACTGAAAGTGCAAGACGTTGATTACTTTTCCAGTGGCAAAGTTTTAAACCGTTGGTTTTCACTTCAATAGAAAGCCTATCAACTAGACCAATAGTTTTTAACATTTCGCCTTCGCCCACATTATCACTCATAATTTTCAATAACCTTTTTAAAAAAAAGACACTGCCCTCTGAGCAGCACAAGAGCAGTGAAAAAAGTAACCATAAAATAAAAACCTAACAAGGTTATAAAAATAATTATTAGGTTTAATCCACCCGCAAAAAAACCATCCCCAGTTAACTTATCAGTTGCCCATCAGCTTGTATTCATAGCGCGGTTATTCCATGAATATAACTTTGATTTTTCTTTGGCATTGATACTGATTTTCTTATATAAATATTCATAGCATAAACCGCAATGGGTACAAACTGCTTGGTCTGTCTTCGGGAAAAGCTATCCTCCCGTTGTTTCAACATAAGTTATTGTACCTTGGTTGCGGGCGACAAAGCATACATCACAACTATTACATAAATGCTGCTCAACTAGGATGGATATATCTGGCTTTTGATTCATCATGACAACTTTAATTTCACATAGAGATATGGATAACGAACCGGCGAAAGCATAGCCTTACTCATCATCCAAAAGACTGGACGGCTTTTTTTAAAAAAGAATAATGAAAAATAAGATGCCATAGCATAGGATAATAGTGTTGCAATTGCTGCTCCTTTGCCCCCATAGCTTGGGATAAGCAACAGGTTCAAACCTATGTTTGCAAACGCTCCAAACCCTTGGGTTATTAAAGAAAACATCAGTGCATCTTCAATTAGTATCCACTTTCTGAATGCCGCTCGCATAAAAACAAACAGCCCTGCCCATATATGTATAGACAGAATGGGAGCTGACGACAAATATTTAACCCCGAAAAAAAAACCAATCAATGGCTTTGCCATGAAAGCCATAATTAAAGCGACAATTAAAGCAATCACAAAAAGTATTTCAAAAATCTGTTGCAACCGGCGATTGTAGCGACGGGGTGCACTTTCTTTAAGCTTAATAAGCTTTGGAAACATCGACGCAACAATAGCAGTTGGTAAAAAATACCAAGCTTCAGAAATCGAGGCAGCGACCGAATAAATACCAACCTCTCCTGCACCGACAAACCATTTCAACATGACTTGATCCATTTTCATATAAACTGTAAAAAATAGAGCCCCGAGCATAACGACCCAACCTTCGCACAGAAGTTCTTTTGCCCGACTGAAACTAAACTTCCATAAAACAATTGATATGCTTGCTTTAGCTTGATAAACAACAATTAAAAAAATACTTAAGAAAACAACCTGAAGAAAATGAGCAAACGCAAAAAAGAGCAGTTCAGCCCCAATATATATCAAAATTATTTTTACGACAGCTGCGATTAAAAAAGAAACAAAACGCGCTGTGGCTACATATTTAATCTGAACCTGAGATTGAAACCAAAAGACTATAACGTTGAGGGGTCTAAATAAAAGAGATGTACTAATAACCACAATCGTCCAAAAATCTTGACTCTGGTGTCTTTCAAAAAACACCGCATAAAGAAGTAAAAAAATAACACCAAGGGAAATACCAAAGGTTTTCAAAACAATACTGGTCCCAAGTGTTTCAGTAATCTTTTGAGGCTTTTTTACAATCTCCCTAACAACCAGTCCACTTAATCCCATATGCCCAGCTGTAGCAAAAAGCGCTGATAAAGAAAGAGCATAAGAAAGAACACCATATTTTTCTGGACCAAGATACCTTGAAACCAGTACTGTGACAAAAAAACCTAAAGCTATGGTAATAAATCTTTCACCAATTACCCATGAGGTATTATGAATGTAAATTTTAAAGCGATCGTAAAAGCGCTTTACCTGAATTATTTCTTTCATGAATGGAACAACCGGATCAATTGAATCATCAGGACTAACTCTACTTAATTAATATTTGATATAATGACAATCGAGGTCGAACCGAACCAACTCACGACAATCTCTTCTGTTTAATCAATTTCAAGCCACAAAAAAGCACTTAAAACTAAGGAGACGTAAATGCTTTTTTGCCTTTTGTCAAAAATCCCCGATGGCCACTCAGGGCCAACGCAAGTAAATAAGGTTGTTTAATACTGCAAAAGCCGCTTAAAATCCACAATTTTCATTTTTTACTGGCGTCTGGAAATTTAATTTGCCATACATTTTATATGGAAGCGTTAGTCATCAGGACGAGAACCATCCCCCCCAATGAGTTAAAATTCATTCAGTCTGTTGTTCATGAGAATTGGAATAAAAGGAAACCATCTAAAATAGACATCAATCAAACCCCAATCTGCTATGATCTTTCCCAACTTGAACCTGTCAGAATCGAAATGGTTCAACATACAGATAGATGGTGAACACAAAACTTGATTACCCCACGGATTTCATCCGGGATAGACCGTGAAACACCTAAAATTAATACAACGCACGAAAACAATAATACCGTAGAAAATATCCATCCGGCAGGAACTATCACTATACGCAAGATCGCCATCATCAGACCTGTCAGCACAGCAACTTTATAGGATAAAGACAATTTTTTAAAACAAGAATTTATATTACCGGAAGCAGATACTCAGGAAACCGCATCTTTATAGGCGACTAATAATTTTTCAACCATCTGTTTCCCAGAAAAAAATTTGGCCCTGGCTATTCCTTTATTGATTAATTTACCCCTAAGACCCTTGTCATTTTGCAGATTGGCCATTGCACTGCAAATATTGCTGATACTTTTTCCATTAAAAAAAAAAGCCGCCTCACCTGCGAATTCCTTAACGGCTTCAATATCCGATACAGCAACCGGGCATCCACATGCCATCGCTTCGATTACAGGAATCCCACAACCTTCAAACAAAGAAGGAAAAATCAAAGCACTTGCACCGGAATATAACAACGGCAGTTCAGAAGAAGCAAGACGGGGCAACCAGATCACATCTTTCTCTAAATTGAATTTTTTTATTTCAGCCTTGATTAACGCCTTTGTTGTCCCGGTATCTTGGCCCGAGTCCCCTCTTAGAACCAACGGCCATGGAGCTCCTTCTTGTTTTTTCAAATCTGCATAGGCGTTAATCAGACGGGTATGATTTTTATGGGGATAAAAATTTGCCACATACAACCAAAACTTATCCGGCAACTTATATCTATTTTTAAATTTTTTTATCTCACCCCCTTGAGAGGGTTTGAATGTATCATTTATAATGACTGGCAAAACATGCAACTTGTCTGTTTTCGGTTTCAAAATCTGAATGACATCTAAAGCAGTCGCATGTGAAACCGGTAATATTACTTTTGCCCTTTGGGCTGAAATATTTAGCATTATTTTTAAGTATAAATGCTTAATACTGGAATAGGAACCGGGGTTACGCAAAGGGAGAAGATCATGAATTGTTACCAACCCAGGAACCACTGAAAACAAGGAAACCACATTGGCAAACCAATGAAAACAATCAATTTTATACTTCCAGCCATCGTAGTGAAGAATAGTGTTTTCATACAGAATCCGGCACCATGGGTTTAATGGATTGATATTGATTACAATTTTTTGAAAATTTTTCTGATCCGGGACCAGGCATTGGCTATGACGGGTTACAAAAACAATATATGTATTTTGTTTATCCAGCTCACCCAATGCAGAAATTAAATTTTCGACATAACTCCAGACCCCGCCGATGCCATCATGCATGTGAAGAAGGTTTAACCCTATGCGCATTCGGATCTTATCCTTTTTTTAAAAAACACCGAGCAATATGCCATACCAGCAAGGGTTAAAATGATATCCGTTACAACCGTGGACCAGGCAGCGCCTTTGATACCATATTGAGGGATAAATATAAAATTTAATAGAACGTTAATGATGGTACAAGCCAGGACTATGTACATAAAGATTTTTTGTTTATCTATGGCGATTAACGCCTGGGTTACCATGGTTCCGGGATATAGCGCAATAACCGACAGCAAGAGGACATAAAAGACACCAATGCTGTTTTGGTATTCTTTTCCAAGAAACAAATCAAAGACAAACTCACCGCCAACATACATAATGGCACAAAGGATCAAAGAAAGGGTGATCAGCAAAACCAGTAATTTTTTGTACAGTTCATAAAATTTTATATCGGAGGTATTCCCGTATTGTGCCAACCTCGAAAAAGTTGCTGCCATAATAACTCTTACCAGCAACATAACCCCTTCTATGACCATATAAGCGCCGCTGTAAATCCCCACATCCTCCATGGGCCAATATCCTGCTATCATCACCGAATCAATTCGATAATAAATAATACTCAAACCACTCACAATCGCCAATGGGAACGCTTCTTTCAAGACAGAAACTATTTTGTCTTTTTTAAATGTGACGCTCTTGTTTTGAATCAGATTTATTTTTTTTTTATGTATAATCGCCCAAACAGACAGGGATGCTAAAAAAAGGCTCAATGAAAATGCAATGGAAATAGCAGGGGCTGATTTGTTAATATATAAGAGCACAAAACTTGTTAACAATAAAACCAGCCGTTGCCCCACCATAACAAACGACTCAAATTTCATTTTTTCAAGGCCTCTAAAATAACTAAAAATAATGGTATTGACTGAAAAAAAACAAAATCCAATCCCTAAAATATTTAGGGTCCAGAAAATATGTCTGTCAAAAAAGAAAGAGGCCGTGACGATCAGAAAAAACCCGAACAAAGTGGTACCAAGGTTGGTTACGGCAATAGAGGAAAATCTTTCAAAATTCTTTCGCGCCACCCACTTTACAGCCAAATGATCCAATCCAAAACTCATCACCGTATAAGACAGATAGCAGACACTCAGTGAAAACGAAAAAACCCCAAACTCCCGGGCCCCTAAAACCCGGGCAGACACCATTAAGAAAATAAAAAAAAGGAAACTCCCGATGGATTTTCCCAATCCTTGAATAAAAAAGTTGGAGAGTATCTTCTTATCTTTTGTCAATTCATCAAGTATTTTTCTAAAAAAATAAATTCTATTCTTCCTCAGAAACATGACCCATTACAACGGTCAGATTTGGGTCCAGGGGTATATTTTCACCATAGTATAAATACCCAATCACCAATTGGATAAAATCCCTAACGCCATAGGCGATCCATTTTAGTATCCAATTTTTATGGGCACCGGTTTTTTGGGTCCTCGCGCCATTGTATATCCCTTTTACTTCCAATCCTGAAAGCAATGCCATATCCTGAATTTTTGATGGGGTCAAAACCGTTAGGTGAGTTGCATCGCTGTACTGTAAGTATCTGCCGAAGGGACTTCCGCCATTGGGGACGCGTACAAGAATTTTTCCATTTTCCCCAAGGATTGTCTGGAACAAATCAAATAGACTCGATATTTCTTTTATAGTGAGATGTTCAAGCACATCAAAGAGAAAAATGCCATTGTATTTTTTATCTGACCCGTGAAGGACCCTTTTAGCATCCCCCAGATAAACCGTATGGCCCCTTTCTTTCGCAAGCGTATAAAAATCAGGATTAATCTCAACACCGGTAATAGTGAAACCCGATTCCCGGGCCCAGTCAAGAAAAAGGCCTTCACCAAATCCGATTTCCAAAAGGAAATCTTCTTTTTTTATATTTGCCCTGCCGGTTTCGATATCAAATATTTCAGCCTGCTCCTGAAATGTATTATGACCATACCAGTGCTTTCGTTTCTGGTAATTTTGAATAAGTTGCTTTTTAATATTTGCCACGGAAATAATCCTAAACAATATTGGTTAATACTTGAACCATTTTTTATGCGATCAAATGCAAGCAGGAAACACCCCGGGTGGCGGCGGCTTTATCCGCATCAAAATTCCGATTTTCCTGAACATCAAAAAAGCCCCTCCTTTTTTCAATGCCCAGCGAAATTCCTGGACCGCCGAAATATACCCGGATGTATCTTGTTCACAGTTGGTGCGGTCACCTGTATACAACATTGTATTGCCCAGTCCAATGTGTTCTATGGTGAAAATGCTGATAAGCTTATCAAATAAAGCTATACCAAATTTCATAGCTCTCGGATCGTCAAAAAAATATGAAACAGACTGCTTCCAATAGCAGCGTTTCTCCGGTGCCAACGCACAAATGGTAACATCCGCTTCAGCAATGGGCGAAAGACTTAATAAATAATCAAAATACAGAGCGGGGTCGGCATCAAGAAAGGAGTCTGCCTTATTTGACAAGCGGGAATATACCCATGGATATTCTACAACCCTTTCATCCAAATTGCGCCCATATTCATTTCTATGTTCCCATTCACCTGGCACTTGATATCCAAATCCGAAAAAACTTGCCGATTGAATTCGATTATCTGATGGTTTTTGCTAAGGGTTCGATAAACTTCACGACCAACAAATCCGGCTATCCCTTTTATTAGAAAGGTTTTCATTTTTTTGTTGGCCGTTGAACCAACTGAAAGATTTTAATAAAATATTTTGAAAATATTTTGAAAATATTTGTACGAATGTTATTTTCTTTACAGGCTTTCAAAATTTCTTTATTCAGAATCCAGTTACTTTTCAAATTCTGGGTACTGATCCCCCCTGTCCGCATTTTGACCAAAGTTTTGGACAGACAACAATAGGCTACCCTGTGGACGTTTAAAAATCTTAACAAAAGTTCAAAATCTGCAGCAATTTTATAGGTCTCCCTATAACCTCCGTATTTTTCATAACATTGCCGTGAAATAAAAGAAGCAGGGTGAGCCGGCATCATTCCAAAGGAAAATAGATGGAGTTTAAACCCTTCTGAATTGTAAAACCGAACCACCTTATTCAAATTTTGGGGCGAAACATATACAAGATTTCCACAGACAGCATCAACTCCTTTTTCCAAAAAAGCATCCACAACAGTGGATATGCAAGTATGATCAAAATAAATATCATCTCCATTCAAGATTCCGACAATATCACCTGTTGCACATTTTATCCCTTTATTCATGGCTTGATAGGGGCCGCCGTCCGGTTCAGAAATATAATATTTTATTTTCGCCTGATGTTTGGCAATAACTTCCATGGTCCTGTCCGTTGAAGCCCCGTCGATAATAATATGCTCTGTATCAGGATAATCCTGATTTTGAACAGATAATATGGTATCTTCAATCGTAGATTCACAATTATATGTTACTGTAATAATGGAAACTTTCACTACTTATTACCCTATCTCCTTCCTTTGCATGCTGTCATCTGCTTCTTAAGACTACTCAGTATTTCATATAAAAACAAATAAATTTCCTGCTGCCATCTGACTTGGGGTTAACAAAATAGCCAACCATTTATTAGAAGGCATATATTCTGGTAATATTCTTTTTATTTGTGCTTTTATCTCATTCTCGTTTCTATGTTCAGCAAGATCAATCAACGTATCAACTTCATCTATTAATATATTTTTATTAATTTCCCTGCTGTTTAAAATCATTATTTTTTCATGCTCATTTAAAACCACATTTTCATTTTCAATTCTAAGTTCTTCGAAAAGTTTTTCCCCGGGTCTTAGACCGGTATATTCAATATTGATGTCAACATCCGGTTCAAATCCGAGGAATCTGATCAAATCCTTTGCTAACTCACTAATATTTACAGGTTTCCCCATTTTTAAAATAAAAATTTTATTGGCATTGCCCATGGCTCCAGCTTGGAGTATCAACTGACAGGCTTCAGGAATCAACATAAAATATCTGATTATGTCCGGATGGGTTACCGTAACCGGACCACCATTTTTTATCTGCTTCTTGAAAAGAAGCATCACACTGCCGGCACTTCCTATAACATTGCCAAACCTTACCGTAATAAAATTTGTTTTTATTTTATTGGAGGAACCGGCGTTATTCTGAACAATCATTTCACATATTCGCTTGCTGGCACCCATTACATTGGTTGGATTTACAGCTTTACCTGTTGAGACAAACACAAATTTATCACAATAATGTTTACCGGCAATTTGAACAAGGTTCCGTGTACCGACAATGTTATTTTGGACCGCTTTCCATGGGTGCGCCTCCATCATGGGGACATGCCTGTACGCAGCAGCATGAAAAACTATTTCAGGTTTGTATGTTTCAAAGATTTTATCAAGCTCTTCTTTATTTTGGATATCTCCGAGAACCGGTATAATTCTTATTTGCCTAGACTCTTCTTTGAGCTCTAAATCGATTTCATATAGGGGGGGGGTTGGCCCTTTCAAATAGAATAATATTTCCGGGAGCATATCTACATATCTGCCAGCACAAGCCTTTTCCAATCGCCCCCCCTGCTCCGGTCACCAAAACAGATTTTTTCTCCCAGATATTCTCCTATCTTCTCTTTGTCCAGAACAACAGGCTTTCTGCCTAAAAGATCCCTGTATTCAACATTTCTTATTGAATTTACAGTTAGCCTTCCATTAATCAATTCTCCCATATTGGGAACCGTCTTAAAACTGATTTCAGACTTCTTGCAGATGTCTACAATCTGCTTCATACGTTCAGAACCCGTAGATGAAATCGCAATGATAATTTCAGTTGCGCCGGTTGACTTTATAACATATTCTAAATCTTCAATTTTACCAATAACCGATATGCCATGTATTTTCTGGCCAAGTTTAGCGGTATCATCATCTAAAAAACCAACCACATAATACTGTTTAATCAGATTATCACGAATCTCGCGACAAATTTTCTCCCCCGAGATCTCCTGCGCCGATAATAGTAACACCTGTGTTTTGTTCACCGCTTTTCTTAAATATTCGAAACATTGCTTGAAAAAAATCGCTAAAGCTAATTTTTTTACTAAATTGTTCAAAACACAATCGGATAAAAATCCGCAGGCCTGTACAAGAAAGAACAATCAAACACCAGTCTATAATAAGAACAGATCTGGAAACGCCTTTGAACCTGTTGATGTATAGAACAAGGACAATAATACAAAGCGTACTATCCAAGGTGAGACCTTTGCACGGCTATAGTGTTTTTGGTGGACCAGGTCGGTAGCCGAGCTGAATTTTTCACCTCCGACACCCACAATATTTCTACCTAAAACAATCATATACTATTGAAATTATTCATTTTTTATGCTATACTCCAGTTATAAAAATCAAACCCAGGAGGCATCATGGCATACAAAAAGATCGAATACGGTTTTTCCTTTGCTGACATCGCTATCCAAGCTTACGCAGACAAAAATCGGAACCTCTTGTTTCTGCGTGAAATCGAAAGGTCCATTGACTGGCAACCCGTTCATGATCTCCTGATCGAACATTATGAACCGGGTAAATCCAAGACTGGGGAAAAAGCATATCCTCCATTGCTGCTATTCAAATGCCTCCTGCTTCAAAAATGGTTTAGAATCAAATCTAATCCTGAGCTGGAAAGCCAGATCAATGACCGGATCTCTTTTAAGTCTTTTCTTCAAATGCCTTTGGATCAACCGTCTCCTGACCATTCTACCTTCTCACGATTCCGCGGCCGCTTGCCGAAAAACGCTATAATCAAAATCAACAGCGCCCTTCTTAAGCAGCTCCATCAGCACGGGCTGTCCATAAACAAAGGCGTTGCTGTAGATGCCCGCCTTGTTAAATCGGTAAGCCATCCTGTTTCCCAAGAGGAACTCAAAAAACTTATCCAAAAAGCCGAGACACCTGAAGGTAAGTTGGATAGAAATGGCAACAAGAAAAAATATTCCCGGGATCTTGATTCCAATTGGACCGTTAAAAATGACAAGCCCCATTTTGGACTCAAAGAACACTCGGCGGTGGATACCAAGAATGGATTTTTCCTTTCCACTTATCTGACGCCTTCTTCCCAGAATGACTCCATTCATCTGCCTATGGTTATTATTTCCAGTATGCATACGAAAGATAAAATCCAAAAAGTTTATGCCGACAAAGGATACGCTGGTGCTCCAAATCGCGGGTTCCTTGCCTTAAACAAGATTAAAGATGGCATCATGCGAAAAGACTCTAAAACAGCCAAACTGACTGAGACAGAAATCGAGCGCAATAAAGCGATTTCAAAATTGCGGTACATAGTTGAACAGTATTTCGGGATCAGCCATCTGCATGACAACGGAGAAAGGGCTCGATTTCCAAAAATTTTGAAAAACACCATCGATATAATGTTCCGGCAGTTTGCTTTCAATTTAAAGAAGGGGGCAAAGATACTAAATGTTACTCCTGTATAGATGGATAGGTACGCTCAGATTCAAAAATCCGGGAAAAACAGCCTCAAACGGAGGCAAAATTGAGCTGGCAAGCATCGGGATGGCCGTAAATTTGATAGCCCGACCGCCTCCCACAGCATCAAAAGTGTGAAAAATTTTCCCCAAAATGCTAAAACCGGAGAATATCCTAATCACGCAAAGCTCTCGGTGGTTTTAACGATATTCATCAAATCAGTGAGGCTTATATAACACCACATACCCTTGTATAAATCAAAAAAATAAAAGCTGACAAGTTTTATAATTAATACAAATGGCAGAATATCAATAAATCTGTCCCATGCCCACACAGGAATCATAAAATCAAAACGAATCAGATGGGAAAAATAAAACGAACAGCATATCAAAATGATGTCAACTGCCAAAACACAGAATAAATTTCTGGAAACTCTTACTCTCATTAAGAATAAACTTTTTTACGAATAAAGATTGGAATCAGGGTAAAAACAGCTCCACAAACAAAATAAAATTCGTTTGGTTTGAGCAGTAGTATAGCAAATCCTAGGGCCAGCTGAATGGTCCCATAAGTCATATAAATCTTCTAATGGGGAATTTTCATCTCATTGGCAAGCAACTGATAAATGTGCATCCTGTGCGGCCTTAACAATGAGTTTCCTTTATTAAGCCTTACAAACATTGTTATCAACTCATCAAAATAAAAAGGGAAGAGAAAACCTGCCATTATAAAAAAATCAATAACATTTTCAGATAACAGAAGAACCAAGCAGGAAAAAAGAAAACCCAGCAGAATGCTGCCGACATCCCCCATAAACACCTTTGCTTGCGGCAAATTAAAAAACAAAAACCCAACACATGACAAAGCAATGCTGGCACATAGCACCCCATAAAGACTAAAAGACCCCAGGAACCAACTATATAGTGCGAGTAAGGAGAACCCGACAACTCCTGTAATCCCGGCTATACCATCTATGCTATCCAGAAAGTTATAAAAATTTGCCGTGCCTGTCATAAAAAAAGATAGGGGGATAGATAACAGACCGGCAGTAAGCAACGGTTTATCAAAAAAATAGAACCCCATTAAAAAAGACAAACTGCAGGCAAAGTGAATAAAAAGTCTAATCGCAGGGGATATCTCATACCGATCCCCCAAAAGGCTTATCAATGAAATAATAAGACAGGGCATCCAAAAACTTGCAGGCAGGTTCAGAAAAAAGGCAGAAAGAATAAAAGCTGTTAAAATTCCTATCCCACCGCCCTTGGGAATAATATGGGAATGGGAGCTTCTATTATTTAGTATATCGTTTATATCAATTTTAGGGCTGTATTTTAAGGCCATCCAGGCACCCATCCCTCCAATAATGAAACCAAGAACCAATAAACTCATTCATTCTCCAACATCAATTTGAGTAACACAGATCTCAAATTCTACTAATTAAATATGAAAGCTATCCATCTGTGACAGTACAGAGGTATTTAGGGATGCTTACCCGTCAATGCGGAGATAGTTTTTTTTAAACCCTCAAGGGGAAAACTGGTTTCCATAATCTTCCCATCATCACGGTAATACTGAAACACAACCACTTTGCCGTTTATAAACTCCTTTAATTCTTTTGAGGCTTTTTCACCATCAGAAATAACCCACCTGATCCACCTGCCCTTTCTAATCTTCAAGCCAGCATAAGCCTTCCCTTTGCTTACCTGGTGGATATCATTGTTATCCACTCTATATATGGGAAGTTTTTTTGAAAAGACTCCCTTATCATTTTTTGTTACCATAAAACATACTTCTATATTTTTTTCATTTGATGTATCAAACAGCAAATAGTGTTTTTGGCTGTTTCTAATTTGAACTTTTTTGTAAATTTCCCAATCTGCGTAAAGTGTTGATGAAAAAATCAACATGACAAATAAAGAACAAACCACACTCCTCAAAACTTTTGTTACTTCTTTTTTTACTCTAAAACACATTTTTTAAGCCCTTTTGAAATCGGTATTCTAAAGAAAAAAATATCAGTAATAGCAGCACTCTGATCCCTGTTTTCTTTAATATTGTTACTCAAGCTGGATTTATATGGATTGAAACTATCATTTGCACTGGTCCTTATTTCCAGATATTTACCTTTAATTCCAGGAATATGATAATATCTATGTTTAAAGCCTTCTTTTTCCCATGTCAACTGGTCAATAAGATTATCATTTGCAAATATCTTCACTTTCAGGGTGTTAGAGCTAAATTTTTCAGGTTCTGTATAAATTGAAAAACCAAAATCATCTGTTATGGCAAGAACTTTGATGAATGAGTTTTTCATAGTCCAGCGCATTCTGTCACCACCTATCTCCTGATATTCATTATAAAAACCATATCCATACGAACCCAGCACTTTTTTTTGAAACCAGAATAAATTCAACGCATGGCCTGCAAAGACTAAAAAAATCATGATAAAAAGAATTACCGATAGGTATTTTGATTGGACGCTAACGGTTTGTTTTTTATATTCATCAGAATCAACTGAATAAAAATTTGGGGAAGAAGATATTACAAAGAGGATAAACCAAAACAGAAACTGTTGATTTGATAAGATAAGGTGATGCCCTGTGATTAAGGTAAGCAAATATGCAGATAAGCCAAATAATAGCCCTTTCATGTAACCTTTTTTTGACGGGTGAAAGCCGATCCTATATGTTAGAAATAGAATCATAAAAAACAAAACTAATGCGGGAATTCCCAATTCCGCAGCAAATTGAAGATAATAGTTATGCGCATTTTCAACCCTTTTCGGATGCGCTTTATCACTGAAATGATAATAGCGTGATATTTTATAAAATGAGCCAACACCACTTCCAGTAAAGGGAAATTCTTTCATAATCCCAAGCGCCTGGTCTCCACTTGAGATCCTTCCACCAAGCCTTCCAAAAGCAGTCGAATAATTTAAGCGTATAGCATACCTTTGAATGGCAGTATGACCGCCTTTAGGAACTACTGAAGGGAACAAATTAATGCCAACAATAATAAAAAGGAGAATACTTACAAGAATGATATTTATTCTCTTTTTCCTATAAATAATTAAACTTAAAACACCTCCAACAGCCAACAACCAGACAAGTGTTGCAGTACTCCCGGATATTAGAATACAAAATAAAAGGGATAGAACTAACAAAATTTTCTTTTTTGTATAGTCTTTTTTCATTAAAGCAGGATATGTCACAAAGAAAAAGAGAATCAGGACATACCCACCATAAGAATGAATGTCCTGAAAAGGTGAGAATATTGACCCTAACCCCTTTTGATCCGGCATGTTAAATATCAGTTGTCCAAAAGCAAAAACAATAACGGTTACAGCATGGAAATAAAGGCATGGAATAAAATATTTCCGGTCGCTTTTATTGTTTATCTCAAGATCAAAAATTCTATAAAGGAAAAACCCCTGAAGTATTCTATAACCGGTTTCCATAAACCAGAAAGGATCTTCCTGCCCAACGATTGAGGCATATTTAAGTCGATATACTAAAAAATTTAATGGATACTCACATAAACAAACGATGATAGAGAGGCATACAATACCGGATAATACATCAATAATATTACTAATTTTGTTTTGTGAAACAAAACCTTTTCTATCCCAAAAAAATCTTTTTAAAAACCAGGCTGTATATATTATGGAAAATGCAAAACTTAATAAAGGAGCAAACTTAAGAAAACCCAAGCCCTGGACTCCGCTTATCAAAGGGATAAATGCAACAAAAAGATAAAGTATCCAGATAATTTTCCACCAACATACAGCAACAAAAAGCAGTATTGCTATTATTCCAGCTATTTGTAAAGTTCCAGGAAGATAATTCAAATAGACAAAAACAGATCTAATCGATAAAAAGAAAAAAGTGACAAAAACAAAACATCTCAAAAAAGTGCTTGCACTATATATAGCTGCTATTCGTTTATTGATCTTCATTTTAAAAATTAGTTATTCCTTACACCCTAAGAGCTTTGAATTAGACCGATCCTCATCAAAACCTGATGAAAAATGAACCCTATCTGAAGAAATTTGATTTTCAAATCTCATTTTTTTACTGGTTTTTAGCTGTCTTTTGAATTTTAAGACTCAGACGTGTGTTAGTAATTACCTTTTGGGGAATGATTTCATATCGTAGCCGCATTTATCCCTGAAAAGCCTTTTCCTGCTGCATTTTTTGAACGGCCTTGATACCTTTCCGGATATTGTAAGCGACCTGTCTGATCCAAATATCGATATTGTTTTTGGCTATGCTTGTAAACCTGGCGCTTTGACCTCCATCATGGAGATAACTGATACCAAAGTACTGTTCTACAATATAGCGTACTTTGGATATCTTCTTATTACGGTCCTTTTCAAGCTGTGTCAGTTTGGCAGTGGTCGTATCTTTTCACATAATGCCATCACCAAATTCATTTAAACTTAAAAAACTTCTGTTGTCTTTGCCATGATATCCTTTATCTGCATAGACCATTTTCAACTTCTGCTTCGTATAGCGGCTGTATAGTGTACAGTATTTGAAATAATTGGTATCGTGAACAGAAGCCTGACTTAAAATCGTTGCCAGAATAAAACCGTGATTGGTATCTATTGAAGCATGCTCTTTTAAACCATAATAAGGCTTATCATTCTTTACCTTTGACCCCGTATCCGCCTGCACGTATACCAGTCTCTCAATATTCCAGGGATTCAAGACCAACGGCTTTTCGCAAATAGCATTTGCCCTATTCCTCAAGGCAAACCGGAGATGGACATCATGAAGATAATTAGGAGAACAGATACTTATATAATCAATGGCATCCCTCTTTTCTTCTCTGATTATCCACATGCCGATCAAAGCATTCAAACTCCGCAAAAAAATCAGTTTCAGGAAAATAACTATCAATCCCCCCACACTGTCATTGGGATCAAGCACTGCAACAAGACTGTTGCCCGTATCCTTTATCGCCCGCATATACTGTGGTGCCAAATGCTCTGACATCCTTTGGAAAACAAAACCCTCCAAAACTGCACCCGGGATAAATAAACGAATATCTTATTCTATTGTCGGAACCGATCCCCTTCCTTACATTTTCCACATTCCACTGCAATGAAATAAATATTGGATTCCTGCAATGCACTTGCAAGATTTGTTGCAAAATTCAGATGGCCTTCTTTAACATTTCTATTTACGATATCTTCAGGACCTGGTTCATAAATCGGGAGGATTCCTTGTTTCAAATTCTCAATTTTTCCTCTCATCAACGTCTACACAGGTTACAGTACTTCCAATCTCAGCAAAGCATGCACCTGTTACAAGGCCGACATAACCTGTTCCGATTATTGTAATATTCAAAAGGACTCCTTAAAATAAGAAATTAACGGAAAAACTGTTTCACCGCTTCAGCGACATATTTAATTTGGTCATCTGTCAACTCAGGATAAATCGGAAGACTCAATATTTCGTTTTGATATTGAAAAGTTATGGGGAAATCATCAGGGGTATAATTAAGGTAAGCATAGGCTTTTAAAAAGGGAAGGCTTATTGGATAGTGCACACCTGAACTAATCGATTTCTCTTTAAGAAATGACTGTAATTGATCTCTCTTTTTTGTTCGAATAACGAAAAGATGATATACGCAGCTGACATTTTCAAGTTCTTTAGCCAGGACAATCTCTTTTGTATCCTTTAATTCTCTATTGTAAGTTGCCGCAACCCTTTGTCGTTCTTTAGTCCATTTACTGATATATTTTAATTTAACGCTCAATATGCCCGCTTGAAGCCCATCAAGACGAGAATTATAACCTTCAAACTCATGATTATACTTTTCAATCCTTCCATGATTTGCAAACATTCTACACTTCTTTGCAAGATTCTCATTATTGGTTATAATTGCCCCCCCATCTCCATAAGCCCCTAAATTTTTTCCCGGGTAAAAACTGAAACATCCGGCATCCCCCAATATTCCTATCTTTTTCCCATGGTAAAGAGCGCCATGGGCCTGAGCACAGTCCTCAATAACAAAGAGACCATATTCTTGAGCAAGTTCCAGAATAGCATCCATATCAGCAGGTTGCCCATACAGGTGTACAGGCATTATCGCTTTTGTTCGTGAAGATATATTTTCCTTAATTTTATTAACATCAATGGTATAAAAATCAGGATGGCAGTCTGAAAAAACCACTTTTGCTCCGGTTGCTGAAATCGCTTCTGAAGAGGAGATAAAAGAATTGGCTGCAGTGATCACCTCATCCCCCTGACCAATTCCAAGAGATTTTAATGTGATAAAAAGAGCGTCGGTACCATTGGCCACCCCAACGCAGTGTTCAGCACCGCAAAATTTTGCAAATTCATCTTCAAATGCTGTTACATATTTTCCGTTTATAAAAGCAGTATCATTGATAACGTTTCTAATAGCAAAATCAATTTCATCTGCTATGGACGTATACTGAGTTTTCAAATCAACAAAAGGTATTTTCATAAATCATTCTCTCAATTAAAATTAATAATCAATTTTCCGAACAAATTGTGCAGGACTGCCTGCAACTATTGAGTTGTCTTGGATATCCTTCGTTACAACACTGCCGGCTCCCACAAGGGAATTCGCTCCAATCCTTACCCCTGGCAAAAGAGTAGAATTGGCTCCTATTTTGGCATTCATTTCAACAACGGCCCCTTTTAATTCTTTTTTAACGTCTGGAGATTTCGGGTATTTTGCGTTTGTAATAACAACATTGGGCCCCAACCAACAATTATTTTCCAGTATTGAATATTCCGGGACAAAAACCTGGGAATGGATTTTAGTATTGTCACCGATTTCCACGTGGTGCTCTATAACCGACATCGTACCAATACTAACATTATTGCCGATCTTGTTTAGCTCACGGATATTAGCCTTGTTTCCTGTCTGGAAATTATCACCAATTCTATTTCCGGCATAAATTACGGTATGGGAACGAATGAGGGCATTATCGCCAATAGTAGTTGTCAGTTCTCCAAACTTACCGCCTCCAGGTTGACATCCTATAATACAAAAATCTTCCACAATTATATTTTTCCCAAGGATTACATTTGGATAAATTACAGCGGTCTGTGAAATCAGGTTAGACATGACCGAGCTTACATTTTTTCGGTTTAAATCTTAAGGAAACCTCTTTCCCAGTTTCAATGGACTCATAAATCGCCATAATGAGCTCTAAGCTTTTTCTTCCCACAAGCCCGTCAACAAGTTGGTGCTTTTTATATTTCAAACAATCCACAACGTGATCATAATACTCTTTGTGACCAAACCCATAAACATTGGGAGGATTAACCGAATACTTTTCCATAACATCTTTGTCTGTTTCAAGTTCCTCAAGAAAGTTCCATGTTTTCATCTGGTTCACTGCAAACCCGCCAACCTCCACAGTACCTTTCTCACCAAGTATTGAAATAGAACCTTCCAGGTCTTTAGGACGTGTTGCAGTTGTTGCTTCTATTATTCCCAAAGCGCCATTTTTGAACTGCAGGGTAACCACAGCAGTATCTTCTGTTTCTATATCAACAAGAGCCGTTCTACTTTTGGCAAAAACGCTTTCCACATCACCCATCATCCATTCAAGCAAATCAATATGATGACTTGCCTGATTCGTTAATACACCACCATCTTGGGCCCATGTTCCCCTCCAGGCATCCTGATCATAATACCGCTGGGGCCTGCACCAACGCACACGGACAGTGCCTAAAACCAATTTACCAAATCGCCCCTGCTCCATTGCTTCACGCAATTTAATAACAGGCAGATTAAATCTATTCTGTTTAATGATAAACAGTTTTATACCGTTCGTATCACAAGCATGGATCATGCTATCAGCATCATCAAGTGTCAGTGCCATAGGCTTTTCCACAATAAAATGCTTATGGTAGGACGCAAGTTCGATTACGTTACCCGCATGCATACCGCTGGGGGTAAGGACAGTAACAGCATCAAGTTCCTCTTGTTTCATCATCTCGTGCATATCCGTGTAGTAGGGAACATCAAATTGTTTCCCAATATGTGCCGCTTTTTCATGATCAAGATCACATACTGCTGATAAAGAGGCTCCTTTAATCTGATTAAATCCCAAAAGCTCTGAATGGCGCTTGGCAATACGGCCACATCCAAGTAATCCAATTTTCAAGTCGTCCATAGTATTTCCCTTTTTTATTCGCTCCTGATTTTATTTGTCACAATGTTATATAGCCCGACAAAAAGCACCTTTACATCGGTCCAGAACGGATGTTTTTGTTTTTGGCAAAAATAAATTCTTTCCGAATCCATATATTGATCTACTGCTTGCATTTTATACGCCACGTATGGAGGAAAACAGCCGGGCTTATACTTCATACGCTCTTTTTTCAAATCTTCCGGATAATTGGCTAAAAATCTTTCACTTAAAGGTCTTACAGAAACCAATGACAATTCACCCTTAAACAAATTGATAAGCTGAGGAGCTTCATCCAGCCAAAATCTTCGCAAGAAACTCCCCCATGCAGTGACCCTGAAATCTTCCTTGACTTTGCCTTTGTCCCCATATCCGATCTGTTTTGTAACAAAAGCCTGAAGGTATTCTGAATAGGGATACATGGTTCGAAATTTATAAATATATATTGGCTTTCCGTATCTGCCCACCCGTTTCATCTTAAACACAGGGGAGTAGGAAGGATTTGGGTCTGTTGACGGCTTGCCTGTCTTTTTAGCAGCAAAAAAAATAAAATTGTTTATCTCTTCCATGGCGATGATCTCAAATCCGCAGAAATAGATTCTTCCAAGACCTTCTGTCAAAGACAACACCCGATTTCTTCCCTTGGTGACAGAGAAATAAATTTTTTGGAGAACCGGCAATTTTGGGAAACATCGTTTCCAGATAAAATCAAGGAAATATAGGATATTCGCTAAATAAATTGGATATTTATTCAAGAAACTGATCCTGCGATTTTCTTTTGGTTCAAACTTACTGATGAAGACAGCCCCGTCTTTTATTACACGGTTCACTTCAATCAAGTATTCATTCACTCTTCGATAGTCATTCAATTCATGCAAATTTATAAAAAGATCCATCGAAGAATCAGGCAATATCTCAACATTGTAAGGATTCCCACTGCTGATCACCTCAGATGATACAATATCCAAAGAAGAGATATCAATAACCTTATCAACAAACTGATATACATGTGGCATTTTCTTTAAGTATATGTCTTTTAATTTCTTTTTAAACAACCCTGAACTATATTCCCCCTCCGTGATGAAATATTTTTCCTTTATTCGATTATTATTAACAACCTTTTGAATAATTTCCTGTTCTTTTACAACATCTGCTTTAAAAAGATTTATGCTTGGTTCATCAGTCTTCTTGGGAGAAATATAAAAATAATAAAACGAAACAATTAATAATTCCAAAAAAGCAAAAATCATAAGAGAACCAAAAATCAACCCCCTTGGAAATTCATGGATTCTACTGGCAAATATAAAAAAACTTACAATACATACAATTAGAAATATTGATTTTATAAAAGGCCAAATTACTTTAATATAGCTTTGAGTTTTAGGAATTCTGAATTTATGGACAAAAATTTCGACAAAAACCCATGAAAAACACATCACACCAAGAAGAATTTCATATTCTTCGTTTAAATTAAAAGAACCTTTTTTGAAATAATGCGCTCCAAAAAAACAACATAAAAGTATACAACACTCCAGGATTAAAAGATAAAAGGGAAACCAATCTTTCTTAGTTTTTTTCTTATCAACGTTTAAGGGAATGTAATAAAGCAATGATAAAACAATAAACTCAAGAAAGAGCCATATAAACACAGAGCCGAAAACGATAAACCTGGATAGTTCATACCATTTTAGGAAATAAAGGCTTAATGAAAGCAAACCAGCAAAAATGCAGACAGACACAAGATATGATTTTAATTGTAATTTATTACTCTCTGAATCTTTTTGCCGGAACTTATTTGTAGGGAAAAATGAAATTAACCAACAAATAAAAAAAAGAGGAATAAATTTCACATAAAGAGGTTCAAGGAAGACATGCCCTCTTTTTAAAAAATATGCCATAAAAACCGCAACCAAAAGAAGAAAACCATCAAAAACGATTTTCAACCAATAATTCTTGTTCTTAAATAGTGTAACTGTTGAGTTTGACATTTATATATATCTCTCATTTGAAACTGATTATTATTGACAGGGTCATCAAGAAGAGGGCAATCAGATATATCAGCAACATATTTTCAAAGTCACACCATCACTCCAAATTCTTAATATTTGCCAGACCAATTCCTTAGCCCTGGCTAAAAACCGAGCCTAAAATTTCAACGACTCTCTCCGCCGCCTTCCCATCCCACTTAGGCGGAACCTCGCCTTTTTTCCATTCCTTAGTCATAACCTCGTCAAATCCGTTCATTATATTTCGAGGATCATTACCCACTAACAGATTGGTCCCAATTTCACAGGTAACAGGTCTTTCAGTATTTTTTCGCAAAGTCAGACATGGAACGCCAATAGCAGTTGTCTCCTCTTGAAGACCGCCGCTGTCAGTCATCACCAGTCTTGCGTTCTTCCAGAAATACAAAGATTCCTGAAATCCCAAAGGCGGCAATTGATAAATCTTGTCTGATAGGCTGCAATCATAGCGTTTCAGCATCTTGGCTGTTCGGGGATGAACAGGAAAAATAATCGGGATATTTTCGGCAATCTCATTTAAAACACTGACAATACCGGCAAGTGTCTCGCGGTTATCCACATTGGACGGACGATGCAAAGTGAGAAATACATACTGATCAAGCTCCTGCTTAAGAGACTGATTTTTAAACCCTGCCGGATCAACTGTTCCCAATTTTTTAAGCTGATATAGGAGATTGTCAATCATCACATGGCCAACAAAATATATCCGATTTTCCGGCTTGCCTTCTTTTTTTAAATTATCAACAGCATTTTGTTCAGTCACAAAAAAATAATCAG
The DNA here is from genome assembly GCF_055382125.1 of Desulfoconvexum algidum. Lineage (NCBI taxonomy): Bacteria > Pseudomonadati > Thermodesulfobacteriota > Desulfobacteria > Desulfobacterales > Desulfobacteraceae > Desulfoconvexum > Desulfoconvexum algidum. Next base: position 2,008,921 of record NZ_AP042394.1, on the reverse strand, counting down.
TAATAGCATCTGTTACCATTCGATTGATTTCTTCAGGCATGGACAAATCGAAGCTACGCAAACCAGCCTCTACATGGGCAACCTTTAGCAAAAGCTTTTTCGCAACAATACTGCAAGCCAGTGTTGAATTGACATCACCAACAACCATGACAATATCAGGCTTTTCACCAATACAAACCTTTTCAAACTCAGTCATGATCTTTGCAGTCTGTATCGCATGAGAACCAGATCCCGCATCCAGAAAATAATCCGGTTCAGGAATCTCCAAATCTTCAAAAAAAGCCTGAGACATCTCATAATCATAATGCTGCCCAGTGTGTACAAGCTTATGCTCAATCTGTGTAATTTGCGGGCCGACTTGAGCATTCAACGCTCTTATTATCGGAGCAATCTTCATAAAATTAGGTCGAGCACCTGCCACAAGAATCAGTTTATATTTTCTTTTCAAATCCAAAACCTCTCACATTCATGTTCATCCGTTCCCATGTTATTTCCCCTTTCTCCCCTCCGGATCCGTGTAATATGCGGATAGAAAATTATTTTGATACTCAGGGTTCTCTTTCATAACCCCCACGCTGGAGGGAAAATTTTCTATAAACCAGGCCATAAAGGCAGCGACATTGATTTTATCTGAAAGCATTTTATATTGACGATCTTGCCATACTTTTTTTATATCCGGAATACTTGTCAACTCTTGAATTTCCAAATACAATTTTCCTGGTTCAGAGGTTTTTATACCATATGTTAAACCATATTTATGCTCTAATTCTTCCAGATAGCCGAGCTTACCTACAAAATCATTGAACCGTAAAGACGGAGTTCCTAAAACAGCAGCCTCAGCCGCCATTGTCTGACTGTCTCCGATGTACATATCCGCATAAAACAATATATGGTGAATATAGATGGGATCTACCGCAATCCGATATGGTTCAAACTCAGGCTCTAATTCACGTTCTGAGGTTATATAAATATTATATTTAGGCTTAAGCAGGCGTATTATTTTTTCCGCTATGTTTACCGTTATGCCAGTTTTCCCTTCATCGTGATGTGCAGTAAGCTTTGCGAATCTAAGAACAACATATGGTTTGGAAAAATCTATTTGTTCCTGAAGAATATTTTTGCTCGGTTTAAATATGTCTGGGTGTAGGTATGCAAGTTCATGAAAGCCTTGATAATGAATAGTTTTTCTTTCCCAATCGTTATTATCCGGACCAGTAGGACAACTAACCGGTGCAAGTATATTACTTGCCCAAGGATATCCCAGTTTGCTGAATAATGCCACTGCATCATAGTCATCCTCATTAACTACAATTGAAGGAATATTTAATAATTTGCCCACATGGGTTATTTCGGTCGAAGTCCCTACCATAATATCGGGTCGCTTCTTTTTACAAAGCCAAAATATTTTCCAATCTCTTTTAATAAGACCGATGGCTATCCCCAGCCGACCGTCTTTTCTACCTTCTGGCAAAATATTGATAAAATCGATATTGGATTGTTTAAGCAGATATTCTAGTATATCTTTTTTCTTTATAAGCACTATGATATCGTGATTGTTATCTTTTAACGTTGTAATAATATTTTTAAACAAATGATAATGAGCTGGATGCCCCAGATAAAATAAAATCTTCATTTGTTTGTTCCTGTTTTATATAGTAAAAAAGATAATGCCAAAAACATCCATGCATTTGACCAACGCATAAAAGAAGTTTTAACAGTATAACTCTTACTTTTTCTGTAATGAAAAAAACCTTTTTTCGATTGCATATTTTTAATTATCCATAAAGCAACATTAGTAGCTAATTCAATTTCCCCAAAACGACATAGAGTTAAAATAGACTGAGAGGCAGAGGTACAATCAATGGGGAATAATTTTTTATCGTAAAATTTTGGGATTTGATTATCATGAAAAAAATTTTTAGTATAATAATCAAGTCCTTTCTTTAAATTATCTTGATATTTGTTGTCTTGAGTTAATTTAATATAATCATCAAGGGAATCTAAAATGTATCCTGTATGATAATTATCAACCCAAGTTCTTTTATCACCATATGAATACTGCCATGAGCCATCTTCAAATTGATGATCCATAACAAAAGAAACAGTTTTTGATGCATCTTCTTTTAATTTTACATCATTTGTCAAAGAATAGACTTGTGATAATAATCTTGCACCCTTCATTGTTGCATTAAAAACAACCTGTTTATCAAAAGGAGAATATGAAAAACAAAAATTTTCGTCTTTAATAATTCTATTTAAATCATTACTAATAAAACTAACAGTATTCTTACATAATTCAAATGATTTTTGATTATTTGTTATTTTATAATTAACATATAAAGCATTTGAAATAATACCAGTTGTAACAACGGTCGGAGCATATGCAGGAACTGTAAAATATCTACCTTCCCAATCAAAATCATAACCCCATGAAATACCATGATAGCCATTTGATTGATTTTCGATTAATTTAGAAATTAACAAATTTATTTCATTTTCATAGAATCCTTTATTACAAGGAGATATTTTCCACATATAAGAATAAGCTTGTATACAAAGACCTATAGTAACAGGATTAAGTCTTTTTTTAATAAATAATATTTTTCTTAAATTTAATGGAGAACGTCTTACTATCTGTTGAAAACTAAAACGAAATAATTTATTATTTTTTATAAATGGGAATTTAAACAAATCTGATGTTAATGCATCATATGGGTCATATCCACAATATTCTTCATTTAGGATATATTTTTCAAGTTTTATATGGCTTTTACTTAATATTTCTTGATTCATACTATTTTTTATTCTTTTTTCGAAATACACTAAATTTTAATATAAAATCAGTTTGTTGTTTTTTATAGATTTTATAACATCAAATGTCATCTTTGTTGTCATATATATATCCTCAAATGAAATAGGTGCGATATTACCTTTTGCTATTGAATCAAGAAATTGTTTTACTCCTTCTTTATGGCCTTTATCATTTATTTTATGTGATACTTTTTTTCTATTATCATAGATTGTTAATTTCTTAAAATCATCTATAACAGCGGTAACACCATCAGAAAAAATTTCAAGATATTCTTTTGCAAGGGCTTTACTACCATTTGCAAAATAAGAGATGTTTGCAATAGAACCATTTTTAAATTTAACATTAATCACAAGTGTATCATTCATATGAAAATTTGAATCCATAACGTTTGCAGAGATTGATTTAGGCATACTATCGGCTAAGTACATAGATAAATCCAGAAAATGACAAACTTCTCCAATAATTCGCCCCCCCCCTATTTCAGGATCATGCGTCCAGTGGTCTGAGGGAATATTTCCAACGTTAATTCTATAATTAATTGCTTTAGGGCGACTATTATCAAATATTTGTTTCACTTTTTTAATATGAGGAGAAAATCTACGATTAAAACCAACCATAACAGATACATTATTTTTCTCATATTCATTTTTAATTTCTTCAAGTTCACTTTCTTTTAAACATAGTGGTTTTTCTATAAATACATTTTTCCCATTTTGTAAAGACTTTAATACACATTCTGCATGTAAATTATGTCGAGTTGCAATAAATATTGTATTTACTTCACTTTTTTTAATTAACTCATTATAATCACTAAAAGCGTACTTAAAATTGAATTTATCAACAATATTTTTTGAATTATTTCCACTAGCAGTTGCAACACCAAACAAATCACAATTCTTATTTACATTAGGTAATAAAAACTTTTGGGCAAAAGAACCTGCCCCAATAAATCCAATAATCGTTTTTTCATTATTAGAATTTTTATTAATTTTATTATTCTTTATATTAACTTTGATTTCGCTTTTTATATTATACTTAAGTAAAATCCCTACAAACATCTCTTCTTTATTAATAATTAATTGATATGCTTTTTTTGCATCTTCAAAATCATACATATGAGTTGTTAATAGATCAATATCCAATGATTTGTTGGACAACAATTCTAAAAAAGCTAACATATTTCGATTTTCTGTCCAACGGACATATTCAATAGGATAATTTAGTCCTTTTTCTTCATAATTAACATCATATCTTCCAGGTCCATAAGAACATGACATCTTTAACTCTAATTCTTTTTTATAATAATTTGGCCGTGTAAAGCCAGTTGGTACAGCACCTACGATAATAACTTTTCCTTTTTTTCTACATAACCGACCTGCCAATTCTACCGGATCAATACTTGTTGTCCCTGCTGTAATTATTACAGCATCGACACCATGACCTTTAGACATATTTAAAGTAGAATTCTCAAGAGAATTATTATTTCTGTTAAAAGCTAATGTTGCTCCTGATTTTGTTGCTAATTCAACCATATTATCATCGATATCAATACCGACAACATTAACACCAGATGTCTTTAACATTTGAACAGTTAATTGACCAATTAAACCTAAGCCAATTACAATACATGATTCACTTAATCTTAAATCGGCTTGTCGAATGCCTTGCAATGCAATAGATGCAACTGTCGTATAAGCAGCATGTTCAATTTTAACATTTTTAGGAATTTTTACACATAGATTTTTATGAACAGAAACTACTTCAGCATGAACAGAGTCGGCACCACCACAAGCAACAAAATCACCAACTTGGAATTCAGTTACGTCATCAGATACTTCTATAACTTTACCAGCACAGCTATAGCCTAATGGTGAAGGAAAATCTAATTTATTCATAACTTTTTGATATGTTGATTTCATTCCTTCTGTTTTTAATGAATCAATAACCTGTTTCACTTTATCAGGTTTTTCCTGAGCTTTTTTAATTAATGAAGATCGAGCTGTTTTAACTTTACTAACCTCTGTACCTGCACTAATTAAAGAATAAGCATTCCTTATCAAAACTTTTCCTTTTGATAAAGCAGGAAAAGGAACTTCTAATATTTCCATAATTCCAGATTTTAAATTTTGTGTAAGTTGTTTCAATATATATACCTTAATTTAAATGTTAAAATAATTTAAATATCATAATACTAAATACTTCATATATTCTCATGATAAAATGTGTCGAACATATGTCCCATTCTTTCACAATAGGATTCAACAGAAAATTTTTTCTTAAAGCATCTAATATTTTCTTCTGATATTCGATGTAACAATTTCCTGTCAAAATAAAAAAGGTGAATTGCTTGAAATAAATTAGAAGGTGAATTTTCGTTTAGTAAAATTCCATTAACTTTATCCTCAACAGTATCAGGTATAGCGCCAACATGTGTAGAAATTATCGCAAGGCCGCATCCCATGCTTTCAAGAATCGTCAGTGGTTGCCCATCCCAATATGTAGGATGCGTCAATATCGAACACTTTTGAATTATTTCCCATTTTCTATTATCAGTCAGCAATCCATGAAAAGTAATATAATCATTAAGATTATTATATTGAATATAATTTTCCATTTTTCTTTTATGATTAAAATTGCTCCACTCACCTAATACATGAAGATGTACATCTAAATTATGATCTTTACAAATATGTATTGCTTTAATAAGATTTTTTATTCCCTTGGAATAATTTAATGCACCAATATATAGTAGATTTAAATTTACACTATAAATATCCTCTTTTGATATTTTGATTTCATCAGGAACATAAACACCATTGTCCAACACGATTGTGTTAGTTATACCATGTGACTCCAAGTCTTTTTTTACACTTTTACCCAACACTCGAAGCAAATCAACACGTTTTAAAAAAAATAATCCAATTTTCTTTTTGAATCGACCGTTTTCCAAAAATTGAAAATTTGCACCTGCCAATTCTCCTATTATTTTAACACCCATGCTTTTAGCGACAATAATAACAATACCTGTCCTTAAAAAAGCACTTAAATTTTTCGGAATTGATGTAAAAATTATTTTGGGTCTTGTTTTTGTAATGTATGAAATGATCTTTATTATTTGATAAAACCCCCAATAGAGATTTCGAGGTGAAATTTTCCCTTGAGTTGATTTATTTGAATCTTTTCTTGAATATGAAAATATAAGATATTCTTTTTTTGGTGTTAGATATTTTTTCAAATAAGAGGCACGTATTTCCCCTCCTCCAAATGGTGGTGGAGTTTTAAGAATTATTAAAAAATTATATTTTTTCATATTTTCTCGTTTCATGAATTAAGTTCATCAAATAACCTGACAAGAACCAAAAGAAATACACAAACAGACTTACTCTTATGGTATTGAGGTATATTGTTGATGGAATTAATATTATATTCATACCCAAGACACCTATTGCTACAACCCCATTTATACCAGAAAGATTTCTTAATGGATAAATTTTAATAAACATAACGCTTATTATAAAAAAAAAGAATAGTGTGCCAACTATTCCATACTCCCAAAGCATATTAGCAATAAAAATCCTGTCAATTTCAAACCCTTCAAATTTTTTATAATATATCCCTTGCCCTTCACTAAAAAAAGAGTTGGAAGCATTACCCGCACCAACTCCGAAAATAAAATGCATATTGTTTTTTTTTATATTATCAAAAGCAAAAATTATTTGAGGAATTCGATTTAACTTGGATTCTGTTGTATCTTTCGCATAATAGATATAGTTAATAATTTTTTCAGGATTAGTAACATAAGTTAGTATTGATCTGTTTTTCATTATGTTAACTTCTTTATAAGCAGTAGTATTATATAAAGAATTAAAAACGAATATGTAAACTCCTATTACAAGCAGGAAACCGCAAAATAAAGATACCCAGCTTTTAATATTCATTTTTATTTCAGGAATTAAAATGAAAATGGAAAAAAAAAACAGTATAATCAAAAATATACTTATTTTTGTTTCGTTGATGGCCATTGGAAAAAAAATTGCCAATAATACAATTTGGAAAGTTCTCTTTTTTATCTTACATTTGAAATAATAAGAAGTCCAAAAAATCATTATAATGCAATTGAAAAGGCTCAATATCCCTGAAGACCCTGCTCCCAATGTCCCTCCAACGGGGTCTCCGGATAAGGTGTTATAATAAAATCGTTGTGCTATCGATACAGGGCACTGTAAAATTGAAAGAAAAAAAATAGTTTTCATTAATTTAACAATAAATCTATCTGAAAATTTATAAAAAAAAGGTAAAAATACAATTGGTAAAAATTTCAGATGAACTCTACTTCCAACTATTATCGAAAATAATGGTGTCTTATTGATAAAAAGGCTAAACAAGGTTAACATAAGATATAAATAAAACAGTAAATAAATGTTCCCAGTAGGTAAACGTCTATTTTTCAACATAATGGATAAAATCATATATAAAATTAGAACTATTGTTAAAAGTTCAGGTAACCAAGTAAATTGCCTTGGAATTAATAACAACTTGTCTGCCATCCAATCGAGAAAAAAGAAACTAATAAATAATGATAAAATACTTAATTCAATGAATTTGTTAGTGCTGTTATTTTTTATGACTTGCATAAAATCGTCCATACTTCCATATATAATGTGTTATTAGCTTTAAAATTTTTCATAGGCTATACATGCAGCAATAAAGTCATGATCACTTTTCTCTTTATTTTTTTTATTATAAAACCAATTTTTCTCAAAGAATCATTTGTTAGACAACAAAAAGTGACTGGATCTATTTTTTGGGAACCTAATTTATTTTGTCGTTGAAAATGAGTATATTTTTAAACTTTCTCTAAATATTTGTCTTTTCCCAATTGAATACTTTTCAATATAGCAGCAGACCTTTTTTCCCAGCTATATTTATCAAAAGCAAGGCTTTTAGCTGTCTCTGCAATTTTTGAAGGATATGAGTCATCAAGAGCATTTTGTAATTTTAATGACAATTCTTCAAAGGATTCTGGATCAGCCAGATAAGCTGATATCTGGTCAGTGAGGACCTCTCTTATTGTTCTAAATCCGTGGCCGACAATAATCCGACCAGATGCCATATATTCAAACATCTTCAACGGCGAGCAATAGTCGATGGTTGGTACTGTCTTTGACCATATCATAAGTAGCACATCAGCAGCGTATAAATAATTTTTAACCTGTGATTGGGGGACCCTACCAATAAAATTGAGATTATCAAGACCTTTACTCTTTACTATTTTTTCATAGTTATGTTTTTGTACCAAAGGCCCACCAAGAACAATAAATTGAGCCTGCGTGTATATTTCGGCCAACTCAATAATATGCTCAATCCCCCTATCAGGATACAAACTTCCGGCATATACTACAATTTTACCATCAATTTCCAAGCCAAGATAAGTCCGGGCTTCCTTCCGGGTTAGTGATGGGGCAAAAGAATGAAAATCAAATCCATCATGTAGAGGAATAATCTTCTTTTCGTCTATGCCATTATCGGACCAAAAGTCTGCCAGAGCCTGACTTATTGCAACAAATTTAAGCAGAGTATTGGTTTTGGAATATCCGATTAGTATTTTTTTCCAAAATTTGTCCAAAAAATTGTATTTTGTATGTAAAAGTGAGTTATGGGATTCAAAAACAACAGGAATATTTACCCTTGCGGCTAAATGTAAAAACAAGGGAATTCGAACATAACAAAGGTCAGCATCAGATTTTTGCAAAATTTTTTTTGCACCAAAATAACTTCCTAAAATTTTAAATTTTCCTAAAATAGTAAATTTCGGATATGAAACAATTTTAAACCCAATCGATCTGCCGATAAATGTCTCAAGAAAAATAGTTATGTCCGTATCAGTTTTCATATTTTTGGATTCAGGCACTGCTAAAATGACATCCACACCCAGCTTTTGAAAACTGTCGCATAGATATAGAATTGATATAATATTTGCTTTCCCGGAATCAAGCGGTATATTATGCAGATAAAGCATTTTCATTTAATTACCTTTCGCATTTCAATCAATTCCTCTTTGTTTAGTAGCTCATTTTCCGAATATATTTGTTTTTCATGGTCTAAAATTTCCTGTATTGACCATCTAAACTTTATAGCTCTTGCCGGTACTCCACCGAAAATTGAGTAAGGTGGTACATTTTCAATAACAAGTGCACCGGCGGCGATAATTGCTCCTCGGCCTATTGTTACACCTTTTAATATAGTGGAACAGGCACCTATCCAGACATCGTTATCAATAAATATTGGCATATCATCTTCAGGTCTTTTCTCTTTTACATCATACATAAAACGACCTATAACAGACGTATTATGATTACCACCTCTAATTGTAACATTGGGGCCGAACATAACCTTATTACCAATAGTTATTGAGGTCATACTTGCTGATAAATTAGCACCTTTCCCAATATAAACATCATCTCCAACTGATATCGTCTTATAGGTATAAAAGCCAAAAGGATCAAATTTAAAATTTTTTCCATGTTTTTTAAACATTGGTCTCAAGACATACATAATAAACCGGCTATATATACGTCGAACTAAATCAAATAAAAATCCAATGTATTTCAAATTATATGCCCTTTATTAAATTGAGCATTAAAAGTAATAACAAAAATTTTAAAAATATCCTAAACCAATACATTTTTGAAAATTCCAATCTGAACTTGATGAAAAAATTGTATTCTCAATTTCAGCTAAAGTTAGACACCTAAACCAAGTATTCCAAAGATCACTTTGATTCCATCTTCTTCCCTTATTCGTCCAGTGAGTATTGATAACAGACTTATGCTTTATAGTACTACTTGCTGTCTTTCTTAACCTAAAATACCAGAGATAGGGATTTGAACCCGAAAATACAAATCTTATAGTCTCTTCTTGAAAAATATTTCTAAATGCTGATACATGCTTCCTTGATTCACAAAAACCACCATCTTTATTCTGACTATTTATAATTCCTTTATGCAAACGGCTTAGAGCTAAACTGATTTTTTTTTTATTATATTCTTTTTTGAATCCAAGATTTATAAGTATATTGGCAGCATCATAATCCATACATCCACCACCACCAGGCACTGCAGCAAAATGCCCGTCTGGATCCTGTAAGTTTAAAACTGTATCAACAATATGATTATTCATAAAAACCTCTTTATTCCAATAATTATAAATTTCAAACTGATGGAATGAATTCTGAAATCCAGAATAATATCTTTTACTCAAAGCATTTCCCCAAAAACCAGTTTTTTTATTTTGATGTTCATCATGAAAATAAAACCAATCTTTCATTCTTTCTGCAGCTATTTCATCATTATTTTTTTTATATTGATATGTTAAAAAAATTCCAACAAACATAGCCATGTTTCCAGAACCTTGAACACCTCTAAAACAGCCATTTTCTAATAAGTACTTATAAAGACTTTCAGATCGCATCCATTGGTTTATAAATATCAATTCATTTGCTGGTGATGCTCCTAATAAGTCTAAAGCACTTAAACAAAAAGAAGTAAGTTGATAAACAGTTTTTGTATTTAGTTCACCTTTATAGTTTTCAGGTATAAAAAAACCTGAATCTTTATCTTGAAATGAATTGAAATATTCAACCCAAAGTTCTTTTTCTTTTGAAGATATAGAACCTGTCTCATCAAAAAGATCTAAAATAAAAAGGGCGAAACAAGATGTAAAAACTGTAGCATCGGCACCATTATTCATCTTAAAGTGAGTTTGTCCTGTCTGCATTGAAAATAACCATTTAAGTACATTATTTTTCAATTTTTTCTTCTTATTTATTTTTTTTCCCATAAACTCATTAGTTAGTTGCATTATTTTTAGCATATACGGTAATACCAATTTCTTTGCCGGTTAAAATATTTGAAAAAGCTTTTTCAAGTTTATTAGTACACTTCAAAAAAAAAATACTATTTCTTATGCCTGGAATATTAGTAAAATCAAGAGAAAGTCTTGTTGAAATAAATTCAAAATTATATTTTTCAAGAGTTGTCATCACAGATTTATAATCATAAATATTTACATGCTCCAAAGGGTTAAAATTTTTAGAAAGAGCGGGGAAATTAGAGCTTACTTTTTTTACATTTTTTTTAATATATTTTGATCGATAGTCATTTACTGAAAAAATTAATAAGCCATTAGGTTTTAGTAAAGTTTTGACTAATTTTAATATATAATCAACATCCTGTACGTGCTCTAATACAGAATTCATTACAAATACATCAACTGGAGACAGAGACTTAAGCTCTTCAATACTATCGACGATTTTATGACCTCTTTTTTTTGCGAAATCAATTTTACGCTTATCTTCATCATAACCATAAACATTGACTCCATATCCATTTGCAACATCTAAAAAATCTCCCCAACCACATCCATAGTCAAGCAGTTTTATATCATTTAACTTCTTTTTTCCTAAAAGTGTAAACAAACGTAATAGATTGTTCCATGTACGCGTAATGGCGATTCTTTTATTTAGAAGTAACACTTTTTCAAGACTTTTCTCGTGGTCAATAGTTTTGTCATAAACTATCCTCAATGTATCATTGTCCCATAAAGTTTCACAATAGACCATTCCACACACGTCACATTCAGAATAGGTAACCAAATCATCTTTACCTATAATGGCTTTCCTCAATTCTTCTACTTTATATGTAGGATTTACTGCACAGAGTAACTCTGGAGTAAAAGTCATGATAACTTCTGCTTTATTTGTTTCACAAACTGGACAGTTTCTTTTATTCATTTAATTTTAATCCTTTTGATTTCACCAGATAGATATTGCTGCAGTTAATACTTAGTCTGCTATTATTCATACTTCTTGCAATAATCTTAATCTAAACATTTTAAAATTTAGTTAAGCCATAAACGATAGTACCATTCCCCAAATATTAAGAGCTTTGAATTAGCCCAACCTTCATCGAAACCTGATGAAAAATGAACCCTACCTGATGAAATTTGATTTCGGAATTTCGTTTTTTTACTTATTTTTAGCTGTCATTTGGATTTTAAAACTCAGACGTGTGTTAGTAATTTTCTTTTGGGGAATGATTTCATATCATATCCGCATTTACCCCTGGTAAACTTTTCCCTGCTGCATTTTTTGGACGATCTTGATTCCTTTTCGGATATTGTAAGCGACCTGCCTGATCCAAATATCAATATTATTTTTGGCGATGCTTGTAAACCTGGCTCTTTGGCCTCCATCATGGAGATGGCTGATACCGAAGTACTGTTCCACAATATAACGTACTTTCGATATCTTTTTATTCCGGTCTTTTTCAAGCTCTGTTAGTTTGGCAGTGGTCGTATTTTTTCCCATGATGCCGTCACCAAAGTTATTCAGACTTAAAAAATTTCTGTTTCCTTCGCCATGATATCTTTTATCTGTGCAAACCATTTTCAACTTCTACTTCGTATAACGACTGTATAATGTACAGTATTAAAAATAATTGGTGTCGTGAACAGATGCCTGACTTAAAGCTGTTGCCAAAATAAAACCATGATTGGTATCTACTGAAGCATGCTCTTTTAAACCGTAATAAGGCTTATCATTTTTCACCGTCCAGTTGGATTCAAGATCCCTTGAAAACTTACGAGGTTTACCTGTCTTGTCAAGCTGTCCTCCTGAAGATAATCGTTCTGCTTTTAATTTAACAAGCTTCTTGTTGCTCAACGCTTTACTGGCAGACTTGACGATACGAGCATCTATTAAAATACCCTCATTTATTTTTATCCCTTCTGCAGAAAACTGATTCAAAATATTTAGCGTGATTGTTTCAAACTGCCCCTTACTCAGCCTTCCTCTGAAACGGGAAAAGGTTGAATGATCAGGAGAGGGAATATTTGAAGGGAGGTCTAAGAACTTGCGGAAAGCTCTTCTGTCATTGATTTGACTTTCAAGTTCCGGGTCTGAATCAATTCTGAACCACTTTTGGAGCAAAAGACATTTAAACAACATCAAAGGGGGATATGCCGGTTGACCGAGTTTGTTTTTACCTTCGTCATACGTCGAATCAAATATTTTCTTGATCGAACACAGTCTATAGAATTATCAATTTCTACCAACCGGTTAAGCCTGATATTGGTAAAAGAATTATTTTCAACAGATTTTAGATCGGCAAAAGTCATTTGCTTATTTTTTTTCTTAAAACTCATGAGCACCACCCAAAGTCATGGTTAAGTTTTAAGTAAATCATAGCATGTTTTGAAAAATTATTCAAAATTTTCAGCTACATAGATCATTTTACTACTAACTTTTTATTGGAAAATTTACGTAAACGAATTTCAATCAGTTGAGCAGCTGCGCAAGTCTCTGAAAAAATACTTTGATTATTACAACCATAAGCGACCTCACCAGAGTCGTAATAGGCAAACCCAAGCCGAAATATATTATGGAGAAAATCGGTTGAGGTTGGTTGGATGATAAAAATATTTTTAAACCTGCTCCGGTAAAAGTCAACTCCTCCGACGTGGCTATATGGGGGCCCATTCTCGGACCTGACTTCTACCTCCGATAAAGTGAGTCGTAAATCAGCAATTGTTTTAAAAGCCGGATTCAATTTTCTCGGAAATTTAATCAAAATTTGACGTTTAGATTGAGCAAAGAACTGTCTTGACATTGAGGTCCACTATAAAGCTATAAAAAGTCAGAATGAAAATTTCACCATTAACCTTCTTAATTTGCCATTTAAATACGACCTGTGTATAGGAAGTAATCCTATAGAATATATACCTAATAAAGTTACTATTCCAAAAACAACAGTACATATTATAAATTCAAAAACACCTGAAACAATAATTACTTTTCCAAATATCAGACAAAATAGAAACAAAACAAACGCTAATAACAATGGTGAAGCGTAAACATTTTTATAGTATATAAATACAGACACTTTAAAATATTTACAATATAATAAGGGGAGTGCTAATATATCTGATAAAATAATTTTTAATGCCCACCCAATTGCAATCCCTGTTATTCCCATATCAGCAAATATCATTAACAAAAGCCCACACCCAATCCCTATTAATGTGCAAACAAATTGGGTAATAGCTGATACCCAATGTTTACCTGTGGCATTTAATATTGACCTTGTAGCTATTTGAGGAGTTCCTAAAGCAAATGGGATAATCATTATTTTAATTAAGTTATACATTGTGCTCAAATCTTCTTCAGAAAGTCCTGATTTACCAATCCAAACAAACAATAAGTTATCTGCAAAAAAGAATAAAAATACACATATGGGAATACTCATAATTAGCCCATACCTAACACCAATTATATTGAGTTGGGTAAGTTGTTTGTATTTATTTTCTGCATCTAGTCTACTTGCAATTGGGACAAATGTCGAACCTAACATTGTTATAAAAGGGGATAATTTTCTTAACAATGCATTAGGTATGCTGTACAATGTTGTTGCTCCGACACTTAACCAGACACCAATAATTAATATTGGTAACTTAGCCCCCATCATACCAGAAAGTGTTTGTAAAAATGCACTATTACCCAAAGAAGACATTTCCTTAAAATTTCTTATAGTTATACTTTTAAATTCAAATTCTAATTCTGGATAATATTTTTTAGTAGCCAAACAGAAAAGAGTAACTGCATTTGATAAATTTAGAATAAAAAATATTACGGCCAAGACAATAAGCCCGTTATTTCCGTCTCTAAAAAAGGATACAACCAAAAACAATTTCAACAAGTTAAAGAATACTTCAACAAAAGCTATAATATCATACTTATCTTTTGCTTGTAATAATCCATTTCCAACTCTGAAAGGAAAAATTAAAGCGACATTTAGTCCTGTTAAACCAAAAACCCAGTAAATTATATTTTTTTGACTTTCAGCGACATTCAATATCGCAGGCACAAAAGGACTGACAATCAAAATTGTAATCATAATTAAAATAGAAAATCCACTGAAAATTGCAATTGCAGTACTATAAACTTGATTATTCTCAGTGTTATTTTTTAATACAATATTTTTTGAGACAAATCTGGAAACACTATTTGCAATGCCAAAATCAAGTAACATCAAGAATGAAGTCCCCTGTCCCACCATTAACCAAATCCCATAATCATGTTTACCAAAATGAGAAATGAGGAGAGGGGTCATAATGATTGTTGTAAGAATTAATATTAGTTTTCCAAACCACCCTGCTGCAACATTTTTAAATATTACTTTTTTTAAACTCATAATCTAAGGCCGACCTATTTTTTCTTTTTGAAAGACTAAAAAAACGATAAATCAAAAGTGACTATTCAGCACTCAGTTCCCTGAGGTGAATAGTAATAACTATGCTGAATTATGAGAACTCAATATCATTAATAATTATAATTATAATATCTTATGCGTTCTGCAGAGTATACTCATCAAATGTTCTTACTTAAAGCCTAATTCAACAGCTCTTTCAGAGCCGTCCAAATTAAATAGGGTATGGAAATAAATGAGTGCATCTTTAATACTGCACATCCCGTTCTTTACATAATACCAGTTTTCCACGTCTTGTTCCTTGATTATAGGGAAACACCCCGGTTGAATTCGTGCAATAATTTTCTTGTAGCCAAGATAAGAAAGAACTGCCGTACGATGGTTCCCCTGGAGTATTACAAATCTAAAATCGCTGTTTTCTCTTTTAAGGCAGACTCCTGCAATAAAACTATGGGGAAACCTCCAGGGAGAGTACCCTGTACTATTTATCGAATTTCTAAGCTTCACGATATCCATAGATTCTTTTTCAATAAGATCATCATCGGATGGCCCACAAAATCGAGACGTACACCTATCTTTGGTCGGTAAGTTGTGATCAAATTCTTTTTTATAATTCCCCCATGGAAATCTGAAAAAATCTAAATTGAATTCAACATTGTTGTCAGAAAACACAATCAATTCTTTCATAGAGGCAGGTTGATACATTTTATGGTAACGATACAGAACAGATTCACAAAGGAGTACACTGGGATCGGCCTTAAGTTCTTTCAAGTATTCTACGAGAAAGTGCCAACCATTTTCTCCAAAGGAAAAACCAAGAGGATTAATACACTTGTTCATCGGCACCTCAAAGACCTTATGACGGTTAACTGTTTTCAACAATAACCGTGATGCCGTGTACTTGGCATACCTGATCAACATATGCGCCATTGTCCCCTTATTGTTCTAAGTACGTCTGCAATAAAGCGCCTTATAAATTTTTTCAGTAAATATAATTTATTTGCTTTATCAATTCTGTTTAAGCTCTTTAAAATCGGTAATTCTTTCTTTGATGAAACCAGCATTACCCTTCGCGAAGTTGGATCACCGATTATTCCAGAATGTTCAATTTTTAATTGTTCAAGCATCGTCAAGACAGCTCGAACAGATGGGATAAAATAGCAGATAGACCATTGATCGCCAGGATCCGATCTTCTTCCATCAAACATCAGGTAAGGCCTGTCATACGCATATTCTTGAAATGCTTTAAACTCCAATAAAAAGGTATCACTTAATGGTGCAAGTATAGAAAGTAAAGTATAAGGATCAGGAACCCGATGGATGAACCCCATACAAATCACTAAGTCAAAAGAGCCTAATGTGTCTAACTGAAAATCATATACACTCGCATTTATAAGTCTTATCTGGTTCGAAACATTCCGTTGGTTGAATACGAACTGCGCCTTTTCAACTCGTTCATTACTTGCCTCCAATGCGACAACATTGGCACCGAGTTCTGCGAGTTTCAATGAAAAAAAACCGTCATTGCACCCAATATCCAAAACTCTTTTACCTGAACAGGAAAAAGAGTTTATAAATGGTTCAATTCGCTTCCATTTGACTAAGTTTTTTCCTGCTGAAGACTGATCTGGACTACAAGTAAAAACTCCAGGAGAAAGTTCTATCGAGTGGTTCCAAGGTTGCTTTTTGTTCAATACTCCAATCTTCTCAACAAGTTTATCTGTATTCATGACAATCTTTCTCCGTATATGTGTACATCGCTTCTTTTATGCACAATTTTACTTTGTATATAAAAAGGCAACTTCAAAACCACTTCCAGTTCTTTAGAACTAATTTAGATTATCTCAGTTGTCTTTCTTATCATGTTCACTATAAGCTTAAACAGCTATTTTCTTATATTAATTTACACAATCATTATTTTTCAAATTTTCTATTAAAAGTTCACCCAACATTATAAAATTCTTTTTTTTGTTGCCTTTATTTGGAGCATATCTCCCTGGCTTTTTTAAAACTTCAGTATATATATTTACAGGAACAGACATATCAATTGTTGCAGTTATATAATTTATTAATGCTTTTTCATTAAAAGAGTATGAATGAATTAAATCAACAATAACCCTACCCACATCTTTAATATTATCGACATATTTCACCATATTATCAGGTAAGACATTAAAGGGACAAAAACCTACTGTTATTACGGGTCTCTTATTCATTATTGCTTCAAATCCTAAAAAACCGGATACAACTAATACTGCACTTGAATATTTCATAATAATTTTAGGAGAAACACCTGGATCAATGAGCATAAGATTTGGAATTTCCAATAACTTTTTATAATAGGATTTCTTTCTCTGGCCAATTGTTCTTGGATGTTCTTTAACTATAATTTTCATATTAATTGGTAAATTTTGTGCCACATTTCTTAAAAATTCAATTTGATTTAAATAATATTTACCATAAACAGATAACGCAATCTCCGGTTCGTGATGCAACGGATAAAAGACAAATTCGATATTTTCTAACTCTTTAGTTGAAACATAATATTTTTTGAGCAAATATTTTAATTTCGTTTTATTTAAAGGAACAACAACATCTTTATAAATTTGATTATAAAATAGATTTGGTGACTGGTGAGCCCCAGCACCCCTTAAAACTTGTTTACATAATTTTTTAAATAAGTTATACGGGACACCAAATATTTTCCTTTTAAAAGAACTAAAAAAAGTATCCGCTTTGTCAATAAAATTACCTTCATAAATCACTCGGTTACTTATACAAGATTTATAATAAGACATTGCAAGTTCTTTATTATTTGATTTAATCTCTTGAGATTGCAACCCACTATATCTATTATACACATGTATTGGATTTTCAAAAATATTCGGGCTCCACATCACATAGTTATTAAATTTTGTAGATTTTAGATGATAATATTTAACGTTGTGATATTTAGAAAAAGAATAAAACAAATAATCACCAAAAGTAACTGGAACAAATGATAGAATTAAATCTGGTTTTATTCTATTAAATAAATCATCAATTTCAATTAACGCTGTTTGCAATATTTTTTTTATTTGCAAATGATTATAGCGTGGTTTATAATGCTGAATTACTTTCGTATATTGTCCGTTATAAATTCGTCTATCGCAAATAACTGAACTCCATAAAGATGGATCCCCGATTTTTCTTTCGTATTCTGCAAGGACATCTTCTTTAATTAAAGTTTTTTTCGAATCGTTGACAATTTCCCATTCTTTTAAAATTTCAAAGTTGTTTATGTTTTTGTTTTCTTTTGAAAATTTGTTAAAGTAATTTTCATCGGTCACATAATATGCTACTTTTTCAATATTCAGTTTATTTTTTATTTCTTCAATAAGTGGATAAAATATATTTAATGAAGAACCCTGAGTTACGCATATAACATTCATAAACCACTTATACCTTCATTTAAAATTGGACAAATTGCTTCAGCAATAACCCAATCAATGGGTTCATCTATGTTAACAGCATGTTTCGTATCAATTTCAAGAAAATCTTTTTTACCACCTAATAATTTCCCATTGCTAAAAACAAATTCCTTTTTAGCAACATAGATATTACCGCATCGCACAAACACTTTAGGTAATTGGTGTCTGCTACTATAATCTTTATTTTCATTAATTAATTTTTTAAACTCGGAATTCTCCTGAATATACATAAATGATGGGTGTGAATGTGCAACATTAGTAACTGTTGAAACAGTATCTAATTCTTTTTTTTGTATCAGTTCTATCGTTTCTTCAATTTGCTTTGTTGTAGTAAATGGGCAAGTTGGCTGTAATAGAATTATATACTCAAATTCTGTTTTTTTTATTCTTTCCATTTCTAAAATTGCATGTTTCACAACATCAATACTTTTTGCGGTATCATTTGACAATTCTTTTGGCCTAATAAAAGGGACTTCCATACCTAAAGACTTTCCAATTTCTGCAATTTCAAAATCATCTGTTGTAAGAATTAATTCAGTAATTAAGTCACATTTAATTGCAGCATTAAACACATATGATATAAGCGGCTTCCCACATAATTTTTTTATATTTTTTCGTGGGATTCCTTTTGAACCACCCCGAGCAGGAATGATACCAAGAATTTTACTTTTAATATTTCTCATTTATAGCTTCAATCTTTATTGATTTTTTCTATATCATAAATCATATCCAAATATGATTTAAAAAAAGTTCTTACAGGTGAATTAAAAGGTACAGAATTATAGAAAGTTAAATATAGTGTTTTTAACTCTTTTAGCATTGAAGAACCTTGCATATTAAACTCTGCTATCTTATAGCATAAATTTGTCACAAGGCTTTGATAACCTGTAATATTAAGAGTTAAATAGTAACCCTTAATATTATCGTTTCTTACATATGCAGTAATTGCGTCATTAAATATTTCGGTCATAGTCAAATTTGGTTTCTCAAACAATTGATTTATTTGTTCACCTGATTTAGCACGTAAAATTGAATTGGCTAAAATATCATATTTATTAGTAAACAATTTACGATATATTGGCTGTGACTTTTCTTTTATCAATTCCAAAGTCCCAACACCCCAAGATACATTTTTTTTCTTAATCTTTTGACTTTGTAAATGCAACGCATCTATATAATATTCTGAATAATGGTTTAAATCTCTAAAAAAATATTTATTTTTCGAATTATATGACAACCAAGGAAACAAAACATCTAAATCATTTTTTCTTCGTACCAACCTATTGGCTATTGCTGCTTCATCAATAATATCGACATTATCCAGTAAATATAGTTTAGTATATTTGTCTCTATTGAGATTTTCCTCATTAAATTGATAACTAAAGTTACCGTAATTGCAATTATTTAGATTTGAATCTGGAATTGTTTTTAAAAATGTAATTATTTTAGTATCTGGATTAATTTTTCTTAAAGCAATTATTGTTTCTATATAATATTGATAATAATTTATTGATAATTTCTTACTTAAACATTCCCATTGGGCTTTATCGTAGTTATTTAATTCAGTATAAATATTTTTTTTTCTCACATAATAATCTCGAACAAAAAATTGAGACATTGGTAGAAAAATAGTCGAATATTTATAATCTGTTACTAAATCCACATATCGATTTATGTTAAAAACAACATCTTCATTTTCTAACAGCTTTGTACATTTAGTATTCTGAATGTAACGGTAATTTGTACACCATTTATATTTTTTTTTATTATCTTTATCTCTATAATATAAATAACGAGCCAAGCAATTTCCCAGATATAGTTTCATTTTTTATTTCAACCCATTCTGAGCTTGCTCTGATCTTATTTTTCCTAACAATTTTTCAGCATGTTTTCTATTTGACATTTTACCAATAGAAGATGATTTTACACAAAGAAACCCTATCAAATGGCCGTCTAAAAGAATTGCTTCAGCAATAACACTTAAACCCATTTCTTGCAAAAAAGGCATAATAGTATTTCTAGAAAAGTTGTAAGGATGATCAATTTTTAGAGATTTTTGTAGGCCTCTATCATTAATCATAAACTCAATATCCACTATATCTATAAAAAACAAACTATTTGATGACATAATATCACGAATACGTTTAATAGTATTTTTAACATCAAGCAGATGATCAACCGTTTGACAAAGCAAGATTAAATCCCATTCTTTCTTTTCTATATCAACTTCTTCAATTAATCCTTCAATTGTATTTAATCCACTCTTTTTTGCCACCGATAACTCTGTTGGGGACGGATCTATAACCGTTGCCTCAATATTTAGATCATATTTTTTCAGATCTTCTTTAATAGTAAGTGCCACGACTCCTGTCGACCCGCCAATATCCAATAAATTTATTTGTTTCTTTTTAGTTTTTATGTATGGGAAAATCCAATCTATAATTTCATGTGAATATTCTTTTTGACCGTCTTTTATTGAATTCGCATCTATTGTTTTTTTATAAAAACTACTTACTAATGGTCTATAGTAATCCCTATAAAACAATTTATATCCATCGGGTTTCATTCTCGGAGAAAAATATATCAATCCACAGTTCAAGCATAAATGAACAGAAACATTGAACCCATACCTATCTTTTTTGGAAATCAATATAGAATGAGTATTTGAACATAAATTACATTTCCAAATGGTATCCTTTGGCTGACTTTCATAATTAAAATTAATCATTTTTTATTTTTTACCTATTTTTTTAATAATAGTATTAGCTGTCAAAAAAAGCATCCCCCTAAATTTTACATACTCTTTCTTTTTTTATTTTCGGATTGTATTTTCAAACTTTCTGGCCACAAACAATTCCGTATTCCACATGGCATCAGAGGTGCATCCGCCAATATGCGGTGTAATAATAAGATTGGGATTATCTTTAGCATATTGCATGATTCTTTTATCAAATAGACCATCAAGATTCTGTTCATTTGAAACAACATCCAGTGCAGCCCCTTTAAGTACTCCGCTATCCATCGACTTAATAAGATCATCTTCATCAACCAGTTCGCCTCTGGATGTATTAACAAAATAACTTCCCGGCTTCATAAGGTTAAATTCTCTGAGGGTTATCATTCCAATGTTTTCAGAACAGTAATCCACATGAACAGTCACAATATCAGACCTGGTAAAAAGTTCATCTTTTGAGCAGACTGTCACATTTTGATCTTTCAGATACCCTAATGATTTATATGGATCACATGCAAAAACTGACATATTAAATGCCCTGGCATAATCAATGATGTGTTTTCCGATTCTGCCGACCCCCAGGATACCAATTGATAATGATGACAATTCTCTGCCCTTAAACCGCTCTCTATCCCATTGATTGCCTCTAACAACTGAATTTACACTCGGAACAATATTGCGTACCAGTGAAAGGATCAACGAAATGGTGTGTTCGCTGGTCGATCTGATCGAATCAAGAAAATCTGCTTCCCCTTTGAGACTGATAATAGAAATATCATTATTTTCACAATAGGTCTGATCAATATGATTCAATCCGGTTGTGGGACTCACTATAAACTTTAAATTTGGAAACATTCCCAGAAAATTATCATTTAAATGGTAACCTAATCTGCAGACAAGTGTGTCAACAGTTCTTTTGTCTTTAATTGAATCAACCCCGTTATCAACGTCTCTTACAGTCCCAAGCCTGGAATAAACTTTAACGGCATCAGGGTTATAATTCAATGGTTCCAATATAAGAATTGTATCCGGCATAAAAGTCTCTAATATGTAATTTTCTTTTTATTTGTAATACTAATTTTTGAAAGTTTTTCAGCAATTTTTGTTCCTGCATCGCCTTCACCAAATAACTTATTATCACCGTAAGTGCCATGGCTTAAATGCATCTCAATAGCCTTGAAAATATCATCGCGATGATAATCACTAAAAACTACATTTTCGCCATGTTCCCTATCCTCTTGCCGATCTCCGACAATAACCGAAGGCACGCCTAAAAAACTACCTTCCCTGATAAATGAAGATGAATTTCCAACCGTACATACCGAATTTTTAAGTACTCTGGCATAATCTTCAGGCGAAAAATTTCTAAAATAATGAAAATGCTCTTCTCTATGCATTTCCCTGAAAACACGAATCCCCTTTGATACATCATCTGTTCCAGCATCTATATTGGGCCAAAGAACAATTTTCTGAATCTCCTTAAATCGTACGAGTGCATAGAGAGTCTCCTGCGCTTGTTCAAACCCCTGTCCGTAACTTGTTGTGACAGGGTGCTGTACCATCAGAATATAGGGTTTATTCCAATCAACAGGGCCTCCGGTACCACCATATGAAGACATTTTTTCATTATTGATTGTCATATTTTCATGCTGTAATATGTCCATTGCAGGACATCCAAAGTTAAAAACTGTTGCAGGATTTTCTCCCATTCTAATAATCCGCTCCATTGACTGCTCTGAAGATGGAAAATGTATATCTGCAAGTTTAGTAATAGCATGACGAACCTTATCATCAATATTACCTGAAACTTCCCCACCTTGAAGATGGGCAAGGGGGATATTCATATATGTTGATGCAATTGCAGTAGCCATTGTTTCAAACCTATCCGCTACGGTAACCACAATATCTGGTTTAAGGTCTTCAAAAGCTGTCGAAAGCTCCACAATTCCAAGTCCTGTAGATTTAGCCTGAGTTGAAAGTGTATCACCCTCAACGATATAATATAATTTCCGTACCGGCTCGAATCCGTCTTTCTTTATCACATTTACAGCTTCGCCAAAGCGGTATAGAAGTGTAGATGCACCAACAATCAATTGGAGTTCCAACTCAGGGTGTTCATCAATGGCTTTCATTAAATACTTTACCCGACCATAATTAGCCCTGCTTGCAACAACGACGCATATTTTTCGTTTTACCATATGAGATCTTCCACTTTTAAAAAATCATACATGACCTTTTCGGCTTTAAGCCTTTTCCCAATAACATCTTTGTACTGTTTAGAT
Organism: Desulfoconvexum algidum; assembly: GCF_055382125.1. NCBI lineage: Bacteria > Pseudomonadati > Thermodesulfobacteriota > Desulfobacteria > Desulfobacterales > Desulfobacteraceae > Desulfoconvexum > Desulfoconvexum algidum. The sequence goes on along the minus strand of NZ_AP042394.1, from coordinate 1,985,360 downwards.
GGGATTCCATGTCCAAGAGGTTTCTTTGACTCAAGATCCTCAAATCGTATAATATGACCGGCAGATAAATGTTTATTCACCGCCAGACTTTTTTCAAAAATTGTTTTCAATCTTTTATATTGTGAATTGTCATTTTTATCCACCGAATTTTTTAACGATGCCTCAATAAATTTTACACCATCAACAAGAAGCTTTAGTTCTTCAATTGTTATGGAAGAAGAAGTATCCGGTCCAAACATTTTCTTATTAAACACCGTATGAACCTCTATCAAATCCGCTCCAAGCGCCACAGCTGCAATCGAAGGATAAATGGTTCCTGAATGGTCAGATAATCCAACCGGGCAATTATATCTACCCTTCATCTCCTGAATGACATTCAATCCTGAATTTTCAGGCAATGTTGGATATTGTGTCGAGCATTGCATAATTGAAAATTTATTATTGTACTCTTTAATGAATTCAATGGCCTCATCCAATTCCTGAAAACTGCTCATGCCACTCGAAAAAAGTATTTCTTTTCCCGTTCTTGCGATTTTCTCAAGTAACAAAAAATTATTAACTTCTCCAGAGCCTACCTTATATTTTTTAACACCAACCTCTTCCAATAAATCTACTGCTGCATTTGAAAATGGTGAACTCAAAAACAGAAGATTTTTATCATCGCAATGTTGTTTGATTTCTTTCCATTGCGACAGTGTAAATTCCATCCGTTTCCAATAATCATAACGGGTTTTATCTTCATATGAAAACTTAATTCTAAAAGGCTCATGAATACTACTTTCAGCATTTGCAATATGGGTCTGAAATTTTATGGCATTTACACCCGTATTGGCAACTGCATCTATATAAGAATGCAATATACCCAAACTGCCATCGTGTACCTGACCTATTTCTGCAACAATAAAAACACCCATTATTTTTCTTCCTTAAAAAGATTAAACAACTTTGATTTGGTCATACTAAGCTTAGATGCCTCTCATTTCAACAGGGGAGATAATGTTATTATAAATTTGAAGCTGCTCTTTTTCAGTCAAAGAAATATGCATGGGAATACTGAATATTCTGGACGAGTAATCTTCTAATACAATGAATTGTCCTCTTTTAGGCTACCAGAAACAAATAATTCCGCAAAAATTTAAAAATCGATAAACAAGCCGAGCAGTATGATTTATAGCCAACATGGAAACCTAAATAAAAAGAGAGACCATGTCTGATCAGAATAATCATATTAGCGATTTACCTAATCTTGAAAATTTATCCCCAGCAGTTAAATTTTTTTTAAATAAAACAAGAAAAAAATTAAAAGGCCATGAACGTCGACAATTTATGGCTCGTGTAGTTTCCCGTTTAGGATATGGAAGGCAACTAAAAGCCGAAAAGGAACTTGGATGGGATCGGAAAACAATTTTTAAGGGCACGAAAGAGCTTAAAGCCGGAATTACATATATCGATATTTTTTCTGATCGTGGTCGAAAATGCAGTGAAAAACATTATCCAAATTTACTTGAAGATATCAAAAAAATAGTCGATCCAATCAGCCAAACAGATCCAACTTTTCATACTACGAGCCTTTATTCGCCCATAACAGCGAAAGAAGTACACCGTAGGGGGTATAAATCAACCCCGTTGTAGTAATCATGCTGCTGCCATCTCCTCAATCCGATTATCCCAAAATTCTTCCCACCAGCCATTTGCTCTTAAAATGCGTAAGGAAAATATTGGATTTATAGAATCACTTCGCCAGCTTGCTCCCGGTATTTTTAACCGTTTTTGGGGAATTGATTTATGTGCACTTTCTATTTCACCAGATCCGATTGGATAGCCTTTTGATTTAAATTTATTGTAATCCAGTGCATCTTTAAAACGCTTGATGTATCCAATTACTCGGGTTCGTCGATGAATCGGATCCTTTTTGTTCTCAACTTCAAATTTTTTTAGCACCTCGTCAACGTTCCCATTTGCAACTGCTTTGAGTCGTGGATTATTTCTCCTGTTTTATTCCGAGGGCTTCTGCAGTGTCATATAAATGATCACGGAAATGAGATTTATCCAATATAAATTGCATAGAGGGAAATTGCCTTTTCAGTTCTTCGCTGAGCCCTTTGCCACCGTCTGCGACTCCGACAATCTCTGTTTTTGGAGTCATGCCGATTAAAACGCCGGCACTATGCATTTGACTGACAACAGTTTGGTATGAATCCATTTTACCTGCAAATATTTTGGCTTCTGAATCTAATGGCCTTTTGGTAGGCGTCCTTTTCCATGATGGGCTCCTTATGTTATAGGGATTTATTATCCCCTAACCTGGACAAGCCAGAACCAAAAAGGTTTCATTTAATAATAAGCGAATGTATAATGAATATCCAATAAGAAGAATTTGGTCAAGACCCGTTCCGGTCTGATCACCTTGCAATCGTTGATTTGATCATTTTAACAAACTCTACCCTCATTTCATTTGAACAGCAAAACTCTCTCGCTTCGCTCCCTCAAACAGTTGCTGTTCTATCATTCCATTCGGCAAGAGTTTGTAAAAAATGATCAAAAATACGCTCTTTACAAGGCAATCAAACCTCCACTGGAAACCGTGCCTAACCCAAAGGAGGTCAAGTATGCTTTTTACAGAAAGATACTCCAAACAAATATCTGGTGTTTTACATTGTTACGATCGTGTCATTATTCAAGGTACTGTTCCCGGAATCTGTTACGCAAAAGGCATGACCAGTTATCTTTATTCAAATAAAGTTAGAATTTTTGATTACCCAAAATTTGCCGAACCTTTCAAAGAAGAACTCCGAAATAATGCTGAAAAAGTTGCTTTAAATAATGAAATCCAGATTCAATTTCTTCCAAAGAGAAAAATTCGGAAAGAAAAAATAATAAAAGATATCATCAAAAAAAGAGGTGATCATTCCGGTCTTGTTCATATTATTTCGGCCATGGAAGCATGTCCTTCCTACAAACCTTGGCACAATAAAAAAACTGGCAAAACATATCTGAAATCAATTTTGGGGAAATGTTTGCATTATTATTTTTATTTTATTGATGAGAATTTGGGCCTTTGTTATGTCAGGGTTCCTACATGGTGTCCGTTTCGATTACAAATTTATTTTAATGGCCATAATGTCCTTGATGCTGCTATGAAACGAAAAGGCATTCAAAGTGTAATAAGGGACAATGCAATCATGAAAACTGAATCCTTTGAAGCTGCTCAAGAAATCAGCGATGCTCTAAATATTGTTCAAATACATGAAAAGCTAAATGAACTTGCAAACCGTTATTGTCCGGTTATCAAACATTTTCCTATGGGTTATCATTGGAGCATCATGCAGGTTGAATATGCGACCGATATTATTTTCAAACGTCAAGAAGATTTGAAACTAATTTATGAAAATTTAACCCGTACTGCTATTCATTCAGTCAAACCTGAAAACATCGCTACTTTTCTTGGCCGAAAACTCGATCCACAATATCAGGATGAAATGGGCAATAATTTTTCTACAAGGATAGAGGGGACATGCATCAAATTTAGAATGGGGTCCACCTCAATAAAAATGTATGATAAACACGGTATCATTCTCAGGATAGAAACAACGACCAATGATGTCTCTTTTTTTAGGCACTACCGAAAGGTAGAACATCGAGATGGAACAAGCTCCATGAAACTTACAGGTATGAAAAAAGGACTATACAGTTTGGGGCCTTTAACCGGCATATTATTGAATGCAAACAAACGTTTTTTAAAATTCATTTCAGATATAGTTGATCCGAGTGTTGGTATAAAAAAACTTAAAAAAATCTCAGAGACCGTTGTTCAAAACAACCGGCCATTCAAGGGGTTTAACTTTTTCAACGAAGATGACATGAACGTATTGCAAACAATAATGTCCGGTGAGTTTACAATCAGTGGCTTCCAGAATAAAAATCTCCGTAGTAAGCTTAAAAACTACTCCAGCAGTCAAGTATCAAGAACCTTAAAAAGATTGCATACACACGGTATGATCAAAAAAGTTGCCCACACTTATAAATACTATTTGACTCGTTTTGGAAGCCAAGTAATTACCATGGGGATGAAAGTTAAAACAATGGTTATAATCCCTGAATTGTCAAAGGCTTATGAGCCATTTGCATAATTCTTTTGCCAAAAAAACACGAATATAAGAGATAAGAAACTAACATAAAGAAATGCGGTTGTCTACTAAATGGGGAATTATTTTATTCTGCAAGCCTTATATCCCAAATCGGCAAAGGCCATCGGTAGATGCAACGGGAGCATTACCTGTTTCTCACGAATTGTCTACAATGAGACGAAGTTTAGGTAGTTGTTTATGAATGCGACCCTGTTCAATCTGTCTTGTTCTGTTTTCCATAATTCGATCGAAGGTTTTATTGTATTTTGCACATCGTAGCTTCAAAATATTATTTGCATTTGTTGGATACCACCAAGCACCTGAACGTTTGAGGCGGACATTGGAGATAAACTTATTTGAACTTTCTATACCACCACTGCCAATGTGGTAACCTCCACGCTTCAATGAGCCATAATTGATCATCTCTATACGCTCGGTGAGGTATCGAACGGTTTTTTTAATTTGATCTTTGGCTGCATCTGATTTTGGTTTCATTCGTTTGATTCCGGAAATAATTCGATCTGCCTTGTTCAGGAAAAGACGAGTAAGCGTGGCCTCTACCCACTCCCGTGCTTTCTGGTTGCTTTTGCCGTATTGAGCATTGGCCAAGTCATTTAAGTATTCGCTGCAATGATAATAATCCAATACTTTTTTAGCATCAGGATAAATTTCCTTTGCTCGATTCCAAATCCAAGGTGCACCGTCTCCAATAAAACATATGCGGACTTTGTCTTCAGGAATCAACCCGGCCTGCTTGATTTCTAAAAGATCGTTCGCAAGTTCTTTATCACTTTTAATTTGATGCCAACTGATTAAATGGACCATATCTTTATTATCAAGCAGATATATGCGAAAACCTTTAACTTCTTTCCATTCGCCCTTACCTCTTTTTCCCTTTCTTGGACTTGGTTCACGACGGGTTGGTGCATGGGCACCGTCTATACCGATCATTAAAACAGGACGACGAAATCTACCTTCTGAAAGTACGTCAATTTTATGCTGAATCTCGACTTTATCAGGGCAAATATCCAGCAAATGTATATCATCGGCAATTTCATTGACAACATCGTGGGCATGGTGGTTACTCACTTTAATACCCGCACATCGTTCAAGGGCTTCAACGGATGTTTCATAAGGCATTTCGGCTGCTAACCACGCCTCTAATTCTTGGATATCTGACTGTATTTTCCTATTAGAAAGCCCCAATACATTATCCAAGGGATAAAATCCAAAGCCGCAGGGCTTACAGTAAAAATAAGGCCGATATAAAGTCACCGGTCCAACAAGCGTATCAATGTCACATTTGACTTTTTCGGACTTAGCTTTAGTTTGCTGATGGCACTTCGGACATTGACAATATTGTTGCTCAAGCAGATGTCCATATTTTTTCTCGATGATTGCTAAAGCCGCTTGCCCCATTATTTCTGAACGGTTTGTAAAAAGGCTTTTCGATATATCTGTTATGGATTCCATTGAGTCATCCTTTTCGATCTGATCCAAACGATTACTGACGAATGATAAAAAGTTTAATTTCCAGCTTTCTGAATCTATAGGTGTGGCTTGAATTTCTGCTAACATGGGATTTCCTCCCTTTAAAAAATCAAGGTCTATTACCCATGGTACAATATTACAGATCGCAGTTGTTGTCTAATCGATCTACTCTTCGTGAAGAAGCTTTATCAGCAGTTATTGCCAATATTTATAAAATTTCCTCCTATTTTCATAGATTTCTGGGGAGAAACAGGTAATGCATCCCAGATGCAACGGTGTTAGATAGTAAATATCTTTTTCTTTAAGCCTATTCTGATTACTTAATTTTGAATCTTTTCATCCCAAAAATTCTCTTAATTATTTTTTTAGAGCAACGTTAATCGTTTTTCTTATACCGAATCACATAGTCCACTAGAAATGATAAAAACACACTGAAGAAAAGAGCCCCGACAAATGTCAGCGGCAGAATCAATTTTGGATCGTATTGATTCTTTTGTATATATTCGGGAGTATTGCCAATATAAATCGCCTGCCCAAATTTCAATTCAAGATATTCCCGGTTAAGGGTATTTGTACTTTTGACAATCTCTAATAATTTATTCTGAATAGAAATTAACCGGCCTGTTATCTCTTTATCATTTCTTTCGAAGTTTATTCCATTATTTTTTATTCCGTCCAATCGATCTTTTAACTGGCTAATCTTTACACTATTTTCTATTGCTTTGTTCTCAGCATCAAGAGATAATTTTATCAGGTAAAAAATATACTCATTTTCTTTTAGTTTTTCATAAAATGTCGAATCAATTTCAATTTTTGTTTCTGCTTGCCCGGGGACTTGGCCGGTTCTGCTTACTTTTGCGCTATCTTTTACTGACGCTAACAGGTCGTATGAGACTTTAGCCATTTTTTCACTTTTCAACCGTTCATACTCAAGGTCTTTTATATCTTCTGAAATTCTGGCAAGAAGACGTTCTTTATTCTTTGCAAGATGGCGAGTCTTGATTTCAGAAACAACATTTTTAAAATCAACACGTCTTAACACAATCAATTGGCTTAAAAGGTCAGAAAAAATGTACCTATTTTCCTTGGATTTAAATGCCCCGGTAATTTCACTTTTTCTCGCTATTATTGATTCAGTTAAATTAATATTATTTTCAATAACATAGGTTACGTCATCGTATTCGCTTGTATTAATAAAATCATCTGGAAATTGAATTGAGATCGCGGATTCTTCGATGAATTTCTTTTCAAAATTTATTTTAAACGCTTTTGCAATAGCCTTTAAAGTGTCAGCCCTCTCCTTGTTGGAATCAAACAATGCAGGTTCATACTCGAGCAGTACAATTTTAAATCTATTGGGATAATAAATATATGCCGAATCTTCTTTTAACTTCAATTGCATCTGGTTCGGAATTAATGCTTCAACAAAGACATGGCCGGACAAATCGATATTTAGATTCAATTTACTTAATACATTAGGGGAAATGATATCAATGCTCTCAAAGATGCTGCCATCAGGGTAAATCCCTTTGTTAATTCCCTCAAAATTCAATCCAATTACCATTTCAGTTCTCAGTTCTTTTTTTTGAAACGTAATCAAAAGAAGGGCACACACCACGGAAAAAAGAACAATCCCAATGATGATCGATTTTCTTCTCCAAAGAACCAAAAACAAATCCATCAATTCAATTTCATCATTCTCTTTGAAAACTTCAATTTCATTTGGCATAACAATCCCCTATATCATTCTATAGCATTTTTCAGAAATGGGTACTTTTTCCCCCCAAGCAAGATATAGCTCCGCCCTTTCGGTTACATCCTCACTGGATGATAACCAAACGCTACCAACAAATTCTCACTTCAATCACAACAACACTCAGCTTATTTTTTTCAAATTCTCTAACAAATCAGGGTCATTGGAAAGTTCAAGATCAATTTCGTGAATCTGCTCTAAAAGGACTTTAATTTCCGTTTTAATCAGGTCATATTCCCTGATTTTAGTCTTCAAAAACCTTAAGGTCTGGGTCGTCATCTCTTCCAATCCGAATGGCGTTAGATGGTACATATACGCTGATTTGTTTGTGGATTTTTTAAATCTTTTGACCTTGATTATTCCCTTTTGGGCAAGCTCTGAAATGCAATAATTTATTTTCCCAAGACTAATCCCCATTTTTTTGGGTCATTTCTCTTTGGGTCAGTCGGGACTCTTTATGCAAAAGCTTAAGCAACCTCAATCTGATCTCGTCATCAAAAACGATGTTCATGGGTTGAACTTATATTTAATAACACCAAAAAGGTCAAGGCGAAAGCATATTTTTTGTATTATTTGACACTGCACAACGACGGCCTAACATAAAATTGTCCCGAGCTGGTTAATTCTCAAATTCTGATCAAGGCATGGTTTTGAATAACGCTGAATAGGTGTTGGCAAAATCTGGCACCATAAACAAAAAAATAGGCGCTATTAAAAGATAATAACACCTATAAAAAATCGGAACTATAAATAATGTTGCTACCCGGTAAAAATCACTGTGACCTGGGCACGCCTTTCGAAGGATTTTTGCTGGGAAGACTCTTTGGCGGCAAACCTGTATTCACCCGTGGTTTCAATTTTAAAAATAGAGGGCTTAAGGCCCTGATTCACAAGTTGATGGACAATATTGGCAGCCCTTGCAGCCCCCAGTTCAAAATTGGAGGGGTATTGGTTGGAACTTATGGGGACGGTATCGGCATAACCGTTCACCAAGACCTTGACATCATAGGGTTTTAAAAAGGAAGCCAGTTTTTTTAAAAAAGGCTGGTACTCTTTGGCCACCGTTGCACTTCCGGATGAAAAAAGAATGGGGAGAGTGGTTTCGATTCGAAGGCAGGTATCATCCCCATTTACCACCACCCAGTCATCAAGATCTGCTCGTTTAACTGCGGCCTCGATCTTAAATCTTTTAATTGTATTGGATTGGATCGCAACGGGTTTGGGGAGACTCTTTTTTTTTAAAACTGCCGGAGAACTTTTCTCGGCGACTATTGTTTTGGCGACTATTGCTTGGGCGACTTCGGCTTTGGTTGTTTTTTCTTTGGCTTCTATTTTTTGGCTGCCAATTATGGCGGCCAGGGTTTGAGTCCGTTCCGTTTTCATTCTTAAATCATAGGATTTCGAATAAATGGAAGAAAGGTTTTCCAACCTGGTTTTTTCTTTGAGCAGTATTTTAATTTTTTCTTCTTTGGCGGTGACCGAGGCCACGAGATCCTGGGGTGGTTTTTGTCCGGCATCCTTGAGTCGGTTAATTTTTAGTATCAGCCAGTCTATGTCCTTTTCAATCTCTGTTACCTGGGTACCCAAAACCATAATCTTGGTTTTGTATTCTTCCAGAAGAAATTCCAATTCCAGGGTCGAATAGCTATCTGTAGAGATAAGTTTTTCTTCATGAAACCCCGCTGTTAAAGGTTGAGAGAAAAAAAGGCCTGCCACCAAGGACAACGCCAAAAACATAACAAACACCCGGAACCTGATATTTGACCATACCCTTCTCATAACACCCTCCAGAACAAAATTTCAGGGTAATAAAACCCATTTTAACCGCTATCTTAATTTATTCAGCCGTCCTTCCTTGGGAAGGGCTCACCTAGTGGTAGAATCAGAAGATGTAATAGAATTGCGTGACGTCAGAACCGGTTGAACATTTTCACCGATCCCCACGGGCCACCAGACCATTCCGTCTTTGGAGAAATTAATCCTCAACCGCAGTCTGGCATTTGTAATGCCGTATTCTCCCTGGGTGATTTCCATGACTTCGGTTCCCCGCAGCCAGGACTGGGTATGAATTTGAATCTCGTCATGATTCACGGTTCCCCTGCCGGCCTTCATAAAAGCGTCCACATAGACACCCCGGACTTTTTCCACAAGCTGACGGTAACCATCTGCCACAGCTGCCCGTTCAGCCATCAAAACCGCTTCCCCCTTGGTAAGGGCATTTTCAGGTTCAAGCCCTTTGCCGGTGACATAAAAACTCACAACCTTGTGGTTATCGGCACTGCCCCCTGGAGCCCCCAGAACCCCGCCGGGATTGCTGGCGGTTGAATTGGAGGTTGTTGAACATCCGTAAAAAGACAAGACCAAAAGACCTGCAAACAGCAACACAATTTTTTTCATTTTTTTCTTCCTCTGCTTTCCTAATTAACCGAGATACAAAAACCGGTCCCCTTTTAACATTGCTTCCAGACAAAATTATATGATAAACAGAGAATCGTCAAGAATTGCTGTTAACTTTAATTTGGGATTACCTGAACACCATTGTCAACAAACATACAAAATCCATGCCTTTCTTTTTAAAAAAAATATCATATTTTATGCCTGTGATAATGTTCCTGTGTCTGACAGTGGGGATTCATGCCTGGGCAAAGGCATCTGAAGGGATTGACCATTATTATGTCCGGTATGATTTTAAGTCAAGCAAGAACCAAATAACAGATGCGCGGCTCACCATGGTACCAGCGGAAAATGAGTTCAGGGCGGAAAATTTTTCACTTTCACAGATTTCAGGTGTCATTTCTTCCCATGGCCAGGAATCCAAACAGGCCATTGAAAAACGGGTAAAAGAAAGTGCCCTGAAACACGTCCTGGAAAACAAAGGATTAAAGTCCGTTAAAACCCATAATCATGACACCATTGTCAGCTATGAAGGCGTGGTTATAACGCCAATGGATATTTCGATTCTGGCCTATGATGATGATCGGGGAGGATATGGGTATAGGGCTCGAATTCAATTTTCCCCCATTGCATTTCCCGATCAATGGGAAGGCCTTAAATTCAAACACAAGCTAAAAGAATTTTTCCATGATTTTTTTATGTTATTCAAATAGAGATATCATTCACGGTCTAAATTTAAATGAATTTTAATCGCAGTATCCACATTTTTCAGCAGTTCACTGTTCAGTCGTCCAATTGGTTTTATCAATCTTAGTTTATCCAAGGTCCTAATCTGATCAGCTTTTCCCTTAGCGTCTTTTTGCAACTTACTGGTTTCCTTGGGAAGATAAATTTCAAAAGGGTAAATTTTTTTAAGGTTCTTTGAAGTAACCGGTATTATAGTCACAGTTCCTGAATATTTATTACCTACATCATTGGATACAACAATTACAGGCCTGGTTTTTGCTATTTCATGACCGATCACAGGATCAAGTGCTGCCAGAAATATTTCTCCCCGTTTAATATTCATCCCAGTTCTCTATATCAATGGCTTCAAATTCTTTTGTTATTTCCAATCCTTCATTTTTTGTTGCCAGATACCCTTCTGCAAGAGATGCTTCTATCTTTTTGTCTTTCAGCTGTCTGATCCGCAATTTTATAGCTTCAGCAATAAACTGGCTTCTTTTACGGGGGGCGGCGAACTGATTCAATTCTTCGGTTATGGAAGAAGGAAGTGTAATGTTTAATCTGACCATTTCAGTGCTCATAATATTCTCCTTAAGGTTTTATAAGCATTATAATACACCCGGCAAAACACATTGTCAAACACACACCAGGCAAAATCACGCCCAAAACTGTTGGTTACAAGATATCGCAAGGGTCAAACCCTGCCATTGATATTCACCTTTGCCCGATACCCTTTTAACATTGCTTCAAGACAAAACTTTATGATAAATAGAGAATCATCAAAAATTGCTGTTAACTTTAATTTTGGGAAGATCTTAAGTTCAAACACAGGCTAAAAAATTTTCTCCATAATTTTTTTATGTTATTCAAATAAGGACAAGAAACAATGAATAAAACCCAGGCAGAAAAACAAAAAAAAGAGCTGTTCAAAAAGACGCCCCTTGCCTATGACAGTCTTGGAAAACAGGAGCGAGACGCTATTTTTACTTTTGGGGATGGGTACAAAAATTTTTTAAACTCAGCCAAGACAGAAAGGGAGGCAGCAGAGAAAATTGTGGCCCTGGCAAAGGACAGGGGATTTGTTGATATTGATGCATTTTTGGCTAAAAAGAAAACCAAATCAATCCCCCAAAAGGTGTTCCGGCTTTTCAAGGACAAAACCGTTGCCATGGCTGTATTGGGTAAAGAAAAGATTTCTGCCGGAACCCGTATTATTGCCTCCCATATTGACTCCCCCCGGCTGGATTTAAAACAAAACCCGATTTATGAAGATTTAAGTATGGCACTAATGAAGACCCATTATTACGGGGGCATTCGAAAATATCACTGGCTGGCTATTCCCCTGGCTCTCCATGGCAGCATTGTTAAAGCCAATGGAGAGAAGATGGATATCATTATTGGGGAAGCAGCGGATGATCCGGTGTTCACAGTAAGTGATCTTCTGCCCCACCTGGCCGGAAAACTCCAGGGAGATAAAAAAATATCAGACGTCTTTGTAGGAGAGAAGCTGAACCTTGTTGCCGGCAGTCTCCCCCTTGGCAATGACAGTGTTAAAGAACGCTTTAAGCTGGGAATCTTACAATTGCTCCATGAACAATACGGTATTGTTGAAGAAGATTTTATCAGTGCGGAAATAGAAGCGGTCCCGGCAGGCGATGCACGGGACATTGGGTTTGACCGTTCCATGATCGGCGCCTATGGCCAGGACGACCGAATCTGTGCCTTCACAAGTCTCTCCGCCTTGTTTGACGCCCCCGCACCTGAACGAACAGCCATTGCCCTTTTCTTTGACAAGGAAGAGATCGGCAGTGAAGGCAGCGGTGGGGCAAAATCCAGTTTTTTGGAAGATTTTGTCTCGGACCTGCTGTTTTTAAACCAGGAGCCAACGGACAGCAGGCATCTGAGAAAAACATTGATCAACTCCCAATGCCTGTCTGCAGATGTAAATGCTGCCATGGACCCGGATTTTAAGGAGGTGCATGAAAAAAACAATGCCCCCCTCTTAGGATTTGGCATCTGCCTGACAAAATTTACAGGGGTTGGCGGCAAATCAGGATCAAATGACGCCAGCGCCGAATTTGTGGGCCGTATCAGAACCCTGTTCAATGAAAATAAAATTACCTGGCAGACAGGGGAACTGGGAAAGATCGATGAAGGCGGCGGCGGCACGGTGGCAAAGTTTCTGGCCCAGTTCGGTATGGATGTCCTGGATTGCGGGCCTGCCATTTTATCCATGCATTCTCCCTTTGAAGTGGCCGGTAAAACCGATGTGTATATGACATATAAAGGGTATAGGGCATTCTACAATAGCCCAGGCAAATAGCTTTCCATGAACTATAAAATTTTTAAATTTATTTTTTTCCATATCTCATATAAAAAACAGATAGTTGCCTGGATCAGACCCGCTCCTATTTCAGTATTTCTTGGTCCAAAATGATAAAATTGATCTGTATATGGCTCACGATATCATCATAAGGTCCATATACGGACCAATTTTTTCTTGACCAAATAGTTAGAATAAATTAATTTTGTTTCACAGAAAGATCATTAAACTGCCTTATGGTCTATATACAAATCAAAGGAAAAATGATGCCAAAGTCCATCACACGGACCTATTCACACTATAGCCGCGATGCGACGGCCTTGCTCGGTGCGTTGATCCGGGAAGCGCGTAATGAGCGCAAGCTCACTGCTCAGGAATTGGCAGATCGTGCTGGTATTTCCAGAGGACTGCTGCAACGTATCGAAAAAGGCAATCTCAAATGTGAAATCGGAGCCGTGTTTGAAGTGGCAACCATTGTTGGTATCAAACTATTTGATGCCAAAGAAAGCGCTCTGACGAAATACCTGCGTCAAACCAAGGAAAAGATAGCGCTCCTGCCAAAATCTGTTCGCAAAAAAACCAAACCGGTGCGCGATGACTTCTAAAACAGAAAAAGAAGCCTTTGTCTGGATATGGCTGCCGGGCGAAACCGAGCCTGTTGTGGCCGGCCGGCTTGAAGCGGATAACGGCAATATCCTGTTCAACTATGGTAAAAGCTACCTGAATCGTGTCGGTGACAACAAGCCTGCAATTGCAATTTATGAACCTGAATTGCCGCTAAAGGCTGGGATTCTTCCCTTGCCGGAGGGCTTGACCATGCCCGGCTGTATCAGGGATGCCGCGCCGGATGCCTGGGGCCGGCGTGTGATTATCAACAAAAAGTTAGGGTTTAAAGGCGTCGGCACTGATACAGCCGAGCTGGATGAATTGACCTACCTGCTGGAATCTGGCTCGGACCGGATCGGTGCGCTCGATTTTCAACAATCCCCAACAGAATACGTGCCACGTACCGCAAATAATGTCAGCATGGAAGAGTTGATTGAATCTGCAAAACGAGTCGAAGAAGGCGTGCCCCTCACACCGGAGTTGGATCAGGCGTTGTTCCATGGCAGCTCTATTGGCGGCGCTCGCCCCAAAGCCTTAATTCAAAACCACGGCAAAAAATACGTGGCCAAGTTTTCATCCAGCACAGATCTGTACAGCGTCGTTAAAGCTGAATTCATCGCCATGCGATTGGCTGAATTGGCCGGGCTGGATGTTGCACCAGTAAAGCTTGCCAAAGCAGCTAACAAAGACGTACTTTTAATCGAGCGTTTTGACCGCGTGTCAAAAGGTAACAAGTGGACACGAAAGGCTATGGTCTCTGCTCTAACCCTGTTTTGCTTGGATGACATGATGGCTCGGTACGCCAGTTATGAAACGTTATCCGAAATTATCCGCCACCATTTTACCAATCCGAAGCATACACTAAAAGAACTGTTCTCTCGGCTCGTCTTCAATATTCTATGCGGCAATACCGATGACCATGCGCGTAATCATGCGGCGTTCTGGGACGGTAAAGCGCTGACCCTGACACCCGCTTATGACATTTGTCCGCAAGGCCGTACAGGGAATGAGGCTTCACAGGGAATGCTCATATGTGGCGACAACAATCTGAGCCGACTCAAAACGTGCCGTGAGACCGCGCATAATTTCCTTCTTTCGGAGGAAGAAGCCCACGAAACATTCGGTAACCTGACTGCCGCAATCGAACAGAATTGGGACGCCGTCTGTGAAGAAGCTGAGCTGAATGAAGTGGATAAAAAACTTCTTTGGAGGCGTCAGTTTCTAAACCCCTATTCGGTTGAGCAATAGGCATTATATAAGGACAAAAACGATGTGTATATTACATAAAGGGTATCGGGCATTCTTCAATAGCCCGGGCAAATAACACTCTATGAACCATAAAATTTTTAAATTTATTTTTTTCCTGGGCATGATAGGGATTGTTCTTACCCTGCCGGCAGCAGCCAAGGCCAATGCCATGGGAAAAAAAGCAGGGGTTATACTGGCCGATGACCAGGGGAAAATTTTATATTCCCAAAACAAAGACACCCCCTTCCCCCCGGCTTCCATTTTAAAAATCCTTACCAGCCTTGCCGCTGTGGATTATTTTGGCATGGATCACCGGTTTAAAACCCTGTATGCCTATGACAAGGGGTCTAAAGATTTGTATATCAAAGGATTTGGAGATCCCCTGTTTATTTCAGAAGTGATTCAGGATCTGTGCGAACAAATTTTGGCCAAGACAAATGTCAAAACCATTAATAATATTATCCTGGACCTTTCCTTTTTTCATCCGGATATCCACATCCCGGGGACAGGCGACTCTTTAAACCCATATGATGCCACAAGCGGCGCCCTGTGTGCAAATTTTAATACCGTGTCATTCAAATGGAGCCCCCTTTACAAAGGATATGTCAGCGCAGAACCCCAGACCCCCCTGCTCCCTGAATTCTTAGAGGAGATCAAATCCTCGGGCCAACGACAGGGGAGAATTTTACTTGCCCCCAAGCAGCGAAACGATTATCCGGGTCTGCTGATCAAATTTTTCCTTAAAAAAAGGGGAGTGCCTGTCACCGGCATGGTTAGTCAGGGAGGTTTTGATCCGGCAGATGGACAGACGTTTTCCTTTGAGTCTCCGTTTAACCTGGAAGAGCTCCTTCAAAAACTTTTGAAATATTCGAATAATTTTATGGCAAACCAACTGATTTTGGCCATGGGAGCAGACAAAGAAGGACCTCCTGCCACACTTGCAAAGGGTGTTAGCGTTCTTAAAGCATTTAGCTGGGAAAAATTAGGGCTGACACAATTAACCCTTGCAGAGGGATCAGGCATTTCAAGGAAGAACAGGGTTTCACCCCAGCAAATGCTCAAGATTCTAATGGCATTTATGCCCTTTCATGATCTCTTAAACCTCAAAGGAGTGGAATACTATAAAACCGGTACCTTGTCCGATGTCAGATGCCGGGCCGGTTTTATTCTGGGAAAAGACAAAAGGCTCTACCCCTTTGTCATCATGGTCAATGAAAAAAACAAAGGATATGATTCCATTCACCGGGACTTGCTCCGTCGGGTCAACATAATCACAAAAGGCAACTGACTTCTGTCTTCAGCAAAAGCTGAGAATTCCATGAATAGAATCGTACTTGATGCCGAAAAAAGATAGGAGATCTTTTATTTGTAACTGTCTTTTCGAGGTAAGATTCTACCAATTTCAATTGTATTTTCCAATACATCAAATAAGATTCTGTAATCTCCAATTCTACGACGATATGCAGGTTCAAAGTTCGTTAATTAATGGCACTTTTGCGAATATTAATTTTCATTTTCCAGATACGCATTAAAGGGAATAGATTTCTCTTTTCTTGTGGCTTTTAATAATTTTAAATCATCTATATCTTCTTTTGAAATAATTTCTAAACCATCATTTTTTAAATGCTCTAAAAACCACATGACTTTATCAACTAATTGTTTATTGTTAATGTTTATTGTTATTGAATGCATTATAAATCTCCTGTGTATGTGTCTCAAGTTATAATATTTTCAATATAATCATATCTTAGATTTATTTTATTCACAATTGGAATTGTTTATCGACCTTGAATTTTCATCAACTCAGCCTCATAACTTTTTTCTGATAAAAACCTGTTTGCCTTCTTTCCTCTCAGAGCAACCTTTTTATCGTTTTTTATTTCCCGGTTACCCCCATCTTCAGCACAAGTTTATGGCTTGCCACATTCAGGACATATTGGCGTTTCAGGGAAGATAACGTTTTCTTTTTCCACCCGTCTAAAGGAATTTTTTGAGCTCTGTAGAAAAGATCATTCACCCATTCTGACCCTATATCTTACAATATCCACTGGCCTATGAAACTTCTCCTCATTCATTTCCAAAAAGTTCCGCAAGGTCCGTATTATTTCATTCAGTTCCATTATTCATAAGCTCCTGTTCTCAAACACTTCCGGTAAGGGCCTGTTTTAAATCAGCATGGTCAAATGCTGATCTCATAAAATCGATTTCTTGTTTACCTGCGCCAAATCGGGATGCTTCTTTATCCCATTCTCTTACAGCATTACCCACTTTCAATGCAATTTTTCTAGCAGCAGAAAGGGTAAGCCCAAAATATTCAATTACTTCATATGCAAGATCTAATGAGGCTGTGCCATTATTCAAGTCAATATTGGTATGCAAGATTCTTGCTTTGACGTGATCTGGAGTTGGCTCCAAATCATATAAGGGAGATAAGCGCCAACCGGAAGGGCCTTCGTAAAGAAACCCGTGGTTCCTCAAATGATCATCCACATTGGATATCATGATGTTAAAAACGATACGACGCCATAAATCTATTAAATCTTCGCTGGTCCTTGCCCCATATTCCTGAAGCACGTTACCAATCTCAATATAACTTTTCCGATCTCCATCTGAAGCGCCAAGCATGCTCATTGCCGATAAAAACGGAATCCTGACATGCTCTCCTTTGCGGTCAAAACGGCCCAACAGCAACACATTTTTCCCTAGAATTTTTTCAAGTCGAAAATATGGAACAGAAATGCCCGCTCTTTGTGCCATTCGTAGAGATAAAAACTCCCATAGCTCTACATCCCACTCATCTTTGGGGCTGGGAAATTTGGCTATCAATAGATTTGAATTGGTATCGGAAACCATGGCTTTTGGCCTTGCCCCCCCTAAAGACGAGCCGGGTTCAAAAATATCTCGAATATCCTGGTCTATTTCTTTATGCGCCATTATTCGATCTGAAGCATTCAACAATTTCCCAAGCATTATGAGTGGGGGGATGTGTGCATCCGTGCACGAGGCCAAAAAAGGACCGTCTTTATTGGTTGAAAACCGCAAAGCACCCTGCCGGGTCCTATCATCAACCATGAGCAAATAATCTGATTCCTTTAGATTACGCGCCTTATTGTTTTCTAATTTGGCTCTTCTGGCCTCCATGCGGTTCATTAAAGTTCTTCCCCACCTATCAGGCGAAGAGTCACTGATAGACCCAAAAAGGGCTTTGGAAGTATGAAAAGCGCCTTCTCCCACTATCAAAGCAGGCTCAAGAGGAAAACAAACAGGAGTAGATTTCCATTCTCTTGCATATTCAAAAGAGGCACTTTCACGCCCATGACGATCATGCAGCCACAACCGCCCGACAAAATACATTTTCCCTGCAAGATCAATATGTACAAATATATTTTCAGGCATACTATTCCTATAATTTAATATCCCGGGCGCGAAGCGGGATTCTTTTTTCATCAAGCATTTGGCCCATTATATCCTTTTCTATATCAGCCAGATTTGTCCAAGCCACACCTAATCCGATGGCAAAAATTACAGATGCATAATTTCCAATACCGACTCCGGAATCACCTTTTTGTATTTTTGACAGCGTCTCCCGGCTTATTCCAGCCCGATCAGCGACTACACTCATCTTCAACCCCCGCCTAAGTCGCGCTTTTTTAAGATCTGATCCCAATTTTTTTAGCCCGCTACTGACGGGTATAAGCAATTTTCTCTTCATAATCAATGCCCATAATAATAGTATTTGTTAGGCTTAATGACAAGTATTATAGTCTTTAAAGAAATTAATATCAAGAGAAACAGCGCCACGATCGAATGGATTTAAATTTGAACCACAATAACCGTGTTCAATTTGCTGTCATTCAGCAGATCCGTTTGAGCTTTGCCGAAAAGATCAGATTCTTTTTTTAGGTTTAAATGCCCAGCCCTGGATAGCTACGCCTTGTACCAATGAAGCATTATCCTCGTTGATGAATTATTTAGGACATGGTATGCTAATATTTATAATAACAATATATAAAGTGACTCAATATGCCAACAATTTTACAAATAGTTGGATGGCGATTATTTTTCTATTTGAATATCTTGAAGAGGCATGGAATGAATTTCAAAGGAGAAAACAACAAAATGACTAAATATCATCATGTAAAAGATTTAAGGTTTACAAAAAAACATTTGATAATCGAAATTGACGAAAAAGAGAAAACCTTTAATTTAAATGAAATTTCAAAAGCATTAAAAAATGCATCAGAGGTAGAAAAAACAACCTACACAGTATCCCCGTCAGGATATGGCATACATTGGCCTTTGCTAGATGAAGATATTTCTATTGATGGGTTATTGGGAAATGTTCACAAACCTGAAAGTTTACCCTTACGGGCATAACAAAAACAAAGGTTTGCCCTCCCAATAAACGAATTTTTATGGCTTCAGCAATAAACTGGCTTCTTTTACGCGGGGCTGCAAATTTATTTAGTTCTTCGGTTACGAAAGAAGGAAGTGTGATGTTTAATCTGACCATTTCTGTGCTCATAATATTCCCCCTTAAGTTATTATAACCATATTAATACACACAACAAAACGCATTGTCAAACGCACTCCAAGTCCCCACTTATTTTTTTTATCCTGTAGCGTATGGTAAAACTGCGATCAAGAGATATCCATAATCAGTTTCATGCCTTTGCAAACTTCGGCAATTCTTTCTTTCGTAAGACTGCCGATCATTTCTTTAAGGCTGAGTTTATCCACCGTTTTTATTTGTATCATATTCACCACCGACCTTTTGGGAAGGTTTGCTTCTCCTTTCCGAAGCACCACATTGCCCGGCAGTTCACCAAATTTCAAAGTCGAGGTAATTGCCACCACAATAACCGTGTTCAATTTGCTGTCATTTAACAGGTCATTTTGAACCACAAGTCCAGGACGTCTGCCCATCGGTTCAGAACCTTTTGCCGGTGAAAAATCCACCCAATAAACAGACCCCTTCCTGATTACCATTCTTGCCCCTCGTCAGACCCCACCCCATCAAACCATGCGACACAGTTACGTTGTTCTTTTCTTATTAATTCATCTGAAAAAGCATTGTCATAAGCATCCTTGATAAATTGATCTCTTTCCGCCATAAGTTTTTCTCTGAGCATAATAGAGATGAGTTTACTTCTGGATAGACCCCTTTTCTTACTGATGTTATCAATCATCGTTACTAATTCTTTTGGAATGGTAATAGCAACCTTTTGAGTATGCATGTTTTGGATACCTCCTTTGTATGATAATATATGAATACCATTAGGGCCCTTATCTGTCAACAGAACACCGCAGGGATATATAGGAAATCATTACAGGACTGATCCGTCACGGTAGTCGGTTGTTTGTAGTTGAAAGGGACTGGATTTGTAAAAAAAATGGTTTTTGGTGCCTACCGCCAGGTCCGATATTGATAAAATGTCATTATCAGCATATATTATCTTCAGGTTTTCGAGAAAAACATATCATCTCTAAATGAAAGGACATCATTATGCTTGTAACTATTGATAAAAGAGGCAGTATCAATTTACCCGCTTTTATAAGAAAAGAAATTGGGATTAAACCCGGTAGCCATCTTGAACTTTCAGTGGAAGCTGGTGGTGCAATAACCCTTTACCCTGTTGCAATTTATCGGGCGATAAAATTAAATGATTCCGGTTTATTAAAGATAAAAGAAGCAAGGGACTCTGAAACAGAAAAATTTCCAGATTGGTTCATGGAGGAAATTAAAAATGCCAGAATTGATTCCGAATAAAAAATTCATATCTGATTTGGAAAAATTCAAATATCAAACCGACCTGCGGAAAAAAAATTGCTAAAACCGTCAAATTTCTCAAAGAAAACCCCTATCATCCCGATCTGAAAATTGAGCGAATTACCAATGATCCCACTGCCTGGTCTGCTCGTGTCGACAGAAAATATAGAATTTCATTTGAGCCAATGGCTTTTTTGGCAAGCGGTTCTCCAGACTGATCGTGCCAACTCAAGCTCTTGCGTATTCTTGACCATGATGATCTTTATAAAACACCCAGATAGGATTATTTTTCAATATCTTGAACGTATCAAAAAATTATTTCGGGGTTGTTCCGCCCTGAATATAGGCGTAGGCACTGTGGTTGTGGATGGATTCAAAATTTTCAACACTCACTGAAAACCAGGTAATGTTTTCATCCTCCATCAGGGCCTTTGCCACATCCCTTGCAATATCTTCCACAAACTTGGGATTGTTGTAGGCTTTTTCCGTCACAAATTTTTCATCTTCTCTTTTGAGAACGGAAAAGATATCACAGGAGCCGGAACGTTCAACGATGTCCACAATATTTTCAATCCAGATGAGTTTTTTAAACCGGGTATTAACCAGCACCTCGCCCCGCTGGTTGTGAGCACCGCCATCACTGATCTCCTTTGAGCAGGGGCAAACAGATGTGACGGGTACCGCCACCTTTAACACAAGGTCGGTATTGTTATTGACATCCGAGGAGCCGAATATGGAACAGGTATAGTCCATGAACCCTTTGGCACCAACGCAGGGAGACTTTTTTTCAATAAAATAAGGAAAGGTGATTTCAATGTGGGAGGATTCAGCCCCTAAAATTTTTTTCATATCCCCAAGGATCGTTGTTAAAGACTCGAGGGAAACCTGGGTTCTGGATAAATGCAAAATTTCCACAAAGCGACTCATATGGGTGCCCTTGAACTGGTGGGGCAGATCCACATACATACAAATCTCAGCCACTGTGGATTGAATCCCCTTTGTTTTGTCCATGACCTTTATGGGGTATTTAAGCCCCTTAATACCCACTTTATCAATGGGAATCTTTCTAAAATCGGGTTCATTCTGGGTGTCAATCATTTTGAATCTCTAAAAGATAGTCAGATGCAACATTACCCATTGCCCTGAATATATTGCCCTTTATATGGTTATTTTGTTTATACAAACCTTCAAGCATCTGCCGGATCTCCCCTCTTTTTGTACTGTTTGCACTGGGACAATTGTTGATAAATTCAGGGAAACCATATTTTTTTGCAAATGCAACAATATCTCGTTTTTCAACATATGCCAACGGCCTTATTATATCAAGCTCACCGTTAAAAAAAGATTGCCTGGGTTTCATGGTGCCGATCTTTCCAGCATAAAACATATTGATAAAAAGGGTTTCAATAATGTCATCTTTAGTGTGCCCCAGGGCAATTTTTTTACAGCCCGTTTCTCGTGCAATTTTAAACAAGCGGTTTCTTCTGAGCCTTGCACATAAAAAACAGGGATTTTCCCTGTTTTCCTTTGCGTGTGCCCGAACCCCAAAATCTGTGCTTTCAACCCGCAGGGGATAAAAATTTGTCCCCACATGGTCTTCAAGTTCTTTGACAAAAGAACCTTCAAACCCCGGGTCCACATGGACAGGAATAATATCAAATTTTACGGGGGCTCTGGTTTGCAGAGAAAACAAGACCTGCAAAAGTGTCTGACTGTCTTTACCGCCGGAAAGCCCGACAAGAATCTTGTCTTTATCTGCAATCATGTCCCAGTCAGCGATGGCCTTGCCCACAGCATGGCGTACTCTTTTTTCAACGGATTTCAACCGCTTCTATTTCTTTTCCGGGTCTTCTTTTCGTTTGGCGATAACCCGACCTGCGGCAATCTCTCTTAAAACACTGACAACATCTCCATTGTTTGATGATTTCACCAGCAGTTCGGCACCCTCCCGGACCTGGCGAACCCGTTTGGCAGCCAGATGAACAAGGGTAAATCTATTATCAACATTTTTTAAACAATCTTCTATGGTTACTCTTGCCAAAATATTTTCCTCCAAATTTATCTAAAGAATATCGATTATCTCATATACTCTTTTTCCGCCCGGGGCTTGCAAAACAGCCTCATCCCCGGGAACTTTTCCAATTAATGCACTGCCAAGCGGAGAGGATACAGAAATTTTACCATTCCGAATATCCGCTTCATCAGCACCAACGATCATGTATTCAACTTCTTCTTCGGAGTCGAGATTCACAACCAAAACCCGGGTTGCAAATCGGACCACATCCTTGCCAACACTGGCCGGATCTATAACTTTTGCATTGCCCAGTTTATAACCAATTTCTCCGATACGGCCTTCAATAAAAGACTGTCTCTCCTTGGCAGCATGGTATTCGGCATTTTCCGAAAGATCACCATGGGCCCTGGCCGTTTCAATGGCTTTAATGTTTTCAGGCCGCTCAATTGTTTTCAACCGTTCCAAATCTTTTTTTAAGGCCTCATAGCCTTCTGTTGTTATGGGTATTTGCTCCAAAATTACAATTCACTCCGTTTATAGAAATAGTTGGGGGTTATGGACAAGATGTAAACAAGTTGGGAAGAATATAAATACTTTTTTTAAAATTTGTGTTTGTCATATAAGTATTGCCCTTCTGTCAATTCATAATCCCTATCACAGTGGTGCCGGCCTTTGTTTTGTCCCCTAATTTTACACAAACTTCAAAATCCAGGGGCAGGTAAAGATCAAGACGGGACCCAAATTGAATCATGCCGTATCTGTCCCCTTTCTTAATTTGCTCACCTGTTTGCACACAATTCACAATTCTTCTGGCGATTAACCCCGCAATCTGGACAACAACAAATTTTTTATCTGCCCCGGTCTTTACAACCAGAGCATTACGTTCATTATGAATGGAGGCCTTATCAAACGAGGCATTGATAAATTTACCCGGGTTGTATTGAACGCGCTCAATAACACCGTCAAATGGGATTCTATTTACATGAACATTAAACACATTCATGAAAATACTCACCTTTTGGCAGGGTCCTTCCATATATTCACAGGTTGAAAGTCCTTCAATAATAATCACCCTACCGTCGGCCGGAGAAACCAATTCATTCTCCCCGCCCGGAATTTGCCGATCCGGATCCCTGAAAAACCAACTGACAAAAAGCGTCACTCCCAGAGAAACAAAACCTGCTGCCGTCCACCCAAAATAAAAAAGCATCCCCGTTATGAGGATGGTTAAAAAAACGTACTTCAGTCCCGGCACGGCAATAGGCAAAACTGCCCGGGCCGGCCATTTTGATTTATTCATAAGCTCTCTTTCCCAAAACTATATTCAGCGTATAATATCAAATAACAGGCCATTGTGTCAATATGCTTGTTTGACCTAAATTATTTGCCCTTTATATTTGCCCTTTTTATTTAGCCTAATTCATTTGAACTGGTTTTTTGTTCTGGTGCCAAATTGGAGTTCCGCATCTGATTTTCTAATGTAACTGGGCGCAAGTTTGTTTTCAGGGCAATCAAAAAAATGATCATCTAAAAGAGCAGGCCTTGCCAAGGCAACTGCGCTTACATAATCCATGGTTTCGCAGGAAAACAGGGCACGCGTATTTGTCAGGCGCAGTATCAATTCTTTATAGGCTTTTGATCCAGACCCGACAAAAACGGCCGTTTCCCCGGCCAACAGAACCGCCTGCTCCGGAGAGCAAACCATTTCATCACTTTTATCCACCAGGACGCCCCTTTCAAAATGATACACGGCGCAATACACTTCATTGCGCCGTGCATCCATCATCACACAGACAGGAACAGATGTAAAAGAAAACCTATTGCCAATGCCGTCAAGACTTGAAACACCGGCATCGGGCTTTGACACGGCATAGGCCAATCCTTTTATGACAGATATCCCGATGCGAAGTCCAGTAAAGCTGCCCGGGCCCTTTGCGGCAATAAACCCGTCGATTTCCGACACATCCCACCCGGCCCGACAGGCCAGCAAATTTTCCACCATTGCCAGGACTCGCTTGGAATGGGTCTGCTTGTCTGCCCAGTATTCTTCGCATACCAAAGCCTTATTCTCAAAAGCAGCAAGGCTGCAGCCCTGCTCGGCAGTGCTCAGGGAAAGAATCCGCAAACTATAGTTCCTTTTCCGAAGCCTTTTTCGGGGCCTTTTTCGGGGCCTTTTTCGGGGCCTTTTTCGGGGCCTTTTTCGGGGCCTTTTTCGGGGCCTTTTTCGGGGCCTTTACCGGGGCCTTTTCCGGGGCCTTTACCGGGGCCTTTCCCGAGGCCTTTTCCAGGGCAATGTCCAGCACTTCTTTCACATCCTTGACACAGGTAAACTTGAGTTTGTTTTTAATGGCCTTGGGAATATCATAGAGATCCTTCACATTCTTTGCCGGAATAATCACATGCTTTATCCCAGCTCTCAGTGCCCCAAGGGTTTTTTCCTTGAGCCCGCCAATGGGCAGCACACGCCCCCTTAGGGAAATCTCGCCTGTCATGGCAACCTTATTATTTACTTTCCGATTGGTAAAAGCTGACACCAGGGCCGTTGCCATGGCAATTCCTGCCGAAGGCCCATCCTTGGGGATGGCGCCAGCCGGGACATGCATATGGATGTCAAAATTTTCAAAGGCCTCTTTGTCAATCCCCAGGGCTTCCTGGTTGGCCTTGGTGTATGTCAGGGCAGCCCGGGCAGATTCCTGCATGACCTCACCGATTTGACCTGTTACCAATAACTCGCCCTTCCCCGGAAACAAGGATATCTCAATATAGAGATGCTCTCCGCCATATTCTGTCCAGGCCAGACCGGTTGCAAGCCCAACCTGACTCTCCTCCTGATCCAGTTCCGACACATAATGGGGGGGACCTAGGTAACGGGTCAGATTTTGTTTGGTTATGGCAAATCTCCCCTTTTCCCCCTCGGCAATCTGCCGGGCAATCTTTCGGCAGATGGTATCCAACCGTCTCTCCAATCCTCGCAAACCAGCTTCCAGGGTGTACTCTGAAACAATGCATGCCAAAGCTGTGGGACTGATATGGATGGATCTTCGAATCAGGCCGTTATCCTTGAGTTTTCTGGGAATAAGGTGTTGTGTGGCAATGGTTATTTTTTCCGGATGGGTGTATCCCGAGATCCGGATCACCTCCATTCGATCCAGCAATGCCGAAGGAATGGTATCGGTCATATTGGCGGTTAAAATAAACAATACATTGGAAAGATCAAAGGGCATGTTCAGATAATGATCTGAAAAATTAAAATTTTGTTCCGGATCCAAGGCCTCCAGGAGTGCAGAAGAAGGATCCCCCCGAAAGTCACTTCCCAGTTTATCGATTTCATCCAGCATAAAAACCGGATTGTTGGTGCCGCATTGACGCAGCCCCTGAAGAATTCTGCCGGGAAGCGCACCGATATAAGTTCTTCTATGTCCCCGGATTTCTGCTTCATCCCGGATGCCCCCAAGGGAGAGCCGATGAAATTTCCGTTTCATGGCCTTGGCAATGGCTTGTCCCAGGGATGTTTTCCCCACACCCGGAGGGCCAACAAAACAGATAATCTGTCCTTTTTTCTTGGGATTGAGCTTTCGGACACTCAAATATTCAAGGATTCTTTCCTTGGCTTTTGCCAGACCATAATGATTTTTATCCAACATTTCTTCGGACTTTTTAATATCCAGAAAATCTTTTGTGGAACGGCTCCAGGGCAGTTCCACAATGGTGTCAAGGTAGGTCCTGACAACCGAGGCTTCAGAAGAATCAAAATGCATTTGTTCAAGCCGTTTTAACTGCTTGAATGTTTCCTCTTCACAATCCTTGGGAAGCTTGCATTTTTTTATCTTGGTTTTAAATTCTTCAATTTCAGCCAGCTTATCATCACTTTCTCCCAGTTCCCGGTGAATGGCCTTGACCTGCTCCCGAAGATAATAATCCCGTTGACTTTTTGTAATCTCATCTTTCACATCTGTTTGGATCTTCGCCTGGACAGTTGAAAGGTCAAGCTCCCTTGCCAACAGATCGTTCACCGCCTTGAGCCGATCCGTCGACTCTATGATTTCCAGCAGCATCTGGGCATCTTCCACCCGAAGGTTTAAATTGGAAGCCACCAGATCTGCCAGTTTTCCAGGGG
Source organism: Desulfoconvexum algidum (assembly GCF_055382125.1). Lineage (NCBI taxonomy): Bacteria > Pseudomonadati > Thermodesulfobacteriota > Desulfobacteria > Desulfobacterales > Desulfobacteraceae > Desulfoconvexum > Desulfoconvexum algidum. The sequence continues at coordinate 1,958,791 of NZ_AP042394.1, read as the reverse complement.
ACTCAATGTGTGACAAAAGGTCGCCCACATCCCCGGACAACTCCCCTTTGAGGGCCAGCAATTTTTCAGAGCTTTCTTTGACATTGCGCATCAATGCTTCGATTTCAATGTCAATCTCTTTGGGATCCGTATCCACCAGGAGTTCTATCTTCACCCTGAAATACCGTTTCTTTTTCACATACTCCAGAATTTTTGCCTTGGCAATTCCCTGGACCAACGCCTTGATTCTCCCATCGGGCATTTTAATCATTTTTTGAACACGACCAATAGTGCCCACTTCATAGACATCGTCAGGCCCGGGTTTTTCAACCTCGGAATCCTTTTGTGCTGACAGAAAAATATACCGGTCAAAATCCACACACGCTTCAACCGCTTTTATTGATTTTTCACGTCCGACAAACAAGGGCAGTAGCATATCCGTAAACACAACCACATCCCTTACCGGCATCATGGGAAGGGTTTTGGGAATATCTTCGAGATTACCCTCTTTTTCTATAATCTCAATGAGATCATCAATATCTGCTTCTGCCATTTATACTCCTTTATTAACACTACACTGAATAGAACTTGGTATCAGACCCGTCCTTGTCCCATTCAGTGATGCAGTTGATTTCCATCATTTATTTACAGCTGGTTCTACAATAAAACAGAATTTTCTTTTTACAATATCCTTGAAAAAATATTTTTAAAATCAGATACTCTCTTGGATTAAGATTAATAGGAACTGACAAGGAAATTTATAATGATAAGCTATACCCTGACACTGACAACCCTGCTATTTATATTCGGTGCCTGCATCGGCAGTTTTTTAAATGTATGTATTTTCAGGATTCCTCAAAAAAAATCCATTGCCTTTCCTGGTTCATTTTGCCCTATTTGCAAAGCGAACATCCCTTTTTATTGTAACGTCCCCATCTTAAGCTATCTTTTTTTAAAAGGCCGCTGCAAATACTGTAAAAATCCGATATCCATCAGGTACCCGCTTGTGGAGATATTGACTGGGATTTCCCCTGTTTTTCTTTTTTTAAAATTCGGCCTTACCCCGCCCCTGTTTTTCTGGTTTTGCTTTGTTTGCGTACTAATCGTCATCTCATTAATTGATTTTGACCACCAGATAATTCCCGATATCATTTCCCTGCCCGGAATCGTTATTTTTGCATCCTCTGCCGTGTTCATCCCGGGAATGACAATCGCCTCTGTATTGATGGGTATTTTCACGGGGGGCGGCATTCTGTACGCCATTGCGTTTCTCTATTACAAACTTAGAAAGGCAGAAGGGATGGGAGGGGGGGACATCAAGCTTCTGGCCATGATAGGGGCTGCCACCGGGTTAGAAGGGGTGATGTTTACCCTTTTCACAGGTTCCCTCGTGGGAACTGTTGCCGGGATCGGTATCATGCTCTTCACAAAGGGAAGTAATCGTCAACTTAAAATTCCCTTTGGCCCCTACCTTTCCGCCGGTGCAATTTTATATATATTTTTCGGGAACGCTTTGATCCAATGGTATTTAGGCGCTTTGGCCGGCTATTAACCCGTCAGGCATCGTAACAAACCTCGATAACCATCCTGCCTTTTGTTGTCCGAAAAGGAAGCGCCAGGACATGCCCCCCCTCGTTAATATGTTCAATTTTTTCAGCACCCGCACAAACTTTTATAAACTTCACCTTTACCTTTTTGTCCATTTCAGCAATTTTAGTGGTGACATGACCGGCTATCATATTGCTGATTTCACCAACGGCATCGGTAATTTCTTCATTAATTTGGGTCATATCCTCACCAAACATGGCCGAAACAATACCCAAAATGCAACGTTCCGAAAAGCTGATGGCAGCAGAACCCTTCAAATCACCGCTAATTTCCAGAATTCCGGAAATATCCCCCTGGGGCTTGTTGTCTCGTTTCAAAAAAGGGGTGTCCGGTTTTACTTTAACAAATGCCGTGGTATCAAGAATGTGCAAAGCACCTTCGACAAAAGGATTTACAAGTGTTACATCCATATTTTTCTCCTATTTTAATCAATTTTATGTTTTTTACTAAAAACTGGCAACCAATTTTTTTAAAAATATGAATAAACACTTGACAGGCCCGCCCCAACGACCTAAAGTACGCAAAAGCTGATTTAAATTTATTTAACTTTAGGAAATGTTTTTGAAAAGCAAATTTTGTAGTTTGTAATTTCTAAAACCTAAAAAAAAGGAGCGATACGATGAACAAAGGCGATTTAATCAACAAGGTTTCAGAAGTGCTCAACAGTAAGAAAGAAGCTCAGGCTGCAGTTGATTGCACAATCAAAGCGATAACCGATGCTCTTTCCAGCAATGACTCTGTTACTTTAGTTGGCTTCGGAACATTTAAAACTGCAGAGAGAAAAGCAAGAAAAGGAAGAAACCCTCAGACTGGTAAAGAAATCGATATCCCCGCCAGAAACGTTCCGAAATTTGTTCCCGGCAAAGCATTAAAAGACGCCGTTAAGTAATCGAATCCATTTGGTAATAGGGTCAGGCAGTGTTTGATGCGTCAAATACTGCTTGATTCGATTGTATTTCATGAGTTTTAAAATAGAAGGCATCTTTATGCCATCGGTTGGTGTGGACTTGGTCTTCAATATGAATTCCTTAAATCCCATATCACGATCCTCTATTATTCACGATGTAAATTATCAAAAAGAAATTATTACGATTGCCCAGCCGCTGGCGCCAATCACCCGCACAACCGCCTACGATCAGTTACATCTCACAACTATTATTGCCAGAAAAAAAAACCCAATCAGGGTAGGAATTTCGTGTCTACCCACAGAGTTTGTCAACCAATATCGTCTTACCAATCAAACGATTTCAAAGGCCGTTATTCTTAAGTATAAATTCCCGGTGAAAGAGACCAATATCCGCGCTGCATTTCGACTTCCCTTGAGTCATAAATATACCATTCGAGCAAAAATTAGATACCAGGGTGAGGACTATTATACCCCAAACGACTTTGGCATCAAGGACATCTCTTTTACAGGAATGGGTTTAATTATCCCCCGAAAAAAAGGATTGCGACCCAATCCTTTGATGGGGTTGAAAAAAACTAATATTATACCCCTGGGCATGGTGCTGATGGATGAAGGAAAAGAAAATCCCGTTGGGGCATTTCCCCTGCGAGCTGAAATCATGAGGGTCAATAAAAATTATTCAGATTCACACGTTCAGGTGGGTTTAAAAATATTAGACCTGGACGAAAAAAATGAAACATTGCTAAACCGCTTCGTCCACACGGCTCAGATTGATCAATTAAAAAAGTTCAGTATCAGAAGAGATTAATTGTTCCAAATAGCATTTCAGCCAGGCAAGGATCTCCTTCTGAAGGGGGTTCAACTCTCGTTCTTGTTCCTGAATTTCCCTTAAATCGCGCATTCCCTGAACCACATCATACTTCACATCGTTCCGAAAACCCACTATATGATCTTCCGGGGATTGCGATAACAATCGCCTCAAATGATCTGTGTACTCTTTGTTTCGCACAATCGAAGAATGATCCTCAAAGTTTCTTAACAAAATCCGAGCGGCCATCTCCTTTACCCGCCCATTGGCGAAGCTCTCGCAGACAGCAGCCTTGTTTTTATCGTCTGAACCATGGAACCGGCTGATTTCTTTTTTCTCTGAAGAAGAAAAAAAACCAGACTGGTACAATGCCGCATCCAGATCAATTTCAGGGATCAAAGGATACCGATATTCTTGATGGTGGTGAATGGTTTTCAAAAACGAATCTGGATGGGACTGAAGTTTCTCAATATTTCGTGTAAATGCCGCTTGTGCCCTTGGGGTCATCTTTGGTTTAAATCTGTCCAGCCATGGCAAAATAATCAATTGGTCACCGGGTCGTTTCCGGATTACGAACAAATCAAACATTTGAACTTCATCTGATTTTAACCCTTCTTCCAGTACAAACTCGTCTTCCCGATCCAGGCGGATCCAGAGGCTTTGATTCTTATATGGCACAGATTCGCCCACATGAATCACCGGGGCAATATAGTTATTTTTAGGTCCGAATGAGGAAGAAACCATAAAACAGATACGAAAATCAGACGTTCCAACACGGCGCCCTTTTTCCATTGAATTAATTCGTAAGCCATCTTTGGTCTTGTCAAAAAAAGCCAGGGCATAGTCCCAGATATCTCGTTGCCGGGAAAAAATCCTGGCAAGTTCAATCACAGCCTCCACATCGTTCATGGCTTCATGGGCCCGACCCGTGGTCAAAAAGGCATTTTTTTGGCTGAGCAGCTCTAATTTCAGACTGGGCCTCCCATCTGCAATATACGGCCATTCTAACACATGGTCACAAAAAACCTTGAACAATGTCGTCACCGGCAGCAAATCCATCCGGGAACATTGATTTGCATATTGGTGAGAATAGGGATCCAGCAGGTTTCTATAGAAAAGAAACCGCAAGAATTCATCGTCAAATCCAAGGGAATTGTATCCAAGACTGATAGTTCCCGGGGTGTTAAAAAGTTTGTGAATCCTCTGGGCTGCCTTATACTCTGTAATGCCGGATTCTAACTCTTCATGGGTCAGACAATGGGTAATAAACGCATGGGGGGAGGGGATTATATCCTGGCGCAACTTGATGGTGATCAATTCCCGGGAAATTTCCTTCAACGAAAGATCAGTTCTGATACCGGCAAAGGTCAGTATTTGATCAAAGGCTTTATTCAGCCCGGAGGTTTCAACATCATAGAATAGGTAAGTTTTCATGTTTTCTTTCAAACCCAGAAAAGGGGGAAACAAAAACCTTGCTTCCCCCCTCCCGGTATTTTACAAACCGTATAAAAAAGACTATCTTTTTGAAAACTGGAAGCTTGCTCTTGCGCCTTTTTTACCATATTTTTTACGTTCTTTCTTCCTGGCATCCCGGGTCAAAAAACCAGCACTTTTCAGAACGGCTCTCAATTCAGGATCGATAAGGACAAGAGCTTTTGACACGCCATGACGAATCGCACCCGCCTGACCGGTCTGCCCACCACCCATCACGGTGACTTTAATATCAAAGGCATCACTATTGGCTGTCAGTACCAGGGGTGCAACAAGTGCTTTGCGATTAACACCGATATCAAAGTACTCATCCATCTCTCTATTGTTGACAACAACCTTACCTGTACCAGGCACCAGCCATACTTTGGCTACAGAATCTTTTCGTTTGCCTGTCGCGTAAAATACGTTTCCACTTTCCATTGATATTATCGCGTCCTTTATATCTTAAATTTCAATTGCTACAGGCTTCTGGGCAGCATGGGGATGCTGATCTCCTGCATAAACAAATAATTTCTTACAAAGCTTTCTTCCAAGCCTGTTCTTGGGGAGCATTCCCCGAACTGCTTTTTTAAGAACGTCTTCCGGTTTTTTCTCAAACAATTCTTTTGCAGTCGTCGCTTTTATACTACCAATATATCCTGAATGCCGGTAGTATGTTTTCTGTTCCAGTTTATTACCGGTCAGACGGACCTTGTCCGCATTAATCACCACAACCCAGTCACCCATATCCACATGGGGAGTAAAAAGGGGATTATGCTTTCCACGAATCCTGTAAGCCACCTGTGAAGCTAACCTTCCAAGAACCAGATCCTTTGCATCGATTACGCACCAATTTTCTTTGTTGTCGGATCTTTTTGCACTGTATGTATACTTTTTCAATTTTATCTCGCTCCTGTTCATAAACACAATCCGCATTAATTACAGAATTTTTCCGCTCATGTCAAGCAGATTTTACAATTCTATCTGCTTTTCCTTTTTCAACCCGGCCATAAAAGAAGCACTCTCTTTTCCAGGGGCGAGACGACTGGAAGTTTTGCAGGAAACATCTGCATTTAAAACACCGCCGTTTTCAACGATTAAATCCTGGCATTCTACTTTCCCGGCACAAATCCCGGTAGCAAGTATGATCAATTCCTTAGAGGCTGACACATCTCCTTTAAAATTGCCGCCAATGGTCAGGCTGGATACCTTTGTTGAGCTGGAGTTCACCACCCCATCCTCTGCAATAATAACAATATCACCGTCGATGGTTCCGGTCACCTGACCCTTGATAATCAACTTTCCAGTGCTGGATATGGACCCATCTATTTTAAGCTCTTTATCAATGATTGATAAGTTCTTCCTGTCTTTTTTCCCCACTGCATGTCTCCTCGAATGCTTCGGGCCGCAAATTTTAATACTTGAACAAAATAATTTGCCTTTTTGTCCAGCTTATTTTTGCGGTCCTTATGATTTAATGTCGATATAAATCTTGCCAACTTCATTACCCGCAAGTGTAGCCACCACATAATAGTGCCTGCCTTTTTTTCCCAGAGAATACCTCGGCATAAGGACACCGGCACCTGTATCAATGACATATCCCCTGTCCTCACCTGTGTTCACACTGCTATTGCCGACAAACCCTTTAAAATTAACCACATATTCCGAGGGGTCTATATCACCTGTCAGAATATCTTCGATGATCAATTTGTCACCCAATTGAATGTTCACATGGCTATAATTTTCTGCAATAAGCGTTCTGCCGTTGACCTTTAATTTATAACGGATGGTATCCGCCTCGTTTCCAGCTCCCGCCAAAAGCTTGCTTCCTCGATCAATTTTTGTATCATCAAAATCTAAAAAAACACTGCCGCAGGCATAGAAATCCTTTTTTGCCTCTATTCTTGTGGGTTCATTAATGATCAATTTTTTTTTCATATCATTAAAATCATTCCCCACCCCCAGGACATCCACACTCAATCCGCGCTCATAGTTCGCCACAATGTCATGGACCTGGATGCTATCCCCCCGGTTAATTTTCAGACGATGCATTTTCCCGACAACGACCGGAATGGCATCATTGATGGAAATGATCATATAGGTCATCTGGGGTTTCTGCAGATCTATGCCCGGCGTCTGGGGCAAAATATCCAACATCTCCATAAAACCGTTAATGGCATAAATATGTTGTCTCACTTTTTGTTCCAGGGGGAGCACTTTTGCGGATTCAATCCCAAATGCCGGAATTTTGCAAACGTCCATTGCGTAATAGGTAGCAGATCTTCGCTGTTCTTTGTGGGAGGTATCGGGGTGATTGGTCCTATGATTGTTAAAATGGAAATGGAGGACATCCTCTTCAATATTCTCGTTAATTTTGTCAATAACATGTTGCGCCATGGCCTTAAGATCCACGCTTGCAAGATTTTCCCCTGGATATAAAATCGAGTCATCCGCAATAACAGATTGACCATATTTTTTCGGATTTCGGTCAACACTTTTCCAGGTCGGTGAATAAAAACCCGATCCCTCGTGGAGATTGAGAAAACAATCACTTTCGCAAATAAGTTTTTTTAAGACATCCACTACCTTGGCTTCATAATTTAAGGTTGTGTCATCCATAAATTTTCGATTCATGTCCTGGTTAATCTGTCTTTCTTTTTTCAAAATAGAAGGGAAATTTGCCCGGGGCACAACAATGAGATTTCCCTTCTCAAGGGAAAAATCAGCATAAAAATCAGCCGCAAGAAAACCGCCCGGCTCATCCCCTTGAATCCCCCCGATAATCAACAGGGTTTTTCCTGGTTTTGACCCAAATATCCGGTATACATTCAGCTCATTTTTCTCTCCTTGAAAAAAAACGGTGTGGGTCCTCTGGCCGGCCATAGCAACAGACCAGATCAGCATGCTTCCCAAAAATCCCGCTAAAAACATCATTCCCAGCCTGAATCTATACTTCTTAAGCTCTAACTTCTTAAAATCAGATTTCATAGGCTTGGATCTTCCTCGGTAATATCGATGAGGCTTTCAAACATCAGGTCCCCGTTTTCATTAAAAATATAGATGGATGCTTTTTTGAAAAAATCCGGTCCTGCCTGATTTTCAATCCTGAATTTAACGGGTTTAAAATGTGCAATGGAAAAGTATTGTCCCTTTTTATATTTTATGGGCACCCCCTTGTCCAATTTTGCAGAAGGGACAACCAGCCAGTCTCGCTCGGATTTAACGTCGGGTTTGAGTATGGTAAATATACGACCGGAAACGCCACCAGGCTTATCGGAAATATTTCGGATATCAAACCGCACAAGAAGATCCCCATCTACACCATCCCGGGTAACGGTAAATTTTTCGATGGTCACTATTTGCTGAACAGGCGTTTTTGATTTTAGCTCCACCTGGGCTTGGCCCTGTTTATTTTCATCCACCAGCTCTTTGGACGCTACTGCTGTCGTCGTTTCCACAGTGGTTACCACGATAGTTTCCACACTTTTGAGATCCGATTTTTTCTTGATGCCTTCTTTTTTTTCTTTTTCACTTTTCCCTGGCAATGCTATTGGCACTTTTAACGGCATGGGTTGCGTTTCTATCCCTGGTTCTTTCCCTGAAATAACCAGCCTGGCCATGAGTACTTCTCGTTCATTGATTAAACGATCAACCTTTTTTGCAAGCCCGGCCGCCTCACTTTTAAGACGTTTATTTTCAACGGCCTGATGGGAAAAAAAATAATAGAGCCCACCGGCCGCTAAAAGAAAAACAAGGCTTGCCACCCCAAAAACATAGACCAGCACCTTTAGATGATCGGCCGGTTTCATTTCCCCGAAATCATCAACCATCAGAATACTCTTTTTCCTGCTTTTTTTATATGGAGACGGTTTTAACTGGGTTATTTCTCTTTCCAGTTCTCTTGAGATATCTTCCATAATCCACCTTTCCTTACTAGTTTAAGATGTTTTGTTCCCTGGGTTGAAAAACTGCTGGATTCATAATCTTGGAAAAAATAAACATCACAGCGATCTTTCTTTTCAATTATTTTAAAATCCTTGCCCGTTACCGTGATATAATTATATTTTTTAGCCAGTTGTCTTTTCCGATTCACCCAGCTTTTTTTCCCAAGTCCATCCGAAGAAAAATCAGCAGCATAAAACCCGGCATAGGCATCCATATCTTTTGAAGACCAGGCTGCCAGCCAGCCTTGAAGTGTTTCCATTACAGTTTGCCCAGGGGTGTAACGTATGAGTTTTTCAGCAGCAGCAATCAAAGGGAAATCGCTTGTTTTATAGTCCTTTGATTTTTTCTGAAGTGTATCCCCGATTATTTTATAGGTTTGACCCGATTCCTCAATAAAAAACTTTCGTTTCCCGATTAAAATTTTTTCCCTGACCTTTTCACCTTCCTTTTCGTAACCTGGGGAAAGGTTCAAATCAAACAATACCACTATGATTGAATCATAGGCATATATACCGACATTGGCCGGTTGAACCCTCAGAGAGACCTTGTCTTCCATGGATTTTCTCCTTAATCCAAGCCAGGTTTCCCACCAGGAAATATCCGGAACATATTCATCGGAATAAAAATCAAGATATTGATGATAACTGCCGGTTTCAACGGAACGGGTCCAATTGTCCAAAAAACTGCGAACTTTTTCTTCTCGATTTGCCCGTATCCTGGCATCTGTTTTTACAATTTTATCAACAATAATCAAGGGCGTAGAATCCAACCGAATATAATCGGCAAGAGAAAGAATATTATCATTTTCAAGGGCAATGCAGCCATTGGAATCCATGGGTTTCAACGCTTTATCGGTACCGTGAATCCAGATGGCAGACCCATCTTTACCCAACCGTTGATCATGAAAGTTTGGATAGTCAGAAGGAAAGGCTTTTTTCCCGTATACGGGTGTAAGATAACGATCCTCATATTCATCAATTAAAAAATAAACCCCTTCGGGTGTTTTTTTATCGCCTGCTTTTTTCTTGGCCCCAAAGATTTCACCGGTTGAGCAAGCAGCTGAAAATACCAGACCCAGTGTTTTATTTTTCTGGGAATAAACATAAAGCGTCTGGCTTTGTTTTTCCACAAGAATGGCGTTTTCATTTTCAGGAAGACGGATAATGGAATCTGGCGAATCACTGCCGAAAGCCTGATTGAACGACAATACCAGGACAGCTGAGATCAAATAAACAGCAAAAAAACTTCTAAACATCATTATTATTTTCTTTCGTTGGGTTTTGCCCAGCGGATGTTTCTGGGCCAGTCAAGGTTATTTTAAGGTGGTGATAGGCTTTTTCAGATGCTCGTCTACCGCTTGAGGTACGAAGAACAAGCCCTATTTTTAATAAAAAGGGTTCCACAACATCCACCAGGGTATCGGTTTCTTCTTGAAGGGTGGCCGAAATGGCCTCAATCCCCACAGGACCACCATTATAGAAGTCTATAATGGTTTTCAGGTAACTTCTGTCCAGCCGGGTAAGACCCAGATTATCAATGCCCTCAAGGGCGAGGGCTGCCGCCGCACTCGCCCGTGTCACCTCTCCATTGGATCTTACCTGGGAAAAATCCCTGACACGTTTTAGCAGCCGATTGGCAACCCGGGGAGTCCCCCTTGATCGCTTGGCAAGCTCTATTGCACCATGGTCTGAGATAGGAGTGGCTAAAATTTTTGCAGACCGTTTGATGATGACCACCAACTCCTCAACAGAATAAAAATCAAGGGTTCGAAATATACCAAACCGGTCCCGTAATGGTGCCGACAGCAACCCCACCCTTGTGGTGGCACCCACCAAAACAAATTGTTTGAGCCGATATCGATGACTTCTGGCATGGATCCCCTTGTCAAAAATAAAATCCACGGCAAAATCCTCCATGGCCGGATAGAGGAATTCTTCAACTATCTTTGGAATTCTGTGAATTTCATCGATAAAAAGGATATCGCCCTCTCCCATATTGGTCAGGATACCCACCAGGTCCCCCCCCTTTTCCAGGGTTGGCCCCGAGGTAATGGTCAGCTCTTTTCCCATTTCATTGGCAATTATATGGGAAACAGTTGTTTTTCCAAGGCCCGGCGGTCCATGCAGCAAAATATGATCCAGGGGCTCGGCGCGCATTTTAGCCGCTTGGATGGCTATTTTCAGGGTTTCAATTGCCGCTTTTTGGCCCACATACTCATCAAAGCTTGTGGGGCGAAGGGATACGATTTCGGCTACCTGGTCTTCCCGGGTCTGCTCCGAGGTCACCAGTCCCTTTTTATCAGATTTGGTATCCGATTTGTTGTCCGATTCCATGCCCGATTTTTTGTCCGATTTCATAGAGGAAAAAGAGAGAATATCATTGCCCATATTTTACCGCCCCTCTTGATAAATTTCATCAAATAAACTTTCTGCGGTTTCAATGGCCGGATTCCGATCAAAGGCCTCTTTTATCAACCGCCTGGCTGATGCCAAAGAATGCCCGAGTTGATCCACCAGAACATCTTCAACCTGCTGGGAAATTTCTTCGAGGCTTTTATCCAAAGGACGTGGACTCGTTTGGGATATTTGGGCTGCCGAATCAATGAAGCCTGACACCTTTCCATTGAGAGTGGCAATAATTTTTTCCGCAGTTCTTTTCCCAATTCCCGACAATTGTGCGAGGAAAGAGACATCTTTTTCCTCAATGGCCCGGGCTATTTCCCCTACGGGTCGGGTCAAAGCCTTCACCGCCTTCATGGGGCCCACGGCAGAAACGGAAATAAACAATTGAAAAAACGCCTTGTCCTCGGGTGTTCCAAAACCAATCAATACAGGCTTGGGTTGACGCTCGGTCACATGGTAATAGATATACAAAGAAACAACCCCCTCTTCCGAGGAATCTTTTGTCACCTGGGCAAGGGTAATAGGATTCAATAAAATTTCATATCCGATGGACCCTGCCAACAACAAAATACCGTCTGACTCATGTTGAATGATACGCCCTTCAAGATATCCTATCATAATAGCCTTCCATATCTATAATACCCTGCCAATGCCAGCCCCAGAGCATCTGAAGCATGAAACGGTCGAATGGGTTCCCCATGTTTCAACAGGTTTCGAACAGATTTTTCCACCTGCAGTTTGTCTGCACTCCCGTTTCCGGTCATTATTTTTTTCACCTCGCGTACCGATATCTCTTCCACCCTGATGCCGGCCCTGAAGGCCGCCACCAGCAAAACACCGGATACTTTACCCAGCATGATACCCGATCCAGGGTATTTTTCAAGGGAGTAAATATCCTCAATCACTACAAGATCGGGTTTTTGATCATCCAAAAAGTCTGCTATTCTTGAATAAATAAGATTGAGCCTGGAAGGAGTAGATGCTTTTGAATCGGTTGCAATACTGCCAAAGGAGTAGCCGCTGATATCTCGATTGTCGCCTTGAATAACGCCTATACCAGTGCCAGCCAACCCTGGGTCAATACCCACAACTTTAATCATAGCATCCTAACCGAGCCACCATTGAATCGTACCATCAAAAATCAATTCAGGCTTTTCAATTTTTTCTGGGCATATTTGGCTTCGTTGGAATCAGGATGCCGTTTAATGAGTTCCTTTAGAATCAATCTGGCATTTGCAGTTTCACCCAGTTCAGCAAAGGAATATCCCTGTTTCAGCCTGGCAGCTGCCGTCTTGTTTGAGTCTGGATAATTTTCAAGTACTCGCTGATATTCCAGAATGGCTTTTTCATACCATTTTTCAGCATAATAACTGTCTGCAATCCAAAACCTGGCATTATCCGCATTCTTTGAATCGGGATATTTATTAATGAAATTTTCAAACTGGATCCTTGCGTTTTCCTTATCTCCCTCATCAAACATTTTTTTTGCAAGGGCATAGATCTCTTGTTCAGAGGCAGCTTCTGGTGTAGCTGTGGCCAAAGGCGCTTTATTTGCATCAGCCGGTTTGGCCTCCCCTGGTTCAAACCCCATGTAGCGTTCAAGAGTGACAACCCGTTCATAATTGCGGGAAATAACATTGTCCAAACGTTCCAGTCTTTTTTCCAATTCTTCCTCAAAAACCTGCCGATTGGTTCCGAAATTATGATTTATCTCTTCAATCAACCCTTCCACCTGTTGGAACTGAGCTTTAATCTGCCCAATTTCATCTTTGATTTCAGCGTAATGTTCCCGGCTGACTTTTGTGGAAGTGTCTAATTTCAACTCAAGACTTTCCAGATCTTTTTGACCCTGGGATTTTTCATGGGTTATCTCCTGCTGGGCAGACATCTGCCGGGTATTATCCATCTCAACGGCAGCGATTCTGTTTTCCAACAATTGGTATTGATCCGGTGTTACACACCCTGAGGCAAGGACCATTAAAATCGGGATCAGCCCAATACACAAAAGAAACGTTTTCATTACCAAACTCCAACCCATTTTTTTTTTGAAATAAAGCATAAAAAGAAATGTCCGGACACAAAAATCAATCTGAGGTTCATTTATGCCCGGACAAAATCATCTTGCGTCAACTATTTTATAACAAACTGTGCACGTCTGTTCTTTCTGTATGCCGCTTCATTGGCACCCGAATCAAGGGGCTTTTCTTCGCCAAAGCTGACCGTCGTCAATCTTGACCCTGAAATACCCAGATTCACAAGATAATTTTTCACCGCAATTGCCCGGCGTTCACCCAGGGCAATATTATAGTCGGTGGTTCCCCGCTCATCACAATGACCTTCAATGACAGCAACGACACCTGAATTATCACCGAGCCATTCTGCTTTTTCTTTTATCAGCAGCTTGGCCATGGAACTCAATTGGGCACTGTCAAAATCAAAATGAATGTTCTGATTGCCAAATCGATTTCTGGCAGCTATTATTTTTGCTTCTTTTAAAGCCTGTTCATTGGCCATCTGATCCTGTAGGTCCTGGGCTTTGATGCGTTCTTGCTCAGCAAGCGCTTTCGCCTCTGCCGCTGCCGCTGCCTCCACCATTGCCTGATCTTCTATGGTGGTCCCATCGGACACAATCGTTTTCTTTGCACATGAAACAGTCATAAAAAGCCCTGCCACAAGCATGGCTATCATTAGATTAATCCACAATTTTCTGTTCATACCGTCTCCTTTGTCAATAAATTTAAACACCCATCATTAATTTTCAAAACTGGTTGATTTGGACCAACCGGGCTGGCTTTGTTTCCCTGCTAAGGTTAACAGCCGCCGCTGGTCCGTTCCTGCAGAGGTCATCACAAAGATCCTTGACACCCCTCCCTCCCGGTTGGATGTAAAGGCAATCAAACTTCCATCTGGAGACCAGGAAGGGTCTTCATTGTCTTGTTGGTTCATTGTCAACTGAACCGGCATTCCAGAGGCCGACGTAAGATTGATAACAAATATATCAATCTTATTTTTCTCAATGCCCACATAGGCTATTTTCTTACCGTCCGGCGACCATGCCGGTGACGTATTATAGCGGCCCTTAAATGTAACCCGCTTCACCTCACCGCCATCCAAATCCTTTATATAAATCTGAGGCGTCCCCCCCCTATTGGAAGTAAAAGCAATTTTTTTCCCATCCGGTGAAAAGGTTGGAGAAACATTTACTCCCCAACTCTTGGTTATCCTTTTAGTAATTTCTCCCTTTTTGGTCAACAAATAAATTTCTTGATTACCAGAAAAACTTAATGCCGCAGCTATATTCAACTGGCCAGGCATCCATTCCGGAGAAATATTGGAACCTTTATGGTTAACAATGGCACCCCGCTTTTCCTTGAGGTTTTTAATATAAATGTCGGGTTTGCCCTTGGCATAGGACACATAGGCCAACCAACGCCCGTCAAAGGACCAGTTAGGAGAAAGTGAAATGCTTTCATGATGAGTGATCTGTTTGGGGTTGTGGCCGTCAAATTCACAAACAAAAATTTCCTTATGCCCCTTTACCGTTGAAACAAATGAAATTTTACTATTAAAGACCCCCCAGTTGCCCGTAAGTTTATGGGAAACCTCGCTGCAAAAAAGATGAACCATCCGCCTTATCTGGGAACTGGCCCCTGTATAAATTTTACCCACAAGCAGTTTTGAATTAAAGGTATCAAACAGCCGAAGTTTCAGCGTCACCTGGTTCTCTCGTTCCTCTATCCCGCCGGTAATCAGAAGGTCCGCACCGATTGCCGTCCAATCTTTAAAATTGATCTGCCCTAGTTGTATACCCGTCTGGGCCGGATTTGAAAGAAATGCCGCTGAATTTAACACCTTGAGATATCCTGTAAAATCAAGGGCATCCTTTAAAATTTGTTCTGCAGCCTTCCGGTGACTGACCTCGGTATCATGGCCGTTAAAGGTCTTGAACTGGGTTATGGCAACGGGGATCTTGTTTAAAAACGGGTTGCTGATATTTATATAATCCACCTCTTTGGCCTGCAAAGGAGCCAGCCAAAAGACAAACAGCAACACTGCCAAACCAGCAAAAAATATCCGACATCCAAATTGATGGTATCGGCTCTTCCCCCCATATATTTTATTCAACCGAATCTCGTTCATTTTATTTTAACCCCTTTGGTGTAAAGATCACCACAAGATCATAGGAAGTCATCCCCGCCGGCAACTTTGGCAGGGGGTTGGCTCTTTTGAGCGCCTTTCTGGCGGATTCATCCAGATATCGATTCCCGGATTTCGTTTCATAGGCGATGTCGCGTATCTCACCACTTTTTAAAATCTTAATCATCACCCTGACTTCCAGGTGCTGATCCATGCGGGCCAGCATATCATTGAACACCCAATTTTGTTCTATGGCAATTTGTAAGGCCATTTTATAGATATCAAGGGGGGAATACCCCTGTTTTCCCATCCCCGTACCAGTCCCTGCCCCGCCAGGCCCAATGGCAGGATCTGTATTGTCCTTGTCAGGAAGTTTCCCCTTGGTGTCAACGGCAGCCTTGAGCCGGTTCAAGGCTTCTGAAATCTGTTGTTCATTCTGTTTTTCTATGGTTTGTTCCAGTTTTTCCCTGGCTTTTTTTAAGGCCTCTTCCGGATCAACTTTGGGCTTGGACTTCAACGGTTTGGGTGGCTTCTTGGGGAGAGGCTTTGCTTTTTTCTCCTGGGCCGCCATCAGTTCTTTTAAATTTTTCGGTTTTGCCTTCAAGCTGATATCCGGTTTTAAGGCGACAACAGGCTTTGGAATTGTTTTAGCAGGCATTTTTTTCTTGGTTGACTCCAAAGGGACCTTAACCGTCCCGGGAGGGACATCAACAGATTCCGGCGCAAAATTGGAATCTGATGCAACCTGACCACCCGCAGGACCTGGAACAAAGGAAACCAAATCCACCTGAATCACCCGGGGAAGTGGCTTAGACATATCAAATTTGTTCAGCAATAAAATTCCGGCAAAGAACAGCCCATGGACAAAAATAGAAAAAAGACAAACAACCACAAAATTTTTTGTGCCCTGATCAATGGCAGAAAAAAAAGTGTTTTTATTTCTCAGGTGAGATCGATTAAGCATGCCGACAGCTCAGGAAGCCTCGTCATCTTCGGGGAGGGTGATCATTCCGAGACTGTCAATTCCCGCCTTCTTAATTTGCGAAATTACGTTGACAACGACACCATAGGGCACTTGTTTGTCAGCCTTAAGATAAACACTTTTTTTATCAAGATTTTCCAAAACAGCATCCAGTTTCTGGGTTAGAAATGCCACACTGACTTCCAGGTCATTAATATATACCTTTAAATCATTGTCTATGGAGATGATCAAATGCTCTTCATTGGACGGCAGGGCTTGGGAAGTTGCAGTTGGCAAATTCACATCCACCCCCTGAACCATCAGGGGGGTGGTCACCATGAAAATGATTAACAACACCAGCATGACATCCACAAAGGGTGTCACATTAATCTCAGACATCAGCTGATTATTACCGGATTCTAGGTGCATTATGCCTCCATCTGTTTTTGAATATCTCGTTCGATAATGTTCAAAAGATCCGATGAAAAGCTTTGAAGTTCTGAATCCATGACCCGTATCCGGTCTGTAAAATAGTTATAGGCAATAACCGCTGGAATTGCCACGGCAAGGCCTGCTGCCGTTGCAATAAGCGCCTCTGAGATTCCCGGGGCAACAACCGCAAGACTTGCAGAACCGCTCAATCCGATCCCATGGAAGGTATTCATAATTCCCCACACCGTGCCAAAAAGCCCGATAAATGGAGCAGTATTTCCAGCGGTGGCCAAAAAAGGAACCAGTTGGGTCAACCGCCGAATTTCCACGCCAATAGAGCGTCTCAGGGTTCGCTTCACACTGCCCATTGCCTGTAGATAAGACGTTTCAGGGCCCAGGGTGGTTTTGCCCTCTTTTTTTTCAGACCGGGCCATTTCCATATAGGCGGTGATAAAGATTCTGGCCAGGGGGCTGGACCTTAATGCCTTGGCTTTTGCAAAGGCATCGGCCAGGGTCCGGCACTGCCAGAAGATATCTGTAAAATCAGCCGATTCCCTGTAGGCGTTTCTGATATACCGAAATTTTATAAACATGATTGCCCAAGAGATAATTGAAAAGAACAATAGAATGAGCATGACAAATTTCACAACAGGCCCTGCAGCATTCAACATGTAAAACAACCCAATAGATTCCGACGTCATAAAACCCTCTCTTAAAAATTCATACCGATCACAGGCAGTAACATAGCAAATAAATTTTAATAAAGCTACAATGCGCCACCAATTTCCTGCAAGCCAACGACACTAACAAAAAAAGCCCCTTTACACAATTGTAAAGGGGCTTTTTCATTTAGCTATAAAACGGTAGTGGAATCTAAATTACATCATTCCGCCCATTCCGCCCATTCCGCCCATTCCGCCGCCGGGCATTCCACCAGGCATTCCGCCGCCGGCACCACCCTCTTCGGGTTTGTCAGCGATCATGGCTTCTGTGGTCAGCATGATAGAGGCAACGCTTGCAGCATTCTGAAGTGCAAAACGAACCACTTTCTTGGGATCCATAACACCGGCTTCAATGAGATCTTCATAAACGTTTGTCCTGGCATTGTAACCAAAGGCGCCTTTGCCTTCCAACACCTTGTTAATGACAACAGCGCCTTCAACACCAGCATTGTCGGCAATTTTACGAAGGGGCTCTTCAATGGCTCTGGCAACTACCTGGACACCCAGTTTTTCCTCACCCACCAGATCAAGCTTGGCAAGGTCGGCAATACATCTTACCAATGCCACACCGCCGCCAGGGACAATGCCCTCTTCAACGGCTGCACGGGTTGCATTCAATGCATCTTCAACACGGGCTTTCTTTTCTTTCATCTCGGTTTCAGTGGCAGCCCCAACATTGATAACAGCTACGCCGCCAACAAGTTTGGCAAGGCGTTCCTGAAGTTTTTCCTTGTCATAATCAGAAGAAGTTTCTTCACTCTGGGCACGGATCATTTTCACGCGGCCTTCAAGGGCTTCTCTGGTACCAGCACCATCAACAATGGTGGTATTGTCTTTGTCGATGGTAATGGACTTGGCCTGGCCAAGATCCTGGAGAGTCACATTCTCAAGTTTAATTCCAATATCTTCGGAAACCACCTGACCACCGGTAAGGATGGCAATATCTTCCAGCATGGCTTTTCTTCTGTCGCCAAAACCAGGCGCTTTAACAGCAGCCACATTCAGCGTACCGCGCAGCTTATTAACAACCAGGGTCGCAAGGGCTTCGCCTTCCACATCTTCTGCAACGATAACCAGAGGTTTGCCGCTTTTTGCAATCTCTTCAAGCACCGGAAGCAGATCTTTCATGGAAGAGATTTTTTTGTCGCAAATCAGGATAAAGGGACTGTCAAAGGAAGCCACCATTTTTTCCGTATCAGTTGCAAAGTAAGGAGACAAATATCCCCGGTCAAACTGCATGCCTTCAACAACATCCAGAGTGGTGTCCATGGATTTGGCTTCTTCCACAGTAATAACACCTTCTTTACCGACCTTGTCCATGGCTTCTGCAATAATATTTCCAATGGTCTCGTCGTTGTTAGCAGAAATAGTACCTACCTGGGCAATATCATTCTGATCCTTGGTGGGTTTTGCCATTGCTTCAAGCTGTCCAACGATGTTGGCAACTGCTTTGTCAATCCCTCTTTTGATACCCATGGGATTATTACCAGCAACTACAAGCTTCTGACCTTCTTCATAAATTGCCCGGGCAAGAACCGTTGCAGTAGTGGTACCGTCACCGGCCATATCAGATGTTTTGGAAGAAACTTCCTTTACCATCTGAGCGCCCATGTTTTCAAACTTATCTTCAAGATCGATCTCTTTGGCAACTGTCACGCCATCTTTGGTGACATTGGGTGAACCCCAGGATTTTTCTATAACAACATTTCTACCTTTTGGTCCAAGAGTAACAACCACTGCATCTGCAAGAGCCTGAACACCCCGAAGCATTGCTTCACGGGCTTTGGCATCGTATTTAATTTCTTTAGCCATGTTTTCGTATCTCCATCTATATTCTTTTAAATTATGCTCTAAATTATTTTTATGTTGACTAATTTAATCTTAATTATTCGACAAATCTAATTATTCGACAACGCCCAGAACATCATCCTGACGCATGATCACATAATCAATGCCATCAATTTTAACTTCGGTGCCGCCATATTTGCTAAAAAGAACACGGTCCCCGACTTTTACATCCATGGGAAGAAGCTTTCCATCTTCGGCCAGACGGCCATTTCCGGATGCGATCACTTTACCTTCAGCTGGTTTTTCCTTTGCTGTGTCCGGGATAAAAAGTCCACCTTTGGTTTTTTCATCCTCTGCAACGCGTTCAACCAAAATTCTGTCACTTAACGGTCTTAAACTCATGATACATTTCTCCTTAGGTTACGTATTGTTTGCTCTTTAAATTTTAGTGATCAAATACCAACTTCTATTTTGCAGAATCGCTTGATTTCTCAGAAGTTGTCTTAGTTTGTTCGATAGGCTTGGCTGATGACTTTTTCTTGGTTTCAGTCCCGGCCTTTTTCCCGCCATAGTCAGTGACATACCAACCGGAGCCTTTTAAATGAAAGGTACTCTGGGAGATAATCTTTTTCAAATGACCCTGGCAGTGAGAACAAATCTCAAGGGGGGGTTCTGAAATTTTTTGAAATGCTTCTTCCACTTGCCCACAGACGGTACATTGATACTCATAAACTGGCATTTTCTTTTACTTCTCCACTTTTCTTTGTTCCTGCTTGAAAAATCAAAGATAAAATAATTAGTCTTTCATCCTTGTCAAGACAGATCCTCCAAAATTTTTACCTTGTTTCTCCCCCTCTATGACCTCCACGCCATTCTTCATAGAAAAGAAATACTTTTGAAAGACCTGGAATGGAAATCCTGCGCAAAATTGAATAGGTCAAATCATGGACGCGTCTTTCTTCAGCCAAAGTAAGATCGGCTTCCCCGACATTTTCATATCGATGCTCAAACCGTAAAAATCTTGCAACATGCACCAACTCATGGGTGAGAACATATAAAAGGAAAGGATCCAACACTAGTGTTTTATCCTTTTCCACCACGGACAGAATGGCAGAGTCTTGAAGACAGACCTTATACAGACTAAAAGAAGAGGATCCCAGGGAATCTTCTTCTTTACGACCTTCATATTTTACAACCTGGGCAAAGGGACCGCAAACCCGCTCATGGACGGCCAGGTCCTTGGCTGTTTTAATATCATACCTGTTTTTTAAATATTGCCCGGAAGAGAGTTTAAAAAAATCATTCACCAGTTCTTCAGCCATCAGAACCGCCCGATCTACCCTTTCCAGGTCTTGGTCGTTAAAATATCTATATGCCTGCATAGCGCTACCTGTTAAATAAAGGATTGGACATTTACTGAAATACTATGATATGGTAGCTATTTAGCTAATATGAACAATATATAAAATAAAATGATCTTAAAGGAGGTGATTTTTTTGGGTAGTGTTATTAAAAAGAGACGGAAAAAAATGCGCAAGCATAAGCACAGAAAACTCCTTGCTAAAACCAGACACCAGAGAAAGAAAAAATAGCCAAAAGACCATGTACGATTTTGGGGGGAGTATTGAGTTGCAAACACCCAACTCAATACTCAAACCCATTTTTATTTTCTATCCGTTTAAATTTCTAACAATGGCAGCACAATTGCCTGCCCGATGGCATCATTGCCGATCCGATGGCATAATTGCCGATCATTCTAATTACCAACACCCTTCATGTATTTCATCAAATCCGAATCCGTGGAAAGAATCAGCGAACTGTCCTTGGAGAGACTCTTTTTGTAAACTTCCATTGTTTTCTGGAAGGCATAAAAGTCCGGATCCACCCCGTATGCATCCGCATATATCTGAGTGGCTTTTGCATCGGCATGACCCTTGGTTTCCTGGGCAGTTCGATAGGCCTCTGATTTTATTTTCTGGAGCTCTTTTTCCTTTTCACCCCTTATATTACTAGCCTCTCCCTTTCCTTCCGCACGAAATTTTTCAGCGATCTGGTTTCTTTCTGCAATCATCCGGTCGTAGACAGAACGCCTAACACTGTCGATATAATTGACCCGCTTAATTTTCATATCCACAAGTTCTATACCAAATTCCTCAAGCTTTGTTCTGGACTGGGCCACAATCCGACGGGTGATTTCATCCCGACCCAGATCAACCTGATACCGGACACGCCTGTTCTTATTTTCATCATCGTCGGCAACATCAAAGGTATCCATGGCTCGGTCTGTATTTCGAACCGTTTCGACCAGGGGATATGAGGTGATAAGGTTCCGCATGGCAGGATCTATAATGTCGTCCAGACGCTTTAGGGCGGAAAATTCATCTTTTACTGTCTGGAAATAGAGAACGGGATCAGAAATTTTCCACCGTGCAAAAGTATCCACCCAGATATAGGTTTTATCCTTTGTGGGCACCTGGCCTGGATCGCCATCCCATTCCAACAGGTTTTTGGGGAAATAGTTGGCCGTTTGAATAAAGGGTGTCTTAAATTTTAAACCGGGTTCCTTGACAGGCTCCCCAACAATCCTACCAAACTGGGTAATCACCACCTGCTCGGTCTCATCCACCACGTAGGCCGAACTAAAGACCAGTACAAGGGCAGCCGCAACCACCGTCACAATCATTATTTTTATCGTGTTGCTATTCATCGTTATTCACCCTTCCGAAGGAGTTTATCCGGAGAGACCAGATTTGATCCATTGGTCCCCAAATTTAAAAACGGCAATAGATTTTTCTGATCAGAATCAATTATATATTTTGAGCCAAGATTTGGGATGATTTCCAGCATGGCCTCAAGATACATCCGTTTTTTGGTCACTTCCTTTGCCTGGGCATAGGCGTCATAAACCGCTTTAAATTTGGTTGCATCACCCTGGGCACGGTTAACACGGTCAATGGCATACCCTTCTGCATCCAGAATCAACCGCTTGGCCTCACCCCTTGCAAGGGGAACCGCCTTGTTATATTCTTCCCTGGCCTTGTATATGGTCTGTTCTTTTTCCTGAATAGCCTGGTTTACTTCATTGAACGATGCCTGAACCGGTTCCGGCACATTGGTCTTTTTCATCTCTATGTTGACAATACTGATACCGGCTTCGTAATTGTCCATTTCCTTTTGAAGCATCTCCTTGGCAGCCAGGGCAATTTCCTCACGACTGGAAATCACTTCGTTGATGCTCCTGTCCCCCACAACGGTTCTCATGGTTGACTCTGACATACTTCGAAGCAAGGAGTTGACATTCTTGACGTTAAAAAGATAGGCCCGGGGGTCTGCCCGTCGGTACTGGACAATCCAGGGAATCACGGCAACATTTAAATCTCCGGTCAGCATCAAAGAAGATTCCTGCCTCGGAGTGGCTGCCGATGTCCGGTATTTATCACTTGCACCATAGGTGTTAAAACCAAATTCTTCTGTTTCCGGAGTTTTAACATTGACCTTGGTCACTTTTTCGATACCCGAGGGCAACTTAAAATTCAACCCGGGCTGGGCAAGTCTGTTATATTTGCCAAATCGCTGGATCACCCCCACCTCATTTCGATCCACTGTAAAGAAGGTAGAGGATCCAAAAAATAGGGCGATAAGGATAAGACCCACCAAAAAAACCCCAGGGAATTGAAACCCTTTAAATTTATTGAGGAGTTCATCCATCTGGGGTGGCCTGGGTATACCCGGGCCACTACCCCCCTGTTTTTTCTCATACTTTTGCTGGTTATCCCGTAGCTTTTCCCAATCCCAATTCATAGATAAATCCTGTGTAAATGATTATTAATAAACCTTCTCATAATTTGCCCAATATTTTAATATAATTTTATAGAAAAACTATAACCGTTTTTATAATTATCAACCCTAAAAGGCAATAATTATTTGATTATTGCACGGGTCAGCCTTTAATTTCAAAGCACCCTATTTAAAAAAAATTGGGGTATATTCCATAAATAGGATGTGGTATTAAAAACAAATTACAGGAAGAAAAGAATCAACCCGACAGGTATCCAGATCAAACATATTGGGTCAAATATATCAGGTACACAAAAAACGCAAATGACAAAAAGAAAAGACAGCAAGCTCATTCATATCAGCGACATCCTAGGCTCGGCTCTGGGAAGATACAGACCTGCCAGGGATATGGACATGGCCCGGATATGGGATATCTGGGATTGCGCCGTGGGCAGGCCCGTTGCAATGAATGCCAAGCCAGACGCCTTTAAGGATGGTCAGCTTACGGTCAATGTCTCAAGTTCCGCCTGGATTCATCAGCTCAAATTTCTTGAACGTGAGATAATTGCGACGCTCAATAAACAGATGGACAAAGATATTGTCCGACAGATTCGGTTTAAAATTGGTAAAATTCACAGTTGACACTTTTTTTGAAAACCAGATAAAAATTCACCAGCCGGCAGAAGGGTATCGGTATTCCATGGACCCTGTTATCCTTGCCGCCCAGGTGATGCCACACCCTGGATGTAAAATCATTGATATTGGATGTGGTTGCGGTATTATCCCTTTAATTCTCGGCTTTCGACACAGGGATGTCCACATCATCGGTATTGAAATTCAGTCCCAGCTGGCCGAACTGGCAACAAAAAATATCGATGAGAACCAGATGTCGGACCGAATCCAAATTTTGAAGAAAGATATTCGTTCCACTACTTCTTTTGACATCCAATCTTGTGATAACCAATCTTATGATAACCAAGGGCTTGCCGATATTATCGTTTCCAACCCCCCCTATAAAAAAAAGGATACCGGGCGACTGAACCCAAATATCCAACGAGCGATTGCCAGACATGAGATAAGGCTTGAACTGTCACAATTTTTTTCAAGCGCCCAAAGGCTTTTGAAACCCCGGGGGCAGATCCTTTTTATATATCCGGCGGGCCGGTTACAAGATATTATTCCAGGCCTTATGTCCCATAATTTTCAACTGGACTGGATTCAATTTGTTCACACTAAAAAAAACAAAATAGCCAAGCTGATACTGGTCTCAGGCCTTAAAGAGGGCCACGGAAACTGCATTGTCCGCCCGCCTTTGTACATATATGATAACCAAAACAATCCAACAAATGAATATGCGGCCATGTTTAAACCTTGACACAAGGCAAAAAAGAGTCTATTTTTCCTTGAATTAATTGACTGCGGAGAGGTGACCGAGCGGCTGAAGGTGCACGCCTGGAAAGCGTGTGTATCTTAACGGGTACCGGGGGTTCGAATCCCCCCCTCTCCGCCAGCAAAGTTATATAAGCTACTGTAATTACAGTGGCTTTTTTTAGTTAAAAAGCCTGATATTTTTAGTCCATCATGTGTTACACACTTGACTTACACACTTTGTGTAAATGGAGGATTAAAATGGAAACAGGCAACTCCCCTTCTTACCTGATCAAAAATCCGTACTCCTATTGTTTCAGGATCAAGGTCCCCTTAAACCTACAGCCTACAATCTTCAGAAAAGAGTTGAGGTCTTCCCTTGAAACAGGTAATTTAGCTGATGCCAAGACCAAAGCAAGGTATATGGCTGGACAGTTTCAGTTACTTTTTAGGGACATACGATCAAACAAGATGGATCTTTCAAAAGAACAAATTCAAAGACTGCTAAAGGACTACAAGGACAGGCTATTTGAGCAGTATGATATCCCTGTTATGTATGGCCAATATGACAAAAACATGCCTCCTGAGACTCAGACACCAAGGGAGACTGAATACCAGTGGTCAGGTGGTTACAGAGATTGGCTCCTTGAAAGCCTGGCTTCTGGAAATTATTCTGAAAAAGCAATACCAGATTGGAATGGAGACAATGTCTCAATTGAACAGAAGGTGGATGATGTGTTGATCCAACAAGGAATAAATACATCTGAGATAAACAAGACCTCCTTAAAATATTCAAAACTTTGCCAAGGGTTTATGAGGGCTGAACTCCTGGGGGTTGAACATTATCAAAAAAGACTGGATGGGCATTATTCAGACAAATTTGAAGAAACACCAAAAGAAAGCCTCCCCAAACCCTCTGCTGTTGTAACAGATGCGAAAAAACTGATCACCATAAAAGAATTGATACCCAAATATATAGCTGAGGGAATTGAGGATAAACGGTGGTCAGGAAAAACCCCTGGAGAGATTGAAAATGCTTTAATGGCTTTTGCAGAACTTATAGGAGAAGACACACCAATATCAACCATAAACAGAGATACGATGGTAGATTACAAGGATAAACTCAGAAGGCTTCCACCAGCAAATAAAATCCCAAAAGGTACGACTCTTCTTGAGGCTGTGGAAATAGAGCATAAGAAAACCCTTGCTGTAAAGACAATCAACAAACGGCTGGAGTTCACATACACTTAACAACTTCATTGCACCAGATATGAAATTCAGGGAAAGGTATTTTGCATATGCCAGGGCAACTTGATAATGCCCCCAGGTTCCGGGGTTGGTTCCACCTCTTTTTGTAGTCACAAGGTCAAAGTCCTTCCCAGGTACTTTGAGTTTATTCTCAAGTGTTTCCAGAAACTTAACTGTGTCAATCTGAGCTAACCAGCGTACAGGTCTTTGAGAATTTTTACCATCCTCTGCTCTCCACATGTCTGTCAGATTGATTTTATTGTCTTCTTTACTCTGGGTAGACTGGTTATGGTGGTTCTGCTGCCGTTGCCAATGGTGCGGATGTATGGGCAAAATCAGCATCATATTAGAACGGGTATACCCTTCCTTTTATCTCCAATTATTTAATGGAGAATTTATTCATTTGGTTGCGTTAGGTCAAATATAATTGAATATTTCTTTACACAAATTCTAAATATTGATACTGATTTATAGATCAAATTCTTTAATCGTTGCTGTTCCCTAAAATACTGTAAATCAGTTTGTCATCCAGATGCAGGAATGTATTATATTAGGTTTTTTGATATGGCAAATCAAAACAAGGAAAAGAAAAAAATGAAAAGAAAAAATTTGGCAACTTTAATTCTGGCAATCATGACAATGATGATGATCTTAACCGTTTCGCAGGCTGTATCCGAGGACATGCCGGCGGATAACATGCAGATTCTTCTTGACAAGGTCAAGTCGGACAAGAAGTTGCTCGTGGCGGACAACATGCAGCTAACCGAGTCCGAGGCCAAAGGATTCTGGCCGATCTATGAAGGGTATCAGAAGGACCTGATGGCGATCAATCAGCGAATCCTCGGCCTCATCGAGAGCTATGCCAACGTCTACATGACAGATACCATTACCGATGAAACTGCCAAGACACTGACGGCTGAATTGGTCAGCATCCAGGCGGCTGAGAGTGAGCTTCAGTCGTCCTACGTTCCAAAACTTGCGAAGGTTCTGCCTCCCAAGAAAGTCCTTCTCAATCTGCAGATCGAGAGCAAAATTCGGGCCGCAATAAAATATAACCTCGCAGCACAGATCCCCTTGGTAAAATAACGAAATGAGATGGAGGCGAAAGCCAGTCACCATACCCCCGGCAAAGCCGGAGGCTTGTATTGTGAACCGCTCAAAGCGGTCATAAAAACATGAACCACCTAAAGGTGGTCAAAATAGTTTCAACTGGTCTATTTTCCGGTCGGCATCTTCTTGTTTCTTGATGTATTTCTTTACAGTCTCTTCATCTCTGCCGACTGTTGATACAAAATACCCCCTGGCCCAAAAATTTTGGCCTGTAAAATTATGCCGCCGTCCTGCATACGTTCTGGCAATATGTATTGCGCTTTTCCCTTTGATATAGCCGACAACTTGAGACACTGCATATTTCGGAGGGATTGATAACATTCCAGGTGCACTTGGACAAAAGCCCCGGATGAAAGCCTCCAGGACTTCCTTGGCGGCGAAGTTCAGTTTGCAGCCAAGGAAAAAAGCTTACCCGAAGAATCCAAACTCCTGAGGGGCAAAATCGAAGGGGAGGTGAATGATAAATACACCAGACTCAAGCATGATGGCCGATACTGGGAAGGATGAAAAATAAATGGTTCACAGAGACCTTAAATAAGAAAAGGGATGGAAATTTATTTTCAATCCCTTTTCTATCTGTATTTTTTATATTACTTGAGCGCTTCTGCTGCCTTTAGGTATGTTTCACATACCTCTTTGTCAGTACCCGCTTCCGTTGCTTTTTTAACGCATTCCTGATACTGATTTACCAGTGCAATTCTCTCCTTGGAAACGTTTCCCTGTGCCTTGTATGCTTTATCCTGGGAAGAGGAACAGGCACTGATAAATAATGTCAGACCACAACATAAAAATAGTGAAAATTTAATAAATTTCATTATTTCTCCTCGAAAATTGTTAAAAGATGCTGGAGTATAAAACACACCTTTATTTTTTGTCAAGGAATCTATGGGGAAAACAGTGCCGACGCATGAATTAGTTTTCACTGGCTTGGGTATGGGCGTGAACTGGTATTTTAAAAACTCAGTCCAGACAGAATTTTAGCACCCCTATATATGGTATACAGGTTTTTTCAGCCTTGATAATTTTATTCAATTATATTTGCCAAGGGTGTCATGTCCGGCCATTCTTCCAGAGTGTTTTTTATAAAAATTATGCAAGATAGGAGCTGTTTACTGGCTATAGTCAGAACCCGAATCATATTGCATGACAGCTGTTAATGCTTCCCCGTATTTGGCAGCGGAATAATGCTGATATGGTTTTGGCAATTGAAGTGGTATTATCTTTTTGTTTGCCGGATATTTGCCCTTGCTCTGCTCCTACTTCCAAGTTTACCTATGACTTTTGCCACAACAGGGGCATATAAATCTTCTATCCCATGAGTCTACTCTGGATTCTGCTGCTAAAAGGGAAACAAGCGTCTGAAATGCCACGGGGATAGGGCTTGATTTTTCTGGGTGAAGCAGTGTATAAAGTTTCTGTGGGAGGGGAGTATCCAAAAGGAATTGATATACACTTTTGCCATACACTTTGGAATAAACGGCTTGCGAATGGATTTTAAAAATATAGAGTAATTACAGCTGGTTAGGTGAGGCTTGCAATTCGATAAGGTCGAATCCCCCCTCTCCGCCACACAGAAATTAGCGGACATCCATGTCATATCAAGTATTAGCATTAAAATATCGGCCCCAAACATTTGATGAAGTTGTGGGTCAGTCCCATGTAACCCGCACCCTTAAAAATGCCATCACAGCGGATCGTGTTGCCCACGCCATTTTATTTACCGGCCCTAGGGGTACCGGCAAGACCACCATTGCCAGAATTTTGGCCAAAGCCATGAACTGTAGCACCGGGCCCACCCCAACCCCCTGTAACACCTGTAAAATCTGCAGGGACATCGTTGAAGGACATTGTTCCGATGTTTTTGAAATTGACGGTGCCTCCAATAACAGTGTGGACCAGATCAGGGATCTTCGGGAAAACGTCACCTATATGCCGGCCACAGCTTCCTACAAAATATATATTATTGATGAAGTGCACATGCTGTCCACGGCGGCCTTTAACGCATTATTGAAAACCCTGGAAGAGCCCCCGGACCATGTGATGTTCATCTTTGCCACCACTGAAGTGCACAAGATACCCGCCACTATTTTATCCCGGTGCCAGCGCCATGACCTTGGCAGAATTCTTCTGGAAGAAATTTCCGATCACCTTAAAATCTTGTGTGAAAAAGAAGGCTTTGCCATCGAAAAGGAGAGCCTGGACTTGATATCCCTGGAAGCAGACGGGTCCATCAGGGATTCTTTAAGCCTTCTTGACAGAATAATGTCCGCTTGCCCGGATAAAATGATTGATCATCAAAAGGTGGTAGACAACCTTGGGGTGATGGACAGACGAGTGATGCACGATATTTCATCGGCTGTGTTTCTAAAGGATGGGGCAAAATTGATCCATATCGTTGATATGGTAAATGATTCTGGCCTCGATTTGAAAAAGTTTTTTTCAGACATCATTCTTCATTTTCGAAATTTAAATGTCATCAAACTTTGCGGGCAGGACAATTCAGCGATAAATATCACCGATCTTGAAAAAAAGACCCTGGCCCAGGCAGTAACTCAATTGCACCCTGACTACCTGGGGATGCTGCTGCAATTGCTTTTGAATGAAGAATCCCTGGTAAAATTTTCTTCCCATACAAAAACAGCAGTGGAAATGGTTCTGCTCAAACTTATCCAGATCAGCCCCGGGGCACAACTGGACCAGATCATCGGCAAACTGGATCTTCTGGCCAAACAGATAGAGTCTAAACTGGCGAAACAATTGACAAACTCTGCCGGATACACCCAGTCTGCTACCCCGCCGGACACTGCCCCCATGTCGTTGGAACAACCTTCCCGAAAAGAAGCATCACTCAGAGGGATTGCACCCGAAGAGATTGCACCCAAAACACCTTCCATGCCAATGGCGGCAACCACTGCTTTACAAACTGAAGAAAGCCAGGCCACCTATGCCCCCCCCCCGATGGAACCAATTCCAAAAACCTGGCCCAATTTTTTAAAAAAAATTGAACAAAAATTCCCCTTTATGTTTGCCCTGCTCTCAAAAGCCTTGGTGGATGAATCAAGCCCCGGGAGTGTCCAGGTAAAGTTATATAATTGTTCCGCCTTTGACACCACAAGACTCAAGACAAAAAAAGGAGAGTTACAGACCCTTTGTAAAAATTTTTTGGGGAAAGACCTCGACATAGCTATTATGTCCGAAACCCAATCCATTGCCAAACCCGACAAGCAAAAGGCCAACATGAAGGTGGCAGCACGCAATCACCCGCTGGTTCTTGATGCCCAGCGCATATTTGATGGTGAAATCATCAACTATTAAATAAAAAAATTCCATAATACCACAGGAGATTAACCACATGCAAAATATGAGTTCCATGATGAAACAGGCCCAGAAACTTCAGAAAAAAATGCTCAAAACCCAGGAAGAGCTAAAAATAAAAACAGTTGAAGCCTCTGCCGGTGGCGGCATGGTAAAAGTAATCGCCAACGGGGGACAAAAAATCGAATCCATTGTACTTGAACGAGAAGTGGTGGACCCCGAAGACATTGAAATGCTCCAGGACCTTGTCATGGCCGCTGTCAATGATGCCCTGAAAAAATCCCAGGATATGGTTTCCGCTGAAATGGGCAAGCTCACCGGCGGACTCAACATCCCCGGCATGTAACCTGTGAATCATTATCCAGAGGCAATTATAAAGCTGATCAATTCCCTGTCCACCCTTCCGGGTATTGGAAAAAAAACAGCTGAACGGCTTGCACTCCATATTCTCCATGCCCCGGATCATGAGGCTGCCGCACTTGCAGGGGATATTATTGAGCTCAAAAGCAGTGTCAGACTTTGTTCTTCCTGTTTTGCCTTGAGCGACCAACCACAATGCCGCATCTGCACAGATCCGACACGAGACCCCTCCTTGATTTGTGTGGTTGAAAATCCTAAAGATATGGCATCCATTGAAAAGGCCCATGTCTTTTCCGGGACCTATCATGTCCTGGGGGGCGCCCTGTCTCCCATTGACGGTATTGGCCCCGATGATATCCGGTTGGCTGAATTATTCAACCGGGCCGACCCCAAACGCGTGAAAGAAATTATTCTTGCAACAAAAACCGATGTTGAAGGAGAAGCAACCGCTGCCTATATCCTGGATCGGCTTAAATCAAGAGACATCACCATCACACGGATTGCATCGGGGGTTCCCATGGGAGGAGATCTGCAATATGTCGATCCCTTAACACTGCAAAAGGCAATGGAAAAACGATATGGATTATAGATACAAGACAGCCGAAGATATATTTGAATGCCAGCTCTGCGGAAAATGCTGCAATGGCTTTGGCGGCACCTATGTGACAGACCAGGACATTCTCAAAATCGCCTCTTTTATAAATGCCGACCCCACAACCTTTGTTGAAACCTATTGCGATTATTCCGGTTCAAAACTTGTATTAACCCTTGGAGCCAATGGTGCCTGTGTATTTTTTGACACAGAGAAACAATGCACGATTCATCCTGTAAAACCTTATATGTGCAAGGCATGGCCCTATATTAAAACCATCATAAAAAACCCTGAAAACTGGAATGCAATGGCAAGTGCATGCCCGGGTATAAAACGAGATATCCCCCATGACGTCCTCGCACAAATTGTTACCAAGGAATCCCAACGACTGGATCAATCTTTGTCTGTAGGCAACCCGAACCAGGAGATTCAAACACCAAAAACATGAAACCAGAAGAAAACAAACCAGGTGAGAACAAACCAGGTGAGATTGTCTCCCTATTGGTGAAAAAAGGGCTTTTGACAGAACAAAATGCTGCCTATGCCATGCGGGTAAAGTCAAAACTTTCATCGGACAAAACCCTGATCGACACCCTAAAGGATCTGAAATATATCAACGGGGAACAGATAAAAGAGGTTTTGCGCGACAATCACCTTTCCATGAAAATTGGGGACCTCCTGGTTGAACTGGGATATCTGAGCCAGGAAAGACTCATGGCTGCACTCAATATTCAAAAAAACCAGAAAGACAAACGGTTGGGACAGGTCATTGTTGAAAACCAGTTTATGACCGAGAGTGGTTTCATGGATGCCCTCTCTGTTCAACTTGGGTTTCCTTTCATTGACCTGTCCGTTGAGGATGTAAACCCCAAGGTCATTGAAAATATTCCCATCAAGTGGTGCATGGCCAATAATTTCCTTCCCATAAAACAGGTGGAAGAAAAAATCCTGATTGCCTTTGCAGATCCCTTCAGTAAAACCGATATCCAGAGCGCCAGAAAACAATTTGGCAACAATATCATCATTGGGATTGCCGCACCGAACATGATCGAAAAAAAGCTGGAAAAACTGGGTTCCGGCAGTATCAAACCCAAAACTATTGTGAATGAGAATACAGCCATTGGTATTGTGGAAACCATCCTTGGCAACGCCATTGACCAGGGGGCCAGTGATATCCATATTGAACCCTTTGAAGAGCGGCTTCAGGTAAGGTATCGCATAGACGGGATTCTGGTTCCCTATAAAATGTTTCCCATTAATGCCGCCACCATGGTGGCAGCCCGTATCAAAATATTGTGCAAAGCCAATATTGCTGAAAGAAGACGACACCAGGACGGCAGAATGACCTTTGAACACAAGGGCAATTCCCTGGATTTAAGAGTCTCTATTTTTGTTACCGTGTTTGGTGAAAAAATTGTACTGCGAATTTTAAACCGAATAAATCAAATCCTAGAACTCGATCACATGGGCATGCAGCCCAAAATGCTCGCGCGATTTAGAAAAGATGTTTTAAATACCCCCAGCGGGGTAATGATTATCACAGGGCCGACAGGATCAGGTAAAACAACCACCCTATATTCTTGTGTGTCTGAAATAGCAAGTCCCCAAATCAGCATTATTACGGCAGAAGACCCCGTGGAATATGTGGTGGAAGGAATCTCCCAGTGCTCCATTGATCCCAAAATTAATCTGACCTTTGAAGAAACCCTGCGCCATATTGTCCGCCAGGACCCTGACGTCATCGTTATCGGGGAAATCAGGGACAATTACTCAGCCGGCGTGGCAGTTCATGCCGCCCTTACAGGCCACAAGGTCATGACCTCCTTTCATACCGAAGACAGCATCAGCGGGTTGATACGACTGATGAACATGGATATTGAGGCCTTTTTAATCTCTTCCACAGTGGTCTGTATTCTGGCCCAAAGACTATTAAGAAAGGTCTGCACCCATTGTCCGGAAGCCTATACCCCCTCTCCCTCGGACCTGAAACTTCTGGGATATGGCCCCGATGATATGAAAAAATACACCCTGTTAAAGGGGAGAGGATGCCCGGTATGCAACTACACCGGATATAAGGGCAGGATTGCTGTATATGAGTTGCTGGTTTTTAATGAATTTATTAAGGAAGCTATTTTAGATTGCAGGTCCAGCTATGACTTAAGAAAAATCGGTATGGAAACCGCCGGGCTGGTGACATTGATGGAAGATGCCATTTCAAAAGTCTCCCTGGGGATAACCACTCTGGAAGAAACCTTCCGGTGTATCCCCCAGCTACTGCCCCCCCGCCCCATCCACGAGATCAATCGATTGTTAGGAGTATCTTAAAAATGCCCGGACAAGTCAGCATTATTGACATCATAAAACAGCAGATCAAAAAAGAAGAATCCCTGCCTGTCCTCAGCCCAAAGGCCATGGCAATACAAAATGAGGCCATAAAGGAAGCGCCTGATTTTGAGGTATTATCCCGATTAATCCGGACGGATCCCACCTTGACCGGACAGGTGCTCAAAACAGCGAACTCCCCTTTTTACAGGGGATTGGGCGGTGTAGACACCATCAAGGATGCAGTGGTACGATTGGGACAGGATGAAATGGTCAATATTATCATGAAAGAGCTTCACCAGAAAAATTTCAGGTCATCCCATCCAGTAATAAAGTCATACCAAATTCGTTTGTGGAACCACTCTGTCTCTTGTGCCATTGGATCTCTATGGACGGTCAAATATCTGTCCATGGACGAATTACTTCCAAAGGCATTCATTGCAGGGCTGTTGCATGACATGGGCAAATTATATCTTTTAACGGCCATCGAGAAAATTTTTCAGTCCAAAACAGCCGCATTTAAACCCCCGCCCCAACTCATTGACAAAATACTGGACAACCTCCACTCGGCAATGGGGTATAACCTTCTCACCAAATGGCATCTGCCGGTAACATACAGGATCATTGCACGGGACCACCATACCGATGAATACGATATTTCAGATATGCTGCTGCTGATTGTCAGGCTGGTGAACAGGGTCTGCAGCAAGATTGAAGACAATTCCTCTAAAACAGATCTTTCAGGAATTATCAGCTCAAAGGAGGCGGATATCCTGGGGATGACGGAAATCGGGGTGGCTGAGCTTGAGATTGCCCTGGAAGATGCCCGGACAAAAAGGCCCATGTGAACATCTAATTGCCCCCCATATCGGCAAACTGCCGGGCGATGCTGTCCCGTTCATATACAATTTCAACCCGCCGATTCCTTGCCCGTCCCCGGGCCGTATCATTGGTCGCCACCGGGTGGTACTGGGCATACCCTTCCGCCGATATATACCGGGGAGAGACTCCGTTTTCCACCAATAATCTCACCACGGTCGATGCCCTGGCACTGGAAAGCTCCCAATTGGATGGATAAAAAGCCGATGAGATGGGCTCGCTGTCTGTATGCCCTTTTATCTTTACCTGGTAGGCAAGTTTGGACAGGACAGATGCCACCTTTCGAAGAATATCCAGCCCTTTGTCCGACAGCCGGGTTCCCCCTTCGGCAAAAAGAAGCAGATCCGACATGGTAATGACAACGCCGTCTTCGGACTTGGTAACACTTACCTCCCCGCCAAGTTTATTGAACAATACCAATTCCCTGATCTCGGAAACGATCTCTTCCATCTCCTTTTCAATCATTCCGCCCAACTCGTCAATCTGCTGGTTTTCACTCGGTTCTTCAGAGGGGACCGCATGCATTGTCAACCCTTCCCTGGTGCCCGACTCAGGCACGGCCTGGGATCCTAAGGCACTTCGCAGGGATTGAACCAACTCCTTGTAGGTCTCCTGCTGGGTGGTACTCATGGCAAAGAGCAGAACAAAAAAACACATCAAAAGGGTAACAAGATCGGCAAAGGTGGCCATCCATGCGGGTGCACCTTCCTCACCACCCTTTTTTTCCTCCTCGGGCGGAGGGGACAGCGTCATCTCAGATTCTGCTTCTGCTCCGGTTTCATCAGCCATGGTTTATTCTCTTTTTTCTAATTTATTATTTTTTTTCTTCTTCTTTTTTGCCACCTGTCATATATACCTTGAGTTTATCTTCCATCAGCTTGGGATGTTCCCCTTCTCTGATGGAAAGAATCCCTTCAAAAATAATATTCATATTGGTGATCTCTTCTTCATTTCTTCCCATGAGCTTATCGCTCATGGGAATAAAAAACAGGTTGGCAAGAACAGCCCCGTAAAAGGTAGTGATCATGGCCACAGCCATCTTGGGACCGATGGAGGAGGGGTCGTCCAGGTTGGCAAGCATCTGGACAAGACCGATCAGGGTTCCGATCATCCCAAAGGCCGGGGCATATGCCCCCATGCTCGAAAAAATATCTGCCCCTGTGTCCAGGCCTTTTTTTGTCAGGGACATCTTTTTTTGCATGATGGCAGCGATATCCCCAGTTTTCACCCCATCCACTGTCATCTGAAGCGCCTGGGCGAGATATGGGTCGGGGGTGGTCTGGATATCCCCTTCTATGGAAAGCAGCCCCCCTTTCCTGGCCTTATTGGATATTTCAATCAGATTGGCAATGATGTCTGCTGGTTTTTCAATTTTAAACATAAAAATCTTTATGCCTGTTTTAAACATACCTAAAAAATCAGACAAGGGATAACCGACCATGGTGGCGGCAACAGTTCCCCCCATAACAATGAGGATAGACGGAATATTGACAAACATCATGATACTGCCGCCCAAAAGTATGGTACCCAGTACAAACCCCATTCCTGAGACAACACCAATAATCGAAGATATATCCATTATTAAGCCTTTATGTAAACAGTTTCATCAACAGGATACTCCCGGTGATATTGTATAATCTTATCAATTGATTCCTGTGTCAGTTCTGTGTCCACAGAAAAAAGTTTGGTTCCAGTGGTTGTAAACAAGGCTGTTCCCAACCGCATCCCGGGTTCAAGCTGTTCCACCCCGACGCCTCTGACCCGATATGCATCGGATCCCATGTGAAGCACGGCATATTTTTCAAGCCACCCCACAATAACAGGGTCAAGACGGGAACCGGATAAATTTTCCAGGGCAGCCAGCAACTCTTCCAGGCTGTTAACCCCCGTATCTTTCAACCGATCAAACGCGTCGGCCCCGGCAAGTATCCGGCAAGCCAAGGGGATATGTCTTTTTTTTAATCCGTCGGGATAGCCTGTCCCGTCGGAATTTTCATTTAAAGATCGAATCATCCGGGCACAGTTTTCAAATCCCTGGCACTCATTTAAAAGATCGGCCCCTTTTACAGGATATTGAATCCAAATATTATTTTCATAAGCTGTAAGGTCTTTTTCCTGTTTTTCCAATGCCGAACCCGGCATGAAAAGAAGTCCGACCTCATGCAACATAGCAGCTTTTCGAATATCCTCCAACTTTTTTTCATCAAAATCAAATTGTTTTGCAATAAAGCCTGCAATATGGGCTACCCTGTCCCCATGTCCCCTGTTTGCTTCGATCCTCGTTCTGATAAGGGTTGACAAAAGCCGTTCAAACCCGGTTATATTCTGACCAAGGGCTTCTCGCATGAGCCGTAAAGATTTTTTCATCTGACTGCGTTCGCGGGTCATGTGATGAATCTGTTTTAATGCATTGTTCAGGCTGTTTTTTTCCTGGGTCAGCTCTTGTTTAACACTTTGCAATTCCTGCTTGAACTTGTCCAGGTAAAGAAAGGCTTTTTCCAAAGTTTGTTCCCGGACCTTAAGCAATGATCTCAGATCTTTGTCCATAGTCTCGTTGGATTCTCCCTGGGTAATTTTTCCTGATTCATTCAGAATAGTCATTTGTCCACCACTCATCCCATTGGGTTTCCATGATGCTTTGGGCCATCTGCCGGCCTGTTTGGGTTTGTAACCGCCCAATGACCAGGGGCAGCCAGCGTTCAGGGGAGCTACCCCCTGTGTCCTCAAGTTTTTTCAATTCAAGGACAAAAGAAAGCTGATCCGCATCCTTTGCAAGTTTTGCCTCTCGGGTTTCACCCAGGTTAAACTCCTCAATAAGGGATTTGATATCCTTACCAAAAGCAAGGGGCTTTATCAAATGAGAAATGGCTTTGGCTTCATCGACCTTTGTATATTTTTTCTGGACATAGTTAAGATCACCGGTCCTGGCTTCGGGAAGATCGTGCAGCAGCGCCATGGCCATGAGTTTTTCCCCATCAATATCCCCATCCATTTTTGACATGACAAAACAGATAAACGCCATGGTAAAACAATGTTCTGCAATACTTTCACGACCCGATCCCAAAAAAGCATACCCCGACCGGGCAATATCCTTTAACATCCTCATTTCAAAAAACAGATTGGCAATGCATTTCATCTTTTGTGTCCAATTTTAAGGTATAAGAGTAACAATTCTTGACTTTTTATAGAACAACCGTTTAAATAAAGTCAAGATATTCAAAGGGACCAATGCAGATCAAGGGAGGCACCATGTATAAAATAAAAGGGATCGCAACAATCACGGGCATCACACTATTTCTAATCCTTAACTTTTTCCCCATGGCATGGGCCCAGGAATTCAGTGACTTAGAACCTGCCGAGGGTTCAGGTTTTTACTATACCATACAAAAAGGGGATACCCTCTGGGATCTATCCCAACGCTTCTATGATTCCCAGTGGGACTGGCCCGGGCTCTGGGAGATGAACAAGGAAATCAAAAATCCCCACTGGATATACCCGGGGAAAAAAATAAAAGTTTTCCTAAAATCTCAGCTACCACCCAAACCACCCGTGGCACCCGTGGCTGAACCTATAAAAACTAAACCGCCAAAAATAATCCCCTCCTTTACCTACACACAAATGAGCCATATTGGATTTATCAAACGAGATGTTGAACCCTCCCTTGGAAACATTATTCGAGAAAAAGACGGGAATCTGATGATGTCAGCCAATGACATTATTTATATCAATCCAACCGGAATCGGTGGTCTGATTCCGGGAAAAATGTATCAAATCTTTGATACACAAAAAATAAAAGAAACCCTCAATGGCCAGAAATTTACAGGCATCAAACACCTGATTAAAGCAGAAATCAAAATCCTTGAACACAAGGGTGACTATGCGACTGCCATCATCGTCAATTCTTACAGGGATGCCAATGTGGGTGACAGAATCATGAATTATTATGAACGCGACACGGTATTATCGGTTCAGGAAAACCCAAATCCCATTGATGCCAGTCTTGTTTGTTCAGAAGAAGATACCGTCATGATCAATGATTATCAAATTGCCTTTATCAACAAAGGCAGACAGGACAATGTTCAACCCGGCCAAATTTACACAATTCTCCAGGAGAACAAATCTGCCTTTGACGGGTCCGATTCGAACTGGACCCAAAAGTCCAAAATCATCCCCCCCCTGGATCCTTTGAATTCAGGCAAATTAATCGTACTCCACGCAGAAGATATTGCCGCCACGGTCATGATTCTGTCGTCCAAGTGTGATCTTCATCCGGGGGATATGGTCAACTGATCCCAGGTAACCCGCAAAATCTCCTGGTAGGTGGTCTGACCTTCCAGCATTTTTTGAATCCCATTCTGACGCAGCAGGGTCAATCCTTCTTCCACGGCTTTGGCCCTTAGCTCTTCCAGGCTGGCATCATTGGAGGTCAACCGTTTGAGGGCCTCGGAATAGGGAAGGACTTCATAAATACCGGTCCGTCCCTTATAACCGGTATTTCGACATTTCACACATCCTTTCCCATGGGTCAGCAAAACCGGGCCTTTTTGGGGCACCCGAATCCCCAGGTCTGCCAATTCCCGGGCATCCATTTCAAAGGTCTGGGCACAATCAGGACAGATTTTTCTGACCAGGCGCTGGGCCACAATGCCGTTCAGGGAAGAATGAATAAGATAGGGCGGAATACCAAGGTCCAGCAGCCGGAAAACCGTTGAAACCGCATCATTGGTATGAAGGGTGGACAAAACCAGGTGACCGGTCAAGGCGGCCTGGACCGCGGCCTGGGCAGTTTCAAGATCCCTGATCTCCCCCACCATGATGATATCTGGGTCCTGGCGGAGAATATTTCGCAGGACCGAGCCAAAGGTGACGTTAATGACAGGCTGAACCGAAATCTGATTAAACTCTTCATGGACCATTTCAATAGGGTCTTCAACGGTGGTGATATTCACCTCGGGAGAAGAGAGCATGCGCAGGCTGGAATAAAGGGTGGTTGATTTTCCAGAACCTGTAGGGCCTGTCACCAGGACAATACCAAAGGGCATACCGATCAAGCGTTTATACCTCTCAAAATCATCCTTTAAAAAACCCAGCATCTCAAGGTCCTGGAACAAGATATCCGGATCCATTATCCGCATGACCACTTTTTCCCCAAAGGCCACAGGAATAGTAGATACCCTTATTTCAACCTCTGTATCCTTCTTTCCCATTTTAATCCGGCCATCCTGGGGCCTTCTTTTCTCGGCCATATCCAACCCGGAAAGGGTTTTAATCCGGCTGACCACCGCATTGTGAAGTTTTTTCGGCAGCTTGTATACCGTATGGAGGGCACCGTCAATTCGCATTCTCACCAGACAAATGTCGCGTTTGGGTTCAATATGGATATCACTGGCTCTTTGATCAAAGGAATAGGTAAACAAATGATTTACGGCATTGATAATATGATGATCCGTGGCGGGCAGATCATCCAAAGAGGTCAGGCTGACAAATTGTTCAAGATTCCCCAGGTCAACCCCCTTTTGGGAAAACAAATCTTCTGCCGCTGATATAGAATAATGGAATCCAAAAAACTCATTGATCAATCGTTTGACATCCGACTTGGAACTGACAATGGGTTTGACTTTCAATTTTGAGACCATTTCCACGTCCTTGATGGCCTCGTAATTAAACGGGTCGGGGGTAGCCACCACCAACTTACCCTCTTCCACTTTTAAGGGCAGCAAAAGGTGTCTTAGGGCAAAGGATTTTGAAATGGTGCCCGTTACTAAATTCAATTCCAGCTTCAGGGGGTCTATTTTGATATATTCCAGACGAAATGCAGCCGCAATTGCCTTATAGATCAAATCTTCATCAATAATCTTGCCAGGCTGATCCAGCCGCTCAATCTTTAAATACAAAACAACATCGATAAAGGATGTCTCAAGGATTGCTCTCTTTTTGGCTGCACCTGTCAGGGAATTGTCCTTTCCCTGCGCCCAGAGAAGCTCCTTGATCTTTTTTTCCCTGGCCAACAATCCCTTTGCCTGTTCTGTTGAAATTAATTTTGCGGCAATAAGAATTTTACAAATATTGGTGGCGCAAAATCTTTGATTTTTCTGGTCCTGCATATTGGTTTCACCTTATTTTAGAAAAAAAAGTACACGTATATGACACGAAAAAATATCAATAATTATACATCATCCAGAACCTGACAAAAGTCCGGAAACACCGGAACCACAGCTGGTAAGGCCTTTGCTTACATGGGTATTTTTTCCATTTTTAAACCCTTCTTTAAAGGCGCCGGATAAGCTCTGGTGTCGTCCGTACCTCCCTGATCTTAATCTTGGAAAAAGTCGGGATTCTTCTTGCCTGTTTTCTTCATGGTTTTGTTCCATCAAAGACCTGGTCACGTTTACTGGCAGGGAAAGATCACCCTTTATTTTTATCTTGGAATCGGCAAACATCAATTCATGGTTGTCCTTGATCCCGGCTGT
This sequence comes from Desulfoconvexum algidum, assembly GCF_055382125.1. Lineage (NCBI taxonomy): Bacteria > Pseudomonadati > Thermodesulfobacteriota > Desulfobacteria > Desulfobacterales > Desulfobacteraceae > Desulfoconvexum > Desulfoconvexum algidum. The sequence goes on along the minus strand of NZ_AP042394.1, from coordinate 1,918,191 downwards.
GAACCCCATGTCAAAGGAAATTTTTTCGTTTCTTTTGCCACCCTGTTTGTGTTTAAAATCCTGCCAAAGGGTTCGGCCGGTATCAAGCAAAAAATAATACACATATTCTGCCACAATTAAAGCCTCTTTTCTCCCAATCAGAACAATGCTTTTGTAAACGGTATCATCGTAAGCGTGATAGGTCCGGGATGTCACACAATTTACATAATAATAGTCTCTCAAGACAGCCAAAATGGCTTTTTGGATAGATTCAATGCGTTTTTTTTTGTGGCAGATGGTAAGGTATCCGATATTTGGATCACCCTCTCCCTCCTTGATTCTCGCAAGATTATACTTGTTAAGCAAATAATTGGCTTTCCTGGATGCTGCTTGTGCCTCTGCCTGGTTATTGGATTGCCCAAGTGCCATCAGTTTCTCTACTTTTCTTAACATTTTTTGGGCATCCGCCGACAGGTCGCCTTTAAACTCCTGCAATCGTTGGTTATAATCCTTTTTGCCCGTCACAAACGCCCTATGAACCCCTAATTTTTTACAGGCCAGCTTGAAATAGTGCCCATGACTGTCTGCGTTGTCATAAAACGTGGAAACGTATTGATGCGCCATTTCATGTTTTAAAACCTCTAAAACGATATCCCAGGCTTGTGTTTTGATAAGATGGCTTGATATGGAAATTGTGTGTATTTTAAAATCCCACCATCCAAGGAGTGATTCACCGGAAGAAATGTTAATTGTCGGGGTTGCAAGCGATACGCCATACCGCCACGCAAGGGCCTCGTGTTCCAGGCAAAGTTGTGCTGCCCATCTGGTTTCAATGTCTATTGGCTGATTTTCCATGGTATCAATTATCTTCGATCCTTATTCTTTCTCATTATTTTCCAATAGTTTAATTGGCTTTCCAAAGGTTTTTTCGTATTGATTCAATTCTTCCCTGCTGACCCATTTTTCTTTTGTGTCAGTGCGAAGGGAAGATCTTTGACCCTCTTCTTTTACAAAGCATTCTCCCAGGACATATTGACACCCGTCATCGGTTGCAAATGCTTTCCAATCATTGCCAAAGGTCAAAATATTAGAGACCATTTTTTTTTGGTAGGAACCGTCATCCCCACAGATAAAAACGGTTTGACACGCCACCACATCTTCCGGCTGAACTTGTCGAAAAAAAAAATCATATCGATTCTTGACCATTCTTTGACCGATAAATATCCCAATCAGGCCACTTAAAAGGAGAAGACCACTTATTATTACAGGCATTGTTGCCTCCTATTTTTTTTACAATTGTATCCGCACTTAGAAAACAATAACAACCCTATTGGAGATTTACAAGTTCCCAGCTCAATATTTGAAGAAGATTAAGCGCATCACACATTCCAATCAAAACCGGTCAGCAGCCTTTATAATTTCACTTTAAATTCAAAGGCCCGGGAAAAAGATGGGACGTCTTTCCAGTGGCATAATAGGCTATCAAGCCGATCCACTCCTGTAAAGCGTCATTGAGTTTAACCAGGTTACCGGAAAAATTCCACTGAATCTGAAAAAGGTCTCCAGGGCGCGTCTCGTGGTCAACAGGATAGGGGATGACCCTCCAGTTGATCTTGGAAAAAATACCCATGGATCTGGGCATGTGGGCAGCGCTGGTGATTAAAACCCAATTTTCACCAGGTTTGGGCTCAATTAACCGACGCGTAAAGACAGCATTTTCATAAGTATTTCTTGATTGGGATTCAAATATCATTTTGGACGTATCAAGGCCCTGCTCTTTAAACAGCATTTTTGCCACTTGGGCACCCTTGTATGCCTGGAAGGTGATATCACCACTGCCAGAGGCAAAAACATGTCGCGCATGGGGATATTTTTTGACCAGCCGGAAAAACTCAAAAAACCGTTCTGAGGATTTGTTTAACTCTACCTGCTGCCAGAGAAATGATTGTTGAACTCTTTCCGCGCCCCCCAGGAGAATGATGCCGTCCACATTATCCGGCAAGTGTCCGGGAGAAGGGAATCGCTTTTCCAGAGGAGAAAGCAATATATCCCCAACAGGAAAAACAGCGATGATCAAGAGTAAAACCACCAGCAGCGTCATCAGACGGGTTGCTCGTTTATAAGAACGGGCCCACAGCAACACAAGGGTTACACCTGATAACAGCACCAGGAGACTGTCAGGGGAACATAGTTTCCAGCCCAATTTAGATATCCAGAAAAATACCGTATCCACGTCCTTCACGCCCCCGTATGCACCCGGTTTGTAATTCTGAGGCACTTTTCCTGACCGGAACCTTGCCTAAGCCTAAAATTACAGCAATAAATAAATTTCTTGTATTCATTTGGTTATTACGTCACCCTATTTTTTAAAATATTCTATCCGCATAACACCCTTTACCCCATAGGTTTATGAATATCACTTTTAATAAAATTGTCCAACAAATTGTTAGTATCGTGCAACGGGCTTCAAGATCGTCAATTCCGGTTCCGTCAACCCGGCCAGAATAGAGAGCTATTGACGCCCTTCTGACGGGAGATTGAAGCAGAGTCTCCTTTTGTTAAGGAACAATTGCGTTGTGTTTAAGCACTTAATCTGTTAGGTTCTGTTAAGCATTGGGAAAAAATATTCTTTCCATTCTGATTGATTGTAATCGAAGAGACTCCTTCTTCCTTACCACAAAATTCTATTTATGATGTGCTTGACTGGTAATAGACATCAATCAGAGATCTCAGTTCAATTCGGTGATTTTAGGGAAAGCCAAACTCTCAGGACTATAATGTTAAATCTCAAAGAATTAGAACAAAAAATTAATGATGTTGACACGCTATAGATTTTCACAACCGACCTCAACGGTCGCTCCTTTAGAGTTCTCTGGCAATAATTTATGCAGCAACTTTGCTGCAATAAGGAAATATTGTGCCGTTTTTAAATGAATTAAAACAAACACTTCCCAATGTAAAAGCCTATAGGCTCATGCAGCAATTGTTCAAAGAGAACCCCGGTCTTTTTGATATCATGGACACTTCAAAAACCATTCTCCAGGCCAAGAAAAAATTAAAAACTTGGGGCCTGGAGGTCCTCCGGGAAAACAAATCAGCATATGCCTATTATCTGCGCAAACAAACCGGCAACCTCCAACTTGAAAAGCTTAGATCCAAAGACTATGCTGCCATTCGCATTCTGGATTATATCCAGCATTCGGGCAGGCAATTTAAGGACCCCAATCTCAAGGGCGAAATTGTGGAAAATGATCCCTTTGCCATTCTCATGCAATGTGCCCGCAAGGGAACCGGCGGCGGTACGCCTGCCTATTTTTATGATATGATTCACCTGTTCAGGCAATTTTCAGGACATGAATACCCAGAACCCCAAAACCGTGAAATTTCAACCTGGATGGACCGATATTCCTCAGGCCTTGATCCTGCGGTCATCGGGCAACGCAAAAAAAACAAGCTTCGGATAATGAAAATCATTATTCAAATAATTGATAAACGAAGGGTAAAAAGCAAGCGATTTTGCTTTAAAAAAGGAATGTCCCGGCAGAAAAAACTGGCCCTTGCCAAAACATGGTGGAATGATCATAAATTTCATCTTAAATTTGCAGTCAGAACCCCTGAAGGTCTGAATGAAATGCTTGATTTCTCCCTTGACAGAAAAACAATGAATACCCTGAAACAGGCCCAGCAAGTCGGCATCCCCTTTTTTGTCAATCCCTACTACCTGTCGCTTCTGGATACCCAGGCCTCCCCTGTTTCTTTGGGAGCGGATCTTGCCATCCGGCAATATATTATCTATTCAAAGGAACTGGTTGCTGAATTCGGAAATATTAATGCCTGGGAAAAAGAGGATATTGTGGAGCCGGGAAAGCCCAATGCTGCCGGCTGGATTGTTCCCGACGATTGCATTCACAGACGATACCCCAATGTCGCTATCTTAATTCCCAAAAGCATGGGCCGTGCCTGTGGGGGGCTATGTTCAATCTGCCAGAGAATGTACGGGTTCCAACATGGTGATTTGAATTTTGACTTTGACAAATTACAAGCCAGGACCTCCGTGGAAGACCGTCTGGAAACCTCGATCACCTATTTTGAACATGACTCACAATTAAGGGACATTCTCATTACCGGCGGAGATGCCCTCATGAGCACCAATAAGACCATTCGAAAAATTCTTCAAAGCGTTTATAAAATGGCCAAACGAAAACTGGCAGCCAATGCAAACAGAAAAGAGGGAGAAAAATACGCACAGATCCTAAGAGTGAGACTGGGAACCAGACTTCCGGTTTATCTTCCCATGAGAATCCAGGCAGGTCTTATAAGCATCCTTGCCGAATTCAAAGAAAAAGCATCCAAAGTAGGGATTCAACAATTTGTTTTCCAGACCCATTTTGAATCTCCCATGGAAATTACCCCTGAAACAAAATACTGCGTGGATCAGCTTAACAACGCCGGTTGGATTGTAACCAACCAGCAAGTTTTCACATCTGCCGCATCAAGAAGGGGGCATACGGCAAAACTTCGAAAAGTACTCAATGATATCGGCATTCTTCCCTATTATGTGTTTACCGTTAAAGGATATATGGAAAATTCCAGCCTGTTTTCACCCAATGCCCGACTGGCCCAGGAAAGCATGGAAGAAAAGCGCATGGGTCTTCTGGAAGAAAAATTCCATCCGGGAATAAGGCAACTGCCCCTGGATGCTGAAAATATAGTTGAGAAACTTTCCCAATTGAGAACAGATGCCGACATCCCCTTTATTGCCTCTGATCGCAATGTCCTCAACCTTCCGGGGGTTGGCAAGAGCCTTACCTTCAGAACCATCGGCATTACCAATGACGGCAGAAGAATCCTTGAATTTGACCATGACGCAACAAGGGAACACAGCCCGATTATAGAAAAAATAGGGAAAATAATTATCATTGAATCCAAAAGCATCCATGATTATCTCCTGCAGCTTGACAATATGGGAGAGGATGTGTCCGAGTATGCTTCAATCTACGGATATTCCCTGAGTGAAACAGAGCCCAGGATGCCGATCTTTGAGTATCCGGCCTATGATTATGAGCCGACACAAACGATAACCAACCTGGATCTTGGGTATTAATTAAATGGCAATCAAAAATAGCGAGTAATGAATGAAATTTAGCTTCAACCGCTGAAAGGTTAAAACCGGCGGGGTGTCACACACTATTCACAAACAAAAAAAGTTTTCAACTAAAAGCTGAAAACCCTTGATATTGGTGGTACGCCTGGCAGGATTCGAACCTGCGACCTACGGATTAGAAGTCCGTTGCTCTATCCAACTGAGCTACAGGCGCAAACAGAAGAGACTTTTAACAAATACAGGTAGTTTTGGCAAGAGAAAAAAATCAGTTCATAACATTTTTTTTGCTGCCCCGGGTCTATCCCGGGTCACCTGGATATTGTTACCCTCTTTTTATCAAATTGCCGGGTCTGAAAATAGCTCTTTATAAAATAATTTCCTGTCCTGTAAAATCCGATTCAAACATAACCAACAATCTGATATAATAGGTTTTACATCAAAAATCCCATCATAGAAGTGAAGAAAATATTCAAAGATTGAATGCCTTTCCAAAACGGGATTAGAAAGAATCGAAGAAGCTTAATAGAGTCTTGATCCGTTTAGCCCTTTCTGTTTATGAAGATGCCATGGCCATGGAGCTATAAACAGCATTTTACCGCATCTGATTCGATTGTCTAAGGTATCACAATAATAAAAGTGGATCAGGCCGGGATCATCAAACTTCTCACCTCAACAGTATTAAAATATCATTTTTCTATGGTAACCAGTCATATCGCAATAAAAACACGCCAGGAAAAAAGAATTTATGCAGACTGGCCGCAAGGACACGCTGTTTAACAGTCTATTAAAAAATACAATAAATTTTAACCGACGGACTCGGGTTCAGGTTCAGAAGACTCGGGTTTAGGAGTCTCTGGGTCTTTTTTATAATCACTCCTAAATTGAAGCGGGGTTATTTCTTCCCAGATCCCAGGAATATTCGTCACATTCTTATCTAACGCAGAATTTAAAGTAGTCTCATCATCATCACCTGATGGGGGAACCAACATAGACAACATATCAGCGCAATGTGTAGCAAAATTAGTTTTAACATCAAGAAACATTTTTGCGACTTTTATAGCCTCACTTGTAACCATCTTGTCATCCTTAAACCAAGTATCAGGTTTAGTCCATTTCCAATCTGAAGGGACATAGTCAGCAAAACGAGAAATTAAATACAGTATTACCCGATCATCAACACCCCTAAATTGAGTATCGACCTTGATAGGGCGATACAAAGAATTACTCTTATGATAATGTTCTTTTTGTATTTTACTTGCGAGAAGAACAGACCATAATATTTTTTCTGTCTCATGATGAATCACATCTACAAAATAGTCATATTCTTCAATTTTAATAGCAGGCAATGCTAAACTAACAGATAATGAACTTAGTTCTATATATACATCTAACATCTCTCGTTCATTATTCAATCCAAGTTTCACCCTTGCATCAACATAAGCAACAATCGAACGTGTTCTATACTCTTCTTCTCGTAAATGTTTTTGTACTTGGCTCCTAAGTACAACTATTGCAGAGTTTCCCTGCTTTAATTTAGAGCCTTTTGCACTAACCTTTTTTTTTATACCTGACACAGCAATACCAGCTAAATTATCAGATAACACCTCCTTTACCGTCTTCGTTAAATCTCCATCTTTTGTTTCTGTCGGATTCGTCATGATGGTTTTTCGTTTTTCAGTAATCCTTTTCACAGCTGCCGCCTTTGCTGTTTCGGCTTTCTTTATTACAGCCTTCCAGCCCTTAGCTTCAGCTTCAGCTGCCTCTTTAAAAGCTTTTTCTGCTGCAACTGTACCTGATTTATTATAGTTAGCAGTTGCTAATCTTAACTTTGCATTCCTTGTTCGTCCTATTTTTTTATTTAGCTCAGTCCACTCTACAGATGTTGTATCTATCTTTTGGCCTGGTTGTGTAGCTCGAACGCTCTTCCCTGGGGGTAGTTTTTTTTTTAATACCTTTTGTCTATTCCAGATATTTTTAAAGACCCTTTCTGATATGCGCTTTGAGGCTAATGACTTTAGTATAGATTTACCAATCATACCAACTCCTAAAGGAAGTGCCGTCCATAACATTTCCACCATAATGTCGCTAGCACGAACCTCAGGCCCTGACTCTAACCATGTAATTCTTTTATCTTGAATTTGATCAACTGCACGCTCCATACCATCATGCAAAATAGTTGAGCTGCGTAATTGATCGTCCAAAGTAGCGTTAATTTCAAGTTGTAAATTAATAAGTTCTTGCTGTCGATCAATATTAACTGATTCAATTCTATCAATAGAATTAGTCAATTTTGCTTCAACGCTCGTATTTTCTTCTTGAGTTTGGGGAGTCGACATAGAACGATCTGCAGCTTCCTCAATTCTTGACATTTGAGCTTCATCTGGTGAACTGTTTACTTCGGTGGAATTTGAAGAAAAACCCTTTACTTCTCTCAATCTAATTGTGGTTTCAGTTGTACCAAACAATATTTCCAAATCATATTGTTTGCCAAAAATATATATAGAATCAGAAACACTATCTTCAACGTATTTCCACTTCTGCTCATAATGCCCCTTTTCTAGAATAACGGCACCATCATCACCTATTTTGAAAAAATTTGTAATGTTACTATCTATGGTACCTTCAAATATAAATTTAATCATTTGCTAAGACTCTTCTTTAATAATTTCTACATGCCATGGATCAAGATTAGGCGGATTTTGTTCTAATCGTTTTTTTCGTCGATCAGTCTCTAATGCTGCTTGACGAACATTTTCAACAACTAAATCCGCATTGGCCTTACGCTCATCTTTATCAATTCCTCTTCTTTCAATAAGGTAAGGTTCTAAACCTTCACATTGGCCTAAAACAGATTCCATATGGACGCCAGGAGTCGGTAAAGAAAACGCCTCAACTTTAGGACAGGGAACATCAATCGGAAGACGATTATCTAAATCTGATGAATTCTTTTGGTAAAGCCAGCTTTCCATTTTATCGGTGATACTATCCTCTAACATATCAATATTTAATGGATACATTGCTTTCTTACCTTTAAACCCTAATAACCGATTATCAATAAACTGTGATATGCCAGCACTTTCTAAACGCAATAATCTATCGTTGGGATCCTCTACACGCCAAATTTCATTTTGATAATAGACCCGATGCTTTTCAATGTGGGAAGTTAATTGAATAAAATCTGCGTGTGCTTCAGCTAATTTTTCATTGCTATAGAGCTCAGACAAGCGAAATGGTTCAACAATATAGTCACTTGTAGTTTCAGAATCTATTAATACAGGTTTAGGTAGAGCTTCTGCTTCTTGTACTAGCTCATAATCTGCAACTTGCCGTCTTGCTTTGCTCAGCATTACACCTAACCCCATATCATCATGATTTAAAGCCAATGCGGTAAACAGAGGAGTACAAATTATAGGCGTTGCATTTACAATAATTAATATCGTGGGCGGTGCTAAGACACCAATTGTTACCGTTAAAGCGGCGCCGGTAACTAACGTTAACATTGAGCCAATGATAACCCCAAGGCCTATCATTTTTAGAGCTGTTAACCAATCATCATCTAAGCCACTTAAAAATATAGCCAACTGACGGATAATTTCATCTTTATTTTTTCCATCATTGAATAAATTATTATCTTCATTATCGATGCTATCTAAAAATCTCATCACTTTATTTCTAAAACCTGGGTATGCGATATCCATCTTAGACCAGTATGAAAACCTACGTATACTTGTTTCTATTTGTTTTAATTGTTCAATATCTAAGGTAAATCCACTATCATTAGGAACAAAGTGCGTCGCAAATTGATTAATGTAGGCAATGGCTTCTTCATCTAATTTTTTAAATTCATTTAAAACATCATAAATGCTTTTTGCCGTTGCAAAAACGCCTTTTAAAGGGAAAGTATTAGGCTCAATATCGTCGGAATCGGTATCAGTATTCAAAAGTGTTTGTGCTAATGCTTCGGTCTGTTTACGGCTATTCTTATACCACTCCTCTGCTAATATAGTTCGTGCAGCTTCAAACCCTCTTTGGTATTCACTGCTTAACAATACTTCTTTAAATCTATGCTCATAAGCTAAAATAGTCGTAACATCAAAGGCGGGAAAATCGGGATTATCTACTAATAAGCACCACTGTCTTTCTTGAGGCGGAGTATCAACAACCTTAGTTGTTGTTCTATAATTTTCTAGTACTTCAAAATGGTGGAAGGTTAAACTTCTAGAAGTATTATGATTTTTTAAGTTTCTAGTAACGCGTTCTTCATAACCTGTTTCGTTAGTTTCAGTGACTTTTACTTTGTGTGTCGACTTAAATTTTTCTACCGCTGATCGAGTGATTTCATTCGTTGATTCTAACGTAGTTTTCATTCCTCGTGATAACTGTTCGGAAATAGAAACCTTACCCTCTGCTTTAACTGTTACACCTTTTATAGGTGGAGTAGCTAATCCACCCTCAGCGCCAGCAGTTGTAGTAACTGCTCGTGTAACATCCAAACCAATTTTAGATGCCGCACTTGTTTTACTATTAATCTGCCGATTTTTTTCATAAGAGTTTGTATTTGTTTCTTCATTTGTGATTGTATTTTTTTCCCAGTTGAAAACTTCAATCATTAAATTTTCATCTGGAGATAAAGTAGTTGAATGAAGAAGTGCACCACGAGAATAACCTAAAAGCGCCCATTCTTGTTCATATGTTGTTACAAGTCCAATTTCATATTTTGGAAAAGTACGTTTTGCAACAACAGGTACTCGCTTGCTTTTTATCCAACATTTATTTGCTCGTGGGTCACTTTGCATATTATGTAAAGCATACAAAATGTTGTCTGTAGCACGGCGCCCATAATCATTCACTTCACGAATCAAAATATTTAGCCTTTCGCAAAACTCATTATCTTCTAAACCAGTTATGTCGGGGTTATATTTATTTTTTCTATCCTCTGGGACGGAAACCACGATTTTAGACTGTTGATATTTGCGAGTATTTGTTAGTATTTTGGCCTCTTCATGATTTTCTAATACTATTTTATGCTTTTTTCCTTCAACCGTAGAAAAAATCATCCCATGCGTCATCAATTTTTCCTGTTTAGATGCGCTGAGTTTTAACTTATGTAATTTCCCTTCAGTCTGACTACTATGCAGTTTTTCGATTAAATCAAAATTAGAAATGACAATTTCTTCTAGCTTGACTTTGACATTGATAATTCTTTTTGTTTTAGTGTCTCTATAAAAAATTTGACCGAACTCCAATAAGTCACTTCTGTTTTTATCGGACAGAATTAATTCTTTATCTCCATAAATAGGGTTCTTTCTATTTTCAACATCAGGATAATCTATAAAAACATTATCTGAGGATAGTGATTTTAATAGCTCTTCAGTATTAGATGAAGGTAAGAAGGTATAGTCGGGAAAAACTACATTATCATCATGTAAAGTTACTTTTTTATTTCCGAATCTATTCTTTAGAAGATAATGAGCGGACAACCCCATCATTATAGTCTTCGATCCTGTTGTATTTTCTTCAAAGAGGTCGTTGAAAAAATCATCGACGGAAATAGAAACTATCGATACCTCGTTGAAAGAAAATGTGTTTTTTATGGGGTTTAAAGGAAGAAGTTTATTACATGTTTCAAAAGCATTATCGCTACCTTCCTTTCTTTCGAATAATTGGTAATTGTTATCTTTATCAATATTATTATCCATTTCTTGCTCCCCTTTACATATTAAAAAAATACTACGCCTGAATAATTATTGAACTGAGACCTTTGATTAATTTCTGTGTTCATTAATTTTGTTTCATAAAATCTCAAATTAATCCAAAATTCCTTAAATTAGATTGTTTTTAATCAAAATTTCCATGATTTCCGTTCATTTTTTGACCCATTTTTCCTCTCAAATGGCACTTTTCGACATTTGGATTCCACCATCTCTTTTCGATGTGGCCCCGGTAAAGGTTACATCGAAGCCAATTTTATCTAACTTTTCCGCTACAAATCGCTCAACTTGAAATGGCGACAGCTCGTGAAGGTGTTTGGGATCATCTTTAAATAAGATAATCAAGTTGGGGGTGATGTCAACATGCGTAATTACTGTACCGGTTTTTGGACGTTGTCCCTCGTATTAATCCGTACTATTTGAAATTATGGATAATTTAGTCTGATGTAGAAACCCTGGCCCTCTGGGCCAGGTCAGAGTGCAGTGGCTTTGCCATCTGTACGACTCAATGTTACTCAATATTCGAAGTTGTCCCCACAACAAACGAGTAAGGAGTAACAAATGAGCCGATTCCAAAAGTTATCACAGACATTATGGTGTTGCCAATACCATATTGTCTGGGTTCCCAAATACCGCTTCAGGATTTTGAACGGTGACGTGGCGAGAGAGGTTGCCAGCTGTATCAGGGCATTTTCAGAGCAAAAAAAGTGCAAAATTGTTGAACTGAATGTTCAAATTGATCATGTCCACTTGCTTGTTAAGGTGCCCCCAAAGATTTCAATCTCAGATTTTATGGGGATTATAAAAGGGCGTACCGCAATCAGAGTGTTCAACAAGTTCAAACATTTAAAATGCAAACCCTATTGGGGTAACAAGTTTTGGGCCCGCGGATACTGTGTTGATACGGTTGGTTTGGACTCTGAGATGATACGAAAGTATGTGAAGTATCAAGAACAAAAAGAAAAACGGGCAGAGCAACGAGACCTGTTCAGCTGAAATTAATTCGGGATAGCTTCCCTTGCCCCCTCAGGGGGCAAGGCATACTAAACCCCTTTTAGGGGTAGCCCAAGGCCTGGCCCTCTGGGCCAGGATATTTACTCTACTCTCCTTTTTGACGTCCCAAAAGGAATGACTGTAGCCAGAGTCCACTCCTGCCTCATATAATTTTTATATATTATAAAAAACAATTCGGAAAAAATATCGAAAAGGATTCCCTGGCTTATATATTTGAATAAAAAAATCAAGACTGGAAAAATCCTCTACACCATATGTGGGGGTTGCCCAAATTTCTTTAGAACGGAGCCCTATTGATAATAGTCTGGGCCTTTAAAAATGGCATTGGCAGAGAGGACGTATAGACAAAGTCTGCACCATATCAAAATGGGTAAACCCTTCCTTTTATCTCCAATAAAGATGATTCCAGGCACAATAATCAGAATATCTCGTCAAACCATATGATTTGATTGCTAAGTTTCATGAAAAGCGACAGCTATACCATGAAAGTTCTCATTGGAATCACCGGTATAATCTGCCTGTTAGGAGATGTCAGCAATAAAGCGCATGATGATATGTGATTGTTGACAAAACCTCTACTATCCTTCGTCTGGCATCAATATACATACTGTTTAAAGCCTTTTGTATTATCCTTGACAAGAGTCTGTTTTTTGTACTATGGAATGAGAAATTCTCTGAAATATATAGTAGCTTAACCATCATTCTGAATTGGTTTTTCTTAGTTTTCTTTCTGCTTAAATCTACGTTCCTAAAAAAGTCAGAGAAAATTTAACGACATAAAATTGGAGGAGACTATATCCATCAAATGGAAAGCAACTCCATTTTTCTTAACTATTCATGCTTGAGGTTATATTATGGGAAAAGTACATATAATAATTGTTATATTCTTTGTAGCTCTTATTTTAAATTCTCCTGTTGTTGTCGGTGCAGATATAAATGACGGATTGGTTGCTTTCTATCCGTTTAATGGAAATGCTCAAGATCTTAGTGGGTATAATAATCATGGAACTGTTTTTGGTGCAATACCTGTTTCGGATCGTTTCGGCAATGCCAACAGTGCCTTTCTATTTGATGGAATCGATGATCATATTGATGTGCCGCACTCCCCTTTACTGCTGTCAGGGGATATAACTTTATCCGCATGGATTAAAACTGAGTATGCGGGCAATAAATTTATTGTAACTAAAAAACCGCTCTGCGATTCTGATGAAAACGGTTATGGGCTACTTTTGAGAACTGGTAGCTATGTCGCGTTTGTAGTAGGTACAGAGTGTATCGGAGGCCACATTCAAAGCGTTAATCCTATTGGAACGGATTGGGTCCATATTGCGGGCGTTAAAGAAGGGAATAGCATTTATCTTTATGTCGATGGTGAAGCGAGAGGGCCTGGCAGCCTTGGCCCTGCTCATTCAATTTTTACCTCGACCGCTGATTTTAGAATTGGAATGGCAAATGGAGGACACGAATCTTTTGAGGGGCAAATTGACGATGTGAGCTTCTATAATCGGGCGCTTTCAGAAGCTGAAATTCGTGAATTGGCAGGGTTTAATGCATATTATTGTGATGATGACAATGATGGATATTATGATGTAGCAAGCGACGGCTACTGCATTGGTGAGGGATGTCGCCCTTCCAGATGTCAGGCTGCGCCCGGCAATGACTGTGATGATACCCCGATGTCCGGTGCTGTGACCTATCCTGGTGCACCGGAAATCTGTGACAGACTGGATAATAATTGCAATGGCGCGGTTGACGAGGGGCTGGATCAGGTGAACAGGGTCAGTGGGACAGTTTATTATAGCGGATCTCAGACCGGAAATATCCTGGTGGCAGCGGTGGATGGCAAGAATAACTTCAGTGCGGTAGCCCAGGTAATACTTGTTCAGCCCGGTCCTTATTCCCTGGACCTTCCTTCCGGCACTTTTTATATCGTGGCGCAAATGGACACGGATCATTCTGGTGTCATATCCATTGAAGCGTTCCAGCAGAATAAACCATCTGGGCACACTGATTCCGGTTGTGCCATGGATGATGATGCCATTGTTTTCCCGGGCTGCGCCTTGGAAAATATGGATATCTATTTGACAGATTTTGTAGAGGCATCCATCCTGCACAAGAGTGTTCCAGTCGACTATTTTTCCGGTTACGGCGGAGATATGGGGTATAATGATGGCGATCTGTGGATATGCGATGAGACATGGACGGGAAACAGTTTTGATATCCATCAGGTGAATCCGGCAAACGGTAATCTTGTTCAGTCCTTTGATCTGAATATCGATCATGTAACCAGCCTTGAATGGATTGGAAATGACATGTGGGTCTGTTTCAAAGATTATAGTCAGAATGCCTGGGTGGTACGCCAGTATCTGTTTGATGGGACAGCATTTACACCGGGCGCTTCCTATAATCTCCCGTCAAGTATGGACAGGGATCTGGTCTGGAGCATTAATATTGCCTGGGATGGAAACATGTTGTGGGCACAGGAGAGAGGCGGCTGTGTAAACATATACCAAATTGATCTGTCCAATGGATCGATTGCCGGGACAATTTTTGCAGACAGTTTTGGATACAATAAAAAAGTGGATCTTGGCGATATAACTGATATTTGCTTTTCAGGGGGATACCTATGGGCAATGGACGATGAGAATCCGCTTTTTGTCCGGGTGGAACCCGCCTCGTCTTATAGCATTAATTATACATTTGACCGCAGCCTTTATGCTTTTGACGATAATGCACGGTATTACGGCATGGTCAAGCATGGGGATATATTCTACCTGCTGCAGAGAACCGATGTAGAAGGCAATGAACCTGTGAGCAGTTATAAAATTTTAACAGCAACCCTTGATCAATGTTTGTTTAAAACGATAGACTTGGAAACCATTGCAACCGGGTTCGGTCAGACAGCCTGTGACCAGGCCGGTTCCTGCAGAGGAGATGGTGATATTGATAATGATGTTGATGGTAAGGATTTATGGGATGTTCTTGACTGCTTGGAATAAGAACGGAATAAACCGGTTCAACTGAATTTGTTGCGATTACTTCCATAAATGAGAGATTGTTTTTTGATCGGTTTCCGTTTGTCATGTTCAATTTTAATATATAGCCGTATATCACTCTGAATTGGAAAGATCTGCGTCAATTCTCTTTGAAAACTAAAAGTATTCGCACCAGCATTTCGATTGCATGTAAAGCAATTTGGATAATTTCCGAATCAACTTTTTACATAGCTGAATGACCATTTTTCCAAAATTCAAAATTCTCAGCAAGGTTGAAACTCACGGCATAACTTGCATAACTAATTACACCTTCAATGATCAACAATTCAAACGGTATCTTTGATATTTCCAATGAGTAATTTATCAACTGCAACCCAAGAGAGAACTTTAACGTGAAGGTCTCGCTTTTTTAATATTCTGATAGACACAAGATGTTGTTTCTTTCTTATTTCTCTTCCCAGATTCAAAATTCCACTATATGGGAGATGCCAAAATCAAATTTCAAAATTCTCCATTATTGTATATTGGAGACCAACCTTATTTCGGTCAAGGCCCCAAAAAAAATTGTTCCGAATCGGCGAAAATGTTTTTGATATATTCGTTTAATTTTGGATACTGGATTAGAGCACTATTTCTGGTTCATATATTTAAATGAAAAATTCTATTCTGGGAAGGAGGGTTCTCTGGGTTGACATCCAGATCTGACTGGAATTAGGCTGCTTGACAAAATATTGAAAACTCGATAAATTCTTCATTATCCGGAAATGCCCTATATCATCTGCTAAAAATAATCTTCTATTATTCTCGTTTCATCTCAGGATTTTTTTACCGTACAAAAACAAGGGGGACTTTATGACAAACACATCCAATAAAAGATCCAGAACATTGGTTTTGAATACTGGGATTATATTTATTTTTCTGCTTTGTTCGTCTACCATATGGGCGGAAAATACCCCGGAACATGCGGACCTCACCTGGAGTGACTACCCGTCGACCTGTCTGGGCTGCCATGAAAAGGAATATACCGAGGTGTTTTATTCCACCCATTACCAGTGGCAGGGTGCGGCACCAGACATGGTGAACAATCCCGACATCCCCCAGGGAAAACTCTTCAACGGCGTTAACAGTTACTGCATCAACATTCTGGGAAACTGGGCTGTCTGCGGCACCTGTCATGCGGGGCGCGGACAGACACCCGACTCTCCGGACGCCGGTATGGAAAATATTGATTGTCTTATGTGTCATAATGTGGAATATGCCACACAGAGAAAACGGCTTTCCGACGGGAGCATGGGGGTTATGACCGGGACAAACAGCATGGTGAGGCAGATAGATAAGCCAACCCGTGCCAACTGTCTATCCTGTCATGCTACGGCAGGCGGCGGAGACGGGGTGAAACGTGGGGATCTTTCCTTGGCCCTCGTGGACACTGCCAGCGAAGATTTCGATGTCCATATGAATACAGGAGAAGACAACCTGTCCTGTCAGAGGTGCCATGAAATTGAACAGCACCGGGTGATCGGCAAGGGATCTGATCTGAGGCCCACGGACGATCTGTCCCGGGGATCTGAACTCAATTGCATTGACTGTCATGACCATCACGGCACTACCGGAGAAATCGGCAGACACACAGGAAGGGTGGCCTGCCAGACCTGTCATATTCCTGTCTATGCCAAGGTTCCAACCGAGACCCATCGGGACTGGCGGCTGCATCATGACCAGGTCGATGCAGACACCTGCAGTGCACAAACCCCCTGTCCGGGGCACCCTCTGACCGTTAAGGAATCAAACCTAATACCGAAATACCGGTTCTGGAATCGGAAAAGTGACAATACCCTGCTCTATGATGACGCATCCAAAACCTTTGATGTGGGAAAAGGTACCTATCCAACCTCCCGCCCTTTGGGGACCATACAGGACGGCAAGCTTTATGCATTTAAATATAAAACTGCTGATCAGCCCAAAACCAAGGACGACAACCGGCTGATTGCCCTGGATACATTTGTTTATCTCAAGGGGACCGGCAATGTTACGGACGCTGTGAAAGCAGGGCTTATCAATATGGGATATCCAGCCAATACCCCTTATGAGTGGATCGTCACCGATACATATCAAATGCTCAATCATGGGGTTGGCAGAGGGGATGATGCCTTGAGGTGTAGCGACTGTCATGGCAATACGCAACAAATAGACCTTGAAGCATTGGGGTATGTACTGAAAGATGATGAAGGGGTGGTCTGTTTCCAGTGCCACGGCCAAAAAGAAGCCGTGGGCTATAATTCCCTTCACAATAAACACGTTTCGGATAAAGGGTATGACTGTTCCTGGTGTCACGACTTTTCACGACCTGAACGGAACCTGACCTTGCCGCCACACTGCCCGGGAGATACAGACATGGATAAGGATACAGACGGATTGGATGTTTTCAGGGTGGCTTCCGGACAGACTGATGTCACCATAATGGAAGTGGCGGAAGGTTTTGGCTGCATTATTGAATAGTAATATTGTTGAAATTTCCAGGAATTCATTCCATCTGTAAAAAAAATTCTCGCATCAATGCGCATGCTCAAAGCACTAACGCATTCGAATAATGTCCATGAGATAAATAAGTCATTTCAAGGTACACAACAGTAATATTATCTGTCAGGAATTAAATTCAACAAATTACCGAGCGTTTCATCAACCAGTCCGGGCTTTTTAAGATTTGCCATGACACAGGATATGGTATGGATAGATTATTGAGTTTCAGATTTGAAATTCAACTATACGGGAAATTCAAAATCTTAAAAATCAAACCCCCCATTAAATTTTAATTGGAGATCAACCTTATTTTTATTCAGACCCCGGATAGGAATTTTTAGAATAATAAAAGGCGGCATTCTTATTTGGGGAATATCAGCCTAAAAGGATATGAGAAATTATGGGAATTTGAAAAAGTAGCTTAGAAAAAGTGTCTATTTTTACTTGACCACATCAAGTAAAAATACCTGCAATTACAATTTCGTTCATTGGACCTCCAAGAAAATATTGTTCTTTGTAATCAATTACTATTGCATCAACAGCACAAAGTCCAAGAAGTACATACCGGTGAGAAGTTGATTATTGACGAGTTAGTAAAACGTAATTGATTTGAGATGCCATATTCGTGAGTTTTTGTAGTCCTTTTTTTGATAACCCATCGTTCTCAATTTGAAATTCAGTAAGTTTTAAATTGTTAGAGTCTATGAATTGGAAATAACATGATAAGAATGTATCTCTATCAAAAACATTTAAAGATAATATTCTTCTTCCATTCTTTATAAATGCAACATACCCGAGAAGAAGTTCTTTATCTTGTTCTTCGAGTTTTTCACGTTCAACAAGGTCTGTTGCCAGATCCCAAGCTTTACCTTCAGGGTATCCTTTCCAAATAAAATCATTACTGACTGTTATAATGTGGATTACATCATTTAGTGACTTCCCGTCTATAGTGAGTTTATAGCTGTTATTGTTAAAATAGATTTTGATATCTTGTTTTGGGATTTTATTATCAATATCAACAGCTTTCCATGATCCATCAAAAGTTATTAACTCATTGTTTCCCTGAATTTGCCTGTCCTGGCTTGATACGCATCCGAAAAACAACAAAAGGACGACAATCAATAAACGATTCATCAAACCTCCTTTAAAATAAAAAAACCCTGTAAATAATTCTGTGTAACTGCCATTTTACTATACTGGAAATCTTCCTTCAAATTCAATGGCAAATCTTTTCATAGCTGGTTCCCCATTTCTAAGTGACATAAAACTCAGAACTATCTTGCATCATTCTGGATTCTGCAAATACTCAACTATTCAAATGGTATCATTAAAATTTCAAACAAATCAACACACCACATCTGGTATAGACCAAACTTTCAGCCTTTAATGTGAAATTCATCTATATGGGAAACATCATGGCCAAATGAATCAAAACTCCATTACGTATATTGGAGATAAAAGGAAGGGGGTATAGGTGCCAGTCTGGAGATCCTTGACCAAAGGATTGACACCAGGACAACATCAGTTATGGCATTCCTTCAGGTGTTGGGAGTGTTTGCAGAGTTCGAGACTAACCTACGGAAGGAACGGCAGATGACAGGGATCACAAATGTCAAAGATAGGGGCACATACAAGGGCCGAAAACCCTCATTGACACCAGAGTAATGCAAGGATATCATAGCCAAGAAAGCTAACGGCATGCCCCCACACAACTGCACAAAG
This sequence comes from Desulfoconvexum algidum, assembly GCF_055382125.1. Taxonomy (NCBI): domain Bacteria; kingdom Pseudomonadati; phylum Thermodesulfobacteriota; class Desulfobacteria; order Desulfobacterales; family Desulfobacteraceae; genus Desulfoconvexum; species Desulfoconvexum algidum. The sequence goes on along the minus strand of NZ_AP042394.1, from coordinate 1,899,145 downwards.
AGTATGGAGTCAGTCGGACCACCATTTATAATGTCATCGGGGCCGTCGCTCAGGGTGAATAGTCATAGGCCATACCCCAGGCTCATTGGGAGTAGGAGCAGAGTGGGACCCATTATAGGGAAAGTAAACAAACCATCCACATTTGGATTCACATGGGGATAGGTCGGAATGTCGAGCTATCATATGGAAAGAGTTCCCCTGTCAACCCTGGGTTTTGATAACCTTTGGTAGCCTTAATTTATTACAACAATGTAAAAAAGACCCGGGGAAAACGTGCCCCGGGTCAATCCCGGGTCAAGTGGGAGTCCCGGTATGTTGGGAACGAAAGCCAGACAAGGGTCTTGGGTGGAGTCCTAACCGGACTCCCGGGGAAAAAGCTGAAAACCAGGATAGCCATGCGGGTTTAGAGACTTTTATCGTGTATAGAAAAATTGATAGAAATCATCAAAATCCATGGAGACACTTGTCAGTACTGATTATTGTGGGAGTCGTTTTAAAAGAGGTAAGACTGTTTAGAAGTCCGTTGCTCTATCCAGCTGAGCTACAGGCGCAAACAAAAAGGTCTTTTATCAAAGATCCCCTTGGTTGTCCACAAAAAAATGACCAATTGGTAATTATTTGTAAAATATATTGCTTTTATAGAGACCATGATAATGGTATACTCAATTTTTATCCACACATGCTAAGGGCCACTGAATGAAAAAAAAAACAGATCAAAAGAAGTCCAAGGTTCCAAAAAGACTAACAAAAAAAGATTTTCATGTTCCAGTATCAAAAATAAAAACGTCCAGCTCTAAAGCCATTGTCAAATCAGACCCCATACAGAGCTATCTGAATGAAATCAACAGGTACAAGCTGTTGAACAGGGATCAGGAAATCGAGCTGGGCACCCGGATACAAGAAGAGGAAGACCAGGAAGCGGCCTATATCATGACCACATCCAATCTCAGGCTTGTGGTAAAGATTGCCCTGGAATTCCAGCGAATCTGGATGCAAAATCTTTTGGACCTGATCCAGGAAGGCAATATTGGGCTTGTCCAGGCAGTTAAAAAATTTAATCCCTATAAAAATGTAAAATTTTCCTATTATGCCTCTTTTTGGATCAAGGCCTATATCTTAAAATTTATCATGGATAATTGGCGAATGGTAAAAATCGGCACCACCCAGGGGCAACGCAAGCTGTTCTTCCGGTTAAAAAAGGAAAAAGCACGGCTGGTTGAGCAGGGGTTTGATCCCAAGCCCAAACTTCTTTCCGAACGTCTGGGGGTCTCTGAAAAAGAAGTCGTGGATATGGACCAGCGGCTGGCCAACTGGGATCTTTCCCTGGATGAACCCCTGAAAAACGATTCAAACACGGAACGAATTGAATTTATCAATGTAGAAACAGACTCTTCTGAAGACAGGGTTGCCAAAAAAGAAATTGAAGATATTCTTCACACCAAGGTGAATGTATTTAAGAAAACCCTGAATGACAGGGAACTGGATATATTTGTGCGACGGATATTTTCTGACAGCCCCAAGACGCTTCAGCAAATAGGCGAAGAGTATTCCATTTCCCGGGAACGGGTTCGGCAAATTGAAAATAATATTTTAAAAAAAATGAAAGCCTTTTTCAAAAAAGACATGCCTGATTTTGACATGTATGATCACAACCAGTAAAAACTCCCAACCGCCTTCACAGGAAAAGGTCATGTACTCAATGAAAAAACAATCTATTTGGATCCTTTTAGCGTTCACTTCAATTTTGTCCATTTCAGGATGCATTCAGGGCAAGAGGATCCCCCCCCAGAACACACAGAACACGGCCCGGGAAGAATCCCAATTACCTGCCACATATTTTTACCTTGAATCCAGAATACATGCCCAAAACAATGAGATTCCCCAGGCAATCGCTTCCCTGGAAAAAGCCATTGAACGGGATCCGGGTTCAGCCTTTTTAACGAGAGATTTGATTCAGTTCTATATGGAACAAAAGAACGCTGACCAGGCCCTGGTACTGGCCAAACGGCTGGTGGATCAGGACCCTGAAAATGCTGACAACCTCCTGCTTCTGGTTCGGTTGATAAAAACACCCGACCAAGCGACACAATTGCCCGACCTTCTCAAGCGAATCCTGACCCTGGACCCCGAAAACAAGGAAACCTATCTTCGCCTTGGCAAAATTTTCATGGACAATGGGAATCTGCCCGAAGCCCTTGATCTTTTTTCCAGGATGACAGAACAGCTCCCTGATTATTATGTGGCCCATTTTTACCTGGGAGAGACCCATTTTTTAATGAATCACCTTGACCTTGCAGAAACGGCTTTTTTAAAAACCATTGAGCTGGAACCAGACCTTGTGGAACCCCGGTTCCGACTGATTGAAATTTATGAAAAACAGGGGGTAAAGACCCGGGAAAAACGCATCCTCGAATCCTATGAAAAGATTCTTGAAATTGAACCGGAAAATAACCGGGCAATCCTTGAAACCGCACTTTTCCATTACAAAAACAATCAAAAGAAAAAAGCCTCGGCTCTGTTCATGGAGCTTGGCAATGAAGCCCGTGAAAATCCCCGGTTGGTCATGGCGGCGGTGGACACCTTTATTTCTGGAAAACGGTATCAGGACGCCGTCATTGTCTTTTCCCAGATGATCAAGGCAGATCCTGACAATGCCAATTTAAATTTTTTTACCGGCATGGCCTATGAAGCGATTAAAGATAAAAAAACGGCCATCAAGCATTACCTCAAAGTGACACCGGACCATCCCCAGTACAAAAAAACCCTACTGAGCACGGCATTTTTGTACCGGGATCTGGGGCAGCCTCTGCAGGCGATTCAACTTCTGGAAAAACAATACAAACAAGATCCACGAGACATCGATATCATCTCATTTCTTGCCTCTTTTTACGAAGACCAGGCCCAAAATGACAAGGCCATGATTATTATAAAGAACGGCCTGGAAGAAACACCGGACAACACCACCCTTCTTTTTCGCCTGGGAACCCTTCAGGATAAGGCCGGACTAAAAGATCAATCCATAGAGACCATGACAACCTTGATTCAAATAGACCCTGAAAATGCCAGTGCCCTGAACTATCTGGGTTATACCTATGCGGACATGGGGATCAACCTGGACCAGGCCCTGGATCTAGTTTCAAGAGCATTGGAACAAAAACCCGAGGACGGGTATATAACCGACAGCATGGGCTGGGTTTATTTTCAGATGCAAGACTATGAAAAGGCAGTTTATTACCTTGAGCGGGCAGCTAAACTCAGTAATTTTGAAAGCATTATAGCAGACCACCTGGCAGATGCCTATGTAAATGCAGGTCAGCTGGCAGAAGGACTGGCCACTTATAAAAAAGCCCTGGCCAATGTAAAAAAAGAAGAAACCGATCTGGCCAAAAAACTTGAAGGAAAAATTAAGGATCTTGAAAAACGGCTCGATGAGAAATAGAATTCATGGGAGGGTCCCCTCCCTGACTTTGATGTTCCTGGTTTGGATCCTCCTCCTTCTTGTTACCGGATGTACCCCCCTTCGCCCCCAGACAGACCCCGGGTTGGACAAAAAAGCGCTGCGTTTGGCCAACTCTGTTCTATCCTTAAACCAGGATATAACATCCTCCAGGGGAACCGGGTGGGTGGAGGTGGAAACCCACACCCAAACAGCCAAATTTAAAATTGCATGGGCAGCAAGCGCACCCAATCGGCTCAGAATAACCTTTCTTGTGGCAGGCCACCCGGTTGAGACCATTGTGGCCACAGGCGACCATGTGACCTTTATCTCCCATACGGGTGAACACGACCCCCACACAACCTTCTCAAGTGACCCGGATTTAAAAAAGTATCTTCATATCCCGGTAAAATTATCCGGTATGATTGCCATTCTTCTGGGACATATTCCTCTGGAAAAATTTGATCATGCCTGGTTTAAACCGGAAGATAGCAATTTTCCCCCGATAATTCTGGCACAAAACTGGAAATCAACCTTCCAGCAGCTTCACATAAATAAAGTCGGAAAAGTGCAACAATTGGTCTTTCTGGACAAAGACAATCTGCCGATCTATGACATCACCTATATTGACTACCAGGCCTATGGAAAGAGTCGTATTCCTGCTACTTTGTTAGTCAAGGATATAGCCGGCAAAAAAATCCATCTGACCCTTACCAAATTTATCCCCAACCCCCCCATAAAAGAGTCTGTTTTCAGGTTGACAGAATCGGGATCATGATCATTATCTAAAAGGATTTAACCCATTAAGATTTCCCAAAGGAGATAGTTGATATTATGATTCACGATAACGTAGACAAAGCCAAAAAAAGCAGCGGCTGTCCTTCCCAGGAAGGTGGCGGAAACCAGGCTCAAAAAAAAGACGAACAAAAGGTAATGATCAAAGATACCCTGGGCAAGATCAAACATAAAATATTTGTTTTAAGCGGAAAAGGCGGTGTGGGGAAAAGCAGTGTATCCGCAAACATAGCGGCCTGCCTGTCCAAAAAAGGATATAAAACAGGTCTCATGGATGTGGATGTCCACGGCCCTTCCATTGCCCATATGATGGGAATAAAAGGACTTCTAGACATCAGCCCTAACCAGCAGCTACTCATGCCCAAGCAAGTCAATGAAAACCTCACGGTGGTATCAGTCCAGGCACTCATGCAGGACAAGGACCAGGCCATCATCTGGCGGGGACCCGCCAAAACAGGGATGATCCAGCAATTTATCGGCCAGGTGGAATGGGGTGAACTTGATTTCTTGGTTATCGATGCACCTCCTGGTACGGGAGACGAGCCCCTCACCGTTGTCCAGAATATTCCCGAAGCCCTAGGGGTTATTGTCACCACCCCCCAGGAAGTGGCCCTGTCCGATGTCAGAAAATCCATTTCCTTCTGTAAAACGGTTAAAATGAAAACCCTTGGCCTTGTGGAAAACATGGCGACCTTTAAATGCCCCCATTGCAATGAACCCATTGACCTGTTTAAACACGGAGGTGGTAAAAAAACCGCCGAATCCACGGGACTTGAGTTCCTGGGCTCCCTGCCCTTTGACACAAAGGTAGTGACATCCGGAGACGACGGGACCCCCATCATGTTTCAAAATGAGGAAACTGAATTTACACGAGCATTTGATACGGTTGTGGACAACATTTTAAAGCAATTGCAGCTCACAGATTAAATAATACTAAAATTTTGAATGATAATTTAAAAAAAGCCAGGGAACTTAAAGAGTTTCTTATTCTTCAGGAAAAGAACACGCTAAGTGACCTGGCTTGTTTTTCCCACGCCGCCCAAAGACGAAGAGGCGAACCCCATGGGGATAATGAATACCGCCTGGCCTTCAGCGCCGATGCGGACAGAATCCTCAACTCCATGGCCTTTACCCGGTATATTGATAAAACACAGGTTTTTTCCCTTATAAAAAACGACCACCTCACCCACCGAGTTCTCCATGTTCAGCTGGTATCAAGGGTGGCCCGGACCATTGGCCGGTACCTGAGCTTAAATCAGGATCTTCTTGAAGCGGCATCCCTAGGACACGACATAGGACATGCTCCCTTTGGCCATGACGGTGAAACATTTTTGTCAAAACTGACCCATGCCCACGGCGCCGGGCACTTCCACCATAACCTTCAAAGTATCCAGTTTCTGGACCGAATTGAAAAACAGGGACAGGGTTTAAACCTAAGCCTCCAAACCATGGATGCCATTGTATGCCACAACGGAGAGGCCCACTCCAAACATCTGATCCCGGACCGAGATCGCTCCCTGGATGATTTTGACGCCATGGTTAGGACGATCAAAGCCAAAAGCGTCTGCAATGAAACTCCCATGACCATGGAAGGATGCGTGGTCAAAATGGCTGATACCATCAGCTATATCGGCCGGGATCTGGAGGATGCCATCCGCCTTGGGATCGTTGCCCGGGACCAGGTACCCAAAGACTGCAAAGAGACCCTGGGGCAGACCAACGGCACCATCGTCTTCAACCTGGTGACCGACCTGATCCATAACAGTCTTGGTCAGCCCTATATTGGATTTTCAGAACCCATTTCCCAGGCATTAAAAGGACTCAAAAAATTTAATTATCGCTATATCTACAAAAACCCGGCGATCAAACGGCATCTGTCTTCCATTGAGGAGATATTTAAATACCTGTTTGAACGGTATCTGTCCGACCTTGAACAAGGACAGCAGTCTTCTGATATTTTTAAGAAATTTTTAAACGGGATGGCACCAGAATACAGAGAAGATCATACCCACCCTGAGATTATCCGGGATTTTATTTCCGGCATGACAGATTCCTATTTCATCCGCCAGGCCCCCCCCCATCTCACACCTGAATATATTGACAATGTTTGAGGATAGGCGGGTTTACCGCAGACAGCATCAAAAAACAGGACTTGTCTCCTTTGAAATCACCGTTAAAGAAACCAATCTGAATATCCAGGCCCAAACAGACCTGTCAGACCAGGCCATCCGGGCGACCTTAAAATACAGACAATATCTTGAGACCCATATCCTTGAACACCCGGAATTTGCAACAGCCCTTTCTCCCTTACCCCTGCCCCGGATCGCCCCTGCCATTGTCATGGATATGATGGAAGCCGCCAAACAAACCAATGTAGGCCCCATGGCTGCCGTGGCCGGGGCAATGGCCGAATATGTCGGACGCAAACTTTTGGCCCTGTCCCCTGAGGTTCTGGTGGAAAACGGAGGCGATATTTTTATTTGCTCAGCGACCCAGACCGTGTTCAGCATTTATGCGGGAAACTCCCCCTTGAGCATGACCACGGGGATCCTGGTGGAACCACAACAGCACCCCTTTGCCATGTGCACCTCTTCTGGCACCCTGGGCCATTCCAAAAGCTTTGGTGCGGCTGATGCCGTGAGCGTTTTGGCCTATTCCTGTTCCTTAGCCGATGCGGCCGCAACCGCCCTTTGCAATCAAGTGAAAGAGAAGGGGGACATTGAAAAGACCCTCCACCAGGGAAAACAAATCCAGGGAATCCAGGGGATTGTGATTATCAAGGGAGAACAGATCGGGCTCTGGGGAGACCTGAAACTTGTCCGGCTCCCCTGACCCATCCAACCGTATATTTCCAACCGTATATTTCCAACCGTATATTTCCAACCGTACTTCTCAAACCGGACATCTTCAATCGGGAAGCAGGCCATGGGCACTATCAATAAAGGGTGCCGACCGCAGCCTCCACGGCGTTTACAATGCTGCCGTCTTGGAGCAACGCCTTGACCTTGGCAATATCCGTGGACAAAAGCCTGTCTTCTTTTCTGTAATCCACCTTTTTTCGGATCACTTCATAGGCGGCCAGGGTTCCGTCTCCTGCCTTGAAATTGGTAAACAAATCAATGGCCTGGGCCCCGCAAAGCAGTTCAATGGCAATCACCTCTTCGGTATTCTCCACAATATTCCGGCATTTTCTGGCGGCAAAGGCCCCCATGGACACATGGTCTTCCTTGTTGGCCGAGGTGGGGATGGAATCCACAGAAGCTGGATGGGCAAGAACCTTGTTCTCGGAAACCAGGGATGCGGCGGCATACTGGGCAATCATAAAGCCGGAGTTGAGTCCCCCGTCTTCCACCAGAAAAGCCGGCAGCCCGGATAATTGGGGATTGACCAGTCGTTCAATGCGCCGCTCTGAAATGTTGGCAAGCTCTGCAATGGCAATGCCCAAAAAATCACAGGCCAGGGCCAGGGGCTGACCATGGAAGTTGCCACCCGAAATAAACTCTTCGGATTCCGGGAAAATAAGGGGGTTCTCCGTGGAGGAATTCATTTCCACCCGGATCACCCGGTCCACATAGGCAAAGGCATCCCAGGAGGCCCCGTGCACCTGGGGAGAACATCTTAAGGTATAGGCATCCTGAACCTGGGAGCAGTCCCTGTGGGAGGAGATGATGCCTGAATTTTCCGTCATTTTGAGCATGTTCCGCGCCGCCTTCATCTGGCCTATGTGCGGCCGGGCCCTGTGAATTCTGGGATCAAAGGCAGCTCTTGTCCCCATGAGGGTTTCAAGACTTATACTGGCGGCAATATCGGCATGTTTGCACAGGTTCAGGGCATCATGGAGGGCCAGACACCCAAGGGCAATCATGAACTGGGTGCCGTTGATCAGGGCAAGGCCTTCCCCTGCTTCAAGTTCCAGGGGGGATATACCCTTTTTTGCAAGGGCCTTGGCGCCTGTCATGCGCACCCCGTCCACAAAGGCTTCCCCCTCCCCAATGAGAACCAGTGACAGGTGGGCCATGGGTACCAAATCGCCACTGGCGCCCACAGACCCTTTTTCCGGTACCACCGGGATGATGCCTGTGTTTAAAAGCTGGGCCAGCTTTTCAATGGTTTCAAGGCGCAACCCTGAATTGCCCCGGCAAAAATCATTGATACGCAGGGCCATCATGGCCCTGACCACATCGTCTGCCGCATTGTTTCCCATGCCGGCGGAATGGCTTAAAAGAATCTTTCGCTGAAGTTTTTTGGTATCTTCAAGGGAGATAGTCACATCGGACAGGGCGCCGAAACCCGTGGTCACCCCATATATCCTGACCCCCTCCTTCACCCATCGATCAACCAATTGTCTGGCCTTTCGTATCCGCGCTTCCGACTCAACGGAAATGGCAACTCCAACCCCCTGCCGTGCAATGGCCACCACCTCTTCCAATTGAAATTTTTCACCGTTTAGAACTATTTTATCGGTCATTTTATGGGTCATTTTATGAGTCATTTGTATCTCCCTTTCTGATTTGCCCCATTTGGAGCCCACCGGCACACCAATGCATACCGGACTATTTGCGGCTAAATTTCCCCTTGAGTTTATAGCGCGGCCCCGGAGAAATAATCTTACTATAGGTTGCCACTCGATCAAAGGCCCAGGTCCGCCGGGTCAATGAAAGGCAAGGGTCTTCGGATGCAATGTTTAAATAGCGCTGGAGGGTCTTGTTCACCCGAATCGCCTCGATGACGTGTTCGGCTTCCTGAATGGGTGCCAGGTTCAGCAAATAATCACTGGGAGTTATTCGGGTAAAATCCTGGTCCAGGTATAAAGGGGCCACGGCCGGGTTGACATACCGCTCGGAATACTGAACCCCAACCCCCCGGTCCTTGTGCAAAAGGATGGAATGAAAAACAGATCCCCCTTCGGTCAGGTCCATTTTAACGGCTATATCCCGGGACAACCCTTCTTCTTTGAGCAAAAGAATTTCACAAGAATGAACCCCCCCCCACGCCTTGATTTCCCTGGCAATACTCTTGATCTCCAACAAGGATGCTTCGGGTTTGGGAGTTGCCACAAAGGTACCCACCCCCTGGATTCTGAGGATTCTATCTTCTTCAGCCAGCTCTTTTAAGGCCCGGTTGGCCGTCATCCTGGAGGCATTGAATGCCTTGGCAAGCTGGGTTTCTGAAGAAACCTTGTCCCCGGGATTTAATCTGCCGGACTCAATATCACTGACAACACTTTTTTTTATTCGTTCATACAGCGCACAGGGCTGATCTAATTTTCCCACGATTTGTCCTGAATTTCATAAAAACGCATTAGTATTTTTTTATATTGGAATTCAAAAATTTTTGGTTTCACTTCTATGCTTGTATAGACAAGTAGTATCCAATCCAGGGAAAAATGTCAACACCACCAGGGGGAAAATACAGGGAATGAATTCTTTTCATTTTTAGCCAATTATCCCTTGATTTATGCCAGGTACAAGCGTAATTTACCAAGTTATGCGTATTTATGCGGTAGCCGATATACATGGAAAAACACAATACATTGAGACACTATCCCACGTCTCAAGAGAATTTAAACCAGACGTGATTGTTATTGCCGGGGATATAACCGGTTATTTTCGATGGCAATCAACTATAGACCAATTAGATAAAATAGGGCAGTTAGATAAAATAGGGCAACCGGAGGCACAGAGCAGGCCGCCTGTTCTCTGCATCCGGGGAAATTCAGATTTCAAACGAATGGAACCCAGCCTTGCAAAAACCAAAAATTTAACCCTTCTGGGCACATCCGCCCACCTAGTTCAAGGCGTTCCTTTTGTGGGAATAAACGGCTGCATCCCCCTGCCCTTTGCCTCAAGGGTCTGCCTGGGGGAAAACCAGCTTTTTAAAACCCTTTTGCCCCACATGGACAAGAACACCATCCTGGTGGCCCATCCGCCGCCAAGGGGCATTTGTGACAAGGTGGGCAATCGATTCAGTGCAGGCAGTCAAAATCTATTGGACTTTATCAAAACAACACACCCCGCAATGGTCCTGTGCGGTCATATACATGAACAGGCCGGCATGGACTTTGTGACTAATTGTATACCAGGCACCCTGGTTGTAAACTGTGCCATGAATAAGAATCACCATGGTGCCATCATTGACCTTCAACAAGATACCCCGCCCCGGGTAAATTTCTTGCAACCCTGAAATGGGAGTGGTATGGAATCCAGAGGATGGGGCAACTTCCCATTAAAATAAAGATTGATAAAAATCATATAAAGGAAAAAGCAGATGTGTGAATCAAATGTATATTTAAAAGAAAACGATGTGGAAAAACTGATAATGGAAAATGTGGCTGCCATTACACCGGCGGGTAAGGATGCCTTTGTTTTAAAAGGCCTTCTGGGCGAAAGTATGGAAATCAAAGGTATTATCGAAGATATTAACCTCATGGCACATAAAATAATCCTCAAAGCCCTTTAATGGAACATTTTTCCCAATATCTTGCGGCCCTGGCCAGGGCCAATGGATTAGGGGACAACATTACATGGCTTTTCTACCCGGGTATGCTTCTGGACAGTTACGGCAAATGGTGGGATGATTTTGGCACTAGGCCTTGTGCCCATGAAGGGATTGATATCTGCTTTTTTAGAGAAGGCAGCAAAAAAATAACCCCCCTGGCAAAGAATGCGAATATTCCTGCCATGGACAAAGGACTTATTTTAAACCGATGTAAGGATTTTCTGGGAGAATCCCTTGTCATAGCGCATGACGGGATTGCCCCCCTTTCCCCCAAGGTGGTCTTTGTATATTCCCATCTGGAAGTTGAAGAAAAGATTGTGCCCGGTTGTCGGGTTGAACGAGGCCAGGTCATTGGCCGGACATTTGACACAAGCAAAAAACAATCGAAACTATTGTCCCACCTGCATTTTTCCTGTGTTGAGCTGATGGACAAAATCCCATTGGAAAATCTTAACTGGGATTTGTTTCCAGACCGGGGAAAGGTTAACCTGATTAATCCCATTTTTATATAATTATTATTTGATTTTTATTTAATTATTTTCATTAATACCGTTAAGGTCCAATATTTCAGGCGGTTTAATCCCAAAAGAAGAATTGAAAAAAAACTAAATTTGATCTATGATTACCAAAAAATTATAATTTACACTGGACTCATAACAGGGACCCACAATATGGAGAAAATGAATGAAGACGATTAAAACTCTTTTTTTGCTGGTTATTATAGGGCTGCTCAGCACACTGGTTTACCAGAACCTGGATTATTTTATGACCCCATCTGCACTGCACATTGATTTTAAAGTTTCCACATGGCAGTGGACAATACCGGCACTTCCCCTCATTGCATACTGGGGCATCTGCTTTGGACTGGGGCTTTTAATAACCGGAATGAAAGGACTCGTTACGGCATTCCGCCTGGGAAGAGAAATCAAGAACCAGGACAAGTTAGTTACAACCCTGAAACAAGAGATCAATGACTTAAAAACAAAACTGGATGTTTTTGTCCACGACCCCTACATTAAACGAGAGATGGAAAAACCCGTTCTTGAGAATACTGTGGAAACCTCCTCTGCTTCAGGCGATGAAAAACCATCCAACGACATATAGAGAAGATGAGCCCAAAAAAAACAGTGACCCATCATCTGAAACAAAACCGTCCATGACCCCCAAAAAAAACACACCCATGATGGAACAGTATCTGTCCATCAAAGCGCAATACAAAGAAGCCATACTCTTTTACCGAATGGGGGATTTTTATGAAATGTTTCTCGAAGATGCTCTGAAAGCGGCTGCCATCCTTGAAATTACCCTGACATCCAGAAACAAGAATGACAGTTCTCCTATTCCCATGTGCGGAATTCCTTTCAAAGCGGCAGACACTTATATTGCCAAACTTATTGGAAATGGCTGCAAGGTTGCTGTCTGTGAACAGGTGGAGGATGCTGCCCTTGCCAAGGGACTTGTCAGGCGGGAAGTGGTGAGGGTTATCACCCCGGGTATGATCCTGAACGAATCCCTTCTGGATAAAAAATCCAATAATTTTTTAGTGGCGATTTCAAAAACAAAAGAGGCGGCAGGGCTTGCCTGTCTTGATATTTCCACCGGGACTTTTAAAACCTGCCAGATGGAAAGGACCGCAAACTTTATTCCATTTTCCTTGATCGACGAAGCGCTGAAATTAGATCCCAAGGAGGTGTTGCTACCCGCCTCCTTTAAAACAGATCCGGTCTACAAGCAGGTAAAGAACGCCTTTTGTAATAGACAGATCACCTATCTTGACAAGGGGTGCTTCCATGTGGAAGAGGCCAGGGAACGGCTGCAAAAAAAATTTAAAACCCGCAGTCTCGAAGGATTTGGCATCGAGAATCACAGGGCTTCCATTGCCGCAGCCGGGGCTGTGATCTCCTATGTCCAGGATACCCAGATGCAGGATACCCAGCACATCTTCCAGATTACGCCCTATGATATAAAAAATTTTTTAAAAATTGATGAGCGATCCTGTAAAAACCTGGAACTGTTAAACAATATCCAGACCCTGGACAAAAAGGGAACCCTGATTTTCGTACTGGATAGGACGGTTACGGCCATGGGCGGGCGGCTGATCAAAAACTGGATACGATACCCCTTAATTGACCGGACAAAGATTGAACAACGCCTGGATTGTATCCAGGAAATTCTTGGGGCATCCCATATCCACCAATTGCTCATCACCCATTTAAAATCCGTGTATGACCTTGAACGCCTTGGCAGCAAAATTTCCATGGGCCAGGGAAATGCAAGGGATCTTATTTCCCTTAAAAATTCCTTGAAAAAACTGCCCAGCTTATTTCGGGAACTTGCTTTGTTTAAACATCCTGATTTAAATGGCAGCCTCCTTGAAAATCAGGCACACCTGTTAACAGGTCTTGCATCCCTTGCCGACTTGATACATGAGGCCATCCGGGAGGATGCCGCCCCTGTTCTGAATGAAGGAAATCTTATCAACGACGGCTACGACCCGAAATTAGACGAACTGCTCTCCATCACCAGGGATGGGAAATCCTGGATTGCCAGGGCTGAGGCCACGGAACGGGAACGAACAAAACTCTCTTCTTTAAAAATTAAATATAACAAGGTTTTTGGATATTTCATCGAGGTTTCCCGGGCACAGTCCGGGCAAGTGCCCGATAGCTATATCCGGAAACAAACCCTGGTCAATGCTGAACGCTTTATCACCGAAGAAATGAAGGAAGTTGAATCCACCATTTTGAATGCCCAGGACAAACGAAACGCCCTTGAATATGAGATTTTCACTTCGGTTCGGGAACAGGTGGTTGAAAAAGCCGTTCTTATCTTAAAGATGGCCCAATTTATAGCCAGAATCGATACCCTCCAGGGACTTGCAACAGCGGCCTCTGAAAACGGATACACCAAACCCGAAATAAATGATGACAACACCATTGACATCCAAGAGGGCAGACACCCGGTGGTGGAAAAGCTGATCACAGGCGAACGCTTTGTTCCCAACTCCATTCGCCTGGATTGTGTGGATCACCAGCAATTGCTGATCACAGGGCCGAATATGGCGGGTAAATCAACGATTTTAAGGCAGGTGGCCCTCATAGCACTCATGGCTCAGATGGGCTCATTTGTACCGGCAAAACAAGCATCTGTCTGCCTGACAGACCAGATCTTCACCCGGGTCGGCGCCCTGGACAACCTCTCCTCGGGCCAGAGCACCTTTATGGTTGAAATGGAGGAGACCGCCAACATTGTCAACAATGCCACCCAGAACAGCCTGGTCATTTTAGATGAAATCGGCAGGGGTACCAGTACCTATGACGGCATGAGCATTGCCTGGGCCGTTGCGGAATATCTCCATGATTTGAAGGGGTTGGGGGTAAAGACATTATTTGCCACCCATTACCATGAACTGATCCGGCTTGAGGAAATTAAGCCTCGGATTAAAAATTATCACATAGCCGTCAAAGAATTTAATGACAACATCATTTTTTTACGGCGCCTGGTAAAGGGCGGGACAAACAAAAGCTATGGAATACAGGTGGCCAGACTGGCCGGCGTACCGGATCGTATCATTGATTCTGCCAAATCTGTATTGTCCAGAATCGAACGAGAAAAAAAGGAAGAACAGCCCCTGGATATTTCAATGCCATCAAGTGAACCCAAACGCTCCAAAAGAAAAAAGAAAGCCAGGGACCATGGCCAGCTTGAATTGTTTGAAAATTGCGACACCGGTCTAAAAAGAATGTTGGAAAAAGCAGACATTTCAAATATGACCCCTTTGGATGCCCTTATTTTTTTAAATGATCTGAAAAAAAAGGCAATAGTTTAAAAGATGGAAAGATTTCGGCTGGCACCCCATTTTATATTCTTGCTCCTTTGCATGATCATCTGTATGAGTTTCCCTGCCATGGGGCAGGCCGATTCTGCAAAACAAAAATACATGGCCGCCGACGATTGTTTTAAAAAGCTGAGGCATTCTTCCACCCAACAGCAGAAGGTGTCGGGATGGCTCAACTGCATCCGGCGATATGAAACCATCTACAGAGTTTACCCAAAAAGTTCCTGGGCACCCGCCGGCATGTACAAGGCAGCAGAACTCTCTCTCCAATTGTTCAACCGATCCAAAAATAAGACTCATAAATCCCGGGCCATTGATCTTTTGACCCGGATTAGAAATAAATACCCCAAAAGCGCCTACAGCGGAAGGGCAAAAATTCTACTCAAATCCATTGCCGCCACCCCCGTCCAACGACAGATCAAACACCTGCGCTCAAAAAAGGAAGAAACCCGGAATGATGTACGAATAGAACGATTTAACCGGGAGCAGGCAAGCCTGGACCTGGAAAAACTGATACTGGCAGCAGAAAAGGACAAAGAAACAGAAGAAAACCAACCACCCCAGTCCCCTATGCTGGCAACCGATATCCAGGCACCCGATACCCAGTTGGCAAAACCTGAACAACCGCTACCAAGGGGTGACACCCTGGTAACTGACCTGCGGTTCTGGTCCAATCCGGAATATACCCGAATTGTGATTAACGCCTCGGGCGAACGAAACTATTCCCATCGGCTGCTGAAGAAGGACCCCACCATCAACAAGCCATTTCAGAGACTTTATATTGATATTGAAAAAACCCAGCTGGGCAAGGATGTTGCCGCGCATATTCCCATCAACGACAATCTGTTAAATCAGACCAGGGCCGGCCAATACCTGCCCCATACCGTCCGGGTGGTGGTGGACATCAAATCCTTTGAAAACTATAAAATTTTTTCATTAAAAGACCCCTTTAGAATTATTATCGATGTATGGGGCAAGGGGTCCAATGGGTCACCGGAACAACCCATTGCCCAAAAAGATCCAAAGAGCCCCTTTAAAACCTCACGCATTACCACGGATAATCTCAGATCATCGGATATTGCAAGGCAGCTGGCACTGGGGGTCAGAAAAATCATCATTGATCCGGGCCACGGCGGACCAGACCCAGGGGCGCCAGGCTATATCAAAGGTGTCTGGGAAAAAGACATTGTACTAAAACTTGCCTTAAACCTTGCCAAAAAACTGCGGACCCGGCTCAACTGCACCGTGGAACTGACCCGGTCAACAGACAAAAAACTAACCCTGGAAGAGCGGACCGCCATTGCCAACACCCAACGGGCCGATCTTTTTATTTCCCTGCACTGCAATGCCGCTAAAAACAAACGCCTCACCGGGTTTGAAACCTATATACTGAACCTGGCAACCGATGATCAGTCCATTACCGTGGCCGCAAGGGAAAATGCCACCTCCAAGAAAAATATCTCCGATCTTGAATATATTTTAAGCGATTTGATGAAACATGCTAAGATTGAAGAATCAACCAGACTTGCCAATGATGTGCATAAATCCATGATTCAGGGAATGAAAAAAAAATATTCAGGCATAGTTGACCACGGTGTCAAGCAAGCCCCCTTCTATGTACTTTTGGGGGCCAGAATGCCTTCCATTCTCATTGAGACCTCATTTATCAGCAACAAACGAGAATGCCAGCGACTGCTGACAGAATCCTATAGAAATACCGTATGTCATGCCATTACCGATGGGATTGAAAAATATATTAACGCAACAAACCCAAAACAATTATGATTCAAACAATATTAATACAAAAAGAAAGGAGAAATCATGTCTTTTGAAAACATTATTTTTACGGTCGAAAACAACATTGCCACTATCTTTTTTAATAGACCAAAAGCCTTGAATGCACTCAACAATGCCCTTTTCGACGAACTGAATACGGCCCTTGACATGGTACGCGATGACAGCAGCATCCGGGTACTGATTCTCACGGGTGCGGGGGATAAAGCTTTTGTGGCAGGTGCTGATATTTTAGAACTTTCACAAATGAATCCCCTCCAGGCCAAGTTTTTTTCAAGAAAAGGCCAGAAGATATTTTCAAAAATTGAAGATCTTCCCATCCCTGCCATTGCCGCGGTAAATGGCTTTGCCCTGGGCG
The DNA here is from genome assembly GCF_055382125.1 of Desulfoconvexum algidum. NCBI lineage: Bacteria > Pseudomonadati > Thermodesulfobacteriota > Desulfobacteria > Desulfobacterales > Desulfobacteraceae > Desulfoconvexum > Desulfoconvexum algidum. Next base: position 1,882,426 of record NZ_AP042394.1, on the reverse strand, counting down.
GGGGAAGCGAAGCCGCCCTGGCCTGTGATTTTATCTATGCCTCGGAAAAAGCCGTCTTTGGTCTGCCTGAAATCACCCTTGGCCTGATCCCCGGATTTGGCGGTACCCAGAGACTTGCAAGGCTTGTGGGAAAAAACCGGGCCAAGGAAATGGTCTTTACCGGGAAAAATATCCGGGCAGACAAAGCCCTTGAATACGGAATTGCCAACAAAGTTTGTTCTCCTGAAACCCTGATGGAAGAAGTCTTGAAAACAGCCACTTTGATTGCCGCCAAGGGAAAAGTGTCCCTGAGAGCTGCCAAGGAAGTCATTCAGAACGGTACGGCCGCTGATCTTGAAACCGGCTGCAGAATAGAAAATGACGGTTTCGGGATCGCCATGGTCAGTGAAGATGCCAAGGAAGGTACCACCGCCTTTCTGGAAAAACGAAAACCCGTGTTCAAAGGCGAGCTCAACTAAGCACGCCTGAAATTACTTTAGTAAGGACCCCTCTATGCCCATTTATAACCATACTTTTGAAACCATGCCCCGACGAGAGATTGAGGCTGTCCAACTCAAACGGCTTCAAGCCACCATTGAACGGATTTATGCCACGGTTCCCTTTTATAAGAAGTCCTTTGACAAGGCTGGAATAAAACCAGAAGATATCAAAAGTCTCAATGATCTTCAACGGATCCCCTTTACCACCAAACTGGACCTGAGGGACAACTATCCCTATGATATGTTTGCCGTTCCCATGGAGCAGGTTGTCAGGATTCATGCCTCTTCGGGCACCACTGGAAAACCAACGGTTGTCGGCTATACCCAAAACGATATTCATACCTGGGCAGAACTTATCGCCCGAAGTTTTTCAGCCGCCGGCGCAACCTCCCGGGACATACTCCACAATGCATATGGATACGGTTTGTTTACCGGGGGCATTGGTGCCCATTACGGTGCAGAAAAATTAGGGATGGCCGTAATCCCGGTATCCGGCGGCAACACCAAACGCCAGATCACCATTATGCAGGACTTTAAACCCACCATTCTATGTGGCACCCCCTCTTACATTCTGCATCTTGCAGAAATCGCAGCGGAGATGGGGGTTGATTTCAAGGATCTTCATTTTAAATCCGGTATTTTCGGGGCAGAGCCCTGGACAGAAAACATGAGGGCGGAACTGGAATCAAAACTTCATTTAAAGGCCATTGATATTTATGGACTAAGCGAAGTCATGGGACCCGGGGTTTCCATTGAATGCCTTGAAGAGCAAAAGGGGCTCCATGTGTTTGAAGATCATTTTATTGTTGAAATCATTGACCCCGATACAGGAGAGGTCCTGCCCCATGGAGAAACAGGGGAACTGGTGTTTACCTCCATTACCAAGGAAGCTTTCCCGGTCATCCGGTATCGCACCAAGGACATCACTTCTTTGAATTCTGAACCCTGTGCCTGCGGTCGAACCCATATACGGATGAACAAGCCATCGGGCCGGAGCGATGACATGCTCATTATCCGGGGGGTTAATGTATTCCCCTCCCAGATCGAAAGTGTTCTCATGGAAACCAAGGGAATTTTACCCCATTATCAATTGGTGGTGGACAGAAAAAAGAACCTGGACACCCTGACGGTGAAAGTTGAAATAGATGAAAAATTATTCAGTGACGACATCAAAAGTCTCCAGGCAATGGAAACCCATATTTCCGAAAATATAAAAGAACATCACGGGGTGTCGGCAAAGGTGCTGCTTGTGGAACCCAAAACCATCCAAAGAAGCCAGGGCAAAGCCGTCAGGGTTATTGATAACCGAAAGCTATAAACCCAAAACCTATAAAATAAGATGAGGAGAACTCATATGCTTGCAAAACAGATATCCATCTTTATTGAAAACAAAGAGGGGCGCCTTGCAGAGGTCACAGCCATCCTCAGGGATGCCAATGTGAATATCAGGGCCTTGTCCCTTGCTGACACAACAGATTTTGGCGTTCTAAGACTCATTGTCAATGACAACGAGAAAGCAGAACTTGCCTTGAAAAAAGAAGGGTTTACCGTGGGAATAACCCAGGTACTTGCCGTTGAAGTCAGTGATGAACCAGGCGGGCTGAACAAGGTTTTAGATCCCTTGTGCGAACAGGATGTCAACGTGGAATACATGTATGCCTTTGCCAATCCCCAGTGCAAAAATGCCATCATGATCTTCCGGTTTGACGACCCTGAAAAAGCCTTGAAAATCCTTGCAGAACGCTCAATCAAGGTTATTACGGGTAAGGAAATCTCTGATCTTTAAAGGTGCTGTTAACCTTGTTTATTGACTCCCTCTTAGGTTAAGGGGGAGTTTAATAAGGAAACTTGTCCCCTGGCCGGGGCGGGAAGTTACTTCAATATGGCCTTTATGATTTTCCGTAATAATAAAATAGGAAACCGCAAGACCAAGCCCGGTTCCCTCCCCCACAATTTTAGTGGTAAAAAACGGCTCAAACACTCTTTTTCTTGTATCAGGGGCCATGCCCGGGCCATTGTCCCTGATCTGGACACAGAGCATTGAATCTTCCTTAAATATTTTCAAAACGAAACAAGGGGAAACTCGTGTTTCTTCGATCCCCATCATGGCCTGGGCACCATTGGACAAAATATTGAAAAATACCTGCTGAAGTTCACTGGCTTTACAATAAATTCGGGGCAACCCCTTTGCATAGTCTCTTTTGATCTCTATTTTTTTAAAGTCAAACCGCTTTTTCAGATTATAATCACTTTCAGCCAGTTCAAGGGTCTGATCCAGTAAGAGGCCGATATCTTCCGGAACAAACCCCGAAGCACTTTTCCGGGAAAAAGACAGCATGTTTGAGACAATGGCAGCAGCCCGTTTGCCTGCATCCAGAACGGAATCGAGCATTTTAAAGATGCCCCTTTTTTCCATATAGGTTTCAAGGAGATCAAGGTCTATCCCCGTTTGCCGGGCAGCTGCGATATTGGCAGGTAATTTTGTTTTAAGGCGATTTTGGATCACCTGGGAATTTTGCAAAATACCGGCCAAGGGATTGTTGATTTCATGGGCCATTCCGGCAGCTAAGCCCCCAAGGGAAACCATTTTTTCCGATTGCACCATCATTTCTTCAAGCGTGCGCTTTTCATCTTCTTTCTTTTTAAGACTCAAGGCTTCAATCAGTGCAACGGTAAGCATTTGGGCCGATTCCTTATCGCCTTCATCATACCCGTTTTCCTTTCCGGCAAAGGCCACAATGCCTTTCACCGTTGCCCCCAATTTTATGGGAACCCCAAGAAAAGAGTCAATGGGGATATGGTTTTCAGGTATTTCCACAAAATCAGGATGGGAAGAAGGGTCATTGGAGATCAGGGAAACCTTCTCAAAAATTACCCGGGCCAGGATACCACGGAGCTCCTTCCCCTGAACCAGGGGATTATGTCCCATGTCCAGGGGGCAGTCTGCCATGACTCCGTCTGAGACAGCCAGCATCTCGATTTGACCAGGCTCATCTCCAGAAAGTTCGCCGACAAAACAATATCGGCTGGGAATAATTGCCAGGGCAATGGGAATAAACAACTCAGCAACTTCCCTATAGGATTTTGCCAGCATGGAGCGTTGGAAAAAAGTATTTACCGAAGAGATACATATGCTTTGATGGAGAATTTTCTTTTCATTTTCTTCTTTTAAACATATTTCAGCCTCAAGGTTTTTATTGGTCAAGGCCAGGTCATTGATTTTCTCTTGAATCGCATCCCGCATGGATGAAAAATTCCGGGCCAGGTCACCAATTTCTCCTACCCCGTTTATTTCAATTTCCCGTTCAAGATTCCCGGCAGCTATTTCAGATGCCGCCTGGGTCAGTTTGGTCACGGGCTGCATCAATTTGTGAATGAGAAGGGTAAGAATAAGGGCAAGGCACAGGGTTATCGTAAAGGTAAAATAGAGCATTTGATTTCGAAAACCCGCCAACTTTTTTTCAATGAGGCTGGTGGAGTAAACCACCTTCATTTTACCCAGTTTAAGGCCTTTGTGGTAAATAAAAAAACTTTTTTGAATTTCCAATCCTTTGGATTTAAATTCACGAGATAAATGGAGATCCAGGTCAATTTCAGATTCCTGGATGAAAATACTTTTCATATTTGGATCATCAAAAAAGGTCTCCAGATTAACCCTCAATGTTTCTTTGTCCACATTATAAAGGGGCCTGGCATTAACAAGCCGCATCATATATGCTGCTTTATCGATTTTGATACGCAGACTCTGAAATTCAAGGGTTTTTATTTGCTCGGTGATATAGAAACACAAGAACAAGTTAATAATGCTGCATGCAAAGACAACAATAGTAATAATTCGTGATTTCAGGCCCATTCATTTTTTCCCTGTCCCCATAGTATAGTTGGGCTCGTCATTACATCAACTTTATTTGTGGTCCTTAAAGAAGGGCGCTCTCATTCATGCTCACTTTTCTTATAAGCGCCCGATAATCTGCGGAGGCCGTGGACCCCGGAGCAAATTCAAAAATGGATTTCCCGAAGGAAGGTGCCTCGGCCAGACTTTCACTGTACCGGATCGGAGTGCACATATATTCGGGGTATAATTTTTTGAGTTCGGAATACAGTCGCTGGGGTCCTTTTATCCGGGTATCCAAAAAAGTGGGAACAATATACTTTAAACTGATTTCATTTCGATATTTTTGTATGGAGCCAAGACTTTTCATAAATTCTGAAAGTCCATGCAATGGCATGACTTCAAGGGCCACCGGCACCAGGACCTCCGTGGCATAGAACAAGACATTTACAATGAGCTGATCCCAACCGGGAGAGGTGTCAATGAGAATAAAATCATACTGATGGTCCAAAGGTTTCATAGCTTCGGACAGGGTCCATTCAGCACCGAAACTTTTCCGGTCAATAATCCGTTTCACACCGGCAAGAGATTTTCCACCACTCAGGAGCCACAAGTTTTTTCTGGCCTGAACAACACACTCATCCGGGGTCAACTCCTTGGTCAAAAGTTCTGTTAATCCGGCCTTGGGTTTCTTCCCCAGAATGTAGGAGGATTGTCCCTGGGTGTCTGTATCCACCAGCAAAACCTTGTACCCGGCCAGGGCAAGCCCAGCCCCGAGATTCACACTGGTGGTTGTCTTTCCCACCCCCCCTTTGCTAAGGGTTATACAAATTTTTCTGGCCTCAGCCCTGTTGCCCTCTTTTTCATTGGATGAGCTATCAACCAGCTGATCCATCAATACCGGAAATTTATATTTACACGCTCTGCAGGTTGCAGAAACTGTTTTTCCAGAATCAATATGAGCTTTGACCATGTCCAGATTTATTTTAAGCTTTCTGGCACACTTCGGACAGATAATAACCACCCCTATCCCTCCTTTTTCAATTCCTCAAGAATAGCGTCAACAACAATACTGGCAATCCGTTTCATGGAAATATTGGGACCAGTTCCAGGGGATACCTTTACATTAATCTTTGCCTTGCTGTCCCAGATCTCAACCGACACATTGTCCCTTGAGACTTTCCAGGATTTTTCCACCGCCCCGGTCACTTTTTTCTTTTTCATCCCACCATCATTGCGATAGATGAGGCAATCCAGTTCTCGAGTCCGGCCTGCAAATTCCTGGTCATCATGACCCAGGATACTGTCCATAATATTTTTTTTCTCTACCATTTTTCCAGTCTTCAGCCCTTGCTTATATTTCGGTCATTGTTTTCAAGGACACGGGACTTCATTTCTAAAAAAACAGCATCAAAGGAATGCCTTTGTTCCCCATCAAGACCTACCCATTGAATCCCATGTTCCAATGGCCCGGATGCTGAAGGGGAATAATGAATAATTTTACCGGTCAGTCCCTTGAATCTTTGATTTCGCAATATCAATTCACAGCCGGTATAAATTTCACCGAATTTAAAACCAAACAGACGATCAGAACTGATGCCAACGCCTCCCTGGCTGATATTGGACACACGATACCGGTTTTGTTTAATAATAACGTGAACGGATTCTTTCTCAGCGACTGGGATACGAAAGGATTGACGAACCAGTGGTTCTGATTCTTTTTGCTTGGCCCCACCTTGAAGCTCAATTGACTCGTTTTTCATTACCCACCTTCCCACCGGCCAAAATTAATTTATACCGAAATTATGGCAAATAACACCTAAACAGATCCAAAACATATCAGGTATACCAAACTCAGGCAAGTAAAATCGGCAATATTCCCTTAAAACAAAAAAAGGTGCAGAGCGTAAATGCCCTGCACCTTTAAAGTAAAAACTTTTTTCGTCCTATGGTATGGCTTAGTGACCGGCTACTGCAGCGATAACGCCTTTCAGAGCAGGATGGGCATACATGAGGATAAGGGATACAACCAATGCATAAATACAAAGAGACTCGATCATGGCAAGACCAATCAGCATGTTAACCTGAATTTTACCAGCTGCCTCAGGGTTTCTTGAAATACCACTCATTGCACCCGCAAGACCCAGACCCTGACCAATACCACAACCAAATGCGGCAATACCAATTGCAAGACCTGCTGCCCATACACTACCAACTAGAAATTCCATTTGTTACTCCTTATTACAATTAATTAATATAAATAATAACGGGGGCTTCTTCCAAGTTCCCGTAAAACAACCTGATTAATGCGATTCCTCTATTGCACCGGCAATGTACATGGTGGACAAGAGAAAGAATACAAATGCCTGTACCAGGGCCACAAAAGCGCCCAGGGCCATAACCGGAAGCGGTGCCAAAAACATGCCGCCCAGCCCCAGAAGGATCCCGACAACCAGCTCATGGCCTGCCATGTTTCCAAACAGACGGAAGGTAAGCGATAGAACCCTGGCCGTATGTCCGATAACCTCAATGGGAAAAAACAAGGGGATCATTGCGGGAACAGGTCCCAGAAAATGCTTGATATATTTGATGCCATGGCGTTGGACACCCACCACATGACTCCAAAGAACAGCAATCAAAGCCAGGGCAAGGGTGGTATTGATATTGGCTGTTGGTGGAAAAAATGCAGGTACCAGCCCCATGAGGTTGCCCAAAAGAACAAACAAAAAGATGGTTAGAACCAGGGGATAAGATTTTCTGCCTTCATCTCCGGTAACCGTTACCATGAACTCCTCAAGACCTGAAATCAGTACTTCAAAAACATTCTGGGCAGTTTTCGGGACCATGGAAACGCTCTTCCCCGCAATCCAGCCAAAAAATATCAATATGACCATGGCCAACCACATATAAGTAACATGTGGATGGGCTGCAGCCCATTCTCCCATTCCCAGCATTCCAAACAACGACGTTAGTAACAAATATGGATGTTCCACCTTATACCGCCTCCTTGAAAAATAATCTCATTAACTCAAGCATAGTTGCCAGAAACATGCTTGCAACAACCACCGAAAGGCCCGCCAAAAGTCCTAACGGATGAACAATATGGTTTGATATAAGCAGGAAAATAAGTCCCCCGCTTATCACAAATCGGATATAGTATTTCACCAGGATATTCCCTATAAAGGAACCCCCTTTTTCTGATACCACATCGGGACGAAAATTATTAACAACGGTTTTCTTTAAAAGTTGGAAATTTATGGCCACAATCAGCCCCCCCAACAAAACCCCCAAAGAGACCTTTGTCGGTGTTGTCATCAATGCCAAGGAACTGGTTGCGATGAGCAGCAGCCAATTGGATTTGGTGACAAAATTAACAATTTTTTCAAGATCCTGCATTAATACTTCTGTCCTTTTTTCCCTGCCCTGACAATGTTGGAAAAGCCAGCCGCAATGCCGAGTGCCAGCCCCACAAACAACAGAACAGGTTCTGTATCAAATTTTTTATCCAGCCAAATTCCCAGGCCAAGACCGATAAAAATCGAAAGCGCAACCGACATGCCGAGACTGGCAAAATATCCCAGTTCTCTTACGGTTTTGCCTGTTTCCTTTTTCATCTCTTTGCCTCTCCTCGTTTACCATCCCTAAGGATTAGGTCTTTAACTTTACAAAGATCAAATATTCTGAAAAGCAAATATCATATGCATCAGATCAAGTCAATGTGAAAAAAGCATTAAATTATATCCAGAAATCCGGTACTGCTTTCTTTGCTGACCTCACCGACAATCGTAGCATTTATTCCTTTTTTCTCCATTTGCGAGACACAAAAGGCAGCCTCCTCTTTTTTCAAACTGATCAAAAGCCCACCCGATGTCTGGGGATCAAACATCAGATCCGCCAGGGCCCGGTCCATGCTGGGAGAAACCCTTGTCAGGTCCTTGAAAAATGCCCGATTTTTATGGGCACCTGCCGGAACCAGTCCCATGCTGGCAAAGTCGAACACACCTTCCAGCAGTGGGACCTTTTGGGAATAGAGGGATATATGTTTTTTTGCGCCACGGGCCATTTCGATCAGGTGACCGGCAAGTCCAAACCCAGTCACATCGGTACAGGCATGGACATGAAACTCCTTCATTACCTCGGCTGCATAGCGATTGAGCCGCGACATAACTGAAACCGCTCCCTGGATCTGGCTTGTTTCTGCCAGTTTGGCCTTGATAACCGTTGACATAACACCGGTTCCAATGGGTTTGGTCAGGATAATGGCATCACCTACCCTGGCATTTGAATTGGTTAACACGCGGTCAGGATGCACAATCCCCGTGACGGAAAGACCATATTTAAATTCCGGGTCATCCACGGAATGGCCGCCCACAAGAATGGCACCTGCCTCATTAATCTTATCCTGCCCCCCCTTTAATGTCTGTGCAAGAACATCCTCGGGAAGGTCAACACTGGGAAAACAAACTATATTCATCGCCGTCAAAGGTGTTCCGCCCATGGCATATACATCACTTAGGGCATTGGCCGCAGCAATCTGGCCGAATTCATAGGGATCATCCGTGACCGGCGTTAAAAAATCCAGGGTCTGGATCAGTGCGGTCTGGTCATTTAGTCGAAAAACGCCTGCATCATCAGGCGTTGCAAGCCCCACAATCAAATCCGGATGGGATTGGATCTCAAGCCCTGATACAATTCGATCCAGTGTCCCTGGATCCAATTTGGCAGCTCATCCCGATGCCGTAACGTTCTGGGTTAAAAATATTTTCTTTTCTGTTTCCATTGGTCTGCTCATAAATTTATAGATTAAAATCACTGCCGGCCTATCCTATTCTATCCTGACACCCGTTTTTCCTTATTATTTGAGTGAAATGACACAGCCAAACCTGCCGGTTTTCTTCGCCTGGCGAAAGGAATAAAATTTATCCGTGTTGCACCGGGTACAAAAATTCATTATTTCAACATTCTCTTGCCTCACCCCTTTTGCCGTCATTTGATCACAGGATAGTTTCCAGAAATCAAAGAACAACTTGTCCGGCAGTTTATACCCCCACAAACCTTTAGGGATTTCATCCTTGTAATTTACAAACTCGGCACAGCAAGGGCCTAAAGAGGGACAAATCCCTGCCCTGATATCTTTCGGGTTACAGTGAAACCGACCTGTCATCACATCAATGCAATCTCCGATAATATTTTGAACACTGCCCCGCCATCCGGAATGAACATTGGCAATCACCCTTCGTTTTGGATCATAGAGCAAAACACCCTGGCAGTCTGCCACCTGGATCACAAGACCCACCCCTTGCATATCTGTTACCACCCCATCGGCAACACTGGGTGTCCGAAGGTTATCTTCACTTAACACATGGATGGTTTTCCCATGGACCTGGTTGAGATAAACCGCCTGCAAGATTCCCAATCTTTCCAACATGCGACGCCTGTTTTCCTTGACGGCTGCCGGATCATCTCCCACACTCAACCCAAGATTCAAAGAATCAAAACAACCCGAACTGACACCACCTGACCGGGCAAACACCCCATGGCACAGCTCAGGATATCCCTGGAAGAGGTTAAATTCAAAAACCTTAATTTGCATGCCTCCCCATAATTGATCCGGCCAACACCTTCAATAATTTCATTTCCTTTTTTTTAGCCATAAATATCGGATCTTCTGTCCATAATACAAGGAATCAATTGACGCGCCCGGGCCACCTGCTCAATTTCAATGGTTGCCACAGCGGCCTGGTCTGTTTGCCCGGCCTCCGCAAGGATTTGCCCCAAAGGATCCACGACCATGGACATGCCCGGGAAGACCAAATCTTCATCCCTCCCTGTCCGGTTAGCACACACCATGAACAATTGATTTTCAATGGCCCGGGCCACCGTCAGAGAACGCCAGTGGTTCTGCCGGGGTTTGGGCCATTGGGCAGAAATAATCACCATTTGCGCATCCGCCAGAAAAAGTTGCCGGGCAAGCTCCGGGAACCTTAAATCATAACAGATCATCAGACCGATTCGCCCAAGACTGGTATCAAGGGTCATAACCTTGTCTCCGGCACCATAAAACAGGTGTTCATCGGTCAAACGGAACAGATGCAGTTTCCGATAACACCCCTTAACCGATCCGTTTGTGTCCATAAAATAAAGGGTATTATAGACAATCCCGTTTTCAAGTTCTGGAAGGCTGCCAGTAATGGCCATATCATGGGCCCTTGCAAATCTGGAAAGGCGGTCCAGAATCGGACCGGTTTGACAAGCATGTTCTTTTAAACGCGTATTATCAAATCCACAGGAAAACATCTCGGGCAGAACTGCCAGAGAAACATTCCGGGAAGCAAGCTGGCCAAGATTTGCCAGGACCACCTCCATATTGGCGTCTATCTGTCCTTTGATGATATCAAATTGAACAACACCAGCTTTGAATACTTTATCGTTTAAATCCATGGTCCTTCTCTTGTTTTGACAGACAAGTTCTCATATTCAAACCCACCATATAGACTCCCCTTTTCTCCGTCAATCCTTTTTATCCGACAACACCCAATGGCCCCCGCCCCTTATTTTGTTGGATGAAGTTGCCTGATAATTTAATACAAAAGCAGCCGCTTTGCAAGGCAACCTGCTCTCCAATGAAAATAACAGTTTCTCTGAGCAGCAAGTTAAAAATTTCTTTGGCAAAGGGCAGATGTATTATGGGTGCAAAATCAGGTGGACCTATTATTTTTTTAACATTGTCTACCAAGTTTTAAACACCATGAATCAAAAAGCATAGTGGATTTGATTCCAGAATTCCGTACATGAACTAACCACCTCTCTTTATATAGAGTTGCCTATGAAATTCATCTTGGAGAAAAATTTCCCATGCCAGATGTTGTTGTGGTCAGCATTTATTTTGAAATACCCGGATTATACGTTATAGTCTTCTCCTGGATGGCACCCCCAAAATTACTTCTTTAAAAACTTAATGATACCGTTTGAATTGTTGAACAATTGAAGAATCAAGATTCATGCAAGTTATTCTTGACTCTGACTATTTTGGGAATGTAATGGAATCTGGGAAGAATATTTTAATTACGGCTTGCATGACTTTGCTCTACCGTCCCTCTTTTTGTCAGAAAAATTCAAACTAACCATAGTGACCAGTGGAAGAAGCCAGTTTTTCAGACAGTACTGCAATGTGCTTGGGACCGATAAGGAAGAGAATAAATATCAATCCCTCACTTTATAAGATTAGCTGTGATGGATTTCAAATTCCTTTACAGTTATCGTAAACAATGCTAATCAATTTTCATATAGTTTCAATTTATATAATCGGCTTTCATCAATATTTAGCCGTGTAATCATTTATTAGCCCTAAATTTAAACGAATAATCGCAATGGAACTATCATTATGGATGACTTCTTTGATGGACTTCGTAACGGCAAAAATGAAAAACAACGTATATCAAAACCACAAAAAAATCATGACAATAATCATCAACACAAAAATCTTAGATCTCATTTTAACAATAACAACCAAATGTCACCTCGGCAAAATCAGAACGGGAATCGGATTTCAATGAATGGGGTTTCGGTTACCTTGTTTCAAGATGCAATTGAAAACCTATGCAGTGTTATTGAAGCCATAGAAAAAAATCAAGAATATTTAATAAAAGCACAGGAAAAAATTGTCGATATGTTAGAATGTAAGGTTGTTGCTGCCGAAAAGATATTAGACCATCTGAATATTTAACCGAAACAACGAACACATCATAAGATTTTTTTTAGGCGGAAATCAGTTGTGGATTATGATGTGAAAATTTTAATAATGGTTTGCCGTGTCTGTTACGTAATATCTCCAATATAGTTTCATGGGATTTTGGTTTATTTAATTTTACTTCTTCCCATATAAATGAATTAAATTCGTGAAAATTTATTTACTTTTTGACATAATACACCGTACACTGAATTTTATCAGAATATTAAACGCATTCTGATGATTTAGGGAGAGCGGAATATGACAAGTATTCTACAGTTCAAATCCCAAATTTAAATTCAACAAAAAAGGGGATTACATGGCTGGAAAACATAGCTATGAAGACTTGGTACAAGAGGTTCAATCATTAAAGAAAACTGTAAATGAAAAGAATTATCTGGAGAAAATTTATCAGGCAATCGGTCAATCTATAATAATTTTGGACCCTGAACAAAACATACTTTCTGTCAACCTTGCTACTGAAAAGATAACAGAAAAAACTGCCAATGATCTTAAAGGTAAAAAATGCTATCAGATTTTTCATGACCCCAAGTCGGTCTCTCCGCCAGAATCGTGCCCAGTTCAAAAGCTCTTAAAAACAGGCAAAATTGAAATTGAAGAGATGGAAGTAGAAACTCTGGGAGGTTTTTTTCTCGTTTCATGCACGCCAGTTTTTGACGACCAGTCAAAACTCAAAGAAATTATACATATCGCCACAGATATTACAGAGCAAAAGCAGGCTGAGGAAACTCTTAAAAAGAGTGAAGCGCTTTTGCGGTCAACTCAAGAATTGACAAAAGTTGGTGGTTGGGAATGGGATGTGGAAAAACAAACCATGTTTTGGACGGATGAAATGTATCGAATCCATGATCTTCAGAGGGCCGAATTCCTACCAGTCTTGATGGAAAATGTTGAAAGGAGCATTGAATGTTATGAGCCGGAAGATCGTCCGGTTATTATGGACGCTTTTGAAAATTGCATCGAGAAAGGGCAATCATACGACTTAGAATTTCCCTTCAAAACCCCAAAAGGAAGACGGATATGGGTTCGCACGGTAGCTGAGGCAATTATAGAAAATCACAAGGTTGTTAAAGTTATTGGCAATATCATGGATATATCCGATCAAAAGAAATTGCAGAAAGAAGTCCTGAAAATTCACAAGCTTGAATCCATCGGAACCCTTGCTGGTGGCATTGCTCACGATTTTAATAACCTTTTATATGTGGTGATGGGTAATATCTCTTTAGCTCAGGATGATCTAAACCTTGAGATTGAAACATCTGAAAGTCTCAAGGAAGCCGAAAAAGCATGTATCAAAGCAAAGGATTTGGCTGCACGGCTGATTACCTTTTCAAAAGGTGGTGATCCGGCTAAGAAAATGATGGCCATCAATGATTTGCTAAAAGATATGGTTATTTCAGTATTGAATGGATCTAACATCACGCAAAAAATTTCCATGGCCGTTGATATCAGACTCGTAAATATTGATGAAGGTCAGATCAAACAGGTTGTCCGTAATATAGTCGTCAATGCAAAAGAAGCAATGGATGATAATGGACAACTCACGGTATCATGCGAAAATATTGATATAGCCGAAGAAGGCTATCTTACATTAAACCAGGGCCAATATATTAAAATATCCTTCAAAGACCAGGGATGGGGAATATCAAATGAAAACCTTGAAAAAATATTTGATCCTTATTTTTCAACAAAAGATATGGGAACTGATAAAGGACAGGGGCTTGGGCTTACAGTCAGTTATTCCATCATTCAAAAACACGGAGGATTAATCACCGGAGAATCTGAACCAAAAACAGGATCGACCTTTTCGGTTTATCTGCCGGCTTTATCTGTCAAAGAACCAGACCTTCAAGAATCAGAGGAAAAACTTACAGCACAAAAGCCTGTAAAACAATCTGCTACTGGTACAGGGAAAATTCTTTTAATGGATGATGAAGAAGCGATCAGGAAGTTTCTGGGTAAGGTAATTAACAGATTGGGATATGATGTTGAAACCTGCATTGAAGGCAAAGAGGCTGTTGAAATTTATACAAAGGCCATGGAATCAAAAGAACCCTTTGATGTGGTGATTTTAGATCTAACCAATAAAATTGGAATGGGTGGTCAGGCGGCCATGAAAAAACTTCTTGAAATTAATCCTGATGTTAAGGGGATAATTATCACAGGTTATTTTGATGATCCAGTAGTTGCCAATTTCAGGGATTACGGTTTTTCAGGTTTTGTAATAAAACCTACAACCAGGGATGAACTAAGCAAGGTCATAAACGAGGTCCTTTCATAGGAGTTGATGAACAGCCTCCTCATCTGTAAGATCATGGGCTTGCTGGAGTAACTGGACACCGAGCATGGTGTATAGCTCTTTTGTAGGACGTCCTGTCACTCTTGAAAAATAGGGTTTGACAAGGTCAATAGGAAGTGAGCGGAGAATCTCTTTTTGAAAAAGACCTGCCCAGGACTGATCAAGCATTTTCCTACGTTTGGGACTCAAGAAATTCCAAGGATCAAAAAGATTCATCTGATTGTGGTCATTTATACGGATCATTAGCTTAGCCTTAACATGTTGATAATATAGGCCATATTATACAAAACCACTAACAAAAAGTCAATAGGAAAATGTGTGAATTATCCATAAAATCAGGCGATTATATCACAATTATTACTTTTTACGAGTCCATCAAGCCTGTTTCAATCCTTTTTTTGTCAGATCAAATTGCCTGATATGAAAACCCTGTTGTCTCTATCCAGGCCCTCCTTATCATATATTCGATGTATTCCTATATGATGATCATAAATTTAAAGCAATGGGCGCTCGATTGGCCGGCGTTTCAGCAGAGGTCGGGGTGGGTTGCAAGCGTACAATTGACAGCAATTTTGTACAGATTCTTAATGCAGTGGAGCGTTAAGAAAGCCGTGCTGTTTGAGGACCCACTGGACCGCAGTTCACGGCTTTTAGCGTAACGAAATTTTAGAAGCTGTAAAATTAACCTGTCATTACGCTGCAGCCCACCCCGGCCGGTGACGAACAGGTGATCCTCCCCCAACCATTTACTTCTGTTTTTTTTACCTCTGGTTTCATTTCTTTGATTTCATTTTCCCGATTCATATGGAACCATCCTGAAGGTTCAAATCACCCACCTTGCCAATTAAAACCGATTCTGGTATTCTTTATATAAAGTTTCCCCAGACACTTGGCTTCTGACTTACTCCTCCTGTCCTCCTGTCCTCCTGTCCTCCTGTCCTCCTGTCCTCCTGTCCTCCTGTCCTCCTGTCCTCCTGAAATCATCCTATCCCATGAAAAGGGGTCATCCAAATTAATTTTGAGGTCTTATTATCTTGACTTTTCAATCCGGTTCCGATAATTTTTTAAATTAGGAAAAAAAATGAATATGATTAATTATTATAGTGCAAAGTCAAAAAACACAAAATAATAAGATAAGAACTTATATTTATACCTTATTATAGATTAAATAAAATCATAGGAGACCCCCATATGACAAAAAATACCTCTTTTCTCAAGGGCAAACACATATTGGCCGTGGATGATGAATGGGATGTAATTGAAACCATACAGGAAATCCTTGATCCGGCAAAAGTTGATATTGCCCAGGACTATGAAACCGCCTCGGAAATGATCCTCCAAACCCGGTATGACCTGGCCATACTTGATATCATGGGGGTGAGAGGGATTAAACTTTTGGAAGAGTGCGTCCGCCGCGATATACCGGCTGTGATGCTCACAGCCAATTCCCTGAACCCCGAATCCCTGATGGAATCCATTAAAAAAGGGGCCATTTCCTACCTGTCCAAGGAACATTTAAGCGATCTGGATACCCTGATCAATGATCTTTTGGGGGCCCGAAATGAAGGAAAACCCACCTGGAAACTATTATTTGAAAAACTGGGCAGCCACTTTAACCTGCGCTTTGGTAAGAATTGGAAGGAAAACGACAAGGTTTTTTGGGACGATTTTGAAAAAAACTGGGAAATTTCCAAGGGAATCCAGGAACGACTTCTCCACGATCAGAACATTGTGGACAAGGGTATTTAACGAACAAATTTAAAAAAAGCCCGGCATCAGAAAAGAAAATTTCTGATGTCGGGCTTTTTAATTTTAGACCGATAGTATCGGATCAATCGTATCGGATCAATAGTATCCGAACAGCTTGGGCAAGAAAAGCACAATACTCGGACAATAGGTCAAAAAGAAAAGCACCCCGATCTGGATGGCCAAAAAGGGCATGACGGCCCGGGACACGTAAATAATGTCCCGCTTGGCCAGAGCCCCCGTGATAAAAAGGCTGACACCCATGGGCGGGGTGCAGTATCCAATGGCCAGGTTTACGGTCATGATCAGACCAAAATGCATGGGATCCACGTTAAAGGGTCCCAGAAGGGGGATAAAAACAGGCCCCAGAATCAAGGTGGCGGATATGATATCCATGAACATGCCGATGATCAGCAGCAGGACATTCATGGCTAGCAAAAACACAATGGGAGAACTGATATTGGCCACCACCACCTCGGCCACCCGGTTGGGAATATTTTCAAAGGTAAGATACCGGCCAAAACAGGTGGCAGATGCCACAATCAACAGCAAGGTAGCCGAAGTAACCGCAGAGCTTATGGTCACACTTTTGATATCTGCAAACCGCATGGATTTATAAATAAAGTACTCCACAAAGAATGCATACACACTTGCCACGACTGCGGCCTCATTGGCTGTAAACAACCCTGAAAAGATACCGCCAAAGATGATCACAATGAGCATGACCGCCCAGAACCCCTCCTTGAAAATATGAAACAATTGAGCAAAATTCGGGGCGGGCAGTCGCTGGATGTCATCCCTCTTCCGATAGAGCAAAAACGTATAAATACAGACACAGAGGATAATCAAAATCCCGGGAACAAATCCCGTGATAAACAGCCCTTCCAGTGACTGATTGCTGATCATGGAATAAAAAATCATGGCAATACTCGGCGGGATAATCACCCCGAGATTCGGGGAGGTGGTCATCAGTCCCAGGGTATAATCCTCGTCATACCCGTTTTTGATCAATGCCGGGATCATAAAGCCCCCCAGGGCCACCACCGTGGCAACGGTTGATCCGGAGATAGCACCGAAGAGCCCGCAGCCGATAACGCCTGCCATACCAAGTCCTCCGGGCAGCCAACTGACAAGGGCATTGGCCAGATTCATCAGTTTTTCAACCATCTTTCCCTTGGCCATGATATTCCCGCAAAGGATAAAAAAAAGCACCACCACAAGGGAAAACTTGTCAAGACTTCGAAACAGGGTCTGGGCCATAAGCGCCAGGGGTATGTCCAGAAAAAAAAAGAACCCGATGGAAGCGGTGAAAAAAAGACAAAGGAAGACCGGCACATAGGTGGTCATAAACCCCAGAAGAATACATAGAATAATCAGATCACTGAGCTGCATGAAAAAAACGTCCTTTTATTTTCTGGATTTGAAATCTTGAATCATCACCTGGACAGTGCGGATACTGACCATCACGCCCATGACGGGCATGATGGCATAGACAACCACAAGCGGTATCTGCATGATAATAGTTTTTTGATGGGTAATGTATTGCAGGTGGGTCATTTGATACCCGTAATATACCATCATCCCGGCGAAAAAGAGCATGAGAAGACTGGTATAAACCGTCAGACCCGGTTTAAGCTTTGGAAAAATCTGTACGACCGCATCAATGCGAATCATGGCTCGCTGCTTGACGGCTACACTGGCACCCACAAAGGTTGAGTAAATGATCACAATACGAACCAACTCCTCACTCCAGGCCAGGGTGTAATTAAACCCGTAACGCAATACCACATTCGCAAAAAGAGACAATAGCGCCGCAATAACAATGATAAAAAGTGTCCACTCTTCAATCTGGCTCACCACATTATCAATAGTTTTGAACATTTTCCTAAGCATAAACCAAGTCCTGATTAAATATTAACGATTTATTTTTAATCGCGAATAGCGATTATTTCAAAAAATCCTGAACTTCTTTCAAGAAATTATCCGGCTTATAGGTATCATTGGGATAAATCTGATTAATTTCAGGGGCATACTTCTCATAGGTTCCCTGGCTCTGCTGGGCAAGGGTTGCCATGTCAGCATCAGACAGCTGAAAAAATTCAACGCCTGCAGCTTTTGCCTTTTCAATATTGGTATTCTCTTCGGTCAAAGACTTTACGCGGCTTGCAGCAGAGATATCGTGAACACTTGAAACAAACGCCTCTCTTAAATCAGCAGGAAGCTTGGCCAACCAGGCCTTATTAAAAATCCAGATAAACAGCCCCTGGGCATAATTGATCTGGGTAAAATACTTGGCAACTTCAAATTTTTTGGTCACATTACACACCGTAAGGGTGTGATCAAGCCCTGTAATAACACCTTGTTTCAGTGCCACCGGCACGTCAGGCCATGGCATGGAAACAGGATTAAATCCCCAGTTTCTGTAACTGAGCTGATTCACGGCAGCTTCCGCAATTCTAAATCTTACCCCTTTGGCATCTTCAATATCTCTCACCGGAACGGTTGTGGCCCAGCCATAGTTGCCGTAACCGGTAATATCCAATCCGGTAATCCCCTGATGATCCATTGCCATGAGGAAATGATTGAATAATTTTTTATTATTGATAAATTTTTCAAGCTTATCAAAGGAATTCACAAGAAAGGGAAGGTTCACCACCCCAAATCGGGGTCCCAGGTTTGTGGAGGCCACCGAGGAAACGCCCATTCCCTGAACTGCACCCATCTGAAGCATATTGAGAACTTCAACCTCACCGCCCAGCATGGAGTAGGGTTTAAAATCCACATAAATCTGGCCCTTTGTTCTTTTCCAGACTTCATCACGGATTTCAAAACCGGCCAGGGTTCCCACAAGTCCCGGAGTGGACACATTGGAAACAATACATTTGTACTTGGCACCCTTTGGATCAAAATCAGGTTTCCATTTGTCAAGGGAGGGCTTTTTCTTTGCGAGAACAGGAGAAATGAACATAAAAGAACTCACCATTAAAACAAGCAATAATAGTAACAATGTCCGGATTTTCATACTTAAGTTCCTTTCCATTAAAAAGTTTTTATCAGTTTCAGTGCCCGAACAAAATGTTCCAGCACTGGTTTCAACTTTTGAAATTTTAAGCAAAACTAAAGCATATTGAAGTATCAGCGATCCAGATTCAGGTCAATTGGTTCTCTCAGGTCAATTGGGAACAGGGCATATTCGTTACACGTTAAACCAGTGCTTTAAAGGCCTCTTTTCGGCCGGTAAACTTCTCTCGCAACTGGGGCTTCATCAATTTCCCGGTGGGGTTCCTAGGTACCTGGTCAAAAATAATTTTCCGGGGCACCTTGTACAAAGAAAGTTTTGACTTAGCAAAGTCAATTACTTGTTCCTCACTCAATTGTCGGCCCTCTTTTAGCTGAATCACAGCCAGAACAATTTCCACCAATCGCTCATCGGGATATCCGATACAGGCAACATCATCGATATCGGGATGATCCATGAGGGCATCTTCTATTTCCACAGGGAAAATATTTTCACCGCCACTGGTGACCATATCCTTCATGCGGTCCACAATATAAAAGTACCCGTCTCGATCTTTCTTTAGTAAATCTCCGGTAAAAAGCCAACCATTTTTTAGGGTTTCATCTGTTTTTTCAGGATTGGAATAGTATTCTCTCATCATGCGCGGTGTTCTGAATACCAATTCTCCCACCTCTTCATCGGGCAGTTCAACGCCCATGGGATCCACGATCTTTGCCTCAACCCCAAAGGTGGGTTTGCCGATGGAACCGGGCTTGTCCATAACATCTTCTGGATACAGGTTAAAGAGACCGCCACCGCCGCCCTCGGTGATGCCATAGATATTGGACACGGCACAGGACAGTTTTTCAACCAGAAGTTTCATGATATCAAAGGGAACCGGCTGGGCACCTATTTCCATGTACTTCCAGGATGATAGATCAAAGGCATCCAGATCAAGCTCCCCCTTTTCAATGGCATTTAAAATGCCAATGGCAATGGGAACCACAAAAAGTGTATCGGTTACGCCTTCTGCGGCAATGGCTTCAATAATCCAGCGGGGATCCCTAAAATCTCTGATAATGGTACCGGCAGCACCCGTTGCATAGAACGGTGCCCATAAAAACATGGTGCCTGAATGATATAGGGGAAGAAAAATAAGGTAGTTATCATCCCGTTGAACAAAATAAGTCATGCCGTTGCCAATGGCGGTGCTGTTCATTGAAAAATGGGTGTGGAGAACCGGTTTGGGTTTACCCGTGGTACCCGAAGTAAACATCATGGCAAGGGAATGATCCCTATCCACTTCAACCTGGGCATCTGAAATATCGGTATACCCCTGAATCGTCTTAAAATTGATATGATCTTCGGGAACATTTTCCCCAATGCAGATATAATGTTTAATGGTGGTAAGTTCGTTTTGAATCGGCTGAACTACACCCAGAAATTCTGAACCAAAAATAAAGACATCTGGATTACAGACCTCTGCCGCATACAGGATATCCGGACCCTCAAATCTGAAATTCAAGGGAACAACAACCGCTCCCAGCCGAATGATGGCATAATAGGTAATCATCCATTCCAGAGAATTGTTCTGGAGGTGCATGACAAAATCCCCATGTTTGACCTGTAATTCCCTTGCCAGATAATTGGCAGTTCGATTAATCTCGTCATTAAATTCCTGCCAGGTGAAGGTTCGCCTGGATTCAGAAGCCGGGGTTCTTTCAATCAGGCAAACCTTATCAGGAATATGTCTTGCATGGATTGAAGCATAACCAGAATAGTTCAAGATTCTCTCCTTATTTAGAATGTTTTGTTTATATCTTAAATATCGCCTTTCTCCTTATTGTTTTTCCCGGGGTCCACCCCTGTTCGCTAAATATTAAAGAAGAGACACTCTAAAAATTAACCTTATCAAGTCCCTTGAGCCCGAGTATCGTCCTTGCTTCATCTGATGTGGCAGGAACAAGGCTCATCTCCTTTGCCACATTTTTAATCATGGTGACCTGGTCGGCACTGGCCTTTGCCATGATACCCTTTCCCGCGTAAATTGAGTCTTCAAGCCCCACCCGGACATTTTGTGCCCCCATGGCAATGGCAGTGGTGGTGATGGGGATCTGGAATCTTCCCCCGGCGGCCACAGACCAGGTAAAATTTTCTTCCCCCAAAACTTCCTTGGCTTCATCGTGGATGAGCACCAAATGTTTGACAGAAGGTTTCATCCAGCCCACCATGGGGCCAAAAACAAATTGAAGGTGAACCGGCAGTTTTACCAGATTCTCCTCCATG
The DNA here is from genome assembly GCF_055382125.1 of Desulfoconvexum algidum. NCBI lineage: Bacteria > Pseudomonadati > Thermodesulfobacteriota > Desulfobacteria > Desulfobacterales > Desulfobacteraceae > Desulfoconvexum > Desulfoconvexum algidum. Next base: position 1,861,036 of record NZ_AP042394.1, on the reverse strand, counting down.
AGCCATTTCACATAGGAGACATGGCCCAATTCATAAATTTCAAATTCCGGTTTGGTATCAATTTCAAGAAATGCTTTGGCATAGATAATATCGTCATTAAAAGTGGGCCGGAATGTCACGTTTTTGCACAATTCCAGATACTCTCGTTCCCATTTATGTTTATACTCCTTAAACCGGCCGGCAATCTGGAAAATACCGAAATTAAAGGGAGCCGGATCAAAGGAGCACATTTCCGGTTCCAATCGTTTAATGGGAATCAGTTTTTCCTCGGTGGTCTGGTTCATGCCCCCGCCCGTGGTGGGCAAAAGAACCAGGTTGCACCGGGCCTTGATTTTGCTATGAACCTCCACGAACAGATCCGTATCAGACACGGGCATACCGGTTTCTGGATTGCGCACATGGATATGGGCAATGGCAGCGCCGGCTTCCCATGCACGGACCGCATCCTCAACTATTTCATCCGGGGTGATGGGAAGATAATCACTCATGGTCGGGATATGGACTGAACCTGTAATCGCTGCTGTTATAATGATCTTATCATCCATATTGATGTTCTCCTGTTAAAAAAGTTCATTCATAGGAAAATCAGAGGCGATCTGTCCCAAAGATTTTCTACACCCTGTACTCTTCTTCCAGATCCAGCACAAACACCTTCTTTTCCTTGACATTATCAATGACAAAAGAAGATTTAATGATCTGGATCCCTTCAATCTGGGTGAGTTTTTCGTTCATAAACCCACCATAACTTTTGATATCCTTTGCAATGACCTTGAGAACAAAATCATTGGCACCGGCAATCTGATAACATTCCACCACTTCTTCAATCTCGCGAAACCTCTCTTTGATGCAGGCCACCGAGGACAGGCTGCTCAAACTTAAAGAGATACTCACGATGGCCATGATGGAAAACCCGATTTTTTCCGGGTCCACCACCGCCGTAAAATGGGAGATCACCCCGGCAAGTTCCAGGCGTTTTACCCGTTCAAGGGTGGCCGGGGCTGATATTCCCACTATTTTTGATAACTTGGAATTGGTTGTTTTTCCATTCACCTGGAGCGTGTTTAAAATTTTTTTATCGATTCTATCCAGAACCATTTATCCCTCTTTCATATCTTTAAATTAAATGACACCTAACTGCTATAAGAGTAAATGGTTATATTTTTCTTCAATCAATGGCAACAATTCTTTTAAGGTGTCATCTATTTTATCCACCAATCCGTCAATTTCAGATTCACTCATCACCGTTGACAGGATAAAAAGTCCCCGGGGAATGGTAAACACCCCTTTGTTCAACAAAGACAAATGCATGAGGCTGTGCAGCTCTTCGACAGACTCCTGCACATGGGCTGCTGTGGTGGTTTTATGGTTGACAAAATGCAGGTTGAGCAGGGACCCGATCTGGTTGGACTGAATATTTAATCCATTTGACCTAAAACTTTTCAAAAGGCCAGCCTGAAACCTGTCTCCCAGCATATTTATGGCAGCCACTGCTGTGTCATCAAACTTTGACAAAGCAGCAAACCCTGCCTGCATAACGGTTTCATACCCATTAAAGGTGCCTGAGTGATATAGGGGCATCTTGGTATGTTCATGGCAAAAAATATTCATGTACGCATCTTTCCCGCCGAACACCCCAATGGGAAGCCCGCCCCCCACCACTTTTCCAACACAGGTAAGATCCGGCACCACGCCAAAGAGCCGCTGGCATCCGCCGGTATCCACCCGATAGGAAAAAATCTCGTCAAATATCAGCAAAACATTGTGATCAGAAGTGACCTGTCTTGCCCGCTCAAGAAAACCAGGCGCCGGCAGCACCACCCCCCCTGCCCCCAGAAAGGGTTCCATGATGACAGCAGCAAGGGTGTCTGCATTCTCCCGGACCACCCGTTCAAGCGCATCCCCGTCATTAAAGGGCACTTCCAGAATATCCTGGGTCATGCCGGCGGGAATGCCGGCGGTGATCACATTTTTTTTGGTGGAGGCGGCCACACTGTCATGGGTGCCATGGAAGCCGCCTGTCATTTTCAAAATCTTGTCCCGGCCGGTGACTGCCCTGGCCGTTCTCATGGCAAAGAGAGTGGCTTCGGTTCCGGAATTGACAAAACGCACCTTGTCAAACCCGGGGATTCTTTCACAGAGCAAACGTGCAAGACGATATTGCCCTTCTGTGGGACTTGAATACTGGGAGCCATTTTCAATACCCTGGGAAACCGCCTTTACCACATCCGGATCTCCATGCCCGTGGACAAGGGCGCCATAGGCATTGGTCACATCCAAAAGGGCGTGGCCCTCATGGGTATAGACATAGGCCCCTCGTCCATGGGAAATGTGGATGGGATAGGGCTTAAAGTAACTTAAGCTTCTGGTGGCACCCCCGGGAATATAATTGATCAGGCGTTCATGATGCACCTTGGAAAGGGGAAACTTTTCCTGGTAGGCATCAATGATTTTCTTTTCAATTTGTGAACTCATGGTGATCCCCCTTTTTTATATAAAACTTTGGCCAAGACATTGCCATTATAAGAATTTCATTTTTCGTTGTGGCCCTGAGCAAATACCTGTGCGCCGGCCCCGGTTATTACCTGTGCGCCGGCCCCGGTTATTCCCTGGTATGAACAATCAACAATTCGCCAACTTCTTTTTCAACTCGTTCAACAAATTCACCAGACTCAATTCTGGCTTTCAAGGTTTCCATATCATCTATATAAACCTTATCATAATCCATATACTCAAGGGTTTCACGAACCGCCTTGTGCATAATTTTTCCTGCAGGACTGAGTTTTTCAACCCCTCTGATATCTGCAGCCTGGGCTGCACACAACAATTCAAAGGACAGAATATGGTTGGTATTCTCAACAATTTTTCTTGCCTTTCTTCCGGCAATCAGACCAAAGCTGACAATATCCTGAAAGTCTGCTGTTGATGTGATGGACTGGATGGAAGCGGGTATTGCCAGGGTCCGGTTCTCTGCCACAAGGGAGCTGGTCATAAACTGGCCGCCCATGAGTCCCATGCGCACCCCGGTGTCTTCCTTGCACAGGAAGGGTGGCAGGCCGGTGCTGTGGGCTTCGTCCATGAACCTATCAATACGTCTGTCACTCACCACACCCAGATTGATCATGGCAATGCCGAGACAGTCCATAACAAAAGAAATGGGCTGGCCATGGAAATGCCCGTTATGGATAAAGGTATCAAACTCTGTAAATATCAGGGGATTATCATTACTGGAATTGAGTTCCCTTAAAAGCACTTCATGGGCATGCTGAACCGCCTCTTTCGTCGGCCCTACAAACTGGGGTGTACACCGGATTGAATAGGCATCTTCAACGGGAATATCCGCCACAGAAACCCCTTTATGTTCTTTGAGTGTTGTCTGGAGTTTCAAAGACAATTCCTGTTCATCAATAGCCAGGCTACTGCCGGCTAAAAGCTTGGTCAGATTCATAGCCGTCGCATACTGGCCCGGGTGATATTTTTGTTCATGAACTCTAACATCAAACGGATTAAATCTTCCCATAAGGGTTTCAATGGCAAAAGCCGCGATAATATCAGAATTTTTCAATGTGTTGGTTGCTTCGGAAATGACGGTGCAGGCAAGGCCGACCATGCCTGAGGTTCCATTGATCAGGGACAAGCCTTCCTTGGCATTCAAATACATGAGTTCTACGCCAGCAGCGTCCATCGCTTCTTTACCCGGCATGACTTTACCATTAAATTTGGCTTTCCATTCTCCAAAGGCGACACTTGCGATACATCCCAGGGGCCCCAGGTCCCCGCTGGTGCCCAGGGACCCTTTTCTGGGTACCAGGGGAAAGACATTCTTATTGATCATGTCCAGATAAATTTTAAGATTTTTTTCCTTGATACCGGAATAACCGCGACAAAGGGAATTGGCCCTGGCGATCATAAATTTTCTCACAAGGGTATCTTCAAAGGGTTTGCCTACCTGGGTGGTAACACTTCTGACCAGATTTTTCTGGAAATCATTATCCCTCTCTCTGGGCAGAAGATAGTCAACCAACCCGCCGCAACTTGTATTTACGCCGTAAATGCATCGTTCTTCACTGGCCCATTTATCAACAAGGTCCCTGCAATCGCGAATCTTTGGCCAGTTTTTAGCATCCACTTCAACCTTGATGGACAGATCATTTCCTGCGGTCATCAATTCCTCAATGGTCATTGAATACCCATCCAGAATAAGTGTATTTCCTTTTATCGGCATGGCTCCCCCTATTTAATGAAAAGTTAGATTTGATTGTAATTCATTGGGAAATTCAAGAAATCAGCTCAGAAGGAGATACGGACCAGATACAAATCAGGGGTTAAATTTTCCGTTGATATTAGAAAATCAAATCTACCTTTTTTTGTCAAGCACTATTTTAATATTATAAGGAAAAATAGAAAATACATAGAATTATCGAAATACAATTAGACCAATTTACTTATATTTTAAGCTTTTTTATACCAAAATCCTTATAAAAAATATTGCCCTCATCTGATCTTCATCCCATGGAATTTTGTATTATTATTGTAAAATCCAGGACTATTAATATCTGGAAACCAGATATTCTGATAACATTAGTTTTTTTAAATAATCCCTTTTTTAAACAATCCCTTTTGGAGATTATCTTGCGACCACTGCTTTTGAACAATCCGCTTTTAAGACCGATCTTTTATTTATTTGCCAATGTGGCCCTTTTCATTCTGGGGTGGAAAACCAAAGGGAAAATGCCGGACATTAAACGCTTCATCCTGGTTGCGGCACCCCATTCCAGTAATTGGGATTTTGTCTATTTTTTATTAATTATATTTAAATTTCAGATACCGGTTCACTGGATGGCCAAAGAATCCATGTTTGTATGGCCCTTTAAAGGATTTTTAAAACGCCTGGGCGGCATTCCCATTAACCGTTCCAAAAAAGGTAACGTTGTGGCAGATATGGTGGACACCATTGACCGGGCAGACCGACTCATCATAACCATTGCCCCCTCGGGCACCCGGGAACGAGTAACCCGATGGAAAACTGGATTTTACCAGATTGCCAGCCAGGCAAATATTCCCATTGTTTGCGGATTTGTGGATTACAAACTCAAAACAGGCGGCATTGGCCCTGTAATCCTCCCCACCGGCGACATGGATGCTGACATGGAGACCATCAAGGCCTTTTACAAGGACAAGTTTGGAAAATATGAAGACAAACAGCCTGACTGTTAACCGGATACCACCTTGTTTCGTCCGGTTTCTTTTGCCCGGTAAAGGGCTTTGTCTGCCGCTGCAATGAGAGCATCCCGATTTTTTACATTGGCCTGGTATTCACTGACGCCGGCGCTCACGGAGAGGGAAAGGCCCGGGAACCGGTTCGCCACGAGCCGTCCCAAATTCTCGATTTCCTTGCGGATCCTTTCGGCATACACAAGTGCTTGGGATAAATCCGTATTGTTCAAAATCACAATAAATTCTTCGCCACCATACCGGCCCACACTATCAAATGGCCGGGACATCTTTTTTAAGGCGCTGGAAATCAATTTAAGGATGTTATCCCCGGCCTGGTGCCCGAACTTGTCATTAAATTTTTTAAAATAGTCCACATCAATCATCACAAGTGAGAGAGCTTGCTTCCCGCCCACGGCGTTTCTGAATGATTTTGCAAGCAGATCGTCAATGGCCACGCGGTTCAAAAGACCTGTGAGCCCGTCCCTGAGGGAAACCGCTTTTGCCGCTTCGTAGGCACCTGCATTCTCCATTGCCATGCCAAGCTCATTGGCCACAATGGCAATGGAGAAAAATGCATCCGGTAAAATAGCATTTTTCGACGCGACATTGTCCATACCGAGGATCCCGATAACCTTGTTGTGACTGCAGAAAGGCACGATGAGCATTTCCTTGAGGCTAAATTTTTCCAGGGTCTTTTTTTCACCTGACGTCCTGCCGGTGATCATCACAGGCGCCTTGTCCCTCAAGCAGTCAATAAAACCGCCTGCCCTTTCGTTCAGGGGGATTTCAATTGCCGTCAAATCCATTTCAATGTCTGTCCCATCGAGAAATTCTATCACCTTAAGGATTCTCAACGTTTTTACCACCTTCATGACATACAGCCGGTTGAACTTGAAATCCTTGTGAATGGCCTTGAGCGTTGTGGTGAGAATCTCCTTGGGGTCAAGGCTGCGGTGGGGAGTTGTTATACTATTTTTTATATGCAACACATCAACGGCGTTGGTCTGAAGGTCTTCGGTATAATAATAGTTCGTGTTGATGGTGCACAAACTAAGATTTGCCCTGAGCATGTTCTCCCGGAACTGGCTAACCGAAGGGAACACAAAATTATAAAATGCCGACGTGTTTTCCATTTCACTGTCCATACCACGGATGACCTTTTTAAAATCGATGGCACTTAAATCAATGTTTTTTTCAACTTCAGGCTGAAGGATTGGGAACCGGATGATATCGACAGATCCCATTCCCTGGGTCCAGGACAAAAAATTAGCAAGGGAAATAATGGATATCAGCAAGACCTCTTCCCGGGAAAGGTTCTGGTGTTCAAATCTTCGATGATGATATTTCAGTGTCAGTGTAAGGGAAGGGGGAAGGTTCCACCGGGAACTGAAATAAGCGCCCAGGTCATCATGCCCCATGCCCATGATCTCCCTTTCTTCCGTGATCATCGGACCTGGGTATTTTGTCACATTGGTGATAAAATCATCATAATTGACACGGCCATGGAGATCAAAAAGAATCTTCCCAAAGTCATGCAGAAGCCCGCAAGAATAGGCTTCCCCAGGCTTTGGATAGCCGATTTCTTCAGCAATGGCCTTGCTCAGGATGGCCACACAAAGGCAGTGCCGCCAGAAAAAGATCCGATCAAACTGCCTTTGTTTTTCTGGTTTAACCATTTTTTCAAAAATCGCCACTCCCAGGGAAAGCTTTTTCACCTCGTCAAACCCGAGATGGATAACCGCCTCAGAAACAGCTGCAATCCTTCTTCTCAGGCCATAGGATGCAGAGTTTACGATGCTCAGTACTTTGGCTGAAATCCCCGGATCTGTTTCCACAAGTTTGGAAAGCTCTTGTACGGATGCCTCTTCATCGTTACATATCTCCAATAGCTTGGCCATCACAGGCGAAAAACTTGGAACCTCTTTAACGTCGAAATTCAACACCTGTTTAATACCCGCTTCCAAGGGAAGTATAAGATTCTCGGTCATCATGTTACGCCCAGAAACAATCCTTAATATTCAAGTTAAAATCACTATGGCAAATACGCCAGGAGAAAATCTTTTAATTGGCCGAGGCAACCGGTATAAAAATGATCACACCCCTCCAACACCTCAAATCGTGGACTAATTTGCCAGCGGTTGATAGCGGCCTGAACCAGCGTTGGTGGTGCAATATCATCCTTTGCACCGGTCAGGATCAAACCCGTGGACGGCAGACTATCAACATCCTCAAAGGACATGAATCCCATTGGCGGAGATATCATAATATGATCCGTCAGCTCGAAGCCTGCGGATACAACAGACGCATTTATTCTTGCGCCAAAAGAATACCCGGCAAGGGACAGCTCCTTAACCCCCAAATCCTTTAAACATGCCAAGGCGGACCTGACATCATCAAGTTCACCCAGACCATTGTCAAACATGCCGCTACTTTTTCCCGTCCCCCTGAAATTAAACCTAAGGGTTGTATATCCTTTTTCTAAATAACTCTGCAGGATCTGCTCCACCACTGGATTTTCCATGTTTCCACCGTACAGGGGATGGGGATGGGTGATCACCACCCCTCGTTCAAAAGATTGTTGGTTCAACAGTCCTTCAAGCCTGACATTATTGCAATGAATGGTGACGGTCTCTTCCATTTCAGTTTATCCTGTGGGGTTTATATTTCCATGTGGTTACATAGGGCCATCGCTTCCCATGGGTAGCAAGATTGAATCACATTCTTTCTATATAACGGGAAATACAATGAATATCAATTCAATTATCCCAGGGACACGCATTTCTTACCCTCTACAAATAAAAAAAGATGCCTAGGCATTTTACAACTGGCAACTGCCGAAATGATCGTAACAGGCTTGGTTCTATTGATAATTGGACGGATACGCGTTTTATGGGTATATCATTTTTTCCATGTTCACATGCAAGATACCCGCTTCCACATGGGGAGAACCATATTCAATAAACCCCAATTTGTCATAAAACCCCACCGCATGTTCCTGGGCCCCTAAAAACACCCGTTCCATCCCTCGTTCCCTGGCAATCTCCACAAGGGTTTGCATAAGTTTTTTCCCAACCCCCTTACCCCGGACAGATTTTAAAACAGCAAGCCTGCCAATATGACCATCCCCAAGCATCCGGCCGGTTCCCGCAAACCCCTGGTCCACTTTTGCCAAAACATGAATAGCCCCTGAATCCTGTCCATCCAAATCAATGGCGGCATCGATCTTTTGTTCCTGGGAAAAAACAGAATACCGGATCTGCTGAATCCAATCTCCCTCAATTTTATTAAAATCTGCAACGCAAATTTCTAGGACCATATCGTGTTCGCACCATGAATATTAAAATTTTAAAAAGATATTGGCCAAATACAAAACGGTTTGCCAAGGCAGATAAACACCTCAACAAACCATTTTTTTGGCACCACTATTTTTTAGCGTTCTCCAGTTTTTTAGCGTTTTTCAAGGATGCCTTGATAAACTCCTTGAAGAGCGGATGGGGATTGCTGGGCTTTGATTTGAATTCCGGATGAAACTGGCACCCCAGGTACCAGGGATGGTCGGCAAGTTCAACAATTTCAACCAATTCATGGTCAGGGGAGGTGCCGCTGATGATAAGCCCTGCTTCCACCAACCTATCCTTGTACGCATTGTTAAATTCAAACCGATGGCGATGGCGCTCAGAAATATTTTCGGTTTTATACGCTTTCATGGAAAGGGTATCCGGATTCAATTTACAGGGATAAGCTCCCAGACGCATGGTACCGCCCTTGTCTGATCTCTCATCCCTTTTTTCAACCTGTTTGGTTTGCTCATCATACCATTCCTTGAGCAAATAGATCACCGGAAAAGGTGTATGGGGATCAAACTCTTCCCCGTTTGCCTCTTCCATGCCGGCCAGATTTCGCGCCACCTCAATAACCGCCATGTGCATCCCCAGGCAGATACCAAAATAGGGCACCTTATTTTCCCGGGCATATTTAGCCGCCACGATTTTGCCCTCAATCCCCCTGGATCCAAATCCCCCCGGAACTAGGACACCGTCACTTTTGGATAATATCTCCACCACATTTTTTTCAGTAAGGGTGGAGGAATCAACATAATTAAGATTGACCCGGGCATCATTGAAAATACCGCCATGGGCAAGGGCCTCATTCAAACTTTTATAACTTTCGGTCAGGTCCACATACTTTCCCACAATGGCAATATTGACGGAAAATCTGGGATTTTTGTATTTTTCCACCATTTCACGCCAGTCATCCAGGCGGGGAGCCCTGGCCCAGATATTCAATTTCTTTAATATTTTATCCCCAAGACCTTCTTTGTTATATACCAGGGGGACTTCATAGATGCAGTCCACATCCTTTGCCGTAAAAACTTCATCCGGGCCCACATTGCAGAACAGGGAAATTTTATTTTTAATCTCCTGGGACAAGTAACTTTCCGTCCGGCACAACAGAATATCCGGCTGAATCCCAATGCTGCGCAACTCTTTTACGCTGTGCTGGGTGGGTTTTGTTTTTACCTCGCAGGCTGTCTTGATATAGGGCACCAGGGTCAGATGAATATAAATCACATTGGAGGATCCGACATCTGTACGAAATTGCCGGATGGCCTCAAGAAAGGGTAAGGATTCTATGTCCCCGATGGTACCGCCGATTTCGACAATCACCACATCGGTATTATTGGAGACCAGCATAATACTTTTTTTAATTTCATCGGTAATGTGGGGAATGACCTGGACAGTCCCCCCAAGGTATTCGCCTTTGCGCTCCTTGGTAATCACCTGGTCGTAAATTTTACCCGTGGTGAAATTATTATTTTTACCCAGCTTGGCATGGGTAAACCGCTCATAATGGCCGAGATCAAGGTCTGTTTCCGCCCCGTCATCGGTCACAAACACTTCTCCGTGCTGAAACGGATTCATGGTTCCGGGATCAACATTTATGTAAGGGTCCAGCTTCTGTATGGTCACAGTCAGCCCCCGGCTTTCCAGAAGCATACCTATGGATGCAGATGCAAGTCCTTTTCCCAAAGATGATAACACACCACCGGTAACAAAAATGTATTTGGTATTTTCAGCCATCAATTCCTCGCTTGTTTAAATTATTCATATAATTTTTTAAAATTTTCCATTTGCTTGTCAAGCTCATCGAATCGGGCTGGAACTGCCTCTCCCTTTTCCTGGGCACTGATGCCGGCTGGATATTGCCCTTGAATCTGATTCACATCAAACAAGGATTCGGGAAACCCCGATTCAAGTTCGAATCGTTTCACCTCAATTTTGGCAAACACCTGGTGATCAACTGCTATGGTGATCCGCATGGGATACCATGTTTTACTGACCCGCTGCCAATCCTCATAATGGAAAGAAACCTGCCATCCATTCTGTTCAATCACGTACCGGATCGGAAACAAACTTTTCTTTTCAATCCAGAGGCCAGAAGATTCTCCTTGGGTTAAGGACGGCTGGCCAATGAAATAACAAATCTTGTTGTCAAGCCGTTTGAAGGAGACCTGTTGAGCATCCACCCCAGCAATAACCAGTTCCTTCATCAAGGATTCATGATCTCTGTATAGAAGGGGATCTGTATAGAAATCTACAGGGGCTTTTTTTAAGGAAACAATCCTTCCATCTGCCACCTTGATAAATTGAAAATCCGATTCCACATGGAACCGTGAGACCGTTCCTGAAACGATGTCCGACCGAAACTTTCCAGGAAAACCATAGACCAGTTTTTCATCCACCTCAACCGTTTTCATCTCAGTTTTGGTCTCAGTTTTGGTCTCAGTTTTGGTCTCAGTTTCCATCTCAGTTTTGGTCTCAGCTGCCATCCCTGACCCCGTCTCTGACCCCGTTTCCCTGCCCGAAACATCCATGACGTTCCGGGTCTGATGAACCACCATCCCGGCAGGCTGCTTTATTTTTTGAATCATCAAATGTAAAAGGTGGGGCGTTTGTGGAACAAAGGCCTCACCTTTACCTGCCAACAGGAGACAGAACAGGGCAACCGAAAATAATAATAGCGTTTGTTTCGACATATTTTATTTCTTAGGCACCAAGGGCTAGAAAAATAGATTTTCCGGAAAAGAGGCACCATCACCCAGCATTTCCTCAATCCGAATCAGCTGATTATATTTTGCCACCCGATCACTGCGTGACATGGACCCGGTCTTAATCTGGCCTGCGTTAACCCCAACCGAAAGGTCTGCAATAAAAGTATCTTCGGTTTCACCGGACCTGTGAGAAACGACCGTGGTATACCCGGAATCCTTTGCCATCTGTATCGTATCAAGGGTTTCGGTTAAGGTTCCGATCTGGTTCAGCTTGATGAGGATTGAATTACCAATGCCGCGTTCAATCCCTTGTTTAAAAATATCCGGATTGGTCACAAAGATATCATCCCCCACAATCTGGGTGGAATCACCCAACCGCTGGGTCATCAGTTCCCATGAGTCCCAGTCACCTTCCGCAAGACCGTCTTCAATTGAATACAGGGGATATTTTTCAATAAGGCTCTCATAATAATCTATCAGATCTATTGCCGACAGGGATTTTCCCTCGGACTGGAATATATATTTTCCATCCCGGTAAAATTCAGAAGCAGCCGCATCAAGGGCAATACCAATATCTTTGCCCGGCCTGTAACCGGCAGCCTCAATGGCATTAATGATATACTCTATGGCCTGCTCATTGGATTTCAAGTTCGGGGCAAACCCGCCCTCATCTCCAACGGCAGTACTCAATCCTTCTCCCTTGAGAATTTTTTTCAAATTATGGAAGGTTTCCGCCCCCATGCGAATGGCCTCACTGATGGAACCCGCACCAAAGGGGAGAATCATGAACTCCTGAATATCCAGGTTGTTGGCTGCATGGGCACCGCCATTGATTATATTCATCATGGGTACGGGCAAAACCCGTGCATTGATACCGCCGATATGCTGATATAAAGGAATGTCACAGGCAATGGCGGCGGCCCTTGCCGCGGCCAGGGAAACGCCGAGAATGGCATTGGCACCCAGGCGGGACTTGTTTTCAGTCCCGTCAATGTCTATCATGGTCCGGTCAAGCCCGGCCTGATCCATGGCATTATATCCGATAATTTCCGGGGCAATCACCTCATTCACATTGGCAACGGCATTGAGAACCCCTTTACCCATGAAACGATTGTCCAAATTGTCCCGAAGTTCCAAGGCCTCCCTGGTACCGGTGGAGGCTCCCGAAGGAACTGCAGCCCTACCCTGTGCGCCACAGGCCAATGTCACATCCACTTCTACCGTTGGATTCCCTCTGGAATCAAGTATTTCCCTTGCCCTGACATCAATCAATTCTGTCATGTTTCCCCCTTACCATAGCCTATATATTAAAAAGTAACTTTCTCTAAGATAATTTCATGCACCAGTAATAACAATATCCGTACCCACATTCAAGAACTAATACAAATTATTTTGCCTTGGATTCACTATTTTAGCAAGGTCATTTGTCCAGCCATTTGTCCTGCTATTTATCCTATGGCTTCTTGGCTTAACCTTGACAAACAAAAACGACTCTTATATGTAGGAAAGTTGTACAGATTTTAGATTCATCTCAACATATAAAGGAGTTAAAATGAACATTCTTTTTTTTGGACCAAACGGCAGCGGTAAAGGGACCCAGGGCACCATACTCAAAGATAAGTACAATATTGCCCACATCGAATCGGGTGGCATTTTTCGTGAAAACATCAAGGGCGGAACAGAACTGGGGAAAAAAGCCAAAGAATATATTGACCGTGGGGATCTGGTACCCGATGAAATTACCATCCCTATGGTGCTTGACAGGCTTCAGCAAGATGACTGCAAGGGTGGATGGCTTTTGGACGGCTTCCCCAGGAACAAAGTTCAGGCTGAAAAACTGCATGCATCCCTTGAAAAAGCGGGCATGAAACTCGATGTTGTCATTGAGCTGCTCCTTGACCGTGAGATTGCAAAAAACAGAATCATGGGTCGAAGGCTGTGTGAAAACAACAACAATCATCCCAACAACATCTTTATTGACGCCATCAAACCTGACGGAGACAAATGCCAGGTTTGCGGAGGGGCTCTCTCTGCCCGGGATGATGACCAGGATGAAGTTGCCATTGATAAACGTCATTCCATTTACTACGACTCCGACACAGGCACCCTGGCCTCGGCCTATTATTACAGAGATCTTGCAAAGAAGGATTCTTCCATCAATTACTTCACCCTGGCCGGTGAAAAAGATCTCAAATCTGTCACAGCAGAGTTGATCTCCAAGTTGTAGAAAATATTTCATTTCAGAGGGTGGACTGTAATCCATACAAAGGCCCCCTCTTAAATTAAATATATCCGAGCCATTTGACTAAATTTTATATTCGGTCAAATGGCTTTTTTACTTGCTTTCCTATCTTTGGTTTGCTATATGACCAGGTTATAAATATTATATATTTAAATCCACAATGAAAGGGGCGATGCCTTTTGAAAGAAATTATGGTCACGGTTATTGACAATGATGTCGAAAAAGCCTTGAGAATATTGAAGAAAAAAATCCAGAATGATGGTCTCTTCAAACGTCTTAAAGTAAAAAAACATTTTGAGAAACCATGTCAATTCAGACGACGTAAAATGAGAGAAGCAATGAGAAGACAAAGAATTGCGGCCTCAAGAACACGCAGAAGAAATAGTTAAACCGTTCAATTTTACCCGGCATATTTGATGACATATCAAGTATGCCGGGTTTTTTTTATTGTTGGGGAAAATGAGCAAAATATCCTACCAAGACTGTCTTGATACAATTTTCAAACTGAGCCGACACGGCATCAAACTTGAATTGGAGACGATTCAGAACATTCTCAAGCTTCTGAACAGCCCCCAGAAAAATTATTACACCATCCATGTTGCCGGTACCAACGGTAAAGGCTCAACTGCCACCTATATTGAATCCATATTGAGAAAAGCAGGATTCAAAACGGGTATCTACACCTCTCCTCACCTGGTTCGATTCAACGAAAGGATCTGTGTCAACGGAGAGCAGATATCCGATCAACGAGTGGTGGAAGCCTATGAAGCAGTTCATGCCGTTGACCTGGGAAAAAGGAAAGCCACCTTTTTTGAAATCAATACCGCCATGGCATTTTACCATTTTTCCAGAGAAAAGGTGGAGTGGGCGATCATTGAAACCGGTATGGGCGGAAGATTTGATGCCACAAATGTGATCCACCCCCAGGTCAGTGTCATCACCAATTTATCCATTGAGCATACCGATTACCTTGGCAGCACCATAAAAGACCTGGCAAAGGAAAAAGGCGGGATCATCAAACAAAACACCCCTGTTGTAACCGGGGTTTCCCAACCATCCGGCCTTGGGGTTATCCAGCAAATAGCAACTGCCAAATCAGCGCCTCTTTTTCAGTTCAAACATGATTTTTCCATCCGAAAAACCCCCAAAAAAGACACCTATCTATTCCGGGGTCTCCACCATACCTACAAAGAAATTATAAAACCCCTGCCCGGAGATCACCAGCGAGAAAACTTAGGCCTGGCCCTGGCAGCCTGTGAACTTGTATTTAATAATTCCATTGGAACTGATCCTCGATACACCCTGTCCCCCGCTCTGATCAAACAAGGACTCGCAATAGTCAAATGGCCGGGAAGATTAGAAATTGTCCGGCAAAAACCCCTGGTTATCCTGGATGGGGCTCACAATCTTAAAGCCGCCCAGTTATTAGGTAAATATTTGTCCCAGACCGTATCTGACAAGAACCTCACCCTTGTGGTGGGAATCTTGGATGACAAACCCTACGAAGAGATGCTCAAACATCTGGTTCCCTGTGCCCAAAGAATCATTGTTACCAAGGCCAAAATTAACAGAAGCCTGGAAACCAATGTATTAAAAGAGGCCGTGAAAAAAATAACCACTAAAAAAATTGAGGTTATAGAAGATGTACAAGCGGCTGTAACCCATGCAATCGCGACATGTTCAGACAATGATGCCATCTGCATTGCAGGTTCCCTTTACGTGGCTGGGGAAGCAAAAGAAAAATTTGATGTGGATTTTCTTTGATAACGTGGTATAAGAGCATCTGGATTTTGTGCGCCCGTAGCCCAGTGGATAAGGCGTCAGCCTCCGAAGCTGAAGATCGCTGGTTCGATTCCAGCCGGGCGCACCAATCTTAACCCCTTTGAAACTTAACCTCCATGAAATCACCCCTCAAAATAGGCATATTAAGTTATAGAAGCAACCCCCATTGCGGCGGTCAGGGCGTTTATGTCCGGCACCTTACCCAGGCCCTTTCGGATCTTGGCCACCAGGTTGAAGTCATTGCAGGCCCGCCGGACCCAAAGCTGAACGGCAGCGGCACCCTGACCATGCTCAAAACCCTGGACCTCTATAATGCAGACAATCCCTTTCGGACCCCTGAGTTTGAAGAACTCAAAGACCCCATCAACCTGTTGGAATGGCTGGATGTATCCGCAATGGGATACCCGGAACCCATGACCTTTGGCCTTAGGGTAAACCGTCATTTAAAGGGAAATGAAGATAAGTTTGATATCATCCATGACAATCAAAGCCTCTCATACAGCCTGCTTTCCTTGCAAAGGAAGGTACCGGTAACCTCCACCATCCACCATCCCATGACCGTGGACAGACGCCTGGAAATTAAAAGCACAAGATCCTATATTAAAAAGCTCAAGGCCATTAGATGGTATTCCTTCATTGGCATGCAAAAACAGGTTGCCAGGAGACTTGGGACCATCATTACCGTATCAGACAGTTCCAAACACGATATTGCAAGGGAATTTAAGGTACCGGAATCAAAATTTATAACCATCCCCATTGGCATTGATACAGACAATTTTTATCCCCTGGACCACATCCGGAAAATTCCCGGCCGGCTCATTGTGACCAATAGTGCGGACACCCCCTTAAAGGGGTTGTATCATCTCTTGTTTGCCCTTAAAAATATTCTCAAACGACACAGGGTCAGCCTGACCGTCATTGGAACCCCCAAAAAAAATGGGGGGATTGAGAAGTTGGTAAAAAAACTTGAGCTGGGCCGTCATATTGAATTTACCGGCCGCATCGACCATCATCGATTTGTCAGGGAGTATGCAAAGGCAAGTATTGCCGTTGTTCCCTCCCTCTATGAAGGGTTTGGATTGCCCGTTGGAGAAGCCATGGCCTGCAGGATTCCTGTTATCTGCACCACAGGAGGCGCTCTCCCGGAGGTGGCAGGGGATGCGGCCAGATTGGTCCCCCCCGGGGATGCCATTGCCCTGGAACGCGCCATTATTGAATTGCTGGAAGATCCATACCAACGAGAAATGCTTGCCCAAAAGGGCTATGAAAGGGTGATGTCAGAATTTACCTGGGAAAAGACAGCCATCAAAACCGCCCAGGCCTATAGAGGAATTATCCATGCTTACCATTGATTTTAACCGGCTTGACATCTGCCCCAATGACAGGATTCTGGATATCGGCTGCGGAGAAGGCCGCCATACCATAAGAGCTGCCCAGGAACCAGACACCATCTGCACCGGAGCTGATTTTGGTTTTGACAACCTTGTTCAAACCCGGGAAAAGCTTAAATTCCACGAAAAGATCAATGATCTGTCCTGCAGGGACTGGAATCTGTCCACCATGGACATCACCGCCCTGCCCTTTGCGGACAATAGCTTTGATGTTGTCATCTGCTCGGAAGTGCTGGAACATATTCCAGATGATGCAAAGGCCATGTCTGAACTGGTCAGAATTGTCAAACCGGGCAAAACCCTTGCCATCAGTGTGCCCAGGTCCTGGCCGGAAAAAATCTGCTGGCAACTTTCCGATGACTATTTCAATGCCAACATGGGCCATGTCAGAATATACCAAAAGAAAGCCTTGATACAGGCCATTGAAACCCTTGGACCTATGTTTACGGGTTCCCATTTTGCCCACAGCATCCATGCCCCCTATTGGTGGTTAAAATGTCTGGTGGGTCCCAACCGGACCGATTCAACCCTTGTAAATCTGTATCACCGGATCCTGGTCTGGGATTTGATGAAAAAACCAAAAATCACCACATTTGTGGACAGGCTCCTTAACCCGATTTTGGGGAAAAGCCTGGTTCTCTATTTCAAAAAACCTTTGGAACATTGATTCACTGCCAGCATGTAACCCAAGGCTAAATTTTCAGGTTTCTTCTTGAAGGTGGAAAATATTCTAAAAAAAAGTTATATTGTCTCGAACACTTTTTTTAACTTAAGGTGAGGACACCCATGACCCGATCCTTGTTCCATTTACTCCTGTTTTTTGTCGTTCCCATGATATTTGCCTGTGCCACGGCCCCAAAAGTGCCCATGCGACAGGACCCTTTGATTGATAAAATCATCCATACCGCCACCCGACACCCCATCCCTTTTAATACCCTGGTCACGCGCATTGCAGATTTTGATGTGATTTATCTGTCTGAAAAACATGACAACCCCATGCACCACGCCATCCAGCACAGAATCATCCAGCACCTTGTTGAACAAAAAAAAATCCCCATTCTTGGGTTTGAATTTTTTTCCATGGACGACACCCCTCTGTTATTAAACTTTTCCGACTCAGGCAGGGCGCCCCACTCCCCTAAAATGGAAACGGCCCTTGAACAAAAAATCCGAAAACAATTAAACTGGGATTCCCAGTCCGATACCATGTGGGCCTATTACTATGATCTTCTCAAGCTTGCCAGGGAAAATCAACTGCTTATTTCAGGCCTTGACCTGTCCGTTTCACAAAAACGCAGAATCACCCGAAAGGGGTTGGAAGGGCTCACAAATATCGAAAAAAAATTGATTTTTTCATCTCAATTTTCCAATGAACCCTATG
Organism: Desulfoconvexum algidum; assembly: GCF_055382125.1. Classification (NCBI taxonomy): domain Bacteria; kingdom Pseudomonadati; phylum Thermodesulfobacteriota; class Desulfobacteria; order Desulfobacterales; family Desulfobacteraceae; genus Desulfoconvexum; species Desulfoconvexum algidum. Next base: position 1,842,974 of record NZ_AP042394.1, on the reverse strand, counting down.
CGGCATACATGAAATCTGTATTCAAAGAGGTTCACTGCGGCATGGGCCATGGCAAAATGACCTCCCGGCTCTATGACACCTGGGTGGCCAGAAATGATAAGATGGCCTTGTCCATATCACAATTATATGAAACCCAATTATATGAACAGGGTGCCAAGGGGCCCATCGTGATCATCATTGGAGGGGGGCATACTCAATATGGATTGGGGGTCATGGACAGGGTAAGGGCAATCAATCCTGACATTTCCCAGGTGAATATCTCACTAAGCGAAATCACAAGAAAACCTTCCAACCTTGGAGAGTATCTGGAACCCCTTGAACTGGAAGGATTTGAACCGGCGCTGCCCGCAGACTACCTCTGGTTTACCCAGCGGGTCTCTTATAAGGATCCCTGTGAAGAATTCAAAGCATCCCTTAAGAAGATGAAATCAAACCAAATGAAATCAAACCAAATGAAACCAAATAAGATGAAACCAAAAGAATAGATCCTATTTTTATATCAACCCCATTTATTACAACTTTTTGATCCTGGCATAAATCTGTTGGGTTTGAAATTCTGGTTCTGTGTCCAATTCTCGTTTAAGAATTCCTCGACATTCCTTGAACACATGAAGGGCTTCATTTTTACGGCCTGCGTCTGCATACAGAATCATCAGATTCCGGTAGGCTGCCTCAAAAAAAGGATCGTTTCCAAGGATAGCCCGCCAGGTAGCAACCGCTTCTGTCCATTGGTCCATCTCCTCATGGAGCCGCCCTTTTTTTTCCAGAATCTCAATATATTTGGACCGCAACAGATCCCTGCGCGGGCCAAGCCATTCCAGATAGGGATCTTCAACAAAATAATCTCCTTTGTACAATAGCGTTGCCCGGGAATAGCAGGCAAGGGCCTCATCTGGTTTATTCCCGGATTCCAGGCGGGCAGCCTTTGCCCCCAGGGCCATAAAAAGATCAATATCCAGGCAGACCAATTCCAAATTCAGGGAAACCAGGCCGGATTTCTGGAGAACATAGGCATATCCGAATTCCTTTACAGGAGAAGGCTCCAGCCCCTTTCTCAGTCGGTGAAGATTAATCTTGAAATTTTTTTCCCCGGCACTGGCGCTGGCATCGGGCCAAAGGGCATCAATAAGAATCTCCTTGGGAATATCCCGGGAACCGTTCATGACAATGGCCTTTAAAAGGGATATGGGTTTTGCCCCTTCAAAGACAGATTTATCCAATAGGGTATCATTAATCCAGACATTGAATTCTCCCAGGGTGTTGATCCTGATTTTGGGCTGCGTTAGTTTGTAGAGAGTTTTAAGTTGTTCTGTCCGCCTGGCCCGCTCCTTTTTGTTCCCAGAAGAAAGTGCCTGGATAATTTCACCCCGAATATAGGAGGCAAGATCTCTGGAAACCAGCTGAACAAAATAGGCGGCAAGATCCTGGTTTTCTATGGTCCCAGGGGAAAGGGTCCTGATCAGATTGATTTGGACAAGAACCTGGGCCAGAGTTTTCAAATCCAAAAGGGGGAAATAGGTGTACTGATTTCCCATGGCCTTTAAAAAACCTGCATTCAGATAGGTTCCCGCCTTGTTTTCGGCCTTGATCCCAAGGCAAATAAGCCCCAGGATGAAACTGGTTTCACAAAAATACAAATCAGATGAAATCCGGCTAAAATAGGCAAGAACTGGTTCAAGCTCTTGTTGGGCTGCCACAAAATCTCCCGTGTAAAAAAGAGAAAACCCATGGATTTGTTTTGCCAGAAAATAATGGATATCCCCCCGTTTGGACACCCCAAGCTCATTAACCGCCAGTAAGGCCGCTTCCTTTGCCCTAGTATATTTTTTTTCCTTTAAAAAACTCATGGCCTTAATGCGGTGGGAAATTCCCAGATAAAAATCATTCCCCTCCAGGATTGAAAAATCCGACAAATGCTCTGCCGTCTGAAGGGCCTGGGTAAATTGTCGGGTACTCACAAAATAAATGGCCCTTGCTTCCACAAACCCGGGATATAAAAAAATAAGACCAAATTTTTCAATATCTCGCTCAGAGGTTTCCAATAGGGTCCCGGCAAGCGTTAGCTCCCCTTTTTTCAGGGCATAGTCAATTTTGGTAATATTTTTAAGGGCCCGGTATTCTGGATGGCGGCCCTCCTGGGTGATATCCCGGATCTTTTCCAGCATCTCCCTTGCCCGGGTAAAATCCCCGGACTGAACAAATCCCAGGGTCAGTATCACCGATGCGTTGAGCAGCAAATCGGAATTTTCAATCCGCTGGGCCAGTAAAATGGCGTTGCGGCAAGCCGATATCCCTTTGGGAATATCTCCGTTGCCGGCAATATATCCCAGACCGATTTGCTGCCAGAGAAGGGTCCTGGCCCAGGTATACCGATGTTTTCCCTTCAGATTTTTTAAGCATGCTTCCCCGGCCAGTATCCAGGTTAAAATTACCTGGGACGGTTTTCGAATAAAAACAGCCGCCTCAATCAAATAGGCAGTACACAACAAAATCCCCCTATCATCCCCACTCTTTTTAAAAAATCCCAGGGCCTTGCCAAATGCCTGGATATTTTTTTCTCCGCCCTTTATTCTGCGGGTCATGGTGTCAAAAAAAATCAGCCAGGGATCCTTGTCCACCATTCCTCGGGGAAGGGCACGGATACATTCGGCAAGCCCAGCTGATCTTCCGGTAATAACATAATCGGTTCCCTTGATCCGGATGATCCTGGCAATATCGGAATAGGCTTTGGCAACAATGAAAAACCGGATGGCTTCCTCGTGGGCATTTCTCTCCCAAAAAAGTTTCCCGACCTTTTCGTGCAACTGACCATAGGCAGTTTCATCAAGGGTATTAAAAAGGTCTGCCTTTAAAAAATCCCGGAACAAATTGTTATATTTAAACACGGGCCATTGGCTGTCGGAATCGATCTGCTGGATAAAAAGGTTCCGCTTTTCCAGCTCCCTTAAAATCGCTACAGGATCAATGTCAGTAAAAAATTTTGTGAGCACCTGGGTGTCCAGGACATCAAACACAGCCGTTTGCATCAAAAACAATCGGGTTGCCCCGGGCAGGAAATTATATATTTCCCTTGAAAAATAGGAGAAGGCTTCCGAGGAAAGACGATGGGGTAATTTTTCAAGGTCATGGGAGCGCCTGACAGATTCAGATACCAGGATAAGCCCCCCGGCCCATCCTTCGGTAATTTTGAGAATTTTTTCAACCTCTTTTACCCCCATGGGGGTTGCCCTGAAAAACGCCAATGTTTCATCCAGGGTAAAGGCAAGGTCCTCATTGTTGATCACCATAAGGTCCTGCCTGATTTTCAATTGGTGAAGGCTTAAGGGGGGCTGGGTTCTGGACAAAAGAAAAAATCTCACCGTGCCAAAATTTTCCTGAATTAACTGCTCGACGAATGAAAAAGAAGACCCTTGTTCATCAAGGGATTCCAGATCATCCAATACAATATTCAAGGGGGAAGACATTTGCGTAAAAACCATGGTCAGAGTTTCGATCTGGCGAAAAAAGTCTTCCCGGGTGCCCAGGGTGGTCTGGGGAATCTGAATCTTTTGGATCTGTTCCTGATCTTTGAATAAATCATGAATCCCATTGATGAGGATCTCAAAAAGCCGGGTGTGATCCGAGGCATCTGCCGTAAGATGGCACCAGAGACTGGGATTTGCCTGTCCCTTGAGAAAAGAGGCCACCAGGGTGGATTTACCCTGGGCTGCCTGGCCGGTCACCAGAAAGACACGGCAGCTTTCATGGCGGCCAAGCAGGGCCAAAAGCCGTTGCCGTAAAACGATATCAGGCACCAGCGGAATATTGTATCTACCCTGGGTCAAGGGGTGGACTCCCCCGATAATGTATCGGTTGACTCACCGGTTAATTCGCTGGGCAATTCCGGTTCAATGGTGGCCATTTTATCCATACCGGCCATCTGGAAAAAACGATAATAATTATAGGAAAGTCCTCTCATGGAAATGCCGATTCCTCGTTCCTTCATCTGCTGAACACTTTCCATGAGCAGGGTGATCCCTCCGCGGTCTATGGAAAAAGTTTCGTCAAAGCAAAAAATCACCCGGGAATCCTTGTCATTAAATCCTATCAGCCCTTCAAAGGCACCTCGTGCACAAAGGGATAATTTTCCCTGGATATGGATCTCACTGGGGATGGTTTTTGGGTCTATCCGCAATTTAAACCCTTGATCTTGTGGCATCCTAGCTCTTTTTTCAGCCCGGGCCAGGGCAGAATTCAAGGCCTGGCGTTCCACTGGTTTATTGATAAAATCCGATGCTTCCAGGTCCAGGGCTTCAACCGCCTTTTCCATGTCCCCGTGTCCGGTGATGATAATCACCTGGGAGGTTTGATTTAATTTTCGGATTTGCCTTAATACCTCAAGCCCGTCTATTCCCGGCATACGGATATCCGTAAAGACAATTTCCGGCCAGAACTCCTTAAACTGTGCCAATCCTGTCTCCCCGTTTTCAGCGGTTATCACCTCGTACCCATAGGCCGTCAGGAAAAGTTTGAACATGGAAAGGGTGGGCTTTTCATCATCTATGACCAATATTTTCATGTGTTGACTCCTTTACAATTTTTTGAGGTTGGGCCGGGAACACTATTCTGAAACTGGTATGGCTGCCAGGGGTACTTTCCACGCTGATGGATCCGTTGTAGTCCCGGACAATGCCCTGGATAATAGGCAACCCCAGACCTAGCCCCTCCCCCATTTCCTTTGTGGTAAAAAATGATTCAAATATATTTTTCATCTGAGACGGTTTAATGCCAATGCCATTATCGGCAACGGCCAGGCCCACCATTTGGTTATCGGAAAAGGTAGAAATTTCAATTCTTCCCTGATCTATATCCATCCGTGTTTCAACCCGTTCATTGACCGCATCCCTGGCATTGGTCACCAAATTAAAAATCACCTGTTCCATCCGATTGTTATGGGCCAGAATATTGGGAAGGGGCTCGTCCAGACAAAGAATAAAATCGATATTCTGCAGGGTAATCTGCCGGCCAATGATCTTGTGAACAGACCGGACACAGTGGTTTAAACTAATCAGTTCCCTTGAAAAATCAGCCTTCCTTGAAAAAGTTTTTAACCGCCCCACAATTTCTGCAGCCCTTGTCACCTGGGAACTGATCTGGGTGAGCACCATTTTAAGATCAGCAGGCTTTACTGCTCTTTTCTGTTCTTCCATCATGCACAGGTATTCACTCCCCATTTTAATGGCATTTAAGGGCTGGTTAATTTCGTGGGCAATCCCCACGGACATTTTCTCAAGATTGGTCATTTTAGAGGCCTGGATCAGTTGGGAATCCTTTTCAACCAGCTCTGTAATATCGGTTACCGCCACAATGATCACATCCTTGTCCCGGTATTCAGCAGGACTTGCATGGATATTGACAAAGACAGATCCCCCGTCCTTTTTAAAAAACCGCACCTTGGAAGAAATCACCACCGATTCCCCCACAGGATAGGTCCTGGTAAATTTATCATCTTCAAGATTTCCCAGGCTCAGCAGGCTCCGGCCGATGAGTTCATCGCCTTGATACCCGAATAATTCAGTGGCTTTGGGGTTGGCATCCAAAATTTCAAAACTTCGCTTATGGATAACAAATATAGAATTGGGTCCGCTGTGAAACAAGGAGCGATATTTTTTCTGGGACTCCATGAGATTATCCGTGGAGAGCTTCAGCTTTGCTGTCATCTTGATAAAAGAGTTGGTCAAGGCGGCTATTTCATCGTCTCTGCCCCCCAGATCCCTGGACATGGACGCCACATCTTCCTTGGAAATCACACTGAAATTACTTGTTGTCAACTGATCCGTATACCGGATCAAAGCGGCCACAGGCTTTGTAATGTGCAGGGCCAGTTGATGGCTTAGAAAAAAAAAGATAATAGAAACCACAGACAAAAAACTGATAAATACCAGTCTAAGCCGGGATATCAAGCTTTCAATATGCTGCTGGTCAACCCCCACCTGGACCGAGCCAATGGTATAAATTCCTTCCATTACAGGAACAGATACATGGAAGACCGAATGATGGTCCACCTGGATGGGAACAATACTTTGGATCCCATGATCCCCTTTGTCCATATGGGCTTTCAATTTGTTGGGAAACCCCGTGGTAAAAGTATGACCCAAAATTGTGCCGGCCTTGTCAGTGATCAAAAGATAACGGACCATATCCTTCCTGTTTCCCAGACGGGCATCATAGGCAAGGGCTGTTAACTCGGCCCTGTTTTTGGTGAGAATAAATACCCGGGAGCCGTCTGCAACACTCTGGGCAATGCCCACTCCCCTTTTTTTCAATTCATTTGTCAAACTGGAAATCAAAAGGGCCCGGGTGAAAAGAGCAATCAAAACACTGACAATCAGGGTAAACCCCAGACAGGAAATAAAAATCTTATTTTTCAGTGTCAGTTCATTGAAAAAACTCATTTGATCAGCACCAACCTGCCCTGTTTTATTTGTGTAAAATAAACCCGGGTAAGACCCTGGTAATCATTTTTCCCAAAGGACAGGGGGTTTAAAATCCCCAGATCAAACTTGTGAATGGACTCAATGGCCTGGATAAAGCGTTCCCGGTTGATCTCTTTTCCGGCTCTTGTCAACCCCTCTACCAAAATTTTTGCATTGATATATCCTTCAAGGCCCACAAAACTGGGCCGACTTTTGGGGTAATATTTTTTTAACAGATCAATATATTCGGTAACACCGGGTAAGGTCCCATCTTTTTCGCCCGTATGGGGGGGGGGCACCACCTGGGTGACCAATACACCCTCACCAATGGGTCCCAGTCTTCTGGCAAGCTCCTTGGACCCCACAAAGGAAACATTGTGAAAGAGCGGAGAAAAATTTTGGTCCCGGGCAAGCTGTATGAACCGGGCACAGGAATCATAGGTACCAATCATGACCACTGCCTGGGCTTGGGACTCAATAATTTTGTCAAGTCCTGCTTCCACATCCAGGGTTCCCCTGACATAGGATCCCTTTGCAACAGGAATCAGCCCATAGGGTTTCAGGGCAATCTCCGTTCCCCTGAGCCCGTCAAACCCATACTCATCATATTGGTAAAACACCGCCACCTTGTCTAATTTCATCTTTTGAACAAAAAAATCAACGGCCGCCTTTGTCTCCTGGTAATAGGAGGCCCGGATATTAATCAAATAACGATTGATAGGCTCCCTCAACCGGTTGGCACCGGTGAACATACCGACAAGGGGAATCTTTGCCTCATTGACAAGGGGGATAATCCGCACGACTGTGGGGGTTCCCACATAGCAGAACAAAGAAAATACTTTTTCTTCAAGGATGAGCTGCTGGGTGTTGTAAAGACACCGGGTGGGATCATATCCGTCGTCCAGAGCGATAAGATTAATCATCCGGCCATGGATACCACCGGTTTCATTGATATGATTGATATAGGCTTTGGCACCGTGGAGCATCTGGCTGCCCAGGTAGCCGGCATGGCCTCCCAGGGCCAAAGAAGACCCGATGCGAATTTCATCTAGTGTAATCCCGGTGCGGTTTTCCTTAAGCGATAGGGGATTCTCTCCCTTGTCACAACCCAACACCACCAAAAGAATCAATAGGATCCATAATTTTCGAATAAAAAACCGGCCTGGCAACCCCATGTGAATCACGCGTTCTCCCCTGTGCTGAGTATCTTTATCTCTTCCATGTGTCCATCCACATCCAGACAATAAAATAGCGGCGCTATAATGTCAATCAAACAAAGTCTGAAATATCCAACGGGATAAAACGGTTCAAGACCCTGTGTACATGGACCACTTTTGGCAAGCAAAAGGGTTGATATGAAGCAATTTGCTTGTTAAGATGTCCCAATGACTGCTACAAATCCCAGGTCTAAATTGACCGCATCTAAATATACACCGGGCCAGCGATGGATCAGTGAAGCCGAACCGGAGCTTGGAATCGGCATCCTGGTTTTCCATGACAAAAGAACCATCAAGGTTCATTTTCCCGCTGGCGATTGTCATCGGCAGTATTCCAGAGCGGCTGCCCCTGTCAAGAGAGTGACCTTTAAAATTGGGGACAGGATACAACCCCGTGACACCGAAGAATTTTGTGTTGAAAAAATCCAGGAGTCCAATGGGTTATACTTTTATTGCCAGGGGGAAAACTGCATTTGCGAAACAGACCTTTGCGATACCATGGGGTTCTCTCTTCCCCAGGACCGACTTTTATCCGGTCTTGCCGGTTCCAGCAGGGCCTTTGATCTGAGAGTGTCTATCTTGACCCAGAGAGCCGCCTATGAAAAATCTTGCGCCAGGGGGTTTCTCGGAGGGCAGATTGATTTAATTGCCCACCAGTTTTTCATTGCCAAAGAAATCACCTCACGGGCCACCCCCCGGGTGCTGTTATCCGATGAAACCGGTCTGGGCAAAACCATTGAAGCCTGTTTGATTCTCCACCAACTGCTTATCAGCCACCAAATCCAAAGAATCTTAATCATTCTTCCCGAATCCCTTGTTCACCAATGGTTTGTGGAACTTTACCGAAAATTTAACTTAACTTTTCGAATTTTTAATGAAGAAAATTGCCGGGAGATGGAATTGACAGCCCCCGGCGAAAACAGCACAAACCCCTTTTTGGATGCCCAGGAGGGCATTTGCAGCGTGGACTTTATCCAATCCAGTGAAAAACGAAGACAGCAGGTCCTTTCGGCCGGATGGGATATGGTGATCCTGGATGAGGCCCATCATATTCTGGACCACCCCCATTTTTACACCTTCATGCAGGCCCTTGGGATCAGGACAAAGGGGCTGATGCTGCTGACGGCCACCCCGGAACAAATGGGACTCAACACCCATTTTTCCCAATTACAGCTCCTGGATCCCCACCGATATTTTGATTTAACAACATTTCAGTCAGAAACCAGAACCTATGGGAAAACCGCCCGCCAGGTAGCAACCCTTATCAAAGAAAAAAAAGATCCAGGCCCCCTATTGGACACCTATGGACCGGGCCGGGTCATTTTCAGAAACAAACGAGCGAGTATCAAAGGATTTCCCAAAAGAAAGGCAAGGCTTATTCCCCTTAAAGGCGCTGCTGAACAAATTCGATGGATCAACCAGGAATATGAAGATCCCCATTGCCTTCCTGCACAAGGATTGGGCAAGGACCCCAGGATTGCCTGCCTGGCAGCCCTGTCCAAACAGATAAAGCCAAAAAAAATACTGGTTATCTGCAGTTCCAAGACCAAGGTGGAAGCCATTGACAGGGCATTAAAAGAACATTTGGCCATTGATGTGGCCAAATTTGACGAAACCATGAGCCTGCTGGCCCGGGACAAGAATGCCGCCTGGTTTTCCAGGGAAGATGGGGCAAGGCTTCTGATCTGTTCTGAAATCGGCAGCGAAGGCAGAAATTTTCAATTTGTTCACCACCTTTTTTTATTTGACCTGCCGGAGAACCCAGAGCTTTTAGAACAGCGCATCGGCAGGGTAGACCGCATCGGTCAAAAACATGAGATCCAGATCCATGTTCCCTTTGTATCAAATTCCATTGGGGAGGTCCTTGCCCTCTGGTATATGAAGGGGCTGGACCTTTTTGAAAAAAACATCAACGGGGCCCATGCCATATTCAAACAATTTGAAGACAGGCTGGACCATCTGATCCTGGAAACCAGGGCCCTGGGAAGAATTCCCTTAAACGTTCAAAAAAACTTGCTGGAAAAAGCAGCCCTGTACACCGCCAAAACCCAGAGAGAACTTGCCTTTGGAAAAAATATTCTGCTGGAACTCAATTCTTTTAAGCCCGGGCCTGCACGGCAGTTAATCAAGGCTATTCAGGAGATGGACCAAAATCCCGCCCTGGAACAACTTCTTGAAACCCTGTTGGCCCATTACGGTATTGAAATGGACAAAACCATTGATATAAAAGGGGAACATATCATACGCCTCGGCATGGGCGACCTGCCCGTGGACGAAAAGTTTCCTGCCCTTCCCCGCCATGGAGAGGTGATCACCTTTGACCGAAAAACAGCCATTGCCAGGGAAGACCTAGGATTTTTCAACTGGGACCACCCCTTTGTCAACCAGGCCTTTGATTTTTTCATTACCCAGGCAGAAGGCATCTCATCCACTGCCTGTATAAAAGGAGAATCCAATCATGGGCTTTTTCTTGAAACCGTGTTTGTTCTGGAATGCGTGGCCCCGTCCCATTTGAACATTGAGCGGTTTTTATCCGCTGAACCCATTCGACTCCTGGTCAGTCACCTGGGCGTAAACCATAGTGATCAAGACCCTTTTCCAGATTTTTTGCGCCGTCTTGAGCCGGATGATCCGGGCTGGTTCATGGAATTTGAACAAATCAAGGTCCAATTAATTCCGGAATTGCTCGCCAAGGCCCTGGCCCTGGCCCAAAAGAAGGCCGATCACTTCCTGGCCGACGCCCGGAAACAAATTTTAAACACCATTGGCAAGGAAGCAAAAAGACTGATCACTTTGCAAAAAATAAACCCAAATATCCATAAAACGGAAATAAGTCTTGCCCAGAAAAATCTAAATGACGTATTGAATCACCTGGACCGGTCATCCCTGCGCCTGGATGCGGTTCGGCTGATCCGGGTTAAGCCCTGAAGGCAGGCAATTGAGCGAGAAAGAAACATTCAGGGTCTCTGTCAGGGACCTGATTGCAGCTATCGGTCAACGAGGAGACCTCGCCCAGGCATTTGTCAGCAGGACACGGGGCCTTGTGGGTATCCGGGAACATACAAGAATCCAGGCCACGCGGCCCTCCGGATATGAAAAGGAAGTCCCTGTCTCCATCCGGATAGACCATGATCTTTTTTTTCTGGATATTTTCGGACGGATCGACGGGATGATGGTAACAGAGGATCGGGTTTTAGTGGAAGAGATCAAGACCGCAAGACAGGACCCAACTTTTTTGTGCCAAAATCCCCTTCCCGCCCACAAGGCCCAACTCAAATGCTATGGGTATATGGTTGTAAAGAAAAAAGGTATTGCAACAATTGATCTTCAACTCACCTATGCCCACCCCCAGTCAAAAAAAACAGGAGAACAGACAAAAACCTATTCCGCCCTGGATCTAAAGATTTTTTTTGACAAAACCGTTGCCGCCTATGTCGCACAATTTAAAACCAAAGCTGACTGGAAGCATATCCGAAATCAGTCCATTAAAAGCTTAGGCTTTCCCTATGAAGATTTCCGGGAAGGCCAGCGGGAGCTTGCCGAGGCGGTTTATAAGATTATCAAAAACAAAAAGATCCTTTTTGCCAGAGCACCCACGGGCACGGGAAAAACCATTGCCACCCTTTTTCCCGCCATCAAATCCCTTGGCCTGGGTCAGATTGACAAAATATTTTATCTCACTGCCAAAACCCTGGGCCGAACCGTTGCCCACAAGGCCCTCACAGATTTAGGGAAAAAAGGGGCCAGGCTCAAAAGCGTTATCCTCACGGCCAAGCAGAAAATCTGTTTTTCGCCAGACAAGATTTGTGACATGGACACCTGCCCCTATGCCCAGTCCTATTATACCAAACTCAACCAGGCCATGGGCGAAGTGGCAAAACATGACCTCTTTGACCAGAGTCGAATCCAAACCATTGGACAAACCTATCAAATTTGTCCCTTTGAACTGTCCCTTGATATTTCCCTTGTCTGCGATGTCATTGTCTGTGATCTGAACTATGCCTTTGACCCCCGGGTATATCTGAAACGGTATTTTGACACGGCCACTTACAAAATTACCTTTCTCATCGACGAGGCCCATAATCTGCCCGACCGGTTGCGATCCATGTATTCGGCAGATCTCTTAAAATCAGATATCTTGAACACCCAGAAACTTGTCAGGGAGATTGCACCGGACCTGTCCGCTTGCCTGGTGAAGATGAACAAGGAACTTGTCCGTCTTAAATCAAGGGAATTGGAAAAAAATAAGGCCTGTAAGGTTCCCGGCCTGTTCCCTGATCCAGCCTGGGATCCGGATTTCAGGGAATTGACAGATCTGCCAAAGGACTACATGGCATCCATCGAAAAGTTTGTGGTCAAGGCAGACCTGTGGCTGGACAAGCACCCGAAATCCCCCATACGGGCTAGTCTTATGGAATTTTATTTTATGGCCGCAGCCTTTTTAGCCATCGCCCGGTTGTTTGACAGCCATTTCCGGTTTTTCATTGAAAAAAAAGGCAACCAGGAGATCAATACCAAGGTGTTCTGCATGGACCCCTCCTTGATCTTTTCCAGGCTGATTCAAAGAAGCGATTCAGCCATCCTGTTTTCAGCCACTTTTTTCCCCACGGCATATTACCAGGCCATCCTCTTTGGCAGTAAAGAGGATCCCAAGGGTTCCGATGCCACAAAACCGGATACCACAAAAACAGACGCCATAAACATGGCTGCCATAAAGACGGCTGCCATAAACATGGCTGCCCAAGAGACGACTGCCCAAGACGTTAAAAATATTCTCCCTTATTCCATTGTGCTGCCCTCCCCTTTCCCAAAGGAAAACTTCAAGCTTTTGATCCACAGCACTATCCAAACCACCTACAAGTCAAGACGGCAATCCTTTAGCCAGGTGGCCAGGGTTATCACCCAGACCGTGGACACCAAACCCGGTAATTATATGGTTTTCTTCCCTTCCTATGCTTACATGAACCAGGTGGTGGACATCATTGAACAAGAGGGTCAGATAGAAAATATCCAGGTCCAGGCCCCTCAAATGAGTGAACCGGAACGAGAACTTTTTTTAAATCAATTTACCCTGGACAGCCAGGTCCTGGGATTTGCCGTAATGGGGGGGATCTTTGGAGAAGGTATCGATCTTGAAGGGACTCGGCTCATTGGGGTGATTGTGGTGGGCGTAGGCCTGCCCCAAATCTGTCCAGAACAGGACCGGATACGGGCTTACTATGAGGAGTGCAATGAAGACGGATTTTTCAATGCCTACCAGATGCCCGGATTCAATCGGGTCATGCAGGCAACGGGCCGACTCATCCGCACAGAAACAGACCGGGGGGTTGTGGTACTCATTGATGAGCGGTTTACCAGGAAGGATTACAAAATTCTGTTTCCCGACGAATGGCACCCCTATGAAATCATTTCCAATGATCTGGAATTAAAGAAAAAACTCCTTTGTTTCTGGGGACAGAAAAACAAAACTTGATTTATTATTAAACTTTGATGAAAATAACTTGTTTTTCCATTCTCTTTATATTATTAGAAGTGCCTTTTTACACTTGAGGTAAACCAATGAAATTGCAAAACATTACCTATTCCGTTCCATGGAACCTTTTCCTGATCACTCTGGGAAGCGTCATCCTTGCCATCGGGCTTAAATCCATCATCATTCCCCACGGAATGATCACCGGCGGATTTTCCGGGCTGAGTATTTTACTGCTCTATTATTCCGACACCTTCACCCCGGGCCTGTGGTATCTGCTCTTGAATATTCCCGTCTTTATCATCGGCTGGAAATTTATCAGCAAACGCTTTTTGTATTACAGCCTTTACGGAATGATTGTCCTGACCATTAGTCTTGACCTTACAAATTTCAAGATTGAAATAGCGGATCCCTGGCTGGCCGCCCTTGCTGGCGGTATCTTGTCTGGGGCTGGTGTCGGTATTGTTTTCAGATCCCTTGGGTCCTCGGGCGGCAATGATATCATCTCCATCCTGCTCAACCAGAAATTTGGCATCCGCATCGGGACCTATAATTTTATCTTCAGCGTTATCCTCTTTCTCTTCAGTTTTGGCACCATGGACACGGATCTGATCCTCTACTCCATGGCCACAAGCTATATTGCTTCCCTGGTTATGGAATATTTCATGACCCTGTTCAACCAGCGGAAAATGGTCATTATCATCTCTGAAAAATCCCGCCCCATTGCCGATGCCATCAATAGAAAACTCAACCGGGGTGCCACCTTTTTAAAGGGGGAAGGGGCCTATACCGGCAGAAACAAGGATATCATCCTCACCGTTGTCCACACCTTTCAGATCAAACGCATCGAGGAAGTGGTCTTTGGCATTGACCCCGATGCCTTCCTGATCACAGAAAATACCCTTAATGTTCTGGGCAAAGGATTCTCCCAAAGAAAAGTTTATTAATAAAAAGCGTCATAAAAAAAACATCCCTGATCAGCGTGAAACCGATCAGGGATGACAGAACATAAAACTTAAATTAACTAACGAGACCTATTTGGCAGCATCTCTTGCCTGGTCAAGCCACTTGTTCCACTGGGCTTGATTTTGGGCAATCCATTCTGCGGCATGACGTTTCACATCCTTTTGGGATTTTTCACCTTCACTCATTTTTGTATTCTGAGCACTGACATCTGCCAGAGAAAGCGTAAATACTTCAAAGAATTTTTTGGCGGCCGGATTCTTTTCCATAAACTTTTTATTGGCAACGATACGAATATCGGAAACAACAAACCCCAATTTTATGGGATCACTCACAGCGCCGACAATCCCAGATTGTGTCATGCGGTCAACGGCAGACATCTGGGATTCTTTGGGGATAATTTTAGGAACGTTAATCCACATGACATCCTGACCGGGTTTAAGTTTATAAACGGTCCAGTTGGGCGTCCAGGTATAGAAAAAGACAGGCTCGCCCGCCTTAAATGACCCGAGAGCAGAGGCCATGCCGGCCTCATAGGAAGCTTTAACCGGATTAATATGATCAGACAGATCATAAACATCCATGTGATGTGTAATAACGCTTTCACAGCCCCAGCCCGGAGGACAAGCCGTCAGATCCGCTTTGCCGTCGCCATTTCTATCAAAGGCTTTTTTGACCTCAGGGCGTTTGAAATCATCTAAAGATTTGATATTGTACTTTTCGACTTCTCTTTTAGAAACCAGATATCCTTGAAGGCCGCCTGCTTTCATCACATAGCCGTAGGTATCTGCCACATCAAAAAAGTTTTTAGGCAACTGGGCGTTGTGCATGGGAAACCATCCGTTTGTCCAATAGTCCAGATCGCCCAGGGCCAACGATTTATAAAAAATTGGATTTGTAAGATCCTTGGCTTTTTTTACCTTATATCCAAGCTCTTCAAGTCCCTGTCTTACAATGGCTTCCTGGAAAAAACCGGTATTCCAGGTGGCCCTTGCAGGCTTAACCGTCACGCCTTCTCCGGGTTTGTCCGCCGATGCCCAGGCCGTTGAAATAGTCACCATGGTGCTGCATAACAAAACAAGCAATACTTTTTTTACAATACTCATACATCCTCCTACGGTTATCATTCGGTTATTGATTATCTTTAGGTTAATTGTTTATTGGTATTGTGATTATCTATTTGTATTTTTCCCTGCCATGGACTGGGTAATCCGGTCCAATACCATGGCAAGCAGAACAATACTTAAGCCCGCAGTTACTGCCAGCCCAATGTCAAGGGAATTCAGTCCCAAAACCACGGGGGAGCCAAGTCCGCCGGCACCGATCAAGGCTGCTATCACCACCATGGCAAGGGCCATCATGATAGTTTGATTAAGACCTGCCAGAATGGTCGGCATGGCAAGGGGCACCTGGACCTTTACCAGCACCTGCCATTGATTGGCGCCAAAGGCAAGAGCGGCCTCCACAAGTTCCGGGTGAACCTGCCGAATGCCTAAACTTGTCAGCCGGATGATGGGCGGCATACAAAAAATAATGGTGGCCAGCACTCCGGCCACGTTTCCAACGGAAAACAGCATGACAATGGGGACCAGGTACACAAAGGAAGGGGTGGTTTGCATGGCATCCAGAAACGGCCTGAGCACCTTGTCAAACCCATCACTTCGCCCGGCGGCAATCCCCAGGGGGATTCCCACAATAGTGCAGAACAATACAGAGGACAGCACCATGGCAAGGGTGGTCATGGTATCTTCCCAGAACCCCAGCAAGCCGATAAAAACCATGGCCACAATGGAAAAAACAGCCAGCCCCTTTCCAGAGAAACGCCAGGCAAGCAGGGCTACGGCCAAAATAACGACAACAGGGGACAAGAAATTTAATCCCATATCAAAGCCGGTTAAGGTCTTGTCAACAGGCCATTTGAGCAATTGAAAAAACTCTCTGTGATTCTCCACAAGCCAGTCAACAAGTCCTGTTACCCAAGCGTCCAGGGGAATCATTTTATCTTCAAACATATATTTATGTCCTTTGGTATTTTCGCAATACCCTTAGTTTCCGTTCTGATCTGATTTGTGAAGGGTTTTTAGAAACCGGTTTTTGGAAACCACGCCCAGGTACCGGTTATTGTCATCCACAACAGGTATGGGCCAAGTTCTGGAAGCAACCTCCGAAAGAATTTCCTGCATACAGTCATTGGCATTCACACTTCTTGCGTCCTTTATGAAACAGGTCTCAATGGGCTGATCCGTCCTGTTTTTATCAATGGCGTCTTGAAGGTTCTCAGCGGATAATATGCCCTTATATTGACGGTGGGAATCCAAGACATAGGCATGATTTCGATCCTTTGAACTTAATAGTTCATGGGCGGACCGAATTCCCCCAAGTTTTGTTCTAATAATGGTGAGTTGTGAATCTTTTACAATGTCTCCGGCCGAGATCACAGTGGTAGGATCAACGCCTCTAAAAAATGCCCTCACATAATCATCCGCAGGATTCTGCAGGATCTCTTCGGGAGATCCCACCTGCACCACTCGCCCGCCTTCCATGATCGCAATCCGATCACCAATTCTCAAGGCTTCATCCAGGTCATGGGAAATAAAGACAATGGTTCTCTTGGAGTTATCCTGGAGTTTGAGCAGCTCATCCTGCATTTCCGTCCGAATAAGCGGATCCAGTGCAGAAAAAGCTTCATCCATGAGTATAATATCAGGATCAACCGCAAGTCCCCTGGCAAGCCCCACCCGTTGCTGCATTCCCCCACTGAGCTGATCCGGATATTGATCTTCCCATCCTTCCAACCCGACCTGAGCAAGGGCTTCCATGGCCCGTAATTTTCTTTTTTCAGGGTCAACCTTGGAAAGTTCAAGACCAAATGCTGCATTTTCAAGAACGGTCATGTGGGGCATCAAGGCAAAGGATTGAAAGACCATGCTCATATGATTCAGCCGGAAACGAACCAATTCCTCCTGCTTCATGGCCGTTATATCCTTGCCGTTGATAATGACCTTGCCGCTGGAGGGTTTGATAAGCCGGTTCAGCATTCGCACAAGCGTGGATTTACCGGACCCTGAAAGACCCATCACCACAAAAATTTCACCCTCTTTTATGGTAAAAGAGGCATCATTCACTCCAACGTTCATTCCGGTTTTTTCAAGGACATCACTCTTGTCATGGCCTTGCTTGAGCATTGAAATTGCGGTTTTAGGATCAGGCCCAAAAACTTTATATAAATTTTGAATCTCTATTTTATCCATTCATTTTCCTTATATTGTCTGCCAAAGAATAATTAAAACGGGCAAACGCGTCAAAGACCTCACTATTAAACCTAGTGAAGTCAAAAAAATTAATATATCGTATACAATGCAGTTTGTCAAATCAACACAAGGCAAAAACAAGCTAAATTTTCACTCAAGTCCTTTTAAAATAATGGCTTAAATAATTCTTTATTAAATTATTACTTTAAAATATACTTAGAATACTTTGTTTAAATTGCAATGGATAGATCCTATATTGATCCATTTGTAAAAATAGAGTAAGATCATTTACAAAAACGCCAATGCTATATTTTTAAAACAGGAACTACAGGGAATGAACCGATTAGACGAACAACGATGCAGAGAGTTATTAATCGCTCTGAGAAAAATCATACAGGCAATTGATATTCATTCCAGAATGCTCAATAAGTCCTTTGGATTAACAGGGCCCCAGCTTATTGTGCTTCAAGAAATTTCAAAACAGGATAAAATCTCGGTTACGCCCTTGTCAAAAATCACAAGTCTCAGCCAGGCAACCGTCACAGACATTACCAAGCGCCTTGAAAAAAAAGGGTATCTCCTGCGCAGAAAACGAGAAGATGATAAGCGGGCGGTAAGTCTTTCTCTTTCAGAAGCCGGGAAAGAAATCATCAAAGAACTCCCCCCCCTCTTACAAAAAACATTCACCCAACGATTTTCCAAAATTAAAGACTGGGAACAACTCATGATCCTAAGCTCATTTGAAAGGGTGGTCAGCTTGATGTCTGCAGAAGAAATTGAAGCGTCGCCGATGTTGGTAACCGGCCCTCTCATTGACCTTCAAAAATCCTCGTGAGGTAGCATCTTTTCCCAAAGACAGGGTCCCTTGGCTTCCAGGCCTTGGAAGCCAGGGGCTGGATCCTACCAGTCGATGGGAAAATAGTCCTTTAAAAATTTACCGCACCAGTGTTTCCCCGTCAAAATACCGTGAAAAAAAGGATCACATATCCTGGCTGCCCCATCCACAATATCCAAAGGGGGCTGGAAATCATGGCGGTCCTCTTTGAGCCTTGCCAGGATAGCAGGGTCCTCATCGGTGACCCACCCCGTGTCCACGGCATTCATAAAAATTCCGTATTTGGCCAGATCCGAGGCAGCAGTATGGGTGAGCATATTCAGGGCGGCCTTGGCCATATTGGTATGGGGATGACGGCTGCCTTTTTTAAACCGCAAAAATTTTCCTTCCATGGCAGAAACATTGACCATGTGTTTTTGCCCGGTATAGTCCTGCTTCATTAAATCTGCCAGCCGATTGCACAGAACAAAGGGGGCCACGGCATTGACCAGCTGAATTTCCATCATTTCCGAGGTCTGGATATCCCCCAGACGTAGCCGCCAGGAATTGGTCTTGCGCAGGTCCACCTGCTGGAGGTCGGCATCCAGTTTTTCCGCCGGGAAAACAGCAGGCACATCCAGTGAATGGTCATAGGAGTAAGGAACTTGGGACAATTGAGCAGACATGCGCAACCCCACCCCCGGAGCCGTACCATTCCAGGTCACGGGCAGGGCCTTTTCAGCGCCCAGATTGGCTATTTCCCCATATTCCAATTGGGAAATACAGGCCTGGTGCTCTCCCAGCAACGCCTGGGCATCTGCTGGCAATTGACCCACATCCTTTGCTTCAATATCCATAAGATGGGCATAAAACCCCGGAGGCCGCCGGACGGTCTGGGCAGCATTGTTGATCAGAATATCCAGCCGCTGGTAGGTATTTGCAATATAATCGCAAAACAATTCCACGCTGGGCGTATGGCGAAGATCCAGCCCGTAAACCTGGAGCCTTGTGCCCCAATCGGAAAAATCAGGTTCACGGGAAAACCGCAGCGCCGAATCCTTGGGAAACCGAGTGGTGGCAATCACCTTTGCCCCAGCTCTTAGCATCATCACAGTGGCCTGGTAGCCGATCTTGAGCCGGGAACCGGTTATCAATGCCACCTGCCCTTTTAAAGAAGCCGTCTGGAAACGTTTCTGATAATTAAACGCTGCACATTCCGGGCACATGGTATCATAAAAATGATGGAGGACTTTAAACTCGGCCTTGCACACATAACAGTTCCGGGGCGTTTCCAGGGTCTTAGGATTTTCTTCCATCACAGGTTCTGGACCGCAAATCTGTTGGGGGGCGGTAAAAACGGCATCCTCACGGGCCCGGCGAATCCCGGTGCCAGCCCGAAGACGTCGCTCTTTTTCAACTATGGCGTTGCGTTTCTGGGCTTTTTTGTCTTTATTCCGCTTTTTAATCTCTCGTTTGTCGGGCCGGGATATTTTTCCTGCGGCCACTATCAAAGAGATGCGCTGGGATTCGGGCAAAAGGGCCAAAAGCTCGGACTGATCTGCCAGGGTTTCCAGAAGGGGGATACACTCCCCCAGGGCTGTCAGAATCTGTTCTTTCTGCCCAATAGGGGGCTCAGAATTGTTTATGTCTGTGATCATATCTGGTTGTTTGTCCGATTGTTTGCCCGATTTTTCGTCTGGGCTGTTGGGGTCCGTGCCGATGGGGCTCACTTTAAATTTATATCCTTCAAGTTCCGGTAAAAAATCTGGTTGCCCCTATTGAATAAAAATAGGAGCCAATATTTTAAAAGAATGAAATTATTATAGATTTTTAACTCTTTTGTCAATAAAACTTACCATTCCCGATGTCAGGAACTCTCTCAAACCTCTGTTTTCTCCTGTTTCAAACGACCCGGTTTCTTTCTTTTATTAACTTGATATGAGTATCAAAAAAAATATCACTGGAAATAAATTAATTTCACCCCTATAACTCAAAAATGATTAACATTAAGACCACTGCAAGGAGACCCCATGACCCTCTATTCATATAAAAACTATGACCCCCAACTCCACCCGAGTGTTTATATCGCACCAACAGCCCAAATCATTGGAAATGTGGTTATTGGCAAAAACACCTCTGTCTGGTTTCAATCGGTTCTTCGGGGTGATTTGGCGAGCATCAAAGTTGGTGAACGAACCAATATCCAGGATCTTTGCACCTGTCATGCCGATGAAAATATACCATTAAAAATTGGAAACGGGGTTACCATTGGCCATAGAAGTATTCTCCATGGCTGTACAATTGCCGACGATTGTCTCATCGGGATGGGGGCCATCGTTATGAACCAGGCAGTGATCGGACGTGGGTCCATAATCGCTGCGGGCGCTGTTGTGTTGGAAAAAACAATTATCCCCCCCTATTCACTTGTGGTGGGTTCCCCGGGGAAGGTTAAAAAAACATATGAGAATCGAGAAAAAATTGAACAGGATATAGAAACCATGTCTAAAAGTTACATGGATAACGCCAAAAGCTTTGGATCGCCCCAGGTATTTTATGAAATAAAAAGATAAAAACCCATTTTAAACCTATCCCACTTAAGGAGATTCCCCATGACCGATGCAACCCTTCTTGCTCTGGACGGCCTCAGAGACTTTTCCATGCTCAAATGGTATGTCATCCCCCTGCTGTCCATCACCTTTTATATTTATACCCGGGAAATTAAGGAAGCCCGCCAGACCCAAAACTGGAATGCGGTCTTTGCTGGGCTTACCATCTTTGGAGTGGATTTTTTCAATGAGACCTGGAACTCCTGGGTCATGGTTCTTTCCGGCCGGTCCGCCTTCTGGACCACCCCCGGGGACACGGCGCTTCGAACACTGGTCGGCTGGAACATTGAAATCATGTTCATGTTTTCCATCCTGGGGATTGTCTACTACCATTCCCTGAACGAAGACAGAACGGCCAAAATCCTGGGGATCCCGGACATGTGGTTCTGGGCCATCGGCTACTCAGCCTTTAGTGTCTTTATTGAATGTTTTCTAAATCTGGGCGGCCACCTGGTATGGGAATATCCCTTCTGGGGAAGGTCATTTGGGGGTGTCTGGCTGATTTTTCTCATCGGTTATTTTCATTTTTTCTGCGCCGCCATCTTTGTGATCACAAGAAAAACCACAAAAGCCAAACTGATCACCATTGGGATCATCTATCTTATCCCCATTCTCATGAATATCCTGGGGCTGGGTGTCTTTAAATGGAATTATTAATTCCCAAACCATTCCAATGGATTGTAACGTGATCCCCCGGTAAAAATAAAACCGATCGAGGGTTAATGTTGAACTCTCCTCTAGGAAAATGTAAAATTTTCAAACTAAGATTTTTTACATTCCCTTTTTTGTCTGGTATAGGCTTTTTAAGAATTGATGCGTCAAGATGAAATTTAAAAAAAGGCGGTCCATGGAAACCAAAGAAAAAAAATTAGTGACAATCGGTGGAGGGAGCGGACAATTTGTCCTGTTGTCCGGGTTAAGGGAACTTGAGGACATACAGATAACGGCAATCGTTTCAATGGCAGATTCAGGCGGCAGTACGGGCCGACTAAGAGATGAACTTGGGATCCTGCCGCCGGGGGATATCCTAAAATGCATATTGGCCCTTTCCCCTTATCAGCAGACCTGCCGCTCTATCCTTCTGAAACGCTTTAAAAAAGATCGTCGTCTGGCAGGCCACAGCGCAGGGAACATGCTTTTAACAATGCTTTCAAGATATACGGGAAATTTTCCCACAGGCGTTGCCGCCCTTGCTGAAATACTGGATGTAGACGGCACGATCCTTCCGGTTACCATCGACCGGGCAACTTTGGTGGCCGAATTGACGGACGGAACAAGAATATACGGAGAAGAGGCAATTGATTTACCAAGGGGAACCCAGCGTGAACAAATAAAAGAGGTGTTCCTTGTGCCGCACCACCATTCTTCAATCTCTGTATACCCACCCGTTTTAGATGCCATTCGAGATGCCGATTATATTTTTATCGGACCGGGGGATTTGTTTACCAGCATTATTCCAAACCTTATCGTTCCCGGAGTTAAAGAAGCCCTTAAAACCACCTGCGCAAAAATTTATTTCACCATTAATATTATGACAAAATTTGGGGAAACCCATAATTTTTCAGGAATAGATTTTATCAACAATTTAGAAGATTGTCTTGGACGACAGTTTGACGGCCTTATCGGGAACAGCACAAAACCTGCCCAAAGGGTGTTGGATATCTATGCCGAGCAAAAATCCAATTTTGTTCAAATAGACCCAATAGATCCATTTTGGGCGAATCGTGGATTACTATTGAGCGATGTTTTGGATTCCAATACAATGATTGCCAGGCATGACCCCAAAAAAATAGCCGCTATTATTCAACGAATAATACACCCAGATTAAAAGATGATGAGGCCTCATTTAAAGATGGGTTCCATGTAACCCAGAGGATATAGCCCCTTTAAAAAATCGATTGTATGGGCAGTTTTATGATAAACTTTGTCCCTTTTCCCACCTTTGATTCAACGCCTATCTCTCCGCCATGATCATCCACTATAATAAAATAAGAGACCGAAAGGCCAAGGCCAGTGCCTTGATCCACACGTTTTGTTGTAAAAAACGGTTCAAAAATCCGTTTGCGTGTAAGAATGTCCATTCCAGGACCATTGTCCTCTATTTCAATATAAGCCGATTTTTGTTTTGCATAAAGGCGAAGGATTAACCTAGGCGTTTTCTCTTGGGATTTTTCAGCCCCCATGGATTCCGATGCATTTTTCAACAAATTAAATAACACCTGCTGAATTTTACTTGCTTCACATAAAACCTTCGGAACCGGGCTGAATTCTCTGATTATTTTAATTTGTTTAAAATCATATTTTTTCTTAAGGTTGTAATCATTTTGAGCAAGATCCAGGGACGCTTCGATTAACTCGTTTAAATAATGTTGAGTTTTAATGGAATCAGTTTTCCTTACAAAACTTAACATATTCTTGACAATTTTTGCCGCATTCCCGCCAGCTTGGTTGATATTTTCAAGCTGTTTTAATATTCCTCTTTTTTCCATGAAACTTTTTATGACCGCCATTGAGGTGCCGACCTCTTTTGCAGCGGCCTCATTGGCAGGGAAATCGCCTGAAAGCCGATTATGAATCACCTGGGCATTTTGCATCATACCCGCCAATGGATTATTTATCTCGTGGGCCATTCCAGCAGCAAGTCCCCCGACGGATATCATTTTTTCAGTCTGGATCATCATGCCCTCAATTTTCTTGCGCTCGGTAATATCGTGGACAACCACTCTGGAACCCGTCAGTATTCCCTTGTCATAAATAAGATCATTGTTTAAAATGACACACAACTCCTGGCCATCTTTTTTACGAATGGTGTATTCGATATTGTCGGATTCCCCTTCGTCCCTTCCAAATTTTTCAAGCCTTGCAAGAAAAAGAGATTTGCTTTCCTCTGTCAAAAGGTCAAAAGGCGTCAGTGTCAAAAATTCATCTTCACAATAACCGGAATATTCACACATGGTCTTATTTACATTAAGAAACCGACTCTTTATAAAATCAATTTCATACATTCCCGCTGGTGAATGATTGAAAAGGTGTTTATATTTTTTCTCACTCTCACGCAATGCGGTTTCAGAGGCCTTTCGATCAATGGCAATGGCAACCTGATCAGAAACCGACACTAAAATCTGTAAATCCTGCTCATTATACCGGTGGGGGTCTGTATAGCTCTGTACTGCGATCACCCCTATCACCTTCTCCTTGACGATTAAGGGGACGCCCATCCAAATCAAGGGAATGGGCCCCCAAACTCCGTTTTTTGATGATCTCGCCTCGAGTTCCTTCTCATTTAACAAGATAGGCCTTCGCTGGGAAACCACCAAGCCGCTCAATGAATCACTTGCATCATAAGTAATCGAAGAAAAATCTGTATCCACTGTATCTACATAATATGGAAAGTGAAGGGTTTGTTCTTTGGCATTGACGATTACGATAAAAAAATTAGTGACATCAATAATCTCGCCCAATAAAATATGAATCTGTTCATATAGGTCGGTCAGGCTTGAGGTTACATTTACGGCATTTGAAATTGAAAAGAGAGTTTTGTTAATCGCCTCAGCGTGTTTGATTTTACTGATATCTTCAACAAAGGATTGCATGCCTACCAGTTTTTTTAATCCATTCGCCTCTTCAAAAAATGACTGGGAATGAATTTTTATCCACTGTATTTCACCTTTGAAATTAAACATCCTCACCTCATAGGGGTCTGTGCTGCCTTTCCCTTGAAGCCGGAGTCTTATTTTATTTTCAATAATGATCAAATCCTCGGGATGAACAACCGGATGATATGATTTATTGATCCAAGCCTCTTTTTTATATCCTGTGATCTCTTCAAGTTTTTTATTCAGGTAGGTAAACTCTCCTTTTAAATTAGTCGTATACATGCCCATGGGTGAATTATCGATAAATTTACGATGTATTTTTTCACTTTTTATCAATTTTTCTTCTGATCGTTTCCGTTCCTTTTCTATTCTTATGGCCTGGCGTGTCAGGTAGAGGGAAAGACCCAGGGCGATCATTAAAATAAAAAGGGATGTTATACTAAGATTACGCATTATCAATTGAATTTCATGGTCAACATCTTCAGTGTATATTCCCGTACCGATAACCCACCCCCAGGGTTCAAACCCTTTTACATAGGAAATTTTTTGAACTATTTTTTTGGGGTCGTCTTTCCATTGCCACAGGTAATCGACATAGCCTGCGCCTTCTGCCTGAACCATATTTACAAATTCTACGAATAATTTTTTCCCTGCCGGATCGGTAAAATTAGATATATCCTGTCCCTCAAGGTTTGGAAAGTAGGGGTGCATTATCATCCTTGGATGCATATCGTTTATCCAAAAATAATCTTTATTTTCCGGGCCATACCGAAAATTTTCAATTCGCCTGATCGCTCTTTGCTGGGCGTCTGAACGTGTCAGCTCTCCTGATAGAATTCTTTGCTGGTATTCTAAAAGAAGGCTGTGGGTGATATCCGTTAACTCTTGAATCGTTTCTTTTTTCTGGGCCAGCAGGTTTTGTTTTAAGGAGGGCACAAACACGAACACGATACTTAACACAAACAAGATAAAGGTAATCCATATGGGAATCGTTATTCTAATAATTTTTAACACGAGTTTGCTTTTATTGGTTAATATCATTTTTTTTTGCAAATTCAAGATCTATTCGTAAATGGTATGCTTCTTGGGATCAAAAGCTTCCCTGATCCCTTCCCCTGTAAAGGTAACGGTCATAAGGGTGAGAACCAGGGCACCGACAACCGAGGCTGCGATCCACCAGGCTTCCATGTTCTGCCAGCCCTGGGACAATAGTTCCCCCCAGGAAGGCGTGGGAGCTGGGAGGCCGAATCCCAGGTAATCCAGAGAGGTCAGGGAAACGATGCCCCCGGATATGGCAAAGGGGGCATAGGTGACAATAACGGAAATGGTATTGGGGATAATGTGCCGGAAGATGATTCTAAAATGGGAGGCGCCCAGGGAGCGGACAGCCAGGACATATTCCTTTTCCTTTTCCCGATAGGTCATCGTGCGCATGACCCAGGTAATGCCGATCCAGCCGAAAAACGCCATGATCAAAATCAGAATCATGAAATTGGGCACTATAATGGACGAAATGATAATAATAACGTATAGAAACGGGACATTGCTCCAGACCTCAATGACCCGCTGGAAAAACAGGTCAAATTTCCCTCCGAAGTACCCCATGGAACAGCCAATGGTGATGCCGATGGTGTAGTTGAGCAGCAAGAGGACACAGGAAAAAATAATGGCGGTGCGAAACCCGAAGACAAGGCGTGCCAGAATATCCCGGCCCACATTGTCCGTGCCCAGGAAATGCCGGTCTGAAAAGGAGGGGGGAAAGGGAGGGTATTCATTGAACCGAAGATCGTTTTCGTAAGGGTTGTAGGGAACAATGGGCATGAGGACAAACCCGGATCCCGGATCCTTGCTTAATTTTATTTTTAATTCTCTATAATTGGTTTCATACCCGTATTCCAGACCAAAGGTGGATCCTGGAATCATTTGCCCATAGGTGGGAAAATAAAATTTATCCCCATAATGGACAAAAAGCGCCCGGGAATTGATAAAGACTTCACCAAAAAAGGAGATAAAAATCATAGCCATGATGATGACAAAGGACCAAAACCCCCGGGATATGGAACGGAAGCGTTTCATTTTCTGGAGGGTAGAAGGATTTAAGGATATCATGGTGCTGCCTTACCTAAATTTAAGTGTACAAAACATAATTATTTAAACCGGACCCGGGGATCCACAACGGCCACGCACAGATCAGACAAGATATTCCCCACCATGAACAACAAAGAGGATATCACCAGGATTCCCATGACAACCGGATAATCCCGATCCACGATGGACTCGTATCCCAAAAGTCCCATACCATTGATATTAAATACCTTTTCAATGAGAAAGGACCCCATGAGAAGGATGGAAATATTGTTCCCAAAGCTTGTGGCAATGGGGATCAGACTGTTTCTCAGGGCATGGCGGAAAACCGCCTTTTTAAAGGAAAGCCCCTTGGCAATGGCTGTTCTCACATAATCGGCGGACAAATTGTCCATGAGGGTGTTTTTCATGAGCAGGGTCATGACGGTAAAAGAACCGATCATGTATGAAAACAAGGGAAGAAGGGTATGCCAGGCAATGTCCATGAATTGTTCAGCAAAATTCATTTCATCAAAAAAATCAGAGGTCAGCCCCCCAAGGGGAAACACATCAAACCGGGAAGAAAACAAGACCAGCATAAAGACCCCTGCCACCCACCCGGGGATGGCATACCCCGTAAAAATAACAGCGGAGGTAAAATTATCAAACCCGGACCTGTGGCGAACCGCTTTGGCAACCCCCAGGGGGATACAAACCCCGTAAATGAGAATCAAACTCAAGATTCCAAAATAAAGGGAAATGGGGATACGTTCTAAAATCATATCCCACACCGGGTCCTGGTACCGGGTGGACCGGCCCAGATCCCCCTGGAGCACTTTTCCCAGCCAGGCGAGATAACTTTGGAGAATCGGCTTGTCAAATCCATAATATTCTTTTAATTTCTGGATCTGATCTTCGGAAAGGGGCTGGCCAGACCCGGGATTTGCCTTGGTTGAGGAACCGTCCCCCGCCTGCCCCATCTGCATGGCCCTTGTTTCGGCAATAATACGTTCAATGGGGCCCCCCGGCACAAACCGGGTAATGGTAAAGACCATGATGGTGATACCGATAAAGGTCGGTATCACCAACAACAGCCGCCTGATAAAATAGGCGATCATGAAACGGTCTGATAAACCGATTCAAGGGCCGCATCAAGAAATTCAGGCTTTGTACCGCCGGCCTGGGCCATATCCGGCCGCCCTCCGCCGCCGCCGCCCACAATCTTGGCTGCCGCCTTGACAATATCACCGGCCTTGAACTGTTTGGTTAAATCATCGGTCACAACAGAAATGAGCAATGCCTTGCCATTGGACTGTGCCCCCAACAGCAAAACACCGGAACCAAGCTTTGTCTTGAACTTGTCTGCCAGGTCCCGAAGCTGGGAAGGATTTTCAATCTCCACCCGTTTGGCCAAAACTTTCACCCCGTTAATTTCCCGAATATCCTCATCGATATTTTTAACGGACTTGGCGGCCAGTTTGGCTTTGATGGAAATCAACTCTTTTTCAAGGGATTTTTTCTCCTGCAGCAAAGCATCCACACGGATCACCACATCCTCACGGCTGCCCTTGACAAGAGTGGCAACCGCTTCAATGGCTTGTTGGTCAACATGGACCCGATCCAGGGCCCTCTGGCCTGTGGCAGCTTCAATCCTTCGCACCCCCGAGGCGATGCCGCCTTCGGACAAAATTCTGAACAACCCGATATCTCCGGTAAACTGGGTATGGGTTCCCCCGCAAAGTTCCTGGGAGAAATCTCCCTGGGAAACCACCCTCACCACATCCCCGTATTTTTCTTCAAACAGGGCAGTGGCACCGGCACGAACCGCCTCATCCATGTCCATTTCTTTAGTTGTGATCCCGTGATTTTCCCGGATTTTCCAATTCACCTCATTTTCAACGGCTGCAAGCTCTTCAGGCGTAATGGCGGAAAAGTGGGTAAAGTCAAACCGCAGCCGGGTATCGGTCACCAAAGACCCGGATTGCTTGACATGATCCCCCAAAACCTTTCTCAGGGCGGAGTGGAGGATATGGGTGGCCGAATGGTTCACCGCCGTTGCCCGCCGCTTTTTTGCATCCACCTTCAGGGTAAACACATCCCCCTTGGCGCACTGGCCGGAGACCACTTTGCCCTTGTGGATAAAAAGCCCGGAAGGATCAGACACTGTATCAAAAATCTCGATGACACAATTTTCGTTTTCAAAGGTTCCGGCATCACCGCTCTGACCGCCGGATTCCGCATAGAATACAGTCTGGGCAGTGACCACCTCGATCTTGTCTCCCTTGACCGCTGTCGCTAGTTCCTTGTCATCGCGCACCAGGATCAAAACATAGGATTCCACCTCCAGGGCATCATACCCAGCAAAAAAGGTTTTAACCCCGTTGGAAGTCAAGGGCTTATAGGCTTCCCCCACCCCGGCAAATTTTTTCTTGGATCTGGATCTTTTCTTTTGCTCGGCCATGGCAATATCAAACCCCTCCATGTCCAGCTCAATCTCCATCTCTTTAACATGGTCTGAGATGATGTCCACAGGAAACCCAAAGGTATCATAAAGCTTAAAGATAACCGCTCCGGGAATGGTGGACTGCCCTTGTTTCCGGGTGTCCTCAATGGTGGCCTCCAGTAATTTCATCCCCGTCCCCAGGGTTTCCAAAAACTTTTCCTCCTCGTTTTTCACCACATTGAGGATAAAGGCAGCAGACTCTTTGAGTTCGGGATAAGCCTCGTCCATGATCTGGAACACCGTCTGAACTGTCTCATGGAGAAAGGGTTTCACAAGACCGATGCTTCTGCCGTAACGAATGGCCCGGCGCATGATGCGACGCAGCACATAGCCCCGGCCTTCGTTGGCAGGCAGCACACCATCACAGATCAAAAAAGCCGTTGCACGGGAATGATCGGCAATCACCTTCATGGCCACTTCCACCAGACGAGATTCATTTCGCTTCCTGCCGGACAATTGTCCCACCCTTTCCATGATGGGCATAAAAAGGTCGGTATCATAATTGGTGGGAACATCCTGGAGCACAGAAATGACCCGCTCAAGTCCCAGGCCCGTATCGATGCTGGGCTTGGGCAGGGGCGTCATGGTGCCGTCTTCCGAGCGCTCAAACTGCATGAAAACCAGGTTCCACAACTCCAGCCACCGGTCGCAGTCGCAGCCCACAGCGCAATTTTCAGCGCCACAGCCAAAGGCCTCGCCCCTGTCAATGTGGATCTCGCTGCAAGGCCCGCAGGGACCGGTATCCCCCATGGACCAGAAATTATCAGCTTCCCCCATCCGGGAAATCCTATTTTCAGGAACCCCGATCTTGTCCCGCCAGATGTCATAGGCTTCATCGTCATCCAGGTAGACCGATACATAAAGCTTTTCCTTGTCAAATCCATATCCATTGGTCAACAAATCCCAGGCCATTTCAATGGCCTGGTCCTTAAAATAATCCCCAAAGGAAAAATTGCCCAGCATTTCAAAAAAGGTATGGTGCCGGGCCGTGTACCCGACATTTTCCAGGTCATTGTGCTTGCCGCCGGCCCGAACACATTTCTGGGAGGTGACCGCCCTGTCATACTCGCGTTTCTCATCCCCGGTAAAGACCCGTTTGAACTGGACCATGCCCGCATTGACAAACAAAAGCGTCGGGTCGTCCTGGGGCACAAGGGAGGAGGACCGAACCTGCTGGTGGTTGTGTTTTTTAAAGTATTCTAAAAAGAGTTTCCTGGCTTCATTACCTGTCATAGTTTCGCTCCTGGTTTTCGCTCCCGATCTTTGCGCCTGATCTTTGCTTCTATTTTTTTTTCTGGTTTTTACTTCTGGTTTTTTACTCAGGGGCCTGACCCATCTATGGGCAGGTCCTTATTTTTTGGTATTTGCCTTGTTGGGAAGTGCATCTGAAATTCCCAATGCCTCTCGAACCCGTACTTCTATTTTTCCAAATATATCGGGATTATCAATTAAAAAGACCTTTACATTTTCCCTGCCCTGACCAATGCGTTCCCCTTCAAAGGAATACCAGGAACCGCTCTTGTCAACGATATCAAGTTCGGCCCCCATGTCCAGCAAATCGCCGGTCCGGGAGATTCCCTCCCCGTACATGAGATCAAACTCCACACTTTTAAAGGGGGGCGCCAACTTGTTCTTCACCACCTTGACCTTGGTCCTGTTCCCCATAATATCCTGGCCCTCTTTAATGGCCGCCGCCTTTCGAATCTCAAGACGCATGGAGGCATAAAATTTTAAAGCATTACCACCGGTGGTGGTCTCGGGATTTCCGTAAACAACACCGATCTTCATGCGGATCTGGTTGATAAAAATAAGGGTGGTATTGGTTTTTCCAATGGTGCCGGTAAGTTTTCGCAATGCCTGGGACATGAGGCGCGCCTGGAGGCCCATGTGAGAATCCCCCATTTCCCCTTCAATTTCAGACCGGGGCACAAGCGCTGCCACCGAATCCACGACCATGATATCGATTCCACCGCTTCTAACCAGCATGTCAACAATCTCAAGGGCCTGTTCACCGGTATCGGGCTGGGAGATTAACAGCTCATCGCAATCCACGCCCAACCGTTTGGCATAGGCAACATCCAGGGCATGCTCGGCATCAATAAAGGCAGCAATACCTCCCGTTTTCTGAGCTTCTGCCACTGCATGGAGGGCCAGGGTTGTTTTTCCCGAAGATTCCGGTCCATAGATTTCAATGACCCTTCCCCGGGGATATCCCCCCACACCCAATGCCTTGTCCAGGGCCAGGGAGCCCGTACGGATAACCGGTACGGCTTCGACTTCCCTGCCACCCAGCTTCATGATGGATCCCTTGCCAAACTGACGTTCAATCTGACTCATGACTGTCTGAACAGCTTTTTCCTTGTCTAAATTTTTTTCCATCCCTTTTCTCCTAAAACAAACCCGCTATATATAAAAATTTAAGCACAAGTGCTGCCAGCACCCCTGCCATTATGTCATCCAAAACAATACCGGCTCCCCCTGAAAATTTATTTTCAAAATATTTCACAGGGACCGGTTTAAAAATATCAAAACATCTAAAAGCGACAAACCCCAGCACGATACTTGCCCATCCCACCGGCACCAAGGTCATGGTGACGCAAAAGCCCGCTATTTCATCAATCACAATACTGCCGGGGTCCTTCGCCCCCAAGAGGGTTTCAGCCCGGTCCGCCACATAAACAGCCAAAAGGATCAGGCCGACCAGAAAAAAGGCCATCAGCCCCGGATCCGACCACGCCATCAGCCAGATCAAAGGAATGGCTGCCAGGGTGCCAAAGGTACCCGGCGCCACAGGTATGCGGCCCAGGCCGAATCCTTGCGCCACCATCAGTATCAATCGATCAAAAATAATCATCTTGCTATTTTGTTTCACCTGGTTTGTATCCGTATTCATTTTGTATATCCTGCCCTAGGCCCTGTCAAGGGGATTCACCTCTGCCATAATCCTTGAATAGACATCCCTTAGGGGAAGGTCCTGTTCAAGGGCAATTTTTTTACAGACCTCATATTCAGGCACATATCTCACCCGATCCGGGCCCTTGATTCTTTTCACCAAAACCTCTCCCCAAAGGGTTTCCCGGGTCACCACCGCACGTTCCAGCACTACCCGTTCACATTCATGGTATCGCAACCCGATGGCCGTGGTCTGGGTAAGAATCAGCCGGGACAGCGTCTCAAGATCCTTGCCATGGCAAATCACCTCAATCTGGTTGCCGGGCCGGTTTTTTTTCATCTGGATTGGTGTAAAAGAGACATCCAGAGCTTTGTTTTCAAACAGGCGCTCCATGACAAATCCCAAAATTTCCGGGTTCATGTCATCCACATTGGTCTTGACCACAAAAACCTTTTCTTGATGAAGGCAACTTTCATTCTTAAACAAAACATCTGACTCATAGTCTTTGTCTGCAGGGGGAACCGCCTCGCCCAAAACCATGCGCAAAAGATTGGGCAGGCTGGAATTGGTTTCCCTTTTTCCTGCCCCATAGCCAATGCGGGAAATCTGCATTTTAGGCATCGGCCCGAAGGAGCCGGCAAGGGTGGCCACAATGGCGGCGCCTGTGGGAGTCACAATTTCTGTGGTCGCATCAGAACCTGTTACCTCAATCCCCGCAAGGATGGCCAGGGTTGCCGGCACGGGCACGGGGATCCTGCCGTGGACGCAGTCCACAAATCCTGATCCCAGGGGAACCTTTGAGGAAACGATGGTTTTAATGCCGAGATAATCCACCCCTAGAAAACTGCCGATGATGTCCACCAGGGAATCGATGCCGCCAATTTCATGGAAATGGACGGTTTCAATTTCCTTTCCGTGGATGGTGCTTTCTGCTCTTGCGATTCGTTCAAATGCGGCAAGGCTGTTTTTTTTCACTGGTTCGGGCAAATCTGCCCGGCCAATAAGGTCCCTTATATCCAGATAAGTTCTTGCCGCGGTAGTGTCTTCAACCGCCACAACCAGGTTCACAGCCCTCAGGTGATGCTTAAACACAATTTCACTTTGAAGAGAAAATCCGCTCAACACGGGTTTTAACTTTTGTTCAAGCCATTCCAAAGGCACCCCAAGATCAATCAAGGCCCCAAGGGTCATATCCCCGCTGATACCGGAAAACAAATCCAGATAAAGTATCATTTATTGGACATCCCCTGCGGCATGGACCCGAAGGATTTCAAGCACCAATTGGGCTGTGTTTTCCATATCTGAAAGCGCAATGGATTCTTTGAGGGTATGGACATCGGTCATTCCCGTACCAAGCACACCGGCCACAACGCCTTTTCCGAAAAAGATATTGGCATCGGCCCCGCCGCCAATTGTTTTGCTCGCCAGTTCCCGGCCAAGATTGTCAGCCGCCTTCCGGGCAAGGGTAATGGCCAAATGGTCTTCGGGAATATGGGTGTTGGGAAAATCCTCTTCCACCTCAATTTCAACCCGGGGAAGATCCTGACCCTCGGTTTGAAGCCTTTCCATGGCCGTCTCAAAACCTTCTATAATCGAGTTGGTAACCTGTTTTAGCCGTTCCAAATCATGGGATCTGGCTTCCCCATGGATCTCCACATATTCGGGCACAATATTGGTGGCCATGCCGCCAGAAATCGTGCCCAGGTTACAGGTGGTAATCTCATCCATTCGACCCAGTTCCAAGCTGGAAATTGCTGTGGCTGCCGCAAAAATAGCAGAGATCCCTCGTTCCGGGGCTGACCCAGCATGGGCTGCCCGGCCATGGACCTTGATACAAATTTTATTGGCGCTGGGGGCCTTGGTGACAATGCCTTCTGTGTCTGTGGAATCCAGAATATAGCCAAATTTTGCATCCATCAGGGAATAATCCAGATGTTTGGCCCCCATAAGTCCTATTTCTTCGCACACGGTAAAAACAATTTCCACGGGGGGACAGGGAAGATTATTTTCCTTGATCACTTCCATTACTTCTAAAATGATGGCAAGGGCGGATTTGTCATCCCCCCCTAAAATGGTGGTGCCATCGCTCGTAAAAATCCCATTTTCAAATTGAACCTTTACCCCGCGGCCCGGCAGCACCGTATCCATGTGACCGGAAAGAAATAAGGGGGGAACATCCATTGTGCCTTTAAATTTTGCCACCAGATTTGAACAGTCTCCGCCCACCTTTTGTGCTGCATCATCAAAACAGACACTTGCCCCTAAATCCAATAAAAATTTTTCAAGCACCTTGGAAATATTGGCTTCATGACGTGATTCTGAATCAATTTGTGCCAGCATTTTAAAGCGCTCACCCAGTCTTTGCGTATTAATCATTTGCATCTTTATAATATTCCTTATAATATTCCTTATCTCTCAGGGAACTGATCTCTTGTTGAAACCCATCCCCAATAAATCAAATTTGACCAAAATGTTATTTATACTAAACTTCGAGTTTTAATTCCATACCTAATGAAAAACGTCTTGCCTGGGAGAAGAAAGACTGCTTAGAAATTACAAAACCACCCCAAAAGTTATGGTTATTTTTTTTCTGAAAAGATTTCCGCCATCATGCACCGGGCACTGCCCCCACCCACGGATTCAATGGTGGTAAGATCCATGAACAAAATTTTACCATGGGTTTCAAGCCGTTTGATCTGCTCCTTTGTAAAGCCTTCAAAGGCACTCTTGGACATGACAATCAAAGGCGTTCCACCGGCTGAATTGACCTGTAGGATATTACCGCAGAAAAAATTTTCCATCTGATCCATGGAAATTTCAATGACTTCAAAGGATGCTTCAAGGGAGGTTTGCACCTGTTTTTTTTCCGCCGTGTCATGGATACAGTCCAAACAGACCACGGCAAACTTGTCCCCGATACTCATCATGACATTGGTGTGATAGATGGGGGTTCCCTTGGTGCTTCTTGTATTGAACAAAATCCCCTGTTCGTAAAACCGCAGACGGATAAAATTATCAAACTGCTCCTCATCACACCGGTTGGACCTTGCTGCATAGACCACCTCGGCCCGATGATCAATAATCATGGAACCTGTGCCCTCCAGAAACCGGTCGGTTTCATCCAGCTGTCCTACATTAATGACATTTCTAATCTTGTACCCATTGGCCCTTAAAAGTTTTTCCACATCTTCGGGCCGCCGCTCGTGACGACGGTTCATGGCCGCCATGGGATAGGTGATCAGGGTACCGTCATGTTCCGTTGAAAACCAATTATTGGGAAAAATGGCATCCGGTAGCTTTCCAGCGATCTTTTTTCCATCGGTTGATGTTGCATCGGTTGATGTTGCATAAATTGAGCGTGCATCGGGTTCCGGTTTTTCCAGAATCAAAACCGTGACCCCTTCTAACCGCAGGGTATCCACCATGGCCTGGAACTCTGCATTGGCTCGTGTATTGATCTCTCGTTCAGACAGGTCCAGACGCTTCTGGAACTGATTGTCCAGACCGGTCTCCTCATTAAATCCAAAATCATAGGGTCTGACCATCAAAATCGTGTTTGTTGTTCTGGAAACATCTAACATAACCCGCCTCACTTTTTTTTACACCACCAAAGCCATAAAAATCTTGTACCTGAACTGACCTGTTACCATCTTTTAGTCTTTCTCGTCAAGACGTTACAGCTGCCGGAAAACAGAATCATTTCCTGCTAACACACGCTCCTAATAAAGCCCGATCACCTTCCACCATATACCACCGATGCCCATCCAGATAATGAGAAATACAAAGATTAAAAAGATACCAGGCCTGGGGGGTGACCTCCGAGGGTATAGATGAGAACCAGATTAAAGCCATCTGTTGCACTGAACTTTTATTTTATAATACTTGCAGGAAAAAACCATCTATTTTATTATAGCGAATTCTAAACTTCTGATACCATATCATTACAAAAAACAGCAAGGAGGTCTCCTTTGAAAAATGGAAAAATGACCCTTCGTAAAATTGAACTTTTATTGTTGCTGATTTTGACGGCAGGTCTCTTGTTCGCCTGTCCTGCATTTGGGGCTAAAGATCTTAAGAAGGTGATCGCCTCATTGAACAAACCATGGACTGGTGATTTTGATCAAATGGTTCAAAAACGATCAATTCGGGTTTTGATACCCTATAGCAAAACCTTTTATTTCCTTGATAAGGGAACCCAGCGCGGCGCAACCTACGAAATGGTCCGGCAGTTTGAAAAAAGCATCAATACGGAACTGAAAACCCGCCATCTCAAACTCCATGTTCTCTTTATTCCCACCCCCAGGGAAAAATTGATTTCAAATCTGGCAAACGGACTGGGTGACATTGCAGCGGGCAATTTAACCGCCACGGACAAGCGGATGAAACAGGTTGATTTTTGTGATCCTTTTTCAACTGAAGTTAATGAAATTTTAGTAACCGGACCCAAAGCCGGTGAAATTAAAGAAATTTCAGATTTGAGCGGCAAAAAAGTTCATGTGCGAAAATCAAGCAGTTATTATGAAAGCCTTGAAAAGGCAAACAAAAGATTGACGGCTGCCGGCAAAGCCGGAATAAAGATTGTTCTTGCCGATGAAAACCTTGAGGATGAAGATCTTCTGGAAATGCTGAATGCAGGTCTGATTCCCATGATGATCATTGACAGTCACAAAGGGAAATTCTGGGCAAAAATCTTTAAGAATATCACCCTCCACCCGGACATCAGATTCAGGGAAAACTCTAAAATTGCCTGGGCCGTTCAAAAAAAGACCCCCGAGCTTAAAATAAAAATCAATGCCTTTGTTAAAAAAAACAAAAAAGGCACCTTAATGGGAAATATGGTTTTCCAACGATATCTCAAGGATACTACCTATGTAAAAAGTAATCTTGAAGACAAGGCCCGGAAACGATTTGAAAATACCATTTCTTTTTTTCAAAAATATGCCGGCATGTATAAATTTGACTGGCTGATGCTTGCGGCTCTTGCCTTTCAGGAGTCCGGTATTGACCAAAGCAAGCGCAGTAACACCGGTGCCATCGGTGTGATGCAGATTCTGCCGACAACGGCAATGGATAAAAATATTAACATCCCTGATATTGAAAAAATAGAACCCAATATCCATGCAGGGACCAAGTATCTTCGGTTTATTATGAACCGATACTTTAATGACCCGGATATTGGCAAACTGGACCGGGTACTGTTGACATTTGCAGCCTATAATGCCGGCCCTGCCAGGGTTTCAAAATTGCAAAGAGAGGCCAAATCAATGAACTTGGATCCCAACATCTGGTTTAGAAATGTCGAGGTTGTTGCCGCCAAAAGAATTGGCAGGGAAACCGTTACCTATGTGAGTAATATATTTAAATACTATATTGCCTACGCCGCCATTATGCCCCAGGCCAATGCAACAAAAGAATCAAAAACAACAGGGCAATAAAGATATAAAGTCTTTATTGAAACCTTATAAATACTGTGGTATAGACTCTCCCACGTTGGATCCGAGAACAAGATTCAATGACAAATACAATTAAGAGAAACTTTTCTTTGGGAAACCCGGTTAAATTCCGGGGCGGACCCGCCGCTGTAAGTGGGAACGAAAGCCGTAC
The DNA here is from genome assembly GCF_055382125.1 of Desulfoconvexum algidum. Taxonomy (NCBI): domain Bacteria; kingdom Pseudomonadati; phylum Thermodesulfobacteriota; class Desulfobacteria; order Desulfobacterales; family Desulfobacteraceae; genus Desulfoconvexum; species Desulfoconvexum algidum. The sequence continues at coordinate 1,805,538 of NZ_AP042394.1, read as the reverse complement.
ACTGTCACTGTGCTGGATACACCAAATACGAGACAGCATGGGAAGACACGGTGATTAGGATGATCCACCAGCCAGAATATCCATGGAAAAGAGATGAAACAACTTTCCGGAGAGACGGTAAATCCCCGGGCTGAACACTTTTAGCTTAGTGTCGGCTGGGGATTTTTTTTGCCGACGGGGAGTTTTTTTATGGGCGCATACCCGCTTTTTCTTCTGGTACTTTTTATCTATATTTTCGGTTTGATCCTGATCGGACTCTATTTCAACAAACAGCAGACATCCCCCACAGACTTCTGGCTGGCCGGCAAATCAGCCGGATTCCTGTCCATCGGGTTTTCCGCTGCCGCATCCTGGCTGACAGCAGGTGCCCTTCTGGCGGTAATAGGGTTTTTCATTCTCTTGGGCATGGGGTCCATCTGGGGATTTGTTGCCCCCAATATCCTGGCCCTTTTCATCATTGCTTTTTTTGTGAAAAAGATCAAAAATCTGCCCGCCATTACCCAGCCGGAACTGCTTGAAATGCGGTATGGGCCTTTTTTAAGACTGCCCGTGGCCATTATCATCACCGTGGTCATGATCCTCTTTGCCGTGGCCGACATTAAAGGATTTGCCATGGTACTTGAAATCTTTTATGGAATTGATCCTCTCTATTCCGCATTGATTGTGGGTCTGGCGGTTTCCATCTATGTCACCCTGGGAGGATTGTCAGCTGTTATTGCCACGGATATGGTCCAGTTTATCTGTCTGTCCGCCTTTATCCTGGTCATGGCCTTTCTGGTCATGGGAAGTGCCGGCAGCGCCACAAACCTGTCACCGGGCCAGCTGATCGCCACCGTGCCCGACGGATGGTGGAACCCTATTTCCATAGGGATGCCCATGGTGCTCATCTTTGTCCTTGCCATTGTTCCCGGCTGGATCACGGAACAGGACCCCTGGCAGCGGGTATGGGCAGCTAAAGATGAACGAAGTGCCCGGAACGGCATGTTTCTGGGAGCCTTTCTGGTGGCAATTGTCTTTGGGGGGTGCGCCCTCATTGCCTTAGGGCTTAATGCCCTGTATCCGGAAATTGCCAAAATGGGATTTCCCATGGGAATGGCCAAGGCAGAGCCCGCTTTGCTGAGCTTTATCATGGGCAGCAAATTTTCCAACCTGGCCCTGGCCCTTTGTGCCGTGGCCCTTGCAACGGCAGCCATGTCCTGCACCGATACCTTTGCCACCTCCGGGGCCTCGTGTATTGCCCGGGATATTTTCCAGCGTCACCTATACCCCGGGGCCACCATGCGACAGATGCGCCTGGTAAACCGGATCAGTGTTCTTGTCATCATCTTTCTGGCCACCACAGGATCATTTTTCATCCACAGCATCATTGATGCCATCCATATTGCCACCTTTATTGCCTCTGCCTCCTATTTTTTCGTCCTCATGGGCGGACTTTACTGGAAACGGGCAACAGGACCGGGAGCTATCGCCTCACTGTGCACGGGGTTTGTCCTTCAGGTGAGCCTTGTCATCATTGATCTGGCAAAAACTGCTCCCATGTCCCCCCCGTTTTTGGAAGGTCTCCATCCTGTCTTCATGGGACATGGCGTGATATTTTCCATGCTGGCCTCAGGCGTTGTTTTTATAGGGGTTTCCCTTGCCACCAAACCATCTGACGAAACCCTTTTGGCACCCTTTTTCAAGGATACGCCAGAAGGCAGTGACCTTACACATGGCAGCCTGGAACAACCCCCAACGATATCAGCCCAGCCCTCATAGAGCCCTAGGCCTGATATTTAATTTTATGGAGCCGCACCCCCATGGCGTTTGGATTTAAAGATGTAACAACAGCCCACACAGGTTTTCAGTTTCTTGAAGACCTGTCCACGGCCTATTGGTATTCCCAGGTGTTGTTTACCGGTCTTGAATTAAACTTATTCCAGTATATGGATCAGGAGTTTTGTTCGGTGGAGACCCTTGCCAGGGAGACGAATAGTCAAGAAGAGGAACTGTTGCGCCTCCTCCGGGCCATGGAAAAGACAGGGCTTGTCACCTGCCGGTCAGAAAACTGGTGCAATACCAAAGCTTCCTCCCTGTTCCTGGTGCCGGGGAAACGAGACTATATGGGGGAGTTCTTCCTTTACCGGCAGTATATGCGTCCCCAATGGGATACGCTTACCCAAAAGATAGCGCCAGAACAAAAAAAAGCAAAACCGCTAACCGCGCTTTCCTATGAAGAGAGGACCCTTGGCTATGTGACTTCCACCGACACCCTGGTTCGGCAAAAAGCCAAGCAAATTGTCCGGCTGCTCCAGCCGGACAACATCAGCGGCCCCATACTGGACATCGGAGGAGGCGCCGGCAGCCTGATCCGGGAACTGAAGATACTGGCACCCGATACCGGGGCAATCCTTTTTGATATTCCAGAGGTTATTGAAGCGGCCCGCACCCTGTACCCGGATACGAAGGACTGGGACGGCATCACCCTTTGCGGCGGGGATTTCAGATTCCATGAATTTGAAGGAACGTTTTCCTTGATCTGCATGAGCAATTTCCTCCATACCTATGGACCGGAGGAAGCCAGGATCTTGCTTTTAAAAGCTGTCTCCCTTCTTCGCCCCAAGGGCGTTATAGTCATCCACGATTATTTTCCCGACCGGAAAGGGGTGGCTCCCGAAAAAGGCTCTTTCTATGACCTTGCCATGATGCTCAACACCTTTAACGGCGTCTGCCATGAATCCTCAACCATACGCCAATGGCTTGGGGAAGCCGGGATAAGCACTTCTGATATCAAGGACCTTGCAACAGACAGCACCCTGATCATGGCAAAAAATATCAATGTCAATCTCACATAAAACAGCACCAGGGACCTATCTCTTATGGGTCCCCCCAGTAATCACACCGTGGCATCGGCATGCGGTACTCAAAAGAAAGGGCCCTTTTATCCCCTTAATTTTTTTTAACAATGAAAAAAGAGCCTCTGGACCATAACCCCCTACCCCGGGTGCCAGCTGATGGCTTTGTATGACCAATGAAGAAAAATCTTTAAACCGCAATTTAGCAAGCAATTTAAACATCTCCTGTTTGCGGGGCTGTTGGGTAACCGTACAGATATCATCGGGTTCACAGCAATTGACGGGACAAATAAAATTTGCATGGCTTACATAGATATCTCCATTTGAGCCGTGCATGGGATTGGGCAGTTGCCCATCTATCTCAGCAGAAATGTTCACACGGGTTAACCCTTCGGGCCCCAATTGTCTGAGGCACCATTCCCAAACCAGATGAACCGGCAGTGCAGGCACTATCCAGTCGGGCAGATTACCGGGTTTTAAATGGGTCTCTAAATAGGCGCCACCATCTGAATGTACGGTGAGACACGCCATCCCCCTGGCCCGATCAAGTTTTTCGCAATCTTGATCCACGAGCACGATTTTCAAATTCTTGTGCCGGCGTGACAAAGAGGTTACCGCACGCATCCCAAATTTCCCCGCACCTATTATCCATATGGTTTCCATGACCGCGAGTATGCGCCTTTTCAACACCGGATGTCAAGTATATGGGTGAAGACAAACGAGCGCTTTTCATCCAATCCTTTTGATTTCGATTCCTTTTTATAAGGGGTGCCATTTTTTTGACCCTACCCCAGGAAAAACACTTGATCATTCCATTGGCTGTCTGATAAAAAGAGCCCTATGAATTCAAATCTAAAAGACAATTTACACAAGTCTCACCTGCCATTCAGGTATAGATAAGCAGGCAGGCAATGAAAGAACTTATAGCAGACATCATGCCCTCCCATGAGCTTGTATTAACCTGGGAAAATTCCGGGGAACGCCTGGGAAAAAAACAGCAGGCATTAAATGCGGAAATCCACACTTCATACAGTGAAAATGATAAAAAATGGCTGCTTCGTCTGGGCTGTTCCGACCATAAAATACCCCTGTCCCCTTCCCTTAACTTCTGGCGGGGTCTGGCACAAGTTTTCCTGGAAAAGCTCAAACGCACTCCTGATATTGAAGATATCCGCCACAACGCCGACATTGATGTTTTACCGGAAGAATTAGACAACTTAATGGATTCAGCCCCGCTTATGATCGGCAGGGAGTATCTGGACAGGACGCTTTTGTCGGATATGTGGAAGGAGCTGAACCAGCTTTTTTCCAGGGAAATTAAAATATTTCCCGGCAGTGTAAAGGAATTTTTCCATGAATTCAGCCCCCACATTCATTTGGCCGGCAGGGTTTATTTTCATCTCGTGGAAAGCAAGGATGAAGACTTCCCGTTTCAGTTCCTTGCAACCTATGCCACCCAATCAAAAAATTCTCAAAAACACCGTCCCCTCCACTATGCCCTGGAAGAGTACCGGGATCACCAGGACCAATTATTGGAATTGCTCACCACGGTCCATGCCGCAGCACAAAAAAGTGGCCTGTTAAAAAAACTGCTGGATACGGGAGAATTGTTCCACCACCTTGCCTGGGACACAAAAGATGCCTATGCTTTTTTACAGCAGATTCCAAGCTTTGAGCACTGCGGTATCATTTGCCGAATTCCGGATTGGTGGAAAAAGAGTAGTTCAAAACCGATCGTTAAAATCAGTCTTGGCAACAGTGAACCCTCCTTTCTAGGGATGAATACCCTGCTTGATTTCCAGGCCGATATCCTGATGGGAGACACGCCCATTACCCTGAAAGAGGCTCAAGAACTCCTTGCCCAGACCAGCGGGCTTGCCAGGATCAAAAACCGCTGGATCGAAGTGGATAAAGTCAGACTTCAAACCTTGCTCAATGCCTACGAAAAGGCTCTATTGAAAAACGATACCGGCCTTACCATCAAAGAAGCCCTTCAATTGCAGCTTCACCCCGACAGACTCTCCTCCGGGGATAAAACAGATCTGGAAATATCAAACGGGGAATGGCTTGAAAGCATTGTCAAACGACTCAACCAGCCTGAACTTGTGATAAGTTCCGACCCTGCAAAAGATTTTGTTGCAATCCTTCGGCACTATCAGCAAAAAGGATTAAACTGGCTTTCATTTCTTGATTCCCTTGGTTTTGGCGCATGTCTTGCCGATGACATGGGGCTTGGCAAGACAATCCAGATCCTTGGGTTTTTAAGCATTTTAAGGATTAAAGAGCCGGAGACAACATCCTTACTCATTATACCGGCATCCCTTATCTCAAACTGGGAAAATGAAATACTCAAATTTTTGCCCAACCTGAAATATTATATCGCCCATCCTGGTTATTTAAAAAAAGAGCATTTAAAAAAAGGCCAGAATAAACAATCGAAACAAACACCGGACCTGGCATCTTTTAATCTTGTTATAACAACCTATGCCATGGCCCAGCGACACAAATGGATGGAAGATATCCAATGGAGATGCCTGATACTGGACGAGGCCCAGGCCATTAAAAATCCAGCCACCCAACAGTCAAAACAGGTCAAAAGACTGAAAGCTGCTACAAAAATTACCATGACAGGCACCCCCATAGAAAACAGCCTGACAGATCTCTGGTCTTTGTTTGATTTTCTTAATCCCGGTCTTTTGGGAACCGCCAAGGAATTTAAAACCTATTCCGCCCAATTAAAAAAAGACCCGGCAAGATACCTGCAGTTAAAAAAGGTGATTTCCCCCTTTATCCTCCGGCGAATGAAAACAGACAAGACCATTGCTCCGGATCTTCCGGAAAAAATCGAGATGAAAACCTTTCCCCAGCTCAGCAAAAAGCAGGTGGTGCTGTATACAGATTTTGTCAAAGAATTGGAAGCAAGGCTCACCCAAGCGGACCAGGGCATTCAGAGAAAAGGGCTGATCCTGTCTTCCCTGATAAAATTCAAACAGATCTGCAACCACCCGGACCAATACCTGGGAACCGGAGATTTTGATCCCCGAGACAGCGGAAAGTTTATCCGCATGGGCGAGCTGTGCGAAACCATTTATGCCAAACGGGAACGGGTGCTGGTCTTTACCCAGTTCAAAGAGATGACAGCCCCCATTGCCAAATTTCTTGAAACGATTTTCCATCACCCGGGATGCATTATCCATGGCAGCCTGGGTGTTAAAAAAAGGAAAGAGGCCATTGAGCAATTCCAGCAACAAGCGTACCTGCCCTTCATGGTGCTCTCGTTAAAAGCTGGCGGTGTGGGGCTAAACCTGACCCGGGCCAACCATGTGATACACTTTGACAGATGGTGGAATCCTGCGGTTGAGGATCAGGCCACGGACAGGGCCTTTCGCATTGGCCAGGACAAAGGGGTCCTGGTGCACAAATTTATAACCAAAGGAACCATTGAAGATAACATCGACCAGATGATTGAAAGTAAAAAAGAACTGTCCCAAAAAGTAATCTCTGATTCCCAGGCAAGTTTGATAACGGGTATGGATAACCAGGCGTTGTTGGATATGTTCAAACTTAAACTATGATACCTGAAAACTTGATACCCGAAAACTTTAATAATGGATGAGGTAATATGAGTCGTTACTCCTACGGTTATCCCAAATATGTCAGTGTTGCTGAAAAACGAGCAAAGGCTGAAAAAAAACTTTTACAATTAAAGAAAAAGAATCCCGCCATCTCCCCGGTTTGTGTAAAGGGAAATAAACTGGCAGAATCCTGGTGGGGTATTTCCTGGAACAAAAACCTTGAAAGCTATGCAGATTATAGCAACAGAATCGGCAGGGGCCGCTCCTATGTCCGCCATGGTGCGGTGCTGGATCTGAAAATCAAATCGGGGAAAATAGTTTCTCTTGTCCAGGGTTCCACTTCAAGGCCCTATACCATTGAAATCAGCATCCAAAAAATCAAGACGGCTGCCTGGGAGAACATCCTCCTAAAATGCCAGGGACAAATCGATTCCCTCCACGCTCTTCTCGACGGAAAACTGCCCAAATCCATGGTGGACATCCTCATCGACAAACGAGACGGCATTTTCCCCTCCCCCGGTGAAATAAAATTTTATTGTTCATGTCCTGACTCGGCCACCATGTGCAAACATATTGCCGCAACCCTCTATGGTGTCGGAACCCGGCTTGACCAGGACCCTTCCCTGTTTTTCACCCTGCGGGGTGTTGACATGAAAAAGCTGGTTTCCCAGGCCATCCAAAAAGAAGCAGACCAGCTCATTAAAAAATCCAAAACAAAAAGATCCAAAAGGATCATCCGGAATGCAGATCTTTCTTCAACATTTGGAATTGATTTTGATACGTCTCCCCTGCCCGCTGCCACCAAGCCCATGGTGACCTCACAAAAAAGATCAACCAGAAAACCAATCAAAAATTCAATTGCAAAACCAATCAAGAAAGCCGGCAAACAAGACCTATCCCCCTACGAAACAGTGGTTCGCATTATTTCAAGAAGAAAAGTCACCCCAATTGATTTCAAAGAAATAAAAAAAAGGACCGGGCTTGAAGATACCTTGATCCGAAATAGTATCGCCCGGGCAAAACAAAAAGGGGCGATTAAAAATAAAGGCCGGGGGTTATATATCAAGCAAACTTAACGCCCCACCAAGACCTCAAATGAAAAATAAAAGAGTGCGTTTAATGTTTCTATATACAGCTATTGTATACCTTCAATACAAAAAAAAGCACTCTTTTTTCAAGTGCTTTTGGTGAATCAGAACTGGGGCTGGCCTAGCACAACCCGGTGGCGATTTTACAAGGCAGAGGCCTATTTACCTTTGAAGCGAGGCTTTCGTTTTTCTTTAAAGGCCTTTGGGCCTTCCTGGGCATCTTGGCTCATGAACACCGGGACGGCCAGTTCAAACTCATTCTTCAGGCCCTGCTCAAGGGTCAGCCCCGTATTGGTCATCACGGCCTTTTTGATGGCGCTCACGGCCAAAGGCGCGTTTTGAATAATGATCCGGGCCATGCGTTCACATTCTTCCATGACCTTTTCCCGGGGGACCAGTCGGTTGATCAACCCCAAGGCCAGGGCATCTTCCGCATCGATAAGTTCACCGGTAAGCATCATTTCCATGGCCCGGGCATAGGGGATCTGCCGGGGCAGCTTTACACTGGACCCACCCATGGGGAAAAGCCCCCACTTCACCTCCTGCAGCCCAAACTTTGCCCCTGCGGCGGCAATGCGAATGTCTGCGGCATAGAGCAACTCCAGCCCCCCGGCAATGGCATGGCCGTTAACACCGGCCACAATGGGCTTATAGATATCCAAATCCCTGAGCCAGGCTTTTTGCACCATCAACGGATCGGCCTGAACCTGTCTTTCCGCTTCTGTCTGTGCTTTTCTGCTCCCTGTAAACAAAGGTATCAATCGTCTCAAATCCGCACCCGCGCAAAAGCTTTCATCCCCGGCCCCCGTGATCACAGCACACCGCAGGTCATCATCGTTCCGGTATTCTTCCCAGGCCTGGATCAGGTCCACGACACTTGCCGCATCCAGGGCATTTCTGGCCTCCGGCCTATTCAAGGTAATATAGGCAACATGATCTTTTTTCTCAAAAATAAGAGACATCAGTCCTCCCTGATTTGCATCAACATACATGGATTCATATGTACTTATAACGAGTCGTATATCTGTTGAATAAGAGGTTCATACTTCTCGTAAATTACATTTCTTTTCAGCTTTAACGAAGCGGTCAGTTCTCCTGTTTCCTGGGAAAATTCATTCTCAATAATTTTATATTTTTTAATGGTTTCATAACGGGCCAGATAAGAATTTCTTTCAGCAACATGTTCGTCAATGATGGACAAAAATTCTTTATTCTTAAGAAGTTCTTGGGGCCTATCAAAACTGATATTCTTATTTTCCGCCAGGATTTTAGCTTGGTTAAGGTTTATATTGACCAGGGCGCTAAGGAATTTTTTCTTTTCTCCAATTACGACAAAACTTAAAAATAACGGATCAGATAAAAACAAACCTTCAATTTTCTGAGGGGCCACATTTTTACCCCCTGATGTTATGATTAGATCTTTTTTTCTATCCGTAATGGTGAGAAAACCATCTTTAATTTCTCCGATATCGCCGCTCTTTAAATATCCATCTTCTGTAAATGCCTCCCTTGTCTTTTCTTCCATCTTCCAGTAACCGGCAAACACATTATCTCCCTTTATGAGAATTTCACCATCCGGGGCAATTTTAATGTCCACATCAGGCAAGGGTTTGCCAACCGTTCCTATCCTGTAATCATATAAGCCGCTTAAGGTTGCCGGGGCACAGCACTCTGTCATTCCGTATCCTTCAATAACCGAGATTCCTGCTGCATTAAAAAATTGAATTATTTTTTTGGATGTGGGTGCTCCGGATGCTGTCATCCAGCGCACTCTGCCACCAAGGGCCTGGGACAATTTTTTAAAAATCAAAAAATAGGCAATTTTATATTTTAATGCCATTAAGAGGGGTATTTTTTTCTTTCTCTCTTTTAATTCACTTCTTTGGAGACCGATTTCATGGCCCCAGTAAAATAGCGTTTGTTTCCATTTAGGCTGTTCATCAACCTGCATGGTTATTTTCTGGTAAACTTTTTCACAGACCCTTGGAACAGCCAATACAACAGTGGGCTTTTTTTCTTTTATATCCACGGCAAATGTTTCAATACTTTGAGCATATGAAGATGTAATTCCGGCATACATGCCATAAAAATGACCGGCGACGCGCTCAAAAACATGGCTTAAGGGAAGAAACGGAACGCTTTGATCATTTTCATAAACAAAGGGGGGGGAAATTTTGTTGAGTGATTTTATAACCGCCATGATATTTTTATGCAGAATCATGGCCCCTTTGGGAACACCTGTGGTCCCGGAAGTATAGACAATCGTCGCAGGGTCTTCGGGTGCAACCTCTTTTGAGAGAGCAAGAAAAAGCGGGGCTGATGCTTCAAACTTTTCCCTGCCCAGTGAGATCAATTCTTCAAATGAGATGATACTTGAATCTGATATCTTGCGATCAGGCATTTCTATTACAACAATCTTTTCAAGGGCCTTAAGTTTATTTTTAAATGTAAGCACCTTGTCCAGTTGTTCATGATTTTCAACGATGAGAACTTTTGATTCAGAGTTTTCTACAATATATTCTATTTCTTCTGCCGTTAATGTCGTATAAATCGGTACCAATACAGCACCGATACCAAGGGTTCCCATATCAGAGTAAAGCCATTCCAGCCTGTTTTCAGAAAGAAGGGAGACGCGATCCCCTTTTTTTACACCGATCCTTGTCAGGGCAAGACCCAGTGCACGGGAGTTATCATAGTATTCATTCCAGGTTGCCTGCTCCCAGCGCCCATTCTTTTTTTTTTCGACGGCGATCCTGTCCTTGGATTTTTCTACCCGGTTTCTGAACACTTCATTAATTGTTTTTTCCATTTTAATAAAAACTCCTTAAGTTATTATTAACGGCAAAGTAAAAAAATTGCTCCAGGTTTGGCAGGTATCAATGGCTGCATCTTGGGCACGGCACTTATTTCTGAGGTCCTTAGGAAATATGTTAGGGCTACATCAATTTAGAAATAATTTCTTTCATAATCTCTGTGGTACCGCCACCAATGGAAAGGATCCGATTATCCCTTGCAAGCCTTTCAACTACAGTTTCCCGCATATATCCATATCCACCAAAAATCTGAACAGCATCATAGGTTACTCGGTCACTGACCGAACAGGCAAAATTTTTGGCCATGGAAATCTCCTTGACCATATTTTCACCGCCATTTATTTTTGCAGCGATTCTGTATGTAAACTCCCGGGCAATTTCCACCTGGGTTGCCATATCCACCAGTTTATGGCGGGTAATCTGGAAACCGTTTAAGACTTTTCCAAAGGCCTTTCTCTCTTTGACATATTTTATGGACTCTTCAAGTGCTATCTGTGCAGTCATATATGCCATCACACAAATTTGAAGGCGTTCGTTCTGAAAGTTTTCCATCATATAGTAAAAGCCCATGTTTTCTTCACCAATAAGGTTGGAAACCGGTACCCTGCAATCGTCAAAATAAATCTGAGCTGTATCCGACGCCCACCAGCCTGTTTTTTTTAATTTTTGTGAAACCGAATACCCGGGCGTATCTGATTCAATAATCAGCATGCTGATTCCCTGGGCGTTATCTTCACCGGTTTTTACGGCTGTTGTTAATTGATCCCCACGAACACCGCTTGTGATAAATGTTTTGCTGCCGTTAACAATATAGTGATCACCTTTTCGGACTGCCGTGGTTTTAATATTGGCCACATCAGATCCCCCGCCCGGCTCGGTAATGCCAAGAGCCGCAATTTTTTCTCCGGCGATGACCGGTTTGACAAATTTTTCTATCTGTTCTTTTGTTCCTTTTCTGACGATGAGGGGGATTGCAATATCAAGGGAGCCAATTCCGGAAACAAATCCGCCGGATGTGGAGCGCATCAACTCCTCACCGGCAACAATTTTCATAAAGACATCCCCAGGCGTTCCGCCGCATTCATCCGGGTATCCGATACCTAGAAGACCCAAATCACCCGCTTTTTTATACATCTCTTTGGGGAATTCCCCATTTTCTTCCCACTCATTTATATTGGGCAGCACCTCTTTTTTTATAAATTCTCTTATGGATTTACGAACAAGATCATGTTCCTTTGAAAAATATTTCTGATACGCTCCGCTGTAGTTCATGTCAAAACCCATTTCCAACTCCTTTCCCGTCATAAAAGAATACGTGAAATCTGTTTAAATTTGTTTGAATTTACCAGCATCAGGGCCTCGTTCAGCCGGACCTGCAAATACCTGGGCCAGGGTCATCCATTCACGGGCAATGGGGCCGCTGGCCATAAGGCGGGTATCATCAATGTGCCGTCTTTGGGCGACAACCAGGCAAAAATCTTCAGCACTGCCTGTAATTGAATTTTCAGTCTGTTCCGGGTTCCACCGCCAGGTTTCACCTGAAGGACTTTTAAGTTCCACACAAACTTTTTTAACTGGTTTTTCAAGGCCCCTGTTTTTATATGACCAACCAAAGGTTTTTACACCAAGATGGGCAATATGCTTTAACCGTTCAGTGGGTGTCCTTTTAATTTTCAGTGCATCGACAACATCCTGTCCATGGGCCCAAGTTTCCATCATTCTTGCTATTACAAAGGATTCGGCCGTCATGGGGGGGCCGTACCAGGGAATCTTATCCTGGGGCCCAAGAACTTCAATGGCGTTTATCATTTTTGTTCTTTCATTGATCCAGAAGTTCATTAAAGCTTTTGAGGAGAGTTTCATCAAATCCTTTACGGTATTTTCAAGAAACGCATCAACAGAGGTGACACCCTCAAAAATTTCCAGCATATCCGTTTGAAAACCATCCGGATCAGTGGCGGCCAGTCTTGCTTTATCATCAAAATATGCGATATGACAAATTTCTTGTCTGATGGTCCAGTCATCAAAAGGGGTTATCATATCCCATTTTGACTCCCCTATACCCTTAACAATTTCATCAAGGGCTGCATGCTCCTGGGCAAGTTCCCTGCACAAATCCTTCATCTTTTTCTCCCGGGTGTCATTGATTTATTATCAATTTAATGGTTAAAAAATTAAACCATATTGCTGCATCGAAACCTTTATATTCCTGATGTTTTAGATATAATTTCACACATCACTTCGTTTGCGCCGCCGCCAATGGCAATGAGCTTGGAATCCCTGAAAAACCTTGAGATTCTCATTTCATTCATAAACCCCATACCGCCATGCATTTGAAGACACCCGTCCGCCACTTTGACGATGAGCTGACCTGATAGAAGCTTGCCCATGGAGATTTCCTTTGTTACATCCTGGCCCTTCATTTTCATTTGAACGATGTGATAGGTCAGCTGTTTCAAGGCTTCAGCTTCAGCAAGCCATTGTGCAATCCGATGCCGCAGCACCTGCTTTGCAATAAGCGGTTTTCCAAAAACAATTCGTCCCTTCAAGTATTCGACGGTGAAATTAATGGCATCAATAGCGCCAAGATAGCTGGCTGGAAGTGCGGTGAACCTTTCGTGCTGAAACTGCATCATCTGCTGGATAAACCCTTCTCCCTCTTTGCCGATAAGGTTTTGGGCAGGAATTTTTACATTGTCAAAAAATAGTTCAGCCGTATCACTGCTTCGCATACCAAGTTTATCAAGCTTTTTGCTGACTTCAAATCCTTTAAGGTCAGTGGGGACGACAAATAAACTAAAACTATGGTATCCGGGATCATCACTTGTCCTGGCCAAAAGGGTCAAAAAATCTGCCTGGGTGCCGTTTGTAATATAGGTTTTAGAACCGTTTAATACATAGTAGTCCCCCTCTTTTTTTGCAAAAGATTTAAGCGCGGCAACATCAGAACCGGCATCTGGTTCCGTAACTGCAATGGCGGCAACCATTTCCCCTTTAATGGCAGGCACAAGGTAGCGTTCCTTAAGATATTCAGATCCGAACTCGTCAATGGCAGGTGTTGCCATGTTTGTCTGAACGGTAATTGCCAGGGGAATACCACCGCAGTGGATGTGGGATAACTCTTCAAGGAAAACCAGTTCATACCAGTAATCAAGACCCATTCCACCGTATTTTTCATCGTATCTTATACCCAGAAAACCCAGGTCACCCATTTTTTTAAAAAGATCATGCAGGGGCGTTATACCCTTTTCTTCCCACTCATCCACATAGGGATTTATTTCTTTATTGACAAAGTCTTTTACAGCTTGTCTTACCTGCTGGTGTTCTTTTGTAAAATATATATCGTTTCCCATTATTGCCCTCTCTTCTTTATGAAATATTGATGTTTCAGGACGATGACCTGTCCGGATTATATTATTTTTTATAATGCTTAAATTATGATATTTAAATTATGATATTTAAATTTAAGGCGCCACGCTTTTTGGCACATGAATTTTTTTAGCTCTTAAATATTCTCCCAAAGTTTTTGCCTGGGGATCGTTTCTGAAAGACGCCGCCACCCCTTCTCCCAACACACCCTTTATATAAAAATTAACGGCAAAAAGATTTGGCAGATCATATTTTTCAATTTCAAAATCAGCCATGTCAGGAAGCAGTTCTTTGAGCTTATCCACCGAGAGAAACTCATTTAAAAATGAATAGGTCTCAATTGTTTTTGCCCAGACACCCAGGTTTGCATTTCCGCCCTTGTCTCCTGACCGTGTGGCAAAGATTTCCCCAAAACAAATCTCTTCGGTCGGTTGAGCGTCAAGGTCAATTGTTTTAACTTTAATCGGTTCAATATCTGTGACATCAGGATATACCTTTGTTGGTTTTACTAAAAACTCTCGGTCATCCACACATATTTTTTGCTCTATAAATTTATTGCTGACCAATGTGGGCCAGTGCTGCAGTGCCGGGGTGCCGTTTGCAGGAGGCGTTGTTAATGTGAAACCCGGTATGGTGGAAAGCGCCATCCCGATCAATGTGCTGGAAAATTTTTTCCCAACTTTTTTCTGATCAGGGTCCATGAGGGATATTTTTAAATGGGCAGAGGCTTGATCATTGTGTTGAGGATCTTCTTTGTCGATTCTTATCAGCTGAACATCTGTGGCTGCAAATTGTTCTTTCCCACCTAAATTATAAAACAATGTATCTTCAACAATCTTGGCTTTTTTTTCAATATCCATTCCGGTAATGACGGCTGTTAATGAATTGCGGTATCCATAAAAGTTGTTGATGCATACCTTGGCAGAGCCTGTGGGGGGCTCCCCCTTGACGCCTGTGATATGCACACGATCTTTTCCCGCTTGGTTTAGCCGTATGGTATCAAATCGAACCTTAACATCCGGCGTCAGATAACAAGGTTGCCTGATCTCATACAAAAGCTGGGCTGTAGCTGTTCCAACAGAGACAAGCCCCCCGGTTCCCGGGTGTTTTGTGAGAACAAAAGACCCATCTTCATGCATTTCAGCAATGGGATACCCCATGTTTTTAAACTCAGGGACTTCATCAATAAACGAATAGTTTCCGCCTGTGGCCTGGGTGCCGCACTCGATAATATGTCCGGCTGTGTATGCGCCGGCAAGTTTATCCCAGTCGTTTTCCTTCCATCCAAACTTCCATGCACAAGGTCCTGCCACAAGAGCGGCATCCGCAAGTCTTCCCCCGATAACAATATCAGCACCTTCATTCAGGGCTCGGGTAATTCCCCATCCGCCGAAATAGGCATTGGCTGTGATGGGCATGGCGCCGGCTGATTTCAAACTGACGCCCTTGTCAAGATGAAAAAATTGTTCCCCCTGCTCCTGGAGATCGGCTATTCTCGGCAGAAGATCATCCCCTTCAATGTAGGCAATCTTCGGATGGAGACCCAGCTCGCGTGCAATGTTTTCAAGCTCTTTGGCAAGTCCTTTTGGGTTAAGACCTCCGGCATTGGTAACGATTTTAATGTTTTTATCAAGGCAGGGCCCCATGACATCATTCATCTGTTTTAAAAATACTGCGGCATAGCCTCGTTCCGGTGCTTTCATTTTCATTCTAAAAAGCAGTGCCATTGTAAGTTCGGCAAGATAATCTCCGGTGAGCACATGGATTTCTCCCCCCTCAACAAGCTCCTTTGCTGCGGAAACCCTATCCCCCAGATAACCACTGCAATTGGCCACTTTCAGTATTTCAGCCATCATTTTTCTCCCAACATTTAGTATTTTAAGATCACTTGGGTCTATTATTTTCCTGTAAACTCAGGCCTGCGCTTTTCAAAAAATGCGGTGATACCTTCCATTGCATCCTGGGTACTGGCAACTTCAATGAGTTTTTCAGACAGAAAATTAACCGACGTTTCAAGATCCATTGTTTCAATGCCTTGAAAGGCCTCTTTTCCGATTCGCATTCCAATGGGGCTTTTAGACGCAATGATTTTCAACACCTTCTCCACTTCCACTTCAAACTGATCTCGTGGGACAGCTCTTGTGATCATGCCCATGTCAAGGGCCTCTTTTGCCGTTAGTTTTTCCCCAAGAAGGATCATTTCCATGGCTTTTTTTCTTAAAACATTTCTAAAAATCAAAGCGCCGATAATCATGGGGAAGAGTCCCACATTCACTTCAGGTGTTCCAAACTTCGCGTCATCCTTTGCAATAACAATGTCACAGGCCAGCATAAAACCGGTTCCGCCTGCCATGCAGTGCCCGTTAATTTTTGCAAGGGTCGGTTTGGGAAACTTTGCCAGTCGTGTTATCAACCGTGCATAATTTTTAAATGCCAGGTTTTCCTGTCCACCAGCATTGCCGCTGGCATTGCCGATGCCGCCGCCAAGATCCGCGCCGGAACAAAAGATCTTTTCACCGGCACCACTTACGCAAACAACCCTTACATTGTCGTCCTTTTCAGCTGTTTCAAGGGCTTCAAGGAAAAGCGTGACGGCTTCACTGCTGATTGAGTTTCGGTTTGCCTCTCTGTTTATGGTGATATAACCAATGTTTTCTTTTACTTGATATAAAAGATCCGGCATTTTAGCGTCCTCCCTCAAGTTCAGAAACCGCTTCATCCTTCATTTCATCTTTATTTTCATCCTTGATTTCATCAATATCAACAAGGATATCACCCGGCATCACCTTGTCACTGGCCTGGACATTTACCCGGGTAACCATGCCGTTATAGGGAGCCAAAAGGGTTGTTTCCATTTTCATTGCAGAAACCACCACCAGCTTTTGACCTTTTTCAACCCTGTCTCCCACATTGACATTAACCGCTATTACCACAGCAGGCATGGGAGGCGTTACCGTTGTGGGGCCATCAATCCCTCGTTTCTTTTTAGGCCCTTTGGCAAGGTTATCCATATCTTGAACCTGATAGGTCCTGCCGTTGAGCAGGATCGTTTTTCCGGTCTTGGTTTTGGCAAGGTAAACATTTACACTTTTCCCGTTGACCAGAAGATGGAGTTCATTCTCTGAAATAAGCGTGTACTTTAAGTCATAACCCCTATCTTCAATTGTTGCAGTTGCTGTATTTGCTTCTTTGCTGTTTATTTCAACAGGAATTGTCTCTTCTTGTATCTTGAGCCTGTATTCCATTTTTCCTCCTTTATGACTTAAAGTCTCCAGTTTCCGAGTGTATTAAATGGCGTCGGCGCAACGTGTGCGACACTGTCTGTTTTTGTTCTCTTGTTGCACAGTTCATCCACAACGTAGGCAATTGCGGCAATATCCTTCTCGTCTAAGTTTTCTTCCCAGTCAGAAAAGTGAGTCTCTATAAAGTTTGTAAACACATCCCCTTTTGAAAAGGGTTCAGACATCAATACGTCCAAAAGAAAATCAATGGGTGTCCGAATGCCTAAGATAATGTACTCTTTCAAAGCTTTTATCATCTTATCAATGGCCTGGGAACGGGTCTGGGCATGAACCACCAGTTTTGAAATGATGGGATCGTAATCCACAGGCACGTCAAAACCTGAATAAGCCCCGCAGTCATTTCTGATTCCGGGACCTTTTGGCTCTTTAAGAAATTCAATCTTTCCGGGGGAAGGGAAAAAATTATTTGCCGGATCTTCAGCATAGATTCTGCACTCAATGGAGTGACCACGGCCCATGATATCTTCTTGTGTTAAAGACAGTTTATTCCCCGCAGCGATTTCCAGTTGCTGCCGGACAAGGTCAATTCCGGTGATCATTTCCGTAACCGGATGTTCGACCTGAAGCCGTGTGTTTATCTCCAGAAAATAAAAATTGTTTTCCGCATCCAGGAGGAATTCAACCGTTCCGGCGTTCACATAACCTGCAGCTTTTGCAGCAGCAACAGCTACCGCACCCATTTTTTCACGAAGTTCCGGGGTTAAAACACTTGCGGGAGTCTCCTCGATTATTTTTTGGTGACGCCTCTGGATAGAACACTCCCGTTCTAAAACATGGATGGTATTTCCAAAGGTATCCGCTAAAATCTGGAACTCAATATGTCTTGCCTCGGTGAAGAATTTTTCAAAATAGATTTCACCATTGCCAAAGGCACTTAAGGCTTCTCTTGATGCGGATGCACAGGCATCTGCCATTTCATCGGGGCTGTTTACAATTCTGATCCCTTTTCCGCCACCGCCGGCTGTTGCCTTAATCAGAACGGGGTATCCCACTTTTTTTGCCTCTGCGGCCATTACATCAACGTCTGCTTCTGTGCTGGTAAGGCCCGGCGTGACAGGAACATTTCCTTTAACCATGAGTTTTCTGGATGTGATTTTATCGCCCAGATCCTTAATGGCTTTTGACCCGGGGCCAATAAAAACAATCCCCTCACGTTCACATCGTTTTGCAAACTCATAATTTTCAGCAAGAAAACCATAGCCCGGATGAATTGCTTGGCAATTTGTATCTTTTGCCGCTTTAATAATTTTATCAATGTTAAGATAACTCTCCAAAGGTTCGGGAGCACCAAGACAGACCGCTTCATCAGAGGAAAGAACGTGGATTGCTTTTTCATCTGCATCTGAATAAACCGCAACTGTTTGGACACCCATCTCCTTGCAGGTGTTTATGACGCGAAGGGCGATTTCCCCCCGATTTGCTATTAATATTTTTTTAAACATAAGGTTACTTCCCTGTTAAAATTGGCTCATAATTACTATTTTCTATTTTCTAATTGCCAAGGACCATGATTACATTCTGAAAACACCGAACCCCTCTTCACCATCCCTTAGGGGCGCATTTAATGCGGCTGAAAGGGCAAGGCCTAAAACATCCCTTGTCTTTGCAGGGTCAATGATGCCGTCATCCCACAGTTGTGACGTGCTGTAGTATGCGTTTCCTTCTTTTAATGCAGCGCCAATTACAGGCTCTTTAATAGAATCGACTTCTTCCTGGCTCATCTCTGCCTGGCCTGCTCTCGTCCGCTGGTCATTTGTAATTTTAATGAGCACGTCTGCCGCCTGGGCACCGCCCATGACACCGATTTGTGCATTTGGCCACATCCACAAAAATCTTGGGGAATACCCTCTGCCGCACATTGCATAGTTGCCGGCGCCAAAAGAGGCCCCCACTATAACTGTGAATTTTGGAACGGTTGCGGTTGAAACAGCGTTTACCATTTTATGACCGTTCTTGGTAATTCCACCGGCTTCATATTCCCGGCCGATAATAAACCCGTTAATATTCTGGAGGAACAGGAGGGGGATTTTTCTTTTGTCGCAAAGTTGAATAAACTGGGTGGCTTTCTGGGCGCTGTCAGAGAACAAAATACCATTGTTTGCCAGTATGCCAACCGGATACCCATGGATGTTGGCCCATCCTGTTACCAGAGTGGAGCCGAACATCTCCTTGAACTCAAGGAACTTACTGCCATCCACAATTCTTGCGATAATCTCTCTACAGTCATAGGGTTGTGAAAGGTCAGAACTTACGATACCATAGAGCTCTTTTGAGTCATAGGCCGGTTCTTCAACCGGGGTCATGGTCAGTTTTGATTTCTCATTATCCGGAAGGTTCCCCACAATTTTTCTGATCATTTCTATGCACTCTTCATCAGTGTCTGCATAGTAATCGGAAACGCCTGACTCGGCACAATGAAGTTCAGGTCCGCCAAGTTCATTGGCCGTAACTTCTTCACCGGTTGCAGCAAGAACAAGAGGAGGGCCGCCAAGAAAGATGGCACCGTGTCCTTTAACATGAACAATCTCATCGCACATGGCAACCCCATAGGCGCCGCCGGCAGTGCACAACCCCATAACACCCACTATCTGGGGAATACCCATTTTTGACATCTTTGCCTGATTGTAAAAAACCCTTCCGCCGGTATTGGCATCCGGAAAAATTTCCGACTGCAAGGGAAGATAGGCACCGGCAGAATCCATTAAATTAACAAAGGGCAAGCGGTTCTCCATGGCAATGGTTTGTGCCCGGATCGTTTTTTTTACTGAAAGCGGGTAAATTGATCCCCCCTTAATGGTTGCATCGTTCAGCGTCACAAGCACTTCGCGGCCTCGAATAACACCGATCCCCACAACGATTCCTGCCTTATGAATTTTACCATCATACATATTTTTGGCAGCCAGGGGGGAAAGTTCAAGAAAAGGCGTGTTCTTGTCCAGCAGGAGTTCAAGCTTTTTCCTTGCCGGAAGCTTCCCGGATTCTTTTTCCCTTTGTCGTGATTTTTCAGATCTTTCATCCCAGGACCTGTCCAGCTCTTTTTTCAAATCATCAACAAGACCGGTTAAATCCTGGTAGTTTTTTTTGTATTCTTCTGAATTCACATCAATTTTACTTTCAATAACATCCATATCTTTCCACCTCGTAATATATAGTTTTAAAACAATTCAATGTTAATTATTCACCTTGCCTGTTTTCAATTTGTACTTTTATCGGGTTCAACGGGCTGTCCTGTCTCTCTTTTGATCGAATTCCTTCAAGAACAGTATCGACCAAAGGATCGACAAGATCGGTCAGATTTTCCGGCTTTCCCGTCATAAGCCAGTTTGTAACAAGATGTTCAATGGTGCCTATTATGATGGATCGAATGAGATACACATTGATATCATCTCTGAACTCACCGGTTTTAACGCCTTCGTCAATTGTTTCGGTAATCACCCGCAACGCTTTTTTGATTTTCAGGTGCCCCTCTGTATTCAGAAACCGTTTATTTTGTTTTAAAAGAAGCATAATGATTGAGGCATTATCAGGGCGTTCCTCATAGGATGAAATAAAGAGGTAGATAATGGATCGAAGCTTGTTTCCAGACCCCCTGATTAATTTAAGATGAAATTCAATCAAATCATAAAGGTCAGATGCATATTTGGTTGGAATGGTAAAAAGAAGTTTTTCTTTTGTGGTAAAATACTCATAGATGGATGCTTCTGAAATTTTCGCCACTTTGGCAATTTCAGATATGGTTGCGTCCTGAAATCCTTTTTTTCCAAAAACATGTTCTGCCGCTGTCAGGATTTTATTTTTCCTAATTTCCAGTTTTACTGAATTCACCACTTCTAACCTCTCGATATTGTAAAAGATTATTTATCCGGCCCGATCCAGCGTGTCGGTTTGCCAAATAAAACAAAGGGTGCAGGATTTATGGACCCGCCTCCGGCCAGCATATATCCCATTCCGATAATTAAATGCTCATTTATTTTTCTCAATTCATCGTGCATTGAATGGACCATACCGCTGTTGTATGATTTATAAACAATATGAAAAGAGTCATTCTCATCTATTTTGGAGGGTCCAATAAAGGTGTCCATTTCTCTGGTTCTGTATAATTTTGAGCCTGTATCTTTAAATATATTATACCCTTTTCCCAGGTTTCCCTTAATCGGAGAAAATGCTTTCCCAATCCAGCGGCCGGGTCCGAAAAAATTATGGGTAAAAAAATCAGCTGCTGGAGACAATATGCCAGCAGGTATGGTTTTGGCTTTATATTCACCGTTAATCTCTAAAAAAGAAGGGGGGTTTGCTGAATAGAACAGCTGCATCAATTGATGTTTTGAAAGCTTTTCTATATCTTCAACACTTGCTTTTTCCACTGCAACACCCAGTATCTGGGATGAATTTTCACCCTTCCATCCCCCTGTACCGTTTTGAAGAATACTAACCCCCATTAAGAGTATATTGATAAGGAGCAAAATTCCTATTCCAAAAAATATTTTTTTTAGTAAGCTCATAAGATTCTCCTTTCCTGATTTTTTTTCA
Organism: Desulfoconvexum algidum; assembly: GCF_055382125.1. NCBI lineage: Bacteria > Pseudomonadati > Thermodesulfobacteriota > Desulfobacteria > Desulfobacterales > Desulfobacteraceae > Desulfoconvexum > Desulfoconvexum algidum. Next base: position 1,784,027 of record NZ_AP042394.1, on the reverse strand, counting down.
TTTATCTACCCTTCCACGAATCATTAATACGCCACAGGCCTAAGAGTCGATTTAAAAAATCCATGAGGTTAACCGGCAAGATAAGTTTGGACAATGGGGTTAAAAATTTTACCGGAATTGAGGGAATCGCCAATGCAGCCTGATTTTTTTTGATTGATTTTATTATTTTTTTACTTACATCACGGGGATTTAATTCCCGGGTTCCGGTTGCCATTTTAGACCCCTCAAACATTCCTGTTCCAACCGTATTGGGGCAGACATAGGTAAACCCTATTTGATGTTTGTTTTTTTTCATTTCCTGGCGCATGGAATCGGTAAATCCGATGACACCAAATTTACTGGCACAATACGCTGCCAGATCGGGCAACGCCAGGATTCCACCTGCCGATGCGATATTGACAACATGCCCCTCATCGTGTGAAATCATTCCAGGTAGAAAGGCTTTCGTTGTCCAGAACATGGATGCCAGGTTGACATCAAGTATCTTTTTGATCTGAATTTCATCCATCTCAAGAAGCCCTTTGGCAACGACAATCCCTGCATTATTGACAAGGACAGATACGGTTCCCATACTTTTTTCAATTTTCATGGCAAGGGTTGAAACTTCTGCCGGTTCTGAAATATCGCAGACGTAGCTTTCACAAAAACCGCTTGAGGATAATTCACTTTGAGTTTTTTTAAGAATATCTCGATTGATGTCAACCAACGCTACTTTGCAACCCTCCTTGAGAAGAAGCTCTGAAATGCATTTTCCCATTCCCATTGCAGCACCGGTAACCACTGCAACTTTTCCCGATAAATGCTTCATGATTTTATTTCCTTTTTAAAAAAAAAAGACAAATGCGCCATAAACAATGCTTCCCAGCAGGACCTTCGTTGAAATAGAAATACCTATGTTCAAAAAGAATCGTCTAAAATTTCCATGGCAGCAGCATCACTGGCTGCAATGGCATCAAATTTTCCCATGGTAACGGGCAGCTCTGAATTGATGAAAAATTGGGCTGTACGGAGCTGGCCTTCATAAAATGCTATTTTTTTATTGGCTTGGGCCATTTTTTTGCGCTCTGTCGGTTCAAGGCTGCCACACTGATCCTCCAACTGGGCGATTGATTTGATCGCCCGTTGCAAAAGCATCCATCCCATGCTGACATCCCCAAGGGCCATTAAAAAAGGGTGGGAAAAACAAAAGGCGGTCATCACATTGGGACTCATGGCGATGGTGCCTAAATGCATGGCCACGTCACCCGCCTTTTTGACAGCAGCGTCAAGCTTGTCTGCCAGGTCTTTGATCGGGTTAAATTCCCGGGCCTGGTCAATGGTTTTCTGAATTTCCCCCAGAAAATCCATGAACCACTTTCCATTTTTCATTCCCAGTTTGCGCCCCAAAAGATCCATGGACTGAATACCGCTTGTCCCCTCGTAGATGCTGGTGATCTTGCTGTCCCGAAGGTATTGTTCCATGGGAAATTCCGTGGTATAACCATATCCCCCGAATACCTGCAGCGCCTGGGTACAGACATCAAAACTTTTCTCTGAACAATAACATTTAAGAATGGGGGTTAAAATTTCAATCACCCCTTTATACTTTTCCCTCTCCTCTGTACTTTCATCCAATTCAGAAATGTCGAGACAATGGGCCGTAAAATAGATAAGGCTGCGCATGCCTTCAACATATGCCTTCATCCACAAAAGCATCCGTCGCACATCCGGGTGTTGGATGATGGGCACCTGGACCGCCCCGGGATCAAACATCTGCAGCAGATTTTTACCCTGGCATCTCTGTTTGGCATGGGTAAGCGCATGGGCATAGGCTACCCCGGCAACAGACTGCCCCTGCATGGCAACCCCGATCCTGGCTTCATTCATCAAGGAAAACATGGCCTTCATCCCTTTATTTTCCTCTCCGATGAGGATGCCCCGGCAGCCATTCTTGCTTCCCAGACTTAGACTACAGGTAGCACTCCCGTGGATGCCCATTTTCTCTTCAATACCGGTGCAGACAACATCATTGGGCTTGCCCAGGCTGCCATCGGGATTAAGCCGTATTTTGGGAACGATAAAAAGGGAGATCCCCTTGCTGCCTTGGGGGGCACCCTTGATTCGGGCCAGAACAAGGTGAACAATGTTCTCTGTCAGATCATGTTCTCCGCCCGTGATAAAAATTTTGTTACCGGTGATACAATAAGAACCATCCTCATTTTTCAAGGCAGTGGTGGTAAGTTCGCCCACATCAGAACCCGCCTGGGGCTCGGTAAGGAGCATGGCCCCTCCCCACTGGCCTGAATATAATTTCTCCAGGTACAGATTTTTTTGCTCATCAGTCCCATGGAGTTCAATCACTTTTCCAATGCCGTGGCAGAGACCCGGATACATTATAAAGGCCAGGTTTGCACTTATAAAACATTCTGACACAGCCGCCCAAACAACTGCAGGCATCCCCTGACCACCGACAGTCACATCATCCATACAAGCTATCCAATCCCCTTCACAATAGAGTTTATAAGCTTTATGAAAAGAGAGAGGAACCTTTACCTGGCCGTTTTCAAACAGCACCCCCTCCCGGTCTCCGGGGACATTTGTGGGAGCAATCTCCTTAATTGCCAATTTTCGGGCCTCGGTAATAACCTGCTCAAGGGTTTTTCTATCAAGCCCCTCAAACTTGGGATGGTTTAAAATTTTTTCACCTTCAAGCTGCTCAAAAATCACAAAATCAACATCGCGTCTGTCTGCAAGTTCGTGGGCCATACTCTTATCTCCCTATACCCTGTGGGTCCTGTTTTTTAGGGCCAGGATATCCTGGTCTAACTCTGCTTCCCCCTGAAAAAACCATAAAATACTTTTCTTGAACAAAATATTAAAGTGAAACTATTATAATGTCAATAAAAAAAATGTATAACTTTAATAAATATTATTTTTTACAAATAAATTTTATATATGACTTGATATATAAGAACCTTAGAGCAAGTATATTTTTTATAATTATTTTTTTAAAAAAAACCTACAACCCGGCATTTTTGCAACATACTCGGTATTATCTGAAATATAAGGAGAGTTGACTTCTTAAAATGGATGGAAAAAACAAATGGTTTTTATTTATTCACGATAATAAATAGCCTGGCTATAATATTATATCAAAATTTAGTGTAAAACATTTTTAAATGTTCAAAATTCAAACTATTCCATTGGCAAAAGAAAACTTTGTTGCATATTGCAAATTCTTTGCTTGCAAAATGCAACAAAGTTTTCTACGGTAGAATCACACCCGTTTTCATTCGGAGTTGTGGGAATAAATATTTAAACAAGGACCTTACAAATGCCTTTGGAAATTACAGACAGAGAATCAATTAAAACGATTCTATTCAAGGTCCTCAGAGGTGTATACAGGCTTGAACAATATGAGGTGAATAAATTCGGCCTCACATTTCAACAGATATACCTGTTAAAATTTTTGAACCGCAGCTCAAAACTGTCCATCAGCAATATTGCAAAAGAAATGCGGATGAAAATTTTTTCCGCAACAAGACTTGCTGACCAGCTTGAGGAAAAGAACCTTATTAAAAGGGAAAAAAGCACGACAGATCGAAGAAGTGTTCTCGTCAGCCTGAGCAAAAAAGGTCAAACCCTTATAAAACAAATTGATGACAATGCCCTTGATCTAATCCTTGACAATATAAGCGGGTTTCCAAAAGACAAAATTGAAGCCTTTTTATTAACCTCGGAACACTTTGAAGAAATTTTAAACCCAGAGGCTGCCGATGGAAATAAATAAAAAAAACATTGTCATAACAGGCGCAGGTTCAGGTATTGGCCAAGCCATTTTAAACCATCTAAATTTTATGTTTGATTGCAAAATTACGGCCGCAGACCTGAATACAAACCATATTAAAGAGAGCGCCAGCGTGTTCGCTTATCAATGTGATCTGGGAAAACCTGAAAACATTGACAACCTGTTTGACTTTGCCATATCAAAGATGGGCGGTATTGATATCTTTATTGCCAATGCGGGATTTGCCTATTATGAAAAAATCGACAAACCAGATTGGGACCACATTCACAAAATATATGAGATCAACACCTTTTCCCCGATCTATGCTGCGGAAAAAATGAAACAATTGCATGGTGCCCAGCCATACACAATGGTCGCAACAGCAAGTGCCATGGCTTTTTTGCCTCTTGCCGGGTATGCCCTTTATTCCAGTACAAAAGCGGCCCTTAATGGGTTTGCCCTTGCCTATCGGCATGAGCTGAACAAAAATCAGAAATTACAGATAGTCTACCCCATCGCAACACGAACAAAATTTTTCAATGTCGCCGGAGGAAGTCCCCTTCCCTGGCCAAGTCAAACGGCTGAAGCGGTTTCCCAAAAAGTCATCAAAGGCATTTTAAACAATAGAGAAACCATCATCCCCTCTCGGATATATTCCGCTTTAAGATTTCTGGACAGATTCCTGCCTTTTATCATGCGAACAGAAGCCTTTATTGAAGCCCGGAAATTTAAAACCTGGTTAGCCCCCAAAAAAGGAAATTAAAATGGAAAGCAGATATGGCGGATATATGGGTAAGGTTCTCGACATTCATCTTGGTACAAAAAAATGTTCGACCTATGATATAAGCGACAAGGACCGTGCCCTTTTCATCGGCGGCAGATTTCTCAGCACAAAAATTCTATGGGATGAGCTGCCCAAGGGCATTGACCCCCTTTCTCCTGAAAACCTGATTATCATCATGACATCCCCCCTGACAGGAACGGGAGCCCCTTCTACAAGCCGCTATGACATCTCTGCAAAGAGCCCGCTTACAGGAGCCATAGGCCATTCCAACAGCGGCGGTAATTTTGGCATTTTCCTAAAAAAAGCAGGATATGACGGCATTATTATCCGGGGCAAGGCAAAAGAAAAGGTCTATATTGAGATCATCAATGATAAAATCAGTATAAAAAATGCAGATCATTTATGGGGACTTGACACAGAAAAAGCCCAGAAAGCCATGGGAGAAAAAAAGGGAGGACGCCTTGTTATTGGCCCTGCCGGTGAAAATGGTGTAAAATTCGCAACGATTGTGTCCCAGGAGAGGAGTCATGGCCGGACCGGAATGGGTGCTGTCATGGGCTCCAAAAACCTCAAGGGACTCTTTGCCACAGGAAATGCTAAAATCCAATTAAACGATAAAATAGGGTTTAAAACAACCGTAAAAAAATGGGTTAAACAATTGCAAAGTCACCCGGCAACCGGGACGCAGGCGCCCAAATACGGTACGGCTGCATTTCTTACAGGTCTTTCAAAAAAAAATGCATTACCAACAAAAAACTTTTCAACCGGCTCCTATGACCATGCTGACATGATCGGTGGGGAAGCCCTTTTACAAAATCATCTTATCAAAAACTACGGCTGTACTTCATGTCCAATTCGATGCGGCAGAGTTGTACAAATTGACGGTGAAAATAAAAAAGGCCCTGAATATGAAATTCTTTGCCTTTTAGGTTCCAATTTATTGATAAATGATCTTGAAGCCATTATTCGCTGGAATTATGAACTGGACCTTCTGGGCATGGACTCTGTTTCAACCGGAACTGTTTTAGGATTTGCAGCAGAGCTCTCTGAAAAGGGAATCTGGAAGTCAGGTATCGAATTTGGTAAAAAAGAAAATATTTCCCAAAACCTTAAACTTATGGCCAATAGAGAAGGAATCGGAAAAGACCTGTCTGAAGGTGTGAAATTTCTCTCAGAAAAATACGGTGGCCAAGACTTTGCTCCACATTCAAAAGGACTTGAGTTTCCTGCATACGAACCAAGAGCATCCGTTGGCCACGGCCTTGGATACGCTACTGCCTCAAGGGGCGCCTGTCACCTTGACGGTGGTTACCTTGTCTATTTGGAAGTTACCGGACCTGTAAATCTCAAGCAGTTTCATTATCGCTCAAAGCCGTCCTGGGTTGCCCTTGACCAGGATCTTCTTGCAGCTATCAGCGCCTTTGGGAACTGTCTTTTTACCTCATGGACATTTATTCCGAACATTGCCTTCAAAATTAATAATAGCGGTATGCTCGCAAAACTGATTTCATTTTTTTTGACATATTCATGGCCGCTGGTCACTCTGAGCTATCGTCTCCCACCAATTTTTAAAAGATTTCATCTTCCCATGCTGCCGCATTCCAAAGCCATTATCCAGGCAACCGGCATGAAAATGGACTTTGGAAGAATGATGCAGGTCGGGGCAAGAGGGTATACATTGGAACGCCTTTTTAATATCCGCGAAGGCTTTTCAAACAAAGATGACAAACTCGCCAAACGGTTTACAAACCATCCCCTGATAAAAGGGAATAAACACTCTGTGGTTAAAATCGATAAAATGCTGCCAAGCTATTATAAGTTACGAGGCTGGAACAAAAAGGGTGTACCAACTCAAAAAACACTAAAAAAACTCGGGCTCGATTTTATAAAAAAAATAGGTTAGGACCGCTGAAATAAGTTGGACAGAACAAAACCCCAGTCCTTACCTGTCACATTAATCCGTCCCATCAAAAAAAATTAATATTCTTGGTCTTTTGCAAAAAGCTTATCCAATAGGATTTGAGTACTGACCCCAAAAAGGTGATCTCTTCTGCAGATCGTTGGGCGCGAACCGATTTTTTCAGTGACAGCAACCTGCTGTCACTGAGTCATCACAGCATTCATCGCCTGAGCGATCGGAAATTAAAAGCACTTACATTTTATTTTAGTGAAATTAAATTGAAAGAATTAGATGGGTGGCGGGTTGATTCCCCTGAGATTGGTTGGAAGAAAACACTTCGAAATGGATGGAAATTAAATCCCTGATCCATTGAAATGAGAAACTGTAAAATAGATTGACAAATAAGGCCCCTCAGGTGTATTGTTCTTTCCTTATTTAGATGCGGAAGTGCGCGGCTCACTGGTGGGGCCCTCGGACTTCAAATCCGATGTGCTGGGCTAAGACCCTGGCGGGTGGGTTCGATTCCCATGCACTTCCGCCATCTTCAAAACGTTGACAGTCAGCCTTCTTCAACGTTTTCTCCGAGTCAAATCACACATTAAGTTTACCCTTAGATTAACTGAGTTTTCCCTGTAAAATAAAGTCCGAGTTGACACTATGTTGACACTTTTTTTACCATGGAAAGCTAATGTTCATGGGGGTTTTCAATGTCTATAAGCCTGTTTTGCACCATCTGCTGCCTATAAATCTAAAAAACATTCGGTGTTACACTAATGCATCAAGTGTGTATCAATTCTGTTTTTTTTGGCATTCAAAAGCAACTATTTTTCATGTAACCCACTAAAAAAATGGGATTTATATATGCCTTCAAACATGACATAAGATGCATCATATGTCATATTTGAAGGCATGCCAATCGACTCCATTCGGAAAAACTGGAAAAGCGGTTTAAAATCCAGCCAAAATCATTTTTTTAATCAGCAACCATAATTCAATTCTACCAACAAGGCTCTGGTTTACCTGGATTCCTCTCTACTTTATCGAGAGGTACTTTCAAACGAATTTCTTTTTAAAAACCTCAATTTTACAATAACCCGCTTGTTGGTTTACACTGGTACTCAACAGGTAGACTACTTTATTAAAAGGATATTGTTAAAAACAACATCTCTTGAAACATTCTTTTCAAAAAAAAATAATTGAGATGCATTATATTTAATATTGAATGATAAACGGTGAAGGTTTGTCCAATTACTCGTTTGCTTGTTAATATTAATATAAAATTTCGTTGGCACCGACGGAGCCAAGAAAACCTTAACTTCTTGCTTGCTTTGACGCCCAGAGAAATCCATTTCTTTTAGAGAAAGTTCTTCCCCAAATTCATTTAGAGCCAACGGTCCTTCTGTAGACTTGGACACATAAATAGTTTGAGGCTCGTCGCTTTCATTCAAAAGCTGCAAGGTACAGGAAGAACTTTTATCTTCTCTCTCAATGCAACTTATAATTTCAATTTTCAGCTTGTCGAATTTCTTAGTCTTTCCCAAAGATAAGCCCTCAAATGCATCAATAATATTCATTCTGTCCACAATGTTACCAGTTAAAAATCCGACATGTGCTTTCTTGTCATCCAGAGATGAGCTTTTACTTCCAAAATCTGAAATTTCAACCAACTCATTATAAATATACCATCCTAAAAAGACTGAAATGTCTTTCAGATTAAGTCTATGAAGTTTATGGCTTAGGCCATAAACTTCATAGACATATGTAACATATGCTTTGGCTTCGACTTCCTCAATATTTTCACATATCCCTGCCATCATTCTATGAAAGCGACTATCTTTGTTTAAGCCGCCACTTGAATTGAATTTAACGTTGTTTTCATAACAATGAAGATAATCTATAATTGCATTATCATTGGAAACACGATGAGCAACTTGAGCAAAAGTATTCTGTTCATCAGTTGAAAGATCTTGGTATTGTATTGACTCGGTAGGATAATAAGTCGCTTCAGCCACAATAGGGACCAAAAATACAATCATCATTATTAAATATTTGATCATGAAATTCCTCCTCAGGGATAAGATATTTTGCAATTAATTAAGATTGTTTATCAGAGTCTGCGAAAAGTGGTAGTCCAAAGAGTTTTGGGCTTAGTAGAATCACAACAAATAAGGCTATCGCAAAAAAAGACCATAATAAATACATATTTTCTTCCTTACCACCAAAAAGAAAATCTCTAATATATGTTAGGGGCTTTTTTGTTTTCATGGTTTTAATTTGGTAAGATAAGAAAAGAATCAGGGATATACATTTTCTGACATTGACAACACTATCTTTTCTTTTACAATCTCAGCATGCTCTTTGTTGGCATCAAGAACATTAAACTTTCCAAATGTTGTGTGTAACGTGATGCGTCTCAAATTGTATGTGATAATCAAATATACAACAACAAAAACACATGCCACTGATAAAAGTATATGACCAAATATATATTCACATAATGCAAAGGCTATCAAAACTAAAAAACCTAAAATTAATTCTATTTTCAACATGTTAATAGACACAGATTTTATGTCCTTAATTGATATTGATTGTGATCAGGGATTTGTTTTTGCCCCAAAACCAGGATTCTAAAATGCCCCACACCTGAGTTAGGACGTACCTATCCATTTTGATACTAAAAAAACGATCAAGAGGTCTTATATGCCGGTTAAAAAATTACCAGTTTTTCAGTTTTTATTTTTTTCGATTAATTCCTCTTTCTATAGCTTGGGCCCTCCAATACAAGGATATCAGAGTTGTACACAAGACGGTCGGCAATCGCTGTGGCAACAGTAGTGCTGTCAAAAATGTTTCCCCATTGGGCAAATGGCAAGTTGGTTGTAATCATGGTAGATTTTTTCTCATGCCTTGCACTGATTACCTGGAAAATCAGATTTGATCCCTGTTGGCCAAGCGGAAGGTACCCAATTTCATCTACGACTAGAGTATCCGGTGATTGATAATATTTAAGTTTTTTGAGCAGATTATGATCCGCTTCCGCTGCTATCAAATGATTGATCATATCCATGGCAGTAGTGAAAAGCGTTTTTATTCCAGCCTGGGTCGCAGCAAAGGCGATACATTTAGCCAAATAACTTTTTCCTGTGCCAGGATTACCAATCATGATGATATCTTTTTTCTTCTCAATAAACTCAAGATCCATAAGGTTTAAGATTATACTTTTTTGAGCCTGTCGGGACTTGTGATAATTAAAATCAAATTGATCAATGGTGACCTTTGTATCAAGCCCGGACTGCTTGAACCTTAATACCATCCTGGCTTTATCCCGTTCTTCGATTTCAATGTCGATTAACCGTTCAATGGCTTGAAGGGGAGACAGGTTTTTTTGGTTCGCCTGTTCAATGATGCTTTCTATGTTTTGGGCACAATTTCTCAGCCTTAATGTTTTGAACTTTTCTATAACGGTATTCATGTCTTTTTCCTTTTTTTGAGGACCAGAGCATCATATTCTGCAAGGTTTGGGGAGCAAAGTCTTATCTCGTTGAGAGTATCACTTTTCAGTTTCACAGGTGGATGACAGATTTTGGGTGTCATCTCCTGGTAAAGAATATTCTGGATATAACCCGCACCATATAATTTTAGATCCAATGCTTTGTTCAGGGCGATAATTATTGAACTGTCTCCATATTTGTCTTTCAGGGTCATTATCTGGATGATGTCCTTTTTTAATGGAGACCTTGTTTTTTCAAGTTCATTCAAATAATCCAGCGCCGTTTGACCCAAAGACAAAAAGGCAAGAACGTTTTTGTCAGCAAGCCTTCTTTTTCTAAGCTTATGAAGTTGTGATTTATGGGATTCGAGTTCGATCCTTTGTTTTTTTTCCCAGGACCGAGCATGGACGGCAATACATCGGGTTTTGTAATACATCCATACTTTTTCCTGATTTGCTTTCAAAACAACAGTTTTACCAATCGTCCAAACCGGAACACTATACGTATTGGAGTCAAATCTCACGGAAAAATCTTTATGGACATATAAGGAGTGTATTTCCCTGTAATCCGGGGCAGGATACGGAAACTTTTTAAGTCGGTATCTCTGAAGTCTTTTTACCGGGATTTCTCCTGTCATACTATGTGTCCTGGTGTTGGCAATATTGTTTAACCATTCCATAGCCTGGGACTGGAGTTCTGGCAGGTTGTTAAATTCTCTTAATGGCAAAAAATTGTGCCGGATATAATGAATGCTTCTTTCAATTTTTCCTTTTTCATGGGGAGATCTGATATTGCAGGCCACAGGCTTGATACCAAGGGGGAGTAAAAAATGAAGAAAATTGCCATTAAAACGTATCAGAGCGCCCGTCCGTTCAGTCACCGCTGTGATCATGTTATCCACCACAAGTTCTTCCGGAGGGCCGCCAAAATACTTAAAGGCATCAAACAAAGCCTGATGAAGGGCTTCTTGTTTCTGGCTATGGGTAAAAGAAACATAAAGCATCCTGCTGTGGGATTCGATGACGGCAAGCCCATACAGCTTTCTTTTGGTTTTTCCATAGGAGATGGTCCCAAAATGCCCCCAGTCAACCTGCATTTGTTGCCCGGGTTCTGATTCAAATCGGCTATACGCCTGCTTTTTTAAGGACTGTCCCCGGATTTTACGCAGAAAATCCCTCAAAATGCTTATTTCGCCATCAAAACCCTTTTTTTGTATCTGACGTAAAACAACGGGTGCTTTGAGCTTTGGATATCTGTTTATTATTTCCCGGATATAGTCGTGGTATGGTGACAGTTTCAGCGTCCGGCTTTTCCTTTTAGATGGTTTCGACTCTGGGTTGGAGATATACTTTGATACCGTTTTCCTGCTGCAGCCAATTGCTTTTGAGATTTCTCGATTGGACATTCCCATATCTTTTAACCGGTGGATTTCAAAAATCATTCTCATGTCAATCATTGCTCCTCCTTATATCTTATGGGCACTTTGCGGCAGGGAAAGCACCTGGAACAGGGTGCCGTCATAAACGATAAGGTCTTTGTGGATCAAGCAACTGCGGGCAAAAAGATAATCTTGTTCTTTAAGGCCCAGTTTAGAGCAGATGCTTTTGTCTCCGTAATATGAAAGGCCATGTTTGTCTGAGGCCAACACAAGGAACAGGTATAATGCCAACTCATGCCGGGTCAATGATTGTAAAAATCCGTCTGTAAGGAAACGGTGAGGGATAAAACAAAAACTCTTGCCGGTACGGCGTATCCGGTCTTGAATAAGCACTTTTTTTCTTATCATGATGCCCTCCTGGCCTGATGGGGTTCATGATCTCTGTAACACAAAATTTTTCTCCAGTCCTCGAGTCCATCTTTGCAATTATGGCGAACAGACTGGGGCTGTAGCGATAAAAATTTTTACCGGGTCCATCTTTGCAACGACGGGAACAAGCCAATATTGGCCTAAAAGCCCTTGGTTCCTGGATTTGCTCGAGTCCATCTTTGCAATACCGATAGTTCTTGATGCCTTGGAATGGACCTTGTCTTTTTGAATTTTACAGTTTCTGATTTTCTGTAAAGAGCGGTTCCTGTCAGCTTTTTTCGGATTTCTTTGACGATATTTTGTCCAGTAATAGGGGTTATTCTGAAGCCATTTCTGATTAGCCAATTTTTGATCTTTTTTGTATTCCGGGTCACATACCAATTTTTGTTTTTGCCATAGGGCTTTTCTGGTCCTTTGGCAATCCGGATCGGTACAAAAAATCTGTAGTTTATTTCTTGGCACAAAAAACGAATCGCAACCGGGACAAGGTATCGGATCCATCATTCCCTCCATGTAAACATCGTTGGGTACGAAATGGAATTATATGGAAGAAATTAAATTTTGAAAAATTTATTTTTAAGGGAATTAGATGGATTGAATTAAATCGGGCCGGGGAAGTACATTCCCGGATTTTGGGGCGGAATTAAAATCTTGATCACAATATTGATTGACTTTTTGATTTTACATATTCATCATCCACCATAAAGCCATTTCGCCCTTGATAGTAAATTTTCTTTCCTGACTCTTGATTGACTTTAACTGGGGGAATATTCATTGGATGAGATCCTTCATATTAGAATTATTTTGCGTATAAAGAAACATAATGACTACACTGTATATACAAAAATAGAAAGGCTAATAGGCAGTATCCGTTTGTCTTCCTCAATATTAGATGACATTCCCTTTGTATACTCCAATGTCGACTGATTTTTGTCTAAAAGACCAAGTATCTTTGATATTTTGACTTGTTTTAAAAACAACACCTTGTTCACCGGGAAACTATAATCGAGTAATTTCCCGAGTGAAGCAACTTGTTGCAATCGGTTATCTTGCATCTTGAACTGTTGCAATCTGTTCTTGCGCTTTCCTCCTGAACTCAAGGGGTGCATTGATTTTATGGAAGGGGTCCTTTGTGCCTCCTGTGCCACTTACTGTAATTGATCCAAACCCTAAAATTCTCGCTAAAATGCCCTGCTCCACTTGAATACCTTCAACCTTGTTGAGCAGCACTTCAAGAGAATTCCTACGTATAAACCCGACCTTCACGATAACCCGTTTATTAGTTATTCCGAATTCTGATGTTTTGAGATTAATAAAAGGTGGAATACCTGTAAGTATGGCGATCAATATAAATAAAATACCAGCAAGAGCAACGTCGCCACCACAACTAAAAAATATCAATGCAACGATAAACCATACTATTGGCCAAAAAAAAATAACCCAATGCAAATTCGCACGATAAACAACATTCTCGCTATTCATAAGATTCTTATCAATGTAACTCATCAACCTTTTCCTTTCGCATTCTAAAAGTTTAATTTAGATTAATATTCGTTCAGTTCCTATTGCATAACGCTTAACATCCCTGGCTGTTAAAAGCGGTGTGGCTGTGCGTAGCGAAACCCCACGTTGCTTTTCACAGTATGCCTGTAATGCTTTTGCTACCATCTATAAATGGCCAAACTATTGACGCAACGAAGGCAGGAATAAAACCAGAAAAAAAATTCTTCATAAAAACTTTTTCCACACCCAGTAAATTAAATTTAGCAAACATGCTAAGCGCCGGGTGTTTTTACGCCTAACGATTGACCTGAAGGCCAGGTCGACTTAAACTCGTGACCTCAGTTAAAATTTTTCAATTTCTAAAGCCGCGCATTACGACCGGTCCCACTCAAGCGTCGGTTATATTTATTTAGCAAGATCAATTTTATGTTGATTTTGCTCTATTTCAATTAGCTGTTTTTCAAGATTTTTGACAACCGATAATATTTTAAGATTCGTATCCCGTCGAATATTGATAATTCCCATTTGATACACTATTGACATAACAAGAAGTCCACCAGCGATACTGTACTCAAGACCTGTTGCAGTGCAATAGGCAATAGAAAGAGCAACAGAAACTATAGCGGTAATAAAAAGATCAGATAAGTGTGTATGCTCTGTGAGGTATGAGACGGAAGACTTAATATCCAGGTCTATTTTTGAATACCTGCTCTTACCAGCTAATAACAATAGTTTTATATCATGAATTCTTTGTAAAGCCCTATCTACAGGATTGGAAGGCTTTTCTGGATAGGAAATATATGGAGAAAATGCACCATCGGAATGCTTATTGTCTTCTTCGAATATTCTACCATCTTCACATAATGCTGTTTTATATTTGCTGTGTATATTCCCTGTTACAGAAAAGGCTTTTCTGTAACTATTTACTCCAAATAGCATAGCCTGCATATTGATCTTTCCGCTAATATCTCTTCCAACTTTAATTTTTAACCTAAAAAATGGAAAATAAACAATAACTATAAACATTAACCATACAAGAAACGCCGCGTCTGATATAGAATCTTTTAATCTATATATTTCGTATCCATTTAATCCGTCAACTGATAGCGTCCCTGTATTTACCAAAATATCAAGACCACCAAAAAACCAAAACCCCTAAACGATAAAATAAAACAGTGAACTATAAACCGCCAAAAGGACGACATCAGAAAATTCATAAATAGTCCTATTTTTGTCATAAAAATAACCCGTTTTATAATATAAAGACAGTCTGCTCATAATATCATACAAATTATTATTAATTAGTTTCATTATTACAACCGCATCAAATGGGTTCTTTGACCCACACTTGGGGCAGATATTAGCATCTTCAGATATATTTTTAAAACATTCAGTGCATTTTTCCATCGTCATATCCTTACATTAAGATTTTCCGCCAGCAAAAGATATTGCTCTTTTTGACTGACTTGTTGGGAGATTATGAAATTTTTTATTTTGTTCAATTTCTTTGGTGACACAAGACACCCTTTTTCCCTCAAATCCTGGAGTAAAGCACAGGTTATCTGATTTGCATTCTGCTGGCCGAAGGTCTTTGTTTTGCCGGCGGCTAACCAAATTTGGTTCCCTGATCAAAAATCGGCTCATGGCTATACAGTCGGCCACACCATCTTCGATATCTAAAAGTTTTTGAGTTACTTGGCCTTCTGGAGTGACTAATCCTTCCCATGTTGCAGCCCTGACAAATCTATTTTTAAGTTTCAGGCCATTAATTGTAATTTCCGAAAATGACTTATTCATAACTTTATTCAAGTGGCCTATTAGGTGATACCCGATGATTTAGCATATTTCCTTTAAACCCCAACGCCTGCCATACCATTACAGTCATGAGTGCTTTACTTACATTGTTGGCATTTTTATTATAGTTCTGTCTCTACCTTCACTTGTTTTCTGTTTTGCATGGACATAGTCCTTTGGCTGATATAAATCAATACAAAAGCTCTTCTCTGTGAGTAAAAACACAATTTACTCACATTTCCCGGAATTACCGGTTGAGCTTGATGTTTTTGATAGAATATTTGAATTTTCTCTATCCCCTTTAAACAAAGGAATTCAGGCAAAAGTTATCCGCCTATGACCCAGACATACGCCCATCAGAAAGAATTACATGAAGCCAGAATTGATATCAAGATCCTTGAAAAACTTTTTGCCAATGTAATCACTGAAGGAACCAACTGCTCCCCGTTTGAATCCGATAAAAACGTCCAATCATACCATATAGACATGATCTAAACACTCTATTGAATTCAACTTTTTTTGAGAACACCCCTTTCGGTAACTCAATATTGACAATGGATATACAGTTAATAGCTGGTTTTCAGGCATGACAACCCGGTATAAAAGCAAATTTTCTGTGGAAAATATGTGGAAAATATGTGGAATAAATCCAGGTCTTGAATTCTTTGGTCATAGATTATAAAAATACGTAAAATTTAAAATTTTGGTTCTGTCATCGGATCAAAAGAGTGCGATTGAAAATCTTAAATTGTTTCGATCACTTTGTTGGACAAAAACTTTAATTCTTGAAATATTCTATGTATTTCTCCGGTGAAGATTTTCGTCAGCCTTGTACTCAACAAAATTTCAGGTTTTCATTCAGACACGATATATAAAAATTATTTGCTTCTAAGAGGAAAATTTAAGCGTGGAAAAAATTTGTTTTCTTTTATCGTTAGTAGCTGGTGGTACTTGTGCATATGGAGGGATAATCATTCAGCGGAGTAGTCGTCCATGGGATATTAGGAATCGTTTCAAAATTACTATATCAAAATTGTTCTCAAAATCCCTTAAAAGACTGGGTATTTTTAAAACAAATGATCGAGTAATTTTGGAGCCGATCCTTAGGTATAATTCTTCTTTTCGGCCTTGATCATCGTTCTGGTCTTCTAGATCGCATATTAACATAACACAGCGATAATTTTGAATAACATTTAATCATAAACCAGGCTAAGCACTCGGAGGATAACGTCAATGAGCATCTCGGATTTTAACAAGAACCCCCACTCGGGAGGCGCTTTAAAAATATTAGGAAGCTTTAAAGGTACACTGCCTTACATGAAAGATTCTCTCGGAGAAATATTATTTTTTGATATTGCCGGAAACGCACGCAACGGAATCCTTGTTTTGATTTGCGAAAAATCCTCTTCCGTTCAATATATTCCGACTACTTGGGATAACCCCGAAAGAAAATGGGGGAATATAATTAATTATAATTTCTCGAATTTAGAGGGGGAGTTTCGAAAAGCATTTAACGCCTCCAGTCTAAACAACAACGAAAAAGACGTTTTTTTTGAAAAAACCATACACAGAATAAAAGAAGAATTCTTCAACCACACCTTCCGCCACAACGAAAACAACATCGCCTTGTTCACCGAAAACGGAAAATATGGCGTAACCGATAACGCAGGAACCCCTATAATAACCCCCAAATATGACTTACTCCGTCAACTCGATTTGCCAATTATGAAGGGATTCCTCTTTGAGTCAGGGCCGATGTCTGGGGTACTTGATTCCGATGGTAATATAAGATTTGAGTCAGACTGCAAAATTTCTGCATTTAAAGAACACACTATCTTTATCGAGAAAAACGGCAAAAAAGGCCTGAGCAGTCTTGAAACGGGAAAAATTTCCGTGTATCCAGAATATGATTTCTTAAGTGAAAATCTGGATGGCCATTATGATGTACACAAAGGAAACAAATCAGGCGTCATCAACTCAAAAGGGGAGGTCGTCCAGAAGCTAAAATTAAGTTTAGTCCTCATACTATCCAAACTGATCAAATGAGTCGTGCTAACAAGACTTTTGCAGTGGAGCTCAAAAAGCCGCGCCGGCATGTGTCACGGAGGATCGCGCAAGCAATCTATGCTGCATTAATGATGAGGACAGGCCCCTCGGTTTCGGCTATCTCTATGTGATTGATAGCCCCGATGCCATGCGGTTCTACAGCATGTAACATGCTGACTGAACCCTAACGTTTTAAAAAAGCGTCTTCCGGTATCTTAAACCGAGATGTGGTCGCCGCTCAACATAATGTTAGGCCATTTAATACGCCCAGTGCCTATCATTTTTTAATTACAGGGCGAAAAGGCAAGAAGAAAATATAATGAAAAAGACAAAATTAATTTTGCCCAGTTTGCTGCTTGCAATTCTATTTATGTTCACAGCTCCATTGCAAGCAGCAGATTATACCAACTCTATTGGAATGAAATTTAAAACCATCAAGGCAGGCAGTTTTTACATGGGAAGCTGCAAGCTAAGTGAGGCAGATAAAAAAGCCAATAAAAAACGGGCATTCATGGGTAAAGCATCAAAGGCAGGGTCATGTCCGTCAGGGGCAGGTGCTGACATTGCTGCCGGTGATGATGAAACACCACAGCATAAGGTGCGTATCAGCAAGGCATTTCAAGTGGGGGTGTATGAGGTAACCCTGGGGCAGTTTAAAAACTTCATAGCAGGTGCAGGGCGCGATGATCTGCTTACAGATGATTTTATAAAATATAACAGCCATGGTGATAATGCAGCAGTATGCCGTGTGTCCTGGAATGACGCTCAGGCCTTTATTAAATGGCTGAACAGAAAGGAAGGAGGAAATCATTATCGCCTGCCAGCTGAGGCTGAATGGGAATACGCTGCACGGGCAGGAACAACAACAAAATATTTTTGGGGGAACAGCAGTAGTCAGGCCGAACAGTATGCCTGGTACGCTAAAAATGCCTATGATGCTGGCGGTAAATATGCCCATTATGCAGGGCGAAAGAAACCAAATCCATGGGGACTGTATGATATGCAAGGAAATGTTTGGGAATGGGTACAGGATTGGTATGGTGGTACGTATTATCGTCACAGCCCTGGGACGGATCCTAAAGGCCCTTCATCGGGCCGGGGCCGTGTGTACCGTGGCGGCGGCTGGTGCAGCAGTGATAGGCTCCTGCGGTCAGCCTACCGCTACTACGACTCGCCCGGCTACCGCCTCAACGACATAGGCTTCCGCCTCTTGAGGATACCTTAGTATCACTATGCACTTTTATCAGGATTTATTGCCGTCGGCAAAATCGGACCCGAGCATGGGCAAATTTAATTAAATCCAAAAGCCAATGGTTTGTATCTGGGGTTGGTCAAAATATGATTCCAGCACCTTGGACCCGGGATCAGGATATTCCGATCACCGGAATACGAACCGCCTGGGCAATCAAAAAACGTTACAGAGAAAGAAGTTCTGAAATTTCTTCCGGGGTAAGAACATCGTTGTATTGTGACCGTCTCCTGTCGTTCTGTCTTCTATATCTTTTTCGTCTGTCAAGGCCCAGTCGTGGGTTTATCAAGGAGCGCAGCCAGATGCGGAAAGATCTGGGTTGGCCATTTGGATTTTCCCGAAAATCACGACGTCTTTCCATTTTGGCTCGGCGGTCATCAAGGTTACGCCGGTCATGATTTCTTCGGCGGTCTTGCAGTCCGGTATGGCTTCTCTGCTCGGTTTGATCAAATTTATCTATTTTTAGGCCCATGATACAATACTCTCGAAGTTGACTTCCCCATCCTGAAAATATAGATCCATTTCAATGGGGGAAAATTTGTTGTGCTTTAGGACCGCAAATTTTATAACGTAAACGAAATAGATAGGCTTCTGACCCATCTACTGCATTGCATTAAAGGTTCAATAGACCTGCTATTGAACCTTTAATGCGCCTTGTAGACAAACCAAAATTCGACGCTATTCTTGTTGAACTTATTTCATCTGCATTTTTTGTCTAACTAATTAATTTTACATCATTATTCGCCATAATCTTTGTGATAATTCTGGCCTGTGGATAAATTGTTCAGTCCTTTTGGCAACAGATTTTGTTTGATACAATAGGCGGTGATAAAAGAAAACCCGGTAATGCCAATATCAAAGACCTTCTGCATTTCCAAAATTAAAGATTTGTGTATTTTAAGCATAATGATCTCTTATTTAATAATGATTAAAAATAATGTAACCGGTTCTTTCTGTTTCCTACACCAATCTCATAATAGCAAAACAATGAGGGGACATTTTGTGATAATTATGTGGGTAAACGCTGAAAATGAAAATCCGCCCCCTCGCCGAACAGCACCGCATAGTCGTCAAGGTCGATAAGCTCATGGCCCTCTGTGATACTCTCAAGGCTCGATTGAAAGACGCCCAGGACACCAAGGTCCAATTGGCAGATGCAATCGTTGGGAGGGCAGTGGTATAAGGACCCGGGAATTTACTCTTAGGCCAGTGCCTGGGCAAAAAGTCCAAGGTAACACCCTTCTCAGATAATTCTATGCAATGTCCGGGGCGTTTTAAGGGGGCCGAAGCCCTTATTAAAAGAATGCCATTACAAAAATTATAAATTCTATTATTTATGGCGGTCCTGCTCCTGGAGAAGGATAAATGGTTTACAGTTTTTCGGTACCGAGATTTTTTGGACTCGGATGATTTGGGCCAAAATCATTCGGATCGGATTTTTTGGGGAGTTCATCAAGTGATGTAATAAATTTACTCTTGCATTTTTATACCAGGGATGATTATCTCCAATTAAAATGTAATGAGATCTTGATTTTTTTGATGATGCCATTTTCCATATAATTGAATATCTCTGTACCGAAAATCTAAACATTGGCACTGATTTTTATACCGTCAATATTTATCATATTCTTGTTCCGTCTACAGAGAAGAGTCCTAAGTATGCTCTAACAATCGAGGCGGTTATAGATAACCAAAAACATCTTTATCTATCTCAATAAAAAAAAGTCTATTTGTCTTCCTCCACCACTTCAAATAGAGGGGCTATCAAAAAAAGCATGACTTATAGATTTTCTGCCCTTAACACTCGTTAAATACAATAAATCTCTTGATATCATGGGCATTTTGATTTATAGGTTCTCACCTTAAAAATATATTTACTAAGCGGATTATCCCTAATTGTCATGCTAGGTGATAGTGCAAATTTATACTTCAACGATCAATTTTATTAGAGTTAAAATAAAAACTATGAAAATTTACTTTCTGCTGCTTCTAACCTGTTTGTTATTGCTTGATAGCCAAAACTGTATCGCTGGAACTGGTATTGTTGAAGTCAACTCTGAACCTTCAGGAGCCAAGGTTTACCTTAATGGAACGTATGTGGGCAAAACGCCCTATTCTAATCCTGAAGTATCTATTGGTGCACACAAGGTTGAGGTTTATTTAAGTAATGATTACCCTGCCCAACATTGGGATTTCACCTTAGACGACATTACCCCTCAAACCAAAAAATTCTTTTTTTCCAGTGATGGAGGCGGTAAATTTACAGGTATTGAGGAAGAGGCTATCGTCAAAAAATACCTGGGAAATGTTCAGTTTGCGAGTATCCCCACGGGAGCAGATGTCTATATTAATGGAAAGAAGAAAAAGACAACACCAGTAGGTTTTAGGGACGTAAATGTCGGACACTATGAAGTGAAATTTATTTTAAATGATAAAACTATAAGCGGTGATTTCACAATTGTTAAAGAAGAAACCATCAAGTTGATAGCAGATTTCGAAAATAATGTATTAATCAATAGATGGCATGAAGAGCAACTAAAGCAAATAGATAAAAGAAAAGCACAGAAAGCAAAAGAAGAACTGGCAGCCAAGAAAGCACGTGCAGCTCAGTTGGAGGCCGATCGCAAAAAGCCCAGGAAACTTTTTTCAGGGAATTTGGATCATGGTTTTAGGGATTTGCTATACTCTATTGATGTTCAAGTACCCTTAGACCCACAATTGGTGATAAAATACAAATTACCATCTAACACTATTACCATTAGAACAGTTAAGACTCAATCTTGGGAAAAGGATTATAAGAACCAGAGACGCATGAAGGCTTGGTACGTATACCCTGAAATTTCATGCGGTCCATTCAAAGCAGAAAAGTATTATTGGTGGGATCATAATTTAAGAAAGTGGAAACCGACAAAAAACCCAACAAAAGTTGCCCCATTACTTTTTAATACACATCGTAGTGATATCAAGGGGGTAGTCGTCATTCAGTCATTGGGAGTAATTAAAATAAATCTAAACCTAGCTGGAAAACATATATTATATAAGTATAAGGATCGTCATAAGAGAGATCATTCTGCTCAACCCAATACTATTAATGGCACAGTCACCCTCTTTCCCTACTAACTAACCATTTCAAAGATAAAAAGCAGTTGCTTTAATTGAAGAGCTTTTGGAAAGAAACAGTTATTTCGATGGATTGATAGCTAAAAAAAAATCCTTCTCTTTTATCAAAAAAATCATCATATAAATCAGAACTACTATCAACTTGTAAAAAAAATAAAAATATAGACAAAAAAACTAAAAAGAGTCTTGACGTCAAATATATTTCTAACAGTGTTTTAGGCATAATATGCGTTTTTTTAGCTGGGAGATTACCAGTTTCGTTCCTTCAGAGGTTGTAGTAAGATAGTAACTACACCATAACAATTTTATTGGGTGTATTGACATTTTAAAGACTCAGTCCTGAAAAAATTGTGTGGGCTTGAAATTAGCAGCACCCAGGTCAGCAATGCTTCCAAACTTTTGGATGAAGAACTTGAAAAATGGAGTAACCGCCCAAAAGGAAGGATTCAATACCTCCAGATTGATGCCAGATATGAAAAAGTTCGCCAGGACGGGATGGTCCTATCCTGTGCAGTTTTGGTAGCTATTGGTGTGATGGGAGATGGTAAGAGAACGGTACTTGGGACCAGTGTTTCATTGAGTGAGGCAGAGAGCCACTGGCGCAATTTTTTTTTGGACCTGAAAAAAAGAGGTCTTCATGGAGTAAAACTAATTACAAGTGATGATCATAGCGGGTTAAAGGCAGCATTAAGGTCAGTATTTCCAAGTGTTCCCTGGCAGCGTTGTCAGGTACATTTACAAAGGAATGCGGTTCCATATGTACCAAAGATGGATATGCGGAAAGGAGTTGCAAGAGATATTAGGAATATTTTTAATGCTCCCGATCAGGCAGAAGCTCAGAGGCTGCTGGATTTTAGCATCGAGAAATACAAGAAATCAGCCTCAAAGCTATCAGAATGGATGGAAAGCAATATTCCCGAAGGTTTTACCGTATTTTCTTTGCCGGAAAATCATAGGAAGAAATTACGTTCTACAAATATGGTTGAAAGGCTGAATAGGGAAATTAAACGCAGAACCCGTGTTGCCAAGCTTTTCCCAAATGAAGCCTCACTTTTAAGGCTTGTAAGCGCAATATTATAAGAGACCAGCGAAGAATGGGAAACCGGCCGGAGGTATTTATCTATGGGAGAGATGTAGTAGTCCCTTCCCCCCATAATTTTTCTGGCCCCCACCCAAAAAAAACAACGAAGAGAAGGGATAAGTCCAGCAAAAAATGGCCGCCTTGGTCCCTACTCTGTGGGTAGAATTGGAACTATTCGAATCATACCAGGCAACAGCGTCAGGACTATCACTGCCTGCATATTGCTCTTTTTTTCCGCCGCTCCTGGCTGCATATTCCCATTCCGCCTCTGTGGGCAAACGGAATTGTTTACCTGAGCTTCGATTAAGTTTTTCTATAAAAGCCTGCGCATCTTCCCAGGTTAGCTGTTCCACTGGATACTGATCCCCATCTTTATAATTGGAAGGATTGTTGCCAGTAATTTTTTGATACTCCCCTTGGATCACCTCATATTTAGCCATATAAAAACCATCGACACAAACCTCATGCACCGGTTTCTCGCTGCTTTCACCACCACCAAAGGTATCCCCCATCTGAAAACAGCCGCCCGCAACCCAGACAAACTTCATGCCGGTGCTTGAGTCGGTATAATTTTTACCGAACGGATGGTTGGCTGCCTGTGCTCCTAATATCCCCAGAGTCTAACCATTGACTTCCGCCTTTAGTAGTGTTTTTGCGTCCAAACCAGGAAGATTCATCGTCTTGGATAGAAAAATAAGAATCAGCAGAAGGGTTATTATTATTGGCATCATATGCAGTGGCCCCTTGGCCTTTGAGACCTCCTGCTACAAATGTCCCTACACCTGTCTCCAATCCTTTATACCAATCCATATCACCGATTACGTTAATGTCTTCAAAATCTTCTAATAGTTTTTGTGTTCCTTTTTGAGCTGATATCCAGGTGTCTATATCAGAACTACCTGATTCATAAACACTAATAGTCATAGCAAAAACAGGCGATGCACTCACAGCGATAAGAAAACTATATAAAAATAACAAAAATGTCTTCATCAAAAGCTCCTTTTTTTATTCTCCACGGTACCCCAGATGTCTATCCGAGAAACCTTTGGTCTTTTTAATATATTCAAAATTTTCATTCAAATGAGGACAACACAAGAGCATCAGCAGCTTACGATTCTTATACTTGGTGGTGAAATTCGCTCAGCCAGGATTGTTCCGGCATGGACATCTTGGGCGCCCGGATCAAGACAGTGGCAAAGGATATCTTTGTGCTGGCAGCTGTCTTCTCCATTGGAACCGGTCTGATCCTAAATCTTTCCGGAATGCCCGTGGGATTCATCGCCATGGTTCCCCCGACCCTTTATGATCTTGACATTGATCTGGCCAATGCCTGCTGGTTACTTACCAATGGGCTGCTGGTGGTCATGATTCCCTTGCTAATGTTCATCTTATACCTGATTTGATTTTTCCCGGACAAACATTAAAATGAGGATTATAACTGCCTTCTCAAGGTAAGGGCATCTTCATTTTGGGGATCAATGCGAAGAATCTGATTGAGGTAATCGTCCGCTTTTAATATTTTTTTGTTCATGTGATAAATTTTGGCAATATACAGTTTTGCTTCGACATGACTGGCCTTATGGGAATCGACCATTCTGAAATATTTCAAGGCTTTATCAAAATTGCCGGTGTCATAGAACACAAGCCCTGCCCGATGCACCAGATCGTAGTTGGAGGGATTGTCCCGAATCGCCAGATCCAATATTTTTTTAGGATAATCATATTCCCCGTTATTCAGGCAAATATCAATAATAGCATCCTGAAAAGCGAGTTTTTTACCGGATCTGGCCATCACTTTTTCAAACAATTCAATGCCCAAAGATTTATATCCGTTCACCATGAGCTTTTCCCCAAGAACCATGGCCGTATTAAAATACCGGGTACTCAGGGACATGATTTCAAGATAAATCCGGGCCGCTCGTTCATATTCTTTTTTTTTC
This sequence comes from Desulfoconvexum algidum, assembly GCF_055382125.1. Taxonomy (NCBI): domain Bacteria; kingdom Pseudomonadati; phylum Thermodesulfobacteriota; class Desulfobacteria; order Desulfobacterales; family Desulfobacteraceae; genus Desulfoconvexum; species Desulfoconvexum algidum. The sequence goes on along the minus strand of NZ_AP042394.1, from coordinate 1,759,546 downwards.
AGATAAAACCGGGCCAGCACATCACGGGTAATGGTATCCTGGGGGTTGACCGACATGGCCTTTTGCAAACATTTCTCACCAATACCGGTTTTCCCTATTTTAAAATGAATCAAGCCCAGTTTGCGCAAAATCCTGGATGCAGACGGCTTGTGAATCAGTGCCAGCCGGACCTGTTCAATGGCTCCCTCATAATCATCTGCCTCTTCGCACTCCCGGGCATTTCGCATGAAGGTGGTGGCCTTGTCCGGATGATTGGCAGTCTCCACAACGGCCTTGATTTTTCTGTCCAGGGCTTCAAGGGTCAAGGGCTTTAACAGGTAGGCATCAATTTCACTTTCCGCCACCTCGGAAACAATATCCCTTTCATTCTCTGCGGTCACCATGATCACCGGGATATCCCTCAGGTCCTTATCTTTGCGGATCATGCTCATCATCTGGGTCCCGTTCATCACTGGCATATTCCAATCAATGATGGCAAGATCGCAGGGGGCATTACTCAAAATCGACAGCCCTTCTTTTCCATTTTCAGCAAATCTGAGGATTTTACCGATACTAAGATTCCTCAACATTTTTCGTATGGTCAGACGCATGCTTTTCATATCGTCCACAACCAGAATTGACATATTTTCAATATCAATCATGAAATGACTTCCTTTTCAAAGGCATGAAATTCTTGTTCAATATCAAAAAAGATTCGGGATATGGATGCCAGTTTTCCTCGGTTGGCTTCCTGCTCCATGCACCAGGCCATCTCTTTTAAAATATCAGCATTCACATTTCCGGCCGATCCCTTCAGGGCATGGGCATGGGATCTGATCAGGTCAGCATCTTCCTTATCAATGGCTATTTTGATTTTTCCAATCAATTCAGGGGCCTCCTCAAGAAAGGCATCCAATACGACCTGAATCAACTCTTCATCATTACCAAACCGTTCATATAAAAGGGTCTTGTTAAAACAAGAGGCCCCATTTAATTGTGGAAGATCTTCCCCATAGACCTCCTCTTCCAGTTCAAACCTGTCCGGTTCAGAACTGTCCAGTTCAGAACTGTCTGGGCCAATACTGTCCAGACAAGTACTGTCCAGACAAATACTGTCTGACTCAACACTTTCGGGTTCAACAGAGTTCAAAATTTTGAGCAGCACCTTTTCCTCAAGATGTATCTGAATTTTTCTGGCCAGGATATCCGGCTCCACGGGTTTGGAAATAAAATCATCCATACCGGCCTTAAAACAGTTTTCCCGATCACTTTCAAAGGCGTTACCAGTCATGGCAATGATGGGCACAGGGTCAAGCCCCTGCTCTTTTTCATACATCCGAATCTGCCGTGTGGCCTCTAATCCATCCATCACCGGCATTTGACAATCCATGAGAATCAGATCAAAGGGTGTGTCTTTATGTTTTTGAACCGCCTGTTCTCCATCTCTTGCCTCATCGGTGTAATATCCCTGCTTTCCGATCAGCGCTTTGGCAGTTAAAAGATTGGTCTCCATGTCCTCCACAATCAGAATTCTGCGGGAATGTTTTTTGGTCTCTTCAAGGCTATACCGGGTAATAATCGGCAAGCTCACTGTTTTAGTGCTCCCATGAATGGACAAGGCCGCCTTGATACAGTCGGACAGCACACTTTTTTCCACGGGTTTGCTTAAAAATGCTGTGAACCCGATTTCTTCAAAACTCCTTGCATCTCCTTTTTGCCCCACTGCGGTTAAAAGAATCATCTTCAAATGGTCAAACCGTGGGTCTTTTTGAATATTTTCCCCCAGACGCCTGGCATATTGATCGGATTCCTGGGCCTCCATGATGACCAAATGAAAGGGCATATTATCATCTTGAGCCCATTTGAGCATTTCAAAGGCTTCCACATCGTCCCATGCCTGTTCATAGGGGATATCAAGGGCACAAAGGTTGTCATCAAAAGTTTTCCCCAATGAAAAATTGTCGCTGATGACCATAATCTTAAAGTCTTTAATCGGCCGACGGGTAAGGTTAAAGGAAATGTCTCCCTGGGATTGTTTTTCCAGTGGCAGGTTAAACCAGAAGGTACTGCCGACCATCTCAATACTTTCCGCCCCGATGTCACCCCCCATTTTTTCAACCAACAATTTTGCAATGGAAAGCCCGAGGCCGGTTCCCCCGAATTTCTTGGTAATGGACGCATCCGCCTGGGTAAAAGAACCAAATAAAGAGGCAATCTGTTCCTCTTTAATACCAATCCCCGTGTCATCCACGCTAAAATGAAGACAGGCCTTATTCGGATCTAGTTTTGCTTCATGGGAGCCCTCATCCGATGCCAGGGCAACACGCAGACAGACGTTGCCGGCTTCGGTAAATTTGATGGCATTGCCCGTTAAATTAAGAATAATTTGACGAATCCGGCTGATATCCCCCTTTAGAAGCTGGGGTACCGTGGAATCAATGGAATAGGTAAATTCGACTCCTTTTTGCCGGGCCTGGAGTTCTGGCAAAGAGACAATGTCCTGAATGGCCACCTCAAGATCAAAGGACCGGATATCAAATGCCAACTTGCCTGCTTCAATTTTTGACAAATCAAGGATATCATTCACAATGGACAATAATGCACGGGTACTGTTGTAAACAATTTTGGAATAATGCCGCTGCTCGTCATCAAGATCAGAATCCAGCAGCACATGCAGCATACCAATAATCGCATTCATGGGGTTGCGAATTTCATGGCTCATATTGGCCAGAAACCTATCTTTAATTTTAAGTGCCGCCTGGGCATCCTCGGACTCCTGCCTAAGACGGGTCCCAGATATTTGTAAAGCAAAACAATCCCTTTGATTCTGGCCAACAATCAGGCCCATACCCCCTGCATACAAACCAAAAACAACCACCATAAAAAAAAATCGGTATTGGTTGATATTCAACTCACCTGGGCCCCATACCGGTCCCAGATAGAGCAGGCATAAAAAAACAATGACGGCGCTGTTGTAAAGGGCCATTGATTTTTTTTCAGGAAAAAGGCTGGTCAAAACCGGTATGAAAAACAAGAGCAACAGACCGGGGCTATAAAAGCCACCGGTAAAGCAGACGAACAAAATTGAGAAAATCAAGAAAAGAACGACCAGGATATGACCCGGATATGCCAAACGATCTTTCAAGATCAAAGCGAAATGATTGATCCCCCATACAAACAGCAGGCAAACGCCTGAAGCCGCAAGAAGATTGGCGTTTGCATGGACCGCAAGTCCGGTAAGGGCAAAGATAGCCCCTGAAACAAGGTATGAAAACTGGGTAAGTAAAACTTTATTTGGCATGGTTAAATTCAAAATCATTTAATGCTTTTTTGGAAGTTAGTTGAAGTGATTTGATAGGATCAATTCGTATGGATAAACTATAGCCAAACCCACCTCTAAATGCAAATCTAATTTGTATGTATATTTTCCAAGGAGAAACCTATCCGAATCTTATGTTTTTTTTTAAATAGCCCAAGTGTTATGTTTATATAGATTTAAATTGATGAACTATGAAGAACCCCTATATATTGTGCTTGCATTTTTCCATTAATACTATATAAAGTATATTCACAGATAACGTCAAATTGTTTTCTCCTGGAACCAAAATCAAATTGAGAGAGGTCAAATGGAGACAACCCATAAAAATAACAGGAATTTGGAATATGACAACCCCTAAAGCGCCGACAGAGTCCATACATTTTATCACAAAAAATTCCAGGACGGTGCTGGAAAGACGGTATTTAAAAAAAGACCCATCAGGAAAGGTCTGTGAATCACCAGAACAGATGTTTCGAAGAGTAGCAGCTCATATTGCCCAAGCCGAAAAAAAGCATGATGAACGAGCAGATATCAAAAAAATGGAAGAACTATTCTACAAATTGATGACAGAGTTCAGATTTTTACCCAATTCCCCCACCTTGATGAATGCAGGCAGATCTTTAGGGCAACTGGCAGCCTGTTTTGTTCTCCCCGTGGAAGACAGCATAGATGGTATTTTTGAAACGGTTAAAAATGCTGCCACAATTCACAAGTCTGGCGGTGGAACAGGATTCTCATTTTCACGAATTCGTCCAAAAAACAGCAAAGTCGGTTCCACAGGTGGTGTCGCTTCGGGTCCGGTTTCATTCATGCAAATTTTCAACACAGCAACCGAGCAGGTGAAACAAGGTGGTACAAGGAGAGGAGCCAACATGGCGATTCTTCGTGTGGACCACCCGGATATAATGGAGTTTATAAAATGCAAAAGCAAGAAACAAGCATTGACGAATTTCAATATTTCCGTTGGCGTGACAGACAAGTTTATGACTGCGGTTTCAAAAAATGCCGAGTATGACTTAATCGATCCCCGGACACACGAGTCTTCCGACAAATTGAATGCTGCGGCTGTCTATGAAGAATTAATCAGTCAGGCATGGACCACAGGAGATCCCGGCATCATTTTTTTAGATGAGATCAACCGGCATAATACAACGCCTGGTCTTGGAGAGATGGAATCTACCAACCCCTGCGGAGAACAACCGCTTTTACCCATGGAGGCCTGCAATCTGGGGTCCATAAACCTGATGGCATTTGTGACCGCAAATCAAGGGACCCCTGCCATTGATTTTGACAAATTAAAAGAAACCATCCATCTTTCGGTTCGGTTTCTCGACAATACGATCGATATGTCAAAATACCCCATTAAAGAGATAGAACAAATGGTTCACGGGAACCGAAAAATAGGCCTGGGCATCATGGGATTTGCAGACACGCTTTTTGAATTGAATCTACCCTACGATTCAAATGAGGCCATCGACCTTGCAGAACTTGTCATGTCATTTGTACAAAAAGAATCCCATGCAGCTTCGAGTTCATTAGCCGCTGAAAGGGGGGTGTTCCCCAATTTTGATCAAAGCGTTTTCAAGGACAAAAAAACACCGATGCGGAACGCCACCACAACCACCATTGCCCCCACAGGAACTCTGAGCATTATCGCAGGGTGCTCCAGCGGGGTAGAGCCTGTTTTTGCATTGAGCTATGTTAGAACTGTAATGGATAATGACAAGCTTTTAGAGGTAAACCCTGTTTTTGAAAAAGCGGCTAAAGCCAAAGGGTTTTACGATAAAAAACTAATGGAAAATATTGCTGAGAAAGGAACTGCTAAAGGTATCGCCCAAATTCCCATTGATCTAAGAAAGGTGTTTGTTACAGCACATGATATCAAGCCTTCGGACCATATCAAAATGCAGGCAGCATTTCAAAGGCACACAGATAACGCTGTTTCAAAGACGGTTAATCTTCCCCGGGAGGCTAAAAAGGAAGATGTGAAATTTATTTATGATGCGGCCTATACGCTCAAATGTAAAGGCGTGACCATTTACAGAGACGGCAGCAAAGACAATCAGGTGCTTTCTATTTCCGGCAATACCCATAAAGAGAATGGAACTGACTTTCTGCATGCCGGACGAGAGCGTCCCAATATTCTCGAAGGATTTACCCAAAAAATGAAGACCGGTATGGGATATCTCTATGTAACCGTGTCCGAGTTCAATAACAAGCCATTTGAACTTTTTGCAACCATTGGGAAATCCGGTAAGTCCACAACAGCCAAGACGGAAGCCATCGGCAGGCTTATTTCGCTGGCCTTGAGATCAGGTATAGAAGTAACCGAGATCATAGACCAGATTAAAGGGATTCGAGGTGAACATGCTGTATTTCAAAATGGCGGCTTGGTGCATTCCATTCCCGATGCCATTTCCAAGGTACTTGAGAACCGATATTCACCGACCGGCAGTGCAGAGAATGCAAAGCCGTCTCAAAACCATCTCAAATCGAATCTGTGTCCTGAATGCGGACAGACCATCGCCTTTGAAGAAGGCTGCATGACATGTCATTCATGCGGCTACACCAAGTGCGGTTAAATCTGAAAGGATTATTTCACCAAGTGCTAAGGACCGCAAATCCTATCTGCGGTCCTTACCCGTAACTTGGCACGTCCAAGCCATTGGAGGTGCCAAATTCTGTACCGGTACTTTTGATGCTTTGTTTATCTCCGGCCAGGTGCCGCCTGAGTTTTTCTTTGTTTTTTTTAACCTGTAATTTTAATTTATCTGCCAGGGTATCAATTGATGCATACATATTTTCCGATGCTTCTTTCCCATGAATTCTAAACCCGTCACAGCTGAGGTTTATTTCAACAATGTGACGAATTTTTTCAACAGATAAAACAACATGGGCTTTGGCCGGTTTATCCAGCATTTTGTCCAGTCTGTCAAATTTTTCCTGGACATAAGATTTTAAAGGATCTGAGGGATCAATTTTCTTGAAGGTAAGAGATATTTGCATAAAACCTCCTATATAGGTGACGTTCTGTTTTTCACAATACCATATCTTTGGATCACTATCAACGATTGTAAAATCGACTTTTCTTTTTCTTGCCAATTTGCCATCTGATATGATAATTTTATAATTTTTTTTGGGACGGCAAAATGATTCACCTGACAAAAATATCCAAACAGCACGGTTCTCAGATCCTTTTTTACAATGCCAGTCTGCAGATTCTTCCCGGCACACGCATAGGACTTGTGGGCGCCAATGGAACCGGCAAGACAACCATCTTCCGACTGATCACAGGGGAGGAAGAGGCAGACGATGGAGAGATCTCCCGTGCAAAAAAAATTAAAACGGGTTACTTTTCCCAGGATGTGGGGGAGATGGCAGGTGGATCAGCCCTTCAAGAAGTGATGTCTTCTGCCTCCGATGTGGTGATGCTGGGGGAACAAATGAAAACGATGGAAGCAGCCATGGCTCAGCCCATGGATGAAACAGCCATGGAAATTTTGCTTGGTGAGTATGGGGATGCTGCCGAAGAATTTGAAAATCGCGGCGGGTATGATCTTGAAACCCGAGCACAGACCGTCCTAACGGGCTTGGGCATTGGTCCTGGTGATTTCACACGCCCCGTGGAATCTTTTAGCGGTGGATGGAAGATGCGCATTGCCCTGGCAAAAATCCTAACCATCCGTCCGGATGTCCTGCTCCTGGACGAACCCACCAACCATCTGGACATGGAATCCATCATATGGCTGGAAAATTGGCTGATCAATGATTTTTCGGGTGCTCTTTTAATGACCTGCCATGACCAGGATTTCATGAACAAGGTGGTGAGCAGAACCGTTGAGGTGGCCAACCACACCACCACCACCTATGGCGGAAACTATGATTTTTATATCCGGGAGCGGGAAATTCGACTAAAACAGCTCCTGGCCAGCCACAGGCGCCAGCAGGAGATGCTTGCCAAGGAAGAAAACTTCATTACCCGTTTCAAAGCACGGGTATCCCATGCAGCCCAGGTGCAGTCCCGCATCAAAAAACTGGAAAAAATAAAGCGAATTGAATTGCCGGAACAGCAGCGGATCATCAAATTGGAATTTTCCGCACCTCCGCGTTCAGGGGATGATGTCGTTCTTTTGGATGGGCTTACAAAAACATGGAAAACACCAGACAGAGAGCCAAAAACGGTTTTCTCTGATATTACCGGGCTGATTAACCGACAGAATAAAATTGCCGTGGTCGGGGTCAACGGAGCCGGTAAGTCCACCTTTTTAAAGGTGCTGGCAGGCGAGACAAACCCGACAAAAGGCGAGGCCAAAATCGGTGCCAGCGTAAAAATAGGTTACTTTAGCCAACACGCCATGGATCTCCTTGATTCAAAAAAAACCATTTTTGAAACCATCCAGGAAGCGCTGCCCCTTGCAGGGATAGGCATTATTCGCAACCTATGCGGTGCGTTTCTCTTTTCAGGAGATGATGTGGATAAACGGATCGCCCAGCTTTCAGGTGGAGAAAAAAGCCGGGTGGTCCTGGCAACCCTCCTGGGACAGCCCATAAATTTTTTGATCCTCGACGAACCGACCAACCACCTGGATATTCAGTCCCGAGAGGTTCTGCTCCATGCCCTGAAGCAATTTGCCGGCACCATTGTTCTGGTAAGTCACGACCGGCATTTTCTCCGCTGCCTTGTGGATCATGTTTTTGAAATCGACCAGGGAAAGATGACCGTTTATAAAGGTGACTACGAATACTATCTGTCAAAAACAGGACGGGATCACAAAGAAATATAGGACCACGCCCCTCCATTACATTTTAGTTTTCCCTATTTTATGCGATTCACCTCATTGCTTGCAAGTAACACAAAAAAACGGTATACGAAATAAACGGGTCGAAAATTCCGCCCAGGAGCATAATAACCGTCTGCCTACTTGAACAGGGAAATTGATAAAAATGGAAAATTCGCTGGCTGGAGAAAAAACCATTGCTTTTAGTATTGCCCAGGAAATTTTATCCACAAGTGTCAATATCCCCACGATTCCGGCCAACGGAACAAAAATCATTGCCATTACCCGGCAGCCCATAGATAAAATAGATATCCTCCGTTTTGTAAAACTTGTGGAATCAGACCCCGGGCTTTACACCAGAATTCTGCAATTGGCCAACTCGCCCTTTTACGCTGAGATGGATAAGATTGTCAGCCTGAGGGCTGCCATTACCCGCATCGGTCTTGTTGAAATCGTAAGTTCCGTCTGCCTGCATTTTTTCCAGAAAATGCTGCCCAAGTTTCCTGATATTAAAGGATTTTCCTATGATGATTTTTGGTCATATTCCTGGGCATGCGCTGTGGCCAATCGACGGCTTGGCCACCCCAATTTAGGGATGGGGGTTCTACCAGGAGAGCTGTATATGACCGGAATGCTCCATGGGGTCGGAAAACTGTTGATGGCCATTCACAATCCCCATGAATTTTCCCTTTGTCTCAAAAAAGCCAGGGAGCTTAAGCTTCCCTTGCACCAGGTGGAAAAAGATGTATTTGGAACCACAGATGCCTTTGTGGCCGCCGCTGTTTTGAAATCTTGGAATCTCCCCCCTAATATCTGCGAAGGGGTGGCCTTTCATCAAATGCCCGAATTGGCACCACCGGAACACGTCACAATTGCAGGACTAACCCAATTTGCCTATGTGATTGCGGGCATGTCCGGGCATGGTTGCAATGGGGATGGTCTTGGTATGGATCTGGCCGCCACTTATTTGGGGCAATTGCCCAAACTCAAATTTTCCGAGCCAGAGGTCCAGAAACGACTTGTTCAGGAAATAATGAACTCCCTGAATGGAAAATCAAATAAAGTTACCCCCAGGCCCCCTGAACCTCAAGTTAAAGAGCGTGGGTCAAAAAAGACTGACAATGTCTCTGCTAAAACCCCGGCCCTGACCGAACCGGCAAAGAAAGGCGTATTTGGCTGGATTAAATCTCTTTGGAGTTAACCCTATACCCCCGAAAAAAGAGTCATCTCCACTTCTAACGGTGTTAAATAACCTTGATCTGGTCCTGTTTTATTATCTCTTCAAATGGAACACATTGGTATATTTTGACCTTAAACCCAAGGGTTTTAGGGGCACAAATCGTAATGGCCGCCTTGAAACTATCGAGCAAAGCAAACCTGAAAAAAGAAAAATTATTTGCATCATCGTTGTTACCGGAATGAAATTGGATTGCAGTGCCCACCCGGCTGATCGTAAAGCTGAATTTATCAAGGGGAATTGACAAACCACGGCCCTTTGCCTTGATATAGGATTCTTTTAAGGTCCAAAAATCAAAAAACAAGTTTCGTTTTTCATCTTCCATTGTCTGTCCAAGCACCTCGGATTCCTGTTTTGAAAAAAAACGGTTTGCTATATTCATATCAATTTTTCGGGTTGAATCTTCCACATCGATCCCGATTTCATGGTCAAGGACCACGGCACAGACACTCAAACCATTTGCATGGGAAAGATTAAAAAAAATGGGGATGTCCGTCATGCCCGATATGAGGCGGGGCTTTCCATGACTGTTTTCCTCAAACCCAAGGGTTTGGGGGGAAATTTTCGTACATTGGGACAAAACAAACCGGACGAGACCTCTGGTCACAAGACAGGTGTGGCGATCTTTTTCAAATATATACCTGTCTATTTTTGATTGTTCTTTTTTGCTGGATATCTCCCGATAGGTTCTCAGTAAAGACGGGGTTTGGATCTCACCCGTCCGTGTATAAAAGAAAAGGATTTCCCCGGGGTTTAAAACAATTTTTTCCAATTAATTTCCTTAAGACTCAGTTGTCGGCACACCCATTCCTGCCCTGTCTTTTCCTACACTGTTACTTTGTTTGTAATATCACAAAATGTAGCCAAAGCATAGTCAACCAGCCCATTGCAATTATTAAACATACCAATACTTAAGGATTTCTCTCCAGAAAAAATAGCAAGAAATCGTTTCCTGGTTTTAATAAAATTTAAGAGGCTGTCTTAAGGTCTTATTCGACAATTTCCAAAATCACTCGTTTCTGCTCTTTAGCCGAGGCACAAGATAAAATGGTTCGCATGGCTTGGGCGGTTCTCCCTTTTTTGCCAATGACCTTACCAAGGTCATCCTTTGCAACCCTTAACTCCAGAACAAGGGTTTGCTGGGCCTTGATTTCTTCAACACTTACCTCATCGGGATCATCGACCAATGCCTGGGCAATATACTTAATCAACTCTTTCATAACGCGATCTCCTTCGTCCAAGGTGATAATGAAAATGTAATTTAAGTTTCAGCTATCATGTTGCGGTAATTAATATTAGGGCTACTTTCGAAATATTTTTTAACCATATCATAACCGACTATAATCACAAGTATTATTTCTGGCCTTTCGGGGGTTAGATTCACTTTTTTTTATGACGCCTCGTATTCATGCTATTTTTTTTTGTAACAATCACCCATTTCGCTTGACATAAAAAAGAAATTAATTATTTTAGGGGGGACATTAAATTTGTAAATCTGAATATTTTAGTATACTGTCCAGTAAAATATTCTTTTTATACTTAGGACAGAACAAAAGGAACGCTTGTGGTCACTGAAACTGTATTATCAACTGCTGAACGTAAAATGCTGTCAGAAGCCGGTTATGCCAATCCGGCAATCAATTATTTTCTCGAAAAAAAATATATGGGCCACCTTGAAAATGCCGATCAGGTATCTCAAAAGATTGGATCCTGCGGCGATATTATGAAAGTCTACATCAAGCTAGGCGAAAATGACATCATCGATGATGTCCGGTATGAAATAACGGGCTGTGCCGGGGCCATTTCTGCTGCCATGGCAGTTGTGGATCTGGTCAAAGGGAAAACCCTGGATGAAGCTCTCAAGATAAATGATGGAGATGTCTTTAAGGTATTGGAAAATATCCCGGAAAAGAAACATCATTGTATTCAGCTTGCTGTAAAAACCATGCACCAGGGGATTGAGGAATTAAAATCTGGCAAAAACTAAAATAAAAAGGTGGTTCGCCTATATTCTTGTCACCTTTGTCCTCCTGTTAAACGGGTGCACCTCTGCCACAGATTTTCACCTGGAAAATCTTGCCAAGACAGACGTCAATCTGATATTGGAAATTCATATCAACCAGGTGGCAGATCTCTTAAAAACCCTGACCCGAAAGCTCTATAGAATGAATTCCATGGAGCTTGGCAAGACACCCGGGGCAACAATTGATTCACAGGTGACCAGGATATTCCAATGCCCGCCGGTTCAAACCGACAGCACCCTTGAGAACAAAGAGGGGGCCGATGCTATTTTGCTTGGGTTTGAACCCGGGTATGAAGGAGACCGGGTTTTTGCAATGATGTATGGACTTTATACCATGCTCCATGCATCATACAGCAAAAAATGTGATCTTTTTCTGCTGGACTTTTTAGATGCCCAAAGCCTTTACAACAGCGCCCGGAATATTGAAATTCTTGTCTGGAGACTTAAAGCTCGGCATCTGCCAAATGGTGACCTTTTCCTGGTAACCAACGTGTGTGACGGCCCCATTGAAAACTTAAGTTTTGAGCGAATTTTCGGCAAACTCATTTCCCTTCAAGACACCATGGCCCTGATTGTCGCAACCAGAACCGGACGGCTGATAACAGATGCCGTCCACATAACAGGGATGGCCTTTTTGCCCATTGGCTTTTAAAACAAAATCTGGCTTAAAAAAAGCTTTGTTCTATCGCTCTGGGGGTTATTGAAAAAGTCGTGTGGGTTATTTTCTTCTATAATTTCACCGGCATCCATGAAAAGCACCCTGTGGGCAACACTCTTGGCAAACCCCATTTCATGGGTGACAACAATCATGGTCATCCCGTCCTGGGCAAGGTTGATCATGACTTCGAGAACCTCTTTTACCATCTCAGGATCAAGGGCAGATGTGGGTTCATCAAAGAGCATAATATTGGGTTTCATGCAAAGGCTTCTGGCAATGGCCACGCGCTGCTGCTGGCCGCCGGACAACTGGCCGGGAAATTTTTGTGCCTGCTCAGCTATCTGTACCTTTTCAAGATAGTACATGGCCGTTTCTTCCGCTTCTTTTTTAGGAACCTTTCGAACCCAGATAGGGCCCATTGTTAAATTTTCAACAATGGTAAGATGGGGAAACAGGTTAAAATGTTGGAACACCATGCCCACCTCTGATCGGACTTTTTCAATATTTTTCAGGTCCTTGGTCAGCTCAATGCCATCTACAATAATTTTTCCCTTTTGATGCTCTTCAAGCCGGTTGATACATCGGATAAGGGTTGATTTTCCAGATCCGGATGGCCCGCAAACAACAATACGTTCACTTTTTTTAACATCCAGATTAATGTTTTTTAAAACATGAAAATCTCCAAACCATTTGTGCATATCAGAAATTTTAATGATGGTCTCTTCACTTGAAACATCGATTTTGTTTGTGTTGTCTTGGTTCATAAATTATCGCTTAATAAATAAAGTTATTAAAAAATTACAGCCCTGTATCCAATTCTTTTTCCAGTTGTCTGCTGTAGTTGGACATGAAAAAGCAGCAGACAAAATAAATCAGTGCAATAAAAATGTAGGCTTCTGCTGAAAACCCCATCCATCTAGGCTCTGACAAGGTTGACTGGGTTGTTTTCAGCAAATCGTATAACCCGATAATGACCACCAGGGAGGTATCCTTAAACGCTGAAATCAAGACGCTGACCGACGGCGGAATAACAATTTTCAATGCCTGGGGTAAAATGATCAATCGCATGGTTTGAGGATAGTTTAACCCAATGGACTCGGCAGCCTCAAATTGGCCCGTATTCATGCCCTGGAGCCCGCCCCTGACCACCTCTGCTATATATGCTGCCGTAAACAAGATAATGGCGACCTGGGCCCGCAAAATACCGCTGATTGTGACACCCTCGGGAAGAAACAAGGGAAAAACAACCGATGACATGAACAAAAGACTGATGAGGGGGACACCGCGAATCAGTTCGATATAAAAAACACTGAAGGTTTTTATCACCGGCAGATTGGACTGCCGGCCAAGGGCCAGGAGTATCCCCATAGGATATGCTGCGGTCAAACCAAAAACAGACAGCAGCAAGGTCAATATCAAGCCGCCCCATTTTCCAATTTCAACGGGTTCCAGCATAAAAATGCCGCCCCGGAGCAAAACCCCCATGACCACCAAAGCGATCAACCAGGCATACCCAAGATAGGGATTCCAATAGCGTCTATTACGGCTGATAAACAGCAGGGAGACAAGTAAAACGATGGCCGTGACGGGACGCCACAGGATATGCTGGGGGTAAAACCCGAACAGCATAACTTTATAGTTGGAGGTGATGACGGACCAGCAGGCCCCGGTTCCCTCCCTGCAGTTTGCATCCGGGTGCCAGCAGGCATCTAAAAATGCCCATTTAATAAAAGGAACGACTGAAAACCATAATATCCCCAGAATAATAAGCGTAAGGATGGTATTGCCGGGACTGCTGAGCAAATTCCCCCGTATCCATCCGATGACCCCTACGCTTGAAATCGGCGGTTTTACGACACTCTTTTGATCTATATTTGCATGTGTTTCCATAATAACCTAAAGGATCACCTTTCTACCAGTTTCGTTTTTTTATTGTACCAATTCATAAAGGCCGAGGTTGATAAGCTGAAGAAAAGATAGACAATCATGATCAACATGACCCCTTCGATGGCCTGACCTGTCTGATTGATGGCAGTCCCTGCAACCGAGACAAAATCCGGATATCCAATGGCAACCGCAAGAGAGCTGTTTTTTGTCAAATTGAGCAGCTGGCTGGTGAGGGGCGGAATAATAACCCGCAATGCCTGGGGCAAAATAATCAGATTTAATAATTGCCCGGGTTTTAAACCGATGGCCATGGCCGCCTCGGTTTGGCCCTTGGAAACAGCCTGGATACCTGCACGAACGACTTCTGCGACAAAGGCTGCCGTATATAATACAAGCCCCAGTAGAAGGGCGGCAAATTCCGGGCTGACAGCCATCCCTCCCTTGAAATTAAATCCCGTTAACACCGGCACGCTCATCTGGGTTGGTGAACCGCCCGCAAGCCAGCACGCAAAGGGGAATCCAAGAACGAGAAGAAAGGATACCTTGATAATCGGAAAAATCTCACCGGTGGCATCCTGCCGTTTTTTTGCCCATCGTTTAATAAAGAAAATAAGAACGGCGGCAAGGAGGATTGAAAGGGCCATATATTTATAAACAGGATGGGCTGCTGGGATGCCAAAAATCAGCCCTCGATTGCACAAAAACAACCCTCCAAAGGGATTGAGCGCTTGCCTGGGTGACGGCAGCATCTCGTAAAAAAAGGCATACCAGAAAAAAAGCTGCAAAAGAACGGGAATATCCTGGAAAAGTTCAATATACCCTGCCGCACATTTATTGACCAGCCAGTTTTTCGATAATCGGGCAATCCCTAAAAAAGTGCCCAGGACAACGGTCAAAAGAATGCCGATAAAAGATACCAGCAGCGTGTTTAAGAAACCAACGGAAAGGGCCTTTAAGTATCTGTCGGCTGCTGAGTATTCGATTAAGGACTCACCGATTTCAAAGGAAGCCTCTTTGTTTAAAAATCCAAACCCGGTAGCAATGTTTTGATTTGCAAGGTTGGTCATGGTGTTGGAAACCAGGTACCAGGCAATAAATGCAACAAAAAGTGCGGTGCCAATCTGGTAAATGATCGCTCGTTTATCAGGGTCATACCAAAACGAAATGTTTTCTGAATTTTTAATCTTCATAACTTTATTCAATATACTCTTTCACAGTACGTTTAAAATCGGTACGTTTAAAACGTATGGTGCAACTTGCATTGCACCATACGTCATTCAAAAAGAATTATTTAAACGGAGGAGAGTACATCAATCCACCATCTGTCCAGAGAGCGTTGAGTCCTCGTTCAATACCGAGCTGGGTATTTACGCCAACATTTCTTTCAAAAACTTCGCCATAGTTACCCACCATTTTAACAATGTTGTAGGCAAATTTTTCATCAAGCCCAAGGGATTCACCGTTACCTGGAGTAACTCCCAAGAATCTTTGGATCTTCGGGTTAGTGCTTTTCAGCATTTCGTCAACATTTTTAGAGGTAATGCCAAGCTCCTCAGCGTTGATCAGGGCCAGCACAGAAAAGTTTACAATATCTTTCCATTTATTGTCTCCATGCCTTACAGCAGGCGCCAGTGGTTCTTTGGAAATGATATCGGGAAGGATGACGTAATCTTTGGCATTTGGGGCAACGGCGCGCTGTCCTGCAAGCTGGGATGCGTCAGAGGTCAGGGCATCACACCGGCCTGCAAAAAATGCCTTGTTAAGTTCGGCCGTATTTTCAATAACAACCGGATTCATTTTCATTCCGTTTGACCTGAAATAATCGGCAACATTCATTTCCGTGGTTGTTCCGGGAAGGACACAGATAGAAGCGCCGTCCAGCTCTTTTGCACTTTTTACACCCAGGTCCTTGCGAACAAGGAACCCCTGGCCGTCGTAGTAATTAACGACACCAAAATCAAGGCCATATGAAGTATCACGGCTCAGGGTCTGGGTACAATTTCTGAAAAGGACATCAATCTCACCGGACTGCAATGAAGTAAATCTTGTTTTAGCGGTCAGCGGGGTGAATTTTATTTTGTCAGGACTGCCAAAAACGGCAACGGCAACAGCTCTTGCACAATCAACATCAAGCCCTTTCCATACACCGTTCTCATCGGCTTTACCAAACCCAAACAGGTCTCCGTTAACACCGACCTGAACATACCCCTTGGCCTTAACATCTTCCAGAGTGCCTGCCATGGCAAATGTGGACATGCCAAGGACGGTGATACAAACAGCTAACAATCTTACAAATTTCATAGATACTTCCCTCCGGTTAATTTGTTAGTAATGCTGAATAATTCATTAAAAATTATTCCTTCGTTAATAAAAAAACAATTGCTTGAAACGCTGATCCTAAGGGCATACTATATTCTTCGAGACAACGCAAGGTTTCAAATACTCTGTTTTTAAAAAAAATAATAATATCTTTGAGGCACACTCCTGGCGTATCTCCGGCAGCCTCAAAGAAATTTATTCGCCCATTTTCTCAAACCGCGCCACCTGCTCCCTGTAATAGGATTGTTTTTCTTTGGCCAGGGACAGGGCTTCTCGTGCCGCCTCAATTGCCTGCGCCTTTCTTTTATTTAAGGCCAGGGCCTCGGCATAGGTATCCAGGACAAATGCCTCCCGCTTGAGTAAAACAGCCTGAAAGGCTAACTCAAGGGCTCTTGGGGCATCCCTGAATTTTTCATCCGGGCAGGTGGCAAGCAGCCAGGCAAGATTATTCAGGGCATGAATATTTTTAGCATCAATAAGAATCACATTTTCATAGGCAACCCTAGCCTTGTCATAGGCTTTTTCATTGTAATGATAATCTCCCACAACCGCATAGATGTCTGAATTCTCCGGATCTACCTCCAATTGCTGGAAGAGTATTTCCTTGGCAACATACTTTTCAAACGCTTCCTTTGCGCCACCATAGCTGATACTATATCCTGTACAAAACAGGGCAAGAACCAATAAAAGATACCCGATCATCAGCGTTTTCACCCGCCTGTGATGACGGGCGATCAACATCGGGGATTCCTGACATTGTTCCAGAAACCGAATTCTTTCACCGATTCCAAAATGATGCCAGTTCGGTTTGTCAATGGGCTGCCGGCTCAAGGCGGCTATCTTATAAAAGGTAGAGACCAGGGAAGCTGCATCCCGTTGAAACCCATATACATGTATATCTGCCTGGCGCTCAAAGTTTCGCATAAAAAACCCGAACACAAACCTGAAATATATCACAAACGAGCCGATCAACGACATACAGATGAGGGCGGGATAGACATCTCCTTTATCGATTCCCAGCAAAGAAAATGTCTGGTAAACCGGACCTGCAATATAAAGCAGGAGTATCATGGGCTCAAAAAAAACAAAATTACACCCGACAAACCCGGCAAAAAAGAAGAGATAAAAAAGCATGTGATATCGTTGAACATGACCAATTTCATGGAGAATAACCGCATCAAGTTCATCGTCATCCAGCGCATCCATCAGGGCTGGTGTAACCAAAATATATCGGAATCGCCCCACAAGCCCCATGACACCGGCGGTGATCATGCTGCCGCCAAAAAGCTCCCATTTTAAGATATCCGCATAGGCTAACCCGGCCCTGGTGCAGGTTGCTTCAATTCGGGCCCGGTAAGCCCCCGGTTCAAGGGAGGTACACCCCCAAAGTTTTTTTATCAGGACCGGACCAAAAACAGAAATAAGGATCAAAAATGTCAAAATATAGACAATTTCACCTGCCGTTGTATTAAAATAGGTTCGAACAGGTCCAGGGGGCAAAAACTGAATCAAATCGGCAAACAAAGACAGAAAAAACCAGGGAAGTAAGGCGGGCAGGGAAAATGAGATGTTTGAACCAATATAACGCTTTTGGGTCAGATTTACGGGAAGATATCGTTTTTGAACCCCATAGGCTGCATTCCAAACGATAACAAGGTAGGCGAGAAAGAGGCCCAGGAACAAAACAGCTGCGAGGGTAGGGATACGGGTAAACAACCAGACATCGGCAAAAAAAAGCGGAAGCCTGAACACATAAATATTGGCAGCAAAAAGTATTAAAGCCATCATGGACAGCTTTGAGATTGCCCTGTTAATGGAATGGTCCAGCCCGAAAGAAGACCCTTTGCCTCCCCTTTGAGCGAGCCGTTTAAACCATGTATGGCAAATCACAGCAAATACAGCCGCAGAGATCAGGCTGTAATAGAGGTTATTCGGGTCAAAATTTTTGGTTTTATCAAAAAGTTCGAAAGAGGCATAGATCACAAGGGCGATCAGAAAATATAAAAAATTTGAAAACACGAGAAAATTTCCTTAACTGATAATGCCGTAATCGGCAAACATGCTTAACACCATCCAGGATTTTACATCAAATTTAAGACCCGGTTTTGAGATCAATCCCTTGGCCGCGTCTCGGGAAAGCAATATCACCTCAATGTCCTCGGACATCTCGTTGAATTCATTGCTGGGGGTTCCTTCACATTCAACAAATAAAAGGCTGATGGTTTCATCTGTCAGCCCCGATGAGGAATAAATGGCGGGACTTTTTTTCAAAACCCGGGTGATTGCCAGGCCTGTTTCTTCAAGAAGCTCGCGTTCCCCTGCCTGGACAATGGTTTCTCCTTTGTCCACAAGGCCTGCGGGAAATCCATACTGCCAACCACCCAGCGCGACCCGAAACTCCTTGATAATCACTAATTTTTCCGCTTGCCGATGAAAGGGGACCACGACCACGGCATCCACACCCACCTTTTCCTGATTCAAGGGATCGGGATCTTGGGATCGGGATGCAAACACCCAGTTTTTAATATTTTTAGCCCGATCCCTGTATTGAATGGAAAACAGGTTCACATGTTTGCAGTCGGTTATTTTTTCTATCTGGCAGATCTCCATCTCAACTCCTCCATCCCAACTCCTCCATCATAGTACCTTTGCCCCAATGGTTTAAGTATATGATAAGCATTGAAAACACAAACTACCCCCCAAAGGCAATGACTGTTACAAAGAAGTCAAAAAATTACAAGAAATTTTAATTGATAACCATCAAATATCGGAAGGAAAGCCAGAAATGGCAGGCACTCCCCAAAAGGACAAAGAGGTGCCATATCTCATGAAAGCCCACTATTCCGGGAAAGGGGTTGGGTTTTTTAAGGGCGTATCCCAGGGCACCAACGCTGTAAAAAACCCCGCCCATGGCCAGCCAGACGAGACAAATGGGTTCAACGGTTTTCACCAATGGATAAATGACCACCAGGCAAAGCCAACCCATCATCAAATAAATACAGGTGGAAACCCACCGGGGTGCCTTTATGTAAAAGATTTTAATGAAAATCCCAATGACCGCAATGGACCAGACGATGGCAAAAAGACTCCATCCCCAGGGTCCCCGAAGAGGCACCAGGCAAAGGGGAGTATAGGATCCAGCAATGACCATGAAAATCATAATATGATCAATTTTACGAAGGGTCAAAAGGGCTTTTTCCGATATGCACAGACCATGGTAAAGAAAGCTTGCCGTATACATAAGAATTAAGGTGATGCCAAAAATGGAAAAAGAAACCACATGCCAAAGATCAGCCCGGTCAGCTGCAAAAACAACCAGAAGGATCAGCCCGATAGCAGATCCGACGGCACCTGCCATATGGGAGATGGTGTTTACCGGCTCCCTGAAAAATTTGATAGAACCATACATGGAACTTAGGATACTGACACTCCCCATGGGTTCAACAAGAACCATGGATTTTTACATTTTTTTTACCAATTTTAAAACCATACAGCCCTTGGCCCATTGCTTACCAGTCACCAAAACGATCATATCCCATCACTCATACAGGATATTGCCGTCAATTTCATGACATCCCATGACCAGATGAACCCCTTTTCCCTCTGCAAGGCTTCTCAATTCATGGAACTGGTGAACATAGCTGCTTTAATTTTTTTCAACCACCGCCTTATGCCTATTGCTTATGGGGAGGAATCTAACTTTTTACCCTATTATTATTACAATTTATCGACACCGGGAATAATTTTTGCATATTTTGACATGAACAGTTTATACAAAAAAATCCAGAGGAACCGGGAAATATGAAAATTTTAAAAGGAGATCTGATTTCACTGGCCCTGTCAGGCAAGTTTGATGTTATCATCCACGGGTGCAATTGTTTTTGCAGCATGGGTGCGGGCATTGCACAACAGATAAGCGAGACCTTTCCCCCTGCCTTTCATGCAGATTTTGAAACCGGACCAGGGGACCGGGAAAAACTTGGAACCTATTCAAGGGCAATCGTTAAGATCAGCGGGAAACCCCTGACAATCATAAACGGATATACCCAATACCATTATTCAGGGGCCCATGTGCTGGCAGATTATGATGCAATTGCGGCCCTGTTTTCCCAAATAAAAATGGATTTTTCAGGGGAAAGAATAGGGTATCCAAAGATAGGTGCCGGACTTGCAGGCGGAGACTGGAAAAAAATAAGTGAGATTATTGATCACCAACTTGCAGGAGAAGATCACACATTGGTTGAATATTTGAGTTTGCATAAATAGTGTTTTTGGCATAAAATAACGATTTAAAAAATAAATCCATTACCAGGTAGGCAAACGATTATGATCAAGGTAGGCATTGCAGGCGCATCGGGCTATACAGGAGTAGAACTTGTCAAATTGATTTCCAACCACCCCCAGGCCCGGTTGGAAGCAATTACGTCCAGCAGTTACAAGGGAAAGCCGCTAACAGATATTTTCCCCTCCATGCGGGGTTTTGAATCCCTCATTTGTGAAGATCTGGATGCACGCGCCCTCGCAAACCGGGTGGACCTCATGTTTCTTGCCCTGCCCCATAAGGTTTCCATGGCCTATGCAGCGCCATTACTAGAGCAGGGAATTAAGGTGATTGACCTGTCTGCTGATTTCAGATTCAGCGACCCTGCTGCCTATGAAAAGGCTTATCAACCACATACTGCCAAGGATCTTCTGGCCCAAAGTGTTTATGGTCTGTCTGAAATCTACCGGGACCAGATTAAGACAGCCAGAATCATTGGAAACCCCGGATGCTATCCCACCACGATCCTTCTGGCCCTGCTCCCCCTTATCAGAGAGAAACTCATACACCTTGACGGAATTATCTCCGATTCTAAATCCGGAGTCAGCGGAGCCGGCAGGTCCCTTTCTTTAGCAGCCCACTATTGTGAGGCAAACGAATCCTTTGCCCCTTATAAAATAGGGAACCACCGGCACACCCCGGAAATAGAGGAAATTTTAAGTATTCATGCCGAAGAAAAGGTCAAAATCACCTTTGTACCCCATCTGGTACCGGTAACAAGGGGAATGGTTTCCACGATTTACGGACAGGCCACCCCATCTGTATGCCTTAAAGATATTCGCCAGGCATACCGAAAATGGTATATGGAAGAACCCTTTGTCCGACTGCTGCCCGACGGATGTTTTCCTTCCATGTCCCATGTCAGGGGAACCAATTGCTGTGACATTGGATGCCATTTTGATGAAGACACCGGTAGAATTATCCTTGTCTCTGCCATTGATAACCTGTTAAAAGGTGCTGCAGGACAAGCAGTCCAAAATATGAACATCATGTTTGGGCTGGCCGATGAGATTGGTTTGGACTATGTCCAGACTCCTTTATAAGGGGGTCAGGCTTGCGTTATTGTGCTTTTAACAAAAGCACAATAACGCAAGCCTGACCCCTACCATAAACATTATGCTTGACAACCATTAATTATCTAAATAAGAAAGTGATAATGAAAAAAAGAATAAAAGTTTGGTTTCATTCCGGTTCAGATTCCGATATCAAGGAGATCTCCATTCACAAACGATGGGTGTTTTTTTTCATCCTTGTTGTCATGGGGGCCGGGGCAAGTCTCACCTATCTTGGATATGACTATCATCGGTTAAAGACCATATCGTTTAAGAACAACGCCCTGACACAGACCATTGATTCATACCGCACTGATATCCATAACCAGAGGGAACAAATTCAGGCTTTTGCTAAAAATATTGAAGTTCTCAAAAAACAAGTAGACAACCTTTCAATACTGGAAGGCAAGGTCAGGTTGATTGCCGACATTAAAATATCCGGAGAATCTTCGGGGTTCATCGGTATTGGCGGGATTCCGGAAAATGACCTTGATCAGGACATACCCCTCGAGGACAGACACAACAACCTAATCCGGGAAATGCATGAACAGGTAAGCCAGACCACTTTGGCTGCCGAACAACAGGTACTTAATTTTAAAGATCTTATCAAACACCTTGAGAAAAAAAAGAATCTTCTGGCATCAACCCCGTCCATCAGACCGGTTGACGGCTGGATCACCTCCAAATTCGGATACCGAAAGTCGCCTTTTACAGGACAAAGGACCTTTCATTCAGGTCTTGATATTTCAAACAAGACAGGGACCAAAATCATTGCAACTGCAAACGGTAAAATCTCCTATGCAGCCCCTAAAGCACATTATGGCAACCTGGTTATCATTGACCATGGATATGGCAGGGTAACCAAATACGGCCATCTGAAAAAGGTTCTGGTCAAACCGGGCCAAGCAGTAAAAAGAGGGGATGTTATCGGCCTTCTAGGCAACACTGGCAAAAGCACCGGTCCCCATGTCCACTATGAGGTTCGCATCAATGGTGTTCCAGCCAACCCTTTGAAATATATTCTCAATTAGCCCCTGCCTCCACTTTTGCTGAATCCCCCCCTATCAAAAGAATTAATTTATTTTAATTTTTTGTTTTATTTTCCTGATTAATGCTTATATATTTTAGAAAGAAAATTTAAATAGCAGCATACTTAACCCTATTATAACTTATGAACAGGTAAAATTTAAATGGTACTCAAATTTTTCACAAAGGTCTTTGGCTCCAGCAATGACCGGCAATTAAAAACGCTTCAGCCCATTTTAGATAAAATCAACCTTCTTGAACCCCAGATGCAGTCACTGTCAGATGAACAAATGCCCCAAAAAACGATAGAGTACAAGACTCGGTTTAAAAACGGTGAAACCCTGGATGACATTTTGCCGGAAGCCTTTGCCCTGGTAAGGGAAGCCTCTGTCAGAATCCTTGGCATGCGCCATTTTGATGTGCAGCTCATTGGTGGAATTGCCCTCCACCAAGGCACCATTGCGGAAATGAAAACAGGTGAGGGAAAAACCCTGATGTCCACCCTTCCGGCTTATTTAAACGCAATTTCCGGCAAAGGGGTTCACATTATTACGGTCAATGACTATCTGGCCCGACGGGATGCCGACTGGATGGCCAAAATTTATAATTTCCTCGGTTTGAGCGTCGGGGTGGTTCTCCATGGTCTGGACGACCAGGAAAGAAAAGAAGCCTATGGCTCGGATATCACCTATGGGACCAATAATGAGTTCGGGTTTGATTATCTGAGGGATAACATGAAATTTGAAAGGGAAAACCTTGCCCAGGGCCCCCTCAACTTTGCCATTGTGGATGAGGTGGACTCCATTCTCATTGATGAAGCAAGAACGCCTTTGATCATTTCAGGCCAGGCTGAAAAATCAACCCATTTTTATACCCAGGTCGATACCATTATCCCGGCCTTTAAGCCAGAAATAGACTATACCGTGGACGAAGAATCCAAAAGCGTCTCTCTCACAGAGGAAGGGATTGCCAAGGGAGAAGAGCTCTTGTCGGTGGACAATCTATATGATCCCGCCAATATTGAAATGCTCCACCATGTCAACCAGGCCCTGAAAGCCCACACCCTGTTCAAGCGGGATACCGATTATATTGTAAAAAACGATCAGGTGGTGATTGTTGATGAGTTTACCGGACGGTTGATGACGGGAAGGCGATACAGCGAAGGCTTGCACCAGGCACTTGAGGCAAAAGAAAACGTTAAAATTGAAAATGAAAATCAGACTCTTGCCTCCATTACCTTTCAAAATTTTTTCAGGATGTATGACAAACTGTCCGGAATGACCGGTACTGCAGAGACAGAAGCCCCTGAGTTCAAAAAAATATATGATCTGGATGTTATGGTAATCCCCACCCATCAACCCATGATCCGGAAGGATTTTCCCGACCTGATCTATAAGACACCGACAGAAAAATACAATGCCGTCATCCTGGAGGTCATACAGCTTCATAAGAAAGGCCAGCCCGTGCTTGTGGGAACCATTTCCATTGACGTCTCCGAAGACCTGAGTAAAAAACTCAAGAAACGAGGGGTTCCCCACACGGTCTTGAACGCCAAGCACCATAAGGAAGAGGCTGAAATCATCGCCAATGCGGGGCAGAAAGGAGCCGTGACCATTTCCACCAATATGGCCGGCCGTGGGACTGATATCAAACTGGGAGATGGGGTCACGGAACTTGGAGGACTGCATATCCTGGGCACCTCCCGCCATGAATCCCGACGAATTGACAACCAGCTTCGGGGTCGTTCCGGAAGGCAGGGAGACCCGGGCAGTTCACGATTTTATTTGTCCCTTAAAGACGATTTACTCAGAATATTCGGCGGAGATAAAATCCATGCCGTCATGGACCGCCTGGGAATTGAAGAAGGGGAACATATTGAACACACCTTTATTTCCAAGGCCATTGAAAATGCCCAGGCAAAGGTGGAAGGCCACAATTTTGAAATCAGAAAGCATTTGCTTGAATATGATGATGTCATGAACCAGCAAAGGGAAGTCATTTACCGACAGCGACGCCAGGCGTTGCAGGAAGACAATTTAAAATCCGTCATCCTGGAAATGATCGAGGACAAGGCCTATGAACTGGTAAATGAATTTTCCGATGAAAAAGCCCCCATTAAAGACTGGGACATGGAAGGCCTTGAATCGGGGGCAAAAAAGTTATTTGGTTTTCCCGTTGATTTGACACTGGCGGTGAAAGAAAATCAGGACCGGGACCAGGTATCTGACCATATCTTTGAATTGGCCAAAGGCTATTACCTTGAAAAAGAAACGCTTATCGGACAAGAGCAGATGCGGCAGCTGGAACGGTTTATTGTCCTTCAGACCGTTGACACCCGGTGGAAAGAGCATTTGTTGTCCATGGATCATCTAAAAGAAGGCATCGGACTGCGGGGATATGCCCAGCAGGATCCCTTGCGGATCTATAAAAAAGAAGGGTTTGACATGTTCCATGGCCTCATGGAAATGATCAAGCAAGAGGTGGTGGATATCTTGTTTAAAATTCAGATAACCGGTCCTCCCCGTGTGGATGAAATAAAGCAAAAGGAGCAACAGAACCTGACCTTTTCCCACTCTGATGAATCCACCGTGAAAAAACCCGTGAAGCGGAGCCAGGAAAAAATCAACAGAAACGATCTTTGCCCCTGCGGCAGCGGCAAGAAATATAAAAAATGCTGTATGCCCTAGGAGAAAAATATGACATCCACCGATTCAACAACAAAAACAGGGATCTCATCGAAATCCAAAGAAGATCATCCGCCCATGTATAAAGTCCTTCTGCACAATGACAATTATACGACCATGGAATTTGTAGTGGAAATTCTTCTTGCAGTTTTTGGAAAATCACTTGAAAAAGCAAACCAAATAATGCTTAATGTACATAATAAGGGAAAAGAAGTGTGCGGGATATATCCTTTGGAGATTGCAGAAACAAAAATGGAAACCGTACACAACCTGGCAAGCAACAAGGGGTTTCCCTTAAAAAGTACAATGGAAAAGGAGTAGCATCATGATCAGCAAAGAACTCAGTACTGCCCTCGGTTTTGCCGTACGGGAAGCAAAAAAAAGAAGGCATGAATATGTATGTGTAGAACACGTTCTTTACGCCATCCTTAACCATGAAACCGGCTTGGAAACCATTGAGAAATGCGGGGGAAGCCCAAATCAGATAAAAGATGAGCTAGAAAAATTCTTTGATGAAAAACTCACCAAAATAGAAACCAAGGATGAATATGTTCTCCAGCAGACCATAGGGTTCCAGCGAATGATACAACGGGCCATCAACCATGCCAGATCCGCTGAAAAAAGTGAGGTGAACCTTGGGGACATTCTTGCTTCCATCTTCCAGGAAAAAGACTCCCATGCGGCCTTCTACCTGGAATCCGAAGGGATCACCCGACTGGACGTGCTCAAATACATTTCCCATTCAAGCGAACCTGATAAAAAGGCCAAAAGCAGCCAGGACCTTTCCCAAAGGATGTTTCCCCAGGCAGATCCCAAGCCCAAGCGTCAGCAGAAGAAAGATCCCCTTGAAGCCTTTACCACTAACCTGTTAAAAAAGGCTGTGGACAATAAAATTGACCCCCTCATCGGCCGTGAAAATGAAATGGATCGGGTGATGCAGGTGCTCTGCCGCAGAAGAAAGAACAATCCCATACTGGTAGGGGACCCGGGCGTTGGCAAAACTGCCATTGCCGAAGGACTTGCCTTAAAAATCCATGCCAATCAAGTGCCGGATCTGTTGGAAGACTGTGAATTGTTTTCCCTGGACATGGGCACCCTTCTTGCCGGGACCAAATACAGAGGCGATTTTGAGCAACGGCTCAAGGACGTTATCAATGCCCTGGAAAAGAAAAAAAATGCCCTGCTCATCATTGATGAAATTCACACGGTCATAGGCGCAGGGGCTACCACCAGCGGTTCAATGGATGCCTCAAACATTCTCAAACCTGCCCTTTCCTCAGGGGATATCAAGTGCATCGGTACCACCACCTATGAAGAATATAAAAACCATTTTGAAAAAGACCGGGCCTTTTCAAGACGATTTGAAAAAATTGAAGTGGCCGAACCCAGTGTGGAGGAGACCTGTGATATTTTAAAGGGACTTCGTCCCCATTATGAAGCCCACCATGGTCTAAAGTATTCGGATAAAACCATAGAGGCGGCTGCCTATCTGTCTGACAAATATATCAACGACCGGCTACTGCCGGACAAAGCCATTGATGTGATGGATGAAACCGGTGCTTATCTGCGCCTTAAGGGAGCTGGCAAACGAAAGAACGTCAGCACCAAAGATATTGAAACCATTGTTGCAAAAATTGCAAAGGTACCCGTCACCTCTGTGACATCAACGGACAGGGCCAATCTTGAATCCCTGCCGGAAAGACTCTTCAAGGTTATCTACGGCCAGGATGACGCCATAACCACATTAACCACCGCCATCAAACGCTCCAGAGCAGGCCTTGGTGCACCGGACCGGCCCATTGGTTCCTTTTTGTTCATGGGCCCGACCGGTGTGGGAAAAACAGAAGTGGCCAAACAGCTGGCAGCCAATATGGGGATTGAATTTTTAAGATTTGACATGAGTGAATTCATGGAAAAGCATGCGGTGTCAAGGCTCATCGGTGCTCCTCCCGGCTATGTGGGATTTGAACAGGGCGGTATTTTAACCGATAGTATCAGAAAACACCCCCACTCAATCCTGCTGCTGGATGAAATTGAAAAGGCCCATATGGATCTGTATAATATACTGCTCCAGGTCATGGATTATGCCACCTTGACCGATAACAACGGCAAGTCAGCAGATTTTAGAAACGTGATTCTTATCATGACCTCAAACGCCGGGGCCAGGGAAATGGATGTCAACAATATTGGATTTGGTTCCCAGAGAGCCCAGATAGATTCCAAAGGATTAAAGGCAGTTGAAAAGACCTTTAGCCCGGAATTTAGAAATCGCCTGGACAATATTGTTCAGTTCAATCATTTGTCTAAACGAGTCATGGAGATGATCGTGGACAAAAACATGGGGGAACTGAAAACCATGCTGAAAGCAAAGAAAATTTCCTTAAGTTACTCTGCCAAGGCCCGCACCCATCTTGCCCTCAAGGGATATGATCCCAAATTTGGGGCCAGACCCCTGGCTCGGCTCATTCAAACAACCATAAAAGACAAGCTCACCGATGAAATTCTTTTTGGCAAACTTGAAAAAGGAGGAAAACTTTCCATCGGCCTGAAGAATGATGAGTTGACCTTTTCTGTAAAATAACTGAATGCCCATTTTCAGGTTATCAGAAAGAATCGAATTCCCGCCGGCACGGCTTGCAAGATCCGACGGACTTCTGTGTATTGGGGGAGACCTTTCTTTGGAGAGACTGTTGCTTGCCTATCAAAATGGTATTTTCCCATGGTTTTCGGAAAATGAACCCCTGCTATGGTGGTCTCCGGACCCCCGACTAGTATTATTTCCCAATACCATTAAAATTTCTCGAAGCCTGAAAAAGAAAATCAACAAAACTCCCTTTCGGATCACGATGGACAATGCCTTTGAACAGACCATTGCCTCGTGTGCCCAACCGCGACGGGACAAGTATGAAGGAACATGGCTCGTGGATGAAATGATAGAGGCCTATATCCAACTCCACAAACACGGACATGCCCATTCCATTGAAACCTGGCATGGGAATAATTTGGTTGGCGGACTATACGGGGTAACCTTAGGGGGATCTTTTTTTGGAGAATCCATGTTCAGCCGTGCGAGTGATGCTTCAAAAATGGCCCTGACAGCCCTTGCAACGCTGTTAAATGCCAATGGATTTGATATGATCGACTGCCAGGTAACCACCCGCCATCTGCTCAATATGGGGGCAGTTGAAGTTTCCAGGGAAGCATTTCTTAACGCTTTAACCCCTTCTGTCACCAGACAAATGAACCCTGACATTTGGGATCCCTGCCGACCGTTGGATCCCCTTCCCGTAAAAGAGAAAAAAAATGAAACCCTCGAACTCCCAGACAATTGACAAGGAGAGTATCTGTATCCTTGGCATTCCCTTTGATGCCAATAGTTCTTTTAAACGAGGACCTGCCCTGGCCCCTTCCAGGATCCGGGAAAGCTATTTTTGTGAATCCTCCAACCTCTGGACAGAACAGGGGGTTGATCTGGGAACCCTAAAGGGTCTCTATGATGTGGGAGATGTGGATTGTTGTAATACAAGCGCTACCTTTGAAACCATTACCCGAAAAGTTACCACACTCCTTAAAAAAGATGCAAGGCTCATCTGCCTGGGAGGAGATCACTCAATTACCTTTCCTATTATCAAAGCATTCGCAAAAGAATATAAAACTTTAAATATTTTGCATCTGGATGCCCACCCGGACCTCTATGACAGTCTTGATAACAACCCGTTTTCCCATGCATGCCCCTTTGCCAGGATCATGGAAAAAAAATTAGCCAGCCGACTGGTCCAGGCCGGGATCAGAACCATCAATGGCCATCAGCGGGAACAAGCGGATCGGCTGGGGGTTGAAATAATGGAAATGAAAGAGGGAAACGGCTGGCTAAACGAGTTACAATTTGACGGACCGGTCTATCTTTCCATTGATATGGACTGCCTGGACCCGGCATTTGCCCCGGGGGTTTCCCACCATGAACCCGGCGGTTTTACCACCCGACAGGTTTTAGATATTATTCACCGGGTAAAAGGCAACCTCATTGGCGGTGATATTGTGGAATACAATCCAGACCGGGATATTAACAGCATGACCGCCATGACAGCAGCCAAGCTGCTCAAAGAAATGATCGCCAGAATTTTTACAGACCGACTCTCGGAATCATAGACCTTTGAAAAAATCATCATATAGATAAGGTTGCCTATGAACTGGTGGCAGGAATTACCCTATAAGATAAGCCCCTATTTATTTCAAATCAAACGGGTTTCAAGTGCGATACTACAGCCTCATGTATCTTGCGGCCTTTGCCAGCGTCTATTGGTTAGTGGCATACCGGCTCAAAACCGAACCCTGGCATTTTCCCAGGGAGCTCGTAAATGATTTTTTTGTGTGGGCAGCTGTGGGCGTTATTCTCGGCGGCAGACTCGGCTATGTGGTGTTCTATAATTTCCCCTATTTTCTGGACCACCCTTTGGAAATTTTTCTTCCCTTTGATCTTTCCAATGGATTTAAATTCACCGGTATTTCCGGAATGTCTTTCCACGGAGGCCTTATAGGGGTTGTGACGGCATTTTTTCTCTATTGCCGAAAACACAAGATGAATATTTGGGATTTTTCCGATTTGATCTGTCCGGCCGTACCCCTGGGGTACACCTTTGGCAGGCTTGGAAATTTTTTCAATGCTGAACTGTTTGGAAGAGCAACTACCCTGCCCTTTGGGATGTATTTTCCCACGGACCCCACCCATACCCTGCGCCATCCCTCCCAGCTTTATGAAGCTTTTTTTGAAGGAATTGTCCTGTTTATAATTTTATGGTCCGTCAAACGCCACCCGAAAGCAAAACATCGCATATTTGCTTTATACCTTATGGGGTATGGCTTCATCCGTTTCATCATTGAGTTTGTCCGGCAGCCTGACCCCCATTTAAATTATCCCTGGTTCATCTTCACCATGGGACAGCTGCTCTGCACCGCAATGATGGCTACCGGGATAGCGATCCTGTTGTTTAAAAAAAAACGGTTAAGGCCTCTGTAATAAGTTTTCTCTGAACAACTTTTAACCAGGATTGTTAGTCTCCAATTATGTTGAACCGATTTCTGTTCAATTGTTTTTATTCTTAGATACTACATTGACAAAGTATTTCGTTTAATATAGCTTCGCCGAATTTGATTAACAAATTAAAATGGACATTTCACCGTCATAATCATACCAAGCGGTCAGCCATAATTAATTTCGTTTTTCATCCTTTGGAGGGAGGTTTAAATGATTACAAGTCTTAGTCTTTGTATCGCTGCGTTTGTTTTTAGTTTTGCTGGATTCGGTTATGGTCTGATCGCAGTTCCTCTTCTGGCACTAATCGTATCAGTAAAAACAGCAGTGGCTATTCAATTTCCTTTTTCGGTGCTGTTGGTATTGCTTAATACTTGGCGGTATGGACGCTCACTTCAATGGCGAGATTTACAACCTCTTCTTATAGGGGCTGCCATTGCCATTCCTCTCGGTGTATTGTCTCTCAACTGGCTCCCTGAGCTTGTAATGAAGCGAACGCTTGCCGTATTCATTATACTAACAGTTATAAGCAGAAGAATTACTTGGAAGGATGATTTGCTTCAGCGTTTTGCAAGGACTTTTGCTGGTGGCATTTTTCTGGGATTTATCAGTGGATGGTTTACAGGAGTCTACACAACAGGGGGCCCTCCGGCAGTTATTTATGCTACAGGCAAATTCTCAGATATAGAAAAAGCTAAGGGAATTCTGGGTATTTATTTTCTGATTACTGATATTGCCTTGATGATCCTCTTCTTATTCACGGATGTGGTTACTATGGAAACTTTGAAACAATCTTTTATGCATGCGCCAGCCGTAGTCATTGGATTTCTTTTGGGCCTACTTTCATTGAAGCTAGTCAATTATCGAGGTTACATGGTCGGTGTTGACTGTCTTCTTGTCGTTGCAGCAGCAATGTTGAGCTTTAATTTTTAGTATACCTCCGATCAGAAGCAAGTTATTAATATAAAGAGTGGCGGTTAGGTAAATGAAAAATTTGGAAATTTGGATATTACCTGCCATTGCCTGACCTTTCTATTCTATCCTAATCCGACCCTGCTATAATAATATTCAGATCAAATTTTCATCTCAGTTGATGACGCTTTTGATTGAACATGGATGGAACTTTTCCAGGGTATGGTGCAATCAGTATCTGTTTGAAGAATTGCTGAAGCCGCTGCAATTCCCTTGACAAAAATGGTTTCATTATCATTGTTCTTAACAATATAAACCCCTTTGGGAGAAAAAACATGCTATTGCGACTTTTTTTATGTTTTACCCTCATCCCGGTAATTGAGCTTTACCTTTTAATAAAGGTGGGGACAGTCATTGGCGGCTTCAACACCATCTTAATTGTCATCTTGACCGGATTTGCCGGTGCCTGGCTTGCCCGCATGGAAGGGCTGAACACCATGTTAAAGGTCAGGCGGAATCTTGACCAGGGTATTATGCCGGCTGAAGATCTCATGGATGCCCTGATCATCGTCATCGCAGGACTTGTCCTCATTACCCCGGGATTGATGACAGATGTATTCGGTCTGATGCTGCTTTGGCCGGTGACCCGGAATGCATTCAAACGATTTTTAAGGAAAAAATTTGATGAGCTGAAGTCCAAGGGAGATATCAATATCACCCGGTTTCATTAACCTTATATTATTGCCCCGATTTTAC
Source organism: Desulfoconvexum algidum (assembly GCF_055382125.1). Lineage (NCBI taxonomy): Bacteria > Pseudomonadati > Thermodesulfobacteriota > Desulfobacteria > Desulfobacterales > Desulfobacteraceae > Desulfoconvexum > Desulfoconvexum algidum. The sequence goes on along the minus strand of NZ_AP042394.1, from coordinate 1,727,563 downwards.
CCTGCCCCATAAAGGAGAAGACCTTATGTTTAATAAACTCATTGAACAGCGAAGAAGCATTAGAAAATTTAAAAATAGGCCTATTGAACAAGAAAAAATTGAACAGCTCATCCAAGCAGCACTGAGATCTCCTTCCTCAAGAAGTTTCAACCCCTGGCGATTTATCGTGGTGGACAAACCCGGTCTTCTTGAAAAACTATCAGTGGCAAAAGCCCATGGTTCCGCCTTCTTAAAAGGAGCCCCCCTGGCAATTGTGGTCTGCGCAGATCCTAGTGCCAGCGATGTCTGGGTAGAAGATGCCTCCATAGCCTCCATATTCATCCACCTGGCAGCACAATCCTTAGGGCTTGGCAGTTGCTGGATACAGATCAGAAAGCGGGACCATGATTCGTCCACGAGTGCGGATACCTATATTAAAGATCTTTTGGGCATACCCGATAATATAATGATTGAATCCATCCTTGCGATAGGGTACCCTGACGAGGTTAAACAAGGACACCCAAAGGAAGCCTTGGAGTATGACAAGGTTTCATTTAATGGTTTTAGCGAAAAGGACTAAATGGACGTAAAAACCAAAATTATTAAAATGGTACAGAAAAGGGAGAGTGATATCCCAACGCTCCCCGTCGTTATTGACAGAATCATCAGTGTTGCGTCCGATGAACGAACAACCACCGAAGAACTCGCCGATGTCATATCCTACGATCAGGGAATGAGCAACAAACTCTTAAAACTTTCCAATTCAATGTATTATGCGCAAAAAACCAAGGTTGAAACCATAAAACGGTCTATCTCGGTCATTGGATTTGATGAAATTATCGGCATTGCCCTTGGTATGGGAATTCTTTCTGCTGTTACGGATAAATCAGGGTTAAGCCTGGACATGAAAGCCCTGTGGATTCACGGAATCGGGGTTGCAACTGTGTCAAAGGAACTGGCCAAAAGGACCAACCCTGCCATTGCAAGCAAAATATTTATCCCTGCTCTTCTCCATGACATGGGCAAGGTTATCTTTACCATGTATTTTAAAGAAGAGTATATGAAAGTCCGGCAGTTTGCCATTGAAAATAAAAAACCATTATATTTTGCGGAAAACGCAATCTTCAAACTGGACCATTCCATCTTGTCTGCCCTGTTAATGAAACGGTGGAATTTTCCCCAATCCATAATGGTTCCCTGCAGATTTCATCACACCCCAGAATCTGCGCCTGTAAAATTTCGACACCAGGCCTTGATTATCAATCTGGCAAACTATCTGACCCAGAAAGCAGGAATCGGGCACAGTGGAAATCCCGTGCCCGTCACCATCAAAAACGCCCCAAAAAAAATCGGCGTAAATGAATCTGTTCTCCGGTTGACCATTGACCAGCTCAAGCGCAAGGAAAACGATATAAAAGAATTTTTTAAGATCACAACGGCATAAAGACTAAAGATCCTTAAGTTTTCGATCCCCCGAAGAATCCCTGGCCGAACGGGTAAAGGTATTCAAACTTTCTTCCAATGTTGCAAAATCAAGGGCAGAACTCACATCAATGCAATTTTCTGCTGGCTGTTCAAACGCAGTAATCACATCCATTATCGTTAAGGATTCAATATCAATTGCAGGGGAATACCCCTGGGAACCTTGGGAAGAAGTAACCTGGAACAAAAGATTCGTTGCCAATAATTTTTCCAAAAGAATTTTGATAATTTTTAAGGGAAGCTTCAATTCCTTTGATATCTCAAGGTCCGTTGCCGGGCAATCCCCACGGGCAAAGCGTTTCACACACAACAAGACCATTCTCAACACGATAAGTTTTTGCTGGTGCAAACTCAACTTATCATAGTCCATCCCATCAGCCTCAAGGCTGGCTGTGTTTTCCCACACAAAGGCAATCTCTGCACCATACAATAAAATAACCCAGGAGAGTTGAAGCCAGATGAGAAATAAGGGCAGAGCTGCAAAACTGCCATAAATCGCATTATAATTGGAAACTCCCACCTGAAATTTCAAATAAAATATCTGGACAAGCTGAAAAATAGTACCGGCGATTACAGCTCCGACAGCAGCAGCCGTGACATCTATCTTTTTGTTGGGGATGATCACATAAAAAAAGACAAACAGTACCCAGATGGATAGAAGGGGGAAAATATTGAATCCAAAAGAGATCAAATTTTCTATACTGGCCGGCAGGCTGAGGTATTCCATAAAATTTTTAAGCCGGGTGGTGACAAAAATATTGGCGCTGCTTGAAAAAATAACCAATAGCCCGGCTGCAATGGAGATGGTCATATAATCGGTTATTTTCCGAAGAAGGGATCTGTCTCCTTTCACCCACCAAATTTGATTAAAGGCATTCTCAATGTGTCCCAGAAGTTTTACCAGGGAATATAAAAGCAAAATGATCCCTATAATTGCCATGGGCCCGCCATGGGTCTTTTCCAGCAAATTGTTTGAAAACGCCAGTACATTCTTGATGATCGCTTCCTGACCTTCAAACATGACCAAGACCTTGGATTCAAGAAACTGCTGAAACCCGAACCCCTTGGCAATGCCAAAGGCCATGGCCATGACCGGAACAATGGCAAAAAGGGAATACAGCGTCAGGGAAGCCGCCCTCAAAGAACAGCGATCCCGATGAAATTCCTTAAAGGAAGAAACAATGCCCCTGAAGCATTTTTGATACCATAAAAACAGTTCTTTTTTATAGTCCATACCGAGTTAACCCCTCTGTTTCAAGCCATTTTTTTAACCTTTTAAGCCCTTCTTCCGTAGAGACGGCAGGCGCATAACCAAGATCCTTTTTTGCCCGGGAAATGTTAAACCAATGGGATGTGGCCAGCTCCTTTGCAGCAAATCGGGTCATGGGCGGATCTTTTTTTATCCCCAATGTTTTGTAAATCAATTCAAACAGACCGCCTGCCAGATAAGCGGTCCTGCCAGAGACCCGACCTTTGATAGGGGGTAGCCCTGCAGCAGCGAGGAAGGCATTGGCCAAGGTCCATTTTGAGATGGGTTCATCCTGGCTGATAAAATAAATATTTCCTGAAAGGGAAGGATCGGTTAAAAGTTTTTCCGCAGCAAGGATATGGGCATCGGCTGCATTGTCCACATAAATGGTATCGGTGAGATCGCCCCTGGGACCAATCTTCTTTAAACGTTTGGCCCGGCAAAGGATCTTGGGAACCAGGTGGTTATCTTCCGGCCCCCAGATCAAGTGGGGCCGGAGAACAATGGCGGCTAACCCCATTTTGGCCGCACCCAGAACCAATTTTTCAGCCAGGGCCTTGGTTTCAGGATAGGGTGCCAGATAGGTTTCAGGGTAGGGAATGGATTCATCCAGATTTTCCATATCCGACGCGTCAAAGATCACACTGGGAGAACTGGTATGGATCAGCCGGGCCACATGATTTGCCCGGCAGGCCTCTATCACATGCTTTGTTCCCGTGACATTGATTGAATAATAACTTTGAAAGCTCCCCCAAATACCTGGTTTTGCCGCCACGTGAAATACGGTATCTATTCCTTGAAACGCCTTTATAACCTGCGTTTTATTGCATAAATTCCCTTGGATCTGTGTCACTCCCAGGGCCTCCAATGGTGGATACCATTGCCGGGAAAAAGAGGTGACCTTCAATCCTCTTTGGGTCAATTTACGGGCAATAACCTTTCCCAGGAATCCCCCTCCACCAGTGACCAATACATTCTCTATTTTCATTTTTTCCTTTTCAGTGATCCCCATAGCCACTGAATAAAATATTTTCCCATAAAAATTTGAATCTACGCTTGACAAAAGGCCTGTTTTAAAGTAGAAATTGCATGCTTTTGCTGAGCGGGAATAACTCAGTGGTAGAGTGCGACCTTGCCAAGGTCGAAGTCGCGGGTTCAACTCCCGTTTCCCGCTCCAGCTTTTTCTTCTTTTTTACCGAAGCGATCATCCCCCCAAAAAAAAACACCTTAACAGATTAAACCTGAGTTCAAAAATCAAGTACCTGACCTATTTTTTCCTTTATTGCCAGCTCATAAACAGCTGAGGCAACAGTCAGATCAAACAATGCCATGCCAACGGATTTAAAAAAGAGGGTTTTATTCTCCAGGTCAACCGGTTTTGTAATCAGGCCGGAAAATGCCTCCACTTTTTCAGGTTTCACAACCTTATTTTTAAGGGGGATACAAATATCCCCGGACTCTCGGGCGGCAAACAAGGTATCCGCATATACATGATCCGCTGTTGAAATAACCGCATCTGGAAATTCCTTCATATCCGGCCGAAAGGATCCAATGGAAATAAAAGTTTTCCCTTTTACAAGGGATGGATCATCTTTAAACAAGGGTGTGCGACTGGTGGTGGCGGCAATAATAAGTTGGGAATCTTTCACCAGATCTTCTGAATTGTCCGTGGTCACATAGGTGACATCGGGAAACTCCGCTTTAAGACTCCAGGCCATGTTGTCAGCGGATGCAAGGCTTAAATCTTTAATCCATAATTTTTTTATCCCCCGGTTAAAAAGCAGATACCGTGCCTGGCTGAGCCCCTGGACCCCTGCCCCCAGAATACCGGCGGTTTCAAGATTTTCAGGCGTTAACAAAGCAACCCCTAAGCCCCCGACAGCACCTGTTCTTTGGGCCGTGAGGGCAGCTCCGTCCATAATGGCCAGGGGCTTACCGTTTTTGTTATCGGCCAGTACCAGCACCCCATTAACAACGGGTTGGTCATATTTAGTTGCATCGGGAAAGACAGACACCAGTTTTGTTGCAAAAAAATCATTGCTGAAACAGGGCATCAGCAACAGAGTATTTTGCTCATTTTCAACATGTATCCGGTCCGGCATGGTATAGGAATTGTTCAAAACAAGTTCATAGGCATTTTTGATGGCATTCTGAATAATTTTCTGGTCTATTTTTTGGATATCTCGTTTACTTATAAATAACATGTAGTCTCCCCTGGGTGATGTATGGTTTATTCTTAATTACCATAGGAAAGTATAAATCTCCACGAAAACTAGATTTTCATTTTTTCCTGCAAAAAAACAGATCTCTTTTCCTTTCAGATAAAAATGTGATAAAGATTCAGCCTGCCACCCTGGTTATAAAATTGGTTAAAAAACAAATATTCAAGGATAGTGTTTGTGAAAAAAAATGAAAGAGTTCTGTGCATTCATCGAGACCGTTTACCCTCTTCATGGGTCCAACCTAAAAGCATTGTCCCCCTGGGTCTGACCACCTTCATTGAAACATGTACCCAAAGCGGATTTGATTTTATAAATCGCGAAGAAGCAGAACAAGACGCCTCCCTAAAGCAGGTGATTCCCTATATTCTCCTTCAAAATCAACACTCGGATCAGACGGCCATCTATAACCGCCAGGGAAATGAAAAACGCCTCCATGATCTTTGGTCCCTTGGGATTGGCGGACATATCAATCCCATTGATCAAAAAAATGGGGCGTCATTCAAGGATATTTTGATATCGGGTATGGAACGGGAACTGAATGAGGAGCTCATCAAAAGACCGAGCTGCGACACGGCAAAATTTGTCGGAGTTATCAGTGAGGATATCACCGATGTGGGCAGTGTCCATCTAGGTGCGGTGTTTCAAATTATTACCCGAACCCCGGAATCCTATCTCCCCGGCCCCGAACTTTCCCAGTTTCAATGGGCAGGAAACAAGGAGGTGAGCCAATTAAATCTGGAACTCTGGTCAAAATTGGCCCTGGCCTTGGTTTCACTTTAGCGGATTTCACTTTAACTGATTTAAGACCTTTAATACAATCGAAGCTTTATCTTTAAGCACCTTGGAGCCCCGGGTGATTTTGCAAAGACTGATACCATATTTCTCAGCAATTTTCCGCTGGGTCATTCCATTGTGGAGGTCTTTTAGCAGTTTCCATCTCAACGAGATATCATCCAGCTCGGCCGGGGTAAAGATATCATTGAAAAACCGGTTTAGCTCATCCAAATCATTGATGGACGAAATAATTTTTAGTAATTCCTTATCTATGGTCATATGTTTTTCCAGGTTCACGTTTATATCAGAAACGAATACTCCATTTTATCTATCTTTTGGCCCCGATGTTTAAAAATCAGGGGGCTCCCTATCCAGCTCTCCAAAAGACTGGACCTGATAAGTATAAACCTTCAATCCGCTTTTTTCCCACTCAGAAGCAGCCAATCCGGCTTTCATGCAAAGCTGGGTCAAAAACGCTTCCGGTTCCGGCAGTTGATCCCACACCTGGGGTAAAAAAGTAGCCCGATGATGATCTTTTTCAAGTATCACCCCATCAATCCCCGGGGCAAGGGATGAAATCAGTTCTTTTGCGCCTTTATAGACCAGGCGTTCCGGTTGGGTCAAAATACTGATTTCAATATCGATCAGGTTCAGTTCGTCCAAGGCCAAAGGAGAAAATCGGCTATCTTTAAAGGCAGCAGATACAGCATTCTCCCGAACCCCTTGCACCAGTGTTTTTACAGGTTCAATATTTCCAATACACCCGCGAAGCCTTCCCTTTTTGTGCAGGGTAACAAAGACACCCCGTTTTTTTTCAAGCAACCCTTTGGAAATCCCATTGGTAATCCCATTGGTAATTTGAGCCTCTGTATCCTTACCTTTCAATTTTCCGGCAATACACGCCCTGGCCAATCTTAAAAGTGCCAATTCTTCTTTACCAACGACAGATTCTTTCATTTTTACCCTCTCCACTTTGTTACGGTTAGAACACACTACCATTGGTTTAAGCAATAAAAAAACTATTTGATAAAAAAATTAACAACTCGCTAAGGGAAATGAAGTCAGGGATGAACGCCTTCAAGAAACTCCATTTTTCAACGCAAATAGACGTATTTTAAAGGGAATATATTACTTTAATGAATAGACCTCCGTGGAACGTCTAATTTTACGGCATTCTAACTTTTCATTGTCTTTTTTTTCCGGGTTAATTCGGATTGACTCAATTCTCAATCTTTAATATCATAGGAACCAATTGGATACGATCCCCTCAAAAATGAAGAAGACTCTCACACTTGGAAAAGGCTCCTAAATCACCCAGACAGCAAGGATAACAATGAAGATCATTGATCAAAAACTGATTCACAAACTGATTGAGAATGGCGTAGAAGCCTCTTTAATCCCCGGTTTTATCCGCAGCCTTGCCAATGCATATTTAATCAACCCGGACATGTCACATTGCCAGGCAAACAAGCGGCTCAAATTTCTTGGCTGGCATGATATCCAGATTGATTACCATACATTTGTGCTGGCCATTGATTGCCTGGAAACAAGGGGACTCAACCAGCTCAAATATAAATCAGCCCCATGGTATCTGAGCAGCTTCAAGGTCAAAACCCCTTCAATTACTCAATAATAGCATTTTTTTATTCGGGAAACCGCCGGTTAATTCCAATAAACTCATCTATATTTGTCAGAAAAATAGCCACCAGTTCCGGATCAAACTGAAATCCGGCTTCACGTTTAAAAAGATCCATAATTTTCCCCAAAGGCCAGGCCTCTTTGTAGCACCGTTTGTGGCTCAAGGCATCGAACACGTCGGCAATGGCTGCAATCCGCCCGAACACATTGATATTTTTGCCTTTCAAGCCCTGGGGATATCCCTGGCCATCCCATCGTTCATGATGCTGATGTGCAACGATGGCAGCTGTTGCCATAATCGAACTATTGGATTTTCTAAGAATTTCATACCCGGTTTGGGCATGTTTTTTCATAATCTCAAATTCATCGAAGGTCAGCTTTCCGGGTTTGTGCAAAATGGCTTCCGGCACTCCAATTTTTCCGACATCGTGCATGGGAGAGCCCAATCTTAACAATTCAGTTGTGGGTTCATCCATACCAAATTGTTTGGCAAGGCAATAACAAAATTCCGCCACCCGGGTAACATGATGGGCGGTTTCCTGGGACCTGGTTTCCACAACCTCCCCCAGGGTTAGGATGACTTCCTTCTGGGTATTAATAATTTCCCTGGCCAACCGGATATTATCAAACCCAATGGAAATATTATGGGCATATATTCTCAAAAGATATTTTTCAACGACACCAAGGGGAACAGAACTCTTTAAATATAAAAGGTTCACAAACCCTTTTTCAAATTTAAAAACACCCAAATATTGGTCTGTCAAAAAGACCTCTCCACCCGTCGAAGCCACCCGTTCATATTCTTTTAAAATAGATCCGGGAAGCACCTCTTCGAGGGGAACGCCTTCCCTGTCGCCATAAGATCCGGTTCCCGCCATGAGCAGTATCTGCCCAGCGGGCAACCCCATGAAATAAGCCGTATCTGCACCTGCATGCCTGTCAAGGTTTAAAATCACGTAGAGCTGATCCAGGATTTTATGTCCAAACTTTGCAAAGGAAGAATTTTCAAAAACAATGGGAGAAGAATTGATAATGGACTCAAGACCTTCCTGATTTCGCTCAATGGTTTTAAGGTTTTCGTAAGCCCGCAGGCAGGCCGTCACACAGGTAAATAATTTCTGGGCTGTAAATTCCGGCTTGGTTTTATAATCATTGATATCATACCGGGAGATGACAGTCTGCTCCGGGGCCTTTCCCGGCTGACCGGTTCTCAATACGATGCGGACTGAGTTATTTTCCAAATCATTGCGAATATACTCCACAAGTTTAAGACCGGTATCCTCTTGTTCCATAACCACATCCAAAAGAACCAGGGCAATATCTTTTTCTTCGGCCAGAATTGTCTTCACATCATCAGCGCTGTATGCACTGAGCAATCTTAGGCCCCGTCCCTGAAAGGTGAATCCTTTCAGGGTAATCCGGGTGATCTTATGAACATCTTCTTCATCATCAACAATCAAAACCGTCCAGCGTCCATTGATATCCTCTGAAAGGGTCTCCCTTCCCTGCAAAGAGATTTCTTCTTCGGCAAAAACAAGCGGTGCATCCAAATGGTCTTGTGGTTCATCTGGCATGGAAGAATACGCTCCTATACTTTTGTATTAAAATAGGTATCAACCAATTTTTCAGCAAGCCCCACATAGGTTGCTGGCGTCAATTGCCCCATGCGCTCTTTAAACGCCGGCGGAACCTTTTCAAGGCCGTCTACAAAGGTTTGCAATTCTTTTTTCCCGATTTTATGGCCCCGGGTGAGATCCTTTAACCGCTCATAGGGATTTTCTTCTCCAAAGACCCGCATGGCCGTTTGGAAAGGTTCCGCCAGAAGCTCCTGATTCGCATCAAGATCATCTGCCAGGGCCTGGGTGTTAAGATCCAACTTGGCGAGACCTTTTAAAGAATTTTTAACCCCAATTGAAAAATACCCGAATACAGATCCCAGGCTCCTTAAAACCGTGCTATCACTCAAATCCCTTTGAAATCGGGATTTCTGAAGCTTGACAGCTAAATGTTCCATCATGGAAATGGCAAGGCCCATGTTGCCCTCAGAATTCTCAAAGTCAATGGGATTGATCTTATGGGGCATGGTCGAAGAACCGGTCTCCCCCTCTTTAATCTGCTGCTTAAAATAACCAAGGCTGATATATCCCCACATATCCCGATCAAAATCGATCAGAATGGCCGCAGCCCGGACCAGGGAATGAAGCACCTGGGACAATGAACTATTGGGATTAATCTGGGTGGTAAACAAAATAGGGGCAAGATTAAGATGCTGGGTGATGAAACGGCTTGAAGCAGCAATCCAGTCAATCTCAGGAAAAACAAACCAATGGGCATTGTAATTTCCCGTTGCGCCGTTTATCTTGGCCTGAACCTGCTTTTCTTCCAGGAACAACGATTCCTGACGGATACGCCAGGCAAAGTTGACAAATTCTTTGCCTACCGTGGTTGGGGTTGCAGGCTGGCCATGGGTTCTGGACATCATGGGAACCGATTTGTATGCCATCGCCTTTTCTTCCATTTTTTCAATGGCCAAATTTAAAAGATCTGTTGCCAGTTCCTTGCCCTTTTTAAGCATCAAGGCATAGGCGGTATTGTTAATGTCATCAGAGGTGCAGGCAAAGTGAACCCATTCCTTGATAGGGCTAAGCCCTCCCTTGTCAAGCTTGTCCTTTATGAAATACTCAACCGCCTTTACATCATGGTTGGTCTTTCGTTCGATACTTTTAATCTGTTCTGCATCTGCCACATCAAAATTGGTGAGGATTTTATCTATTGTTTCTAAATCATGGGCCCCTAAATCAAGCCCATCGCTCTGGACAAGCTTAAGGTCGCTGATAATAAATTTAAGCCACTCAAGCTCAACCTGCACCCGATGTCTGATCAGCCCGTATTCAGAAAAAATCTCCGCCAGTTCATGGGTCAACCCGGCATATCGCCCGTCCAGGGCAGTAATTGCTTTTATCGTTGTCATAACCACTCCATCGTAAACCAAAATTAAAACGAACTATTTAAGACTATTTAATATTATTTAATATTATTTAATATTCGCCATCAAAATAATTAAATCTCCAGAAGAGACTCAACGCCACATACAAATAGCAAACTAAAAACAAATTAACAATCTAAATTGAGCCCTATGAATATCTGTTTAAAAAACGGAATATCAAATAAAAGAGAGAAGCGCGTCTAAAATAGCCAACGGATGAGGCGGGCATCCCGGAATATAAAGATCCACGGGTAAAATTGAATCCACCCCATTTTTCTGCAGACCGTGATCCCGGTATATTCCACCGGATATCGCACAGGCCCCGGTGGCAATAACTACTTTCGGGTGGGGGATGGCGGCATAGGCTTTTTTAAGTGCCCCCTCCATATTTTTTGTCACAGGCCCTGTGATAAGAAGGCCATCCGCATGCCGGGGCGATGCAACAAAGTCAATGCCAAACCGGGACAAATCCCAGCCAATCGTGGTCAGTACATTGGTATCGGCTTCACAGGCATTGCATCCGCCGGCACTGACCTGGCGCAGTTTAAAAGACTTTTTAAACAACCGGCCATTTTTTTTACCCCCAAAATCAGCAGGCTGCCAGCTGTTTTGGCTGATAATCAGCTGGGTTCTGTCCAGGACAGCCATCCGGTATTCTTTTGAAAAAGAGATAATCTTTTCGGGGCAAATATTTTCACACTTCCGGCAGAACAAACATTTGCCCAAATCAATAGACAATAATTTTTCAGACCCTTTTTCTTTTTCTGAAAAATGCATGGCCCCTGTGGGACAGATATCTTTGCAGGCACTACAGTCCTTGGGGCAGCTTTTTTTAATTTCAGGGCGGCCCGCATACCGATCCGGTAATTCCGGGGCCGGTCCATCCGGCCATGCAATGGTTCGGTATTTTTGTTGAAACCGACTTTTTAATATATCAAACATGATAAAAAATTTCCTTTACAAGTCATGACCACAATAGGAGAGATTAAAGCTCTTATTGCACAGCGGAAAATCACTGATCTGTTCGTTGCGCAGAGACAAAGACACCCCGAACCAATTATGGAATGACGGATCAACAATTTTGTAAAACAAAAACTTTCCATTGCTGTCCGTGGCGGCCGTATGGCAGATTTCACCCCGCCACCCTTCCGTCAAGGTGCAGGCCATCTGCCGTGAGCCCAGTGTTTTGTCCCATGGTACCGCAACGGGTCCTTTGGGAAGATTCTCAAGCCATTCACGGACCTGGCTGAAACTTTGCAGGGTTTCCTTCCACCGGACATGGGCTCTTGAAAAACAGTCCCCGAAGGTTTCCACACAGGTTGATATTGCACAGGCTTTATAAATACCGTAAGGATGAGTTGTCCGGATATCTAAATCCCTTCCCGAAGCCCGAGCACAAGGACCGACAAGCCCAATTTTCCGGGCTGTTTTTTCATCAATCCGGCCGGTGTTTTCAAGCCTTGCCAGAACGGACGGTGTGTCAAACATCAGGTCAATGGCGGTCTTGGTATCTGTCTCAATGCAGGTTAATCGATCCAGCATCTCGGATATCTGATCCGGGGTAATGTCCCAGAAAGTTCCGCCGGGAATAACCAATCCCCTTCCAAACCGGTTGCCGCAGATCATTGCCGTCAAATTGAGGACCTCCCCACGGATGCGGCCGCAATAGCTTGATGTGGGCAAAAAACCCACATCCCCTGCAATAGCACCGATATCGCCGATGTGGTTGGCGATCCGTTCCAATTCGGCTGCTATCCCCCGGATCATCTCTCCTCTTTCGGGCACCTGAATACGGGCCAGGGCTTCTATGGTTCGACACCCGGCTGTGGCATGGCCAATGGTGGAATCTCCGGACAGGGTCTCAAAATAATGGAGGATTCTGTTATCCGGGCCGCCCTTCAATGCCGATTCAACCCCCCTGTGCTGATACCCCAGACCGATCTCCAGATGGTATACGGTTTCACCATGGCATTGAAATCTGAAATGGCCGGGCTCAATAATCCCGGCATGAATCGGTCCCACTGCCACTTCATGGACTTCTTCACCCTGCATGCTAAAAAATTCCATTCCTGATTTATTTTTTTCTTTTCCTTTGCCGGGTTGAGCAAATTCGGTGAACCGAACCGGCTTGAGCCAGGGGTGGCCTTCGGGCAGGATACCGGATTGCTCATAGATTTCACGTTCAAACAAATGAACCTGGGGGCATTCATTGGTTACACTTTTAATCCGGTCTTTAACCCGGGTTGAGACCGTATCAAGGGTGCCCTTTTCGTCATCTGCCAGGACCGCTATCAGCGTTGTTGCCAAATTCTTTGAGGGGACAGCGAAATAAGAACTGATGCGACGACCGTTTTTCACCTGGGCTATGAGAGTCTTGCAAAATTCATCTGTTCCTATAATAGGGAGATCCTCTATATTTTTGGATACCTTTTCCACTATTGTCCTCCAAGAGATTGGGACACACGGTTTAACAGCTCAGAAAGCCAAGGGGGCATATAAAGGCCCAGCACAAGAGAGAAGGAACCGAAAACCGCAAGGGGTGCAATGGACCAGAACGGTTCAACCCGAACCGACTCACCACCGGATTTTTTTACACTCTGCAATAATTTTTCATCATTTTCATTGGAAGGCGAAAATACCATGGGCAGCACCTTGGCCATTAAAACTGCGAAAATAACCCCCAAAGCGAACAGATAAACAGCGGCAACAGCATATTGACCGGAATCGGTCATACCGCCTAAAATCGTTAATTCGCTTAAAAAAGTACCAAATGGGGGCAGTCCTGTTATGGCAATGCCACCTGCCAGCCACAACACGGCTGTCAGCGGACGTAGATAAATCAACCCTCTGACATCTGAAATAGTTTTTGTCTGATAAGCCGTCATAATATTGCCCGCTGTCATAAACAGCATGCCTTTGATCAAGGAATGATTGATTGCATGAAAAAGGCTACCGCCAATCCCAATACCGCCAATCCCGATCCCCAATGCAATAATCCCCATATGCTCCACACTCGAATAGGCCAGCATCCGCTTAAAATCTTTCTGACCAATGATAAACACGGCGGCAAACACAAGGGAAACAAGGCCCAGCAGGATAAAAAGGGTTCTGCTGGTCTGACCAAGGCCGGCCGCAATCATCACAGTATGAATTCTTAAAAGCGCTAAAAATGCACAATTTAAAAGTGCACCGGATAACAGGGCAGATACCGAGGACGGGGCTTCGCTGTGGGCGTCCGGCAGCCAATTGTGCATGGGGGCCAGCCCCATTTTAGTGCCGTATCCCACAAGGCATAGAACAAAAGCCGCCTTCATCCAGATTGGATTCAACTCCCGGGCATGGCTCAACAGATCATCCAGGCCCAGCAAATTACCGATACCCTCAATATGGGATCCGGCAACAACAATAAAAAAATTACCCAGCATGGCAAGTGCAATGCCCACCGAACAGATCAAAATATATTTCCAGACCGCCTCAAGGCTTCTGTGATGCCGGTGGTAATAAATCAGCGGGGCACTGGAAAGCGTCGTCGCCTCAATGGCGACCCACATGAGACCTAGGTGCCGGCTAACGGTCACAAGCGTCATGGTGGACAAAAAGAACAGCATGCAGCCGACAAAAACTGAATTGTGGCTGTTTTTGAAAAAAAAGTGTTCTTCAAGATCTTTTTTTTCATTTTTGGTTTCTGATTTGAGATATCCGAATGTATAAACAGATGACCCTAAAAAAAGCAGGCTGGTGATGCCCAAGAACAAAAGCCCGGTATCATCCAGACCGATCCAGCCGGAGGCGATGGTGCCGGTGTGATCCATCCCCAGCAAAATAACCAGAATGAAATGAAAAACGGCTGATGCGCATAAGATATACCGGCAAAGACTGCTGCTGCGGGAAATCAGACAAAAAAGGCCCAGCACAGCCGGAACAGCCAGCAAAAGGATGATCATCATATATCCCTCAAAACAGATAATTTGTCCGTATCAATATGGTGAAATTCCCGGCTGATATGAAAAATGGCAATCCCCATGATTAACACGGCGACAAAGATATCCAGCAATACACTGAGTTCAACGATAAACGGTTCATTGATGGCCATGGCCACGCCAAAGGTATAAATACCGTTTTCCATGACCATATATCCCAGCACCTGGGTGATGGCCTTTTTCCGAGCAATAATGAGAAACAACCCTGTAAAAAGCGTAAACAATGATACTGGGAGAAAAAAATCTTCGACCAGGGTATGGGATAGCGAAAGCGGCTGTGAAATCAATACGCTGATACCCAAAAGCATCGCACCGATAATCAAGGACGGCGTATATCCGACAAAGGGATCCAACTCCCTGGAAATCATGGCCTTTTGAACAACACGGGTCAGCATCCAGGGCAGGATGACCGCCTTTAAAACAATATTAACAGACAGCATGATATAAAGATGGAGCGCCATATGCCCATGGTGGGCAATAAAGGCCACACCGGGAAGAATCACAGCCTGGGCCACCAGGATACGGATACAGGGGATCAGGCGGCTTGAACTCAAGAGTCTGAAATTTAATAAAATTAAAACAATGACCAGAAAACTAAATAGGGTATTCATTTTATTACCTTATAATCAAGATCAGGCTGATAAGAGACAAGATGGTGGCCCCGACCAAAAGCTGGGGAACCCGGGTCAGCCGTAACCGGGCCATGATCGATTCAATGATCCCGACTGCCGCGGCCACGACCATTAAGGCCATCAGTCCTGCAACCAGGGATGTCCACTCACCCTCAATCCCCTGGGGGACGATAAGGCTTGCGGTTAAAGATGCATAGGCCCAAAATTTTAAAGCGGCCCCATATTCGATCAAGGCAAGGTCCGGGCCGCTGTGGTCCAGAATCATGACCTCATGGATCATGGTCAATTCCAGGTGAGTTGTGGGATCATCAAAGGGAATTCTTGAATTCTCCGCCAAAAGAACAATAAAAATAGCACCGGCCAGAACCGGCCGAGTACCGGCCTGAAGAGAGGTTACCATGGTATTCATAGACATCTCGCCACCCAGGGCGCTTAAGGCACAAAGGCCCAGCAGGAGAGCCGGTTCAGCCAGGAGGGAGAACTGAACCTCTCGGCTTGCGCCCATGCCTTCAAAGGGCGAGCCTGTATCCAGTGCTGCCAGAACGGTGATAAACCGTGACAGGCCAAACAGATACACCAGAAGGATCATATCTCCGGGAAAGGCCAAAAGCCCGGGGGTTTGTCCCAGGGGCACCACCATGACACCGATGATGCCGACCAGGACAATCACCAGGGGGGATGCCTTAAATATCCATGTGGTGGTGCTGCTGTAAACAGCGCCCTTTTGCAAAAGCTTTGCCAAATCATAATATACCTGCAAAAGAGGTTTGCCTTTTCTGCCGGCAAAAAAAGCCTTGACCCTGATAACCATTCCCAAAAGAAGGGGAGACAGTAAAAGCGCTGCGATCACATGAATAATGACGGTTATTTTCATATTTTCCTCTAAAACCAGAGTATCCAGAACAATAATACCAGCATCGTAATGACAATATAGAGGATATAAAGCTGGTTGTACCCCCGCTGCAGCCAGTGAAGTTTTAACGCACAATATTCAATCAGAGAAAATACCGGACGGTATACCCGGTGCATAAAGATATCTTTTGGGTGGGTCTCAAGCATAAAATTTGTTGGAAACAATCCCGCGTCTGCTATTATTTTTTTTTCAGGACAAAGAATACTGTCAAACATGGAGACAATAGGATCGGCAAAAGAAGATGCCGTATACTGTATCCTGGCAGTTGGACAGGAATACCCGCACCCCCAGGTGGAATCTTTCTCCACAATGCGGCTCTTTAACATCTTGTTCTTAACCAATGCCAGCAGGCATACTGCCAGAATCAAACCGGCCCCCACCCTGGAGATCATGACGAGGGGGAAAAAAGCCGGTTCCATCGATACAGCAACCAATGGACTCTCGACCATGATCGTCTTAAAAACCGGGTCCAGAAACAAGATCACCTGGGAAGAAAAAAGTCCGATAAAAAGACATAACCCCGACAAAATAACCATGGGCATTTTCATCATCCATCCTGCTTCTTTCGCATTCTGGATACCGGTTGTCCTTGGTTCTCCCAAAAACACAATTCCAATAGCCTTTGTAAAACAGGCCAACGCCAAAGCACCGATAAGGGCCAGGGCAACGATTACCGTCACACTAGCCAGTACGGAAAAGGTTCCTTTTGTGTTGTACAATGATGAAAAGGAGCCAAAATAAATTAAAAATTCGCTGATAAACCCATTAAACGGCGGCAGGGCACAGACTGCAGCAGAGGCAATGATAAAAGTTGTCCCGGTTACAGGCATCTGTTTCATCAATCCCCCCATCTTTTCCATATCCAGGGTGTGGGTGGCATGCCGAACAGCACCGGCTCCGAAAAACAAAAGGCTTTTAAATATGGCATGATTCATGACATGCAAAATCCCCCCGCTTATCCCCAACAGTCCGATAACGGGATGGCCGGTGGCAAGGCCTAAAAACCCCAGACCGATACCGATGGTGATAATCCCAATATTTTCTACACTACTGTAGGCTAAAAGCCGTTTCAGATCATGTTGGGATAAGGCGCAAAGCACACCGAAAAGACCGGTAAGCGCACCTGAAATAATCAATGTCCATCCCCAGGAGACCTGGACAGGTCCGACAAGGATACAGATTCGCAGGATACCGTAAATGCCGGTTTTTATCATGGCGGCACTCATCACGGCGGATACATGGGAGGGAGCAGCCGGATGGGCTTCGGGCAGCCAGACGTGGAAGGGTAAAAATCCCGCCTTGGTCCCAAAACCGATAAATGCCAGTATAAACACTGGGGTGGCCAGGGCACCGGACACATGAACAACATTAAAATCATAGGAATGAGAACTACCTAACAGCATGAACATCACCATTAAGCAGGCGGTTCCCAGATGGGTGGCAACCAGATATGTCCAGCCGGCCTTGAGCACACCGGGGCGTTCAGATTCAAAAATAACAAGGAAAAAAGAGGATACCGACATGATCTCCCAGGCGATCAGGAAAAGGACACCGTCCCATGCAGTGATCACCAGCATCATACCGAACATCAGCAGCAAAAAAAAAGACCAGCACCATCCCAGGTGTTTCTTATCGGTATAAACAGCAAGATAGGACTTGCCATACATGGCGGAGAGTCCGCATACAAGGGCAATCACCATGGCAAAAAAACCGGAGAGCGGGTCCATTTTCAGGTGAAGAGCGCCAAGCTTGAGCCCCCATGGCAAAATGAAATCGAAACCATCCCCTAAAACGGCATAGACACCGGATACAAAGGCTAAAACAGCCCCGACAACCGAAAACAGTGCCCCCATTGTATTTGCCAATACCCCACGACCGGTTAAAGGCAAAGACAATATGCCTGCCAATAATGTAATCATGGCCCATTCAAAAAGCGCCATTATTTTTATCCACCTTGAGTTAACATTCTTTGGGTCGTATACTGAAGGGGATGAAAAAATGTTTCAGTCGAATTCAGACGATCACGAGGGAGAAAAATATACCTGCTCTTTATCAATGTCAATACAAAATTAAACACTTTGTTGAGACAAATCTATTGTGAACCCGATCTTCCATGCCCTCTGCATTTGTGGATGCCACCAAATCAGTGGCAATGCCAGGGGGGGGGTTATCCCTTGACAACCCCCGAGGTTTTAACGTATTTTAACGATTATTTTTTAAAAGGCAAATGTCTTGCGGGAGTACTTTTTATGGCATTAACAAAAACCATCATTGCAGAAAAGATAAAGGATAGCTGACCTTCATGTTTTTTTCAGAGCACTTCATTACCACCCTTATCCTGGCAACTCTGATAATAGGATATTTGATTAACAGCCTGGCAGAATATCTCAACATTCGATACCTGAACCCAAACCTGCCCCATGAGTTTTCAGATGTTTATGACACAGACAAATATACCAGATCCCAAGAATACCTGAAGGTCAATACACGGTTTGGATTCATTACTGAAAGTTTTGACCTTGTCATTTTGCTGACCTTTTGGTTTGGGGGGGGATTTGGTGTCCTGGATACCTTTGTCAGAGGGCTTGGACAAAACTCAATTATCACAGGTCTCGTATTTATTGGGATCTTACTGCTTTTAAAGCTTGTGATATCCCTGCCTTTCAGTCTGTATTCCACCTTTGTCATCGAAGAAAAATTTGGGTTTAATAAAACAACCCCTGGATTATTTTTTAAAGATCTTATAAAATCTATTCTTTTGTCACTGATTATAGGCGGCTTTTTTCTATCCCTGATTCTCTGGTTCTTTGAATCCTTCGGCCCCCTGGCCTGGCTCCTGTGCTGGATGGCAAGCATCCTGTTCATCATGGCGATACAATATATAGTTCCCACCTGGATCATGCCGCTTTTCAACAAATTCACCCCCCTGGAACAGGGTCCTTTAAAAGAGGCCATTCTCCGCTATGCCAGGTCCATTGATTTTTCACTCACCCATATTTTTGTCATGGACGGTTCCAAGAGAAGCGGCAAATCAAATGCCTTTTTTACGGGTTTTGGGCGAAACAAACGAATCGTCCTTTTTGACACCTTGATCAAGCAGCAGAGTGTTGAAGAACTGGTGTGTGTTATTGCCCATGAAATGGGGCATTTCAAAAAAAAACATATTATCAAACGCCTTGTGGTCAGCATCCTTCAAATGGGGATTATTTTTTTTCTCATTTCCCTGTTCATATCCCAAGAAGGGCTGTTCCATGCCTTTTTTGTGGACAACCTTTCCATCTATGCCGGTTTAATATTTTTTGGTATGCTCTTTTCTCCCATTGATCTGTTTCTTTCACTGATCCTGCAGATTTCCTCCCGAAAAGATGAATATGAAGCAGATAGATTTGCTGCAATTACCACCGGGTCCCCCCATCACCTTGTCACGGCATTGAAGCAATTGAGTGCCCACAATCTGGCAAACCTTACCCCCCATCCCTTTTATGTCTTTTTAAACTATTCCCACCCACCGATTCTGGAGCGGATTGGGGCCTTGAAAAAAATGGGGAACACCTTAAAAGGTCTGACACCATGACCCGGCTGTTTGTCACGGCAGACATACATGGCAGCCTGAATACCTGGATGACCATCGAGGCATTGATGAAACCCTCTGACTGCCTGGTCATTGCAGGGGACCTTTTTGATACCCGTTACGGAAACTATTCCCACACCGACTTTCAACCTGAATTTATCCGAGAAGCGATACAAAAACGCTCCCCAATTTATTATGTATACGGCAATTGTGATGTCCCTTCTTTTTTTCCCGGATACGGGTTAACACTCGAATTCACCAGATTTGAAAAAAATATTTTTTTACACCACGGCCATGGCACCCTCCCCATTCCAGAGAAGACCGATATCATCATTTCCGGCCACACCCATTGCTGTTTTCTAGAAAAAAAAGGGTCCCGGATTTTCATGAACCCGGGGAGCCTCACAAACCCACGAAATAAGGTCTACACCTATGGTATCATTGATCGCTTCAAAGCTGAGATTTGGGATTTAAAAACAGGCCACTCCCTTGGTGCCATTACCATTTAGCAAAAAAGAGCCTCAAGGTTTATGTTTATTCCCAATGGGATTTACCCGGGTGACAGGCCCTATTTTTTCAATTCTACTATAATTTTGTTCTCCACTAGGCCGTCTCCTGGCATCGATTTGTTTTTTTAGGGCCATATACTTTAAAAAACGATTGTAGGGGTGAGCATCTGCAACCCGGGAAAGGTCCCTGGAATCCCGTGACCGAGTCCTGAAATACCGGCCGCGGTCCATTGTTTTATCCACAGTTCCATCAGGGTGAAGGGTATTCAAAATCGCAGCAAACCGGGCTTTTTTTATGGGGTTTTTTTTCTGTCGTTCCCTTGGTTTTATCGGCGGTTGAACAAAACGATTTGGCTGATTGCCGGGTTTCCTGTACAATGCGAATCTCTTTTTGAGCCTTTCTAGCATATCCAAAAACCAGATGTCTTTGTCGTTTGAGTCCTTGTCGCTTGAGGCCCTGGCCTTCTTTGCCTTAAAAGATGGCGGTATATCGGTTGATGCTTTGTCCGTCAATGCATCGGGTCGGGTCAACAAGGGCGCCAGCAAATGAAATGCCTGGTTAATCTCTTTCATACGATTCAATCTGGCCTCTGCCGGAGCCGGCAAAGTTTCATCAGTGGGAGAACGGTCCGGGTGGAATTGTTTTGCCAAATCCCGGAAGGCTTTTTTTACCTGGGGAAGGGATGCCCCTGGCCCGAGCCCGAGTATTTTAAATGCAGTTTTCTGATTCATCTCCATAAAAATACCCCCTGATACCCGGCAAAGTCAAGGCAATTGAAAAGAGATTATTTGAAAAATCGGTACTGAGGTGATACATTCTTTGCCTGAACCTATATTAAGGAGATCCCATGACCCATAACGGCTTTACCCCCATACAGATCGGAAAAGACCCCGACGTTGATGCCTGGTTCACCGCATTTTTTCTTGAAAATCATATTGACCCCTTTGCCTACCCCACAAAAGTCAGCACCCTGGAACAAATTGAGTTTATGGTCTATCCGGAAAATAATGAACGATTTTATCCTTGCTCTGATAAAATGTTTGACGCCATCATGTCCCGCAATTACCCTGACTTTCTTAAAGAAAAGTACCAGCGTGTCTATGATAAGGTCATTCAACTGGTGGATGACCTCATTGATTCGGACTATGACCGGCAATTTCTAAAATCCCTGATAAAAATAAAATATGACCATGAGATAGAAACAGGTCTTCTCGTCCCTTCACGCCTTGAAAAAAGGCTGTGTAAAATCTTTTTAAGCCGGACCCATATTGAAAATCCCTGTTTTGATGAAAAGAAAAAGGAGAATAGCCGGGTAAAAAAACTCTTAACCTCTGAAACCTTTAAAAAAGCCTTGAATCAGATAAACGGTTCCATAGAAAATATCAACAATCTGTCCTTGTATGAGCTGAGGGAAAAAATAAAGGAGATCGAATTTCACCGGCTTTTAAGTCTCCTGTCAGCCCCCCATTTATGGACCGGGGAAAATTTTGAGATTCCCACCCTGTCCCAGATCAAAACCATTTTCAACACCCAAATCTCAGGGAATGGAATGGCCTGTCTGACAGAACTGATCCATACCCCGAAAAGTAAAATTCTCTGGCTCTTGGATGAATCAGGTGCTGCACTGGTGGACATTTTCATTGCCAATTTTTTAGCAAATCTGGGCCACACCGTTATTCTTGCCGTTAAAGAGACGCCTTTTTTCAAGAAAATATCCCTCACCGATACCCGAACAGACCCGATATTGGCAAAAGCCCTTGAAACCGCCCAGTTTATCCATGAAAAAACCATCGGAAAAAACAAACTGGTCCAACTTCTCAAGCAGGATGAAAATATCTATGTGATCTCCGACGGCACCCAGGAGACATTGAATCTTCTCCTGACATCCATCACCTTTTCCCGGATTTTCAAAGAAGCAGACTGTGTGATCTCAAGGGGAAGGGAACAAAAAACCCGGCTGATCGACACCCATTTTCAATTCACCCGGGACATCATCAATATCAGTCCAGACGACAAAGGACTGTCCATCACCTTTAAACCCCGACACCCTGATTTTATAAATTTTTCCCATACAGATTTAGAAGAAAAAGCAAACAGAATCATAGACCAGATGAAATCAGCCAAGGCCCGGAACATGACCGTAATGTTTTACAGCGGTATCATCGGTTCCATACCCGGCAAGATCGATGTGGCCAAGGAAATCATGGGGCTCTTTATCCAGGATTTAAACCAATTGTCTGCCGATCTTTTTATCATCAATCCTTCCAAATATTATGAACCCGGCATGGATGCAGATGATCTCATGTATATGTGGGAAATTGTCCAGAGAAGCGGCTATATCGATATCTGGCGGTTCCAGACAGCAGACGATATCACCGACAGTTTTGCCCTGATGAACAAAAAAGTTCCCCCGGAATGGATTGGAAAGGACTCAACCTACAGCACCGGCTGCACAAAAGAGATGAGAATTGCCCAGGATGTCCAGAAAAAAAACACCGAAATGCAGCTCATTGGCCCCTCACTGGATAAATTCATGCGGCGCAATGAGTATGGCGTGGGCTCCATGTATGATCAGCGCCTGGCCGATATATAACCTATAATATAAACCAGGCTACCCGGAAATACTATCCAGGGAATGATCATTCTAAAAATCAAATATATTTTCTGTCATTGTCATTTTCACACATATTTTATTGATAATTGATTCATGAAGAAGCCTGATCTGTGATAATTACGCTTATGCCTGAACTCTCTTTGTCAAACCCATCTATTCCTGATGGTATACAGCTTTTAAAAATAAGACTCAAAGGATCAAAAAAACAATGGAAGCAGGTAATTCTAAAGATATAATAGAAAACCAAACGCCCAAAAAAGAAATAGAGGTCATCATTGAGATCCTTGCGGTACAAGTTTCTGAACTCAGACAAACAGACCTGATTGACTGCATGAATCGTCTGGGATACAAGGATAAAAAAAATAAGCTGCTTTCATACAAAACCATCCGTCCGTTTTTAACCGATCTTGCTCAAAACGGTTCTATTATCCACGATGAAAACGGTATCACCTGCCAGGACGGTTTATGGTTAGAAACCATTGAGCACCTGGTGACCGAAGACAGGTTCAAGGTAATTGCACCAGCGGTTTTAGCCACTGTCCCCCTGTTTAAACCTGCCCAAGAAAAACGTTATACCTTTAATACCATAAAAGAATTTCACAGGGCCGTCCTGATTGCTGTATTCACCGACGAACAATTTGCCGATCTGGACCTTGTCTACCGTTCCGGGAAAAAAATCAAAAAATTTTGGAGGGAAAATCCCCCCCCCTTTCTATCGCTTTTCAACCACCCTTTCCTTCCCAAACTGATGGAGAGGGTAAACTTGTCCATCAGGTGGAAGGTGTTGGGATATATGTTAGATGACGCACAACATAAAATGATCCCTGCTCCGGAAATCATGGTTCTAGGAGAATCTCTTTTATCCCAATTCCCCGGATCAGACAAAGAATACCGGGTACTGGATCATTATTTTATGATAGGCCAGCTGAACCTGCACAAAAAATTGTTATCCGAATTTAAGGATACAGACTCGCACCACCTTTTCCAGCAGGGGAAATCAGCATTGATTTGTGGAAACAACGGGGCCGCATTGATTCTTTTCAAACAAGCCCTGGCAATCATGGCGGAACAAAAATATTCTCCAAAGGGAGATAATTTCTTTTTTTTACTGCTTGCCCTGCTGGGAAGTGAAGAAGCAGAAGATCTTCAGTGGGGAATCCGCTGTATTCTTGATTTAGACGACCGTGAGTCTAATAATTTGTCCATGGAGATACTCTCAAAGGCCATGTTGCCTTTGTTTTATGCACAAGTTGGGAAAGATTTCGAACCCTTTATTTTTCCGGAAACTCTCATCTCCATGAGAAACCCAAGGATTGCTTTTTTTGCAATTTTAATTTTGAGCTGGCTCCAGGAAACCAGAGCAAAACCGTATGTCTACCTGCTGGAAAAAATTCGGGAAATGACAATGGATTGCCGTTACGACTGGCTGACGGCTGAAATCTGTGCATTGCTTGCCCGGTTGGGAAGAGAGACGAGTGTCAACATAGCCAAAGCACAAACCCTCCATGAAGCAATGGGAACAAAAACCATTGTCAACCTGTTCAGCCCTGTTTCCGGTTGGGAAAAGGCTCTCATATCAATGATTCGCATGGGAGAACATGGGGAAAATGATGCCTATGGGCTTGACGACAGGGCCAAGCAACGACTGATCTGGCAACTGAGATATAATAAAAACGACCGAAGTTGCCAACTTACCCCCCGTATCCAGAAAATAAACAAAACCGGCAGATGGACAAAGGGAAAACCCATCCCCTTGTCAACCCTCGGGGACACTTACCTCAGGCTGGATTGGCTCACCCCTCAAGATCATAGTGTTTGCACCGCCATTGTGAAAGAGATCCGCCATGACTCATTTGGATATTATAAGGATACAGGGTTTTGTTTAGATCTGGAAAAAGCATTGCCTGCCCTTGTGAACCACCCATTGATTTTTCTTGAAAACGAGTTGAATACCCCCATTGAATTTGTCAGCGGGGCCCCGGAAGTCCGGTTGCGAGACGTTGACGAAAAGCTTTATATCAGCATGGAACCCAGGCCGGTTGACCAGAGGACCTTTGTCACACTTTTAAGGGAAACCGCCACCCGGTTTAAGGTAGTGTGTTTTTCCACAGAGCATATCAACATTTCCCGCCTTGTCGGGGAAGGGGGCTTGATCATACCCAAAAAAGAGAAAAAGCGGGTCGGCCAGGCAATTGCGGCTGTTTCAGCATTTCTCACCGTTAATTCAGACATAGAAGCGGAAGGGATGCAACTCCTTGTGCCAATGGCGGCTGATCCAACCCCCCATGTACACCTGATCCCCTGGCATGAAGGGATTAAAATGGAAATACGGGTCAGGCCCTTTGGGCGGGCTGGATCATATTTCAGGCCGGGAGAGGGAGGATGCCATGTTCTGTCAGATCTTGAAGGTAAAAAAGCCAGGGTTATTCGTGATCTTGCCCTGGAAAAAAAGAATGAGCGAATCATCCTTGATGCCTGTCCAACCCTGGAGCAGATGGAAGCTGTGGGCGGAGAATGGGTGGTGGAAGAACCGGAACAAGCCCTTGAGCTGCTCCTGGAATTAAAAACCTGTGAGGCAAAACCAATATTAAAGTGGCCCCGGGGGCAAAAAATTCAACTGAGATCCAGCGCCTCTTTTTCCGATTTTTCCCTGACCCTGAAAAAAGAAAGAAACTGGTTCAAGGCCACGGGGAAACTTTTGCTGGAGGATGATACCACGGTTGATCTGCACCGGCTGATGGATCTTCTGGAATCCTCAACCGGCCGTTTTGTCACCCTGGATGACGGTACGTTTTTAGCCATTACCAGGGGATTAAAATCCCGGCTGGAGGAATTAAACGCCTATTCAACCCCCCATGAAGACGGATTGCTGTTTTCGCCCCTGGCGGCAACGGCCATGGAAGAACTCACGGATCAGGCGGGAGCACTGGAAACCGACCTTGCCTGGAAATCCCATTGCAAAAGCCTAAAGGAAACCATTGAGCCCAAAATTCCCGACACGCTCCAGGCCAGACTCAGAGATTACCAGATCACAGGTTTTAACTGGCTGTGCAAGCTTGCCCACTGGAATGTCGGGGGATGCCTGGCAGATGATATGGGCCTTGGGAAAACAGTGCAATCCCTGGCGTCCATTCTTGTCAATGGGTCCAAAGGCCCGACACTTGTGGTGGCACCGTTGTCGGTCATGAACAATTGGAAGGAAGAATGCCAAAATTTTACCCCAACCCTCAATCCCCTTCTCTTTGGCGGCAAAAACCGACAGCAAATGCTGGACGAGCTGGCCCCCTATGATCTTGTTATCTGCAGTTACGGTCTTCTCACGATCGATGCAAAAAAACTTTCAACGATTGATTGGCAGATCGTTGTTTTGGATGAAGCCCAGGCCATTAAAAACAGGAAAACCAAGCGGTCAAAAGCCGCCATGGCATTAAAGGCAAAATTTCGTTTAATCACCACGGGAACCCCTGTGGAAAACCGATTGGACGAGTTGTGGACACTTTTCAATTTTTTGAATCCAGGGCTTTTGGGAAGCTATTACCGGTTCAAACAGATGTTTGTTATTCCCATTGAAGGGAATCAGGACAAGGAGGCATCCCACCGCCTCAGAAAACTGATTCGCCCCTTTATCCTCCGCCGCCGTAAAACAGAAGTTCTCAAAGAGCTGCCGGAAAAAACCGAAATTACCCTCCAGGTGGAAATGAGCCGTGACGAAGCCATCCTCTATGAAGCCCAACGCCTTAAATCCATTGAAAAAATTCATCAAACAGATGAGAATGCCCCGGCACAAAAACATTTCCAGATACTGGCGGAATTAACCAGATTGCGCCAGCTGTGCTGCAACCCTTCCCTGGTATTGCCCGATGCCAATATTGAAAGCTCAAAATTAAAAGTATTCATGGATACCATAAAAGGATTGCGGGATAGCCGGCACAAGGCGCTGGTATTCAGCCAGTTTGTGGGTCATCTGTCCATTTTACGCAGGGCCTTGGACGAAGAAAACATCAGCTACCAATATCTGGACGGTTCCACTTCGGCAAAAAAACGCATACAGAGGATCGATGCGTTTCAAAATGGGGAGGGGGACTTTTTCCTCATCAGCCTCAAGGCCGGCGGAACCGGGCTGAATCTCACGGCTGCAAATTATGTGATCCACATGGATCCCTGGTGGAACCCGGCAGTGGAAGACCAGGCTTCGGATCGGGCCCATCGCATCGGCCAAACCCGTCCGGTAACGGTTTACCGCCTGGTGGTTAAAGATTCCATAGAAGAGCGGATCGTCGATCTTCACAAGGAAAAAAGGGATCTTGCTGAAAGCCTTCTGGCCGGTAGCGAGACTGCGGGCAAATTATCTGTATCGGAGCTGCTCGAATTGATGCAGGGAAAAAAGACAGAACATTAAAAAAACCGACAGGGTTATCCCAGGCAAATTTTGATTTGAATAAACAACACTGCTATTTATCAAAATAAGACCGAGGCAGACGAGAGAAGACTCCGATGCCGAGGAATAACTATTCTTGTTGACATCGCTGAATCTTAAATATAATGTTCCAGACTGACCGGTCAGTTTTGCAATTCACTCATTTCTAAACTGCAAAAAGGAGAAAAACCGATGCTGGAAGAGAAAATTCACGTATATCCATACCGCTGGGTGGTGTTTTTTGTTTTTGCCTTTATACTGGGTTTCTTTCTTCTGGGGGCAGGGGCTCCGGTGGGGTTTCAATATTGTGCAGAAGTCACACGCCCCGCACCTGAATCCATCTCCCAGGGCCTGCTCCTTTTCACGGGCCAGGTGTCCGGAATCCTGTTCATCGTTTTTATGAATTTAGTGGGGATAACCCCTGCCATGATGATATTTATCGGCCTTGCCCTTATTAATATTCTCCTGAGCCTGGGCCTCAAAAAATCAAAAATGATCCTGGCATCCAGACAAATAGATGTAAAACAAATGTAATCCTACAATTTTCCTTGTATTTTATGACTATAAAATAGTATTATTTTATAGTCATAAGTAAGCTATAGATTTTATGAACCATTCCTCCTGTCTGATACATAAGGGGGGACCTGGAAAGGAGAAAATATGGGCGTCAGACTGCAGGAATCCTTTAATTTTTATTCCCATCTGGCAGGGGGTATTGCAGCCCTTGTGGGAACCATCTATTTGGCAAGGGTGGCAAGCCATTCAGCCTCTATGCTGATCACAGCCATTATTTACGGACTATCTTGTGTCTTCCTTTTTTCTGCCAGTTCCCTTTACCATAGATTTAAAAAGAAAGAAAATGAGCTTTCCTTTTGGCGGAAAATGGACCGTTTGGCTATTTTCTTTATGATCGCCGGAACCTGCACCCCCATCTGTTACTTTTGCCTGGAAGGAAATTGGCGCTGGACCATGATCGGGATCCAGTGGGGACTGGTAGGCTTTGGGGTCATCTCCCAATTATTTTTTCCCCGGGCACCCAGGGCCCTTTATGTGCTCATCTACATTATCATGGGCTGGTCCGTCCTTCTTCCCATGAAACAAATACTTTCAAACATGTCCCTATCCCAGGAAGTGTTATTATTTGCCGGTGGGACTGCCTTTACTCTGGGCGGTCTAATTTATGCCCTTAAAAGACCCCGGCTTGTTCCGGGAATATTTAGTTTTCATGAATTGTTTCATGTCCTGATTCTCATCGGTGGTGTCCTCCACTATGCCATGATTTATCGGCTCTATTTTGAAATCGTTACCTACGCTTAAATCATCAGCATACCCTTACCCTTAGCGTTTCCATGCCTAAAGGAGTTCATCAGACACCAACGGCAGGTTTAAAAATGAAAGCACCTAACCCGACAAAAGAAGGAAGAGGAGTGATCGGCAAAAATCTTCTTGACCAGGAATGCCAGCGCTTTAAACGGGAGTATCAAGCCCATTTTTTAAACGGCGAAACAAAGCCAAAAAATATTGGAGAACCCTTTCTTTTACGCAATGCTTCACCAAAGGCGGGGATTCTTCTGGTCCACGGCTTAATGGCAGCACCGGAAGAGGTTCGGCAATGGGCCCAATTTTTATATTCAAAGGGATATACCGTCCATGTGCCAAGGCTTGCCGGACACGGCACCTCTCCAATTGATCTTTCGACCCGGCATTATGGCGAATGGATAGAATCCGTGGATCGTGGAATTGATATCCTCAAAACCTGCTGCAAACGAATGGTGATCGGCGGTTTTTCCACCGGGGCAGGACTCGCGCTTTACCAGGCCATCCAAAACCCCACTGCCTTTGATGGGGTCATATCCATCTCTGCCCCCCTTAAGTTCAAAGGGGTTTCCACAAAGTTTGTAAAAATTCTCCACGCATGGAATCAAGTTGCAATCCAATTGGGCATGGCCCGATTGGCAAAACGCTATGCACCAAATCATCCGGACAATCCCCAGATCAATTACCACCACTGCCCCATACAAGGCATTGTGGAGGTAAAGGCCCTCATGAAAAAGGTATATGATTCCCTTTCAACCCTTAAAATTCCCTCCCTGATTATCCAGGGCAAAAATGATCCAAAGGTGGATGGGCAAAGCGGGCTAAAAATTTTTCAGCGTATCAATCGTATGGATTCCCATTACAGGGAAATTGATTTCCATCTCCACGGAATTATCCGGGGGCCCATTGCCAAAGAAGTGTTCCAGGAGGTTGAAACCTTTCTCAACACCCTTTATCCTGAGTATCCCAAAGCCCTGGCCACTCACTAAAACCGATACAGGGGCCACCCCCGTTCATTGGCACAGGCGGCAAGCTGTTTTGTGGGATTTATGGCAACCGGGTGCCCGACACTTTCAAGCAAGGGAATATCTGCGTGATGATCCGAGTATGCAAAGCTATGGTCCAGGTCAATTTCCATTTCCCTGGCAAATCCACGAACCACAGATTATTTTTCCTCCTGGGCAAAAAGGGTCAGCAAAATTTTCCCCATATATGCCAATGATGGGATTTTATTTTTTAGAATAAATTTGGCTTCCAATGCCTGACTTTCCCCATAGATCAGGGTTCCGTCCACATCAAAAAAAGCAGCATTTTTTTTCTTCACTTTCCCTTGCGCTCCTTGACTTTTTTTATGGACCCGTCAATTTGACGAGTTGTATTGACCGGTCAGTTTTTTTAATTGACAGGGCTCAGTTCGTAAAATATAACTGCCCCATGAAAAAAGAATTAAAAAAAGACCAAATCCTTGGAGCTGCCGGCATTGTTTTTTCCCAACGAGGGTTTCACCAGGCAACAATGGATGAGATCGCTGTCCGGGCTAAGGTTGCCAAAGGCACCCTCTATTATAATTTTTCCAGTAAATCCAAACTTTTCTCTGCCACCGTCACCCAGGGACTGAACAAAATAATGGCCCAAATCAAAGAAGAACTTGAGTCGGATCTACCCTTTATGGCCCATCTAAAAAAACTTGTCGCCTGCATTGTCCGCCTCTATATCTCCCATAGTGAAGTGAGCCGGATTTACGCCAATGAAATGTCTTGCAGTATTGATGACCAGGTGCGATTGGAAATCAAAGAGGTTCGAAAAGAATTCATCCACTTTATTGAAGATATCTTGAAAACCGGTGAAGAAAAAGGGTATCTTCGACCCCTTCCCCACCACCTGTCTGCCCTGGCTGCCGTGGGTATGATTGATACCCTGTGCGCAAATCATCTGGAAAATCCGGACAAGGACACAATTGATCTTATCAGTGAAACGGTTTTCACCATCCTTTCCACAGGACTTGTGGCACAAAATTCTGGGTCCACGTCTTAACATTCTCTGATCCCGGCCCCTCAACGGTTAGGAACGTTATTTAGAGCCCAAAACAATTTTTTGTTCTGAAGATAAAGCTGTTTAAACACCCGAAACATCCGGTTATATTGATCCCGGGTTTGGCTGTCCGGGGTATAGGTGGAAGAAATACAAATCAGCTCCTTGACGTTTTCTACCGAGGAAATGGCCGCAAGTCCCAACCCGCAGATAATGGCAGCACCGGCTGCCCCGACATTCTGGGGGTCTTTTGGCACCTCTATCTTGTGACCGGTGATATCGGCCATGATCTGGCAGAGAATTGTTGACTTGGCACCTCCCCCCACAAACCGCAGGCTGTCCTGTTTGGGCACTTTTTTTTCAATGGCTTCCAGCATCCACCGCTTGTGGAATGCGATACCCTCGAGCACAGACCGAATTAATGCCCTTTTCCCTGTATTCAGCCCAATATTAAAAAACATGCCCCGGGCAAAGGGATCCTCCCGGGGGGAGCGATTTCCATAGAGCCAGGGAGTAAAAATACCCCCCCCCCTGATCCCGGCGCTATCTGCGCTACCTTTTCATTCATTAAATCATAGAGATCATTATTTTCCAGAACATCATGGGTCTTGTTTCCCCTCAGATAAACACCTATCTCATCCAGGGCCAGGTGATCCCGGACCCATTGAAGGCAGAGACCCGATGTTTCCTGTTCTGCCACATAATTGTAATGACCTGAGATCGCACCACAAATAGAGGCCGTGAAATTTTTCAAATCCACCATTCTTCGATCAACATTGGCAACCACCCAACCCGAAGTCCCACATAGATATGGGTATCATTGAGATTTAAACAGCCGGACCCAATGGGAATCAACGAGATGTCCCCTCCCCCGCCAAAGACCGGAGTTCCCGTTGTAAGCCCCAGATCCTTTGCCGCCTGGCGCAAAGTTCTCCGGACCTGTCCGTGGCTTCCTGGACCCTTGGTAAATGATCCGGGTTGACATTAAAACGGTTACACAGACTTTTGGACCAGCCGTCCATATAACCCATGGGGTTCCGGACGGCTCGGCCAGCCTTATCCACCAAAACCAGAGCCTGCATCTGGCAGGTTTTAGCACCGGTGGTACCAATGTCATAGCTCAGCAGATGAATGGCATCTTTCATTTTATCTCTACCTGTTTTAAATCATCATCCCAGCCCCAAACACATACTGACCAGTCAGTATAGTCAGCTCTAAGAAAACATGGTATTATAAGTTATAATAATCAGCCTATTACAGAAAAATCAGGGTGTAACGCAATATCATTGACAACACTATCTTATCAATCAAAGGATTGATCTATGGGGTATAAAACAGTATAATCCTGTCTTAAATATTTTAAAAAAAATTTGAGGGTATATCGGGTATAAAAATGGTTCAAAAAATTGACACCCTGTTTGAGGTGTTACGAAAAACAAGTCCGGTTATACGCAATTTTACGGTTCCGGAAACCCTGGCCTTTAGAATGGCTCCGACAAAAAAGGGAATATCTCTTGCCATTATTGATGGTTCTGGAAAAGAGGTAAACCCGGGCTATGAGTTTTATTCCGGCCCTGAGCGAAGTATTTTAAAAGAGATAAGCAGGGTAAAAGAACAGGATGCTTTCACCATTGACTGGGAAGAACAACCCGATAACCGATTCTATCTCAATGGCAATGATTATCTGCTTTCCCTGCTTTTTTCTTCAGATCATTTTATTGATGAAAAAGGGAAAAAAATAGAACTCGCCCCAGGAAATGCCCGGGTCAGACTCACCATTGTGCAAACGGATAAAGGGCTTGAAACCGACATGGGGCTGTGGCATGAGTCAAAACATATAGTATCTTTGGTCCCCGTGACAGAGACCCACATACTTTCAGGCCATACCATCTATTGCGTCAAACCGCTTGGTAAAGGCTTTGATTCATTGTCTTTGTTTGAAACCACCTTAAATTTAGATCTTCTGGAACAATACCTGACCTTATTATTTTCTAACCTCATCAATATTGAGATAGCCTATTCCGGATACACTATTATCAAGGGAGATCCTAAAACAACCCGGCCTGCCGTGATATTTGAAAATGTTGCAAAGGATCAATCCCTGCATTTAAGGGTATCGGCCACCTATCCTGGGTTTTCTCCTGATTTTTTTGATAATTTTGAAATGGATCGCCTCGTATCGGTCAATGAGATGGAAAACACCATTACCTTAAGCCCCCTGGTCCACGGTGATATTGCTGCTTGCTTTAATGATGTCCACAAGGCCTTAAAGCGTCATGCCCGCGCCCTGAAACAGGACAAGGCTATTTTTATCCAGGACAATTTTATCATCATTGAGCCAGATCTGGCAAAGCGCTTTATCACCCTGGAACTTTCCTCCCTGCTGTCGAGGTACACGGTTATGGGGGCGGAAAAACTCAAATCCTATAAGGTGAAATATGTTCAACCCCAACTGGATTTGCGCCTTGCCCACGGCATTGATTTTCTTGAAGGAGATGCGAGCCTCACCCTTGCCGGGGAAAAATTTACCATTAATGATGTTTTGAAACAATATCAAAAAGATTCTTATGTACGGTTGAGCGACGGTTCCAGCGCTGTTATCAACCCTGAATACATGGAAAAACTGGCCCGGATTTTCAAGAAACAAAAATCCGGTGTAAAGGTCTCTTTTTTTGACCTTCCCCTGGTGGAAGAACTCATTGGAGAGAAAATTGCCAAAGAGGCCTTTAACCAATCCCGGCAAATTTTTCTGGGATTTAACAAATTGAAAAATTCCAAAAAACGATTGCCTGCCATCAATGCCACTCTTCGGGGGTACCAGAAACAAGGGTTTCGGTGGGCCTCCTATCTCTATAAGCACAAGTTAGGCGGCTGTCTTGCCGATGATATGGGGCTTGGAAAGACCATCCAAACCATTGCCCTTCTGGCTTCCGTCTATCCTGGCCAAAAGCTGCCAACCCTTATCGTCATGCCCAAGACACTCTTGTTTAATTGGGAAAATGAACTCAAACGATTTGCGCCCAAGCTCTCCTTTGCCCTTTACTATGGTCAGACCCGGGATATCAAAACAATCCTGACACACCATATTATTTTGACCACCTATGCCATGGTGAGAAACGACATTGAACAATTAAAAGAAGAACCCTTTCATATGGTTGTCCTGGATGAGTCCCAGAATATCAAGAATATTAATGCCAAAACTTCCAAGGCGGTTATGCTCTTGCAGGCAGACCACCGCCTTGCCCTGAGTGGAACCCCCATTGAAAACAACATTGGGGAACTCTATGCCTTGTTTCGGTTTTTAAATCCAGCCATGTTTGGTACCACTGCTGATTTTACAAAAAATTACCTGAATCCCATCCAGAAAGGGGATAACAAAGCCGTGGTAAAAGAATTAAAAAAAAAAATTTACCCCTTTGTGCTGAGACGGCTTAAAACCGAAGTGTTAAAGGATCTTCCAGATAAAATGGAACAAACGCTTTATGTGGACATGACCCAAGAGCAGGCCCGTCTTTATAACCAGAGACGGCTGATGTACAAAAGAGCCATTAAAGAAGAAATCCAATCCAAGGGGCTGAAAAAATCCAAACTTTTTATCCTCCAGGCCATGGGAGAGCTTCGCCAGATCGCTTCCATTCCCGAAATCAAGAGCGAGAATAAGATCATCTCTCCCAAACGAGAAATTCTCATGGACCATGTGGCAGATGCCGTGGCCGGCAAACACAAAGTGCTGGTGTTTGCTAATTATCTTCATTCCCTGGAATGCGTTTCCAAGGACATGGAAGCTGCTGGAATTGATCATTTGGTCATGACCGGAGCCACCCGTAACCGAAGCTATGTTGTGGAACGGTTCCAGGAGGATGATACCTGCCAGGCCCTGTTGATGACTTTAAAAACAGGGGGACTGGGGGTGAATCTAACGGCTGCGGAATATGTGTTTTTATTTGATCCCTGGTGGAACCTGGCCGCTGAAAACCAGGCCATTGACAGAGCCCACAGGATGGGCCAGAAAAATACCGTATTCAGTTACCGCCTCATTGCCCGGAACAGCATTGAAGAGAAAATTCTTGAGCTTCAGGAAAAGAAAAAAGAGTTATTTGACTCCCTCATTGCCAGTGACAATGCCTCCATCAAACAGATGGAGGAAGCTGATATCGATTTATTGCTGGGAGAGTAATGCTATGAGAACAATGATGATACGTCTTGATCAAATTAATGACATGGAACCCTGGAAAATCCTTCAAAGGGAATGTCCTGTCTGTAAAAAAATGGCAACTTTGTTTACCGGAAATATTACCGACCAACAAGCATGCACGGCTTGTTTTCATAAACAATTGGAAACCTTGCTTATACAAAAAGATATAAGCCAATGGACCTGGGAACGTTTTTCCTTTTCTCTTTCTTCTTTGGGTGAAATGGAGGACCGCCTCAGGGCATTGATCCATTTTAGCTTTTTCCAAACCATGGAAGCCACACCAGAACTTTTGGTTGAAAACCTGGGATTTGACACGGCCCATCCCCTGGCCTGGTATGCCCGACAAAAGGCCCATGAAGCATGCCTTTATTTTAAAGATAAAGAAAAAATAATCAAAACTATTCTGGGAATCGAAAAATTTGGTTCATGGCAGCAAAAGGCAAACATGGTCAACGTGAGCTATGATATAGGTCCTACCCAGGCAGAAGTTATTGAATTTATAGAAAGAATGGCTTCCGACCCCAGTCCCAGTGTAAGAAGCTGTGTGGCAAAAATTGTCATAGCAAAAAAAGTAAAAAAAATAAATTGGGCAAAAACCCTGTATGAAAAATTATCCTATGATAAAAATCTTCTGGTCCGGGAAGCCTGTGGTATGGAAAACAAAGACCAAAATGATATTTTTTTCCACACCGCTTTTTTAGAAAGAAAAAGAGAAGGCAGAATCAGAGCCAACAGAACTAAAAAACCAAAAGCTTCCTATAACGTAACCGAGATGATCATCAACCAGCATTGTAATTTTCCTTTACAGGAAATGGTTTATGAACTTTATTTAAGCCATATTCCCGATCTTCTGGATAAAAATCAATATAGTAAAGATACATTGACAGCACTTAAACAAAATACAAATGACGCCTTTGTCAGGATACTTGCCGCTGCGATAAACAATGATCTTTTATTTAAAACGATTCTTGAACGATTGCCCAGACAGGTGGTAACGCTGCTTTATCTGTTCGTGTGGGAGTTTGAAAAATGCGAAATAAAAACGCTGGCACAAAAGCTTGACTCACTCATGAAACAAGATAGGTCTGACGCTGTTTTAAACCAACAGACAACCATGCCTTTGCAGGAGGCTGTGAAAAAAGATCCAGCCTATTTTATGTTCCAGATTTGCAAGGACTGGTCCTATCACAAGGGTGATATGAATTTTATATGTATCAATCGATATTTAAGCGCTCATATCCAAAAACGATTGCCGGCACCTGATTTTGGACGCCTTGATCCGGTGCAGGATATCCAGCCCCAGGTTGAAAAAGTCCATGAAGATAGCCAGGAGATTTTCCGACAATTACCTGTTATTTTAAGCTTTATTGCCCAGGGAAATCTCAAGTTCAATAAAAACGGCAACACCCCCCTTTTGGGCTCCTTGAAAAAGATGGCAACTGCCTGCAAGATTGACGAATATTACACCAATGGCGTCAAGGACTTAGCTTATTTAAAAACAACCCTTCTTGCCGAATTTTTGAATTGCACTGCCTTTAAACCAAAAGACCTGGAAGATCTGCCGGCCTTTATAAAGAATCGAATCAATCATTATTTTTCATTTAAAGACTTTACAGCCCACAGTAGTCGTAGTGTCTTTGGTTATATCAAACGGCAAATGTACGATCTTGGGCCTAGTAGTGACGAACAACAGATACGCCTGAATTTTAAAAAAATTTTAAACTCACTTCCTAAAGGAGAGTGGGTTTCCACTGACAACCTTGCCAGGGCTACATTTTATGATGGCATTAATTTTAATCCTTTTTTGGAGCCCTATGAATTCAACAGCCTTTATATCCAAGTGGATGGTCCTGCTAGTTACGCCGGCCAGGAAAAACAACATATACATAGGCTTTCTATCTATGATGTTATCACGCTTCCCTATGTCAAGGCCATGATGTTTCTTTTCGGGGCCTTAGGCATGGTGTCCCTTGGATATTCATCCCCCGAAAATAAGATTTATCGCCAATACAAGAAACCCTGGCTCAGTATTTATGACGGATTAAAATACGTAAAGCTGACCGAGTTTGGAAATTATATTCTTGGCCGAAAAAAGCGGTTTATCAATGAGATAACAATTTCATCAGCCAAGATTGAGATTGATGAACAAAAAACCATGCTTTCCATATACGGACAGAATCCTATAAA
This sequence comes from Desulfoconvexum algidum, assembly GCF_055382125.1. Taxonomy (NCBI): domain Bacteria; kingdom Pseudomonadati; phylum Thermodesulfobacteriota; class Desulfobacteria; order Desulfobacterales; family Desulfobacteraceae; genus Desulfoconvexum; species Desulfoconvexum algidum. Next base: position 1,690,866 of record NZ_AP042394.1, on the reverse strand, counting down.
GCAAATGGCATTGGAGGCTGTGGGCCAACAAATCAATGGTTCAAGCTATATGGTCAATTATCAATCTTTTTTAAAAGAGTGTGACACCCACAAGGATGTTGAAAATAAAATACAATTTTTCAGGGATAACATTGTTAAAAAACCGCCAGCCATCTGGGAAGATTTTTTTAAGGAAGTCTACGCGCGGATGAATCCCCTGGAAGAGGTTCCGGCCATGTCTGTTTTCCGTGTAAAACCGGACAGGGAACTTTTGACCCTTTTAACAACGGACAAGATGCTAAAAAAATATGTTATCCGGGCGGAGAATCATCACATGATCGTTCTAAACTCTGATTTTTCAAAAGTGAAGAATCGGTTGGCTTTTTTCGGGTTTTTTATCAGCTGAGAATGGAGGGGGGATTTTTGTATTGACAATACCCTAAAAATTTATTTTTATACTGGCCAGTCAGTTTATAAAATCACAATAAAGCCCCCCCCCAATCCGGGGTGGAAGCCTGGGTCATGCACAAGGTCTATTTATTCATGTATTCCAAGAATAAAGAAGCAAACAGGTAAAGCCTGCTGCCACATATCTGTTTCAATGGTTCCGGGACAAAAATGTCCCGGAACTCTGTTCCAAATTTCTGCGCTTGATACAAAAGAGACAGTCTATATTCTTATTTCACTTTTTGCATCGATTCTCCTTTTTTTATCCGACCGGGTAAAACTCCCTTGAAAAGACGCTTTGAATTGTTTATGCTATTTTATTTTCAAACGATGTTAATTTTCTTACATTGACCCCTTTCGGATGTGGCATAAGAATTGCTTTTCAAGTTGCTACTCGGGTTGTAGAACTCGAAAAACTATATCTTAAGAAAGGACACGGGGCATAAAAAAACAATGAAAAACAATAACCCAATAAAAGTTATCGACACTGTCTATAACTTTTATCGGGATGGGTTCAGGGGAATGACCCTGGGAAAAAAACTTTGGAAAATCATTCTGATTAAGCTGTTTGTGATGTTTGTGATTCTCAAACTTTTTTTCTTTCCCAATTTTTTAAACACCAGTTTTCACACCGATGAAGAGAAAGGAAGTTTTGTGCTTGAACAAATGACACGCAATGCAGACCCAGGAAAATGATCTCGCCACACCAATTTAATTTTTTCATTTAACAGGAGGGAAAATAATGATCGATATTGATTTGAGCATGGTAAACTGGGCCAGGGCTCAATTTGCGTTTACTGCCATGTACCACTGGATATTTGTCCCGTTAACACTGGGACTTTCTTTCTTATGCGCTTTTTTTGAATCCATTTATGTCCGAACCGGAGACAGGGAGTGGCGAAACCTTACAAAATTTTGGATGACCTTGTTCGGCATCAATTTTGCGATAGGCGTTGCAACGGGCATCATCCTTGAGTTTCAATTTGGTACAAACTGGTCCAATTATTCATGGATCGTCGGGGATATTTTTGGTGCTCCCCTTGCCATTGAGGGAATTTTTGCTTTTTTCCTTGAAGCAACTTTTTTTGCGGTCATGTTTTTCGGCTGGAACAGGGTTTCAAAACGCTTTCATCTTTTTTCCACCTGGATGGTTGCCATCGGTTCCAACCTTTCTGCCGTATGGATCCTTGTGGCCAATGGCTGGATGCAAAATCCGGTTGGGATGATCTTTAATCCGGAAACCGCCCGGTTTGAGATGAATAGTTTTTCTGAAGTGGTTTTTAATCCCGTGGCGATTTCTAAATTTATCCATGCGTCCAGTTCCGGTTTCTTAATGGCCTCTTTGTTTGTGCTCTCGATTTCCTGCTGGTACCTTATGCGGGGCAGACATCTTCAAATGGCAAAACGCTCTATTATTGTGGCCTCGGTCTTTGGGTTGCTATCTTCAAGCTATGTGGTTCTCACCGGAGATGAATCCGCCTATGAAGTTGCCCAGAAACAACCCATGAAGCTTGCCGCCATTGAGGGGCTGTATAAGGGAGAAACCAAGGCCGGAATTGTTGCCGCCGGGATTCTCAACCCGGACAAAAAACCCGGAGACGACCAGGACCCCTTTCTCATCAAAATGGAAATCCCCTATCTTCTGTCTCTTTTGGCAAATCGTTCCCTTGACTCATTTGTGCCCGGGGTTGACGACCTTGTCTATGGCAATGAAGCACAAAACATAGAAGGGATGGCACCCAAAATGGCCAGGGGTAAAATGGCCATAAAGGATCTGGCCGAATTTAAACAGGCAAAAAAAGAAAACAACAGCCAGCAGGCTGAAGTATCATTGAAAAAATTTAAGGAAAACCAGGATTACATGGGGTACGGCTATCTGGACACGCCTGAAGAAGCAGTTCCACCGGTTGCAATTCCCTATTACGCCTTTCACATCATGGTAATCTTAGGCTCCCTCTTTCCTGTTCTTTTTGCACTCTTTCTTTTTTATGGTCTGAAGGATTCTCTTCCCCAGAAAAAATGGTTATTACCCATTGGGTTAATATCGGGTTTTCTGGGACTGATGGCCCAGGAGTCGGGATGGGTGGTGGCAGAGGTCGGCCGCCAACCCTGGGCAATTTACGGACTATTACCCGTTAAGGTGGCAACAACAAATCTTGCAGCCGTAAATGTCCAGATTACCTTCTTTATGTTTTTAGGATTATTTACGCTCTTACTGGCTGCGGAAATATCCATCATGCTCAAACAAATATCCATCGGACCTTCGGAAGGAGAGTTAAAATGATCTCAAACCTTGACTATGCAACCTTGCAGCAGCTTTGGTGGATAATCTGCGCCATTGTGGGTTCACTTTTTTTGTTTCTTACCTTTGTCCAGGGGGGCCAGACCCTTTTGTGGCAAATCGCTAAAACCGATGTTGAAAAATCATTGGTGGTCACCTCCCTTGGACGCAAATGGGAAATGCCCTTTACAACCCTTGTCTTGTTTGGCGGTGCCTTGTTTGCGGCCTTCCCCAAATTTTATGCCACCAGTTTCGGGGGTGCCTACTGGGTATGGATACTGATTCTTTTTTCATTTATCATCCAGGCGGTGAGCTATGAATATCGGAAAAAACCCAATAACGTTCTGGGATCAACTGTTTATGAATTATTTCTTTTTATAAACGGTTCCGTGGGGATTCTGCTCATTGGGGCTGCCGTGGGAACCTTTTACACCGGCTCAAATTTCACCCTTGACCTCTACAACAAAGTTACCTGGGATTATACCCTGCTGGGAATCAATCTGAGGGGACTTGAGGCAGCCTTTTCCCTTTTCAATCTTTCCCTTGGCATTTTTCTTGTCTTTAATGCCCGGGTTTTGGGGGCTTTATACCTTTTAAACAGTATTGATCTTTCTTTAACCCCGGATCTTGAATCAAGATTGCGCAAGGGCGCCTGGACAAGTTTTCTCATTGCCCTTCCCTTTTTGCTCTATGTATTTATTTCCCTTCTCGTGATGAAAGGCTTTGGTGTAGACAGCACAGGCACAGTTTCTCTGGTCGGTTCCAAATATTTATCAAATCTTCTGGCCATGCCCCATCTTTTGGTTCTGCTGCTTCTGGGAATCGTGCTGGTACTTTACGGCGTTGTGTCATCGGCGTTTACACAAAGCGACAAAGGAATCTGGTTCAGCGGATTGGGCACGGTTTTTGTGGGCCTTGTTGTCCTCTGCCTGCCGGCATTTAACAACACGGCATTTTATCCGTCAAAATTAGATCTCCAATCAAGCCTGACCATTTATAATGCGTCCTCTTCCATGTTTACCCTGACCATCATGACCTATGTTGCAATCGGAATACCCTTTGTCCTTGGCTATATCGTATATGTCTGGAAACTCATGGATTCAAAAAAACTGACCGTGGATGAAATCACCCATGAAAAAACATATTAGCATGTTTGTCACAAAACAAACCTGCTAAAAAAAAGGAGACCAATGTTAATGAGCGCAATACTTTTGATACTCTATGTTGTTTTGATAATTGCATCTTATAAAGGGACAATATTTGCCCTTAAAAAAGCAGATTTATTATAACGGATCATTTTTGTTTTTAGATTTGATCCATTGGAATATAGTGAATGGAGTAACTTATAATCAATAGATAAAGGAGAGTGTATTATGGACAAATATGTATGTGGACCCTGTGGTTATGTGTATGACCCTGCCGACGGCGATGCTGACAATGGGATTGATCCGGGAACCAAATTTGAAGATCTTCCCGATGACTGGTGCTGCCCCATCTGCGGCGCATCCAAAGATGAGTTTGATAAAGAAGATTAGTGAGTTTGATAAAGAAGATTAGACTATTAAAATAAGTTGTTCCCTGAAGCTCATGGTGATTTTTTTTCTCTCCTTGGGTCTTCAGGGTAACAGCAAGGCCGAATTCAAGAGCAGTAAAGTTTTTATCGGCCTTTTTTTATCTTTTTTTCTAAGGAAAAAACCATGGCCCTGTCTGTTGTTGATCTTTATGTAAAAATTCTGCCCAGAACCAATTGCAAAGACTGCGGGTTTCCCACGTGTATTGCCTTTGCCGGCATGGTGGTATCGGAAAAACTTCCCCTGAAAAATTGTCCTCACATTGACCCCGCTCTTCTGGCACCGGCCCAGGAAGAACTGAACGAACAATATGCTTTAGGTAAATGGCTAAAAAAAGATATGGCCGCCGAATCCCTGTCCCTGGCAAAAGAAAAAGCCGCCTCCATGGCCCTTGAAGATATTGCCCAGAGAATCGGCGCCAGCCTCGGTACCCATGACGGCCCTCTCAAAAAAATTGACCATATCGTTCTGCCCTATTTTAACCGGACCGTCCTCATTTCCAAAAGCCGGGTGACAGACCAGACCGGAGGCGATCTGACCCGGAATGAACAAACGGTTATCTATATCCACATGGCATCCGGCGGCACTACCTCACCCACCGGCAATATGAAAAGTTTTAAGGAATTCCCCAATACCGTCTCCAAAATTGTCTCCATGAGGAATCAGGTGGAAATACCCCTGAAAAAAGCATTTTCCGCCCGAAAACAAAACCTTGAAATTGCCTGCAAAAAGGCAGGCGGGACCAATGTAAAGGACCGGTATGAATCCCCGGACCTGGCCTTTCAGTTCAGGGTATTCCCCAAAATTTTTATCACCCTTTTGTTCTGGGATGCGAACGAAGGATTTGAGGCCGATGTAAAACTGCTCTTTGACGAGACCATTTTAGACCATCTGGATATTGAGGCCACCCTGTTTTTGAGCGAACATCTTTGCAGGCTGCTCACCGAACAGGTCACCTAGGTTTCCAGTCACATCAATCCCATGACGGCATGGACGCCTCCAACACCGTCACCTCAAAAACAGGCCAGGCAATTTTCACTAAGACCTATAAGACAATAATGGGAAGAAACTAAGATTAGATTGCAACTTTTTTGACAGCTTCCCAACCGACTATTGCCTTTTTCCTGGAAGAACCCCAGCGATATTGGTGGATCTTGCCGGATTTAGCAATAACCCTATGACAGGGGATTAAATATGCAATCGGATTTATGGCAATGGCACTTGCAACAGCTCTAAATGCTTTTGGACGACCTATATATGCGGCTATATCCTGATAGCTGACTACATTTCCACTGGGTATCTGTAATAATGCTTTCCATACATTGATTTGAAAATTCGTACCCTTGACCAAAATATTAAATGGACGAGCGTCATCAACCTGATCAAGATTGAATATCCTATTTAGGAGGGGCTCAATTGGTTCAGAGTTTTCATAAAACATCGCTCCAGGCCATGCCTCATATAATTGACTAAGTGCATCAGATCTATCATTTTTTTGAAGGAATCCAAAATGGCAAACGCCTCTTTCAGTCGTCGCGATCAAACATTGGCCAAAGGGAGAACCACAAAAACAATACTTTATTTTCAGACCATCCCCCTGTTTTTTGAAATCACCTGGTGTCATTGCATCAAATGTAACAAACAAATCATGTAATCGACTGGGTCCGGAAAGACCCGCATCTAATGAAGCATCTAATAGGCTTTTTGAATTTGCCATTTTTTGTTTAGTGTAATCCAGAGTAATAAAATGTAGAAACTGAACAGGCCCAATTCCTGCCCACCGTTTAAAAATACGGTTAAAGTGAAATTTGCTTAAATGGACACTTTTCGCAATTTCATCAAGTGTAGGTTGAGATTTAAAATTATCTTCAATAAAATGAATGGCATTTTCGATCCTTTTATAGTCGTCTGCTTGTTGTGAATAATCAACCATAGCAATCTTATTCTCCTATTTTTATAATATTCTAATTCAATTAATGCCTGATAGCCACCCGAATATTGCTATAAAATTCAGCAATATTCGGGTGGCTAATTTAATTTTAAATGCTAAATTGGTTACAATATAAAAACATTATTAAAACTGGAGGTTCAATATGGAAGATAAATATTCAGTATTAAACATTGCTTTGACAGAGGCAAAAAAATGGCTTAACGAAATTGATGACAGACCTGTTAGCGCGAAATTGACATTTGAGGAACTGAGTGAAAAAATAAGGTTCCCTTTGAATAGTTCAAGTATACCAGCTGAAGATGTAGTTAAGCATATTGTTGATTCTACCAAGGATGGTTTATTGGGATCTGCTGGTGGAAGATTTTTTGCCTGGGTAATTGGAGGCTCGGTCCCTTCTGCATTGGCCTCAGACTGGCTTGTCAGTACCTGGGATCAGAATTCCGCACTTTATGCCTGTAGTCCCGCTACAAGTATCATTGAAGAAACAGCAGGTGAATGGATATTGGAGTTACTTGATTTGCCGAGAGAAAGCTCTTTCGCCTTTACAACCGGCTGTCAGCTTGCACATTTTACCTGTCTTTCAGCGGCAAGAAACAAGGTGTTAAAAAACGTCGGTTGGTCTGTTGCTCAAGATGGGCTTTTTGGTGCCCCCCCGATTAAAGTATTTACCAGTCAGCATCGCCATGGCTCTGTTGATCGTGCAATACGCTATCTTGGCCTTGGGAACAAATCGTTTCAAGCAATTAATACAGATCAGGGTGAAATACTCATTTCGGAGTTTGAAAATGCTTTACAGGAATTCAAAGGGCCTAAAATCGTTGTCTTAGATGCAGCTGATCTAAATATCGCAGCATTTGATTCATTCTCCCAGCTTATTCCCATCGCACGACAACATGATGCTTGGGTACATATTGATGGTGCTTTCGGCCTTTTTGCTCGTGCTAATTCAAATAAAAAACACCTTACAAAAGGTATAGATTTAGCTGATAGTTGGGCAACGGATGCCCATAAATGGCTTAATGTTCCTTTCGATTGTGGTATAGCCATTGTTAAAGATAAGGATTCTCACCGGGAAGCAATGACAATACAAGCGTCTTATATTGCTTCTGATAAAATAGCCAGAGATCAAATTGATTGGAATCCGGAATGGTCACGAAGAGCCAGAGGTGTTCCAGTTTATGCAGCTTTAAGAGAACTTGGTAAAGAAGGCGTATCTGATTTAGTAGCAAGAACTTGTAACTTTTGTAAAATGATTATTGAAGGAATTGGAGAACTGCCTGGTGCTGAAGTCATATGGAAGTCCCAACTAAATCAAGGGTTACTAAGATTTCGTGATTTAAAACAGACTGCAAGCGAAATAGATCATGATACTCAAACACAAAAAATTATGGATGCTGTTAATGATTCTGGAGTGGCATTTTTCTCGTCAACTACCTGGGAGAATAAATTGGCAATGCGCGTAAGTGTCGTAAATTGGAGAACAAGCGAAAGCGATGTCAAAAAAACGATAGAAATATTTCGTAAATTGCTATCTTAAAATTTGGAATGTCACGATGGTGATGTACAATACGATGGAACCTTTTTTTCCGGTATCTCAAACACAGGAATCTATTGCCGTTCAACTTGCCATGCAACATCTCCAGTAGAAAAAAATAATTCTTTTTATCAAACCAAGGCACAAGCCAAGAAAACTGGTTTGAGACCGTGCCTTCGCTTCCGGTCTGAATTAGCACCAGATAAACCTATTTATTTAGATTCTATGTGACAGATAAATTTTACAGAAGAAATAGCTGCCATTGAAGGTTTTTCACAAATACTTCCCTTGTTAAGAACACCAGACTTAAATATGAATCCCTGAAATTACGGGATTTTTAGCTCTATGATTTGCCAAATCCCGGGATATAGACTGCCTTTTCTATCTTCTTTAAGACCAGGGTGGCCAGGGAAACCAGAACAAGATAATAAAGCCCGATGATGGCAAATACTTCTGTAAACCGGAAGTATTCCGTGGCAAGGGTTTTCCCCTCTCCGGTCAACTCCATGAAGGTCACCACATATGCCAGAGAAGAGTACTTGATCAGGTATACAATTTCATTCCCACAACCCGGCAGCGCCTTTCGCATGGCCTGGGGAATAATGATCCAGACGATGGACTGAAAACTTGAAAAACCCAGGGCCTGGGAGCCGAAATACTGGCTCCTCTTGATGGAAAGAAGTGCCCCTCGGATATATTCCGACTGATAGGCACCGCTGCACAGGGCAAACCCGATCACTGCCGCCGCATAGGGAGAAAGATAAATACCGATATTGGGAAGACCAAAATAAAGAATAAACAGCTGAACCACCAAGGGGGTGCCCCGGAAAATGGCCGCGTATATGTCACAGGCACTGCGGACAGAGAATCTCCCGTAGGTTCTGAGGCATCCGGCAATGACACCTATGAGAACACCGCCAAGGGCGGAAGGGATGATCAGCCCAATGCTCATGAGAAGCCCTCGGTTCAGCGCTTCAAACAATTCCTGGTAAAAAGGGGAGAGCACCATTCTTAACGCCTTTCCCCGGTGATACGATTAAGTCGATCGCAAAAGTCCTGACTCCGGCCCCCCTGGATCAGCAACTCGTTGGGCTGTCCCTGTTCCACCACAGACCCTGCCTCCATAAAAAGAATTTCATCGGCAAGGGTACGGATCAGACTGATCTGGTGGGTGGCCATGATCATGGTCATCCCTTTTTCAGCCAGGTTGCGGATCACATCAATCACCTCGCCCATCACCTCAGGATCCAGGGCCGAGGTGGGTTCATCCAGCAAAAGTACCTTGGGGTCCATGGCCAATGCCCTTGCAATGGCAACCCGCTGTTTTTGCCCCCCGGAAAGTTCCGCCGGATACAAATGTGTCTTGTCTGCTAACCCCACCTGGGCGAGTTCTGCCATGGCCCGGACTGTTGCTGCTTTTTTGCCCAACCGTTTAACCTTGCAAAGGGCAATGGTCAAATTATCAAGAGCGGTTAAATGGTCAAACAAATTAAAATCCTGGAAAATCATCCCCACCTGCTGCCGAAAGGCATAGAGTTCCTTTTTATGGGTGATATCCACGGGTTTTTCTTCCAGCCAGAACTTGCCTGAATCCGGGGTCACCAGACAGTTCATGCACTGCAGCAGGGTGCTTTTCCCGCCCCCGGAAGGCCCGATGAGAATTTTGATTTCCCCCTTGCCCAAACTTAAGTCCACTCCCTTGAGAATGGCTTCGCCATTAAAAGATTTTCTTATGTTTTCCACTCTGAGTATGGGATGACCCATGGGTTTACATTCCTTTGTTCGAATAGCCTGGTATTCTGACGGTTTTTTCCAATTTTGACAAGGCCATAACACCGGCCCATGTCAAAACAAAATAAATAAGCCCTGCAATAATATACAAGGGAAGGTGCTCGTATGTCCGGGAAGCAATAAACTTGGCCCGGGCCATAATCTCCGGTGCCCCCAGAACAAAGGCCAGGGCCGAGTCCTTCAGGACAATGGAGAACTCATTAGACCAGGCCGGTATGGACAATCGCAATACCTGGGGAAGGATGATACTGGTAATGGCCGTAAGATCACTCATGCCGATGGCGCTGGCCGCCTTAAACTGACCTTCCGGCAACAAAAGAATGGCACCCCTGAAGATATTTGCCTGATAAGCCGCCGTGGCCATTCCAAGAACCACCATGACCGCTGCAACAGCACCGATGTTGAGGCCGATATAATTAAACAATCCAAAATAAAAAAGGAACAGAAGAACCAAAATCGGGACCCCCTGGAAAAACCAGATGTAGATCCCAATGACCCGTTTAAGAAAGGGATGGCCGTAGACCTGCCCCACGGCCATGCAAAGCCCCAGAACAAGCCCCAATGCCATGGCACCCACTACGATCACAAGCGTTATCACGCCTCCCTGGAGAAGATAGGGCAACGATTCTTTTATGGCGTTAAAACTTTCTATCATTTTATCACGCTTCAACCTTAATTACCTGGGCCCGGACCAAAAGCCCGGGTTCAGGCCCAGCAACCTTATTTTATATCGTATTTTTTAACCAGTTCTTTCCAATGGGGAGAGGCCATAAGTCTTTTCAGGCCTTCGTTTATATCGGCCATGAGCGTTTTGTCCTCTTTGCGGATGGCATATCCAAAATCTTCTGAATGCATGCCAAAGGTGCCAAGGACCTTAACATCTTTTTTACCGGCAGCATCCTTTGCAGGGGCATCGTCCATGGCAGCCGCAGCAATTCTTCCGTTGAGGATATCTTCAACCGCCAAAGGAGAAGAATTGTAATATCGAAGTTCAAGGTTCCATCCGTTTTTCTTGGCTCCTTCCTTGAGCCATTTGGCCTCGGTGGTTCCCTGCTGAACCCCGATAAGTTTCTTGCCGCGAAGCAGGTTGTCCAGGGTCAAATCAGACCCCTTTTGAACCACCATCACCTGTTCAATTTTCCAATAGGGGTTGGTAAAGGCAACCTTTTTCAACCGGTCCGGGGTAATACTCATGCCCGAAGCAACCATATCGATTTTTTTAGTCAGCAGACTGGTCACAATCCCGTCCCAGTCAAAGGCCTGGTGTGTCACTTCATAGCCCATCTCCTTTGCGATCCAATTCATGGCTTCCACGTCAAAACCGCTGGGGGTACCTGTTTTATCAATAAAAGCAAAGGGAGGAAAGTTGGCATCGATTCCATTTACAAGTTTCTTACCTGCCAGGGCCTGGCTGCTTCCTGCCAGGAGAAGTGCCATGATACCGGCCAGGATTATCAGATTTCTTTTAAACATTTTATAGCTCCTTTTTTTAGTTCGTGTATCGGGAGTGGGGTTCACTCCAGTTCCATAAAATCAGCCGGGTGCCAATCCAGCACCCGGCTCAATAACATCATACTTTTTTTATTTACCACAAAACCGGCTTCATTGTCTTGATTTTTTTCCGAAATATTATTCTATTTTCTTCCCCGCTGTTTTTTCAACCAGACAAACAATCCAGTCGGCAATCGCTTTTTGACTCACCCCTTTTATCTCTTTACGGACAAGTTTCAGGGAAAGTTCGGCCCGGGCCATGGTCTTTTTTCCACCGGCAGACCCGAATTTCGCAAAGGCCTCCTTGGCTGTATTGCCCGCTCCTTTTCTCAATCCATCATTGCGGAAAATGATGATCAATTCCCTTCCCATTACCCCGGAAATGATGCTCCAATTGACCCGGGCAATGTTCAAGAAAAAATCTGCCACCACCACCAACTCATCTGGTTTGGAAATAATGCCGGCATGGAAAAAGGCCCGGTTATTGATAACCTTTCTTTTTTTGATGGCATGCCCTATAAAATCCATGTTACTCTCTGTTATCAATGCCCGCCCCACCTTTGTGACGATATGCATGTCTGCAAACCGATACAAATACTGAAAGGCCCGGATATCCTTAAGACTGGTCTGACGGGTAAAATCGGCGGTATCGGTTTTAATGCCCAGCATCAGGGCAGATGCAAGTTTTGCAGAGGGCTTGATTTTCAATACCTTTAAATATTCGGTCATGAGGGTAGAACAAGCACCGTACCCGGGCCTGATATCTGCATAGGCGGCCTTGTCAAAGGACAGGGGGTGATGATCAATAATGGCATCATAGGTAAAGGGCAAAAATGCCTCATTGTGATCCGGCTGGGAATCCACCACCACAAACCGCTGAAAACTCTCTTTTTGTATGGATTCCAAAGGAACGAGTCCGGCCTCGGTATACTCAACCATGGCCAGGTTATCCGGGCGGCTGATCCTGTTAAAATGGGCAATACAAACCTCTGCAACCTTTCGCCAGAGGATTCGTTTGATGACCATGGCAGAGCCAATGGCATCGGGATCTGCATTGATCACCACCAGCACCCGGTCCCCCTTGGCAAACAGGGCTAAAAACTTTTTTATTCTCTCAACATTTCTCATTTACCGCCCCCCCCCTAAGGGATACTTCCCTGTAGTTGCTGCTAAAAAACAGGGTAATGGTAATAAAAGCGTATCCTATAATAGCCAACATAGCAAACCAGCCGTAGAAAACCCCTAAAGGGGCTAAAACAATAGCGGTTAGCCAATGGATAAAGATAACCGTGGGGGAATGGAGATTAATGGGAAAGTCATCAAACCGGCAAATCAAGGACAAACCGCAGAGGTTCCAGCCATAAAGGGAGGCAAAAACATGCATGTGGAGCAGCCATTTCGTTTTTTCCGGGTTATAGTCGTCTCCCATCTGGAAAAAAATATAAAGAATACCGGAAATAGCCGTAAAAATCAAAAACCCGATACCCGAGGTTAAGAACAGCTTTTGCTGCATCTTGTCGGCAAAGGTTGAGTACAAATAGAACACCGTGACAACCGCTATAAAAAGGGCAGTTGTTACAAATATCTGGGGTATAAAGCGTTCAAACAGTATAAAGACAAAAAAGATGATCACCCCCAGAGTAATGGTCCAGAAACACGCTTCCATAATAACTTTCCGGCCGGACCCTTCAATCTTTTTCAACATTGAAAAAACAAGGGAAAGGGTGATCAGGGATAAGGGAAAAGAAAACCCCAGAAAGAATGTGTTTAAGGTCAATTTTTCCATGGTAACCCATTTGAAATATTCATTGTTCAAAATCACCAGGGATGCCATGGCAATACCCGTGGAAAGGCAGAGCAAAGAGGCCTGGTGAAATTTGTCCGACACACTGACTCGGTTTTGAAAGAACTGAAGGGGAAGAAAAGAAAATTTTTCTATTCTCACCTTTTCCACTAATATATAAAGGCCCACAGAGACAAGTATTGTGAGAGGATAGACCAGGAAAAAAGCAGAGAAGGCATAAACAAGAGACCCCAAAAAAAACAGCTGCACGGTTTTGGAGACCCTTGCTTGACCTTCGGTATAATACAGCAAAATAGAGCCGCCGGTGCAAAGATTAAACAAAAAGATATGAAGCCTTTCAAAACTATAGGTCTGAACGGGATAATATATATCGATGAACCCGAATGCCAGGGCTGTAATCATCAAAAAAGAGAACAAGACTTTTAATTTGTTATTCATTGAGGAATCCGTTTTAAGTTAGTTATAAACTCTCTGGTTTCTTTTATCCTGCGTATGGTTTGTTGTCTGCATCACCTTCCCAGCATATCTTTCAATGCCGGGGCCAGCTCATTATGCTCAAACACAAAGCCGTTTTCTAGTAATTTTTCCGGGACCACCCGGGCAGAGGTCAAAAGGGTTTCTTGTCCCATGTTTCCCCACAACCCAACGGCTATCCACCGGGGAAGAACAAAAAAGGCCGGCCGAGAAAGGGCACGGCCAAGGAAGCGGGTAAATTCTTTATTGGTCACGGGATGGGGAGCTGTCAGGTTGACCGGCCCTTGGATGGCCTTATTTTCTAAAATATGAAGGATACCGGCGAGCGCATCATCCATGCTGATCCAGCTCATGTACTGACCGCCATGGGACAGCCGGGCCCCAAGCCCCAGGGAAAAGGGCAGCATCATCCTTTCCAGGGCTCCTCCGGCCGGGGTAAGGACCACCCCGAACCGCAATTGAACCGTACGAATCCCTGCGGATTGAGCCTTTAAAGAAGCTGTTTCCCATTGGTCACACACAGAGGAGATGAACGAGTCTCCCTTTGTCTGATTTTCCGTGAAGACCCGGTCTCCTCCCTCTCCATACAACCCAATGGCAGAAGAGGAGATAAAGATGGAGGGCGGGTTGGCCATTTCACTCATTTTTTTTGCCAGCAAAGTGGTGGGTGCTACCCGGGAATCAACAATCAATTGTTTCTGATCCTTTGTCCATTTGCCCCGGGAAATATCCACCCCGTTCAAATTGATCACCGCATCAATAGGCCCTGCTTTTTCCATATCTAAAAGATTATTGTACGGATCCCAATAAAGTTCATCCTCGGCCGGGTTTGACGAATCCCGCACCAGACGGATCACCTCGTGGCCGCAGGTCCGTAAAAAAGGCACCAGAATCGAGCCAATGGTGCCGCTGGCACCGGAAATAAGGATTCGTTGTTTTTTAACTTTGTCAGCTCTTTGTTCCAGGTCATGTTTCAACACCCGATGGCGGTAGTCAAACACCCTTGCCAGTTGCCTTCGGGCATGGCCGTAAAAGGGAAGACTTAAAAACCCCAGAGGCAGTTTATACTCAACCCGGTCCTCCATAATGGTCCTGTTTTTACCCTGGGCATGGAATAAATGGGTATGGATCCATTTGCCAAAGGGACCCTTTGTCTGGTGATCCTGGAAAAGAACATTTTCATGGTAGGCGATGTGTTCGGCCTCCCAGATCATGGGAATCTTAAACAGTCTCATCTGGAACCGAACCTGGACCCCTTTGTCGATGCCATTGCCGCTGCGGGAAATAAGCCGAAGGGGTGCCCAGGGCGGTGTCAGCCTCAAAATAGCCCCATTCCTGGCATGCCAGGCAAACAATTGTTCCACCGGCACATTAATGGTGGTTTTTTTTGTAAATATCCGATCGTTCATGATATCTCTTTTATTAAATGATCATTGATTTTAAGGCCCTTATCCTATAATAATACCAATCAAGTTGAAACCTTTTTTATCACTCATCCGAGGTTCTCCTTAAAGGCACGGCCTTTGCATATGTTTTGTATTGGTTTTGTATTGGTTTTGACACGACAATGATCGAGTATAAGATGGTTTTTAAATTATTATTTTACTTTTTTTGGAGGATATGATGATGAGTAAATATGAATGCCCCTGCGGATATGTATATGACCCGGCCCAAGGAGATTCTAACAATGGTGTTGCCCCTGGAACTTCATGGGATGACCTTCCTGAAGACTGGGTCTGCCCCCTTTGTGGTGCTGCCCAGGAAGATTTTGAAAAACTGGATTAAATTTTAAAGAGGTGGCACCATGTATAAACCCATTGAAATAGCAAAAGGGGTATTTTCTGTTGGATGCCGGGACTGGGATATCCGTGATTTCCACGGATATTCAACCTATGAAGGCACCACCTATAATGCCTTTTTGGTTCTAGGCGAAAAAAATGTTCTCATTGATACGGTCAAGGAACACTTTGGGGATGAGCTGCTGGCCAATATCAGCAAAATCATCGACCCGAAACTCATTGACATTGTCATCAGCAACCATACGGAAATGGATCATTCCGGTTCCATTCCAAAGCTGATGCATAAAATCGGGGAAGACAAACCCATCTATTGTTCCAAAATGGGGGCCAAAAATATAGAAGCTCACTTTAACCGGAAATTCAATTTCCAGGTGGTGGGAACTGGAGATACGCTCAAGATTGGCAACCGGACCTTTTCCTTTCTTGATACAAAAATGCTCCACTGGCCGGACAGCATGTTTACCTATCTTGCAGAAGAGGCCATCCTCTTCTCAAGCGATGCCTTTGGTCAGCACTATGCCGGAGACATGTTCTTTGATGATGAGATCGGCGATGAAATCATGCCCCATGCCCGGAAATACTATGCCAACATCCTGCTTCATTTTTCCCCCAGGGTCCAGGCATTGCTCAAGGATGTGGCCAAGCTAAACCTGAAGATCGACATGATCTGCCCGGACCACGGGATTATCTGGCGGGACAACCCATCCAAGATCATCGACGCCTACGACACATGGTCCAGACAGGAACCCACCCGAAAAGTTGTGATCATCTTTGATTCCATGTGGGAAAGCACCGCAAAAATGGCCCGGGCCATCACCAGCGGAGTTGAATCCGAAGATGTCAATGTCAGACTGATGAACACCCGCAAATGGCATAGAAGTGATATCATGACAGAAATATTGGATGCCGGTGCCATTGCCGTGGGATCCCCCACATTAAACAATAATATTTTCCCTGTGATTGCCGACGTCATGACCTATATCAAGGGACTTCGTCCCCAGAACAAAATTGTTGCAGCCTTTGGATCCTATGGCTGGAGCGGTGAAGCCGTTAAAATTTTGAACAAAGATTTTGAAGAGATGAAACTTACCATTATTGATCCGGGTGTTAAAATTCAATATGTCCCTGATGAAGCAGATTTGGAACGCTGCTTTGAGTTGGGAGTAAAACTGGCAAAAACACTCAAAGAAAAATTATCTTAATCATATAATAAATTTGGAGGAAAGAATGGCCAACGAATTCTGTGCAAATGATATCTTGGAAATAGCAAAGCAAATTGAAATAAACGGTGCCCGCTACTACCGGGAAGCCGCCAACCGGGTGGATGAAAAGAAACACAAACAATTTCTTATTGGCCTTGCTGAAATGGAAGACACCCATGAAAAAACCTTTGCCAACATGCAAAAAGGTTTGGCAGGTTCAGCAATTTCAACCATGACATATGATCCGAAAAATGAGAGCGCACTTTATTTAAAAGCCCTTGCCGACACCCGGGTTTTTTTTGAAAAAGATCAACCGGAAACCTCCATGAAAGGAATTCTTACCGCGGCCGTCACAGCGGAAAAAGATTCCATTGTCTTTTATCTTGGCATGAAAGAACTCATTTCAGAAAAAATGGGCAAATCCAAGATAGACAATATTATCAAAGAAGAAATGGGCCACATACGAATGCTTGCCGGAAAACTGATGGAATTTAAATAAATTCAATCCAACAAAACAATAAGAAATCCCACTGTTTTTCAAAGAAAATACAGTGGGATTTCTTTTACTAACCGAAACTCCTTTAAACAAGAATCAGGGAGAATCAGGATTTCCAAAGGCCGTGGAGGTTACAATAGGCCAAGGCAACCACCTTATCCGAATCGGTTTTAAATGTGGCTTCCGGCACACTTGTGGGCGTCAGCATCTGCCGTTGTACATAGTTCCCCTCACAGCTGACAAGCTCAATCCATTCGATCCAATGATCGGCGGTCATGGGATGGGCCACACTGCCAACTTTGACCCGGTAGCCGCCATCCACTTGCTCAACAACCGGTATATGTTTTTCCACTGCTGCATCCACTGTATTTTCCACCAAACGGTCCATTGCCTGGCCACAGCACATAACCGGTGGTGTCTCTCCATGGAGAACCTGTGCGATATTGCCGCATTTAGCACACTTGTAAATACCCATTTTTTCTGCCATTGAATTCACTCCTTTTTTTGGTGTTTTGTTTGAACGAACTGATTATCGATTAAAAAATAGAGATAATAATTTTATATGCTATTTACAAAAAATTTACCATGAATATCTGAAGAAGTTGATATTAAAATCTCTTCCATCAATTCAGTTTTCAATTTTATTTCATCCTGATCTTTTTTAGCCTGGGTGACCTCTTTAAAAAGAGAAGCCATTTGAAAATATATTTCGTTTTTGGATTTTAATGCCCCGTAAAAGTTTACAGACAATACTTGGGGATTCTTTTCCAATCCTTTCCCATATTTTTTTTTCTTTTTTTGAACGTTGAATTCAGCCATGTGCATTCCTCCTGAAGTATCTTTCGCAACCTTATCTTTTTACACTATCCTTAATTTTTGCAATCATCATACCAAACAAGGCAATTCTTTAATAATATTGCATCACAGGTCTCGTTTGAGTATAATTGTACGCAAAGCAGACCCTTGAATACAGATCTGTCTCAGAAAATCGTATCACTAATCCACTTTGTTCAGTACAAATATGTCCCAGGTGGTAAAAAATATCGCAAAGAATAGTTAAAAGAAGAGGCGATAAAAAATAATATCAGAATCATGTCAAAAAAATCAAGGCCTAATTTTCTGTTTTTATGACACTTTGTAAAAACTTCGGACGGGTTGTGGTGAATTAAGCGCAGCAGAGACTATTCCGGATATATCAACTCAAGGCAGTTGATCATGGTGGACAGATGATCTTTCTCCGCCTCGGCCAGGGTAAAAAACATATTCTTAATCACCGGCCCCTTTGAACGCTCAGCCATGGTCTTATATAGATCATAGGCGCAAAACTCCAATTCAATGGCAACCTCAAGGATATCGACTTTATTTTCAGGAGAAACCCCTTCCAGGAACCTATTCATTTCGTCAAGGGACTTTCCCCCCTCAAGGATATCACCCGGACATCTATCAAAAACATCCTCAAAGGAAAGAGGGCCGGGTTCCTTTTCAGAAAGCATCTTGAATATGATCTTTGCATGGCCCACCTCGGCCTGGGACATCTTAACCATGATCCCATGCAAAGGGGTTCCGATAAATTTTTTCTTTGCAGCATCATAGAAAAGAAACGCCCCTTTTTCAAAATTAATGGCGCGTTCCATAACCGCCACCAATGTCATGCCGGAAGAGAAAAGGTCCACCCGGGGAACGTCCAGAAGAATTTCCCCGGTATAGGCCATCATGCCCCCCCTCAAATGAAAGGCATTTTCTTGGTTCAGTCCCGCATCGGTTGCCAGCACAACAGCCACTGTTGACCGGATGCCGTGGCGGCAATAAAAAATCACCTTCCTTGTTTCATCAAAAACAAAGGGATCAGACCCAATCTCTGCCAGGGGGATATTCACCGCCCCCGGAATATGGTCCAGGCGGTATTCCGCAGCCTGGCGGACATCCACGATCAAAAACGCCTTTTCCCTGGTGTCTGCAATCAATTGTTTCAATTGCTGGGCTGTTAATTCGCACATTATGCTATCCTTTCTTTGGAAGGGGGCAGGCTATCCCAGATACTGCGCAACTCTTCCATATGTCGGATCAGAACGCCCATAAAGACTGCCTCTAATTCCAGCATTTGTTCATCTTTTTTCCGAAGCCACTCTGCAAGCCAGGCAAATCGCAGGGCCAAAATATACTCGGGAAAATACTGCCACCCCATGGGGCTGATAATCCCGGCAGACCTGATTTTGCCTAAAAAGGTGGTGACCATGGGCATGGCAAGCCCCTCGGGATTTTCTATCCCGGCGCACCCCAAAAGGTTGGCGGCATCATAGCAATCGGGTTTCAGGCCAGCAAATTCCCAGTCAATGACAGCCCTAATCCGATGCTGATCCCAGAGCACATTCAGGGGATGAAAATCCCCGTGGCAAAATATTTGGGGCAAACGATCATGGGCATCCATGAAATTTTGCCCCAAAAAATCTAAAAACGGGGAATAGCGATCCACCATCTTGGGTTCATGGTCGTGCATGTCTGCAAACAATTTTATAATATAGGTTTTGATGGAAAAATGGGGAAAAACGATTTGACCTGGAAGATCCCGGGATGCCGATTGCATTTGAATCAAGAATAGGGCCATATTTTCCCCGATCTCGGCCGAACCAAGCCAGCCGGGTCGCGCAAGCCCGGTACTGTCCAAAAAAGGGGAGATCTGAAAACAATTCTCCTTGAAAAAGGGGAGGAACTCGCCTCGCTGGGTTCGTTGTCCCCCCAATGCCTGGACAAGACCCTGGCCGTTTAAATGGTCAATTACGCGCGATACCCTCTCCCGGACAATAAATTTTTCCCTGGGAAATTTTTCCAGTAAAAAAAGCCGCCCTGAAACCGTTTCAATAACGGCCCGGGAAAGGGAACGCGCAGGACTTCCCTGTATATCAAAATCTTGGCAAACCTGCTTAAAGCAAATTCCCCACTGGTCTTTGAGCCATTGAAGAAACTCCCTGTCGTTTGTCTCAAATAATTCGTTCAATGGCCGCTTCTAATTGCTCTTTTGGCAACGCTCCCACCAGGGTTTCCACCACCCTCCCGTTCTTGACTAGCAGCATGGTGGGAATACTGGAAATGGAAAAGCGAGATCCAACCCCTGTATTTTCATCAATGTTCACCTTTGCAATCTTTACCCGGGCCTGGTATTTTTTAGCCAGAGCCTCCAGAACAGGCGCCACACTCTTGCAGGGTCCGCACCAGGGTGCCCAGCAATCAACCAGCACCGGCACCCCGGATTTCATCACCGCTTGTTCAAAGGTGGCATCGGTCACTGCCACCACCTCGCCCAGATCTTCCAGGGACAAGCGGGTCCCGCATCGTCCACAGGTTGGTTTTTCCTTTACCCGGGCGACGGGTACCCGGTTTTTTGCCCGGCAGGAGGGGCAAACAATAATAATGGCATCAGACATAGACGTTCCCCCTTTAAATCATGGCCGCAATACTTTTTCCATATTCCTGGCATGCCTTCATCCCGCCTTCTACCCAGCTGGCCTTGAGCATCAGGGGGCCTGCGGCAACCATGTTCATGCCATAAAGATTGGCCATGGTATCAAAAATTCTTCCCGGCGCTTCCCCACTCCAGCCGAAGGCACCAAATGCCCCGCCGGGTTTTCCTTTCAATTCTGCTCTTTCTGCAATAAACAAAAACTGTTTCATGGAGGTAATCATTTCCCCATGATAGGTCGCCGATCCAAAAACATACCCATCGTATCCCTTTAGGTCTTCTTCGTTTTTTATCTCATTTATTTTTTTGACATCAGCCTCATGCCCTGCAATGCGAATGCCTTCTCCAATAAGATTGGCAATCCCCTTTGTTTCATCGGATCTGGTTGCAAAAACGATTAAAAATTTTCCCATGAACCCTCCTTAGAATAAGATGCCCAGACGATTTTAAAAAAACGTCTCACAAATGATGATTAAAATAATATTCTTGAATCTGCCATTTTAATGGTCTTTGTTCCGGTCATGAACATGGCTTTTTTTAGTGTTGCATGAACATGTTCCAGGTGAAGCTTGACACCAAGGGTTCCGCCGCCGACAGCAGCCCGGATAATATCACGACCCAGGAGCACGACATCGGCCCCAAGGGCCAGCATTTTTAATACATCATACCCGGTTCTCACCCCGCCGTCCACCGTAATGGTAACATTTGGCCCCACCTGTTCACGGATCAGGGGCAGAACCTCTGCAGTTCCAGGCGTGGCATCCAGCACCCGGCCCCCGTGATTGGAAACCCCAATAACCGAGACCCCTGCGTCCACACATTTTTGGGCCTCATCCGGCCGCATGATTCCCTTGGCAATAAAGGGCAGAGATGAAAAGCGCACCAGGTCTTCAATATCCTTTACACTTTTTTTGAATACCGGCTGGCCATGCCGCGCCATAACGGTGGAACCGGCGCCATCCAGATCCACTCCAACGGCCTTGCATCCATAGGATTCGGCCCGTTTTATCAGTTCTTTAAGCACCTCCTGGGATCTGGGTTTAAATATGGGAATGCCATATCCGCCGCAGTCTTGCATGGCCGCAAGGGAGGGATGATTCTCCTGGGTATAAAACCAGGTATCTCCCCTCAACCCGATGGTGCCCGCCTCTTTGGACCCCAAAAGGACGGATTTACAAAAACTGATTTCATCAAGTGCATCATTATACTTTTCCGCCCCGGCCGTGGAAGAGGCCAGCACCGGAAAATCAAGGTCCATCCCGAGAAAAGAACAGCGGGTATCCGGCTCAAAATGCTCCCCGACCACGGACATATTAAACCGAACATTGGCAAGAGCTGTCCCATTGGCCCGAAAAGACTGACCGGATCCAGCACCCCCAAGACCAATGGGCTTTCCATAGGCTTCCTTCTGGCAAATTTTATCAAAATTTCCGTCACATGAGGGATAGACCGCACAGATGCCCTTCATTTTTGTTCTGGCAGCGTCCCGGACCGCATCCAGGGTCTTCGGGATAGATTGTTTGTCCATGATCATCCGCTCATCGGATTGACAGGTATCGCAAACACTGGGTTTTTCTTTACTTGTAAATTCAGAATGACAAACAGAGCAATACCACAGGCTCATTGGTTTTCTCCTTTAAAATTTGGATCCGGTTGAACATCTCATCAAAAGAAACAGATCTGGCTTAAAGATATCATTCATTTACTCTTTGGCAAAGCGATATTCAACCAGAAGCCTATCTTTTAATACCCCCAGTCGTCCATGGAATCAACCTTTTTTCGTTTTGTAAATAATCTCCAAGGATATCTTTTCTTCATCGCTTCATCCATAGCCCATAGTAAGCATATAGCATAGCAAAAAACAGGCCATTTTTTATTTTTCCCATAAAATAAAGCAGTCCCCAGGTTGAATGACTTTAACCTTGCCAAAACGGTACAAAATATGCAAAATAATAAAGTATCGGATAATACGATCAGACGATACAATTTGGACAACAAGATGGTAAGATTCTATAAACTGTTGCTCCATGGATTCTGAACGTTCAAACCACTTGTTGATACACAGACCTTAAACTAAGGAGATCATAATGGCCACGGAAAAACCCACACTTTATGCGCTGAGCACCTGCAGCCATTGCAAGTCAACAAAAAAGTTATTAACCGAATGTAATGTTGAATATGACTATATACAAGTAGATGACCTGGAGGGAGAAGAACGCAAAGCCATTTTGGCAGATATCAAAGCCTTAAATCCACGCTGCTCTTTTCCCACCATCAAAATCAATGAAACGGTGATTGTCGGATACAAGGAAAAAGAAATTAAAGCAGCATTGGGGATAAAAAATGAAAGTTGAACAGCTTTATGCGGCATTAAAAAAATCACAGGAAGCTCGCGGTATCTATTTTAATAAAGACAAAGACCTGGTATTTGAACTGCTGGAAGCGCTGTTACTCAACAAGGAGCGTTACGGGTATATGGCCTGCCCCTGCCGTCTGGCCTGCGGGAACAAAGAACGAGACAAGGATATTGTCTGTCCCTGTGATTACAGGGAACCGGACTTAGAAGAGTTCGGCACCTGTTATTGCGCCCTGTATGTATCAGCAGCCCTGAACAACAATGAAAGACAGGCCCAATACGTTCCGGAAAGAAGACCCCCTGAAAAAATATTTTAAGATCAATATTTTAATGTCTAGGAGATAACCATGAACGAAAATGAGAATGTGTGTACACCTGTATTAAATACCGGCCTCCGGGGAATTGAGGTGGCAAGCTCCAAGATATGTGATGTAAGGGGCAAGGAAGGCAAACTCATCTACCGGGGTTATTTAATTGAAGGCTTGGCCAAAAAGGCAAGCTTCGAAGAAATCTGTTTTTTACTCCTCTATGAACGGTTGCCCCAAAAAAAAGAATTGGCGGATTTTGATCAGAGTTTAAAAAACAAACGCCGGGTCGCGGAAAATATATTCCCCTTTTTAAAATCCCTGCCCCGGGACATGAACCCCATGGATGTTCTCCAGATGGCAACCCCCCTGCTCATCCAAACCGATGCGACCGCAGGAAAAGAGGGCATGAAAAACACCCTTTACAGCGCAGAAAACCTCATTGCAGGGTTGCCCACCATTACAGCGGCCTGGGACCGCATCCGGAACAACAAGGAGCCCATTGCACCGGACAATAGCCTGAACCATGCTGCCAATTTTTTGTATATGCTCAATGGAGAAGCGCCGGACAAGGAGACCGCCCATTTTTTTGATGTAAGCCTGGTCCTCCATGCCGAGCATTCCTTTAATGCATCCACATTTACGGCCCGTCAGGTGGCGTCCACTAAAGCCCATATATATGCCTCCATATCCGCGGCCATCGGCTCCCTTTCCGGAGCCCTCCACGGCGGGGCCAATGTCCGGGTCATGAAGATGTTAAAGGAAATAAATACCATTGATAGAATTGACAGCTACATTAATGATATTCTGGATAAAGGGGGGCTTATCATGGGCCTTGGCCATGCCGTATATCAGACCGATGACCCCCGGGCCAAGATTATCGACCCCATGTCCAAACGCATGGGGGAATTATCCGGGGATACCCGATGGTATGAGTTGACAAAGGAACTTGAAGTCAGGGGGAAAAAAGCCTTCATGGAACAAAAAAACAGGGAAATCTTTTGCAATGTAGACTTTTACTCCGCCTCCCTGTTTTATGCCATGGGCATTACAACGGATCTGTTTTCCCCCTTGTTTGCCATCTCCCGGGTCAGTGGATGGAGTGCCCACGTCATTGAGGAACAATTTGCCATGGCAGCACCAAAACCCTCCCTTTATAGGCCGGGAGCCGCCTATGTGGGGGATTATTGCGGACCGGATGAATGCGTTTATACAGAAATTGAGGAACGGTAAATCTTAATCTCCAAATTTTATAACTACTTTTATAACTATTCTTATACAAAGGGGAAAAAATGAAGAAATGGCAGTGCAGCGTTTGTAAATATATTCATACGGGAGAGACGCCTCCTGAAAAATGTCCGGTGTGCGGGGTCGGCAGTGAAAAATTTGTACTCATTGACGCCGGGGATGACGCCCCTGCCCCGGTAGCTGAAAAACCTGCAGCTCCGGCAGCAACAGCGCCCTCTAAACCTTCGACACCAGCGCCTGCAAAACCCGAGAACTTGTATGAACGAATCATCGGCTTCATGATCAAGCACCATGCCCATCCGGTATCAGTCCATTTTCCCAACGGCATCCTGCCGGTTGCGGTCGTCTTGTTTCTTCTGGCCTGGGTGTTTAATACAGAACTTTTTGCCAAAGCCGGATTTATCAATCTGGTCTTTGTGATCCTGGCCCTGCCTTTTGTTTTGTTTTCAGGCATCATTGAATGGAAAAAGAAATATAACCAGGCCCTTACCACGATTTTTAAAATAAAAATCATGGCAGCCGCCCTCACGACAACGGCCTGCATTATATCCGTGGTCTGGTATCTGATGAATCCTGATGTGCTGTCCTCTTCCAATGCCTGGATTTTTATTCTGGTCAATGTGATCATGCTGGCATCTGCCGGCATTGCAGGGCTCATCGGCGGGAAACTGGTCTTCAAGGACTAGGTCCCACGGATCAGATCTCAAGGACAAGCCCAACAGGACAATGATCCGATCCCAGGATCTCATTATCGATAAAGGCCTCTTTAACAAGGCCTTTGTCGATGAGATCCTGGGTCACAAAGAAATAATCGATGCGCCACCCGGCATTGTTCTTCCGGGCACTGAACCGATAGGACCACCAGGAATATTTGATGGTGTCCGGATGAAAATGACGAAAGGTGTCCACATATCCCATCGCCACCATTTTATCTAAGACATCCCGTTCAACCCTCAAAAACCCCGACCGTTTTGAATTGGGCTTGGGGTTTTTCAGGTCAATATCATTGTGGGCCGTATTAAAATCTCCTGTGATGATAAGGCTTTTGCCTTCATCCCGCAGCCCTTGGGCATATTCCAGAAACCAGTCATAAAAGTCCAATTTATAGGCAAGCCTTTCATCACTCATCTGGCCGTTGGGAAAATAGATGTTAAAAAGGGTAAAGGTATCATAATCCATCTGGATCACCCGGCCCTCTCCATCAAACCTGGGATTTGCAAAATTGGTAATCACCTTTGCCGGAACCTGTCTTGAATAGGCGGCCACCCCGCTGTACCCTTTTTTCACCGTGGAATAATTCCAGAAGGATTCAAAGGAAGGTAGATTTATCATTTCATCGGTGCGCTGGTCCGCTTGAAGTTTGGTTTCCTGGAGCATTAAAATATCCGGGGCCATGGTTTTTATGGACTCGAAAAAATCTTTTTTCACCACAGCCCGCAGGCCGTTCACATTCCAGGAAATCAGTTTTATGGTTTGTTTTGGTGTCATGGGGGATACGTCCTTGTTTAAAAATTAAGGGGATAGATCATGATCCCTTTCGGAGCATGATCCTGGCATCGGCGATGACACACCGCTCCTTTGTGCAGATAACCGGGTTGAGATCAATGGACTGAAAATTTTCCGCCAGGTCCATTATTAAAGATGAAAATTTTACCAGAAGATCGGTAAGCCGCTCCATGTTCACCCCGGGTTTTTTGCGGTACCCCTTGAACAGCTGTTTCGCCTTGAGGGAATTTACCATGGAAGCCACATCCCCAGGGGTTACCGGGGCCATTCGGATGGCAGTATCATTATAAATTTCCACAGAGGTCCCGCCCAGACCCAGGACTATCACCGGCCCGAACTGAAAATCGTTTTTAGCACCAATGATTATTTCAAGGCCTTGCACCATTTCCTCCACAAGGATCTGTTCACACCCCTGGAGGGTTTTGAGCCGGGTCATCTCCTGTTCAAGCCTTCGTTCATCATAAATGCCCGTGACAACGGCATCAAATTCAGTTTTATGGAGAATTTTTTCCGATACAGCCTTGGCCACCACCGGCCCCGGGGAATGTTTTAAAAATTGCCTGGCAACATCAATGGAATCGGTTAAAACAAAACTGGGGACATCAAATCCCTGGTTTGCCATGATCTGTTTGGCATCGGGTTCCAATACCCACCCACGGTTCTTTGAATTTTCAAGAAGACCCTTGTCCAATTGACTTAATTTGGTCTTACTTAACCTGGTCTTACTTAACTTGGTCTTACTTAACATGGTCTTACTTAACATGGTCTGCACCTCTTTAACGCCTTTGCCATGAGCACGGCACCTTCCACTGAAGATGCCACGGGAATGTTGTTGAGCTCAAACCCTTCGATGATGATCTTGTATTTGTCTTCATTGGGAACATAGGCAATCATGGGTTTGCCTTCGTTCCTGGCCACCTGGGAAAGCTTGGCACCGATATCAGCTGAGATACCCGGAGAATAGGGCAGCAGCAGGGCCAATATGCAATCAATGTTTTCATCCCGGGCCAGATGGCGCACCGCCGTCTCGATATCGCTGTCCACACAGGACCCGGTCAAATCCATGGGATTGGTCAAAGAGGCAATATTTTTGATTTCAAGGGAGAGGTTCTCCCTTATATTTCCAACGGTTTGAGAAGAAATCCCGGGAATATTCACCCCCTGTGCAGCACAGGCATCTGCCGCCACTACCCCGTGGCCGCCGCTCAGGGAAACAATTCCCACATCCCCCCGGATTCCCTTGGGATAACAGCTTAGGGCCTCGCAAAAGGAGGTCAGTTCATATTCATTGTCAGCTTCAGCCACACAATATTGTTTCATGATTTCGGAAAAAACCCGGTAATCTCCGGCCAAAGAAGCGGTATGGCTGGAGACAGCAGCCATTCCCTTTGGACTTTTGCCTGCCTTTAACACCACAATGGGTTTGGAGCAGCGTTCCGCCCGACGGATAAATTCGCGTCCCTCTCCTTGCTCAAATCCTTCAATGTAAAAGGCAATCACCCGGGTTCCAAGGTCAGCCTCAAACCAATCCATCATGTCAATTTCCCGGAGAACGGCCTTGTTGCCGATACTCACCCCCAAAGAAATACCAATTCCCTGGCCTGCAAATTTTACCATCTGGTCCACAAGCACACCGCCGCTCTGGGAAACAAAACCGACATTCCCTCGTTCGGGCCGGACAATGCGTTCCCCGGGAAGAAAAAAGGTATCCACAACATCCGGGGCATAAATTCCCAGGCAATTGGGCCCCACAAAGGGGAAATCTGCCTCTTTTGCAATGTCGGTCACCCGTCTTTGAAGCTCGTGGTTACCGGATTCGGCGAAGCCACCGGAAACGATCACGGCCCCTTTCACCCCATTTTTAATGCAGTCTTCAACCACCCCGGGAACAAACTGGGCCCGGACGGCAATGACAGCCATGTCCAAAGACCCTTCAATATCCCCCAGTTGCCGATACAAGGGTTCCCTGTTCAACAGCCCCCCCTTGGGATTTACGGCATAGGTCTTGACTGGGTACCGCAAATGGTTTTTTGTATAAATAACATTGGCAGGATGGCTGTCATGGGTAGTGGAAACACCTATTACCGCCATTGAGGTGGGTCTGAAAAGGTATTTAAGATCCATTGTTCTCCCTCATTTGATTTTTTTTGTAACCCCTATTTCACCAGCAGGCGATAACAGGTCCATGAAACGGGTTGATCAAAGAAAGGTTATGGGCGGTAAAATGCCATCCGGCAGAAACCTTCCCTTAAAAGAACAGGGGAATTGACTGAATTGCCAATCCCCCTGCAATATTGGATCAATGATCCGATTAATTATCCTGGTCAGCCAGGTAATCGTCATACATGGTTTCAAGACCCAGTTTGTGCTTGGATTCTTCCTGAACAAGGATCAAAAAAAGTTTTTTGGCATCTTCATTGTCTGTCTGTCCGGCAAGATCCGTATAAAGTTTAACCGCAATTTCTTCTTTTTTCATGGCAAGTTTAAGGATTTCAGGCATGGGCATGCCTTCTTCATATTCTTTTTCCACCATGTAATCAGAAATTTTGAGATCTGTGATTGTCTTGAATTCATAGGCATCAATTTTTTCTTTATTACCGGAAATATCAGATAAAAGGGCCACATGTTTTTCTTCTTCCTTTGAAAAACGTTCAAAGGTTTCCTTGAGGGGAGCACGGGTTGCCTGCTTTGCCAGGGACGCATAAAATTCAACCGCTTCTTTTTCTCTGTCAGTGGCAAAGGTTAGTATTTCATCAACTGATCCGAATTTCATGTTTCTTTTCCTCCTGATTGGGTTTAATTAATATTTATCTTCTCAATAAATTATTACAAATAATTTCATAACACCAGTAATAGCACTCATGCAAAAACAAATTGTATACCAAATTTTAAAAAAATTAAAGACCCCGGAGAATAGATTTTTATTGTTTCTCAAAAATATGGGGCTGGGCTGCGCCTGATCTCTTAAATTCAAATTCAAATCCCAGTTCGGAATGAATTTTATACCCCTTCTTCATCCTTTGACTCATAAGCAGATATTTCATCCCAGACAACCTCTTCACACGCCGCTGCTTCCTTTGCCAACGCATCATATAAGATTTGTTCTTCTTGTGAATCCCAGGGGATATCATCATAGGGGGATACAAATTCAATCTGACTGATCTTAAGCCCCTCCTCTTCAATGGCAGCCTCAATTCTTGGAATGGCCCCCCGGACATCCGGGGCTTTTAAAAACAAATAGACAAAACCGCCCACACAGTCTTCATAGGCTGCCGGATCTAAAATATCAAATTCAACGCTTGTCCAATAAAGGTTCATCATTTTCTCCATTTACAGGGTTTAATTAAATTTGCGGGCGATATTTAAGCTGAACACCCTTTAAAAAATTGCGAAGCACCTGGTCTTTGCAGGCGCGGTAATGCCTGTTCTCAGGTTTCCTGAAAAACGCACTCAATTCGGGCTTGCTGATACGCACATCTGTCATATTCATGATGTCGATAATATCCTCTGCCTTCAGATCCAATGCAATTCTTAGTTTTCTAAAAATAATATTATTGGTTAACACCTGTTCAGGCTCGGGCTGGGGGCCTTCTTTTTTCCCCCGTCTATCAATGATAAACCCATTTAAAAAAACGGCCAGCTGAACATCGCCGCATTCCTGAAATGCCGGGTCATCCTCTTTTTTCAGCCAGTCGCTGATCTGACTCCGGGTCACCGGAAGCTCTGCCAGGCCAAACACAGCCATCATTTTTGAATCGCTATAATCAAAGGTATAGCGGATACGGCGAAGGATATCATTATTGGTCATACTCTTTTCCTTATCTATACTTAATAAATTATGTCACCCTTTATATCACACGGACGAAGGTGCGTGTTAAATAAAAAACCCGTGCCCTTAAAAGAAGCCTTTGATTTTTCAATAAATTGACCCGTGGTATAAGAGGAGACCACCTTTCTCCAAAACATTCGGGCATCCTTATTCTTTAGGGTGACGGCGACTTCCCAAGGGCCAGGATGCTTGTCAAAACTATATTCGGCCAATTTTCTCCCCTGCCCGCTTCGTCCATGCTGTTTTTGAATATAGAACTCTGCCATGGCAAAACCATCACCATTGAACCGCAAGTGTTGATTGACCTGAGCAAAGCCAACGATCGATTCTGATTCCTTGAGAACATAAATTACTCGCGCTTCTGCCATGAAGTCGTCTTGTAAATTCTTGATCCCCCCTTCACACCAGGCATCAAAGTTATAAATGGTATAAAATTTTCGCATCCACCCCAGATACTCTCTGAAAATCGGAATTATGTCTTGGATGGTTTCCAGCCGGGCAATCATGATCTCCTATTTTTTTTCCCCCTGGGGTTGCCTTTTTTGGAAGATTGGGGAGAACGGGATCCAGGCCTGGGCGAATTTTTACCCGTCTTTTTGCTATTCCGGGTAGATCGGGATTTTGTTTTACCGCCCGGCGCTTTATCACCGGGTGTTTTATCCCTTTCTGTTTTGGCCCGATCTGTTTTGGCCCGATCTGTTTTGGCCCGATCTGTTTTGGCAGTGACCGCTTTACCACGCTGCTTTGTAATTTTTCTTTGATCGACAATCTCTCGAATGGCCTTGTCTGCCTTTTTTTCACTGGAAGGATTGTTGGGTCGCAATAGCACAAAATCAGGAACCACGCCCCCAATGGTAAACCCACTTACCTCTTCCCTGGGAATCTTTTGCTTGAGCAGGGCTTCAATGGCCTTTAAATGAGCCCTTTCTTCAGGACTGACAAGGGAGACGGCAATGCCACTGACCCCTGCCCGCCCGGTCCGGCCGATGCGGTGGATATAATCTTCGGGAACTTGGGGCATATCGTAATTTACCACATGGGGCAGATTGCTGATATCAAGCCCCCTTGCCGCCACATCTGTTGCCACCAGGGTACGGATTTCCCCGTTCTTGAACTCTTTGAGGGTGCGGGTTCTAAAGGACTGGCTCTTATTGCCATGGAGGGCAGCAGCAGATATTCCTTTTTCAAGCAGCCTCTCGGTGAGCTTGTTTGCCCCGAATTTTGTGCGGACAAAAACCAATATCTGACTCCAGCGTCCCTGGGTTATCAGATGGATGAGCAGGTCCCGTTTATGGGATTTGTTCACCAGGTGAACCTTCTGGACTATGGATTCTGCTGCTGTATTGCTGGGGGTTACCTCTATATAGTCCGGTTCCGCCAGCATTCGTTTGGCAAGATCCCGGATCTGTTGGGTATAGGTGGCGGAGAACAGCATGGTTCTGCGGTCTTCCGGAACCAGTTCCAGAACCTCGGAAATTTCCTTACTGAATCCCAGGTCCAGCATTCTATCTGCCTCATCAAAGACCAAAAATTTTATCTGGGATAAATTCAGATCCCTATGACCGGCAAGATCCAAAAGCCGGCCCGGTGTGGCCACAAGGATATCAATCCCCCGCTTGAGCCGATCTATCTGGGGGTCGATGTTAACCCCGCCGTAAACAACAGTGCACCGAATAGACACCCGCCGTCCATAAGCCTTGATACTATCCCCCACCTGGAGAGCAAGTTCCCTGGTGGGCGCCAGGATAAGGGCCCGGGGGTGTTTCCTTTTGTTATTGCCCCGGCTCAACAATTCAACCAGGGGCAGGGCAAATGCATCCGTTTTTCCCGTTCCTGTCTGAGCCCGGGCAAGAATATCCCTGCCCTCAAGAATTGCCGGAATAACCCGGGTCTGAATGGGAGTGGGAGTGGTATACCCCTTGGACTTAACGGCATTAAGCAATTCGACCCGAAGGCCAAGTTCATCAAATGACATGAATTATCTTCTCTTAAATTTTATGGTTTCTCCTGCACTGGAACTTATACCATAATTAGGCAAGAATGTCCCATCATTTCCAGGACATTTAAGGTAATCGCATGTAAATCGCGGATGAAAAGCAACGAATCCCCGCCACCCCGGGAGAAATTCCCCCAGGGTATCGGTAACGGCTGTTAGATCAAAGCACTGTTGAGCATGAGATGGCAAAAAAGATTTGCCCAGTCAACGATGAGCGCATTGGGCAAGTTAGATTTTTTTTTTCTTCAGGGCAATGGTAATGCAAACCACAGCGCCTCCCCAGGTAACGCCCAGACCAAGAACCATCATAACGATTGCAGATGTTGTCATGTTTTGTCTCCTCTTTTTTTTTACGCTAATTATTTCCGGGCTTTTTTCAAGCTGTCTGCCTGAAAAATAAAACTTAAAACCAGAATGATGATTACCAAAAACCACCCGAAAAATAAGAGTGACTTCATGGGATATCCGCCATAGGGAGTTTTAATGTCCCCCACAAGGTTGGCAATACTCATATACCCAAGAACGGCAGGAGTGATGATTTTAATGCAGAAAACCCACCAGGCACCAACCCTAAAATCCGATATCTTGTTAATATGGTCCTGAATGACCTCCAGCCGACACACCCAGGTGAGGAAAATAATTTCAACCAACCCTGTAGCCAGGACCCCAAAATTATTAATAAACCGGTCCACGATATCCAGGACCAGCAGACCGCTGTGGGTTGCAAATATAACCCCTGAAGCAAGACCAACCAGACAATAAATCGTCACTGCCTTTTTCCTGTTAATATCAAATTTTTCCATGAGAGACGCCACTGAAACCTCACAGATGGAAACCATGGAACTGAGTCCGGCAAAAATCAGGGCAAGAAAAAAAAGAGTGCCAAACAAAACAGGACCGGGAAGGCTGTTAATGGCCCTGGGGATGGTCACAAAGGCCAGTCCCACACCCGAGCTGACCACCTTGTCAACGCCAACCCCCTGGTTCAGTGCCATGTTACCCAGCACGGAAAACACCAATACCCCGCACAGGATGCTGAATCCGCAATTTACAAAGGCGGTGATAAAGGCATTATTAGTAATGTCAGACTCCTTTGGCAGGTAACTTGAATAGGTCAGCATGATGGCGAATCCAATACTCAAAGAGAAAAATATCTGGCCATAGGCAGCCATCCAGACCTTGAAATTAAGAAGAGCGCCAAAATCAGGCTTAAACATCCAGTTCAACCCCTCAAGGGAGCCTTCAAGGGTCACGGCCCTGATGGTAATAATCAGGATCATTATAAATAAAAGGGGCATAAAAAATTTACTGGCAGCCTCAATCCCCTTTTTCACCCCTTTAAAGAGCACAAACCAGCAGATACCCCAGGCGCCGGCAATCGAAGCAAAAATTGGCCAGCGAATCCCCCCGAATTCCAAGGGACTGTCCGACAGCTGAAGATAGGATTTAAAAAAGAAATCCCCGGTGTCCTGTCCCCATCCTAGGTTAAAGGCCAGGAAAAAATAGGATATCGACCAGCCCACAATGGCCACATAATAGATGGAAATAATAAAAGACACCAGGATCTGCCACCATCCCAACCATTCCCATTTGGAAGAAAGCCGGGCAAAGATCTGGGGGGCAGACCCTCTCATTTTATGCCCGGTTCCAAATTCTAGTATCATAAAAGGGATACCGGCCGTCAACATGGCAAAAAGATAGGGGATAAAAAATGCCCCGCCACCGTTTTCATAGGCCACATAGGGAAACCGCCAGATATTTCCCAGGCCGATGGCCGACCCGATGGCAGCCAATATAAATCCTGTTCGGGTTCCCCATTGTTCTCGTTTTTTCAAAAGACTCACTCCTTATTTATTAAAATAAACCAATAAAAAACGAGTAAATACAGCATTTTCTATTTTTAGTCAAAGGCTAAAAAATACTTTTCTAATTGGCAGGGATTTTTTTACAACCGAGCATTATGGATCTCGATGAAGCATACCGGCACCCCCATCGACCTCAGACCAATGCCTTTTTCAGGGGACAATTTTCAACAATTTCCCTGCCCTGGCGGTAGGCGTGGAGTATTTCCATGGATTTTAGGGCCAAAGCCTTACGGACTTCCCGCCTCTTTCCTTTTATCCGGGGAATAGGCATTGAATCATAGGCAGTGGTCTGATGGCGCATCCAGGCAATAGCAGCTGCCCCGGCGCGTTGGGCAATGGGAATTCTCTTGGTTCTGGCAACGGTTCCACTGTTGACAGGGGTGGCATGGGCGGTAATTTTTTCCCCCAGAAGCCTTGCCTCTTTCTGATATCGTGGATGAAAATTGAGGAAGCCGATAACTTCGGCAAGAAACTCACTGACATAGGCCTCCTGCCGTGCCTTTTGCCGGGCAAGATCCCTGTGTCGTTGTTTTGCATATTCAGGGGTTGACCGCCTGGCCTGGATCTCTTGTTGGGAGTTCAAGATATCTGCCCCATTGGCCCAGATTCCCTTTGAGATCATCCGTCTGCCCTTGCGGACCTGTACAACCCAGACCTTTCCCTTGGATTTTACGCTTTTGGTAATGGCAGCATCACCAGCAGGAAGAAAGGCCCAGTCTTCCGGCGGCATCAGTGCATCCCCGGATTCAGAAAGAAGAGACCCCTTTGTCTGGCCGGGCACAACGATTTTGTGACCATTCCCCTTCACCCACCGCACCGTTTAACTTTGTAGCCCAGCAGGCCCAATTCCTTTTCCAGCATATCCCTGTGATCCCCCTGGATTTCAATGATCCCAGCCTTTAAACTACCCCCGCTCCCACACTTTTGTTTAAGGGTTTTTGCTATTTTTTTTAATTCATCCTTTTCCAGGAGCAATCCGGTTATCAGCGTGACACCCTTTCCTTTTCGCCCCTTTGTTTCCCTCATCAGCCGGACAATACCATCACCTTCAGGGAGGGATACATTTTTCCGGCAGCTACAATTTTCCTTGGGGTTGTTACACCGGGGACACATCCTTCCAAATTCCGTGGAAAAAACCAGGCCCCCTTTGTTCCGAAAACTTTTTGCCATATTGTCACCCTATAATTCTCTGTAGCTTAATTGAGTGTAAATGCCAGATACTTGATAATAGCGCCCTTGGACTGTGCCGCCTGTTCAAAGGCCGAAACAATGTCACGCGCACCCAATTGGTTGTCCTTCGCTCCATAGATATCACCTTCATGGATGTCATCTTCATGAATATCATCCACTGCTGCAACCTCCTGCCCCCCCCATGCGTGGACAGATTCCCGGGTATAATTAAAAAGCGATTCACTGTCGGTTTTTAAATGGACCTGCCCTCCGGGAACCAGCAAGTGGGCATAGGTATCTAAAAACAAAGGAGCAGACAACCGATTCTTGATGCTCCGGTTCTTTAAATGGGGGTCAGGGAAGGTCAACCAGATCTCATGAATAGACTGTTGAATAAAAAAATCTTGGATGCGCTCAATCCGCGCCTGGATGAACATTACATTTTCAAGGCCCCGGGCCATGGCCTTTTCAGCCCCCACACAGATGCGATGGCTCTTGCTGTCAATTCCCAGATACAATTTGCCGGGATTTACAGCGGCAAAGCCAAGACTATGTTCTCCCTTGCCGCAGCCAAGTTCTAGCACTTTTTCCATGTCCCGGTACCCCTGTGCATACCAGGGATACCCCATGGGCAATTTTGATTCGCCAAACTGGGTAAAGGTCACATTGGGCAGATGTTTGACACGTTCATACTTGTGAAGTTTTGTTTTTGCCATTATAACCTGCCCATACTTTCATTTATTCAGGCAGTTTGCCCTTTAATAAATCCCCCAGTCCGGCAAAGGGATTATCCGAAAAGTCCTTGTCCGGGGAGCTGACTTGGGACCTGTCCTCGGGCCCGTCAGCATAGGCATCGGCAACCTGGTCACGGGAATGTTCATTGTCATGGCAATAAATGCACAGCAGCTCCCAATTGCTGCCGTCTGGGGGATTGTTATCATGGTTGTGGTCTTTATGGTGAACTGTCAGCTCTTTGAGTCGTTTACCTTCGAACTCCCGACCACAATGGCCGCAGATCCAAGGGAACATTTTGAGGGCTTTTTCCCGGTAGGTTTTTTCACGATCCCGCTGGCTGTTGTGGGCCTCTGAAACAATCTGTCTGATATTTTTATCATCCGCTGAAGACATTATAGATCCTCCCTGGCATAATTCAAAACTTTCATCATCTTAAAAGGTCTTTTCCATACCATATTCCAGGGATGGGGTCATTCTTTTTTTATGGAAATCATCTCCTTTTCCTATCTATCAAAAAAATCACTTTGTCTACTCTGCTGGTAAAGTTTGAAGGATGCATTAAAGGCAGGCTGCATCAAAAAGCGTTTACAGGCGATCTTGTATTCCTGGGTATAGGATTCCATTTCACGGTATGGGCCCAAAAGAAATTTGTGACCCATAAGCGCCTCTTTCAAAAAACCCATGCTACCCACGAACTGAGTTTCATTTTGTGATAAAACAATTTGGGGTTCCTATTTTTCTCTGCAAAAAAAGGAAAAGACCTTTTTCGACTTATCTTCGGGTATCCGATATGTTAAAAAATGCGCCTGTGAAATTTTGATTACTGAAATTTCAGACAATAGGTCCCTTTGCAGGATGTACACCTTAGGGCAAATAAACAGCCGAAGGCACCGTTTAAACCTCCCAATCCGTATCCAAGTCTGTGGATGGATATAAAAAAATAGGTGGTGGATTTGAGGAACTCATGGGGCTTGCCTTTTTCAAAGGAAATCTGGTATTTTATAGGGTGGCATTTAAGCCTCGCCTGGTCATAAAGTTAATGGCCCTGCTGATGAAAAAGAAGAACTATAGCCCCAGGCTTATGACTGGAAAAATAAGAACCGAAAATTGCTTAGAATCCAGAGAAAAGGAAAAAATGGATATTCGACAAAAAATAAATATCATTCTCATCGGCGTGTTAACCATTGGTTTGCTAACTGGCTGTAGCTATCTGCAAGGTGAACCAGCACTGATTCCAATGAAATCATTTTTTAAAAATCCGGAAAAGACCGGGTTCCAGCTCTCTCCGGATGGCACGTCACTGGCATTCATGAAACCCTGGAAAAACCGGATGAATGTGTTTATTCAAACAATAGGGGACCCCGGCGAAAAAAGGGTCACCCGATCAACGGCAAGGGATATTGCCGGTTTTTTCTGGGCCAACAACAATCGTATCGCCTTTCTCCAGGACAGGGGCGGCAATGAAAATTTTCATCTGTTTGCCGTAGACACGGATGGAAGCAATCTAAAAGAGTTAACCCCCTTTGAGGAGGTCCGGGTCCAGATTGTTGATGACCTGGAAGAGATAGAAGATGAAATGCTCATCGGTATGAACAGGAGAGACCCCCGTGTATTTGATGTATACCGTATCAACATCGATACCGGCAGGATGGAGATGATTGCCGAAAACCCGGGAAACATCCAGGGATGGCTCACGGACAATGATGGCAGACTCAGAATGGCAATGGCCACAGATGGTGTTAACCAATCTCTGCTGTACAGGAAAACGGAAAAAGAGCCGTTTAAAACCATTGTCACCACAAATTTTAAAGAGAAACTCTCCCCTTTGTTTTTCACCTATGACAACCGGTTTGTCTATATGGCATCCAACCTTGGCCGGGACAAAACCGCTGTTTACAAATATGACATTGCTGACAATAAAGCCCTGGAATTGATCTATGAACACCCGGATGTCGATGTTTCCCATCTTTTGAGAAGCAAAAAGCGCATGAAAATCACCGGAGTGGCCTATGTGACAGACAAACGCCATTATCATTTTTTTGATGACCAAAGAGAGGCGCTCCAGGCAGATCTGGAAAAACGCCTTCCCGGTTATGAAATCAATATTGCCAGCAGCAGCCGGGATGAAACAAGGATCTTGGTGAGAACCTACAGTGATAAATCCCTGGGGGCCTATTATTTTTATGATTTAACAGCCAAAAAAT
This sequence comes from Desulfoconvexum algidum, assembly GCF_055382125.1. Taxonomy (NCBI): domain Bacteria; kingdom Pseudomonadati; phylum Thermodesulfobacteriota; class Desulfobacteria; order Desulfobacterales; family Desulfobacteraceae; genus Desulfoconvexum; species Desulfoconvexum algidum. The sequence continues at coordinate 1,653,375 of NZ_AP042394.1, read as the reverse complement.
TCATAAAAATAGCGGATGTGAGTCCATGGCTGGATGAAAAAATGATGTGCGATCAAAAACCGATCTCCTATGAATCCCGTGACGGGCTGACCATCCATGGCTACCTGACCCTTCCCAGGCGTGGTGGGACTCAAAATCTTCCGGTTGTCGTGAATCCCCATGGCGGCCCATGGGCAAGGGATTACTGGGGCTTCAATGCCGAAGCCCAGTTTCTTGCAAACCGTGGATATGCAGTGCTGCAGATGAATTTCAGGGGATCGACGGGCTATGGTAAAACTTTCTGGCAGGCTGGCTTTAAAAAATGGGGAAAAGAGATGCAGAATGATATCTCCGACGGTGTGGCCTGGCTGATAGGCAAGGGGATTGCCGATCCAGCCCGGATCGGTATTTATGGCGGCTCCTACGGCGGCTACGCAACCCTTGCTGGGATGGCATTTACCCCGGAGCTCTATGCCTGTGGCGTTGACTATGTTGGCGTTTCCAATATTTTCACACTGCTTTCAACCCTGCCACCGTACTGGGAGCCTGGCAGACAAAAATTCTATGAAATGATTGGTGATCCGGTAAAAGACCGCGCGCTTTTAGAAGCTATTTCCCCGGTATTTCATGCCGATAAAATCAAAGCGCCCCTGTTGGTGGCCCAGGGGGCAAATGACCCCAGAGTTAAGAAAGCCGAAGCCGACCAGATTGTCAACGCCTTAAAAAAACGCAATATTGACGTTCCCTATATGCTCAAGGAAAATGAAGGCCATGGATTTCATAATGAGGAAAACCGATTTGATTTCTACCGGGCCATGGAACTATTCCTGGGCAGGCATCTCGGAGGTAGAGTGGAGAAGATAGCAGGGTAAAATCCCCGTTCCCTTCTCCACAGCTGCGTTTGCAGGGTTAAAAAATAAAAAATTCGCTTGCAGATGCTGTTTTAAAATGAATATCCATTTTGCCCCCGTCAAATTGATAAGGCACAAGTTCAAAAATAAATCACCCTAGTATAAATATGAAGTGCAAACCAATAAATTTTAAAAAAATTACTTAGTCAAACACGCTGTGAATTTTTTAAATAACCCTTTTGCAAATTTTTTCTCATAGATTTCATCTTTGATAATACTTAATGACTCATAAGGTTTCTTTTTTTTTCTGAAAAGTTTGCTTCGATAGGTGAGAGATTCGTAACTGTCTATCAACCCTATAAGCTGACCGTATGCTGATATTCGGTTTAATCCTTTTGGGTAACCACTACCATCAAGGCGTTCATGGTGTTCCATAACAACTGTAGGAATGGCCATGTCAAAATTTGTGTTCTCGATTATAGTAGCATGTCCTAACTCTGGGTGAGTCGTGTACGTTTCAAACTGCTTGTCTGTTAATCGCTTCGGGGTTTCGATCAGTTCCTTTTCAATTTTGGCGCAACCAATATCGTGAACCAGTGCCGCCATAGATAACTGTTGGGTATCAGTTTCTGAGAGTCTATGAAAAAAACAAAATTGCAAGACCAAAGCGGTGACATTAACCGTATGCTCTATCAAGACGGATGAATTAGAACCTAATTGGGTTAGCAAAGCCATGGCTGCATGGTCTTTACTGTATCGTCCTATAAGGATTTCAACCGTTTCTGGGAGAGAATTTATATTTTTTTCCTGCCCAGGTGTTAGGGCTTCATTTACTATATTCGTTAATGCTTGGCGAATTTCTCTTAACCTGCCTTCGGATACCTTTTTTGCAAAATCCTTATTTAAAGCTTTTGTAAGTTCAATCCTTGCTTTTTCCTTGTCGGCATAATGAATATACATACTAGGATGATTCCCCGAACTCAAGCGGCTATCATCCAAATAGTCGCCCTTTTTTTTATATAGGCGATATTCTTTGTTTGCGGTCTTGTAGAAAAAAGGTATGTTTTTGAATAATGGAATTTGGGATTTTTTTATGAGAATATAATCTGTCATGGTAGCGAACAACCTAAATCATCTGATTCAAAAAAAATATTATTTTGCGTATTGGGATGTAGTCCAAGTCGCTATCACATCAATTTAAAAGGTTGATACTAAACTGAGGTAGCCTTTGTCAATCAATACAATTTTATTTGATCTCTTTTCGATATACTGAGGCAGTTCCTGTTTCAAGTTCATCATTCCTGAAAGTCATAGAAATTTACACTCTTGGCAGTATTTTTCAATTTTTTCAAAAATTCCATTGATCCAAATTTCCAAAATTCATGTGATAACCCGGCACTTCGAAAAATTTTCAGAGCAGGAAAAAATATCCAGTTTAAAATACTTAAAAAGGATGTTCTCGATGAAATTATATTCGGGAGAAAAAGATTAAACCTGAGATCAGAATTTTCCCTATAACCGATGCCGGGGCAAGGTTGGTTGTTAAAAAGGCAGGAAATTTAGTGAATGTCAAAGTCAGGCCACATGATCTTCGAAGACATGCTGCAATATGCATCTCGTTCCGGCACACCGCTTGAGATTGTCAACAAGGTGTTGTTACGCCATTCAAAGCTCATATAATCTATTTTGAATTCAAACGTTTTCATCATTATATTACAATTTCTAAACAACGTTGGCGTGTATCTTTTCCCGATTTTTTCTTGTTATTTCTGGCTCCGCAGTTTACATATCACAGAGGTATGTCTCCAACCACCTCATTTCACGATGATAACATGATATGATGAGGTTTTTTATGTCACACGAGTTCAAGACCTTTCTAACAATGGCCCAGGCCATTGATGCTGTTGCAACTGATTTCGGACAGTACGGTCCCCAACCCGACCTGTTTCGTAAAATCGGCCCTTTGATTTTGGGAAATGATTTTAAAACCGGCATTTTAAATGGAGTCAAAAGAGCATGGGTTCGCTTGAATAGGAACCAGCCATTTACACCGGTGGATGATACCGCCTTGGGCTTCTATTTTATTCATGTGCTTGAGACCTCTGAAAAAGATACGGCAAGGATAGCTAAAATATGCGCTCTGGTTTTTCAAACACCTGCCAGACCAGGGGTGGGTGAGGGAGAATCCGGGGTATGGATTGACAGCCATATGAACGAGTTTGTCTGTAAACGATGCGGAAATTGTTGCCGCAAATTGGGAAATGTATGCCTCCGGGAAGACCGACAATTATGGGAGCGCCTTGGACGCAGAGATATCCTCTCCTGGGTGAAAGAGGAACAATTGGACGCCGGAGGGGTTCAATATCGAATTTGGATTGATCCACAAACGGGAAAACCAGCAGAATCATGCCCATTTCTTGCTCAGACGCCAGGGAAAGCCGCATTCTACTGCGCTATCCAGGCAGTCAAGCCTCTGGTGTGCTGGGAATATCCATTTACAAAAAAACATGCCCAGCATACTGGATGCAAGGGCTTTGAAGTCAATGAACGGAATTGAATCTCGTTAAAATTCACATCATCGGCACGACTGAAGTATAATTTTGGTAACATTTATTATGCAGGCTTTGGAATAATACATACGGGTATAATAATCCTTGACCTCAAAAATACTTCCATATGATATAAAAAATTATGGGAAAGTTGCAATTCTTTATCCTGGGGATTACGAGGTAAGGCGAAAAGCGACAACCGACAACAATAGGTTGGCCTCAATATTCGACTCATTGGCAAAATTAGGTATTCATGCCGAACAGGCAGTTTATAATGATGATTTTTGTAAAGAGGTTTGGCAGCACACATCCAGAGATTATTTTGAAAATGGGAACCAAGGACGTCTTATATCAAACCCAAAATATGGAATGGGGATGCGATACGCTATTGTATTCCAGTATAGATCAGCTTCGGTGTGAGCTACCTAAAAGCCTTGCTTCTGGAAGAGTTCGGGTACTTAAACAGTACCGAGGAAACGGCGGAAATGGTGTATGGAAAGTAGAGTTGCTGTCGGGGGATTCTTTGTCGAAGCATGAAGACATTGTACGTGTCCGCCATGCGAAGCGGGGTAGCATAGACTATATCATTTATGATGACACTAAGCTCATTGCTTTCAGGTAATTTGCTTAAATAGAATCATGTTTTGACTTTTTACAGGTTCATCAAAAAGGAGACTTGAAAAATTGTAGACCAGCACCGGAAAATTGCCAATAACACCTAATAAAAAAGGATCAGGCTTATGACGACAGAGATATATGCAAAAGATATTATGATAACAGATTTTGACAAAGTTGATTATAGAGAACCCATTGAAACTGCTATAAAGATGATTTTTAGTGGAAAAATCAGGAATACCGGAGATAAAACCACAAGCCTTATGGTTATTAATGAAGAGAATCACTTTGTTGGTATTATTACCATGTTTGATATTCTATATCATTTAAGGCCGGGCATTCTGAATTATGGCATGGTGGATGGAAAGGATATTTCTTGGGAAGGGCAGATAAAACTGTTCAAGAAAAAACTTATAAATAAGAAAGTTGGAGATATCATGAGTTCTGAAGTAGTTGGTGCTTTTCCGGAGGAACATCTTATGATACTCTTGGATCGGATGGTAAAATATAAGTATCACAGACTGCCGGTTTTAAAAAACAATGAGCCCATTGGTATTGTGTATATTTCTGATATCTATTTTCATCTTTTTGCAAGGGATGGATTAGTCAATCAACGGGGATTATAAAATAATATCAAAATATTTGTATTACAGGTACTTTTTAAAAAAGAGCTGCCATAGATAGCTCAAACGCTAACTTTTTCTTGAATTTTTAGTCCGGTAAAAGAGTATTGCCTCATCATCTCATATCCACAGTCACAGTTGCTTGCATCTGTTATTCAGCATGTAGACCTTGCAAGTAAAAGTACCGCAAAGATAGTGGGATATGACTCGGAAACCAATGCATATTCCTTTTCGAGATCGGATGGTAATATTATTGTTTCCGTGCCACTGCGCATGGGTGAAAATAATCTGGGCAGTGTGGTGTTTGCCTATGCACCGACATCTATAAACAAAGAACAGGTGCGCTTATTCTTTGTCATGACAGGCCTTGTCCTTGTTTTTTCTCTCCTCTCTTGCATAGGGGCATGGTACGTTTCTTCGATCATCACCCATCCGATTGACCAACCCATCTTGAAGACACGGTGAATTCCCGGACACAAAACTTACTGAAGAACAAAAAGAATATGCCCAGATTGTAATGACCAGTGCTGAAAATCTATTGATGCTCATAAACGACATCCTGAATTTTTCAAAAATAGAGGCAAGCAAACTGGAGTTTGAAAAGATCCACTTTAATCTGCGTAACACCATGGATGAGATGGTAAGGCTCATCGCTCCCAGTGCCCATAAAAAAAACTTGAATTCCTTTGCATGGTGGATCCTGAAGTTCCCTCTTTGCTTCAGGGCGACCCCGGAAGACTGCGTCAGATTTTAACCAATTTGGCTTCCAATACAATCAAATTTACACAAGCGGGTGAAGTCAGCACCATGGGCTCTCTTATCCAAAAACTTGAAGAAAGGGTCAAACTCCGGTTCGAAGTCAGCGATACGGGTATCGGCATTCCAGAAAATCGAATAGATCAATTGTTTAAATCATTCTCCCAGATGGACGCCTCCACCACACGCCAATACGGCGGGACTGGATTGGGATTGGCCATTTCCAAAAGTCTCGTAGAAACCATGGGGGGCAAGATTGGTGTGGAGAGTATTGATAGACGAGGATCTCTGGCATTGCTCTTTTTCAACATCATAGGGGATATCCATAAAAAAATATTTTCAATACACCCTATCAAGTTTATCCCAAAGCCACCATTTTCTTACTAAAAAAAATTTGCCTGGTCGAATAGGAGCGGTTTTGCAACCGCTCCTTGGCGTTTGCTTAAAAATTAGGCAATAGCGCCCATGAAACTACTAACAACAGAGTCGTCATAACTTCCGGTTAAATTTGTCATTATGGATTCCATTGCAGTAGCATAGGCCTGGGTCGCAGAACTTTGGGTCAAGCTCGTCTGACTCGTCCCCTCAAAACTGCTCATCCTGGCTTCATGTTCGTCCATTCCCTGCTGAATTTCATCCTGTGACAGCAAGCCATCCTCATCCAGGTCCAATTGTGAAAATATTTCACTGGCCAGACTGGTTTCTTCGGCACTAATGCTGCCATCTCCATCTGTATCCTCCTCTGCAAGGAGGGCTTCCAATTCAGACTCCTCTGTGGACTCTGTCTCACCAGAGGGTGGGGGAGGGCCCATTGGAGGTGGACCCATTGGAGGTGGGCCATTGGAAAAGACTTCTTCCAGTTCCTCAGTACTCAAATCACCGCTTGAGTCTGAATCCGCATCTGCAAACATGTCTTCGGACATGGGGGTTTCATCAATGGTCAATACCCCATCCTGATTGGCATCATCGTTTTCCATGATGCTCTCAATGCTGGATGAATCAAAAGAACTGGAATCCGTACTCTGGCTTTTGCTCATGTTCATGGACTGGTAAGAAAAACTTGATTGTCCAAGTCCTTGAATACTCATTTTATTCTCCTTTAAAATTTATTGAAATTAAAAAGTTAATCTAAATTAACCTTACAATATCAAGCCACCACAATCTTTATTCTCCTCCTTTTTTTAAATTGATATTCAACACCAGGCCCAAAATAGGCCTTACCTGATTCTAATATATACAAAAAGAATGCCAGGCATCACAAAGGCGCAACCACTAGGATAAAGTCCCAATAAATTGTTTGGGTTTTTGTCTAAAACTGCCTGGAAAATTTTTATAATGATTTTCCAGTGCCTGGGCCGGTGTTTTCTGTCTTAACGTTCGTTGACAAAGCTGGGTATTATAGGCGAATATATTATCCATTAATCCGCTGCCGGTGTCCAATTTCAATCCGGTTGTAAAAAAAGGGGAATCCTGCCTTCGAAGATCACCGTATATTTGTCTAAGCTTTTCCAGGGTGGTGTCTGGAAATATTTTTTTACGATGAGATTGAAGGTTCTGAACCGAACAAAAATTTTGAATAAGATGAGCATGGAACCGGTTAGACTCTGAAAAATCAGTATCTGAAAGCACAATGGGATCACAAAAAACAATGCCAAGGACAGTTAGGGGAAAATGATGGATCGCATTTTTTAGAAAATGGAGGGGACGCTGATGAAAAGAGGAAGAAATATCTGCATGGAGCAACCTGAAGGAGCAATCAAAAAGGATGTGGATGCTAAAAGGCGTTCCCGTGCCCGGTAAAAAGGGAAGTTGAACGTTTGTATAATAAAAAAAACTGCCCCTGTCATCATCCAAACAAAAAGGAAGGCCTTGCTGAATGGGGGTGAGACGGGGAATATCATATTTTTTCAAACATCGGTTCAGAGAAGACCTGGAACAATTGGGCAGGATAAAAGCCCGAACAATTTGACGAAGATCATCAAGCCCGGAACGAAGGCATAACCGGATTAAAATAACCATAAGCTCCTGGACCCGCGTTAAAGCGGTTATCCGTCTTTCAGAAGTATGGGGCTTATCGAAAATAAAGGATCGCTTCTTCCATCGTCTGACAGTGGTTTCACTAACACCAAATTTTAGAGCAAGATCTGAGATATTCATCTGGGTCTCGAGTTGGATAAAAGCGCGCTGGGCAGGTGTGGTTGTGGCATTTTTATGGAGGTGCATTTTCATAGCAAAGTCTCATTATTAATTTTTCCTAACAAACATCTGGAACTTATAAAAAAATATAAATTTTCAAGTATAAGATCCAACAATATCATTGTTTCTTTTTCAGCAAAATTTACCCACCAAAGGCGGAAAAATAGTCCCCCTTGGAAATACTATTATTTGTCCTTGAAACTCATAATTCAATCCCTGGACCTATTCCACATATTATTAACACATTTCAACGGACAGATACCCCGGGAAACCTATCCCTACCTCACAACAGGTTTGCCTATCTCTTCCTAACCTCGTCAATTGATATTTCGCTAATTTATATACCGGACTTTTTGATAGTGAAGGCTGGCTGGCTCGTAAGAACGATTTATGCGTGCTTCGATGATGTAAAGATTCAAATTCCTTGTGTTCATCAATTTTAATTTAGATATTCCAGGTAATATTAGTATCTAAAAAGTGGTTGATATCAGCCACTTGAATCATTGATTATTTTTAGATCATAAAATGAAATGAAGAGCCATATTTTCTAAATTTTGTTAAAGAACTTTTGGATTAGCCTTTTTCAGCAGAGGAACAGTGTTTTTCAACAAAAATTTGATGAAGTATATTGCCTTGAAATACTTAAGACAGGAATAATAATCAATGCGGCGAAGAAATTGGAAAGACTAAGTTTTTTATATTAATTACCTGATTTTGCGGAGATCCTCTTCACGGCGGTACCTATGTATTAACTTTAGTGTTTGTTTGAGGAGGTACACAAGTCAAGCGAGGTGAAGAGTGTATGCTCTGAATTTGACCCTTAGCCCCGAAAATCCTGAATTTTGGAAAAGTGCCGATCCCTTGATCGATTAAATAACGAAAAAGGAATTTTGGTATTTATATCAGATTCATCAATAAAAAAAATACACATATTCTTTTCCCATATATGCCACCTCTTCCTTTAAAATATACTTTATTTATAATCAGGTTGCAACTTTTGCTCCATAATAATAGCCTTGATCAGACTGCTCTATTCTGACAATTATGGCCTCATCAAGGAACGGTATCTTTGCTTTAGAATCAGATGATTTAATCTTAACCACCTCGTGAAACCTCAAACGTCCATTGCTTTTAAACCCGAGACCTGCTTCACTTACATCAAGAGTTTCTCCTGGATACTCTTCTCCGTCATCGGATGTTACAATGATTTTTGAATTCATAACAGCTCTATCGTCGGTTCTAATACTATTTTTGCTCACTTGATGTTCCATTGAAGCTTGTAAACTTCTAATTTTAGTATCAATCAGAGCCTTAATCTCTGCCTTTTTCATCTTTCCGTCGGGAAAATTAATTCCGATTGAATCTTGTATCTCCCTCATTGCTTTTGCTTGGAGAGATAATGATCCGACAGATAAATTGAGTTCATCGGCAGTTGTAAATCTTTTAATAAGTGCTTTCAATTCTTCTTTGAACATTTTGAATGTTGCAATAACAATTGCAGGCCAAATTATAACACCTATAAAACTAACAAATGAATTCTCTGCCATTTTAATTCTCCTTTTGATTGAAAATTCTATAAATTTTTTTTACATTAACCAGCAATTTTGCAGAGCAAGAAGATATTCACAGCGGCTAGGCGGTATCCAGCAGAATTAAGATTTTGATAAATGAATAACACTGTTTTGAATTTGTGTAAAGAAACATTCAATTATATTTGACCAGCCAAAATCAAATGAATCAAAATCCTGTTACGTCAAGTTGGAGACAACATTGACTGGATAAAACTCAACGTTTTTGCATGATTGGCGTCAACTTTAATCCAGGTTTCCGGTTATATATTCTTTTGGTATCCATAACAATTCCGGCCGGTGAATACTCCACCCTCGGATAATCATTATTGACTGTGGTAATCTAATTTTTCAGTCAACAATAATATAAAAAGAAAGGGCCAGGCAGCTTAAAGCTACCCAGCCCAAATTTGTCAGCATCATTTAGAACATCAGGATCAAGATTAACAACAGCCAGAATATCAGAATTAACAACACCAGTAGCAGCAAGAACATCAACTTCAACAACAACACAAACGGCAGATACAATAAAGGTTCGAAAGAGCAAGGTCAAGTGAAATTTTTACAGGCTCAAAAATGTTTGCCAGGATCTTAACAGGAAGCCCAAAACATTTTTTCTTCAGTCATTTTTAAAATTCAGCCAGTTCCTAAAAATGCCATTCACCCATTACGAGCAGACCTATTATAAAATCTCTTGACCCCAGCTCATGTAATCAAACACATCAATGACAATACGGATCGGGCAGTTCTCTATCCCTTCATCCAAAGAATTCACAATTGGATTGGTATCCTAAACTATTCCAGGCTCCGAATACTCCACCATCGGATAATAATCCTTGAGTGCCAGTTTTATCCTTTTAGAATTTGGGACGGCCAAGACTATGAATACTAATCTACTCCGGTCGGGTTTTGCTTGCAGTCACTACTGGAAAAAGAAGTCAACTCCTTTGATCTATAGGGATGCAGCGACTGTAGATAGACATAGGGCTCGCTTTTGGAGTTGCTTAAAACCTCACCGAAAGATAGAAAAACTCTGGGTAAGCCTAACCAATTTTCCGTTAACTTCAAAAGGTGATACTCTTACGCCTAATTTGTTCCCATTCATTTTACTTTCGTAATAACACTCTTGGATTTGACCCTTTATTATTTGCTCGAAAATATATAGTCCCTAAACATACGAGCTACAACCAACGATACATGAACCAAACTATAAATCCTGAGGTCAATCGGGGTATGTGTCTTAAACTTGTGGTGAGATGTCGCATGGGCCTTGACAAACTGACATGATGTCAATAAACTATATCATTCTGTCAAAAATTAAAAAATCATTGTCTCCGCTGCGAGTAAGTCCGCAAGCGGTACTCAAAATTAGCAAATCTGAGCGTACGCGTGCTGCAATCCTCAATTCAGCCTTAGATTTCATCTGGTTGCATCCGTTCCGTGACATGACAGTTAACTTGCTGATGGTTCCGACGGGGGTGGGCCGGTCGGCTTTTTATCAATATTTCAAAGATCTGCATGAAGTGATGGCGACTTTGCTGGAGATCCTGCAGGCCGATATCTTCGAGGCTTCCAAGCCCTGGGTTATGGGCGTTGGTGACCCCGTCGCTCTGTTGCATGAGGGCCTCGCCGCGATGACTCGCGTCTGCTATTCACACGGCCCTCTTGTGCGGGCAGTTGCCGATGCGGCCACTTTTGACGAGCGCTTTGAAAAAGTTTGGAACCAGTTCCTGAGTGGGTTTGACGACGCGTCATGTGACCGCATTGAGGCAGACCAGAAGCAGGGACTGATAACGGCTTTCGATGCCCGTCCTGTCGCAATAGCGCTCACTCGTCTTGATGCCTACACGATTATCGAGGCTTTCGGACAGCACCCGAGGAAGCAGCCGGAACCGATTAAAGATACGTTGTCTCGAATCTGGATTGCCACGCTTTATGGCAGTGAGTGGGTCGGGAAAATATCCTCGAATCTCGTCCGTACATAAATCAAAAGGAGAAAATAAGATGAAGCACCGGATGTTGAACATACTCGCCATTACGGCACTGGTAATGAAAGCAAAACGAAACATTACAGCCGCTCTGACCATCCTGGTGACCCTCAGTATGCTGACCCTATCGTCGGCCCACGCGGAGGATCTCGTTCAGGTCACCGCAGACAACTACGTCCGTGCTGAGACCGATCTTCAAATGAAGGGGTACGCCGAGACCATGGACTGCTTCGGCAAGTTCAATCACAACCGGAAGCACTATGACGTCGATAATCAGGTGACCGTTCGCGGAAATCGTGACACGATATACTCATTCGGAGTCTTCGATCTTACCTCGCCCCTGACCATCACGATGCCGGACCCGAAAGGTCGGTATCAGTCCTTGATGCTGCTCAACCAGGATCACTCCATCCCGCCCGCCATCTTCGGTCCTACCAAGAAGACCTTGACGGTGAAGAACATGGGAAGCCGGTATGCGGTCCTGGCCATTCGGACTTTTGCCGATCCCAATGACCCTGCCGATATGAAGGCCGCCCATGCGCTGCAGGATGCGGTCAAGGTCGAGCAGGCCGACATCGGTAAACTCGAGCTTCCGAATTGGGACAAGGAGGGTGTGGAGACGTTGCGGGAGGCGCTCAACGTGCTGAACGCCACCATGTCCGACACCTCCGGATATTTTGGCGAGAAGGACAAGCTTGATCCCATCCACCACCTGCTGGGCACTGCTTTCGGATGGGGTGGCCTCCCAAAGGAAGCCGCCATATATGTCAATTTTTACCCTGAGATGAACGACGGCAAGACCCCCTACACGATCACCGCGAAGAACGTGCCGGTGGATGGGTTCTGGTCCGTGACCCTTTACGACAAGGAAAGTCGGATGCCGATTAACGAATTAAACGCCTACTCGTTCAACAACGTTACGGCCAAGAAAGCCGACGATGGCAGCATCACCATTCATTTCGGTGGTGATCCCAAGGCGGACAACTACCTTCCAATCGTAGAGGGCTGGAATTTCATCGTGAGGCTTTATCAGCCGAAGAAGGATATCCTGGACGGAAGTTGGACATTCCCGGAGCCGAAAGCGGTCAAATGAGAATTAACTATTCGCGTCGACGCGGATGATCCGACTATTAAGAAAAAGGATATATCATGAATAAATCATCAATAAAAGTAGGCCTGAAGGTCATTAATACACATGGCGCGAGATTATCGATAGCGATTCTGTCACTGGCGTTACTCGCCGGAATGACCGCGTGTCAAAGCATACAGAACTCTAATATTTACCCTCAAACAACCGAACTACCGGATGGTCTTCATACACCTGATCGAGTGGAGACTTCAATCGGAACCTTGAATTTTATGGATGGGGCTCCACTTCCTGAAACCGCAGAATTGGTTTACGAAAACCTGGATAGAATGCGTGGTGTGGATGTATTCTTAAAATGTATGTCTGCAGCCTCTGTAAGGCAGCTCATTTTGGGACCTGAAGCGCTTGGGGCTAACCACAATAATAAGGTTCTTATTTATGACAAATTAATGGATTCGAAACCTTATTTCTTAACGGGAAATACCTCGACACTTTATGTATTACCAACCTTTAATTTGAAAGAAACCGGAGCAACGGTTGTTGAAGTGCCACCGGGTATGCTGGGCGCTTTTAATGATGCATGGTTTAGGTACATGCAGGATGTGGGTCCTATGGGTCCGGATAAGGGAAAAGGCGGAAAATTCTTATTACTACCACCTGACTACGAGGGAGACATTCCAACAAGTTATTTCGTGGTAAAATCTCTTACTTATAGAGTTTGGACATTTATGCGTGGCTCCATTGCTGAAGGTATGGAAGCTGCGGTTAAAAACATAACAGACAACCTGAAGGTGTATCCTTTAGCACAAAAAGACAATCCCTCTAAAATGGAGTTTATTAGTGGATCAGGGAAACATATAAATACAATCCACGACAACGATTATCATTTTTATGAGCATGTAAATGCTGTTATTCAGGAAGAACCCTTGGAAATGATTGATGCAGAAACCCGCGGACTATTAGCTTCAATTGGTATTGAGAAAGGCAAAGAATTTAATCCTGATGAAAGAATGAAACGCATTTTAACTGATGCCGTTGCCATAGCAAATGCAACTGCCCGATCAATAATCTGGTACCCAAGGGTAAGTGGAAGTGTTGATAACATGAAAGGCGTACAAGTTTACCCAGATACAAACAGTGCCTGGTTAATGGCATGGGTTGATAAAAATGTCTTTTTTAACGGTAAAGACGGACAGACCATGAATTCAGATGCAAGGGTTATGTTCTACTATCCTTACACCGCTGTTACACCGGCAATGGCCGTTACTGTTCCCGGAGCTGGTTCTGATTATGGTATCGCCTTTGTAGATGCAGAAAAACAACCTATGGATGGTGCACTTACCTATAAAATCCATGTTCCGGCTAATCCGCCTGCCAAAGATTTTTGGGCAGTAACAGTATATGACACACAAACACGTTCACAACTACAGACAGATCAGAAATTCCCGACAGTTGGCAGTCAAACCGAAGGTCTAAAAATGAATGACGATGGATCGTATGATGTCTATCTTGCTCCTGAAGCACCAGCTGGTTTTGAGAACAATTGGTTACAAACCATTCCCGGAAAAAGTTGGTTCGTAGGGTTTCGAATGTATGGTCCTTTGGAAGCATGGATAGATAAAACCTGGCGCCCCAGCGAAATTGAACTCGTTAAATAATCAAAGGAGAATTAGATATCAAAACGCAATCGACTTTACAGCGAACCCTGAAAGTCTTGTTTATAACCGGGATTGCTGTCTTTATTCTGGCGACGGCTCATGCAGCGGAGGCTCCTAAGGTCACCGCCAACAACTACGTCCGTGCCGAATCAGACCTCCAGATGAAGCTCTGGATCAAGAATATGGACTGCTTCGGAAAGTTCAATCACAACCGGAAGCCCTACAAAGAGCAACGGGTGACTGTTCGGGGCAACCAGGACACGCTGTACTCATTTGGCGTGTGGGACCTGAGGTCGCCGGTCACGGTTACACTTCCGGAAACCGAAGGGCGCTATCAGTCTTTGATGATCGTGAATCAGGATCATTCGATCTGGGGGCTTTACGGCCCGAAGACAGGAACTCTGACAGAAGAAAAGGTCGGCTCACGTTATGTGTTCCTGGCCCTTCGGACCTTTATGGATCCGAACGATGAGCAAGACATGAAGGTGGCGCACCAGCTCCAGGATGCGGTCCTCGTCGAGCAGGCCGATATTGGGAAATTTGGTGTGCCCGATTGGAAAAAAGAAGAAGTTGAGCAGATGCGAGAGACGATCAATGTGATTTCCGCCACGGTCCCGGAGACCTCCAAAATGTTTGGCAGGAAAGAGACCCTGGATCCGGTCTACCACATGCTGGGCGCAGCACTGGGATGGGGCGGATTGCCGGCAGAGGCAGCCACCTACGCGGCCGTGTTCCCCGAAAAGAACGACGGCAAGACCCCCTATACGCTCACCGCGAAGGATGTCCCGGTGGATGCCTTCTGGTCGGTCACCCTCTACGATGACGAGGGGTATATGCCGGACAACGAGTACAATGCCCACTCATTCAACAACATCACAGCTAAGAAGGCCAAAGACGGAAGTATTACCATCCACTTCGGCGGTGACCCCAAGGCGGATAATTTCCTGCCGATCGTACCAGGATGGAATTACCTCGTCAGGATGTACAAACCGGGGCCGGAAATCCTGGATGGAACCTGGACATTCCCGGAGCCGAAAGCCGTTGAATAGTGATTACATCTTTAGATCCTTGTGGGCAAAGTGCTTTCCAATTAAGTGCAAAGGAGATTGAGGTGTCTGAAACGATAAAAGAAAAAGGTTTGACGGTGGACTCTTAAGTTTTGTCTTGAAATACTAGCGACTATAGATGGTATATATGGTCGCTTTTCATGAATTGGAAACAGGCAGGACTGGCAGAAGAAGTGCTCGCTGAGCCACCTTGGGTGGTCTGGTAAGTCTTTTAATGTGTAGCTCTCGCTTTTTGAAAATCATTCCGGTCACAAAATGTATCTATATTATTTTCTTTCCAGATTCAAAATTCCATTATATGGGATAGGCCAAAACCAGATTTCCAAATCTCTCATGAAATTTTATTGGGAAAAAACCGAATATTAACTTTTGGTAAGATGGGCGCCACATGCCTTCTTATCCACGAAACTCCTGTTTAAGATTCAGACTACACATGATTAATAGACTGGCAACCTGAATCAACAAATTCTCTTTCAACATTGATAACTATAATCCGTATTAAAGAACGTTTTCACGTTCATATCTCTGGTTGCCTGTAGTCAACGACGTTTATTCTAAAAAATTTGTATTGTGTGGTCATTATATTATAATCTTTATTCTTTTTTGATCCCAGGTCTGCTGGGTTCACTACTGACCTAAAAGCAAGACAAGCCGGAAGCCGCCGTAGGAGTAGCGGAAGGACGGGCGGAACCTGCAGCGGAAGGTAGCACGGCAGTTCCTCGGAACGCCGTCCCAGGACCCGCCACGGAAAACCCGACCCGAGCTCCCAGAGGTTGATTCCGGATTATTCCTGGAATGTTTGCTGTAAGCATTTCCGTCATACACATCCTCGCACCATTCCCACACGTTACCGCTCATGTCAAAGATGCCAAGGCCATTAGAGGCTTTTGTCCCAACCGGGTGGGTTTTGTTGCCGCTGTTACCGTCATACCAGGCAACCCGGTCAATATCATTGCCCCCGGCATATGTCTGATTCTTTCCCCCGCTCCTGGCTGCATACTCCCACTGGGCTTCACTGGGAAGGGCATACTGCCGGCCCGACTGCCGGTTTAGCTTCTTTTTAAAATCCTGGGCATCCTGCCAGGAAACCTGTTCAACCGGAAACTCATTTCCAGATTTAAATTTTGACGGGTTGTTACCCATAATCCGTTGCCAATGGCCCTGGGTCACTTCGTATTTCCCCATCCAGAACCCATCAACACAGACTTGATGTGCCGGTTTTTCATCTGATTGACCGGAATTGTTCCCCATCTGAAAACACCCTCCCGGCACCCACACAAATTCTATGCCGGTGACCGGGTCTTTCCAGTTGTCGCCTACACCGGGGGTTGACAGCCTGACAACAATTGATTCCTGATTTGCTTTATCCTGAACATCAGGGGTGCTGGATGACGGGGGAAGGATTCCTTTGGCCAGATAATAGTCGGAAAAAAGGGTTGTCGACACCCACGGCACCTGTTTTTTGTCTGTCTTTTCCATGACATCCAGGCCGGTCCTGTTAAACAGTTTTTGGACATCCAAATCGAAATTTTGAAAATTTTTCATTAGGGCTTCGGTATATGTTCCATTTCGCCCAACCCCGTCAGAAGACACATCACCAGGCTCCGTGGCATAGGCAATCACCGTGCCCAGGGGAGCATCCAACTGGGCAAACCCTTTCTGGGATGTCCTGAAACTGCGTTTAAAAGGGTTGTCTCGGCAGGCATCCACCATGACGTTTTTAGAAACATCTGTTTTTAGCGCCACATCAAACCCGAGTTTTTTTAATACCCGCGCCATATCCCTGGCATCATTTATCGGGTTGGTCAGCGGTGCAGAAAAGTAGTTGCCGTTACCGATCACCAGAGGCGTCCGATTGGCAGCACCGGCTTCAATTATAGTTAAAACCAAAAAGGATAGAATCAGGAGTCCAAATACTTTCATTCTCTTCATAGACAAGCCTTTTTTAACAATCAAGCTGTTCATTCAAATGATTATTGTATATATCGAACAAAGGTAGGAATTTTCAAGAGAATATTAATATTAATTAATGTAAAGACAGCGTCGCGCCACAGATGATGCTTCTATTCTATTTTATAAAAAAATTTCCAGAATACCGCATATGGTATCGACAAACTTTCTATCCTCAGATTTAAAAATCAATATGGGAAAAGCCAAGAAAAAACCAGCCACATATAAAGGATATAAATCTTATTTTGAAACCTGAATCAATCCTTTTTTTGAAATACACCCAATCCAGCTTCATGAGCTTCAACTCGACACCCTGGACAAATTGCGGGACTTAATGGAAGCCGGGTCAGAAAAATTGTCCAGACTATGTTCATTACAAACCGGACTTTTTCTCGTACACGGATTGCCGGTTATTCATTCTCTTCCTTCCCGTTGAGCTCATGGGGTATCATATATTTCTGAATATGTTGCAACATTGAAAAATATTTTCCCCGATATCTTGGAATCAAGAACAGATGATACTTGCAATCCAAAATCGTATGATTTAATATATTGTTTTGTTCATTGAAAGTCTCCTTTTTTGTGATTTTTATGATCTTTGAACGGTTCACAGCATAGGAGACTTTTTTAAAAAGTTACCGCAAATGTAAAACTTTTGGGCGTCTTTCTGGCAAAGCCAAGGGGGCTGCTCTTTATTAATTACAGGAGATTGGTTATACCAATTCCTGTAGAATTAGGAACTCATATGAATCTGAAAACCGTTGAAGAAAGCTCAGTAACCCTTTCCTTGCTCATGCAACCCCAGGATGCCAATCCAGCCGGACTGATCCATGGTGGTGTAATCATGAAACAAATTGACAACGCAGCGGGCGCAGCAGCCGTGAGGCACACCAAAAGAATCTGCGTGACCGCATCCATTGACCGTCTGGACTTTCACAACCCTGTCCAAATCGGTAACCTGGTGACCTTTCAGGCAAGCATTAACAATGTGGGAGAAACGTCCATGGAAATTGGGGTTCGGGTTGAAACCGAAGACCTGCTCACGGGCAAAATAACCCATACAGGATCAGCCTATCTGACCTTTGTTGCCCTTGGAAATGACTTCAAACCAGTGCCCGTGCCCCGTCTTGACCTGAAGACCGACAATCAGAAACGGCGAAACAGAGAAGCAATCAGGCGCCAGAAGACAAGGCTTGCTGAAAAGAAAAGTGAAAAAATCTGCCAGACCAATGCCGAACGTTGTCTATCCTGATGGAGAAAATTTAATCCTGGGGGCAAACAGCAGATGTTGGCCATCGCAAGGGCCGTGATGACCAAACCCAAGGTGCTGCTTTTATACGAGCTTTCCCTGGGCCTTGCCCCCATTATTATCCAGCAAATTTTTGATATTATTGCCGATATCAATAAACAAAATGGCACCACGTTACAGCCATGACATCTCATATGCCGCCGGAAACAATCATCTCATTTCTAAATTGAGAGTTGAAAAGTGTATCCCATTGACTCATACGATAAATGTAATGGGTCATATTGCCCCTTAAACCGGCATCCGCTTTTATATCAACCCGGCCAAGCAATCCATTGAAAAATTTTTTATTTTTTTATTTTTTTTATTTTATATCAATTGGTTATGACAATTCCTAAAGACGAAGAACCGCAGATCACCTCGATAAAAAACATCCGGGCCCTGTTATTGCTATACCCAAAGAAAGAAGTTCAATGTTTTTTTAATTAATAACAAAATTTTATTTAAGGAGCTTGACATGTCAAACGGAGAAGCAGTTTACGGATTTTATATTCCCACGGTAACACTCATGGGTATTGGGTCGCACAAAGAAATTTGTGCCCAGATGAAAAGCCTTGGCGTAAGTAAACCTTTTCTTGTGGCAGATAAAGGAATTACTGCTGCCGGACTTACCCAGAAGATTTGTGACATCATTAAACAGGATATGGGTTCAGATACCGTTGTATACGATGAAACAATTCCAAATCCCACGGATAAAAATGTTGAGGAGGGTCTTGCCCTTTATAACAAGAGTGGGTGTGACATGATCATTACCCTTGGGGGGGGGAGTTCCCATGACTGCGGTAAAGGCATTGGTCTGGTGGCCACCAACGGCGGAACCATCCACGATTATGAAGGTGTTGATCAGTCCACAAAGGCAATGCCGCCCTTTATTGCCATCAACACCACCGCCGGAACTGCAAGCGAGATGACCCGGTTCTGCATCATTTCCGACACCAGCAGAAAAGTTAAAATGGCCATCATTGACTGGCGGGTAACCCCGAATATTGCCATTAATGACCCGTTGCTCATGATGGGTATGCCAAGCTCACTGACAGCTGCCACCGGCATGGATGCGTTGACCCATGCCGTTGAAGCCTATGTTTCCACCATTGCAACGCCCATAACCGATGCCTGTGCCATTAAAGCCATTGAACTGGTTGCCCAGAATCTAAGACAGGCCGTTGCCAATGGCAATGATCTGGGGGCAAGGGATAAAATGGCCTATGCAGAATATCTTGCAGGAATGGCCTTTAACAATGCAAGCCTGGGTCATGTCCATGCAATGGCCCATCAGCTGGGTGGGTATTACGACCTTCCCCATGGTGTTTGCAATGCCATACTGCTTCCCCATGTTTCCAGATTCAACCTCATCGCTAACCTCCAGCGATATGCCGACATTGCAGTTGCCCTGGGAGAAAATATTTCAGGACTGTCCCTTCGGGATGCCGCTGAAAAATGTTTGACCGCTATCCAGACCCTTTCCGCAGATGTGGGTATTCCTGCAAATCTTTCATCCCTTGGCGTAAAAAAAGGGGATCTTACGATCATGGCCGGCAATGCACAAAAAGATGCCTGCGGGGCCACCAATCCAAGAATTCCGACCCTGGATGATGTTGTGACAATTTACACGGCTGCATTATAGGCTGGACAACCAGCGGGTTGTTGACCCAGACAGATAGATAATACAAATGCCCCTTTCCCCTAGAAGGTCAGGGGCATCTTTACTGATTCAAAGAGGCATTCAGATAAATGCTTTCAGGGACCAGAAAATCAATGGATTATAAGGACAAACCTTATGGGTAAAATACTGAGAATAAACACCAAAGAGAAAAAAAACAGGGTTGAAGAAATTCCGGATTCCCTTGCCGGCTTGGGGGGAAGAGCGTTGACCTCTAAAATGATTCTGGATGAAGTGCCAGCCACCTGTCACCCTCTTGGCCGCCAGAATAAACTGGTCATTGCCCCGGGGCTTTTATCCGGAACCCCAGCTGCCAATTCAGGACGGCTTTCAGTGGGGTCTAAATCCCCCTTGACAAATGGCATCAAGGAGAGCAATTCAGGCGGACTTATTTCACAAAAGCTTGCACGGCTTGGCATCTCAGCCCTTGTTCTGGAAGATAAACCAGACGATGACGGCTATTCCATGATTGTGATAAAAAAAGATTCTGTTGAAATCCTTCCTGCGGATGAGTATGTGGGCATGGGTAATTATGAAATAATGGAGAAACTCTGGGATAGATACGGGAAAAAAACCGGGCTCATGACCATTGGCCAGGCAGGTGAACAACGCCTGATGGCAGCCAGTATCCAGCAGGCAGATCCTCAGGGCAGACCCGGCAGGGCCATGGGAAGGGGAGGACTCGGGGCTGTAATGGGGTCCAAAAAGATCAAGGCCATTGTTGTTGATGACAAGGGCTGTGACCGGCTACCCCAGGCAGATCCCGAGGCGTTTAAGGCTGCCAACAAGAAATGGGTTGATATACTCAGGAACCATCCTGTAACAGGCCAGGGCCTTCCAGGTTTTGGAACCGCCGTGCTGGTGAATCTTATCAACGAGGCAGGTGCCTTACCCACGAAAAATTTCAGAACCGGCCGGTTTGAGCATGTCGGTGATATCAGTGGCGAAAAAATGGTTGAAAACATTATTGCAAGAAAGGGAGTTGTTGCGGAAGGGTGTCATCCCGGCTGTGTAATTAAATGTTCCCAGGTTTACAATGATAAGGATGGCAACTATCTCACCTCAGGTTTTGAGTATGAAACGATCTGGGCCTTTGGCGCCCACACCATGGTCAAGGACCTTGATGACATCGCCCTGATGGACAGGCTGTGTGATGATTACGGCCTGGACACCATCGATACCGGCGTGGCACTGGGTATGGTCATGGAAGGCGGGCTTCTCGAGTGGGGGGATGGCAAGGGCTGCATTGAATTGATCAAGCAGGTGGCTCTTGGCACCGGTTTCGGCAAGATTCTTGGAAATGGCGCAGCCTTTACCGGCGGGGCTCTGGGTGTGGACAGGATTCCCGTGGTCAAGCGCCAGGCATTGCCGGCATATGATCCGAGATCTGTAAAGGGAGTTGGGGTGACCTATGCCACCTCTCCCATGGGGGCAGACCACACAGCCGGTTACGGGGTCACCGCCAATATCCTGAGTGTGGGCGGTACGGTTGATCCCCTGAAAAATGAGGGTCAGGTGACTTTGTCTAAAAATCTCCAAATTGCCACTGCGGCTATTGATGCTGCAGGCCTCTGCCTATTTGTTGCCTTTGCTGTTCTGGACAACGACAACGGGGTTCAGTTGATCGTTGACATGCTCAATGCCCAGTATGGCATTGCCCTGACACCGGAGGATGTTGTTCAACTGGGGACCTCTATTCTGGAGAATGAAAATGAGTTCAATCTCAGGGCAGGGTTTACCAAAAAGGACGATCAGCTCCCCGAGATGTTCCAGGAGGTATTTCCTCCCCATAACACCCAATGGACATTTACCGAAGACGACCTCCAGGAAGTCAAAGTTTAAGGCAGGACACCTTATTCAATAATAATCCCTTGTTTAGACTGAGTGAAGCGATGACAGGGGGCAGAAAAATTTTCCTGCCCCCTGTCATCTGGGATCAATTTTCAATGCAATTATGGGTTATCCAATAGTTTCCGGTACAAGGTTTTTCTGCTGACACCCAAAATTTCCGCTGCTTTGGACCTGTTTCCATCCACATGCTTGAGTACCTTTATGATATGATTTTTCTCCAGATTCTTAAGGGTGGGAAAGGGTGTCGCTGCAAAGGCTTTACTCCCATCCTCAGTTTCAAGAAGTTCAAGGGGCAGGCTGCGCTCGGTGATGATATGATTTTCCGCAAGAATCATTCCCCGTTCCATTACATTGTGAAGTTCCCGGACATTGCCGGGCCAGTCATAGGCCATGATCCGGTGCATGGCATTTTTAGCCACCCTGGCAGGCGGGGCACCATGGCTCATCTGACCCAGAAAGTATTCCACCAGTACGGGGATCTCCTCTTTTCGCTTGCGCAGGGGCAAGATATTTAGGGTAAAGACGTTGAGCCGGTGAAAAAGGGCCTCGCTGAACCTCCCCTTTGCCACCTCTTGTTTAAGGTCCCGGTTAGTGGCAAAGACAAATCGGATATCCACCTTTATTTCATTTTTATCCCCCACAGGCCGAAATGTCTGATTCTCCATGACACGCAGCAAAGATGCCTGCACTCCCACCGAGAGTTCTCCGATTTCGTCCAAAAAAAAGGTGCCCTTGTCAGCCAGTGCAAGGAGCCCCTCTCTGGATTTTTCGGCTCCGGTAAAGGCACCTTTGCAGTAACCGAACAATTCACTTCGTATTAACTCCTCCTGCAAGGTGGCACAATTTTTTGTTATCAGCGGGTTGTCTCCCCGAAGGCTCAGGCCGTGCAACTGTCTTGCCACCACATTTTTACCGGTGCCGCTTTCACCGGTTATCAATACCGGAACGCTGGTTGGTGCCACTTTACCGATCAGGAACCGAACCTCCTCCATGGCAGCGGAATGGCCCACGATCTGTTCTGGATACTGCCTTTTTTGCAGGAGACCCTGCTGTTTTAAAAATTGTTTCTTGTGAAGGTATCCCAGTTGGTAGGCCTTTTCAATCACCTGTTCCAGACGTTCCAGGTCAAAGGGCTTTGTTAAATAATCACAGGCACCGGTTTTCATAGCTTCAACGGCATCATCAACATCACCGTACCCGGTAATTAAAATGATCTGAACCCCCAAAACCTCTTCCTGGAACCTGGACATCAACTCAATGCCATTGGCATCGGGAAGGCTGATATCCAGGATGATGATCTCAAACACATCCTTTCTGATAGCGGCAAAGGCTTCTCTGGCATTGCCGGCTGTTGTTATGCTGCGCCGGGAAGAACCCAGTTCTTTTTCAAGAAGCCGGCGGATGGATTTCTCATCGTCCACCACAAGAATATTGATGGGACATAGCGGTTTACTCATTTTTTACATCCGGATTTGGAAAGTTGATTTTAAAATCGCTTCCAAGGGTTTCTTTGCTGTTGACCAGAATCTCTCCCTTGTGTTGTTTCATAATATTATAACAGGTGGACAGGCCGATGCCGGTTCCTTTGTCCACGGGCTTTGTGGTAAAAAAGGGGTCAAAGAGTCTGTCCATATGCGCCGGTGCAATGCCGCAACCATTGTCTTTGATCGACAAGGTCACCCACCCCCCCTGTTTTTTTGTACTGATTTCCAGCAGGCCGTCATTTTCAATGGCATCAAAGGCATTACAGATGATGTTGAGCATGACCTGTTTCAGTTCAGCAGCATTGCCTTGAATGGCGGAGGCCGGATCGAAGTCAAACTTAATTTTCAGCAAAGGTTTTTGCTTCAATCGATAGCGCAATAATTTGAGAACATCGGTGACCAGGGTTTTTAAATCCACACGAACAAAGTCTATTTTTTTTCTGGGGCTGAATGTCAATAAATTGGCAACGATATCACGGCATCGGTTGCACTCGGTGATAATGGTGCCAATATATTCATCAAAATCCGCCATGAGTTCCCGGTTTTCCGGATCATTTTTCAGGCAATCCTTAAGTTTGGGCAGTCGACGCTTGAGTCCGACTGAAAATCCGCTGATGGCGGTCAAGGGGTTGTTTATTTCATGGGCAACACCGGCTGCAAGGAGTCCAACTGTGGCCATTTTTTTGGAATAGTAATATTTCTCCTGGTACTCTTTTTCCAGGGTCACATCCCGCATGAGAAAAAGGAATCTGAATATCTTTTTGCTGGAGTCTTCCATGGGGGACACAGAGACTTCAAATTGATGGTTTTGATTGTTAATTTGATACAAAGACAGTTGGCGGCATACCTGGCCGGTTTTTTTGGCAGTGCTTATGGGGCAGTCCTGGCAGGGGTGTGCCTGATTCTTAAAAATTTCATGGCACAACCGGCCTTCGGGATTTTTACAATTAAACACCTCTAAAAACAGGCTGTTAACCGATATGATGGTAAAATTTAAAGATATAATGGCCATCACATCTGAGATACCGTCTAAAATGGCCTGCAGTTGCCGCTGCTTTCGCTCAAGCTTTAAGTTCGTTGCCTGGAGCTCGACAACTTTATTTTTTACCTCTCCGAAAAAACCCAATTTGGTAAATTCAAGACCAACGATATCTTCAAGGGTTGTGGGCTTGTCCATTACCATACTCCATTACAAATTTGCATCATATCCTCAACCGTTGCCGTTCTTGGATTGCTCAAAAGGCATGAATCATAGGTGGCCATTTTACAGATCTGGGGTAATGTTGAGCGGTCCGGCACAATGTCCCGCAATCGTGTTGACACATTAAGGCTTTGAAAATAAACTTCAAGTTTTTCAATGCCGGCCAAGGCAGTTGCTTTGTTGGTTGCCAGTGATTTGCCCAGCACAGCCTTGCCAATTTCTGCAATTTTATCCGTACACTCACAAAGATTATACCGCATGACCTGGGGAAGAAGTATGGGGTGAATCGTACCGTGTACCGCATCCAGCATTCCACCGAGGGTATGGGCAAGGGCATGTTCGAGCCCCAGGCTGGCATTGCTGAAAGCCATGGCCGCAGACGTCCCTGCCATGCTCAATTTTTCCAGATGGTCAATGGATCCGGTTTCCAGGGCCAGGGGAAGGTATTTTATGATCTGCTCAATGGCTTTAAGGGAGTGGACTTCGGTCATGGGAGATGCGATCCTTGAGACATGGGCCTCGACAGCATGGGACAGTGCATCCACAGCCGCAGCAATGATGAGTTCCCGGGATTTTGTGGTCAGAAGCAAAGGATCAATAATGGAAATATCTGGGACCAGTGTCCGGCTGATAATCGACATCTTAACCTGTCGTTCCATGTCCGTTATGATGGTAAATTGTGAGATATCAGATCCACTGCTTGCCGTTGAAGGAATGAAAACCATGGGGGGAAGGGGGTGCTGTATGCGGTTGGCACCTTCATAGTCATTGACACGACCGCCGTTGCTGGTAACCAGGGCGATCCCCTTTGCCGCATCCATGGGGCTTCCTCCCCCCAGGGCAACCACCACGTCACAGCCATGTTTATTGTATAAAAGCGCCCCTTTTTCTATCTCCCAGTCCCGGGGGTTGGAAGATATGTCGGAATAGTAAACCCAGTTGAGGTGCTCTTTTTTAAAAATTTCAAAAACGCGTTCAACCCATCCTGATTTTTCCAATCCCGGGTCAGAGACAAAAAATATTTTTTCGGCACCCAGACGTGTGGCGCAGGTCCCTGTATATTTCAAGCTGCTGCGACCAAAAATGATTTCTGGAACAGAAAATTTCAAGATTTCCATCGGTATCCCTTTTATAATGATTTGACCCAACAAGCGAAAAAGTTTATCATATCATAATCAGTTTAAATTTGCATTTATTGATATAAAACAATACCTTTAATTTTCCATTGTCCCCCATGGTCACGATATTTTGATAGGAACCGTGACCTGACGGCAATCCAATGGATCGACAATCGGATTGCATCTTTCCAAAGAAATGTCTATTCATAGAATAGGAACGATTTGTATCCCCGATCATTTTTTAAAGGAGGCGCTTTATGGTACAAAAAATCAAACAAGCCGTCATGGCATCCTTCGTTGCAGATGCACTGGCATTAGGTGTTCACTGGGTTTATAGGGTATCGGACATTGATGAAAAATATGGACGGCTGGAATCCATGGTGGCACCTGAAATTGGCCGGTGGCACCGGGGGAAAAAAAAGGGAGCCTTTACCCACTATGGTGACCAGAGCCTGGTGCTGCTAAAATCCCTTGCCAGAGCAAAAAAATTTGACCTGAATATCTTTGCAGTAAACTGGCAGGATTTCTTCCAAAATTATTCCGGATATATAGACCAGGCCACCAAGGAAACCCTGATAAATTTTTCAGCAAACAAATCCCCCGATAAAGCCGGTTCCCTATCATCGGATCTCGGAGGAGCCTCCCGCATGGTTCCCCTGGCTGCCTTTTACCATGATAAGCCAGATGCATTTATCGCAGCCTGCCGGGACCAGACCCGCATGACCCACAATCATCCCCATGTTTTAGCCAGCGCCGAATTGTTTGCCAGGGCCTTTCTTAAGGTGTTGGCCGGCAGCAAACCCTCTGAGGCGATACGGACCGCAGCGGATGCCATGGCGGCAGACCCACAAATCAAACAGGCAATAAAAAATGGACTTGCCAGTAAAACCCAGGACACCAGAAAAACCATTGCAGGGTTCGGTCAGGAGTGTTCCGTGGAAGCCGCCCTTCCCAGCACCATTCATCTGATTGCAAAATATGAAGACAACCTGAAGGAAGCCCTTGTTGAAAATATCATGGCGGGCGGGGACAGTTCTGCCCGGGGCATGTTCCTGGGATTTATCTTAGGTGCTTACAATGACCCGGATGCGATTCCCGGGGAATGGATCAAGGACATGATCCATTCCCAAGAAATTTTTGAATTGCTTGGATAAAAAAACGGCAGTTAAAATCAAGCGCCTTGGCCATTTTGTCCAGTTTATGATGTTCTTGGTTCTATTATAATTGACAAAAAAGTTTTCCCCTGTAAATTTTGGGAGAAATCTGGGTATGCTGTTTGAACAATCGAGGGAATGAACTGATATCAGAATATCCAACAGACCCTGTTATTTTATCGATGGTCTCGTGGGTGGTTTCAAGCCATTCCTTTGCCGCATCAATACGAACTTTCTGCAGATATTTTAAGGGCAGATCACCGATCACTTTTTTGAATCGTCTCTTAAAAAGCCGGACGAATTGCCAGTTAGTGGTGGCCTTTTTCCCATCAAGCAGACCCATTTGTACGGTGATGGGCAAGCAGTACAATATCAGCGAGACCGTCTTAAATGCCTGATTAAGTCAACTATCTCTATGCCGCCATCCATTTTTCTGCCTCAGCTTTCTGATCACGATTAAAAGCTTTTATTTCTATTCCTGGAATTAACAACCCTTCAAATTCACTGGCAACTTGTATCCAATTCTTGTCTGCTAGGACGGCAGCTTTTCTAAATTTTCTTATTAATGTAAACATTGATGGTAACCTGGAGAATTCAATAGCGATTGCCTCTAATGAAGGTAAATGAAATTCAACAACATCATATAGCATTAATCCATTTTCTATATCACAAGAGTTGCTCTCAAGTTCATCAAGTGCAATTTTCATTTCTTCAGAGTTTAATTTACCACTCAACTCGATATCCAAACGATTTGAAGATGTTTTGGTTATCTTAAACATTTAATCTCCGCTTTATTTTTTTAAAAGTTAACGTTCCGGCAAATGAGTTATCGGGCGACTTCAGGCGCCTCTTTTTTTTGCAGTCGGCTGAAATGGTGAGGTTATATTCCCCTTGAAAATAATAACAAAGCTTCTTTTAAAGTATTAACAAACTTATAAAATAAAATCGTTTTCTTCCTCAAATACCGATGCCCTAAATCAATAAATAATTTTTCCCTTAATCCCCTTGAAAGTTCGAGTTGAACACCCTTGCCTGTCTTACACCGGTTACATATATTTTCAGGTTTTATTCCCTGCAATCCAGGTATTTCACAAATCGAAGCATCAAATCCCGCAAGCCTTAATTTCTGCATAATAATTTGTTTTAACGTATGATTCAATCCACCGATATGAACCATTTCCGATTTATCTTTAGCACCATGAATTGAAACTACAATGTCAGCATTATTAGCGGCCTTTAATGCGATTGGCTCATCAAAATTATTGCTGTTTATATGTAATGCTGCATTCCCCGTTTTCTTTAGGCCTTTAAAGCCATAAAACGTATAATCACAACTGGTAAATTCGTCTGCAATATCAATAGTTCCAGGTTCAATGCCTCCTCCGTGAATTGCCATTATAGTGATTTTAGAAGGAAGTTCACGATACAGGATGGTGTAATCTATATCCTCCCTTTCAACCTGCTTCAATTCAAAAATATTCGTGTATTTATCCATCACATTAAGTATCGCTTTTTGTCTTCTCGTTCGTATATAATATCTTCGGTTTGCCCATCAGCATGCTCGTTGCTATCATTTTAACAAACTAAGAGTCAACGGTAGACCTGATCCATTTTTCCTTCTATATTTATATCTGTTGATACAAATTCATTCAAATCTGAATCCAGTATATTTTTAAGCTCAATGAAGTTATCTTCTCTGGTTTCCGTAAATAAAAAACCAAAAACAGAATACTTTTTATAATCAATTTTTCTTAGTTCCAGTGGCTTTTCAAAATATGAAAGTAACTTTTCATAATCAAATGATTTAATCTCATTTATGTCTATGCCTGTTGAATTGTCCAACACGATAATACTGAAGAGCTTGCCTTCTTTTCCTTTGAGAGCTTCTGACCAATTTGGTTTCTTTTGGAGGAAAAAATATAGATACGGGTTAAATCCATACGCTATAAAAGACATATCTGCGGTAGTACACCAACCGCCAAACCGCATTGGATTTACTTCGATAGGTAATAACGCCCCGTCATTGTCTCGTCTAAGCTCAATATGTACTGGAAAATTTTTTACGCCAGCCAATCCACCTATTCTCGCCGCAAACTCTGTGAATTCCTTAAGATTATTTTCAATAATCTCTTTGGACGTCGTGTAAACTCTATCACTAACATCTTCATCTGAAGAGAATGTATGTCTAAAGATGCCTAGGATAACGGGTTCACCAATCGAATTATAATATGCATCAACAGCAAATTCCTCACCCGTAATACACTGTTCAATAATAAATGAACTGGTGTCCAATACCGCTTCAGGATATAGATCTTTGGTTTGATCTATTTCAGCAACTATTGAATCAATAACGTTCCCCCATTCCTCGAAATTTGAAACTTTATAAACCCCCATACTAAAAAAACCAACCGTTGGTTTGATAATAAATGGTAATGGCAATTCATTAAACTGAATCTTTTTTAGGTTTTCGACCCGTACCTCTTTAAAAATAAAGTTTGGGAAAATTGATTTTGTTAGTTCACGAAATTTCAGTTTATCTTTAAAAAACTTTATTTTTTCAGGAAGATCACTAAAAGCCAAATGTTTCGTTATCCAATCTATTGAATTTTCAGACGTCATATAGATGATAGGAATATTTGTCTTTCGAACTATTTCAATAGCCTCATCTTCACCGATTATATTGGTGCCATTATAAAGACCTATCTTTTTTGCTATTTTAGTGCCGACGATAGGTATATTATTGTCTTTAGCAGTCCTTTTAAAAAATTGCGAAACATATGGTTCGTTTACAAAAATCATTATTTTAAGCCCTTAGTTAAATTTACATAAGCATACCCCCCAAACCCCTCGGTTAGCTCAAAAAAGGATTTTTCAGGTGTTAAAATTGTAGTAGAAGCATAAAAAACCTCCCAAACAAATTTTTTTAACGATAGAACATTTTCTCAATTATTGTAAAGTATCAAATTTTACAACCAGATCTATTCAATCATTAAGGATAAGACTCCATGAATTCAACAGGTTTATTGACAAGGCATCTGTCGAGTCTGTTCAGGGTATCTCTACAGGCTTTTAAAAGGGTTGATACGGGAATCGCCTCCTCAAGTTCACCCTTCAGAGCCTCAAAACAGAGGGGGGGCCGCTCGATTCACAAGGACGCCAAACACATCCACCCCTTTGTTTTTAAGGCTCTCGATGGAGAGCACAAGATCAATGTCGCATCCTTGCCATTCTTTTCAAGCGAATTTATGATGGACCTAAAAATTAGTGCTTATTTCATCGCCCCCTGGCGTTTCAAAAATTGACCGTATTCCACCATTTTTGATACCGCAGTGACAGCCCGGGCCGGGGTCGGATAAAAAAGCCCTTTATAACGGCTCTCTCCCACGGGATAAATGGTTTGGTCTTTTTCCTCATCGTAGAGGGAAACACCGTAAACCGGCTTCTGGTAACGTTCAATCAGGGCCACCACAGCCTGGATATATTTCTCTTCCGATCCCAGTGCCATTTTCAGATAGGCATCATTCTCAGCGGCCGAAATAAGCCCTTTGGTGCGGGCAGCTGCGATCACCCGTTTGACAAAAAACTGTTTGCCCAGGATCCCCAGGTTGACCACGGCATCGCAGCCGTCCCATTTAAGCAGTTCCTCCAAAATCAGGGTGGGGATGTCCAGGCCCAGGGTGGCGACGATGTCCACGGGATTGCCACGGCTCCAGAACGCCGGCAGCAGGTGATCGATCCGTTGAAGGATGTCGGGGGTTAAACTGGGGATGTCCAGTCCAACTTGGCTGCACAGGTCAGCGGTCAGGACCCCCCACCCGCCCCCCAGGGTCAAAATGGCGATTCTGTTTCCCTGGGGAATCGGTTGGGAGGCAAACGCGGCCACCACATCCAGGAGGGTTCTCGATTTTGACACCTGAACGATGCCGGCCTGTTGACAGGCGGCATCAAAGACACGGGCGTCGGATGCAATGGCACCGGTGTGGCTGGCGGCAGCCTTTTTTCCAGAACCGCTCTGACCGCCTTTGAGCAGCACCACCGGTTTTTTACGGCTGACCCGTGTGGCAGACTCAAAAAACCTGCGGCCGTCCCTGATGCTTTCCATATAAAGCATAACAATCCGGGTCAAGGGGTCTATTTCAAATGCATCCAGAAAGTCAGGAATGGTGACCATGGCTTCATTGCCGGACCCGCAAAACCCGCGGATACCAATACATTGCTGTTCGGCAAAGGCCAGAAACTGCAACCCCATATTGCCGGACTGGGACACCAGGGCGGTTGACCCGGCCCGGGGTTTTACCGGAAACGGCAGGCAGGTTAAACCGATGTGGGGGTTACACAGGCCCATGGTGTTGGGACCAATGACCAGGATGCCGGCTTTTGCGGCCTCTTTGATCAAGCTCTTTTCCAGGACATCCCCGGCGTCACCGATCTCCCGGAATCCCGAGGTGATGATCAGCATGTTTTTTATACCCTTTGCCTTGAGTTGGGGAATCAACTCAAGCACCCGGGCGGCCGGGATGGTGACCACAGCCAGGTCAACCGGTCCTGGAATATCTGTGACCCGTTGATAGCAATCCTGGCCCAGGAGGGTCCCGCCAGTGGGATTGACCATGTAAATTTTGCCCTTGTATTCCCAGGACATGCTGCTCAGGGGAAGCAGATACCCCCATTTCCCAATGTTTGAAGAGGCGCCGATAAAGGCGATGGATTCCGGATAGAAGAACCGATTGATCCGGTGGAAATCCACCGGCAATGTTGTTGTTGTTATTTTGTTCCCACCCCCCAGGCAGACCAATGCATCCACAGCCGTGATCTCTCCTGCGGCATCGGCCATCAGCGGGTTTATATCGACCTCTTCAATCTGCGGCTGCTCCATGGCAAGGCGGGACAACCCCAACAGAATGCGCTTGATCTCTTCCCGATCAACAGCTGATTCCCCCCTGAAAGCCCCCAGCAGGGACTGGGCCTTGATCTTGTTGAGCATCTCTTGGGCATCGGCGGGGGCCAGGGGGGCCAGGCGAAAGACAACATCCTGTAACGCCTCTGTTAAGACCCCCCCCACCCCGAACATGATCACCGGGCCAAACACCTTATCCCGAAAAAGCCCTGCAACAAACTCCCGTCGTCCGGCCAGGCAGGGCTGGACCAGTATTCCTTCCAGCTCTTCACCGGCCTCTTCCATGATGGATGTGACAGCTGCAGTCACGGCCCGGGCATCCCACAGGTTGAGGTGAACCAGTCCCCGTTCGGTTTTATGCTGGAGCGTTGCCCCAAAGCCTTTTACGACCACGGGGAATCCTATCTTTTCGGCGGACGCCAGGGCGGTTTTTGTGTCATGGGCGGTCATCTCTCTGACCACGGGCACCCCATAGGATTTCAGGAGTTGTTTGGACTCCCTTTCATTCAACGTGCGCTGATCGTCTGTGTCTGCCTGTTTCAGCAACTTCTGTATATTCATAATTTTCCTGCTTTTCTTTTCATCTGGTTATTTCCAATTTGATTTTCATCCCGTTCTCTGGCGGTCCAAAGCCCGGAAAAAAAACCTCCAGATCGAAGACATAGCAAGTCATGTGCCGGATCTTTTAAAAAATAAATTTACATAACCCTTTAAAATAACAGAGTAACCCACATATGGGTTGAAAAGCCCCTCCCCTTTGGCATGGGGACTTCTGTCGGGTGTTTTTACAGCGTGTAAAGAGTTGTGATGGCAGCGGTGAAACAGCCTACCCTCCAACACAGATCCTTTTTTTTAAAAACAGTCATACAGGCGTCATCTGCCGTTACACAGCAACGCGGCGGGACAAGTTTTTGATCCGTCACTAACTATGGCAGATTCTGATGGGGGTGCCCTGGATGTTAAGGATCCGGGCACCCATGGCCCTCACCGGGCCCAGTTCGTGGCTGGCCATGAAAATGGTCAGCTTTTTTTCCCGATTGAGGCGGAGCAAATATTGGGTAATCCGGTCCTGCCACACCCTGTCCACAAAGGCAAAGGGTTCGTCCAGAAAGATCAGGTCCGGGTCAACCGCCAGGCTGATTGCCAGGCCCAATAGCTTTTTCATTCCTCCGCTCAGCTGGTGGGGCATGAAGTCTGCGGCCTCTGACAGGCCCAGTGCTGCCAGCAGGGTTTTGATTTTGTCTTCCTTTTTTTCCCCCGGACCCATGACAAATCGCAGATTGCCTGCAACGCTTTTCCAGGGTAGGAGAACGGTCTCTTGGAAGGCGAATCCCTTTTGGAAGGCGTGATCTTCAACCCGACCCCCATCAGGCGGTTCAATGCCTGCGGCAATGCGAAGCAGGGTGGATTTTCCCATGCCCGAAGGTCCGGACAGGCAGAGCATATTTCCCTTTGTAAGATTCAGGTTCACCCCTTCCAGAACCACTTTTTTCCCATAGGCCTTGCCAATTTTGTTAAGCACCAGCATCATGTCCTCCTTGTTTTCGGGCCAGATCCCTCAGGGGCCTGATCCAGAACAGCTCCATGACCACCCCCGTACCCACCAGGACCAGGGCCCAGGCGAAGAGGCCTTCCATGTCCATCATCCGGTAGGCCCAGTAAATCCTGGCCCCCATACCCTGATCCGCTCCCAAAAATTCAGCCACAGCAGCAATCTTGAGACAGGACCCCAGTGCATAGGAAAACCCGGCCAGAAAATGGGGGAAAATACCCGGAAGAATGAGGTCTTTGAGAATGGTAAATCTGTCCACCCCGTGTACATGGGCCAGGTCAAAAAAACGCTTGTCCAGATCTGCCGCAGCCATTGCCGTGGCAAGAAATACCGGGGGAAAGAGGGAAGCAATGACCACCAGGATGGGGACCATATTGCCGGTACCTGCCCAGACCATGATCAGGGTGATCCAGAGAATGGGCGGGGTGGCCTGGAGAATGGCAGCCAGGGGCATGATCACATCCATGACCCGCCGATTTCGACCCGCAGGTATTCCGGCCCCCAGGGCCAGGAGTACGGTTATGCCTAATGCTGCAGCCCCCCGGAACAAGGTGATGGAGAAATGTATCCAGAATTCGGAAGTGAGTACCAGCCGACCCAGACAGACCATGGTTCCACAAGGAGAGGGTACCAATGCCGCCCCGAACATTAGATTGGCTCCCAGCCAGACCACGGTTAAAATTATCATGGACAATCCAAACCCCATGGTCACCTCCAGAAAATCGTGTCCGGCAGAACCATCTCTTTTCCGGGCCCGGTCGCCAGACAAAGGTATTGCCGGATTTCGTCCCGAATCTCATAGCTCTTTTGGGCCAAAAAGAGATCCCGGGTCAAGGATTTTCGGATCAAATCCCGGGACACAAAGGATTCAAAGGCCGTAGGCAAAGAGGCAATGCCCTGGGCAGGATCATTTGAAAGCACCAGGGCCGAGGCCAGGATTTCTTTGGCCAGAAAGGCGATGAGCTTTGGATACCTGTCAGCGGTTGCGGCGTTCACGGCAAGTCCGGCAATGGGCATCCTGGCAGGCCCTTTGGTATACCTGCCATATAGATCTTCCAGGCTCTGGCCCTGCTTGAGGCCGGGGACTTTTTCCAGGAGGGTGGTGACCAGGGGTTCGGGCACCAGGGCAGAGGTTATATCCCCTTGGATCAGTTTGACGGCCAGCTGCCGGGGCTCATGGGAGAGGAAGATAATTTTTTGTCTGTCCGGTAGAATATGCCTGAGAATGGGAATTGCCGGGGAACCGGGCGGGGCAAAGGCCAGGGAGTCGCCATAGAACTCATTGAACCGGGCCGGGGCGGCCCGGGTGGAGACCAGGTAAAATTTGCGCCATCCCGTGGTGATCATGAGCCGGACAGGGGCCCCCCTGCGGGCCGCTTGGACAAAGCCGTCGGTGTGGCCCAGCCAGAGGTCGCCTTTGCCGGCCAGGAGGATGCCCCTTAGATCATCCAGGTTTTTCCACAGTATGACCTTAATATTGCATTTTTCCAGAATCCGGCCCTTGTCCACGGCATGCCAGAAAGCGATCTGGGGGGTAGTGGCAAGACCGGTGGTATAAAATGTCAGCACCGGCAGATCTGGATTGTTCCCCAGGGTAAACATGGTTTCAGGGGTCCGGGTCAGGGCCTGAAAGGCACCGGCTGAGACCAGGCCGGCCGCGAGAATCAGTACCAGAAAATGGATGGATCGTTTCATGGGTCCCATGGGTTAGAATTCCATTTTCCATGCCGCAAGGGCGTTGAACCCGGGTTCGGATAATTCAATCCCCCGGGAGGTGGACAGGTGGTTGGCATAATCCACATCAAAGATATTGTCCAGGCCGATCATGAACTCATGGCGGGTCTGGACAATGGTAAATCGGTATCCGGCCCGGGCATTGACAGTGGCCCATCCCGGGGTCTGGGTTTCTCCTGCTGCGATTTTGTCCTGTTTGGCCGCCCATTTCAGATTGACCTCCCCCCACAGCCCGGGTCCTTTGTCGTTATGGGCTATTCCGGCCATCCCGTTTAAAGGCGGCACAAAGGCCAGGTCCGTATCATTGGTTTCATCCGTCCCCCGGGTATAGGCCAGGGTGGCAAATACCCGCCATTTGTCCATGTGGTATGCTGCCTCAAGTTCACCTCCCAGGAGCCTGGCCTTGTTCACGTTTTCCATCTGATAGATATTGGTTGTCCCCGAGACAAGTTCTTCTGTGATCATATCCTTGAGAAAATTGGCATATACGGCCCCGGAAAGACTTAATTTTCCGGCCCGGTAGTGAAGCCCGTATTCGAAAAACCAGGACCGTTCCGGGTCCAGGTCGGGATTGCCGTAAATTTCCCCGCCGGAAAAGGCCAGGTACTTATACCGTTCCATGAGGTCTGGGGCCCGGTAGGCTGCCGCCGTCAGAAGGGTCATGGACCAATCTGACGCCGGACGCCAGGTCAGGCCGGCATGGGCATCCCAGCTTGTGTCCCAATTGGATTGGGCGGTGCGTTTCAGTGTGGGAATAATGGCCGATGACGGGGGGACAATCCAGTCGTAAAGTTCATCGCTTTTGGTTTTAATATAATCCATCCGGCCGCCCAGATTCAGGATGATGGACTGTGTGATGTCCATATCATCTTCCATAAAAAAACCCGCCGAGGTCTGCCGGGCATCGGCCAGGGGGGTATCAATACCGATGAGGCCCGAGGCCAGAGTCTTTTCCCTTGAGGTTTCCATGGCCCAGGACCAGACGTCCAGCCCTGTGACCAGGTTGTGGGATCCCAGGTGAAGCACATTCTGCCACTTGGCGCCGAGGGTCTCATGGAGACCCCAGGGCTTGATGCTGTCCATGGAAGAGCCTTCGGGAAATTCCATGGTCACATCCCGTTCAATCTCCTGGTAAAAGAGGGTGAGATCGGACTGGGAGAGGACAGGGGATACCGGGCTTATGTGATGGGCCAGGCGAATCAGGGTCCGGTGGGAGTCGGGGTAGGTGACGGTGGGGCCGACAGGCAGGGCCAGGCCCTTGCCCGGTATTCCGATGTCCTCTCCTTTTGAATACTGGATGTTCATTTCGGTAATATTTTCGGGATTCCATTTAAATCCAGATTTGAGGCTGAGATTGCCGTCCTCAAAAAAACTGTTTGCCTGTTCATTTCCGGATCCAGTGTCATAGGAATCATAATCTCGTTTGGCCCCAAAGGCATAGATCCAGAAATTTTTCGAGTTCAGGGCCGTGTCCCCGAATGCGGTGAATCCCTTGGGATTGGAACCTGTCACGGCACCAAGGGTGGTGGCGGTATCGGTCTGGGTGGAAAATTTTCCCTTTTTGGTGATGATATTGATCACCCCGCCCATGGCCCCGGATCCGTATAGAGCGGATACAGGCCCCTTGAGCACTTCAATGCGTTCAATTTCATTGGTATTGATGAAACCGAATCGGCCATTGATATCCGTGGCCGTATTTACCCGGCAGCCGTCAATGAGAAAGACCACCCGGTTCCGGCCCATGCCCCGGATGTTGATTTCAGATCCCCAGGCCGAATCCGATATTTTTTCCACTCCTGGAATCTGGGACAGGGTATGGGTGACCGAAGGGTCCTGGGCCTGGAACAGGTCCTGGGCCTCCATGACCGCAGTGCCTCCCGGGGTCAGACAGATTTGGCTTTCCACCCCCCGGGCCGTGACCAGGATATCTTCTAACTGACAGGGGTCTGCCGCCTGGAGACAACTTGCCTGAACGAGGAACAGGCAAGCCATGGCTGCCGGCAGGAAAAATTTTTTGAGTGTCATGATGGACGAAATTGAGTCGGGAGTTGAAATGTCGAATAGGGGGTCTGTTGCCATGTCTATTTCCTTTATGAATGAGGTTCTGTCCGGAATACATAACAAGATTCGTGCCATTTGCAGAAAAAACATGGGGTGGAGAGTCAGCTGTTGATGCTGATTAGAAATCACTGGTTTTGACCGGTCCGGTTGCGGCCATATTTTATATCGGAACGGCAAAGAATCTTTACACCCTGTAAAAAAAAACAACACCTGTGACCGATATTTCGTCCTAGGTTAAATTCCTCAACTCTGCATTGCTTATGGGTTTTTACTTTTTTTTTGGGGCCTGGCATACCCATTGCTAAAAGAGTCATCAGCGGGCACTACCGGATTCGGGGTTTGACCCGATCGGTGGTTCAAATTTGTTTTAATCGAGGAACACAAATCAAGGAAAAACCACATGGCAAAAGTAATCTTCGGGGTCTGGGACGGCAATGTCATCGACAATCGCGGGAAAAAGATATTTGAAATTGAAGAGCACCCGGAGTTCAGCGATTTTGATGCATTTAATCCTGGCAATCCCATCAAGGCCTTTTTCGGGGCCCATGGATTTTTTATCTTTGAAAAAAACGTCAACCTTCTGGATGCGGCCCTCCAGTATATGGAACGGGTGGCAGAAGAGTCCTGCGGCAAGTGCACCCCCGGCCGGGTGGGCACACGAATCATCACCTCCAAGCTCAAAGACCTGACCTGTGGCCGGGGAAATCCTTCGATGCTCGAAGAAATAAAAATCGTGGCCGAGCATGTCCGGGCCACCTCACTGTGCGGCCTGGGTCAGACTGCCACGGTCTCCCTCCTGGAAATGCTCACATTCTTCAGGGAGACCCTGGAGGCTGAAATCCCAAAGAAGGGGGAAATCATTGCACACCAGCCCTGCTCTACCTATGTCACGGCCCCATGTATCGAGGCCTGTCCTTCCCGGGTGGATGTGCCCCGGTACATTGACTATATCAAGGATGGTAAGTTTACCCATTCCCTGGGGGTGATCCTTAAAAAATATCCCATGGCCGCAACCTGTGGCCGGGTATGCGTGAGGTTCTGTGAACTGGCCTGCCGCCGGACCCAGGTGGATGAAGCCGTGGGCATCAAGGTATTGAAACGGTTTGTGGCCGACCATGAACAAGAGATGACCGGCCAGGGGTTTGCCTCCTATATGATCCCGAATAAAAAAGACCCCGACCTTAAGGTGGCGGTGATCGGCACCGGGCCTGCCGGCATCTCCGCGGCCTACCATCTTCTGCTCAAGGGGTATCCCGTGGACGTCTACGAGGCCAAGTCCGTGCCCGGGGGCATGGCGGCCACGGGCATCCCTGAATACCGGCTGCCCAAAGCGGTCCTGACCAAGGAGATCGGCATCATCGAAACCCTTGGCGGCCAGATCTTCTATAACCGAAAAATGGGGAAAGATTTTACCCTGAAAAGTCTTTTTGGCAACGGGTACACAGCCGTCTTCTTAGGGGTAGGCGCCCACAGGGGCAAGAGGATGGGGGCCCTGGGAGAGGATCCAGACCTTGAGGGCTATGATTTCGGGGTGGATTTTCTTCTTCGCATTAACCACGACCACATTGACAGGGGTATTCCCATGAAGCTGGGGGACAAGATGGTTGTGGTGGGCGGTGGCAACGTGGCCATGGACTGTGCCCGTTCAGCCTTGAGAATGGGGGTGAAAGAAGTTCACTTGGTCTATCGCAGAAGCCGAAGCGAGATGCCCGCCGACCATGAGGAAATCGAGGCGGCCGAAAAAGAAGGGGTGATCTTTCACCTCCAGGTCAATCCGGTCCGGGTCATGTCCCTGGATGGGCGAGTCACCGGGGTTGAATTGATTGAAATGGAACTGGGAAAGCCCGATGAGACCGGTCGCAAACGTGTGACCCCAAAGGAAGGGACTGAATTTGTCCTGGCGGCCGACCATGTGATACCGGCCATCGGCCAGAAGGTTGAGCCGGGATTTATCTCACCGGACCAGGACCATGTGGCCTTTACCCAGAGGGGGACCATTGAGGTCCAGGACGATTCGCTCATGACCACCCGCAAGGGCGTATTTGCCGGCGGCGACTGCGTGACCGGTCCCGCTACCCTGGTCCAGGCCATGGCCCAGGGCGAGAAAGGGGCCCGGAGTATTGATGATTATTTGACCTTTGGCCGGGTAAGGTTTTATCCCGAGGACCGGATGAGCCAACTGGTAGGCCATGTCCAGCCCATGATCGAGTCAGGGGTGACCATTCCAGTGAAGCACGAGTACCGGGTCAAGATACGGGAACTGGACCCCGAGGTCCGCAGGCAGATCTTTGAAGAGGTTGAAAAACCCATTTCTGTGGAGGAGGCCTATCACGAGGCCAGCCGGTGCATGAGATGCTACCGGGTCTATTCCGTAATTACAGAACAAGAATCCTAACATACCAGGGGGCAATTTATCATGATCGGAACCATTAACGGCAAACCCGTAGAATTCAAAGAAAACCAGACCATACTCACCGTGGCCAAGGAAAACGGCCACTTTATTCCCACCCTCTGCGAGATGGCCGATATCAACCATACCCCTGGCACCTGCCGGGTCTGTCTGGTGGATATCCAGCGGAAAAAAGATCCGGAGCACCAGATCGTAACCTCCTGCACCACCCCCATGGAAGAAGGCATGACCGTCCTGACCCGGACTCCCAAAGTGAGGGAGATGCAACGGCTCCAGGTGGAGCTTCTTTTGGCCGACCACAACCAGGATTGCGCCTCATGCATCCGCCACGGCAATTGCGAACTCCAGGATGTGGCACAGTTTGTGGGACTCCAGCAAACCCGGTATCATTACCCTCATTTTTATCTAAACCGGACCCGGGACGAAAGTTCTCCCTGTGTAGTTCGGGACATGAGTAAGTGCATCCGCTGTTTTCGGTGTGTGACTGTCTGTCGGGAAATCCAGGGGGTGGATACGCTGGTGATAACGGGAAAGGGGCTGGGCACCGAGATCAGCGTCCGGGATCATCTGCCTTTGGGGGAATCCGACTGTGTGGGCTGCGGCCAGTGCATCCTGGTCTGTCCGGTGGGTGCCCTGGCGGAAAAGAACGACATCGAAGAGGTGATGGATTACCTCTATGACCCCGCCATTACCACGGTGTTCCAATTTGCCCCGGCCGTGCGCACTGCCCTGGGCGAGGAATTTAACATGGCCGCCGGCACCAATCTGGAGGGGCGGATCATCACTGCCTTGAAAAAACTCGGGG
The DNA here is from genome assembly GCF_055382125.1 of Desulfoconvexum algidum. Lineage (NCBI taxonomy): Bacteria > Pseudomonadati > Thermodesulfobacteriota > Desulfobacteria > Desulfobacterales > Desulfobacteraceae > Desulfoconvexum > Desulfoconvexum algidum. The sequence goes on along the minus strand of NZ_AP042394.1, from coordinate 1,613,255 downwards.
CTGACGTGGTCCTGGACACCAATTTTACCGCTGACCTGGTGATCATGGAAGAAGGAAACGAATTGCTCAAACGGATCAGGGAAAACGACGTCTTACCCATGTTTACGTCCTGCTGTCCGGCCTGGGTCTCCTATGTGGAAAAAAATTATCCCGAGATGAGGGCCCATATTTCCACCACCAAATCCCCTCAGCAATGTTTCGGGGCCATGGCCAAGACCTATCTGGCCGAAAACATGGGCCTTGATCCCAGGCGTATGCGGGTGGTCTCCATCATGCCCTGCACCGCTAAAAAAGGGGAGGCCAAGCGACCGGAATTTGAGCGGGACGGACAGCCCGAGGTGGACGTGGTGATCACCACCCGGGAGTTTGCGCGGATTTTAAAACGGGAAGGGATCAATCCTTGTGATCTTGCGCCGTCTGATTTTGATAACCCATGGATGGGGGATTACTCGGGTGCTGCTGTGATTTTCGGCACCACCGGCGGGGTCATGGAAGCAGCTGTCCGGACGGTTCACAAGGTGGTGACAGGCGAAGAATTGGCCGGGGTGGAGTTAAAAGAAATTCGGGGTATGGAAAACATCCGGGAGGCCGAGGTGGATCTCGGGACCGGAGCAGGCAAGATCAAGGTGGCGGTTGTCCATACTCTCAAGGCCGCCGGCCGACTCTTGGAATCCATAAAGGCCGGGGAATCCGACTATAGCTTTGTAGAGGTCATGGCCTGCCCGGGCGGGTGCATGGGAGGCGGGGGACAGCCCAGGAGTAAGCATGCTTACCAGGCGTCTGCTTCCCTGAGGCAGGAAGGGCTCTATGAGATAGACAGGCAGGCCCCGGTTCGCCAGTCCCACAACAACCCCATGATCCAAAAGCTGTATGAGGAGTTTCTGGGAAAGCCCTTGGGCCAAAAATCCCACCGCCTTCTCCATACCACATACCAGGATCGGAAACGGCTGGTGAAGCATGCCATGAAAGAGATCTGGCAGGAAATCGAAAACAGAACTTGAATGGTGTTTGAACGAAAAGATAGTCTTGGTGATGAACCCCAAAACGTCTAAAATTAGAAGGAGGTTTTTATGATGAAAAAGAATCTGGCCATCCTTGCGGTAATTCTGGCATTGACGGCATTCGGGACCGTATCTTCGGCCCAGGCCTTTATCGACCCTGTGACCCTGACCATTATTTTAGGGGTGACCATGATCGTTACGGTAACCTCTGCTGAAATTGTCCATAATGAGAAGGTAGACCACCCTGAAAAACAGGCGGTTGAAAATGAAAAAAAGGATGCTGTTGAGCAGAGTCAAGGCGCGGCCCGGTTCCTGCCTGAGTAGCAATGGAAAATGGATGGGTCAAGGCTGGAATTTTAAGGATACCGGTCCTGGCCCTTTACCGCTACTATTGTCTTGCTTTTAATTGATTTGAAATCCATAAATCTGATGATATTGATCTGATTTATAAATCCCGTTTGTTAAATTGCAATATTGCAACCATCAAAAACAGACCCGTAAGAACCAAAGAAATCAGGACACAAACACCTGCATCTGCCTGATTTTGAACTAATTTGCCGGGTTGATATAATTGGAAATAACTGTATGAGTATAAATAGTCCAGGGACTTACTTAATTTAATTATTGTATCAAAAAAATACAATGCCACGATTAGACCAATTGTTTTGCCCAGTGCCTTGCCTTTTTCAATCTGGAAGGTACAAATAGCTATGGCCATTGACCCCATGCTTAAAAAGAAAACAAAGCCGACAAAAGCTGCCTTCCCATAGTCGGCAATATTAATCTGCAAATCAAAATAAAAATTACCTGCAATTGTTCCTAAAAATATTGCTATGAACTGGAGCCCCAAAGCAATGATTAAAAATGTAAAAATGCTTAAAGGAATAATAAACCTTTTAAGGGGTTTGGTTAACAAAATATCAAAGGTTTTTAATTCAATTTCGCCTGTAATATACCTTGCCGGTATACTGACCTGCAAAAATGCAAGACTTATAATAATGATCGGATGTGTATATCCAAACGCCAGCATTTGTGTGGCAAACTGTGCTGTCCCGCCCTGTACACCTATAAAAGTTGTGAATCCAGGGGGAAGTCTTTGTATAAAGGATGCCACAATCTTACTTACTTCTGATTCAAAAAATATCCAGGCAAACAAATATTCAAACAGAAAACAAAACAATGTCAAAATGATCAGATTGTATTTTTGATCCGATACTATTTTTTTAAAATGTGAGTAATATTTTAGCATGCCGGTGTTTATTGTTTTTCGTAGAAGGTCATAAAAGTATCCTCAAGCGAAGGCTCTGGAAAAATAAGGTTCTTTACTTCATATTTTGCAATTTGCTTTAATAATAAATTAATATTCCCGCTTACATTTAAAACGAGTCGATGTGGGTCCTGTTCTATAATAGTCGTATTTTGCAAATCAAAATCGTCCACTAAAAAAGCGTGTGCAAATGTAACTTCAAGCCGCCGGATCATTTTTTCTTTTAACGATGATATGGTTTCGCTGGTAATGAGTTTACCATTTTTCACCAGCCCCACCCGGTCACATATCTTTTCCACCTCTGCAAGATAATGTGATGAAAAAAATATGGTTTTACCCATGGCATTAAATTTTTGAAGATAATCATACAAAACATTTTTATTTATCGGATCAAGCCCTTCAGAAGGCTCGTCCATGATGATAAGTTGCGGGTCATCCTGCAAGGCTTGTATTATCCCTAATTTTTGTTTCATCCCATGGGAATAATGTTTTATTTTTTTATTTAAATCTGTATGGTTTAAATGAAACGCATTAATTAATTCTTTTTGCCATTTGGGCTCTTGATTAGAAAATTTATTCATGAAGTTTAAAAAATTATGGCCGGTCAATTCTTCATACAACCTTAATTCACCGGGGACATTACCAATATTATTAAAGATTTTATCATAGTGTTTCTGCACATTTTTATTAAAAATTTGCACACTCCCCGAAGAAGGACGCAGCAAATTGAGCATCAGGCGAATCGTAGTTGATTTTCCCGCCCCATTGGGCCCAAGAAATCCAAAAATTTCACCTTTATGAATCTCAAGGTTTATATCCTCTATTCCAAGGGATTTTCCATAATATTTTGTTAAATGCCTGACTTGAATTATGGGTTCCACTCTCTGTCCCCAATACGCTAGAAACTTTATTCATTAAAAAAAATCAAAAATCTAACTCAACAGCGATCCATACAAAAGTATCATTTTAATTGCGGTTGGTAAAGCTCACCCACACAGGTTGAATTACCTTATTCTCTCATCCGGCTTTAACGCTCCTCTATTATGGAGTATCCATTGCGATCTATCCAGTGGGTTGACGCCTTTGTACTCTCTGATCTTTTCTTTGCTTGTTTCGCAGGGCTGATACCCGCCGATCTTTAGTTTCAACCGACCTTTCCCTGAACAGCAGGCATTAAATTTAATGCTGTAATCCATGGCTTCAGCCACAGAGACAGTCCCTTTCAGACAAAACAGGTTGCCTTCGAACAGGGGCACCTCCATGTCTGCCTTCATATTATTTAAATCATTTGTAATGGTTCCCAACAAATCTTGAGGCGCTTTTATATTAAAATCATAAAAAGGCTCGAGCAATTGGGTCCCGGCATTCTGTACGGCATTCATTATCCCCATGGGAGTGGCCAATAAAAAATCACCGGGGTTTGAATGCATCGTGTGCTCTTGTCCGGCAAGCAGACTAATTTTAATATCTGTGACCGGCCACCCTTTGATACCCTGCTGCAGTGCCCATGGGACAGCCCTTGCCACTTCATTCTGATATTTCTGGCCGATATCGTCAACCCCAACAAAGGACTCAAAGACCACCCCGGAATTTAATTTTCCAGGCACAACACCGAAGGTCATCACAGCCCAGCAGGGCTTTGGCATGGTATAGCGTACGGTCGCTTCGGCTCTGTCCACAACCGTTTCCTTATAGACCACCTCGGGCGATTTGATATTCACATCGATATTAAATCTCTCCTTTAACATATGATTTAATATCTCAATCTGCATGGGACCCATGATCTTTAAGGCAAACACCCTCTCCTTCTTATCCCAGGTAAATTCAAGAACAGGGTCCTCAATATCTAAAATCGTTAACGCCCTGGATAAATTCTGGTAATCCGAGTCTTCACAGGCTTCCACCACGCAAGAGAGCACGCTCTGGGCAATAGGGTCATGGTTTTTTGTTTTGATTTCTTTACCCAAAACATCACCGGAAATGACCTCTTCGGAAATCGCAACAATACCCACGTCATTGCATACCAATGATTTCACGACCTCAAGTTTGCCAGTTTTATTTTGTAACAACTGATTGATTTTTATTTGCCTGTCCAATCGCTCACAATATAGATTCTCCTTTGATTCCATCACGCCTGAATAAACCCTGATATGGGCCAGCTTACCAAATTTGGCATGGTGCTCTATCTTAAAAATCTGCGCATTTACATCATTGCTGTTCACACTGTTTTTGGGTGAAATCATACAAATTGAATCCGCAAGGTCCTGTATGCCGATACCCGTTTTTGCAATCCCGAAATGTACGGGAACCAGCTCTTTTAAAAAAATCTTATCCTGTATCTTTTCACCCAGCATAGAGTAAGTTGAAAGGGTACCTTCCAAATATTTTTCCAGGATATCTTCATCTAAATCGGCAAGATTTTCATAGCTTGCGTCCATCAAATTTAGAGACATATCACATTGGAAATAGGGTTTGATGCCACAGCCGTTTTCAGGATGGTTTAAGCAGAACCCCTTCATGTTAAACTCTTTTTGTAAATCTGAAAACACACGGTCTTCGTCGGCACCATCCCGGTCAATTTTATTGATAAAAATTATGACGGGAATGTCGAGTTCTTTGATATTTTCCCACAGGTTCAAACTATGGGCCTGCACCCCTTCCACGGCGCAAATCAATAAGACAACCCCATCCAGAACAGACATGGCTCGATCCACTTCAGCAGAAAAATCAATATGCCCGGGAGTATCAATAAGATTTATTTTTGTGTCAAACCAATTAAAGCTGACACAAGTGTTCTGTATGGTAATGCCCCTTTGTTTTTCCAAAGCCAGATTATCGCTTATGGTGGAACCCTTATCAACGCTTCCAAGTTGTTTGATGGCTCCCGACTGAAAAAGTAATTGTTCTGTCAGTGTGGTCTTGCCCGCATCTACATGGGCGACAATCCCGATATTGAGTATTCTCTTTTGCATGGCTGTTTTTAAAATAAAAACTTGTTTTTTGTCAACAGAAGCATGAATACTTTTCCAGGATTAAAAAATACTCCTGAATCATTTTTCAATATCTTCTTTTGTCAGCATTACGGGATTATTCTTCAATCTTTCAAGATTGCAATTGGAGACTGGCGCAGTTCAGGCCAGTTCTTCAGACAATACTGCGATGTGCTCGGGGCCGATTCCGCAACAACCGCCGATCAAAGTCGCGCCATCTTGAATCCATTGCCGAGCCCAATCCAGATATGATGATGGGGTCAAATCCGCACGTAATTCATTCAACCCCTCGTTTGCTGTTGCATCCTTGGATTGCGGTTCAAAAGCGTTGGCATAGGCGCCGATCTCGATGTTTTCGGCACCCAAGGATGCCAACTGATCGAAAGTTATCTTAATGGATTGACTGATGACCTCCGGTTGGCAACAATTAAATAAAATAGCATCTACGTTGGCATCTACCATCGCTTTGACCGCATCGACAACAGATTCGCCTGAACGTAATAACGGTTCATTGTTTAACTGTGAATCTTCCAGGGTGAAAGAAACCCAGAACGGCTTTTTTTGCATGTCCAAGCGGTCAATCAATGATTTGATACGGATGGGTTCATCAATTAAACTCTGTGTTTCACAGAGCCATAAGTCAACATGTGTGCGGAGTCCTTCAATCAAAGGGGATGCAAGTTCAACAACTCGTTCCGATCGATACAGATCAGGACGATAGGAACCGAACAACGGGGGAATGGAACCGGCAATACGGATGCCGGTTTGGGTCTCATTGACTGCTGCACGCGCCGTCTTACCAGCGCATGTTGCCAGCGCCTTTCCCTGATCTTTAAATCGTTTTTCGCCGATATGAAAGGGGACCAGGGCGTAACTGTTGGATTTTATCACCGAGGCACCACTTTCAATAAAGGCCTTATGGACCTCTTTGACGCTCTCGGGGGCGACCATCATTGCCAATGCTGACCACTCCGGTTGTTTGAACGGCGCACCCCTTTTTTCCAACTCCCTTCCCATACCACCGTCCAGAATGGTAATTTTCCCCGTCATCATTGTTAACTCCTTGTAAACAGGCTTATTCACATCCTGGCTCATAATCTTTTCCCATTGCTGCCACATAACCTTCGGCATGCATGCCTATTCGTAAGGAGTAAGCCGAACCAAGCGCCCGTTCTTTTTATCTTCCAGAACCCATATGCCCCCTTTGGGTCCTTGCTCAACCTCTCGTATCCGTTTACCCATATCAAACCGTTCGACCTCATGGGCCTGGTTCCCTTTAATCTGGATCCGTACCAAAGACTTTGATCTGAGCCCTCCGATAAAGGCATTATTCTGCCACTGTGGAAACATGGAACCATTGTATATGATCAGCCCTGAGGGGGCAACGGTGGGCACCCAGTATATCTCTGGAGCATTGAATTCTGGCCGTGTATCATGATCAGGAATGGGAATGCCGGAGTATTGATCGCCCCAGGAGACAATGGGCCATCCATAATTGTCGCCACCAATGGTCAGGTTGAATTCATCACCATGCCTGGGGCCCATTTCGTGTGTCCACAATTGTCCCTTTTTGTCAAAAGCAATACCAAGCAGATTGCGATGCCCCAGAGACCAGAAGGTTTTTGCAAGTTCTCCCTTATCTTGAAACGGATTGTCAGGGGGGATTGATCCGTCCTCGTTTATCCTGATGACTTTGCCCAGATTTTGGGTCCAGCTTTGGGCTGGCGTCTGTTTTTGCCGTTCACCGGAAGTGATGAATAATTTTCCATCCGGGCTGAATGCCAACCGATGAGAATAATGCCCCATGCCTGAGACTTTTGGTTTTTGCCGCCAGATGACCTCAAGGTTTTCCAGTGTTGGCCTGGCAGACCCAGGGCGAAGAACAGCCCGGACAACAACGGCCCCCCTTTTTCCTGACCCATCCTGCTCAGCGTAGGACAGGTATATCCAATGGGTATCCTTGTATTGGGGATGGAGAATGATATCACCCAAACCGCCCTGCCCGCCGTAGGCGATATTGGGTATCCCTTTGACAGACACCTTGGAACGATCCTCTAGGTGGACCATGAATAAAATTCCGTTTTTTTCAGTTACCAGGAGATCTCCACCGGGCAGAAAGGTCATGGCCCATGGTTCATTGAATACGCCAAAGCTTTCAGCCAAAAGAGTTGAACCTGCATTCCCCTTAATAATCTTATCATCAGACTGGGCATAGGTGCTGTTGGTAAGCAGGAACAATGTTAATAGGTAAACTATCAAACGGAATGGTATAATTTTATCCACCATTACCATTCCTAAGGTTATTGGTTTTCTATTTCAGAAGAATATTCTCCAAAGCGGGCAGCACCATTGCATTTGGCCCGATGGAAAAGAACCTTTTGTGCCATACCTTTATTTGCTCGTTCCCCTTTCCATGCAGCAAGGCAGTCTTCCTGCAGCGCCCTGCCGTATGAAAAACTTAATTCCCAGGGAAGGTGTTTATCTTTGTTCATGGCATTTAAATGAAGGGTGGCAAGCTTTGAACTCTGCCCGCCGGACAGGAATGCAATTCCCGGTACTGCGGCAGGAACGCTGCGTTTGAATATCTTGATGGTGGATTGGGCCACAATCTTTGGATCCACTTGTTCCGGACATTTATCCCCGGGTGTCACCATGCTGGGTTTCAAGATCATGCCTTCCAGAACGACCCGCTGAAGGATCAGTTCTTCAAAGACCCTGTCAAGTGTAACTTGGGCAGCACGTTCACAACGCTCAAGGGTGTGGCTGCCGTTAATGAGAATTTCAGGTTCGATGATAGGAACAATCCCTTTGCTTTGACAAATGGCTGCATACCTTGCCAGGGAATGTGCATTCAGCGCAAGACTCAATTGGGACGGCTGATGAGTTCCAATCTGGATGACTGCCCGCCACTTGGCAAATCTGGCACCAAGCGCCCTGTATTCGTCAAGACGTTCTGACAGGCCGTCCAGGCCTTGTGTCACAGTTTCATCCATGGTATTGGGAATCGTGGTCAGTCCCTTGTCCACTTTTATGCCTGGGATAATACCTTTGTCAGATAAAATTTTTGAAAAAGGCGTGCCGTTTTCAGCAGATTGCCTCAGGGTTTCATCAAACAAGATTACCCCGCTGATATGGTCTTCTATTCCAGGGGTGGTGAATAGCATTTCCCGGTAGAATCGCCGGTTCTCTTCTGTGGATTCAACATTAATCGTATCAAATCGTTTCTTTATTGTTGGATTGCTTTCATCTGCAGCCAGGATGCCTTTGCCCGGGGCAACCATGGCCCTGGCAGTTTCTTCCAATTCTTTAATGAGGGTGTCGTTTACTTGGATTGTTGTCGTCATATTATTGAATCTCCCTTTTTTATATGTGAAGGGTTTTATCTGGCTTGAAAATGGTACCAGAAATTATGCCTGATCCAATAAGAATAAGATGTTATTTAAAATTAGCAAGGATGATAAACCTCCCGTCAGCATGTTTATATTTAAATACAAAATGAGGATTGAAATACCGGGCATAGGGTATTGCGTTGGCGGTGGCTTTCATTACAGATAATAGTTTAACAAAAACTATTGAAACCGCTGCAATGGGGGTATGTCAGTTTTTCACCACCAATAAATAGCAAATATTATTTTAAATAAACGTTGAAAATATCCTCTTTATTTATTAATATCAAAGTTTTTTTTGAAAAATCGAGCTGGCAGAATTATCAGACCAAAGGTATTGCTGAAAATGGAAAAATATATTGGATGGATTATCGTTGGCACGCTTGCCGTATACCTTTTGAATATCGTTATGCCAGTTACCTGGGTGCTACCGGCTTTGCTGGCCTGGCTTGTGCCGGTTTTAATGTGGCCGGCCCTTGGCCGGGGAATCCGCACCCAGGCACTGGTACTCGTTGTCCTGGGCATCATCACCCAGGCTTTCTCGTCCTTCCACGGCGTCTTCCTTGGATGGAAGATGATTCTTACCCTTAATCTGCCCCTTTTGGCCATGTTTGTAGCGGTTTCCTTTCTTTCCCTGACAAGTTCACAGGTTGAAAAAGATTCCCTCCCGACAGGAAAAGGGGCTGTCATTAAAACGGCGGTTGGAACCCATCTGCTGGCATCGGTCATCAATATGTCAGTGCTGTTTGTTTTTGGTGACCGGATTCAAAAAAACGGCACCTTGAACAGGAGTCAGCAAATTATTCTTGCCCGCTCTTTCTGCTCCGCTGCCTGGTGGTCTCCCTTTTTTGTGGCCACAGGTGTCGCTCTGACCTATGCCCCTGGAATGTCATGGCATCAGACATTGCTGCCCGGGGCACTTATGAGTCTTCTGGCCATTGGCTATTCAATTGTCGAAGTCTGCTATTTCAGTAAGGATGAATTTTCAGGATACCCCTTTAAGGTAAACACATTGACCATGCCGGTTCACCTTTCAGCTCTGGTTATCTGCGTGCATTATTTCAAGCCTGAAATGAATATCTTGAATATCATCTGTATTATCTCACCTGCCGGTGCACTTGTTTTTATGAAATACCGGCCAAGGTTGGAAGCATTGCACTCTTTTATTAATAACAGGCTCAAGGCTGTCGGCAGCCAGTTTGTTCTTTTTCTTGCTGCAGGTATTTTCTCTGCCGGCATTAAATCGGTTATCCTTGTGTATCCGGAATTTTTCAGCCTGGGCAATTCAGCCTTTACACCGGTGTTATTTTCCATCATCCTGGGGCTGGTCATTCTTGCCGGAATTATGGGCGTCCATCCGATTATCAGCATATCGATCATCAGTCCGCTGCTGTTACCCCTCAATATGGACCCGTCCCAGCTGGGCTTTCTTTTCCTCAGCAGTTGGGCGATTTCAACGGGAAGCAGCCCGCTGTCAGGAGTAGGACTGGCCCTGGTGAGCCGATATCAAGTTTCAGCCAGCGGTATTATTCAAAGCAACTGGCACTATGCCGTGATGATGTGGGCATCTGCCTCCCTGATGAACATTTTTTTCTTTGTCGGATAAATATCTACCCGAAAGCTGTTGGTGATATAGCTTTCGGGCATTATAAATGGCATTGCCCCAGATCTGGCCCGTGTTGGTGCAGGCCGTTACCAGAATAAATAGTAAAAATATAAAAAAGAACCAGCGAAGGGCCGAGGGCCTGCGTCACCTGCAGTTGCGGGTCCGGCTTTATTGTGATGGGAAGCCAAGGAAGGACTGAACGATACCCCCCCCGGGCTCACCGGAGGGGGTGCTATTATTTCATTGTCAGATAGAGCGGACCTGGTTTTAGGATACCAGCCAACTGATCAGTTGTGGCTGTAAGGCCTTTGACTTCATCATAGCCTTTGGTGAGCAGATAGGCGTAGGCCATGGCTGCCCGGAATACAGAAGCGCAAAAGGTAACGATAAATTTATCTTTGGGGACTTCATTCAGCCGGTCTGGAAGTTCATTCAAAGGGATATGTTTGGCAAAGGGAAAGCATACCTGGCTGACCTCTTCATCGGTACGAATATCCAAAAAGATAAAATGATCGTTGGACAGAACGCGCTGGGCCTCCTCCAGACTCATGCCGTATTCACCGGTGCCAAAAAAATTAAAATCCATTTCTTTGAGTATATCATCAAAAGATTCCATTAGAACGTATTCTCCTTTTTCAATAAATAAGGTGGTAATAAAATTATGTCAAAAGAATGAGATATTGGGAGTCCATAAAAGTCAAATTGAATAATTTTTCACGCCTTATCGTTATATTCAGAACAGATGTTCATCCTAATTATAATCGTGTGAAAAACAGCATTTCCACTTTTTATGAGCCTGTTAATAACATCATGCTCAAAACGGGAATAACTCTAGCCAAAGCCGGATGAATTTGTCAATAAATGTTTTAATAATTCTGATTATAACGAATTTGGGGTGACCCCACCCTGACGGCGTTTAAAATGCCCCCCCCCTCCAAAAAAATATCAATTTTTATGGGGGTCTTAATCCATGGGGGGTTTTTCTCCGTATACGGCAACTGTCAATATATCAGGCCCGCTGTGACAGGTCAAAGTGGGTCTGAGCCGCATATTTGATAAAACTTTATGGTCTTTGATACCAAGGGTTTCAAATTTTTCCATGAAATTGGTTTTTAATTTTTCAAGTTCAACAATGTTTTCCTGTAATCCATACCCAAAAGACAAAGTGACATTATGGGGGCGGGTACTTAAAAAGGATATGGCATTATCAATAATTGTTTTACAGGCATTTTCCAGCCCTTTGACTTTCGCGACAGGAACAATCACACCTCCTTCAATGGAAAGCACAGGTTTCAGATTGAATAAATTTGCAGCAAACCCTTTGGCTTTTCCAATTCTCCCATTTTTAACAAGGTATTTAATTGAAGGAACCGTAAACTGATTAAAGGAAGATTCCCTGATGAAGGGCAGTGATTTTTCTATCTCGTTGAACGGTTTCCCTTTCTTTATCAGTTCTATGATTTTTAAAACAATGAGACAGGCCCCTGTGGCGGCACTTTGGGTATCAATGATTTCTATCTCTATGCCGTTGAGATAGTTTTTGGAGATATGGCTCAATTTGTATATTTCAGATAGGCTTTCTGACATATGAATATCGATGATTCTTGAATAGCCCTGATCCCGAAGTTCTTCAAAACGCTCAAGAATTTCCCACATACTGGGTGGTTCAGTATAAAATTTTTTGGTATTTTTGATTTTTGAATAAAAGAGTTCAATATCTGAATCCTGCCCATCAGAATAGATTTCCCCGTCCAGGATGAATTTTATGGGTTGAATGTAGCAATCAGGTTGTTCCCGCAGGAGGTCTGTTGGATCACATCCAGAATCGATCAAAATTGCTGTTTTAGACATAATATTCTCCGTGTATAAGACAAAAAGCAAAATACCTATTATTTATTTAAATCCTGGTCTTTTATAGTAAACTTTGTTCGATAAAACAAGCCTGGATTGCTTGAGAGAATGACCCTCCTGATCCAGAAGATTTATGAGGTAGACCTCTTTTATTTCCGAAGTGCCAGGGCTCCATGGGAATTATCAGCTTTACCCGGGATGGAAGAACCTAAGCTTCTTGAGTTTCCATCCTGCTATTGACATAAAGCACCTTTCCATCATATTTTAGGGCATTTTATATTTAGAAAAAATAAGAACTTTTTAAACTTTTATCCAGTTGAAACCTTTTATCCTGGTGTCTATATTTGCAACAAGCCCATGGGCTGAAGCGTTTCGAACATGGGCAATGGCCTCCTTGCTGCGCAGCTTTTTTCCATATTTAATGATAGGCCAGCTGAGAAAAAGCTGAATTTTAACAAATTTATATGAGGCCCCGTATTTAAAGCAATTCATCAAATGTATTCCATGACTTATCTCTTTGGTTATTTATGAATAATTTCTTTCTTTAAAGGCCATATTTTAACAAGAATCGGAAGCCACCACTCAACTCTTTTTGACATAGATTACCCCAAATTATTTAAATACAATTCAAGAATAAAGGCTTCTGCCCATTGGTATTCAACCCAATACCACCCGGATAATCATTAATAGCAACACTATAGCAACAATCAAGACTAAAAAATTTTTAAAGCATCACCCGCTTTACCCCGAGGAAGGAACCAACGGTGGAAAAAGGCGAGTATACATTTATTATGAAATGCCTGCCGTTATAGCCAGCCCTAAAATTAGTTCCAGCTTACCCTGTCGAAACGCTCATCACCTTGAAGTTGGTCTATAATTGTAGTATCCTGTCTTTTCCCGCGCATTCGAAGAACGAGGGTCACTTTACAATTTTTAGTTTTCGGTTCGTGAATGATGCTACGATTTTTAATTTGTATTCCCTTCTGAACAAACTGATCAGTGACTTCATTAATTAACCCAAGATCACCGAACCATTCTAACTGCAATGAGAAATAGTAGTCGCCCTCAACCGGTAGGCGATGAAGCACGTATAGCGTTAGAAGGACCAGCAGGGTCAGAACAACAGCAATAACATACTCACCAAGTCCAACCGTAACCCCAATCGCTGAAACGACCCAAATAGAGGCTGCAGTTGTCAGGCCCCGCACGTAATTTTTGCTTTTAACGATTGTCCCGGCACCGAGAAAACCAATTCCGGTGATCACGCCAGCAGCAGCGCGCGCTGGATCCATTCGAATTGCGGAGTCTGCACCTAGGTTAAACTCTATGGATAGTTTTTGAAAAGCGACAATGATTGCGGTGGAGCCAAGACAAACCAAGATATTTGTCCGTAAGCCGGCTGCCCGACCTCTTTTTTGACGCTCCAGGCCCACAAGGCCCCCAAACAACATTGCCACCAATAATCTTACTACGAAAACGCCATCATGGTTTACTATGTCTTGAATGAATGAAAAAAGAACCTCCATGGTTCATAACCCTTCTATAGTGTTACAAAAAGTTGCTCTGCCTGATCTAACTTCATATTGGAAATTTTCAAAATGCCAACCCCAGGGATGGATACTTTGCCATCAACTCCCGAATGCCTTCAAGTTTTAGTTGAAAAATCAAAGATATGATTTTTTGCCATCCGGTCGTTTCGCTCCCTCCACCCTTTTGTGTCCGAGTGCAGCGCCAGGTTATTATGCATTACCTGATTCCTGAACAGCTTTATTTTTTGCTCTAACAAAAGCTTTGACAGAACGGGTAATATCATCTTGGGTAGTCGCCCATGAACAGATACTTATCCGGATAACCGTTTTTCCGTCCCAGACGGCTCCACCGGCCCAGCACTCACCCGACTCCTGAATATACTGCATGGTCTGTCCGGTAATTTTATCATTGACACATGCAACAAGCACCTGATTGAAGACCACATCATTTAAAATCCGAAAGTTTTCATCTTTAAGTTCCTGCGCCATCTGTAAAGCTCTTCGGTGAAGACCGGATACCAGTTCGTCGACACCTTCTTTCCCCAGATATTTCAGGGCTGCCCAAAGCTCGATTGCTCTTGCCCGTCTGGACATTTCAGGCGTGTAGAGCATTCCGTCTCTGTTTTCACTATGGGTAATATAAGAACCTGATGAGTGCAATGCGTGTGTCAGAGCCTCTTTATCGTTGCATAGCACTATACCGCTGTCATAAGGGGTATTGAGTGTTTTATGTCCGTCTGCCGAAAAGGAATTCGCTTTTTCCATTCCTCTTGTAAGATGCTTTAATCGGCCTGATGCCGCTGCCCAAAGACCGAAAGCTCCGTCAATATGAACCCAGGCATTTGCCTTATTCGCTTTTTGACATATTTCATCAAAGGAATCAAAAGAGCCTGAGCATAAATTTCCAGCTTGCAGTATCAGTATTGTATTTTTGTCGAGATCAGGAATTTCAGACGGTATAATTCTGCCCTGTGCATCTGTTTGAACCCATTCCACATTATCTGTACCGAAGCCCAGAAGGGTGATTGCTTTCACAACCGTTCCGTGAACCTGACACCCGGCAACAACTCTGATCTTTGGTGCGTTGAAAAATCCTTTTTTATTAAAATCCCAATTGTTATTTTGGAAAATCCGATATCTTGCTGCGGCCAGGCCGCAGAATATAGCCAACGAAGAGCCGCTGACGAAACCGGCAACGACCTTATCAGGCAGAGAGAACAGTTCTTTGAGCCATGATTCACAGACTTCCTCAAGCTTTGCTGCAACGGGTGACATAGCATAGACTGCTGTATTCTGGTCCCAAAAATCGGACAGCCAGCGGACTGCAAGACAGGCGGGTATGACTGCGCCGCTGACAAAACCGAAATATCTGCCGCCTGTTTGTACAACACTTGCCGGAGTTCCGTATTGATTTAACATCTCTAATATTTGGGCTGCATTTCCGACAGATTCGGGAAATTCTTCGACAAATTTATCCAAGTTGGCAATTGCCTCAGGCATTGGATAAACATTGCGTCCAGGAACATTATCAGCATACTCAAAAGCATATTTTTGCGCCTGTCTGAAAATATCTTTTTGCGCCATCTCCTGAAACATTTTTTCTTGTAAATTTTTTGGCATATTTGATTCTTTATTTTGATTTTATTTCTATTCATTAGAGACGCATAGTGCCGAGTTGAAGAGCGACTGTTTGGTTGCCTGCTCAAATTAGATGGTTGAGACTTCATATTCGGGGATTGCGCGATGAAAGTTGCTCTACCCAGCGCCTCAGATAATCGGCTATACTATTAATACGCAATCAAGTGACCTGATAAACACAGACTTTGCACTGGGAACCTTCCTGTTCAATATAATTTGCAGTGTCAGCTTTTATACGCTTCCATCGCCCCTCTTTTTCAAGAACATTCATCTTAAGATGGTATTGATCTTCTTCCCAGGCTGCATCGCGTACAGTAAAGCATATGTATCCACCAGGTTTTGTGACTCTAAGCAACTCGTTAAACGCTACCGGCCCTACATGTGCGCAGGTGAATGTTCCGACACTGATTACAGCCTCGTACTGATTGTCTGGGATATTCAGTGAAGAGGTTAAATCTGCTTGGGTGAGGTTCCGGTAAACCTTTTTTTCCTCCGCTTTTTTCAGCATTTTTTGGGAGTAGTCTAAGCCATCTATATTCTGGTATCCCTTTTTGCTAAGAAGTGCACCAACCAGACCAGTCCCACATCCGGCATCGAGAATGGCAACCTGGTTGTCATGTAAGTGGGATTGAAATTCGTTAACGGTAATTGCCGGAGCGACGTAGCCCATTTCGTTGATTAAATCGTGGTCATAAGCATCTGCCCACTCACTGTATGCTTCTCTCAGTTCGTCCTTGTTGCTTGCGTTTAACACTCGGTCGTGAATTTCCTTGCGATTACTCATAATGAATTTTCCTAAAAAATAATAATGGTTAAATATCTGCAAGATAGGATGCCGATCAATATTGCAAAAAGTAATTTTTTCATTTAGTTCTATTGGGATTTTATTTTCCCATTGCCTCCCGGACCGCCAGGACCACGTTTTCAGGACCGGGCTTATAGAGTTTTCATGGGAGGGAAAGCGGTTAAGTATATATGAATCTGGAATACCCAGGTTAGGAGAGATGCACCTTAAAAAATGAAACAGTACGCTCCCAAGCAATTTTTGCCTGTTCTTCATTATAGCGTGGCGTTGAGTTATTATGGAACCCGTGGCGGGTGCCTTCATACGTATACATGACAAAATCCTTATTATTTGCTTTCAACGCTTCTCGATAGCCTTGCTGAGTAACATTTACCCGGGGATCATCTTCAGCATAATTCAGCATGAGAGGTGCTTGTATTTTTGATACATTTTCAAGGGCTGGTGCTGCACCATAAAACGGAACCCCAGCGTTCAGATTTGCACCCATAATGATGGCGAGCTTATTGACAACACCACCGCCGTAACAAAAACCAGTTGCGCCCAATTTCCCATTGGACATTTCATGATGCTTTAGAAACTTGGCACTGTTTAGCATGTCCGTAAAAAGTTTGTCTTTGTCCAAGGATTTCTGCATGATCTTACCATCATCATCGTTGCCGGGATAACCACCGATTGGCGCTAATCCGTCAGGCGCAAGCGATAGAAAACCCTCCACTGCAAATCTGCGGCTCACATCTTCTATATATGGATTCAACCCTCTATTTTCATGGATAACCAAAATAACGGGGAATGGACCTTTCCCTCCAGGCTTCACCAAATAGCCACGCATCTTACCGGATGAACCTCCTGTAGAGTCATATTCAACATATCTGGGTTTAATCCGTTCATCCGTAAAAGAGATCGTTTGAGCCGCTGTGTAACGGGGTAATAAGGCTTCAGCCATAACAAGTGCAGAACCGCCTGCGACAACTATCCCTGAAGCCTTTCTGAAAAAATCTCGCCGGGTCATCTGGGTGTGGCAGTATTCATCGTATAAATCATATACCTTGGGATCGATCGATTCTTTAGTCATAATTCTCATTCCCCCTATTAATATCGGTTTTTAACAAATCTCCCAAAAAAAAATGCCAACTACAACCGTTCTGAATGATTTTTATACTAAAAATATCTGCATATAAAAATGTTTACCAGCTTCTATGCATTTACCAGGAGTAAATGAAAGTCTTTGAGCCAACTCATCTGGAGATAATCTACTCTCAACAGGAGGGCCGAATGGAACATCTTCTTTTTTAAAATTGACGATAGCAAGTTGAGATTTTGGTTTTAAAATTCGTTTTGTTTCCTCACAAAAGCGTTTAATCTGACTTTTTGAAAAAATATGAATCACTGTGGAAAGGTAGACTATATCAAAAAATTCATTTTGAAAGATAGTCTTTTTAGTAATATCTCCTGTTAATGCTTTAAGGTTTGGATTTAGAATTTCCCTTCGCAACATATCTATACTTATTTTGTCTGTATCCAAAGCATAAATATTACCTGAATTTCCAACTATTTTGGAAAATAGTTTTGACATGTATCCATTACCACAACCGACATCAAGGATTTTTTGACCTTTTATAATTTTGAGACTTTTTATTATCATTTCCTCGTCCAGCAATCCTTGAGTAAATTTTGCTCTCATTCTTTCAGAACCCCTTTTTTGGATTAAATAGACCCCTAACCTTTATATTTCGGACGTATTCTGTACTTTTTCCTCATCTTCATAGGAAACCAGCAACCTCATTTTTTCCGGAGTATAGGGTGCATTTTTATTTATGGGAATTTGCCAGGCCGGCAACACCCAATCTGAATCAGCCATAAATTCATCAAAAGACACCCATTCAATATTATGCGTTGTATCATCCCAGAATTTTTTCCACATTTCATGCCAGGGTTTCAAATATCCGCCAATCCACGTATGTGAAACAGGTGTTATTTTATGGTGAATGCCATATCTTATTTTTTCCTTGTCTGTTAAGGGTTCAAGTGCTCTATCCAATTCAGCCCTCATATCCTGAGGTGTTCCCGCTCTTTCAAAAAAAGAATAATCACAAAGACTGCCATATTTAAAAGTTGCTATGGGAATATTGGAAACAGATAAAATCTTTGTATGATATCCTTCCGGTTGATATACACTTGCCTTGGTGTCTGTTGTGCCGCGAGAAGTAATATAAGGAATGCCTAATTCTTCAGCAACTCTAAGTGTTGTCATATCTGAGGCCATGTAGCGCGAAGAGATGATTCTAACGGGAATACCCGTACAAGCTTCTATATTGGATACCATCTCACTAATTCTTTTCTTTTGAACCTCATAAGGAATATCCCAAAAAGGAGCTTCAACATTTGTCCCGACTATTTCCACCCCCTTTTTAATGACCGCCTTTATTTTGTCACAATTATCCTTAACAAATTCAGGTGTAACCATTAAAAGTCCATTAATATTTCTTTTTTCCATTTCATTGATAGAATTCTGTAACCCCACCATATCTTTAAATTCAATCAAAATCATAATGCCTTTGGCTTTTTGCTTTTCTTGCATCAATTTAATTTCCTCCTTGTTTTCAAACAATCTATTTTCCCATTGCCTCCCGGACCGCCAGGACAACGTTCTCAGGACCGGGCTTATAGATTTTCTCATGGGTGGGTGCTGTGGGAACCGGACTCTGCGGGGCACCCACCCGCTTGATCGGACCTTTAAGCGAAGAAAAGGCTTCTTCGGCCACCATGGCGGCCAGTTCCGCCCCAAATCCACAGAAGCGACAGGCTTCGTGCACCACAACCAACCGGCCAGTCCTGCGAACCGAGTCGAGAATACAGGCCTTGTCCAGGGGGACAAGGGACCGCAGATCAATCACCTCGCAGGAGATTCCCTGCTCATTTAATGGGGCCAGTGCCTTCATGACCGTGTACAGGGCAGCGCCATAGGCCACGATGGTGCAGTCGGTCCCCGGCCTAACCATCCGGGCTTTGCCAAGGGGTGTCCGAATATCGCCGGCAGGGACTTCACCGGACATCCGGTAAAGCATCATGTCCTCTACTAGGATGACCGGATCCGGGTCAAATATGGCGCTGAGCAGCAACCCCTTGGCATCCTGTGGTGTGGACGGCCAGACTATTTTCAGACCGGGGCTGTGTGCGATCCAGGATTCAAGGTTATGAGAATGCTGACTGCCGGCACCAAAACCGACGCCGGCCTTGACCCTCACTGTCATGGGAAAGCTGGATTTGCCGCCGCTCATATAGCGCAGCTTTCCGGCATGGTTGACCAGCATGTCGCTTGCCAGGGTAATAAACGGAAAAAACATGATTTCCACTATCGGCCGCAGGCCCAGGCAGGAGGCGCCCACAGCGAGCCCGGCAATGGCAGCTTCGCTGACCGGTGTGTCCTTTACCCGTCTTGAACCAAATTTTTCTAAAAGGCCGTGGGTAGCCATGTTGGGGTCCTGGTGGATGGAAACCCCCACGCCTTCACCGGCAATAAATACAGTTTCATCAATTTCCAGGGCAATTGTAAGGGCTTCGTTTAAAGCCTGCCCAAATGTTTTTTGACTCATGGCACGACTCCTTTCAGGTATTAAGGGGGTGAACAAATACATCGGTCAGGGCGGTTTCAGGACCGGGATAGGGACTTGCATCACCAAAGGTCACGGCGGCTTCCACACGCGTTGTTGCTTCCTGGTCAATGGCCTCGATCTGATCGGTATTGAGAATGCCCTCATCAAGGAGTTTTTTGCCGTACCGAAGGATCGGACACTTTTTAGCCCAGATCGCAAGCTCCTTGGGGTCCACATAATGCTGCCGGTCCTGTTCACCATGGCCGCGCATGCGATAGGTCAATGCTTCCATAAAAGCGGGTCCACTGCCGGAACGGCAGTGTTGAGACAGCTTTCGGCTAAGATTGTAAACCGCCTCTACATCATTTCCATCCACACTATGACCGGGCATATTGTATCCTTTGGCACGCAGAAAGATATTCGGGGTAGCACAATGCTCTTCAGGCCGCTGTGCGCCGGCCCAACAGTTGTTTTCACATACAAACAAAATCGGCAGTTTCCAGACGCCTGCCAGATTCATGGCTTCATGAACGCTCCCCTCGGCTGCCGCGCCATCGCCAAAAAAAACAACGGTAATGGCCTTGGAATTCTTGTACTGTTGAGCAAAGGCAGAGCCAATGGCCAGAGGTGGTCCTGCACCGACCACCGTGGATGTCATCAAAACGTTGACATCCGGATCTGCCAGATGCAGGGTGCCGGCCTTGCCGCCATTGACACCTGTGCCTTTGGCCATGATTTCTGCCATCAGAAAATTTAAATTGGCCCCCCTGGCAATGAGATGCCCATGGCTGCGATGGTTGCTGACAATGACGTCTTCCGGCTCAAGGGCTGAAACAATGCCTGTAGCAACTGCCTCCTGGCCGTTGGCCAAGATCTGCATACCCGGCAGCCGGCCAGTCTCCTGACTCAGTGCCACAATTTTTTCCTCGAATTTCCGGATCAAAACCATGGTTGAATAAAAATGTGTGTGAATGTCCGGGATTTGATTCTTTATCATAAACCCTCCTTGCAATTTTCTATTTTTAATCGGTTAAAATGGCCCGACCCCGTTATGAATCAGGTCTTGAAATATCGGCCAGTTCATTCAGGAGGGACAATTCATATTTTGAATTGATTTCCTGGAAAATATTTTTGGCTTTATTCAAATGATTCATGTCATCAAGGTGTCTTCCCATTTCAAACCAGATCAATCCCTCTTCATAGCGAGCACCCAGGTCCTGTGAAATTTCAAGGCCTTTTTCCCAGTATCCATGTGCTTTATTTAACCGGCCTTTCAGCCTGTAATAATTGCCCGTCACCCGATATGCGCCAGACAATCCGCATTTATACTTGCGTCCCAAACCGATCGTCTGGACAATTTGCTTTTTAACTTTTCTCAATGTGATTTCTTCATCTATTTGAGCACCTTGTTCTCTTGCTCTAAGATAAAAATCACAAACCGCGTTTTTAAATAAACTTAAAACAAACCCTTTGAGATTCTTCTGTAAAATCAGATCTTGGGCTCTTTTAATTGAAGCATGGGCATCATTAAACTGCTTTTTATAGACATAGCAATGCATAAGATCAATTTGGGTTACAACCAGGGCATAATAATCAGGTATGGATTCCAGCAGCATTTTTGCCTCGAGTAATTTTTCAACGGCTTCATCCAGATGCCCCATCCTTAAATCAAAAACGGCTTTTGCCCCAAGCCCCCATCCTTTCAGTTGCCGATCTCCTGATTCAACGCCAATCTTTATCATCTCCAGGGAATACTCATTCACACGGCTGAAATCACCCCTTGCACTATAAATAAAAATCATCAGTGATCGGGAACTGCCCCATTTTCTGATATGACCGATATTTTGATATAAATCTGCCGCTTTTGTATAGTTCTCGATTGCCTGATCCCACTCGCCAATATAATCAAAATGGATTGCTTTGCACACATAAAAAGTGGCTAACGCATTATCATCGCGCGCGTCATCCAATAGTTTCTCTGACAAGTCATGATACAAACCGGCAAATCTAAAAAAAGCCAGTGTGTCAAGCAAAAATGCAAATCCTGAATATGCCATGATAATTTTATTGGGGTTTTTTAATTTTTCCACAAAGTTCAGTGCCGCAAGGATATCATATGCCAGTCGTTCCTGATTAATGAAAAAATCGATCCAGGCAATGGATTCAAAAATTCTGCCGGTTTCTCGGTCCTGGTTGCTGTCATTTTTTCTTTTATCAAAGCCGGATCGATAAAAAGAAAACCTGTGAAAGATTTGACGTCCAAGCTGCTTGGCTATGCCGATACGTGTCTGCCACAGGCCAAAAGGATAGGAGATGCCGAGAAGCTCAAACGCCTGTTTCAGGGACTCCAACGCTTTGTCATTTTCACCGCGCCTAAAATAAATTTCTCCAAGTTTTCGTGTGTAAACCGCTTTTTCAAAACTGACCAGTTGACTGTCAAACAATTCCTCATGAGCCGATATTGCCTTTTTATAATGCGCAAGCGCCTCAGAATCCCCCGCAATTCGGTTCGCCTGGTCACCTGCCAACCTGAAGTATCTGCTGGCTTTATTCCATTCAGACGCCTTTGAATAATGATATGATAAAAGACTGTAAAATTTTTCAATCTGGTCTTCAAACAAAAGCTCAATGGTTTCTGCAATTTTCAGATGCAGTTCCTTTCTTTCTTTTAACAAAATTGTTTCATAAACCGCATCTTTAATTAAATCGTGATAAAAATAGTATTCAAGCTCGGGATGAACCTCTTTTTCCTTTATCAGGTTCTGGTTGATTAAAACTAAAAGATGGACATCAAGAACATCACCCTGCCCTTCAATACTTTTCAACAATCGATACAAAAAACTTCTGCCAATGACGGACGCGGTTTTCAAAACCTCTTTAATGTTTTTATCAAGGTTATCAACACTTGATGAAACAAGGCCCCTGAGCGTATCAGGAATCTGTATTTTCCCTGATAGCGGCCTGATTGTGTATTGGCCTGTTGCCAGATTTTTCTCCAATAGGTCATGCTCTGTGAGCATCCGGATAAGCTCTTCAAGATATAATGGATTTCCCTCGCTTTTGCGATGAATCAATCCGCTCAGCTGGGAGGATATCGATGTCAGACCCAATTGTCTAACTGCTATTTCAGTAATATCTTCCTTGGGCAGGGCTTTAAGATCGATCCGGGTATAAACCTTCTGTAAATATACATCAATACTGTTCTCAAGTCTGGGCAGGGGATTATCATCTGTATCTCGACAGATAAAAATGATCTGAAACGGATTTTGTTGTACTAGGGGCAAAAGATGAATTAACAACTCTATTGTCGAGTCATCTGCCCAGTGAAAATCCTCAAACACCAAAACAAACGGCTGCCGTTTTAAAAGAGATTTTACAAACAAATAAAACGCTCTGAAAATCTGGCTTTTCAATGTTTCAGCATCCAGGAACTGAACCTTCTTGTTTAGATTTCCTTTGACCTGTATGGATAAAATCGTGGCCAGATACGGCAGGGTGTTGACAACTTCACCAGGATCCAGTTGATTTAATTTCACCTCAAGCTTGTCCCAACTTTTGATGCTGTCGTCGGTATCCTTTATCCCTGAATAATTTTTCAGTATCTCCAGAAATGTTCCGTAGCTGGTTTCCCGGCTCAATAAAGAGGACTGGCTGTGCAGCATTAAAAAATCTGAACCGCTAAGCTTGCTTTTGTACTCTGTAAATAGTTTCGACTTGCCGATACCCGGCTCTCCCGTTATTGAAACAATACTTCCTGTCCCCAGGTTTATCAGCTGGTTCCAGGTATTGTGCAAAGCCTGCATCTCCTTTTTGCGGCCCACAAATACAGGGTTAAAACCGTGAGAAGCGCTTGATTTAAAAACACTTTTCCTGGATATCACCTTAAAAATGCGGATGGGTCCCTGCTTCCCTTTTGCGGTAACAGGCTTGAGTTCATTAAAGTTGAATTCTTTCCTGGCAAGCAGATAGGTCCCGTGCCCTACGATAATCTCATCATCTTCAGCAATGCCTTCCAATCGTGAAGCAATATTGACATCAAGGCCTGTAAGACCATGTGTCCCATCTTCCGTATTGACTGTCCCGGTTAACGCAAGCCCCGTGTTTATTCCGGTATGCATGCAGATGGATCGTCCCAGTTTCTCCCGGACCCAGGAATTCATTGAATTGACGGCTTCGTGTATCTCCATGGCAGCCCGGATCGCTCTTGCCGGGTCATCTTCATGCGTCTTTGGTATACCAAAAACGGCCATGACTGAATCTCCGATATATCTCTCAATAAACCCGTCATAGGTTTGAATGATGAGTGAGACCTTCTTGAAAATATTTTCCAGGATCGAACGAACATCTTCCGGGTCCATAGACTCTGTCATGGCGGTATAGCCGGCCAGATCAGAAAATACAACGGTGACGTATTTTCTTTCGCTTTTGATTTGCTTCTCTTCCTTTTGTATGAAACGGGCGGTGAGGTTTTGTTTGCATTGACCACAAAAATTGAATGTAGGGGGATTTAAAAAGCCACATTGCGGGCATGGTTCTATCAACCGGGTCCCGCACTCACCACAATATTTTATTCCTTCAGGATTTTGAGATTTGCATTCAGGACAATCCATTTGCTACCCCCCTGTTCGATTCGTATAACCGTCTGGCAATAAAACCCAGCAAAATTGCCAGTCCGAATTCATGCCTTTGTTGGAAAGTCATCTCTGTATATCACGCGATCTGCCGCCAACGTCGGGTTAACCGAATTATCTTGTTTTAACTTTTTTAAAGACAATATTTTGAATCCAGATCAATATCTTCCAGTACAATATCCAGGGTGCCGCGGTGATGCGCCATGGACTGAACTGCATTTGTGAACAGGTTGACCATAATCCGGTGGATCTGGGTGGCATCGGCAATGACCCTGCGCTTTGATTCCAGTCGGCTAAGCATGGTAACACTTGCCGGGAGGGTTGCTTTAAGCAAGGTTAATGCCTCTTCCACAACAGAGCCCAGCTCAATGGGACCGTTCTCCTGTTCGGTCTGGCGGCTGGAGGTCAGGACCTGGGGGGTAAGGTTTTTGGCCCTCTGTCCCGCTTTAAAGACCTGGGACAGTTGGCTGTGGCGTTCTTCAGGATCGTTTTCCTCCATGGCCAATTCCGTATACCCGATGACAGCGGAAAGAATATTGCTGAAGTCATGGGCAATCCCTCCGGCCAGCATGCAGATGAGCACGGCAGAGATGAAAAAAATATTGTTGTTGATCAGGATGATCGCCGGGGTGTCCATTACCCAGACCGCTGTTATTTCGTAAAAAACCACAATGGTCCAGGAACAGGCCGTTGCCCAAAGAAACCGCATGTTCAAAAAGGTATGGATGGTTATAAAAATAAGGATAATACCAGCATAATAGGAATAGGTAGCGGGCGGCTCTGCCAGGATAACCATGACCTCGATACCCAGGCCGCCGGTCAGGCACATGATAAATAACAGGGGCTGAGCCCAGGATCTGAACTGTGGCCAGAATGAAAAACCCAGCACACCCAAGGCCAGGGGGATGACCACCAGGTATCGGATGGCCCAGAATATGAGTTTTTTATCCGGCACCATCACATAATCCAGAATACCGAAAATGCCGTAAAAAAGTAATACCGCCAAAATGGCTATTCGGGCGCGGAATAGAGATTCCTTAAAATTGTGATTCAGAAATTCCGGTTCCAGACTTGCCCACTGGCGGGTAAAAGCTAATGTCAGAGGGTTAAATGGCATAAAATCAGTTATTATCCTAAAATTTTATAGAGGTTGAAATCAGAATAATGTTCTATGCTGAAATTGGCAAGGATTTTTCAATTAAGTTTCTTTGGGTTTTATTACCCCGGACACGGGTTATTAGACCCCTTTTTCCAAGCTCTAACTGTTGGAATGTTGCTTTAAATAGAGGTGGTGTTCATTTTCAAAAAAACAATAAGGATCTTTTTTTACAAAAACATCCAAACCATGACTGTAGGCAGAAGCCATACACCCCCTGCAGACCAAATTAAGCTGGCAAGAGCTGCATTCGTCAGGCCCTTTCCTGTATCGATCTGCAATGTCTGAATGATAAATTTCTGTTAATGACTGCCGGGTAATATCGCCGATGGGTGAAGGAAACTTCCGACAGGCATGCGCCTCCCCCGTGGATAGAATACTAATAAAATTAAAGGCGGCACCACATCCATAACCAGTGCACCCTCCGAACAGCGGGGATTGATCCTTGTGGAGAAGGATGTTGAATAAATTATCTTTCAGTTCAAAGGTTGTATGGATTTTGGCAGCATCAAGATATTGTTCAAGAAAGTTATTGTAAGAGCATGGTTCAGTCATGACAAGATTGGCACCCTCTCCCATTAATGAGAGACGGTTGAATGTATAAAGGTTGATGCTGTCTTTGAGAAACTCTCCCAGAGGGATAACCTGGTTCAGGTTGTCCCGGGTCAGAGTCAGCATAATTTTGGAATAAATCCCCGTCTGTTTTAGAATTTGCAGAAAATTCATTACACGTTGAAAATGTCCTGGTCCTCGAATATAGTCATTATGTGGTTCAAGCCCCTCCAGACTGACTTGGTAAAAGGAAGGCTGCTGAATGGCGATCAGGGCCTCAATTTCATCACGGGTTGTTGGGTTGCCTAATATACCAATGAAAAAACCACGATCTGAGGCTTCCCTGTAAAGACGATGAAAATGAGGATGCAAAAGGGGGTTGCCTCCAGTGAAGGAAACCTGTCCAAAAAGGTTGTGGGTGGAGCAAAAATCGTGCAGGCTGTCAAGAATTGCAATTTCCTGGGACAGGTCCAATGGTTCAGAGTGTGTGCGGTCATAACAGTGGCGACAGCTAAGATCACAAGCCTGGGTAATGTGCCACTGCAAAGCAAATACCCTGGAGGTTCTGAAGGTTTTGAACACCGTCTCATCTTCGTTAGAAACTTTTGCGGTTTCTAATGGGTGTGTGCGAACGATTTTAGATGGTGGCCCCAAGATTATACCTGCTTCCATGGCTTGAAGGAGTGCACTGTTAATCTCGGCAATATTTTTGTCTGCCAGTTGGGCGACCCGTTTTGAGTTCATTTTTTCCATGGTCATCTTCAATACCAACAGATCTTCATTCGTAACGGGCCGTGACATTGATTTGTCATCATTGGGTACTGGCCAGATCATGACCTGCTCGTTTCCTTCCACAGGTTCAAGTTGACACCCATGAATGTTTCTATCCAGCTGTCCTGCCAGATGTTTCCAGGTATTTGAAAAAATTGTCAGCCCAGGGTTGATGATCCAATGGTCTGAATAGAAATTCACAGGAATTAAATGGTTTGTCAGTTTGAATTCATGCCCTTCCATGGCAGCAATTTCGGGAACGTAGGCTGGTAGATTGAATTTTTCAGTATTTTCCCGGACCATTTGTACAAATGAATCCACTGAATTTGTTTTAAGGGCAATTTCTTGAAATAGTTTGTCATCCAAATATCTCCGAACTCCGGCAAAGGCTTTTCGATCCGTTAGAAGTCTGTCTGTGAAAAATTTGTGCATAAACGTCCGGCTCAGGGTTACCTTTAAAATAAGGAATTAAAATATCGAAAAAAAATAAAGTTGATATGCCTTTTCTTTCTGGATCTCAAATGCCGGGCTTTGAAACCTTCGCAAGTTGCAAAGCCCGGGAGATTGTTAATCAGTGCAGACTGCACTGTTGATGCTAACCTCAGCCACTTTTTGCGGGGGGTTTTTCCTGTACATCTGTCTGCTCTGTCTCGGTGCTACCTGCACCGGTCTTTTTCTCAGCACTTCAGGCGGTTGCGCACCCAAAGCCAGTCAGCGTTGCTCCAGCTACCAACCCGGCAATGCTCAGACCGGCCAGTAATTTTTTTAGATCCTTTTGATCCATAAAGTCCTCCTTGATTAAGGTTAACCGACACCGTCGGTATTTTAACTCCAGAGTAGAGACCAGTTCATGAAGAGTAGAAAAGAATCTAATAATATATCATTAAAAACCGCATCGAACAACCGCCAGAATTGACGGCTCACCTGATGGTATTTTATTTGTTAAATTTTATCATATAACCTCTCGGCATTCATTGCGCCGCAGGCGCGATGAACCGCTAATCAGCCGCGCGGCTTTTTGCATCGTCAGAACATTGACTATTTGACAATGGGCAAAAATTTTTCGAAAATCATCGGTGTTCGCTCTTAACGCCCATTGAAAAATAACAATCTCGGTGGAGCTGATCACAGCACCCGCCTGTTTCAGCAGATCAATTGCGATATCTCGGTTCTCATCTGCACGGGATGCCACGGCATCTGCCACCAGATGTACTTGAAAACCAGACTTCATGAGATCCAGGCAGGTTTGCAGGACACATACATGGGCCTCCATCCCGACCACCACGATCTTTTTAAGATTGAACGATTGAACCGTGGGAATGAAGTTTCTTTCCAGACAGGCACTGATCGGAACGTAACATACGTTGAGCCTCCACAGTAGAAATTAAAAGAACTGGGCCTGAATAGGCACCATAAATTTTTCATAACTCAAGACCTGACTATGTATTCTACGCTTTGAGTTTATTTCATTCAGGGCCAACACCCCTCGCTTATTCTATTGGAGTTTACCCATTTCCTCGCCCATCTTCGCCATGGCCGCCTGTACTTTACCATCCATCATATACGTAGTTACCTTCATCATGGCTCCTGGTATCTTCGCAGACACAGCTTCTAACCGCTTAAAATCTGCTTCCATACCTGCAGGCATTTGGCCTTGTTTATATTCCGGATATTTTTCTTGAAATTCCCTTAGCTCAGGAATCAGTTTCTTCATGCCTTCTGTGTAGTGATCAATGGCCTTGACGACGTCCTCAGCATTTTTCGCATCAACCAGACCATTTACATAGCCTTCGGTGACGCTGGCTTGATGTTTTATAATCGATTTGGCCTCACTGCTGCCGTCTGAACCGCAGCCGGAAACAAGAAAGGCCATAAACAGCGAGACAGCAAGAATTCCATAAATACGCTTCATCAGCGGTTCTCCTTTTTTTTTGTAGTAATCTAAACATAAACAACCTTGGAACGGTGTAATTCCCCTTGTGCCCCAAGTATCATAGAACAAAGCCTCTCAAACTCATCAGGAGTTTCTATTCGCATCCCAGTTTCTTTGCCTAAAAGATAAAATCATGAATACGACTCTTTGTCAAAGACGTATTTGCCTCCACAATGCATACCTTGGACAATCTTACCAAAACGGGCTTTTTTAATAGTAACCTGATATTTACTATTTATGTCGATTCCAAAACCATTTTTCTTTATTAAACATTGACATTAATGTAAAATTCTATAAATAAAGCACCCTTAATTATTTTATATATTACAAGGAACAAAGCATGAGGTTATTGTCAAATTCGGTCTTTCTATTGGTATTAATAATAATAACAGGATATCTCCTGGGTAAAATCAAGGTTAAAACATTTTCATTTGATTCATCAGCAGTCATTTTTGTGGCAATTGTATTTGGATATTTCGGCTATATGCTTCCAAAAGATTTCCAAACCCTGGGCCTTGTCCTTTTCATTTATTCAATAGGCATCCAGGCAGGACCGGGTTTCATATCTTCATTCAGGGCCAATGGGATAGCTCTCAGCATTGGTGCGGCAGTGATTGTCTTTTGCGGGTTCGTCGCTTCTATTTTCTGCTCCTGGTTTTTCGGATTCAATGACAGCATATGTGCAGGTCTTTTTACAGGAGCCCTTACGAGTACTCCCGGGCTTGCCGTGGCCGTTGAGATGGTAAAAAACGGCGAGACCGCAGCAGCCTATGGCCTTACCTATACCTTCGGTGTTATCGGGGTCATTATTTTTCTAAAAGTTTTATCTAAAATAATGAATGTTAATGTCATAAATGAGGAACATAAAATAGAAGATGAACTTGAAAAAACCCATCTTCCCATGACATTCAGGCATATTGAAGTAACAAATCCGAATTTGTTTGGTAAACGAATAGATGAACTTTTTCTTGATAAAATAGTTCCTGTTACAATCACACGACTATTAAGGGCAGGAGAAAAGGAACCTATTCTGGTCGATAAAACAACCATACTCAAAAAAGGAGATCACCTTCGTGTTGTAGGTCTTGAGGAAAATTTAAAAAAAATCATGCTCTATATCGGGGAAAAAATTGAGGGGGAGATTGAGTTTAATTCCGTCTTAAAAAAAAGAAGAATCAGTGTAACAAAACGAGAAATTTTAGGTAAAACCTTGGGGTTTTTAAATTTAAGAGAGACATTTAATGTCCAGGTATCAAGAATAACAAGAAATGGCTTTGACATCCCTGCCCAGGCCACTACCCGCATCAACATAGGCGATATCTTCCATGTGGTAGGCCAGGAAAAGTCCTTGAATAATATCCAGAAATACCTGGGAAATAATATTTCCGAACTTTATACCGTTAATGTAATCTCTATTTTTTTAGGGATTTTTATAGGGTTTCTGATCGGGCAAATACCGCTTCCAATTCCTGGGATTGGCACTTTAAAACTCGGCACAACAGGAGGTGTTCTTGTTGCAGGGTTAGTGTTAAGTGCCCTTAAAAAAACAGGAACAATCATATGGTTTGTGCCATCGGCAACCAATTCCCTGATCCGGGATATAGGGCTTTATCTCTTTCTCTCAGTAGTCGGGACAACAGCAGGCGCGACAATTGTTACCACGATTAAAGAATTCGGCTTACCCCTTTTGATCTCAGGAATCATTGTTACTATATTCCCGCTTATCATTTCCAGTTTTGTCTGTATAAAAATTCTCAAGATCCCGTTTTTAAGAATGTTAGGAGTGATTACCGGGGGCATGACAAGTACACCCGGCCTTGCTGCAACCACTTCCATAAGCAATACTCCCTATGCGTCTACTGCCTATGCCACGGTTTACCCTGTTGCACTCATTGGAATGATTTTTTTCACAAAATTGATTGTCTACATAATACCACACTAACCGGTATTGCTGGCTGTCTTTTGTCCATTGTTCTTTCAGCATCCATGCGCTGCCATTCCCTGAGAGAATAAGGCCATTACTGATCCGGACCGTGTGGAGACTAAATGATACCCGAGTAGGTCTCTTTACGGAAGCACACTTTTTCGGTGGTCTCCCCCCAGCGTTTTCTTTGTTCAAGATGCTGGATTAACATATCACCGTCTTTAACCACCCGGCCTCCCACCACATCGACGCCACGGGCAAACAGCGGGTCCGGAAAATATCCTACCGTGGGGCCGACCACTGAAATCAGCGCATCCTGGGAACAATGGGTCAGAATGTTGTCCAGAGAATTGTTTAAAATCGTCGTACCGGTACACAGGACCTTGTTGCAGGCCTGGAGTTCAGCAGGGTCCAGCGTTATCTGCAGGTCAGGATATTTTTTAATCAGATCTGCTTTTTCCTCGACAACGACCAGTTGGGCACCGGTTTTTTGAATGGTTTTAATCAACGGGTGGAACAAACCGACCATGCCGACCCGGTCATTTTTTGAGATGGACAGCAATCCCAGGGAATCGGTGGTGGTATCTACCTCGAAACACGTCATCCGCATTACCTGCTGACAAATCGCGTTGATGGAGGCCAGGCTGATCATCTGCCGGATCGGATTGATAGTCCCGAAATCAAGCGCATATTCTATTGGATTTTGGCCGATAAAATTTTCAGGCTGCAATTTCGTGTAGGCCTGTTCTTTGCTGTCAGGCAAAAGTATATAGCTGAGGCCTGCGGCTCCGCCTTCCAGGCTGATCGCCATAAACTCGGCATCTTTGGGCTGGCCGCCTTTATAAAAGGGCGGAAAGAAGATTTTCTCGATGGGTGGTATGGTAAATTGAGCTGTCAGGTTTTTAACAATTTTTCGAAATTCATCTTTAAGGTGCATATTAAATATCCAATCATTTCTATTGTGGGTTAATATTCCTGCCTCATGTCCATTTACAAATAATTCAAAGTTTGCGCCAATTTTTAGCGACTGTCAAACATAATCACCGGTTTTGATCACCCGTCTGGTTTTCAATTCAGCGTCTGTTAATGGAACAATATCACAAATTGACACTCCGTTGTCTTTTTGCAGTGATTATCATTTGTTTTAAGGCTTTTTTACCTTTTGCGCGCATCCACTTTTTTTCAAACCCGGGCTCCATTACAATCTGGGCGATTGCCGAAAGCGCCTGGAGATGAAAGTTTCTTTGATCCCTTGATCCAATCAGAACAAAGGCAGCATAGACAAGGGGCTGGGAAGATGAAAACTCAATCCCCTTTTTGCAACGGGCCAGGAGAACAGAAAACTTTTTCTGGCCGTTCAGGATCACATGGGGCACAGCAAGTCCTGGCGCAAGAACAGTGGTCATCTCATCCTCTCGTTTGGTCAGCAGATGGAAAAGATCATCAGCAGATGTCCCTAAAGGGTCAGACATGACATCGGCGGCCAATTTGAAAAAGGTATGCTTGTCAATTTGTTCTTTCAAATCCATGACCTGACTTTTGGCCACAAGAAGATCAAATCGGTCTGGCTGGCTCATCACCTTGGATTTGATGAGTTGCCTGACCTCCTTTTGAAAGGGGAGGTCATCTTTAAGTTCTTTTGCAGCAGCTTTTTCCACCATCTGGAGCATGGCTTCTTTCTGGTCGACATCAAATCGTAATGCCAATTCTGCTATAGAATTTTTCGAACCTAAAACGGTTACCAGATCTCCGGCTTCAAGCCGTGTAAATCCGTGGGGTACGAACAGGACCCCCCTTCGCCGGACAGACATAATAATCAAATCCAACGGAAGGCGAAGATCCCTCAAAGCAAGACCGGACAGGTCCGGATTCTGAATTCTCAAGTCCACGACATTTCTTTCTTTGTGCATCCCCATAAGAAGGGATGCAGCAGCCGGGGACCGGACGAAATGATCCAAAAGCCCCACAATGGCCGTGGATGGATCCACTATCAAGACTCCCAAAGACTGAAATCTGGCTGTATTAAACCGGTTGTCTATCCTTGCAATCAGGGTCTGGCTGCCAAAATTTTCATAGGCAATTTCACAGATTTTATAATTTTGCTCATCCGATAGCATTGTAACGATCGCCCCGGCCTTGTGGCATCCAATCCGTTCCAGTTCATCCCGGGTGATCCGTGAAAAATAATCCACCTCTATATCCTCAAAATCTTTGGCCAAAGCTGCCTGTCCATCCATGGCCAGTTTTACCTCCCAGCCCTGGGAAACAAGGGACAGCGATAGGGCTGATGCCTGGCCGTCGGCACCGAATATAACGGTTTTTTTTACCCCCGCAAACAAATCCCCTTCAGACTTTGGATAATCTTCCTTCATTAATTTGATGACAAACTTGAACAGGGGCGGTCCCACAAGCTGGTTCAGGATGATGACAGAGATAATAATGGTGGCAAAAGGACTGCCAAAGTCAGGAAACTCCACCACTACGTCTTTTGCAAGACCCAACCCCACACCTGCCTGGGTAATATAGGCCATCCAGCTCACCGAATTGGCTTTGACTGGATTTCCGGCAAGGGTCCCGCCGACAAAAGATCCGAGGAAAATAGCGGTCATTCGTACCAAGAAAAGGGCAACGGCCACCGGCCACGTGGCGGCCAGCACATCCAGTGACAGTGAGGCCCCGGTCAGGGTGAAAAAGGTGATATAAACAAGAGGGCCTATTTCATAGAGTATTTTTAGAAATTCGGTCCTGAACCGCGTTGTATTGGACATGAAAAAACCGGCCACCATGCATATTAACAGCGGTTCAAACAAAAGTTCCACAATAAATCGGTCATGGGTATACTGTCGGATGCCTGCAGACAAAACAAAGACAAGATAGCCTGTTGCCAGGATGAAAGTTGTTTTTAAAAAGAGATGCGCCGGTATTCGCATAATCCTTAAAAGGATCTTGGACACGACAAAGCCTAGGAACAAGGAACCACCTATTTCAAAGCCAAGGAGGGCAATAAACCCAAGATTGAACCGAAGCCCTGTAAGCAGCGCATCTGCAACTGAAGAATTAACAGAGAATAGCACAATGACAACGACGTCCATAATAACGGTAACGCCGAGAGCCGTCTGCGTAAACGGACCTTTGGCGCGAAGTTCATTCACAATGGCGATGGCAGACGAAGGAGACCGGGCCACAAGGATGGCGCCTGCCAGGATGGCCACAGCCGCCTTTGTGGCCGACGACATTTCCGCCATGAAGGGAATATGGGCTGAAATCAGATAAAAAGTGATTGCCGTAAGGCTAAATGTAAAGGTGACCAGCCCAGCCGTAATCCAGGCAATGCTTTGCAGTTTGCTTCGCAGTTCTTTTAAATAGAGTTCAGCGCCAGCAGCAAAGGCGATGAAGCCCAGGGAGATTTCATCCACGAATCCTAAGGTTTCAACAGCCTCTTTTGTGATCATGCCCAACACGTATGGCCCGGAAATGATTCCGGTGAGCAAAAACGCGCTGATCAGGGGAAGGCCTGTTTTTCTCAGGCTTATCCCCATCTGTTTTGATGCCAGAGCGATTAACGCAAATCCAGCTGTAAATACCAAAAGATCCATGGCCTATCCTAAAAGAGTGTCAGCGTATAATAACGATATTAAAACTATGGATTATTCTCTGAATTGTAAACCATTAACCGATTTTTCATTCTCTGCAAGCGCAGAATTCAGTCAATCTATATTATTGCGAGGGACATCTATTTTGCTTTTTAAAAAATCATTTGGCGTGTCGGCGTATCCAGGCTTCCAGACCGGATCTATGTATGCATTCAAGTATTGTAAGTGCATTGTCAGCCTTCCACTGAAGCAGCAGACGATAATTGCGGCTGATGCGAATCCGGTAGCAGTTGGCAATTCGTTTAATGGGTTTGGTCTCTCGCCAGATGAGCTCATCACTTACGGCAAAACCTGCGGCGGCCTTAACCGCCTTATTTCGAATTGGGATTGGGATTTCTTCACATGAACGCACAAAGGCCGGGGTAAAATCAGGTGTTAAGAATTTGTTAACTTTTTGCGGTGGTGAGAGCAAGGAAGTGGATTCCTGATTCGAAACCTTACCGGCCGATGTAAAATTGTGTTTCCTCGATTTTTCCCGTTCCTGCTGCAGTTCCTTCCGCAAGTCTTGCCGTTTTTCCTGCTGTGCGCCGATTTCAGTCTTCAGGGATGTGACACGACTACGCAGGTGGGCAATCGTTTCTTTGTCCTCGGTATGGGATTGGTTTTGAACCTTATGCCCTTTGTGTACGGCTGGCACCGTCTGCGATGATTGCTGCTTGAGTGTGGCAGCCAGTTCATCGAGCTGATTCTCCTTATCTTGCAGCTCATGTTGCCCTTTGCGGATGCTGTCCTTTGCAATTGTCAGTTTTTCGTTGAGTGCCTGTAGTGCTTGTGACATCTTCTTTTCTTCGGCTTCCTCCAAGTCCGATTGGAAACACCATTCCAAATAGTCTTCGATGGGATCATCCCAGGCTTCCAGGTCAATTTCAGCTCGTGCCCGGCGAATAACGCTCATCAGTACTTCATTATCAAAGGAATTATCAGGATTACCTGCAATGTAGGCCCTGGCAAAGGCGATACTCAACCCAGGAAATGATTTTTCAAAACCATAGCTCAGTCGGAGCAAAAGTGATTCCATTGGTAAATCCGTGTGTGTCAACTCACTGCGTAATTGATCCTCCATATCATCCAGCAATGGCCGTTGCCGCAGCAATTTGAATTGAGTTTCCATGCTGCGGTGTTCCGGCCACGACTCAGGTGGTGGATGGTAGTCATATATTTTTTGTGCCAGCTCTATATCATCGGCATCCAGGGCGGAGAATATCAAATCAATGAAATGGCCGGGATCGAAATCGTCATTGTCCGGTCGTGTGTGGAGTTCTTTTAGCATGTCAAACGCCTGGGCCCTCAAACCGAACAAATCGCAACGCCGGTATGCGGCCAGCAACTGGGTTGGGTTCAATCGGGCGGGATCCAATTTTTTAAGCTCATAGGCACGCATTTGCTCAATCATCCCAGCGTCGTCTACAAGATGGGGTGAGTCACGTATTTGTGTCCGGGTCAACCCTTCATAGGAGGAGGCATCCCGGATTAGTTGCTGATCCGATTCCATGCAGCACTTCTTGTATTTCTTCCCGCTTCCACAATGACAAGGAGCGTTGCGGCCGATTTTTGGAACCGGCCTGCGAACTGTCTGCCCGCTGCCGATGACCACGGGCGGTGGTTCATCAGGCAGCAAATCCAAAATATCCGTTTGGGTAAAAAATCCCTTTGTGACAGGTTTCGGGTCTCCGAGCAAATTGAGCGTTGTAGCGATCATCATAGCCATCGGGGGGGAGTAAACAGATGTTTGCTCTAGGATCTGAACCACCCGCTTCACCGGTTGCCGATCAGAGTCGTGGACAACGCTCATCTCAGCGGCAAGAAATGCGGCATATACCTGGCGTTCGTGGGAGAGAGCTTCATCCACAGCCGCCGAAAGAAGCGCTGGAATTGCATCTGCCCCCTGGAATCGATAGAGTGATCCAAAATCCGAAACAGGCTCGATCACCTTTAATACATCGCCCAGAAGATCCGGGTCCAGCTTGATCTGCCGAACGGCACAGACATTCATCAAGATACCCAGTGCCGCATCCTCGCCATTTGCAATACACTCACGGGAAAGCGCCTCAAAATCAGTGATATCAAGACCAGCCATTTTTTCCGTAGCATCCAGAATTTCCGGACGACATCGCCGAGTCTGGCGGATTATTTCAAGAATATGTTCCATTGTATCCCATTGTTGTCATACCCCTTACGAGCTCTATTCGTGATGGACTGTTGCCACATAAAAGGTTTTTAATCCATGCGTAATCATTAAATTTTGCTGCTGCAAAAATTGCATTCTGTTCCATTTTATAATTTCTTTAAAAAAGAAGTTTATTTTAAGTCGTTATAACAAATTTTCGATATATAAAAAACTTTCACTCCTTTTGGTGAAAAAAACTTGATTTCATCCGCCACTCGTTTTCCTATCATTGCTTTACCTAAGGGCGAATCCATACTAAGGTTTCCGTCAACAACATTAAACTCATCGGGCCCAACGATACGATATTCGACCTCTTCCCCGTCTTCATCCTCGAGGGTAACAAAAGCACCAAAATAAGCTTTATCCTGATCCTCAGGAATACGATTGACCACAGTCATACCGTCGAGACGGTTCGTTAAGAATCGAATCCTGCTATCAATTTCGCGCAAGCGTTTCTTGCCATAAATGTATTCGGCATTCTCGCTACGATCACCTTGTGCGGCAGCTTTCGAAACTCTATCGGTCACTTGTGGTCGCTCAACTTTCCACAAGTACTGAACCTCTTCAGTTAATTTTTGTGCACCTTCCGGGGTGATATACTTGGAACCTTTTTCTATAGGAGGACGCCATCTACCCATGTTAAACTCTCCGTATTTTATGGACTATTTTATCCAGGGGCAGACCATTATTTCGGAACAAAAGCAGCTTTCCCTGTCGGCCTTAACAAAGCATCGTTGTTAGAGCATGCGCTTAAGGCCAAAAATTAAAATCCAACACATAAAATCCTTTTGATTTTTGATGTAATCATTGAATTGTCCTCTTGGTTATTAATAACTTGTTTTCACTACATTTAACAACAGGGCTCCTTTTGATTTATGGCCTTTGTGACCCACAAAGGCCATCGGACTTCTGTTGTTGTTTCCGATTTTAAAATAAAGATATCCCGCAGTTTCCGGCTACCTTTCAATAGGAAATTATAAGCTGCCTAAAATAGAGTTAACTTTATTGATTAGGTCTTCATTGGTAAACGGCTTTTTGATAAATCCGTCAGGCTTTGCAGCCATCAAATCATCATAGGTTTGCCCCTGTGTGTCTGACAATAGTGCAATAAAGGGTATGACCTTCAGGCTCGAGTGGTTTTTCAAGGCACTTAAAAGCTCTATTCCATTGACTTTTGGCATGTTGATACCGGATATGATCAGATCCACCTTTTGTTCCATGAGAAGATCTAAGACCTGTTTTCCGTCCGCAGCTTCAAAGATGCGTGTAAAGCCGGCACTATGAAGTATCCTTTTGATCATGGATCGCAGCATCCCGGAGTTGTCAGCAATAAGTATAGCAGATGAAAGAGGCATAATTATTTATTCATATCAGATTAAAACTGAATTTGCCATATAACTTAAATGTTGCATGTGTAATTTTTCAATACCAAGTTGAGCGGCTTCCTGGTTAACGTTTGAGCTGAGTTGGCTGGGATATAAAACTTCTCCTTGCCCTTATTCGCCTGAATCTGATAAAGAGACAACATTGTGGTATCTGTATCGGATTGACAGTAATATTTCAGAGACTGGAGGATCCTTTTTGGTTTTATCTAAAAAAACAAGTTCTTATTTTCAATATTTTTCCAATTAAGTACCACCATCCTCATTTTACTGGTTTCATCCTGTTGTCACAATGTAAACATCCCCCAACTTGACTACCCCATCCTTTTATCCTTTGATCAATTCACGAATCGTCTGAATACAGGTGACATCATCCTTTTTCATGGCAATTCAGATTTTGATGGAGTGACAGATTACCTGGAGTGCAACCCCTGGGCGCATGTCAGCATGATCATCAAGGCTAAAAACAATAAAACCTATCTTTGGGAGTCGACCATAAAATCCAATTCAAAAGATGTCATTGATCATGAAGCCAAAGGTTTTTCTTCGGATTCCCATAAACTTAAATTTTTGCAACAAGAGACCACGCTCTCCAAAGAACATTATTTTAAACCTGTTCTGGTGAATGGAAAATTGTCTGTTCGCGTAACTTCTGACTGAACCTCTTTACGGAGATTGGCACGATGGTAAAATTCATCACACTAATTTTATTGCTCCTATGCTTTACGTTTCCCATAAATATAGAAGCAAGGGATTTTGAAAAAATAACCCATTTGGATCAAGACTGGGAATTGTACTGGCAGAAACTTTTAGATCCGGCGGACCTTCAGGACAAGAAAATCATTTTTGACACAAAACAATCCTTTCCTTTCTTCTGGAATGATATTGAAATAAACGGCCAACCATTGCCTTCTAACGGGTTCCTAACACTACGAAAGGTGGTTCACATACCCAAATCGTTTGTGGGCAAAAGTCTTGGGTTACGTGTTCCTGAAATGTTCAGTGCTTATACACTCTTTGTTAACGGTGATGTAATGGCAACCAACGGTACCGTTAGTGCTAATCCATCCGTGTACCAGCCCCAATGGCGTCCCCAGACCGTCACCTTCAAACCCCATGAAACCAGGATTGAGTTTATACTTCAAATTGCCAACTTCTCCTATGCATTAGGAGGGGGTTGGCGAAAAATCGACTTTGGCCTTGCCGATAAGATACTTAGCAGAACGCACATGGCCATCTTTTGGGATATCTTTTTATTTGCCTCTGTTTTAACCATGGGGCTATACCATATCGGGCTTTTTACTAAACGAAGGAAATCATTGTCTTCACTCTTTTTTTCTATAGTATGCCTGGTCGTAGCATTACGAACACTGGTTTCCGGCGAGATCCTCATCCATAATTTTTTTGACCCGTCGTGGGAAGTGTTGCTGAAGCTAAATCTCCTTACAGTCGCATTATTGCCGCCACTATTTATAAGTTTCCAACGCCATCTTTTTGCTGGGTGTTCTGATAAACGTATTGTAAAGGGATTTCTCATTCTTGGTGCATTGTTTGCTTTTATAATTATACTTTTCCCGGCCAAGATACATAGCCTGTTTCTTGGTGTCTATCATATTGCTGCACTATCAGGTTGTGCTTATATTCTTTTTGTTTTTACCAAGGCGATAAAAAAGAATCTGGATGGTGCTTTAATCAGTCTTCTTGCTTTCCTAGTTCCTTTTTTAGCTGCATTAAATGATATGCTCACAGTAAACAACTATATCAATACCGAACAAATGCTTCCATATGGTTTGATTGTCTATTTTGTTGCCCAGTCTATTATGTTGGCGCAAAAATTCAGTCTTTCTTTGAATCGGGAAGAAATTCTTTCAAATGAACTCGAAGAATTGAATGAACGACTTGAAGACAAAGTTGAAGAACGTACCAATGAATTAAAACAGGCTATATCAGAGATAAAACAACTGACCGGCATGCTCCCCATCTGTGCCCATTGTAAGAAAATCAGAGATGATATGGGCTATTGGAACCATGTTGAAGAATATGTCTCCGAACACTCTGATGCGGTCTTCTCTCACGGCATATGTCCTAGTTGCATAGAAAAATTATACCCCCACGCGAAAAAACGTTAAGTTGAGCGGCCGCGCTACTAAAGCTTCAGCGGGCACTGCTGTTTGGGCTCCGCTGCAAAAGCGCCGTTATGTGATTTGGCGTTTTCTTATACCGGCCTTCATCATCCTCCAGACAACCATGTGATGAAAAGGTCGAATTAAGTTGAAATACACCGGCCCAGTCCAGTGAAGATACTTAACAGATGTGAATACGTGATACCTTGTAAGATTCTGATTTAATTTTTCTGCCATGACACCAAATAAAGCGGTTAAGTGTTTATCTGCAGGTGTTTCTGAAATCCAGTACATATCCTCTTTTGCATCACGCACAATAAAAAAGGATGCATTTTCACCAGGTTTAAAGGAAAGATCCTCTGGTTTTATTGAGGGCAAGGTCTCTGGCTTTTCATGACGAACTAACCCGAGGATACTTACAAAAAACTCCCTGAATCTATATAGGAAAACCATCCACCAGGGGTAGTAAGAGAGCATTCCAGAAATAAAACCTCTTAAATCGACATCACTCTCAATGGTTTTAACATCGATATGATCCGCATTCTGGAAATAAATCTCAAACTCTTTATATTTTTGAATCACATTCATTTTACAACTCACATAACCCCCTTTAATAAGAAATGCTTCAATCCTTTTTTCCAGATCTTTTTACCCACCAAGTTTGGACTGCGGGGATCTGCATTTCGGGTTTGCCAGGGTCAGATGCAATGAGCTCCTTGTAAAGGTACTGCCAGGCTTAAATATTTGCCGTTTTCTTCAAACATCAATTTTTTATCCGTCATCATTTTTAAAAAGGGCATCACCTTCTCCTGGGTCAGCCCCTGAAAATGATGAAGGATTTTTTCCAGTGACTGATGATGCCCGCAATAGAGGTACACTTTTCTGGAGAGCCCTTCCATGCGATGGGTAAAGGGGGCTTTTGAGAGCCGCTTCTGGCGGATGATCATAAAGTCTCTTCCATCCCGATAACTCAAAATCGGCGTATCACCTCCGATCCGATGAATCCGGGTATACGTTTTTTCCCAGTCATGAACCTTTTGCTTAACCGGCTGCCACAGTTTTTTCTGGTATTTCATGTCGCCGCGGTACCTCTGGATCAGAAAGGTCATGTGGCGGTGAATATCTTCCGGGAATATTTTTGCATAATTGGGATGGTTGAAAATTGCCTTGACGCCAAAGGACGCTGGATCGTTATATACACTGCTTCCATGTCCCAGCCAGAAATTCACAAGCCCCGGGGGACGGAAAAAGGTAGCAAACTCAAGGTTCCGGAGGGTTTCATTTATGTCCTCGATATCACTGCCGGGAAAATGGAGTATCAGGTTGGCATTGTTGGCAATACCTAAGCCTTCACAGTGCTTCATGATTTCCAGATTCTGGATGGCGGTGGTTCCCTTGTTTAATTTTTTCAGCAAACGGGAGCTGAGGGATTCGATACCGATCTGGATATTGCTGACGCCGGCAGAGCCCATTTTTTCCAGTACCCGTTTCGGAGTGGTGGCCCTGAGTTCACAAAAAAGATTGAGATCTTTTTTCAATCCAGACAGCTGATCAAACATCTCCATGGCTGTTTTTGAAGGTATGAGGTTGTCCATGAACGCCACGGAAAGAGTACGATATTTTGAAGTTAGATGATCGATTTCACCGAATACCTGTTCCGGGCCTTTACACCGGTACCCCTGCCAGTTACGGTTAAGATTGCAGAAAGCACAGCCTGAATGCCCTGAATTGGAAGCCTGCCACCGGCATCCCCGGGATGCTTCGGCCGGGAGTGTAGGGAAAAAATTATTATCCGGAGCAGCTGTTTTCATCAAATGAAAATAGTCATCATAATCCGGAACGGGCAGATCCTTGAGGTCTGCCATTTGGTTAAAGGTTACCGGCTTTTTACTTGTGCAGGAGCGTGACGTAACAAGGCCCGTGATGCGGGAGATCTTTTCAGGATCGGCACAATTCCTTAAGTGGTGCACCAGGCTGCACAGCGGTAGTTCTCCTTCTCCGTTAATGACAAAATCGATTTCCGGGAATACCGTAAAAATATCCTTGATGGAATCTCCCGCAAACATGGAACCGCCGATTACAATGTCGAGTTTTGGAAATTTTTTTTTTATGGAGCGGATGAAGTACAAAGAGGAGGTGAGCTGACAAAGACAGATTGAAAAGCCTGCCAGACCAAAGCGGTCCCAGTTGATGCTGCTGATAAATTCATCGGCAGCCTCTGCCGCCTTATGCGTAAGGGCTTTGAAGTCGACCTTAAGTGACAGGGGGTTGCCCTTTGCTTCCCTGTAGAACAGAGTTTGAATAAGGTCGAATCGCTCCGGATATAAGAGCGCCGCATAAACGGATTCAGCCAGCCAGGTTTTTTCGGAAATTTCATGATAGAGGGGATAGCCGATGGCAGCCGCTAATTTCAAATAGAAATGGTGGGTCTCCACCTTAAGGTCGGGAATCTCCTGCCTCAGATATGATTTCAGTGCACCGAGCTGAATGGATGGACGGCTGAAAAGCGGCCAGGGAGCGGATATAAGGATAATATTTTCTATTTGATTTTTTGTCTCTGACGGGCCCATACAGCCAGCTTCTCCCTAAAAATTTTGAAGTTATAAGGTAATCATCCCCTTGCATAATCTTGAACTTCTTTAATACTCCTAAAAAAGTATTGATTCAACCAATCATAACAAACCGTCCGGTTATATCGCTCGATATACACATTCTGGTGCAGCTTCCCTGGTTGAATCACATTTGTTTGCTTGCAGGAGGTTGAGCAAATTTACTCGGCATTTAAGGCGCCGCAGTCGACTTGAACGTTTAGCTATGGCGTTGACTCCTATAAGAACCACCCCACTTTCCAGGTTGCCTATCTTCTCTATCTCACTATCCAAAAATAAGCGCATATTCGTGATGTGTTGAGTACGACTCAAAACCAGTTCAAATATTTTTTGCTTTACAAAATTCAGCCTTTAAATATAGTGTTTCAACAATAAAACTTGGTCCTAGATGATATTATTTGTAATAAAAAAAGCTGAAGGGAAAATATAATGGTGAAAAAAGCGGATAGAATTGAGTTTATGAAATACAGATCCCAGACGATGCGTAATCTTATTCAATCCATGTCAAGACACGATCTTGTCTCTTTTGGTGGAGGGGCTCCTGCAAAAGAAGCATACCCTGTTGATCAGATCCGGAAAATTTCCCAGGATGTTTTCAGGGAAGATAATCGGGCATTTGAGGCCCTGGGATATGGAAGCCCGCTTGGACTCACGGACCTGCGGGAACAAATCAGGGACGTCCTTTTGAAACCAAACCGTGTTGATGCACAATTAAATGAAATCATGGTCACTGCCGGCGGTATCCAGACAATGAATCTTCTCTGTCAGCTGGTCACCAATCCAGGTGATAAGATCCTGGTTGAATCCCCTACATTTGTTCACGCCACCATGATATTTGAAATGTTTCAAATAGAATGTATTCCCTGCAGTATTGATGAAGATGGGTTGCTCCTGGATGAACTGGAACAAAAGATAAAGCAGTACAATCCTGTATTTATATATACAATGCCGACATTTCAAAATCCAACCGGTGTTACAATGTCTTTGGAAAGAAGAAAAAAAATCGTTGAGCTTGCAGAACAATATGATGTCCTCATCTTTGAAGACGATCCCTACAGAGAAATTCGTTACAGCGGGGACAATCTGCCGCCGATCAAAGCATTTGATCGATCAGGCCATGTCGTTTACGCAAGCAGTCTTTCAAAAATTTTTTCACCAGGGGCACGGCTCGGCTATATTCTTGCTGATGAACCCATAATAGATCATTTAGTTGATATCAAAACCGCGACAGACACCTGTACTAACGGTTTTGCCCAGGTTATCTGTGCTGAATTTTTCAAAAGAGGACACTATCCCGATCATGTGCAGCGGCTGTGTAAAATTTACAAGGGAAGAAGAGATGTGATGCTGCAGAAAATTGATGAATCTTTCCCTGATGGGACAAAACGAACAGACCCTGATGGCGGATATTATGTCTGGGTCACACTCCCAAACGGACTGGATGGCAAAGAACTTCTGCAGGATGCAATTGAAGAGATACAGATTACTTATGGTGTAGGAGAAGGGTTCTACATCGAAAAGGATGAAACCAGAAATAACTGTATCCGCATGAGTTTCAGCGGCGCTGCAGAAGAACTGATTGAAGAATCAATCACCAAACTGGGAAAATTTTTCTGCTCAAAAATAAAATAGGAAGGCATCAGATGAAAAACACCGTAAAAGAAAAACTAAAAAATAATGAAAAGGTTATCGGCACATTCCTATTCACCAGCAGCACTTATGGAATAGAAAGTTTAGGAAATACAGATATTGATTATGTTATTATCGACACTGAACATGGTCCCTATGATACTGAAACCATGGCAGACATGATCCGGGCAGCAGAAAATGTAAATCTAACGCCTTTTGTCAGGATTTCAGATATCAATCACAAAGAAATTCAGAGAACTGTTGACCTTGGCGCTCAAGGATTGATTGTCCCTCTGATCAGAACCATGGAGCAAATTCAGCAACTTGTCAATTACGCAAAATTTACGCCCCTTGGCAACAGGGGGTTTGCGCCGACACGGTCAAACAAGTTCGGACATGATGAAAATTTCGCAGATGGCATTGAATCGTTCATGAAAATCTGTAATGACAATGTCATGGTAATTCCACAATGCGAAACAGTAGAGTGCCTCGAAATAATAGAAGATGTTGTAGATGTGGAGGGTGTTGATGGAATCTTTATCGG
This sequence comes from Desulfoconvexum algidum, assembly GCF_055382125.1. Classification (NCBI taxonomy): domain Bacteria; kingdom Pseudomonadati; phylum Thermodesulfobacteriota; class Desulfobacteria; order Desulfobacterales; family Desulfobacteraceae; genus Desulfoconvexum; species Desulfoconvexum algidum. The sequence continues at coordinate 1,568,515 of NZ_AP042394.1, read as the reverse complement.
CCCCTATGACCTTTCCATTTCTCTTGGAGTACCTCTCCAGTTTGACAACCCGGTATACCAACAGGCTCTCAAAAGAATACAGACTGCATGCCACGCAAAAAACAAACCCGTCTTTATTTACTCAGGTGATATGGATACTTCTATTGAATTAATGAATAAAGGATTTGACAGCGTTGCCTACAGTCTTGATGTGGATATGCTTGCCAAAGCATATAGAAACGACCTTAAAGTAATGCGGGAGAGCCTGAAAAATTAAAAAGATGAAAATCCATACTTGGCGGCGAGTTATACAGATAGGGGTTGCTGCCCTTTTTATCATACTTCCCATTCTGAACCAGGCTGGGTTCAACTTTATTTGGGGAAATTTTTTAAACATCCATGTCAGCTGTTTGACATTTTCAGATCCTCTGGCTGTTTTTCAGGTAATCCTTAAGAATCATTACCTGCCCATTGGGCTTTTGATAGGTGCCGGAATGGTTTTGGCCATTTCATTTTTTATGGGTACTATTTTTTGCTCCTGGATTTGTCCCTTTGGATTGTTGTCAGAACTTGTAAACTATTTTTCTTCCAGGATGTGGCCCAAAAAATTTAGCAAGCGGAAAATTGAAACAAGAGGATTTGCAGTAACGGTAGATGTCAAGCAAGTTGTCGCCTAAACATAGAAAAAATATCGTGCTTACCGCAACACCTTCTCATGACCTCCGACGGGTTTTTTTTGGATGCCCATTCTCGGCCATGAGAAACTGTTGCTCTTTTATAGATAAAATCAAGTCTTCTGGTCCGCAAAGACAATATCTGCGGTTTCTTTCCCATCAGTTGTTTTTCCTGGTGAATTGTTCCTCTTGTTTAAAGCCACTTCACCAATGTGCTTCCAATTTCTTGAAGTCCCGGTCCAGCGTTCCGGGTGAGAAGCCTTTGCCTCCAGATAGACCTGATGACGTTTTTCAAGGATTTCAATATCTTTTCGGTCATGTCTGTCTACTGGGGTTACAAAGCCAATACCGCTATGAAGATGCTCATTGTTGTACCATTGGGAAAATTTTTCTGCCCATTTTCGGGCACTGTTCAAGTCGTCAAAGGGATGTTCCGGGTATTCCGGCCGATATTTCATGGTCCGGAACAGCGACTCAGAATAAGGGTTGTCGTTGCTGATCCTGGGTCTGCTGAACGATGGAGCTACCCCCAGGGACTCCAGTTTTGCAAGCATGGTAAAGGCTTTCATTGGCCCGCCGTTATCAGAATGCAGAACCAGCTGATTCTTTTGCACTTTTTCTTGATGGCAGGTGTCTGTAATCAGAGCGGCTGCCAGCTCTCCAGATTCACAATCATAGACCTGGTATCCCACTGCTTTGCGGCTGTAGACGTCCATGATCATATAAAGGTAGAAAAAACGCCCTTTTACCCGGGCCGGTAAATATGTGATATCCCAGGACCATACCTGATTGGGGCCTGTGGCAATGTAAGCCTCCGGTCGTTTGCGGGCTCCTGCCTTGCTTGAGAGGCGGTGTTTGTTCATTTTCTGCTCTCTCAAAATTCTGTACATAGTGGCTTCTGAGCCCAGATAGATGCCCTGATCTGCAAGTTTGGGAACAATTTGGTGGGGATTGAAATCCCCAAATTCTGAGGATGTCAGCACATCCATGATTTGTGTCCTCTCTTTTTGGGATATCTTGTTCCCAGGCACAGCCCGGGAGCCTTTGCGGTGATCATTAAAGCCATGCTTTTCCCAACGTTGCACCGTTCGAAGCGGCAGCCCCAGAAGTTCTGCTGCCAGATGCTTTCGTGCACCAGCCTTACAGGCCTCCTGGGTCAGCATCAACGCCGTCTTTTTGTCGCCTTCACTGATCAATCGTCCCTGGGATCCCCCCAGATAAAGTTTGCTTTTTTTTTAAGAACCAGCAGGGCTGCCGTCTCGGCAAGTGCTTTATCCTTGCGGTTCAACTCTTTTTTCAGAGCAGCATTCTCCTTCTTTAACCGGGCAGTCCCTTTGACTCTAAGGGAGGCCTTGTTCGGGGTTAACAAGGAGAGGATGTCTTTTTTCCATTGTTCAAGGTGATGAGAAAAGATCCCTTTTTTACGGCACCAGGAAACACGCTCCCCTTCCGGCATGGCACCTGTTTCCATCAAAGCATTCAGTCGTTGTTCTACAGACCAGTCCTGGGGGCGTTTTTCTTTGTCAGTCAAATTTTCGATTCCGTTTTTTTTGTGGTTTTTAAGCCAGTAAGTCAAGGTGGACCGGCCGATACCGGCTTCGCTTGCTATTTCATGATGAGGTTTACCACCCATCAGTACTTTTTTTATCACAGCCTCTTTTGTTTGAATCGGGTATACCATAAAATCACCTCAATGCCCCCGGGTTTGATTTTCAATTGAGGCGACATCTATCCTGACACAGGGGGGTAAAGGCAGCAATTTTTTGCATAGGTTTTCTGATTTTCTGGTTTTTTTTCAACGCACCCATTTTAAACCAGGTGTCAATGCCATTTCACTATTCCAATATTTTTCAATATCTTTTTATACAAAAATACCTGTCACCTGCCATTTGGTTTATGGGAGCCGTTTTATTGGCGGAATTTCTACTTCAAACCCGTTTGTGGTGTCGTTGGATTTGTCCGCAATCGGTTCTTCTGGCAGTTGTCAAACGGTTCAACCCCTTTGGGCTTACCATTATTTTTAAACAAAAGAACTGTATTTCAAACAAGGCACCGTTCCCCTGCAGGCAGGCCTGTTCCCTGGATCTGGACCCCAAACGGCTAGAAGGCTGGAGCCTGGCCCAATGTACCAATTGTGGCGATTGTGTGGATGCCTGTGAAAAAACGGGTAAGGCCCTTGTCTATAAATTTTCTTTAAGAAATAAAATATAGTCGTTTTCTCTTTGCATGATTTCGTTTTTAATTTTAAAATAACCGTTCTGAATGATTTTTATGACCTGACCACTTGGGTAAATCATCATTCATATCAAACACCCGCATACCGTAGAATAAATGGCAACTGGGCTTGAAGCTGTCCGGAATTTTCGAAACATGCCCGAAATCAAAAAGAGAGGGGAAGGCAAGCCACATTCTCCGCCCTTCATCGGCAATCAGGGTTCCGCATACATCGCAGCTGACTTTGCAGGGAAGAATGCGCTCGTGCTTATTCAACTCGTTGTTGTAAAAATGCAGATGATCGACACCGGTGATTATCCTGACGTCATGCTTATGGAATATGGCTGCCCACTGCATGGGGGCACCGTGCAATTTTTTGCAGACCAGACAATGGCATATCTTTGCATCCACAGGATCCGCGCACACTTCGTATTGGACTGTCTTGCAGTAGCAGCTCGCCCGGTATTTGATTTTAAACCTGTCATCCTCAACCGATGCATAGTCCGGGCCGAATTCATTTTTATTTTGAATCATATGGGCCTCTCATATTGAGCGTTAAGTGCTTTGTTATATTATTTTAGTTTCAGGTAAAGATTTATCCTGCTCAATTAGCAGGTGGAAAAATTTGATAGAACTAAATTGAAACCTTCTGATAATAATCCAATGTGAGATAGATGCCAATATGATACCTATCCCAAAGGGAATGAGCTTTACGATCAAATTTAAAAAAAACTTTTTTACCAATGCTTTTTGTAACTTTTTAATCATTAATCTTATCGCCTTGTCTGACAGGTTTTCAAGCATGTTTTTACCAATTACAGTATCAATGCCTAAAATGGAACCAAAGCATTTAAGGGTTACAGTTTTAAGTTTATCTGTGTCAGATATTCCATAACAATATCCAATTGAAAAAATAAGATAAACTTGATTTTTGATTAATTGGGAAAAATCGAACACTGAAATCCCCACTTGAATCATGGATCCGACGCCAGGAATTGCACCGGGAAATGCCATCAATCCACCTTGAATTGCGCATTTTCTCTTTATTTTATTCGCTACCTTTTTTGCTAATTTGTCGTTATCCAATTTTGGATATTTGATTTTTATATCATTAACAAACGCAAAAATTTCATCGGTATTTCCCGCAATCAGTTCAATAATTTTAAAAACAGTTTTTTCTATCATTTTTTAATAAAAAACACTCTTTGTTGCCCACCCGTTGGTTATGTAAGGCCATAAATCACGATGCTGATCAGCTAGCCGCCGTAAAATTTATGGGACAGCCAGAACGGCACAATTGCAAAGATCCTCGCTTTCAAAAGCCGTCATGTCACCTGCTTTCAATCCCGGGACAGGAAACAGCCGAACGGTTAAAGGCTTGTTTAAACGGTATGCCATTGTGCCGGTATCTCTCATGAGTGCACAAATTTTATCTATGGGTGTATCACCTGGTATTGGCACCGTATCCAGACCAATGCCACAAACCGAGCTGTAGGTTAATAGTGAACGGATATCAAAATTTGAACTAATGGTTCCTTGAGCAAGCCCTGTATCTTCTGTCAGCGCAAGCATAAGCCCGGAAAAACCAACAAGTTCGACATCTTTAATAGATTTAAATACTTTTGTTAATAATGATGAGGCTTCAACCGTGCCGGATGATCCAAAATACTCAACACCCATCTGTTCATAGACCTCGACCATACTTGCGCAATTTTTAGAAGGAGCTGCTGAACTGTCAAAACCAGAAAAAGTGAACGCCTTATCAATATCTACCAGGTCAATTATATTTTTGATTGTTGATATATGATATTGAAGCGCGTTGCTCATGACATCATAGTATCCCTTAAATAAGACATTATGATTATGGGCATTAATGGGTTGGTTAAATTCCTTAAGTACGTTGACAAGTAAATCTGGTGTTTCAAGACCAATGACAAATCGGTTCCCAAGTTCTTTTCTGTGATAACTTGCCGGGAAGTAAGGTATCAGCGGATCGCAATTGAAATTTACAGTGAAATTAAAGTTTCCCTCTCCTCTTGGCGTAATTTTACTAATTTTTACAACGGCTTCAGATGCCTGCTCAATTAATTGGTTGTCAAGAACACCATAATCATCTAAATTGACATTCACACATACGTTGCATAGATCCCCAAATTCCTTGACCAATTCAGGTAACATCTCAATTTCACGCTGGGTCCTGGCTTCTCCAATAGCAAACCTGATTCGGATTCCAGACATATCCGAAGAATCTAATAAATTGCTCAGATAGGCCAGGTCTTTTCTTGCACTCTCTATATTTTTTGTATTCAGATACTCACCAAACGGATTGGTGACAATCCTGACAGACTGAACTATATAATCATTTTTATTGAATTCTTTTGATAAGTCCGAACAAAAGTGAGATGCTTTAAGGACTTCTTTTTTCCAGCTTTCTTTGCCCTTACCCAAGGATAAAAAAGTGGTTATTGTCCTAATTCTACACAGATCTTTGTTTTTATAACTCAATTTATTAGTCCCTTCTGAAAAATTTACAATTCAAGGTGCTGTTCATGGGAAACACACCCCAATTTTTATAAAATGACTTCAGTTTAATAAAATTCCTTAAACAAAAATCCAACACTTTCAGGATTTATTATTTGCTCTATTTTTCATTGTTTTAGCTAAATCCAAAGCCGAAGCTTTTAGGGCCGATCAGTGGCCCCAGGTCAACTCCAGCCAATGGTTCTCTTTCATGTACCTATATTGGCCCCTTTTTTCCAAACCACAAAAATAAAGGCAAGGGTTAAAACTGCAAAATACAACAAAAATAGAGAAATTTGAATAGATGAATTTGATAAAAATATAATACCGATGATGGTTAAAAAAATGTACATCAAGAGAACGATCCACCCTTGCCATGTATTTGGTAACCCCCAACCAATCCCATATTTCTTTTTGGGAAACCAGGGAGCACTTTTTAATTCATTCATAGTTCATTCCTAAAGAGAACACCCCAAATAACCGCACTGCCCGGTTCATTCATGTTTGCAGGTAACATATTATCAATCGATTGACCGTAAGCGCTCAACAGGATTTCCTTGCTGCAAAAATGTTCTGAATGGATCAGAGATCCTACCATCCTTTGAACCGTTTTCCCAAAAGGTATAAGCAGCTCTCAGTATATTTTCACATTGGTTCTCATTCGAAATGGCTTCACAAGTATCTGGAGCTTCAAAAGCAAGGGATGGCATTTCACCACTACTTTTAGGAGCAAATCTCATTGAGCACATATCATATATGGGCAACAACTTAAAAACACTATCGTTTATCGACAAACTCAAGTTGCCTAAATGCATGTCTGAATTGTTGATGTAAACATAACTTGTGCCCGGATGGGTTTTCGCGTAGTGAACAATTTCATTCAATGCAAAAATAACCGGTATCATCCGGTATCATCCGGTTCATTTTTTTGTTAAAATTGAGCTTGTTTTCTCTAAAATTCCAAAGAATAGATCTACATCTGTTTAACGGGGTAATTCAGTACCTTCACTCATGATCCGAATGTACTCCAAATAGGAATACAGGCGGTTACGTTTTTTCCCGGTTACCTCTTTTACTATTTCAAGGCGTTCTAGTTCACGCAGACAGGCATTAACTGTCGCTGGTGAAAGTTGGGTCTTCTCCTGAATCCAATTCGGTGAAGCAATTGGGCGCTCGAGCATTGCTTTATGAATGAGATTGGCCGAACCGGATATGCGTTTCAATTGATTAATGCGCAACCCATCTTCAGCGGAAAGCTTCATAAGTTGCTGCGCGGTTTTAACTGCCTGTGTTGCCGTATGAATAACCGCATCGGCAAAGAAATCGAGCCAAACCTCCCAGTCCCCGGTCAGACGGACTTCGTTCAGAAGTTCATAATAACGTTGGCGGTATGTTTTGAAATAAAGACTGAGATACAGCATTGGTTCCTTAAGCACTTTATCAGAGCACAGCAATAAAGTAATAATCAAACGTCCGAGACGACCATTACCATCAAGAAACGGGTGGATGGTTTCAAACTGGACATGTGCCAGGGCTGCCTTGATCAACACCGGTGTCTTTTCAGGCTGATCATGCAGAAACAGTTCCAGCTTCCCCATACATTCCTGAAGATATTCAGGTGGTGGTGGTACAAAAGCCGCATTTCCGGGACGGCTTCCACCGATCCAGTTCTGGCTTCTTCGAAATTCACCAGGGTCACATTCTTTGCCACGACCTTTCGATAGCAATACACTATGAATCTCCTTCAGCAATCTGAGCGAAATCGGAAAATCCTCTCCAAGTCGTTTGAGACCATGATTAAGCGCTGCTACATAGTTGCTTACCTCTTGCACATCATCCAAAGGAACCCCGGATTGATGTTCGAATTCAAACATCAGCAGGTCTGAGAGTGATGACTGAGTACCCTCGATCATAGACGAGAGCACCGCTTCTTTACGCACATACATATAAAGGAAAAGCGATGTGTCTGGAAGTAGAACTGAGACACTGTCTAGACGGCCAAGGGCCAACAGAGCCTGGTCATATTTTTCCCTAAGTTCGGATGACAATTCAATGGGAGGTATTGGTGGTAATGGATCTGGAACAAAGGCTTGGGCCTTTTCCCCGACGGTCGATATATTAATATATTGTCCTTGCAGGTCTCTGTTCATGTTTTTATTTCAATTATTGAATTAACGATTTTCTTATTTTAAATTAAACCCTAACATAAAATAAAGGAGTCCCGACATATTGTCAAGTGCTCTCCGGAATTGTGCAGGAATGTTGTGGTTTGCCAATATTAAGATCACGGCATTATATCAGCATCACTGCGCCCTGTATTTGATTTTTTGTCGTATCGTCAAGGCTTAATTAAATCCTGTTATTAAAATTTGATCAAATTCAAAAAAACACAACTGAATTAAACAGTATTTCAAGATTAATTTATCGTGCATTTTTCCTTGATTTTCTTTGGATAGCCACACCTATGCCTTATCCCATCGATCTGGATTTAGCTCGGCGCGAGCATTTTGATTGTTGAGAATGTAGGTTGTTTATTGATCTGGGAATTCTGAGTTGATATAAAAAATTAGGATTTCAATTCGTGGATAATTCTCTGGATAGTATCCAGAAGTACAGGGATTTTTCTTTTGCATGTGAAAAATACTGTTTCGGCATTAATATTGGCATAGTGATGTGTAATAATATCTCTCATCCCTTTTGCTTTTTTCCAGTCAACATCTGGATAAGCCCAAAAAAAAATAATGTTTAAAGATAACGGCCCACTTTAATTTTAAGAGTGACATCGCTTAAATGGGCTTTCATTTTGCGCTGGGCACCGGCGGCATCATGATTCTGAATGGCCGCCAAAATTTGTTCGTGAAATTGAATTGTCTGCTTCAAAGTTGCTGGCAATTGGTTCGACTGGAGCTCAAAAACTCTGTCCACCAACTGGTGTAAAAGATCGCTCAATATATTGACAGTCTTGATCAATATCCGATTTTTTGAACTTTGTGCCACCAACAGATGGAATTGAACATCACTGGTGATGAAATCTTTAATATTGTCCTTTTCAGCGGCAACCTTCATATCAATCAATTTTTGACCAATTTTCATGGTGTCCTGCACAGTTGCATTCTTTGCAGAAAGTGATGCCACAGCACCTTCTATGATAAGACGGGCTTCAAGGAGTTCCAAAGCCGATTGTTGATCAAAGACCAGAAAAGATGCCAAGGGGTTCATAAAATCATGCGGGTTGATGGTTTTAACAAAAGTACCCCGGCCGTGTTTTGTTTCGATCAGCCCCATCAACTCCATTCGTTTAAGTCCTTCACGCAATGTGGGCCGGCTGACCTCCATCTGCCTGGCCAGCTCATCTTGTGACCCCAGGGAATCTCCATCTTTCAATTCCCCCCGGGTAATTCTTCCTTTAATTTCTTCAACAATACTGTCAATGAGTGAAACTCTTTTCAAATTTTTACTCCAAATGTTTATCAACGGACAAAAACCATACTTTTTAAATATAAAGATAATAGGAGAGGCTCGAAGCTGCCTTCCCGGAAGGATACCAGAGAAAACAGCTTCGAATCACTTTATTTAATATTGCTTTCCGGTCCATATTCCAGGCTCTTTCTCCAATCGCACCGGTCACGGTTATCCGGATAGCTGTAATGCTGCCCATCATTATCCGTCGGGTGGATATACCGGGCACCCGGCAAAAGAGAGACCACACTCATATTTGGATGACGCCTTTCCTTATTTTTCCATTCAACAATCTGTTCCAGGTAACGGGGATCTTCATAGCAATTTGCCCAGTTGTCATGGTGCATGGGCAAAATAACCTTGGCATTAAGATTTTCAGCCACCCGCCACAGGTCCCATGGCGACATCTTGTCCGTATATCCGGGCGCATTACTGCCCATGGCCATGGAAACAGCATCAATCTGATACTTTTCTCCCACCATGCGATACCCGTTGTGAAAAAGCGTATCCCCCAAGAACGCAAAATTGCCCCCCTCGGTATTAAAAATATATCCCACAGCCACCTCGGAAAAATCAGCCGGTGGATCAAAACCGGTTTTGGTGGCGATAATGTCGTAATTCGGCGCAAAGTCAATTTTCATATCCTTGATCTGAACGCTTTTTCCGACTTCCGCAACGATCAGCCGGTCTTCGGGAACGCCCATGTTGAGCTTCATCCGCCGTGCAGCTTCCGGGGGGGCAATAAACTTGCAATTCGTGGTCTGCAAGGCAGCCTGGATCGTGTAATAATCCATGTGGTCCTGATGATGATGGGTCACGCAAACCGCATCCAAACGTTTGAATTTCCAGGGATCAATGACCATGGGGTGAGTCCGCATCCAATTGAGCTTTTTAGCACCTGCCGTACGGCAGACCCCGCAATAGGAATAATCTGAAAACATACTGGGGCCTGAATACAGATCCACTAGGAAAACCGCTCCAGCCTGGCTTTTCAGGGCACACGACATGGCACCAAAATACCAAAGGGCACCCACGCCGGCAGGAACTTCATACTTATCAATCTCATAGTTTAAAAAAGATCCCCATTCCGGAAAAACCTCTTTGAGCCAGATATCCCGGGTCATCTCCCGCTTGAGGCCCATTGTCGCGCCATCAATCACACCTTGTTCATCATATTTTACGACATCACTGATTTTAATCTCCATATAAACCTCCTCCTTTTGCTTTATGCTTCCATCAAACCCATATCATCCTGTTTTCTGCCACAGGCAAAAATGATGATATCAATTGTTTTCTTCATTGCAACTTTCTTTTACAACCCCAAAATACTATTTGGGAGCAAAAGCCACAACACCTGGATTGTTAGGGTCCTTGTCCTTTTTAATGCTGACCCCTTCAATGACTTCAATAAACAACTCAACCAGATAACAGACCTCGCAACCGTGTTCGATATGCCCAGTTGTGGTTTCATTGGTCTCACAATTGTTAAAGGTTGCATGCAAATGGGGTTCTCCACCAACGATCAACCCTTGGATGCCGCCCACTTCAATAGGACCTTCAAGTTTAAAAAATCGATCCTTTGGGGGCATGCCGGTATGTGAGATGGTATGATAATTAAATTTACGGAAGGAGCCTATGGCCGACGTTACAACGGCGGTTTCAATGTTTTCTTTCCGGATAATTTCCTCGATGCCCTCAAGGAATAGATCTCCGGGTGTCAATGATGCAATAATGACCCTGTCAACCCTTCCACCTGTAAAATATCTCATTTGAATGTTGCTCCTTTTTTCAAAAATTGTTAAATATCCGCTTATCACACTGTTGTTTGAATCCCTTCATTCGACCCGTATGATAATAGAATAGGATCCAGCTTGTACAGATGACATAAAGTCATCTGATGACAATATGATCTATCTCTTTTAGATTCTTCTGTCAAGGAGAAGTTTTTCCACCCTTTTTTTTGAATATAACTTAATATACCCAATAATTATAATAAGTTATAATTATAAAAGTTTTTTTATCATACTATGTTTAATAATAAACCAGAACAAAGATCAAACTTTAGTCAATAAGTTTATACCAAACCCCATTTCTTGATCCACGCAAGTGAATCCAGGGTCGGTCCCTTTGGAATGTACTCCAGGCCCACCCAACCGGAATACCCTGTTCGTTGGAGGAAACGAAGAAAAAACGGGTAATTAATTTCACCTGTTCCGGGCTGGTGCCTTCCGGGAACATCAGCTATCTGGATATGACCGATTGAATTTTGGTAAAGACGAATCGTATCCGTTAAATTTCCTTCCACTTTTTGCATATGGTAAACATCATATTGGATCAGGCAATTGGACCGGCCGACAGCCTTGAGCAACGCTAATGCCTGGCTGGTATGCGTCAGAAAAAATCCGGGATGATCTTCCTCATTAAAAATTTCACACAGCAGGGTAATTCCATAACGGCCCACCCGATCACAGGCAAATTGCAGGTTCTTTACCAATACAGCCCATTGATGGTCGTAGGTAAATCCTGCCAGGCGTTTACCCACAAGGCAGGTGAGTTTTTTTACTTTCAGTTCCATGGCATACCCCAGGGCCTGATCAATACCGTCTGTGAAAACCTTAACCTTGTCAGGGTCGGTGGCATTGCCTCGATCGCCAGCCTCCCAGTTGCCAACCGGAAAATCAAACAAAAGCAAATCAAGATGACTGTCCACCAGTCGCTTTTGAAGTTCCATGCTTGAATAGGCATAGGGCCAGGGGAATTCAATCATCTCAAAGCCTGCCCTGCGGCTCGCTTCAAAGCGTTCGAGAAAAGGCACTTCGTGAAAAAGCATCCCGATATTAGGCGAAAATCTCACCATAACGACTCCTCTTTAAGAATAGATAAATCAACTAAAAGAACACCCCATGGCAGCGTTGATCAACCCCGCACAAATCAAAAAGATACTTGCTCTGGGAAAGGCTCAGGCCTGCACCCCCGGCAGGATACCAGGGAAAAGCAGGCCTGTATGTCCTTATTTAATATTACTTTCCGGCCCGTATTCCAGGCTCTTTCTCCAATCGCACCGGTCACGGTTATCTGGATAGCTGTAATGCTGACCATCATTGTCCGTCGGGTGGATATACCGGGCACCCGGCAGAAGGGAGACCACACTCATATTGGGATGACGCCTTTCCTTATTTTTCCATTCAACAATCTGTTCCAGGTAACGGGGATCTTCATAGCAATTTGCCCAGTTGTCATGGTGCATGGGCAAAATAACCTTGGCATTAAGATTCTCAGCCACCCGCCACAGGTCCCATGGTGACATCTTGTCCGTATATCCGGGCGCATTACTGCCCATGGCCATGGAAACAGCATCAATCTGATACTTTTCTCCCACCATGCGATACCCGTTGTGAAAAAGCGTATCCCCCAGGAACGCAAAATTGCCGCCCTCGGTATTAAAAATATATCCCACAGCCACCTCGGAAAAATCGGCCGGTGGATCAAAACCGGTTTTGGTGGCAATAATGTCATAATTCGGCGCAAAGTCAATTTTCATATCCTTGATCTGAACGCTTTTTCCGACCTCCGCAACGATCAGCCGGTCTTCGGGAACGCCCATGTTGAGCTTCATCCGCCGTGCAGCTTCCGGGGGGGCAATAAACTTGCAATTCGTGGTCTGCAAGGCTGCCTGGATCGTGTAATAATCCATGTGGTCCTGATGATGATGGGTCACGCAAACCGCATCCAGGCGTTTGAATTTCCAGGGATCAACGACCATGGGGTGAGTCCGCATCCAATGGAGCTTTTTAGCACCTGCTGTGCGGCAGACACCGCAATAGGAATAATCTGAAAACATACTGGGGCCTGAATATAAATCGACCAGAAAAACCGCTCCAGCCTGGCTTTTCAGGGCACACGACATGGCACCGAAATACCAGAGGGCGCCCACGCCGGCAGGAACTTCATACTTATCAATCTCATAGTTCAAAAAAGATCCCCATTCCGGAAAAACCTCTTTGAGCCAGATATCCCGGGTCATCTCCCGCGGAAGGCCCATTGTCGCGCCATCAATCACACCTTGTTCATCATATTTTACGACATCACTGATTTTGATTTCCATAAAAATCTCCTTTTGCTTTATGCTTTCATCAAACCCATATCATCCTGTTTTCTGCCACAGGCAAAAAGAACTCTGTTAATTTTTTTTATATTTTATTTCTCCGTCATTCCTTCCAGGACTTCCATCAATTTTGCGCTGTCCTGGTCTCCCATACCCTGGGATATGGCCATGTTAAAATACTGGGCAGCCGAAGTCACAACCAGCAATGGCAAATTATGGGTTCGTGCAGACGTCACCGCGATATTAACATCTTTCCAAAGTTGACCCATGCCCCCTGGGCTGGTTGTATTCTCCAAGATTCCCTTGGACAGCAGACGAAAATAATCATTACCACCAATGCCGCTGCCCACTACATCACAAACCAATTTGGGATCCACCCCGGTTTTACGGGCCAGCATAATCAACTCAATGGTGGCGGCGTGAATGGTTGTCACCAGCAATTGATTGCAATGCTTTATGGCCTGGCCCATACCCGGCTCAGGTCCGGCATAGGTAATCTGACCCACCACTTCCAAGACCGTCCGCATCGGATCTAAAATATCCTGGGGAGCCGCCACAATCAAGGTTAAGGTTCCCTTTTCCACACGGGCCGGGCCACCGGTAAAAGGAGAATCAATCAAATTGACACCCTTTGCCTGGCAGGCCGAATGCATGGCCAGCAGATTATCCCGGTTGATCGTACTCATACAAATAACAGTGGCGCCTGAAGAGGCGGTTTGTAAAATGCCTTTCTCACCGGAAATCACGTCAATAACCTGCGCATCATCCAGGACCATTACGATGACAGTGGGAGCGTGTGTGGCAACTTCCATGGGGCTGATCACATGCTGCCCGCCAGCTTTTTTAAATTCTTCAATGACCTCTGGCCTGCGGGCATATCCATAAACTGTATATCCATTGCGTATGAATTGTTTGGCAGTCGGCATACCGCAACGCCCCAACCCGATAATTCCTATTGTTTTATTCATTTTACAAATCCTTTTTAAAACATCAATTCTCAATCTTCGAGCTGGGCCATCTTGGTAAGAAGTTTGGCCGCTCTGTGGGGATTAAAAATACCGCACATGCACGGCTCAAATAATTTTTCAGCAGCTTTTTCCGCTGTTATTTTACCATTTTTGATGCGTGCAACCATTTGTTTAATCAAATTCACTGACACCATCCCATGGCCACACATGGTGTTAATTTCCTGAATACCGGTGGAGGGAAGTTTTTGGGTTGCCCCCCATCGACCCAGTGACTGATTAATGGAATGGGGCTTTAATCCTGATTGACTGCAGCATTCTCGCACTTTATCAAAAAGCCCTGAAACAACTACTGACAAGCCAAGGTCCTCCTTTTTAAGCTGTTTAAGAAGACGGGTAAGAGATTCTTTGTCTTTAAAAACAGCCGTTATCACAGCACGGTCTTCAACATTTTCCAACAGTTTTTCGATGCCGCCCTGGTAATATTGATTGCCACCCCTGCAATCCCCGATTTTGATGGCCCCTGCCTCTAAAGCCAATTCAAAAAACCTGCGCAGTTTTGGTGCGGACCCGACATGATTAATATCTTTGGACGGCATCATTAAAACCACATAATCTTCTTCAAGTAACGATATGTCCGTTCCAAGCCGATGTAATGTATGCGTCATAATATTTGCTCCTGTTTTATCAATGGTCTTCCCAGACCAACATTTATTTTTCCATTGGGTGCCACCCAGACACCTGTTTGTTCAATATATGGGGCAGTGGGATTTGATCCGTCAGGGTTCAACAGGCAGGCGATGTCCAGACTGAAAACAGAGTCAATCTCTTTTTCTACTTTTTTTAAAATATCAAAAAGTTCAGGTATTTTTTCAGTTTTTATACCAAATTCAAGGATGGCAGATAAAACTTTTTCATTCAGGAGATCTTGTTTGAACTTGCCTGTATTAACGTCTGCCATCATGCTGGTGACAGGGTTACACGGTTCATGTTCGACATGAAGACAAGAAACTGCCATGGCAATTTTTTCAACATCAACCATTCGTGTACCCGTAATCGGCCGACCCACTTCAATGGCAACACCCGCTATTCCAGGTTTGAAACGACCGGTCACCTCATTGGTTTTCATCTCTTCAGTCCCTCTTCCGGAAATCTGAGATTCTTCGGCAATCGTTAATACATCGCTCATAAGGCTCCTGACCGTCCTTGGATATACAAGTTCCTGTTGATAAATGGCCTCGGAAGGACACCTGGCTGACCTTAAACAAACACCACATTCCACGCATTCATCAAAATCAATTACGCACACTTTTTTTCGTTCTTTACCATGGACCATCAGAGGCGTTACCCGCTCTGTCAAAGTGATTGCATCAACAGGGCAATAGGGGATGCAATGGCCACATCCAATACATTTTTTTTCATTGATTTGCATTGTCTGTATGCTCCTTATTTACGTGAAGATAAAGTGATCTTTAGCTTTTCAAATTCTCCTTCAATGGCATTGTATGTATGTTCCGGCAGGGGAAAACTTTTATTTCGCACCTCCTGAATGTAGAGGGCAAAAGCCTTTTCCATTTCCTGGCCTAAATTCGCATACTTTTTTACAAACTTGGGGGTGAAGGCCTGAAAAATCCCCAAGAGGTCACTAACGATCATCAACTGACCATCTGCCTCCACGCCTGCCCCAATGCCATAAACGGGTATGGTCAGTTCATCTCTGATTATTTTGCAGACTTCCGGCGGAACAGCCTCCACAAGAAGAGAAAAGGCTCCGGCACTTTCAATGGCCTTTGCATCCTCGATCAATTCAAAAGCGGTTTCTGCGGTTCGTCCCTGCGCTTTAAAACCTCCCAGTTGACCGGAGCTTTGTGGTGTCAGTCCAATGTGTCCCATGACCAGCATTCCGCCATCGGCGATTGCCTTAATCTGGGGACAGACGCGCCGCCCTCCTTCAAGTTTAATCGCATCCACCTCGGCCTCTTTATGAAATCTACCGGCATTAAACACAGCATCCTGGACACTTGTCTGATATGACAGAAAGGGCATATCACCGATAACAAAAGTGTTGGGAGCCGCCCTTCGGACGGCCTCGCAATGTACCAGGCATTGTTCCATTGTTACCCTGATGGTTCCGGCATAGCCATATATGCACATTCCCAAAGAATCTCCCACCAAAAGCATATCCATGCCGACTTTTTCACATAATTGAGCCGTGGGGTAATCATATGCCGTAAGCCAGGCAACTTTTTCCCCTTCAATTTTCATCTTTTGAAAATCAAATCGCGTTTTTTTCAATTTCTTTCTCCTTAGCCATTTATTTTATCACCATCTCAAAGAAAATATCATTTGGTAATTTAGTCATATGATGACCATATCTATCAAAAAAACATTTATGCTGTCAAGAAAAAAATCCTAAAAAAAAAAGGAATTGGCAAATAAATGCAGCCCTGCCCTTACATTCAACCGGAATAGGGAAAGATCAATAAATTTAAATTATTTGTATGGGAACTCGAGGAAAAAATTTGGTGTTCAGGGAATCGGAATTGAAAGGTTCCTGGGGTATGGCTAAAGAACAAAGGACTTGATCTGCCGGCATCGCAGGACAAATGATACCGGCTTTTTTTAAAACATCACGATTAAAAAGGGGACTTTCTTTTTATTTTACGCGCCACATCCCTTAAGTGAACCTCCATCTTGCGACGGGCACCCCGGGCATCATGTTGCTGAATAGCTTCCAAAATCTGTTCATGAAACTCAATTGTCTGATTCAAAACTTTTGACAAATGATCTGACTGAATTTCAAATACTTTATGCACCAATTGATGTAACAGATCGCGCAGGATATTGACAGTTTTGATCAATATTCGGTTTTTCGAACTCTCAGCCATCTGAAGGTGAAATTGAACATCATGGGCAATAAAACTTTCGACATCTGCCTTTTGGGCATCCACTTTCATATCGTCCAGGCTCTGCTTTATGCCATCAATGTCCTGTTGGCTTGCATTTTCTGCGGAAAGTGCCGCAACCGCCCCTTCGATATAAAGGCGGGCTTCAAGGAGCTCCAGGGCCGATTCTTGATCAATGACCAAAAAGGAGGCCAAAGGGTTCATAAAATCATGGGGGTTAATGGTTTTAACAAAGGTACCCCGGCCATGTTTTGTTTCAATCAAGCCCATCAACTCCAGTCGCTTCAGGCCTTCTCTCAATGTCGGCCGGCTGACATCCATCTGCCTGGCCAGCTCATCCTGTGACCCCAGAGAGTCGCCATCTTTCAATTCACCCCGGGTAATCCTTTCTTTGATTTCTTCAACGATACTGTCGATGAGTGAAACTCTTTTCAAATTTTTACTCCAAGTGCTGGCCAGGACCACACTTATTTATTAATAAAACGTTAATATTTCAATACATTTTTATTATAGCGAAAATTGCCCGAGAAACCAAGTCCGAACCCATTTTTTGATGAACCAAAAAATTTAATCGGACATTCCAGAGTTTTTCCTGAGCGGAATTGAATTCAATTTATGGCTGTAATAAGAGTAGTGCTGATATGAAAGTAGAAATAATTATAAAATATCGAAATTTTTTTTCAGGAAATATTTTAACGAGTTGTATTCCTAAAAAAGCACCCAGGACAATGACAGGTATTTGAATTATACCGAATACAAGAGATTCTAAACTAATGGTTTTCCAGACAAAAAAATGAAGGGGAATTTTGGTTAAGTTCACCAGGAAAAAGAACCAGGCAGTCGTTCCGATGAAACTGTTTTTAGGCAGACGCATGGACAAAAAGTAAAGTGCCATAACAGGTGCCGCAGCATTGCCGACCATGGATACAAACCCTCCTGCAAGTCCCATGATTGCTGAGAACCACCAATAGTGAGGTATTTTTATATTCTTCTCATTAAGCTCATATAAAAGCATTAGAATAACGATACCGATAATGATCAGGGACAGAAGAATTCTGAATCCATTTTCAGAAATTTGATGGCCAATAATCATGCCCATCAAAAGTCCCATGAATGTATAGGGCATCAGTTTTAAAATATGTCCAAAATCTGCATGACGATTATAGTATTTTACCGCTAAAACATCTGCAAAACAAAGCATCGGTAAGAGTACGCCTGTTGATAGCTTTCCTCCAAAAACACTAGCCATGATGGGTACGACAAGAACACCAACCCCTGATATGCCGGCTTTTGCAGTCCCAACCAAAAGGCTGCAGCTAAAAACGAAAATCCATTGAACCGGTGATAAATCATATAGAGATATAGTTTCAAAAATAAAAGACAGCATTGTTTAATCGCTCAACTTTTGGGAGTGTAAAAAAAACCGGTTTATCAAAATTGAATCCATGATAATTATAAATTATTTGTTGCCCGCAATTCTCACTATTACCACGCGTCACTTCTCAGGTGCATTGGCAAGGGGGTTTATTTCATTTGAGAGCATATATTGGAGCAAGGGGAAATTAAAATGACAGGCCCCCCCATGAACTAGCTGTACATCGAGATGATGTTGAAAACATGTGCGTAAAGGCGCAACGATTTTAACTCTGAAAGCCTAAAAATAGCACGCTATCGTTCCGCGCATGAATGAGATTTTAAATATCTAAGGCCAAGTTTCAAATCCTGTTCATCATCAATGTCAAAAAAACACTGGGGATTATCAATATTGACCCGGAGTACACGTTCGGGGCTGTCACGCAAAATTCTACGTGCTCCCCGGTCGCC
Source organism: Desulfoconvexum algidum (assembly GCF_055382125.1). Taxonomy (NCBI): domain Bacteria; kingdom Pseudomonadati; phylum Thermodesulfobacteriota; class Desulfobacteria; order Desulfobacterales; family Desulfobacteraceae; genus Desulfoconvexum; species Desulfoconvexum algidum. The sequence continues at coordinate 1,549,869 of NZ_AP042394.1, read as the reverse complement.
GGTAAGTTTCATCAGGGCATTATAAAGAGTATGGGAGAAACAGACCGGCAATCCCCGATGCCCCCCATGGACTGGAACACAAATTTCCTTATTTGACCCCTGAAAACAGCCAAGAAGTTTATTAACGATGCTTGTTTCCACGAAAGGCTGGTCTCCCAGCAACACCATGATGGATAAAAATTTTTCCCGGACCGCTGCCAAACCGGCCTGGAGTGAAGTGGACATCCCTTCCCGATACCGGTCGTTAAAAACAACCTGGACCTTGGGATGAGTCAATTCTTCTCCCAAGGTCGAAAAAATAGCCTGTTTCCCACACCCCAGAACCACCACCACCTTTTCAAGATCCGAAGCAATCGCCATCTTTATAACACGGCTTAACAAAAAATCATCTCCCATCCGAACAAGTTGTTTGGGATGCCCCATCCGGGTGGAACTGCCCGCAGCCAAGATGATCCCTGCCGTGGACCGTTTGAATTTATACCGGGTATCGGTCATGACAATTTTACCCTGTCAGAGCAGGCTGTTGCATCATCCTGCCCCCTGCCCCATTTACCGGCAACAAGGTCTGATGCCGACGGCATTGAGTGATCTGGGCCATCACAGCAATGGCAATTTCAGATGCATTGGATGCACCGATATCCATGCCCACGGGAGCATGGATACGGTCAATCTGAGGTTGTGCCACTCCGGCCTTCAACAATCGTTCAATTCGCTGTGCATGGGTTTTACGACTGCCCAGGGCGCCGATATAAAAGGCCTGTGATTTCAAGGCAACCTTGAGGGCCGGATCATCAAGCCTGGGTTCATGACTCAGCACCACCACCGCACACCTGAGATGCAAAAATTTTAAAACAAGGGCTTGTTCAGGACTCTCATTGAGCAAAGTGCCGTTCGGAAACCGGTCCCTGGTGGCAAAGGCTTCCCGGGGATCAATTATGGTTACCGCATATCCGGCTGTTAGGGCCATCTGGGTCAAAGGCTGTGCAATATGAACGGCACCGACAATCACCAGTTCAGGATTTGGGAAACAGGCATGAATAAAAAATGATTTTTCTCCCAGGGTACAGATCTTACTTTTTTCCGATACAAGGGCTTGCTTTATGGATGTATGCAGACCTTGCGGGGCTTGTTGGATGGGTTCATCTAATTTTATTAAAATTTTCTCCCCCGTGGCAAGGTCGGTCACAAGGCAGGTTGGTTGACGCCCAGCACGGGACAACGCCTGGGCAGTCAACAGATCTTGATGGGCAGCAAGGGGCTCGACAAATATTTCAACTTCTCCTCCACAGGCCAGGCCCACCTCCCAGTCCTGCTCGGATCTAACACCAAAAAATAATCGACTGGACTTTCCAAGCGCAATCGCTTCCATTCCCTTGGAGACCACAGCACCCTCAATGCAACCACCCGAGACAGAGCCTTCAAAATTGCCATCTTCGTCTATGAGCAACTGGCTGCCCACCGGACGTGGGGAAGACCCCTGGGCCCGTATGACAGTCGCAAACGCAACTTCCCGGCCCGCTTCCATCCACTCAAGCGCTGTTTCCAGCATATTTTCACTAGGATGCATTTTCAATTTCCTGATCTATTAACCCTTTTTTATCGCCCAAAAGCACAATTGGGATAACGGCATACCGGGCAATTCTGGCAAAGCCCACCATGCCCCATATCAGCGATGGTATCCGTGGTAATTTCTTCTCCGGCCAGCACACGTGCCAGCATTAAATCATAAATCGTTGTCGGATGATAGTAAACACAAGCGGGCAAACCTAAAATAACAGCCCCGTCCAACCGCGCATATAAAAACATAGCACCGGGCAAAGTCGGGCTTCCATAAGCGATCAGCTCAGCCCCGGATTGACGGACCCCCATTCGCGTCACATCATCCGGGTCCACGGACAAGCCCCCGGTGGTCAGTATCAGGTCACAGCCCATGTCCCGAAGTTCCTTGATTGCTGCCGCAATTTTTTCAGGATCATCCGGTACGAGAATTTTTTTACTATATTCACATCCATATTGCACGGCCTTGGCGCCCACAAATTCATCAAACCCGTCTTTCATGAGCCCCTCATAAATTTCCGAACCTGTCACCACCGCACCAAACCGCATGGCCTTGTATGCCTTAACCCTCAATATGGGGGCATATTCAGCAGCCAGCGCTTCCACCCTTTCGATGCGTTCTTTTTCGGTGGTAAGTGGAATAATCCGGGTGGCCGCAATGATTTTACCTTTGGACACAGGCGTTCCGGATTTCAGGGTCGCAACAATCAAATTACCAATTTTATTAATCTCTCGCAACCCTTCCACATCGACTTTAAGCAGACCCTTGCACTGGCTGACAATATTTGATTTTCCTTCAACCGGTGAAGTCCATTCTAAATTAGCCCCTGAAATTGCCGGTGCAATGCGCAGTGCAGCATCATCTTCGTGCAGCTCTCCGTCTGACAATTCCAAAACGAAAACATGCTGTTTGCCAATTTTTAAAAGCTCTGGAAGGTCTTCTTTTGTAATGCAGTGACCTTTTTTAAACCCCACTCCCTTGAACTTCCCGGGAATAATTCTTGTCATATCGTGAGCAAGTATCGTTCCAACGGCATCTTCAATTTTAATTTGCTTCATTTTATCAATATCTCTATATTTGTATAAATATGATAAAAAAATCTGGGTGCTTTTTTATCAACTGGTTACATCCCATAACCTGACCATTCAAAAGGATAAGTCACCTGGCTAAAAAATATTTATTATCACTATAAACACCCCTTAGCCAAGCGATACCCCCTGCATTTATTCAGCAGCACTCTCCGCTAATGCCCTGAGGATAGCTTCCGGGCTGGCCGGATATTGTGAGATCCAGACCCCAACGGCATCATGGATGGCAGCGCTGATGGCCGGCACCTGAACGTTAGCGGACATTTCGCTAAAGCCTTTGGCGCCAAACGGACCATCCGGGTGGGGCACTTCCACAATAAAATAGCGGTTGTCAGCCGGCATATCTGCGGCTGTGGTGACCACGTAATCGCCAAGGCTGTCAACGGCGCCTTCAACAGAAGGCCAGTTAGGATGGGCGTCCTCCGACAGGGCAATGCCGATACCCATGGCTGACCCCCCATTGATTTGTCCCTTACACCCTATTTTATTAATGGTTTTACCAATATCATAAACCTGGATATTTTTAAGCACTTCCACCCTTCCTGTGCCCGTATCCACTTCCACCTCAACGATTCCTGTAGCAAATGCCACTGCCGCAACAATGGGCTGTGCCCCGGTTTCCGAATCAGGCTCTGCCATGCCACCAGGTCCCGGCGCATATGCACCAATGCCCAACAGGAACTGGGCGCCAAAGGTAGAGGCCCCCCCCACATCGGCCATACTCATGGCCTTGTCCGGTTGACCGGTAACAAACACCTTATTGTCCGTAACTTCTAATTTCTCCGGTTCTGTTTCCAGCATGGGACCGACAAACTCTTTTATTTTGTTCTTCAGATCCTGGCAGGCCAGGATAACGGCATTGCCGCCGATAAATGTCGCCCGGCTGGCAAAGGCCCCCATGCAAAAAGGAGCAATACTGGTATCAATATTTGTAAAAGAAATAAATTCCGGCGGTACATCCAGTTCTTCCGCCGCTATAAGGGTAAACGTCGTTTTTGCCCCCTGGCCAATATCCACAGTACCTGTCATAAGTTCAAAAGAACCGTCGGCTTTGAGGCTAATTTGAGCCTGGTTGGGGTCACCGCCCCCATAAAAACCTGTGGGATAGCCGATGCTTGCAATTCCAATGCCTTTCTTTTTCATAACTGTTACCTCCCTTCCGAATGCATTGCTTTAAGGTGGTCCGGAAGTTCAATATTGGCCATTTCCGCCGCCTTTTTCATGGTTTCGATTAGACCCGCAGCCTGAACTTTATACATGGCCGGTCCGGTGTCGCCATTACGCCATGCGTTGATAAAGCGTATCTCAAATGGGTCCATACCAATGGCTTCCGCCAGTCGATTCATCTGCATTTCAGACGGATACGTTGCGTTGAGAATAGCAAACCCCCTCATTGAACTGGCCACAGGCTTGTTGGTATAAACGGCGTAACCATCGTACCAGACATTGGGCACCGCATAGGGACCGGCAATAAACTGTGTTTGTTTATCAATACAGGTAGAGCCCATGGTGTTGTATGCGCCCATATCATGAATGGCCCGAATCTTATGGGCCACAACACGTCCGTTTTTTTTAACCCCTGATTTATATTCAAAGATTTCAGCACCCCGTTTGCTTGAATACAGCAGGTCCTCTTTTCGTGTCATTCGGTATTTGACCGGTTTATGCAGCTTGAAGGCCATCAGGCCGGCCACATGGTCACAATGGATGTCATTTTTACCACCGAATCCACCACCCACGGTGCCGCCCACCAGGCGAAGCTTGCTGAACGGCAGGTTGAAAACCCCGGCCAGTTGACCCAGATGGTAATTGCGTGCCTGACTTACGGTGTGAATAATCAACCGCTGATTGCCATCCAGGTAAGCCACTGAAACATGGGGCTCCATGGCGGCATGGTCGTGCATCTTGTCTATGTATGTCTGGGTTACAATCTCATCCGCTTCGGCAAACCCCTTTTCAACATCCCCTTTCCGAATTTTACGACAATCTCCGCTGTTAAACTGCCATAAATTGCTGTCTGGATGGACCCTCACTGCATCGGGTTTCATGGCTTCCAGAGGATCAAACACCGGTGTTTGTTCTTCAATTTCCACCACGATCTTTTCCAGGGCCTCCTGGGCAGTGTCTTCATCCACGGCTGCTATGGCTGCAATGCGTTCTCCCTTGTACCGGATATTCTTTTCCACGAAAACGGGTTGATCCCCGGCTCCGTTGTAAGCATTGGTTCCCGGAATATCCCGGAAGGTGAGCACCCCGGCCACCCCGGGCATATTTTCAGCTGCGGATGTGTCCAGGCTTTTGATTATTCCCCTGTGCACAGGGCTGTGCAGAACTTTGACATACAGCATGCCGGGGCGTTTGATATCATCAACATAAGTCGTCGTACCCGTAACATGGCCAATTCCGTCAACCCTCGGGAAGGTATGCCCGATATATTTTGACATAATTTACTCCTTTCCTTTGTGGTTAACAAACGATTCCACCGCATCGATAATCTCATGATAAGCACCGCATCGGCAGATATTACCCGAAATGGCACTAACAATCTCTTTACGCGTCGGGTTGGGGTTTTTTTCCAGAAGTGATTTGGCTGACATGAGCATCCCCGGAGTGCAGAACCCGCATTGAGCAGCTCCCTCTTCGTGAAATGCCTGCTGCAGTGGATCCAATTTCCCTTCATGATCCACAAAAGACTCCAGGGTGCGGACTTCCCGGTTGGCAACAGTAAGGGCAATCGTCAGACAGGAGCGCACCGGTTCATTGTCTAACATAACCGTACAGGCACCGCAGTCTCCGCTGTCGCAACCCCGCTTGGGGCTCATAACATCAAGTTTTTCCCGCAAAATATCAAGAAGGGTGTCCTCTGGGCGTACCAGAACTTCAACAGGGGACCCATTCAAAGTAAAGGCTAAATTATATTTCATGACGTGCATTCCTCCTTTCTAAAATTTTATATCCGATACCAGGGCCAGTGCTTGGGCAACGATTTCCTGGCCTGCCTGCTCACGATACCAGGCGGTCGCTCTCTGATCACTGATGGGGCTGGATTCTTCCACTGCCTTCTGGGCACAGGCGTTAAGCAAGGATGAGTCCAATACCTTGCCTGTAATCATCTCTTGAGCTTTGGGGCAAAGGATTGGGGTTGGGGCCATTGCCCCCAGGGCAATCTTTACCGATTTACAGGTCGAACCAGCCATCTCAATGTCTACGGCTACACTGGCCACAGAGCACTGCAGAGCATTTCGCCTACCGAGCTTGAGAAAAAAAGATTTGCCTTTTGCCGGCGGAATAATAATGGTTTTAATGAATTCATCCGGCTGTAAAATCGTTTTACCAGGGCCCACGAAAAATTCATAGATCGCGACCCTTCTCTCTCCTTTTGAATTCACCAGGCACAACTCTGCATCAGCCACCAGCAGGGGAGGCACCAGGTCCGCAGCCGGAGATGCATTGGCCAGATTCCCGCCAATGGTCCCGACACTTCGCGTGGCATCACACCCGGACAGGCGAGCAGCCTCAACCAGGGCCGGACAATTGGTTTGTAACCAGGCATTGGTTATCAATAACGCTGTTGGTGTAGTTCCAGCCACCAGAAGCTGTCCATCCTGGATCTGAAAATTTTCCAAACCAAGGCCACCGATGGAAATCAGGACCTCAGGTCGACGTTCATAGTAGTTGATCCGGGGAACCAGGTCTGTGCCACCGGCCAAAAGGGTCGCTTTCTTACCGTAACGGGAAAGCAAGACCAACGCCTCTTCCAATTTCTTTGGAGCAAAGTATTCAATTTCTTTCATCCATTACCTCCGTTTTTATTAATTCCTTCCATGTTCGAAAATATCTTTCAATTACCGGAAAACCGCATCTGATTTCTATTTGGTTTCAACTCCTTCGGGTGCCACTGGATAGCAGTCTTCACCGTTACCAGGACAATCAATAATACAAATCAATTCAACGGTTTCATCTCCAACGACAGCCACCCGATGCGGCTCGTTCGAACGGATATAAATGGTGTCGCCCGGACCGGCTTCGTATTTTTTCCCCTGGTCATTTTCGATCATTACCCGACCTTTAAGGATATGGGGGCACTGCTCATACGCATGATGATGAAAAGGAGTGTCTTCCAGTTTTGCAGCCGGTTTCATGGTAAATTTGCGCACGGCAAAATTATGCTGATACCCCTCATCACCCACATCATTACTCACAATCCACTGAACAAGGTGTACCCCCTCTGCCAGTCCGAAATAACGACCGACATCCTGGGTTTCAACCTCTTCTAATTTTCTGAGAATCATTTATAATCTCCATTTATCAATTATTTTTCTATTCAAAACCTGTATCGCCGGTATGAAAAACCCCCCGCGCCATGATCAGATCCACAGATCTCAGAGCAGTAATATCTTCAAACGGATTTCCCCGGACACCAATCAAATCGGCTGATTTCCCCGGTGCCAGCGTGCCGGTAAGAGACTCAATCCCACACACCTTGGCGGCGTTATGGGTAGCTGCCTGAATGGCTTGTGCTACAGAGGCCCCCAGCAGGGTAAGATATTCAATTTCTTTGGTCACCCCACCCCGACCATGAACCCCGTCAGTCCCTACAGCAAAAGAAATACCAGCAGAGATGGCCGATTTCATGGAGCGGATTGCTGCCGCCTGTTCGTTAAGATGTGGCGTGATCAACGGTTCAGGAAGATTATGAATTCGCGGGGTTGACATATAAAACCCGGGAGTCATAACAAGGGTTGCACGGGACTGACACAGCATCTGGATTTCAGCATCTGTGAGAAAATAACCATGCTCAATGGCATCCACTCCCTCATCAAGACACCAGGAAAATCCTTGTCCGCCAATACAATGAACAGCACTGGGGCGTCCAACTCGCCTGGCTTCCTCTGCAATCAGGGCAATTTCATCATGGGAAAAAAAACAGGGAATCGGTCCGGGACCGTGGAGGGTGCCTGTGACATAAAACTTGATAAAATCTGCACCGCCCCGGATATTGTCTCGAATGGCAATCCGTATCTGTTCAGGGCCATCAAAGGGGCAACCGACAAAACCATGACCGGCACTGGAACGGATTCCCTTGCCTGAAGTTATGATACGAGGCCCTTTGAGGTATCCCGATTCTATGGCCCGCCGACATTCAAAGTCCAAAAACGCTTTGTCCCCTAAACAACGAACAGTGGTCACCCCGGCAGCCAGATCCGCTGCCATCCCCTTGGCCGCTCTCAGGGCAAGCGCTGCCACCGGGTCTGCCATACGTTCCAAATAATTGGGCAGTGATGAGTCCAGGGAAAGATGGTTGTGTGCGTCTATCAGACCCGGCAGCAGTGTCAAGCCCCGGCAATCAATTCTTTCGACATCTGGTGGAAAGGTCAATGATTCAACCGGCCCCACTGCAACAATTTGTGTATTATCGACCAGCACAGCACAATCCGACACGGGACCTTCACTATACCCGTCAAAAAGCAAGTCACTCTCAAGTAGCTTCATCCAACATCTCCTTCCAAATAGTTCCATCAAAGATGAATATTTGAACCAGCTAAATCATCACTGACATATTGTCATCTGATGACCTGTTTTATAATCACTTCCTTTCTGCTTTGTCAAGGGAAGTATGAAAAAATAATAAAGACTTGAAATATGGGCCCAACCGGATATGAACACCAATATGTTGTGCCCGTATCCGGATTTAATCAAGCAACTTTACCCAAACGAAAACCACCGATATATCCTTATGTTTAAGAATTTCGGTCCGGCAGCAGGCGGCAGTATCCCTCATACGAACAGTCAAATTATTGCCAGGCCGGTATTGCTTCGAGTTATGCTGCGGTTCCAGGCTGTTCTTGATTTTGTAGAGTATAATTATTTTCTGCACTCTGCGCCCTTGGTTCTAAAAATATCGGTACTATGATCCACGAAGACTCCCGTTACCGGGTTTGCCTGTGGATTTCACTACAGATCTGCTGGCTAAAGCATTGATCAGGTGGGACTTTCTTCACCTACTCACCCACTGGGTAACAATAACGAATTTTTAAGGCCCTATGCCTTATCCCATTGATCTGGATTTAGCTCGGCGCGAGCATATTTTTTGTTTGAATTAAGTAAGCTGTCCCCATAATTATGCCCAGAATTACGGTATAGTATAATCCTTGATGTGCTCAGCCACAAATGTTGCGATATAGATTATCCAGAAGATCAGGAAAACATGCAGGACGTCATTTTCAGAGAACCAGATACCCTTTGCCCATAATTTTTTTGTGATACCTAATTTGTTGTAAATCCAATAAGCCATCATAGTGCAAAACAGTAAAATCCAGGAACCCAAAAGAACAAGATCCATGTCGTAACTGAACATATAGTACCGCCATGCATTCAAGAGACAAAAAAACAAGAAAACCGGTGTCGAGACCCAAACCATGAATCCAAAAGTTATCAGGGATTTTATTGGCACTATTCCCCCGATAAAAACAAGGATAACATATACCACGGAACTCATTACTGCATATCCAAGCAGCACCGTTTGAAATGTTCCTGTTGTACAGGAATATGCTAAAGCGACCAGCATCGCATTCATGCTAACCTGCTGAAAAATGAGATAAACGACCTCCCACCAACTGGTCCAAGAGCAGAACTGCCTCCCTGCACATTTGATCTCGTAGGCAAATGCCTGGTAACTTGTTCCGGCAAGAAGCGCGCCGATTCCCCACAGTAAAAGTGAAATACCCCACCACAGTCGGGAATTCTCGCCATTTTGAATTTGGAAAAAATATAGGCCAACGCCAACGGTCAAAAAGCCCAAAAGATAAACCCAAAAGGTTGAGAGGGGTTGACTTATGATCACCTCTTTGGAGGCGATCCGAATCTTTGAGCAGGGTTGTTTCATACACCAGTTTTCTGGCGTTAGGTCAGGATCATCATGTGGAATCGATTTCAAACGTTTGAAAACGGACAACAATACTTTCGAAATTTTAGTGATGAGCAAAGACATCGTTGATTCAGTTAGGGTAAATATTGATTTAAATCATCGATTGGCGGTGGAATCAAAACGAATTTACCAACATGTTTTTTATTTGTGAATTCACGTTGTGCCTCAACAATTTTTTTGAGTGGAAACGTTTTTGCCAGAAGGGGTTTGATCTCACCTTTTTCGATATAGGAAATAAGGTTTTGGAAAATAGGCTCATCCCACGCAGTACATCCTATCAGCGTCAAATCCTTTAGATAAAAGTCGCGCATATCAAGTTCCACTATCGGACCGGCAATGGCGCCCGAGGATACAAACCGACCGCCTCTTTTCAATACTTTGAGCATCTCCCCAAAACAATGTCCTGCAACATTGTCAACGACAACATCTACGGAGTTTTCACCCAAAAATTCCACAATATCCTCGTCACGGGCAATGACCTGATCTGCACCTATTGCTTGTACTTTTTCAAGTTTTGCTTTCCCTGCGATAGCTGTTACAACCGCTCCCCGCCGCTTTGCCAGTTGCACGGCTGCGGATCCGACACCGCCCGAAGCGCCCGCTATCAATACATGTTCACCCTTAGCCACCTTTGCCCGGTGAACCATATTTTCAGCCGTACCATAAGCGCATGGGATGGTGCCAAGCTCGGCATCGCTCCACTCACAGTCCACAGGAAAAACTTCGGTTGCAGGTACTTTTACAAATTGTGCAAACGCGCCGTCAAAATCAGAAGCCATCCAAATATTTTCCAATGAATCCCAGCCTTTACTGCGCATACAGGACCGAACCAATACGCGCAAGCCCACAAGTCTTTTATCACCCCCCGCTGCAACAGCAACCACCCGACCGCAACAATCTGTACCCTGAATGAACGGAAATGGTGTCACCTCATTCCAACCGCCATCACCCTGTTTTTGTGCGTCTTGTTTTTCTTTTTCACCAGTTGTAAGGGATTCCGTGCTAGTTGTTACCTTGGAAGAGTACCAGCCAAGGCGGGTATTGATTTCAGTATTATTTACGCCAGCGGCAAGTACCTGTAAAAGGACTTCATTTGAGGCAAGTTCCGGAATCGGAACATACCTGTAATCAAGTTTCTCATAACCGCCGTTTCCAGTTGTGACAACTGCTTTCATGGTCGTTATGCAATCTTTGGTATCAAAGCGATCCTTTACAGACGTTGTTGTATTTTCTTTTTTCATACTATCCCTTTTATTTTGTAAATACCTTCTAATGAGTTCACAAATAAATTCAAGACTATTATGTTATTACTTACTATATAAAAAAATTTATGTAAAAAAAACAGCTCTATAACGAAAATCACTGGCTCGTCCGGTGTATTTTTAAGTTGAGATTGTAAAATTTTCAGATGTTGCAGATATATTATGTATACTCTAATTCTATTAAAGATTAAGAAAATACTGAGCATTATAATTCATGGACTATGCAAATTCAAGTTTGAGCTTTTTACCAAGGGCCACGGCAACTCTTTCCAGAGTTAGAAGTGTTATTGATGAATTTTTAGGGTCCAGCAATCTATCTACTGAAGAGCGGCTTGTTTTCATTTTTTTTGCCAAAGCTGTTTTTGAAATATTGCGTAATTCCATTTCCTGCTTGATCTGATAAGCGAGTATGCGTTTGAGAGCAGTTGCCTCAGCCACTGCCATCAAATCTTCCTCTTGAAGGAAATCATCAAAACTACTTCCAATATGTTTATCTTTCATCCTTAATCCTCCTGATATTGTTTCAACCTTGAAAGAGCTGTTTTAATATCTTCTCCAATCACTTTCTTGTGCCCCTGGGGTAATAATTTAAGCCATTTTTTTTACAGGTTCCGCCCCTGAATTTGCTTTATAAAAATGAGCTTTTAATTTAATGTCATCATAATCCACATGCAAATGTGTACCAAAATTGGGACGATTGTCAATGCCAAATGAACCTGATATTCAGTTGGGTTTCTGGCTGATGAAATTTTTAATAAGGAGCATAAAGATAATGTATCGGGTGTTTTTTGTATAAGGGAGTCAATATTGGACGCTGATAGGGGTTAAAAATTAAAGAAGTTTGACAACTGGAATTGCGTAAATGATGGCACCACCAATAAAAAATAGTAAAAAAACAATTGAATGCCAATGATTGAGTTTGAAAAATATAATTTGTTCAAGTGCTCTCAATACCCAAAAAATCGCTATTCCGGCCAAGATTGTATTTCCCAATCGTGTGGTCAATAATTCAGACGAATGAAAAAATGAAATATAGGAAAACATTAAAAAACAAAAGATTATAAATACTTCCGGCGATTAAGAGCTGTTTCATAATATACCCTTATAATTGTGGACGATTTCTTTGAAAAATCTGCGGCGGAGTCCGTATCATTTTTTTTGTTTTAAGACCTTAAAAAAAACAGCTTAACCTTGTCTCCAGTTTTGTGGGGGAGGATCACCTGTCACCTGGGTGGCTTGGTTGGACGAAGCCGCTACGCGGAGACAGCAAGCCCCACCTCTTTTAAAAATCAACATATTGTAACTTTACCTTCTTATAGTAATATACCGGGAAAGGCGATGCCAACGCATCCGCCATTGACCAGTTACTTCAAAAAAGGAGGTTTACAATGAACATCAGCATGCCCAATGATCCACAATTCAAAGAGTATTACCGCAAGCATCTCCAGTACTTAAAACTGGCAGGCCTGCAACCCAAGACCATCGAGGCCTACTCACGGGCGATCAGGCGGATCGGCAACTATTTCGACTGCCGGGTCGAGAACCTGACCACAGACCAACTCCTTGATTATTTCACCGACCTGCTCGCATGTCGTTCCTGGAGTGCTGTCAAGCTCGACCTTTATGGTCTGAAGTTCTTTTACACCAGAGTGCTGAGCAAGACCTGGGAAGACATCCCCCTAATTAAACCGCCAAAGGCCACCAGGATTCCGGATATTCTTTCTGTTGCACAACTCCAACAACTGGTCTATGCCACGCGCCAATTGAGTTATAGGGTTTTCTTTTTTACCTCCTATTCCTTAGGCTTGCGTCTTGGAGAAGGGATCCGGTTGAAGGCCGGCGATATCGATTCTACCAATATGCGAGTCCACATCCGTGACGCCAAGGGGAACAAGGACAGGTTGGTCCCCCTGCCGGAGAAAACTTTACGGATTTTGAAGGATTTCTGGTCTGTCCATCGGCACCCAGAGTTCCTTTTTCCGAACCGGAAACGGGGTCTGAAAAATGCACATCTGGTTAATACACCCTTGGACAGAGGCGGCATTCAGAGCGCCATGAAGGCTGTGGTCAGGCAACTCGGCATCAAAAAAAAATTTCATGCCACTCCCTGCGCCACAGTTATGCCACCCATATGCTGGAATCCGGCGTAGATCTGGTCGAACTCCAGCAGATTCTGGGACATGTCAGCATCCTGACCACCTCCAGGTATACCCACCTGACGACCGTCACCAGGAACAACGCCCTTCGGGCCGTCAACTCCTTGACCGACACCTTCGATATTACCTGGGGAGGTGTCAAATGATTCTGATTTCCACAATAATCAACAATTTCAAGCATGGCTTTCTGGAGCAATACAAAGATTCAATCCTGCCCAGTCACCAAAAGGCCCTTTGGGCTATGGAGCAGTGCAGGCAGACGCATGGCCCGCACATGCTGGCACAATGCACCGATCATGACTGCGGCGAAAGAAAATATATTCCCCACTCCTGTGGTCACAGAGACTGCCCCCATTGCCAGAACCATGAAAACCAGCAGTGGATCGAAAATCAACTGGACAAGCAACTCCCGGCCGAATACTACCTGGTCACCTTCACCCTCCCAAAGCAACTTCGGGCCTTGGCATGGAGGCACCAGAAAATCGTCTATTCCTTGATGTTTGATTGTGTTCAGGAAACCTTAAAAACCTTCACCCGGAACGACAAAAAACTTGGCGGAACAGCCGGGTTCACCGCCATACTCCACACGCATTCACGAGAGCTCAATCATCATCCTCATATTCATGTCGTCATGCCCGCGGCAAGCATCAACATTCTGACCGGTTTATGGAAAAAAAAGACCGGATACCTCTTCAACGAAAGGGCCATGGCAAAGGTCTTCCGGGCAAAGATGCTGGAAACTCTGGTCGATCAGGGCCTGAAACTGCCCGGGGATTGTCCCCAAAAGTGGATTGTTCATTGCAAAAGCGTCGGCAACGGCGACAAGGCCATCATCTACCTTGGAAGATATCTTTACCGAGGAGTCATTCAGGAAAAGGACATCCTGCGATGCGAAGACGGCATGGTGACCTTCCGCTACCTGCCCGCAAAGTCCAAAAAGTACAAAACACGGACCGTGACCGGAGAAAATTTTCTTTATCTGCTCATGTACCATGTCCTGCCCAAGGGTTTTCACAAAGTCCGGTGTTATGGATTCCTTCATCCCTGCAGCAAGAAACTCATTAAATTCCTCCAGGTGGTACTGCGGTTCAATCCGCTCCGCATGCTTGCTGGCAGACAGAAAAAACGCCCCGCAATCACCTGTCCCATTTGTGGAGCAAAGATGGAAATCATCCAAACACAAATTATCCTGCCGCTGCTCGCCTGACCGGCATGAACGATCCGAAAGGAGGTGTTGACTAATCCAAACTCCGCACATCACTATGCGTGAAACAAAACCGGTTCTCCCGGCAACGCATACCTGCGCGCAAAAAACAGCCTTTTTTGCTTCAAACGGCCTCTATAATCTGATGAATCTATTTCAAAGATCAATTTTTCGAAAAAAGAACCGGTCCTGCCCCACATCCGCCTGATCCGGCGACCCTGCCTCGAAAAAGATCAAAAAGCTATTTTCTATATATGGTGTGACCGGGCTTGTCCAACAAACGGTTCAGATTGTGGCTCGCTCCGCTTACACAATCTAACCTTATTCGTTAGACCAGCTTTGTTTATTTATAATTCGGTTTGTATAAAAGGTCTCTCTTTTTAAGTTTAATTTTTGATCCTTTTTTTAGTACAAACATTGGAGGAAGTTCTGTAATAACCTCGCCAATAAAATTTTCACTCTCATTCATAATTAATTTTACATCTAAAAATCCGCTTTGATACCCAACTTCATTGTTGATTGGCTTCGAGATAGCAAAAAATGCTCGGACGGTATATATTTCCCCGACCTCTATATTAAACGCCTTCTCAAAATTGGGTAACTCCTCAATCATTTGTAATAATTCTCTTGGATAATATCCATTTTTCTTAGCATTTTCTGGATTAAAAATATGGTACTTATTTTTTATTAAATCCATCTGAAATAGATTCTTTTTCTTTTTCACAAATTAAACACCGTTTAAAAAATTAATATTACTATGGGGCTAATACCACCTAATAAGCGATATCACCAGCTTCATTTGGATTGTTGAAAAATTTCAAAAATAAATCTGTCCCTTTTTTCTGATGAAGTTTTCATTTGTCTTTCACTGTGATAAGTGCTTCACTGCATGAAAAAAATATTTTAAACCAGTTTATACAATCAACAAGGAATTTTGCTATGTCAGTTGAAGAAAATATGTGTCCCAAATGTAATTCACCCTATGCCTATCCCGATGGACTCCTGTGGATATGCCCTGAATGTGCTCATGAGTGGGTACCTGATCAGACTTCTGATACCCCCTCGGAAGATGCACCACGATTCCTTGATGCCAATGGCAATCCTTTACAGGATGGAGATACTGTCACCACCATCAAAGATCTTAAGGCCGGGAAGGACACAATGAAATTGGGTACAAAGGTCAAAAACATCAAACTCCTTGATGACCCTGTAAATGGCCACGATATTTCTTGTAAAATTTCAGGCTTCGGCGCCATGTACCTTAAATGTTCTGTTGTTAAAAAAGCGTAAAGGGAAGT
The DNA here is from genome assembly GCF_055382125.1 of Desulfoconvexum algidum. NCBI lineage: Bacteria > Pseudomonadati > Thermodesulfobacteriota > Desulfobacteria > Desulfobacterales > Desulfobacteraceae > Desulfoconvexum > Desulfoconvexum algidum. The sequence continues at coordinate 1,534,375 of NZ_AP042394.1, read as the reverse complement.
TTAGCTCTTAATAGATTACCGTGCTCTTTAAGATATTTATAAATTTCCTGAAAGATTGGTGGAGAGTATGTCACGGACTTTGTTCCGGCCAGATGGCCCCGAAATTGAGGCCAAAAGTGCAAACAGATGAAGAATCCCGTTGAGAATCAGCTCTGAAATCCCCATACCTATCTTCTATCCTTTCGGTGTCATATGGCCAGGATCGCCCGGCGTTCCGGAAAAATCAACCTGCGGATGTCATCAATGTCCCGCCGGGCGAACCCATTGACGAGCATGAGGTTGTGGACCTGGCCCAAAAGCCTGAAACGGAAATCAAACCCCACGGCTTTTTCAAAGGTTGCATCCCCACGGAACACATTTAACAGCTTGAGGAACAGGGACAACCGAACCGCCTGGTGGTCCATCAGCGCAAGCATCTCTGGGGTATACCCGGACTGGGCAATGGATTCTGTGACCACATACATCCCTTCAATGATGCTGCCGTAAAAATAATTGATAACAATGCAAAGACGTTGGTCAGAATCCAGTCCCCTGTCAATCAGCTTTTGGAGAACATCGGCCATGGTATCGGACCAAATCTCATAATTCTGAATCCGGTCTGGATTTTCGATAAACTGCTTGAGCTTCTTGGACAGAGGCATGGTGAATCCGAGTTTTTCGTTCAACATTGTTCTGGCTTTCAGGCTGTCGGCCAATTCACGTTTTTTCATAAACAGAGCCGCATACCCCGCATCAAAGGTATAAACGCCTGCCATCAATCTTTACGAACTTTGCGCTTACAGTTACAGTCATCCCAGCCGGCGTTGCCCGTAACATGACTTACATCGATATGTGTGCCAACGGTTTGTTCTTCGGGCCAATCGAGATGTGGATTATTTCAACTAACGGCATCATGGGTTACTTGCGCTTGTTCAGCCTGATTTTATTGTCGAGTATCAACATGCCATTTTCCAGTTTCCACTTCATGGAAGTCGGAGGGGCACCCACAAGGTTCCAGATCATCAACTCGTTGTTGAATGTGTACTTCCCCTTCTGGGCCGCAATGACCGGATTCATGGAACCTTTAGGGATATTCTTCAAGAACTCCGGGGTTAACCTTGAGTTAAAGTCAAAGGTGCCGTTCTGGTTAAGGACGATTGTGTACAAGGCCTGGGGCATTCCATCTTGAAAGCCTTTCCAGGTCCCGACCAGGGCAGGGACAATGACACTTTTATGAACAATGGGGACCTCGGACTTGACGCCTTTGGACTCAAGAAGCCTGACGCTGCCCTTATTGCCGGAGCGGTTGGCGTAACTCATGACCGATTCGCCTGCGCCGTTTTTCAGCTGAGCATTGGCGCCCTTGTCGATCAAAAGCGTCACAAGCTTTTGATTGCCGGCACCCGCCGCCAGCATCAGGGCAGTTTCGCCCTTGTCGTTGACAAGATCAAGACTTGCCCCTGAATCAATCAGCAAGGCCCCTTTCTCGTAAGATTTGGACTGGTCAGAGCACCCGGCGGCAGCAATGAGCGCCGTTCTTCCGTTTTCCGACGGAAAGTTAATGTCACCCTTGTGCTTCACAAGCGACTTGATGATGGCCAGGTTATCCTTGTGCTTGAAGGGGTCGGGATTGGAGGCGGCATACACCAGCGGGGTGACAAGTATGTTCACCGGCGACTTGACGTTGATCTTGGCACCTGCATCCACCAGAACCTCCACCATGTCCGCATCCCCATGAAAAACGCCTATAATAAGCGGCGTTGCGCCGGATTTGTCGAAAATCTCAAGATTTGCCTTGCGTTTGATCAAAAGTTTAGCAAACTCGATCTGGTTCGCACCAGCTGCATTATGCAGCGGCGTGCCGCCCGTGGCCAGGCTTTTAAGGTCGATGCTGGCGCCATTGTCCAGCAGCAGTTTGCCACCCTCCACATATCCAAAACGCGCGGCCAAGTGCAGGGCGGCATAACCGCCATTGCCCCCTTTGATCTGTTGCAGGTCCAGTTTCGGCTTGAATGTGATGAACTTTTCAAGAAAGGTTAAAACTGTTTTTGCATCATCGCCGCCTAGGAGGGTGATGGCCGTCATCAGCGTTGTCACGCCGCCATTATTCACCATGTTGATATTGGCGCCCTTGGCAACAAGAGAATCCAAGACCTCGTATTTTTTGTGCAGAAACGTTCCGATCAGCATGGAGTCGCCCTGGCCGTCCGGCTGGTTAATTTTTGCACCATGGCTGTGGAGGAGTGTCACAGCCGATAGGTCTTCCGCTTCCACAACGAAACTGAGCGGCGTCCGGCCCCCCCTGGTCTGGGCATCGACTTTGATGCCTTTCCCCTGGGCAAGAAGCACCCGGATGGTTTCCGTGTGATCCCGCTGTGCCGCCTTAATTAATGCGGTATTTCCTTTCGACCCGCGCGCGTTCACCTGGGCATCCAGTTGCAGAAGCGTGGACACGGTTTGGGCCTGTCCCATATGCGCGGCAAGGATAAGCGGAGTGCGTTCCCACTCACCAAAACTGTCATACCAAACGCCCCGCTTGTCCACCTCCAACCTGGGCGACCCGAGGATCAGTTTGGTTATTTCCTGGTTATCGTTGCGCATGGCCCAACACAGCATGGTATCCCTGTCATATATGCCGTTCACGTCGCTGCCGCTTTCGATGGCGGCCCGGGCCCGGGCAAGGTCTCCTCTGTATATGGCCGTAAAGAGTTCAGGCTGGCTGGTATCTCGCGCAAAAGCAGCATACTGGGGGGCAAATGCCCCGGATATAAGTATCAACACGAGAAATATTCCAAGGGTGCAAATCTTATTGACCTGGTGATTCTCCAAATTCAAAGCGATGATTATTTTCATGGCGGGTTCTTAGGATTAAACCTTCCTCTTTGTCAAGAAAATGATACGCCCGGAATATAGCCAAGCCCTGTGTGGGCATCAAAATGGAGCCGCTAAGATCTCTTTTCTACGTCTATTGGAAAACCAAACACCTTATTTTGTCCAGGATGCCAGAGTGTTACTGTAAAATGTAGTTATAAGCCGGGCTGTCCCTCCCAGCTCTGATTTTATTTCTTTCAGCAGTTCTTCTGAGCTGTATCCCTTTCGGAATGTCGTATTATAACCTGTTCTGATCAAATAACCATCCTCTATGCGACGAATTATTTCATACTTATGCTCTACAGGCCAAAGCCCTTGAACCGTCAAATAAGAATTGCCCCCGTCCCGGAGAGTTTTTGCAATCAGACGGTATACCTGCCTTCTGTCCTCCGGTGGCAGTATGTTTACTACATAATGGGCCATCACAATATCATACTGCCTGTCTAGGACGGAAGGATCAGGACAAAAGTTGGGATCATAGTCTGTCACATTCCGGCATCCCGCCTTTATTAGTGCGTCCCCGGCAAAACGATCCATTCCGGTACCCAGATGCAGAACTGTTTTCTCTGATACCAGTCCTTCCTGACAAAGGTAACGGACAGGCTGAGAGGTCTGTTTAGTGTGATTCAAGGCTGTCAGCCGAGAGGAAATAACAAAGGGAGATTTCCATGGATAGCTTTTAACAGAGGCATTTACCTCTAAATCTTGTTCCAGTAAAAGCTCTATTGTATGCAGATCCTCAGACCAGCTCTCCGTTCTTGAATCGTAACGATACTCCTGCATTCCGGAGCCATAAACCGTAAATGATCCGTTTCTATCACGGGTAACTACCCAACCCGCTTTAATCATTCTTTCCGATAGTCTCATAATACCCTTGCGACAGCTGCAGAAAATCTAATCATGTCACATCTCCTAATTCTCAAGTAAGTGATTATAAATATTCACTTACTCACTTATTCTATTTGAGAGGTCTAAATTATTAAAGACCTGAATTCAAGTAATAAGTGCAACATCAGTTATTTTTGTATCATTTTTTGATGAGGCACTCATTCGGAGAAAGATAGCCCAGCTTCTTTCTATGGCGGTTATTGAGTAAGTTCTGTACCTGTCTGATCGGAGTGCGCGTTATAAAAGTATTAACATCCTGCTTTGTTGCAACAAAGCATCCTTGCTCACCATGGGATATGGCGACATTAGAGATTTTGTATTTTTCAAGAAGCGCCACTGCCATGTCCAGGGGATGACTTTTGTGAGTCAGGTCCTTTGCCCCTCCAATGCAGGGTATAAAAAGGTCACACAATGATATCATCTCTTCTAATTCATCAATTGTTGCAAGTTTTAGATTACCTTAGCATTTGCATCCGGTAGACGGTAGAGTTGAATTACCTGGTCGATGGCATTGGTTCCCAAACCAATTACGTCTAGCTTAGTCATTATTTCCCTCTTCAATTAAAGATTTATCCGCTCTCAAATATTTGGGGTCGGACCAAATCAAAAACTTTAACCCCTTGATTACAAATCTTAATTTTCGTGGCATATGTGTTTTATGCCTCTTAGCGGGTCTATTTTGGCATCAAAATGGACCCGCTAAGAGTTGTTTTTCGTGCTTTTCCAAATAAAACTATATGACACCTTCGGTGAGTGCAAGGGCGATCAGACAGGTTTTACAGATACCTTCACACATGCTGTCAAAATAGGGCTGGAAGTCGTGCTGTGCAAAAATGGTCCCGGGGCCGTTGTCGAATTTGTATCCGTCTACTCTTTTTAAATTTCGTTCAAGCCTCATATCGAAACTCCACCCCTTTTCAACCAGAATTTCCATGATACCCCAGGCCTGGGTGAGATATTCCTCATCCCTCAACCCTCCAAGTTTGACATTAAAATTTTTTTCCACGATATCCAGGAGAGGCGCTTCCTCCAAATCCAATATGGTATCTCTATCCATGCTATTTATCTCCTAATATTAATATTATTACTATGTCCCAAAAAGGCTTTTTGAAACCTCCTGTCAAGCCTTTTTTAATTTATTTTAAATTTTGGGCCAAAGTTGCCCCCACGTCTGAAATTCCTTGGCAAATATCATTATTACCCAGTACCTTTATCTTCTATGGGTTTTGACTAATAAAGGAGTTATTTGAGATTATTTTAAATATATTAACAATGAGTTACGTCTGTTTGCTTGGTCCAACCCCATCTTATATTCAAGCCAAATACTGATGACCTGATCAATATCCGATTGTTGGAATTTTCGTATCATGTATGTTTTATGCTCATAACGCAGCGTTCAGGGACGGCAGGCTTTTCCGGCGGCCCCTGCAATAGCTATGTTATAAAAAATATTTCCCATTTTGGTTTAGTCTGCGTATTCCGTATTCTGCAGAATTTTAAGCTGCTCTATGGTTTGTTCGGTCACTTTTTTATTTTTAGTAAAAAAACGTTGCAAACGTTCGATAAGCTGTTTTTGTTTCGTCTTATCATTGGAATAATATTCATGCGTCAGCAATTTTTTGGCCCAAGCTAAATTATATTGCACTTCTTCAGGGATTCGTTCTCCGTCATGACGAACTGCATTTTCTGGGCATACATCATGACAAACCCCACATCGTATACATTCGTCTTCATTTATAAAGGCAATGTCTTCTTCCATCGAAATTGCCTCGACAGAACATTCATCGATGCATGTTTGGCATCCCGTACACAATTCTTTATTTATCCATGGCATTTAGTTTTATCTCCTTTTTTTAACTTAATCAGTCCCTGCAGTTTGTTGCAAAATTGTTTATTTCTATAACATAAAAAGCACCTGTTTACTCGGTGCATTTTATGGTTGTAAAAAAGTAGAATATTCCGGAATTCATTATGACTTACTTTTCTTAAACTGCTCTTTTTAGTATCAAAAAGTGCCGTTTAAGGCCACAATTTACCCCAAATATAATTATTACATCCATAATATCAATTACATATCTTGGTCAGACCCCGTCTAAACACAACACTTTTTCCTCCCCGAAGAGACTATTGACAATAGCCCAGGGTGTCTGTAACTGTCTTCACCGTAACTGTCGCCCCTGATCGAATTACAAATTCACTCAGGCCGATCTCATTGTCCGGATTTCCCCAGTCATATGTATATCCCAGCCTTGTCCATGGATATCCATCAGGGCCATATGAAGTTTGTATCAAGTCGTTTATCCACTTCCGATGGGACTGACTGACCGTGACATATCTTCGGGATTCAGGAAGATCGAGCTCAGCCTCATGGTCGCTAATTTCAGGGTCCGGGGATGGACGGAACAGATCCTTTGGGGAAACCCACATTTCCACAAACTTTGTTTTTCCGTTGCCCGGCGGTAAGCCCAGAAGCTGTTCAAGCCGCAGGGGAATATTAGCTGCCGGGATAGGCTGTCTACGGCAAAATATTTGTATTTCAGGGGCAACCGTGACCCAGACCGGGCGGGATAAATCCACAGGTTTGCCGATATGATCATCATATCCGTTCCAGGAGGTCCAGGTGACGACCAGAACATCCCCTGTCTTTTTTTCCCACCTGAGATTGTCATTTGACTGCACAATCGCCACAAGATTTTTATAAATTTCACTTTGCTGTGCCACTTTTGCATCTTCAATCGCATTTGAATAGGCCTGTTCAAGCATGGCCTGCTGCATGACCGGTTGTGGTGAAATATGTGAGCAAGCCGATAAAACCTGGAGAATGACCAACAACAGGATGATATTTTTAAGATAAAAACAATTGGGTATGTTTTTCATGGTACGAGGATTCCTTTTTTAATTTCTCCGGAGCATAACAAATTATTAACTTGTTTTTTGAGCGCAACGAAAAAAATTAAGTTTAATTTTTGGTTAGTTTTTATAAATTTTTATTTTGAATATTTATCTTTCAATATAATAATTTTTGTACACAATTCATCAAATTCATAATCAAGTGTATCTTCTGCAAAATTTATCTGCGATTTAGTACAATTTTCAACACCTCTCATTACTTTTGGTAGTATACAACTTGATGACTGCTTTATAAAAACTCCAAGGGCATCGACTACTTTTAGAATTGGGTAAAGTTCATTTACCTATAGAGGGGTGGAGTTTCCCCTTCAGAATGTCTTGAAAATGGTATCTGGCAGGCTCACTTTTTCCCCAACTCCTCCCGCAATATATTTTTCCTTAAAACTTTCCTTAAACATTTCTTTGGCCAGGTCACCGCTGCAATGAGTTGGACACACATACTTGACTGCTGCATTTTGTAGAGATTGTATCACTTGTTGTATCGCTGCAGGATTATCATCCAGTAAATGAAATCCTCCCATTAAAAGAAGGATTTCTTTGTCCATCATCTGTCTGGCCTTTCTTTGCATATTGAGTCAATCATCCATTTTTTAAGAAATAGAGTAGCAGATTTTCTCCATCTTCTGGTGGGGCTGAAATCCAATATCCCAATTGTTCCTGGCAAAAAATATAGTGTACTTGTCCCATCCCAAGAAATTTATACACTTTGATTTTGTTACTGATAAAGGTTTCTGGGTCATGGAATGGTGAACGAGGATTGCTCACCATTTTATCTGCCATGACCTCAGCCTGCTCTCTGGTCAGATCCGCGGTTTTGCTGCGTGATATCCAGATCATGGCGGGGCGTTTTCCCGTTAGCTGGTAGGTGCCGATGGCCCCGGCTTCTACGATAATATCTTTGCCATGCAGGCTGTTGATTTGTTCCAGGGCTTCGGTTCCGGTGACCAGCTGAACCTGCTGCCATTCGCCGATACTTTTCGGTAATAATGAACCGAGGTTCTGTTGTTTTTTAGCTTGCTGGCTGCAGGCACATAGCAAGGAGAACAGCAGGAGTGACAAGCCAATTGTGATTGTCCGTTTCATAACAAAAAAATCTCCATTTCTTTTTCGTTTCAAGTGATTTCTTTTTTTGTGACATCAATGAGTGCTATATCAGACATGATCAGGGATAAAATATCGGTTCTCTCTGGGCGTGAAAGGCCGCCTTGTGCTTAGATCAAAAAAGCCGGCACCAGGAGTCTGATTTCCCTGTGCCGACAACAATCCCATCGCCCTTCAATTACACAGACATATTCACGAACTTCACATACTTCTTCAGCAGCATCGTGCCGCCGCCCTGAGAGATAACTCTCTTGAGCGGTTCCGGATCTGTAACCATTGATCCGCTGAGCTGGGTGATTCTGGAATCACGGAAGGCCTCGGGACAGGCAGGTGTGGACGGGCCGAGGAGAACCGCAGCCCGATTCCTCTTCAACTGGCTCAACAGGTCATCAATTGTTCCATTGATGATACTGGTGGCAGTCAGAATGGCGACATCACATTTGGCGAGGAGGTCCGGACCTTCACTCAGGTCGTTGATACCCGGTTTTGCTGAATCAAGATCAATGACGTGAAACGTGCATCCGGTTTTTTTTATCCTTGGGAGAAGGGGGGCGAAATGACCGACCATCACCACACTGTCGGTAGGTTGGATGTTGAGCATGGAAATGGCTTCCGCGTCGCTGTAATCTCGTTTTTGTCTGGAGTTTACCGCGTTAAACGTCGCCAGCCCTATGGCCCGTTCAAGATGGCTGTTGCTGCTGAGCAGATTAATTGACTCCAGTTCGGAGAAATTCTGCATGGTGCCCGCTTTGGGCATGTGAGTGCAGGAAGAACCCGCGCTCCGTGTCGGTGTCCAGGCGATGCCAGCAGCGCCGTCCTGCAGTTCAACGCAGGTATAACCAAGACCTATCCGCACATCCACCAGGTGTCCTTCCTGGCACATTTCCTTTCCGATATTTTTCAGGGTTTCTTCAATTTTCATCTGTTCGTTCCTTGTCTGTAATTTTATTAAAATTATGGGGCGTCCTTCATCTGTGCCTTACACTTGCTGGAGCCATTCCCTGATTAGGAGGTATTTTCCCAGCAAGAAGAGTAAAGTACTTTTATGCTGTTATAAAGGATACCAATGATGGTTTCAACTCTTTCGTGATTTGCTTCCCGCACAATGTAACTCGCCCTTATTTAACTGAATACGCGGAAATCTCCGCCGTTCAGGGTTCATTGGTGATATACGTTCCTATAGTTTCAACATCTGCTATCGATTCCAAGGCGGCTATAAAGCGGATATTACCGTGCAGGAAGGCGGCACGATGATCGCAGGGGTATCATCATCTTCCAAATCAATACTTTTGTCCATATCATTAACATAAAAATCTTGGGAGATCGGCCTTATGAGCAAAACATGCTTAAAGCGGATGGTTTCATATGCTCCCCAGCCAACACATTTACCTAAAAAAAGTACAGAGGGTAAACGGTCATCCAAGGGATTTCTCTTGTTGACATATTTATGTATCGCCTCTAACAGCTTTATCAATACGTTCAGTCTTTCTTGTTTGGCTTTGATTACTGTTTCAAAATTAATCTCCATCATCTTTCGGGCAAAATTCATTTTATCGGTTAATGATTTTTCCCGGAAAGCCGTGGGCTGTTTATTTTTTACCTTTTCCAATAGAGATTTGAGCCCCTCAATCATTTTTCTACTGGTAGAAAGGGAATTGATCAACTGTATCTCTTCTTCAGGAGTGATCTCGTCACGCGCACGCTCATATTGCCTAACAAGGCTGTCGATGCTACGAAGCTGACTGGACCTGGGTTTTTTAGTTTTACTTATCATTCGCCAGTGATTATAAGTCAGCATAAGACGCCAATGCCCGGTATCAAGAAAAACCATCTCCAGGCCGCCCGTCTCAGTTATACTCGGTGACTTTGGGGGCTCAGCCAGTGACTTGACCTGCCTCTTGATTTTGTCACTCCCAGGCAGTGACTTCATCTTTTTTTTATTGGCTTCATCCAATACCTTAATTTGAGCATATCGTTTTAGCGCTTCTCTTTCTATAAACCCCTGCATATTGTTCAACTTTGAGAAGGCATCGTGGAGTTTGTCACCCAACGTGGTAATATCATTGGGCTGCAAAAATAATTTTGAACGTATTTTGGTCGCAAGTGACTGGGTTTTCCCTTTGAGGATAACATCAGCAAAACCATCCATCAGACGGTTCCACACCACAGATGCACAGTTAATCTGGTTGGTTATCATCTGCCAGTGTTGATTGGGTCTGCCCTGGAAAAGTGTCCAGGAAAATTGGATAGAATCCAGAGAGAGCCCCCAGACAGGGAGAAATTTGGTTTCATCCTCCGTTTCTATCCTTCTGATGTAAGCGCAGGGAAGGTAAATTTTTACGTCGGGAAGTTTACCGACACTTAAGACCTCTGTCCAACTTTTAATATTACTTTTGACCTTATCAAGATCAAATTCACGTCCCTTAGCATAGGCCGATCCCTTTTTAACTTTATGGTTACTGCGAAGTCCTATTTTACTGTTCTTTACCATGGTATCCATATTTGCGAAATACTCGGTAAACCCCATTTCTTTAAAGGTTGGATGAAAAGATTCTGCATTTTTCCAAATTTTTTTCAACCCGAATTTGGCATGGCCGGGATCATTTGTGCAGAACGCTCTGTAAAAATAGGACGCGTAAATTGCAACTTTTGTTTCCTCGGACATCTCAGCGTGCTGATCTATCCAGTAATTGTCATGTTTTGCACCGTGCCTTGCCTGAAAATTTGGCAGGACTGCCGATTTCACCCCTCCCTTATTCTCAACCCTTGTTGCTTTCTCGGCATCCGCCGCACCTCCGCTAGGCCACCAGCTGATATAGTCGAAGCGCTTAACCTTCTCATCGTCTTCATCTATTCTCTTTAACTTCATGGCGGCATGCCCCGGCGTCATAAGGTTCTTATGACGCCAAATCACAAGAACCACCTCTTCGTCATGCTCTATGGTTTCTCCGGTCGATTTGTCAAATTTTAACCCAATCAGCCGTGAATGCTTATTGGCGATGGGACGCGGCTGTGGTAATTTTATCTTTCCCTTGGACTTGGTAACAAACATTTATACAACTCCTATTCAGAGATAAAGCAATGAACCCTCTGGTTTTATACCCTTCTCATCTGTTTTAAATAATCGTTTAGATAGTTGATGGTATGAAATTTTAGTCGCGAGCCTGATTGAGCTGTCACCAAAATATTCTGCAACATCAACAACCTCCTCCCCCGACTCGTTGTTTTCAACTTCGGTTTCGTTGCTGGATAGCCGAATGGATGGCTTCCATTATTTCCTTCTTCTGAGATGCACTCCAGGATTTCTCGTTTCTATTTTAACAAGGGGCATATTCTCCTCCTGGTGTATGGTAGTTGACACCGAACACCACAAATAACAAACTCGCCCGGTGGATTTTGATTGTTGATATATATCTCATTTCCAGAACCCTAATTCATAATTCAAGATGTGACCCCGTGTATTTCCCGTTTTTGGCAACTCCTGATTTTTAGAAGTCGGACGTGGTAAACCCTTCGAGATAGTTGTCGGCGTAGTCGATCTTGAACGAAGTCCAGAGGAGTAAGTGATCCGATATTTGATTCTTCCGGTAATACCCCTTGAAGTAGTCATGAACCCCATCGCTGATGTATTTTTCAAGGAATACCTTATCCTTAAACTTCTCCTTCAATTCCCCGGCATCTTTCTCCAGTTTTGCAGCCTGTTCATTCAGTTTCTTCTGTTTTGTAGCCGACTCTGTCTTGGCTTTCGCTCTCTTCTTCGCAGCTTTTTCCAGTTTGATCTTAGGTTGATCCTTCAAAATCTGCTCCTTTTCCTTGATCTTCTCAACATGAGATAGGCTCAGCGTCCTGTAAAAATCGCTGTCCTTGGTTGAGCCGGGTTCGCTTGGGCCGTCCCGGTAGATAAATTCGCGATAATCCAGGACGCCGCCGGAACCCTGCTTGAAACGCTTGTCCTTGATTCGTACTGCAATCTGGTCAAAGGGCTCTCTCGTTGCACCGGTATTCGTGTAGACTTTTTCAATATCGTCCGGCACATCGAATCCGTTGTCGGTTAACGCAGCTTTAGATGGACTCCCTTCATGAATGTTGAAATCACCAAGCAGTATGTAGTTCGCAGCGCTCGGGGTAATGTCGTATTGTTTCTTTTTGGCATACTTTATTTCACGTCTGCGTTCATTATCGCTTCGCGTCCTGAGCTGCTGTGCCAGGTCTTTTATTTCCTCGGTTCGGAGATTTCTATCCACTCCTGATTTGGCGCCGTAGTGAATGTGTACCGAGCAGAGCTTGAATTTAAACCAACCAGCCTGAAAACCAATATAAAAAGGTGAGCGCGCGAGTTGACGAGGAGCGACGGAACCGGTTTCACTTTTAATTGGTGGCAGAACGAATTCACCTGCTTCCCGGCTGAATGTAACTCGTTCCTTTCGATAGAGGACAGCCATACGCTCGTCGTTTCCAGCACTCCCCTCGGTGATGTCTGAGACAACATAATCCCATTCGCTGCCGAGGTAATCCCACAGTAAAGACTTGAGTTGCGTAAGATCGCGTTTAACCTCCTGGATAGCAACCAAATCGAAATGGTCGATAATCTCAGCAATGTAAAGGAGAGACTCTGTGCTCCGCTTGTAACCGCCAGCACCGCCGAAATGCTTGAGGTTCCAGGTAGCGATCTTCAGTTCACCAACATCTCTCTTTTCCGTTACCTGCTTGCGAAGCCCAGCGCGGAGAGAGAGTAGGCGTTGGGCTAAATGTTTGCGGTGTTTTGTTGTTAAACGACGAATTTTCCAATAATAGGTCATGGTATGATATCCCTCCCCTTTTTCGATTACTCTTTCGGTTATCTAAGGCAGACTCACGGGTCAGCGTTCCACCTCTCATGCTGGCCGTAAAAACCGTTTGAGCCTAGTCCTTTGAAGGCCAATTTATTTTAATGCATCGAGCAGATCCCGGACCAGTTTGGACAGCTCACCGCCTTGTATGGGCTTTGGGACATATTCACGTATTCCGGCTCCCAGAGCGACTTCCCTGGTAAAGGTTTCATGGAATCCAGTGCACAGGATGATCGGGATATCTGGTTTTATTTTTAAAATTTCCTTGGACAATTTGCCTCCTGACATCCGGGGCATGGTCATATCGGTGATAATCAGATCAAACTTATCTGGATGTTTTAAAAACGCCTGCAAAGCAGATTGTCCGTCCTCAAAGCTTGACACCGTATATCCCTGATCGGTCAGGATTTTTTCCAATGAAACAAGAATATCTATTTCATCATCCACGAGCATGACGGTTTCCGTTCCGCTGTGAGAGGTGACATTTTCCTCTGTTGGTTTTTCTACAGACAATTTGTATTCAATAACCGGTAGAAAAACCTTGAAACTAGCACCCTCTCCGGGTTGACTGGACACTGTTATGAATCCATTATGCTTTTTGACAATTCCTGCGACCATGGCGAGCCCCAACCCCGTTCCTTTGCCCGTTTTTTTTGTTGTAAAATAGGGGTCAAATATTTTATTTTGAATGGCTTTTTCGATGCCGGGTCCGGTATCCGAGACTTCAAATTTTAAATATTTTCCAGGCAACATATTTTTTTCCTGGTCCAATTGGCCCTTTCCAAGGTCAACCTCATCCAGACCGATGGTCAATACCCCGCCCCGGTTGCCCATTGCCTGATAAGCGTTGGTACACAGGTTCAGTGCCAGCTGATGGATTTGGGTTGAATCTGCAAGGATCATGGCTTTTGAAAAAATATTGTTTTTGATTTCAATGTTGGAGGGAATCACGGACCGGAGCAGTTTTAAGGTTTCCTGGACCAGGGCAAATACGATCAAGGGCTGACGGTCATATCCTGTTTGCCGGCTGAAGGTCAGAATCTGCTTGATCAGCAGGGTGGCACGTTTGGCCCCTTCTGAAACCCTTTCGATGTATTTTTCAGCCAATTTCGGCTCCAGGATATGAGATTTGGCCAGCTGAAGATATCCAAAAATGCCGGAAAGGATATTATTAAAATCATGGGCAATGCCCCCTGCCAGAGTGCCGATTGCCTCCATTTTCTGGGCCTGCCTGAGATGGGATTCAATCTGTTTTTTTTCTGTTATGTCAATGGCCAGTTCAAATTTGACATCACGCCCGTCCGGCCAGGTAATGATCCGGTCCATGATGGAAAATGTTTTGTCCATCATGGGATTGTAAAATTCCCATCGGTAAACTTTTGGTTTTTCCTCCAGGATCTGTTTATTGCTGCAGAAAGAACAGGGTGAATCAAAGCCCTGAAATTCCCTGTAGCACAATTTGCCGGTCAACTCGCTGTCAAAATAATTTCTCAAGGCCTTGTTAGCATAGAGTATTTCATATGTATGGGGATCGGATACGTAAATATTTCCGTCCAGGCTGTCAAATATCGACAGCAATTGCTTTCTTTCAAACTCCAGCCTGTTTTCAGATGCTTTGCGCTCCAGGTCACCGGAGATCATCTCTCCTAAAATTTGTAGGGCCTTGATCTCTGTTTTCGTCCACTTGCGGGTTTTTTGTGTATCATCAAGCCCCATGAATCCCCATAGTTTTTTCCCTTTTGCCCAGATCGGAACACAGACAAGGCTCTGGATCTGTTGACTCTGGAGGGTCTGTTTTTCAGCGGCCGCCTGGCTGGAAAGACCGGCCACATCTTCTATGACAATGTTCTTTCCACCTTGCAATTGGTCGGTCCACCATGAAAAGTCCTGGGCATCGAGTTTCTTGAGTTTTTCTATCTGGGGCGCTGTTCCTTTGGCACACCATTCATAGGTATTGGAAAGGTTACGGCCATCGCCTGTTATCTCAAAAATGTAAATCCTGTTGGCGGAAATACTCTCTCCCATTGTTCTGAGTATGGCTTGGTAATCCACTTTATCCAGGGAAATAAAAAAACTGGAGGCTTTTGCGATGGCCGTGGCTATGATGCTACGGTACCTGAGTTCTTCAAGAAGGATCCGGTGCTTTTCCTCACTTTCCTTCAAGTTTATTTCCGCCAGTTTGCGTGTGGTGATATTGATGATAAAGCCGTCCAGGTATTTGACCTGGCCCTCTGAATCAATCGTCCCTTTGCCTTTTTCATAAAACCATCGGATTTTCCCGTCTTTATGGCAGATCCGGTACTCAATTTTCCAGGGTTCTCTCAATTTTACCGCGTCACGGATGGCCCGGGTAACATACCGGGTATCATCTGGGTGGATGATACTTTCAAACGTTCGAACCGCATTATGGAGAAAGTCTTTCGGCGGATACCCTGTCAAGGTGTCCACATGGGAGCTCATGTACATCATGGTCCAGTCTTTGTCCATGACGCACCGATAAGTGATGCATTGAAGATTAGAAAGAATCGATTCAAACAAAAACCGGTCTTGATCCAGATTTAATTGTTTATTTTCAGAGTTTTTTTGTGGACCATCGATAGACACTTTTATAACGCGTCTACATTGTTTTTGAAGTAGGTTATTCTCTTTTTCCAGCGACTCTATTCTTCGCTCCAATTTCTCATAGCTGGGTTTGTCATCCATTTTGCTAAAAAACTCCCCTTATATAGACCCATTTGATTGTCAATCCCGGCCTCGGGCATACGATGGGTATCTTTATCCTATATTTTTCATTGCGATGCAACACTCCAGGCCATAATTTCAATGCAGATCATTTCCGAACTACATTACAATTCGTGACAAAAAATTTATAATTATCCTAAAACATTTCCTGCTCCGGTGTGGATAAGAAACGGTTTTTAAACTATGTGGAAGATCTTACTCGGGCTGAAATGGAAGGCCGCCGGCAGGTGCCCTATGCCATGAAGGCGTTTAGGGCTTATTCTTCTCCGAGTGATGAATACCAAGATTCGTTCCCGTACAGTTTTTTAGTGCATGATGGACAAAGACTATGGCTGAATGACACATCCGAGTGATTTTCAATGTAGGATTCAAACAAAGCTGCCATAAAGCTTGTGAGCACTATTGATATCGCAAATTTGAGTTTATAGACTATTCCAAAATCTGAAATTATTGTCCAGTCACTATTGTTCCCAGGTAACCTCCCCATTTATAATTGTTTTTACTACTTTTATATCCCTCAGGTTCTCATGGGGCACATGCAAAGGATTTTTATCCAGAATAACAAGATCGGCATATTTTCCCGGCTCCAGACTTCCTATCTTTTTTTCCATATGAAGCTGCCATGCCGAATAAAGAGTCAAAGATTTTAAACCATCCATAACTGATATTTTTTCATTCGAACCAATGACGGTTCCTTCTCTCGTTTTTCTTGTTACAGCCGTTTGAAGAAGACTTAGCGGATCTTCTTCATACATCGGCGCATCCGCATGTAGAGAAAATATTACACCCGATTTCTTTGTACTATTTACGGGCAGCATTTTTTCTGCCCGTTCATCTCCAAGAATCTCATTTTTTAACGCCAGGCCATAATAATAAAGATGGTTAATATGATAACTGACTGTCATGTTCAATTTTTTCATTTCACCGAGAAGCTCGGGCGGCATAAGAACACCGTGTTCAATCCTGTGCCTGTGACCTTTTCTGTCTGATCCGGAAAGCATCTTGCCCATTAATTCCAGAACCTCTTCCGTTGATTTATCTCCCTGGGAATGAACACTCAGCTGCCATCCTAAATCATGATATTTTTTGATAGCCTTATAAAAGTCATCTTTTTTAATAACAGTGCTGCCATAATGGTTGCGCGGTATATTAAGCCCTTCAAGCATTAATTCAGAATTCAGATACGGCTGTTTTAGATACATTGAACCGGTGTATGGCGAACCATCATACCAAAGCTTTATTCCAACAACCTTAAAAAAATCATCTCCGTTTTCTACGGTTTCGGGAACAAGAAAGGGCGTATCATGCTTGATATAAACAAAATGTCTTACGGTTGGTTTTTTGTCCGGCAGCATCCCGATTAAGTCCAGAACTTTATGTATTAACCTGGGGTGGTCTGTTGATAAATGCTCATTAAGAAGAAACGGTTTTTTATCCGTTGCGAACAACCCCATTGTTGTAATGGAGGTAAAACCATTCTCCATATACGCATCGAAAACGTTAACAGTATTTTGTACAATATCAAATTCTTTAACCGCCACTGCACTAAATGGTTTTATCGCCGCTATCTCTGAAATAAACCCGGTAAGTTTTCCGTTGTTATCTTTTTCATAAAAACTGCCAGGCGCCGGATCGGGAGTCTTTGCCGTAATGCCCATTGCCTGAAAAGCAAGAGAATTCCCCCATCCGGAATGAAGACTTTGCGCAATAATAACAAGCGGATGATCCGGAGCAATTGTATCTAATTTTTTTATATCAGGCGATTTAAGTTCCTTGACCAACATAGGATCAAATCCTTTGCAAAAGATCCATTTCCCTTTTGGCGTTTTCTTAACCGCTTTATCTAATCTGTCCCAAACCGCTTCCGGAGTTTTATTTGTAAAACCACTGAGATCGACAAAGCTGTGTAGATAAGCTGAAAGATCAGGGTGCGTATGAACCGCAATAAAACCGGGCATTAGCGTTTTGCCTTTAAGATCAACCAGTATTGTGTCCGGCTTTCTTTGTTTGAAAATATCTTCTTTTGAACCAGTGGCAACAATTTTTCCATCTTTTATTAAAATTGACTCAACCGTTTTATCAGCAGAATCACTCATAGTGAGGATATCCCCACCAAAATAAATGGTGGTTTTTTCAACTTTTGAGTTGCACCCAACGAGCATGATACTTGTGAGAACTGCCAATATAATTGATTTTATAAGACAGCCTGGTAAGCAATTTTTTAAAAAATAATTATCCATTCATATTACCTCTTCTTGCATCTCTGATTTCAAATAAGGACTGCCCATATTACAAATTTTAAAATTCAGTGGTGGCCTAAGCCGTCCGCTGGAATGACGGGTTATGCTGACATCAGTCCTTTTCGAAGAGATTTAACGATTGATCCTCATCAATAGTGTAGGAACCAAGATGCTTATACCCAGCATTCCCCATTGCGGTTAAAATACTATGTTCAGATGAGCAATGACCAAACAAATTAATAAAATTAATTTTCTTTGTTTTTTTGTAGTCAATAATGACAATTCTCCCTTTGTCTTTTAAAAAATGTTTTAAATTGTGAAAGTATTTTTCTGGGTCTGAAATATGATGGAAAGAATTTCTGCTGAAGAAAACATTAACTGAATTTTGATTTAGTGGAATTTCATGATCGTTGCATAAAATTGTTTCAACGTTGCTTTGTCCATTTGATTCAATAAATTTTTTTACGAATTCAAGTTTTGTTTTGTCATTATCTATTGCGTAAACTGTTCCAGAATCACCAACTGCACATGAAAATTTTAACGTAAAAAACCCTCCACCAGAACCAATGTCACCGATTGTTTTTCCATTCAATTCACCTAAATTATTCAAAATATTTTCCCATTTTGATTTTTCAGCTTTTTTGTTAAGCATTTTTGGCATTATATCTTTAAACATAAAAGAACTCCTTTTGTATATGAGGCATAAGCTAAATCACCGTTTCGCCCGGTGCCTTTGGCTTGTTGTCAATAATCATTCACTTTAGCCTCTTTTATTTTTTTTAAAATTAATTCAGTTGATTCCACATCACCATCGTTTCTATTTGTATGTGGCCAAACTGATTATACAATCACCCATTATGCCCACCCATAGTAAGTTTTGAGTATATTTAAAAGGATACCAGCCGCAGTTCCAGCAGCCATTCCTTCGCTGATTCTCCAGGTAGCAGTATCAGCTTTCGTACTCATATCTCTAAACCATTTACTTACATTGTTTCCGAATGCCTGATTTTTGTGTTCAGGTGCATCTTGATCTGCCTCAATTGCATCTTTTAAACTTCCAATTTTTTCGGGTGGTATATTTTGTTTGGTTAATTCAATAATTAACGATTCAATGTCATTCTTGATGTTACTAATCCTCAATCATTTATTACCAGATTGATCTTTTTTGGAACTTTCTGCCTTTCAAAAATCTTATATTAGGTTTGTTGCCAAAATGGCACCAATGACATATAGTATATGGAACAATTAAAAAGCAAACCATAAAATACAAATAATTAGGAGAGGACTCAAAAATGAACGCTGAAACTAAAACCGCTCGTGTCTCAGCGCGGATATCACCCAAGGTCTATAACACATTAACCGAGGCATCGGAAATCACGGGGTCTACATTAAATCAATTTATAGTGAACGCAGCGCTTGAAAAAGCCCAGGCCATTATTGAAAATGAAAATAAAATTAGGTTAAATAAACAATCTGCTCGGCATTTGTTTGAATTGATTGAAAACCCTCCAAAGGCGAATCCCAAACTGGCTCAAGCAATGAAACAGTATAAGCAGGATTTGAAATGATAAAGATCGAGCTTTTGGATAAATCGCATGACAGAAAGCGGTTTGACTGTGGAAACACCCAATTAAATATATTTCTGCAAAAGACTGCTATACAGCACATTACTAAAGGTATGTCCCGCACCTTTGTGTTGATTAATGATGAAAACTCAAAACAAATCCTTGGATTTTACACCCTGTCGATTTGTGAAGTTGAAACGGATTACTTACCACCTATTCTCGCTAAAAAATATCCAGATCAAGTTCCTGCTTTAAAACTGGCAAGACTTGCTGTATCAAAAGAATACCAGCACAAAGGCTATGGGAATTATTTAATAGGGAGTGCTGTTGAAAAAGTCATTCTTATTTCAGAAAATGTTGGCATAATTGGACTCTTTGTCGACGCAAAAGATCTCCATACCAAAGAATACTATGAACAGTTTGGATTTATCTCCCTCAATGGCAAACCCTTGTTATTATTCCTTCCGATAAAGACACTGGTTCAATACAAATAACAACAATATAAGTGTATTCAGTTGGGCTTCTGGCTGAAATTTTTAAGGAGCATAAAGATAATGGGATAAAGCTGCGTAAGCTGATTTCAAAATCGGGGTGGGGATTCTCATGCCGCTGTCCACCGGGATCATCGCGGATCTGTGGGCAGGATTTGCAATGGCCGTTATGACGGGTTCCTCTTTTTTAACCGGTCTTGTCTTTGGCCGCCTGAATAAAATTATAAGCCCATGGCTTCCTATATTAAGCCTAAGGAATAAAAATAAAATAAACTGACTATAATTACCCTTTTCCCGGTATCGCTCTATAATTCCACTGCCCCAGACAATCATCAAAAACTATTCTCATGGTTTCTTTAAAATTATCAGCATATTTTCTCCCAGTTTTATAGATTTTTTTTATAATGTGGGCTTTAACTTTTAAACCCGTTAGTGTAGTCGTATTTTCAATCAGTTCTTTTATATAATCATGACTTTTTAGGATGACACCCTTTAAAGATCTTGTAATATGGGGGAATAGCCGATGCTCTACAGGATTCCATTTTGATGTATAAGGAGGAAAATGTGCCATCCTTATTTCTATTCCGATTTCATCTACAAGCTTCTGCAAGTCTTCTTTGAAGATATAGTGGCGGCTTGAATTGCTACCACCACCATCTGCAAGTATGAGGATGGAAGTACAATTCGAATATTGAAGTTTGCCATAAACTTCCCACCAGATCCTTATCGAATCACAGGCAAACTCACTTGTATCTTTACTAACCCCAATGTTTACATGGGCTTTGTTAAATTTTAAATCATAAATGGCGTGCGGAATTACTATCCCATCAGCAAGATATGGAAAATCATGATCATAGACTTCAATTACACCCGTAGTATATACATGGCCATCCCTGTATAAATTACCTAAAAGCTCTTTTTTTTTGTGTCCATACTGACAACCGGATTGCCGTCTTTGAGATATTGCTCTTTTAACTGGTTAATTTTTACAAATTGCTCATTACGATTTTTAGAAGTCCCAATGGGCTTATTCTTAAAGGCTTTTCGTTTTGTGAACCCGTGTTTTTTTAACAGCTTTTTAACCACAGTTACGCTGATAATAATTTCCGCCTCTTTCATTTTTACTGCAATTTTTTTGTGGCTCAAATTGGTCCAACGAATTCTTTCATCCATAGGATCCCCAGCGATATGGTCGTCAATAACTTTGAGGAAGACTTCGTCTATATTTTCAATTATTTCTATAACTGGTTTTCGTCCAGCCCCCTTCTTTCGAGTTCTGTCTTTTACAACCATTTCCGGTTTTTTTATTTCAGAGATACCGCGAACTAAGGTATTTCTACTGCAACCAAAAAGTTCAACGATATACGCTTTTCCACCTCTCGGTAATTTTAACGCTTCTATTGCAGCATATGCTCGCCTGTCTTTTTCTGACAGCGTCAAATAAGTCTTTTTGATAAGTTTTTCAATTTCAGCAGGATAAGGTGACAATGGTTTTGGACCAGGTGTTCTTTTTTTTTTCATTCACGGTGCCTCTTAAATTTTTGATAAAGATTGCACCGTAACTATCTCATACTATAATGTAAAAGTCTAGATTTTTATAAGTACTTGATATTTCACGTTATTTTGATCAGGTAATTGAATTTTTATTCCTAAGCGGTTTTGCCATCTCATTTTATGGCCTGTCGGCATATCCTTCCACTGTTCCACTGTTCTGTTTTCTGATTTTAAATGGCATTGGTTTTGGGATCCTGGTACCGTTAATCATGAATGGCGTAACCCTTAAGGCTGCGGAGTCCTCGGGTACGGTGGGCACTTCCGTGGTCACGAGTTTTCTGTTTGCCGGCCAGTTTGCAAGTCCCCTGCTTACCGACAGGGCCGCCTTATCCATTTTTGGCCCGGGTATCGCCAACATCTTCTTAACTTTTGTCGCTACCCACAATAGGGCTTGTTGAAAGAAGAGGTTTCCCACACTTCCCACACAAAGGATTGTCATTAAGCTTGACTTTGGGTAGGCGGTTTTTCGCACTGCCACTCGGGCAAACTATTTGAATCAATGAATCAGTCATCTTAAATCTCAATGAAAAAATGTTTTAAAATTGAAAGTAGAGTCACAATATGGATTTCTGCAAGTTTCAATTCAAATGGGCCGATCTTATTAATGCGTTTTACAAAAGAAAAGTTAGAGTGTGTTCGTTATAATAACCGGTTTATCCGGTGTATTATTTAGTTATAATTCTGTATGGTATCCCTGGAACTCCCGTAAAAACCCATACCTTTACAAAGGCATGGGTTTTTTTATAAAAGGTTACTGACTCGAATCTAAGGACGGCACCTTATTTTCTTACGTCTGCCCGTAACTGTTTATCGATATCCTTCATCTCCACAAGGGTCTCTTTCATCTTAGCCAGACCATACCACGTGGTATAATCAGGCATTAAATGAAATGATGCCTGGTAAGTCTTCATGCGATAATCCATAAACATTTCATAGAGAAGTTCTTCAATATGAGAGTCTACCTCATAGAAGGTCAAAAGATCAGGATATGGAGATGTTGCCGCATTTGTTGTGGAAGCCAGAAGTTGATCCTTATATAGATTTGTAATCAACTCAATTGCTTCAGCAAAAATTTTATCAGCCGCTTTGATCATTTGATCTGAGTTTTCTAAACTCTTGGTGACATAGGTTTCACTATGACATTCTTTGCAAGTGTTCACCATCGCATTTCGCTCAGCATCGAAGGCTTTCTCGGTTAGACGCGCCATGTCAGCAACCTTCACCACATCCAGTCGAGCTGTTGGTTTTCCCTTACTGTCGAGTACCCCAAGCGCTTTCAGGATGCTGACGCGATACCCCATCCATTCTGCATCTTTTTCCGGGAGCCTGACCGCCAAGAATCCCCATGCGGTCATGACTCTATGATTTCCTCCAGACATATGACATTTTTGGCAGGTTGGCCCTCTTTCGGCTTTTCTGTTCGTCATATATGCGGCACCATGTTTTGAGCGGGTCCACATTTCCCATTGCGCATGGTCAAATCCTGTGTGGCACTGCATACAGGCTTCGGGCTGTTGGGCTTCTGCCTTAGAAAATGCATGTCTGGTATGACAATTCTGGCAATCCATTCCATATTTAAAATGACTTCTAAACTCACCAGCAAGCCCTTCTGTTCTGCTTTTTTCATTGACTATGCCTAAATTATGGCAGCCGTTACATCCTTTTTGTCCGGCAATAAACGCCTTAGGTTGCTTGTGTGCAAATCCCGGAAAGGCTGTAATCGGAAGAAGTCCTTTGGCATGTTTTCCACTTAAATATTGACCGGCCTGATCCTCATGACATTCCTGACAAGTGGATATGGTGGGCAGTTTCGCTTTAGCAACATCATCATCACCCATATGACCGTCCCCGTGACATGCCGTACAGGTCAATTCTTCCGACATAACACCTCGATTAAAATCTTTCACAATGCCTGGTGTCAACTTGGTATGACATTCTTCACATTTTGAAGTGACTGCGTGTGCAGGTATGGCAAAGATAAGCATTGCCAACGACAACATCGTCATTGTTACGACCTTCATAATTACCTCCATAAAATTAAATTACTATACATGTTATATTATCTGCCTTAAAATGACCGTCGATTGAGAGACGCAATATGTTTAGCCAAAAAATCGTCTATCAATTGTGTTGCCATTAGGGCTCCCCTGCGATTGAGATGAAGGTTATCTGTTAAAAAAACAAAACCGTTGCTTTCTGCAATCTCATCCCAGCTTTGGCGCAGAATGTAACGGCTGAAGATAGCCTTGTACATAAAACCGGATTCCCCTGCCACGTATGAACTTTTCATTTGACCGTCCTTTTTTTTTAGAATCTCATCCATCAATTCATTCAGGGGGAGATAAACCAGATTGCGCTGCTCGGCCAGTTGTTTGATAAATCCGGAGTATTCTGCCGTCCTCTGGTAGCCATTGTGTGCTCTATCTTCAGTAATGGGCGGCAGGGAGAACAATCCTATTTTTGCTGTGGTTTTTTCTTGGAGGATATCGATGATGGCGGTCAGATTCTCCTCATACCAATGGCGATGGGGGACCCGGGGCAGGTTCTGCTTCTTGACATATCTGGCGGCGTTCTTTTCATTCAAGGTTGCCGACGCGTCGTTGGTGCCAATCAGAATCGTGATGAAATCAGGGGTGCATTTGACCACCTGATCGATCCTTTGTAAAACGTTGTAGGATAACTGGCTGTTGATACCTGCATTCACAAACGAGACATCCCTGTCCCTGTAACGGTTTTCCAATTCATCTACATAGTTATGGCTCACCCTGCCGTGTGTAATACTGTCTCCGATACACACCACCACTTTCCCTGCCTTCTTGCCTGATGCCAAAAATGATTCCGGGTTATTGTCGGGAAGCTTAGTGGCGGACCGGTATCCATATCCGACAATCACAAACATAACAGCAACAATGGCCATTAGCCCGGTTAATATCTTTCTAATCATGGTGCCCCCAGTTTCTCAAACCGTTTGGCTGTTGGTTAGGTACGGCCATAGGCCAACACACGGTTTTCAATAATGTCATTTCCCAATTTGAAATTATATTGACCTATGTCTTCAAACCCAAATTCTTTGTAAAAATTTATAGATTTATTTCTAACCCAAGTATAAAGCCAAAACTTATTTCCATATTTTGTCTTTATTTCTAATAAAAGCTTTTTACCAATACCGCGGCTTTGAAAAGGTCCTTGCACATAAAGCTTTTCAATTTCAAAACCGTTTTCTTCGCTTTCAAATTGAGAATTTAAATTTACAAGCACATACCCTCTTAGGTAAATTCCTTCGGTAAACACCAATAAACTATATTTGGGGTCGAGCAATACTTTTTTAAAATACGCCTCAGTAAAAGTAGATAATACAAATTTCGAGTTTTCGGTTCGGATACCGTCCATGGAATAAGTTTGAAGCCACACCTCTAAAGAAAGCGCTACCAAATTGATGCAATCAGATTCATTTGCTTTTCTAATCATAGTTATTTTCCGAGACATACCTAATGCAACTCAGCCGCCGTGAAAGAACATGAAAATCTGCGGTTTATCCGCCGTGAAAGAACAACACCCCAAATAAGCGGTCTATCCGCTTCATTTGGATTGTTGGATTGGTTTGGCACTGGATATCATCCATTTTAAATATCCTGCAATAGAACCAGTTAAATAAACTGGGAGGTTTAGCAGTAAGAACTCTTTCCCGTTAAGAGTTTTGATTTGATTAATTTCTAATTTTCCGGAATAAATTCTTACGGCATATTTATGAGGTGCGCGGTCTAAAAAGTAATGGAGAGAGCGTAGCCGACCCGTTGCAGCAAATTTTACTTCAACTGGTATGAGCAACCCTTCATATTGAATCATTCTGAAAAAAGGTGAATAGCAGTCGTTTTTCCTACTTGCCTTGCACCTCTCAGAATCAATGGTTTCTGGTCTTTTTTCTCTGCCCATGTTGATTGGTATAAGGTAAGAGATATTTGACACTAATCTTGTAATAAAGTCAAGCATAATGCTTGCATCCATTGTAACGTAGTCAGGCATTCCAATGCGGCGCAGCCGCTGTGAATACCCATCGCCACCCCAAGCAACAGACCTCATTCAAAAGCGCATAAAATATTACCGCTTCCAAGCAAAGTGGCCGGCATTATGATCAAGCCAATTTTATAGGATGGATGGGGTCACAGCAGTGACCTGATACTTTGATCCAGGGGCCCAAACCGAAACATAAGTGCTGCTTCCATCAAGATTATCCAGGCGAAAGTAAAGACCGTGACTTTCTTCGGCCAGGATGGTGCCGCCGAAATCCTTCACGGCCTGCAAATAGTTATGGCGGATTTGAACACCGGAAAGTGCCTCGTCTGATTCTGTCCGAAGGCTTGCTTTGGCCGTATCGAAAAAGATGCCTTCAAGGGTTAGCACACCCAGGGCGTCGAGCCGGGCCATCATGGTGTCGACGTCGAAAACCAGCACTTGCTCCATGGATTTTTCTTGGATGATTTTGATGGTGTATTTACCATCCTGGGGCCACAGGGTGGCCCATAAGTGGCCGGCTACCTCATCCTCAAGATAAAAAACCAGCTGCCGGTCTTCTCCGGAAAGAACTTTTCCACTGGAAGCTATAACCGCCGCTCTCATGGTTTCATTGATATCCGCGGGGCTGACCCAATCCCGGGGCCGGCCGGGAATGTCGTTCATTTTTACTATTTTTTTCCAGTAGCGTCCTTCAGCAGTTTTTTTAACCCACTGGCCGTCAATTTTGTATTTCAGCTTTAAGGTGTTAAAGTCGTTGTAGATAAAACTGGTGCATTGGGATTGCGGATAGTCACTAATCAACGGCGGTTCAGGGGAGCCGCTTTGACCATTTAATTTTCGTGTTGCAAATATCCCATCACCAAAAATCGCCTGGCTGTGCAAGGATGTGGGGCGAAGAATTTTCAGGGCATACTTACCCCCCTAGGCATGAAATTTCACATACACAGGGACTTCTGGAAAGTCGTAGCGAAAGTGGAGGTCATTGACACCGGGTTTTGACAATATAACCCCGTGCTCCTTGGCCATCTCCATATAATATGTCTTGATGGTTTGGTTTTCCTCGGGACAGGTGATCCACATCTCCCAACGATTGCCAGCCACTTTCAAATGTTTTTTTCCATCCAGGGCTGGATTGAGAGTGAGAGACAGGTGATTATAGAGACTGTAACCCATTGATCGGATGGTCGCATCAGGATAAAGGGGAATTGGGGAATGGGGAATTTCATCAGCAACAACTCCGGCCGGGAACAACCCAACCAGAAAAAAGAACATCAAACAGAACCATAAGTTTTTCAGCATCATCATCCCCTTCAGCGCAAGCCATCTGTTTTCGTGGTCCATATAATTTTCAGTCTGGTTTCACAAGTATCAAGAATGGATTTTCATTGGCCTTTGACTCCTGGCAGCTTAGGATTTCTCCTTATGAAGCCCAATCCCTCTCTTTATAAAGGATCAAACATGACCATAGATAAGAGCTTGATTTTAGTCAATACAAGATTTTGGTTAGGAAATTTTCCCTTTTTGATGTTTATCAGCCGGGGAAACCATAAAAATCCTCGTACGATATTGTTTCCGGAGTATAAACACGCATGTTGATATACGGGATGCCAACGGTTTCGAGCATGGCGACACCTTTAGCCCGGCACTGCCTGCCTACATGGATGGATGGAATGATCTGGTCAATGCACATCATGGCAATGGTGCAGTCCGACAGCATTTCTTCAATGGTCTCATCTGTTGTTTCAGAGTATGTTTCCAGTGTCAGCTCCGGATTGATATCAGTCAAAAACCTTGCTGTAACATCCACTTTATTCTGCCCGACGGTGGACCGGAACGCAACCCAGGTCCATGACGTCCTTGCTGGGAATTTGTCAGTTCCAGTGCCTTTATTTTAAAATGCCTGTATCCTATCCTTTTAGGAATTCCTCCCACAACTTGCGAATATGCTCTTTCAACTCACCGGCAGCAGGATCTGCAATGTGAATTTTATCAAAATCCACCCGGCCTGAAAAAATACTGTACACCAGATAAAATTCACTGGCCGAAATGGGTTTGACACCGCTGAAGACCGCATTGAATTTTGACATTTCAAGGTCGGTTTCCGATGGCAGGGGCTACCGTTTCCGATATCATCAGTTCGATGGCTTTTGAGCGGCGGTAGCTACGCTTGACCATAAGAGCGCCAAGGTAAGCACAGCAAGGAGTCTCCGGGGGATAAGAAATGGATGTGTTGCCCACAATTACGCCATCTGCGGTTGCCACAATGGAAACAATCTCTCCGCTCGCCAGGTGATGTGAAAGATTGGAGGGATGGTAAAAATCAGGACCGGTGTAGGAGTATCCATACGTATCATAGGTCAGGTCTACCAGCTCGGCTGCATCGTCATGCCGGCCGGGCCGAACCTCGAACTGTGCTATTTCCTCATCTATTGACCCTTCGGAATCTGCCTTTCGGGGCTCGAACGATGCAGCGGACAGGCGGCGTTCCAGGACAGCCTGCCACCCGTCCATCCCGAGATTCCTGAATTCAAGGTGGTCCACAAAATTTTTGGCAAGAAAATACCAGAGGCCATCCAGATTGGATTCAGTCGGCGCAGACGGTTCAAAACGGGGGATCCGGTCCAGGTGGACCGGTGGACCGGCGTTGCTGACAGAAACCTGAACCGTTCCGGTCTTATCAAGAGAGAGTTTAATCTGGATCAGCTCCTTGAGGGTGTCGTCCGGATAAGCCGCAATAATAAAATTCAGGACTTCGTCCACTGCCGGGAACAGTCCAGGTGGATGACATCTCCCTTCTTCAGGCTCACATCCCCAGCCTCGATATAAACCGGGGCCCAGGAAACGCCGGTAAGGGTATTGATGACATTGTCTTTGTCCACAGCCAGCTCGACCCAGAGAAGGAACCCAGTAAACTGCGCATCCCGACGGATCGAAAACATCAGGTGGGTTTCGCTCTCAGGCAGCGGATTGTTGTTAAAATCAATGGCCTCAAATACGCCTGGATCGGCAATCCAGCTGGATTCGGGAAAATTAAACACGGCAAACCGCGTGAACTCGAATTCAAATCCAATAGATTGATAAACCCTTTGAATATAACCGTCCAAAATCTTCCGTGTGAATTCATCTTCGAACCGATCATGGGGCATGAAAACCGGGACGATCCGGGTTAAGGGGCTTTCAGGGATAAAGTGCCCCCGGTCTTTGAGCATGGATCGGGTATCATTCAGGATGCTGACGGCGCCCTCGGAGCTGGCGATATTGCCGATGATTTCCGAAACACAGAGATCCGCCTTCTCCGGAAGCGACACTTGGTGTGAATAGCCAGGGATAATCTGGATAATATCGGCCATTCCGGATTCCGCCACCAGGCGTTCCGCCTTTTGAGCGGCCACAGGATCGCCTTCTATGGCATATACTTTCCGGGCTCCGGCATTGGCGCACATCAATGCCAGAACCGCCCTGGCCCCGGTCCCGATCTCCACAACCACCTTATCTTTAACCTTATTTTTTACAGCATTTTCATAGGCCTCAATCTTTTCCGGGGCCTTGCCCGTTTCATAAAGACAGCCTGACTTCAGTAAAGGTTTTGTCAAGTTTATCTATCAGTTCATCCACATTCTGCCGTGAAAAAATCAAAGGGGGAAACAGCGAGATGATATCGCCTCGCACGCCATCGACCACCCCTGATGCCGGGTAAATAACCAGACCGTTTTTCAGCGCAATTTGACCCACCATTTTTGCTGCCGACTTTTCAATTGGAAAAGGTTCTCTGGTGGTAGTGTCCGCTATGAGCTCAAGGCCGGCCATGAGTCCTATCCCACGCACGTCGCCGATTATGGAATGATTGTGTTTGAGGCCGGCAAGTTGTTCGAACAGATATCCGTTCAGTCGTGCCGCCTGCTCTGTCAGATTTTCTTCCTCCCAAATCTGTAGTACTTCATAGGCAGCTGCGGTTGAAATCGGGTTTGCCATAAAAGTGAACACATGATCGAATGGGATGCTTTTTTCTTCAAAGATCTCACGAATTCTGGTACTCACACCTACGGCGCCCAAGGAAGCATAGCCGCCGCTGAGGCCTTTTGCCATGATGATCATATCCGGAACGACATCCCAGTGATTGACCGCGAATATTTTGCCGGTGCGCCCAAACCCGGTAATTACTTCATCCGCGATTAAAAGAATGTCATGACGGTTGCAGATATCGCGCACCACAGGCCAGTATTCCGGTGGCGGGACAAGAGCAGCCCCGGCGGCTCCGACGACTGGTTCCGCGATAAACGCCATGACCTTATCCGCCCCGGCTTCGTCTATGGTTTTTTCAAGTTCTCTGGCGCAGGGCAGTTCGCAGCCTGGATATGTTTTTCCAAATGGACAGCGATAACAATATGCTGGCGAGATATGGGGCCAATCGAGAAGGTGAGGGGCGAACTTTTTACGCCTGCTGTGCATCCCGGTGGCAGAAAGAGCGCCTAATGTCGCTCCATGGTAGCTTGTCTGGCGGGATATAACCAGATGTTTGCTTTTTAAGCCTCGTTCATAGTAATACTGTCGTCCAATCTTGATGGCTGCCTCAACCGCCTCAGAACCGCCTGAAGTAAAGTGGACGGACTTAAGATCACCCGGCAGCAGAAGCGCAATGTAATCTGCCAATCGGTCGGCGGGTTCATTACAGAATATATTGGGTGCAGCATAGGGTAATCGGGCTGCTTGGCGGGCAATGGTGTCAACCACACGTTTCCGCCCATATCCAATGGAGACCACGCCAATACCGGCAATGGCATCCAAATATTGTTTACCTTGATCGTCATAGACATAGACGCCTTCACCCCTGACCAGGCGAGGATACTCTCGTGTAGGATCCAGGGTAAAGTGATGTGAATATTCATCAGGATGGTTCATAAATTATTCCTTAATTATTCCTTTAAATGTTAACTTGCCCGGGACTCAGATATCTGTTGTTCTCGATGGTTGCAAACAAGCCGAACCACGACGCCGTGAACGACCTAACAAAGGGGTCAAATCTTCAGTTGACTCTTGTCAACAGTTTCAATCTATCCCAAACCCCAAGTTCCATCCTCTTCAGTTGCTTTGAACTTGAATATTTTGCTATCCATTTCACGGAAAAAAACTATCCCGAGACAAAAACCATGGGGAAAGTCTTCTTTAAATAATTCCGGAGTGCTACGATCCATAATTAAAAATTAAGTGAAAAATAAAGGCCTGCCTCGGAAGGTAGAAACCAATCCTTTTTTCTATCCCTAATTATTAGTCAAATTCCAAATCAATCTAATCAATAATAATGAATAATATATTGATTTAATGGTTAATATTACATATTAGTTGGCATGAATTGTTAGTCACTATGAAACCCAAAATCTGAGTGTAAGCTATACTATGCGACAGTCAATCAAAGAATATTTGGAGCGAAGTCCTTCAACATCCAGAGAGATCCAGGCAGCAACCGGCCTGAGTCAGAGTTCGGTTGCTCGCAGACTCAGGGAGATGGGTGACACTGTTGTGCAGATTCAGGAAGGCAGATCAGTCAGATATGCTTTAGCCTGCAATGCATTTGGTGTTAATGATAAAATACCATTAGGTTATGGGTCTCTCCTGATCAGACAAAATATTCCGGTTCCCGCCGCGTACCGGTAAATTTGATCTCTAGTTCATGTTTATGCCATAAATAATTTTTATCATCAAAAAATTTTGCCCCAACAGGACATTTTTTGATGCAGGCGCAGCACTTAATGCAAATACCTGTTATTTTGGAAACATCTTCTGAATCAATTGATCCCATGGGACAAACCTCGGCGCAAAGCTTGCAGTCGATGCAATCGCTGTTTGTTTTGGGAGTAACCTTAAGGATACTTACGGTATTACCGTTTTGATCCTTCGGTCGGTAATAGTCTCTGTAAGGTTTATTCCCTCTCACGACAACAGCAGAATTTTCACCCGGAGTCTTTGTTTTATCATATATTTTAGCTGCAAAATCAGCCGCCGCAGTCATATCCGGTTCATCGGGCCTGCTGGCCCCGAGGGTTGTTGAAAAAGAGTGCTCGCCTATAAATGCTCCACCGGCTATAACATTAAAACCATTCGTCTCAAGAATGTCCTTGAACTCTATTAACGAATCGTCATAGTCACGGTTTCCGTAGAGAACTACTGCGACTGCCGTTGCCCCATTACCGGAAATTGTGTTTAAAAATTTCAGCAACACATTAGGTACGCGTCCGGCGTAAACCGGAATTCCCACAATAACAAGATTATCCTTGTCAAAGGAAAAAATTTTCTTTCGGGCTTCTGGCAGTGTAAAGTCAATATTGTTGACCTCAATTTTTCCGCCGCAATTTTCTGCAATTTTTTCCGCAATACCGGTAACAATTTTTTCAGTTGTGCCTGTTGCGCTGAAATACAGTGTGTTAATTTTCTTAATCATCCAGTAAATCTCCCTATTTGAAAGTTATTTGCACAGCAATATATTTCCTGACCCAATAGAATGTCGCGTCCTCATCAGTAGATATTCTCAAAGAGATTAAGGGCATGGCTTTTATATTTAAAAAACTTTAAAAATAACCGGTGAAATCCGGTTTATTTTTTTGTTTAATATTTTATAAAATTTGCGGTCCGTAACTTCAATATCATTTTTTTTGATAGTGGTCGTTAAAAAATAGCTTAATTGTTAAAACATTATTAAAATTATGTTATTAGTGTATCCTGCTGGGATCGGATTCAAATTAAGAATCTTGGTTAAAAATATGTTAATCTATAGCGAAGGTTTTAAAATGTATAAATATCTGTTTGGTCTTGTGCCATTCTGGGGGCCCATGTCAACGAGATCAACAAGTACCTTAATAAAACTAAACGCTGTTTTTGGCCGGTCCCAATGGCTGGAAAAAGAGGTTTGGGTATGATCGAAGAGACCATTCAGATCCACGATAAAAACCAGTTTGAAATCAAACTGGGTTACCCGTTTACCGGGGAGGAGGAAGCAAAGGTCTATGATGTGGAGACCTACCTCTTTTTTCCCAATAATCTGGGCATCAACCGCTACACCTATACCCGGGAAGATTTTTACAACAGCATCCAGGTCTATGTGAGGCTGCAGACGCCAGTGGTGTTGCTCCGGAATATGATCAAAGGCAAAGAGTCTCCATTGGGTAAGCTTGAAGCGGCTATTGAACGACTGTTTGCCGGTGAAAACAAAAAATCATTTGCCAATTATGAGTACCAACTTAAGATGTTTTGCTGCATCTTTAAGAGTGCCGTTCGGGACCATGTCGAATTTATCGCAGACAAAGAACAGGGTACGAATATTAAGGATCCGAATTTCAAAGGACATGACATCAAAGACCTTGTCGACAAATACTTGACGGATATTAATGCCGTGGTGGATGCATTCCGGGCCTTAAGAACCCGGGTCAATATGCCTGCCAGAGGCAGGGAAGTCTTTTCTATTTTCCTTTTTGGCGACGAATACCTGAGTCTTCTCATCGAGTACTACACCTATGATCTTATCCAGGTGATCAACCGGTTTGATTTTCCTGAACAAGAGGCTTTGTCTTCAAGACTTTTAACCCTTATCAGGACCGAACTTGACTACCGCAGGACAAACAACTATCCGTCGATTCCCAGTATTGATTCGACCAATGAGGAATTTTTGTTTCGTTCAAGCGTTTTGAAAAAATTCATGGGCAACGTTCTTTTCCTGAAGACAAAATTCAAACATGAAGGTGAGTTGCTGGAACAGCTTACATTCGCCCTTGCCGCAGGCATTGCCATGATGTTTGCCACCACAGCAGTTTTTTTTGCCCAGGCCGCATATGCGACGGTTTCCACCCCCCTTTTTTTAGTGGTGGTCATCAGTTACATGTTCAAGGACCGCATCAAGGAATTCATTCGCACCTACCTGGGCATCAAGCTCAGAAACCGGCTCTTTGACCACAGGCGAAAGATCTACTTTAATGCAAAGGAGAATCTGGGATGGTGCAGGGAGAGTTTTACCTTTTTAAAAAATGAAAAACTGCCCGGGACCATCGTAAAACTCAGGGGCAAGGATCACATCACTGAAATTGAAAACGACTGGGTCGGTGAAAAGGTTATCCTTTACCGAAAACAGGTGAAAATTTTAAACCGGCAGTTCAAATCCATCCACCATGATTACCCGGTGAACAGTGTTGTGGATATCATGCGGCTCAACGTCAGCCGGTTCCTCACCCGCATGGATAATTACAAGACCCCCATTTATGTGTGTGACAACAAGGGATGCAAGAAGATTCTCGGCAACAGGGTCTACCATGTTAACATGATCATGAAGTATTCGGGAAACGACCGGACCGGCTACCGCAGATTCCGCTTGATCCTTAACCAGAACGGTATTAAACGCATTGAAGAGGTTGCCATTGATACGAATTAAGTTGTTTGCAAGGGATTTGAGTAGGAGAGTAAGAGCGGACTCGCAAAATCATGGGGTAAATAAAATGATTGTATAGGCAGCCTGATGGGGCTCTCTGTGAAATTGTGTCTCAGGATTTTCAATAAATTCCCGGCCCAGCACCCGGTCATCATCATGAATCACAAAAACATGGGTAGCATCCAGGACAGCCAGCCCTTCGGCTTTATGGGCAAACAGAAGAGGCGTCGACTTATCCAGCATCACAAGCTTTGGGGCGCAACCCTTTTTGAATGCCTCCATGGAAAGGGTCCAAAGATAGCCGCCAATTGATTCATCTGAATCACCTTCTTCAAAACTTGTAAGAAGATATAATTGATCCTTATGGGAGTCGTATTCAATGCTGGACAAGGCTACCCTGCGGTGCAGCAATGGATTCACCCAAGGGTTATAATCATACACCAAAGAAAAGGTGTTGCCCAGAATCATTTCCCCATTATCAAAACGATAGGGAACAGATATAATTTTCACGGCATAGTCAAAATCATTATATTTGGCGCCAAGCTCTCTGATGCCGAACAGCAATTTATTTCCGGGGATAGCAGCCAGACCCTCTACTTTAAAATAGGGAATGCCCTCAGGATAGCTGTGGGTGGCAAGGGCTGCCGATAATTTTGAGCGCAGGCCCAGCGAACTTGTGATATTGTCACGGGTTAAGGGGGTGACAACCTTGACGGCCCCAGGTGTTTCTTTGGGCCAGAATAACAAGGTGTTGTAACCGTCCCAGGCGTTTGAATCGACTTTTACACGGTCAAACCCTGTGGTGGCAATGACATATTTGCCGTCTGGGGTCACAGTAAAATCTTCATATTTGACAGCCTGCACAAAGGGCGCATCTGTCAAATAGTCCAGGGAATCAGCAAGCAATCCGTTTTCTCCATATTCCAGGGCGAGTACGGATGACCGAAAGGCTCCGGGTATGGGTTTGTCACTGCCTAAAATGATCTTGTCACCGGTATAAACAACAGCTGAAGCCTCACATTGTACCATTTTACCCTTACCAGACTGCAATCCACTTTCAAAGCAGTTGATCAGATTTCTCTCAATGATACGGGCTGTTGGCTCTGGAACCATAGTTTTTTGTGCGCATGCTCCTGCAAATACCAGGGCAATACAGCATAATATTATTTGACAGAATTTAAGTCTCACGGTCCAAATTTTCCTCTTTAATGAACGATTTTTGGGTTTTAAAATATGATATCAGTGGATATTTATATCCCTGATCTGGAGTTGTCCACCGAAAATTAATGTTGGACACCCCGCTCACTAAGGGTGGCCGCCAGGATTGCAATGGTGCGATAGACCATGTCATTAAAGACTTGTTGGCCGTTAATAATCACCTGGCCCTGGGCAAAAATCAAATTCTGCGTAGCTGGCACCGTTCTGCATTGAGCAGAGGTTGTCTCCGGCAGCAAACAGCCCTGGAATACAAGCCATCCGGACTATGTGTCATCGAATATAACCCCCGTTGATATCGGCATTTTTGATATGCCCGGGGCCAATCCCACAACAACCGCCCTGAACCCCCAAATAACCGGCTCGACCGGTTCATTTTGATTGTTGAATATTCGCTACCCTTTTTGGACGAGGTCAGCTAAAAATCTGGAAAACGGAGCGATATTTTTTCTTACACTTGCTTCTTCCAAGGTGGCCATATAGTCATTGCGGGTTTCAAGTGGAATGACTGTCCATGGGTAGCCGCCACTGGCTAACATAAGATTCATCAGAAATCTTCCCATGCGGCCATTTCCATCAACATAGGGATGAATATAAACAAAGAAAAAATGACCTAAAACAGCTTTTACAGCCGGATTTTCTTCATCTTTTAAAAAAGAAAAGAATGCAGGCATAAGATCGCGTACAGCTTCGTGGCGGGGTGGTACATGCATTGATTTTCGGATAAAGACAGGTTTGTTTCGGTAACCGGCAAGGTCAGATGCGCCTATAAGGCCAGCACCTACACTCGGGGCAAATAATTCTCTGTACCATATGGAATGATCATTACTTACCACCTCACCCGGAGAGGTTTTATTCAAAATTTTTATCAAGCTTTTTTTCACCGCTTGAAAAGCCTGCCAGTAACCACGAGCAGCCAATGCATCTGCGTACTCTTTATCTTTGCGGCTGGTTTCCGGGTCCCAACTCCCTGAACGAACACGTTCAATCAGCTCCTCACTGACGCGATATCCTTCAATAGAAAGAGAATGATAGGCATCAGTCAGATATATTTCATCGACATGTTTAAGATATTCATCAGTTTTCTGGCGTACTAAAGGCACCTGCGGAAAGTTTTTAAGGACTATACCGCGCATGTCTGCCCAATGCATCCGTATCCGGTTGACATATGGAGAAAGCTCGCGCTCACTAAAAATAATAGCAGGTTTTTCTTTAAAAGGATCATTCTCCGTGAGGTTGTATCCGGCAGCTCTCATTGCCTCAATAATATTGTCAGCAATCACATTTTTTCCAATATTTCGGAAAGCGCCTGCAAGCCTTCCGGCTACCGTGCTATGCCCACCTTCAAGGAGCTTGTGCAAGATCTCGGAAGCATCAGATATCATGGACAGTGCAACGCGGGCCTCTACAGCATTATTTGAATAATAGGCGGAAGCACATGAAATCAAAGCAGCGGCCAGGCTCATAATCCGTATGTCTTCCTTGATTTCTATATCATTCCTGTCCGGCAGGTTCAGGCGAACGTCCATTATCGATGTCTCATGAAGAAGAGACATAGGCTTGTTTCCCCCTTTGGGAGCTCGGACAAAAAGTTGATTTGGTACGTTCCAGTTTCCGCTATGAATGCTCAATGATTGTTCAGGGGAAAGACACCATTGATTGCCAAACCTTGATTTAAGATAATCACTGCAAAAGCCCCAAAATGACGCATACCAGGCCGTGCTCTCTCCGGTCGGCTCTTCAGGGCGGACTGGAATATACCAACCTTTCATCACTTCTTTGATGAAGCCGTTTTTGACAAGACGTTCCCGGTGAGTTCGTGTCATGTTTTTTGTTCGAATCGCAACAATACCTTCATCCTGAAGTTCTTTCAGAACAGCAAGAGATTCTGCAAGTTTATCTTGTAGTGTCGACATTGTTGGCCTATATATAATTTATCATTTTTAGGTTATTGAGCTTTGCTATTTTTAGGTTTTTATGTCAAGAGATTTTTAGGTTATCCGGCTGTTGACTTTTCAGTTCAACCATTGAAAGCTGCGGTTTATCCGTCAGCATTTCAATGGTTGGAATTCAGAGGGCCACCGAGCGAAGTCGAGTTTACTTGGCAAACATTTCTTGCAGAATGTCTAAGACTTTATTTTGAGATTTGCTGTCGATTGAACCGAGTTTTTTAATAAGCCTTCTTTTATCAATTGTTCGAATTTGATCCAGAACAACTTGGCCTTTCTTGTCTT
Source organism: Desulfoconvexum algidum (assembly GCF_055382125.1). Lineage (NCBI taxonomy): Bacteria > Pseudomonadati > Thermodesulfobacteriota > Desulfobacteria > Desulfobacterales > Desulfobacteraceae > Desulfoconvexum > Desulfoconvexum algidum. The sequence continues at coordinate 1,497,332 of NZ_AP042394.1, read as the reverse complement.
GAAAAGAAGACATGACTCTTGTTGGGTAGTTTCGTCCTTTAGTTGTCATCGGGGCAACAATTACTGTGCCTATATTTAGATTCATTTCATTTGGAGAAACGATTAAACAGGGCCGAGTCTTTTTGATTTCATGACCGATGGTTGGGTCAAGATTGATAAGATAAACTTGAAACCGTTTTATTTCCATTCCCACTCACTCTCGTCCCATTCAGTTGCGGAAATATTTTCTGGATCTAATAGTTGGTCATCGCCATTTTTAGCCATTTTTTTGAAGGCAGAATCCCAATTATGACGAGAGGATTTTATGGACTTGACAATAAGTTGATTGTTTTGGACTAAAAATTCCACTTCTCCTTCAAATCCGCATTGGACGATTATCGGTTTTGGAATTCGGATGCCTTGTGAATTGCCAATTTTGATTAGTGATGCTTTCATATTTGATACCTCATCTTGAATTTATATATATACATTGTAATTACAATGCTGGGAAGTGTCAAGCCTTTAATCCAAGCCGTTGCTCTTGCCATAAAGAGTCTGGGTTTATCACCTTTCATGTTATGCATTTGGTTTGCGACACCAAAAAGCAAAATGATTACCTGCTTGAGCAGGTGCATCATCTTCTGTTAAAGATATGTTGAATTCTTCCTCAATATCATAAATCTGGTCGCATTCATAAATTTCATCGGGTGGATTTGCAATTGACCACATACAGTACATCTGATTTGTATCCCTGTGCTTATAACGTTGCACATGCTTCCGGTAAATTTTAAAGAATCTTTCTTCAATGCTATTATTTTCTTTATCCATAAGAATTTTCATAGAGGTCAACTTGAAAATAACCGGTTTTATCCGGTTCATTTTTGTTGTTGAAAAGGCACATATTTTTATATTAATTTTTCATTTATCTAATAACCGCGTGTCTTTCTTGTAACGATTTGATATCAGCGCCTTTTTTCAGGTATAGTTTAATGCCGACGGCAGCGGCTATAGCGGCGGCAGTTGTTGTGATGTAGGGAACGTTGTGGCGGATAGCGGCTTTACGGATTTCGGAATCATCATGTTCGGATTTTGATCCGTGGGGGGTGTTGACCAAAAGCCCGATAGAGCCGTTTTTAATTTCATCAACAATGTTAGGTCGTCCCTCATGAATTTTTAGGACGGTTTCACATGGGATGTCGTTTTCTTTTAAGAATTTTGCAGTGCCGTCAGTGGCGCGGATAGCAAAATCGATGTTGATAAATTCCTGAGCTGCTTTGAGTATGCTTTCCTTATCCCTTTCTGCAACCGTGATCAGTACGGTGCCGGAAGTAGGTAGGGGTTGTTGCGCTGCTTCTTGTGCTTTGAAAAAGGCTTGGGGAAATGAATCAGCCATGGCAAGAACTTCACCTGTGGATCGCATTTCAGGTCCCAGCAAAGGGTCAACTTCCGGAAACATGTTGAATGGAAAGACTGATTCTTTGACACCAAAATGGGAGTATTCCCGTTTTTTCAAATTCATATCTTCTAATTTTTTCCCAAGAGCCAATTCGGTAGCGATGCTAGCCATGGAAAATCCACATACTTTTGAAACCAATGGAACCGTTCTGGATGCTCTCGGGTTGGCTTCTAAAATATAAACCTTGTCATCACTGGCAATGGCATATTGAATATTCAACAACCCCACAACACCAAATCGGATGGCTATTTTTCGCGTATATTCATTAATGGTATCCATATGTTTTTCAGAAATTATGACCGGTGGAATCACACAGGCGGAATCACCCGAATGGATACCGGCAAATTCCACATGCTGCATAATGGAGGGGACATATGCAGATGTTCCATCTGCTAGCGCATCTGCCTCAGCTTCGATTGCATTTTCCAGAAAGCGGTCGACCAGAATCGGCATTTTCGGGCTGATTTCTTCGGCCTGGGCTACATAGTGGAGAAGTGATGTTTCATCAAAAACGATTTCCATTCCCCTTCCACCCAAAACATATGAGGGACGGACCATAATCGGATATCCGATATCAGTCGCTATTTTAATGGCTTCTTCAGCGCTCCGGGCAATACCTGACTCCGGCATTGGGATGCCAAGCTCTGTCATCATGTCACCGAAACGCTCCCGATCTTCTGCTAAATCAATCGTTTCCGGCGTGGTCCCGATAATATTAACACCCGCTTCTTTGAGCTCTTTGGCAATATTTAACGGTGTCTGACCCCCAAATTGAATCAGGATGCCTTCTGGTTTTTCTTTTGCATAAATGCTGAGTACATCTTCTAAAGTGAGAGGGTCAAAGTAGAGTTTGTCTGAAGTGTCATAATCGGTGGAAACGGTTTCAGGATTACAATTGATCATAATTGTTTCATACCCGGCATCTTTTAACGTAAGGGCTGCATGGACACAACAATAGTCAAATTCGATTCCCTGACCAATTCTGTATGGCCCACCACCTAAAACAATAATTTTTTTGTTATCAGTGACAGAAACTTTATCTTTAGCATTATAAGTGGAGTAGTAATAAGCAGCATCTTCAACACCACTTACGGGTACCGCATCCCAGGCTTGAACAAGCCCAATGTCAAGTCTCATCTCTCGAATTGATTTTTCGGAAATATCCAGAATTTGACTTAGGTAACGATCGGAAAATCCATCCTTTTTTGCTTGAATCAGCACATCAGATGCCATTTCTTTTCCTTTGCAGGAGAGCACTTTTTCTTCTGTTTCAACAAGTTCCTTCATCTGCTCTAAGAACCACATTTTAATATGGGTGCGCTGGTGGAGTTCATCAAGATCTGCTCCTTTCCGCATAGCCTCATAAAGGATGTATTGACGTTCGCTGGTGGCTTCTACTAAAAGCCTCATCAGCTCATCTAAGGTTTTCTTATTGAAATCTTTTGCAAAACCGAGTCCGTGACGACTGTTTTCCAGGCTTCGGATCGCTTTATGAAACGCTTCCTTATAAGTTTTACCAATGCTCATTACTTCGCCTACAGCGCGCATTTGAGTACCCAGTTTATCTTCAACACCTTTGAATTTTTCAAACGCCCATCTGGCGAATTTAACCACAACATAGTCGCCGCAGGGTGTATATTTTTCCAAAGTTCCATCCCGCCAGTATGGAATCTCATCCAGGGTTAACCCACAAGCCAGTAGTGAAGAAATCAGGGCAATAGGAAACCCTGTGGCTTTAGATGCCAGTGCAGATGACCTCGAGGTTCTCGGGTTGATTTCAATTACCACCACACGGTCGGTTTTGGGATCATGCGCAAATTGAACATTGGTCCCACCGATAACACCGATGGCATCCACAATATCATAGGCGTATTTTTGGAGTCGGTCCTGTAGTTCCTGGCTGATCGTCAACATCGGTGCAACACAAAATGAGTCGCCGGTATGAACACCCATGGCATCCACATTTTCAATAAAGCAAACTGTGACTTTTTGCCCTTTTGAATCTCTTACCACTTCAAGTTCAAGCTCTTCCCAGCCGATCACCGATTCTTCAACCAGGATCTGATGCACACGGCTGACCTGAAGCCCACGTTGGGCAATGGTTTTAAATTCCTCCATATTATAAACATGGCCGCCACCAGTACCGCCCATGGTGTATGCCGGTCGAATCACAAGGGGGAATCCCATATTTTCTGCAATTTCCACGGCTTCTTTCAGGGTGTGGGCAGGTTTGCTTTTTGGCATTTCAACACCCACCTGATCCATGGTTTCTTTAAAAGAAATACGATCTTCACCACGCTTTATCACGTCTACCTGAACTCCGATTACTCGCACGTTGAATTTTTCAAGAATTCCTTCTTCATGGAGCGAAGAGGTTAGATTAAGACCGGTTTGACCACCCAAATTTGGTAAAATTGCATCGGGTCGTTCTTTTTCAATAATTTGCGTAATGGTTTTTACATTCAGCGGCTCAATATACGTTGCATCCGCATAAATTGGATCGGTCATGATTGTGGCTGGATTTGAATTAACCAACACAATCTGGTAACCCAAACTCCTCAACGCCTTACACGCCTGGGACCCGGAATAATCAAATTCCCCGGCCTGTCCAATAACAATTGGGCCTGAACCAATGATCAGTACTTTTTTAAAATCGTTTCGTTTTGCCATACGCCTTCAGTCCTTTATTTTTTTTGAATTTTTTCCACGGTCCATTTGTGATTAATCTTTTGTAGATAAGACTTTGTATTCATACATATTCATTTTATTTCCCTTTATGCCCAACACTGCAAATCACCGGCGTCGCGAAGCGGCGTCCGAGTGAAATAGCTTGTTTAGCTATCCTATATTTGTATCTATTCTGGGACATGGACTTGAGTCGTCACTTTCGCAACTTTGGCCTGGATTGCAATCCTGAATGCACCAGAGTCAACAATCTGTTGGAGTAAATCCTCTGGGTCTGTGCCCTTTATCCAAAATGTGGATTCTGGGATTGTAACGCCTTTCTTGTATATGTACTTGAGTTCCAGTCCGTGCTTCTGGTTCCACTTGCTTGTGACGTGTCTTGTAATGCTGAGATAGGCCCTTGTACAATTCGCTTCTTCATCGGGGGTCCATTTGTCGTTGGTGTGCAACTCATTATAGTTGTCTGGTAGGTTTGTCTCTATTCCTGATTTGAATAGGAGTGTGCTGCCATCAGCATCAGCTGGCAGGGCGGATTTAATGGGCACGGTTAGGGTGAAATCAATGAAGGTCGCCAATGCAGATTGAAGGTCTGAACCGCGGATGTGAATCCCCATTGATTTCGCGTAGTTCTTGAAGGCGGGGACGAGTTCTTGTATCGATGGCATAAATACCTCTGTATGTAGACTGAAGGTTTGGGACGACTAACACCTGACTAAGCCGCCATGCCCAAAGCTTTTGGGCGGGGATGGTCAGTCTTCATCCTTTCGTTAAAATGTATTATTATCAATAATTTCCATTAACTTGTTTACTGTCAAATCTGGATGACCTCTTTCTTCATCTTTTTCCTGATATTTTCCAGATTTAAAAAGAACCGTTTTACAACCAACTTTCTTAGCTCCTAATACGTCTGTTCTCCAATCATCCCCGATTATGACTACCTCGCCAGCCCCACACTTCAGAAGTTTTAGAGCCTCAGTAAAATAGTTTTCATTTGGTTTACCAAAAACTGGAATTTTATCACCAGACAATGTTTCGAACATCACGGTAAACGCACCAGTATCAATTTGTTTGTGATCTTCTTTGAGATAAAAAGTTGATCCAGAAGCGGAGATAACAGGGACACAAAATTGTATATGTCTAAATATCTTTTGTAGTCGATTGTAATCTATATTATTTTTTTCAAAATCCAAAAACAAAACAATATCTGGTTTGTCTTCTTCATGATCAACGCAAACCTGTGATATCTCTTGGTCACTTCCCACTATGAAGGCATTTTTTACATTTTGACTTTTTAAGTATGAGTTGATCGACACAATTGGATTTAATATTGAATTCACTGATACATTTATCCCAACATTTTGTAATCGATTGATGATTATGTCTGGATGACATACTGAATTAGTCATAATCATGAAATCGGTTTTCCGATGCTGTAACGCGGATATAAATTCCACGGAGTCTATATTTGGAAGATCATTATTCAGAAGAGTTCCATCAAGGTCGATTATAAATTTCATAAATTCCAATTTTCTGTATCTGAGGACACTGTTTTTTTAATTCCAACTATGAGTTCACCTGCAGCGTATTTAACGATAACTTATATGAAAATATTAAAGCAAATTAAGGGGTTGCGTCAAAAACGACACTACGGTAGCTGTCCGGTGCAACGACAGGTTAAATGTAATTTTTATTGAATGGCTTCACCAAGCAAATCAGTTACACACTGATTAAGACTTTTACCTTCTGCTGCAGCCTTAGCTGCAATCTCAGCGTGTAATTCGGGTGGAACTCTTAAGTTGAATTTACCAGAATACTCTCGGTATGGATTAATACCTTCTTCATTACAAATATCGAGGAAAACCTTGAGAGAAGTTTTGCCCTCTATCTTAAGCTCTTCAATGTTTGAAGCATAGAAATCAGCTCCTCCATTAAGAGTTATAAATTCACCACGAAATTTATCAATGACAGGATCGTATTTTATGATAGCTTTGTAACCATCAATTTTCATTATATTCATCATGGCTTCACCCCATTTTTTTCTAACCATTTTCGAATGCTTGAAACAGCGCCCTTATCTGTGTCTGGTGAAGGATGAGGCCTGTGGTAAACCTGTATCTCTCCAAAAAGAATGACACCAACTCTGGAACCTTCTCGTTCAGTTATCTTTGCACCTAAATCTAAAAATAATGATTCGATATCAGGCCATTTAATAGTGCCGCTTACTGGACGAGAAAATATCTGCTTCAATATTTTTTTATGTTTACGTTTCACATTTAAATAGTACCACGTATTAGTACCATGTCAATAGATGTTTTATAGTTTTTACATTTAACACCCCAAATAAGCGATTTATCCGCCTTCATTTGGATTATTGAAATTTATATAGTACAATAGTCAAGGTTTGTGCCCAAGCTCTAATCTTGATTCTCTTCTTCAGTCTCAAAAAGTGCGTCAAACGATTCGAATGCTGGACGCATACGTTGCTTTTGGTGGACCTGACATATTAAACCCGATAAGCTGAATTCGCTTATCCTCAAGCATTGTTTCAATTTCACCTGAACTTTGACTATCCCATGCCCCTGTATACTTCAATTCAAATGTAATCAATCATTCAATGAATATTGAAAAAGATTATCTGCTTAATCCTCAATTAGCTTTAGCCACTCTTCCTGTTTCTCGAGCGCTTCCTGTATCTTTAAATTTTCCTTGTATCGCTTGTCCATTAGTGCCGATTTAATGGCTTCTTCAACTGCTTCATCAACATTATTTTTTGGTGATTTCATAAATTATGCCTTTACGTTAACGTCTACATAAGCCTTTCTGGGCGCGCAGCGCACAGAATCGGCTTGATGTGTTGCTTCGGAGTACCAAATATCAACAAACTCGCGTATGGATGTTCTCTCTTGTGCTACCATAATCAAACATCGTAATAAACCGTTTCGGTTCTATTTGAAAAAATAATATTCCCCGGGCGACACCCGCTTCGTCCAGCGCTGCTGCAGATGTACGTCGCTAAACGACACAAGGGGAAGCTCATTATAGAGAGAAGCATATTCATCCTGCCACGCCTCCCAGACCGACCTGGGCAGCGCACTGTCCAGGAGGATCCCGTCGAGCTGGCAGAGTTCTTCGAGATCGGCGGCTTGAGGGGTGCGGTTCTCTTGCCACAGGAAGACCTGCCGTTTCAGGATCCCACCGAACCTGTGGTTTCTCTCTTTTGAAACCAGCGTATGGATCACGGATCTGTCGCCCAGCGCGGGAAGGTGCCGATCCAGGTAAAGGGGGCGATGGAGCTTGAGGGCATTATCGAACGGTTCCGCATCGAAAACCGCGCCGGGCTCCATGTATACGATCTCAAGGGGGGTATGGGGATTCTCCTGGGATAGAATCGCCAGCACCTCCTTCATAAAGGCCGTTCTCGTAAGGGATGGCTTGAAGATCACCTGATAGGGGTGGGTCAGGCGTCTTGCCGCTTCTCGCACCGTAAAGAGCGGAATCTCCTTTTCAAAAACGATCTTCGAGATATACGGCCCGGCCGGGCTCGGGGCAATTTCAGCATACACCCTGTCAATATCTGTATCGGCCGACCGATGGGAGAGTTCCATGTCCGGTTCCGACTCCAGGGCAACGTCAAACACCTCCTCTGCATAGGAGAAGGCGCTCAGCAGGTCGTTCTTATCGAACGAGGAGGTTTCGAGCACGGTATAGGGCGGCCTGGCCTGGCTGATCAACCCCAGCTCGTCCCTTCTTTTCCTGAAATCCGTGCCGGGCAGCACCGAGAGAAAAAATACCTGAACATCATCGTACATTCCGTTTTCGGCCACAAAATCCACAGATCGCTTGAACCCTTCGAGATCGTCGCCCGGAAGGCCGATGATCAGGTCGACCTTGGGTTCGATACCCACTTTTTTCAGGTTTTCGATACCCTCCTTGAAGCGGGCAAGGTCGGTGGGACGGTTCATCGCTTTTAAAGCGCTGGGGTTGGTACTCTGAAGCCCGATCTCGAATTCGGAAAAGCCCGCCCTCGCCATGCTCTCTGCAAGGGAAAGGTCGATGCCTTCTGCCCGTATCTCACTATTGAAGCGCATTCGGCCGTCTTTGTTGATCTCACCGATTTTTCGGACAAACTCCCTCAGGCCGGGCCTTGCATTAAGTGATGGATCGAGGAAAAAGACCTCCGAAATCCCTCTGTCGTGCGCCCACCTTACACCCTCTAAAACAATTCTCTCGGGCACGGCCACAACGCGGTCGCGGGCCTTGTTGTAATAGCAATATCCGCATTTATAGGGGCAGCCGCGAAGGGTTTCGAGGAGCATCATATCCTCGATATGCGGTTCCAGAAGATTGTACATATAGGGGCTTCGGCTGCTGAGGAAGATCTCCGCGGAACCACCGGGCATATCATGGGCCGGGTCCTCCTTGAAGGCCCCCTGGAGCAGCTGGATAAATGCGGCTTCACCCTCCCCGTAGATACTGATATCAACATCGGTATCTTTCAGCAGGGGATTGTCACGGGTCACTTCCGGCCCCCCGAAAACAGTCCGGACTTCAAGGCGTTTCTTTATTTCTCCTGCCATAAACAGCGAGCGCTCGATATTCCAGCTGAAGACCGTAAATCCTAAGAGATCGGGCTTTTTGGAAACGATCAGGTCGATAAGGGCGGCATCCCCGAGATAGGAGACGATGCTCTCGGGAAGAATTTCCACCTCGGCATGGAAGATTCCCGCCGCTGCACGTGCAAGGCACGCCGCCCCGAGGGGAATATTTCCGGTCTGCCTTCCGTAGTTCAGTTGTGGAATCGGAAGCTGTAATAGTAAAACTTTCATTTTGTCCCCATTTTCCATATAAAAAGCTGGTTATCTGCGGTAATAGCGATATTGACAGCCATGACAGCAAACAGCGGATCGATACCTTTTGTCCGTGCCGTAGATATATCCAAAAGGGTGCAGTGCGTCAATAAAATCGTACGGCTCAGATTGTTTTTGCAGGCGGCTGTTCTCCGGTTCGGCATTTTTTAGTGGAGAGTCCTGCCCCATCATGCAAGCGCCTTGCACGATCATAGCCGACACCAAGGACGTAGGAACTGTTGAGTCCCTTTATTACTGGAAAGTTTCGGTTTACCCGTCAGAATTTTCGTTGTTGAAAGTTTATAATACAAAAATCAAGTCGGCCCCGATTTATATTATAAATCCAAAATCATTATTTTAGGAAAACAATCTTTTCCATATTTTGAGCAGCCATCGCACCGGAATGTTTTTGGCACATCATCAAGATCAATAACTTCCGCAAACCCAAATTTTGACCAATAAGCAGGGACTTTTGCTTGAATCATTATCCTTTTGCCCCCTAAGCCCCGTATTTCTTTTTTAATCAGTTGAAATAAAGACTTTCCAATTCCCTGGCCTTTATAATCGTCATCCACCGCAACAGAAAAAGTATATTCACCATCTTGAAATATGACTTCTGCTCCGCCGATTAGCTTGTTAAGTGTTTCGACCGAATATCCCTTGAAAATCTCAACTCCATTTTTATTGTTCTCTAATCCCTGAGCTTCAAAAATTTTTTCAATTTCAGGATATTCATCTGGTTCAGCTTTTCTTATTTTAAACATATCATTCATTTTTTGACCGTGCTTTATATTTGGTAAACAACCTGTTCATTTTGAGTTTGAATATTACTTTCAGACTCTGCAAATTGTAATAACAATATTTTCATTTAGGTTTTTTTAGTCATTCAATGCCGAGTTGAGCTGCGACTGATAAGGATGTCCGCTCAAACTCGTTGTTCTATGTGCCTGCGGCGGGCGAGAAAATTAACTCAACTCGGCATTCAATGCGCCGCAGGCGCATTGAACATTTCCAAATAACCGGCACTGCCCGGTTCATTTGGCTTGTTTGAAATCAACTTTGATTCTTAAAGTGCTGTTTTTAGGGTCAAAATGAGCCGCTAAAGTTGTTTTTGAGAGTTTTGTAAATTTTTCTTTTTATCAACAGTGTGTTGCAAGAGTTTGCTTGGTCCGATCCCGTTTCCAACGCTTGAGAAAGGCCCGGGATTCAAGCCCTCCCGGATTGATCTGCTGGAGCTGGGAAGGGGGCCATTACTGTGCCGAATTAAGCGGCAGGGGTAATACAGGCATGATGGTAGAGAAAGTCGATAACCTGCTCTACCATCAGATCTTTTTTAATCTGTGAAAACCGTCCTGATTTTTGTGCCTGGATGATAAAGTCTTTTACATCTTTTTTGTCCCGGGCAGCTAGTTCGTAGATCCGTTTTCCAACTATCTCTTCAGAGAGGGTGATTTTTTCCTTCATTGCAATGCACATCATCAGCAGCTGGACTTTAGCGGCCTTTTCAGCAAAAGGCTTTTGTTTTTTCTCCAGGGCCGGTAATTGTTTTTTTGCCTCCTCCCAGGGGACACCAGCGGCTTTCAAGGGTTTGAAGTGAGATGCCACGGCCTTATTTATATGGTGGCGCACAAGACTTGGGGCCAGGGGCACGTCTATTTTCTCAAGAAGGTTTTTCACCAGTCTCTGTTTGGCTTCCTGGTTATACTCCCGCTCCAGCCTGGCCAGCTGTCTCTGCTTAATGTTTTCGTGCATTTGCTCAATAGAAGAGACATTGGCCACTTTCATGGCAAAGGCTTCATCCACCTGGGGGAGCTTTTTCTGGTAAATTACTTTAAGGGTGACCTGCACAGCAACGCTTTGCCCTGCCATTTCAAGGATATGGAAATCTTCCGGGAAATCCAGTGTTTCTGTACGGTTTTCACCAGGTTTTAGGGTATAAATCAGGGTTTCAAAGGAATCAAAAAAGTCCCTTCCCATGGTCATCTGAAAAGGGGTATCTCCAGAGGTGAACAGGGAAGCAAAATCCCCATCTGCCATGAAGACGATTTCAGCGACTTCACCTTTTTCAGGTCCACGTGGCTCTGTTATTGGTTCCAGAGTTGAAAATTCTTCCTGGTATGCCGCTACAAGTTCGTCCACCTTTGCGTCAGTGATTGTTGGTGTTTTCTGTCTAATTTTCATGCCTTTGTACTCGGGCAGATCTAATTCAGGCAGGACTTCCACCACAAAGGAGAAGGTAAGGTCCTTCCCACGCTCAATCGGTCCGGCTGCAGAAACCTGAAAGCGGTTTAGCGGTGAGAGTTTCGCCTTTTTCAGGACCGCTCCTGCGTGCTGGTTGTAAAGCAGTTCCCCAGCCTGGGCCATGATCTCATTCCGGAATCTGGATTCAATGCTCTTTAAAAGAACCTTGCCTTTGCGAAATCCTTTTCGGCTGGTTTGGCTCTGATACCGCTCTACCACTTTATCAATGACAGCATCCACCTCCCGGGCCGGGATGGTGAGTTCTATTTTTCTTCTAACCTGGTTTAAAGTCTCTATTTTCATTTGGGCCTAGCCTTTCATCTGATATTAATCCCAGCATCTGTCCTATGCCGAGGCCTGGGCAAAATAAACTAACCAGGCGGTTTTGGCAACGGTTTTGTGGAAGAGAAGAAACAGGCATTGAGTTCGAAATTCTGGAAAAGAGTCAATTTTGCATGCTGTTTAACGCTTTGGTCACTGGAAAAATAGAGCAAAGCTATAGTTTTTCCAGTGCACTAATTTGTTATGAAAATTAAACCCAATCAAAAGGTTTGCATCTGATTAAGAGACTATTTTCCAGCGCCTCTTCCCGAAGATGCATTACTTCTGCATACTCTGGGCTTCCGATCATTGATTCAAATGCGGTTTTGCTGGGGTATCGAACTACAAAAAACACATCTGGATCCCAATCTCCAATGAGACTTTCCTCGGGTGAGTAATTGTCTCGCACTTCAGCTCCCGCAACTTCTAACAACGGAGCCACAGCTGCTCCATATTCCATATATTTTTGCAACCCGCCATCTTTCTTGAACCACAGCACGTTCATCATAAATATTGGTTCACCCATAAATTTCTCCTATTTTTTCCAGCTCATAACACCCCAAATAAGCGGTTTTTATCCGCTTCATTTGGATTGTTGAATTTCTCATCAAGGGTCAAAAGTAGACTTGATCACTTTTCCCCTTTTTTTCTTTTGTTATACATTGTCAAATATCTCTTCTACTTTTTCCTTTATTGATTCAATAACATCCGAATGGCTCTCCATATGAAAACCGATAATGCAAGTTTCTTCATTCTTACTTTGATTGCCTTCAGTTGGTATCTTTAAAATATCATAGCCCATAATATGACCGTTCAATTTCGCACGATAATCTGGAGACTTTTTGGCTGCCATTTCTTCCTTTGATGGAGCAAACATTTTTGAAGGAGGTTTGAATTCTGCCTCAAAGCAAGGGGATACTATTTCTCGCAAATAATTATCAATATCCTTGATGCCATAAACTTTTTGCGGTCGATAAAAAACAGTTAATGTTATTGGGCCATAGAGGTATTTGAAGAAAGGACTCTGCTCTTTAAACTTGGCAAGTTTTTTCTTGAATAGATTTTTCTGCTCAACAATTTCAGCTGTATTTTTTGGAATCGTGACAACTATGCGAATTGGATATTTCAAGACGCTAAGCAGTATTTCTAAAAAGCCGTTATCATGACCCTTGTATTTATTGTGATTGTATAGCAGATCAAGGTAAAATGGTTCCACTTGGTTTATTTTTAAAATTGATTTTTGCCTATAAAACATTTCAATTTTATACGATGGACCCCAAAGCCCGAACAGGTTTAATGCTACTATAAGCTCTAATTTTTTTAAAAAAAATTAAAAATTAAAAAAACTCCGCCAAGTCTGGCCTTACTTTTTATGAGCCCGGAGGGCGTGAAAAAGTAAGCCAGAAGCCGAAGGATTTTCATGCTACTTTCTTTAACTTCTGTTTCATAAAATATATTTCATCCGGTGTCCAGTTTTCCATAGATTGGTGAAACCGTTCTTCATTATAATACTGGAACCATTCCTTCAGCCCACTACGAAGTTTAGACCCGTTCTCAAAAGTCCTCAAGTAAAAATAATGATATTTCAAGGTCCACCATAACCGTTCTATAAAAATATTATCTTGGAAACGTCCACGACCGTCCATACTGATCTGTATTTCATTCTTTTTAAGGACACCTGTAAATGCATCACTGGTAAATTGACTCCCTTGATCTGTGTTAAAAATTTCAGGGCAGCCAAAATTGTGAATCGCTTCTTTCAGGGCTTCGACGCAAAAGTCACTTTCCATTGTATTCGATACTCTCCAGGAAAGAACTTTCCGGCTGTGCCAATCCATTATGGCCACCAGATACATAAATCCCTTCTCAACTGGGAGATAGGTTATGTCTGTTGCCCATACTTGATTTGGATGATCAATATATAGGTTGCGAAGTAAATACGGATATATCTTGTGTGCTGGATGGGATTTGCTGGTTTTCGGTTTTGGGTATATGGCTACCAACCCCATCAGTCTCATTAGTCGCTGAATTCGTTTTCTGTTGTTGTCATAGCCCAGTCTATTAAGAAAAGTTACCATTGATCGACTTCCATAACACGGTGTTTTCAGGTATTGTTCATCCATGAGTCTCATTAATTTGAGATTCTCCAGTTTTTCCCCTTGGGGTTTATAATAAACCGAAGTACGGCTGATTTTAAGCAATTTACATTGCTGAACGATACTGAAATTGGGGTTTTTGAATTCAATCATATTTTTTCTTTGCTTACGGCTTAAAGACTGAGCTTTTTCGACAAAAAATCGCGTTCCACCTTTAATTTGCCAATATGTCGATATAGTTCATCTACTTTAGCTTCTGACTGCTTATCTCTTTTATTACCTTTATCAAAAATATTTGCAGCACCTTCAAGCAGATTCCGTTTCCAAGTGTGGATCATTGTGGGATGAACCTCATAGCGTGCAGCTAATTGAGCAACTGTTTCTTCATCTTTTAAGGCTGCAAGGGCTACTTTGGCTTTGAATTCCGAACTGTACTGTTTCCTTTTTCTGCTCATTGTCAACTCCTTTCAGTTGGTTGATTTAGAGCTTAGCACATTGTTCGTTTTTTGGGGACCACCGTATTATACCCAAGAGAACCAATTGGATAGGCTATTTTACCCATAAAATCAATATTATCATCCTGATCATCATCATTGTCTATTATTTTTATGTTCTCAAGTTTACTTAAAATATTTGCGTATTGGAGCGTGTTTTTGAAGTTATCAATATATACGTAGGCGCACGCTGAATTTGTATCTATATGTTGACGAACTGATAGAAATGAAATCTGAGAATCATCATAATATGGTAGGCGTGTCCTTATGACTTCTATATTTTCACCAATATTACTTTGATGGGGGTTTACATGCATCAAATCCAACATATTTTTCGTCGCATTTACAGCAGTTGGAGGATTACTATCATTATAATAATATGAAATCCTAACATGTACTTCACTCGTGAAAGCCTTTCTTCTTATTTTTATGAAGTGCTTATTGATACGTTTTTTAATAGTATTTCTTTTCTTTTGGCTTGTTCCTTCTTTCGATTTTATTTTTCCATCAATTGAAAAAATAATTTGTCTTCTATTCAATTGATAGAATTTATGTTTTAAAAAATCTGTGGATTCAAGATATTCATCAAACATTTAACATTTATCCTTACATGAACGCTGCTTTGCAGCCGCGCGGCTGAAAAGCAGCGCGACTGCAAAAGCCTTGTTATACAATTGATTTGAAATTCTTGAGTCGAGCTAAAATTCTTCTCCCTTTTTAGCATCATTCAAATAATATTTTCCTCCAGTTGATATGCTCATATATATAGCCCTAAGATAGTTTGATAATTCTTTCCCAGAGGATAATTCTGAATCAACACGCTCTTTCAATTTTTGAAAATCTAATAGATTTGACATCATGGATTCCTTTATTTGTGAATAAGGACCGTTTGTTGAATCAGAGCCACATCTACCAATAAGTTTGGCAATTTTCTCGACACCGTCATCTTGGTTAAGCCAAGTAGAAAAAAGTTCTTTGGTCTTTTCTTCGGATACTCTGTAGAGCATAAAAAAAACATGGCTGGCATGTATTGACTCCAAAAGGCGTCCTTCCAATAACTCCTTTATTGCAACCTCAGACCACTTTTCTTTTATTTGAATATAATTCTCTGGCTCGACCCATTTCTTTTCCTTTAACCTTGGACTATCTGATTTGAGTTCGCCATATTGAATCATTAAGAGTCTTAATATATCAGCAGTTATAGGCAAATTTTTTGAAATATGAATTAATTGTTCTAAAAGTTGGAACTTGTTATCAGCCTTTTCAATTAATTTATCTGTAATCCAAACAATATTCCTGAATGGCTCAAAGCCGAACACTCCATGCACTGAGTTTTCAAAAGATGCTATATACTCAGAATGAAGAAAAACATTGTATAAAGAATTTAATATACCGGAAATTTGAGAGTCTTCTACATTGTCGACATGTTGCGTAATGAGATCGAAAAATCTTTCAACAAAATTATCTTGGATAGCTCTGTGTAAATAGTCTTCGCGGTCAATATCTCCGTTTATATAATTTCTTATGTCCGTATCCGCGGCGAAACCTGTTGGGACTTGATAATGGAGCGCAATATATAACCTTTTTTCTGACGCAACTCTCCCTGCCCGATCATAATCTTTGCTATATGAAGAATAACCGCTACCCTCCAATAAAGGAAAAAGCTCTTTGGCCAACCCCTCTATATAGTTTTTATCTCGAACTGTGCATTGTTTAAATAATTTTTCTACGTTTTCCTTATTCTTTTTCACAACATCTTCAGCCTTGTCAAAAGAATAACTTTCATCAAAAGACCTACCCACATACATTTCGGGAGTGTCTTTTAAGGATTGATAAATATGCTGTGCTTTAATAGAAATAACTGATAGACAGAAAAGATCGGTAAAACTAACCATTCCCTCTGTTTGCACAAGAACAAACCTTAAATTGTTAAAAATCCGTTTTAATTCCCTTGGTGTTCTAATCAAATATTTTATGAACTGATGATATAGTAGGCCTAATCTTTCTTGGTCCCGCTCAAAATGACCAGTTAATGATTTATCTGACAGATTGGTCAACTCGATGTCTGCAAGACACTGCATGTCTCTGTATGTAATTAAAGGTAAAGGAACTCTTAATTGTACAACTTTATCTACATATTGATCTGATTTTTTAATTCCATATTTTTCAAGAGCTCCTGCTAAGTACTCTGGATCAAAACAAAGTAAGAACGATGTTCCTGGGAAATCTGCAACGGCTTTGACTAATCGAACAATCTGATATGCTTCATCAGGAGTAAGTCTGTCTATATCATCAATAATGACTATGATTGACTGGTTCAAAGAGGTCAGCACTTGTTTAATTTTGTTTTTACGCCCAATTAAATCAAGTTCTTTTAACTTGCTAATTTTTTGAGTAGCACTTCCTACAACTTTAAATACACCCTGCACTGTTGATGCCCAAGGCTCCACACCAGGGATAAATTTCATAGCATTAAAAAGCTTTGAATATGCTAATAATTCTTTGGCCGCCTTAAGGCCTTCCTTTGGCCGATCTGGTATATTTAACTGAGATGAAAATTGAACAAGAAAATCTTGAATTAGTGCTTCTGCTTTACCTGCTAACCAAGGATTATATTCAATAATTATAGGTTTGGGTTGCTGTGATTTTGTGGACTTTTTAACTAAGTTAACAACAGATGTCTTTCCATATCCCCACTCTCCCTCAAGAGAAACAGTCAGGCAGTCATCGCTGGGATCTATGGTTAGAATATTTGATAGATTAGATGCAAACTTTTCACGATTTAGCCTGTCAGGATTCGTATCACTACCGGTTACCGGTTGATCGTTGTGATATTTGCCCATGCTATTTAATTTTAATAAATCGACTGAGTTCTTTCATTGATCATTTTCCCTTGGGTATAATGTTTAGATCACTGGCTTGTCCATGTGAATTGGTTTGTTCAACGGCCCGGGGAGTGGGGTGGTAAATTCACATCTACTGCTGCTTAAACTTTGCTTGCCTTGTCCTTCATAACCCCCAAATAAGCGGTTTATCCGCCTTCATTTGGGGTGTTGGAATTAAAGATCCTTTCCCGATTTTCTTCCGTGTAAAACCTCTATAATAGTGTTGGATTTTTTATTTGAAATAATTGTGAAATGTCCTTTTGGGAAGTATGCTATCCATTTAAAATTATTTGTTCCATCTAAAGTTTCAGGAGATCCATATTTTCCCATTACATCAAAAGAAAATGGCTCAATGTATTTTTCACCGACTAAATTTTTAATATCTATAGATAGATTCTCATTAAAAAGATTTTCCGATTTTTTAGGAATGACATCCATAGCTTTATTTGATGGATTTTTTAGGTTAGTGGATCCATCAGGAAAAATTGTTTTTTCATCTGTTATAATTTTCTTTAGATTTGCCTTTGTAATATTGGCTTGCTTGAGGTTTGCTCCCGATAAATTTGTACCTATCATCGTTGCACCCCAAAAATCGGCTCCACTTAGATTAGAGTCTGTGAAATCAGCTTCTCGTAAATCAGATTGTTTAAAATCTGCTTTTGACAATTCTGCGCAACTAAAATTGGCATAGCCTAAATTGGCATTTTGAAAATTTGCTTCAACCAAATTAGCTCCTTGAAATTTTGTATTAAGTAGAATTGACTTGTTAAATATTACACCTTGCATTTTTGCATTTTGAAATGTTGAACCAACTAGATTCGCTTTGCTAAAATTTACCTTTTGTATTGACACCTTAGATAAATCACAATTTTGGAAAAAGACTTCACTCAAATTTTTATTATCAAACTCTCCGCCTGTCAAATTTGCCTCTATAAATACAGCTTTTTCACCATTTTTACCATTTGAAGCTTTCCATTTTTTATGATTTTGAATCGCAATTTTAATCTGTTTAAAATCAACAACACCTTGTATTCTTTTATCATTTTTTAGACGAAATTCTTTTAATAATTCTTCTTCCTTTTCCTTGAAGTTAATTTTTAATTCTTTCTCACGGTTTAGTAATTCTTCTTCTTTCTCTTTTTCTAAATCTCTTTGCCGTTTTTTATGAATAGCTTCAAGCTCGTTCATTTTTTTATTGTGTTCTGTATCAAGTGAGTTTATTTTGCTTCTTAATTCTTCATTCCTTTTTGAGTAATCTGACTCCAAATCTTCTGCTCTGTTCTTAAAATTGTCTTCCAATTCAGTCATTCGAGAGGTATGCTCTTCATCTAACTTGACTTTAGACTTCCTAATCTCTTTATTAAATTCTGATTTATCATTCTCAAAAGCATCTATCTCTGTTTGCAAAGCAGATCTCCTTTCAGATTGCTTTCTATTGAATTCTTCTATGTCTTTATCCAATTTCTCTTGTGTTTTATTCACCCGATCTCTAAGTTCATCAAGGCGTGCTTGCTCCCTTTTAAATCTTCCATCATTAACAGCCTCTTTATCAGTAATCTCATTGTCACGATTCCTTAAAAGGCCTCTTTCTTTTTCTAAGTTTTCTTTTTGATTATCGATATCATTTTGTTGAGCTTTTAGATCCTCTTTGGTTTTTTCTATTTGATTTTTTTCTTTTTCATTGATTGCTTCTTGTTTAATAAGATCTAAACGAAGCGCAGCAACATCTTTATCAAAATTAATCTTATTTTTTTTCCCCCTTAGTTCAGCTTTCCGTCTAATCCACTGCACACCATTATCAATAAACGGAGTTAATGTAACAAAAAGAAAACCAGCCAAAAGAGGATACCAGATCAAATCTTTCATTGGGGCTTTATCGATATAATCTAAAAACTTGGCATGAGACACCTCTTTTGAAACAGCCTTAATGATTATTTCATGATTAATAATAGCCCATGAGCACAAAATAGAGCCAACGATCGGACTTTTTGTACGTTCCCGAATGGCATCTGTAAGAGATCCAACTATATCTTTTATCATTTTAACACCTATAGTCTTGGTTGATGGCGGCATAAGCTACTACTATTTTTTTTCTTTTTAATTATTTTATTCATAGAATGTTAAGTTCACAAGCTTGTCTGGTGCAAGCGAATGGTTGGAAATTCTTAAAAAGCTTATTTAACTGGCCTCCTGTTTTTTGGGGGAAGGTTCAGTTCAGCCTTTATGTGATTTTAAGAAAAGCTGGCAAGTCCGAAAACCTGTCAAAGATCAGGTCCGGATCTGATGATGCAATTTCATCCCGGCTACCGTACCCGTAGCTCACAGCTGCAGTCATAACCCCGTTTTTTTTTCCGCCGGCGATGTCATAGACCCGGTCGCCCACCATGAGGGATCTTTCGGGGTCAAGTCCCTCAGATTTAATAATGTGGGCGATCAATTCACCCTTATCCACAAGGCTGCCGTTTAATTCAGCACCGTATACCGTATCGAAGAACTGGATAAGTCCGAAATGATCCAGTATCTTTTTTGCAAAAACTCTGGGTTTTGAAGTGGCCAGAAATATCCGGAATCCGGAATCTTTGATTTGTTCAAGGGATTTAGGGATTTCTGGAAAAACAATATTTTCGAACATCCCAGTCTCAGAAAATCGTTTTCGATAATTGGCGAGCGCCAGATCAAGCATGTCGCCGTCGGCTGTATTCAAGAGGTGGGAAAAAGATTCCCGGAGAGGAGGGCCGATACACCAGGTGAGATCATCTGCCTCGGGCACCTGGACATCAAAATATTCCAAGGAAAATTGGATACATCGGGTGATGCCGATCTTGGGATCCGTCAGGGTACCATCCAGATCAAATAAAATATTTTCAATCATTTTTTGTGGAAGGGCATTGTTAGCATTTAATTAAACTCGAAAGTCTTAAATTATCAACGTGATATGAAAAAGCATCTTTTAACAACTCTTTGATTTCATGTTCTCCCAATGAAGATTCAAAACACAAGATGTTGCCATCTATAAACACAGCATCGTCATCTACATCGGACAATTTATCTGGGATAACATTTGCTATGTCTTGAATATCTGATTCATATCTTTCTTTTGATATATCTGAATTTGGAGCCTTCTCAACTTTTAATTTGTACATAGAGTTCCTTTGAATGTTAACGTTTGAGTTCAGGGACCACCGACTGCAGGGAGAAAACAAGGGGTAAGGAACGCGCCCCTTGTGGACCGCTGCAATGAATGGTTATAAATCAAATTTTTGAAAAAACTTTTTTTCTTTAACAAGCATGAATGACCAAGCAAGTATAGCCATTCCTGTAACTTTACTATAAAGAATATTGATATCATTGAATTGTTCAGGAAAAAGTCCGGCAAACCCCAAAGGCATTAGAAATACACCTAAATAAGGTATGAAATTGAAATCTTGGAAAATGTAAATAGCAATTAAATAAACAAGATACATAAAGCTCATTGCCAAGATGGAACCAACCAAAACAATAATACAATAAGTCCAGAATAAATTGAGATTCCAAATTTTTTGAACGCTTGGGCCAACCTCAACCCAGAGAGAACAAATTAGAGCTGGTATAAATATTTTGCCCGAAAGATCGTCAATAGCTTTAGCATAGTTTGTTGCAAATGGTTCCAAAATAGATTCCTTGAATTATAATATGGATTTCACTATCTTGCCTACGTACAACCCCTAAATCACCGGCTCGCCCGGTGGATTTGAGTTGTTGAAAGCTTTCTCAACTATTCGGTTTAACACCGCTTACAGTTTTTTAAGGTAGAATCATGCTGGTAGTGTTAAATATTCTTCGAAATCCTTTGATCCATCTTCAGCTATTTTTTCCACAGCATTATCTGAGCCCAACAAAAAACATTCAACATGATCTAATACATCTACAAAAGCAGTCCATTCTAAGTTAGAAATGATAGAATCTTGACTATGTGCAAGCTCATTCCTGATTTTTTCAGCACTTTTGAGCAACTCGATGAAACTTTTTTTTTCAAAATCAAATTGCTTTAGAAAATCAGGAGATTTTGAGAGTATTTCTCTTTTATCAGCCAATTGAATGCAATCCAACAGTGTTAAATCTTGGTTCTTACCTTTTCTCTTTTCATAAACTTCTTTCGCTTGATCAATTCGAGAGGTTTTTATTTCTATAAACCAACTATTTTTAGGATGGAAATATTTAATCCAAGTATTCACATGCATTTCAAAAAGAGACAGAGTACCAAAAAGATAAACACGGACTGGTGGTTTATTGATATCCGCCTTCGTAATTATACCTACTATTTTGGAACCATGATTTACATATGCAAAATCTCTCTCTCTAAAAATCTTCAACAATTGGGCTAAAGGTGTCGAATCTGAAATTACCTGATCAATTGTAATTTTTTTTGTATGAGTAGAAACAGCATTATCGACCAAAGTATCAGTTTCAACATAACCAACTACTTCTCCAAGCTCATTAATAACGCCAGCAATATTGAACTCCCTCTGCTTCAAAGCTTCTTGTGCCTGGATTGCATCATCATTCTCTTTACAACAAAGCAATGGCTCATAGACATCTTTTACTGTCACGTTATCCATAAATATCTTTTGCAGCGACGAGAACCTTGTCCCTTTCCGTCTATAGCCGGTAACAGATGACAGCCATAATTGATATCCCATAATTTATCCTTTTAAAGTTGTATGAAATTTTAGTTTTCAGAAATGCTTATGGATCTATATTTCATAAACTTTCTAATTTATTTTTTGATAGATGCTGCTTAAATCTGTTGTTGGACGAAGCCGCTACGCGGAGACAGCAAGCCCCACCTCTTTTAAAAATCAACATATTGTAACTTTACCTTCTTATAGTAATATACCGGGAAAGGCGATGCCAACGCATCCGCCATTGACCAGTTACTTCAAAAAAGGAGGTTTACAATGAACACCAGCATGCCCAATGATCCACAATTCAAAGAGTATTACCGCAAGCATCTCCAGTACTTAAAACTGGCAGGCCTGCAACCCAAGACCATCGAGGCCTACTCACGGGCGATCAGGCGGATCGGCAACTATTTCGACTGCCGGGTCGAGAACCTGACCACAGACCAACTCCTTGATTATTTCACCGACCTGCTCGCATGTCGTTCCTGGAGTGCTGTCAAGCTCGACCTTTATGGTCTGAAGTTCTTTTACACCAGAGTGCTGAGCAAGACCTGGGAAGACATCCCCCTAATTAAACCGCCAAAGGCCACCAGGATTCCGGATATTCTTTCTGTTGCACAACTCCAACAACTGGTCTATGCCACGCGCCAATTGAGTTATAGGGTTTTCTTTTTTACCTCCTATTCCTTAGGCTTGCGTCTTGGAGAAGGGATCCGGTTGAAGGCCGGCGATATCGATTCTACCAATATGCGAGTCCACATCCGTGACGCCAAGGGGAACAAGGACAGGTTGGTCCCCCTGCCGGAGAAAACTTTACGGATTTTGAAGGATTTCTGGTCTGTCCATCGGCACCCAGAGTTCCTTTTTCCGAACCGGAAGCGGGGTCTGAAAAATGCACATCTGGTTAATACACCCTTGGACAGAGGCGGCATTCAGAGCGCCATGAAGGCTGTGGTCAGGAAACTCGGCATCAAAAAAAAATTTCATGCCACTCCCTGCGCCACAGTTATGCCACCCATATGCTGGAATCCGGCGTAGATCTGGTCGAACTCCAGCAGATTCTGGGACATGTCAGCATCCTGACCACCTCCAGGTATACCCACCTGACGACCGTCACCAGGAACAACGCCCTTCGGGCCGTCAACTCCTTGACCGACACCTTCGATATTACCTGGGGAGGTGTCAAATGATTCTGATTTCCACAATAATCAACAATTTCAAGCATGGCTTTCTGGAGCAATACAAAGATTCAATCCTGCCCAGTCACCAAAAGGCCCTTTGGGCTATGGAGCAGTGCCGGCAGACGCATGGCCCGCACATGCTGGCACAATGCACCGATCATGACTGCGGCGAAAGAAAATATATTCCCCACTCCTGTGGTCACAGAAACTGCCCCCATTGCCAGAACCATGAAAACCAGCAGTGGATCGAAAATCAACTGGACAAGCAACTCCCGGCCGAATACTACCTGGTCACCTTCACCCTCCCAAAGCAACTTCGGGCCTTGGCATGGAGGTACCAGAAAATCGTCTATTCCCTGATGTTTGATTGTGTTCAGGAAACCTTAAAAACCTTCACCCGGAACGACAAAAAACTTGGCGGAACAGCCGGGTTCACCGCCATACTCCACACGCATTCACGAGAGCTCAATCATCATCCTCATATTCATGTCGTCATGCCCGCGGCAAGCATCAACATTCTGACCGGTTTATGGAAAAAAAAGACCGGATACCTCTTCAACGAAAGGGCCATGGCAAAGGTCTTCCGGGCAAAGATGCTGGAAGCTCTGGTCGATCAGGGCCTGAAACTGCCCGGGGATTGTCCCCAAAAATGGATTGCTCATTGCAAAAGCGTCGGCAACGGCGATAAGGCCATCATCTACCTTGGAAGATATCTTTACCGAGGAGTCATTCAGGAAAAGGACATCCTGCGATGCGAAGACGGCATGGTGACCTTCCGCTACCTGCCCGCAAAGTCCAAAAAGTACAAAACACGGACCGTGACCGGAGAAAATTTTCTTTATCTGCTCATGTACCATGTCCTGCCCAAGGGTTTTCACAAAGTCCGGTGTTATGGATTCCTTCATCCCTGCAGCAAGAAACTCATTAAATTCCTCCAGGTGGTACTGCGGTTCAATCCGCTCCGCATGCTTGCTGGCAGACAGAAAAAACGCCCCGCAATCACCTGTCCCATTTGTGGAGCAAAGATGGAAATCATCCAAACACAAATTATCCTGCCGCTGCTCGCCTGACCGGCATGAACGATCCGAAAGGAGGTGTTGACTAATCCAAACTCCGCACATCACTATGCGTGAAACAAAACCGGTTCTCCCGGCAACGCATACCTGCGCGCAAAAAACAGCCTTTTTTGCTTCAAACGGCCTCTATAATCTGATGAATCTATTTCAAAGATCAATTTTTCGAAAAAAGAACCGGTCCTGCCCCACATCCGCCTGATCCGGCGACCCTGCCTCGAAAAAGATCAAAAAGCTATTTTCTATATATGGTGTGACCGGGCTTGTCCAACAAACGGTTCAGATTGTGGCTCGCTCCGCTTACACAATCTAACCTTATTCGTTAGAAACAAGATTTATTAACTTTGGGATATTGCCCATAAAAAGAGGGCACCAAGTCCCATTTTTAATAGTGTTTCTTTCTCTTTTTGTTTCTTTGCCTTTAAATTTTCAATACCACTTAGTTTTTTATTGTATTCGATAAGGGCAATTCTTGTTGCTTCGCAAAGTGAATTTTCTGGATCTTTTGCCACAGATAGATATTTTAGGCCACTGACAAATCCTGGCAGGGATAGGTCTTGATCAAGAACGAGAGGTAGTATTTTTTTATTTAATGCCGTTGCTTTACCAATTTCCTGGGATACCCAATCTGAATCTTTTGCATTTTTACTCCAGAGTACTATGAATAAGTCGCAGGCTTTAATTGCCCCTGAAATCTCAGAGGTTAATTCTTCGCTTGGAAGGATTGAATGCTCTGCTACAAAAACATTAATTGGTGTATTTGATAATTGTTTCTCAAGTGCTTTAACTTGTTGAAGGTCCTGCGTTGAGTAGCTGATAAAAACATTAAATTCCATTTATATCTCCATAATTATTTTTTTATCGCGGTGCTGACCGGAACTTTTGTACCGTGCAAGCAAACGCATTTGATTGTATGGTACTTACTTCATTTAATTGTTGTGAATGTTTAGGATTTTTGGCTAAATGAAGCCCAAAAAACACACCAAATGTAATGATATTTGCCCGCAGAACGGTCCTAAAGAACCGACTCGCCCAGTTTGTTTGGATTATTAAGAACCATATTTAAATTTTTAAAGTGCTGTTTAG
Source organism: Desulfoconvexum algidum (assembly GCF_055382125.1). Classification (NCBI taxonomy): domain Bacteria; kingdom Pseudomonadati; phylum Thermodesulfobacteriota; class Desulfobacteria; order Desulfobacterales; family Desulfobacteraceae; genus Desulfoconvexum; species Desulfoconvexum algidum. The sequence goes on along the minus strand of NZ_AP042394.1, from coordinate 1,472,327 downwards.
GAGGCAAAAGTATTAACCCAAGACAAATTTCAAAGTGTTTTTTTGAGCTTTATGTAATATTGTCATCTTTTAATTTGGTCCGACAAGAATATAGTATTGGTGACCATGAATTTCTTTTTTAATCGTTTTCTTCGAACATATTGTATTGGCGTTTCTTTTCGTTTTGAATTCTTTTATATCTTTGACCTTGTGGAGTGCTAAATGATTCTGAATCGTCTGTCTTTTTCATAACAGTCGTTACTGAATATCCAGAAATGATAATTTCGCCCGTATTGTCTATTTTTCTTGATTTTTCCAATACACACTCAATGTTTGAACCATTTTTAAACTTGACTCCATCTCTGATGATTGAGAGTTTAAAGTCCTTATCCTTCATGTAAAAAGATATAGGTTCGCTATCGTATAAGCCTTTCCATTTATAATTGCCAGATTTTAGTACCGGCGAAATTATTTCTATAACGGCTTGTTCGTCTATTTCGGCGGACAATTCATCCGTTTGTAAAATAAATTTATAAAAATCTTTTCTTTCCACTGTTTTCTCAGAAATTATTTCTTCATTGTTTTCCGATAAGCCCTTGGTACTAATTTTTGAAACCTTGCTATAGGACATTAAATAGCTATAAAAATTCGATTTATGCTTTCTGATTTTCAAATAATCATTAATTATTTTTGAAAGTTCATCAATATCAATATTTTTACAATCGGTAGATGTCAAGCAAGTTGTCGCCTAAACATAGAAAAAATATCGTGCTTACCGCAACACCTTCTCATGACCTCCGACGGGTTTTTTTTGGATGCCCATTCTCGGCCATGAGAAACTGTTGCTCTTTTATAGATAAAATCAAGTCTTCTGGTCCGCAAAGACAATATCTGCGGTTTCTTTCCCATCAGTTGTTTTTCCTGGTGAATTGTTCCTCTTGTTTAAAGCCACTTCACCAATGTGCTTCCAATTTCTTGAAGTCCCGGTCCAGCGTTCCGGGTGAGAAGCCTTTGCCTCCAGATAGACCTGATGACGTTTTTCAAGGATTTCAATATCTTTTCGGTCATGTCTGTCTACTGGGGTTACAAAGCCAATACCGCTATGAAGATGCTCATTGTTGTACCATTGGGAAAATTTTTCTGCCCATTTTCGGGCACTGTTCAAGTCGTCAAAGGGATGTTCCGGGTATTCCGGCCGATATTTCATGGTCCGGAACAGCGACTCAGAATAAGGGTTGTCGTTGCTGATCCTGGGTCTGCTGAACGATGGAGCTACCCCCAGGGACTCCAGTTTTGCAAGCATGGTAAAGGCTTTCATTGGCCCGCCGTTATCAGAATGCAGAACCAGCTGATTCTTTTGCACTTTTTCTTGATGGCAGGTGTCTGTAATCAGAGCGGCTGCCAGCTCTCCAGATTCACAATCATAGACCTGGTATCCCACTGCTTTGCGGCTGTAGACGTCCATGATCATATAAAGGTAGAAAAAACGCCCTTTTACCCGGGCCGGTAAATATGTGATATCCCAGGACCATACCTGATTGGGGCCTGTGGCAATGTAAGCCTCCGGTCGTTTGCGGGCTCCTGCCTTGCTTGAGAGGCGGTGTTTGTTCATTTTCTGCTCTCTCAAAATTCTGTACATAGTGGCTTCTGAGCCCAGATAGATGCCCTGATCTGCAAGTTTGGGAACAATTTGGTGGGGATTGAAATCCCCAAATTCTGAGGATGTCAGCACATCCATGATTTGTGTCCTCTCTTTTTGGGATATCTTGTTCCCAGGCACAGCCCGGGAGCCTTTGCGGTGATCATTAAAGCCATGCTTTTCCCAACGTTGCACCGTTCGAAGCGGCAGCCCCAGAAGTTCTGCTGCCAGATGCTTTCGTGCACCAGCCTTACAGGCCTCCTGGGTCAGCATCAACGCCGTCTTTTTGTCGCCTTCACTGATCAATCGTCCCTGGGATCCCCCCAGATAAAGTTTGCTTTTTTTTTAAGAACCAGCAGGGCTGCCGTCTCGGCAAGTGCTTTATCCTTGCGGTTCAACTCTTTTTTCAGAGCAGCATTCTCCTTCTTTAACCGGGCAGTCCCTTTGACTCTAAGGGAGGCCTTGTTCGGGGTTAACAAGGAGAGGATGTCTTTTTTCCATTGTTCAAGGTGATGAGAAAAGATCCCTTTTTTACGGCACCAGGAAACACGCTCCCCTTCCGGCATGGCACCTGTTTCCATCAAAGCATTCAGTCGTTGTTCTACAGACCAGTCCTGGGGGCGTTTTTCTTTGTCAGTCAAATTTTCGATTCCGTTTTTTTTGTGGTTTTTAAGCCAGTAAGTCAAGGTGGACCGGCCGATACCGGCTTCGCTTGCTATTTCATGATGAGGTTTACCACCCATCAGTACTTTTTTTATCACAGCCTCTTTTGTTTGAATCGGGTATACCATAAAATCACCTCAATGCCCCCGGGTTTGATTTTCAATTGAGGCGACATCTATCCTGACACAGGGGGCAATCACCATGTTCCATTTCTCTTTTCATTCTTTCGATGTTCAAATTTTTTTCTTCAATACTCAGGTTCAATTCTGTTTCTCGAAGTTTGTCCAATTTTTCATTCGAAGCTGGGACACGGGATAGGATGAGAGTGGCTGCTAAAAGAATTAAAGTTAGCTGTTGAGAATTGTTACCAATAAAATTCCAAATTTCTTTAATACCACCTTCACCTAATGCTTCAGATTCTAAATCAAAATTAATCTCTAATCGGGTGGCGACATCTTTAAAGATGCTCAAAAGCTCATGTTCGCATTTGTTTCTAACGATTGCATCCATGGTATGCGATTGATCATTAAAAAAGTAATGCAACTCTAATTTTGTAACAGCTTTATCGAGAGAAGTAATCATAATTTAGTTCCTCCAGGAAACTATTTTTTCGAAACAAAAAAGAACCCGCTAATCAGCCGCATGGCTTTTCACGTCGGCTGATTAGCTTGGTTATACAATTTTCACAACCCCATACCGCCTATTTGTTTGGCAATATGGGTTGCATAACTATCTGTCATACCAGAGATGTAATCTAAAACTCTCATATATGAATTATAGAGATCGTCACTGCACTTTGGAGCATTTATACCCATCATACTTAAAATGCGCTCTCCTCTAAAAGACAGTGTGTGACCATAAATTTGTTCTCTTACAGCTGTACAAAATGCTTCGAGTAAAATACCAACAGTTGTAAAAGAACCAATTTCAAGTTCAATCTTTCGTGGATGTTTAAATATTTTTTCTCGTGCTATTTTTTTGGCATTATCCAGTGGAACTCTTATACTATTAGGACAACTTGATATTAATTCATCTTTGTATTTACCAAGCATAATTTGTGGAAGATTTTCCATAAAAGCTTCAGAGACATGATCGATTGCACAACCAATAGAACGGCCGCGTAAATAGGACATTTTCCTTCTATTTGATATTGCATCTGAATCAACAATGGTATTCAATTTTTTATCATTGCCGAATAAGGGCTTAAGTATTGATAAAATTTCATCGAATGAAAGACTTCCCATTTCATGAGCATCTTCCAAATCGAGAATTCGATAACATATGTCGTCAGCAGCTTCAGATAAGAATGCAAGAGGATGACGACAATATTTAAACTCGTCCTCTTTTATTAAACCAACTTGATCAGCAACTTTTTCTAAAATTTTCTCTTCTGTCCCGAATGAACTAAACTTTTTTATTCGGGATATCTCTCGTGAAGTCCAAGGGTATTTCAACATAGAAGCTATTGAAGCATAAGTTAATCTCATACCTCCATCAAAAGGATAACACTCCAGTTGTGTTATAACTCTAAATCCTTGAGCATTACCTTCAAAATACTTCAAATCATTTTTTTGACTTTCATTCAGTCCCTCCAGCAAGTGGCTAATTTTTGATTGGGAAAACCACGATTTGATAGCTTCTTCCCCTGCATGTCCAAAAGGAGGGTTTCCAATATCATGAGCCAAGCATGCAGCTTGAACTATTTGCCCAAGATTAGAAGCTGATATGCCTTCTGGTAAATCGTCTTGAATTCGTTCACCAATTGTGATTCCGAGACTTCTGCCTACACTTGCAACTTCAATACTATGTGTAAGTCGAGTATGAATATGGTCATTTGATGCCAGGGGGTGAACTTGAGTTTTTTTACCAAGTCTTCTGAATGAACTTGAGAATATAATTCGATCACAATCTTTATGGAATGTACTTCGCCCGGATTGTTCTTGGCCTTCTTCCTCATTTGAGAATCTACTCGGTGACAATAAAGATTTCCAGTTCATTTCCATTACGCAAACTTCTCCTTAGATTTTATGTATAACGCCGCCCGTCATAACCTAAATCTGCGGCTTATCCGCAGCGTTTGACTTGTTTTAGATTTATAGTGCAAAAGTCAAGGTGACTCCACTTCCATATTTTTTCCTGTATGGGTTAATGGGCATCTTCTACAATGAGATTTTCCGGTAACACAGATACTGTCTGGCTACCTACATGAAAATGATACGAAAAGACTGCACTCTGTCTCTTAGGGCGCTGTCATGTTGAGGGCTGATCCAAGCTCGGTGTAGTCTGCGACCTTTAAGTTTGGCGTGGTGTTGTCACACTTGTTATGTATGCCAACGCAAAAAAGCCCTGCCTGCAGGGCGGATTCGATGCCGAAACAAGAGTCCTCGATCACAATGCATCTGTCCGGCGAAAGGTGCTCCGCTTTTACGACGCGGGGATAATTTTTTAGCATTCCGGAATGCGGCATCACGAATTCTCTGGAGTAGACACTGTCAAACCACTGGGCTATGCCGAGCTTTTCGATGAGTATCTCCAAAACATCGTGGCTGTTTGTGGTTGCCAGGATCGTTAAGATGCCCAGTGCCTGCAGGTTCTCGATAAAGGCTTGGGATCCTGCGCACAATGAGCAGTAGCGAGTCACGTTTGAGAGGAGCATGGCTCGTCTTTCCCTCACGATCTCGGCAATATCTGAATCCGTCAGACTTGGCATTTGCTTCCTCAAGAAGACATCAGTCGGAATCCCGAAAAATGAATTGATATCAAGACCCAAAGGTTGGAAACCTCGTTTCTTGAGAATTATCTCAAGAGCTAAGTACCGTCCTCGTTCAGTATCGACTATAACCCCGTCAAAATCGAATATAACGGCCTGTATGTTATTGATGTCGATGGTTGTCAGCATGGTTTCATGGAGTCGTGTTTATAGTTTTCCGTGAGGTGCCAAGGCAGCTTCAGTTCCCGGTTATTAATGACCAGATGATGGTAATGGGCCTTACAGTCCTTGGGGTATGGTTCTGTTACCAGAGAAAGCATCCTGACATCTATCGCTCCCAGTGACTCGAAATAGTTAGTGTAGAATTTTGCCGTTCCCCCGGAATGGAGTTCTCCCGCAACTAGAAGAATGTTGTTAGGCGCGTCGCTGATGTCGATATTGTCGAGCATGCCGTCTGATCGGCTATATTTCTGATTGTCCCAAATGTATTTTCTATCAATGACAAGCAGAGGAATATTGCTTCCCTGCTTCTCTTCCTGGCTTGTGTCGCCCTTTTTCAAGCGACTGTGTATGTCCCCGAGGCAACCGGAAAGTAGCGCGCCAGTGATGGCTCCGCCTCTACCTATGCCGACAATCAAATCCGGGATAAATTGATCGCGAATGAGCTGTTGTTCCAAGTTCCTGACTCCGTCACATGCCTGTTTCCAAGAGATGACGGGTCTGGGCCAGCATTTCTCTTTTATGGTTATATATGAAGACCACCCGCCGATAACGGCCAGCGGAAGCATGAGTATACTTAAGACATCCATATCCCCTCCCAATCGAATTGTAACTAAATAATCTGAAACAACATATTGTGCCTATACCTATACCAGGTGAACGTTCATTGCGGCATTAAAAAAACAAATCCACGAACCCAATCTTGTTTTTTCAGAGCAATTTTGTCCGCATATGACAACGTTTGAGTTCAGGGGCCACCGAGCGAAGCGAGGGAACAAGGGTTCCACTACATTTTGTTAAGAGTAACACAGTTCCAACGTTGCCACAGATTTTCAAAAAGCCGCCCCTTGTGGTCCGCTGCAATGATTGGTTATAATTTAATTTTCCAGTAGTCTTTGATAGATCCTGCTGCAGTTGAAGTATTCTTTATAAAATAAGATATAGCCTTATCAATATTTAAGAATATCTTATAGTGCCAAACTTCTCCTCGATCAGTGTTATAGCTTTTCACGATATAAATTCCATATGTTTTTTCTATAGTATATCGATAGTTGAACCCTTTTCTTTTAGGATCTGTTTTGGTTAGTCCCTTTGGAAAACATTTTTCAGTATCTAAGCATAATTTTATAAAGTTTTTAAGTCTATCGATGATATCTGGATAGCGCTCTCTATACCACTTTAGAGAATGTGGTGGATCGTCAAAACCAAGTATGGCTAACAACTCATTATTTGGGATATTGTTCATTTTAAATTATAACGTTTGAACTGACGGGCCGCGCCAAAGATTCTGAAAAAGGCGGCTGTGTTGCTCGCGGTCCCGTCCAGTGATTGGTTATGCATATAGTAGAGTAATTTTTAACATTTTGATTAAGCTATTTTAAAAAATACTCAGAAATAACGCCGTAAATAAGAATGAATATTACTCCTAAAAAACTTATTCCCATACCTCTTATTTCCATTTTATTTTTGAAAAACCGTTCCCAGGACAACTGATCTCTGTATATTTCTAGAATTCCTTTTTTGCAGGCTGAAATAAATTGGGAAGTTATTGCTATAAGAAAACCGATTGCAAATAAAAAGAGACCCAATAATAACAAAATGTCCGCTAAAACTTCCATATGTTGATAATGCCCTCTATTTGATAAACTTTTTATGCATAACCCCCAAACCCCGCGGTTAGCAAAAATTAAGGATTTGTAAGGTGTTCAATTTGTAGTAGAAGCATAGAGAACCTCCCAAACAGATATTTTTAACTTTTCTCCCAAAAAGAAAGGAGATCCTCTATGCTGAAAATCAAGATAGAACATTTTCTCGATTATTGTAAAGTATCAAATTTTGCAGCCAGATCTATTCAATCGTTAAGGGTAAGACTCAATGAATTCAACAGGTATGTTAACGAAGTGCCTGTTGAGTCGGTTCAAGACATCTCTTACAGGTATTTAAAAGAATTCATTACCCAGTATCGAGCCCCTTCCATCCATGTTAAAAAGGCCCGCATCTGGAGTTTGAGACAATTCTTTCATTTCTTAAAACTGAACGGATGGATAAAAACAAATATTGCTTCGGATTTCCCCTATCCTAAGATTGAAAAAACAATACCCTATTTTTTAACCATTGAAGAATATAACAGTCTTTTGAACTTTTTTTATCGCAGGGCATCAGATGCTTCCGGCTTTCGAAATCTTGTCATGATTATGATGCTAGGGCTCCTTGGTCTGCGGTTGTCTTCTGTTATTTGCCTTAATGTTGAAGATGTGGACATTGAAACCGGTTTATTGCAAATCATCGAAAAAGGGGGAAAGCAACGCCCACTGATCATGCCCAATATTTTATGCCTTGTCCTGAACCAATATTTTGACTTTCTTGAGAACAAACAAGGTCCTTTATTTTTATCAAAAACAAACAAACGAATTTCTCCACGGACTTTACAGGATGTTTTTCAAAAGGCTGCCGGTTTGCTTGATATTGATAAACACCTTCATGCCCATCTATTTCGTCATACCGCTGCGACCCATCTCAATAAGGTTTCTGATCCTGAAATTACCAAACATGTTCTGGGTCATATGAGAAGCAATAGCACGAAAAAATATACCCACCTCAATCCGGATCAATTTGCGGTTTATATGCAAATCCATCCCTATATGGGGCGTAACATGGAGGTGAACCCATGATTGCCCTGCTGGATGAATACAAAACACAGCTGTCTGACGTCAACGGATATGTGGATCAGACGGTTGAAAACTATGCTTCCTGTATGGGTATGTTTGCCCGGTATTTAAAGGAGCAGGGTGACATTCCAATAGTCCAGGTCCAGGGAACACACATTTGTCTATGGATAGCCCATTTAAAACAAAAGGGGTTTAGCTACAGCCGGATGGAGCACCATCGATCTGCTTTAAAAATCTTTTATGCCATGCTGGTTAAACTGGATATCATGACAAAAAGTCCAGCCCAAGCATTACCAAAATTGAAAAAAAATGGTCCCAGTTCAGTGATGCCGGTGTCAAAAGCCATTGTTTTTAAACTACTAAACATCGTTGATCGGTCCACATGGATGGAGAATCGCAATTACCTTATTCTATCGTTACTGTGGGCGCTTGGATTAAGAGTCAGTGAACTTACCCGGCTTGTTATTGGATCTTTTGAACCTGGGTATGGTCCAAAAATCGGGCTTTTGCGGGTAAAAGGAAAAAATAAAAAACAGCGGGCTTTGTTTGTGGTGGATAAATTGTATGATAATCTCCTGGCGTATCTGGCCCACCCCAAGACATTGAAGTTTAAAAAAGATCCCATGTTCCCGGTTGAAAGTGGAACAGCCATATCAACCGACCGGGTTCAAAGAAAGCTGCGCCAGTATTGCAAAAAAGCCGGTATCACAGAAAGGATCACTCCCCATGTGCTCAGGCATTCCTTTGCCACTGAAATGTATCACGCCAGGGTGCCGCTTTATGCCATCCAGGCGATGATGGGCCATTCCAACACGGCTGAAACCGCAATTTACATCAAGGTCAATGACAACTTCAAACAGGAAGCATTGAACCAGCTGGTTATTAATGGGAGGCCGTCATGGGGGTAAGCACAATAGATTTTTTCAGCCACATTGAACCATTTATGAATTATCGATCAATGGTTTATGATGTCAGTGATCAGACTATCAAAAGCAATCGAAGCGACCTTAAACTATTTGAAACTTTCATGGGTGATCAGCAGCATGAAACCGTCACCGGCCCTGCGGTGATGGATTTCCAGTATTATCTGAAAACCCAACGTAAAAATTGCGGTGGATCACTCAATCGAAAATTATTTACCCTGCGAAGTTACTCCCATTATTTGAGGCTCCAGGAGGTAGATGATGCTGAAAAATTACCATTTCATGATGTTTTAAAGGTCCGGCAGGGATATCGGAACCGGCCGGATGCCTTGACTGCCGAACAGATCAAACAGCTTTTAGATACCATAGACCGTAGCACATGTCTTGGGGTCCGAGATTATGCCATCTATGCCTTAATGTATTTATGCGGCCTCAGGGTCGGTGAAGTCTTTGGTCTGGATCTCACCGGTATCGATTTAAAGACCAAAGAAATCACTGTGACTGGAAAAGGCAAAAGAATCCGTACGCTTCACTTGAGCCAGGAACTGTTCCAGATCCTTTCGGAATATCTTGCTGTACGAACATTCTTTTATAAACATGATTATCGAAACGCTCTGTTTATATCAAAGAAAGGAAATCGCCTGGCCATTCGCACCATGGAAGACAACTTCAAAAAAATAGTGTTGAAATCCGGATTACAAACACGGTTCAATGTGTCTTGCCATACCCTGCGGCACTCTTTTGCTTCCCATCTTAATGATAAAGAAGTGGATATGCTTGTCATTAAAAGCTTGATGGGGCATTCAACAACAAGAAGTACAGAAATCTACATTCATCCTTCCATGCAAAAAGTAAAGCTGGCAATGGAAAAACTACCCGGCGTTATTTTTATGAATGAGCTTATAAAAAAAGGGGGTACTATTTTTAGTTTTCAAGAGCTGCGAACATAGGCAGAATAAAGGTCAGATAGTACTTAATTTTTTGAAAATTGCAATTTTCATGGATCAGTGCGCCTAATGAGCATTTTTTCTTAAGTTTTTTGTATTGCCTTAAAAATAATTTTATGCCACTGTCAGTTATTGAACGGAGTTCTTCATGTCTTTTTACTTTAGACACCTTCCAATTGCGCATAACTTTTGTTCTGACCGCGGGGTTCTTTGCTCTTCAGCGGTCGCGGCTTTTTGCGATCCGTTGCAAGAGCAAAGTTAGAAAACAATTTTGATTTTTTGCGCTTTCTTTAAAAATATGAAAATTATAGTTTCCATAATGTTTGATGGCACTACCAGGCAGATTCAGAATTATCTATCATTTCAGCTAAGTCGAATCAATGAGAGAGACAGGGCAGCCTGATTTGTTTACAGATTAGCAATTATTTGATTTTTCTTTTCCTGCGATTGATTCCAAATAAAGTGTCTGGAATATGCTTCTTCTAATTTATGGTCTCCGGATTTTGAAAAACGTAAAATACTATGTTTGGCCTTTCCTTGTTCGTGATAGACAGTATTCTTAGGCACCATATTCAGATCGTAAGAGTGGAAACCCATAATTCTTAAAATCCGGTTGGCTTTGGAAAGACTTCCCTCAAAAATACGCTCAAGATAAGGGACCTGACCTTTAAGCCATGCATTATATTTCTTTTTATTCAAATTTCCCATTTCCAATAATACTCCAACTGGAGAAACCTCATCAGTTTTTGAAAGTACTTTTGCAACAGCAAGAACAACGCGTGGGTAATATTTGTCTTTTCTGTATGTATTTAATGTTACTTTTTTCATAATTCTAAGAGACCAACGCCACTAATCAAAAGTGACACATGTTTATATGGCTTTTATTAAGCCGCACCCCTTTGAATTGCAATAAATTAAAGGACTCCGGCCTACTGTCGATTGTAATTCTACATTTTGCTTTTCTTAATAAAACTAACAATTGCCTCTATTAATTCTGGTTTTATTGGTAATTCTGGCTGATTATAAGTTTGAATGTTTTTCAACCTGTCTAATTCTGCTTCCTTAAAAATGTGGTTCATGCCTTTTATAATCCTCTTTTCTGCTTTCTGATTTGCTTGAGCAAGTATCTTGGCATCTTTTTCACTCACTTGAATGTCTGTTGAACCTTGGACAATCAATACAGGAATCTTCAGTTTAGCTATCTCTTTTGATGGGTCATATTTAAACCATGAAATCATATATGGTTGTACGCTTGGACGGAACAATGAATACAGCATCGGATTAACATCGGTTACAATTTCTCCTTTAACAAGTTTATCAATGATTGGTAATGCGATATCTAAAACTTCAGGAGGCTGTACTTTTAACTGATCTTTTAATATTTTGTCTGCAGATTCTCCAATCCCTGCAATTGATATGAATTTATAGACACCTTTCTCATGAGATGCAATCATGCCAATTAAAGAGCCCTCACTATGACCAATAACAATGATTTGAGTGAACCTTTTATTTTTTTTTAGAAAATCAATCCATCCTTTAGCATCGTCAATATATGTTTCAAAACGTAAATCGATTTCTTTTAATCCTGCATTCCTGCTTTTGCCTATCGCTCTTTTATCATACCTTAGTGATGCAATTCCGCTTTTAAGTAATTCAGTTGCTAGCATTTTCAACGAATTGTTTTTCATCATAGGATTATTACCATCTCTGTCTGTTGGTCCAGAGCCAGCAATAATCAATGCAACAGGAATATCTGTTTTTCCCTTTTGAGCAAGGAGCGTTCCTTCTATTGTTCCTGTCTTTGTTTTAAGCTTTACAATTTGTTCAGACTCGCCCGCTGGTAGGTTAGAGGTCATAAACAGCATCATAACTATTGCAAAGATTCTGATTTTCATAGATGTTCCCTTTTTAACTAAAAGCGTTTTATCAATAGTCCCGCTCACAAAGAAGCCTGGACTGTTGGGTTCCAACATACTGTTATTGGTTCTGGACTGGTCGATCCGGCAAGCGGGATTATTGATAAAATGTTGTTGAACAATGCCGCAGGCCTTGGCCGAAAACCTCTGTTTTTACTATGGGGTTTATATCGAGTGCTGTCTGGTTGTGCAAGGATAAATCGGTATGTTTTTTGAAGAAAATCATTACTTGTCATCATTCGTACAATGCCGAGTTGAACAGCGACTGATAAGTCTGACTGGTCGAACTCGTTGTTCAATTCGCCTGCGGTTCGTCACACTTAACAACTCGGCATTCAAAGCGCCGCAGGCGCTTTGAACAATTAAATCACCGGTTCATCCGGTGCATTTTTTGGTTGTAATAAGTATGGTGTCCCCCGAATTCCCCCCGAATTCCCCCGAATTCCCCCGAATTCCCGAATTCTCGGCGAATTCTGAATTCTGGCAAAAAAACAATTACATACGTCCCTCTTCCTTTTCACTTTGACGCTCTCTTTCTATTTGCTTCTCCAGTCCTCGATAAGTTTCACGCGCCCAAAACGCCATGTCATTATTTGGGTGTTTATACCATTCTTTCAGTGGCTTTAAATACACTTTCAGATATGGCACAAGTGAACCTGACCATGAGCTTGGACGAAAGCGACGAGCCAAAGCATAGCGAAATTTTTCGACTGACCCAAAATTATCCGTCAGTTTTATCAAGCTTGGGTGCCAAGTAGTGTTCCCTTTTTCATTTAGTGTAAAAAGTGGGTAGAAATGACATAAAAATGGTGCACGGCCAACTGGTTCAATTTTAGCCCATTCAATACACCTCTTTTCAGGTATCCCGAACAATACTCCTTCGATATTATGACGATTACTTCCAGAACCATGTAAAGGCGCCCCTGTGAAACGTTTGAGTCGATCTACTTCACGTGGTGTTGCTATCTCGAAAAATCGTGACAGAACATCCCATAATGGTGCAGGTTTCTTTTCGACCAAAAACAGGATTATTTTTTGAACCGAATCATCTAAGGCCGAGAACACACTATAATTGTCTACTTGACACAGTTTTGTAATTTGTGTGCTTAGGGCAGTAGCGAACTTATCATCTACGCCGTAATGACGATAGACCAATCGAACAATCTGTTCAAAACGATACCCTCTTCCAGTACCCCTTCTCCTTTCTGCTTTCTCTAGTATCTTAGGAGAGAGAATTTGTTGTTTAAGCCATTCAGCAACTTGTTTATTCAGTTCAGATCGACCATGTTGATACATAAATATAATCTCAAGTGCCGCCCAAAACCCATCTGTTTCATGGTTCAATGCAAGTTCGTCAACAAAAGGGATTATGTCAGCAGCATTGAGATGATCCAACCCCCTCCCGTATGACAAAACTACACAATCTGCTGCTTCAATTTGCCCTTCTTTTAAGTTCAGGATAAGTTCCTTCAACCTTTCTACAGAAATCATGACGGCGGTATAAATGTTAACTATTTGCCCCTGGAGGACATTTGATTTTAGCGCGAGCTTTATACACTTTTTCGCAATTTTGGGATCCCTTTCATCTATACCTGTTAACATTCCCCGGATAAACTGAAAATTCTTATCGTCCTCATAACTTTCAATGACCTGTAAAGCTTTCTTAAAGGTTCCTAAAGGATCAACAACTCTAAGTGCTAACTCGTGTGCAAAAGGAAAAACACCGTTTAACTCTTCTGCCGCCATAGAGAGGATCGCTCGATCTGTAAGTTCTTTCTCCACCGCAATTTCTTGGGCACTTGCTATAGCCATTCTTGATGAGTATTCAAAATCCATAGTAGAGTCATCTCCTGAGTTATAATCCACATCAGGATCGTGAATATCTGCCGTCCAAAATTTGGTATAAAGAAGGGCCTTTTGTACAGGATCGCTCGGCAACAGACTGTCATAAAATTCTCTAATTTGATCAGAAAATTCTTCCTGCGCACCCTTTCGATCATAGTAAAGCCAGGAACTAACACCTTTAATTGCTTCCAACCAAATTCCTTTTTCTTTAGCAATCAGTTCAACGACTTTCTTAATATCATCAAGCAAATTTTCACATATAAATGAACGAATTGCGGAAGAAATAATATCTTCACATCGTTTAGAGAATTTTGGAAATTCTGAACGAATTTTGACTAAACGCTCAAGGCCACTCCGGTGAAAATCAAAAACTTCATTCCATTTCTTCGCTTGCCAATCTTTCAAGGGTGGTAGACTACCGATCTCTTCAGAACCTCCAGACCGAGAAAAATGTCCTCTCTCAAGAGTATTCTCTAATGCTTCAACGCATATTGCAATAATCCTCTCATCTCTATAATTAATGCCTTCATCAAGCACTGCAAATCTATCATTAGGCCCTGCTTCTGTTCCACTCAAACGCAAATGAAAAAGTTGCTTGAAGACTCCTGTCGCGTTACTACTCCAACTTTCTGTTTCAGCAGCAGCCAACTTTAATAGTAGCCGAGCCGCTATAACAAAAGTCTCACTCCGAAAGACAAGTTTTTCTAAAGCCCACACTAAATTGCGGCGACAATTTTCTATCCCGACCAACTCCTCCAGAGATAGCACCCCAAAAACTCTATTGATAGTTTCAGCGACACCGTCCGGATTAACGTGAACTAAGGCATCTATACACTCAGAATTAAAATCATTATTTAATGCTTCGAGGGTGCCAAGCCTACCATCAAATGCAAGTAAATTTTTTGAGACGTTAACAACCGTTTCAGATGTGTCGAAATGACGCCATTGCCTCAGAAAATCTTTCACTAGTTCCTGCGGTGCGGTTTCAATAAAACGCAAAACACTTTTTACACGAAGCAAATCAAGTCTTCTTAATCCCAGAAATATGGCAATTGGCAATGGTTGTGCGGAAAAAAAACGACCCCGTCGATTTACTATTTGATATTGTGAAGCTTGTGATGCCCCTGCCAGATACTCATACATTTCATCGCCCGTTTGACGAGCCAATTCCTCAGCGACAAAATCAATTTGGCCGCTAACTTCTTCATCTGCTCCCAAACGATTAAACAACGAGAGACATTCAATTGCTCTTATATGATCCGGCGATGTTATACAAAAACCCATAAAAATTCTTTCAACAACGTCTTCAATGGATTTTAGTATATGCGCATTTTTTGAATAATTATCCGTCGCTAATACTGCAATTCGAGGATACCCCCCGCTTAGTTTTTGGATAAAGGAGACATCCGATTCCTTTGCCTTAGGAAAGCGTTGCAGAATGATGCCATTAATAAGTGATTCATCAGCAGGTAGGACTGAAATGTTTAAGCCAGCATCCTGGCTTTTTATGATAGGTCGATTATCATTCCCAACCGTAAGCACTCTTAGTTTACTGCCCTCAGCTGTTATGATATCACCAAGTTTGTCTGCAACTTCGCGTGGGCACTCGTCAACAATAATAAGTGAAGATTTTCCTGAGTCTGAAATATTTTGGGATATTTGAAATATCTGACGGCCAACATCTCTGTAGTCACAATAAATTGTTGAGGTTGATAACGAAATTTTAGCTAAAGAATCTTCTTCTTTGAATATTTCGTAAACCAACCGCGTTTTTCCAACTCCTGAAGCTCCCAAGAGCCTTACAAAATTTTTAAAGCCGGCTAAGTGATCAACAATTCGCTCTTTGCACTTGTTAAAGTGCAATTTATTTTGACCGCTTGGGTCATCTTCTAAATGCCCAGAGCTGTTTTTTGAAATGACCGCGAAACGACCTGTGACATCATCGACACGAGCTATTGACGAGATCTCCGCCTTGTGCCCCCATTTTTCTATAGTTTGAAAACCAGCAAAACCAAGCCCTGATTGGC
Source organism: Desulfoconvexum algidum (assembly GCF_055382125.1). Taxonomy (NCBI): domain Bacteria; kingdom Pseudomonadati; phylum Thermodesulfobacteriota; class Desulfobacteria; order Desulfobacterales; family Desulfobacteraceae; genus Desulfoconvexum; species Desulfoconvexum algidum. The sequence continues at coordinate 1,456,790 of NZ_AP042394.1, read as the reverse complement.
GCTCATTAAGCCAGACAGAAACAGCCGGGTGCTGTGACACCCACGCTGCAATCTTGTTGGCATCGTATATATCGATAGCTTTTAATTTACTGGGATCACCTCCAGCTTCGCTAATACCATCTTTTATACCCTTTATCCGATTGTCATATTTTTTCCCGACCAAAACAGCACTTGTGAAACCAACATACGATCCACGCATATCAAGAGCCGTCTTAGCAGCTGCATTTAATATTCTCTTAGCATCTTTTTTTTGACTACCTTTCGTCCAAACCTCTTTCTTCCAATCAGCAGGGTCAAGTTTGCCAGCCTTAGCTTGAAAAATATTGAACCTTGCAGGGAAGTAATCTGTTTCCTTAAGACCACCTTTCCATGAAGCTCTTGCGTCTTCTCCGCCATCAGGCACATTAATTTGCAGTGGAACAGAAATACCACGGAGACATATCCCCGCTAACTGGGCCTCAGCATGGAGCAATTTTCTCATAAGCTCGACAAGCTTTTTGCCGTCCAATGACTCAATTTGGGATGGCTCTACATCAAAAATCATAATAAAATTTGTCCAGTACTATTACGCCCAATCACGTGCATTCCTTATACCTCGCTTTCATTACTTTATAAATCCCCAAAGTGCCCCTGCATAAGACTCTTCCAAAGCTTCCCATGATTTGGCACAAAAAAGTCCAGCATCTCTTGAACTATGCAAAAAAATAGACAGAACTATATTTGTGTGTTTCTTGAGTTAAGATATTTCCAAAAAAAGTAAACCTGATGTAACGCTGCTCTTCACCAGTGGGAACGAAGCGGTAGCGAAGTTTCCATCTGTGTGTAAGAGCATTGTTGATTATATTTCAAAATTGGTTTAACTCAGATTATAGTTTCTTGGGGGAGGATCACTTTCGAGTTGTTGATGCATAATATCATATGCGATCAGGTTTATGTGCGTAGAAAGCCATTGAGTTGGAGTCTTTAGGATCGTATTGTCCAACTATAGTCCATACCCTAATATGATTTTTTATGCAGAAATTCAATAAAGCCTGCGCAATTGGATGAGGATTATTTTCATTTGAAATTTGAATAATTATCCCATTCCATTCTTTCCCATCATCTTTAGTTGATTTTATAGCTAAATTGGTGGGAGATTCTAATTTTGGATAATTGTGTCTGGCTAATAGATTCTCTATTTGATCTACTAAGCGTGCTCCATCTTGAGATTGTCCAGGAAATTTTACGGAATATATTTTTGAGAGAAATGAACTATCCATATGTTTTATTGTTTCAGACAAAATATTACCTAATTCTTCCAATTCCTTTTCTGTTAACTCAAAATCATGTAGTTCATCTATCTCATGTTCAAGTTCTTGAATCTTCTTTTGTTTAATTTTTAAATCTTTTTGATAATTTTGTATGCTATTATCTAATTTAGTATTTGCTGCAAGCAGGTCATTTTTACCTTCAATTAATTCATCTATTTTCCCATCTTTTTTTCGTATCTCCGATGTCAAATTTTGATTTGTTTCATTATTTGAGATAGTAGTTCCGTAATATGTAAGTATTGTGCCTCCCATTGTCAGGAGAATTCCGATTATAGTAATCCAATGCATTCTTTAATCCTTCGCACTTAACGTATAGGTTAACCGATGAGCTTAGCAAGCCCGTGTTGATTAGTTTGTTATGTTCTTTTTTCAAGCTCACGCGTGCCGCTTGGCTTGATATTTATAGTTGAAAAACCTGCTTCAGTTAGAATTTTATACATTCCCTCTGAAGGAGCATAACAGCGAGCATACAGCTTAGTTCCTTTGGGACAATAAAGTAAAAACTTTTTGATCATGTTTGTCCCGTTACCTCTGTTTCGGAATTTTGTGCATATACCAGCCATTAAGATTTCGATATCTTTCTCGCCGCTTCCTTGATTTTTTTCAGTAACGAAGAGAAAACCGACATTTCTATTTTTTTTCTTGCCACCGTATAGCCATAGTTTCCCGCTTTTTCTTTCTAGACCTTTAGAGCCTGGCATGGTAATGCCGAGACCATTTTGCACCTCGTGAAACATTGTGCGGTAATTTCTTTGAATAGAAGGTTTGAGGATACTTTTGTCGTAATGGCCGAGCTTTGCTCCCTCTATTACTTGAGCAATGGCGAAGTCGATATCAACAGGGGCAGCAGCCCGCAGGAAATAGCGGAAAAAATTAACTTTTCTGATAGTTTCTTTTAAAAAATTATTCATATTTTTTTAATGCCGAGTTGAACAGCGACTGATAAGTCTGACTGGTCTAACTCGTTGTTCAATTCGCCTGCGGTTCGTCACACTTAACAACTCGGCATTCAAAGCGCCGCAGGCGCGTTGAACTTTGGAAATCTGCGGTTTATCCGTCAGCATTTCCGTTGTTAGGACTTATTTCAAAACTTGATCCCACGTTCACAGTTAAGTGCTCTCAAAACCGATGCTCTGAAGTAAAGCTGAATATTGCTCAGGGTCAGTCTCTCTAATTTTCTGAAGAATAAAATTTGCTGCCGTCTTCATTTCTGGCACTTCGGTAGGTGTCGAGCCTCTTTCAAAAATACCTGCCAAATGTGAATATTCGTTGTTAATTCTATCGGTTAAAATAGCGGGGATTTGGTCATTTCCAAAAAAACAGCTAAGCGTTTCTTTATTCATTCCTTGATTTGGATATTTATAGTACAAATATATTTCAAAAAATTTTCTGGTATTATTCCCAAAATTATAGAAGGTTGTATAATTTTTATCATCAACCACTTCAATTAATGCGCATTCATGTATTTGATTGAATAGATAATTGAATTCTGTCACGTAGTCTTTTAGATATCTTGGCATTAAAAAGATATGGCTTATTTGGTCAGAGCGGTTAATGATAAAATATTGAGATTCCTTTTTATTTAATGCCCCAGGCAATCTTTTTAAGTATTTAAGAAAATCCAAACTGTGAGTGGATATAAATAGCTGTTTAAATCGTTCTCGCTCTTTTGTCTTTCCATTCTCTTCATATTTTTCTGGAGTAACAATTTTGGCATTAATTAAACTGTAAACGAAAAAAATATGGTTTGCATCCAGGCTGGAAATTGGATCATCAATCCATACAATTGGCTGATTGCCTTTTGTTTCGACATCTTCCAGCTTGGCCATGAAATAACAGAAAGCTATCAAGCTACACTCACCTTCACTAAGGTGAAAAGCTTTCTGATCATTCCGGGTAACTTCGAACCGATATCCAGCAGGGCCTTCCTCGGAAGTATTTTCTATTGCTTTGAGAGAGAGAGACTGATGACCAAAAAAATTATTTAAATAATCATTAACCTTATCAGCGCCCTTACTCTCATCTTTTAACTGGGCTTTTAACTCACTAATTCCGACTTTTTTTTCTGCAACTTTTGTCTGAGCATCGATTTTGGCCAGTTTCGCATTATCCATTGTGTCTTTTAGTGTTTCTATAATTGTGCATTCATCGCTGTATTTTATGTCAGTGATAAATGTAGAAACCTCATGAAGGCGTAGTATAGTTCGTGCTTTTGATTGCTGAGCACTTAAGGACGCTGTAAATTCATTGGAATTAATCCGTAACTCTTCATAAGAATTACGAATAGCATCCAAACTCTGCACTGTTGAAGTCGGTTCGATAAATGTACAAGATTTGAATATATCATTTATACGTTCTGAGAGTTGGGTTTTTATTGATTCAAGTGCTTCACAATATGCTGTTGATTGGGCGACAAATTCACTTTCTAAAATTTCCAAATCTGAACTGAAACTCGAATAAAAATCTGAGGTTTTAATCTTAATCAGTTTGGGGCTTCGCTTTTTCTCTGTTTCAATAGATGAAATCAAGCTATTAATAGCAGTTCGCAACGCCTCCGATTCTTTGTTGAAATGCTTGTCTAACTTTCCCCAAAGGTCTGAAGGTAAATCATTACCACAAAAAGCACAGCGACTTCTTTTTTCTTTATGGTGTTCTCTACCGTCCCGAACCCATGTTTCCAAAATAGCATCATTCAATAATTCTTGAATGGGATCAGATGCTTGAATTTTCTTTTCAATTAACTCTTTTGCCTTGGAGACTAAAGTTGAGTATTTCAGATTAAAATCAGTAGATTCCTGGATTTCTTTCTTCGGCTCTTCCTTAAGTAGGTCATGGTATTGATCAAGTTGTTTTGAAGTTATTTGAGTATATGATTCCGCACAAACAGTCTTTATGTCAGCTTTAATTTTTGGTGAATTGTAGGTTACTACACCAAAAATTTTATTGTGCTTAATTCCAGTTCCGGCTTTATTGGCTTTATCCCGAAGTTTGTTTTCGAGACTGGATGAATTGGTCTCATATTGCCTTTTGGTCAACTGAAAATTACCAACAGCTTGAATCATCTTACCAATTAAACCTGACTTATCTTCATCAGTACCAAGTTCGGCTTCGAGGGTTTTTATCTCTTCTTCAAGCTTAGCATTATCTTCTCCAAGAATTGCAAAAGAATTGATAGTCTGTTCATCATCGACAATAAAACGCAAATTTTCTTTCACAAAATCCTCGTTGAAAACTCGAATAACCTGTCCATGATTCGTTAGTAAATCTTGGGTAACATTTGCGCTTTCATCAAGGCTCAACTGAAATTTAGGAAAAGAATACTTATCCGAGATAGCCCCTGTCTCCATTGCTCTAAGAATCCTAGAGAGAGTTGTTTTTCCAGAATAGTTCCGCCCGTAAAGGATATTTATCTTTTTAAACTCAGCTATATTGTTGCCATCATCTCTGACGGAGGTGGCCCATTGAAAATTCTTAAAGACCGCCATATCTTTTATCGTATCAATCTTTGTTATATTACCTACCATTATTTATTCCTTTAATGCGGTTTTATACAATTTCATTCCTCAATTTGATCAAGCCACTCTTTATCAATTTTCAAAATCCGAAAAGGAACATTTTGATTTTTAATGAAAACGATTACCTTAGAAAACATTTCTTGTTTTATATTGATAGCAGTGCGCCGACTAAAATTTTGTTCTTTCCAACTTTGAATAATATTTTTGGGCAAATAGAATCCAAATTTGGCGTGTTGATTTATGCTTAATGTCCAATAGTGTCAAACAGCGTCGAACTTTGACCCCTTTCAGCTTGATATTGACCCCATTTACAAATTTAACGATAAGAGTTGCTTCCCCTTGAGATAGTTGACTGATGTGGCTTTTAGAGAAATTATTTTTTATCAGAGAAGGTTAATATTCGACGCTGTTTTTCTTTAAAAGGGGTCATTATTGCACGCTGTTTAACAGTTATGGATCTTTTTTTTAATACATTCGGGTTTCTGTGATCTCCTGAGACGGTTTGAGGCCACACTCATCTAAGAAATTTTTTAGGTCTTGGTAGTGCGACCTATAGGTTGCGGTTTTTATGATTTTGGGACTGAAATTTAAGCTAAGTTCTGAGATGTTTTTTTCAGAAGCATATCGGTAGAATAAAGGTTCGATTAGCTTTAGCAATATTTTTGCTGCTTTCATTTTTTGATCGTCTTTTTTGGAATCACAATGTGCATTTATGGCGTATCTGAATGAGCCTAATACGATATCAATTACCGAACTAAAATGTGATTGACCTATGGCAGAATAGTGAAATCCAACAATATTTTTGAGCCGCATTTCTTTGGAATAGGGAAGTCCAGTCAAACCGGTTGAGAACTTTTTACGAAGATGGGAGTCAATTTGTTTGTCGCTAAATCGATCTATGAGACATAACCCGTATTGAGAAGAACGATTTAGAAAACAATCAAAATGGTAAAGTATTCTGTTAATTTCTTTCCTTCTTGCTTCGTCAGGGTTTGTTGCTATTTTATGTAAAATTACCGAGGTTAAAAAAATGCAACTGTTTTCAATGGCGGCTTCAATAATGGATTGTTTTACTTGAATGAAATCTTGATGCGTGAGTCGCTCTGGTTTCGGATTAAATTTTAATGAAAAATCTGGTGGAATCGAATGATCTTCTCGAATTGTTTCAATAGCATCATGAAGGCATTTGGCTTTTTCACCAGGTATGATAACCCCACCGTACACAAAAAAGAAATTATCTTTTGGCTCTAAATTTGTTTCATCGCAATATAATAAATGCATATCGATAGCCTATCAATTGTGGAACGGTCTGTGATTCATAACTTTGAACATCTGCGGCTTGTCCGTAGCATGTTCGTTGTTAGAATTAAGTATAGTGCCCCCCGATATAGTAAGGCACATAACACAATCAACTGTCTGCTTTATCATCAACTGCTTTAGCTGTCCTCAACATTAATTCTAAGAGACCATCAGTTTCGAAAATATTTGTATCTTTAACAACAACTGTAGTCGGTGACTCAACCATTTCAATATATTTCGTTATTACTGGTGAAAGTATTTCTTTTAATGAAGTAATTTCTTTTTCAAATAAGTTTTCAATTTCATCAATCTTTGAAAAATCTTTATGTATGTAGATGGCTATTTTCTTTTTTTGTCCGAATAAGTGTGGCGGATTTTTAAAATCTGAGAAATCATTTTTTAATACTTTTTCAGCAATCAAGAATAATCTTTTTTTAATTTCAAAGATTATTGTTTCATCAGAAGCTTTAGTTTTAAAATATTTTTCTCCTAACGGTTTTGGAGTATTGTGCGAATAAAATCTACCATGGATTTTATCAAATAAGTAAGGCATTGCAGCTTGCCTTGTAAACGGTGAAACATAAAGCAAATGCCCCATACCAGAAATTTCAAGGGATGCTTTTTTAATCACACCAGTTATAAATGTTTCATCCAAATTGACCTTTGCATTAATAATTGGCTTTATACAATTTTCCAAAAATGCTTTAAAATCATTTTTAATATAAGAGGTGGGTATTCCAAATATATCTACAATGCCAAATCGGAAACGCTTGTCTTCTGGGATTTTTGATATTCTACTAGTCAATACCTTTAAATCAATATCTGTAATGGAATCTAATGACGATTTTAATTCTGAGTTTTGTTGTTCCAATCTCTCGAATCTTTCAACTAAAAGTTCATTATTTTTAAGAGCTTCTCCTTGAATTTTATCGGTAGCAGATTCAATTGTTTTTTTTATGTAATCATTAACTCGATTTAATTCTTCGAATATTTGAATATGATCTGAAGTGAATGTTTTGAAAATAATTTCTTGAATTTTCGATAGAGTAAGTGCCGATGTGCTCGGATTTTTTAAAAGATATGTCATAAATGAATCTTTAAAATATGACATAATTTCTTTTGCAGTCTCAAGTATTTCGCCTTCATTTTCAATGAAAAAATCACCAAAAATTGCAAACTGAATAGCCAGTTTTTCACCTTCTATAAATTTTTCTCCATCCTTAAATTTATTAATTTCATTTTGAGCTACTTCGCCCATAATTACTTTTTCGAGGTTATCTGAGTCAATTTCAACTGACTTTACTTTCGCAAAGTGAATACATGTATCATCAATCGCACTTTTTAAAGGATCTCTAAAACCATCCATCAATCCACTTGCAGTAGTATAAAAGATTGCTGCAATAACACTATCCGAAATTCCAATATATGACACTTTAATTGTCCTTATTTTTTTAAACTTTTTAAATTCAAAAACGGCCGAAAAAATCTGTGGCGTAGTCCGCAGCATTTTTTTTGTTTTAGGGCTGTTTAAAATTGTTTAACTCTGTTCCCAGGCTTTTGGGGTAGGATCAATCTGAATTTATTAATTTCACATAAGAAAGCCCCCTAACCCTATTTGCTCAGTGTCACTTTTATCTTGCGCTGGTATACTCCTTTAAAATATGGTATCCGAAATTGGATACCGACAGAAGTTATACACGATTTGTGCTTTTTTTGCCGCATTGCGGCTTCGTCCAACACCCAGCATCAGCTGCAGGCTTCGTGCCTGGAGCGTAGAGGAAGGCTTGGCGCGTGTTTTTGCCTCAGCAAAAACCGTGACAAAGAAATCGACAGTTGCATGCGATTGTTATGTTTCTTGATATATGTTCTTCTTAAGCCTATAATATTTTTGATGTATTTTCATCAATATATTTTTTCAAACCTTCTTCATCAGGAAACAGAGTAATTGCATTAACATTTATATGATTCATAAATAATTCTAGTTCAGTTTTAAGACCATAGGGAATAACCAATTTTATAATATCGTCCCAAAAAATATAATTTAAATCATCACATATCAAGTTATAATAAATTTTTGCCTTTTTACTAATATCATTCTCGAATATATGTTTTATGTCTTGATATTCGCCATTAAATGCAGAGGCCAAATTTTCAATAAATTTTTTATTAAAATCTGTTTGCATTATAAAAAGACCTTGCTGCATCATAATTCTTTTATTCTTCTTTTTGGGTTCCACAATAAGAATAGATGTTGGAAACTCATCATTTCTCTCGATATCCAAACATTTGTCTGCAATATCATGCATTCTATTAAAAAATATTTCATCACTATAATTATTGTCTTTAGCAATAAATTCATCTTTTTTTTCCAAAAAAACATTCAATTTATGGTCCTTCTTGGATAATTTTGTTATTAAATTAGTTTTATTTATCATATATACAGAACCATTTTTAAAAAATTCGTATTTATTTTCAATGACAAAATATAATGCTATAAACAATGATTTTGTAAAATCTAATAATCGTGTTTTATAACCATAATGTTGCATCAAAGAAAAAGCATCAACATAGTCATCAAAATTCATATCTTCGGTTTTAACAAAATGATGCGCTGATGAGACAAATCCTTTATAAAGTTTTTTTTCATAGCGTTTTATTCGATTGTTTGAATTTTCAAAATCGTAAATATTGAAATTTCTTTCTACGCTTGGCGAAAATTTCCATTCAGAATTTGCTTGACCACGGAAAACAAATTCAAGGCTTGATCTATTTAATCGTTCTATAATATCAATTAGATCAGTAATACTGCTTATAATTAATTCACTATGCTTAATATCTGATTTCATATCTTATCCCTTCTAAAAGATAACAATGAGTTTTAATTTAAATATATTACCTTTCTTTCTCATTTTATTTTATACACTTATAATGTTTCAATTAGTTTATTTAATAAAAATCTGAAACATAATGCCGAGTTGAGCTGCGACTGATAAGGATGTCCGCTCAAACTCGTTGTTCTATGTGCCTGCGGCGGGCGAGAGACTTAACTCAACTCGGCATTCAATGCGCCGCAGGCGCATTGAACTCGTGGTTCAGGGGTTGCAGTGCAATCCCCTGCAACCAATTGTTGGGCATTTAATTACCTTAAATTATTACTTTATTATTGGCTTTAAATCTTGAAAAAACTTACGCACCTTCGGAAGGATATAATCAATATATTCAAATTGTACGGAAATTTTTCCCGAAATCTGATTGCATGACTCAACCTTTTGGGCAACTTCAACCAAACCATTTTCAATCAACTTCTTGATAGTCCCATTTTTGGTAGAAAGCCATCCGTCATTGTGTGTAATTGCATTCCTTAGGTCTTTAAGGCCAAGGATTTCCGCCCATTCTTTATTTTTATCAAGTTCCAGGTTTAGACCGAGATTTTTTATTAGATATTTTTTTGTAGAATCTAAATAACCACTATCTCTTGGTTCGATTGTTTCGTTATCGTGCTTCTGTCTATCTTGTCGAATCACATCGCAAAGATCACACATCCCAACTTCTATATGTGAATATATTTTGATAATTATAAGTTCAATAGCAGCTTTACTAAAAACTTCATCTATCTTTAAATAATCTTCACCATAAAAATCATAATAGCTCTCAAGTTCTTCTTCATTCAGACCACGAGAGCCTTCCTCTAAACGCATAGAAGTGGTATCTTTTTCCCGCTTCAGAGCAGATTTAACAAAATCAATAAAGTCGATTATTTGGTCAAACCCATTCATGATTGAACGATGGATCATTGGCGATAGTTTGACGCCTTTCCTTAACTTTTTAATCTTATCTGATTTGTCATTTTCATCCATAATTTCCTCTTATATGCCCAACAAGTAGTTGACCGAGTCCGGATAGTTGGGATATGCGGGTGCGGATATCATTCAAAAAACAGGATATTTGACAATATTTACAAAATAGCTTATTTTTTTAACCGTATATCATTCATATTCGGGTGATATCTTGAATTGGATATCATGATGAAAATAATACCACAAGAGTTGTTGAAACAATTTGATGAAAGGTTAAACGCAAAGGGTATTTCTTCGAATCACCACCTATTTTACCGGAAATGGCTGCGGTACTATCTTGATTTTTGTAATAAATACAAAAATGATCCTCGGAATCCAGATAGTTTGCCTGATTTCATCAACAAACTGAGAAAAAAAATCAGCCTGAGCCTCTTCAAAAGCAGGCCTATCAAAGCGTTCTCGTTTATTATGAATTGTATAATATCTGTCCGGGGTGGCTGAAACAGCAATCTGCTGTCCCCCATGTCCGGGAGAGAACCGCCTCCTATGTTTCAGTCAATAAAAGTTTTCATGAGGCTTGGAAACTGGTTTATGAAAAGCTGGGGAATGAGATCAAGGTTAGACACTACTCTCCTAAGACATATATGGCATACAGTAAATGGGTCAGGAATTTTCAACAATTTTTAAAGGGCAAGTTACCTGAGGTTTTAGAGGTTGATGACGTCAAAGAGTTCTTAACATACCTTGCAGTGGAGCAAAAGGTAGCGGCTTCTTCCCAGAATCAGGCGTTTAACGCGCTTTTATTTTTTTTCAGACATATTCTGGGAAAAGAGTTTGGTAAGGTAGAGGGTGTGGTAAGGGCCAAAAGAAAACCGTATATTCCTGTAGTTTTATCCCGTTCTGAAATTGATCTGATCATTGGAAAATTGAGGTATCCCTATAACCTGGTGGTAAAAATTTTATATGGATGCGGGCTAAGGCTTGCCGAATGCATGAACATAAGGATCAATAATTTTAACCTGGATGCGAGTGTTTTAACTATTCATGACGGCAAAGGGAAAAAAGATCGGACCGTGCCGCTGCCTATAACGATCATGCCGGAAATTAACCGGCAGTTTGAGATGGTAAGGAAAATACACAGACAGGACCTTAAAGAGGGAACTGCAGGTGTATTTATGTTTGAATCCATTGAGAAAAAGTACAAAAATGCCGGACAGGAATTCCACTGGCAGTGGTTTTTCCCTGCTAAAGAGTTGACATGGGTTTCTGAAGCAGGAGAATACCGAAGGGCCCATCTTCATGACCGTCATGTTCAGAGGGCCATTAAGTCTGCAGTAAACCGAGCCCAATTGAGCAAGCGGGCAACCGCCCACACCTTGCGCCACAGCTTTGCAAGTCACCTGCTCCAGGCCAATTATGATATCCGAACGATCCAGGAACTTTTAGGGCACTCTGATGTGAGGACCACCATGATTTATACCCATACAGTTCGGTCAAGAACACTCAAAGAATCAAAGAGCCCCCTTGATTTTTAGGAGATATAAAGAAATAGCTCCGCTCTTTCCATTACATGGATCGCGGTGAGAGAATAAGCTAAGTAATCCTTATAGGGAAAATAAAAAAAAAGCAAACGGGTAAGACCTTAAATCTTAAGTTTTACCCGATTAGACCCTGATACCGGCGGTATTATTTTTCATCCCAAATACTATCTACCCTGTTGAAACAGGTGGGGGAAATTGAGAAGTTACGACCTCTTTTTTGTAGCATCCTTTTTCCCCTTGGTATGGTATATCATGTATTCTTCCGGATAAGAGCCCGGCAAGTTCGTACTTGACCTTAAAAAAGATGTGGGAAAGAAGGCAGGAGACCGGTTAGTAACCATTGCACCGTGGAATAAGAATGAGTTAAGGCATATGAGAAACAAGGTATTATCGATGAATGAAGGGGTCTCAAGAATAAACAGCCCGCTGGTCGGGGCGGCTTTGGTGGTATTGGCCGCATCTTTCTGGGGGTTGTCCGGCATCTTTGTGACAATCATTCTGAAAAATTCGTCCGGAACGCCTATATCCCTGGCTTTCTGGCGGGATACGGCCGCCTTTGCTACCCTGTTTTTGTTTACCCTTTTAACCCATCCCCAGAACCTGAAAATTGAGCGAAGAGATATCCCCGGCCTTGTGGGCATGGGATTTTTTCTGGGTGGATTTCACATTTTTTACAATCAAAGCGTCCTGCTCAACGGTGCTGCCGTCACCACGGTATTGCAGGCTGCCATGCCGGGTGTGGTCACGGTGGCTGCATTTTACCTCTGGAAAGAAAAATTGACCCGGGCCAAGGTCGGATCCATGCTGGTTATTTTCATCGGCACTGCCCTGGCCTCGGGTGTCAATATTTTTTCACTGGAACAGACACATACCGCCGGCCTCATGGCCGGGCTTATTGTACCTTTTTTCTATGCCGGCTGGAGTCTGTGCGGAAAAAACATGGTGGCAAAATACGGGGCAACCGCCAGCCTTTCCATTGCATTTGGTGTGGCATCCCTGATGCTCTTGCCTCTTCAACCCTTTACACCCCAACCATTGCCACTGAACCCGACCATTGGTATCGCTTTTTGCGGATTGATTGTTATCTCCACCTTTGGTTCCTTTACCCTCTATCTTATGGGGATGAAATATATTCAGGCCGGGGTTGCCAGTATCCTGGTGATGTCTGAAATTCTCTTTGCCTGTGTTTTTGCCTGGTTTCTTTTAGGAGAACGGCTTACCTTTGTTCAGATGGTGGGGACCCTCCTTGTGATCGCAGGTGTTGCCTGGTTGTCATGCCGACAGGACACGCCATAAAAAAACGTGAAATATTATGGAAGAAATTGATCCCTAGGCCATATTATTTGCCACAAGTTCTGCAATATCCTGGGTTCGTATTTCTTCTTCCTTGTTCAATTCCTTCATGCCGTCTTCAAGCATGGTCAGGCAGAAGGGACACGCCACGGCCAGGGTTGCCACTTTGTGTTCTGCTATTTCTTCTGCCCGGTCCAGATTGATACGTTTGCCAATGGTCTCTTCCATCCACATTCTTCCACCACCGGCACCGCAGCAAAAACTCTCCTGGCCCTTCCGGTCAAGTTCTGTGAGCCCCTCCGTTGAAAGGGATTGCAAAATTAATCTGGGTTCATCGTAAATTGAATTGTACCGGCCCAGGTAACAAGGATCGTGGTAGGTCAGTACCCCCTCCAGGGAATTTTTCAGGGTGATTTTACCGGAACTTACGAGCTGTGCTATGAACTGGGTATGATGGATCACTTCGTAATTCCCGCCCATTTGGGGATATTCATTTTTAAGGGTATTGAGGCAATGGGGGCAGGCTGCGATGATCTTTTTTACCTTGTAATTGTTCAGGGTTTCGATGTTTTCCTGGGCCACCATCTGGTACATCATCTCATTGCCGGCACGCCGGGCAAAATCACCGGTGCATTTTTCTTCCGTTCCTAAAATGGCAAAGCTGATACCCGCCTTTTGTAAAATTTTCACCAGGCTTACGGACACTTTTTTACTTCGGTCATCAAAGGAACCAGCACAGCCGACCCAGAGCAGATAGTCAACATCCGCATCATCGGCCATGGTTTTAACCTCCAGCCCCGCAGCCCAATCAGCACGCTTGTCATAGCCGATGCCCCAGGGATTTCCATTGCGTTCAAGCCCCTTAAAGGCCACGTTCAGCTCCTTGGGATAGGCTTCGGCCATCAATGTCTGGCCCTGGCGCATGGCAATGATCCTGGGAACATGCTCAATGGTGACAGGACAGACCTGTTCACACGCCCGGCAGGTGGTGCAGGCCCAGAGAGCGTCTTCAGATATCACCCCACCGATCAATGGCTTTTTGCTATTGAGTTCGGCCATGGCCGCCTTGATTTCTTCGATTTTTTCGGGGTCGTCGGCGTCTTTGAGGGTGGCGGCCAGGGCTGCTCTTTTAATCAAATTGTCTGCATTTTCCAATAGTTCAAATTTCAGGCTGTCATTGAAATCAAGCAGATTTAACGGCTTATCCGTGGTGTAGGTGGGGCAAACCTCCTTACACCGGCCGCACTCGGTACAAGTATACAGATCCAATCCCTGTTTCCAATTGAGCTGATGGATGTGATTGAGCCCCAGGGATTCATCCTCCCAGGCGGCTTCATCTTCCAGATCCAGAACTTTTGATCGTTCATGGGGATAGCCCAGGCTCTTTAGAAACACATTGGGCAGAGCCGTGATGACATGGAAATGTTTTCCTGTAGGCAGTAAATTAAGGAAGATCAATTGGGTGGTAATATGCAGCCAGAACATGGCGACCAACAGATATCCGGTGGCAGCGGACCCCATCCCTGAAATGAGGGATGCCGCCCCGACCGATACAGGTGTCCAGAGAAACTCGTGACCAAACCGGGAATTATTAAAGAAATCAAGGTCACCAGGATTATGATGCAGGACAATCAAATTATAGCGGGCCCCGTCCAGCAGAAGATCGGAAATCATCAAGATTCCGATCAAGACCAGAACAAGGTAGGCTTCCTTGGTATTGTGCATCCGGGTGGGCTTGAGGACAGCCCGACGATAGATGGCATAGATCACCATCAACAACACAATTCCCTCCATGATGTCTTTTAAGCAGATATACAGATACCCGATCAGGAACTCATCTCCCAGGAACGGCAGTTGAAACCCGTGTATAAACCCTTCCCCGTAAAGGGTCAGGCTGCGGATGATCAGAGTGCAGAATCCCCAAAAGATAAAGGCATGCATGATACCGGATGCCCACTCTTTTTTTCTTCCCACCAGGCGTTTCTGGCCAATGGCGATGACCACCATGTTTTTGAGCCGCTGGGCGATATGGTCGGTCCGGTTTGTGGGTTCCAGTGCCATGAGCAATCGGATTTTGAAATACATGGTTCGGCCGAAAACAGCCAGCCCGACAATGAGCAGTGCAGACATCAAAAGGGGATTCATAAATACCTCATCAACAATTATTGTACGAATAGGGGATTAGGGGTTGGGCAGTCCAAAGACACCAGGACCCTGAACTGCCCATTGGAAAGCTTAAGTTTACCCTCTAATTTTTTTTATCTCTTCTTGAAGAATCGGCACCACCTCAAAGAGATCTCCGACAATACCATAGTCCGCCACGTTGAAGATAGGCGCTTCCGGGTCTTTGTTCACTGCCAGAATTGTTTTTGCACCGGTCATCCCTGCAAGGTGCTGAATGGCCCCGGAGATACCCATGGCCATGTAGAGGGAAGGGGCGACGATTTTACCGGTCTGCCCGACCTGCTTATTGTGTGCCATGAGCCCGCTGTCCACCATGGCACGGGAAGAGCCGAACCCGGCACCAAGATCGTTGGCCAGTCCTTTTACAAGATCGATACCGGCCTGATCCTTGGCCCCCCGACCCACTGAAATAACAATGTCGGCATCGGCAAGATCGATGTCACCACTGGCATCTGACAAAATTTCTTTGATAACCGCTCTCAGATCTGCTGCGGGAATGGCGAGCTTTACCGCATTCTCGGTTCCGGTCAAGCCGGCAGTTGCCTCAAAGGCCCCTGCCCTGACAACGGCCACCAGGATTTGGGTATTGACCTTGATGCGCTGGATCACCTTGCCTGCAATAGCGGGTCTGACTACCTGGATCTGTTCTCCGTCCAGGGTCACATCAGTAATTTCCGTTGCGCAGGCCGCATTTAGCTGAGCCGCAACTCTTGGGGCAACGGTCTTGCCTGTTTCGGAAAACCCAAACCAGATCATGGTGGCGTCAAAGGCTTTGGCTGCTTCAACAACACAAGCGGCATAGGGACCTGCAGAAAATAGGGCAAGACTTGGGTCATCAGCCATGTACTGGGTATCAGACCCTACAGCTGCCAACTCGCTGGTGAGCGATTCGATATTGCTGCCGATAGCCACAACGGCTGTTTTAGCCCCCAGCTGTTTTGCTTTTGATAAGAGTTCGGCTGTGCTGCCTTTTAGAACACCGTCTTTGATGTCTGCGATTACGAGTATGTTCGCCATATTGTTTTCCTCTCTTATTTGTTGGATCGGGTATGAATCGGGTATGAATCAGGATTAATGTCCAAGGTAACCAGGATAAAAAATTATCTAAAAAACCTTGGCTTCACTGGCCAGAAGCGCAACGACCTGGGCGGTAATTTCGGCGGCATCGCCTTCAAATTTTTGCCCGGCCTGGCGGGTTTCCGATTTCATGAATTCAGCAATTTCCGATTTGGCAGCACCCACCTCATCAGGGGTTGTCCCCAGTTCTGCCAGATCCATTGTCTGGATTTTCTTTTTCTTTGCCATCATGATACCCCTCATGGCCGGCAATCGAGGTTCATTAATACTATCACTCACCGTAACCACGGCAGGCAGGGTAAGTTCTACAATTTCGGTTCCTGTATCCCCCAATCGGGATACAGATATTTTTGTCTCATCCAGCACCTCAATGGCAATCACATTGGAGACGCAGGGAAGGTCAAGGTACTCGGCCAGCATAATCCCGGTCTGGCCGCTGTCTGTGTCCTGGGCCTGTTTTCCGGTGAGAATCAGGTCATAATCCCCCTTCTCATAAACCTTTTGCAACACCTTGGCAAAAACAGCGCTATCCGTTGCCGTCAGTGACGGATCATCAATCAGAATCCCGTTTTCAATTCCCATGGCATAGCACTTGCGGATCATATCAATGTTGTCGTCCCCGCCGATGCTCACCAGGGTTGTTTCGGCCCCATTATTTTCCTTGAGCTGAACAGCGGCTTCCACTGCATTTTCATCCCAGGCATTAATCACATATTGCAGGCCATCTTCGATAATGGCACCGTTCTCAATGTGGATGTTCAATTCCACATCAACTACCTTTTTTACGGTTGTGAGAATTTTCAAATTGTCCTCCTCATTATGCTAGTTGATTATATATGGGTTTAGCAAGATAATTAATTTTCAATGTTTGTTTTGATGCGGTGTTTACCACAGGCAATTATCAATTCAGATTCCTTCCCGGGAAACGCCAGGGTCATGTTAAGGGACTGTCCCATTTGTACCGCAAGGGCGGTGGGTCTTGAATTGGAAATTATGATGGGAATCTGGGCCCTGGCAGCTTTTTGAACCAGTTCATAACTGATCCTTGAAGAAAGAACCAGGAGGCTTGCCGTTGTGATTGTTTTGTTCACAACGGTTTTCCCGATTGCCTTGTCCAGACCATTGTGCCGGCCCACATCCTCGGCAAAGGCAATGGCCTTAAGGGTGTGATCAAATAAAAGGGCTGCATGGGAGCCCCGGGTCCGCTGGTAATATTTCTGATTTTTGGAAAGTTTGTTCATGCAGTCAAAGGCATCGCCCAGCTCAATTTCGAATCCGTCCGGGGCCGGTGTTAATATCTGGTTTAAGTCTTCGATCATTTTTTTGCCGCAGATACCGCAACTGGTCTGGCTGACGTAACTCTTTCTTTTCAGAAGATGGGGAATCTTTTTTCGCCGTTCGAGGGTCAGCCAGACGTCCACCACATTGGCATCCATTTGCCGGTCATATCCAATTCTCTTGATATCATCAAGACTATCGATAATGCCCTCTCCAAGACAAAACCCGGTTGCGTGAACCAACTCATCGCCAGGGGTTCTCATCACCACTGAATAGGGGTTGTCCTCGATGCGGATCAAAAAGGGTTCTTCTCCGATCAGTTCAAGGGAATCGGTTTTACAGCTCCCCTCTTTACACCAAACGGATTGATAAAAGTTTGTTTGTTTTCCCGGGCTCAATTGTTTTTATTCTCCTCCTGGTTTAACTGGCGGAAATGAAAGGGCCTGGGCTAAAACAAAGGCGGCCTGGAGATAGGATGTCGGGCAAAGCGGAAAACATTCCTTACAGTCATTGCACTCAACGGCCGCTATCTCGGGAATAAAACTGATCTCTTTGTTGATGCCTCTGTCAACAAACCCAATGGCGTTCTTGCCCTTCACCTCATTACAATATCTGACACATAGACCGCAATGGATACAAAAGGAGGTATCTTGTTCATACCGGTCTTTATCCGCACCATATTCTTCGGCAAGTTTAACCAATTCCGGAGCCTCGGGGGCATGGGCCATGAGAAGTTCTATGATAGTTTTCCGGATTCTATCGATTTTTTCCGACCTTGTCGTGACCTTTATATTTTCTGCCACCGGATAAACACAGGAAACAACCATTTTTGTCCATCCCCGTTCTTCAACTTCCACGATGCACAGCCGGCATCCCCCAAAGGGTTCCAGTTTCTCGTGGTAGCACAGGGAGGGGATATAAATTCCTTCTGCCCGGGCTGCCTCAAGGATGGTTTTTCCTTTGGCTGCTTTCACTTTTTTCCCATCAATCTCAAATTGGACTTCACTCATTTTTACCTGCTTTCCCCTGGTTTTTTTTAGGGCTTTCTTTGGGGTCTCGTTTGGAGTCTGGTTTGGTTATAATTCTTTTTTCCTGGGCAAGGGGAGCCGGAACCGGCACTCCTGAGATCTTGGTCACGGCACCAAATTTTGCGGGACAGACTTCAAAGCAGGTGCCGCAATTGGTGCAAAGTTCCTGGTCAATGATATGGATGATTTTCTTATCCCCGTCAATGGCACCGGCAGGACATTTCTTACGGCATATCCCGCAGGCCAGGCATTTATCAGGATCAATATAAAAGGAGATCAGCGCTTTACAGGCCAAGGCAGGACATCGTTTCTCCCGAATATGGGCTTCATACTCCTCTCGAAAATAGCGCAACGTGCTTAAAAAAGGATTAGGAGCACTCTTGCCAAGGGCGCAAAGGGAGGCTTCAACCGCTGTCTCGGAAAGTTCCTCTAAAAGTTCTATGTCCCCTTCTTTTCCCCTTCCCTGGGTAATATTGGTTAAAATCCTGTCCATCTGCCGCAACCCTTCGCGGCAGGGCACACATTTACCGCAGGATTCATCCGTAAGAAAATGGATAAAATACCGGGCAACATCCACCATACAGGTGTCTTCATCCAATACGATCATACCGCCGGAGCCCATCATGGAACCGGCCTGGGTCAGTTCATCAAACCCCACCTGCAAATCCAGTTGGTCTTCGGGAATACATCCGCCGGAAGGCCCCCCTGTCTGTACGGCTTTAAACTTTTTACCATCCGGGATGCCGCCGCCGATTTTATAGATAATATCCCTGAGAGTCATGCCCATGGGCACTTCCACAAGACCGGTATTGGTGATCTTACCCACCAGGGAGAAGATCTTGGTTCCCTTGCTGGAATCGGTTCCAACCGTATTAAACCAGTCCGCCCCGCGATTAATGATATGGGGAACATTGGCCCAGGTTTCAACATTGTTCAAAACAGAAGGCCTGTTCCAAAGGCCCTTGATGTTGGATCGGGTGTACTTGGGTCTGGGTTCTCCGGCTCTGCCTTCCAATGAGGTCATCAAGGCTGTGGATTCACCGCAGACAAAGGCCCCTGCCCCCTGGTGAACCATCACCTTAAAGTCGAACCCGGACCCCAGGATATTTTCCCCGAGCAGCCCATAGCTTTCGGCCTGTTTTATGGCAAGGTTGATATTTTCCACGGCCAGGGGGTATTCCTGGCGAACATAAAAATACCCTTCATGGGAGGCAATGGCATATCCGCCCAGGATGAGCCCTTCCAAAATCGAATGGGGATTTCCTTCCAGAAGCGCCCTGTCCATAAAGGCTCCGGGATCCCCCTCATCGGCATTGACAATGACATATTTGATGGGTTCCTCAGCATTTCTTGAGCCTTCCCATTTGCGGCCCGCAGGAAAACCTGCCCCGCCGCGGCCCCGCAGATTGGAGCGTTTAACTTCCTCGAGCACCTCAACATCTGTCATCTGGGACAGTGCTTTGGTCAGGGCAGTGTATCCGCCAAGGGCCAGGTAGTCATCAATACTCTTGGAATCAATCTTGATATTATTGCAAAGAACGGTCCGTTCCTGGGCTTTATAAAAGGAGATATCATATTCATGGACAGCCCGGACACCGGTCACAGGATCCTTAAAAAGCAGCCGTTCAACGACCTTATTCTCCTTAATGGTCTGGGAAACAATCTCGGGAACATCCGTGGGCTTCACCCCAAGATAACAAATTTCCTCAGGATAGATGACCACAACCGGCCCCTGCTCACAAAATCCCGGGCACCCGGTTCCTTTGGTGTCCACCTTTGCCGTTAATCCCTGGCTTTCGATCTCAGCTTTAAAGGCTTCTATGACTTCAGCGGCCCCGGAAGCGATACAACCGGCCCCGGCACAAATGGAGATACAAGGCTTTTTTGGGTCTCTTTTAGACACTAATTCCTGTCTGAAACCCTCTAATTCTTCAGGCGTATTTAACCGCGGCATAATTTTCCCCTACTCATAAATTTTTAACACTTCCGACGCTTTAACCGGTGACATTTTACCGTGAACCTTGCCGTCAACTTCCATCACAGGTCCCAACGCACAGCAACCAAGGCAATTAACAGTTTCCAGGCTAAATTTCAACTCCAGATCTGTTTCACCCGGTTTAATCCCGATTGCTTCCTCCACCGTGTCTAAGATACGGGTCGCCCCCCGGACATGGCAGGCCGTCCCCACACAGATGTGAACCTTATGACGTCCCTTGGGGACCAGACTAAAGGCTTTATAAAAGGTGACAATATGCTGAATGCGATTCAAGGGAACTTCCAGGCGTTCACTGACCCTTCCCAAGGCTTGCTTGGGAAGCCAGGAATTTTCACTCTGAATGTCCAACAGGACTTGAAGCAAAGCACTTGCTTCCCCCTTATGTTTGTCAATAACCCGATCAACGAGCTTTTCAAGCTGCTGGTCAATTTGCTGGCCAATTTGCTGACCAATCTTAGGGTCAATCTGCTGGCCAACCTGCTGATTAATCTGTGGGTCAACAGGCGGGTCAATTTTACTCAATTTTAAACAAGTATCCATAGCCGTTTTCCTAATATTATCCTTTACGCCAATGCGTAGCAATTGCAGGTTGTATCATACCTCACCAATCCGTGCCGGGATGAACTGATCATGTGTCTGGACACATCCGATGGGTTCAGGCCCAACTTTTGAGCGATGTCGCTGGTGGGAAGGGGTGATTCTCCTAGCAGCATCATAATCTGGCTGACGGCAAGCTTATCCCCGAATATCTCATCAAACAGCTTATTCATCTTGTCGCTTTCAAAAAACTCAATATAGGCATCCTCTGCTTTCACCGGGACCCGAAATCGCTCCCTTTCCGCAAGTCTTAGGAAAGGAACCAGTTTCCTGGCAGCATCCAGCTTGAATTTCACCGTTTCTGCATCCATCCCTTCACTGCTGCCAAGGGGTCCCAGCTCTTTTATCTGCCGGGTAAAATCATCGGTATACTCGGCCAGAAGATTGCCATCCGCCCCGGACATAAAGTTGGTTCTCAGCCGGTCCGGGTTCAGACCGATGTGTTTCAATATTCGCTTTGCAATGTAAGTATTGGCCAGGGCATCAAAATTGCCGTGGGTCACATAATTACATTCACCCAGCTTGCAGCCGCCGATAAACACGCCGTCTTGTCCATTTGAAAAGGCCCTGAGGATAAATTCCAGGTCCACTCTACCCGAACACATCACCCGAATAAACCTCATTTCATTTGCATATTGTAGTCTGGAAACTCCAGCCAGGTCAGCCGCGCCATAGGCTCACCAATGACAGACGAACCCTATTAATTTCGGTTTAAATTCAATAGCTGCACTCATTTAAGTCCACCTCCGTTATTAAAAAGGCTTTTATTTATTTTAATTCTTTTAATTCTTTTAATTATTTTCATAGGTATTATTCTTTTCAAGGCGTTATTGTTATGCCTCTTCAAACACCGCATCCATTTGCGCCTTAATATCAAGATTTGTAATGGCCGCATCAATCTGGTTGAACAAGGCATCATCGGTAAAATGTTTTAACACAATGGCGGAACTAGGGCATTTTGCATTGCACAACCCGTCTCCTTTGCAAAGGATCGGGTTCACAAAGGCTTTTTTGCCCTTTGGTGTATCCCGAAACTCGATGGCACCATAGGTACAGGCGCTAATACAGGCGCCGCAGGAAACACAGTCATATTCATTTACGATTGCCACAGATCCCGAAGCCACCACCGTATCCCTTGATAAAAGGGTTAAAACCCTGCCTGCCGCACCATAGGCCTGGTTAATGGATTCAGGTATATGTTTGGGATAATGGGCTAGCCCGCAAAGAAACACGCCATCCGTTGCAAATTCAACGGGCTTTAATTTCACATGGGCTTCCTTAAAAAAATCATCCGGGCTCAGGGTGACCTTGAAGTGTTTGGCTATTTCATGGGTTGATGCTGCCGGAATCACTGCCGCAGCAAGGGAAAGAATGTCGGCGTCCAATTCAAGGCGCTGGCCCAGGATCGGGTCGGCAACGGTGACCCGTATCATCTCTTTGCCCCCCTCTTTTACCGCTTCTACAACCGGTGGATCTTCAGGCGTATACCGAATGAACTGAACCCCGAGTTCAGAAGCTTGTCTGTAAGCATCTTCCCTAAACCCATAGGTTCGCATATCCCTGAAAAGGACATAAATCCGCATCTCGGGGTTTTTTTCTTTCAGCTCCAAGGCATTTTTTACGGCATGACTGCAGCAAACCCGTGAACAATAATTATTCTCTTCATTTCGACAGCCCACACATTGGATCATCACCAGACTCTCGGCATTGACGATGGTTTCATTCCCCTTGGCAAGTTCTTCCCCCAGATCGATGTGGGTAAAAACCTTGTCATTTTCCCCATAAAGGTATTCTTTTGGGGTATACACATCCGCACCAATGGCCAGAACCGAAGCACCATGCTTGATAACCTTAGTTTGACCTTCACTCACCAGGGTGGTGGTAAAATTGCCCAGATACCCTGCAACCTCGGTGATATTAGCTTCGTGGGAAACATGAATCAATGTGTTTTGATACACCTTGTGTATCAGGTCGTCCAGATAGGTTTGAACATCCAACCCTTCCAGGGTAGAATGTATTCTTCTGGCCATGCCCCCTAAATCTTTGGCCTTTTCCACCAGATAAACCGCGTGTCCCTGGTTTGCAATGGACAGGGCACACGTCATTCCGGCGATACCGCCCCCCACCACAAGAGCCGCCTTGTTTACCGGCAGATCAAATTCCTTTAAGGGTTTCAACTGGCTTGCCCTGGCCACAGACATCCTTACAAGATCCTTTGCCTTCTGGGTGGCCTCGTCCTTTTGTTTGGTATGGACCCAGGAGCAATGCTCCCTGATATTGGCCATCTCCAGGTAATATTGATTCAACCCCGCTTCCCTGAGGGTATCCCTGAACAAGGGTTCAAGGGTTCGAGGAGAACAGGCGGCTATGACCACCCGGTTGAGCCCTTTTTCCTGGACCAATTCTGTTATTTCCTTGGCAGAATTAGTAGCACATGAAAAAATCTGCTCCTTTGCGTAAACCACATTGGGTAAGGTTAGGGCATATTCAACCGTGGAGGGGACATTGACAACGCTTGAGATGTTTGCCCCGCAATGACAGACAAAAACCCCCACCCGAGGTTCTTCACCGGAAACATCCCGTTCTATCGGATAGGTTCTTTCCCGGGTCAGCTTTCCCCGCCGATAGTCAAGCATTTCACCGATTTGAGAACTGGCGCCGCTGGCGGTAAAAACCGATTCGGGTATGTCTGTGGGTCCCTGGAAGGCACCGCTGACAAAAATCCCGGGCCGAGTTGTCTGGATCGGATTGCTCGAATCCGCCTCACAAAATCCGTGGGCGTTCAGGTCAATCCCAAATTTTTCTGAGATTTCCTTGTAGGCCTTGGGCGGATTCAATCCCACCGAGAGGACGACCATATCAAATTCTTCGCGTTTAACCCCGTCAGCGGGAGTGGCATATCTGACAATCACACTTTTTTTGTCCGGGATTTCCCGTTCGATGGAGGCATAACTTCTGATAAACTCCACCCCGGGCAAGGCTTCCGCCCTCTGGAAGTATCGCTCAAAATCCTTGCCAAAGGATCGGATATCATTGTGAAATATGGTACATTCGGCATCTTCGTAGTGATGTTTTGTTAAAATCACCTGTTTTTGGGTATAGGTGCAGCAGACCCCGGAGCAATAGCTGTTATCCCCTTCTGTCACCCGTCTGGACCCCACACACTGAATCCAGGCGATTTTTTTGGGATGTTTTTTATCCGACCCCCTTAAAACCTCTCCTTCATAGGGACCTGTGGAGGAAAGGAGCCGTTCATAGTCCATGCTGGTGACAACATTATCCATGATTTTATAGCCATACTCATCTTTCACCGAAGGATCAAAGGGCGTGATCCCCGAGGACAGAATTATGGCACCGACATTTATCTGGGTTTTCTTGGGTGTTTGCCGAAAATCGATGGCCCCTGTCTGGCAGACACTGCTGCAGATATCACATTTACCGTCTTTAAGCCGTAGACATGAATCATCAATATAGGCCACCAGGGGAATTGCCTGGGAGAAGAAAACGTGGACGGCTTTATTGTCTGATATCCCCTGATTAAATGTGTCCGGGTATGATACCGGGCAATAGGTCATACAGGTGGTACACCCCGTGCACTTTTCCTCAATGATGTATCGGGGACGGGTTTTAAGGCTTACCTGAAAATCCCCTTTTTCCCCTTCCACTGTTTCTACTTCAGTGAATGTCAAAATCTCTATGTTCGGATGCCGGCCGACCTCGACCAGTTTAGGAGAGAGAATTCACATGGAGCAATCATTGGTGGGAAAGGTCTTGTCCAGCTGAGCCATGTGGCCGCCGATACTCGGTCCCTTTTCCACCATATACACCTTGAACCCTGCCGTGGCAAGGTCAAGGGAGGCCTGAATACCGCTGACCCCTCCGCCAACCACCATAACGTCTCCAAAGTTTTTCTTGTCCCCCATGGAAATAAGACTATCAGAAAACTCTTGAATTACTTCTTTTGGCAATACGTCATTTCCCACTTTCTCTTCTCCTCGTCATATATTTACGGTCTGCTCTGTCTCAAACCGCGTGTACTCAATCACTTTAAACCCATCGTCAAATCCATCGGCAAATCCATCATATAGAGCATATCTCCATGGGAGATCACTCTAACATATCACGCTAACATATCACTGATAATTTCCGTGATGTCCTTGACCTCTATAACCTCTTCAAACTCCAGGTTAAGGCGGCTTTCCTCAAAGTTGGTGATACAATAGGGGCAGGATGTCGCAAGAACCTGGGCGCCCACCTCATTGGCCTGCTTTAACCTTATATCGGAAAATCTTTCTTCCTGGGGGGTATCCATCCAGATTCTGCCGCCGCCACCACCGCAGCATAGACTGTTTTTGCCATGGGCCTCCATCTCAACGAATTCCAATCCGGGAATTTTTTTCAACACCTCCCGGGGTTCGTCGTAAATCCCGTTGTGGCGCCCAAGGTAGCAGGGATCATGGTAGGTGACCTTCTTTGCATATTCCCCTTTCAGCGGTAACCGTCCTTCGTCCATCAATTCCAATAAATATTGGTTGATATGAACCACCTCAAAGTAGACCATGAATTCGGGGTATTCATTTTTAAAGGTGTGATAACAATGGGGGGAAGAAACAATGATCTTTTTTACCCCGTTGTCGATAAAGGTTTTAATATTTTGTCTGGCCAGATTTTTAAAGACTTCTTCGCTGCCCGTCTTTCGAATACTTTCTCCACAACAGCTTTCCTTGTCTCCTAAGATGCCAAATTTCACCCCTGCTTTCTTTAGAATATTAGCAGTGGCAGTGGCCACTCGTTTCATTCTCGGGTCATAGCTGAAATAACACCCGACAAAGTATAGGGCGTCCATCCCTTCTGCATAGGGTTTTATCGCCAGATCCTTTGCCCAGTCAGCGCGTTTCCCCCGATCTCCCTGCAGGGGATTGCCTTCGGAGATCAGGCTGGCCCTTGCCGTCCGGACCGGTTTAACCGAAGGCGGGAAAAGTTCATATTCCGTTGCAACCCTTCGCAGGGCCACGACAATATCAATCTGTTTGACCCCCCGCGGGCATTGAGCCGGACAGGTTCCGCAGGTGGTGCAGCGCCAGATATCTTCACCTTCTACTTCACTTAAACCAAAGGCTGCCTCCCGGATTAATTTGCGCATGCTAAACGTTCGAACCTGATTCCAGGGGCAAACCGTATCACACAATCCGCATTGAAAGCATAACTTAAAGATGTCTCCGCCAGCATCATTTATCTCGTCTATTACTTCTAGGAAGGGGGCTATAGTTTCCACTGTCTATCCTTTTTTAGCCTTAATGGTTTGGCCTTTTAGTCTTTATCGTTCATCCGGGCAACGGCATCCATTATCTTGTCCATGCCAAACTTGTCTGCCAATGATTCCAAACCGATGGCAAGGTCTTCCTGGTCAATTGATTCCTCTTCGTCTTCAACATCCACTTCTCTTTCTTCCAGGATCAATGCATCATGCATGCACCATTTTACACACAAGGGCTCTTCTTCGCCTTCGCACATGTCGCATTTGAGGGGCAACCCGGAATCGGGTTCCTTGAACTCGTCCCTTGAGGGGCAGGAGGCCCGGCAAAAGGCACACTCGTCGTATTCCTTCCCGTCAATGGTGTATTTATCCCTGCCGGCACACTCAGCCACCGTATATTCTCCTGCATAAACAGGCACATACAAATCTCTCAACGGTTCCCGGATGATCCGGATACGAGAACGGGCAGGATTATTAGAGCTATACTTGGGCACCGCATGAAAGGCAGAGCAGATCATCTCACAGGCCCGGCAACCATTGCATTTATCAACATCAATCCGAATTGTTTTGATTATTTTCTTTTGCTTTTCTTTTGTATTACCAGTCAAGGCTTGTTCCCTCCACTCTTAATGGGTCCATTCTAATGGGTCTTATTTTGATATATCTTATTTTTCGGGTGCCGTTTCTTTGACATTGTCCTCTGCCTTCAAAATTCCTCTTTCCAGAAATTCATCCGCCACGTAACCAAGGCCCAGTTCATGTAAGGCTTCCTTGGTGGGAATCCCATCGTCATTCCATCCCTTGAATTTGTAATAGGTGTCCAGCAGCTCCTTTTCAAGTTCAGGGAACCTCTTTTTCCAATGGTCCTCGGGCGGTGCTTCATCTTTTCGTCTCATGCCGCGTCTGGTATTGAAGGCGCGAATAAGGGTCCTGTAACGCTTTGCAGCCTGGGAAAGCAAATCTTCATCCATCTCAATTCCGGCCCCGGCGGATATAAATTTCGGGTAATTGTGGATGTGATAGGGCGGTTTTAAAGGAAAGGAGGAAAGCCCTGCACACTGGCCAAGGGCATCATCGATGTAGTGCATCCGCTCCATCCAGTCAACAATCTCACAACACATATCAACCGTTGGGTAAAAGGGCATGGAGTTTTCTCCCCGGGGCTCCCAGTCCAGAAAATATTGTTTGAATTTTTCATCGGGCACTTGGATCCAGTCTTTTACAAATGCTTCCCTGTGCTCCAGCTTGGGATAAGGGGCTTGTGGGAACTGCCCTTCAATCTGGGTAATGTTCATCTTTTCACCGGTACAATACATGAGATAATAGAGGGGGTTGAGCATGGACAACTTGAGGGGCAGCTGTTCAATTTTCTTGATATTATTGTGGGCAAAAGCCTCAGCTCCCTTGCCGATCTTCTTAGCGGCCCTGTATGTTCCTTCTGCCAGCACATCCCCGATGCCTTCCCGGTTCACAATCATATCCAGCAGGTAATAAAATTTTCCTTCATTGTCTTCGGGAAGCCCTGGAAAATCCGCAGGGCTTAAGATTCCCTCTTCGAGAAGCTCAAGGGCAAAGGCCATGACCTGGGGAGCAGAAAATCCGTCCACCCCGTATTCAGTAGCCTTCTGGGCGATTCTCAATCCAAAATCAAGGTCTGAAAAAGCCCCCATTGTATAGGTGAGTTTTGTAAAGCATTTCATCATATAGGTGGGCAGGCCCGGCATGGAAATGGTTGCCCCGCATGTCATGGGACAATTGTAGCAGGAGATCAGCCGGGTCCTTGCATTTTCCATTGTTGTAAGCCAGTCCCTTGCGACCTCATCGGTCCAGAACCCTTTTCGCCGGGTTCTCGAATTGCCCCACATAAAATTTTCCGTGTGCCATTTCTCATCATGGACTTTCATCTCCTGGGGGGAACCAAGGCCGGCCAATATGGGCATGACACCGGGAATGGGATTGTCGTTGCGAAGTTTTATATATTCCATGACCTCGTTGGTCAGCGCCATGAATTCCTCGGGCTTTGCAATATAAAGATCCTTTGTGCCCCGCACAACAACGGCCTTCACCCCTTTGTCTCCCATGACAGCACCGATGCCGCCCCGACTGGCACTGGATCTGCCCTGTTCGATGGAGGCATAGAAAACCCTGTTTTCACCGGCCTTGCCAATGGCAGCCACCTGGGCTTTGGGTTGTTTCAACTCTCGTCGAATCAGTTCAGCGGTTTCAATGGATCCCTTTCCCTTTAAATGGGAGGCATCCCTCAATTCCACCTTGTCATTATTAATATACAGATAAACCAGTTTTTTAGACTTTCCCCTCAAGACCACCTTGTCAAGCCCTGCATACTTGAGCTCCGGTGCAAAAAAACCGCCCATCATGGAAAATGCCATTAAATTGGTCTGGGGAGAGATGGTGGAAACAATGGTACGGTTACACCCCACCGCCGGTGTTCCGCACAGAAGTCCGGCTGCAAAAATCAACAGGTTCTCAGGAGAAAAAGCATCCGCCTCGGGAGGAACCCTGTCCCATAATAGTTTGGCATTGGTACCCAAACCGCCCAGATAAAGCTCGGTGTCCCTGGGGTCCGTTGCGACCTTCTCAATATTTCCCCGGGTTAAATCGATTTCCAGGTTAAACCCTGTCTCTGCATACCTCATTTTTTTCCCCTTCTATATTACCTGAATCCTAAGCGTTATTTCCCATCAAAATATGCCCATAAGATCAAAGCCTCGTAAGCCACCAAAGACGATCTCCCAAAGCCGATCCAATTATTGTCATTTGGCACAATGTAACTATATATAAGCTATAATATAACTATGTGTCAAGGAGAAATCAGCAATTTTTTGCAAATGAAATTGTCCTTATTTCACCCCGGGGACAAAGGGTAGAATATCAAGCGCCATGGGGGTTTCAATCTCCTGAGACCCCCTATTTTTTTCACCCTGTCCAAAGTTTATGGTTCAACCCCATAACATTGGAGTTGAACCATAAATTATCCGTTCAAATATTTGATAATTAACACCTCTTTGTGCCTTATTCTTTGGGTTTTCCCATGACACTTTCAAACATGTCGTCATCCCACATCTGGGAATCCGCTATATTTTGACGAAATTGGATAAAATCAACGGTATTCTGGCCCGTAATTTTCTTGGTATTGAAGGCGCCAAATCCCAGGAATGCTTCACCCCCCATGTTAGCCGCCAGCCAATGCCGGTGATCATTTTTCATTGTGTCCCAGAAAAATTTCTTTTTCTGGCGGATACCGTCAATGGATTTAATCAGGCAGCCGGGGAAGAGATTTGCAAATTTCCAAATCACATCGTTCACTTCCTTATCAAGCAATTCAAAATCCGAATTGGCCTGGTGCTGTTTAATAAGGGCCCGGCCATCTTTGAGTTCCTGACCGGATTTAGATTCGCCGTATACTATTTCACCATCTGCCACATATTTATCCGTGATGATGGTGGGATTTCTAACCCATTCACCATCTATTTTAAGAACGGGAACCACCTTGGAGAGCATCCCCTTTGCCTTCATCTTATAAGCGGACCACATTTCACAGGATACGCAGTTCCACATGGCATCTTCAGCCGTCAAAAACCAGGGAAGAAAATCTGAAGAACCACCAGCAGGAGCAGACCCGTGTTTGGGTCCGGCCTGGCCGAAAATGGCCAGATCAGACGAAACCGCGATATCACAGGCAAGCCCGATTTCCTGGCCGCCGGCCACCCGCATGCCGTTTATCCGGCAGACAACCGGTTTTTTACAGGCAAGGATAGAATCTACCATGTGGTTAAAAAGATCTATGTACTGGCCATATTCATCACATCTTTTGGAATAGAACTCAGAATATTCCTTGGTGTTTCCACCGGTGCAAAAGGCATAGGGGCCTACAGCTGTGAAGACAACGGCCACGACACTTCTGTCCAGGGAAGCATTTTCAAATCCAGCAATAACCCCTTTTACCATGTCTGTGGTATAGGAATTAAACTGTTTGGGGTTGTTCAGGGTAACCCAGGCCACAAACAATTTATCCGTCACATTTCCCTGGGGATCTGTTAACGGTTTTTTCTCGTAAATAACGCCGGGGGCTTCTGTTCCCCAATGGGGGTTTCTATGCAATGCATGATCCTTTGGCTCATTATCCCTTGGCATCCACTCAAGACTCATTTTAACTCTCCTTTGTTTATCGGGTATCTAGTGTTTCTCATTTCCGGTTTACCTTTTTTTGCGGACCTAACCAATATAACCGCCATCAACTCCCAGAACCTGGCCTGTGATATAGCTGGCATCATCGGAAGCCAAAAATACAAAGGCAGGAGCTATTTCTTCAGGCTCGGCAAAACGGCCCAGCTGAATTCTGCCTTCATAGATTTTTTTCAGTTTTTCATCGGTCTGAAGCTTGCCGGTCATTTCTGTCTTTGTAATTCCGGGGCAGATCACGTTAACATTGATGCCATATCGGCCCAGCTCCCGGGAAGCTGATTTTGTGAACCCGATGATACCGGCTTTTGCAGAGGCATAGTTAATCTGACCGACCGTGCCGAAGATACCAGCCGTTGAAATCACATTAATGATCTTGCCGGATTTTTGTTCTTTCATGTGGCGGCCAGCAGCCTGTGTGGTATTAAAGGCTGCTTTTAAATGGATATCGATAATGGAATCCCAGTCTTCTTCCGTCATTTTAAGCAGCATAGAGGGCTTGGAAACACCGGCATTGTTGACAACAATATCAACCCCGCCCAATTGTTTCACACACTCTTCAACCATATTTTGTGCGCTGTTATAATTTGCAACATCCGCTGCAACCGCAACGGCTTTTCGCCCAAGTGCTTCAATCTGGGCACAGGTTTCTCGGGCCGCCGCATCATTGGAATGGTAGTTGACCAGAACATCTGCCCCCTCTTTTGCATACATCAGGGCAATGGCTTTTCCTATTCCCCTGCTCCCACCGGTAACAATGGCTTTTTTTCCTTCTAATTTCATCTTTGGTTCCTTTTGGTTTTGTTAAAAGTCAGGTATCAGTACGATTCTCTTATCAGGAGACTGTTTATGGGCTTCCTCAAAACTTTCCTGGATAGTGCTCATGGGTCGGGTCTGGACAAATTCTTCAAAATTAATTTTTTTATTGGTAACCATACTCAGCACAGATGGATAGTACTCCGGCAAACATCCCCAGGAACCAATGAGCTCTGCATCAAATGCCATGAGCCTTGAAATGGAATATTCTACCTTGTGGGGACCAAATCCCACCACCATCATTTTTCCGGTAAAACTGAGCAATGCAAGGCCCAGTTCCTGGCCGGGTTTCGTGCCGGAAACTTCAAAGATTTTCCAGCCGGTTGAGGGCAATCCATTTTCTTTTCTGAAGGCCTTAAGTTCTCCGGAAATTTCCCTGGGAGTTTTACCCATGGAATTAACCGAAAAATCGGCCCCGTTTTTTAACATGGTCTCCAAACGTTCCTGATTAATATCGATGGCAACCACCGTGGCGGCCCCCAGGGCTTTAAGAATCTGGACCATATATTGTCCCACGCCGCCAACCCCAATGACAATGACATTATCCCCTACCTGAACATCCGCTCTTTTTGCTGCCTGGAAGGGAGTTGTCGCCGCATCTGCCACAACGGCTAATTTTTCCAAAGGGATACTGCCCCGATTTCTGACTTCACAAAGGTCAATGGCAGGAACAGGAATATGGCTCGAAAAACCGCCATAGATTCCCATGCTGTTCCCGGGCATTTTTTGAGCAAGACACCGGTTTCCCCTGCCAGTTTTACACAGATGGCATTTTCTACAGGGCATGACCGCAGGAATAATGACTTCTTTACCCGTCCAGGATTCGACATCATCGGCTGCTGACACCACAACACCAGAAATTTCATGGCCAAGGGTTAAGGGCGGTTTATTCACCGTGGGAACCCCCTGATAAAAATACCCAAGGTCTGTATGGCAAACACCACAGCCCGCAACTTCAACCAGGACTTCTCCAGGCAAAAGTTCAGGGACGTCAATCTGAGTTTTTACCAATTTTCCGGGGGTGACCTCTCCTGTTTCTTTGTCCGTTTTAGAGGGGTTTACCATTTGCCAGGTCCAAATTTTTTCAGGAACATTTCCCATCTTTTTTCTCCTTTTAAACTTTAAATAAGCCTCTTTGTTAAACGAGACGAATTAGGGGTGTTTGATTCAGCATTTTACCACTTTCACCTTTGTCCCGATCCATTCCGGCGGCAGGTAAATTCTGCCACTGTTGCCACTTGAACGCACCGTCTTCTCGATCAGTTCCTCTCCATAGAT
Organism: Desulfoconvexum algidum; assembly: GCF_055382125.1. Classification (NCBI taxonomy): domain Bacteria; kingdom Pseudomonadati; phylum Thermodesulfobacteriota; class Desulfobacteria; order Desulfobacterales; family Desulfobacteraceae; genus Desulfoconvexum; species Desulfoconvexum algidum. The sequence goes on along the minus strand of NZ_AP042394.1, from coordinate 1,424,321 downwards.
TTCAAATTTCACCTTGGTGCGGGAATGAGTTTCTTCAATTTTGTCACTTTTTTTTCGATCACTGACCATAATGTGAAGCTCCTGTTGACATTAATAGCTATATCAAGGATATGAATTAGCTATTACTTAGATGTTTTATAGTTATATTACAGCTACACGTCAAGAATTTATTTGAAAAATAATTCCGGGAAGGAATCCCCTAAACAACAGGAGCCTTGTTCAATTTTCCAAATATTATATTGAAAACAGGCTCAACATCTGAGTATAAGGGTGGTATCTCAAGCAATTAACCCCAGCGTTTGTCAAGGTATATAAATGGAATTTACAGACAAAGCACCGGCCCCAAACAAGATTAAAAATCCAGAAAAAAAGACCCTGGAATTATACCAGGAAAGCCGTCTTGCCCAGGAACAGCTCAGCACACTCCTCAAATTTCTTCCCGATCCTGTCTTTGCCTTCACCCCTGACAACAAGGTTGATTATATCAATCCGGCCTTTGAACGCGTCTTTGGATGGACCCTCAAAGAGGTAAAAGGAAAAAATATCAACTTTATTCCCCATCACCTGATCCCCCAGGCAAAGAAGGGGATGAAACAATTGTTTGAAAACCTCACGGTCCATGATTTTGAAACCCAGAGATACACAAAGGACGGACGAATTCTGGACATATTGATCAATGGCGCCATCATGTATGATGACCAAAACCAACCCGCAGGACAGGTATTGATCCTGCGGGACATGACCGTTGAAAAACGGATGGCAAAAAGCAATAAGATCATGTTCAGAATCTCCAAAGCCCTGCACCAATATCAACAATTGGGGGATCTGATTCCTCTAATTAACAGGGAAATTCAAGATTTGATATCTGTGGAGGGGGCTTTCATTCTTCTGGCAGATGAATCAACAGATGAACTCTATTTTTTTTCTGCCCAATACCGGAACCGGGAATCTGAAAAAAAATTCAAAAAAATTAGATTCTCTGCCAGCAAAGGCGTGTCCGGGCGTGTATACAAAACAGGGACCCCCCTTCTTATTCCCGATGCCAGCCAATGCTCTTTTTTCCTGCGCCGGGTGGACGATGAAACAGATCTAACCACAAGGGGGATCCTGTCGGTTCCCATCAAACTCAAAGACAGGACCATTGGAGTGGTTTCCGTGGTCAATAAAAACCATGGCGATTTTGATACCACCGATATTGAGCTCTTAAGCATTGTGACTGCCAGCATTGCCCTGCCCATTGAAAATACCCGGATACATGAAGAATTGAGATTATCCTATGAAGAATTAAAAACACTGAACCGTGCAAAAGACAGGGTGATCAATCACCTTGCCCATGAGATCAAGACCCCTGTTTCGGTCCTGGGTGCCTCCATGAAGCTTTTATCAAAAAAATTGACGGCCCTGGGTCTTGAGAATCCATCCCTTGAAAAAATTTTCAACCGGGGCCAAAGAAATTTAAACAGAATTTTAGACATCCAGTATGAAGTAGAAGATCTCTTGCGGAAAAAAAATTTTAAAGCCCATAATCTTCTCAACAAACTTTTCGAAGCCTGTAAGGATGAACTGAGTGTCCTGGTTGAAAATGAAACAGATAACCCGGATATTGTAACCCGGGTGCACGATGCCATTGAAAGCATTTTCGGCCCCAAAAAAATCCATTCCAGATCCCTTCTTCTGGATGAATATCTGACAAAAAAAATTGAAGAACTTCGACCGGAATTCAACCATCGACACTGCCTTTTAAACACCAAAATTGCAAAAGGTGTGACCGTTTATATCCCCCCTGAAATCCTTGACACCCTCATCACCGGCATCCTGCGAAATGCCATTGAATATACCCCGGATAGGGGTAAAATTGATATTGTGTTAAACGCTGCAAAAAATTGTGCTGAATTGATTGTCACGGACCATGGCATTGGATTTACCCGGGAAAAACTTCACCTGGTATTTGAAAATTATTTCACCCCGCCTACCTCCCTGGAGTATTCAACCAAGCGCGCCTATGATTTTAATGCAGGCGGCAGGGGATTTGATCTTTTAAGAATCAAACTTTTTTCAGAACAATACCATTTTCAAATCCGGATCAATTCTGACCGGTGCCCTGTGATACCAACCGATGAGGATATCTGTCCCGGTGATATCAATCTCTGCTCGGCATGCAAAACCCCCAACGATTGCTTTAATTCAGGGAGAACCGCCATTCACATTAAATTTTTGTCACCTCCCCCCAACCAGACCCCTTTGAGGATTTTATAAAAAATGCAACGCCACAAAAATTACGTGAACGGAAAATATTTAGACAACCGAACAAAAGAATGCTTTGCTGTGATCAACCCAGCCACGGGAAAACAGATATACGAGGTTGAAATTGCAGACGACACCGTACTGAACGCTGCCCTGGAAAGTGCTGTGAAGGGATTCAAGGCGTGGTCGGCCATGGATACGGTTAACCGCAGCCGGATTCTCATGCGGGCCGTGTCCCTGTTAAGAGATAGAAACGATGACCTGGCAAGGATCGAGGTGATGGACACGGGAAAACCGTTCCAGGAGGCATCCACTGTGGATGTGGTTACCGGAGCTGACGTGATCGAATTTTTTGCCGGAGCCGCCCCGGGTATCTCCGGCAGCCAGCAGGACCTGGGTCGAGACTTTTACTATACCCGCCGGGAACCCTTGGGGGTATGTGCCGGTATCGGTGCCTGGAACTATCCGCTGCAGATCGCCTGCTGGAAGGCAGGTCCTGCCCTGGCCTGCGGCAACAGCATGATTTTCAAGCCCTCGGAGGAAACACCCCTGGGCGCATTAAAGCTTGCCGAAATATTCACCCAAGTGGGTGTGCCCGACGGGGTTTTTAACGTGGTCCAGGGTGCGGCCACAGTGGGCCAATGGCTCACCGCCTGCCCGGGCATTGAAAAAATCTCATTTACCGGAGAAGTTGGCACCGGCAAAAAGATCATGGCCAGCGCCGCCTCAACCCTCAAGGATGTCACCATGGAACTTGGCGGGAAATCTCCGCTGATCATTTTTGAGGACGCGGATGTGGACCAGGCTGTCAGCGCGGCCATGCTGGGCAATTTTTACACCCAGGGTGAGGTCTGTACCAACGGGACCCGGGTTTTTGTCCACACCTCCATACGGGAAAAATTTCTGGAACAACTACTGGCCCGGACCCGGGCCAATATCAAGATGGGTGACCCCATGGATCCGGACACCAACTTCGGCGCTCTGATATCCAGTGAGCATAAAAAAAAGGTGTTGTCCTACATTCAAAGCGCCAAGGCAGAAGGGGCAACCCAGCAATGCGGCCACACAATGCCCACCCTGCCAAGTCAAAACCAGGAAGGGTTTTTTGTTCCCCCCACCGTGTTCACAGACTGCACCGACCAGATGACCTTTGTCCGAGAAGAGGTCTTTGGGCCGGTCATGGCTGTCCTGGATTTTGACACCGAAGCCGAGGTGATTCAAAGGGCCAATGCCACCCCCTTCGGCCTTGCTGCCGGGGTATTTACAAGGGATATCCAACGGGCCCACCGGGTAATCCACCAGCTTAAGGCAGGCATCTGCTGGGTCAATGCCTATGGTGCCTCCCCTGCCCAAATGCCCGTGGGCGGTTATAAGCAATCGGGCGTCGGCAGGGAAAACGGCTTGGAAACCATAGGGTACTATACCCAAGTTAAATCCGTGTATATGGGCATGGGACCTTTGGATTCTCCTTTTTAGGCAACAATGCCGGGGCCGGTTTTAACAGGCCGACCCGGCCCCAGACAAACACCTTTTCCCTATTTACACCACGCGTTCATCCTCCATTCCCAGGAGAAACTCCTTGACTTCATCTGGTTGGAACTGTATCTTCTTCAATGGTCGTACCAAATAAAATTAATTTCAAGCGACCCCTGACAAACGAGAATCAGAACAAAACAGACGTAACCGACAGATATAACACTTATTTTAAGGCTGTTACGGCGTATTTTTAAGATTCATCCCCCCATAAACCTGCAAAACACTCAAAGGCAAAATAGATTAATGGTAGGACATTAATGGAGAAAATGAACCAGACCCTATTTCATCCCGTGACCGGTGCCAATAAATCCGAAGCCATTGGACTGCAAATTGAAGCGGCAATTCTGGCGAAAACATTCAAACCAGGAGACAGGCTGCCCAGTGAAAGGGGACTTCAAGAAGCATTCAAGACCAGCAGAGGTTCGGTACGGGAAGCCCTAAGAACCCTAAGGCAAAAGGGAATACTTGAAGCCAAAAAAGGTGCCAAGGGCGGCTACTATATCAAAGAAGCGAATATCAACGAGGCGGTTGACAATCTGGCCGTGATGATCAAGCAGCAGGAGATGCCCCTGGGCAAACTGCTGGAGTTTCAATACGCCATGGACCAGGCAATTTTAATACCGGCCGTGGCCAATGCCTCCCAAAGCCAAATCGAACGTATGACAAAACTTGCAGACCAACTGGTCCTACGCTGCAACGAAATGACCCCGGATTTCGAACAGATCTCAAATATTGACAAGCAACTGAACCTGCTCATGGTGGAAATGGCCGACAACCCATTTTTCGAGTGGATGATGCGCTCTGTCCAGCTTACGTTCAGATCCTACGAGTTTGTGGTTTACCAGACCCCTGAGCTCCGGCTTGAAATCGCCAGAAACTGGAGAAATACAGCAAAGGCGATTCGGGATAGGGACCTGCAAAAAGCCACAAGGCTCTACGGTCACTGGTACATCCTTTTAGAGCAATGCCTTGAGGACAAATTGGGCAAGACCCTACTGCAAAAATCAGATTACCCGAGCGACACCAGCAACAGCAGAGACTGACAGGCCATTTTGGGCAATATTTTTGCCCGGGTCCCTGACAGATATACCAGAATGGGCGGCAGTTGAGGCGTTCCATCAAACCACCCATCCCAAGAAGGAGTACAAGATCTATGAAACAAGAACAATATGACTATATTATCGTGGGCGGCGGCTCAGCCGGCTGCGCCATGGCCAACCGCCTGAGTGCGGATCCGAGCAATAAAGTTTTAATGCTGGACGCCGGACGTCCAGACTATATATGGGATTTGTTTATTCACATGCCAGCAGGCCTTACGGTTCCCCTGGGCAACAAATGGTACGACTGGTGCTATGAGTCAGAACCTGAACCCCACATGAACAACCGACGGGTTTTTCACGGCAGGGGAAAGGTACTTGGGGGATCTTCCAGCATCAACGGCATGATTTATATCCGGGGCAACCCTTTGGATTATGAGAAATGGGCAAGTGACAAGGGAATGGAACAATGGGACTATGCCCATTGTCTTCCCTACTTTAAAAAGGCTGAAAACAGAATTGCGCCGAAGGATGAACACCATGGCAGCAAGGGGCCGCTGCATCTTGAAATCGGGCCGTGCACCAACCCGCTGTTCCAGGCGTTTTTTAAGGCGACACAGGAGGCTGGCTATCCCCGGACCGAAGATGTAAACGGTTACCAGCAGGAGGGATTTGCTCCCTTTGATCGAAATGTAAAAAACGGAAAACGCTGGAGTGCGGCAAGGGCCTATTACCACCCGGTCAAGCGCCGCAAAAACCTGACCTTGATCATGGGGGCCCTGGCCACCCAGATACTTTTTGAGGGCAAGCGGGCCATTGGTGTCACCTATGCCCGGGGGAAACGAGGTTCTCACACCGTACACGGCAAGCATATCGTCTGCTGCGGCGGTGCCATCAACACCCCCCAGCTGCTGCAGCTTTCCGGGGTGGGGGATGCAGGGCTTCTGTCATCACTGGACATCCCCGTGGTCCATGATTTGCCAGGGGTAGGTCAAAACATGCAGGATCACCTGGAGGTTTACGTTCAGTACGGATGCAAACAACCTGTATCCATGGCCCCTGCCATGAAATGGTACAACAAACCCTATATCGGATGCCAATGGCTGTTCCAGAAAAAAGGGCCCGCAGCCACCAATCACTTTGAGGCTGGTGGATTTGTCCGAAGCAACCCGGATGTGGCCTATCCCAACATTCAGTTCCACTTTCTGCCCCTGGCTGTACGGTATGACGGATCTTCTCCCAATACCGATCACGGCTACCAGGTTCACATCGGCCCCATGTACTCCGATACCAGGGGCCAGGTAAAGATCAAGTCCAAGGATCCCTTCCAGCATCCGGCCCTGCACTTTAACTATTTGTCAACGGAACAGGACAAACGAGAGTGGGTGGAGGCCATCCGTCTGGCCCGGAATATCATGAACCAGCCCGCCTTTGATGCGTTTAACAAAGGGGAAATCTCCCCGGGTCCGGCTGTTGAAACCGACCAGGAGATCATGGACTGGGTGGCAAAGGACGGGGAAACCGCCCTGCACCCCTCATGCACCTGTAAGATGGGAACAGATGAAACCGCTGTGGTGGATCCGAATACCATGAAGGTACACGGCACTGAAGGGTTGTATGTGGTGGATGCATCTGTGATGCCCTATATCACCAACGGCAATATTTACTCGCCGGTGATGATGATTGCTGAAAAGGCGGCAGACTTGATTTTGGGAAATACCCCCCTGGCCCCGGAAGATGTGCCATACCACCGCCACAAAATCAGACAAGCATAACATAAGCCCCGGCCTGGGTGGGCAGATACCGCACCCAGGCCTTTCATAAACCTGTTGAGAAGGAGAGTCTATGTTACACAAAACAAGGTCAATGATTATCACGATAGCCATGGCAGTTTGTTTGATCGCAGGCACAGCATTTGCCGGCAATGCCCCTAGTATCAAAATCGGCAGTGTCGGCTGGACCGGTGTCACCATTAAGACAGAAATCGCCGTGGCCATACTGAACAGCCTGGGCTATGAGGCTGAAAACCTCACCATGTCCGTCCCCATCACCTATATGGCGTTGTCCAAAGGGGATGTCGATTTTTTCCTGGGCAACTGGATGCCATCCATGGCCAATATTGCAGGCAAGCATTTCAAAGAGGGGTCTGTTATCCAGTATACGAAGAACATGACCGGTGCCAAGTATACCCTGGCCGTACCCAGCTATTGTATTGATATGGGCCTTAAGGATTTCAAAGATATCGTGAAATTCGGGGATCAACTTGAGTGGAAAATTTACGGGATCGAAGCCGGCAACGACGGAAACATGATCATTCAGAATATGATCGATCGAGACATGTTCGGCCTTGGCAAATTCAAGCTGGTTGCTTCCAGCGAAATGGCAATGCTGGCCCAGGCCAGCTCCTTTAGCAAACGAAACAAACCCATCGTATTCCTGGGATGGGCACCCCACAGCATGAACGAGCGGATTGACATGTCATACCTGACCGGCAGTACTTCAGAGACCTTTGGCAGCGACAATGGCACGGCCACGGTCTGGACCAACACCCGGAAAGGATTTGAAAAAGACATGCCCAATGTGGCGGTTTTCCTTAAAAATTTCACCTTCCCTGTTTCCATGGTCAACCAGATCATGGTGACCCTCTATGCTCAAAAAGGATTGTCTCCCAGCGAGGCCGGCCTGGCGTGGCTCAAACAGCACCCAGACACCTACCGTGGCTGGCTTAATAATGTCACCACAGTGGACGGTAAACCAGGGGTAACCGCCTTTGAAGCAGCCCTTGGCAATATCAAGCCCTAACCCATTTTATCCCTGGAATATCGCATTTGGCCGGCAGTTTTCATTGTCTTATGAAAACTGCCGGCCCTAATCCAAGCAATTAAGATCTGCTCACCGGGCTTTTCTTAATGTATGAATGCTGTTTCTTGCCCTTTCCAGCTCCGTTCCAAGCCGGTTTATCTGCCGAATGAAGGCCGAAGAGTTGTTCCGGCTGTCAAGGGAGAACCGCTCAAATTCCCCCTGGGAGCGCATCTCACCTAAAAAAACCATAAATTTGCTAAATTCGACATTAAAATTTTGTACCTTCTGTGCCGCGTCTTCTGTTCTTGCACACTCTTCCAGTTCTGAAAACTTCGAATCAACACTCTCCATCAGCGCCTCAAATTCAGGACGGATACGGCCGTGGAATACCCCTTTGGATTTGCTTACAATGGAAGCCAGGGCTGTCAGGGTGCGGTGAATCCTTGTAAAAATATCCACAAGGTTCACCAGCTCCTGACGCTGGCCGGATCTCAATCCCGGTTCTATGGACGCATCTGTAAACTTTTCAGTACAGGACTCCAGCAGGGTAAGGGCTTTGATCCTCCCTACCAGCAGGGTTGAAGCTTCCGGAGTATCACTGAAATAGGTCCTGCGCAGCTGACCAAAATGCCGGCGCTGGGCAGCAATCAGAGCCCCCATTTCCTGACGCAGATTTTTCCGGGCAAAGTTGGGCCAGATCAAAAAAGAGGCAATAAGACCGATGGATATGCCCAAAACGGTATCCAGCATCCGTTCCGCCCCGCCCTGCCAGGTATGTGAAAAAACTGTTCCCAGAATCAACACCAGATCTGCTGTCAGGATGGCCGTGAAAATTAGATAGTTTTGTCCCTTAAAATAAAAGATGAAAAAAAACAATAACAGCACGATGGCGGCGATGGCTGGGACAGGCAGGTGAAACCACGCCAGAATGACCCCGACCCCGGCACCGATAGTAGTCCCCACCAGCCGCTTCCAGCTAATATGGAGGGTCCCGCCCAAGGAGGGGCGCATGACCACCATCACGCTGATGGGAACCCATACAGAATGACTAAGATTCAAAACCTGTGTCACGGCAATGGCCACGGTAATGGCAATGGCAGCGCGCAGCGCGTGTCTGAAAACCGGAGATGAGAGTCTGAATTCACCGAAAAAAACAGATCTTTTTTTTGAGGACATCAGGACCTCCCCAGCCGGAACCGTTCATCTGCCAGCACCATCATATCCTTCAATCCATGCACAACATTCTTAAGCTCGTATACGGCACCCCAGGCGTCCAAAAATTTATCCCGGACCTCATCTCCCCGCCTGTAGGCCCCCATATCCAGCAGCGCCTCTTGAATCCGCTCAATGTCAACAAATATCTTGTCTAAATCCGGCCTGTCGTACTGACCTGCCTTTATCCTGGAAAACGCTTCAAATCCAATGGAGACCTCGGCTGCCGTATCATGGAAAAGGTCACGAACAGCCTCAAACTCAGGATGATTGTCCGAAAAATGAATATTGTTGAACAGCCCCACAATGGATTCAAAGAGCCGGATAAGGGCAAAATAAAAAAGGCCGGGGCCGCCTTTGGCGGCGCTGCCTTTAAGGGGATCGATATTGAAACTTTCCATAAACGAGCGGTAGCGGCGGATAGAAGTCATGGCCTCTTTGCTTAAATAACCCAATGTCTCATCGGTTACCCTGGGATTTTTAATCCGGATGCACAGACTGTCAAAAAAAAGGCCCATATCTTCAACCGCCAGTTTTGCCGAGGACAGCAGCGCTCGTTCCGGATCAAAGGGCCACAGGTAAAAATTGACCAGAAAGGAGATCCCCCCCCCGGACAGCAGGCATGCCGACCGTAAAACTGCCTGGGCAGGATCTGTCGGTGAAGAAATCGAAATCAAAGAGACGACCAGACTTCCGATCCCCAGGGTGGAAGCGGATACTCCCATGGAAGACACAAAAAAACAAATAAAGGATAAAATAAAAATAAAACCAAGGCTCAGCCAGGCATGATTCCCTGCGATAGCAGCGGCAGAAACGAACAAAGACGCCAGAGCCAGGAGAATCAGTGCATAGATCTTACGCCGACCAAGCGTGCTTCCCGTACGAAACAAAACCGTACAGACCGCCCCCGCCATCCACCAGAAAAGGTATTCTCCTTCAATCCCCACCGCAAGGGCCGCAAGCAATGCTGCAAGACAGCAGATCCCAGCCTTACCGGCATACCTGGCAATGAAAAAGCCAGGATCTGTCGGGCGTATGTGCTTCACAAATATTTTGTTTAAAAATCTGGGCATGGACATTTACTCGGTTGTCGAGGATTCAGGGCAAAGGGAGACACAATCACCCGGTGGATTCCGTCATCGGTCAGAACCTTTTTGAGGTACCAGGAATTGTCACCCAGGTCAACACCCTTTTGCCAACCTCCCGGAACCGGCAGTCATTAACAACCCAGTCCGCTGCAATCAGTTTTGAAAAAAAAAGTTGACATCCCTATAATCATTAAATAGTGTTCATTAAGTTAGTGGTATTAACATAACTTTTATGCAATGGGAAAAAATCATGATACTCGATCAAATATCAAAAACACTGGAAAAAGGGGATCCCAAACAGATGGCAGAACTCATTGGCCAGGCATTCGATCTGGGTGTGTCGCCAAAAACCGTTCTCAACAAAGGGTTGATTGTGGGCATGGACAGGGTCGGACAAAAATTTCAGGCCGGTGAAATCTATATTCCCCACATGTTATTGGCGGCCAGGGCCATGCACGCGGCCCTGGATATTCTAAAACCATTATTGGTGGAAAGCGGAAATGCCCCGGCCGGACGGGTGGTGCTGGGGACGGTTCAGGGAGATCACCATGACATTGGGAAAAACCTGGTATCCACCATGCTGGAGGGCAAGGGGTTTGAGGTCATTGATGTGGGTATAGACGCCCTACCGGAAAAGTTTGTGGATGCCGTGGATGACACCGTACAGATTGTGGCCATGAGCGCCCTTTTATCGACAACAGCACCCTTTATGGAAAAAACCATTGAGGCCCTGGATAAAGCAGGGGTTCGAAAAAAGTTAAAGATCATGGTGGGGGGGGGTGCTGTCAGCCAGGGGTTCAGTGATCAAATTGGTGCGGACGCCTATGGCGGTGATGCTGCCACGGCCGCCCTGCTTGCAATGAAGTTGGTAGGAAAGGAGGCATGATGAATGGAAAAAAGAGAATTCTCACAGCCCTGGGTCCTGGTCAGGCCGACCGGGTGCCCCTGTATATCCACGGAATTAATGAGGCGCCCATTATTGGTATTGGTGAGAAGATTACAGATGGTCTGCCCCAGGTAAAAGATTTTCGAAAAATGACAGACACTGAAAAATTCAAGGTGTTGGACACCCTTTTCCTGATTCATGAATCCTTTGAAGTCGACGGGTTTTCCGCCTTTGAAATCGGCCATGAAATTGCTGTGGATGATCAGCATGTCCAGGATGAATTTGGGGTGAAATATGTGCTGTCTGATTTCGGCCTGCCCGTAGCCATGGGTCATCCCATTAAAGAGACATCGGATCTGAGCCGCTATGAACCACCGGTTCCGGACCCCGGACATTTGCTGCTCCTGGATCTTGCCCGGGATCGGTTCAAGGGAGAAAAGGCACTTTTCTGGCTCATGCGGGGAAGCTTTGTTCGTTGCTGGCGGCTGATGGGGATGGAAAATATGATGCTCAAAATGTTTGATGACCCGAAATTTGTCCATGCTGTGGCAGCCATGGTTCTGGACTACAACCTGGCTCAGCTGGATCTGCTGGTGAAATCAGGCCTTGACGTATTGGTGATTGAGGATGATATCGCCGACAAAAATTTTCCCCTCATCGCCCCGGACCAGTTTCAAGAATTTGTCAACCGCTACAACCGCATCCTTGTTGAGACGGCCCATGCAAAGGGACTCAAGGTGGTTCGGCACAGCGACGGAAATCTCTGCCCCCTGATGGACATGCTTCTGGACACTGGCTATGACGGGTTGAATCCCCTGGAGCCCCAGGCGGGAATGGCTTTGGACAAGGTAAAGGAATACTGCGGTGACCGAATCTGCCTGCTGGGCAATATCGATTGTGTCGATCTTTTGCCCAACGGGACTGTCCAACAGGTGGATGCCGCAGTTAAAAAGGCAATCCAGGATGCTGGCCATGGAGGCGGACTGATTATCTGCTCGTCTAATTCCCTTCATCCCGGGGTTGCACCGGATAATTGTATTGCCATGTTTGAGGCCACCCGCAAGTATGGCCGATACGACACCCCCTAACAGGATTCACCCCTTAATATGACGTGAGGACATAATGAAAAATATTTCAGCCGTAGCCCCACTGCCATCCGCCTCCTACCGCCGCTATCTGTTTTCCCTTTTGTTTTTGTTGTATCTGTTCGATTACATGGACCGGATGGTCATCGTTTCCCTGTTTCCCTACCTGAAAGCAGATTATGGAATCACCGATACCCAGTGCGGATTGCTTGTTTCTGCGGTCTATTGGTCCATACTTATTTTCTCATTTCCCGTGTCCATATTGGTGGACCGGTGGAGCCGTAAAAAAAGTATTGGACTGATGGCTGTCCTGTGGAGCCTGGCAACCCTGGCCTGTGCCTTTACCCGGAATTTCACCCAATTGTTTGCAGCCAGGACAGCCATTGGCATCGGTGAGGCAGGCTATGCCCCGGGCGGGACCGCCATGATTTCAACCATTTTTCCCAAAGAGCAGCGGGCCAGAGTTCTCGGGCTATGGAACGCCTCCATTCCCCTGGGGTCTGCCCTGGGCATCGGCCTGGGAGGCCTGGTGGCAGAACACTTTGGCTGGCGCTATGCCCTGGGGCTTGTGGCCCTGCCCGGGATGGTCATTGCCCTGCTGTTTTTCACAGTAAAAGACTATAAAACCATTACCCTGGTAAAAACCGTGGTCCAAAGCAAGGGACAGGTGCAGGTAAAAATGCAGTTTTCCGACATGGCCCGGCAGTTTACCCACAATCCCACCCTGCTCTTTAACAATCTTGCCTTTGCTGCCAATGTCTTTGTCACCACCTCTTTGCTGACATGGCTGCCAACCTATTTTCATAGGTTTGAAGGGCTGACCATGAGCCATGCCGGAATCAAAGGCGGATCTGTGATGCTGCTGGCCATAATCGGGGCCCCCCTGGGCGGCTATCTGGCGGACCTCTGGATGAAAAAACGTCAAAATGCCCGGATGGTCTTTCCAGCAATCTCATCGGCAATGACAGCCCTTCTGCTGTTCATTGCCTTTGGATTTTTCAGGGGCCAGGTCCAATACATGATCCTGCTGGGTGCGGGTGTCTGTGCCGTGGCATTTGTTCCTGCGGCAGTTGCTGTGACCCAGGATGTGGTCCACCCGGGGATGCGGGCCATTTCCCTGAGTATCAATGTGATCATCCAGCACCTTCTGGGCAGCTCCCTGGGACCACTTTTCATTGGCGTATTGTCCGATGATTTTGGACTGGAAAAGGCCATGGTCTTCCTTCCGGCCTTCGCCCTGCTGGGCAGTTTGCTTTTTTTAATTGGCGCCCGATTTTATGCAAAAGATCTGGCCGCAGTGGAACAGACAATTGTTGAAACCGGCATAACAGAACCTGCCCCCAAACGTTAACCCCAAAAAGTTAAGGATACCCCCATGCCCTTTACCATTATCGGAGAATTGCTCAACACCAGCCGTCCGGGAATTCAAAAGGCGGTTGCCCAAAGGGATGCGAATACCATCCAGCAACTGGTGAAGTCCCAGGAAGAAAAAGGGGCCGCGTATATTGATATCAACACAGGCGCCGGGATACAAACGGAAATCCAGGATATGCAATGGCTCATCCGTACAGTACAGGCCGTGGCAAGTGTTCCCCTGTGCATTGACAGCCCAGATCCCCATGTACTGGAATCCGCCTGGGACATACTGGATAAGCCCCCCATGATCAACTCCATTTCCCTGGAAAAAAACCGTTTCCCACAGATGCTTGATCTACTAAAGGGCCGTGACTGTCAGGTGGTGGCCCTTTGTATGGATGACACGGGCATGCCCAAAACCTCGGCCCAGGTGTGCCATCGGGCACACGCCCTGGTCAGTGGACTGGCAGGCATCCTGGATCCTGATGCCATATGGATTGATCCTCTGGTGGGGCCGGTGAGCACCCATACGGGAAACGGCCTTATGGCCCTGGAAGCAGTGGCAGCCATAAAAAAGGAAATCCCCGGCATTAAAACGGTGTGCGGCCTGTCAAACATCTCTTTTGGCCTTCCCAGCCGCCGTATCATCAACCGAAATTTCCTGACCCTGATGATAAACCAGGGTCTTGACGGGGCCATTATGGACCCCCTGGACCAGGATTTGACAGCGGCCATTAAAACCACCCAGATGCTTCTGGGTCAGGATGATTACTGCATGGGCTTCATGGACCATTGTGCGGCAAATCCCATACATTCATGACCAAAGCGGTCTTTGTCCTCTTAAAACAATTGCAGGGGTTGATTCCAATTGGCCCGGGGTATAAAAGAAAAACCGTTGGGTCAACCTGCCGCTATTGTTGTCAGCAGGAACCCTGCACCATGGCTCAGGATTGATTCAAAAGGATATCCGATGGGAATACAAGAACGTAAAGAACGGGAAAAAACAAACCGCAAAGCCCAGATTCTTGGGGCTGCACGTGCACTTTTGTTCAGCAAGGGACTTGCCGGGACATCTGTTAACGGTATTGCCGCCCGGGTTGAGTTAAGCGTGGCTGCCATTTACCGGTATTATAAAAATAAGGATGAGATTATTTTTGATCTTGCCGAGGAAGGGCTTCACCTGCTGGAAAAGGATATCACCCTGGCAGCAGATGCAGCCCAAGACCCGGAGCAGAAGCTGGATGCAATTGCCATGGCCTATCGAAATTTCAGCATTGTCCAGAAAGATTATTTTACCGTTATCAATCACTTTTTGGCCTCTCCTGAAACAGTGCTCCCAGATCATCTAAAGCATCGAATTGACCGCTATGGCGAAAACATCCTGATGCAGGTGGTTTCTGCCATTGAACACGGCTGCAAAAGCCATCGGTTGATTTGTGAGGATCCCCGTGGTTTCAGCCTCATGTTCTGGGGGAGCATCAACGGGATCATCCAGCTCCAGAAAATTGAACACACTATCTTTTCCGGCAAGAACCATGACACCCTGTATCAGCATACAGTGGACACCCTGATAAACAGCATCCGGATCAGCCCCGGATAAAAATTATCCGAACCGGCCGGTAATATAATCTTCCGTCAGCTGATGCAACGGGTTGAGAAAAATCTGATCCGTGGGCCCCACTTCTATAAGATCACCTAGGTGAAAATAGCCGGTTCGCTGGGATACCCGGGATGCCTGCTGCATGGAGTGGGTTACAATGGCAATGGAATAATCTTGTTTTAATTCATCGATCAGATCTTCGATAATGGCGGTTGCAATGGGGTCCAGTGCGGAACAGGGCTCATCCATTAAAATCACCTCCGGATTCACGGCAATGGTTCTGGCGATGCACAACCGCTGCTGCTGACCACCGGACAATCCTGTTCCGGGCTGGTCCAACCGATCTTTTACCTCTTTCCAAAGGCCTGCCCGGCGAAGGGATTGTTCCACCAGTTCATCGGTCTCGTCCCGATTCTGGACAAGGCCGTGTATTTTCGGACCATAGGCAATATTATCATAGATAGACTTGGGAAAGGGATTGGGTTTTTGAAATACCATGCCCACCTGGGCCCTCAGGGGCACCACATCCACATCCTTGTCATAAATATTTTTATTATCAATGGTGATCTGGCCTTTTACCCGGCATCCATCAATGGTGTCATTCATACGGTTCAGACACCGCAAAAAAGTGGATTTCCCGCAACCGGACGGGCCGATCAGGGCGATCACTTCATTGCGGCCAATATCCAGACTGATATTGTTAATGGCTTTTTTGTCACCACCGTTATAATAGACATCCACATTCCGGCAGCTCATCCGGGGATTTTCCACCCGAAACTCTCCAACGGTGGATCTTTCTTTTCTGGGTACCAATTGTTTTCTCATCTTCTTTAAGGGCACGGGTGCCGCCCCATTGCCTCCCTTATCAATATCCGTTTGCATTTTTTTTGCGTTTAACGATTGTATTGGGTCACTATCACTGGTTTAACGACCAAAACAGACCCAGGCCGGACAGACTTATCTGCCCGGCCTGGGCACTTTTTATAAGTCGGACAAAGACATTGGTTTCAGATTTTTAACCGCTTCATGGAACAATTTTCTTTCAGCCTCGGGCATGGGAATCAATCCCTTGTCCGTCAGATAGCCTTCATCTCCCCATGCCCTATCACTTGTAAACTCAGCAAGAAACGCTTGCATGCCGGGGATGGTATTCACATGGGCTTTTTTTACATAAAAGAACAGTGGTCTGGAAACAGGATAACTTCCGTCTGCAATGGCCTCAAATTTGGGCTGAACCCCGTCCACAAAAGACCCCTGGAGCTTGTCGCCATTCTGGTCAAGAAAAGAGAAGCCAAAGATACCCAGGGCATTCGGGTTGGCAGAAAGTTTTTGTACAATCAGGTTGTCATTTTCACCGGCCTCAATATAGGCACCATCTTCACGAATGGTATGGCAAATGGCTTTATAGGCATTTTTGTCCGTTTTTTTAAGGGCCTTGATCCAGGCAATTTTTTTGGCGCCGCCTTCCATGGCCAGTTCCACAAAGGCATCTCGTGTTCCGGAAGTGGGAGGGGGCCCCAATACCTCAATCTTGATATCAGGAAGGGTTGAATTCACCTCTTTCCATGTTTTATAGGGGTTGGGAACAAGTTTACCCGCCACATTTGCCGACGGAACATCCTTGGCAAGGGCCAGGAAAAGATCTTTCCGGGTCAATTTAAAGGAGGGGGCGCTCTTGGAATTGGCAATGACGATGCCGTCATACCCTATTTTCACTTCAACAATCTCTTTGACCCCGTTTTTCATGGCTTTTTCAAACTCAGATTTTTTGATACGACGGGAAGAATTGGTGATATCCGGGAATTGTACCCCAACCCCTGCACCAAACAATTTGTGTCCGCCACCGGACCCGGTGGATTCGATTTTCGGGGTTTTAAAAGAGGTGGACTTTCCAAACCGCTCTGCCACAACCGTTGCAAAGGGATACACCGTGGAAGATCCGACAATGGAGATATAATCCCTTGAAGAACTGGCAAACCCATTTCCAAGGCCCAACCCTAAGACCCAACAAAATACCAGGGCGAACACTGCAATACACACTTTTTTCATTTTAATACTCCTAAACATTATAATGTATTTAACAAACCAAAACCAAAACTGATTACCATCTTCTTTCAAATTTCTTTCTCAAAACAACGGCCAAACCGTTCATGGCCACAAGGAAGCACAAAAGCACCATGATGGCAGCAGAGGTCTTTTCGAGAAAAGCTCTCTCCGGGCTATCTGCCCATAAAAATATCTGCACCGGCAATACAGTTGCAGGGTCGGTGAATCCTGTCGGAATATCCACGATGAACGCCACCATGCCGATCATCAGTAAAGGCGCTGTCTCCCCCAGGGCCTGGGCCATGCCGATAATGGTACCGGTGAGCATTCCGGGCATGGCCAGGGGCAACACATGGTGGGCCACCATCTGGGTTTTGGATGCCCCGATCCCCAAGGCCGCCTCCCGGATGGAGGGGGGAACGGACTTTAAGGATGCACGGCTTGCAATGATAATGGTGGGCAGGGTCATCAGGGTCAATACCAACCCGCCCACAAGGGGAGCGGATCTAGGCAGACCGAAAAAATTGAGAAACAAGGCAAGTCCCAGCAGCCCGAAAACAATGGAAGGGACGGCTGCCAGGTTGTTAATGTTCACCTCAACCACATCGGTCCAGCGGTTGGTGGGGGCAAATTCCTCCAGATAGACCGCTGTAGCAATCCCGATGGGAAAGGAGAGACAAAGCGTCACAAGAAGGGTATATAGTGATCCGCAGGTGGCCCCCCAAATCCCTGCCAGTTCGGGCTCCCGGGAATCTCCTCCCGTGAAAAACCTGGTATTGAACTCTTGTTTAATCCGGGACTGACCCAAAAGGTCATCCACCCAACCGATCTGGGTATCATTCATGCGCCGTTCAATTTCAGGAACGTCCCGGGAGATATGACCTTTCATAAGCATGTCCACATCATCATCCGCCGGCACCCAGATCTGGATGGTATTGCCAATTTCATGGCGGTTCTTTTGTACAAAATCTTGCAGATCAAAGGCGGCACCGGTACTGACAAGACCGTACAATTTGCGTTTGTCTGCCCGGCTCTTTATCTGGGGAAAATCTGCTGTGAGTGATTTCTTCACAAGCCCCATGTAATTGGCAGCGCCCAAGTCTTCCTTATCAATTTTCAAAGGGTCCAAAAAGACCTCCAGCTGGATAAAGGTCTGCTTGAATGCCGTATACCCGTTGGCAAAGATACTGATGAAAAGAACCCCCAGGAATGCCAGACTCAAAAGGATGGCCGAAAGACCAAGGCGTTTGAACCGCCTTTCCGAGCGATAGCGTCGGGCAAGCCCCTTGTTGACAATGTCCATGGTCCGGGCCTGGGTTCCCCTTGCCTTGGACGGGCCAGGGGTTGGGACAGCGGTTGGGACAGTCGCTATGCCAGTGGGCAAATTGAAAGAGGTTGGCTCTGTGGTTATATTATTCATATTGCTCCCTGTATTTTCGCACCACCACCAGGGCTATCACATTGAGAACCAGGGTGACCAGAAACAGCATCAACCCAAGGGCAAATGCGGCCAGGGTCTTGGGACTGTCAAACTCCTGGTCCCCCACCAAAAGGGTCACAATCTGAACGGTTACCGTGGTAACGGTTTTTAAAGGATTCACGGTTAAATTTGCGGACAAACCCGCTGCCATGACCACGATCATGGTCTCTCCAATGGCCCGGGATACGGCCAGCAGCACACTTCCCACAATACCGGGCAAGGCTGCCGGCAGCACCACCTGAAGAATAGTTTCCGAATGGGTGGACCCAAGGGCCAGGGCTCCGTCCCGCAAAGACTGGGGGACAGCATTTATCACATCATCGGAAAGAGACGATACAAAGGGAATGATCATAATCCCCATGACAAGACCTGCGGCAAGCGCACTTTCCGAAGAAACCTCCATGCCGACGCCGCTACCAGCATTCCGGATCATGGGCGCCACAACCAGGGCAGCAAAAAATCCATAGACTACCGTGGGAATACCGGCCAGAATCTCCAGCAAGGGTTTTGCCACGGCCCGAAAGCGTTTATCCGCATATTCACATAAATATATGGCGGACATGAGTCCCACGGGCACGGACACACACATGGCAATGGCCGATATCAAAAGGGTCCCCATGAAGACAGGGATAACACCAAAGGCGCCGGATGCCCCAACCTGGTCTGCCCGGATGGCCATCTGGGGGCTCCACTTCAGCCCCAGTAAAAACTCGTGCAGGGGAATGATCTTAAAGAACCGGATGGCTTCGTAGATAACCGACAGAACAATGCCCATGGTGGTAAAAATCGCCAGGGTGGAACAGGCAATCAGGATATATTTTACAAAGGTCTCCACATGGTTTCTTGCCCGAAGTGCGGGTTTTATCCGCCGCTGAATCCAGAGAACCGCCCCGATGCAGAGGACCAGTACGATAACGGCCAGGGCGGCATGGCTTATGGCCATAAGGTTCCGGTATTGATCCGCTGCGGCCTGGATGGAAGGGCTGATGGTCCCGCCGACAATATTTCCCTCCACCAGATTTTTAATATCATTAACCAGCAGGTTCAGCCTGTTTGGAGAAAGGCTTTGCTCCTCTGGCAGGCCTGCCACCACCACATCAATGATGATGCTTGACTCAAAGGCCAACCAGAAGGAATAGACCACAAGAGCCGGTACTGCACACCACAAGGCGGACAGGGCCCCATAATAGGTGGGCCTGGAATGAAGGGTGCTGGCCCCCCCGCTGTTTTTCACCACCGACACGGCACGCCGACGACCCAGGTAATACCCGGCAGTGGTCAGCATTAAAAGAACCAGCAGCAGATTGGAAGGCGACATTCTTTCCCTCAATTTTAAAAAGATACCTGTTAATTCCCCCCCTATCTGAATAATTTTATCCAAATTACATCCAAATTACATAATAAGGGGTCACTTCGGGAACAAAGATACGCTTCTTTTATTAGGAATGTTTTAACAACGTGTTAGGGAATGATTAGGGATGCGTTTAGCATATAGCCGATTGGCAGGATATTATGGTAAATCTTTGTGGGAAGGTAGAGACTGACAGGTTTTATTTCTTTTTCAATTTATCCATCAGCTCTTCAAAGGAACCTTTTTCCAACATCTGACGGAACTGGGAGCGATAATTGCCGATGAGGCTGACCCCTTCTATGACAACATCATACACCCGCCATTGATCATTTCCCTTTGTAAACATTCGATAATTGAGGGGGATTTCAATGGTTTCGGTAATAATTTTTGTGTCTATCTGGGCCTTTTTTTTTCGTATCCGTTCGTTTAGAAAGACAACTCGTTCATCTGTATACCCTTCCATTTTGCTGATATAGGTATCTTTAAGCAATTGACCGAACAAGACCACAAACTCGGATTTCTCAGCGGCGCTTCTTTCTTTCCAGTGCATGGCAAGACTGAGTTGTGACATTTTTTTAAAATCAAACCGGTCTTCCACTATTTTTTCCAAGGTCACCCGGCGGTTTTCCTTTTGGGAATCTGCTTTTAATTGCGGGTTTCTCAAGACAGACAGGATCTCGTAAATGGACTGTTTCAGCTGTTCCTGGGCAGGAGAAGCCGCCACAACACCACCAGCGCTAAACATAAAAATCGCCATCAGGGTCAACACTATTTTTTCAACATATCTCATATCAAAAAGCCTTCCTATAGATTACAGGATCTATAAATTATCAGATTTTTTAAACACCCTGCCTGGAAATCCAGTCAAGAGCCTCCTGGATATTCTCCTTAATGGTAAACACATTGTCCAGTTTGGTCAGGGACAGGGCATTAAAGACGGTCTTGCCAAGGCCGCTCAATACGAATTTCCGTTTTTCCTTTTTACTCCATTGCAGTCCTTCCACCAGGGTGGCAATACCGGAACTGTCCATAAAAGAAACCAGGGAAAGATCCACCACAATCGCGTCTACCTTTTTTTTAAAAAAAGGCAAAAGAGTGTCCCGCAAATTGGGAGAGGTATACATGTCGATTTCGCCTTCAACATTAACGAGGGCAACCTTGTCTCGTTCACAATAGTTTATTTTAAATCCCATGGGCTTCTTTATTTCTCAAAAATATATTTACTGATTAACTCTTCCAGGCTGATGGCAGATTCCGTGTCCATTAAGGAATCGGTATCTTCCAACAAATCTTCTGATCCCCCTGGCGACAACTTGACAAATTTATCTCCGATCATTCCCTTGGTACGAATGGAGGCAATGGTATCGTCGGAAATCTTTGTTCCTTTTGTTATTTCCATTTTTACCAGCGCCTTGTTTTCCTCCAGGGTAATCTGTTTAACCTTGCCCACAGGGACCCCGGCAATTTCGACGCTGGCACCCGGCTCCAGCCCCTCAATGGATCCAAAAACGGCATCAATGGTGTAGGCATTTGACCCGAACAATTCAACCGAGCCCAGATTTACGGACAAATAGACCAGACACACCATGCCCAAAATCATAAAAATACCCACTGAAATTTCTGTTTTTTTCCCATACATAATGATCAGTTTAAATCCTATAGTAATAAAGATGTCAAGATATAATCCACAATAAGTATTGAAAGGGATGTCAGTACCACCGCGTTGGTCGTGGCAGTGCTCACCCCTTCGGTGGTGGGATCCGCCATAAACCCCATGAAAGAGGAAATCCAGGCGATCAAAAGTCCGAAACTCAAGGATTTCAATATCCCGCCGTAGATATCGGTAAAGGTAACCGACGCGACCATCTTGCCAAAGTACGCCCCTTCATTAACCCCAAGAAGCTTGACACCAACAAAATACCCCCCCATGATCCCCACCAAATCAAAAACAGCGGTCAAAAGGGGCACAGAAATAATACCCGCAAGAATTTTTGGGCTGATCACATATTTTACAGGATCTATGGCCATCATTTCAAGGGCAGGAAACTGGTCCGTTATTTTCATGATGCCTATCTGGGCTGTAATGGCAGAACCCGCCCTCCCTGTCACCATGAGAGCACAGAGAACAGGACCCAGTTCCCGGATGATGGAAAGGGCCACAGCAGACCCCAACAATGCTTCCGCCCCGAACTGGGTAAGGGTGTGATACCCCTGGAGGCCCAGCACCATTCCCGTAAAAAGACCTGTCACCGATACGATTAACAAAGATTTTGATCCGATAAACTCAATTTCCTTAATCAGCCGTCCTATCCTGAAGGGAGGAAGAAACGCCTGGTAAACGGCAACTAACAAAAAGACACCGCTTCTCCCCAGCGCCTGGATTCGGTTAAGTGTAGCGCGCCCTATGGTGGCTGGCATATCAAAACTCACGGTTCATTCCCAATCCATTAAAATCTAGTCCATTAAAAGTTCGTCCACATAGTTTTTATCGGTCCGGGTAAAGGGAATGGGTCCTTCCGGTTCCCCATTGATAAATTGCTTTACCCGTAAATCTTCAGAATTTCTTATTTCATCAACACTTCCTTCGGCAATGATATCTCCGTAAAAAAGAATAATAATCTTATCCGCAATCCTGAAACAAGATTCTATGTTATGGGAAACTACCACAGAGGTGATCTTTAGTTTTGTGTTCAGGTCCTTGATAAGTTTATCAATCACCCCGGTTGAAATAGGATCAAGGCCTGAAGTGGGTTCATCATAAAAAATAATTTTAGGATCCATGACAATGGCCCGGGCAAGCCCTACCCGCTTCATCATCCCGCCGGAAAGCTGGGCGGGCATTAAATCTTCTGTTCCCCTCAATCCCACCATCTCAAGCTTCATGGTAACAATGGTCTTGATTACATTTTCCGCAAGCTTTGTATGCTCCCGCAGAGGGAACGCAATGTTTTCAAAAATATTCAGATAGTTAAACAGGGCAGACCCCTGGAACAGCATCCCCATTTTTCTTCTTTTTTCGTATAGCCGCTTTTTATTGGCAGCGGTCAGGTCCAAGCCGTCAAAATGGACGGAACCGCTGTCAGGGCGTTCAAGTCCTGTGAGCTGGCGTAAAAGTGTACTTTTACCAGATCCGCTCCCCCCCAGAATGACCGTAATTTTCTCTTCATCAAACCGGCAGTTCAGGCTGTTTAATGCCACAATATTACCATATTTTTTAACGAGATTTTCAACCCTAATCATATGGACTCTATATCACTTAAAAGTTTTTAATCGACGCCCATAGATACCCTATGGGCGTCTGGCCTGTCAATAATAATAACCGTTGATAATAAGCCGTGATAAACCCCTCGGCACAAGCAATGGTTTCCACGGCAATGATTGACAAACCTGGCCAGGCTTTATATAAATTTTATTAAAAGGAAATATTTATATGGCATCAGACGACATAAAATTGAGCATTCTCTCCCATCCCCGATACCTGCAACTAGTGAGGGGGGTGATGGAAAGAATCGCTGAAATCATTGGTTTTTCAGAAGATGAGGCAGGCCACATCACCCTGGCGGTTGACGAAGCCTGTTCCAATATCATCAAGTACAGTTATATGAA
Source organism: Desulfoconvexum algidum (assembly GCF_055382125.1). NCBI lineage: Bacteria > Pseudomonadati > Thermodesulfobacteriota > Desulfobacteria > Desulfobacterales > Desulfobacteraceae > Desulfoconvexum > Desulfoconvexum algidum. Next base: position 1,400,992 of record NZ_AP042394.1, on the reverse strand, counting down.
TGATCCGGGAAAAAAAATCGATATTTCCATTAAACCCCATGAAAAAAAAATAGAGATTCATATCACAGACTATGGAAAGCGATGTGATATCAGCCAGATGCAATCCAGGGATATCAATGATATCAGACCCGGCGGCCTAGGCGTCTATATCATAAACAAAGTTATGGATTCAGTGGAATATGATTTTGGTTCTCCCAGGAAAAATCAAATCAGGATGGTTAAGCGCAGGGGGAAATCAGAATAGGAACCCATCATCCACGCTTTTAAAACCAGACTCTTTTTCTTCACTCACCCTATCAGCCGAAAGCGGCTGCTATTTTCTCATTAAATCTCAGGTCCTAAAATTTATTCCAGCAGGCCGGAAATCAAGACCCGTCTCCTTATATTAATTCTGGGAGGCTCGCCCCCCCCCCGTCAATTTGCCCACATAATGTTTATTTTTTGCCCAGGGCCGAATCGACCACCCCATAGGAAAAAGGTTCGGATATTTTTTTTGCACCGGCTGAAAGTGGTTTATCCAAGGGTTTATGGCCGGACCCGGTGAAAACGATAACCGCTTCAGAAGAAAATTGAATCTGATAGTTTGGCCGGATACCCTTTCCAGTGGTACCAAAGCAGACAGTTGCGCCGGTATCTTTGGCCATATTGACCAATAGTTTTTTTAGGAATGCAGGAGAAAGTTGTCCCACCCGTTCTTCATCCCATACAATCCCGGTGGGTTCTTTTTTTGCGCCTCTGACAGATGGCTTTTTCGCAGGTTTAAGCTTGTCAATCCGCATTGACAATCCATTAATTTTCACACTCAAATTTTTCACAGACCGTTCCTGGATTTCACCCTCTGCCAAAGGATTTAGCGTTTCCCACTTGGCATATGCCTCTTCGTATATTTCCGTTGAGGCTTCCTTGGATTTTTCTTCAATTAAATTATCAACACTTTTGCACAGCCGGTTTATTGCCTGCCTGGATTCTCTGAATTTGTTGGGTTCCATCTGTTCTCCTTCTCATAAAAAATTATTCGTACTTAAACCACCTAGCAGGTAAGATGTTTATCCAATCCCAGACAAACCACAAACAACGCTGACAGACATCTGTCAACGGCTAACTATATGATCAAAGATACTTAATATATAAACAAGCTCTGGCATGTCCCAGGATAAACTCCCCATTTTAAAACATATACCCTCCAGACCTGATACTACAGAATACACTGACTAGACTCAAAATTCAAGGATTTGTCAAAATGAAACCCAAGGTTTATTATAAATAATATTGCTTTATTGTTTGGATATCCCATAAAAGAGTGCCTGGGTCAGGCTGGCAAGATCCTTTGGAAAAATGGAAATCTGCAGTCCCCGGCGGCCGGCACTAACAAAAACACGATCAAGGTCCAATGCCGATGCATCAATGATGGTTGGCAATTGTTTTTTTTGTCCCAGGGGACTCATCCCCCCTGTAATATAGCCGGTGGACCGTTCCGCCTGGTGTTTGTCTGCCATTGCCGCCTTTTTTGCCCCCAGGGCTTTGGCAATGGCTTTCAGGTCCAGCTTCCCTGATACCGGCACCACCCCAACGGCCAGCCCTCTATTGTTCGTTAAAACAACCAGGGTTTTAAACAGGTGACCCGGAGCAATCCCCAACTTTTGGGCAGCCTCTTGTCCGTATGCCAGGATGCCGGGGTCATGGTCATATTCATGGAGGCCAAAGGGTATTTTGTTTTTTTTCACCTGTTGAATGGCTGGCGTCATTTTAAATTTTCCTGATAGATTGTTTAAACAATAAAATATTTACCATAGGGACCGCAAATTTTTATTTTTTTCCCCAAGGGGATACCATAAATCCAGCATAAAAAAAATACCCTCCCCGGGGTATTTACAGGTTCAAGATTCCAGTCTATATTCTTGTCCATGAAATACTATGCCGTCGCCCAGGGACGCAAAACAGGAATATTCACCACCTGGACCGAGACAGAACAACAGGTCAGGGGATTTGCCAATGCAATTTTTAAAAGTTTTAAGACCCGGCAGGAAGCAGACCTTTTTCTTAAAAACCCGTCCTTTTCGCCCGGATCAAATAAAAAAGGATCCGATAAACCCCAAAAGGTATATCCTAGTGAAGCGGACTACCCAAAGGGCACCATTGTGGTTTATACCGATGGTGGCGCCATTGGCAATCCAGGCCCCGGTGGATATGGGGTCGTGATAAAAAACACAAAAGAACTCTCCGGCGGGTATAATCTAACCACCAACAACCGTATGGAACTCAAGGCTGTGATGGTCGCCATGGAAGCCCTGAAAGGAGAAAAAAATCCTATTGTCCTGCACTCGGACTCAAAATATGTCGTTAACGGTCTCACCAAGGGCTGGGCCCGAAACTGGAAAAAAAGAAACTGGGTCAAATCCGATGGCAAACCGGCCATGAATGCAGACATATGGGAGCTTCTTCTGGATCTTCAGGCCGGACTTGACATCACCTTCAAATGGGTAAAAGGCCATGCTGGCGACCCCTTGAATGAGCGATGCGATGAACTGGCAACCAAGGCCGCCAGAAAAAAAAACATGCCCGATGATACAGGCTATCTAAAAGGCATCTGAACAAAATCAAAACGAGCGCACCTGATTAATTAAAAGTGCGCTCGTTTTGATATATCTCAAATTTCAGAGAGCAGGTTGTGTCGCCCCCTTTTTTTTATTCTTATTTTTTCCGTTCAACAATCAAGGCCATACCCTGACCGCCGCCGATACACAGGGTGGCCAGTCCGTATCTCAAATCCCTGGCCGCAAGCTCATACAAAAGTTTTGTCACAATAGCACCGCCACTGGCTGAAACCGGGTGACCCAGGGCAATGGCACCCCCATTCACATTGACCTTGTTGATGTCCATGGAAAGCTCACGCATGCAGGCAATGGCCTGGGAAGCAAAGGCCTCATTTAATTCAATCAGATCCATATCATCAATGGTGAGTCCTGCTTTTTCCAGGGCCATTCGGGTAGCCGGGATGGGACCAATCCCCATGTAGGCTGGGTCCACGCCCACCGAAGCATAGGAGACAATGGATGCCATGGGTTTAATGCCAAGTGTTTCGGCCTTGTCCTTTGACATGACCACCATGGCACATGCCGCGTCGTTCATTCCGCTGGCATTGCCGGCAGTCACCGACCCCCCCTTTTTAAAAGGGGGTTTGAGTCGTTGAAGCGCTTCAATGGTGGTGCCGAATCTGGGGTGTTCATCCGTGTCAAATATTTTGGGGTCCCCTTTTCTCTGGGGAATTTCCACGGGAACAATCTGCTCTTTGAACCTGCCCTCCTTAATAGCCTGCTCGGCCAGGTTCTGGCTTCTCAGCCCAAAGGCATCTTGATCTTCCCGGGAAACATTGTATTTTTCTGCCACATTTTCAGCAGTTTCCCCCATGGTATTGCCGCTTAGGGGGTCAAACAGAATCAGCTGATCCATGAGCTGACCATGGCCCAGACGATATCCCCACCTGGCTTTTTTCAACATAAAGGTGGCATTGCTCATGCTTTCCATGCCCCCGGTCACAATAATATCGGCATCACCGGATTTTATGACCTGGGCAGCCAGGGTAATGGCCTTGATACTGCCGGCACAGGCCTTGCTGATGGTAAACTGGGGTTTTTCCTCTGGGATGCCTGCCTTCACCGCCACAACCCTGGCAGAATTAATGGGAAGATCTCCGGTCCTGTAGCCTGATGCATAAATCACTTCATCAATCTGATCTCCGGTCAACCCGGCCCGTTTAATGCATTCGCGTATGGGAATGGGACCGAAATCGATATCGCTTAATGGGGAAAGAGCCCCTCCAAAACCACCGATTGCCGTTCTGCATGCACTGACGATAACAACTTCTTTCATCTGCCCTCCTGGAAGATTTGGATATTTAAATTCAATCTCGAATATAGCTTCATTATAGCTGTAATATAAAAGATCCCTGGTGTCAACACAAAACAGACTAACGGTTTCATGAAAGGTTCTATCTTCAACAGGGCAATCCATCCCCATATTGATCCGGCGGACAAAATTTTCCCATAATAATGCCATTGGAAAAATATAGGAAAAATATAAATAATATCGTTTAAAACTTGACTTTATCAAAAATAGCTGTATTGTATCAGAAGTTTGCACTATTCAATGTGAAGTGCCCAGGTTTCATTCCAAAGGAGTAACCCCCTCGAAAATAGGATTGGTATTACCCCCAAGTTAGAAACTGTTATTTTTTTTATTACAGGAGAACGCCACTATGGCTAATGGTACAGTAAAATGGTTTAACGACTCAAAAGGTTTTGGATTTATCGAACAAGAAGACGGCGGAAAAGATGTATTTGTACATCATTCCGGCATTAATTCAACAGGGTTTAAATCCCTGAATGAAGGAGACCGTGTTTCCTTCGATATCGAAGAAGGCCAAAAAGGCCCTGCAGCAGCAAATGTAACCGTGATTTAGTTAACCGTTTTTTTGCGCTACAAAGCAAGTCTTTTGACTTGAAAGATATAAGCCCCTGGACAAAATATTGTTCAGGGGCTTTCTCGTTTGTAAACCAATCCCCTTCCCACACCAATTTATTGACAACCGCTCCCAATCACAGTAAATAACCCATAAAAAAATGAGATCAATTTTATATTGATAAAAAAATCTGGACGCCCGTTTAAACATTTTCAAAACCGACAACTAAAAATGAGTAAAATAATGATTGTATTGGATGGTGTTACAAAAAAATTTGGCAACCTGAAAGCGGTTGATAATGTTTCATACCAAATTAAACGAGGTGAATTTTTTGCACTGCTTGGACCCAATGGCGCCGGTAAGACCACCATTATCAGGATGCTGTTAGGATTTATTCAACCCACTTCAGGAAGTGTCACAATTAATGGAGCCCCTTCTTGTGAAACAAGGGCAAGAAAAAACATTGGATACATAGCTGAACAGCATATGATCCCCCCATTCCTTTCAGGGTTTGAATATCTGCTTCGCCATGCATCCCTTATTGGATTATCCGGAAAAAAAGCAAGACTTGAAGTTGAAAGAGTTGTGGAAGTCGTCTCAATGACAGGAAGAGATAAAAAAAAGAGCGCCGGCTATTCAAAGGGGATGAAGCAGCGAATCGGAGTTGCCGGTGCGCTGATAGGCACCCCGGAACTGTTGATCCTGGATGAGCCTGTTTCCGGCTTAGATCCCATGGGGATCAGAGATATTCGAATAATTATTGATAACCTCAGGCAAAATGAGATAACCATTGTTTTAAATTCTCACCTGCTGTCAGAGGTTGAAAAAACATGCGATACTGCCGCCATTATGCACAGGGGAAAGATCGTCGTAAAAGATTCAATTGATGCCATAATGGCTGATGGTGAAAGCCTTGAAGATGTTTTTGTTAAACACGTAACCCAACAATAGCTGAAAATAATATGAAAATGTTTATTAAAATTGCACAGTATACGATTGTAGACCAGATGAGGTCCAAAAGTTTTTATCTTCTTCTGGCCATATCAGTGGGCCTGCTCTTTCTAATGCGCGGGTGCTATTCCGCAAATTATGTGATCAACGGCCAGCAGATTGAAGGCATAGGATATGCTTCCCGGATTATTTTCCAGGCAATCGTTATGGGAATGCTCCTGATGGTTTCCATGATATCCATGAGAATTTTCACCAGAGATCAAAACGATGGGTCTGTGCAGATGTTTCTTTCAAGGCCTGTTCAGCGCTGGGAATATGTGCTTGGCAGGATAATGGGCACATGGCTTCTTACTTCAGGGTTTATGTTTGTTTTACATTTGACGCTCTTTTCGATTGTCTGGTCCCATACCGGTGACATTAATTTAGGATATATCTGGGCCTCAATTGTTTGCTCTTTGAATCTTTTGTTTATGACAGCAACCGTCTGTTTATTTTCTTTGTTTATGCCGGGTTTTATCAGCGCCTTATTTGCAATGGGCCTCCTGGGGACTGGATTTATTTCCGATGGCGGTTACCGATTGTTAAACAGTCAATTGATAGAAGCCCTATCCTCTTCAGTCTCAGCATCATCCCCTGCACTATGGCGTATTTATTATCCGAAACTGTTTATGGTCCAGACCTATGCCGACTCGTTAATCTCAAAAAATAATTTCATGGGTATCGGTCCTGTCCATCCACTGATAAATATCCTTGCATTCAGCCTTTTTTTTATATCCCTGACACTCATCATCTTTAAGAGAAGATCCATTTAACCCATTTTTTTTAGAATTGACAATACCGGCCAATCCACGTAGAACCCATTGCCAGGGGGCTGGATGAGAAAAAAAAAGAAAAAATCAATCATGGCCGGGCTTTGGAAATTTTTTTTTAGGAGTATCCTTGTCCTGATCTTTTTTTCCGTTTCCCAGGTTTTGGTTTTCAAGACCATAAATCCCCCGGGCACTGTCAATATGATCTGGGAGAGACTGCTCGCCCAACTCAATCAAACCGACTATATCAAACCACAATATTCATGGCAGGATCTTGTAAAAATTTCCCCCCACCTTCAACAGGCGGTTCTGGCATCGGAGGACCAACGGTTTCTCACCCACAGCGGATTTGATTTTGAAGAAATAAAAATTGTGATTGAAAACATGGTAGAAAACCATCAATTCAGGGGAGCCAGTACCATCAGTATGCAGGCGGCACGATCCCTTTTTCTGCCTTCCAGCAGAAGCCTTTTTCGAAAGGCTGCAGAAGCATGGTATACCATATTGATTGAGGGTTTCTGGGACAAACAAAGAATTTTTGAGGTTTACTTGAATACTGTGGACTGGGGAACCCATCTGGTGGGAGCCCAGGCCGGAGCACAAGGCTATTTTTCCTGCGATGCCAACCAATTGACAAAACCCCAGGCAGCACTGATGGCAGCTATTTTGCCAAGTCCCCACAAATGGTCTGCAAAAAACCCCAGCGCCTATATTCGAAACCGCCAGCAGCGCATCTTAAAACAGATGCCAGCCATGCCCCTGCTATAGGAACACTTTTTTTGGATACAGGCCTGGAGAATCACTGCCGCTATACCGTGACCATGGGTTTAATTAAAATCCACCAGCTCCACATCAAATATCAGGGTGGCTTTGGGGGGAATTATACCGGGATACCCTTTTTCGCCATAGGCTAAAGGATAGGGAATCAAGAGGCGCCGCATCTCTCCTTTTTTCATGCCCATTATCCCTAAATCCCACCCCTTTATCACATCCCCTTTTCCAATGACAAACCCGAAGGGCTCTCCTCTGTCCCGGGAGGAGTCAAACTTTTTCCCATCCGCCAGCACACCGGTATAATGAACTTTTATCCTATCCCCCGCTTTTATGGCCGCCCCGGTTCCCGCTTTAAGCGGCACATACATGAGGCCTGATTCGGTTTTAAGGGCATCGGGATTCTTGTCCATCATTTTTTTCTCAAAACTAGCTTGATATTCTTTGCGCTCGGCCTCCTGCTGGGCCAGCACATTCTTACGGGCAGCATCAATACTTGCCTGATCGGTTTTAAACGCCTTGGCAGCAGTGCCCCTGCGGATAATAATCAAGTGATTAATCCGGTCACCCTTACGAATTTCATTGACCACATCCTGGCCCGACACCACCCGGCCAAACACCGTATGCTTTAAATCAAGCCATGGGGTTTCCTTGTGGGTGATAAAAAATTGACTGCCATTGGTATTGGGACCTGAATTTGCCATGGAAAGGATACCGGGTCCGTCATGGGTCAAGGAAGGATGAAACTCATCGGCAAATTGATACCCAGGCCCTCCCCGGCCGGTTCCTTCGGGGTCTCCGCCCTGGATCATAAAATTGGGAATAACCCGGTGAAAAATCAGGCCGTCATAAAATTTTTTCCCGACCGGCTGGTTTGATTTTTTGGTACCCTCGGCCAGCCCCACAAAATTGGCCACGGTATTGGGCGCCCGCTTATAATAGAGCTCTGCCAGGATAATTCCCCGGTTTGTTTCAAACCTGGCATAGATGCCATCCTTAAGTTCCCCAGCATCGGCTGCTGCCCTGGAAAAGGAGGGCAAAAACAGGAAAATTAAAAACAAAATGGCTGCAAACAACCAGGTGAATGAGAAATAGCGGTTTCGCTGACCAATAGAAATTACCATGGGCATATCCCTTTTATTTTGGTTATCAGTATATTTAACAACATATTTAATGAAACATTATATATCACAGGAGGGTCTCCAGGAGTCTGGAAAGAAAAGAATGGGGTGAGTGACGGGGTTCGAACCCGCGGCCACCAGGACCACAACCTAGTGCTCTACCAACTGAGCTACACCCACCTCAAAAAAACTTGTACTTACTATCAGAAACAATATTTTTTAGCAACTCTTTTTTTGATTGTTGTCATAATTTCCTTGATTGGAATCTATAATTTAAGATTGACCTTGGACCGTTGTTTGACTATTATCCCTGGGTACACAAATTATCAAAAAGGAAGCATTGGATGAACACATTGATCATTTTTTTGGTAAGGCTCATTATCGGCCTTTCCTTCGGCATTCTTCTGATCCGGATATTCAGACCGGAATGGGGTATTTACCACGGGGTTATAACAGGCATCGTCCTTGTTGCCCTTGCCTATGTCTTGAGTTTTTTCAGGAAAAAATAACCATAAATACAGGCCCTGGAGGGTTTTTTCATTGGAAAATATAATTTTAGGAACTGCCGGCCACATTGACCATGGAAAGACAAGCCTGGTCAAGGCATTGACAGGCGTTGAAACCGACCGGCTCAAGGAAGAAAAAGAAAGGGGTATTACCATCGAACTCGGGTTTGCCTCCCTTGATCTACCCAATGGGAAACACATCGGCATTGTGGACATGCCCGGCCATGAAAGGTTTGTCAAAAACATGGTGGCAGGCTCCAGTGGTATTGATGTGGTGACCATGGTCATTGCAGCGGACGAAGGGGTGATGCCCCAGACCCGGGAACACATGGAAATCTGCAATCTCATGGGAATCCAGCATGGAATCATTGCCCTGACCAAGACAGACCTTGTGGATGAAGACCTCCTGGAGATGGCCCTTGATGATATCAATGATTTTGTCCAGGGCACCTTTCTGGAAGATAAACCCATCATCCCCCTCTCCTCTACAACCGGTCAGGGGCTGGAAGATTTTATTGCCACCCTTGAATCCATTTGCGACCAGATTCCCGAACGTAAATTTTCTTCCATTTTCCGGCTGCCCGTGGACCGGGTTTTTTCCATGAAAGGGTTTGGGACGGTGATCACCGGTACCCTGATGTCGGGGGGTATCCAGGTGGGAGATGATATCATGGTCTATCCTAAAAAAATTGTTTCCAAGGTCCGGGGAATCCAGGTTCACAGCAACAGCGTAAACAAGGCCGGTCCCGGTACAAGGACCGCCATCAATTTCCAGGGACTTGACAAGGACTCTGTGCTCAGGGGGGATATTCTCTCCACTCCCGGCACCCTCATTGAAAGCTATATGGTGGATGCCCATTTCCATTATCTAAAAAGCAATGCCAAACCCGCCAAGCCCAGGACAAGGGTAAGGTTTCATTCGGGTACCAGTGAAATTTTAGGCTATATGATCCTTCTGGACAGGGAAGAGTTATTACCCGGAGATGAGGCGCCTGTACAATTTCGCCTGGAGTCCCCTGTCTGCTGCATTAAAGAGGACCGATATGTCATCAGAAGCTATTCCCCCATAAAAACCATTGGCGGCGGCGCCATCTTGAATCCGGTCTCACAAAAACACAAATTGTTTGACAAAAAAGTGGTACAGGGGCTTGAAGATCTGTCGCAAGATGACCCAGAACAGACCATCTCTTTTTTTCTATCCCTAAGGGGGTATGCAGGGCTGTCCTTCAACCAATTGCGGGTCATGACCAATATCCCGGACAAAAAGCTGGCTGGCACCCTCCAAAAAATGCTGGCAAGGCAGGCAATCATCCAAACAGATAAGGACAGGCAGATCTATGTCAACGGGGCCTTTTTTGATGAATTCAAAACAAAAGTGGTTGATAAAATACAGCACTACCATGCGGCCAATCCATTAAAAGAAGGCATGCCCACCCAGGAACTCAAATCCAAATTCCAATATATTGATGACGCCAAATTTTTTAATATTCTATTTACCAAACTGGCCAAGGACAATACCCTTGTCCAGGACAAGAATATTGTCAAACTGGTTGGGTTTGAAGTGGCCCTGCAAGTGGACCAACACGAAATCAAAGAAAAAATCACCAAAATCTACCAGTCCGCAGGCCTCACCCCCCCGTTTTTCAGAACCATCTGCCAGGACCTGAAACTGGACCCGAAGACCGCCAAAGATGTTTTGCAGATGCTCATTGATGAACACTTAGTGGTCAAGACAAAGGATGACCTTAATTTTGATGCCCGGACCATGGCCGACCTTGAGAAAAAGCTTATTTCTTTTTTAAAGGAAAACGAAGAAATCACCACCCCGGAGTTCAAGGATATGACGGGAATTTCAAGAAAATTTGTGATTCCGCTCATTGAATACTTTGACTCTGTTAACCTGACCATCCGGGTGGGGGACACCCGCCAGTTGAGAAGAAAAGTTTAGAGAATCTTATCGGCAAAGGCTTCTACAATACTGTCAAGGCGGGCCCTGCCCGAAAGCGTCAACAAAAACCGTTTTCCTGGACTGGTTAGGACTACCCCCAGCCCCTGACGTTCAAGACGGTCCACCAGAGGCGCAAACCGGGTTAAAAAATCTTGCCCTGTCATCTTATCAACTGCAGTGATATCAATGCCGTCACTGGTTCTTAAGCCCAGCATAACCCTCTCGAGCACCTGCTGCGGCAAGGAGAGCACCTCTCGTTCATGAACAGGCAGCTTGCCTGCTGAAAGTGCCTGAATATAGGCTTTCACATCGGCCACATTCCAGGATCTCACAGGAGATACCCGGCCCGGATCCCGGACACCCGGCCCCTTGTCATTAAGCGAGCCAAAGGAATGGGCTGCGGGACCAAATCCGTCATAGGGCGTCATCTGCCAATAGGCGCTATTGTGCCGGGATCGATTTTGAACGCCTCGGGCAAAATTGGATATTTCATAGTGATCATACCCGTGTTGTTCAAGAAAAGTGGAAGTTTCCATGAAAAAATCGGTAAGGATACCCGAACCTGGTGACTGGAACAGACCTCGTTTATATTGGGCATGCAAGGGGGTTCCCGGTTCCAGGGTCAGCATATAGCAGGAAAGATGGGCAACCTTAAATCCAAGGACCATATGAAGATCCTGGCGCCAGGTTGCCAAGGTTTCCCCTGGCGTGCCATAGATGAGATCAAGACCGATATTGTCAAACCCCGCTGATTTAGTCGCTTCAATGGCCTCAATAGACGCTTCTATTGTATGGATCCGGCTCAACACCTTTATTTTATATGGATCAAAGGACTGAACCCCAATGCTAAGCCGATTAACCCCAAGGGATTTGAGTCCTGATAAATAGCCCTGATCCACCGTACCCGGATTGACTTCAAAGGTAATTTCCGCATCCCCGGCCACCTGGTAACAGGTATGAAGGGTGGCTAAAATTTTTTTGACATCTTCCAGAGGCAGCAGGGAAGGAGTCCCGCCTCCAAAATAAATGGTTGTTACTCGTTGGGGAACCCTGCCGACCCGGTCAACCAAGCCAGGCCGGATGCTCTGGCCGGTCCGAATCTGAATTTCTCGTTGAAGGCTGGCCACATAGGCCGGCAAAAAAGAAAGGGTCCCGATGGAATAAAAATCACAATAACTGCATTTTTTCAGACAAAAGGGAACATGGATATAAACAGATAGGGGTTCAGACAAAACGTTTCATCAATTCATCAATGACAGTGTCCACATTTCCAGGGGTGACCCCATAGTACTTACAGGCCTGTTTAACCTGGTCCAGGCTACCACTTATTTCCATGTCTTCAGGCCCCCTGAAAAACCCCATGCGCCGCCCCACCTGGTAAAAAACCCGCAGTTCCTCAGGCAGGTCAAAAAATGAGTCAATGATGCCAACGAGCCGTTCCTTGTCTTCGGGTAATTTGCCGTTGATGGTTTCAAACAAATTCAGAATATGATCGCTTTTCACCTGGGAATCTATGCCGTCAAGGCTTTCAAGAAAAAGTCGAAGCTCCTTGGCCATCATCGTGTCACTTGGTTTTTCAAAAATCCCTTGCTCTCTTTCCTGGGCAAGCTGTGTTCCATTGGTCACGGCCAGGGTCCGAATCCGGATAAAATCCGGATTGATTATATTCAGGGCCGAGGCGGTTTCCATGGCATTCTCTATGGAGAGATCAATACCCCCGATGCCGGGCATGACATATTCGGACAATTCCATGCCAGCAGCCTTAACCTTTAAACCGGCCCGGATATGAATTTCTTTGGTAGCCCCTTTTCGGATCCGTTTCAACACCGTATCCGACCCTGTCTCCATGCCCACATGGATCCGGTTGAGCCCGGCACGGGTCATCCGTTCAAGATCGTGGTCCTTGATCCGGGCAAGGGTTTGGCTTCTGGCATAGGAAGTGAGCCTTTGGGTCTCGGGAAAACAATGTCGAATATATTCGAGAAGAAACACCAGGTCATCGGGTTTCATGATAACGGAATTGGCATCCTGGAGAAAAATGGATTCCATGCCCGAGGCATACCAGTCCATGGCGGCATTAAAGGCCACCCGATCCTTTGTTTCAAAGCTGTTATAAAGGGTATTGATGACTTCCTGGTCCACTTTCCCACCGACGTGAACAATCTGCCGTATCCCTCCCACATAGGTGTGGATAAGGTCTATATCCTGGATAATATTCTCAACAGATCTCAGGGAAAAATCCCGGCGCTTATAAACTCGGCAAAAGGTACACAGATTCCAGGGACAATTTCGGGTCAACCGAAGAAGCAAGCTATCGGCTTCACTTGGCGGACGGATAGGGCCCTGTTCAAAGCCCCTGTAACTATCTTTTTTTTGGCTTTTCCTTTTTTCCATACCGGCTAAATCCTAAATCTCACCTTGAATATGTTAACTTTCCTAATTTTTTTATTTCCCCATTTATAAAGGTGCTTCCCAAACCGTTGGTACCACCTCACGATTCTTGTATATAGACATTGGTAATATTAAAGTCAATTTATTTGGGCAGATCTTGAAACTTGGGGCAAGAGTGTGATATTTAGACTTACAATTTATGTAAAATCCGAAAAATAATATATACTAGAAGGAGTGTGTCATGCCTGGTTTTGAAATATTTGGTGATGAAGAACGAAAAGAAGTAACCGATGTCCTTGACACCGGGGTTCTGTTCCGGTACGGATTTGAAGGTACCCGGAACGGTCATTTTAAAGCCCTTGAATTTGAAAAAAAACTGGGGGATATCACGGGCTCAGCCTTTAGCCATCTTTGCTCCAGCGGGACAGCAGCCCTTTGTACTGCCCTTACTGCCTGCGGCATAGGAGCAGGAGATGAAGTTATTATCCCGCCCTTTACCTTTGTGGCAACCTTTGAAGCACTGATCTCTGTCGGTGCCATTCCCGTATTTGCTGAAATCGATGAAACCCTGTGCCTGAACCCGGATCGACTGGAAGCGGTATTAACCCCGCGTACCAAGGCCGTAATACCGGTTCACATGTGCGGGGCCATGGCCCGTATTGACGAGATAAAAACCTTTTGCGACCAAAAGGGACTCATCCTTCTGGAAGATGCCTGTCAGTCCCTTGGCGGCTCTTTTCAGGGCAAAGCCCTGGGAACATTCGGCCTTGCCGGATGTTTCTCCTTTGATTCCGTCAAAACCATTACCTGCGGCGAAGGCGGGGGGATCATAACCGACAGCCGTAAAGTCTATGACCTGTGCGACCAATTTTCCGACCATGGCCATGACCATTTAGGTGGTCCTGACCGGGGTGCCGACGGCCACCCCATCATGGGAACCAATTACAGGATCAGCGAACTCAATGCAGCCGTAGGGCTTGCCCAGCTCAAAAAACTGGATCGTATCCTGGATATCCAGAGAAAAAACAAAAATGCCATCAAGGATGCCATGACAGATCTGCCCGAAGTGACCTTTCGGTATCTGCCCGATCCCTTTGGGGATTCTGCCACCTTTTTAAGCTTTTTTCTCCCCACCAAAAACCGTGCCCGACAGGTGGCAGCCGGCCTGGCGAAAAACGGTGTGCCAAGCCCCTATTGGTATGACAATAACTGGCATTATTATAAACGCTGGAACCACTTAAAAGGATTAACGGGGGCAGCCCCTCTGGCGATTGAACTGGCAGGCAATCTACCGGACTATAAAAATATGAAGCTGGAAGAATCCGATGCCATCATGAAACGGACCATTTCCATGCAGATCATGCTCTCCTGGTCAGAAGAGGATATTGATCAGCGGATCCAGGCCATCACCCGATCGTTTAAAAAATAAGGCGTTTAAAAAATAAATTTTTTAAAGCATAATTAAATCATAAGGATATCCCATGTATAGAAATTTTAAACTGGTCCCCAATGTCATCTTTGGAAGGGGCTGTTTCGCACAACTGGACGAAATTATTGAAAAACAGCGAACCGACACCGATGCCTGGGCCGTATTTGTAACCGACGAGGTTTTCCAGGGGAAAGACCTGGAAAAAAAAATACCCCTCCACGCCAATGACCTGCTGTTGTGGGTCAACGTGGATGACGAGCCCAAAACCAGCTATGTGGACCAGCTGACACTTACGGTAAAGAACACCCGGTCCACCCTGCCCTGTGCTGTCATCGGCATCGGGGGAGGGTCCAGCATGGATCTTGCCAAGGCCGTTGCCCTGATGCTGACAAATGAGGGCTCTTCCACCCTTTACCAGGGATGGGATCTGATTAAAAACCCGGCCATTTACCATGCTGCCGTGCCCACCCTTTCCGGAACAGGTGCAGAAGTTTCTCGGACCACTGTGCTGACGGGTCCTGAAAAAAAACTGGGGATGAACTCAGATTACACGGTCTTTGACCAGGTGGTTCTGGATCCGGAACTCATAAAAAATGTCCCCCGGGAGCAGCATTTTTATACGGGCATGGATTGTTACATCCATTGCGTGGAATCCCTTGAAGGCACCTATTTAAATGAATTTTCAAAGTCCTATGGGGAAAAATCCATAGAGCTTTGTCGCCAGGTGTTTGTGGACAACCACCCGGACAAGGACGACAAACTGATGATGGCCTCTTTTTTTGGTGGGATGAGCATTGCCTATTCCCAGGTCGGGGCCTGCCATGCCCTGTCCTATGGTCTTTCCTATGTTTTGGGAACCCACCATGGAATCGGCTGCTGCATCACCTTTGATGTTCTTGAAGAATATTATCCAGCCGGGGTAAAAGAATTTCGGACCATGAAGGAAACAGCTGGAATTGACCTGCCAAAAGGTCTGACGGCCGACCTTACCGACGATCAGATGGAGACCATGATTACCGTAGCCTTGGGCCTTGACCCCCTATGGGAAAACTGCCTGGGCAAGGACTGGAAAAGCATCATGACCCGGGACAAGGCCAGATCCTTGTTCCTTAAAATTTAAAAAAAGAGCTGACAATGACAATAGCTGTAATCCCCTCCCGGTACGGATCCAGCCGGTTTGAGGGCAAACCCCTGGCCATGATTGGCGGGAAATCCATGATCCAGCGGGTGTATGAACAGACCCAAAAATCCTCTGCTGTCACCCGGACTGTTGTGGCAACGGATGATCAGCGGATACTGGATGCGGTAAAAACCTTTGGCGGAGAAGCCGTCATGACATCACAAGCCTGCCGCTCGGGAACCGACCGAGTGGCAGAAACCGCTAATATACTGAATCTCGCCGACAATGAAATTGTTGTGAATATCCAGGGAGATCAACCGATTTTCAACCCGTTGACCATCGATGAGATGATCCGCCCCTTTAAGGAAGACCCGACACTTTTTATGTCCACCCTGGCCTTTAAGATACAGGACAAGCGTGAGATAACCGATCCCAAGGATGTCAAGGTAACCTTTAACAACAATGGATTTGCCATGTATTTTTCCCGTGCCCAGATCCCCTATCCCCGGGAAAAAGAAACACAGGTTGACTTTTACAAGCACCTGGGGTTTTATGCCTATAAAAAAAGCTTTTTAGATAAAATTGTCGCCCTGCCCACCGGAACCTGTGAAAATGTTGAAAAACTGGAACAATTGAGAGTGCTTGAATTCGGCTACCAGATACGAGTGGTGGTTACCGAATATGACTCACCTGAGATTGACCTGCCCGAGGATATTGAAAGGATTGAAATAAGGCTGTAAGCCCTGAACCCATGCGATCTCTCTATAAGATAGTGCACACCACCTGCCAGACCGGATGGGGTGAACAAGAACAACGGATTTATAATGAATCCGTGTGGATGGAAAACAAAGGCCACCAGGTGGTCATCATCACCCCTATGGGCACACCTCTTTTCACCAGGGCCAAGGAACACGGATTTCGTGTCCATGGCGTCTCTTTCAAGCGTTTTAGCTCTCTCAAAGACTATGGACAGCTCAAACAGATCTTTAAGGATGAGCAGCCCCATATTCTCAACACCCACAGCAAGGCCGACTCAAATATTGCCCTGCCGGCGGCAAAAAAGACAGGTGTCCCCTGCCGTATCCTGTCCCGGCATATCAGCGACCCTGTTCGAAATACCTGGAATAATCGGAAAATTTATAAACAATTGACCCATTTTATCTTCACCACATCAGATTATACCACCCAACACCTTCAACAGGTTTTCAAACTCAAAGACATGGAAATTTTCTCCATGCCAAGCGGTATCATACCGCCCCAGGACCTTGCACCAAAGGAATCGGCACGAAAGGCCCTTGCCCGAGATCTTTGTCTTGATGCTACCACCCGGTTTATAGGATTTGCCGGCACTATTTCCAAGGACAGGGAGGTGGACACCATTTTAAAGGCCCTTAAACTGATTCAGTCACAAATCCCCCACCACATTGCCATTCTGGGGGAAGGAACCCCCGATTGCCTGGCTGAACTCAAGACACTGGCCAAGGATCTGGGCATAGGAGAGAAAGTTCATTTTATAGGGGCGAAAGAGGACGTCTGGCCCTATTACAGAGCGTTTGACTGCAAGGTCCTGGCCCCTGGGAACAAGAACAAAATCCCCCTTGAAGGGGTCCCACTGGCATTGCTGGAAGCCATGTACAGCTCTTGCCCCGTCATTGGATCTAAAACCTGCGGAATAACGGATATCATCGTTGACAAAAAGACCGGATTGCTCTTTGATCCCCAAAAACCTAAAAACTTAGCGGATATGATCCTTGATACCATTGCCAATGAAGCCGCCACCCTGGAACGGGTTCACCAGGCCAGAGAACTGGTCAGAAAAAAATATACCATTGATGCCATGGGCCGGAACATCATTCGGATCTATCGACTGCACCAGGTAAAAATAGCAAGGCAATATCTGGTTTAATAGGTGCTGCTAAAAGGATCACAGCAATGAACCAAAAATTGACAAAAATTGAAATTAATTTAGAATTTAAATCTTTTTTCAAATACGGTGGAATGAATTATGCGCAATGAAATAATTTATAAATTACTAAAACTTCTTATTATCTTACTGGGACTTCTTCCCCGAAGGGTTGCAAAATTTTGTTCCGATATCTTGGGGCTGCTATGGTTTAAGATAGACAACCGTCATAGAAAGATTGCCTTGGATAATATCTCCCTGGCATACCCATCAGAACTTTCTTCCAGGCAGGTTTTAACCCTTGGCAAAAAAGTTTTCAAGAATACGATCCACATCATGTTTGATATTGCCTGGGCATTTAGGAAAAGTCAGAAAGAGCTGCTGACCTATTATACAATTAAAGGCTATGGCAACCTGAAGGCTGCCCTTCAAAAGGGTAGAGGCGTTCTTCTCGTGTCCGGCCACATCGGAAATTTTGAACTTTTGGTGGCCGCCTTTGGCCATGATCCTGATTTTAAAATGTATGGTGCCTATAGAAAGTTGGATTTTCTTCCCCTGGAAAGGCTTATGCTTGAAGAAAGACAACGGTTTGGAACCACCCTGATTCCCCTGCAGGGAGCAGGCAAAAAAATTGATGCTATTTTAAGGAACAAAGATGTTGTAGCCACTTTGCTTGATCAGAATGCCAATTGGCACAGCGGCGTTAATGTCGATTTTTTCGGCAGGCCTGCCTGCACCAACAAGGGATTTGCGGTTCTTGCCCTGAGAACGAAAGCCATGGTAGTGCCCATGTGTATTGCCAAGACAGGTAATACCTTTGTGGTGGAATTTTTACCCGAAATTCCCCTGGAATCCACGGGGGACATGATCAGGGATATTGAGACCAATACGCAAAATTATACAGCGGCCATTGAAGCGATGGTCAGAAAATATCCGGATCAATATTTCTGGGTTCACAACCGCTGGAAAACAAAACCCTACGACCTGATCCCCACAAAATGACCGAAATTTACAGGCCGGTTACAAGCAGCTTGCAACGGGGGTCAGATTGTTTTTATCTCCAATGCTCTGCCAGCCATTTTGTTGGTTTTACTGTTTTATAAAATTTTTTATACCAGGGTACCGGCGCGCCCCAGACCCCGTTAATGGCATCGATGGGGTTGGGATTTCCGTGAAATACAATGATTTTTGCATTCTTTGGAATCTCGGTGGGCGTAATAAAACTGTTCAGAATTCCACCGGCCATGCAGTGGAATTTAAAACTTTTGCACCAGTCATCGGGGAAATAATCAAAATTACCCTTGCCCAGTTCCCGGGTGATATACACCTGTTCGGTTCTGTGGGTTTTCACCACGGTTTCCTGTTGCTCCTGATATTTTTTGAGCAGACGGGTGTACTGCCCCACTTCAAAACAGATGGCTGATGCCTGGCCTATTAAGCGATTGGGCTGGGACCAGTTTTCAATAATGGCAAGCTTATCTGAAAAGTCAAAGAAACAATCAATCGTATCGATAACCACCACATCCAGGTCCAGAAACAAAACTTTTCCTTGTATATCAAAAAACGGATCATCAAATAAGGAAAGTTTCCGCCAGGCCTGGCACTCTTTATAATACTGGGGAGCCGGATCTTCAAATTCGGGTATGGGCATCACCTCAATCGCAGGTTCGATCCCTTCGGGGTGTTCTGTCAGACAGATAAAGCGAAATGGCAGGGTCATGTTCCTTTTAACCATATGATAAAGAACATTCACATATTCAGGTCCGTATTTTTCTCCCCACTTCATACAAACAACATTGTTTGTTATCATACTATCTCCAAAAAAAATTTGCAGGCCAATTTTCAGGCCAAATCCAATTCAATGCTTGGTATACTGTTTTTAGGGGATTTGATCAAGACGAATATTAAAGTGATTTTCCCTTTTTTCACTCCCAGAAACAGGATTTTGACCCTGTTACAAAAACCATTCAATCAGCGGGATAACTCCCGGAAAGGATAAAAAGCAACGATTAAAAAAGCAAACATATGACTGGGTATGGTAGACAGCAGCCAGGAGTTTAAAAAGCACCCAATAAACAAAAACAATACAGTGGCTTGAAGGGCAAACGCCTGGGCCTCTTCTTTACGCCGGATCAATTTGAAAGAACGAAGTATGGGGTCTATAAACAATGCCAACAGCACAGCTAATCCCACAAGCCCTATCTGAACGGTTGTGAGTAAAAACTCATTGTGGGGATCTGTTGCAGGCGCAATAGAAGTTCTCTCGACAATGGGTTTTTGCGCTATTTCATAAGCCCCTGTTCCATATCCAAAAACAGGTTTTTCCTTTATCAATTGAACGCTGCTTTTGTACCAATCCAAGCGTAAACCAACAGATGTACGCGAATTATAATTTTCCATATCATAGTTTTGTAAATTTTGAATTGTCACGATCACGCTGGACCGAACAGAATGGGAGGTATAAAAAACGCCGATCAACAAACACAGGGAGACCAGATAAAATATGAGCTGCTTCTTTATGGAAAAATATTGAAATATAAACAGCACGGTAAGGGCAATAAAAATAAGCCAACCGGTCCTCGTCTTGAGAATAAAGAAAATATGATAACTGATTGCCAGAAAGAAACCACCCCACAAAAATCTGCAGTTTTTTTCCAAAATAGCTCTTTGCATTACAAGATAGGCAAAAATAACAAGGAATCCACCGCCATATCTTTTAAAAGCCAATTTATTCATGGAGATGAGGCCAAAATCCACCAAAGAATCATTAACAAGCACCAATAGATAACCAAAAAGCAGGGCATTGACAATATTTCGGGCCATATTCGGTTTTCCCTTTGTCAGGGAAAGCACAATGGGAATATACAATAACACCCGATATTTTTTAAAAAAATCAAGGGATACCTCAAGTGGGGCCGGAGAGTATACAATCCCGATCAATAAAAGCGCACAAAAAACAATTCCTATGAGCGCCAAGGAATTTTCTTTTATGATAAGCGGAATATTTTTAAATCGGCCGGAGGCAAGCCAGCAGACTAACATGAGAATAGAAAAAATTGCTGTCAGGGCTGATGAAAAAAAGCAAGAAATGCAGGTAAGATACAGGGCATAAATACCATATTTTTGAAATTTGTCTGATAAGGTCATTTTTTTATCCTATAAAAAGAATTCTTAAAGTAATCTTTCCAAATCCCTTCGCAGGCATGAAAAGTGATCATATATCTCTTGTGCAGCGGTATTGACAAAAAGAGGTTCTCGCAAAAATCGCTCTCGCGCTTTTATATCAAGGTACAAGGCTTTAATAGTGGAAAGCACCGCTTCTACTCGAGACCCCTCCCAAAAAACAATCCGTTGAGGATTCAATATAGCGGATTCAGGGCTGGGATCCCCCCAATAAATGGGGATTGTACCGGCCTCCAGGGCTTCAAATATTTTTTCTGTCACATATCCCTTTACACACGCATTTTCTGCACAGATATTAAACACGAATTGTTCCAGATATAACTTTTTATCATCCTGGTATTCATCTTTTAATGAAGTGTCATTGTGCAACAGCTTGCCCGGACAGTGAACAAAATCAATGGTGCTCACTTTTTCGGTAATTTCAGCTCTTGAAACAATGTCAACATGCCCAAAAACCTTTTTTTTGGAAGCATAGCCATCATGACTTGCAACCATGGCTGCAAATTTTGTTTTCAAACACCTACTTTTTGCTTCAATTTCATCTAAGCGCTTTTGGATATCTGCAACAGATGCCGTTGCGGCAACCTCTGGCGAAAAAAGATACATCAGCCACAGGGGAAACCGCCGATAATTTCCTGTCCCAAAATAATCAAACCCCATTGCCAAAGAAGGCTGTCCGTCCAGATAGGTTTTGTATTCACGATATTTTTTTAATGTTGTAAGGTTTTCTTCGGTAAAAAAAATGCTGGGGGCTTTGTATATGCTTAGGATAATCTTGAGGAGCCAATAGCTGCCAAAAGAGGAGCAGATGATAAGAGATGGCTTATACCAGGACACAAGGGGCTTGCGGCCGGTAAGCTCACTTATAAAAAAATATAGCCACTCTTTTTTGGGGCCCCCAGAATGGCCATTATAACCGATATGCATGGTTTTTTTATTGCCCTTCTGTTTCCAATAATCGGTCAGCACAAGGGCCATAAAAAGATAAGATTCTCTGAAAAATTTTAGTATTCTTTGTAAATAAAAACCAATATCTCTTAGCATAAAGCCTCACACTGCCCCAGGATTTCCCATTGTAGATTTTGATACATTTAGATATAAGGCCAGGGTCTTCTCACACATGACTTGTTTTGTAAACAACCGCTTTACCCTGTCTCTGCCATCAGAACTCAAGACCGTATATAATTCTTTGTTCTCCATAATTTTTTTGAATGCCAGAGCCATCTCATCGGCACTTCCGGGTGTTACCAGTATTCCGGTCTTGTTATGGCTTATTGTTTCCATAGCCCCCCCATGGGCTGTGGAAATAACGGGCGTGTTCATTGATTGGGCTTCAACTGCAACCCTCCCGAAGGATTCCGGCTCACTGGAAGATGACACAACGATGGAGGACAATTTAATGGCTGCCGGCATATCTTCACAATTACCGGGAAAAAGTATTCGATCGTCCAGCCCTTTGTCTATTACCAATTTCTTAAGGGAGTCTAAATATGAAGAATTCACATCATGACTGCCAGCACAAACGGCTATCCAGTTGAGGGACCGTATCAGGCAGAGGCTTTCTATGAAAATATCATGACCTTTAAGCCTTGTGATACGGGCTGGCAAAAGGATCACAAAGGGGTCTGATGTGTCGGATTTAACGATACCCCAGTTCTTTTTAACTGCATCAAGCCTTTTGTTGTCAATTCCTTGGGAATCAAATTGAGCCTCATCTATTCCTTCGTATATTATTTGAATGCGGTCTTCAGGCGTATGATATTCTCGTTTAATATGATCTGCAATGACATTGGAAATTGCAATGACTTTCTGCCCCTTTGTCATCACCGCACTATAGGCATTGATTGAATAAAAGCCGTGAAAGGTTGTAATCAACAGCGGCCTTCTATTCACAGGAAGACTCTTCCATGCAAGATAGGCAACCCATGCAGGAAGCCTTGATCTTAAATGAAGCACATCCACTTTTTCTTCCAGGATAAAGCGTCTAAGCCACGGAATATACTTTAAACATCTTGGGCTTTTCTCCCCGATATGGGGACAGGAGACATGCTCACTCCCATTTTCAACAAGCTTGGGAACAAGAGCCCCCTCCTTTGAGATAACTATGGACCGGTGTCCTTTTTGGGCCAGGAAAGAACCGAAATCAAGGGTTACCATCTCCACTCCGCCACTGTCCATTTCAGGCAGAATCTGTGCTATTGTAAGTTTTTTGAACCCCATCGTCTGAGAATCTCCCTTGCACACCTATCTGACTCGTCTAAGCTGCTGCCAGATTTTTTATAGTCTTTGTTTTGTTTCCAGTTATCATAGGAAATGGCTATTTTATGGTCATATAGATAGTGCTCGCTATAAGCGAACTTATTTTCCTTTTGTTTCCATTCCACAGGGATAATGCAGGTTGTGCATCCGGCTGTCAATGCCTCATAAACCATGGACAGACTGTCTGCTGTGACCCATACGACCCCGGATGTATCGTATTGTTTTTCCACCCATCCTTTTGGGGTATCGGCAAAACGAAAAAAAGAGACATTCTCCCTGCCGGCGGCAAACTGGTTTATTTTAGCGTCCATCTCTTCGGGGGTTCTTGGAGAAGATGAAATAGTCCAGTTCAGGTTTACGGACTCAGATACAATCTGCTCAATATATCCGCAAATTTTATCTGAATCCCACACATGGCTTTTCTCATCAACCCCTCCGATAAGAATCAATCCTGTGTCCTTTTTATGAATATGTTTATTCTCTGAAATATTGGGGGGCCCTACGGTCAAAAAAATATTTTTACCGGGACGTGGTCTGTCATGATTTGGGACAAAACAAAGATCAAACATCTCGATCAAAAAAGGAGCAGGAAACATGCAGATAATCTTTTTAGCGCCGCCGGCATTGCCCATTTTTATCACATGAGGATGGGTGTGAGTACCGGTCCCCATAACAAGATCAACATCTTGGGTTTTTCCTATTTTCCAGCATAAACCGGCCAGAACCTTTAACCAGCTGACAATATCCGATAAAAAAGTTTTTTTTATCTTCAGACGTGTGATTTCAACAGGAATATACTTTTCCAGAGCTCTGATGATCCCTTCTG
Source organism: Desulfoconvexum algidum (assembly GCF_055382125.1). Lineage (NCBI taxonomy): Bacteria > Pseudomonadati > Thermodesulfobacteriota > Desulfobacteria > Desulfobacterales > Desulfobacteraceae > Desulfoconvexum > Desulfoconvexum algidum. The sequence continues at coordinate 1,377,316 of NZ_AP042394.1, read as the reverse complement.
TCTGTTTTTCATGGCCCGGGCTGCCATCTAAAATTGCCGTTATTTTACAGGTTTTCAACGCACATTATCCTCGCCCCCAAATACCGGGCTAAATTTTTTTATTGTAAAAAAGGTGGTTTTTTCTAAAACTGTCATCAAATCGGTTATGGGTGAAAAGCCCTTTACAAACCCCGATTTTAAAATGTTTTTTTCTCCACCACAAGCAATTGAGTATAATTTCAGGTACCTGGAACCCATGTAAGGTTCTTTTTTTGGGGTTTTCGTTTATGAACTTACACAGGGTATTTAAAAAAAAATCTTTTTGAATCAAAAAAGATTGTTCTGTATAATCGATACATTCACTGTCCACAATGAACACATCACCTGTTCGCTGAATATATTTGGGAAACAGTTTCTCCGGGGATTTTTCAACGTATACACTTCTGCCAATTAATCTTCTTGCCTTTAAAGGCCTGATATAGCGTTTAAAAGATTTAACCCATGAATGCTTAAGACCCTGTTCATCAAGGCCGTGTTCCCTGGCAATAAACGATTCATTGACAGCACCAATATTATAAAACTTGGCATATTTTACAACATCACAAAAGCCTTCCCCGACATGCCATTGATGCCGTAACCGCATCAGATCTATTTTCTTTGTTTCAATCAATTCCACTGACCTTGTCAGTTGTTTTTTCAGTTCGGAAAGATTTTCTACTAAAGGGCAGTCATTTTGGATCAACACAATATAATCCGCATCAAGATGTTCAGCCAGCTGTTGCTGTGCCGTAAACCCGATATTGGGTCCTCCCACAGCCCTGAATGAAAAGGCGTCTGCAATCTCTCTGTCCCGGTCACAAAAGTCGTTGAAATATATGACACTGTCATCGAAAAACGATCCTGCTTTTTGCTGTTCAAGGGAGACTAGTGTTTTTTTAAGTGTTTCGTGTGCCTTGTATGACAAAATACCAAGACCCATTTTTTTCCCATTAATCATTTATCAGAGATCCTGATTTTGAGTTTATCAATCTAATTATGATACCAAAAGATTTAAGGACACTATCCAACCTTAGATTTTATAAAAGATTCAAAGGCCTTGTCATTCTCAACTATGATCTTGATACCGATCACTGCCAGATCAGTATCCCATTGAATATCCCGGTCCAGCTTCACCCAGTCTTTTTCCGTTGTGGCAATCAGGTCCACCCCGATTTCCCCGGCTCTTTTTTGTATCCATAAAATATCAGCCCTCTTATACCTGTAATGGTCTTTAAATTCAAGGTGATCCACTACATTTACCCCAAGTTCTGCTGCCGCCTCTCCAAAGGATTTATTATTGGCAATCCCTGAAAACAAGAGACAAGAGCGATCCTTGAGGGAATCTGGACAAGAAAGGACATCGGCCGGGTTTTTTTTCACAGATACCCATTTCAACAGATAAGGGCAATGACAAGTTTTAAAAACCGGGATTCCCTCATATTGGCTGGAAATATTTTTGTGTTCCCCTCCTGGCGTCTGATCTCCATCCCCTTTTTTACCAGCTCTATTTGGGGGGGGGCACCGGGTAAGCACAATGGCATGGGCACGTTTTTTTGACATCCCTGGTGTTTCCCGCAGCCTTCCCGCCGGCAGCATCCGCTGATTTCCCAGGGGCCGATCATGGTCAAACAAGAGAAGATCCAAATCCCTGGCCAGTCTCACATGGGCAAAGGCATCATCCAGAACAATCACATCGGGATTTAATTGCGCAATGGCAAGTTTTCCAGCAGTATACCGGTCCTTTCCCACCACAACAGGAAAGGTTTTCCTTGCGGCCATCATATAGGGTTCATCTCCGGCAACCTGGGCGTCCAGAAACAGGGTTTTTCCGTCACTGACGATTTTGGCACCGGTTGCAAGACTGCCTTTATACCCCCGGCTGATGACCACGGGATGTTTTCCCATTTTTATCAGAAGTTCGGCAATATAGATGGCCATGGGGGTCTTGCCCGCACCGCCGGCCATGATATTGCCAATGGAAATGACAAAACAGGGTAGCCGTTTAGTTTTTAGCAGACCTGCCCGGTACAGCGCAAGCCGAAGATTTGAACCCACCCGGTAAAGCCCGGAAGCCTTTACCAGCAAATGCTCAAGGGAAAAGAGAGCCGGCCTGTAATCCTGGTCTGAGATCCGGGTAATTTTTTTTTCCAATAGGGCAAACCATGGGTCAGACAAAATAAAGATCCTCCATCTTTTTAAGGGTCCTGTCAACGGCCCCGGTATTTCCGGAGAAAACACGGTAACCGGCATCCCCCATTTGTTTTGCCAGAACAGGGTCTTGGAGAATCCCTTGCAGCTCTGAATGGATTTGGGAGACGGTTTTGACCCTGCGGGCACCTCGTTCAGCCAACAGCAAATCTGCAATTTCCAGAAAATCTGTCATGTGGGGACCAAACAAAATCGGTTTACCAAACATGGCAGGTTCAAGGGGGTTATGCCCCCCAAAGGGCAAAAGGGAACCACCGATAAATGCAAGGTCACAAACGGCATAGGTCATGGCAAGCAGCCCCATTTGGTCAACCAAGATAAGATCGTGGTCTCGTTTGCCCTGTTTTAACTGTGAATACAGAACCGGATGATGGGGGGGAGATGGTATTTGTTCCATGATTCGCTCACTTCTTTTCGGATCACGGGGTGCCAGGATCAGCTTCAGATTCGGTACGCTTTTTTTCACGACGGCAAAGGCGTCCAGCAAAAATTTTTCCTCTCCTTCATGGGTGCTGCCGGCAACCCAAACCTGATCTTGGTCCCCAATGCCAAACCTGGCTTTGAGTTTTAAGGACTCCTGTTTATCCAAATTCATTGGCGCTTGATCAAATTTTATATTTCCCATGGTGGACAGGCAGGTGTCTAAAACGCCAACCCTTTTAAACCGCTTTGCATCCAAAGGCGTTTGAGCCATGATGTGGGACAGGGCAGGAAAAAACAGGGAAGAAAACCGTCCCATCCTGAGATATCTGTTTAATGAGCGTTTGGAAAGCCTTGCATTTATAAGAACCACGGGGATTTTTTGTTGTTTCATCTGGTGAATAAATCCGGGCCAGATATCGGTTTCAACGAGACAGACAATATTGGGCTCAATAAGATGACCCATCCGTAAAACCGACGCCCAAACATCAAAGGGAAAATATCCAATCTGTGATACCTGGGCCTCATTGTCCCCATCAAACAACTGCCGGGCTGTGTCAAACCCTGTTTTTGTGGAGGCTGTAAAAATAATTTCAGCATTGGGTTTATTTTTTTTCAAAGACTGAACAAAGGGAAGGGCCGAACGTACCTCCCCCACTGACAAACCATGGACCCATATCCGGAAGGTCCCATGTTTCTTTTTAAACCCGGTGCATAGCCCCAACCGCTGGAGAAGGTTGGCCCTCCTTTTTTCCGACAACAGATACACAAGCGGGAGAAAAGGTAACACCAGAAAAAAAATCAAGGTGGTCAGGATGTGATAAATTAATATCATCTAATTATTTATTATCTTCATCAATATCATTATCATTCCTATGGAAAATATAAGCTGACAGCCAAAGTGTCAAGACCCAGGTACTTATAACCAAATACTTATAGCCAGATACTTATAGCCAGATACTTACAATACGAACAATAATACCTGTTTCCACCAGAGGATTTTCATGTTAATGAAGACGCTATGAATTGTATCTCCATGAATTGTATCATTGTTGCAAATGGAAACCTGCTGTTCACCCCAAGGATAAAACGTCTGTTAGAAGAAGCGGATTTGATCGTTGCGGCAGACGGCGGAGCAACCCATCTCAAACAAATGGATATCGCCCCCCATGTCATCATCGGGGACATGGATTCAATTCACCCGGATACCAGATGTTTTTTTGAAAAAAAAGGCACGCCCATCATCCTCCACCCTTCCCGGAAAAACCAAACAGACACAGACCTGTGCGTTGAGTTTGCCGTCAAAAAAGGCGCTACCACTGTCACAATGATCGGGGTGACAGGCCATCGGCTTGACCACACCCTGGCCAATATTTTTTTATTGCGCAGGCTTTGCACCCTGGGGGTTGAATCAAGAATAATAGATGCCAACAATGACATCTACCTTGTCACGGATCACCTTAAACTTGAGGGTAAAAAAGGCGACCTTTTATCTGTTCTTCCGGTTTCAGACAAGGTAACGGGGCTGACCCTTACAGGGCTTGAATATCCCCTTGAGGATGCCGCCATTTCCATGGGGTCTTCCCTGGGCATCAGCAATTACTTTAAAAAGAGTTGGGTGACGATATCTGTTTTAACAGGGGTCTTGCTCGTCACAAAATCAAGAGATTAGCCAGCAACCCCTTTAGGCTTTCTCACCTGGTGATTTCTCTTCAGCCTTCTTTTCACCGCCCTCTTCTTCTCCCTCTTTTTTCGGGCTCATGGTATGCTCGATAATAAACTCTTCCACCTTTTCCATGGTGGTCGAAATAATCACATGTTCAATTTCTATATCCTTAATAAAACCTTCCATATAGGGGTTGAGAACATCCACCAATTTTGACTTTTGAAATTTAACCTGGTCAAAATCCTTGACATCTTCATAGACAAGGGAGCTTAAGAAAAGGACGGCCGCTTCCCGGGCTTTGGGATGCAGGGCAGGGATTTGCTGGTCCGGCATTAATTCCTTGAGTACCAAATTCATATTCAAACACAGGTAACGATCCTGGGTATTTGATCGATTTTTATTCAGATTCACGGCCAGGGGTTTCATGGAAATGACGACAGCCGCTTCCGTCACGGCATCACCCGATTTTTGAGATCTTCTTTTTTTCCATTCCGAAACCCGGCCGTTTTCCTCTTTCAACAGCATGATCTGTTCCCCCAGTTCAACAATCTCAAAGAAACTGGTATCATTTTGTTCCCATATTTCTTGGATATCTGATGTCATTACGGTAAAAAGCAGCTGTCCCTCTTCCATATGCCAGGTCCCCTTGGCAGCGCCCTTGGACTTAACAATTTTTGAGGTGGCATCGGCAATCCTGACAGAGGAATCCCAAGTCCCCTTGGGACTGATGACCAAAAGAATATAGGCCCGGTTCCGATATTGGGTCCAGTTGCCCACCACAAGGTCTTCATCACCTTTTTCTCTTTCACCGCAGCCAATAGAAGAAAAGACCATAAACAACACAAGAAAAACACCGGCACTCACATATTGAAATCGGGTCATATCTTTAATCCTGATTTAAAGGGTTTAATACCGTTATTGTACGAACCACCATGGCAAAGAATCAGGGTCAAGTCAAAGGACTTTTTATCCACCCCATTACCCCTGTCATATTTTTACAATTCGGGATATAAAGACGAGAACTTTAACAAGAAGGAAGAATTATGCTCATTAACACATTCAGCCATATCCCGGGCATTGGACCCACAACAGAAAAAAAACTCTGGGATAAGGGTATACGAACCTGGAAAGATGCCCTCCTCCGACCCGCCCAGATTGGCAAAAAATCGTCTGCAATTCAACGGGAGATTCAAATCTCCATTGACCACCTGGAAAATAAAAATGCCCGCTATTTTGAAGATCTTCTTCCCGCAAGCCAGCACTTCCGGCTCTTCCCTGAATTCAGGGATACCTGCGTTTTCCTGGACATAGAAACCACAGGTCTTGAGACAAACTCCACCATTACGACAATTGCCCTGTATGACGGCGTCGCTACCCGCTATTATGTCCAGGGGAAAAACCTTAATGCCTTTCTTAAGGATATTGAGCAATACCAGGTCATTGTCACCTATAATGGTAAAACCTTTGATCTGCCGTTTATTCAAAGGCACTTTAACTGTCAGTTGCCCCATGCCCACATTGATTTAAGATATGTTCTGAAAAGCCTGGGATTCAAGGGGGGGTTAAAAAAATGTGAACGAGCCGTGGGAATCGACCGGCAGGAATTGGATGGGGTGGACGGATATTTTGCCATACTATTGTGGGAAGAATACCAGAAAACCAAGAACCCAAAGGCCCTTGATACACTACTTGCCTACAATATAGAAGATGTTATAAACCTTGAAACCCTTATGGTAAAAGCCTACAACCTTAAAATCAAAGACACCTGCTTTTCAAATTCCCATACCATACCAGAGCTGCCCAAAGCCGAGAATCCGGTAAAACCGGATATGCAGATCATCGAAAAATTAAAATCCGCCTATTATCAATGGTAGGTATAGGAAAGGTGTCCTGAATCTTTTCCAGGACACCTTTCTTTTAAAACGCTCAAGAGATTAGTCGCCGCAGGAACCGCCGGATCCACAACTTCCACATCCAGACTCTCCAAGTTCCATATCGGAATCAAGGCTGAATCCCATTCCGGTAAAGTCGATTTTAATAACCTTGGCTTTTTCCATGAATTCTTTGTCAACAACGAACTTAAGCCCTTTAACATCAAAGGAATCATCTGTATCTTTTGGCTCATCCAGAGCCATGGCAAGTGATGGACCGCCTCAGCCGCCGGAATTAAGAAAAATTCTTACGGGGGTAGGCTCTTTACCCTGGAAATAGTCATCAATCTGCGCTTTCGCAGGATCTGTCAACTCAATCATTTTATACCTCTCCTTAGTTTCTGGTGTTTGATTTTCAGGTCTATCATTCCTGAATGCTCTAAATCTAACCATGGCTTTTCTGCCTGTCAATATCGCAAATGCCTTTTTTCCACTAATTTTATAAAATTTTGTGTAAATGATTACCAAATCCAACCGGGTTATTTTATAAAATAATTAAATTACAACCTGTACAAAAGTATAGAAAAATTATAGAATCTGCCATATATTTTTTTTAAAATGAAAACAAAAAATCCATTACCCTCAAACCATTTAAGGACTGCCAATGAAGATACTTGTGACGGGTGGTGCCGGATATATCGGTAGCCACACCTGTGTGGAGCTGTTAAAGGAAAATTATGATGTTGTGGTATTGGATAATTTTTCCAATTCTTGTGAAGAATCCTTAAACCGGGTTCAAACGATAACCGACAAAACGCTTTCTTTCTACAAGGCGGATCTCCTTGATCCCCCAAGTATAGACCAAGTATTTGAGGACCACAAAATTGATGCCGTCATCCATTTTGCCGGACTGAAGGCTGTGGGAGAATCAGTAAGCATCCCCTTGAAATATTACCACAACAATCTCACCGGCACCTTCAACCTGCTTTTTGCCATGGACAAATACAGGGTAAAAAACCTTGTTTTTTCATCCTCTGCTACCGTGTATGGAGACCCTGCAAGTCTTCCCATCACAGAAAATTTTCCCCTTTCTGCCACCAATCCCTATGGCAGGAGCAAACTTATAATTGAAGAGGTTCTTCAGGATCTCTATAAATCGGATAAGGACTGGAACATCGCCCTTCTCAGATATTTTAATCCTGTGGGCGCCCATGAAAGCGGAGAGATTGGAGAAGATCCACAAGGGTTGCCCAACAATCTTGTGCCCTATATCTCCCAGGTTGCGGTGGGCATTCTTCCCCGGCTAAGGGTCTTTGGTGGGGATTATAACACACTCGACGGAACCGGTGTCAGGGATTATATCCATGTGACGGATCTGGCCCTGGGCCATATCCAGACACTTCCCAAGCTGTTCAGCAATCCAGGGGTGGTCATATACAACCTGGGCACGGGAAACGGATTTTCAGTACTTGAAATGATAAACGGCATTAAAAAAGCCAGTGGACAACCGATTCCCTATGAAATCACAGACAGAAGACCGGGTGATATTGCCGCCTGTTTTGCAGATGCCTCAAAGGCAAAAAAAGAACTGGGATGGGAAGCAAGAAAATCCCTGGATGATATGTGCAAAGATACCTGGAATTGGCAGAAAAAAAATCCCCGGGGGTATCGCGATCACCCCAAGGAAGAATAATCATGGCACCGTATCTTCCTACCCTTCGACAATTTATAAAAACAGGCCAAATTGAACAGGCCATGGAACAGCTTTCGATTCTTTCTTCACGGTTGGACAACGAAAAAAAAGACGTGATTGAAATGCTGGCCCTGGCATCGGATAAAACAGCCCTGTCCCTTCTGAATTTTCTGTTGGGAAAAACCACCCTGGATTCTGAAACCCGGAAGCGGCTCTTTCAACTGACCATGGACAGAGCACACCTGAATTTTGCTTTTACCACTCTCCTTTTAGATCACGGTGACCGGTCACAACTCATCCACTATGTCCCGTTATTTAAACATATTTTATCCAAAGAAACCAATGAAGACCTACTGAACAGGATCATTCGTACTGCAGGAAAATTTAAGATAGACCTCTTGGTTGACGATGTGGCAGAATTCATTTTCTATGACCATATCGCTTTAAAAACCGATGCCATAAAGGCCCTGGAAAGAATCGGCAATACCCGAGCCCGGGAAAGGCTGGAACAAATTGCATTAACCGACAAATGCGACCAGGATGTTCTGGATGCCATTGATGTTTTAAAAATGAATATGCCCGAAGCCCCCCTCGCTGCGATTGCGCCGGATATGGTTGAAGCGCAACAAGCGACGGCTTCCCTTGAAACAAACCTGACACTTTTGACCTCAACTCTCTTGGAGGATAGATATCAGGCGATTGCTTATTTTTCAACCCGTGGACCCCAGGTGGCCGAGGCATTGGCCGGGAGTATAACCGACCTGAACGATCTGGACCATGACCTGGTTATTAACCTGTTAGAACTCACGGCAAGAACCATTCCCCGGGAGGCAATCAACAGCCTTTTCACGCTTATTGCCCACAAAGAAATCGCTGATAACGTCAGATTTGCAGGATATAATGCTCTGGAAGCATTTCCTGAATTGGAATCTGTTGCCAGGAGTATCAAGGGCATATCCGATCCATCCCTGTATGTCAGAATGGCCGCCATAAAGCTTTTGGAACGGCATTGTTCAGACTATATTGTCGCTGAGATAAAAAATAAAATAGAATCCGGTACAAAAACCGTAGAAATGCTGGTTCACTCCATCCTGGATGCCCGGGCGGTCTGTCTCATGGAGGCATTGATGATCTCGGACACCTTTTCTTATATGGCCTCAAATTACCTTGAAAAGAACGCTCCCGTATCCGTAATAACGTCATTTATCAGCATACTTGAACGACGAGGCCTCAAATCAACCGCAAAAAAATATATCCATCTCAGGGATCAAAAAGCAGGAATTAAAAAAGAGGGTTACATCGTCGTCAGCACATCCCGGGCATATCTGGATGTATACGCCAAACTGATTCATACCTGCGGCTATGCAGCCCGGACATTTACCAGCACCCAGGAAGCCTTTGAAGCCATTTTGTTTGAAAAACCCACTGCCATTGTCTGTGATCTATTTTTCAAGGACATGACGGCCATGGGGTTTTCCCGGGAAATCAGGGAGATGTTTACCCCAAAAGAGTTACCCATTATCATATCATCCCTGCAGCAAGGGCTCGCCAAGCCTGAACTTGACCAAGAACTGAAACGATCAAACGTGAATATATTTTGTAGTTTTCCAGCCACAACCAGTCAAATAAAATCCTGGATCACCTCAGCGTGAAAAAAGAGGGGGAACACAAGCCCATTGCCATTGGTGCCCGACTGAAAAAATGCCCGCAAATCCATACCATGGGATTCAAACCCAATTTTTCAAATTACAGCCCCGAGGAGCAAAAGCAGCTTTTTGGGGCTCACAGAATCTATTATCCAACCGCTTTTTATGCAGACCTGTTTAATGCCATGGGAAAAAAAACCTTTCCCAGCTATCATACCTATAAATTTGCCCAGGATAAAATCAAGCAAACAGCCCTGTTTCAGATGCTGGACCTTCCCCATCCCCGCACCAAGGTTTTTTATGGTCCCCGACAAAAAAAATGCATTTTAAAAGAGTTTGATTTACCCTTTATTGCCAAAATCCCCAGGGGGTCTGCCAGGGGCATTGGGGTTTACCTCATCCAAACCTCTGGGGACCTGAACACCTATTTAGACAGAAGAGGGCCAGCCTATATTCAGGAATATCTGCCCATTGACCGGGACATGCGCATCATCGTGATCGGCAGACAAATCGTACTGGGATTTTGGCGCATTGCCGGGAAAGGCAATTTTAAAACCAACCTGTCCCAGGGAGGAAAAATAAATTTTGATCCCCTGCCCAAACAAGCACTGGCCCTGGCGCTTTTAACGGCAGAAAAATGCGGCTGGGATGATGTGGGGATTGATATTATACAATCAGAGAACCGTCTCTATGTGCTGGAAGGAAATATGAAATACGGGACAAAAGGATTCCAAAAGGCAGGTATTGACTATCGAAAACTTCTGTGCAGCCTGATTCTCAACAACCGTGTCTGATCCTCGGCCTGTCAGAGCAGGCCGGCATCTCGTTCATCTTCTTCCCACTCCAAAAGACAGTCCTTTGTTGATGCATATTTTGAATTCCCCAAGGGGGTTAACAATAAATACCCCATCCGTTCAAGATGCGTTTCAAGCAAATTGAAAAAAGCCTTTTCGATATCTATTTTTCCAGGGGGCTCTTTTTGAGAATCCATTGGCCTGCCTGATTTTCCCAGGGTTCTTGCCTCATCCATGACCGAACAGGTGAGATGTCCTTCGGGCACAAAGGCATCGCAAACAACGCGATTCCATTCTTCAGGAAAATGGGTGATCTTCCAGGGACTCAGGCCATCAGGTCTTAAGATATTTTTATTTTTTGGGTTAAAAGGAGATTGAACAAAGGCCATTTTCTTCTGGTCAAACTGCATCAATTCCTTTAACAGCCGCTGGATGTCATTACCAAATATCCATTCTTCCGGTTCCAGCAGAACAGGTGGAAATTCATTGCTGGTGAGGGCATATTTGAAGGGTCCCCTGTCTTTCCAAAATTTAATAAAATCCTTTACATTGGGCAATATCTGTCTAACGCATGTTTCAGGCATGGTCTTACTTTCACTTTATGGTTACAAATAAAAATTACACGTTTTCCCGGACTTCTTCCGATAGATTTAAGCGTTGGCGTATTTTTTCATAGGAGACGAACCGGCCCTTTCTTGCGGATGGCGTTAAAAATGATACCAGTTTACGTTCCATCATTTTGGGGTGAAGATCCTCTGATATGGCGAGCACTCCTTCTAAAACAATTTTTTGAAGAAAAAGTTCCTGGAGGGTTCTTTCCCGTATATTTGCAGCAAAGGGAAGAAAGAAAAAGTTTGCCAGCACGATACCATACAAGGTTGATGTGAGGGCCACGGGGATGGTGGCCATGATGATGGCTGAATCCCCCTGTCCTGCCAGCATTCCAATAAGCCCCACAACACTTCCCACAAGGCCGAAGGATGGGGCGACATCGGCCATGGTTTGAAGGACCCTTCTGGTTTCTTCTCTCCTCATCTTAAAAAAATACATCTCCGAGGTTAAGGATTCTCTAATTTGCTCCTTTGAGAATCCGTCCACCAAAAGCCCCAATGCCTGACGCAGAAAAACAATGGCGGTTTCATCTTCATCATCCTGGAGGGCAAGAAGTCCTTGTACTCTTTTTTTTACAGACAGGTCAACCAGAATTCTGACAATTTCATTGGGGCTCTTGATCGCTCGTCCATAGGAGGTTTTTAATACCTTGAAAAGAATTTCGATTCGGCGCATGTTATAACTGAGAAAGGTTGCCCCCAATGTACCACCAATGATGATCAGAAACCCTGATAAATTCACATAAAGGCCGGTATTGCCGTGGATAAAAAAACCTGCCAGGAAAAGAGATATACAGATGATGATGCCAAAGATATTTTTTTTTGACTGCTTAAAAAAAGAAACCCAATCCGATCTAAACATTTTACGCCTCCCAATTGATTCTTGATCCACTCGTATATTGAAATTATCTATTAATATTATTTGGTAATATTATCCGATAAAATTTTGTGTTTAATATTTTTCCTGGGTTAAAATCAGTTCAACCCGCCGGTTAAGGGCGCGGTTATAATTTGTATCATTTGATCTGACCGGCTGGTGATACGCGTGGCCCGTAATAAAAATCCTGTTCCCGTCAACATTGCATCGTTCTGTTAAATACCGCGCCACCATCACAGCCCGATGGGAAGAAAGTTCCCAGTTGGTGGGATAGATAACTGAATTGCTCGGTGTATCATCCGTGTGGCCGGATACATTTATATAATATTCATTTTCGTTCAGGGCCTTGGCAATCTGGTCCAATTGATACCTTGCCCCCAATTTAAGATCCGCCTTCCCCAGGTCAAATAAAAAATCACCGGCCAGTATAATTTTAAGGGCATTGCCATTCATCAGGTCCGCACTGATGTTCTCATCTATCAACACCTCTTTGATGGCCTGTCGTGTCTGGTCAAAAACATCCAGGGACCTGCCCTGGGTGTTGACATTTATCACCCCGCTTGACCCCTGTTCAGACAAACTGCTTTTACCAGGGCCAAACCCGAATTTAACCTCTTTGTCTCCTGCCTGGTAAAGGTACATGACAGCAAAAAAGATAAACATGGTCATCATTAAATCTGACCATGAAACTGCCCATCTGTTTTTCTGATTTTCTTCCGGACAAGAGAAAATATTGTCCTGAAAATCATCAACCCCATTTGATTCAAAAAAATTTTCTGATCCTTCTTTCTGTGCTGATTCCATTGTTTATATTTCCATAGGGCTACACCCATTAAAATTCAATAGTCTCACTGTAATCGGCTATATTTTTGCTTTCCTTTAATGATCAATTGGAAAACCCATGGAGAGTGACCTGCATTGGAATGAAGATATCCCCATCGGCAAAGATATTGAAAAAGAACCTTTAAATATGAAATTTACAAGATACCTATCAGGGGTATTGCGGGCATTATCTCCAATGGGAATCTAAAATATAGCCTCATTGTTTTTCAAAAACATGTTTAATCGCCCCGGCCAGCGCTTCAATTCCAATGGGTTTCATCAGGTATTGATTGATCCCCATTGTTTTTAATGAACTTGAATCGATATCATCGCTGTATCCAGAGCAAAGAATAATGGGGATATCCGGCTTGATTTTAAAAATTTTTTCAGCAAGGGTCTTCCCCGTCATTTTCGGCATGATCATGTCGGTTATAACCAGATCAAAATTGCCTTGTTCTTCTATAAAAATATCATAGGCTTTTATGCTGTCATTACTTGTTACCACTCGATATCCCAATGGTGTCAGAAGCTGTTCAGCCAGATCAGTTTGAAAAATTTCATCATCGACAAACAAGATTCGTTCATTGTTACCCTTAACGATGGATTCCTTTTCGAACATAGGTTTATTGGGTGCACCAAATAAAGGAAGGTATATTGTAAATTCACTCCCTTTCCCCAATTGGCTGTTTATGGCAATATGGCCGTTAAATTTTCTGATGATGCCATGAACAACCGAAAGTCCTAGCCCTGTACCCTTGTCTTTCTCTTTTGTTGTAAAATAAGGATCAAAAATTTTCTCAATCACATCCGGCCGGATACCGCAGCCTGTATCCGAAATTTTCAGCATAACATATTGGCCAGGGGATAATTCAGGATTAGCATCATGGTCTTCTTGTTTAATATCAATGTCTCTCAGATTTACCCCCAGGGTGCCCCCATTTTCCTTCATGGCATGCCAGGCATTGGTACATAAATTCATAATAACCTGGTGTATCTGAGTATGATCCGCCAGAATATGGGAATTACTTTGCAACTCTTTTTTTATATCAATGGATGCAGGAAGCGACGCCCTTAAAAGATGAAGAACTTCGGTAACAATCAATCGCAATTTCAAGGGTCTTTTCTCATATTCGGTTTGATGGCTGAAAGTTAAAATCTGCATAACCAACTCCTTTGCTCGGTTGGATGCATTAAGGATTTTCTCAAGTCTTGATTTTATCTTTGACCCCTCGTCCACTTCATAAAGGGACAATTCAGTAAACCCCATGATGGCGGCCAATATATTATTAAAATCATGGGCAATGCCGCCTGCCAGTGTTCCTATGGCTTCCATTTTTTGGGATTGACGCAATTGATGGAAGACTTCCTCACGCTCTCGTTCAACTTTTTTCCGTTCTTTTAATTCATTTGCAAGTCGCAGATTTGCTTCTTCCAAATCTGCGGTCCTTTCTTTAACCCGCACTTCTAGTTCATCATTCATGCTCTTAAGTTTCCGGTCAGACCGTTGAAGGTCATGATAATGTAAAGCCAGGTCTCTTCCTTTCTGGATAATAAATTGTCTCTCAGTTGGATGACATTCATCCTGGGCAATGATGATCAGTTTCCTTCCATGGATATCAAGTGCGGTTGACTCAAATAAAAGTTCCTGGTCTGTATGATCTTTTTCGATCCATGCCCCTGATTTTAGCGGGCTATGATTTTTTGCCCAGTGGGATTTTGCTTCTTGGATAAAGTTCCCTAAAAAACTGAAGCCATCTTCCTCATAGGTCTGTCCCAAAAGCATTTGATTTGACTGGGGAATATGATCAATCCATAGAGGAGGGATACCCACTAGGGTAAAACCACCCTGACAGTTCATTTCCAAAACAGCTATATTTAATGCCTGGAAAAGGTCTTCAAAAAATGGTTCATTTTTTTCTCGGGTATTGTTTTCCAGAGGGTGAACCTGGTTTTTCTGCTGCTCGATTAAGAGGCTCAATTCATTGCATTTTTGCTGGGTTTCTGTCAAATAAGCTTCTTTTTTTGTTGCATCCCAGACAATCAGACCATACCCCTTGTCAATTTCAAAAAGGAGTGCATCCACACACAGGTCAAAGGGCATTTTTATGCAGGAAAATTCCATGACATCTTCAGTCAAGGGTAAAATGCCTTCCATGAAAAGGACCACCTGTGCGATGTGGCTTTCCTTTCCAGGAGTTGGCATATTTAATGCCCTAAGATCCCCCCCCCATTGAAGTAATCTGCCAAGATCATCTGTAATGAAATAGGCAAGGCTACTATCCTTGAACACCTGAAAACATATTTTTTCCAATATCTTTGCTGTGGAATCCGACATTTATTCTTCCATCATTTTTTTTGTTAATAATTGAAACATCTGTTCAACTTTAGTCCCTGTTTTTGCACTGGCTTCTATCACAATGACCCCCTGATCATGGAGCTCACCTAAAATCAAGGGGTCTATCTCCCATTGGTCCTTTAAGTCCGATTTGTTAATCACAAGGATAAAGGGGAAATAGCCCATTGTTTTTTCCACAATCCCCTTTAAATTCAGTGCCGTTGCCAAGGTTGATCCCCGGGTTCCATCCACCACATATATACAGCCGGAGGCTCCCTTGAGATAGGAAAGCCGGACATGCTGAAAATCATCTTCTCCGTGGAGATCCCATATAATGAGATCAATAAGGGCATCTGAGATTTTCACCTGTGTTTTCTCTATTTTCACGCCAACGGTTGTGTGATACTTATCTGAAAATATGCTGTTGACATATCGCTGGACAAGGCTGGTTTTACCCGCAGCAAATGCACCCAGCATGCATACCTTTTTTTTTATCATAAGTTAGCGGCCCTCTTTTGAATGTTCATAAAATATTTTAAATGTTACGGCCCGATTAAATTGTTTGTCCTCTGTATTGTTTTCTTCTTTTAACAAAATTTTTGTCCCAATACCGGAAATGGAAAGAAACGCCGGATTTATGCCCTGGATGATTAAGCTATTGAAAATTTTTTCAGCCCTGTCCCGGCTCAATCGCTGGTTCAATTTTTCATTGCCCGAAGAATCGGTGTGTCCCAGAATAATAATCTGAACAGACCTTTCAACTCTGGATTGCAATTTGTGAATACGGTTAATTAATTTATGCAGTTGCTCTAAAATATGTTCCTGATTTTCGACCAAAGCGGTACTATTATTTTCAAAATAAATCCGGATTGACATGAGTTCTTTTAGGGCAATATTTAAGTCTACCATGTCAATATTTTGAATTTTGTCATCCTTATAGCCATCGATTCCCGGAATGGTGGGCGCTATTTTTTGAAAATTCTCAATCCAGGTATGTGAAGCGTGGCCCTGTGCGATAATCGTATTTCCCAAGAGTTCTAATTGTATGGTTTCAGGGGGCTTGAGAATAAATTTCGCCCGTTGAAAAATAAAGTGCGGATCAAGGCTGTAAAAGGTCTGCCAACGGCTTTCAATGGAAACAGGATCTATTGCGTCATTGTGAAGCAAACTTAAAGGGTCTGTTGCCAACGGATCCCGAAGGCCGGTAATCAAATATTTTCCCTCTCTTTTTTGGGCAGAGAGTATGATCAAACCTTTTTGAGCCTCAATCTGATTTAAATACTGATGCCAAGCCTGATTTGTAGTATATGCAGAGAAGCCCCACATCCCCACTCCACAGAGGATCACAAGGAAAAAACCCCAGAGAAGGGGGGAGAGATGTTGGGTCTCTTTTTTTCCCTGGAATTGCAATCCCTCTTTTAATTGTTCCCGAAAGATTGAAAATGGAAGTACATCCCCATCAAATTTTTCAAGGGCAGCACCTGATTTAATATGAATTTCCTCGATGAGTTCCCGGTACCTGATGCGCATATCAAAGGGAGGCGTGCCCCTTATCACCGCAGCAATCAAGGCATGTTCTCCTTTTTCAATCCAGATACTCTTATCGGATCCCATCCGCAGTGTGTCCAGATCATCATCGGTATCAAATGAATCTTTAACAAAATCCTGGATTGCCGTCAGCATACCAGAGACCAGATCCGGGTCCTGAATAATAATATCCTTTGCAACCACATGGTCCAGAACAATTCCCGATTCTCCATGGATAAAAAATATCTGCTCCACTTTGTAAACAAGGGTATGGAGCAAAATAACTTCAGCAAATTGTTTTCGAGTTCTAAATGCTTCAAACCGCCATTTCATTCCCTGGATGGAAACGCTGTTATTCAACATCTGATTAAGGGATTGAATCATTCCCATAATTGTCGATGAAATGGCTTTCCGGATTCCCGGCCCAAGGACGGGCGCTAATGCTTGTGCAAGGGCCTTTGGATTTTTCTGCACCGATATCTTTATGGCATCGTCAATCACGGGTTGAATAACACGGGAGAGCTTATTGTTGGCCAGTACAGACAAAGAAATCGCTTCCGGAAGAGACTGACTGATTTCTTTAGCCCTTATCATGGGGTCATCCAGGCGATTTTCTATCCGCAGGATCTGCTCCTTTTCAGATTTGAACAGCAGCTCCTTTAGTGCATTCAGCGTTTTGCTTTCATCCGCGTTTGAACCCATGTCAAAATGCCTTTAATTCTTGTTGGCAGGTGTATTATCCCTTCATTTTTTCCACTGAATCAGTATTTCCATCATTGGAAAGCCGCATGGCAAGTTCAAGAAAAAACCCAGACAAATCTGAACGGTTCACCTTGGCATCGTCAAGTTCCTGGGCAGTTAGTTTCATGTTTTTTGAGGCATTGTCATACCTGGACAGTATTTCTTCGGATAATTGTTTTGACTGGGAAAGGATCTGATCCCTGAGTTCAGTGGATTTTATCGCCAAATTTTCTTCTCCCGTAACTATTTTTTTATTTAAAGACTCAACCCCTTGTTTTAATTCGTCTTGAATCATTTTATGGGAGTCAACCCGTTCATTTGATTCATTCTTAATCCGTGCGTTTATATCTTTTATTTCCTGCTTGGTATAGGTTTCCAGGGCATCAATACGCTTTAGCAATTCTTCTTTGAGTTCACCGGCCTCCTGGCCAAGACGCTTCTCCATTGTGGCAAAGCGTTTTTCATAATCTTTTGCCTGGTTCCCAAAAAGAATGTCACGAATTTTATCCATATTACCAACTTCAGTTAACTCATTTCCCGCGGAACTTTTATCATTGCGGATAGACGATTCAGGGGTCTTTTCTCTGTTGGGTTTATTCATTATCAACCTCCTTTTCAATTATTTTGGACACACCGATTCAAATTAAGATAAAATTTCAATCTTTATAAAATATTGACAGCTTGGAATACCCACCTGAAATAATAAAACCATAAATTTCCTTTTGTTTCGAAGGATATAACTATTTCGCGTTTCGCGCTAAAGGGGCAAACAAAAAAAGGAACTTCACCAAAATAAACATATCCTGACCAACCGATAAAATCAAACATAAACCAGGTTTCATTTGACGTATTAAATAATTTTTTAAATTTGGGAAACTTATAGCAAAATTCTGCGATAAAACATGGTATCACTGCTGAAAATTGACTCACAAAAAAAATTTACTATTTGTACTCGACAAAAGGACCTTCACACTGGATAAAGGATCATTGGGGGACTGATTTTCCTAAGTTCATTCATAAGAAAAATTTTCGGATTTATCCAGGAGGTGACGAATCAATTTTAAGGATGTTTCCTGTTTTCCAGGTTTCATTAAAAAACCATCAATACCCATTTCCTGAAAATTTTTTTTATTAATTGTTTCACTAAAACCAGTACTGATAATAACCGGGATATCCGGTCTGATTTTTTTTATTTTGGTTGCCATTTCCAGGCCTGTCATGTTCGGCATTGTCATATCACAAATAACAATGTCAAAATCTTTTGGTCGGGATTTAAATTCATTAAATGCATCAACACTGCTGACAAAGGGGGTGACACGGTACCCAAAATTTTCAAAAAACTCTTGCTGAAACTCCACGATAAAAGGGTCATCATCAACAAAAAGAATCGATTCGCACCCCTGCTGATCTGGTTGCGCATCCCCCATGGATGGGATGTTTGAAAAAGGCAGATGACACCTGGGAATATAGACCTGAAAACAGCTGCCCCTGCCAGATGCACTGGTAACACAGATATCTCCGCCATAATTTTTTACAATACGGAAAATTATCGATAATCCGAGTCCCGTACCCGTTTTTTTGGTTGTAAAATAGGGTTCAAACACTTTGTTTATAATGGAAACATCTATTCCCTCCCCTGTATCGGCAATGGACAAACAGACATAGGCTCCCGGTTCCAAGGACACGTCTTTGGGGCCACTTCCCATAACTTGAATTTCTTTTAATGAAATATCAAGTATCCCATCTTTATGCCGCATTGCATGGGCAGCATTGGTAATCAAATTCATGACAATCTGATGAATGTGGGTGGCATCTACCATGGCGGGTCCGCATTCATCATCAATGGACTGGATAATTTTAATGGTGGCCGGCAGGATTGACCGGCTCAATTTTATGACCTCCCTGACGATGAGCTGAATTTTTACAGGACGGATCTCAAGTTCTGCCCGATGACTGAAACTAAGAATTTGTTTTACAAGTGCGCTGGCCCTGTTTGCTCCTTTAAGAACATTTTTAAGGGGCTTTTGAAGCTTGGTGTCATGGGCAGTATTTTCTATCAACATTTCAAGGTTCCCAATGATGGGATGAAGGATATTGTTAAAATCATGGACAATACCGCTTGAAAGGTCACCAATGGCTTCCATTTTCTGTGTCTGTTGAAGCTGGTGTTTCAATTCTTCATTTTCCTGTTCAAGGTGCTTCAAATATGAAAAAAAGTCAAAAGACCCTTGGTTTTCACGAAGAAAGTCAAAACAGTCAGAAACGCAGGGAATTTCATTGGCGTTTGAATAGTGAACAGGCCCCCTATCTTCTGTTCTTGCCGGGGGTCTCAAAAATTTTTCATCACGCCTTTGTTCTAAATTAAAATCATCCAAATTCAAATCATCCAATGGATTGGTGTCTGCTAAAGTATTCAAGAAAAATTGATTCAACTCCCTAAGCCGGTATCTAAAATCATGCTGCAACCCGGCTCATATTAAATGCATTGGGTTAATCTCCCCGTAAATTTATTTCCTCAAAGCGCCCAAAGTTTTGAATATTCATATTCACATGACGATATAGAGGAGCAATGATTGTGCCAGGAATTTTCAACAAGACAACAACAGCATAAGTAATTGAATTTATATTAAATATGGACATTTTTTCAACCCAAAAAATCCTGACAAAATTCAAATGGATGCACATATTTATGGGCAGCCATAGCCCCAAGCAAGAGATAAAAACATAACTACTTGAATTTTAAAAATATATTGGATGCATATAAATAGAGACATTCTGCACATTTTTATGTGCAGAATGTGCAGAACAGGATTCAATACGATCCAAAAGAAGACAAAAAACATAAGAAGATCCCTCGTTCACCATTTGCGATTTTACTTGCACATGGAAATGTGCATTTCGAGGGGATCCCTTTTTAGCTATATCCCTAAACATACAGAAATACTACTATAAATTCAGATGGTTAAAAACTAATTTTCCATAAAATTCAACCTGGCCTCTGTCTTGCTAAAGAAAGGAGCAACATGTTGAAAATTGTATCGTTAAGTTTAATCAATCTGAGTAAAGGAGATCATTATGAAAAAATTATTGGTATCAGTTTTTGTAATTGGTGTGTTGGTAGCCGGATATGCAATGCCCGTATTAGCCTCTGGCGGTGGTGGTCCCTACTAGAATCTTTTTAAAGACCAGTACAGATGCATCAATTCAGATTCTAAAAAAAAAGCACGGGACATTTTGTCCGTGCTTTTTTTAGAAGCATAGCGAATAGTTTTTTTCAAAAATTTGCCTGCTTGCATATATACTGTTCCTATGGTAACTTTTTTCCTCTTTAATACGTATGGTTTAAGGAGAAAAAATGAAGTTACCCGTCCTGTCTTCCCTGTTGTTGTCTATTTTTTTTTCTTTGAGTTTAATTTTCCTACCCGGCTGTACAAACCAAGATGAAGAAGAAAAAACACTCCTATCCGGAACGGTACCCATCCAGGGAGGTATTTATCGCTTACCCTTACCCAACAACCCTGCTACCCTTGATCCTGCCTATGTTCAAGACAACTATGGCGAGGCAATTGTCCATCAAGTTTTTGATAACTTGGTTCGGTTTGACCCATATCTTTCTGTTTTACCGGCCCTGGCTGAAACCTGGCAGGTAACAAAAAACGGAAAAGAATACCGATTTATCCTGAGAGAAAACGCCCGGTTTCATAACCTGGACCCCGTCACCTCCGAGGATGTAATTTTTTCCATTACCCGGCTTTTGCGGGCAGACCCTGCTCCTGCTGTGCTGCCCCATCTGCTTAAAATTGATGGTGCAAAGGAATACAGGGATGGCATTATAGAAATAGTTCCCGGCCTGAAAATTGAAAACAACAGAATTTTCACGGTCCGCCTCAATGAGTCCCATGTCCCCTTTCTAACGGCCCTGGGCATGTACCAGGCTGCCATTGTTCCCAAAAAAGAGGTCCTCCGGTTGGGAAATGACTTTGCGAACCATCCAATAGGAACCGGCCCCTTCAGGTTTGTGTCATGGGAGTGGGATCAATCCATCTGCCTGGGCCGATTTACTGATTATTATGCCCAACCAGCTTACCTAAAGGAAATTCACTATAAAATTTACCCAAAAGGACAGGCGTTAAAGGAATTAACAGATTTTCAACAGGGCAAGATTGAAGAGATGGCCGTGTATGGGGATGTTCGAGAAAAACTGGCAGGAATCAAAGGGCTTCAATGGTTTCACAGGCCCTCCTTGAGCCTCTTTTTTTACGGCATGAACACAAAACATCCCAACCTTGCAAATCCCGACCTTCGAAAAGCCCTTTCCATTGCCGTTGATCGCCATCAATTTGTCAACCAGGTGTATAAGGGCCAATTTGAAATTGCCAGAACCATTTTACCCCCCGGCATGCCGGGGTATACGCCCTTGAACCGGACGGAGGACAATAACCTGGACCTTGCCCGGCAACACTTGAAACAGGCCTTTGCCAAGCCCATTGAAGATCTGCCTGAACTGGAAATTGTCTCCGCCTTTAAAACCCCCAGGGTAGAACAGGAAATGGCCATGATCAAAAAATTTTGGTCAGGACTCGGATTAAAGATCAAGATTAAATACATAACAGATTGGGATAAATTTGAAGCCTATCTAAAATCAGACAAGGTTCAAATTTACCGGTATGCCTGGTCAGCGGATATGCCCGACCCGGACAGTTTTTTATATTCTCTTTTTGCCTCTGAATCGCCCAGCAATTTTATGAAATTTCAAGATGAGAAGGTGGACAAACTGCTCTTAACTGCAAGGGGAATCGTAGACCCGGTTGAGCGAGCCAGGATGTATCAAAAAATCGAAGCCAGCATAATGGCATCGACGCCCCTTATACCGCTTTTTTATATGAGCGTGGACCGGGTGTATCAGCCCTATGTTAAATCCGTTAATGTAAGCGCCCTGGGAGCCCATACCATGCCCCTCAACCGAATTTGGCTGGACAAATTCCCAACGAGCAAGTGAAACCAGATAAAGGAAATACGTGAGCCTGATAAAACCACAGAGGACGTTGTCCCGCGGCAAAGGAAAAAATTTTAAAAAACCCAAATTTGTGTCCCTGCGCTATCGATTCATCCTCATCACATCCCTCATGCTTCTCCTTTTGCTGACCACCCTTGCCCTTGTTCTGGGAATCATGCAAACCCGAACCATACAGGGTCGGATTGAAAGACAGGGACTGGCCATTGCAAAAAATCTTGCTGCCATATCCGTTGATCACTTGATCACCTATAACTATGTTGCCCTGGAAAAACTGGTAAACCAGGCGGTAAACAATCCTGAAATTTTTTATGTCATTATCCATGACAAGGAGGGGAGGGTTGCCGGTTACAGCGGAAGACCCGATCTACAAAACACCCTCCTGACCGACGAAATCAGCCTGAAGGCAATTGAGGCAAAAAAACCCTTGGTAACCGTCCAGGTGCCTGAACCCGGCCACACCCCGGTGATGGATGTGGCGGTGCCTGTTTACCTCCCCGGTTCCCAAGACCAATGGGGAACCATCCGGATCCGTTTATCCCTTGAACTGATGCACCAGCAAATCCGCCAGACCCTCTGGAGTATCCTTATCCTGGGATCCCTGGCCCTTGCCATTGGGATCTTGATCGCAAACTGGGTTGCCCAGCGGGTCACAAGGCCTTTGGAAACATTGGTAAACGCTACTATTGAAGCTGCTCAGGGCAATTTAAAACAATCCATTTCCATTCACACCCGGGATGAGGTGGAAATTCTGGCAAACAATTTTTCCTTTATGATCCAGGAAACCCTTGCTCAAAAACAGCAATTGGAAAACCAGCTCAAAGAGATCCAACAATTGCAGCAATATGCAGAGAAAATACTCGCCACAATGGGGGACGGCCTTTTGGCTGTTGATGTGGAGGGGATTGTTACGGCCATAAATCCGGCGGCCCATACCATCTTGGGTCTTTCCAATAGCAAAGTTGTAAAAGGGTGTCATGTTTTGGAACTTTTCAGTCAAGAGATACCCTTTGCAGACTATCTGCGACAATCCCTTGAAAAACCTTCCACCAGAAGCCAACAAGAAATCCATCTGCAAAGAGATGACACGACCCAGGTGCTGCTGGTCGGTGCCGGTATTCTTGAATCCGATCAAAAGAAACCCCGTCAGATCATCTTTAACCTCAACGATATTACGGTGCTAAAAAAATTAGAAGCGCAAATCCGACAGAGCCAACGGCTTGCAGATTTGGGAACCCTGGCTGCCGGCATGGCCCATGAAATCAGAAATCCCCTTTCTGCCATCAAAACCTATGTGGCACTGCTGCCCAAAAAAATCAAAAAACCAGGTTTCCTGGAAAAATTTCAAAGAACCGTTCCCAGGGAGATCAACCGGCTCAACAATCTCATTGAAGAACTGTTAGAGTTGTCACGGCCCCCCAAATTCAATTTCAAACGGACAGATATCCGGGCATTGCTGGAACAGAGCATTGAATTAATGGAAGCCGATTTTATGGAGAGGGGTATTGACTGCCAATGGGAGGTTCCCAATGAATTGCCCAGGGTCATGGTGGATTCAGATCAGCTTGAAAAAGTATTTATAAATCTGCTTAAAAATGGGGCACAGGCCATGCCGGATGGGGGAACGCTAACCGTTGGTGCCTCGTGCAAGGACAAATGGGTAACCTTATATTTCCAAGACACAGGCTCCGGGTTTTCACCAGATCTGGCCCAAAGTATTTTCACCCCATTTTTTACCACCAAGGCAAAGGGAACCGGACTGGGACTGGCCATCACCCACAAGGTTATCTCGGAACATGGGGGACAGATCGAAGCAAAAAGCCAGGAAGACCAGGGCAGTTGTTTTTCAATTCGTCTGCCGGGAATACAAGATTAATCCTCCCGCTGGTCCCGGGCAAGATCCAGGGCTTTCATTTTTTGAATAAGGGTATTTCTATGAATACCCAGAATATTTGCTGCCATGGTCTGGTTCCACCTGCAATTTTGAAGGGCCCGCAGGATGTAAAGACGTTCAAAGGCGTGGCGGGCCTGGACCAATCCCTTGTTTTCCCTAGTCCCTTTTTGCTCCCCTCGTTCAGATTCCCCATGGAACAAAAGATCAAAGGGTAGATCTTTCTCATCAATAAATTGGTTTTCTTCCCCCAACACCACCATCCGTTCGATAAGGTTTTCCAGTTCCCGGATATTGCCGGGCCAGGGATAGGCTTCGAGCACGGCAATGGCATCCGGCGTAAATCCTTTTATGCGTTTATTCATCTGACGGTTAAACCGGTCCAGAAAAAAATCGGCCAGAATGGGAACATCCCCCTTGCGGCTGCGAAGGGGTGGCAGCAGTACCGGCACCACATTCAGCCTGAAATAAAGATCCTCTCTGAACGTCCCCTCCTTGACCATCTCATCCAGGCTGGTGTTGGTGGCCACCACAATTCTGACATCCACCTTAATGGTTTGATGGCTGCCCACCCGGGTAAATTCGCGTTCCTGGATAAATCTTAGCAACTTTGCCTGGAACTCAGATTTCAAGCTGGAAATTTCATCCAGAAAAATGGTGCCCTGGTGGGCAAATTCAAATTTGCCCATGCTCTGTTTGTGAGCGCCGGTAAAGGCACCTTTTTCATGACCGAACAACTCGGCTTCCATGAGTTCTGCCGGTATGGCCGCACAATTAATGGCAACAAAGGGTTTTTCGTGACGGAGACTTGACCTGTGAACGGCCCTTGCAATAAGCTCCTTACCCGTTCCGCTCTCACCTGTGATCAGTACATTACTGGATGTTTTTGCCACTTTTTCAACCAAATCAAAAACCAGGGCCATGTTTTTTGATCGGCTGATAATCTGGGTCTTTTCCGCCCCGGAAGCAGCCTCGGAACGATGAAAGCGGACCTCTTTTACAAGGTTCCGATTTAACAAAACCTTGTCCACCCGGTTCAATATAATTTCATGGTCAAATGGTTTGGTAATATAGTCATAGGCACCCAGCCGAATTGAATCCGTGGCTTCCTGGGCGCGATCCACAGCAGAAATCATAATGACATCCAGATTTTTGTCATGGGCCTTGATCTGCTTTAAGGTTTCAATCCCATCCATTTCAGGCATGACAATGTCCAGAAAAATAAGGTCAAATATCTGGGCTTTGATCTGGGCAAGGGCTTTGAACCCGCTGTCGACACTTGTGACATCATAATCATCTTCCAAAATTTCCATCAATGCATCTCTGATGGCTTCATCATCATCTACTACCAGAATCCTTTGCTGTATTGACACCATCGTATTTCCAACTCGATATTTATTAGTGCTTGAGCCTGTTCACCTATCTTCTCGGGGACTGCCTTCGTCCCATCACAAATACTACAGATTCCATTTTTTTACCATGTTTTACATTGTTTTTTAGATCCCAATTTCACTGATCGGAATAAAATTTTTCTTGACCTGTTCCCCGAATCTTGTTAACCAACTATTCTTATTATGGTTAACAAGACAATAGATAAAAAACAGATGATCCTGGAACTGCTTTACCGGCATGGTGGCGGCACAATATCCGGGGTAAAAATCAGTGAGGCAACGGGTATTTCCCGGGTGGCGGTATGGAAACATATTGCGGCGTTAAAACAAAGTGGTTTCGCCATTGATTCCGGGCCCAATGGATATGCACTTCCCCACCCCGAAGACCTGCTGCTTCCCTTTTGTTTTGAGCCGTCTGTCAGGGAACAGATCCACCATTTCCAGGAAGTTGAAACCACCATGGACATAGCCAAAATCCTTGCCAGGGAAGGCACCCCCCATTTAAGCTGTGTGGTGGCCGAGCACCAGACAAAGGGAAGGGGCCGTCTCAACCGGGAATGGGTATCCGATAAAGGCGGACTCTGGTTTACCCTTATCCTAAAGCCCCTTGAACCACCGCCCCTGGTGTATATCTACAATTTTGCAGCATCCCTGAGCCTGTCCCGGGTGTTAAAAAAATTATTTGATCTGGATATCAGTGTAAAATGGCCCAATGATCTTTTGCTCGAGGGAAAAAAACTTTCCGGCATGCTCTCGGAGATGGAAACTCGTGGGGACATGGTTCAGTTTTTGGTGATCGGCATTGGCATCAATGTCAATAATGATCCTTCCAACAAAGAATTTAAAGCTGTTTCCCTGAAAAATATTTTGAAAAAGAAGGTGTCCCGCAAACAAATTCTGACCGCTTTTTTATTGGAATTTAAAAACAGAATTCAAACCATTAATCCCACAAAAATAATCGCTCAATGGAAAGAACAAACCAGCACCCTCGGCAGCCGCGTCCGGGTTGAGACCTTTGACAGCTTCCATGAAGGAACCGCCGTTGATGTAGATGAAACTGGCGCATTGATCATTGAAGATGACCAGCAAAATCGGAAAAAAATAATTTATGGTGATTGTTTCCACACATAAAAGGAAAAATGATGCCCCCTTCCAGCCAGCTTAAAATGACCGTATATACTGCCCTTTTTGTCGCCCTGATCGCCATGGGTGCCTTTATCGCCATCCCCATGGGGCCTGTCCCCATTGTCTTGCAGAACATGTTTGTCCTGCTGGCCGGGATCATTCTGGGTCCTGTCTGGGGACTTGCCTGTGTGGGTATCTATCTTCTGATCGGCCTTGCAGGATTCCCTGTTTTTGCCGGGGGCACCTCTGGTATCGGAAAATTATTCGGGCCCACCGGCGGATACCTCCTTGCGTATCTGCCGGCAGTTTTTATAACCGGCACCATTTCAAAGGGACAAAAAAAAAGTATTACAGCAGATGTGCTTGCCATGATAACGGGCTCTTTAGTTGTTTATGCCATTGGTGTTCCCTGGTTAAAAATGGCCTTTTCCCTGTCCTGGCAAAAAGCGATTGCTGCCGGCATGGTTCCTTTTTTAATCGGGGATGGGCTGAAAATTGCGGCGGCAGCCTTTATGGCAAAAAAAATCAGGCCCCTGATTAAATAGCCGAGACCAAAAAGAACCGATATCCAAACAAAAAATCCCAGGATAAAAGGCAGGTAAAGGTATTTCACATGGCAATCCCCCTTCTTGAAATAAAGCACCTCACCCACAGCTACCCCGATGGAAACAGTGGAATCTTCGATATTACTTTTTCTATTTTCAAGCAGGATTTTATCATCCTGGCCGGCCAGAACGGTTCGGGGAAGACAACCCTGATAAGACATTTAAACGGTCTTCTCAGGCCCTCAAAAGGAGAGATTCAACTCCATGGGAAAAATATTTTAAAGGATCTGACCCTCACCCGAAAAACCATCGGCATGGTATTCCAAGATGCAGATACCCAAATTGTAGGGGACACTGTATTTGACGAGGTGGCCTTTGGCCCTGAAAATTTAAACCTTGAGCGCAGCCTTATTAATAGAAAGGTCACTCAGATACTGGATCAACTGGGTCTGATCGGATTAAAAGACCGGAATCCGGCCACCCTTTCCGGCGGCGAAAAAAGAAAACTGGCCATAGCCGGCATCCTGGCAATGGATCCTGAGATCATTATCTTTGACGAACCCTTTGCCAACCTGGACTACCCGGGCACCCAATCCCTTTTGACCCTTATTTTTGATCTGAACAAAAAGGGCCAGACCATCATCATGGCAACCCATGACGTGGAAACACTTTTGAACTGTGCCTCCCGCCTGCTCATCATGGCAGACGGCCGGCTTGTGGAAGACGGATCAATTGCAGGCCTGCTGGGAAAACTTGAATCCCATGGAATAAAAGAACCCTGTACCTGTAAAATCACGGAAAGCTCTCCCCCATGGCGACCTTAAATCCCTTTATGTTCAGACCGGGCAGTTCAAGCCTGCATTGCCTGGATCCCCGGTGCAAATTTTTCCTGGTCTGCATGATGAGCCTTGCCATATTGAATGCAGGCTTCCCTGCCTGTTTCATCTGCCTTGTGATACTGTTTTTTTTCCTGAAACAAATCAGACTTCCAATGGGGCACACCTTGAAACACCTGAAATATTTTATCTTGTTGCTATCCTTGATCATCCTTGCCCGGGGAATGGCCATACCCGGGAATTCTCTTGCTTCCTTCCATGGGATAACCATAAGCTCCCAGGGTCTTTACCAAGGAGCCCTTGTTGCCCTTCGATTCTTCCTGGTCATGATCACGGGGCTTCTATTTTCTGCCACCACCCGATCTGCCAGTCTGAAGAATGCGGCCCAATGGTATTTAAAACCCATCCCCTTTGTTCCGGAAAAACGGGTGGCCGTTATGATCAGCCTTGCCCTGGGTTTTTTGCCCCTTATTTTACAACAGGCCGAAGAAACCCGTAATGCCATCCATTCCCGGTGCGGAAACCTGGAGAAAAACCCGGTAAAACGGTTTACCCGCCTGACCCTGCCCCTCTTAAAAAAAACCTTTTTGTCCGCCGATCACCTCATCCTTGCCATGGAAGCCAGGTGCTATGGTGAGGACCGGACCGACCCTGAATTTGAGCCCAGCGGCAAGGAGACGATTTTCATCATTGCCGTTCTTGGCTTCTGGATTTGCAGTCTATTTTTGGAGAGCTGTATCTGAATAATTATCTTGACATAACCAGATGATTTCTATAGATATATAGATTTTTTTCTAACATTTAAGATAGGTAGCGTTTGACACTTCACTTAAAAAAATCAACAATTTTCAGAACAATAAAATTCAAGCTAAGTGCATTGTTTTGTTCCGCCACCATTGCATTGTCCATCATGGCCGGTGTCACCTTTTATGATTACAAAAAAGAGTTTCTTTTCAACCAGCTCAAAGAAAATGCAGGCACCCTATCTAAAAACCTTGCCATAAATGCCGGTGCCGCATTGTTGGACAGTGATGAAATGCAACTGAGCGTGTTGGTCTTTACCGAACTTAAAAACCCCGGTGTCTTGTCTGCCGGTATTTTGGATCATGAAGGAAAGGCACTGATCCATTCGGATATCAAAAAGATAGGGAACGCTGTTCTTCCCGGAAATAGTGTGCTGAAAAAAACCACAATCCCAGCGAAGAATCAATTAACAGAGAGCAAACCGATTCTAGTCAACGGCAAAAAAATCGGCACTGCTTTGCTGACAATGGATATATCACCCATGCTTGAAAAAACCGCAAAGCTTGGGATGGGAATTTTTACAGCAGCTCTGTTGTTCAGCGGTTTTGGCTGTTATCTCATCATCCATGTCATCGGCAATCAGCTTGAACCTTTGGGCATCCTGAGTCAGGCTGCCGTTAAAATTGGACAGGGTGATCTGAGTGTGCGGGTTCATGAACGCGGAGGAGAAGAACTCCGAAAACTGGGTAAGGTATTTAATAAGATGGCCCAAGGCCTGGACCAGGCAAACCAAAACGCGGAAGAAGGATACCTTCAGTCTGTCATGGCTCTCAGTGCTGCTGTGGAAGCAAGTGATCCCTATACAAGGGGACATTGTGACCGAGTCGCCTATTATTCAGAACAAATCGCCCTTCACATGGGAATGGACAAGGCCTTTGTAAAACAATTGGTTCTGGCCGGCCAGCTGCATGATTTGGGGAAAATCGGTGTTGACAAGGAAATCCTTTGCAAGCCCGGCCGTCTTGATTCAGATGAATTCAATCACATTGCCCGTCACCCCATGATTGCCTGGGAAATTTTAGAACCAGTGCTGTTTCTATCCAAAGAAAGGGAGATTATCATTGTCCACCATGAACGGTTTGACGGCAAGGGATACCCCAATGGTCTTCACGGAAATCAAATATCTCGGGCAGGAAAAATCCTGGCAGTTGCAGATAGTTATGATGCCATGACGTCCAACCGTCCCTACAGAAGACATATGGAAGAAAAAAAAGCCCTGGGTATTATAAAAGAAGAACGAGGCAACCAGTTTGATCCTGATATTGTGGATGCTTTCCTGGAAGCCCAGCCCTTCTTTGAGAACCGTGAGTCCCTGGACGAACGCCTTGAAATCTCCAGTCGGGGAAGGGTGTGGCTTTATGATGAGACCTTTTCAAAGGCATCCACGACAAAGAATCCGGCTGCCTTAAACTAGGAGTTGTCAATGAACCGTATCTTGCCTTTTCTAATCCTCTTCATGGGCTTGTTTTTAAACGCCTGTGCAGGGAACACTTTTTTAAACAGCAAACCGGTTGAAACCAAAGCAATACCCCATGCTGCCACTGCCGCTAAAAATATGGACCCCCAAAAGCTTTATGAACACAGACAATATGACAAAGCGTTGATGGCAATGCTTGAGGCAGATCCCAAGCTGTTGGAAGATCTGTCGGCCAGAAAATTACTCTGGCGTATCAATGATCGGCTTGTCACGGCTCAATGGTATTTGCAAAAAGGCATTGTCGAATTGTTAAACGGTCATAAAGACAAGGCCCGAAATCATCTTGACGAAGTGCTTAAATTATATCCCGACCACAAACCATCTCTCCTACTAAAACAGAATCTGGACGCCATCGACTTAAAAGAAACACCTAAAAATCTAAAACCCCTTCGGAAAAAAGAAAAAATCAGCAAAGGCCCGGCAAAAGAAGATTTAAACCTGGCGAAATATTATTTAATGACAGGCCAAGCCTATTTTGAGGAAGGACAGCTGACCCTTGCAAAGACTTCCTGGCTCCAGGGCCTTGATATTGTGCCTTCCCATAAAACCATAAAGAAAAAATTGGGTAAACTTCTCACAAATGAAGGGCTACAGCTTTTCGGGCAGGGAGATATAAAGGCTTCCATTGAGAAATGGAAGGAGGCATTAAACATAAACCCACATAATCCTGAAACAAAAGGGTATCTTGACAAAGCCCGTAAAGCCGAAGAAAAAGTCCGTTCCATTGATTAAATTACATTTTGGTCATCCAGAAATTTTGTATTGATCCCGATTCACTTTTATTGTAAACTTCAGATCATAATCAATCAATATTACTTTTTGTATTGAGGTGTATTTAATAATTAAGCCCCGGAAAGGAGGCATCATGTCCAAAATAGAGGATCCGTTTCTCGGACCCGCCATGTTTGACCTGAGGGGGAAACAATCGGTAAGAGCAACATTTAAGCTATCCCAGAAAGCCATTGATTCCATCGGGCTTGTGGCCATACACATGGGCATCAAACAAAAATCCTTGTTTGATCATATCATTGAAGACATGGCTGCCCTTTCCGACATTGCCAAAACCATCCGGATCCGACAATTTCAAAAAATCCCCAGACGTCAGAAGACCTTTGTCCTGAGCCGTAAAACCATTGATGCCCTGAGCACCATTTCTCAGACCTATGACATGCCCAGAGATGCTTTGGTTGAATATTCTGTTAAAAAACTAGAATCGGTAATAATGGCGGAAAAACTGCGCCACCAGGAACGTAAAAAACTCCACAAACAAATGGCCGCCCATTTTATAGAAGGAGAAGCTCTCTTTGAACACGCAACAAAAGTTTTGGGTATTGATGACCCTTTTTGCCGGCGTTTTGAAAAGACCGTGGCCATGGCAAGAAAAACCACCCAGGAGGTTAATGAGTTCCTGGAAAAAAGCAAAGTGTTAGAAGACTTTTAAACAAATTTATCATTTCATTTATTACCCTAATATTTATGACTGATTAAGGAGGACGCATTGATAGATGTTCAAAATCTGACCAAGTATTATAATGATTTTTGTGCGGTTGATAATATCAGCCTGACAGTCCAGCCCGGAGAAATACTCGGGCTTCTTGGTCCAAACGGTGCAGGGAAAACAACCACCCTACAAATGCTCACGGGTTTTTTTAAGCCCAGTTCCGGCAGCATCACGGTCAACAACCTTGCAATGGGGAAAGATACCCTGGAGATAAAATCCCTGATCGGCTATCTCCCTGAATCAGCCCCCCTGTATCACAACATGCTGGTATATGATTACCTCACCTATGTTGCCAAAATAAAAGGAATCCGTAATCCGGCAAAAAGAGAGGCACGCTTCAGGGAACTGTCAGCATTATGTGGCCTTTCCGCCATCATGGGAAAACCCATCTCCACCCTTTCCAAGGGATTGAAACAACGGGTGGGCATTGCCCATGCCATGATGACCGACCCCGAGATTTTAATCCTGGATGAACCCACCTCGGGCCTTGACCCCAACCAGATTGCAGAAATCCGGGACATCATCCGGTCCATTGGAAAGGAAAAAACCATTATTTTTTCCACCCATATTTTAAGTGAGGCAGAGGCAACCTGTGACAGGATTGCCATTGTCAACAAGGGGAAGGTGGTGGCAAATGATACCACGTCCCAACTGAAAAAAAATGCAACCCAGGCCTCGTTCATCCGCCTCTCCCTGGCAGGTCCCACTGAAAGCCAAGCCCTGGAGCTGCTTTCGGCCATTGGCGACACACTGGAAATAACCCCCATTGTTCCCCTTGAACAAAATATGGTTTCCTTTGAAATCAGAGATCCAAATGATAAATCAGACACAACAGACATCAGATCCAGAATCTACCTGAAAATAAAACAAACAGACTGGATCATGACGGAACTTGCCAAAGAATCCCAGGCCCTTGAAAAAATATTCCAGGAACTGACAAGGGAGGAGATTTAAATGATGACACAAATTTCAACCATTGCGGCCAAAGAGTTTAAAGATTATTTCATATCCCCCATTGCCTATATTGTCATCGCCCTGTTTTTGATTGTGAGCGGGTGGTTTTTCTTTTCCACCTTTTTTATTTTCGGCAGAGCAGATTTAAGGGATTTTTTCTCTTTTTTGCCCATTACCTTTTCCTTTTTTATCCCGGCCATTACCATGCGGCTCTTTTCAGAGGAAAAGAATGTGGGCTCCTATGAAACCCTTCTCACTATGCCCGTCTCTTTTACAGACATTGCCATTGGCAAATTTTTAGCCGCCACCCTTTTTACGGCAGCCATGCTGCTTCCCACCCTGGCCTATCCTCTTTTTATCTCCTTTATCGGGGACGTGGATCCAGGACCTGTCATTGGCGGATATTTCGGCGCTATTTTGCTGGCAGCGGCCTATTGCAGCATGGGGATTTTTGCCTCGGCCCTGACCCGAAATCAAATTGTTGCCTTTATCATTGGATGCGCCCTTTGCTTTACCCTTACCATCCTTGACCGGATGCTTTTTTTTGTACCCGCAAAACTTACGGCCCTCATCGAATATATTGGGGCCAATTCCCATTTCACAAATATTTCCAAGGGCATTATCGACTCCCGGGATATCCTTTATTTTATCAGCCTGGTCTTTGTTTTTATTTTTTCAACCTATATTGTTATGCATGAGAAGAACTAAGGAGACACAATGGGTAATCCATCCAGAGAACATTATTTCAAATTTATCCTCTATATAGCCATAATTATACTGGTCAATATTGCAGGACGCTCCCTGTTCTTCAGGGCAGACCTGACCAAAAACGGGATTTACTCCCTGTCCGATGCCAGTAAAGAGGCCGTGGCAACCCTGTCCGAACCCTTGAGCATCAACGTTTTTTTCTCCAAGGACCTGCCGGCCCCCCACAACAATACCGAACGGTATCTTCGGGATCTGCTGGTTGAGTACGCGGCAAGCGCAGGACGACAGTTTAACTACACCTTTTACAATGTGTCTTCGGAACAAGGAGATCTCACAAAGCAGGCGGATGACAACCGGGAAATTGCGAAAAATTATGGGCTACAGCCGGTCCAGATCCGGGTCATGGAAAATGATGAGCTCAAATTCAAAAATGCTTACATGGGCCTTGTCATCACCCACGGAGACCTCATCGAAAGAATCGGCGCCATCACCACCACCGACGGGCTTGAATATCAGCTGACAACCGCCATACAAAAATTGAACAACAAGGTCAGTGCCCTGTTGCGCCAAGAGGACAAAATCCATGTCACCTTGTATCTATCCTCTTCTTTGAACACCATAGCCCCCCTCATCGGCCTTGACCAGCTACCGCAACTGGCCACCGAGGTAAAAGAAGCCATTGAAGCCCTTAACGCCAAAAATCTTAATATCTTTGAATTTAAACATCTTGACATGAACACCAAGCAAGAGATGGAAACCATTGCCAAACGCTATGATCTCATGGCCATGTCCTGGCCACAAATTTCCGACAAAAATATTGCAGCCGGACAGGGGGCAGCGGGTCTTGTCATGGAATACAAAGGTGAGGTCTCCACCCTCCCCCTTATCTCCTCAATGGAGCTGCCCATAATCGGCACCACCTATCAGATGGCCGACCCAAAAGCGCTTGAAGACGAAATGACCGCCATCATGGAAAAAATGATCGGCATCAACAAGACCATCGGATATCTCGCCGACCACGGGACCCCGGTGCTGGGGCAAGACAGAATGGCCATGATGCAGGGCAGGCAAGGAAATGGGCTGCAGGTATTTAACACGCTTTTGTCGTCACGATATGACATAAAATCCATTGCACTAAAGGAAACCGCCATTCCCGATGGGCTAAATTGCCTGATCATTGCAAAACCGACCCAAAAATTTTCCGATTATGAATTGTTTCAAATTGATCAGGCCCTGATGAAGGGGACCAATATTGCTTTTTTTGGCGATGCCTTCAATGAAATCATGCCCCAGGGCGGCATGGGTATGCCCCCCCAGTATATCCCCTTAGACACAGGCCTGGAAAAATTACTCACCCATTACGGCATCAGCATGAAACCGGCCTATGTTCTGGACAAGGAGGCCTATAAGCACCAGCTCCCTCAAAACCAGGGAGGGGGTGAACAAACCATCTATTTTGCTCCCATGTTAAAGGAAGACTCCATTAACAACACCCCGAAATTTATGAACAATATCAAGGGGCTGGTTGCCATGCAGATCTCGCCTTTAACCCTGGAACCTGAAAACATCAAAACAGATCAGGTTACTGCCACAAGGCTTTTGGCATCCTCGGACCAGGCCTGGCTCATGGAAGGCATGATCAACCTGAACCCCATGTTCATTACCCCGCCAAGTGCCCCCGAAGCATTTGCAACCCATGATCTGGCATATGTTCTGGAAGGCCGGTTTACAAGTTATTTTGCGGGAAAAGATATTCCGGCAAAGGCATTGGGAGAAAAAGAGATCCCCCAGGAAAGCCAGGGGGAAAGCGCAACCGAGAAGGGCAATAGCTCAGACACGAGCCTCCCCCAAGGATTTGTGGCCCAAAATAAGGTAATAGAATCATCAAAACCGGTTAAAATTTTTGTCCTGGGCTGTTCCCAGATGCTTGCAGATAATATGCTGGATCCCGGGGGCCGATCCACCAATGCCACCTTTCTTTTGAATGTCATTGACCACCTGAATGGTGAAGATCAGATTGCCAGCATGAGGAGCAAACAACAGACCTTAAATCCCCTTGCCCAAATCGCCCCGGTTACCCGGACAATTATCAAAACGGTTAATATCGTGGTCCTGCCGATTCTGGTGGTCCTTTTCGGCCTGGGAGTCCTCATGGCAAGAAAGGCAAGAAAGAAAAAAATCTCAAAGATGTTTAACGCCTAACAAGGAATAACACCATAATGAAAAAAGAATATTTAATTCTGGTCCTGCTCATCTTTGCATTGAGCGCCTATCTTGTATTCAAAAAGGACGACCAGCAAAATTACACCCTGCCGGAACCCGTTAAAATTGAACGAGGGGAAATTGACCGACTGATTATTACCCGTAAAAAGACGCCCATTGAGCTGACAAAAGAAGCGGATACCTGGGGGGTCTCAGATAAAAAATCGGACAAAAAATCGGACAAAAAATATGCCGCAGACATGGCAGCGGTCAATAAACTGCTGGATGTGACCCGAAACCTCAAGGTCTCGGGTCTTATTTCCGAAAGCCGGGATATCAGCCGGTATGAGCTCGATGATGACCATTTCATCGAAGTCACGGCCTTCAAAGGAGACCAGTTGCTGCTCTCCTTTAAAATAGGAAAAACAGCCCCCAGCGGAAACCATACCTTTATCATGCTGGCAGGCGACACCCGGATTTATCAGGCAGATCAAAATTTTCAAAATGATTTTAATACCTCGGTTGAAACACTGAGGGATAAACAGGTTCTGACCTTTAAGGAAGACGCCATCAAACAAATCACCATCGAAAAGGGCGGGGTATCCAAAATTTTGACCGCCGTCCCTTCAAAGGATGATACCAAGAAGATCCCTGTTTCCTGGAAGTTTGAAGATGGGTCTCCGGACAAGGAGGCCCTGACCAATCTCGTGTCCTCCCTTTCAGCCCTGACATGTAAGCATTTTTCAGACAGCCTGTCCAAGGAGGATCTGGAAAAAAAGTCCCCCCTTCTTAAAATAATCCTTGAAAACAAGCCCCCGATTGTTTTAAGCCTCTTTGAGAGGAACAATGGGGACACACTGGTCGGGACCTCTTCCATGAGCCCATACCCCTTTGTCCTGGAGTCGTATAAAGGAAAAGATATCCTGTCTTATGCGGACAAACTGGCAGGACTTGACGCGGAAGAGAAACAAACAAACAACGAGTGAATGCCTCGCTTAAAATAGCATATCAGCCCTATAAATGGCTGGTGGTGATTCCTTTTGTGTTTTTCATTACCATGCTGTTGGGGCTGATTTGTATTGTTGTGGGGTTTGTCTTCAGCCAGGATGCCGCTGATATTCTTGCGGTTACCTGGTCCCGCCTGTGCTGCGCCATTGCCCCTCTGAGGGTCCGTATCCAGGGCAAAAAAAATTATACCCGCCACCACGCCTATGTGGTGGTGGCCAACCATCAAAGCATGGCAGACATCCCCATGATCCATGGGTTCATCGGGCTTAAAATAAAATGGGTGATGAAAAAACAATTGGGGGAGATACCGGTTTTCGGGCCGGCCTGTCGACAATTGGGATGTATTTTCGTTGACCGTGGCAATCCCGGAACTGCCATCAAATCCATAGAAACGGCCAAGGGAAAATTATCGAAAAAGTCCTCGGTCCTCTTTTTTGCTGAAGGAACAAGGAGCCGGGATGGAAAGGTCATGCCCTTTAAAAAAGGGGCCTTTATCTTTGCCATGGAAACCGGGCTTCCCATTCTGCCGATCACGGTTAAAAATTCTTATAAGGTCCTGCCCCCGGATTCACTTGATCTGACCCCTGGAAGCGTTGACATAATAGTCCATCGGCCCATATATGTAGCAGCACATGGGATGGACCAGCTGGATGAGATAATGGAGAATACCCGCCAGACAATTTCCAGCGCACTATAGCTTACCTCTTTCTGACCTGGACCAGGGAATTTAGAGTCTGCCACTTCCGATTCCAGGGAAACATAAAAAAAATAGTCCCAGCCCCCCCTTCAATCCACTCCACTTCGCCCCCCCTTGTGTTGTTGTTATTTCACATCCAAAAAAAAACAATTACAATAACCCATTGACTTTACATCTATTTTTAACCTCTTCCCCCTTGGGTTCATGGCGATAAAAATTTACACCCACTTTACTCCCCTTTACGACACCATATCTAATTCCCTTTAAACTGGGGCTTATAACAATAATATTAAATAAAATTGTATTTTTCCCTTGACATAAAGTTCATTTTTCGTAAAAGTGTGACCCATGGTGGTGGAAAGTGGATGTAATTTTTATTGAGGCTTAAATTAAGTGTTTCGATCAAGCTCCTTTCATACAATTGACCCAAAAGGCAGGATTATCATTCCGGCAAGGTTCCGGAAGGTCTTGAAGGCTGATGATGAATACGGGGTTGTGGTTTCTATCAAGGACGGCTGTATCTATGCCTACACCTTTGACGAATGGAAGAATCTTGAACAAAAAATCCGTGCGGCAAGAAGTGCCATCATGGAAAAATTCAAACGGTTTTTTCTTGGCAATGCATGCCCGTTGAAATGTGATAAGCAGGATCGGATTCTCATCCCCCAGAGCTTGAGAACCTATGCTGATATTGACAAAGAGATTGTCCTTGTGGGTGTCCTGAATCGGTTTGAAATCTGGTCACGGGAGAAATGGGATCAGGAAAACCTTAAAATGGAGCAGGAACTTGAAAAAGAGGAAGTACAAGAAGAAATTGCTTCCATAGGGTTGTAAAAATGGGATTTGAACATACCTCTGTCATGCCAAAAGAAGTGCATGAGTATCAAAACCTGAAACCCGGAAATATTTGCGTGGACTGTACCCTGGGTGGTTCAGGTCATGCGCTTTCAACGATCAAGTCCATCCTTCCCAATGGAATGCTCATCGGTATTGACCAGGACATGGATGCCATTGTCAACGCGAAAAAAGTATTGTCTCCCTTTGAAAAAAACGTCCAGCTGTTCCACAGCAACTTTGCAAGTCTACCCCAAATCCTGCAATCCAACGGCATCGACGGTGTTAATTCCATCCTCCTTGATTTGGGCTTTTCCTTTAACCAGCTTGTGAACGGCATGCGCGGCTTTAGTTTTAATAAAAACGAACCCCTGGATATGCGAATGGATATCCGCACCCCCCTGACAGCAAGACAGATTGTAAACACATATGCGGAAAAAGACCTGGTTAATATTTTTTTCAAGTTTGGAGAAGAAAAACTTTCCAGGAGAATTACCAGGGCCATTGTAAAAAGACGAATGGAAGCCCCCATTGAAACCAGTAAAGAACTGGCCCAGATTATTGTGGACGCAACCCCTGCCAAGCTTGCCTTTAAACAAAAAATTCATCCAGCCACCCGGGTGTTCCAGGCCCTGAGAATTGAGGTCAACCAGGAACTGGACCAACTTGAAACCTTTATGAAATCACTTCCCTCTCTGCTGGTAAAAGGCGGCCGGGTCTGCATTATTTCTTTTCATTCCCTTGAGGACCGCATTGTCAAGCACAGCTTAAGAAGCTTTGAGAACGGATGTACCTGCCCCAGGGAGTTTCCCCGGTGCATGTGCGGATTTGTTCCCCAGATACGCTCAATTTTCAAACGACCATTGATCCCGACACAGGCAGAAATCGATGCAAACCCCATGGCCCGAAGTTCTAAACTTCGGGTGGCCGAAAAATTATAAACGAGGGCCCCATGACAATAAAACACAAAACACAACCGAGTCAACGCGTCGGATACAGGTGGCTGGCACTTATTTTGGTCCTGTTTTGTGAACTCATGGTCCATGCATGGGTCAGGACGGAGTCTACCCAGGCCATTGTAAGAATATCCAATGCCCAGGCAGGTATCACAAAGAGCCTGTCCTATGGACGAGCCTTGTCTGTTGAAAGGGACCGGCTCAAATCAGACGCCAGAATCACCCGAATTGCCAGGACCCACCTGGGACTTTCACCCGATACATTTAGCCAGACCATTTATCTTTCAGGTGAGGATCGATAATGGGAAAAACCCCCGAAAAAAAACGAATCAAACGCCGGGTTCTTTTGATCCAGGCCCTGCTGGTGGGGTCTGTTTTCCTGTTGGGAGCCAGAGCCTTTGAGGTTCAAATTTTCAAGTCCCATGACCTGACCCGAAAAGCCGAACAGGGCTATTCAAAATATCTCACCATCAAAGGAGAAAGAGGTCAAATCCTGGATCGTCACCTCAACAAATTGGGGACCAGTATTGATGCCCCCACCATAACGGCAGATCCCTCCCAAATTCTGGAACCGTCCCGAACAGCTGCGGCGCTTTCAAAAATTTTAGACATTAAACAAACCGATTTAAAGGCAACCTTGTCCAGAGAGGGACGATTTGCCGTGATTGCCAGGAAGGTTTCCCCGGCCCAGGCCCAGCAAATACGGGATCTGGATATCCAGGGACTATATCTTAAGAACGATTCCAAACGATTTTACCCCAATCGCAACCTGGCGGCCCAGGTCATCGGCTTTACAGGGAAAGATGATTCTGGCCTCGAAGGTCTTGAGTTCAAATACAACGCTGTTCTTGAAGGAGAAGAGGTAAAGATAAGGGTAAAAAGAGACGGCACCGGCAGGATCCTGGATATCCATAAAAACCGAAGGAACCAATTAAAGGGTAATTCCCTTGTCCTCACCATTGATAAAAAAATCCAATTTCTTTCGGAAAGAACCCTTGAACAAACCGTCAAGGATAACCAGGCAAAGTCGGGCATGGCCCTTGTCATGAAACCTGCCACCGGGGAATTGCTGGCCATTGCCCATTACCCAGGATTCAACCCTAACAATTTCAGGGTCTCAAACAAAAACACCTATAGAAACCGGGCCCTTACCGATGCCTTTGAACCAGGGTCTATCATAAAAGTATTCACAGTGGCAGCTGCCCTTGAAAAAGGGTTTTCCCCAAAGTCCATTTTCTTTTGCGAAAACGGTGAATACCGTATCGGCAAATTTATCATCCACGATACCCACCCCCGGGACTGGCTCACCATGAATCAAATCATCAAGTTTTCCAGTAACATAGGTGTCACTAAAATTTCAGAAACCATTGGCGAAAAAACCCTCCATGATTATTTGAGCAATTTTGGATTCGGCCTGAAAACAGGTATGGGCTGCCCGGGAGAAACCAATGGCAGTCTGCTTCCCCACAAACGCTGGTCAAAGGTTGATACCAGCGCCATTTCCTTTGGCCAGGGCCTATCGGTTTCAGCCATCCAATTGATTTCAGGGATCTCGGCCATTGCCAATGGCGGGATACTGATGAAACCCATGCTGATTAAAAAAATCATCTCTAATGAAGGGAATGACCTCCAGGTGTTTACCCCCACACCCCTGCGCCAGGTGGTGTCTCCCAAAACAGCTAATCAGGTCAAGACAATGATGAACCTGGTGGTCCAGGAAGAGGGAACCGGAACAAAGGCTGCCATGGAAGGATACAGAGTTTGCGGAAAAACAAGTACCGCCCAAAAAGCCCGCAAGGGGAAAGCAGGCTACGAAACGAATAAATATATTGCCGGATTTGCAGGATTTGCCCCCCAGGGAAATCCAGAGCTTGCCATCCTTGTGGTGATTGATGAACCCAGACGACACCATTATGGCGGTGACGTGGCGGCGCCTGCATTTAAAACCATTATGACCCAGTCGTTTAACTATCTGAACATTGCGCCGGAACCGACAAAAACCATGATCGCAGCGGTTATAAAGGGAGAAGAAAATTGAAACTGTCTGCAATCCTCAAGGGCTGTGACCTGAAAGATAAAACCGGCTCTGTTTTGGAATGGGATGAAATGGAGATAACCTCCATCAGTTCCCGGGCCCAGGACATTGAACCTGGTGGACTCTTTCTAGCGGTCAGGGGATATGCCGCAGATGGCCATGATTATATTGACCAGGCGATTACAAATGGAGCAGTGGCTGTAATTGCTCAAACCCGACCCAATAAAAACGACACCGGCAATATCATCCTTGTGGAGGACGCAAGAAAGGCAAGTGCCCTTGTTGCGACAAATTTTTATGGCCGGCCTTCAAGGGATCTCATCCTGGTGGGTATCACTGGAACCAACGGAAAAACAACAACCGCATGGATACTGGAAAGCATTTTCACTGCCGCAGGATACGTCACCGGGGTCATCGGCACGGTCAACATCCGGTACAAGGGAACAACATTTGACAACCCCATTACCACCCCGGATGCCATCCAATTGCAAAAAACATTGTACAATATGAAACAGGCCGGGGTCACCCATGTCATCATGGAAGTTTCCTCCCACGGCCTGGATCAAAACCGGGTGGACGGTTGTGAATTTGATGCCGGGATCTATACCAATTTGACCCAGGACCACCTGGATTACCATGCGACCATGGACGAGTATTTTCGTTGCAAACAACGCTTTTTTACAGACTTTTTGGGCCCAAAAAGTCAAACCGGAACAGCGCCGGCTATCATCAACATCGACAATGACAGGGGAAAAATCCTGGCCGAAACCATTGCCTATACCAAATTTCTGGTCAGCCACAACCAGACTGCAGACGCCCAGACTGCAAACATAAGGGCCTCGAATATTATAGATGATATTAACGGACTGTCCGGAACCATTTTTCTGGACGGGACTCCAATGCTTCTAAAAACCGCCCTCACCGGAACCTTCAATCTTGAAAACATCTTGTGTGCTGCAGGGGCAGCCCTTGCCATCGGCATTGATCGAGATAAAATCCAACAGGGCATTGAGTCCCTTACCCGTGTACCGGGCCGGTTGGAAAAAATCGAGAATCGACTCAACCGCTATTTGTTTGTGGATTATGCCCATACCCCGGATGCCCTTGAATCCATCCTTTCCACCCTGGCACAGCGGGCACCGGCAAGGCTTATCACGGTATTTGGCTGCGGCGGCAACAGGGACAAGACAAAACGCCCCCTCATGGGAAAAATTGCCTGCAAATACGCTGATGTGGCAATCGTTACCTCGGACAACCCCCGGGATGAATCCCCCGAAGACATTGTTACCGATATCATAGCAGGCATCCGGACAGAGGGCTTTTGTGAACTTGCGAAAGAAGATCTTAATATCAATCCTGGGAAAATAGGATATTTCAAAGAAGTCGACCGGCGACGAGCCCTCGAATTGGCCGTCATGATATCAAATCCTTCGGATATTATTGTGGCAGCCGGCAAGGGACACGAAACTTACCAGATTACCAATGCAGGCACCATCCACTTTGATGACACCGAAGAATTAAACAGGGCATGTGAAAAATTTGAAACCCGATTTACCCCCATTGAATGGAACAAAAAAGATTTGGCCCAGGCCCTTGCACAAGAACCTGTGATAGACATCCCAGGAGAACCGGGGGAATCGAGAGAATCGGGAAAATCCTTTATATTCAGCCGTATCAACACAGATTCCAGGACCATTACCGCCTCTGAAGTTTTCCTTGCACTCAAGGGAGAATCCTTTGACGGTCACAATTTTATCCTAGGACTTTTGGAAAAAGGAATACAAGGATTTGTGGCACAAAAAGGATATTTGGCAACCCTTGCGCCTTCTCTTATGGCCCGGATTAAGAAAAAGAAAATCCTTTTTTTTGAAGCAAAAAATACACTGACCGCCCTGGGGCTTCTTGCCCGGTACCAAAGGCTTCGTTCAAAGGTAAAGCTCATCGCCATAACCGGTTCCAATGGCAAAACCACCACCCGGAAAATCACCGAAAAAATATTTAAAACCCGGTTTCACACCCTTGCAACCAAGGGAAATCTCAACAATGAAATCGGCATGCCCCTGACACTTTTAAACCTGTCCTATGCCCATGAATGGGCTGTCATTGAAATGGGCATGAACCATCCCGGAGAAATTTCACGGCTCTCCCAAATTGCCTGCCCCGATATCGCCATTGTCACCAACACCGCAGGTGCCCACCTTGAAGGGCTTAAAACGGCTGACAATGTTGCCAGGGCCAAGGGCGAAATTTTCCAACATGTCCGAAAAGACGGCCATGCCATCCTCTTTGCAGATGACAAAAGACGGGAAATTCTTGAAACCTGTGCCCGAAAAAACAAAAACATCAGTGAAATTCTGTTTTTTGGGACCGATCCAGAATCTAAAATCACACCTGACACAAGGGCAGAAAATATTGAAATAGCCGGTAACACAAGTCATTTTACAATTGCCGACAAGAAAGGGAGGGTCTGTTATTCCATTGGCTCCCCTGCCCCTTTCATGGTGACCAATGCTCTGGCCGCCATCACCGCAGCAAGGATTGCCGGAATTTCAAGCCAGGGAATTAAGACGGGAC
Organism: Desulfoconvexum algidum; assembly: GCF_055382125.1. Lineage (NCBI taxonomy): Bacteria > Pseudomonadati > Thermodesulfobacteriota > Desulfobacteria > Desulfobacterales > Desulfobacteraceae > Desulfoconvexum > Desulfoconvexum algidum. The sequence continues at coordinate 1,333,535 of NZ_AP042394.1, read as the reverse complement.
TTGAGGCGTTTACGCCGGTTTCCGGTAGAATGAAGATGGACCAACTCCCCAATGGTGTCCATTTAATCGATGACACCTATAATGCAAATCCCGCATCCATGGTCCAGGCACTGAAAACCCTGGGGCTTATGGCAAAGGGGAAAAAAGCCTTTGCCATACTCGGTGACATGCTGGAACTGGGGGCAAACTCGGATCAACTCCACCGGGAAATCGGCCATTTTGCCGCCGAAACGAATCTTGCCCACCTATATCTGTTTGGTAAACAAGCAGCTCATTTGCTTGAAGGTGCCCTCGAAAGAGGCCTTTCAAAGGACAAAATTTTTTGGGGGACAAAGCAAGATATTGGCCGCCTGGCATTGCAGCACGCCCAACGAGGAGACTGGATTCTTTTAAAGGGCTCCCGGGGCATGGCCATGGAAACCATTATTTCAGACATGAAAGAACAGGTGCAAAAGGAGGTCTATGAATTGCCTTAAGGTCCGAAATGAAAGTAAGGCCCGAAATGAAAGACGACTCAGTGTCGACAGAAGAAATTTTTCCTATGCCGCCTATATTCCTGAAAGAAGATCCGGTAGGGACAGGCGTGATATAAAACTAACCCAGACAAACAAAAAAGTGGCCTTTGCTTAATGTTCTACCAATTTTTATATCCTTTGAAGGAATATTTTACGGCTCTAAATATATTTCGGTATATTACCTTTAGAACCATATACGGCAGTCTGACCGCCTTTCTGATCTGTCTTTTGCTGGGCCCCCTCGTGATTAAACAGCTTAGCAAAATGCAAATCGGCCAGATCATCCAGACAGACGGCCCCCAGTCCCACATGGGTAAACAGGGAACCCCCACCATGGGCGGAATTTTGATCCTTTTCTCCATTTTCCTGTCAAGTATTCTCTGGGGAAACCTGTCCAACCATTATGTTTCCATCCTTCTGTTAACCCTGCTTCTTTTCGGGTTTATCGGTTTTATTGACGACTATTTGATGCAGGTCAAAAAAAGAAATATGGGGTTTACTGCCAGGGGAAAATTTACCATCCAGGTTATTTTTGGCCTGGTCATAGGTTTTTTAATCTATAAATGCCCGGATTTCACCACCACCCTGACCCTCCCCTTTTTGAAAGATTTTTCCCCGGACCTGGGAATTTATTATATCCCCTTTGCCTGTCTGGTAATTGTGGGAACCTCCAATGCCGTCAACCTGACCGACGGATTGGACGGCCTTGCCATCGGCCCCTATATTGTGGCCAGCGTCACCTACATGTTTTTTGCCTATGTGGCAGGCCATACCCAGTTTGCCGATTATCTACATGTCCGACATATTGCATCGGCCGGAGAAATCACCGTCATCTGTGGCATTTTAGCAGGTGCGGGCCTTGGATTTCTCTGGTTCAATGCCCACCCGGCACAGGTGTTCATGGGAGATGCAGGCTCCATTCCCCTGGGGGCCATACTCGGCACCGTTGCAGTGGTGACCAAACAAGAAATTTTGCTGCTCATTGTGGGCGGCCTTTTTGTCATAGAAGCCCTGTCCGTGATCCTCCAGGTTTCCTATTTTAAACTGACAAAGGGAAAACGCATTTTCAGGATGGCACCTTTGCATCACCATTTTGAACTCAAGGGCTGGCATGAATCCAAAGTCATTGTGAGATTTTGGATCATCGCCATTGTCCTGGCCCTGATTTCATTGAGTACACTTAAGATAAGGTAAGGCATGGAAAACACCCAACAACCCTATTTTCTGATTGTAGGACTCGGCAGCTCCGGGCTGTCCATGGCCCGGTTTCTCCATGCAAAGGGCCAAAAGGTTGTGGCAACGGATATTGACCCATCAAGGACCCAGGCAGAAACGAGTCTAAAAGATTTGGGTATACCTACCCAAATCGGTTTCCATGACCAAACAACCTTTAACCTTGCCCAAACAATAGTGGTCAGCCCTGGAGTTCCCCTGGACATGACCTACCTTGAGATAGCCGCCCGAAATGGGGTTCCCATCACAGGAGAACTGGATATTTTCTCCCGATACAATAAAACCCCTGTCATTGCCATCACCGGGACCAATGGAAAAACCACCACCACCACTCTGATCCGGGATATGCTCGAAGCCTGCGGACTTACAACTTTTATGGGAGGCAATATCGGCACCCCTTTGGTGGAATACCTGATGGATGACAAGCAAGCAGACTGGGTCGTGGCGGAAATTTCCAGTTTTCAGCTGGACCTGGCCCATAACTTCAAACCGGAAATAGCCCTTTTGCTCAATGTGGCCCAAGATCATTTGGACAGGTATAACAACTTTGACGCCTACATAAACTCCAAATGGGGAATCTTTCGAAACCAGACATCCCTTGACACAGCCATCATCAACCAGGCCATTGACGGATTTGAAAATAGAATTCCACAAATTTCTTCCCAGATCTTTTCCTTTTCATCCCAGCCCAATTCAAAAGGGTCCGATTCAAAAAAATCTGATTCAAAAACCGCCCAGATAAAGACCAGGTTAAATGCCCGGATTTCCGGTTACCATCTTTTCCTCCAGACCCAGGACGGGTTTAAGGATATCGATACCCGAACGTTTACGGAACTTCCCGGTATCCACAACCGGGAAAATATTTCAGCAGCTTGCCTGGCAAGTATAGTTGCCGGTGGAAATATGCAGGGTATTATAACGGCCCTGGCAACCTTTAAAAATCTTCCCCACCGCATGGCATTTGTCCGGACAATCAATGGAATCTCTTTTTACGATGATTCAAAGGCCACCAATACCGATGCAGTGGTCCGTGCCCTTGAATCCTTTCAAACGAACATCATCCTGATCCTGGGCGGTCGTGAAAAAGGAACTGATTTTTCACAGCTCATTCCTCAAATTCAGGACCCGGCAAAAAAAGTGACAAAACAGATAATCGCCATGGGTGAAGCCAAAGAACATATCCAGCAGATACTGGGGGAAATTTGCCCCGTGTTACCGGTAAGTTCCATGGAAGACGCCGTTAAAAAAGCCTATGACATCGGCTGCCCCGGAGACGTAATATTGCTTTCACCCGCCTGTGCCAGTTTTGACCTGTATGAAAACTATGGTGCCCGAGGGGATGACTTTATCGCCCAGGTAAATGCAATGGCAAATACATTGACGAATGAAATGGCCAAAGGAGTGAATAATGGACAATAAAAGTCCAATACACCCCTTTTTGGGTGAAAAGGGACTGCTCTTCCCGGTGCTGCTGCTCTCTTGTATCGGTATTGTCATGGTCTATTCCGCCTCATCCTCCATCAGCATGGAAGAGCATAACAACCTGTTTTATTACATGAAAAGACAAGCCTTGTTTTTGGGCATCAGCCTTTGCGTAATGTTTGTAACCGCCTCCTTTCCCTATAGACTCTATAGAAGTTTTGCCTATATCATTCTTTTGGCCTCCCTGGGACTGCTTGTTGCCGTGCTCTTTCCTGCATTAAATATTAAGGCCGGAGGTGCCTGCCGCTGGTTAAACCTGGGAGGATTTACCTTCCAGCCGGCGGAATTTGCTAAATTGGCCATGATCCTCTTCATGGGATATTCCCTGGCAAAGAAACAGGAGATGATCGATAAGTTTACCATCGGGTTCTTCCCCCATGCGGTTATATTTGGTATCTTTGCCGGACTTATCATTATTCAACCGGATTTTGGGACCATTGTGGTCATGGGAATGATCTGCTGGGGCATGATGTTTGTTGCCGGGGTAAGAATTCTCCATTTGCTCAGCCCCCTGCCACTGGTTATCCCCATTGTCTATTTTCTGATCTTCAAGGTTGAATACCGAATGCTGCGGATCCTTACCTTTATGAATCCCTGGGATGATCCCTATAATACAGGATACCAGATCACCCATTCCTTAAAAGCCATTGGATCCGGCGGATTGTTTGGTAAGGGAATAGGACTGGGGATGCAGAAAATGCACTATCTGCCCGAACCCCACACAGACTTTATCTTTTCCATTATTGGCGAAGAACTGGGTCTTGTCGGCATCATTGCCATTTTTTCCCTCTATACCGTGATCCTTGTAACCGGGTCCCAGATTGCCAAAAATGCCGACAATATGTTTGGCACCATCACAGCAACCGGCCTGACCCTGTATATCGGGGTCCAGGTTATCATCAACACGGGGGTTGCATTGGGAGTGCTTCCCACAAAAGGCCTTACCCTGCCCTTTATCAGCTATGGCGGGACATCCCTGGTGGTGAATATGGCTGCCATGGGAATTTTAATGAACATTGGGGCATCGGTTAAAAATGAACGCTAAAATCAACCCCAATAAATATGACCTGGCCAAATTCAATCTGGCCAAATTCAACCTGGCCAAATTCAATCTAATTGTTGCCGGTGGAAAAACAGGCGGCCATCTCTTCCCCGGGATCGCGATTGCCCAGGCCCTTAAAGCAATAAATCCCGGGGCCAAAATTCTCTTTGTCGGCACCGATGCTCCCTTTGAAATTGCCACCCTGAAAACCTATGAATTCAGTCACAAAGCCATTATGGCCAAACCCATTAAGGGCGGCAGCCTGTTTGGCAAACTCATTTCAATTGGTTTTACCCTTGGCAGCCTGATCCAATCACTTGTACTTTTGGTCCGGTTCAAGCCAGATTTTGTTCTGGGCGTGGGCGGATTTTCCTCCTTTGCCGTGGTACTGGCCGCCTGGATCTTAAGAATCCCCAGGGCCATCCAGGAACAAAATTCCATTCCCGGTATTACCAATCGTCTTTTGTCCCGATTTTCCGACACCATTTTTACAGGCTTTGAAATCACCAAGGGCATGGATCAAAACCCGAAAACCCGTTATGTGGGCAATCCCATCCGCCGGACAAATTCAGTGCAGACCCGGGAGTCAAGCAAGGAATCAAACCGGGCGACTGATATAGGGCCAGAAAATTTCACCCTTCTGGTAACCGGCGGCAGCCAGGGCGCTGCCAGCATTAACCATGCTGTTATGGAGGCGTTAACTCTCATGGACCTCGCCCACCTTCATATCATCCACCAGACCGGCCTTGCCGAAGAAAGCCAAATACAAAAAGCCTATGCCAAACTAAAGGTAAGTTCCACAGTCCAGGCATTTTTCCAGGATATGCCTGATCTCCAGGACAGAGCGGATCTTGTGGTCACCCGGGCCGGGGCCAGCACCATTTCAGAATTGACCCTCAAAGGATTGCCCGCAATTTTAGTGCCCTTTCCCCATGCAGCCGATGACCACCAGACCTTCAATGCAAAGATCCTGGCAGATCGAGGCGCCGCCATTCTCATTGCGGACCGGGACCTGACAGGCCCGCTCTTAAAAGAAACCCTCCAGGGGCTGATGAAGGACAAAAAAAAGTTGAAACAAATGGGATTTGCCGCAAAAACGCTTGCCATGCCCGATGCAGACAAAATCATTGCAGCTGCAATTTTAAACACAAAGGACCTATAGCCATGTATCAAAGTAATTATCATATCCATTTTGTGGGCATCGGCGGAATCGGCATGAGCGGTATTGCAGAATTGTTGATCAACCTGGGATACACCGTATCCGGTTCAGACTTAAAACTTTCCCCCATTACCCAGCGACTTGAACAAAAGGGCGCCAAAATTTTCCAGGGACATGCCAAAGCCCAAATTGAAGGGGCCAATGTCATTGTCACCTCATCAGCTATTTCCCAGGAAAATCCGGAAGTGGTCCAGGCAAAGCAGATGGTGATCCCCATCATCCCCAGGGCAGAGATGCTGGCCGAACTTATGCGGATAAAATATTCCATTGCCGTCTCCGGGGCCCATGGAAAGACTTCGACCACGGCCATGATCTCCCAGATCCTGAACACAGCCGGCCTGGACCCCACCGTGATCATCGGCGGCCTGCTGCAAGGGCTGGATACCAATGCCCTCCACGGTAACGGAGATTTTATCGTGGCCGAAGCCGATGAAAGTGACGGCTCTTTTCTTAAGTATTCACCTGCCATTGCCGCCGTCACCAATATTGACCTGGAACACCTGGACTTTTACAAGGATATTGAAGATATCAAGGACACCTTTGTCCAATTCATTAATTCCGTCCCCTTTTACGGCCTGGCCATCCTCTGCCTGGACAATGAACATGTCCAGGACATCCTGCCCAGAATCCATGTCCGGTACACCACATTTGGCATGAGTGCCCAGTCAGATCTCCAGGCCCGGGAAATCAGCTTTCTGAACGGGAAAAGCCGGTTTTCCGTTTTTCACCAGGATATTAACCTGGGAGAAATCAACCTGAACATTGCCGGCCAGCACAATATCTCCAATGCCCTGGCCGGAATTGCCACGGGCCTGGAACTTAAAATACCCTTTGCCACCATAAAAAAGGCCTTAGAAGAGATACAAGGCGTCAAACGCCGCCTTGAAATAAAAGGAACCAAAAAGGGTATTCTTGTCATGGATGATTATGGCCACCACCCCACAGAAATCATGGCCACCCTGACAGCAGTCCGGGAAAGTTATCCGGAAAAACGGCTGATTGTTGTGTTCCAGCCCCATCGCTATACCCGTACCCAAGGGCTGTTTGATGAATTCACCCGATCCTTTTACCAGTCTGCCGCCTTGATTGTACTGCCCATTTATGCGGCCAGTGAAACCCCTATTATAGGGGTAGACTCAAAAAAACTGTGTGACGGGATAAAGGCCCATGGCCATAAGGATGTGAGCTTTGCGCCGGATTTTACCCAGGCCCTGTCCATGGTCACCCACAAGGCGGGCAAAGGCGACCTTATTCTAACCCTGGGGGCGGGCGACATTTACACCCTTGGCGAACGCCTGTTGGAAATATTATAAAATCCGATGACAACAGACAAAAAATATAAAAACTTCCAGGCAACCTTGGGACTATTGTCCCAGGAACCCTTAAGCAAATATACCAGCTTCAGGGTGGGGGGACCCGCCGATCTTTTGGCCGCACCCCGGGACAGGCAAACACTTATTGCTATCCTTAAGCTTGCCAAACAAGAGGGCTTTCCTGTCACCATCCTAGGCGGTGGAACCAATACCCTGGTCTCTGACAAGGGTATTAAAGGCCTTGTTATTGTTCTCAAAGAACTAAAATCCTTTCCCTGTATTTTGGATACAGAATCCAACACGCAAGATAGAAAAACCCTCCACGCCGATGCAGGAGAACGCCTGTCAACGGTCTGTCAATTTGCCATGGACCGGGGCCTCGCCGGGCTTGAATTTGCTGCCGGCATCCCCGGCACCCTGGGAGGCGCCCTCATAATGAATGCCGGCACAGCCGCTTGGGAAATTTCCCAAGTTGTTGCTGCTCTGGAGGTCATTAACACCAAAACCTTTACATTTAAGACCATTAAAAGAAAAGACCTGGCCTTTTCCTATCGGCAGCTATCGGCAGTGGATATTCTTATTGTAGGGGCGCACCTCTCCTTGACCCCGGCAGACCCGGCAGGGATCAAAAAAAGATTTGATCAAGCCCTGAAAGCCAAAACAACCACCCAGCCCATATCTTTGGCCAGTGCCGGATGCTTTTTTAAAAATCCCTCTTCCCATGCCCCGGCCGGCAAGCTCATCGAAGATGCCGGTTTAAAAGGAAAAAAGATAAACGGCGCCCAGATATCTAAACGCCATGCCAATTTTATTGTCAACACCGGTAACGCCAGGTGTGAAGACATAATAGCGCTTAAGAACCTGGTTCAAAAAACTGTGTTTGAGAAATATCATATTAAACTTGAAACAGAGGTAAAGGTAACCGGTGAATAAAACGATGAAACAAAACAGGTTTAAACCCGAAGCGCCTTCCCCAAAGGGGAAATCAGTCTCCGCAATTGCCTCAAATAAACGCAGCCTTCGAGTGTTTTACGCCTTTGGCTTAATTGTTCTGATGAGTTTTGCCTCCATCTGGGTCTATGATGCCATTACCCAATCCCCGTATTTTGCCATAAAACAGGTGGACATTTCAGGAATCCAACGGGTGAAAAGAAATGAGGTAATTGAACTGACAGGCGTGACAAACCAGACCAACCTGTTCCAGATAAACCTGAATACCATTGAACAACAAATTTGCTGTCATCCCTGGATTGCCAGGGCCAGTGTCAAACGATCCCTGTTTTCTAACCTTGTGGTAACCGTTGTTGAAGAAGAACCCCTGGCCATTGTGAATATTGGAAATCTGGCGGACATCATCATCAACACCCAGGGCCACCCCTTTAAGGAATATGATCCCCAAAAGGATCAGCTAAATTTTCTACCCACCATATCCGGTATGGACCTTACCCGGGCCGGCAACTCCTTTGGATTTGAAGGTCCCTTGTTCAACGGCATCATGGACCTTCTGGAAATCCAAGGTTTTGGCAGAATCGATACCATAATGGGAGATGAAAACATCGGAATCACCATTCAAGCCCAGGACATTTATAATAAGAACCCAGGCCTCCAGGCAACCCTACCCATAAAGCTTGGGTTTACCCGGTTTGAGGAGAAACGAATCAAAGCAATTAAAATCAGTACCTATATGGATAAATATTTTCCAGACAAAGCCATTCGTGCCATGGATCTTTATAATATAGAGAAAATTTTCATCACAACAAAAGAGATTGATGCTCTGCACCACACTATAGAAAAGGGGGTTTAATTTGCAGGGAAATGAAAAAATAATAGTAGGTCTGGACATCGGAACAACCAAGATATGCGCGGTTGTCGGGGAGATGCTCGATGATGGAATCAACATCATCGGTGTGGGCTCCCACCCGTCCACAGGGCTTCGCAAGGGATCTGTTGTGAATATAGAATCCACAGTGGACTCCATACGAAAAGCTGTCGAAGAAGCAGAACTCATGGCCGGCTGTGACATTTCATCTGTTTATGTGGGAATTGCAGGAAACCATATCAAAGGATTCAACAGCCACGGCATCATCGCCATCAAAGGAAGGGAAATCATGAAAAGCGATGTGGAACGGGTAATAGATGCTGCCAAAGCAGTTGCCATTCCTACTGACCGGGAAATCCTCCATGTCATCCCTCAAGAATTCATCGTGGATGATATGGAGTCCATTCAAAATCCCGTGGGCATGACCGCCATCCGCCTTGAAGCCAAAATCCACATTGTCACAGGGGCTGTCTCTTCTGCCAGGAACATCGTCAAATGCTGCAACAAGGCAGGACTTGAAGTATGCGATATTGTTCTGGAATCCTTGGCATCGGGACAGGCCGTTCTCACCGATGAAGAAAAAGAACTGGGATGTTTGTTGGCGGACATGGGCGGCGGCACCACAGACCTAGCCCTGTTTAAGGACAACAATGTCAAGTTTATATATGAACTGACAGTGGGAGGCCATAACCTGACCAATGATATTTCCATTGGGCTGCGGACCCCATTGCCAGAGGCGGAAAAAATTAAAATAGAACATGGCACCTGTGTGCCCCAGAACGTTAGATCAGGCGCCACCATTGAAGTACCGGCAGTGGGCGGCAGGGCGCCAAAAAAACTGTCCAAGGGAATTTTGGCGGAGATTCTTGAACCCAGGGTGGATGAAATATTTTCTTTGTTAAAAAAAGAAATATTTTCCAACGGGCTTGAAAACTCCTTTCCGGCAGGATTTGTTCTGACAGGGGGAAGCGTTGTAATGAACGGTATTTCGGAAATTGCCGAATCGGTTTTTAATGTCCCTGTAAGGGTGGGTGAACCCAATAATATTGGTGGATTGAAAGATATTGTAAAAAATCCCGCCTATGCCACAGGGGTAGGCCTGGTAATCTTTGGCAGTAATGCAACTTGTAAAATCGATTTTAAAGAAACAGACACAGGAATCAATTCCATATTAACAAGAATGAAACAGTGGTTTAAAGATATCATATAACTTTAGGGAGGTGGATATGACGTTTTCTTATGTAGAGAGTGACACTTCGGCAAAAATTAAGGTAATTGGCGTAGGCGGAGCCGGCGGAAATGCCGTCAACAACATGATCGATGCAAAACTTAAGGGGGTTAAATTCATTGTTGCCAATACAGATGCCCAGGCCCTTGAATCATCCAGGGCAGAAACAAAAATCCAGCTGGGAACACAATTGACCGAAGGACTGGGCGCTGGTGCCAATCCCAACACAGGCCGGGAAGCTGCTTTGGAAAGTATGGATGAAATCAGGGAGGCATTGCAGGACAGCCACATGGTGTTTATCACTGCTGGATTTGGCGGTGGGACCGGTACAGGAGCTGCCCCCATTATTGCTGAAATCTGCAAGGAGCTAGGCATTCTCACCGTGGCCGTTGCATCCAAACCCTTTTCCTTTGAAGGCAAAAAACGGGAAAGACAGGCCCTGGAAGGGCTGGAAAAACTCCACGGTATTACGGACACCGTGATTGTCATCCCCAATGACCGCCTCCGGGGCATTGCGCCCAAGGGTGCCAGGATGGTGGACATGTTCATTAAAGCCGATGAAATCCTTCACCACTCCGTCAAGGGTATTACTGACCTGATCATGATGCCTGGGCACGTCAACCTTGACTTTGCCGATGTAAAAGCCACCATGCAAAAAGCGGGGAAAGCCCTCATGGGAATCGGAATCGCCTCTGGAGAAAACCGGGCCATTGAAGCTGCTGAAAAAGCCATTTCCCATCCTCTGCTGGAAGACATTTCCATTTCAGGCGCCAAGGGGGTTCTCATGAATATCACCTCCAGCTCCGATTTGACCCTGGAAGAAATGACCGCGGCCTCGGACCGCATCCACCAGGAAGTAGGGGATGACGCCGATATCATCTGGGGCCAGACCTTTGATGACGAACTTGGAGATGAAATGCGGATCACCGTTATTGCCACTGGTATTGGCATGGAAGAACCCCAGCTGGCTGAAAATATGCATCGCTTTGATCCCAAAGCCCAGGCAGCGGCCCAGGCAGCAGCTCAGGCTGCGGCTCAGGCAGCAGCCCCCCAGCCGGTGTACGCCCAGCCGGTATACGCCCAGCAGACCTATGCAGGTGCAATGGAAGCTGCCATGCCAATGGGAACCGCCCATCCCAGGGAACCCATTGCCAGGGGACAAGTCAGGACCCCCACCCAGGAAGAGCTTGCCAATTGGAACGAATTTGACAACCCGGTCCGGGTCACCCAAAAACGGGTGGTTGGAAATGAAAACATGGTCAATGATTACCCGGCCATGGCATTTGATCATGATGATCTGGAAGTGCCCACATTTTTAAGAAGAAAAGCTGACTGATCCATGAAAAAACGGCTCAAACCGGTAAAAAAAAGGAACGCCGCCAGGCACAAGCCCAGTGGACATGGCCCCACCCAACAAGGATCCGACGAACAAGGGGCCATCATAAAGCGGGGCCGTGGGTTGATAAAGGCGGCCCTTGTCTACCCCAACACCTACAAGGCAGGCATGTCAAGCCTGGGATTCCAGACCGTGTACCGGCTGGCGAACCAGATAGAAAACATTGCCTGTGAGCGGGTGTTTTTACCGGACCCACGGCAAAAGGTCCGGCAGATCAAAAGCCTTGAAACCGGTTTAAGCCTTGATCGCTTTGATATTATCTTGTTCTCTATTTCTTTTGAGAACGATTTTTTGCACCTTGTCCAGCTCCTGAAAGAAACAGGCATCCCCCTGCGAGCATCCGATCGAAACCACACCCACCCCCTGGTAGTCGCGGGGGGAGTTGCCTGTTTCTTAAACCCGGAACCCATTGCCCCCTTTATGGACCTTTTCCTTCTCGGGGAAGCAGAATGCCTGCTGGATGGTTTCTTTGAACAATTCCAAAAGGCCGATAACAGGGCAGCCCTTCTCTCCACCATAGAAACGCTTCTGCCCGGTGCCTATGTTCCATCCTTGCACCTGCCGATTTTCTACTCCCGCCCCCCCATTTCCTCTCCATCTGTCCCGGCCAAAATTGATGTGCAATACCTTGATACCCTTGACCGGATCAAAACCACCACCACCATCACCACCTCCCAAACAGCCTTTAAAGAGACCTTTCTCATCGAAACCCTCAAGGGCTGCCCCCATGGGTGCCGATTCTGCACGGCAGGATTCATCTACCGGCCCCCCAGAATCTATCCGACTGAAACCATTTATCAGGCCATTGATGAAGCAAAGGATCGGGCGAAAAAAGTGGGTCTGGTCAGCTCCGCCGTCCTGGACCACCCGGATATCCATCTCATCTGTCAATATGCCAGGGACCGGGATCTGAAACTCTCGTTTTCTTCCCTCCGGGCCGATATGCTCACCGATCAAATCATCGAAATTTTGTCGGAGTCAGGCGTTAAAACCGCAACAATCGCCCCGGAAGCAGGATCCCAGCGGATGAGAGATATTATCAATAAAAAAATCACCGCAGAACAAATTCTTCATGCCGCAGGACGGCTTGTGGATAAAGGTATTCTCAATCTAAAGCTCTATTTTATGATTGGCCTGCCCTTTGAAACCGACCTGGATGTCGAAGCGATTGTTTCCCTTACACTGGACATAAAAGCAGTCTTTTTAGAAACCGCCAGAAAAAAGAAAAAAATAGGCACCATCACCCTTAGTATCAACCCTTTTATTCCCAAACCCTGCACTCCCTTCCAATGGTGTGCCATGACCCCGGAAAAAGTATTAAAACACCGGATAGATATCATCCGCCAGGGCCTGAAAAAAATAGCCAATGTCACCACAAATTTTGAATCCCTGCGACAGGCCAAATACAATGCCCTGCTCTCTTTAGGGGACCGGGACACAGCTGATATCCTTGAAACGGCAGCCCAATATGGCTGGACCCGGGCCATGAAAATCAACCGAGAGTATTGTGATCGCGTGATTTATCAGGAAAAACCAAGGCCCGGGAAAACCTGTCCTGCAGCCCCCCTGCCCTGGGATATTTTGCGCCACCGGGTTAGGGATGAATTTCTTGCCCGAGAGTATGAACGGTCAGAACAGGAAAAAAAATCGGTATCCTGCCCCATGACCGATTGCAGTCTTTGCCAAATCTGCATCTCCCCTTCATAGCTCATACCTTTCCTAACAAGACAGAAACAGCGGATTTTTTAGATGCTTGGCATTTAAAAAATCCACTGTATTACCGAATCCACAAATGTAATCAAGGCTGCCGCAATAAAGGTGGTCAACAAATCAGAGATCTTGAAATCCTCCATGAATTTATCGGTCAGCCAGAGCATAAAGGCATTGATCACAAGCTTGAACAAACCAAAGGTAATGATCATAAAGGGAAGGGATAACAAAACCAAAAGCCAGCCTGCAAAAAAGTTTATCAATGAATACACGATTGCCACCAAAATGGCGGTATAAAAATTTTTAACCCGGATACCCGGTAGTAATTGAGCCACCAAGAACACAGTCACACTCAAAATCAGCACATTTATAATCATCATGAAATCTCCCATCAAAATAATATAATCGATATCCTTATTTACTATGTGACACAAAAAAAAGGAAGCGATACCGGTTTAAACCAGGAAGCTGAAAAATACCCCCCATATATTCTAAATCAATTGTTTTGCAACCTCCTTTGGGGTCAACTCCATATCAATCCTGCCATGGGTAAGATTATCAATTATAGTGGGCAAACCAAGGATTGCCAGGGTTTCGATAAAAGGATCCGGATCAAGTTCTTCCACATTGACCATGGTTTTGGGATCCCACACCCCTTTGGCAATCAGCATTGCTGCTGCAACAGGCGGAACGCCTGCGGTATAGCTGATCGCCTGTGACCCCACTTCGTTGTAGCAGGCCTTGTGATCACAACTATTATAAATAAAGATCTGTTTGGGTGCCCCGTCTTTGGTGCCCTGCACCAGATTGCCGATACAGGTATTGCCGGTATAATGGGGCGCCAGGGTTTGGGGGTCGGGCAAAACAGCTTTTAATACCTTAAGGGGAATCACTTCTTGTCCCTGTGCCGTTGTTACGGGCAGATGGGACAGCATGCCGATCTTGTCCAAAACGGTAAAAACATTAATATAGTGCTCAGAGAACCCCATCCAGAAACGAATACTGTTGGCCTTGATATTCTTACTCAGGGAATGCAGTTCATCATGGCCGTTCATGTAAATTGGCTGTTTCCCCACCAGGGGGAAATCATAGACACGCTTAATCCCATGCATGGGATAACATTGCCACTTTCGGTCTATCCAGGTCCACACCTTTACAAATTCTCGAAAATTAATCTCAGGATCAAAATTAGTTGCAAAATATTTTCCGTGGTCGCCGATATTCACGTCCATAATATCGATGGTATCAATGGTATCAAAGTGATGCTTAACCGCCAGGGCACAATAGGCATTGACAACCCCGGGGTCGAAACCAGCTCCCAAAATAGCCGTCAGCCCCTTTTCTCGAAACTTCTCTTTATGCTTCCATTCGTAATTGGCATACCAGGGAGGATCCTCACAAACCTTATCGGGATCTTCATATATGGCCGTATCCAAATAAACAGCACCCGTCTCAAGACAGGCCTCCAACACCGCCATATTAACAAAGGCCACGGCTAAATTTAAAACAATTTGAGAATTGGTCTGCTGGATCAGATGAACCGTAGCCGATACATCCAGGGCATCCAGCTCATGTGCAACAATGGTTTTTGTTGTATCCTTCATATGGTTTTTTTGCTGTATACTATCAATAATGGCATCGCATTTTTCTTTGGTCCGGGACGCAATATGAATAGCGCCCAGGACATCATTATTCTGGGCACACTTATGGGCCGTAACATGCGCAACCCCCCCGGCACCAATAATCAAAACATTTTTTCGTGTCATTTAGTCACCCAATTTTTTCATGAAAGATTATTCAAAAAATCCTTATAGTCAAACTTTCTAACCAGCTCCATTGTCCCATCCAAACGCCTAACGACGATGGATGGCATGGGCAGCCCGTTAAACCAGTTTTTTTTCACCATTGTATACCCTGCTGCATCGGCAATTTTTACGGTATCTCCAATTTTTAAGGGAGTTGAAAAACGATATTCACCAAACACATCTCCGGCCAGACAGGATCTGCCGGCAATGATATATTCATATTTTCCGGTGTCACTTTCTTCAATCTGCGCCTGTAACCTGTAAATCAACAGATCCAGCATATGCGCCTCTATGGAAGCATCCACAATTGCAATATCTTTTTCATTGTGGACGATGTCTAAAACACTGGTAACCAAGGTTGCAGTCTTTGTAATAACAGACTCCCCGGGTTCCAGATAAATCTGAATATCAAATTGTTCACCAAACCCCTTGAGAGCCTTGCTAAATTTTTCGACGGGATAATTGTCCCGGGTAAAAAACAGGCCGCCGCCCAAACTCATCCAGGAAAGCTTGTGTAAAATATCCCCATATTTTTGCGCCAGCAGATCCAGGGTATGGGAGAAGGCATCAAAATTGTCATTGTCACAATTAAAATGAACCATGATACCGCTGAGTTTTTCCAATACCGGCACAATTTGCCGGGCATCAACCACCCCCAACCGTGAATAACGTCGCGCCGGGTCCGCCAGGTCATAATGGGAATAACTCATGCCGGGGTTTACCCTCAACCCAAGGGGATGCCCTTTCACCATTTCATAATACCTCTCTAACTGAGCAACAGAGTTAAAAATAATTTTATCGGCAAAACCCGTGAGGGCGCAAATCTCATGGGGGGCATAGGCCACACTGTAGGCATGTACCTCTTTGCTAAATTTTTCATACCCCAGACGCGCCTCATAGAGAGAACTGCTGGTGGTACCATCCAGATAGGGTTTCATCAGATCAAACACAGACCAGGTGGAAAAACATTTAAGGGCCAAAACAACCTTTGCACCTGAAGCCGCCTTTATCTGATCAATGATTTTCAGATTTTTTAATATTTTTTTTTCGTCTATTAAATAATAGGGCGTTTCCATTTTGTATCAATCCTTCATTCTTTTTTTGCTTTTTTGCCTGCCGGGGGGGCGCCATTTTAACCAATTTCGGGTCAAACCGTGCGATAATTTCAACCAGATCTTTTTGTTGATCCATCACCTCTTCAATCCGCTTGTAGGCCATGGGGGCTTCGTCAATTCCTGCCGAGATAAGCGTCACCCCTTTTTTAACCAGCAAGCGTGTAAGATCAGACCAATTAAATTTTTTTATGGCGGCAGTGCGGCTCATTCTTCTTCCAGCACCATGGGCTGCTGAACATAAGGATGCCTCATTGCCAAGCCCCCTGACAACAAAGGCAGGCGATGCCATGGATCCGGGGATAACCCCGATAACACCTTTGCCGGCCGGTGTAGCCCCTTTTCGGTGAACAATCACCTCCCGGGACCCCAGTTGTGCTTTCCATGCAAAATTGTGATAATTCTCAAGGGTCAAAACAGAAATTGCGCCAAGATGGGTCAATATACTTTGATGAATAATATCATGGTTTGCAGCAGAATATTTGCCCATAAGTTCCATTGCCATCCAGTATTCCAAACCGTCTGAACCTTTAAGATCCAGCCAGGCCAAGTTGTTTAAATTTTTGGGCAGCTCCGGATGAAGTCTCTTGGCAAGACAGCTGTAATGTTTGGCAATAGCAGCTCCGGTTCCCCTGCTGCCGCTGTGGGTCAATAAGGCCAGATACCCGCCTCGTTCAAGGCCCAGATCATTGTTTTCAAGAACCAGGTGGCCAAATTCCGCAAAATGGTTGCCTGCGCCTGAGGTTCCCAATTGTTTCCATGCCTTGTCCTTTAGGGATTCAACACGGTGACAAAATGACCAATTTTCATCCATGACCCGATGCGTCTTAGGTCTTGCGAACGCTTGGCCAACACCAAACCGGGTTTGGGTTTCAAGTGCGATTTTAAAAATTCCTTTGCGCTTTTCAAAATTCTTGAAGGGAATATCAAGGATGCTCATTTTTACTCTGCATGCGATATCCACGCCAACGGCATAGGGGATGACCGCATTTTCAACCGCGAGGACACCGCCGATGGGAAGCCCGTAACCCTTATGTGCATCGGGCATGAGCGCTCCCTTTATGGATATGGGAAGAGAGCAGGCACCGTCCATCTGCCGGACCGCCTCAATATCAAGATTACCCCCCCAGACCTTGCAAGGCGCAACCTTCTGTCCTTTTTTGTCTTTAATCATTTGTTGCTGGTTGCAGACTCCTAAAAAACAGATTATAAAATGGTCAGCAGATTAGTAAATAATAATGACGAGAGAAAGACGTGCAAAGGAACCCGGATTGAAACCATCAGACCGCAAGAACACCATCCGAACCTTTATTGCCATCCCCCTGCCAAAGAACATTAGTATTTTTCTCAGCAAGATTCAAGGTAAAATCAATGGGGCTTTTTAAAAGTGATCTAATGCAATGGGGCGCTGTTCATACACCCTTGTTTAAAGTTGAGTTTACCGGCAATACACCAAAATTAAATAAACCAGGCATATACTAGAAAAAGCCGAAAAAGGCGACAGCACTTGGGGATTGAAACCCTGGGTAAATTTTAAAATTTTCCTTGAGTATATTTGGAATTAATTCTATAAGATATTTTGAATTTTGTTTAAGAATTTTTGATGATTTCCCAGTGTGGAGTCATCTCATTGTACCCGTTGTATTAATATAACAACAAACGACAACAACATTTAGGAGGTTTTATGTCAACTTTGGTATTTGGTCACAAAAACCCAGATACAGATTCAGTTTGTGCTGCAATTGCACTGGCTGATCTTAAGAAAAAACTTGGTGAAGATATTGCACCTGCAATGCAGGGCGCACTCAATCCTGAATCTACCTTTGTACTTGGAAAATTTGGTGTGGCTGCCCCGAAGGTCGTTACTGCCTATGCCGGTAAAGATGTATATCTTGTGGATCATTCAGACTTAAGCCAAAGCGCGGACGATCTGAGTGAAGCAAATATTCTTGGCATTGTAGACCATCACAAACTGGGCGATGTAACAACAGGACAGCCCCTTGAGTGCTGGATATGGCCTGTGGGTTGTACCTGTACTGTTATCGCGTCCATGTATAAATATTTTGGTATTGAAATTCCAAAAGATATTGCCGGCATCATGCTCTGCGCCATTCTTTCCGACACCGTTATTTTCAAATCCGCCACCTGTACGGATTCCGACAAAGAAGTTTGTGCTAAGTTGTCTGAAATTTGTGGTGAGAGTGATCTGGACGCCCTTGGTATTGAAATGTTCAAGGTTAAATCAGCGGTTGAGGGTACTCCCATTCGCGAACTGGTTTTCCGTGATTACAAAGATTTTAACATGAGTGGAAAAGGCGTTGGTTGCGGTCAGCTTGAGCTGGTCGATCTTTCAATTGTTGACGGTATCAAAGCCGATCTTGAAAAAGATATTGTCGCCCTGAAAGCGGAAAAAGGCCACCACACTGTACTTTTAATGCTCACCGACATCATGAAGGAAGGCACCGAACTTCTCGTTGCAACCGATGACGACGCGATTATCGAAAAAGCCTTCGGCGTGAAACCCGTTGATGGAAAAGCATGGCTTCCCGGCATCATGAGCCGCAAGAAACAGATCATTCCCTTTCTTGAAAAAGAATTGGGGTAATGGTTGTTTAAGCCACTCTATTTCATATAGAAAAAAGTGCAAAGGGGCTGGAAAAATTCTTTCCAGCCCCTTTTTATTTCTTTTATCAGATTTTCTTTTATCTTTTCTTTTATCAGACCTTTTCCATGAGATCAAAAACAGCCTGTAATTTTTCAGACAGCATAACAACATCAAAGGGTTTGAGGATAAAATCATCACAGCCTCTTTCCATCATCTCTTTGAGTTGTTCTTCTTTGCTGTAACCAGAGGAAACCAGTACCCGGACATCAGGACAAATTCTTCGAATCACATCATAGGTATCCAATCCGTTCATCCCCGGCATGACCATGTCCAATATGACAAGGTCAATATTATTGCCATCATCTTTATCCATTATCTTGATAGCTTCCATACCAGAGGATGCTGTTTCGACCTCATACCCCAAGGTTTCAAGCATCTCAAAGCAGACCTCTATCACCCCTTTTTCATCATCCACCAATAAAATCTTACCCTTTCCATTGATAATTTTTTCGGCCTCTTCAACAACGGGAAGGATTTCAACCCGGGCCTTTTCTGCCGGCAGAAAAAACATGAAAGTACTGCCCCGGCCAGGCATGCTGTCCACCTTAAACGCCCCTTTATGGGAGTTAATAATACCATAGGCAGTTGCAAGGCCCAGACCCGTTCCCTGGCCCCTTTCTTTTGTGGTAAAGAAGGGATCAAATATCCTTGACATGGTTTCCGTGTCCATACCCATGCCGGTATCAATCACGCTTACTTTTACAAATGCCCCGGCCAATTCGAATCCAAATTCATCGATCCTGGCGTCATCTATCAAAACATTCTCAGATTTTATGGTTATTTTTCCGCCATTGGACATGGCCTGCCAGGCATTCACAAAAAGATTCATCAACACCTGTTTGATCTGCCCCTCATCCACAACCGTACTCCAGAGTTTTTTCTCTAAGACTTGATCAATGATAATATCTTTTTTGGTCCTGCCAAACATTTTGGCAGACATTTTTAACAGATAGTTCAAGTTAATCCTGTTGGTTTCATGACAACTTTTCTGGGCAAAGCCGAGAAGATGTCTTGCCATTTCAGCGCCGTTGGACACATATTCATCAATATTGGCCAAGCGTTTGAACTCTTCAGAATTTTTGTCAAACCCGCATTTTACCAGGGAGGCATATCCCTGGATTCCCATGAGGATATTGTTAAAATCATGGGCAATGCCTCCGGCAAGGGTTCCAATGGCTTCCATTTTCTGGGCCTGGCGCAGCTGGGCCTCAAGATTGACCCGGTCTGTCACATCCCTGGCCACGCCATAGACCCCTTTTCTCTCTTTTCTAGTATCACTGGCTGGCAGATACATGGGAGAGGCCTTTAATTCCATAAAAGCAAAGGCGTTGGCGGGATCATAGTGGGATAAATTCTGGCTGGCCCTTTTAAATCTAAAATTCAGCTCATGACCATCCGTTCCCTCCTGGACAAAGGTCCCCGAACTAATCAATTTCCTGACCTTTCCCCTGTCACCCTTGTGAACCAGATCTTCAAATCGGCTGCCCATAAGTACCTTTTGCGAAAATCCAAGCAACCGTTCAAACTGATCATTAACAAATGTAAAACAGCCGTTTATATCCAGGGTAAAGATAAGGTCTGGAGAATTATCAACCATGTATTTGTATTGTCGTTCAGAGGCTTCAAGGCGGGCGGAAACCGCTTTCTTATCTGCCATAAGATTACTCTGGGCAAGGGCGTTCTTAACAGTTTTTATCAAATCAGTATATTCAAAGGGTTTTTTCAGATAATCCCATGCCCCTTTTTTAAGGGCCTTTACTGCAGATTCAACAGATGCAAACCCGGTCATGATAATAATCAGCACATCACCATCCATACCAAAAATTTGTTCCATGACCTCATACCCGTTCATTCCCGGCATGCTGATATCAAGTAAAACCAGATCGAACCGCTGCAATTCAAACAATGCAACCGCTTCGGACCCGTCATGGGCACCCATTACATTAAAGCCTTCTCTTTTCAGGCAACCGGCAATATTCTCAACAATCCGGCGTTCATCATCAACAACGAGTATCTGTTCTGGTCTCATAATAGTTTCCGAGAATTAATTTTATCTGCCACACCCATTTTTACACCACCTCCGGTTTTTCATAGCAGATAAGCCCGCATTGCAGGCATCTGCCTGCCTCTTCATGGGCTATTTCCGATGAAAAACCCGTGGAAAACTTATCTTGTCTCGCCTCTCTGGAAACCGCAATATCAAGAATATTTCGGGGGGTAAGCGGCACATGATTCAGTGAATTCACATCTTGGAGAACCGACAGCTTGGTTATCATTTTGACGGGGTTTTGAAATTCAATACCGTATACAAGATGATGAATTGCAACGGCGGCCTGCCTGCCGCCATTGATGGCAGCAACGGCAGAAGGATATTCAGAAATCACATCCTGTTTTGACAACAACCCATATTCCCTGTTTGCATCTGGTTTTTTCTGCAACTCGACACCTTCCCACATTAAAGGTTCATTGCTATCATGGTCTTGATTTTCTGTTTTTTTATCATTTTCCAAAGTCTCATTTCCCGAAGGGATAAACACCAGCTCAGGGAACCGTCCCGAACCAATAATCAGCGTGTCTGTATCAATAGCATGTTTTTCACCCGTGTCAAGATCAACATACTCAATCCCGGTCAAAACCTGATCTTTTCCCATCACACGGGTAATACCGGTATTATAAATTATGGTTGCGCCTTCCCGGGCCAGGTGTTCAATACCCTGGGCATCAAAGGAAGAATCCTTTGCAGCTTTCCGTGAAACAACAACGATATTTTCTGCCCCCCTTGAACGAAGGATCTTCACAGCATCTGGAAGCCGAATCCCTCCTCCTGCAATCACCACTTTTTTCTTGGAATCCACCACAATTTTTTCATCGGAGACGCTTCGGAGAAGATCAATGAGAAGATAAGCCCCGGGAAATACAGAATCCGCCTTGTTCACGCCCCCCCTGGCAAGCCGGGAATCCCAGCCGCCGGTGGCAGTGAACACGGCATCAAAGCCACTGGCCAGCAATTGGGGTATGGTAAAATCCTTCCCCGCTTCCTGACCGGTTTTCATTTGAACCCCCATGTCAACAATGCCCTGGATATCCCAGTCTAGAACATCCATGGACAGGCGCTCCCGGGCGATGGCAACCCGCAAGATTCCCCCCAGGCGATCGGTTGTTTCAAAAACGGTGACCTCATGGCCCAACCTGGCACTGAAAAAAGCCGCTGACAAACCTTCAACCCCGCCACCGATCATGGCAATTTTTTTACCAGAAGCCGGCGCCTTATAAGGTTGAATCCGCTTATCCTGGTTCATTTCATAGTCACACACAAAACGTTTCAAGTTATTGATAGCCACGGACTCATCCTGAAGAAGCCTGCGGCAATTAAACTCACAAAGCGCCGGACAAATTCGAGAGATCACCGTTGGAAATGGCATCCTTTCCTTGATCACCTGGAGCGATCCGTGATAATCCCCTTCCTTTATCAACCGGATATACTCCTTAATATTGATACCCGAAGGGCAAGCTCTCTGGCAGGGGGTAATGCATTCTTCTTTTGTATATTCCCGGATGATTCTCCGGGTCACTGATGTAAGTCGGATGATATGTTTGGGACAGATTTTTTCACAGGCACCACAGCCGGTACACTTTTCCTGGTCCACCTTGGGCAACCCGTCTTCTCCCATGGAAAGAGCGCCAAACTGGCAAGCCGTCACACAGGTGCCAAGTCCCAGACATCCAATTCTACAGACCTTCATCCCCCCCAGGAGCATGGTGGCCGCCCGGCAATCTCGAACCCCCTGGTAGGTATAGTTTAAGTCTGCCTTTGCATTGCCATAGGTGCATCCCGAACGTGCAAACTCAGGTTCCTTGTCAGACACAGAAACGCCCATGATGGCTGCAATGGCCATGGCCACATCCTCGCCGGCTGCCACACAGGAATTTACACCGGACAAACCGTCAACAATGGCCTGGGCATTGGCATTACAACCTGGGTATCCGCACCCGCCGCAATTGGCCCCGGGAAGGACATCGTCAATTGCTACCACCGTCGGGTCCTCATATACATAAAACGCCTTTGATGCAATCACTAGAACAGTTCCGATTGCAATCCCCAATCCACCCATCATTAAAATCGATTGAAACATTTATATATCCTTGATTATGGTATGCAATTTTGTTTACCTAGTTTTTTATCTATAGATCGTCCACTACTGTATACCCTTCGGGAAAATAAAAAGTCAACCATATCAATAAAATTATTTTTTATCTGTCACATTGACAATAGTGAGCTGATACGGTAGTTAATTAGCGTTGTCCGGGGCAATCGAGCGAAACTGTTATAAAATAATTCTAGGAAAAGCCATGGAAAAGAATATTATAACAATAAATGAAAATAGTCTGACCTTTGAACCTGGTGAAACAATTCTTAGCATTGCACAAAGGAATAAGATCGATATTCCGACCCTTTGTCATTTAAAAAACACCATTCCAACCAATACCTGTAAAGTCTGTGTTGTGGAAATAAAGGGAAAAGATGATCTTGTGGAATCCTGCGTGACCAAAGCCGACATCGGTATGGTCATATTCACAGAATCTCCAAGGGTTATAGAAGCCCGCAAAAAACATATCAGCCGCATGCTGGCATCGGGAAACCATAATTGTGCCATTCGCGATTTTGATACTGTTGACTGGACTTCCTTTCAATTGGGCGTATTAAAAGATGACGGCAAGGAAGATCTGTGCCCTGTCTGGGGAGATTGTGAGCTCCAGAACCTAGCCTATCGATACCAGGTCAAAACAAAGGGAATGCCCTTAAACGGGTGCCAGTATGAAACAGAACGGGTCAATCCCTTTATTATTCGGGATTTTTCAAGGTGTATACTTTGCGGTCGCTGTGTAAAAGCCTGTCGCGAAATCCAGGTCAACAATGCCATCGAATTTGGATATGCCGGCAAGGACCTTAAAATCATTGCTGAGAATGACGCTGTTCTCAAGGATTCTGATTGTGTTTTCTGCGGCGAATGTCTCCAGGCCTGTCCAGTTGGCGCATTGATCCCGGACAAGGCATTCCGGGATGACCGGTTTAAGGATACCCATACCATCCGGACCACCTGTTCTTTTTGCGGGGTAGGGTGCCAGATGGATATCTTTGTCCAGGACAATCAAATTATCAAAATTGACGGGGCAGATGTAAACTTACCCCCCAACAATGCAAGTCTCTGTGTCAAGGGACGATTTGGATTTGATTTTGTCGGTTCCAAGGACCGCTTGACCCAACCCCTTATCAAAAAGGATGGGAAACAGGTAAAAGCTTCCTGGGACGAAGCCCTGCAACTTGTGGCAGACAAATTTACCGCCATTAAAGAAAATTTTGGATCAGACGCCATCGGCGTTCTCACCTCAGCGCGGGTGACCAATGAAGACAATTATGTGGCACAAAAATTCACCCGGGCCGTATTAAAAACAAACAATATAGACCATTGTGCAAGGCTTTGACATAGCTCCACCGTAGCCGGTCTGGCTGCAGCATTTGGAAGTGGCGCCATGACAAACACCATCGCAGATATTGAAACAAGCGATCTGATCCTTGTCACCGGATCCAATACCACGGAAAACCATCCGGTATTGTCCAGTTTTGTCAAAAGAGCGGTTCTGAAAGGGAAAAAACTCTATCTCATCGATCCCAGGCGGGTAAAATTGGCAGATCATGCCAACCAATGGCTAAGACCATTCCCCGGTACCGACATCGCCTGGATCAACGGGTTGATGCACGTCATCATCCGAGAAGATCTCCAGGATAAAAGTTTCGTTGAACAAAGGACTGAAAACTTTGACGCCCTGAAAAAAACCGTTGAAAGATATACGCCTGAATATGTTGAAGCCATCACCGGTATTAAAGCAGAAGATCTCATTGAAGTGGCCAGACAATTTGCCACGGCCCCTGTTGCCAGCATTCTCTATTGCATGGGCATTACCCAGCACACCTGCGGTACAGACAATGTAAAATCCCTGGCAAATCTGTCCATGCTCTGCGGCCATTTGGGCAAACCCGGCGGCGGCGTCAATCCGTTGCGCGGCCAGAACAATGTCCAGGGTGCCTGTGACATGGGGGGTCTGCCCAATGTATTCACGGCCTACCAGCCAGTAAACAATGATGATGTCAGAAAAACTTTAGAGCGGGCCTGGAATGTTTTAGACATGAGCCCCACGCCAGGGCTTGTGGCAACGGAAATGTTCAACAAAGCCCATAGCGGTGATTTAAAATCTCTGTTTATCATTGGAGAGAACCCCATGATATCAGACCCGGATCTGAACCATGCCAGGAAAGCCATTTCCAACCTGGATTTTCTGGTGGTCCAGGATATTTTTGAAACAGAGACCACGATAATGGCGGATGTGGTATTGCCCTCCTTTTGCTTTGCTGAAAAAAATGGCACCTTTACCAATACAGAACGTAGGGTCCAGCGGGTCAGGAAAGCCGTGGATGCACCGGGAGAAGCTCGCCGGGACTGGGAAATAATTTGCGGCATTGCCAGCCGGATGGGCTATGCGATGACCTATAAAAACAGCCATGAGATTTATAAAGAAATTGCAGCTGTGACCCCGTCCTATAGAGGAATCACCTGGGAGAGAATCGATAAAATCGGTATTCACTGGCCATGCCCCGATGAAACCCACCCGGGAACCCCCATCCTCCATACAGCGCAGTTTACAAGGGGGAAAGGATTTTTCCATGCCATTGAACATGTACCACCGGCCGAGCTGACCGATGAACGCTATCCCTATATCCTCACAACCGGCCGGGTCCTATACCATTATCACACGGGTACCATGACCATGCGAAGCGATGGGCTTAATCAGCTGTCTCCTGAATGTTTTGTGGAAATATCAGACAAGGATGTAAAAAGATTAGGCCTTAACACCGGGGCCATGGTGAACGTTTCCTCCCGAAGGGGCAAAATAACAGCCAAACTCAAGGTATCCTCCAAAGCAGTGGAGGGAACCGTTTTTATTCCCTTCCACTTTGCCAATGCGGCGGCCAACGAGTTGACCAACGGTGAGCTTGATCCCACCGCAAAAATACCGGAGTTCAAAGTATGTGCCATTAATATCGAGCCGGTATCTGCCTGAACACCGCCTGCGCAAGTCAAAAAAAAGGGGCCTGCTGACCAATGAACAAGGCCCCTTTTTAATTATCTCCCCCCCATAATCCCTATATTCTTTTGGATATCATCTATAAAGCAAAGGTCTTAGAAAAAAACTTCTTATTTAATTTAACTTCGGGAATACATATTGCAGAGTACTTAACTAAATGGGTTAAAACCCTATTTACGGGAACAAAAAGCCTAGTGGCATGAATTAATAGACCTCCCAGGAAAAGATAAACCATGGCGTCAGCACAGAGAGAAAAATCAGAAAAATTCCTTGAATCAAATGACCTTTTTGATTTTAACGACGAGATTTTCTCTTGTCCAGAAGAGAATCAGAAAAACAGATGGGCCGTTTCATGGTCAGATTTAATGATGACCATGTTCATTTTTTTTGCAGTCATGTACCTTTACCAGGCGGGTGACAAAGAGGTGAATTTCGGGTTGGGTCCTGCCAAAAGCAATTTGTCTGAACAAGGATCCGGCAAGGTAATAAATGTCAACACCCAAAGCAAGTCCCTGGATGTTTTTGACCAGACACGACAGGCCATCAAAGAGGTGTTGATAGATGACAACATCAGTGCAGACCTAATCGATGACAATGCTTTTAAAATCATACTTGCGGGTGATTTTTTATTTGATTCGGGGAGTGCAGACCTTAAATTAGGCGCACGGTATCAATTGGACCAGATTGCCAAGGCCCTGAACGAAAATGAATATTATATAAATGTCGCCGGCCACACCGATGATACCCCCAGCGATTCTGTTACCTATCCCACTAACTGGGAACTTTCTTCCCACAGAGCTGTGATGGTGGCACGGTATTTAACAGAACGCTGCAATGTTGATGAAAACAGACTTTATATAACGGCCCACTCCTATCACCAGCCGGTCAGATCAAATGATACAAATTATAACCGGTCGCTTAACCGGCGGGTTGAACTGATTTTAACCAAGAAAGAATATTAAACACAAGATTTCACCATACAATTTGAATATACGAATGGATCAAAAAAATAATGGAGACGGAACATGTTGACATCGGATTGGGTTTCTTTTTTTAAACAGTCAAAAAAAAATATCTTTGGCATAATGATATGCATATCTCTTTTCCTGGCAGGTTTTTTTATCCATGGCAATACAGGCCTTTATGTGAATTTATCTGGGTTTCTGATCATCATCGGCGGCACATTGGGGGCCACCTTTCTCAGTTACAACATGCGCCGGATCGAAATTCTTTTCAAGGTGTTAAAAACCTCCTATGGACGAGGGATCAAAAGCCCCAATGAAATTGTCTCAATTCTGGTGGATCTGTCTGTGAAAAAAAGATTACAAGGGCTGCTGGCCCTCCAGGATGATGAAGATGAAACCGCCATTGTTTTTCTTCGTCAGGCATTGGGGCTTTTGGTGGATGGATTTTCAAAGGAACAAATCAGAGAATCCTTAACCTCCGAGATGTATTTTTTCAAGATGAGGAGGGAAGAAACCAGAAGAGTCCTTCAGACCATGGCCGATGTCGCCCCTTCCTTTGGTCTTGTGGGAAGTGTTGTGGGGCTCATCGGAATGCTGGCAGGTCAGGGGGATTCAGCCATCATCATGACCACCATCCCCGTGGCCCTCACATCAACCCTTTATGGTATCGTGCTGGCCAACTTTCTCTTTCTCCCCTTTGCGGCAAACATAAGAGAAAGAACCCTCCAGGAACTTTTTCTTCAAAAAATTGTTTTAGAAGGTGTGCTCGCCATATCAGAGGATCTTCACCCCAAAATGATGGAACGAAAACTTGTATCATTTTTAACGCCATCCGCAAGAAAGGGCCGGTTTGTCTCCTATGAAAAAATACGTCAACGATTAAATCTATCGGAAGAAGTCCGGGAAGACATATAAAATCTTCTTTGTATCCGTAATACAAATCCAACCTTGACAGGATCTGTTATAAAATCAACCGGGATCTTGGCCTCAACCTTCTTCTGCCGGCCCCGAAAAAAAGATGGCGAAACCGAATGCGCCAAAAAGGAGGGATCTCAACGATCCGCAAGGGTATTTTCCCGACGTTTTATGCAAGATTAATCCCTCTCTCTTGTCCAGGCAGGAGCACCGAGGCAAGAATAACCCTTGTATTATTATTCCAATGGACTTTCAGTAACCCAACCCAACCCAACCCAGCACCGTGGCAAGCAATTTTAAAAAGAGTGACAACCGACACAATATCTAATTCAGATCCAAAATCCATTCCAATCAGGTAACAATATAAAAAGAGTTTCCAAAGCCATTTCTTCAGGTGAGAATGTTATTTTCCAACTAAGTTTACTTTTGGGTTTTGGGATGAAAAAATTTGGGGCACTAAATATGGTGGTTGGAAAACTTTGAATAAAATCTGGACTAACAGGGATAGTCTGAGGTACTCATTCGCCTAAAAAAATGAGCTTGCCTTGGAAGTAGTCCTCACTGCTCGTCGGTTCTGAAACCCCGAGCCATTCATTTGGAAGTGGTCGTCATATTAGAAATTTTACTCGTCACTCATGATACCATCATTAAACGCTAATTGTTAAAGAAAAATCATAGGTTTTTTATTGAAAATGAAGTGTTGTTATTATTTTTATATATTATAAAAAACACTGTGGGGAAATGGCCGGGTATGACGCTCATGGCTTATATAATTGAATGAAAATCTCAAAGCTGAAAAAGCGCTATATACAATATGTGGGGGTGGCAAATTCTGCCTGGACTGAGTCTTTAAAATACCAGTGCACGCCGTTAATTTCCAACCGAAACCCCATATAAATAGACATAGGGCTCACCAATACCCAACAGACAAAAATAGCCTGTGCTCTTTGTAAACTTAGTAGCGATTTTCCATTTTAGATAATTCTTTCAACATCCATTGCCCGGCAACACCAAGACTATGCTGCTGTGTCCAGATCAGGTATACTGGCACCAATGGCTCGACTATATTGACAAACAATGATAATTTAACAAAATTTCTTTTTTCAATATCTCTCGCGACTGCCTGCGTCGGAAGAAACGACCAACCAACTCCTCTCCGAACCATATCTATAATTGCATCTGTACTTTCAATCATCCATATTTGTTTTCCCAAAATGATGGATTCCTCCTCCCGCTCTCCACCACGACTGGTTACGACTAATTGTCGATGGGATTCAAGGTCATGGAGGGTGAGTTCCTTTTTTTTCGCCAGAGGATGCTCAACTGAAACTACCGGAATAAATGCAATATGGGACACTAACCTATTTGGATTAATTTGGTTTGGTAAATTATTTGGAACCAAAATACCAATATCCACTCTGCCCTGCTCAACCATTGTCTGGATATCACCCAAAGTACCATAAAGAATTTCTAATTCAGTGGCAGCAAATTTTTTACTAAATTTTTCTAACAAATCCATTAATATTTCTTTGGAGATAATTTCATCCACGGCAATCCGCAAGATGGAATCAATCCCTCCTTCAAAGGCTCGGGCTCGTTCTATAAAAGTATGACAACTGTTAACAATCTGTCTGGCTTCCCGTAAAAGCACCTGACCTTCTTGGGTCAGTACTGGGAATTTGCCTTGACGGTTAAAAAGCTCAACGCCAAGATCAATCTCAAGATTGGCAATAGAGATGCTGACAGCAGACTGTGCCTTACCTATGTGCCTTGCTGCAGCTGAAAAAGAACCTTTATCAGCAACCTCGATAAAGGTTTTAAGATTATTTAAAGATAAATTCATAAAAGCACCTATAAATTTTATAGATAGAAACCAACTTGTTTTATAGGTATTATTGCTGGTAAAAGAAAGTGTAAAATCAAATATGAGTTTTGAATGGTACTTTTTTATTCAAACGAACATCAAGAATATTTTGATAAAATTTATATCGAAAGGTTTAAAGAACATGAGAACTTTTAGGGGAAGGATAATGCATTCACTATTGTTTGAATTAGTTTTATTAGGGATATGCACCCCTATTTTAACTTTGATATTCAATAAAAGCTTCAGCCATACAGGGATGATGAGTTTGGGGTTGAGCGCTACAGCCATGCTTTGCAACGGATTGTATAATTATTTATTTGACAGGGCACTTATTTTTTTAAAGCATCCCCTTTATCCGAGATCGTTTCGTTTGAGATGTTTTCACTCGGTATTCTTTGAAATTTGCCTTATGATTTTCTCACTTCCCATGATTATGTGGTGGATGGGCTTCACCTTCGGTCAGGCTCTTGTACTTGATTTGTCCTTTTCGCTGTTTATTCCAGTATATGCTCTTGTGTTTAACTGGGTTTATGATCTTGTGTTTCCGGTTGTTGTATCGCCTGGTAGTCAGAGCGATTGCTTATCACTACCTCGCCAATAAATCTATTAATATTCAATGTCTAATGTTTAAACAGGGGAGAATATGAGAAGACAAGATAAACAAATTTCAGACCCCATTCTAATTGAGAAAGTAATGCAAAAAGGAACGGTAGTCCATATTGCAATGATGGATGGAGATAAACCATATCAAATTCCTTTGAACTATGGATACAAGGATAACACATTCTACATTCACAGTGCACGGGGCGGGAAAAAAATCGATTTGCTCAGAGCAAATAGCCTTGTGCATTTCCAAATTGAAACTGGGGTAGAGGTTAAAAACACTGACCAAGCATACAGGTGTGGCACAAATTACGAATGTGTGATGGGATACGGAAAGGCAACCATTGTTGATGACCCAAGAGAAAAAAAGATAGGGGCTGATATCCTTATGAATCACTATCGAGAAGGATGGGGCCATCATCATAAATACAAAGGCTGTCTTACCGAGATTTTTTTAATAAGAATCGATATCGATACCGGGACAATCACCGGGAAAAGATCAGAAGATAAGCACATGGATGTAGATGTAGAGAAATACGAAAAGCGAGAGCGTAGACTGAAGTCGACTTAAACAAAATGTTCGATATTTCAGAGGTGTGCCGTGGATTTCTATAATGTACATGAAGCAATCTGGAACCCAACAATAATGGTATTCTCTGTCAGGAGTCAAATTTGACAAATTACAGAGCGATTCATCCACCAACCCGGGCTTCTATGAAAATATAAACTTACCACATATGGTATGGACTGTTTTTTTAGGCGCTGGTGGAAAATTCCATTATATGGGACGGGAAAAATCAAATTTTTTAAAAACTCCATTACTGTATATTGGAGATAAAAGGAAGGGGATATCCATTCTGCTGTAGAGCAGACTTTGTCTATACATCCGGTTTTCTTGAGGGGGAGTTTTGGGTCCTGATTATAACCAGTAGTGTTTTCTTTTCGGTTTGCGATCAAAAAAGTTTGACGCACGATGAATATCGGAGAATGCTCTATATCTAACGATATTTTGAAAAAATTTGATCTATTGATCTTGTTTGTTTTAAGTTTAGAATTGCTTTATTCAAACGTGGAATTGCCTCCTTCTTGCTTGGATGAATACGAAACATAATATCTGTTGAGCCAACGACTTCTCCAATTTCAAAATTATGATAGGTTGAATTTTTGCTCATCCAATATTCCGCTACCACTCGATTAATGAAAATAGCATTGAGGCGATTAAAGGCTATTTTATTTAAATTCTGAAATTCGGTGTTTACATCTTCTCTAATAATTTCTTTTTTTTTAAATGCCTCCATAAATCCTGGATAATAATAACCACGAACAGTACCAATTGTCCAGCCTTTCAAATCATCAAATTTTTTTACTGGAATACGATGTCCTTTTCTAAATAAAACGACATCTACTGATTTCATAAATGGTATTGTATATTCGCCTATAATCTTTTGATCTGCCCTCCAAACAGGATTTACTCCTGACTCAATATCTATTTTCCCTAATACAAAATAGAGTTTAACTCTAGCGGCAGGAATATGTTTAAAAACAAAAGTATCGCCTGTTTTTTTGCCTATTTGGTTTAAAATATCTATAAAAATACCTGTTTTTGCATTGTTTTCAGTAATACCATAAGGTCGATAATCTGTCACCGCAACGACAAACTGAGTAGCATACAGATCAGTAGTTAGGGTGCTAAATGCAATTATTCCTGGTAATAAAGAATAAAAGATAAATTTCATAATAATTTCCTATTTTAGAATTGATGAAATATTGCTTGGCAATTTATATGGCCTATAATACAAAACATTTTTCAGATATACATTATATGATTTTGTTATGCAACAGCTTGAAATGTCAGATTTTTTGTTATGTTTACAAATCCACAAAATTTTGAATACTTACATAATCATGGCCTCAACTTTTACCGGAAAATGGTTTTGATTTGTATCGGTATCATGAAGATTTCATACAGTAGACTTTGTCTATAATGAAATGCCGCCAATGCCAAATTTCAAACCCCGGACTATTATTAAATAGTCCGGGGTTTTCTGAATCGAAACCTGACACAAGATCTTGTGGTTGGAAAAAATTATATCTGGTTTACCGAAAATCTCCTTATTTACATTCAGAGCATTCTTTTTTCGGTTTCATTCAAACAACAGTTATATTTACTGACCTTCGGAATTCAACAAAACGAGATCGCACAAACTCTGTTAATACATTCTTCGTTTGGCTTATCTTTTAAAAATTCATAGGGATGAAAATAAATTTGGTGCGACGGACTCTAATCCGCCATGAAGGCTGGGGTGGGATGCGGGTGAACCGTTGATTGCAATTGTGTACAGGTTCTTATGCAGCGGAGCGGTTAAAAGGCTGAACTGTTTGAGCGAAGCGAGTTTTCAGCCTTCAGCGCAGCGGAATTTAGAACCTGTCAGAATTGTTCAATCCGTGAACTGCATCCCGCCCCGGCCGGTAATGACGGACCCGAATCTTCCCAAAAAAAATCTTAATTCAATCTTAATTCAATTTTGATCAGGACAGTTTAAACCGAATCCTTAATACATTGTTCTCAAATCCCGTTGATACAATGACAAAGGTACCTATTTCTCCTGTGGACAGGACATGGGGTCCAACACAGGGACAGGCATCATAACTGCCCATACGGACAACCCGAAATTGTGACAAACTTTCTTTTTCCGGAACCCTTGCCAGGTTAAACTCTTTTTGTGCAGTGGCCCTGGATACCTGCTCAACCACAACCGGATAATTTTGCTGAATCACCCGGTTCACCTCCCCTTGTATTTCCTTTACTTCGTGATCGGAAAGGGGACGGTCAAACACATAGTCGCACTTGGATTTTTTCGGGTTAATATGGGCGCTGAAGCATCGATCACACCCCAACAATCTGACCATGGCCTGGTTCAGTATGTGTTCTGCTGAATGCATCTTAGGATCCTGGGATTTGGACATGAATTTATTTCTCTTGTTATACTTGTTATAGTTTTCTTGCTATAGTTTTCTAGGGCCAACCTCTTTTTAATCAGACAGGCGAATCAAGTTTTGCCATGGTCTTTATAAAATCAGCTGGCATCTTGGCCTCAAACTTCATCTCCTGGCCCGAATAGGGATGTCGGAACCGAAGGCGCCAGGAATGAAGCATCTGACGGTCAGCAAGGGTATTTTTCCGACGATTCCTTCGATATTGATACACCTTGTCCCCTATGATGGGCATCTCCTTGGCCCGGAAATGAACCCGAATTTGGTGGGTGCGCCCGGTATAGAGGCGAACATCAACCAGACATGCGTCAACAAACTGTTCGCGGATCCGCCATGATGTCCTGGCATATTTTCCGGTTTCATGATTCACCGCCATTATCTTTCTTTTGATGGGGTGGCGGCCAAGGGGCAGCACGATTTCCCCTTCGGGGGCAATATTTTTGCCTTCCACCAGGGCAAGGTATCTTTTTTCCACCCGTCGCTGTTTAAATTCCTTTTGAAGAAAAAACAGGCTTTTAAGGGTTTTTGCCACCACAATGAGGCCGGAGGTGTCTTTGTCAAGCCGATGGACAATTCCGGGCCGCACAGGATCCCAGTCTCCCTGCTGAAAGGCGGGGACATGATTCAACAGGCCATTGACAAGCGTATGACAAAGATTTCCCGGTCCCGGGTGTACCACAAGTCCCGGTGGCTTGTCGATAACCAGGAGATAATCGTCTTCAAAAAGGATAGCAAGCGTCATGGATTCCGGTCCCGGCGGCACCTCTTCAACAGGCTCAGGAATAAAGGCTGCGATCACATCCCCTATTTTAACACGGTATCCCGGCCGTTTTGTCATACCGGACACCAAGACCTCCCCACGGGCGATAAGATCGGAAGCCTGTTTCCTGGAACAGGTCTCAACCCAACCCGATAGAACTTGGTCCAGCCTTAAATTAGCTTGGATATTGGAAATAGTAAGGTTTAGTTTCATATCCTAAAAAAAAACCGGCAGGCCTATATAGCCCACCGGTTAAAGTTATCCAAAATTGTGGTGATTAATTAAAAAGGTTTTCAATCTCTGTCATCATTACTTTTTCATCAACATCCTTTGCCATGGAAAGCTCTTGGACCAGAAGATTCTGGGCAGTATCAAGCAACTTCCGTTCACCAAAGGAAAGGTCTTTTTCAAGCTTGAGCTGGAACAAATCCCGGAA
The DNA here is from genome assembly GCF_055382125.1 of Desulfoconvexum algidum. NCBI lineage: Bacteria > Pseudomonadati > Thermodesulfobacteriota > Desulfobacteria > Desulfobacterales > Desulfobacteraceae > Desulfoconvexum > Desulfoconvexum algidum. The sequence goes on along the minus strand of NZ_AP042394.1, from coordinate 1,299,316 downwards.
CACTTCAGCCACATCATAGATGGAACCGGTCTTGATTTTATCCATATACTCTCTGTATCTACGGTTCCATGTCTGGTTATCGGCACCCTGTGCTTTTTCCTGCATGACCTTGTAGACTTCGGGAACCTCTGCGACCGGAATCACTTCTCTCAACCCAACAGATTCTACATTTGAGGTCGGAATCATGATGACCATGCCGTTTTCCACAATTTTCATCATGTAAAAATTCATGGTATCTCCGTTTATCTCTTTACTTTCGATTGACTCGATATAGCCAACCCCATGTGCCGGATAAACAGCAAGATCTCCCTTTGAAAATTCTTTTTTGCTTGAACCACTCACATCTGCCTTGACGTTTTTGGATTTTTCACCCATAGATAGCCCACCTTAATTTTTTATAAAAACAAGTCGCCCATTCTCGAACAGTGAACCATGTTTTAACAGGTTTGTCAACAAAATACTTCCTAAAACCCTATGAACAATGAGGTTTCCCCTGAATTCATTAGGATTTTCAAAGAATAAATTTTAACAAAAAAAATTAAGACAGATAATCCATTGGGAGGGAGGGGGGAGAGAAAAATAGAAATTAGTGTGTGTGTGTGGGGGGGGGGTAAAGCAGCGGGTCTTTGCCGACGATTCTATCGGCGTGTATTAACCTTATTCATGGCCAAGGTGATTCCGTTATCAAGAATGGATAAACAGGCATCAACCGCATCAGCAATGGTGACATCCAACGCTTCTTGTTCGTCAGGAGCAAACCGGCCGAGCACGTGACCCGTCACACCCCTTTGCTTGCCATTCCTTAGGGCAATGGGATGCCCCACACCGACCCTCACCCGAATGCACTCTCGTTTACCAAAAACATCAATGATGGACCGAACGCCGTTATGACCGCCATGTCCCCTTCCCTGAACAATTTTGATCTGTCCAAAGTCAAGATCCATGTCATCGTGGACAATAATAATATCCGGCAGATCGATTTTATAATAGGCAGCAAATTTTTGGATGGGCCCCCCGCTCCTGTTCATATAGGACATGGGCTTGACAAGGATAACATCCCGGCCTTTAATTTTCCCCTTTACATAGGCGGATTCAAAGCGGGTTTTGTTCAATGCAAGGCAGGAGGCAGCAGCAAGGGCTTCAACGACCAGAAAACCGATGTTATGACGGGTCTGGGCATAATCCGTTCCAGGATTTCCCAGACCCGCAATCAGCTTAAGATTTGAGTCTGACATTTACGGTAATTTATTCAGCAACAGGTGCGGCTTCTTCGGCTTCTTCTTCAAGAAGATCTTCGTCTTCTTCTGAAACTTCATCCGTATCTGCCGTCGGCGGAACAATTGTGATCACGGTAAAATTGACTTCATGGGGAATCTCAACTGCATCACCCAGATCTATATCTTTCACATGGATGGAGTCACCGATATCCAGCGCAGAAATATCCAGAACAATGCTTTCCGGCATATCAGCAGGTTTACAGATCACATCCAGGTCACGTCGAATAATCTGAATCATACCGCCACCAGTCTTAACCCCTGGGCATTCGCCGGTGGTTTCAACGGGAACCGCCACGGAAACGGTCTGATCCATATCCACTTCATGGAGATCCACATGGAGATAGTTCAGACTAAAGGCATCCATCTGCATCGCCTTGAGCATGACTGCCTTTTCAATGCCGCCCTCAATCTTCAGGTTGAAGAAAAGGCCGGTATTGCCGTGGTCCCGGACAATCTTGACAAATTCAACCGTGTCAAGAGAAAGCATCATGGGATCTTTTTTTGCCCCATAGACAATGGCTGGTATGGCCTCACTAGCTCTTAATTTCCTAGCAGCGCCCTTACCTTTTGTTTCTCTTGCTTTTGCGTTTAGTTCAATTAATTCCAACGTTTTTTCCTCCGTTTCTGCAGTTTGTTTAGCAGAAGACTAAATATAATTTTTATACAAATAGAGAATTTACAGAATCACCCCGATAACTGCGGACAATTGCCTCACCCACCAATTTGGCAATGGAAAGGGTTTTAATCTTGTCACATTTCTTTGCTTCCTCGGACAAGGGAATAGTATCCGTTGCAACAAGAGAATTTAAAGAAGACTTTTGGATTCTGTCAATGGCAGGACCGGAAAGGACCGGATGAGTGCAATAGGCATGAACTTCCCTGGCACCCTTCTCCCGGATCACGCCAGCCGCCTCGGTCAGCGTTCCTGCCGTATCCGCCATATCATCTATGATAATAGCTGTTTTATCCTGGACATCCCCAATGATGGCCATGGCCTTGGCCTGATTCGGCGCACTCCTTCGCTTATCAACAATGGCAAGCCCTGCATGGAGACGCTTGGCATAGGCCCTGGCCCTCTCAACCCCGCCTGCATCAGGTGAGACGACCACTAGATCATCAGAAAAACGGGTTTTAATATCATCAATAATAATGGGAGCAGAGTACAGGTTGTCCACGGGGACATTAAAGAACCCCTGGATCTGTCCGGCATGGAGATCCATCGTGATGACCCTGTCAACACCGGCAACGACCAGAAGGTCTGCAATAAGCTTGGCAGAAATGGGAACCCGTGGCGCCACTTTTTTATCCTGACGGGAATATCCGAAATAAGGAATAACAGCCGTGATCCGACTGGCAGAAGACCGCTTGAACGCATCAATCAAAAGTAAAAGTTCCACCAGATTATCGTTCACCGGATAACAGGTGGCCTGGATAACATATATCTCCTTTCTCCTGACGTTCTCATGAATTTCAACCTGTGTTTCCCCATCACTGAAACGGTTGACCTTCAATCTCCCTAAGGGTTTTGCAAGATACTCTGAAATTTTCTCAGCCAGTGCCGGGTTGGAGTTCCCTGCAAAAATGGACAAGCCATTCATATCAAATCTCTTTTTTTTAGTATATTAAGTTTGGCTGGGGCGAGAGGACTCGAACCTCTGAATGCAGGGATCAAAACCCTGTGTCTTACCACTTGACGACGCCCCAGTACATTAAACTCAAATCTCAACGCTTTAATGAGGTCAAAAAAATCTTTTTAGACCCCTTGGACCATTTTTTTGCAAGCAATCCATATGCTTTCCTTGCATCCTCTGGTCCTGTAAAAAGAGCGAATAAAGTAGAGCCGCTTCCAGACATGTATACATTTCTTTCCAGCAAAAACTCCATTTCTTCTTTAACAGAGGCTATCTTGGGATATAAACTGCAAGCCGACACTTCCAGATCATTGTGCAATTTTTCCCTGCTGTCACCCCCCTGCCCTCCTACCAGCGCATTCAAACGAGTATTCATATTATAATTGCGCCGGGATGTCAATCTAAACTTCAGATTTTTAAAAACATCTGAAGTTGAAGCAGACACCCCTGGGTCACATAAAACCAGATGAAATTTTGGCAAATCATCATATTTTTCCAAAGTTTCTCCCACCCCTGTTGCCAAGGCAGGCATTCCAAAAATAAAAAACGGAACATCTGCCCCCAACCGTAGCCCCAGGGCCATGAGTTCATCCTGGGAAAAAATGCCGGAGCAATACTCATTCAAGGCCATAAGCACACTGGCAGCATTACTGCTGCCGCCGCCAAGCCCACCGCCAACTGGAATCTGTTTTTTAATCTGGATAAAAACCCCATCCAGGGGAAGCGCTCCCTTCTTTTCTCCATAGGCATTACAGAACAGTTCCGCTGCCCGATATGCCAGATTTGTCTCGCCCCCCGGAACATCCGGATGATCACAGGCAACACGAATACCACTCCCTTCAAAAGACAGCTCCACTTCATCCCATAAATTAATCTGGGCCATCAGGGAATAAAGTTCATGATACCCGTCATTTCTCTTTCCGGTCACATACAAAAAAAGATTAACCTTGGCAAAAGATACTCTCGTCAGGCTCACTCCTTTGCCTTGACATATGCCAAACGAATCTCACTGAGCAAGGTCTTTAACAAATTGTCTTCATCCTTGGTCAGATTCCCCCGGGTTTTTTCTTCCAACATGGCAATCATGTCAATGGTATGCTGCGCCAGCTCAAAGTTTTTGGTTTTCTTACCCGTTGATGGGTCCTCGACATTGCCCAACTCAACAAGTCCGGTTGAATACAAAGACAAGATAAAACCTGAAAAATCAATTTTGGGCAGGGTCTTACCAGCGGGTGAACCTTTTAGCCCCTCCTTCATTGTAAATCCATCTCCTTCGGCCATTTCATTTCTCCTTAAAATTGTTTTTTTTACGCCTCGTCTTCAATCCGAATCACAATATCTGCCACCGTGGTACCCTCTCCTTCTCCATGGACAAACAAAGGATTAATATCCAACTCAGCAATAGTAGGGTGATTATCCACCATGGCCTTCAAAGACACAATATTTTTTTCAATGGCTTCTATATCAGAAGGGGCCTGGCCCCTCAACCCCTTTAAAATCGGGTACCCCTTTATACTTTTTACCATTCGCCGTGCCACATTCCGCCCCATGGGGGACAGCCGGAAAGCCACGTCTTTGTATACCTCGACAAAAATACCCCCCAGTCCGAACATGACGGCATGGCCAAAAACAGGATCCTTTGTAACCCCCAGTATCACTTCCTTGCCCCTAGGGGCCATTTTCTGAACAAGAACCCCGGTAAGATCGGCATCCGGATCATAGGCGCGGCCACTTTTCAGAATCTCTTCAAAGGCCTGTTCAACCTCCTGGGCATCTTCAAGCCCGACCTTGACCCCACCGGCCTCTGATTTATGCAAAATTTGGGGAGAAACAATTTTCATGACAATTGGATAACCAATTTTGTCAGCTATTTTTACCGCCTCTACAGCTGTTTTGGAAAGGGCCATGGGAATGGTTTTAAACCCGTAGCATTTGAGAAGTTCATTTCCGTCCAGCTCTCCCAATAGCGTTCGGCCTTCTTTTCTATAGCGTTCAAGAATGGCCGTGGCCTTTTCCCTGTCATAACTCAAGTCATACTGGGGTAAAATTTTCCTAAAAGACCACTTCATGCCTTCCCGCAAAGCCCCCAGGCTTCGGGCGGCACTCTCTGGAAACTGGTATACAGGGACTTTATGCTGTTGCAGCAATTTAACCCCGTCGGACACATCCACCACCCCCATGAAGGCGCACAGGATCGGCTTGATACTGTTTTTGGCTATTTTTACGATGGCCTCTGCCGTACCAATGGCATCGGTCATGGACTGGGGGGTCAAGATGATCAAGGCAGCATCCACCCCCCGATCGGCCAGAACCGTTGCCAGCGTATTTTCATACCGGTCCTTGGCAGCATCCCCGATCACATCCACAGGATTGTGAAAATTGGCCGTAACCGGCAAATATTTTTTCAATTCCTTGACCGTGTCTGCTGAAAATTTGGCCAGCTTCAGCCCAGACTGTTCAGTCATATCCGTGGCAATAATACCGGGCCCGCCAGCATTGGTCACAATGGCAACCCTGTCTCCTGTGGGGTATTTATTGGCTGCAAAAGCCCGGGCATAATCAAACAATTGATTCACAGTTTTACACCGTAAAATGCCCGACATGGTGAATATCCCGTCATAAATGGCATCAGAACCCGCCAGGGCGCCGGTATGGGAAGCAGCTGCCGCAGCCCCGGCAACAGAAGATCCTGATTTAATAACGATCACATGGGTGGGATTAGTACCCGAGGTCATCTGCCTGACTTCCGTGACAAACTCCTCGGAGGTTCTGGACAATTCTTCCATATAGATCATGACCACATCGGTATCCGGGTCTGCATGGTAATACCGCAACAGATCCAGTTCATCCACATCGGCCTTGTTGCCGATGGAAATAAATTTTGAAAACCCGAACCCCTTATCTGCCGCATAATCCAAGACCGCAGTACAAAGGGCACCACTCTGGGAAATAAAAGACACATTTCCGGGCTTGGGCATCCTGGCAGAAAAACTGGCATTCAAGGATACCTTTTTAGACGGATTGATCACCCCCAGACAATTGGGCCCCACCAGCCGAACCCCTGCCCTGGTGCAGAGATTTTTGATTTCAATCTCTATCTCGGCCCCTTCACCCCCCACTTCCTTAAAGCCGGCGGACACGATCACAATCCCCTTTACCCCTTTTGCAATACATTCCTTGACAGACCCAATCGCTGCCTTTGGGGGCAAAATAATCATGGCAAGATCAATGGGGTCTGGTATAGCAGCAATACTGACATAGCATTTGACACTCAGGACGGACTTGGCCTTAGGGTTTACCGGATACAGGGTACCTGTGTATCCTCCGTAGAGAATATTGGCAAAAATATCATGCCCCACCTTTCCCTTCTGGGTTGACGCCCCGATAACCGCAATTGTCTTCGGAGAAAAAATAGCATCCAGCTTGTCCATAGTGTTGGCTCCCTTATTCTCGATATAATTGTGTCTTAAGTTCTGTTGGTATTACAATAAAATATTGTCTTTGGACCATAAGTAAAGGCAGGAGATAAAAAAAACTGTATCGGCATAAAAAGAAGCAACCCATAAAAATAAAACCGCCGATATCACCCTTGGCAATACCGACGGTTTTTTCAAACTTCAAACTACAAAAGCCTATTGAAAAAAGCCAGGTTCTGCTTACTTAAGACTCAATTGAGCAGATTTAAGGGTATTTTTCATGAGCATGGCGATGGTCATGGGACCAACTCCGCCCGGAACAGGCGTAATCTTGCCGGCAATTTTCTTGGCTGCCTCAAAATCAACATCTCCTTTGAGGATGGCTTTTCCGGTTTTCTCGTTCACGCCCACCCGGTTAACGCCCACATCGATAACAGTGGCGCCGGGTTTGATCCATTCGGGTTTAACCAGATCCGGCACACCAGCGGCCACAATCAAAATATCAGCCCGTTTACAATGGCTGGCAAGATCCTTGGTCCGGGTATGGACGATGGTCACAGTGGCGTTGGCACCAACGCCTTTTTGGGCCATCATCATGGCAATGGGTTTACCGACAATATTGGATCTGCCCACCACGACCACCTCAGCGCCCGAAGTTTCAGTGCCGGACCGAACAATCATCTCCTGGATACCCGCAGGGGTGCAGGGAAGAAATTTAGCTTCGTCACCACCAATCATGAGTCGTCCCACATTGACAGGATGAAATGCATCCACGTCTTTATCAGGATCAATGGCATTGAGAATCTTTTTGTCATCAATCTGCTTGGGCAACGGCAATTGAACCAGAATTCCATGGATATCCGGATCATTGTTGTACTTATCAATCAAGGCAAGCAGATCCGCTTCTGAAATATCCACGGACTGGTCATCCTGAATTTCATGGAATCCACAGCTGATGGCTGTTTTAACCTTTAAAGTTACATAGCTGATGGAAGCGGGGCTGGATCCCACCAGAATGGTAACAAGACCCGGCACCTTGCCGGTCGCTTTTTTCATCTCATCGACTTCCGCCTTGACCTCTGCGAGAATCGTCTTTCGTATCTCAGTTCCGCTAATAATTTGCGCAGTCATATTTTTTCTCCTGATGGCTATCAATAACCGATCCTAGGAAGAATTGCTCCCAAGACCGGTTATCATTATATAATAGGATGGGTTAAAATACGCCCTGAACCTTACCGGTTTCAACATCCACATCCACTCGTTTGAACGCCGGATTAGATCCGGTACCCGGCATCAAGCTGATGGCACCTGCCACCGGAACGATGAATCCAGCACCACCATAAGTGAGAACTTCTCTTATGGCCAATCTCCAGTTTGTTGGAACGCCCTTAAGGGCAGGATTGTCAGAAAGAGAAAGATGGGTTTTAACCATACACATACCCATTTTTGAAAGTTCCGGATCCGCCTGGATTCTTGCAATGGCAACATCTGCTTCGTTGGAATAATCCACGCCATCGGCACCATAAACTTCCTTGGCAATCAATTCAATTCTCTCTTTAATCGGCATGTCAAGTTCATAAAGGAATTTAAAATCGGTTTTTTCTTCACAAGCAGCAACAACCGCTTCTGCAAATTCCTTGGCACCGTCGCCGCCATGTTCCCAATGACGGGAAAGAGCGACTCTTGCACCTTCAGCTTCACACAGCTCTCGAACCTTTCCAATTTCAGCATCGGTATCTGTATAAAATGCATTAATACAGACCACCGGCGCAATACCTGCTTTTCTGACATTTCTGATATGATGGATAAGATTGGCACATCCCTTTGCAACCCATTCAACATTTTCACTATTATATTCTTCAGGCATGGCTTTGCCCGGAACAGGTACTGGTGCGCCGCCATGACACTTAAGCGCCCGGATGGTTGCCACAACAACGGCACAATTGGGTTTCAGGCCGGAAAAACGGCATTTAAGGTTCCAAAATTTTTCAAACCCGATATCCGCGCCAAAACCCGATTCCGTCACATGATAGTCAGCAAGTTTAAGCCCCACTCTGTCTGCAATAATGGAGCTCTGACCAATTGCGATATTTGCGAAAGGTCCTGCATGAACAATTACGGGTTGTCCTTCAAGGGTCTGTATTAAAGATGGGTTCAAGGCATCCACCATCCATGCGGTCATGGCGCCGGCAACCTGGAGATCTTCCGTGGTAACAGGTTTACCCTTTTTGGTATAGGCAACAACAATCTTACCCATTCGTTCCCGCATGTCTTTCAGGTCCTTGGCAACGGCAAGAATGGCCATTACTTCAGAAGATACGGCAATTCCAAATTTCGATTTCATCATGAAACCATCTGCTTTGCCATTAACTCCATCAATACCAATAATAATATTTCTCAGGGCCTGGACACAAAAATCCATGATCCATCCCATTTCCACTTTTGTGGGATCGATATCAATACGTTTCATGCCGGAAAGTCTTTCTAACTGCTCATCCGTATAATTTCTTTCATGCTGCATACGTGAAGTCAAGGCAACCATTGCAAGGTTATGGGCATTCATGATGGCATTGATATCACCGGTAAAACCCAATGAAAAAGGAGTTAAAGGAATACATTGTGCCAGACCGCCGCCGGCTGCTGACCCCTTGATATTCATTGTCGGTCCACCGGATGGCTGACGGATAGCGGCACAAACACTTTTTCCGATTTTCCCCAGACCCTGGACAAGTCCCATTGCCGAGGTTGATTTACCCTCACCAAGAGGCGTGGGTGTTATGGCTGTTACGTTAACATATTTGCCGTCTGGTTTATCCTTGAGCCGCTCAAGAACTGCTCGGAAATCTATTTTTGCAATATAGTGACCCTGGGGAAGAAGCTCTTCTTTGGTAAGCCCCAGTTTATCACCTATTTCATAGATGGTGAGCATTGTTTTCTCTGCGTCTTCTGCAATTTCCCAGTCTAAATGTTTGGTTGGATCTAATGCCATGATATACTCCTTTATTGATTTGGACCCTTAGGAACGAGTCTGTTATAAAAAGTATTATGAAACCTAAGTATAGCGCTTTTTGATCTTAAAAGACTAACTGAGTATCCTAACTATATAAATAAAAGCAAAAAATCAACTTTTTTTCACAAATAAAACCCCGGGGTTTAATCGTAATTAAAAAACGGATAATTATAGATTTTCATCTATAAAGTGGAATTAATTGATCTAATATATAAAAAAATAACTGAAAAATTATATAAACATAAATTTTATACATTATATTCAAAAAAATCCAAAAAAAATTTTTCGTCTTTACGATTTGAATTTATAAACTAAATCAAATTCAATGAACGATAACATCATTACCATACCTCTAAAAACTTTAATAATCCTTCTACTTAGGCATTTTCAGCCTTGTTTCAATAAATGCACTCATCTATTGACAAAAAACATTACAAATTATAAATCATTACCTGTTATCAGTTCATAACCTAAAATATAGGGTAACTATATGGAAAGAAGCATCCAAATTGTGTTAACACTATTTGATTTATTCATTTCGTATTATATTTACTCTTCAGTGATAACGTCACGTCTTTTTAACCCCCCCCAACTCATAACTATCTTTAACACTAGGAGGTACCAGTGGGATTTGAAATAACCAAAGAAACGTATGCCGGCAGTATCAAAGGCATCACCATTGGCAAAGGTGACAATGCCCTTACCGTCGGCGGTCAAACAAGTTATCCTTTTTATCAGTTTGAAGGAGAGATGCCCAATAAACCCGTGATTGCCATGGAAATTTGGGACATCACCCCAACGGACTGGGCCGAAGCCGCCCTGGCTCCCTTTAAGGACGTTGTATCTGATCCGGCAGCATGGGCAAAAAAATGTGTGGATGAATACGGCGCCCAGGCCATTGTGCTGCAATTAAAAAGCATTGATCCCAATGACAACGATGCAAGCGCGGATGAAGCAGCAGCGACCGTAAAAAAAGTTCTTGGCGCCATTAATGTCCCCTTGATCGTCTGGGGCTGTGCCGTGCCTGCAAAGGACGAAGAAGTATTAAAAAAGGTAAGTGAAGTTTGTCAAGGTGAAAACCTGATTATCGGTCCTGTTGAAGAGAAAAACTACAAAGGGATCGGCGCAGCCGCCATGGGCTATGGTCACACGATTATTTCATCCTCCCCCATTGATGTCAACCTGGCAAAACAGGTAAACATTCTTCTTGAAAACCTCGGTGTTTCCCTTGACAAGGTCATTGTTGATCCCACCACAGGCGGATTGGGTTACGGACTTGAATATTCCTATTCAGTTATGGAACGACTTTCCCAGGCAGCCATGACCCAGGGTGATGACAAACTCCAGAACCCAATGATCAATAACCTGGGCAATGAAGTTTGGAAATGTAAAGAAGCCAAGCTGACGGTTGAAGAGGCCCCTGAAATGGGTGACCCCGAACGTCGGGCCATTCTCATGGAAGCTGTGGGCGCTGTTTCTTATCTGATGTCAGGCTCAAGCATTTTGATCATGCGCCACCCTGAATCAATCAAATTAACCAAGGCATATATTGACCTCATTTCCGATGGAGGTTCTGCCATGGATGTGGCAGCCATCACCAAGAGACTAGATGATGTTGACATTGATTTTGCTTCTTTGTCACCTGCACCAGACCTGACCATTGAAGAAGAAGCAAAAAAGGCAGCTCCTGCAAAAAAGGCAGCTCCTGCAAAAAAAGAAGCGCCAAAGACAGAAGCTAAAGCAGCACCAACCCCCAAGGCAGAAACCAAGCCTGAACCTGAAAAAGCAACAGCACCTGCAGTAGATCCTGAAGCGGAGGCAAAAGCAAAGGTTGAAGCAGAAGCCAAGGCTAAAGCCGATGTGGAAGCAAAAGCAACGGCCGATGCAGATGCAAAGGCTAAAGCCGAAGCCGACATAAAGGCAAAAGCTGCGGCCGAGGCAAAAGCAAAAGCGGATGCAGAAGCCAAGGTAAAAGCCGATGAAATTGCTAAAAGGGAAGCCGATGAGGCTGCTCTAATGGTACAGAGGGCCAAAGAACAGGAAGAAAGAATGGCAAAGGCCGACACAACCGTCGATAAAAAAGTTACAATGACGGCAGCCAAGAGCCAGAGATCTTCTTTATCTAAATTTAAAAAAATCAAAAGATAATACGATCTTTGGCACTGAATATAGGCAACGATTAAAATCCAAGTATAATTTTATTTATAACAAAATTATACTTATAGACATAAATGGTTTTTTAAAATTAAGTAACATAATAATATGAGGAGGAACCTCTAATGGCAGTAGAAAAAACAAAAGCTCCGAAATTAGCTGATCCTGTAGCATCTTCCATAGATGTGGCATCACAAGAAATGATAGCACGATCACATGTTCTTGGAGTTGAAACAATTTTTGATAGAGCCCTTAAAATGAAACAATGTGCCATAGGCGTGCAGGGTACATGTTGTAAAAACTGTTCCATGGGTCCTTGCCGTCTGCCTCTTCCCAAGGCAGGGATTGAAGGAGAAGACACCAGACAAGGTCTTTGCGGTGCGACAGCAAATACTATCGCAGCAAGAAACTTTATCCGAATGATAGCCGGTGGCGCAGCTGCCCATTCCGATCATGGAAGAGGTGTTGCCGAAGTATTTCTGGCTGTGGCGAAAAAAGAAACCGACGCCTATCAGGTTAAAGACTTCGACAAACTTCTTGAAGTGGCTAACTATCTGGGTGTTGCCACCACGGTTGAAGTGGACGGAGTAGAGCTCGACAGAGACATTGATGAAATCACCCTTGAGACAGCAGAAACTGCAATGGCCGAATGGGGTAAACCAGAAGGAGAACTCCTCTCCCTCAAAAAAGCACCCAAGGCGCGTTATGAACTCTGGAAAAAAATGGGTGTGCTTCCAAGAAACATTGACAGGGAAATTGTTGAAATCATGCACCGTACCCACATGGGCGTTGACATGCATTACAAGAATCTCATGAAACAGGGCACAAGAGCCGCCATTGCAGATGGATGGGGCGGTTCCATGCTGGCAACAGATCTCCAAGACATTCTTTTTGGAACACCTTATCCCCTCCAATCAGAAGCCAACCTGGGCGTCATGAAAGAAGATCATGTGAATCTGATTATCCACGGACATGAACCCATCATGGCAGAGGTTATCGTAGCCGTGGCCCAGAGACAAGACATGATTGACTATGCCAAATCAAAGGGTGCTGCCGGTATCCAGCTTTCAGGTATCTGCTGTACAGCCAATGAAATTCTCCAGCGCCATGGCGTACCTATTTGTGGTAATTTTCTACAGCAGGAGCTTGCCATCATAACGGGTGCCTGTGATGCCATGGTAGTGGATATCCAGTGCATCATGCAGAGCATTGGAAATGTGGCAAGATGCTTCCATACAAAAGTTATTACCACCCACAAAATCGCCCAGCATGAAGGCGAGAATGTTATGCATATGGAGTTTGACGAACACCATGCAGTGGAAGATGCCGAGCGGATTATTAAAATAGCCATCGACAACTTTCAAAATCGTGCTGCGGAAGTGATGATTCCACAACACAAACAACCGGTCGTTGCAGGCTTTGGTGTTGAATCAATTAAATATCATCTTGGGGGATCTTTCCGAGGCGATTACTATACTTTAAATGATAACATCATAAATGGACGCATCCGGGGTCTCGCAGGTGTTGTTGGTTGTAACAATGCAAGAACAAAACATAACCGTGATCATATTGCCATATGTAAAGAGCTGATCAAAAATGATGTGCTTGTTCTTACAACCGGATGTACAGCAATAGCATGTGCTACTGAAGGCCTCCTTGTGCCTGAGGCTGCATCGATTTATGCTGGAGCCGGCTTGGCTGAAGTTTGCGAAACCGTCGGGATTCCTCCCATCCTTCATTTGGGTTCCTGTGTTGACAACAGCCGGATTCTTCTGGCGGCAACAGAAGTGGTTAAAGCAGGCGGGCTTGGAAATGATATTAGTGATCTTCCTGTAGCGGGAAGTGCACCAGAATGGATGAGTGAAAAGGCAATCAGTATCGGCCATTATTTTGTCGCATCCGGTGTATATACGGTTTTCAGCAATCTGCCCATAACGGGCGCTCCCGTGTTCAGTGATTATATCTGTAAAGAGTTTGAAGAACTTTATGGCGGTATGTGGGGTACAGAAGAAGATCCCATCAAACATGCCCATCTCATGATTGCCCATATCGACAAAAAACGGAAAGCACTGGGCATTGACAAGGCAAGGGATAGGGTAATGATGGATTTTGCTGCACGCCAGGCTCTTTAAATTGAAAATAGGTATTATAATAGACTATTCAAATATAATATCCTCAACGAAGGAGGAGGAATAAAATGTCAAGATTAATAGCATTTGCTGCCATTCAGGGCGGGTATAAAGTTGTTTCACAGGCCGAAGGCCAATTACAAAAAGCACTTGCAACCTACAATGCAGATACCAAAGTCGGGTTTCCCAATACCGGCTATTTTCTGCCGGTAATATATTCACTTTTCGGAATCAAGGTTGAAACCCTTGAAGATTTGCAGGAACCTCTGGATATTGCACGGGGACTTCTCCCCCCCCACATTAAAAACAAAACCTGGCTTCCCTTCCTTGGACCATTATTGGATGCAGGAATGGCAGGAATTATATCCTATGAAATCATTGAGGCTCTGAGATACCTGAATGAACCTGATTTTTATCTCCATGCAGAAGACCCGGATATTGAAAACGGAAAAATCTGGACTGGTGCGGCTGATGATACAATCTTCAGAAAAAGAGGGGTTGAGTTTGTTGATGGTTCCGCCCCTGGCTTTGCTGCAATAGTGGGTTCTGCCCCTGATGCTGAAACTGCCAAAATGATCATTGAAGATTATCAGCAACGCGGTCTTTACATGTTCCTTGCGGCAAACCACAACGGAACAACCGTTGTTGAGCAGCTCATTGAAGCCAATGTACAGATCGGCTGGAGCACTCGAATTGCCTGTTTCGGCCCGGACATTTCTTCTGCAGTTTTTGCATTGGGATTTGCCAACAGGGTTGCAATGGCCTTTGGTGGTGTTCAGCCAGGTGATTACAAAAAAATTCTCATGTACAACAAAGAAAGAGTGTTTGCATTTGTCAATGCACTGGGAGATGTTGGAACCGAGTGGGGCGTTGCTGCTGCCGGCTGTGTAAACTGGGGTTTCCCCACCATAGCTGACACAGATATTACCCAGATCCTTCCCACGGGTATTTGTACCTACGAGCATGTGGTTGCCCCTGTTGCCCATAAAGACATCTGCGCAAAATCTGTTGAAGTCCGCGGTCTTAAGACCCTGGTTGCCGACGTTGAGATCCCCTGTGCCTTTGGCCCTGCTTATGAGGGCGAGCGTGTAAGGGGTGCAGATCTATATGCCCAGTGCGGCGGTGGAAAGACCCAATGCACCGAACTTGTAAAAATGGCTGCCCTGGGTGATATTGAGGATGGCAAGGTCATTCTTGACGGACCAGACGTTGACGTCATCAAGGAAGGCGAAGTCTTTCCCCTTGGAATCTTTGTAGAAATTGCAGGACGTGAATTCCAGGAAGATTTTGAACCCATCCTTGAAAGACAGATCCATCATCTGACCAATTATATCCAGGGGGTCATGCATATCGGACAAAGGGATATTTCCTGGGTTCGTATCAGTAAGGCTGCCATTGAAAAGGGATTCACCCTGAAAGATATTGGTGTGGTTCTCCATGCAAAATTCCATCAGGAATTTTCTAACATCTTAGATAAAGTCCAGGTCACACTGTATACAAAAAAAGCAGATGTTGACAAAATAACTGCTACGGCCCGTGACAACTACTCAACCCGTGACGCCAGGGTTGATAATATGACGGATGAGGATGTTGAGACTTATTATTCCTGCACCCTGTGCCAGTCCTTTGCCCCCAGCCATGTCTGTACAGTAAGTCCTGAAAGAACGGGTCTTTGCGGTGCCTACAACTGGATGGACTGCAAGGCTGCCTTTGAAATCAGCCCCACCGGCCCCAACCAGCCCATTGAAAAAGGGGAATGCCTTGATACCAAAATGGGTCAATGGGCAGGCGTTAATGAGTTTGTAAAAAAAGCCTCCAGGGGTGCTGTAGAAAAATATAATCTATACTCCATGGTAGTTGATCCCATGACAACCTGCGGTTGCTGCGAATGTATTGCTGCCATGCTGCCAGGCTGTAATGGTGTAATGACCGTTGGCCGTGATTATGCAGGCGAGACCCCCTGTGGTATGAAATTCACCACACTTGCCGGTGTCATGGGCGGTGGTGCTTCTTCTCCAGGATTTGTCGGTCATTCAAAACATAACATCACCCAGGGTAAATTTATTTTGGGGGATGGTGGACTTTTGAGAATGGTCTGGATGCCCAAGATGCTCAAAGAAGAATTGAAAGACAGAATTGTTGCCCGCAGTGAACAAATGGGTGTTACCGGGTTCTTTGACATGATCGCCGATGAAACCGTGGGTATGACAGAGGAAGACATCATGCCCTTCCTCAAAGAAAAAGGTCATCCTGCACTGGACATGGAATCACTTGTTTAACTAGTTTGTAAAACAAAAGATCCGGCAAGTATTACACCCACATTCATACTGCCGGATCTTTTTCATAAGGTTTTTTTTAAAACTTAAGGAGAAAAAAATGGCATTAACCGGTATACAAATATTCAAACTCCTGCCCAAGACAAATTGTAAGGAGTGCGGAGTCCCAACATGCCTTGCCTTTGCAATGAATCTTGCATCTGGAAAGGCGGAATTGGACGCATGCCCCTATGTTTCCGACGAGGCAAAGGAGAAACTGGCAGAAGCATCAGCCCCTCCCATTCGCCCGGTTGCATTGGGCAAAGGTGTCCGAAAAACGGCCACTGGTGGAGAAACCGTTCTTTACAGACATGAAAAAACTTTTTTCAACCCAACTGTTCTTGCGGCCACCGTGTCATCGGACATTGATCTGGCAGCCCTTGACAATACTTTGAAAACTTACAATGCCTTTCAGTATGAAAGGGTGGGCCTGAACCTGCGGCCTGAACTGCTGCTTGTAAAAGATGCCGGCAATGGTGCAGACGCCTTTGCAGCAGTTGCAGAAAAAATTGCCAAGGAATCTGAATTCAACCTGGTACTCATGACACAAGACTTAGATGTCATGAAGGCTGGTATTAAAGTTGCTGGATTCAAGAGGCCCCTGCTCTATGCAGCCACAGAGGCCAATGCAGATGAAATGGGCGCCCTTGCCCTGGAAGCAGATCTTCCTTTGGCCGTTAAGGCCGATTCAGTGGAAGCCCTGATCCCCTTGACAGAAAAACTCACGGGTATGGGCCTCAAAGACCTGGTTCTGGATCCAGGATCAAGGGAAATCAAACAATCCTTTGAGGACCAGGTGGCCATCCGCCGGGCAGCCCTCAAAGCTTCCAATAAGGCCCTGGGATTTCCAACCATTTCATTTCCAAGTGAAATGGCATCCAACCTGGATATGGAAACGCTCATCGCAAGTATGTATGTTGCCAAGTACGGCGGTATTGTCGTTCTGTCCGATTTCAACACAGAATCTCTCTTCCCGCTGCTGCTGGAAAGACTTAATATCTTCACCGACCCCCAGCGGCCCATGACCGTTGTCGAAGGTATTTTTGAAATTGGCAATCCCGATGAAAATTCACCGGTTCTGGTCACCACCAACTTTGCCCTCACATATTTCATTGTTTCCGGTGAAATTGAGGCCAGTAAAGTACCGGCATGGTTGTTGGTAAAGGATTCTGAAGGTCTGTCCGTCTTGACTGCCTGGGCTGCCGGTAAATTTGGCGGTGATGATGTGGGAACTTTTGTGAAAAAGAGTGGTATAATGGATAAGGTCAAACATAAAGAACTTATTATTCCCGGATATGCAGCTGCCATTGCAGGTGATATTGAAGAAGAACTTCCCGGCTGGACCATTATAGTTGGACCAAGAGAAGCGGCTCATCTGCCGGCTTTCCTGAAAAATAAATAGATAAAAACGGGGCTGGATATGCATAATTTCCAGCCCTTTCTAAAATTATAAAATGAAAAGGAAAATAAAATGATTCTTTTTGGTGAAAGTCTGAATGTAATTTCCACTGTGATTGGAAAAGAATTCAAACAAGCAGATCCTGCCAAACGTAATCCTGAAATCATCCAGAAAGAAGTTCTCAAACAAAAAGAACTGGGTATGGATTATATTGACATCAATCTTGGACCCGCTAAAAAGTTCGGTACTGAGCTGATGCCATGGGTTGTTAGTGTTGTTCAGGAAGTAGTGCCGGAGATGCCTCTGTTGCTGGACTCTTCCAACATTGATGCCATCGAGGCAGGACTTAAAGTTTGTAAACCTGCGGATAAACCCCATATTGTAAACTCCATCATGGTACGTACTGCAAGATACGAAAAAATGGTTCCCATGGCTGCCAAGTATGATGCGGATTTTGTTGCCTTGATGTGGGGACCTGATGGCCTTCCCAGGGACGAAAATGAAAGAGCGGCCCTTGCGGTTGAACTGTTGTACTATGCCAACGAAGCAGGAATACCCAATGAAAAAATCTGGGTGGACGGAATTGTCACCCCGGTCAATATCCAGCAGCAGCAATGCATGAGCCTTCTCAACTTCCAGATGATGTTGGAAGATATCGCCCCAGGCGTAAGATCCACCTGTGGTCTTTCCAATATTTCCAATGGACCTCCGGAACATTTGCGCGGAATCTTGAACCGGACTTATATGGTTATGCTGGAAAAATATGGAATGGCAGCTGTTATTTCAGATCCCCTTGATACCAAATTGACGGACATTGCCAAGGGTAAACGCCAGGACATCGTGGACCTGATCTATGGAATGATGGATGGCGACCAGCCAGATATCCCAGGCCTTGACAAGGAAATGCAGGATTATGCCAAAACCTATAGGGTCATCATGGGTGAAACCCTTTATTCTGATTCATGGCTTGAAATTTAGACCTGTTACCCATTAAATAAAAAAAGCCCCTGTTTTATTTTTTATAAGGCAGGGGCTTTTTTTATTTGTCTTGCATCCTTAGCCTTTAATTTACAATAAACTGTCTTATATTTGATGGAACTAAACCTTTGGGGAGACATTTAAAAAATTGAAAGATCAAATAAACGATGACTGGTATTATGTTGTTATTCAAAACCCTGGAATATCCAATGAACATTTTTTGGGCTATACAGACCCAGAGACTGAAAAAACGTTTATTCCGGTCTTTAAAACAAAAGAAATTGCCCAGCAATGCTTTCTTATAATGCCAAAGGATATCATGAATGAAAAATATGAGATTCATGCCATTCTAAAGGATGACCTCATTGAGCAGGCCCAAAATACCGATTACGAGATATTGTTACTGGATGAAAAGGGACGTGTGATAGAAAAAATATCCTGATCATTAGGATACTTAAATTTTTATATTTAATCAAATTGCAGGAGTAATATTTTGAGTTTAAAACTTGCATTCGGCGGTAAAGGCGGTGTTGGAAAAACAACCGTGACATCACTTATAGCCCGGACCATTGCCGCTTTAAATAAAGAAACCAGCGTTATTGCCATTGATGCGGATCCTGTTGCCAACCTGGCAGCGGGGCTTGGAATTGATGAAACGCAGCCGATAACACCCATTGCAGAGCTGTCGGATCTCATTGCAGAAAGGACGGGCGCCGTCCCCGGCACAATGGGAGGATTTTTCACCTTAAATCCCAAGGTGGATGATATCCCGGACCGGTTTTCCATTGAAAAGGACGGGGTCAAACTTTTGGTAATGGGAACCGTCTTAAATGGCGGTTCCGGCTGCATCTGCCCTGAAGCTACTATTTTAAAGGCGTTGATGAATCATTTGGTCCTTGCCAGGGATGAGGTGGTTGTCATGGACATGGAAGCCGGTGTTGAACACCTGGGACGGGGCACTTCAGGCTCAGTGGATGCCCTGGTGGTGGTTGTAAACCCGGGGAAAAGAAGCCGGGTTGCGGCGGACAAGATCCGGAAACTTGGCAAGGATATTGGGATTAAAAACATTGTCATTCTGGGGAACAGGGTAAAATCTGCGGCGGATAAAGATCTTATCAGGGAAAGCATGCCTGATTTCGAGATCCTTGGTTTTATGCCGGAAATGGATGAAATTATTCAATCCGACCGGGACGGTGTCCGGCCCTTTGAGGATATTTCAAATATTCCCGAAGAATTAAAGGCGATTGCTCTGAAACTCATGGCCCTGGATGGGTCCCAATAATTACAATTTTGCTTCCTGGACACCTTCCATTGGGACCAGGAAGCACTTTTTTGTCAAAAAATCCTTCATAGGTATTGATACCGGGTGTTCAAATCAACCCATTTTTTCAAAGTCCGAAGAAAGTTTTCCCACGGTTCTGTTAAACTCCTTTGTAAATCCATGGGTCTCTGCATTGGTAAAATTCTTAAAATCCATAAGATCGAACTTTTTTACTACATTTAACAAATCAAGCAGATAGTTTTCTGCCAGGGCCTGGAAACTCCTCTTTTCCTGGGTTTCAGAATTTTCACCACCTCCTAATAATTTGTGAAGTTCTTGTGGATCTTCCTTGAAACGTTGTTGTAATACTTCGTATAAAAGCAGAAACAACCCATCAACCCGATTCATTTTGACCAGTGTGGGGCTATGGAAAAAAGAGTGGTTTTTATTCACACTCACGTCTGCCGTATCAAGGTAAACAATTTTTTCAAACCACCTTAAGGTATAGGACAGATAATCCCCGGGCTGCCACTTGTCTTTTTGCCATGCATGGGCCCATACAACTTTTGTCAGTTCCCTGATACAATCATTCTGGGTATCATAGTCAAATTTTCCCAAAAAGGCTCCCGACTCAAAGATATCCACGCCTGGCCGATGGGCATATTCTGAAATTTCTGCACAGAGAATCCGTTTATTTTTACCGGGCCTTTGGATAATAATTTTATAGGATGGTTTTTCTTTTTCAATTCGCACCAATTCTTCGGCTGAATCCGGCGGAAGGATTAAATCGGCTTTGGAAGGAGGCAAAAAAGCAGCGATAAGACCAGGACTTAAATCTACAGTTTCCAAAGCGGCTTTGAATATGGGCAAATCCTCTTCTTCCAGGGGACAAGCGGGTGTCAACTGACCCTTTTCCATAATTGGCAGAAACAATTCCATAACTGCTTCAAGACCCGCTTGCCACCGGGCACTTCTCGGATCTTTTTTTTCATCAATCCACTGCTTTACATTTGGATCCATTAAAACACTCCCTGTTATTCAATTTATTTTTATACCACAACATATATTTCATTAAACCTCTTTTTACAACAGCCTTTATTTAGAGCTGTCAGGTGCTTGGGCACCCTATCCTCATGCTTCCAAAGCTGCGATGGTGGTATCCAGCATCCGATTGGAATAGCCCCACTCATTGTCAAACCAGGCCTGAATTTTGATCAGGTGTTTGCCTGAAACCCGTGTCTGGGGCAGATCAATAATGGCAGACCTGGGATCGTGGTTAAAATCACAGGAGACCAACTGCTCATCACAGGCCCCTAAGATCCCTTTAAATTGCCTTGCAGCAGCCAGGCTTAACATCTGGTTAACGGCATCGGCACTGGTATCGGATTTTACCAGAAGCGTAATATCCATTAGGGAAACATTGGTGGTGGGAACTCGAATGGCAAGGGTTTCAAACTTTCCTTTCATTTGGGGCAGAATCCTTACAATCCCCTTTTCCAGGGAGGTGCTCACGGGAATGATGGATTGCAGGGCAGATCGAGTCTTACGCAGATCCTTGCCATAGGCATCGATCACCGGTTGATCCTGCATGGCCGAGTGGATAGTGGTTATGGATCCACTGTCTATGCCCAGGTGCCGCTCAATAACCTCCAGAATCGGGATCAGACAATTGGTGGTACACGAGGCATTGGAGATAATGGCATGCTCAGGCCTTAGGGTATGATGGTTGACCCCGTATACAATGGTGGCATCCATCTCATCTTTGGCCGGGTGGGAGTAAATCACCTTGCTGGCGCCTGATAAAAGATGAAGTTCCGCCGATTCCCTGTCATTGTGCACCCCGGTACAATCCAACACCACATCCACTAAAAGATCCTTCCAGGGCAGGTTAACAATATTTTCTTCCTGAAAAAGATGAATTATGTCCCCTCCGATCAAAAGTCCTTCCTTGCATTTTTTAATCCCAAGGGGAAACCTGCCATGGGTGGAGTCAAACCGGGTCAGATGATAGAGGGTTTCAGGCGGGGCTGTTTCATTTATGGCCACCAGATTCAATTTATTATAGAATCTTCTTGACTCATACAAGGCCCTTGCCACGCACCGCCCAATTCTTCCATATCCGTTAATTGCTATATTGAATGTCATCCTTTTTTCACCAAACCCAAGTATTATTTTAAATTTTTCGGCCGCATCCATAGGGACACGGCCTTGGGAATATATACCATAACCCGGCATAAGATTTAAACCAATTCTTTATCTTCCCTGGCGAGATCCCCAAAATAAATACAGAAGATGTTGACACCAAAAAGAATACCTGTTAATAGATAATGATTATCATTTAAAGAAAAGAGGCGCCAATTGCTTGATCATAAAATGTCCGATCCTAAAAAAAGATTTGAAACAATTGTTCAAAGCTTAAGAACAAATCATCATAAAATAACACCTCAACGGCTGGCTATTGTTAAAATATTAGCCAAAAGCACAGGACATCCGCGGGTTGAAGATATCTATGGGCAATTAAAACAGGATTTTCCCACAATGAGCCTTGCCACCGTGTATAGAAATATTGTATTAATTAAATCACTTGGTGAGGTTCTTGAGTTGGGGTTTCCGGATGGGAGCAACCGATATGATGGGAATAAGCCCTACCCCCATCCCCATTTAATCTGTATAAAATGTAAAAAAATTATTGATCCAAAATTAGATAGTTTGGATGATATGAAAAATGAAGTTGCCAATGAGACTCATTTTAAAATTTTGAGTCATCGGTTGGACTTTTTCGGTATTTGCAGCGATTGCCTGGCAAAAGAAAAATAACTTTTTTTTGTCCAGTTATTGATAATCATTATCAAATGATATCTAACATCCTATAAATTTTAAAAAGGAGGCTTCCATGTCTGAAAAGAAAAAATTAACAAACAATGCAGGCGCACCCGTCGCTGACAATCAAAACTCAATGACTGCCGGACCGCGAGGCCCGCAATTATTACAGGATGCCTGGTTCTTAGAGAAAATGGCTCATTTTGACCGGGAAGTAATCCCCGAGCGCCGGATGCATGCAAAGGGGTCCGGCGCCTATGGGATCCTCACCGTTACCCATGACATCACCCAATATACAAGGGCCAATATTTTTTCTGAAGTTGGGAAAAAAACAGAGATGTTCATTCGATTTTCCACTGTGGCAGGAGAGCGGGGGGCTGCTGATGCAGAAAGGGATATTCGCGGGGTTGCCATGAAGTTTTACACCCAGGAGGGAAACTGGGACCTGGTGGGCAACAACACCCCTGTATTTTTTTTAAAAGATCCCAAAAAATTCCCAGATCTTAATCATGCGGTGAAGCGGGATCCTAAAACCAATATGAGGAGCGCAAAAAATAACTGGGATTTCTGGACCTCTCTTCCTGAATCGCTTCACCAGGTAACCATCACCATGAGTGAAAGGGGAATCCCCTTGTCATACCGTCACATGAATGCCTATGGCAGTCATACTTACAGCTTGATCAATGCCGACAATGAAAGATTCTGGGTTAAATTTCATTTTAAGACACAACAGGGAATCAAATGCCTCACCGATGAGCAGGCTGAAGCCATTGTGGCAAAAGACCGGGAAAGTAACCAGCGTGATCTGTTAGAAACCATCGAAAAGGGTGATTTCCCAAAATGGGATTTGAAAATCCAGGTAGTACCGGAAAAGGATGCATCAAAATTTGCCTTTAATCCCTTTGACCTGACCAAAGTCTGGCCCCATGCAGATTATCCCCTCATTGATGTAGGTGTTCTTGAACTAAACAAGAATCCTGAAAATTATTTTGCCGAGGTGGAGCAATCTGCATTTAATCCGACCAATATTGTCCCGGGAATTGGATTTTCCCCGGATAAAATGCTCCAGGGCCGGCTGTTTTCCTATGGAGATACCCAGCGGTACCGGCTTGGTGTCAATCATCATCTTATTCCGGTCAACCGGCCCCGATGTCCGGTTCACAGCTATCACCGGGATGGTGCCATGCGGGTGGATGGCAACCACGGCGGCACCCTTGGCTATGAACCAAACTCTTATGGAGAATGGCAGGAACAGCCTGAATTTGCTGAACCACCCCTGGATCTTGAAGGCGCAGCTGACCAATGGGACCATCGTGAAGACAATGACGATTATTACACCCAGCCCGGCAACCTTTTTCGAGGAATGAATGCGGATCAGCAGCAAGCGCTTTTCGGCAATACGGGTCGAGCAATGGGGGATGCGCCCGAAGAAATTAAAATCCGCCATATCGGTAACTGCATGAAAGCGGACCCAGATTATGGAAAAGGTGTTGCAAAAGCGCTTGGAATAAGCCTTGACAAGGTCCAGGAATAATTTAGGTTGACCATCCTTTAAAAAGACCGCAGATAAAATAAGTTGCCGGGAAGACAGATAGTCTGCCTTCCCGGCAATACCATTTTATGATTTTTGCAATGGGATGTCCCATTTTTTCATATACTTCCAGACGGCGGTTCTGCTTTTATTAATCTGTCTTCCAACTTCTGCTTTATTCCACCCGCAATCGTCCAGCAATTGAATCAACGATTCTTTGGTCAAAGAAGAAATTGGATAATTTTTTTCCAGGACTGCATTTTTTTGCGGGTTTAATCTAACATCAGTTGGATTTAATGGGGCTTCTCTTATTTCCACGGGCAGATCCGTTACTGCAATTTGATTGGAATCACAAATAACAAACCCATGTTCAATGGCGTTTTCAAGTTCCCTGATATTTCCAGGCCAGGAATGCTCCATTATCCTTTTCATTCCTTGTGCAGTCACATGGGTAATTTTTTTTACTTCCCGTTTATTCCCTTTTTGGATAAAATGGTGAACCAGCAAGGGGATATCCTCCCGTCGTTCTCGCAGGGGCGGGACATTTATGGGAAATACTTTGAGCCTGTAAAAAAGGTCTTCACGAAATTTACCCTGGGAGGTAAGGTCATACAAATTTTTATGGGTGGCGGCAATAATTCTGATATCAATCTTTATTTTCTTTGAGTCCCCCACCCTTTCAATTTCTCTTTCCTGGAGAACCCGGAGCAGTTTCACCTGCATATAGGGTGTCAGCTCACCAATCTCATCTAAAAAAATGGTGCCCGTATCCGCCTCCTCAAATCTCCCTTTTCGATCCCTGTGGGCGCCGGTAAAGGCCCCTTTTACATGGCCGAACAACTCACTTTCAAGAAGACCCTCGGAAAGAGCCGAACAATTAACCGTTATCATGGGACTTTCAGCATTGGCAGAGTTATAATGGATGGCAGATGCAACCAATTCCTTTCCGGTTCCGCTTTCCCCTTGTATCAGAATATTGGCCTGGCTGTTGGCAGCAGCCCGGATGGCATCAAACACATTCTGCATGGCAGTGCTTTTCCCGATAATATTGCCAAGCCGATACACATTTTTCAGCTGTTTCTGGGCTCGATCAGCCCTCTTTTTAATTTTTTTAAGCTCGGTTAAATCCGTAATCGTCTCTACAATCCCGAGTACTGTGCCATCCTCATCCCTGGACAGCCTGGCATTTTTTATCACGGCAATGTCATGGCCGTCCCTGTGCCGGATAAAGCATTCCTTGGCTTCTGTTCGTCCATGCCGGATCACACCACACTTTTTTATATCAGCAGGACAGTTTTCTCCAAAACAGCGACTGCATTGCAACAGGCGGCATCCTTTCCCTACGGCTTCCTGGGCAGGATAGCCGCTTATTTTTTCCATGGACTTGTTCCAGGAGGTTATAATTCCATTTTCATCAAGGGTAAACAGGCCTTCGGCCATAGTGTCAAGAATCTGGTTTAAAAAGTGAACATTCCATAATTCATGGGTTTCCATTTTAATTCCTCTCAAAGCCAAAAATAATCATGGGTTACCGGCTCAGTATAAGTAACGTTACCATGATCGTCAATCCCCTTAGTTCGTTACCAGGAATTAATTTTTATTCATTGGGATTATCGGGTTCTCTTTTCTTATCTGTCACCTGACAGGCATCTTTCATTCAGGTGGAGATCCCCCTTCCTTAATCCATCCATAATTGGCATTATCTTTGTTATCAAGATCCTTTATATATGGTTTGATGTCAAGCAGGGGCGTTTTATCAAACACGTCCAATCCTGAAGTATAAATTTTATTTTCAACAATCTCTTTGATCTGGACAATGCTTAAACCAATAGGATTGGGTCGAACAGGAGACCGGCTCGCAAAGACACCCACTTTTTTCCCTTTATCCCAGGGGGGAGATACCATCATTTCGGGTTTCTGGATGATACGGTCAGCAAAAAAAATAAGATAAATATAATTAAACTTTTTTAGTTCACTCAGGCCGTCAACATATTCATTGTTAAGTAAAATATAAAATTCTTGGTTATCTGTATATAGGGGTTGATAGGGTGCATTTTTTTCATAAGGTGTTTTTATGGTGCCGATTTGTTTGAGAGTGAAATGGTTGTCTTTTTCCATGTTGATTTTCCTTTAACCGGGTTTTATGTCTATTTTATAAGTTACAATTGATTTTCAATGAGGTAAAGGTCAAAATAAAAAGGAGACAAAATTCCTGTTTGAAATTTCAGGAGTTAGCGTCACTTGTCAAGTTTTTTACCGATAGATTTCATTATCCCTGGGGTCTAAAAAAAATAACGAACCCTCAGCTCCAGCTTATTTTCATTTAGCTTCTCACCGTATTCGGTAAAGCGGCTGCCAACAAGCAAAGAGTAACGCAGGCGCAGCTCCCAGTTTGTAAAACCAGTATACACCGTCTCAGGGCTCAGGGTAAAACTGTTGTCATCCAGGTTAAGAATGGCGGTAACGCCCGGGGTGAAATAAAGCAAGTCAAAGGGTTCTTTCTGGGTAACTTTGGCGTAGAGATAATTGCGGCCGATCTGGGAACTGCCATAGGCCCCCTCGCTGATTGAAGCAGCCTTGCGGTAAAGGGAATCATCACTTGTTTGGGTAAAAAGGTCATCCGCATCGTCCACCAGTTCAAAAAAACGGTTCAGCTCCTGCTCGGTATACCCGTCATCGTTATGGTAATATTCAATAATTGTTGTAATATCATTTTCCGTAAGATACCGCAGCCCAAGCAGATAACTGGTATCGGCAATTTCCCGGGTCTCCACACTGCCATCTGCATTCAGGATCTTTTGGGACTGGTTGGGAATGTGGGCCAGCTCACCATGGATCTCGAAATTGGTGGCCAGGTTGGTGGAAAAATCAACACCATACCGGGTTGTCCGGCTGTTGCCCGTGTATAAAAGAAAATCGATATCCACATCTCGATAGAGCAGATAAAGCTTGGCAGCAAGATTTATGTTGTCATTTTTCCCAAAATCCTCATTAATATTGTCTTGGACCGGCAGGACAACCGTGGTCAGAGCCACGGTCTGCAAAGGGCCTTCAAAACTCTTGATCAAATCAAGTTCGGCACCGATATATCCTTCCATGGATTCCTCCGGGTTATTGGGATCCTTGGGCCTGTTTATGAAACCCACCGGGTTCCAGGCATACCCCTTGCCCCATTTAAATAATTTTTTGCCAAGATCGATACTTGCCAGGGGAGTTGGTTTGATACTGGCGTAGGCCTCAAATATACTTACCTCATCAGCCCATTGCTCCTGGTCCCATCTGTGGTAGCCCTGGACAACCCAGTTAAAGGAAGCTATCCCCTTGCTGTAGCTGCCGTCCACTTGGAGAGTGGTTGTAAAACGGTCCAGACTGGAACGGGGATCACCAGAGGACCCCAAAAGGGCAAAGGCACTTTTTTGATTCACCTCGGAATGCTCAAATTTCATCTCTGCATACCCACCCCAGGCGAGGCTTTTCTTTTCAAACTCCTCAAGATCAAAGCTGAACTCTTCCTGGGCCGCAGCCGTCCCTAAAAAAAGCATAAAACTGACCAGAACACTCAAAACCATTTGCCAAAACAGCAGCCTCTCTTTGCCTTGAGAAACTGCTGAAAGGATATGAAAAAAAAATCTATCGCAACTCATCAATCCTGGCCAGGTAATTCAATGAAAACACTTCATCCGCCAGCTCTCTTTTCTGAACCTTGGCATAGATCATCATCGATTTATAGCCCTTATACAAAGGGCTGTCCGTCTCCAGCACCGAGGGACGGACCACGCCGTCCCCAAAATCCTTGGTATTCTTATAATACAGCGTTTTGATCAGCATGCCGCTGGCAGCGTAGCACTCTATGGTGGTTGGTACCAAAGCCTTTACATCCACCCGCATCTTCAAGCTGTCATAGGCAATGGCATTGGTCTTGGCCTTAAGATCAAGAAGATAGGCGTCACCCTCCTGGACGATGCTGACGGCATCATACTCTGAGCTATAGTCAAGGCGCAGGATATCAGAATTGTTAAAAACACCACCCACCACAGACTGAAGACTGGTGATACGGATGGGCCTGCCCACATTGGGTATATATAGCCACATATTCTCGCCCAGGCGAAGGGTTGAACGCCCCTTTTCACTGGCCGGGGACAAAAACAGGGCCACCATTTTATCCTGACCTTTTTTCACTGAGTAAAGGACAAACTCTTTTTTGGTTCCGTCCGGCTCAATATTTATCAGCTTACGGTACATCTCATAGGACTGGGGTTGCAGATTTTCATCCACCTGATGTAAAATTGCCGTACCATCCAGATCAGCTGCCTTTGCACCAATAATACCAGAAAAGCCGCTGACCAAAAGAGCGAGTAAAAAAATAAGTGTTTTTTTCATCATCATTTCTCCTATACATGCCTGAGGGCGGTTATGGGGTCCATCCTGGCAGCTTTCCAGGCAGGCTGAAGACTGGCAAGAACAGCGATGGCAATTACAATGAGAACTATACTGATCACATCATTGCTGCCAATGGTGGGGGAGAGGAGCAGCCCTTTTTGACGTCCGAAATCAAAGCTGATCTGGGTGGCGTTCATGACATAGATGGCGACCAGGCTGATCACCGTGCCAATGGCAGTGCCCAAGATCCCCATGAAAAAACCCTCTGCCACAAACAAACCCATAATTTTTGACGGCGAGGTGCCAATGGCTGCAATGGTACCGATTTCATTAATACGCTCAAAAACAGCCATGACCATCACATTCATGATACTGACCAGGACAATGGCCACCAGCATGATCTTGATAAAAAGGGTCATGAGATCAATCATCTTGGCAATATTGAAAAAAGGAGATATCTTCTCCCAGGTGTGGACCTCAAATACCGGCTTGTCCATCTTGTTCAGGATCGATTCCAGTTCCTGCTTGAGACTGGCAAAAACTTTTGGCAAGGCTTCCATGTCCTTGAGGCGGATGGCAATTTCGCTTACTTCTGCCCCCTGAATACGCAAAAGGGACCTGGCATCTTTGATGTGGATTACCCCGTCCCGGCCGCCGGGCCCTGAGATACCTTCAAGAATACCCCGGACCAAAAAGGTTTGACCGTTTACAGAACCGTCCTTGTTGTTTGCCACTAAAACTATGGAATCCCCGGTCTTGACCTTCATGCCCCTGGCAATGAGTTCGGGAATTAAAATCTCGCCCTCTTTTATGAGGCCTTCCTTTTCCCCTTCCAGGATACGTTTGGTCAGCAAGGGAGCCGTGGCCATCTCTTGTTCAGGATTTACAGCGTTCAGGCGGATATTGGTGGTCTCGTTAAAATTGCTGAACATAGCCCCCAGTTTGATACGCATGGAATATGACGCCACAGCTTTATTACCATCAAGCAGCTGTTTAACCTTTGTGATCTGTTTATCCGTAAGATTACGGTTAAGGGGCAGGCTGTCCACCGATGCCAGATAACCTTTTTTGTGAACCTGAAGATGACCTAACATGGAATCGGTTATCTGGCCCACCATCATGGCCTTAAAAGACCCTGACACCGAGACAAAAAGAAGCACGGCTACAACGCCTAGGGTAATAAGGGTTGAGGTAAGCAGGGTCCTGCGTTTATAGCGCAGGAGGTTACGACCGGCAAGTTTGAATATATTAAACATGACCACCTCCCATTGGTTTCTCATCTCTCAGAAGTTTACCGTCTTCCAGGGTAAAGGTTATCTCCACATTTTCAACAATGCGGGGATCATGGGTGGAAAATACAAAGGTGGTGGAGAACTCATCGCGCATCTTTTTCATGAGGTCAATAATGCGGCCGGCTGTTTCCCGGTCCAGGTTGGCGGTGGGCTCATCAGCCAGCACAAGCTTTGGATTGGTGACCAATGCCCTTGCCACGGCAACCCGCTGTTTTTGACCACCGGAAATCTGGCTTGGGAATTTAGGACCCTGATCAGACATACCTACGGCTTCAAGCACCTCTTTAACCCTGGCCCTGCGCTTGGCCTTGGGCCAGTTCTGAACCATCTGAAGGGGATATTCAACGTTTTCAGCTACGGTTAGAACAGGAATGAGGTTAAAATCCTGAAATACAAAACCAATATGCTCTCCCCGGAAACGGGCAGCCTCTTTGCGGCTGATGCTGGTAATTTCCTCCCCTGCAACCACAAGGGTCCCTTTGGTCGGTGGATCAAGGCTGCCTATCATATTAAGCAGTGTAGACTTGCCGCTACCGGAAGGACCTATAAAAGAGACAAAGGATGCCGGGGCAATGGTGAAATCAACCCCTCGGATGGCATGCACTTTAATATCTCCCGCAATATAGGTCTTTTCAAGTTCTTTGGCCACGATGAGTGACATGGTCATTTCCTCCTGAGGATATTTTATATATTTATTTCTTACAATCTAATTTGTATATGAAAAAGACAGAAAATGAAATAATGACAATATAAAGCCAAAAAAAATTGTGAAACCCGAAAGTTTTAATCAAATATCCAGCGGTAAGAGGAAATATAGCGGGAATAACACTACCTGCCCCTGCAAATCCCGTATAAATAGCCCTGTTTTCTTTTCCTGATACTTCCAACAAAACACCGTTCATGGTTATGGAAAAAATTGAATAAACAATCCCGCCTGAAATAAAAATATATTTTATATGACCTGCTTCACTAATGAAAAATGTACCTAGGACCATGGTCAATGATAAGAACACATTACCATAAAGCAGCCATTTATATTTTATCTTTTTTGACCACAATAAAATTAAAAAACTCACCAGCACAATGCCCAATACTTTAAACACAAGGAACATCGCAATATCATTGCTTTGTGTTTGAAATGTTTTTTTAGCGTACAGAGTTAAAAAAGGAAGAAAAGAAATGGCAATGCCCTGTGTATTGACAAAGCCGAGAAAATAGGAAAGTTTCGGATTGGTTTTGAGTTCAGATTTCAATATCTGGATAAATTTTTTAAACCCACTTATTTTTAATACAGAGGGTTCTGTTTCTTTGAGATTCCAGAATCCCAGGGAGGCAATTAAGAGAGCCGCTGATCCAATGATAAATGTATAGGCATAATTTAAAGGAAAGCTGGAACTGCTTAAAACCTTTCTGGCCAGAAAGGCTGAGAGCAACACAACAATGCCGGCTATGACTTGTTTAAAAGATAGAAAACTCTTACGTTTTTCTTCTACAATGGATTTGCCCAGAATATCGGTATAGCCAATGTTGGCAAAGGCACCGCCAAGTGCAAAAATAGTAATAAGAACAAATATGACCCCAATAATATAAACAGGTTGCCGGGCTTGTAAATAAAACAACAATAAGCCCAGCCCCAGCAAAGAAAAAATTCTTGAATTAATTCCCAGTAAAAGATATTTTTTTTTGTAAGATTGGTTGCTGATATAGGGGGCAAAAAACAATTGGGTAACACTGGATCCCCCAAGTAAAATTGCCGTCATAATACCGATATGAATGGCCCCGCCTCCGGATTCGATAAGCATTGCAGGGATTATGGTGTCCACATCCATAAACACCTGGGCAAATGCTAAAAAACCGGCATGCCATAAAAAGGAAATAAAATTCCTGTTTGATATTTCAGTAGTTAGGGTCATTTATCAAATTTTTTATATGAAACACTCATCAACATATTGTAATCATGAGAGTTTCATTTTTCGTTGTGGCCAAGAGCACATACCTTGCTCCGGCCATGCCGGTGACTCCCATTGCAGTGGCAAAAATGGTGAATATGTGTCACTTTGATCTGATGGATCAAAGTGACACATATTTTATGGTTATCAACCCCTTGCAATCCCTGGTATCAACCATTAACTACCAAGGGTATCCGCGGATGCATCCTGCACAAGGTGCTCATCCCATTTTTCACCCCAAAGATCGGGAATGGTCTCTTCAATCTCAATAATGGTATCCCAGCTGATACCGATTTCCGTAAAAATATTTTTAAGCACATCTTCACTGGGAGCCATCCAGATGCAATATCGAACGCCTTTTTCTTCATTAAAATAGGTTCGTATCCATGTGCCGGCTTCAACTGCTGCTAATTTCCTCCAATTGGCCTGAATTTCGTCACAATTGGTGCCAGGGTTGTTATGAACCATCATGTACTTATTTAATTTAGACATTGTCATTCTCCTTTGTTTTTTAAATTTTTGATTTCTTTTGGTTTCCCGGTCAATGCGCATTTTCAACCGCTTTGAATATTAGGAATTCAACAAGTATGCCATCCCTTGTGCCACAGGGTTTCTTTTTTAGAACTATTTGTAATTACAGTAAAAATAAAACTTTAGTCCTTGGCTCCTTAAAAAAATACCGCCTTTAACAAAGGAGGTATCCGTTACATATGCCCCCTCTCATAAGCAAGTAACGTTACCAGCGTTTGTCCTCTTCTCAAAACGTTACTTATCGAAACTATTGTATTATAGTAACGTTACGACACATCCTGCAAATTTTAAAACATAAATTCATTCAGAGCCAGATTAAATTGAATACTATTTGTTTTCAAGATGTTATAAGCGTATAAAATTTGATTTCCACGAATGGCATAGTTTTTGAATACATTCCCTGGTAAAGCGTATATTTAACCATTCCATTCAGGGAGGACAATTAAAATGCATATCGACCAATTCAAGGAAAACCTGTTAAACGGGGTTACACTTGTCGATTTTAACGCGGACTGGTGTGCACCG
The DNA here is from genome assembly GCF_055382125.1 of Desulfoconvexum algidum. Classification (NCBI taxonomy): domain Bacteria; kingdom Pseudomonadati; phylum Thermodesulfobacteriota; class Desulfobacteria; order Desulfobacterales; family Desulfobacteraceae; genus Desulfoconvexum; species Desulfoconvexum algidum. Next base: position 1,266,718 of record NZ_AP042394.1, on the reverse strand, counting down.
TGCAAGGCCCAGGAGCCAATCATTAAAAACTTAATAAAACAATATGAAAACCGTGCTTCAATTATTGAAATCAATATTGATGAAAACCGAACACTGGCAACACAATATATGGTTCAAAGCATCCCGACCTTAATTATTTTTAAGGAGGGAAAAGAGATTAAAAGATTTATCGGCCTTCAATCAGAAACTATAATTGCAAAAAGCCTAGATGAGGCTATTTAAACAATATTCATGGTAAAAACGGAGATTTAATATGGGCAAGTGCATCAATCATCCTGACAGAGAAACCGGTTATATTTGCATGAAACACAATATTTATCTTTGCGAGGAATGCATGGAATGCCGCGATCCAGATATATATTGTAAATTCAGACCATCCTGCCCGATTTATTTTATTACCAAAAAAGGGTTTGCCGCTTCAGATGAACCCCCCGCAAAAAACGGCGAACACACGGTTATTTTTGAACCCGGAGGAGAAAAAGTGGTTGTTCCAGCAGGGACAACCCTGCTGGAGGCTGCACAAAAAGCCAAGGTATATATTAATGCCTCCTGCAATGGCAAGGGGTCCTGCGGCAAATGCAGGTTGATACTTCAATCGGGCAAGTTGGATTCAAAAAAAACCACCCTGCTGACAGACAAAGAAAAAGAAAAGGGCTATGTTCTGGCCTGTCAATCAAAAATTCATGGAGATATAGCGGTCAGAATACCTGAAGAAACCATTGAAAAAAGACTGAAAGCCGCAGGCATGGGAGAAGAAGCCACTCAAAAAATGGCAGGCCTTGTGGAAAAAATAGAACCCATCGTGGAAAATGTCACCCTGCAACTTAAACTTCCAACGCTTGAGGATTCTGTGAGCGACCTGGACAGACTGCGAAGAGCGCTTAAAAAAAGTGGCTATGATATATCAAGGATGAGCACCAATATTAAAGTGATGCGGCAACTATCAAAAGCGATTCGCGATGAGAACTTTAAAGTGACGGCCTCTGTTCTGTTTAAGAAGTGTTCGTCTGAAATCGTGAATGTGGTCCCTGCCAAAGATTCAAAGATATCAATGGGCATGGCAGTTGACCTGGGAACAACCTCTATTGTGGTTTATATTGTGGATATGAAGGATGGCAAAATTTTAAGTGCCGCGTCCGGCCACAACAGTCAGGCAGCCTGCGGGGATGATGTGATTAACCGTATTGTCTGCTCGGAAAAGGACGGTATCAAAAAGCTTCAGAAAATGGCCATTTCCACCATTAACAACCTTTCCACAAGGGCCATGACCGCCATCCATGCCGATCATAAACAAATACAAAACATTGTCGTTTCCGGTAATACGACCATGGTTCATCTGATGCTGGGTATTGAAGCCTCATATATTAGAAGAGAGCCTTATGTCCCAACGGTTTCTGAGTTTCCCATCATGAAGGCGGGAGGAATCGGCCTCAAAGCGGCATCCTATGCAGGCGTATTTATCATGCCGGGGCCTGCTGCCTATGTGGGTGGAGATATTGTGGCCGGGGTCCTTTATACCGGATTTAACCGGTTTGAACCCTTAACCCTGTTTATTGATATTGGTACCAATGGAGAAATTGTTCTTGGCAATCATGAATTTATGATGACCGCGGCCTGTTCTGCCGGACCTGCCTTTGAAGGCGGGGGCATCCGCTGGGGAATGCGTGCGGAAGAAGGCGCGATTGAAAAAATAACCCTTGACCCGGATACCTTTGAACCTTCCTATTCAACAGTTGAAAACAAGACGGCAAGAGGCATCTGCGGATCAGGTATGATCGACCTGCTGTCGGAAATGCTCACAAAACAGGTTATTGGACAGGATGGTAAATTCATGATTGGAACCGACCATCCAAGATTCACCCTGTTTAATGAAGAACCTGCCTTTATTCTTGAATTTGGAAAAACCATCGGCACCCAAGAAGATATCATCTTTACCCAGTCTGATATTAGGAGCCTAATTTTAAGTAAGGCTGCCGTATATGCCGGATTTTTTATTCTTTTAGAACAGGTGGGCATGGATTTTTCGGGTGTTGAGCAAATGATTATCACAGGGGGGTTCGGTCAGTATCTGGATATTGAAAAGGCCATCACCATTGGTCTTTTACCCGATATTGAACGAACAAAATTCAAATATATGGGAAACAGCTCCATTGCCGGTGCCTATATGGCGCTTTGTTCCAATACCTATCGATATCAGGCCATTGAGATTTCCAATGCCATGACCTATCTTGATTTTTCAAGCAACAATGCATTTATGGATGCGTTTACACGGGCTCAGTTTCTACCGCACACAGATGAAAAACTGTTTCCCAGCGTTCATATGAATGAAACTAAGGAATCTATATTATGTTAAAATTATTGTCATTTATACAAAAAAACCTGGTATGGACCATCCCGGTTTCAATGCTAGTCGGGTTGATTTATGGATATTTGTTTAATGCTGCGCCTTTAAAACAATTTATTATTCCGGTAACCTTTATCATGGTATATCCCATGATGGTGACCTTGAATGTAAAAACGGTTTTAAAGGGTCAAGATTATAAACTTCAACTGACCACCCAGATTATCAATTTTATTATTATCCCCTTGATTGTATTTTTCATCGGAAAACTGTTTTTAAGCGGAGAGGCTTCCAAGTTTGGACTCTGGGCTGTCGGCCTGTTTCTGATTGGTGTTCTGCCCACATCCGGCATGACCATTTCCTGGACCGGGTTTGCCAAAGGCAATAAAGAGGCTGCCATTAAAATGGTGGTATTCGGGCTTGTCATCGGGTCTCTTGCAGCCCCTATCTATACAAAAGTATTCATGGGCACAACCATAGAAGTCAATATGCTTCATATGTTCAAACAAATCGCGATTTTTGTTTTCCTTCCCTTGTTTGCAGGGCTTTTTACCCAGGCCGTGGGCATGAAAAAATACGGGAAAAAAGTATGGAATGAACGAATCAAACCCAAATTCCCTCCTTTTTCAGCCCTTGGTGTTATTTTGATTGCATTTTTAGCCATGTCGCTTAAGGCTAAGAATATTATTGCCAACCCCGGAGACATTGTCATTATTTTGATTCCATTGGTTGTTTTTTATCTGATCTCCTATCTAATGTTAACAATTATCGGCAAGATTTTCTTTTCAAGAGAAGATGCAATTGCCATGGTTTTCGGTGTTGTCATGCGGGATCTGTCCATTGCGCTTGCCATTGCCATGACGGCATTTGGCAAGGAGGGAATGACCATTGCCCTCTTGATTGCACTTGCCTATATCGTCCAGATTCAATCGGCTGCATGGTATGTCAAATTTATTGATTTCATTTATGGCCGGCCCTTGCCCAAGACAGCGGAACCTGTTTTGGAACAGGGATTAACCCAAGACAACCTCATCCCAAAAATCGAAACCAGCGGTTCCATGATCATTGATGTTAAAAAAATTCTATTTGCAACTGATTTATCAGACACTGCCCGGCATGCTGTAAAATATGCCTGCAGTATCGGAAACAAATACAATGCCGAAGTGCACGCCATCCATGTTGTTCCAGACATGGTGGATGAATATTCAAAAGGCGCAGGGATTGATCTTTCAAATTCAGTTGATCCAAAAAACCGGGATCAATTTAATGAGAAAAATATTGAAGCGGCAAAGAAAACGATTCATGAAAGGATGCGGGCAACCTCTCAACGGGTTCTTGAAGAAATACCCCATTGCCCCCTTTCAGAAGAACGAAGCATTGTCAAGGCAGGTAACCCGGTGGATGAAATCGTCAGGACTGCCCATGAAGGTCATTTTGATCTGATCATCATGGGAACCCATGGGCATGGAGAATTTGAAGAAATGATGCTGGGCAGCACTGCCACTGGCGTGATGCTCAAGTCCAAAGTGCCCGTACTTGTGGCCCGGCCTTCTTAAAAAAACATACGATTCCCCAAATCCCCCCACCCTGCGGTTTTAAAACACTTTAAAAACAGCAGGAGTGGAGGGATTTCTTTTCAAGATCCTCTACTCTGCCATTCCCCGATTATTTTGGTCATTTGACCATATTTCTCCTTGACAACCATCCATGGCCCTCTTATATTATAGTCAAATGATCATAACAAAGGAGATTCCATGCCACGTCCCAAAAGACCAAGATGTATCATGTCACGTCCGATCATCAAAGAATTCAGGCCTGAGGGTGTTGAGAAAAAAGGAGAGGTAACCCTTTCCCTCGAAGAGTTTGAGGCGATCCGACACATTGATTTTGAAGGACTGGATCAGACCCAGGCAGCAGAGATTATGAACGTATCCCGACAAACCTTCGGAAGAATTCTGAAGAGTGGTCGGTTTAACCTGTCAAACGCCATTGTAAACGCATATTACCTCAAGATAGAAGGCGGTTGCTATACAATGCACGACGCGCAACAGGGACATGGGCGTCATCGCCATGGAAAAGGGCATGGAAGACATGGTGGCATGGGCCACGGCAGAAAAGCAGCTGAAGACCCAACCATCGAATAATCACAGAACAAATAAAAAGGAGGCACTATTATGCCAGGATTTAATCAAAGAGGCCCCATGAATGAAGGCCCCATGACAGGCAGACAAAGAGGCACCTGCACAGGCGGTGCTGTTGATACCGGCCAGGGCGTTGGAGGATATGGTGGTGGATATGGTGGTGGAATGGGCAGAGGAATGGGCAGGAGAGGAGGCCAGGCACCTGGCCGGGGAATGGGAGGCCGATGGAACGCCCCTGCTCCGATGCCGGGTTCTGGGAATCAGGACACTTCTGTGAATCAGGACATGCAAAACAAGATAAATATGCTTGAAGCTGAGTTGTCCGCCATTAAAGATCAGTTAAGAACTCGATCTGAATAAAAACAATAGGTGCTGGATAATCCCCCCGATTATCCAGCACCTTTGCTGTTATTATAGTTTAATAATTATTTGTTTTAAGGCAGCTAAATCATCTTCATCGGGGTGTCCTACCGCATGCGCTGCATCCCCAATCCAAACAGGGGGTACAGGTTTTTGTTTCACCTTTTCCAATACCTTTGGATTTACTTCTCCCTGGCAGGTATAAACACCTGCGAGATCTGATTCGTTTGTAAGACCGATGGCATGTTCAATTGCATTTTTAACATGACCTGATTTAGCTGCTGCGCCGTGTGTCGCAAATAGAAACAGGCGGTCCTCTTTTCCCAGTTTTGCCAGGTACTCACAGGCCTTTGGATCCGGTTTTCCCCCCATCAGCCAGAACCCGACTGCAATTAAGTCATAGCCGCTGGATGAAGGTGCTTCCTCAACAGAAAAAATATCTTTTTCACCCTCCAGATTTTCATAAATAGTATCTGCAAGTTTCTTGGTATTATCTGTCTGACTTGAATAAACAATCAATGATTTCATCTATTTTTCTCCTTATTCTTGTTTTTTATACCCCATGGGCATTTTTTTGAAGCGCCCCCCGTGCAAGATGGGATCGCCCTTATATCCAAGGGCCTTAAAATTAATATAGTCGGTTTTATTGATCAACTCATCCACATCCCTTCCTTGGGATTTCATAAAGGAAAAGTCTGTGCCTTTATGGGCAACTTTTTTAAAATCGACATCCCGGTTGTCCTGGTGGCAGCGGTTACAGGTTTTATCCCCCTTAAGGCTATCATGGCACTGAACACATGACAAGGCCATTTCCTTGGGCATTACCTCGTGTTCCAGTCGCCAATACATCCAGGTTTCTTTCCATCTGAAGGAACCGCTGTATTCAAGACCCACCGCAGCCATACCATCCTGGAACGCTTTTTCCCAGTCAAAGTGTTTCCAATAAGCCGTACTGTCCTCCTTGTCCCTGGGGAAAAGATGGGGAACAAGCACTAAATCAGTCTCCGCATCAATTGCCTGAATCGCCTTCATCAACTTGAAGGGAACAATTTTGGAACCCGGATCATTCATAGACCCCACAGGCTCGGTAATATTGATGACATCTGCATTGATATCAACCTTATCGCCGATTAACACCCGATTCATATATCCTGAATCCCAGGCATAAGTGGGGACCACAGACTCATCCCATAAAAACTCACCCTTTTTCTTATTGTAATCGGGTTTTCCGTATTTGTCTTTTTTGGGCTTGCGGTTTTTATCGCCTGCCTTGGACCAGTCCCACCAGGTTTTGGTGGGTTTACATTTTGCAAAAACCGGTGAATGACACACATTGCAGTCAAGGGTTTTGGCATGCTTATTTAAATGATGATCCAAAACACTCCCGCAATAGTGGGGTTCGTCTGAATGGCATTGCTGGCAGGTGACCGCTCCCTCGGCAACGGGTACGGATGAGCTTCTGCCGTCGATCTTATGGTTTCTGGTTTCATGACATTCTGTACAGGTAAAATCATATCCCCCCATGTGAATGTCGCAGCTTCTATTGGGTTCCAGGAGCTGTCTTGACAGATCCGCATGCTTGATGGCATCCCCTCCCCCCCCATTAAAATGACAGGCACCGCAACTGGCGCGGCTTGAATGCCCTACATTCTGGGCAACCAATTTCAAATCAACATCTTTTGCAGGCATGCCGGCTGCCGGCCCTGCTTTCTTATATTTGCCGGTGGTATCATGGCACACCAGACAATCCATTTTTGTCTTATCGGTAAAATCAAAACTATCGTCTTTCCATCCATATCCAGCGTGACAACTTGTGCAACGAGCCTCGTTGCTTATGGGACTGATTCAGTAGTTGTTCAGGGCGGTTGTGCCCTTGCCGTGCATGATGTCCTTTCTATGGCCTGTTGTATAGGGGGATGGCCCCTTCCACAACCAATGGGCCGTGGTCAGCATATCTTCTGCCTGGGCATCATGGCACCGCAGACATTCTGCGGTCACCTGGAATGCATCGGCATCGTCGGGCAGCTCGACCAATTTTTTATGATCGGGAACGTTCTGCAAATGGCATCCCTTGCAACCCACAGGTCCTTTGGCCTGTTCCTGATGGCATTCAATACACTGCTGATGATAGGCCGCCTTGAGACCGATCCGCTCGGGATGGTCCGGATTAAAAGATTCCTGATGGCAGGCCGAACACCTTGTTGTTTCGGAAGCTGCCTCATCTTTTGGCCGATAGTGATGACATTTGCTGCAATCGTTGGCAAGATTTGCATGGCGTTTGTGGGAAAACCTGACAGGCCCGTAATGGTCTTCTCTATCTTTGATGATGGGACTGTCCATCAAAAAATAAACATCTTGAACATCATCCATGGAAATGCCGGCGTCCATCAGTGACATCTTTCGGGCAATCTTATGGTCATCCTTGTATTCCTTGATAAAAGGAACCACCTCTTTTGCCCTTTCCTTTGCCCGTTCCTGGTCCGGCGCTTTCCAGACCTCAGCCATACACAGGCCGGAGGTCAGAAGCAAAAGCCCCGCAAAAAAAACAATCTTCTTTATCACGACGACACCTCCTTTGGGGCCTGTAAAACAGGCAGATAAGTCACAACAAATCTATAAATAAACATCAATGTTGCGATAAGGCCTAAAGTAACCAGGATTTCTGTGAGTGCAGGAAAATATCCGTTTTCACTTAAAGGCGGTTTATATCCCACGATGAACACGTTGATCCGGTTGATCACCACACCAAAAACAATCAAAGATGCCGCAATAAAAACACCGCTTCTCGAAGCTCTTACCCGTTCAAAAAGCAGCATCACCCAGGGAACCAGAATGCCGAAAAGCATCTCCACAATAAAAGAATTGGTCTGATAGGTTCCGTCTAAAAGATACACATAGGTCCCTCTATAAACCATATCCCCCAATTTAAGAAACAGGTAAATCCCCAGAAGAAAAATGGTAATCCGGGTTAAAGGCGCCAGGATGTTCATCTCGGAATCCAGTTTAAAAGAAGCGGTAACAAGAGTTGTTTCAAAAACCACCATTGGGTACCCAACGGCAACGGCTGAGGTGAGAAACAAAAGGGGTAAAATAGGGGTATACCACAGCGGATGCAGCTTTGTCGGCGCCACCAGCATAAGCGACCCCAAGCTGGATTGGTGCATGCAGGACAAGACAACCCCCAAAATAATAAACACCCACATAATTTTACCAATGACGGCATCACCCACCTTTAAGATCTTGTCTACCAGGCCGTTAAATGTTGACAAAAACCCCGGAAGATTCACCCTGCCCTTAAATTGTTCTGCAATAATGGGGAAAAATTCAAAATACAGCACATGAAGATAGACCATCACACACATGGCCACTTCAAAAAGCACTGAGTTGGTGTTCCAGTTAAAAATGGGTTTCCAGATGGCCCAGGAACGACCAATATCCACTAAAAGCCCCAGAACAACAAAGGTATACCCCAGGGCTGCTGTTAAAAGAGCCGGCCGTGTAACAGGTTCATATAAATGTTTCCCTGCAATGTGGGCCAACGCAGCCGTGGTGAACCCGCCGGCCGCAAGGGCAACACCGGTTGCCACATCAACACCAACCCACAGCCCCCAAGGCCTGGCATTGGAAAGATTGGTGACATAGCCGAGACCGCCGGTAAATCTTGCAATAATACAGATGGCGCCAGCCATCATAAACACCAGCATCACCAGCACACCAGGAGTCCAGAATTTTCTATTTAAAGGACTTGCGCTATGTTCCATCAGGCACCTCCTTTATTTTCAGGGGTTTCCACAACCTTGTTTGATCGATACATGAATACTCCCAGAACGCTAAAGAGTGCTATGGGTGACCATAGATAACTGAACAGCGAATGCTGTATGGTTTCGGAAAGTTTGGGTGATGGTTTATCCGATAATACCGGCAGGTTTACGGTTTCAAAGGGTACAGAAGAAATGTACAGCCACGAGGTGCCGCCCACCTCTCGTTCCCCATACACATGATCAATATACCCGCCAGGATTCTCTTTCAGTCTTTTTTTGGCGACCTTTAAAAGAGACGCTCTCTTACCAAAGGTTATGGCTTCTGTGGGACAAATGGTGGCACAGCCAGGAACACCACCATCCTTGGAAATCCTGTCGTAACAAAAAGTGCATTTCATCACTTTAGGTGTGATGGGATTGTCATATTCATAGGCGGGTATTTCAAAGGGACAGGCCACCATACAATATCGGCAGCCAATGCATTTATCCACATCATATCTGACAGCTCCGGTCTCGTCCTTGGTCAAGGCGCCCACAATGCAGGCGGACACACAGGCCGGATCCTGACAATGCATGCACTGAACCTTGGCAAAGGTGGGCAGCGGTTTGTCAAACCCATCCAATTTGCCTGTAAAATACCGGTTTACCACTGTATATGCCTTGTGATCAGGCCTTCTTTTCTTGTCAAAAATAGTACATTGACAATTCACCCGTTCCGGTGTGGGCAACCCATTCACTTCGGCGCAGGCCTCTTCGCACTTGCGGCAGCCAACGCAGCGGGTCAGGTCCACCAGGCATCCATATGGATCCGGGGGCGCCTTTGACTCCCATGCACCGACAGATGAGGGAAGGACAGCGGCAGAGGCCCCGGCTCCCATAAATTTAAAAAAATGTCGTCTACTCAGTTGCATTTTATCTCCTTTTTTTAATCTATAGATCCTTTTTTTATGCCAAGACAGACACAATCAAGACGTTTCTTGGTATAAACCACTTCATCCTTGGAACGCTGCACAATCGTCCTCAAATCCTGCACCACATCAACATCTGTAAGAAGGACCTCTAAAACTTCCCCTTTATCCATGGATTTAAGGCAGCTTTTGCATTTAAGCAAATTCAGGGGTGAAATAACCCCCCTCAGATCCAATATATTTTTTGATGTCATGCACCCCCCCACATGTTTAAATATGCCATTCTAAACCTCTTGAATGCAACAGACGTACCGCAAACATCTCTTAAAACATCCGAGTCCATAACTATCTATTTTTATGATTAAATTTATTAAAAAAACACCCACGACTTGACGATTTATTCGTTTACGTGTAGGGAGTATATGTTTAAACACTTTTGTTGCTTAAACATGTGTTTAATCACTTAAACAATTGTTAAAGGAAAAAACCGTGAATGACCATGAAATGAACACCTTCTGGAAAAAGATAGTGGATACGATTAACGACGGGCTCATGTTTATCGGTCCAGAAGGGTCCATTTTAATGGTCAACAAAGCCTTTGAAACGCTCACCGGCTATACATCCGAACAGGCTATTGGCATGCCTTGCCACCTGCTGGGGTGTGATGCCTGTGAACAGACCCGGCAAACAGGAAAAGAATCGGCATGGTGCAAATTATTTGAAAAGGGTCAAGAGGATATAAAAAAATGTCGATGCCTTGTCCGATGCAAAGATGGCAGTTTTTTGCCGATTTTAAAAAATGCCTCGGTATTATGGGATGAAAACCATACAGTCCTAGGCGTTGTAGAAACCTTAACCGATATCTCCGAGCTTACCCGGCTGGATGAAAAGGTCCATATTCTTTCCAGGCAAAGTGACAGGGACGCTGATTTTTTCGGAATGGTGGGCAAATCACCTGAAATGCAGGCTGTATTTGATATGATACGAAAAGCCTCTGAAAGCATGGCCCCTGTCATCATACTGGGTGAAAGCGGTACCGGCAAGGAACTGGTGGCAAATGCCATCCATTTATACGGTTCCAGAAAAAACGGTCCGTTCATTGAGCTCAATTGCGCCGCACTCAATGAATCCGTCCTTGAAAGCGAATTGTTCGGCCATGCCAAAGGCGCCTTCACCGGGGCTTACAGCAACCGTATCGGCCGGTTTGAGGCAGCCAATCACGGGGATATTTTTCTGGATGAAATCGGGGATATCCCCTTATCGATTCAGACCAAATTATTACGGGTTCTTGAGTCAGGGCAGTTTGAAAGGGTGGGGGATATTTCATCGATCAACGTTGACGTACGCATCATCACTGCCACAAACAAGGATCTTGATGAGATGATCGCCAAAAATGAATTTCGACAGGATCTGCTTTTCAGAATCAACGTCATCCCCATACACCTGCCGCCCTTGAGGGACAGGAAACAAGACATTCCTCTCTTGATCAACTCTTTTATTCACCGCCTGAATATAAAAACCGGTAAAAGTATCACCGGAGTGAGCCATGAGGCCATGGAAACATTTATGGAATATCACTGGCCGGGCAATATCAGAGAACTGAAAAATGCCATGGAGTATTCCTTTGTTACAACGGAAGGTCCCGCAATTTTGCCGGAACATTTACCAAAAAAAATAAGGTATCCCTCCCGTGTAGCGAAGGAAGAAAAACCCAATGAAAAACACCAATTAATCCAGGCGCTCAAACAGACAAAGGGCAACCAGTCAAAGGCAGCCAAGCTTCTTAATATCAACAGGGTCACCGTTTGGAACCGCATGAAAAAATACGGAATAGACCTTAAAAAAGTCTTGTCCGTTTAAAATATCAGTCCTTGAGAATTTTAAGTCGCATTTTCTTTCCACCAATCGTTGCAGGGTTGCACCTTAATCTGATCTTTTTTTTCCAGTTCTTCAAAATCATTTCATAACTATCCTTAATCATATGTTTTTTTAGGTCTGAAAATTTATTTTTTTACTGGTATAATCCTTGCTCTTATCATTAATAATGATTGGAACATCACTCTAATGAACGATTAAAAATATCAAAACTATTGGGGTAACCGCCTTAAAGGTAATACGCCATATTTAGGAGAAACACATGAATCAAACAAAAATCTTTGGCCCTGTCCCATCAAGACGTCTGGGTAAAAGTATCGGAATAAACAATATCCCTCCCAAAATTTGCACCTATTCGTGTGTGTATTGTCAGCTGGGCAAGTCCTTAAACATGACCTCGGACAGGTGCGCTTATTATGATCCGGATCTGCTGTTAACAGAGACACGAGAAAAAATTAAAAACGCCCGTTTGAACGATGAACCCATTGATTACTTAACCATTGTATCCGATGGAGAACCCACATTGGACGCAAACCTGGGCCAATTGATCGAGAAATTACGCCCTTTGGGCATCAAGATTGCGGTCATTACCAATTCAACCTTGCTAAGCCGCCCTGATGTTCGGCAGGAATTGTGCAAAGCAGACTGGGTCAGCGTTAAAGTCGACTCCGTGGATGAAAAAATATGGAGAAAAATAGACCGGCCCCATAAAAACATTAAATTTGATGCCTTATTAGAAGGGGTCCGTTCATTTTCAGAAGAATTTACCGGACAACTGGTAACCGAAACCATGCTGGTAAAAGACTTGAATGACCACAAACAAGGCCTGGATGAAACGGCCCGATTTATTCGCAAACTCAATTGTTCTTTGAGCTATCTGAGTATTCCCACAAGGCCGCCTGCTCTAAGCTGGGTCCGCCCTCCTGAAGAACAGATAATAACCCGTGCCTATCACCTGTTCACGGCACAGTCATTAAATACCGAATACCTGATAGGATACGAAGGAAATCAGTTTGCCTATACAGGGGATATCCAAGCAGATATTTTAAGCATCACATCAGTTCATCCCATGCGCGAAGATGCCATTTATGCCTATCTAACCAAAGCAAAGGGTCATTTTTCAATCATAGAAAAATTGATAGCCGACAATAAAATTTTTGTCTCAACCTATAACAATGAACGATTTTATATGAGAACACTGACCCCTCACTAGACACCGTTAAAGACACAAGACCTGGTGCATTCATGGGCGCCATTACTTTTGATATATATTTTCCCATTGAGTGAAAGTAATTCCGCCATTTTTTTTCACCATTTGAAACGGCAGGCCGGCTCGAATCCCCTGGCCCACTGTTTCCATGTCGGTTACCACTGATCCGCAAAGATAATCAACCCCATGGCTGAACAATCTAGGAGAAAACGGGGTGGTGGGGCCAAGGACAATTACAGTTGCCTGGGGCACTCTGGACAGAAACCAGGCCATTTTCCGGGTCAAAAGAGCAGTCCCTGTAACGGCAAAAACATCCAGGTCGGCCAGCACGCTTTCCCATTGATCATGGGGAACAGCGCCCGGCACATCTTGTAATTCAAACAAATGGAAGGTTCCCACACGTTTTTTTAAAGAATCTGCAAAGGGGAATTCTCCCACAAGACCGGTTATTTTATCTTTGCCAAGCTCTGCAATAAGGTCGTCTGCAGGGAAATTAGAGGATTCAACATGCTTTGGATCAGGCGCATTGCCGGCATTCAATGCAGCAAAGCCAAGGGAGATGGAAAAGGGAGACGGCTTGTTGATCAGGCCAACCACTTCTTTGACACTTTTCCCAACCATCTGATGTTCCAGGTCTTTTTCGGTCCCACAAGGCCTTGCCCCAAGCAGGGAAGAAAGCCCCATGCGGCCACCGGCCTTTACTGCAATAAATCTGGATCCTGCTATGATCTCTTCCACAACAGCATCCGGCCGGATAATGGAGGACATCATGCTGTGGGCAAGTTTTTTTTCATCCCCCTCAAGGGGGCGATCAGGAAGAACTTCCGTGGTCTGGGTACATGAATAGGTGCTCATCTTGGTTTTCCTTTTTCTCTAAAGGGATTGGGCCAGCAATTCCCGGCGGTTTTTTTTGCAAATGATTAATTTGCTTTTACCTGATCGGCTGTGCGATAGGGTGACATTGTCAAAAATTTTCTCAAATGGTGATAAGCCCTGTTTTACAAACTCCCGGGAATCCTTTGGCCCCATTGCCATCATCCGTATATAAAATAACATTTTTATAAGGGGGTTGCGCGGGACCTCATGCTCCATGATCAATACCAGGCCGTTTGGCTTTACCACCCGTTTCATTTCTAAAAGGGCCTCTTTTCTCACCTCATTTTTCAATTCATACAATGCATGGGAACAACAAACAACATCAAAACAATCATCAGCAAATGACAACCTTGCAGCATCCCCATTAAGAAAAATTATTTTATCCGATACATCTTTCTCCTTTGCTTTTTGCAGCATACCAAGGGAAAAATCATATCCAACGGCCAAAATATCAGGAAATCGTGTTCCAAAAGCAAGCACAACAGACCCTGTACCAGAGCAGATATCCAGCACCCTGGGGTATATTTTTTTTTCTAATTGAGCTGAATCCACCAAAAATTTACGCGTTTCTTCTCCATAATTATGGGAATGTAATTTTATAAACAAATCGTAAAAATGAGAAAAAATATTATAATATTTTTGCCGACCCCTTCGTATTTTTGACATGGTTTTGCCTATATCCTATATTTTTTTGACCAATTGGTTGGCTGCTGTTAACAAGGGGTCCCAAACCGGGCCGAATGGCGGGGCATAGGCCAGATCTGTCTGGGAAAAATTGGCTACCGTCATCTTATTGTGCAATGCCACAGCAATGGCATTAATTCTGTGGGCCACCCCTTCTTTTCCAACCATTTGAGCCCCCAGCAGACGACCCGTCTTTTTGTCGGCCACCATATTGACATAAATCGGTGTTGAGCCGGGCTGCCCATGAGCACGGGATCTTGTTTTCACATTGTTTTCAACCGGATCAAATCCTGCAGCTGCCGCCTCCATAGAATTTAAGCCAGATCTTGCAACCTCCAGAGAAAAAACCTTGAACACTGCGGTTCCTGCAACCCCTTGAAGACTGGTTTGCCGTCCACAAACATTATCCGCCACAGCCCACCCTGCCCTGTTTGCTCTCAATGCCAGGGGAATCCAGCATTTGTCATCGGTTACCACATGAAAAGCGTCGGCACAATCTCCAGCTGCATAGATGTCCTTATCAGAGGTTTGTAAATACTTGTCCACGGCAATGGCATCTGAGATCCCCAAATCAAGGCCGGCCGTTTTTGCCATTTCACTAGCCGGGGTTACCCCAAAGGCCGCAAGAACCAAATCAGCCTCAAGGATTAAATTTTCACAGACAACCTGAACACCAGCGCCCAAAGGTTCAATCCTTTCAATGGGCACCCCTGGATGGATATCAATACCCCTTTGGATCAGCTCGTCGTATACAACATCTGCAAGATCCGGTGACAGCCAGGGCAAAAAAATCGGACCCGGCTTCACCATGCTTGTTTTTATGCCGCGGCTTTCAAAGGATTCGCACATTTCAAGCCCAATATATCCCATCCCGATGATCACCGCTTTTTTAATGTTTTTTTGAGCGATCCTCTCTTTTATCTTTTTCCCGTCTTCAAGGCTTTTTAAAACCATGACCTGGGGCAAATCAAAGCCAGGCAAATCGTGAATCCCAGAAACGGCACCCGTGGCAATCAACAGTTTATCATAGTCAAAAACAAAGGGGTCCCCCCCAATGGTTATGCCAGACACCTTTTTTCCCCCAGGGTCCAGGGCCGTAACTCTGTGTCCGGTTAAAAGATTGATCTTGTTTTTTTCAATAAACACCTGGGCTTTTCTGACAACCAGTTTTTCCATATCCCTTTGGGGATCCGCAATATTGTAGGGCATACCACAGGCACTGTAAGAAACATCACAGGTTTGTTCGAGTACCGTCACATCCATATCCGGATTCATTCTTTTGGCGCGACTTGCAGCGCTCATCCCTGCAGCATCACCGCCGATAATGACAAATTTCATTCCCCCCCCCATATTTTTAAATTTTTAACAGGTTCAATTGATCCATTAACAATCCTTTAAACCGGTCCAGGGTAACGGGATATGACTGCATGGTAATCCCCATCCAGTCACAATAATCGAGGAATTCTTCCGGTTTGTCTTCCATATATTGATCCAGGAATCCAATGCCGTCAAGAACAATTGCGCCCCCGGTATGTCTGGGAAAATTCTCATTAGCAAGGGCTTTGTCCCAACCCTTGAACACCTGGGTTTTATATTTAACCCACCCCGGGGTCATGAACCACACCGGCTCTCCTCCGGCCATTTCAGTTGAAATCTGTTTCATCTCCTCATCACTTGCAAGCATTCCCATGCAATGACTGGCCTCCACTCTGACAACATTAGCGCCCTGTTCTTCGACGACGTTTTTCATCAGCCGGGTTGGATTATCAGGATTGACATAACAATACTTGCCCCCATAGACAACGATCACACCCGATGCAGCCAGCTTTGCTTTTTGGATATACTTTATGAGCTGGGTTTCAAGTTCCGGAATATCCTGGTGAAGTCCTGGGGTTGTATAAAAAATATGCCGGGTATCAAGGAATCCTGTTTTTACAAGATGATTTATTTCAGGACTCATGGTTCCACAGGCCACTATTGCAATATCACTAAAGGATCGTTCTTCCACGGCAACCTCCTAATAAATTTTACTGAATCAACATTTAAACTAACCTGTAGAATCACTGCAATCTTTATGCCATAGAACAATCATTTTCTTCCTAAAAATATTAGAAACATGTCCCTCTTTTGCGACGTTCCCTCTTTTGCGACAAAACAACAATACAATAGAATTACTATATAAATTTAGATAGTTAACCTTGAAAAATACCAAAAATGTTTCATTTTTTTGCAATTTTCCCATAAAAACAAGAAACCACAAGCTTCTTAACTATCTGAGATATATACGTTTTTATTTTTTCCTTATTGGCACACAAATTGTAATATCTTATATTCTATAATAACCGAAATGAGCCATCAAAAAAGCAAATACCATGAAGGGGGGAACACCAGATGGCTCAATCAGCTGAAACAATGGACCAGGGTCTAGAGGCCAGCATAAAATAACAAAGCTTGAAAAAGGGTCATAATATTTAAAAGTTTAATACATCATGGGGAAAAAAATGTTTAAAAACATGGGGCTGAAATTTAAAATTATCCTTGGCAGTTGCGTAACACTTGTTTTGATGGTGATACTGGGATTTGTCAGCATTAATGCTACCAGATCTTTAACCACCACCAATGAGCGGGTAGATCATACACATGTCGTGATTGCCACGGCCAATCAGATTGTTGCAGCCGGAGTAGATATGGAAACCGGCATGAGAGGGTATCTTTTAGCAGGGAAAGAAGAATTTCTTGACCCTTATACAGGCGGGCAAAAAAAGTTTTATAAACTGGTTGCTTCCCTGTCCAAGACCGTGGATGACAACCCGGCCCAGGTGCAGCTCCTGTCTGAAATTAAAACCAATATTGATGCCTGGCAAAAAGATGTCACACAAGTTCAAATCGGTCTACGGCGGCAAATCGGGGATGCCAAGACCATGAATGATATGGCCGATTTGGTGGGGGAGGCCAAGGGCAAATCTTATTTCGACAAATTTCGCGAGCAGATCAATACGTTTATTGACCGTGAGTCCGTGCTGATGGAAAAACGGAAAAACGATGCAAATGAGCTCATACTGGATACAGACGAAAATCTTATAAAATTCAAGGAACTCAATAACAGGGTTGACCATACTTATAAGGTAATCATGCAGGCCAATGAAATTCTGGCTGCGGCAGTTGATATGGAAACGGGCATGAGAGGATTTCTTCTTGCCGGCAAGGAAGACTTTCTTGACCCTTATAAAGCCGGCAGTAACAATTTTAATGAACTTGTGGTCTCCTTGTCACTGACCGTGAATGACAACCCGGCCCAGGTCAAACTTTTATCTAAGATTAAAGATAATATTGATGCCTGGCAAAAAGATGTCACCGAAGTTCAAATTGCACTTAGAAGAGAAATAGGTGATGCCAAAACCATGGATGATATGGCAGATCTTGTTGCCGAAGCCAGGGGGAAAAAGTATTTTGATAAGTTCCGTGGACAGGTGGATACCTTCACAGGCAGAGAGCAACAACTCATGGATGAACGAAAAGCAAATGCTCTAAAAACCGCCAGTAATTCCATGTACATGATCATCGGCGGTGTCATCTTTGCCATCGTCCTTGCACTTATTGTGTCCTTGTTTCTTGCCAATTCTGTGGCAAGGCCATTTAGAGCGATTTTCCAAGGCTTAAAATCTTTTAGCTCAGGTGAACTTGACAGTGTGAGAGTCAAATTTCAGGAAGTGATTGAAGCTCTGACAGACGGTTCCAGTCAAGTGTCCCAGGCCAGCAGCCAGATCGCTACAGGCAGTTCCCAGCAGGCAGCCAGCCTTGAAGAGACCTCGTCAACATTGGAAGAGATCTCGAGTATGACCAACAATAACGCGCAAAACGCAAACCAGGCCAACACATTGATGCAAAATGCCAATAGCGTGGTTACCGATGCGAACCAATCCATGGGAGAACTGACCAAGTCCATGGCGGAAATTTCCAAGGCCAGTGAAGAGACATCCAAAATTGTCAAAACCATTGATGAGATAGCCTTTCAGACAAATCTTCTGGCACTGAATGCAGCCGTTGAGGCAGCTCGGGCAGGCGAGGCAGGCGCCGGGTTTGCCGTCGTGGCGGATGAGGTGAGAAATCTTGCAATGCGTGCAGCAGACGCTGCCAAAGATACTTCGGAACTCATCGAAGGAACCGTTAAAAGGGTCAATGAGGGTGCCAGCCTCGTGGAAAAAACCAATGAAGCCTTTAAACAAGTCACTGAAAGTTCGGCAAAGGTTGGATCACTGGTGGAAGAAATCAGCTCTGCATCCAAGGAGCAGGCAGAGGGGATAAGCCAGGTCACGACTGCGGTATCTGAAATGGACACTGTGGTCCAGCAGAATGCGGCAGGTTCGGAGGAATTGTCTTCCCAGGCTGATGAACTGAGCAGCAAGGTTGGGATCATGCTGGAAATTGTAGAGGGTGAACAAAGCGGCCGGGCCGGTGCCGGGAGAAATACTCGGAGCACGATGTTGTATTCAAACGGCAGCAAACAACCCAAAATAACAGCCAAGCCTAAAGGGAATCAAGCGGTTCGACCGGATCAGTTGATCCCCTTTGATGAAGATGAGAGTTTTGATAACTTTTAATGATTGATACCTAAATCTGTGGGCACAGAGTGTGTAATCGTGTGCCCACAGAACATTTTCTTATCAAATGGATCATCATCAATAGACGATCACACACAGCTTATTTGTATTGAAACAATAAAAATCAAAGGAATATCATGTGAAACAGATAGTAGGTGTTGCAGACATGAAAGTGAGCAATGATCCGGAAGAATCGATTGTCACCTATTCTCTCGGGTCCTGCATCGGACTGGTTGTATATGATTCGGTGGCAAGGGTTGGTGGTATACTGCATTATATGCTGCCCGAATCTTCCATTGATAAAGGCAAAGCTAAACAGAGGCCTTATATGTTTGCAGATTCCGGAATCCCAAGATTGTTTAAGAGTGCTTATAAACTGGGGGCTGCAAAACAACGGATGAAAATATATGTGGCTGGAGGGGCAGAAATTCTTGATCAGAAAGGGTTCTTCAACATTGGCAAACGAAATTATATGGCCCTTAAAAAAATGTTTCATAAGAATAATGTGATGATCAACAGCCAGGATGTTGGCGGAAATGTAAACCGAACCGTCAGGATTGAAATTGCAACAGGAGACATATATGTAAAAACTTCCGGATCAAAGGAGGTGAGGATATGACAACTCTCCAGGAACTGATGAAAGAAATTAAAAATTTAAAACCCATTCCGGCTGTTGCCAATCGACTTTTAGCTGTTGTGGATAATCCCGACAGCTCAATGGAAGACATTGCCAATGTGATTCAGTATGATCCTGCCATCACGGCCAGTGTTTTAAAAACATGTAATTCAGCTTTTTTTGGACTTAAAAATCCGGCAGAATCCATAAAGGATGCCGTTAATATGCTGGGCACAGACCAGATAATTGAACTTGTTTTACTAAAATCAGGTTCAAAGGCACTTTCCGGAAAACAAAAAGGCTATGGCATGGAAAGCGGTGACATGTGGCGCTATTCAGTTTCATCTGCTGTGATAGCAAAACAGGTTGCGGTAAAGTTTTCTTTAAAAAATAAGAACACAATATTTACCGCCGCTCTGGTGAAGGACATCGGCAAAACTATTCTGGAAAACCATGTGTCAGACGCTTCAGAGG
Organism: Desulfoconvexum algidum; assembly: GCF_055382125.1. NCBI lineage: Bacteria > Pseudomonadati > Thermodesulfobacteriota > Desulfobacteria > Desulfobacterales > Desulfobacteraceae > Desulfoconvexum > Desulfoconvexum algidum. The sequence continues at coordinate 1,246,871 of NZ_AP042394.1, read as the reverse complement.
AAATTACGAATCTTGTAGAGAATAAAGGATTCAGCTTCGGGGAAGCTGAAAAAAAAGTATTTGGGATTGATCATGCAGAGTTAGGCGCCTTGATAGGCAAAATGTGGAAATTTTCTCCCAAAATGATCAAAATCATCCGTCATCATCATTTGGCAGATGAAAAAATGATCAAGGATAAAGAAGTTACAACGGTTTATCTTGCTGACTGCATCTGCATGATGATGGGACAAGGGGTTGGGTCCGATGGTTTATCCTATCGATTTAAGGCTCAGGCCATGAAAGAACTCGGGCTTTGCCCCGATGATGTCTCCATGATCATTGCCGAGTTTGGTATTAATATAAAGGAAGTCGAAGAACTTTTACATATCGTTTAATGTTTAAATTCTTTAATATTTAAACTGTTTAATATTAAACACTAAAATACAGGAAAACATCATGTCATATTCAATACTGATTGTGGATGATTCTTTACCCATGAGATCTGTTATAAAACGGACCTTAAAGGCTGCAGGATACGGCAATACAGATATACTTGAGGCGGCCAATGGGCAGGAAGCAGTAGACCTGCTAAAAAACAGCTGGGTTGATATTATAATGACCGATTACAATATGCCGGTCATGAATGGACTTGAGTTGATTAAAATTATAAAAAACGATGAGGTATCAAAAGATATCCCGGTCGTGGTTATTTCAACGGAAGGCAATGAATCAAAGATCAAAGAATTCATGGATTGCGGTGCTGCAGGGTATATCACTAAACCATTTACGGCTGAAGCAATAAGAGACTTAATTGTAAATATACTTGGAGAAGTGGATTATGAAGAAGATTTTGATGAAAGCGGTGAAGACCTCGATTTCTGAAGTCATGGAAACGATGTTTTTCCTGCCCGTTGAATTTGATGGAGAGTCTACGCTTTCAGAATGCGGATTAAACAAAGAAAAAACCCTTGTCTGTCGACTGGCATTCACTGGAGATACTTCGGGCAGTTTGCTGATAGTGGCTCCCAGGATTTTGGTCACTGAAATGGCGGAAAATTTTATGGGAGAAGCCAAGGGGTTGCTCACCAATGAACACTTTTCAGGGACATTGACAGAAATGCTGAATATGGTTTGTGGTAATGCCCTGAGCAAAACAGATACAAAGGTCCCGTTTGAGCTGGGTATCCCGGAAATAATCGAGAAACCGGACTTCCAGGACAAAGAAAAACTAACAATTATGGAGACCACAGAATCAAAAATGGCCATTTTTTTAAAAATAAATTGATTGGATATTTGGAGATTTTCATTGTCAGAAAACCAAATAGAATGACCAGGCCTGGTGACAAAGAAAAAATCCGGGGCAGCTACTGGCGGTATATAAGCTGCCCCGGACGTTACGGAGGTGGTTAGTCAGACTTTTGGAGGTAAGTAAATGCCCTTACATCTGATAACTAAGAAAATGAAATGCAGAGTTTATGCCAACGCATTCAATTAAAATCATAAATCATACCTAAGCCCCTTATTATAGCAAGTTTTTAAAAAAAATAGTTCACCCAGCGTAAAATTTCGGCCCAACAAGTAACGCAATCATAGCGTTACTTGTTGGATAGTAGCCGGTAACGGTAACGTTATGATTGCGTTACCGGTACCGGCCAGGCCATTAACAACAGCCGGGTTTGTCCAGGGTCATATCAACCAGGGCCAGATAGAAGGCCCCCACACAAAGCTCTGCACAATGATAATGATCCTGGGGCAGCGTCTCTAAAAATTCAATCACCTGTTCAGGGGTAATGCCCCATGCCTCTTCCGAGGACTGCCCCTCGGCAAAATCGGCAACCGTATTGCTGCAGGCAATCGTGTTCATGCACCCCTGGACCATGAAAGAAACAGATTTTATTTTCTCCCGATTGCCTTTTAAAAAAAACTCCACCATATCACCGCAGTCCCCTTTTTTCTTACTATACCCGTCGGGATTCTGAATACGTTCCATCCTGTCAGTACGCATGGACATCTCAATATAGTTCAAGGAGTGGTGTTGAAAAAACGATTTATTTGTCTTGGATTCCATTGATATTTATTCCGTCTTTTATTCTGTTGATCTTAAAATGATCTTAAAAAAAATATCCATGGTGCCGGTAATACCACCATGGCATCTGCTTATCCATAATACCTTCAAAAAAGGAATTGCGCCAGCGCTCAAATCCATTTTCCCATATTTTCCGATATTTTTCTTTAAATCTCTTTTTGTTGTAAAATATCAATTTTGAACAATATTTATTTACAAAATTTGGAAGTGACTGGAAACCAAAAAAGCGAATCAAGAGACTACAAAATTGCATTTATGAGACCTTTATTATAATCATAGGCCGCCTATGATTTTGTTTATCCCCATAATTCCTTGAATTATAGACCATTTTATCAAACTTATTTTTTCTTCGCCCATTGGCATGTGGTTTGCTTTTCACCTTGGCAGGGTATGAAGGATCAATAGCTATTCCAATGAATGAATCCCATACCCGATAAAGGAGACGATTAAAATGAAATTAGCGGTTACATCAAAGGGAGACAGGCTTAATTCAACACTTGAGCCACGATTTGGAAGAGCATCTTATATCCTCATTGTGGACACAAAAACCCTTGAATATGAAGTTATTGATAATAAAAATAATAAAGATTGCTTTAAGGGCGCCGGTATCCAAGCGGCAGCCATGGTAAGCAACCATGGGGCAGAGGTGTTGCTGACAGGATTTTGTGGTTCCAAGGCATTTGAAACCCTTGAAACTTCCGGCGTCAAGGTTGTCAACGATCAATCAGGCCCGATTATTAATGTTGTACAAAAGTTTAAACAGGGCAATGTTGTTTTTGCCGGTACGGCCAACAAGGAAGGATATTGGTAGATTCACACTAATTTAAAACGTATGGACAGCCTCGGGATGAAATCCAAAAACAATGGGTTTGCCTATATCCAGATCGTGATCTCTCAGGTAACTTCGCGGCCAAATGGCTTCAAATTGAAAATTTTGGGTTTGCAGATAAACATTTAAAAAAACGCCATTGCCTGTAATTCTTTCTATTTTACCGGTAAAGCAATTTTCAAAGGGTTCCATCCCAGGGGTTTTTAAAGAAATATTTTCAGGCCGTATGGCCATATAAGTTGCAGTGCTATCAGGCTGAACGGAGGGTGTTATTTCAATATTTTCCTGTTGAATTAAAATTTTCCCATTTCGGTTGTGGATGGGATGAATGTTTTTCATTCCCACAAAAAAAGCGGTGAATTTCGAATTGGGTCGTTCAAAAATAGTGGCGATTTCACCCTGCTGCACAATTTGCCCCACATTGATAATGGCCCCTCTATTGGCAAGATATAATACATCGGAAAAATTGTGGGATACCATGATGATGGTGATGTCCAGGTCATCATGAATTTTTTTTAATAATTGTTTGGCCTCTTCATGGAAAACGGGGTCCAAGGCAGATAAGGGCTCGTCCAAAAGCAGCACCCTGGGATTTAAAATCAGGGAGCGTGCAAGGGCAACCCGCTGCTTTTCGCCGCCACTCAAGGCTTGGGGATGGCGTTTGATGATCTTTTCCAGTCCAAGGGTGGAAACCAGCAAATCAAACCGTTTCAAGGCTGTCTGCCGGGGAATCGAATGGTAGGCGACACCGTAAAATATATTCTGGGTAACCGTTAAATGGGGAAAGAGTGCAAAATTCTGGTACACAATGGCTATATTTCGTTTTTCAACGGCAAGATTGGTAATCTCCTGATTCTCAACCAGAAGCGTCCCGCTTGAAAAGGGAAGAAGGCCTGTTATTCCTTCCAGCAGCAAAGACTTTCCCGAACCTGTGGGACCGATTAAAGAGAAAAAATCGTTCGCTTGAACATGAAGATTGATATCCTTGAGAACAAACCCAGGCACCCTCAAATTAATATTTTTCAGATGAATCATAATCTTATCTACACTGGGGATGGGTTGAATTTGACAGCATGCGCAGTAAAATAAACAAGCAAAAAGAAATGATGATCAGCCATACAGCAATGGGTTGTGAGTATTTTAATCCATAGGCGGTGAACCGCTCATAAATCATGACAGGGGCGGTCATGGGATGGTATGCCACGATGACAACGGCCCCGAATTCACTGATGGCCCGGGCCGTACACATGATGATCCCCAGTATCATGTGCCGCCAGGTCAAGGGAACCGTAATGCGCAAAAATGTGGAAAGTTTTCCCGCACCAAGGGTGCGGGATGCATTTTCAAGCTGTATGGGAACACTTTCAAAACCGGCTTTTACCGTGTTGACATAAAAGGGGAGCCCCACAAAAAGCAGAACACAAATAATGCCGGTCCGGGTGCCCATAATCTGTATCCCGATATCGGACAGAAATCTGCCAATGGGATGATTTCTTCCGGTCAGGCTGAGGATGGCAATGCCCACGACAGGATGGGGGATCATGATCGGCAGATCGATGATCCCCTCTATTATTTTTTTCCCGATAATCTGCTTTCTGGCCAAAAGATAGGCAAGGGGGGTTCCCATTACAAAAGAGAGAATGCCGGCACCAAGGGATAGACCGATGGATCTTGCAATGGCCCCCATTACCTCTTTGTCTGATATCGTTTCCATCAGCATCCTAAGAGACGGCTGGAATGTCATCTGAAGCAGCGGCAGTGTCAGCAGAAGGATCAATGGAAGACTAAGCAAAAAAAACAGAGAATTTAAGGGGTCTATTCGCTTCATTTACCCTAGTTTTTTACTTCCACCAAAGCGGTTATGTCAGATGGAAGCCTGCCTGCCATTTCCTGGGACGGCACCCGGCAGGGTATAAAAGGAGGTTGACCCATCTCTTCCAGGGTTTTTAAACCATGTTCAGGGGATAGCAAGAACTTCAAAAAGGCTTTTGCGGCTTCCGGGTTTGGCCCGTCCTTGATCATGGTAATGCCATAGGTGCATGATTTTCCTGTTTTCACAATCCAGGTGCTGGGTGTTTTACCGGTCACTTTCACCTGGGCCTGTTTGTAAAAATCATCATATTTATAATTGCCAAGGTTAATATGATCATCAAGCTTTACAAATTTCAAGCCGTGCTGAATCGCAACGGATAAATATTCCCAGGCATAATCCATATGCCCGGTTTTAAGAAGGTTGACCAGCTCAACGGATTTAGGCCGAATATTTTTTTTAGGACGATTGTCAATGAGGTCTTGATAAAGACCGGCCTTGTTATAAAATTTTTCAGCCAGCTTCAGCACCATAATACTTCGGTATCCACAGGGGTCAAGGTTTGGATCGGAATGGCCCCAGACGACTTCTTTTTTTTGCAGTATTTCATACCAGTTTTTATCATTGATCTTGTCCGCATATCTGCTTTGATCCGTGTAGCACAGAACAAGCTGATTTGTGGCAAATCTTACATTCCAATCGGCAAACTTGGGGATAAGATTGTTATCAATGACTTTATAATCTGCCGATGCCATGATGTCGGCAGGCTTGCCAACCTCTGAAATAAGGCGGGCCATTTTGGTGCTGCCCCCTGCTTCTCTTTGGACATCAACTTCAGGGTATTGGGCTTCAAAGGCGCGTTCAATTTTTTCAAAAGGGACGGTTAGGCTGCCTGCATGGAAAATACTCAATTTACCCGTCGGTTCTGCCTGGACAGATGAAACCAGAACAAATGAAACCAGAACAGATCCCATTAATCCGGTTAAAATAGCGCTCACCAGACCCACTCTCTTTTTAATCTTCTTCATTTTTCCTCCTTTTTCGTTCATTTTGGTATGTTTTTACATATAAAAATAACATTGCTTGGAATACAGCAAAAAACATACCAAAGACTACGAGTGTGATCAGGAATTTGTTTTTGCCCCAAAACCAGGATTCTAAAATGCCCCACACCTGAGTTAGGACGTACCTATCCATTTTGATACTAAAAAAAACGATCAAGAGGTCTTATATGCCGGTTAAAAAATTACCAGTTTTTCAGTTTTTATTTTTTTCGATTAATTCCTCTTTCTATAGCTTGGGCCCTCCAATACAAGGATATCAGAGTTGTACACAAGACGGTCGGCAATCGCTGTGGCAACAGTAGTGCTGTCAAAAATGTTTCCCCATTGAGCAAATGGTAAGTTGGTTGTAATCATAGTAGATTTTTTCTCATGCCTTGCACTGATTACCTGGAAAATCAGATTTGATCCCTGTTGGCCAAGCGGAAGGTACCCAATTTCATCTACGACTAAAGTATCCGGTGATTGATAATATTTAAGTTTTTTGAGCAGATTATGATCCGCTTCCGCTGCTATCAAATGATTGATCATATCCATGGCAGTAGTGAAAAGCGTTTTTATTCCAGCCTGGGTCGCAGCAAAGGCGATACATTTAGCCAAATAACTTTTTCCTGTGCCAGGATTGCCAATCATGATGATATCTTTTTTCTTCTCAATAAACTCAAGATCCATAAGGTTTAAGATTATACTTTTTTGAGCCTGTCGGGACTTGTGATAATTAAAATCAAATTGATCAATGGTGACCTTTGTATCAAGCCCGGACTGCTTGAACCTTAATACCATCCTGGCTTTATCTCGTTCTTCTATTTCAATGTCGATTAACCGTTCAATGGCTTGAAGGGGAGACAGGTTTTTATGGTTCGCCTGTTCAATGATGCTTTCTATGTTTTTGGCACAATTTCTCAGCCTTAATGTTTTGAACTTTTCTATAATGGTATTCATGTCTTTTTCCTTTTTTTGAGTACCAGAGCATCATATTCTGCAAGGTTTGGGGAGCAAAGTCTTATCTCGTTGAGAGTATCACTTTTCAGTTTCACAGGTGGATGACAGGTTTTGGGTGTCATCTCCTGGTAAAGAATATTCTGGATATAACCCGCACCATATAATTTTAGATCCAATGCTTTGTTCAGGGCGATAATTATTGAACTGTCTCCATATTTGTCTTTCAGGGTCATTATCTGGATGATGTCCTTTTTTAATGGAGACCTTGTTTTTTCAAGTTCATTCAAATAATCCAGCGCCGTTTGACCCAAAGACAAAAAGGCAAGAACGTTTTTGTCAGCAAGCCTTCTTTTTCTAAGCTTATGAAGTTGTGATTTATGGGATTCGAGTTCGATCCTTTGTTTTTTTTCCCAGGACCGAGCATGGACGGCAATACATCGGGTTTTGTAATACATCCATACTTTTTCCTGATTTGCTTTCAAAACAACAGTTTTACCAATCGTCCAAACCGGAACACTATACGTATTGGAGTCAAATCTCACGGAAAAATCTTTATGGACATATAAGGAGTGTATTTCCCTGTAATCCGGGGCAGGATACGGAAACTTTTTAAGTCGGTATCTCTGAAGTCTTTTTACCGGGATTTCTCCTGTCGTACTATGTGTCCTGGTGTTGGCAATATTGTTTAACCATTCCATAGCCTGGGACTGGAGTTCTGGCAGGTTGTTAAATTCTCTTAATGGCAAAAAATTGTGCCGGATATAATGAATGCTTCTTTCAATTTTTCCTTTTTCATGGGGAGATCTGATATTGCAGGCCACAGGCTTGATACCAAGGGGGAGTAAAAAATGAAGAAAATTGCCATTAAAACGTATCAGAGCGCCCGTCCGTTCAGTCACCGCTGTGATCATGTTATCCACCACAAGTTCTTCCGGAGGGCCGCCAAAATACTTAAAGGCATCAAACAAAGCCTGATGAAGGGCTTCTTGTTTCTGGCTATGGGTAAAAGAAACATAAAGCATCCTGCTGTGGGATTCGATGACGGCAAGCCCATACAGCTTTCTTTTGGTTTTTCCATAGGAGATGGTCCCAAAATGCCCCCAGTCAACCTGCATTTGTTGCCCGGGTTCTGATTCAAATCGGCTATACGCCTGCTTTTTTAAGGACTGTCCCCGGATTTTACGCAGAAAATCCCTCAAAATGCTTATTTCGCCATCAAAACCCTTTTTTTGTATCTGACGTAAAACAACGGGTGCTTTGAGCTTTGGATATCTGTTTATTATTTCCCGGATATAGTCGTGGTATGGTGACAGTTTCAGCGTCCGGGCTTTCCTTTTAGATGGTTTCGACTCTGGGTTGGAGATATACTTTGATACCGTTTTCCTGCTGCAGCCAATTGCTTTTGAGATTTCTCGATTGGACATTCCCATATCTTTTAACCGGTGGATTTCAAAAATCATTCTCATGTCAATCATTGCTCCTCCTTATATTTTATGGGCACTTTTCGGCAGGGAAAGCACCTGGAACAGGGTGCCGTCATAAACGATAAGGTCTTTGTGGATCAAGCAACTGCGGGCAAAAAGATAGTCTTGTTCTTTAAGGCCCAGTTTAGAGCAGATGCTTTTGTCTCCGTAATATGAAAGGCCATGTTTGTCTGAGGCCAACACAAGGAACAGGTATAATGCCAACTCATGCCGGGTCAATGATTGTAAAAATCCGTCTGTAAGGAAACGGTGAGGGATAAAACAAAAACTCTTGCCGGTACGGCGTATCCGGTCTTGAATAAGCACTTTTTTTCTTATCATGATGCCCTCCTGGCCTGATGGGGTTCATGATCTCTGTAACACAAAATTTTTCTCCAGTCCTCGAGTCCATCTTTGCAATTATGGCGAACAGACTGGGGCTGTAGCGATAAAAATTTTTACCGGGTCCATCTTTGCAACGACGGGAACAAGCCAATATTGGCCTAAAAGCCCTTGGTTCCTGGACTTGCTCGAGTCCATCTTTGCAATACCGATAGTTCTTGATGCCTTGGAATGGACCTTGTTTTTTTGAATTTTACAGTTTCTGATTTTCTGTAAAGAGCGGTTCCTGTCAGCTTTTTTCGGATTTCTTTGACGATATTTTGTCCAGTAATAGGGGTTATTCTGAAGCCATTTCTGATTAGCCAATTTTTGATCTTTTTTGTATTCCGGGTCACATACCAATTTTTGTTTTTGCCATAGGGCTTTTCTGGTCCTTTGGCAATCCGGATCGGTACAAAAAATCTGTAGTTTATTTCTTGGCACAAAAAACGAATCGCAACCGGGACAAGGTATCGGATCCATCATTCCCTCCATGTAAACATCGTTGGGTACGAAATGGAATTATATGGAAGAAATTAAATTTTGAAAAATTTATTTTTAAGGGAATTAGATGGATTGAATTAAATCGGGCCGGGGAAGTACATTCCCGGATTTTGGGGCGGAATTAAAATCTTGATCACAGACTACGAGATCGGACAAGACATATCTTGTAGTTTTATCTCAATTGGTTAGCGCAACATAAAAGATATCAGCCCAAGGAAGAACACAAAACTGCAACCCTTTTGCTTAATTTAGAAGCAGGAATGCGATTATAGGAGAAAAGAGTTCATCAAGAACCCTTTTTGAATTTTTCCAGGAGGGTATCATACTGTTTCACAATTATTTCCCAGGAAAACCGGCGGGTATAATCGGACAAACTTTGACGCAGAGGAAAAAATCTGTCCGGATCTTCCAAAAAGTTTTCCAGTTTTTGTCCCAGATCTGATGTGGAGGTATAAATAATATCCCCATGAAAATTTTGCGGCAAAATTTCAGGATAGGAAAGCCTGTTGGGCAGTAAGGGGAGACAACCATGGCGGATTGCCTCAACAATGGATATGCCAAAATTTTCCTGGATGGCCGTACTGATCACCACACTCCCCTTTGCCAGCCAGGATAGATATTCTTCCCGGGATGAAACATAGCCATATACCAGAAGTTCTTCCTTAAACGTCTCTTTGGCCGTCCTAAACACCTCGGGGATAATCTCATATTGTTCCCCCAAAAGAGCCAGATAAAAGCCAACCCCCTTTTTTTTCAATTCCAAGAGAACCTTAAAAAACACTTCCGGTTTTTTGTCATAGTCCCACCGATGGTTCCAAACAATCAGAGGTTTGTCCAGGGGATTTTTTTTCAGGACAAACGGCGCTGCATCAAACCGGCACCCCGGGTAAAGAACCTGGCCTCGCTGCTCAAGTTCAGCCAGCATCCACTCGGGCCTGGTGTCAGGCATCTGTTTAATAAGAAGCCTGGCTTCACCCAGAAAGGCCTTAAAATGATAGGCTGAATTAAAAAAAAGCCCGTCTGCAGCAACAGCGGAAATAATATTGGCAAACCCCAGGTGAGACTCCTTTTTTCCATGGAACCCCAGGGGATAGGAAAGCTGATTTTCATGAAAATACATAACAATGGGCGGCAGATCCCGACCGGCCAAGGCCATAAAATCCGTTAAGTTCATCATATCTGTGGTAAAAATCAGATCGTATTCGGCCAAATTTTTGATCTGGTTGATAAAATAGAGAGAAGCCCCCTGCATCCGCCACTTCCAAAAGCAGTCCGGCAGGGTAACAAGATCAACATCATGGGATGAATGGGCAGCAAATCCCAAGGCAAAATCTTTATGGGATCCCCCAAAGAAGGGTTCAAGAAAGAGAATTTTCACTGCAATCCATCCTTACAATAATTTTTAAAAATTTATTTTTAATTTTTCCGCCACCGTTCATGCCTTTCAAAGGCATCATCGGCTGCTTTTATCAATATTTTAATATTGACCGGTTTTTTAAAATAATCTTCAAAACCTGCTTCTCTGCAATCAGAAAGTTCAAATAATGATGCATATCCTGTAATGGCATAAATAATAGACATGGGCATGTTTTTTTTAACTTCCCTGCACAATTCAATCCCATTCATTCCCGGCAGATTAAGATCAAAAAACATGACATGAATTTTTTCATTCTCCAGCAATGCCAATGCATCCTCGCCATTTTCTGCTGAACAGACATGATAACCGGCCCTTGAAAAAATTTGCTTCAACAAATGGATAATCGATGTTTCATCATCAACAACTAAAATTTTTTTATCAGACATCATTACTCCTCAAGCCCATTTGAATTTTGAGCCCCATCAATATCAATGATTTTTGTATTGATATATCCCTTGGTTTTGTATTTTTTAATGGTCATCAGCTTTCTGGTTATCCCCCCTAATCTCTCGGCCTGCTTTTTTATTTCCTCTAGGTTTGCTGCCAGACTTTTTTCATCAGAGATATCTTGAAGCAATAGTTCAGCGAGACCCATTATCACCATTAAAGGCTGATTCATTTCATGACAAACAGCACCTGCTGTTTGAATAACTGCCGATAATTTTTCTTTTTCCACTGCTGTTTGTTCATGTTTTTTCGCCTCTGTGATATCTTCAATTGCAAGCAGAACCACATCACTTCCCTCCAGGGTCATGGGTGAGGTAGAAATACGAAGATATCTTTTCCCACGACCTTTGAATGTCATGGATGTTTCCACCAGACCCAGTGGTTTTTTTTCTTCCATGGTCCTTTGAATAGTTCCCCGAAGCGTACATTTCAAACACGCCTCACCAAAGCCGCATCCTTCGGGGACATCATCATGATGGACACATCCAAAGGCTTCTCCGCCCACAAAACCGATTAATTTTTCTTCATTTTTATTCATAAGAAGGTAGGTCGATTTATTGGCCAAGGCAACCTTTATATTTTTGTCGATCACGGAAATGGCCAGGGGCAATGCATCGACAACCTCTAACAGCCCTTCGTTGGTGTATATTTTTGACGCCAGAATTTTTTCTGTCATGAGATTGCTCATCAAATTTCCCCCTTACCTTTTTTATTGTCCAGCAAATATCTGATATTTCTTAACAGGTCATCCATACCAACCGGTTTGATCAGTATTTTATCCGGTTTGACGACACCTGCCCTGCCATCGGCTATTTTCTCACTAAACCCGGTACATAAAATCACGGGAATTTCAGGACGCAGACTTTTTATTTTTCCAACAAGTTGATCTCCTGTCAGTCCCGGCATGGTCATATCGGTGATGACCAGATCAAATTCAGAAGGAGCGTTCTTAAAAGATTCCAAGGCGTCAGTGCTCACATCATATGACCTGACTTTATATCCAAATCGAGATAATATCGTTTCAATGATATTCAAAACAGATTTTTCATCGTCAACAACTAAAATTCTTTCACTCCCGTTTAGCTGAGCTGTGGATAGTGTTTTCATATCAATATCCTCATCTTTTTTTATAATAATTGGTAAATATACTGAAAATTTTGATCCTTTCCCCACACCGCTGTGAACGAGAATCTCGCCTCTTAGATTTTTTACAATACCATGAACCACGGCAAGTCCCAAGCCAGTTCCTTTTCCCCTGACTTTGGTTGTAAAATAGGGTTCAAACACCCGCTTTATTGTCTCCTGATCCATACCTGAACCTGTATCTGCTATGCTCAGACAGACATAATGACCCGATACCATCTCCAGATCAGGCAGATTCTCTTTTGTGATCATCGTTTCTTCAAGAGTGACAAACAATTCTCCACCATTTTCTTCCATGGAATGCAAGGCATTTGTAATAAGGTTCATGGCAACTTGATGAATCTGGGTTGGATCTGCCATGACCATTCCGATATCCCGGGGAATATCGGCGACAATTTTTATGGTGGAGGGCAATGATGCCCTGGCAAATTTTAAAACTTCTTTTATAAAGAGTTGTATTTTAAGGGGTCTGCAATCCTGTTCTGATTTCCTGCTGAATGTAAGAATCTGTTGAACCAGATCTTTTGCACGCAGGGCACTGTCAAGGACTGACTGCAATTGATGTTGAGCAGGGCTTTCTTCCGGTAAATCATGCATGACCATTTCAGAAAAACCAAGAATAGGAAACAAAATATTATTAAAATCATGGGCAATGCCGCCGGCTAATGTTCCGATGGCTTCCATTTTCTGGGATTGACGAAGCACGGCTTCCATTTTAGTTCTTTCATTTTCAAGGGTTATCCTTTTAGCAAGCTCTTCTTTCATGCTTTCAAACAACTTTGAGTTATCAATTGCAATGGTGGCAAGCTCGGCAAATTGATCCAGAATCAAAATGTTTTTTGGATCTATTCTTTTGCTTTTGTCATGGTGGCTTAACCCAATTGTACCTTCAATTCTGGAACCTGAGGTTAACGGCACCCCTAAGAGCGAGGTCACAAAATCAAAACAGAGGTTTTGGCTTTTACCCGGCCAGGCTTGATAATCATCCACAATGATGGGTTCTCCACTTTCCCATACTTTACCGGATATTCCTTCGTCTGAAGAAAGCGTGGTCCCTTTTAGTTGAGAATATTTTCCACAGGCGGCGATTATCTCCAAAACACCTTGCCCAGAATTGTAAATAAAGACAAATCCATCCGGTATCCGGGTCAGGATTGAGGCTCTTTTTATGATGGATTCCAATACCTCGGACAGGTCTAGCCGGGTGAACATCCCCAAAGAAGTTTCATGGAGGGCCGACAAATATTCGTTTTTTTGTTTCAGCTCTTCTGTTCTTTCTTCCATTGTTTTTTCAAGGGTTGCCTGGGTCAGTTTTAAGGCATCATTGCTTGCCTTTAACTCCTGGGTTCTTATGTCTACTATGGCCTCGAGCTGAATCTCATCCAGGATAGAAAGCGATTCAAAGGATGGAATTGTAGGGATTAATTTTGGTGTTGTCATACTTTATCCGCAAAACCGGTATAAATAAATTGTTCAAGATCAATTATCCTGCCGATACCCATGGTATCATGCATATACCTTTGAATAGAATCAAACTCCTCAATAACCGGATATAAATCATTCATTTTTATGGCCAGGGGTTGTGAAAACACCCTTTGAAGCACCTCTGGCTTCAAACCAAGGGCTCCGTCAGGATCAAGAAATTTAACACCAATATGTGAAGCCCTTATTTTATCATCTTCAATGTATTCTCCAGTTTCTTTCAAAAGAGAGACAAATTCCTGGGCAGCCTCGGGAAATTTATCAATAAAATCATCCTGCATGGCAACAATACAGCAGGGATGATCTTTCCACCGTGAAGAGGATATAAATTCAAGATTTCCGATTTCACCAACAATGGCTTTGGTGGCGATGGGTTCTGCCACCATAAACCCTGCCACATCTTCATTTTCCTGCATGATACCCGGCATTTTTATGGGAGGTACCACTTCAAACCTCACATTAATGGCCTCTTTTCCAGGCACCCCTGGTTTCAACCCCAGTTCCCTTAAAAACTGATGGGCCAGCATATGATGTACAGACATCTTATGGGGGATATCCACAACCTTATACTTGTAAAAGCTCTGCAAAGAATCAAACCTTGGGTCATACAGTCTACTGCGCACAAAGGTACTCCCGTTTTTATGGGCCAGCAGGACAAGTTTTATGGGAGAATCATAGGCAAACAGGTCCATGGCAATGGGAGCCAGCACAAAGGCACAGTCGCTCTGGCCATTCTCCAATCCCTCCTGGATGGGGTTCCATCCCGCCTTTTTATCCGTCTTCAGTTCAAAATACTGTGGTGTTACTTCCCCATTTTCAATTCTGTGCTTAAGCGCACCAAGCACCAGATGATCTGTAATCTGTATATGGGCCACGGTCAGTTCGACCTTGCCATCAATCATATTTCTATGGTTGTTGTTCGCTTTCTTTGGCATTTCCGGGGCAAAGGCCCTCTCAATGCCTGCCTTGATCTGCTCAGAATCAAAGGGTTTGGGGACATGGCCGTTACCCCCGGCTTCCATGATACGGAGTTGCTGCCCTTTATCAGCCTGGGCTGTTGCCATGATAAAAGGAAGATCCTTATATGTTTCCTGGCTTCTTAACCATTGCAAAAATTCAAGCCCATCTTTTATGGGCATATTCCAATCACTGATGACAAGATCTGGATTCTCCTGTTCTACTTTTTTGATGCCATCCTCACCATTGACCGCCATTACAATATTCTCAAACCCTGCCTGTTTCAAAATCTGCTTGAACATGACGCGCATTGTTCCGGAATCGTCTACAACAAGAATTTTAATATTTGGACCCACTGCCATTACAACACTCCTGTATTTATAGTAACATCTCTGATTATTAAATTAGTGTTCCCTATCATCCCTTCATTGATAGGGGTACCAGTCCTGGTCCCGCAGCCTTTCAACCTTTAAAATGGCCACTTCGTTGGTTTTTGTATTGAAAACCACTTTTCTGCCTTTTTCCCCACCCACATCCTGGGAGGTGATCGGTATCTGGTTTTTTAAAAGGACCTTTCTGGCAATTTCAATATTTTTTCTGCCGATATCTTCATTGCTTTTTTCAGGATGGTATGCGCCCCCATATATTTGCGCCTCAAGAGATTTGACTAAAGAGTCCCGGGCCAGCATCATTTTTATCAGGGTAATGGTCGCAATATTGCCATACAATGCAGTCGTTTTCCCTCGTGTGGCAATAAAGGGGAAAATAAAATGATTCATTCCACCGATCCTTTTTTCCCTGTCAAAAATACAAATGGAGACACCAGACCCTATGACCGTAGATATGCCGACGGAATAGCCCGGTACCAGGATATATCCGGGCTCTAAAAAGTAATGGTTGACCAGTAAATTTTCACTGGAAGAATTACCCTGATCCATACACGCCTCTTTGATCATTTGATGAACTCATCCCTCTCTCCTGAAATTTTATTTTTTCTGATAACCGCTCGGTAAAATGGTTGTCAGAGAATGATCCAACCCGTTAAGGCTTTCAGCTAACCCCACAAAAAAATATCCCCCCGGTTTTAATGCCCGGCAAAGATTATCAACAACCCTTTGCCGTGTCGGGGTATCAAAATAAATCATGACGTTTCTGCAAAAAATAATATCAAAGGTATCATCAGGCGTGTCTGACAGCAGGTTGAATTTTGCAAATCTAACCAATTGTTGAACTTCAGGCTTTACCCTGACATGATCTTTCCACCTGTCTTTGCCCTTTTGAAAATAGGTGCGCAACATTGAAAGGGGAACATTTTTTACCCGATCCATTGGGTAAACAGCCCGCCGGCCTAATTTCAGCATGGAATCAGAAACATCAGATGCAAAAATACTCAAAGAGAATGAATTGCTCAGCAATTGAACCGCAATTGAAAAGGCTTCTTCTCCGCTGGAGGATGCAGCGCTCCATATTTTCAAAGGCGTTTTTGGGTCCAATGTTTTAATAAGATATTCACAATGTTTGTTTTCTCTGAAAAAAAAGGTGTGGTTGGTGGTGGTTGCATCAATAAATTCAGTGAATTCCTGGGGATTACTGGATATAACACTGATATAATCAGAAACAGATGCTATTTTTGTTATCCGCATTCTTTTGGCAATTCTTGCCACCAGAAGACTGTACTTTTTTTCATTAAGGACCACACCGGATTCTTTGTAAACAATTCGGGAAAGTTTTTTATGCTGTTCAGGACTTAAGTTTGTTTCGGTTACCATAAAATATTACCGCTCAATTATAATTTACATTGCTTCTAAAAGTGAGATTGTTTTGTTGGCGATACTGTTGATATCCTGGACATAATCAACAGCACCACTGTTTATTGCTTCCTTGGGCATGCCAAAAACCACACAGGAACGTTCATCCTGGGCAATATTAATGGCGCCTGCCTTTTTCATGTCCAGCATTCCGGCAGCACCATCTTTGCCCATACCCGTCAAAATAATACCCAGGGCATTGGCCCCGGCAAATCTGGCAACGGACTTGAACAATACATCCACCGCTGGCCGCTGGTAATGGACAAGGGGGCCGGTTTTAACCTCTACATAATATCTGGCACCGCTTCGTTTAAAGATCATATGGTAATTGCCCGGTGCGATAAGAACCTGGCCGTTTATAACCGTATCCCCATTCTGAGCTTCCTTGACCCTCATCTGGCAAAGCTCATCCAGCCTCTGGGCAAAGGAGCTGGTAAACTGGGCAGGCATGTGCTGGACCACCACAATCCCCGGGGTATTGTGGGGTAATCGGGTCAATACATTCTTTATGGCTTCTGTTCCACCGGTGGAGGCCCCAATGGCGATAATTTTGTTTGTTGTGGCGGCAAGGGCCATTGATCCCATGGCTGTTAACGGTTTTTCCTTGGTGTTCCGGGTGGGTGAGACCATCATTTTTGCCCCATAAACCGCCCGGATTTTTTCTGCCAACTGGAGGCTCATATCCCCCACGGAATAGGATGAGCTCGGTTTTGAAATGACATCAAGAGCCCCTATAGAAAGTGCCTCAAGGGCAATTTTGCTGCCTTTGGTAGAAAGAGAACTGACAATGATAACCGGAAGGGGGTAGTATTTCATCAGTTTTTTTAAAAAGGTGATGCCGTCCATCCGGGGCATTTCAATATCAAGGGTAATCACATCGGGTTTCAGTTTGACAATTTTATCCCTGGCAACATAGGGATCCGGCGCAGTACCGATAACATTAATTCCTTTCTGTTTAGACAATTGTTCAGAAAAGACCTTTCGCACAACAGCAGAATCATCTACAACCAGAACTTTGATATCATGTGACATATAAAGTAGCTCCGACCTTCTGCAGAAAAAACAGGGTTTCCATGACCTCAGACGACGCCTTCATCGCTGCCAACAAACGCTTCTCCATAATTTACTCTCCAAGAATATTGACAATTTTATCTCTTATGGCTTCAGCCGTAAACGGTTTATTAATACACCCTGCAGCACCGCAATCCATAGATTCTTTGAGTTTGGAATCATTGCCATCGCCTGAAATCACAATCACCGGTATATCTGTTAATCTTTCTTCTTTTTTCATGGCTTTAACAAGTCCAAGACCATTCATGACAGGCATATTATAATCTGTCATCACCATATCAATCCAATTATTTTTCATCAGTTCAAGTGCTTCCTGTCCGTTGGCAGCTTCAAACAATTCTGACCTGCCATACCCCGCAGCCCTCAAAATTCGTTTTATGGCCGATCGCATGGGCAAAGAATCATCCACTATCAATATTGAATTTGACATTGTTTTTTCCCTGTATGTTTTTGCCGGGTCAGACCTAAGCCTGTTTCAATCTCCTGCATATTATCCCCTGGAAACAATTGAAAAAATACCATGGATATCCAGAATCAAGCCCACTCTTCCATCGGCCAGAATCGCACCGCCGGAAATCCCGCCCACATCTTCAAGATTACTGCCCAGGCTTTTAATGACATATTCGTCCTTGCCCAGCAGTTCATCTATGAACAGGGCTCTTTTTTCACCCTTTGATTCCACAACCACCACAAGGCCGTCCTGAACAGATTTTTTGTGTTGACTGCTGGCATAGATTTCATTTAAACGAATCATGGGGATCAGACTGCCACGGTCTTTGACCATCTCGCCTTTACCTTCAACCGTAAAATATTCATCTTTTCCAGGCTTAAATGCTTTTTGAATGGCCATGGTTGGAATCACATATTTTTCTTGGTCAACCCTGACCAGCATTCCGTCAATAATCGCAAGGGTAAGAGGAAGGCTGATGGTAAATTTTGTGCCATGGCCTTTTTCCGAGTCAATGCTCAATTGTCCCCTGAATTTTTCCAGACCGGACTTGACCACATCCATGCCGACCCCCCTGCCGGACACATCCGTAATTTCCTTTGCCGTGGAAAACCCGGGTTGAAGAATCAAATCATACACCTGGGCATCGGTCAATTGTTCATTGCCGGTGATAAGACCGGTCTGCCTTGCCTTTTCAAGAATTTGCTTCTTATCAAGTCCCTTACCGTCATCTTCAATTTCTATAAGAATATGCCCCCCCCTGTGATAGGCACGAAGTATAATTGTGCCCTGTGACGGTTTCCCATTTTTCAGACGGTCTGATGCAGATTCAATCCCATGATCACAAGAATTTCTGATCATATGCACCATGGGTTCATAAAGCGCCTCCACCACATTTCTGTCTATCTCCGTATCTTCTCCCACCATGTTCAAATTGATCTTCTTGCCTGATTTTTTTGCCAAGTCCCTGACAAGTCGTATCATTTTCATGAAAGTGGATTTTATGGGAACCATTCGCATGGACATGGCAATATTCTGCATATTGGTGACAATCAATCCCAATTGGGACACATTTTGGCTCAGTGACGGATCATTTATTGTTTTTTGTTTCAACATGGACTGGGCAATCACAAGCTCTCCTGCATAATCCACCAAATCATCCAACTTTTGAGTGCTTACCTTGACCTGAGCATCCACTTTCCTCTTGGGCTGGTTTTGCTCGATCAGGGCCGAGGCGACCTGATTGGGTTGAATCTTTTTTTCTTCAACCAGTATTTCCCCAATTTTTTTCCCCGGTTGGTTTTTCTGGATCTCAAGGGCCTGGTCAAGGGATTCCTGATCCACCATTTCTTTCTTGACCAGGATTGACCCCAGGGGGGCACTCTCTCCTTTTGTCAGAGAAACCTGAAGGGTTTCAAGTTTCTCTCTTAACGCATTGACATCAATATCATCATCGGGCTGCATGAATCCCGTATCTATTCCCTGACTGACCCTTCCGATGAGGGTTTTCAACCGATCCACTGACTCAAGGATGACATCCGTAGCCCTGGCATTAATTAAAAAGTCTCCGCTACGGGCACTGTCCAAAAGATTTTCCGTGGCATGGGCAAGCTTGTTTATTTTTGTCAGGGCTAAAAATCCAGACACCCCTTTAATGGTATGAAAGGGGCGGAAAATATCGTTGATGATATCCATATTGGAAGGGTCCTGCTCCAGATCAATCAAATTCACTTCAATGGTATCCAGATTTTCCAGGGCTTCAGATACAAAATCTGTCAAAATTTCCATATCGTCATTTGATATTTTCTTGGGTGATATTTTCTCGGGTGATATTTTTTCGGGTGATATTTTTTCGGGTGATATTTTTTCCAGATCTGTCTGAATTTTAAGGGCAGGTGCCCCTTCAGGTTTTGTCTCTTTGAGCTCTTGTTCTTTTATAAAATTATTTTCCAATAATTCTAAAACATCAGAATAATCAAATGCAAAAGGTTCTCCTCTTTTCAAATGATTTAAAATGGATTTAAGAAGCAATAACCCTTCTTCAATGGGCCTGGTATTATATATATTTTCCAGGATCATTTCTTCCACATAACTTTTACAGGCAATACAAATTTGATAAAATGTGGAGGGATCCGTCCCCTTTGAAATATCAATGAGTCTGTCCAGACTATTGAGCATGATGCCAAGATCCGGAATCTCTTCCGGGCAAAAACCACCAATCATCTGGCTGAACTCATCCAGTCTTTTTTCTATTTCTTCAAAATAATCGGGGATAGGGTCTGCTGCATTTTCAGGAGTCTTCTTCATTGGCATCCCCCCGTTTTGCCCATCTTCATCTTGGGCTTCATCTTCATCTAAATCTTGAAATGACCTTGAAATACCAGAGATAAAATCGCCCAAAGCCGTTATTTGCTCAATACTGGCTGGGGAATTATTTTGTATGCTGCGGTTAATCATATTCCGGGTCTTTATAATTTTTCCGGCTTCCAGTGTTAATGAAAATTTTAAACAATGGGTGTGAAGATTTTTCAATATGGGCAACAAAACAGACAAACTCTTTGGTTCTTCCGGGTCGGCCAGAACAAGTTCGCAGGAAAATTTTTCAATCAAATCTTTAATACGCTCATGGGACATCATAAACACCTTGTTTTTAATTTTTATCTTGCCGTTTGTCATCAATATATTGTCGTTTGAAATTCAGGGATTTAGAAACCCGCTCCTATAATTTTCTAAATCCCTGAAATCTCAGTCTTCAGATATTGACATAGTTAAAAATTTTCAAAGTCCTCATCATCATCAAAAGGAATCACCTGATCGGGTCGAACTTCTCTTGAGCCATGGGCCAGCATTTTATTTTTTCCTGCCCTGGCTGTCTTCGGTTTAGAAGAAATGGTTTTCATTTGGCCATGGCCTTGAAGGCTGGTTCCCTTGTTTGCCCTGCCGGTAACCAACATGACAAGTTCACTCACATAGTCCTTGAGTTGTTCTGCCTGGGCATTCATCTCTTCCGAGGCCGATGCAGATTCTTCTGCATTGGCAGCATTTTGCTGGACCACTTTATCCATCTCTGTTATGGCAATATTCACCTGTTCGATACCATTGGACTGCTCTTTGGAGGCTTCGGTTATTTCAGAAACAATGTCACCGACCTTGACAGAACTATCGGCAACTTTACTGAAGGCATCATTGGTACTGGAAACCAGTTCAGACCCGTCATTGACTTTCTTAACAGTGCCTTCAATCAATGCCGCCGTATTCTTAGCCGCATCCGCCGCCCTCATGGCGAGATTTCTAACTTCATCGGCAACCACAGCAAATCCGGCACCGGCTTCACCCGCTCTTGCCGCTTCCACTGCAGCGTTAAGGGCCAGCAGATTTGTTTGAAAGGCAATTTCATCTATGGTTTTAATGATTTTAGAGGTTTCCTCACTGGCTTTGGAAATATCTTCCATTGATTTTGTTAAGTTTCCCATGGATTCATTGGCAGTTATTACCACCTTATTGGTCTCTTTCATCAAGCCATCTGCATGGCTTGCATTCTCCGCATTTTTCTTGGTCATGGAAGACATTTCTTCCATGGAAGAAGAGGTCTCTTCTATGGAAGCTGCCTGCTCGGAAGCACCTTCAGCCATGGACTGACTGGAAGAGGATACCTGGCTTGAAGCGGATGCCACCTGGTCCGATCCCTCATTCAAACCGGCGATAATGCGATTAACAGGTCCAGTGATACTTCTGGTGATTAAAAATGCAAAGAAAATACCCAACATGACAGCGATGATGGTTCCTATCAGTATAATCGTATTGGCAGTTGATACCTGATTTTCCATTTTTGCTTTCTGGTCTGCACTGGCAGAGATACACACTTCTCTTGCCGCTCTGGCGTCTTTGAGCATGCTTTCTTCAGCCTTTTTTTGCTGGACGGTCAGCTCGACATACCGGTCAAAGGCAGCATCGTATTCCCTAAGCGCTGTCATAAGCCCATTCACCTGGTCGATATTTTGGGCCTGTTTGAAACGCGATTTTAAATCCTGGGACAGATTTGTTATTTTTACAATTCGGTCATCGACTTCATTTGTCCATTTTTTGTCACCGGAAATAATGAATTCCTTTTCATTTTTCCGGCCATCAATAAACAATTTGATGATACGATTGGCATCGTCGGATTTGATAAGTTTATCGGTCAAAAAGTCTTCAGCCTTCTTCTGATCTTTGTTCAACTGTGCCTTCTGGTCCCCACGGATTTCCTGTATATGCTTTGTTACGGCAGAAGCTTCTCTGATGAGAACCTGCCGTGTTTGCTCAGACCGGTCTTTAAAAAATTGTACCGCGGCTTTTTCGTAGCCCTGGTAGCTTGCAATGGCCGCATCAATTTTTTCAATATTGGCTTCATTGGTAAAACGGGTCCTCATATTTTGGGCCAGGTCCAGGACGTTTCCATTAGTTTTTTTCCAGGCGGCCATATCCTGGGCATTGGGTTCATGGACCAGGGAGATACGCAGGGCCTTGGCATCCAGAATCAGCTTGATCAGCCGGTTGGCATCATCTGCCAGTATAATTTTTTCTTTAATCTGTGTCGCATTTTTCTCTCTGGCTACATTCAATTGATTTTTCTGATCAGTCCCTATGTTTTCCGCTTCTTTCAGTACAAGACCTGCCTTTCCCCGCATAATGGCCATGGTATTGGTTTTCTGGTTTCTAAATTCTACAAATGTGTCAAATGCCGCTATATAGGTATCATTTTTGTCAATGATACGATCCATCTGGTCTTTGTTTACCTGTTTGGAAAAACTGTCTTTTAATCCACGGGCTCTGTCGGTAACCCCCTTGATAAGGTTCTCTACTTTTGCGACAAGTGCTTCATCATTGCGCATGATGTAATTTTTTTCCTGCTGCCTTGCATCCAAGATGGATTTTACCAGTTCATTGACACCTTCGGACTTTGACGCCCGATCAACAACCCCCGAAAGACTATTAAAACCGATAAAGGAAACAATGCAGAGAAAAACCAGCATAATGGCGAACCCCAATGAAATTTTTACCCCTAAACTCAAATTTTTCATACCCATACTCCTAAGCTATATAATATTTTTTTTAACATACTTATTTTATAAACCGCTATTGATTATCTTGAATAACCTAAAGAATATTATGATACGGTCCCAATGCCCGCTATTTCCTCGGTCGACAGCACCTTATCAATATTCAGCAAGATTTTAACCCCCCCATTTATTTTTGCCAGACCCAGAATATAGGCCGTGTCCAATGCCGTGCCAAAAGCCGGGGTATCTTCAATTTCGTTTTCCTGGATATTCAATACTTCTGAGACTGCATCGACCACGATACCGATTAGAACCGTGCTGGTTTTCAACTCTATTTCCACAACAATAATACAGGTCCGATCTGTATAGGGGATCTCCCCCATATTAAATTTCAGCCGGAGATCCATCACCGGGATGACCTTGCCACGAAGGTTGATCACCCCTTTTACGAATGCCGGCGTTCTTGGCACAGAAGTGATGGGCATCATGCCGATGATTT
The DNA here is from genome assembly GCF_055382125.1 of Desulfoconvexum algidum. Taxonomy (NCBI): domain Bacteria; kingdom Pseudomonadati; phylum Thermodesulfobacteriota; class Desulfobacteria; order Desulfobacterales; family Desulfobacteraceae; genus Desulfoconvexum; species Desulfoconvexum algidum. Next base: position 1,223,505 of record NZ_AP042394.1, on the reverse strand, counting down.
CCTTCACCTTGAGAATACCGATGCCGTATTCTTCCTCATCCAATGAAAATGTCAGATATTTCCCAGTTTTAATGGTTGTCGTCTTAATTGCCTGGTCCATTGTTTTAGCCAGTTGATCCATCGTCAGTGTCCTCCATTATTATTTAAAACTTATCTTTATTTTTTTCTTGTTTGCTCATCTTGAGTATTACCGCACAAAGGTCATCATAGGTGTCGTTTACATAGGTGAAATATCTTGGAAAAAAATGGTGAGCGGCAGATGTTGTGGCGTCTGAATCATCCGGAAGAATCAGAAGAATGCGCTTGTCTTCCATCAAATCAATCAACGATGTTAATTCTTTTAAGCAATCTTTAGAATCTGCAAACAAAACAAAAATTTCTTTATCGTAAATCGAAACCTGTTTCAACCTGGTTTTGAACCCATTAAACGTCTTAAAAATTTCAATCTCAATTCCTTTGAAATTTTGTTCCATACACTGTTTAAATGTCGCACCTTTTTGGGAAGATCCCTGATGGACGAAAAGCATGAGGTTCATAATTTTTCACATTTCATTTTTATTAATGTTTTTTTAACTGTCCTATCTCCAGTGTATTACAAGTTATGTGCCAACAATAAAAAACATAAAAATCATGTATTTTCAGATGCTTATGAAAAAATAATTTTGTAAGTTTATCGCAGGGATAAGAAGATTGGTGATGACTTTGAGGTTTAAGATTTTTAACTCGCTGAAATCACATCTCAATATGACAATTCTTTAATTTATCGCAAAGGTAGGACAGTCGCAAAGATAGGACATGAAAGAAAGGTATTTTGTCAAACAAAACATCGCTCCAGATGGGGGGATTAACCGCAGCTGCTTCTCTGAGGCAACCAACCACGGGGGGCTTGAACAATTACGATTTATCTTTTTGTTGATCAAATCTTCGCTCTAGGGCAAACCGGCGTTATGGATCGGCATGATCTGACGGCAGAACAGATAGCCTCTATATATAAACTGAGGTGGGCGCTGAGAGTTTTTTCAAGTGGAAAAAAAAACACCTGAAGGTCTATTAACCATTAGAGAATTTGAAACTTAAAATTTTATGTTGCCGTTTGAAATTCAGGGATTTAGAACCCAATCCTGTTTTGTCCTAAATCCCTGAACTCTCAATCTTCAAATATTGGTGCTATTAAAAATTTTCAAAATCGTCATCAAAAGGAATTACTTGATCCGGTCGAACTTCTTTTGAAGAGTGCGCCAGCATTTTATTTTTTCCTGCCCTGGCTGTTTTAGGTTTAGAAGAAATGGTTTTCATTTGGGTATGGCCTTGGAAGGTGTTGCCCTGGTTTTTTTTGCCGGTAACCAGCATGACAAGCTCACTCACATAGTCCTTGAGTTGTTCTGCCTGGGCATTCATCTCTTCTGATGCCGATGCCGATTCCTCTGCATTGGCGGCATTTTGCTGAACCACTTTATCCATCTCTGTTATGGCAATATTCACCTGTTCAATACCATTGGACTGCTCTTTGGAGGCTTCCGAGATCTCAGAAACAATGTCACCGACTTTGGCTGAACTATCGGCAACTTGACTGAACGTATCATTGGTAGTAGAAACCAATTCAGACCCGTCACTTACTTTCTTAACGGTGCCTTCAATCAGTGCTGCGGTGTTTTTTGCCGCATCGGCGGCTCTCATGGCAAGATTTCTAACTTCATCGGCAACCACCGCAAACCCGGCACCGGCTTCACCCGCTCTTGCCGCTTCCACTGCCGCATTAAGGGCCAGCAGGTTCGTTTGAAAGGCAATTTCGTCGATGGTTTTAATGATTTTTGAGGTTTCTTCACTGGCTTTGGAAATATCTTCCATTGAATTTGTGAGTTGTCCCATGGATTCGTTGGCTGTTTTCACAACCTTATTGGTCTCTTTCATCAGACCGTCCGCATGGTTTGCATTTTCAGCATTTTTCTTGGTCATGGAAGACATTTCTTCCATGGAAGAGGAGGTCTCTTCTATGGACGCTGCCTGTTGAGAAGCGCCTTCTGCCATGGACTGGCTATATGAAGACACCTGACTTGAGGCGGATGCCACCTGGTCAGATCCCTCATTCAAGCCGGCAATGATGCGATTAACAGGCCCGGTAATACTTCTGGTGATAAAAAATGCAATCAAGGCACCGACAATCAAGGCGATAATCAATCCGATAATCATGAGAGTGGATGCAGTGGAAAGGGATGCCACAGCCCCCTTTGCAATCTTGTCAGTGGCCTTCATACCGGCATCAGCCGTTGTCTTGCAGGCATTGATAACCACATCACCGGCCTGTGTTCTTTTTGTGCCAAGATCCTGTAAAACATGCCAGTTGTCAAGAAAATCCGTCATAGCAACTTTATAAGTATTACCGGCAGCACTGACTTCATCTATCCGTTCAAAATCTTCTGGAAGGCGGGTTATCTTTTTGAGTTCTTCAAATTTTTTGTCGATCTTTGGAAAATTGCCAAGTGCCGCTTCCATCACCTCTGGGCTGCGCAGGGCCTGGGATTTAAAGGCTCCGATTCTGGCTGAATTCCCCAGATTAATAATATCATTGACCAGGCTTATTTTGTCATGCCTTTCCAGCATATCCTTTGTTAACTTTTCCTGCTGTCCGCTTAAAAACGCATCGCAATTTTTCACATAGATGCCGGCATTTTCATCCATATCTCGACGAAAATTATTCAGGATATCATCATCGGCCATACTCCCATGTTTGTACTCCGTCAAAAATTGCTCCATGGCAGACTGGTATTTTCTAGCAGCGGTTTCCGTGGCATCGATGCGGTGAATATCATCCGCAGACCGGCTTATTTCCCTGAGCTCTTTAATAAGCCCTGTGATACCGCCGATGGTGGCGATGGCCTTGTCCATCAATTTCGGGTCACCCAGGGCCTGGGACTTGAAGTTTAAAACCCTTGTGGTTGAACCTGCTTCAGCAAGAGAAGAAACAAGTCCTATCTTTTTCTGGCGCTCATCCAGATCAATTTTGAATTTTTCATTCTGCCCGGCCAAAAATTCGTTACTGTTGGTCATGTATTTTGCGGCGGAGGAATCTAAGATCTTCCTGTTTTCAGCCAGCTTCCCATTGGTATCCACCGTTTGCTGAACCAGCGTTTTATACTCTTTAACCGCCTTGGTTACCACCTCGATCTGGTCTTTAAGGGCTTTGAGATTTGGTGATTTTGCCTCAAGGGCACGTGCTTTTTCCAGGGCGGTTTCCAAGGCCTTTAATTCTTTCTGAGCACCGGCATAGAATTTTTCATCCTCGGTAAATCCATACCCTCTCATCTCATACATCACCCGGTTTGCAGCACCTCTGAGTTCGACGGCCACATCCACTTCAGGAACATATTCATGGGCCAGCATGGTGCTTTGTGTTTCCACTTTGCTCATGTTCCAGATGGCCATTAATCCCAGTGCACTGGAGATAAGGATCAAAAGGGCAAATCCTGATGCAATCTTCAGTCCCAAACTCAGGTTTTTCATACACATACTCCCTGTTTTATTTTAATGATTAATTTTTTTCTTATTAATATAAAAAACTTACGATACCTTACCGAGGCCATCTATTTCCTCGGTTGACAGCACCTTGTCAATATTCAGTAAAATTTTAACCCCACCGTTTATTTTTGCCAGGCCCAGGATATATGCCGTATCCAATGCCGTGCCAAAAGCCGGGGTATCTTCAATTTCGTTTTCCTGGATATTCAATACTTCTGAGACCGCATCGACCACAATGCCGATTAACACGGTACTGGTTTCCAACTCTATTTCCACAACAATGATACAGGTCCGATCGGTATAGGGAATCTCCCCCATATTAAATTTGAGCCGGAGATCCATCACCGGGATGACCTTTCCCCGCAGGTTGATCACCCCTTTTACAAATTTGGGCGTTCTTGGTACAGAGGTGATCGGCATCATGCCGATGATTTCCTTCACCTTGAGAATACCGATGCCGTATTCTTCTTCATCCAGTGAAAATGTCAGGTATTTTCCGGTTTTAATGGTTGTCGCCTTAATCGCCTGATCCATTGTTTTAGCCAATTGATCCATCTTCAGTGTCCTCCATTATTATTTAATTTTTCCTTGCTTTGTCATCTTGAGTATTACCGCACAAAGATCATCCTAGGCGTCGTTTACATAGGTGAAATATCTTGGAAAAAATGGTGGACGAAAAATATAAGGTTCACAATTTTTCCACATCTCATTCATTAACGTTTTTTTAAATGTCTTATTTCAGGGCATTACAAGTTGTATGCCAACAATAGAAACATAAAAACCATGAAGTTTCAGATAGTTATAAAAATATTTTTTTTTAGTTTATCGCAAATATGAGAGGATTTCGGATGGATTTGAAGTTTAAAATTCTTAACTGGCTGAAATCATGTCTCAATATGACGATTTCTTGATTTGTCGCAAAGATAGGACAGTTTCAAAAATAGGACAATCAGGAGTTTCCCTATCTGCTTGTCACCATATAGGTTCCATGGATAGACGAATAAACGCTCTTAACGTATCGAATGTTTTTATGAATCAGTCGCTTCATCAAGTATATTTCTAACCATCTGAGCCAGGTCTGATTTTACAACAGGTTTCATTAAAAACCCTTTTACTCCTGAGATTTCGGCTTGTTCTTTATTTATTCTTTCACTGAACCCTGTACAGATGATAATCGGGATATCCGGTTTTATTGATAACATTTTCTTTGGTTGTAAAATAGGGTTCAAATATTTTCTTGATAGTGCTTTGCGTCATGCCCATTCTATTGTCGGATACTGATAGCCGGATAACGTGCCTTTGAATGTCTCGCCTAGTTATGCCTTGCATGACAGGAACAGGGACAGACTGCTCACAAAACAGGTAACCACCAATAACGAAAGGGTAAACTTTGCGAGTAACTTCATATAAATTTCTTTGAACCTTCCAAAATATTTCTGATGGTTTGGGCCATTTCAAGCTTCACCACCGGTTTAAATAACAACCCGTTTGCACCGATTGCTTCAGTCCTTTCAAGGGTTATTTTTTCACTGAACCCGGTACAAATAACAATGGGCAATTTTAAGTTAAGTTTTCTGATCTCCAGGGTGAGCTGCTCTCCTGTCATCTTTGGCATGGTCATGTCCGTAATGACCAGGTCATATCTGTCAGGAAAAGATCGAATCTCCTCCAAGGCATCTTTACTATTATTTCTGATTTCAACTTTATACCCCAGACGCTCCAGCATTAATTTTTCCAACCGAAGAACAGATAGTTCATCATCCACCAATAAAATTTTTTCAGTCCCTTTGGGTTCGATCTTCTTCCCATGGGTTTTTTCAAAGAGATCCTCTCTTTTTAAAGCAGGCAGATACACATCAAAAACCGAACCCTGCCCAGGGTTGCTGGTTACCTTGATATCTCCCCCATACTCTTTTACGATACCGTAAACCACGGAAAGACCTAATCCAGTGCCTTTACCCTTTGGTTTCGTTGTAAAATAGGGATCAAAAATTTTTCCCAGGGTGGAATCATTCATTCCCATCCCGGTGTCCTTTATTGATAAAAGAACATGGGGACCTGCAGCAAGCTTCAGATCATTATAATGATCCGGAAAATCAACATTTTGAAGGGTTATGGAAAGAACGCCTCCGGTATCCATCATGGCATGATAGGAATTTGTGATAAGATTCATTGCGATTTGATGAATCTGTGTGGGATCTGCCAATATGGTTCGACAATCGCCATCAATGTCTTGCCTGATTTCAATGGTGGTGGGCAGGATGGATTTTATGAGTTTGATTACTTCTTTAACAACCAATTGCGGTTTTAAAGGGGTTAACTCATGCTCGGTCTGCCGGCTGAAGGTTAAAATTTGTTTTACCAGTTCTTTGGCCCTTTTTGCCCCGACTATAATTTCTTCAACGCTTTCCCGCAAGGAACTACCGACGGGGATATCTTCTTCCATGATTTCCGCAAATCCAATAATTGGAAATAAAATATTATTAAAATCGTGGGCAATGCCGCCAGCCAATGCGCCAATGGCTTCATTCTTCTGAAGCTGACGAAGATTATTCTCCATCATGGCTCTTTGTGTTTCATAGGCTTGCCGATGAATTGCGAGGGCAAATAGTTCTGCAATGCGGTGCAGTGAAATCAAATCATCATCCGTGTAATCCCGGTCGGAATTTGCCAAGGCAATTAACCCTAAGCAAACATCTCCCATCACAATGGGGACTGCCATATAATTTTTAAGGGGGATATGGCCTTGGGGAAGCTCCTTGAAATTTGGATGATCTAAGGGGGTGTTGGTGAAAAATGCATTTCGTGTATTCAAGGCATGACCCCATAACCCATCATATTGACCATTATCCCCCATGGGAAATATCATCCGCTGATTTTTTACCCTGCACATGGCATCGGACATTTCGGTCAGAGTATGCCCCACATTCTCAAATGTATTTTTATCAATGGAAGTGATAAATCCGTGCTCACTGTTGCTGATATCTTTGGCGTATGTTAATGCGATTTTGGAAACCTTTTGAATCTCAAAAATCTGGGACAACAGTTCTTGTGAAATTTTTGCAATCACTTTATTTAAAGACAGCTCTTTTTTAAATGTGTCTTCTGCAGATCTTTGAGCTGAAATATCACTAAAAACACAATGGGTCCTTTCGGCATGACCGTCTTTATCTCGTCCAGCTTTCCCATGCAGCAAAACCAATATATGAGAACCGTCTTTTTTAACCATCTCAAATTCAGCCCCAAGAATTTCACCCACAGCTTTTAAGCGAGGGAAATTTTCAACAAAATGCTTTCTCCAGTCCGGAACCAAAAACTCACTGAAATTTTTCCCGAGAACCGCTGCCTTTGCATACCCCATTGTTTGCAGCCAGGTTTCATTCACCTCAAGAAAATTACCGTGTGCATCCAGGGACTGGTAGTTCATGGGGGCTTGTTCAAACAGTCCTCTAAACTTTTCCTCACTCTTTCGCAATTGATCCTTGGCTTTCATTTCTTCAGAAATATCCCGGGAAAAAAAAGCCAGTCGAAACACCTTCCCGTTAGAATCAATTAAAGGGTAGATGCTATTATCTAAAATCATTCCCGCTCTTTCATCCACAAATTTTACCGGCTGCCCGTTTGAGATGACCGTTTCAACTTGTTCTTTTCTGGAGTGTGCGAGCGTGGGCGGCAGATAATCATAAAAGTTTTTACCCACAAGGTCTTTCACATGGGTTTCAAATCTGAGTGCAGTCACTTCATTGAGGGTAATGAAGGTTCCATCCGGCTCAAGGAGAAATGCAGACTCCGTGGAAGAATTCATTAGAGCGCGGGAGGTTTCCATACTTTTTTTGAGCAATTCCTCGGCCTTTTTTCTTTGAGTGATGTCCACATGGATACCAATGACACGAACGGCACTCCCCTGGTCGTCCCGGACCACATTCGCCCGGGACAAAATATTCATCCAGTGTCCTCGCTTGTGCCACATTTTATATTCTTTTTCAAAACGGTCCCGTTTTCCCTCTATTACCTCATGGATCATTTTCCAAATATCATGTATTTCTTCAGGGCCTGTCAGTCTTTCCCATTCTGAAATCTCATTTTTAATTTCATGGAGTTCATACCCCAGCATCCTCTTCCATCCTGGAGAATAGTAAATTTCATCCGTGACAAGGTTCCACTCATAGAGCCCGTCATTTGCAAACTGCATGGCAAGTTCGTAGCGATTTCCGCTCTCTTTTAACTGCTCATTTAAAAGGGATAGCTCTCTAGTTCTTTTCCTTACATTACGGCGCAGAAGCGTCACCCAGCCAACCACACAAAAAAACCCCGATAAGGATACCATCAATATGATACCAAAAATCTTTTGGCGTTTCTCAGATTTAATCTGTTTACTTTTCTCCGGGTTAAATATAAACGCATCAAAGTTGATCGTCGTTTTCAATAGACCGACTGCTTTTAAATAGGCATCCATTTTTTCCCATCGATCTGGATTCGTATGCCCGATTTCAACTTCAGGAAAATGTAACAACTCTTTTACCCGCTCACTCTGATACAAATTATAGGCCGCAAGATTATCCATTTTAGCGGTTCTTTGAAGGGTTTGTGTAATTTTAGCAGCAATGGAGGCACTATTTTGAACGGCATATTCCCAGCCCCGTATGCTTGCCTTTGTAAAGCGTTCTGCCAGGTCCGGCCTCTCTTTAATCATCCTCTCATTTGTAAACAATGTGTCCCCATAGAAATCGACGCCATAATTGATCGGTGAAAAGGTGTTGAATGCAAAATTCATATTTTGGGCTTCAAACGGCAGGGCAATGGAATAGCCGGGTATCACATCCACCCGATCATCCAGTAAGTGGTCTAATCCTGACTGGTGGGGATATGGTTTTATCTTCTCAGGATCGATACCTTCGGCCTTCAGCACCGCCTGAAACTCGACATCAATCAAATCATCGACCCTGCGGGCAACTCTTAATTTGAGAAAGTCGGCAGGAGCATTTATTCTTATGCTTTTTTTGGAATACAGCCGTGCGGCGCTGTGCTGAAAAATGGATGCCAGCACAACCAGCGGCACCCCCTTATCCCTGGCCAGAAGAATATCCGCCGCGCCTATCCCGAAATCCGCCGCACCTGATCCAACTTCTTCCACCGCACTCAAGATACCCTTTGGGGTAACCGCTGATTTGATGGTGACATGGATACCCTCCTGTTCATAAAATCCCTGCCACACGGCAGCATAATATCCAGCAAACTGAAATTGGTGATCCCAACGCAGCTGAAGCATGACCCGATCCGATGCATCTGCAAAATTAAAAGCAACGACGATTAATACGAATACCATTGTCGATATCTTTCTTAATCGTTCTAATATGGGTTGATATTTATGCATCATTTTTTCACCTCTCCTCATTCTTTTGCCAGCCCTGGTTTTTAAAGGTCTAAAAAATTAATTATTTCAACCGTGACAAGGCCAGAACCTTGCGTATTTTATGCGCCATTTCACTTCTGATTATCGGTTTCAGGATAAACCCCTGGATACCCATTTCTTCACAGCTTTCTTCATTAATCTGATCACTGAACCCCGTACAAATGATGATGGGGATATCCCTTCTTATTTTATGAATTTTTTGGGCGAGTTGAACACCTGTCAGGTTTGGCATTGTCATATCGGTTATCATCAGATCAAATTCACCAGGATTGGCCTTAAATACCTCAAGCGCTTCAAGACTTTTGTTGCTGGTTCTAACCGTATACCCCAGTCGCTGCAACATCTGACCCTCCATGGTGATGATGGATTCTTCATCATCCACAAGAAGTATTATTTCTGATCCGCCTTGAATCGGTTTAAATAAATCAAAAGATTTGTGCTCTATCCCTTTTTTAATGAGCGGCAGGTACACATCCACCTGTGTTCCTTTGCCATGTTCACTGTCAATAACAATATCCCCATCACAGCTTTTAACAATTCCAAGGGCCACTGATAACCCCAGCCCACTTCCTTTTCCTATTTCTTTTGTTGTAAAATAGGGATCAAAAATTTTTTTTGCTATCTCTTTTTTAATCCCTGTTCCTGTGTCGACAAACCGCAGCAAAGCATATCTTCCAGGGGTTAAATCAGGAGAATCCATAGGCCCAACTTCAATCTCATTTAGGCTTATGTTTAGTTTCCCGCCTGATGTTTGCATCGCATGATAGGCATTTGTGCCCAGGTTCATGATCACCTGGTGAAGCTGGGTTGGATCGGCAACGACAATACAATTCTCAGTTTGAACCTTAGTTTTCATCTCAATGGTCTTTGGAAATGAAGAACAAAGAAGCGTTATCGCTTCTGATAGTATTGTTTGGAGCCGAACAGCTTTAAGTTCTGGAACACTTTTCTGGCTGAACGTAAGGATCTGCTTCACAAGGTCTCTTGCCCTCAAGGCCGCTTGAAGTATCTGGCTGCTGTTTGTCTGTTCCAAGCTGCCCTGGGGAAGGTCCTCTTGAAGCATCTCAGCATACCCGATTAACGGAAATAAAATATTGTTAAAATCATGGGCAATACCACCGGCAAGAATGCCAATTGATTCCATCTTATGGGTCTGCCGAATCCGGGACTCAAGCTGTTTTTGCCGGCTGATGTCCATACAAACCCCCAAAGCCGCGTACATGTGCCCTTTTGAATCAAACAATGGGTGAGTTGAAAACAAAGCTGAAAATTTGCTGCCTGATTTTTTTACCAAGGTTGTTTCTCCTGAAAATCCTATTTTACCTTCTCTCATTTGCTGATGCACTTGAGCAAATTTTTTAACATCCTCTGGCAAATGAAGTATGGATATGGAATTTCCAAGCATTTCGTCTTTGCCATACCCAAATATTTTTTCAGCACCCGGGCTAAATTCCAGCATGATGGGTTCCGGGTCCCGGGCATCGGTTATGATAAAAGATACATTGATTGCCGTTTCAAAAATAGCCCGAAGTTGTTCATTTTTTTTCTGGAAAGCCTCCTCTGACTGCTTCCGTTCGGTTATATCATGGTAATTCATCAGTACGCCCTTCAGTATCGGATCATGGATAAAATTTGTGGCCGTGAGTTGAATCCATTTATAGGTTCCGTCCTTACATTTATATCTGTATTCTGCCGTTCTGGTTGCATTATCACCTTCAAAAATGCCATGGTATTCATTTTTAACTCGCACCAAATCATCGGGATGGACATTTACCCATCCATCCGTTCCAATTAAATCTTGTGGATGCCAGCCAAACCATTTCTCTATATTGGGGCTCGTATACTGTATGATACCCCCCTCCCCCATTATTCCGATAACATCCGAAATGTTGGCGATCATCCACTTATATTTTTTTTCACTTTTAAGCAGGGCTTCAGCGGTCTTTTTATGCTCTTTTATTTCCTGTTGAAGGTTTTCATTACTTTTTTTAAGCTCATAGGTTCTTTTTTTTATCAAATTTTTAAAATTTTCTTTTTCCAGGTGCTCTTTTGGAAGCCATCGATAGATCAACAATGCCAAAACAATTCCTGCAGCAATAACGTTTATAATTTTAGGAATAAAAACCATTTCCGGACGAACTAAAAATGTATAAACATATTCAGGTAAAAACCCTGCCAGGGAAGTGTACCAGGCACCAAAATAAAAACTCTCAAACAGTGTGCGAAAGGCATCGACTGCCAAAATAGAAATTAGAACAAAAATAAGTTGGCCTCTATGCACATTGGAGCGAAGCCGCTTGATATAAAAGGCCAGTATACAGGTCCACAGTATGATCAAAATCCAGTAAGTAACAGGTGTTGCGATAGTAAAAAAATTCATATCCTATTTTTCCAAATTGGTGCCATTAACCGTTTAATTTGCCAAGCGGTCATCACCGTTTGTTTGTTTAAATGTCTTGTTTCAAGACGTTACAAATTGTGTGCCAGGAACAAATACATAAAAACAGTTAAATTTCAAATGGTTATAAAAAAAGGCTTTCAAAATTTTATCGCAAACATAAGAAAATTTAGGACGACTTTGAGTATAGTATATTTAACTCACTGAATTTATTGCTAAATCTAACAAAGATTTCAACTTGTCGCAAAGACAGGACAGTCGCAAAAATAGGACAAGACTTAAAGGGCGTTTATGTTATGCTGCTGCAAAAGACGGTAGAGCTGACTTCTTGAAAGGCCGGAACGCCTGCAGGATTCTTTTATATCGCCTTTGGCCGCTGACAATAATGCCTGGAGATAATCATGTTTCATTTGTTCAATATACGCTTTGAACTTTAAATCTCTTCCGACTTTTTTAGCGTCTGGAGATAAATTTTTTGCTGCTGCATCACCATGATCCAGGAGGCTGAATTTATTTCTAATATTAAATGCCCGGATATGACTGGAAAGATGATGGGGAAAAAGCGTGCTGCCGGGACCAGCATTACTGCAAACCAAATTAATGGTAGTGATCAGCTCTCTGACATTTCCCGGCCATTCGTAGGATCCAATTTCTTCTAAAAATTCCGTGGACATTGTACATGAATTTTCAGAAGACGCTGTTTTTTGAGTAACCAGGTATTGGGCAATTGCCACTGCATCATCTTCGCGATCCTTCAAAGGCGGCAGCTTAATATTCATGGAAAATATTCTAAAATAAAGATCTTCTCTAAATTTATTTTCTTTCACCATCTTTGACAAATCACGATGGGTTGCACAGATCAACCTGAAATCACTTTTAACTTCGTTTTTACCGCCCACGGGTCTAAATTCTTTTTCCTGAAGCGCCCTGAGAAATTTTTTCTGCATATTTAGGGGAAGTTCACCGATCTCATCTAAAAACAGTGTCCCTTTATCCGCCATTTTCATTAATCCCGGCTTGTCCGAATCAGCTCCTGTGAATGCCCCTTTTGTATGACCGAAAAGTGTGCTTTCCACAAGATGTTCCGGCAGTGCTGCACAGTCAACAACAACAAATCCGCCATGCGATCTGTTGCTGTTAGTATGGATAGCCCTTGAAAAAAGCTCTTTGCCTGTTCCTGTTTCCCCGGTGATCACTACGGGGATATCACTGTTTGCAGCCTTTGAAACCTTATCAAGACAGATTGATATCAATGGGCTCTCACCAATAATCGCATCTCTTTTAATCTTCTTTTTCAGCTGGTTGAGCTGTTTTTGTTTCCGATACTCAAATGCTCTGTCCAATGCGAATTTAAAATCTTTAAGGGACCCTTCTTTTGAAATATAATCCCATGCTTTTGATCGCATCGCAAGTTCTGCGCCGTCCACATTTCCATCTGCTGTAATAATAATTATTTCCGGGGCATCAGGATGTTGTTTTATAATTTCGATGGCTTCCAGGCCATTGCCGTCCGGAAGATTTACATCTAAAAAGACAATATCTATGGTGGCGGAAAATATATTTGCCAGTCCCTCTTTCAAGGTCTGCTGATAAAAAGTCTGGCCTCCTGTTTTGCTGAAAACCTTGGTCAGGAGTTTACATATCTGCTCGTCATCATCTATGATGAGTACTTTTGGCATACTGGTTTTATCCGTTTAAAATTATTTAATTTTTATTGTTTTCCATTCAAAACCGGTAATCTACAGGCTTCCCCAAATTATCACAAATGATCTCATGCACGAAAAATCCATTCAGCATTTCCCGAAAGAGTGACTGATAATCTTCTTTCAGAAGCTGACGGTCCTTTTCCAGATGCCTGAAGTTATTTTCTGATGCCGCTAGTCCTCTGACGCGTTGCTCTAAGGCTTCATATGTCGGTTTCCTCTCCACTGGCTGACGCGCCAATCAGGTTAGCAATTTCACCAACTAATTTGTTTAAATCCAGGAGTTTTATAAAGAACCGATCAGCGCTTCACCTAAAAATTCGCTGCTGGATATCCTTGTTCTCAGCTCCTGAACTGGCAATTATTTTTATATTCACAGAATCAATATTTAATACATATTATGCATATGAAATATATGTTATGTTATATTTATCTTGCTGTTCCCTGTCAATCTAAAAAGATTTATTTCAATCGAATCAGGGTTCAAAAGGATAATAAAGATACATACAACCTCTATTATTTATTTGTATATTTTCGTGATCAGGTATCTGTTCTTGAGTAAAAGACGATCAATATTTGTTTCATCTGGCATAATCATTCATCATAAATGGGTATATCCGGATAGTATTTTTTAGCACATTCCTGACAAATACTGTGGCTGAACTCCGCTTCAGAATGTTCATGAATGTAATGTTCAATTTGTTTCCAATATCCGTTGTCATCACGTATTTTCTTGCAATGGGAACAAATGGGCAGGAGGCCGCTTAATACCTTGACTTTTTTGAGGGCTTCTTTGAGATCATGAATAACTTTTTCCCGCTCCTCTTCCGTCTTTTTTCTCAATTGGATTTCATGCAGCAGCTCATCTCTGGATGCCATCGTGGTTTTAAGATTCCCCACCATTTGGTTCAGTGATGTTGACAGAGATCCAATTTCATCATTGGAGTCTATAGGGGCTTGTGTCTCAAGATTTCCTTCACCAATCAGCCGGGCAGTTGTTGACAATTTAACAATTGGTATTGCGATCCATTTGCCCAAAAGCAAAGAGGCAAGAGCGGCAAAAAAGGTGAAGATAATTCCGACAATAATGATGACCTGGGTTACTTTGTGTGTGGATTCTATGGCTTTTTCTTTATCCAGTGAAATGACAATATGCCAGGCTTCCCCTTTATTTCCTTTGATGTGATCAACCGACCCCTGCTTGCCCCCAAAACCATACCCCTCAGATCCCAAGGTCATTGGTACAGGAGAATAGGCCACCAGTTGATCCCCATTGGTACCGGGAAGGATTGCTCCACCATCCTTTTTTTGCCATAATAATGCAACCAAACTTTTGTTGACTTGTGTTGACAGGGGGATGGTATCCTTTTCAGATACTACCAGTCCTCCTGTACGAACAATTTTCAACCTGGCTATATTATTCGAACTGAACTCTTTGACCACATCTGTCAAAGGTCCCATGATATTAAAGTTGCATTTCAAAATGCCCAGGATTTTATTCTCATATTTAATAGGAATAACCACTCCAAGTACATATCCCTCAACGCTCTTGTCAAAGCCCCTGTCATCTAAAAAAATTCTGCCTTGACCACCATAATAACAGGCAAGCCACCAATACTTATGGGCATGGGTAAGTGTGGTCAGTTTCCCGGTAGTGGCAATCATAGCCCCATAGCGGTTGGTGAGAAAAATCTCACCATACTCCCCGGGCAGCAGTAATTGTTGATGCTTTAAAAATTTGGCAACAGCATTTTTTATATATTTTTGAATAAAGGGATCATTAATATCTGTTGTTTCCATCCATTGCCGGTTTTGTTTTTTAATTTTTTGCTTTCTGATGGTATCAGTCAATGGTGCAAGCTTGGAATTACTTTTCAGCAAAGCATCCCTTATGAGCGGTGCAGAGGAAAGAGTGAGGGCAATAGCCGCTTTTTCTTTAAGGTGAGACCCCACATGTGAAGAGACCTCTTTAGAAATGTTTTGCAGATTTTTCAATTCTTTGTCCACAACAACTTTCTGGTTGTACAAGCTATAGAATACAGAAATCAGGATGACGATGACAACGCCAAGCAAGGTCATTACAGCAGCAGCTTTATATTGAATCTTCAAAATACTCTCCAAATCTTTCGGGCAACAATCCGTTAATACAAATTACTCATCAAAAGTTATTTGTAACCTATTTATAGAATTCATTTTTTATACTAAGCCACAGAGAGATCAGACTTAAAGTAATATTAAAAAAATCACATTAAAGCAATAAAAAATGCACGGATCATATGGATACATTTTTCGGCAATTGCGTGTGATGAACCGAGGTATCCAGGGAATTGCCTCCATTTTTTCATAGCATCATTATTGAATTCGATTATCATTTAATTCAATAGTTGGCCCGCATAGGGGGGGGGGATATGGTCAAAGCGGGGGTCGTTCATGATGGATTTAAACGGCTCAAGCCCCAGTTGTTCACAGCGCTGCATCACGTCAAGAAAGGCAATTAAATATTCTGAAAAGTTTCTATCGGCCAGAAAAAAGCATTCAGCAAAAAGAACTAAAACGACAAAAGAAAAAATGTAAGGGATTATAATATCATTGCGCAGCTTTACTGCAAAAGAATGATGCTAAAAATAAAAATTAGGGAGTACTATATTCATTTTTCAAAAAAATGAATATTATTATGTAGTACCCGATCCCCCTCGACAGAGTTATTTTTGCAAGCATTGTTCCCGTTTTTTCCCGTAACAAATTCCAAGCCGGTCCATTCGTTTGCGCAAGGTGTTGGGATGGATATTTAATAATAGGGCTGCACCGCCGGGTCCGTTTATTTTCCCCTTGGCCGAGGTCAGCGCCCTTCTTATGTGTAGACGGTTTACCTGTGCTATACTTAAAAATGGATCTGGATCCTTTGTATTGCATATCAGATGATCGCTCAACCCATTGCCCGGAATCAGGCCTGAAAAATCAAGGGGCCGACCTCCGCAACAGATCATGCCCCGTTCAATAATATTTTCAAGCTCCCTGACATTGCCCGGCCAATGGTAATCGTATAGCTGCCCGATCCCTTTTTCTCCAATATCCGATGGATTGGAAAGATTAAGCTCACGGGTCTTTTTATGGATAAAATACCGGGCCAGATCCGGAATATCTGATTTGCGCTGCCGAAGGGGGGGGATGTGAATGGGGAAGACGTTCAGCCGGAACCAGAGATCTTCTCTGAAGGTGCCGGCAGCGACCATGGAATCCAGGTCCCGGTGGGTGGCAGAGATCACCCGGATATCCAGAGGAAGGACGCCTGTTCCCCCCAATCGCTCTATTTCATGGCTGTGGAGCACGTGCAATAGACGCACCTGGGCCGACAGGGACAGTTCTCCGATCTCATCCAGAAAGATGGTACCCCTGTTGGCCCGCTCAAATCGGCCCTGCTTTCTGATCATCGCACCGGTAAACGATCCTCTTTCATGTCCGAACAATTCACTGTCCACAAGGGTCTCAGGAATAGCCCCGCAGTTGACATTAACAAAGGAAGCATTTTTACGGGCCGAGCGATTATGGATGGTCGAGGCGATCAGTCCCTTACCCACTCCGGTTTCCCCCATCAGCAACACCGAAGTGTTCATGCCTGCGACCAGTTTAACCTGTTCCATAACCGGGGCAAGTCCCTTTCTGGCACCGATTACCTGGGATTGTTCAAAGAATATATAATCATTACGCCTTACGGTTTCCATTGCTCTTATTCTCAAATGCGCTGGCGGCTATGATGGAATTAAATGTCCGCCCAGACACAAAAATTTAGCTTTATTTAGGTTGTGGATAAGAATTATCCAAGATAAACGGTATTGTTGTCTGCTGGGTCCCCGGGCAACCATAGGTCCGGGAAGCGGCTGCTGCCGGGGATAAAGGCAAAAGGCTTATTCTCAGGCCGATCCATGGTTTTCCGATCTGTGGTTTTCCGATCATTGCTTTTCTTTTCAAACTCATTGCTCATTTTGGATCTCACTTTAGCTTACTCATAATTACAAACAAGTTATTCCCTATTAGTAATACGAATGAGCCTGGAAAAACCAGCGGAACGAATTGGATCTACTGCAAAATTAGAATTTGAATCTACTGCGAAATGACCTTCGAGCACGGCTTAGAAGGGATTCAACAGCATGCCGTGTTACACCCAGCGTTTCTGCAATTTCCCTGTAGTCCATCCCCTGCTCATGGCGAAGGTAAATGGCAGCCCGTTGGTTTTTCGGGAGTCCTGAAAGGACAAGATCAATCTGCTTTTTTAATTCAGCTGCACAAAACTGGTTTAGGGGAGTCTTTGTGGTCACGGATTCAGGCGGGTTTGTCATGGCTTCCGGCCGCATTTTCCGCAGATGGTCAATGCACAGGTTGCGGGTAATCCGGAACAGATAGGTCTTCAATGCGGCAACGCTGCGATAGGAATCTGCAGTGCGGTAAAGCCTGAGAAAAATTTCCTGGGAGATATCTTCAGCCTCCTGGGCATCCTTGAGGATGCTGAACGCAAATCCGTATACTGCATTTTGATAACGGATCAGTATTTCTCGGAATGCGCCACTGTTCCCCTTTGAAATCAGGGCTACCAAATCAGCATCAGATTGATTCTTATAGGGGGCGAAAAAACTCAACCTCGGGGTCTGTCCTTGGGCATCCTCTTTCTAAAATTCTTTTTTAGTTCCGAAATTAGATACAAACTTTTTTCATTTCCAAGCAGATTGCGAATCTCGATAATGTATCCGGCCTTGTTCAGAGCGCTCTGTTTTGAGATCTGGCTGTATGATTCGATCAGGGGGGAAATCATTTCCATATTTATCTTCCCTGGCCGGTCCATCAACTTGAGCAGTTGTTCCTCTTCCTTAAAAAGCCGCCTGACAAATCCCCAGTGATCCACATCCATTTGCCGCAAGGAACCGGCCACTTTTTGATTAACCCCTTCGGGCAAATTCATTCTGTCCAGGATTTCCAAAACCGGTATTATCGGCCCTCCTGGTGCTCCCCGACCGGGCGGTGGGGGGAATTGGGGCCGCATTTTTCGGTCCATGGCAATGCCAACGAATCCGATGTTCAGTGCGAGGGAAAAGAACAACAAAACCCAAACCCCTTTTTTCCAAAAAGTTACGCCCATGATGACAGCAAGCCCCCCGCAGAAAAGAGAAATCCGGAAACATTAGATTGACTCAGCTGATGTGCGTCGGTCCACCCGGCTCCCAGTGTGCAGCCGATCCCCAGGCCAATCAGCATACTTGCCATCATGCCTGCCTGCATCCCCCAACCAAAACTTGTCCACCAGTAGATCATTCCCCGGGGGCCTGATTCCTCTATGAACAGGGATAATGTTTTTTTCTTCAGCCCTGCAGAAGGAAGGGCCGGGGGGCGGTCTCCCAGAAGACCGGCCAGACACTTCAACTCTTCGGCCTGGGCAGAACAGGCCCTGCAATTGACAAGGTGATGGTCAAAAATCCTCCGTTGGTTTGGGGGCAATTCTCCATCAATCCAGGCATCCATCATTTTGTGCGCATCTTTACATCTCATAACATACCTCTTTATTCTTGAAGCATTCAATATATGAACGAACGAGTCTTAAAATTCCAGCGTTTTTTTAAACCGTCGCGTGTATTTTTCGTTTTTACGCCATTTGGGAAAATTTGTTCCACTTCCCCCAGGGGGTAACAAACAATTCCCCCAGGGGGTAAAATTGGGGTTGGTATATGTCTAACTATCTTAAATTACTAACAATACTCAATGGGCATGTTTTCTGCTCTTACAAAGTAATTGTCATCGGACAATGTGGAAAAGAACTTTAGTAGAAAAGGAAACAAAATGAAAATTCACCTTCACAAGAATGCCACCACCACGCCGGCACATCGGGCGTTTATTCAGAACAACCCCAATCTCAGTGTAGCCCATCTGGCAGAAAAAATAGGGGTCAGCAAAACCACCATACAGCGTTGGCGGAAACGGTCCACGGTATTTGACCGTCCCCATACCCCCAACCACGTCAACAAAGCGCTCAGTCCCATGGATGAGGTCAAGATTGTTCTTTGCCGTCTGGCCACCCGGGCCGGGCTGGATGACCTTCATAAAATCGTTGAATCCTTTCTGGGTATCGACTGTTCAAGAGCCAGTCTGAATCGCTGCCTGAAGCGGTATCATATTTCAAGGCTGCCGGCCCTGCGCCATGCCGTTCCCTATGACCTCAAGGACTACACCGGCACTTATTTTTATTATACCTGTTTCCAGATTTCCGGATTTTTTGGTTCGACCGCTCCGGTTTGTCTGCATACCCTTCTGGACTGCTCGTTCAAGATTGTTAATGCAGAACTATCTCTTGCCGGCCCGGAATTTTTGTCCCGGCATATCCGGGAGTTTCCGTTAAGGGTTCTGGGCATCATTTACCAGGATCCCGTTGTGCTGACCCCTGTTGCAGACACCGGGGAAAACCTTCATACGGGTATAATGGTGGAGAGTCAGTGCCGGTCCCACAAGATTATAGCCCATCATCTTGAGACCCAGAGCCCCAAAACCATTCAAAAACTTAAAGAGACCTGCGCCGCCATCAAAAATGACGAACCTCTTGCCTCCTGGGCCTTTCCCTGGTCTTCCAATGCTGAGTTCGCCGAGCATATCGATCAGTATAACACCCGGTTCACCCTGGGCGCCTTAAAGCAGCAAACCCCCCATCAGGCACTGACGGGTCATCATTCCCATTTTCCCAATAGCTTCAGACAAAAACCCGAAGTCCGGGCCTAGGATCCTAACTGCCCGCCCTCCTGCCTGACCCTGGCACATTCGGGTCCGGGGAGGGTCCGGGGAACAAAAAGACGCAGATTAAATTAATCTTTTATTCTTGTCAAATCTCAATGGATTGTTTCCCCATATAAAACCGATAAACCCAATGGCAGGTAAATGTGGTAGCAACCAATCGGTTGAGACTTATATTACTTTGTTTTTTAACTAGTTTTTTTTCCTAAAGAAACCCGTGAAGGCTTACGATACCTGGTTCAAGAACGGATTAATCCTGGCGGTTAGCTCCCGCCAAACAAAAACACACACAGGAAAAGATTTCTAGTGTGATAACGGGTGAGCCGACAATGATGTCATCACCTTTTGACTAAATTTCATGGAGGGAAAAAAATGAGTTTAACACTTAACACGAATGTTGCATCATTGGTCGCACATCAGAACATGCTCTCAAACGACAATGAGATGAATACATCCCTGGAAAGACTGTCCACCGGCCTTAGAATTAACTCGGCCGCCGACGATGCCTCGGGCATGACCATTGCGGATTCTCTTAAATCCCAGTACCTAGGAATAGGACAGGGCATCGAGAATGCCAACGAAGGGGTTTCCATTGTCCAAATTGCCGACGGTGCCCTGGAAGAATCCGTCAACATCGTTAATACCATCAAGACAAAGGCCATTCAGGCGGCTTCCGACGGCCAGACTGCAGATACCAGGGCGGCCATTCAAGCGGATATTGACAAGCTGATCGAAGAACTGGATTCCATTGCAGAGACAACCTCCTATAACGGCCAGCAATTGCTCAGCGGTGAATTTACCAACATGGAAATTCAGGTAGGGGCCTCTTCCAATCAAACCTCCACCATCGACATTGCGGCCACACAATCCACAAATACCGGTCATATCTCAACGGCCACCCTGGAGATGGAAAATGAAGACGGCGGTGAGGTTCAGCTCACGATCACCTCGTCCATCACAGGAGAAGATGTTGAGTTAGAGACCATCGAGATTCTCCAGAACAATGACGCAGAGAACGGGATGGGTGCCCTGGCCGATGAGATCAACACCCAGACCTACCTCACCGGGATCAGCGCCGTGGCTGTGGTTGAAAGTACCACAGAAGAGGCCATCCAGGAAGGGTCCACCGGGTCGGATTTTACCATCAACGGCACGGTCATCGGTGCTATAAATGTGAGCGATAATGATTCAGATTCCGCCCTGGTCACGGCCATCAATGACAAGACCACCGAAACCGGTATCACGGCCAGCATGGAAACGGACGGTTCTTTGACCTTGACCTCCAGCGACGGCCGGGCCATCGAAGTGACAGGGGATACCGGGGATGTTTTCGGCAGCCAGACCGCAGACGACATGACCACCATCGGGGAAATCACCCTGACCCAGGCAGGATCCAGTCAGTTCAATATTTCCGGCACCTCCACCGGGGGCACCGGAGATGAAATCACCCTGGGTGGTGACCTTACAACCATCAGCAGCAGCACTTTGGGCGCAGGATCCACCATTTTTACAGGCTCCACTCTTGCAGCAGGCAGCGTCATCGGCGGGGATGCCACTGTCACGACGGGGGGGACGGGGGTGGTAGATACCGCGGGGGAATATGAACTGACCGAGGGCTCCATCCTGGCCGGTGGTAGTATTTTGTCCCAGGGCACCACCATCGGCGGCACCGTTACGGTGGATGGTACCGGTGATGTCGATATGGAACAGGATACAGATGTGGCCGCAGGCTCTGTCCTGGCGACTGGATCGGAAATCGGAGCCGGCACCTTGCTCACCTTTGATTTTACGGCCAATGGTGTCACCTATTCGGCCGGTACCACCCTGACCGCGGATGTGGAGCTGGACGCTAGTATGAGCGTTACAGAGGATATGACCCTGTCGGATGATTCTATGATCGTCGGCGGTTCCACCCTGGCCGCAGGCAGCGTCATGGGTGCGGACATAACCACCTCTACCACTACCGGGATCACGACCACAATGACGGAGGATATGACCCTTGGGGCCGGCTCCACCATTCTCGACGACTCGGTCTTGGCCGAAGGCTCCACCCTTGGGGCCGACACCATCGTCGGGACGGTTGACGCCTCTGAAGAAACGAAACTGGCCGCAGGCTCCACCCTTCTTGACGGTACCGTACTGGCAGAGGATTCTATTGTGGAAGAGGCCATCACCGTTGACGCGATTACGGATCTGGACAGTGCCATAACCCTTGAGGCCGGCTCTACCCTGATGGAGGCTACCATGTTGAAGGCCGGCACCACCATCAACCAGGACATGATACTGGAGATAGCTGTCGGTGCTACTGATTCAATTGATGTGACAGCGGGCACGGTGCTTACCCAGGATCTCTATCTGGTAAGCGACACCGTCTTGTCCGCCTCCATGACCCTGGAGGAGGGCAGCACCATCGCTGCAACTTCGGAAATCATCATTGATAACGACAGCGCCGGTGAGTTGACCCTGAGCGACGAGGAAAGTCTGACCCTAAGCGACCTGAGTGTCATGACCCAGGCAGATGCTGAGATTGCCATCGACATAGCCGACGCTGCACTGGCGGATCTGGATGCGACCCGGTCAAGTCTGGGTTCAGTATCGAACCAGCTCACCTCCACCATCGCCAACCTGTCCGTGACCAGCACCAATGTCCAGTCTGCGGAATCCTCCATCAGGGACGTTGACTTTGCCGAGGAAACAGCCAATTATACACGGCTTTCACTCCTGGCCCAGACAAGTTCCTATGCCCTGGCCCAGGCCAACTCTTCTTCCCAGAACGTTTTGAGCCTGCTCCAGTAAACAAAAGACCGACACAACAAACAAACCCCCTGCAGCAATCGCTGCAGGGGGTTTGTTGTTTGTACAAAAGAAATTTTTTTTTACATGTAATCCACCAGACTCAGCCCCATGATGCTCGAACAGGAACTTAGGGCAGCTTCGTACACGGTCTCGGCGGAATTAAGTTTCATGATCGCTGCCACGGTATCTGCATCCTGAACACTTGAGAGTTGTATGGTCAGGGAGGTCTCGGTATCAGATGCCGTGGATTCTGTGGCCGTCAGGCTGGAATAGGCCGTCCCCACAGAGGCCATGCTGCTGGTGAGACTTTCATAATGGTTTTCCAACCGGATCATGGCCTTCTGAATGCCATCCACGTCATTGGCTGCCAGGGATTCTTCAAGATCAAAAAGGGTATCGAAAATACTCCAGGTGGCAGCTTCCCCCTCCACAGGGCCCGAATAAACGTCTTCGGAGTAAAATCCCAGATCGGTGGCGGCAGTTGCCTCGCTGTTTGTGCCGCTTGAAAAAAGCAGGTCAAAGGATTCCAGCTGGCGACCCGTATCGGTATCCTCCTGGATGGTAAAACTCTGGTTGTCCGCATCGTAGCTCACCTCGTAATTGATCCGGCTGCCGCTTTCGGCAGATGCGGTTTCCAGGGCATCTTCCACAGCCTTGGCATAGGATTCCGGGTCCGCATAGGTGGCAGGTTCAATAATGGCGGTGAGCTGAGTGGAGCCGCCCGCTTCACCGGTCAGGGTTTCGATAAAATCAATGGTGTCGTTTTCTCCTGGGGTCACCGTAAAGGCATCGGCCACGGCAAAGCTGCTTTTGGCAGTTTCAATGGCCACCGTATCACTGTCAAACCCGAGATCCTGCAGGATGCTGTTGTTTTCAAATCCTTCAACAATATCAAAGGATACCTTTGTCCCGTCTTCGGGGGTGGCGTTGAGATCTATAGTAATGTCTGCCACCCCGTCGTCATTCACGTCCAGTTCCAGGGTCTGTCCGTCACTATCGATTTCCGTGGGCAGTCCGTATCCGGGATCATTTTCAATCGTCCAGCTTCCGTTTTCTGCCGAATAGGTAAGGGTCAGAGGTTCCGAGCCTTCCGGGTCCGGGGTATACTCGGTCAGGGTAGAGGGGTTGACAATATCAATCTCCATGTCCGGGTAGTCACCGCCGCTGACACTCATGTTCGAGATCCGGACAGTATCCGTGTGCACAGCGATCAGACTTGTCTCCATCCCCGGGTCAGATGTTCCGTCCGTACCGATGGAAAAGGCGTTGCCGGTCTCATCATAGTTCACCTCGTAGCCCACAGAGTATCCATTTTCCTCTGACGCCTCAATCATGGTGTTTTCAACAATTTGCGCCAGCTCTTCCCGGGTATAGCTGCCGCTGGGAACAATGGCTTCAATGGTCAGAATGTTTTCCGTTCCAGTGTTAGGGTCTTCTTGAAAAACAATCTGGTTGTTACTTTCATCCACGATGATCTCATCCTCATAGAACAGGTCGCAACCGCAGCAGTCAATGGACAGCAATGTATCCTGGCCAGTCTTTATGCAGGTGGGATCATCACTGCCGGCATAGGTCACACTGGTGGCATTGTCAGGATCATCAAAGGTAAACGGCGCCACCTGATTCTGGTCACCGGCAAAAACATAGCCACCGTAGGATTCCGCATTGGCAAGATCGATCAGCTGATCAAGGTAAACCTGCATGCTGTCAGCTGCATCGGTTCTTTCCTGGGCACTGGCCGATGCCGTGGCCAGCTGGGAACATAAAAGGTTGAGTTCCAGCATCTGGTCTGCCATGGCGTCCAGGGCGGTCTCGGCAGCGGTCAGGGTGGTCTGGCCCTGGTCAATATTGGTCTGGTACTGGTCCAGACAGGAGATGGAAGAATTGATGCTCAGCACCTGGGTCATGCCCGAGGGATCATCCGAGGCGGAACTGATCGCGATGCCGGTGGAAACCTCCTCATTGGCCTCGCTTAAAGTTGTGGTCAGCTGATTCAGCTGATAGGTGGCTTGTTTGTATATGGTGATGCTGGGAACTCTCATGGCATATCTCCTAAATTCATGTGCAGGCAAAGGTTTTTTTGTATACCCCACAACAGCCCGGGTAAATCAGTTCCAGAAATCAACGTATGGCCAGAAGGGTTGCAAACATTTCATCCACAGCGGTCAGCAATTTCGCTGCAGCCGAGTACGCCGCCTGCTGGGCCGTCAGCTTGATCATCTCTTCATCCAGGGAAACAGCGGAAACCGAATCCCGCTGGGTGGTGAGTTGGTACACCATGAGTTCCGCGTAATCCAGGGAGGTCTGGACACTTAATGCCGTAGACCCGATGGCGGAAATCAGGGTGGCCTCATAGTCATCCAGGTTGGTTTCCGAGATGCTTGCTGTGGCAGCTTCTCCCCGGGTATAGTCCCATTCCTTCATTGAAATCGTATCGTTCCGGGTATCGGACATGGCCAGGGCATTGGTATTGTCTCCGGCGGCCAGTTCTCCTGTGTCAGAATCCACCATACCCGAGGCAATGTAATCCCCGTCGGCCAGAACCTCGTTCACTTCAATGCTTGCGGCATCGGTTCCGGTAAAAAAGGTGTTGAGGCCCAGGGCGGCGGCCAGGCCGCTGTCCCCCTCCTCATCCCCGGCAAAGGCAAAGCTGAAATCCGATGAATCCGTTGCCACCAGATCCACCTGGATAGTCCCATCCCCGGATACAGCCGTATCAAAGGTGATCTGAATATCCCCGACTCCGTCCCCGTCCAGGTCCACTGTAAAGCCGTTGTCATCGCCGCCTTCAGGCAGGATCTGCATGGTGGTGCCGGTGGGGTCGTTGGAAATTTCCCAGGACCCATCTGTCCGGGTGAACTCCAGGTCATCGGCCGCTGTTTCCAGGGCCGTATAGTTCAGGACCGTGATACTGGTGTTTTCCTCACTGATGCCATCGGCTTCACTGAAGCTGATATTGTCAATGGCGCAATAATCTTCGTTGGTGTCAAGTATCAGGGTGTTGTCATCAGACACCGTTGCGGTGACACCTCCGGCGTTTCTGTTGAATTCATCGGCAAAAGAATCCATGGTCCAATGCCAGTCCGAAAGGGTGTCAGCAGAGCCAATCCCGTCATCATCCGCGTCAAGGGGCTGGCCCGTGGTATCCGTGGTCACGTAAAACACGTCTCCTTCCACCAGGGTGCCGCTGTTAAACTGCAGGGCCATACCGTCCACCTCCACATAGACAGGCACATCCTCATCGTCGCTGCCCTCCACAATAATAGTGCCGGATGAGGTGCCCGAGGACCACTCGATCACAATGGGCTCGCCATTGTCCGGAACGCTACCCCCGGATGTGATGGTAAATTCATAGGTGTCATCAAGGTTGTTGGCGGTTCCTGTCACATCCAGCGCCAGGGTGTCGACCGTTCCATCGGCATCGGTGTTGACCCTCAGGGTGTTCCCGGCCACAAGGCTGCCTTCTGTTACCTCAAAGCTCAGGGTGGTCTCCCCGTTTTCCGTAATTTCCACAGTCCCGGGTTCATCGATTTCCACATACCCCGATTCCCCGGTGGGATCACCGTTGCTGTCAAAAACTTCCCAATAGACAATTGCCGGATCCCCCCAGGTCTGGGCAGAGGCAAAATCATTCAAGGAATCTCCGGATACCAGCAGCTGGTTTTCCGGTGCATCGGCTCCAGTGCCGGTGCCTGTGGACACGGCCAGGGTGGCGTCATCGCCTGTATTGTCCGTAAACTCTGTAATGGCCAACGGGTCATCGGCTTCAACCGTTCTTACAATGCTGATACTGGCGCCGTTCTGGATCACCTGGTATTCTTCGGTGGGCAGGGCTGCCGTCAAAGCTGTGTAAAGCTGAAGGGCCTGCTCTGCATCGTCAAGCCCTGTGCCAGGATCGGTAACCGTATAGGACACCGGATATCCGTCCACTTCAAAGGAGATGGTATCCCCGTCGTCAAAATTTGTGTACCCGTCTGTTCCCCCAAGGGTGATCATGCTGTCGCCGTCACCCGCTTCTCCCGCAGTGCCGAAAAGCCCGGTTGAAGTGGTGTCGTCAGAGGTGATTGCCACATCCGGGTCCATGATAATCGTCACGCTGCCGGTGAGCACGGCTGCCGTGTCATAACTACCGCCTGATTCGCCCACAAGGGCGGCAGCGGAACTTACGGCACTGGCTTCGCATCCGGGCAGGGCAAACCCAAGATAGTCATCTGTGGTGGTGGTTGCAGTGGCCCCGTCGGTGTCGGTATTGTTAAAATTCAATTGGCCGTCCCCTGTGAGCGTGCTGCTGCCCAAAGCGGTTATTGCCACACTGGCGTCATCTCCCGTATCCCCGGAAGCGTAAGAAAGGCTGAGCCCTGATCCGTCCGTGGTTCTAAGGATGACCTGGCCTGTGGTTTCGTCCAGCTCTGCTGTGAAGCTTGTGTCTGCAAGCTGTTCTTCCATGGCATCGTAAAAGGCCTGGGCCACCTCAGCGGAATCAGAAGTGTCCACACCTGTCAAATCAACGGTTAAGGTCACGGTCTCAGGCGTGGATGCGTCCGTGGCGATGGTCAGGCTGAGGGTATCATCGCTGTCAAAGTTTAGAAAAGTGTCCAGAGCAACCCCTGCGTTGTCTATCACCTCAAAATCCTGGATTCCAATGGTGACACCCGAGGCGCTTTGGACCGTGGTGCCGTCCACCATCAGATCTGTGTTCTGCTGGTCCTCGTTTATCGCTTCGACAGCCGTTTCCAGGGCGGTTTCAAATTGCGCTTCAAGACTGCCTTCGGAAGCATCCACCGTAAAACTTACCGCTTCTTCCTGGCCATCCACATAAAGGGTGAAACTGACAATGTCACCGTCCTGGGCATTGGTAATCCCGCCCAGGGAAAACTCGGCCTCGGTGGCCGAGGCATAGGCGGTGATGCCGTCGATGCTGCTCAGTTCTTCTGCAATGTCGGCTACACAGCGGCTGGCACCCGATCCGGAATCATCGATCAAAAGCTGCTGTGTGCCGTCTGAGGTGGTGATGGTCAGGGTCTGGTCCCCCAGAGCCGCGTCCAGGGCATCTTCCACACTGCCCGAGGTTGAAATCCCTCCCAGGGCGTCTCCTGAGGACTGAACCACTGTCTGTTCCCCCAGCACCCCTTCATCCACCACGGTGAATTCATAGGTGCTGTCGGCCTGGCCGCTGCCATCGATATCCGTGATTTGCGCCCGGGAAATGCCCATATCCACCAAAACGCTCTGGTATGTGCTGTCTGCAGAGGAGTCGTCCTGGATGACCATGGAAAAATCCTGGGAATAGTCGATATTGCTTCCATAGGCGAGGCTTGCCAGGGTCCCGCTGTCGCCAGAGGCATAACTGCCCTCCAGTGGGCCTTCAAAATAGGTCTGCCCAGCCCCCTGGGAGTGCTGGTAATTCATGGTCCAGATGACCGCCGTGGTCAGTTCGTCCAGCTCTGCACTAATTTCCGGAATCACTGCATCCCGGATGGTCAACCATCCGGCCATGGCCCCCCCTGAAATGCCATCGGTAATATCATAGTCGCTTCCGGAGTTCCCGCACCAGTAAACCTGGTTTTCTTTCATCTCAAGGGAATGGGAGATCTGGTCCTCCACCAGGGGAAGTCCGCCGGTGGTGGTGATCAAATAGGAGCCGTCCTCCTTTGTGGTGATGTCGATGTCGATGAGTGCTCCCAGTTCATCCACCAGGGTGTTGCGCTCATCGCTTAGGTCATTGGCGTTGGCGCCTGAACTTTCCGCCGACAAGATGGCCTGGTTCAGGCTGGCAAGTTCCGCTGTCAATGCATTGATCTCACTGACACCGGAAGTAATTTCCTGGTCCAGGTCGGTCAGGTAGCTGTCAAGGGAGGAATCAATGGCATTAAGCCGCTCGGCCAGGGCCAGGCCGGTTTCATAAACCTGATCCTGGGCCGTGTCGTCGGCCGGGGTGTTGCTCAGATCTTCCCAGGCGCTCCAATAGTTGTCCAGAAGGGTGTTGAGGCTGTCATCAGTACCTTCTGCAAAAAGGTCCTCGATCTGGGTCATGTAGACCAGTTCCTCATCCAGGAAGGCCTGGGTGGACAGCTGGGTTGTCAGCTGGTTTTCCAGAAGCTGGTTGATCTCCTGGGTGATGGATGACACGGTTACCCCGGTCCCGTATATGAGCCCGTCTGCTGAGACCGTTGAGGAGGTGGTGTATTCGACGGTCTGGAGGGTGTACCCGGTACTGTCTGCATTGGCAATATTCTGCCCGGTGATGCTGAGGGCAGCCTGGTAGGTACTAAGAGCAGAACCGGCAGTATTCAGGATGGCACTGAGGGTGCTCATGGCTGTTTTCCCTGATGGGCATATTGTGATACCGCCCAAAGTCGTTTGATTGTCCCCTTTAACATGGCCATGTTTTTGCGGGTTTCTCTTATCAGCGCCAGATTTTCAGCCTCAAGGGCCCTTGCCAGGGCCAGCAGGGTTTTGTCCAGATCCGGGTTAAATTCCGGAATTGCCTTGAGCCGGTTTACCAGGGTCCTTGGGCAGGTTCGGGGCAGATTTCTTCCTCCCATGCGCTTTAGCTGGTCGCGGATGGAACCCACCAGGTGCTCAAAACGGCTGACACAATTATTTTTTCTCAGGATCAGTTTATTGAGTTCCCTGGTATCGTATTTTTCTCCTGCCTCATACTCGGCTTCCAATAATTTTTTCATTTCCCGGTGAAGGGCCAGGGCCCGGACCATTTTTTTTTCCAGGGTATCCAATCCGTCTATCTCTACAGTTTCTTTAAACAAGGGTATCATGATTCACCTTCCTATCGTTTCATGGCAATTACCGTACTCATCATCTCATCCACGGTAGTGATAATTTTTGCATTGGCCTCATAGGCGTTCTGGAGCTCGATCATTGAAACAAACTCATCGGATATATCCACGTTGGACATCTCAAGGGAATAGGAGCTCAGCTCGCCCAACCCGTTACTCCCGGCTGTGTTTGTGATGGCGGACCCGCTTTCAGTGGTTGCCGAATAAAGGTTTCCCCCTTCGCTGATCAACCCGCCGGTATTGACAAAATCGGCCAGGGCAATCTTAAACAGGTCCAGTGTCTGACCATTGGAATAACTTCCGGACACGGTGCCGTCGGACGCCACTTCCACCCCTGAAAGATCTCCCGGAGGATATCCGTCGGAATCCTGGTAGGTGGTGGAAGAAGAGTTGGCATACTGGGTGGTGGAAAGGGAATCATTTACCCAATTGTTTCCGTCCCACTCAGAGCCGATATTAAAGGAAATATCTGTTTCCGTAGAGCCGAACTCCCCGCCCAAAAAGTCTGTGGTAAACTGAAAATACCCGGTATCGTCCGCTTCATCCGTCGTAACTTCCCGCCATGCACTGGACCCTGAAATGTCAAAGGTGATGGTGCTCTGATCCGCCAGGGGGTCGGTATCGGTTCCGGTCTTTAAGTCATCGGCAAAGGTGAATACAAGATCCTCACTGTCATCCTCGCCGTCTGATCCGTCCAGGTCGATGATCGCCGTTGTCTCGTCCCCGGAAAGAGTGGCATTGCTGTATTCGGCAGGCGGCACGTCCGGGTCCACATCAAAGCTGAAAGTGTCCCCGGCTGTCGGGGCATTGGTGCCCGCTGTGGTGACGTCGAAGGTCATGTCGGTGGACCCGTCGCCGTCGAAATCAATGGCCACATTATCGTTTGAGTCGGTAATAATTTCAGCATTGCCATATTCGGCAGGCGGGGTGGGGTCGATGCCAAAGGAAACGGTCTGGCCGTCACTGACAGCTGAATCAAAGGTGTACTGGATGGTGGAGGCCTCGCCCGAGGTGGTGGTGTCGCCAATCGTAACCTGAACCTGGGTATCACTGCTTTCTGCATTCACAACGGCCACAGTAAGACCGCTGGTAGTCGACGCTGACCAAAGGGAGGTGGCGTCGTTCCACGTCAGAACAATATCATTGGTGGTGGCCACCGCCCCCTCCTCCCCGGCGGTAATGATCTCCAGGGTCATGTCGTTTTCCGAGTCAAGGGTATTGGTGACATCGGTGAAATCATCCTCCTTAAGGGCTTCGTTCCAGTCCCATTCGGTGCCGTCATACATCAGCTCAATATCTTCCACCGTCATGGTCAGGGCAGCCGCATTGGTGATTTCTATGATATCGTCGGTGGTCGCTAAGGTCGTACTATTTGTTGACAAATCCGTCACCAGGGTGCCGGCCTCTTCTGCCTCTTCCGGGTTGCTCCACTGCCAGGTTTCGGTGAGCGGATTCCAGAGGATGCTGACGTCTTCGGCATCCTGGGTCATGACGCTGGGGTCGTTGATTTCAAGTGTGGTATTGCTGGCTGCGTCTCCGGTATAGACAACGCTTTCAAGGTCCTGGATATGAAGATCCGTGGTGTCGTTGATGTCAAAAGAGATGGTGTCCCCGGCCACGGAATCCTGGTCAAGTTGGATTTTCAGGTCTGCTTCTTCCTCACCGCCGCTGCTGGTGGGGTCCAGCATGATGTAAATATTCTGGTCATCGGAATAGATGATCTCGGCATCCGCGTAAGCGTCTGGCAAGGTGGTTGTATCCAGGACCCAATTGTCGCCGTCAAAGGCCATTTCAATGCCGTATCCGTCCAGGAGCATGGCTTCAGAATCTTCGATTTCAAAATTGATGTCATCCACGGAGTTGGAACCGGTGGTTAAAACATTGCCCACCCGGCCGGTGAACTCTTCCATGGTCATACTGACGATCTCGCCTGAGCTTTCTGAAAATTCAATGGTCCCTCTGGCCAGAAGCCCCTGGGAGGTGGTGTCCTCGACCAGACTCCGGTTATCCTCATCAGCATCGGACACGATGATGTATTCCCAGTCAGTATCGGATATCTTATCGTAATAAACCGTAACCTCATGGGCAGAGCCTAGAGAGTCATAGACGGTGACCACACTCTGGTACTCATAGGTATCCGATGCGACCGTGGTGTCCTCTCCTTCTTCGTATTCATATACATTGGACAGAACAACGCTGTTGGAATCTGCATCGGAATCCAGGTTGGCTACGATGGTCATCTCCTCGGTCTCCTCGGGCGAACTGGTGAATGCGGTGAGTATAAGGTCGGTCACAGCACCAACCGCATCACCGTCATCATCCACCTCCCACCCCTGGAGAATGTACCCAGCGGAGGTAACCAGGGCACCGGTCTCGTCAAAGGAAAACTCACCCGCCCGGGTATAATAGGTTTCGTCGGATCCTGCCTGGGAGACAACGAAAAAACCATCCCCGCCGATGGCCAGATCCGTAGAATTACTGGTTGACTCAAGGGAGCCGTCTGTAAAAACTTCAGACACGTCGGCAACCGACATTCCAAGTCCTACCTGGGCGGCTCCCGCCTGGGTCCCGACGGTCTGGTAAAGGGTGTCTGCAAAGGTGGTGGTGCTCTTTTTAAATGCAACGGTATTAATGTTTGCGATATTATTACTGGTGACCGTGAGAGACTTACTCGTATTGCTCAGGCCGCTGGTGCCGGTATAAAGGGAACTGGTTAAAGACATTGGGGGTGCTCCTTATGGTTAATGGCAGAAGTTAAGTTCATGGTGATGACAAAACCGATCTTCATTCGACAGATGTAACCGTGGAAAGGGAGACCAATCGGCCCGATTCCCCCAATGCCAGGTATTGCACGCCGCTTACGTACTGAATTCCCGTTACCTCGCCGGATATGGCCGTGGTGGCCGAGGTGCCGCTTGAGGTCTCCACCGTGTAGTAGTAAAGCCCGTCAGACACCTGGTAACCGGTATCTGACAGGGCATCCCAGGAGACCGAGTTATCCCCGGCCACAGTATCATCTGAGTCCACATCAATGGTGGCCACGGCTTCGTCGCTGGCATTATAAACGGTGACCGTGACATCCGAAGCGGTTTCCAGGTAGTATTCCAGGTCATCGCCTTCTAATACGCCATCATCGACCTGGACAATGGGATAGTTTGAACTTATGGTTGTGCCCAGATACTCCAGAACGGAGGTGGCCGTATCATCGGAAGCAGTCGCATCAGATTCAGTCACAGAGGTAAGGGATGAGGGGTCAAGCAGCACCCCGCTCACCACCAGATAGGGGGTGCCGCTCTGGTAGGCCACCGCATCCACTGTTCCGGTGATGGTTGAGGAGACCTCTTCATAGCCGGACCCTGCGTTTGCCATAACAGCATAGGTATAGGTACCTTCATCCACGGCATCTCCGGCGGAATCGGTTCCATCCCAGGTGATCAGAAAGGATCCGGCATCCTGCTGGCCTTCACTCAGGGTTGTCACCAGCTCACCATCCGCATCCGAGACCACAACAACAACCTCGGCGGCCTCGGACAGGGAGTAGAATCCCGAGGTGACGCTGCTGTCCTCTATGGTCATGGTATTGACCTCCCCGGTAACCTGCATGCCGATATAATCCGTGGCATTGGTAGAGGAATCGGCGGACTCGGTGGCGCTTTCGATCATTGTCTCCAGATTTTCGTTCACGTTCATCAGCTCTTCCACCTGTGTATACTGGGCCAGCTGATCCGTAAACGCACTGGTATCGGTTGGGTCCAGGGGGTTCTGGTTCTCAAGCTGGGCACAAAGCAGTGTCAGAAAATCATCCTTGCCCAAGGTGGTACTGTCGGATGTGTCTTCTGTTTCATACGCGGTGTAGCTTGATTGGAGCGCACTCAGTGCAGCGCTTTCAACGGATGAATCTGACATGTCACCTCCTTATCTGATCAGCATAAATTTGCTGTGGTTATTTCCGGTCCAAAAAACTATCTTGCCATCTTAATTAAACAATAAAAATGCCACTGAACCTGTGTGGCGGAATTGGACCCGAGCAAACTTTGGCCTGTATCATCGGATTGGGTTCGATTGAATCTGTCCTCAACAGGGAACATAGTTTCGATGAATTCTCCTGGTGAAAACTGCTTGTGCAGAATAGAGACAAGTGCGATTTAACTAGTTTTTTGTAAATAAACAGGTGATACTTTTTGGCAAAAAGAATCTAATCGCCTTTTCTACAAAAGGTTTTATCAATAAAGAATCGGAAAATTTTACCTAGTCCCTTCTAAATACTTAGTTGAGCCGTTTGGACGGGTCTGGCCTGGAAAGATATTTTTTTTCGCTTGGATAAGTCTCATCGCCTTGGTTTTTTTGAGGGGAAATAGAACGCCTGCCCTGCCGGGATATTGCAGAAACTAATTTGTTGAGACATTTGATTTTAAAGGCTTAGGACCATTAAAGTTGTTATGGAATTCACTCGATAACAGCCCTAAAACACTGGGCAAAAATTACCCTATATCTGATTTAAGGAGACACCGCCATGGCAACCGGATCAATTACTTCTTTGGGATTAGGATCATCACTGGACCTCCAGACGATGCTGGATACCCAGCGGGAGGCTGATGAAGCCATAAATGACTTGAAGGTGACTGAAGTTGAAGAGCAAACCGCCGTAGAGGAATCGCTCAACACGGTGCTCAACGATTTGCTTTCCATGAAGACCAGCAGCCTGAGCCTTTCTTTATCCTCAAATTATCTTTATCGGTCGGTTACCGTGTCGGACTCAGACTTGATCACCGCCACGGCTGTGGACGGCACCGACACCGGGTCCCACCGGGTTGAAACCAGCCGCCTGGCCACCGCAAGCACCTATGTGTCCGAAGGAACATCCTCTGAAACCGCTTCTGTCTACGTACCCACGGTTCAAGAATCCACTGCAGGATTTGCAGATACGGACATTGTCCTGGCAGACGGGGAAACCCTTGATATTGAATACGGTCCTGAAGATGACCCCCAAACTTTTACCATTACCGGGACAACCGGTGGCATGACTGCGGCAGAACTGGTCTCGGCCATAAATTCCGACACAGGCAACCAGGATGATGACGGCAACGCACTGGTCACAGCCTCGACATATACCGACGACGATGGCACAACGAGCATCCGTATTGAGGCGGCCTCAGGAGAAACCGGAGAGGACAACCGTGTCAGTGTATCAGGATCTGATTCTTCCTTTGGATTTGCAGCGCCTGTGTCTGAACTTTCGTTTACAACGGGGGATGGGGAGGTGTATACAATTTCCATACCGGCCGAGACCACCCTTGAAGGGCTGGCCGAGAGGATCAATGAAGATGAAGACAATCCTGGTGTTACCGCCACCGTCATTGATACCGGCACCGGAGACAACCCCTATCAACTGGTTCTGACAGCCGATGATAGCGGTGAAGACAATCGGATCACCATTATCAGCGAGCCGTCTGGCCTGGCCCTGACCGAGACAAACGGCAGCGGCTATTCCATGACCGGAGACTCAGCCATTTCCTTTGACACGGATGTGACCATCGACACGACCAACAACACCATTGTTTTCCAGGAAGATACCGGGGACGGGTATGGGGACACCCTCACCGCCGAGATTGCGGCGGGGGATTACGACACCGCAGAGGAATTGGCCGATGCTGTTGAACTTGCACTTGAAAACGAATCCAGCCTCAATGGAGAAGGAAAGGATTATCAGGTCGAAATTGATGAGGATACGGGAGAGATGACCATATCAGAAGCCGGCACCCTTGAGGGCCTCAATATCATGTGGGAGGATGCGAGCAGTACCGCATCGGCCACACTGGGTTTTTCAGAAACCCAGGAAATTACGCCTGCCTCCTCTTCCCTGAATGCCGAGATCACGGTGGACGGGATTTCCTATCAACGCCAGGAGAACACAAGCCTGACCGACGTTATCAGCGGAGTGACCCTATCCCTTTATTCCACCGGCGTCACCACAGTCAGCGTAAGTGTCAGTACCGGCACTGTGGAAGATGCCATTACCAGCCTGGTCGAAACCTACAACACCCTGATAGCGGAAATAGACGAAAACGATGATTATGACGAAGATACTGAAACCTGGGGCACCCTGGCCCAGAGTTCGACGGCAAGGCTCCTGGAACAGGCCCTCCAGAGTTTGTTCAGCACCACCATCAGTACCGGCGGCAGCATCACAAGTCTTATTGATCTGGGGATTGAATTCGAGGACGACGGCACCCTCACCCTGGATGCGGACACCTTAAGCGAGCAGTTGCTGGATAATTTTGAAGATGTCCAGGACCTGCTTTTAGGCACTGACACCGAAACAGGTCTGGCCGATCTTCTTAATGATGCCATCGGGAATTATGCCCTGTCAGATGGTTATATCTCCACTGAAATCGATATGATTGACGAAACAATCAGTCGCCTGGAAGAATCCTATGAGGATCAACTGGCGATCATAGATAAAAAATATGAAACCATGGCCACGGAGTATGCAGCCCTGGACACCTACCTTGCGGAATTGGAGTCCATGCAGTCATATGTTGAGACAATGTTTTCAGCTCTGGAGGACGATTAACCGCCAAAGATAAAAAGACAGGCATAAAAAACAATCGGAATTGATCCTGTCACGGTATTTATTCCATCAGGCCATAGAGAAGTTTGATCTCCTCCTCCCAGATGGAGGGATCCGGTGTTTCAAGGACCATGGGGATATGGTCAAAACGGGGGTCGTTCATGATGAATTTAAACGGTTCAAGCCCCAGTGACCCCCTTCCGATGCACTCGTGTCTGTCCACCCGGCTTCCAAAAACTTTTTTCGAATCGTTCAGGTGCATGGCTTTGAGATAGGAGATACCCACCAGATCGTCAAAGGTCTCGAGTGTGTTTTCAAATGCTTGGGCTGTCTTAATATCGTACCCGGCAGAATAGGTGTGACAGGTATCCAGGCAGACCCCGATGCGGCGCTTGTCCTGAACATTTTCGATGATCCTTGCCAGGTGTTCGAATTGATGTCCCATATTGGTTCCCTGGCCGGCAGTGTTTTCGATGACCACGGTGACGCCGGCTGTTTCTTCCAGTGCCAGATTGATCGATTGGGCGATCCGCTCCAGACAGTGATCGGGATCCATTTTGTTCAGATGGCTTCCCGGGTGAAAGTTCAGGTATTGGAGGCCCAGTTGTTCGCAGCGCTGCATCTCGTCAAGAAAAGCAGTCCTTGATTTTTCCAGGGCGGCTGCTTCCGGGTGCCCCAGGTTGATCAGGTAACTGTCATGGGGAAGGATGTGCCCGGGATCATAACCGCCCTTCTTGCAGTGTTCCTTGAATTGGCTGATATTTTTGTCGGTCAGGGGTTTTGACACCCACCGTCTCTGATTCCTGGTAAACATGGCAAAGGCCTTTGCACCGATACTTTGCGCATTTTGGGGGGCGTGTTCAACGCCTCCGCTGGTACTCACATGTGCTCCAATATACTTCATTTTTTTTCCTTCCCCGGTTGAGCTATTTTTTTTCAGGCCATACCATGCCGGCTCACAGTGAGCAGGCGTTTTTTCAGTCATTGGCAAAATGTTTCCTTCTCTGGTTACAATAAACCTCAATATAATTAAAGAAAATTCTTCCGCCCCTCATAAAAATCTTTAGCCATCCCTATAATTTTGGTTGTTTTTGGTTATAATTGGTTCGTTTGTTTTAATATAAATGGATTCTTTCATTAACATTGACAATAACAAACCCTGGTGGTACCACACAAATAAATTTAATATTTATGGAGGTACCCTATGCGATTCCTATACGTTTTAATTTTGTCTCTTCTTGCGATCCCAGCCTGGGCAGGTCCAGATTTAACCATATATGCAGGCGCTGGGTTAATGAAACCCATGGAGATATTAAGGGCTGATTTTGAAAAAGAGCAGGGTGTAACAATAAAGGTACATTATGGCGGATCAGGAGAGATTTTCGGGATGCTGGGTATGGGCAGATGTTGTGATGTCTTTATTCCCGGTGCCGAAAAATACACCAATGATGCAAAAAAAAATGGCTGGATCAAACCGGGAACAGATCGAAAGATTGTCAAACATATCCCGGTTATTGTGGTGCCAAAAGGAAACCCCGGCAACATTAAGACACTTGCAGATCTGGGCCGCTCAGATGTTAAAATCACCCTTGGTGACCCAAAAGCCTGTGCCATTGGAAAAATTTCAAAAAAACTGCTCGAGAAAAACAAATTGTATGACCAGGTAAAAAAGCAAGTGGCGGTTTCAGGGCCCACGGTGAACCAATTGTTAATTTATGTGGCAATGAATCGGGTTCAAGCTGCCATTATCTGGGAAGATGTTGTGGCCTGGGCAGAGGACAAAGGAAAAGTGGAAGTGATCCGGATTCCTGAACAAGATAATGTCATTAAAACCGTTCCCAGTTCCGTAACCAATTGTTCAAAAAACCAGGTGCTTGCTCAAAAGTTTAACGACTATATTGCCTCGGACAAGGCCATTGAGGTTTGGGAAAAATGGGGATTTAAAAGATGCACAGACTGACCTGGTTCAAGCTGGTCTTGATCGTTCTTCCCATCAGCCTGACCTGCCTGTTATTGGCCGCTATATTTTCTCTCATCCTGGTCCCAACCTTTGCTGAGATCTGGGAATGCCTGCTCAGCAAAGAAATGCTTTTCTCCCTGAAACTGACCGTATGGACAAGCCTTTTATCCACTTTTTTAGTGTTTCTGGTCTCGGTTCCCACGGGGTATTCCCTTTCACGAATTGATTTTTGGGGAAAAAGCATTGTCAAGACCATCATTGATCTTCCCATTGCATTTCCCGAACTGGTTTTGGGATTATGCCTGCTATTGCTGTTTGGCAAACCTGAAATACAAAAAATTCTCGGGGCAGCAGGCTTTGATTTTGTATTCACCAAACAAGGCATCGTTGTTGCCCAGTTTTTCACCGCCCTGCCCTATTCTGTCAGGATTATAAAATCAACATTTGATTATATTAATCCCCGCCTGGAATTTGTATCGCGAAGCCTGGGATATTCCATGTTTGAAACCTTTTTAAGGGTATCTCTTCCCCTGGCAAAAAGCGGCCTGCTGGCGGCAACCATTATTGCATTCGCCCGCAGTATCGGGACCTTTGGAACTGTTTTAATTCTTGCCGGCGGATCCTATATGCAAACTGAAATTCTTCCGATTACACTGTATCTAAATATTTCCTACGGGAATATGCCAATGGCAATCACTTCGGGTATTATTCTTGTCATTGTATCGTTTATTGCCATCCTGGTATTTGAAAAATCAGAGGCCAGTATATGAGTTATTTAAGTATTGAAAATTTAAGTATAAAACTGGGCGAGTTTGAATTAAAATCCCTTGATCTGAACCTGGACCAGGGGGATTATGCAGTCGTTATAGGTCCGACAGGTTCCGGGAAAAGTATTTTACTTGAATGTATAATAGGATTTTTCAACCCGAAAAAAGGCAAAATTATCTTGGATGGTCGTGATATTGTGAACGATTTGCCTGAAAAGAGAGGGATTGGTATTGTATATCAGGACTATGCCCTCCTGCCCCATTTAACCGTATTCCAAAATATTGCCTATGGGTTAAGAAAAGTTGAAAAAAGTATTATCCGAGAAAAAGTTGCAGATATTGCGGCAAGCCTGAAGATTGAGCATCTCCTGGACCGAAAACCTGCGACACTTTCCGGCGGGGAACAACAGCGCACGGCTCTGGCGCGTTCCCTGGTTGTCAATCCAAGGCTTTTGCTCATGGATGAGCCTTTTTCAGCCCTTGATCCAACCACAAGAAGAGAGATCCGTCAGCTTCTGTGTGATGTGATTGATAAAAAATGCACCACGGTTATCCATGTGACCCATGATATGAAAGACCTTTGGACCCTGGCTGACAAAACAGCTATTTTAAAAAAAGGACAGATTATCCAGTTTGGAACGGTCAAAGAACTTTTTGAGCGGCCTGCCAATAAATTTGTAGCCGATTTTATGGGGGCATCCTTTCTGGAAGCGGTTGTTGAAGAAAAAATTAACAATAAGACCTGTCTTAAAATTGATAATTTTAATCTTTTCTCCAAAGATGCCGCTGTAAAAGGAGAAACGGTTAATGTTGCAGTCCGGCCCGAAGAAATTTTATTGTACAATACCCCTCCGAACAACCTGAACGGTGACAATTTATTTAAAACCAGGGTTGAACGAATAAAATGTGAGGGGGAAACCTGGGCGCTCAATGTTAAAATCGGGCAGACATTGCTGGAGGTGAATTCAACCCGGAATATGATGGCCGGACTTTATCCGAAACCCGGTGACACGCTTTATGCACGAATAAATACCAACCATGTCAGAATTATCCGATAAAAGACGATAATAATATTTTGTTCAAATGATTTTCTATATAATAATTTTTGACACCATGATCAGAACGCTGTACACAATTAATCTGACAAGCAGACGACTGAACAATAGATATCTTTAACAAGAAAAATCTATAGCACCCATTCTACAGGAAATTACCATGCCACTGAAAATCACCACCCTGATTGAAAATAACCCGGGAGAAAATAAATCCCTTGCATCGGAACATGGACTTTCATTTTTTATTGAAAAGGACGGGGTCCAAATTCTGTTTGATACCGGCCAGTCCGGAGCATTCCTGGAAAATGCCCGGCAATTGGACATCGATCTTGGACGCCTTGATGCCGTGGCCATCAGCCATGGTCATTATGATCATTCCGGGGGCTTTAGGGCATTGACAAACATCACCACCCAATTCACCTTCTATACCGGCAAGGGCTTTTTTGACGAAAAATACGGTGTCAGCCCGTCTACCAGTAAATTTTTGGGAAACAACTTTGACCCGCAGTTTCTTGCAGTTAAGGAAATCAGGCACGAAACGGTTCAAGAGCAGGTCACGCAAATTTTCCCCGGCATCTTTATCCTGACAAAATTTCCAAGGGTTCACGCCGATGAAGTCATTAATCCCCGGTTCATGCTGCTCAAGGACGGCACATTCCACCAGGATCTATTTGAAGACGAGATCTGCCTTGCCCTGGATACCCCCAAAGGACTGGTGGTTATCCTGGGATGCTCCCATCCAGGTATGAAAAACATACTGGATGCGGCGCAATCCTTTCTTAAAAAACCGATCC
Source organism: Desulfoconvexum algidum (assembly GCF_055382125.1). Classification (NCBI taxonomy): domain Bacteria; kingdom Pseudomonadati; phylum Thermodesulfobacteriota; class Desulfobacteria; order Desulfobacterales; family Desulfobacteraceae; genus Desulfoconvexum; species Desulfoconvexum algidum. The sequence continues at coordinate 1,182,967 of NZ_AP042394.1, read as the reverse complement.
ATGCGGTCCTGGGCGGAACCCATCTGGTGGAAGCCGGAAAGGAGAACCTTGATCTGTCCATCCAATATCTGGCAAATAGTTCCATCAAGATCATCAGTGCCTGCCACTGCACAGGAGAAGTCGCTATTAATCTTCTCTCAGCCGGCAACGATCATTTTGTCGCCAACCGGACAGGAAGCACCCTGTTCGTCAGTTAATTGTTTATAACCTGCCGAACAGGATGCCTGCCCATAAGTTACCATTTTACGGAAAGAAAGATACCATGACCACTCCTGAACCCCACCAGCATTTGGATACCATCTTCAAAGCCGGATTAAGCCGGGTCGACCCGTTTCAGATGATCATGGACCATGTCCATCTCACGGAAAACCACCTGGAGGTTAATCTTGAAGGGAACAACCACGCCATTGATCTATCAGGGTACACCCGGGTGTTCATTATCGGGGCAGGCAAAGCCACAGCTCCCATGGCCCTGGCGTTTGAAAAGATTCTGGGCGACAGGATCACCCAGGGACTTATTGTTGTCAAGTACCAACATACAACGCCCCTGGACCGGGTGGAAATCCTGGAGGCAGGACATCCCGAGCCGGATAAAAACGGCGTTACCGGCGCTGCCCGGATTATGGAACTGGCAAAAAAAGCCGATGCCCAAACCCTGGTAATTACCCTGATCTCAGGGGGAGGATCCGCCCTGCTGCCACTGCCCCTATGTTGCGACGCCCAAGGGGAAGCCGTGGCCTTGACCCTTGCCCACAAACAAAAGGTCACCCGTACCCTTCTGGAATGCGGGGCTGACATCACCGAGATCAACTGCATTCGAAAACACCTCTCCGGTATCAAAGGCGGCCGCCTGCTCCAACAGATCTTCCCCGCCGCCAACTTAAGTTTTATTCTTTCCGACGTGGTGGGCGATGATCTAAGCAGTATTGCATCGGGCCCCACGGCACCGGATCCCACCACCTTTGACGATGCCCTGGCCATCCTTGATAAATATACCATTAGAGCTGACATCCCCGGGCCGGCCCTGGAGGCGCTGATACTTGGCAGCCGGGGAAAAATTGCTGAAACCCTCCAACAGGGAGATCCAGCCCTTGGGCAATCCAACAATATCCTCATCGGAACCAATCAGCTTGCCATGGAAGCTGCCGGGGCAAAAGCCCGCAACCTGGGATACAATGTGGTGTTCCTGACATCCCGCATCACCGGGGAGGCAAAACAGGTGGCAAAATTTCTCAGCGGCATTGCCATTGATACGGCATTGTCAGGCATGCTGGCCCAAAAACCTGTGTGCATTATTTCAGGCGGAGAGCCGGTGGTCACCCTCCAGGGAAGCGGGAAAGGGGGTCGAAACCAGGAGATGGCCCTGGCCTTTCTGGAGGAAATAAGGCGAAGACCAGACCTGTTCGATACCATAACCTTTCTGGCAGCCTCCACGGACGGCAATGACGGTCCCACGGATGCAGCCGGCGCATTTGCCTCTTTGGAAATACTTGAGCAGGCAGCCGCGGCCGGACTCTCCATTAACGCCTACCTTAAAAACAATGATTCCTATCATTTTTTCGAAGCCATAAACGGACTCTACAAAACCGGCCCCACCAATACCAATGTCTGTGACCTCCATATAATTCTTGTGGGCAGTCCGGCCTGATCATTGCCCCCCGGATCACTGCATTAAACCTGTCCCAGAGTACTCCTTAAAAGCTTGCGATTAAAGATCCAGCATCTTGAAAAAATCATATATATCAGATAATAACCCAGAGGAACTCTCAGCTATATTAGATAAGGAGCGTTGAATGATCAGAACAATGGGTTGGTTTTTATATAGGGTGTTTATACCCTTATGTGTTATTTTCATCGGTGCCCAGGCAGTCTTGGCACATCCCCATGTGTTTATTGAGCAGGAAACAAAGATGATATTCGATGAAAAGGGACTTGCAGGTGTTAAGATACACTGGAAGTTTGATGAAATGTTTTCCACAATGATTTGTGAAGATTTTGATACGGATAAAAACAGCATCCTGGATAAAAATGAAGTTGCAACGATCAAAGAAAAAGCCTTTGGATATATTGCCACCCATAACTATTATATTCACATGAAAATTGATGACAAACCCTTTGTGGTTAAGTTTGTCAAAGATTTTAATGCCACCCTCACCAATGGCCAACTCATATATGATTTTTTTATCCCCTGTCATGTAAGCGCAATAAAAACCCAAAAAAAAATCACCCTGTCACCCTATGATCCGGAATATTATTCGGCGATCTATTTTCCGGAAGGAAAGCATTTGGAAATACAAGGCGCGGATCTTTTTACAATCGAAACAAAAGTGGAAAGAGATAAGTCCACATTAATTTATTATGAAACCGTTAACCCCCTGGCAATATTTGTAAGTTTCAGGCAAAAATAAATGAAAAAATCAATTTTCCTGTTTTGTATTTTCCTGTTTTGTATTTTCCTGTTTTGTATTTTCTTATTGTTACTTTCTAACGTATCCGTTGGAGCGGCCCAAAATCCCTTCACTTCAAAACCGGAAACGCATCATAAAACCATGGTGCTTCCCGTAAAAAGCAAATTCTTCGTTAAAATTGTTTTTTGGCAACAACAGCTAAGGGAAAAAATGTCCCAACTGATTCGGGAGGCAACTGCTAAAAAAAAGATAGCGCCCCTGCTTTTGTTGACCCTGATGGCATTTCTTTACGGGGTTGTCCATTCAGCAGGTCCGGGACATGGGAAAGCCGTTGCATTGTCCTATATTTTATCTTGCAAACCAAGCCTGCACCAAAGCCTGATTTTTGGGAACCTTGTGGCCATAACCCACGGGGTTTCAGGTATCATGCTTGTCCTTTCCGTTAAATATATTCTACACACAAGCATTACCCGCTCTCTTGAAAACATGACCCATATCACCCAGATCATCAGCTTTTCATTGATCACACTTATTGGGTTAATTATTTTCATCAAAAGCCTGTTCACATGGTTCAATGATTCCGCCAGGGCGACTCAAAAACAGACACGACTGTTTGCCAATCCATTTGCAACGGCATTGGCAGTTGGCATGGTTCCATGCCCGGGTGTGGTGATGGTCATGTTATTTGCCATCTCCTTAAATCTAACCGGCCTGGGTATTGTTCTGGGCATCTGCATTGCAGCAGGAATGGCCTCAACCATTACCCTGGTTGTGCTGGCCGGCATGTCAGGCAAAGCAGCCGTTCTCAAATTATCTGATCATAATAGCAGGCGGCACCGTCTTCTCGGAAACGCAATGGAATCCATCTCCGGTCTTATGGTCACATCTTTGGGTTTCATTTTGTTGCTCGCAAATCTTTAACCACACCCCCCCGGATCACTGCATTGAACCTGTCCTAAAGGGTGCGTTTATGGTATCAATTTTAACAAAGAGGCGGTTGCCTTTTCTATTTCTGTCTTGTCCATCAATTGGATTCGATATTTTCCCGTCAGGTACATCTGGGCCTGGTCATCATAATGAGAATCAAAAAAGTATCCGCTTTGGCCGGTTGGATTAATTCCCAGGGAATGATCCGGGTCTGCAAAATCAAAGATTCGTCGGGTGGAGGGTCCAATGTATACGTCAAATGGTGGAGGGCCTATCCTGAACCCCTGATAATTGGGGACATCCCTTGATCCCTCAATTTTAAAAGGACCGATATTAAACAATTTGTCCAGGGGTTTTTTCCGGCCCATGGCATGGACATATTCCACCGTGTGAAGATCCCCCCAGACCCATCGTTCAGGATCATTGCCGGAAGCTTGCTTTAAAGCATCAATGGCCTGGAACCAGGCCTTTGAGACCATATCTCGTTGAGATTCTTTTTTTGAGGTGGTCCTGTCATCCCACCAGGGAGAGTTTTCAAGCCCCATGATTTTAAGAACTGCCTTGTCCGGAAGGCGTGTCCTTAAAAATGCTTTGAAAAGGTCCTCTCCCAGCTCATCTTCAAACATAGCTTTTGCAAGGTAATAATGAAGGGTGTAAAAGACAGCCGCCCCTCGGGTAGAAAGACGGTGAAACCCATCCCAGCGTTCAAAATCGTCAAAGGCTTTTTTTGAAATAGCATCCTGTTGAATGGCCGGGATGCTTTTCAGCACCTCAACCTGTAGTTCTTTGATGCGTTTATAGAATGCCGACTGCGTATCCAGCTGAATGGCTTCCATATCCTTTGGGGACCAGTTTTTCTCTTTCTGGCCCAGCAATCTTTCAATCCTTTTTGCCCGGTTATCAAGGTTATAATATCCCGGTACTATGCCATTGCCAAAATCCTGGGGTTGGTGGTTGGCCGAAACAATAATGCCCGATGCAGGATTGATAAATTGCGGATTCGCCTCAAACGGCCAGGCCCCGATATAGTCATTGGCAGGGTCTGAGCCGTCCTGGATAAAATTGGGGTCCACATGACCCGGCCTTTTGGGCAGCTTTGCAGTAGCCCACCATCCGATATTACCGCTTGCATCGCCCATCACAAAATTCAACCCGGGGGCATGGATTTTTTTAAGGGCATCCGGTGCATCAAAAACCGTATCGATATGGGAAAGTTCGTAGAATCCGCTCAATATGTCATTGCCAAAATCATGGAAGGCCCAGGAAACAGCAACTGGTCTTTTTTCCGTGTTCAGCGGATCCAGGATATCATTGATAATCGGTCCATGCTTTGAGCTTCTAACCTTTAAAACCAGGTCCGCTTCATTTTTCACCTTGATAATTTCATCTTCCATTTCAAGGTCGGTCCATTTACCATCAGACCATACCTGATCCAAATTTTTGGGGTTGGGTTTTTCAACAAACAGATCCACGTCATCATTTTGAAACATGGTCAGGGTCCAGGCAACTTTCTGGTTGAACCCCATAAGGGCCATGGGAACGCCCGAAAGAAAATGGCCGTAAAAATTTAAGTCCGGCGTGACAAGATGGGCTTCGTACCAGACCGAGGGGCAGGAATGGGCAATGTGGGGGTCCCCTGAAAGAATGGGTTTCCCGGAGACAGTTTTATTCCCCCGTACGGCCCAGGCATTGCTCCCCTCAAAAAATCCAACCGGAGAATAACGGGTCTCAATATCAGCCACCAGGCCTGCCATCCGGGCCAGGGATTTGTGGGTATCTGTCAACAGTTTCAACGGGGGAGTAGCTGAAGCAAGGTAATCCATATCACTTAAATAGTCCTGACCAAGCTCATCCCGGATAAAGGTAAGCACCGGATCCGTCTTGAATCCCGAGGCAAAGCTGTAGGCCATATAGCCGGCAACACTGATAATGTCGGACAGCAGATAATCTGTCTTGGGAATCTTTAAAAGATCAAACTCAATGGGGGCAGGCCTGGTATGAATATAATGATTTATGCCGTCAAGATAGGCCTGGCTGACTTTAAATGTAGGAGTGGTCTTGTCGGTTTTTAGCATATACTCTCGTCCGAACTGATTTAATCTCAAGGTTCTAAAAAAAGAATCGGTTGATTTCAATTTGGGACCCAGTATTTCGGCCAGTTCTCCCTTTGCAAGGCGGCGCAGCAGCTCCATATGAAAGAGTCTCTCCTGGGCATGAACATACCCAAGCGCATAGTAGGCGTCTGTTTCGTTCTTTGCGTAGATATGGGGAACCGCAAAGGTATCAAACCGGACATCAACCGGACCCGCCAGGCCAGGAAGCGTTATATTTCCTGATCTGACCGCCTTTTTTGAGTTTAGATAATAGGTACCCGCTCCAATGGTGATCAAAATAACAATTACCAGTCCCACGCCTGCCCTTCGCATAAACTTACCCATGATCGCTGCTCCAAATATAAGAAATCGATTATCCTGCCAAGGTCAAAATGCTGCGGTTCTCGTCCGCAGACACAGCCACAAAATTGTCAAACCTTTGGTTCACGGCAACCTACCGCCGTGAATTTAAGGATTCAAAACAAGTTCATGTTTTGAGTGTTTTGCTATTTCCCTGTCACTGAACCACCAATAAAGTTTACCCCCATTAAGAAAGGAATCAATCTGGTCTGTTCTGTGTTTATTAAACAGTCTGCCCGAGGTGCCTCCGGGAAGAACCGCAACCACCTTATCCTTATCACTCAAATCCGCCACCATCCGTAAGGAAGCGGTTACAAAAGCATCATAGGGCTTGTTAAATTTATAATATCCGCGGTAAAGGGTTTCTCCGGAGCCGCCAAATTCGTGTGATCCACCCCCCAAAAGCGATTTTCCAAACCCTTTTTGCCGAATTGTGCTCACAAATTCCAATTTATGTATTTTCCCCCAACGCCATTCTTCAGGGTTTTCCCCCATTGTTCCTGCAAATTCTTCCCTCGTTTTTAACGCCGCCTGGTAGAACAAACCCTCCATGGTTTCTTTTTCCGGGGTCAGAACATCATCAAAGTATTCAAACTCACCCTCTAACACTTTTGCAAGCAAGCTCTCCTGCCAATAATACCAGTTCCCCAGCATGACCGATGCAAGCCCCTCCCCCAGCTCATCCTTGTAGACCAGAATCGCAAAATTTCTATAGACCGACTGAAAAATTGAAGGGGCTGATTGGTCGATATCATCCCGATAATCCCAGGAGGACAATATCTCCCCCATCTTTTTTGTATCGGAATGTTGTTTAAGCGCACTCGCCATTATGGGTGCAATTTTTTTTGCCATGAGATTTTTAGTATCCCGCATAAAATCCCAGTGGTCGTCCACGGAAAATTTATCCTTGGAATTAAAAAGTTGTTTTAATCTTCTATAACGAAATGAAGGGGAAAAATGAGAGGAATAATAATAGGGGTAGTCGGTGTCAACGGTTTTTTGGTTACAGGTCCCCAGCCACCCTCTTTCCGGATTAAAATTCTGGGGCATTTCATCCGGCTTGATCCAGCCCTTCCAATTGTCTGTGCTGTCTTTAACCACAAAGGGAATCAAGCCGGTATTTTCCGACCGGACCGGCAGCTTGCCTGACACCTGCCAGCCGATATTCCCTTTGGTATCTGCATAGGTAAAATTCAAGCCGATGGCCGTTATCTTGCCGATTGATTGTCGTAAATCATCTGTGGATTTAGAATATAATACAGATCTCAACCCAAGTTCATTTGCCATTCCTTCAAACATGGAACATCTTAAGGTCATTAATTTATCTGTTTTCAAATCCTTTAAATTATCTGAGATCACAGGTCCCCGCCGGGTCAGTTTAATCTTGTAGCGTTCTTCACGAAATCCCTCTGGCACTTCCTTATCTTTAACCTTAATAATTTCATCGATGACCTTAAATGCAATGGATTTTTCGCCTTCAAGATATCTGTCAGGATTTTTGGGGTCCACGGTTTCAACATATAAATCCTGGGCATCCCCATAGGAATTGGTTACCCCGAGTGCAAAATAATCTGTTCTGCCGATCACCATCCCGGGAATACCCGGAACGTTAACCCCAACAGCCCTGAAATCTGGACAAAAAAGACCTATGGGATACCAGGGCCCTGGAAGTTTTGTGGCGTTCAGATGGGGATCATTGCTGACAATGGGCTTGTCACCCGATGACAACCCGGCATTTGCCGCCCAGTTATTGCTGCCTATTTCAAGATCACTTCTATCAAGAAATGCTTTTATTTTCGTGTCTGCAAAAATATTTAAATTCAGAGAGTCCCCATTGACATCCCATGGTGAAGCGGTGTTATCAGAACTGTCATCGGGATTTATATTAACGGGAAATAATGCCTTGGCTTTTTCAGGACCCAGTTTTTCTATTAACATCTGGGTGATTATTTCATCTTGAAGATTTGCAGAGGACCCCCATCCCATATAGTACAGCACGGACAAGGAGTCCGGGATGGTCCATTTCTCCGGCACAATGCCCGCCAGTTTTAATTTTATGGGGAAATTATCCTGTCCTGTTTCAATATAGGTGTTGACCCCATCCACATAACTTTGACAAAACGCTCGTTCCTCATCAGACAAAATACCCGCATGCTTTTGGGCATTTCTATAAAACCCGATGGCCCTCATTTTTTTATCCGTGGCAAGGGCTTTATCACCAAAAAGTTCTGAAACCCTTCCCTTGGACAACAGCTTTACAATTTCCATACTGAACAACCTGTCCTGGGCGGTAATAAACCCCTGGGCAAAGAAAGCATCATGGCTGTTTTTGGCATAGATATAGGCCATGTTTTTAGCATCACGGAGAACCCTGACCGGCTCCTTTAACCCTGTAACCGATATCACCCCGTCTTTTTGGTATTCATTAAAACCAGAAACAAAAAAATAGCCGACGAAAACAACGATCAGAAGAAAAATTAAAACAACCAGTTTCTTTGGGGTAAATTTCATCATACTCCTCTCATTTGTGGAAAATTAATCATCATATTACACACTGCCTGGGTCTCTATTTGCTATTTCACAACGCCTTACAGCGGGCATAAAGCGCAGCGGCTTTTTTGTCGTCGATCTTAATGCCCTATTTTTACATCTTTTGTATTTGGATAATATTTATTTACAATTTCTGAAACTTCAAAAAGCCAACCGGTACGTTTCTCTTCACTGCTTGTAATAACAACACTGAACATCCTTCTATAAAAATCATGGACGCCACAAAGATCAAAAATACAGTTTTTCCAAATTGTTTCAAGCGGATCCTTAAATACCTCTATTTCGCGATTTGAATCGGTATTTGAGGTATTAAAAACCAAGGCCGATTTTGCGTTAAGCAACCCGACAGGAACGCCTTCACCTGAGTCACCCTCAATAAAATCATATGCAATTCCGGGTCTAAACACCCTGTCTACCCACCCTTTCAAAATAGCAGGCGGCTGCCCCCACCAATTGGGATGAACAACAATTATCCCATCTGCTGAAGAAATTTCATCACAATGCCTTTTTAATTCATCTGATAATTCGGCTGTTCGTGGGATTTCTTTGGCAGGTAGTAACGCATCAAATTTTTCAGCATACAAATCATGAAAAAGGACTGTATGGCCATTTGCTGCAAGAGTCTTGCGGCAGCATTCTGCAATGGCAGCGTTGAAACTGTTTTTATCAGGATGGGCCAGGATTATTGAAATTTTCATCTATTCATTCTCCGTTTCTCTTTTTCAGAATGCAAAAATAACCGGCTCGCTCGGTTGGTTTTTTTGTTGAAATCTTTTGTTTCATGGTTTTTTTTGTTAAAATAACTTAGTGATTTGCCAGTCTGAATTCTAAGTGTCACAGTATTTGTCATAGCAATGTCACAGCTATGATAAAACATAATATTTTACTTGCCCTGACCCCATTAAAACAATCCTATTTTTTCCATCGCGTTTTTGCCCGCTCAATAATAGATGGCTCTGTACTTGGGCCTTTACCGGCAACCACCTGCTTAAAACCCGGCATAAAACTATATTTTCTGGCGTGGTTATTCATCACTTTTTCAACTGTTTCCATCCAGACTGGTTCAAGATCTGCTTCTTCATAGCATTGTTTTGCCTGTTCAAAGTTGGATAGAGCAGCATCATAATACTTGCTTTTTCCTGCATTTATTATCCGTAATCCCATGGCCTGGTAAAGTTTGGCTGCTACATCCGGATAATCCACGGCAAGTTTTTCAGCAGCAGGGTTAATTGTGTAATGGCTCAGAAACTCGATACTGCCATCGGAAGTTTTACGTAACCGTTGTGCAAGTCTCTCATTTTCTTGTAATCGGAGCAGCAGTGTGATGGCTGAGCTTAATGGTGCGGTATTGATAACTTCAAGAATACGAGGATGCCATTCTATACGTTGTTGTTTCGGAATATGCCTTATCAGCTCTTTGTGGGAAAATTCATCAGGGTGTTTTAAAAAATTTTGCCATGCATCCTCCTGTGCTTCCTCAGATCGCCCAAGTTTAGTTAGGATATCACGCTTCATGGTATCCAGGTTATAGCTTGAACCTCGGTACAACCGCCCATCTTTCTGAATTTTTAGCCCTTTTTCTACCCATTCCAAAGCCTTTGCCGGTTTTCGGCGAGATAAAAGTAAGCCTGCAATAATCTCGCAATCTTTCGGTAATAGTTCGGTTTCCTCACAGATAGAAACATATGATTTTAAATCACGTCCGGCAGCATAAATGGTTTTTAGTGTTTCCCCCAATTGTCGATGGTGATGATCTTTATTCCTTTCTGCGTCAAACCGTATACGGATGGCCGCAGCGAATTCATTGAGCCCTTGCTTGGAAAGTACCTTTGATACACTTTTTTCCAGTTGATAAGTAAATCCATAGTCGTCATCATCCATCCAGGAAAGAAGCCGGGTAACCGTTTCTCCGGGGTCACACTTTCCCTTCTGCCTGGAGTCAACCCAGGAACAAAACAGCTCTTCCACAAACATACCAAACGATCCGCTTGAGTCGTCGATCTCTTCAGCCTTCTCGTAACAGACAGCAATAAAGGTTTCTATTAGATCAACGGCTTGAAGAGGATTTTTGTCTGCAACACCGTCAATTTGCTCGTTTACCTTTTCAAGGCCTGAAATAAAGGACCAACCCTCATTGTAACCGATGAAGTCGCCCGGTTTTATAGCACTTTCTATTGCATATTCAATAATTTTGGTTTCAGTTGTTGTTTTTGGTTTTTTTTTGGCCATTCATCATCCTTTATCAATATCCAGTGTTCACACAGGTTGAAGGATAATCCGATTTGACATGTAACATCACCGGAAGTATCAAACTTTTCCATTGTGCTAAACTTTTTCGGGAACCCAATGAGTTGACAGCACTTCTATGTACAGGCCTATATTTTTCCAGGCTTTTTGAAGAAATGATGCATGATCAATAATAATGATATCAGATAAAGGGGTGATTCCTTTAATGTGGGCATCATCATTAATTTTTATAATTGAACGCGTTAGATCTGATTTGTTTCGTGTGATTTTTGATTTGGAAAGTTCCTTAAAAACCAGGACATAATTTGTTTCGAGCAGATAGTATTGAAGTGATATAAAAAAATCATAAAAACCATTGCATTTCTCATAGGGCAAATTGGCCCCGATTCCTTTGATTGTTTTATCTTTACAATCAATAAGAATATACCGTCGATTAAGCCACTTTAATGCTTCTTCTGTGCGGCTTGAAATAGAATCGATTTGATTTTCATTAAAAATTTGAATGAATCCTGCATTGGGATTCGACCCTTTTAGTCGTTCATGGTTGTTGTAAAACAGAGAATGTAAAAACAGCTTATATTTATTGAATGAGCTGTGAAAAAGATACCAGTCAACCAAATCTGTTTGTTCGCGTAGATCTCTTTTTAAGACTTGCATTATGGGGTCATTTTCTGACTCAGCCCTTTTCTTTTCCAATCTGAACTCTTCAAAAGAAATAATATTATCTGTCATATGGTCATGCCCTTTTATTTGGTTATTTTGGCTCCTTCGTTGTTTGAGAAAACGCTTCCTGCAAAACTGCCTGCATCAATTGTTCGGCGTGGGCCTGGTTGCTGGTGACCCGGGCTTCCAATTGGTCACAGATGGCGAATAGTTTTTCGACTTTTTGAACAATGGCTTTTTGTTCAGAGAGTGGAGGGAGAGCAGCCTTGGTATCAAATTGATAAGAATGACAGGTTTTTCTTTCAGCGCCGGTTGTCACAAGCGGGTAGTGACCCGGTTCAGCTTTCGCTAATCCAGTATTCCCTTTTTTAAAATCACATATATTTTCCAACTTAACGACACCCACTACTCAACCTCCCCATCCTCAAGAAATAGTCTTTCCCGTTCAATTTCCGCAATCAGTTCTTCTTCTGTTGGCAGGACCAGCCTGTATTTGGACAGATCATCGGAAAGCTGCAGAAATTCCAGCACATAAGGGTCTTTGATAAATGCCCGCTGATTGATTTTTTCAGTATCAGCCTGATTTTCAGGTGTGCTTTGAGGGTGTTGTGAAGATAGGAGGCGTTCATAATAGAGGGTATTGATATTGCGCTGCAGGTGGCGAACACTCCATTGCTGCTGGGCAGCTTCAGTGAGATAGTAATTTCTTGATTTTAAATTGTCTATCCGCATTATCAATCGGTTATGGCTCCAGCTCAATTTGCTACACACTGTGTCGCAAATCTTTTTATCCGGGTAGGTCAGGTAGAACTGCCGGAAATTGCGCAGATTAGGTTTGAAATAAAGTATATAATCAGCTCTTTTCCTTTTTCCCCGGCTTGAAAGGTTGCCTTTGACATAAATACGCCCATCGGTAAAGGACACTTCTTCTCTGATTTCGGTAATCTGATTCCATCCGGCTTTTTCCAAAGCAGGCTGAATGTATTTTGTGCAGATGTCTCGTTCAGTCAGGTTTTTCTTTGAAGTCATCTGTTACCTTTTGTCTTTTTAAACTTTCACCGGCTACTATGTGTCCAACGAATTCGTATCCGGTTTTATATACCATTTCAAGTCAAAATTACCAATTCGATTTTAAGAAGTGATAGCAATGCCTTTTTTACAGTATTTTTATCCCTTATGATCCTATAGATTAGCTGAATCAATACGATTTATAAAGCTTGATTTTCGGCTATGGTTTTCCCGAATAGCCATCAGCTTTGATTTGAACAAACTGGTTGTATTAGTCTTTTTGGCAAGGTCCTTCAAATCAATCAGAAGTCTTACCGCTTCATCATAGTCCTTTGGCTTTTTGGTCAAAATAAGGGTGTCCACTTTCTTCCAGATTTCTTTTTCCCTTCCGGCCAGTCCGTTCAAATGTTTTTCCCTTGCGATGGCCGCTTCCTTTTCTTTGCGTGCTTTTTCCTTTGCTTTCTGTTCAGCTATCTGCCGATCCTTTTTTTTAGTATATGCCTCCGCTTTTTGAAGCATTTTCATTACAGTGCGTGATGCCTTTTGGGTATCTTTTATTGATAGTGTTTTTCGAAACCGTTGTAACAGTTCGTTTCCTATATGAGGATCGTTGTCATTGATTAGCCGAAAAATAATTGTATCTTTTTCACTATTGGGCAGCCCACCTATCCAGATTTTTAGTTTTTGATCGTTTTGAACCGATTTTTGTTCTGCAATACTGTTTTCAGCGGCTACCTGGATAAGATCCTTATCGAGCCGCATGAAATCCGCGAAACTTTCAAGGGAAGCATTTAAATTTCCAAGATTTGCAGGAACAGGCGGTTCTTCTTCATCGTCTTCGATCTCATCCATTTGCGCACAAAAGAGCCAGGCAAGATACAAGCATCGATAATCCCCCCGGATAAGATCAGAACGTAATGAAATCAATGGTAACAGATAGCCTTCACCTTCTTCCCAATCATAGTCTTCGGTTTCAGATGTAAAGTCAAAGATGAGGTAATCTCCCTTTTCATAGATAGTCCAACTGTCTCCGATGCAATATTGACTTGCAAGATCCAAATCTATTAATTTTCGCGGAATCCTCAGCATAAGCTGATGGGTTCCCCAATTGGTGACATATAAAAAGGCATCAAAATATTTTTCCACCAACTTCAATGGGTCACCTTTGAAGTTGCCATAGTTGTATTCATTGACAAAGCTTGTGGAGGTGATCTGCGCCCTGGAGGATATATCCCGAAGCGCTTCTCGATCTTTTTCAGATAAAGGTTTGTCTATGGCCTGAAATTCATAATACTGGTATTCACTCATATTGGTTCCTTATAGTTGCTGCCGGGTTTAACCGTTTTCCGTTGCTACCTTGCAGCGTATTTGCTTTTCTGTAGCCTTTCGATATTCGACTCTATCTACGACAGCCGAGGTGCAGCCCAATCTTGAACATCTACGGCTCGGCGCGAGCATGTTTTTGTTAGCTAACCTGCTTTTTATATTCTTTGTGTTTATTTTATGCAACATATGTTGTATTGTTTCAACAAATACTTTGTCTTCATCCTGCACACAAATTCTGATTTTTCTTTTGATACACCTAAAAATTTTAGTACCATTATTGGTTTTCACATGGCCCAGCCAGCAACACATAATTTTGATGTTTACCAGCCTCGTAACCCCAAGGCAAGCGCATACTATAAATGTGTTGAAAATAATTTTGAAGAACTGGAACGAATGTGGGACGACATGTATGCATCCCGCCTGGGTTTCTGGCGAACATACGTCATGACCATGATTTATAAATACCTGGACTGCGGGGATCTCCACATGGGGTTTGCCAGGGTCCGGTGTGACGAATGCGGCCATGAATACCTCCTGGCATTCTCCTGCAAACGCAGGCAATTCTGTCCTTCCTGCCACCAGAAAAGGGTCATTGAATACGGTGAATGGCTACTTTGCAATGTGCTCAAGGATGTGGCACACCGGCAGTGGGTGTTCAGCATTCCCAAGCGGTTACGGATTTATTTTCTCTTTGACAGGAAATTATTGTCAAAACTGTCTATCTGCGCCTGGAACGTCATTAAAAAATATCTCCAATCAAGTGTAGCTGATAATGATGCAGTGCCCGGTGCCAGTATTGCGGTACAGACTTATGGAGACTTTCTGAACTTTAATCCTCATCTGCATGCCATTGTTTCCGACGGCTGTTTTTCACAAGACGGTTATTTTCACATGGCTCCGGGGTTCATGCTGGAAGACCTGGAAGAAATCTTCCAGTATGAAGTTCTCAAAATGCTTAAAAAAAAGGGGAAGATAACGGATGCCGTCATTGAAAATATGCTTTCATGGCGCCATTCAGGTTTCCATGTCTACATCGGTGACAGGATCTTTTCCGATGACCAGACAGGTCTCGGCAATCTTGCCCGGTACATCATCCGTGCCTGTTTTTCTCAGGAACGCATGGTCTACATCCCGGAGCAAGATTCCCATGACGGTACCGCCAAGGTCGTATACACCTCGAAAGACCACAAGTCCCGGAAAACTTTTAATGCTATGGACTGGCTGGCCAGGCTGGTGACACATATTCCCGGTCGGTACGAACAGACGGTAAGGTATTACGGCTGGTATTCGAACAAATCTCGGGGGATGAGAAAAAAGGCCGATCTGGATGACACCATTCCTACCGTTATCCCGAACGAGATGTCTTCCAAAGAGTTCCGTCAGAGCTGGGCTCGTCTGATTCAGAGAATCTATGATGTGGACCCGCTGATCTGCCTAAGTGCCAAGGCACGATGCGTATCATCAGCTTTATCGAGGAACTCGACATAATCGAAAAAATTCTGCGTCACCTTGGGCTTTGGGATATCCGTAACCATGATCCACCAAAACCTGCTATTCCCAATTTTATTCCAGATTTGGTTTACGACTTTTCCGATTCCCAAATCCCGGCTGCCGATTGGAATTAATTTTTTCAACGCTTAAGGGGATTTCCGGTGGGGTATGCTTAAAATCAGCCTAAAAAATAGCTGTTCAGCCCTTTTTCAGTGAATCAGGTTCAATTTTTTTTGATCTTTCCAGGGTTGTTTTTTTTATCACCAAGGCCGATTTGACATCGAAGCCCCAGCCGGGCACGACCCCAACATGTTGGGGTCGTGCCCGGCTGGGGCCATATTTTAGGCACTTGATAATCTTTATTATTCTTTGTTATACCTTGCTTGAAAAAAAGAAAGTTCCTATCCTTCTATCCGAGAATAGTTGAAATTTCTTGTGTTAAAATATTTCCTATTTCCTGTAATTTTTGCTAACCCATAAATTTGCTTTCTTTTTTCTCCGCCTATAGCAACTCCATAGCGACCAAGATATATTGTTCCAATTTCTGTTATGGATTGTTGAATTTCCTTTAATGGTCTTAGCTTTTTGTTCTCTGGTTGTTTTATTACAAAGCTTTTATAGATTCCTAATGCTAATCCATTATTGAAAGATTGTCTTGTGTAATCACTTATGTAATATCGGTCCCCTGGTTTTTGAGACATTGGGTCTTTTCCAAGACAAACTTCTATTCTTTCTTTTTCAAGTTTACATTTTTGTAGTTCTTCTTGAAATATTTCATCTAATTTTATTACGAATTTTATCTCTTCATCAGTTGTAAAAGTAATGTCTGGAATTAAATTTATTCTTGATGGCCATGCGCCATAATTAGTATTTTTACCGTAATTTAAGAGTGCTCTTCTATCTTTACTTTCTTTTTTTGTTAGTTTGGTTTTATTATTTTTTTCTATTTGTTCAATTTGGGTTCTATATCTTTCGCACCCATTTGTTTTTTGAATTTTGGTTTCACCAAATGCATTTGTTATTGTCATTGCCATCATTAAGGCAACTAATTCTATGTTTCGTATTGTTTTATTCATTCTACGGTTTCCTTTATAACAGGTTTCCCTAATGAGGATAACTGCCCGAAGATGATGTCATTTCTATATAAGGCACAAAGTCATAAATAAACCTTCCATTAAAACGAGCGAATTCCATGCTGGTCAAAAAGGACATATTTTCTGTAAGTTTCCTCTGGGCGAATTTAAAATGATCTTGTACCTAACCGGATATTACTGATTTTTTACTATTTAAAAGTGATGGTCCTTGTTTGTCTGTTGTAAATCTTCTTTTTGGATACGCTTATTATTTTCCCATCGTGCTTTAAGTATTGATCTCTGCATATTACAATATATTGCCCATGTGCATGTGGACCTCTATATCTATACACGCCATTTATTATGTCACCTAAAATTCCTCGTGGGGAACTATAGTTTGAATATCCGCCAGCAAACATACCAAGAAAAGTACAACGCAAATCGTTTGGGTTAGTACCCCTTTCTGGCCTGCTCGAGCATGCAAATACAGAATAATTCTTGTGCTTGCCTTTGGGCCAATATGCAGGAAGCCGGTCAACATTTTTTAATACAAGTTCAGCCACATCACTGTTCGATCCCGCAAAAGAAATACCTCCAGATAAGCAAGCCACTACCAAAACAAATATAAAAAATACTTTCTTCATAAAATAGATACTCCTTTTTTAAAATCATTTGAATACGGATCGTAATAAATTATCGCAGCCCAAGCTTAGTCACAAGGTCATAAATAAAGCGCCCATTGAAAACAACTGAATTACACGCTGGTCAAGAGGAGAGCTTATTCTCAATAATTATCATCCGGAAGAATTTAAAATAATATTGTGCCTAATTGCATTGCGTCCAACCTGTATCATCAACTCGTTCTTCCATTAAATTTGTTTTTTTATTGTATTTCCTCCAAGTCGATGACCTTGCTTCTGTAATACCCTTAGACGGAACCACGCTGATGCTTCTGCCAACCGATCTTGTTAAGATCCCATCCTTATTTTGGACGTATCCATTGAAGGGATTGTTTCTACAGGCATCGAGAATAATAATATTGGTTTCATTACCTGCGGTTTCAAATAATCTTAAAACCGTTTGTAATTTTATGGTGTGAATGGAAAGGGAGACAGTATCCTCAAGTTTGGCATCAATGGGAATCAAATAATTCTGATCATCAAACTGAACTGCATGGCCAGCATAATAAAAAAGCCCGATACCGCCATCTCTTTTCAGCCTGGTTTCAAAGGATCTAACCGCGTTAAGCATCTGGTTTTTTGAACCGTTGGTCAGACAAATCGTATTATATCCAAGTTCAGTCAATACCTTGGAAAAGTCTTTTGCATCATTGTATGGATTTTTTAATGGAGAAAAGGCATAGGAGGAATTCCCAATGATAAGTGCATTCTTCTGACTGGCACCGGCATCCATTACGCCCCCAAGAATTATGGGAAAAAGAAAAATACATATCAGTACTTTCGTTATATCCATCGTTTTTCTACACCACTTTTGATTGAAAAAAACTTTCAAAATAATCTTCTCCTCCCACATTCAAAATGAATTTACCCAAAGGGAAGATCCATTTAATATTTTTGTCTGTTAGATTTCTTATCGAATGTAATTTTATCTTTTCTATTTTTTTAATTTATTGTTCTTGAACGTCCGGCATTATGGTGTCCGAGGCAAGGACAACAAAAATTATTGAACACAATCTGGAGTAAGTTGTATTTGTTAATCATCTCATTGATTTAAATGGAGTTTTGTATGCATTTGTGCTTTACTAAGCCTCGCTTGAGCTAACTTCACTAGGTTCTTCAAGTTTTTACAATATGCGGACAAATAAACATACGCTTAAAATATGTCCTTATAAATTGAAAAGTTGAAGCTAAAAAATGTATCTAACCAAGCGTATGAAGTAGTTATTTTCTATAATTCTGGGTTGTTGAACCATAAAGCTGGAGTCTTGTTTCCATATGGATAATGTTTCTATAAAAGCTGCAAAAGCAATAATTGAACTCAGTTCCGTTTTTAAAGACCTTGATAATTTGATGGATTTTCCAGTTGTATTGCAAACAGTTTTAAAAAAATACCTGCATATCGACTGGTTAGCGATGATCCAAGGGAACAAAAATCAGGTTTCACAAATAACAACAAACAAATCATTGCCCTTTAACTGGGGAGAGCTTTATCAAGAAATTGCACCCCATGATAATTTTCTAAAGACAACCCTAAACGCAAAGCCGGGAAGTGTCATTCTTGCGGATGAAGTAATGGACCACAAAAATGAAAAAAACCGATACTGCATGGAGTATACAAAAAAACATACCGATACAAGCCAGTTTATCGCCCTGCCTGCGATAATTAATAGTGAAAGTCACATGATTTTTGGTATTTATCGAACAGAGGATAGATACAAGTTTTCAATGGAAGATAAATTCTTCTTAGAACAGATATGCCCAGTAATTATTGCAGCGTCTAATATTTTAATATTTCATAAGCAATACGAGTTTCAAAGAGTTGGTCTCGAGCATTTAATGAAAACAAAAAAAAAACCTTACCTTGCTTTTGATCAACATCTTTTCCCCGTTGATATTCCTGAACAAACAATAGAATTTTTCAGAGAAATTTTTTCGGATAAAAACATTAACGGTATTCCGAGACCCATAATTGATTGGATAAATAGTGACTTAACCAAGATCATTTCTAATCCGATAGTCCATGAGCCGATTTCCATGAAACTCAAGTTATTAACCGGTACACTCATAGGGTATACGTATATAATAAAAAAGTATTTTTTCATGAGTTTCATATTTCAGGAAGATGATTGTGTGAACGAAAAGACATTACCGCTCACACCGATGGAAAATAAAGTTATCGATCTGTTAAAACAGGGGTTAATCGTCAAAGAGATTGCCCACAGGCTGAGTATTTCTGACCGTGGAGTGAATTTTCACAAATACAATATTGTCAAAAAATTAAGAGTTTCAAATATTGCCCAAGCAATTAATCTATTATCAGAATATGGTCTGTAGCAGATTAAAGATTTTGGTGTACCCAATCAAACATCCCGAAAAAAATATTATTTCAAGCAAAATTGTCAAAGAACTGCGGACTCAATAGCACACCCTGGAATTTTCAGAACCTGTCAAAATTGACAGGTTCTGAAAATTTTGTTTTTCCCAAACTCTCCAGGAAGGATGTCAAACACGATTTGCATCTGGTTACGCTTATTGATATCTGCAACTTCATTGACTAAAAAAATCACTCGTGTGTCAGAATGGGCAACGAATCCCAGGAAAGGGAGATGCCTCTTTTCCGGGCATAACCTGTAAACCAGTTTGTTATTTCGGTGATACTCACATCCAGCTGTTTCAACCCATATGCAGCCTCTTTTGAACCGGGCAGATCGGGAAGGGGGCTTTCCGAGGCAAAGGCGAACACCATTTCATTTCCGGTTCTGCCCTGGACCTCAAATTTAAAATCGCTTGCATATGTATCATTGGGAATGGCTGCTATGGCCTGAAATTCATAATACTGGTATTCACTCATATTGGTTCCTTATAGTTGCTGCCGGTTTTAGCCGTTTTCCGTTGCTACCTTGCAGCGTATTTGCTTTTCTGTAGCCTTTCGATATTCGACTCTATCTACGACAGCCGAGGTGCAGCCCAATCTTGAACATCTACGGCTCGGCGCGAGCATGTTTTTGTTAGCTAACCTGCTTTTTATATTCTTTGTGTTTATTTTATGCAACATATGTTGTATTGTTTCAACAAATACTTTGTCTTCATCCTGCACACAAATTCTGATTTTTCTTTTGATACACCTAACAATTTTAGTACCATTATTGGTTTTCCCATGGCCCAGCCAGCAACACATAATTTTGATGTTTACCAGCCTCGTAACCCCAAGGCAAGCGCATACTATAAATGTGTTGAAAATCATTTTGAAGAACTGGAACGGATGTGGGACGACATGTATGCATCCCGCCTGGGTTTCTGGCGAACATACGTCATGACCGTGATTTATAAATACCTGGACTGCGGGGATCTCCACATGGGGTTTGCCAGGGTCCGGTGTGACGAATGCGGCCATGAATACCTCCTGGCATTCTCCTGCAAACGCAGGCAATTCTGTCCTTCCTGCCACCAGAAAAGGGTCATTGAATACGGTGAATGGCTACTTTGCAATGTGCTCAAGGATGTGGCACACCGGCAGTGGGTGTTCAGCATTCCCAAGCGGTTACGGATTTATTTTCTCTTTGACAGGAAATTATTGTCAAAACTGTCTATCTGCGCCTGGAACGTCATTAAAAAATATCTCCAATCAAGTGTAGCTGATAATGATGCAGTGCCCGGTGCCAGTATTGCGGTACAGACTTATGGAGACTTTCTGAACTTTAATCCTCATCTGCATGCCATTATTTCCGACGGCTGTTTTTCACAAGACGGTTATTTTCACATGGCTCCGGGGTTCATGCTGGAAGACCTGGAAGAAATCTTCCAGTATGAAGTTCTCAAAATGCTTAAAAAAAAGGGGAAGATAACGGATGCCGTCATTGAAAATATGCTTTCATGGCGCCATTCAGGTTTCCATGTCTACATCGGTGACAGGATCTTTTCCGATGACCAGACAGGTCTCGGCAATCTTGCCCAGTACATCATGCGTGCCTGTTTTTCTCAGGAACGCATGGTCTACATCCCGGAGCAAGATTCCCATGACGGTACCGCCAAGGTCGTATACACCTCGAAAGACCACAAGTCCCGGAAAACTTTTAATGCTATGGACTGGCTGGCCAGGCTGGTGACACATATTCCCGGTCGGTACGAACAGACGGTAAGGTATTACGGCTGGTATTCGAACAAATCTCGGGGGATGAGAAAAAAGGCCGATCTGGATGACACCATTCCTACCGTTATCCCGAACGAGATGTCTTCCAAAAAGTTCCGTCAGAGCTGGGCTCGTCTGATTCAGAAAATCTATGATGTGGACCCGCTGATCTGTCCCAAGAGCCAAGGCACGATGCGTATCATCAGCTTTATCGAGGAACTCGACATAATCGAAAAAATTCTGCGTCACCTTGGGCTTTGGGATATCCGTAACCATGATCCACCAAAACCTGCTATTCCCAATTTTATTCCAGATTTGGTTTACGACTTTTCCGATTCCCAAATCCCGGCTGCCGATTGGAATTAATTTTTTCAACGCTTAAGGGGATTTCCGGTGGGGTATGCTTAAAATCAGCCTAAAAAATAGCTGTTCAGCCCTTTTTCAGTGAATCAGGTTCAATTTTTTTTGATCTTTCCAGGGTTGTTTTTTTTATCACCAAGGCCGATTTGACATCGAAGCCCCAGCCGGGCACGACCCCAACATGTTGGGGTCGTGCCCGGCTGGGGCCATATTTTAGGCACTTGATAATCTTTATTATTCTTTGTTATACCTTGCTTGAAAAAAAGAAAGTTCCTATCCTTCAGCACTATACGGGTAAACCATAATGTGTATTCTGTAAACAGCAGACTTATTGGTGAAGGTATCCAGGCTCGTCTGTACATGGAACGGTTGGAAATATGGTACGGCCAAAAAAAGGTTGATACCTTGCCAAGGCAACGTGGTGATGATCACCAGCAATCTGCCATTCTCCAAATGGGAAAAGATATTTAAAGAT
The DNA here is from genome assembly GCF_055382125.1 of Desulfoconvexum algidum. NCBI lineage: Bacteria > Pseudomonadati > Thermodesulfobacteriota > Desulfobacteria > Desulfobacterales > Desulfobacteraceae > Desulfoconvexum > Desulfoconvexum algidum. The sequence continues at coordinate 1,161,177 of NZ_AP042394.1, read as the reverse complement.
CCCATGACTACGGCAGCCGCCATTGACAGGCTCGTTCATCACAGCATCATTCTGGAATTGAACATAGACAGTTATCGAATGGAACAGGCAAAAACAAAGAATCCAATAGAAAGGACTTATGACGATGCCCAACCAAGGTCTTGATACAGAATATACAAGAGAAGAAATCAAAGAAATAGTCAAAATGATACGGCTGGAATTATATAACAACGGTCTGTTTTGTGGCGCCAAAGCAATTAAAAATAAAATGGAAGATGATGATATCGAGCCTATGCCATCAGAAAGCACTATCGGTCGAATATTATCACGCAATGGCTTGACGCATGGCAGAACCGGATTTTATGAATAAAAGGACTTTTTACCAAATTTATAAAGGGGGCCAGCCCCCAAACCCCCGGAGTTTAACGCATGGTGGACCAAAGTATGAGATCAAAAAGTAAAGGCCGCACATGAAAGTACGGCCCTCATACTTCGGTCACCTTCTCGGCGCTCGGGTTGCTCTCCAGCGTAGCCCTATCCTCCGGAAGGATAAAGATAGAAACCATAGTGAGATTGATTCTGCAAGTATTATTTAATGAAATTAGCTGGTTATGTTGAATGGAAAACGGGAGTTTTAATTGTCGTTACAGGAAAAAAATAATTGTCGTTGATCACTTGAGTAATCTCAAGCTTGATATCAATAGTATTGATGATGTGCCCTAAAGTACAAGCATGATGACAGGACCCGCCAAAATCAAAAGGACAAAAAAGGTGAACGTGTTAGGTGGAAGCCACTTAGCGAAAGCTTCTTCCTGATTTTTTTCATAATTCGTCATAAGCTCTTTCTGGTTATCTGACAAGTTACCTTCCGCATCTGGCTTATTGTTTGGCAAGGGACAAAGTCGTTCAAACGCCTCATCTCTTATGACCTGATACAGACCCGTTAGCCCGATTAAAAATATTGAAAGTAAGGTTATCTGAATAATTATTATGTTTCTATTCTGAATCCATTCCTCATCAGGTAAAACGCCCAGGGTGAGTGAGAAAAAAATACCAAAAGCACTAAGCACCATGCAAAAGACAGAAAATCCTTTGTTAAAAAGGCTAAAGTAAAAAGCATTTGCACTTGCTATTAAAAGAACAATTAAGACGATTAATAAAGACGTAATATCGAGATAACCCGCAGCAACTTGGACGATATCTTTCCAATCAAAAAATATTGCTGTTACAGCAAAGTTCATCGGAATAGATGGCAAAAAAGGTGCCGTTTCCAAGAGCTTGCCGAATTGGTCAAAACTGCGGACATGATCACCCGCGGCGGCAAATAAAAATGCATTTGCACTTAGCAGATAACCTTTACTTAGTATTAATAACAAAAATAATGGAATAAAAAACAGAATCCATGTGAATGGGACTTGATAAATTCTGATATTTTTTACGACTGAGAAAAATGTTTTGTTCACAATAGTTAGCACAAACACGAAAAAAAATGTCCCCAAGATGCCAGAAAGAAAACTATCAATCACACCGATATTAAGGGGCAGATTGCCCAATGTTGCAATCTTAATACCCTCCCATAACAGGCATACTGGCAACAACACAATGAAGGATAAAAACGCTGGTCTGGAAAGTTTGGATATTTTAGAAATTATTTTTGAATCTGCGTATTTGCTTATGATTTCATAAAATTCATTTGATGCCTTATTAATGTTACGGTTCTTGTCTTCAATAATATTATCGTTAATGTTACCCATGTGTATCCCTTTTTTAAATATTGAAATGTTAGTCGCAATCACAAACCTTCAAGGCTTCTGTTAAAGAAACGCTTGCAAATTCTTGGTTGCCTGCCCCATTTTTTGCCCATTCTTCATATACTTTTTTGCGGCATTTATTTTGTTTCTTTTTTAAAGACTCGCGTACAGATACCTTCAATCTTTTTTTTGTTACCTTCTTAGAAATTTTTTTTTGAGCAGGTGAGCTGCATAATGCTTTGGACGTACCGGAAAACCAACACCATTTTCTATTCAAGGAATCTGTTTGACAGATTGCATTTGGGCTAGAGCATGGATCTGCATATTTAACGATGGTCCTTGGTACTGTTTTCTTATTAATTTGTTTTTCATAGTAATTGACAGCATTATTGATACGTTTTTCTTTCCTTTTTTTCTGCTCTACTTCTAATTTTTTTCTGCTTTTATAATCCTGATATGAATTAGAGACTTCTTTTTTGGCTTTTCGTAGGGCTTTTTCACTTCTTTCATGTAATATGCGAGATTGTTCTTTAGCAGAATCCGAAAGTTCGAATAATTTATCTGCAAGAGACCCGGCGTGGGCAGGTACAGCAAGGAAATATGCCAACAGAATAACAGTAAGGATTTTCAAGATTTCTCCGTATTTTATGAATTTTATAGTGGACCCCATGTCAAGACCGTTTTTCCTTTTTTTTAAGCTACATTTAAAGTCTGATTTACCAGCTAAATTGTCCCGGCTTTATCAAATTTTAAGACTCTATTCGGTTGATTTGAATTTACAATTTTGATTATTTTGGATTTTCACGATATTTAAAACCTGCATTCTTCAAAATTTCTTCTAAAATGACTCCGAGCTCTCCTTTTGCTTTTAATTGATCAAGCATCCATTTTTGGATGCGAACATTCATACGAACACGTTTGAGATGTGGAGGCAACTTTTTTTTTGGTTTGCCTCTGTATCCACCACGTTTGCTCTGCATATCATAACCTCATAGTTCTGTTTGAAACCCAGGGACACCTGTTAGTCAAGGATCATAGAAAAGTGTGGCACGCTTTACAAAAAAGACACCCAATTCTTGGCTAAAGTACCCAGCCCCTCTTGTTAAGTTCGGCCTCCATAGACCTTTCTCTCAAGAAGAAGCCCTTGAATTTTTACTTTTCTCTGGTATTATGCCCTGCCAGCTCGGAGGATAGGGTAATGCTGGGAAGCAACCTGAGCGCCGTAACTGGTGACCGAAGCATGGGGGCAGTGTGTTACGCATATGCACTGCCCCTTTTCATGCTTTGGTCCTTTAAGCGGTAAATCCCGGGGGCTGGGGGCTGGGGGCTGGCCCCCAATAAAATTGTTAAACTTCCTTATAAATCGTTTAGTTAGCCATATAATAAATTGATTCCGGAGTTTTATATTTTAATGACTGGTGAAGCCTCTCCTTGTTATAAAATTTCAGATAATCTTTTAATGAGCTTTGAGCGTCTTTCATGCTTTGGTAGTCCTTTAAATAGACCTCTTCGTATTTAACTGTCCGCCATAATAAACGCTCCACAAAGATATTATCGAGTGCCCGTCCCTTTGCATCCATGCTGATCTTGACATTGCTGTCTGTCAAAATCTTTAAAAAGTTCGTCGCTGTGTATTGGCTGCCTTGGTCTGTGTTGAAAATTTCAGGTTTTGAAATACTTAATGCTTCTTCCAGGACTTCGACACAGAAAGTATTTTCAAGGCTATTACTGAGCCGCCATGATAATACGTACCTGCTGTACCAGTCTATCACTGCAGTTAAATATATGAAACCATTGCCAACTCGGATAACCAAGATCATTTCTAATCCGATAGTCCATGAGCCGATTTCCATGAAACTCAAGTTATTAACCGGTACACTCATAGGGTATACGTATATAATAAAAAAGTATTTTTTCATGAGTTTCATATTTCAGGAAGATGATTGTGTGAACGAAAAGACATTACCGCTCACACCGATGGAAAATAAAGTTATCGATCTGTTAAAACAGGGGTTAATCGTCAAAGAGATTGCCCACAGGCTGAGTATTTCTGACCGTGGAGTGAATTTTCACAAATACAATATTGTCAAAAAATTAAGAGTTTCAAATATTGCCCAAGCAATTAATCTATTATCAGAATATGGTCTGTAGCAGATTAAAGATTTTGGTGTACCCAATCAAACATCCCGAAAAAAATATTATTTCAAGCAAAATTGTCAAAGAACTGCGGACTCAATAGCACACCCTGGAATTTTCAGAACCTGTCAAAATTGACAGGTTCTGAAAATTTTGTTTTTCCCAAACTCTCCAGGAAGGATGTCAAACACGATTTGCATCTGGTTACGCTTATTGATATCTGCAACTTCATTGACTAAAAAAATCACTCGTGTGTCAGAATGGGCAACGAATCCCAGGAAAGGGAGATGCCTCTTTTCCGGGCATAACCTGTAAACCAGTTTGTTATTTCGGTGATACTCACATCCAGCTGTTTCAACCCATATGCAGCCTCTTTTGAACCGGGCAGATCGGGAAGGGGGCTTTCCGAGGCAAAGGCGAACACCATTTCATTTCCGGTTCTGCCCTGGACCTCAAATTTAAAATCGCTTGCATATGTATCATTGGGAATGGCTGCTATGGCCTGAAATTCATAATACTGGTATTCACTCATATTGGTTCCTTATAGTTGCTGCCGGTTTTAGCCGTTTTCCGTTGCTACCTTGCAGCGTATTTGCTTTTCTGTAGCCTTTCGATATTCGACTCTATCTACGACAGCCGAGGTGCAGCCCAATCTTGAACATCTACGGCTCGGCGCGAGCATGTTTTTGTTAGCTAACCTGCTTTTTATATTCTTTGTGTTTATTTTATGCAACATATGTTGTATTGTTTCAACAAATACTTTGTCTTCATCCTGCACACAAATTCTGATTTTTCTTTTGATACACCTAACAATTTTAGTACCATTATTGGTTTTCCCATGGCCCAGCCAGCAACACATAATTTTGATGTTTACCAGCCTCGTAACCCCAAGGCAAGCGCATACTATAAATGTGTTGAAAATCATTTTGAAGAACTGGAACGGATGTGGGACGACATGTATGCATCCCGCCTGGGTTTCTGGCGAACATACGTCATGACCGTGATTTATAAATACCTGGACTGCGGGGATCTCCACATGGGGTTTGCCAGGGTCCGGTGTGACGAATGCGGCCATGAATACCTCCTGGCATTCTCCTGCAAACGCAGGCAATTCTGTCCTTCCTGCCACCAGAAAAGGGTCATTGAATACGGTGAATGGCTACTTTGCAATGTGCTCAAGGATGTGGCACACCGGCAGTGGGTGTTCAGCATTCCCAAGCGGTTACGGATTTATTTTCTCTTTGACAGGAAATTATTGTCAAAACTGTCTATCTGCGCCTGGAACGTCATTAAAAAATATCTCCAATCAAGTGTAGCTGATAATGATGCAGTGCCCGGTGCCAGTATTGCGGTACAGACTTATGGAGACTTTCTGAACTTTAATCCTCATCTGCATGCCATTGTTTCCGACGGCTGTTTTTCACAAGACGGTTATTTTCACATGGCTCCGGGGTTCATGCTGGAAGACCTGGAAGAAATCTTCCAGTATGAAGTTCTCAAAATGCTTAAAAAAAAGGGGAAGATAACGGATGCCGTCATTGAAAATATGCTTTCATAGCGCCATTCAGGTTTCCATGTCTACATCGGTGACAGGATCTTTTCCGATGACCAGACAGGTCTCGGCAATCTTGCCCAGTACATCATGCGTGCCTGTTTTTCTCAGGAACGCATGGTCTACATCCCGGAGCAAGATTCCCATGACGGTACCGCCAAGGTCGTATACACCTCGAAAGACCACAAGTCCCGGAAAACTTTTAATGCTATGGACTGGCTGGCCAGGCTGGTGACACATATTCCCGGTCGGTACGAACAGACGGTAAGGTATTACGGCTGGTATTCGAACAAATCTCGGGGGATGAGAAAAAAGGCCGATCTGGATGACACCATTCCTACCGTTATCCCGAACGAGATGTCTTCCAAAAAGTTCCGTCAGAGCTGGGCTCGTCTGATTCAGAAAATCTATGATGTGGACCCGCTGATCTGTCCCAAGAGCCAAGGCACGATGCGTATCATCAGCTTTATCGAGGAACTCGACATAATCGAAAAAATTCTGCGTCACCTTGGGCTTTGGGATATCCGTAACCATGATCCACCAAAACCTGCTATTCCCAATTTTATTCCAGATTTGGTTTACGACTTTTCCGATTCCCAAATCCCGGCTGCCGATTGGAATTAATTTTTTCAACGCTTAAGGGGATTTCCGGTGGGGTATGCTTAAAATCAGCCTAAAAAATAGCTGTTCAGCCCTTTTTCAGTGAATCAGGTTCAATTTTTTTTGATCTTTCCAGGGTTGTTTTTTTTATCACCAAGGCCGATTTGACATCGAAGCCCCAGCCGGGCACGACCCCAACATGTTGGGGTCGTGCCCGGCTGGGGCCATATTTTAGGCACTTGATAATCTTTATTATTCTTTGTTATACCTTGCTTGAAAAAAAAAAGTCCCTATCCTTATTCTGGATAAAGGGATAGGGTACCAGGGATTTACACCCAAGAAAGCTTAAAGGAAAATGAGACAAAAAGACCACAACAGATTTGCAATCCGGAAAAATATCGTTCGGGTGAAATCCTTCCGGTGCATCCTTGAAGCGGTTGACCGGAGCGATATTGCAAATATCTGCACCCAGTTGCATAGTTGTTTGCTTTACAAAATCTGAATCCATTGCACTTTATCTCCCCTTGGCATGTTTAAGGATAGCAACCCTGATCAGCCGCCACTGATTACAAGAACAAAACTTCAAAGGAAATCATCATAATGGAAACCGGAACAAATGACAATAGCCCGAAAAAAAGGATATCGCCTACCACCCCTGAGTTTAATTTTCCTGGCTCAACCTTGAAGGTCATCACGGCCCAGCAGGGTTTGGGCATGGTATAGCGCACCTGGGCCTGGACCGCTTCCACAATGATTTCTTGATAGATCACCTCAGTTTTTTCACAGTATTTGCCTTTTCCAATATCTATTTGAAATCCTTTAAGCCCCCCCCTCTCGCTGATATCATCAGCCAGTTCCCTTGGGTATGTATTTGAAAAGCAGCAGAGAAAATGGTACACAGCAACTATATTTTCAAAATCCGGAGCCTTCCTAACATTACAGTTTGTACTCAAGAAGGGGGCAAGTCAGCACTGGTCGATAAAAATTAAAACCTACATTTTCTCCATTCCTGAGAATCATCCCATATAATGGTATTTTGATGGAGCGAAACACCATTATAATAAGGAGAAACACCTTCTGTATCGGCAATACGAATACGAATCTTATTTCCAGAAACTTCTTCTACATAAGCCTTAATTGTGACATTTAGGAAAATTGCCATTCGACCATCTTTACAGACCATATCTCCTTTGTTCTTCTTGGCAATATATTGACGGATTTCATTTTCTCGTTTTTGTTTAGCTTTTTGCTCTCTTTTTTCTCTCGCTTCTTTCGCTTTTTGTTTCGCAATTTTGCTCTGTCGTGCTTCTTCTGCTTTAAACGCGTTTAGCTTGATCTTGCATCGGTCATTACCAGCATCAGCAATAATCTGAGACGGATAGTTACTACCATATTTATCAATAGAAAGATCAAGGGCATTTTCAGAATTAGTTCCATTTTTTATCAAGCTATCAACAAGAGAAGTATATTTCCTGTTGGCCGCTGTAACGACTAACCCTTCACTACCTTCAGCAGGAATTTTATTCTTCTTTAAAAGGTAGGTTACAAGTTCAGGAGACTCATGCTGTATCGCTAATGAAGCAATGATATAACCATCAAAATCTAGTTTTTGCTCCATAATTGCAATAGCAACCTTGTCCATATTGTTTACAATTGTTTTTCTTAGAGTAGAAAGTTTTCCTTGAGCACCTTTTTTCAGGTAGAAAGAAGCGCGCCGTTTGTCTTTTGCAACCACAGCGGCGTGAAGTTGCTTAGTCAGCTCATTTATTTTTACAGTAGATTCGACATCAAGATTTGCTCCCGCCTCAAATAATCCAATAACCTTTGGATAAAGGTTGATAGAATTTTTTAATGCGGCCTTGTCCTTTTTGTTTTTAATACGAGCGGCTTTTTCTTTTTGTTTGCTAATTACTTTTCGATACTCGACAAAAAGTTTTTCTGTTTTTTTGTTTATCTTAATTCCTGAAGCAAGAAGCAATTTTGTTATTCTATCGAATTGGTTATACTCAAGTTTCTGAACAATTATTCCTTTAGCTTTAGCGCTCTTAGTATGTTTAATATAGCTCTGAAAATTCACTTCAAGATCTTTTGGTGTCGGTTTGACTCCTTCATCAACGAGAAACTTGATGACCCGATATCTAGATTGTAAGGTCTGTTCACCCTTTTTTTTATAGCTACCATAGATACTTGTTTTATCGGTATCCCAAGTTGTAAAAATGGTTTGTTCAAGGATATTATTTGTATTTACACCTTGTTTTATAAGGATCTTTGCGACATTTAGGTTAATCCCTTCAATACTATAAGAAGTAGTGACATATCGAAGAAGTTCTTTACATTTTGTTAAATCCGCTTTATCTGAAAGAAAAAGCGCTATTTGCTCTGATGTTATGTGGGCATTTTTTCTATTCTTTTTATTCATTCTTTTAGGAGCAAAGGCGCTAATCAAATCTGAACAACTCAACTTATTAAATATATCGGGTTCAAAATCACCATTCAGATACATAAGTTGAAATGATTTAAAATCTTTACCAACGACATTATTAAATGATCTGTCCGTTATTGCTGAGAAAAGAGCCTTATCACTAATAAATGCCCCCTCTGCAATTAGTTTGGCAACTTTATGATAATTATTGAAATCTTTGTATTTATTATATTTATCAATTCGAACTTGTTTTACCAGTTCCTCGTCCAATTCCGTTTGAGTCTTTGTGGTCGGTTTACCGAGAGGTATTCGCTTTGCTGTATACAGCTGTTTAGGTATTACCCCGTCAAGCGGAGAACTAGCATATAACACAGGTACATACAATATGCTGCCCAGAGTAATTAGGAAACAAGCTATCCTTGAAATATGTATTTTCATATCTTTCCTTGTCATTTTTATTGGTATGTTGCTGATTTAATTTATTAGTACTACAGAACGTCTAACATTCATTTTGAAAAAGGATTCAATGTCCCTCCTGAGCTTTTAGACCTTGGCCACTTGCTCAGCAGTCAGATCATGTGGATCAGTTGCCACGTAAAACGTTGAACCTGCGATCTTATACCCAACGACTCGAACTGGTGTTTTTGATTGGTTCACAGGTTTAACATTTTGTTTGCCGCATTAAAAGCAAGACAACCAAAACCAGACGTGAGGAACATGAGATCAAACCTGGCAACTACATTTTCTATGATGCTGCCTATGCTAAATATAGACGTATGGTTCAAATCTTTGGTACTCTTATCACTTACCTGTTGCTGGCAATCCATTGCCGCAAAAGCTTCAATGAGAAGGTTACCATCAGAAGAGGTCGACAACTGCGAACGGCAATCTTGAATGGGCTTTTCACTGGCGAGGAGAATCCCTCTCCAAGTTCAAACCGGGACAATATTGTCAAAGATCGAAAAAGCACCAAGCACGCAAAAACCTAACCGGTAACTACTGAATTTTAGCGATAATAATGACAATAGAGGATAATTAAGTGTTAATTGTGATGAAAACGTGTGAAAGAATAGAGGTTTCGACGAACCCGGCAAGCCCCATCAGGTCCACGGTCCCCTCTGTGTGTTCCCTACGTTCAAACACCCCCCAGCTGTTTTATCTTGTCATGGGTGAGGCAGAGGCAGACAATGCCGCTGCACTCCAGGATCAGCATGGCCATCTGCTCCTTTGTGATGGTCTCGGCAGGGAAAATGAGATCCCCCTCGTTTTCGCGGTCCTCATCATCCACGAAAAGCACGCCCTTGCCAGATACTAGGGCGGCCATAGCACGCTCCACCCGTTCAATTGAATTGCCGAACTTGGAAATAGACACTTGATTCATACAAAACTCCCTTTTTGTTATAAAACATTACCATAATATCAGGGGAGATGATGGGGTGGGACTGCCCGACAAGGCCCGAGGATGCCAATCCATGACAGCCGTTAAATAAACAAATCCACCGGCCAACCGGAATCTCAAGGTTTGTGCACCACACCGGATCGGCCCTGGTCAAAATATTCCCCTTTCTGAACGGTTATATTTTATCTTAATATATTGTTCAGTTTTCTTACCGCTTCATCATAGTCCTTTGGCTTTTTGGTCAAAATAAGGGTGTCCACTTTCTTCCAGATTTCTTTTTCCCTTCCGGCCAGTCCGTTCAAATGTTTTTCCCTTGCGATGGCCGCTTCCTTTTCTTTGAGTGCTTTTCCCTTTGCTTTCTGTTCAGCTATCTGCCGATCCTTTTTTTTAGTATATGCCTCCGCTTTTTGAAGCATTTTCATTACAGTGCGTGATGCCTTTTTGGTATCTTTTATTGATAGTGTTTTTCGAAACCGCTGTAACAGTTCGTTTCCTATATGAGGATCATTGTCATTGATTAGGAATAAAAATAAAATAAACTGACTATAATTACCCTTTTCCCGGTATCGCTCTATAATTCCACTGCCCCAGACAATCATCAAAAACTATTCTCATGGTTTCTTTAAAATTATCAGCATATTTTCTCCCAGTTTTATAGATTTTTTTTATAATGTGGGCTTTAACTTTTAAACCCGTTAGTGTAGTCGTATTTTCAATCAGTTCTTTTACATAATCATGACTTTTTAGGATGACACCCTTTAAAGATCTTGTAATATGGGGGAATAGCCGATGCTCTACAAGATTCCATTTTGATGTATAAGGAGGAAAATGTGCCATCCTTATTTCTATTCCGATTTCATCTACAAGCTTCTGCAAGTATTCTTTGAAGATATAGTGGTGGCTTGAATTGCTACCACCACCATCTGCAAGTATGAGGATGGAAGTACAATTCGAATATTGAAGTTTGCCATAAACTTCCCACCAGATCCTTATCGAATCACAGGCAAACTCACTTGTATCTTTACTAACCCCAATGTTTACATGGGCTTTGTTAAATTTTAAATCATAAATGGCGTGCGGAATTACTATCCCATCAGCAAGATATGGAAAATCATGATCATAGACTTCAATTACACCCGTAGTATATACATGGCCATCCCTGTATAAATTACCTAAAAGCTCTTTTTTTTTGTGTCCATACTGACAACCGGATTGCCGTCTTTGAGATATTGCTCTTTTAACTGGTTAATTTTTACAAATTGCTCATTACGATTTTTAGAAGTCCCAATGGGCTTATTCTTAAAGGCTTTTCGTTTTGTGAACCCGTGTTTTTTTAACAGCTTTTTAACCACAGTTACGCTGATAATAATTTCCGCCTCTTTCATTTTTACTGCAATTTTTTTGTGGCTTAAATTGGTCCAACGAATTCTTTCATCCATAGGATCCCCAGCGATATGGTCGTCAATAACTTTGAGGAAGACTTCGTCTATATTTTCAATTATTTCTATAACTGGTTTTCGTCCAGCCCCCTTCTTTCGAGTTCTGTCTTTTACAACCATTTCCGGGTTTTTTATTTCAGAGATACCGCGAACTAAGGTATTTCTACTGCAACCAAAAAGTTCAACGATATACGCTTTTCCACCTCTCGGTAATTTTAACGCTTCTATTGCAGCATATGCTCGCCTGTCTTTTTCTGACAGCGTCAAATAAGTCTTTTTGATAAGTTTTTCAATTTCAGCAGGATAAGGTGACAATGGTTTTGGACCAGGTGTTCTTTTTTTTTTCATTAACGGTGCCTCTTAAATTTTTGATAAAGATTGCACCGTAACTATCTCATACTATAATGTAAAAGTCTAGATTTTTATAAGTAATTGATATTTCACGTTATTTTGATCTCCGGGTAGAAGCACCGGTTACCCGGCGCCCCCCCCCACAGAGCCGTACGAGCGGAATTCCCGCATACGGTTCCTCAGTTCCGACTCTTTTCACCAAGCCGAAAGCCAAACAGGTTTCCCCATATGGCGCATAACTTTGCTGTCCACCAGGCTAATACATTTTATGAACTATTCGTGGTTTAGGTAATGGGTACTGCGCTGAAAGATCTTCATATTGGACTTTCCCTTTTTGAGACCGTTGACACAGCCAGTACCTCCAGGCTCTCAGTGTGCTGTAATGTGCATTTGCAATAGCCTTGAAATTGCTAATTACTCCAAAATACTGGTAGTATCCCCTCAACTTGCTACATAGGGTTTTATACTGCGCTTTCAAGGATTTATGCCGATTCTTTTTACACCATTCCCATACACCTTTTTTGAAACGATGAAGACGTTTGCTGGCTGTTTTCTTCATAATTACCCAATAACCCCGACGTGACATTCCCAAGTAAAAGGTGAATCCCAGAAAGTCAAATGTACCCGACTTTTCAACCTGATCATTCTTCTTACCCGGTCGAGCAAAGCGTAATAGCTTTGTCTTGTCTGGATGGAGTTCCAGGCCATACCGGTCAAACCTTTTCCTCATTGCTTCTAAAGCCCTTCTTGCATCAGATTCCAATTCAAAACCTGCTATGAAATCATCTGCAAACCTGATCAAAAAACTACGCGCTTTCATCCTCGGTTGTACTTCGCGAACGTACCAATCATCCAGCACGTAATGAAGAAAAATGTTACTCAATACAGGAGAAATCACACCTCCCTGTGGAGTGCCGGTATCTGATCGGTAGAGTCTTCCCTCTTCCATAACACCAGCTTTTAACCATTTTCCTATCAGACGTATTATCCCACCATCATTGACCCGCAACTTAAGAAAGTCTCTCAAATAGCCATGATCAATGTTGTCAAATAGCCCTGTAATATCTGCACTCAATATCCAATTAGTGTTTGTCCTTATGCACTCTTCCCGTAACTCCTTAATTGCCATGTGTTGATTGTGTCCGGCACGAAATCCATGAGAAAAGTTATAAAAATTTGGCTCATAGATCACGCTAAGTATCATTTCCACTGCTTTTTGAGCTACTTTATCCTCAAAAGCAGGAATACCGATCGGTCTCTGTTTGCCGTTTTCCTTTTCTATCCAGATTCGTTTTACAGGTGTTGCAGCGTATTGACCTCTGCACAATCGCTGATGTAGATTATAGAGGTTTTGATCAAGGTCAACTGCATAGCTTAATGCCGTTACCTTGTCCACACCTGCTGCACTACTTTTCTTGACCCTGCGGAATGCTTCATGCAACATAGCCAGATCAAGTCTGTGAGCCAGTGACGTAAAAGTCATTTCCGGATGTTTCCTTGCCAGTATAGCAATCCCGCTCAGAGATGCATCTCCCACCAATATAGGTGGACTGCCCTTACTTTCAGAGCCAGAGTTGGCACTATTTGTTCTGTGAGTGACCTGTTTCTCAATTGTACGGTTTTGCGTTGATATGGTTTGTGATCTCTGCGTATCTCCCATAATTCCTTCCATACTTACGTTATGCCCAACTTCTCCTTCCCTACAGTGGGTCGCTTGGACGTCACTTCCCCACCTTCTCGATCAGGTACAGTACTCTGATCATCGGTACTATGATCCGCTAAGACTGCCCAAAGTCCATCTCAGGTTTGTTCGCTGTTCACTTTCCGCCCCTGATACCATGCATGTTCAACTTGTTTGTGATTCCAAAAGGCATCCCGAGGATGACTTTTAGACTTATTCAAGGGGTGTTGAACAATCGCCTTGAATACCGGGAAAATTTTGATTAAGGCTTTCCTAAACCTTCATTGTACAGGGAAACTTTGGGCTCTCTCAAGTTCCCGAGTTACCCCTTTGAATACATGCCCTGGTCTGGGACTACGGTGGTGTCCGCCTTGCTTGTCATAGCGCTCAGAGGACTGCTGCCTTCCATCATATATAAAACGTCGGCTTTCATTCTTCATTTTATTTGAAAAAAATCAGAATTTATCCATTGACCACAATAAAATTCTTTTCGAAGCTCAATACAGGGCCTACATTCTTGATCCAGTCCGGCTCAGGACTCCCGTTGCCGGGCTTACCCTCGGACCTTCCTATTGATCTGCTGACTAAGCTTTGATCAAGTGGGACTTACACCCACTGGGTAACAATAACAAATTTCAAAGAGTTTATTTCCTCCTTTCCCGATGTTCCGGGCTTAGCTTGACGCAAATGTAATTGAATTTTTATTCCTTAGCCGAAAAATAATTGTATCTTTTTCACTATTGGGCAACCCACCTATCCAGATTTTTAGTTTTTGATCGTTTTGAACCAATTTTTGTTCTGCAATACTGTTTTCAGCGGATAGCAGTCTGAATCAGGATCTGTTTGCGCTCTTTGAGAAGCTGGATCTGCTTTTCCCTGATGGCAATGGCCTGGTCGATTTTTGTGGTTTTGCAGTCGAGGAAATTTGCGATGGCGGTTTGTTCTTCAGGGGATGGTACTAAAAATGGAATAGACTTCATTCTTGTTTTGGACAAATCCCATTGTCCAATGCGAACACCATCTGATGCACTCCCAAAGAACGAAATATAAAGTCTACTGCGTATTGCAATACTAAAGTAATTGGGAATAATTTCTTTAATGAAGGAAAAGACATAATATGCTGGACTGACTATATCCGGTGTCTTCATCTTGCTGACCATTTCCATTAAGAACAGGAGCTGGCCGTCGCTGGATCTGGGTGCGGCATCCGCATCCTGGGGCTGGCACCAATAATCTTTAAGGGTGACCTTAAACCGCGGATCAATGACGTTGGCCCCATCCTTGATAAATTTCTGTTCACTGGCCCAGCTTTTCCCATAGGGCGGGTTGGAGAGCATGAAATCAAAACTTGTACCTGCAAACTCATCCGTGGAAAGGGTTGAGTTGGGGCGGATAAAGCCGGGATCATTTCCCTTGTGCTTGTATCACATCCCTTAACTGCGGACCAGCCACTTCCAGTGCGAGATTGATAATATCCTGGATATTTTTCCGGCTGTAGTTGGTACCCAGCCAAAAGCCAGGCACCACTTCAACCGAGAACTGCTCAACCAGGTCCGGCCGTCCCGGGTAAAGGTCTGTTCTGTCCTTTGAAAGATACCATCTTTTTCGGCAAGTTCTGAAATATCCAGTTCTAAAAGATCAATTTTATACACCCTTCGTTCATCATATCTGCCCTGTTCACCAGGAAGGTAAAAACTCCATTCCTGGCCGTCCGTCAAAATAGAAAGGTTCTCGACAAGGTGTTTCAGGAAAAGATACGGATAAGCGTCACTTATTTGATCAAACGCCATCTGAACAGACCTAAAATCAGGATCTGCGGACACTTGCACCTGGTATGCGACTGCATCCGGCACATTCAACCACTCAAGTGCAACGGTTTTTTTTCTAAACTCCTCACCTTCCAATGGTTTCTGAATAAACGGGGGCAATGAATTCACCCGTATTCGAAACGCCGCCGCTTTTGACGGCAGACCTTCCAGGCCGTCACTGTCAATACTGCTGGCCTGGCAGTAATAGGCGCCATCTTCAAATATAATTTCAACCGCACTTTCGATACCGGTTTTAATCTGGCTTCCCTGGCTTACGGTCCCATCACAAGGTCAGATATAAAAAAAACAAACAGCAGGGAAAATAAACCCATTGTCTACATCAGGTGTGAATTAATGAAAAGGTGAACCAGAATGCTGGCCGCATAGCCAAGCATTATAACCGGCATCCATTTAAAATGGGCACCAAAGGTATAGATCCCCCTGGCGCTTCCCATCAGGGCGACACCTGCAGCAGATCCTATGGAAAGAAGACTTCCGCCCACACCGGCCGTCAGGGTCACCAGGAGCCACTGGCCATGGGACATGGCAGGATTCATTTTGAGGACGGCAAACATCACCGGAATATTGTCAACAACGGCCGAGAGCCCCCCCACAATGATGTTTGCGGCTGTGGGACCGAGGTCTCCGTACATAAAGGTGGAGACCAGGCCAAGATAACCAAATTGGCCAAGGCCGCCAACACAAAGGGTCACCCCGTAAAAAAAAAGTAGGGTGTCCCACTCTGCCCTGGAGATGCTCTCCATGATGTCAAAAAAGGTCTTTGTCTCCTGGCCCTCGTCCATATCCTCGATGATTTCGATAACCCCTGCCACCTGGCCATTTTCATCCTTGAGAGGAGCTGAAGCAAAATAGAGCCATCTCCCCTTCTCTCCAAGGGACGGGTCAAAATCCGACACCTCATAGGCAGAGTCAAGGAACTTGTTGGGCAAGTTTTTCCCGTGGTAAAACTTGTTGATCCGCTTTTTTGATCCGCTTTCCAAAACCATATCTGCAAGAAGTAGACGTTCTTGGGGATAAAAGGATTTCCACTGATCCCTTGTTCCAATCTTATCCTTAGCAGAAACGCCGGTCAAAGCCTCCATGGCAGAGTTCCAGTGGGTGATTACATGCTCCTTATTCAGGATAAAGGCAGGGGTTGGAAGGTCGTTAATGATCTCCGTGATCTGGGCATGGGTTTTATCCTGAAGAATAGACAAGGAGACCTTGATCGTGCTCTTTTTCCTGGCACCCAGAATGTTATCATAATAAAATATTCTTCCCTCTTTGCGCTTGATGTGGTAACTGAAAAAGCCCAGATATCCAAGGCCCAGCATCATGCCGGCTGCAGGGGGAAGGTGGAGAAAATTATAAAAGCTGACGGCCGTGATAATGGTCAAAAGAAAAAGGCCTATCATAACCCTGGCACCGTATTTCATTTCAACCTTTTCGTTCAGCACCTTTGGAGACGTCTTATCAACGGCAAAGCTCATGCATATGGCAGGCACCAGCCAATTGCTAAGGGCGGGAAGAAAAAGATCAAAAAATTGGAAAAAATTCACCTTTCCATTCTGCCACACCATCAGGGTCGTGATGTCTCCAAACGGCGAGTAAGCACCTCCGGCATTGGCCGCAATAACGATATTGATACATGACAGGGCAACAAATTTCTTGTTGTCACCGCCAACGGACATGATTACCGCACCCATGAGAAGTGCTGTGGTAAGGTTATCGGCCACAGGAGAGATCACAAAAGCCAGCAATCCCGTGATCCAGAACAGAACCCGCAGGGAGAATCCCTTTGACACCAGAAAAGCCCTCAAGGCCTGAAAGACCATCCGCTCCTCCATGGCGTTGATGTAAGTCATGGCGGATAGCAAAAAAAGCAACAACTCTGCATACTCAAGCAGACTGTCCTTGATCGCTTCGTGGGCCGTATGGATATCCCCAATACTGATATAGGCAAGGGCCACCAGAATCCAGATAATGCCGGCAGCAAGGAGCACAGGCTTGCTCTTGCGAAGATGAATAATATTCTCAAGGGGCACCAGAAGATAAGCTGCCACAAAAAACCCGATGCCCAGGTATCCATAAATGGTTCCTGTAAAATCGATCAGTTCAGATGGGCCAGGCATTCCGGTCGAGGCCAAGGCCAGAACCGGGATAGCCAAAAGGCCAGGCAACAGACAAAACACTTTTTTCATATTCAGACTTCCTTTTCAATTCCAGCTCCCCTGGTAAACCAGCAGTGCTGTTTATTCGATATTTTATAAAAAAGCAACACTTTTAGTTCAGGCAAAACTCGCTGACGCTCAAATTCCAATTTTTGATAAATGGTATTGATTTTTTTTTAAAGTTGGCTTGTGAGATCACCTGTGAGCGATACTCAAAATCTGCTCCATTCTAATAATCTTTCATACTTTTCTTGACAAAAAAGAAGTTTTGATCATACAAACCACGGGTGGAAAATTATCCTTTAGAAAAAAAGATGAAAAGATAAGCGGGCAACCTGCGCGATGAATGATGAAACCAGATATGAATAGAAAATTTTCAAACATATTAATTTTTAAAAGTGGATTGGTCGGCCTTCTTTCCGGTTTGGTCGGGGCTCTATTTCATACTTGTATTAACCAAGCAGATAGCTGGCGAAAAACCTTTGTTAATAATATTGACGGATCCATGGGCTTGCTGCTTCTTTTCATCGTGTTGACTTGTGTTGCCGTTGTTCTTTCTGTTTTTCTGGTTCGAAAATTTGCACCGGAGGCAGCAGGTTCCGGGATTCCACAGGTTGAAATCACTTTAAAAGAAAATAAAAAAATCCATTGGCAGCGAATTCTTCCTGTTAAATTTATCGGAGGGGTTCTGGCCATAGGTTCCGGCCTTGTCCTTGGCAGGGAAGGGCCGACAATTCATATGGGAAGCGCCTTTGGTGATATGGTTGGAACACCCCATGATAGATTTCAGCATCATGTTCTGGTGGCAGCAGGGGCTGCTGCCGGGCTTGCCGCTGCTTTTAATGCTCCCCTTGCCGGGCTCATTTTTGTTACAGAAGAGATGCGGGACCATTTCGAATATAATTTTCAATCCCTTATGGCTGTAATATTTGCCAGTTGTATATCCGTCACAGTGGTGCAAATTTTAAATGGCCATCAACCAGACATCCTAAATGCCTCTTTTCAAGCTCCTAAACTTGCAACCTTGCCGCTATTTGCAATTCTTGGCGTGATTTTTGGGCTGCTTGGCACCTTGTTTAATAATCTTATGCTTAAAGGGGTCCTGTTCAGTAAAAAGCAAAAAGGACTCAAACCATATCTGCTTGCCCTTATTATTGCTTTAACTATTACAATTGTCGGATGTTTCCTGCCCAGTGCGGTAGGTGGTGGTCATGCGGCCCTTGAGCTTGCTTTGCACCATGAGTTCAGTACAATAATTTTACTGGCTTTATTTTTTCTTCGTTTTTTGTTTACAATTTTTTCATATGCCATTGGCACCCCGGGTGGTATTTTTGCACCCATGTTAGCGATAGGGACATTCCTGGGGCTTTGGTACGGTCAGTTTGCCGTGGCGTTTTTCCCTGCTTTGGTTGAACATCCCGGGATATTCGCCATTGGCGGCATGGGCGCTTTGTTTGCTGCCACAGTGCAGGCTCCCATTACCGGTATTATTCTCGTTGTGGAAATGACCCGAAGCTATGAACTGATCCTTCCCCTGATGGTGACATGCCTCAGTGCAAGTCTTGTGGCAAATCGTTTGGGGGGGAAACCGATTTACTCTCAGTTGGCAAAAGCGGGATCGGTGGACTCGGTGAATCCAATGGATTCAAAAAATCCATAAAAAGGATTCCCTTATCAGTCCAAAATATCAAGGGCATAGAAATGGCCCTTTGTGCCCGTTTTTCTATTATTTTAATCGGTGGTTCTTTTCCCTTGCAGCAGTATCCTGATTATAAAAACCTGCAAGAATATCATATAGCTCTTTATGATTTTTTTTCATTTTAAGGGGTTTATCAAAAAAATATTCAGTTGCCACGGCAAAAAACTCAGCTTCATTCGTAGCCCCGTAGGGATCAAGGAATGTAGGTTTCCCCTTTTGTGATTTTTCAATTAATGAATTAAATTCCCTTGAGCACACCCTTGACCAGGATTCGTATGATTTTTTATCATGGAGAGCGGGGACACCATCGGCATGTCCGTCAAGCATATCAAGAATATGTGAAAACTCATGGTAAACGACGTTATGACCGTTTTCAGGATGGCGGGCTCCTTTTTTGACCGCATCCCAAACAAGAATGACAGGACCCCGTTTAAATGCCTGGCCAGAAATAGCCACTTCAGATCTGACAAGAAAAGGAGCGGTAGAAAACATACTTTGCCTTGCCTCCGGCACAACCACGGTTGATGGATAAACAAAAATTGTGTGCAAATTTCTATATAAATCATGGGGCAGCCCAAGCAGCAGCATGCACGCTTCAGCTGAGATCACAACACGGATTTCATCTGTGACTTCAAGTCCGTTACAACCCGTAAATATTTTTTCTTCTGCAAACACCTGGACCAATTGTTCAAGATGAATGCGTTCTTCATCATTTAAAAACAGATAATGCAGGACATGTTTTTGAAGGGTCAATCTCCATTCTGCAGGAAAATCTTTTTCAAGAATTTTTTTTCGACGATGATCAGCTATCCAACGAAACATTATGTAATTTCCTTTATTTTTACTAAAAAGAAGCGTTAATCTTTATGGGGTACTAATATTAGTATCATGACAATTAATTTTTTAATTGTTTTTTTTCCCATCGCTTAAAGAAATATTCAAATCCATAGGCAAGAATAAAAATTGCGACAACTACAATTACTCCCAAAAGGTTAGTTGTGTATTGTTGAAACAAAAGTGCAATTAATGCTGTGATACTAATGATTGTAAATCCAATTTTGCCCAGCATAGGATCGGAAGCCACAGCCAATACATACTCCTGTGCCTCTCCGATTTTATCGAAGGAAACAGAACCAACGGTAATTATTGCAAATAGTACATACAAAATCACAACACTGATCGACACCCATGTCGGTGCGGAGATACTGACCCATGAGGGCGATTTAACCATTTTTGGAGTTGATCACCTTCCACCAGAAAAGATGCACGCACAGAAGATAATCAATATCCCGGGCAAGGGAATCAACCGTTCTCGCAGCCTGAATCAGATGGATGGTCCCCAAAAAGTCGTTCATTCGCCAAAGTAAGTTCCCGCCAAGCCAAAAAATCCCCCAAAATACCTTTGGACGGGTGTACGAAGGTATTTTGGGGGATGTACAGGAAAAACAGGCGCTCTCTTTTCTCCATGGGTTAAATCGAAATTTTTCCCTGGTACAGGGTAACCCCCGGCGGAATTTTGTCCAGGGAAAAGCCCTTGGGTTTGGTCATTCTCGGGTCATCAAAGATGGTTTTCAACAGCTGTTCTCTGTGATCCGGGTGGGAAATACTGGCAATGGCAAGCCCCTTGAAGCCGGTGGGCAGATCCCTTAAATCAGCGATACCGTATTCGGTCACAATCACCACCCCGTCGTAGGCAGACGCGGTCAGGGTGATGCCCGAAGGACAGGCCGGA
This sequence comes from Desulfoconvexum algidum, assembly GCF_055382125.1. Classification (NCBI taxonomy): domain Bacteria; kingdom Pseudomonadati; phylum Thermodesulfobacteriota; class Desulfobacteria; order Desulfobacterales; family Desulfobacteraceae; genus Desulfoconvexum; species Desulfoconvexum algidum. Next base: position 1,140,457 of record NZ_AP042394.1, on the reverse strand, counting down.
ACGATTTTTGATTTACCTCGGTTGGTAATGCTTTTCATGGCAATGATGGGAGTGCCGTATCGTTTATGACTCAGGGCTCTGACAAAGTCAGGTTGCCCGCCCACCCCGCCGTAATACCGTGAGGGGTCGATAAAATCTGCCCAGACATTGCCGCTCAAATCTACCCCAATGGCGGTGTTGACGGAAAGGAAGGGGCCGCAGGCCTGAATTTTCAGGGCGGAGTTGGTATACATGCACGGCCGCATCTGGACCTGGGATCGCATATTCACATAGTCATAGAGGTCCTGGGAGCCCATGATCAGGCTGGTGGTACTATAGCCTGTATTTATTTTCTTGGCCTTGTTGGTGATGATCCCTTTTTTCTGAAGATACATGAGGCCATCCCCATAGAGTTCAGTCTGGGTCCCCAGGTTTTTGTAGCCCGAGGTGGCAATGGTCCCCACCACAGCGTCGGGAATTTTGCCCAGGCCCACCTGGAGGGTCATGCCATCCTCTAAAAAGTGTTCGGTGATCATCTCTCCGATGCGGCGTTCTTCATTGCCAAGATTTTCAAAATCAGGCGCATCAAATGTATAGACCGGCTGGATATCCTTTTCAATCAAATAGTCAATATCCTGGGCTGAGATGACGCTTTGTCCCTGGGTAAAGGGCATGGACGGATCCAGTTCGGCAATGACAAGGGTGGCAGTCTCAAGGGCGGCGTGGATGGCATCCACAGAAAGTCCCATGCTGTACTCACCGGTTTGGTCGTTTTTTCTCACCTTCATGATCACCAGGTCAATTTCATATCCACATCCTTTGCCCATGAGTCGGTCCATATTGCCAAGGGTACAGGGCAGGTAATAGGCACGGCCTTCATCGGCGGCTCGTCTGACATCCCCCACGGAAAAGATGGAATAGGCCTTTATGCGGTCCTGGAGCCCCTCTTCCACATAGGGAACCGGTCCTTGAAGCAGGATATGGATCATCTTCATGAAGGGAAGTTGCCCAGCATCATTTTTAATAAAATCGGTTAATGCCTCAATGCTGGCGGTGGGGGTGGCGGAATTGGATCCGATATAGCAATTGATGTTTTCCCGGTTTCCCAGGTGTTCCATGATTTTCTCACCGATCTCTTTTAATTTTATGATGGCGGGTGGTCTGTTCATATGATTCCTCTTGTCTGTTTTTCAGAATGCAAGACTACGCATAATTTATGACAAAACAGGCTTGATTTTTTTATGGGGGGTTCATGATCGATTTTGATTTCATTACATAGCATTCTGATTTTCAGTATATAGCGGAAAATAAAATGGAGCAAGATGGAATTTTCCAGACAGATCAAGGCCAGGGGTTAGTGATCAATCCTCGGCCTTGACCCGGTACCAGGCGGCATACATGCAGGGCAGCACCAGAAGGGTCAGGATGGTGGCACCGAAAAGCCCGCCGCCAATGGATACGGCCATGGGACCCCAGAATTGATCCAGGGCCAGTGGGAGCATCCCTAAAATGGCGGCCGCGGCCGTTAGCATGATGGGGCGGAAGCGCAGCACGGCCGCATTGATGACGGCATGGTAGCGGGTCTCCCCGGCCCTGAGCTGCCGGTGAATCTGGTCCATGAGGATGACCGAGTTACGGATAATGATGCCGGACAGCGCCAGAATGCCTAACTGGGCCAGAAATCCCATGGGCATGTGAAAGGTCAGAAGCGAGGCTATGACCCCAATGATACCTAAGGGCGCCGTCAACAGAGTCAAAATTACACCTGAGATATCCTGAAGCTGGATCATCAGAATGATGACAATGATCATGAACATGGCCGGGGCCATGGCAAGAATAAAGGCTGTGGCCTGGCGGCTGCGTTCGGTAATGCCGCCGATGTCGATGTCATAGCCCTGGGGAAGATCTTTTCTGACCTGTTTGAGAGCCGAGTAAACAGCCAGTGTTTCATCGTTGCCCGTGGTGCCGGCAACGGTTTCGGCCTGGACAGTGATGGTGGGGGTGAGATTCCGCCGCCATATCAGCCCCTCTTCAGTACCAAAGCTGATGAAGGCGATCTGCTCTAAGGGGATGCTGCGTCCCTGGCCAATATATATGGGCAAAGTTTTGATGTCCGACAACGACCGGCGGTCCGCCGCATCCAGACGCAGGTCAATTTCAACGGTTTTGTCGTTCTGCCGGAACTGGCTCACCGGAATGCCCGAAATCTGGGACTGGATCGCCAGGGCAAGATCTGTGCTGTTGATCCCCAAAACCCTTGCCTTGTCCTGATCAACGTTTAAGCGCAATATCTTGGTTTTTTCATACCAGTTGAAGTTGATATGGCGCAGGTGAGGATTTGCCGTCATCACACGGCCCACCTTTTGGGCGATCTTCCTGACCTTGCCGTAGTCCGGGCCTGAAACCCTTAGCATGACGGGGTAAGGCTCTGGCGGTCCAAGCTGCAGGGTCTTTAAATGGCCGCGCACCATGGGAAACGAGGTGTCAAGAATCCCCAAAATTTCCTTTTCAAGCTGTTTTCTCTGGTCCAGTCCCTTGGCCACGATGACGAACTGGGCAAAATTGGACCGGGGCTGGACCGGGTCAAAGGTGAGGACGAACCTGGGGGCGCCAAATCCCACGTAGCTGGCAAAATGGTCAATGTGGGGGCTGGACGCTATGGCCCTGGCAAAGGCCTGTGCCTGACGGTCCGTGGCTGCAATGGACGCCCCTTCGGGAAGGGTCAGCTCCACGACCAGCTCCGGGCGGACAGAGTTGGGAAAAAATTCGTGTTTGACGAATTTGAACCCATATACGGCGCATCCAAACCCGGCTGCGGTCAGGAGGAGAACAACGGTTTTGTGGTGCAGGCACCCCACCAGCACCCGTTTAAAGCCCCGGTAAAAGGCCTTGTCATAGATGTCCTCAGAATCCGTTGTTCCCTCGGGTTTTGATTTGATCAGGTAGCAGCCCAACAAGGGCGTAACCATGATTGAGACCACCCACGAGATGAGCAGGGCAATGGTGATGACCGGAAAGATGCTCTTGCAGAACTCCGCGGACATGCCTTTGGAAAAGCCGATGGGGGTAAATCCGGCACAGGTGATCAGGGTGCCGGCAAGCATGGGAAAGGCCGTGACAGTGTAGGCAAAGGCTGCGGCCTTTACCTTTTCCCATCCCTGTTCCAACTTCACGGACATCATCTCCACGGCAATGATGGCGTCATCCACCAAAAGGCCTAGGGAGATAATCAGGGCGCCCAGAGAGACCCGGTGAAGGTCAATGCCGGCCATTTTCATAACCAGGAAAGTGGCAGCCACCACCAGGGGGATGCACAGTGCCACCACCATGCCTGAACGCAACCCTAAGCTCAGGAAACTGACCACAAGGATGATGGCGATGGCCTCTGCCAGCGTTTTCACGAACTCGTCAATGGAATCTTTTACCACCCGGGGCTGGTTGGCCACCTGATGGATAAAAAAGCCCAGGGGCAGGTCCTTTTCCATGCGTGAAAAGGTTGTGTCAAGGGCCTGCCCAAGTTTCAGGACGTTGCCGCCCTTTTCCATGGACACGGCAATACCGATGGCGGGCGCCCCGTTATAGTACATCTTGGGATCGGCCGGGTCGGCATAGCCCCGTCGGATTTTTGCCATGTCCCCCAGGCGGAAGGTCCGGTCAAGGGCACGGATCGGCATGTTTTCCAGGGCCAAAAGGTCGTTAAAAAGCCCTGTAACACGCAAAAATACCTTGTCGTCAGCGGTTTCAAGCATGCCCGACGGCGTCATGGTGTTCTGTTTTTTGATCAACGCCGCCGCAAGCAAAGGATCAATGCCCAGCCGGGCCAGTTTTTGGCTGTCCATCTCGATGAATATTTTTTCGGGTTGTACCCCGATAAGTTCCACCTTTTTGACACTTTCCATGCGAAGCAGGGTCTGACGGATTTGTTCGGCCTGTACCCGAATTTCTTCGTAGGAGAACCCGTCAGAGGTCAGGGCGTAGATATTGCCATAGACATCATCGAACCGGTCGTTGAAATAAGGCCCGCGGATACCTTGGGGCAGATCGTCTTTCATATTGCTGACCATGTTGCGGACCTCAAGCCAGGTGGGGCGGATCTTTTCAGGGTTGATGGTCTCCTTGAGATGCACGAATATGACCGACTGCTGGGGCCTGGAATAGCTTTCCAGATAGTCCAGGCCCGGGGTGTCCTGGAGTCGTTTTTCGATCTTGTCCGTGACCTGCTGCTCCATGGAAACAGCCGATGCACCGGGCCATCCCACGGCCACAACCATCTCCCGGATGGTGAAGTCCGGGTCCTCCATGCGACCCATCTGCCCATAGGCAACGACACCGGCAACGGCCGAAAGGATGATGAAAAACCAGATGAGCTGCCTGTGGTTGAGGGACCACTTGGTCAGGTTAAAGTGGCTCATCGAACATCCTCTTTAACACGGATTTTATCACCGCAAAACAGCTTGTGAACGCCTGCAGTGACAATTTTCTCCCCAGGTTCAAGCCCCTGTTTCACCTCAATCCGGTCGGTGCCGTCTATGTCGCCCAGGACGACCTGCCGCTGTGTGACCCGATCTTCCTTGATGACCCACACGGTTGGATTTTCTGCTGTCTGGTAAACGGCTGAAATGGGAATCAAAAGCCTGCCGCGGACGGCCTCGTCCTGAATAACCGAGGCGGTCATGCCCAGTCTGATGCCCGGTGGGGGGCTGATCAGGGAAATTATAGCCCTGTAGGTCCGGGTAACAGGGTCAGCCACGGGGGAGATCACCCTGGCCTGCCCCTGGACCTCAACATCTTCCAGGGCCCAAAAGGTCACCTTGAACCGGGCGCCCCTGGCAAAGAAGGCAATCCGGTTTTCCGGGATATCAATGGCGACTTCCTTTTGCCCCCCTTTGGCCATGATCACCACGGGCTGGCCCGCCCCTACCACCTGCCCGGCTTCCGCGCGGACATCCAGCACCACCCCCGGGGCATCGGCCTTCAGATTACAATAAGAAAGCTGATTACTGGCCTGGGTGTGCTGGGCCCTGGCCTGTTTCACAAGGGACAGGGCCGAGTCGTGAGCGTTCTGGTACCGGTCCAGTTCAGCCTTGCTCATAAAATCTTGTTCATACAGGGCCTTAAACCGCCGGAGCTGATCCTCTGCCAGGGTGAACTGGGACTGGGCTGCGGCAAGCTGGGCACGGCTGGCGTCAACGGCCTGCCTGATATTGCTTGGATCCACCTGCATCAGGATATCCCCAGCCTTGACCACGCTTCCCGCATCCACACGGCGGGCAATGACTTTGCCCGGAACTCGAAAGGCCAGCCCGATTTCAAAACGGCCGATCACCTCGCCGGAATAAACATGGGACGGTTTGTCCAAAAGGCTGCCCACGGTCATGGCCTTGACGATGGGCAAGGAAGCCGGGACTGAAGCAATAGTTTCCTTCAGGGGATTGTTGCAACCGGCAACAAAGAGTTGAAACAGCAGCAAAAAAGGGATGCATCCTGCAATAATAGGGTTCTTCAAGAATCGGCACACAAAAATATACTCCTTCCAAGGGCCCGTTCCAATTTGGAAACGGAGATATTGTACATGCTCAAGGCACGGATATGGTTGGTTCTGGCCCGGGTCATGGAGACCTCGGCGTCCAGGCGTTCAAGGGAGGTGCTCAGGCCCACTTTGTACCGGGTCCGGGCGGCGTTCAGGGTTTCCTGGGCTGTGGCAATGGAACTTTGGGCCACCTCTACGGATTCCCGAGCGGCCTGGGCGTTCCGAAATGCTTGTTCCACCTTCAGTCGGATGCCCCGCTCAAGCTGCTTTTTAGCAATTTTGGCCTTTTGAAGTTCATGGCGGGCCAAGGCCACCTGATGGCTGACCCTGCCGTAATCGTAGAGTTTGAGGGTGGCCACAAGCCCCACCTCGGCAGAGGGTGCAATGTTTTCAGGTTCAAAGTGGTGGGCACTGCCCACAAGGGCCACCGTGGGCAGATGGCCGCTTAGGGCCAGGGCCACCTGATCTTCGGCCATCTGGATTCTGGCATCCATGGCAGAAAGTTCCGGGCGGCGGGCCAGGGCCTCTTGTGCAAGGGCGTTAAGGTCATCTAAAAAAAGGTCCAAAGGCGGCTGCCCCCCAAAGGTGTACTGGGTTGAAAAATCCACCCCCATGGTGTAGTTGAGGGCGGTTCTGGCAAGGGTGAAATTGTTAGCTGCAAGGAGCTGCTGCTGTTTCAAATCGGACAGCTTTTCTTTGGCCCTGAGTACGTCCAGTCTCGGCACGATTTCCATTCTGTGGTAAACTTTGGCCTCCTTGAGGTGATCTTCCATGCTGGCCACAGCATCGTTCAAGGCACGGGCCATCTGCTCGGTGAGCAGAACGGTGAAATAGGCTTTCTTAACGGCCAGGGCCAGATCCTGGTCCTCTTTTTTCAGGGTATACCTTGCATTGTCCCTTGCGGCCTCGGCCATCTTTTTGACGGCGGTCAGCCTGCCGCCCGTGTAGAGGGGCTGGGTCAGTTCCACGGCTATTCCATAATAGGTGCGGCTGTCGTCGGGCATGTCCATGGTCGAAACCAGGCCCGATGTTAAGGTGGACAGGGCATTGTTCAATTCTACCATCCCCTGTTCAAGCTGCACCAAGGTAGGCTGATCGTCGTACCGGTATATGCCGCTTTCAAGGGTCACCATGGGACCGAATGCACAAAGGGCCTGGGCCACACGATCCTGGGCAATGTCCACATCCCCCTTTGCCAATTTACGGGGCAAACTGTTTTCCATGGCGATTTGAACCGCCCTGTCCACTGTCAATGCTGGGGAGCTGTCGGCTAAGGCGGAGCAGTGACTGCCCAAGGCGAAAACCAGAACGGCAAAAGCAATGGTGTAACTATAATATTTCATGTGGTCTCTCATCTCATTTTTAGCAGGCGGTCCAGGGGCCTTTTATTTCCACAACCATGGGTAAGGGTTAAAATTAAACAAGCGGTTAAACTATTCAGTTCAACTGTTTTGTCAACTCACGAAACCATTTTTTTTTCATGGGACTGGAAAAAGGCATCTCCAAATAAACCCAAAACAGGTTTGACCACAAACAAATGTGATAAAACCTGTCAACGGCCCGGATCAGGGACTTAAAGGATAAGCCCCTGTCAGTGATTTTATTCTTCTATTTTACCTGTCTTTAGCCGTTTTTCAAAAATTGACTTTAATTTGTAAAGATCCTGCTGAACTTCAAATACACCATGCCAATGGGCATAGTCAGGTGCACCCATGGCACCCCCTTGTCTCATTCGTCTTCCCTCATGATGCCAGAGGTGATAGAGAATCTTTTGAAATTCATCATCCCAGGGATTGGCTTTCAGAAGTTTTTTCTCAGCAAGTTCCGTCTTCATGGCCAATGCCGGCTCCCAGTATCCTTCATTGTATAACTCGACATTGGCATCTGCCTGCTCAAAGAAATTGTCAGCATGCAAGGTACTGTGACAATTGCTGCAAACTGACTTCATTTTCTCTCGACCCTCAATACCTTCTCCGGTAAGTGGGTTCAAAGGATCAGATGAATTTCGAACAAGGGACTTGGGTAACCAAAGATTCCATTTGAGTCTCTCAGAGATATTATGGGTGGTCTCAAGGGCTCCGATGCCACTTATATGACAAACAGTACAGGTGGGTGCGCGATAGTCACCGGGTTCCCATGCATCAGGAGCGCTGGCGTAATTCCAGGTACTCCCCTCTGAGTTATAAATATGTCCGTGTTTACTATTATTAAAGATTTCAATATCCGGATGATCAGGACCAAGGTGGCAGGAGGCACATGCTGCTGGTTTTCTTGCTTCAGCAATACTAAACTTATGCCGTGTATGACAGACCGTACAATTACCCACTGAGCCATCAGGATAGGTAGTTCCGACACCGGCTGCCGGCCATGTTTCCTTGGTTGGCCTACCGTCTGCACCAAGTTTAAGCTCCGAGCCATGACATTGCATACACCCTGACATATCAGACGTGCTTTTAAATTTCTCTATCCCCTGACCTTCATGGGTGGCAATCAGAGACGTCATACCTTTGAAATTTCTTCCGTCGGGGGAGTGGTATTGAATACTTGCGCGGGCATGACCACTTTTACTGAATTGATCAACCTCTGAAGCATGGCATCTTCCACAGGTCTTTGGGGTAACAACCACAGACATGTAGACATCGGTTCCTTTCACACCAGGACAACTCTGGGAAGCCATTGGAGACCCCTTATCCACACCATGGCAATCAATACAGGAAACATTTACATGTCCATGACGGCTGTTCTTCCAGTCTGAGACAATGCCTGGCTGTTTTTGCGCATGACACTCAATGCACGTTTTCCCCTCGGCGGTTAATCCGCGTTCAACCTTTAAAGTTCTTACATCACTTTCCATTGCAAAAGCAGATGAAAAAGACCCCACAGTAAAGGCCATCACCAGCAATAATCTTAACATTTTTTCTCCCTCTAATTTTTTTTTGTCAGAAAATCTTTAATATGTTTATGACCCACATTCTCATGACATTTAATACAGGATGGGACTTTTCCTGACAAAAAGTCCTTATGCGCCAGGTATGCCTTGGGAATATCATAACGAATGACACTAAGGTCATGACATTTGAGACAACCAGAGGTGTAGGTAAAGTTTTCTTTATGCTTTAAATTATCAATCCAATCAAACGAATCGGCCCAGAAGATTTCTCCCAAAATATCTTTTGCTCCTGTATATGCCTTCGCCGTCACATAATGAAGGGCATTGTCGTGGGGCAGATGACAGTCTGCGCATTTCGCCGAGAATCCATTTTTATTATTCCCACCGTGAATATTCTCCTTATAAGCGAGCGCTGCCCCCTCCATGGAATGGCATGAGGAACAAAATTCCTGTCCGGATGTAAGTTCAATCATTTCGGCAGCCCCCAAGGACATGACAAGTCCTAGAATGACACCACAAAATATCAGTAACGTAATTTTCCTCATGGATTTCCCTGGTTATCAAAAAAGTGGAGAGGCAAAACATAATTTCGCAAATTTTATAAAGCTGTCCCTTTTACTTGTATTTACCTTAAAAGTAAAAGCTTATTTTAATATTTTTGAAAAAAAAGAAAATGCCTTAAATAAAAACCGAACAGCACTCCGATTCGCAGAGCAAAAGGGTCATTTGGAACGTCATTAAAAAATATCTCCAATCAAGTATGGCTGATAATGATGCCATACCCGGCGCCAATATTGCGGTACAGGCTTATGGAGACTTTCTCAATTTCAACCCTCATCTGCATGACAAAGGCCGGATTCGATCAATTTTGATTTTACGATTGCTTCAAAGATTTCCAATTTCTCATAAACATCTTTGGGGATATTTAAAATCGTTTTATTCCTCCTCAGGCCTGGAGGCATTAGTTTTCTATCTTACTTCTTCTCTGGTTCAGGAGCTTTGGAAGCCTTCATATTCCCCGTGTCAGTGTTTACCCTCATGACAGCGCTTGCAAGGGTAACATCTTTAATAGCGGCCATAAAGACGTCTCTTGTGACTTTCTCAGAGGGGTTTTTAAATTGCGGCTCAGCATCCAGGGCATAGACATTATAGATGTATGTCTTAAGGCCTGGCCCATGTGAACATGAAGGTTCAAAATCCGGCGTTCCATGTTCATTAAGACCAAGTTTTCCAAACTTTGAGTCTTTTACGCCAGCGTTTTGCGGAAGGCTGTGTGTTGTTGCAGGGATACCCCACATAATCCAGTAAAACTTGGCACCCTTTTCAGCGTAGTCTGGTGGTTTATGCCATACAACAATAGCAAATCCTTTTGTTCCTTTTGGTTCTCCGCTCCACTCGAGTGGTGGTGATTGACCAGAGAGGTTGCAGGTGTATTCAGCTGGTAATGTGCCGTTATCTTCACATGCTGCCCAGCTCCCGCTATCATTCTTATTTGCCGGTATTCTTAGCGTGAAGCAAGAGCTTTTACCTGGGCCATAGTAGGTGCCAGAGACTTTGTCGGTAAAATAACCTGGAGGTGCAGGGCCGGCACCGGTTTGCGCTATTCCGATGCTGGCAAATGTTATAGCCAGGAATGATACGGTAAAAACCATGGCACTGACGACACAAAAGTGTTTAAGCTGTTTTTTCATTTGTTTTTTCTCCTTACTTTTAAGAAATGGGGTTAGTGGGAATTTTTTCGACCTGTGCGGTTAATTTTACTCAGATTAACGAAATTGATGCAATAAGTATCGATAATTGTGAAAAATCAGTTTTGCGGACAGCACACCCGGCGATTCGTGAAGCCGTTTGCAAGCATCTTTCCAAAATTTCAAAAAAAAGCTTGTGGAAAAGTAGAAGCAAACCAGAAAATAATCCTTAATTCCCGACATTACAAAGTGGACGGAAAAGTTGGCAGATTCGAATTTTCAACTCACAGTGTTGTAAATGGAAACACCGAAAAAGAAGGTGCGGGTCTGATCAATTACATGGAGCGTAAAACAAAAACCATACTTTCACAGAACAATTTTACAGAAGATGGTTGTTATCAGGGAGACGATCAGACATATTTACAACACATACCAGCAAAGCTTGCTCAAAAAATGGTAACGAAAGCTGCTGAGAATTTTTCCGACAATTATGCTGTGGCCGACATTTTGAACAATCCCGTATATTATGAAGACCCTGAACAGACAGTCAACATATCCATTGATGACGTTAATGTAAAAAAACAGGAGGAGACGCGCGCTCGGAAAGACAATCCTGAAAAAAGGAGGCGTAAGTATGTTTATAATACTGTTGTTCACATTGGAAACGGCCAAGAAATCTATACATTAAATGGATACGGTATGAAAACGGTTTTAAGTTATCTGATAGCCTTTTTAATCAATAATGGATTACCGGGAAATCGATTTCAGTTTTTTACCGATGGTCACACAACATTGAATAAAACAATAATCAACTCTTTCCGCTGGTATAAGAATGTGGGAATCATCCTTGACTGGTACCATCTTGAGAAGAAGTGCAAGGAGCAACTAAGCATGGCCTTGAAAGGACGAGAAATTCGAAATCAGGTATTAATAATAACAGCTTTAAAAAGAAACAATGAAAGTAAGAAATGGTTTCAAAAAAGAGAACTCAGTTTTAAATTGGCTGCATAAACTTTTATCGGGTTAACCGAACAGGTCGGAATATTCAAGCTGTGCGCTTTTGTGTGGTACAGAACACACCCGATAAATCTTTTCGGATGGGTATTCAAGGATGTTCACCTGGATATTTAACAGCCTATCCAGGTTCAACACCTTTATCGAAGTATGGATTTTCTGCTCAAACATAAAAAAATGATCCAGGAAAAATTTTCTGGGCAACTGCACAGCTGATGAATCATACAGTGGATCTGATATCGTTGGATACCGCAAACACAGATTTTTTGGACGGGATTTTTCGTTGTAGGTTGAGTTTTAGGGCATTTTTATTTGCTGAATAGAGTTACAAAGAATCAAACTATATTCGAAATTTCAGCTTTGACCACTGGTATATGCTGCAGGTGCTGCAACCGGCATCTAAAGCAAATTCGACCCGCGAAATATCCGGGCCACCCATGCCGGTTCTCATAGACATATTTTAAATCGGAACCCGTCACCATAAAATTATGATTTCAATTGCCCCGGGATTGCCCTATAATATTTATTTTTATTCCTTATTATCGCACAGGAAACACGGAACTATGAGTCAAAAAAACAATAAAAATACCGTCACCGGGGTCAGGCAAAAGGCTGAAGAACTGATATATACTTACATGAATGTAGCCTCGGCTCTTTTTTGGAGAATCGATATTATAGGGCATAAAATCAAGTACTTCAACAATTACATGGTACCGGGGCTTGGTGCTGAAACCGGCCTGTTACTCAAGGATATGGAATATTCCCGGAAAGTGATTCTTGAAGATGATTTCCCGGGTTTCCAGGCGTTCATGGACGCTGTAAAAAGACAAAAATCCGCCTCGGTACTGGTGAGGGTAAAAACCCAAAACAGCACCCTGAAATGGTTGAGAATCTCGGGATACCCCGATCCTTGCAGAACGGCATGTTGTTTTGGCTCCATTTCTGAGGACACCGAACTGATAAATGGGATGCTGGCTTGCAAAAGCGGTGCATCCTCTATAAAAAACAGGCTCAATTTATTTGACACCCCCGTATTCCTTGCCCGGTTCAGCGACAGGAAAATTGTGGCAGCGAATAAAGCGGCCTTAGCCTGTTTTCATTATACCGTGGATGATATTTCTTTGCTCGGCCTGGAGGATTTATTTTCAGTGGCTGGGCATCCCCAGCTGCACGGCATTTATGAAAGTCTGATTTTCGAACATAAATGGAATGGTAACATCCTTCTGGAATGCAAAAATAAGACTCACTTTTCCGGTCAGGCCGCCATCCGGGCCATCTGCGATTCAGGAGAAAACCTGCTTTGGATTTCCATACGCAATCTGAAAAAAGAACAATTTCTGGAGGATCATCCCGGGGGGCAAGACAAGACTTCGTGTAAAAAAACGGTGCTCCGCAAAATTGGTAGGACCAAAAATTTACAAGAATTGCTTTCCGTGATACTCGAAAATCAGCCCCTGCCAAATCTTGCCGACGCCCTGTTATGCTCCCGGGTAGATATACCCCAAAACCGGGTGTCTGTCTATGGATCAGGCTCAGGGTTTGACGGCCTAACGCCGGGTTCCACCCACCCCTATGTGGGGTCCGTTGCTGAAAATATTTTAAATTTCAAATTAAGCCACCTCATTGTGAAGGAAACATCGGAAAGCATCAAACCGATTGACTGGGCCCTGTTCATACCCATGGGCGTACGTTCCTATTATGCCAAACCCTTTTATGAAAACAATACCCTGCACACCGTGCTGATATTCTGCTCGTCAAAATCCGATATGTTTGATGAAGAAAACATCCTGCCATACCAGGCGCTTTTGCCCGCATTTTTGAAGGGGCTTGAAAAATTTAAAAATTAGCCAGCCCTTCCCCCTGCTGCTGCCCATCCGTCTTAATGGGTTTTCAATTTCCTTATTTTGGTTCAACCAATTTTATAGAATTAATATCTTTTAAAAAACTATTTGACTTTATCTATAAAAAAGGCCTATATGGTCCAACCAAATAACAAAAAAGGTACAACCAATTGCAAAAAAAACGGCCCAAAAAAATAATATCAGAAAATATTCTGGCTTTAATTGAAGACAACCAGCTGAAGATCGGTGAAAAACTGCCGCCGGAGCGGAAGCTTTCACAAATGCTGTCATCCTCCAGAAATACGGTGAGAGAAGCCATAAGAATGCTTGAGATCAGAGGCCGTGTAAAGACAAAATCAGGCAGCGGCTGTTTTATAACAAGCCTTGAAGATACTGCAGACTGGGCCAGCCTCCGGGGAGATGCTGATACAAAGGTTCTCAAAGAACATATGCAGGCCATAGCCGCCATAGAGCCGCTTATCGTCTCCCAGGCCGTGGAAAATTCATCGCCTGAGGATATTAAATCTCTCAAACAGATCATGGCCCAATTGGGCAACGCCATCATCAATCACGACACGCCCGAAATCGTCAATGAAATGATCGAATTTACCAGGCGTGTGTCAAAAATCAGCGGCAACAGATTCTTCATGCTCATCATCCGGGAAATGGACTTAGAAAGACAGATACTTTCAAAGATTTTGTCCAAATGCAGTCCAGAAAGGGTTCAGGACATTTTTAAAACCCATGTTGAAGTCGTCAATTGCTTCCAGCACAGGGATGCAAAATTGGCCACAGAACTATTCACCGCCGGCCGTGAACTGCGGCATCAAATCTATTGGGAGAATGTCCGTTGAAAATGGCATCCGATCATGGGGATACGAGGATGCAGCGCCGAGATTTTTTTAAAAATATTGTCGCAAGGACTCTGGACGTGATCCATCCCAAAAATGACCCGGCGCCACTGTCAGAAAACGATCTATTCACCCAGGCCATGCGCCTGGGGATAGACCCTGCAACACAAGCGCCTGACCAGTTAAGGCAGACTGTTGAACGCATGCTTAAAGAGGAAACACCCCCCGGCAGCTCCCCTTCCGTATAAATCCAATACCCCATAATGGTTTAATTTCTCTGGCAGAATCTGCCGGACGATTGTCAATATATTTTTATCGGCAAAATAGAAGAGCTGTATTCTTCGGCCATCATGGATTCACTGGGAGCCACCGGTCAATAGCAATATATTTCAAAGAGGAGACGTTTTTATGGAAAGAGACAAAGTCAGTTATCTTGAAAGCAGAAAGCTTGTAAAAAGGTGGCGGGGGCCCTTGCCGGCCCTGATCAATACACTTTTTATGGCCGTTATTTTTTATGCAACCTGGTGGATTTTTCAAGACCCCCGGGGCATCATGCGCATGTACACGCCATATGTGGGATACATGGTATGCCGATGGCTGTTGATCTTGTTTATCTGGGTCGCCTATATTTTTGATTTCTGGCCCTTTAAAAGATCCTGGCTGGACAAGACCCATCCCCTGATAAAGTCAATGGTTTTGCTGGCCTTCAGTGTGGTGGCCATGGTCTTGCTTATCAAGGTTTTTTTCATAGAGATTCTGGGAAACTTCGGCATTGCCTATTTTGACCCGGCGCGTCTGACCAGTATGGGAATCACAGATTTTTATGCCATTGAATATGCGGCAGAGGCCATCATGATGTTTGCCGCAATCGCGTCATGGATCAGCCCCAGCTGGGTTTTGGCCTGTGAGAATGCGCCCTGGCAGACCCTTCCCCAGCCGGCCCGGGGAATTACCATTGTCCTGGTGACCTTTTTGATCAGCATGATCATATATTTTCTGACCATGCATTCGCACATGGCCATCCTTTTCTATCCCTGGCAAAAATTTACCGCAATCTGCCCCCCCTATTGGGAGGCCTTCGCCAACACGGTGTCCGGTAATTTTCATATCGCCTGGATCATGTGCTGCACCGTTGTGGTATGGCAGTATGAAACCATCTGGGAACGGTATCCATTTAACTTGATAAAAACCAACTGGCTCAGGCGTACGGCCTCATTTTTCGGCATTATTATCATTGCCGTTTCAATGGCGTTCTTTCTTTATTTTTGTGAAGAGTTGGCCTGGGGCGAGGCCATCAGGGGAACACGGCGGCTTATGGCACCGGACTGGAGATGGCTACACGTGGGTGAGATGGCGATTTTCTGGCTCTGCCCCTCCCTGTTCTTAAATTTTTACTGCGGCAACTGGCCCACAAAGTTCAGCCGGCCGGTGAACGTGATGCTCAGGACCTTTTTAACTGCATTTGCAGCAGTTGTGCTGTACATTGTTTATTATAAGACCTCTCACCTTTTTCTCGGAACCCAGAAAGGCTTTTCCCATCCCCAGCAGTTCCCCATGATTCCGGTGATCTGGCTGATCAACATCTTTTTAATCAACGTCTGGTTTATGGACGGATGGCCGGGATGGAAAGCCGAGCCTAAAACCGATGCTGAAATTCTGGAAATGGAGTCCAAAGTAATTGCAACGGATGTCAAATGGACCCCTAAATTCGGAAAAGGCCTCATTTTCGGGATTGCCGGCGGGATTGCCGTCTATTTCATGGTAATCAATTTTATTCCCTGGTTTTCAAAAGTTTATACCATTATCAACTGATGATGCGGTGCGCCCGGGCCATATCAGCCTGCCCGGGCGGCCTGAAAAATATATAAAAAGGAGAGATTTTCATGTCTGAAGAAAAAAATAATGACGTTTCAAGGCGCGACTTTGTAAAGGGCGCCGCCACAGGTGTCTGCGCAGGTGCATTTGCCACCATGGGGCTTTATTCCTATTCGCCCATGGCCAAAAAGAATCTGACCAAAACCAAACGGCTGGGCCAGGACTTCGGGGTGGTGAAAAAAGTTAAAATTACCAATATTTCCGAAACCAGCTGGTTCAGCAACGCCACTTTGATCGGTGATATCCATGATGCCGGCGGACTGCTGGTCAACCAGTACGAGATGAACTGGCCGCCCTTCGGCAATGGCAAGGGAAGTGCCAAAGGCTCCTATGAAAGCGGGATCGCAACCATCAAAGATCTTATCCCCCACGATCTTGAAAAAGCCTGGCAGATCCAGGAAGGATTGGCACTGCACCCCGAGAATGCAGGAGGCTTTTCATGTCTTATTGAGGTGGAGGAACTCAACGGCAAGACCCATAAATACCTGCTCGACACCGGCTGGTCATACACATTTACCGATGAGGCATTCAAACGCGAAGGCATTGACAAAATGCTTGAGAATCATGAAATAGAAGCCTTGTTCATTTCCCATGAACATTGGGACCATTTTTGGGGTCTTCCGGTGACAATGAAATACGATCCCACCATTCCCATCTATATCCAGGACGGATTTTATGATGAGGGCATTCAATACATCAAAGATTCTGGACACAAGGGCCCGCTTCATTCCTATACAGATGCGGTAAATTCAGTGATTCCCGGCATGGTTGCCCTGAAGTTTGATATCCCCATCATCAACCGGGCATTCGGGGAAATTTCCCTTGCCTTTAATGTTAAAGACAAGGGGCTGGCTCTGGTCAGCGGCTGCTGCCACCAGGGGATCCTAAAATTTGCAGATCTTGCATACTCAAGGCTTAAATACGATAATGACCGGTTCTACGGAATTTACGGGGGACTTCATATCTCTCCTTTTGATGACTGGGATCCAAAGTACGATGACCTTGTGATCTCTCTTGGCAAGTGGGGATTTGAAAAAATCGGGTGCAACCATTGCACCGGCCACTTGACCGCCAAAAAATTTATCGAGGCAGGATACCCTGTGGTCAGGGGTACGGCCCGGTTCAGATCTTCCTCTAAAGACTATCTTGGCAACGGAGACAAGATCACCTTCAGCGCATAACCCATAAACTTCCGGGGCTGGCCTTTTGGCCGGTCCCCGGAAAACGGAAAATAAAAATGAATACCGATATTGCCGGGAAACTAGGTCATGTAAGGCCCTCGAATCTTATGAGCGCCCCTGAACAAGGGGCGCCCCAGCTTTTTATTAATATGATCACCCGGGCCTGTTATTCCAAAAAATTCAAACGATTATCCGGGTGGAAGGGGATGAGTCGGACCCACAGTTCGGCAGCCGCCTGGACCTTCAAAATCAAAAACCGGCCGGGCATATACGGGGTCAGCCATGTCAGGACTCAAAAAAAAACCGACCGCCAGGTTTCTGAATTCATGATCTGTTATTTTCCCGGCCCTGACGAAGCAATGCTTGATGTCATGAACCTTGGGGCTGCAATGGCCGTACATCGGCCTGGGTATCTTGAAACAGTCAGGGACTTTATTTCACAAGAACAGATGATTGCCTTGTTTTCTACGGGACGGATGCACATGGCCCTTGGCAATGATGAACAATCATTGTCTTTTTCCCTTACCGCCCCCTTGAAAAAACAGATTATCTGCCGGGACGGCATAAAAAATCCGGATTCTCCCCAGGACGAATACCTCATTGCCCCGGGGGGATATGAAGAAAATTTCCCAGGCTTTGATGTTTGCATGGATCTGTTTTCAGCCATCTGTGCAGCCGCAACCTTTAATATAGAGGCCCCCCCGGTTTACTATGAACGCCTGGAAAAAACAGGAGAAGTCATATCCTACGATGCCGGCGGGCAAATATCTTATTTAAAAACAAACCAGGCACCGGACATAACCTTAAATCTGGGCTACGGGCACAGTTCTGTGTGGGAAAAAAATCCCGCCGCTAGCGGTAAAAAATGTCTGCGCCGTTCAACCTGGCGCCAAGGAAAGGCCTATCCTGAATCTGTGGCCCACATGTTTTGGTGGCAGGCCCATGACCTGGACGATGACAAATTAGATAAGAGCAGTATCCAGGTATGGGACAAACGGCCCCAGCTGATTGTGCTCACCGGTTTTTTGGGATCGGGCAAAACCAGCCTTGTGCAAAATTTTGTGGAATACCATACCAGCCGGAATCATTTTGTGGCTGTCATCCAGAATGAAATTGGCGAGACCGGCCTGGATGGCAAGCTCCTTGAAAACAGCTGCAATGTGATTGAAATGGACGAAGGCTGTGTGTGCTGCACCCTTTCCGGCCGTCTTTTTGCAGGTGTTAAAGAGTTGATGGAGACCTTTACCCCCGAGGCAATCATTCTTGAAACCACAGGCCTTGCAAACCCCTTTAACCTGTTGGCTGAAATTGAAGAACTCAACGAAATTGTACGTCTGGATTCCATCACAACGGTGGTTGACTGCAAAAATGCGCTTGCCAACCTTGATGAATATGAAATCGCCCGGGATCAGATCAGGGCGGCAGACATTGTCATCTTCAATAAAACAGACCTGGCCCTTCCAAACAAGATAGACCTTCTGGGCCAACGGGTGAAAACGCTCAACCCGCGAGCCGTGACGGTCAAAACAACTTTCGGAGACCTGAACCCTGCCCTGCTGTACAATGACAGTATGAAACCGGTCCCGAATTTGGCTGGCCGACCCGATTCAACCGGCGTGTTTCCCTGTGTAAACGGCAGTGGTACTTTACATGTCTGTCATCAAGAGGAAGGCATCTCTTCGATTAAAATTAGTTTTGACGGGCCGGTAAACCGGTCAGAATTTGTGGCGGCCCTGGATGCGCTGCCCCCGGGAATACTCAGGGTAAAAGGACTTGTACGGTTCAGCGATGCCCATGATGTCGAAGTCTGCCAGTACGTCGGCGGCCGAATTGATTTTTCAAAACATGACAGCCCATATCCTGACACAGGTTTTGTGGTGATCATCGGAAAGCATCTCAACGCTTTAGTATTGCCCAAAATTTTAAGTTCTTATTGTTCTGCTTAATCTAGGCCAATTGTGGGTCGGCAATCATACCCCCAGCCGGTCAAGGGCATAACATGTTGTGCCCTTGACAACCTTTTATTCACTACCGTTATTTTCTTGGCTGTTACTATTTTCTTGAACATTGGTAGATTGGCTACCGCCCTCCTGCTCACCTCCATTGTCCTGCCCACTTCCTTGATTAGGATATCGATTCTGTTGATTTGTTAAACACAGGTACACTATGCGGAGATTTTTTATGAACAGTCATCGTTACGGAAAATTTCAATCCATATGGGATTTTATGAATAAATTTATTAGCCTTTTTAAAGGTCCTTATGGATCATCAAAGGTTCTCGACAAGGTGTTTCAGGAAAAGATACGGATAAGCGTCACCTTTGCAAATAATTACTTGCTTTGAGGAAAGGCGCGCTCTGCCGTGGACAGAAAGCTGGAATGGACCGAACCCTGAAATAATAATCAAAAAATTCATCCATTTGAATATTCTTACCAACCCCTTTTATTTGATCAAACGCCATCTGAACAGACCTAAAATCAGGATCTGCGGACACTTGCACCTGGTGTGCGACTGCATCCGGAACATTCAATCACTCAAGTGCAACGGTTTTTTTTCTAAACTCCTCACCTTCCAATGGTTTCTGAATAAACGGGGGCAATGGATTCACCCGTATTCGAAACGCCGCCGCTTTTGACGGCAGACCTTCCAGGCCGTCACTGTCAATACTGCTGGCCTGGCAGTAATAGGCGCCATCTTCCAGGCGGTCCAGGCGGAATGCTTCTGATGGGTTGATAACCTGCGTTTTTACAACATTTTTACCCAAAGGATCTATGGACAGCATGATCCGGCTGGCAACAGCCTTTTCAACCCGGGTCAGCCTGAATTCGAACGGCAAGGTTTGATAAAACGTCTTTAAGTCAAGTACAGAGGGCGGGGCAAGCAATTTCCGGGGGGGGGATGCCAAGGCGTTTCCCTTCTTTACAAGGATCCCCTCACCCTGCCCCAAATTGACTTCTTGTCCTCTACCGGTTACCCCTACAATACCTGAAAGG
This sequence comes from Desulfoconvexum algidum, assembly GCF_055382125.1. NCBI lineage: Bacteria > Pseudomonadati > Thermodesulfobacteriota > Desulfobacteria > Desulfobacterales > Desulfobacteraceae > Desulfoconvexum > Desulfoconvexum algidum. The sequence continues at coordinate 1,120,615 of NZ_AP042394.1, read as the reverse complement.
ACCTCTGTCCTTGTGATATCATCTCCCCCGCACAGTCACCCGGAACTCTGTTCCCCGGGCTGCAGAAACAGCTGACGGGGTTTGAATTTCAAATCGAGCTTCCCTGGCTTACGGTATCTCCCATCACAAGGTCAGTCCAATCACTGCTGCCGGGCGGCCGGTACATGACCTGTCCGTTGATAAAGGAGACTGCCCCGTCAATGGGGGTTCCTTTGAGCAGGATCGCAGGAATTCGCAAGAACGATCCGGGATAAATCCTGTGCGGGTTGTCCAGGTGGTTGATGCGGGCAATTATTTTCCAATCGCCAGGGGACTCAAGATATTTTTCACAGATATTGATCAGATTATCATTTTTTAAAACTGTCACGGTGATTTATTTTTCGCCAGCTGGGTCTGCATATGCGATAAAAATTGCCGTAAAAAAAAGACTGAAATCCATCATCATAGAAAATACATGCCGCAGGAATACTTGTAAAAAAATTAATGTTAAAAACTTCGTAAAGCGAAAATTTAAACTGTGTTATGCTGTCTTCTTGATATCACATAAAAAGAGCGTCTTTCAGGGGAGAGATTGCCTGTCATGAATAGAAATCGATCGTTTGATGCAGGATATTTTTCCACTGCCTCTTTGTAAAAGAGTCAAACCATCCATTTCCTGCACGGTTTAGTAACGATCTTATGAGATCTGTAATCATTTCTTCATCATCAACAATTAAGATGTTTTCAATCCAGACAAGAGGTAACTCTTTTATTTTTTGTAATGCGTCCGGTCTGTTCTCCACTGACATCAGAAAGCGCTCAATTTCCTTAACATGGGACTGTATTCTATCCACTGGATATTTAAATTCACTGGTTTTATTTTTAAAAAAATTAATTGCATAGAGAAAAATGTCATTCCATTCTGAAAGTTCAAGTTCGACAATCTTGTCGATTAATATAAAAAAAACAAACAGCAGGGAAAATAAACCCATTGTCTACATCAGGTGTGAATTAATGAAAAGGTGAACCAGAATGCTGGCCGCATAGCCAAGCATTATAACCGGCATCCATTTAAAATGGGCACCAAAGGTATAGATCCCCCTGGCGCTTCCCATCAGGGCGACACCTGCAGCAGATCCTATGGAAAGAAGACTTCCGCCCACGCCGGCCGTCAGGGTCACCAGGAGCCACTGGCCATGGGACATGGCAGGATTCATCTTGAGGACGGCAAACATCACCGGGATATTGTCAACAACGGCCGAGAGACCCCCCACAATAATGTTTGCGGCTGTGGGACCGAGGTCTCCGTACATAAAGGTGGAGACCAGGCTAAGATAGCCAAATTGGCCAAGGCCGCCAACACAAAGGGTCACCCCGTAAAAGAAAAGCAGGGTGTCCCACTCTGCCCTGGAGATGCTCTCCATGATGTCAAAAAAGGTCTTTGTCTCCTGGCCCTCGTCCATATCCTCGATGATTTCGATAACCCCTGCCACCTGGCCATTTTCATCCTTGAGAGGAGCTGAAGCAAAATAGAGCCATCTCCCCTTTTCTCCAAGGGACGGGTCAAAATCCGACACCTCATAGGCAGAGTCAAGGAACTTGTTGGGCAAGTTTTTCCCGTGGTAAAACTTGTTGATCCGCTTTTTTGATCCGCTTTCCAAAACCATATCTGCAAGAAGTAGACGTTCTTGGGGATAAAAGGATTTCCACTGATCCCTTGTTCCAATCTTATCCTTAGCAGAAACGCCGGTCAAAGCCTCCATGGCAGAGTTCCAGTGGGTGATTACATGCTCCTTATTCAGGATAAAGGCAGGGGTTGGAAGGTCGTTAATGATCTCCGTGATCTGGGCATGGGTTTTATCCTGAAGAATAGACAAGGAGACCTTGATCGTGCTCTTTTTCCTGGCACCCAGAATGTTATCATAATAAAATATTCTTCCCTCTTTGCGCTTGATGTGGTAACTGAAAAAGCCCAGATATCCAAGGCCCAGCATCATGCCGGCTGCAGGGGGAAGGTGGAGAAAATTATGAAAGCTGACGGCCGTGATAATGGTCAAAAGAAAAAGGCCTATCATAACCCTGGCACCGTATTTCATTTCAACCTTTTCGTTCAGCACCTTTGGAGACGTCTTATCAACGGCAAAGCTCATGCATATGGCAGGCACCAGCCAATTGCTAAGGGCGGGAAGAAAAAGATCAAAAAATTGGAAAAAATTCACCTTTCCATTCTGCCACACCATCAGGGTCGTGATGTCTCCAAACGGCGAGTAAGCACCTCCGGCATTGGCCGCAATAACGATATTGATACATGACAGGGCAACAAATTTCTTGTTGTCACCGCCAACGGACATGATTACCGCACCCATGAGAAGTGCTGTGGTAAGGTTATCGGCCACAGGAGAGATCACAAAAGCCAGCAATCCCGTGATCCAGAACAGAACCCGCAGGGAGAATCCCTTTGACACCAGAAAAGCCCTCAAGGCCTGAAAGACCATCCGCTCCTCCATGGCGTTGATGTAAGTCATGGCGGATAGCAAAAAAAGCAACAACTCTGCATACTCAAGCAGACTGTCCTTGATCGCTTCGTGGGCCGTATGGATATCCCCAATACTGATATAGGCAAGGGCCACCAGAATCCAGATAATGCCGGCAGCAAGGAGCACAGGCTTGCTCTTGCGAAGATGAATAATATTCTCAAGGGGCACCAGAAGATAAGCTGCCACAAAAAACCCGATGCCCAGGTATCCATAAATGGTTCCTGTAAAATCGATCAGTTCAGATGGGCCAGGCATTCCGGTCGAGGCCAAGGCCAGAACCGGGATAGCCAAAAGGCCAGGCAACAGACAAAACACTTTTTTCATATTCAGACTTCCTTTTCAATTCCAGCGCCCCTGGTAAACCAGCAGTGGTGTCTATTCGATATTTTATAAAAAAGCAACACTTTTAGTTCAGGCAAAACTCGCTGACGCTCAAATTCCAATTTTTGATAAATGGTATTGATTTTTTTTTAAAGTTGGCTTGTGGGATCACCTGTGAGCGATACTCAAAATCTGCTCCATTTTAATAATCTTTCATACTTTTCTTGACAAAAAAGAAGTTTCGATCATACAAACCATGAGTGGAAAATTATCCTTTAGAAAAAAAGATGAAAAGATAAGCGGGCAACCTGCGCGATGAATGATGAAACCAGATATGAATAGAAAATTTTCAAACATATTAATTTTTAAAAGTGGATTGGTCGGCCTTCTTTCCGGTTTGGTCGGGGCTCTATTTCATACTTGTATTAACCAAGCAGATAGCTGGCGAAAAACCTTTGTTAATAATATTGACGGATCCATGGGCTTGCTGCTTCTTTTCATCGTGTTGACTTGTGTTGCCGTTATTCTTTCTGTTTTTCTGGTTCGAAAATTTGCACCGGAGGCAGCAGGTTCCGGGATTCCACAGGTTGAAATCACTTTAAAAGAAAATAAAAAAATCCATTGGCAGCGAATTCTTCCTGTTAAATTTATCGGAGGGGTTCTGGCCATAGGTTCCGGCCTTGTCCTTGGCAGGGAAGGGCCGACAATTCATATGGGAAGCGCCTTTGGTGATATGGTTGGAACACCCCATGATAGATTTCAGCATCATGTTCTGGTGGCAGCAGGGGCTGCTGCCGGGCTTGCCGCTGCTTTTAATGCCCCCCTTGCCGGGCTCATTTTTGTTACAGAAGAGATGCGGGACCATTTCGAATATAATTTTCAATCCCTTATGGCTGTAATATTTGCCAGTTGTATATCCGTCACAGTGGTGCAAATTTTAAATGGCCATCAACCAGACATCCTAAATGCCTCTTTTCAAGCTCCTAAACTTGCAACCTTGCCGCTATTTGCAATTCTTGGCGTGATTTTTGGGTTGCTTGGCACCTTGTTTAATAATCTTATGCTTAAAGGGGTCCTGTTCAGTAAAAAGCAAAAAGGACTCAAACCATATCTGCTTGCCCTTATTATTGCTTTAACTATTACCATTGTCGGATGTTTCCTGCCCAGTGCGGTAGGTGGTGGTCATGCGGCCCTTGAGCTTGCTTTGCACCATGAGTTCAGTACAATAATTTTGCTGGCTTTATTTTTTCTTCGTTTTTTGTTTACAATTTTTTCATATGCCATTGGCACCCCGGGTGGTATTTTTGCACCCATGTTAGCGATAGGGACATTCCTGGGGCTTTGGTACGGTCAGTTTGCCGTGGCGTTTTTCCCTGCTTTGGTTGAACATCCCGGGATATTCGCCATTGGCGGCATGGGCGCTTTGTTTGCTGCCACAGTGCAGGCTCCCATTACCGGTATTGTTCTCGTTGTGGAAATGACCCGAAGCTATGAACTGATCCTTCCCCTGATGGTGACATGCCTCAGTGCAAGTCTTGTGGCAAATCGTTTGGGGGGGAAACCGATTTACTCTCAGTTGGCAAAAGCGGGATCGGTGGACTCGGTGAATCCAATGGATTCAAAAAATCCATAAAAAGAATTCCCTTATCAGTCCAAAATATCAAGGGCATAGAAATGGCCCTTTGTGCCCGTTTTTCTATTATTTTAATCCTACAGCGTCAAAATTTGGTTGGATTATAGAAAAAAGTTGTTTAAGGGGAATAATGTGGCGCCCGACTTTTTGCTGCAGCAGCAATTCTTCTCTGCATCTGATCCGTTCTGATTAACTTCCGATCTTCTGTCGGAAGTGATGCTGTTTCGATTATAGGAGCCTTTAAATTTGAGTAGTAGTCGGTGCGACTTTTGACATCTCGATGTTTCCTTACTTTATTCATATCTAACGAAGAAAAAGCCTCATGAAGCTGATCAATAGATCCACACAAGATTAAAACATAATCTGAACATTTTAAATTGTAAATCAAGGCTGCTTCAGGCGGCAAATGTTCAAAGTCCTGGGTTAATATTTTTCTGCCGCTTCGACGTCGTTCTTTTTGTTTCATTCCACGAAAGAATCTTTCAAGTATGTTGTTTGTCCGATCCACGAGGCGGATATCTCCGTCTGTATCATCGGGCAGTTTAATCACATGCCCCCATAAGTAATCACCATGATTTTTAAAATGGCGTAATATCAGATCAATTGCACTACGGCGATCCTTTGCAGGCCCACGTTTGGGACGATATTCTTTGAGAGACAACTCTAAATTTTCAACCTGTTTTTGGATATCCTGCAACTTTGTTTCCGACTGATCTGGTGGAGAATTTTCTTTGATTTCCTTTTTATAATCTTTTTTGGACTTTTTGGGTGAAAGTCTTAAAGCTTCTCGCAAGTCATCGAGTAGCACGGCACGGGAGCGCAGGCGCCGAACGGTCTGTCGGAAAGGAACTTCGGATGCAGCTGGCCCGAGAATACCGTGAAGACGTTTGAGATATTTTAGTACATTTGGATCGGAAGGTTTGCTATGGATAAAGGCATCTACGGCCCTTCGTACCTCCTTGCACCGATCGTATAGATCAAGGAAAGGTCTGTCAAAAGGATAATCGTATCCTGTGCCGTCGGCTTTAAAATCAAGAATCCGTTGGGTAAGAGTTCGTACTACAGCAACACCGGCCATTCCACTCGGAATACGGTGATCCACATCAACCTTTTCTTGCCATGCCTTTACCTCTTCACGGGCATCATTGATTTGGGTTCCCAGTTTACGACCAAGCTCTCGGCTTAATACCCGAAGTTTTGGACGAATTTTGTAACGTTTGAAAAGTTTCCGTAACTCCCCATATGCAGGATCAAGCAGGTCTTTACCAATATCCTTGAGAAAGTGAAGATGGCAGGCCAGAACAGGAATGTTTAACTCCAATTGTTCCACAAGAGCATTGGCCGCAGGAATCATTGCCCGGCCAAGATCCCGCATAATTGAGCAGGGTGAACCAAACCGGTTCACAACCTCTTGAAGGCACGGTAAAATCGCATCGGCATTTTCGGTCGGAATCTTCCAAGAGCCGAGCACCCATTGCCGCCAGCCGGAAAATACAACGAGCATTGTGCCTCTGCCATCCTCCCCTGTGGCGTCAATATGGAGCGGCCAACCACCGTCACTGACCATTGCATCTTGAAGTTGATCAGAACGGCTATTATGGAGTTCACGTATATATCCCAAAAAGAGCTTTGCCAAATTGCTTATCGTTCCTGAGGATACAGATATTCCGTGTTCATGGAGAAGCGCCGAACGTATTTCTTCTCTCTGGCGATGATAAAGGAAACGCTGGAGCCCAACGAAAGTCATCACATCATAACCAATACCCATCCCTGGGATGAGATGCTTGGTGAGTGAGGCCGCCCTGCGTGTAACCAGCTTTCCAGAATCATAACGGCATCTGTTTGCGCAAACATGAACGGTCTCCTAAGCTTTGAAATACCCTTGTGATATGGTTCTAACAAGATGAGGCACAGATTTTTGAACATGCCATGACCCACCGCAAACAGGGCAATGCAAAGGCTTATCACAGACCGGGATGAGAGTGCCGAAAGTGCGTATCATGAGCCGATGATTCCTCTCGTTCAAAAATTTGAGTTTACTTTTCAAAGATTCAAGCAGCTTGAGGCTGATTACAGAATTTTTTTTTCTAAGGGTATTCCATACTGCTTAAATATCTGTTCAACTTGCTTGTTGCTGATAAGCATTCCCCTATTGGAAAGCCTTTTTGCAACTAATGAAGGGGAAATCTCTATCTTTCCCCCATGGATGGTTTCAATAAGGACTTCTATAACTATTGTGTCGGATACCACCGTGACATCCCTAACCGATTTAGTGACTGCTGTTCTTTGCCGGTTAATTTGTTCTGTCGCCTTGCCATGCTCCGGCGCCACATATAAAAATGATTTCTCAATACGCTCACGACCAACCAGGCCCTCTTTTACCAGGCCAAGCAATGAATTATAAACTTTGATACGCAATAATTGACTTAGCTCCAAGTGAGTAATGCCGGCTGAGGATCCGCACACTAATTCGATGATTGTAGCCTTTAGTGTTCCAAACCTGGAGAAACCGATCTCTTGGTAAAACCATAATCCATTTTCGTCAAACTGCGGAATATTCGTGAACGTGTAATACTTCCCGGCATGTGAAAAACTAGAAAAATATCCTATTTCTTTCAAACGCCGAAAAATACTCATTCGAGATTGTGTTTGAAGAATTTTGAATAATGCACTCATGTTCACGACCTGTTGTTTAAGGAAAATTTTTTGTAATGATTTTAACGACTCAGATTTAGTAAGCATCGGGCACCCTTGATACAATTATGATTAAATTCATAAACTATCATAATTGTATCAAAAAATGAGCCGAACTGCAAACCCGAATTATATAAAATCAATAGGTTACAAAAATTTGGTAACTGATTTAGTGGAAATAGTGATACAATGAGTACTCTTTTGAAGGGTGAATTAACTATATTTTAAGGTAGTTACAAAATCCAACCAAATTTTGACGCTGTAGTTTTAATCGGTGGTTCTTTTCCCTTGCAGCAGTATCCTGATTATAAAAACCTGCAAGAATATCATATAACTCTTTATGATTTTTTTTCATTTTAAGGGGTTTATCAAAAAAATATTCAGTTGCCACGGCAAAAAATTCAGCTTCATTCGTAGCCCCGTAGGGATCAAGAAATGTAGGTTTCCCCTTTTGTGATTTTTCAATTAATGAATTAAATTCCCTTGAGCACACCCTTGACCAGGATTCGTATGATTTTTTATCATAGAGAGTGGGAACACCATCGGCATGTCCGTCAAGCATATCAAGAATATGTGAAAACTCATGGTAAACGACGTTATGACCGTTTTCAGGATGGCGGGCTCCTTTTTTGACCGCATCCCAAACAAGAATGACAGGACCCCGTTTAAATGCCTGACCAGAAATAGCCACTTCAGATCTGACAAGAAAAGGAGCGGTAGAAAACATACTTTGCCTTGCCTCCGGCACAACCACGGTTGATGGATAAACAAAAATTGTGTGCACGTTTCTATATAAATCATGGGGCAGCCCAAGCAGCAGCATACAGGCTTCAGCTGAAATCACAACACGGATTTCATCTGTGACTTCAAGTCCGTTACAACCCGTAAATATTTTTTCTTCTGCAAACACCTGAACCAATTGTTCAAGATGAATGCGTTCATCATTATTTAAAAACAGATAATGTGCGACATGTTTTTGAAGGATCAATCTCCATTCAGTAGGAAAATCCTTTTGAAGAATTTTTTTTCGACGAGAGTCAGCTAACCATTGGAACACTAGGTAATTTCCTTTGTATTATAAAATAATAGGGTTATCCTTTGTGCTTACCCTATTATTTTTGTGGTAACAAGATTATATCTTATATGTTTAAGATAGAATAGGAAGACGTTTTTTGTCAATAAAAGTATGAAAAAGATTTACTGCATTTTATGGACATGTTGCAGGGATCGGAATCGGCAATTTCGGCTATTACCTGGCCCTCCGGCAAGGAGGCATCAACGATATCGGTTCTGGCACTTGATGTTTCGATCAACGGGTTGTACAATCTCATCTCAAAGACCCGTGTGGGAGCCAATGGGATGGTATTTTTGTTTGAAGGCGACACATCGGTTTACCATCCGGCGAACAAGGAAACAGCAACAGGGAACAACCGCTTCTCAACTCACCATACAGATGTAGCGTCCGCCAATGTGCGTGATGCCCACTTTGCCAATGATGTTAGGTGCCTCATCAGCCAGGGCGAAGGGGCCACCCTGGAATTTAAATCCACCTTGCGCATGAACATTAAGACAGGAAAAAATGACAAGAGCATCGAAATGGCCTGGATGAAATCAGTCTCCGCGCTTATGAACACCAGCGGCGGAATGATTGTTCTCGGTGTTAATGTTAATGGCAAGGTGATCGGGACAGCTCTGGACGGATTTGAAAACCAAGATAAATGCCGACTTCATTTCACAAAGACGCCTTTCCAGTTGCCGGCAATCATCCCGGTGACGCTCAATAAGACAGCTGGTGCGGATAAGGCCGGCGCGGCAAGATAACGCGGCTGCCAGATCGGATTAAATTTCTCCTTATACGCGTGCAGTCCTTCAAAATTATAAAAATTATCTCCATACTTAAAGACAGCATTCCCGATTTTGTGCCACATCGGTGCCAGGGGATGCTTCTCAAATCCAGACAGAGGCGACATGCCAAGATTGAACCATTGATACCCCTGGGATTTCCCCCACAGCATGAGCTGGATGAACAGGTATTCCATGATCCCCCCGGGTGAGTCCGGTGTATACCGCATCAGGTCTACGGACAGCTCTTCCTTGTTGTCAGTCTCCCACAGATTGGCAAAGGCAAGAATGGTATCTCCCTGCATGATCACTCCGCATCGGCTGCGGCAAAGATAGCTTTCCGAGAAAAAACCAAGAGAAAAGCCCTTTTCATTGGCTTTTCTCGTTTTCAGCCAGGCTTCCGAAACCTGATGCAACCCGTCCATTCGGGCTTTCACCTGGTCGCATCCCAGGATAACAAATTCCAGGCCCAGTTTGGATAACTTGTTATTTGTCCCGCGCAGCCTGGACCGTTTGCCGCCTTTCAGGTCAAACTCCGGTAACGACACCCGTGCTTCCTCGCCCAGCTTGATCAGCACCATCCCGAGATCAAGGTAAAGGGGCAGATTTTCTTTAGAAACCTGGTAAAATGCAATCCTGGCACCGTTTTTGTCTGCTGCCTCCCGGAATTGCCAGGCCAGGGCCTCGTGGCTTTCGGGGATGCCCACAGGGTCCCCCATTGCAATCCAATATTTTGACGTTGTGCCGTACATCAGAAAGGACTCCCGGTTCCTCCCCCACAGAATGGTTTTATCCCCGATCAGGGCAAGATGACTCTGGGTCTCCAGAGCTTTGTAAACAATAGGTTCCAGTTCATTGATTTCTTTTGGGGTTGGCAGATGTGCTGTTTCCGGCCGTACCCGCAACAGGCGGTAGACACAAAATGACAGCACCATCACTGCCAGCACAAGCGATGACCTTAAAAATCTTGGCGCATCGCCGTTATAGGCAAACCGCCACCAAAGGTCATTGGTGTATTCAACATGTTTGTAAGAAAAAAGTCCGATCCATAGGGTGCCCAAGATAACAATGCTCACAAAGGCAAGCCATGACCAGGAAAAAGGCATGGTGATTAATGAGGATTTACGGTAAAAAAAACGCCGGGATGGCAGAAAAAGAAGCATCAATATTCCCAGGACCAGGGCTTCCTGCCAGTCAAATCCCTTCAATAGGGAGGCGATGCCACCTGCTGTCAGCAGCACAAGGATACCGAAATAGGCCGCATCAATACGCAGCCGCACGGCCCGTGCCATGAACAACAGCAACAGGCCGACCATGCTGCCGATCAAATGGGACGTTTCCACCACTGACAGCGGCAGCGTTTCATACAGCCATTTCAAGGCACCGCTATCGGTTGGCGTTGATCCGGAAACCAGCAGCAATCCGCCTGACAGAGCCAGCAGGATTGAAAAAATATGGGGAATGCCCCAGGAGAGATACCCGAGAGTGGCCTGGGTGTTTTTTTTTACTAGGGTACGGTGCTGCAAAAGCTCATAGGAGATTAACCCGGCCCCGGAGATGGCAAGCGGAACAAAATAATAGACAAGCCGGAACACGAGCAATGCCGCAAAAACAGATGATGCCGGGATGCTGCTCCCCAGAAGGTAGAGAAAGGTTCCTTCAAATACGCCGAGGCCGCCTGGAATCTGACTGAACAGCCCCAGAATCTGGGCGGTAATATAGACTGCAAGAAAAGAGTAAAACGAAATGTCTGCATGAACGTGCAGGAATATATATAAAATCAAAGAACTTAAAATCAGATCGAGCATGGCAATGGCTGTCTGGGCCAGCGTGAGGCCAGGGCCCGGCAGGAAGAGTTCCATTCCCCTGATAATGAACGGCTTTTTTCGCAGCAGAATGATGGACCAGTAGACAACCAGGGCTGCCAGAGATGCCCGGGCAAGCCACTGAATAATTTGTGCCAGTGGCAATGACGGGTCTATCAGGCGGGTTGAGGTCACTGTCGTTATGCCGAAAAGTGTTGTGGCCCCCAGTATATACATCAGGCTGATAAACAGGGAGAATTTAATGATATCCATACCAGTCAGTCCCCACTGGCTGTAGAAGCGGTACCGCATGGAAGACCCGCTGATCAGTGCCTGACCTGTATTGTTGCTGATGGAAAAACTGATCAAAGAGGCCAGGATTAAATTTTTCGGCAACACGGTCCTGCCCAGATACCGGAGTGCTAAAAAATCATACCCGGTCAGAAAAAGGTAATTAATTCCCGTCAACAGGATACCCAGCAGGATGACGGACATGGGCAGTTGCTCAAGACCGGTAAAGATTTCAGCAATGGTATGCAGTTTGAGTTCATGGTGAACGATCAGTATGGCTACCAGGAACAGAAAAATGCCTATATATGGGGTAATCCGGTGGAAAATTTGTTTAATCATGCGCTTTTCCTTTATAATTTGGCATCAAATCCGCGGGATGCCCTTGCCTAAAACATATTTTTATACCGGGGCAGGGAATCGTAATACGATGCGTTAAAGGGTTCCCGGCTTTTGCACTCTTTAAATATTTTGGATTGGCATTCTTTACAATAGGGGTGCCTCTGTTTTCCAATAATTGTGGCTATGGCTTCGCGCTTGTGCTCGAAAATATGCGATTGACCGATTTTGTCTGTCAGGCCGGCCTCTGCAACAAAATTGCAGACCTTGGGCTTCATGTTCGAAAAATAGAGGCCGCCGTGTTTCTCTTTGAGTTGGGTGGCTATTTGAATGAACATTTCCGCCCCTGAAAGATCTATGAAGTTAATTCCCTCGCAGACGACCAGTATATTCAGAGCCCCCTCTTTTTTAATTATTTCTTCAAATTTGTTTTGTATGTTGTTGACCGAACCGAAGTAGATGGACATGTCGATGCGCACAATTCTCAGGCATGGACACTGGATAAGGTCCTTTTTACCTGCATAGGTCAATTGTCGTGAAGGGGTCTCGGGATCTGGAAAAAGGGTTATGATATCCGGGGATGAGGTTCTGGAAAGAAAAAGAACCAGCGACAGGAAGACACCGATATAGATGGCAAACTCAAGTTCCAGAAAGAGAGTTGCAAGGAAGGTCACGAGCAGTGTGGCGGTTTCGGAACGGCTGATATGGAGAATGGTTTTTACATGGTGAAAATCGATGAGGTTGTAAGCCACAAGAAGAATCACGCCGCCCATGGATGCAATGGGGAGCCAGGCCGTAAGGGGAGCAATGAGCAGCACGAGCAGCATCAGGATAAGTGCGGCAAAAATGGCGGACATGGGCGTTTTTGCTCCGGCAGAATAGTTGATTCCTGAGCGGGTGAATGATCCGGAACCTGCATAGCTTGAAAAGAAACATCCCACAATATTCGAGAGTCCCTGGCCGGTGAACTCCTGGTTGCCGTCAATCCTTTGCAGGGATTTTGCGGCAACAGATCGTGATATGGATACGGCTTCGATCAGACCCAGGAGAGCGACAGCAAAGGCCTCGGGTGCCAGTTGACGGATGACGGAAATTGAAAAATAGGGGGAAGAGAGTGGCGGCAGATGTGAGGGAATTTCACCCAGCAAAGCGACTCCGTGCTCGGATCCCTTCATTATAAAGCATGCGATGCTCCCGGCGACCATTCCAAAGAGCAGATTGGGTGCGCCGGGCCATAGGCGTTTGGAGAGGATGGCAGTGAAAAGAGTGATGGCCGCAATGGTGATGACAAAGCCATTTATCTGGGGCAGTTGGCTGAGGATATTGATCCAGGTGTGAATAAATGACTCTCCCCGGGACAGTGAAAGGCCCAGGACATGCTTCATCTGGCTGGTTGCAATGAGGATTGCTGCCCCTGCGGTAAAACCGGTGACAACGGTATGGGAAACAAAATTGACCAGAGTGCCTAATTTTGCAAGCCCGAATGCGAGTTGAAACATGCCGGCGAGAAAGGTGAGAGTGAGTGCCAGTTTGATAAACTCCGGGCTTCCAGGGGTCGCTAATTGACTGACGGCTGAAAAAACGACAATGGATATAGCCGTGGTCGGTCCTGAAATCAGATGGAGAGAGGAACCGAACAGGGCAGCGATCAGTGGTGTTACCATGGCTGTATAGAGTCCATATTGGGGCGGCAGGCCTGCGATGGTTGCAAAAGCGACCCCCTGTGGGAGAACGATGACAGCCCCTGTAAGACCGGCAATCAGATCGGCCTTTAGAGACTCTTTTTTAACAAGTGGCAGCCATTTTAAAAATGGGAATAGTCTGCGTAGCAATTTTAACTTCCTTTACATCTAATGTGTCTAATGGAAACAATAGGCTCTCATAAATGGCAGTCGGCCGGAACAGAACGTGTCGGGTTTTAAAAAATAACTTTCTTCAAGTCGGGTATTGGTCCGTGTCATTTAACATTGAGGGAGTTATCGCTTCCGGAGCCCTCATGTGATGGATAAATTGCGGTCAAAAGCAGATGGTGTCAGCAAGGTGCCGTTGGCTATTATTTTGCCCAAAAATGTACGTCCTGCAAGGGCGTAGGTGTGAAATTTGAGCAACCCAAATTCCATGGGGGCAAGTTATTAACATAAATGAAAGATTAAGACAAGTCGAAAAAGGTCTTTTCAAGATAGCCCCCTTTGTCATGATAGATGTCGGTATACCATGAAGGTCAAGCAGGCTCAATCAGCTGGACTATGCTGTATCCGTTATGAGAGTAAACCACCTTGAGCTGAATCCGTAAAGAGCGGGATTTCGACATTATCCCGGTTTGATTCCATCATCATCTGCTTTGGAAAAGTCAAACAAAGTCCAAACATTTCCAAATTGTAATGTCCCCGTAATGTTTGTGTCATATTTGTGATCTATAGTGAAAAAAATAGACAAACAACATATGACCTCACTAACTTAGAAGGAGATATTCATGGCTGTAGATGTAAAACAGATTGGGGAGAGAGTTGTTCAGGAGAGTTCGCTTATCAGCCGAATACGGACGGAAATCCACAAGGTTATTGTGGGGCAGGAAATTCTCATCGATAGACTTCTGCTGGCGCTGCTTTGCAATAATCATGTGCTCATCGAAGGGGTACCGGGCCTTGCCAAAACCCTTACGGTTACCACCCTGGCCAAAATGCTCCAGGCCAGTTTTTCCAGGATACAGTTCACACCGGACCTGCTGCCGGCGGATGTGGTAGGCACCCTGATATACAACCCCAAAACCGGTGAATTTGCAACCCAGAAAGGCCCCATATTTGCCAACATTGTCCTTGCAGATGAAATTAACAGGGCCCCGGCAAAGGTGCAGAGCGCACTTCTGGAAGCCATGCAGGAGCACCAGGTCACCATGGGAGGCATCAATTACAAACTGGATGATCCCTTCCTGGTTCTGGCAACCCAGAACCCCATCGAGCAGGAGGGAACCTATCCCCTTCCCGAAGCCCAGGTAGACCGGTTCATGCTCAAGCTCAAGATCACCTATCCCAGCAAAATTGAAGAACATGCCATCCTGAAGAAAATGGCAAGATCGGCGCCAAAAATGGAAGTGGAGCCCATTGTCACCCCGGAGGATATCCGGCGTATGCGGGGGTTGGCAGATGAGATATTTATGGACGAAAAGATTGAAGAGTATATTGTCAATCTGGTGGAGGCCACACGGAATCCATCGGCTTATGATCTGGATATCGATCAGCATATTCGATATGGTGCGTCCCCACGTGCGACCATTTTCCTTGCCATGGCAGCAAAGGCCAATGCGTTTATAGAGGGCCGGGGGTATGTGACACCCCAGGACGTTAAAACTATTGCCATGGACGTATTGAGGCATAGGGTTGTCATCACCTATGAAGCAGAAGCTGAAGAGCTTACATCTGAAGATATCATCGAAAAAATTCTCAGGACCGTGGATGTGCCATGATACCCAAGGAGCTTGCCAAGAAAATTCGTTACATACAGATCTACACCAGCAAAGCGGTCAATGACTCCCTTGCCGGCGAATATGAAAGCATGTTCAAGGGACGGGGCATGGAATTTGACGAAGTGCGGGAATATCAAGTCGGAGATGACGTCCGTTCCATTGATTGGAATGTGACGGCGCGCATGGGAGAGCCTTACGTAAAACGCTATGTTGAAGAGAGAGAACTCACCGTCATGTTCATGGTGGATCTGTCCGCTTCAGGGGCCTTCGGCAGCAGCGGTCAGACCAAAAATGAGGTGGCCGCCGAGCTGTGCGCCCTTCTGGCATTTTCAGCAATAAAAAATAACGACAAGGTTGGATTGATTGTCTTTACAGACCAGGTGGAAATGTTCATCCCACCGGCCAAGGGGACCACCCATGTTCTGAGGCTGATCCGGGAACTTCTGAGTTTTTCCCCCGGCCAGAAGGATACGGATATTTCAGCAGCGATTGAGTATCTGGGACGTATCACCACCCAAAAAAGCGTCGTATTTCTTGTTTCCGATTTCCTTGGGGAAAATTTTGAAAACCAGATGCGGGTGCTGGGCAAGAGACATGATCTCATTGCCATTTCCATAACAGATCCCAGGGAAATTTGCCTTCCCGATGTGGGGCTGATTGAACTGGAAGACGCCGAGAGCGGAGAACGGATACTGATCGATACCGGAAGCGCTGCCGTCCGAAATAGATATAACACCTTTGGCACAGACAAACAAAAACAGTTAAAGGCACTTTTTCGTTCCATGGCTGTGGACCACCTTTCAATCCTGACAGGACAAAATTATCTAAGAAAGATTGTCGGTTTTTTCAGAACCCGGGAACGGAGATTACGGAGATAAAACAATGACTCAAAAGCTGAATTTAAGCCTTCCGAAAAGAGGCTTTCTTGCAGGAATGCTGATCATCGCCACCCTTCTTGCCATGTTTGTCCTAGCATCATGCCGTGACCATGAAAGCGCCGCCATTGCACCCAAAAAGACAATTGATGATTCGGGGATTCACAAAACCTACGAACGCGGTCCTGCAACCCTTGCCATTGACCTTGATCATGCAAAAATCACCATCGCAGATCGGTTAACCCTTACCCTATCCATGACCATTGATGAAGATTATCAATTTGAGCTCCCGGGGTTTGGCGAGAAACTTGAACAATTCGGAATTGTCGATTACCATACCTCCCAGCCGGTACTCACCGGTGGAAATCGGAAAAAGATCAGCCGAACCTATATTTTAGAGCCGTTTCTCTCGGGCGAGTATAAAATTCCCCCCATGGCGGTTCTCTTCTGGAAGATGGGTGAAAAGACAGACCCGCATAAAATTGAGACAGAAGAGCTGATGGTAAGGGTGACCTCCCTCCTTCCCGAAAAAATGGCCGGTATGAAAATACATGATATTGTCCCTCCCCTCCCCCTTCCCCGTTCATATAAGATGTGGATGACGGCAGGTGTCGGGGGAGGGGTATTGATTCTCATCATTCTTGGGGCAATGATCCTATATAAAAAGAAAAAAGCCAAGAACTCTGTTCAGAAGAAACAAATCCCAGCCCATGAACTGGCTTACATGGAACTTTCAAAGCTGATGGAACAGGAGCTGATAGAAAAAGGGGAAATCAAACTTTTCTACCACCAGATATCCGATATTCTTCGCCGGTATATAGAAAAAAGATTCGGGCTTTGTGCCCCGGAGCAGACAACCGAAGAGTTTTTATCCAGTTTGAAAGGAAGCAAGGGGTTTATAACTCACTACAATTCACTTTTAAAAAGTTTTCTGTCGGGTTGCGATCTGGTCAAATTTGCCGAACATCAGCCTTCCAGCGAAGACATTCAGTTAATGTTTGATTCGTGCAAGGCGTTTATATTCCAAACCGAAGAACAACAGGAAAAGAAAGAGTAGACTATGCATTTTGAATCACCATGGGCGTTTTTACTATTACTTGTGATCCCCCTTTTACCATGGATAGGTCGGTATAAATCCCAAAGGGGCGCTTTAAAGTTTCCCTCCATCAAAACTGCTGAACGGGTCGGGAAGACACTGCGGCAGAGGGCTGCCCCACTGGCGTCTGCCCTGCAGATTTTGGCGCTAATCTGTCTTGTCATAGCCGTTGCAAGACCCCAGACCGGCCGTGAAAAAATACGGGATATCAGCAAGGGAGTTGCCATTGAAATGGTCATGGACCGCTCGGGCAGCATGGCTGCGGAGATGGCGTATAAGGGTGCCAATATGAATCGACTGGAGGTTGTTAAACAGGTTTTTAAAGATTTTGCCATGGGGGATGACCATCTCCTTACAGGAAGGCCCAATGATCTTGTGGGGATGATCTGTTTTGCCAGATATCCCGATACAACCTGTCCTTTAACCCTTGCCCACGGCGCCCTGCCCCAGTTTCTAAAAAGTGTAAAACTTGTTCAGACCCGGGAAGAAGACGGGACAAACATCGGGGATGCCTTGGCCCTGGCAGCGGCCCGCCTTAAGACGGCTGAGGAGGGGCTTGCAAAACAAAATAAGGATATAAAAAAGAGGTATAAAATCAAGAGCAAGGTCATCATCCTTTTATCCGATGGAGAAAACAACTGCGGTAAGCGTGATCCTGTTCAGGCGGCAGAGCTGGCAAAAGAATGGGGAATCAAGGTTTACACCATCGCCATCGGCGGCGGGGATGCCGTGGCCTCTATTAAAACACCCTTTGGTATCTATAAGGTTCCTGTGGCGCACAAAGTCGATACATCGGCATTAAAAGCAGTTGCAGAAAAAACAGGCGGTTTTTTCAGCCAGGCAAAGGATGCCAAAGCCCTCCATGAAATCTATGAGAAAATAGACAAAATGGAAAAGAGCGAAATTGAATCCGTGCGATTTGTGGATTATCAGGAGGCATTCATCCCCTTTGCATTGGTTGGCCTCATTTTACTCATCGGTTCAATCATATTAAACAATACAATATTCAGGAAAATTCCATGAGTGGTATAAAACTTCAAACGCTCAACATGCTCTATCTGTTGTGGCTGATCCCCCCCCTGATTGCCCTGTATATTTATGCGCGGCAGAAAAGGAGCAAGGCCCTTGCTGTTTTCATTGAATCCGGATTACACGGCAGACTCACTCTTTCGGTCAGCCACACGAAAAGAGCCTGGAAGGCCGCTCTTTTGATCACAGCCGCTGTTTTTATCATCCTGGCCATGACCCGGCCGGGATGGAATCAGCGCCCGGTTTCCATTGAGCGGAGCGGGAGGGATGTTGTGTTCCTCCTGGATGTATCCAAAAGCATGCTGGCTCAGGACCTTGTGCCAAACCGGCTGGAACGGGCAAAACTGGCCATCCTGGATTGTATTGACAGGCTGGAAGGAGATCGTGTGGGGATCGTTGTTTTCGCAGGAAGTGCCGCAATCAAATGTCCCCTGACCCTTGATTACGGCTTTTTTCGTATGATGCTGAACAATATTTCAACCCAGAGTATTGCCCGTGGCGGAACGATTATTGGAGATGCCCTGCGTAAGGTGCTCACTGACGGGTTTGATGACCAGGACAAAGAGTTCAAAGATATCATCCTTATAACAGATGGTGAGGACCATGACAGTTTCCCCATTGAAGCGGCTAAAAAAGCCGGTGAAAAAGGGGTGAGGCTTATTGCCATCGGGTTAGGGGATGAAAACGAAGGCAGGCGCATCCCCATTACAACGAAAGAAGGGCAAAAAACATTTTTAAAATATAAGGGCCAGGAGATTTGGACAAAACTGGATGCCGACACCTTGAGGAAGATGGTAAATGCGACCCCGGGCGGCAAATACTTGAATGTGGCAACGGGCACCATTGATCTCGGAAACGTTTATACGACCCTCATCAGAAGTGCGGAAAAGAAAAAACTTACCTCTGAGACCATTAAACGCTACGAGGAAAAATTTCAAATATTTCTAACCATTGCGTTGATTCTCATTTGCATTGAAATGGGAATGAGTGAACGAAAACAGGAACAAAAGAAAAATGCGTAATCCTTTATATTCATTTTTTGTCATGACAGCTTTGCTGCTCATTCCTTTCCAGGCCCAGGCCAGGTCTGAACAAAGCCTGGTGGATAAGGGAAACAAAGCCTATGCCACGGAAAAATATGACAAGGCACTTGAAGCCTATTCAGAGGCCGGAGTGGATCTGCCGGAATCCGCCCTTATCTATTTTAACAAAGGTGCGGTTTATTACCAGCAAAAGGAGTTCAGCAAGGCAAAGCAGGCCTTTAATCAGGCTGCCTTGAAAAGTAAAACCACAACACTTGAAGCAAAATGCAGATTCAATCTCGGACTGTGTGCCTTCCGTGAAGCCCAGCGTCAAATGGACAGCGATCTTGACAAGGCCCTGGAAGACTGTGGCACAAGCATTCACCATTTTCAGGAGACACTTAAGCTGAATCCGGATTTTAAGGAAGCTGCCGAGAATATAGAGGTGGTTCGACTCTCCATGAAATCTATCCTGGATAAAGTGAATAAACAAAAACAAGCAGCAAAAAAACAGCAGGAAGCCATGAAAAAATCTGCTGAACAGATTAAAAAATTGATAAAAGAACAGCAGGAGCTGCTGGACAGCAACCGATATTTTTCCGATGAATCCGATGGAGAGGGTCAGAAAGGGAAGTCTGGTGATCTAAAAAAGAAACTATCCGATCTGGCGGAAGCCCAAAAACGTCTTGCACAAGAAACCGGGGAGACCGCAAAGAAAAGAGCCCCTTCCGGACAATCGAAGGCCTCGCCCCAGGTAAAGCCCGATCCTGTGAAAGAACATCTTGAAGCAGCTGTTTCAGAACAGAATTCCGCCGCAGAACACCTGGGAAAAAGCAACCCCAAGCCGGCGTTAACGGATCAAAAAGCGGCTGTGGAGGCGCTTAAAAAAGCACTGGAATCTCTTGGCAAAGGGCAAGACTTGAAACAGGGCCAAAAAGAAAGCCAGAACAATAAAAATACAGGTAACGATAAAAAGACAGGTAACGATAAAAAAACAGGTAACGATAAAAACAAGGATCAGGGTCAGCGTCCAAAAGAAAACAACAAAGGGGAGCAGACCCCACAAAAAGATGTAAAATCTGCCGAAAAACCGGCAGAACAAGATAAGCCAAAGCAGACGGAACAAATGGCACAACAGCCTGACCATGCCCGTCAGATATTAGATGAGGAGCAGCGCAATAAAAACCTGCGTAACACGCACCCGGCAGGGGAATTTCGTAAAGTTGACAAGGACTGGTAATGAAACGAACATTAGAGACAGCCTTTATATTTGCGTTGATAATAATTGCCTTTTTTTCCCAGACAGCCTCAGGTGAACCACTTTTGGCCAATGCAGTGGTTGAGAAAACCACCGTTTTTATGGGGGAACCCTTTATTTTCCAGATTCAGGTTTCAGGCAGTGAAAATCCAGAAAGACCTGATCTAACCAGAATTTCAGAATTTTTTGTTGCCGACCAGGGCGGAAGTCAAAACAATCGTTCATCCATGACCATAATAGACGGTCAAATGACCCGGGAAAGTACCATGGGGTATGTTTTTTCATACCAGCTCACCCCCAAACGGACGGGCCGCCTCCAAATCCCTTCCATTACGGTTCGTGCAGACCATCAACGTATCCAAACCGCACCCATTGAAATTAATGTTCAAAAGCCCTATGAAACCGACAATTTCAAACTGCGGCTCGGGCTTTCAAAAACCACCTGCTACAGAGGGGAACCCATCACGCTGACGGTAACCTGGTATTTAGGAAGTGATGTAAAGGGATTTGATGTCACCCTTCCTTTGCTGGAAGAAAAGGAAAGTTTTTATTTTATCAATCCGGAAGTGGATACCAACTCCGGCGGCAAATTTTATCGGATTCCCCTCGCCGGCGGCGATGCCGTTGGTGAAAAAGGGGAAAAACGACTCAATGGTAAAGATTATGCAACCATCACATTCCAAAAAATCCTGATTCCCAGGAAAACGGGCAATATCACCATCGAACCCGCCACCGTTCTGTGTGAAGTGTTGTCCGGTTATAAAAAAGGGAGGGATAGATTTAATAACGATTTTTTCTCGGATTTTTTTGATAACAATTTTTCCGGAAACAGCCGGCAGGGGGTTTATCAAAAAGTAGCTGTCCCCTCCAACACCACCCATCTCAAGGTTTTAGAAGTACCGGAAAAGGGAAAGCCGGCAGGATTCGCAGGTCTTGTGGGGGAATATAAAATCAAGGCAGATGCCGGGCCCACAGACATCAGCGTTGGGGATCCCATCACCTTGAAACTGACATTAAGCGGTCCGGATTATCTGGACTCTGTCACCCTGCCGCCTTTAAATCAACAGGCCGCTCTTATAAAGAATTTCAAAATTCCCAGGGAGAGGGCTGTGGGTGAAATCTCAGGGAAAACAAAAATATTCACCCAGACAATCCGCCCCTTAAGAGCCGGTATAAAAGAGATTCCCTCCATTTTGGTGCCCTATTTTGACACAAAAACCGGCAAATACGAAGTTGCAAGAACAGATCCCATTGAGGTTACGGTCAAATCCGCAAGGGTGGTGACGGCCATGGACGCCGAGGGGAAGACCCAGACGGTTTTGGAGAACAATGAGGTGGAGACCTGGACAAATGGCATTGGCTATAATTACGAAGACCTGGACGTCATTGAAGACCAAAATTTCGGCCTGGCAGCATGGCTTAAATCTCCGGTTCTCCTCTGCATGACCCTGATACCGCCCATCATCTATTTTCTGATTCTTCTGGGCAATCTGTTTATGACACGATTAAATGCCGACCCGCTGGCATCCCGGGCCAGAAGAGCCCAAGTCCGGCTGAAAGCCCGTCTTAAAGATGCCGGGAGCCAAACCTCGGCTGAAACCTGCTGTGATAAAATTTTGGACTCCTTTCGACAATACCTGGGAGATAAACTCAGAATACCCGCCGGCGCATTGACCTTTAATGATGTCGGAAAATCCCTTGAAGAAAAAAAGATTGATGGAGATTCAATCAAAAAGATAAAAGCATTGTTTGATGGATGTGAAGCCGGCCGGTATGCCGGTGGCTCAGGTAAATTGGACACTTCCTTCCTGATTGCGCAAGCCCTGGACCTTGTCAAACTGCTGGAGAAAAAACTTTAATGAAACGATTATCTATCCATAAAATATCAAAAAAAGTCGGGCCGTTTTTGATCATTATCGGTATTTTAGCAGGCTGTTTTTCATCCCCCCTTCTGGGTGCAGATGCTGGCAAACCGGATATTAAAACCCTTTACCATCAAGGGATAAAACTGTTCCGGGACGCCAATACCATGGCCGTAACAGACCCTCTTAAGGCACAGACCCTTTACAAAAAAGCATTGATGCGGTTTGAGCGCATTGTAAAAGAGGGAAATATCCATAACGGGAAACTGTATTACGATATCGGGAATATCTATTTCAGGACAGAAGATATCGGCCGGGCTATCCTGAACTATCGCCGGGCCCGGTTATTTATTCCAAACGATCAGAATCTGCAACAAAACCTTGATTTTGCCAGGGCCAACCGCATTGACCACATCGAGGAAAAACAGAAAACACAGATCTTGAAAACACTCTTTTTCTGGCACTACGACCTGTCCACCAGAACACGGGTCTTTATCTTCTCCTCGTTTTTCATGCTCCTGTGGATTTTTGCAACAATCCGTATTTTTTCCCGGAGAACGTTTACCGCATGGTGCCTCGCTGTCACAGCTGGTTTAGCTCTGCTGTTTGCAGGCTCTCTCATGACCGAGCATATCGCTCAACAAAAAGAGATACCCGGTGTTGTCATCACCCCTGAGGTGATTGCCAGGAAAGGCAATAGCAAAACCTATGAGCAAAGTTTCAAAGAGCCCCTTCATGCCGGAACCGAATTTACCCTTATTGAAAAGAGAGGAGACTGGTATCATATCAAACTTATGGATTCACGAAAATGCTGGGTGTATAGGAGAGGTGTTGAACTTGTTTTAAACAGCGTCGAAAATTAAATATTCAAGGAAACAGCAACCCCATCCGCAACCATGATCCACCTGAGATAGAACCTGTTTATATTCCTGAATTAACATATGTTGAAGATTTAGATTATGCTAATTCAGGCTCCCAGATTCCAGTATTTGACACCTTTTGGAGCTGATATTTTTAAAATTGCGTTGAGGGATTACAGGTGTCCTATACTCAGATTTAGCCATAATTTAACTTTCCCAGCTTATTTTTGATGTAATCAATTTTCCGGGCTAATATTTATTTTCCGTTTTGAGTGGTCTTTCCCCCCCCCCCCAACCCAACAATAACACAACATGTTGTGTTATTGTTGGGTTGGGGGGATATTTTTTAGGCTTAGAAAAAAAAGTTCCTATCCTTTGTCAAAATTCCATCGTATTAGAAATTAATCTGCCATTTGATCCCGGCATAGTTCAGCTTGGACTGGTCGTCCTGTTTGAAATCACACTGGCCGATTTCCGGAGTGAGAAATACACCAGGAGCCAGAAAAATTGTGAGCTGAAGGTAGACCGCCAAACAGTCGTCTGTTGATGCGCCGTATGTATCAAGCTTGGTCGATACATACCCGCACCCAGCCTCGGTGTAAAGCCCTTTTCTGATCTCATACCCAACCACAGCCAGCCAGCATAGACTGTCTTTGTCCGTTATCTTTGTACCGTCCCAGCGGGACAGGCCAAAGCCATCTCCGTCCAGATCGGCGGTCCCGGCATTGTTGATCGTTGACCACAGCTTGGTGCTAACCAAAATATTGGCCATGTTCCCCACATTCTGCCCGCCCCAGATATTCCCTTTAAAATAGGCAGCACCTAAATTCAGCTGTCCGCCAACGCCGAGCACATAGGATTCGACCTCCCAGCTTGCCCCGTCTTTGTTGACATCGAAGGTCTGATAACCGGCAGCCACACCTAAGTGTCCCCAATTGAAATTGTGTTTGTATTTGGCCTGGATGCTGGGAATGCGCACGGTTGTGTCAGGCTGATCGACACTGGTTGGTGTTACGTAAACCAGGGTGTTGGGTTCAACAGCTGCGATTTTGAATTCACCAAGTTGAAGCTGGATCATGGCTTTTCTGTCACCATAAAGCATGCCAAAATAACTCATATTGGTATCACCTTTGTTGAATCCGTTAACATTGTACACTTGGTTGGAGTATGGAAAAATTAGCGGGGTGTAATTTTTGCCCACGCCCAGGGACCCTGCCCCAAAATTCCATTCCCCCCAGAGGATACGGACATTGGCCTTACCACCCAGGGCACCGTATTCAAACTGGCCTTTCAAAGAGTCACTGACGTTTACTTTACCCCCGATCCTGGCATTCCCGGTTATATTCTGCTCATAATTTTCCGTATCCGGTCCGTTCGTAAGTCCTAACGCTGCAGACGAGGATGTAAATGAATCTTTTTCAAACTGAGTGTAAAAAGTAGAAACACGGGCTGATCCGTAAAAGTTCCATTCGGCCGCAGCCGCAATACTAGGAAAAAACGACACACAAAAAAAAATAACGATTAATCTTTTCATCTTCCCTCCTGTTGGTACTGGTTTTCCGTCCTGTTAAATATTGCCCCGGGGCAAACCGCAGTCCCAAAAATATCGTGAACTGCGTTGCCGAAATTTGATTTTCAGCATGACAAGACCACAACATTACCTTGACCTGTTCCTTTTAATCAGGTTAGGGTAAACAAGATTTTGGCATGCACCATACCATACGGTATGGTATAGCTATAGAGATCAAGTTCTAATGTCAAGAAAAAGGATGGTTTTATGAATAAAAAAATACCCCAGGCAAAAGCTGTCTGGCTGAAACAGGGTTTAAAAACTCTTGAGGAAAAGGGTCCTGGTGCTTTATCCATTGACTATGTTGCAGGCAGGATCGGAAAAACCAAGGGATCGTTTTATTTCCATTTTAAAAACCGGGAACAGTATATCACTGAACTGCTTGTCTATTTTGAACGTCTTTATCCGCTTGTTCCCCTGGAAAAAGATTTGGAAACTGAACAAAGACTGGCCTATGTGAGCGATTTGAGAAAGCGGGCCTTCAATGTGCCGCCCGGGCTTGAAATCGCCATCCGAGCCTGGTCCCAGCACAATGAACTTGTCAAAAATTTTCAGGACCGCATCGATCAGAACCGGCTGGGTTTTTCTTACAGGAATTATATTCAGGCAGGGTTTGATAAAGATGATGCCCGCATCAAGTCCTACAGGACCTATGCCATATATATCGGTCTACAGCAGATTCGCAGTCTGCATACCGAAGAAGAGTTCAAAAAAATATCCAAAGCCGTATTTCTTCCTCCGCCTGCAATACAAAAGTGATCTATAGTGGCCCTCAAAAACAGGAAACAGATAGCAAGAGCCTTTATAGCAAAGGCGACTTATAATATAGATACGACCAGGGCACTAATTGACAGGTTGAAGATCAGCCCGCCTTTGCGAAGAATTTGTGGTTGGCAAAAAGCCTGTGACGTTCCTCATGAATCATCATTTTCCAGGGCGTTTAAAGAATTTTCTAAATCAGGTTTGACTCAGATCGCCCATGCCAATGTCATCAAAAAGCATATGGGGGATAAAATTACCGGCCATATATCAAGGGATTCCACATCCATTGATGCCCGAGAGAAGCCGATGAAAAAGATCAAAGCCGTGAAGCAAAAAAAGAAAAGAGGTCGCCCTAAAAAAGGCATCTCCCAATAAACCCAAAACAGGTTTTACCACAAACAAATGTGATAAAACCTGTCAACGGCCCGGATCAGGGCCTTAAAGGATAAGCCCCTGTCAGTGATTTTATTCTTCTATTTTACCTGTCTTTAGTCGTTTTTCAAAAATTGACTTTAATTTGTAAAGATCCTGCTGAACTTCAAATACACCATGCCAATGGGAAGTGCCTTAAATAAAAACCGAACAGCACTCCGATTCGCGGAACAAAAGTTTGGATGGCAAGTTTTTCGCGCAGTTTATCGCCCTCAATTTTTCCGTCGGGTATGGTAATTGCTATGTATATATTCAGATTCTAAATTTTTAGCAGATGTAAACGAGAAATTTATCATTTTTATCGGTTTCGCCATGGCACAGTCAGCAACATGTGGCCTTGGTGTTTATCAGCCACATAATCCTGGAGAAATCCCACCTTGCAAATGTGTTGAGACTCATTTTGGAAAATCGGAAGGCACTTGGGATAACGTGTGTGTCACTGCGGCTTCTGGCGGACATGTGTCATAAAACGACAAATAAATGAGTATGCTAATTATTTGAAAAGGAGTGTTATAATGGCTATTATTACTATTTCACGACAACCTTATAGTTTCGGTGATGAGATTGCGAAAGAAATCTCAAAAAAGTTAAATTACAAACTTATTGATAAGTTTATAATTAACAACAAAGTTAAAGACTTCCATTGCAATTTTTCCGATGAGCTGAAGGATTTGGCAAATGAGAAAGAACCTGGTTTTTTTAAGCATTTTTTTAAAAATCCACAGGTTTACAACTGTCTTGTACAGGCGATTCTTTTTGAAGAAGCCAGTCATGACAACATTGTTATCTTGGGACGGGGCAGTCAGTACATCCTGAACCAGCCCTATGTGTTAAACATTCGAATTATGGCCCCGTTTGATATCAGATGTTCTTATCTTGAAAAAAAAGAAGGTGTCACTCATATCCTTGCTGAAAAACTTCTTCAAAAAAAAGATCATGAGCATGATAATTTTATACGATATCTTTTTAAAACAGATATTTCAGAAGTAAAATCATATAGCCTCGTTTTTACAGGTAAAATCAGTTGTTTTGATCACTATCAGCTTGGCTCGGATCTCATTATTTCAACGATTCTTGATTATGCAAACAAAATTGAAAAAGCACAGCCTTTAACAGATGATGATAAAGATAACTTTAAACGTTTATCCCTTAAAAAAAGGGTCGAAGCAATGATAAGTAAAGAGATCTCCGAGCATATTGATCTAAAGGTTGAATGCAAAAAACTGGGTCACATAAAAATTACCGGTTCTTTTGCCAATGAAATAGAACGAAATAAAATATTCAAGTTAACTCAATTATGTCATGGTGTTAATTCCGTTGACAAATGATTATTGGATATTCATTATACATTCGCTTATTATTAAATGAAACCTTTTGGGTTCTGGCTTGTCCAGGTTAGGGTTGAAGGGGGACATCCCATTTTTTCATATATTTCCATATAGAGGCCCGGCTCAGTCCGACACGCCGTCCGACTTCCGCCTTGTTCCAGTTGCTTTCATGGAGATGATGGAGAAGGACTTCTTTGGTCAATTTCTGGTGTTGGGGCCTGGTATGTTCAGGTTCTAACCAGGGATTGTTGACACCGGATACAGCCATGGCAGATGGCGTTCGAATTTCAAAGGGCAAATCCGAAAGGTAGATCTCCCGATCGGAACATAAAACAAAGGCATGATCGATGGCATTGGCCAGCTCCCTTATATTCCCAGGCCAGGCGTAATCCATGAAGGCTTTTAATGCAGTTTTTGAAATTCCTTTTACATTGACATCTGACTTTGTATTGTTTGTTTTAATAAAATGATGGACCAAAAGCGGGATATCTTCTTTTCGTTCTCTCAGGGGTGGCAGGTAAATGGGGAAAACTTTCAACCGGTAATAAAGATCTTCCCTGAAGGTGCCGGCATCAACCATGGATTTTAGATCTTTGTTTAAAGCCGTGATCACCCGGATATCTATTTTCCGTCTTCTGGATTCGCCCACCCGTTCAATTTCTTTTTGCTGGATCACCCGCAGCAGTTTTACCTGTATATACGGGGTAATTTCTCCGATCTCGTCTAAAAAGACGGTGCCGCCGTCTGCCTGTTCAAATCGACCGACACGATCCTGGCTGGCACCGGTAAAGGCCCCTTTTACATGGCCGAACAATTCGCTTTCCAAAAGCGATTCCGGAAGTGCGCTGCAGTTGATGGTAACCATGGGCTTATCCCGCCGTTCTCCAATGGAATGAATTGCGCCGGCTACCAGCTCTTTTCCAGTACCACTTTCACCCTGTATCAATATGGTGGCATCACAGGCTGCCGAGGCTTTGATAAAGGAAAAAACGTTCTGCATGATTTGGCTTTTTGCGATAATCCCGCCCAGGTGGTTCAACTCGCCCAGGCGGCGAGTGGCTTCTTCCATTTTTAATCGGGCATTTTTTAACTCGGTGAGGTCTGTTACCGCTGCAACAATACCGATGACCTCATCGTCCTTATTCCTGATAACCCGGGCATTTTTTGTAACAGATACATTATGGCCATTTTTATGCTTTAAAAAGCATTCCGTTGGTTCAACGCGGCCCCGCTTTAGAATACCGCAGTCTTGAATCGTGGTGGGGCATTTTTTATCAAAGCATTGACTGAAATGCAAAAATTGGCAGCTCTTGTATTTTATTTCACCCGCCAGATAACCGGTGATTTTTTCCATCGCCGGATTCCAGGCAATGATGGTTCCTTGAGGGTCAAGGACAAAAATACCATCTCCGATGGATTCAAGGAGTGACTTTACAAATTCGTTGGTTTGAATTTCATATTTAATATCAGTCATGACGTCTCCCTGGTAACAGGGTAAGCGTTATAATACCATTATCTATGCTAGGTTATAACAAACCAAATGCTAAGTAAACCCTATCTTTATCCATGAAACCTTCTTTTTTATTGAAAATAACAAAAAAATGTCATATTTGGCATAAATATTGATTGTCATTATGTAAACCATTTTTTTTTGAGGAGGAGACGTGATTGATAACAAACATAACGGGTTAAACGTGTTAAAACCTGAAGATGATTTTTGTTTTGAATGCACCCGTCAACTGGACTGTTTTACACGGTGTTGCCGGAATGTTAACATATTTTTAATGCCCTATGATATTATTCAATTAAAAAATTGTCTGAACATATTGTCCGGACAATTTTTACAAAAATATACATATACCCTTATGGGGGAAAGCGGCTTGCCGGTAGTGGGATTAAAAATGAATGATGATGAACAAACGAGCTGTCCATTTGTGACTGGTTCCGGGTGTGCCGTATATGAAAGCCGTCCCTGGGCATGCCGGGTGTACCCCTTGCAGCCGGAGTCAACCAAGATCACTGAAAAGAAAGGAAAGGTTTATTATTCAATCATGGACGTGCCTTTCTGCCAGGGGTTTAAATCGGATACCTCGTCAACTGTGAAAGGATGGCTTGATCGACAAAATGTCCCGGTTTATCAGGAGATGGAATCATTATTCAAGGATATAACCACCGCTTCATTTTTAAGTGACAAGAAAATTGAAAACAAACAAATTCAAAAAATGTTTTTCATGGCCTGCTATGATATTGATCAATTCAGGAAATTTGTTTTTGAAACCAGTTTTTTAAGACAATTTGATATTGAAGAGCAGGAAATTGCCCGGATTCGTCGAGATGACACGGCTCTTTACAGGTTTGCCATGCGATGGATTGAATTTGGTTTGCTCAAGCAACAAGGGCTGAAGCTCAAGCCAAGCGTCATGCTAGCGAGAAAAGAAAAACTCGGCATTAAATAATCGTGTGGTTTAGGGCCGCAGATGAAATAAGTTGAACCAAAATTCTACGCGATTTTGTTAAGATTATAAAATTTGAGGTCCTTAGTCCATGATATTTTCTTTTAAGGCATCCTCTGACCATGCCGGCAGCGGCATATATTTGCCTGAATCCGGATCAAATTTGCACCGGTATGAGGCATAGGTTTTTTGTGTGTCCCACATATATTGCCACCCTTCTCTAAAATAGGGGCAATCTTCATTAAAACAAACATAGAAGAATTCATTTCCCCAGGTCGATGCGACAGGGACCTTCCATTTTTTCATTTCCCCTTTACAATAGGGGCAAACAGGTATTTTTTCATTTATCATGACCGACTTCCTTTTTGTGTCAGGGTTTTAAAAACTTTTTCACATGAACAGCCAAATCCTCTGGAATATGCCGAAAAATCAAATGAAGAATTTGCCAAGAATCTGTTCAAGATCTGTGCTCTAAAGATATCCCATTGAGCGGGTATGGCCTTTTCTTCAGATATGGCGGCGAGTTCTTCATAATCAGCCTCTTCATGGGCAAAGGTGACGCCATGGGCATAGCCCAGGTCATACCATTTTTGTATATTGTCTGTTGAGTTGTTTTTTTTCATCTGTTTATTATCAATAAATATCATTAGTGTTAATTACAGCCGAACAAAAAAAGGGTTTTTGTTCGGCTGTAATCTGGAGGGATACTGTGAATGGCATTACACAAGTATCTCAGGCGGAAAGAATGTATCACCCGTTTACATCCCTACCACTTTATCGATTTGAACCAAACTGTGTTTGGTTCGTTTAAAAACGCTGAATTCATCTTTTTTCTCATCATAGATTGAATTGACAAACACATCTCCCCAATTCTCCTGATCCATCTTGGGAAAATCTGTTCGATAGAAATATCCGGGCCATCGGGTTTCCTCTCTGAATAATTTATGGCGGGTATGTGCCTCAGCCAGTTGAACTCTTTGTATGTTTTCCCAACACCGCATTAGCTCATGAAGGTTCCTGGCACCAAGTTTAGACAGGTCTTCTTTGAGCCAGTTTAATTCTTTGAGCGCAATATTCAGTGTGACAGCAGAGCAATTGTACTGAGAACCGCAGCCGCCGACATATTCATCCATAATTTTATTGAGACGGAATAATGCCATTTTAGGCGTAATAAAGTTGGGGTTAACCTCTTCCACGGGCATATCATACCGTTTTTTAGCAGCCCCCAGGGTGGTATACCCGGTGTTGTCTTCGTACTGCGCCAATGGCGCTTGGATATCTGCCTTGAGTTTTTCAATAACACCCGTATCCGGTTCTGGTTTATCCCTGTTTTCAACACAAAATTTAATCGCTGCTTTGGCAGCAATTCTGCCTTCTGTAAAGGAACCGGATGAAAATTTGTGACTTGAATTGGCAACACCATCACCCGCAGCAAAAAGGCCCTTAATTGTTGTCATGCGGTTATACCCGAAGAAATAATCACCCTTGGAATCATCGGTTTGAATATCTTCCGGTCCGCTTGTCCAGGCACCTGAAGCCCCTGAATGAGACCCAATAAAATAAGGTTCCGACGGCATAATTTCAGAAGCGCTTTCTTCTGGAAAAACATCCTTTGATGCCCAGAGAACCGCCTGGCTGATGGTCATGTCCAGAAAATCCTCCCATGCTTGAGCTTCAAGCTTTTTCATTTCTTTTTTATAGGTTTTTTTATCCGGTGCTGCTTCTGCGATTTTGGCAATGGCTTTATCCGTATGAATGAATATGGGGCCATCCCCCTTTTCATACATTTCCTTCATCATCAGATGATTTCTCAGGCAGGTTGGAATGGGCTTTACCTCTCCATAAGGCGGCCAGTTATGCAGTTCTCCGCCTTCAGCAAGCCCTTCTCCCATGTAATCAAACCCGGTGGCCGAGGTGGCTGTTGCCTTGAACAATAAAAACCATGCCCCCACGGGTCCATAGCCGTCTTTATATCTCGCAGGAATAAAGACCACTTCCTGGGAACTCATTTCAGCACCGGCTGCTGTGGTGAGATAGGAACTGGACCCGGAATTCCATGGGGGATACCATGCCCGGCCCAATCCTTCGCCAGTGGATCGGGGTTTGAAGACATGTACCGCACCGCCGGCACTGACAATACAGGCATTGCACTTGAATACATAAATTTTATTTTCCCTGACACTGAATCCAATGGCACCACAGACCCGTTCTTTATCATTTTTGTCCAACAATAGTTTAATAATAAAGACACGTTCATAGATGTTATCTATGCCCACAGCTGTTTTGGCAGCTTCAGCGACAATGGCTTTGTAGGATTCCCCGTTGATCATCAACTGCCATCTGCCCTCATGCACATAATTGCCTTCTTTGTCCTTCCAGATTGGCAGACCATATTTTTCAAATAGATGGACACTGCCGTTTACATGCCTGGAAATGTCCATCACAAGGTCATCCCGGCAAAGCCCCATCAAGTCCTGACGGACATAACTTAAATAATCCACGGGTGTATTTTCGCCCTGGTACTGATTTATCGCGGAAAGTCCCATGCCGACGGCACCGCTTCTCTCCATGGCTGCTTTATCCACGACGGTTACTTTTAAATTGTTTTGTTTGGCCCAATGCGCGGCTTCCACGCATGCCCCAGATCCAGCCATACCTGGACCAATGATCAAAAGATCTGTTGATACTTCAACAGTTTCAAAATTCTTCATGATGTATCCTTTAATTTTTAAGGGTCCATAGTTTATCAGCTCTTAAAGAAGCTGGCTCCGTGAACAATAATTGGTCATCCAATGTCCCGGTACCTTCACCAAAATCACCATCGGGTACAACATTTCCCTCAGCCACTGTCCTAATTGGGAATTTAAAACGCTTTACGGTTCCCCCCCTGAAACTGACTGTCCACATAATATCATCGCTGCCTCTTAACGGCACAACATTTGCGCCCAGA
The DNA here is from genome assembly GCF_055382125.1 of Desulfoconvexum algidum. Lineage (NCBI taxonomy): Bacteria > Pseudomonadati > Thermodesulfobacteriota > Desulfobacteria > Desulfobacterales > Desulfobacteraceae > Desulfoconvexum > Desulfoconvexum algidum. Next base: position 1,088,217 of record NZ_AP042394.1, on the reverse strand, counting down.
GGCGTAAAGTCAGCGTATCCTCTGACTTCGATGGCCTGGGATGGGCAGATCTTAACACAATTATAGCATTCCCAGCACATGTCAGGTTCTGAATTGTAGGCTTTCATCAAGTCTACGTCTAAGGTCATGAGGTCGTTAGGGCATATGTATTCACAAGCGGTTTTATCGCCTCCCTTGCACCCGTCACATTTTTCATTAATGACATAACTTGGCATTTTACCTCCTTATCGTATTTAAACAGATTTAAAACGTTATTATCATTTCAGCTTACCTTATCATGACGCGGGTTGACCTACCTGTCGTATAGATTTTCCCCATTGTTTACTCTGAGCGTGACTGAACTCCTTGTCAAAAAAACAGCCATGGGTGTTGAGAAAGAAAAACTGCTTGCCTGGATGCCGAATGATGAAGTAAGCTGCCTGTCTTCTTTAAAATACAGCAATATACATGCCATATGGCAATGACGCCTGTGCCCCCTGATAAAGTTGATAATTCATTAAAAACAGGTAATTAGGATTGACAATCCGGGGGATCGAAACAGGGTGACTGGATAAGTAGCGCCACCAAGAATATTGTAGCGCCACCAGTTAATTATTATTTAACACTCCCTGGAATCATCTGTTTTGATCGACAGACCTGGGACGATTGAATACGATGTAGCGCTACTTTTGAGTCCTAGGACAAGGAGCCATGAAAGACCGGATAAGAACAAAAGCGATATTATTGCCATGGCACAATTATTGAAGCTCATTTATCAGAACTCATCTGTTGTTTTTCAAATGGGCAATTACAGGAGATAATTGCAACATGTTTCAATCATAAACAAAGGAGATTTAAAATGGGAAAATTAAAAAAATTCGTAATGGTTCATAATACGCCTGGAGTTGACTGCAAAGATGTGCAGGCCAATTGGAGAAAACTGGCAAGGGTGGAAACAGCCACATGGGTGAGAACTTATTTTAATGAAGATAAAGGTGTTCGTTATTGTATCTGGCTGGCCCCCGGGGAAGAAGAGTTGAAAAATATTTTTACAGAAATAGGTATTAGCTGGGATTCTATAACTCCCGTGGAAGAAACGATTCCAGATCTTTGGGGAGAAGGATGGGACGAGCACCTGAAAAAAGATGCAATTGCTGATAACCTTGGGAATTGATAAGTACACAGGCATGCCTATCTATCGGCCAATAGGGGTGCCCCGTTTTCCTGGGATTATTGTGCGTGTTATAGAGGCCTTTTCACAACCTTTCTGATTTTGCAAAGGCCTCTATATTTTTAAACACAATTTTCAATATCTTTTGCATAATTTTCAAAATCGTTTTGCAAAAGAAACCGTGATATTACCTGGCTGACTTTATCTGCAGTATCCACTCGATAAACGCCTTTTGAATTGCGTCCTGTAATTTTTTTAGCATTTTCAACGATTGCCTGAAGCGCTATTGCTGTTATTTCCACATTAACATTAATCACAAGGGTATTTTTTTCATTTGCCATAATTTTTTATCCTTTTTTTGTTTTATCAATAATTGTAAACCCTAAACTACTTGATCATATTGGGTGCTATTAAAGGGGTGTTGAACTAGGCACAAAAAAAATATCAGATTGATAATAACAAAGCAATTGGAAACTGATCATTTCGCGGCAAAAATTATGGATAAAAAAGCACATGAAAATTTTCAAGGCCACCTATTCCTATTCTTTTTTCCAGGATGATCGTTTCGATCTGGCTGCATCGGCGGGGCTTTTTGTAATCCCCATCGATTATAGTATAAAGGCAACAAACTTGCTCGAGGGACATGAAGAAGATTCCGTAACAGCGCCCCTTCCGGTGATTGGCCTTAGGGGAGATTTTGCCATCACCCCTAAACTGTTTCTTAAATCCAATATAGATTTCTTTTATCTCGAATATGATAACTATGAAGGCAGCATAATTGATATACGAATGGCCATAGAGTATAATCTGTTCAAGAATATAGGGTTTGGATTGGGGTTTGAACATCTTCAGGTGGACGTTGAGGCCAAAGGAGACAGCGATTTCCCCGGCGTGAATTTTAACGGAAATATTCTATTTAATTATTCCGGAGTTCTCCTCTATACAAAAATCTATTTTTAATAATTTGTTGAGCCCTAAACCATGGGGATTGAAAAATTCTTCTTTAATCCCCCTTATTGGTTCACGAGCACGAGTATCAGAGATATTAAATAAAAAAAGCGTTCTGTCCATCACCATGATAAGAAAGGTTTAGGAATATCGGCTGAAATCCTTATAAAACCTTACAGTTTACAAAAGAAAGGTGCCGCATGAATAGATTGTGGCGCTGGATTTTATACCTCCTTGACCGGGCCAAAGGCTTGAAATGCCGGGACGACTTCACTCTCATCGGACCCGGCATGTATGCATAATTATCTATAATACATCCCAGTTGCCTTGCTTTCGGAGTTCTTGTGTGATTTGCTTTGCCCTGTCAATAAGTTCCATGACATTGATCTTGCCTGTCTTGTTCATGGGAAACTGTTGGTCAACAGGCCAGAACTCCACATGTATGGGCCGCTTGTAAGATGCTATTCCTTTGCAGTATTCAAGTATGTCTTCTTTGGTGACGGATGAACCCGGTTTCGGCTGCACAAAGGCAAATACACCGTCAACGAAAATTTTGTGCGGCGTTCCAACAACCTGCGCCTGGGTAACTTCCGGGTGCCTGCTGATAAACTCGGTGACCTCGTCAGGGAACACCAGGTATCCCTTGGGCTTAATTACAAATTTCCTCCGGCCTGCGAAGACCAGAGCTTTGTAGGTGCCCATATCCTTCAAGGCTCCCATATCACCTGTGTAGAGGATTCCTTCTTTTGATATGACATTTGCTGTGGCTTCAGGATTGTTGTAGTAGCCAAGGAACACGACATCACCATCCACGCAAATCTCCCCCGGATCGTCCCCCTTGATCTCCTCGCCTGCTGTTCCGTCCTCATTCATGGGTTTGCGAATTGTGACTTTTGCAAGTTCAGGGTAGAACTGGCCCACCTGTCCTGCCAGTTCTTCAACCGAAATGCCCCTGGGTGTACAGGTGAAATATCCGGATGTCTCTGTCATTCCCAGTGCCGTACCGAATGTCGGTGACATCTTCGCCATTTCTTTGAGAAAAGCAGTATCTACCGCACTTCCTCCGTACAGGGAATATTTGAGGTTGCTGAGGTCAAAATCCTTGTAGTTGGGCAGTGCCCATATCATTCTGAACATGGTGGGAACTCCGCCGAAGAAGGTGGCCTTGTATTTTTGAACCGCTTCAAGTGACTTGACAGGCTCGAATATGCTGAGGCTAATAATGGCGCCGCCCTGGTACCAGGCCGTCATGGGGCCCTGGGCTGTCCCGGCAACATGGCTTGTTGGCATGATATTGAGAAAACGGTAATCGGTGCCATAGAGTCCCACTCCGCGTGAGAACACCTCGTTATTTGTCATGATACTGAGGTGAGACATCAGGGCCGGCTTAGGCTCACCTGTCGTTCCTGTAGTGAAGATAATAAGGGCCGGATCACGAGGCGTCAGTTTCTCATAGTCATCAAGGAGCTGCTTTGCAAGTGTGGTATCGGATTTCAGTTCCTCCAGCGCCTTTTCACCAAAGAGGTCGATGAAATCCTTTGCACCGTCTATGGCGCCGTCGGCTGACAACTGTACAATATGGTCAACATAGGGACATTTTTCTTTTATAGTTTGGGCAATTTCCCCAAAATCTCTGATCGGTGTTTTGCCAAGGCAAAAGAAGGCCTTGGCTTCGATCTTGTCAAGGTCTCGAACCACCTCGTGCGGCTGCTCTTTCACGTCAAGAGGAGAGATGATGGCGCCGATCTTAAGGCAGCCGTAAACGAGTAAATAGAACTGAGGAACTGCCAGGAACTGTGTAACGACGATATCTCCCTTGCCTATCCCCATTTTTTTCAAGCGCATCGCATAGAGGTCAGTCAATTCATCAAATTCCTTGTAACTTATGACCTGCCCGTTATCAGCAAACACAATGCAGTCATTATCAGGTGTGAGGTCTGCCCACCTCATGATATGATCAGGCAGGAGCGGTAGCTTATGAGGGCCTTGAAAATCAGCGTCTCTCAGTTTTGTTTTCATGAATAAAGTCTCCGGTTGAATTATCAGTATTAGACTACTGTTCATTTACCTCATAACAAAAGTACTCTATTTTGTATATATATAAGCAAATCAAAAATCCCGGTGAGATGGGTCTCCCCGATCCAGAACGCCGGTTTGCCCTACAACGAGGTCAACTCCATATCAAGCTGCTCTATTTTTTCCATGGCCCTGCCTGATCCCCTCTCGGCTTTGGAGGACAGCCCTGTTCCAATTTCCAGGGCATGCTTTTTATCTATACCGATTCCCAGGAACAAAACATTTTGATACTCTATTTTCAGGCATTTCATCAACAGCTGAACCGGAATATTATGTGTTGCAAAACTGTATCCCGGGTCTTCATCAAGATCAATGAAGTCTGCAGTGCCTTCCCCTATACCCGTTACAGCGTCGATGACCACGATAATATCCGGGGAATAAACGCGAATATTATGAAACTGGTTTTCAGGGGTATCTCCGCCATAGAAGACCTTCCATTGGGAAGCGTCTTCCATCCGTCTGCCGGTAAGGTCAGCAACTCCGTCATCACCACGAAGGGTGTTGCCCATGGTAAGAATGGCCTTTTTCATATCAATCCATCCGAAGGGTAAGAAAACCTTGTTCTAGGTGGTTAAGAAGATCCCTGAATTTTGAATCCGGAATCTCCTTTTTTATCCGTTCTGCGTGTTCCGGATATAGATCAATCTCAAAGTATTTCATAAGATTGCCAAGTTTGAATCGGGTATATTCACCGCCGGAGTTGGCGATCTCTTTATAATCTGTCTCCTCTATTTCCATTATCTGTTCTGCAAAATCAATGGTTCCAAGGCCGTGACCATTCTTCATCACATGAAGTTTTATCTGATCTACGGGATTTTTATAATCCGTATCAGGATCGATATTTCTCTGTTTTAGTCTGAATATCCGTATCATCTAAATCCTTTTTGTGGGATGGGAACAACGTTAAATTTATTCATCAAATTTATTCATCAAATTTATTCATCCATTTGAGATAAACATGCTTGTGAAGCACTTCCATGCACTCTGCAAATCTTGGATCTTCTTCTTTTTTGAGAAAATCATCCACAAGCCCCCCCACCTCTGAAATATTATCCGGCCTGGCAGACTGTCCAAGCAGGGCCATGTATTTATCGTAAAGTTTGCGGCCATGGATATATCCCATGAGTTCTCTTGCGGCAATTTTGACTTGTTTTTCAAACCGGAAATCTCCGAATATGGAAGGGAGATTAGCAGGCGGTTCGCCCTGGTCACCACCATGGGACTGATGCTTGAGCTTTTGTTCAAGGATACCAAGGGCAACACCAAAACCATCCAGAATGGTCGCCGGATGGGGGGGGCATCCGGGGATAAACATGTCCACCGGAATATGGCTGTCAATTCCAGACCATGTTCCATAGGTATCGTGGAAAATACCGCCGGTACACCCACAGGCTCCGACCGCAACAACAATTTTCGGATCTGGCATGGCCTCATAGGCCCTTAAAAGAGGATATCGCATCATTCGTGTGACCGAACCCGTGCAGACAAGGATATCCGCATGTCTCGGTGAGGCAACCAGTTTAAATCCCAGCCGTTCCGGATCCCACCAGGGGGTTAGCACTGAAAAGATCTCAATATCACATCCGTTACAAGAACCTGCATCCACACGGTATACAAAAAAGGAGCGTTTTATGTTCGCCAGGTGTTTGAGCTTTTTCTCAACACTGTTTTCCCGGCTTATCTGTTCAGGAATTTCGTATAGAGGTTTCATCTTTTTCCTCCCATATGGAAAAATTCAACGCTGTTTTCAACGGCTTGTTTTTGTTTACACCCGGGACAGAGCCCGGGATCCGGGTCTGCCTCCTGGGACGGATTAAGGGATTTCAAAAGTGCCTTCTGGTAGTTAAAGAGTCTCTGTGTGGTAAACGCTTTTCCACATTTTATACAATATTTAAGTTTGAATTGACCTTTTACCAGAAGATCCTCCTTGTTAAACAGGACCGCCATCTGAAATTCCTGGGAAAGTCTGATGGCCCCTGTTGGGCAGACTTCGTCGCATCTGCCGCAGAAGATACATCTGCCATAATCAATTTGCCACACCAGCAGATCCTTTTCTTTGTTAAGTTTCAATGATATGGCGTTGGAAGGGCAGGCCACGGAACAGGCGCCGCAACCCAGGCATTTTTCATAAATATATTCCGGTTTTCCCCTGTAATCTTCACCCGGTGTATAGGGTTCAAAGGGGTAGGCAAGTGTTGCGTTGCCTCCCTTTTTAGCAAATTCAAGAAGTTTCATTGGATATCTCCCATCCTATAAATCTTTTATTGGAGAGTTTTTAAGGGTTTTTGCGTAATTTTTCAGTTGATCTTTACCGATAATTTTTGATTTGCCATTGTTGACATTGACAACGGTTATTCTTTCAGTACAAGAATAGCAAGGATCAAGTGAGCAGACGATAAGCGGCGCATCGGATATAGAGTTGCCCCTTAATTGGAACCTCAGTGACGGCCAGTTGTTGTAGGTAGCAGCCCTCACCCTCCACCTGTAAACCTTTTGCGCATTTCCGTGCATGGTGAAGTGGATGTTGGAACCTCTGGGGGCCTCGTCGTGTCCAATTGCAAAGGTATGGGGAACGACAAAGGCCTCTTTATTTATAATAGGGCCTTTGGGCATTAACTCAAGGGTCTGGCGGATGATGGAAACGGACTGGATAAGCTCCTTTGCCCTTACGGTTTCCCTTGAGAGAACATCCCCGTCAGCCCCTACCGGGACTTCAAATTTGACCTTTTTATACCAGTCAAAGGCATGGTCATATCGTGAATCGCGCAAGATTCCAGTTCCCCGGACATTTGGTCCTACCGTAGAAAAATCCCGGGCGATCTGGGGATCAAGGATCCCTGTACCCTTCCATCTTGAAAGAAGGTTTGGCGCATCAAGTACTGCTTCCCAGCACTCTTTAAACCCCGTTTCTATCTGTTTGACAAGGGTGAGCATAATATTGCGCTCCCTGGCCGTAAGATCCCGTCTGACACCGCCCACCATTATCATCCCATAGGTTTTTCGACCTCCGGTGAGATGCTGGGCAAGCTCCATGGCGATCTCTCTGACTTTAAACATCTGGAGAAATGCGGTGAAATTACCCGTAAGCTCGGCCGCTAGACCGATATTGAGCATATGGGAATGAAGTCTCTCCATCTCAAGGCAAACGGTTCTGATGGCCTGGGCCCTCAGGGGAACTTTTACGCCTGCTGCACGTTCAGCACTTTCGATACACGCGACCGCGTGTGCAAAACCGCAGATACCTCAGACCCTTTCGGCAAGATAGCCCATCTGGTCATAATTCATTCTGTTTTCAGCCAGTTTCTCCATGCCCCGGTGGATGTAGAACATCTTATAATCGGCGTCAACAATGGTTTCTCCGTCAACATAAAGCCTGAAGTGCCCCGGTTCATCCGCCGTTATATGCAAGGGTCCCAGGGGAATATCCACAGTTCCTGACCCAATGGGATCATTAAATTTGGTGTCCGGCTCATGGTCCAGATCACAGGGGGCGAACCTTTCTCGGTAATCCATGGCATCTTTTCTCAAGGGATATATCCCTTCAGGAAAGTCATCGGGAAGAACAAGTCTTCGTTTATCGGGAAGTCCCTGGGGGATAATTCCGAACATATCCCTTGCCTCCCTCTCATACCATACGGCTGCCGGCACAAGGGGGGTCACCGAAGGAAACACCGGATCATGCGGGGGGATAAGGGCCTTTACGATTATCCAACATTTTTCGTCCTGAGCGAGTTCGTCGGTCGGATCGAGTTTCCCGCCTTCCATTGAAAGTACGTAATAGACGGCAAAGTTTCCGTTCAGATCCCTTTCATCATTGGCGACCATGGTGGAAAGCCACCCGCCCATCTCATAGTATAAACTCTTCACAACCAAAGGAAGGTCATTTCTGTCCACCAGTATTGTTATCTGGTCTTCCGGCTGGCGGCTGATCTCTTCAACTGAAAATTTCTGCCCGAGGGCATTAATAAATCTATCTCCTTTTCTCAATTTCCTGACCTCCAATATCATGGGTTTTGAAGCACTTGTGCGACGGCATTATTTAAAAGTTCTGTCCAGCAGTCCGGCGGAAAAATTCCGATGGTGCAAATAAGAATGGCAAATACGAACAAGGGCAAGTTAGCCGTTGGACTGACCTCCCCAGAATTTTTTATCTCCTCTGGGGTTTCACCAAAGGCAAGGGTGTTAAAATGGGAAACCAGTCCATAAAAGACAATACCCAGTCCCATCAGCAAGATTGCAACCTCCAGGTACTGGTGTGACCCAATTCCCGCCATGATCGCATAAAATTCACTTGTGAAAATTGCCATGGGCGGAAGACCTGCAAGTGAAAACATGGCAATGGCCAGAAAAACAGCCGAAACCGGGGCAATCTTGAACAGCCCTCCCATCCGGTCCATATCCCTTGTCCCATAAATGTGCTGAAGGTTTCCGGCTGTACAAAAAGCCAGTGCCTTGGTAAGGGAATGGTTCAGCACATGAAAAAACATGGCAAAGAGTCCCAGCTTGCCGCCAAAGGCCATGGCCACGGAGATAATACCCAGATTTTCAGTTGAACTGTATGCAAACATTCTCTTGAGATCCCGTTGTCTGAGGATGAACAGGGCACCGATAAAGATGGAAAGCAGTCCAAGGATCATCAGACAGGTCTTTACAAAGACAAGTGTTTCCGGAGAGTGAACCGCCACCGAATAAAAGCGGATGATGGCTGCAATTGCACATTTGAGTAAAACCGCCGACAGCAGTGCAGATGCAGGTGCAGGACCTTCTGCATGGGCGTCGGGGAGCCAGGTGTGCATGGGGGCAAGTCCCGCCTTGGTTCCATATCCGATGAGGAAAAAAACAAATATGATTTTCATCACCCCTGGATTTAATTGCCTCCCATGGAGTGAAAGTGATGTCCATAGCATGGCGTCGTGGGCATTTCCTATAATTCCCAGGGAAGAAGAGTAGAGAAGAATGGTTCCATAGAGTCCAAAGGCGAGCCCGATACTGCAGATCACGATATATTTCCATCCCCCTTCAACGGCACTTTTTTTCCTGTAAAGGGAGACAAGAAATACTGAGGAGAGGGTGGTTGCCTCGATGGCTATCCACATGAGCACGATGTTATTTGACATAACCGAAAGCAGCATGGTGAAAATAAACAGATGGGACAGGGCAAAAAAAAGTCTGGCGTCCATGAATTCGATCTCCTTTGATTCAAGCTCCCAGGAAATGTATTTCACAGAATAGAGGTTTGTCAAAAGCCCGACAACGGATATGACAACAATAAAAACAGCCCCCACAGGATCGATAAAGATAAAATCGTTGAGGGCCGTGATGGTCTCTTTTTTTAATGCAGACCGCACAGCGGCAAGGCCAATAAAAGAGGTTGTCACGGCTGCCAGGCAGTGGACAAAGTTGAGGATTTTTATTTTTTTCATCCCCCCCGCAAGCCATGTGACCAGTGAAAAAATAAGCGGAACTGCCAACAGTGCTATCAGTAAGAATTCTTTGTTTATATTCATGGATTTATCCTTTCAGCTCCTTTGCCTGTGATGTATCAAGTGATCCAAAAAATCTAAAAAATCTGGATCCCAGGGCCACCATGATGACAACGGCGAATATGGCGTCTGTCATAATTCCGATTTCAACCGTTTCCGGTGCATTGTATGCCGTAAGCGCAAGGGTTAAATGGGCCCCGTTTTCAAACAGACAGTAGGAGAGGATTTGTTTTATGACAGATTTTCTAAAAACCATTCCCAATATTCCCATCATAAATACGAGGATGGATACTGCCAGGGGAATGGCCAGGTTGATAAGGGAAAACTCAAGGAAAACCGGATTGAGAATAAGGGCCACCGAAAGTGCCATACCCAGGGATAAAAATGGATTGTAGACACCGATAAAAGGACCCTCTTCCTGGGTGATTTCGGTTTTTTTGATCAGCCTCAAAATAAGCCATGGCACCAGTACCACTTTTGTGACAAAGGCCGTTGCAGCCCATACAAAAAGTGAATTTATCCCATACTTCAACCCCAGCATAAGAAAAATAAAAGCCAGTGCAAAGGTCTGTAAAGAATAAAGATATGTTGCAAGTTTTAATTTCCTTGTCTCAAAAACCAGGAAAGAGAGCCCAGCCATTATAATGGAGGCGACTGTGATAGTGTTCATGGTCATTATCCTAACCTCCCGACGATTAAAAGAATCAATGCTGCACACGAGACGCTGAAGGCACCAATGGCAGAAGATTTAATTTTGAGGATGGTAAAGCGTGAGCTGAAGTGTTCAATATATGATGTCAAGACAAAGAAGAGGCAGAGCTTTACAAGAAAGAACAGCAGAGCCGCCAGTCGATTGTCAACATATGGCCACGGGCAGAAAATCGAAATAAACAGCCCTGCCATTGCGCATTGTTTTACCAGAAACCCAACCTGGGACAATGCCAGCCTTTTACCGCTGTATTCAGCCAGGAGTCCTTCCTGAAGTTCCTGCTCAGCCTCGGTTACATCGTAGGGTTTTTTCCCGGTTTCGGCATAGGTTGCCCAGAGAAAGGCTAGTCCTGCCAGAATAAAAGAGGGGGTCATTAAATTTACCCCTCCCGATTCAACAAGCATTCTTATTTCCACAAGATTGGTTGTTCCACCGGCAAGGAGCACAACGACCAGTAAAGCCAGAACAAAGGTCGGCTCAACAAACAAGGAGAGGACCTGCTCCCGGCTGGCAGAAATTCCTGCAAAAGGACTTGCGGTATCCAGTGCAGCAATCCCGAAGACAAAACGGAGAAAAGCCAGCAGGTAGACGATGACAAAAAGGTCTGAAACCATACCGTATTGGGCAGAGGTTGCCACCGCTGGAATGACGGCTGCAAGAACACCGGCAATGGCAAAAATCATCCATGGGGCAGATCGAAAAAACCAGGAGGATTGCCCGGGAAGGGTTTCTGATCTTTTAAAAAGTTTTATGATATCCCTGCAGGTCTGAAATGGGTCAGGAGGACCGCTTCTGCTCTGAAACCGGGCCGCCATCATCCTTCCAATTCCGTGGAAGATGGGGGCAACAAGAATAATACTCACTGTCTGTATGATGATGATCATTATTTCCATGCTATCCATAATACCCCCTAAAAATACATTGCTATGATTATAAAAATAGCGAAAACCACAAGAACATAGGAAGCATAAATCTGCATCCTTCCATTCTGTATGATCCCCGCTTTTTCACCGGCCCAGGAAAAGAAAATTCCCAACTTTTTGTAAATCATCTCCCACCAGATTTCCCTTGGGCTATTGCTGTATTTTACCCGGCCAAAGTATTTGTCTGTTTCTTCAAATATGACCTCGCTCTGGTAGAGCCATTTCATGAGTTGCCGGGGGGCGCCAGTAAACGAAGATGCGTTCATCTGCATTCTGGTTGAATACTTGAATCCGCATACCCACGGGTCTGTTCCCCTTGTAATGGTTCCTTTTAACAAAAGCGTCAAAATTACAGGAAGCATCAGCAGGGAAATCATGAGAATAAAAAGAAGGGACGGAGAGACAAGGGCACCCATGGGGGAAAGAACAGACACACCGGCAGTGGCGGTAAAGGATGAGGGGCAGATACTGGTTACAACCCCCATGATTTTTTGCACCACCAGGGGGGCACCCATGCCAAAAAGAACACAACAGATCACAAGAATATACATTCCGCCCACCATGCTCCAGGGAGCCTCACCGGCATTTTCCCATATTTCTTTATTTCTTGGTATTCCGGTGAAGATAATGCCGTACAACTTTACAAAACACATGACAGCAAGTGATCCTGTGAGGGCCAGGGCAAGAATGGCAATGGGAAATAGAATCATCACCGTTATTCCGCCGCCCACGGCACCTGTGACCATTGATTGGAATGTCATCCATTCACTTGCAAAACCGTTTAAGGGCGGCAGTGCACAGATGGCCATTGAGCCGATGAGAAAAGCGACGGCCGTCAGGGGCATTTTTTTTGCGAGCCCTCCCAGGACCTCCATATTATTGGAACCCGTTGAATGGATGACACTTCCGGCGCCAAGAAAAAGAAGTCCCTTGAAGGTTGCGTGGCTCAATACGTGGTAGAGGCCCCCAAGAAAACCTGCGGCCGAAATAAGTGTGTTGCCAATGGCAAGTCCATAGATGCCGGTTCCCACCCCCAGGAGAATAATGCCGATGTTCTCAACAGAGCTGTAGGCCAGAAAAGCCTTTATATCGTTTTGAACAAGGGCGTAGAGCACCCCAAGAAGGGCGGAAAGCCCCCCTATAACAATGATTAAAATTCCCCACCACTCCTGAACGGGCAGCCAGGTGCAGGTTCGGATGATGCCGTATATGGCGGTTTTGATCATTACCGCCGACATCAAAGCAGATACATGGGAGGGCGCTGCCGGGTGTGCCTCGGGCAGCCAGACATGAACAGGAAAGATACCGGCCTTTGCACCGAAACCAATGAAAAAAAGGAGAAAAATAACGGTTGCCATGAAAGGAGAGACAGAGGCGTCGGCAAAGCTTTCAAAATTTAATGACCCTGTGATGGTTGAGAGGAGAAGAAAACCCACAAGTATCAGAGCACCGCCAAGATGGGCCATGATCATGTAAAGATTGGCTGCCTGTTTGGTTTTTGCCGAGTCGTTAAACCAGATGAGAAAATATGAGGTAAGGGTCATGAGTTCCCAGAAGACCATAAACCAGAAAATTTGGGCAGCCGATACAACCAGAAGCATTGAAACGATGAAAAGATTGAAAAAAAATCCCATGGTTCCGGTACCGCCCTTCTGTTTATAGGTCTGTGAATAGTGAAATCCATACAGGGACGCTGCCATGGCAACAAGGCAGATCACAAAAGAGAAAAAGCAGGAGAGCGGGTCAAGTAAAAACCTGGCTGTCATGAGAGGGAACATCAGTTCAAGGGTGGTGCTGCCCTCCATATGGGAAATAAAAAACCAGACCCCCCATGCAGAGACTGCCGAGGGGATGAGAAAACCTGTTATGGATGAAAGCCTGGGGCTTCGGTATAAGGCCAGGGAAATCAGAGCTGCCGCAAAATACATCAGATAAAGTTCAGCCATTTTTGATCTCCCCCATGGATGAAATCAAACTTGCCACCGCCTCATTTGACTTTGACGCAATCTGTAAGGATGAAACGTCATTTGCCTTTATGTGGATGAGTGCATGGACAGGACATACATTAACGCAGGCAGGTCCCTGTTCCGACCCTTGGCACAGATCACACTTGATGGCGACGGTTTTACTGCCGTTCCTTGTTTCAAGGGGCGACACGTAGTATTCAGTGCTGTAGTCAACGGAAGGCATGGGTTCTGATGCAGGTTGAAGGCAGCCAAAGGGACAGGCAAGAATGCACATTTTGCAGCCGATGCATAGCTGTTCATTCACGGCAACCCTGTCTTCGGTGATTTCAAGGGCACCGGTCGGGCAGACCTTTGCACAGGGAGCGTCTTCACACTGGCGACATTGATTGGGCATGGTCCCCCCCATGGTTGTAACCATTGTAAGCCTCGGCTTTGCGACTTTTCCCCTCTCCTTTGCAGATTGATAGCAGGCTGCAAGGCAGGTGTGACATCCAATACATTTACCAGGGTCACAAATTACAAACCCGTTAATTTTTTTGGAAACCGGATGGTTCATTTAATTACCCCTCGGGGCATTGATTTCACCCCTTAATCTGGCATTGATGTCAGGAAAATACTTCGCTCTTTTGTCATCCAAAATGGAAAGATATTCATTTTCAGGAATCTGGGTTATTCTGACCGCAGCTATTTTCAGTTCGGGTATTTTAGAGACAGGATCAAGATGATCGGCCACCGTAAGCTCATTCACATTTGCCTCCCAGTAGTGAAAGGTTCCAAAAATCGTATGTTTGGGAATCCTTTCCATGATTCTTACACTGGTTGCAATCATTCCCCTTTTATTTTCAATCTTTACAAAATCACCCTCTGACAATCCATATTCCATTGCCATCTGCTCACCAATCTCCACGGCATGGCGATATTGGTCCGCTCCATCCATGAGCGGAGGACAGCGCCTTGTCATGGTTCCGGTATGGTATTGGTAAACATAGCGTCCCGTCGTAAGGATACAGGGGTATTCATCTGATCTTTTTTCAATGATAGAACCGGCCATGAAGGGATATCCAGGGGGCAGGCAGAGTTTGGTTTTCCAGATTTCTGCAAGATTTTCTTTTTCTGAAAATTCCGGGGTAAAAACAACCGGAACAAGTACCGCCTTTTTGTCAGGCGTATTGAAGATAGACCCCTTGTAGAGGCAGGGGGTTCCCGGATGATCGGAAGTCGGGCATGGCGCACAGAGCCCATTGGTATCTTTGAGCCGTTTAAAATCCATGCCGCCAAATTGATTCTGGTTGACAACCCTAATCTCATTCCAAACCTCTTCGGCATTTCTATAGTCAAACCCTTTGACGCCACTGTTTTTTGCCATTTGACAGATGATCTCCAGATCACCCATTGCATTCCCCGGAGGGGGGACTGCCCTGTTTACGAGTTGGACCCTTCTTGAGGTATTGACAAAGGTACCGTCTTTTTCTGCGAAACAGGCGGCAGGCAAAACAAGGTCGGCATGGGCTGCGGTTTGTGTCAGGAAGATATCCTGAACAAGCATGAAATCAAGATGCTCCAGGGAATGGAGGAAATGATCTGTCCATGGATCTGAAACAGCAGGGTTTTCGCCCATTATATAGAGAAATTTAATGTCACCTTTCTCCATTTTCTCCGGTGCTTCCGTAAGCACGAACCCCGGTTTTTCCGGTAATTTGCAATCCCAGATTTTTTCAAGCGCGCCGCGGTCTCCATCATTTGTGACGGGTTTTCCGCTTGGCAAGACAGTTGGAAGTGCTCCCAGCATACAGGCGCCCTGTACATTGTTCTGGCCCCGGAGGGGATTTACGCCGGCGCCTTCAATGCCAAGGTTTCCGGTAATTGCGGCAAGGTTTGAAACAGACCATACGTTTCCTGTTCCCGAGGAAAACTGGGTAAGCCCCATTGCATAAAGAATCGCGGATGGTGAATTTGTGGCGTAAAGCCTTGCTGCCGCTACAAAGAGTCCAGGCTCAACACCCGTAAGTTTACCTACAGCTTTGGGCGTGTAGGGTTCAACTGCCATTTTGAGATATTCAAACCCCGTTGTAAATTTTTCTACAAATGTTTTATTATAAAGATTTTCTTCAATGATGACATTCATGATGCAGTTGAGTGTGGGGATATTATACCCCGGTGGAATTTGTAAAAAAACATCTGCCTTTTGTGCCATTTCCGTTCGTTTGGGATCCACAACGATGAGTTTAGCCCCTTTTTCTATCCCCTGTTGAAGGTGCATTGCAATTATGGGGTGATTGTGGCTTGTGTTTGAACCGATGATAAAAAAACAACCGCTCTTACTGGAGAACTCGCTGAAGTCGTTTGTCATTGATCCGTTTCCAAGGCTCTTGGCCAGACCGGCCACAGTTGGCGCATGTCACAGCCTTGCGCAGTGGTCAATATTGTTGGTTCCTATCACTGTTCTGAAAAATTTTTGAAAGATATAATTCTCTTCGTTGGTGCATCTTGCCGAAGATAAGCCCATGAAAGCGTCCGGCCCGAAATCATTTTTAACGCTGGTGATCTTCTCCTTGATAAGAGCAAATGCCTCTTCCCAGGTGGATGCACTAAGCTCGCCTCCCCTTGAATACTGCCCGTTCTTTTTTCTGATAAGGGGCTGTGTAAGTCTTTCGGAAGAATGGACAAATTCCCAGCCATACAATCCTTTCAGGCATAATTCCCCATGGTTTACAGGGTGGCCTGCTGTTGGTTCTGCTTTGATAATTCTGTCGTTTTTAACGATCAGATCTATGTTGCATCCACAGCCACAATAGGGACAGGTCGTCTGGATACGTTTCATGATCCTCTCCTTGATGATTTTTTAGACATGGTCTCCCACCTTTATTCAATTTCAAGTTCACTTCACGCTTAAAATAAATTTTGCTACCCGGCTCTCCTTCGGGAAAGGGGACAATAAAATTTATGACAAAAGGCAAGTTAGCAACATGAATGCCACGCAGCTTAAGCGTTGCGAAAAAAAAGGTGAAATTTGGAGAAAAACAGAAATTTAAAACTAAAGAAATGTTCCTTAAGCCTTGAAAGACAAGGACTAAAGAAAAATATTGATGAGAACCATGGTAGATATTATTACGATTTTATACCCCATAGATAGTGTTTTTTTAAGGGCAATGTGTCAACATCTTTTTCATATTGTAAAACCGGCTGTTGCAACTCGTTTTTCGTCCCAAAAAATAAAATAATATTGGATTCCCATAAAGCGACCCTGATTTTACGCGCCATCATTTTACAGCTATTCCATCATTTCATAGCTGCTTGAGGTTACCGGTGCCCTGAGGTTGGGCAACACCTTTTCTAAAAGCACCCCTTCCCTGCTGGGGTTGCTGTAGCCGAAAGTCGACCGGATCGCCATGGATACAAACTGGACTGCCCGGTCCAGGGCTATGGGCAGACTGTCACCCTGCAGAAGGCTGCCGACAATGACACTGGCAAAGGCATCACCGGTGCCCGGGTAATAGGCCGGGATATAGGTGCAATCCACCTTCCAGAACCGGCCATCTTCCCTGTCATAGGCCACAACCGCCGAAACTTTCTTTCTTCCCGGTTCCGGCACGCTGGTCAGGATCACTTTACCCGGCCCCATTTCACTGAGTCGGATGATCCATTGCTTGACCTGTCTGGCCGTCATACTTTCGGAATAAGGCTCGTCCAGAAGAAAGGCGGCTTCGGTAAAATTAGGCGTGATGATATCGGCCATGCCGACCAATTGCCGCATTTCCCGAATCATCTCCGGTCCCATGGTCTGGTAGACCTTCCCATTATCACCCATTACCGGGTCTACGACCACATATTGCCTGGGCTGAGCAAATGTTTTGATAAAATCAATGACAATATCCACCTGTCGGGGGGATCCCAAAAAACCGCTATAAATTGCATCAAAGGTAATATCAAGGGATTTCCAGTGATCGATGATGGGAATCATCTCTTCGGTCAGGTCCACGAAGTGATAGTCATTGAAACCACCGGTATGGGTGGACAAAACCGCCGTGGGCAGGGGACAGACCTGAACTTCCAAGGTTGAAAGTATCGGTATTATGACGGTCAAGGATGCCCGGCCAAACCCGGAAAGGTCATGGATGGCAGCCACTCTTGGTATGGAATTCTGCATTTTTTCTCCCTGATTAATCTTCATTCATATGTCAACTGGCAAAGCACCCACAATTTATGAATTCATGATATCCCTGACTTTCTTTTCTGTAAGTTCTCTGAGATTTTAGTAAATTCATGGTAAAAACAGCACCACCTAAATTTAAGCTTCCCCCCTCTGATTGTCAATTGGTATCTCACGATTGAAGTTTCAACATGCAGGCCTGAGTTTATGAGCAATGTATGTCATGATGATGCTTTGCAAATACCTGGATTGCACAGATCCTCTTGACACGGGATTTATATTTGTGCAATTACAGTGTATACAAAATCCGACGAGGGTTCTGACGGCCAGTGCCGGGTATGCCTGTCTCTTCAGAAAGGATTGAAAAAACAGAAGACACACTCAACGTTTGAGAGGAGTTGGCATGGCCAAACAGAACATCCTCATTGTGGATGACAGCCAGATGATGCGCAATATCATCAAAGGATTCCTGGCTGAGTTTGACTGCGACACAATGGAAGCCAGTGATGGCAAGATTGGGCTGGAGCTAGCGCGGAACAATCATTTTGACCTGATCATAACCGATGTGGAAATGCCCCATAAAAATGGGATACAACTGTGCCAGGAGCTTAAGGAAAATCATTCCACCAGAGGCATCCCTATCCTGATTATCAGCTCCTTTGATTCTGAAGATGATATCAACAAGGGGTTCCAAAGTGGGGCATCCGCCTACCTGTCAAAAGATGAAATAACCCGTCAGTTGTACACCACTGTAAAAACCATTTTATCCAAATCAAGCTTCAACACGTCCAAACGAATCATGATTGTTGATGATTCAGCCATGATCAGGCACCTGGTGACCACGGAACTCTCCAAGTCAGGCTACCAGATACTGACTGCCAAAAACGGCTCTGATGCCCTGCAGAAAATAGAATCTTCCATCCCGGACCTGATCCTTTCTGATATTGACATGCCGATCATGAACGGGTTTGAATTCTGCGAAGCCGTTCAGAAGGATAACCGGTTCAAAACTATTCCCTTTGTTGTCATGAGTGCCAACAGTGACAGGGGGCACATGCAGAGAATGCTCCAAAGAGGGGCCCAGGCATACCTGGTCAAACCATTTAATATGGACCAGGTCACCATTCTTGTGGACAAAATGCTGTCTGATCATTTTGTCATGCTGCTCAAGGACCGGGAACGCCTTGATTCCGAACGTCGTATGATGTTGTCCACCATCACCAGCCTTGTCAACGCTCTGGAAGCAAGGGACACATACACCAAAGGGCATTCCAT
Organism: Desulfoconvexum algidum; assembly: GCF_055382125.1. Taxonomy (NCBI): domain Bacteria; kingdom Pseudomonadati; phylum Thermodesulfobacteriota; class Desulfobacteria; order Desulfobacterales; family Desulfobacteraceae; genus Desulfoconvexum; species Desulfoconvexum algidum. The sequence goes on along the minus strand of NZ_AP042394.1, from coordinate 1,069,536 downwards.
AGCCGTGGCAAAGATTGCAGCGGATCTGCTCAAACTTTCCGGGGCCTCCAACCAGGATGTTCAAAACATTCTCATTGGCGGTCACCTCCACGACATCGGCAAAATAGGCATCAGTGATGCCATTTTGTTAAAACCTGGCCGTCTCAATAAACAGGAATTTGACTGCATCAAACAGCACCCGGATATTGGGGCAAATATCCTTGCCCCGATTGAAAGCCTCACCGATATTGTTCCCATGGTTCGCTATCACCACGAACGTATGGACGGAAAAGGATATCCCAGTGGACTCAAAGGGTCAAATATCCCGCTATGGGCGAGAATCACAGCAGTTGCTGATACCTTCCACGCATTAACAAGCAACCGGCCCTATCGTACCGGTATGAAGATGGAAAAAGCCCTGCAGATCATTAAAGATGTCAGGGGAACCCAATTATGCCCCGAGTGTGTGGATCTGTTTTTCACATGGATTGCCCAGGACAACAAGTACCAGGAATGGATTGACGCTGGTGTATTTAACGACCAACTGATGTTTAAAGGGGACTAAATGTTGGGCACCATGATGGAATTTATTAGCGTTTGACGAAAACCACCTGGCTACCTGATTGGGCTCCCCAAAAACCCCCGGCTGCAGTGTTGCAGTTTCTGGCCAGGCCATTAAAATACCAGTGGTATGATGCCGCACCTGGCCAAAAACCATGCCTTGTCTGTTAAAATTTTAGAACAAACACTTTTGTTTATCAGGATTACTTCCCAGGGGGAAGCAATCCAAGTTTTTCAAGGGTCTTGTTGCTGGGGACACCGTTGTTATCCCATCCCTGCACCTTATAATAGTCATCGAGCATTGTCTCCAGATCACACACTTCACCCTTTGCAGGACCTGAGGGAAGGGGCTCATCGGTCAACCGTTTCGGAAGCGAATCGTCTTTCCTGTCAAAGCCGGCATTGACAATAAACATGCGCTCTGCATTGATAATGCGCTCTGCAGCATTGACCAACTCTTCAATGGAGTAATCCGCGCCTGTTGCCCTATTGAGGTATTCCAACATGCCCGTGGGGGACATGGTAGTATCTTTTTCCGCAAGCATTCTGGCGCCAAAAAAGATGCATAACCCTGCGGCATCGACAATGGCGGACAGATCCTGAATTCTCTTTGTCGGGCCTGCTTTTCCCTCGGTGGCCAGAGGATCCATGGCAAAGGTAGTTCCGAAAATCTCAAAATATGCCGGGTCACCGCGCATATGAGATCCCCCTATGGGAGAGGTGGCATAGGCAAGCCCCATGGCCTTTGCCCCACGGGGTTCATAGCCTGGGAATTCCTGTTTTTTGGAGACCATGGCAAGTTCCGGATGCCCACACCCCTCTGCAAGACGATAACTGCCATCGGCCAGTTTATCTCCAAACCCTTCACGATATGCGGTCTGACGCGTAAGTTCTACCAATGCGTCGCCCTCTCCCCATTTCAGGGATCTGCCGACTTCATCTTCGCTCAAATACCCCCGATCGACCAGTTCCATGGCACAGGCCACAGTTGCCCCCATTGTGATGGTATCAAGACCAAGCTCATTGCAAAGATAGTTGGCCTTGGTGATGGCGGCAAGATTATCGATCATGCAATTTGAGCCCATGGCATAGACAGTCTCATATTCAGGCCCTTCCCCTTCACCTTCAAAGCCCGGCTCTGTCACCTTTGTGATTCTGCCACATTTAATGGGACAGCCAAAGCACCCTTGATTCTTGACAAGATACTTTTCGGTGAGTGTTGTCCCCTGAATATCTTCCCATCCGTCAAACTCACCCTGCTGCCAGTTTTTCGTGGGGAGTATCCCCTTTGCCTGGGTAACGGCGACCACGCCTGCCGTGCCATTTATGGTCAGACCCACCGGCGTTTTTTTTGCCTCGCTTGTGTACTGATGGAGAATCTTCTGGTTGAACAACTTAAACCCTTCTGGATCTGCAAGGGGTATTTTACCCTTTCCCAAAATGACAACTGCTTTGAGATTTTTGGAGCCCATCACGGCACCAACGCCTGACCTTCCTGCTGCACGATGTTTTTCGTTCATGATCCCTGCAAAAAGAACCTTGTTTTCTCCGGCAGGCCCAATGCACGCCACGCGTGCCTTGGGATCTGTCTGGGCCAAAAGAAGATCCGTGGTCTCAGGAACGGTCTTTCCCCAGAGATGCTCAGCGTCTTTCAGCACGGCTTTGCCGTTGTCTACAAACAAAAAAACAGGTTTTTCAGATTTGCCTTTAAAAATAATCCCATCATACCCGGCACGCTTCATATCCCGTGGCATCATGCCCCCGGAATTAGAGCATGTAATGGCACCGGTCAAGGGCGACTTGGTCATCACCATATACCGTGCTCCGGTGGGCGCAGCAGTTCCGGTAAGGGGGCCGGTCATCATGACCATGAGGTTTTCTGGCGAAAAAGGATCACACGCTGGATCCATTTCCTTATTCAGGTAATAGATGCCGATCCCTCTGCCGCCAATATAATCTTTGGCAACCTGCGGGTCTATCAATTCATCTTTTATCTCTCCGGTTGTCAAATCAACACGAAGAATTTTCCCCATCCATCCTTTCACAACGTTTTCTCCTTTTTTTATGCAGTTTTGGCTGCAATTTGACCCAAAATTTTTGACAGGGTAATCTGTCTCATTTTCTCTTCTATTTCCACTTGAATTTCACCAAAAAGATCCAGAAAAAAGAAATTAACCTGCCCGGCCTGGGGCATTTCATGTTCTGGATTCTCAGTCACATCAAGATAAAAAGCCTTTCGATCTTCAAGGGCGCAATAAATATCCTGGAGATGAATATCCGAGGGATCCTTTGCCAGCATAAAGCCGCCGGAAGGGCCTTGGACGCTTTGAACAATGTTTACCGTGGCAAGATTAGAAAGCAGCTTTCTGAGCTTTGACGCATTGACACCGGTATGTCTGGAAATTTCAGCGCTATTCCGGGGATTCGGCCCGGATTGTGCCAGAAAACACAATGCTTTAACAGAATGGGAGAGTTTGGTTGATGCGGACATAAAACCGACCCTTTAACTTTATTCTTACCCCGATACACACAGACCCCTATATGTTACAGTCACCGTAGCATATATTCAGCCATAAATTCAATAATTTTTAAAAAATAACAGGTTCAGCCGCTTCATTTGAATTGTTAAACAATCAGGAAACAGATTTACTCAGGCTATTTCAATACGGTCCCTCCCGCTGGACTTTGCCTCGTAGAGCGCTTGATCTGCCCGATTAAATAAGGAAGCCGCGGTTTCATTGGGGATCATCTGGGATACGCCTATACTGATGGACCATTGAAGTTCGAGGTCCACCCGGGGCCTAAAACGAAATGCCTTGAAGCTGTTAGATATTCGACTCCCCACCATCCTGGCATCGTTAATATCTGTGCCTGGCATTATCACAACAAATTCTTCCCCGCCATAACGGCAGGCCCAATCATTATCCCGGATGGATGATAAAATGGCCTGTCCGATACCTGAAATAAGGTGGTCTCCTTCTTGGTGCCCATAGGTGTCATTGTAATGTTTCATATTATCAATGTCGATGACCAATAGGGCTAAGGGCTGCTTCATAAAATGGGATTTTTCGACCTGCCGGGGTAAGAGGCGGTCCAAATAACGACGGTTATACAAACCGCTCAACGCATCACTCGTAGACTCCCTTGACAGTTTTATTTTTTCGGTTTCCAGCAAATTCCTTTCATTTTGCAATATTCGGATTCGGTCGGCCAGGGCAATTGATAAAAGAATTGATTCCAGGGCTGATGCGATCAAAATTGAATAGAAAGTGATCGCATTCGCGGTGAGCAAGCCCAAGCCCCTTAGGGTGAAAATTGCGGCACCAATAAGCATTGTCGACCAGGCAATAATGAAATATAAGGCCGGTTTATATCCTTTCAAGGCAACCCGAATACCGGTGGAGAGCACGATTAGTATTAATAGGATGGCAATAATATGAATGAGTTTATTGGCCAGGAAAGGCAAGCCTGCCCAGGCGATTACTGCGGTTATACATGCAGCGGCCATTACTGCGTTTGACAGCCAGTAATGGACGGGGGCATTTTGTTTGGTGAAGTTAAACTCCCGGGAAAAAAGGGCGGCCATGAAAGTCATGATACTCGCTGATTGAACCAGATTATTGAGCAGCCAATCGCCCAGGCTGACATTTAACATATGGCCTGCACCGGTCAGGGAGATTTGATAAACAACCTGAAAAAACATATACAGCACATAAATGATATAATTGCGGTCTTTTAGAAACAAGCTCAAGCTAATGTTATACAAGATCATGGCTAACAAAATGCCCAGGCATAAGAATACCAGCATCATTAAAAACCAGCTGTGATGCTGAAAAGACTGCATATCGAACAATTGCAACTGAAAAGACATGGTATACGGCGTTTTGACGCGGACATAGATATCTTGGGAAAAATCAGTCGATGGCGAAATACTGAAAGCTGGCATCAGAAAACTGGCGTCCTGTTTCGGATATTTCATATTCCACCCGCCGGACATCTCCATGTAATCCCGGTCATGGTTTTTTAACGGAAGATATAGCGTAACCTCTTTGAGTGTTGCACTATCACAAACAATAATCAGGTTGTTGGATAGAACACTTTTTGCAGGTAATCGGAATCTAATCCAATAAGCCGAAGGTGTCATTCCGAGACTGATGTTGGACCCATTATTGGGCCTAAATCTTTTCTTAAAGGGTTCCTGTGCCACGTCTTCAATCGTAAATATGCCTTGTGGATCTTCCAGGATCTCCGAGTATTGCCCCAAAGAGATTTTTGAAAATCGTTCGTTGGGTTGTATGTTAGCAGATACGGGATTCGCCGAGACAGACATCAGGCAACCGGATATTGCGATGAAAACCATATTCAAAAAAAATACAATAAAAACAAGTTTGGAATGGATATGATTCATTCTTTCAATTTTTTCCTATCGAGTCTGCTTTTGATTAATTTTTTATCTATACTCTTTTATCGGTTCATAAAGGTTATGCTTGATTCAGGAATGTCCAGTTAGTTTTTTCCTTACCCCATGGTGTAAAATGAATTAAACAGGCTCCAAAGGTTGCTTTTTTTATGTCTCGGAGATGCAGAAGTCAAGAAAATTAGTTTTGTTGGTCACGAACAGACCATGGCCATTTACTGAACAAGAAAGGATGCAAAAATTAAAAAAAAATATTGCAAAAAACAGCGATTCAATTATAAACAGGGAGCGGTGACACAATACTGGGAAGAAAGGATCCCATGGACATAAATGGATAAAATAAGCCTGGCAAACTACCCTGCCCTTACATATAAAGACCAACAGGTTTCCATCGAGATAAACTGCCCGGGAGCCCGGGACTATACCAAAATGAGCTACCCCGTTAAATACGGGCTGTTCTCCCGAATAGAAACCCCTGAACTCATATTTGAGTTTAACCTGAACCACGAAATCCGGCATGCCCGCTCCAAAGAAGACGGATGGAGCCACCCGTCGGAGTGGCTCAAACGAACCATGGGCGATGACTGGGTCTATTATTCCACCGGCGGATATGCCGGCGTGGTTGAATCCATTGGTGAATATTATCTGCCCAACCTCATGTACCAGACCAATTCGCTCCTGGGGGGCAAACCCTTTGAAACCCCTGAAGTGGCGAAGATTTTAGGGGACTGGCACACCCTGTTATCCAAGATTGAGGTAAACACCCCTTCCCTGCCGGCAAAGGCTGCCCAGTGGCTTGGGAGTATAAAACAGGTTCTTCCCGAAGATCTTGCCCGAAAAGCCAAAAAGCTGTTTGCCATCTCCGGGGACAGGGCAACGGTTTTGCCGCCGGATGCCCGCCACTCGGACTATGACATCATCCCCATCACCATCCAGGACGGCTGCCTGTACAAATGCCGGTTCTGTAAAGTAAAAAATAAAAAAGTATTCCAGGAAAGAACCCGGCAGGATATACGCAATCAGATCATTGCGCTCAAAGCCTTGTACGGCAAGGACCTTATCAACTATAATGCCATTTTTCTGGGGGAGCACGATGCCCTCAACGCCCCCATGGATCTTATCCTCTATGCCGCCAGGACAGCCCATGAAGAATTGGGATTTTCCGATTCTTATATGCGAGAACCCATGCTCTATTTTTTCGGTAGTGTGGATGCCCTGCTCAACGCCGATGACCGCCTCTTTGACCGCCTGAACCGGCTGCCCTTTCACACCTGCATCAACATCGGCCTTGAATCGGCAGATGATGACACCTTGTCTCTCATCGGAAAACCCATTTCCGCCCGGAAGGTAAGAAGGGCCTTTGAAAAAATGCAGGCCATTAACCAAAAATTTGCCCGGGTTGAAATGACCGGCAACTTTGTCATGGACAGAGGACTTTCCGAGGCCCACACCTTAGCCATGCTGGATCTTGTCAGGGGCAGCATAAACCACACCAGGCCCAAGGGAAGCGTTTACCTGTCCCCTCTGAAGTTCGGTAGCCCTTCCAGGGAAGTTTTGTTTGACTTTTACCACCTTAAAACCCAGAGCCGCCTGCCCATGTTCCTGTATATCATCCAAAGATTGTGACCCCTTGATTTTACCAGGGGGTTAGTGGTAAATATGGGCCATGACATCACCATCACTTATATCCCTCCACGGAGGACATTCAGGACAATTTTGCTGCCATGCCAAGGACCGGCTGGAAGAGATCGTCTGCGCCTATATTGAAAAAGGATTCAAGAGAGTTGGCATCACCGAACACATACCGCCTGTCAGCGATCAGATGCGATACCCGGATGAAATAAAACAGGGGCTGACCGCCCGGGATCTGTACCAGCGGTTTTCCCGGTATATGACGGAAGTAAAGCGGTTAAAAGCCGCGTACCAATCTAAGATCCACATCCACGCAGGCATGGAGACAGAAACCTATACAGGATACCTTCCCCATGTAACAAAGCTGATCCAGGAGTTTAAGCCCGAGTATATTGTGGGCTCGGTGCACCATGTGGACGATATCTGTTTTGACTATTCCAGACAAGAATATGACCGGGCTGTCCGCCATTGCGGTTCCCATGAACAAATGTATCTGCATTATTTTGACCTTCAATTTGAGATGATCAATAATCTGCACCCCTTTGTGGTGGGCCATTTTGACCTGATCCGAATCCATGACCTGGAAGGATATGAACAGCGCCTGTTATCCCCTGTTATCCAGGAAAAAATCTTAAGGAACCTCCATCTTATCAAAGACTTGGGCCTGGTCATGGATTTTAATCTCAGGCCCCTGACCCGGGGGGAAAAAGAACCCTATATTACCCCCTCCCTTCTTAAAATGATCAAAACCCTGGACATCCCTGTGGTGCCGGGGGACGATTCCCACGGGCAAGACCAGGCCGGCGGCCATGTGGCCCATGCCATTGAGATTTTAGAAACCATGGGGTTTGATACCCGTTGGCCCGAACCAAGGCTCTTGCCCCTAAATATTGAATGACCCTAGGATATTTAAATGAAAGCAGTAGTGCAACGGGTAAAAAGTGCCCATGTAGCGGTTGACAACACCATTATTTCCAACATCGGAAACGGCCTGATGGTCCTTTTGGGGATCCAGGACGGAGATACGGAACGAGAAGCTGATTTTCTGGTGGAAAAAATTATTCATCTAAGAATTTTTGAAGACGACCGGGGAAAGATGAATCTTTCCCTGAAAGACCTTAAATCAGAGCTGCTGGTCATCTCCCAGTTTACCCTGGTGGGAGACTGTAAAAAGGGACGCCGCCCTTCGTTTACACGGGCAGCCGCCCCGGACAGGGCCAACGCCCTGTATGAATATTTCATCGGCCGGGCCATTGAGTCAGGCGTGGTCACCAAATCCGGACAATTCCAGGCCAACATGGATGTTTCCCTTGTCAACCAGGGACCGGTCACCCTGGTTCTGGACACCCGGGAAACCTAATGAGATCACCCATCGCCCCCGGGCTGGAACAAACTTGGAAACGAGACAAAAATGAAATTTGAAGATCTAACCATGATCCTGGTGAAACCCCAGGGCCCCCTTAATATAGGATCCGTCTGCCGGTCCATGATGAACTTTGGTTTTTCCCGCCTTCGCCTGGTAGCCCCCTGCCAGGAGTACAGATCCCTTGATGCCAAAAAAATGGCCATGGGCGCCTTTTCAATTCTGGAGCAGGCAGAACTTTTTGATGACCTGCCCTCGGCCCTCCATGACATCCAGATTGCCTTTGGCACCACACGAAGGTTCGGCAAATACCGGAAAAATTTTTACACCCCTTCCACTGCCGCCACCCAGATCAATGCCTTAGATGACGGGACCCGTGCAGCCCTTGTCATGGGAACTGAAGATTCCGGGCTTGAGACAAAGGATCTGGAACTCTGCCAGCACTTTATCACCATTCCCACCCATGCCGCTTACCCGTCCATGAACCTGAGCCATTCTCTTTCCATCCTGGTATATGAGATTGCTATGAAATCGGATGCCGGGAAAAAATTCCATGACCCCATTCCCCAGCAGCTGGCCCCGGGAAAAGAGATAGAACACATGTTTGCCCATATGCGCAGGACACTCCAGGATATTGATTTCCTGGACCCCAAAAACCCGGATCACATTTTAAGAACCTTCCGGCGGCTCTTTGGCAGCGCAGGTCTTACCCCCCGGGACATCCAAATCATCCGGGGGCTCATGAGCCGGATCGACTGGACGGAAAGTCAACGACGCAAAAACAACGACACCAATGAATAAACCAGATTAATCCAATTATCGAGAATACGCCGATTTTCACAACGCAGCAGGACAGAATGAATCGGCTACCAAAATGTGAAGTTATTTTTGAGTGAGCCCTAACCAAAGGCGACGGTTCTGAGGGTCTCCACCTCCTTTACGCTCTTGGGTTTGGGTTTGCCCAGGAGACGGTGGCCGGTTTCTGTGATGAGAAAATTTTCCTCGTTTCGGATGCCACCAAACTCCCTGTAGTCGTCAAGCTTCGCGTAGTTTATAAAGTCAGTGAATCTCTTTTCTTTTCGCCACAGGTCCATGAGTTCGGGAATAAAGTAGATGCCGGGTTCAATGGTCAACACAAAGCCTGGTTCAAGTTTCCTTGCAAGGCGAAGGGATTTGAGGCCGAACTGCTCACTCTTGGGGGATCCGTCATACCCCACCCACACCTCGCCCAGGTTTTCCATGTCGTGGACATCAAGGCCCATCATATGTCCGAGGCCTGATGGAAAAAACATGGCATGGGCCCCGGCCTCAACGGCGCTCTCCGGGTTTCCCTTCATCAGCCCTAACTCTTTCATCCCTTTGGCAATTTCAAGGCTTGCGGCAAGATGGACCTCCTTGAAGGGAATGCCCGGTGCAAGCATTTCGACCGCCTTGGCATGGGCCGTAAGAGCGATTTCGTAAACCTGGCGTTGTTTTTTGGTAAAGGTGGGGGAGACGGGAAAGGTGCTTGAAAGATCACCGGCATAGCCCATGGCGTTTTCGGCTCCGGCATCCAGAAGAAAGAGCTGTCCCTCCCTGAGGGTGTTCCCATGGTAGTGGTTGTGGAGGGTCTGGCCGTTGATGGTGGCAATGATGGGAAAGGAGAGATGGTGGTCAAAGGCTTTTGCCACCCGTTCCACCTCTGCCGCCACCCGGGCTTCGGTCATGCCCGGCATAGCCGTTGTCATGGCCATGGCGTGCATGCCAACGCTTGTGTTGACGGCCTTCTCGATTTCGGCCACCTCAAGGTTAGACTTGTATATTCGCTGGTCAACCACGGCCCGGATCAGCTCCAGGGAGGCCATGCTCTCCATTGAGCAGAGGGGAACACCCATTAACTCCATCATTCGCATCGTATGGTGATGCCGGTAGGGGGGCAGGAAATGGACCGGCCGGCCCTGGTCTTTTGCACTGTTGAGAACCTCCTTGAGGTTACCAAGGGGTTGGGCATCGGTAATGGCGCTTTGGGATGCCCGCTTGGCAATGGTGGGTTGGGGGCCCATCCAGACAATCTGGTCCATGGTGTAGTCATTGCCGAACAGGATCTCGTGGCCGGTATCGCAGTCGATCACCATGGCAAGGTCGGGATGGCTGATGCCCGAATAGTAGAGAAAGGTGCTGTCCTGGCGGAAGCGGTAGCAGTTGTCCGCAAAATTTATGGGACTCTCTGAGTGGCCCAACAGCAGGACAACTCCCCTGCCGATCCTCTGTTTCAATGTATTTCTTCGAATTTGGTAAATTTCTTTGTTGAACATAGTCGTTTTTTTATTCCTTTATTGGTTCTTCCATTCCGTGGTCTTTTTTTCAAGAAAGGCCGTGATACCGCCCTGGGCATCTTCAGAACAGTTGTTCATTACAATTGTATTTTTGGCATAGTGAAATGCCTGGGCATCCGACATGTCAGCCTGGGCATAAAACCCCTGTTTTCCCACTGAAAGGGCAAACCCGCTGGCCCCTGAATAATTAAAAACCCTTAAAGGATATTGATTTTCTGGACCACAACAACCCGGATCACACGTTAAGAACCTTCCGGTGGCTCTTTGGCAGCACATGTCTTACCCCCCCGGGACATCCAAATCATCCGGGGGCTCATGAACCGGATCGACTGGACGGAAAGTCAGCGGCGCAAAAACAGCGACAATAGATGAATAAAACTGCTTTCATACCCCAATGCGTTAAGGATGGGGCCTTGGGGTATGAAACAATTTTCCCAGAAAGTTACAGATTTCAAGGGCGTCATCCATAAAATACCGGCCGGTTGAAAAACTTTTTTTGACCATTTTTGGCAGGTCACAGCCTTCGCCCAGGACCAGAACCGGAGACCCCTGATTTTCTACGCCCAGGGCCTCAACGATAGGGGGTCGGGGCCTTTGATAGTCCACAGGGATGATATCAATCAAGCCTCTTACTTCAGGGCAATAGGCCAAAAACCCTTCCACAACGCCACAGTCCGGACAATAAAAAGGACCCTGGCCATCAGCATCCTGCCAGGGATTGAGCATATAAAGACGATGTTTTTCCATATTTTTCTCCTTTCCACAATTAAATTACAGATAGACTCTAATCGCTCAACGACACGCTGTCAAGACAGGGAGCATTGAAAAAAAGGGTAATGACACCCAAGGGTGAACCCCCTTTTTTTTTGCTTATTTTATATACTTTTGAAGGCCTTTGTTGTATTCTTTTGATCATCAACGTTCCATATACTCCAGACCAACGCTCCGATCAAGATGACGAACCAAACAAACCAGTATGAAGAATCCATACACTTTTTAAAAAGGGGGAGATTATGTTTTGTCACCAATGCCAGGAAACAATGAAAAACACAGGCTGCAACATGAAGCAGGGGATGTGCGGTAAAACCGCTGAAGTTGCCGATCTTCAGGACTTGTTTATCTGGGGGCTAAAGGGTATTTCGGTATGGGGAGTTAAGGCGAAAAACCTGGGCATCTATGATGACCAGGTCGGTTTTTTTGTCGCCAAGGGACTGTTTGCCACCATTACCAATGCCAATTTTGACCGGGAAGATTTTATCCGGGATATCAAACAAGGGGTGGCCATCAGAGACAAGCTAAAAGATCAATTCCTTGATGCCTACAAACAAAAAAACGGCAGTGCCTTTCTTTCTCCGGTCCCAGAGTGCGCCACCTGGATGCCCGGCAATGACCAGGATCTGTTGGCAAAAGCTGCCAGCGGCGCCGGGGGCTGGCTGGAGATAGCAGATGAAGATGAACGCTCGTTGAAAGCCCTGACCTTGTATGGACTCAAGGGCATGTCTGCCTATGCAGAACATGCCTACCAGATCACAAAATCCTGCCGGGAAATTTTTGAGTTTTTAATGGAAGCCCTGGATGCCCTGGTGGATGACACGAAATCCCAGGATGAGTTGTTTAATCTGGTGATAAAAACAGGAGAGATGGGGGTTAAGACCATGGCCCTTCTGGATGCGGCCAACACCAAAGGCTATGGGACCCCTGAAATCACACAGGTAAATATCGGTGTGGGAAAAAATCCCGGGATCCTTGTCACCGGCCACGACCTGGTTGATCTTGAAGATCTGCTCAAACAGACCCAAGACCAGGGGGTTGACGTGTATACCCATAGCGAAATGCTGCCGGCCCATTACTATCCCAAGCTCAAACAATATTCCCATCTTGTTGGCAATTACGGCTCTGCCTGGTGGCGCCAAAAAGAGGATATGGCAAACTTCAACGGGCCCTCCTTGTTTACCTCCAACTGCCTTGTGCCCACAAAGGCCGATTATAAGGACAAATTGTTTACCACCGGTGCGGTCGGCTTTGACGGGGTTCCCCATATTCCCGACAGAAAAGAAGGCGGACAAAAAGATTTCTCGGCCATCATTGCAATGGCCAAAACCTGTGCCCCTCCCCAGGAACTTGAAACAGGACACATCACGGGCGGATTTGGCCATAGCCAGGTCATGGCCCTTGCCGACAAAGTGATTGAAGCGGTTAAATCAGGTGCCATCAAACGCTTCATCGTCATGGGGGGATGCGACGGCCGGCACAAAACCCGTGATTATTACACCCAGGTTGCAAAAGAGTTGCCAATGGATGCGGTCATTCTGACCGCCGGCTGTGCAAAATATAAATATAACAAACTGGATATGGGTGATATCGGCGGTATCCCCAGGGTATTGGATGCCGGCCAATGCAATGATTCATATTCCCTTGCGGTGATTGCCATGGAACTTCAGAAGGCCTTTGGCCTCGATGATATCAATGACCTGCCCATTTCATTTGATATTGCATGGTATGAACAAAAAGCCGTACTGGTTCTTCTGGCACTGCTGTCATTGGGCATCAAAGGGATCCGCCTTGGGCCGACACTTCCGGGATTTTTGTCTCCGGGAATTGCCGCTGCCCTCATTGAAAAATTTGACATTAAACCCATAACAACCGCCAAAGCGGACGTGGCGGCCATGATGGCCGGCAATTAAAACAAATCTGATCTAATCTTGGACCACCCCCGGTTCATTTAAAAAGGCCCTCACAAAAGTGAGGGCCTTTTTAAATGAACCGGGGAATCCAGACAAAAAGCTAGCGGCAGATGTTCTCTATTATTTTGATCAGCGCCTCTTTTTTGATGGGTTTGGCAAGGTATTCATCCATACCCGCGGCCAGGCATATCTCCCGGTCCCCTTTCATGGCATTTGCCGTCAGGGCAACAATAGGGGTATGGGTGTTTCTGTTCGTTTCAAATGTCCTGATTTTTTGGGCGGCCTCAATTCCCCCCATTACCGGCATCTGAATATCCATCAACACCAGATCGAAGGGATTTTTTTCAAACATTTCTATTGATTGCACCCCATTGACGGCTGTGGCCACATCGTATCCCTCCTTTGAAAGCATATACAAAATAACCTTCTGGTTTACGATATTATCCTCAACCAGCAAGATACGAAGTGCTTTCTTTTGAGAACCATGGGCAGGGAGGGCCGTGTTCTTTGATCCCCCTGAAACCTGTGATTGGCTTGCCGGCCCTGAACTTTTACCAAAATCAATGCCAAGGACCCTTTCCAGGCAGTCAAAAAGCGGTTGTTTTTTAAGGGGTTTGGACAGATGTCCATCAAAGCGCATGTTTTTAAGGGTGGCCGCTTTAGCCGCCATGGCATTGGGAGAGACGAGAACAAAAGCGGTTTGTTTAAGGGTATCTGTTGAATAAATCCGTTGCGGCCAGGTTTTATCCAGGGTATCAGCCACATTTTCATCCATCAATACCAGGTGAAAGGGGTCTTTTTTCCCGTTGGCATCGTTAAGGAGTTCACACACCTGATCGGGGGTATCGGCTGCCGTATGGCGGCACGACCATTCCCGGAAATATTCCCTGTAAATTTCAAGACTTGTCGGATGGGAATCTGCAACAAGAACCTTCCTACCGTTAAACCGATCCCTGAAATTATCAGGCAGGGTGGCCGGTGGGGTCTGTTTTTGAACCCTGAGGGTGAACCAGAATCGGGACCCTTTATCCACATCACTTTCCACACCGATCTTACCCCCCATGGCCTCCACCAATTGTTTGGCAATGGCCAGCCCAAGGCCGGTCCCCCCATAGAGACGTGTGGTGGAGGCATCCACCTGGGTGAAAGAATCAAACAAGGTGTTTATTTTATCTTTCGGGATGCCGATACCGGTATCTGTCACCTCAAACAAAAGGATGGCCTCATTTCTGATTTCCTTTTCAAGGGAAACCCTGACAAAAACCTCTCCCTTTGATACAAATTTAATTGAATTTTTAATCAGATTGGTGAGAATCTGCCGAAGCCGTCCCGGGTCTGATTTTAAAAGAAGGGGCACCTCGTTTAAAATCAAACAGCCAAAGTCAACACCATTCTCGTAGGCTGCCACCGACAATGCATCGCAGATGGAATCCATGACTGCCCGGAGATTAAACTCAATGGTTTCAATTTCTATCTGCCCAGACTCGACCTTTGAGAAATCCAGAATATCGCTGATAACCCCCAGCAAAGAGGCAGAGCTCTGCCGGGCAATTTCAATAAATTCATGCTGTTCCCTGGTCAATTGGGTCTCTTTTAAAATATCCAGCATCCCAATCACCCCGTTCATGGGGGTTCGGATTTCATGGGACATATTGGCCAAAAACTCTCCCTTGGCCTTATTTGCCGCCTCTGCTTCCTTTCTGGTCTGATCAATATTTCTCATCTGCTCGGCCTGGACGCTGCGAAGGTCAAGCAAATCATTTTGAACCATTGACAGGGTTTCCGACAATTCAACCAAGGGGTTATCCTGAGAAATATGGACAGACGCCCCGTTCCCTATTTCCTCCTCCGGCCAAACCATCATTCCGCACAAGTCATTTATTTCATCGATATCTTTCTGGGTGACCAGAATCCGGGTCTCTTTTTCTATCTCATTTTCCTTTTGGGAATTAATGGCGTCAAAGGCATCGGAAACAGACGCCACAAAGCAAAATTTCTGATTCAAAACGCCGGAAAAAAGTTTAATAGCAGAGCGGGTAAATAAGCTGGCCCCACATACATAGGTTGAACTCGGATGGGCATCATAGGTATTGTACAGCCGGTTTAAGGCCAGGGCATAGGCTTGCCTTCCCCTTAGGGAAAGCTTTTTAACCCCTGTATAATCCGCAATTCTAATATAGGTTGATCCTTTCAGCACCCCGTCCTTAAAAACCTGCTCCAGAAAAGGCAGGGCTGCTTGTACATCTTCACTGTGTAATTGCGGGGTGCGGATTTGGGAATAAAAAATCTTTTGCGGAATCACTCCGCTCTTGTAGGAGAGTCCTATTGTGGGATATTCGCATTGCCATTCAGGCCTGAACTCAAGCTGTTCAAAACTCACTTTGCCAGTTTTTTCTTGCTCAATATCAGGTGGTCCGAGACGATTTTCCAGAATACCGATTGCACGGCGAACAGCCGCTTCATAATTTTTACAGACGGAAAATTGGGTGGAGACCTTATAGGTTTTAAACCCTACCTTGACGATGCCCCGCCCCCAGAAGGGCAAATCACAAAAAATGATCCCGGCCAAATCATCCTGGTTTTTCAGGATATACGCCTTTGTCTGTGCAAGCTGCAGGGGGGTTCCCCGGCCCTGTAAGTTTTCACAATCACGTATTTCAACATAGGGTTTCTTGATGTGGGTCTCTTTGACAAACCGTCGCATAAAGCCCTCATGGAGGTCCGGATCAAAATGTTTTACCATACCTGAATTTTGAACATAAACGATGGAATCACCAATTTTTGTATAGGAATAGATATACCCTTCCTTTTTGATACGGATCCACGGATCGGCCTTCAATACGGCCAATCCTGAAACAGGGCATGTGCTCAATTTTCCGGTATTTTTCATAAATGTCATCAATGTTTTTTTTAAAAAGATGATACATATTACCTCTTTCCCAGGGAAATGTAAAATAATCAAAAATATAGAGTTTTTGATCCCACAGGATATTGTGAAGGCCATGTGGACTCATTGACGATAAAGGGTTACCCCCCCCTATTGACCTGGCATGGCATCATGCGCTGATGCCTGCAACTGGCCATGCCCCATCCATTGGTGGATATCTTCGATGAACAGATACAAGCAGGGCACCAGAATCAGGGTAATCACTGTGGCAAAGAGAATACCGAACCCCAGTGACAGGGCCATGGGAATCATGAACCGAGCCTGACGGGAGGTTTCAAAAATCATCGGTGCCAGACCCCCGAAGGTGGTCAGGGTGGTCAGGATAATGGGCCGGAAACGCCGCAGGCCTGCCATGTGAATCGCTTCCGCAGGACCCGTGCCGTCACGCCGCTGCCGGTTGGCGTAATCAATGAGCACCAGAGAGTCGTTGACCACCACCCCGGCCAGTGCCACGATCCCCATCATGCTCATAAGGCTTAAATTGTATCCCATCAGCAGATGGCCCAGCACCGCCCCGACGATGCCGAAGGGAATGGCGATCATGACGATCAGGGGCTGGCTGTAGCTGCGAAAGGGAATCGCCAGCAGAAAGTAAATAGCCAGCATGGACAAGACAAATCCGCCGATCAGGCTCTGCATGCTCTCTTTCATGTCGGCCTGCCGCCCCTGGTAGCCATAGGTGAGACCGGGATACTCACGGACCAGTTCAGGCAACAGGGTGCTGTTGAGGGCAGTCTGAACCTGGCCGGTTTCCCCCATGGGTTCCACGTTGGCGCTCACCGTCACCGTGCGCCGGGCGTCCCGGCGACTGATGCTGGTGTAGGCCCGGCCCCGTTCAACCGTGGAGATCTCGGCCAGGGGCACAAATATTCCCGCCGGTGTCTGGATCATCAGATGCTCTATATGGTATTCACTCGTACGCTCATTTTCGGGCAGCCGCACGCGCACGGTCACCTCATTTCGGCCCCGCTGCTGGCTGAGGGCCTCGGCACCGGAGAAGGCGTTGCGCACCTGGCGGGCCACCTCGGCAGATGTCAGGCCCAAGCTCTGACCTTCGGGTTTGATGGAAAAGTCCAGCTGTTGTTTTCCCGGTGTGTAGCCATCGTCAATATCCTTGACGTTGGAAAACTCGGCCAGGCCTTCCGCCAGGGCAGCACTGGCTTGATCAAGCACATGGATATCAGAATGGGAGAGCTCAATGGTCAACGCCGCCCCGGAGCCGGGCCCGCCCCCGTCCGACTCAAAGCGCAAAGATTCCAGGCCGACCACAGGTCCCAGCTTTTCCCGCCACAGCCGGGTCACTTCACTGGTGTTCAACGGCCGCACCCCGACATCGGTCAGGTAGGCTCCTACCTCCACCTGGTTTTCTTCGATCTTGGTAAAGATCCCCTTGAGCAGCTGGTCACCGCCGTTTTCACTCGCCACAGTATTCATGGCAGCGGATAGTTTTTCCTGAACGGCCACCACCTTGTCCATGGGACTGCCCACGGGAAGGACAGCGGTTACATCGGCATGGTCCGACTCGACCCGTGGCATCAAAATTATGCCGATGCGGCCGCTGAGGGCGTAGCTGAGCACGACGACCAGCACCGTCAGGCAGAGGGCCACGGTCAGGATCCGCCAACGGATGCACAGGTTCAAAAAAGGACCGTAAACCCGATTGATAAATTGGGTCACCCGCCCTGTAAACGCCTGCTGCCAACGTTGCAACCGGGAAGTGGAACCGCCGGCCAGACCGCGCTTGAGGTGTGCCAGGTGGCTCGGCAGGATCAGCAACGATTCCACCCAGGAGATGAGAAAAACCGTGATGACCACCAGGGGAATGACCTTCCAGATCTTACCCATGGTCCCGGGAATAAAGGAAAGGGGCAAAAAAGCCACCACATTGGTAAGAATGGAAAAGGTGATGGGGATGGCCACATCCCGGGCGCCCAGAACCGCGGCCCGGGCAAACCCCATGCCCTGCTGCTGGTATTCGTATATATTTTCACCGGCAACAATGGCGTCGTCCACCACGATCCCCAGGGCAATGATAAAGGCAAACATGGAAATCATGTTGATGGACACCCCCACAACCGGCAGGAAGAGCAGGCTGCCGAGAAAGGCGGTGGGAATCCCCATGGTGACCCAGAAGGCCAGCTTGAACTCCAGAGACAACCCGAGCACGACCAGTACCAGGGCCAACCCCATGAAGGCGTTTTTCATCAGCAATTCCAGGCGCTGCTGGTATACTTCGGACTGGTCGCGGCTGATGTGCCAGTGGATGCCGGCGGGCAGGTCCTGTTCGATCTCTTCCATGGCGGTGCGTACGGCCCCGGCCACCCCAATGGGGGTCTGATCCCCGACCCTATAAATATCAACTCCGATGGCCCGCTGCCCGTTGTAGGTGGCGGATTGGTCCGTGTCCGCGAAACCTTCGCGCACGGTGGCAATCTCTTCGAGATATACCACGCTGCCGTCGGCCGTTGTTACAATGGGGATTCGGGCGAACTCATGGGCCCAGTCCCGGCGGTCTTTTATCCGCAGCAGGATATCCCCACCGGCCGTATCCACCGAGCCACCGGGAATCTCAGTGGAAGCGCTGTTAATGGTAGCGGCGATCCCGGCCAGGGTCAGGCCGTAGGCCCGCAATCGCTCCTGGGGCACTTCCACCAGGATTTCATAGTCCCGGATCCCGGCCAGGTCGACCTGGGTGATCTGGGACTTTTGCAGTAACCGATCCCGTACCTGGTCGGCCGTCTCCCGCAAGGCCATTTCCGTCACATCTCCGTAGAGGTCGATGGCAAGCACCTCCCGAAGATGGGTGGTAAGGGAGACCTCGGGTTCATCCGCATCTTCGGGAAAGGTGGTAATCCGATCGATCTCCTGTTTGATCTCCTGGTAGATTTTCTGCTGGTCGGCGCCTTCCGTAAGTTCTGCAGCCACCGTCCCGTTGCCCTCGGTTGCACTTGCGGTCAACTCTTTAACCCCATCAATCGACCGGATGGCTTCTTCCACCACCAGGATAATACCCTGTTCCACCTCCTCGGGGCTGGCCCCGGAATAGCTGACACTGACCGTCACAATGTCCAGGTCGAACTCGGGAAAGACCTCCTGCTTGATACGGGTGGTCATAAATAGGCCGCCCAGCAATAGAAAAATCATGAGCAGGTTGGGGGTGACCCGGTTATGCACCATCCAGGAAATGGGACCGCGTGCCTCTTGACACGGCTGGTTGGGGCTCATGACTGACCTCCCTTGCTGGCCGGTTCTCTTGTTGCCGTCTGGCCGGCGGTGTCGTCCACCGTTCTCAGGGACATCCCTTCAACCGGGGCTGCAATGTCTGTGATGATCAGTTGTTCCCCTGATGTTATCCCGCCGGTGACCAGCAGTTGCTCAGCTCCCCGGAAGGCAATCTCCACCGGGCGGATGGCAAGGTTTCCTTCAGGTGTCATGACCCAGACGCTGTTGCCGTTGCGGATGAACTCACGCTGGATGGCCGCGGCCGAGGCCACTGCATTCCCCTGAATCTCCACCCGCACATAGGAACCGATCAGCATCCGGGGCTGATCCTGGCCCGGCTCAAGGCTCAAAGGATCCTCCACCTGGATCAGCAGCCGCGCCATGCGCCCCTGGGACTCCAGGTCCGATTTCAACCGAATCACCCGGCCCTGGCGAAAAACCTTGTCGCCCCAGGCAGCCGTGTCGTAAATCCGAACCAGGGCTCCCGGGTCCTTGCCGGTCTGGGGAATTTGAATCCAACGCAATTGGCTAACCGGCACGCAGACTTCCACCCAATAGGCATCCGTATCCACCAGGGTTGCCAGTGCAGAGGATTCGCTGACCCGGGTGCCAAGGTTGACCTCCCGGGACTGAATCACTGCATTGAAGGGAGCCTTGATTTCGGTGCGCCCAAGATCAACCTGGGCCTTGTCGAACTTGGCCCGGGCCGCTTCAAGGGTGGCCTGGAGGTTTTCCAGCTGGGGCCTTCGCAGCATCAACGCCCTTTCCTGGTCGCTGACCGTTTCTCCCAGAAGGGTGTATTCTTTTTTGGCAATGAGCTGGTTGCCCTGCTCAAGCTGAAGGTCTGACTCGGCTTTGGCCACATCCGCGGCCCGCTCCCGAACTGTCAGACGGTAGTCTGTGGGGTCTATCTTAAGCAGGGTTTCACCTTTTTTGAAATGACCGCCGGGCACCAGGTTGGGATTTAATGAGATGATCTCGCCACTGACCTGGGGTTTGAGTTCCACATTACAGGCGGCGGCAACGGTCCCCATGCCTGAAATAAGGGTTTTCTGGGAACTGTAATCAACTGCTCTGACCGCAACCAGGGTCGCATTGCGTGTTATAGTGTGCGGTTTTGCCTGGGGACCGGTCTCCATCATCCAGACGGAGAGAAACCCACCTGCCAGGATTACCGCCAGGGGCAAAAGCCCACGAAAAACAACGGTTTTCCAGAGCCGCTGATGACGAATCTTTGTCCCTGCAGCAGATACGGCTGGGGTGTTGGAAATTGATATTTTTTGCTCTGACAACATCTGTTTCACCTTTTATTTTTCCTCTTTATCCCGATGTCCTGCTACCAGGTAAAAAGATATTTTTGTCTGTAATGGGGGGTGTATTGAACAAATTTTGTTCCGGTTTTGCCAAGGTCCACCCCGTGCCAAGGGCAAGGCATAGATCGATTCGGTACTGCACCAGATTTTGCCGGGCGGTCAGCAAACTGCGCTGCAGCTCCTGGAAGGAAAGCTGTGCATCGAGCACCCGCTGATAATCCACCGACCCTTGAAGGTATCTGTCCCGCAACCGTTCAATCACCTGCCCGGCCAGGGTCAGCTGTTTGTCGATGCTGACAATGAAATCGCGCTGACGATGTTCCTGAACAAGGGCGGTTTCCACCTCTCCCAGGGCCTCGAGAATGATTTGCCCGTATGCGTTCAGTGCTTCGGCAGCAGCAGCACGGGTCCGATCAACTTCGGCCTTGCGCAACCCGCCGTCAATGATGGGGGTCACCAGATTGGCGGCCAGTGTTGCCAGCCAGTTGCTGAACAGGTCTCTGGTATGAACCCCTGTGGTCGCAAGATCGGCGGAAAAGCTCAACTGGGGAAAACGATCGGCAATGGCCGCTGCCAGGTCACTGTTGGCCGACCGGACACTAAACAAAGCGCTGCGGATATCCGGACGGCCTTGTATCAATTCAGCCGGCAAACCCAATTGCGGTATGGGCGGCAGATCGATCAATTGCCCAATCCGTGGGGCCACATTCTGCTGGGGGGGATATCCGAGCAATATTGCCAGTTGCTGTTCCAAAACTCCGGCCTGGGCCAATGCCAGGTCTCTTTCTCCCTGGTTGGACTCAATCAGCTGTTGCTGCTGCAGCATGTCTGAAATGCCGACCTGGCCGGTGCGCAGCTGCAAGTTCACCAGTTCAAGCCCCTTTTTATTGTTGACCATCTGCTCGTCCAGTATATCCAATTGACCGTACTGTTCGACCAGCTGATACCAGGTACCAGCCACCTGGGCCGAGAGGGTCAGGGCTGTGGCCTGCAGGTCTTGTTCACTGGCTTGTGCTTCAAATGCGGCAGCATCGCGGCTGGATTGGATGCGGCCCCACAGGTCCAGCTCATAACTTACGGCAAGCCCCAGGGAATAGCTGTGACCTTCAGTGGTCTCACCGGATTCGAATAACCTGTTTTGTGAGGTTTCAACCTCGGCATCAAGAACAGGAAAAAGATCGGCCCCGGCACTTTTTGCCAGGGCTTTGGCCTGGCTGAGCCGGTTCCATGCGGTTTTTAAACTAAAGTTGTTCACAAGGGCCTGATCCATGAGCCCGCTGAGCACCGGATCCTCAAAGGACACCCACCATTGGTCCGGCAGGGGTGAATGGCCGGATTCGGAGAACCGGACCGGGACGGACAGCGGCGCCTTGACATCGTGATTTGCCGTGCTGCAGCCTGAGAGCAACATCGCCAATATCGCAAATAATAGCGCCCGGGATCGCGAACGTCCAGCCAACGCCTGAAAACCCTTAAATAAATTATTGTAATGAATTATCATTTTGCTTCCTCATTAAGAAGGTTTCCATTTGTCTCTTAATTTCCTTCTTCATTAATCATGGACGAAATCTAACCTAGGATGCGTGAACAGGCCGTGAAAAGGATGTGAAAAAAATGTGAAATTTCAAAAATTATGTGGAAGAGCCGGACAGACTTTCAATACCAGGCGTTGAATCTCTATATTTAAACCTGTTTTCATAACGGTCTCATCATAATTTAATGTCATTTTATCTCCAAAAAGCGAATACAAAAATATAGGGTAGGGTTCATGCTAAACAACAAAAATTATCTGAAGCATATTTTGACAATGGTATTGCTGATCTGGAGTGGTTACACCGGTACAGGGTATGCCAATTTTTTTTCCAATGCGGCTGTATCAGAAACAGATAAAAAATCGTCCGAGGGAAATTTTTCCGGTCTTATTTCCATGACCACTGAATTGCAGAACCCTTCCATTCTAATGGAAAATAAACTCATTGATTTGTTTGATATAGAGGCGGCCTCAAACTGCTTGAACTATCTGGCCAAAGAAACTAAAAAAAATACCAGGAGTCTAAACGCCTTAAACAACAACTCAAAGTACGGCTATGACCGACTTTTTGATCTCAAAGCTCAAATTGCCTTGAAAGAGGCTGTTCTAAATGAGTTAATTCAATCCATCAATGAGGCAATTTCCCAGGCTGAGTCCTGGAGAAAAGAGTGGACCGAAGAAGACGTACATTGGGAACACTTGGAATCCTTGGTTTCAAAACAGAGCTCTGCAGAATCCCTCAGGCCTACTTTTGAAAAGGTTCGACAGATCACAACCCGATCCCAGGACCTGATCTCGCTGACCATAACACCTCTAATCTCCCAGCTGCAGGCTGCAGAATTGATTCGAGCATCCCAGTTGGCACTTGAACTTGAGATAGAGGAACGCGTCACAGTTCTCAATGGCAGCCTTATGCACAAGACCGATCGCTCCATGTTTTCGTCTAAGTACTATGCCCTGCTGAAAAGAGGCTTGTTACTTGAATTGCCGAAACGCCTGCAACGCATTTCAAAACCGGATATTGAGTTTGTCTTGCAAAAGAGAGGGCTGATTATTGTCCAGGTTCTATTCTTTTTAGCCTTAAGCATCGGGATCATACAGAGACGTGAACCTCTGATGGAAATGAATCAATGGCGGTTTATTGCACGAAGGCCGTTTGAAACCGGTATTTTTTTTACGGCTATCACCACCTCTTTTTTTTATGGTGCGATTCCAGGCGTCTGGCGACTTATTGCCCAGGGGATTATTCTTATCCTCCTTGCACGTCTGGTGGACGCCTTTTTTGAGAGTGCCCATAAAAAAATAAAATGGCTTGTTTATTGGCTGCCTGTGTACTTTATCGTTACCCGTCTGTTTGGGGTGTTTAACCTGCCATTTTCACTTTTTAGATTGTATATTTTTTCTACATCCCTGATTGGACTGCCGTTATTTCTCAGTTTTTCCAAAATCAGTGTCCGCCATAAAAATTTGCCTTTATCTCCACGGATTTTTCAATTGGGTGCCCTGCTTTTTTTGATCATTCTTATCATGGAAATGGGCGGGTACAGCACCCTGTCAGCCCATTTACTTGAATCCTCCCTTAAGACAACCTTTATTTCTCTGACAGCCTGGATGTTAATGGTCATACTCAGAGGCTTTTTGTATTGGATCATGCACAGCCCGCCCCTCGGTAAAATACCTTTTGTGAAGGTTAAAACCCATTTTATCATCAGCAGGTCTGCATTTTTGATAAATATTCTGGTCATTCTTCTTGCCGGTGCCTTTGTCCTTGTGACATGGCGGATTTACAGCAACCCGATAGAAGCGATTCATGCGGTTCTGACCTTTGGCATCACACTAGGTGCCAGGCAGATTACCGTTGCACTGGTTCTAATGGCCGGGGGGACTCTTTACACCTCTTTTTTAATTTCCTGGGTAGTTCAAACCATACTTATGGAAGATGTGTTCTCCAAGCGCCAGCTTCAGGTTGGCGTGAGGATTTCAATGGCCAGGCTGGTTCATTACGGCTTTGTTTTTATCGGATTTTTACTGGCCTTGATGACACTGGGAGTTCAGTTTCGGGAATTGAGCATCATTGCCGGTGCATTGGGCGTCGGTATTGGATTCGGTCTTCAGGGTATCATCAATAATTTTGTCTCAGGTCTGATCCTGCTTTTTGAAAGACCCATTAAAGTAGGAGATTATATTGAGCTGGGTGAACAACGGGCTGAAATTAAAAAAATTGGTCTTCGGGCCACAGTGATGCAAACGCCCCAACGATCAGAGATCGTGGTACCCAATAGTGACCTTATTTCAAATCAGGTCACCAACTGGACCCTATCTGATCAATATGTCGGGATCAGAATACCGGTAAAGGTTGCCCATGATTCTAATGTACCTATTGTAACCCAAGCCCTTTTGGACTGCGCCCATGAACACGCGCAGGTGGTGGAATATCCAGCCCCTCAAGCATTGTTCAGGGAATTCGGGGACTATTCTCTGAGTTTTGAATTAAGGGGATGGATTTGCGAGGTGGATGACTGGGATTTGATCAAAAGTGAACTCAATCATAAAATTCAACGAAAATTTAAAACACTTAAAATTCAGATACCTTTTCCCAAACAGGACCTGAATTTACACCTGATGAAAAGTGCTGTTTTTTCCCTTATGTTTATAGTGTTGCCCTCTCAAACTATCTGTACATATTTTTTATAATTTTTCCACTAATGTCTGCGGTCCTTCTACCCCCATGAAACCATCGGCTTCATGCATGTCTCCGGTGCGACGGTAATCACATCATCGCTGACCGGGCAGAACAACCGGCACAGATGGCAGCTCTGGCAGTCTTCGGGGTATGTTATTTTGGCTATCCCTGTTTTTTTATCCATTCGAATAACATCAGCAGGGCAGGTTTCAACACAGGTGCCGCAGCCGATACATAATTTGGTATCAATATTTGCTATCGTCATATTTTTACTCCTATATCTAATTGCCCTGCGCCATGCTTCTTAAAATATTCTGCTTCCCCGGGAAACCGGACTGTATATCTCTTTTCATAGGTCAGACTTGAAAGGGATTCTGGTATCCACTCTTTTGGGATATTCCATTTTCTTACACCCATTTTATCCCCGTCCTTTTGAAGGATCACAAAAGAGAGCCAGTTCTTATCATCCCTGTAGGGGAAGTCTTCCCTGAAGTGACTGTACCTGCTCTCTTTCCTGAACATGGATGCCCTCAGCTTCATTTCAGGTTACTTTAGCGCCCTGTTCCGCAGCCTTAATTGCTGCAAAGGTTGCTGCAACACCGCCCCCGATAATCAGGACCTCCGAATCAAGCTCATCTGAACTTACACTTGAGATGGAGGCGGCACCCGCATTGGACGACATCATCATTCCGCCAACGGAAAAAGCTGCAACACCCATTCCCGCATACTTGATGAAGTCCCTGCGGTTACAATTTAATGGGTTGTTGTTTTGAGGGGTATCCATACTATATCTCCTTGTACTTTACTTTGGCACAGTTCACTTTCTTCATTTTAACAGATTAACTCTTTGCCGTCGGCCAGCTGCCAAAAGGCTGTTTCTCAAATTTCATTGCGCCGTCACGGCCCTTGTAAATATTGATCCAGGCATTCCAATTTTTTGTGTCCATTTCAGGATAATCCAGTCGATAATGGCTGCAACGGCTTTCCTTTCGCATGAGGGATGCCTTGAGCTTCATTTCAGCGCTGATAATCATGTTTCTGGTTTCAAAGGCCAACCGCAATTCATGTAAATCCCCAGCACGAAGCAGTGGCATGTGATGATCCCTCAACTCTTCAACATAGGCCAGTGCGGCCTTTAGGAGATTTTCTTTTTTTATGTAGATAATGAAATTGGGAATCATGATGCCTTGCAGGGTTTGGGTCACCCAGGCGGGACCATACCCTGTTTTTCTCTTCAGAGGCGCAAGGATCTCTTGTTTGACCGCATTCCGTTTGGCTGTTGAAATAACCGGCATTGCAAGTCCCGGGCAGTATTCAGCAGCAGCCTTGCCGGCAATGGCCCCCTGAACAGCAGAACCGGCCAGAGAGGATCCTACCTGGGTATAAATAGCGCCGGCCATATAAGACCCCAATGCATCACCGGCAGCATACAGCCCCGGGATGTTTGATTCACATTTCTCATTGATGGGAACCAGGCCTTCGGACTTGTGAATCGACATGCCGGCTGAGGAACCGCCCACCAGTGTTCCTGCCATTCCCGGAGGTGCGCCCCCTCGTTTTTTAGGTCCCCCTGACTTGCCCCCTGGCTTACCCCCTGGACCGGCCCCCGGTTCACCCTGGGGCGGGCCATTTCGTTTAAATTCATCGGGAACATAGGGTCCGCCTTTGGCCTCTTTGCCATCTGCCATCCCGGGAGGCCCCATCTTAATGGGATTTCCTGTCATGTAAGCTTTGTAATTTTGATCAACCCCCAGATCATGGTGTACTTCAACCCCCGTTATACCAGGTTTCCTTTCAAACATACCATGCCATCCGTCAAAGCAGGCTGCCGCGTTTTTTGCCTGGCCGGGGTGTCCGTCGTTCCATTCCTTGCCGGTCACCTTGGCGCCAATATTATAGGCCATGACAGAGCCGTCGTGGGTGAGATCACAAATGGGAAATCCATTGGGCTTGAAACCACCGGCCCCGGTGCACAGAATCACACTTTTAGCCTTAAAAAAAAGAATTTTTTCTTCATCCAGGCTGAAACCCGCCGCACCGGCAATCTGTCCTTTTTCCTTGATCAAATGGGTAATGACAATTCTTTCTTTGACAGGAATATTTCTTTGGTTGATGGGGGTGTTAAAACTTTTGTTATACAAAGGAGAGTTAAAAAATCCCCATTCTTTGAGTTCATTGACACGGGCCAGGGAATGGGCTGCCATTTGCCGGGTATAAACCGAATTATTAGTGCCCAGGGCAGAACGCGAAACCGTATCCACAAATTCATCCAGACTTATTTTTGAAGAATCGGGATCAAATACAAATATTCCTTTTGCAAACGGCGTTTGTCCCGATGATCCCATACGACCCTTGGAGACAATCATCACCTTGGCACCGGCATCATGAGCCTTGACAGCTGCAAATAACCCTGCCATTCCGCCGCCGATAACCAACACATCTGTTTCATTTTCGGCGTCGATTATTTTATCCGCATCAATTTTAGAGATATTGGGGCTGCACTCTCCCCGTGGGGAGAATCCCATGGCGGCCATTGTTGCCAGCCCTGCAGCACCACCTGCAATTGTCATGAACTTGCGGCGGGACATATCTTTTGGTGTTTGAGAAGGTGTCATTTATACCTCACTGATTTTTTTATGTTTTTTGAACATATCGGTTTTTAAAAGGAGCAAGATTCCGCCCGTTGTCAGAAATAAAATCAAAATTGACATGGCAAGGTTAAAATGGTGGCCAAGATCAATGGCGTGCCATGCGGCAACCGCAATAAATACCACTGCCAGAATACCATGGAAAACCCGCCAGGTTTTGTACTTCATGGGCAACTTTTCCCGTACAAATGCGGTAATTCCCAATACCAGCATCAAACACCATGCAATGATGCCAAGCACAACCCCAAGGTTCATGGTTGTGATGAGGGTTATAAACGCGTCAACCGGGGAGACCCCTGACTCAAAAGACCGCGGAACCACCAGAAAAAGCGGATGGAACAACAGAAGGATGACCAAGGCATATCCGATGATTTTATGATATTTTGTCACTTTGCTCATTTTAAGTTCTGCAACAGCGGATCTATTCCCCCTTGCCCAGAAAAACTGGCCGATCATCTGGCAAAAGGCCAGAATAGTAATGACGGAAAGTGATTCTTTCAACACCGAACGCTCCGGATAATTCCCCATTGCCCAGATCAGCAGCGGCATGCCTGTAAAAACCAGTACGAACTGCTTAAAAAAATTGCTTTTGATATATGTACCCATTTTTACCCCCATGAAACCACCACCGGAATAGATTTTTCCGGTGAAATTGTAATGGCGTCCACGGGACAATACATCCTGCACAAATGACATATCTGGCAATCCGCCGGGTATGCGATGAACGCCTTTTTTGTCGTTGGATCCTGACGGATCACATCTGTGGGGCAGGTTTTAACGCATATCCCGCAACCGATACACCCTCGAATAGATTGGATGGTCATTTTCTTTCCCCTTTTATATGAAACTCCGGCCATGCCGATTTATTAATAAGCACGGGTCTTTTTTTTTGTTAATCATGTTTGGAATTATGGCGATGCCGGCGTGAACCTGCCGTGAAAAGAATGTGAAAAAGATGTGAAATTTAAAAAGTTATTTTAGCCATTGGAAACTGGAATCCGGGTTTCAGGTGTCCTGCCACAGAATTTTGACACCGGTGCCTTGCCCTGCCTGGCTTTCAATGATCAGGTGCCAGCCAAAGCGTTTGCACAGACGTGAGACGATATTCAGCCCCAAACCAAAGCCCTGACTCGTCGCTCCTTTAACATGGGAGTGGGTGACCGATTCAAGCTGGCCTGGTTCAATGCCCATGCCTGTATCCTGGACGCCGATGTGGACATCGTCAAGGGTGATGGTGACCGATCCTTTGGCTGTAAAATAAAAGGCATTGCGGATCAGGTTTGTCACCGCGATATAAAGGATTTCTTCCCTGGCCCTGACCGTCTTGTCGCAAAACACCTCCAGGTGAAGCTGGATATCCTTGTTTTCGATGAGGTGTTGGTTGTCTTTGATGGCCCGTCTGACCACCGGTTCCACCTGACAGAGATCATCTGTCCCGCCCTCTTCTCTGGCAAGCCAGAGAAAGGTTTCAATTGTGGTTTCCATGTCTTTTACCGACCGTGAAATCCGCTTCAAAGGTTTTTTCAACAAAGGGTTGGTCAAAAGCTCCGGCTGGGTCTCCATGATTTCCACCGCCCCTTTGACAATGGTCAGCGGGGTCCGAAGTTCGTGGCTGGCATCCCGGGTGAATTGTTTTTCCCGCTGGATAAAATTGTTGATCCGATTCATGGTTGCTTCGATGGTTCGGGTGAGCATTCCGAATTCATTGTTGGCATTCTTATGGGAAAACCGGACCGGTATATTTTCAGGGTTCAGCCCCTTGATTTGCGCCATGAGGGTCACCACCGGTGCAAACAGCATCCGGGAGGTGATATAACCAATAATGATGCCGGGGATGAGCAACAGAGCCAGGGAAATCATCAGGATCTGTCTGGGATGCAGCCAGGAATTTTCATCGAAAAATTCCCTGCCGTGAAAAAACATGAAATAGGGAATTTCCTTGTCCGGTAATTGGATCACCCCCACGCTGAGCGGGTGCTTCTTTTCAGGATCATCAATGGTGTGAACACCAGGTGGCAGCGATTTTACCAACTCCCTGAAATGTCCCGGCATTTTTTCAAACCCTTCATACATATCAATATATTTGGAATGGGGCAGTGGCGTTGTCCGGTCCTTTTCGTATTTATAGATAAAGGCATCCATCTCCGTATCGATGAGATTGGCGACCATCTTGGTCATGTTGTTGCCCATCACAAAAAAAGTGATGCCGGCATTGAGGGTGATGAGCAGAGTGCCAAACAATAGGATGCTGGCAACGATTCTGAACCGGATGCTTTGATAAAATTTCATGCCTGTTTTTCCTTGAGCCTGAACCCTTTGCCATGGACCGTTTCGATCATGGCCGTTTCAAAGGGTTTGTCGATTTTTTTGCGCAGGGAATACATGTGGCTACGCAGCACATCGCTGCCCGGCGGCATATCGCCCCAGAGGTGGTTTTCAAGGTCCTGGCGGGACACCACATTGGGGGCCGACTCCATGAGCAGCTTCAAGATGGCGGAGCAGGTATTGTTCAGGTCAATTTTTTCCCCCTGGCGGGTAATTTCAAAGGTGCCAAGATCCATCCGAAGGTCATCCACCGCCAGTATCTTGTTGGTGCTCACCCGTCTTTTGGCCAGCGCCTTTATGCGGGCGTTCAGCTCTTTTAAGGCAAAGGGCTTGACCAGGTAATCGTCAGCCCCGGATTCAAAGCCGAGCAGTTTATCGTCCAGGGTATCCCTGGCCGTGAGCATGATCACCGGAACCTGTTTGTCGGCCTCCTGGCGCAATTTTTTGCACAGTGTTATGCCGTCCATGCCCGGCAGCATGAGGTCCAGTACAATGACGTCATACGCCTGGGTCAATGCCAGGTGCAGACCGCCGATACCGTCCATGGCAAAATCCAGAGTATAGCCTTTGGATTCCAGAAAATCGGTCATGTTTTCCACGATGGCCGGATTATCCTCAATGATGAGCAATCTGATATTGGGTGTCATGGGACTCCTTAAAGGGTATCTTTTATAGACTCAACAGTATAA
The DNA here is from genome assembly GCF_055382125.1 of Desulfoconvexum algidum. Lineage (NCBI taxonomy): Bacteria > Pseudomonadati > Thermodesulfobacteriota > Desulfobacteria > Desulfobacterales > Desulfobacteraceae > Desulfoconvexum > Desulfoconvexum algidum. Next base: position 1,039,227 of record NZ_AP042394.1, on the reverse strand, counting down.
TGGCCAACCCCTTCCAAGGCAAGGATAAGATACTCCCCGGCAATGGCCCGACTTTTTATGGAACAGGAGGGAATCCAGTCAAAAGGCACCTTCCCAGCCCTCGGATCCATTTTTTTTTGGGTTAACATTGTTGAACCTTAGACCCAGGCGTGTGAACCCGCCGTGAAGATAAGGTGAAAAAAATGTGAAATCTTAACCTTTATGCAAGTTTTTTTATTGAATACTTTTCATGACAATTTTTTTAGAATCAATTAATTTACAGGGTCATTTAATGGGTCTGGGAAATACAATTCCCCCCTCAGGAACCCGCTGCCACTTCAATTTGACCGGGAAGGGTTTTACATTCCAAATTTTTTGGGCATAGTCGCTGACAGAACGATCTGAAGAAAATTTACCCATACGGGCAACATTAAGGATCGACATCCGGGTCCAGAGATCCTTATCCTCAAACGTCCGGCTGACCCTCGCCTGGCAGTCAACATAGTCCTGATAGTCGGCAAGACAAAGATACCTGTCATCATACAGCAATGAGTCCACGATGGGTTTGAACAATTCCGGGTCACCATGGGCAAAATGACCGGACTTTAACAAATCAATCACCCCCCGCAACTCATCATTTTTCTGATAATATTCTTCTGGCCTGTATCCTGCAATCTTCTTTTCATGAACACGTTGTTCATCCATGCCGAAAAGAAAGAAATTTTCAGCCCCCACCTCATTTCGAATCTCTACATTTGCACCGTCCAGCGTGCCGATTGTCAAAGCGCCGTTCATGGAAAATTTCATGTTTCCAGTTCCGGATGCCTCCATGCCAGCCAGGGAAATCTGTTCGGAAAGATCGGCCATGGGATAAACTATCTGCCCGATTTTGACATTATAATTGGGAACAAAAAAAATCTTGAGCCGGTCTCGCACATCAGGATCGTGGTTAACCACCTCGGCCACAGAATTGATCAGCTTGATAATACGCTTTGCCATAAAATAGCTCGGGGCAGCCTTGCCGCCAAAAACGAACACCCTGGGCGTGATATCTGTGTTGGGATTTGCCTTGATACGATTGTACAGGGTAATGATATGAAGCAGGTTGAGATGCTGCCGCTTGTATTCATGAATGCGCTTGACCTGGACATCAAACATTGATTCAGGATCAATAACAATACCTTCTCTTTGAAAGACCAGGTTTGTCACATCCTTTTTATTATCTTGCTTGACTTTGCGCCAGGCATCTTTAAAGGCGGTATCCTCTGCAAATTTTTCAATCTGCTTTAAATCATCCAGATGGGTAATCCAGTTTTCACCGATGGCATCCACCAAGAGCCTTGTCAACCTCGGATTGCTCAGCGCTATCCATCGCCGTGGCGTTACGCCGTTGGTGACATTGCGTATCTTGCCCGGATACATTTCATTAAAATCTTTGAGGGTATGCCGGCGCAGCAGGTCCGTATGCATGGCAGCAACCCCGTTGATTGTCTTGCTGCCAAAACAGGCAAGATTGACCATTCGTATGTATCTGGGGCCTGATTCATCAATAATCGACATACGGGCGATCCTGGCATCGTCACCGGGGTATCGGGCTTTTACCTGTTCAAGAAGATGATAATTAATATCTAATATAATCTCCAGGTGTCTGGGCAGAACATGTTTGAACAGGTCAATCTGCCATTTTTCCATGGCTTCGGGCAGCAGGGTATGGTTGGTATAGCACAATGTTTTACAAGTAATGTCCCAGGCCTTGTCCCAGTCATAATGATAAAGATCCACCAGCAGCCGCATCAGCTCCGGCACGGCAACGGCCGGATGGGTGTCATTGAGCTGGGCCTGGAAATAATCGTAAAAATTATCCAGGCTGTTATTATTGAGCAGATGGGTTCGGATCATATCCTGCAGAGAGCAACAAACAAAAAAATACTGCTGTGCAAGGCGCAGCCGTTTTCCCTTGAACTGCTCATCATTCGGATATAGAACCTTGGTAATATTTTCGGCCGCTATCTTTTCTTCAACAGCGCCAAAATAATCCCCCACATTAAAATCCTCAAAATCAAAGGACTTTGGCGCCTCTGCACTCCACAGCCGCAGACAGTTTACGGTGTTGACCTTGAATCCTGGCACCGGCGTATCATAGGGCATACCGATGACTGCCAGATCGGGAATCCACCTGACCCGCTGCTTGCCGTTTTCATCATTGTAGATTTCCGTATAACCGCCAAATCCCACCTCACAGCTCAAGTCCAGTTTTTTTATCTCCCAGGGATTGCCCGGGTGCAGCCACCTGTCGCTGATCTCCTTTTGCCATCCATCTTCTATCTCCTGGTCAAACATGCCAAACTCGTAGCGAAGACCATAGCCAATTGCCGGTATCTGCAAGGTTGCCAGGGAATCGAGGTAACAGGCAGCCAGACGCCCAAGCCCGCCATTGCCAAGCCCTGGCTCCTCCTCATGATCCAAGATTTCCTGGAGATCAAGACCCGTCTCCCGGGTAGCCCGGGCCACATCATCATAGAGCCCAAGATTGATAAGCGTGTTTCCCAGATGCGGGCCCATGAGAAATTCTGCAGACAGATAACAGACAACCTTGGTCTCCTTTTCCGACAAGGCCTCGATGGAGTTAATAAACAGATGCTGCATACGGTCACGCACTGTCTGGGCAACCGCCAGGTAGTAATCATTTAACGTCGCAGAACGAATTGTTTTGCCCTGTTTGTAAAAAAGGTTGTAGGCAAAGGCTCGTTTGAGTTTGTTGATCGAATCCGTATCTTTTTTCTGTATTTTTTTCCCCTGTTCTGCAGACCCCATAGTGATCTCCTAATATTGACACGCTTTGTTTTATGACGTCTCCATACCATCAAAGAAAACACGAACCCTTGTTGTGTTTGAGTTTTAAAGCAGACAAAATGTTTATTCAGCCCAAAAACTCCTATCATTTTGAACTTTTGACCCAGATTAATCAAACACTATTTTTTAGGCACAAAGATAAAAAAACGATTCGCATTTGTGGGTACCCAGTATTAAAAAGGCCCGTCGCCCGTGAGATTTTTTTCTTAATATTATTGTCGCAAAGACGCCACAAGCCGGTTGGGTCGTTCAAAATATGCAAACAAATCCAGAATATGGTGTACCAAAAGATCCGATGCTGCCAGGGTTTTGGTTGCCAGGCCCTCGTTTCCCAGCACGGCAACTCCCAATATGGCTTCTCGAAGCATCTGCTCGTCATTGGCCCCGTTTCCCACACCAATGGTGTGTTGGGATCCAAGTTCCCCAAGATAGACAAGCTTGGCTGCAGCCTGATTTCCTTCGGGTATGATGTGCAGGGTACATTTTATCCCTTCAAGTTCTCGTTTGACCGACCCAAAGGTATCTGCGGTGATCACGTGGAACGCCATCCTTTCTGCATGTTGATTGATCTTTTCTTTCACCCCGGCAATCAAATGGCCGTCAACGGCAATGGTGCCGTTAAAATCCAATAACATATTTTCAATCCGAAGATCTGGGGCTCCGGGAATCTGAATCTGAATCATATTGTCTTTCCTTTTTGTTTCTTGTAGAGTTTCTCTCCGATCATCGGAAAGTTACCATTCTTGTATCATCTGTCCCTGGGACAGACGCATCCCTGTGTCGGCAATCCGTTTCACCTGGTCCAGGTAATGGGAAACCAAAAGAATTGTACACTCTTTTTTCACTTCAACAAGGAGTTCTTCGATCATCTGGCAGGCGTTGTCGTCCAGAGAGGAGGTGGGTTCGTCCAGCAGCAGCACCTGGGGGTTCAGGATCAAGGCCCTGGCAATACACAACCGCTGCTGTTGACCACCGGACAATGTTCTGGCATCTTCATTCAACCGATCCTTTACCTCCTCCCATAAAAAACAGCGTTTTAATGCCGTCTCCACCCGAAAGGGGGTATCTGCTTGTTTGTCTTCTCCTTTGAGCTTTAAAGGAAACACAACATTTTTATAAATGCTCATGGGCAAAGGGTTCGGCATCTGGAAAACCATGCCCACCCGGCGCCGCAAGGTTGACACGCTGAATCCGGGATCATAAATATTTTGAAATTTTTCGCCAAACAAGATTTCAATCTGGCCGGTCACCCTTGCCCCTTCCATGGTTTCCCAAAGCCTATTCAAGGTGAACAAAAGGGTGGATTTGCCCTGACCCGAGGGCCCGGTAACAGCGGTGATGGTGTTTTTTACAATCTCCATGGAAATATTTTTCAGCACCGGGTGGGCGTTATAATAAAATCCAAGATTTTTAATTTTTATTTTTGTCTGCATATCAGGACCTGTACAATATTTTTTGAGCCAACCGTTGTTTTATCCAATGGGCAAGAACAAACAAAATCATACAAATAAAGATCAATACAAGGCAAGCCCCATATCCTTTCATCAGCTCTGAATGATCCGCATACTGGGAGGAAATATAGTAAATATAAAAGGGCAATGCTTCAAAACTTGAGAACACAGACCTGGGAATTCCGGCGGTGGCCACGGCACCGGTCAGCATTATAACGGCCGTGTCTTCGGCGCATCTGCCGATGGACAGGATAATCCCGCTGACGATTATCGATAAAGAGGCGGGCAACAGCACATAAAAAATATTTTGAAACTTGGTCGCCCCCAGGCAAGGAGCGGTCATCCTCACATCCATAGGCAGATTTTCCAGGGCCATCTGTGTGGTTCTAATCATATAGGGAAGCACCAGAAACGCCAGGGAAAGCGCAGATATCAGCAGACAGGGATAAAGCCTGTCAAAAAAATAATGGTGCAAAAACAGGGTGATGCTGAATCCAAAAAGACCCACCACAATGGAGGGAATACCGGCCAGGATATCAAAGACCAGGGAAAAAAACCATTTCACCTTAGGCGAAGCGTATTCAGCCAGGAAAATACCGGTAAAAAGGCCCAGGGGAATGGCAAATACAATTGCCAGCACGATCAAACACAGGGTGCCTATCATGGCCGGAAAAAGGCCGTCAAACACCTGGCGCCTTAAAAGCAGGGCCTCCCAAAAGGGGGTGTCCCCGAAAATAAGGGAGGGGACAAGGGTGTGGTATCCTTTGACGACTAAAAAACCCAGGATAATTAAAACAGCGGCCACCAGGGCCAGACTGCACCCCCAGGCAAACAGGTGAAACGCTTTATCCCAAAACGATGATTTCATTTCACCCTGCCCTTCCCGGCCAGAAACCGGACCAGTATCACCATGATTCCAGTCATGGCATAGAGACAAATACCGCAGACAAACAGGGTCTTAAATTCAATACTGTCAAAGTCAGCAGCAATGATCAGGCCGATATGGGCGGTGAGGGTTCGGGCCGAATCCAGGAGGGACCCTGGAAACCCGACCGCATTCCCGCTGATCATCAAGGCAATCAGGGTATCGCCCATGGCCCGGCCAAAGGAAAGAATGAGGCCTGTGGCCATTGATCTCCAGGCATAGGGCAGCACGATATAAAAAAATTTCTGAACGGTGTTGGCCCCCAGGGCATCTGCGGCATTTAAATAAGGTTGGGGGACCAGGGTAAAACTTTGGATAAAAAAAAGAATCATGGTGGGGGAAATTAAAATGCCCAGCATGATCCCTGCGGAAAGGATGCACATCCCTGACCCTTCGGCAAAAAGCGACCTCACCAGGGGAACCAGCAAAAAAATACCCACAAACCCGTAAATTACCGTGGGAATTGCCGTCATCGCCTCAACCATCTGCCGAAGGGTACGCCCCTTTCCCCGTGGGTGTACGATCCCTGCAAAACAAGCAACCCCGCAACTGATGGGAAAGCTGATGCAAACCGCCAGGGAGGAGATGGCCAGGGTTCCGACAATCATGGGCCCCAGACCGAACAGGCCCTGGTCCGGAGACCAGGGCTGGATAAGCATCTTCCAGAACATCCCCCGGGCAAACAAAGGATAGGCCAGGAGCACCATAAATCCCAATATGGCCAGGGTAATACCGACGCTTAAGAGGGAGGCGCCCAGAAAAACAAATTTTGGAAATCGTTCTCGCACCATCAGTTCACAGAAATAAATCCTTTGGCTGCTGCCAGGGCTTGGCCGTCGGGCCCCAGGAGATAGTCAATAAATTTTTTGGCAAGGCCTTTGGCCTCTCCCTTTGTGTTGGAAAAAAGGCCCCTTGCAACCTTGTATTGACCTGACTTAACCGCGTCCATGGTGGGGGAAATCCCATCCAGGGCAAGGGGGGCAACCCCTGCATCAATAAACCCCACAGACACATATCCAATGCTGTAGGGATCATTGTTCACGGCAGTTTTCATGGCACCATTGGAAACAACCACATTGGCTTTGGCTGTGATCTCAGACTTTTTCAATGCCTTTTTCCAGAACACGGAACGGGTTCCGCTTGCCGTATCCCGGGTATAAACATTAATGGCTTTATCTTCCCCGCCCACCTCTTTCCAGGAAACTATTTTCCCGGAGAATATGTCCTGGAGCTGCTGGGTGGAAAGTGCTTTAACCTGGTTTTTAGGATTGGTAACAGCGGCCACCCCGTCAATGGCCCATTTGTACAGTTTCAATCCGTATTTATTGACTTCACCTTCAGTGGCCTGTCTGCCCGAGTTTCCAATATCCACCAACCCCTCTCCCACCTGTTTGATGCCGGCCCCGGACCCCCCGCCTGCAATGGTGATCTGAATTTTGGGATTAAAGGTCATTATTTTTTTTGCCGCAGCTTTCATCACAGGGATGTGGGCGGTTCCGCCAGAAATCCGTAACACCTGGTTTTCCCCGGCAAACACATCCAGTTCGCCAGCCGCACAAAGGCCGGTGAATCCGGCCATGCACAGAACAAGTATGCCGCCCCACACCAATTTATTCTTTAATTTATTCTTTAATTTATTAACTTTCATTTTGTTCACCTTTTTTTAAGGGTTGTTTAATCAATTTGCCATAAAATTTCAACACCTGCCTATCCTTTTTAAACCACTCGTTCAGATGCTTTTTCCGCCAGAATCAAGGCAGCCCCCAATGCCCCCATCATCTGGGGTGTTTCTGGAACCAGCACCTGTCTGCCAAGTTTTTGAGATATCAACTCTTGTATGCAGGGATTGTTTGCCACCCCGCCGGAAAAAACAATGGGCCCCTGGGACGAAACCCGGTTGATCATGCCGCCGGCCCGCTTGACCACACTTAAATGCAGTCCCCTGGCAATTTCTTTACGGTCGGCCCCCCTGGCGATCAGGGTGGTGACCTCGGATTCGGCAAAAACCGTACACATGCTGTTGATACTCAAATCATTTTGGGCGGCAAGAGCGGCCAATCCAAATTCTTCCATGGAAAACCCCAGATTCTTAGCCATAATTTCCAGAAACTTCCCGGTTCCTGCGGCACAGCGGTCATTCATCTCAAATTTTTTAACCCGGCCCCGGTCATTGAGAGCAATGGCCTTGGAATCCTGACCACCGATATCTAAAATGGTGGTTGCCTCGGGAAAAAAGCAAACAACCCCCCTTGCATGGGCCTTGATTTCCGTAACCGTCTGGGCATCATCAAAGGCGGTTTCAAAAAGTCCCCGCCCATATCCCGTGGCCATGATCTGGTCATAGGCCACCCCCCTAAGAATCCGGTTTGCTTCGGAGATGGGATCAAACCCGGTATCGGCCTGGAAAAAGTCCATGAGCGTCCCCTGTTCATCCACCACCACCAGCTCAATGCTCCTGGAGCCGATATCAATTCCTGCATATAATTTCATTGTGTATCCTTAGGTTTGACATTAAAAATCAACCTCAAGTTTTCTTAATTTCTTGATTTTAATATGCCCACGCACAAAATCCCCCATCATTAATAAAAATTCAGGGGGTAATCAAATCGTTAATACCTCTTGGAAACGGTAACTTTATAGAGAAAAACTATACAAACGAGACAAACCGCCCCTATTTAAGTTGCTCCACAAAGGCCTCTATCCGGGTTTTCAATTGCCCCACATCCTCCATTCCGTAATCGGTTTCGATACGCAGACAGGGAATATCCTTTTTTTCCAGGGCATTTTCAACGGGAATGGCCTCCATTGTGTACGGCTGACAGAACTGAAGGCCGTAATGGATGACCCCGTCTGCCTTATAGGCCTTTACCATCTCTTGGATATGATCCAGCCGCTCCTGATTGGGGGTAAAAATGGCACAATCCACATCAAAATACCTGTCGGTAATGGCATCCATCAGTTCATCAATGGTAGTGCCCGTATCTTGGGTAAGATTTCGGGCGCCCCGCTCTCCCACACAGGATTCCTCCCCCACGATCACGGCCCCGGAAGTTTCAATGATCCAGGGTAATTTCCAATTGGGTACGGCCATGGGACAACCGGAGATCAGGATCCGGGGGGTCTTGACCGGGAAAATTCCCTGATTTGCCTGGATTCTTTTTTCCAGTTCATCACACATTTTATGGACCGACTCGGTAAACCGTTTCGGGTTATCGTAAAAGGAAACCTGGTTTGCCAACAGCCCATCCAGTCCGGAAATGACAATAGGATCTGCCGAACGAAGTTTCGCCAGCCGGTGGAGAGCCGACCGTTTGGCATTGACAATCTTGATGGCTTGTGTCAGGGACTCATGGGTAATGACAACCCCGGTCAATTCTTCCACAGCCGTTTTAAACCGGTCGTATTCGGATCTGAGAAGGTCACGGCCCAGGTCCGATTTCATTTGGGGCAAATCCATGACATAAAGGTTGTCCATCAAGGTTCCCAGGGACTCATAGGCTTTTTTCTTGCCGTCACAGGTATTTTCTCCCACAACCATGTCCGCCGCCTCAAGGTAGGGGCAGACCTGACCCAACTTGAATCCAAAGGCAGACTTAATCAGGGCACAGGTGTTTCTGGGCAAATACCTTTCAACCTCTTCAAGGGCGAAATCCGCACCGGAACACAGGCCCACCAGGGTGGCATTGGCGGCCAGGGCAATTTCTTCGGGGACAAAAACGCAATAGGAACCGATTATTTTCCGGCCCTGTTCTTTTTCATCCACCAGCTCCTTGATTCTCAAGCCGTGAACCTCGCTCATCACAAAATCAAAATATCCCATCCCTTCGGGCCGATCCTTCTGGGCGAGATAAATATCGGTATACCCTTTTCCCAGGACCTCCAACAGGGCGTCATGGGATGCAAGGTTCAGTCCCAACCCCTTCCACATGGATTCATATTCATTACTCATTTCAAGTGCTCCTTTTTTTTATCCTAAAATCACAAACCAGCCTATCCCTAATCGGAATGGCCAGGAGAATCAAATTCAAAATTTGAGTAAACAACAGGGATTGGGATTGAAAAAAACTATACAAATATTTTATAGGACATCATAGTTCCTATTTTAGTGATAGTCCCCTTAAAAGCCATAACGAAAACAATAATCACCTATAAATTCGAATGTTTATATTATGTGGCATAGTTAATGCGAAAGGTATAACCGCGAAATATATAAATACGAAATATCCATTTGAATTGCCCCGTTTTTATTGAGGAGACCCATTATGCAAGGGAACCCCATAAAGAAAAGCCCCTGTGAGTCATGTGGTGCCTGTTGTGCATTTTTTCGGGTTTCCTTCCCCACTGCCGAAACCAATGATTTCCCAGGTGGCCTGGTCCCCGTTGACATGACCTTGTTTTCAGACAAGACCCACAGGTGCATGAAAGGAACACAAACAACAAGCCCGCGATGTATTGCCCTGGAAGGAGACGTGGGCTTTCATGTCAGATGCAGGATCTATGAAAATCGGCCCTCCACCTGTCGAAACTTCAACATGTCCTGGGAAAATAATATTGGAAACCGCCTGTGCGACAGGGCAAGAATAATTTTTGGCCTCCAAGCCTTTTCCCGGTATTGAGGCACTCCCCCACAGCTATCAAAACTCTTTTTTATTTTTTTTAAAGTTTTTTTTGTTCAATCCATGCTTGGTGAGAAGCCGGCTTAACTGCCGGGTTGTAATGCCTGCTTTCCGGGCAGAAAGATTTATTTTTCCCTGGGTCTGTTCTAAAATTGTGGTGAGGTAGACTAGCTCAAACGCATCAACCGCAATCTGCCTTGCCTGGGACAGCGGAAAAGTCCTGCTGACTGGCAGGGCTTTTATTTCCGGGTCCAGCACTATTTCAGGGGGGAAATTGGGGGGGGTCAGTTCAAAAGAACTTTCAAGGATGTATGCCCTTTCAAGGATGTTTTCAAGTTCACGGATATTGCCCGGCCACTCGTATCGCGCAAAGCCCGCAATGACGGAAGGATGGAGGATGTGAATTTTTTTTCCATATTTGGCATTCAAGTTATTTAAAAACATGTCTGTCAAGGTCGGTAAATCTTCCAGTCGATCTCTGAGACGCGGAATTTCAATGGGAAAAATGTTGAACCGGTAGAAGAGATCTTTGCGAAATTTGCCCTCGTCAACCAATTTCCCCAGGTCGGCATTGGTGGCGGTAATAATCCGAACATCTGCTCTCAAAATGGATTCTCCGCCAACCCGGCTGAAAGTGCCGTCCTGGAGTACCTGGAGAAGCTTAATCTGGGCAGAGGCGGTAATGGTTCCGATTTCATCTAAAAAGATAGTGCCCCCCCTGGCCATTTCAAACTTTCCGGGCTTCCTTTTATTGGCACCGGTGAAGGCCCCTTTTTCATGCCCGAATAGTTCACTTTCAATCAATGTGTCAGGAATTGCGCCGCAATGAACCGCAATAAACGGCTGTTCACACCGCTGGCTGTGCCAGTGGACAAGCCTTGCCAACATGCCCTTGCCGGTACCGGTATCCCCGAGAAGCAACACAGTTGCAATGGTGGGGGATACAGACCGGATGCTTTCATAAATTTTTTTCATCCTGGGATTTTTAGATCGAATAATTTCAAGCCATTCTGTTTTCCAAAAATGATCCCGTAAATAATCCAGTTCCAAATCCCTGATCAGGGTTTTTCCCGCCGACTCCACCAACAGCTGGATTTCTTTTTCTTCAATGGGATAGGTAAGGTATCCAAAGGCCCCTTCTTTTACGATCTTTACAGCCCTTTGAACCGCCTTGCGGCCACAGAGGACAACCAGCTGAACAAAAGGGTTTATTCGCATAAACGAATTGTCCGGAATAATAGAAATCCTGTCGTTTAAATTCTGTTCCAGAAGCATGATGTCTGATATAATCATGTCAAAAGGGGAAAGGATGTGCAACGCCCTGGCCGTTTCAAAATCAGGTGCATACTTCACCGTATAGGAATTTGAAAGCACCTGTGAAACCAGGTAAAAATCCTTTTTCCGGGTGGATAGAACCAGAATATCTTTCATATCACCTTTTTAAAAAACGCATTTATTTGGATTCTTTGACATCATAAGAACGAATCGCCAACCATAAACCGGGTATCAACACAGACCCGAAGCTACCAAATAAACGCCCTCTCTACCCATGGATGGTGTCGAGAGAGCGTGGTGGATCACCGCTATTTTTTTTATTCGAGAAGTCCTGCTTTTACCTTCTTTTTCTCCTGTTTCTCTTTTTTCTTTTCCTTCATACTTTTTTCCGGTTTCTTTTTGGTCGCTTTTTTAGAATCTTGTCCCTTTGACATTTGCGTCTCCTTAATTTAATGCATCATAGATCTAAAACCGACAGAGGTCAGCCTGATCTTGATTACATATATATCACAAATTTAAAACTTTGTCAGCCAGGATACCGGACAAAAACCAAGACATAAGGATTCCTATATTTATTTTTTTAGGAATTACGATGTCTTGTTTTTCACCCATCACTAAAATCCAGCCGCCAATATCTGAGCATACAACCGTCATGAATCTATTATTAATTCAGAGGGTTCTGATCTACCTGATTTTACACACCTCTTTTGGCATCCATCCTGCAATATTTTGGGGCTTTATTTACCATAGAGGCAGGCGCTCACAATGACAATTGATATTTCGGAACTTATCCGCCAAACCCGGCGAGTGTATTCAGATTCCTATGATGCAATGAACTGGCTCACCCCTGCAACAGCTGACACGGCATCCCGTTTAAGGCAATCCCTTCTCAAAGAAATTGAGACCCATGCCGTTGGACCTGGGTGGCAGTTCTCCGGGACAAAACTTTTTACCCATGAGCTTTCCCCGGGGTGTTCCCTGTGCGGCCGTGGTGACTGGTCCTGCCTTTTTATCAATGGTATCTGCAATGCCCGCTGTTTTTACTGCCCTTCCGCCCAGAAAGAGAAAGGACAGCCAATGACCAGCACCCTGGAATTTAGCAACCCCCGGGATTATGCCGATTATGTCCGGCATTTTAATATAAAAGGGGTCAGTTTCAGCGGTGGAGAGCCATTTCTGACCTTTGAACGGGTCCTGCTTTTTTTAAAGACCCTTAGATCCAAGGTTTCCCATCCCCTCTATATATGGATGTATACCAATGGCCTTCTGGTCACCGAAGACAAATTAAAGGCATTAAGAGATAGCGGTCTTGATGAAATCCGCTTTGACATCAGCGCCAATCATTACCACCTGGAGGGTCTGAAAAAGGCCATAGGAATCATTCCCAGGGTAACCGTGGAGATCCCAGCCATCCCCGAAGACATTGAACTGACAAAACAGGTCATAAAAAAACTCCATGGGTTGGGAGTCAATCATTTGAATCTCCACCAGATCAGGTGCACCGCATTTAACAGGGAGCGGCTGGCCAAACGAGGATATACCTTTTTACACGGCCCCGGGGTCACGGTTCTGGAAACCGAGTTAACTGCATTGGAGCTGATCCGCTATTCCCTGGAACAAAAGATCTGTCTGCCCATCAATTATTGTTCCTTCACCTTTCGCAACCAGTTTCAACGAGCAGGCGGCGGCACAAGAAATGCCCTGGAGATAAAAGCTGCCCATGAAGACGTCACCCCCACCGGCCATATCCGAACCATGAGTGTCAATGGCAGCAAAGAATCCATTGGGTCTCTCAACCGACACCTTATCTCCCGGAATATTGATCCCTCTTCATGGCAGCTATCCAAAGCCTGTGATCAACTTTTTTTCACGGCTGACCTGTGGCCCCTGATTGATTTTACCGATGCCCGCCTCAAGGTCAGCTACAGCAATACCGCTTTAAAATCATCTGTCTCCTTTCAAAATCCCTTCAAGGAAGTGATCTTAAACAAGAAAAAAAAGGTGGTGGTCGAAAGACAGACCGTGCAACCGGGCCTTTGGTTTGAAGGGAATCAAATCCCCCAGTTTGGCCAGAGGTTTATCCAGCAAGACATTAAGCACCCCCGGGAAATCCCTGAAAATAGTCCTCCGGATCTGATGGAGGGGGCCCTGGCATTTGAAACCTTTCGCCAGGGCCTTGGAAAATATTTTTAATAGCAGCCTTTTTTATAGGGCAAATCGGACATCCCCGATTTCATTGGTACGGGCATGCTGTTTTGCCCGCTGCTCTTTTTCTTTGCAGGCCGATATCACCTTGTTTTCCGCATGGGTGATGGCCTTTATATCTTCCCGATGCTGCCAGGGAGTCAACACCTTTTCCATGGCAAGGGCCATGACGGCTTTTCCTGTGGGAGTCCGGGTAATAGCCGTTGTCCAGCCCTGCTCCGCACCCAGGCCGCCAAAGGAGATATCTGCATATTCAGCGGAAAAGTCCCTGCAAAATTCACAGGCACCCCGTTTCAAATCCCTAAGATCATCAAGGGGAACCTCAATCTGACGGCCAGATGCCAAGCTGAAAATAAAGGTTTCCTTGATATTTATTTTCTCAACATCGGCATACTCAAATTGATATTTTTCTTCAATCAGCTTAAATGCCTTGCTGTCAAAGGAAAAATTCCCAGAACAAAAAAGTCCGAAACAATAGTCGATGGAATCCGATGGAACAATCCCCAAAGCCTGCATTTTTCGCATTGCATTGATCTGGCACGGGGTTCCCACAAAAGCAATCCGCCCCGGCATTTCTGCACGAAGCTTGCCCAGAGCTTTAATGGAAGGAGAAAAGGTGGTGTATGCCTCGGACAATTGGGTCATGCCATGGGAATGGTTGAAACAGGACCCTGCCGATTCGACCAGCTCCTGGGAAGTGGTTGCCAAGAAAGGAACCCTGCCCTGTTCGGTATTTTTTGAAACAATGGCCCCGTTAATCCGTCCGGTATCTAAAAGATGGGTCAAAATGGCGGTCACACTCCCCCCATCGGTTCCCTTCTCCCAAATTTTTTCGTCCCTGGCCCGGGAAACAGAGACGCCGATCATTTTTCCAAAAGGCGCTTCCCAACCCATGTTTTCCCTGATTTCCTGGTTAAGTTCATTTGTTTCCGGGCAGATGGGATAACAAAGCCCGCACTCGATACATTTTTCAATCGTACCAAACCGTGGTTTGCCGTCGTCATCTAACTCAAGCGCCCCGTAATTTATGGCGGAGCAGAATGTAACGCAACCGCCGCAATGATGACATCTACCCTCTTTTTGAACGTCCTGAATCAGATTAAAAAAGGTTTTGTTCATACGCCCTCCTATGCCGGTTAAGTGTCCATATCAAATATCGGCTTTACCAAATCGCTGGAATGCAAAAACAAATTATAAAATAAAAACTGTTTTTTATATCCATTATTTTAGAATACATTTCAATGGATTGCAAAGGAAAAAGCAGGACAACCAGATATCAATAATAACCATAACACTATTGTCCTTTGCAGGAATTGCTTTTGTTACCCTGGAACCCTGGCCAATCCTATATAAGATCAGGGGAAACCGAAGGAAACCTTGACCGGTCCGTATGGGGATAAAACTTAGCCCCGGAAAACATGTTCATGAATTCCTGGTTCACGTTAAGCTCAATATAGGTGATGGACTGCCGAATCTCCATAATCCTGTCAAAAACCGAAGGGTCCCGGAGCAGCATGGCGGCCCCACCCAGAGAAGAGTTGCCCAGCACCTTGAACCGGGAGCGATCAATATCCGGGAGCATGCCAATGGATATGGCTGAGTCAGGGTTAATAAATGACCCGAAGGTGCCGGCCACATAAAAGGTTTCCAAGTCTTCAAATTCAAGACCGGCCGTATTTTTAACAATCACCTCCAGGATGGTGTACATGGCGGCCTTGGAACTGGTCAATGAGTTGAGGTCCACCTGGCTTAAGCAGATGTCTTGGCCCGTCCCGGAATGGGCCCTGTCCACCAGGACGAAGGAAAGAATTTCCTCTATTTCTTTGAGCCGGTTGCCACAGGCCTGTCTTGAAAACTTTCCCCTGATGTCAATCATACCCGATAAAAACAGCGCCGCCGCCAGATCAATCATGCCGGACCCGCAGATCCCAACAGGCGGTTTCTCGTCAATGGTGTGAATTTCCACCTTCCGGCTAAGGGGGTCAATCATCACCGTGTCAATCACTCCCGGCCCTGCGGTCATACCCATTTTACTGACCCCGCCTTCGAGAGCGGGTCCAGCAGCGCCTGCACAGGCCATAAGCCAGTCTCGGCTACCCACAACAATTTCGGCATTGGTGCCCACATCCACCATGAGACAGGTGCCCTCTTTTTTATCCAGATCTGCAAATAAAATCCCGGCAATAAGATCCCCGCCAAAATAGGACCCGATATTGGGGAAAAGAAACAGCAGGCCGTGGTCATTGATCTCCAGTCCCACCTCAATGGCCTTCAGGGTATCGGGAATATTCACACAGGGGATATAGGGTTCGCGGATGATCTCGAAGGCCTCGATACCCAGAAACAAATGGGTCATGGCCGTATTGCCCGCCCCAATAACCAGGTAAATATCGTCCAGGGCACACCCCTTCGCCCGGCATAACTTGTTCAGATTATCATTCACCCCATCCATTAAAAGCCTCTGGAGTTGTTCAAGTCCACCGGTCTTATGGGAATGATGAATCCGGGCCAGAACATCCGGCGCAATCACCACCTGGGGATTGTCAAACCCGATTTCCCCCAAGGTCTCGCCAGATTCAAGATCCAACAGCTGAATCACCACCCGGGTGGTGCCAAGGTCAATAGCCGCACCCAGCAACGGTCGTACCGGACCCGACTCTGCCAGACAGGGTCCAAGACCCGAAGGACAACCGGATTCAGACAAACCCGCCGTCAGATGGGGAGGGACCAGATCCACCAGGCGCCAGGACTGGCGGTCCTTGAACAGAACCGCCCTGGCCTTGTAATCCCACCTCCTCAAAAAGGAGGGAAGATTTTTAAGCAGATGCCAGGGGACCGTTACCCCTTTGTTGCCACCCTCTCGTCCCAATTCTCTGGTTAAGGCCTGCTCCAGACGCTGGGCATCGGCTGTATTGTTTCCCAGGACCGGTTTTTCAATTTCTATATACCGGACACACCCCTGGCAGTCCCTTTCTTTGAATCCCGGGCTCATTTACGCAATCCTTCCAGGCGGGCCTTGACCTTGGGAAAATAATTGAGCTCTGTATGGGGCATGAACAAGGCTCCCATATAATGGTCCATATAAGAAGGGGTGGATGCCAGCTCAAAATTGGTCATCATGTTCACCACCTCCCCCACGTTCCGGCGAAGGGAGTTGGTCAGACAATTAATCCGGCAACCCAGCAGGGACCCATTGCCAAGGTAGGTCACCTTGGAAGGATCAAGCTCCGGTAAAAGGCCAATGGTAATGGCAGACTCAAGATCCACAAACGATCCAAAGCCCCCAGCCAGAATAATTCTCTCGATGTCCTTGATCCCAAGGCCGATCTCTTCTAAAAGGGTCAGAGCAGCCGAAAACATGGCCCCCTTTGCCCGGATCAAATTGTCCAGATCCGGCTCTGTGATGGCAATGTCCCGGTCAATCTGGGTATTTTCCTTATAGACCAGGACATATTCCCAGATGTCATCGGTTTTCCGGATCCTAGGGGTAGAAAGCGTCTGGTTAAATTTTCCTCTGGAATCGATCACCCCGGTTTCCAGAAGTTTGGCGGCAAGGGTTATGAGCCCTGACCCGCAAATCCCCTTGGCCTTGGCATTGCCCACGGTGATAATCATGGGTTCAAAGGTGGAAGGATTGATGGAAAAATCCTCAATGGCCCCCTTGATGGCCCGCATGCCAAATTTCACCCCGCCCCCTTCAAAGGCGGGACCGGCCGAAGCCGCCGTGCAGACCATCCAATCCTTGTGGCCAATGGCGATTTCCGCATTGGTTCCAATATCCATATACAGGGTCAGTTTATCTGACAAATACATGCCCGATGCCATGATGCCCGAAATGATATCCCCGCCCACATAGGAGGAAACCCCGGGATAAACCAGTGCAATGGCATGATCGGCAAGAGCAAGATTAATCTTTGTGGCACGAAAAGGGGGATACATGATCGAGGCCGGCACATAGGGCTCTTTCCGGATATAGCTAGGATTAATTTTTAACAGCAGCTGGGTCATGGTGGAGTTACCGGCCAGGGTAATGGTGGAAACCTCATGGATTCCTATACCGGCTTTTTTAACAATTTTTTCGATAACTTTGTTAATGGTCTCCACCACTTTTTGATGAAGCACCTCAAGCCCGTCGCCTTTGTCCGCAAACACAATCCGGGAAATCACATCCTCCCCATAGGAAAGCTGGCTGTTAAACTCCCCGTGCTGGGCCAACACTTCCCCGGTGTGCACATCCAGGGCCTGGCCATATACGGTGGTGGTGCCGATATCCATGGCAATGGCAAAATTTCTGTCACTGGTGTCCGAGGGTTCGATATTGATGATTCTGTTTTTCCCGTCTTCTCTAACCGGCCGGACAATGGTGGCGGTTACCTTAAAATTTGCCTGCCGGATAATATCCGGAACTTTCCGGATCAACCCAAGCCCCATGGTCAGGCGGTGCTCATCGTGCTTAAGACGCAAATGGTTGATAATCCGTGCCACATCTGCCTGGTTATCCCCTTCACTTGGCGGATCCAGCTCCAGATAAATTTTTTCCACTGGCGGAATAAACAGCCCGTTTTCCCTGAGTTCATCCAAATTGGGGAAAATGGCCTTGGCCGTGTGCCGGCCCTTGGACGTCTGGTTGAGACGACTGGTCTCCATCTGGGATTCCACCGGAACTCTCACCACAAGATCTGAACAAACCGTGGACAAACAGGCCAGACGATATCCCTGATCCCGGTCTTCGGGGGAAAGATGCTCTGAAATACCCCCCTCCACCTCTCCTTGTTCAATCAGCACCCGGCATTTTCCACAAACCCCGGTTCCACCGCAGGAAGCATTGATATGCACCCCTGCTTCCATGGCCGCCCGAAGAAGGTTTTCATTCTCTTTGACTTCAATGGTACTATTCTGGGGTAAAAATTTAATGGTATAGGTCATATTATATCCTCTTATAGTAAGGTCCTTTGAACAAGGGTACACTCATTCTACCAGCGGCACCTTCTTGGTCAAAACCCAAAAGGTCGAAATTTTGGAATTATACCCCCTGGAAACCGGTTTGCCAAGGCATGAGTTTTTTATTCCTTAAAGAGAAAACGAATTGCATTGAATTTTTTTTAGGTTTATGGAATTATGAAAAAATTATCAATAATTAGAGAGATAAAAATCAAAATGATTTATCAGATTTTATTATCAGATTTTATAACCAGATTTTATAAGAAGGGGGACCTGCAATGAAATCGGTTGACGAACCCAGATTAAGAGAAATTGTCGGGGAGAAAAACATCAAGTCGGATCCGTCAGATCTGTATGTATATGGTTCTGATGCCTCTGTTCACCATGCCATGCCATGGGTGATTGTAAAACCGGATACCACCCTACAGGTTCAAAAAATAATGGAATATGCCAACCAGGAGTGTATTCCGGTGACCCCAAGGGGCGGCGGGTCCGGCATGTGTGGCCAGACCGTGCCGATCCATGGCGGCATCATCCTGGACATGAAGGGAATGAACAGGATTTTGGAAATCAATTTGCCCGATGTCTACTGCCGGGTGGAACCAGGGGTTGTGGATGATGATCTCAACATGGCCCTTAAACAATATGGGGTCTTTTATCCGCCAACACCTGCCTCCTCCAGGATTGCGACCATTGGCGGAGAAATAGCCAATAACGCCAGCGGGGTTCGGTCCGTAAAGTACGGGGCAACCCGGGATGCCGTCATGGGGATGAAGGTGGTCATGCCCAACGGCGAGCTGGTAACCCTGGGCGCCCATACCCGGGTGGAAGCCTCGGGGTATCAACTCCACAAACTCATGGTCGGGTCCGAAGGGACCCTGGGGGTTGTGGTGGAAGCCACCTTGAGCTTTGTGCCCATCCCGGAATTTAGGTGCATGGGAATTGCCAATTTTGATTCCCTCCAGGATGCAGGGGAAGCCATCGGATCCATCATGTCCTCGGGGGCCAACCCTTCCATGCTGGAACTGATGGATTCCATTGCCATCAAAGCGGTCAATAAAACCATGAATCTGGGATTAAAGGAAGTGGCCGCCGCCCTTATGTATGAGGCCGACGGCATGGTCAAAGAAGCCGTTGACTATGAAATTAATAAAATGAAAAAAATCTGTGCACAGCACCATGGCAAAGATCTTCATTCAAGCTATGATCCCAAGGAAAGGGCAAAAATTTTCATGGGCCGGAAAAAACTTTTTCCCGCCCTGTCCAAATATGATGAAAACCTCTCGTCCACCTCCCTGGCCGATGACATGGCAGTCCCCTACTCTAAGATGGCGGAAATGGCCGGTAAGATCCATGAGGTTGCCAAGAAAAATAATATTATCATGACGGCCTACGGCCATTGCGGGTCCGGCTGCATGCACACCAAAATATTAATGGACACAAGGCGGGAAGACCAGTGGCAGTCTGCCCGAAAAGCCATTACAGAAATCTATGAATATGTACGATCGGTTAACGGCACCACCAGTGCGGAACACGGCATCGGACTTTCCAAAGCAGCATCCTTCAAAGTTGAAAAGGCAGATTCCTTGGGACTGCTCCAGACCATTAAACGAGCTTTGGACCCCAACAACATACTCAATCCGGGAAAACTCATGCAAGCGCCTGAAAACTGGGTAACGGCCACCAACCTGCGATATTCTGTGAACAGCTAATATATGAGGATATTTGAATGAAACCCATGGAAAAAAAATTCACCCACTTAAAAAAATGGGAAAGCACCCTGGCAGCCTGTATCAGATGTGGATATTGTTTTGAACATTGTCCCATGTTTAAATTCACCGGATGGGAATCCGATGCACCCCGGGCCAAAATCATCACAGCCTTCGGCCTTTTATCCGGAGAGGTTGCCCCAACGCCTGCAGCGGCTGAAAAATTATTCAATTGTTTTTATTGCAAACGGTGTGAGGCGGCCTGTTCCTCGGGCGTCGCCCTGACAGAGATTTTTACCGATGCAAAAAAAGACCTGCAAGAAATGGGGTTCAAGGGGCCCGGCACCACCTCCATCACCCAGCCAAATTGTGCCCACTGCCTTTTGTGTGTGAGCGCTTGCCCCCATGAAGCCCGCTCCATCCAGGAAACTGGTATTGAGGTTGATCCTGCCAAATGCCAGTCCTGCGGCATCTGTGTGGAAGTCTGCCCGGCAGGAGCAGCCAAAATGGGGAATACCTTTGGCACCAGTCGTGAAGAACTAACCCACGAGGCCAATAGTTTTTTAAACTCCCATCCATCGGCACGAGCCGTTGTCTTTGCCTGTAACTGGTCCTATTATCCGGATCTCCAGGCATCCCAATTGCCGGAATCGGAAACAAAGGACAAGGCCTATAGAATACTGGTGAATATGTGCGCCGGACGACTGGAGGCACAACTTCTCATAGCCCCCTTACTAAACAATGCATCGGGAGTCCTTGTGGCCTGTTGTCCCGAAGGGGATTGCGATCACAACGGCAATGTACGTGCAAAAAGAATGATCACCAATCTTAAAAAAACCCTTGAAGAGGTGAATATTAATCCGGAAAGAGTTCACCTGGTGGAAATTCCCGCCGGCGACAAATCCCTTTTCCAGGCAGAAATAGACACCTTTGTTGACAAAATAACAACCCTGGGCCCCATACGATAGAGGAGAGAATGAATGCAGATAGATGTACCCTATGGACGAGAGGGCAGTATGTCTGCCGTTATCGGTGATGACATTCAGGTCAGCTTTCTTGAAGCCAATGATGTTGAGATTAAAAATGAAGAACAAACAATAATAGATGCCATTGCCGCCCCCATTAACAGCAAAAACTTTAAAGATTTTTTAGCGGATGCTCGACAGGTGCTGGTGATTGTCAATGATGCCACACGACCCACCCCCACCCCAAAAGTGCTGGAGGTTATTTTTAACGACCTGAAAAAAACCCAGTATAACGTCATCATTGCCACCGGGGTCCACAGGGCACCCACCGAAGAAGAGTATTTACAAATTTTGGGTCCCTATTATGAACAAATAAAGGACCGTATCATTGTCCATGATGCCCACAAAAAAGAGGACCAGGTCTTTTTGGGCACCTCCTCCAACGGGACAGATATGTACGTTAACAAGGCTGCAGCTGCAGCCGATAAATTTATTATTATCTCTTCGGTGGAGCCCCATTATTTTGCCGGCTACACCGGTGGCAGAAAATCCTTTTTACCGGGAATTGCCGGATATGACACCATTGAACAGAACCATAAACTGGCATTGGTCCCGGAAGCCTGCGCCCTGTCGCTTAAGGGCAACCCGGTCCATGAAGACATGATGGACGCCATAAAAACCGTTAAACAGGAAATTTTTTCCATCATGACGGTCCTGGACAAGCACCACAAGGTCTATGCCACCTGCACAGGTCACATCCATGATTCCTTTTATGCCGCCATTGAAAAGGCCAATGAAGTATTTGCAGCCCCCTTAAAAGAAAAAGCAGACATTGTGGTCTCGGTGGTGAAATTCCCCCAGGATATCAACCTGTACCAGGCCCAGAAGGGAATTGACAATGCCAAACTGGCCCTGAAAGAAAACGGGATCATGATTTTGGTGGCCAAATGCCGGGACGGTATTGGAGGCAAAGCTTTTGCCGATCTTCTAGGCTCCTGCGACACCCCAAGGCAAGCATTGGATAAAATTGAGCAGGGCTATGTCCTGGGCTACCACAAGGCCGCTAAAATGGCGGAGATAGGAGTATGGGCCCAGATGTGGGGCGTGACAGATGTGGCCCCCGATGTGATTTCAAAATTATTTATCACCCCTTTTTCCGATCTCCAGACTGCTGTTGACAAGGCCCTGGAAGAAAAAGGGAAAAATGCATCTATCCTCTTTTTAATGGACGGCGGCCTGACCGTCCCCATGGTCAGGAAATCCATATGAAAATAATAGAACAAACCCACGAAATTTTGAGCCTCCCGGACCAGGGTCTTCAACTGCTGGAACGAGCAGGAAGGACCTGTTACAAATCCGAGGATAAAATCACCCCGGACTCTGCTGAACGCTTTGTGGAGATGTTGGTAAGAAAAGGACACCACGCCATGATTGAGTTTGGCGACATCATGGTTAAATTGGTTACCAACCGAGGAGTTACCCATGAACTGGTGCGACACCGCCATTGCAGTTTTGCCCAGGAATCCACCCGGTATGTAAAATATGACGGTCAAATGGAATTTATCAAACCCGTCTGGTGCAGCAACCATCTCTTAGGTACCTGGCCGAAACAACCCCCTGTTCCCCCCGACGCTCACCCCGATATTCCTGGGGAAAAACTATGGATGGCGGCCATGGAACGCGCAGAACAAGACTATAAACTCTTGTTGCACGCTGGATGGAAAGCCCAGCAGGCAAGGGAAATACTTCCCAATAGTCTTAAGACCGAAATTGTGATGAAGGCCAACATCAGGGAATGGCGGCATATCTTCAACCTGCGGTGCGCAAAGGCCTCCCACCCCCAGATGGTCGAACTCATGCGCCCCTTACTCAAAGAGGTGCAGGGAAAAATCCCCATTGTTTTTGATGATCTGATCTTTTAGAAATTACTGGGCCACCACTTTTTTCAACAATAAAAAAAGAGCCCTGCAATCCTCAGCAGGGCTCTTTTTATTTGAACTATATTTATGTATACTTATAGACTTGAAACTGCCTCGGTCAATTCTGGCATGAACTCAAGGATATCTGTTACAATCCCCACGTCCGCCACCTGGAAGATAGGGGCTTTGGGGTTCTTGTTAACGGCCACAATAAAGGGATTGCCCTTTACGCCGCCCATGTGCTGAAACGATCCGGAAATACCCATTGCCATATACACCTTGGGTTTAACCGTCTGACCCGAGGTGCCGACCTGGCGAGATTTTTCAAGCCATTTGGCATCCACAATGGGTCTGGAGCAGGAAACAACCGCTTTCATGGCATCTGCCAATTCCTGGGCCACTTCAATATTCTCTTCATCCTCAATACCCCGGCCAATGGAAACCAGCACATCGGATTTGGTAATATCCACATCCCCGGCTTCTGCCTCAACTATCTCAAGAAATTTTCTTGTGCTGGCAAGGTCACCGGCATCTGCCGATTTATCCGTGATGGTTCCGCCGGCAGAATCGCCGTCAACTGGCGCAAAGGCACCCGGTCTGACAGTGATGACAGCGCCTGATGCAATATCAGCCGTCACATGGGTACTGACAGCGCCGCCCAATTCCTGGCGAATCATTTTAAGGGTTGTTCCTTCGATCCCTTCAAAATTAATGATATCGGCTGCATAGGCAGCATCCATTTTCACGGAAAGACCCGGTCCAATGTCCATGCCAAAGGTAGTATGGGCCACCAGCAAAACAGCATCATTAGGAATAATGTTGACCAGGGCTTTTCTCACAACCTCTGCATTGGGATATGCAAGGGCTTCATTATCCACCTTGATAACTTGTCCATAAATTTTGGCCATTTCGGTGGCAACGGAATCAAGGTCGCTACCGGCACCGGTGACAACCGCTGTGAGAGTTGCGCCGGCATCAATTTTTTGGGCCGCTGCAGGGAATTCTAACGCCACATCTTCTGCCTGGCCGTTAGTAAAGGGGATATATGCAAAAATCTGTGTCATGATTAGAGTCCTCCGTTGGCTTTAAGCTTTTCAATCAATTTTCCAATAATCTCATCTGTGGAGCCTTCGAGCATTTCAGCACCGTCTCCCATATCCGGTACAAAATAATCCACCCGGCGTGTTTTAGCACCGGCATCGCCAACGTTGCCGGCATCAAGCCCCAGGTCAGCGGCACCCTTTACCGGGATTTCCACCTTGGCCACTTTTCGGATACCCCGAATCCCCACATAACGGGGTTCATTGATACCGGTCTGGATGGAAAGCACACAGGGAAGCGCAATTTCATTCATTTCCTGGTTGCCGCCTTCGATCTCCCGGCCGACCTTGATGTTTTTGTCATCAATTACATCAATTTTATTGACCAGGGAGGCATAGGGATAATCCAGCATGGCAGCCACCATACCCCCTACCTGTCCTGCCCCTTCATCTGCCTGGGCACCGGTAAGGATCAAATCATAACTGCCTTTTTCTATTTCTGCCTTTAAAATGGCGGCAATTCCCCGTCCATCGGAACCTTCAAAGGCATCATCGGAAAGCAGAACCCCATTATTGGCGCCCATGGCCATTTCTCGACGGAGCACTTCTTCGGATTCATCATCCCCAACCGTAATAACGGTGACGTTGCCGCCAGCATTATCCACCATCTGAATGGCTTCTTCAACCGCATAGTTATCCCATTCATTCACCGAATAGACCAGATCATCCCGGTCAAGATCATTGCCGGCACCATTGAGTTCAAATTCGTTCTCGGCAGTATCCGGGACTCGCTTGACGCATACCAAAATCTCCATTATCGTCTCCTTTAAAAAAATAGTTTTATATTAAATGCCGCATTATATCAAATGCTGTTCTATGAGTTCCGTAAAATCCAACGCTACTATCTGCCCTTCTTTTCCTGCAACCTTGATGGCATCCTGGAGATTCACCAGGCAAAAAGGACACGCTGTTACAATAACAGTTGCGCCGGCCTCGGCAGCCATATTCACTCTCAAAACACCCATTCTTGTATCTTCTTCCGGTTCATAGAAAAGCATGAGACCGCCGCCACCGCAGCAAAAAGACCTGTCCCGACTCTTTTCAAGCTCAACCCGGGTCAATCCGTTTATGGCATCAAGGGCCTGCCGTGGATCTTCATAGACCCCGTTGTGCCTTCCCAGGTAACAAGGATCATGGTAGACATAGACCTGGTCCGGATCCTGACAGTCTTTAAGCATCAACTCACCCGTGGCTATTTTTTCAGCCACCACCTGGCTGATATGCCGAACAGGGGGGAGGCCTACATAATCATTTTTCAAGGCGTTGTAGGCATGGGGATCTGCGGTGATGATCTCTTTGACCCCGGATGCCAAAATAGCCTCTGTGTTCTGTGCTTTCAGGTCCTGGTAGAGCATTTCCTCGCCAAACCGAAGCACCTCATTGCCGCTGTCCTTTTCATCCTTGCCCAGGATTCCGAAATCGATCCCTGCCTTCTCAAGAATGATGGAGGTTCTTCTGGCAATCTCCTGGATATTGTCATCATAGGAGGTGATACTGTCTACAAAAAACAGGGTATCGGCAGTATCCTTTCCCAAATCCTTAATGGTATGATGGGCTTTAAATTCCTTTTCATTGGCCCAGTCTGCCCGTTTCTTTTCCATTTTACCATAGGGATTGCCACGTTTTTCCAGGGCCTTTAATGGTTTTTGCAGTGACTGGGGAACCATGCCCTCATCCACCATGCCACGGCGCAGGTCCACTATTTTATCGATGTATTCAATTCCCAGGGGACATTCTTCCTCACAGGCCCCGCAGGTGGTGCAGGACCAGATTTCATCTGGCGTGAAAATATCTTCCACCAACAGCTTGCTCTTGTATATTTCACCGGATAAGGGATAATTTTTAAACATCAGATCCCTGGCCTTAATGGAAATAAACCTTGGGGAAAGAGGCCTTCCCACGGCATTGGCGGGACATTGATCCGAACACCTGCCGCAATCGGCACAGGTATAAAAATCGAGCATATGCTTCCAGGTAAAATCTTCCAGTCGTTTAACACCAAAAGATTCCAGGCTGTCCAGCTCTTCGTCTTTAATTCCATGCTGAACCGGTTTGATATTTCCTTTTTTAATTCTCATGAAAAAGACGTTAAAAACAGAGGTGATAACATGGAAATGTTTGCCCATGGGCAAAAAGCAGAGAAAAAAGAAAAAGGTCAGATCATGGACATAATACATGAAAATATGCGTTCCCTGAAGAAATTCCAGGGAAACCGACGAGAGCATGGCCTTGAAAATCCAAACCAGGGAAAGGGGTGCTAAAAAATGAGTTTGACCGGTTGCCTGAAAGGCATAGGCAACTTCCGAAGCCTCGAACAGACTTTCAGATATCATCAGGGTCGAAATGAGCCCCAGTACGAACACCGCTTCTGCCGTATGATCTTTACCTAATTTTTCCGGAACTGCATACCGTTTGGGTTTATAGATCCCCCTGCGGATGGCAGCGATGATACAAGCGACCAATACAAAGGTAGCGGCATAATCTTTTAAAAAATTGTACACAGACCCGAACAATCCGCCGAATCCGGGCAAAACAAACCCATCGGCGAGACCTATGACCACCAAGGATGTGGAACGAATGGACAGAACCAGAAAGCCTCCAAAAATAAAAATATGCAAAACACCTGCCAACATATATCGAGGATGGCGGAACTGCCCCAGCCAGATGACCAGAAGGTTTTTGATGCGCAAATCAATCCGATCAAAACGATTGTCCGGAGCAGCCCTTACAAGAGGCGCAATTCGCCGTGCTATGATATAAACGAACAAACCGATACCAACAACCGGCACAATAAACGAAAGAATGGCGGTCGGGAAAAACCCGAACAATTTATAACTCGCCGGACCAATGATGGATGACATCTACACTACCTCCCCAATATTTTCTTTTCAAAAATGAATTTAAACTCATTAGCTTTAATAAACATGGCCATTGCCGTCAAGTAAAAAGCCTAATTCACTAAACTTTTACCATTTATATACTGTATGATATTTATCCCCCTTTGACACCGGTCAGATAGAGATCCACAAGGGGATCTGCCATGGCCACCAAATCATAGCGACCATCGGCGGAAACCCAGGTACTGATAACCCCTTCCACAGCTCCCAGGATAAACCGCTTTACAAGCCCGACAAAAAGATCCTGACGCATGGATCCTTCAACCTGACCTTGATCAATGATATCTGACAAAAGATCCAGGTACATTTTTGAGATATCTTTTATCTGGGATTCTATATCCCGGAGGTATCGGACCTCGGACTGAAAAATAATGGCCATGTTTCTATCATTTTGAAACTCCTGCAAATGGCACCTGATTAAATTCCTCAGTTTGGTTTCTGCATTCCGGCCCTCCACAACTGCAGCGTTCATTTTCTTAAAAACATCCTGGGTTTTAAAACTGATAAATTGATACAGAATATCGTCTTTATTTTTAAAATACAGGTACAATGTACCGTCAGCAACCCCTGCTTTCCCTGCTATCTGGGAGATAGTGGCCTTATGAAATCCGAATTCTGCAAACACGGCTCCAGCACTGTTGAGTATCTTATGATATTTTTCAGATTTATTTTTTTGCAATTTTTGCAAGCTGATTCCACCTCTCCTGGCTCGAATGAATAATAATTCATTATTTAACTAAAGATTTTATCAAAAGTCAAGGCCATAATATTTTCTCAAAAAAAGAAAATCTTAGAATAAATATCTTGTTTTTACATGCGGTTATATATAATGAGGCTTTAGAACAAAAAAATAACACCCTGGGATTATCAGAAAAAAATCTTTATGAATTGAAATTCATTATTTGAATTTTCTTGATTTTAACCCCCTTTCATGACAAAAAAGAAGGACATCATTTAAAAAAAATACCAGGAGGAAAAAATGACCACTTCAAACAAATATTCAGACACGTTTGAAACCGCCCTTGACACTGGCAGGCCCCCAAACATAAAAAAATTATTCCCCAATTCAAAAGCCCTTATTGTCAGCGGGAAATACATTGACCAGGCCATGCAAAAAAAAGGGAACTGCATGACCATTGCCGCAAATGCCAGGAGTTCCTTTGTCCTGAGGGGAACCCTTGCTGCTGCACAGAGAGCCAATGCAGCCGTCATTATCGAAATTGCAAGATCAGAAGGCGGCACCAATGCATATTGCCCCATAAGCCTATGGAATTTGGCCCAGCAAACCGATGCCATCATGAATGAACTGGGAATTACCATCCCGGTGGCCATCCACACCGATCACTTCGGCATCAAAAAACCAGAAGATATTGAACCGGCAAAGACAGAAATTGAGTCCCTGTTTGATGCCGGTATCACCTCCATTGCCATTGATGCTTCCCATATGCAAGACGACCAGAACCTGCTGGCAAACATTGAACTGAATCCCTTTGTTCCCGATTGGGCCGGCCTTGAAACAGAGGTGGGTGAAATCAAGGGAGCACAGGGTCTTTCCACGGCTCAAGAGGCTTTGTTTCTCATCCAGGGGCTCAATGCCCACGATATCTTCCCGGACTGGATAGCATTGAACAACGGGACCACCCACGGGATTGAACAAAGCGGCACCGGCATTGACGTAGAGCTCACTGCCCATATCCATGAAGCCCTTTCGCCCTATGGGATATCCGGGGCCCAGCACGGGACCTCGGGCAACAATTCCGACAAACTGCGGGCCATTGCATCAGACACCCGCACCACAAAAGCAAATGTTGCCACAGCCCTTCAGATGGTTTCCTGGGGTATTAAGGTCAATGATTATGGCAATGCCATCCTGGACGACAAAGGGAACTTTATCAAGGAAAAGGAGAATGGGGTTACTGAAGAGATGTGGTCTAAAATGTTAGCCTATGCAAATAAAAATGGGTTAAAGGGCGGGGACGTTAAAAAACTGAACCTTCCCTTCGAAAATCATTTATCGGCCCTACCCCGTGAAATCCGTCAAAGGATGGCAAAAAATGTTGAAAACTTTGTTTATACCCTGCTGACAACGGTATTCAATGCCACAGATACGGCCGATATTCTGATTGCACAAATTTTAGAAAAAAAATCCCACACCCCTGGTCAAAAAGCAAAAAAAATTGAATCCAAAGCAGATTGGACCAAAGAAAAACTAATTGAAAGAGCTTGCAGCATCATATCTGACAAGGGTCCTGACGGCAATTTTGATGATTAAAAAAAAATCTAAAGTTT
The DNA here is from genome assembly GCF_055382125.1 of Desulfoconvexum algidum. Classification (NCBI taxonomy): domain Bacteria; kingdom Pseudomonadati; phylum Thermodesulfobacteriota; class Desulfobacteria; order Desulfobacterales; family Desulfobacteraceae; genus Desulfoconvexum; species Desulfoconvexum algidum. The sequence continues at coordinate 1,010,103 of NZ_AP042394.1, read as the reverse complement.
TGGTTTTCCCCTTCCGATATAGTTTTTAAGGAGAAAATTAAATGCAGATACCTTCATATCAAATACAAAATGTCCTGAAGGTGTACTCAAAACAATTGAGTCAGGGCAAAATGTTGAGCAGAAACAACAAATTCGGCGTTGCCAATAAAGTATCTGCTGACAGCGTTACCATCTCCTCTGAAGGAAAGCGACAGGCAATTATAGATAAGGTTGCCGCCAACATTGTCGATCGGATCATCACTGAAGGGCCTAAGGAAGAAAATGAAGCCCAGATCACAGATCAGATTGAACAGGAATTGGGGAAAAAAATAAATTTTTCCAAGGACAAAACTCAGTTCACCTACACCACCATTGATGATAACAACAACAAAACCACCAAGACACTGTCTGTTGAAGATTCGAAGTTTGTTGTAAAAAGAATGACAGAATTGGCACGCCAGGTCGCTGACAACAATATGGAAGCTTAAAGGAGGCACCTCTCATGAAAATATCCAATTCCACACAAAATTATATAAATCAAACCTATGCAAACCAGACAACCCCAGCTGTCAATAGCCCCTCCAAATTGGAAAACCCTGTTGATGAACTGGCAGGGGATAGTTTAAATATTTCTCCAACCACAAGGGATCTCCAGAAGATTTCAGCAGCCATGGATACGGAACCCACAGATAGAACAGCGCTGGTGGCAGATTTAAAGCAGCAAGTCCAGGCAGGCCAATACACCGTTGATGCAGAACAGGTTGCGGAAAAAATGGTCGGTTCCATCATGAATGACCTGGCCTAAAAGAGAATTTTTTTCCCGGTTCTCTTTTTCCCAAATCCGTTATTCCAGGCAAATCTCTTCAAACCCATTGAAATATTAGCCTTTTTCGTAGAAACAACATCATATTTAATTTTGGCACGTCTTTTGCTAACTTAATCCTAAGAAGAAAGATGTTTTGAACGAAAAGGAGGCCCGTATGGTAAATATCAATCACATAAATGAACTGACACAATCAAAGGCTGTGAGCGCTGTTGGCACACCCAAGGCAGAGAAAACAGGTGGTTTCGAAAATGTTATGACCCAGGCCCTGGGTCAAAATCAAGCGGGTCAAACCGACGAAACGGAGCCGCCTGGGATGGAAACGACAACAGCATCTGCTTTAGGGGAAATACCCTCAACCGGTCTTTATCTTCAGGACCAATCCGCCATTGTATCCGAAAAAACAGATGCACTTTTGGGATTGCTGGATGCCTATTCAAACAAACTCGAAAATCCAGGCGTCTCTCTTAAAAGCATTGCTCCTATTTTGGAACAGATCAATCAAAAGGCTGACAGCCTGCTCAAGGAATCCGCATCCCTTGGCCCAGGGAATACGGATCTCAAAGAGATTGCAACCCAGACAGTGGTTGCTGCCCAGACCGAATATCAACGATTCCAGAGGGGAGATTATGTGTCATAGCGCAGCTTTGCTTGCTGCCAATGCAACTCTTTTTCTTCGGGAGACAGCCGCTTAAGGTCTATTTTCTTCTGAGCGAGGCTCTTTTCCATCAACCTGAACCGCCCTTCAAACTTGGCCGTAGCGCTTGAAAGAGCGGTTTCCGGATGGAAACCGGCAAACCTTGCCACATTCACCAAAGAAAACAGGATATCACCAAATTCCATCATGGCCTCATCCTGGCTTTGTGTCTCCAATGCTGTTTCAAACTCCTGAATTTCTTCTTTTACCGTATCCAATACCTGGTGGATATTCTCCCAGTCAAACCCTTCTTTAACCGCAGATTTGGACACTTTCAACGCCCTCAATAACCCGGGCATTCCTTTGGGCACTGAATCCAGGGCAGAACCGACCTCCTTCGTCTGTTCCTTTTGAACAAAATCCTTGGATCTGCCACCTGCATCATTTTTGAGGACATCATTTTTGAGGGCATTTTTTTTCCTGGCATTTTCTTTTTCACCGGCCTTAATCTGGTCCCATTGCCAGTTTAATTCTTCGTCTGTGTTAACAATGGCGGTATCATATACATGGGGATGACGCCGAATCATTTTTTCGGCAACCCCATGGATCACATCAGAAAACTCAAACCGGTGGTTTTTATTAAATATTTCAAGAATAAACAAAAGCTGAAATAAAACATCCCCCAATTCTTCACAGATATTATCCGTGTCATCATTAACAATAGCTTCTTCCAGTTCATACAATTCTTCTGCCAGGCATTTCCACATGGTCAAGGGAGTCTGTTTTTGGTCCCAGGCACACCCGTTTTTACCCCTGAGCCTGCGGATAATTTCCAAAAGAGGGTCTATATTTTCCAATTTGTTTTAATTCCTTCCAAATGTTTAAAAAAATCTGTTTTCATGCTTTGAGATAGAAACAATGTCATGGCGTTTGCGACCCTTGAAACATAGGGAGCGGTTTGGGAACCGGATAAAAACTGCGCATTGTCCGGGATAAAGGTCATCATCATGATAAATAAGACCGAGACGATCAACCCCCCCTTGGCAGTACCAAAAACCAGCCCAAAAAACCGGTCCACCCATCCAAGAAAAACAAGGCTTAAAAACTTACGGATCAAAGCGGCAAGTAAACCGATTAAAATGAGGATACCACAAAAGAGCACAAGAAAACAAATCAGGCTCCTGGCAGCCGGGGTTTTAATTAAAGTTTCAAGGTATGGCGTTAATAATTGATAATAGGTATTCGCACCATAAAAACCCACAACAACCCCGATAATACCGGATATTTCCCGGATCAACCCCTTAAAGTAACCCCGGATCATACAAAACGAAATAATCACCAGGACAATCACATCAAAACCGTTCATTTTTCCCCTTATATACAACTCATATGGACTTGGTTCAAAGAGTCAACAGATACCAATTTACCGGTTTTTTAGTCAAGTTTTTTATTGACCTTTATACAAATAAAATGCACCCTAGGCCCCATGAGAAATATTGAATTTCAAAACATTGAGCTGACCCGGCTTGGATATGGGTCCAAAGCCATTGTAACCGGCGACATCACCCAAATTGACCTGGCCACCGGAAAAAAGTCCGGCCTAGTCGAGGCAAAAAAACTTCTCACCCGAATAAAGGGGATTGCGTTTGTAACCTTTACCAAGGAGGATGTGGTAAGACATCCCCTTGTTTCCAACATCATAGATGCGTATGAAAAAAACAAAAACTGATAACTGGTTAAAACGAACCAGGGGATATCTTTTATCCACCCCACACCTATTATGGTTCATGCTCATTGCCATTACAGTTGCATTCACTGCGTTTCAGACACCGGACCAAAATAAAATTTCCTATTCCTACCAGATAGGGGATGTGGCCCAGAGAGATATCAAAGCACCTAAAAATTTCTTCCTCGAAGATAAAGAGGTGACATCGGCCCGGAAAAATCAGGTAAAAGATGTTGTAAAAACCGTTTATGATTTTGATGAAAACCTGGCAGTAGATATTTCCTCCCGCATTGAAACCGCCATGGACTTTGCCCGGCAGTTATTTGAAAAACCGGAAAGTTCTGACGCTCCGGATCCTACATTGGCAATGGCCCTGGCAGTAAAACCCGAGTTTGAAAAGAAACTTGGCATGGAAATCAGCAACGGGGCATACACAATTCTTTATAAATCCCAATTTGAAATGAATATCACCCTAAAAATAAAGAATATTCTGGACAAAATTCTTTCCAATGGTGTGGTTGCCAATAAAGAAATCCTCCTTGAAGAAGAGGGCAAAGGCATCATCCTTAGAACCATTCAATCCAATGAGGAACGGGCCGTAAATAACCTGAAAGCAGTTTACGGCCCTGACCAGGCCAAGGCCATGGTCAGGATAGAAGGCCAGCCCCTGCTCAAAAAACTCAATTACAACCTGTCCAATCTCATCGTGGATATCTGTCAGCGGCTGTTACAACCCAATATCACCCTGAATAAAAATGAAACGGAAAACCGAATCCAGGACGCCCAGTCCAAAATCATGCCCATTCTCTATCAGATAAAAGCCGGAGAAATGATTGTCAGGGAAGGGGAACGGGTGGATAAGATCAAACTCATAAAGCTAACCGCCCTAAAAGAGCAGGTAGTGGAAAAAGATATCTATATGTCCGGTACGGGAACGGCTATGCTCACCTGTTTTTTAATTCTTGTGGTCTACTATCTTTTCCTGAAAGATCACAAAAGATTGAAGACTGACCATAACACCCATATGATCTTTCTGGCACTGGGCCTTGTCCTCTATCTGATTTTCGCAAAGATTGTTATTTATGTTGCCCAGTCAGCCCACCCGGAAATGGCATGGCAGATAGCGGCCTCTTCCTTTTATATGGTTGTTCCCATTCAGGCCGGGGCAATGATCACCTGCCTGTTTTTAGGATTTGACATTGCCGTTTTTTTTACCATCGTCCTTTCCGTGCTGGCGAGCCTGGCATTCGGCGGCAGTTTTCAGGTCTTTTTCTTCTTTTTCTTCAGCAGTATCACCGCTGCCTACTGGATTGATCAACGGCAGGCACGCAAAAATTTTATTATTGCAGGCGTTAAGCTTGCAATCTTTAATTCCATATTGGCCATTGCCCTGGGGTTCTATTCCCTCGCCCATCCGGATCCCATGCTCCTGGCAAAGGAAGTCATTTTTGCTTTCTGCGGCGGACTATTTGCTGCCACCCTGACCATTGGCTTTACCCCCTTGATCGAAATCCTTTTTAATTATACCACAGCAGCAAAGCTGCTGGAATTTGCAAACCTGGACCAGCCCTTGATCAAAAAACTGATGATTGAAGCGCCGGGGACCTATAATCACTCTGTGATTGTGGCCACCCTGGCCGAGGCAGCCGCATCAGCCGTATCCGCCAATAGTCTCCAGGCCAAGGTAATGGGATACTACCATGACATTGGAAAATTGGACAAGACCATGTATTTCATTGAGAACCAGGCAGACGGCAAAAACCGACATGACAAGCTGTCCCCTTCCATGTCTGCATTGATCCTGATCCAGCATGTCAAAAAAGGGGTGGAGCTGGCAAAAAAATACAAGCTGGGCAATGAAATTGTACAGGGCATTAGCCAACACCACGGGACTTCTTTAATTAAATACTTTTATAATAAAAGCCTCAACAGCGGCAATGAGAACGTTAATGAAGAAGATTTCAGATATCCCGGCCCCAAACCCCAGACCCGGGAAGCCGGTATCGTCATGCTGGCGGATGTGGTTGAAGCCGCGGTAAGAGCCCTTGAACGCCCCACCCCGTCTAAAATCAAAGGCCGGGTAAAAGAATTGATCAACGATATCTTTGCAGACGGTCAACTTGAGGAGTGCGAACTCACCCTGAAGGATCTGCACCAGATTGCCAAAAGCTTTAACAACATTCTGACCAGTATCTATCACAGCCGCATCGAATATACCGATAAAACACAGGAAAAGAAAAAAGAAAAAAATGGAACAGCAAAAGATTCTGATAGACAATCAGCAAAAAACGAAAATCCAAACGCGCCTAATATCGCAAAAGACAGAACTGATCTTAAACGCCTTGGGCTGTAACGCCCACGAAATCTCCATTGTTATCCTGGATGATCAAAAGATGGCACAGCTCAACAAAACTTACAGGGGAATCAGTAAACCCACCAATGTTCTGGCATTTCCCATGCAGGAAGGGCAATTTTCAGAGATCACCCCGGGGCTGCTTGGAGATGTGGTCATTTCCATAGAAACGGCAGAAAGGGAGGCGGCAACAGCGATGATTTCCCTTGAAGAAAGAACATCCCAACTGCTGATCCACGGAATACTCCATTTACTGGGATTTGATCATGAACGGGGTGACAAAGATGCTGATGCCATGGACGAGAAAAGTCTTGAACTGATTCGTATCGTTGAAAAAAACATTGATTTAACTGCATTTTAATATAGGGAGGAAGAACAAATGGCAGAATTAGCCGTAAACGTTGACCATGTAGCCACCTTGAGACAGGCCCGGGGAAGTCACTATCCAGACCCCATTGCAGCGGCCATTGCAGCGGAGACTGCCGGTGCCGATGCCATTGTGGTCCATTTAAGAGAGGATCGCCGCCATATACAGGAAAGGGATGTTCGATTATTGCGCCAGGTGGTGCAGTCACGGCTCATACTTGAGATGGCGGCCACCAGCAAAATGCTGGGGATTGCATTGGATATTAAACCAGAATGCGTTACCCTTGTACCTGAGAAAAGGGAAGAATTGACCACCGAGGGCGGGCTGGATTTGATCACCCACCAGGATGCCATCAGGGAAGCTGTCAGCACACTCAAAAATGCCCATATCAAAGTCTGCATTTTCATTGACCCTGACCTGGACCAGATCAAAATTGCCCATAAAATCGATGCAGACATGATTGAAATTCATACGGGTGCTTTTTGTGATGCAACCACACAAACAAAGAAACAAAAGGAATTTAATCGAATCGTGGATGCTGCGAAAATTGGCAGCAAATTAAACCTGGGGGTAAATGCCGGCCATGGTATCTGCTACAACACCATCAAGGCCTTTGCAGGGCTTACAGAAATAAGTGAATTCAGTATCGGTCACAGCATCATAGGAAGAGCAGTTCTTACGGGTATTGACCAGGCTGTCAGGGATATGAAACAATTGATTAAAGCGCTTTAACTTTTATTGCAGACCTGATATAATTCACTACAGTTTAAATTTTCGATATCATTCACCCGATATTATTCAACTGGTATTATCCAATGAAGAACGCCATGAAACAAGAAACCATATTAATCATTGATGATGAACTCTCCGTCCGTGAAAGCCTGGCCTATTTTTTCCAGGATGAGGGGTATCGTGTATTTACGGCTGAAAACGGCGAAACAGGACTGGAACTCTTTTCCAGGGAAAGGGTGGATGTTGTCCTCACCGATTTAAGAATGCCCCGAAAAGACGGCATTGAGGTGATGACCGCCATTCATGAACACAGCCCGGATACCCCCATGGTGGTTGTTTCCGGTGCCGGTGGAAAAGAGGATATTATCAAAGCACTTCGCATGGGGGCCAAGGATTATATCACCAAGCCCATCCAAGATCTGGAAATGATTCACCATGTCATTCGAAAAGCCCTTGAAAATAAACATCTTATTGAAGATAACAAACGATATAGGAAACAACTTGAAAAGAGTGAAATCCGTTACCGGACCATTACCGAACAGATTGCAGAAGGTGTTTTCACCGTAGATGCACAGGAAAACATGACCTTCACGAACCTTGCCTTCTGCAACATATTGGGGTATTCTTCAAAAGACTTAAGCTCTATGAACCTAAAGGAGCTCACCTCCCGGGACAGCTTCAATATCATCAAGCAGCAGACAAACTCCCGCAAACAAGGACTTACCGACCGGTACGAAATTCAAATGATTAGCAAAGAAAAAAATATTGTCCATGTGGAGTTTGCCTGCAGCCCCCTGCTGGACGATAACAACCAATACAATGGTGCCATAACCGTTGTGAGAGACATCACAAAACTCATTGAACTTCGGCAGCAGTATCAGAAATTTTTAAAGAAACAGGAAAACAAGGGAAAAGATATGCTGGCCATCTGTGCCAATTGTAAAAGTGTCCGGGATAAAAAGGCCGGCTGGATTCAGGTGGAAGATTTTTTTGCGGAAATTGTTTTTTCCCATGGCATCTGCCCAGACTGCTGTAAAAAACTCTATCCTGAATTTGATCTCTCTGAACTGGATGAAGATGATTTTGACAGCTAACTGTTTACCAGGCCAGCAAATCTGATTCCAGGGCCGCCTGGCTGACCCCGCAATGGTTATTGGAAGCAACCGTTTTGAAATAGGGCTTCAAGTCCTTTGCAGCATTGGCAACCAGATACCCCTTACCAGACCATTCCAAAAGATCCTGATCATTATAATCATTGCCCACGGAAATCACATCTGATTGTTGAATATCCAGTGCTGATGCCAACCAGGAAGCTGCCATACTTTTGGAAACCTGTTTATTAAAGACCTCAATCCAGGAAGAACAATGATCCAAAGGTGAGGTCGCAGGGATCACGCTGTAATCAACAAGATCCGCCCGGATCGCCGCCATCCTTGATGGGGAAACTTTTCCAGGGACAATCGCCAAAACCTGGGTGGCTGAACCATACAAGGCCCGGCCATTGTTCAAGGGGGCACAAAACGCTCGATACAATTGAATTCGTTTTTGGAAATCACTATTTTCTCGGCCATGGGATTTGTACAAAAAATATCGGGTGTCGGGGATGGCTTTATGGACCATATAGTCCCATTTATTCAAATCAAAACAGGCTATAATTTTTCGGATATCCCTTGCTATAATTGCATGGGATCGTATAAGGAGACCCTCTTGAAGCGCCATAATACCCGCCCCCGTGGAAAAAATTAGATAATCCACCGGCAGTTCATTTACCGCAAGATCTATCTGTTTCAATGCCCTTTGAAAGGAATACAGGCTTCTTCCCGTGGCAATGGCAGTGATGGTATTATTTTGTCTCAACCGGGAAAGGATGGCAAGATCTTCTCGGGCAATGCTCTTTTCATCGGTCAGCAGGGTACCGTCAAAATCAGTGATAAACAGGTTCTTTTTCATATGTATCCAGGCAGGGACTCACTCCTTTGACTTGGCAAGGACCCCCCGGACCGTTTTGATGAGTTCTTCCATATCAAAGGGCTTCATCAGTATTTTTGAGATACAGGTCGTCTTGGAAATCACAGAAGACAATTCAACACCGGTACACATGATAACAGGCAATTGGGGCCGCAGGGCATGTATCTTTTCAACCAGCTGATTTCCGGTCATCTCGGGCATGGTATAGTCAGTGATCAACAAATCATATTGATCTGGATTCTTTTCAAACCACTCCAAGGCTTCCCTGGAACTTGTCATGGTGTCGACACAATATCCATAGTCCTCAAGCATTTCCCTGCCCACCTCAGCCAGATAGATTTCATCATCCACGAACAGAATGGATTCATTGCCCTGGTAAATTGGTCCCGGCTCAGGAGAAGCATCCCTATTCGGGATTAATCCTTTTGCCGACGGGTTTTCTTTAGGGGTCATACCATAACACTCCTTATATAAGACTGAGATCTTTATTACCTAATCATCACTTATTGGGTTGTTTTCGCAATATCAAATTTAGGGCAATTGCGTGACAACTCCGTAAAATCAATCCCAAAATATCGCCACAGCTTGATCACCACCCTGGGACCACAATGGTGAGCCCAATAAATTTTGTTACCGGGCATGCCTGTTCAATTTCATCACAAAACAGAATATACCATTTTTTTGGGTTCGCCATCCACTTGTCCCATTGGGTATTTGCCAGAATAATCGTTATTCTGGCACAATATCAAAAGACCCGGTATTTTGGAAAGGATTTATTTTATAGGGGGGATTGGATAGAGGCTATGAATCCATATGAATGTACAAATATTCTGACATCTATCCTGGCTCAAAATCCAAACTCTAACAATATCACATTGCTGATTATAGATGGGGATGTCCTTTATTCTGTGTGGATACTATTTTTGGATTAAATATCATAATTTCTCCCACATTCTATTCAGATTAAAACGCTACCACATGATGCCAGCATGGTATATATTTTCCTACCTAATCAATTAAAACTTATAATTTGCAATACTTATACCAAGAAAGAAAAATTTAATCTTCTCCCAAAAAGTTACTGCGAATTTCTGGTGAGGGATCCAAAGTTGTCATCCCCGACGAAATGCCGGAAAAACCTTGATATCCCATGAAACACAGCCTATTATCTGACCTTTATTGTGACCTGATATTTTATTGAGATCCGGCCGGACGTTAAAAGAAGAGGGGTAGATTGCAACACAAAAAAATTCTCATCATTGCCGATATAGAAGGCAGTTCAGGCTGTTTTGATTATCCTTCCGCCTCCTTCATGGGCAGAGGATGGCCCCAGGCATGCCTGGAGATGAGCCGTGATATCAATGCCATTGTCGTGGCCCTGTTCGCTGCCGGGATTCAACAGGTTTATGTGAAAGATTTCCACAGAACAGGTTACAACCTGCTTCCCCAGCATATTGATCCCAGGGCGATCCTGATGCAAGGGTATTCAAAAGGACCTGTTCCGGGCATTGGAAATCCCCCGGATGCCACCGGTATCTTCATGGTGGGGATGCATGCGCCTTCCGGGGCCAAGGGATTTTTACCCCATACATTAACCTCCAGAATATCCAGGCTCATGGTCAATGGACAGTTGATGACCGAGGCCCAGCTTTTTTCAGCATCCCTGGCACCCTTTGGAATGACGCCACTCTTCTTTTCAGGATGCCCCGTTGCCTGCCGGTATGCTGCCGCAGCCATTACAGGAATCTTATGCCTTGACATTGATAAATTTGGAGAGAAGCCCTTTGATGCTATTTTCTGGCGAAAGGAACTGGCGTTCCTGGCGGTGAAGGCAATCGAAACGCCAAAATCCCGGGTCTATGATCCCCCGGGCCCCTTCCATGCCGTTGTCACCCTGCGCGACGGGAAAAAAGCGGCCCGGACCATTGCTGGCAGATGGAAACTTACCCAAAAGGGAGCAGATCTTCACCTTTATGCATTAACCCTCCAGGAATTGTATGGGATGTTCATCAGGCTTGCCTACCTGACCCCCTTTTCCCAAAGGCTTCTCCCCCTGGGTCTGCCCCTGTATAACCTGATGGGAAGAATAGGCCGCATCTGGGCAGAAAAGCAACCGCCCCTTTCAAACAAAAAGGGGCGGTAAGACAAATAAAAGCACCCCTGCCCCGGTATTGGGCTTTAAATTCCGGAGAAAGGCAAAGGGCTTATTTTTTCTTGTTCATGGCCTCGCGAAAAAGGCTTTCCATGGTACCCATGGTCTCTTTTTTCGGATCCGGGGCAAAGGATTTCCAATCGTCAGACTCTTTTTGCTCCGGAGATCCCAGGGTGATTCTTCTGTTATCTTCGTCAACCGCCTGGACGAGCACGGGGATCGAATCACCGGGTTTCAGTCGTTCATAATCGCTTGAAGAAGCGGCATTGCGGATATTTGATATGGGCATCAGCCCGGTGATTCCAGGTTCCAGGTTCATAAAAAAACCAAAGGTCTCTTTCTTTTCAAGGGTCACATCCACCACCGCTCCTGGAATATATTTGGTGGTGATCCCTGTCCAGGGATCTCCCAGTCCATCCTTGATACTCAAAGAAATCCGCTTGCTGTCCTGGTCAATGGCCTTGATCACCACCTGGACTTGTTCTCCCTGCTGCACCACATCTTCGGGCCTGAGGACTCGTTTGGTATGGCTCATTTCACTGATGTGAACAAGACCGTCAACCCCGGGAGCAAGCTCCACAAAGGCACCAAAGGCAGCCAGACGGACCACTTTCCCCATCACCTGGTCTCCGGGTTTAAATGCACTTCCCATATTATCCCAGGGGTTGGCATCCACCTGTTTGATGGAAAGAGAAATTTTGGGGGTATCCCCTTCCCGGGTCTCAATCTTCAGCAATTTAACCGTCACCATATCCCCGGCCTGGACAATTTCATCAGCTTTTTCCACCCGGGACCAGCTTAACTCTGAAATATGGGCCATGCCTTCAACCCCCGGTGCAACCTCGATAAAGGCACCAAAGGGCATGAGCTTGGTCACGCATCCCTGGACGATATCGCCTTCAGAAACCTTTGCCAAAAATAATTTTTGTTCCTCTTTGATCTGTTCGTTGAGGAGGTCTCTTCGGGAGACCACAATATTTCGACCCTTTTCTTCAAACCGGGAAATCAAAAAATGATGGGTCTGCCCCACATAGTCTTCCGGATTTTCCACATACCGGACATCCATCTGACTGACAGGACAAAAGGCCCTTTTCCCCAGGATATCCACATCAAATCCCCCTTTGATAACACCGGTCACCTTTCCTTCAACAGGGGTCTGGTTTCTTGCGGCATCTTCCAGCATGGTGACTTTTCCGGCACCGGAAATTGCCTTGGACAGGATTACTTCACTTTCGCTCAGGGAAACCACATATAATTTTAGGATATCATTGGCCTGAAAAGGCAGTTCTCCGTTCTCATCCAGAAGCTCAATTTTATCCACCACCCCATCGCTTTTAGTGCCCGTGTCAATATAAACACTGGACTTACCAATGGAAATGATCTTTCCCTCAACCATATCTCCTTGTTTGAGTTCTTGACCAATCTTTGCATCATAGGAATTAAAAAGCTCCTCAAAGCTCATCTCATCCATATCTTCTGGATCATTGCCTTCAAATTTCTCTGTCATCTTCCTTCTCCCGGACCAATAGTGTTATATTCTGATTGAGTACTATACTTTACCGGTTCTGGTGTAAAGCGAAAAAAAAGCCTTTTAAAAAAAGACTTTTGCAAATTTTCCCATAAAAGCGTAAGATTAAAGGAATTTATATATACCTTTCATGGGAGCCTGTGATTTTCTTCTTGGATATGTAAGTTGCCCCGGATACAGACAAACTCGTTTTAAAGGATTTTCAAATGAACACTCAAAATCCCTTTCCAGAAGTCCCTTTGGCCAAGGATAGACTGCAGGACAAAGCAGATATTCTTGAAAACAATCTATTTAGTGCCGTGTCTAAACAGAAGGATAAGATCAAGCTCCAATTTAAAATCAGCAGGGAACAATTTCCAGATGCCGTCATTTTAAAGGCTCTATCCCAACTATTCCCACGTATTAATATCAAGGGAAATACAATTTTATTAATACTCAAAAAAATGCTGTCCCGGACTATCCCGAAAGATAACCATTTGAAAATAAAAAAACAATTACTGAATTTGGCTAAAACAGAGAACCCAGACCTATCCCGCCTCGAGCTGACCCTGGAAATCATATTTACCTGCAAACTTCTCAGCTTGGCACTCAAGGGAACCCCGGAAATCCCCAGCCGGGACGGGGTCATTGCCAAGGCTTTTTTTGACCATGCCTCCTGCCCGGGGATGCTGTTGAAAAACGGCGGAATTGATTATCGGGAAATCAACCGCTATCCCATTGTCAAAGAAGGGAATAACCTGTTTTTCATTGCCCCGGAATCCCAGGGTAAACCCGGTATGGGATATGAAGGTCAGATCATCCAGGTCCCCAAAGCCCTTCCCCTTGAATTAAATATAAACGGCGGGGTTGATCGGGTGGACACGCTGGATACAGAGAAAAACCCGGGTTATTTTCTTAAAGCCAGCAAAACAGGGGTTGTATTGTTGACCCGGACCGACAGTCTCATAACGGGTATTGAAATCAGCGATGAACTGGATGTAAACCGCCTGGACTACTCCACCGGAAATATCGGGACCCATTTTATCTGCCCCATCAGCATGAAAATTGATACCATCTGTGGCGGGTTCAAGATCAGAGCCAGGGGAATGGTGACAGCCAATGTCCTGGAAGGCGGTGATATTGAAACAGATAGCCAGGCACAAGTCCATACCATAGAACCGGGAAGCAAGGTCACGGCCCAGGAGGACATTGTTTTTCATTTTGCAAGAAATGCGATGCTGACCTCGAAAACAGGTTGCATTACGATTCTGGAAGAACTAATGGATTCCACTCTTTTTTCAAGAGGTATTTCCTTTGAAAAAAACAGGGGAACCCTTATTGGCAATACCCTGGACGCAGAGACCATCCTGCTAAAAAACATCTATTTTTGTGGTGAGAACACCCTCTATTTTGGCCGCAGACTCTTTGCCGAACGGCAAGGCCTATTTGACTCCCGGGAAAAGCTCGAACAAAAAATACTCTCTTCCGATGGAAAAGAAAAAGAGTTGATGGAGCACTTTCTTCATGAACTCAAACGGCTCACAAAAGCCACTAAAAGTAATCCCATGCTGAAGGAAAATATCAAAAATCTTATCCTGGCAACCCGGACAATGGATTTTGATGTCCTTGACAGAGAACTTGAAATCATTGGCAAATTGATGAACACAAAAGAAGTCTCTGCCATTCAAAATCGGATAGAGGCCCTAAAAGGAATTAAGAACAAACCGTTTAAAGAACAGGCGAAAGAACTCAATGGAAAAATTGATAAAACAAACCAAAGGATGTCAGTAATGACCCTTACGATTGAGGGCCTTCTCAGACGGGCTGGCACCCTCAAAATATATACCGGGGCAGTGGAAAATGACCTTCCTCAAAAACCGGAAGTGTTCGTTGAATCGGAAAAAGATGGGGATACATTCATAAAAATAGACTGCACCTACACCCCCCGCCAGGGTTTCAAGATCACCCGAAATTAAATCGGGCAAAAGTACCGGGGTCGCTTATCCAGCATTTAATTCCCTTAACAGGCGTTTGGCCAAGTCCCAGGTTATCCCCGGCAAAGCGGATAACTCTTCCAAGGAGGCTTTTTTCATATTTCCAATCCCCTTGTACCGGGTGAGCAGCATTTTTTTCTTTTTCGGGCCAAGGCCGTGGATGGAATCCAGAATGGAAAGAGCGCCTCGTTTTTCCCGTCGTTTTCGCTGGAAGGTAATGGCAAACCTGTGGGCCTCATCCCTTACCCGCTCCAAAAGATAGAGGGCCTTTCTGGCCTGGCCGATATTTAACGGATTTGACCGCCCCGGCACATAGATTTTATCAAAGGCCTCCCCCTTTGTCTTGTCTCGTTTGGCAAGACCGGCCAGGGAAAAAGACCGGTCCAGGCCAAGATCCGTCAACACGGCCAGGGCCATTCCCAACTGACCCTTTCCCCCATCCACCACCAAAAGGTCCGGCCAGGCAATCTCTTCTTTTGTTTTGGAAAACCGCCGTTCAAGGACCTGGTACATATAGGCATAATCATCCTGGAACTCGATGCCCTTTATAATATACTTTCGATAGGCAGCCTTATCCGGTCTGCCGTTTGTAAAGACCACCATGGAGGACACCGGGTCCTGGCCGGATATATTCGAATTGTCAAAGCACTCTATGCGGCGGGGCAGATTTTCCATTCCCATGAGGGATTTAAGCAACACCAGGGATGCCTGCTCCTCTTCCTCCCTGAGCAGAATCTTTTCAAGTTCCTGGGATGCATTGACCAGGGCCATGTTCACCAAGCGTTTTTTCTCTCCCCGCTCCGGAGAATGGACCATCACTCGGTTCCCCAGGCTTTGGGTGAGCCGCTCCTCAATTTCGCTGCTATTTTCAATCCGTTGACTCAGCAAAACCGAGGCCGGCAAAAAACGGGTCTTTCCATAATATTGGTCCACAAAGGCGGCAAGGACCTCATCGGGCTCTTTAAACCCGAGATCCAGGGGATAATGAACCGTATCAATCAAAAGGCCGGACCGGACCATCATAACCGTGACCACGGCCTTTCCCTTGTCCCATGCAAGCCCCATGACATCCCGGTCTCGCATGTCCGGGCACACCACCACCTGTTTTTCCATTATATTTTCAATGGCAAAAATCGCATCTCTTTTCTCGGCAGCCTTTTCAAACTCCTGAACACCTGCATGGACCTTCATTTCAGCGCTTAACCGTTTTACCACCTGCCTGGATTTCCCCCTTAGAAACAGGATGGCGTCCTTTACCTGTTTTTTATACTCCAATGGATCAACCTCGTTGCAGCACGGTCCCAAACAGGCTTTCATTTGATAATTGAGGCAAGGCCTGGAACGATTTTTAAACTGGGTATTCTGGCATTTCCTGAGTTTAAAAATCTTTTGAATCTGTTTTAAAGTCCTTTTGACACTCAGGGAAGAAGAATAGGGCCCAAAATAAAGGGCATGGTCATTCTTGATGTTGCGTACCCGCTGAATCGCCGGATAGGATTCATTCATATCAATGCGCAGCAGGGGATAATTTTTCCCGTCCTTTAAGATCACATTGTATTTCGGGTTGTGCTCCTTGATGAGATTGGCTTCAAGGATAAAGGCTTCATGGTCCGATGCAGTGATGACCAGATCAAAAGAAGTGATCATCTCAATAAGGGCTGCGGTTTTGGTATCGGGTTGCTGCTTTGAGATAAAATAGGAGGACAGCCTTTTTTTAAGGTCCTTGGCCTTGCCCACATAGATAATTTTCCCCCTGGCATCCTTCATCAAATAAACACCGGGGCTATGGGGGGATTGGCTATATTTTTCCTGGAGGGTCTGGTCTATTGGATTATTCACCGCTTAATTAAGCCTTATCTTGTTAAATTCCCTGATTTTATCCCGATATTCAGCGGCCTTTTCAAATTCCAGGTTTTCAGCGGCTTTTTTCATCTTATATTCCAGGTCTTTGATGATCTCTTCAAGATCCAGCTCTTCTCCCCCATAGGCCCGGATCTCTTCATTAACCGCATCCGATGTCTTCTTCTCCCGGCTGTCTCCCATTCCATAATCAAGGGGATTGATCTTTTTTTGGATGGTGGCCGGCACAATATGGTGCTCAAGATTATGCTGCCGTTGAATTTCCCGACGGCGGTCGGTTTCAAACAGGGCTTTTGTCATGGATTTGGTCTCTTTTTCCGCATACATGATCACCCGGCCGAACACATTCCGTGCAGCCCGGCCAAAGATCTGAATAAAGGACCGAAAGGATCGCAAAAACCCTTCCTTGTCCGCATCCAGAATGGCCACCAGAGAAACTTCGGGAATATCCAGTCCTTCCCTGAGCAAATTGATGCCGATGAGCACATCAAAGAGCCCCCGACGAAGATCCTGGATAATATCAATCCTTTCCATGGTCCCGATATCGGAATGCAGGTACTTCACCTTAATCCCCAGGTCGGCATAATAATCGGTCAGGTCTTCGGCCATCCGCTTTGTCAGGGTGGTGACCAATACCCGTTCATGGGCTTCCACCCGTTTGATGATCTCTTCATATAAATCATCCACCTGGGTCTTGGCACTCCTGATCTCAATTTCTGGGTCCAGAAGGCCTGTGGGACGGACGATCTGTTCTGCCACCCGCTGCCCTGCCCGCTCCATTTCATAATCTGCCGGTGTGGCCGACACATAGATAACCTGGGGGACCAGGGCCCTGAATTCTTCAAATTGAAGGGGCCGGTTGTCAATGGCCGAAGGGAGTCTGAACCCATGCTCCACAAGGGTGGTTTTCCTGGACCGGTCCGCCTTGTACATAGCCCCCAGCTGGGATACGGAGATATGGCTTTCATCAAAAAAGAGCAAAAAACCATCATCGATATAATCCAGCAAGGTGGGGGGCGGTTGGCCGGGTGCACGACCCGTGAGGTGTCTCGAATAATTTTCAATCCCGTTGCAATACCCGATTTCATTGAGCATTTCAATATCATACTGGGTCCTCTCTTCCAGACGCTGGGCCTCCACCAGGCGATTCTCCGATCGTAAAAATTCCAACCGCTGTTTCAATTCAACAATGATGCTTTCAACCGCTTTTTTCCGGGTCTGTTTTTTGGTCACATAATGGGAGGCCGGATAGATCACCATCTGGTCATATGATTTTAAAATATCTCCTTTGAGGGGATTGATCTCTGAAATTTGCTCAATGGTATCCCCGAAAAAATCGATGCGCACTGCCTTGTCCTCCTCATAGGCGGGGAAAATCTCCAGCCTATCCCCCCGGACCCGGAAAACCCCCCGATGGAAATCCATATCATTTCGGGTATACTGAATCTCCACAAACCGGGCGATGACATCTTCCCTTGAAATTTCCATATCCTTTGTCAGGGTTATTCTCAAGTCCAGATAGTCTTCCGGTGCTCCCAGGCCGTAAATACATGAGACCGAGGCCACCACAATGACATCTTTTCTGGCAAGGACCGAGCGGGTGGCCGAATGACGCATCTTGTCGATGACTTCGTTAATGGAGGAATCCTTCTGAATATAGGTATCACTTGACGGAAGATAGGCTTCGGGCTGATAATAGTCATAATAACTGACAAAATACTCAACACAATTATCAGGAAACAGCATTTTAAATTCATTGTACAACTGGGCCGCCAGTGTCTTGTTCGGGGCAATGATCAGGCTGGGTTTTTCAACCTGTTCTATGACATTGGCCATGGTAAATGTTTTGCCCGAACCTGTCACCCCCAGGAGCACCTGGTGCTGTTCATTGTCCAGAACGCCCTTTGTTAGGTATTCGATGGCGGCGGGCTGATCCCCGGTGGGTGAAAACTCCGATACCAGATTAAATAGGCCCATATGATCTTTTATCCCCTGTTCTCATTGTCTGCAAACCATTTAACGCACTATCGCGCGGGCTTTTAGCATTTAGGCATTAGCTGTTAGCTAAAAACCTAACAGCTAGCGGCGATACAATTAAATTAAGACTTTATTTCTTGTTATCAATTTCTTATTATCAATTTTTTAGTGTCACAATGGATTTAGCCTTAGATTATAGCATTCCCAGGACAAATGACCAAGGAGAGAAAAATGGAAACCGTAGCCGTCATCGGCGCAAGCCCAAACCAAGACAGATATGCCAACAAAGCCATACGGCTCCTGGTCGACCATGGCCACACTGTCATTCCCGTGGCCCCAAGGTATGAAACCATAGAAGGCAGGAAGGTCTACCCCAGCCTGGCACAAATTTCGGGAAAAATTGACACCGTGACCCTGTATGTGGGCCCGGCCCGCCAGGATGGAATCATCCAGGAAATAATCCAGACTGCCCCCAGGCGAGTAATCTTCAACCCGGACACAGAAAACCCAACAGCCTATGACAAACTAAAGGCTGCAGGAATTGAGGTGATCGAGGCCTGCACCCTGGTGCTCCTGAAAACAAATCAGTATTAACCGTGCGGAAATAAATCCCCCCTTTGGTTTCCATGCACTCAGACACTTGATGTCCTCCCTGCTTGATGATGATCCAAAGGTGTCGACAAACACCATTCAAAAGATATTAGGTCATGCCAGTCAGAGGACAACAGAAATTTATTTGCATGAACTTGACGGTGCTGTAGACACTGCTATGGATTCGATCTCTGGCAGGTTCACAAAGACAATTTCACAAAAAACCGCAACCCAAACCCGCAACCCAAAACAAAAAAAAGACTTTCAGAAACTCTGATGATCAGCGTCAGTTATAATTCCCGCCTAACGACAATTAAAATTCCCGAAAGGTAAAACCTTAAAAAAATGGTACGACTATCCAAATCACACTCAAAAGGAGAAATTTGGATGGTAACGGACCAACAAGTGAGGAGGTTATTCAAATTGATTCAAACAGAAAAGAATTTCGGGATGGCGGCAATGAAGGCGGGGGTGGATGAAAAAACCGCTCGCAAGTATCGTAATCAAGGCAAATTACCCAGTGAACTCACGGGGGAGCACACATGGAGAACACGCAAAGATTCATTTGAAGAAGTCTGGGATGGCATTAAATCAATGATAGAGATTAATCCGGGACTGGAAGCTAAGACCCTGTTTGAAGATCTTCAGAGAAGGCTTCCAGGTATGTTTGCCGATGGCCAACTGAGGACCCTACAACGCCGCATAAAACACTGGAAAGCCGTAGAAGGCCCACCTAAAGAAATATTCTTCAGTCAAATACATAAACCCGGAGAGTTATGCCAGTCGGACTTTACCCATATGGACAAACTGGGGGTAACCATAAACGGGATTCCCTTTAACCATATGATTTATCATTTTGTTTTGACCTATTCCAATTGGGAAACCGGGACTGTTTGTTTTTCAGAAAGCTTTGAGAGTTTGAGTCAGGGAGTTCAAAATGCTTTATGGGAGCTGGGAGGTGTGCCCGGAAACCATCGCACAGATCGTTTAACTACAGCAGTAAATAAGGCGGATAACCCTGAAGAATTTACCCGAAGATACCAAGATCTTGTCGATCACTATGGAATAATCCCCTGCAAAACAAACCCGAATAGCCCACATGAAAATGGAGATGTGGAACAACGCAATTATCGTTTTAAAAAGGCGGTTGATCAAACCCTGCTTTTAAGGGGTAGCCGGGACTTTGAAGATCGAGGCGCATATGAATGTCTTTTACACAAATTGTTTGCACAGTTAAATGCCGGTCGCATAAAACGTTTTATAGATGATCAGGCTGTTTTGCGCAGATTACCCAAACGCCGGATTGACTCATGTAAAAAAAAGGATATGAAAGTCGGTCCCAGCAGCACTATCCGGGTAAACAATAATGTGTATTCTGTAAACAGCAGACTTATTGGTGAGGGTGTGCAGGCTCGTCTGTACATGGAACGGTTAGAAATATGGTACGGCCAAAAAAAAGTTGATACCTTGCCAAGGCAACGTGGTGAAGGAAAACACATCATCAATTATCGACATATCATTGACAGCCTGATCCGAAAGCCGGGGGCATTCGAGAATTATCGTTATCGGGATGAACTGTTTCCCACCAGCAGATTCAGAATTGCGTATGACAATCTGGAAAAGCGTTATACAGCCAGGAGTGCTTCTAAACGATATCTGGCTATTTTATACCTGGCTGCTAAAGAAAGCGAAACTGCGGTAGACAATGCACTGAGAATTTTAATTGATACAAATGCGGATATTAGCAAGGCGCAGGTTCAAGCCCTTATGCTGTCCAACGTACCAGTTTTTAAGACTGATATCCACATCCAGGAAGTTGATTTAACATGCTATGACCAACTGCTTGAGGGGGTGATCTGATGCTAAGTGATCAGGATCAGATCGTTGAAAACCTCAAACAACTTCATATGCCAACCATACGCCGGAGTTATGAGGAGGTTGCAGGGCAGGCACGGGCAGAAACATGGAGCTACGAACAGTATCTTTTAGAACTGTTGAACCTCGAATGTGAAACAAGGCGGCAGAACCGGATATCCCGCAATCTCCATCTGTCCAAACTTCCACCATCAAAAACTTTTGAAAACTTTGATAAAAAACGCCTTCCCCCAAAGGTGGCCAACCATTTGAATGTTCTGATCAACGGCTCTTTTTTAAATCGATCCGAGAACATATTGGCCTTTGGTAATCCGGGCAGCGGCAAGACACACCTGTTATGTGCCATTGGCCATGCTCTTATTGAAAGAGGGAAACAGGTTCTTTTCATTTCATGCAGTCAGCTTGTTCAGGATTTATTGATCGCCAAAAAAGAGCTTGAAATGACCAAAAAACTAAAAAAACTGTCCAGATTTGATGCGGTCATCATTGATGATATCGGATATGTCCAACAAAGCCGGGAAGAGATGGAAGTGTTGTTTACCTTCCTGGCAGATCGTTATGAAAACAGCAGTCTGATGATTACCAGCAATCTGCCATTCTCCAAATGGGAAAAAATATTTAAAGATCCCATGACTACGGCAGCCGCTATTGACAGGCTTGTTCATCACAGTGTCATTCTGGAATTGAACATAGACAGTTATCGAATGGAACAAGCAAAAAATAAATAAAAGGAATGTCTAATGATATCAAATGAACAGAATTTGATTGCAGAATATACAAAATGTGAAATTGAAGAGATTATCAAAATGGTACGTTTAGAATTATATAATCAGGGGATTGGATGTGGTTCCAGGGCAATCAAAAAAAGACTGGAAAAATTTTACCAGATTGAGCCGTTGCCATCTGAAAGCACCATTGGGCGTGTCTTATCAAATCATGGTTTAACACATGGCAGAACCGGTTTTTATTAACGAAAGGACTTTTTACCAATTTTAAAGGGGGCCAGCCCCCAAACCCCCGGAGTTTATCGCATTGAGGACCAAAGTATGAGAGAAGACAAAAACCAAGAGATTAAAAAAGATGAGGCCGCACAATATCGTGCGGCCCTCATACTTCGGTCACCTTCTCGGCGCTCGGGTTGCTCTCCAGCATTACCCTATCCTCCGGAAGGATAAACATAAAAAACATAATCAGAGGGTGTTTGCAAGTATTTTTTAGTTAAATTAGTTGGTTATATAGAGGAGAAAACGGGAATTCTAATTGTCGTCGCAGGGAAAAAATAATTGTCGTTGATCACTCTGAAAACCCTTGATATACCGATCGGTATGCCAGGTGGTGTGGGAGGGCTCTTCAGTAATGGGAAGTCCAATCCCGATAGGCTCTCCGCCTTTATCATTCTTATATATTGTTTATATTTTTCAACACTTGTTGTATTTTTTCAACAAAACCTCTATACTATACAACCATATTTAATTTTCAAATGAAATATATTGAAAATCTTACCATTATTTCAGGTTTAATATGGCACAATCATCACCATATGTTTTTGATGTTTATCAGCCTCGCAATCCCAAAGCAAGCGCTTACTATAAGTGCGTTGAAAATCACTTTGAAGAATTAGAACAAGCATGGGATGATATGTATAAATCCCGCTATGGCTATTGGCGGACATATATCATGACTGTAATTTACAAATATTTGGATTGCGGTGATCTTCATTTCGGATTTGCCAGGGTCAAATGCGAAGATTGCGGTCATGAGCATTTATTGGCGTTCTCTTGTAAGCGCAGGCAATTTTGTCCATCTTGCCATCAGAAAAGGGTTGTAGAATATAGCGGCTGCTTACCAATGTTTTAAAGGATGTTTCCCACCGACAATGGGCCCGTTTTATATAATGTGGCAGTATTCCCAAAAGATTACGGATCTATTTTCTCTATGACCGCAAATTACTGGCAAAGCTCAGCATCTGTGGATGGAAGGTGCTCAGTGCCTATCTAAAATCAGCTGTTCCATATGATGGTGCTGTTCCCGGAGCCAGCATTGCTGTGCAGACTTACGGTGATTTTCAAAATTTCAATCCTCATCTCCACGCCATAGTTTCTGACGGCTGTTTTATGGATGATGACAGTTTTCAAATGGCACCAGGTTTTATATTAGAAAACCTTGAGGAAGCCTTTCAGTATGAAGTATTAAAAATGCTCAAAAAAGAGGAAAAAATAAATGATGCTGTTATCGAAAACATGCTTTCCTGGCATCATACTGGTTTCCATGTATATATTGGTGACCGGATTTATCCAGATGACAAAGCTGGTCTTGGCAATCTGGCCAATTACATTATCCGTGCCTGTTTCTCCCAGGAAAGAATGATCTATATTCCAGCAGAAGAATCAACTGACGGTATTGCCAAAGTGGTTTATACCTCCAAGGACAGAAAGTCCCGGAAAGTTTTTAATGCTCTGGACTGGCTGGCTCAACTGGTGACTCACATTCCCAATAGATACGAACAAACGGTTCGCTATTACGGTTTCTATTCAAACAAATCAAGAGGTTTAAGAAAAAAGGCTGATACTGATGATAATATCCCGGCCATTATACCCAATGAGCTATCTTCCAAAGAATTCCGGCAAAATTGGGCTCGGTTCATAGCGCTAAAGCTTCACTTCGTGCCAGAAAGTGTATGAATTTGATCCTTTGATTTGCCCAAAATGTCAGGGGCCTATGAGAATTATCAGTTTTATTGAAGAAATCGAAATTATAGAAATAATTATACGACACCTTGGGCTTTGGGATATACGCAATCATGACCCACCACAGCCTGATCCGGTTTATATCTCTGAATTGATTTACGATAATTAAGACTCCCAGATTCCAGCCTTTGACTATTGGAGTTGATTTTTTTTGAAATTGAATTGTGGAATTACTGGTGAATTATGCCCAAAATCATCAGAGATTTGATAATTTTCGATCTTTTTCAATAAAATCCAGACTATTTCCATCCCCCCACTTAATGCCTATGTTTTATTTCAGGAATGTTAAGACTCAACCAGGTACTGGCACAACATGTTGTGCCAGTACCTGGTTGAGTGCATATTTCAACTCTTAAATAATTTTTCATACTTTTCTTGACTAAAAGCATCTTCCTATCTGTTTAAGCGTACCAGCGGACTCGCTGAACTCAACGTTATTCACTAAATGGAAAAGAAAAATTATGGTACCAAAAGTTTTTATTTCGTATAGCTGGAGCGACCAACAACATCAAGAACTGGTTAAAAATTGGGCCGACAGACTAATCGCAGATGGAATTGATATTGTACTTGATAATCACTTTAATTACAACGTGATTTATCATAAAACTGTGTTTTACCAAGGTATTTGTCGGCATGTTTCGCTATATCATACTTACGCCATGTTTCTGGTTGTAAGAATCCGCCTCCAGAGGTTTGTTTAACACCGTAATCGTTTATAACTACTTCAACTTTTTCACCAACAAACCCCCTCACAACTCCTTCATATACAACAATGAACTCTTCTTTGGTTGCTGCTCCAAATAAGCTGTCTGCAATAATGTTTCCTGAGGATGTCGTAGTCTTCCATCTTTCCCGGTGATATACGGTACTGCCTGTCTTACAAAAACCTAACATTCCAAATTCACGTTCAGCTTTCTCTTTTGCAATTTGAGCTAACCGTTGTTTTTTTGCCTTTTCGGCAACTTTCCTTTCTTTAGCTAACTTATTTTCATTTGCTATACGGATTAACCGTTCTGATTCTATTTTTTCTTGTTTGATTAAGGTTACTAATTTTGTTTTGGCTTTATCTGTGAAAGGCGAGTCCGGGTATGTGCTTATAAATTGACGTATTTTTTTCGAACTTGAACTAGATAGCTTATACTCTTTTTCAATCACTAAATATTCAGGGTCTTTAAGCTCAGTGATAGCTTGAAATTTGAGCTTTCCATCAATAATTTCAAACTCAATTGTAGGTTCAAATCTTTTATCAGTAAGCATTTTTTTGAATTTTCTAGCATATTTAAGCTTGACTGGGATATAAACTGTTTCATGAAAATCGAATTGAAATAGATTAGCCGAATTGGATTTAATTACAGGATTAAAATTAATTTTGTCGATTGAAGTATCCCCTGTACTATAAAAAGCATCGCCAATAGAGAATGTTGAACCTTCAACTCTGTCTATACACAAATAAATAACATCGTTTTTTTTGATATTGAGGCCAGTTTTAGCATTTAATTCTGTAGACTCATTTAGATAAAGATTGTCTTTGTAGATGACATAGTTTGCCTTGAATCTGTTCATTTTTATCCCTTTAAGGTTAGTAAGGGACTTTATTTTGAGTAGCATCTCATTATTAAAGACGTATATCGCTTCCAAAATCATACGACCGCCCTTTGTTTTCATTGGCTTAGATAGAGCATTATTTAAACCTTGCACACTTCTAATTGGCTTAGATAAAGAAATTTTTTGAGATGTGACTTCTACGGTGAATAGCTCCTTATCCGCATCATATTGAACATCTTTTAGTGAAGGACTTCCATATAATATATGAACCGCTTTTTCTATTGCTTTTAAAGTATTAGCATTTTTATTTTCATTAAAACTTTTTATTTTCTGTTTTTTTTGCTGCTTTAATTTATCAACTTCAAGCTTCCATTCTTTTACCAAGTTAATATTCTGTTGGTCGATTATACTTTTATTTTCATCGTGTTTTTCTTTTTCTAATTGTTGTCTAAACTCGAAGTCAGAAGTTGTTTCAAATTCACCTTTAATAAGTTTAGGCTTAGTGAGATAAGGCTTTGTTATCGGTTTGTTAGGCAGATCGAGCTTTTCGTAACTAATTTTCTGTTGTTTTAGCAATTGAGCAACCAATGGCTCTATCCCACCCTTTTTATATGTATATTCACTGACACACACCGCTTTGAAATAGAAGTTATCATAAGATTTTTTTATGTCAGACTGTCTGAATCTTTCTTTGTATGCTAATCTTTGGTTGGGGTTGTAGTTGTATTTTACATGCGAATTTTCAGGTGATGATGACCAATACCGACTGTTCCAATCTTTTGCTGGATAGTTAACTAAGCCTATGTTTTTATCAAGTGTTTTAAATTCTTTTACAGTAGGTAGTCGCCATTTAACATTTCCTGTAGACATGTTTGAGCAATATTGTTCTGATTGTTCGTAGCGCGCTCTGCTCAAATATTTCTTACTCCATAGCTTTCCTTTAATTAAATATACATCTTTATTTAAATAAATGGCCGGATTATATTTTTTGTTTGTTTCGTCTATTTTGTAATCACTCTGCCATATGATATTCCCAGTGGTATTAGCCTTAACTTCTGGTGTGGTTACGCAGCCAATTGAAAATAAAACGAGAGATAAAATACCAATTATTCGTATCATCATTTATCCTTTTTGTGTATAAAATAACCTTTATAGCATACAATTAAAAATATTTATCAAAGACCTATAATGGATAGGAAGACGCTTTTCGTAACAAAAATCGTCTTCCTAAAGGTGTTAAAACCACTCGATTTGTCATAGCATTATAGCCGTCCTATTTTTTTAAAATTCTCTTTTCCAGGCCCT
Organism: Desulfoconvexum algidum; assembly: GCF_055382125.1. Lineage (NCBI taxonomy): Bacteria > Pseudomonadati > Thermodesulfobacteriota > Desulfobacteria > Desulfobacterales > Desulfobacteraceae > Desulfoconvexum > Desulfoconvexum algidum. The sequence continues at coordinate 983,965 of NZ_AP042394.1, read as the reverse complement.
ATTGATCAATTTTTATCGCAGTAAGATCTGATTTCGTTTTTTACCGCTTAAATTTAATTTCAGATAGCGGCCTCTTTTATAATTCAGATATACCGGTACTTACCGACTAATCGACTCAAAACATATTAGAACATTAGCTTTACAAACCCAATGTTCATCGCCATTTTTATTACTCATTTCGTTACCTCTTAATTGGTATTTAATCAGTTTTTTTTAAAAACGCAAGCTTACATATTTTCCACACATTTTCCACACATTTTCGATCTTCTATGCTTAGAGCCACGTCGGAAGTGATAAAATGGATGCTATTCCGTTTTTCGATGAATACAACCCGAGTTTTAATTCTCCGTTTTCTAAAATTGTTTTTTATCCCCACAATTCCCTCTTTTCTCCGGACGTTGAATATGGTGATTGTTTAGGGCATGCCTATCCGGATTGTGCACACAAACTGGATTAATCCATTGATTTCATAAAGAAAAATGTCCCAACAGTCATTTCTGGCCGAACATTTTAAAATTGCTTCTGATTATAACGGATTTGGGGGACGACTTCGTATGCCTTGCAATGAAGCGCTCGTCAATAGATTCTAAAGCCAGTTGTCATGGTAACGAAATTTATTGACACGTTCTGCAGGACACCGTAGCCCATCATGTTTTTTGATAGTCCAAGGATTTGAGGGGGCGAAATTATTGATAAGTACCCAACCCCGAATGCTCAATTCCGCTGCTGCTAAGGTGCCGTGGAAATATTGCGTTGAAAAAAGGTGTCGATGCATTCGTTGCATCAATCGGTCTATCATGTTACTGGTCCTGTGAGCTCCTGGAAAATCATATGCGTTTGAAAAGTTAGTAATATTTTTATGTAATTTCGATATAGGACACTCAATAACTTCGGGAACTTTTTCTTTGATTGCCCATTCGTGAAGCCTTCTTACACGTTGAGCAAAAGTTGCTTTAGATAGAGACCGGTAACAATCCCATAACTTTTCTGCGGCTTGAAAAAATTTATCCTTATATTTCTTTTTCGCTCGTTCTCGAATTTTGATATATATATGGAGAAAGCAATTAATTACAATGATGCTGGAAAAAATAGCTTTCCAGGTATTTTGGGTCGATTTCCAACCATCTGTATTTACAGTTTCGGGTTTATACTCTGGACTAACGCTCTGAGTTTCTTCCTTGAAAACACCGTATGCCATAGTTAAGTCCTTCTCATTAGCATTTTCAGCAATAGAAGCGCCAAGGATACATCCGTTACCTGATGTGGTAGCCACGTAAACCTTATTTCCCAAAATCCGTGAATGTTTTTCATCAGCAGCAACATGATTAGGCAAATATTCATTTTTTTTTACTGTCGTGCCAACAATACTGTTTCGACCAAGGGATTCTTCCATACGGAACCAATACATGGCATCTTTACTGAGATCTTCCGTGCCCGGATAGTCTCCTATGCCGATGATTTTGTTATTTTAACCAGGGGTAAAGCAAATGAAGCTTTGCAGCTGACCGGCGCAGTCATGGAACAACTTGAACTGAAGCTGAATCAGGATAAAACTATCGTCATGGATGCCCGCAACGGCAACTTTGACTTTCTTGGTTATACCTTTGGTCGTATATGGTTTCGGAAAACAGGAAAATGTTACATGGGAGCCAGTCCATCGAAGAAGAGCGTAAAACGGTTGAAGCAAAAGGTAAAAACAATACTAAGACCCGGTGAAAAAGGAGCATGGCCAGATGTTCGAGATCGGCTGAATGCCTTATTGCAGGGATGGAGTACTTACTTTTGCTATGGCACGACTCAGATAGCCTATCGTGCTGCTGAGCGTAATGTATATGACCAAGTGAGACGCTTTCTGGTTAGTCGGCATAAGGTGCGTTCGCGAGGCATACATCGGTTTCCATCGGAAAGAGTATTCGGAGAGCTTGGGGTACTGTTGCCGAGACCGAGGAAAAGAGCTGTACGGCTTGTGCCTTAAGGTGAAGTCAGTCGGTAAGCCGGATGCGGTAGCTCCGCAAGTCCGGTTTGATGAGCAGGGACAGGAAACGGAGCAATTTTGCCACCGCGCCTGTCCTTGACTCTACTGCCCGTTCTGGGCTGGGTCAAAAGATTCTTGGGAATAAAATGTAGGTTTTAAAGTGTCCCCCTTTATTTATTGAGGTGGATATATCTCACTCATTTTGATCCACTTTTCAATAGGTGCTGTTACCCAGTTTTTACAATTACCATCGTAGTCACGTTGTGTACATTGAGATTTTTCCTCTTGTATTTTAACGAGTTTTCCTTTGATCTCAATAACCATTCCATTGCTTGCTATACTTCCTGCTTCTAAATTTTTCCGAAATGTTTTTGTTTTTCTTTCATAAGCAAGCCTTTTGTTTCTTTCTTCTTGTCTTTTTTGCTCTTTTACCTTGTCACTTTCTCTCATTATTTGAAATTTATTTTTTCCACCCCAAATAGTAGGCTTTTGCCATATTTCACCATTAGCTTTCCACCAAGAATTAATACAGTCCTTCCGCGTCATGTGTTTACTTACTAATTCAGCTTTGTCTAAATACTTCCAATTTTTTAAAGACTCATTTCTTTTAGCTTTGACCGTAGAAACCAGAGTATTGACGTCTGGCCAATAAATTGCGTGCAGTTTGCCAGATTTTGTATAAAACTCAACTTGTGGATAGCCACCTAACTTACCTTTTTCATTACAATAAGACATTTGCTTCCATCCGGATTTACATCCAGCTAAACACTGATTCCATCTTTTTCCATTACGCAACACTGCATTATCTATTAGGCTATAATCTGCAAAAGGATAATTAGCTTTACAAGTTTTACCTTCTTCATCAGTTACTGTAAACGAGTGCTTTTCATATTTTGCTTCAGCGTAAGACATCTGTAAATTAAGACAGAGTAACGTCATTAAATTAAAACAAAGTAACGTCATTAAAAAAATAAATTTTTTCATTTTTCTCCTATTAACATGTGCGGTAGTTGGTAAACTTCAGCAAGACCGTATTGACCCGCTTGTTCAAGTAAGCCGCTACGCGGCAGTAATTCCAATTCAATCGACACTATTTTAATTCGATGAAAAAATTAAAATTTTATATATTTTTATACTCCAAGATCCCAATAATTCAAGATCTGGATTTATTCCACATATTTTCCACACATTTTTCACAGAAAGTTTGGTTCTATACCGGGTTGCCCTGGCTGAAAACCCCGCCATTTATCTTAAAAAGCATCTTCCTATCTGTCATCTGCCCCCATCTCCTTTGCCTTTACTGCGGCAAAAAACCCGGTGAAACCGCCGCCAATTACCAGGACATCTGTTTCAACAACATCCTGGTCCGTATTGGTCATGGATGTACCAGCCATTCAGGACTTTGACCTCATCGATATTGATTTCTCCATCCATCGCAATTCCTTTGAGCAGCCCCTCCAGACTGTGCATTGCCTTGGTGACTCGTAGCGGTTTAGTCAACATAAAATTGCCCTTCAAATCCTGATTGATAATTTGTTCTTTTACCATTATTGTTCTCTGTTCTCTAAAATCTATCGGAAGAAGGTCATACTTTTCTTGACTAAAAGCATCTTCCTATCTGTGTTCAACCCTTCCAGCACAGTGCCATTTCACGGTCATCATAAACCATTCATCAATCACGTAGTGGGCAAAAATATTTGCCAAAACAGGGCTGCAAGGGCTTCCCTGAGGAACCCCATCCTCGCTGACAGTCAGTTCGCCTTCCGCCAGTACCCCGGCTTTGAACATCCTGATGAGATATCGGATAAACTTCTCATCTTCAATCTTCTCCCTCAAAACGTTTTCTAAAATTTTATGATTGATCGTTCCAAAGTAGTTGGCAAGATCCACATCAATAATCGTTTGAATTTCATATTTGTAAAGTTGTTGATGCAGGGCTCTGATGGCATCGTGGCACCCCATGCCTGGCCTAAATCCGTATGAGCATTCGTAAAACAGGGGCTCATAAATGCTTTCCAAAACCTTTTGCATCATTTTCTGTACAATTTTATCCTCAAAATTACCGATTCCTAACGGCCGTGTCGCTCCCGGTTTTCCCTCTTTCGGGATAAGTGTTTGTCGCACCGGTCCAGGCCGGTATCCCATCCGCTTCATCCTTTCGACCAGGTTATACAGGTTTGCGTCCAATTCGGCCTCGTAGTGGGCCTTATTCACTCCATCTATTCCAACGGCTTTTCCTCCGTCCAGCTCGTTGAAACAGCTTCTGAGAGATTCTTTGTTAAACAGGTGCATCAAATTGTTGAACACCTTCTTCTTATCTCTCGATGATAACCAGGCTATTCTATTCAATTTCGTTTCCGTCGAAACTTGAAACTCGGTTGGTTCCATGACGTTTCCTCTTATAGATCGATTTCACCCAGGGTCCTTCCCTCCACAGGCATTACCCCGCTTCATCGGTACTATGACCCATCTGACTTCCTGACTGCCTTCTCAGCATCCTCGCTTTTACACTTGTCTGCTGATACTTTCCTCCTTGAAAGAGCGGTCAGGATCTCCCACGTTCACCTATCTACTTTTGTTACATGCCATGCTCTCAGACCCCGGGAATGCCACATATATCTGCCCATTATCGACATATGCGGTATTGCTTTCTGATAAATCGACATCATCAGCCATTCCAACAATTAACTTTACGGGGCTCAATCACTTCAGCCCTTGGCTTACGGCCTGCAACCTCCCTGTCTACGCTTAACCCATGCCGTTACCGACATGTGCTCAAGACTCGGTACGGAATGCGTTGAGTCAACACTTTTCCGATGGAACTTTCATCCACGAGTAGTATAGGCGCCTCGTGGCGCACCGATCTTTTTCAATAAAATCCAGACTATTTCCATCCCCCCACTTAATGCCTATGTTTTATTTCAGGAATGTTAAGACTCAACCAGGTACTGGCACAACATGTTGTGCTAGTACCTGGTTGAGTGCATATTTCAACTCTTAAATAATTTTTCATACTTTTCTTGACTAAAAGCATCTTCCTATCTGTTATAAGTCATGTTCTAAGCCAAATCAATTTAAGCATATAAAATAATATATTGATTTTACAACTTATATGCCATAGTATAGCGTAACTATTTGTTAGTCACTATACAAACCAAAATACAAGTATGAGTTAGCCTATGCCGCTGTCAATCAAAGAGTATCTGAAACGAGGCCCTTCAACATCCAAAGAAATCCAGGCTGCAACCGGCCTGAGTCAGAGTTCTGTTGCACGCAGACTCAGGGAGCTGGGCGACAATATTGCACAGATTCAGGATGGAAGATCAATCAGGTATGCAGCAACCTGCAATGCATTTGGTGTGAATGATAAAATACCATTAGGTCAGGTGGACCACCTCGGTAAAATCAGTGTGGTGGCATACCTTCGCCCGTTAAGCCACGGTGGTTATTTTCTGCAACCCGTAACAAATATTTCTCCTCTACTGCTGGGTGAGAGTGGAAACGGATTGTACGATGATTTGCCATATTTTCTTTACGAGTTAAGACCCCAGGGTTTTTTAGGTAGACAGATCTCACGTAAAATGGCAACACACCTCGAAGAGTTTCCCTCTGATCCAAGGCAATGGACAAATACCCATATCGGGAAATATTTGATATCCAACGGCAATGATCTGCCCGGAAATTTTATCCTTGGAGAACAGTCCATCTTGCGTTTGGCCCGCCGGCCTTATGGGGTAACTCGGAAATTATATCCAAAGGTGGCAGAGGATGTCCTGAAAGGGGAAGTTCCGGGGTCCTCAGCTGGGGGAGAACAGCCGAAGTTTACCGCGTTCAGCAGCCTTTACGAGTCCCATGTTATTGTTAAATTTTCTCCCAAGGATGACACCGATATTGCAAAGAGATGGCGTGATATTTTGATAACCGAATATCATGCAGCGCAAATCATCAATGATAATATATGTCCTGCTGCCCAGACCAGATTCCTCGAAGCAGAAGGACGTCTGTTCCTCGAAACACAAAGATTTGACCGTTTGGGAGAATCCGGTAGATACTCAATGATTTCATTGCAGGCAATTGATAACGAATTTACTGGCCTCGGCCATAACTGGGTCCGCGTGATGGGTGCATTGAAAGAGCAGGGGATAGTACGTGATCAGGATGCGCATGTTGCCGGGCAACTATTGTATTTTGGGCAGCTAATTCACAATACGGACATGCATTTGGGTAACCTCAGCTTATTCATAGACGGGGAAATGTTTAAACTATTACCCTGTTATGATATGTGTTCCATGGGCTTTGCCCCAAAAAGTGTCGGCGAGGTCGGGCCATTCTTTTTTGATGCCTCGGAAATTTCTGATCCGGAGCTTAATAAAAGCGACATCACCCGCTTACAGCGATTGGCATATACCTTCTGGGAAAACGTCTTAGGAGATGAACACATCTCTAGTGAGTTCAGGGCCTTTTTGAGCAGAGGTAATCCAGTGGCTTCCCTTCTGGTAGATTAAGAATAAAAACTGCCATTGAGTGAACTTTGACCCCGTTCAGCGTGGTATCGCCTCACTTTACAAATTAAATAATTAGAAATTATTTTGAATCAAGTGGGGTCAATTTTCGACGCTGTTTTTTCTAAAAAAAGGGGTCATTATTGCATGCTGTTTAAGACCCGGGATTCAAGCCCTCCCTGATTGATCTGCTGGAGCTGGGAGGGGGGCCGTTACTGAGCCGAATTAAGCGGCAGGGGTAATACAGGCATGATTGTAGAGAAAGTCGATAACCAGCTCTACCATCAGATCTTTTTTGATCTGTGAGAACCGTCCTGATTTTTGTGCCTGAATAATAAAGTCTTTTATATCTTTTTTGTCCCGGGCAGCCAGCTCGTAGATCTTTTTCCCAACCATCTCTTCAGAGAGGGTTATTTTTTCCTTCATTGCAATGCACATCATCAGCAGCTGGACTTTAGCGGCTTTTTCAGCAAAAGGCTTTTGTCTTTTCTCCAGGGCCGGTAATTGTTTTTTGGCCTCCTCCCAGGGGACACCAGCGGCTTTCAATGGTTTAAAATGAGATGCCACGGCCTTATCCATATGGTGGCGCACAAGACTTAGGGCCAAGGGCACATCTATTTTTTCAAGAAGGTGTTTCACCAGTCTCTGTTTGGCCTCCTGGGTATACTCCCGATCCAGCCTGGCCAGCTGTCTCTGCTTAAAGTTTTCGCGCATTTGCTCAACAGAAGAGACATTGGCCACTTTCATGGCAAAGGCTTCATCCACCTGGGGCAGCGTTTTCTGATAAATCACTTTAAGGGTGACCTGCACAGCAGCGCTTTGCTCTGCCATCTCAGGGATATGGAAATCTTCCGGGAAATCCAGTCTTTCTGTACGGGTTTCACCAGGTTTCAGGGTATAAATCAGGGCGTCAAAGGAATCAAAAAAGCCTCTTCCCACGGTCATCTGAAAAGGGGTATCTCCGGAGTTGAACAGGGACGCAAAATCCCCATCTGCCATGAAGACGATTTCAGCGACGTCATCTTTTTCAGGTCCACGCGGCTCTGTTATTGGTTCCAGAGTTGAAAAGTCTTCCTGGGATGCCGCCACAAGTTCATCCACCTCTGCGTCAGTGATTGTTGGTGTTTTCTGGCTAATCTTTATGCCTTTGTACTCGGGCAGATCTAATTCAGGCAGAACTTCCACCACAAAGGAGAAGGTAAGGTCCTTCCCACGCTCAATCGGTCCGGCTGCAGAAACCTGAAAGCGGTTAAGTGGTGAGAGTTTCGCCTTTTTCAGGACCGCTCCGGCGTGCTGGTTGTAAAGCAGCTCCCCAGCCTGGGCCATGATCTCATCCCGGAATCTGGATTCAATGCTCTTTAAAAGAACCTTGCCTTTGCGAAATCCTTTTCGGCTGGTTTGGCTCTGATACCGCGCTACCACTTTATCAATGACAGCATCCACCTCCCGGGCCGGGATGGTGAGTTCTATTTTTCTTCTAACCTGGTTTAAGGTCTCTATTTTCATTTGGGCCTAGCCTTTCATCTGATATTAATCCCAGCATCTGTCCTATGCCGAGGCCTGGGCAAAATAAACTAACCAGGCGGTTTTGGCAACGGTTTTGTGGAAGAGAAGAAACAGGCATTGAGTTCGAAATTCTGGAAAAGAGTCAATTTTGCATGCTGTTTAACCATGAACATCTGCGACTTGCCCGTCAGCATGTTTCTTGTTTAGTTTGCATGTTTTATCCAACAAGAGTTATCTGAAGATTTGACCCTCAGCCTTTTAATCGGCGCTTTCGGGCCGACCCCATTTCTCCGACCGCCCGGTTGATTTGATTTGTTTTAAAGTTATTGTTTGTTTTGAGAGAATCATAATCAACCACTAATAAAATTGTCTATAATTTCAGTCAATTCGAATTAATGCGAGGGACACCCTCTTAAGCGATGGGTTATATTTTTGGGCATGTTATTCATTTGCTTTTCTAAAAGTCATGATATTTGAAAAAAGCTTTTCTAAATCTTTTGATTTTATAAAGTTGATTATATTTTTAGATGAATCAGAAATTTTAGTTATAGTACTAACCAATTTAGTTTTAGTATCTGGGCTTTCTGAGATCACTTCACCTGGAACAACACCAACTAGTTCACCATCCGCAACTGATTTGTCGACCAAATCTGCATTCATAAAGGCAACAGATAACTTGTTATTTTCTTTATTTAACGAATACTTGAAAAACATATACCCATCATTTTCTTTTGATATATTTCCAGTTTCATCTAAAAACTGAAAGTTACCAAAACTAACTTTGTCTATGACTGTAGGATACATAGTGAAAAGACCAAAGTCTAAAGAAAGATCATCTTTATGCTCAACATATATTATTTGAGTCCTATTATCTTTAGATTTCCCGAAGTGAAGATACACTTTATCGGAGTCATCTGAAAACATCCATAAACCATTTATTCGTTCATCAAATTGTTTTTGAGACGGGTCAGAAAGTGGGTGTTTAGAAAAGGGGCCACATGATACAACTAAAACTATTAGTAAAAAAGCTAAACTGACCTGAACTATGAACCGTTTTTTCATATATAAAAACCTCATGATATTTGTAAAATATAATGCCGAGTTGAGCTTGTCCCTCGCATTAATCTGTACTGTTTGAAATTATTGATAATTTAGGCCTATTTGTGAAAAAGTTATTTAACGGAATTAAGCAGCCTTTTTCCAGACATAACGATGGTGAAGCCCTCCAACTCTGGGAAGAGCTATCAGTTTTCCATTTTCCGGTTCAGTCTGTATTTTGCGCTTATAAAGGGTATCTTTTGAAAGGCCAAGGTGAGTCCTGTCATGGAGGTAATACTCGAAATAATCTGACAAAATGCCTTTCAAATGTTCCTCGTTAAGCACAATTATATGGTTTAGACAATCACGGCGGATGCTACCGATAACTCTTTCACAATATGGATTTTGCCAGGGGCTGTGGGGCGCTGTCTTAACTTGTTCTATTCCCATATTTTTTATGCAGCCCTGGAACACTTTCCCATAAATTCCATCACGATCTCGTAATAAATATTTCGGTACTTTATTCCAGGGACAGGCTTCTATTATTTGCTGGGCAGTCCATTGGGCTGTGGGATTCATGGTAACATTGAAGTGAATAATTTTTCGCCGTTCATGCCATAGCACTATAAATACATATAGAATTTTAAAATCAACTGTTGGTACAGTGAAAAAATCTACAACATAGGTATTATGCATGTGATTTTTCAGAAAGGTTCGCCAAGTCTGGGATGGGGGCTTTTTAATTTTATATCTCTTAATCATATTTGATACCGTTCGTTCAGAAATTTTAATGCCCAGCTTAATGAGTTCATCATGCAATATCGGTGCTCCCCAAAATGGATTCTCCTTTATCATTTTTTTGATTAGTTTATGAACTCTTTTATCAACAGAAGGTCTTCCTGATCTTCTTTTTTTTGATTTGAACGTCCAATACAACTTAAAACCCTTTCTATGCCATTGAATAACGGTTTCAGGCTGCACTACAATTAATACATTTTTCCAATCTCGCCACAATCGGGAAAGTATAACCCAGAACAGGCGATCTCTTTTTCGAATTTTAGAACGATGAATAGATTGCTTCATGATTGCCAACTGCTGTCGAAGGGCAAGATTCTCAATTGTAAGTCTATAATTCACTTTGAATATCAAAAATAGGATAAAAAATGTGCAAATAATTGTTTCCATAATGCTTGACGGAACTATCATTCACCACCAGAATTGTCAATCATTTCAGATAAATCGAATTAATGCGAGGGACAGGTAGATGATACCATTCCCAAGACAAATCCTTAATAGGCCTTTGGTCCATGGATAATTTTTTGGTAATTTTCCGGGTCTGTATCCCCTTCGGTACTGAAACAAAGGACGGAAGAGGTCTGGTTTAACTTCATTTTTTCTTTTAAATCTGAAAATTTCGGATCTGTCATCAGGCAATGGACAAGGCCCGGCCCCAGGGCACCGGACTCTCCGGAAACGATGGGCTCGTCTCCAAGTCCGGGTTTGGCGAGTAGCTGCATTCCCTGGACCGCCACGCCATCGGAGCAGGAAATGAATCCGGTTGAGAAATCCCTCAGGATCTCCCAGGCAAAGGGATTGGCTTCACCACAGGCAAGTCCGGCCATGATGGTATTGAGCTGCCCCCCCACGACCCTTGGCCTGCCGTCATCGGCCAGAGCAGATTTGTACATGCAGTCGGCCTGGTCCGACTCCATGATAAAAAACAAAGGACAGTCCTGGTTCAGCTGGTTGGCATAATACCCTACCACAGCCGCCGCCATGGATCCCACCCCTGCCTGGATAAACACATGGGTGGGGAGATCAAATCCAGCGTCCTGGATCTGTTCCAAACTTTCCCCTGCCATGGTGGCATATCCCTGGACAATCCAGGCCGGTATCTGTTCATACCCTTCCCAGGCCGTATCCTGGACGATTATCCAGCCATTGTCCCTGGCAGCATCGGCCGCCAGGCGGACGGTATCATCGTAATTCATATCGGTCACACACACCCGGGCGCCCTCTTTTTCTATATTTTTCACCCGGCTCTTAACGGTGCCGGCCGGCATATAAATAACCGCCCGGCAGCCCAATTGCCCGGCTGCCCAGGCAAGCCCCCTGCCATGGTTGCCGTCCGTGGCCGTCACAAAAACCAAATCCCGTATCTTTTCTCTGATAACAGGCTGTTTAAAGTAAGAAAAATCAAGAAGGAAAACCGGCTGTTCCAATCGTTCACCCAGAATCCGTGTCAGGGCCCAGGTCGCCCCAAGGGATTTAAATGCATTCAGTCCAAACCGGAAAGATTCATCCTTTACATAAAGATTTTTAAGGCCCAGGCGGCCGGCAAGTTCTGGCAGATGGAACAGAGGGGTAACAGCATAGCCATCCACGGATTCATGAAGGGTCCGGACCTGTTTTACCCGGTCCGGCGTGAGATCCTCTGGATAGTGTGGAAGCCTTTTTTCCGGAAAGACTGCTTTGATGGAAGTCTCTCTTATCATTCCTCTTTTTTCCCTCTCTTTTTTTCTTGTATGGAGGCAGAATAACATGATTCTTTGCCAGAGGCCAAAACAAAAATGGTTACATTCTACTCCAATACCAGGCGTCAAAATAACCCTGCTGCACTTTCCCTCTTTTCTCCCGGCGTTGAATATGATAATTATTTAGGGTTATATTCACATCCAACTACAAGAGGGACAAATGGAAGAAGAGAATAAAAAAGGGCATTTCATAGAATCCATCATCAAGCAGGACCTTGAAAACAATAAAAATAAGGGCCGGGTTACCACCCGGTTTCCACCGGAACCCAACGGGTATCTCCACCTCGGACATGCAAAATCCATTTGCCTTAATTTTAACATGGCCAAACAATTCAACGGCACCTGCAATTTAAGGTTTGATGATTCCAATCCAGCCAAGGAAAAACAAATCTACATAGACTCCATAAAAGACACGGTCAATTGGCTGGGCTTTGAGTTTAACACCCCATTTTTTGCCTCGGACTATTTTGATGACCTCTATGGATTTGCAGTGGAATTGATCCGCAGGGGAAAGGCCTATGTCTGCAGCCTGTCTCCGGAAGAGATGAGGGAATACCGGGGAACCCTGACGGAAAAAGGGAGAAACAGCCCCTTTCGGTCAAGGTCAATTGAAGAAAACCTGACCCTGTTCGAACAAATGAAAAATGGTGAGTTCAAAGAAGGAGAGGTAACCCTCAGGGCCAAGATTGATATGGAGTCCCCCAATATCAACCTTCGGGATCCCATCATCTACCGGGTCAAAAAAGCCAGTCACCCCAGAACAGGCGACCGATGGTGCATCTACCCCATGTACGATTTTACCCATTCTTTGTCTGATTCCCTGGAAGGCATTACCCATAGCCTGTGCACTCTTGAATTTGAGGATCACCGTCCCTTGTACGACTGGGTTCTGGACACCTTGGAAACCCCCTGTCATCCCCAGCAGATTGAATTTGCCCGGATGAATATCAATTATACCGTTCTGAGCAAACGAAAGCTTCAGCTTCTGGTGGATCAAAATAAGGTCGCAGGATGGGATGATCCCAGACTCCCCACCCTGGAAGGGATGCGAAGAAGGGGCTATACCCCCGAGGCCATTCGCAATTTTTGCAATATCATCGGGGTCTCAAAAAAAGACAGCCGCATTGACATGGGGTTGCTCGAATCCTGCCTCAGGGATGACCTCAATGAACGATCCCCCCGGGTAATGGGTGTTCTAAAGCCGCTGAAAGTAACCATTGAAAACTATCCCGAGGACCAGACAGAAGATCTGACGGCCATGAACCACCCCCAGCAAGAAAAAATGGGCAAGCGGTCCATCACCTTTTCCCGAGAGATCTATGTGGAACAGGATGATTTCATGGAAGATCCGCCCAAAAAATTCTTCCGCCTGGGACCGGGAAGGGAAGTCCGCCTCAGGTATGCCTATTTTGTAACCTGCAAAGAGGTGATCAAAAATGATCAAGGAGAGGTGATTGAGCTGATCTGCACCTATGATCCCCAGACAAAGGGAGGCAACGCCCCGGACGGCAGAAAGGTCAAGGGCACCATCCACTGGGTCAATGCCAATGACTGCCTGGATGCCAAGGTCCGTCTCTATGACAGATTGTTCAAGGATGAGAACCCGGAACAGGGAGACCAGGATTTCATGGAGAATATAAACCCGGACTCCCTTAAGGTTCTCACAGGCTGCAAGCTTGAACGAAGCCTTGAAACCGATATCGGGGAAACCACCTACCAGTTTGAACGTCTGGGTTATTTCTGCCGGGATTCAAAAGACAGCCAGAAAAATGCCCCGGTATTCAACCGGACCGTCACCCTGCGGGATGCCTGGGCAAAGATGGCCAAAAAGCAGCCCCCGAGAAAACCGGTCAACCCCAATAAAAAGCAAAAAATTAAACCGAAAAATTAAACCGAAAAAAATAAAAAGGACAGCTGGCATCATTTGCCAGCTGTCCTTTTTTTAGTAGCACTATTTTTTTTTTACCGGCTTTATATGAAACTTTGGCCAAGGCATTGCAATCATAAAAATTTCATTTTCCATTGTGGCCAGGAGCAAATACCATGCTCCAGTGACGCCGGTTATTCAACGGTCCAGGTGGTTCCCTGGGGTCCGTCCTCCAAAATAATATTCATCTCTTGAAGTTGATCCCTGATCTCATCGGCTCTGGCAAAATTTTTGTCCTTCCTTGCTGTCATCCGCTGTTCAATCAAGTCATCCACCATGGCCGGATCAATGGCCATATCCGCCACGCCCTTGTCTTTCTTGGTTTTAAAATAATCCGTGGGGTTCACAAGGAAAATACCCAGAATTTCGGAGATGGACTGGATATCGGTATAAACCTGGGCCAGGGTTTCACACCCATCCGGTTCTGGATTGTTATGGGTGCGATCCAGTAGTTTGTTCCCTTTTTTCACGGCCTCAAACACCAGTCCCAGGGCCTTTGCCGAATTAAAATCATCGTTCATGGCATGGGCAAATCCCGCCCACAATTCACCGGATTTTTTAGTTTTCAAAACCATGTTGGTCTCTTCAAGTCTTTCCAGAAAGGCATAGATCCGATCCAGTCCCAGGGAAATTTCGTGCATTGAATCCTCATTATAATCAATGGGGCTTCGATAATGTTTGGACAATAAAAACAACCGGATCACTTCAGGGGAATAATTGGCCAACACTTCTTTGATCATGGTAAAATTGCCAAGGGACTTTGACATTTTTTCGTTGTTAATATCCACAAACCCGTTGTGGATCCAGTATTTTACAAACTGGCATCCAAAGACAGCCTCGCTCTGGGCAATCTCGTTTTCATGGTGGGGAAATATCAGATCCTTGCCCCCGCCGTGGATGTCAAAACTTTCCCCCAGATATTCATAGCTCATGGCCGAACATTCAATATGCCAACCGGGGCGGCCACGGCCCCAGGGGCTTTCCCAGAATGGCTCTCCGGGTTTTGCCGGTTTCCACAGGGTAAAATCCAATGGGCTTTGTTTTTTCTCATCCACGGCAATTCTAGCACCGGCTCGCATATCATCAGGATTCCGGCCGGACAATTTGCCATATTCCTTAAAGGAATCAATGGAGAAATAAACATCCCCGCCTTCCACATGGTAGGCCTTGCCCTTGTCAATGAGCATCTGGATAAAATCGATGATGTGCCGGATATGTTTTGTGGCCTTGGGTTCCATGGTGGGCCGAAGCACATTCAGGGTATCCATTTCATTGTGGAACTCATCAATATATTTTTCCGTTATCTCAGTGCACGAGACCCCGGTCTCATTGGATTTTTTAATGATCTTGTCATCCACGTCCGTAAAATTTCTCACATAGGTGACCTCATAATTAAGCCGGGTCAGCCACCGGTAAACCATATCAAAGACCACCACAGAACGGGCATGACCGATATGACTTGTGTCATAAACCGTGGGGCCGCATACATACATACCGACCTTGCCTTCATGGATGGGAATAAATTCTTCTTTTTTGCCCTTCAAGGTATTATAAACTTTTAAACTCATTTTTCTTTCCCTATGGGATGCGCATATTATCCAACAGCGCGTATTAATAATGTTGTCTGGGCAGCAATGCCCTCTTTTTTTCCGACAAACCCAAGCGTCTCCGTTGTGGTTGCCTTTATATTTACAAGATCCGGTTCCAATTCCAGCACCCGGGCGATGTTTTCTGCCATCGCCCGCTTGTGGGGGCTCAGTTTGGGTGCCTGGGCAAAAAGGATACAATCCATATTGACAATTTCATATCCTTTGTCCACAAGAAGATCATGGCATTTCCCAAGAAGGATGCGACTGGAAATCCCCTTGTATTGGGGGTCTGTGTCGGGGAAATGGTCTCCGATATCCCCAAGACCTAGTGCCCCGAGAATAGCATCACAGACTGAATGAATCAATACATCTGCATCAGAGTGACCCTTCAGCCCTTTTTCATGGTCAATCTTCACGCCGCCGAGGATCAGATCCCGCCCGAAAACCAATTGGTGGATATCCATTCCTGATCCTATTTTTATATCCGGTCTTGTCATGTATAGAATATCTATCCTTTTTTAAATCCTGCAAGCAAGAAAATAAAAATATTATATTTGTCTTTTCTTTAAAAGTCAAAGTGTTGCTAAGCTGTCTGGTTTCTGGTACCAGGAGGGATTATAGTGGTAAAAACCGGAAATAAAAGGAATTTACATGAAAAAAATTATGCTGTCCCTTGTCTTGATTCTCTTGATCGCAGGAATCGGAGCTCCTATTTTCAACGGAATGATGATCGAACGGGTGGTCAAAAACGCGGTTGATAATATCAACACACGGTATGCAGACACAGGCTCTGATATAAGGCTTCGGATTGTTCAGTATGATCGGAATTTTTTATCTTCTAAAATCCAATGGGAGATTTATCCGGGCGCCCTTGGCAGAGTTTACGGCATTGAAAAGGTTATCTTGATTGAGCGTGCCAAACACGGGATTTTAGGGACTACATCCACCACAAGTCTTGAGAAAAACCGCTGGTTTTCAACCTTTGTTAAAAATGAGCTGGAGGGGAAAAATCCCCTGGATATCCAAACCCGGTATGATGTTCTGGGCAATATAAAATCAAGTCTTACCCTGGATGGATTTTCAATCAAAAAAGAAGATGAGCTTGTGGATATCCTACCGGCGCATTTTTTTATCCAGAGTGACAAAGAGGTTAAAAACCTCATTTTCAAAGGCAATTGGGAAGGGATAATAGCCCCCGGAAAAATCAAATTAGCCGGGGTTTCCCTTGATTCAACCCAGGATAAAATAACATCTTATATCTGGCAGGGGAAGACGTCAATTTCAGCCGACCACATCTCCTTGGATGACGGGCAAAATCTTTTTGAAATCGCAGGGTTCACATCCGACACCACCGTGGCCTATGATAAAAAAACAGATTCAATATCCCTTGAAATGGCCCCTGGAATCACCCGCATCAAATTCCAGGGGGACACGGGTCGTGATCTCTTTGTCCGATTGTGCATCAACAAGATAGATGCCCGGGGGTATGAAGAGATTGTAAAAATCTATTCCAGGGCAGTGAACGACACCATAAAAAGTATTGAGTCACAACAACCTGCCGAGGACATGACCGATTATATAATGGAAAGGATGGAGAAACAGATTTCCAAAACTGCGCCCCAATTGATCACGGCCTGTGAAAAGCTATTGAGAAAAGGACTTGAAATCAAGATAGCAGATCTCAGGGCTCAGCTGCCCCAAGGAAAGATCAAAGGGGATATATCATTGAGCCTGAGCCAGGACATGACAATGATCCAGTTCATACCCATTGCCATGCAGCCTTCGGCAGCCCTTGAACTATTTTCCTTGAAATCCGACATTTGTATTCCCCATGGGCTCACAGGGGACAACCCCAACCTGCTTTCTCCGGTGTATCCCGGAATGCAGACCGGCCTGTTCCTGAAAAAGGGGGATAATTTGATCCACAGCGCAGAAACAAGGGAAGGCAAGCTCTTTGTCAATGGACAGGAAGTGTTGTTCAACTAAAACAGGGACAAATCATACCGCTTCCATGGGATGGGGCAGGCCAGGAAAAGAGTGCCGGGGTTCCTTGGTTTTTATATTGGTAAATTACCAATGAATACTGTATATATTTTCCATGGACACAAGGACAAAAAAAGGGCAAAAAAAAATGGAAAGATGCAATTGGGTGACCCATGATCCTGTATATATCCATTACCATGACCATGAATGGGGGGTTCCGGTTCACGACGACAAAACATTGTTTGAGTTTCTTATTCTTGAGGGAGCCCAGGCAGGTCTCTCCTGGATCACCATTCTGAAAAGAAGAGAGGGATATAGAAAGGCATTTGCCAATTTTGACCCTGAACAAGTGGCAGGGTTCACCCAAAAAAAAATTGACCAGCTCCTCTTGAACCCGGAAATTATCCGAAATAAACTCAAGGTCAATTCAGCCGTCACCAATGCCCGGGCCTTTTTAAACGTCCAAAAAGAGTTTGGATCATTTGACACCTATGCCTGGCAGTTTGTGGAGGGGAAACAAAAGATTAACGCCCTTACCCGTAAAGATCAGCTCCCTGCAACCTCAAAGGAATCAGATACCTTTTCAAAGGACCTGAAGCAACGGGGCTTTAAATTTACCGGGTCCACCATTATCTATGCCTACATGCAGGCCACGGGCATGGTCAACGACCATTTGGTATCTTGTTTCCGATACCATGACGTGATGGAGAACCAGATATGATTCTTGTAACAGCCAGTCAAATGCAGCGAATGGACCATAAAACTATCAATTCCTTTGGCATCCCCGGGGTGGTATTGATGGAAAATGCCGGGCGAGGTGCAGTGGACATGTTCCTTAAAAAATTTGGCCTCCTCTCTAAACAAAATCTGGCTAAACAAAATCCGGTCAAACAAAATCCGGTCAAACAAAAGGTAGGGGTCATTGCGGGGCGGGGAAACAATGGTGGAGACGGGTTTGTCATTGGCCGCTATCTCATGGAAAAAGGGATTCCCACCACGATTTTTCTCTTGTCCACCCGGGACAAATTAACCGGGGATGCCAGGACCAACATGGGCCTGGCCCAAAAACTTGTCGAACAAAACCCAAACGCAAACCTCATAGAAATCCCGGATGCAGAGGAGCTTGCCCGGCAAACGAGACATCTCCTCGATCAGGATCTCTTTGTGGATGCCATCTTTGGAATAGGCCTCAACGCTGATGTCAGGGGCTTCTACAAAGAGGTGATTGAACTTTTAAACGGGTCTGAAAAACCGATTTTTTCCGTTGACATCCCCTCGGGCCTGAATGCAAACACAGGAGCGGTATGCGGCGTCGCCATACGAGCTGCTGCCACTGCTACCTTTGCTTTTGCCAAAATAGGCCATATTCTCTCTCCGGGAAACCAGTATACCGGAGACCTTGAAGTCATTGACATCGGCATCCCTGATTTCATTGTACGAGATGAAAATCCCCGACTGTTTTTGATGGCGCCCAGGGATATAGCACCCCTGTTTGTGCCCAGAAAATTTGAAAGCCACAAGGGCAGTTTTGGTCACCTTTTGGTTATTGCCGGCTCCCCGGGAAAAACAGGTGCCGCCGCCCTTTGTGCCAATGCCGCCATGCGAAGCGGTACCGGCCTTGTCACCCTGGGGGTGGCCAAGGGCCTGAACCCCATCCTTGAATCACAGGTAATTGAGCCCATGACCGTGCCCCTGGCACAAACCCCGGAAGGATATTTATCCGACCAAAGCCTGGCAACCATCCAGGCCCTTTTAAAGGGTAAGCAGGCATTGGCCCTGGGACCCGGAATTGGAACCCAAGGCCCCACCCAAACCCTGGTAAGACGACTGGTCACTGACACCCAGGTTCCCATCATCCTTGACGCCGATGGAATCAATTGTATTGCCGGCCACACAGAACTGATCAAAGCAAGAAAGGCTCCCACCGTCCTGACCCCCCACCCCGGTGAAATGGCAAGGCTCACTCAAAAGACAACCCAGGAAATCCAGGCCGACCGTAGGGGAATTGGTACCCAATTTGCCCAGGAATACCAGGTGGTTCTGGTCCTGAAAGGCGCCCAGACTCTTGTCTGCTGTCCAGATGGCAGAACCTTCATTTGCCCCACAGGGAACCCGGGCATGGCCTCGGGGGGCATGGGAGATGTTCTCACCGGACTGATTGCCGGATTCATCACCCAGGGATTTTCCATTGAAAAAGCTGCCATGGCAGGCGTTTTTATCCATGGGCTTTGCGGAGATTTTTTGGCTGAGAAGACCCCCTTTGGATTTCTTGCTTCTGACATGATCCCTGCCATTCCCAGGACCATCCATGACCTTTTAAGACAAAAAGAATAACGGGGGAAAATTGATAAAAAAATTACACTCCCACACCGCTGAACAAACCCTGGATCTGGGCAAACAAATCGGACAGGCTGTATCCGGCCAGTTTTCCATTGCCTTGATAGGAGACCTTGGAGCAGGCAAGACCACCTTGGTCCAGGGCCTGGCAAAGGGCCTGGGTGTCGATGACAGCTATTATATCACAAGTCCCACCTTTAATATTATAAATGAATACCCCGCCCGAAACCTTCGCCTGTGTCATTTGGATCTTTACCGGCTGGGCAGTGCAGAGGAACTGGAATATATTGGGTTTGACGACATGATGGGACCCGATGCCGTCATTGTGGTGGAATGGCCCGGGTTCCTGGAAGAAATACTATTTAAATTTGACCTTGAGATTAAATTTGAATTTAATGAAGATTACAACCGAATCATATCCCTTTTCCCCTCTGGACAACCCGGTGTAAATCTGGTAAGCAAACTATTTTTATAGATATTAACGAACCTAAACTTCTGGAGTTATCATGGCGTTAAGAGTACAAAAATATGGCGGCACTTCCGTGGCAGATATCGAGCGGATCTCCAAGGTTGCCGACCGGGTACAAAAAGCCTATGACAAGGGAGATCAAGTGGTGGTGGTCCTATCTGCCATGTCAGGTGTCACCGACAAATTGATCACCCTTGCACACCAGGCCTCCAAAACCCCCGACAAAAGAGAACTGGATGTGCTCCTGGCCACAGGAGAACAGACAACCGCTGCCCTGCTTTCCATGCTCCTCAAATCCCGGGGGTACAAAGCCAAATCCTTCCTGGGCTTCCAGGCAGGTATCCACACGGACAAGTCTTCGGGCAAAGCAAGAATTATGAACATCGATTGCAACAAAATTCAATTGGCCCTTGATAACGGGATTATTGCGGTTATGGCGGGTTTTCAGGGGATTGATGATAACGGAGATATCACCACCCTGGGCAGGGGAGGTTCCGACACCTCGGCCGTTGCCATTGCCTCCTCCCTGAAGGCGGATGTCTGTGAGATCTTCACCGATGTCGACGGGGTTTATACCACAGACCCCAGGATCTGCAGTGCGGCCAGAAAGATATCAACAATTTCCTATGAAGAAATGCTTGAAATGGCGATTTTAGGCGCCAAGGTGCTTCAGATTCGATCGGTTGAATTTGCCAAAAAATTTAATGTACCCTTACATGTCCGGTCATCATTCAATGAGGAGGAAGGAACAATGGTCATCAATGAAAGTGCTGATATGGAAAGTGCCATCGTCTCAGGCATTACCTGTGATATGAATGAAGCAAGGATCACCCTGAAACGGGTACCGGATCAGCCCGGCGTATCTGCAAAGATATTCGGCCCCCTTGCAAGGGCGGAAATCATGGTGGATATGATCATCCAGAACACCCGGTCCGGCGGGGAAACTGACCTGACCTTCACGGTGACCAAGGATGACTTTGATCGGGCCAAGGAAATTTCCGAAAAAGTAGCAAAGGAAATAAGTGCGGGGGAAGTGCTTATTGCCAAAGATATTGCCAAGGTCTCTGTAATCGGTCTGGGCATGAAAAGCCATTCCGGGGTTGCTGCCATCATGTTCGAAGCCCTAGCTTCTGAAAATATTAATATCCGTTTGATCTCCACTTCCGAGATCCGGATCTCCTGTGTTATCCTTGAAAAGTATGCAGAGCTTGCCGTTAGGACCCTGCACACCGCCTTTGGCCTGGACCGGGAAGAATAGGTCAATGAACCCGGGCAGGGATCAACCGCCCGGGGTTTGTATTCCCAGGACAGCATCAATTTCCCGGACCACTCGCTGGGCTGCCCCGGCAGGGTCAGCCGCATCCCGGATAGGCCTTCCAATGACAATGAGGTCACTTCCCTGCTTTACTGCCTGGGCCGGGGTTGTAACCCTTTTTTGATCATCATTTTCAAGCAGGCTCCATTCCGGCCGTATCCCCGGCGTCACCGCCAGAAAATCCCGACCAAATTCCTGTTTAATCTGCGCCGCCTCCCTTCCTGAACAGACCACCCCGGCACACCCGGCTCTCTGGGCCATGCAAGCCCGGACCAGCACCAGTTCATTGGGGTCGTTCACATATTTTTCCTTAAACCCGCCGGCTTCAACTGTCGTTGAATCATTATCCGTTAAAAGGGTCACCCCCAGCACCCCTGTTTTCCCCCTGCCCCCTTCCACTGCCATTTCAAGCATCCGGACAGACGCACAATGGACCGTAACCAGATCCACCCCCAGATTGGCAACCCGGCCCATGGCCCGCTTTACCGTGGCGGAAATATCATGGAGCTTTAAGTCCAGAAAAATCTTTGCATCACTCAACTGTCTTACCATTGACACCACACAAGGCCCCTGGTCAATAAAGAGTTCCAGACCGATCTTGAACATCCCCACATGGCCGTCCAAAAGACGGACATAGGATTTTGCCTCTTTGAGTGAGGCAAAATCCAAGGGAAATACCATATAATCCTTACCTGTTTTCTGCATAAAATATCCTTCCTAAGAGGGGTCATAAAATTTAAAATCATACCATAATCGCAATAAATTTTCCCAGGGTAAAATTTGCCCAGGGTAAAATTTTCTCAAGGTAAATAAACCCGGCAGACCTGTTGCGTTAAAAGCAATCACATAAAGGCTTAAAAAATTGAAATTGAAATTGAAACTGAGATTGGGAATGACATTATTCCACCGGTTGGAATGGGTTGCAGCTCACTGATTGAACAATTCCTACAGGTTCTAAATTCCGCCGGGCTAAAAGCCGTGAACTGCGGTCCAGTAGGTCCTCAAACAGCACGTCTTTCTTAACGCCCAACTCCATTAAAAACCTGTACACAATTGCAATCAATGGTTCGCCCGCAACCCACCCCAAACTCCTATACAGCACCTATCCTCATTTATATCCGGTCAGAAAAAAACCAACTAAGGCCAAAAACTGATTACTCAAAATTTTTGATTATGAAGATACCCCCTCCCAAAAAAAATAAATTTTTAATTTTTAATTCGATTATATATCCGGTAAACAATGTATAGAGTTTCTAAAACCATGATTTCAAACTGGAATGTCTTTTTCCAATTAAATTTACCATTGAAACTATGGATAAAAAAAATAATATACCATATTATGTGGTTGGTGTTTTGAATAAGATGTTGCATTCCTTCACTATACCGCTTGTTTGGAAACGTTTATGTGTATGAAATAATAAGAAAAAAAATATGAAATATAGACTTGATAATTTATCTGAGTTGGCACTTCTTCTTAACTTTATTCTTGCAAAGGCATTTTTAGCTAAGGGCCTTGAAAGTAAACTGAAATCACCTCTTTCAGTATTTTCTAAGAGCCTTTTCATTAATGAAAAAAAGATGGATTTAATTCTTCAGAAGATTGAAGACGCCTTTATCGAAATTCATAACAACCAATTTGTTAAGTACAAATTTGAAGTGGTAATTTCACCAAAACAAAAAGATATGATGATTCATATCTCAATAATAAATAACGATATAATCAGAATTGAATCAATAAAAAAAATGTTGCACGAAAATGCTCATAATTTGGATCGCATTGGATATGAAGCAACATTAAACTTTTAATAAGTCCATAAAAATCACATAACAATGCAAATCAACTTTATTCATTAGAAACATTCCGATTCAGATTTTTTTTGAACACCACTCGATAATATAATAACAGGTTTCCAAAATCTAATGGAATAGGATATACGCTGATCCTGATAATACACCGCCTAAATATGACTTATATTTTTGAATTTTTGATACCCTAAAATGAAATCATTAAAACCAATAGACGCTGCCTTGGAGGCTGGGGTGGGATGCGGGAGAATCGTTGATTGCAATTGTGTACAGGTTCAGCCTTCAGCGTAGCGGAATTTAGAACCTGTCAGAATTGTTCAATCAGTGAACTGCATTCCACCCCGGCCGGTGATGGTGAGCTCGATTATTTCAAAAATTTATTTGGGAGCTTTGATTTGAAATTTTGGCAGGTTCCCCTATATCATCATTTTATTAATAATAATTCCATGGGATTTTCCAAAGCGCATGATGGCCTCGGGTTTGAATTCCCCGGCCAGATAAGTTTCTAAAAAAGCAGGGGTATCCAGCATGTGGAGAACAAAAGAGATATGGCCGGAATACCCGGTGTCATCTAACTGTTGCAGCGCCCTGATGGACTGGGTCGCCATGTCCATGACCTGGCGGTTGACCTGGGGGGGATTTTCCCGGGTGCAAACATGATTGGAATAGATCCTGCGACAGGCAAAGGGTCTGACCGGGTAAATCATGCAGGCCCTGTTTTTCAACAAAAAGGGACAGGGATGGGTCTCTCGTTTTTCTCTTTTCCTGATATTTTTGGCCAAGGCCTTGTTCAGGGAGGTTTGCCGGGCCCGGGGAAGGGCCTTTATAGCACGTTGGATCTGCAATCCTTCCAGGCTTGTCGTATCAATACTGCCGGCATCGGTACAGCAAAAGCTGCAGCCTTTTTGACAGGCCCCCTGGTCTGTGTATACCTTTGTCCCCTGGGCAAAGGATGAATAAATCTTCGCCAATTCCGGTATTTTTTTTTCCATGGTCTTTTCCTTTTGTTTTCCCACCAAATCTATTGTGAGGTATTCTTTATCACAGTAAATGGGATGCGTCCAAAAATAGATTTCCAAACGCATTCTCCGTTAAAAGGCTTCCTCCATCATACTTTTTTTTAGGGGTGAAAAAAAACCTTGATCCCAGAGCATACAATCAAATATATAATAGGGAAAAGGAGAGAAAATACCCTATGATGGACCAGGCAAAAACAATTTTAGAAAAAACATTTGGATACCCGTCCTTTAAACCCTTCCAGGAAGCGGTTATTAAAGGGGTGCTAAACCGTCAGGACACGGTCGTGGTGCTGCCCACCGGCGGTGGCAAGTCCCTTTGCTATATCATACCGGCCATAATATTCAAGGGCCTTACCATTGTGGTCTCTCCCCTGATTTCCCTGATGGAAGACCAGATTGGCCAACTGACCCAAACCGGAATCCCTGCTGTCTGTTTAAACAGCATGCTGACCCCGGAAGCCTATGGCAACAATATCCGTCTTCTCCAGGCAAACAAGGTTAAATTATTGTACCTGGCCCCGGAAACATTGATGATGCAAAGAACTCTGGAATTGCTGGAAAAACTTCCCATAGACCTCTTGGCGGTGGATGAAGCCCATTGTGTGTCTGAATGGGGGCACGATTTCAGACCGGAATACCGCCAGGTTCAAAAATTTAGAAAAAAAATTCCCCATGCAGTTGTCATGGCCCTTACCGCCACGGCCACCCCCCAGGTCCGGACCGATATTTTAACCCTGTTTAATATTCCGCCGGCCAATTTTTTCATGGGCAGCTTTAACCGGGACAATCTATTTTTGGATGTTCAGATCAAAAATGACCCCCAGGCCCAATTACTCAATTTTATTAAAAAATTTCCCAGGGAATCCGGAATTGTTTATTGTACCACCCGCAAATCCGTGAACATGCTATGCGAGGTATTAACGGCCAATGGATTCTTGGCAAAGCCCTACCATGCCGGGTTAGAGGATGAGCAACGCCGTCAGAATCAGCTGGGATTCATCCGGGACGATATCCAGATCATGGTGGCCACCATTGCCTTTGGCATGGGCATTGATAAACCAGATGTGAGGTTTATTGTCCAGTATGACCTGCCCAAAAACATTGAGACCTATTACCAGCAAATCGGAAGGGCCGGACGGGACGGGCTCAGATCCGATTGCCTGTTGCTGTATTCCCAGGCTGACACCCAGACCATCACCCGGTTTATCCTGCAAAAAGAAGCCGACATCCAGGCGGTGGAACAGGAGAAACTGGCAGCCATGCTTGCCTTTGCCCGGTCAGAACTTTGCCTTCGAAATCCCCTGCTTGGGTATTTTGGAGAATCTTTTCCCGGGAACTGCCAACTGTGTAAAAACTGTCGGCCCGATCAACAGGAACAAATAGACATCACCCTGTTTGCCCAAAAATTTTTATCCTGTGTCAAACGAACCGAGGAGATCTTTGGTGCCAACCATATTATTGATGTCCTCAGGGGCTCAAGGGCAAAAAAAGTTTTGCAATTCGCCCATGACCAATTATCCACCTATGGGATCGGAAAAGAACTGGCTGCCCAGGAATGGAAATTTATCTGTGAACAACTTCTGGCCCAGGGGCTGATGGTCACCACAGCTCCCCACGGCAGCCTGAAACTTACCCCCAGGGCCTGGACCGTTTTCAAAGAAGAACAAGTTGTCAAGGCACCCAAATTTAACAGAACACCCGTTGTCACAGACAAAGGGTTTGCCATGGCATCCTGTGACAATAAATTATTTGAGAGGTTACGACAAAAACGAAAAGGTTTGGCTGACCAGATGGGTCTGCCCCCCTATGCCATACTGACGGACAAGACCCTGACGCAAATGGCCCATATTTTCCCTAGTTCAAAGGAATCCCTTGACCATATCCATGGCATTGGCGCCTATAAACGAGAGACATTTGGCCGAACATTTTTAGATGAAATCCAGGCATATTGCAATGAAAACCAAATTGATGAGATGGACCGGTTTGATGTTCCCCCCCCCAAAAAAAGAACCCGGTCTGCCGGGGACAAACCACCCCGGTATCAATATTTTGGAGATCTTTTCAACACCGGAATCTCTGCCCAGAAACTTGCCGACACAAACCAGATCAAACTAATCACGGTTCTCACCCATTTAGGGGCCTATATCCGTGGGGGGTTTATCCTGAGAGAGACCCGTGAATTCATCCAATTGTCCAATACAGACCCTGACACATGGGAACGGGTGAAACAGGCCTTTGAAGAACAGGGAACCCTGGCGCTGAAGCCTGTCTTTCTCCACCTGGACCAGGAGATCTCCTATGAGAGGCTCCATCTGCTGAGGCTCAATTATTTAATACAAAATCAGAATCCCGATTAAAATATATTTGAATGTTTGAATCGAATCTGGTAACAAATACACTCCAGCCCAGGTTTTACTAAAGGTCAGTTGCAATTCATTGTTTCAAAGGGGGATAAATTTGTACATGAACGACAAAGAAAAATCCAGGGACGAACTCATTGCAGAAATCAGGTCTCTTCGTATGGAAAACAGCCGGTTAAACAAAAAAATTTCTGAACTTCACCCCATGGGAAATCAGTCTTTAAAAAAAACAATCCTCATCGTGGACGACAATAAAAATGCCAGGACGGCAGCGGCTGAAATGGTTAAAAGGATTGACTATACAGTCATTGAAGCAGACTCCCCCCAAAGAGCAGTCGAGCTTTTCACTGATCAAAAGGTACCCATTGATCTGATACTCTCCGACATTGTCATGCCCGACGGCGGCGGACTTGCGATGGTAAATAAAATCAGAACATTAAACCCGGATATCAACGTCATCTTCATGTCCGGATATGCTGAAGATGAGATTGTCCACGACCAGGTATTTGAAATTCAGAACTCTTGTACAACTTTTATTAAAAAGCCCTTTACCATGGAAGAGATTGGTTCACTTCTTCGTCAACAGCTTGACAAAAAGGCAGGAAATCAGGGTGATGCATGTTAGATAATATATATCCGGAATCCATCGATGCGTCAGGAAAATATCTACGGCTGACCCTCCAATATATTTCCCAGTATAATCTTCCGTATAATCCCATAACCTATGCATTGTGGTATGAATATACCACTGGGAGAAATGAGAAATTGCTCGCCGATATACAGGCCCTGCAAAAAAATGAAATTGATATCTCCTTTGAAATCGTCCTCAAATTGTTCAGAAAACATGTGGTAAACAATCAGGTGCTTCTGGCAGAAAAAAAAGGCAGTGAATTTCAGACAATTCTTACGGAAATGGCCAGGCAATTGGGCAATTCTGGCGACGAACTGGATGACCAGGGCAATTCATTGAAAAACCATGCCAAGAAACTGAGCCGGACGACCTCAATAGAGGATGCCTCAGCCATTGCCCAGGAAATTGTGTTGAAAACAAAATCAGTGGTGACATCCAGCCGGAACCTTAAAAAAAAGATGGATGAAACGATTTCGGAAATCAGCACCCTGAACGAGGAACTGAAAGGGATAAAACAGGCAGCAAAAACGGATATACTCACCGGTCTGTTAAACCGGAGAGGGTTTGATGAAGCCATATCTGAAGCACAGCAGTATTCTATCACCCATAAAAAGGCTTTTTCCATCATCTTCACAGACATTGATCATTTTAAAAAGGTCAATGACACCCATGGCCATCTCATCGGGGACAACGTGTTAAAAATGCTTTCCAGGCTGCTCAATGAACATATCAAAGGCAAGGATACTGCCGCACGTTTTGGGGGAGAAGAATTTATCCTTATCCTGCCCGACACCCCTCTGAAAGGAGCCTTTATTCTCGCCGAGCAGATCAGAAAAAATCTTCAAACCATGAGATGGGTTGCCAAAAATTCAGGCCAATCCATCGGCGCCATTACCATTTCCCTTGGTGTGGCCCAATATAAACCAGAGGAGACGGTTAAATCCCTGATCCAACGCGCTGATAATGCCCTTTATTTTGCAAAGGAAAACGGAAGGAACAAAACCGTGACGGAACTGGATATGGCAACTGCCTGATCCTCCCCCTGGGACATAAAAAAGCAAAAAAAAACCAAAGGATTTAAATGAACACGACAAAATACACCCTTACCATGCTGGTTGAAAATGAACCTGGTGTAACTGCCAGAATCACAGGCCTTTTTGCCGGAAGAGGGTATAATATTGAAACCATCTGCGGTGCGCCCACGGCAAACCCGAAAATGTCCAGAATCACCATCACCACCCATGCCAATCCCTTGCTGCTTGAACAATGCATGAAACAGATCAAGCGCCTTGTCAATGTCATCAAACTTCGGGACATGACCGGAGAAAAAGCCATCAAACGAGAAATGGCACTGATCTGCGTCAAGGCCAAGCCTGAAAACCAGTCAACAATAAAAGAAATTATTGCCGACTTCAACGGAACCATGATGGATGAAGGAACGCAGCAATATATGTTTGAAGTCACAGGAGATGAAGATACCATTGACATCCTCCTGGAAAAACTTGAGCCCTTTGGTATCAAAAGGCTTGCCCGATCTGGGGTTCTAGCCCTTTACAAAGAATCCTAAGTACCTGGAATTTTCCTCCGCCTTTTAAGAAACACACCCTCTGACAAGGGTCAAAAACGACTCGTTAACCAAGTCCGGTGTTTAGAACAATCAGATAAGGGTTGAAACCTTTGGAGGATTAATGATATTAATTACAATTTTTAATGTGGATAATATTAGACTGACACATGAGTTATCAGAGAATTGAACATATTGCTGCGGGGTTTCTGAAAGCGGATATAAGATCCTCAAGTATCTACCAGGCCTATCTGGGCACTTGCCTGGGGGTAGCCCTTTATGATACGGCTCTTAAAATCGGTGGAATGATTCATATACTGCTTCCCGAACCCCTGGGGAGTGCAGGGGCTCATTTTCCGGAAAAATATGCATCCACTGGAATCCCCATACTGATCAACCAGTTCATAGGCTTGGGCAGTTCCCCTCAAAATATCAAGGCGGTCATTGCCGGAGGCGCTCTTGTGGGACCGGTTTCCCACCAGGACATCGGGTTGGATATTGGCGGGCGGTCTGCTGACATTGCAAGAAAAATCTTACAACGCCATAACATTGAGGTTATCAAATCTGAAACCGGCGGTTTTTTTATCTGCACCCTTGAGCTCAACATGCGAACAGGTAAAACCACCATCAATCCAGCTTGGGAGGATGTCTGCAAATCCCAGCAAGACCTTACCCCACCCACCCTGGATGATATTAAAAAAACCATTGAAACCATCAAACCCATTCCCCAGGCCGCCTTGAAAATCTTCAGGATGGTTCAGGAAAACCGTTTCGGAATAACAGATATTACCCGGGAACTTTCCCAGGACCAGGTATTGAGCGGTCAGACCCTCAAATTGTGCAATTCCGCCATGTTTTCCGGCCCCGTCAAAATTGAAACCCTCACCGATGCTGTTTTATTGCTGGGGGAGGACTTGCTAATTAAATCTGTTATCACGGCAGCAGTGAATGCTTACTATAATCAGACCGGGACATCCGGATATTCCCTGTGCCGGGGCGGCTTGTTTTTCCACGCCGTGGGGGTGGCAATAACGGCTGAAACCATCGCAAAAAAAACAGGAAAAGCTATTGCCAATAAGGCCTATACCGCAGGACTTCTCCATGATATCGGCAAGGTAATTCTGGACCAGTACATATCAGACCGGGCCCCGCTGTTATTCAGAGATCTCAGCCTGGAAACACAAAGTTTTCTCAGTGCAGAAAAAAAACTGCTGGGCATCACCCATTGTGAAGTAGGCGCTTTCCTGGCCAAAAAATGGCAGTTTTCCAGGGCTCTTTCCCAGGTCATCCGCCACCACCACCACCCGGAAGAAGCAGAAGACAACAAGAACCTTGTTTATATTGTCTACCTTGCCGACCTCTTGATGGAAAAATTTCATACCGGCCATGACCTTGAAAAAATGCAGACCCAAAGTATCGGCCCTGTTATTGCACATCTTGGACTCACCCTGGCAGATATACCGGAAATCATTGATGCCACCCCCTTAAATGTCATGAATACTAACGAATAAAGGCCGAGAAAAAAACAAAAATGCCCCCTACAGACAAACACCAGCAGTTAAGAGACCTTCCAGGGGTGGACCATCTTCTGGAAAGCATTAAAGGGGATGAGCGGTTCGTTGAAATCCCCCGGAAGGTTATCCTTGAATCCATCCGCTCAATTTTAGGAAACATCCGTCAAGATATCCTTGACAACCATACCACAGATATTCAAAGCAACAAGATTATTCAACAAACCCTTGATGCTGCCCGGGAACGAATCAAAAACAAGCTGGTCCCGGTGATCAATGCCACCGGAGTGGTCCTTCACACCAACCTGGGTCGAGCGCTGCTGTGCGAGGATGCCCTGAAAAACATCCAAACCATTTCCCAGTCCTACTCCAACCTGGAACTGAATCTTTCAACCGGCAAACGGGGAATCCGGTATACGGCTGTGGAAAGCTTGATCTGTGAACTGACAGGCGCCCAGAGTGCCATTGCCGTCAACAACAATGCCGGGGCGGTTTTACTGGCCTTAAATACCCTGGCAAAGGATACCGAAGTGGTGGTTTCCCGGGGGGAGCTGGTTGAAATCGGCGGATCCTTCAGGATACCGGATATCATGTCCAGAAGTGGATGTCATTTAAAAGAAGTGGGCACCACCAACAGGACCCATTTAAGGGATTATGAACAGGCGGTTACACAAAACACCGGCCTTTTTCTCAAGGTACATACCAGCAATTACAAAATAGAGGGGTTTACCGCCAGTGTCGGACTTGATGAGCTGTCTGAATTAGGGAAAAAAAAGAACATCCCGGTGATGGAAGATCTTGGCAGCGGAACCCTCATCAATTTCTCCAAGTATGGACTTCCGGCAGAACCCCTGGTGGGAGATTCAATCTCATCGGGAATTGACGTGGTCACCTTCAGCGGTGATAAGCTTTTAGGAGGCCCTCAATCCGGGATTATTGTAGGAAAAAAAGAGGCCATTGAAAGAATTAAGGCCAACCCCCTGACCCGGGCTTTGCGAATTGACAAACTCACCCTGAGCGCTCTGGAAGCCACCTTAAAGCTTTATAGGGATGAAAAACGTGCCATCAGGGAGATCCCCACCTTGAGAATGCTGACCATGTCCTATGACCAGACCTGCAAAAAGGCCAGGAACCTGGAAAAACAGATCAAAAAAATCATTCATACCACCGCCCGGGTAGAACTGGAAGACCTGGAATCAAGGCCCGGGGGCGGGTCATTCCCAGAGCTTAAATTGCCCACCCAATGTATCACCATACGCCCGGAAAACATGTCGGTTGCACACCTTGAAAAAAGCCTGCGCCAGGCATCTCCTGCCATCATCGGCAGAATAGAGGGAGATCGCTACATAATAGATCCCAGAACCATTCAAACAGGGCAGGACGAAATTATTTCAAAAAACCTTGGAGAAATACTATTAAAAAAATGATTCATAAATTTACATCAAAGGAAATCCATTTTTTAAAAGCCGAGTCAGACGGGCACCCCATTCAACCGCCCAAAACTTTTTTTTCTGACCTTCTCCATGACCAGACCCAACAGATTGAAACCTTGAATACCCGTCTTGCAGCGGCGGATATACCAGGGGATGCCTTTATCTGTGCCGTGGTTCAGATATCAGAAAGCGCATCCGGGAAAACAAAGGAAAGGGCAAAGGATATTTTTGAAGCCTGCTTTCACTCGGTTCTGGACAAAGAACGGGGACTCTGGGAAAGCCTGGATGACACCTCATTTGCCCTGGTATTCTGGGACTATATCAAAGAGGAAAATGGATCCCGCCTCCTTTCCCTGTTAAAGGAAAAAATATCAACGGCGCTGAAAGCCGATATCCTCATGGGAGTTGCCACCTTCCCCTTCCACGCCTTTAAACAAAACGATATTCCGGGCAATGCCCTCAAGGCCATTGACCATGCGGCTTTTTTCGGACCCAATCACATGATTTATTTTGATGCCGTTTCCCTGAACATCAGCGGAGACCGGCTTTACCAGCTCAACCACTATAACCGAGCCATCCAGGAATATAAACGAGGCCTTGAGATAGCACCCCAAAACATTAATCTCATCAACAGCCTCGGGGTCTGTTACGGCGTCATAGGCAAAATCGACCAGGCAAAAAAAGAATTTGAAAAGGCCATTGCCATTAATCCCAGGGAGGTGATGGTCATCTATAATATCGGCCTGGTCCATCGAATCAATGAAGATGAGGACAAGGCCATCCTCTATCTTAAAAAAGCCCATGGCATTGACCAGAACCTATTTGAAATTGAACTGCTTTTGGGACAACTGCTGTTTAAGCAGGAACACTGGCAAAGGTCTCTGCCCCATCTTGACGCGGCAGCCAGGTTAAATCCAGATGCCGCCACAGCCTTTAGAATGAAGGGAGAAATTTTCCTGGATAAGCTAGGTAAAAAAGATCCCCAACGAGCAAGCGCTGAATTTAACAAGGCCTTGAAGCTGAACCCATCGGATGCCATTTCTCTATCCGGATATGCCCAGGCCATGGCACTTCAGGGGAAAAACCTGAAGATAGCCTTGAACTTTGCCAATCGAAGTGTGGCATTGGAACCGGACAGTCTCCTGTTCAAAAACCGCCTAAAACAGATCCAGAAAATCTGTGACAAGTTAGAAGCCACCCGGACCACCACCATTAAATCAGCTTAATCAAAAATAAAAATAACCAAATTGATGCCTTGAAAAACACCTGTTTAGCCACTATATTAATTTGATTATTAAATATTTAAAAGATAAGAGGTTATAAACCAATGCCAATTTACGAATATAAATGCAATGCCTGTAAAAAAAAATTTGAAACCCTTGTCATGGGAAGTTTTAAACCCCAATGCCCTGACTGCGACAGCCAGGACCTGTCCCGGCTCATGTCCACCTGCGGGTTTGTGTCCAAATCCACCGGGGCCAGCGGCGCCCCCCAGGTGACCACTTCAGCAGGCGCTTCTGCCTGCAGCGGCTGTTCCTCCACCAACTGCAGCTCATGCGGTATGGGATAGCGTTCATGAAAAAAAACATCCGCATCGGCACAAGGGGAAGCCAGCTTGCCCTGTGGCAGGCCCATCATGTCAAATCTCGTATTGAAACGCTTTTTCCGGAACTTAAAGTGGAAGTTATCACCATTTCCACCAAAGGAGACAGGATCACCGACCGTCCCCTGGCCCTGGTGGGGGGAAAGGGACTATTTGTCAAAGAGATTGAAACAGCCCTCTTGAACAAGGAGATCGACCTTGCCGTCCACAGCATGAAAGACATGCCCGGAGAAATGCCCGAAGGACTTGTCATCGGTGCCATACCCGAAAGGGAAAACCCCTTTGATGTAATGATTTCACGGGAAAACAAACTTTTGGCCGACTACCCGGCCAAGGCCAGAATCGGCACCTCCAGTCTTCGACGGGGCTCCCAGCTGAAAGCAGCCCGGCCAGACCTTGAAATTTTGTCCATCAGGGGAAATCTGGATACCCGGCTCAAAAAACTAAAAGCTGGGGATTACGATGCCATTGTTCTGGCAGCGGCAGGCCTGATACGGTTGGGCCAGGAACATGAAATCACCCAATATCTGGATGAAGTCCTCATGGTTCCGGCAGTGGGCCAAGGGGCGCTGTGCATCCAAACCCGGGAAAATGACAGGGACATATCCCCTGTCATGGAACGGCTGGACCATGGCCCCACCCGGCTCT
This sequence comes from Desulfoconvexum algidum, assembly GCF_055382125.1. Taxonomy (NCBI): domain Bacteria; kingdom Pseudomonadati; phylum Thermodesulfobacteriota; class Desulfobacteria; order Desulfobacterales; family Desulfobacteraceae; genus Desulfoconvexum; species Desulfoconvexum algidum. The sequence goes on along the minus strand of NZ_AP042394.1, from coordinate 950,215 downwards.
GCGTCACAGGAGAACGGGCATTTCTCAAACAGATCGAAGGCTCCTGCCACATCCCGGTGGCCTGTTATGCCCAGATCAAGGACAACCAGGTAATCCTGACCGCATTGGTGGCCTCGGAAGACGGTCGAAAAGTTATTAAACGACAAGCTACCTGTCCTGAAGCCTCCCCCGTGTCTACCATTGAAGACCACGGTCGAGGGCTTGCAACTCAATTGCTTGATAATGGCGGAAAACAAATATTGGAGAGTTTAAACTCAAATGACTGATAAAACAGGCACGGTATATCTTATTGGGGCAGGTCCCGGAGACCCGGGTCTTTTAACCATACGGGCAAAAGAATGTATTGAATCCGCCGATGTGGTGGTCTATGACTACCTGGCCTCCCCCTTTCTGCTGAAGTATGCCAGACAAGAGGCCGAAATTATTTACGTGGGTAAAAAAGGTGGGGATCATACCCTGACCCAGGATAAGATCAATTTATTGCTGGTGGACAAGGCAAAGCAGGGATTGTCCGTGGCCCGGCTGAAGGGCGGGGATCCCTTTGTCTTTGGACGGGGGGGAGAAGAGGCCCAGCTGCTTTTGGAGCACGGGGTCCAGTATGAAGTAATCCCGGGGGTCACCTCGGCCATTGCCGCCCCGGCCTATGCAGGGATTCCCGTAACCCACAGGGATCATACCTCCTTTGTTTCCTTTATCACCGGCCATGAGAATCCCAATAAACAAGACTCAAGCATGCAATGGGATGTATTTGCCAAATCCAATGCCACCCTGGTCTTTCTCATGGGGGTTAAAAACCTGAGAAATATCGTTAAAAACCTTGTGGCAAACGGCAAACCCGCAGACACACCGGTGGCCCTTGTCCGCTGGGGAACCACCAGCCGGCAGCAGACCGTAACCGGTACCCTTGAGACCATTGTGGAAGTGGTAAACAAAGCAGGCCTGAAATCGCCTGCCATCATTGTGGTGGGCCATGTGGTTTCCCTTAGAAAAGAACTTGCCTGGTTTGACAAAAAGCCCTTGTTCGGTAAACGGATTGTCATCACCCGGGCCCGGGCCCAGGCCAGCGGCCTTGTCTCCCAACTCACCAAGCTGGGTGCCCACTGTCTTGAAATCCCCACCATTAAAATTATCCCGGCCGAAGATACGGCTCCCCTCAAAAAAGCCATTGATAACCTGAACCACTATGACTGGCTGGTACTGACCAGTGTCAACGGGGTCAAATCTTTCTTTGACACCCTCTTTGACATGGGCAAGGATGTCAGGGCCCTGGGCCATTTAAAATTTGCCTGCATCGGTCCGGTTACCAAGGAACGGTTGGCCGACTACGGCATCATCAGTGACATCCTGCCCGAAACATACCGGGCCGAGTCGGTGGTGGATGCATTTTCACATATGGATATGCAGGGAAAAAAGGTGCTGCTGCCCCGGGCAAAGGTGGCCAGAACCATTTTACCCGAAGAGCTGATTAAAATGGGGGCTAGTGTGGATGAGGTGACGGCCTATGAAACCATCCTGTGCGATGATGACAAAGAAACGCTGATTTCCCTGCTCACCGACCAAGAAATTGATGCTGTGACCTTTACCAGTTCCTCCACTGTCTCAAATTTCATGTCATTGCTGGAATCCCAAGATGCTGCCAAGTTGTTAAAAGGGGTCACCATTGCCAGTATCGGACCCATCACCTCGGATACGGCAAGAGCCCTTGGCATTGAACCGGATCTTGAAGCCAATCCCTATACCATCCCAGGCCTTGTGGATGAACTGCTTAGCTATTATAGCGACAATAACTCATGATTGCCGGCAATCGAACCATCAATTATCTGCGAATATCCGTCACAGACCGGTGCAATTTTCGGTGTCGTTATTGTGTTCCCTCGTCTCCTTTCTCCGTCATTGAGCATGACAAAATTGCCCGGTATGAAGAAATCTTGCGGATTACCCGTCTTGGCTGTGAACTGGGAATCACAAAGGTAAGAATCACCGGGGGGGAACCCTTTGTCCGTAAAGGGATCTTCTCTTTTCTGGAACAATTGTGTCAACTTGATGCCCTCCAGGATATTTCCATTACCACCAATGGTGCTCTTTTAACCCGGGATAAAATAAAATCTCTGATCCAGATGGGGATACACCGATTAAATTTCAGCCTGGACACCCTTGACCCCGCCAAATTTGCAGCTATCACCAACAGGGATCGGTTCCACCGGGTATGGGATTCCATCATGGCAGCCCATGAGCTTGGCATCTCCCCCATTAAAATCAATGCCGTGGCCCTCAGGGGCTTCAATGATGATGAGATTTGTGCCATTGCCGGCCTCACCCTGAAATACCCTTTTCATATTCGGTTTATCGAGTATATGCCCATGGGGGACTCAGATATTGAAAGTCAGCAGCAGATCCTGACCCGGGAAATACAAGATAGAATTGAATCCAGCTTAGGCCCACTGATTCCCATGGAAAGGGAATATAACGACGGACCTGCCAAGAAATTCAAACTGGCCAATGCCCAAGGGGTGGTGGGATTTATTACCCCCATCTCTTCCCATTTTTGCTCTGAGTGCAACAGACTGAGACTGACCTCCCGGGGAAACCTGCGCCCCTGTCTTTTGAATGATTATGAACAAGATATTCTAACCCCCCTGCGCGCTGGGGCATCTGATCACCAATTAAAATCGATCATTGAATCAAGCCTGACCCACAAGCCCCTGTTTCACTCTCTCAATGATCTGAAAGACAAAAACATTCCCATCAGTCATATGAACTCCATTGGCGGATAATTTTAAAGGAGATGTTCGTTAAAGTGGTGTTTAAGACCTGTTTTCTTGTTCCATCAAAAATGCAGCCGCCTCCTTGTTTGAGCCCAGAAGGATAGACAGCCATCGGGTTGAGTCCCCGCCCCCAAGGGCAATTTTGACCGCCATGGTCAGGGGGACAGAAAGCAGCATCCCCACCGGCCCCAGAACCCATCCCCAAAATGCCAGGGAAAGAAAAACAACCAGGGCGGACAATCCGATTCCTTTCCCCATGATCCGTGGTTCAATCACACTGCCCACAACTGTGTTCACGGTCAAGAAGCCCAATCCCACGAAAGCAGCCGGCACGGGCCCCAGCTGAACCAGGGCCAATAAGACGGTTGGAACCGCAGCAATAATAGATCCGATATTAGGAATATAATTGAATAAAAAGGCAAAAACCCCCCACATCACCGGGTAATCAACCCCCTGCACCACCAGCCACAGGAAAATGGCCAGACCCGTTGCAAGACTTGTCAGTGTTTTAATACCAAGGTATTGGTTCACCCCCATGGTAATTTCAGAATAGCGGCTCAGATCGGCATTCCGGCCACTGGAAAGTGCCCTCAGTTTATTGGGAAACCCGGCTGCCTCGGAAAGGATGAACAAAAAGGTCAAAAAGACAAAAAAGGTATTGGTCAGCACACCTCCCAGGCCGTTCAGTGTATTTGCCGCCAGCTTGAAAATATGGCCTGGGTCAAACATTTGGGTCAATTTAGCCGCATCCACATGAACCCCATACCGGGACAAAACCCCTATAACCCTGTGAATCAGAGCCATGAGCCGTTCCTGGTAGAAAGGAATATTGTTAGAAAAATCAACAATGGAAGAAGAAACAAGGGTTACCAACACCATTTGAACCACTATTACCCCGAGCATGAGAATCAAAATTGCCGCAATACTGGGGATCCTTTTTTTTTGCAGCCAGAATAAGGGCGGCGCACAGATAATGGCAAGAAAGACTGCCAGAAGAAAGGGAACAACCAGGACAGAAGCAGCCTTCATCCCGGCTACCACAATGACAAATGCCGCACACCCCATAAGGGATCCATTGCGAATACGTATGGTTTCCATATGCTTTTCCCTTAAACCGTTTGAGAAATAATCTGCCCTCTATTTATCAAACCCGTCTGCAAAGTCAAGAACACTGATAAAAACAGAACTATTCTGGTGGTTATTAATCCATCGGCCCGGTGGATTTGCCTAAAATCCCCTAAAACGATTTTGACAGTTGACTTTCTGGTCCATGCCCATTAAAGGAAGGTAAAGAAATGGTATTGTTGAATACAGGATCTGGAAATTTAAACTATCAGGATTATGAAAAATGGAGATTCCACACTCTCTTTTACAAAGGTTAAAAGAAAATGAGAATACTGCCCGCAAATTCAATGAAATAGAGATCAGTATCCTCACCATATTAAATTTCCAGGATTTTCTTGAAAGACTTTTATTTGAAATACGGGATAAATTTTCCATTGGCTATATCTGGATTTCGGTTATCGAAGAAAGCGATATTGCAAAACAGCTCCATGATATTCAAGATTCTGAGCTGTTAAGGACCTCCACTGCCTTTGTCCGCCAAAAAAAGTTTTTATCCGTGACAAATAACAGCAAACGCCCCTTGCTGGCCAATAAAAATCTGGATATTTTTCACGCCCTGGTTCCCGAGATCCCCACCTATGAAATGGGCTCCATTGCCATTGCCCCGATTACGCTGGATGGAAAAATCATTGGAAGTATCAACCAGGCAGACAAGGACAAAACCCGGTTTGAACCCGGCATAGACACCTCATTGTTAGAGCAGCTCGCCCTAAAGGTCTCCTTGTGCCTCTCAAATGTCACCGCCCATGAACAATTAAAATTTTTAGCCTTCCACGACCCGTTGACAGGTCTGTTGAACCGAGGGGTTATGGAACGAATCCTTGAAAGGGAATTTCAACGTGCCCGACGGTATCAGATTGAGTTGAGCCTTCTTTTTCTGGATCTTGATGACTTCAAAGCGATCAATGATACCTTTGGACACGACAATGGAGATCGCGCCCTTTGTCATGTTTCAGACTGCCTGTCCCGGCTCAAGCGGGATTCTGATATTGTGGCCCGGTTTGCCGGTGACGAATTCATTGTCATCCTTCCCTCCACCAGCAAGGCCCAGGCAGAGCACTATGTTACCCGGGTGACAACCCGTTTGGAATCAACCCCCTTGTCTGCCAATGAGACTCCCTTTTATGTAAACCTAAGTTATGGAATTTCCACTGTCTCGGAAAAGGACATTGATTCATCAAAGAGCTTGTTAAAAGCGGCAGATAAGAGACTATACCAGGCAAAGCAAAGCAAAAAATAATATTTTACCATGGGGTTACGCTTCATCCAGCAAAATTTCAGGTCTGTCATCAAATCCTCTTTTCTAATCGCCCATGATTTTAGTATCGCAATGATTATGAAAATGCGGTATATAATACCTTAAAATTGGCCATAATAAGAATAGTTTGGACCCTTTGATATGCAATTGCCCATGGTATATGTTATTTAAACAATTCAAATTCAGGAACAAACTGCTGGCATCATTTTTAGCAGTCTTTGTACCGCTGATTCTTATCGGAAGTACCATTGCCTACCTCCAGACAAAAAAAATCCTGGAAACCAGCATTGAAAATAAACTGAGTCAGACTACCACTTCTTTGACAAACCTGATCCAGACCTCGGCAAATATCTCCATTCAAAACCGGTTGCGGGCCATTGCCGAGAAAAACCTGGATATTGCCGAATATTATTATAGCAAACACCGGTCTGGTTTGATAACTCGTGAACAAGCCATTCACACCATTGAAGAAATTTTTCTAAACCAATCCATTGGAATCAGCGGATATATTTATTGTTTGAACAGCAAGGGTATAATAATCATCCATCCCGATGACAAGGTAAAGGGGACCAATGTTTCAAATTTCGATTTTGTGAAGCAACAATTAAAAACCAAGGAAGGATACCTGGAATACAACTGGAAAAATCCAGGGGAATCCCAAGTTAAAGCCAAAGCCCTGTACATGGTCTATTTTAAGCCCCTTGACTGGATTATTGGCGTTTCCTCCTACCGGAGTGAATTCAAGCATCTGGTGGATCTAAAAGATTTCAGGACGGAGATTCTTTCTTTCAAGTCCGGAAAAAGTGGATATGCCTTTGTAATGGATATAACCGGTAAGGCGCTTATCCACCCGAGTCTCCAGGGAACAAATTTATTTAAGCACTCCGATAAGGCCAAACAAATCCTAGGCCAAATCATTAAGCAAAAAAATGGAAAACTCCGGTATACCTGGCAAAACTCCAATGAACCATCGCCCAGGGAAAAAATTGTTCTTTTCAAATATCTGCCGGAATTCAACTGGATTATTGCCTCCACAAGCTATGAAGATGAAGTATATTCACCCTTACAGACATTTAAAACCTTCGTTATGGCAGTACTGGCAATCATGTTATTTTTTTGCGTTATTCTAACCTTTTTTATCAGCCGATCGGTCACCAAACCCCTGGACAAACTAATTCAAAAATTGGAAGCCGGAAGCCAGGGTGATTTTTCAGGGAGGATGGAATATGAATCCCCGGATGAATTGGGGAAAGTATCCAGCCATTTTAACGCCTTCATGGACCGCCTGGAAAATTACCATGAACAACTTAATGATGAAATTCAAAAGACCCATAATACCCAGGCAGCACTGGTGGAAAATGAGCTCAAGCTTCGGGGGCTTTTTAACCAGTCATTCCAATATACCGGTATTCTATCTCCCAGTGGTATCCTTGAAGAAGTCAATCAAAGTGCCCTTGATTTTGCCGGATGTACTGAAAGCGACGTCCTATATAAACCCTTTTGGGAAACCCTCTGGTGGCGCCATGATCCCAACAGTCAAAAAGGGATACAAGATGCAATCCAAAGGGCCATTAAAGGGGAATTGGTCAGAATGGAAACAACGAATACAAATGGAAGCGGTGACATCAAAGATGTTGATGTCACCGTAAAGCCCGTATTTAATACTGCCAAACAGGTCGAATTCATCATTGTAGAAGGTCGGGATATCACAAATCTGAAACAGGCGGAATTTGAAAAACGGCACCTGGCGGTACAGCTTGAAAAATCCCAGAAAATGGAAGCAATGGGGACCCTGGCCGGTGGCATTGCCCATGATTTTAATAATATTCTCTCGAGCATTTTCGGTTATAGCCAATTGGCGGAAATGACCCTTGATACCCCTGAAAAAACAAAAAGACATATTGACCAAATCGTAAAAGGCGCCCAGCGCGCAGCAGACTTGGTCCAACAAATTCTAACCTTCAGCCGCCAGACAGAATTTAAAAAACATCCTTTAAAAATCCATCTGGTAATAAAAGAAACCCTTCAATTGTTAAGATCTTCCATTCCAACCACCATTGATATTCAGGTAAATATTTTATCAAAATCAATGATTATGGCCGATCCTACACAAATGCACCAGGTCATCATGAATTTGTGCACCAATGCCTACCATTCCATGCTTGAAACCGGCGGAAATTTAATGGTTCAATTGGAGGAAATTGATATCGCCCAACGCGATGATCAACCGGTGAGTTTACCAAAACCTTGTCCCTATTTAAAGATGACTGTAAAAGATACAGGCCAGGGTATGGATCGAAACACCCTGGAAAAAGCATTCGATCCCTATTTCACCACCAAAGAAGTGGGAAGGGGAACTGGTTTCGGCCTGGCCTTGGTCCGTGCCATTATTGAAGAACATGAAGGTGTCATCCATGTGGAAAGCCAACCGGGAATTGGCTCCACTTTTTCACTCTATCTGCCGGTTGTTGAAAGGAAACCAGCAACGCAACAAAGAGTGAACAGAATGGGTGACCCCAGGGGAGGAAAGGAAACCATCATGGTGGTGGATGATGATGAAGATATCCGAGCACTGACAACAGATCTGCTTGAACGTTTCGGTTACACCGTTCATTCCTTTAAAAATGGTGAGGAGGCCCTTGTTCACTTTAAGCTCAATCCAGACCAATTTGATCTAATCATTACAGATATGACCATGCCCCGGATGACGGGATATACACTTGCAAAAGAGGTCCTTCAAATCCGGAAAGGAATGCCGATCATTTTGTGTACCGGCTATAGTGAAACCATTTCTAAAACCAATGCCCTGGAAATGGGTATTCGTCGATACCTTGAAAAACCATTGCAAAACAAGGATCTTTTATTCAACATCCGGGAAGTTCTGGACGCTGAGTAAAACGGGTTCACCATAAAAAAATCCCTGGTAAAATCGACCTGCCTAAGATCGGTCTACCAGGGATGTTTTAGTCTAAACGAGCGAGATCAATCTAAGATCAATTCAATCTGGACCATGGAAGCGACATCGCCTTTTCGGGGTCCAAGCTTCGTAATTCTTGTATAACCACCCTGTCTTGAATCAAACTTCTCTGCAACTTCATTAAATAGCGTATGAACAACATCGGATTCCTGAATATATGCCAAGGCTTGTCTTCTGGCATGTAAATCACCTCTTTTTGCCAGGGTGATCATTTTGTCCGCAATGGATCGCAGTCCTTTTGCTTTGGCTTCCGTGGTTTTAATGCTACTGTGTTTGAACAGAGAAGTTACCATGTTTCTAAACATAGCCTTTCTATGGCTGGAGGTTCTGTTCAGTTTTAATACAGATTTTCTATGTTTCATGGAATTTACTCTCCTTCCTGAATGTTCTCATCTTCTGGCGGGTCAAATCCTTCAAGATCCATGCCCAGGGAAAGCTCCATGGTATGCAGGACTTCTTTAATTTCGTTCAAGGATTTTCTACCAAAATTCTTGGTTTTAAGCATTTCACCGTCAGTTTTTTGAACCAGTTGATAAATGGTATGAATCCTGGCATTTTTCAGGCAATTGGAGCTTCTGACAGACAACTCCAGTTCATCCACTGATCGATAAATATTTTCGTTAAATCCCCGGTCTGCATCATCGGCATTGTCTTCCACATCATCGGGTTCCATCTCCTCATCAAAATTGATGAAGGGATTCATTTGTTCCTTAAGAATTTTAGCACCAAAGGCAACGGAATCGTCGGGTGTTACACTGCCGTCTGTCCAGACTTCCAGAGTCAACTTGTCATAATCGGTTTTCTGGCCGATCCTAGAGGTACCCACCACATATTTAACCCGTTTAATGGGCGCAAATACGGAGTCGATGGGGATTGTACCAATGGGGGCATCGTCGTCTTTATTTACCGATGCCAAGGCATACCCCTTACCGGTTTTTACAACCATCGTCATGTTCAGCACACCATTTTTTGATAATGTGGCAATATGCTGTTCGGGATTAAGAATTTCAACTCTGCCGTCGGGACTGATAATATCAGCACCGGTCACACTGCCTTCACCCTTTGCCTGGAGGGTCAGAATTTTATCTTCCGTGTCGTCGACCATCAACTTCAACTCTTTCAAGTTTAAAATGATCTCGGAAACATCTTCCCGAACATCCGATATAACACTATATTCATGAAGGGCATCATCAAATTTCACAGATACAATGGCAGCGCCGTAGATAGATGACAAAATGATTCGTCGCAGAGAGTTACCAATTGTAATACCATATCCTCTTTCAAGGGGTTCGCATACAAATTTTCCGTATGTTGAAGTAGTGGTAACATCAAGCTTTTCCGGCTTGATCATCTCTCGCCAGTTTACATATGCTAGTTTTTCAGATGACATTTAAATCTCCTGAATAAATATTTGGATAGACCATATAGAATGATGACCCTATTTTGAATATAGCTCAACGATCAATTGTTCCTGAATCGGAAGAGTAATGTCCTCTCGCGTGGGAATGCCAACAATCTGACCTTTGAAAGTATCTTTATTAATTTCCAACCACGATGGAACACCTCTTCTTACAATAGCATCCAGAGAGTCCGAAATAGCCTGAACCTTACGACTTTTTTCACGCAACTCTATGACATCACCTTTTTTAACCTGATAGGAAGGGATATTCACTTTTTTCCCATTTACGGTAAAATGGTTATGACGGACAAAATGTCTTCCCTGATTCCTGGAATTCACAAACCCCAGTCTAAAAACAGTATTGTCCATACGGGTTTCGAGAAGGCTTAACAGATTTGTACCCGTGATACCTTTAATTCGATCCGCCCGTTTAAATGTAATTCTGAATTGTTTTTCAGAAATCCCATAAATTCGGCGAACCTTTTGTTTTTCCCTAAGCTGCATTCCATAATCAGACTGTTTACTTCTTCTCTGACCATGTTGCCCCGGCGGATAACCTCTTCTATCATAACTGCATTTATCTGAAAAACAACGGTCGCCCTTCAGAAAAAGCTTCATATTCTCTCGTCTGCATTGACGGCAAACAGAACCTGTATATCTTGCCAACGTTCTCCTCCTTTATAACTCCAAGAGCTTAATTCTAATATTTTATACTCTTCTTCTTTTTGGCGGACGGCATCCATTATGGGGAACCGGTGTAACATCCTTGATCATTGAAATATTGAATCCAAGTGCATGGAGCGCTCTTAAAGCGGATTCTCTTCCAGGTCCAGGACCTTTTACATAGACGCCAATATTTTTAAGCCCGTGCTCCATTGCCTTTGCACCCGCATCTTCAGCCACAAGTTTTGCAGCAAAAGGGGTACTTTTCCTGGAACCCTTAAAACCCTGAACACCGGCGCTGGACCATGATATGGTGTTGCCGTTTTCATCGGCAATGGTGACGATGGTGTTGTTAAAGGTAGACTGAATATGCACAATACCTGTGGAAATATTCTTTCTAACCCGTTTTTTGGTTACAGCTTTTTTAGTCTTTTTTGCCATAATTAATTTACCTTTTGTATTATACTACTTTTTCTTTTTAACTGCTGCTCGTTTGGGACCTTTTCGAGTCCTGGCATTTGTACTGGTCCGCTGACCATGACAGGGGAGACCTCGTCTGTGGCGCAATCCTCTATAACATCCAAGATCCATCAGCCGCTTGATATTCATGGAAACTTCGGACCTGAGCTCACCTTCAACCTTGAATTCTGAATCAATGACTTTTCTGATTTCGTTGACTTGAACTTCTGTCAGGTCATTTGCTTTTATTGTTGGATCAATCCCTGTTTTTTCAAGTATCAGTTTTGATCTGCTGCCTCCGATACCATAAATATAGGTCAAGGCGATCCATGCGTGTTTATCTCTTGGTAAATCTACTCCTGCGATACGTGCCAAATTTCCTTCCCCCTATCCCTGACGTTGTTTATGGCGTTTGTTTATACAAATGACTCTGATGACACCTTTTCTTTTAATCACTTTGCAATCTCTACAAATTTTTTTAACAGATGCTCTTACTTTCATCTATTTACTCCTAATCTTTATTTATATTTCTTATCAATTTAATATATATTTGAAAAAAAATTATTTAAATCTATATGTAATTCTGCCACGGCTTAAATCATATGGTGATATTTCAACCGTCACCCTGTCCCCGGGTAGAATCTTTATAAAATGCATTCTCATTTTCCCGGAAATATGGGCCAACAAAACATGTTTGTTTTCCAACTCAACTTTGAACATGGCATTGGGCAATGTTTCTAATACTTTCCCGTCAACTTTGATGGGTTCTTCTTTTGCCATAATCTTATTTCATCTCCTATTGGTTTAGAATGGTTTATTTAAGATCTACCCTTGACACGTTTTGCCCCGGATCTTCCCATAAAGCCATCGTAATTACCAGATATCAAATGGGACTCTATCTGGGAAATGGTATCAATGGATACCCCGACAACAATCAAGAGAGCCGTGCCGCCAAAATAAAAGGGTACATTAAATTTATTCATGAGCATGGTCGGCAGAACACATACGGCAGAGACATAGAGAGCCCCACCAACAGTAATTCTTGTCAACACTTTATCAATGTACTCAGAGGTCTTTTTCCCCGGCCTGATACCGGGAATATATCCCCCATTCTTTTTCATATTATCCGCCACATCGTCTGGATTAAACTGAACTGCTGTATAAAAAAAGCAGAAAAAGACAATAAACCCGATGTATAAAAGATAATACCAGATGGTACCAGGGCTGAACATGGCTGCAACGGTCTGCATTGCCGGGATATTTATAAATTGGGCCAAGGTTGTCGGAAACATGATGATAGAAGAGGCAAAAATCGGCGGTATGACACCGGCGGTGTTAATCTTCAAAGGAAGATGAGATGTTTGTCCTCCATACATCTTCCGACCCACCACCCGTTTTGCATAATGAACCGGTATCCGACGCTGGGCCTGTTCCATATAAATGATACAGGCAACAACAGCTACCATCAGTACAATCAGGATAATCAGGGAGAAAAGGCCCATCTCACCGGTACTCATCAGTCGAATCGTGTTTCCAAGGGCCGACGGCATATTTGCAACGATACCTGCAAATATAATCAAGGAGATACCGTTGCCGATACCCCGTTCGGTAATCTGCTCCCCCAGCCACATGATAAATGCGGTACCAGCAGTCAGGGTGATAATGGTTACCAAACGAAATCCCCAACCCGGATAGGGCACTATGGCAACGCCTGCAGGAGAGCTCATGGCTTCTAATCCAACACTGATCCCAAACCCCTGAATAATACTGAGAACAACGGTTCCATAACGGGTATATTGTGTCTTCTTTTTCCGTCCCGCATCCCCTTCTTTTTTTAATTGTTCAAGATGGGGGACCACCACGGTCATCAATTCTAAAATAATAGAAGAACTGATATAAGGCATTATCCCCAGGGCGAATATGGAAAGTCTTTCCAAAGCCCCCCCGGAAAACATATTAAACATTGAGAATAAGGTCCCAGATGCAGCGGCAAAAAAGGACGACAATGCGGCCCCATCAATCCCGGGTGTCGGCACATGGACACCGACACGATACACAAACAACAATGCAAGTGTAACCAATAGTTTCCGTTTGAGATCAGGAAGTTTAAACAAATTCTGGTAGCTGTTCTCGATCATCTGTAATATATCCTTAGATCACTTTGATATCAATTATTCGAGCCATAACTTATTCTATGCTGCCGCCGGCAGATTCGATCTTTTCTTTAGCCGTTTTGGAGACAAGAATATCCTTTAGAGAAAATTTCTTTTGTGTGTCACCATTACCGAGAAGTTTTGCCCCGTCCACTTTGCCTTTAACCAGCCCGACCTGTCTTAGAGCGTCCATATCAATGGCTGCCCCATCATCAAATCTATCCAGATCTTTAATATTTAAAACAGCAAATTGCTTTTTAAATATATTGGTAAAGCCTCTTTTGGGAAGTCGACGATAAATTGGCATCTGACCGCCTTCAAACCCGGGTCTAACACTCCCACCGGAACGGGCCTTCAGGCCCTTATGTCCTCTGGTAGAAGTCTTGCCCATTCCAGAACCCGGTCCTCGACCCACTCGTTTACTTTTTTTTCTGCTGCCGGGAGCAGGTGCTAAATCATGAAGCTGCATATTACACCTCCTCTACTTTCACAAGGTGTGAAACCTTGTTTATCTGCCCAATAATGACAGGATCATTGGCGTGCTCAACTGTATGATGCATCCGTCTGATGCCAAGAGAACGAATGATTCGTCCTTGTACCGCCGGACGACCTATGGTACTTTTTATCTGTGTGATTTTCAGTTTCTTAGTCATTGCAAACCTCTTTATATATCTTCAGGTCTAAGACCTCGTCTTCTGGCAACTTCTTCCTTAGAACAAAGGGACTGGAGACCAGCCATGGTTGCTCTGACAATATTTTGAGTGTTATGGGTACCGATACATTTGGTCAAAATGTCTGTAACGCCCACAGCTTCGAGCACCGCACGGATACCGCCACCGGCAATCAATCCTGTTCCAGGTGAAGCAGGCTTCAAAAGTACCCGACCGGCACCAGCATGGCCCACAACCTCAAAGGGTACGGTGCCGTTTAGAAGAGAAATTTTAACCATATTCCGTTTGGCTTTCTCCATGCCTTTTTTGATGGCTTCAGGAACCTCTTTTGCTTTTCCAAGACCGTAACCAACGCTGCCTTCACCATCTCCAACCACGACCAAAGCGCTAAAGGTAAAATTTCTACCACCTTTTACAACTTTTGCAACACGGTTGATTCTAACAACCTTATCTATTAAACCACTATCTTCCATCTGTTGTCTTGCCAAGGGTCTTCCTCCTTAATTAGAATAGCAAACCGGCTTCGCGGGCCGCGTCTGAAAGCGCTTTGATTCGACCATGATAAAGAAAACCGTTCCTGTCCAGAACCACTTTTGTAATTCCTTTATCAACGGCTCTTTTGCCGATAAGGTTTCCAACCGCCTTTGCAATTTCCTGTTTTTTGCCGGTCACAGGATTTTTTTTGTATTCTTTATCCAGAGTAGATGCTGAAACAAGCGTTATCCCTTGCGTATCATCAACGATCTGTGCATAAATATGGTTTGCAGTTCTGAAAACACTCATTCTTGGTCTATCCTGATTTCCAAAAATATTCTTTCTGATTCGTTTTTTTCTTTTAAGCCTTGATACAAGCCTTGGTGATGTATTTCCCATAATCTTTAGTTTCCCACCTATTAGTCTTTACCAGCAGTCTTACCAGCTTTTCTGATAATTCTTTCATCCGAATACATGATTCCTTTGCCCTTGTAAGGTTCGGGAGGTCTTATCCGCCTGATGTTTGCTGCTGCCTGGCCAAGAAGTTCTTTATCGATACCGGACAGAGTAATTTCTGTGTTTTTCTCAACATTGGCAGAAATTCCGTCTGGAAGATCAAAATTAACAGGGTTTGAATATCCTACATTGAGGACTAGCTTCTTTCCACTTGTTTCGGCACGATATCCGATACCGGAAAGAAGAAGTTTCTTTTCATAACCTGTGGTAACACCCGTCACCATATTGAAAATCAGAGATCTGAAAAGCCCCTGAAGCGCCATTTTTTTCTTATCGTTGAGATCTGTTTTAACGTTTAAAACGTTCTCATTAATTTCTATATCAATTGCCGGGTGCAATTTTCGATCAAGCTGGCCTTTGGGTCCCTTAACATTGATCATGTCTCCATCAAGGGTAATTACGACCTTATCTGGAAGCTGAACCGGCTGTTTTCCTATTCTAGACATATTCTACTCCTGTCTTACCATACGTTACAAAGAATTTCACCGCCGACGTTCGCTTCGATAGCCTGTTTGTCCGTCATCAACCCCTTGGAAGTTGAAACGATGGAGATACCCAGACCGTTTAAAACCGGCTTAATCTGTTTTGCCTTGTTGTAAACCCTGCAAGAAGGTTTACTCACTCTGTCAATGCCATAAATTGTGGGTTTGCCATCAGAAACATATTTTAAATAGACACGTAGGACACCCTGTGTCTCATTTTCAAGGAATTTATAATCTTTGATATATCCTTGTTCTTTAAGCACCCGCACCAGTTCCACTTTGATCGTTGATCCGGGGATATCCACTTTAGCAAGACTTGCTTTTCCACCATTTCTTATGCTAGTCAGCATGTCTGCAATTGGATCACTAATTGCCATTTTTAAATCTCCTTAAAATCCACTGGTATTATAATTTAATAATAAATTTGATTCGAAATTGTTTTTTTTACCAACTTGATTTGGTAACACCGGGTAGTTTGCCTTCAGAAGCAAGTGTCCGGAAACAAATTCTGCAAATACCAGCTTTTCTGATAAATCCTCTTGGTCTACCGCATAAGGGGCATCTGTTATATGCACGAACAGCAAACTTTGGTGTTCTTCCCGCCTTTGCGATTAAAGATTTTTTAGCCAAGCTTTCCTCCTTAAGAACCTTAGTTTTTGAAGGGCATTCCCATGAGTTTCAGGAAAACCTTACCTTCTTCATCTGTTTTAGCTGTGGTAACAACTGTAATATTAAGACCTTTAATACTTTCGGTCTTATCATAGTCAATTTCCGGAAATATGATGTGCTCAGTGATACCCATGGAAAAATTACCACGGCCATCAAAGGATTTCCCGGATATCCCTCTAAAATCCCTCACACGAGGGAGTGCGATATTAACAAGTCTGTCAAGAAAATCGAACATTTTCCCCCGGCGCAGAGTTACCTTGCATCCAATGGGAAGATCCGCCCGCAGTTTGAAGTTAGCAATGGGTTTTTTCGCCCTTGTAACAACCGTTTTCTGGCCGGCAATCATTGTCAGTTCCTGGGCAGCAACTTCAACAATTTTTGGATTTCTAACTGCTTCGCCCAGTCCCATGTTCAATACGATTTTCTCAAGCTTTGGGACCTGTAATTCATTTGCGTAATTAAAGGTTTCCCGAAGCTTGGGAACAACTTCGTTAATATATTTTTCCTTAAGAGTGGTCATTTATTCTCTCCGCCTTTGGTCTTAAGAATCTATCTGCTGGTTGCATTTTTTGCAGATTCTGACCCGTTTACCATCTTCCAGTTGTTTGATTCCAATCCGAGTAGCTTTTACACAGGAATTACACATGACCATAAGATTGGACACATTGATGGGCATGGTTTTATCAACGATACCCCCCTGTGGATTTGCCTGTGTAGGCCTCTGATGGACTTTCACAACGTTAATGTTTTCAACAACAACGCGGTTGGTTTTTTTGACAACTTTCAATACTTTCCCGATCTTGCCTTTGTCTTTTCCGGTCAGTACCTTAACCTTGTCATCTTTTTTAATTCTTATTTTTGCAGCTTCCATCGATTTTTCTCCAAGTAACCCGAAAATTAAAGTACGTCAGGAGCAAGAGAGACTATTTTCATAAATCTTTTAGCCCTTAATTCTCTTGCAACCGGACCAAAGATACGGGTGCCTATCGGTTCATTATTTTTACTTAAAATTACAGCAGAGTTGTCATCAAATCTGATGGACGACCCATCCGGTCTGGATATCTCTTTTTTGGTTCTTACTATAACCGCCTGGACAACGTCTCCCTTGCTAACCTTTGCATTGGGAATGGCTTCTTTAACAGAAACAACAATGATGTCTCCAATGCTGGCGTATCTTCTTTTGGATCCGCCTAAAACTTTGATGCAATACAGTTCCTTTGCGCCGGAGTTATCTGCCACAGTAAGTCTGCTTTCGGTCTGAATCATTTCACAACTCCTTTAGCTAAACCGCTTTTTTAACGATTTCGGTTACCCGGAAACGTTTAAGCTTACTCAACGGCCTGGTCTCGATGATTTTCACTTCATCACCAATCCTGCACTCATTTATTTCATCGTGAGCATGGTATTTTTTATACCGTTTAATGAACTTTTTATAAACTTTATGCTGAACAAATCTTTCAACCTGAACAACCACTGATTTATCCATCTTATCCGATACAATCAGCCCCATGAGCTCTTTTTTATTATTTTGAATATTTTCCATATCTATAACTCTTACATTAAATAATGTTTAAATTCATTTCTTTTGATATTGTATAGAGTCTGGCAATATCTTTTTTGACATTTGAAAGGGTTGCTGTGTTCTCAAGCTGTCCAACATCATTTTGGAAACGAAGGTTGAACAATTCTTTTTTGAGCTCAACAAGCTTTTCTTTAACCTGATCCGCACCCATTTCTCTTATCTCGGCAAGTTTCATCTTTATTTACTCCTCTCCACAAATCGTGTTTTGATGGAAAGTTTTCTTGCAGCAAGCCGCATGGCCTCTTTTGCCATGTCTCTTGGGATTCCTTCCATTTCATAAAGGATCTTGCCGGGTTTGATTCTTGCCACCCAGGCGTCTGTTGCTCCTTTACCTTTACCCATCCTAACCTCTGCAGGTTTTTTTGTAACAGGATGATCAGGAAAAAACCGGATCCAGCTTTTACCAGCTCTCTTTGCATGTCTGGTCATTGCAACCCTGGCCGCTTCAATTTGTCTTGCATTTATATAACCGCATTCCACAGCCTGGAGACCGTAATCTCCAAAACTCAAGGTGTTTCCCCTTGTGGGAACCCCTTTGGTTCTGCCCCGGAATTCTTTACGGTATTTTACATTTTTTGGACTAAGCATTTGCTTTTTCTCCTAATCGCCTCTATTTTGTCGCCAAAGCCTTTTCACCAGGACGCAACACCTCACCTTTAAAAACAAAGGTCTTGATGCCAATGAGCCCGTAAGTGGTCTTCGCTTCGATAAAGCCGTAATCCACGTCTGCCCGCAATGTATGCAGGGGGATACGTCCTTCTTTGTACCATTCGGTTCTTGCCATTTCAGCTCCGCCCAAACGGCCCGAGCAGATAATTTTAATTCCCTTGGCACCAAATCTCATGGCAGTGGAAACGCTTCGTTTCATTGCCCGTCGGAATGCGATCCGTTTTTCCAATTGCTGGGCAATATTCTCAGCCACAAGTTGCGCATCAATTTCAGGTCTTCTAACCTCTTTGATGTCAATAAGAACAGCTGGTTCGATCATATTTTCAAGCTCTTTTTTGAGCAATGCGATTTCAGACCCTTTTTTACCGATAATGATACCCGGTCTTGCGGCAAACACCCGCAGTCTGATCTGTTTTGAAAAACGCTCGATTTCTATTTTTGATATGCCGGCATGGTAGAGTTTCTTTTTAAGGAATTTTCTTACCTTAAAATCTTCTTCAACAAAAGAAGCATACTCTTTGTCTGCATACCATCTAGAATCCCATGTCCTGATGATGCCTAATCTTAATCCGGTAGGATGTACTTTCTGGCCCAAGCCTGTTCCTCCTTATTTAAACAGTTTCGCTGACGATAACTGTTACATGACTGGTTCGTTTCAAAATTCGACTGGCTCTTCCCCTGGCCCGCGGCCGAAACCGTTTCATGGTAGCGCCCTGATCGACATAAATATTTTTTACAACCAGTTTGTCCACGTCCAGGCTGTTATTGTGCTCGGCATTGGCAATTGCTGACTGCAATGTTTTATAAATTATTCCGGCAGCTTTAACCGGCATAAATTTTAGGATGGTCAGCGCTTGGCCCGCGTTTTTACCCTTGACTTCACTGATCGGCAACCGAAGCTTAAGTGCTGAAGTCCTTGTATGTCTTGTAGTTGCTTGTACTTCCATATCAATAGTGTCCTTTAATCATGCTCGATAAGATTACCTTTTTTTAGATCTCTTATCTCCGGCATGACCCCAAAATGTTCTTGTAGGTGAAAATTCACCAAGCTTATGACCGACCATATTTTCAGAAACAAAAACAGGAATGAATTTTCTTCCGTTATGGACGGCAAAGGTAATACCTACCATTTCAGGGAAAATGGTTGATCTTCTAGACCAGGTTTTAATGACTTTGTTGGTTTTAACCTTGTTTGCCTCAAGTACTTTTTTCAAAAGTTCAGAAGCGATATAAGGTCCTTTTTTTAATGATCTTGGCATAATTATTCACCTATTACTTTCTCTTAGCCCTTCTTTTAACAATATACCGATCCGTTCTGGCATTATTCCTGGTCCGTTTACCTTTTGTGGGAACACCCCAAGGAGTACAGGGTTGTCGGCCACCGGATGATCGGCCTTCGCCGCCACCCATTGGATGATCCACCGGGTTCATGGCAACACCACGGACAGAGGGGCGTTTGCCCATCCATCTGGAACGGCCCGCTTTACCGATACTCACATCTCCATGTTTTTCATTGCCGACCCTGCCGATGGTAGCTTTGCACTTCACATGGATCAAGCGAACTTCGCCCGAGGGTAACAACACCTGGGCGTAAGTACCTTCCTTGGCCATGAGTCTTGCATATCCACCGGCACTTCGGACAATCTGTCCACCCTTATTTTCCTTGAGTTCGATATTATGAATCCGGGTACCAGTAGGGATATTTTCAAGTGGCATACAATTGCCTGGTTTGATATCCGCTTCAGGTCCCGTTTCCAGAACATCACCCACCTTGATTTCCAAGGGTGCCAGAATATATCTTTTTTCTCCATCGGCATAGACCAGGAGTGCGATTCGGGCACTTCTGTTGGGGTCATATTCAATGGCAGATACCTTGGCAGGGATTCCGTCCTTGTCCCGCTTAAAATCGATGATACGATATTTCTTTTTTGCCCCGCCACCCCTGTGCTTACTGGTAATTCTTCCGTAGCAATTTCGACCAGCTCGCTTATTAACACTTTTGGTTAGCGATCGTTCAGGTTTTGTTTTCGTAATTTCTTCAAAAGAAAGGTATTCCTGAGCACGCCTACCGGGAGATGTCGGTTTTGTCTTGATTATTGTTGACATATATATACCTCTTTAAACACCTTCAAAAAAATCAATTCGTTGTCCTGGCATTAGTGTGACAATGGCTTTTTTCCAGTCTTTCTTTTTGCCAAGAATCTTACCGCGCTGTTTCACCTTACCTTTGACTTGAATCGTTCTGATCTGTTTCACTTTGGTATTAAAGTTTTTTTCAACAGCATCTTTGATTTCAACCCGGTTGGCTCTTTTATCAACTTTAAAAGTAAGCTGGTTGTTTAATTCTTTTTGAAGGGTTGTTTTTTCTGTAACAAGCGGCCCTCTAATGATATCATATTCTTTCATAATTAGCTTAACCTCCCTTCAATGTTCTTGATGGTTGATTCAACCAGCAGAAGGTTTTTAAACTTTAGAATATCATAGACATTCAGGCCCGCTGTTTTGATCACTTTGATATCGGGTATATTTCTTGATGACAACGCAAGGTTTATATCTTCTGAATCTGATACAATAAGAAGATCCTCAAGATTGAGCGTCGCTAAAACCTCGGACAACGCCTTGGTTTTAACCGCTTCAAGTTTAAAATCATCGATAACATAAAGTGTTTTATCCGTCAGTTTACAAGTTAGGGCCATTTTCAGAGCCAGACTGCGCACTTTTTTTGGCACCTTATAAGCAAAGGATCGCGGGGATGGACCAAAGATAACACCTCCACCTTTTCTCAGGGGAGACTTCACACTACCGGCACGTGCATTTCCGGTTCCTTTTTGCCTGAATAGCTTTTTCGTACTACCCTTAACCATCGCCCTTGTCTTAGACGCAGCTGTCCCCTCTCGTTTTGCAGCGAGCTGGGATCTAACTACTTCATGAAGAACGCTTGTCTTTACGGGTATATTGAATATCTCATCAATAAGCTCTGCTTCAGACACTTTATTACCTGCACTGTTTAATACATCGACAGCAGCCATATTCTTCCTCTTAATTTTTGATCAGCTATGCATCACTGCGAATTGCTTGCAATACCCATAGCCGCTTTTGTTTTCTATGTACGGTTGTCTTTTTAGGACCGACCTACACTATACTGTGTATTTTTACTTTTTTTTGTCAGTCTTATGCACTTCGATGATACCTGTTTTACAGCCAGGCACGGGGCCTTTGACCAGCAACAGGTTTTCGTCATGCCGAATATCTACAATGGTAAGATTTTTCATGGTCTTTTTATCAACGCCCATGTGCCCCGGCATTTTCTTGCCCTTAATGACCTTACCTGGCCAGGCACTATTACCGATGGAACCAGGGGCTCGATGGTTTCTACAACCATGGGTTTCAGGTCCACGGCTAAATCCATGCCGCTTAATGGTTCCCTGGAAACCGCGTCCCTTTGAGATACCAGATACATTTACCACATCACCCACGGAAAAGATATCTATTCCTACGGTCATGCCCGCTTTCATTTCTTCCACGTTATCGGATCTGAACTCTCTAAGAACCTTGAATCCCTTATCTCCAGCTTTTTTCAAATGACCTGCGACAGGCTTGTTCAACTTTTCAATGGGTTTTTCATCATACCCAAGCTGAAGCGCTGTATACCCGTCGGTTTCAATATTCTTAACCTGGGTAATCACACATGGTCCGACCTGTAATACCGTAACAGGAACGAGTTTTCCTTCTGCGGAAAACACATTGGTCATCCCGATTTTTCTTCCAAGAATTGCGCTCATAATTTGTTCCTGTTATTGAACTACAATTTAATTTCCACATCAACGCCGGGCGATAGATCCAATTTCATCAAGGCATCAACAGTCTGTTGAGTCGGCTCGAGAATATCCATCATCCGCTTGTGGGTTCTGATTTCAAACTGCTCCCGTGATTTTTTATTCACATGGGGAGACCGCAGTACCGTAAATTTGTTGATTCTGGTTGGAAGGGGTACCGGCCCCACTATTTTGGCGCCGGTTTTCCTAGCCGTATCAACTATATCTACCGATGACTGATCAAGCAACTTATGATCATAGGCCTTAAGCCTGATCCGTATTTTAGTTTTCAACATTATAATAGCTCTTTCTTATTCAACAATTTCACCGATAACGCCGGCGCCGACAGTACGTCCACCCTCTCTAATGGCAAACCTAAGTCCTTTTTCCATTGCAATGGGATTTATCAGCTCAACATTAATATTTGCATTGTCCCCTGGCATGATCATTTCAACGCCTTCATCAAGGGTCAAAACACCCGTGATATCAGTTGTTCTGAAAAAGAACTGGGGTCTATATCCACTGAAAAACGGTGTATGACGGCCACCCTCTTCTTTGCTCAGTGCATACATTTCAGCTTTAAATTTTGTATGGGGATTGATGGTGCCGGGCTTAGCAACAACCTGACCTCTTTCAACCTGATCCCTCTTGGTACCACGAAGCAAGAGGCCTACATTGTCGCCTGCCTGGCCTTCATCCAGAAGTTTTCTGAACATCTCAACACCAGTACAAACTGTTTTTTGAGTGTCTCTGATACCGACAATTTCAACTTCTTCTCCGGTCTTAACGACACCACGATCAATCCTGCCCGTAACAACCGTACCACGACCGGAGATACTGAACACATCCTCAATCGGCATCAGGAACGGTTTTGCAACATCCCTTTCCGGCTCGGCAACATAGGAATCCAAAACAGCGAGCAGTTCATGAATCGGTTTTGCGTCTTCGCTGTCAGTATCATCACTTTCAAGTGCCTTCAGAGCAGATCCTCTGATAATGGGCGTATCATCCCCGGGAAATTCATAGGTATCTAAAAGTTCCTGAAGCTCCATTTCTACCAGCTCAATGAGTTCTTCATCATCGACCATGTCACATTTGTTCAAAAAGACAACAATCGAAGGAACCCCAACCTGGCGAGCAAGAAGGATATGCTCACGAGTCTGGGGCATGGGGCCATCATCGGCGCTCACAACCAGAATCGCACCATCCATCTGGGCAGCCCCTGTAATCATATTTTTGATATAATCAGCATGGCCCGGGCAATCCACGTGGGCATAATGCCGGTTAGCCGTCTCATATTCAACATGGGCCGTTGCGATGGTAATACCGCGCTCTCTTTCTTCAGGCGCCTTGTCGATCTCATCAAACGGAACAAAGGTACCGCCACCCTTCAAAGCAGCATGTTTAGTGATTGCTGCAGTAAGCGTCGTCTTACCATGGTCAATATGGCCGATTGTCCCTATGTTCACATGCGGCTTGTTCCGCTCAAATTTTTCTTTAGCCATCTTCTTTACTCCTCCTGTGAATTGTTTTCAGGATATTTTAAAAAATATTTAGAACCGAAAGTGGGCAAATGCCTTGTTAGCCTCTGCCATCTTGTGTGTATCCTCTCTCTTCTTGACTGCTCCGCCCCGTTTGTTGTATGCATCCAGCAACTCAGAAGCCAGTTTATTTGCATACCCTTTTTCGGACCGTTTACGGCTGAAGTTAATCAGCCAGCGAAACGCAAGAGCTGTCTGCCTGCTGGGCTTAATATCCGTAGGCACTTGATACGTGGACCCACCGATTCTTCTTGACTTCACCTCAACAGAAGGCCTGATATTATCAATTGCCTTTTTAAATATATCCAGTGCCGGCTCACCGATCTTCTCCTGGGTCATTGACAATGCTTCAGTCACCACCCTGCGGGCTGCGTTTTTCTTTCCTTGCTTCATAACGCAGTTCACAAATCTCGCAGCAAGCTTTTCTTCCTGCGTGGCATCCTTCGTTAGGTTTTCTATACTAATTTCTTTTTCTGCCATTTGTCATATCCACCAATATTATCTATTAAAACTTCCAATGCATACACGGCTATTTTGGCCGCTTGGCTCCATATTTGGAACGACCCTGTCTTCTGTCGTCAACGCCCAGAGTATCGAGTGCCCCCCTGACGATATGATAACGAACGCCGGGTAAATCCTTTACCCTGCCACCCCTTACCAGAACAACTGAATGCTCCTGCAGGTTATGACCCATGCCCGGAATATATGCAGCGACTTCCATACCGGTTGTCAAACGTACCCTTGCCACTTTTCTCAAAGCAGAGTTAGGTTTTTTCGGAGTTGACGTATACACTCTGGTACACACACCGCGTTTTTGAGGTCCACCCTTAAGTGCAGGTGTGCTAACCTTTTTTTCTGCTTTTTTCCTACCTTTTCTAACCAACTGATTTATGGTCGGCATAACTTTCCCAACGCTCCTTATCAATGTAATACATCGTCATATACGACAAAATATTCAATTTTACTTTCACTCCACAAAAATGTCAAGGTTTTTTTATTATCACCTCTAAACCTCTGCCACCTCACCAAACCCAACTTCAACGTTCTGATACCCCTTAAACCCTGTACCGGCCGGGATAAGTCTCCCCATTACCACATTTTCCTTTAACCCCTTAAGGCTGTCATACTTACCTTCGATGGAAGCAAGGGTCAACACCTTAGTGGTTTCCTGGAAAGAAGCAGCAGACAAAAAGCTATCCGTTGACAAAGAGGCTTTTGTAATACCCAGGATCAAGGGTTCACCCTTTGCAGGCTCCCCACCGCTCATGGCCACTTCACGGTTCTTTTCTTCAAAGAAAATCCGATCCACCTGCTCGTCGGGAATAAAATTGGTATCCCCGGTACTGATAATCTTGACCCGTCTGGTCATCTGCCGGATCACAACTTCAATATGCTTGTCGTTGATTCGAACACCCTGAAGTCGGTAAACTTCCTGGACCTCATCCACCAGATATTTGGCAAGGGCTACCTCGCCTTTAATATTCATGATATCCTGGGGATTGGCAGAGCCTGCAATCAACGGATCGCCTGCCTTGACATAATCACCGTCATAAACAGTTACATGCTGCCCCTTGGGGACGGAGTATTCTTTCTTTTCTCCAATATCAGTCGGGGTAACGGTTACTTTCTGACGCCCTTTGGTACCCTTGGAAACCAATACATATCCATCAATCTCGGTCAGCATCCCGGGATCCTTTGGTTTTCTGACCTCAAAGAGCTCAGCTACCCGTGGAAGACCACCGGTGATATCCTTGGTTTTAGTGGTCGCCCTTGGCAGCTTGGCAATAATTTCACCCGCCATGATATTGTCGTCTTCTTCCACCGTCAAAATTGCATTCACCGGCAAATAATAGCGTGCCACCTTTTTTCCATCATCCAGCTTGACGGCTTTACCCTCTTTGTCCCGGAGGGTAATTCTCGGACGAATCTCAGAGTCTTTCCCCTCAATAATGGTCCGGCTTACCTTACCCGTAACCGGATCTATCTGTTCTTGAACCGTATTGCCCACCTCGATGTCGGAGAACCGAACCCGTCCGGTCACCTCGGTAATAATCGGCGTGGTAAAGGGGTCCCAGGTAGCAATAACATCCCCGGGATCAATTTTTTGACCATCCTTGGCATGAAGCGTTGCACCATAGATTACGTTTTCTTTTGCAAGCTCACGGCCTTCCAGTCCAACGATGCTGATACCGCACCCCTTACGATTCATAACAATCACTTGATTCTCTGAAGAAGTTACGGTGTGAACATCCTCATTGAATTTGAGCACACCGCCGACCCGGGCTTTAATTTCAGCAACCTCGACCTTTCTGGATGCGGTACCCCCAATATGGAAAGTACGCATGGTGAGCTGGGTACCCGGCTCACCAATGGACTGGGCAGCAACAATACCAATGGCCTGTCCAATTTCAACGGTGACACCATGGGCAAGATCTCGACCATAACATTTGGAACAAACGCCATTCCGGGAATTGCAGGTTAAAACCGACCGGATCTTGACCTTTTGGACACCGGCCTTTTCAATTGCCACAACATCGGCCTCACTGAGCTCGGTATCCACCCCAACAATAAATTCATCGGTATAGGGGTCCACAATATCTTCCTGGGTAACCCTTCCCAGGATTCTTTCCCCCAGGGTCTGGATGATCTCCCCCCCTTCGTAGAGGGACTCAACCTCGATTCCATTAATGGTACCGCAATCTGTCTCGACGATGGTGCAATCTTGTCCCACATCAGCAAGACGCCGGGTCAGATATCCAGAGTTGGCTGTTTTAAGCGCTGTATCGGCAAGCCCCTTACGGGCACCATGTGTGGAAATAAAATACTGGAGAACTGAAAGACCTTCTCTAAAACAAGCGGTAATGGGATTTTCAATAATCTCACCGGAAGGTTTGGCCATCAACCCACGCATACCCGCCAGCTGGCGCATCTGATCCTTGGAACCACGAGCCCCGGAATCTGCCATTATATAAACGGCATTCAATACCTCAGAGGTTTCAGGTTCTTCGCATCCGGTCGGGTTTTTCATGACTTCCATCATGGCATTGGCAATATCGTCCGTGGCCTGGGCCCAGATATCAACTACCTTATTATATTTCTCACCCTGGGTAATCAATCCTTCTGAATACTGGTCTTTTATATCTTCAATATTTTTTTCCGCCTTGCCGATGAGTTCCCATTTTTGATCGGGAATAATCATATCATCGATGCAGATGGACAATCCACCCAGCGCGGAATGTTTGTAACCAATATCCTTGAGCCTGTCGGAAAGGACAACCGTTTCCTTGAGCCCGATATTTCTATAGGCATAATCGATGAGCTTAACAACGGAAGATTTGTCCATAAGCTTGTTTACCAGCTCAAAGGGCAGTGTTGTTTTACGCTTGTCCACCTTAAAAATAGTGTACTTATCTCCCACCATTCGAACATCGGTGAACTGATCTTTTTTCAGGCCGAACAATTGTTCGACCACAACGTCGGATACCTGGAAAAGGTTTTTAAATTCCTTGCGGGTCAGTATACCGGTTTCACCCCGGCTCTTTTTAATTTCATCATCGGAATATTTTTTTAAAACAGTATCAAAGGTTTTACCTGCTTTTAACTCGGCCAGAGCGGCCTCACAGGTTTCCATTGAATCGGTTCGTATCCGGCTTAAAGCGAGAAGGGTATCCCCGGGAATGGTTTCCCACAAAAGGATTCGACCGGTGGTGGTCTCATAGATTTCATCATCAATTCTAACCTTAATTTGCGCATGCAATGCCAACTCACCGGCATCATAGGCATAACTCACTTCATCAATGCTGGAAAAGCTGATCCCGGCACCTTTTTGGTCCCTTACCGCCCGGGTCATATAATAGATACCCAGTACGATATCCTGGGTGGGGACAATGATGGGCTGTCCATTGGCAGGAGACAAAATATTATTGGTGGAGAGCATCATTATCCTGGCTTCAAGAACCGCTTCCAGGGAGAGCGGCACATGAACCGCCATCTGATCCCCATCAAAATCCGCATTAAAAGCAGGACAGACAAGGGGGTGAAGCTGGATGGCCTTGCCCTCTATCAATACCGGTTCAAATGCCTGGAACCCAAGTCTATGGAGGGTTGGTGCCCGGTTAAGCATAACAGGATATTCTTTGACAACCGATTCCAATGCGTCCCAGACCTCTGGTTCCTCACGTTCCACCATTTTTTTGGCACTTTTAACCGTGGAGACCAGTCCTTTTTGTTCCAGATAATTATAAATAAAGGGTTTAAACAATTCCAGGGCCATTTTCTTGGGAATCCCGCACTGGTGAAGTCTAAGCTCAGATCCTACCGTAATAACGGTACGTCCGGAATAATCAACCCGTTTACCCAAAAGGTTCTGACGGAATCGGCCTTGTTTTCCCTTCAAGGTATCGCTCAAGGATTTGAGCGGCCGTTTATTGGTCCCGGTGACCACCCGTCCATGCCGGCCATTGTCGAACAACACATCAACAGATTCCTGGAGCATGCGTTTTTCGTTGCGGACAATAATATCAGGCGCATTCAGGTCTACCAGGCGTTTAAGCCGGTTATTCCGGTTCAACACCCTGCGATAAAGGTCATTCAAATCAGAGGTGGCAAACCGCCCCCCCTCCAATGGCACAAGGGGTCTTAAATCGGGTGGCAAAATCGGGCAGGCCGTCAGAATCATCCGGGTGGGTTCTATGCCGGAATTTAAAAAGGCGTCCACCACCTTCATCCGTTTGGACATCTTCTGCTGCTTAGCAACAGATTTTGTCAAACTGATTTCCTCTTTGAGCATATCATGGGTGGCCTGAAGATCAATCTCCCCCAGCAGCTTGAGGATGGCTTCAGCGCCTATTCCGGCCTCAAACTCCTCACCAAAGGCTTCAAGGGCCTCATAATACTGATCATCGGAAAGAAGCTGCATTTTTTTAAGACCCGTATCCTTGGGATCCAGAACCAGATAGGAATCAAAATACAACACTTTTTCAAGATTCTTCAGGGTCAAATCCAGCACATTGCCAATCTTGCTGGGCAGGCTTTTCAGGAACCAGATATGGGAGACAGGAGAGGCAAGTTCAATATGGGCCATCCGCTCTCTTCTGACCTTGGATTGAATTACTTCAACCCCGCATTTTTCACAGACAACACCCCTGTGCTTCATGCGTTTGTATTTACCACAATTACATTCGTAGTCTTTTGTAGGACCAAAAACCTTCGCACAGAACAAACCATCCCGTTCCGGTTTAAAAGTCCTGTAGTTTATTGTTTCAGGCTTTTTAATTTCCCCATGGGACCACTCTCTTATCTGGTCCGATGATGCAAGACTGATCTGTACGCCTTTATAAACCTTGGGATCTTTCGGTTTTGCGAAGAAATCATATATATTATCCAAATGTACTCTCCTTATTTGGTACCTTCTATAAGATTCATGTCCAAACCCAGACTATTGAGTTCTTTTGTCAGAACCCTGAAAGATTCAGGCATCCCAGGTTCAAGAACATTCTGGCCTTTGACTATTTTTTCGTACATACGTGTTCTTCCGGTCATATCATCTGATTTTACAGTTAGAAATTCCTGGAGTGCATGGGCGGCACCATAGGCTTCCATTGCCCAAACCTCCATCTCCCCGAGTCGCTGCCCGCCGAACTGAGCTTTACCGCCCAGGGGCTGCTGGGTAACAAGAGAATAAGGGCCAATGGAACGGGCATGAAGTTTGTCATCAACCAAATGATGAAGTTTGAGCATATACATGGTCCCCACGGTTACCGCATGGTCAAAAGGTTCCCCGGTTCTGCCGTCGTGCAATGTCACCTGGCCGGAGGTTTCAAAGCCAGCCATTTCAAGCATTTCTTTGATTTCTTCCTCTGTGGCACCGTCAAAAACTGGGGTTGCCGTATGGACTCCCCTTCGATACATCTTACCAAATTTAATCAGCTCATCATCGGACATGGCATCGATTTTATTGGCCAGAACATCCTCAATGGAATCCGCCTTCTGGGTTTTGGTCAAGGTGAAAATAGCCCTCAATTTTTCCCTTAATTGTTTGAGCTTCTCCTCTTCAATAAGCTCATTTATCTGCTGGCCCAATCCAAAGGCCGCATGGCCCAGATGAATTTCAAGGATCTGCCCAACGTTCATACGGGAAGGAACGCCCAAGGGGTTGAGCACCATATCAACCGGCCGACCATCTGCAAAATAGGGCAGATCTTCCTGGCGTAAAATTCTGGAAACAACCCCCTTATTTCCATGACGGCCTGCCATCTTATCTCCAACCGAAAGAACTCTGAGCAGGGCCACGGATATTTTGATCAACTTGAGCACACCAGGGGGAAGGTCATCCCCTTTTTCGAATCTGGATACCTGTCGATTAAATTGTTCTCTGGCTTTTTTGATCTGGTTCTGGGCATGTTCTAGAATAATCTGGACTCGTTCAGTCAGCAGGGGATCACTTACCGCCACGTTCACCAACACAGAGACAGGAACCTCTGCAAAGGAACCCGGCGCGGCAATCATGCCTGCTTTGACAATGGTTTTCCCATTTTTTTCTAAATTTGAAAGAATTTTCTGGCCGCCAAGGATATTTTCCACCTTTTCCCTGGCAACCTCAGAAATGATTTTAATCTCATCATCTCTGTCCTTTTCAATCCGTTCTATCTCTTCGTCTTCAATAAGCCGGGTTCTGTCATCCTTGGAAAGTCCCCTTCTTGAAAAGACCTTGGCATCAATAACTTTTCCTTTTACACCAGGGGGAACACAAAGGGAGGTATCTTTTACATCCCCCGCCTTTTCCCCAAAAATAGCCCGGAGCAGTTTTTCTTCGGGAGAAAGCTGGGTTTCTCCTTTAGGTGTGATCTTACCCACAAGGATATCACCAGATTGAACCTCGGCTCCCAGGCGAATAATACCACTCTCATCCAAATTTTTAAGCGCCTCTTCACCCACGTTCGGAATATCCCGGGTAATTTCTTCCTTGCCCAGTTTGGTGTCCCTTGCAAGAACTTCATATTCCTCGACATGGACAGAGGTGTATACCCCATCCTTGACAAGCCGCTCACTGACCAGGATGGAATCCTCATAGTTGTATCCGTCCCAGGGCATAAAGGCCACTGTGACATTCTTCCCGAGAGCTAGTTCTCCCATTTCAGTCGAGGGTCCGTCGGCAATGACCTGGCCCTTTTTAACGGTTTCCCCTTTTTCAACAATGGGTCTGTGGTTGAAACAGGTATTCTGGTTAGACCGGACAAATTTTGTACAATTATAAATAGAGACCGCTTTTTCAAAATGGCTGTCTTCTTTGTCATCATTTTTAACAACAATGCGTTTGGAATCCACTTCCACGACAACGCCATCAAATTCTGAAACGATTGTAACCCCGGAATCCCTTGCAACGACACTTTCCATGCCGGTTCCCACCAAAGGTGCTTCACTCTGGATCAGCGGCACTGCCTGACGCTGCATGTTGGACCCCATCAGGGCCCTGTTGGCATCATCATTTTCAAGAAAAGGAATCAAGGACGCAGAAACAGACACCAGCTGATTGGGGGATACATCCATGAATTTGACATCTTTGTTGTCAATCCACTCAAATTCACCGCCCACCCGGGCAGAAACAGTAGGATTGAGAAAATTTCCGTCAACGTCCAGAGGGGCATTGGCCTGGCCTATGGGCAATTCTTTTTCTTCAAATGCGCTTAAATGTCGAATATTTTTTGAAACATTCCCATCCTCAGCAATCCGGAAAGGAGTTTCAATGAAGCCAAAATCATTCACCCTGGCATAGGTACACAAGGAAACAATCAAACCAATATTGGGTCCTTCAGGGGTCTCAATGGGACAAATTCTTCCGTAATGGGAAGGATGAACATCCCTGACTTCAAACCCGGCTCGCTCCCGGGTAAGGCCCCCTGGTCCAAGGGCAGAAAGTCTTCGTTTATGGGTTGTCTCGGACAAAGGGTTTGTCTGATCCATAAACTGGGACAACTGGGAAGTTCCGAAAAATTCTCTGACCACGGCAGAAACCGGCTTTGGATTAATGAGGTCATGGGGCATCATGGCATCGACTTCCTGCATGCTCATTTTTTCCTTGATAGCCCTTTCCATGCGAACCAATCCAATCCGATAATGATTTTCAAGCAGCTCTCCAACAGCCCTGACCCTACGGTTACCAAGGTGATCGATATCATCCACCTGGCCCTGGGTATCTTTAAGCTCAATAAGGGTTGCGGCGGTTAAAAGAACGTCTTCTCTTCTCAAGGTCTTCACATCAATTTTTGTGTCCACCCCAAGCCTGTGGTTCATCTTAAGCCGGCCGACCTTGGAAAGGTCATAGTATGTCTGGCGAAAAAAGAGATGATCGATAAAATCCTGGGCAACTTCTATTGTGGCTGGGTTCCCGGGTCGCAGGCGCCGATAAATATCCATGAGCGCCTCTTCCTTGGATTCGGTTTTATCTGTCACCAAAGTTTTACGCATGGAGTCTGAACTTCTGGCCTCCAAAAAGAGGATGTGGAAATCATCCATTTCATACTCATCCATAATCTCGAAGGTGTCTTCGGCGATCAAATCACCGGCCTTAAAAATAATTTCATTGGTCTTGGGATCAACAAAACTACTGGCAAACCCCTTGTCAATGAGTTCTTCATTGGAAATCGGAATAAACTCAAGCCCCTCATCACTGAGCTGCTTGATGGCACGTTTTGTAAAAATCCGACCGGTCTTGATGACAATATCTCCGGTTTCCGGGGATTTAATATCAAAACTGGCCCGCTGCCGGACAAGATTATCCGGAACAAATTCTTTAAAAAAAGAGCCATTCTTCTTAATGATTCTCTCTTTTTTATAAAAGAAATCCAAGATATCATCACTGGTATACCCAAAAGATTTAAATAGAATGGAAACCGGAAATTTTCTTCTACGGTCGATGCGGATGTTGACAATA
Organism: Desulfoconvexum algidum; assembly: GCF_055382125.1. NCBI lineage: Bacteria > Pseudomonadati > Thermodesulfobacteriota > Desulfobacteria > Desulfobacterales > Desulfobacteraceae > Desulfoconvexum > Desulfoconvexum algidum. The sequence goes on along the minus strand of NZ_AP042394.1, from coordinate 918,065 downwards.
TCCTTGGCATCTATTTCCAAATCAATCCAGGAGCCGCGCACAGGGATAACCCTTGCGTTATAGATAATCTTACCACTTGAATAATTTTTACCCTTGTCATGGTCGAAAAACACGCCGGATGATCGATGAAGCTGACTTACCACCGCTCTTTCCGTCCCATTAATAATAAAGGTACCCCGGGGGGTCATCAGCGGAATGGTTCCAAAATAAATTTCTTGCTCTTTGATATCTCTAATGGCCGAGACATCCGTTTCTTTATCCCGATCATAAACAACCAGCCGAACCCGGATATTAACCGGGATGTCGTAGGTCATCCCCCGACTAATACATTCTTTCATGGAATGTTTTGATTCACCAAAGGAATAAGAAACATATTCCAATGATGAGGTATCGGTAAAATCCTTAATCGGAAATACCGATTTAAATACAGAATGGAGTCCTTTTTCCTCCCTGTCTTGGGGAAGGGTGTCTCTTTGAAGGAAACTCTCAAAAGAATTGCGCTGCATTCCGATTAAATCAGGAATATCAATTATCTTTCTCTTACTGCCAAACTCTTTTCTATTACGCTTATTCGTCAAAAGACTTCCGGTCATGATATCTCCCAGTGTGAGTTTTTCCAACCGTAAAAGCGGAGACATGGCAATATTGCCCTGCCCCCGCATATAGTTAATACACGTTGTCTATCGTGTAAATCAGCTATGCAAAACTATTTTACAGAAACCTGTGCACCAGCACCCTCGAGTTGCTCTTTAACCTTTTGAGCTTCCTCTTTGGTAACACCTTCTTTAACAGCTTTGGGGGCTTCTTCAACCAATGCCTTGGCTTCTTTGAGGCCCAGCCCCGTAAGGGCTCTTACTTCTTTAATGACATTAATTTTCTTGTCACCAATGGTTTCAAGAATAACATCAAATTCAGTTTGCTCCTCAGCAACAGCAGCATCTCCAGCAGGCATCGCACCTGCAAATGCAACAGGAGCAGCAGCGCTCACGCCAAATTTTTCTTCAAGTTCTTTCACGAGCTCTGAAAGGTCAAGTACGCTCATGTTTGCTATAAATTCAATAACATCATCTTTAGTGATATCCGCCATTTTTTTTCTCCTAAATTGACACTTTCTAAAATGTAATTTTTATATTTTTAAAATATTTTAATTTAGCTATTTTGATTAAGCTGCTTCTTTTTGATCTTTAATTGCAGAAAGAACGTTAACAAAAGCCCTGGGAACGCCTGAAATAACAGTAACAAATGAGGTCGGAACTGCATTAAGTGTACAAACCAGTTTCGTGAGAAGCTCTTGTTTGGACGGCATTTTAGCCAGCTGGGCAATCTCTTCTACAGAGATAAGCTTACCTGCAAACGTACCGGCTTTAATCTCCAGCTTCTCATTGTCTTTTGCAAAATCAACAAGAATCTTTGCAGGCGCAACGGGATCATCAGCAGAAATAACGATTGCATTGGGACCTTTATAAAGGTCTTGCATGAGAGCAGAATCAGACCCTTTTGCAGCCCTTGTCAAAAGCGTGTTCTTAACAACTTCGATCTGAACGCCCGCATCTCTCAGCTTTGCGCGAAGCTCTGTCATCTTTAATACATCAAGACCTTTATAGTCAAAAAGTATTGTGATTTCAGCGCCAGCTAACTGAGCGGACAGCCGTTCAACGATTTCTTTTTTTTCAGAAATATTTAGCAATTTACATACACCTCCTTCCATTAATTAATTTTTACGAAGGTGCCAACTAAACCAAAACAAAATTTAATTTTTCTATCTCGGCAGGCCGGCAAATCCGATTATGCATCATATTGACACACCTACTGTCTAGGACAGGTAACAAAATACTCGCTCAATAATAGCCTTTAATTTAAAAAGACTGTTTTTTATCAACGATTATTCTATAACAACATTACTTTAACAACGAGGGATCTACTTTTATTCCGGGACCCATTGTTGATGAAATCGTTATCGTTTTAATATATGCGCCCTTACTGGAAGCAGGCCTCAGAGAAAGAACCTTATCGAGAAAGGCCATCACATTTTCAGTAAGTTTTTCAGCGCCAAAGGAAATCTTTCCCACGGGAGCATGAATAATACCAGCTTTTTCAACCCGGAATTCAATTTTCCCTGCTTTAAGTTCTTCAATGGCTTTTCCAAGCTCAAAGGTAACTGTTCCGGTCTTGGCATTTGGCATCAACCCTCGGGGTCCAAGGACCCGACCCAGCTTACCGACAGCGCCCATCATATCAGGCGTGGCAATGGCCTTATCAAACCCGAACCAACCATCTTTTATCTTGGCCAGAACCTCGTCGGTGGCTATGAAATCAGCGCCAGCATCAAGAGCTTCTTTTTCCTTCTCTCCCTTGGCAAACACAAGTACCTTTACGTCTTTACCAAGTCCATTGGGTAGCACGACAGTCCCACGAACCATCTGATCGGCATGCCGCGGATCAACGCCCAATCTCACGGCCACATCAACGGTTTCATCAAATTTGACATAACTTGAAGATACAGCGATTTCCAAGGCGTCCAGTGGACCGTACTGGATAGTTCTATCGACTTTTTTTTGTGCTTCTATCTGTTTTTTACTCCGCTTTGGCATTTTTCATCACTCTTTATACTTAAAGTTAAACTACTTCTATCCCCATACTTCTTGCAGTGCCGGCGATAATCTTCACAGCGGCATCTATATCTGAGGCGTTTAAATCTTCTTTTTTTAATTCTGCTATTCCAACCAGCTGATCATGGGTAACCTTTCCAACCTTGTTTCGATTGGGTTCGGCAGATCCCTTTTTCAATTTCGCTGCAGCCAGCAACAATCTTGATGCCGGAGGTGTTTTTGTTATAAAGCTGAATGATCTATCCTGATAAACGGTTATGACAACTGGAATGATAGACCCTGCGTCATTGGCTGTTTTTGCATTAAAAGCTTTGCAAAAATCCATGATATTTACTCCATGCTGACCAAGAGCTGGGCCAATGGGTGGAGATGGATTGGCTTTTCCTGCTTCAACCTGAAGCTTTATTTGTGTCATTACTTTTTTTGCCATTTTAAATACTCCTGAAACTTAACGCTTAAATAAAATAAAAATAGGGAAAACCAATCAAACCTTGGAAACCTGTATAAAATTTAACTCAACAGGGGTTGCCCTTCCAAAAATACTTACCAGCACCCTTACTTTTTCCTTGTCCGGGGATACATCTTCAACCGTACCATTAAAATTTGCAAATGGGCCATCAACCACTCTGATTTCATCACCCGGCTCAAAAAAGTATTTTGGCTGGGGTTTGTCCTTGCCCTGCTGCATTTTGTCAATAATACTCTGTGCTTCTCGTTCTGTAATGGGAGCCGGCTTGTTTTTCCCTCCCAGAAACCCGGTTACTTTCTGAGTGGAACTAACGATATGCCATGTCTCGTTATCAAGGTGCATTCGCACCAATATATACCCTGGATAAAATTTGCGGGATGACTCTCTTCTTTTCCCATCCACCAACTCAACCACATTCTCGGTTGGAATCAGAATATCCCCGAATTTCTCAGGATGCTTGGAAGCATCAATTTTTTCTTCCAAAGCTACTTTTACTTTTTGTTCATGACCAGAGTACACATGAACAACGTACCATTTTAGAGACATGCTATTTCCCTTAATCTATGTAAGGACAACCTGAACAAGCTTGGAAAGACCATAGTCGAAAAGCCCAAGGAAAGCTGCCACGACAAAAACAAAAATAATCACCACGACGGTTGTTCCCGTTGTTTGCTTGCGCGTAGGCCAAGTCACCTTTTTCAACTCAACCTTGACTTCCCTGAAAAAATCAATTGAGCGTTGGAAAAAATTAGGCTCACCCACTTTCCCCTCAACAATTAATTTCTCTTGCTTCTGCAACCCCTTAGATGCGGCTGGCTTGGACCCAGAAAGTTTGGTGCCTACATCCGTTATTTCTTCCGAATCGACGTCCTTTTTTTTCTTTTCACCAAAAGGCTTTTTTTTCTGTATCCGTGACATAAAACTCCTGGATCTGCCTTTGAAGCTGCCAATCAGCAGAATCAAAAATTTATAAAATTTGGCAGGTCAGGAGGGAGTCGAACCCACAACCGCCGGATTTGGAGTCCGGAGCTCTGCCAATTGGAGCTACTGACCTGCAAACTTAAATTATTTTATCTTAGTCTCTTTATGCACCACATGTTTATTACAAAACTTGCAGTACTTTTTAAGCTCGATTTTGTCTGGAGTTGACCGCTTGTTCTTTGTAGTTGTATAATTGCGCCTCTTGCAGTCTGTACATGCAAGAGCAATAAGTACTCTATCCACTGTTAAACCCCTTGGTATTTATTCAACAATTTAACCGATAACACCGGCACTGACCCGGCCACCTTACCTAATTGCAAAACGAACTTCTTTTTCTGTTGCAATGGGCGTTATCAGCTCAATATTGATAGTTGCATTATCGCAGGGCATGATCATTTTCATGCCCTCATCAAGCGTCACAAAGCCTGTAAAATTCAGTTAGCATATCACATTGGTTCAAAAGAAACAATTACCTTTGGAACCCCAACATACCGGGGCTAGAAAAATATGCATTCTTGTAGTGAACACGGAACCACCATCTGCACTAACAGCGAGAACAGCCCCGCTCATTTGGGCTGCACTCGTAATCATATTAAATTTTTCTTTAGCCATTTTCCAAAATTCCCTTTGTCGCTCTGTGGAGCCCATGACCAGAGTCGAACTGGTGAACCTCTTCCTTACCAAGGAAGCGCTCTACCAACTGAGCTACATGGGCGTATTCAAACAAAACATTAAGCTTAAAAGAGAACTTGGGCATGGAGCGGGAGACGAGATTCGAACTCGCGACATTCAGCTTGGAAGGCTGAAGCTCTACCAACTGAGCTACTCCCGCATAAATCATATAGTCAACAAACCAAAATCGACTATGTAGTAACGATCCACCCTACTCAAGATCTCCTACACAATACTTTTGGTGGTGGGGGGAGGATTTGAACCTCCGAAGGCTGAGCCGTCAGATTTACAGTCTGATCCCTTTGACCACTCGGGAACCCCACCAAAGCATTTCCATTTCTGGAGCCGATACCCCGAATCGAACGGAGGACATTCTCATTACAAGTGAGATGCTCTACCAACTGAGCTATATCGGCTTATCTTAAAATTTGTGACAACTTCGTCACATCAAAAAGACCGGCAGAATATATCAGAGCATTTCAAGTTTATCAACCGCAACTTAAGACCGCCTCATCCGATTCAAACCGATTAAGACCGATAGATGCCATAAAACCTTTGATTTGCCCCTATATCCTCTGTTCTTTTCAAATCATTTGCCAAACCCAATGACTTTCTCCCAAAAGGTTCGCTTAAAATTGAGTCTCAAGAACAATTTATCTAATATAAATGAAAAACCTTTCCAATTCAAGCTTTTCTTAAATTAGCCAAAAAAACCTTTCCAAAATCCATTAACCTTTCCAAAAACACCCGGGCTCTATTGACAAGGCCACTCGAATCTATTAATTAAAGCCCAATATATTGAAACAATACCTCTGATCATAGGAGAAAAATGACATTTAAAAGATTGGCTGTTTTTACATTTATCCTTTTTTTATCGACAAGTTGCCAGCAAGCCAACCTAAATTCTGCAAAGCCCCTTCAGTCTGATACCAAAATTGCAGACACTGGGTCCCTATACCAGGGGGCAGTAATTATGGAGGCCGTTGAGGAAACGGAAAATTCTGTTATTGATCCGAAAACAGATCCAACCGATAAATCTTTACCTTGTAAAGACAAAGAAGAACCCAAAGAAATAGGTCAGGACAACATTGACCAAGCCTTGGAGCTGTGTAATTATGCCCAAAAAATGTGGGAAGAAGGCAACCTTGATGAGGCACTCAACAACCTTGATTCTGCATACTCTCTGATCCTTGGAATAGACCCCAATGCCGCCCATGAGCTGAGCCAGCAAAAAGAAGATGTCCGGTATCTGATCTCTAAACGTATTCTTGAAATTTATGCCTCCCGCCAGATCGTTGTAACAGGACAACATAATGAAATCCCCATAACCATGAATGCCTATGTCAAGGCCGAGATAGAAAGATTTACCGGTCCGGAAAGAAGGTTTTTCATCCAATCCATGGAAAGGGCAGCCCGGTATAGACCCTATATTGTTGAAGAATTAAAAAAAGCCGGCCTGCCTGAAGAACTTTCCTGGCTCCCCTTGGTCGAAAGCGGTTTTAAATTGCGGGCACTCTCCTCTGCCAGAGCTCTGGGAATATGGCAATTCATCCCCTCCACCGGCCATAAATTCGGCCTTAACAGGAATCATTACATTGACGAACGCATGGATCCAGAAAAATCAACCCTTGCCGCCATTGCTTATTTAAATGAACTTCATGCTCTTTTTGGGGACTGGACAACGGCACTGGCTTCCTACAATTGTGGAGAATATAGGGTCCTTCGAACCATTCGCCGTCAAAAGATCAACTATCTGGACAATTTTTGGGATCTACACCAGAATCTTCCCCGTGAAACCTCCCGGTATGTTCCCAGATTCCTGGCAACCCTTCATATTGTAAATAATCTCGAAAAATACAATATGGAAATCAAAAATCCACAGCTCCCTCTGGAATATGAAACTTTTGCTGTAAAAAAACAAATCCGGTTAAAGGATATTGCCACGGCAATTGATATTAATCCCCAATTGCTTGCCAAGCTAAACCCGGAACTACGATATAAACTGCTCCCGCCTGAAACATATCAACTAAAAATTCCTCGGGAAAAAGCATCTATTTTTCTTGGCAAACTGGACAACATCAAAGCCACATACTCCCCTCCGCCAATGTATGTCTACCATCGGGTCAGGAAAGGGGAGACCTTGTCGGGCATTTCCAGACGCTACAAAACTTCGGTTCAGACCATTTCCCGTGCAAATAACATTTCCAGAGCCCATAGAATCTATGCCGGAAAAGTATTAAAAATCCCCAGTCGACAATATCAAAATAATCCGGTTGTTGCCAAAACAAGGAACATCAAGGGAACCAGCCAAGATAAACCAACCCGCTACAAAGTCAACCGCGGCGACAATTTATGGATCATTGCCAAACGGTTTTCCACAACCACCAAACAGATTATGGCAGTTAACAAATTGCCCAATACCAATCTGCACATAGGACAGACCTTATATATACCCTCCAATGATCTTGTATCAAAAAAAGGTTCCAGCACCTACAAGGTCCAATCAGGAGACAGCCCTTTTTTAATTGCCAAACGACATAATATGAATTTAAATCGATTTCTGGCCTTGAATCGTCTCGATAAAAGAAGTAAGATCTTTCCCGGACAAAAACTTAAAATCGAATAAAATATGCCCCCGTAGCTCAGTGGATAGAGCATTGGATTCCTAATCCATGTGCGCAAGTTCGATTCTTGCCGGGGGCACCACAAGCAAAAAAAAAACATGCCGCATAAAATAATCAAACCGGAATTACTCGCACCGGCCGGAAATTTTGAAAAACTTGAAATTGCCATCCACTACGGTGCAGATGCAATTTATCTTGCTGGAAAAGATTTCAGCCTTAGAAACTTTTCTGGAAATTTCACGGACCCGGAGTTGATGCAAGCAGTTCGCACTGCCCATGATGCCAATGTAAAAATCTACCTGGCCTGTAATATTTATTCAAGAAACCACGAACAATCACACATCAGAACATTTCTGGAAAAAATCGGGCAAATCCAGCCCGATGCCATCATTATATCAGATCCCGGAATTATCATGCTGGCCCAGGAGATCATTCCCAACATTGATATTCATTTGAGCACCCAGGCCAATACAACCAATTTTAATACCGCTCGCTTCTGGCAAAAACTCGGGGTTAAGCGAGTGAACCTGGCCAGGGAGTTATCCTTGGATGAAATTGCCGAAATAGCTCAGAATGCCCAGAATGCCCAGAATGCCCAGAATGCCCAGATAGAAACTGAGACCTTTATCCATGGCGCCATGTGTATCTCATATTCCGGCAGGTGCCTGCTCAGCAATGTGTTAAGCAATAGAGACAGCAACAGAGGTCTTTGCAGCCATCCTTGCCGATGGAAATATGCAGTGGTTGAAGAATTACGGCCCAATGAATTCCATCCATTGATGGAAGATTCCAGGGGGTCCTACATTTTTAACTCCAAAGACCTGTGCATGATTGACCATATTCCCGCTTTAATCAATGCTCAGATTTCCTCATTGAAAATAGAAGGCAGAATGAAAGGTATCAACTACCTAGCATCGGTGGTAAAAACCTATCGGAATGCCATTGACACCTATATGGCAAATCCAAAAGGCTATAAGGTCAAAGAAGAGTGGCGAAGAGAACTTTTCCAGGTGTATCACAGGGCCTATTCCACTGGATTTTATTTTGGCAATTCAGAAGAACAATCCCCCAATTATGAAAACATCCACCAGGGGAAAATCCATAGTTTTATCGGCAAAGTTCTGGCATGTATGGAGGGGAACTGTTTTCTGGTTGAAATTCGAAATAAAATCAATAAAAATGACCGGATCGAAATTCTCACCCCGAAAGAACCGGCCATGGAATCCGACATATTGAAATTATCCGATCCGAATCAGAATCCCATTGAAAATGCCCAGCCAAACACCCGGGCAATTATGGAGTTTGCACATCCTTGCCAGCCCAATGATATCATTCGGAAAATATAAATACGCCCGCCTATTCATAATTTGACTTTCTATTCGATTATCTGTAAATTAAGTAGCAATCAAAAAATTTTACGATTTCGAGAATAAACCTTTCGGGAGATGAAATATGTTCGAAGACGACGAAACCCTGCAAATGTATATTGAAGAATCATTGGATCATCTTGGCGATATCGAAAGTGATCTTTTAACCATTGAAGAAGCCGGAGCAAACATAGATCTGGACCTGGTGAACAATGTCTTCCGGGCAGCCCATTCTATCAAAGGCGGAGCGGGGTTTATGGGACTGACGACCATAAAAGACCTTTCCCATCACCTTGAAAATGTACTGGGTCTGATCCGAACCAACGAGCTCATACCCGACTCAACCAGAATCTCTGTTCTTCTAAAGGGCTTTGATAAACTTGAAACCTTGTTGAAAAACATTGAAACCAGTAATGATGTGGATGTGTCCGATCATATCGCAGCCCTGGAAAACATAACAAAGTCATCCCTGCCGGAAGCGCAGCAGGACATGGTTTCTGAAATAGTTGATATTGTCCTCGAAGACGGCAGGATTTTTCAACAGGTTTCCCTTTATGAAATTGAAAAATACAAGGCTGAAGGAAAAAATCTTTTTCTGGTTGAGTATGATCTGATCAATGATATTCAGCGCAAAGGGAAAAACCCCATTGACGTGCTGAACACTCTCCAAAAAACCGGAACCATTGTGGACTCCCGGATTGACTTTGACTCCGTGGGCACACTTGACAACACAACCGTTCCAAGCAGGATTCCGTTTCAGGTTCTTTTTGCCTCCATCATCGAGTATGATATGGCCGAGACGCTTTTTGATATCAACAAACGATATATCCATGCCATCACAGATCCAATGATTGTTTCAACCGCTGCTATTGAATCAGTCCCCCAGTCAATGACCGTAGCAGACAAAGCAGAACCGGAAGTTATCCTACCAAAGGAAACAACAAACACTCCCCAAGCGGCTCTCAGATCCCCAGCACAAAAGATAGCCGTCGCCAAGGCAGTTGCCCCGGTGATTGTCGCCAAAGAAGCAGGAAAAGCTGCTGAAGTCGCTACAAAAACCCAGACATCGTTACGGGTCAATGTGGGACTCCTTGATACCCTCATGAATCTTGCCGGAGAACTGGTTTTAAGCAGGAACCAATTGCTCCAGGGAATCAGTTCTTCCAATGTAAAAGCAACTGAAGTGTCTGGTCAGAGAATAGATATGATCACCTCTGAACTTCAGGAAGCCATCATGAAGACGAGAATGCAGCCCATCGCCAATATTCTGAACAAATTCACGCGAGTGGTAAGGGATCTTTCCCAACAGCTGGGCAAAACCATTGAACTTGAAATCGAAGGCAAGGATGTTGAACTTGACAAAACCATTCTCGAATCCATCAATGACCCCCTAACCCACTTGGTTCGAAACTCAGTTGACCATGGGATCGAAACCCCCATGGAAAGAGAACAGATGGGCAAGGAACCCACCGGTACAATTGTTTTAAAGGCCTTCCACGAGGCCGGTCAGGTGAATCTTGTCATTTCAGATGACGGGAAAGGATTATACCCGGAAAAAATTGCAGCGTCAGCTATTGACAAGGGTCTTGTAACCGAACAGCAGGTGGCTGACATGTCAGAAAAAAACAAGATGGAATTAATTTTTCTGCCAGGTTTTTCAACAGCCGAGGAAGTGACGGATGTGTCCGGCAGAGGGGTTGGCATGGATGTGGTGATTACCAATATCGAAACCCTTGGGGGTATAATAGAACTGGATTCCACCCCGGGACAGGGAACCACCATTCAAATTAAACTCCCCTTGACCCTGGCCATTATCCCAAGCCAGATCACCTCGGTGGGCAATGAACGTTATGCCCTGCCCCAGGTAAACCTGAATGAATTGCTAAGAATCCCGGCAGCCCAGGTGAAAGAAAAAATCGAAACCGTCGGTGATGCCGCAGTTGTTCGCTTAAGGGGAGAATTGCTTCCTTTATTGGATCTGTCGGAAATGTTGGGTATTAAAAAAATATATACCGACCCCAAAGGGGAAAAAGCGCATCCTGACAGGAGAGAACACACAGCAGATAGGCGTTCCAAACACCATTTAACCACAGAAGACGCCCTATCTGACGCACCAGCGCCAGCCCCCCCTGTTGAAAGAGAAAAAAAAGACAGACGTTACCATGCCGCCAGCGCCATTAACATTGCAGTTGTTTCAGCCGGTGCCTTCAAGTACGGCTTGATTGTAGATCAATTGCATGATTCTGAAGAGATTGTTGTCAAGCCTGTGGGGCGCCACCTGAAAAAATGTGCCGCCTATGCTGGCGCCACCATTATGGGGGATGGTAAGGTTGCCCTGATCCTTGACATTTCAAATCTTGCCCAGATGGCAGACCTTTCTACCGTATTTGATGCCGGACAAGTTGCCAAGGCAGCGGAAGCGGCCGCAGCCGCGGCAGCTGCAAAGGACAATGTGGCCCTGCTGACCTTTAAAAACGGTGAACGAGAACATTTTGCAGCTCCCCTTAGTCTTGTTGAGCGGATAGAAAGGATACAGACCTCTGCCATTGAACAGATTGGTAACAAAAAAGTGGTTCAATACAGAGGCGGAGCACTGCCCCTTTACGAACTATCCCAGGTGGCTGATTTCAATCCCTTGCCTGAAAAAGAACAGCAGGAAGTAATTGTCTTTAAAATAAAAAACAGAGAACTTGGTCTCATGGTAACCCCACCCATAGATGCCATGGAACTCTCCCTGGATATCGATCCAACGACCTTGAAGCAGCCAGCCATCAGCGGGTCCATGATCATCAATGAACATACCACCCTTTTGGTGGATATTTTTGAGATGGTCAAAAAATTAAACCCGGATTGGTTTGTCCAGGAAGCAAGTGCTGCCGCAGAAATGGCCCAGGACGGAGAAAAAATAATTCTTTTTGCTGAGGATTCTGCTTTTTTCAGGAATCAGGTCAAAGGATTCCTAGAAGAAGACGGATTCAAGGTCATTGAAGCGGAAGACGGGCTGATTGCCTGGGAACTTCTAAAGGAACGGGTTGATGAAATTGACCTGGTTGTTACGGATCTTGAAATGCCGAACATGGATGGCTTCGAATTCACCAAACGAATTAAAGAGAATCCCCAATACTCTCACCTGAAGGTTATTGCATTAACATCCCTGGCAAGTGAAGCACATGTTGAAAAGGGTAAAATTGTGGGGATTGATGATTATCAAATCAAGCTGGACAGGGAAAAATTGATGAAAACGGTTCGGAAACACCTGAATCTATCCTAATTGCTTTTTGTCACCCTAAGGAGAAACAAATGACAGAAATGAATACAGACAGTACTTCTAAAGATATTGAATTTGCCACCTTCTATGTTGGCGGCGCACTCTGCGGCATCGATATACTGAACATACAAGAGATAAACAAAAACTTTGAAATCACCAAGGTACCCCAGGCATCGGATTATGTGGAAGGGATTTTAAACCTGAGGGGAAGAATCGTTACCATTATTGATCTGGGAAAAAAACTAGGCCTTGAACCGGTTAACAAAGACAAGGACAACCGGAATATCATTGTAAATTCCGATGATGAGCACATAGGGCTGTTGGTGAACTCAATCAGCGACGTGGTGCTGGCACAAAAAAAAGATATTGAACCGGCACCTTCAAATATAGGCGGTGCAAAGGGAAAATTCTTCCAGGGTGTTTTAAAGACAGAAACCCAGCTAATTGGAATTTTGGACATTGATGAGGTTCTTAAAGATTGATGGAAATGTTAAAGGTTCTGGTGGTCGATGACACCATTGTTTACAGAAAAATTGTGGGAGATGTTTTAAAGGCAATTCCCGGGGTGGAAATGGTGGGAACAGCCAATAATGGAAAAATCGCCCTGTCCAAAATCAACACCTTAAAACCCGATTTAATTACCCTTGATATTGAAATGCCGGAAATGAGCGGGATTGAGGTGCTCCAGGAACTTCAGCAGCACCCCTCTCCTCCCAAGGTCATCATGCTGTCCACCCTGACCCGGGAAGGCAGTGAAATGACGATCAAGGCGTTGGAACTGGGGGCTTTTGATTTTATCCCCAAACCCGATGCCGGCACAATGGCCGACAATCTGCTCAAGGTAAAACAAACACTCGAACCCATTGTCAGCGCATTGAAACGCCAACGATCAAACCGCCTCAACCTTCGCCATAGAATTTCTTCCATAAAACGGGCTGAACCAAGACAACCGCCACTGCCTGACACCACAATTCAACGTCCACGGAAAACAAAATCCGAGATTGTCGGCATTGGCATCTCCACCGGCGGACCCAATGCCCTGACACGAATGATTCCCATGCTGCCCGGCGATTTTAAAGCCCCCATCCTCATTGTTCAGCATATGCCGCCCATGTTCACGGCCTCCCTGGCCAACAGCCTGAACAACAAGAGCCAACTCACAGTCAAGGAAGCCGAAGACGGGGATCTCATTGTTCCCGGCCGGGTTTTGATTGCACCGGGTGGACGACAAATGAAAATTGTGGCCGGCCAGGACGGTATTTCCAGGAAAATAAAGATAACGGACGATCCTCCGGAGAATAGCTGCAGACCCTCGGTGGACTACCTGTTCCGATCAATTGCCCAGCACTATGTGGGACGGGCAACAGGTGTCATTATGACCGGAATGGGATCTGATGGTTCAAAGGGACTTGCCCAGATGAAAAAGAATGGCAACTATATTATTGCCCAGGATGAAGCGAGCTGTACGGTTTTTGGCATGCCAAAAGCGCCCATTGAATCGGGTATTGTCGATGTGATCGCTCCTTTGGATAAAATAGCGAACGAAATTCTCAAAACAATTATTTCCTAACCCGTAATCTCTATTGGTATCACCCCAAATTTATGACTAAAATTAAAGTAACACCCAACGAGTTTAAAGATTTTTCTAAATATATCCTGGATATATCGGGGATTGCTCTTGATGTGGGCAAGGAATATTTGCTGGAAACCCGTTTGGGACCCATACTCACCCGCCTGGGATGTGGTTCCTATGTGGAGCTACTGAGAAAGGCCAAATCTGATTTTAAAAAAACACTGGAAAATGAAATCATAGATGCGATTTCCACCAATGAAACCTATTTTTTCAGGGACAAATCTCCGTTTCAATTATTGCAGCATAAAATCTTTCCGGATCTCATTGACAAGAGATCCTCAAAAAATACTGGCTTAAAACCGACCCTTCGGCTGTGGAGCGCTGCCAACTCAACCGGCCAGGAAATATACTCCATTGCCATGACCCTCCTTGAAATGGGGATCACGTCTAAAAATTATAATATAAAACTCTATGGGACGGATATATCCGATGCGGCCATTGCCCAGGCAAGTTATGGACTTTATAACAAATTCGAGGTGGCCAGGGGGCTTGACCCGGGCCGTCTGAGCAAATATTTCGATCCACATGAAGACCGATATAAAATCAAGGATGAACTCCGGGCCATGGTCCAGTTTAAAAAAATGAATCTCATGAAACCCTTTATGGGCATGGGAAAGTTTGATATCATTTTGTGCAGAAATGTGATGATCTATTTTACCACCCAAGATCGAAGAAAGATTTATCAAAGTATTTCTTCTGTCCTGGAACCGGATGGGTACCTTCTCATCGGTTCCACAGAATCCCTTGTAAACGACACAGACCTCTATGCATCCAATAAATATCTCAATTCGATTTTTTACCAGTTTAAACCATAACACCAGTTTAAACCATAACACCAGTTTAAACCACAACAAAGGGCTTGCCTATGAGTTCCACCGACCCTGAAAATTTTGTCGAAAATTTTATTGCCGAACTGGTTTTTTGTCTCCACCAGGAAGATATTGTTAAAGCCAAAGCACTGCTTCAGTTTGCCGCTGATTCCAGCATCAGCGCAGATGTTCAGAAAAAAGCCATGACGGAACTGGCCAAGGGATCCCAACGGGTTGTACTCCCCCTTCTTGAATACCTGACCAAAATTGATATTTCCGATCCAAAAATCCAGGAAGCCCTGTACGAGCTTATTCTTGACAAGGCATACGGAAATACAGACCTGGTCATTGCCTATATTACCAAGAACGAAAAAAAGGCCAGGCTCCTGTTTTTAAAAGCCGCAGGAGAGCTCTCGTTGATGGAGACAGCCCCCGTATTAAAACAGATTGTCTCCACGGACAAGGACCCCCAAATCCTTGGGGCTGCCATCCAGTCCCTTGGTGCCCTCAGGTTGCAATCGTCACTTGATACCTTTGGGTGCATGGCAGTTCACCCTGACCGCGAGGTCAAACGCTCAGCCATTTTTGCCATATCGGAAACCGGCAGCCAGGAGGCGGTTGATCTGATCATGGGTTTTTTAGGTGAGGATGAGCAAACCAATAAACTGGCAGTGGAAGCCCTCGCTGAAATGCAGGATCTTTATGCCCTTGAACAGCTTACCTCTCTCCTAAGTTCCCCCATCACCATTGTCCGGGATACTGCCATAGATCAATTATTGAAACTGGGCACCAAAGCCACTCCCATTCTTACCCGGGCATTTAAAAATGCCCAGGCAGATTATCTGGTTCACCTGATTACCACCCTGGGTTACATTGGGGATACCGCTGCCATTATTCCCATATTGGATATTATCAATACCCAGCCCAAGGATGCCAATATCCGCCAGGCCGCCTATGAAGCCATGGAAAGGATCCCCTCCCCTAGAACCGCCATGTGCCTGGCCCAGGGGTTACAGGATCCGGTAGAGGCGGTTCGAATGTCTGCGGCCAGAGCCATCGATAAAAACCTGTCCAAACCCTTGGTTGCAGGACTTAAAAATATCGTCCGATCCGGATCTTTGGATGCCCTAAACGCTGTTTCAGCCCTCATCGACGCCGATGCAGAAAATATATTTAATTTCCTTGTGGAAGAAGAGGATTTCCTAAGCCTCGCCCAACAGCACATCACCCAATGCGCAGATCCTATTACCCGAAAAAACTTTTTAAAAAAAATGACAAGTCTAGGACAAAAAGAGATTGTCGAAAAGATTGAGTCAAAAGCCACCCAACCCTCTTCCACAGACACAGCCAAAATAATTGTGGTAGATGATTCAAAGATGATGCTCAAACTCTACCAGAACAAACTAACTGCCCTGGGATTTACCCCCCAAATCTTTGATCTACCTGAAGACGCCATCCCCCAAATTCTTGCCACCCAGCCGGATCTGGTCATCACAGACCTGAACATGCCCAACATAAGCGGCCTGGAACTTACCCGGGAAATTAGAAAAAAGTTTACCCGCCAGCAGGTGCCGGTTCTCATGATCACAACCCAGAGCGATTTTGTAGAAGAAGAGAACGGTGACGTGCGGGTGGATGAAACCCTTTTGACAAAATCCGGTATCAATCTCATCCTTCATAAACCATTTACAGATGATGATTTCAAACAAGCGATCACCCAATTTCTGGTCTCCTAATGCCTTCTCCCATAAAACGGACCTTTCTCTTTATTTCCTTTATCGGCATTCTTACAGGACTTTTAACGGGGTCCTTCCTGGGGCTTGTATATGATCTGCCTGAAATAAACCATTTAAAGCTGTTCAAGCCTTCTTCGGTCACAACCGTCTTTTCATCGGACAATCAGATAATTACCCGGTTCTATCTTGAAAAACGGTTTCCCGTATCCATTGACAAAATTCCAAAATCCCTAATTGATGCCCTGATTACCACGGAAGACAGAAGTTTTTTTGATCACTCGGGCGTTAATCTCAAGGCAGTTTTACGGGCGATTGTGCAGGACATCAAGGTGGGCAGTTTCAAACAAGGGGCCAGCACCCTGACCCAGCAGCTGGCAAAAACATTATTTTTATCCCCGGAAAAATCAATTATCCGAAAAATCCGGGAAGCCATACTGGCGGTCCAGATCGAACGACGCTACACCAAAAATGAAATTCTTGAGCTTTATTTAAATCTTGTCTACCTGGGTAGCGGGGCCTATGGGGTTGAAGCTGCCGCTAAAACCTATTTTGACAGGTCGGTAACGGATTTAACACTTGGACAAGCAGCGCTTCTTGCCGGGCTACCAAAAGCCCCCAGTGTCTATTCTCCCCTTAACAATCCCCTTCTTGCAAAAAAAAGGCGCGCCATTATTTTAAAACAAATGCGCCTGGCCAACATCATTTCCCTTCAGGCCCAAACCCTTGCAAACCAAGAACCTGTTTCCATCAAACCCAGAACAACAACCCAATCTTCTGCCCCTTTTTTTGTGGCATTCCTGAAAAATAATTTAAAATTGCATCCAGGCCTGACCTCGGGGTTTTCAAATGGATTAAATATTTATACCACCCTGGATTTAAAATTCCAAACCATTGCCCAGACCTGTGTCAACAACCAGATAGAACGCCTTAAACGAAGAATGAAAAAAAATGGGGTAAAAAACCCTATTCCTGAAGCGGCTTTGGTTGCCATCGATATTCGAACAGGGGGTATACTCAGCATGGTGGGGGGGACCGACTTTAACAAGAACCAATTTAACAGGGCAGTTCAAGCCAGACGACAGCCCGGTTCCGCCTTTAAGCCCTTTGTCTATGCCACGGCTCTGGGGAAGGGATATTCCCAAGCCCAAACCCTTTTGGATGCCCCCCTACGCTACGCCCAGGAACAAGGCAAGACCTGGGAGGTAAAAAATTTTTCACGCAATTATAGTGGAGAGATGACACTTCGAAAAGCCCTGGCCCTGTCCAAAAATACGCCCGTGGTAAGGCTGCTTGAGCAAATCGGGCCCAAAGCGGTCATTGACTTTGCACAAAAGGCAGGGATCAGCTCCCCGTTGCACCCCTATTTATCCCTTGCATTGGGAACCGCTGAGGTTTCCCTGCTCGAGCTGACATCTGCCTATGTCCCCTTTGCCAACAAGGGTATCCAGGTGACGCCTTCTTCCATTGTCCGCATCACGGATGCGGATGGGGGTATCGTTTTTCAAAATTCAATCAACCGCCAATCCATCATGTCCCGGCAGGATGCTGCCATAATGGTGGATATGCTCAAGGCGGTTATCCTTGAAGGAACCGGAAAACGCGCAGGTCACATAAAAAAAGATATTGCCGGTAAAACAGGAACCACTGACCATTACAAAGACGCTTATTTCATCGGGATAAGCCCACAGATTGCCCTGGGGGTTTGGGTGGGAAACGATGACGCAACCACCCTGGGGCGCTATGAAACCGGTGCAAGGGCCGCTTTGCCCATCTGGAGTGCTTATATGGAAGCATTCCTTAAAGACAAACCGGTTCAATATTTTGATATACCAGATGGGACCAAAATGATATATATCCATCCTGGTACGGGTAAAATCCTCTCCCAGAGCGATTCTATGGCAGTACGCGCATTGATTAAAACAAAGGAAAAACCATGATAAGAAAAGCAATATTAAGCGACGTAAATGATATCCATGCCCTGTTACAACTATATCATAAACAAGGAAAACTGCTGGCCAGGCCCTTGAGCAAATTATATGATCATTTAAGGGATTTTTGGGTATTTGAAGATGATACAAAAAAGACCTGCCCATCAAGGTCTGGTCCGACTGCATCGGATGCGTCAGTTTTCCCAATTGTGATGAAATCGCAATGCTCAAAAAATTATAGTTAAACGCGGTATGCAAGCCGAACTGCCGCTTGGCTTAATTTTTTCGGGTTGTTTTTTCAATAGGGTATGTTATCTTGACTGCGCAAAACAGAACGGCGATAATATGGATAAAGAAAAGGTCAACGGTTGAATATAAAAACAATTTTCACACGGATTATAGCGTTTTTAACGCCTAATTTTCAAAGCGTTCTTTGGGTGATGGTGTTTCTGGCAGGAATTGCCCCGGCACTACCTGCGTCAGCCCAGGATTTCGATTTCGGTACTGCCTGGCAGCAGGCGCGCCAGAAAAGCCATGTTTTAAAAGCGGAACAGGCCAATATGGATCATGCTGCCTACCAGCAAAGCGCAGCCCGGGATCTGTATCTGCCCCAGGTAACTCTTTTAGGCGGTTATCTCCGCCTTGACGAGGATATCACCCTGGGTCCGGATGACCTATTTGACAGCATGCCGGCAGGAGACATGGCCGGGTCTGTTTTTTACAGCTTGCTGGAAAACTATGGCTTATCAAGAAGCCAGGCATCTGCCGGCCTCACCTCAACCATCAGTGACAGGAATATCAGCAGCAGTTCGGTAAACCTTCTATGGCCCCTGTATACGGGCGGCCGGATAGATGCTGCCCAGGAAATAGCCAAAGCCTCGGTTGACCAAGCGCAACAGCAGCGTGAATTAAAGGTTGATAGTCAGTTTGAGACCCTTTGCCAGCGATATTTTGGTGCCGTTCTGACCGGCCAGGTTCTTGCCGCCCGCCTTGAAGTGGAAAAAAGCCTGAAACTTCATTTTGACCATGCCTGCCTGTTGGTGGAAAACGGTCAAATTGCCGAGGTTGAAAGACTTCAGGCCGAGGCCTCCCATGACAAGGCAAGGGTGGACAGGCAAAAGGCAGCCAGTGATCTGGGCATTACCCAGGCCGCTTTGACCCGGTTTCTCCAGGAAGAAACGACGGCCCGGCCCACCACAGGACTCTTTGTTAATCGCAAGCTTCCGTTGCTTGAAATATTTACCCAAAAAACCCTTAACGGATATGCCGGACTTGCTATTTTAGATGCAAAACAAGAAATGGCCGCAGGACTGGTTAAAATAGAACAAGGCAAATATTATCCAGAGGTTGCCCTGATCGGAAATTACAACCTCTATGAAGAGGATTCCCTTGCCTCAGATCTGATGCCGGATTGGTTTGTCGGCATCTCTGTCAGTCTTCCCTTGATAGATCGTTCCAGCCGCAGCAATAAAGTCAAGGCAGCCAAAAGCCAGATTACACGAGTTGCGGCCCTGCGATCCCAGGCCCGGCAGGATCTTTCCCTTGTTGTGGAAAAGACCTATCGCCTCATTGAACAGGCCATTGCCGAGTATGATGGTCTGGCCTCGAGTCAACGACTGGCTGAAAAGACAGTTGAACTGCGGGAAAAGGCCTTTGTCCAGGGACTTTCCACCTCCCTTGATGTGGTGGATGCAAGACTCTATGTTGCCGGCGTTAAAATTCAGCGAGCCCATGCCGCCTACACCTATGTCATGGAACTTGCAAAACTATTGGCCATCAGCGGCCAAATCAACGAATTTTCGCAATATTATGAAACCTGCACAATAAAGGATTAACCCATGCGATTGATAAAAATATCAGCCCTGGTCCTGTTTGGAGCGGCGGCGGTGGGCTGGCTCGGTTACAGCTTTTGGCTGGCATACCAGCCCCTACCGATTATGATCCAGGGACAGATAGAGGCCCAGCAATACACTATTTCCTCCAAGGTACCCGGCAGAATAGATAAAATCATGGTAAAAAAAGGAGACTTGGTAAAGGCAGGACAACTCATCTTTACCCTGTATAGTCCGGAAATAGAAGCCAAACTGATCCAGGCCCGGGCCTCCCAAGATGCTGCAGATGCCCTGTCAGACCAGGCCCAGAAGGGGGCAAGATCCCAGGAAATAACCGCTGCCCGGGACAGGTGGCAGCAGGCAAAAGCCGCTGCCGATCTCCTGGAAAAGACCTTTCAGCGGATTGAAAATCTGTATCACAGCGGCGTGATGCCTGAACAAAAAAGAGATGAGGTCTATACCCAGATGCAGGCGGCCCGCTTCAGTGAAAACGGGGCATTACAGCTCTATCACATGGCACGGGAAGGGGCCAGGGAAGAGACCAAACGGGCGGCAGCAGGCAAGGCCAAAATGGCCGCAGGGGCCGTGGCCGAAATTGAGGCCTATGCGGCCGACACCCGTATTCATGCCTGGCATGGCGGTGAAGTTTCCCAGATTCTGATGCAGAGCGGTGAACTATCCCCCCAGGGCTTTCCCATCGTAAGTATTCTTGATATGAACGATTGCTGGGCTGTTTTTCATATCAGAGAGGATATGCTCAGCCAATACACCAAGGGAAGTCAAATCATGGTCCAGATTCCGGCCTTGGGAGAAAAAAAATACCCTTTCATAATTAACTATGTTGCGGTTATGGGTGATTTTGCCACCTGGCGCGCCACCAATACCCAACGAGGTTTTGACATGCGGACCTTTGAGATTGAAGCCCGCCCCCTCACCCCCATTAACGGCCTACGGGTTGGCATGGGTGTGCTGCTGGCGCAATAATGAACCAAAAATGACGGATAAAAAATGACAAAGACAAGGAGAGCGTCAGAATGGCGCCTGCTGGCCGAAGATCCCTGGCTCCTATCCTTGGTCACCTGGCTGCCGCCCCTATTGTTCGTTATGATCTATGCCATTTTTTCCCAGGGAATGGCCCGAGAGTTACCCGTTGGGGTGGTGGATTTAGATCAGAGCAAATTATCCCGCACCCTGATTCGCTGCTATGATGCCAGTCCCACCATTACAGTGGCAAGAAACTATCCTTCTGCTCTAGCAGGAGCAAAGGCCATGCGCGGAGGGGATATCTACGGTCTTGTGATCATCTCCGCCGATACACAAAAAAATGCAGCCCTTGGCATCCCGACAGCGGTTGAAGCCTTTTTCAACAGTCAGTTTCTTCTTATGGGCAAGCAGGTCAAATCTGCCATCACCCAGGCACACGCAACAGCTCTGGCCCAAATAGATACCCTGAAACACTTAAGTTCACATGCCCCTGTCATGGGTCAGGCCCTGTCAGATGCTGTTCCTGTCAATATCCAGGCAACACCTCTTTTTAACAGCAACAGTAATTATGCACAGTTTCTTGTTTCTGCCATTATCCCGGCCCTGTGGCAAATATTTATTGTGGTAACAACGGTTTTGTCAATGGCAGCGGAATTGCACCGAGACAACGGGTTGGCTGGCTGGCTCAAAGACCGTCCTGTCCGTGCGCTCCTTGAAAAACTGGCACCCTATAGCCTGCTGTTCTGGCTCCATGGAATCGTCTTTTTGCTGACAATGTTTGTTGTCCTTGGCTGGCCCATGCACGGCCATCTTGGTTTTTTGATTTTCTGCCAGCTAATTACCGTCCTTGCCTGCCAGTGCTCAGGCGCCCTCATTTTTTTTCTTTTCCGGGATGCTGCCCGTGGGCTCGGCATAGCTGCGGCCTATTGCGCACCCGGACTTGCCTTTATGGGGGTCACCTTTCCTGCAACCGACATGACATTCTTGGCAAGGGTCTGGCGCAGCATTCTACCGGTCAGTCACTATATTGATATCCAGGTCGCCCAGGTAAATTATGGCGCGACAGCAATGCTTTCCCTGCCGCAATTGGGGGACCTTGCCCTCTTTATCCTTCCCGGTCTGGCTGCCGGTATCCTGGCTGTGTGGATATCTTACCCCCCTTTTCAGGTCAAGGAAACCTTGTGAGTTTCTTTCAACTTTTCAAAAAGGAATTGGGCGGGATCTGCACCAATTCCACTCTCCTTTTGACCGTATTTGGCGGGGTGTTCTTTTATAGTTTTCTCTATCCATTGCCCTATGTTTCCCAGGTCCCCAGGGAACAGCAGGTGGTGGTAGTCAACCTTGATAACAGCCAGCTTTCCCGACATCTTGTGCGCATGGTGGATGCAACGCCCCAGGTTAAGATCCAAATGGAGGCCGCATCTCTTGCCCAGGCCAAAGAACTGATAATTGCACATAAACTGGCCGGCATCCTGGTGGTGCCGGAAAATTTTTATCGGGATCTGCTCCTGGGCTCAAGACCCACCCTGGCCTTTGCCGGAGATGCCAGTTATTTTCTGGTATTTGGTACGGTGCTCGAAGGCATGAGTATGGCAGGGATGACCCTGTCTGCCGAAATAAAAGTCACACAATTGCTGATATCAGGCCAGCCCATGGAATTGGCACAGGACCAATATAGTGCTGTAACCCTTGGCCTCCATGCCCTGTTCAACGAGACCGAAGGCTATATCAATTATGTAATTCCGGCTGTCTTTGTCCTGATCCTCCACCAGACCCTGATCATGGGAGCAGGAATTTTGGGTGCCAGTGAAAATGAACAATTTCGGGAAGGGAAAATACCCCATTGGCAGAGAGCTTCCGCCTCGGCCCTGCTGCTGGTCAGAACCATGATTTTTGTTATTATCTATACCCTGCTTTCCCTCTATTATTATGGTCCGGCCTATGTATTTTACGATATTCCCCGTCTTGCTGCCATGGGCGACCTGGCCCTGCTGAATCTTGTTTTCCTGCTGCCGGTCTGCTTTTTAGGAATTTGTCTGGGGGCTGTTCTGCCCAGGCGCGAGCTGGCCACACTGATTGTTCTGCTGACCTCCATGCCCCTGGTCTTTGCCTGTGGATTTATCTGGCCGACATCCGCCATCCCTGTTCCTATAAATACCCTGATGCAGCTAATTCCGGCTGTACCAGCCATCAAGGCCTTTATTCTTCTCAACCAGATGGGAGCCAGTTTTCACCAGATTTTTCCCCAGGTCATCCATCTGACACTTCTCACGGCACTCTATGGCACAACTGCACTTTTATTGTTAAAATGGAAAATGGCTGAAAAGATCCCAAAAACTCATACATAAATCATTTTATAGGGGATGGGGCCATACTTTATCACCGAGGGTTTGGGCAGAATATGCTCTTCTGCCACGGTGAGCCAATTGGTATCAAAATTGAGTTCCCGCATTCGGCCGCCTTCGGATGGCAATGAATGGCTGGTGTGGTCATACCGCACATTGAGGATGCAGATATAACTCTTGTCCTGTCTTGCAACAACATAATTTTTGGTAAAACTGTTTTGGGAAATTTTGGCCAGGTCGGCCAGCACCTTAACCTGGTCCATGGATAATTTAACCAGAACAGATTTTGATACCCCTTTTTCATCAATGCGCAAAAGGCTTCGAGACTCGCTGGAAGCTACATAAATGGTGGTAATGGCGTCAAACTGCCGAAAATACTGGGCAGCAACGATGGCGGCAGTTCTCCTGCCGCCGGACATCACCGGAACCCCATAATATTCAAAAAGTTTTTTTTGAAGATTTTCTGCATATTTATCCCCTTTTTCATAGAGATCCTTGGAAATATACCGCAAATATTTTGCAAGGGTTTCAGAGGCGTCGGCAATGGGCCAGTCAACCCGAACGTGGAAATGGGTCAGGGCATACTGCACCTTTGTTCTCTGATTTCTCTGGATCAGCAGGGCATAATCCACGGGTAACAGGGACCGCAGCAATGAAAAAAATTCACCGGTCTCAAAATACTTGGAATTTCGGTCAAAGTTTTCAACATTTGGAAAATATTTGTGCCCCAGCAGATTGGTTTTAGTGGTTTTATTGGCATCAAAATACCGGATATACTTTTTATGTTTCTTGTCAATAAAATCTTCAGTAAAAATAATCAGAAATGAATTTTGGGCATCAAATTCCATTGAAGGAATTCTGGCCCTGGGTTTGAGTTCCCGCAGTTCCACAAAGGGATAAGGGGTTCGCAGGCGTAAAAAATTATTATAGGACCCCACAAGGGAATATCCAATGACAAACTGATCCAGCTCATCGCGCAAAACCTGGTAATAGGACCTTCTCAATCGGGCTTCCCGACTCAGACACTCTCTTTGCATGCAGTATTTCACGACATTTTCCCTTGTGGTTAATTTTATTCCAGGGCAGCAACCCCGGGGAGTTTTTTCCCTTCCATCATATACAAGAATGCCCCGCCGCCGGTGGAAATGTAACTGACTTTATCAGCCACCCCGCATTGTTTTGCAGCAAGACCCGTATCCCCGCCACCCACAATGGAAAATGCCCTTGATCCTGCAATGGCATCGGCCACGATCTGGGTGCCCATGGCAAATTTTTCCATTTCAAACACCCCCATGGGGCCGTTCCAGACAATGGTGCCGGCATCCCCAATCACCTTTGCATAACGATCTGCGGTTTTGGGCCCTATATCCAATGCCATCCAGGTATCAGGGATCTCATCAATGGCAACAATTTTCGTGGCGGCATCTGGATCAAATGTGGCGGCCGCTACAAGGTCGCTGGGCAACAACAATTCTATGCCCCGTTGATCTGCCTTTTCAAGAATGACCCTTGCAATATCTAAAAGATCAACTTCAATAATTGACCCTCGGGTATCAACCCCTTTGGCTTTTAAAAACGTATTGGCCATGGCACCGCCGATGAGCAGCTTATCCACAAGATTAAGCATATTTTCAAGGGCTGCCAGTTTACTGGAGACCTTTGCCCCCCCGATCACGGCGACCAGCGGTTTTTTGGGATGCTCAACCGAATCGGTGTAGAATTTTACTTCCTTTTCAAGTAAAAAACCCGCACAGGCCTGGGCGACAAACTTTGTCATGCCGGTTATGGAAGCCTGATCCCGATGGGAAACAGCAAAGGCATCATTGACATAGACATCACACAGAGCGGCCAGTTTTTTTGCAAATGCGAGGTCATTTTTCTTTTCTCCTGGGTGAAATCTCAGATTCTCCAACAAGAGGATCTGGCCGTCTTCAAGCCCATTGACCTTTTGTTCCACTGCTTCTCCGATACAATCATCAACAAACAACACCTTTTGGTCCAGAATTTCGGCCAAACGTCTGGCAGCCGGCAACAGGGAAAATTTTTTATCCCGCACCCCATCAGGTCTACCCAAATGGGATGCCAAAATAATTTTGGCGTTGTGGGCCATAAGATATTCAATCAGGTCAAGGGTTGCCCTGATCCTGTTATCATCTGTGATATTCAATTTTGCATCCATTGGCAGATTATAATCCACTCGGACAAACACGCGTTTGCCCTCTACATCTAAATCTCTAACAGACTTCATTCCTGCCTCCCTGCCAAAAATTAATGGCTATTTCCCTATTTCCCTTTTGTGAAGCTGTTTCTTACGGGACCACCGCTCTAAAAAATTCATGGCACCGGCCTTGGTACTCCGTTCAATAAGTTCTTCTTCAACCTTTACCCCATCTTTGGTGGCAATGGCCTGTTTCAAGCATCTGGTCTTAACCGGACAATGAAAAAAACAATCCTCCGGGGTTTCTCGCAACCCATTTTTTCCCATGGGAAACACCTTTTCAAGGTTACCAAAACACTCGGGTAGATCGGGGTCATTCTTCATTGATTTGGTCATTGATTTTCTGTATCTCACTATTAAATTTTGATATCAGCCCTTTTTGAGCAAAGCTGAAAATCCCCTGGCTTCCGGTAATGATATGTTCGTGCACCATTATGCCCACATTATTCAAGGCAAACACAAGTTTTTTAGTGATCTGAAGATCACTGCTGGAGGGTGAAATATCCCCGGACGGATGATTATGGGCAAAGATAACGGCAGCTGCCTTATGCCCCAGGGCATGGATAATAACCTCCCTGGGGTAGACCGAACTTGATGTCAGACTGCCGGAGGCTAAAATTTCAGAGGCCAGTACCCGGTTCTTAGCATCCAAAAAAATTCCGACAAAATGTTCCTTTGCCTTGTATCCAATGATCTGATTCAGATACGCCACCAAATCTTCTGAATTTTTGACCACATCCCGAAAGATTATTCTGGAGGTACGATAACGGTCGGCCACGGCCTTAATGAGAAGGATTCCCAAGCTGTTTGCCCTGCCAACCCCTTCCACACGGCAAAGATCTTCCGCCCTTGCCTCCAGAACCCCCTGAAAATTTTTAAACTGCTTCATCAACAGCTTGGCGCTGGGTTTGCAATCTTTTCTCGGCGTATTCAAGGAGAGAAGCAATTCAATGACTTCATAGTCATGGAAACCTGCAAGGCCGCTGGCTAAAAACTTTTCCCGCAGCCTTTTTCTATGTCCTTCTCCCCTATTCTCCCTTGTCTCCCTGGTCATCATTCTCTTCTAATTCATCATTCTCTTCTAATTCATCATTCTCATTTTCATCATTTTCATCATTTTCATCATTTTCATCATTTTCATCATTTTCATCATTTTCATCATTTTCATCATTTTCATCATTTTCATCATTTTCTTCCATTTCATCGGATATCGGGTCCAGATTTTCATCCGCTTCGCCGTTTTCCTCGTCGTCTGTTTCCGGTCCGGCTTCACCTTCAGGAAGTCGTGCAATACCGATCAGGGTTTCCTTGGGCGACAGATTAATCAATTTCACGCCCTGGGTATTTCTGGAAATCACATTAATTCCTTCAATGGCGGTTCTGATCAGTTTTCCCTTGTCCGTCACCATCATGAGTTCATCATGATCACCCACCAGGGCCAAGGAGACCATTTGACCATTTCTCTTGGAAGTCTTGATGGAAAACACCCCTTTACCGCCCCGGGTCTGGGTTCTGTACTCTTCAACCGAAGAGCGTTTGCCAAATCCGTTTTCCGTAACCGTCAACAGTGTTTCCTGGTCTTCCAGCACTTCCATACCCACCACCCGGGTGCCTTCGTCAATGCGCATCCCCCGGACGCCCATGGAGCCTCTGGCCGTCGCCCTTACATCGGTTTCATTAAAACGAATCACCTTGCCACCCTCAGATCCCAGGAATATGTCAGAGTTCCCATCAGTAATCCTAGCAGCGATAAGTTCATCCCCCTCGGCCAGCTTAACGGCAATAAGACCGCCGGACCGGCGCCGGGAATAGGCCATCAAATCGGTTTTCTTAACCCGTCCTTTTTTGGTGGCCATGACCACATACTTGCCTTCCACAAATTCATCCACGGTCAGTACCGTTGCCAGCTTTTCCCCTTCATCAAAATTCAAAAGGTTTACAATGGCCTTTCCAAGGCTTGACCGGCCTGCCATGGGCAATTCATACACCTTGGACATGTAAACCTTTCCAAAGGTGGTGATAAACAAAAAGGTGGCATGGGTGGAGGCCACGAATAAATGCTCCACAAAATCATCGGTCTTGGTTCCCATGGCGGTCTTGCCCTTGCCGCCTCGATGCTGACTGGCATAAAGGCTGACAGGATTTCGTTTGATATACCCGGTGCGGCTCACGGTAACCACCATATCCTCCTGGGCAATCAGATCTTCAATACCAATGGTAGTTGTGCTTTCCACAATAACCGTGCGGCGGGCATCACCAAATTCTTCTTCCAATTCAACCAGCTCATCTTTAATCAGACCTTTGACAACGGTCTCACTTGACAGAATCTCGTTATACCAGGCAATATCCTTGAGCAGCCCATCGTATTCTGTATTGATTTTGTCCCTTTCCAACCCGGTGAGCCGCTGAAGCCTCATGTCCAAGATGGCCTGGGCCTGGATAACCGTCAGACTGAAGGTTTCGATGAGTCCGTTTCTTGCCTCTTCCGGAGATTGGGAGGCACGAATCAAGGCCACCACACGATCCAGGTTGTCCAGGGCAATTTTCAACCCTTCCAGTATATGTGCCCGCTCTTCTGCCTTGCGCAGATCAAACCGGGTTCTCCGGACAATCACATGTTTCCGGTGGGCAATAAAATGATTGAGGATTTCTTTGAGGGTCAGCAGCTCCGGCCGGTCATTGACCACTGCAAGAAAAATAATACCAAAGCTTGTCTGCATATTGGTGTGTTTGAAAAGCTGATTGATCACCACTTCCGGATATTGGTCCCGTTTCAGCCCGATGGCAATTCTCATGCCGTCCCTGTCGGATTCATCCCGGACAAAGGATGCGCCGGTAATGACCTTGTCCCGCATGAGTTCGGCTATTTTTTCCACTACCTTTGCCTTGTTGACCTGGTAGGGAAGCTCGGTCACCACAATGGTTTCCTGGCCGCTTTTCTTGTTTTCCTCAACTTCCACCTTGGCCCGGACGGTGATAATCCCCCGGCCCGTGCTATAGGCTTCGTATATCCCTTTGAGGCCATAGATATGACCAGAGGTGGGGAAATCAGGTCCAGGAATGTATTCCATCAAGTCCCGGATCCCCATATCCGGATTATCGATGAGGGCCTTGAGACCCCCAATGACTTCAGTGATATTGTGGGGGGGGATATTGGTGGTCATTCCCACGGCAATACCCGAAGATCCATTGACTAAAAGAGCGGGGAATTTGGTGGGGAGGACAACGGGCTCATCAAGGGTTTCATCGTAATTAGGTATCCAGTCAACCGTCTCTTTATCAAGGTCCGCCAACATCTGGTGGGAAAGTTTTTGCATACGAATTTCCGTATAACGCATGGCTGCCGGTGAATCCCCATCCACGGATCCAAAGTTCCCCTGGCCATCCACCAGGGGGTATCTCAAAGAAAAATCCTGGGCCATACGGACAATGGTGTCATAGATGGCTGAATCCCCATGGGGATGATATTTACCCATGACATCACCGACAATACGGGCCGATTTCTTATAGGATTTGTTCCAGTCGTTGTGTGCCTGCTGCATGGCGTACAACGACCGACGATGGACTGGCTTCAAGCCGTCCCGGACATCGGGCAGGGCCCTTCCGATAATGACACTCATGGCATACTCGAGATAGGATTGTTTCATCTCCTTCTCGATACTGGTCACGTTATTGTCTGTTTGAATCATACGATACTACTCCAAATTAAGTTTCTTTAAGTTCCTTTCCAGGTTCAACCATGGATTGAAAACTTGAAAAATAAATATCTGCAAGGGTTAAAAACAGGGTGGCAATCAAGGGTCCGTAAATAATGCCCAAAATGCCATACACCTTTAAACCGCCTATAATGGCAAAAAAAACAATGAGGGGGTGCATGGAAACCCGATCTCCCACCACCTTGGGTTTAAAAACATACTCAATGCCCCAGGAAAGAATTCCATAAAATACCAACACAAAAACACCGGCCCCCAGGCTGGATTTGAGCATCAAAAATATGGCAGTCGGAACCAAGACCACCCCAATCCCAACGATGGGAAGAAAGGCCAAAAATCCCATGATCACCCCCCATAAAAAAGGGGAACCCAAGCCCATAAATGCAAAAAGCACTCCACCGGCACATCCCTGGATCAGACCGCCAAGACCGTTCCCCACCAAGACAGCACCAGCCATCTCATTAAATTTTTTAGACAATTGCTTGTCATGTTCATCCTTTAACGGGGAAAGATCATAGAGATATTGGACAAAACGTTCCCCGTCCATGAACATGTAGAAAACCACAATGAGCATGAGACCAAAATAAACGACCAGGCCGAACAGATTGGAGGTGATGGATCTTGCCTGCTGGAACAGGAAATATCCCACCACCTTCCCCAGTTCAGAGATCGGAGCTGTGAACTCATGCCACGTATAAACTTTTTCAATCCCGGCCCGAGCCAGCAAGGCATTGATTCTGTCAAGAGCCTGGGTCCTTTCGAGCAGATCGATGAGCTGATTGGAAAAGACCGCATCCTTGGCCATGGTGTAGAGGTCCAATGCTTCCTTGGAAAGGATGCCCACAAAAAAAACCACCGGTATAAAGACCACAAAGAACATGGTGACACAGGTCAGTACAGATGCGATCCGGGGTGAAAGTTTTGTTGAAAAAAAGTTAAATACGGGCTTAAAAACACCGGTGAACACAATACCCAATAAAATTGTGGCAAAGAAAGGCGCAATCAATTTGCCCATGAGCAAAATAGCAATGCAGAACAGCGCAAGAAAAAAGAAAAACACCGCCCGCTGAAATATATTTTGCTCCAAAATACCACCCACTAAATATTTTAAAAAAAAGGCTGCAAACCAGGTAAAGCCGTAACATGCAAAAATATTTGCACAGATACGGCTTTACCCCGATAAAAGAAGCATCTGTTCCAGTTGCTTAAAATTTAGCTGCTGATAATCCCCAGAGCTGCCAGGACAAGAAGTATTTCAAAAACAATGACCTGGACAAAACTTCCAAAAAAATGGTAAACGATTCCGCCGCCGACAATGGCCGGGACAGCTGTGTAGATCAGTATACCCAACTTACGAGGAATATCCATAAAAACACCCTTTTATATCTTTCATTCTTATCGTTATTAGCCATAGTAAAATCCTTGAAGATTCTTACCATTTTAAAGCCTTCAAGTAAAGGACAAACTTAGGTTTCAGTCCTACCGTTCAATGATCATTCCCATGCCCATTCCGCCGCCGATACACATGGAAATAAGACCGGTTGAATAGCCTTTTCGTTTCATCTGGTTTATGGCAGTGACCATCTGCCTTGCACCGGTGCAGCCAATGGGGTGGCCAATGGAAACCCCAGACCCCAGTTCATTGGGTTTTTCCATCTCAAGATTCAATTCTCTCATACAGCCAATTGCCTGGGCCGCAAAGGCTTCATTTAATTCAATCAGGTCAATATCCCCAATGGCCATGCCCGTTTGCTTCAATACTTTTTTAATGGCAGGAACCGGTCCCAGGCCCATGTAGGCAGGATCCAGCCCGCCTGCGGCAAACCCTTTGATTTTGGCCAATACTTCAAGGCCAAGATCCTTGGCCTTTTCCGCTGACATCATAAGAACCGCAGCAGCAGCATCATTAATGCCTGATGCATTTCCGGCGGTCACGCTGCCGTCCTTCTTAAAAGCGGGCCGTAACTTTCCCAGTTTTTCCATGCTGGTTTCCATGGGGCGCTCATCCGTGTCCACGATGGTATCTCCCCTGCGAGAAGAAATGGTCACCGGAACAATCTCCTGGGCAAAGGTGCCGTCCTGGATCGCACCCAAGGCTCTTTGATGGCTCATCAAGGCCAATTGATCCTGCTCTTCCCGGGTGATGCCGTATTTTTCCACAATATTTTCTGCGGTCAGCCCCATGTGGTAGCCATAAAATATTTCATAGAGCCCGTCAAAGACCATGAGGTCATGGACAGCGCCCTGGCCGGTGAGTTCCATTCTATGGCCCCACCTTGCCTTTAACAATGCCATGGGAGCGTTGCTCATGCTTTCCTGACCGCCGGCAATGATGACATCGGCCTGGCCGGTCATGATGGCCTGGGCCCCCAAGGCGATGGCTTTAAGCCCGGATCCGCAAATTTTATTAATGGTACAGGCAGGGGTCTCCCGACAAATCCCTGCCCCGATCATGGCCTGGCGAGCCGTATTTTGGCCCTGACCTGCCTGAAGTACATTTCCCATAATCACTTCATCCACAAAAACAGGTTTCAGCCCCTCATCATAGTCATAGCCTTTTTTCTCTATATCAATCATACCCTGATCCTTAAGGGTATCGGGTGAAAACTCATTTTGTGCGGCATCCACAACCGGTTTAAGCCCCACCCGTTTCAGGACATCCTTCATGACAATGGTTCCCAACTCAACAACCGGCACAGCCTTTAAAGTGCCACCAAAAGATCCAACCGGGGTTCTCACGCCACTGACGATAACAGCTTCTTTCATTATAAAGCCTCCATCCCATTGATTTTTATTTGATTAATTTTTACTTTTTAACACCATTGGTTTAAAGTCCATAACAAACAGACAAACAAAAAACAAGGGATTATCCATGTGTTTACTTCTCTTTGGGGTTAAAGCCTGCCCATCATTCCCCTTCATACTGGCTGCCAACCGGGATGAATTTTACCAAAGACCAACGGCGACCATGAATTTCTGGCCGGAAAATCCTTGTATCCTGGCCGGCAAAGATCTGGAATGCGGCGGTACCTGGTTCGGGATCAATACCCAGGGCAGGTTTGCCGCCCTGACCAATTACCGGGATCCGAGGACCCTTAAAACAGGTGCACCCTCAAGGGGAGATATCATTGTAAAATTTCTTGAATCCAAGGACAGCACCCCTGATTTTCTTAACATACTAAAATCAGAATCAGATCGTTACAATGGGTTTAATCTATTGGCCGGGGATTGCCACACCCAATATTGGTTCTCAAACCAGACCCAAGCCATCACGGCAGTTCCACCGGGTATCTACGGCATCAGCAATCACCTCATGAATACCCCCTGGCCCAAGGTGAGCACCGGCAAACGATCCCTTGCCAAGGCAATTGATGCCGAAACCTTGGATGCCAAAACCCTTTTTAAACTCTTGTCAGATTCCGCTACACCAGCGGATGAACTCTTGCCCGATACCGGTGTCGGCCTTGAATGGGAACGCCTTCTTTCTCCCTTGTTTATCAAAAGTCCCACCTATGGCACCCGATCCTCCATCGCCATGGGCATCACCTCCCAGGGAAAAATACAGGTAACGGAAAGAACCTATTTTCCGGATAAAAAAGCCCCCCACCAGGATCACTATTTTTCCTTTTTTCCCGGGTGAATGTTGACAAACCCACGATCTTTAAGCAAAAATAGGGGATTAAACTCCCCTAATACTATTTAAAAGAAGATACTATTTAAGATTAAATACTATTTTAGGTTACGCCAGGATTGAAAAGGATTTTCCCGATGAAAAGAGATGTTGTTGTTGCAGGATGGGGCCAGGTCACACAGCCAAAACAATTGGAAACCCTCGCAAAGGATCCCATGGGACTGATGGTCCAGGCATCCAAAAAAGCGGCCCGAAAACTGACAGATCATAGGGCCTTGACCCGGGTGGACGGTATCATGGTGGTCAGAAGCCTGAGCGCCCATTATGAAGCACCTGCGGCGCAACTTGCCACTCTTTTAGGTGCCTCTCCAAGATTCATGCATGTCTCAAAAATTGGTGGAAACTCCCCCCAGACCCTCGTCAATAAAGCCGCAGCAATGATTGCCAGAAATGAGCTGGACTCAATCCTGGTGGTAGGGGCGGAGGCCTATGTTCAACGAGGCGAAAAGTCCGATAAAAGACCCAGGGAAGAAGAGAGCGCACTTTTACGGGGAATTCCCAAGGACTATCCCGGTGATGATATCACCGGATCAACCCGGCTTGAAAATTTATACGGGATTGAACATCCCATGCAGGGATTCCCGTTGTTTGAAACAGCGCTGTGGGCAGCCTCCGGACTGGATCTTCCCACTTATTTACAAAGGATTGGCAGCCTGTGGTCAGGTTTTTCCCAGGTGGCAGCCGCCCACCCCCATTCATGGAGCAAAAGGATCAGAACGGCCGAAGAGATTATCACTCCAGGCCCCGGGAATCGTCCCATTGCCTTTCCTTACACCAAATTTATGAATTCGTTTGTCACGGTGGACCAGGGGGCTGCTATTCTCCTGATGGCCGATGAAACCGCCAAAAAATATCAGAACACTAGCCAGCAGACCGTCTACTTTCTGGGGGGCGGATATTCAGAGGACCGACAACGATTTATGATCGAACGCTCAGATTTTACAGTAAGCCCTCCCCTGAAAGCCGTGGTGAAAAAAGCCCTTGACCGCTCGGGACTAAACCTTTCAGACATGGACTGTTTTGACCTGTATTCCTGTTTTCCCTGTGCCGTCTCCATTGCCAGAAAAATGTTGAACCTCAAAGAAGAGGACACAAGACCCCTCACCCTCACCGGGGGCCTGGGTTTTTTCGGGGGACCGGGGAACAACTACAACCTCCATGCCATTGCCACCCTTGCAGAAATGATTGCCCAGGAAAAGAAAAAAACCGGCCTTGTCACGGCATTGGGATGGTTTATGCACAAACATGCGGCGGGCATATATTCCAGCAACCCTCCCACAAAAAGCCTTGAAACCATTGATCTTGAAGATCAAAAAAATCGTTTTGCCGGCGCCCCTCCCGTGATGATTGACGACCAGGCAACGGGGAAGGGCACCATTGAAACCTATACCATTGTCCATGCCAGGGACCACTCGCCAGCCTATGCCGTCATCTACGGCAGGACAGCCAAAGGGCACCGATTTATTGCCCGGACACGGCAAGATCCCGACGTGTTCAAACAATTATCCTCCCAAAACATGGTGGGAGAATCGGTCATTCTCAGGTTTGACCCGAAGAAAAAATTAACCCTGGCCTTGTTTTAATCTCCAAAGAACAGAACCGGCATAGAATTTACCCCATTGCAAAAACCCATTGAGCACCCAGAAAAACCACCATGCTCAAGACAATGGTCAAAAGTAAATTTTTGAATACGCCGCCAATGACACAGGCGGCAACGGCGCCAATGAGATAGGGATTATTCAGATTCAGATTCAGTGCCCCCCCATTGGGCATTAACACCGATGGCACAATGATGGCGGTGAGCACAACAGGCGGAACATATCTTAACCCTTGCTCAAACAGTTTAGGGAATGTAAATCGTCCGGAAATCGGAAACAGGATATAGCGGATGCCATAGGTAACCAACGCCATCCCTGCGACCATCAAAATCTCATTCAATTGCATGCCGACACTAAACATATTCAACCTCGCTCCTGATTTTCCGGGAATAGTTTCTCACACATCACCCCCACCATCACCCCGGCAATGGCCGCCAGCATCAACCCCATCTTGTGGGGGAGTCCACAGGCCAGGATAGAAACCGTTCCGGCGGTGATCACCGAAGCCCACATGGGTTTTGAAATAAGATAGGGGATTACAATGCCAATGAATGTGGCGGGCATGGCAAAATCAAGCCCCCACCGGGTTATCTCAGGAAACGCTTTTCCCGCTGTGAGCCCGATAAAGGTGCACAGGTTCCAATTTAAGTACATGAACACCATGGATCCAAGGTTGTAGTAATGCTTGCCTTGTACACCGTCTTCTTTATTGTAGCACCTGACAGCCACGGCAAAGGTTTCATCGGTTAAGCCAAAGGCCAGTACCATCTTCCAAAGCGGGGCCAAGTTTTTATAAAAGGGAACCATCGTCGCGGAATAAAGCATATGGCGAAGATTAACCACAAAGGTTGTCAATACAATCATGGGCCAGATTGTACCCGAAGCCAATAAACTCAAACTGACGAACTGAGAGGCACCGGCAAAAACAAACAGGGACATTCCCATTGTGCCAGAAAAGGAAAGCCCGACCGTTTCAGCCAGGGTACCAAAGATGATACCAAAGGGAATGGCACCAACAACCAAAGGGAAGGTATCTTTGGCCCCTTCAAAAAAAAGAGATAGGGGTGACCGTTTCACCGAAGAGAAATCAACCATTATCATACATTCTGATGATCTCTCCGGTACCGGCACCCTCAACACTTTTTACAAATCCGTTCACCACTTTTTTCATGGGGATGGGATTGTGACCGGGAAAATAGGCTTCATAATGCACCACCGCATCTTCAACAAGCCCGGAGGAGACCACATTAATCCTAATATTGTTTTCCAATTCAAGGCAGACCGCCTTGACAAAACTGTGAATTGCGCCGCCAACCATGGCCCCACTGGTTGTCATACGGACCGGATGATCGGCCAGAATACCTGAGGAAAGGGTAAAAGAGCCACCCGGATTCATGTAATTCTTGCCTATTCTTACCAGATTAATCTGGCCCATGAGTTTGCTTTTGATGCCGATATAAAAGTCATCTTCGGTCAGAGCGTCAAAGTTTGCCCATTTGGCATCCCCGGCTGTGCAGACAACGGCGTCTACTTTCCCGATTTTTTCAAACATTGTTTTGATGGATTCACTGTCTGCCATGTCCAGACGAACATCACCCGAATTTCTTCCGGCAATAATAACCTCATGTTTTTTTAAAAAATGCCCGCTGACCTTTGACCCGATGGTTCCGTTTCCGCCGACGATTAAAATTTTCATGCTGTCTCCTCGTTAAAAATTTTCCTTGTCTGATAATTTATACACTGAAAAATAAGGCAAATCATTTTGGGGGATTGTTTTTTTTCAGGTCAATCCAGGCATCCAGCCGTTGCTTCACAATTTTTTCATATCCCCTTTGGGTGGGTGAATAAAACCGCTGACCTTCCATGGAGCTGGGCAGATAGGACTGGGGAACATATCCGTCCTTATAATCATGGGCATACTTATACCCTTTTCCATAGGACAAATCTTGCATCAAGGCGGTGGGGGCATTGCGGATATGAAGGGGCACCGGCTGATATCCAGTGGTGGCAACCACCTGTTTTACAGCCTTATGGGCCGCATACACGGCATTGCTCTTGGGAGCTGTGGCAAGGTATACGGCTGCCTGGAACAAAGAACCATCCC
Source organism: Desulfoconvexum algidum (assembly GCF_055382125.1). Classification (NCBI taxonomy): domain Bacteria; kingdom Pseudomonadati; phylum Thermodesulfobacteriota; class Desulfobacteria; order Desulfobacterales; family Desulfobacteraceae; genus Desulfoconvexum; species Desulfoconvexum algidum. The sequence continues at coordinate 881,484 of NZ_AP042394.1, read as the reverse complement.
CCTCGGGACGCCCCAGTATTCGAAAAGACTCGCTGGCATTCAAGGCCATGGTCAAGGCACCTGGATCTGCCAGACCAATATCCTCGGTTGCAAACCGGATCATCCGCCGCAGCAGATAATAGGGGTCGTCTCCGGGAGACAGCATCCTTTCAAGCCAGTAGATAGCCGCATCGGGGTCACTGCCCCGCAGGCTTTTGATGAATGCGGAAATCAGATTGTAATGCTCTTCACCAGCCTTGTCATACAACAGGGATTTTTTTTCAATGGCCACCTCAATATCCGGGGCCAAAATAATTTTTTCCGGGCCGAAATGGAGGGCCGCAGTTTCAAGGTTGGTCAGACCGATCCTTGCATCCCCCTCGGAAACCCTGGCAATGTGGGCAATCGCCTCGGGGGAAAAATTTTCCGCTGCCCTGCCAAGTCCTTTCTTCTCGTCTGTCAGCCCCCGCTTTAGGATTTGCACGATGTGGTCATCATCAAGGCTTTTCAGAGTAAAAACCCGGCACCGGGAAACCAGGGCCGGATTTACTTCGAAGGAAGGATTTTCAGTGGTGGCCCCCACAAGTGTGATCAGGCCGTTTTCAACATGGAACAAAAAAGCATCCTGCTGGGACTTGTTGAACCGATGAATTTCATCCACAAAGAGAATGGTCCGCCGTTTGTACAGGTTCCTTTTTTCCTTGGCCCTGTCAATGATCTGGCGGATATCCTTGACCCCGGACAGAACAGCTGAAATCCGCACAAACTCGCTTTGGGTGGCCCTGGCAATGATATTGGCAAGGGTTGTCTTGCCGCAGCCCGGCGGCCCCCAGAGGATCATGGAAAAAACCCGGTCATTTTCAATGGCCTGGTGCAGCAGACTCCCAGGGGCCGTGATATGCTCCTGGCCGACCAGTTCGCTTAGGCGGTCCGGCCGCATCCTGTCCGCCAAAGGGGCGGATAGATGCAGCTGCTCCTGGGCGCTTGATTCAAACAGATCCATTGGAAGACGTTTTCTGGTCCCGTTCTCTTTTTTTCCGGCTCTGGTCTTTTCGCTGCTTGTCCAGCTTGGTGGTAATCTTTTTCTTTTTTTTCTGAATCCGTTCAAACTCCCTTGTGTTGCCTGAAAAAGCAATTTTACCTGTTTTCTCCCGGAACATCAGTTTTATGGGGGTCAGGCTCAGGGGGATCATCTGGCGCAGCTGGTTTAATAAATAACGCTTATATGAAAAATGGACCGCCTTCGGATAGTTAACAAAACAGACAAAACAGGGAGGTCTCGTGGCCACCTGGGTGGCATAAAAAAATCTAAGACGCTTGCCCTTGTGCAGGGAAGGTTCCTCTCTGTAAACCGCATCCTCAATGATCCGGTTCAACACCCCGGTATTGATTCTGTGACAATATTCCTTGTGAACCTTGGCCACTTCATCCAAAATCTTATGGCATCGCTGGCCGGTCAGGGCAGAGATGGTCATGGCAGGGGCATAGGCAAGAAATTTTGACATGCCTCGAAGCTCTTTAAGAAATTCTTTCTGGTCCTTTTCCTCTTTGTCCACAAGGTCCCATTTATTGAGAAGGAAGATAGCACCGCAGCCCCGTTTCTCTGCATATCCGGCAATGGTGATATCCTGGTCTGTGATCCCTTCCTCGCAGTCAATGAGGATAAGGGCCACATCACAGTCATCCAGGCTGTCCAGGGCCTTGATAATGGAAAACTTCTCCAGTTTTTCCCTCACCTTTCCCTTACGCCGGATGCCGGCCGTATCCTTGAGGATGAACTCCTGCCCCTTGTGGGTAACGCTCAGCTCAATGGCATCCCGTGTGGTACCGGCCTTTTCATCCACCACCACCCGTTTTTCCCCGAATAACCGATTAGCAAGGGATGATTTTCCCACATTGGGCCGGCCTGCAATGGCAATTCTAATAGGGCCGTCTTCCTTTTCTTCCGGCACCACCTCTTCTGGAAAACCCTGTACAAGGTCATCTAAAAAATCCGCCACCCCCACCCCATGCTCGGCCGAGATATAATAAAAATCATCAACCCCAAGGGAATAAAAATCACCCAGATCATCCCTTTGGTTATAATTTTCAATTTTATTGATCAGGTAAAAAACCGGCTTGTCAGCTCTTCGCAACAAATCTGCCAGATCCCGGTCATAGGGGGACAGTCCTGCCCGGCCATCCATGATAAAAATCAGGGCATCGGCCTGTTCAATGGCAACCAGGAGCTGCTCTTTAATCTGGGAGGCAAAATAATCATCATCCGAGGTTAAAAAGCCACCCGTATCAATCAAGGTAAATTCCTTGTCATCCCAGCGGGCATCGGCATAATGCCGATCCCTTGTCACCCCGGGCATATCATCCACAAGGGCCTGGCGGGTACGGGTAATTCTATTAAAAAGTGTGGACTTACCCACATTAGGGCGGCCCAAAAGGGCCACAACCGATTTCATATATTAACCTCCGAAAAATTCTAACTTAAAAATTAGGGCATCATACACCATATCGCACTTTTTATAAACAGCTATAATCACTCAAAAAAAAGGTTGGTCATGGAATCGGGAATTTGTTTTATTTTACAGAATAGTGGAATCCCATCTTTTTCAAACGGTCCACGATCAGGACCGCTCGCTTGGGGTCTTTATAATGGAAAAGGCTTTAAAAGGCGGGATAATCTCTATTACAAAACAGACATAATTAACATTGCAGACGGGTAAAGGCCTCACACATACACATTAATTTCCAGGGATCTTTTCTTTTGGCTAAGGAATAAAAATAAAATAAACTGACTATAATTACCCTTTTCCCGGTATCGCTCTATAATTCCACTGCCCCAGACAATCATCAAAAACTATTCTCATGGTTTCTTTAAAATTATCAGCATATTTTCTCCCAGTTTTATAGATTTTTTTTATAATGTGGGCTTTAACTTTTAAACCCGTTAGTGTAGTCGTATTTTCAATCAGTTCTTTTACATAATCATGACTTTTTAGGATGACACCCTTTAAAGATCTTGTAATATGGGGGAATAGCCGATGCTCTACAGGATTCCATTTTGATGTATAAGGAGGAAAATGTGCCATCCTTATTTCTATTCCGATTTCATCTACAAGCTTCTGCAAGTCTTCTTTGAAGATATAGTGGCGGCTTGAATTGCTACCACCACCATCTGCAAGTATGAGGATGGAAGTACAATTCGAATATTGAAGTTTGCCATAAACTTCCCACCAGATCCTTATCGAATCACAGGCAAACTCACTTGTATCTTTACTAACCCCAATGTTTACATGGGCTTTGTTAAATTTTAAATCATAAATGGCGTGCGGAATTACTATCCCATCAGCAAGATATGGAAAATCATGATCATAGACTTCAATTACACCCGTAGTATATACATGGCCATCCCTGTATAAATTACCTAAAAGCTCTTTTTTTTTGTGTCCATACTGACAACCGGATTGCCGTCTTTGAGATATTGCTCTTTTAACTGGTTAATTTTTACAAATTGCTCATTACGATTTTTAGAAGTCCCAATGGGCTTATTCTTAAAGGCTTTTCGTTTTGTGAACCCGTGTTTTTTTAACAGCTTTTTAACCACAGTTACGCTGATAATAATTTCCGCCTCTTTCATTTTTACTGCAATTTTTTTGTGGCTCAAATTGGTCCAACGAATTCTTTCATCCATAGGATCCCCAGCGATATGGTCGTCAATAACTTTGAGGAAGACTTCGTCTATATTTTCAATTATTTCTATAACTGGTTTTCGTCCAGCCCCCTTCTTTCGAGTTCTGTCTTTTACAACCATTTCCGGTTTTTTTATTTCAGAGATACCGCGAACTAAGGTATTTCTACTGCAACCAAAAAGTTCAACGATATACGCTTTTCCACCTCTCGGTAATTTTAACGCTTCTATTGCAGCATATGCTCGCCTGTCTTTTTCTGACAGCGTCAAATAAGTCTTTTTGATAAGTTTTTCAATTTCAGCAGGATAAGGTGACAATGGTTTTGGACCAGGTGTTCTTTTTTTTTTCATTCACGGTGCCTCTTAAATTTTTGATAAAGATTGCACCGTAACTATCTCATACTATAATGTAAAAGTCTAGATTTTTATAAGTACTTGATATTTCACGTTATTTTGATCAGGTAATTGAATTTTTATTCCTAAGTTCAGCTTCAAGACTGTTTTTTTCTTGAAGATACTTGTTTTCCAATTGCTGGGCGTCGCTGATATAGTTTTGTTCCAGAACAGATTCCTTTTTATCATAGGTCTGCTGTAATTCCTGGGATTTTTGAGAAAGGCTTACCTCATCTGTTTGAGTCTTGGAAGTGTCTTCATTTTTTGAGGCAGCCTTGCTTGTGTCCTTGGCAAAAGCAGTATCCTGGTATCCATTTGGAAAACTAATATTGGATGTTGCAGTCAACATTTTCCCCCCTCACTTACACGCTATCACAAATGTTCTTTTCGATCGATACGCTTGTATGATTAAGTCACTCTTTCCAATTCTTACAAGAATCCTGCCGAGAAACCGACCTCCACTTTAAAGAGTATACTTCCGAAATAAAACAGTGTCAATTTTTTTGTCAAGGAATGTATGCGAGAGGTTATTGACACAAAAAAAAACAAAAAGGGTTTCAGCGCTTGCTGGAACCCTATCAGTCTTAAGAGTGGCGTCCCCAAGGGGATTCGAACCCCTGTCGCCGCCGTGAAAGGGCGGTGTCCTGGACCGGGCTAGACGATGGGGACGCATCTGTTTTTTGGGACCCATCAAATGGTGGGCCGTGCTGGGCTCGAACCAGCGACTCTCTGCTTAAAAGGCAGATACTCTGCCAACTGAGTTAACGGCCCGATAGTGCAGCCCCAAAAACAGAGCGAATCTATATGTTTTATCACTCCTTGTCAACTGTTTTTTTGGATTTGCTAAATTATTTTCAATTAAGTTATGAATTTATTGTAACACCGGCACGCCCCAACATGTTACCAAGTCCCTTCTCAATTACACCCATGCAAAATTAATACATGACGTACAAATTCCAGAAGATTGCCACCGCGAAAAAGGTAACCCGGCACATTGACAGCAGCGGCTAGCTCCATATCCTTTAAAGTGTCACCAATGACAAAACTTTTTCCCATGTCAATATTCCATTCGCTCTGAGCATGCTCAATCATTCCGGGCTTAGGTTTCCGGCACAAACAATCCTTGTTCAACACTCCCTTTGCCTCTGTCGGATGATGGGGGCAAAAATAAACACCATCAATATGAGCACCACTCTCAGCCAAGCAATCACGCATCCAGTCGATCAACTGCCAAAAATCGGCCTCCCCGTAATATCCCCTCCCTATCCCAGACTGATTGGTTACAAGGATAACCAAATAGCCTTTATCATTCAAAAGCTTAACCGCCGCTCTCGCTTTGTCTACCCATTCAAATTCAGAGGATTTATGGACATAACCATGGTCAATATTAAGCACACCATCCCGGTCTATAAAAGCAGCAGGCCGTTTATTCCATTTCGGCAAGAGGGTCTGGGCTGAGTTCATTTTTATCAAGTGTATCCTCTGAAAGTTTCAAGGCACCTCCAATCCCAAGCGGTTCATTCTCGACAACATAGATCAAATCAAGTCCAAACATAGAATAATCATCTCTTATCGCATTACACACTCCATAATATTATTATAGAAAAAAGAAAATAATAAAAAATTCTGATTTCCATTCTACCGGTTAATCCATAAAAGATTCTATCATTTTTCATAATATTAAAAAAGGAACCAGAAATTATTTCCAGAATGGCAAAACAATGCCCGGCTATTTTTTTATGATATTAAATGATCAATTCCTTACATCTTGGTTGATAATACCGACAAATGGATTTATACTTTAACAAAGTGAAGTACACAATGCCATTAACTCTCTTTTGCAAACAGGTCACCATGCGTGGAAATAAAAAAGAATAATCTGGTTACCATTACAGATTTAAAACGATTGGGAAATCTTAAACTGCACGTAAAACAACAGGAGTTTATTCTTCGTATTACAATTTTCATTACGGTTACAGCCTACAGCAGCTGCAATCTTTAATTTTAAATTATGCTCAAAAGAAAATCGGACAACCCTGCTTTATGGATCGGTAATTCTTCCCTAATCCTCAAATGGCATACAAATTGCGAATTTTTCTCCCAGGAAAAATTTATACGGAATGAAATGAATCGTTTTTACAAACTCCCTGCAGGCTTAAAAGGACTCTGCATAGTTTAACATTGACTCTCTTTTTATCAACCTTTAGGATAAACAGAACTGAATATTATATTTTTTAGGATCAAATGCCTCTGGAGAGACACCCATGAATCAAGAATTCACAGATTATTATAATTCAAACATCGCACTTTTGGAGAGACATCACCCTGATGTTTTCAAACAAATGACAGAAAATCCTCCAAAAGCTATGGGAACCGTCTTTCCCGCTCCAAATGGAATGCCCAATCTCAAAATAACAGATAGCCAGGGAAATCCTATTTTCTTCCATTATGAACAAAATCCTGGAAAAGACAGCCTGGACTTTTTAGACAAAATAGAGGCAGACCATAAAGGCTTTGTGGCAATCCTTGGAATGGGACTTTGTTATTCCGCTCTAAAAATATTAAAAGAGAGGCCAAAGCTCCAGCGCCTGGCCCTATTTGAGCTGGAACCCGGGATTTTCATACAGGCCCTTAAAAATATTGATCTTTCAGCCATATTGAAGGATCCAAGGCTTATCCTGAGTATTGGATCTGAAAATGACATTTCCGATACCCTGGCCCCAGCATATCGAACCCTGAATTTTGAAGATGCAAACCTCCTGCATCATAAACCCTCATTCAATTTTAATCACAAGGGGTATACTCAGCTCAAAGATGATCTTTTTTCACACATCAACAGCGTCAATGTTGGCGGAACAACCATCAGGGCGCTGGGTAAAGATTTTCTAAATAATCGATTCAGCCATATGAGCACGATACATCATCACCAGTTATTGGAAAATTTACAAAACAAATATGATAAAATCCCAGCCATTCTGGTTGCCGGAGGCCCCTCTTTAGATAAAAACATTCATCTTCTAAAGCAAATCCAGGAAAAGGCAGTTATTATTGCGGTTGATACTGTGCTCCCGGCCCTGCTGAAAAATAACGTTCACCCTCATTTTCTAACCTGTATTGACCCCCTGGACCTTACGTTTGAAAAATTTGCCGATTTAGCCCCCCAGATTAAAGATATTGCGTTGATCACTGCATCCTGGGTAAATCCCAAAACGCCCAAAGTTTTTCCGGCTGATCAGGTATTCTGGACATTTACAGCCAAACCACTGGAGAAATGGCTCAACTCACTGGTTGGTGGAAAACTTCTGACCGGAGGTGCCACCACGGTGGCACATTTAAATCTCATTGCAGCCCATATTCTAGGATGTGATCCTATTGTCTTCATGGGTCAGGACCTTGCCTATCCGAATTCTGACAGTGCCTCCCATGCAAAAGGCACTGTTCTTCAGGGGACCGCACCAACAGAAACCATAACCGATCATGTACATGGAGAAACCGTTATCGGTATTCATGGTGAAATTCTTCGAACTGACCGTGCCTTTTTGAGCATGAAAGAATTTTTTGAATCTGCCATTGCTAAATCAGATAAGCATCATATTAATGCCACCGAAGGAGGTGCCAACATAGAAGGCACCCAAATCCTGACATTAAAAGAGGTTATTGCCGAACATTGTAAGAAAGAGATCCATACTACCAATAGTCTGAAAGAATTTTATTCAACCGCAAAACCCATATCCATAGAAAAAATAACTGCCGAGTTTGATCATATACTCCACACGACAAAACAACTGCAAAAAACGATTAAAAACGCCGATGCCATGGCAAAGAAAGTGTTTAAAGAAATCAAACGATTAAAAAACAAAAAAAAACAGATCAAAGCCTTTGATATGTTTCCCACGAAACAAAAAAAACAGATCAATCAAATAGATAACTTTCACAATGCCATAGACAAGGAAAAAACGATCTGGAAAATGTTGGAAGAAATAACCATGGAAGGGCTCAAAAACAGTGAACGTCAAAAACAGGATATTTCAATCATAGAAAATGATCCAGACAGGTATATTGACTGGTTCATAATGAATATAGACCGATTGTCGGACATCAATACCACCCGGAAAGAAACGCTTTCACTGCTTGCAGAAAACCTGGACATGATTTTATCCTTCCAAAGGGATGAAAAAAAATACCTGACCCGGATAGCAAAAGGAGAGGATCCAGAACAAAACAAACTCAAATTAACCAGACATTATGTTCTGTCAAAAAATTATCACCTGGCAAAAAACTTGCTGGAAGAGCTTGCCAAAATCATGCCAAAATCAGGAGAAGTTAATTTTTACCTTGGCTGTTATTACGCCCAATTTAATATGGATGAAACAGCAGACAACTATTTTCAAACCGCACAAAAATATGATCCGGAACTTAGCCGGGCAATTGAATTATTTTTACAGCAGCAGGCCGATAAATTTCTAAGTTCTGCCGTATATTTCAAGATGGAACCAGGCCGGGAATTAAGTGTAAAATATTTGCTAAAAAAGGGTTTAAAATATCAACCGGACAATGGTGGATTAATCAAAGAGTTGGGAATTATCCTTAAAAAGGATCTTGAAACCATCAAGTCCGATGTTGAAAAGAACACCTATGAAACAGCATCGCTTATCACCGAATGGTATGAATTTGCCATAAGCCAGAAAAAAACAGTCAAACTAATTTCACCAGAGATTGTTGGCAATATCTTTTTGTATAAAGGAAAGTTCTTTCTATCGGAAAAAGATTACACCAATGCACTTTTATCATTTCAATCTGCGATTCAATACTCACCTGACAACCATAAAATTCATTCTGGAATCATCGATACCCAGTTCACGTCAGGAGACTTTAACTCAGCAATTGAATCACTTAACAGGGCAATTGAACTGGATAAAAAATTTGCAGACTATTGGGAAACAATCGGTGACAGCCTGCATAGCGCAGGCCAGAGTGAAGATGCCATCATCGCATATGAAAACTGCTTTATACATCTTCCTGAAAACATCCATCTGCTTAAAAAAATAGGCGATTGTTATATGGCCACAGACCAATTCAAAGCGGCCAAAGCTGCCTACCAGCAATTAAAGTTGAAAATGGAAGCCATAAACGAAAAAACAGATGGTAAAAAATCATCTTAACATCACCGCAAATTATCCTTAGCCAAGGAGATCTTTGCCGAATTTACAACAGAATTATTGGAAATAACAAACCATATTTACACCAGGGACACCAGGCTGAAAAATGCAGATAAAACAACAAGTAACTTTACTTGCACAATTGATTTGTAAGCAAGAAAAAGAAAAACTTTGGGCACTGATCGCTGATAACAATTTTGAGAACGTTATTGAGCTGCTGCTTAAAAGAGGTGTTCTGGATGAAGATATGGGCGAAACATTGTATGCAATCGCCCAACAAGCGGTCAACGAGTAACGATTAGGGAATGCGCGTACAATTTTGTTGTTCCTTATTAATGTACTTGAAGACAAAAATGAACTTCCCCCGATTTTATCCTTTATTGGTGACACCTATGTACTTGATGAAAATCATGAAAAAGCAAGAGAATGCTTTGGTCAACTCCCTATAACCTTTAAAAATATTTAAAAAATATTTAAAACCTTTATGCCATCCAGAAACCTTGATGGGTTATTGACAGACAATGATGAAATCTTAAAAAAACTTCGGCTGATATCAATCACTTCCAGATCAGAATCCAGAGCCCTGTTAACAAAATGAGAACCTGGAAATGAATTACTTCCAATTACAACCATTTTTTCAACCATTTTTTTCGCCCTTTCTGTTCTCCAAAACCACTTCAAACAATTCAAAATCAATATCTGAATCAATATCCAATGACCGTTCCTGTGGGATTACATACCCAGAGGTCGAATCTGAATAGAATGATTTATGATCCAAAAACCAATGGGATTCTGCAATGTAAATGGCACCATTGGGCATGTATATTTCCGGAAGATCCTGCCTTCGTTTTTGTAAATATTCTCCGCCAAGGACCGATTCAAGTTTGTTGTGTGATCCCATTTTAAACATCCAATAAGGGCTTTTATCGGGTTCGGTCACAGATACAACTGATTTAGCGTTAGAGCGTATACACAATTTTATGCACCCGTCTATATCCTCTCCTATGGTCAAGGGAGAAGTCGGCTGTAAAAGCATGACATAATCATATCCGGGAATTTTATTAAGTGCATGGATAACAGCATCAGAAGAAGAACTCTCATCCTGAGCCAGTTCTGAAGGACGGATAAAAGGGACCTCACACCCAAAACTTTTGGCAGTTGCGATGATCTCTTGATCATCCGATGAAAGTATTATTCGGTCTATATATTCAGATTTTTTTGCTGCTTCAATCATCCAGACGATGAGGGGTTTTCCCCCAGCTAATTTTATATTTTTGCGAGGGACTCCTTTTGATCCTCCCCTGGCAGGGATAACAGCAAGTATTCTTTTTTTATTAAACATTCTTAATTAAAAATGCTTGCTTTTCAAGCCAGAGGGATTCGATGATCCCATGAAGAATCGCTTCGTGACTCAGCTCTGCAATGCCATAAAAGTCAGTCGGTACAAAAAAAGACAGATGGCTTTTTATATTCCACAGCCGGTTGTTTTCTTCAAATCCGCTGAGGGTAATGAGATTCAGCCCTTTTTTAAATACCATTTTTGCACACAAAATTATATTTTTAGAATTGCCAGAACTATAAATCGCGGTTAAAAGGTCCTTTGGCTTTGCAAGTTTTTCAAGGGGGTTCACATACACATTCTCATACCCAAAATCATTGGCCATACAGGTAATTAAAGAGGGATCTGCCAGGCAAAAGGAACGTGCATCAAGTTTGTTGAGTGTGTCCTGTGACAAAGGGGAACAGATGGCTGCACTGCCGCCATTGCCAACCCACCAAATCGATGCACCGGATTCAATTGTCTGGCGGATTATCTTTCCTGCGACAAGGCAAGCGTTTTCAAGACCGATCTGTTCTCCGTCTTTTTTGCTTTTTACCGAAAAAATAGTTTGATTTAATTTTTTCAGCCAGTTGTATGGACTATGCTCGGTTAACGTCATATCATTTCAACCCCAGAAGATCTCTCCGTATTCACCGTCAGCAGTCTCAAAATCCCTTTTATGACCGATGTCCATCCAGTATTCCCTGATTTGGAATACCACTGTTTTATGGTTTTTTTCCATCATTGTGTCAAAAAGGTGGGTCATATCAAAATATTTGTCATCGGGTATCAAATCGATCATATCCGGCTCAAACACATAAATTCCTCCGTTCACAAAAAACCTTTGAACCGGTTTTTCATCCAGTTTTACAAGTTTGTTTCCTTCCTGCCGAATGACCCCATAGGGGATCTGCATGTTGTATTCCCTGACACACATGGTTGCCATGGCGTTGCTGAGTTTATTATTATTGATATGAAATTCAAGAAGCTGATTAAAATCGACCTTGGTCAGAAGATCTCCGTTCATCACAAAAAAGGGCAGGGATGGCTTTTCCGGCAATAATTTTATACTTCCGGCTGTGCCCAACCGTTGGGTTTCTCTTAAATATTCAATACGGACACCCCATTTTGAGCCGTCACCGAAGTATTCCTCGATCATTTCCGATTTATAATTCACCGAGATATAAAAGGTGTGAAAGCCCTTGTTGATAAACCCTTCCAGGATAGTTTCAAGCAGCGGAGTTCCCCCCACCTTCAGCAACGGTTTGGGGCAATCTTCTGTTAAAGGACGAAGACGAGTACCAAGACCGCCTGCCATCAGGATAACCGGATTGTCAATTTTTTTTTCTTTGAGAATATCCCGCAAAAATACAAGTTCAACAACCCTGCCGTCATGATCTACAATGGGAAGCTGATTAATCAATTGCTCCTTCATAATCCTGTGCATGGTCTTGGGATCATCATCAATTGAGGCAGTAAGTGGAGAGACATAAAAGATCCGTTTGACAGGTTCATCCAGATCGATGCCTTTTAATATCCCCCTGCGGATATCACCATCTGTCACAGTTCCAAGAAGTTTATCATTCGGATCAACAACAAGGGCAATCTGAAGCGTACTCTTGTCAATGACAGCGATTGTCTCTTTTATACTGGTCTCAGGGCCTACTGATGTTTTTTTCCACCCATTCATTTTTTTTCCTGTAAATCTGCATTAAATTTTTAATTAATGTTTGATATCATAGAATTCCTTACGAAGGATACCTTTTAAATCGGCTGTTTCCAGTATTTCCTTAATCAATTTTGAAGTACCCGCCCTTTCAAAGGGAATATTTGTATTTTTAAAACTGGAATGGAATGTATCTTCAGAGATCTTTTTTATGGCAGAAACGATTGAAAATTTATCAGGATCACAATCAACAATTGTTTTTGTTCTAATTCTTCCCTTCTGCCGATCTCCAATATTTATCGTTGGAACTTCAAGAGCCGGAGCTTCTATGAGGCCACTGGAGCTGTTTCCAATCACCGCCTCACAAAGTTTCATGGCGGAAAGATACCTTAAATATCCAAGGGATGGCGTGACAAGGCATTTGTCCGGATACCGTTTTTTATAATCATTTTGCATTTGATTAATTACATTTCCGCCGGTATCTGCATTTGACCCGGTAAAAATAAATTTATAATCAGGATACTGGTCCAGGGCAGCCAAAAGTTGTGCAAACTGTTCTTCAAAACTGTTCTTTTCTAACGTCACCGGATGAAATGTTACAAGAAAAAACGGTTTATCCAGTTTAAACCCGATCGATTTTTCAAGATCTGTCCGTCCCATTAGCTTTAAGGTTCTGATATTTTCCACTCCCAGGGCACCGACGTTATAGACATGATCGGGTTGCTCTCCCATCTGAATGATCCTTTGCCGGTATACCTCACAACAAGGAAAGTGGAGATGTGCCATTTTAGTGATACTGTGCCGGAAAGCTTCATCAATAGCCCCTTGTGTTGTTTCCCCCCCATGGATATGAGCCACAGGAACCCGACAAATCTGGGCAGCCGCGGCACAGCAGAATGCTTCGAATCTGTCACCAAGTATAACCAGCAAATCCGGAGCATATTCAGCTAAAAACTTCCCATATTCATCAACTGCTATTCCCATGGAATGGCATATACCTTTTGAAGAATCATCAAAAAAATCGATGCCCACGCATCTATCAGGTTCAAACCCGTCTTTGCGAATCTCCTGGATTGTCATGCCTTGATCGGGAACCAGGTGGGTGCCGCTGACCAATAATTGTAACTGCAGTTTAGGGCTTTGACAGATCTGTTTGAGTAGCGCACGCAAAAGGCCATAATCCGCCCTTGTAGACGTATAAACACATATCTTACGCATCGATCAGATCATCTTTTTTATAATTTTTTACAGCAATATTGCCGATTAGATCATCCCATTTCATGGGACTCATTCCGTTTCCAGGTCTCTTCACAGTCAAATTATCTTTGGTAAATTTTTCTCCCCGGGCAATATTGCAGGCTGCCACAATGCTTTTTCGGGCAATTGCCATATTTTTTTTCTCTGATGGGCTTGGTTTTTTTATGCCATTACCAAGGGCTATTTCTATATTTCGGATCGCCCGGACCATTTGTTGCAATTCTTCAGGTGAAAGGGAGGCTTTGTGATCTGGACCCGGCAAATTTTTATCCAGGGTGAAATGCTTTTCGATCATTGTCGCTCCCATGGCAACGGCTGCAATGGGAATCTCAATGCCATTGGTGTGGTCGGAATAACCGATCTTAATACCGGGAAACGCCTCTTTTATGGTCCACATAGCTCTGAGATTAACGTCCTGCATAGGTGTCGGGTATTCAGTGTTGCAATGTAAGACAATTATCTGGTCCAAACAGATACCGGATTTTCTAAAAACAGACAACGCCGCTTCAATCTCATCAAGATCCGACATCCCGGTGGACAATATGACCTCTTGTCCAAAAGAAGCAATCTTTTTTAGATACGGCAGATTGGTAATTTCGCCAGACGGAATTTTCCACCGGGTTAATCCCAATTGCACAAGCAAATCGATATCCGTAAGATCAAAAGGTGACGATAAAAATTCAATATTGTATGTTTTGCATGCCTGGATCAAATCAAGATGAGCACTGTGAGACAATTCAAGCTTTTTCAGCATTTCAAACTGAGATTCTTTTTGACACGATGTTCTTTTTTGATAATCCGCTTTTTCAGCTTTTCGTGTAACCAGGGTGTGTGCTGAAAACGTCTGAAATTTTATGGCATCCACCCCTGTTTGGGCCGCAGTTTTTACCATTTTTATGGCCCGATCAACGCTGCCATTGTGATTGACCCCGGCTTCAGCGATGATGAAAACCTTTCCATGTTGACTTATCATTTTTTATCCCCTGTCACCCTCCCATGTTTCTCATCAGTACAAATTCTTTGGTTCAAAAAATTCTAAATCGAATCCTATACCAATTGGCCCATTGTTTTCAACCCAAACCGTCCAACAACAGGATAATGTCTAAAGTTTTCAATAGACAGGACCGATTTTTTCTTTATATTTAATGGTCTTCATGGTATCAACTTGGATAATAATACAATCAGTCCTGGTAGACATCTTAATGATATAAAAGAGCACAAAGAAATAAATGGAATTATGAAAACAATCAGAATTATTCCAAGGATGGATATCAAGGGTCCCAATTTAGTAAAAGGAATTCATCTTGAAGGGTTACGGGTTCTAGGCAAACCAGAACAATTTGCCGAATACTATTATGAAAATCAAGCCGATGAATTAATGTTTGTTGATGTTGTGGCAAGTTTGTATGAGCGAAACAGCCTCCATGAGATAATAAAAAAAACAGCCAAAAAAATCTTTATCCCGCTTACGGTTTCAGGCGGATTAAGAAACCTTGATGATATAAAAAACGTCCTGAGAGCCGGAGCAGACAAGATTTCTTTGAATACAGCAGCCATTAAAAATCCCGAATTGATAAAAAAAGCAAGCAGAGAATTTGGTTCTTCAACCATAATGGTTACCATTGAAGCGATACAACAATCTGACGACAGTTACCTTGCTTATACGGATAATGGGAGAGAACATACCGGAATTGAAGTTGTTCACTGGGCGCAAAGGGTTGAGGAACTGGGAGCCGGAGAAATCGTTATTACATCGGTTGATAATGAAGGAACAGGATGCGGGTTTGATATTAATTTAACAAAAACCATATCAAATTGTGTAACAATACCCGTTATCGCCCATGGGGGATGCGGAAAACAAGCCGATGTAAAAGAAATTATCGAAACAGGAAAAGCAGATGCTGTTTCCCTGGCTTCCATGATACATTACGATACCATCGACAAAATCTCATCAAAAAATGATTTCAAAGAAGAAGGCAATCTTGAATTTTTAAATTTTGGTAAAAGATCAAATAAGTTTTCATACACGGATCTTATCTCTCTTAAACAATATTTAAATTCTATCAAAATTCACTGTCGAAATTGATTTTTCTTGATAAAAAATATTTTATGGGTCTATTATGAAAATTGCCATTATTGATTATCAAATGGGGAACCTTTTCAGCGTTCAACACGCATGTAAGCATGTCGGGATGGACCCCTTGATCACATCAGATGAAAAAGAAATTTTGGATTCAGACGGGGTAATTTTACCCGGTGTAGGGGCATTTGCCAAGGCAATGCAGCACTTGAATGAACTGAATTTAGTCGAACCGATTAAAGCGTATATAAAATCTGGCAAATCATTTCTAGGTATTTGCCTGGGAATGCAGCTTTTACTTACCCGAAGCGATGAGTTTGAAGGGTCTGCCGGAATAGGTGTCATTGATGGTGAGGTGATAAAATTCCCATCAATTGCTGGTAAAAATACAATAAAAGTACCTCAAATTGGCTGGAATAAAATTCATAAAAACAATTCCCATTTAAATGGGTCAGCAGATGTTCTCAAAGGAATTGATGATGGAGAATATATGTACTTTGTACACTCCTTTTACTCAAAACCATCGAATGATAAAGACATCCTCACAACAACGAATTATGAAAATGTCAATTATTGCTCTGCAATTATGCGGGACAATATTATTGCCACTCAGTTTCATCCTGAAAAAAGTGCTGAAAAAGGAATTCTCTTTTATAAAAATTGGGCGAACTTAGTCAAAGAAAGGTCTTAAACTTATGAAAAATCAATTGGAAGCCAAATACGGATTACCTTCAGATGTGAAATTTTGTAACAAATGTGTCATATCCAATCAAAGGCCGGGATCAGCGGTTGAATTCGTTCATACCCTCAATACCAAAAAGCAAACCATGGCCATTGATGACGAGGGTGTTTGTGATGCCTGCAGGGTAGCAGAACACAAAGAGACTCAAATTGACTGGAACAAAAGAGAAGAAAAACTGTTGGCACTTTTAGACAAGCATCGAAAAAATGACGGCAGCTATGACTGCCTGGTTCCCGGCAGCGGGGGAAAAGACAGCGCATTACAGGCCCATGTTCTTAAATATAAATATGGGATGAATCCGTTGACGGTCACCTGGCCCCCCATCCTGTATACCGATTATGGTTATAAAAATTTTAAAAACTGGATCGATGTCGGCGGATTTGACAACATCAGCTTTAACCGAAACGGAAGGGTGATGAGAATATTAACCAAATTATCCATAGAAAATCTTTTTCATCCTTTTCAGACATTTATTTTAGGCCAAAAAAACATCGCACCAAAACTTTCTCTAAAATATAATATTCCCTTGGTTTTTTATGGTGAAAATGAGGCTGAATATGGGAACCCGATTGCTGAAAATTCAATATCCTTAAGAGATAAATCTTATTATACAATGAAAAATCTGAATGACATCTATCTTGGGGGAATCACTGTCAAGGAAATAATTGACACCCACGGCCTTTGTCTAAATGATCTGATGTCTTTTTTACCGCCCAGGGTTGATGAGCTTGAAAACTCAAACATGGAAGTCCATTATCTGGGCTATTATTTGAAATGGACTCCCCAGGAAGCATATTACTATGCCGTGGAACATACGGATTTTAAAGCCCGCCCTTTCCGGAGCCAGGGAACATATAGCAAGTATAACAGTATTGATGATAAAATAGACGATCTGCATTATTATACGACGTTTATAAAATTTGGTATTGGCAGGGCAAGTTATGATGCTTCCCAGGAGATACGGAATAATCATATAACACGGGAAGAAGGTCAGGCCCTTGTCAAACGGTTTGATGGCGAATTCCCGGATCGTTATTTTGGCGAAGTCATGGACTATTTACAAATTGATCCTGATTATTTCAGATCTGAATTGACGGACAAATTCAGATCTGATCATCTTTGGAAAAAAGTTAACGGGGACTGGAAGTTACGGCATACCGTAAATAATGACGGAGTGAATGATTAATCGACTATCTGTTCTGTATAGGATTTCCATTCATTTTACCGGTGACAAGACTTCCGGCCTTAAAAAAATAATGATCCAAAAGTTTGGCACCCTGAACAATGGTTGCATTTGATCCCACAAAGCTGCCGGAGCCGATCACAGCCTGCCCGTTTATCACGGCAGCAGTGGAAACATGGGTGTGAGCCCCTATCTTTACATCATGTTCAATAAGGCATCTTGTGTTTAAAATACAATTTTTTCCGATATCCGCACCGGCATTTACAATGGCTTGGTGCATGATGACACTAGCTTCACCTATTCTTGCATGCTTTGAAACATGGGCCAAAGGAGAAACAATAACCGGCAATGTATACTCAAGTTTTTTTAACCGGTTAAAAATTTTTTGCCGCAGGGTTGATGATCCGACCTGGCCAATGGATATAAATGCATAATCATATTTTAGCTTCAAGCGTTTAAGATCATCATCAGACCCTATAACTGGATATCCCAGGATCGTCTGAGCTTTATCACCCGGCTTTTCCACTATTCCTGCAATCTTAAATTCATTGCATACCTCTATAACATCAATACAAGACCGACAATGACCTCCCCCTCCGATAAGGATTATTTTCCTATCAGACATTAATCCTCGCTGAACTTGGCAGGTTTACAATTCTATCTGCAAGCCATCTTGCATTTTTCAAATCCCCTTTTTGGCAATTTTTATACATCCGAAGATCCGGCATTAACTGCCAGGCAGGCCTGGTCATAATTCCAGCTTCATTTGTTTTTTCCAGCAGGTCATCTCGCTGTTTTTTATCTGATGTCATTATTGTATTCAGCCAAAAATTACTTGTATATCCTTTGAGTTCGTTAAAAAACTGCCCCCATTGACTCGCTTTAAAAAAATTTTCATAGGCCATGCTCAATTTCCGTTTATCCTTTAAGATCTCATCCAATTGTTCAAGCTGGGCACAGGCAAGGGCTGCATTTAAATTCGGCATCCTGTAGTTATATCCGATTTCATCATGAATAAACTTCCAGGGATGATCTATTTTTGCCGTGGTGGTCAAATGTTTGGCACGGATTGCAATCTCTTGGTCATTTGTAATGATTGCCCCGCCCCCGCCGCAGGTGATGGTTTTATTTCCATTGAAACTTAGAATTCCCATTTTTCCAAAGGTTCCGCAAAATTTCCCCCCGATACTTGAGCCAAGTGCTTCGGCAGCATCTTCAATAACAGGGATATTCCAATCTTCTGCCAGGTCTGTTATTTTTTTTATTTCACACGGATGTCCAAAGGTGTGCATGGGAACGATTGCACTAACAGGCCTTCCAGTGACTTTATTAACAGTTTTATCCCCTTTTCTTATGGTTCTTTGACTTAAAAATTTTTCAAGGGCATCCGGACAAAGGCCCAATGTTTTCAGGCTTACATCAACAAACACGGGGTCGGCATTATTCTGGGCGATGGCGTTGGCCGTTGCAACAAAGGTTAAAGGCTGGGTTATGACTTCATCACCACTACAGACACCGGCCAGCTTAAGGGTCACCTGAAGTGCGGTGGTTCCGTTGACTATGGCAATGACATGATCTGCCCCGAGATAGGAGGCAAGGTTTTTCTCAAACCGGTTTACATATTCGCCCACACTGGAAACAAAGGTTGAATCAATGGCATCAAGAACATATTTTTTATCAATTTCCTTGAAACGCGGCTCATGTAGCGGGATAAAATCACGGGTTTGATACCAGCCCCTTATAAATTCAATGAGATCGTCAAACATTGTAAATATCTGTTTTATAACGTGACAGGTTGTTGGGATCCACAAACCAGTCAATGGTCTGTTTCAATCCCTGGGCCAGGGAATATTGTGGTGTAAAACCGGTCAACTGGCGAATTTTTGTATTGTCACAACAAAGCCTGAACACTTCTGAATTTTTGGGCCTCAATCGCTGATCATCCATTATGAATTCAACATCTGAGTTCATTATTTGTTTAATAAGATCAAGGGTGTCCGCCACGGAAATTTCAACTCCTGACCCGATATTGACCACCTCACCAATGGTTTTGTCTGACAGGGTCAAAGCGATAAATCCCTTGCAGGTATCTTTCACATAATTGAAATCACGGGTGGGTGACACATCGCCCAGCTTAATCTGTTTTTTACCCTTGGCAATCTGACCGATGATGGTCGGTATCACCGCCCTTGCACTCTGACGGGGGCCAAAGGTATTAAAGGGCCTGGCAATGGTCACGGGCAGGCCAAAGGACAGATAAAAGCTTAAGGCCATGTGGTCTGCCCCGATTTTACTGGCTGAATAGGGGGATTGTGGCTGCAAGGGGTGTTTTTCGTCAATGGGGACATATTGGGCCGTACCGTAGACTTCAGAGGTTGAGGTATGAATCAGACGTTCACACCCGTTTTCCTTTGCCCCTTGACAGATGTTCAATGTTCCCTTCACGTTGGTATCCACATAAGAATCCGGCGCAACATAGGAATAGGGTATGGCAATTAAAGCGGCAAGATGAAAAATAATATCCACCTGCTTTGTAATTTCCCTGCAGAAATGAGGGTCCCGGATGTCTCCTGAAACCACTTCAATATCATCCAGACAGCCAAGGGCTTCCAGCCATCCCCAGTCATTAAATGAATTATAATAACTTAAGGCCTTGACCTTGGCTCCGGATTCAACCAGCATTTCAACCAAGTGGGAACCGATAAATCCGTCAGCCCCGGTGACCAGAATTTTTTTGTTTTTTAATTTCAACTCTATATTCCCCGATGATTTATGCCTGCCGAAATCCTCGAAATGAAGCATCCCTGGTTTCATACAGCTCTTTTGTCTGCTCAGCCATGGATCTCTTTTTATTCTCAAAATAATTTTCGATCAACCGAATATTGGCATCTGCTAACTGGGAATACAACTCATCCTCAGATAGGTTTGTAAAATTGGCTGCAAACAGGTCTGAATTCAAATGCTTGTTTTCATAGAAATCCTGGATATCTTTTATCAAGCCATTTTTAATGGCATAGGCATACAAAGGAGATCCTGGATAGGGGGTAACCGGCCGAATGGTCCTCATCTGGGCGCCGTCATCATGATGGATCAAAAATTCCACGGCAGCGTTTAAACTTTCCCGGGTGTCGTCAATATGACCGAACAGCATATTCAGTCCCGGACTTATTCCGGCAGCCAATGTCTGTTCAATCCCCTGATCTATCTGCCGGATGGAAAGGGCCTTGTTCATTTTTCTCAGCACATCATCGTCATAGGCCTCTATACCGTAATTGATAAAAACGCACCCGGCTTTTTTCATAATCCCGAGAACCTCGGGTTTGGCATAGTTAAGTCTGCCGTTGCAGTCCCACCTGATATTCAGATCCGCCCTTAAAAATTCTTCACAGATCTCAACCGTGCGTTTTTGGGATGACATCAAAAGCTCGTCTGAAAAAGCGATATAGGATACGTTAAACTCTTTTTTTAAGTATTGTATCTCTTCTACAATGGCCCGGGCGCTTCTCGGGCGAAAGCCTTTATCCATGCGATAACAAAAATTGCAGTTAAAGGTGCATCCCCTTCCGGAAAGCAGGGGCATGACAAAATCAGAATGAGTGCAATGGGGCATTCTCAATAGCCTGTAATATTCCATGGGGAAAAGATCATATGCCGGCCAGGGAATGCTGTCTATATCCTGTATGAGCTCTCTTCTTTCATTAATTTGCACATTTCCGCCGTCCAGGTAGGCAATTCCCTTTATCTCTTTTAGCGAACTGTGAGTACCCAATGCTTCAAAAAGTTCTATAACCGTTTCTTCCCCTTCCCCGATCACAACGGCATCTGCACCGGTTTTTCTTAAAAAATATTCCGGTTCAGGTGATGGCCCGTGTCCACCTAAAATAAAATGTTCCGGCCGTTGTTTTGATTTTTGAATGGCCTGGGAAATAGCAAGCAATTTTTTATATTGGTAATAACCGGCAATAATGCTGACACCGATGATGTCAAATTTATGTTGATCCAGGTAAGCGGTCAAATGTTCATCGGGATAATGATGAACATCCTGGCTATAAATTTCAATTTCATACCCTTGTTGTTTCAAAACCGATGCGATATAAGCCAATCCCTGTGGAAACCAGTGAATATAGGAATCGTTATCATATACAACCAATAGAACTCTCAAAACGCTTCTCCTTTTTCTTTTATGCTTGATCCTCAAAACGAATTGGTTAGTATCGTTATTTTTCTTTTACCAAGTCAAGAAAAAAAATTGGGCAGCAGCGTTAAAAGCTGCTGCCCAATTCATAACGACTACCAGTTAATTCTATAAAATTACTGGAGCAGGCTCAAAACATTCTGTGAGGTTGCATTGGCCTGGGCCATGGCAAATGTACCTGCCTGGCTCAGAACCTGCATTTTAGTAAAATTGGCTGATTCTTCAGCAAAATCAACGTCACGAATGTTGGACTCGGCCGCACTCACATTTATCTGGGTTGTTGAAATATTGGAAATGGTGGAGGTCAACTGGTTCTGAACAGAACCCAAATCAGACCTTACCTTGTCAAGGGATTTCAGCGCAGCGTCTGCAACGGCAATCCCGATCTGGGCACCCTCCTGGGTGGTCACATCCACATCGGAAAGACGATAGGCCTGGCCGTCAGACACCGAAGAGCTGGTGCCGTCTGCAACGGCTGCATCATTTTTTGCCAGGGTTGAGTTAGCAAGCAGGATGGAGCCGCCTTCAATCTGCATATCCTTTGTGGTGGTAACCGCACCACTGGTGGTAATATCATAGGTCAGCGTAGTGCCTTCCAAAAATTTATCACCGCCCTTCGCGACAACATCATCGGTCAAGACAGTCCCTGCAGCAAGGGTGGACCCGCTGGCGATGGTAGAACCCGTGGCCAAAAGCATGTCTTTGTCATCATCCACCGTGATCTTCTCTGCAATCACACCGCTTGAGCCCAGGGAGGACCCGTCTTTGAGAACCGTCTTATTACCAAGGGTTGAACCGGTTTCAAGAACCATGTTACTGTCTACGTTACCATCACCGCTAAACTGAAAATTAGACGAAAACGAACCAGCAGAGAGGATACTGCCGCTTAAAATAGTTGTACCGCCCTTTACAGTCATGTCTCCAGTGGTGGTTACGTCTCCAGCAGCTGTAAATTGACTTTCTAATCTACTGCCAGCCTCAAGAACGGATCCGTTTGCCAAGACTGAACCAATTCCAAGAGTTGTATCGCTAGTCAGTGTTAAATCGGCCGTGCTTTTAACAGAAACGGCATCTGCACCACTTACCCGGGTATATACATCATCGCCGGTGCCGCTGACAATAACGGTTGCGGTTGCTATTCCTGAAAGACTGGCTGACACATCCCCTTTGAACACGGTTCCGCTGTTCACGGTAGAAGATGCTTTCAAGACTGAACCCTCAGCTACAAAACTGGTACCACTAGTTGTTGCGACTGCTCCAGAAGTTGTAAATGTGCCTTCGAGGACAGTTCCAGATGCGATGAGTGATCCGGAAGCCATTGTAGAACCCGCTGCAATAAGAAGGTTATCATCTCCTGCGGTTGTGGTTGTCTTACCGGAAATGGTAAATGATCCGGTAAGCGTTGTACCGGATGCAAGGGTGGTATCTGTTAAAGTGGAACCTGCCGTAATGACAGAATCCTGGGTAGTTACTGCGGCACCTGAAACAATTATGCCTCCCTCAACCGTTGAAACGGCAATACCAGCCTGGGCATTAGCATCGGTGATGGTAATCTGACTGGTGCCTTCCTGGCGAACTTCAATCTTACCAAGGGTGGACATATCTTCTGTGCCGCCCATGACAGCCTGGGTAGCTGAATCCATGGTGACCTCAATGGCTCGGTTGTCCGTGGTGGTCATGGTGAGAATTCCAGCTTCATCCACGGAAGCAGTCACCCCATGCTCAGAGGTTTTATTATTGATGGCTGCAACCAGAGCGCCGTCGGAGTCATTGACTGCAACCTCCAAAGCACCAATGGTAACCCCGTTGATGGCAAAGCTTGAATCTGTGGTGCCGGCTGTAATATTCCCATCTGTTGTGCTTTCAACAGAAGCTGTGGCAGAGATACCCAGCACATCGCTCAATTTATTGAGAGCATTTGCAATGGCGCCAACCCCATGTTCTGCATCATTGTCATAGGCCAGCTCAACCGAGTTCAGAGAATAGGTCTCGTCCTTCAGGTTGCTGTAAACATTAAGTTCAGTGACCCCGGCCCCTGCAAAAGTCAAATCGGAGGTGGTGACATGCCCGATCTTATTGGCTTCAGTGGACTGAATGGAGATATCAATGGTTTCACCGGCATAGGCACCGATCTGGAATGATTTGTTGGTAAAGTTACCGGAAAGAAGCTTCTGGTTATTAAAGGATGTTGTTTTGGCAATGGTATCCAGCTCTTCCCGGAGTTTTGAGATATCGGCCTGGATGGCTTTCCGAGATTCTGTGGTCTGTCCGTCCTGGGCCGACTGGATGGATTTTGTTTTGATCGTATTAACAATATTAATGGACTCTTCCAATGCCGCATCAGCCGTTTGAACAATGGAAATACCGTCATTTCCATTTCTGATGGCCTGACCCAGACCCAGGGACTGGGAACGCAACGAATCGGCAATGGCCATACCAGATGCATCATCAGCTGCCTTATTGATTCTCAAACCGCTGGACAGTCTACCAAGGGATTCTGAAAGGCTGTTGTCTGTATTGGTCAGGTTCTTGTGGGCGTTCATTGCTGCGATGTTGGTATTAATTCTTAATGACATGTTTTATTCCTCCTTGAGAGTGTTTAGTAAGGGAATCCTTTCCCTTGCTTTGTTTTATTCCGATATTCAGCCCCTTTGTCTTCCAAGCCCTCCCCTTAAAAAATTGTATGTTAAAATTCCGTTTTTTTAACACAGCCAAACATCCGAACCTGAAAGTCAATATCGACGCCCCGACCAATAACTTTAACATAATTTGAGGCATCTACTTTTTTTTAAATGAAGCAGATGGAATTAAACCCCTCTTTCCAGGCTGGCTTGAATTTTCACAAAATTATTTTTCTTAATGTTTTATATCCTTATCCGATAAGGTATATATAAGTAGATAAATTTTATAAATGATCTGCTCATGGTTTCATGAAAAAATATTATTATGGAGAAACGCTATGACAACAGGATCAATTTCATCCTTGGGGATAGGATCCGGGCTTGAGCTTCAGGACATCATTGATCAGCTCTATGCCATTGATGAGGCCCAAATCACGGCAAAAGAAACTGAGATAACAGAACTCGAAACCCAGGTTGATGCCTATAACACAGTCAATGCAAACCTTTTTTCCATTAAATCAGATGCCCTTAATTTATCCCTTTCATCAAATTATCTGGACAATTCTGTTTCTGTGACCGATGAAGATGTCATCTCTGCCACGGTGGGGGATGGGTATGAGGAATCTTCCTATTCCATTGAAACAACCCAAATAGCAAAAAGAAACTCATGGACATCAACCGCGGTTGAAAATAAAAATGATATCATGTTTGCCGAGCCTGCATCCGGGCTTGCAGACCATGATACAACAGAAGCAATCAGCGAAGATACCACGCTTACCATGTATTACGGCACCTATTCCGAAATCAGTACAGACAGCAGTATAGCTGCCGGTACAACAGACAGCACCTTTGCCATTAACGGGTTTACCATTGGGGAAGTGACGGTGCTTGACAATGATTCAGATGCAGCTTTAGTTACGGCCATCAATTTATTGACCGATGACCACGGCGTTACCGCCTCTGTGGATGATGACGGTATTCTTACCCTGGTGTCTGCGGACCACAGCGAGATTGAAGTGACAATGGATGCCAACACCCAGACCGTATTTGGCGGGACAAGCGACATGTCAAATCCTGGCCAGGAACAGATTGATATCGATCTGACATCTGGAATGACCCTTGGTGAAATTGTGGATGAAATCAACAATTCGTCGGACAACCAGGATTCAGACGGGAACCAGCTGATAACGGCGGCTTTTACACTGGGTGATGACGACCAATATTATATAAAACTATCTGCCGCATCAGGCGGGGACAGTGCCGACTCGGAAATAAGTGTATCAGACTTTAACTGGATTGGCGCCGACACCACCGTTTCCATCGCCCAGGATGGTGACACAATGTATGTGAGCGTACCCCCGGGAACAAGCTATGAAGAGATGGTGGATCTTATAAATGACGCCGACGACAACACCGGTTTAACCGCGGCAATTATCGATAATGGCGATTCAGATACCCCCTACCAATTCACTTTGACAGCAGATGACACAGGGGAGGATGCAAGGATAACCCTCAGTACAAATTTTACGGGCGCATCAGAAGTGACCGGTGCCGATTCAGCATCACTCAATTCAGCCTTTACCGTAAATGGCATCTCATACACAAGACAATCCAACACCGCCATAGATGATGCCATTACTGGTGTCACCTTAAGCCTGAAGAGCGTTGGAGAATCGACCCTTTCCATCGAGGTCAGCAATGAGACGGTTAAAGAAGACCTTATGTCCATGGTTGAAGGGTTTAATTCCGTTATTTCCTATCTTAAAGGCACAGATGCAGACGCAGACACAGAAGATGATACCGAAAATGTCTTTGATGGGCTAACCAGTGCCAATAGACTGGTTTCCCAGCTCAAGTCTCTTTTAACCACTGTTCTTGATGTGGATAATACCTACACAAGCCTTATGGATCTTGGACTTGAGATAAGCAGCGACGGCACCATCAGTATTGATGAGGATACCCTTGATGATGCAATTGCTGCAGATTCTGATGCCGTACAATCCTTGTTTTTAGGGGATTCAGACAATGAGATTACAGGACTTGCAGACACGATCAATGATGCCTTGACAAATATGGTAAGCACAACCGGCATCGCCTCAACTGAAATTGATGAGGCAGAAGTCAGAATCGCAAGGCTTGACGAGGAGATTGAGGAAGACACCGAGCGTCTTGATACAAAATATGACCTCATGGCTGCCTCCTTTGCAAACCTTGACACCTATATCAGCCAGCTGAATACCCAGTCAAGCCTTCTGACCTCTCTGTTTGAAGCATTCTCTAGTGCAAGCGAGTAACCGTGACAACTTTTATCTAATTAATCTCAAGAAAAGCATTCCGGACACCGATACAAGAACTAACAATAACCCCTCTATTCAGGAGATTTGAATGGCAGCATACCAGCAGATAAACACCTATTTAAACAATCACTATGACGGCATGGACCCCGAACAACTAATACTTATGCTTTATAAAGGAGCCTTACGCCGCATGTGCCTGACCCGGGAGGGAATCAAAGAAAAAAATGCCAAAAAAAAGGGAGAAAATCTTTCGAAGGCAATCGCCATCATCTCGGAACTTAACGCCTCTATCGATACCAATAAAGGGGATGAAACCACCCTCTTTTTAAGGGGGCTTTATGTGGCGATTCTTGCAGAACTGCCAAAGGTAAACTTAAATAATGATTTAAAAACCCTTGACCGTGCGGAAAAATATATATCCCGGCTCAAGGAAATTTGGGAAACTGATGTCATGGCGAAGAAAAAGAAACCCGTGACCAAAGGTATTAAGCCGTCGATTCCGTTAATCCCCCAGGCGACCTTTGACGGGACCCCGTCCAAGAGTTCATTTCATACAATTTCTGTTTAACAGGCAAACAACAGGATGGACTTATGGAAAAAGAATTTAAACTGATTGAAGAAAGAATAAACCGACTGTATGATATGCATGAAATTCATATGGCCTCCTTTGAAAAGGACGCCTTGCCCGACCTTGAAAAACAGTCTCAAGAACGGGAGAGTGAAATGAAAGCCCTGATAAAGGATGTTAAAAAATTGCTGGCAACAGCAGAAAACAAAACCGGGCCCCATGCGGGCTCAATGATCCTTGTTTTAAAAAACCGGGTGGCAACCCTTCTTGAACAAAACAAAGCCCTCCATACAAAGGTATCTGCCGTCAAGGACAAATTAAAAAAAGGCATGAACCAGTTGTCAAAAGGGAAAAAAGTCATCAGTTCTTACCGATCTGCGACGGCTGTTTCAAATCGCCCACGGGTTATCAGCATAACAACTTACTAAGGAGGCTCTCATGAATATAAATACGATAAACGCCATGGCAACATCAGTGGAAACAGTCCCGTTGGTATCAGCACCTGAAAAAAGTGATGCACCTGAAAAAACAAACAGCAATGTATCCGATGCCGCCCAAAAGACGTCTAATATGAAAGAAGAAAAGGAAAATAATTTTTCCCCGGAAGAGGCAAAACAACTGGCAACAGAAATGAATGAAATCATGGATGATCTCCAGACAAACCTAGGGTTCTCCATACGGGAAGACCACAACCAACAGGTGGTCGTGGAAATAACCGACAGGGTAACAAAAGAACTTATCAAACAGATTCCCACAGAGGAGATGCTGAACCTTAAAGAAAAAATGGAAGAGTTCTCAGGCCTTCTTTTTGACCAGAAAGTTTAGTGTTTTTTAGGAAGGCTCCAGAATATTGTGCTGGTGGGAATAGCTTGAATTGGATATGACAACCTGAATGGCCTCATTGTTCTTCGCATTGATGACGATGGGTCCGATTAAGTTGGCGGTGACTTTATTTTTCTTCTCCCCCTTAACAATATTGATAACCACATACACCAGCAGATCTTTTGTCTCAATGCCTTTCCAATCCCTCAATTCAATAAATCCCTCAAGATCAATTTCATAATCCGGCTTAAAAAGAAAAGGGTTCATCATGGCAAGGGCCAGATTGGGTTCTTCCGAAGACTGAAACCAGCAAAAAGGTGCTGATTTTGGATCTTCAAGCAGGACAAACCGCTCAAAGCCGGGAAAGCCGGGTAGTCCTTCGGGCATGGAAAGGATCTTGTTCTCGTTAATTTCTATCTCGCCGAATTTTCTGGTCTGTATTTTCACTCTTTTGTCTCCTTGGACAATTTCTTTTTGAAAAGGTCAACAGCCTCTGCAATATCCGTTACATCTTTTGAAGCAGCTTCAATGTTCTCATTTTTTATCTGTTCCAACACTTCCATGCGAAGGATTGTGATTTCTCGGGGCGCATCTATCCCGATTTTTACCACCCCGCCCTCTACACTCAGGACACTGACAATAATATTGTCTCCTATCTTAATCTTTTCCTCTGCCCTTCGGGTCAGAACCAGCATTATATATCTATCCTTTTATAAATGATCCACAAGGCTTAGCTTAAATAATCCACAAGGCTTAGTTGCATAATGGTTGCCGTTGAGCTCAAGGCCGCCTCATAGGCGGTTTGAATGGACTGCAGATTCAGGGTGGCCTCGATGATATCCACATCCTCTATGGTGGATTTTCTCTCGGTCAGACTCAAATTCACCTCACTGGTGATTTGGCTTCTGATCTCCAGTCGCTTATCCCGGATACCGATATTCACTATTTCCGATGTCATATTGTTAAACTCGGCGTCAAGCCTTCCCAATGTCCTCTCAATACCATCCACATCATTATCCGCTAAATATTGATTCAGGTCAAGCAGGGTATTGAATAGTCCCCATTCAACTTCCCGGTCACTTTCAACCGGGACGGCAGTATCATCGTTCGCACCAAACCCAAGGGTTTCCCCGATACTCTCACCGGTCCCCCCTGCTGAAAGGGGAGCATTTTCTCCTGTCTGCCACAACAGGTTGAACTCGGCAAGTCCAGAGCCATTCTCTTTAATGGTAAAATTTTTGGTATAGTCGTCCCAACTTACCGAATAATCGATCCGATTCCCGTCTTGATAGGATTCCTCCTCCAGGGCCTTCTCCACTTCAAGGGCAAGCTGGACATGGCTGGTATAGGTTTTATGCTCAATTGATGCGGTCAATTCATCCGCATCCTGGCCCTCATTTCCATAGAGGATCTCGCTGAAGTTAATTTTGTCATTGGTCCCGTCAATGGTGATATTTACAATGGGTTCATCACTTTCAGAAAAGGTGACCTCATCATCCCCGTAAAACCCAAGAAGATCTGCAGCACTCTGGTCTGTATTATCTCCGGTCTGCCACAGAAGAGAAAATCCTGTAATCCCTTCATCACTTCCCTTGATGGTGAACTCACCGGCCGTATAATCATAGGCCACCAAATAGCCGACCTTATGGGGAGAATCCAATCGCATGGCCGTCTGGATTGCCGATGCCACATCATCCAGGTCGGTGTAATCGCCTTTGGGGATCACAACGCTGATTTCATCTGAAACCGTTCCATCTGTTGAGATTTCTTCGAAATCGATCCCATTGTTGGTATCGTCAAAGGTCATCAACACCATGTCGCTGTCCCCGGTATAGGCCGTCCCGATGCCGCCGCCGGTATCGTTTGTGGCATCAAAACCCAGGCTGTCGCCGATGCTGTTGCCGGAACCATTGGCAGTGCTCCACAACAGATCCAGGCCGGTCAACACCCCGCCACCCGATCGCTGGATCGAAAACCTGTTGGTGGTCTCGTCATAGGAGGCATCATAGGTCACTGAATTTCCCGATGCAGCAGAGGCATCATCCATGGCGGTTTCAACCGCCGCCTCAAGATCGGCCATGCTTTTATACGTGCCTTCTTCAATACTGGCCCATAGGGTTCCGCTGGGGGTGCCGCCGCCATCAGTCTCTTCAAAAGCAAGGCGGTTGTTGGTGCTGTCTATTGTGATATATAATTGAGCCGTATTATCACTTGAGGGATAAGATACAATGTCGTCCTGGGGATAGTATCCCAGGGTAGCGGCCGTTGCCTCGGTTGTGGCAGAGCTGCTCCACAGAATCTGAATTTCATTTAAGGAACTGCCGTCTTCCCTGATATTAAACTTACTCTCCCCCGAATCATAGGAAACCGCATAATTAATGTTATTTCCTGTGGCTAAACTGGCAGCTTCCAGGCTGGTCTCGATGGCCCCGGCAAGATCATCCATATCCGTATAGGTGGTATTGGCAATGGTGGCGGAAAGGGTGGCACTGGCAACCCCGGATGAATCCACCTCCACAAAGTCGATGGTATTATTTACCCCGGCCGTAATGACAAGATCTGTGACAAAAACAGCCTGGGTGTCGGAGGTGGGGGGGGCATAGATGGAATTGTCTCCGTTAAAACCAATTTCATTGCCCACACTATGGTCCCCCTGGGCAGCGACAATATCAAACTCAATAGACTGGCCCCTTGTTGTGACCGGTGTAGAAAGGGTGATGGTGATATCTGCCGTACCAGACTCGTCCAGGTCAATACCAATGGTGTCATCGGTGCCGGATATGGTTGAGGGGATGATGACATACCCGGGGTTGTTGTCAATGTCCCAGGTTCCATCTCCCTGCCAGGTAAGCCTGAAGGGTTCCGTGGTATCAATGGTGAGGGCATCCGCATTTTCCACCACGAGATTAATGTCATCGACGTTGATCGAGCTACTGGCAGAAATATTGTTCACATAGGCGTCACCTCCCGTATCCCACATGAACTCGGTTCTCATATACCCGTCAAAGGACCCGTCCTCCCGGATGGAAAAGGTGCTTGCATCCGCGTCATAATCCACTTCATAGACAACTCCATACCCATCGGTTTGAGAAGCCTCGTTCAAAGCATTTCTCAAGGCAAGCTCAAGCTCTTCGGGCGTATATCCCCCGTCTTCGATAGTGGCTTCCAAAATGATTTCCGAAGCAGACCCATGGCCGTTGTCTTCTTTAAAGACAATGGTGTTATTGGTTGAATTAATCTCCACCTCATCGTCCCAAAAAATTTCCGAACCCACACCCCCCACCTGGACGATGAGGTTTTCGTCTGTTTTAATTGAAAACGGGATGGTGTTCCCATTATACGAGACCCAGGGCGGGTCATCCCCATCATTGTATTCCAGAGGTGCGACATCGGTATCGGTGCCGCTGAAAATATAATTGCCTGAAATCTGGGTATTGCCAAGACCGACGATCTGCTCGATAATGCCGTTGATGCTGCCAATGGCATCCTCTCTTTCACTGGCGCTCATGGAGGCATTGATCAATTGGCTCGACTGAGTTTTTACATCCAGAATAAGATCGTTCACGCTGTCCAGGGCGTTTTCAGTACCATCCAGCCATGACGCCCCCATATTCACATTCTTCTCAATCTGCTCAAGGTTGCCAAGGGTGGTATCCAGATCCAGCACCTGGGAAAGGCCGATGGGGTCATCGGAGATACTGTTGATCCGCTTCTGGGTTGCCATCACCTCATTGGCGGACTGCAAATCGCTGGTAAGGCCGCCAAGTCTGTATATGGAAGCATTATATAACGAAAGATTAGGAACCCGCATTGTTTTCTCCTGCTATATTACGTTAATCAGGGTTTGCATCATCTCATCGACAACCGTAAGAAGCTTTGACGCTGCCGAATATGCATTCTGGTATTCCATGAGTTTGATCATCTCCTCGTCCAGGGAAACCGCTGATACAGCATTCCGCTGCTCGGTCAGGTTGTTCACCATACTATCGGCAAATTCCAGTGATGTCTTGATCCCACTGGAAATAATTCCGACAGAAGCTGTCATTGTATTAAAATATCCGTTCAGGCTGGTGGTGCTCAGACTGGAGTAGGCACCAGATTCCCGGTCATAGGTCCATCGTTTCATGGTAATGTCCTGATACTGAACATCCCCCATTGACAAAGCATTTGTATTGTCTCCCTGGCTGATTTCCCCGGTTTCACTATCGATCCTGGCGGCGGCGACAAACCGGGTGTCGGCCATCATTTCATTTATCTCGATGGTATCCGCATCATACCCTTCAAAAAAATTATTGATGCCAGCGGCAGCGACAAGGCCTGAGGAGGCGCCGGAGTCATCCGAGAAAGCAAACCCGATGTCATCCGGGTCCCGTTTTTCAAAATCCATTTTCACAAACCCTTCCTCCACTACTTGCTGGCTAAAGAAAATCTGGATATCGGCCAGGCCGTCTGCGTTAAAATCAATCCCGAATCCATCATCATCCCCTCCCTCAGGGATAAAGGTGGCCACTCCCCCCGTGGGGTCATTCACCATTCCCCATCTGCCGGAAGAACTGCGGGCAAACTCCAGATCATCCACACTAAAATCAATGGCGCTCCAATCAATTACCGAAATACTGACATTTTCTTCGTTAAACCCGTTGCTGCCGGAATAGGTCACATTGGCAAGGGCATAATAGTCTTCCGATGCCGCAAACTGAAGCCGATTGTCCTCTGTGGTGGAGGCGGTCATCCCTTCGGCCTGCCGGTTAAACTCGTCGGCAAAGGAATCGATAGTCCAATGCCAGTCAGACATCAGTTCGCCGGTTGCCTTCCCGTCTTCATTGGTGGACAGGGGAACCCCTGAGGCATCCGTAGTAATGGTGAAAACATCATTTTCAAAGAGGGCACCGCCATAAAAGTTCAGGGTCATGCCGTCCACCTCCACTTCATAGGCAGCGCCTGTAGCAAGGGGAGGATCAGACCCTTCCATCTCGATGGTGCCGGAATCCGTGCCTGTCTTCCATTCAATAACAATGGGATCGTCCGCCGAAACAAGCCCCTCCACCGTTCCCCCGGAGGTAAC
The DNA here is from genome assembly GCF_055382125.1 of Desulfoconvexum algidum. Lineage (NCBI taxonomy): Bacteria > Pseudomonadati > Thermodesulfobacteriota > Desulfobacteria > Desulfobacterales > Desulfobacteraceae > Desulfoconvexum > Desulfoconvexum algidum. The sequence continues at coordinate 848,454 of NZ_AP042394.1, read as the reverse complement.
CGTGAACTGGTAGGTTTCATTTTGGGTGTCGGCGGAACCGGAAACGGTAAAATCCAAAGGGTCCGGGCTCCCGGTTTCGTCTGTATTGATGGTCAGGATGTTCCCCGCCACCAGGCTTCCGGTGGAGAGATCAAAGGAAAGGGTGGGGGCCCCGGATTCGACAATGGAGATATTTCCGTCTTCTTCAACGGTTATCAACCCATCCTCCCCGGTAAAAAGCCCGTTGGAATCATATTTCTCCCATCGGATGATTCCCTGGTCCGCATAAAGGGAGGCGGTGGCAAAATTACGATAGGGATTATCCGATTCCAGCAAGTCATTTTCAGGGTTGCTGGTACCGCTGCCGGTTCCGGTGGTGACCGAAAGCGTGGCTTTATTGATACCGCTATCCGTAAAATTGGTAATGGCAATGGGATCATCAAAGGAAGCGCCTTTCAAGATTGAAACAGAAGAACCTGTCTGCAGGATCTCATAATCTGCATCCTTGCCGGCCGCAATCAGATCTGCATTCAATGCCGCCGCAAGTTCCGTGGCAAATTCCAGGTCAGTGGTTGATGCGGCGCCAACGGTATAATCAATGGTCGTACCATCCAGATCAAAGGAAATGGTATCCCCCGCATCAAAGTTGGAGAATCCGTTTTCCCCTCCCAGGGTCATGATGGAGCTGCCGGATTTTGCCCAGTTGCCGTCAAATAAACCACCGACGCCTAAAACATTTGAATGGATGGATACACCCGGATCCGTAAGAATCGTGAGCGTCCCCACAATAACCCCGGCAGATACACCACCGGCACTGGTCTCGTCAAGGGTGGCAAAGGTTCCATTTCCCGAAAATTCCAAAGTATCGGTACCCAGGGTATCGGCATCATAGGTCTCGACATCCCCTGCCCCATCAAACAAGAACACATTATTTCCCACAGACAGGCTTGTACCGGACAGCTCGTTGATATCAAACCTTGCATCAAGCCCGGTGTCGCTGTCCCCGTCCCGGACGGTGAGGTTGGACCCATCCGTGGTTCTCAATATGATGGCGTTGGTTGAAAGGTCCTGTTCCACGGTAAAGGGCACATCTGCAAGGGCCGCACTCAACGCATCGTAAAAAGCGGTTGCCATCAAAGCGTCGTCGCTGGTATCAATACCTGTGGGCAGGGAGACGGAGATATTGGTCGTGGTGGCAGCCGAGGTTCCGAAACCACTGGATTCCACCGTAAAGGTGACACTGTCCCCGGCATCAAAATTTGAAAAACTTTCAATCTGCACACCGGCATTGTCAACCACCTCAAACGCCTGAACACCAAGGGTACGGCCGGTGCTGCTGGTGATGTCCAAGCCGTTTGTGTACAGGTCCTGGTCATCATTGATGGTATTGATGTTTTCCGCAGCCCCCCTCAGGGCCTCTTCAAATTGCTCGGCCAGGCCTCCCAGGTCCTCATCCACGGTAAACCTCTGGTCAGAGGTCAATCCGTCCACGTAGAGGGAAAATTCTACCACATCCCCGTCCTCGGCATCGGCGATACCGGCCAGATCAAACTGGGCGGAAAGTTCAGAGGCATAGGCATCCACCCCATCGATGGCGGATAATGATTCGGCAATGGATGCGGCTGATCTTTGGGCATCCCCGCCCGTATCTTTGATTTCAATCACTTTAACACCCGAAGGAGTGTCATTAATGGTCAGGGTCTGTTCTGCCAGGGCCAAATCCAGGGCCGCTGCCACATCTGTATTGGAAGGTTTGACCTGGCCAAGCGTGGTCCCGTCTGTCTGGATAACCGATTTATCCCCAAGGGTTGCACTGTCAACCACCGTCAGTTTGTAGCTGTAGGCATCCAAGCCCGGAGCAGATCCTGACCAGCCGGAAATGCTGGCCTCGGACAGGTTCATATCCATCTCGGTCTTTGTATACTGGGTATCCGCGCTGGAATAATCAGCCATCCACATGACAAAGGCCTCGGCATAATCAATTTTATCACCAAAATCATAGCTGGAAAAAAGGCCGCTTTGATCGGTTGCATAATCCCCGGTGACAACCCCGGTAAAATACTCCAGTCCAGTTCCCTGGGAATGCTGATAGTTCATGGCCCAGATCAGCTCTTTTGTCAGGACATCCAGTTCCTCTGACACCTTGGGAAGAATTTCATCCCGCACCTCAAGCCATCCGGCAAGCTTTCCGCCGGAAATATTAGCAGTGATATCCTGGGCAACCCCGTATGACCCCTGCCAGAGAACCTTGTCATCACTCTGGGAAAGTGTGTTATATTCCGCCCCATTGACAAGGGGGAAGCCATTGCCGACAGTTACAATAACAGAACCATTGGACTTTTCAAAGGAATCAAGATCAATGAGCTGGCCCAGATCATCTATAATCGCGTTTCGCTGGTCCCTTAAATCATTTGCAGACATATTGCCCTCAAGACCGGTGATCTGGACATTCAAATCGGCTATCTGGCTGACATAGGAATTAATCTGGCTCACAGCGGCACCGATCTCCTGGTTTAAGTCTGTCTCCATGTTGGCAATATCGGTACTGGCAGAGTTAAGACGGTTTGCAAGGATAGTCCCCTGCTCGTATACCGTGACCCGTTCGGAGGACCCAAGCGGATTGTTGGAAAGATCGTACCAGGAATTCCAGAAATCTGTCAGCAGATTTCCAACACTTGAATCAGAGTCCGCATCAAAATATCCCTCAAGAATATTCATATAGGCTTCAGCTTCTTCATAGGCTGCCTGATTGGACAATTCATCGGTCAGCCGGTTTTCAAGAAAACTGTCGACATTCTGCTGGATCTGGGAGGTATCAACCCCTGTACCGAAAAGATATCCAGCATAACGGATGGACGTCATGGTGGTCTGATCGGCCGTCTGCATGCTATAATCTGGATTATTTACATTTGCAATATTGTTGCCGGTTACGGCCAACCCATATTGCTGTGATAAGATTGCCGACTTGGATATATTGAGAGTAGACCCTAAACCTGACATTTTACACCTCTACCCTTAAAAGCGTTTTCACGGAATTGTCCGTAAAAACCTTGCCGGTATTGTTATAGGCTTTCTTGTTTTCAGTGCCAATAATCGTTGCAAAAATACCATCAATCACCGACAGGTATTCGTTTGTATATCGTTTATTCTCCGATGCCAGGGCGGTGATTTCTTTCTTAAGGGTCTCTAACTTTACTTTAACTTTTTTCAGGCCTGATTTTGTTTTTACAGGGAGCGGCAGGCTATTTATAACCTGGGATAGACTGAAAGCGCTTGCCTGCATATTCAAAGAAAGTTTTTTCTCTTCAAAGAGAGAAAAAATCCGTTCTCTTATCCCCAGGATTTCCAAGGCCAGCTGCTTTTTTCTCTCCAGGGTTTCCCACAGGGAATCGACATTCATATCAACAATATATTTTTTTTCCTGCTCAAAGATCTTTTTCAACTCTTGATATAATAAAAGTTTTTCTTGAAGCATATTCTCTATTGCACAGGCAAAATTTTCCATGTTGATTCTCCTTTATATGCTATCGGTATCTGCCGGCATTTTTTTAAATTTAAAAAATGCACTAAATAGATAGAGAGGAATTTTTTTCCCCTATTCCCGATTTTATGCGCTGTTATTGAGCTATATATATGTAATAGCAACATGTATGCCATAAACTTAAACTTTGGGAATCGACAAGACTATAAAGGATACGGATTAGAGGGGCAAATTAGCGGGAACCTTTTAACTGCTGGTATAAAAAATCCCTAAGGCCAAGGGATTTTTGACTTTTTGACAGGGTCTCAGCCAAATTTTGATCCTGCATGGATTTATATATATTGGTGGCATTGGATTCTTTAAACAGGGCATCACCGGGCAGGGTCTTGCGCATGGATTGAAGCATTTCCTTCATAAAAATGGCTTCAAATCCGGCACAGGCATCTTTGAGTTCCCTGTCTTTTTCAGGATCAAGGACTTGACGTTTCATTTTATCAAGTCCTGAAACAGAAAGATTTTGATGAATTAAATCAATCGTATCGGTCATGGATTATCCTTTGTACAGGCATAAGATTACCTGGCTATAAAATTTCAAGCTCAGCCTGGAGTGCGCCGGCCGCCTTTATCCCCTGGAGGATACTGATCAGATCCCGGGGTTTAACCCCTAAAGAGTTCAGCCCCCGGACAAGCTCTCCTATGGTGGAACTCCCCTCAAGATTCATCACACTCTCCTGGGTTTGATTCCCCGGCGCAGTATCAATGGTGACAGACAGGTTTCCATGGGCAACAGCAACACTGGAAATGGTTACGTCTTGACCAATGACAATGGTGCCGGTTTTTTCGTTTATCACCACCTTGGCAATGGTATCTGGAATCACTGACAGGGTTTCAATATCAGCGATGAACTCGGCAACATTTTTTTCCCACATGCTGTCTGGAACATTCAAATCCAGAGCACTGGCATCGATTATTTTGGCGCTGCCCTCACCAATGGAAGCGTTGATGGTCTCAGCCATACGTTTGGCCGTGGTAAAATCCGGCCGAAACAAAGAAAGGACCAAGGTTCGTTTCCCATTTAGTTTGAAGGGAATCTCTTTCTCCACAGAGGCCCCATTTGTTACCCGCGCCACCAGAAGATGGCTGGCCCTGTCCCCGGTACCATCGGGGATAGCAAGACTTAAGGAACCCTGGGCAAGACCGTAAACCTGTCCATCAACCCCCTTCAAGGGGGTCATCAATAGGGTGCCGCCCTTAAGGCTCTTGGCATCCCCCATGGAAGAAACGGTCACATCCATTTTATCTCCGATCCTGGCAAAAGGCAAAATATCAGCCGTCACCATGACAGATGCCACATTTTTAACCTTAATATCCCTCACTGAATTATCAATATTCATTTTGTCCAGCAGATTAATCAATGACTGACGGGTAAAAAGGACATTGTTCTTATCTCCTGTGCCGTTCAACCCCACCACCAATCCGTAACCGGTCAACTGGTTTGTTCGAATGCCTTGGATGGCGGCAAGATCCTTTATTCTTGCCGCATCTGCCATGACGGGAAAAAGCAACCCCGCCAACAAAAGCAGAACAATTCCTTTTTTTTTCAGGCCAGGGGCACTGACTCTCATTGGATCTCTCCTAATTACCACGGCCAGATATTCTCAATCAACCGGGTTCCCCATCCAGGGTTCTGTTTATCCGCAAGGTTGCCCTTGCCATAATATTCAATGCGGGAATCGGCAAGATAGGTAGAATCAACCCGATTGCTGGCGGAAATATCCTTGGGCCGGATAATTCCGGAAACCACAATATATTGGACCTCGTTGTCCACCTTCATTGCCCGTCGGCCAAAAAGGCTGAGATTCCCGTTGGGAAGGACCTCTGTTACCCTGGCGGCAATGGAAGCCGTCACCTGGCCGCTTCTGTCACTTTCCCCTTCCCCGCTAAAAGAGCTTGAAAAATCTGTTTTCAAAAGGCTTGTGGCATCGGCGGCAGCCCCCAATTTGGAATCAATGCCAAACATGCTGATCGTGGGAACCCCTATATCCATACCAGTTTTTCGGGCGGACTCGGTATTAACATCCATTGATGAGGAGGAATTTTCCACGATATCAATGATAACCGTATCCCCCACATGATTGGCCTTAATATCCTCAAACAAGGACCCTTTATCATTGGTCCACAAAGAGCCTTCCGACACCCGATTGGCTGTATAATCCAGGGACAATGCCGGTTCAAGACTCCCCCCCGGCGGAAGTACAAGGGTGGAGGTATCCTTCCCCCCTGTGGCACACCCTGTCGCTAAAAGACCCAGCAGGAGAAAATCAAAAATTTGGGTTATATACTTAAAATAGGGCTTCATTGGCTCCTCCTTTTATCTCAATAGATAACTTCAACGGTTGAGCGTTCCTTAACCAGACCCCGGACTATTTTCCCCGATCCAATATTTTCAACCCGAATCAATTGATCGGCATATCCATCCTCTTTTGATATGGCGGATGTCACAATTAAAAGCGCATTTTTCCTGGCAACCAGGGTGATAATCTCCCCCTTGTGTATCAAGGGGTTTTCCGCAAGAGAAGATAGTTGAATATATGCGTCCTTTTTGACACTTTCTGATAAAATTTTTCCCTCTATTTTCTGGTTTGCCAGAACAACCTCACCTCGCAAATCAAATAAATTTTTCCGGGCAAAGTAAACATCTTTCTCAAGAAGTTGCTCCCCCTTTGCCAGCGTTCTCTTTGCACAAAGAATCCTATCATAAAGCGCCACCTTGCCGGATATCCGGATTCTGTCCTCCCGATTCCCCGCGATGAGAATATCCATCACAAGGCGAAGATTACCATGGGTGTCGATTTTGCTGCTTGATATCCCTGACAAATCCACATTCCCCTGGGGATAAGGGCCAATATCCTTGACCGTAAGCTGTTCCAACTCATAGTCTTTCCCTTTGAAATAATCTGACAAAAAAATTTCCACCTGATCCTGAAGTGCCTGTTGCCGGATCTGCTGGCTACCACGCTTCACATAAATTTTTTCGGGTATCTCAATTTCCACCCCCTCGGGCATACCCGTTTGTGACTGGATCAAAGAGGCAAGATGCTTTTTGCTCAATTGTTTAATTTCTCCTGGTTTGGGCGCACGCCCAAGTTCCATATTTTGTAGAATCTCCTTTAAAAAAGGACCGGCCTGGATCTGGGCAATCTCCCCAAGCAAAATTTCAGACCCTTGGACCACACTTGTTTTTGTCACCAGAATCTTCACTTCCCGGGAAACGGATGTACCTGCAGCCAAATCCATTGGGCAAACAAGAGTCCAAGCGACAAATGCCATCCCCAAAAAGGAACCCAGGCATGTTGCGCTTATTGACAAATAGTGTTTCATATTATCCTATGATTTAAGACCATTGGCGGTACTCAACATGGAATCGGCCGTTTGAACCGTTTTGGAATTGGCTTCATAGGCCCGCTGGCCCACGATCATGTTGACCATCTCTTCAACAACACTGACATTGGACAACTCCAGGTAATTGTTAATGGTGGTGCCAGCACCATCTTCTCCCGGGGTTCCTTCCTGGGCGTCACCAGACCCTTCCGTGGGTCGAAAAAGATTCTGCCCTGTGGCAAACAACCCGCTTGGATTGATAAAGGTAGAAACCAAAATGTTTTCAGTGGCAAGGATATCTTCGCTATCACCAAAAACAGTCAGGGTTCCGTCGGTCTCAAGGGTAATGGTGACCGCTTCTATGGGAATGGATATTTCGGGTTGCAATCGGTCACCGCTGGGGGTGGTTATGTATCCGTCACTGTCCAGGGTAAAATCGCCTGCCCGGGTATACATATCTTCATCTCCGTGGGTCACCCGGAAAAACCCATTGCCCTGGATGGCAAAGTCCAGTTGATTATCAGTTTCCGTATAATCTCCCTGGGTAAATATTTTCTGAACCCCCGAGGGTTTAACCCCCATACCGATCTGGATACCCGTGGGCACCTGTCCGCCACCGGGAGTTGTCTGACCTGCAACCAACAGGGTTCTGTACATCAAATCTTCAAAATGAGGCTTGGATTTTTTAAAACCCGTGGTACTTGAATTGGCCAAGTTATTTGCCACCACATCGGTGCTCAACTGCTGCGCCCCCATACCGGTTGCGCCTGAATAGAGTGATCGAATCATATCCTATCTCCTAAATTTTTACTGTGGCTTTCCGACCTCGGATATTGCCTTGTTATCCACTTCATCAAAGGTCATCATTGATTTGGTGAAAGTTTCAAACATTCTATGGTAATCAATCATTTTTACCATTTCTTCGGTCACCTGGACATTGGATCCTTCCAAAGCCATGTGTTTTATCACAACATTTTCCTGCAGGATCTCATCCCCCGTGTTCCCGGTATATACAAAAAGATTCTGTCCTTTTCTTTCCAGTTTGCTTAAATCCTCAAAGCTCACCACATCTAAAGTATCCACAACTTCTTCACCCACACGAATCTCACCGGCACTGTTAATTTCAATACCCTGCCCCTCTATGGTGGTTGTATCAATAAAAATGGCACCCCCCTGTCCCAGAATCGGATTGCCATTCATGCCCACCAGAACACCTTCACTGTTGAGGGAAAAACGGCCATCGCGCGTATATTGGATTCCCTCAACGGTCTCAACCTTAAAAAAACCAGGGCTTCCCAATGCTACATCAAAAGGGTTTCCCGTTGTTTTAATATCTCCCTGGGAAAAATCCCTATTCAATTGGGCTTTAAATTTTTTATCAAAACTGACAACATCCTTTTTAAAACCAGTTGTATCAACGTTGGCAATATGGTTGGATACAGCATCCAACTTTCGCTCCTGTCTCAATCCCCCTTGAACGGGACGGGTCATTTCAAGAATCATGGGTTCCCCTCTAAAAATATTCCTGGTCATGAAAAGTATTTGCAATATGGATGCCATGAATTTTATCTCATTACAAATAGCTGTTTCAGACGCTTTGACCGTATCATGTCCGGGGGCATGGAACCGAACATACAATAATAAAAACCAATAATTTCAATTGTTTTAGGTTGGAACCATTTGTTTAAAAAATATTTTTTTTAAAACAAGTTATTCTTTCTCCAAAATCCTTCCCGCCAAAAACCTGCCACAAACTTGGTTTAAAAATTGACGCACCCAGAAATTTTTTCCGATCTTTCCAGCCTGCCCAGGTGTTCTAAAAAAAACTCCCACATACAAACCTGTTCCCTGGTGTTACCGAGAATAAGCTTGCAAAATTTTAGATTTAGGGATAAAAACTGTTTTTTTCCCATATAATAAAAATTTAAAAAGCCCTTTTAAAAACCGTAAGGTTAAAGTGAGATTTAATGGAAACTGATTTTGAGAATGAGGAGAGTGGCACCCCGGTTATTCAGGAAAAAACAAAGGTTGAACTAACCGATTACTTTTGTCCTTTTTGCAATTTTAAATTGTTCCGGGGAAATGTACTAGACTTTAACATGGTCTGCTCCCAGTGCAATAAACTGGTAAGAAGTGCCATGATTGTTAACCCTGAAAAAAATCCAGAATCTTAAATTTCCTTCGTTCTTTACCCCCCTGTTGAGTTCAAACAAAAGTTTGCGACTCTCCAAAAACAGAAACCAGGATGATCTAGGACCCTTTCCCGGCATTGGCTGAATAGACAAACGCCAGTAATTCGGCTACTGCCACATAGATTTCCGATGGGATTTCTTCATTAATTTCAAGGGAGGATAATACTTCGATAAGGTCTGGATCATCTTTTATGGGAATATCATGTTTTTTTGCCAATTCAATGATATTTTCTGCAACCTGACCCTGGCCCTTGGCAACAACCCGGGGGGCATCATCTTTTTGTTTATCGTATTTTAATGCAATGGCTTTTTTAATATTTTTTTTTGGCATAGGATCCTATCAGATCACCCGATTAAATAACCCCGATTAAATAACAATGTTCAATACGGAATCATCCCCCGTTTCAAACAAGGACTCCATTAAAACATTGGGGTGTATTTCTGCCTTGGCACCCGTGAGACACTCAATATTGCCGATATCATATTCCAATTGTTCAAGCTTGGTTTTCAATTCCGGAATCAGGGTTTTCAGATAGGCACAGACCCCATCATTTTCCAGAAGAAATCTACCGGTAACAGCTTTTTTCAATATAGAAAAATCCGCCCGAACCGCTCCCAGCTGTGTCATATCCAAAAGAAAGGAAACCCGGATCACTCGATGGCCATCTTTCGTTTTATCTTGTTTTTTGTCACCGGTATCAATGAGCAATTGCCCAAAACTTAAATCGGAACCCACAAATACAGGAAAGGGAAGAAGATAACGGCCGGATTCAGAGGTCTGGGTATTGAGCAGTTGAAAACTTTCCAGGGTGTCTAAGAAAGCTGTGACCGGTTTTCCCAACTCTCCCTTGGATGTTGCCAGGGCATCGCCCAGGGAAGATGCCAGGGACAACTCATTTAAAAGCGCTCCCTTTAGATCCTGTTTCTGGAGTTGAGCCAGATTTAAATTAAGGGTATCCTGCCCTTGGGTTTTCAGGAGAGACCCCAATTTTTTTTCCCACATCATTCCATTGTTTTCAATGAGGCGGGGCAAAAAGGAATCATCCCTTTTCCCCGATTTCAATGCTGTTTCCTGAAGAATATCTTTTACAACAGGGTCCTTTATTTCGGTAATATCCGGCATGTTATTTTTTGAAAGGAAACGGATCAGGGAAACCAATTGTTTTTTTCCCGCGGCCTGTGGGAGTTCCTGCAACTTGAGTTGGACAATATCCTTTTCTTGAACCACCCTTAACTTAAGTTCCTCCCCGGGACTGAGAAGCAAACCGGTTTTTGCAATAATGGTTTCACCGTTTATCAACAACTGGGCTTTACCCGAAGATAAGAGGCTTAACACCGTTGCCGTGACAACCTGACCCTTTTTGAAAACAGATTTTTCAAGGGCCTTTCCAGCCTCTTTTTGAATCACCATCTCAGGGGGGGATATATGGATCTTGGAGATCACTGCCCCTTCTCCATTGCCATAAACTTTTCTTTAAGATCAATCACAAGTTGAACCTCCCCTTTAGGAATTGAAAGTTTTGCAGCAATGGTATCAACATCTTCTCTTTGATGGTAGAGATCAATAATCTGATTTTGCTGGTCCAAGACATTGCTCGCCCGAAAAGAAGAAGGAGCAGGCGTTAAAACCTGTGCCGGCTGCTGAATCGTTACCTGACGATCCTCCAATTTTTTCTGAAGGGAATCTGCTCTGGATAAAAGCAGGTTGATACTGATAATTCTTGTATCAAGGGCATCATTCAGGTCCCTGGATAATTTTCTTTTTTCCCGAATCTGTTCATCAAAACTTTGAGCGGCCTTCCTGGATTCTGTGACCAAAGGTTCCAGCAAATCAAGGATTTCCCTTGCGGATTCCAGCGCCGGATTTTCCCCTGGGATATTGGAAGGAGAATCCATCATCCCATCCCTTGATCCAAGGTTCATTTGCCCAGAGTTTATCTGCCCAGAGTTTATCTGCCCAGAGTTTATCTGCCCAGAGTTTATCTGATTGACCCGTTGATTTATCCTTTTGGCAAATAAAAGCAACAACACCACAAAAAAAACATCAATGATAAACAAAACTGAGATCAAAAATTCAAGAGAAACTATATCTGTCATACTGTGGTATCCAGCAACCGGCCCGTGGCATCCGGGTCCAGTCCCATTTCTTTGTCCTGATTGATTTTATTTTTTTTCCTGTCTGCCATTTGTTTTCGTTCTTGTTCTCGTTTTTCTTTCTTAAGGCGTTCAGATTCTTCAGAGCCTTGAACCGTAGATCCTTTAACAATTTCCTGGGCTTGTTGCTGTACAACCGCCTGATCCAGAGAGGGTTTAGGGGTATTCCCCTGGTTACTCAATTCCTGGGCAATACTTGACTGCTGTAGCATCTGATTGTGCCCGGGAATGGTTGTCATGAAAGAATCCCCCTAACTGGCCTTAAATGATTTAAAACTGACTTTCTCTATATAATCCGAGGGCAGCATTTTTTTCAATGAGGTTTCAATCCCCCATATCAAATCCGCTTCTGTTATCTCATTTCTTTTTTCCCCTAGAAGATTCTTTTGAATGGACTCATATATCAAATCCCTGTAGAAGGAAAGATTGTCATTAATTTCATGGTATGCCCTTTGATCGGAATAATCAATAGAGATATCAGCCGTAAGATAGGCCATATCCTTGGATAGATCAGAGGCCAGCACAACAAAATCTCTGAGAATAATATTGCCGGATTTTTTATGATCCATAGCTACCGTGACATCCATATCCACACTGGTCACTTCAATATCTCTGCCCGGCACTTCCATGACAATTGGAACAGATATTTTTTCCGGCACCTGGACAGGGGCCTGTGAAAAAAATAAAAAATAAACAATGGGAACTGAAATACCCAACACCAGTATGGCTGAAACAGTGGCAATCACAAGCTTGGACTTGGCCCAATTTTCCCATGGTTTACCCGCCTCATCTTCATCCGGGAAGTCATCTTCTCCCCCTGCAAGCACCACCTGATCCCCCCCAGACCCGTCATCGCCTTCATCGTCACCGTCCAGGATATCTTCATCATCAAAATCGTCATCCATGCCATCGCCCATATCATCGCCCATTAAATCCCCAAGAAGATCCTCATCTTCCTGGTCAGCCGCCATCAACAGAGTATCAATATCATCCTGGGAAATGAGGATATCCTCTTCATCCGCCATGAAATCCTCATCCTCATCTGACGCCTGCAACAAGGCATCAATATCATCCTGGGACACATCATCACCATCCAGGTTTCCCGTATTAATATCAGCATCATTGATATCGGTATTTAAAAGGTCTTCAAGTTCATCGGAAGCGCCAGATTCCAGATCATCCTCACCTTGATCCTCCAAAAAAACAGGCGAGGATTCAATATCTTCATCCAGCACCACAGGATCTGGCTCCACAGGATCTGGCACCACAGGATCCGAAATATCTTCAGGCTCAGGTGCATTTTTGATTAATTCATCAAGGGTTTCCTGGGTGATCAGGCATGCCGATACATCAAGGCCGTCAGCTTCATCAATCACAAAATCATCAGAAACTATTTCAGCCTCATTTGTTTGTGTCTCACTTATTTCATCAGGGCTGGGCTCTTCATCAGAAGGCGTCATCAGTTGGTCAATATCATTCTGGGATATCAATTCCATATCCACATCATCCCCGTCATCCTCATCTGCCGCCAGATCATTGCCACCCATGAGGCCGTCGATGTCATCCTGGGAAAGCTCTCCCATCTCGTCCACTTCTGCCGCCGCGTCATTGCCGCTCAAGAGACCGTCGATGTCATCCTGGGAAAGCTCTCCCATCTCGTCCGCTTCTGCCGCCACGTCATCGCCGCCCAAAAGGCCGTCGATGTCATCCTGGGAAAGCTCTCCCATCTCGTCCGCTTCTGCCGCCGTATCATTGCCGCCCAAAAGGCCGTCGATGTCATCCTGGGATAATTCCCCCGAATCATCCGGATCAGGGCTGTTCTCATTCCCTTTTTCAAGCGTTTCTTCCGCCTCTCCAAAGGAGGGTGAATCTAAAAGCTTATCAATATCATCCTGGGAGATTAAACTTTCCTCTTCTAAACTTGGATCCGACATGGGTGACCTCTATTCTTTAGGTTTCATAATCAACAAGCTTGGCTTTCATCTTAATCAGGACCGCCGAATGGATTTGACAGATACGCGATTCGGTCAGGGACAAGACCTCTCCTATTTCCTTTAGGGTCAATTCATCATAATAGTAAAGAGAAACCACCATCTGCTCTTTTTGGGTAAGCGTCTGGATGGTTTTCGCCAAAACATGTTTAATTTCAGCCCTGTCAAACTGATCGGCAGGATTATCTTTTCCCTTGACCCCGGATTGAAATCTGGTTTGGGAAAAGATATCATTTTTTTTGGTTTTGACAAATTCATCAAGGCTCAACACGGCAGCACCGTGAATATTGGTAAGCATATCCTGAAAGGTTTCCAGATCAATGCCTAACGATTCGCATATTTCTGAATCCGCTGCCGGGGAGCCTTTTTCGTCTTCGATCTTTTTTGTTGCCTTTGTAATGTCCTGGATTTTTTTTCGCATGGATCTTGAATAGGTGTCCATACTTCGCAGTTCATCAAGGATAGCCCCTTTGATTCTGTACTGGGCATAGGTTTTAAGACTGACATCCTTTGATGGGTTAAATTTATCCACGGCATCAATCAGCCCCAGAGATCCGGCCGAAATTAATTCATCCAGCAACACGCTTGTAGGGAGCCTTGTGGCAAACCGATACGCAATATGTTTGACAAGATAAGCATATTCAACAATGCTTTTTTGTCGCCATTCAAGATGCTTTTTTGTTGCCGGTTTTGTCATCTTCTCCTGTGTATACCTTTTCACCTTGCAGCCTGGAACACCCTGTTCATAAAAAAGGTTAAATTCCCATCCGCTCTGTTTTTATCCCCATCGCAAAGAAGCTTGGACGCAATGGTTTCCACTGCCTTTGACGCCGTTGCATCAGGGAATTCATCCAGCAACAGTCCCCGTTTTTGAACTGCCCTTTGAAGCTGCCGGTCAAAGGGAATATACCCCGTATATTCCAATACAACATTTTTCAAAAATTTATCCAGGGCATTGCTTAAAGAAGCATATACCCGTTTGGCATCCTTTTCAGAATCTGCCATATTTACCAGCAGTTTGAAATGCCTATACCCGTATTTTTGTGACATCACCTTCATCAAGGCATAGGCATCTGTAATGGAGGTAGGTTCGGTTGTGGCAACCACCAGACACTCATCCGATGCCGCATTAAAATACAACACATTGGAAGAGATCCCGGCCCCGGTATCCACAAAAATGATATCGGCTTTGTCTGCAAGGGTTTCGAACTCACTTAGCAGGGTGAGTTTTTCACCTTCATTCAATTGGGTCAGATCGGCGAATCCAGACCCCCCCGGTATAATGCCGATGCCATGGTGGGTTTTAATCATGACCTGGTCCAGGCTTTTTTCCGAAGAGACCACATGGCGAATATTGTATTCCGGCCGCAGATTAAAGACGATATCAATATTGGCAAGGCCAACATCCGCATCAATGATCACCACCCGTTTTCCCTTTTGGCTCATGGCCACGGCCAGATTTCCCACTATATTGGTTTTCCCTACTCCGCCCTTGCCGCTGGTAACGGCAATGACCCTTGGAAACTTCTTTTTCGGGGATGCCATGGCGGCTTTTCGCCTTGCCAGGGCATCTGTTTGTGCAATTTGCCGAAGTCCTTTTGCCTGATCCACCCTTATACCTCTCCTTTAGGTTCTTTGCCCAAAATTTCTTTGGGTTCTTTGCCCAGAATAATTCTCAATAACCTGTGTTTATCCGGGACAATTAAATCTTCAGGAACTCGCTGCCCATTTGTAATCAGCGAAACAGGCAGATTAAGATTATTTACCTGGTCCAGAATTTTACCGCAGCGTTTGGTCTCATCTATCTTCGTAAATACATAGGTATCCGGATTAAATACGGAGAACGCAGATGCCGCTTCCTTCATATTAATAGATTCAGCCGTAACACTCAAGGTTAAATGAACAGAAATCCCAAAATCACTTTTAATCAGCTTAAAAATTTCATCTATTTTTTTGTTATCGTAATGGCTGTGGCCGGCTGTATCAATCAAGACCACATCCATGGATTTCATCCGTTCCAGGGCACAAGACAGATCCTGGGCACTGAAGGCCGGCACACATAAAAGGCCCATGATAGAGGCGTAAGCCTTGAGTTGTTCAAAGGCGCCGATACGATAATTATCAATGGAAATAAGCCCTACCTTCATTTTCCGTTTAAGGCTTAACAGGGCGGCAAGTTTCGCAATGGTGGTGGTCTTACCCACCCCTGTCGGCCCTACAAAGGCTGCCACATGGGGAACGCCTGATGAATTGTTCCGATTAAAAAAATCTTTCACCCTTAGCTGCTCCAGGCAATGGGCCATGACATTCTTTTTTAAATGTTTGATCCGATCCGTTTGCCCAAGGTCAGGGGGCAGGGATACCATGGAACGTTCAATCAGGGAGATGGCCAACCGTTCACTGACCCCGGCCCGCAAAAAAGACGCCAGCACCCCCACAGATTCGAAATGAGAACACAAAATATTTTGAATACCGCTGCCAAATCCTGCAATGGCGATCATATCGCGAATCTCAGAAATATCTCCCTTCAAGGACTCAAACAGACCGTCATCACTTTTTTTGACGGCAGTGGCCCTTTTACCGCCACCCTCTTTTACCGTAATGCCGGCTTCCACCTCAAACATTTCTTTACCATAGGGATCCATTGGTTTTCTGGGAATTTTCCGGGTGGACAAAATCATGGCATCCTTCCCCATCTCTTCCTTAATATTTGCCAGGGCTTCCTGAATATTGGCTGCCCGGAAGATTTTTTTATTCATCTTTTAAACTCACCTTTCCAACGGCCTGTAAATTTATATCGTCCACTATTTCAGCATGGGATACCACAAAAACAGTGGGAAGAGAAGGTTCAATCAATTTTCTGAAGTGACGCCTGAGGGTGGGCGGCGTCATGACAACCGGCTGGCTATTGATAGCAATGAGTTTTTCCACCTGCTTTGACACCGCAGCCACCACTCCGGCCACAAGCGTCGGATCCAATGCCAGATAAGAACCGTGTTCAGTGCGTTTGATATTTTTAGTTAAAATTTCCTCAAGCTTTCGGTCAAGGGTAATCACCTGGAGCACCTTTCCTTCCTGTAAATAAGGCACCAGCATCCCCTTTGCAAGCCGTTGCCGGACATATTCGGTGAGCAAATCCGGGTCTTTACCCATGGGGGCAAAATCTGCAAGGGTTTCCACAATGGTGAGAAAATTTCGAATGGAAATGCGTTCCCTCAGCAAATTCTGAAGCACTTTTTGCACGACCCCTATGGTCAGCAGATTGGGGACAAGCTCTTCAACAGCTTTTGGATTGGTTTTGGCAAGATTGTCCATAAGATGCTGAACATCCTGGCGCCCGAGAAGGTCATGGGCATTGGCTCGAATAATCTCCGTCAAATGGGTGGCGATCACAGTGGAGTTATCCACCACGGTATAGCCGGCAAATTTTGCTTCTTCTTCCCTGTCCATGGGAATCCACAATGCCGGCAGATGAAAGGCCGGTTCCGTGGTTTTAATCCCTTCTATTTCCTGGGCAGCCCCCCCGGGATCCATGGCCAGATAATGATTCACCATCAATTCAGTCCCGTCAGCCTCAACCCCCTTAATCATCAAGCGATACTGGGCCGGGTTTAAGTTCAGGTTATCCCGGATATGAATGGGCGGAATAATGATTCCCATTTCCGTTGCAAACTGCCGTCGAATGGCCCGTATCCGGCCCAAAAGCGTCCCGTCCTGCTGTTTGTCCACCAAAGGGATAAGGCCGTACCCCACTTCCAATTCAATGGTGTCCAGGGATAACAAGTGATCCACATCTTCGGGCTGGCCCGTTGCAGCCTCTTCCTCTGCAGTTTCTACCAGGGAATCTTCCTCCTCCCGTTCATCTGTCCGCAGAAAATACCAGGCCAGGGTTCCCATGACAATCCCCAGGGTCATAAAAGGAAGGGTGGGAAGTCCCGGGACCATTCCCATACAAAAAACAATCACAGCGCCGATAAATACCGGCGTGGAACTGGCAAACAAATGTTTGGCAAATTCAGCCCCCATTTTGCTCTCAGAACCGGACCTGGAAACCAGAAGACCCGAAGCCGCCGATATCAAAAGGGCGGGAATCTGGGAAACCAGGCCGTCCCCAACGGTTAAAAGGGTATAAGTGGTCAAGGCATCCTGCATTTCCATGCCCTGCTGGAGAACGCCAATGACAAATCCGCCCACAATATTGATCATGGTAATCACGATCCCTGCAACCGCATCCCCCCGGACAAATTTGGAGGCACCATCCATGGCGCCATGGAATTCAGATTCCCGGGCAATGCCTTTGCGCCGATCCCTGGCCTCAACCTCATCTATCATCCCGGCATTAAGATCCGCATCAATGGCCATCTGTTTTCCCGGCATGGCATCCAGGGTAAACCTGGCCGCCACCTCTGCGATGCGGCCCGCACCCTTGGTGATGACCATGAAATTAATCAAAACCAGAATGATAAAGATGACCAGACCGACCACATAATTTCCCCCCACCACAAAATTGCCAAAGGACATGATAACGGATCCGGCAGCAGAAGGCCCCTCACTGCCGTGCAAAAGGATCAGCCGGGTGGATGCCACATTCAGGGAAAGGCGAAAAAGGGTCAGGACCAGCAAGAGAGAAGGAAAAATACTGAACTCCAGGGGCTTGGTCGTATACATGGTGGTAATGAGCACCATGATCCCAAATGAGATATTCAATGCCAGGAAAAAATCCAGAATCATGGGGTGGATGGGTAAAATCATTGCCATGAGGATGCCGATAAAGGCAACGATCATTAAAATATCCGATGATTCACTTTTTAGCCCGGCAAAAATGCTGGTTCCTTCTGCTGCCATTTACACCCCTTGTTTCATCTGTTTTGACGCCAACCGCTTATTTTGACACGGCCCGTCAAAACTTTGTCAATGTGAACCCGCATGGTATCACTGACTGTTTTTGAGTTTGTACACATAGGCCAGTAATTCCGCCACTGCCTGGTAATATTCGATCGGGACATTCCCACCGATATCTACATGTCTATACAAATTCCGGGCCAATTGTTTATCTTCAACCAGGGGAATTTCATTTTCCCTTGCAATTCTTCGGATATTTTCGGCCACAGGCCCTGCCCCCTTTGCCAGCACTTTGGGGGCATCCATGGTTGTCCCGTCATATTTCAGAGCCACGGCAAGCCGTGTCGGGTTGGTCACCACCACATCCGCCTCTGGTACATCGGCCATCATGCGCTTTCGGGCCGCTTGGTACTGGAGCTGCCGGATCCGGGACTTGACCATGGGATCCCCTTCTGTCTGTTTGGTCTCATCCTTGACCTCTTTTTTGGTCATTTTCTGGTCTTCTAAAAATTTCCATTTTTGATAGGCATAATCCAACAGAGCCACCACCAGCATAATCAAACAGACCTTAATGAAAATCCAGAAGGAGATATTCAGAAGATACAAAAAAATCTGACCGATGGAGTTATCATATAACCGGTTAATATTGTTCAATTCTCCCTTGATGGCAGAATAGGTCACCATGGAGATCACAGCGATTTTGGCAAGGTTTTTCACCATTTCCACCACGGCCCGGGAGGAAAATTTTTGTTTGAACCCGCTAATGGGATTCAACTTTGAAAATTTAGGCTCAATGGCTTTCCAGGAAATTTCAAACCCCACCTGGGCGACATTGGATAGAATGGCCAAAACATATACACCGGCAAAAAGCGGCAGGCAAATCATGAGCATTTTCTGTCCATGGACGGCCAGAAGCTCCACCATTTGCACCTGGGTAAAATCAGGGATTTTTTCAAAATTAAAATTATAGTGAAAAATCCCAATAACATTGTTATACATATAAGCTGCCGAGGACCACAGGGCAATTACACCCCCAAAAAGAACAAAAACAGATGGGATTTCACTGCTTTTGGCAACCTGACCTTCCTCACGCGCCTTGGAAAGCTTACGTCCCGATGCATCTTCGGTTTTCTCTCCGCCACTTTCCGGATCTTCAGCCATCTATCACCCACCCCCGGCATAAAACAACAGGGTCATTAATAAGCGTTTAAACCCGTCCACATATTCCCTTGTTACAAGGACGATGATTTCAAGGGTCAGCCCGAAAAGGAAAAGCCCGGTAACAATCTTCAAGGGAAAGGCCACAATCATGACGTTCATCTGGGGCGCAAACTTTGAGACCAGCCCAAACCCTACGCTGACAAAGAACAGGGCCGCAATCACCGGGGCACCGATCTTAATGGCAAGCAAAAAAAGTCCTCCGGCCAGATCCAACAGTTTCACCATTAAAATTTTTTGCATCACAAAAACCCCCACCGGAACCAGTTCAAAACTATTGATCAAGGCAGAAATAATAATGTGATGGCCGTTTAACATCAAAAAGACCACCACGCAGACCCAATACCCCAATTGATCCATGATGGAAACATTGGCACCGCTCTGGGGGTCCACCACATTGATCATGGCAAACCCCATTTGAAAGCCGATCACCTGACCTGCCAGCTGAACCGACCCAAAAAAGATTCTCAGGCAAAGGCCAAGGGTCAGGCCAACCATTGCTTCCGCTAAAATCAGAAGTCCCGTGGAGATCGCATCCAACGGAAATCGAGTCAGGTCCACGGGCACAACAGAATAAAAAAGCAGGGAAATCACCATGGCCAACCCCATTTTCAGGGTGGCCGGAAACACAGCGGATGAAAAAATGGGAAACATGAGAAGAAAAATACTCACCCTCAACAACACCAGCATATAGGTCCTTAACTGGACAGGATCGATAATGTTAAGGATATCCATAAAAAAAGACCTGCCTATCGGATATACATGGGAATATTTTCAAATACACGGATTGTGTAGCTGGTAATTTTTTCCAGCATCCAGGGGGCAAAAAATAAAAGTCCCATAAAAACAGCAAGAATTTTAGGGACAAAGGTCAGTGTCATTTCCTGAATCTGGGTGACGGCCTGGAAAACACTGATAATTAAGCCTGCCAAAAGCCCTAGGCCCAGCATGGGCATGGAAAGATAAATGGTCATGAGGATGGCTTCCTTGGCAAATTCAACAACGAATTCAGGGGTCATGGTTACACTCCAAAGCTTTTGATTAAAGAACCGCAAATCAGATGCCATCCGTCCACAAGGACAAAAAGCATGAGTTTAAACGGCAGGGATATCATGACCGGCGGCAGCATCATCATGCCCATGGCCAGCAAAACAGAGGCCACCACCATATCGATCACCAGAAAAGGAATATACAAGACAAAACCGATGATAAAGGCGGTTTTAAGCTCGGAGATTACATAGGCCGGAATGAGCACCAGCAAAGAGACATCCGCCCGTGTTTCAGGTTTTTTCATGTCGGCTTCCTTGACAAACAGGGCAATATCCTTTTCCCTTGTGTTGAGAAGCAAAAATTTACGAATGGGTTTTTGTGCCGCTTCAAAAGCCACCTCATAGGAAATCGTCCGCTCAAGATAGGGATTAAGAGACTGGTTATACACATCCAGGGCAACCGGCTTGATGATAAAAGCCGTCATAAAAAGTGCAAGGCCGACAATCACCTGATTGGGGGGACTGGACTGGGTACCAATGGCCTGGCGCAAAAAATGAAATACAACAATCAACCGGGTAAAGGGCGTCATTAAAATCAGGATTGCCGGTGCCAGGGAAATAACCGTTAAAAGCGCAATAATTTCAAGTACCACAGCGACTTCTTCCGGTTCTGTGGCCGTTGTAACATTCAATTCAAGGGAGGGGATGGGAAAGGTAACTGCCAGGGCAGACCCCTTGGCAAGAACCCACAAAAACAAGACAAGACCCAATTGCATAAAAATTTTATCCATTGAACGATTTTTACGCATTCTCCACCTTCTCCCCCGGGGTCTTTTTTAGGGGCCCATTTTTTTGAGGTCCATTTTTTTGAGATTCAGGGGATGACCGGTTCAAAGTCCTGTTCAAAAGGTCGGAAAATCCAGACCCCGCGTTTTTGGATAAAGGCTCTTGGGATACCGACACAACATCAGCCTGTTTTTCCATCACCTTGAGGGTTGAAATCTGGTTTGGGGTGACCCCGATGAGAATGGTTTCATCCAGAACATTGACCAGGATCAGCTTTTCCTTTGGAGAAAGATGGTGAACCGTCAGAACACGGATAAGATCCCGGTTGGTGTTTGCCCCCCTTGCTCCCATAAATCGTTTCATGAGATAAAAGACAAGCAGCAGCAAGGCCAAAACCATAAACAGCATGCCAAAAGAGCGTGCAAAGGCAAACCATATGTCTGAATCAGCGCTCAATGTCTTCCGCCGCCAAAGATTTAACCCGGTCTATGGGGGTAATCACATCGGTCAGCCTGACACCAAATTTTTCATTGACCACCACCACTTCTCCCCGGGCAATGAGTTTCCTATTGATATAGACCTCCAGGGGCTCACCGGCCAGCTTATTGAGCTCGATAATAGACCCCTGGCCCAATTGAAGAAGATCATTGACAAGCATCCTGGTTTTACCCAGTTCAACGGAAAGCTCCAAAGGGATATCCAGAATGAAATCCAATTCCCTTGCTTCCTGCTCTTCACTTTTTTCAACAATTTCTTCGGACTCTTGTGTGGTACCGTTTTCATCAACCATGTTTAACTCTCAATATCTGTTGTTATTTTTTCTTCTATCTTATATGCCTGGAATCCTCTTTGAACGCCGATGTATCCGGTGAGTTTTTCCAACCCGTCCACATAGCAGGACAAGGGATCCGATGCAGCATTGTCCAATTGAATCACATCCCCTTTTTGCATGTACAACACGCGTTCACCGGTTACCTCGGTTTTCCCCAGCTGGATTCTAAGCTCCACTGTCGACTTGAGAATAACTTCCTTGATCATCCGGAGCCAATTGGTATCAATCTCCTCAATTTCTGCCTGTACCCCGGAAGACAATTTATTGCGCATGGGCTCGATCATTGAATAGGGATAGCAGACCACCAGATTTCCGGCGGCCTGTTCCAATTCTATTTCAAACCGGGTAACAATGACCAGATCCGTCGGCAATACGATGGCGGTAAACTGGGGGTTCATTTCGGACCGGATCAAAGAGGCCCTTACCGGTTCAATGGGCGCCCAAGAGGCCTCAATATTTTTCAATACCGCCAGCACTGCCTTTCTAATCATCACCTCTTCAATCCGCGTGAATTCTCTTCCTTCCACCCGGGCTTTGCCCAGGGCCTCTCCCCCAAAAAAGGTGTCGATCAGGTTGTAAACCAACTGGCTTTCAAAAACCACCAGACCATGCCCCCTTAAGGGCTCCAACCTGAAAACATGGAGGCTTGTGGGTACAGGAAGACTTCTCACAAACTCTGAAAACTTCAAGGTATCAAAAGGATTGGCACTGACATCCACATTGGTTTGCAACAAAGTGGACAAGGTGGCACGCACTTCCCGTGAAAGCCGTTCATTGATCACATCAAAGGTGGGCATCCTTGCCCGGACCACCTTATCCTGGCTGGTGAAATCGTAGGCGATAATCCCATCAACCGACTCGGGAACTTCCGTCTCCTTCTTTGTTTCAACCTCGCCTGAATCCAGACCGTCTAATAGGCTGTCAACTTCGTCCTGGGATAAAATTTCACTCATGGCATCATCACTGCATTATTAAATTGGTAAAATAAATATTTCTCACCACAACCTTGGGAAAAATAGAATTGATTCGCTTGAGCAGCTCGTATTTCAATTGAATCTTGCCTTCTGGAGTCCTCAACTCAAGCCATCTCATTTCCCGGACCTGACCCATAATAATTTTTCTGATTCTGTCCTGCATAGAATATACCTGTTTTCTATAACGGCGATCCATTAATTCCAAGGAGATATTAAGGTTTATCAGTCCCATGGCAGAATTCCTCTTCAACGGAATACGTTCAAAGGGAGCAAGAGCAATAATATCCTCAAAAACAATCTCCTCTATTTGACCGGGGTCACCGGGGTCACCGGGTTCACCGGGTTCACCGGGAGCTTTGTTTTCTTGAGTGACAGATGTCCCATTGGCGAGAGTTGCTTCTTCGGGTGATCCCCTGAAAAAAAAGAACCCGGCCCCAGCGAATATGCCCAGGAGGACAACCCCGAGCACCAGAATCAAAAGAAGGCGTTTTTTGACAAAGGGATTTTTTCCCGATGGTTTCAGGGAAGACTCTCTGACCAGCTCAGAAGTTTCACCCTCCATTTCTCCGTCCATTTCTTCTATCAGATCTTCAGTCAAAATATCTCCCAACCGTTTGCCTTTGATTATTTAAACTAGATACTTGATGGATAAGATAGCAAACCTTATGCCAAGCACGATCTCTTTTTACCAGGTCCCTTTGGGAATACCCAGGATTCAATAGCAATTATAGGGGTTACAGGGAAAATTTGCAAAATATTTTATGGGAAGCAAAAAAACCAGAAAAGATGGACTGGCCATCTCCCCCGGTTTTTTTTATAAAAAGCGTCAGGCAAACCTGATTTTCGTCATCCTTTTGACAGTTCCCTACAGAGCTGTCCCAAAATTATTATTTCATCTGGATAACGGTTTGCATCATTTCATCAACGGTGGTGATGGTTTTAGAGTTTGCCTGAAACCCTCTCTGGTTGGTAATCAGGGAGACAAACTCTTCTGCAATATCAACATTTGACATTTCAAGGGAATTGGGAGAGAGAGTCCCAAGACCGTTTTCACCCGGTATATTGGTGATGGCAGAACCACTGTCGTTTGTTTCGCTATACATGTTCCCCCCCTCGGTCAGCAATCCGTAGTTATTTAAAAACTTGGCCAGACCCACCCGAAAAAGCGGAATCAGCTCCCCGTTGGAATAGATACCGGTCATGACACCATCCGATGCCACATCGACCCCCTGGAGATCTCCGGCAGAATATCCGTCCGCATCCTGGTAAACCGTTGAAGAGGATTTGGAATATTGAGTGGTGGACAGGGAATCGTTCACAAAATTGTTGCCGTCATACACGGTCCCGATATCCAATGCAATCTCCATTTCCGTGGTGCCAAAGTCTCCCCCGAGAAAATCTGCGGTAAAAGCAAAATATCCGTCGCTGGTCATATCATCGGTATCAACGGATGTCCAGGCAGTGGACCCGAGAATATCAAAACTAATGACACTCCTGTCATCATAGGGATCCGTGTTGGTGGCACCAGCTGATAAATCATCATCAAAGGTGAAGACGATATCATCTTTATCGGAACTGTTTCCCGAGCCGTCAAGATCAATGGTTACCTGGGAGGCATCCCCGGTTAATGTTGCATCGCTATAATTTACCGGTGGCGTATCAGGGTTGACATCAAATACCACGCTAAGCCCGCCCACGGCAGTGGTTGAACCGTCCGAGGCAGGGTCCAAAAACAAATCCACGGTTGAGTCATTGTCAAAATCGATGCCAATGCCCTCCGCGGGGGCACCGACACTGGAAAGCACCGCATTGGGATACTCCTCTGGCGGGGTTGGGTCAATTTGAAAGGTGATGGTCTGACCCCCTACCGCTGTCAGGTCCGAGCCAAATGAGTACAGCACAGTGGATGCACCTGTGGACGCGCCGATACCATCGTCCTGCCAGAGGGAAAACTGAACCTGGGTTTCATCACTGTTTCCTGCGTCAACCGTAACCACTGTTTCTCCGCCGCCGGCATCGGAAGCCCAGGTGGTTCCGTTCCAGGTCAAAGTGATGGTGGTTTCTGCCCCGGCATTATCGGTTGATGCCACTGCCCCCTGGCTTCCCACTGAAACAATGGTGAGTGCAGGATCATTGGTGGGTGAAAAATTAAACACTTCGCTGGCAAAATCCTCTTCTTTCAAGGGCATGTTCCAATCCCAGTCATCGGTCCTGTTGTTCACCATTAGGGTAATATCACTGGACATCATATCAAGATCTTCGGCATTTTCGATGGTGACAAATGTTTCGGCTGTCTGGGGAGTTCCAGCCATTTCAATACCGCTCACAAGGGAACCGGCTGAACTGGCGACCACAGGATTGCTCCAATACCATTGTTCTTCAGTCGGATTCCAGAGAATACCGATGTCGCTTTCGTCATGGGTCATCACGCTGGAATCATTAATGGTAAGGGTGGTGTTCTCGGAGGTCAACTCTCCGCTATAACTCAGGGACTCAACATTCTGAACATGGACATCATCATTCTCATTAATATCAAACCCAAAGGTATCGCCTGACACAGCCGAGGAGGATAATTCTATTCTAATATCCGGGTCATCATTTTCAGAAGTCAGGGAAAGCCAGACGTTGTTGGCATCCGAATACACAACAGATGCCGAGCCATAGTTCTCCGGCTTGTCTGCGGAAGTGATCACACCGTCATCTGTCTGGTCCACAAACTCCCACTCACTGCCATCATACTCAAATTCAAAGCCGTATCCGTCCAGACTCAATGTATCATAATCTTCAATGTAATATTGGATATCATCAACCCCGTTCACCCCTTCTGCGGTAAAATTACCCAAAAGACCTGTAAATTTTTCCATGGTCAAATCTGTAATATCTCCAGAGCTTTCGCTAAAAGAGATGGTCCCCCTGGCAAGAAGCCCCATGGAATCGGTATTTTGGACCAGATTCCGATTATCTTCCTCTGGATTGCTGGTTATAATATATTCCCAGTTGGAACCAGATACTTTGTCATAATAAATAGATACATCATGGGTACTTCCCAGGGAATCATAGACCTGGACAACCGTCTGGTATTCATAGTTTGACGAGCTGATATCGGTATCATCCCCGGAATCCCATGAATTTGACAGGACAACCGACTGGCTTTCGGCATCGGCATCCAGATTGGTAATCGCTGTCACCGTGGTGGTTTCTTCGGGGGAGCTGGTATAGGCATCCAGTATGATATCTGTAATTGAACCGGTGTTGTCTCCGGTATCCTCATCCAATTCCCATCCCTGTACAATATACCCTTCCGGATTTACCAGTTCGCCCAGCTCATTAAAATAAAAGTTACCCGCCCGTGTGTAAAATGTGTTTTCACTATCTGACTGACGCATGATAAAAAAACCGTCACCGCCAATGGAGAGATCTGTGGTATTCCCAGTGGATTCAAAGGAGCCCTGGGAAAAGTTCTGAGAGACATCCCCTACGGCCATGCCGCGCCCCACCTGGTCAGTGCCGCCTTGGGTTGCCACATTCTCATACAAGGTGTCTGCAAAGGTTGCCCTGCCCTTTTTAAACCCAACCGTATTTAAATTGGCAATGTTATTACCCGTAACCTGTAAAGCATTGCCCATATTTTTCAGACCGCTGGTACCTGTGAACAATGAACTTGATAAAGACATTTTTTCTCTCCTGTGCTTATATAAAACCCAACCGGATCTTATGGGTTTTCATTCTAGTGAATTGCCGTGATGGAAGAAATGGCGACCAGTCTTCCGGTATCCTTGAGTTCAAGGTATTGACTTCCATTGGCGTACCGAATGCCGGACACCTCTTCGGAAACTGTGGTGCTGGCCGCCGTGCCAGAATCCGTTGAAACCGTATAATAATATAATCCGTCATCCACGGCATATCCGTCGTTGCCCGTGGCATTCCAGGAAACCGTATTTTCCCCTGCCACGGAATCGTCTTCACCCAGGCTAAGGGTCTGGACCAGATTGTCAAAGGCGTCATAGATCTTGATGGTGGCCGCGTCTGCCGAATCCAGCTCAAATTTTAAATCCTCCCCAGACAATATGCCGTCGTCAATGGAAAGAATCGGTTTTTCTGAACTGATGGTCTGGCCCATATAGCTCAATACCGTTGCCGGGTCTGTGTCATCGTCATCAGAGCTGACCACTGAGGTCAGGGAATCCGGGTCAAGGAGCACCCCCTGAACCACCAGGTAGGGATTCCCATTGCTATAGGCAATACCGCTAACCGTGCCGGTCACATTGGTTGGCAATTCCTCATACCCGCTGCCAGAATTTGCCAGCACATTATATTTATAGGTGCCTTCGGCCACTGCAGCACCGTCTTCATCTGTGCCGTCCCATTCAATCAGCTGTACACCGGCAGCCTGAGTTCCCTTATAAAGGGTTTTGACGGTCTCTCCGCCCTCATCGGTAATTTTAATAATGACGTCTGCATTTTCCGCCAAATTGTAAAATCCGCCGGAAACACTCCCATCTTCTACCTGCATTGAATCCACATTGCCCGAAACCTGTTTGCCCAGATAGGACATCAAATCTATCTCCGAATCATCGGAAAAAGAGGCTGCCAGGGTTTCCATGGAGGTATTCAGGTTCATGAGCTGTTCCAATTGTGAAAACTGGGCCAGCTGTGCGGAAAAATCCGTACCATCCATGGGATTTAACGGGTCCTGGTTCTCCAATTGAGCCACCAGCATGGTCAGGAAATCATCCTTGCCAAGCGCATCGGATTCCTCGCTGCTTGTCGCTACAGTTGACTCATATGAACCTACAATCGAATCAAGTGATGAACTTCCCGTTGATGAAACTGACATGGTATTTCTCCTTTATGCAACAAAATGGTATGATCCTTCCTGGATCGTATCAGTCAAAGTGCCGGTATCCTGACTTTCCAAATGAATGGTGTCCAGTGAATTATCTTCCCGGTTCTTGTTTCTCTGCCTGGAATTATTGAACTGTTTTTTTGTATCGGCCATGGATTGCTGAAAATTACTGTTCATGTCCACCTCAAATTTGTCCAGACTGATGCCGACAGTTGCCAGGGCTGTTTTCAGCTCATTCACATGGGAGGCCAGAATATCTTTGGCCACGGAATTTTCAGTGATAATGCTCACTTTCATGCTGTTCCCCGTATTGTCAATGGTCAAAGAAATCCTCCCCAGTTCCGCGGGCTTTAACTGAAGTTTCAAGGTGCTTTCCCCCTGGTTGATGGCCCTGACAATACCTTTTTCCACCTGGTTCATCACATGATTGGGCATGTTCTTGAAAGTGGCCGTTGACTTCAAACTACTCCCAAGGGAATCTGTTTTAATCTCCGGTGCACTCACCTGGAGAGACTCGCCTCCCTTAGCAGACTCGGATTTGATAACTTTTGTTATCTCCTCCCCGTCCAGAACCAATGATTTAGGATCACCTGTTGTGCCCGATTTATCCGATTGGACAGATTCAAGTTCCTTGAAAAACTGCTCTGATTTTACAGTAGTTGTGCCCGGCTGCTCCTTGGAAAACAGACCATTTTTATGGGATTGATCCTTGTCTGGAATCAATAAATCATTTTTTAACTGATCTCTAACTTGCTCATAGGAAAATTCTGCCAGGCCTGTCTTTTCAGATTGAATTTCCATATGTTTAAAAAGAGAAGCGGTCAAAGAAGTAGAAGATTCTTTTACCGCATCATCCGCAGAATTAACAATCCCGGCAAGATCATCGGCCTGGTTTTTAGCATCAACTATTTTTTCCTTCTGCGCTTTCAGGGAGGCCAAAAGATCTCCCAGACCAAGCTGGGCTGTTGTATTTTCAGGCTGGGTAAGCCCCAATTGTTCAAGAAACATTGTAAAAGAGGTATCCCCTTCCTGGGTTTTGAACAACTGGCCTGTATCAATGGATGCCTCTTCAATGGCCGTGAGCTGGTCGATGACACCCCCAAGGCTGATTCCGTTTTCTCCCCTGTCGGCCTGGGATACAATCTGGCTAACCGTGTCCTTGGGAAGGCCCAGGGAGTTCAAAAGTGACGTTAAAAATGGCAAGGCCGATGTTTCCATAAAGATTTCCTCATCCATGGTGTCTTCTTCACTCTCCATAGGAAGCTTAAAAAGACCGTCCATTACCTCAGAAAGGCTGATATCTTTGCCTTCGGCCTTTTCAGACAATCCGGACATAAACGCCTCCAATTCTTCGGTTTCAAACCCAGCCTTTAACAAAATTTTTTTCAAGGCATCCAGTCCCTGGACATCTATGCTTATATTGTCCAAATCCCCATCAGACAATGTTAAAAACAAATTTTTCATTTTTGAAAGAAATGCGGCCCCTTTTTCCTGGCCCACCTCTTCTAAAAAAACGGTTTTTGCTTTATCCAGGTCTTCCAGTTTGCCGGCAACAGTTGCTCCTGATACAGCCGAATTGACAGAACTATATTTTTGAGCAGCTCTTGCATCTGTTATTACCTGCCTAAGATTATCCGCAAACAAAGTGGGGGGAGCTTCTGAGCTCTTAAATACACCAGATTCGCTTGACAGTGAACTGGATTGGGTCAAATTTTGAAACGCATTGTTTATGTCGGTAAAAGTCAAATTCATGGGACACCTTTTAATATTTTTCTTTCTGACATAATTGAGCAATGATCATGCCACACAAATACAAATCAAAATTTCTATTTAAAATCAGATAGTTAAATAAATTATAGCGTTCCTTCAAAACGGATTTCTCAGAAAGATTGGAATATATTGCCCCACTGGAAATGGGTCATGGGAAAATATTACCTAACCCTTTTACCGTGAATATATTTGAAGGGATAGCTATAATACCTTAGAATGATTGGGATTAGCCGCACCGGCCGGAAATGGGATGCAGTTCTTTGATTGAACAATTCTAACAGATTCTAAATTCCAGATTGATAACCATTCTTCTTTTTTTTTAGGGATGACCTAGGGTAACGCCGCAAATTTATCCTTCTGGAAACTGGCGGCAGTATTCATACAAAGCCATGTTGGCAGCAGAAGCGGCGTTGTAGCTATGGGGCATTCCCCATACGGGGATTTCGATAACTTCATCCAGTAGCTCAAGGATATCCTCCTTAATCCCAAGGCGCTCATTACCCACAACTAAAACCGATCGACACTTAAAAGAGAAGTGATGGATGTTCTGTGAGTTGGATGTTTGTTCTATCCCCACAATGGCGTAACCATCTGCTTTAAGTTTTTTTAGTACCGGACCTAAAGATCTGTGGGTTGAAATAGTTAGCTGCGAGGTGGCGTCTCTGGCAATTTTATGAATCAATGATGCGTTCCCGCAAATAATCATTTTCTCCACAGCACATGCACTTGCGGTGCGGGCGATCTGGGAAATATTCACGTTGCTGCGCATGGGTGCACATGCAACAATTAGCTCACGGGGCCGGGTTAAACCTGTTCGAAACTTATGGCGCTGGTGTTCAAAATGTCCCATTATATAGCCTCTGTCTGATCTGTTTTGATCGCATCATCCATGCTCTTTTTATCATAAAATACAGTATCAAGATAAAGACCTGAAGCGGGGGCTGTACCAGGCGCAGCCTTACGACTCTTTGCATCTATTATACGGGGAATATCATCGAGGTTTAATCTTCCCTCTCCAACCTTAACAAGTGTGCGAACTATATTGCGTACCATTTTATAAAGAAAACCGTCAGCAATAATTGAAAAGCACAGTAAGAAGTCTTCTTGTGTAAGTGTAAGAGAATGAACTATTCTTACCGATGTTGCCCTTTTATAGTTTGGAACTTTGGCAAACGAAGCAAAATCTTTAGTCCCTGTAAAATATGAACAGGCTTTATCCATCGCTTTAACATTCAATCTTTCAGGGACATACCAAACCTTTTCATTCATTTCAGATGGAAGCCTGGGGTGGTTCCAGATTTTATAGATGTAACGTTTCCCCATTGCGGATTCTCTTGCATGGAAGCTATCAGCTATCTTCTTTAAACTGGTGATTTCGATGTTTTTCTCAAGGACATCGTTAAGGTTAAACAAAACCTCTTTTTCGTTGATATCTTCGGGAAGACGAATAGATGCGACTTGTCCCGTTGCATGGGCTCCGCGATCGGTTCGTCCTGATCCCTCAACATTATGGCGCAATCCCAAGCATTTTGTCACAGCATGTTCCAATGCGCCCTGGATCGTAGGCTTGTCTTTATGCCGTTGCCATCCGTAGTAATTTTGCCCATCGTAACGGACATCCATCCTATAATTGGCAAAAGTTATATCATTGTCGTTTTTGTTTCTTTTCATAGGCTTCAATAATGCTTGATACAAGTTCATGTCGGACGACATCATTTTTTGAAAAATAAATAAATTCGATTCGATTTATTTTCTGTAATAGACCTTTCGCTTCTATAAGACCAGATTTTTTACCGGTGGGAAGATCAACCTGAGTGATATCTCCTGTAACAATGACTTTTGATCCATAGCCAATTCGTGTTAAAAACATTTTCATTTGTTGCGACGTTGTATTCTGGGCTTCATCAAGAATAATAAAAGAATTGCTCAGGGTTCTTCCCCGCATAAAAGCAAGGGGGGCAATTTCAATGGTGTCCTGCTCTATAAGTGTTTGTACTTTTTCATAGTCCATCATATCATAAAGCGCATCATACAAAGGGCGAAGATAGGGATTTATTTTCTGGGCAAGATCGCCGGGTAAAAACCCCAGAGTCTCTCCTGCTTCGACCGCAGGCCTTGCTAATATGATTTTTTTGATTTCCCCTCTTGAGAATGCGGCCATGGCCATTGCCATTGCAAGATATGTTTTGCCGGTTCCAGCGGGACCTATGGCAAAAATAATATCATTTTTAAGGCTTGCCTCTGCATATTCTTTTTGGGCAAGATTGCGTGGGGTGATGGGTTTGTTTCTGACTGTTTTAAAAATTGTTGTAGAAAAAATATCTTTGATATGGGTATTATTGTTGTGTTTTATGGTTTTTATGGCGGCATCAAAATCAGCTTCGTCAAAAGAAAATTTATTTTCCAAAAGCTGATAAAGTTGTTGGAGTATTTTTTCAGCAAGATCCGTATTGTGGGCTGTGCCATTAAGAGACAAAGAGCTGCCCCTTGTATTGATCTCCACATTAAACGCTTTGCAAATTTTATCCAGATTATAATTGTGATGACCGAAGAGCTCTCTGGTAAGCATCGGATTTTCAAACGTAACGTTTTTCATGGACCATAGGGTGCATTTTATTTGCTTAAAGGTCAATAAAAATTTTGACTAAAAAACTGCCTTAATTGTTATTTAAAAGGCACTTTTACTTAAAAACAAAAAGAAGAATTATGAAGGTACTTTCTAAGATATGGGTCCGTCCCTCAGGAAGGAGAAATTGCCTGTTGTCTGTATTTTTTCGCGGACAGTCTTTATGATTTAGATTTTATTATTTTTTCTTATAGGCCAGACGCTCGCTGATTTTAGCGGCTTTCCCGGAATCGACGAATGCCAGAATCTGGGCAGCAGATGATTCACGCATCCGCAAGAAAATCTCCTGGGCAACCTCCAGAGTCATTTTATCAACAATCAGGGCGGCATTTTTGGGTTTCATACCGGCATACATTTTTACCAACCTTTGGATCTTGGCTTCATAGGCAGCTTCTTTTGCAAATTCTTTCTGGGTTTTCTTTTCTTCAAGTGATGCCATATCGGCATTTATCTGCTTCTTTAAGGCCTCAAGAGCTATCAATTTTTCATCAATCTGTTCTTCATATCTTTCCAGCTCTTTTTTCTCCCGGGCAAGTTCTTTCTGGCTTTTTTCAATAAGCAATTTCTTGTCTTCAAGACCCCTTAAAACAATCTTGGCAGAATCCGGGCATTCAGGACATTCAGGACAAGGCGTTTGGCCTTCTGATTGGTCCTTGGTCGGGTCTGTTGCCTTTTTTTCTTCCGTGTCTTCGGCAAAGGCGTTAGGGGTAACACCTTTTAAAATATGGACATTCTTGTATTCCACACCCGTCAGGCCTGAAAATAAAAAACAGACCACAAGCGAGATAATAAGTTTATTATTCAGCATCATTGGAAATCTCCCTTGCTTTTTTTAAAGATGAAATTTCATCCAGCTCTTTTTGCTCTATCACCCGCAATTCCTGGTTATATTCTTTTGCCTGTTTTTCTCGTAACCGTTCAATGGCCTTTTTGTCAACGCTTTTTTTTTTAAGTACAAGGCGTTTTTTTTCAAGAACTTTTTCCAGTTGAATCTTTCGCCTTTTTTCCGCTGCGATCATCTGGGTCACAGCTGCTATATAAGCATGGTGCTGCTTGAATTCTGGAGCCGCCACCCCTTTTTGTACAATCAATTCCAATCTTTGCGCCGATTGCCCATGATTTGTTTGAAGTGAGCCAATCTGATTTTCACAATCACTGACCGCAAGGACGGTCTTGGCCATATCCTGCTGGGCCACCCGTTCAAGATGTTTTCTAAAATTCAACAAGGCCTGCAATTTAAACTCAAAGCGTTTCATGGCAATTTCTTATTTCTTTATTTCCAAGGCCTTTTTCAACCCAATTACACTGGCCTTATGATCCACTCGAGTATCCATATCCTGACGCAAAAACTGATTGATTCTTGGCATCAGTTTTTTGGCCAGGTCAACCTGGGGATCAGATCCATCCACATAGGCGCCAATGGTGATCATATCTTCTACATTTTTATACGCTGCCATCACATTTATGGCTTTTTCCCTCAGGGCAATATGCTCCGGCTCGCTGACATCCCGCATCACCCTTGATACACTTGCCATGACATCAATGGCCGGATAATGTCCTTTGTTGGCCAAATCCCGGGACAACACAATGTGACCATCCACTATGGAACGGACCGTATCCCCCACGGGATCATTCATATCATCTCCCTCCACAAGAACCGTGTATATCCCTGTGATGGATCCCCCGCTCTCCAAACTGCCGGCCCGTTCAAGCAATATGGGGATCTGGACGAAAAAAGAAGGGGTATACCCTCTTGTGGTGGGCGGTTCTCCTGCAGCCAGGCCCACATCCCTCGATGACATGGCAAACCGGGTAATGGAATCCACCATGAGCAGCACATTTTTCCCCTGATCTCTGAAATATTCGGCAATGGTGGTGGCAAGATATGCGCCTCTTATACGGGTCAAGGGCGGCATATCAGAGGTGGCCGCCACAACAACGGCCCGCTTTAATCCTTGTTCCCCAAGGGTTTCATTCACAAAATCCTTTACTTCCCGCCCCCGTTCCCCCACAAGTCCTATGACCACCACATCGGCACTGGTGTGCTTGGTCATCATGCCCATAAGCACGCTTTTGCCCACACCAGAGCCGGCCATGATGGCGACCCGCTGTCCCCTTCCCAGGGTAATCAGGCTGTTAATGGCCCCTACCCCCACATCCATGGGTTCTTTGATTGATTTGCGCTCCATGGGGCTGACGGGTTTTCCATATAAATAATATTCTGCCGTGGCTTCAATAGCACCTTTGCCGTCAATGGGATCTCCCATTCCATCAATGACCCGGCCCAGCAATAGATCCGAGACCCCCACCATGGGGGAGGAAGACACCGGGATAATACGGCTGCCAAGGCTGACTCCCCGGATATCCCCATAGGGCATGAGCAGGGCTTTTTCCTGTTTAAATCCCACCACCTCTGCCTTGATTTCCTGGCCCTGATTGTTGATGATGCTGCAAATCCCGCCGATTCCAAGGCCCAGGCTGTCGCCCTCGGCAATAAGTCCTACGACCTGAGTAATTCGGCCTTCAGGCCGCACTGTTTTTGTCTGATCAACCACCTTAAGATACTTTTGAAAATCAATTTTAGCGAACAGATCCTTTGTCATGCCGGGCCTGCATGTTTAATGGCAGCGGTTTTAATCGCAGCGGTTTTAATCGCGGCATTTTTAATGGCTTCATGGATGGCCAGAAGCTTTGATTCAGGATCCGTGGTGATGGATGCCGTGGCCGTTTCTATCTTGCACCCCCCCCTTTTGATAAGGGGGTCAGACTTGACTGCAACCTGTTTCAACGATCCAACCGCTTCAAAAAAATCATCCTTGACCATTTCAATATATTCGTAATCTTCAGACGCGACATTTAAAATAATTTCTTCCGGAGCAACAAGACTCGTCAAGGCATCCAGAATAGTATGCCGCACAATTTCATCATCCGTTTCCAGGCTGGCCATCACCACTTTTTCTGATATTTTAAATACCAATGAAAGAATCTGGGCTTCATATTTTTCAACCAGATCCTCCAGAAGATGGTCTGCTGTCTCCAGGGCATCTTTTAAGGGGTCAAGAATGTCTGAACTTTCTTTTTGAATTTGACTTTCACCTTTTGTGCGCCCTTCCAAAAACCCCTTCTCAAATCCATCGGACTCGCCCTTGGCAAACCCCTCGGGTTCTCCTTTTTCAAAGCCTTCTGACGCGCCTCGTTCATGGCCTCGTTCAAACCCTTGCGCATTTCCTTTTTCCTCACCCTGGGCAAGTCCCTGGTCAAATCCCTTTGCATACCCCTGCTCAAAGGCCTGCTCTTCAATGGAAATTTCAGGCGCTTCCCCTTGCCCTGCTTCCGGATCTGGGATTTCCAGGGAACTCTCCTCTTCTGGATGCCCCCGGTCTTTTCCGGTGCCCTCGATCAGGGGCTCAAATGACGCTTTTTTGACATTCTTGTCAAAGGAGTACAAGGCCTCAAAGGAAGTGGGTCCCTCTTCTTTAAGTTCAGCGGGATCAAACAACATTTTGAACCGTTCAAAATTCGGTTTGACTGCATCGGTTTTATGGGAAAGCTCGTCATCAAATGCGTCAAGGCTCGCTATGTCAATGGGTAAAAATTCTTCTTTTTCAATATCAGACAAGGACATCATCCTTTCCTTTACCAAGGGTTATGGTGCCATCGGCCTCCAGTTCTTTGGCAGCCCTGATCACTGCCTGCTGTGCTTCTTCAACCTCTGTCAAACGCACCGGCCCCATGGCATCAAGGTCGTCCTTAAGCATTTCCCCCGCTCTCTGGGACAGGTTGGAGAATATTTTTTCTTTCATTTCATCTGTGGCCGTCTTCAAGGCATATGTCAATTGCTGACCCTCAACCTTTTTCAATATTTCCCGCATGGCCGTATCATCGATACTGGTGAGGTCCTCAAAAACAAACATCAGGTTCCGGATATCATTGGCCATTTCCGCGTCATCTTCCTCAACAAATTCCATGACCGCATCTTCAGTTGATTTATCAACCCCGTTAATAATATCCACAAGAACCTCCAGGCCGCCGGCCTTTCCACCAGGACCAACAGCACCACTCAGTTCCATTTTCAAGGCCACGTCCACATCTCTTACCACATCTTCGGAAATCTGACCTAACCTTGCAATCCTAAGGGCTATATCTCCTTTTTGGTCATCGGGAAGGGTCATAAGGATCTCAGATGATATTTCACTGGGCATGTGGGCCAATATCATGGCAATGGTCTGGGGATGTTCCCCCACCACATATCCGGCAAGGGTTCCCACGTTAACATTCCGACTCCAGATAAAGGGTTTGTCCTGTTTCTTTTTTTCAAGATCATCCAGAATCGCCCGGGCATTATCTGCTGTCAATGTTTTAGAAACAATATTTTTGATAAAGGAATCCTTTTCAACGATTATCTTTGATTCACCCTCAAATTTTTCAACAAACTCTGCGGAAACTATTTTGAGCATTTCCGGGGTAATATGATCGACCTTTGACATTTCAAAGGCAATCTCACCAATCTCTCGTTCATTCATTTTTTCGAACACACTGGCGGCATAGTCTTCACCCATTGCCATGAGAAAGACAGCTGCTTTTTGACACCCTGTCATATTTTCCGGATCCAGTATATTTACCATATTTTTTACGACTCCTCGGTTTCGCTGACCCAGCCTTTGATAATATTAACGGTTTTGACAATGTCTTTATGGGCATAATGCTTGGCCTTTTCAATATCCGACATATTGCCAATATAAAGAACCCGGTCACTTGCCTTCATCTTATTTAAGAATTCCTCTTTTTGCGCTTCGGTCATCATCTCAAGAAATTCTTTCTGCTGATGACCATCCATCTGTGCAAACTCAGGCTCTTTTTCCTCTTCGCCTATAAGCGCGATGTCATCGGGAGCCGGCAAGGCTTCCTGTTCCACGGTCACCTTGATATCCTTAACCGTTTTGATAATCGGACGAATCACAAAGAGGAACAGGACCAAAACCAACAGGAGATTGGCGATGAGCCGGCCATATTCATTTTGAACCATGCGCCACCCGGTCAGGGCGGGGGCTGAAAGCTCCATGTCACCAATGGAGGCAAAGGGAAAACATTCCATGGAAACCTGGTCACTTCGATCTTCATTGTAGCCCATGGCCTTGATAACGATATCTTCAAATTGCTTCATCTCCGCAGCAGGCCTTGGCAAATATACCCGCTGCCGTTTTCCTTGTTCATCCTCTTTGAATTCATATTTTCCGTCAATCACGGCTGCCACGGAAAGCCGGTTCAATACAGCCATGGGTTTTCGGGTTTCTCTGATCCGCTTGCTGATCTCATAGTTTAAGGTATCATCACTTTTATTGACCTTTTCATTGGTCATCTCGCCCGGGTTGTTTTCATCGGTAATGGGATTTACACTGGAGGGAATCCCCATATCTTCTGTCAACTGGGTGACCTTTTCAGCTTTATTTTTACGACTCCGGATAAATTCTCCGCCCCTTTCAAAGGGATCATAGATTTCTTCATTCATATCGTTTTTTGAAAAATCCATCTCCGATGTTACCCGGACAATGGCCTTATCTTTGCCGACAATCCGTTCCAACATGGTTTGGATTCTTTTGGTCAGGTTTTCCTCATACCTCACCTTGTACTGGTATTGAGAATCGGCAAGATTATCCGCATCAATGCGGGCCTGTTCTGCTTCCGATTTTCCTTCAAACAAAATCCGACCGGCGGTATCCACAATGGTCACAAGCTTTGGGGTTAAATCCTGGACCGAACTTGCCACCAAATGGGCAATGGCCGTTACATTTTCCTTGGCGATATCGGTATTAAGCTCCAGAAGGATGGATGCCGAAGGTTGTTTGGTTTCCTCAACAAAAACAGAGTCCTTGGGCAAAACAATCATGACCCTGGCACTTTTTACCTCGTCAAAGGAGGTAATGGTTCTGGCCAACTCTCCCTGCAGTGCCCTTTTTTTATTGATCTTTTGTACAAATTCAGTGGTCCCAAATTCTGACTTATCAAAAATTTCATATCCAACCCCGCCGCCCTTGGGGATTCCTTCTTTTGCCATGGTAAGCCTGACATCATAGACAATATCTTCGGGCACCATAATAGTGGTCCCGTCTCCAGTCAGGCGATAGGGAGTATTTGACGCCTTTAAAATCTCCACCACAGAAGATGCATCTTCTTTTGTCAACCCGCTGTAGGCTGCTCTGAACTGAGTTTTATTGGTCCAGATAAACAGGGTGGTAAAACCTGCGACCAGAACCATGACAAAGAGTCCCAATCCGATTTTTTTAGACAGCGACAATTCTTTTAATGTTGTAATCATTCTTTCAATGACAGGATTCATCTGAGCCACTCCATTTTACCTTTATACTGCAAATTAATCCCCATTTATACCTGCATGTTCATGACTTCTTTATAAGCCGTCATAACCTTGTTGCGAACCTGGGCCAACAATTTCAGGGAGGTGTTTGCCTTGCTAAGGGCCATCATGCCTTCATGGATTCCCATTTTCCCCTGGATCACTTCCTCAATGGATTCATCCCCAATATTCTGATTGGCATTAACCTCGAGCACAGCTGACTTAAGTCTCTCGGAAAATTCAGGACTTCGCCGTTGAAGCCTTTGGGCCAAAGGCTCTGTATTCAAAGAAATTTTACCCTGGCCGATTCCACTAATATCTGTCATTTGTGTCTCCTTTTCTTCCTATCTCAACTGGCTTATTTTCCGATCTCAAGGGCCTTGGCCACCATGCTCTTGGTCGAG
The DNA here is from genome assembly GCF_055382125.1 of Desulfoconvexum algidum. NCBI lineage: Bacteria > Pseudomonadati > Thermodesulfobacteriota > Desulfobacteria > Desulfobacterales > Desulfobacteraceae > Desulfoconvexum > Desulfoconvexum algidum. The sequence continues at coordinate 809,637 of NZ_AP042394.1, read as the reverse complement.
GACAAAACCGTTACACTGGCTTCATAGCTTCTTTTGGCGACCAGCATGTCGGCCATCTCCGTCAAATGATCCACATTGGGCATTTTCACGTATCCGGTGACAGGATCTGCGTCCGGGTGGGCAGGATTAAAAACCAGGGCAAAATCCTCCTGGGATCTGACAATCTCATCCACCCGCACCCCATTACCGCTATCCGCCCTTTTATCCGAATCAAATTCAATGGGGCTTAACTCAATGTTCGGTTCATTTTTTTTTGCCTGTTTTTGCTGGATGACACTTTTAAAGGAATTGATGTCATCGCCCTTAAGGATCACCATTTTTCTCCTGTAAGGACCGCCTTCAGCCGTTCTGGTGGTATCGACATTGGCAAGATTTTCCGCGATGACATTCAACTTGGTACGATGGGCAGCCAAGGCAGTCCCACTGATTTTTGCTGCATTCATAAGATCCATATCTTATTTCCCTCCTTCGTCAATGGAATAATTCAACATCGTCATTTTCCGCAACAATAACTCGGCTGTGGTCCTGTATTTGATATTGTTCTCCATGAGATTCATCATTTCTGTATCAATATTGACCGAATCCAGATGATAGATATCCACGTCCTCACTGTTGCTCCCGTTCATTGAAAAGGCATCTTCCCCAGAGGGGGACAAATGCCGGGGATTTGTTTTGTCCAGATAATCGGGCGCTTGGTCCCCCATAGCCCGCTGCAATGTTTTCCCAAAATCCAAGTCACTGGGTTCATATCCAATGGTATCCATATTTGCGATATTGCCCGAAATCAAATTGTGACGTCTGGCAGATATATCCAGGGAATTGGCAATGACCTTAAGGGGCCGGCCGAAAATTCTTGAATCTGTCATCTTCCTCTTTTCTCCCGATTAAAGAACCGTTAAAACCTGGACTCAACACATCCGGTCAAACCATATTAAATTACAGTCCAAACTAATATTAATAATTAACAATGCAAATTATATGCCGGAATAGAGATCAGAGGCTTTCTTTATATTCGTTGAGTTTGTTTCTCAGAGTTCTGACAGAAATGCCAAGTATTTTTGCCGCATGGGTCCGATTGCCCTCTGTCTGATCAAGGGTCTTGAAAATCATCTGCTGCTCCATTTCCTTCAAAGAGCCTGGGGTTGTGTCCAAAGAGGCTTCCGACCCCGATTCCACGGATGGTGCCATGGCGGCTGTCACCCCCTCCATTAAAAGATCCCCAGGGGTTATATAATCCGAATCTGCCAAAAGTACGGACCGATGAATGATATTTTCAAGTTCCCTGACATTTCCGGCAAAAGAATGGCCGGAAAGAAAAGAAATCGTTTCCCTTGTCATTCCTTTGACATCTTTTCCGTCAATTTTGCAGTATTTTTTTATAAAAAAATCACACAGAAGTGAAAGATCTGACATCCGATCCCGCAGGGGGGGAATGACCAAAGGGATGGTGTTGAGTCTATAATAGAGATCTTCACGAAAACTTTGGTTTTCAACCGCTTGCACGGCATCCCGGTTGGTGGTTGCAATGACCCGGACATCCACTTCAACCGGTTCTGTCCCCCCCACCCGGTCCACCACTCGTTCCTGGATTACCCGCAATAATTTTGCCTGGAGGTGAAACTGCATCTCCGTAATTTCATCTAAAAAAAGTGTACCATGGTTGGCCAGCTCAAACTTTCCTTTTTTTTGTGATATGGCACCGGTGAAGGCCCCTCGTTCATGGCCAAACAATTCACTTTCCAACAAATTTTCAGGAAGAGCAGCACAATTGATGGCAACAAAGGGCTGGGAATGACGGCTGCTTTTTTCATGAAGATAGCGGGCAAACAACTCCTTGCCCGTACCACTTTCTCCCTGGATCAGGACGGAAGCACTGGAATCTGCCACCCGGGACGCAAGTTTCAAAAGGCTTAACATCCCGGGATTCTGAGTAATAATAGCCACTTGTTTTTTTTTAGGGACGGCTTTTTCTATATCTTTTCCGGGCTCTTTGCCGGGCGCATTGAGCAGCAGCGCTCTTCTGGCGCTCAATTCCAGTTGGCGAAGATCAACCGGCTTGATAAGATAATCCATTGCCCCATATTGCATCAGGCTGACAGCATAATCCACCACGGGTTCCGGCGTGATAATAATGGTTTTACAATTTTGCCGGCTGTCTGCTACTTTTTTTAAAAATGTAACGGCAGAAAAATTGGGGGTGGTATCATCGGCAATCACAATATCGGGTTTGTTTTGGATCAGGTATTCAAGGGCCGTAGTTCCGTCGGGAACTGCATCCACCAGAAATCCCAGATCCTCAAACAGCCTGACATAGGCCATTCGTTCCTTGGAATTTTCCAGTATAATAAAAATTTTGTGTCCTGGCATATAAAACCCTTGTTCCCATCCCTTAAGAATTTATAACGGTTTCTGCCAGTTCCAGAGTCGTCAGACGTTGACGGGCAAGTCGTGCCCACACAGAATCATTATTGCCTGCCACCTGTTCAAAGGCTTCTTTTGCTTTTTTGATACTATTGCCCTTTTGATAGGCATCCCCGAGCAAGAATCCAAGATTGGCTTTTGCCCTATTCCCTTCTGAAAAACTCAAGGCCTTTGAAAAAGCATCGGCTGCCTGGCCATAGGATTCCAGGCTCAAATAGGTATTCCCCAGTGCCTGGTATGCCCCTGACAAAATTTCATAATTTGTGCCCGCTGCTGCAGCAAAATCCTTTACCGCCCCAGCCCGTAAATTGGAAGCAGTTTTCAAATCTTTTTGTCGTTCATAAAGATCGGCCTGCTCGAGCAAAATTTTTCCCTTTTCCAGAGGATCTGCTGACAGGGCATAGGCACGTTTAAATTTCCCAACAGCCTCTTTAAACTTATTTTTTCCCGAATAGATCGCCCCCATGCGGGTCAGGGCGAGAACCCTTTGTTTGCTCTTTGGAAATCGTTTTGAAAAAGCTGCAAACAATTTCACTGCATCATCATCTCTGGCAGACTCATCCATGGCAACCCCTAATCCAAACAACAACTCAGGGGATCTTGCAGATCTTTTATACTGTTTATAGGCATTAATCAAATGATTAAATGCCGGCTCATACAAGCCTGCCTTTAAATAAGCTGTTCCGACATAAAAAGCGATTTCCCGGCTTCCCATCTTATCAAGTTTGGTTACTTCCGATTCATATCGGTTCAAAATTGAGGTATACTCATCTGCCTTTAACTGTTCTTTGAACAAGGCTTCATATGCCTTTTGCATTAATTTGACCGCCTCATACCGCAACCCTCTGGGGTGGGTTGACAAAAGATCCTCAATTTCCTTGATGCATTTATTATATTCCTTATTTTTCTGATAAATTTCAGCCAGCCGCATCATGGCGATCCGGGCATAGGTATTTTCTGGAAATTTTTGTTTGATCATTTCATAAATTTTGATTTTTTCCGAATCAATTTTAAGGTACCGGGCAATCCCAATGGATGCGTTTACATACCCCTGTGAATCCGGAAATTTTTCCCTGACAAGTTCATAGATCTTCACCGCTTTTTCCGAATTGTTTTCCATGCCATAGGCATCCCCTGCTTTGCTCAACACAACGTCTCTGTCAGGGATATCAGGAAACAGATTTAACACCCGCATAAAATGTTGCCTTGCCTGGGCACTCAAGCCCAACTCAAAATTGGCCTGGGCCATATTCAGCAGAAGTTCCGGTGACGCATATACGCGTTTAACATCTCTTGCCACCACATAATTAAACACGGCCAGGGCATCAAAATACTGTCTTTTTTCAAAAAGAGCTCGTCCATATCCCACACCGGCCTCTGGGATATACCTGTTTTCAAAGGGAGACTCAAACACCTTCTTGTAATATCCAAGGGCCTTGTCAGTGTATCCTTTTGCCCTATAGATTTCGGCCAGGTAATAATGGACTTCGGGCATCCCGGGATATTGCGGATATCCCTGGTTTACAATATTCAAATAGCCTTCTGCGGCAGCATCGTTTTTCAAGGCGGTATTGATCATGCCAATGGCGGTATAGGCAAAGGGAAGCAGGTCAGAGGCTGGAAAGGACACCATGACATCCTGAAACATTCTCTCTGCCAAAAGCAGGCGTGTATAATCTTCATTCGGGATACTTTTATAGTAGCCATAGGCCCGAAGATAATTTGCCTGTTCAAGGCAGGAAACATTTTCCCGGGACAATAATTGATCCAGCAGATCAAAGGCTTTTCCATACAATTTTTTTCGAATCAGAAGAATGGCAGCGTCAATCTGTTTTGATTCACACCCAAATCGTTCAACCATTCGATAGAGATCACTGATGTCACCATCGAATTCACCTTTCTCCCTTTTCGGTGGGACATATCTGGAGGGCGGCAACACTTCAACACTCTTTTCTCCTTTGGGCGGAACCTTCACCTGGCTTTCAGGCTTAAGAGGTATTTGGGGGGATGGGGTTGACCCAGGAACAATTTTGGATTCCGGGCTAATTTTAAACGCTTCTTGATTTTTCTCTTTATCGAGCAGCGCTTTATCGAGCGGCGCTTTATTGCGCGTCTCTTTGGCAGGCGAAATTTTTTGGGGCGGGTTCAAACCTTTTATAGCAGGCGCAGGAACATTCCCAGGCATCTTTGGTCGTTCAAGGTTAACAGAAAAACGGTTAAAAGACGTGTTAAAACCGGAACTGATAGCGCCGAGGGGTGCCTTGGTTTTCACCACCACAGCCACCACATCACCATCAAGGGTTTCGACACTGATCTCATCGATGGCGGGATTTTTTCTATCCATGACCTTAAAATCCTGCGAAAGGGCTGCATTTTTCAATGCCACCAGCACTTCTCTTTTCTCAATTTTGATAACCTTGACAGGCACTCGCCCGGATACAAAGAACTCAAGTACCAGGGGATTGCCCTGAATGGCAATCTTTTCTATTGTGGTCTTTTTAGCAGCAACTATGCCAGGCATGAATACCTGGAGTAACATCAAAAGGCCCATAATCCATAAAAACTGAATCGACAGAATTGGCCTCTTTGACAGCCTCACATATTGAGTTTTTAATTCTCTCATAATCTTTTCATCGCCCCAGGGTTTATATCCGAAGGACTAACAAAGCAAATAATATGCCACAATACATTTCCCCCTGCCCGATTCCATAAAAGCAATGCTGACAGGCGATCCATTGATACAGCAAGGAATGCGGCAAGGCGTGTCCGGTAATCAGAACACCGAATATCCGTCAAAAAATTGGCGTTTCTATTTCAGGTTTGATATTCATTTTTTTTAATTTTTCCACCAGGGTAGTACGATTCATTTTAAGCATTTCAGCGGCCCTGGCCTTTACCCAGCCGGTTTCATTCAAGGCATGTGATATGAGGCTGCGCTGATAAAGCTCCACTGCCTCGTTAAAACCGATTCCCTCATTAAATACGGAAGAAACCGAGGGCGAGGTAGAATTCGAAAAATTGTTTATGATACATTCCGGTAAATCGTGAACCTGGATATCAATTTCCTCCACAAGAACAGATATCCGCTCAACCATATTTTCAAGTTCTCGAATATTGCCGGGCCATTCATATTGTTCAAGCGTCTGCCTGGCCTGATCTGAAAATTTTTTAATCTGGTAATCAGGGGTTCGGCGCAATAAATTATTTTGAAAATAGTCTGCCAGGGGAAAGATATCCTCCCTTCGTTCTCTCAGGGGCAGGATATGAATGGGAATCACGTTGAGCCGATAGTAAAGATCTGGGGTGGTGAAAATAAGCTGAAAAGGTTGAAAAATGATTTTGATTCAAGTTCCCATAAATATTCCCGTCTGAAGTCTGAATCACGAGCATTGTTGCAATCTGATTAAAATTTGATAGACACCCTCACTTCTTTATGTTAGGGGATAATAAATCCCTATAACATGAGGAGCAAAAATGGATACCCAAGAGCAAAAACCGAATAAAGTAGAAAATAAATATAAAAGCCCAATGTCGAAACTTGTTAGGTTTTTTGAGGGCAGCAGGAATGGGTGGAAAGAAAAGGCAAAAGACGCAAAGTACCAAATCAAGCTGCTCCGTAAAAAAGTTAAATATTTAGAGCAAAACAAAAATGAATTCAAAAAACGTTCAAAAAATCTTGAGATTGAGATTCAGCAAATGAAAGATAAAGAAAAAAGAATGTTGGCTGAAATAAATCGACTAAAAAAAAATCTTTGATTCAGGAAAGCAAGGCATCTCTTAAACAGTTTGAACAGAAGCCGAACTTTCATACCTATTCTTCCGGCCATGCCTTTTTGTTTATTTCATTGGTCCTTAATGCCTGTTCAAGCTTAAGAGGAGCGGAACGGACCTTGCTATTATTATCCACATTTTTGAACATTAATTTCACAACACCCTCATGGTATTCAGGACGTATTTGGCTGCTCCGCCTCGGTTATTACAAACTGACCCGGCCAAAAGTGATAGCCGATGACTGGATATGGATTGTTGACCATTCAGTTCAATGGGGTAAAGAAAAATGCCTGGCAATATTGGGAATCAGGCAAAGTCAACTCCCTGCTGCCGATACCATTCTTTGCCATGAAGATGTTGAACCCTTAGCATTATTTCCTGTAACCAAATCAAATGGTGATGTGGTCTATGCACAACTTCAAGAAACGATCTCGAAAACAGGTGTTCCAAAACAGATTATTAGTGATCATGGAACAGATGTCAAATCCGGAATCGAACGATTCTGTCAGGAATTTACCGATACTGTTTTTGTGTATGATATTACCCATAAAGCAGCCACAGTACTAAAACGAGAACTAAGCACCGATTATAAATGGATTGAATTCATCAGACTGGCAACAAGCACACGAAAACAAGTTCAACAAACACAACTGGCAGCCATCGCACCTCCTAATCAAAGGAGTAAGGCCCGATATATGAATGTAGAGCCATTGATTAAATGGGGTTTGGATAAGCTTTGTTTGCTTGATAATCCCAATGGCTTTTCATGTCTTGAATGTACAAGAGACCATATAACCCTGAAATTGGGGTGGTTGACCGATTTCAGGAGGGACCTTGAAGAATGGAAGGAACTTATCCATATTATCAAAGAGGCCGAAACATTTATTAAGTTTCAAGGGATTTATCGTAACTGCCATATTGATTTGATGATGCTTCCAACATTTAAGGCCAAAACACTCAGGGCAATGCGGATAAAAACAGAAATGCTTGATTTTGTTGAGCAAGAATCAAAAAAAGCCAGCAAAGATGAAAGATTGCTTGGTACGTCAGAAATCATAGAATCCGTTTTTGGAAAAATGAAGCGGCTTGAGCATGATCAGGCAAAAAGCGGATTCACCGTTTTTATTTTAAGTCTTGCCGCCATTGTTTCTAAAACCACAACAGAGATTGTTCACGAGGCGTTGGAAACAGTTCCCACAAAAAAAATTCACGAATGGTTCAAAGATAATATTGGCAAATCAGTCCAGGCCAAAAGAATGCAGGTCAATAATTGGATCAAAGATCAGGAACAAAAACAGAACCAAAAATATGCGTTTTAGCTATGTGATTTTCACCACCCCAGTAAAGATCCTCCCGGAACTCTCCTTGTTTAATGGCCGTAGCAAGATTTTTGTTGGTGGCTGAAATCACCCGGATATCCACCGAAATGGTCTGGGAACCCCCCACCCGTTCAAACTGTCTCTCCTGTATGGCCCGTAATAATTTCACCTGCAGGTCTGGACTCATATCCCCGATTTCATCTAAAAAAATAGTGCCCTGGTCTGCTATTTCAAACCGGCCTATCCTGGAACGATGGGCACCGGTAAAGGCTCCCCGTTCATGTCCGAACAATTCACTTTCCAAAAGTTCGCTGGGAATGGCACCGCAATTAATGATCACCATGGGGCCGTTGCACCGACTACTATTCCTATGAATAGCCCTTGCAATCAGCTCTTTACCCGTTCCGCTTTCTCCGGTAATCAGAACAGAGGAATCAGATTTTGCAACCTTTCGGGCTGTTTCTAACACCTTAAACAACCCCTTGCTAACACCTGCAATCCCTTTTCTATCAAAGTCTTTAATACTGCTTTTATCCTGTCTTGCAGAATTTTGGGGAGATGCTGTTGTCATGGAGCCAAGGCTCATCTCAAAATCTTTTCAAGTTTATCGGAAATGGCCTCTGCCGTAAAGGGCTTGACCACATAGTTGGAAACTCCCGCCTGAACTGCTTCAATAACATTTTGTTTCTGGGCCTCTGCCGTTACCATCAAAAAAGGTTTTTTCACATATCGGGAATCTGCACGCACCTTCTTCAAAAGTTCAAGGCCGGTCATTTTGGGCATATTCCAGTCTGATATGATCAAGTCAATTTCCTGATTCTCCAAAACGTCCCAGGCAGTTGTGCCATCATCAGCTTCCACAAGATTTTTAAAACCCAGTTGTTTTAAAATATTCTTAAGAATACGGCGCATGGTAGCAAAATCGTCAACAATCAGAATTTTGATGGATGTGTCCATTGCCACATTTTCCTCCTTATATGGATTAAAACCCCTTTTTTATCGTTCAAAACATACTTCAATCGTAAAATCCCCGCCATCGGTGTTAAAGGGGATGGCTATTTTGGGCCCGTCTGAATAATGCCGGATACTGTGGTTTTTACCCGTCACAACCGAAGGGATGGCCGCCTTAAAAACTTTACCCATCTGTTCCAGCCCCTTTCTGGCCTGACCGGAAATCATATTTGTCAACTCACCAACAGCATCTGAAATATCATCGTTCAACGTGTCCATGGGTTCTCCCAACATGTTGGAAACAATGGTCAAAATACATTTTTCTTCAAAGGTTACTGCAATGGTGCCATTGGCAATCCCTGTCAACCCCAGAATGCCTGTAACATCTCCAACCGCAAGATTGTCTTGTTTCACGTAAGGTTTGCCTGGCGTCACCTTGATAAAGGCCATGGTTTCCAGCACAAATATTGTTGCATCAATAAAAGGATTGATCAACGTTACATCCATTGCATCATCTCTCCAACGCTATCAATCTAAATCATCCATACGATTGTAATGCACAATATTTTTCAAATGGGAATAGGTATCCACATCCATGGAATTAAAAGCAATACCGATCCCCGTGTCCGTTTGCCTTACAATTGTTCCTTCTATCAACAATTCAATTTTCTCTATTCCACCGGTTAAATATATTTTTACAAAACAACTTGTCCCCCTGACAAATCGTATCGGGGTACTGACAAAAATCCCTTTCAGGCTCAAATCCTTTGAATTGCCCTCTAGCGTGACGTGATCTTTGGTTTTGAGGTCAATTCTTATTTGGGTAGCAAACCTGACTCTGGAATGTTTACGCCTGTTCTCATCATTTAAAACAGTCATGACATATTTGCTCCCTGTTTAGCATTGTTCTAGGATAATCTTCAGGTCAAATTACCACATTTTAATTTCATGCTCAAGCCATTAAAAATCATCGGGCAATTCCTGATCTGAAATCCTTAAGAACGCGTCAACCACCTCGGGATCAAACTGGGTACCAGAATTTTCTCGTATAATATCAAGCACAACACTTTTTTCCATTTTTGCCCGATAGGACCTGTCCGAGGCCATGGCATCATAACAGTCTGCCACCGATAAAATTCTGGAAAGCTTTGGGATTTCATCCCCCTTTAACCCATCGGGATAGCCTCGTCCATCATAGCGTTCATGGTGGTGCCGGATAATTTTCGTCTCCTGGTCCCATAATCCCATTTTGCTGATGATTTCAGCGCCTATCACCGGATGTTCCTTGATTTTCTCATACTCCTCGTCGGTGAGCCGTCCCGGTTTGAGAAGAATGTCATCCCGAATACCAATTTTTCCAATATCATGAAGGCTACCGGCAAAATTAATCACATTCAGCTCTTCTTCTGTGCAACCCATTTCCGATGCAATCATTTGCGCATATTGGGCCACCCGGCTGGAGTGTTTGCGGGTATACAGATCCCGCACCTCAAGGGCTGTAACAAAGGCAAACAGGGTGGAAAATAAATTTTCATAAATATTTTCATACAATGCTATATTTTCAATGGCAGAGGCTGCTTTCTGGGTGATAAAATTCATATAATAGATGTCTTTTTCACTAAAGGATCGGCCATCCTGAAAGATAAAGGCACTGGCAACCCCAAATACTTTTTCTCTTATTTTAAGGGGCACCACCATAAAAGAATTGACCGGCTCATCCAGGTGATTCTTTTTTCCGGATTTGGACATCAAAAAAGGATTTTCATCGGATTTAAGGAAATCAATGATATAGGCCTTGGCCCTGTCTGAAATATCCTTTCCAAACCGGTTTGAAATATCCTCATTTTCATAATCTGAACTTGATTTTGCAACCAAAACCAGGGAAGCCTCTTCCTCAGAATAGATATGGAAAAAAACCTTATCGGCCTTGAGTTCTTCCACCCCGAGATCAACCACTTTATTAAAAATACCATAACTGGAATCTGTGGAGGAGAAATCCTCCATGACCCGGTTCAGGGTGTTGACCTCTTCAATTCGATTCACCAGTTCGGTGTTCAACTCCCGAAGCCGTTCCTGTCTTTCAACCTCTTCTTTTAGAATGAGGTTTTCCACAAACAACTCCCGCTCCCTTAGGATGCGCGTCAGGGTCAACTCCATCTGCTCAAGGTTAACAGGTTTGATCAAGTAATCAACCACCCCGTTTTTCAAGGTCTGGATGGAATTTTCCAGGGAGGGATATCCTGTCATCACCACCACAGGAAGGGTGCTTTCTATATGCCGAACCCTTTCGGCTAGCTCAAGCCCATCCATTATCGGCATGTTGATATCGGTAAAAATACACCCAATTTTTACCCGATTCAGGATCTCAAGGGCTTCCACACCATTGCTGGCAGTATATACTTCATAGCCTTTCCTCTGGAAATACCCTTCGGTCACATCCAGAATACCCTCTTCATCATCCACCACCAGGATCTTTATCGTTTCCTTTATCATCGCATCAATGCCAACCCGTTATTACTTTATTTTAAGCATTCTCCTGGATAAATGTATATGAAACCATCCATTTTATCAACAGAAATCAAAGCACCATCTCTTTCGGGGTTTAAAAGAATATAATTCTTATATTTCATACAATATTAATACAATATTCTTGACATCATACTATAATCTGAATATAATACACAGTTAGCCCCTTATAAATAAATATTAAAGGCATAAAAAACATGGATACTATAGATCTCCAGATTCTTCAAATACTTCAAAAAAAAGCCAGGATCCCCAATGTGGAAGTTGCTAGAACCATAGGGATGGCCCCCTCTGCCGTACTTGAACGGATCAAAAAGTTGGAAGCCCGGGGGGTAATAGAAGGGTATGAGGTCCGCCTCAACCCGGAAATGTTCAATTGCGCCATGATCGCCTTTATCCATATGGGGGTAAAAGATCCTTCCCAAATCATAGAAACCGGGAATGCTGTCGCCGGCATTGAACAGGTCCAGGAAGTTCATTACCTGGCCGGGGAAGATTGCCTCATGGCAAAAATCAAAGTTTCCGGCAACAAGGAGCTTGAAAACATTTTAAGAACCCAGATTGCTAAAATCTCGTCCATACGAGACACCAAAACATTTATCGCCCTTTCCACTTACAAAGAGACAGCAAAGATCAAACTGCCGGATGCAAAACAATCCCCCGCAACAAAATAAGGAAACCAAGCCCCATGCCAATGTCATCTCATTTTAAAGATAGATTATCCCCCCTCCTGCCCCAAATCGTCCAGACCTTTGGAACCCCTTTCCATATTTATGATGAAGCCGGAATAGACCAAACCTGTGAAGAGGTCAATCTGGCCTTTGAAAAAATTGATGGTTTCAAGGAATACTTTGCCGTAAAGGCACTTCCCAACCCAGCGATTATGGCCCTGTTACAGGCGAAGGGCTTTGGTTTTGACTGTAGCTCCATACCGGAAATAACCCTGGCCCGAAATTTAGGCAGCCAGGCGACCGACATCATGTTCACCTCCAACAACACAAGTGTACACCAATTTCAGGCAGCCCTGGACAAAACGGGATGTATTCTCAACCTGGATGATATCTCTTTGATTTCAAAATTACCCGCAATACCCGAACTCATCTGCTTTAGATACAACCCGGGCAAAAGACGGACCGGCAATAAAATTATTGGTAACCCCATGGAAGCCAAATACGGGATCACCCATGATCAGCTCTTTGATGCCTATAAACGCTCCATGGACCTGGGGGTCAAACGTTTCGGAATCCATACCATGCTGGCTTCCAATGAACTGGACTATACCTATATGGTGGAAACCGCGGACATGCTCCTTTCCATCATAGGAGATATCCATGGAAAGTTGGGCATCCAATTTGATTTCATCAATATTGGGGGAGGCCTTGGTATTCCCTACACCCCCAACACACCCAAATTTGACTTATCTGCCATGGCCCTGGAGGTTACGGCTTCCTTTGAGGCCTTTAAAAAACAAAATGGCTGGGCCCCCAAACTCTATATGGAAAGCGGACGGTTTATCACAGGTCCCCACGGGGCATTGGTCACCTCGGTCATCAACCACAAAGAAACCTATCGAAGTTATGTGGGGGTGGATGCGTCCATGGCAGCCCTCATGCGGCCTGGCATGTATGAAGCATATCACCATATTCATATTCACGACAAAGAGGATGCCTCCGACCTAAAACGAGTAGATGTGGTGGGATCTTTGTGCGAAAACAATGATAAGTTTGCCATCCAGAGGGACCTTCCGGTCACACATGAGGGAGATATTCTGGTCATCCATGATACCGGTGCCCATGGGCATGCCATGGGATTCAATTACAATGGTCATTTAAGGCCCAAGGAACTGCTGCTCAAAAAAGACAAAAGCGTAGAGCTGATACGGCGGGCAGAAACCGTGGAGGACTATTTTGCCACCCTGAGCTTTGAACCTAAAACCATGGGGCCTGCCTAGGACTTACAAAAAGGACAAAAAATTTGAAATACACATTAAGAAGGCGCTTCAAATTTTTTGTCCACAAAGGTTCTGGCTTTTTCCAAGTCTTCCCCCCGGCACCCCGCCTTGAGCTGTGCATAGTGAAGGGCCCCTGCCCTGTCGTTGACACCAAGGGCACACCACATCATTCCCGACAAGGCGCCAATACCCTCTGGATTCAATTCCAGGGCAGACGAAAAGACTTTTTTGGCCAATGCGGTTTCCCCATTTTTATACAGGCCCCATCCCTTTAGATCCTGGGCAAGATAGGAGTCTTTAGAGGCCTCAACCGACCGGTCAAACCAGGAAAGGTCAATTAAATCGGTGTCTGCACTTGTTTCTTTGTTTTCACGACCCCGGATATAATTCAGATAAAGGATTTCTAATCCGCGTCCCAAAAAACCCAGTCCCCTGCCAGTAATCTGCTCGGGCCACAATGCCTTTTCAATGCCAACAAAGGGAAGTCCACAAGTTTCAAGCCAGTCAAAGAATTCTTCTCTCCCCGCAAGTAGCCCGTCAGACAATCCAAAGGCGAGACTAATTGTTGATGCTGACCCTTCTTTTGTGTCGTGGAGTACCAGGTCAAGGAAAAATTTTTCCCCTTTCCTACGGTAGGTTCCTTCAAGCCAGAACCGGACCTTTTCCCGGCTGCCCAGCGCCCGGATATCAGGAAACAAGTTATTCCCCCGGCAATACGCCTTAAAAAGCATCGGTTCCGGAAATATTTTTTTCACCCGCCATCCAAACCAGCACTCCATAAGACCGCCATGGACACCAAACAAATTGCCAAAGAAAAAATGGAGGCCAAGACCGATCCCATCAAAGGGCTGGCCGCCACGTGCTTGAAACGGCATAACAATAAGTTTTGGCCGGACAATACCAGGGGGTTTTTTTTTATCTACAGTCATTTTTATTTTTCTCCATCTGGTTTTCTCCATCTGGTTTTATACATCTGGTTTTATACATTTTTTGTTGATAATTCCTTTATATGACAACGATTATAAGACAACAATGATTTTAAAATTTCTTTAGCATTATACCCCCTCTTCTGGCAAACCCCAACATACCTGTTAACATGAATTTGTGTCTTGCTCCCTTTGAATTTTCTTTATATATTAAAAAAACATGGGATATCCCATAAACAATTGCTCATTTTATTTTTAATATATTGGCACAAATAAACGAGGACACTATGAACAAACAGCCCACCCCCATCAAACTAAAAGAAATAGGCAACATAATTTTACAGCACCTGGGCGGTCGGGACAATATAAATTGCTACATCGGGTCCAATTCTGCAACCCCCACCGCCAGTATTGAGGCATTAACAGACTTTATCAAAACCGATCCAGGACAACTTCCCTTTATGAAGATGATCCATATCCTGCTCCATGGAAAGGTTCCCTATGTGGAAGAAGGGCTCCAGAATAGGATAAAGGCCTATTCTATTTTTTCAGGAGGGGAGGTCAGAAAAGCCGCGGATGAAGGCCGTGCCTATTATCTGCCCTGTACCCTGGGGAACATGGACCGGCTCATGGGAAAAGGATGCGGATATGAAATCGACCTGGTCATCATGAAGGTCAAAAAAAATGAACAAACCGGAGAATACAGCCTTGGGCTTTCCGTGGATGCAATCCACGCGGCCCTTGAGACTGCCACCCTCGTGATTGCCGAATTGGACCCCTCCATGCCCTTTACCCAGGGCCAGAGTGTCATTTCAGCCCAGGATATCGATTATATCATTGACGAGGGTGTCAAGCCCGTTTATACCTTTGCCGCACCGGATTTTGAAAACCTTCCCAATGCAGAGCATCGCATCGGAGAAATGATCACCGAACATTTTCTGGAGGATGGCATGACCCTCCAGGTCGGCCTTGGTAAAATTCCCGATGCTGTGGTGGGGATAATCGCTACCTCCGGCCACAAAAATTCGACCTGTGCGGCTGGGTTAAGCCGCCAATTTGAAATTTAAGCCCTTCGTTTCAAACCATTTGTCATTTTCTTTATTTCTTTTTAAAGTAGTGATTGTTGCCAAGCCTACAGAACCAGCTTTTGACCAACTCATTCCATTATGTTTTTGACGATTTGAGACTACAAGATCATTCATCTTTTCACCGATAGCACTTGAATTACATAAGCCCAGTTCTTTCCTGACTGCATAGCAAGGGATGTATGGTTTATTCCTCCTCAGGTATTTAATCAGTTTATCTAACTTTTCCATTGCCTTTATGGAATCTTTATCAATTTCCTCCAGATAAACCACGGCTTCATCAATTAGCCCATACCATAATAATGGCTTGAGCTTGTCAAGAATCTCGTTACGGATGAATCGTCCTTTCAACGCCAGGCTCAATTGTTCTTTACATTTCTTTTCCAAATGATACCAATCAAGGATAATCCCAATATTCTTGTACCAACTGAAACACTTGAAAATTGTATCATTTAACATTTTATGACCATCGGTGAAAAACTGGATCCGATCATTTATCAAGCCATTATGAAACAAAAAAGCTGTTAAAAATAACAAAACATTTTTTATACCATGCCCATTTAACACATATTTACCAACGTCTTTTTTGGAGATATGGGCAATCGTGTTGTGGATAAATTTTCGCTTTCCTCGTTCCGATTTTATGCCCCCGGGGCGGAATTCTTCTTGTTTCTTTACATTAACATCATCAATCGAAATTTGGGTGCTGCTCTCTGAATTTTCGTACGGAACAGGGTTACTCAAGATGATTTCAACGCTGATGTCTTTATCCTGGCAGCATTTATCAATTGCGGATATTACCTGCTCCTTGGGTATTGTTACTGGTTGCTCATTGTTGTATTCAGGTTTGATATCCTCACATGTGCCATCTTCTGAAAAACCATTTTTAACAAGGAGACAACGTGCTCTTTTATTAATATAACTGAGAGCCTCTTTCCCTTCTTTTTCCGTACAGTCATGAAGTGTTCGAGAAGGGGTTCCTCCTTGTTCTTGATACCGAATACGATTAATCAATTGTGCTGTTTTTTGATAAGACTGCTCAGTGTCCCCATAGATCAAGGCAATATCTTTAAATCCTATGGTTTTATAGATCTCGACCCCTCTCAGCCTGACAAACAAATCTTGTGCTGTGTTGTATTGTCTTTGGTTTTCATGAAAAATGCTGTGTGTTGTAAAGGTGAATCGTCCAATTTCACCATCAACCTTGTATGGATAAGGATTTGCTAAAATTTCAATTTCTTCTCCGGCTTCTATTTCGGCTTTTTTTTTGAAATCTGACTTAAATGGTTCGACACCGCTTCTCGTATTGTAGGGTAAGCTGTTTGCAATACGGATTTTTCACACATATCAATGCTGATTGCATCTTGCTCGCTTATTATCATTGAGAAACTTCCATCATTATTTTTGTTGACCTCATGATTTTCAGTCTCATCATCACATTCTACAAACTCGACGCTGACCTTGATTTTGAATTTTGACATTGTTTCTCCTTTTGAGAATGTTATAGTTTTCTGTCTATACATCTCAAATAGAGAAACGAATGTCTACTACTTTTTATATTTGGAAGTTTTTTTAGCAATTATCATCCATTATATTTCTTCAAGCTACCCGCACAGGTCGCAAAAATTTAGGGGTCCAGACCGAACTCTATGGGGATGGCCTCATGTATCTCCAGGAAAAAGGGATCATCACCAACAAAGCAAAAAAAATCAATACAGGCTATAGCACCACCAGTCTGATCATGGGATCACAGGCCCTGTATGACTATGTGGATATGCGCTCCCAGGTCCAGATGCGGCCATGCATGTATACCAATTCTGCCCAAAAAATACAGGCCTGCGGCCCCTTTCTATCGGTCAACACAGCCATAGGCGTAGATCTGAGCGGCAACGTCTGGGCAGATTTCATAGATCCCTTGCGGTATTACGGCGGGGTGGGCGGCCAACCGGACTTTGTCAGGGCCCTGAGTCATAAACGCTATGGAACCCCCGTCATTGCCATGAAAAGCCTTACCAATAAAGGCGAATCCAAGATTGTCCCGGCCTGCCCCTCGGGCATCACCCTGACGGCCACAGCCTATGACGGGGTGGTCATCGTGACCGAATACGGTATCGCCGATTTAAGGGATCTGCCCACCGGGTTCAAGGGCCTGGCCATTGCCAGCATCTCCCATCCGGACCACAGGGAACAACTTTTAAAAACAATTTTTAATGACCCAAGGATGACCAAACCCAAGGGATTTTCCCTGGACAAGATTCCGCCGGGTGTTACCCTGTACAAGGGAAAGGTTTCGATTTAACCCCTGATGAAAAGAGATCTCCGGTTTTCCCTGTACATTCCTAAAAATTTATTTAATACTTGGCCCAGTCTATACCCATTTTAAAAACAGCAGGCTCACCAGGAGAACGACTCATGAATTTAAGGGAAACCTGTCCGGACAAACTTCTCACCCCTGAAGAAAGCGTCAAAAAAATCCACAACGGCAGCAGGGTCTTTCTTGGAACCGGCTGCGGAGAGCCGCAACGACTTATCAAAGCCATGGTCGAAGACCTGTCCATCCAGGATATCATTATTTATCAGATGCTCTCCTCCACCTTGTCCGATTATGTCAACGACAAAAATTTTCTTTCCCGGTTTTCCATCAAGCTGTTTTTTATCTCTGTTCTCATGCGCCAATCCGCCTTTGAAGGAAAAATTGATTATATTCCGGTCTACCTGTCCCAGATTCCCCAAATATTTGAAAATCATGAAATCGGCCTGGACGTGGCCCTTATCCAGGTCTGCCCCCCGGACAAACACGGCTATTGTTCCCTGGGTATTTCCGTAGACATCACCCTTTCGGGCATGAAAAATGCCGAGGTTGTCATTGCCCAGGTCAATCCCCAGATGCCAAGAACCTGGGGAGACTCGGTGGTTCACATTGATGAAATCGACTTTCTGGTCGAATATGAAGAACCCCTTTTGGAATCCCTGCCAGGCATCAAAAACCAGCAGGTGGTGGAGCGGATCGGCCACTATGTCAATATGCTGGTGGATGACGGGTCCACCATCCAGATCGGATTTGGCCACCTGCCCGATGCCATACTGCCCTATCTTGCCGACAAAAAGGATTTGGGCATCCACACTCAGGTCATCACCGATGGCCTATTGCCCTTGTTTCGAAACAAAGTGATTACCAATCGGAAAAAAAACTATCTACCGGACCGGGTGGTGGCAAGCCTGTGCATGGGTTCCAAAGCCCTGTATGACTATGTGGACAACAACCCCATGTTCTATTTTAAGTCCTCGGATTTTGTCAATGACCCCAATGTGATTGCCAAAAACGACAATTTCATTTCCATCAGTTCTGCCCTGGAAGTGGATCTCACGGGCCAAATCTGTTCCGACTCAAAGGGATACCTTTTTTACAGCGGGATCGGAGATCAGGTGGATTTTATCCGGGGGTCTTCCATGTCAAAGGGAGGATTTTCCATTATCATCATCCCCTCAACCGCACAGGACGGAGCCGTCTCCCGTATTGTCCCCCATTTGAGTGAAGGCGCCGGTGTGGCCACCACAAGGGGGGATATCGACATCATCGTCACCGAGTACGGCATTGCTGAAATGGGGCGGAAA
Source organism: Desulfoconvexum algidum (assembly GCF_055382125.1). Classification (NCBI taxonomy): domain Bacteria; kingdom Pseudomonadati; phylum Thermodesulfobacteriota; class Desulfobacteria; order Desulfobacterales; family Desulfobacteraceae; genus Desulfoconvexum; species Desulfoconvexum algidum. The sequence goes on along the minus strand of NZ_AP042394.1, from coordinate 791,072 downwards.
AGCATTTTCCAGCGGGTCATGGAACTGGCCCAGATTGCCCACCCCAAGTTTCGCAAAGAACTGATCCGCCAAGCCAAAAGGAGACATTATATCTTCCCGGACCAGCTGCCCCCCACCAGCCAGGATCTTTTGTTTCTAGATTCCTATCATTATTCCATGAAGCTTGCCAATGGCAAACGGGTTGAATTCAGGCCGCTGTTACCCTCGGATGAATTTGAATCCCGCCATTTTTTCTATTCCCTCCAGGAAGAGTCCATCTATTATCGATTTTTCAACAAACGCAAGGTCTTCTCCAGAAAAATGCTCCAGGAGCAATGGGCTGAGGTGGATTATCGACGAAACATGACCCTGATAGGCCTGATGCAGCTTGGCAAGCGCAAACAGATTATGGCCATTGGCTCCTATGCCGATATTGGAAGCGATGCAGCGGAAGTGGCCTTTCTGGTCAAGGAGAACCTCCATGGCATGGGGATAGCGAGCTTTCTTCTGGCATCTTTGGAAACCATTGCAAAAGAAAACCATTACAAGCAATTCACTGCCACGGTTCTTGCGGAAAACCGAAAAATGCTCAAGGTGTTCCAAAAAAGATATCCCGATGCAAAATTTTCCAGAGGCGGCAGTAGCGAAGTGGAAGTGGAAATGCCCTTTCCCTGACCCGATAATAAAAACCGGTTCAACTATACCAGATCAAAAAAGGGCAAATCAATTAAGGATAGGCATTATCAATTAACGCCTAGGCACCCCTTATTTTTTATTTTTTAAACTCAGTTCCGGAAAATCCCAATAACAATATTCTTTACTCTCCTCTGTGGCATCAATTTCAGTATTCTGCAGGCTCATTTCACGGAGCTCAATCCGTCGGATTTTCCCGCTGATGGTCTTGGGTACCTCAGCGACAAATTCAATGATTCTGGGAATCTTGAACTTGGCCAGGATATTCATGGTGTGTTTAAACAGCTCCAGGGCAAGTTCCCTGTTCCCTTCATAGGTGGAATTTAAGATCACATAGGCCTTGACCAGTTGATACCGGTTGGGATCAGGGGCCCCCACAACTGCAGCTTCAGCAACCGCTGAGTGCTCCAAAAGGGCACTTTCCACTTCAAAGGGCCCGATACGGTAATCCGATGATTTGATCACATCATCAGCCCGCCCCACAAACCACCAATACCCATCCCCATCAAAGGAAGCCCTGTCTCCGGTATAATAAAAGTTATCCACAAATACAGAACTCATTTTTTCCGGATTGCCAATGTATTCTGAAAAAAGGCCAATGGGCCGCCAATTGTCCAATTTAACAACGATATGCCCCACCTGATCCGGTTCTATGATCTCATTGCCTTCATCATCTGCCAGGGCCACGTCATACATGAACGATGGTTTTCCAAAGGAACCCGAGCGCATTTTTCCCGTCATCCAGGGAGGATTTCCGATCATGGCCGTGGATTCGGTCTGACCGTAAAAATCCCTGATTTCTGTACCCGTATATTTTTTCCACCGGGTAATGACCTCGGAATTTAAGGGTTCTCCTACACTGATGGACTGTCTCAAGGTTGACAGGTCAAAGGACTCCAGATTCATGTTCACAAACATGCGCCAGGCAGTTGGCGGACCGCAGAAGGTCGTCACATGATTCCGGGAAAGGGCATCCAGGTATTGTTCCCCATCCAATACGGAAAACCGAAACCCGGTGGCGGTTGCCCCCACGTTAAAGGGGACAAAAAAGCTGGACCATGCCCATTTTGCCCACCCGGGTGCACTCAGGTTATGGTGGATATCATCGGGTTTGACACCGATCATGACGGTGGTGGACAGATGCCCCAGGGGATAGGAAACTGCCGTATGTCCCACCCGTTTGGGAAGGCCGGTTGTACCCGAGGTAAAAAAGCAAAATAGGATTTCATCGGAGGCCGTATCTGCTGCTGCTGCCTCAGTGGATTGATTTTGGATCTCGTCAAAGGAGATCCATCCCTCTCGTTTCCCCAGGACCAATTTGACCCTGGGCGCGATCCCGGTCTCCTGCGCTGCCCGGTCAATCAAATCGGCCGAGGCCTCATCGGCCATGACCACATCCGGCCGATAGGTTTCAAACCGATATTCAAGTTCCCGGGATGTCATGGTGGTGGCCGTGGGTACAGACACGATTCCGGCCTTGATACAGGCAAGGCTTGCAAACCAAATTTCAGGCAAGAGAGGGGTCATCATATACATATTATTCGTGTGGCCGATCCCCTTGCCTGCCAAAAAATTTATCAATTTATTTGCCCGTTCCAGCACCTGGCCATAGGAATAGGTGCGGGTCTCAAGGGTATGGATATCATTCCATATCAGGGCTGTTTTATCCGGTGTTTCCTTTACATGGAGGTCTTCAAAAATTTCTTTGGCCCAGTTAAACTGCAGGGGAAGTGTCATGGCATTTAATTTTCTAAAAAATAGCGTTGCCCGTTCTTCCTTGTTGGAATCGTCATCCATCTGGTTGATCTGGATCACTTCTCTGTAAAGCTCTTTCATACCGTTAAGACACTCCTTGCAATCCGCATTAATGTTATGTATAGAAAGGACCAAAAAATATTGACTGTATAATTTATCGTTCTTATACTTGTCAAAGTTTTTTTAATTTTTTAAGAATTTTCAAGATCCCCAGAGGCTGAAAAACACCCCATGAATACTGACAATATAGTGATTATACTGGCCCCCCTCCAGGGATTTACCGATGTCACCTTTAGAAATGTCTGGGCCAGACATTTTTTTGGCATTGACGAAGCAATGGCCCCCTTTATTTCCACCATGGGCCAGCAGCGGCTCAAACCGACACGGTTAAAAGATGTGGCCCCGGAAAATAACCGGCAGTTGCCGGTCATCCCCCAGATCCTGGGCAATGTGTCAGCGGACTTTATCTTCCTTGCCAGACATTTGTATGAAATGGGTCACCGCCGGATCAATTGGAACCTGGGCTGCCCCCATTCAAAAATTGCGAAAAAACACCGGGGATCCGGGCTGCTCCCCTATCCAGCAAAAATTGATGAACTGCTTGGCCAGATCATCCCCAACATATCCGCCTCCCTTTCCGTTAAAATCCGTCTGGGCCGGCGATCAAAGGATGAAATATATTCTTTGCTGGCCATGTTTGAACGACACTCCTTGGAAGGAATCATCCTCCACCCCAGGACCGGTATCCAGATGTACGAAGGCACTTCAGACCATGATGCCTTTGAAAAAGCCATCCAAAGCAGTCGCCACACCTTTACCTATAACGGAGATATAATTGATCTTGCTTCCTTTAAAAAAGTTCGGGACCGATTCCCCAATATCAACCAGTTCATGATCGGCAGGGGCATCCTGTCCAATCCTTTTCTGGCCGAAGAAATAAAACAAACGCAAAAAAACAGCACCCCCAGAATCGAGAGATTAAAGGGATTCCATGACGATCTGTTAGCTGAATACGACAAAATCTTTTCCGGGCCTGCCCATTTGGCCAGCCGGATGAAAGGGTTTTGGAATTATATGGGCCCCTCCTTTCAAGAGAGCGAAAAACCCTTGAAACAGATCTTAAAAGCAACCTCCCTCCCGGCCTATTCAGACCGGGTGGAGGCTTTTTTCGACCAGAATCTTGAATTTCTCCCAAAACCTTGAACCCGCTTTCAGATCAGGAACACTAAATATCTCGGGCAGCCCGATATCCCGCATGGACTGCATCAAAGGCTGTACCCACCTTGCCGGCATCCCCGATCACCTGGAAGGCCAAGCCCATTTGTTTTACAATTTGCTCAAGGGGATTATGGGAGGCAGATCCCGCCGCCACCACCACGGTATCGACTTCGATCTGTTGTGTGGCTCCACCAGGGGAAGCTCCTGGGGTTTCTTCGCCCGGAGTCTGGGCATATTCAATCCCAGTTTCAATTATTTTTGTCACCCTTCCCGAGGTAATGGTTGTGACGCCGAAACGGCCCAGATCCTGCATCATTCCCCATTTGGTTGATTTACCAATATCCTTTCCCACCCGGTCCATCATCTCAATCACACAAATCTGTTTACTCCCCTTTGTCGCCATTTCAAAAAGGGTTTCAGGCGTCTCTGCCTTGTTTACAAAAAGAAACTTCAAGATGTCCGCCGACAAGGTGCCTTTTTCCGCCAGGAACAGGGCGGTTTCAACGCCCACGGCCCCGCCGCCGATGATGGCAACCCGCCTGCCTGTGTCCACCTTGTTTTCCAAAACATCCCATGCATCTACCACATGGGGCAATTCCAGACCGGGAATGGGGGGAAGCAAAGGCTTGGCCCCGGTGGCAAGAAGAACGACATCGGGTGCCATGGCCTCTATCAAACCTTTGTCCACCAAGGTATTCAGGACCACAGGAATTTTTAAGACTCTCATTTGAGTCTCAAGATCCCGGGCAAGCTGGGCAAACTCCTGTCTTCCGGGAGGGGCAGCCGCCAGGTGCAGCTGGCCTCCCAAACGATGGCTGCTTTCATACAAAGTGACCGAATGCCCCCTTCGAAAGGCCGTCAGGGCCGCTGTCATCCCGGCAGCGCCCCCCCCGACCACCAATACTTTTTTACAGGAGGTAACAGGCAAGCTTTCTTCTTGTTCATACCCTGCCAGGGGATTACACAGGCATTCCACGTGTTTGAGTTTAAACAGATTGTCAAAACACCCCTGGGCACAGGCAATACAATGGACAATCTGGTCTTCCTTTCCCTGCCTGGCCTTTTGGGGCAGCATGGGATCGGCAATGAGACTGCGGCCCATGGCCACCATATCGCAATACCCTTCCTGGATCACCTCCCGGGCCTCTTTGGGATCATTGATCCTATGGCTGGCAATCACCGGGATATCCACCACCTCTTTTATGCCACGGGCAAGATAGGCAAAGGCGCCTCTTGGCACCTGGGCCACAATCTGGGGAACCCGGGCCTCATGCCAGCCCACATTTATGCACAAGGCATCCACGCCGCCTTTGGCCAAAGCCTTGGCATACTCGATAAGTTCTTCCCGGGGATTGCCCCCGGGCATGAAGTCGTTGCCGTTCATGCGGACAATCAAAGGGAACAGCGGTCCCACCTTTTCTCGGATGGCCGCCAGGATTTCAAGGCCAAAGCGCATCCTGTTTTCCAGACTGCCGCCATATTCATCACTTCTCTGGTTGGTCAGGGGGGACAAAAATTCAGAGATCAGGTAGCCGGTGCCGCTGAGCACCTCCACGGCATCAAACCCGGCTTTTTGAACCCGAACGGCGGCGGTGGCAAAGGAGTTCACCGTCTGTTTAATTTCCTCAATTGTCATGGCCTTGGGCGTCTCCTTGGTCATGCGGGAGGCAATGGCAGAAGGAGCCACCGGTTGTTTTCCGTCGAGAAAAAATGAAAAATTATACCGGCCGGCATGGTTGATCTGGACGGCTGCAAGGGACCCATTTTCTTTTATGGCAGACGCCAGACGCGTCAATCCCGGAATAAACCGATCCGCGTGGGCTCCGATGTTCTGGGTGTTACCGGACAATTCATCAACGGTGGCATACCCCACACAAATCATGCCGGCCCCCCCCTTTGCCCGCTGGGCATAAAAATTAACAATCTGATCGGTCACCTCAAATTCCTTGGCCATGCCAAGGTGCATGGCCGGCAAATAGATTCTGTTGGAAAGTTCCAGGGTATTGATCTTGATGGGATTAAAAAGGGGATCTGTCATACTGCCTCCAAATTAAATTTTATTAAGTCCTTTAAATTCTAATAAGCTCTTGGTCAGGGTCCGATCTATGATATAGGGGCGAAGCCCCCTGGCAAGTTTGGTCAGTTCCAGGGTAAGGCCTGCGTTTTCCTTAAAGTCCAAACCCGTTGTATACTTTTCCCGCAGCCCAATTTCTCTGTCCACAATCTGCCTGGCAAACTCGGGATAAAATGCCAGGTCGGAAGGTGCCACCCCCAGGTCCAGACATTCCTTGAGAAGCCTTGCCACGGCCAGATCCTGGTCGTCAAACCCATTTTTTTCAAGGGGAGAAATGAGTTCTAACCGGCACAATGCGGCCATTTGGGAGCTGCTAAGCCCTGTGGCCTTGCAAAAATGGTCCCGATCCAGGGTTTCCCCGGCTGACCCGAAGAGCATGGACTGAAGCTCCAGCAACGGGGCGATATCCCGTCCCTGGTCCATCTCCCGGATTAACCCCTTAATCGCGGCAAGGGGGAGCCTGTGACTTACCTGAACTTTTTTGATAAAGGCGATTCTTTCAATACACAGGGGATCGTAGTAGGCCATGTTGGGACTGGTTTTCACAGGTGCCGGCAGCAATCCCTTTTTCACATACAAGAGGATAGTGGATTTGGCAACGCCTGTGGCATCTGCCAGTTGCTTCATCTTGAGCAGGGGCTGATTGTTTTTTTTCACAGGCTTTGGATCTGAATCCTTCATGGGGAATCCTGTTTGTAAAAGTAACATCAAAAAGTGTAAACCAACGCTTTGCACTTTGTATATAGAACAGAAAGATTATAGCTGTCAAGCAGCAGGGCAAAAATACAATGAAAATTTTTAAAAAAGAGGGGGGGGGGGATATCAAATACCCAGGTTGGTTGAAAATCAAGCTGATTAAAAATCAAGTTGACCTTTTTTTACCTGCAAAGCCCATGAACAGATGAAAGGAATACCCCTTCATTCGATCCAATCTTCATGGGATTCATGGGCTTTGCGGGCTATACGGTTTCAGATTCAGTCCTTGTTTATATTCATTAAATCTGATTTTTTTTCTTTGTCTGTCACCTGACAGGCATTGCGCATTCATGTTGATACGCCCATCTTTGGCAGCAGATACATCTGCAAGAACAGATATATTGCCACAAATCCGCCAACATATAATAAAGATTCCATGGATCACCTTTCACTAAAAATTGCAGCCGCCGGACCTGATGATCATGGTTAATGCCATTTGTGCAGGATCAGGCCGGGACACGTTCCTAAGAATCATATCAAATATTATCTGTTATTTCAATCATATGAATCGATTCATACTGCTCAGAAATGGGCATGCCCCTTACCCGAATGATCCCCAGCACCGTCCGGGGTTGGATACAGCTCACGGATTGAACAATTCTGACAATTGCAATCAACGGTTCACCCGCATCCCGCACCGACCTCTGCCCAAGCCCCCTGCCTGCGTTTGCAGGAACAGGCCAGGTGGCAAAGCCGGTTGTTATTCTACCTACTTCCTGCTTCCCAAGCTTGGTTCAATATAAAATCTATAATAGCCAAGTAGGTTGCTTCCAATGAAAAGCCCCTCCATTGCGACAGCTGCTGGTGAACCAATCAAGATATTGTTAGTTAGCCAAAACCCAGTACCAACAAGCATGAACATCCTAAGATGTTTATCGTTTTTAGAAAAGGAGCCAGCAGTACCAAAAACAGACCCCAGGCCAGTAAGAATACTTAAATATCCGTCATAGGTAACCACCGCTATGAGGCAAGACAGGGTGATAAAAATCCACATCGTTTTCTTTGAAGTTGTCTTTATACTCACTAAAAATCGTAATGAGGATAGCCCAGCGAGCCCAGCAGCGGTCCACTGTTCCAGAAGAGCAAAATGAGACCCGATAAGAACGCAGGAGATGACCAGAACACTTAAAATTTTCTTTCGCTCTTTAAATTGAAAAGAAAGTGAATCGCAACAAATTGCAAAACCAATGAAAATTTGTGACAGAAAAAAGGGCGTCATAGTTTTCCAATAAATTGTTTGTAGTTGTTAAACTTCAACCTGAGAATAACGATATAAAACATTTGTTGAAAAATGTCTATAACGGCTCAGGACAAAGCAGTATTTTAGGGTGTTCACTGGCATTTGTAAGACTCCATTATCTGTTATTTCAATCATATGAATCAATTCATACTGCTCAAAAATGGGCATGCCCCTTACCCGAATGATCCGCACAGCACCGGCCGGGGTGGGATACAGCTCACGGATTGAACAATTCTGACAATTGCAATCAACGGTTCACCCGCATTCCACCCCGACCTCTGCCCAAGCCCCCAATTGGTATTAGAAATTACATTTTCATTTATGAAAAGTTTATAAAATACTACAAAGTATGAGCCATCAAGGCAATTGCATTGAGCATACCCCTGCTGAATCTTTCTTTCATACTGTTAGAAACATATGAACCCAGGCATGAAGCCAAAAGTAGTATTTTTGAATATATTGAAATATTTTATAACCGCAAAAGAAGACATCCTTGTCTATAGGACTTGTAAGCCCTCTGGATTTTGAATATAATCAGAAAACATACGAAAAGGCAGCATGACTTTGTGCCTACAAAAAACAAGAAAGATTAGAATAAGGAAAGTAAAAATTATGGTGCAGAAAAAGACAGCCTGGGTTCTGTATTATTCCAACTCCGGTAATACAAAGAAACTGGCGGATCTGGCGGAAGAAACGTTAAAAAATTGTGGCTGGGGGGTGGAAACAGCCTCCTTAATGGATTTTGATCCGGTTGAGATGAAAAAGCCTGGGTTGATTATTCTGGGGACCCCTGTCCATTTCTGGGCGGTTCCGGACATGGCTCAGAAAAGGATCGCCAGGCTTCCTAATTTATCAGGGGCAGCAGGCTTTGTTTTTTGCACCTTTGGAAACGTATTTTCCAGCCAGGTCCCTTATGTGCTGGCCCGGGAGTTGGAAAAACGGGATGCAAAGGTTCTGGGTGGCGCTGCCTTGGTGGGACACCACAATTTTATGGACGGAAAAGGTAAATGTCTGGGTGAAGTGTACCCGGAATTTGGCAAGGGCCAGCCCGATGATGCCATGCTTGCCAAGTTTGTCGGAGCCGTCAAAATTATTGCAGAAAAAGCCGGAAAAGAAGAGCTTTCCGGCTTTGATATAAAACGCCTCAAGTCCCCCAACCCGCTCCTGACTTTTTTGGACCGGTTCCTTCCTGTAACGCTGGAGCTCAAATCTCTGGCCCCTGTGCATTTCGATGTCTCCAAATGCTTGGACTGCGGTTTATGCCTCAAAAACTGCGACACAAAGTCCATCACCAAAGGGCTTGACGGGGTCAAAACAATCAATCAGAAGACCTGCAAACACTGCTATACATGCGCCCGGGAATGTCCTGTTGGAGCCATGACCGTCAACTGGGCCAGGAACGAAAAAATTTTGCGCCTTGCCAAAAAATTAGTCAAAAATCCTGGGTCAAGGATCATGGTTTAGTGGAGCGAGATTACCCGAGATTGAAGTGGATTGTTCATCAAAACAAAAAATATAACCTTGATCAAGAGCTAAATCAATAAAGTAATTAAGCCAACTTACTGTATTCTAATAGAATTCACTATTTTATTGTTCTGAGTATAGAAAAATAAACTTGTGATTGTAATATAATTCCAGGGGCTTATAGATAATTATCTAAAAATTTTTCAGACCATGTTCAAATTTTTGAACTTCATTATAGTATCCGAACTATTCCGTTCAGGTTATGTACATACGAATTTATTATAAAATCAAATGAAAATATCTTTATTTCAATGCCTTATAAAATAAATTAAATAAAAATAAAAATTTTTAGTGCATTGGCAGGATATTTGCTTTTAATAAATATTAACTACAAGTTAGTTTTTTCATCTTTTTTTCCTTTTCTAAAAAAGGCTGTCACTAAGAAATTATGGCAGCCTTTTTTTAGTTTCAGAACTGCAACATTCAAAATACCATAGATTAATTATGGGTCTGCAATGTTTGTCGTGTAAATTCAACATCTCCTGTCATTCCGCCCCATTTATCAGATCCCGCAACACTCCAGCACATTTAAAAGTAACAACCCGTCTTTTACCCAGCACCATGTCCTCCCCGGTAGCCGGGTTCCTTCCCTTCCGTGCCGCCTTGTCATTGACCTGGAATTTACCAAACCCTGAAATCATAACATCTTCTCCTGATGCCAAAGAGGATTTCATAATTTCAAGAAGAGTTTCGACTGTGTCTTTTGCTACCGAATCAATCTTTCACCGGAGTTCCGACAAAAAAAGTGGTTGAAATCCTCATCCTTTTAATACGATACGATCAAATCCAGAAACAGTTCCCTTGACCATATTTGAGAATCTGTCTATAATTTATTTCATGAGTCGCCTCCTTTTTCGTGGCGGTTGTGTTTCATTCTCTCATCTATAGCAAATGGGACGGTTCATGTCATCTATGAGGTGGGTTACGATATACCCCGCTTTGATCGTTTAACATTGAATTAATTTACTTAGAAAAGGAGAATAAAAATGGCAGACCCAAAAGATATGTATCAATGTCAAATACACAATTGCGGATATGTTTATGACCCTGACAAAGGCGAACCAAAGACAAATACCCCTCCGGGGACAGCTTTTAAAAATCTTCCGGATGCTTGGGAATGTCCCTTCTGTGGATCATCAAAAAAGACATTTAGACCGTTAGCCGGACCGGGGTCAACATTAGCTGAGGGCAAATTATAGTTGCTTAATGGCCCTTTGAAGAGAAGGCACTGGTCGATCTTTGGAGCAGGAATAGAACCAAGGATCGTCTCACCATTGCCATTGATAAAATCATGATTTTAGAAGGGAATTATTCAGGATTAATGAGCATTCCGGAATTCTTTTTATCACAAATTATTCCACTTTATAAATTGGCTCAAGAGTTCTTTTTAAGTGCGTCCAGCGTTTCAAGATTACACACATCAAAACTTTGTCCGCACCCACCGCAAACCATCTCACATTTATCCGGCACTCGTGATCTCCTCGCCTTTAATTGCGCTTGACATTCAGGGCATTTGAGTTCACTGGCGTCATTTTTATTATCAGCGTCATTTTTCATAAAATTTTCCTTTTATGATCAAAATTGATACTGTTTGGCTCAATTTATTTTGGTAGCCTTGTCAAACAAGCCGGTAATTTTTCAACTATCGGATACGCTATATAAGCCTGTCCGTCATGGCGGCCATGATAAAATCATTGATATGAAGCCCCTGTACCGTATGGGTCCACCAAGTCACACAAACCCTGCCCCACTCGGTTAAGATGGATGGATGATGGTCTTCTTTCTCTGCAATCTCTCCCAGTCTGTTGGTAAAGGCCAGGGCCTGTTGAAAGTTTTTAAACTTAAATTCCCTGTGTAATTTTTTCACACCGCAGACGTCAACGATTTCCCAATATGGAATGTTAGTTCTCTGAACTTTAATCTCTTCAGGGGTCATCAAGGGATCCCCCATCCGGCAGGATTCAAAAGGTTTACGATGGAGATCCTCCATGGGGCTGCTCCTTATTTATTAGAACTTTTGCGGTTTACACACATTTTCGGCCTTTGCTGTGCTGCGTCCACAGCCTTCGCAGTAATGGGTGGCCGGTTTGATAAGTGCAATATAGGCCTTTGGGTCTTTGACCTGCAACTCTTCTTCTATATGGGCGCATAATGTTTTCTGTTTATCATCACTCATTTTTGAATACCTCCATTTTGGTATAACGAATTTCTCTGTGTTTGTGCCGTCTGAATAAATGTGGCTGTAGTTTTTAAATTATGCGATAGAACTGATCTACGGGCAGGTCCCCGGTAGCGGTTATGATAGGCTCAAACAGCTTCGAATACTCCTCGTCGTTATCAACTTCGGCATCGATTCGCTCGTAGTCAGCCAGCGAAGCATAGCGTGTCTGAATCGTTGCTCGGCCCCTCTGTCCTGCTAAATTGTACATGAGATCTATCGAGATTTCAGGATATTTTTCCCCCATATATTCCTTGATCTTGACAAGTGTCTCAAAAAACTCCGAATAGTTCTTCGTATAACTTATTTCCCTCTGGTGAATAATCATTTTATCCCTCTTATGTTTCCGTACCATAATAAATGGCGAGAAAATATCGAAAAGCTATAATTAAATTAGTGTTAGTTATGAATAATTAAAATGACCACAATGTGGTATCTAAATAGAATAAGAGCGGATGATAATTTGTCAAGAGAGTCGTAGTCGTACATCATGTAACCTGCGTTTAATACCTCTGGAGAGCGAATACTTGCATTCACCTTTTCTGTTAGGTGGACCTAAAAACGATTACTGGATGATCAAATCATGGGGCAGGAAATATATTTTACTGCCCGACAATCATAGACAAAAGACTCACCCATGGCACTGGAATTTTTATATATGAAAAGCATTTTAAATTTTCATATTTTTCTATGCAACATGATATAGATTCGTTCATTTAATGTATGAGCCTATTTTCATGTTGCCCTCCCCTATGTAATCAGTGATTTTTTTATTTTAATTTTTTTGTGCAAAGTTACACCCAAAGAACGGTAAAAGATATAAATCTTGTGATGGTGAAACATTTGGTACAACAATTGCTTAATTGATTTTTAATCATAAATCATACAACCTATAAAAAAGGAGCAGGGGAATTATGATATCTTTGGTTTTCTTTTTAGTCTTGGTCTTTGGTTTTTTTGGGTTCATGGGATATATTTTGTACTGTGCAGGACCCCAATAAATAAATTAAAAATTATTCAATTTACTCTTCAGAGATGGACTTTTTATTATGCTTATCAAAAAATTAAATTTTAAAACCCTTCAGGGAAGACTAATCGTATTGTTATTGTTCCCCGTATTTTTGATCATCTTTTCCGGAGGAATTTTAAGTTTTTTGTATACTCGAAATGTCATCCTCGATCAGTGGAATGAATCGGCTGTGCTAAAACTTCAACGAGCAGCCCACTATATTGAAATGCGTCTTTTAAAACCCATTGAGTTAATGGAAATGTTGTTTCAACTTTCTAAAAAAAAGGAGACGCCGATATCCCCGGATACCATTTTGGATCATATAAAAACCCTGGAAGGCGTTATTGATGTCGAGTTTAAAAATTTATCAAAAAAGGATCACCTCATTTCAGTCCCTGAAAATTCAATGATGGTTAAACATGGGATGATGCATTTCCAGCACAGCCGAATATCCAAAATTTCTGATCCGGAATATGATAGCGATGTAGGGCATGAAACCGTGACGTTGATTTTGACATTAATTGATGTAAGAGGAAATGATAACGGCCAAATTGAGGTTAAAATGAGCTTTAATTACCTGCTCAAGGACATCATAAAGCTTGGATGGTGGCAAAGTGATATGGCATGTATTGTTGATCAGGAAGGCAAATATATGGCTCATACCAATATGACAATGCAAGGCCGGCAGACTCTGGGTGGGAAAAATGACCCATTGGAAAAAGCAATTTTGAATAAAATGGAGGCCGATTCCTTTGGCACGGTTCAATCAGAAGGACATCCTCCGGATATGGTGGCAGGATTTTATAAGCTTGAACAAATACCCTGGACGATTATCTTATTTGCAAAGGGAAAAAGCATTCTAAAGCCAATCACCCAATACAGAAATGTTTTTGCTATAGGCAGTGCTGGTCTAATTTTTATCATCCTAATACTTATCAGAACACATGTCGGTAAAATCGTAAGCCAGATAAAAATCTTGTCAAGAAATGCTAAAAAGGTCGCAAACGGAAAATATGGTTCTCCCATCAAAGCGAGTAGCAAGGATGAAATAGGGCAATTGGTGGATAACTATAATGACATGGTAAAAGGTTTGATAGAACGGGATTTCATAAGGGATTCCTTTGGCCGATATGTTGACCCGGAGTTTGCAAAATATTTGTTAAAACATCCAGATGCTGGAAAACTGGGAGGCAAAAGAAGAGAAGTGGTCATGATGATGTCTGATATCAGGGGTTTTACAGCACTCTCAGAAACATTGAGTCCTGAAATTATCATCCGGGTTCTGAATCAGTATTTTTCCCACATGATAAAAATCATTCAGGAGCACAATGGCATTATTGTTGATTTTTTTGGAGATGCGATACTGGTATTTTTTGAGCCGCTGTCTGGACCTGCCTCTGACACATCGCTTTGCTGCATTCAGTGCGCCTCTCGTATGCAGTCTGAAATGGCCGCTTTTAACAAAAAAATGCAAAAAGAGAAATTGCCCGGACTGGGTATGGGCATTGGAATAAATGCCGGCCAGGTAATTGTCGGGAATATCGGATCTGATACCCGGGCAAAATATGGGGTTGTAGGATCCGCCGTAAATATTACAAGCCGGATTCAGGCCAAGGCAGAGAAGCAGGAAATCGTTATCTCGGAATCGGTATACCACTACACAAAGGATCAAATTCAGATTAAAAAAACATTTTCCGCTGAACTAAAGGGGGTGGATAAGCCAATGACACTGCGGATAATAGAAAACATTGTTGGCTAACGCTTTATTCCCATACCCCTTGCTTGGAAAACGATTTTTTCCCGTTGTCGAGTGATTGGGCTGCTGCTACATAAATGGTAAACGATCCCAGGCAAAATATACTCTTTATAAAAACTCAGTTTCCACCCCCATCTTTCTTTATACTCATTCTATACAATTGCTTTTACCATGGCGGAGCAGAGAATCCAATCCGGTTAATTTTTAAACACCTTTCTCTATACACTGTCTAAAAATTAGACAATTCATACATACAAAACCAGGTTGCTAACTGTATCAATATTCTCCTAATAATCGCAAAAAGTTTAAAAGTAATGGGTTTTATTCAGAAATTATTCTTTTTTTCAAATTTAAAAGACTTGGCATACCTTGTGCAAATATTTTTTTCATATTGGACGAAAGAACCAACTAAATCCAAAAAACTTTTGGATAAAAATATGAGTGATCAGAATATGAATCATGATACTGTAGGCCATTATAAAATGGACCATGGAACCAATCAGAAAATGGCAAAGGATTTTTTCCAGGTGTGATGTAGAAAACCTGGATCGGCTCTATTTTAAAGATTGTAAGGGCGTATAAAAAAAAGTATACTTTGTACATTACCTTAAACTTAATACTGATTAGTCACCCTTTTTTTCCAAAGTTTAGAACAATTCTTTTAAGCTGACTTCTGTTCAATCCATTCAATGCAGCCAGACTGAAAAATGAGTCTGGTGCTGGTTTATAGCTTTAATATCTTTAACGCAAAAGGAATTGCAATGAAACTATTTACTATATTAGCAGTTTTTTTATGTTTTGGCTTCTTGACCTTTTCGCCGGACACTTCTTTTGCATCAGAAAAGGGGGGGCTTCCTGGAATAGAGGACAGGTTGTCTGAGCGCCTTGATCTGTCAGATCTACTCCACTACGCATATTTGTCAAATCCCTCTATTACAGCTTCACGGGAATCCTGGCAGATCTTTATCGAGAACTACAGGATTGGAAAAAGCTATCCAGATCCCCAGCTCATGACCACTTATTTCCCCAAGCCCATTGAAACAAGGTTAGGACCCCAGGACTGGAACCTGACGCTGTCCCAGGTAATTCCCTTTCCCGGGACTTTGTCACAAAAGGGCAAAGTACTGGAGGCCGATGTCAGGATCTCCAGGCTTATGGTGGATAAAACAGTTAAAAATATAGTCACCGCTGTTTCTTCTTCTTATTATGAATTGGTTTACATCCAGAGAGCCGTTGATGTGGCAAAAGCAAACTTGGGTTTGAACCAAAAATTATTGAATATTAGTCAAAATGCCTATGCCCAGGACAACGCTCTTTTCTACGATGTGTCCAAGGCCCGTGCGCAGACTGCACAGATTCAATACGACATCATGCTGTTACAGGAGCTGGAACAAACAGAAAAAACAAAGATCAATACTTTATTAAACAGGCCCCCCAATGAGGC
Source organism: Desulfoconvexum algidum (assembly GCF_055382125.1). Classification (NCBI taxonomy): domain Bacteria; kingdom Pseudomonadati; phylum Thermodesulfobacteriota; class Desulfobacteria; order Desulfobacterales; family Desulfobacteraceae; genus Desulfoconvexum; species Desulfoconvexum algidum. Next base: position 775,406 of record NZ_AP042394.1, on the reverse strand, counting down.
CCTTGGCAGAGCAATGAATCTTCCCCCAAAACAGGTGGTTTATTCATTGGACGAAATTTATGGTCTCTCCATGATGTACCAGGAAGATAATCTTATTGCAGAAGAAGCCATTCTAAAGTCAGAAGAAGCCATTCAACTTTCCAAATATGAAAATTTACCCTCATTCAAGTTTGGTCTTTTTTATGCGGGAATAGGCCAGCCAGATGTGGCATCGCCTCCAAAGGATGCCGGGGATGATGCTGTCGGGGTACAACTGGGTTTAAATCTTCCGTTGTGGTTTGGTAAAAACAAAAGCCGAACAGCGAAGGCAAAGGCTTCCAAAGCAAAAGCCATGGCAGATAAAACCGTGACCGCTAACAGAACCAAAGCCAGGATCAGCCGCCTCTGGTTTAAGCTTCAAAATTCAAATCGTTTGATTCTCCTTTATGAAAACGATCTGCTGCCCCAGGCCCTTGAAGCAGTTAAAACATCTGAGACATGGTTCCAGGAAGGACAGGGGAAATTATCTGATTTCCTGGAGATCCAGGCAACCGCCTATAACTTTCAACTATCCCTTGAACGGGCAAAGACTGATTATAGTAAGACCCTTGTACAGCTTGAACGACTGGCCGGAGTAGTTCTTGATAGGAAAAACTCTGAACCTGAAGGAGAGAATCAATGAAAATACTAATAAGCGGTATATTTATTCTAAGTATTCTTTCGGTATCACTATTATATGCAAATTATGACAGCATGAAAAAAGACCTGGAAGAATACACTCCGCAAAAGAGTTTTGCCATAATAGCCGAACCCGGTATTCAAGAAACCGAGACGTTTCCTGATGATGCGCATGGCGTTGCAGAAATAAAAACCTTGAAAATGGGGTATGAACGAGAAATTTCCAACCCGAACAGCCGATTTGTCGAGATGGGGGTGGATGAAAAAATTCTCAAACGGCTTTCCGGGATATCTTCTGATCAAGATGCGCTCATTAAACATATTCAACAAAAAATCCGCTTGAATGAGATTAAAGTCATTGCTGTCTTGCGCAATCCGGCTATCCAGGCCGCCCAAAAAAAAGTAATGGCTGAAATTCAGTCCTTTGACCAGGTCATGAACCTGGACAACACGCTTACGCAATATGCCTCTTTCACTAAGACAATCAATAATAAGGTTGGCCCCCTGAAAGGGAAGGATTCCATTCGAATGAGTTATCCTTTTCCAGGGTTGTCCTCCCTTAAAGGCCGTATTGTTCAAAGCCAGGTGGCCATGCTGATAGAAAAGATGCAAATTATTAACAAACAGGTTCTCAGAGATATCGAAACAGTCTATTGGGACTTAATTTTTGTCGTAAAATCAACAAAAATCACCATGGAGACCATTGATGCGTTTAGACGTCTTGAGGGGGTCGCCACATCCCTGTACAAAAGCGGAAAAACCAGCTTCCAGGATGTGATCAAGATCAATATTAAGATAGAAGAACTCAAAGAAGATCTGGTTACCTTGAAAGCCAAAAAGAAAAATATAGAAATCCGGATTCTTGAACTTTTAAGCCTACCGGCTAACATCGATTTAGGCAAAACTGTTGTTGCCCCACAGCCTCCCGAAACGCCCCAGGCTGAAGCGCTGTTTCCCATTGCCAGGGAGCACCGCCAGGAACTCAAAGTAATCCAGTTTCAGATCAGAAAACTAACGTCCATGGTGGAAATGTCGGAATCCATGATAGAAGCGCCGCTTACCCTGGGGTTTTCAACTTCTGAAAATGATATCATCAACACAACGGGTACCAACGCCCCTAAAGAGGCCTTTGCCACCCAAACCATGGCGGCCATGAAAAATAACAGTCCTACCAAACCCTTATACGGGTTGGATGAACCCTGGCTTGCGCAAACAAGGCAAAATCTGTCAAGTCTTCGACAAACCCTGGTTTCCCAGGAAAATGCCACAAACCGGATGGTGAGAAATGCCTGGTTTAAAACAGACAAAAACCGAAGGGAGTTCAGTTTATATCAAAACAGAATTCTGCCTTTGGCAAAATCCAGCTTGGATGTGTCCACCAAGGAATACGAAGCCGGGTCCATCCCATTTTCCCAAGTCATTGATTCTTATACCTATTGGCTGAAAGTTAAATTGACAATTGCTAAAAAACAGGCTGACCTTGGCACCTCCTTTGCTGAACTGGAAAATATTGTGGGTAAAAAATTATAAAAACACAGGGGAAAACTTCATGAAAATAAAAGGGATTGGATTGACCATTGTCTTCACTGCATTGATAACGGGTACAGTTGTTTTTTATATAATGACAGGTCTCAGTACCGTTGCCCCGACAACAGGACAGGAAACTCAAGAGGGTACGAAAGAACAGAAGATCATTTATTGGAAGGCTCCCATGGACCCTACCGAGATCTATGAAGAACCCGGCAAAAGTAAGATGGGCATGGATCTTGTCCCTGTATATGAGGATGAGATGGCAGGAGAGGACGATGACAAGGAACGAAAAGTAGTTTATTGGAAAGCCCCCATGGATCCTACCGAGATCTATGATCAACCTGGTAAGAGTAAGATGGGCATGGAACTTGTCCCGGTGTATGAGGACGAACTGGTAGGCGGAGTGGACATTAAAATTAACCCTGTGGTGGAACAGAACATGGGCTTGAAAGTTGAGTCCGTTGAAAAAGGTCCCTTGAACCATACCGTCAAAACCTATGGCCATGTTACTTTTGATGAGACTCTGACAGGTATTATCAGTCAGAAATCTTCCGGCTGGGTAGAAACGCTTTATGCAAACTATACTGGTTTTATGGTTAACAAGGGAGACCCCTTATACGAAATTTATTCTCCCTCCCTACTGGCCTCCCAGGAAGAATACCTCTCGGCCTATAGAAATTACCAGAGAAGTAAAAGTAATTTAAACAAAGATCTGCTGGAATCAGCAAGGAAAAGGCTCCAGTATTATGATATTGCAGACCGGGAAATCAAGCGCATTGAACATTCTGGTCAGGTTCAAAAAACCTTGACCGTCCGATCCCCTTATCAGGGGGTGATCACCCATAAAAATGTCATTGAAGGGAGCTATGTAAAAACCGGTGCAAGCCTCTTTACCATTGCCGATCTATCCACCGTATGGGTAGAAGCTCATATCTTTGAATATGAACAAAATCTGGTTTATGAAGGGCAGGAAGTTGAAATGACCTTGTCCTATAATCCGGATAAGGTCCACACCGGTAAAATCTCTTATATTTTTCCCTATCTGCAACCCAAAACCCGGGATGTGATCATCCGGATTTCTTTTAAAAACACAAATGATGAATTAAAGCCGGACATGTTTGCCCAGATTAAGATCAATACCAACACTGGTAAAACAGGATTGTTTATCTCTTCTCAGGCCGTCATTCATTCCGGAGAAAAAAAAATCGTCTTTGTGGCAAAGGGTAAAGGGAAATTCACTCCCAGGCAGATCACCACGGGAATTTTTCTGGAACAAGAAAAGGTTCAAGTGTTAAGCGGCCTTGCTGCAGGAGAAAATATTGTGGTGTCCGGGCAGTTCTTACTGGATTCGGAATCCAAGCTTAAAGAGGCGATCCAAAAAATGATCGAATCAAAATCCGGTCCTGCCAAGGAGGGAAAGACAGAAGTCAAAGAAGGTTCCGATGATTTTTTTGATGAGATGGATGACAAACCTGCGGACGAGTTTTTCAAGGACATGGAATAGACGAGGAATCCTTCAGATGATAGATAAAATAATTGAGTGGTCTGTGCACAATAGATTCATGGTCATCCTGACAACCTTTTTTGTTATTGTAGGCGGTATCCTGGCCATGTTTAACACACCCTTGGACGCCATTCCTGACCTTTCCGACGTCCAGGTCATTATATATACTGAATACCCGGGGCAGGCTCCCCAGGTGGTGGAAGACCAGGTCACCTATCCATTGACAACCGCTATGCTCAGTGTGCCCTTTGCCAAAGTGGTCAGGGGATATTCCTTTTTTGGGGTTTCTTTTGTCTACCTCATTTTTGAAGACGGTACTGATATCTACTGGGCAAGGTCCAGGGTAATGGAATATTTAAATTTCGTATCCGGCAGACTGCCCCCCGGGGTCACCCCAAGTCTCGGCCCCGATGCCACCGGGGTGGGCTGGGTCTATGAATATATTTTAAAAGACACCACGGGCAAAACCGATCTTGCAGAACTTCGTTCTCTCCAGGACTGGTTTGTTCGCTACGAACTGACCGCCGTTCCCGGGGTATCTGAAGTTGCCAGCATAGGCGGATTTGTCAAGCAGTACCAGGTGGAAGTGGACCCCAACAAGCTTCTCTCCTACAATATTACCATCCAGAAAATTAAAAAGGCGATCCAGCGTTCCAATTCAGATGTAGGCGGCAAGCTCATTGAAATGGGAGAAACCGAATTCATGGTCAGGGGGCTGGGGTATATAAAGTCGGTTGAAGATATTGAACAGATCGCTGTTTCCTTTGACGAGAAAGGAACCCCGATTCTATTAAAGGATATTGCCAATATCCAAATTGGCCCGGAATTGCGTCGGGGTATCCTGGAATGGAACGGAGAAGGAGAAACCGTTGGCGGTGTGGTTATCATGCGGTTCGGCGAGAATGCCCTGGAGGTTATAAAGCGAGTTAAAGAGAAATTAAAAGACCTGGAAAAAGGGTTGCCCGAAGGGGTTGAGATTATCTCCGGATACGACAGATCCGCCTTGATTGAGCGGGCGGTTGCAACCCTTAAGACTAAGCTCACCGAAGAGATGATCGTGGTGGCCTTGATCTGTATCATTTTCCTGCTCCATTTCAGGTCGGCTTTTGTGGCCATATTCACTCTTCCCGTGGGCATCTTGATGTCTTTTATGATCATGTACCCCTTTGGGGTAAATGCCAATATCATGAGTCTGGGAGGGATTGCTATTGCCATAGGCGTCATGGTAGATGCCTCCATTGTTATGGTGGAAAATGCCCATAAACACCTGGAACGGGATCGGGGGAAAAAAAGCCACACACAGATTATTATTGATGCATCCAAAGAGGTGGGGCCTGCTCTGTTTTTTAGCCTTTTGATCATCACGGTATCTTTTTTACCGGTGTTCAGCCTCATGGAACAGTCAGGAAGACTTTTCAGGCCCCTGGCCTATACCAAGACCTCTGCCATGGCAGCATCTTCGATCCTGGCCATTACTATTATTCCGGTGCTCATGACCTTTTTTGTCCGGGAAAATACCATAGACCCCAAATTGCCGGGAAAACAAAAGCGCAAAATCTGGTTTCTTGCACTGGCAGGTCCCCCTCTGGCAGTTATTATTGCCAGGCTTGCCGGAGTTAAGTTGCCGGAGCTGAGCTTGGTCTTTGCCCTTGGGTTTTCAATATTTCTTGGATTATGCCTTTCCCCACAGAAAATCATGCCCGAAGGAAAAAATCCTTTGAATCGGTTTTTGATCCGGATATACCTGCCCATGATCAAGCTGGTGTTAAAATGGCGGAAAATCACCGTATTGGTTTCCCTTTTTGCCATTGCCGTTACCTGGTATCCCATGAGTCGGGTAGGAAGTGAATTCATGCCGCCCCTGAACGAAGGAGACCTCTTGTACATGCCCACCACGTTGCCGGGCATTTCCATTACCAAGGCAAAAGAACTTTTGCAGCAAACAGATAAGATCATTCAGCGATTTCCGGAAGTTAAAAGTACTCTGGGAAAGATTGGCCGTGCAGAGACCTCTACAGATCCGGCTCCTTTGTCCATGATCGAAACTGTGATCATGATGAGGCCCCAGGTAGAGTATGAAATGATTGACAAAGAACGGTTCTTTTCCAATTGGCCCGGATGGTTGAAAAAACCCCTAAGCTGGATCTGGCCGGAACAGATAAAAGGAAAGATTCTCCATGAATGGCGAAAGAAACCCATTGACTGGTTTTATTCTGACTGGCCCGGGCTCTTCCAGGCGCCCTTCACCTGGATATTGCCACAGGAACGGTATATTACTATCCAGGAACTGGCTGACGATCTGGAGCAGGCAGTTAAATTCCCCGGGCTTACAAATGCCTGGACCATGCCCATTAAAACAAGAATTGACATGCTCTCCACGGGGATTAAAACCCCTGTGGGTATTAAGATCATGGGGCCAGATCTTGAGATCCTGGCCAGCCTCGGTGAACAGATTGAGGCACTGCTTAGAAATAAAAAAGGGACCATGTCTGCATTTTCCGAGCGGGTCACAGGAGGCAATTACCTTGATTTTACCATCAAAAGAGAAGAGATCGCCCGGTACGGTCTTCATGTGCAAGATGTCCAGGACATAATAAAAACAGCCATCGGAGGGATGAATGTTACCTATACCATTGAGGGACTGGAACGATATCCGGTTAATCTTAGATACAACAGAGAGTTTCGGGATAATATCGACATGATCAAACGGGTATTGGTTCCCACCCCCTCCGGAGCCCAGGTTCCCCTGACTCAGCTAGCCGATATCTCCATCAAAAAAGGACCGGCCGGCATCAAGAGTGAAAACTCTAAGCGAAGTGCCTGGGTCTTTGTAGATATCAAAAACATGGATATCGGCACCTATGTGAAACAGGCACGTAAAATGGTAGATGAAAATATTGAGCTGCCTTCGGGGTACTCCCTGGTCTGGTCAGGCCAGTATGAATATATGGAAAAGGCCAGGAAAACCTTGAACATCATTGTCCCGGCCACCCTGCTGGTGATTTTTATCCTGTTGTTTATTCACTTTAACAATATTATTGAAGTGTTCATTGTCATGGCCAGCCTTCCCTTTGCCCTTCTGGGAGGCTTCTGGCTCATCTATATTTTGGGATACAATATGTCCGTTGCCGTGGGGGTCGGGTTCATCGCCCTGGCAGGCCTTGCCACTGAGACCGGTATTGTCATGCTGGTATACCTGGATGAGGTTTTTAAACGGAAAAAGGAGAAAAATCAAATGAATACGGCCGCAGACCTTCATGCATCCATTGTTGAAGGGGCTGTGGACAGGGTTCGGCCGAAAATCATGACAGTTGCCACAACCCTCATCGGTCTTTTACCTGTCATGTACGGCAGCGGGGCCGGCTCCCAGATCATGAAGCGAATTGCAGCCCCCATGGTGGGGGGCCTTGTCTCCTCTACCATTATGACTTTAATTATCATCCCGGTGATCTACGATTTGTGGAAAAACTGGGAACTCAATAAAACAAACAAACTTTAAAGAAAGGAATTTACCCATGAACTTTAATTTGAAACCCATCATCGCCCTTATTTTTGCCACATTAATTTTAACCTGTTCTGCCTTTGCCAGTGATGACATGAAAGGCCACGACATGAAAGGCCACGACATGTCTTCGTCAGACAAAATCGGAACCCTCGTCCATGAATCCGTAGTGGACGGTTATATGCTCTCCTATTACCTCATGGATCTTCGTGATGGCAAAGACGCTGACAAAAAAGATATGGATAAGCCCCATCACATCATGGTTTATATCATGGATAAAGATCATAAACCCGTTCTTGAGGGAAAAGTCGGATTCATGATCAAAAAAGGTGACACGGCACCCCCGCAAAAAGCCATGGCCATGTATATGAGCAAAGGATTCGGTATTACGGCTGATATGAAACAAAAAGGAGTCTACTCCATTACTGCCAAGGCGCTGTTGGGAGAAGCCAAACTCATGGACAGTTTTACCCATGAAATGAAATAATATCTTTAATCTCCAAAGGACACGGGGAGCCTGAAAACTCCCCGTGTCTTTAGACGTCAATTAATTAGGAGCCCAAAAAATGAAAGGTTACCGAAAATATACTGCTGCCTTGATACTGATTTTTTTTCTTTTATCCGGTTCCTATCTATGGGCCCATGGAGACAAGCATAAAAAACAAAAAGAGCAAAAAATGCAGCACTGGGCAGCACCACAGGAGGAAAAACTTCGAATTAACCCCATTCCTCTGACAGACGAATCCATTCTTCGAGGCAAGAATCTGTACACCAAAGACTGCACAGGTTGTCATGGTGTTAAAGGTGACGGAAAAGGACCGGATGCACCCTATATGACACCAAGGCCCAGTAATCTTAAGGCCATGGCAGGTCATCATCAAGATGGGGATCTGTCCTGGAAAATCAGGAAAGGGAAAGGAGCCATGCCTGCCTGGGAAGAACTCTTTTCAGAAGAACAAATATGGGATCTTGTTAATTATATTCAAAGCCTTAAATTCATTGATCAGAAGACGCCTTTGAATCAAGAATAAGTTTTGAGGTCACCACGCCATTTGAAGGAGAAGAAATCATATTTCCCCCGTGGGCAGTATGCGATCAAGAGACAGGTGATGTCGTTTCATTTTATTGTTCAGTGTTGTCCGGGTGATATTCAAAATTTTGGACGCTTCACTCTTATTCCCTTTTGTTTGTTTTAAGGTCTCAACAAGGGCCAGGCTTTCAATTTCATCAAGAGACTTTCCGCCCAGGGATAACTGAGTTTTAAACGAGGCTTCCGGACGGTACTCTTTCATCACATTTATCGGCAGGTCCTTTTCAGATACATATTGCCCCATGGATAAAATGACGGCTCTTTCAATGGCATTTTCAAGTTCCCGCACATTGCCGGGCCATTGATATTTCGTCAGGGCATCCATTGCCATTGGGGTGAATCCCTTCAGGGCTTTTCTGTTCTTTCGGGTATATTTTTTTAGAAATTTTTGAGATAGAATGGGGACATCGCCTGTTCGGTGTCTCAGCGGCGGGATCTCTATGTTTACGACATTTAGGCGATAAAAAAGATCTTCTCTGAAGGCCTTTTTTATGACCTCTTTTCCCAAATTACGGTTTGTTGCGGCAATGATACGAACATTCACTTTTATGGGGTTGTCACTGCCGACACTTTGAATCTCTTTTTCCTGAATGGCTCTGAGCAACTTTACCTGCATGGAAAGGGGCATTTCTCCGATTTCATCTAAAAAGACAGATCCCTTATCCGCTTGTCTGAACAGGCCATCACGTCGTTTGTCCGCACCGGTGAATGCCCCTTTTTCATGGCCAAACAATTCTGATTCCAAAAGGGTTTCGGTCAAGGCGGCACAATTTACAACCACCAGCATATGGTCTCGTCGGTAACTGGTTTTGTGAATCGCCTTTGCAAAAAGTTCTTTGCCTGTTCCACTTTCGCCGGTAATAAGAATATTGGCATCAGATTTGGCGGTAATTTTAGCAGTTTCCATGACCCTTTCCATAGCCCGGCTTGATCCAATGATGTCCGAAAAACTGCTGGCCGATAAAAGTTTCTCTTTAAGGATCTTATTTTCTATGGATAGCTTCAAATGGCTCATGGCCCTGTCGATTATAATTTTAAGTTCTTCGAAATTTAACGGCTTGGTTAAATAATCATAGGCCCCAAGTTTCATGGCCTCAACTGCTTTGTCCACTGAAGAATAGGCTGTCATAATAATGATAGGGATGGATGGATTAATTTCTTTGATCTGTTGTAATGCCTCAATACCATCAATACTGGACATCCTGACGTCCATAAGAATCAAATCATAGGGGTTTTCCTTGGCTGACGCTATGGCCTGTCCTCCATCGGTTGCCTTTTCAACTGTGTGACCCAAGCTGCCCAGCACGGTATTGAGCATGGTAAGATGCCCTAAGTCATCATCTACGATTAAGATGCGTCCTTTCATATCGGATTTTCCTTTTCGCCTATTATGGGTAAGACAATTGAAATTGTTGTGCCTGAATTTTCAGTACTTCTTGCCTGGATGAATCCGTTGTGGTTTTCTACAATCTTATGGGCAATGGCCAGCCCTAATCCAGTGCCGCTATTTTTAGTGGTGAAATAGGGATCAAAAATATGTTTTAAATTTTTAAGAGAAATACCAGTCCCCGTATCAGAGACATCTATGACAAGGTTCGGACCTTGCAGGTCTGCCCTGACTATCAGCTTTCCACCCTTTGTCATGGCTTGAATGGCATTGATGTATAAATTCAAAAGGACCTGGGTAAGCCGGTCCAAATCAGCCATTAGATACGGAAGACCAGGTGCTATCATTGGCGTTATTTGAATACCCACAGTCTCGGCTTCGTGAGAGACAATGCGGATAGAGTGAACAATTAGGTCACTGACCTTAATTTCCTTTAATTTCAGATCCGGAGGTCTTGCAAATTCAAGAAGTTCAGATATCACCCGGTTCACCCGATCCACCTCTTCTGCCATAAGATCTGCGGCTTTTCTATTTTCGCTGCTATCCTCGAACAGGCTGCCAAAATAGGTGACATACCCTTTTATAGAACTTAACGGGTTTCTAATTTCATGGGCAATACCAGCGGCCAAGTTTCCAACAGTGGCCAATTGTTCAATGCGTTGAGTTCTATTTTCAAGTACTCTAATCTCTGTTAGATCCTTGAAAACAAACATAAAGCCAATATAATTCCCATCTTCACCATGGATGTTCGTTGCACTCACAGCTACTGGGGTTGAACTGCTTTTTTCCCGTAAAAGACGAATTTCTTTTTCTGCTACCGGCTGTCCTGCTTTGATCCTATCATGTAAGCTCCATATATTGTTCGGGAGAAGTTCTTTGGCATCCACACCTTGTACTGCCAGCTCATTGGTCCCAAGAAGATTCCATGCAACAGCATTGCTGTATATGACCCGATACCGAATATCCATAACAAGAATCCCTACAGGTAAATGGCTCACTACTTCCGATGCAAATTTTCGGGTATCCTGAAGGAGTTTACGAGAGCGGGTATAGTTCTGGGCCCAGAATAGAGAAATAACTCCTGCAAGGCCAAGAGAAAAAATAATCGCAGCCATCACAATATTATGTTTCAAATCCTCTCTCATGGCTATTTCAAAAGGGGCGATATCCATTCCAATAAAAATATAGGGACGGTTAGTAGGGTCCATAATTTTTCGGGTTGTGACACTGCTTTCCCAGTCTATATGATCATGCCCCGGATGGTCAAAAACCGGTAAAAAGGTCTTGTATACTTCAAAATATTTTACCCCATTCTCCTGCCCCGCTATTCTCCATTGGGGCAGATGGGATGGGGAAAGGGTCTCTAAGATATCCATATCTATAAAGTTTTCCCCAATCAGGGAACTTTTATTATGGGCCAGAATTATCCCTGAACTATCTACAATACTAATATAGGAAATATCAGACTGCCCAGCAGTCTCTTTTAGAAGAACCTGCAAATGAATTTCATTCGCAAACACTCCCATCTTACCCATCATACCCTTCATGCCAGTACGTGTTCCAGCTTCAAAGGAACGGATCAGGGCAGCTCCTTTTTCTTTCAAAAGAGTTCCCATCTGCTCCTTATCCCGGTTGTAGTTGACAACGCCTAAAAATCCCACAATTGTGATAAGGAGCAAACTTGCCCCAATGATCATCCAGGGCGATATATGAATTTTGTGTTTCATAAGCATACCTGATTAAAAATTAGACATTTTTTGGATGAATGTATAATTATTAAACATATTATACAAATTAACAAGCGGTTTCAAAGGCAAAGAAATTCTTAATCTTAATCAAACGCTTAAAGAAGTTATTCCAGCCTATCAAGATAATTTTGCCCGTAGGATTCTCTTAATTCATTGAAAATATTCAAATCGAACAGCAGAGGATGTAATGGATGACATGAAGCATCTCCATTCAATCTTGACGCTGCAAAAAGGAGCGAGAAAACCAACACGTCACCTTGAGACACCAAGTAAGACCCAAGCCGAAGTCCTATCGGCTTTTGGGCCGGATTGATGAGGGTGGGGTCTTACAGGTCATGGATTGATAAAGCCCTATCAATTAAGGCGATGGGCGTCACATGCCGTCTTATCCACGAAACTCCTGTTAGAGGATTACGGACACGAATCAAGTTGATATTTGACAACATTCATATCTGAACACGCACTGCAGGCGTTGCTGTAAGTTTTCTGGCTACCATCGGCCAGTTCACCGCAAACTGGGACATATTCTTGAGTACAAATCTCCGGTCGTATTTCTTCACAGCGAATAAAGCTGTCTGTAGGCTCACTGGGTCTATACGTGCTATTGGAGCCCGAAACGCAACCGATGGCCAAGAGGCAGAATAATCCAATTAATATCCAAACAATCTTTTCGAATCTGTTTGCGCATCCATTTTGATTCAACATAAATCTTACCTTCCTGATAATCTTGATTTTACAAAATACTACCCATTATCTCTAACCCGCTTGATATTTATCGAACTGCCTTGGTAGTTTTGCAAGTGGCCACTTTGGAACCACTGTGCCAGCTTGTAACGGAAATCATTACCTTCTAAATTTCATTGTGCCGGTATCGTATTTGAGATCCAAATAGAGATAACCATCTTACGCTGCTTGGGATCATCTGCTGCCAAGCGACGAAAAAGTATTGAAGGACTGTTCTCGATAATGAGTTCAGCTAATTTCAAAGCCCTATTGCCTTTGCCTTCCACGCTGTTGCTTTTAATTCGGTGAACTATCAGATAAACATATGACGCATTGTGTGATCGGTCAACCATAGGTTAGAAAGGATTTAGTATAAATGGCTTTAACCTTTTGTCTATTTCAGTCTCAAGACTAAGTATCCTAAGGTGGACTATTCAACCGCCGAAATTGTCATGGATACCAAAATAATACATCACCGGGAATCTCGGTAGATGTCAAGCAAGTTGTCGCCTAAACATAGAAAAAATATCGTGCTTACCGCAACACCTTCTCATGACCTCCGACGGGTTTTTTTTGGATGCCCATTCTCGGCCATGAGAAACTGTTGCTCTTTTATAGATAAAATCAAGTCTTCTGGTCCGCAAAGACAATATCTGCGGTTTCTTTCCCATCAGTTGTTTTTCCTGGTGAATTGTTCCTCTTGTTTAAAGCCACTTCACCAATGTGCTTCCAATTTCTTGAAGTCCCGGTCCAGCGTTCCGGGTGAGAAGCCTTTGCCTCCAGATAGACCTGATGACGTTTTTCAAGGATTTCAATATCTTTTCGGTCATGTCTGTCTACTGGGGTTACAAAGCCAATACCGCTATGAAGATGCTCATTGTTGTACCATTGGGAAAATTTTTCTGCCCATTTTCGGGCACTGTTCAAGTCGTCAAAGGGATGTTCCGGGTATTCCGGCCGATATTTCATGGTCCGGAACAGCGACTCAGAATAAGGGTTGTCGTTGCTGATCCTGGGTCTGCTGAACGATGGAGCTACCCCCAGGGACTCCAGTTTTGCAAGCATGGTAAAGGCTTTCATTGGCCCGCCGTTATCAGAATGCAGAACCAGCTGATTCTTTTGCACTTTTTCTTGATGGCAGGTGTCTGTAATCAGAGCGGCTGCCAGCTCTCCAGATTCACAATCATAGACCTGGTATCCCACTGCTTTGCGGCTGTAGACGTCCATGATCATATAAAGGTAGAAAAAACGCCCTTTTACCCGGGCCGGTAAATATGTGATATCCCAGGACCATACCTGATTGGGGCCTGTGGCAATGTAAGCCTCCGGTCGTTTGCGGGCTCCTGCCTTGCTTGAGAGGCGGTGTTTGTTCATTTTCTGCTCTCTCAAAATTCTGTACATAGTGGCTTCTGAGCCCAGATAGATGCCCTGATCTGCAAGTTTGGGAACAATTTGGTGGGGATTGAAATCCCCAAATTCTGAGGATGTCAGCACATCCATGATTTGTGTCCTCTCTTTTTGGGATATCTTGTTCCCAGGCACAGCCCGGGAGCCTTTGCGGTGATCATTAAAGCCATGCTTTTCCCAACGTTGCACCGTTCGAAGCGGCAGCCCCAGAAGTTCTGCTGCCAGATGCTTTCGTGCACCAGCCTTACAGGCCTCCTGGGTCAGCATCAACGCCGTCTTTTTGTCGCCTTCACTGATCAATCGTCCCTGGGATCCCCCCAGATAAAGTTTGCTTTTTTTTTAAGAACCAGCAGGGCTGCCGTCTCGGCAAGTGCTTTATCCTTGCGGTTCAACTCTTTTTTCAGAGCAGCATTCTCCTTCTTTAACCGGGCAGTCCCTTTGACTCTAAGGGAGGCCTTGTTCGGGGTTAACAAGGAGAGGATGTCTTTTTTCCATTGTTCAAGGTGATGAGAAAAGATCCCTTTTTTACGGCACCAGGAAACACGCTCCCCTTCCGGCATGGCACCTGTTTCCATCAAAGCATTCAGTCGTTGTTCTACAGACCAGTCCTGGGGGCGTTTTTCTTTGTCAGTCAAATTTTCGATTCCGTTTTTTTTGTGGTTTTTAAGCCAGTAAGTCAAGGTGGACCGGCCGATACCGGCTTCGCTTGCTATTTCATGATGAGGTTTACCACCCATCAGTACTTTTTTTATCACAGCCTCTTTTGTTTGAATCGGGTATACCATAAAATCACCTCAATGCCCCCGGGTTTGATTTTCAATTGAGGCGACATCTATCCTGACACAGGGGGATCTGGACTAAAATTGACGCCAATCATCTTTGACTTTTTGACCTGTTGGAATACGAGGATTTTTTTATACCAGTAACTTTTCGCTTGACCGTCAAAAGGATTGTTGAGTATATGTGTACAATTTTCAACAACCCTATAATTCATGGAATAGCATCGTGGGCTTACAGACATTTATCAACTTTTATTTAAAGCTTTTTTTTATTCTTACCCCGTTCTTTGTGCTGTCTGCATTTCTCTCCCTTACCCGGGAGTTTCAAGATTTGGAAAAAAAGCAGATTGCCATCAAGGTGACTATTGCCGTGATGATCAGTTCGTTTGTGATCTATCTATTTGGAAAATATATTTTTGACTTGTTCGGGATCACGTTAGATGCTTTTAGGATTGGGGCTGGCACCATTTTATTTCTTTCTGCTCTATCCATGATATCAGGCAACAATGATACGGCAAGTCAGGGTAATGACCGAAATATTGCAGTCGTCCCCCTGGCATTACCTATCACTGTAGGCCCAGGTGTTATCGGTGTGCTTCTTGTCACAGGAGCCGAAGCAGGCTCTTACACGGAAAAACTCATCATCGGATCAGCTCTCTTTCTTGCCGTTGTAACGGTAGGATTAATCCTATACCTTTCAACCGGTGTGAAACGTCTGATCGGCGAGCAGGGCTTGATGATACTTCCAAAAATTACCGGGCTTTTTGTCTCAGCTATTGCCGCCCAAATCATTTTTACCGGGATTCAAAATTTTCTAAAGCTAAGCTGAACAAATGGAATTGAACTTTTTGCAAGCTCATGAAAAATGAATATGGTTTGGGTTTACTGACAGCTCTGTCCATTATTTCAGACGATTTCATGAACCTGAAACCCGTCTCAAAGATTTCGTAAACGGGAAAAAAGAACCAACAATCAAATGAAAAATTTTTATTAGGCACCAGTTAAGTATTATTATCCAAAGGTGGAGTGTTCAAAGCCTGGAATTGTTTAGGATACCAATCCAATTGTGAATTCTTTGGATGAAGGGATAAAGAACTGCCCGAATCAAGCCAAGGCTGTAAGGTTGTTTATGTAATTAAAGTGGACCCCATGTCAAGACCGATTTTTTCTTTTTTTTAAGCTACATTTTAAGTTTAATTTGCCCGCTAAAATGTCCCGATTCTATCAGATATGATGTATTGATTCCGGAGTTTTATATTTTAATGACTGGTGAAGCCTCTCCGTGTTATAAAATTTCAGATAATCTTTTAATGAGCTTTGAGCGTCTTTCATGCTCTGGTAGTCCTTTAAATAGACCTCTTCGTATTTAACTATCCGCCATAAGCGCTCCACAAAGATATTATCGAGTGCACGTCCCTTTGAATCCATGCTAATCTTGACATTGCTGTCTGTCAAAATCTTTAAAAAGTTTGTCGCTGTGTATTGGCTGCCTTGGTCTGTATTGAAAATTTCAGCTTTTGAAAAAGGTGCTGACAAACCGTGTCAAGATTAATTATCCTAATTGGAATTGTCAGGATACGTTCAAAATATCAACGATACAATTTCTAATCTTGATGTTGTCTTGTGATATCAGACAAGCTGAAAATAACGGCTTTAAAAAGACAGCACTTTTGGCTAGCAGTCCTGCCTTTTGAGACTTCAATAAAGAGAGTGGATTATCCCTGTAATTGTTCGCTTTCTTTAGATTTTTCTATTAAAATACTTGGCGTACCGCAATCTTCGATTTTGATGGTATGAGAATCAACAGAAGATAATCTGTTTTTAATTTTTGGTTATTTTCGGATAGTGGCAACCCTTCTTGCAAATTACCTGTTCAGATAATATCCTCCTGGCCTCGTTTATCTTGTGCCGGGTACACAAACTTGATATAAGGAAGAATCATCAATTATGATATTAAAGGAAACACAATATGCCTATTTTTGAATACCAATGCAAAAATTGCAAAAAAGAATTTGAACGCCTGGTCTTTGCCGGAGATGAAGGGAAGATCCTTTGCCCGGAATGCAAAAGTGCTGACATCAGCAAGAAAATGAGCGCTACCAGCTTCATGGGAGCCAGCATCGGTACCTGTGCCGCTGATTCACCCAAACAGTTTTCCTGAGCCGGTTAAAACCAATAGGCCGGTCGGCCTATCCACTACTGACACAAATCAAAAAGGAATCGCCCATGCACTGGTCTGATGCGGTTAACTCAAGTCTCGCCTGTATTGTAAAAATTGATACGCCCACCGGTCACGGTACCGGGTTTTTGTGTTTTTCAAATCCGGCAAAACCAATGATTGCCATTGCCACGGCAGGGCATGTGATTCACCATGCTGACAAATGGATGGAACCCATCCGGATCTATACCCATGATGGGTCAAAATCATTGCTCCTCAAGGCCGATGAACGCCACATCACCATGGGGAACCAATCTGACTCGGCACTCATTCTTTTTTCCAAGGACCAGAACCTGTTTGAAAACACCCCTCCCCTGCCCCTCCTGGACCAGGAATTTGTTCTCCGGGTCGGTACCCAGGTTGGCTGGATCGGATTCCCCACCCTGGAACCGGACACCCCCTGCTTTTTTTCCGGAATGATATCTGCCCGAAAGAACAACGCCTACCTTATTGACGGCGTTGCCATCAATGGTGTCAGTGGCGGACCGGTCCTCTATGTGGATGAGCAGGAAGAAACCCGTGTTGTGGGAACTGTATCTGCCTATAGAATGAACAAAGCCACCAAAGATACCCTTCCAGGTCTTCTCATCGCCCAGGACCTGTCCTTGTTCCATGATGTGCTCACCCATATCCGGACAGTGGAAACAACAGCTGCCAATATGCCCCTGCCTTGATAAAATAGGCGTTGGCATCCCCATGACCTAACCTGTGTTTTCATCTGTCACACCCATTTGATCCAGGTCTGTCTCATTTATAATAGACTGCTTATGTTTAATATTGCGCGAAATTAGCTTGCATATCAAAAATTTTGATTTACTATATGAATCATATTTGCCAACAACATCATAGATGGAGAAAACAACAATGATCCAGCCCCCTAAAAAAATTTTGTTTGCATCTGACCTGTCCACGGACATGAAGCAGGTGTTTGAACATGCCGCTACCATAGCCGCCTATTCACAATCAGAGATAATCGTCCTCCATGTCATGGAAGAAGCCAGTAAAAGCTCCGAAAGACTTGTCAAAATAGCTTTTGGAGAAAAACTATACCAGGACATCAAGAATGGACATCGAGACGGCGCGAAAAACCTGCTCATCGGAAAAAACGTGGATGCCCTTAGAATCCGCCAGGCAATTGCCGGTTTTTTCAAAGGGGAAGACAACAAAGCCAACCCCATTGACAACAACTCTCCCATTGCAAAAATTCTGGTGACAGAAGGTAAATCCATTGCCAATGAAATCACATTAACGGCAACGGATGAAGACTGTGATATCATCGTCATTGGGTGTAAGCAGCAGGGAATGCTCGCCGGAGCCATGGGGGACCATGTGGTCCGGAAAGTATTAAAAAGAACCAGTGTTCCGGTCTTTGTCGTTCCCTTTAGCCTGTAACACCATCACGCCGGACCGGGAAACAAAATTTTCTCACCTGTTCAAGATAGGGGGCCATTCCACGAAAAAAAATATCATTGTGGTTGGCCCCTTTTATTTCCAGCAAAAACTTTACATCGGACGGGCAGGCATCGTACAAGGCCTGACCCTGGGAAAACGAAATAAGATGGTCAAACTGGGCATGGATAATTAAACAGGGGCATACGACGCTTTTTATTCTGTCCAGATTTTCAAATCCCTGTTCTTCTTTAAATCCCATTAAAACAGGATCTATCCCCAGGGTGCGCAGCAAGGGTGCGGCCAGAGCAAAACCACTTTCAATGATCAGACTCTGGAGAGGAAACACTGAATTTGACCCAAGCTCCAGGGCCGGCGCACTGCCAAGGGAGCGCCCCATGACACAAACAGGGCCTGTCATCTGTTTTTTTTCCATATAAGAGGTCAAAAAATCCAATTGGATATGACAGTCTGCCATCATGGAAGAAAAAGTGGGATGCCCTGTGGAATTGCCATACCCCCGATAATCCACCACAAAAAAATTCACCCCGATATCAAGAAAGCAAACGCCGATTTCATCGTAGTCAGACACAATCTCGCCATTGCCGTGGAAAAAAAGAATCACCGGGGCGTCGCGATGTTTAAAATGAAAAGAGGCGCCCACTTCCACCCCCTGACCCACGGATATCATCAAATCATCCCGCTCCCCATGGGGTACCCTGCCCAAATCTTGTTTCCGGGGATGAAACAAAGACTGTAGAACACCGGGTTGATCCAGCACTGCATAATTTTGAAATTTCGTCATGGCATTTCTCCTTTACGGATGTTGATTCTGATGGTTGAGTGTCCGGGGCTACTCTTTTCCCCTGGCATAGGCAATGCCTGCCCCGGCAAAAGCTATCATGGCGCCGAACCCCATTACCTTTTGAAAACTTATCATAAAATAGGGGACCATGGCCGGGGTATAGTTGTCCAGCCCCACCCCCTGTGTCAAGTGGGTAAAAGAACTGGTGAAAATAGTAGTGGCAAGGGCCACGCCCATCACCATACCCAGATTTCTGGCAGTGGCAACTGCACCGGAGGCAATCCCCCGTCTTGCCATGGGCACCGCCCCCATGATGGTCGTATTATTGGGGGACACAAACAATGCCGTCCCCACACCGGCCAGCGCCATTCGCCACAAAATAGCCAAGGTCTCCATTCCAGGAAAAAGAGAAATGAGTGACACGAGAGACAGGCCCAGCAGCACCATCCCGAATGAACATAAAAGCCTTGAACCAAGCCGGTCCGCCAGGCCGCCCGCCACAGGAGAGATAAATAAAAGAAAAACAAAGGGCACAATCATGATACTCCCTGTCTTTCCGGCGGAAAACCCACAGGGATAGGTCAGATAAAAGGGCATCATAAAAACGATGGTAAAAAGCGCGGCAAAAAGAAGTCCCGAAGTCACAAGGGGCAGGACAAAAAGCCGGATCTTAAGCAAATCAAGATCAAACAAGGGATGTGCACAACGCCTGGCATTGATGATAAAGCCGACACCGGCAAGACCTGCCATCATCATACAACCGACAAACCTGAAGGACAAAATCCCCCATGTGGTCACCTGTGTCAACCCCAGAATCAAACTGGAAAGCCCTATTATCATGGTTAGACTGCCGACTGAATCCAGGGGTTCCCGGGATCCTTTGCCCCCGGGAATGGTTTTAAGCAAAAAGCCACCGGCAATGGTTGCCGCAATCCCAATGGGAATGTTGATATAAAAAATATACCGCCAGGACAGGTACTCCAAAATAAATCCGCCTGCCACAGGACCCAGGGTAAGCCCTGCAGCCACCACAGCCCCAATCATCCCCAAGGCACGGCCCCGCTGTTCTTTTTCAAACACATCCACAATCAATGCAGGGGAACAGGCCATGAGCATGGATGCCCCTGCCCCCTGGACCACCCGGGCCGTCACCAGGAACGAGACCGTGCTTGCCACCCCGCACAAGAAAGATCCCAGGGTGAACACCAGGAACCCCGCCACATATATAAGCCTTCGTCCTTTAATGTCCGAAAGCCGGCCAAAGGTCAATAAAAGGGAAGAAACCGTCAGAAGATAGATGACCACCACCCATTGAATGGTGGAAATATCAGTGGCCATCTCCTGCATGATATAGGGGAGGGCAACATTAACGATGCTCGAGTCCAGGGTTGACATAAAAATTGAGACGGCAACCAAGGAAAAAATTTTCCATTTTTGATTATAAACCAATACACTCCCCCATTCCATTCTTTAGATAATCAAAAGATTATGTTATATAATACAGGTTGACAAGGAAAAAACAATTAACGAGGAAACCATGGCCACAATTAAAGATATTGTATTGATCCATCTGGAAGATTCACCTGTTTCATTTGCCAGGGTTGAAAGCATTTTACCCGATCCCAAACAAGACTGGTACCAGATTAAATTGCTCATGCTTCAGATTCCGTTACAGGTGGTAACCTGGATATTAAAAGATGCGTATATCAATGGAGATGAGTTTCATATGAACGGCAAAAAAATGAAACTTCAAACCGTTGAATGCCCGGCTGAAGACCTGCCCATACCCACCCCGGCGAACAGGTCAGATCAACCAAACTCCACGCGTACCCCCCTAAAAAAAACAGAACCTACAGATGCCAAAATCATTTCTTTTGCAGACCTGAAAAACAGACAAAAAGACCATGGGCCAGACCCAGCGTAAGATCATATCGGCATCGAGGAGAACCGATATTCCCGGATGGTATACGCCCTGGTTCCTGGACCAGATCCAACAAGGGTATTTCACCATCAAAAACCCCTATAACAAGGTGGTTCGAACGGTGGATGCCCGACCCGAGAATATCCATTCCATTGTTTTATGGTCCAAAAATTTTGGCCCTTTTCTGGATCTTGGTGCAGACCAGATCCTGACAAAAAAGGGATATCACCTCTATTTTAATTTCACCATTAACTCCCGGGTGCCGCTTCTGGAACCGAAACTGCCGAATCTGTCCGAGAGGCTCCACCAGGCAAGGCTTTTGTGCGAAAGATTTGGACCGGACAGTATCTCCTGGCGATTTGATCCCATCTGTTTTTATAGAATCAACACCCAACAGCTTAAAAACACCCTGGGCGATTTTACCCTGATTGCCGATGCCCTTGCCAAAATAGGAATCACCCGGTGTGTCACCAGCTTTTACGATGGATATAAAAAGGTTTCGGCCCGGGCCTCATATTTATCGTCCCGGGGCAATCCCCTTGTTTCCTTTGTTGACCCTAGTCCAAAGGACAAAAAGCGGGTGATTGGGCGAATGGCAGATCGTCTGGAACAAAATGGGATGACCCTGCATCTGTGCTGTGAGGCCGCTTTATTTAACAGCCTTGAAAAGGAGACCACGGTTAGACAAAACGCCTGTATAGATGGAAAACTTCTTAAACGCCTCCATGGGGGGAACCCCGAGACCAGACGAGACTATGGACAACGGTCCAAACAAGGATGCAAATGCAGTAAGTCCATCGACATCGGCTCCTATACGGACCACCCCTGTTTTCATAATTGTTTGTTCTGTTATGCAAACACCGGCATTGATACCCAGATTCAACAAGGCAGATAATGATAAAGATCAAAGATCTTGAAATTCACGGCAAAACTTTTTTGGCCCCCTTGGCCGGCATCACAAATTTACCCTTCAGACAGCTTGTAAAGGAATGCGGATGTGCTGTGGTCTGCTCGGAAATGGTCAGTGCAAAGGGCATTTTTTATAATTCTAAAAACACCCTGACCCTGATGACCTCCCAGGCGGCTGAACGCCCCCTGTCCGTCCAATTGTTTGGATCCGAACCAGAATCCATGGCCCAGGCAGCCACATTTGTCGAAGAGATGGGGGTGGCCGATATCATTGACATCAATTTTGGCTGCAGCGTAAAAAAAGTGGTAAAACAGGGGGCAGGCGTAGCCCTGATGAAGGAACCCAAAACCAGTGAAGCCGTTTTAAGGGCCGTCCGGAAAGCCACCACCCTTCCTTTAACCATCAAAATAAGATCTGGTTGGGATGGGTCCGGCCTTCAGGCCTTTGCCCTTGCCGACATTGCCCAGGATGCCGGGGTGGATGCCATCGTCCTCCATCCCAGGACTGCGGCACAGGGTTTCAAAGGCCTTGCAAACTGGGACCATATCCAGCAGCTAAAGGAGACCCTGACGATCCCTGTCATCGGCAATGGGGACATCAACTCAGTTGAGGATGCGGCCAGAATGTTCGCCCAAACAGGTTGTGACGCGATCATGGTGGGGCGGGCAGCCATGTCCAACCCCTATCTTCTGTCCCAGATAGAAGAATATGTGAACAAGGGAACATATAAAGAACCAAAACCAGACGAAATATTCCGAAAAATGGAACGTTTAATTGATTTATATGTGGCTTATTTCGGGGAAGCACATGCGGCAAGGATGCTCAGGGGAAGGCTCGCCTGGTTTGTAAAAGGATTGCCAGGATGTTCCTCTTTTAGACGAGACCTGGCCCAGATAGAAACATCCGGCCAGGCCATGGACCTCATCAAGGCATATGAAACCCCCAATGAAGATTAATCTTATTTTTTTATAATTAATTTTTTATATACTGTGCAGTGGCAAGGGAGCTGACGCCGCCCCGGGGGGTAAATTCTCCGGTAACGTTCATGCTGAGCGGTGCGAGGACCTCAACCAGGTCGTCTAATATTTTATTAATGACATGCTCATAAAACATACCCACATTTCTGTACTATTTTGACCTATCATTTTTTTGACCGGTATGGTATCATAAAGATTAAATTGTTTCAATTCAATTCAATGGGTGGTCCAGAAAGGCCCTGTCCAAGAAAAACCAGGGGAGATAATCGTCTTGGTTCCACTCATAAAAAAAGCTTGACAAAGGCATTCAGAAAAAGGATAACTACCGGAATTTCGTAAAAATGCTGATAGATAAAAATCCCGCAGGTTCGCTTTCGATTCACGCTCGAATTACAGGGTTGAAATTCTAAGCACTAACATTGTCAGGCATCAATTCAGCCGACAGATATTATATAAGATCCCAAGGAGGATATTAATTAAATGAACGACTTTTTGCAAAGCCTTCGTAATGGTCAGGCAGAAAAACCGCGCACACCCAAAACACGGAAAAATTCTGACACATCATACCAATACAACAACAATTCCAGATTCAATTCCTATGGTGGGGGCGGTGGGTATCAAAACACCCGGAGCCATCAGATGAAACGCCACCAATCCCAGGGCAGCCCCCAGCAGATGGGCAACCAGATTCCAGCTGAAGATGCAAACATAACCCTGCTGGCCGATATCCTGGATAACCTTTCCAACCATGTTGAGACCCTGGTAAAAAACCAGGATTATATGGTCAACATCCAGGAAAGAACAGCCGACATGCTCGAACGGCAGGCCATTGCTATTGAACGTATTGCTGCCCATTTAAACCTTGACCCGGCACTGGATAGGCCCATGGATAGGCCCCATACCGATCCAGATGCACAACCGGCATTTGAAAACCATTATACGACTTCCCGGGAACCGGAAGAAACAACAGAAGACAACCTGGGAAATAGTTGGGAAGAACCTGTCTCAGCACCTTTTGTAAAACCTGTTGTAAAAGAGGCAAAAAAAATCCAGGCACCCCCTTCGGTCAAAAAAGCCGACACGGGCAAACCGGTTTTAAGAAAACGCAGAAAAATAGTAGCAAAAGAAATCGTTGTGCCCAAAACCACCCTGGCAAAAGCACCTACAAAAAAATCACCAAAACCATCAAGGTCGCCGAAATTACCAAAAACAACGGTATCACCAAAAACAATGGTATCACCAAAAACAATGGTATCAACTGATGCGAAACTAATGCCCCGGGATGCCATAATGGGTATCATCGAGAGCATGCGAAAAGACGGTGCCACATTTGATCAAGTTGCCAAACGACTGGTTGACTTGGGACAACCGACTTTTTCAGGCCGTGGAGAATGGCATGCCCAGACCATCCACAGGCTTTGCAGCAAAAAATAAATTGGATACCAATTAAAGTATAAACAAACAGCGGGAAAACTATTCCAGGCTTTTCCCGCTGTTTATTTTCTTAAGCGCTCCATATACCCGTCCCATTCAGCGGGCAGCAAACTACTTTTTTGGGTGTTGCATTCCTTGCAGCAGGGAACCAGATTGAATTTTTCAGATCGTCCCCCCCGGCCAATGGGGATAATATGATCCATGGTCAGCTCTGCCGGGAGAAAACGCCCCTGGCAATAGTGACAAACCCCAAGGGATATTTTTCGCTTCCACCACTGGCTTGCCCTTATTTTCCGGGCACGGGCCCGTTCTTTTTTTACAGCCGCCTCATCCATAAAGGTAAATGGGTCCAACCCTAGTACCCGAACTCGTTCAAGGCCTTTGCATTGCTGATCCAGTCCTTTGTCACTTTGACAAACAGCTTGAGCAGCACCTTAGATCCCGTCATCTTCTCAATATCAATTCGTGCTTTGGTGCCGATCTGGGTCAGCATGGACCCTTTTTTCCCGATGATAATCCCCTTTTGGGAATCCCTCACCACATGGATACTGGCATGGATGACGATGAGTTTTTTTTCCACATCAAAGGCATCCACGGTGACAGCACTTGAATAGGGGATCTCCATGCCGGTCAACCGAAACACCTTTTCGCGTATAATTTCTTTGACCATAAATTTTTCAGACACATCGGTAAAGGTTTCCTCCGGGTAAAGCCTGGGACCTATGCTCAGGGAAGATTCCACTTCTGTCAGCAATTGATCCACCTGGATATTTTTCTTGGCTGATATCGGGATAATCGCATGGAAATCAAACAGATCCTTAAATTCTTCCACAAGGGAAAAAACCTGGGCCTTTTGCGCCAGATCAATTTTATTCAAGGCCAGGATAACAGGTTTACCCGTTTTGTTCAATTGGGCAACAATAAGCTTTTCCGAAGAAAAATTGCGGGAGGAGGCATCCACCATGAACAAAACCACATCCACATCGGCCATGGCCAGCATGGCCTGGTCCACAATCCGCTTGTTTAAGAGGGTGTTACTTTTATGAATCCCAGGGGTATCCACAAAAATTATCTGGGAATTAGGTCTGTTCACAATCCCCAAGATTCGGTCCCGGGTGGTCTGGGGCTTTTTAGAGGTAATGGAAATCTTTTGACCCAGCACCTGATTGAGCAAAGTGGATTTACCCGCATTTGGCGCCCCGATAATACCCACAAATCCCGAACGTGTTTCTTCTTTCATGCAACCCCCTTTATTCATTATGCCAGCCGATAAGATGTTTGATTTCATCCAAAACCGTCTCCCTGCCCTGACGGGTTTTGGTTGAAAAAAGGATCACCCCCTGCTCTTCCCGGTTCAGCTGGGAACAAATGGCAGCACGCCTTTTTGCCTGTTTTGTTTTGGACAATTTGTCTGCCTTGGTCAATATGATCAAATAAGGCGTCCCATGGGACTCCAGCCATTTTACCAGATCAAACTCCTCTTTTCCCGGATCCCTTCGGATATCGATGAGCAGCACCAATCCGAAAAGACTGGCCCGCTTGGCGAGGTAGAGTTCCACCATGGGCTGCCACTGGGCCCTGATTTTTTTGGATACCTTGGCATACCCGTATCCGGGCAGATCCACAAACGAGACATCCCCATTGACCAGAAAAAAATTGATCAACTGGGTACAGCCTGGCTTGGAACTGGTTTTTACCAGGCCTTTGCGCTGGATCAGCGTATTGATCAGAGAGGATTTTCCCACATTGGAACGGCCGGCAAAGCCAATTTCCGGAAAATCGTATTCTGGATACTGATCCGGTTTAACAGCACTTTTTACAAACTCAACATCTTTAATTTTCATAGATTTCTTTACCCATGGTATACATTAACCGGTATACTTTAACCGATATCCTTTAACCGTCGTATTCTTTTAAATAGGTTTCCATCCGGTCCATGCCCTTGATCAGATTTTCCATGGAATTCGCATAGGAAAACCGCAAATATCCTTCCCCGTTGGCACCAAAATCAATCCCCGGTGTCACCCCGATGTGGGCTTTTTCCAGGATATCAAAGGCGAGGGAATAGGAATCATGGGAAATATGCTTGGCATTGACAAAAACATAAAAGGCACCGGTGGGTTCCACCTTTATTTTAAACCCCATGGCCTTTAACCGGCCGATCACATAAAGGCGACGGGTATTATAAATTTGCCGCATCTCGTCAGTTTCTCGTTTGGCATCGGTCAGGGCAGCAGCCCCGGCCAGCTGGGCCACGGAATTGGCACAGATGAAAAAATTTTGCTGGAGTACCTGCAAAGGTCTTACAAAATGGGGAGGGGCAATCAAATACCCCAGGCGCAGGCCGGTCATGGCAAAAAGTTTTGAAAACCCGTTGAGCACAAAGGCCTTGTCGGTAAACTCCAGTATGGAATGTTCCTGGCCTTCGTATACCAGCCCATGGTAGATCTCATCTGAAATAATATACAGCCCGTGGGACTCGGCCACCGCGACAATCTCCGCCATCCTCTCTTTAGGGATCACATTTCCCGTGGGGTTGGAAGGGGAATTAATAAAAATAGCTTTGGTTCTTGGGGTTATGGCAGCCTCAATGGCCTCAGGCGTATAAACAAAGCCTTCATCCTCAACCACCTTTACCTTTACCGGAACTCCCTGGACATAATTAATAAAATTGGCATAACAGGCATAGTGGGGATCAGAAATAATAATCTCATCACCGGGATCCACCAATGCGGAAAAGAGCAAAAGCATGGCAGGAGAGGTCCCCGAGGTAACCAGAATCTGCCCCGGGTCCACCGTCGTATTATAGGTGTCCTTGTGATAGCGACTGATGGCATCCCGAAGGCGTATATCCCCCAAACTGTGGGTATAGCAGGTTTCATTCCGGGCGAAGGCCTCCATACTAACCCTGTTGACGCATTCTGGCACACTGAAATCAGGTTCCCCGATTTCCATGTGCACCACCTCAATTCCCTGGGCCTCCATTTTGTGAATCTTTTCTAAAATATCCATCACAATAAAAGGGGTAATATTTTCACAACGCCTTGCAATCGTCATTTTATAACACCTTGTTCAAAGGATATTCTATAATGCCTTCAGCCCCTGCCTTGAGCAGCTTTGGAATCAAATCCCTGACAATCTGTGTCTCGACGATACATTCCACGGCAAACCAGTCCGACTGATACAGGGGCGAAACAGTGGGGCCGTTGAGACTGGGCAGCAGGGCAACAATCTTGGCGATTTTATTTTCCGGCACATTCATCTTAATTCCCACCAACTTGTCAGCCACCAAAGCGGCCTGGAGCAGCAGGGCAATCTGCTCGATCTTCTCCCGTTTCTTGGGATCTTCCCAGGCCTTTTTATTGGCAATGAGCTGGGTGTTGGTTTCCATGACCACGTGAATCACCCGCAGGTTATGGGCTTTGATGGTGCTCTCGGTCTCTGTAATTTCAACAATGGCATCGGCAAGACCCGATACGATTTTGGCTTCTGTGGCCCCCCAGGAAAATTTTACGTTTACATCAATATTTCGCTCCTTAAAAAAGCGTTTGGTAAACTGAAGCAATTCCGTAGAAATGGTTTTCCCGGCCAGATCTTCCAGGGTTTTGATGGGAGAATCATTTGCAACGGCAACTACCCACCGCGCACATCGGGCACTGACCTTTGAATAGATAAGGTCGGTGACCACATGGACATCGGATCTATGTTCCGCCACCCAGTCAAGCCCTGTTAACCCTGCATCAATGACACCGGCTTCAACATTGATGGACATTTCCTGGGCGCGACACAACGCGCATTCGATAGCATCATCGTTAATATCGGGGAAATAGCTCCTGCCTTCCACAGTAATCTTCCACCCTGACCGTCTGAACAGGTCAATGGTTGCATTCTGGAGACTCCCCTTGGGAATGCCCAATTTCAGTATTTTTTCCATTATTTATACACCTTATTTATTTATAAACCGTGTCAGGGTCAAACACCCTTTTCTCTACAATTTTCAATTCATTATTTTCAATTCGTGTAAAAAAACAACTTTTATAACCTTTATGGCAAGCGGCACCGCCCACCTGTTCCACCTTTAGCAGAATGGTATCATGGTCGCAGTCCACCCGGATTTCCTTTACCTGCTGGACATGCCCCGAGGTTTCCCCTTTTTTCCACAGGCTTTGCCTGGAACGGCTAAAATAGGTTGCCTTACCCGAAGCCAGAGTTTCATTGAAAGATGCCTGGTTCATATAGGCGAGCATCAAGACTTCACCGGTGTTGCAGTCCTGGGCAATGGCAGGAATCAATCCCTTGCCCTTTTTAAAATCAAGTTCAAAATCAAGTGTGACCATGACGATTCATCATTTCCTTATATTCATAGTATTAAAACCTTTTTATTTAACTGTTTTCATTAAAAAAGTCAATTCATATATGGCCGTAAAATAGAGCGATCCCATACAAATCACCATAAAAGGCAAAAAAATATAAATCATATTTTAGCAGATTTTAAATCAAAGCGTGTTGGATGGATAAAAAAGAAGGTGGTTATTTAATTTTGAGATTTGATGCAGAAAAACACTTAATAACGGGTGGAAAATTAAAATTTTGTTTGTAGCTTTCGTCTATCGTCGCCTTTGCGCCGGCTGGGTCTAAACGACAAACTTACGATTACACCATCCCTTACACTTTTTCTCCGGTCTCTCTTAAGTTTTCTTCTGTCACGTTTGAATTTTCGAAAAAATGTCTTTCTTCTCTCTTGAAAACCCTCTATCTTTTTAGGAGACTCGGTCAGGTGCTTTTTAATAGGGGTTATTTTTTGATCTAATGTCATAATCAATACCTCATGATGTTATTTTTAAACTTCCCACTTTCTCTTTTAATCGTCAAAAATTGTGATCAACTTTAATTCTCTTAAATTAAATTTTCCGTTAATGCCCCTGGAATCGGGCCGCCATTCTTATTGCCATCCGGGACGTTATCTGGTAATAAGCTATTAAAAATAGTCAATTTTAATAAAACTATAGGGTGTTATGGTAAACAAAAAAAGTAAATCCGAAGTCCTGAAAAAAAGAGCACGAAAAAAAGAAAACAGCCTCATTTTCACTTTTTTCAAATGGAGCCTTGTCGGATTCATCATTCTGATAGTCCTTGGGGGTGCCGGGATCACAGGGCTCTTTGTTTACCTGAGCCAGGACCTGCCCAAGATCAACTCCTTAAATGATTACCGCCCGGCAACGGTTACCAGTGTTTTCTCGGATGACGGCCGAAAAATCGGAGAGTTTTACAAGGAACGACGAATCGTCATCCCCCTCGCCCAGATGCCGAAAAATCTTATCAACGCCTTTGTGGCGGCAGAAGACTCCAGATTCCGGACACACCCGGGTATTGATATCAAATCCATTCTCAGGGCGTCCATTAAAAATTTTAAAGCCGGCACCATTGTCCAGGGAGGCAGCACCATCACCCAGCAGGTGACCAAATCTTTTTTGCTGACCCCGGAAAGGACCTTTAAGCGAAAAATAAAAGAAGCGATGCTGGCCTACAAGATTGAAAAAAAGTTCACCAAGGACGAAATTCTCTATCTGTATTTGAACCAAATTTATCTGGGCCATGGTGCCCATGGGGTAGAAGCGGCCTCGGAAAACTATTTTGGAAAACATACAAAGGACCTAAGCCTTGCAGAATGCGCCATGCTGGCCGGCCTTCCCCAGGCCCCGAGCAGATATTCCCCCTTTAGATTTCCAGACCGGGCCAAACAGCGACAAATTTACACCCTGAACCGGATGAAAGAAGAGGGAATGATCACCAACCTATCGGTGACAGAAGCCATTGATACGAAGCTGGATATCAAGCCCCGTAAAAATTGGTTTATCGAACGGGTACCCTGCTATACAGAACATGTCCGCCGGTATGTGGAAAAAAAATATGGAAAAGATGCCCTGTACAACCAGGGTCTTAAAATCCATACAGCCGTCAATATAGAGTTGCAAAAAATTGCCAGGGCTGCCGTTGGCAAAGGCTTGATGGAACTTGACCAGCGAACCGGCTACAGGGGGCCGGTCAAAAACATTTCCGCGCTTCAGGTGGAAAGCTTTTCCAAGGCGATAGCAGAAAAGATCAATACCAATCTTCTTGAAAAGGAAACCATTTACCAGGGAGTAGTCCTGGCAGTGGATGATGAAAACAAAGTGACCCGTGTCAGGGTCGGTGACTTCCACGGCCTCATCCCTTTAAAGACAATGGCCTGGGCAAGAACCCCGAATCAGAAGCTTGCCTATTACGAGACATCTGTTAAAAATCCGTCCCAGGTTTTAAAGTTGGGGGATGTCATCCTCGTTCAAGTGGTCAATGAAGTGGTGGAAGACAATGAGTATGAATTTGCCCTGTATCAGGAACCCATTGCCCAATCAGCCCTATTGAGCATTGAAGCGGAAACAGGACACGTCAAAACCATGATCGGGGGAAGAGACTACAGCGACAGCCAGTTTAACCGGGCATACCAGTCCCGGAGGCAACCGGGATCCGCTTTCAAGCCCATCATCTATGCGGCTGCTCTGGACAAGGGATACACAGCCGCCAGCGTGATTGTTGATTCCCCGGTTGTTTTTGAAGACACCGAAAGGGATTTTGTCTGGAAACCCCGTAACTACAAAGAAAAATTTTTTGGCGACACCCTTTTCAGGGAAGCCCTTGTCCATTCGCGAAATGTGGTTACCATCAAAATCCTCCAGGATATTGGTATTGACTATATCATTGATTATGCAAAAAAACTGGGCATCACCTCGGATATCAGCCACGATCTGTCCATTGCCCTTGGGTCTTCAGGGGTTTCCCTCCTGGAACTTGTGAATGCCTATTCTGTTTTTTCCAACCTGGGATATTTAATTGAACCGGTATTCATCACCAAGATATATGACCGGGACGGAAACCTCCTCGAATCCTCAAAACTTGTCCGGAAAAAAGTAATTGATATGGGCACCGCCTATATCATGACCAATATCATGGAAAGTGTCATCCGCTCAGGAACCGGACGACGGGTAAAAGCATTGAAACGCCCGGTGGCCGGAAAAACAGGAACCACCAACAATTTGTTTGACGCCTGGTTCCTGGGGTATACCCCCAGATACACCACAGGCGTATGGGTGGGCCTTGACCAGGAAGCTCCCCTTGGCAAAGGAGAAACCGGTTCCAGGGCGGCCAGTCCCATCTGGCTGGACTATATGCAGAACGCTTTAAAAGGCAAGCCGGCCAGGACCTTTAACGTACCCGAAGGCATCGTATTTGCCAAAATAGATGCAAAAACCGGACTACTTCCCATAGAAGAGTCTAAAAAAACCATTTTTGAGTGTTTCAAGGAAGGCACCATTCCCACACAGTTTACCCCGAAACCCAATGCCAAATCCGACTCTGAGGATCTGTTCAAGGAAAACATCTAAACAAACCCTCTGAAGCTCAGACATAATCAGACCTGGAATTTTCAGTCCTGGGGCTCAGTCCTGGGGCTCAGTCCTGGGGCTCAGTCCTGGGGCTCAGCCCTGAAGATCAGACAAGGGGCTCAGCCCTGAAGATCAGACAAGGGGATGCGCGTTTTTTATATCTACCTTCCCGGACAAGAGGCCATCATTGGTCTGAATGGAAAAGACAATCCCGGGATAGGCCCTGGCCAAGCGCTCAAGATTGCTGTTTTTATTCCCGCGAAGGCGGGACTCAAACCGGGGATGGACCGAGAGACAAATAGGGTGCCCCAGGGTGCCCTGGTCGGACAACAAAAAAGTTTCAAGTTTTTCGCACACCTGGTCATAGACAAGGGCTGACAGGACCAAATGGCCAAATGCCGGGTGCCATGGCCCTGCCAACACCTGGGTTTTATCCTCCATCATCTCAGATGCCTGGAGGCCCATGCGGATAACCTTCACATGGGCATGTTCAAATATCTTAACCATTTCTTTTACCAGGCCGACACTTTGATCCAGGCCCAGGGGGGTATAACTGCCGTCCTGATACCATCGGGCCAAAAGGCTTCCCTCAAGAACCATCAGGGGGTAAATCCGGGCCACATCCGGCGCCAGATCTGCAACCTGCCGGGTACTTTCGAGCAGTTGCTCTTCGGTATCCCCAGGCAGCCCCACCATGACCTGGACGCCTACCTTAAGCTTATACTCTTTTAACAGACCAATGGCCTGGCAAGTATCAAAACAGGTATGGCCACGGTTGGCTTTTCTAAGCACCGCATCACTCATGGACTGAACCCCCAGCTCAACCAACGTGACCCCATAGGGGGCAATCAGGTCAAGCTTTTGTTTTGTAATGGTGTCCGGCCGGGTGGAGCAACGAATGCCGTGGATGGAATGATTTTCTATATAAGGCGCTATTTTTTCCAATAACCTGACAATTTCCAAATCGGGAAGCCCCAGAAAAGTACCGCCGAAAAAAGCCAGTTCCACCCGGGAACGATGGCCCCTATAGCCCAGATACTGACCAATAATTTTGTCAATTTCCTGGGAACTTGGCAAACACCTTTTCTGACTGGTAATGATCGCTTGATTGCAAAAGGCGCATTGATGGGGACAGCCGGAATGGGGAATAAAAACCGGAATAACCAGAAGGGAGTCCATACCCTGTTCTATTCCTTTTGGTGGTGCACGATCTTAAGCGCATTTTTGGCAGCGTCCTGCTCTGCCGCTTTTTTGGTTTTTCCAATCCCCCTTGCCCGTATATCCGCCAATTCAAGGCAAATCTCAAAAATCTTATCATGGTCAGGCCCCATTTCTTTGACCACAACATAGCGGGGGGTCTTACCAAAGGTCTCCTGGGCATATTCTTGAAGAGAACTTTTATAATCCATGGTATGGAAGTTGAACAATGCCCCTTGAATGGCATCTTTAAAAACCGCGGCCACCATCCCATGGGTTTTATCAAAACCGGCATCCAGATAGACGGCTGCAAACAGCGCTTCAAAGGCATCGGAAAGGATGGAATCCTTGTCTTGACCGCCGGAAAGAAACTCTCCCTTTCCCAGTTTGATAAACCTTCCCAGGTCTATACTGCGCCCCATTTGTGCCAATCCTGGTTCACTGACAAGATTTGACCGAAGTTTTGACAATTCCCCTTCTTTTTTCGATGGGCTTTTTTCCATTAGAATATGCCCAACGCAAAGCCCCAACACAGCATCACCCAGAAATTCAAGGCGTTCATTGTCACAAGGGCAGATTTCCTGATTCTCGTTCACATAGGACCTGTGGCACAGGGCATTGTCAAGTAGGGACCGGTCCTTAAATTGGTAGTCAATGTTTTTTTCCAGAATCTCCAATCGCGGTGGAGAATTGACACGGGCAAGTCTTTTCATCAGGGCCTTGAAAACAGGATACCCCACTCGAAGATTGTCCTTGCCCCGGCCCAATTTAACCCCCTGGTTAAAACGACCGTGAAAATCGGATCCGCCGGTTGCCAGAAGCTTCCTTTCCTGGGCAAGGGTTTTAAGGTATTCCCGTTTTTGGGGGTCATGGTCTGTGTAAAAAACTTCAATGCCCTGGAGACCAAATTGCGTCAGCAACTCCACAAAGGATTCAAGTCCCCTGGAGCGATTAAATTCCAACAGACCGGGATGGGCCAACACGGGTAGCCCTCCGGCATCAAGGATGATGTGGATGGCCTCTTCACAAGAGATTTTGAACTTTTCCACATAGGCGGGCTTGTCCTTGCCAAGATAGGTGTCAAAGGCCTCACGAAAACTTTTAACAACCCCCTTTTCCTTCATCAGCTCTGCAATATGGGGCCGCCCGGTCTGGTCTGCACCAAACCTTTCGGCCACTTCGGCCAGGCTGATATCAACGCCTAGCTCGTTCAAGCGTTCAATAATCATAGGGTTTCGCTCATCCCTTGACCTGACCGCCTGTTTCAAAACCTGATTCAGCCGTCGATCATACACGGAAAATCCATACCCCAGCAAATGGACACTGCCGATGCTTTTAAAGGCTTCGGGCGGTTCACAGGAAATTTCAACCCCTGTAATGAACTCCATGGGGTATTGAGAAATGTTATCTTGGATTTCTTTGATTCCGGCAATGGAATCATGGTCGGTGAGGGAAATAGCCCTGACGCCAGCAGCGTGTGCCAGCGCCAGTATTTCTAGGGGAGAAAAAGACCCATCCGAAGCAGTTGAATGTATATGCAGATCAATCACAACGGGTTCAACAGCACCTATTAGATTCCAAGTGCTTTCTCCATATCCTCTTCACGGGTTTTGCAGTCAATGCACTGGGTGGTAACCGGTCTTGCCTTGAGCCTTTCAATGGAGATTTCTTCTTCACAGGTATCACATCGCCCAAAGGTCCCATTTTCAATACGAACCAGGGTCTTTTTAATTTTTTTAATTAATTTATGTTCCCTGTCCCGGATACGAAGCTCAAAACTTCTCTCTGCCTCATGGGATGCTCGATCCGTGGGATCAGCAAAATTTTCCTTGGGTTGTGTCATCCCGGTCACCGTATCATCGGCATGGGAAAGCAGCTCAGCAAGCCTTTGGTCAAAAGGTTTTTAAAAAATTCCAGGTCTTCTTTTTTCATGATCGCCGTCCTTCATTTAAATGTCCTTCGAACATCAGAAACAATTATTATACCAACTCATCTGACAAAGTAAAGAATTTAATACACTGATTCCTATAGAATTTGCAAGCAAATTAATAATCCCTTTTTAGTAAAAATAAAGGTGAGCATGAAAATTTTGGAATGAATAATGCGAATCCCCCCCCCCTCCCTAATTTTCCTTCTTGGAAAAATAAAGGTTCACAAGGGCCAGCAATGAAGTTCCCCCAATCATGAGAACAGAGATGGCATTGATCACAGGGGTGCTGCCGTCCCGGACCTGGAGATACAGGTTGATGGGAAGGGTTGCCTGGGAACCCACCAAAAACAAAGTGGTATTAAAATTTTCAAAGGACATGAGAAACGAGACGGCCATGGCCCCCAAAATAGCGGGTCTTAAAAATTTCAGGGTGATATGCAAAATGGTTTCAAATCGTGTCGCCCCCAGGTTCATGGCAGCCTCTTCCAGGGTGGGATCAAATTTTTTAAGCCTGGCAGAAACAATCAGGGTTACAATGGTGGTGATGAATGAAAACTGGCCCAGGACCACCAGCCAGAACCCCGGCCGAAAAAGACCCACATCAATCCCCAGATGGGTTTCAAAAAAAAGCCCCAGGGTATTGGAAAAAAGCAGAATGGAAATACCCAGGATAACACCGGGAATGACAAGGGGTGCCAGCATCAAAAAAAACAGCAGGGATTTAAAGGGAAAGTCTTCCTGTTCAAATAAAAAGGCCCCCATGGTGCCCACAAAGGTGGACAAGATAGATACAAAAAAAGCCACCTTAAAACTGACCCATATACTGTCCAGGTTGATCTGATCGTTAAATATGCCGATTCTTTCCAGGCTATTGCCCGTAAACCATTCCAGGGTAAACCCTTTCCAGGGAAGGGAGGGAAACATGGAATCGTTAAAGGCCAGGACGCAGGTAACGGCCAAGGGAGCGAAAAGAAAAACAAAATATAGAATCACGTAGAGCCTGAAGCCCCTGGAATATGTTTTGGTCTGGGGAATATTTCGTATCATTGGGCCACCTTGCCCAGACGCTGGTTTGTCAGTTTAAGTCCCAGCCAGATAATACCCGATGAAAGAATCAGCAGCAGGAACCCAAAGGCAGACCCCTGATTCCAGTTAAAACTGGCAATAAACTGATTATAGATCTGTTCAGTGAACCAGAGACCATTTTTCCCCCCCAGAAGATTGGGGGTCAGATAATTGCCCAGGGTCAGCATGAACACCACAATGGAACCGGAAACAATGCCGGGAAGGCAATGGGGGATCACAATTTTTCTGGCAATGGACCAGACATTGCCCCCCAAATCATAGGCCGCTTCAATCAAATTGTTGTCCAGGCTTTCCAGGGCCGATAACAGAGGCACCAGCATGAACAGCATGGAAGTGTAGACAAGCCCCATGACCATGGTCACATCATTATAGAGCATTTCAATGGGCTGTTCCAAGAGGCCGAATTTAATTAAAAAATGGTTAATGATGCCGCTTTCCCGCAGGAGGATCATCCAGCCGTAAACCCGGACAAGCTCACTGACCCAAAAGGGCATGAGAACAAGAACGGCCAAAAAACCCTGAAATTTGGGAGAAACCACCTTGGTGATGTAAAAGGCTACGGGCATGGTAATCAGAAAGGTCAAAAAAGTCACCAGCACAGAAAAAGTTGCCGTTCGTGCAAAGGTTCTCCAATAAATGGGTTCCATGAAAAACAATTTAAAATTACCAAGGGTAAACCCCATCACCCCCAGCTCATCTTCAGCCCGAATGGCCATGATAAACATATCCACCTGGGGAAGCAAAATCAGCAGGGTCAACCAGACCAGTACAGGCGTAATAAAAACAAGAAGCCCCCAACGGATATGACTCATAGGGCCACCTTTTCATTTTCCACTCGTTTGGCAAACATCATACCCGACTCCGGGCTCCATCCCGCCTCAACCCTGTTACCCGGCTCAATGTGATCAAATTGCCGGGTCTGGGGAAGGGATATCTGGATTTCCCGGTCAGATTCCGGCAATTGTGCAAGGATTCTGCTGTTTGCACCATCAAAGAGAATGGATTTTACAATAATATGAAACCGATTCAAGGCCTCAATGGCGGGATCTGGTTCCAAAACAATGGATTCGGGTCGCAGGAAAAGATCGATATCATCCCCTGAGTTAATCCGGCCCTGGATAACCACTTTAAAGGCCTGGCCCTCGGGGGTCATGATGGAAGCCACCTGCTGGCCCTGAAGGTTTTCAGTGGCAGTCACCTTTGCCCCCCATTGGTTGTTTTCGCCGACAAAACTTGCAACAAATGGGCTGGACGGTTTTGCATACAAATTTCTCGGGGTATCCACCTGTTCAAATTTTCCCTTGTTCATCACCGCCACATGATCTGACATGACAAGGGCTTCTGACTGGTCATGGGTAATATAAACAAAGGTGGTCCCCACCTGGGTTTGGAGGGTTTTGAGCTCAATTTTCATTTGCTCCCGCAGTTTCAGGTCCAGGGCACCCAGGGGCTCATCAAGGAGAAGAACCGCTGGCTCCAGGATCAGACTCCGGGCAATGGCAACCCGCTGCCGCTGCCCGCCGGACAATTGGTCCACCTTTTTTCCCTCAATCCCCGGCAGCCCCACCCGTTCCAGAATTTGGGCCGTTTTCCTTTGAATTTCCTGGCGTTTTTCCCGTCTACGCTCAAGGCCAAAGGCGATGTTTTCTCCCACATTCATCATGGGAAAGAGAGCTAGGTTCTGGAAAATTAGATTGACCGGCCGTTTATTGGGCGGGATCCCGGCCATTTTTTTCCCATTGATCTCAATGGTTCCGCTGGTGGGTTCAAAAAATCCGGATATCATCCGCAACAGAGTGGTTTTTCCACATCCCGAAGGCCCTAAAATTGAAAAAAATTTTCCTTTTTCTACATCAAAGGAAACACTGTCAACGGCTGTGAACTCTTGAAATTTTTTAATCACCCGAACAACTGAAAGATCTGTTGGCATTTTAGTCCTGACCTGAATAATAGTAAAAAAAATGGCCCTGGGGCTAACCAAGCCCCCTCCATGGCAAATAATCAACCGGAAGACCTGAGGGAAACCCCCGTAGCTCTCCCGGCCATTGTGCTTATAACGATCCCCCCCCTATTGCAATGGGGGGGGGATTTACTTTATTTTGATGCCTTTACCTTGTCCAGGACCATGCCTTCAATGGATTCCAGCTTGGCAGGAACCGGGGGATACCATTTGATGTTATCAATGTCGGCATCGGAAAAACTTCTCTCAAAATTGCCCCTGACACTGGTATCGGTCAATTTAATGGCCCCTTTGGATGCGGTGCCGTATTTTTCAAGGTTTGTAAAGATAGCTGCATTTTCAGGTTTGAGCATAAAATTAATCCATTTGTAAGCAGCCTCGGTATTCTTTGCCTTGGCAGGAATGGCAAAGGTGTCGATCCATCCCAGGGCACCGCTTTTGGGTGCTATAAAGTCAATGTCCGGATTTTCCCCGTGGAGCTTCCACCCGCCATTATCCCATGCCATGGCCACATAAACCTCGTTGGACCGCATGGACTGGAGCAGGGCATCTCCATTTGCCCAATAATTTTTCACAAGATGTTTGTTGTCCATGAGGGCTTGTCCCACCTTGTCCATGAGTTTTTTATAGGCCTTAACATCTGAATACTTGGCAAAGGGATCATCTCCCAGGGCAAAGGCCATGGCAATTAATGTGGGACGTTTAAGACGATAGCTTACCCGTCCCGCATAGGCTTCATTGAGAAGATCTGTATAGTCAGAAACAGCTGGTGCCAGCTTCCGGTTGACAACCAGACCCGAGGTACCCCAGCAAAAGGGAATTGCATGGGGTTTGCCGTTGACGGTGGTATTTTTTTGGACCGCATCCAGCATGGAGGTGATAATCTGATCGGCATTTATTTTTGTTACATCAATGGGCTGATAAATTTGATATTTTTCCTGGACAGAAGAAATTCTGTCCTGGCTGGGCTGTGCAAGGTCAAAACCTGCTCCCCTGGTGGCCCGAAGCTTTGCAATCATCTCCTCATTGTTGGTAAAGGTTACTTTTACATCAATCCCTGTTTCTGCTTTAAATTTGTCAACAAGTACCTTGGGGGCATACCCTTTCCAGGTAAGAATTTCAAGGGTTTGGGCCGATGCTGAAGTTGACAGGAAACACGCTCCTGCAACCATAATCATTAATAAAACCATATACTTTTTAAACATTTTTTTTCCTCCATTCTGATTTTAAATTAAGTACGGTGTCTGTAATACAACTGCTTTTCAGATTTTATCAAAAAAGAGAACCATAATCCAACTATTTTAAAACTATTCTAATCCTTTTCCGGAATATCCAAATCAAACAATTGCCGGGTAACATTCAAATACAGGGAATCATCCCTGTGGTCCCCTGTATTGCGTAAAAACTTGATGGGATCATGGATGGCCCTTGTTGCGATGGCCTGGGTCATGCGCCGAACCGCTTCCATATCAACCTGGGACAAATGCCCCCCCAGGGAGGACATGGTTTTATTGAATTCCAACTCCACAATGGCGGTCATCTTGTCGTTAATGGCCTTGATGGTGGGGACAATGGAAAGGCTGTCCATCCATTTCCTAAAACTTAATACCGCCTCCTCCACAAACCGCTCGGCCTTGATGGTTTCCTGCCCCCGCTGGTGAATATTGGTTTCAACAATGCCCGTTAAATCATCAATATCATAGACATAGGCATTGGACACCTTGTTGATTTTCGGGTCAATATCCCTTGGCACGGCAATATCAATAAAAAACAGGGTTCGGTGCTGCCTTTTTTTCATGGCCTGCTTTACCTGATCCTGGGTAAGGACATATTCCGTTGCTCCGGTGGAGCTGATAATAATATCCACATCCTTTAATACGGATTGCCTTTCTTCGAACTGGACCGCCTGGCCATTAAATTTTTGGGCCAGGGCCAGGGCATTCTTAAAGGTCCTGTTGGCCACCACAATCTTGTCCACATTGTGGGATATCAAATGCTCCACGGCCAGTTCCGCCATCTCTCCAGCCCCCAGCAGCAATACGCTTTTGCTGGAAAGATCCCCAAAAATCTTATTGGCAAGTTCTATGGCAGCATAGGAGATGGACACCGCATTATCCCCGATACCGGTTTCTTTTCTGACCCGCTTGGCAACGGAAAAGGATTTATGCATCATCCGATTGAGTATTACCCCGGAGGCCCCTTCTGCTACAGCCGTCTTGTACGCCTTCTTGATCTGCCCCAAAATCTGGGGTTCCCCCACCATCATGGAATCCAGACTGGAAGAAACCTGAAACATGTGCCGGATGGCCTCATCACCTTCATGGATGTACAGAGCAAATCGGAACTCAGGGATCCCTATTTTTTTATGGTCGGAAATAAATTGGATCATGGCCTCAATCTGGTCACCCTCTTCGGGGATGTACAAAATTTCCATCCGGTTACAGGTTGAAAAAACAAGCCCTTCTTTGATCTGGGGAGCATTTTTTAGATATTCAAGGGCCCCAAGGGTCTCCTCTTGTGTGAAGGACAATTTTTCCCGAAGTTCCACAGGGGCGGTTTTATGATTCGCACCGATTAAAAAGATATTTGGCATAATTTTTTCGCTATTTGGTAAATCCCTGGTGATGCCCGCCCAGAAAAATATTGACTCCCAGAAAGGTAAAAATGATGATCATAAATCCCACAATTGTCATGATGGCAGATTTTCGGCCCCGCCACCCGGAATGGAAACGAAAATGCAGCAGGGCCGCATAAACCAGCCAGGTGCCAATGGAAAACACCTCTTTAAAATCCCAATTCCAGAACCGCCCCCAAATGGATTTTGCATAGATAAACCCGGTGATCAGGCCAAAAGTCAGCAGGGTAAACCCTGTGGTAGTGCAGGTATAACTGACATTGTCCAGAAAATCCAGGGAAGGCAGGCGCTTATAGAAGAACCCCGGGGTTTTGGTTCGTATTCCCCTTTCCTGGATCAGATAAAGAATGCCGGCACCGCAGGCAAGGCCCAGGGAAGCATCCCCGGTAAAAACCAGGACGATGTGGGCAACAAACCAGAATCCTTTCAAAATTTCATTGGAAGCGACCTGAGTGTCGGGGACCAGCATCACCGCCAGCATCATAATGGACAAGAGGGTGGAAGCAAAAACACCCAAAATTTTAAGATTAAATTTATGCTGAAAATATATAAACATGCCGCCAAATGCCAGGGCTGCCATGGAAAGGCTTTGGGCCATATTTTTGATCGGCAGTTCCTGGACGGCAATCCCCGTAACCAGGAGGCTTAAAAAATGAACAATCACGGCTGCTGACACCAGGTGAAAAGAGATTTTCTGAATTCTGTCCCTCTGGTCAAACAAAAAAAACAGATACCCTGCCATGCTGAACAAATATAACAGGGTGGATATTTGCAATAGAATACTACTGGCACTACTGAGATTGCTGAGACTATTTAATTCCATTTATTGCTCCTGTGGTACAAGGCGTTCATATTCATACCCGGATCCCAACAGTTCAAGGAGAACCGAATCTATCCGGGTTTGATCATTGGCTGCGATCAGCTCAGGTATTTTTTTTTCAACCAGAGCGGTAAAGATTTTTTTATGGGTGCTGGGGTCATGGCCCTCTTCCAGCAATTTTTTCCGGGTATTGGCCATGAGCAAAAGAAAGTCCTTGTATTCCGGACCCAACATCTGCTCAAGATCTTTGCGGATTTTTTTGGCCAGGGCCGGGCTTGCACCGGATGTGGAAACGGCACACACAAGGTCCCCTCTTTCCACAACCGAAGGGAGAATAAAATCTGATCTGTCCGGGGCATCGGCAACGTTGCAAAGAATCCCCCGGGCGGTTGCATCTTCTCGAACCTGCTGGTTCAAGTCCTTGTTGTCGGTGGCAGCAAAAACCAGGAAAGCCGTGGCAAGATCCGATGGCTCATAGGATTTGCTCGCAAGGCAGATGTCAGACATGGTTTCAAGCTTTTGGGAAAAGGTTTTGCTGATCACCCGAACCCTGGCACCTGACCGGTACAGGCCCATGGCTTTCCGGGTGCCGACCTCTCCACCGCCGACCACCAGGCAGTCACGTCCTTTTACATCCAGAAAAATAGGATAATATTTCATCTTTGTTTAAGCCCTTGCCCACGTATCTTGTTTTAACAAAAAGTTTAGTATATATTGCCAACTATAATTTTTCAATATCTATTCACCCGATGATTAAGGATGTACCGTCATGATAATTGATTCTCATACCCATCTTTTTCCTGAATCGGTAAAAAACGACCGGTCCCTGTTTTTTGCCAAAGAACCCGAGTTCAAAATGCTCTACGACTCCCCCAGGGCAAAAATTGCCACGATATCAGAACTGATCCAGACCATGGATATCCATGGGGTAAATATTTCCGTTGTCTCGGGATTCCCTTGGAGAGACCCGGATCTTGCCAAAAAAAACAATGATACGCTTCTGGAAGCTGTCCAGGCGTATCCGGACAGGATAAAGGGGCTTGCCTGTTTTGACATGGCCTGGGAAGGGGCAGCCGATGAGGCCGTCCGCTGCATTGACGCGGGACTGTCAGGAGTGGGTGAACTTGCCTTTTATCTTTCCGGCATTGATGCAAAGGCCCTCAGACTTCTGGAACCTGTCATGGCAGCCTTGAGGGAGAAGGGCAACCGCCCCTGTATGATCCACACCAACGAACCGGTTGGTCATCCCTACCCCGGCAAGACCCCGATAACCCTTGAGCAGATTGATACCCTGGCCCGGACATTTCCCGATAACAGGATTATCCTGGCCCATTGGGGGGGCGGTATTTTTTTCTACCGTGTCATGAAAAAACAGGTAAAAGAAACCCTGAAGAACATCTGGTATGATACAGCCGCATCGGTATTTCTCTATGACCCTGAAATTTATAATATGGCCATCCAGGCCAATGTCATTGACAAGGTGCTATTTGGAACAGACTTCCCCCTGCTGACACCGGACCGGTATTACGCAGACATGGACAAATCCGCCATGACACCGGCCCATAAGCGGCAGGTGTTGGGCGAGAATGCCCTTGCCCTTTTTGGGTAACCGGCATGGCCGGAGCATGGTATTTGCGCCTTCAACTCCCTGTCCCGGGTCAGTGAACACCAGAATTATGGTACTTTCAAGACCCGACTCACACTCTGGGTTTTATTGGCTGACTGATCCCAGACAACAACCCGGTAAAAATAACGTTTGCCCTTTTGAACATGGACATCGGTATAGGTGGAATCACGAACCCGATCTCGATTAATTCGGATAAAGTCACGATTGTTGCGACTGCGAAGAACATCGAAGCCAGCGAGATCCTTATCCTTTGAGATCACGGTCAGCATCACGCGTTTTTTATCCATGACAGCGGTAAAATGGGCGATGGTCGGAGCCTGATGGTCGCGAACCTGCAGATTAAGCGGGTTTGAGGGAGTGGACTCATTGCCCGATTTATCCACCGCCGTGACCTCATAGACAACGCTTGCTGCAACGGGAGAACTGGCATCAACAAAAGCTGACAGCACAACAAGCTCGCTGGTAATTTTCAGCCGTTTCCCCGCCACCGATCTATAAATATGATAGCCGGCAAGGTCATACACATCCACATCGTTCCAGGTGAGAGAGACTTTTCCCCCACGCACCGAAGAACCGGTAAAGCCCGGAGCACGGGGTGGGGTGACATCCGGAAGCTGCACTTTTACCACCTCGGAAGGAGCGGATTCATTATAATGCGTATCAACGGCGGTAATCCGGTAATAATAGGGATAACGGGACAGGTTTTTGGTCAAGACATCGTCGTAGAATGGATCCGCAACCATTTCGGTGTTGATCAAGGACCAATCAATATTATCGGGCCGCAGGGTTCGGTAGATCCGATACCCCAGCAGATCCTCTGCTGTAACCCCATCCCACTGTAATTTTATGGTAGCTCGCTCCGACTCGCCCACAAGCGCTTGCACCACCGGGGGGGCAGTGTTATCTTTTGCAAGCCCCAGGACATTCAAAGAGCGTAAAGATTCATACCCGCCTTTGTTCACCGCCGTGACGGAATAAAAATAATTAAGATCCACCTGAACACTGGTATCCCGAAAAAAAGTCCCTTGTACCAAGTGCTCATTTAATTTGGTATCAGCGCCTTCGTATCGTTGAGAACGATAAATATTATAGCCCAGAATATCCTTATCAGAAGCGGGTTGCCAATGGATATCAATAAAGGTCTCTTTGGCCTCAACCGTTGGTCGCAACAGCACAGCAGGATGGGGGTCAACCTTGATCTTCCCGAGAACGGGCAGGGTGAACGGGCCATCATCGGAAAAGAAATCAACTCCCCTGACCTTATAAAAAACCCTTTGTCCTGGTTTAAGGGTGGTATCTGAATAAAAATACGGGGCGACATTCATTGTTCCATTGGCGTTCCTGCTGGCCTGTACCTGCACAGGGGCACCATTTATTTTCTCAAATGTTCCCTCATGGGTATCTGACCGATATACATTAAACATGGTATACGCTTCGTAGCCCTGCCATTTCAGACCAACCCCCCAATCAAAACGATGGGCCTGAAGCTCCCAGAGCATGGGCATTTCTGGCTGGCGAGTTAAATCGACACCGCGCTCCTGGGTAAATACAACATCCTTGCCCCTATAAACCTCCAGGGTGTAGACCACAGCGTT
Organism: Desulfoconvexum algidum; assembly: GCF_055382125.1. Lineage (NCBI taxonomy): Bacteria > Pseudomonadati > Thermodesulfobacteriota > Desulfobacteria > Desulfobacterales > Desulfobacteraceae > Desulfoconvexum > Desulfoconvexum algidum. The sequence goes on along the minus strand of NZ_AP042394.1, from coordinate 731,154 downwards.
CATATCAACAGGGGGCTTATCCTCATAATATTGCCCAAGGGCCTTGGCAATCTCAGGTTCCCTCACCGACAGATACATGAGCATACTCAACCGATTATCATTCTGGGCAAGGGACTGATTCAACTCATTTCTATCCTTTGCTGTTTCAAAAGGAAACATCAGCTTCAAACCCGCCGGATTATCTTTAAGCACTGTTTTCGCCTGCTCAAAATCAAGCCGCTGCAATAGGGCAATCTGCTTTTTTTGATCAAGATGCCCCCCAGGCGCACGCCAAAGAACATAGGTGTAATCAAAGGTTCTATCTGTAACCAGCCACCGAAGCTTCACCCCTTGCCCTGTATTTTTAGTTTCAAAAACAAGGGAAGACGCCGCTTTGGCGCCAAAGGCAGCCCCGGAAAAGCTTGTGAACAAAAGACATGCAAGAAAAAACCCTAGTATCGTTTTCAGTAGTATCGTTTTCATCGTTATCACCTTATCGAATTGCCATTGGCATCTTGTAACGCATCTGTACGATCACTGGATGCAGGGCGGGACGTTCTTAACGTTGTAATAGAGCCGGTGGAATACAGAGGCTTACCTCGTTCAAGGCTATATTCCTGATCCGCTCCCTCGTCAGAGGAACCATTTTGCTCTAAAGCACGTTCCCACATGGCAACCCACCCAAGATTATTCAGCGAAATCCCCCTCGAACGATGATACTCAATCCACCCCACAAAAGTATTCCCATTAAACGAATCTCGATCATTGGGTACCAGCTCAAGTCGATGCTCAAGCGATCCTGTCTGACTGCGAATAATATACTCATCCGGGCCAAAGACATGGGAGGAGGCGGCCTTTGCCATATTTGAAAGAAATCCACCCTGACCAAAGGACAGCCCACCATTAAATTGTGGTTCAACATTAACCACAAACTCAACTTCATTCCAATTCACAGGCGCTTGTGTCGTAAATCGAAATTCCAAGGTTTTAAAATCTGCCACAGAATGGCGAACAAACGCCGCTTCTGAATAGGCATCAAATTGCTGTTGCACCGCAGCTAATTCCGCCTCCTGGGAAGCACAGCCGCGTAATGCCAAGGTGTAAATCCACCACTGCGCCATCTTGGAAAGATTCCGCACATCCTCCCAATTTGCAGGATACATGGCAGCAACCTCACCCCCTTCAACCGTGGCAAGATCATTGGGCGAATCAAATTGTCCACAGACTCTTTGCTCATGCATCTCAACATGGGTGTTTCCAGAACGGTCCACAACCGTAATAGGATACTGCACCGGTTCTCTTGCCATATTGGCCCAAAAGATATCAATGATAGGATCATAGACCATTCCAACCCGTACATGGGCAATATCAGCCCGATACGCCTCCTGGTCCACGGTGTAATTCACATAAAAATGAGGATCACTCACCGATTGGGAAATCACCTCCGCCGTGGAGTCATAAGGGACAGCATCTTCACCTTCTACAGGCGTCTCAATGGTGAAGGCGGAAGTGTAGACTTTTCCCTGCTCAGCGCCATTTTTAACCACTTGAATTACATGCTCCCCACTCCAATACCAATGATACGGTACTGGATATGCATCGTCCGTAAAGATAATGCCTCCAGACAAACGATCTTTCTCCACCTCTACTAAAGGACTCTTAGCAGCAGTTTGAATCCCAAGAGGAGTTGCCCCTGCTAAAGGACTCACAGCAACAATTTGAGTCCCAAGAGGTGTTGCCCCTGCTAAAGGACTCACAGCAGCCCTTTGAGTCCCAAGAGAAGTTGCCCCCGCTGAACGACTCTTAGCAGCCCTTTGAGTCCCAAGAGAAGTTGCCCCCGCTGAACGACTCTTAGCAGCCCTTTGAGTCCCAAGAGAAGTTGCCCCCGCTGAACGACTCTTAGCAGCCCTTTGAGTCCCAAGAGAAGTTGCCCCCGCTGAACGACTCTTAGCAGCCCTTTGAGTCCCAAGAGAAGTTGCCCCCGCTGAACGACTCTTAGCAGCCCTTTGAGTCCCAAGAGAAGTTGCCCCCGCTGAACGACTCTTAGCAGCCCTTTGAGTCCCAAGAGAAGTTGCCCCCGCTGAACGACTCTTAGCAGCCCTTTGAGTCCCAAGAGAAGTTGCCCCCGCTGAACGACTCTTAGCAGTCCTTTGAGTCCCAAGAGAAGTTGCCCCCGCTGAACGACTCTTAGCAGTCCTTTGAGTCCCAAGAGAAGTTGCCCCCGAGCCAACAACAGCAGTCACTGCAGACTCCTCTTCTACGGGAGGTTCTTCATAGGTAAATGGATTCTGATAACTGCCATCAGCAAGCACGACTGCTGGTAATTTTACCCCTGTAACGCCATTTTCAACCATTCGTATTGGTTTTAACGGCGCATCAGGAATAAAGCGGTTCATATACCGCATGGATCCTTCCTGCGCATCATAGGTCAACAGGGAGCCTTCCACATGGCCTGCAATTGTTTGATTTGCTGCGTCAACCACCTGAAAATCAACATTTGCTTCCTGCATTAAAGAATTCCAGTTCTGACCATCACGAATCGCTTTGGAAACCATATAAATATCGGTATCCGCGTAAACGGGCGTTGTCGAACTGGTTGGGTACACCTCAAATAATCCCTCGCGAAAAGAGATATCCTCCCTAGTGGTCTCAAAATGAACAACCAGATCTTCATGTTTTATTTCTTCTCGAACCTTGGCCATATCAAATTCTTCAGAATACGCCGTATGACCCTCCGGACCGTCCCATCTACACAGGGTCAGCCGGGCCTTATAAACAAAATCCCCCCCCCCGTATAAAATATTTTGCGGGGTATACTGCAATTTGGTTGTCCCTATTTTTCCACCAGCAACGCTGTAGGGCGCAGCTTCCGTCCCCATATCCATATATAATCTAAGCGCGTTATCCCAGGCATCCTGCCGGTCTGTCAGGTCGACATAGCTTGTCGCCGCGATGCTGTTACTGCCCTGAACCTTTTCCACCATCAGAACATACCAGTTACCATCATCATATCTGAACGGCTCCTCAATGGGAATCGTGGTATTGATGTTGATACTATCCACCCGACTGACCTCTGTTGCGCCTTCTTCGGGCAACGAATAGGCAATAAGCGGTATGGATTCAATGCCTTGATCGGCAATACCCGGTGGTGGGTTGTCAGGATAGGTAAAGGTCATATCCCAGGTGCCGGAAATCGTCCCCCATAAAAAGGAGTAACGCGCTTTACCATGGAGACCAATATAAATGGGGGGTGCCTTAAATTGGCCCCCCAGCTCGGCATAGGCACTGATGATTTCATAATCGTCACCCGCCACATGAACACCGGCCTCTAGGCCAATCCAGATCTTACCTTTCGCATCGATATAAAAAGGGTAGACACCCGCTGCAAGGTCAACTTCGGCCCCCCCATAGAGTCGTCCGTAAAAGATCCAGGCACTACCTTTTAGATTGAATTCTTTTTTAACCCCCATGGCAAGGCCACGACGATCAATCTGCAAATAGCCCTGGCCTTCCAAATAATGCAAGACCGTTGCACTCAATGGACTTTCTTTAGAGCCAAAATAAATGTGCCAATCATTCTGGGCAAAGAGGATGTCCACCTGACCATTGGCCGCCACCACATCCATATCACTCACCACTTTGCTGAAGTTTAATCCGGCCTTCAAAGAAAAGATGGCAGGACTGCCCCCCAGTTCAATGGTCCCGTATATATGGGCGGGGACCTCTGGAGAGCGTCCTTCCATAATCCATGAATCACCAGCGAGCATAACTCTGGCGTTGGAATCAACTGAAAGAGAAAACTCACCATACCACGACTTACCATTATCCGTGGAACCGATATCGACAAGGGCCGTTACGGTTAGCAGCGTTCCTTGATTGGCAACAAAGGCCACACCCCCTTTACTCGGGGTCACCAGCATATGATAGGCAATCCCCCCCCCTACGGAATATACCGTCAGGGGAAGCGGGCTCAGGGGTATTCGAGACGGAACTTTGAGCTGCACCTGCCAATACACAAAGGACGCGGCACCCTCCCCCTCACTGCCCACCTCAAAAAGTCCTTCCATGCCTTCAAAAAGACCGGCCACTTTCACAGCAAGCCCAGCCTTAAAATGGTCATCATCAAGGACCAAAGTCCCCCCCATATCAAAGGCAGGTTTATGGATATCAAGGCTCATCTCCTTGGTGAAGACAACCTTATTCTCGTACACTTCAAATCCTGTACCAATTTTAGCAAGACTGGCAAGATTCAAGTCCCCTGCTGCTGAAAGAAATAAACCATCGCCATCCACATAACCAAAGCCAATCTCCTTGAGCGTCAGGTCAACACTTGCAAGGCTCACGGTATAGTTCACCTCGGATGAAGCGCTGGCGCTATCAATTTTCACGGTATTGGCATACACCTCGATTCCGGACAGCGTTAAATCATCGGGCAAGGCCGACAAAACGGCATCTTCATTCATGGTAACCTTGGTATCCATGGAAAAATAGAGACCCCCATCCGCCGACTCATACCCCGCCCCGAGCCGGGTTAGCTCCAAGTTTGCAAAACCGGCATCCGCAGTGAACTTCTGACCTGTTTCACCACCCAGCCCCCATTCATCAACCCCGTCATTATCCAGGGTCAAATGGGCCGTGAGCGCAAGGTTAAAGAATTTTTCAAGCGTAAGTTCCATGCCAAGACTTCCCGCCGAGAGGGCAAAGCTATTATTAAACTCAAGGGAGGCCTGGGTGAGAAGCGCCCCAAAGCCAAGGGAGTCACTGAGATCAACATCAGATTCAAGGGTGACAGCGCCTGCTATCCCACTGGAAGAGAAGGTTAAAGCATCAACATCAAAGGCAATCTGTGTCTCTTCATAGGGAATGGCAATGAGGCCACCCACCGTCACGGTACCCGCTGCAAAATCAAAGGAACCACTGACGTTGCCCAGATCAATACCCGTACCCGGCAGGGTGAGTTTTGAGGCCGCGCCTGCGGTAAAACCATAGGCACCGTCAAGAAAATCAATGGCGGGGGCCATGCTGGTTTTATAGCCTGCCCCAAAGGCAAGGCTGCCATCAAGACCGCCGAGTACAAACATCTTGGTAATTTCTGATTGGGTGGAATCAAAGAGAATGGAAATGCGGGTGAGAACCGCATCAACGCCATAATTATCATCTTCAAATACATGGACGGTTTTGGAGCCCGACCAATTCACCGACCCCTGCAAACCGCCGCCTGTAAGACCAAGATTCGTTATGGAAACCCCTTCCAGTGCGGGAAGTGCACCCACCGCATTAAAACTGATGGTTCCGCCACGCACCTTGCCGTAGGGAGCACCACCTGCCATACCGACCTCAAACCCGTCAACCGAAGCATTGAAGTATTGCGTGTTCAGTGGAATAGGCGCATTCGGAGCAAAGACAATGGCACCACTGAGCAATTTCGGATTGCTCAGATCTGAAAGATCAAATTGCACATTTTTTATGGTGACCGGTAACTCGCCAAGGGAATTTTTATAGCCCTCCGCAGGGATGGCGTCCATAAGGGCACCAAGATGCAGACCGCCTTCCGCCTCAAAACCTGCCTCATTGGAAAAGGCAATGGAGCTGCGCAGGGAAAAATCACCAATGGCAATGGTAAGATTATCAGCACCAAAAGACGCCAACTCAAAATGGGGTGAATTATGATAGAGTTTGGCTGTCGCTGTAACCTCCTGCCCGGCAATATTGACACCACCGGCGAGAGCGATCCAGAAACGATTATCCGTTACCCCAAAACCATATTGGCTGAGCAACATGGACATGGAATTATTAATGGCAATGGTGGCGTTGGGAATATCTCGCATACCGCCGAGTCCGGCATCCGCCAGTTGCAACGCATTCTTGTAAATCTTTAACCCGTCAAAATCAAAGGTCTGGGGCAGGTCCGCAATGGCCTCATTTTCCAGGGCCAGATTACCATCAAGATCGACAAAGAAGGGTTCATCACCAAAGCCGCCGCCAATGGCAATGGCGTCCAGGGTCAGGGTGGCAAAACCACCAATGGTCAACGGCTTATTAATCTCATCCGCTGTTACGCTAAGCTTGCTAATCCCCTTATTCCCCAAAGCAACAAGGACGCCAATGGACAGATTATCAAACATGGAAAGTTTAATATCACCGGCAATGGAACCGGAAATGGTATTGGCCGTCACCCCAAAGGAGAAAGAGGTGATGTCAGCACCAAAGCCAGCAACCTTTATATCACGGCCCAGGCTGCCCAAATCAACATCAACCTCACCCGTGGTGGAGACACCTGCGGCCGACAGCACCAGAGCGTTTGCCTGGGTTATACCCACAGAGCCACCACCAAGATCAGATGGCAGCTGAATTTTACCCCAGACCGCCATCCGCTTGTCATTGAGATAAAGGCGGCCGTTGAGGTTATCCACATTAAAGGAGGTTCCAGGGATGGCAAAGGAAAGGCCCGATTGCAGACGCTCGGCCTCTTTTTGTGCCGCCTCACTTAAATCGGTAAGACTGGCAGCCCCCCAGGTGATACCCTTATCGGCAAGCATCCGCAGCTGGGTGACAGGCGCAGCCATTTTGTAGGCAGACCCCAGTTTAATGGCACCATCAAGATCGGTGAGACGAATTTTATCAAGAACATTGGTTGCCGTGGTATCAACGGCAACGGTTAACTCACTCAGGAGGAGCTCAATACCATATTCTCCTGTGAGGACAGGGATCTTTACAGGATTGGCCTTGGCCCGATAGGAAGCCGACCCCATAAAACCATCCGGGGAGAGCTCAATATCCGCAAAACTAATGCCGGATGGTGGCTTGGGCAGATCAATATCCGCCAGCTTCTCGATGCTGAAATCCCCATCAACCGACGCACCATCAAAGCCAAAACTCACCGAGCGAATCACCGCCGAAAAAATGCCAAAATTTGGGGTGAGGGGTCGCCTGAAAGGAAGGGTCACCCTGCCCGAGGTAATGGTTTTATTTTTAAGGTCAACACCAAGATCGCTAAATTCAACCTGTAATTCCCCGGTGAGAGGATCTTTGAGATTTTCAGGTAAATAGGCGGTCAAGAATCCGGCATTGATGGAACCTGCACCACTGATCTTACCGGCAATGGCTTCAGCGCTGGTGCGCAGACTGAAATCGCCCAGGGCCAGGTACAGCCCCTTAAAACCGAAATCCGAAATCTCGTAGGTGCCGTCCTGAAAGATTTTGGCGGTGAGGGACATCTCGTTATCAAGATAGGTGGCCTGGCCTTTGAGTCCAAACCACAACGCACCATGATACACCCCAAGCCCATACTCTTTCAGGCTTAACTTTGCCGCATTTACATTAAATGTTGCGTCCTCTGCACTATGCCAGTCATTCAGATTGCCGGCAAATTTGATTCCTGTTTTAAAGATACGTAACCCGGTAAAATCAATCTTCTTCCCATACTCCTTAAACAGGTCATGGGTGGGGGTGATATTACCATCAATCTCCACATAGAAATTTTCATTCTTTTCGCCTATGCTCACCTTGGACAGACCAAGGGTGGCGAATCCTTTCAGATCAAAACTCTTATCAAGATTACCTGAATCAATTTTAAATTCCTGCAGACCCTTCTTATCAATCTTAGCTGTTATTGCAATTTGCAACCCGCCAAACTGGCTGAAATTCAAATCCCCAGCCAGTGCTCCGGAGATATTACCATGACTCACATCAAGGCTCAATGCCGTAAGGGTGGTGTCTATACTGGCAAGGGGCAGGACGGGAAGATCCTCTGGATCAAAGACCAGGGGGCCACTGGTGGACAGACCAGCGGCAATAGATAATGTCAGCGGTCTATCAGGAGGAATCGTCAGGCTTGCTGACCCCATGGAGGGAGGCAGATAAAGCGTTCCGGCAATGGACAAAGATTTTTCCTCAAGATCCAGGGAGCCACCCAGATTTCCCAGGGAAAACAGGTCTCCGGGCAAGGTCAAACGGCCAAGGGAGCCCTGGGCATCTGTGGCGGTATTCTTACCCCAGGAGATCGCGTTACCCACAAGGAGTTCAAGATCAGGGATTTCAAGACTATTAAAACCGGAGCCAAAGACAAGCCCCCCTGAAAAGGTTTGCAGACTGACCATATTGGCCAGTGCTTTCCGGGTATCAACCGTTACGGACAGTGCATTCAGATTCAGGCTAAACCCATACGCCCCTTCCATAATATTAATGGTACGGCTTCCGGCGTCACCAATGAGATCAACCTCACCCGCAATACCATCTGCCCCGAGGTAGAGATCTGTAAAGGGTAGATCGCTAACAGGCAGTCCAAGACCCGCAAGACTGATGGACCCATCAATGGAAGCACTGGATGTGGTGAAAGAAATACCCGCAAAGGTCAGGGTTGCCGGCCCCAGCGTTACATTAAGGGGTGTGGCAGGCGTGTATCCCACAGATCCCAGTGACACGGAACGAGCGGCCACATCCACCTGAAAATTTTGGAGCTGAACAACCAACTCTTGCGCCTCATTCAATGCACCCGCAGGAAGTTCATCAATCAAGACCTGGGGTAATCCGCCAATATAACCTTGGGTATTATTGGCAATGGCCCCGCCCTCTGCAATGGCATCTCTTCCCACCTTAAGGAAAAAGTCGCCCAGGGAAAAATAGATATTGGTGAGATCAATGCCTTCAATGGCAGTGGACCCATCATGAAAAATTTTAGCCGTGGCACTAGCGCTGCTCCCACCAAGGGAAGCTTGCCCCCTAAGACCCAGCCAAAAGAGATTATTGTCAACACCAAGACCATATTTTTTGAGTTGGACCACGGCCCCTTCAAAACCTGCACTAGCGCCTGTAACATCGTGCCATCCCTCTAAATCAGAGGCCAAAGCGATGGCGTCAGGACGGATGGACAGACCGGTAAAGACGAGCTGCTCACCAATCCCGTTTATGGAGGTCAACAGATCATTCGTTGGGGTGATAGCACCATCCAGCTCAACTTCAAAACTGCTGTTTTCATAGGAGAGAACAACAGAGCTCAAGCTAAGTGTTGCAAAACCGCCGACATCCACCGAACGGGTTCCGCCTTCCGGCATAGCAGCCACACGAAGGCCAGACAAGCCGGATGCATCGATATCCGCTTGCATATCCAGTTTCACATCACCAAAATTGGTAAGGGTTACCTCTCCAGCCAAAGAACCGGATGGAATATTATTGTTTAAATTCAAGACCAGGGCCGAAAGCGCTAATGGGAAACCTGAAAGGCTGAAGGTTGGCGGTGTGCCAAGATCAAAAACAAGCTGCCCGGCAGTGGAAATACCAGAGGCCGAAAGGATCAAAGGCTTGTCCGCCGGCAGGGAAACCGAACCGCCCCCAAACTCAGCCGGAAAATCAAACGCTCCCGACATGGTTACAGATTTATCCTGCAAATTGATCGAGCCGCCCAGATTACTGATACAAAAATCGGTATTGGGGATGGTTATTTTACCGTCCAGATTCTGGGCTATTCCAGCAACATCCGAAGCCGTTGTTTGCGCTGCGGCGGCAGCATCCGCAACCGCCTTTGTCCCATAAGATATGTGGTTTTCAACCAGTTGTAAGTTCGGAATGGTGATGCCGCCATAACCGGAGCCAAGGAGTATCGAGCCATCAAGATTGGCGAGGCTTATGGGCGTTTGATTTGCAGTATTAATATTTACCGATAAGGCACTGAGTGCCAGACTCACCCCATAGGTTCCGGAAAGGATTTCAAAATTCTGGACAGGATCCGTAGCCTTCACAAGGGGCAGGGTATAATTAATGGCAGTGGGTGAAAAATTAAGGTGGGTAAAAGAAATTTCAGGTGCAGAAGGGATTACGAGGGTCGGCAGCGTCAAGGAACCCGTCGCTGATGCGCCATCCTTAGTAAACGTCAGGTTGGTGAGGCTGAAACTTGCATCACCGTAGCTGAAACTGAAATCAGGCTCAAAAACCACCGAACCATTAATAATGGTCGTGCCGTCAATCTCGAGATCAGAGACCGTCAAAAGCAGCTCATCAGTGCCAGGTTTTTTAAGAGCGTCCGGAACGAACTGTGCCAGCCAGCCTAAGGCCAAAGTGGCCTCCCCGTTCAAACGATTTTCAACCGCAGCCACCCCAGTGTGGAGAACAAAGTCACCCAGTTGATACGGTGTAAGACGATCAGCCGTTGAATAAGTACCCAGTGGCGAATCATCAAAAAATTCAATTCTACCATCACGCCGTACCACCTGAATGGACAAGTCATAGGCGGAATCAATTTTAGGTCGAAACGTGTAGGACCAGCGACTATCCCCCTTGGCATCCTGCCAGGACTTACCCCCGTTGAGAGATATCTGGACCAACAGATCAGAGGGTTTAAGGTCTTTGCGCTCACTTTCAAGAATACCCTTAATCTCCACCTGGCCGTCCCGATCCCGCAAATCTTCAGCGTAAAAAACGATTTCACGGGAATCAAGGTCTTCAAACAAGGTGCCGTTAACTGTGACCAGGTCCAGATAACCCAAGTCATCACCGTCATACCAAGAGGCGTGGGCGACAAAAATACCCAAGAAAAAGATCAAAATCAGAAAAAGAATAGAAAGGTGTGCAATGGTTCGTATTTTAGACTCATTTCTAATCGTCATCAAAATGTCCTTATAAAGGGAAAAATCATTTTTTCCTGCAGCTGCCGGAAAAAATACAAGTACATCAAGTATCGTTAAAAGGAGAACAGATAGGACAATTCCAGTATATTCTCATGATAGGTTTGATCACTGGTGGTGGAATCAGAAGAATATCTGCGTTGTTCGGCCGTAAGACGTATGGATTTTGACGCATCCCCCCAGGGGTGGTAGCCCGCCCTGGCCTGATATGCCCCATAATCTGTGTCATCTGCAAATTTCCGATTGCTATTGGTTGTTTGGGCCAGGATATCAAAGGTCCAGTGTTTGCCTGCATCATAGCCAAGGTCAATTTTCCCGCCCACCTTAGACTGGTCTCCCATGACTTGATCAATCAATTTGTAATCCAGATTGAGGGTGGAACGGAAAAGATGGTCATTGCTGAAACGCTTTTTCCACCCCACAGTGCCCCGCAGGGTGTTGATCTTCTGATCAACTGCACCGACAGCATCGTCATCAACATTTGTATAAATATAAGCCCCGCCCAAACGCCAGCCGGTTTTGGGTATTAGGTTAATATAAAGCTCTCCTTCATTGTAGCCCAGGTCCGCGCCCCGGCCGTCCATGGCCTTGGTCTGGAATCGCAGCCCCATCTCCCCCCGTTTCAAAAAATCAGGCCGGTAATCACAATAAAAGGTCCCATCACTGATGCTTTGGGTATCCCCCAGCTGGCCGTCAAGATTATCCCTGGAATATTTGAGGGTCATCCTGAATTTGAGCTGCCGGTCAAAATAATAGGAGGTGTCATTTTCAAAGCGTTCCCGGTCGGCGGCGCCTGAACCCACCAGGGGCTGAAAATTCGGATCAACATATTCATAGGTAAAATTAGAACGCAAGGAACGGGGCAGCGGCTTGGTAAGGAGTCGAAGCTTGACCGCATGGCTGGTTTTGGCAGCATGGTCATCTTGGAGATTATCAATGCCCTGCATCAATGCCATCGTGGCCTTGCCCGTAAGATACCGATTAAACCGCCAGTCCGCATCAATACCGCCATTAACCGCACTGGCTCCCAGGGAATTCACCTCTTCATAATCACCGGATTCAACCTTATCCCTTGCCATGGCCACGGTAAATGCCACACTTTGGCCGGCATCTTTCACATATTCAACATTGGCGCCGCCCAGCCAGCGGTCGGGCTGTTCATTGTCAACCGTGGTCACCATCTCCTGCCAGGTGGCCTTCTGAACACCGCCCACAAAGGAAGTTTTGAATCCGGTTCTTTTATTCTGCCCCAGATCCAACTTAACCCCTTTCAGGGAGGTGGAAAAGACGTAGGGATTATAGGAAGCTGCAATATCTCCGAGTTCTGACCGGCTTTCTTTTGTATACCGATATCCCCTGAAATAAAGAAGGCGCAATTCCTTTGAATCGATCTGCTCATCATTGGTTGCCCGGACCCTGAAATCAAACCCGAGCTTCCCCTGTTTTTCTCTATCCTTGGAAAGGTAAAAAGACAACTCCTGGCGATAGAACTCACCATCGTTCAAGGCTGTGCCGTCTGCCTCACCCTCGGTTTTTTTCACATTAAAATAAGTGGCTGACTGCCCCCGAACTTTCCATTTTTCTTCGGGTTTTACCGATGGGACTTCCCCCCCTGCCACAATAGAAACAAAAGAACACAAGATACCACAAACAATAAAGGTCCAGATTACCCGCTTCATACAAACTCCCCGCTCTCAATACAGATTGAAGTCAACCGTCATGTTATCAGATACGCCTGTTACCCAGGCAACAGAATCAAATTTCAGCCCAAAAAAATCAATATTTTAATAATCATACGGCACAGTATATGGACCTCCCGTGTTGTTGGTTTCGTTGCTTTCAGGAACCGTGTTATGGGGATCAATGGTGACAGACTCGAGATGATTACCAGAATCATAAGAATCGGTGCTTGTCGTCAGATGTGTACCCCCGGCAGGTATGGCAGGGATAAAAACATTTCCCACAGCTGACATCGGATAGTAACTACGGAAATTAACTGTCGTAGGCAGGCTTGCCGCTGATCCGGTATTGACGACGGTCATTTGAAATGTAAACGTGCTGGGGCCTCCAAGGTAATGAGCTGAACCATCCTGGATGGCAAGATCCGCCTGCCCGGTAGCAGGTTCGGTATCACTTCCCGGGTTATTAGCTGGAACTGCTTCCTGCCCAGGAACAGACGGTGTTTCCTCGGTCCACTCGGGAAGACTTGCACCAAAAAGATCGTTCCCTGCCAGCTCAACCAGCAGATAATCCCCATTTACCTCGTCAAACAAAAACCGAGAATATCCCCGTTCGGTCAATTGTCTCGCATCATCCAGGGTTTCATACCGTTTCTCCCAGCGGACATAGAGGAACTGCTTGACATTGTCGGCCACCACCCGGTCCACCCAATAATCCACCCGGAAAATCTCATAGGTCCGAAAATCAGAATACAAGGCATCTGTGAAGGTAAGGTAATCCTGACGGAAACGATCCTCGCTGACATAATCAAGAAATTCCCGGGCATCTTCATTTTCATAGGCCCCTATAAGACTTCGCAAAACCGTCTCAACCTTGTCGGCCCTGCCCTGGTTTTTTATCACCAGTTCCCGATCAAAACTGGAATCACCATACACCTGTGCGCTAAAGCAAAAAAAACATAAAAAGCAAAAAACCATTCCCCATGATACCTTGAATTTCATCCATATCTCCTTTAAAACAAAATTTTATACTTGATGAACATCTATACGTCATCGCTATTAATTATCTAAAGTTACAATCCCCCCTAAATAAAAACCAAATCAGAACCCCCTCGACAAGAGCAATATTAATGCCAAAAAAATACTTATTCCCAATGAATGTAATTCATTACTAAATTTCAGATAGTTAGTAAAAATAAGAGTGATTTTCTAAAATAAAGTTATTACATTATTTGCCCATTTTTATAACTTTTTTTACATAGACAACGCTATTAACACACATTTATTACACAAACAACACACAGTTATTACACAAACAACACAATTTGCACACATTTAGCGCACAAATAGCATGAATTTATTTTATTGATTGAATGATATTCAGAGAAAAAAAACAAGTCGTTGAATTCGAAACGCCGACGCGATGGTATCGCGATGGCCAGACAGCCACAGAACGTCTAAATACTGAACCCCGGATTTGATATCCGCTTTTGCCGAAACCACGCCCCCGGCAAAAATGTTTGGACCGAGCAGGAGGGACACGCCATCACAATTTTGATATTAGACGGGAATGCTGATGTTAAAGGTTGTGCCCTGACCCTTCTGACTTTCCACCTCGATCTTTCCACTGTGATACTGGACAATATGCTTAACAATGGCAAGCCCTAAGCCTGTACCGCCTTCGTTCCGGCTTCTGCCCTTGTCCACCCGGTAAAACCGGTTAAATATTTTTGGCAGATGTTCCTTGTCAATGCCGGTTCCAAAATCCTTAACCCTAATGACCACCATTCCCTTTTGACACATCGCACCAATGGTGACCCTTGTATTTTCCGGGTTATATTTAACGGCATTGTCCACCAGGTTAATAATGGCCTGCTCCATGAGGATGGGATCCATCATGGCCATTATGGTTTCAGAACAGTCCAGGGTAATCTGGATGTTTTTATCCATCGCCAGGGGCGAACAGATATGAAGGACACCCTCCAAAAGGGTTAAAAGGGGATGGGAATCAAACTTGATATCGGTTCCCTCAAGCCGTTCCAGCCGGGACAAGGCCAAAAGGTCATCTATCAATTCAACCATGCGGTTGACATTCTTTTCAATGATCTTTAAAAAAGTTTCGCTGTTTTGACTTTCATTGTCTGCCAGCATCTGCTGGAGGGTTTCAATAAACCCTTTTATGGTGGTTAACGGGGTTTTTAATTCATGGGAAACATTGGCGGCAAATTCCTTGTGCATCATTTCCAGACGCCGGATACGGGTAATATCATGGAAAATAATCAAGGTTCCCATTCGCTTTTTCCGGGTATCGTAGAGAGCGGTTGAATGGATGTTTAAGATGATGCTCTCATCGCGTTCAATTAAAATATCCTCCTCAACCGGCTCATGGGTGGACAATGCTCGCTGGATAAAGGTCTGGAGTTCATAATTTCGGGCCACTTCCAGAATGTTTTTTTTCTTGAGTGTCGGGGGGGGGAAATCAAATATTTTAGCGGCAGCCGTGTTAATGGTGATGATCTGCTCATTCTTGTCAATGGCAATCACTCCCTCCTGCATACTGGTATGAACCGCCTCAAGCTCGTGGCTCCGGTTCTTGAAGTCCAGAATTTTTCCGGATAGGTTTGCAGCCATTTTATTCATTGCCCGGGCCAATTGGGACAACTCTTGAGTGGCAGGAGCGGTTAATCTATTGTCCAGATTTCCCTTGGCAAACTCAATGGCCCCTCGTGTCATCTGCTCCAAAGGCTTTGTGACCCTTCTTGCCACATAAAAGCTGGCAATGGCGGCAGCAATGAGGGTAAGAATGAGGGCCACCAGGATATTATTCCGTACATCCGTAATTTTTTTATCAATGTCCGATATGGACACCGCCGTCCTGACCACGGCAATCACCTGGTTTGCTGGGTTGGCTATTTTAACTGATTTCTCTGGAACCCCCAATGCCCCCTGATCCTCCCGCTTTACGGGAAAAGCGATATACATCATATTCTGATCCAGGGTTGCGCTGTAACGGATGGAAATCCCTTTTTGACCTTTCAGGGCCGCTTGTATTTCAGGACGGGCCAAATGATTTTCCATGGTCTCAATCCGCCCAAAGGAGTCCCCGACCACCACGCCGGAAGGCAGGACAATGGTGACCCGTGTCTGGATGCTTTTCCCTACTTTTTTGCACTGGCTGTCAATTTGGGATATCGCTTGCCTGTCCTCCTTCAGGAGATGGGCAAACTTATTTTGCAGCAATTTTGCCTGAATGGTCAGTTCTCTTTCCGAATTCTCAAGAAAAAAATCCTTGAAATATCGGGTGGAATACCAGGTCACCGCGGTAAGGGACAGGAGGATGATGACCAGAAAGGAGGGAAATATCTGCCAGATAAGTTTTCGTCGTTTATTCATATGCCACCACTTTGCAATTAAGATTCCTTAAACCGATATCCAACCCCTCTGACAGTTTCAATATGGGAGGCATACTGTTTTAATTTTTTACGCAACCCCACAATGATCACATCAACGCTTCTTTCAGTGACGGCATAATTTTCACCGTGGACGGCATCCACAATCTGCCCCCGGGTGAAGACCCACCCCTTTTTATCTGCCAGGAAAGAAAGCAGATCAAACTCCGACAGGGTCAGATCAATCATCTGACCTTCTATGGTAACAATATGCTTGGCCCGGTCGATCGTCATATCCCCTTCCTGGTTGATCCGGGGCGGATCGCCAGGAATTGTTTTTTTGCGGCGCCTTAAAATAGCACGGATTCTTGCGGTAAGCTCCTTGGGACTAAAGGGTTTGGATATATAATCATTGGCCCCAAGCTCCAGGCCTGCCACTATATCGGATTCTTCCCCCTTGGCCGTTACCATGACAATGGGGATATCCATTGTCGCGTCCTCTTTTTTCAGATGCCGGGTCACCTCAAGCCCGTCAATACCGGGTAGCATGAGATCCAGAACCAGAAGATCCGGCTGGGACTTTTTGGCAATTTTAATGGCCTGTTCTCCTGTCATGGCGGTGAGGATGGTATATCCTTCGCTTTTGAGATTATATTTAATCAGTTCAATGATATCTTCTTCATCATCTACAATGAGTATGGTTTCCTTAGACATTTTCTATCCTGTTTTATGCGATTATCATCTGGTTTCATTTGGTGCCAGGGTATCAGGTATGACGGATAATTTCTCCCTCAATCAGATAAATTACCTCTTCGGCAATATTGGTGATATGGTCTCCGACCCGTTCGATATGCCGTGAAATCAAATACATATTAATGATTTCCTCAACCATTTTAGGGTGTTTTTGGATATCGGCCTTCATGATCCCATAGGCATCATTTCTCATGATATTGACGGTTTTGTCCATTTTCCGAACCTCATAGGCCATGTCAACATCCATGGAAACCAAGGCGTCCAGACTCATCTTCAACATTTTTGCAGCCAGATCCCCCATGGCGGTATAATCATATTTAAACTTATTGGGATTCCCGGAAGAAGTTTTATAGCGTTTGGAAATATTGACGGCATAATCAGCAATCCGTTCCAGGTCATTATTGATCTTGATCACCGCCACAATCAGGCGCAAATCCGTTGCCACGGGCTGGTACAGGGCAAGCATCTTGAGGCATTCCTCTTCGATTTCAATTTCCCGCTCATCCACTTTAAAATCAGTGTCAATTATAAATTGAGCCTGTTCCAGGTCCTCTTCCTGAACCGCAGTCACCGATCGTTTAAACCGGTCCTCCACCATGGCTCCCAAAGAAAGGATTTCTCGTTTGATCCGAAGCATTGCCCGATCAAGATGGATTGTCATTCTTGCCCCCGCAAATTTTGTCTTTTTTATTACTGGATTTATTGCACCAGACCTTCTGGCTTTAAAAGCGGTTTTACCCCATCTTAATTAGAATTGTGTTAGCATTATATTAACGCGAGATTAAATTTTATGAAGAAAGGAGCTTTTCCAGATATAGACGATTGCCCTTTTGATTATAGGAATACCGGGTAAAATAGGATCCCATAATAAAGAGCCCCCTGCCATGGGTCGTATCTCCCGGCAATCCGGAAAGCTGTTGGTCCTTCCAGTCAAACCCTTCTCCCTGATCTGCTATTTCAAGGCAGATGGATTTTCCCCTGTTAATTTTCAATTGAAACTCCACCAGTTTATCCGGATCATTTTTATTGCCATGGCGAACTGCGTTTGTCAGCCCCTCCCTCAGGACCAGATGAATGGCAAACAAGTGGGGGACAACCTCCTTATGGCCTGACTTCAAAAACTGGGTAACGGTCTTACAGGCGTCATCAATATATTCCAAAAAAGAGGGAAACCGGATATGAAGGTTGTCCTTGGACGTTGTTATCTCAAAAATATCAATATCTTTTTCCATGGCCCTATACCTCAATGCAAAGTAGAACAAGATCATCCTCGGGGCAAGCGTCATTGCCGAACAATTGGCTGATCATTTCCTTTGGTGCCCTGTCATAGGGAACATCTCTCAGGGTTTTATAGATAGGTAAAAGGCTGTCGGCACCACTGGCCCAGGTGATTTTATTTTCTGCTGACTCCACAAGCCCGTCGGAATAAATGAAGAACCGGTCTCCTTTGCTTACATGAAGGCTTTCCATACCAAAATGGGCATCTGAAAAAATCCCGCACACATCCCCATCGGATTTAATGAGAAAGGGGTCTCCCTTGACAGGCAGACATGCCACCGGCGGATGGCCGGCATTGATAATGGTCACTCGCATGGTGGTCCGGTTGATGTGCATGTAACAGGCGGTCAGATATTTACCCTGGGGCAGAATCTCCACCAGCACATCATTGATCATTTTCATACTTTCAGCAGGCGAATACACCGGGGTGCAGTTCTGGGCCAACAGGGCCTTTACCGATGCTGTCATATAACTGGTTTCGATATCGTGCCCCGAAGAGTCGGCCACAAAATAGCCGGTGATCTTGTCTGAAATATTTAAAATATCATAAAAATCGCCCCCGGCCTCCTGCAAGGCTTTATAATAGACACCAAACTTGGCATGGGGATGATCTTCGGACAAAGGCAACATGGCCACCTGGGCCTTGGTCACCTGGCGGAGTTTGGCTGCCTGGTCCTGGATCAAAGAATTGGTGGCAATAGAAAGTTTGAGATGAATCCTGACCCGGGCCAGCACCTCCTGGGGGTGAAAGGGCTTTGTAATATAATCAACCGCCCCCAGATCAAACCCTTTTAATTTGGCATCCACCTCGCTGACACCGGTTAGGAAAAGGACCGGTATGGCATTGGTGGCAGCTTCCTCCTTGAGTTTTTTGATCACGTCAAACCCGTTTTCCCCGGGCATTTCAATATCCAGCAATATCAGATCGGGCCGTTTCTCCAGGGCAATGGCCCTGGCATCTGGCCCGTTGTCCGCAATAAATATTTGATACCCTTCCTTGGACAATGAGCGTTCAATGATTCTTAAGTTCAGCAGATTGTCATCCACAGCCAGGACTGTGTAAGGGTGCGTATTTCCCATGATAAATGCCTCGGATAAAATTTAAATATCAGTTGGCGGCAAGGTTCTTGACCATGGTTTCAAGGTCAAGGATATAGGCATCAAAATTTTCCAGGCTGCCTGACCTTGCCTGGGATTCCATTTTTTTTGCCAGGACAAACATGTCGTCAAACCCCATGTTCCCGGCAGCGCCTTTTATGGAATGAGATGCCGCCGCCGCATCTTCGGGATGATTCGTGGAGACCCCCTGTTTGATTTTTTCCAGATCCGACAAAGTGGTGGTAATAAAAAGCTCAACCAGCTCCATAAAATCTTCTTCATCAAAACCAATCTTAGATGCAAGGTGTTTGAAATCCATGGAGACTCCTGTTGTAAAAAAAATACTTTTTTAGGGAAATATCAGTGTGCCAAAAAGTATAAAGAATTAATCTTTCCTTGTAAACCTTCAATTTAACTTGCACCAGGGTGCTGTTTTCACGAGAAAGATGCCATAAATTAAAATTGACATATAAAAAAAAAGTCCAATATTTATTCTTTTGGTAAGAAAGCAAAGGACATGACATGGGAAGCTGCAAAAAACATCCATCACGGGAAACGTCCCATCGATGTGCGAAATATGACATTTATCAATGCAAGGAATGCTTGCATTGTAAGGACCCCAAACTTTATTGTAAACACAGGCCCGCCTGCACCATCTATTTTATCACGGTAAAAGGGATGGACCCTGATTTTTGAAATATAATACAAGACTCTGTAATTTCACTTCATAACCGATAGCATATTGAACAAACGGACACAGCGATATATGAAAAAAGACACACATGATTTTATCCAGGGATACAAGGGACTGGGTGCCTTTGGCATGGACCGGGAAACAGATGAAGAGACGGTCATGTTTTATTTACAAAAATTTTCAGAAGATGGGTTTATGAAAACATTTCTTCCCAGACTTTCAGACACACAGTTGGAAGAGATCTATTTGTTTGTAAATAAACACTTGAAAAAACACATATCAGAAGATGAATACCATGGGCTGTTCTTAAAAGACAGATAGGATTATCGGTTAATGATGGTTCGTATGGGTCGATACAAGCAGGTTTCAATGGGATGCAAACGGTTTTTCTTGACAGATCACCCATATTCCCTTAATTTCATATCATATTCCCATAATTCCATACCATATTCTCATAATTCCATAGGTAACCGTATAAAATAAGGAGATATAAAAATGCACGGAAAAAAATTAGTTTCAAGTCTTTTGTCGGGGATTTTTCTGCTGGTGTTGGCAACGTACAGCCTGGCAAGTGACAAAAGTTTGATGATGGCCACCACCACCAGTACCGATAACACTGGTCTTCTGGAATATCTGATCCCCCATTTTGAACAGGAAACCGGGATTGCCCTCAAATGGACGGCCACAGGAACCGGCAAAGCCTTAAAATTAGGACAGAACTGTGACGTGGATGTACTGCTGGTCCATGCCCCCCCTGCTGAAAAAGCCTATATTGAAAAAGGATATGGCAAAGACAGAAGAGAAGTCATGTACAATGATTTTGTCATCATAGGGCCTGGGTCAGATCCCGCCGGTATTAAAGGAAAAAGCATTTCAGATGCCCTTGCAGCCGTCAAAAGCCACACCGCCCCTTTCATGAGCCGGGGGGATGATTCCGGTACCAATAAAAAGGAAAAACTGCTCTGGAAAGGGGCAGGAATCCCATTGCCGGACACAGAAAGCTGGTATATCCAGACCGGACAGGGCATGCTTGCCACCATCACTGTGGCCCAGGAGAAAAAGGGGTATACCATGACCGATCGGGGTACCTATATCAAATACCAGGACAGCCAGGGCGGAAACGCCCCCTTGAAAGTTTTGGTGGAAGGGGATAAGATTCTCTTGAACCAATACAGTGTGCTGACCCTTGATCCCGCCAACTGTCCCAAGGCCAAATACGACCTTGCCCTCAAATTCTCCGACTGGATGGCGTCACCCTCAGCCCAGAAACTCATTGGAGATTTCAGGCTTCTGGGTCAAGAATTATTTATACCCAACGCAAAATAGCGATAGGATTTTATGGATTTTATTGTTGCAGGTTTTATCAGGGCCATTGAGCTGCTGATAAATTTTGACCACTCCACCTATACGGCGGTTTCTGCAACATTGCAGGCATCCACCTGCTCCATGCTCATCAGCCTTGGAGCAGGTCTGCCCGCAGGGTTCCTTCTGGGATATTTTAATTTCAAAGGCAAAAGACCCCTTCGAACCGTTTTAGACACGCTTCTGGCGCTTCCCACGGTCTCGGTGGGACTTCTGGTCTATGCCTTTATATCCAGCCAGGGTCCTTTGGGTCAATTTGGACTTTTGTTCACCCTCACCGGCATTGCCATTGGCCAGACCATCCTTGCCTTTCCCATTGTAACGGCCATCACCGCCTCCATTGTGGAAAATATTGACCCGGAACTCAAGCTGACCCTGGTATCTTTAGGCGCCGGCAAACGGAACATAATTATGACCTGTTTGTGGGAAGTCAGATACGGATTGCTTGCAGCGGCGGTTACTGCCTATGGCCGTGTGTTAACGGAAGTGGGGATCTCCATGATGGTGGGGGGCAATATTAAATACCACACCAGAACCATTACCACGGCCATTGCCCTTGAAACCAACAAGGGAATGTTTGCCGACGGAATTGCACTGGGAATCGTCCTCATCGGCATCGCCTTTGCCGTCAACATTTCCCTCTCCTTTTTAAGAAAACAATAAAAATGACCCTGGCCACCTATAAACTAAACCAGCTCCAGCACTATTACGCGGATAAACGAGTACTGGATATCGATGGGCTGCAAATCCAAAAAGGGTCGATTACCGGCCTGACCGGCCCCAACGGCAGTGGCAAAAGCACCCTGCTCAAAATCATGGCCTTTGCCCTGAAACCAACCACAGGGGAAGTGTGGTTCAATGGGCGCCAAGAATTCCCCCTCTCCCCCCGGGTCCGCTCCAGGGTCACCCTGCTCACCCAAAAACCTTATCTTTTAAAGCGATCGGTTTTTGACAATATTGCCTATGGGTTGAAAATCCGACGAGACAGGGAGAACCTTGAAAACAGAATCAAGGAGGCCCTTAAAAGTGTCGGGCTTAGCTATAACGAATTTGCCCACCGGCAATGGCATGAGCTTTCCGGCGGGGAAGCCCAGCGGGTGGCCATGGCCGCCCGCCTCATCTTAAAGCCCGAGGTGTTGCTCCTGGACGAACCCGTGGCCAGCGTGGATACCAAAAGTGCCGGACAGATCCGGCAAGCCGCTCTGGCTGCCAGGCGAGACTGGGGATGCACGCTTCTGATCGCCAGCCATGATCTGCCCTGGCTCTATGAATGCAGCGACACACAGATCTCCATTGCCAATGGCAGACTCTTTTCAACGGGGAAAGAACATATCATTCCCCCGCCCTATGACCTGTCACAAAAAAAAGGCCCTGTAAAATGGATTGGCATCGAAGGAAAGGGTGAGTATATCCTGTTGCCCCCAAGTGAAAAAACCGATGGATTCGCCGTGATACAACAAAAAAAACTTCACATCTGCCTTGAAAAAGAAAAGGAAAGTGGGTGGGATAACCAGATAACAGGAGAAATCACCTCCATGCTCATGGAAAAAAGCTCCCATCACATCATGACCACCCTCCAGGCCAAGGATTTTTCACTGAACATCCGCTTTTCCCCGGATCAGGCAACGGCCCTCAACCTGTTGCCCGGCAAACGACTCATCCTCATGTTCCATTCCCGGGACATTGAATGGCGATAGCCAAATTTTGAAAAACAAAGAATGTAATCTTCAACCCTTAAGCGACATCCTTTCTACACCGCATCCCCTTTGGCGGGTATTTTTGACATGATATGTTCTGACAATGCCGTAATGGTCAAGCTTGGATTTACCCCAAGATTGGCAGATACCACGGATCCGTCTGCAACATAAAGGCCCGGGTAATTAAACAATTCTCCCTTGTCAGACACCACGCCCGTTTGGGCAGACTCTCCCATGCAGCATCCGCCCAGAATGTGGGCAGTGGTAGACATGTCCATAAGAACTTCGGGAAAGGAACTCAAGGGAATTCCGTCCATTTTTTGGGCCAGGCGCTTGGCCGTTTCATTGGCAACGGGGATATAGCTGGGGGATCTTTCAAATCCTTGGGGAATTTCAGAATTGATGGATTTTCCGCCCAAACGCCACCAGCGTTTTTTATAGCCCAGTTTAAGGTGATTTTTGTCGGTCTGCATCACCAGAAGTATGGAGATGGAGGCGGCTTTTCCCAGGGGCCATAAAAGCTTGAGAAACTGCAGTGGATGCCTTGCAACATTGCCCAAATACCGAATCACCCGGGGAATACTGCCTCCCCCCCCGGCCATAATGGTATACAGATTCAGCAGAACATCGGACCCTTTATTGTAGCGGACAATTTCGATGTGGGTGGTCTTGTCCGGGTAAATCCCTGAAGTAATAGCGATCTGGTCATTCCAGTCGCAGGTTTTATCAAAGGATTTAACGCCGATGAGGGCTTCTGAATTGGTCCTGACAAAATTACCCAGTTCATCGGAGATATGGGGCAAAAGCCCCTTGTCTTTGCACTGACTCAACAATTTGACCGTTCCCAGGACACCGCCGGAAAAGATCACGCCTTTGACCCTGTATACCTTTTCCTTTTTAAAAATCCCTTTAATACTTGTGGTGATCACCTCATATCCGTCGGCAATCGGTCTCACACCCGTCACCAATGTTTGGGCAATAACTTTGGCCCCTTTGCCCCGGGCAAGAAAAAGATAATTTTTGTCCAGGGTATTTTTTGCCCCCACAGGACAGCCGATCATACAGGCACCGCAAAAGGTGCACCCGGTCCGATCCGGTCCTTTGCCGTCAAAATAGGGGTCTGGAACTGTTTTTTCCGGTGTGCCGAAAAAAATCCCCACATCATTTTTATGAAAGGTATCCTGACCGGTCATGTCCATACCGACCTCTTTTAGCAATATATCGGCTTTGCCCACCTGGGGGCTGACATTGGCACCCAGCATTTTTTTGCCGGTTTCATAATGAGGTGCAAGGGTTTTTTCAGGATTTTCAATGCACCAGTCCTTACTTTTAAACACCTCTTCCGGCGGAACCAAGAGCTGGTTTGCATAGACCAGACTGCCGCCCCCCACGCCGCTTCCATGAACAATCATCACATGCTTAAAAAGAGTGAGCATCTGGTATCCATAGCAGCCGATCTGGGGAATCCACAGATATTTTTTAATATTCCAGTTTGTTTTGGGAAAATCTTTTGTCGCCCATTCCCTGCCCTTTTCAATCACGGCGACCCGGTAACCTTTTTCTGCGAGCCTCAGGGCGGATACACTTCCGCCAAAGCCAGAGCCAATCACAATATAATCAAAATCATGGGGCTTGGTTGAATTCATCTGTCATCCTTATTGAAGGGCCATTATGGCCGGATTAAGTTATGGGTACAGATAATTTGGCCTCAGGGTTTTAACACCAGAAAATACAATTGCCCCCGGGTATTCATATGACCTGCCGTGAACTCGGCATAGGGTCCATTGCCGCAAAAAAGGTCTGCCCGGCCAGGGCCTTTGATGGCTCCGCCGGTGTCCTGATTCAAGACAAACAGGGAAGTCTTCTCCCATTGTTCCAGGGGTTCAAGAAAATCCGGGTCGGGAAGAGCCGCCTGGGCAAAACACAGGGCGCCATTGGGAAACAGCCGCTGGTCCGTGGCAATGGACCGCAAGGGTGTGATCTCCACATTGATACTGCCGTAAGGGCCCCCTTCCTCGGTTTTAAAGAAAACAAAGCTTTCATTGTAGTGGAGCACCTCATCCATGCGATGGGGATTATTTTCCAGCCATTTCCGGATGGCCTGCATGGACATATCTTCTCTGGCAATTTCATTTTTCTCAATGAGGTACCGCCCCACGGACCGATAGGCATTGCCGTTACTGCCGGCATAATGGATCCGAAGCTGGCCCCCCTGTTCAAGGTTCACCCTGCCCGATCCCTGGATTTCAAGAAAAAATCGGTCCACCCGGCTTTCAAGCCAGGCCACCGGCTCTGCCCTGTTCAGAAAATCAGGAAGATTGTTGATCTGAGCCCGGGAATAATAGGGGACCACCCGGCGGGTGTCAGGATTAAGACGAGCCCTGAGACGTTTGTGCCCTTTATATTCATCGCTAAAAAGGGAAAGATCAATCTGCACAAGATCCATAGGCGTTGAATAGACGGGATAAACATAGGTATCGTCCTGTTCCAGACTGCCCTTGTAGGTGGGTTCATAATAGCCGGTGAACAAAACCTCTCC
Source organism: Desulfoconvexum algidum (assembly GCF_055382125.1). Classification (NCBI taxonomy): domain Bacteria; kingdom Pseudomonadati; phylum Thermodesulfobacteriota; class Desulfobacteria; order Desulfobacterales; family Desulfobacteraceae; genus Desulfoconvexum; species Desulfoconvexum algidum. The sequence goes on along the minus strand of NZ_AP042394.1, from coordinate 706,067 downwards.
CGTGTCAGAGCCCGGACTCTTGAATACCAAAAATTCTTCTTTTATGCGGGCATTGAGTTCAACCGGGGAAAGATTTTCTGCCAAAAGGGCCTGGAATCTTTCCAGGGTGCGGATCATATGGCCAGCATCAAATATATCCTTTTCATAGGCATATTTCCGGGACAAAGGCACCCGCTTAAAATAGATCAGGCTCTGGTCAATGGAACGGGCAAGGCCCTCAAAACTGCGGCTGTCAAAAAATTGGGGATAATTTCGGGGCGCAACCTTTATCAAGGGCAGCTGGGAAGGTTCCTCTGGTCCTTTAAAAAACCCGCATCCGGAAAGAAAAACACAAAACCCGACACCCATCAAACAGGTCAAGACAAAACCATGCCAGGACAAAGGTTTAAACCGCATCATCATGCCTCGCATCATCATGCCTCGCATCATCATGTTTTGCATCATCATGCCTCGTATCATCATGTCTCGCATTAAAGTGCCGGGTGGTCTCGCACCCCGGGTCGATGAAATCAAGATCCGTCATCTTCCGGGAGGAAACCGAAAGGATTTCTAAACGTTTAGCAGAGGTCATCACCCGCTTTTCCATGGCCCCGACGGTCCGGTTAAAGGTGACGGCTGTTTTTTCAATATCCTTGCCCAGACGGTTCATATTATCGGTCATGGAACAAAGCCTCGCATATAATTCTCCCCCAAGTTCTCTAATCTGTTCTGCATTTTCATAGCCTTTTTGCTGCCGCCATGCATAGGAGACCGTCTTTAAAAGTGCGATCAAGGTGGTGGGGGTCGCAAGGATCACTCCCTTTTGTATCCCTTTTTCAATAAGGTCTGGTTTGCTTTCAAGGGCTGCGGAAAAAAAACTTTCCCCGGGAATAAAAAGGACCACAAACTCGGGAGTGGGGGAAAAATGGGCCGCATATTCCTTGGAAGCCAAATTGGCAACATGGGCGAGCACCTGACCGGCATGGGCCTTCATTCGCACCTTTCTTTCCGTGTCATCCTTTGCCTCCAAGGCGTCCAAATAGGCAATCAAGGGGACCTTTGCATCCACAATTATTTTCCGATTCCCGGGCAGGGTGACCACCATATCCGGACGCAAGCTTCCCTTGCCAGACCCTTTGGTCATCTGTTCTTCAAAATCGCAATGGTCCACCATGCCGGCCAGTTCGGCCACTTTTTTCAGGGTAATTTCCCCCCACCGGCCCCGAACATGGGGCTGCCTGAGCGCTTTCACCAGATTTCCTGTTTCCTGGTGCAGATGCGCCTGGGTCTGGGCCATTTCCCGAAGCCGTTCCGTTATGGTCCCAAAGGCATTTTCCCGGTCTCGTTCCATGAGCCCCAGATGGATTTCATATTTGTCTAAAATCTGACGAACCGGGTCAACCGTCCTTAAAATCTCGTCCCCTTTGATATCAAAATCTTTTCTAGCCTCCCTGACATATCCGCTAAAATAGGACTGGGCAAGTTCCATAAATTTACTGGAATTTTCATTTAACGCCTGGTGGGACAAATCCTTGAGCCTTGCTGAAAAAAACAGGGTGGAGGATCGGGCCAAAAATATACTCACCACAACGCCCAGAAAAAATCCCAGGGCAATCCCGATCCCAAGCAGTAAAAATGGTTCCAGGGAAGCCAGATTATTGTGAAGAGTTTGCATCTGCGTCTGCCGTATAGGTCCCGCTTTTGCCGCCTGACTTTGATTTCAGGTAGATCCCTGAGATACGCATTCCCCTGTCATAGGATTTACACATGTCATAAATGGTCAAGGCAGCCACAGAAACCGCTGTCAGGGCTTCCATTTCCACACCGGTCCGACCGGTCAACGAGACTTCTGCCTCAATAAATATCTTGGATTGGTCTATGTTCGGGAAAAAATCAACCCTGACATAGGTGATATTTAAGGGATGACACATGGGAATCAGGTCTGCGGTTTTCTTGGCAGCCATGACCCCGGCAATGCGGGCGGCCTCCAGAACATTCCCTTTTTTCACCCGTTCATCCAAAATCATGTTAAGGGTCGCAGCCTCCATGGAGATGGACCCCATGACCACGGCCACCCGTTTGCTCTCTTTTTTTTCTCCCACATCCACCATCCTGACCCGGCCTTGCGCATCAAGGTGTGTAAAATCTGTCATATTCTCTTTCCTTTTATATGAAACTTTGGCCCCGGTTATTGAGCAAAAATTTGCGTCTTTTTAGTAACTTCAGACTTGATCTGGTTCAGGGTGTCGGTCAGGGTTTTAATAACTGTCTCGCGGATATCCCCTGCCACCACTATAAACATTACATCATCTCCTACGGCCAGGTGTTTGTCCTCCTCTATATGAACCAGTATCTCCACAATACCGGGAGTCTCTCGCTGTTTTGCAAGAATCTGGGCCAAGCGTTGGTGGTCCACAGTGAGGGAAAGACCTGTGACAGCATCCCCTTCCCGGGTGGTGGCCCGGACAACACCATTATGGCATAAAATCATACCGGCCTTTGGGTAATCAGGGTGTTTTTTTATCTGGTCGAGCAGTGTCACGATATTCATGGGGCAACTCCTGTTTTATTTAGATTATTGTGGGAAGACCCGCCCATTTATTTTGTCTCTTTGGCCATTGATCTGGCGGTTTTAAGGTCCTCAAGTGTATTGACATTAAACATGAACCGCATGGAAGGGTCCAGCTTTTTCAAATCAGACACGCAAATTTCCTTAACTTTTTTCTTCCTGAAAGATTTTTTGATCATCAATATATTTTTTTCAAGGTTGGTTTCAATCAAGGGAATACATTCCCTTGAATAGAGGGCAGCCAGGGGTTCCAGTCCATCATCGGTGCGAGGAACAATCACCTCGACCCCCTGTTCTCTCTGGCCGATCAAATGTTGAATCACCTGTTCATTTGCAAAGGGAACATCACAGGCCGTGACATAGACCCAGGGGTTGGATGCATAGAACAATCCTGCATGGAGGCCTGCAAGAGCACATCGGGAGGGGTGGATATCTGTCACCACCATCATGTCCCATCCGATAAAATCCCTTGGGTCGTTGACCACAATGATGACCTCCTTAAACAATTTTGAAAACAACCCATGAATCCTTGTCAGCATCATATCATCCCCCACCCGGCGAAAGGTTTTTTTTTCCCCGGGAAGCCGGCTGTTTTCCCCGCCAGCCAGGATCACCCCTGTACAATCATATTTCATTCACACCCCATCCCGTAAAAAATTAAAAACCCCTCCTTTGATTATAAGAACTTGAACTTAAAATCAAGGTGTTGCCCCCCGGAAAAAAAAATGATACAGATTCTGGGGCAGAAAATGTCAGTTTATATGACACGGATCTTTTACCCCAGTACGGGAGAGGCAGTCTATGAAAAAGAAAAAAACGATTCTCAATGATCAGGATTTTAAACGAATCATTACAAGGATCGCCTATGAAATAATTGAGATCCACAAGGGGGTTCAAAACCTGGGCTTGGTCGGGATTCAGACCCGGGGGGATTCCCTTGCCAAACGGTTGGCCGATCAAATCAGGGACATAGAAAACATCATTGTCCCCGTGGGCAGCATGGACATTAATATGTACCGGGATGACTGGACCAAAATCAGTCATCAGCCAACGGTGAGGCCCTCCAACATCCCCTTTAGTGTGGATGATAAAAAAATTATCCTAGTGGATGATGTTTTGTATACAGGCCGTACCATCCGATCGGCCATGGATGCACTTATGGATTTTGGCCGCCCCTCCCGCATCGAACTTGCCATCCTCGTTGACAGAGGCCACAGGGAACTGCCCATCCAGGCAGACTACAGAGGAATTTTTGTGGACACGGAACAAGATGACATGATCCATGTCCATGTCCTGGAACATGATGATGAAGACCTGGTTTACAAGGAGATTGAACGATGAGTACCCTATTGCATAAACAAAATACCCCGGGCAATATCAAAATTGCCGTCATCTCTGTTTCCACCACCCGAAAACTTTCCGAAGACACGAGTGGGGCATGGATAAAAAAACAGGCCAAACGAGAAGGGCACGAAGTGATCATCCACCAGGTGGTCACCGACGAAATTATGGCCATCCAGGAACTTGTCCACCATGTAACCGATAAAATCAATCCAGATGCCATCATCATGACCGGCGGCACCGGGATCAGCCCCAGGGATGTTACCATTGAAGCGGTACGCCCTTTATTTGAAAAAGAATTAACGGCCTTTGGGCCTTTGTTTGCCAATTTAAGTTTTGAAGAGATAGACTCTGCCGCCATTTTATCCAGGGCCACCGCCGGGATCATAAAAGAAACCATCGTCTTTTGCATGCCCGGCAGTATCAAGGCCTGCAAAATGGCCTGCAATAATCTGATCTTTCCTGAACTTGGACACCTGCTAAAACACATAAAGGAATAAGTATGAAAAAATTTATTGAAGACTGGAAAGAAACAGATACCCGAACCAAACAAGCCTTTACAGAGCTGCTGGACCATTTAAACAGCCTGGAGGATATTACCCTTGATTTTAATGCCCGCCCAGGGCTCACTTATTCGCTTCGCCCCCGGCACGCAAACCAGACAGAGCGGTCTTTGTTTGCCATGGTGGATGTAATTGATGACGACCCAAAAGAAAGATGGCTTTCAGTCTGTTTTTACGGTGAGATGATCACAGACCCCGATGAAACCGGTGACCTTATTCCCGAAGGGCTTCTGGGAGAGGATGGATATTGTTTTGATCTCTATGAATATGACCCAGGCGAGATGGCCTATTTGAAAGAACGATTGACCCAGGCCTATAAAAACGCAGCAAAATAATACTTTTAGATGGGGGCTCTCCGGCATTGCCGCCCTGACCCCCATCCTGCTTTTTATTCTGCTGTTATTCGGAGTATCGCCTTTATACGGAAAATCGGATGTTTAAAATATCCCCGTCCTTAACAATATATTCCTTGCCTTCCACGTAGACCTTGCCGTTTTTCTTGAGTTCCGCCTCGGAGCCAAGCGCTATGAGTTCATCATATTTAAAGACCTCTGCCCGGATAAATCCGCGTTGAAGATCCGAATGGATGACCCCTGCTGCCACCGGGGCCTTGGAATTTTCCCTCACCAGCCACTGGCGGACCTCATCGGTTCCCACGGTAAAAAAAGAAATCAGGTTCAAGGATTTCAAGCAAAGCCGGGTCAGGGTTTCAAGGGTGGTGGTTGTAATCCCCAAGTCCTCTAAAAACTCAGCCTTTTCCGCTTCTGAATCCAGCAGGGCAATCTCGGCTTCCACCTTGGCAGAAACCAGCATCACCTCTATTGTCAATCGATCACAGCTCTCTTTGAACCCTGCCAGCAAAGCCTCATCGCCCAGGTCATCCTCGGACACGTTCACGGCAACCACCAGCTTTTTACGGGTGATAAAGGGGTAGGAGCGAATCAGCCGCTCCTCATCCTCGCTCAATTCCAAGAGCCGCAGGGGCAATTCTTGCTCCAGATGTTCCTTAAGCCGGATCATCAGGGTCAATTCTTTTTGCTGGTCCTCATCCTTGATCTTTTTCACCATGGCCTCAAGGCGTTCAATCCTTTTTTCCACAAAGATCTGGTCATGCATGACAAGTTCTGAGTTGACCATTTGAAAATCCCGTAGGGCATCCACTGATCCGTCTTCATGGTAAATGGCATCATCTTCAAAGGCGCGGACCACATGGCAGATGGCATCCATATCGGCAATATCCTTGAAAATATCCCCTCTTGCAATGGTTTCCGCCTCCATTTTCGGCAGGAGCACCAGGTCAATCCTGGCACGCACATCTTTTTTGGGCCCGTACATATCCCTTAGAATGTTGAATCTTGAATCCAAGATATCCGCTGTACCCGGAACAGGTTTTAATGCTTTGCCAGGCTCTGTAATTTCCTTGCCCGTTAAAATCTGAAACAAGGTTTTTTTACCTGTCTGGGGCAGGCCAATAATTCCAACCTTCATATTTTTTTACCTATCCTCTTTTACCTATCCTTATGTTTAATTTAAATTTACTTCACAAGGAAATTAATATATCAAATTTATGAAAATTTAAACAATGAAAATAAAGCTTGCAAAAGGAGCCCCTGGTGAAGGATTCTCAATATTACCCCCCTTTTTTATTTGGCAACGGCCATATCCAGACCATTTACCCGGCATTATTCCGGAAAAGCGCCTCCCTCGTTTATACAAGGGAACGTATTAAAACCCCGGACAACGACTTTTTAGACCTGGACTGGTCCATGACCGGCAGCAGCCGGCTTACCATCATCTCCCACGGCTTGGAAGGCAACACCACCCGAACCTATATAAAGGCCATGGCCCAGGCCGTAAATGACGACGGCTGGGACGCACTGGCCTGGAATTACAGGTCCTGCAGCGGTGAACCCAACAGACTTTTGCGTTCCTACCACAACGGCGCTACCGATGACCTGGCCTGTGTGATTGACCATGCCCGAGAAAAAGGAAAATATAATGAAATTGCCCTGGTGGGATTCAGCCTGGGCGGCAATCTGACCCTGGTTCACCTGGGACGGGACCGGGTGGATCCCCTGGTCAAACGAGCCATTGCTTTTTCCGTCCCCTGCAACCTTGAAGCCAGTGCCAGGGCGCTGACAAAACCTTCCAACAAGCTTTACATGAAACGGTTTCTGGTCCTGCTCCACCAAAAAATAAAGGACAAGATGGCCATTATGCCCCATGCCCTCAATGATGTTGGCTATGATAAAATTAAAACCTTCAAGGACTTTGACGATCGCTACACAGCCCCCATCCACGGTTTTAAGGATGCCCGTGACTATTGGGAAAAATGCTCCAGCCGCCAGTTTATCCCCGCTATAAAAATCCCCTGCCTGATCATCAATGCCCTGGATGATCCCTTTTTACCCCGGAAGTGTTTCCCTGTGGCAGAAGCCGACGCCAACCCCAACATTACATTAAAAATGCCAAAATCAGGCGGGCATGTGGGCTTTGTCTCTTTTAATAAAAAAAATCTTTATTGGTCGGAACAGCAGACGATCTCTTTTTTAAACCATCATCTGTAATGATAGGATAAAAAACAGGATATCAGGGTAGTTTTATTTTTTGTTTTGCAGGGTCTGAATGCTGGCGGAACAAAATAACCACATGCCCCACCATCCCGGCCACATGACTGTGTGTAATTGAGGCAATTTCGTCAACCAACGCAGTTTTCAACTCTTTTTCCTTGTGATCGCTAAATTTTATCTTAATCAATTCAGCAGCATCAAGGGCCATATTAATTTCATCGGTCAAAGAAGAGGTAATCCCCTTCTGCCCCACAAATGCAGCCGGGTTCAATTTATGGGCAAGCCCCCTTAAATACTTTCTTTGTGATCCTTTTAATGGTGTCAAAATCTATTCCTTTGATTATATCAATTTAAATCCTGTATTTTATCACAGGTTGGCAACGGTGAACAGTAAAAAGGAGAAGGTCAGCAATATCGGTCACAAGTTATTACAGGAAAATAAAAAGGAAAACCCGTTCCGGCCAGGCCACCTTGCACGCTCTGGACCTGGATCTGTTTTACAACTTCTAAATTCGCTTCACTAAACAGCAAAAACTGCGGGCAAGTATGTCCTCAAACAGTTTGCTGTTCTTAACGTTCCGCTTCATTAAGAATTTGTAAAAACAGATCCATAATCCGCCGCTTTGCAAGGCAACCTGTCCGTCACTGGATATTGCAGTTTATTTAAATCAAAAATTAAATATTTAATGGGTCTATGATCTCTTTTATTAACATTGTCTCCCAGTTTCTAAAAACCATGAATCGGAGATTAAATGGTGACGGAAAACCTCCTGATAAGTTTCAATCCTTGTTCTTCTGGATATAGGATTCAGACTGAAGGTGGCGCCCATCGAATCCATACGAAAAATAAAACACCAACTCTTTACCAACACCGTTTTGTGATGGAAAGTTCGATTCTGGAAAAACATAAGACACCAGGTGTAGTGGCTCCCAAATCTCTTCAGGACTGAGTCCTATTAATAATAATAGTCCTGGGTTTAAAATTAGTCGTTTTGGGAGTGGATGTATAAACAAAGTTTGCTCCACAGCAGAATGGATAGGCTGATGCTAAGGAACGACAAAAAAAAGTGGTCACAAAAAAGCTGGCCTGGCACAAAGGCGGGGCAAAAAGACCCCAGGGTAAAAAAAGTATAAATGATACTATCGTCGGTGCTCGATTAAAAACCGCCAATTTTCCCAGTTTTTGATCCGGGCTCAAATTTATTTTAAGCTGATTTCCAATTGCACTGGGTTATGATCTGAATGCTGAAAATCAAGATAAATACCCTGGACCTTTTTGACGTCAATATTGGGGGAGACCAGAAAAAAATCAATCACCGTTGTCAGGGTTGTTTTTTGATCATAGGGGGCGACAAGCCTTCTATTGGTTGGCGTTGTGCTGTCATAGGCCCAGTTCCATTGGGGAAGAAACGTTTTTTCAATGTCCATGCGATTTTCATTGTCCATGAGATTTTGTTTGAACCCAGGATTAAAGTCTGGCGGGCACTGGTTCCAGTCGCCGCCCACGATCACATAATTGCCCTTTTCATATTCCTGGGTTAAAAAACTCTCAAGATAGGCCATCTGGTTGCTTCTAAGTGTTCCATCGTCATAGGCAGAGTTGTGGGTATTGATGACCAATAGCTGTTTGCCTGTATCAAGTGTGTATCGGGATACAAGAAAGCACCGGTCCAGCATGAACAAACCCATGGGCCATTTATAATTGCCGGGAAAAGAATGCCGGGTCACTAAAGAGGGCTCAAACCGGGCCAGGGTATGAAGGCCGGACAAAACAGAGCCCAGGGGATTTAAAGGGGGAATAGGCACAAAAAAGACATCATAATTCTTTCCAAAGCTTGAATGGAATCCGGGAAATATTCCGGCGATTTTTGAATATTCATCCATGGCATAACTTCGCCTTGATTTTTGATCCACTTCCTGGAACAAGAAAAAATCAATGTCCTTTTGGCTGGCAATAAAGGCTTCAATGACAGATAGATTTTTCGTCACAATCTTTTTGACCGGTCTCACCTGTTTTCTGCCATCATAGAAAAAATCCATGTCCGCGCTTAAGCCGCCATACCCCAGGTTCCAGATTAAAAGCTTAAAATCTTTTTTGTCTGAAATGGCCCTGGCATCCTGTTTTTCAAACACAGGGGTGGTTGGATCAGGCCGATAGTCTGAAAGGGTGGCATACCCGACAAGCCCGAAAAATCCCAAGACTGCAACAAAAACGAGCCCGAAGATGATCTTGATTATTTTTTTCATGTCAAAAAACATAGGATATTCATTTATCAGAGTCAATATTCAAATTAATTTATGCAATGAAATCCTTTGAATTTATTATCAATATTGATTTGCAATCAATAAATAAAATTATACCATTATTTTAGATGGTTAGAGAAACTCGCAACATAACTCCAATCAAGTTTAATGGGCGTTTGATTTTGAATTTTCCCATATAATTGAATCTCTCTTTACAACCATATTTACTCTTGATACAAGTTTATCAAAAAATAATTCATCAATCAGCAGTTGGATAAAATAGAAAATTGATTGATATTCTGGTTTCCACAATTATTTATTAGGTGCTAATTAATAGGCAAAAAAAAGAGTTTTAAACATGGATGATTTCGAAAAATATGAAAAAGATTGCCAAAAGATAAGAAAAGCGAATGATGGTCTATTGAATGAGTTTGAGGTGTGGCTGAAATCATCTGGCATTTCAAAAAAGACGACAAACCAGCATGTTTCAAATATCGATTTCTATATAAACGAGTTTTTGCTTTACGAAGATGCAATAGAATCAAAAGATGGCGCTATCGAAGTGGGCATGTTTGTGGTTGAGGAGAATTATATTTTATTATCCGGGGCATTATACTATATGAACCAAATCCATTGTCAAAAACCATTTTTTCGTATTCAAGTGTATAAAATATATAAAAATTATGGGAGCCAGGAGCGGATTTCTGGCTATAGGGTTGGGTGTCCAAGCGTTACAAAATTCAGTTGGCTATCCTGTAAATCTCGCTTTTTTATAAACTTCTCCAGAAAATTGCGGACTCTTAAAGCCAGTTCTTCCATACCTTGGTAATCAGGATCAAAGGGAATGGATAGCGGCAGATATGCATATTTTTGAACGCCACAAATATCCGCCAGTGCATGAAAGGATTTCATGGCAGGCATTTAACAGCTTTTTAGGTGGCGGTTCCGAGATAATAAATAGAAACGACTAAATCATACTTTTTTAAACAATCATTAAAAATGAACCCCTCGATAAAAATTTGGGTCCCGATTTTTAAATTACCCGGCTGTGATGGAACAAAAAGCGTCTTCCATCTCCAATCTCAATGTCTTTATTTTAATTATTTCTTCTGTGATAGCGGTATCCTGGCAATGGCTTTTCTGATCTGGACAAAAATACCAGGTACACACAAAAGGGCGCAGGGTTCGGGGTAAGAGGCAACCGGTTTGGGTCAGGTGAACGCAATGGGGTCTGGTCTGCCCTGGTATTTTTTTTATCTGGCGGTCGGGAAATATGCCCGGCCCAAAGTACAAATAAAGAATATCCTTAAAATCATACCAGATGGTTGCCCTTTCACAGCAGACATCCTTGCAATCCGGGCAGGTGACGGCACATAGTTTTTCAAAGGGATCGGAAAGGGAATCAACCAGAACCCTTATCCTGCGGGCGAGAAGACGGACAGGTTCAAGGTCTGGCCCATGAACCCTTTGGATGGTATCGAAAAAAAAGTTGATTTCCCGCCATTCTGAATTCTCCTGCCAGGGTACGGGATGCATAGCACAATAGGACATGGCTTTGATTATTACGCCATATTTGACAAAGATTCAATATCCCTTATTATTTATCCGTGTACATATCAAAATCGAGAAACAAATTATTTAAACAAACTTATTTGTCTTTTGATGCTTAAAAACCTAAAAATATGGATATCAAAAAATGACAGATCAAAAAATAATCCTGACCGTAAACAATATGAGTTGCTCACATTGTTCCGGAATGGTTCAAAAAACCCTTGAGGCCATCAGCGGCGTATCCGATATATCCGTGGATCTTGCGGCAAAAAAAGCAAGCTTTTCCATCCAGGGAAAAAACCTTGTGGACCAGGCCATTGATGCCGTAACAAAGGCGGGGTATCCGGCGGCCCTGAGCTAACAAGACCTGCGCCTTGCAAAAGCCGGGACAACCAATTATTCTATAACAAGGGAGGTCATAAAATGAAATGTGATAAATGTGGCGGAACTATTCCGGGGGGAGAAAAGAGAAACTTACGTGGGCAAACCCTGTGCGAGGATTGCCTTATTTTCCTTCTTTCTCCTGCTAAAACCTTTGATCCCTGGGCTGTGCACAGGGCCAAACCAAATCAAAAATCGACTTGACCAAAAATCAATCGGCAATATTAGCAGTATTAAATAAAACAGGAACATCTATGAGCAGCAATGAAAATTCTCCCCTGGAGAAACCGCACTTGTCTACTTCCGGGGTGACGCTCATGCCCTCCATGGATAAGGTCAAGGACAAGGTTGAAGATAATTGCTGTGACCCGGTATCTGTCCATGAAAAACCCGGATACACTCTGTGCCCCTATGTGGATGGGTTTATCACCACCGATACAGGCCCTGTGCCCCGGATAAAAACAGCCCTTTCCATACAGGACCGGATATCCACCCTCATTGTCCGGTGCGGAATCAACCGCAATCAATACAAGGTGGCCCCGGGCCTGTATGGGGTGGGACAGCCTGACAAAACTTCAGAGGTGCTGGTCACTGCAAACTTCAAGCTGACCTTTGACCATTTGCGAAAAGAACTTGCCACCCTTAACACCTGGATACTGGTCCTGGATACCCGGGGAATTAATGTCTGGTGTGCGGCCGGGAAAGGGACTTTCGCCACCCGGGAGCTGGTCGACCAGATTCAAGGGGCCGATCTTGATAAAATTGTCGACCACAAACGGGTCATTGTGCCCCAGTTAGGTGCCACCGGTGTATCTGCAAGGGCAGTGAAAAAAGAATCCGGTTTCCGGGTGGTCTATGGTCCGGTGCGGGCCGAAGATATCCCAAAATTTCTGAAAAAAAACCGAAAAGCGGATCATGCCATGCGGACCGTTACCTTTACCTTTCTGGAAAGGATCGTCCTGACCCCGGTGGAACTGCAAATTGTACTCAAACCCGCATTGATAACCGCCCTGATTCTCTTGGTACTTTCAGGTCTGGGACCGGAATTTTTTTCTTTCACCCAGGCCTGGTCCCGGGGACTTACTGCCACGGCGTTTCTTTTAACCGGCATGGTGACAGGAGCGGTGATCACCCCGGCACTCTTACCTTATATTCCCGGCAGGGAGTTTGCCCTTAAAGGCATCATTACCGGCAGCCTTACGGGTATTGTTATGCTGGGAATAATTTCGTCGGCAATACCCTCTTTCAGTGCAGGCCTTGCCCTATTCTTGTTCTGCCTGTCCATCAGTTCATTTCTGGCCATGAATTTTACCGGCACCACCCCCTTCACCTCCCCTTCAGGGGTTGAAAAGGAAATGAAACGGCATATTCCCATCCAGTTGGTCACCCTTGTCCTGGCTGCGGGACTCTGGCTTTATTCAGCGTTTTAAGCAAAAGGAATACAAGAGATGAAAAAATTCAGACATTTAGAAGCGGTATCCACCCTGATGCTGGATGAAGACAAGTGTATCGGCTGCAGCCTGTGCACCGAGGTCTGTCCCCACCATGTGCTGGAAATGCACCAGAACAAAGCCAGGATTGTGGATTTTAACGGCTGCATGGAATGCGGGGCCTGTGTCAACAACTGCCCTTCCGGTGCTATTACGGTCAACCCGGGGGTTGGCTGAGCCAGCTACATTATCCAGGTCTGGATAAAAGGCAAAGAAAATGCATCCTGCGGAGACGGAGGATGTTGCTGACAATTAGGCTTTAAGGAGACCATATGTACAACAAAAATTTTAGGGGAGATGTCTGCAGCCACAGCCATTCCTTTTTTCTGGATAATTTTGTCCGCAGGCTCATCCAGAACCCAAAGCGAATTATTGGAGAATATATCCAAAAAGGTGACACCATCATAGACATAGGGTGTGGCCCGGGTTATTTTACCATTGATATGGCAGAGCTTACCGGCGAAACGGGAAAGGTAATAGCAGTTGATCTACAAAAAGAAATGCTGGACAAGGTGGGGAAAAAAGCCGCTGCAAAAAACCTGACAGAGAGGATACACCTCCATCAATGTGGACAAAACCGGATTGGACTGGCCCCGGAAACCAAGGCAGATTTTATTCTTGCCTTTTACATGGTCCACGAAACCCCGGACCAGGTTGCATTCCTGGAGCAGGTCAAAAAACTGTTAAGCCCCGGCGGCAGGTTTCTCCTAGTGGAACCCATATTCCACGTATCAAAGGGACAATTTAAAAACATACTGACCTTCGCCATAAAGATTGGATTTAAACAGGTTGATATGCCCAGAGGAAAGGGCGGCAGAAGTGTGCTGCTCTCGGTTTAATACATGGCTTCAATTATATCCTTGAACCGCTCGTTCACTACTTTTCGTTTGATCTTCATGGTGGGGGTCACCTCTCCGTCTTCCTCGTAAAGCCTCTTGGGCAGGAGGGTGAATTTGCGGATATTTTCCACCCTTGCAAGGGTTGCATTGACCTGTTTGATTTCCTTTTCAATCAAGCCGATGATCACCTCGTTCTGGGTAAGATCCCCATAGGTGGAAAACTGAACCTTGTTGTCCTGGGCATATTTCACCACATTGTCCTCGTCAATCATGACCAGGCAGGAGATAAATTTTCGTTTGTCTCCAATGACCACGGCATCATTGATATAGATACTGGCCTTGAGTTTGTTCTCAATGTACTGGGGGGTGATGTTCTTGCCCCCGGCAGTTACAATGATATCTTTTTTCCGGTCCGTGATCCTCAAAAATCCATCTGGGTCCAGTTTTCCCACATCCCCAGTGCACAGCCACCCGTCAATGACGGTCTTGACGGTTGATGCCTCATTTTTATAATACCCCTTAAAAACCCCCGGGGATCTCACCAGAATTTCTCCGTCGCCGGCAATTTTGATGTCTGTCCCCTTAATGGCCTGTCCCACACAGCCAAATTTGACCTGGCCTTCCGGAGAAAGGGTGGTGACCCCGGTGCCCTCTGTCTGGCCGTATCCTTCGATGAGATTCATGCCGATGGACTGGAAAAACCGCAGCACCTCCTGGGAAATGGGAGCTGCCCCGGAATAGGCCACCCGGATTCTTTCAAACCCCAGCCGTTCTTTGAGCTTGTTGAAAACCGCAACCCTGGCCAGGAAAAAAAGACCGGCTTGAACCGGGGAGACCGGTTTGAAATTCATGACCAGATCGGCCTGTTTTTCCCCGACTTTCAGGGATAGTCCAAAGACCAGCCGCTTAAACCAGGTGGCATCGGCCATCTTGATCATGACATTGGAATAATATTTTTCCCAAATTCTTGGCACGGCATACCCCACCGTGGGAGACACCTCCATCATATTTTGCATGACTGTATCGGGTTTTTCCACAAAATTAACGGTATAGGCGTAGCGAATATGGATAAACACGGTAAAAAGCCGCTCAAATATGTGACACAGGGGCAAAAACGAAAGCACCTGGTCCGTGTCAAAAACCGGATTGGTCCGGGCAACGGCTTGGGCTGTCCAGGTCACGTTCCCATGGGTGAGCACAGCGCCTTTGGGAGGACCTGTTGTGCCAGAAGTATAGATCAGCACTGCCGTATCTTCGGGAGTGACCCTGGCCTGGTGACGGGAAAACAGATCAGGATCTTTTCTATGGACAGCGGCCCCTATTTCCAGAAGTTCCTCAAAGGTCATGACCAATGGATCCTTAAAATGGTTAAGCCCCCTTGTATCCCAGACAATCACCTTTTTTAACAGCGGGGTCTCGTCCCTGAACATGAGCCACTTGTCCAGCTGTTCTTCATTTTCCACAAACAAAAACTGCGCATCCGAGTGGGTCACCACATATTCCACCTGGCTCCAGGCATTGGTTGAATAAACCCCTACACTGATTCCCCCCACACATTGGATGCCCATATCCGCCACCACCCACTCCACGGCATTGTCTCCGATGATACAGGCGGCATCCCCTTTTTTAAATCCCATGGAGACAAGGGCTGATCCCAGCCAACAGGCTTTTTTGTGATATTCTTCCCAGGTGATATTCTGCCAAAGCCCCAGATCCTTTGTCCGCAATGCAATGCGATCTTTGTTTTTGGTAACGGTTTCATTAAAAACCTGGGGAACCGTTTGTGCCGGTTCTGATTGAGCCGGTTCTGCTTGGACCAGTTTTGCTTGCACCTTATTTGGGTTCATCTCCATGCCTTTTTCCTCTTCCATCGTTGAAAGCCCTTGGCTGAGGTTTCAGATTTAACCCCCAGGTAAAACTCCTTGACATCCTTGTCTTCCAGCAGGTCCTTGGAAGCACCCTTCATCACAAACCGGCCATTCTCAAGGATCAGGCCGGTTGTGGAAATAGAAAGGGCCATTTTGGCATTTTGCTCCACCAAAAGGATGGTCACTCCCTCTTGATTGATCTTCTTGATAATGAAAAAAATCTCCTTGACCAGAAGGGGGGAGAGCCCCAGGGAGGGCTCATCTAAAATAAGCAGCTTGGGTCTTAACATCAGTGCCCTGCCAATGGCCAGCATCTGCTGTTCGCCGCCGGAAAGGGTGCCGGCCCACTGATTGCTCCGCTCTTTTAAAACGGGAAAAGATTCAAACACCTGTTCAATATCTTTTTTTATGGCAGCCTTGTCATTTCGGGTATATGCCCCCAACAACAGGTGGTCATAAACCGTGAGTTCCTCAAACACCTCCCGCCCTTCCGGGACATAGGCGATTCCCATGCGCACAATTTCTTCCGTATCTTTATGCTGAATGGGCTTGCCGTCAAAGGCAATGGTTCCCTTGTCCGGCTGGTCATCTATGAGCCCCATAACGCTTTTTAAAATGGTTGATTTCCCGGCACCATTATTACCCAGGATGGCGGTGATACTGCCCTCTTTTACGGCAAAGGAGACCCCCCTTATGGCATACACCAGATCATAATAGGTCTCAATATTTTTAACCTCCAGAAGATCTGTCATGCTTAATCCTCCTCGCCAATATATGCTTTGAGCACCTCAGGGTTCTGCTGCACTTCTTCGGGGAGCCCAATGGTAACAGGTTTACCAAAATTTATGGCCATCACCCTGTCGGAAATATCCATGACCATTTTCATATCATGTTCGATGAGTAAAATGGTGATGCCAAGATCATCCTGGATATCCTTTATCCAGAATATCATGTCCTGTTTTTCCTCTGAATTCATCCCGGCACAGGGTTCATCCAGCAAAAGGATTTCCGGCTCAAGCGCCAAGGCCCTTCCAAGTTCAATAAGTTTCTGGGTTCCATAGGGAAGTGCACCCACAAGCTTGTCCCTGACATTCTGAAGTTCCAGAAAATCAATTATTTTTTCCACCCGCTCCCTGTGTCGGATCTCTTCCTGGGCGGCAAAGGAGTTTCGCCCCCACATGAACATCCCCCGGAAAAGACCGGTTTTCATGTGAAGATGCCGGCCTGACATGATATTTTCCATGGTATTCATGTGGGAAAAAAGTTCAATATTCTGAAAGGTCCGGGCAATGCCCAGCCTTGCAATGACATCTGGTTTTTTCTTGTGTATCTTTTGGCCCTTAAAAACAATATTGCCCTGATCAGGTTTATACAGACCTGAAATACAATTAAAAAGGGTGGTCTTTCCCGCACCATTGGGACCGATCACAGAAAAAATCTCACCCTTTTCCATTGTAAAACTGATGTCCTGAAGGGCCTTAATACCGCCAAAGGAAATGAACAGATGATTAATATCAAAGAAAGAAATGGGTTCCATACTAATCCATCTTCATCCAGTCGGTGAGCTTCTTGGCTTTTCCCCCGGCCAGGCATTGTACCAGGAAGGTATCCCTTGCACCCTGGCGGGAATAAATATCATTGGCATCAAAGGGTTTGTAACTCACCTTGGCTCCAATGCCTTTAAACTCTTTTATGCTCTCCATTGCAGCAATAAATTTTTCCGTTGTCAGATCACGGCCAGCTTTTTTCAAGCCCTCGATCATGGGTTCTGCAAACACAATACCGGCGGTATAAAAAAGGCTGAACCGTTCTTCCTTGGATGCATATTTTTCAAACACCTCCCGTTTGTATTTGACGATCCCGGGATCATCCCCATCGGTCAGTTCACCAAAGGTGGCACAGATAACGCCCTCCCACAGCCCCTTTGAAATATGGGTCATCAAGGGAAAGTCAGACAATGTGCTGGTACTCATGAACTGGGGCTTAAACTGCATGGCCTTGGCAGTTCCCACAACGCGCACGGCAGCCCCCGGAGTTACCACCAAAAGGACCATGTCTGCCTTTGATTTTCTTAACTTCATCACGTGGGGTTTCATATCGGTATCAGATTTTTCCACGGGAACCTTGGCAACCACTTCCATATTGTGGGCGGCAAGTTCTTCCATGGCGCCCCTGAGCCCGTTTTTACCATACTCGTCATTGAGATAAATCACAGCAATCCGTTTTTTCTCCATTTTTTCAACTGCATATTTCACAAGGGTTTTTGCCTCGCTCATATAAAGGGGATATACACCAAACAGATATCTTTGGGGGGGAGAAACCCAGGTAAGGGACCCAGTGGAAGGTCCTATCCAGGGAATTTTTTTATCCATAAGATAATCTTTTACAGCAAGCCCCGGAGACGTGCCCACCCCACCGACCCAGGCAAATATGCCCGTGCCTTCCTGGAGTTCTTTTACCCCGGCCTTTGTTTTGGCAGGATTGTAGCCATCATCAAACATATGATAGACAATTTTCCGACCATGGATGCCGCCATTTTCATTGATCCATTTAAAATAGTCGCCGCTTCCCCTTGCCACAGACCCCCATGGGGCTGCCGGCCCGCTCTGGGGACCCCACTGCCCGATATGAATTTCTGTATCCGTGACACCTTCCTGGGCCATTAAGCCGGGAATAAAACCTATAAAAAAAGCCAGGGAAACAAACAACATCATCAATACTTTTTTCATCATTTCCTCCTTACAACATTAATATGGATTAAATAAAACCTTATACTTTTTTCACATAATGTCTTGCAAAAAGCCCGCTGGGTTTGAAGCAAAGCACAATCACAATAATGACAAAGGCAACCACAGACTTGAATTCAAGGGAAATATACCCGCCAAACAAATTTTCAATGATGCCCAGCATATAGGCGGCGACAACAGCCCCGGGCAAAGAGGTCATGCCTCCCATGACAGCGGCTGCAAACCCTTTGAGCATTGGATCCCACATCATATATGGCTGCATGATGACAGGGGACAACAATAACCCGGCAACCGCCCCCACCATTGAAGATATTCCCCAGGTCATCATCAAAATTTGGTTGGTCCGAATCCCCACAATCTTTGCGGCTGTTGGGTTCTGCTGGGTGGCTTTCATGGCAAGTCCCAATTTTGAATACTTGAAAAAAGAAAAAAGAACTCCCATTAAAAACATTGCCGCCACTAGGGTTAACACCTCTAATTTGCTGATAAAAATACCCCAGAACATAAAGGAATCATAGGGACCTATTGGAAAGGGCATTGTTTTTTGCTCTGCACCAAATTTCCAGGAAACAAGCCCTACGATAATCATTTCAATACCGATGGTAATGACGATCATTCCCAGGATACTGGGATCCTTTGCCCGTCTCAGGACTGCAAATTCCAAAAAACACCCCAGCAAAATAGCAAAAACAAGGGCAAGAAAAAAAGCAAGATAAAGCGGCATACTAAAAGTGGTGAGCAGCATCATGGCAAAAAAGGAAGAGACCAGGGCCATTTCGCCCTGGGCAAAATTGGGGACCTCAGATGTTTTGTAAATAATGACCATGGCAAGCCCCATGAGGGCATAGGAACTTCCCACGGCAATGCCGCTGACAATCATCTGAATAAAATCAACCATTTAGCCTCCTTACTATAACAAAACAAAAGAACCCGCTGCTTAGAAGGGCCAGGTCCGCCAATACCGCTTAGTTCTCAACCATATCCCATAGATTCCCAAGGGCTCAAACAGCATGATAAGCACCATGATGGACCCAAACACAATAAACTGAATATTGGATACCCCGGTAATGGAGAACCATGATTTAGAAAGACTCTCCAGCCAGTCACCGACATAGGGGATATCCAGGATATTTCGTAATTTCAGATCCAGCCAGCATAAAAGTGCGGCACCGGCGATGGAGCCCATCATCGATCCAAGGCCCCCCACCACCACCATGGCCAAAAACATGATGGACATCATGAGGGTAAAGATTTCCGGATCAATAAATTTTAAGACAAAGGCATAGAGACCGCCGCCAATACCGGCATAAAAGGCAGACACGGCAAAGGCAAGGGTTTTATAGTAGACGATATTGACTCCCATGGTCTGGGCAGCGATATCTGCATCTCGTATGGCGATAAAGGCCCTGCCCACACGGGTTTTAATCAGATTTCGCATAAAAAGCAGCAGGAGAATGGTCAGGGTGATCAACAAAAAATAGAATTCTTTATCCGTATCAATGATCCAGGGCCCAATGACGATATCCGGCGCATGGAGCCCTTCACGGCCGCCGAACAGTTCAATGCGCCCGATGATCTGGGTGATGGTCAGGCCGAATCCCAGGGTGGCAATGGAAAGATAGGGGCCTTCAAGGCGCAGGGCAGGCAGTCCTAAAAGAAAACCAAACCCGGCCGCAACAAGGGCTGCGCAGGGCAGGGCCAGTAAAAACGGGAAGCTGGCCTTGACCATGAGGATCACGGTGCCATAGGCCCCGATGGCAAAAAATCCGGCATGACCCAGAGATATCTGACCCGTATACCCCACCAGAAGGTTCAGGCCGGTGACCACAATAATATTGATGGCAATATAATTGGCGACATAGATATAATAATTGCCTACAAAAAAGGGAAACAGGTAAAGAAACACCAGAAGCGCTGCAAACCAAAAAGCCACAACCGGCGATGAAATCAGGCGAACATCCTCATAATAATCGCGCTTCATATCCATAAGCAACCCCTTTTTCAGATTTTAACAGATGTGCAATCGTTGCCGTACTTATTTTTTCCCAAAGCGATAAAAATTTTATATCATTGAAAGCGATATCCCCATAAATTCATGTTTAATAATGCACTTTATAGCTACAAAATAGCAATGTCAAGCGAACAAAACGAATGCTTATTTTGTTTTATACGATACCCTTAGGCCTGAGATAAAAGGGGTGAATAAACCCAATTATAAATTGGGCATATTCATCCACCGTTATATTTCTTTTTGAATATTTACCCCGTTTCAAATACCAGTCCTGGAGCATGGCTTTTATAACACTTGCGGCAAGTTTGTGGTTTGTTTCCCTGAAAACGCCTCGTTTTTGCCCGTCGATTAATATGCCTTCAATCAATTCCTCCGTGTACAGCTCATTTTGAACCGCTTTTTTTCTTTCTTCAGGGTTTAAATTTTTGGCCTCCATATATGAAAAATAAAACCACTTGTGCATTTTTTCGGTTAAAAACAGATGAACCTCCAGGGCTATTTCAAATTTGGCAACTGGCTCTTTTTCTCGTTCGATGAATTCATCCAGAATCTGCCAGACAATCTTCCGCCCTTCACTTAAAGATGCCCTGAGAATCTCCTCTTTGCTTGAAAAGTATGAATAGAGCGCCCCCATACTCAAACCGGCTTCACTGCTCAAATCACGCATGGTCATTGCCTGAAACCCTTTTTCAATGCCAATTTTCAAGGTGGCGTCAAATATTTTTTCCAGATTCTTGAGTATGGTCTTTTCCTTTTTAACCTTTATTTTTTCCCTGTTGGCAACAAATACAGCCCGGCATACATCAAGCCTTGAATCAGAAACACTATCGATAAATTCAGCGTATTTCATTTGATACTATTCCCCGGCAAATAAACGGCGCGGGTTTTCCCGGGTAATCCTATCAATCTGGTCATCCGTGACACCGCCTTTTTTAAGTGCGGGTATGATGTTTTTGAAAAGGTGTGTCGGGTACCAATTGGCCACCAGGGGCAGCGCTTCTTCCGGCAGATTCAGCGGCCGCCCCAGCCAGTTGAGAATAAAATCATGGGAAATCATTAACCGGTCTGCGTAGCCTTTTTTGATCAATTCGATCATAACAGGATACCGCTCTTCATCCATGGGGCATCCCACCAGACCCTGAAGGCCCATTCTGTCCCAGGCAACATAGACACCCTGTTTAAACACCGCCTCCTGGTAATCCATATCAAGGTTGTCACTCATGTGGCCAATTTGGATCCGCTTGGGGTCTGCACCCTCAGAAATCAAAAATTTTGCCTGTTCCGGCCCCATGGTGCCTTCCTGGGTATGTGTGATGATGGGCACACCGGTTTTTTTCTGTACACGGGCTGCGGTTTCAAACATCAATTTTTCATAGTCGGTAATGCAGCCTTGGCTTGAGCCGACCTTTATCACTCCCGCCTTGATCCCGGTGTCCCGGATACCGACCGTAACTTCCTTCATATACAGTTCATACAATTCGTCACGGACATCTCCCAGGCTGCTGCGAAACTTCCAATAGGCGGGTGCCCCTTCACCTTCAAAGTAGTATCCGGTCGAACAGATGATATGAACGCCGGATTTTTCGGAAACCTCCCTGTAGATTTCCGGCATGCGGCCGCCGTCCAGGGCCGTCGCATCGACATAGGAGTTAAGCCCGAATTCGTCCTTCAGCTGGGTAAGCGTTTCAACCGAGTTGTTCACGATCAATTCCCGGTTCAAAGGAGCTATGGACTGGTCCCCTTCCCAACCGGGATATCCGTAAAGAATGTGCTCATGCATCAATGTGATGCCCAAATCATCGGGTGAAATTGTTCCTGAAACTGTGTTTACCGTACTCATAGACGCCTCCTTTTTGTTTGTTATTTTGCGATTATTGTAACCCAGCAAGTTCTTTTTCCTGGATCTGGCGCCACATTATTTTCCCGGCACCACTTTTCGGCAGAGCATCTACAAATTCGATCAAACGGGGGTACTTATACGCCGACATCTGCTGTTTGGACCAAAATATGATTTCATCCGCCGAAACATCTGCCGCTTCAGGTCGGACAACGATGAATGCCTTTACGTTTTCCACCCGTTCCTCATCGGGCACACCGATGACACAGACTTCCAGCACGGCCGGATGCTTGTACAGGATCGACTCCACTTCTGCAGGCCAAACCTTGAAGCCGGCCGCATTGATCATTCGTTTCAGGCGATCCATGACATAAAAATACCCTTCCTCATCCATGCGGCCGATGTCTCCAGTCCTTAAAAACGCCTTGCCTTCAATCTCCACAAAGGATTCTTTGGTCGCCTCGGGCTTTTGCCAGTATCCTTTGAAAATTTGGGGTCCGTGGACCACAATTTCACCTTGTTCCCCTCCGGGAACCTCCTCAAGGGTAATGACATCCACGATACGGGCATCGACACCAAAAACAGGTATGCCGATGCTGCCGGGTATAGGTCTGTCCGGCGGATTCCAATGGGTCTGGGATATGGCCTCTGTCAAACCGTATCCTTCGGCATACTTCAGGCCGGTCATTTGCTGAAGTTTTTCACCCACGGCTGCGGGCAGCGGAGCACCTCCTCCGCCCACAAAATTCAGGGAACTTAAGTCACGGCTTTCGATTTCAGGAGTGGCCAGAAGATCAACCAGCATGGTCGTGATGTTGGCCCAGCTCGCCACATGATATTTTTCAATGGCCGCCAGGGCGGCAAGGCGATCCCATCGGGTCAGAATGACGAGTGTTCCGCCCATGGCAATCGGGCCCAGAAAGCAGTGAACCATGCCGGTGACATGAAAAAAAGGCAGGGCCGCAAGGGAGACAACAGAAGGAGATCCGTTGATCCAGTATACTGATCCCATGACATTAGACATGACCGTTGCGTGGGTATGCATGCACCCCTTGGGCACACCGGTGGAACCCGCTGTATACGGAAGAAGGCAAAGATCGTCCGGGCCGACTTCAACCGGTGGAGGTGCGGACGCTTCGGCCAGGGCAGAAAGCCAGCAATTGGTTCCCTCAATGACAGAAGGAATTGCATTCATGAAGTCCGGCACGGGAATTTGGGGATCTTCAGGCAGGTAATCGGTCAATGCGCCGACAATCACATTGTTGATTCCCAATTCTTTGCAGATGCCGGCAATTTTAGGATACAGTTCTGTTGTAGTGATAACAGCCCTGGCATCACTATCTCCCAACAGAGTGCGAAGTTCATTGTCCACCAGCATGGGATTGAGAGGGACGACCACCGTATTGGCCCGCATACTCCCCAGAAAACTTATGATAAAGTGTGGACAATTCTGCATGTAAACAGCCACGCGGTCACTTTTTTTCAGGCCCAGTCCTGCGAGGACTGCCGCCAAACGGAGGCACGAATCCCATAACTGGGCATACGTAATTTTTTTCCCATAATAAATTATCGCCGGTTGTTCGGGAAAACGGCGGGCATTTGTTTCCAGAGATTCAAACAGAGGCGTTTGGGGATAAATCATTGTCTTGGGAACACGTTTGGGCCAGAACTGATAATGTGCCTGATTCATTTAGACTCCTTTATTAATTATCTTTTTGGCTTCCTTTTCAAGAATTGCAACGGCAAAAACAAGCATGGCAAACCGCTTGTCCTTCGTCTGGCCGTGGAAATACCGATAATAAATCTGCTGGGCAATACCGGCCAGGCGAAACATGCCGAAAACAAGATAAAAATTAAAGCTGTCAATTTTCAATCCCGATTTTTCAAGATACCGTTCCACCAGTTCCTCCCTTGTCAAAAAACCGTCAAGGTGGGTCGGCAGGCTTCTCATGCCAATCATTTCCGCTGAGTCACTTTTTTGGACCCAATAGGCCAGCGAACTTCCCAGATCCATCAGGGGATCTCCCAGGGTTGCCATTTCCCAGTCCAGCACCCCGACAATCTTTGTGGGATTTTCAGGATCAAGCACCAGGTTGTCCAGTTTGTAATCATTGTGAATGATTCCCGGACGTTCACAGTCCGGGGGCTGATGCTTATCCAGCCATGCCATGACCGCTTCAAAATCAGGGGCATCAGCCGTTCTTGCATTCCGATATCGTTTGCTCCACCCTTCTACCTGCCGGCGTACATACCCATCAGGTTTCCCAAAATTTTCAAGGCCAATGGCGCGATAATCCACTGAATGGAGCTGATGCTGGATATCAAGGGAAGATTCACTCAGGGTTTTGGCCTGTTCCGGGGTAAAAGATAACCCCTCGGGCAAGTTTTTCCTCAGAATGATTCCCTGAAGTTTTTCCATGACATAGAAGGATGAACCGATGATAGACTCATCTTCAGAATACACATAGGGTTTGGGACAATAGGGGAAAACCGAATAAAGTGCGGTTAATATATTAAATTCCCTCCCCATGTCGTGGGCAGATTTTGCCTTGGTTCCAAAGGGGGGACGGCGCAGTATCAATTCTCTGCCACCGGCTGTTATCTGGTAGGTCAGGTTTGAAAAGCCCGAAGGGAACTGCTTCACTTCAAAGGGGCCTGACAATCCTTTTATCTCATCCTTTAAAAATGTTTCAAGCGTTGAAACATCCAGTTCCTCGCCTTCCCTGACTTTTGTTGGCGTATCAATCACATCCTTCATTTTTATTATCCCCCCTCTTAATATCCCCAATCTTAATTATCCAATCTTAATTATCCTATCTTAATTATCCTATCTTAATTATCCTATCTTAATATCCATGGTTGTATGGCTAATCCATATAACCTCTTAAAATTCTTTTGGCCACGGATGTCTTGTGAACCTCATCGGCACCGTCATAAATTCTGGCCCCCCGTTCATGGCACCAAAAGTATGAAAGAACCGTGTCCGAAGACATGCCCAGGCCCCCGTGGATCTGAATAGCCGTATCAAGCACCTTTTGAAGGGTGTTTGCCACCACATACTTGATCATGGATATTTCCTTTCTGGCAGCAGAAGCCCCCACATTATCGATCATCCAGGCCGCATGGAGTACCATCAGTCTGGCGCTCTGAATATCGGCTGCACACTCGGCGATCCATGCTTGAATAATCTGCTTTGAGGCCAGCTTTTTACCCGGTGCAATGGTTCTTTCAAGTGCCCGCCTGCACATCAGGTCAAAGGCCCGGTTACAGATGCCGATCCAGCGCATGCAATGGTGAATTCTTCCGGGTCCGAGCCGGTCCTGGGCCATGACAAACCCCTGCCCTTCACCGCCGAGAATATTCTCCTTGGGAACACGGCAATTCTGGTAAATGATTTCACCGTGGCTAAAATAGCCCGCTCCCGTGTGTCCCATGACAGGAATATTTCTGACCAGGTTAAACCCCTTGGTATCCGTTGGGACAATAATCATACTTGCCTGGAGATAGGTGGAGTTTTCAGGATTTGTCACGGCCATGACAATGGCAAACTCAGCGCCATCTGCGGAAGAAGAATACCATTTATGACCGTTAATCACATAATCATCCCCCTCCTTTACAGCCGTTGTCTCAAGCATGGCAGGGTTTGATCCGGGCATGTCAACCTCGGTCATTGAAAAGCAGCTTCTGATTTTTCCGTCAACCAGGGGCCTTAGATATTTTTCTTTCTGGGCCTCGGTTCCGTGCAGGTGGAGAATTTCGATATTACCCGCATCCGGGGCCTGGCACCCAAAGACATAATGGCCAAGGCTTGACTGGCCTAAAACTTCTGAAACCAGGGCATGCTCCATCAAGGTAAGTCCCATGCCGCCAAATTCTTTTGGGTGGTTGGGAGCCCACAATTCCATTTGTTTTACAATTTGGCGTTTCTTGTCCAACTCTCGTTCAAAGGCATCCCAATCATTGGACTCAAGATCCTTTTCAAGGGGGTAAAGTTCTTTTTTAATAAACTCATCCATCATTTCAACGATGATTTGTGTTTTTTCCGGTATGGTAAAATCCATTTATATCTCCTTTTTTATCTGTATGTTAAAAGTGTTGTATCGCCCGTCAATTCCAGATGGGTGATCTCATTAAACCCTGCCAGGCTTATATTGCACCTGTTGTATTTAATCCTTGTTATGGATGCGTTCATCACCTGCCAGGATATCGCTATTGCTTTTGTGTCGGAAAGATCCAGAGCCCTTTGCACCACGATGGAGATGGGTCCTCCCGAAGAAAAAACAGCTATTCTTTTTGAGGGGCCCCAGGTTTTTACAAGGGCGTTCAAGCCCAGGACAACCCTATTTTTAAACCCATCCCAGGTAACAATACCCGGGGCATCAAATTTTCCTGAAATCCATCTTTCCATCACCCTTGAAAAAATTTTCTGAAAGGCTTTTTTATTTGTCTGATCTTGCTTAAGTTCATCCAGAAGCCCTGGGTCATCCTCTAACATCATCTTTGTCTGGGATTGCCATACCAATGCGGAATCATACTCATTAAAGGAGGCGTCAACCAATGGATCCGGTACAAAAAGCCCTCGCTCACGATAGGCAGCCGTCATCGCTTCAGCAGTTTTTTCCTGGCGCTCCATCTCACCAAAACAGACGGCATCAAATTTCACACCCAGGCCGACAAGATGCCGGCCAAGTATTTTTGCCTGCAAGACACCTTTTTCAGACAGCCTGTCATAATTTTCTGACCCGAATGATGCCTGGCCGTGCCGTATGAAATAGATTTCGCTCATTTTACTTGTTTAATCCGCCTTGCCCAAATTAAGTATTTAAAAAAACCGAACCCCATAATGTTTTCTTTATGGAAAGACCATACCCATGCCTGCAAAAAGTGTCAAGATAAAAAACGAACGCTTGCTCTTTTTTTATCTTGACACAAAAACCAGGGTGTTTTAAACAAGGGATATGGAAAAATATAATTTTTACCGGCACTTTTATGCATTTAACAGATAACGCCCCGGGACTAAAAACAATGAAACTTCTGGTTTGTGTGAAACAGGTCATGGAATCCGGATCAATAATCCAAATCAATGATTCAAAAAAATGGGTCGATCATCTGGCTTCCAACCGATTTGAAATGAACAAATTCGATGCCTATGCCGTTGAGGAATCCTTATTGATAAAGGAACAATTTCCAGAGTCAAGAATTGACATCATAACCGTGGGACCGAACCATGCAGAGGACACACTGAGAAGAGCCCTTGGAATGGGAGCAGATGAGGGGATCCTCTTGGCTGACAACCATAAGGGCTACCGGCCGCCTTCGCTTACTGCCGCTTGGATTGCCGCCTATGCAAGGGACAAGGGCTATGACCTGATACTGACCGGAATAATGTCCGAGGATGAGATGAACGGTCAGACAGGACCGATGCTGGCACAAATTCTTTCAATCCCGTGCTGTACGGGGACCATCCGTGAAACCCTATCTCCTGACAAAAAAATGGTGTCCGTTGAAAGGGAAATAGAGGGAGGGGCAAGGGATATGTTTGACATAAAACTACCCTGTGTTCTGACCCTTCAGACAGGAATCAACAGCCCTAGATACCCTGCCCTTTCAAAGGTACTCAGGGCAAAGAAAAAAAAGTTGAATGTGATTGATGTAAATTTTCTTGAAAAAAACAAACAAACCCTCACCCTGAAAAACATTCAACACCCGAAAACGACCAGAAAAGGGGTCCTCCTCAACGGAACGACGGAAGACAAGGTCGACCAGTTGATGGATATTCTCAGCAAGAAAGCGCTCCTCCAGTAAAAAGGAAAAAAAGCATGGAAAAAAAAATAGCCATTATTGCCGAACATAGAAATGGCAAGGTGAAGCCAATCACCTATGAGCTTTACACCATGGCTCAAAAAATCCAGGAACTTGAACCCTCAGAATGTGACATCCAATTTTTTATACTGGGTGAAGACACGGAACAACTGGCCCACAGCATCAGTGCAAACACAGGGGAAATTACCCATTCAATAGACATCCCCGGACTTGCACACTATAACGGGTCTTTATACATAAACGTACTTTCAGCGTTATTTACAAAAACAAGATTTGACACCATATGTGCCCCCCATTCAACCTCGGGAATGGATTATGCACCGGCCCTTGCAGTGGTTCTCAAAGGCTCCTGCATTACCGGTGTGGAAGAGGTATGCCAAGAGGAGGGGGAAATTGGCTTTGTGCGGTCTTTGTTTGGCCAAAAAATTTTGGCAACCCTTATGATGGAATCTTACCCCCTGGTGATGACCCTCCAGCCTGGTTCTTTTAAACCTCATTGCGTTAAATTGGATTCCCCGGATAAAAAAAACAAGGGTAGGGTTGAAAAGGTTGTGTACGAATGCAATGAGGATAAAATGGTATTCACAGGGACCAGGCCATCCGCCTCAGCGGGATCTGACCTTGACAAGGCAGATGTCATCGTTTCAGGCGGCCGGGGGATAGAAGAAGAGGAGAACTATCAATACATAAAAATGCTGGCAGCACTTTTCCCGAGATCGGCGACGGGTGGATCACGACCCATTTGCGATTACGGATGGGTAAAATACAGCAAACAGGTGGGAATGACCGGCACTATGGTTTCGCCAAAACTCTACATTGCCTGTGGTATATCCGGGGCCACCCAACATGTCGAAGCCATAAGGGATTCAAAATTTATCGTCGCCATAAACACAGACCCTGATGCGCCTGTTTTTCGGATTGCAGATGTGTGTATCGTCGAGGATCTTATCGAATTCATTCCTTTGTTTGTTGAAAAATTCAATAGAAAGAAAAAGGCTAAAAACGAATAAAATTTTAGACCGGAAAAATTAAAGCCTGGGAAAATATAATCGCTTGACACAATACGCCAAATATGTTCTGGTAAATAATTATAACAGGAGTGAATAAGATGATTTTTTGCGACACAGACAACTTTTATTTTTATTTTAGGTATTTTTTTTATACCTGGCCGCCTGTGTTGCGCTGATTTGATTTTTTAATAATGAAAGCCGCAGGCAAACCGCCTGCGGCTTTTTTGTTTTTTGGCCGGGGCGGTAACAACACTGCAAAGGAAACCACCATGAAACAAACCTATGATGTCAATGTAAAAGAATTCAAACCTCTGACCTCTCCGGCCCTCATCAAAGAAGAACTGCCCATCTCCGAAAATGTTGCCCAAACCGTGATTGACGGTCGAAAAGATGTGGAAAATATTTTACGGGGAAAGGACAAGCGCCTCATGGTCATAGCCGGCCCCTGCTCCATCCACGACACGGATGCCGCTCTGGAATATGCCGAAAAAATGACAGCACTCCGGGAAGAAGTCAAGGACAAGATGAATCTGATCATGCGGGTTTATTTTGAAAAACCCAGGACCACGATTGGCTGGAAAGGCATGATCAATGACCCGGATCTTGATGCCTCTTACAATGTGGACAAGGGGTTGAGAAATGCCCGGTCTCTGCTCATCGATATCAATGGCATGGGACTGCCCACGGCCACGGAAATCTTAGACCCCATCACCCCCCAGTATATTGCCGGCCTTTTAACCTGGGTGGCCGTGGGTGCCAGGACCACGGAATCCCAGATCCACAGGGAGATGGCCTCTGGCCTTTCCATGCCTGTGGGGTTCAAAAACAGCACCGACGGCAGTCTGTCAGCCGCCATAAATGCCATTCAGGCTGCATGTGCCCCCCAGCATTTTTTGGGTATTGATCCCGATGGACATTCCTCGGTTGTCAGCACCACGGGCAACCGCTATGGCCACCTGGTCCTCCGGGGGGGCGTCACCCCGAATTACGACCCGGTCTCCGTTGGCAAGGCCCAGACAAGGCTGCGGGAAAAAGAGGTTATAGAGACGGTGATAATTGATTGTTCCCATGACAACTCAGGCCAAAAATTCAAGGGTCAGTCCTTTGTATTCAAAAGCGCCATAGACCAGCGACTGGATGGCAACGATGGCATTGCAGGACTGATGCTGGAAAGCAACCTCTTTGAAGGCAACCAAAAGTGCTGCAATGGTTTCGCCAACCTGAAATATGGGGTCTCCATTACAGATGAATGCATTTCCTGGGAAAATACCATTCGCCTGATCCGCTGTGCCCACGAAAAATTGTAAAGGCCATAGATCCCTGTTGCACCCG
Source organism: Desulfoconvexum algidum (assembly GCF_055382125.1). Lineage (NCBI taxonomy): Bacteria > Pseudomonadati > Thermodesulfobacteriota > Desulfobacteria > Desulfobacterales > Desulfobacteraceae > Desulfoconvexum > Desulfoconvexum algidum. The sequence goes on along the minus strand of NZ_AP042394.1, from coordinate 675,912 downwards.
AAAACCGACCCAAACCCCGGGCTATACCAATGGTGCGACAGGGTTCATATGGATGACACCTCTGGTCGCATTTTTGCGATTCAGAAAAAATTTCCAAAAATTTCTGATCTGCTGACTAAAACTCAACCCACTGATTTTTAATCATTATTTTAAATAACTTCCCATAACACCGTCTTGGCACAGGCTTTGCTATTAAGCTCTTGGAAAACAACCAATGGATTTTAAAATGCTTTTGGAGAGTTATTAAATGAGTTGCCTAATAGTTAGCAGGGATAAAGAAAATTTTTCGAGCGTTGAGCAAGCCCTGATCAAAAATCATATGGATATTGAGTGGATTGACTCGGGGAAAAAACTTTTGTCCCTGCTTTCGGAATACCCCGCCAACAAAAAAATTGAACTTGTGATCATCGATGGGAACCTGCCCGATGAAAACGCCAGAGACCTTGTTGAAAAGGTCATTATGCAAGCTCCCATGACCAATTGTGTCGCGACCAGCGCCCTTTCCCCCGAGGATTTCCACGAGACCTTCGAAGGATTTGGTGTCTTGATGCAGCTGCCGTTAAAGCCCGAAGCCCGGGATGCACAAGACCTTGTGACCCATCTAAACAAAATATTGGGCATGAACGCCTAACCCCCTCTGGAAGCCTAAGAACAAGGAGACACCAATCAGATGATTATCAGCATAGCAAGCGGAAAAGGCGGGACCGGCAAGACCACGGTGTCCACCAATCTGGCCTGCGTCCTTCCGGCACCGGTAACGATTCTGGACTGTGACGTGGAAGAACCCAATTCACATCTTTTTTTAAACCCAACCTTCACGGGCAGGGAGAATGTTATTGCTCCCATACCTGAAGTTGATGATACCAAATGTACCTATTGTAAACGTTGCATGGAAATTTGTCGGTTTGGCGCCATTGCCGTGGCCGGCGAAAAAGTATTGATCTTTCCGGAACTTTGCCATTCTTGCGGTGGATGCGCGGCCATTTGCCCCGAAGGTGCCATAATTGAAAAGGATCGGATCCTTGGCATCATTGAAACAGGATTTGTCGAACCGGGGTTAACCGATCAGGGAAAAGATTCCGGGGAAAAGATCAAATTTGTCCACGGACTTATGGATATCGGCCAGGTCATGGCCCCTCCCATCATCCGGCAGGTCAGAACCCACGCAGATCCAAAGGGCCTCACCATTATCGATGCCCCGCCCGGAACCTCCTGCCCGGTTATTGCCTCAATGAAAGGGGTTGATTTTGTCCTTCTGGTCACAGAACCCACTCCCTTTGGCCTCCATGACCTGACCCTGGCCGTGGAAACGGTTAAAATCCTGGATATTCCCCACGGCCTTATCATCAACCGGGCCGGCATGGGCAATGATGATGTGAAAACCTATGCCCAGGAACAAGGGATTCCCATTCTCATGGAAATCCCCTTTGATCGAAGAATTGCAACGGCTTATTCAAAAGGAGAATTGATCATCTCCTGTCTCCCGGAATACAAGGAAAAATTTGTACAGCTGTATGATGACATCGAAGCACTGGTAGTAGCACAAAGGAGGCAAGTCCAATGAAGGAACTGATAATATTAAGCGGTAAAGGCGGCACCGGAAAAACAAGTCTGACAGCTGCGTTTGCCTGCCTGGCAAAAAACATGATGCTCTGCGATACCGATGTGGATGCGGCAGACTTGCACCTGCTCATGGCCCCAAAAATCCAGAAAAAAACCGATTTTGTCGGCGGAAATGAAGCCATTATCAATCCGGATAAATGCGTAGACTGCGGACTGTGTAAAGAGCTGTGTCGATTTGATGCGATAATCGAAACTACGGATCCCGTAAGCTATAAAGTTGATCCCATTGGCTGCGAGGGATGCGGGGTATGTGTAGACCTGTGCCCGGAAGAGGCCATTGATTTCCCCCAAAAAACCTGCGGGGAATGGTATGTATCGGATACAAGGTTCGGCCCCATGATCCATGCCCGCTTAGGCATCGCAGAAGAGAACTCTGGCCGCTTGGTCGCCCTGATCCGGGAAGAAGCCAGAAAGCGGACAAGAGAACAGCACCTTGACCTTATCCTCACCGATGGCCCTCCCGGTATCGGCTGCCCTGTTATTGCCTCCATGAGCCAGGCAAACTGCATTCTGATCGTGGCTGAACCCACGGTGTCCGGCATCCATGATATGAAACGGGTGGGACAATTGGCGGCCCATTTTAAGATCCCCGCCATGGTCTGTGTCAATAAGTTTGATCTGAACCCGGACCAGGGACTTGCCATTGAACAGATTGCCAGGGAGAATAATATTGGCATTGTCGGCAGAATCCCCTTTGACCCCAATTTTACCCAGGCCATGATCCAGGGAAAAACAATAATGGAAACCCATGAAGATTCGAGTACAAGCCAGGCTATAAAAGAAATCTGGCAAACCGTCATGAAAAATCCTGCCATGAAGCAAGAAAGAATCATGTAAAGCGTTAAAATAAAGCATAAAACATTTAAATTAAAAACAAAGGAGTTACCAGGTTATGAAAAACGGTAGAATTGCGATCCCCTCAAATGGAGAAGGCGGACTTAAAGGAACCCGGGCAGGTCATTTCGGACATTGCGATGTGTTTACTTTTATAGATGTGGAAAACGGAGAAATCAAAGAAGTCACCACCCTTTCCAATCTGGAACATGCCCAGGGCGGATGTATGGTACCGGTGAACCTTCTGGCAGATAACAGGGTCAATGCCCTGGTGGTCGGCGGCATTGGCATGCGTCCCCTCATGGGCTTTCGCCAGGTGGGTATTGATGTCTTCCATGACGACCAGCGCACAGACATTGAACCGGTTGTCATGGACCTGATCGCGGGCAAACTTGCTGAGATTACCAACGACCAGGTCTGCGGCGGTGGTGGCCAATAGCCTCCCCCTCCCCTTTTGGACCTAGGTTAAAAAAAAGGAACTTTTAAAATGAAAATTGCCATAACATCAAAGGGCCAGGATCTGAATGCCGAGGTGGATCCGCGGTTTGGACGGGCCGCCTACATTATCACTGTGGATACCGATACCCTGGCATTTGAAGTGGTCGACAATGCCTTGAACAAGGACTCTTTTAAGGGAGCAGGTATCCAGGCTGCCGCCAATATCAGTGACACAGGGGCTAAGGTTGTTCTCACTGGATTTTGCGGGCCCAATGCCTTTAAAACCCTTGATGCAGCCAACATTAAGGTGGCAAATGATGCAACGGGAACCGTTCAGAATGCCATTGACCAGTACCTTGCCGGCAAATTTGAATTTGCAACAGATGCCAACGTAGAGGGTCACTGGTAAAACAAAGGCCCTCTTTATCAACATATACCATGGAACTCTTGAAGCCCTGTGCTGGTGGCACCTTGCCCCCTATCTCACCCCTATCATTAAAGGTGTCATCAGCACAGGGCTTCATTTGTTTTTCAAGATACAAAACGAACCATTTGACATCACAAAACCGGGTGTGTTAAAAATTAAAATACAATTGATCCTATTATCTTTTAATAACCCCTTTTAATCTGGAAACAAAAAATGGAACTGACCGATATCTGCCCATTGGAAACATGGGAAGCGCTTGAAAACAACTTATTTACACGCTTTAATTTTCAGGGATCTGTATTTAACCCCAAGGGGATTCGTATCTCCCAGGTTAAAAACTGGAGCAATGACCTCTGCCCTGCCATCAAAGCCACGGAAAACGGCCAGACCTATATCTGCTCCGCTGCCCATATGAACATGAACGCCATGGCAAAAAAAAGCCAGGCACCCGTCATAGAAGAATGCGATGCAGGCTTTGTCAAGCTGCTGGTTCCCATCATATATAAGGATGAGTTCCTAGGAGTAGCCGGTGGCTGCGGTTTGCTGACAGAAGACGGAGATGCCGACACCTTTGCCATCAACAAGATGGCAGGCATAGATGAAGCAACGGTGGAAAAGCTTGCCCAGGAACTTCCTGTGATCACCGATGAAGAACTGGCTGCTGCCAGCACCTATCTCCAGGAACAGGTATCCCTTATCATGGACGCTTATACCAAAAAAGAATCCCTATAAAAATGACGCCTATATCAGACAGCCAGGAGACAGTCGGCCCATCTGCCTTTGAAAAAAGAGTCAAACGCAGAATATCGGCCCGGGTCCATGATTTTTTTGCCGTCTGCCCCCCGGGGCTGAAAACCACTTGTACAAATGAACTGGCACAACTGGGCCCTGAAATCCAGGACATCAATCCTCTGCTAGGCGGAGTGGCTTTCCGGACCAAATTGTCCACTGCCTGCATGGCCAATCTTTGCCTGGGAAGCCCCAGCAAAATTCTCATGCGCATTGCTGCCTTTAAGGCGGAAAACTTTCCAACCCTGGAAAAAAAGATCAAACAAATCGACTGGGAACTTTTTCTACCGGGGAATACAGAATTAAAACTCCAGGTCACGGCCCACAAGTCCCGACTCTACCATTCCGGCGCTATTGAAGAGCGCTGCCGGGCCATCATTCAGGCACGGCTGTTTGCACCGGGAAAAAAGTCGGAACAAAGCCTGTTCATCCGGGCCGACAATGATCAATTTGAACTCTCCCTGGATATGTCCGGAGACCTGCTCTTCAAGCGGGGTGTCAAACAAAAGGTGATCAGTGCCCCCCTGAGAGAAAACCTTGCCTTTGCCATCCTCAAGGCAGCCGGGTTCACTCGAGAGGATGTTCTGGTGGACCCCATGTGCGGTTCCGGCACCTTTTCCATTGAAGCCGCCATGATCCAGGCCAATATCCCCCCGGGATTTTTCAGATCCTTTGCCTTTGAAGAGTGGCCCGGATTCAGGCGAGAAAATTTCACCTATTTAAAGGCCCAGGCCCAAAAAAACTTCGACCTGAAAACCAGCCCGGAAATCTTTGCTTCAGACATTGATGGCGAAGGCCTTTCCCTGCTAGAGGGCGCCATTGAGCAACATGAATTTCTAAAAACCATCCAGGCCCAAAATATTGATTTTTTTGATATCCAACCCACTCAATTCACCCCGAAAAAAGGAGTGGTGGTATTAAATCCGCCCTATGGCAAACGACTGGGCAAACAAATGGATATGACCCGTTTCTTTTCAGAAATAGGAAAAAAGCTGGCAGCTGATTTCAAGGGCTGGCGGGTGGGAATTATTTATCCTGAAAAAGCCCTGGGCAAGGCCATGAGACTTCCCTTACAGCCCATGCCCTTTTTCCACGGTGGGCTGGATCTTTTTGCCGGTATCGGCAAAATAGGGGGGTAGACCCAAAATTTTCCCAAGGAGACATCATGCAGCCCCCTGCCATCCCCTTTAACAGATTTGTCTTTTTTTCTCGCCCCAGCCGCCTGACCGGCCTTGTCATTGCCATGGCTCTTGTCATGGCAATGACAATGGAATTGATGCTATTTCCATCCACTGCCGCAGCCATGGGCCGGGTGGACAACAGCATTTATGCGCGCCTGCTGGGCCAACATGTAAAGAAAAACCGGGTGGATTATGATGGATTTAAACGAGAGGAAGCCCTTCTGAATAGCTACCTTTCAATTTTGAGTGCAACAGATGTGAACAGGTTGTCCCACAACGACAGGTTTGCCTTTTATATCAATGCCTATAATGCCTTTACCATCAAATTAATCCTGACTAAATATCCGGGAATCAATTCCATCAAGGAAATCGGGTCCTTTTTTTCAAATCCCTGGAGCAAAAAATTCATTTCCCTGGACGGGCAAACCATTTCTTTGGATACCATTGAACATGAGTTTTTGCGCCCCGTTTTCAAGGATCCCCGGATCCATTTTGCCATCAATTGCGCCTCCAAGGGATGCCCACCCTTGTTAAACCAACCCTATGAGGGGCAGACCCTGGAGGTCCAGCTCAACACCGTGACCCGGGCATTTATCAATGACCCCAAACGCACCTTTCTAAAGGACAACACCCTCTTTGTCAGCAAACTTTTCAAATGGTTTGAAGAAGACTTTAATGATGCGCCCCTCTTGTTCATCCGGCAATATGCAAATGCTGAATTCAAAAAAGAGCTGGACAGGGCAGCCCCACAGATCAAATTGTCCTATCTTTATTATGACTGGACCTTGAATAGATAGTATAGGGCCAGGCCCGGGTTAGAAAGAAGAAGCCCACACAGATGCCAATGTTCCAAACCGGTTTAACACCAGGGCCGAAACAGGGGTTTCCACCACCTGGTCCAACACCTGGGATGGATCCTGGCCGGATGCCTCAATGGCCTGGGTCATATTTCCAATATAGGCTGTTTCGATGGCAGCATCGTACTCAGGGTGAAACTGAACCCCCCAGGCACACGAACCCATCTTGAATGCGTGGTGGGGTTCAAACCCGTTTTTTGCAATGACAACGGAAGATTCAGGCAGGCGGATAACCGTCTGGGAATGGACCACATGGGCCTTGAACCGTTGGGGAAGACCGCCGAACAAAGGATCGTCATCCTCTTGCAGGACACACTCAATATCTGTGGTACCGATCTCAAGCCCTCCTGGGTGGTAGTCTGCTATCCCCCCCATGGCCCTGGCAATCAATTGATGCCCATAGCAGATCCCCAGCAAGGGGACCTTTTTTTGAATCAATTTTGGAATCCAGGCTTCAAGTTCAAGGCTCCAGTCAAGATTTTCGGTCACCATGGAATGGGAACCTGCGATCACAACCCCTTTGACAGTATCAAGATTCGGCAGGGGCTGGTGTTGTTCGACATTGACCACCTGGATATCCTGGGGTGCCTGGCCCAATCCCCTGGCGATCCAGTCTTCAAAATCTCCCAGCACGGGTATAATCGAGGGGAAAGAATTTCCGGTTTTGACAATCACTATTTTTTGGGGTTTCATCGGACTATTCCTGGGAATTCAATTGTGTCATGACTTCATGGACAATGATATCTTCTATGGCCTCTATTGCTCCCAGATGCCGGGTAATGGAAAAACTCACCCCGGGATAGGTCTTGCCTGCCGTTTCAACCGCCTCGGGGATATCCTTTAGAAGGTGACTTCCCGCAGCAATAAAAAGAGGAAAAACAATTACCCTGTGGACGCCCCTTTGCACCAGATCCTCAATGGTCTCTTCTAAAAGGGGGGAGGCAAATTGCAAAAAGGCATGGGCCACCAGGTCAAATTTGTTTTGGTCAGATAGATTCCCGGCTTTTTCAGATATCTTCTGACAAAGGGCAGCCACCTGCTGGGCAGATTTTTTATTCCGGCTGCCATGGGCAACAATAATCAAAGCATTCACGTTTTTTCTCCTAGGCGCCCTATTCCAAGTCACCATATCTCAAGTCACCAGGCGCAGATTGGGTCAAAGATTTATTTTTTACAGCAATTTTAATAAAATAACAATCTGATGGGGTTTGGCAAGCCATCCTATGATTTTTTATCCAGATTTTTGCCCAAAAAAAGATCACAGATCACCTGACAGGAAGTATTTTACGGATACCCCGATCCTGGGGAAAGGTTTTTCTCGTTACCACGGCCCAGCACCCGGATAGCAGCCTCCCCGGGGACCGGGCAGACATGTTCACAAATGCCGCATCCGATACAGCGCTCTGCTATAATCCGGGGCTGTTTAAGAGGAGAGAGTTCGCCTTCGGCACCCGCAACCATTACCACATCAAATTGGATGGCCTTGTCATGGACCGGGCAATGTTCCTCACAGACAATGCAGGATTTATTCTCTGCATAGGGAAGACAGCGATTTTTATCAAACCAGGCTTTCCCCATGACAAAGGCCTTCTTTTTTTGTGTGGAAAGGAGGGAAATGGCCTGGGTGGGACAAACCTGGGCACAAAGGGTGCAATTAAATTCACAATACCCCAAACGGGGCACAAGCCTTGGGGTAAACATGGTTTCCAGGCCCTTTTCAAACCCAATGGGCTGAAGACCGTTGGTAATACAGACCTTCATACACTCTCCGCATCGAACACAGGTGGCCAGAAAATCTTGTTCCGCCATGGCACCCGGGGGACGAATCAGGTCATTGTCCGGCAATCTGTACAGGGCATTGGTCCGGCTGAGCCCGGGCAGACAGATCCCGACAACCCCGGCCGTTAAAAGCTGGCGCCGACTGATGTCCATAGCTTTTGGCTTAGGCAGACCAAAACCAAATCCTGCAATCCCCCGGGGGCAATAGGAGATGCAGTCCATGCAAAGGGTACATTCTTCAACCATCAATTGCCCCCTGGTATCACCGGTATCTGTTTCAAGGGTTCCGGGTTCAAGGGTTCCGGGTTCAAGGGTTCCGGGTTCAAGGGTTCCGGGTTCAAATGTTCCTGTTTCAAAGGCGTTCATGGGACATTTTATTTCACACAGCCGGCACCCCTTGCAGGCCTTTACGGGCGTTCTTTTTAGGATGGACAGCTTTGATATGAGACCCAAAAGTGCCCCCAGAGGACAAAGGTTCCTGCACCAGAAGCGTTTGCCAAAAATTTCAAGGGCAAAAATCCCTGTCACCAGGAGAAAAGAGAACGAAGAAAGATAAAAAAAGCTTTGCTTGTGGGGCAGGACAAAGGATTTTAACATGGTGTACACGGGTTCTGTCAAGTCTGATAACCAGGCCGGACCTGTCAGATAAATCTTGTCAAAAGCACCTGTTATCAGAAAGTTAAACAGCGGGTCAATTCCAAAGGCCATGCCCCGGACAAGGAGCGCAAAGGGGTCGAAAAAACCCAACAATTGAAGGGAAAACAAGGAAGAGATCAGGACCAGGACCAGAAGACCATATTTCAAAAACCTCAAATTGGCCCCGGGCCTTGACTTCAATTTTTGATAGGGCCGAACCCCCCTGCCGGCTATGTCAATCAGAGTTCCCATGGGACAAATCCAACCGCAAAAAAAACGGCCCAGAACGAGGGTGAGTACCACCAGCACAAGGCTGGGCCAGAGCAGAACCACAAATGTTTTTCCGGCCAGGGTTACACAGGCCCCCACCAGAGGATCTATCCGGAAAAGAATGTTCACGGCATAGGGGATTGTATCTGATCCGCCATAGTCGGTGAGGCGAAACAGGACCAAGAAGAGAACAAGGCCCAGGATCTGGCAAAAGCGACGAAGCTGTTTCCAAAAATTTCTTTGCAGGGAGCTACTCTTCATAGGATTGGTTTTCATGGGACAAGATTACACCATCCGAATGTGACAGCGATCCAGATCTATCTGACCAAGTCCGAGCTTAAACCCTTCCACAGTGGAGCCGATATCTTCCGGATGCAGCCCGAAAAGCGTTGTGGTATAGGCATCAACAGCGATTGGGTCCACCCCTGCGATGATAGTATCCAATTGTTTGACATCATCAAGGCTTCCTCCAGATGGGCCGTTCCGTGTGATCACCCGGGTGGCGTCCACCAGGATTAAATCCGGCCGGATAACCAGGTTCAAATCCGCAATCTTGGCACTTAAATCATAGTGGATTTTTCCCCGCCATCCCCCGATAACCCCCATGGCATTCTTAAGGCCCATGCTCAACCCGGAACTGCTATGATGTTTGGCCACCGGCACATTGATATAACAATCCGCCTCCAGAGCATCCTTATAAAAGGACCATTCCTTCAAAGATTTTCCCTGTTTTATGGTGATGGGGACAAATTTACGGTCATCCACATATGTACAGCTCACCCTTCTATCCTTCATCGCCTCAAGGGCCGGCTTGATCCCGCTGTTTTGATAGCACCGCCGTTCCTCATTACAGGTCCGGTCAAACACCATCACCTTGGCGGCACCGGCTTCCAAGGCAAGGACAGCAAGGGTTGAAACAATCACTGGATGGGTATTGGCCCCCTGGGCCACATTCCGATCCCAGCCGATGTTGGGTTTAATGACCACCCGATCCCCCATGCTGACAAATTTGCCCATGCCGCCGGCTGCATCTACTATCTTTCGGGTCATGGCCGGATAATCTTTTCCCTTGGTCACTAGAATATCCGGGGTCAGGGCAGATCCCGCCAGAACTTTTGGGGTGATGTCAAACACCGGCGGTATCATTAGGGTGCCGACAGACCACAGGGATACCTGCTTTAAAAATTTGCGCCTGTCCATTTGTATATCCGATGGCATATCTGCTGATCTATCCATGGGAATTCTCCTTAGATGGGTTTTAATTGGTATCATTAGGGAGACTTAAAGTTTACCCAATCTTTTTCCTTTGTCAAGAAGAATTCAAAAGGCTTTGACTAAACGGCTGGCATATATTATATTTGGTATACGTTATTCTTCTAAAATTACAAACGGCTTCATGCTGAACAATTTCCATCTATTTCTCTTATTTCCCTTTTATGCGGATCTCCTGGAATTATTACCTGCACAATGGCGGGGAGAAATATATCCTGCCAGGGTGCCGGCCTTATAACTTAAAATAATTTTAACCATAGGAGGCCAAAATGGATGAGCACACCATGTACTACGACACCATCATCAAACTCACCACTGCCATTTCCCAGTGCAAGGACCCCGAAGAAGTTGCACTGATAACGGCAGAAAGTGTCAAAACCGCATTTAAAGCCAAGGGATGCTCTGTATTCCTGGTGGACAGAGAGACAAAAGAACTGGGGCTTGTGGCTTCTTCCGGCCTGAGCAAAAACTATCTGCAAAAAGGCCCCATCCATTTCATGCAGACCATAAGAGAAGCCAAGGATGCGATTCCCGTTGCCATTTTTGATGTCATGGATGACCCCAGAATCGAGTACCCGGAACAGGCCCGGAAAGAAGGCATTGCCTCTTTGCTCGGGGTCCCCATTATCAGCCACGACAATATCATCGGCGCCCTTCGTATCTATTCTGCCACCCCCTGGGAGTTCTCCATTAACGACATCAATCTGCTCCAGGCAGTGGCCCTGATCTGTGGCATGGCCATGGACATGTGCCGGATGTACAAAGGGTATAAAACCAGCATCGAAATCCTTAAAAACATGCGGGGGAAAGATACCTACGGCGCCAACAAATAGACTTCCTAGGAAGGGGTTCCCACAAGTACCAACCCCTCCATTTGCGATTATTAACCCAAAAGCGCCTGTTTTATGGTATCGAGGCCAAGCCTGTCCACCATTCTGCCCATGCGTTCCCGCTTTGAATTCTCCCGGTAATAGTCCACCACATGGCCGACCATTTCCAGGGCTGCGTCAAAGGAGAGATCTTCCACCAGGATATCGGCCAACCGGGGCCTTGCAGAGCCATTTCCCCCGATCTGCAGGGTCCAGCCCTTCTGGGTACCATAGAGAGAAATATCCTTGATGCAATTTTCCGCACATTGAATCTTGCAGCCGGAAACCCCCATTTTCATCTTGCTGGGCAGGACCATGCCATGGTAGATCTGATCCAGTGCCATTCCCATTTTCAAGCTGTCCTGCTGGCCCAGACGGCAGTACTGAATTCCAGGACACACCTTAACACTGCGCACACAAAGGCCTGTGGCAAATCCGGCATCCATGTCCAGATCCTTCCACACCCCGTCCACATCTTCCTCGGAAATACCAATGATGGCAATCCTGGCGGCACTGGTGATCTTTAGTTCTGCCACCTTATATTTTTCCGCCACATCCGCAAGCTTGCGAAGCTGTTTTGGCTTGACCACCCCGCAGGGCAGATGAGGGGCAATGGCGTAGGTAATCTCTTCTGTACCCCGCTGGCGAATCACCCCTTTTTCTCCGTCTTTGAGCATTTTCATTCCTCTTTTATTATATCTGCGTTTATTTTGTCCGCTTTTCGTCCATTTTTAATCCAATGGCACCCCCTGTTTTTAATACTGGTGCCCATGGATGTCAATCCTGATTTTTTCAAAATGCTGCTCCCAATCATAGCCCCCAAGATGATCGCATTCAAATAAATCCTGTCTTTTTCTGAAAGTGAGTTTTTTATCTAATTTTAAACAATTTTGGTATTTTTTAGGGATATTAATTGAAAAAAGATATATACAATCTCATTATAGGAAATTAAATACAAAAAATTCAGTGGGGATGAAGTATGGAAACATTAAGATGTAAAAAAGGTTTTATCTGCGATATGGACGGCGTCATATACCACGGGGAGCGATTGCTGCCTGGAGTTAAGGAATTTGTGGACTGGCTCTATCGCGAGAACAAGCAGTTCCTGTTTCTGACGAATGCAAGCGGTAAAACCCCAAAGGAGCTGCAGCAGAAGCTTTGGCGCATGGGCTTGGACGTGGATCAAAGCCACTTCTACACAAGCGCTCTTGCAACCGCGAAGTTTCTAAGTCGTCAGAGCCCCGATTGTAGCGCGTATGTAATCGGTGATCCTGGCTTATACAATGCACTCCATGATGCGGGCATCGCAATAAATGACGTAGACCCTGATTATGTAATTGTGGGCGAAACCGTTAATTATAACTTTGATAAAATTTGCCGTGCAATGCATCATGTAATGAATGGTGCTAAGTTCATTGGAACAAATACAGATCTGACAGGACCGAGCGAAAACGGAATCATTCCGGCCTGCCGTGCCTTGGTAGCACCTATTGAAATCACAACCGGTGTTAGCGCATACTACATCGGCAAACCCAATCCTTTAATGATGCGCTCTGCAATTCACAGGCTCGGTGTACACTCTGAAGAAGCGGCTATGATAGGTGACAGAATGGATACAGACATTATAGCAGGTATCGAAAGCGGACTTGATACAGTTTTGGTACTCTCCGGTGTTACGTCAAAAGAGAACATAACGCAATACCCCTATAGACCAAGAATTATACTAAACGGAGTGAACGACATCCCGGGTTAAGGTAATATATAACCTAAAACAGAACTCCCCAACACGAAAAATGGAATGAACCATAAGAAACGGACATCACAAAAAAATTCACTTGCGATTGCCCTGTTATAGCCCCTGCCATACTTGCCAGGACATGCAGCCAACCGGGGCCTTGCAGAGCCATTTCCCCCGATCTGCAGGGTCCAGCCCTTCTGAGTACCATAGAGGGAAATATCCTTGATGCAATTTTCTGCACATTGGATTTTGCAGCCGGAAACCCCCATTTTCATCTTGCTGGCGATTAAGAAGGTAAATATTGCTTTAGTAAAGCCAAATTATCTTTTTTTATCTGTTCTTCGGTGATTTTGATAAAATCCATATACTTTTTTGCAACAGGCGATATAAGCCGGTCTTTCTCATACATAAACCCGTAATTTAATGTCATCCATGGCTTGTGGAATGGTATAATGCAAAAAATTTTCTCTTTTAGTTCTCGCTCAATTTGGACAGGGGCGGCCATACAGAATGCGTCACTTCTCAAGACAATTTGTCTTGCAAATGCAAGATCCTGAACCATCACTGAAGGCAACAATTGGGTAGAATGTTTTTCTGGAGAAAGGATTCCATGAAAGAAAGGCATTACGCGTTCTGGGAGTTTTACTCCCACAGAGGGATACTCATGAAAGTCGCTCCTGACGATCTGCTTTTTTTTCAGCATCGGGTGTCCGTGACGGCAGAAAAATACAACTTGATGTTGGGCAATGGGTTCAGTTAAAATCATTTTATTTTTTAGTGCTTTGCTGAGTTCAGCAAAACCGATATCAGCTTGTCTCTCCATTACCTGCCTTTCAACATCATCCCAATTCGATGAAGTAACTTTGCATCGAATTTTTGGGTGTTCAGATATGAGCGAGCCCAGTGCCTTGTAGCCTGATATTTCTGCAGGAAATGGCGCCATGGCTATGTTCAACTCTCCAACCAGAAGATCTCGGTGGATAGCGATTTCACGTTCAAGTTCTGATGTGGCTTTTAGAATCAACGCGATGTTTTTTTTGAGAATTTCTCCATATATAGTCGGGGTAACCCTCCCCCGATGGCGGTCAAACAGTTCTACTTCAAGAGTAGTTTCCAGGTTTGCGATACTCCTGGAAAATGCGGGTTGGGTGATATGTTCCGCTTTGGCGGCCTGCCTGAAACTCTGGTGAATTAAAAGAGCCTGGGCGTGAAGTATTTGCTGGTATTTAATCATGATGCTTAAAAGGTATCATTATCGAGCTTTAATTGCATTTGATTTTTAATTATATTTATTATAGTTATTATAGTTATTATTAATTGTGCTGAATACTTATAGTTCTGAGCACATGAATTGACACCTCCCGCTTATTCATAGTGGTGAAATCAGTATCAATTCATGTGCATATACCTATAGTAATCTGGTGTCATCGAAGTGGATTATATTTTCCCAGAGGTTAATTTTATAACTCCGGCAACCGGTATCTTACAGAGCAATCAGATAGCTGTAGTCGGGTACTAACAATGAATAAGGTAAATAATATGAAAAAAAAGAGTCTTATGATGGGGGCCATTGCGGCACATTTTCTTTTTATGCTTCTGGTCGGCTCAGCTGCCGGCCAAACGGATAAACCCAATATTCTTGTTATTTGGGGGGATGATATAGGACAATCAAATATCAGTGCCTACACCCATGGCATGATGGGATACAAAACGCCTAATATCGACCGAATTTCCGAAGAAGGTATGACCTTCACCGACTATTATGGTGAGCAGAGTTGTACTGCCGGCCGCTCCAGCTTTATCCTGGGGCAGTCTGTTTTTCGCACCGGTCTATCCAAGGTTGGTCTGCCCGGGGCTAAAGAGGGAATACAGGTAGAGGACCCCACCATTGCCGGTCTGCTCAAGGAGCGAGGATATGCCACCGGACAATATGGCAAAAACCACCTGGGTGACCAGGATGACATGCTTCCCACCAATCACGGATTTGATGAATTTTTAGGCAATCTCTACCACCTCAACGCAGAGGAAGAGCCGGAAAACGAGGATTACCCAAAGGATCCCGAGTTTCGTAAAAGATTTGGCCCCCGCGGCGTAATCAAGTCCTTTGCCGACGGCAAGATCGAGGATACCGGACCGCTGACCAAAAAACGTATGGAAACCATCGATGATGAAACCGTGGATGCAGCCATTGACTTTATCGAACGCCAGGTCAAGGCAGGCAAGCCCTTCTTCTGCTGGTGGAACGGTACCCGCATGCATTTCCGCACTCATGTAAAAAAAGAACTGCGCGGGATTTCCGGTCAGGATGAATATTCGGACGGCATGGTGGAACATGACATGCATATCGGGATATTCCTCAAGGCACTGGATGACCTTGGCATTGCCGATAACACCATTGTCTTCTACTCCACAGATAATGGACCGCACATGAATACCTGGCCAGATGCCGCCATGACCCCATTCCGCAGTGAAAAGAACACTAACTGGGAAGGCGCCATGCGTATACCCGCCATGGTCCGCTGGCCAGGCAAGATCGAGGCCGGTACCTGGTCCACTGAGATCATGCACCACATGGACTGGTTGCCCACTTTTCTGGCTGCTGCGGGTGAACCGGACGTCAAGAAGAAGCTCCTGACCGGTCATAAGGCGATCGGGCGCGACTATAAGGTCCATCTTGATGGCTACAACTTTCTGCCCTACCTCACTGGTAAGGAGGAACATGGTTCCCGAAATGAGGTCTTTTACTTCTCCGACGATGGAGATCTGACCGCCTTGCGTTATAATGACTGGAAGTTAATCTTCATGGAGCAACGGGCTGAAGCAACCTTCCAGGCATGGATAGAGCCTTTTGTGCCACTGCGTATACCGCTGATTGAGAACCTGCGTCGTGATCCCTATGAGCGCGCCATGGTAACCTCAAACACCTATTATGACTGGGTCCTTGACCATGCCTATCTGGGGGTTCCAGCCCAGGCCATTGTCGGACAATTCCTGTCGACCTTCAAGGAATTTCCACCACGCCAGAAGCCTGCCAGCTTTAGCCTGGATAAGGTGTTAGAGCAACTGGAAGATTCAGGCGCGCATTAAGCGACTTTAATCAAAAGAATTCCCCGATGCTCTGCATCGGGGTAGTTCATTCCAGGGAACAAAGCCGGTGGTAAAACAAATTTGTCACCGGCCTTGTCTTTCAGAACCATTGTGCAGTCGGAAGCGATTTTTTTTAGCCAGGAAAAGCAAAGGTTAGGAAGAAACATTCTTCGGGCCAGCAATCAATGTTAAGGATAGCAAGGAGGACTTATGAAAGCAAAATTATTCCCCGTTGTGATAATCACACTCCTGCTGCTGATGTTTTCAGCGTGGGCAGTTGCGGGAACAGTTAACGAAAAACCAAAACTCATACTTCAGATCACGATTGACCAGATGCGTGGTGATTTTCCCATGCGGTATAAGGATCGATTGGGAGAAGGCGGGTTCCGATATCTCATGGAGAAGGGAACCCATTACATAAACGCTCACTTTCAACATGCCGATACAGAGACGCCGGTCGGTCATGCAGCATTGTTCACAGGTGCTTATCCTTCCAGCAATGGTATTGTCGCCGGCAACTGGTTTGATATGGACAAGCAGAAAGTCATTTACAATTGTGAAGATGACAGATATCCCATGATCGGTAAAGAACCGGCAGCGGGAAAAGGCAGAGCACCCACAAATTTATTGTCTTCCACAATCGGCGATGAGCTGATTATTTCCAATAATGGTCAGTCCAGAATGTTCAGCGTATCCATAAAAGACCGGGGTGCCATCCTTCCCGGCGGTCATGCTGGCAAGGCCTTTTGGTATTCCAAGAGTGACGGATCTTTTACCAGCAGTACCTACTATTACGACAACTATCCAGCCTGGGCCAAGCAGTGGAATGCGCAAAAATTTGCAGACCAATACAAGGATACATCCTGGGAATTATTGCATGAGCCGTCAACCTATGTTTTTGGAAAGGATGATGACCGACCCTTTGAAGTTGACATATTTGGCCTGGGCATAACCTTCCCGCATCCTATAAAGGGAGATTCCAAGTATTTCTACGCATCTCTGATAGCCACCCCATTCGGGGATGAGCTGACAGCGGATTTTGCAAAGACCTTGATCAAAGCAGAAAAACTGGGGCAGGGCAAAGCCACGGATTTTATGGCCATAAGTTTTTCGGTTACCGATTATATCGGTCATGTTTTTGGGCCGTCGAGCCTTGAGGCGGAAGACAATATTTTACGCATTGACCGATTGCTGGCGGACCTGTTCAAGTTTATAGACGACCAGGTTGGGCTTGACCAGACCCTGATTGTTCTTTCAGCTGATCACGGGATGAGCGAGGCGCCCGAATACATGCAGAGCTTTGGATTTGAAGTGGGACGACTGACCTCCGAGGCCATTGTAAAGGGAACCATAAAGGAGGGTCTCAAAGATAGGCTGGGAGTGTCTGATGATGTAATCAGGCTGTATGAACATCCTTATGTTTATTTAAATGAAGAGGAAATCAGGAAAACCAAATACAGTGTGGCCCAGATTGAAACCGCAGTGGCCCAGGAAATTATAAAGGTCCCGGGTATCATAAATGCCCTGACCCGAACGGACCTGATAAAGGGGGCCTTTGCTCCGACAAAGGTGAACATGAGCATCCTGAATAATTTTCACTTAAAACGATCCGGCCATGTTCATGTGGTAGCTGACCAGTTCTGGTACTTTTATTATGAAATGGATACCACCACCAAACTTGCAGCGATTCATTGTTCGCCCTGGACTTATGACACCTATGTGCCTTTGTTCTTTGCCGGGTATGGCATACCGGCCCAAAAAATTGTCCGACCGGTTACCCCCTATGATATTGCTGCAACCCTTGCGGCCTGTCTTGAAATCAAACCTCCTTCGGGGTCAGAGGGGAATCCTTTGGTTGAAGTGCTGAAGGTGAAGTGATGAACGGACTTTAGGTGAATGAAGTCTATTTATATGGGGTTTTAAACCGGGTTCCGGCGGGGTGAAGGGGCAAACGGCGTATATAATCGAATCACCAGGGCGGTATAGATTTGATCATTTCCGCTAAATCCCGATGGTGCCGAGTACAAGACATCACCATTGGCTAAAAAAGAGTTCCATAACAAAAAAAATCAATTGCGATTGCCCTGTTATAGTCCCTGCCACCCTTGCCATGGGAAACCGAATCGTGTATAAAAATACAAATGGAAACTCAAATTAAAGCCCGGGTTCAAGCAGAGATGCTGGCCAACAAGGTCAAAAAAAGATACAAGCATTTACGAAAACGCTATGCTCGACAAAACCTTGAGGTTTTCCGGCTCTATGACTGGGATATCCCCGATATCAGGGCCGTGGTGGACTGGTATGGGGGCCACCTCATCATTGGCGAATACAGCCGGCAACAATCGACGCCTGACTGGTTGCCCCTCATGGGATCGGCCGTGGCCGCTGCCTTAAATGTCCCCACAGAAAAACTCCATCTCAAAATCCGCAAATCCGGTATTAAAGAAGGGACCCGGTACCAACGCCTCAACCATACCAACCAGAAAATCCCCATGTGGGAGAGGCAATTGCAATTTTATATCAACCCCAGCGATTATGTGGACACCGGACTTTTCTCCGACCATCGAAATACAAGACAACGGGTGGGGAAAATGGTCAACGACAAGGATTTTCTCAATCTCTATTGTTACACCGGCGCCTTTACCTGTTATGCCGCCAAAGGCGGTGCCCGCTCCACCCTGTCCGTGGACCGGTCTGAAACCGCCATCACCTGGGCACGGGAAAATTTGGAACTCAACAAGCTGACCGATCCCCGGCATACCCTGGTCCAGGAAGACACCCTTGATTTTCTGGCCAAGGCCAAATGGCGAAACCTTTCATTTGACCTGGCCGTAGTGGATCCGCCCTCCTATTCCACCACAAAAGAGACGGAAAAACATTTTGATATTGCCCGGGACTATCCCGTTCTTCTCAATGGGGTGTTTGAGCTCATGCGACCCGGGGGGACCCTCTTTTTTTCCACCAACCACCAAAATTTTGATATGGAGACCCATCGCTTAAATGCCGAGGATATCACCGAGATAACAGATACCACCATTCCCGAGGACTATCTCACCAAGCGAAAAAAGATCCACCGATGCTGGGAGATACAGATATAATGTCCTTTGCTCCCTTTGAAAACCGGTTGTGTCGGGATATCCGCAATGATCTGGCAGAAAGTTTCCTGACAGCTATCCAGGAACGCTGTATGGAACCTGTAGATCGTACCCTCCTGGTCCTGAAGCAACAGGAACTGGCCCCCTGGCATCTGGATTATATTGACAACCGGCTGGCCCGGTACCAGACCATCCTTGCCCATTTGGAATCCATTCCAGCCGATATCTTCACCACAGCCGTCCTGCTATGGGACCAGGCGCTTTTTTTTGAATGCCATGAATGGCTGGAACCCTTCTGGATCCAGGCTCAGGGGAGGGAGAAAAAACTGATCCAGGCCCTTATTCGATCGGCGGGGACCTATGCACTCCTGGAAGCAGGGCGAACCCCCGGGGCAAAAAAAACAGCAGAAAAAGCCCTGGCATTTCTAACGGCCAACACCTCCCTCATTCCGGGCATATTCACATCAGCCCGGTTGATAGCCGCCCTTAAATCCCTGGATTCACCCCCGCCCAAATTTATGCCTTAAATTTTATTTTACCCGTTAAAAAAAAGTTACCGACAGGCTATAGCCGCCAGAAAGGGACCCCAGTCTCGTTCACCGCATCCATATCCAACACGCTTTTCACATCAATCAGGCAACCGCCTTGTCTCAGGGTTGATACCAGATCTGCCACACTTTTTTCCCTGTAAGCCCCGTGGGGAACCGCCAGAATAATGGCCCCAAGATTTGTTAATGCCTCCCAGGAACAAAGTTCCACCCCATAATATTTTTTTGCCTCTTCCGGGTCTGCCATGGGATCATGAACCATGACATCACATCCGTAGGACTCAAGCTCGGCTATGATATCCACCACCCGGGTATTTCTCAGGTCTGGACAGTCCTCTTTAAAGGTCAACCCCAGGATTCCCACCCGGGTATCTTTGATGGGCTGCCCCTGGGCAATCATCATCTTAACGGTCTTTTCCACCACGAACCGCCCCATATTATCATTGATCCTACGTCCCGCCAGAATGATCTGGGGGTTATACCCTTCAGACTCTGCCTTAAAGGTCAGGTAATAGGGATCCACCCCAATGCAGTGCCCCCCCACCAACCCTGGTGAAAATTTTAAAAAGTTCCATTTGGATCCAGCTGCCTCCAGAACATTCTTGGTATCGATGCCCAACCGGTCAAATATCAATGCCAGCTCATTCATCAAGGCGATATTCAAGTCCCGCTGGGTATTTTCAATCACCTTGGCAGCCTCTGCCTCCTTGATATTTTTTGTCCGGTGAACCCCTGCCGTTACAATGGATTCATACAGGTCTGCCACCTTTTCCAGGGTGTCTTCATCATCGCCTGACACCACTTTGACAATGCGAGTCAGGGTGTGCTCCTTGTCCCCGGGATTGATCCGTTCCGGCGAATACCCCACATGGAAATCTTTTTTCCAGGTCATGCCGGACTCTTTTTCTAAAATCGGCACGCAGATATCTTCGGTTACCCCGGGATAAACCGTGGACTCGAAAATAACAATGGCCCCCTTTTTCATGACACGCCCCACGGTTCGGGCGGCACCTTCCACAGGGGTAAGATCCGGTCTTTTGGCCTGGTCAATGGGGGTGGGAACGGCCACAATGATAAAATCGGCGTCCCCCATCATTTTGGCATCAGTTGTGGCGGTAAACTGAACCGCCCCTTGAAAGTCCTCCGAACTCACCTCTCCTGTGGGATCTCTATGGACCCGGCAATTTTCAACAATGCTGTTCTTCAGATCAAATCCAATGGTGCTGTATTTCTCACCGAAATGAATGGCCAGGGGAAGGCCCACATATCCAAGCCCCACCACGGCTATTTTGCTGTTATCGTTCATCTAAGATACTCCAAAAATAAATTATTCAGTTTTTAAATTACCTGATTTTTAAATTATCCAGTTTTCAAGTTGTCCATATACCAATTTGCTGCCAGATCAAGCCCCTCGGTCACAGAAAATTTTGGTTTATACCCCAAAAGGGTTTGGGCCTTGGAAATATCCGCCAAAGAATGCCGCACATCCCCGGGCCTAAAATCCCTGTATACCGGTTCAATTTCAGCTATCTTTCCATATCGTTTGGCCACCCGGTCCCGGATGAGATAAAACAATTGGTTCAAGGTGGTTCTTTGTCCATAGGCCACATTATACACCTGGCCCGCTGCTGCCTCATCTGTCACAAGACAGGCCCGCAGATTGGCTTGTACACAATTGTCGATATAACAAAAATCCCGACTGGTCTCTCCATCCCCGTTGATATACACCTTCTCCCCTTTGATCATGGACGAAAACCACAAGGGCATCACAGCGGCATAGCCACCATAGGGATCCTGGCGCTTTCCAAACACATTAAAATACCGAAGCCCTATGGGTTTAAATCCATAGGTCGTGGCAAACACATTTGCATACAATTCATTGACATACTTGGTCACGGCATAGGGGGACAATGGGTTCCCGATGGTGTCCTCCTGCTTTGGCAAGCCCGGGTGGTCCCCATAGGTGGAACTGGAGGCTGCATACACAAACCGTTTTACCTTTGCATCCTTTGCCCCCACCAGCATATTTAAAAATCCGGTAATATTATTTTCATTGGTAATCAGGGGATCTACAACAGATCTGGGTACCGATCCCAGAGCAGCCTGGTGAAGGACAAAATCCTGCCCCTGGCATGCAGCGGCACAGACATCCGCGGCCCTGATATCTCCTTCGATGAAGGTAAAATTTTTCCAATTTTCTTTGCCAACGGCAGCACCTGCCTGATCAAGGTTGTACTGAAACCCCGTGGAAAAATTATCAAGCCCTGTGACCTTCTGTCCAAGCCCGAGCAAGGTCTCCACAAGGTTAGACCCGATAAACCCGGCACACCCGGTCACCAGCCAATGATAAGATGTTTTCCCAAGTTCTCTTGTAACCAGTGTTTTATTCATATCCATTTTGCCACGTCCACTTCATCTTAATACTCCCATATTATTAATATAGCGCCACCCCCTGGGGCAGTTTCAATAGACCTTATTTTTGATGGACCACCTTAGTTTATTTTCCAGATACCCGTCAAGGGTCTTGTTCGTGGGAATTTTTTAATAAACCTTCGCCTTTTTGTTTAAATGTTTCCCTACATATCGGGCCAAAATCTCTGCGGTTGCCCTTGGCGGTTTCACCGAAAGGTAGTTATCGATGATGGCATGGGCGATTTCATGGGCAAGCATCTCAGCAAACAGATCTTGAACATTGAGATAAATAGTGTTGTATTCAAAAATATACCAGGCGCGAAATTCTCTTTTTTTTTTATAAATATTGAAATAAGCCCCCTGCAAAGCCGTTTTATCGGGATAGAGTTTCACAATTACGTTCATGGGTTTTCGCATATCTAAAATCAGCTGAACCTTTTCAACCAGGGCATCCATTTTTTGTATCACTTGATTTTCAAGGGCTGTTCTCTCAATCTTCATTCCTCGGAGCTTAGTTCCCGACGGTTGATGGGCGCTTAAAAAACTGGAGAAACTGTTGGCATCAGCGGAAAAGTCGATTTTTTCATCGAAAAGGTTCAGGTCCTCGATATTTTCGTAGGTCACGGTCAGGTATTTTGCTTTCAAGGTCTCCCACCTACCGGTGGTTGTATCGCCCTCCGCAGTGTGGGTCAGACCGACAGCCAGTAGATATACCCCAAAAAACCCCAGGCAAAAAAACCGCCAAAAAATATTGGGGAAAATCCTATTCAAAGTTTAAAATGGGTATTGATTTTTTCATTAAACAGGACAATTTCCCGGCGGCAGCTTTCCGGCAGGTCTTCGTTCCGTGCCAGGGCATCGGCATCTCGTTTCATATCAGACACCTTATAGTTCAGGCTATCGATCATCTTGTTCAGGGAAACGGCAATGGCCTGGAACTGATCGCCTGTCCGGATATCGATCCTACTTTTGAGGTCTCCTGTGGAAATTTTGTCAATGTCTTGTTCAAAACGGAACATGGGGCCTGCAATTTTATGGGAGGCCAGAAGGGTTGCCATGATAACAATCAGGCCGATGACCAGGGTGCTTATCAAAGTAGTGTAAATGACCGAGGGCATAATGGCAAGGGAGGTGTTCTGGATCACCAATTTTGAATTGCTAAAGGAAGAGGTCAGGGTTTCCTGGGTATTATAGAGGGTGAGACCGATGGAAATGGCCCCCCCAAGGAGGAGGATGAGGCAAAATTTTAGGATAAACCGGGTCTGAAAACCTCTGTTGATGTAAAGTTGTCTTCGTTGGATGGAGTTTGGCTTTTTCTTGCTTGGATTCATCTTATTCACCTTATTCAATCTTTCGGGCCTTGTTTTATTTTCCACTCAGGAGCGCTTTATTGACATTGACATCAGCACAATCCCTTAAACTTTTGATCCATTTTTCCAATTTTATTTCCAGCTCTTTTGATTCAAGAACACATTTAATCCCTTCTTTTTCAGCCTCAAGCGACTGGATAAAATGCGCCTTGTTTTTTAAATAATAGGCGTAGATTTCACCATCGGTGATTAAAATTTCTTTCTTCAATTCAGCGCATTTTAAATCCAGAAGATTACGAATCAGGGTGGCTTCCCAGTAGCGTTCAATGGTCTGGACAAACTCTGCTTTACTATCCAGTTTCAGTTTGGCAGCTTCCTGGATCAATAGTTCCTTTCGAACCAGATAGTTAATAAACTGATCCCGGGTGTCTGTTGTCAAATCCATCTCCGGGTCAGCATAGGACTCAGCCTTTATCAACTCATTGAATTCTGCCAGGGAAATTTTACTATTATTAATCTGAAGGACGATATCATTTTTTTCGGAACCAGTGGTTGAACCGCACCCCATGAAAAGAGAAGACAGGATAAAACAAAAAAACAAGACCGTAAAAACAGACAGGGCCCATGTGCCAGCATGATTTCTCATTATATAAATCCTTTTTCCCAGACCGCGGGAGTTGCCCGGGATATTTGTCAAAGCCCCATCAATTTTATTCGTTTTTAGGATTAAAAATTTCAGGTTTTCCCGTGGCGTAATAGTTGACCATTGCATCTTTGTCATCCACCACCGTAACATTGACCAATTCCCCCGGTAAAACTGTCTCTGATTTCGGCTGGGTGGCCTTGGCCAATTTCCAGGCATACCGCCAGGTGGTGACGTCTGAATCCAGTGGTTTGTCCTCCAGGCCGGGAGAATACTCGGTTACCAACTCACCCTCAACCAATTGCTGGAACCTTACCCGATACCCCTTGGGTTTGGTTATCCAGCCCTCTGATATGCGTTTCAAGCCTTCGGCTAATTTCATCTTTTTCTCTCCTTTCCTTACAACACTTCCGGGCTTTAGCCGTTTTCTTGGCTGGGGGGTGTCTCCAGGTCATTCCTGTGGTAAACATTCATCTGAGGATAGGCAAATCTAATGGATTCGGCATCAAATCTGAGTTTTGTTTTTTCCTGCAATTCACACTTTGTGACCCAATACTTGGCGTTGTTAACCCAGCAGCGGCCGCCCAGTTTCACCCCGTTGAGACCCAGCTCCAAAACATAAACCTGGGGAGCGGGTTTGGTCAATATTCTTGCATCTTCTGTCATGACGGCTTCTATCAATTGCTTGGCCTTGAGAAGATCCTGGTCATAGCGGATGGTGACATCCACCTTAACCCGCCGGGTCTTGGTAAAATGATAATTGATGACAATATCATCCAGGATCTGCCGGTTGGGCACAAAAAAAGTCTTGCCGTCAAAGGTCCGAACTCTTGTGTTTAATATGGTAGTAGCCTCCACCTTCCCAAGCAAATCGCCGACCTTAACGGTGTTGCCAACCGTAAAGGGCAGGGTCGGAATCAAAGGCCTGAAAACCACAATCACCCCGATGACCGCAAGGACGATAATCATGATCAGCGCAATGAGGGGCCCTGGTTTTGCACCGATTTCCATTGCAGATGCCACAATGACAACACCCAGCATAAGAACCCCTACACTATTGGCGATGATGGAAATGGTGGCGGCATTCTTAGTGAATTTTGCCAACACTGTTTTCAGCACCTTGATGGCCCATTTTGTCAAAAACAGCCCCAAAATCAATATCAGTAGCGCAAGAATCAATTGAAGGCCGTGTTCTTGCATCACTTTGCCAAGTTCATGGAGTTTGGTTACCTGATCATTCATGTATCCTCGTTTCAAAAAGGTTAAAGATTATATTGTTGGATTCTATTTCATAATCAAATAGACTTTTTGTGTCAAGAAAGGATTTGTTAAAAGCGAAAAGACCGGAAGATGTGAGGCTTCCGGTCTTTTGTCATCGCCAGGGAAAAAGCCGATGGCTTATAGGTTCAATGGGTCGCTTATCTGACCAATATCTTATGGCTGGTAATAAGGGTTTCCACCACATCCGGATCCGCTAAAGTGGAGATATCCCCCAGCTGATCAAATTCGTCCGTGGCAATTTTCCTCAGGATCCGGCGCATGATTTTGCCGGACCTTGTCTTGGGCAGGGCCGGCGCGAAATTAATCACATCCGGCGTAGCAATGGGCCCGATTTCTTTTCGGACATGGGCCTTTAGCGAGGCCAAAAGCGCATCCGATGGTTCTGAACTGATCATGAGGGTAACAAAGGCATAAATCCCCTGGCCTTTAATGGCATGGGGATACCCGATAACGGCGGCTTCCGCCACTTCAGGATGACTGACCAGGGCGGATTCAACTTCGGCCGTGCCCATGCGGTGGCCGGACACATTGATCACATCATCCACGCGGCCTGTGATCCAATAATAACCGTCTTCGTCCCTGCGGCAGCCATCCCCTGCAAAATAATAGCCGTCAAACATCTGAAAATAAACTTTTTCAAACCGATCATGGTTGTTGTACACAGTGCGCATCTGTCCGGGCCAGGGTTCTTTCAGGGCCAGGATACCGTCACAGGCACCTTCCAACACCTCTCCCTGCTCACTGAGTAGTACCGGAGAGACAGAAAAGAACGGCAGGGTAGCGCTTCCGGGTTTCTGGTCAATGGCATAGGGCAGGGCAGATATCATAATACCGCCGGTTTCTGTCTGCCACCAGGTATCCACAATGGGACAACGTTCTTTGCCCACATGTTTGTGGTACCAGCGCCAGGCTTCAGGGTTGATGGGCTCGCCAACTGATCCCAGCAGCCTCAGGGAAGAAAGATCATATTTTTCAACCCAGCGTTCACCCTGGGCCATGAGGGCCCGGATGGCGGTGGGAGCTGTATAAAACTGATTCACCTTCCATTTGTCCACCGTGGCCCAGAAACGTCCGGGATCCGGATAGGTGGGCACCCCTTCAAACATGAGACTTGTGGCCCCCTGGGACAGGGGGCCATAGACGATATAAGAATGGCCGGTGACCCAACCGATGTCAGCCGTGCACCAATAAACGTCATTGTCATGGTAGTCAAAGATGTATTTAAATGTCACCCCGGTATAGACCATATAACCGCCCACATTGTGCTGAACCCCTTTGGGAGTACCCGTGGACCCTGAGGTATAAAGAATAAAAAGAGGATCTTCGGCATCCATCCATTCCACGGGGCAGTCCTGGGATTCTTTTGCAGCGGCTTCATGCCACCAGACATCTCTGTCTGGATACATTTCAACTTGGGAACCGGTGCGCTTGACCACAAAGCAGCATTCAACGTCATGCCCTTGTTCTTTGCACAGGGCCATGGCAGTATCGGCAGCACCCTTAAGGGGAACAGCCTTTGCACCCCGCATGACGCCGTCGGCGGTCACCACCACCTTGCAAAGACTGTCCAAAATCCTGTTGGACAGCGCTTCTGCCGAAAAACCACCAAATACAATACTGTGAATGGCACCGATTCTGGCACAGGCCAGCATGGTCACGGCCAGTTCCGGAATCATGGGCATGTAAATGGCCACCCGGTCTCCCTTGACAACACCTTTGGCTTTCAGGGCATTGGCAAACCGGCAGACTTTTTCGTGAAGCTGTTTGTAAGATATTTCAAGATCTTCCCCCACATTATTGCCCTCCCAGATAAAAGCGGTCTGATCCCCCCGGGTTTCAAGATGGCGATCCAGGCAATTATAGGAGATATTGGTCTTTGCGTTTTTAAACCATTCAATAAAGACTGGCCCCTTGGAGATGGAAAAATTATAATCTCTGACCTTGTCCCATCGGCGTTCCCAATAAAACTGGTCTGCCATTTTGGCCCAGAAGGTTTCCGGATCTTCAATGGATTGCTGGTACAATTCTTTGTACTCATCCATGCTTTTTACCCAGGCATTTTCGCGGTGCTCATCATCTGCGTGAAATTTGAATTCGCTCATAATTGCTCCTTTTCAATTTTAAGAATTTGCACTTGGCGTTTCAATATTTGGGTGTTGCTTTATTTGACATTCATTTTTTCAGGCACCGGGATACCGATAAACGTTTCTTTTTCCACCGCTGCCACCGGCGCCTTTGTCATCAAGGCCAGAACCGCTCCCAGTAAAAGGAGTCCTGCGGCCAGAATATAAGCTATCCTGGGACTTTGGGTATAGGCAACGATCATCTGGGAGACCCGAGGGAAGATAAATCCGCCCACGCCCCAGGCAGAGAAGACCAGGCCGTAGTTGACCCCAAAATTTTTCAATCCGAAAAAATCCTTGGTGGCCGAAGGGAACAAAGAAAGGTTCGTCCCGTAATTAAACCCGATCAGGGTGGCGGCGATAACAAGGAGGACAATCTGTGCCGGCGTAATAAAAAGGAGGGAAAAAATTACAATGGCCTGGGCCGTCATCATGATAAAAAGCGTGTTGGCCCTGCCGATTTTATCGGACAAAATTCCTGCCACTACCCGGCCCGATGCATTCCCAACCGCCATGAGAGCGACCACCACCCATGCCATGGAACCCATACCCGATTTTGCCATGCCGGCAACACCGCCGATGATCATGAGGCCTGCGCCAGATCCCACACAAAAAATGAGCCAGAGTTTATAAAAAGTACCGGTTTTCATCATTTCACTGGGGGAAAAATTCACAGTCACAGGAGCAGCCGAGGATGTCTTTGATACGGCATCTGGGTGAACATAGCCCTCGGGTGGATTCACCAAAAACTGGGCCAGAAAAGAAACTACAAACAAAAAGGCCACGCCAAAGATAAGCATGGACTGACTTAGACCAACTTTTCCGATCAAAAACGTCCCCAAGGGCGCGATATAAACGGAAGCCAGTCCAAACCCCGCCACAACGATCCCAGCGATCATACCGGTCTTTGCCGGGGGAAACCATTTAATGGCAGGGGGAGTAGCGGATGCATAGCCAAAGCCCAGCCCCATGCCCATGAGAACACCGAATCCTAGAATCCAAATGATCCAGGAGGTGGAAAATGCAATGAGAATCAGGCCTGCCCCGGTCAAAAGCCCCCCGATCACAGCCGTAACCCTGGGGCTTGTCTTGTCTTGAACCCGGCCGGCAAAGATCATGGCAAAGGCAAAAACCAGGCAGCAGACGGCATAGGGATCATTGAGGGAGGCCATGCTCCAGTTATACACCCCATCTCCGGCAAGGATGGATTCTTTGATGGTCATTTTAAAGATACTCCATGTATAGAGTATACCCAACGCCAGGTTAATGCCCAATCCTGCAAATGTAACGCGCCAGCCAAGGTTTTTAATCTCATTCATTTTAATTCTCCTTTAAAAATGCAGAGTCGATTACAGAGCTTTTGGATGGGGTAATCTTCCTACAAAAAATAATTGCCATTCATTTAGTACAATTAAAATATTAGCAATCCTTGTGCCGACGGCACAATTAAGATATATCTATCTGTTTTTACACTGTATTTATGATTTATTTTAGGAATAGTATTTTCTTTATTTTTACAACTTTAGTTGTAAAAATAAAGAAAATACCCAAGGAATGGGCTAAGGATAGGAAAGGGAGGTCTCCCCCACAACAAAAATTGTGAATACAACTTTTGTTGTGGGGCTGTTTTGAACTAGTTCTCCCCTGACTTTAACTTTTTGATACGTTTACTCAAGGCCTGCTGGGAGATCCCCAAAATCTTCGCCGCCGCAGACTGATTGCCGCCGGTCTGCTTGAGGGCCTTTTCGACCAACTCTCTGGAGGCCTCCTTCAGGGTGGGAAGATCCAACAGGGTCTCCCCTTTGGGGTTTAAACTGCTATTCGGGGCCAGCCCCTTGAACAGATCCGGGGAAAATCGTCCGCGTTTATAACGGGAAATTGCATCGTGAATCATGGACTTAAGCTCCCGGATATTCCCTTTAAAGGGATAAGCTTCCATTAATTCTATCAGATTTTTGGGAATGTCGGGAATGGGCTTGTCCAGCTCAGTTGCCGCTTTGCAGGCAAACCTATCCATGAGCAGGGGCAAATCCAAAAGTCTCTCCCGCAGGGGCGGCAGGGTCAGGGTATGGGTGGACAGGCGGTAGATCAAATCTTTTCGAAATTTTCCTTTTTTTTCGAGAGCCCATAGGTCCAGATTGGTGGAGGCCAGTATCCGCACATCTGATTTGCGGGTCCTATCAGATCCCAGTGGCAGGTACTCTCCTTCCTGAAGCAGCCGGAGGAGTTTGACCTGGGAAGACAACGCCAAATCCCCAATCTCATCCAAAAACAAAGTTCCTGCGACTGCCTGTTCAATAAGACCGGGCCGGGCCTTGTCCGCCCCGGTAAAGGCACCGGCCACATGGCCGAAAAGGGTATCGGAAAAAACATTATCGTCTAATCCGGCCACATTGACCTTGACCAACTTTCCCTTGCGCCGGCTTAAACTATGGATGGACTGACAGATAAGTTCCTTTCCCACACCGGTTTCCCCGAAAATCAACACCGGCTGGGATGAGGGTCCGATGGCTTCCACATAGTGGAAAATGGAATGCATTTTCTTGTCCTGGGTGATGATGTGCCGGAAGGCTTCAGGATTTTTAATCTGGGAAAAAAGATCCTTGGGAATCCCTTTTTTATCTGCGGTAAGATTCTCATAATCCAGGGCCAGGTTCACGGCAGCCAGCAACCGCGCTTCTTCAACCGGTTTCACCACATAGTCCAGGGCCCCTATTTTCATACACCGGACAGCCGTGTCCACATCAATGGCACCGGTGAGGACAATCACGGGAATCCGGGGCCAGGTTTTCCGGATAATCTGGAGCAGACGGCCGCCGTTGATATGAGGCATGTTCAGGTCCAGGAGGATAAGCCTTGGAATCTGACGTTCCATCAAACGGATCACATCCCGGGAATCGCTTACGGTGATGATATTGTCAAACCCGGCCATTCTAAGGGTGGTGTCCACCGCCACAAGAATTTCAGGTTCATCATCCACTATAAGGATGGGTCTTGCATCATTCTTTTGTTGACCTGATTTTTGTTGATCCATTTTTTGGTGGTCCACGTTTTGTTGATCCGCCATTTTAATGATCCGCCATTTTAATGGTCCGCCATTTTAATGGTCCCGGGAAATTATTTTTTATATTCCTATCTATAGATTATTTTAGGATGCAGGGCAAGAGGATCCTGGCAGTCAATCCCCGGCCCGGGGGAGAAGAAAATTCCAGCAGGCCGCCATGGTCACTGACAATTTTATCGGAAATGGAAAGACCGAGGCCGGTACCGCCCTCATCCCTGCGGGTGGTAAAAAACGGGTCCTTCATCTTTTTCAGGTCTTTTTCAGTAACCCCGGGACCTGTGTCTGTCACTTCAATGATCACAAAAGCTTTCTGATCATTAAAGGTGGTTTGTACATGGATGGATTGTTCCGGCTCAATGGCCTGCCCGGCATTCACCAGCAGATTGATCATCACCTGCTGCAGCTTTCCAAAACTGCCCCGGATCATTGGCAGATCTTTACCATAGGTCACGGACAAACAAGCGGTGGATTTTTTAAGAATGGCCGCGGTCAGGTCCAGGGACTTTTTCACCACCTGATTCACGTCGATTTCATGGTCCATCCGGGCCCCCGTAGACCGGGAAAAATTTTTGAGTTCTGAAATAATCCCCTTAATCCGGGCAGACCCGTCCTGGATGGCAGACAGCATCAACCCGATGCGGTTTCTCAATTCAGGGTAGCCCATGTTGCAAATCCTATCGCTGGGATTATCATGAAAATGGATATCCAAAATCGGGAGAAACGCATCCCATGCCTTCTTCAAATTAGGGGCATTGAGCATGAGAGAAGTGGCAGGATTATTAATTTCATGGGCAACACCAGCCACAAGGATGCCAAGGGAGCTCATCTTATCGGCCTGGATCAGCTGTTTTTCCCGCAGGCGTGACCGGGCCATGGCGCCTAACCGTTCTTTTTCCGCAACTGCCGCGGCCCAGATAATATAGGCGGACAACAGCAAGACAATTCCCATGATACAAAGACAGGTCCAAGTGAGGTGACGGGTGATGGTCAAAATCTCGGCCCGAACATCTTCCACATATATCCCGGTACCAATGATCCAGCCCCAGGGTTCAAAGGCTTTTACATAAGAAATTTTCGGGACAATCCTGGCGGAATCTTCCTGCCACTGCCACAAATAATCCACAAACCCGGCCTTGTTTTCTTTTGCCATATTCACCACTTCCACAAACAAGCGTTTACCGGCAGGATCTTCAAATTCGGTGACATCCTGCCCCACAAGATCCGGGCGGTAGGGATGCATGATCATGACAGGTGTCATATCATTGATCCAGAAATAATCCTTGAGATCCGGCCCATAGCGCAATTGCGCGAGATGATGGATGGCAGCGTCCCTGGCCGCAGCCTCCGAAAGGATTCCAAGGCGGGCTTGTTCATGGTAGAGACCAAGGGTACTCCATGCCGTTTCAGTCAAATGCATGATGGCCTGCCGTTTCCCCTCCATCATATTTTTTTCCAGCAAGGGAATGATCAGCAAAAAAATAGTCATGATAAAAAGGATCAGGGTCAAGGCCACGGGGATAATGATACGGACAGGCAACGCCTGCCTTGCGATCGGAGTCTTATTTGATTCTGGCACTATTTGTCCTCCCCGGCCTGTTGAATGATGCGCCCTGTTTTTTGAATAATCAAACCCTGGGCGTGTGTCAAGTGCTTTTATGACCCGGGGCAATCCTAGGCAACCTAGGAAAAACTACGCCTTGACTTGTGAAACAACCCTTTCTATCATCAGTTTCTATGATCAATTTCTATGATCGGAGCCAAACCTGAGAAAAGGAGCCCCATGTATAAACTTATAGGAAAAAACAATAGCGTTAACTACGGCTGCATTGATGAACCCATTGAATGGAATTATACAAAATTTAAACTTTTTGATTTTTTCAATCGAGAGATCAAAGGATTTAAAAAGAAATTTGCCTATCATCAATTTAATTATGTGGGCATCACTGCCGGAGACTATATCCTTGGATTTGCCACGGTGGATCTGGGATATTTATATAATGTGTTTGCCTTTATCTATTGCAAAGACCAGGGGATCATATTTGAGTCCGATGATAAAGCCTTGGGGTTATCCAATAAAATGAATTTCCCCAGAAATCCCGACAATTATCTGACCACCTTTAAATCAGGAAAAACATCTGTTCTGGTGGAAAAGAGCCATGAACGAGGCATCTTAAATATTGATTGTAATTTTAAAGATCGGCTCAAATTCAAAGGCTCTTTTTTGTTTTCAATAGAATCCCATCAACCCCTGAGGGTTTTAAATCCCAATGTTCCCACCCGATTTACCTATACGGAAAAGTGTTCCCCCTTGACAACAACTGATTTTGAGCTTTCTCTGGATGGCAATCCCCTGGTATATGAAATGGATAAGGTGGTGGCGATCTATGATTGGTCAGGGGGATACCTGGGCCGGGAAACCAATTGGTATTGGACCGCCTTTGGTGCGATACTGCACGATAACACAAGCATCGGCGCAAATTTTGCCGCCTTTACAAATGAGACCTATTTTTCAGAAAATGCCTTCTGGATTGATCACACGAGAACACGTGTCAACAGAGTCATATACGATTTCAATGAACAGGCCCCCTATGAGAGCTGGCATATTTATGACGAGGCCCGAACCATGGACATACGCTTTACCCCGGAAGGAGAAAGGAATGATAAAATGAATGGGGGGCCGCTTGTTAAAATGATCTTCCGCCAATTTGTGGGAACCTTTGATGGGTTTTTCAAACCGGAAAACAATAAAAAAATCGTTTTCAAAGGAATAAAAGGATTTTGTGAAATCCATAGAGCAATTTGGTAATCGCCCATCTCAAAAAAAAGGTCCTGGTATTCTCTGTTTTTTTTTATTATTAGAGGTACTGTATTTTATAACCTCGTCCCATCCCAGGATTAAATGGGCCATGGGCGTACAATGATTGAACAGGAAAGATAGCCCCATGTTGAAAATATTAATGGTAGGAATGGGTGGTTTTGCCGGCGCCATTTGCAGATACCTTGTCTACGAAGCAACCCTCATTTTTTATAAAGGATCCTGGCTCCCCCTGGGCACGGTTACGGTCAATATTTCAGGCTGTTTTATCATCGGTCTTCTGGGGGGGATGTCTGAAACCCGGGAGATCTTTACCCCTGAAATCCGGGCGTTAGTCTTTGTCGGATTTTTGGGCGGATTTACAACTTTTTCCTCTTTTGGGTATGAAATCTTTTTTTTGGCAAGGAACGGCCAGACAGGTGCAGCCATAGCAAACCTTATGCTCCAGATAATTCTGGGTCTTTCGGCGGTTTGGGCAGGATTTGCCCTCTCCAGATTTTTATAAAAGAACCCTGGGCACCGGCAACACACATTCCCAACATCTCAAATGGATTTAGGAAAAAAATATCTGTCTTGAAAAGAAAATGACTTAGCAGTATAGATAAAGGCCAACTACTAATTTTTGGAATTAAACATATTACCCCATGAAAAATAATGCTCCCCATCACTTTCCAATCCAGATTTATTACGAAGATACAGATCATTCCGGTGTGGTCTATCATGCCAATTATCTAAAATTTTTTGAGCGCGCCAGGGAAGATATCATTGGCGTCACAACCCTTGCAAAAATGTGGCATGAGCACACGATCGGATTTGCCGTTTATAAAACAAGTTTGGGCTTTCATGACGGTGCTGTATTTGGAGACCTCTTAGACATCCGAACCACCTGGGAAAAACAAGGAAACTATCGCATTGTTTTTTTCCATGAGGCATGGCGGCCAAAGGGAGAAAAACCAGCTGTATCCTGCACCCTGGAACTTGTCTGCCTGGGTGCTGAAAAAAAACTCATGCCCATTCCTGATCTTGAATTTCTGGATTAATCATATAAAGCCCGGAATAACATCCCGAAATATTGGTTTTAAACAGAGTGTGCCTGGGCATTATTTTTGTTACCCGCCAGCCATAAATCTTAATAACATCTTGTAATATCTGCTAAAAAACCTTTCCAAGATCAGGCTATTCAAATCACCTATATATTAGTAAACACTAATTGAAATTTTCTATACAAAACATTGACAGCCTTACTATCCCTTTATATACTGCCCTATTAATTTTCAAGCCCGCGGGGGGAATGATCTCCTGCGGAAACACGTGTGAAAGTTAGACTTTTAACAGCATCAAGGAGGTGCCCGTGAAAGACGAACAACAGTTGCCGGAAGTGCAACAAAAAAAAGCAGGAGTTTCCAGGAGGAACTTTCTGAAAACCGTTACTGGAACAGTCGCCGGAATCGGTATTTCTCAAGTCATCAATCCTGCACTCATCCAAGCCCTTGAAAAAGGTCTGAAACGACATCCGGTTCTCTGGGTTCAGGGTCAGGGATGTACCGGTTGTTCAGTATCGTTATTGAACAGTGTTTCCCCTCCCATCGCCGATGTCCTTCTCAAGGTTATCAGCCTGCAATTCCATCCCACGATTGGAGCGTGTGAAGGTGAACTTGCAATGGAACACCTGTATGCAGTAGCAGAAGAATACAAAGGCAGATTTTCCCTTGTGGTTGAAGGCGCTATTCCCACAGCCGCAGAGGGCAAATACTGCGTCATCGGTGAAATGAACCACAAAGAAATCACCATGGTCGATGTCGTGAAAGACCTGGGCGCCATTGCAGGCTCTGTCCTTGCCATTGGTACCTGCGCAGCCTATGGCGGGATCCCGGCGGCAAAAGGAAATGTAACAGGCGCCACCGGCGTGATGGATTTCTTTAAAACCCAGGGCATTAAAACACCTGTGGTCAACATTCCGGGTTGCCCCTCCCATCCGGACTGGATTGTCGGAACCATCGTTCATCTCCTGGAAAAAGGAATTCCCGAACTGGATGAAGTCGGACGGCCCACACTTTTCTTTGGCGAAAATATCCATGACAACTGCCCCAGGCTTCCCCTGTATGAGGCAGGTGAAATGTCTGCCACCTTGTCTGACCCCAAAGGCTGCCGGATGGATCTGGGTTGCAAGGGTCCTAACACCTATGCGGACTGCTATAAGAGAAAATGGAATAGCGGCCTGAACTGGTGCGTGGACAATTCCGTTTGTATTGGTTGCGTTGAGCCAGATTTTCCCGACGGCTCATCCCCCTTTTATGAACCCGCTTAATTCCGCAAATTTTCGCAATCTAAGGAGATTTTATTATGGCAGGCTGTAAACCACAGGCTGAACCGGCAGGAGCCGGCAAGAAAGTTAAGATCAGCATTGATCCTGTTTCCAGGATTGAAGGGCATCTTAAAGCAGAAGTTACCGTAAAGGGCGGTGTGGTCGTTGATGCACGAGTATCCGGCGGCATGTACCGCGGTTTTGAACAAATATTAACCGGAAGAGACCCAAGGGATGCCACCCAGATTACCCAGAGAATCTGCGGTGTTTGCCCCACAGCCCATGCCACAGCATCGGCTTTGGCCCTTGATGATGCCTTTGGCGTTGAATTGACAGATAACGGAAGAATCGCCAGAAACCTGATCCTGGGAGCTAACTTTCTCCAGAGTCATATCCTGCATTTTTATCATCTGGCAGCCCTTGACTATGTAAATGGTCCTGAGACAGCTCCCTTTATCCCCAGATACAAGAACAATGATGTCCGGGTTTCCAAAGAGGTCAATGACGTGGCCGTCGGGCAATATCTTGAAGCCCTTGAAATGAGAAAAGTCCTCCATGAAATGGTAGCGCTTCTGGGCGGCAAAATGCCCCATGTCGCGGGTATTGTTGTGGGCGGCTCCACGGAAATTCCCACCCGGGAAGCCCTGGATGCCTATCTTGTCCGCTTTAAAAAGGTAAAAGAGTTTATCATCAATAAATATGTTCCCATTGTGTATCTTCTGGCAGGTCCCTATGGGGATCTTCTCAAAGAAGGCGTGGGCCATAAAAACCTGGTTTCCTGGGGTGTTTTTCCCCTGGACAACAAGGGCAATACCCTTCTCAAACCAGGTGTTTACACCGATGGAAAGGATTATAAAGTAGATCCTTCCATGATCAAGGAACATGTAAAACATTCATGGTTTAAAGATTCAACAACCCAGCTGAACCCCACCGTGGGACAAACTCTGCCAGATCCCTACAAAGATGGCGCCTACAGTTTTATCAAGGCCCCGAGATACAATGGCAAACCCCATGAAGCAGGTCCGTTGGCAAGAATGTGGGCCACCAATCCCGAGTTGTCCAAAATCGGCCAGGACACCCTGGGTGTTAAAAACTTCCGTGATATCGGAGATGCAGCCTTCTCCACCCTTGGCCGCCACGTGGCAAGGGCTGAAGAAACAGCATTGGTTGCCATTGCGATGGAAGACTGGATCGCTCAGGCCCAGCCGGGCAAGGAAACATTTGTTCCCACACCCATCCCCAAAAACGCAGAAGGCCTTGGCATGACAGAAGCCCCCCGGGGTGCATTGCTCCACTATGTGGACATCAAAGATTCTGTCATCGCCAACTACCAGATCACCTCTGCCACCATCTGGAATGCCAATCCCAGAGACGATAATGGCGTGAGAGGCCCCATTGAGGAAGCCCTGGTAGGCGTTTTGGTTCCCGATATTGAAAATCCGGTGAATGTGGGGCGGCTTATCCGCTCCTACGACCCCTGACTGGGTTGTGCCGTCCACGTGCTGGACGCAGACACTGGCAAAGAAATTAAAGTAGAAGTACCGCTTTAATTTAAAAGTTTAAGAAGAGTAACCCCTTGGGAGGATGTGAAATTGCATTCCCCCCAAGGGGTTCTATAAAAAAAACTATCAGCAGGAAACGAAAAATGAAAAAACTACTGGTTATAGGCGTTGGCAACACCCTTATGATAGATGAAGGTTTTGGGGTTCATGCCATCTATGAATTCTGGAAAGAACGGGACGATTGGGATGAAACCCTGGTGGATTTTGTTGACGGTGGTACCTTTACCCAGGATATTTTTTATCTGTTTGAAGAATTTGAAAACATTCTGGTCCTTGATATTGTCAGGGCTAACCAAGAACCGGGTACTATTTTCAGCCTGGAAGAAGATCAATTAAGAAAAGAAGAAAAACAGATGCTCTCCCTCCATGACGTTGATCTTCTGGACTCCTTGGGCATGGCCCAGATGCGCGGCCACAGGCCCTATCTTCGGGTAATCGGTATTGAACCCAAAGAAATAAACTGGGGAACCGAATTGACTCCAGAACTTAAAAAAGCACTCCCCGACTATTTAGAAATCACCCGAAAACATATCCGGGAAATTCTGGCCACCTCAGACCAGACGACATAGGCCAGGATCTATCCCAGGATCTATCCCAGGATCTATCCCAGCACCCCAAGTTTAAAAGGGAAACTCCTTTTACAAGCTTAGAAGGGCCCCCAGAACGAAAGTTCCAAAGGGCCCGCTAAAAACCCCCCGCTAAATTTTAGCGACAGGCCTATCAATATTTCGGGTCAATATTTTCGGGTCAATATAGGATCAACAAATTCGAGGGAGCTGCTCTCCTGTGAGCATGTCCACAATTCTGGAACCGCCGATAAGGGTTTCCATAAATACTCGGCCAGGCTCCTTGTCCGTTACCTCTCCGATGATCACGGCATCCTTTCCGAATTCGTCTTGCTGAATAATTTCCAATACATTCTGGGCATCTTTTTCCGGTACAAAGGCGATCAATTTTCCCTCGTTGGCAATATAAAGGGGATCAAATCCCAACAGTTCACAGGTACCCCGAACCGCACCCTTTATGGGCAGACAGGACTCAAAAATTGTCATTCCCACACCCGACTGGACCGCAATCTCGTTGAGGGTGGTGCCAAGTCCGCCCCGGGTGGGATCCCGCAGTACATGAATATCATACTCCGAAGTCATCATCGACTGGACCATTTTATTTAAAGGGGCGGAATCTGTTTGAATATCAGAATCAAATTGTAACCCTTCCCGGGTGCTGAGCACGGTGATCCCATGGTCGGCAAGGGTTCCGCTGACAATGATCTTGTCCCCGGGCCTGGCATTGCTGCCCGACACATTGACCCCCGGGGCAATCACACCGATCCCGGAAGTATTGATAAAAATTTTATCCGCCTTGCCCCGGGGCACCACCTTGGTGTCACCGGTGACGATTTTCACCCCGGCCTTTCTGGCAGCCCCTGCCATGCTTTCCAGGATGATTTTTAAATCTGAAAGGGGCAGCCCCTCTTCGATGATCAGCCCCACGGAAATATATTGCGGAACAGCCCCGCACATGGACACGTCATTGATGGTCCCGTTGACCGCCAGATCACCGATATTGCCCCCGGGGAAAAAAATGGGTTCCACCACATAGGAATCCGTTGAAAAAGCAAGTTGCCCCGCCCCCACCGTCAAAATTGCCCCGTCATCTTGTTTGGCCAGCTCCGAATTGTGGAACAGCGGCAGTATCAGTTCTGAAAACATAGAATGGGAGATTTTACCCCCGGACCCGTGATCCAATAAAACTTTATCGTTCTTCATAATTATTCCTAAATATTTTTTTCCTATTTATTTAACCGTTAACTATATCTGTAAAAGGCGGCACAAGACCCTTCGCTGGAAACCATGCAAGGCCCCACCGGGGTCATGGGGGTGCACTGTTTCTTGTAAAGCTTGCACTCCTCGGGGGTTTTCAACCCCATGAGGATCTGGCCGCAGGCACATCCAGGCGGTTCCGGTACATCGGGCATATCCATATTAAATTTTTTGGCTGCATCAAAGGCCTTAAACTCCTCTTTCAGGCTCATACCGCTGGAAGGAATCTCACCGATTCCCCGCCAGGTGGCATCACAAAGCTCAAACACCTGATTTAAAATCGCCTTGGCCTTGAGGTTGCCATCGTCGGACACCGCACGGGTATAGCCATTTACCAGGGCCTTTACCCCTGTTTCATTCTGCTCGATGAGAAGAAGAACAGAATTGAGAATATCAAGGGGTTCAAACCCGGTAATCACCGAAGGTATATTATATCGCTCAAAGGTCTCCCTATAAGCATTGGTGCCAGTGATCACAGACACATGGCCGGGCAGGATAAATCCGTCGATCTTAACCCCATCAGTTTCCATGAGAGCAGCCAGGGCCGGAGGCGTCAGCTTATTGGCCGAATAGATAGAAAAGTTATTTACACCCTCCCCACGGGCAGACAAAATAGCGGCGGCAATGGTGGGAGTGGTGGTCTCAAACCCCACCGCGCAAAAAACCACCTCTTTGTCTAAGTTTTCCTTTGCAATGGCCACGGCATCAAACACGGAGTAGACCATTCTGACATCGGCCCCTTCAGCTTTTTCCTTTGATAGACTGGAACCAGACCCCGGCACCTTCATCAAATCCCCAAAGGTGGTAACAATCATATTTTCTTTTCTTGAAAATTCTACAAAAGCATCAATATCCCGCTGGGCCGTTACACAAACAGGACAGCCGGGGCCGGATAAAAGGGTGATATGATCGGGCAGCACACTTCTGATACCATTTTTAAAAATAGACATGGTATGGGTGCCGCACACCTCCATAAACCGTAACTTTTTATGACTTATGGCCTGGATTTTTTTTACTAAACTCCGTGCCAGATCCGGATCCCTGTACTCATCTATATATTTTAAGCTCATTATTCCTTTCCTCAGGTTAACCCCTTTGCTCTGGAGTGGTTGTGGCAGCTGCCACCAATGCCTGACCCAGGCAAATTCCCCCGTCTCCCGTGGGAACCTTTGTATGGGTGTATACGGTAAATCCCTGGTTTTCAAGCCCAGAAATGGTGTTATTTAATACAAGGGTGTTGTTAAATACCCCGCCGGACAAAACTGCCGTTTTAATGCCGGTATCCTGTTTTACCCTGGAAGCCGCAGCCACAAACCCCTTGACCAGGGTGTTGTGAAACCCGTTGCTGATCTCCCCGGGAGTGTGATCCTTTTTCACATCCTGAACAATTTCCCGGATACAGGGCATCATGTCAATCTCATAATAGGGGAAAGAATCGGAAGACGCTTCCTTTTGACTTTCAATTAGATCAAAGGAATAGACTCGCCCGTTTTTGTTGCCCTCCAGGCCCCCGGAAGCGACAGCAGCAGCTTCAAGCACCATGGCAGCCTGACCTTCATAGCTGACCCTGTGACAAAGGCCAACCAGGGAAGAAACCGCATCAAACAATCTGCCTGCACTGGAGGTTAAAGGGGAATTTAAATTTTTTTCCATCATCTGGCAAATAAACATCAGCTTTTTGGGGTCCATGGATCGAATAAAGGGGAAATCCAGATCCAGAAAAGAAGGGCCATGAATCTTGAACAAAACCGCCGCAGCCATACGCCAGGGTTCCATAACAGCTGCATCCCCACCGGGCATATGCACATAGGACAATTGGGCCCTTCGTGAAAACTTGCGGTGGGTGCAGACCAAAATCTCACCCCCCCAGATATGGCCATCGGTTCCAAGACCCGTTCCATCCAATGTCAGGGCGATCACCTCCTGGTCAATATGGTTTTCTCCCATGCAGGAGACGGCATGGGCGTGGTGATGCTGGACAGGGACGCAGGTGACCCCTTGGCCTTCAAGGGATCGGGCATAATCGGTGCTGTAATATCCCGGATGAAGATCATGAGCCACCAAAACCGGCTCGATTCCCAGAATTTTTTCCATGTGGTCAATGGTACGGGTATAAAACGCATAGACCTTGGGGTTGTCCAGGTCCCCTATGTGCTGACTTAAAAAGGCGTTGCTGTCCCGGGTCAGACAAATGGTACTTTTAAGGCCTCCCCCGCAGGCCAGAACAGACGGCAGCTTACGATCCAATCCAATGGGCAGGGGGGCATACCCCCGGGAACGCCGGAGAAACCTTTGTTTTCCTGCCTGAATCCGTGCAATGGAATCATCCGCCCGAAAATAAATATCCCGGTCATGGAAGAGAAAATAATCGGCAATATGGGCAAAGGCCGAAAGCGCATCCCCATTGTCAATGGAAAGGGGTTCCCCGGACCGGTTGCCCGAGGTCATCACCAGGATATCAGGTCCTTTTTCCAGAAGCAAATAATGCAGGGGTGCATAGGGCAGCATCACCCCCAGACAGCTGTTACGCGGTGCCAGATCAGGAGAAAGCCTCCCAGAATCTTTAAAATCATGCCCTTTAATATTTTTCCCCGGAACCTTCTTGGCCAGCAGCACAATGGGCCGGTGATAGGCTTGCAATAATGCCCTTTCTTGTTCATCCACAAACACATGGTCCGACAAGACAGAAACCGATGCCGCCATCAATGCAAAGGGTTTATCGGGCCGATTTTTTTTATCCCGCAGCCTTTCCACAGCCGATGTATTGGCAGCATCCACGGCCAGATGAAACCCGCCAAGTCCTTTGACGGCCAAGATCTTCCCCTGGTTCAACACCTCTGCCGCCTGGGAAAGTGCGTCGGCTGGGTCTTTGTCCAGCCGGTTTCCCCTTGGATCGGTCAGAAAAACCCTGGGGCCACAAACCGGGCAGGCATTGGGCTGGGCATGAAATCTTCGATCAAGGGGGTTGTCGTATTCTCGCTGGCAATCCTCGCACATGATAAACCCTTTCATGGATGTCTTGGGCCGATCATAGGGGACATCTTCAATAATGGTATACCGGGGGCCGCAATTGGTACAATTGATAAAAGGATATTCGTACCGCCGGTCCTCAGGATCCTGCATTTCTGCCAGACACGCATCACAGATGCTGACATCAGGAGAAATCAGGGTATTGCGAAAGTTGCTCGCCCGGCTTTTAACAATCTCAAAACAGGAAAACCCCTGGACAGGCACCTCTTGAGATTCAATCCCGGTCACAAGGGCAAGCAGGGGGGGGGTTTCATTGATGTCCCGGACAAAACTCTCCAGGCCCCTAGGACTTCCCTCCACCAGGACCGACACCCCCTTGGCAGTATTGGA
This sequence comes from Desulfoconvexum algidum, assembly GCF_055382125.1. Lineage (NCBI taxonomy): Bacteria > Pseudomonadati > Thermodesulfobacteriota > Desulfobacteria > Desulfobacterales > Desulfobacteraceae > Desulfoconvexum > Desulfoconvexum algidum. The sequence goes on along the minus strand of NZ_AP042394.1, from coordinate 633,771 downwards.
CACCTGACCGGTAAGATGATGGGTATGGGCCAGACCAAACAAAAAAGGCCGGAAACCAACGCCTTGAACCACACCGCTGATCTCAAGCCTTTTTGAAACGATTATTTTTTTAATTGACACCGGGTATGGGGACTAGGCCTGACCAGAATCAGCAGCCAGAATATTGCGCATATCCGTAAGTGTCTGAAGAGCGGATTCTTCATCCAGCTTACTGATGGCAAAACCGGCATGGACAATCACATAATCTCCAATTTTTGCATCTTCCAAAAGTAAAAGACTGGTTTCCCGGGTCACCCCATCCACATCCACCGTTGCTACGGTATCATTGATCTCAACAATTTTTGACGGAACTGCTAAACACATAAAATTAATCCTAAATATAGTGACACATAAACTAAAGTTTTACATTAAAACAGTTATTATAACATAAGAGAATTATGGGGCAATATTTATTTATATTTTACGGACAATTCCTCTTCTGGATCAATTTTCTAACAGATGAACACCCCTTTACAGGATAGAACATTGAGAATAAAATTTGGTTCTGGTATATAGGGTCTGTGATCAATAAATATAAAAGGACAGGTGAACATCATCGCATATATTAACAAACAGATTCTCACGGCGGTGGTCGCTGCAGAGAACGGAGAAATTTTTGAACTGGAGGGCTATGGCGCTGTTGGTATGTCAGGGAAAAAATTAAGCATACTGATCAAGGAGGATACCTGCGACATGCCCCATGGCAGCGAGCTCATGATGCTGCCCCATCGCCGGCCGATTGTATTTAATGTGGCAACGGACCAATTTGAGACCATGGAATTTAACCCCTACACCCCGGAGGAAAGAATCTATCCCGTGGGCGTCTTTAATTCCCCGGGCTATGTAAACCAGCATTTTTGTGCCTATGACGATGCCGGGATTGAAAACCCCCTGCCCCTTTTTTCCTATGGTGCTGTTGGGTTTGGTAAGAACGACTTTAGATCTGCTGCCATCCTTGTGGACACAGAACCCAGACAGGACTTAAGGCAGATGCCCAGGGAGGGTGTGGTACAGGGCGTTAGCCGCATCCAAAAATCATATCCGGACAACCGGCTCATGCGCCACCTTGAGACCTGTGCCCTGGTATACGGATGCCCGGCCGGGAAAAATTTTTTCCTGGGAAGATATGAAGCCCCCCTCCCGACTTCCACGGTATGCAATGCCAGTTGCCTGGGGTGTATCTCCCTTCAGACGGAAAATAATTTATGTGCCTGCCAAGATCGCATCAAATTCATCCCGACACCCCTGGAGATTGCCCAGGTTTCCCTTGAACATATCTTGCATGTCAAAAAGAGTGTGGTCAGTTTTGGCCAGGGATGCGAAGGAGAGCCCTTAACCTCAACAAAGGCCATTGCCCCTGCCATTGAAATCATTCGAAAACAAACAGACCAGGGCACCATCAACCTGAACACAAACGCCAGTTTGCCCGATTGTGTAAAAATCCTTTGCAAGGCAGGACTAGACTCCATGCGGGTGAGCATGAACTCGGTACGAAAGGTCTGTTACCAGGCCTATTTTCGACCCAAGTCCTATGAATTTTGTGATGTTCTCAAAAGTATTGATATTGCAAAGGAAAACGGAAAATTTGTTGCCATCAATTATTTGAATTGTCCCGGGTTTACGGATTCACAAAAAGAAGTGGACGCTCTGGTCCAATTTATCGGCACCCATGGTATTGATATGATCCAGTGGCGGAACTTAAACTTTGACCCCAACCACTACACCCGCATCATGGCAATGGCCGAAGATGGCGGCAATCCTGTGGGCATGGCAATGCTGATCAAAACTCTGTCCCTGGAATTTCCCCGCCTGATCCATGGATACTTCAACCCCCCAAAAGAGAATTATGTCCGCTAATAATCTGGGCCGGAAAATTCTTGTCATTGACCAGACTCTCAGGGAGGGCATGCAGTTCCAGGGGATTGTTTTTTCCCTTGCACAAAGGATAAAGATCCTTGAATTCCAGGAAGCCCTAGGGATAGACGTCTGCCAAGCCGGTTACCCCTCTGCCCATCCCATGGAGGCAAAGATTGTCTCCAAAGTGGCTGCCCACGCAAAAAAAAATAATTTTTGCATCCGAACATCAGCCCTGGGCAGGGCCTTTGCTCCGGATGCCGACATCCTGTGCAATACAAATGTTGATGATATCCATTTCCACCTTCAGGTAAAAAACACCATTACAAAAGAGGTACAGACCCGGTTGTTACAGGACATTGAAGCCCTCATCGGCCTTGTCCGCAACCGCAGGCCAGGGGCCGCAATCTCCATTGCCATGCTGGATATCGGCAAAACCGACAGCGACCTGCTCACCACCTGGGTCCACCTTTTAGGCCAGGACCTTGGCGTTGATATTCTCTCCTTGCCCGACACCTCGGGTATCATGGCCCCCAACCAGATCCATGACAAGATACTTGCCCTGTCCGCCCTGTCCCCAAAGGCCAGACTCTCGGTTCACTGCCACAATGACAGGGGCATGGCCTCGGCCAATTCCATCATGGGTATTATCGCAGGCGCCTGCGTCCTGGAAGTCTCTGCCCTGGGCATAGGAGAGCGAAACGGGATAGGCGATTTGTTCACCACAGCCAAACTGCTACAGACCCAGGGCATGACCCTGGGGGTTGATACGGACAATTTAAAATTATTTCAAGAATATTATGGCTTCCTGGATGCCATTGTCAGGGAACAGACAGGCGCAGCCCTTATCCAGTGCAACACCCCCGTATTTGGTGAGGCCGTCAAAACCCATGTGGCCGGTACCCATGCCCGGGGGGAATTTGGCACGCTGTCCGAAGAAAAATTTTATTTAAACCTGTTGTGCGGACAGACCCTGGTTCAAAAATACCTGAAGCATAAAAACATTTCCCATGACAAAGAAAAGCTGCATCAGATAACAGCAGCGATCAAAACCGAAAGCATCACCCTGGAAAGGCGCCTGACAAGGAGTGAAATAGAGGCCATTGTCCTCTGTGCTTTATAAATGATCAGATCAGACCTTAAATCAGGTGACACACCATAAAAAATATTTGCAAAACAGATCATAATCTGGTTTAAATGACGGTTTATATGGTATAGTAATTAGCATAAGGATGGTAATTTGAAACTCAATATAAATGGCATTGTTATTATTTGCGGAAATTATGGAAGTGGTAAAACCGAAACTGCCGTAAATCTGGCCGCTAAATCCAGGATAGAGGGAAAGGCGGTTAAAATAGCCGACCTGGACCTGGTCAACCCCTATTTCAGGACCCGGGAGGCAAGGGGTTTTCTTGAAGACTTAGGGGTTGAAGTGGTGCTGCCGGACAAACGCTACATGCACGCCGACCTTCCAATTCTTGCCCCTGCCGTGGCTGGCATGATCCAAAACCCTGCTGAGCTGACCATTCTGGATGCTGGTGGGGATGATGTCGGCGTAACGGTTCTGGCAGCCCTTGGGGATTTTCTGAGCAAACGAGAAGTTCACATGATTCAGGTAATCAATCCGTTTCGACCCTTCACCCAAACCATTGAAGGCTGTATTCAAATAAAAGAGAAGATTGAGGCATCTTCAAAGCTTAAGATCACGAGCATTGTCTCCAATGCCAATCTCATTGATGAAACCACACCGGAACACATTATAGAGGGATATCACTTTATTCGAGAAGTATCTAAAACCACCGGTCTGCCCATTGAATTCATAACCGCTTCATCCCAGATGATACCTCAACTTGATATGAACCAGTTCCATTGCCCGGTGCTGACCATTGACAGACAACTGGTATTCCCCTGGACAAGCAATTGATATAATAAGGAGTATTTTGTATGGCCTATAAACATATTATTGATTCCGAACGGTGTAAAGGATGCGGGCTCTGTGTCAATTTTTGCCCAAAGAATGTCCTTGAACTCACCCGTAAGGTAAATGCAAAAGGACATTTTCCCGTCCATCAGGCAAGACCGGAAGATTGTATTCACTGCGCCATCTGCTGTACTGTGTGCCCGGATGTTGCCATCCAGATTGTTGAAACCCAAACCACGTAAAATCGAACCCCATAGAATAAATTATATAGAATATTATATAGAATAGATTATAAGGATAAAACAAATGGCAAAAGTGTTAATGAAAGGAAACGAGGCAATCGGAGAAGCAGCTATCAGAGCGGGCTGTAAAGGTTATTTTGCCTACCCCATCACCCCCCAGTCAGAAGTTGCCGAATACATGGTAAAAAGAATGCCCGAAGTGGGCGGCGTCTTCCTACAAGGAGAGAGTGAAGTAGCAGTTGGATATATGATTTTCGGTGCAGCCGGTGCAGGAGAACGGGTGATGACCACCTCTTCTTCTCCCGGAATCAGTCTCATGAGCGAGGCCATCTCCTATATTGCTGCGGCCCAGTGCCCGGCGGTTTTTGTCAATATCATGCGCGGCGGCCCCGGTTTAGGAGGGATTTTGCCATCCCAGGCAGATTATTTCCAGGCCACAAAGGGCGGTGGACACGGGGACTATCGATTGCTGGTCCTGGCACCCGACGGTGTACAGGAAGCCGTTGAAATGACCATGCAGGCCTTTACCCTGGCTGAAAAATACCGGGGACCGGTCATGATTCTAGGAGACGGTCTCATCGGCCAGATGATGGAGCCGGTAGAATTTCCTGAAAATTTGGCCACCCAACCCTCCAACAAAGACGACTGGGCCACCAATGGCATGAGCACCCGGAAGAGCAAGCGAAGAAACCTGGTCAAATCCCTATTTTTGGACCCCACGGAACTCAATGCCAATAACCTGGCCCTCAAAGCCAAATATCAGCAGATGAAACAAGAAGAAATCCAGTTTGAACTGTATAATGCAGACAAGGATTATACGGTGCTGATCACAAGTTACGGCACCATGAGCCGAGTATGCAGAACTGCCATTGATCAGTTGAAAGAACAAGGCATTGAAGTGGCCCTGCTGCGGCCAAAAACACTTTTTCCCTTTCCGGAACAGGCTGTCTATGCGGCAGCTACAAAGGAAAGCTGTAAATCTGTCATCAGTATTGAAATGAGTATGGGACAGATGGTGGAAGATGTCGAACGATGTGTCAAAGGCCAACGGCCTGTTGAATTTTATGGCGAATGCGGCGGCGATATCCCGTCACCGGAAAAAATCATCGACATCATCAAAGCAATGATATAGGAGTAAAATAATGGGAAAAACATTTTCAAAGCCAGCCGCGCTCAGCGACACCATGACGCATTATTGTCCGGGCTGCACCCACGGAATTGTGCACAGGCTTGTTGCAGAAGTCATAGATGAGCTCGGCATTATAGACAGAACCGTTGGCATCGCCCCTGTGGGGTGCGCAGTTCTGGCCTATAATTATTTTAATTGTGATTTTCAGGAAGCGGCCCACGGCCGGGCACCTGCCATGGCCACGGGAATCAAACGGGTAAGACCGGATCTGATTGTCTTTACCTACCAGGGAGACGGGGACCTGGCCTCCATCGGCATGGGAGAAATCATCCATGCGGCCAACCGGGGGGAAAAATTCACCGTAATTTTTATTAATAATGCCATTTACGGCATGACCGGCGGCCAGATGGCCCCCACCACCATGCCCGGCCAGCGGGCAAGTACTGCCCCCATGGGAAGAGATACCGACCTGACCGGAATGCCTATCAAAATGGCCAATCTGTTGGGAGGGCTTGTCACACCGGCCTATATCACCCGACAGGCGGTTTTAAAACCCCAGCAGATCAACAAGGCCAAGAAAGCGATAAAACAGGCATTTCAATACCAGGTGGAAGGCAAGTGCTTCAGCTTTGTGGAAGTGATTTCAACCTGCCCGACCAATTGGGGGCTCACACCTCTGGATTCATTAAAATGGGCGGAAGAAACCCTCCTGCCCTACTATGAGCTGGGCGATGTTAAAACGCCTGAATAAACCCCTGGCATAAGATACTGATGTTAACACACTATAGTTGTTTTTGGAGAAACCAATGCAAACAGAAATAAAATTTGCAGGATTTGGAGGCCAGGGAATCTTACTGAGCGCCAAACTTCTGGCCTATGCGGCAATGAAAGAGGGATCCTTTGTTGCCTGGGTACCCTCCTACGGGCCGGAAATGCGCGGGGGGACTGCCTATTGTACCGTAGTCATCAGCGACAAGCTGATCGGCTCTCCCATCATTAAAAACCCCAGTCATCTGGTGGCAATGAACCGGCCGTCCCTGGAAAAATTTGCCGCTGACGTAAAACCCGGGGGCATTATATTTGTCAACAGCTCTCTGATTTCCGTCAGAAGCAATCGAACAGATATTACGGAACTTGTGGTGCCCATCAATGAAATTGCCACAGCAGCCGGCAGTGTCCGGGCGGCCAACATTGTGGCCCTGGCAGCCTTTAATGCAAAGGCCAAGCTGGTGGATCCGGACCTGCTGAAAAAATGCATAAAAGAAGAGTTTGCGGCCAAGGCCAAAATTATTCCATTGAACATGAAAGCATTTGATGAAGGAGTTAGCTTCGCAGAAAACAATTAGCCAGTGAACAATTACCGTTTAAAAAGGGGAGGACAAGATGATCAGACGTGAAATATCGCTTTTTCTAAAAAATGTACCCGGCGAGTTGGGAAAACTCACTGCCTTTTTGGGCGACGCCAATATTAACATTGACGCCATTACCATCCAGGATGCATCTTCCTATGTCCAGAACCTGTTTGAAGCCCGGGGCAAATCCTTGAAACGGCTGGCATCATATGCCAGCTATAGTTCCATGAGACGGGACTCTGCTGATTTTTCCCTGATCCGCCTGTTAACAGACAAACCAGAAGACGCCATTGCCCTGCTAAAAGACAATGACTATTTGTTTGACTCAAATGATGTGGTGGCCATTGATATTACCAACAAACCCGGGGAATTTGCAAAAATGACCAAAAAACTCGGGGAAGAAAAAATCAATATCAATTATGTCTACGGATCTGTGTCTGATTCAGACGGCAAATGCCTCTTTGTTTTCTGTCCCGAGGACGTTGCCTTTGCGGAATCCATTTTTGAAGGCGGTAAGTACTAACCTGCCCTATCACAGGAACGGACGGTATATTCTCTATTGCAAAATATACCGTCCTCCTGCTGATACAACAGTATCCAAACTCTGGTTTGATCTCCGGCAAAAAAGGCTGGATCTAGGGTTTTCTCTTGTCCCTTAAGATATGGTTTGAAATCACCATGCGCTGAATCTCGCTGGTGCCCTCATAGATGGTAAACACCCGGGCATCCCGGTAATATCGTTCCACATTGTAATCCTTGGTAAACCCATACCCTCCATGGATCTGGATCGCCCTTGCCGTGACCTTGTTCACCATTTCAGAGGCAAATAATTTGGCAATGGAGGCTTCCTTTGTATAGGGCTCCCCGCGGTCTTTCATGGAAGCCGCGGAAAAAATCAATTGCCTGGCAGCTTCGATCTGGGTGGCCATGTCTGCGATCTGGAACCGGATGGCCTGGTGCTTTGATATAACAGACCCAAATTGTTTTCTCTTCTGGGCATATTTTACGGCTGCATCAAAGGCCGCCTGGGCCACGCCCAGGGACTGGGCGGCGATACCAATTCTGCCGCTGTCAAGACCGGACATGGCAATCTTAAAGCCATCCCCTTCCTCTCCCAGAATATTGGCTGCTGGCACCCGGCAATTTTCAAATATCACATCGGTGGTATCAGAGGCCCGTAGCCCCATTTTGTCTTCCAGGTGACCCACCACAAGTCCCGGGGTTCCCTTGGGAACAATGAAACAGGAAATGCCACGATGGCCGACGCTCTCGTTGGTTTTGGCCGTTACCAGCACCACGCTGCTGTTTTTCCCCGAGGTGATAAACCGCTTGGTGCCGTTGATCACATAGGAATCACCCTCCCGAACCGCCGTTGTGGACTGGCTGACCGGATCAGAGCCTGCATCGGGTTCGGTGAGGGCAAAGGCGCCTATGATCTCTCCTGAGGCCAGGGGAACAAGAAATTTAAGTTTTTGTTCTTCGGTTCCAAATTTATAAAAACTTTCACAGACAATGGAATTTTGAACCGACATGACAACCGAAGTTGAGGCGCAGGAATAGGCTATTTCAGACAGGGCCAGGACATAGGAAACGGCATCGGCCTCTTCCCCGCCATAGATTTCCGGGATCATCATTCCCATCAGCCCCAGTTCCCCCATCTGCCTGAAATTCTCCGCAGGAAATTCCTTTGTCTTGTCCCGTTCGGAAGCAGTTGCGGCAATGACCTTTCTGGAGAATTCCCTGACCATATTTTGAATCATCAATTGTTCATCAGTAAGCTTGAATAACATGGGCAACTCCTTTATCATTAGGGGGCATAAACGACCACAATCAATTCCGCATCTGTATCTCCGGTATTGCGCAGGTCATGTTTGATCCCTGAATTAAAATGGAGAGAATCCCCTGGTTCCAAGACATTGATATGGTCCCCCACCTGAACTTCCACCTTTCCTTCCAGGACATAGACGAACTCTTCGCCTTCGTGGTGGAACCCCACACCATCATGGCTGGTATTTGCATCTACCACAATGCGGAATGCCTTTAGATGCTTGTTCTCCGCCCCTGGCGTCAGGGGCGTATAGGCATAATTGTCCGTTCTTTTGGTGTAAGCCTGGGACCGCTCTTCCTGGCTGTCTTCCTGCTCTTTGAGCAGGAAGCCCGAATCCAGTTGAAGGGTCCTTGAAATCTGAAGCAAGGTTCCCACGGAGGGTCTTTTTTCTCCGCCCTCAATCTTTTTAATAACCGCCTTTGCCAGCCCTGTTTCATTTGCCATGGTGTCCAGGCTCATTTTCTTGGCCAGCCTGGCCCGCCTGATTCGTGTTCCGATGGGGGTTATTTCTTTCTTTTTAGCCATTGGTTCTCCAATAGTTTGAGATCTTTCAAACTTCATTTTTGATTGAGCGCTCGTTCTTTCTTGCTTACTTATCCGCTCATTTATCCATGGTTAAACAACAAATCCGATATCTCTTTTCTCATTACACAAAAGAGTTATTCGACAACTTCAATCCAATTTTCCGTGTCCGGTTCTTTTCCGTATTGAATGCCAGTCAATGCATCATAAAATTTCATTGATGTCTTGCCCGGCGTGCCATCCCCAATGTTGATGACCCGGTCACCATAACGGATCTCGCCCACGGGTGAAATAACAGCAGCTGTTCCCGATCCAAAAACTTCAGTGAGACTTCCGTCTTCACTGGCCGTGAAGATCTCATCAATACTGATTTTTCGTTCCGATACCGTCATCCCCCATTTTTTTGCCAGGTCAATGACAGAGTACCGGGTAATTCCAGGCAAAATACTGCCGCTTAAGTTTGGTGTGACCAATTCACCCTTAATAATAAAAAAGATATTCATGGCACCGACTTCTTCGATATATTTCATCTCAAGGGCATCCAGCCACAACACCTGGGCATAGCCTTCTTTTTTTGCATGTTCCCCTGCACTGAGACTGGCTGCATAGTTAGCAGCCGTTTTAAATTCACCAACCCCCCTGCGAACGGCCCGGACATGGTCCTTGGCAACCCATATTTTTACCGGGTTAAATCCTTCGGCGTAATAGGCACCCACGGAACAAAGAATTATATAAAACTTAAAGGTAAAAGAGGATCTCACCCCCAGGTAGGGATCGGTGGCAATAATGGTCGGCCGGATATACAAAGAGGTCCCAAGGGTTTCGGGAATCCAGTTTTCTTCCAGTTTAACCAATTGTTTCAGGGCATCCATGACAAGATCAATATCCAGTTCAGGAATGCAAAGCCCCTTGGCAGACCGGTTCATCCGCTTGAAATTATCCCGGGCCCGGAAGAGCTGAATCTTATTATCCGGTGTTTTATAGGCCTTGAGCCCTTCAAAAATCGCCTGTCCATAGTGCAATACCATGGCTGCCGGTGACATTGAAAAATTAGCATAGGGTTCGATGCGCGGATCATGCCAGCCCTTATCAACCGAATAATCCATCACAAACATATGGTCTGTGAATGCTGTCCCAAATCCCAGATCCGCATCCTTTGGCCGGGTACCTGTTTTGGCAACCCGGGTCACTTTAATCTCCATTATTTCCTCCATCAAATTTGTTTATAATCAAATTATTATATTAAGGTATTCATTAATGTAAAGCAAAGGATTTTTACCGCCTGATTCCGGTAAATAGTTCCCTTAAAAACAGACCCCTGATTTTAGAGATAATTTATACCCTTGACATTCCCAGTCTTCTTATAGAGTATTTAAGATTAACTGCTTTTTAATTGAAGAGTTACAACAAACACTTTTTTTTTTTTTTGAAACGCCCATGAATATAGTATTAATTGCCACAGCATTTGTTTTTGGATTTGTTGCCAAGCAGTTTGGACTACCGCCGCTTATCGGGTTCCTTGCGGCCGGCTTTGTTCTTAATTTGTTTGGCGTTGAAGCCACTCCGGCCCTGCATCAATTGTCTGAGACCGGTATCATTTTGCTACTTTTCAGCATCGGCTTAAAAGTTAAGATAAAAAGATTACTGGCCCCACAAATCTGGGGAACCGCATCATTACACATGTTCACCATTGTGGTGCTGTTTGGTGCCTTCATACATGGGTTGAGCCTGACCGGACTCTCATTTTTCAGCAAGCTGTCGCTGTCCTCTTCCCTGATCATTGCCTTTGCCCTGAGTTTTTCCAGTACAGTATTTGCGGTAAAGATTCTCGAAGAAAAAGGAGAGATGTCTTCAAAACACGGCAGCCTTGCCATTGGCATTCTAATCATCCAGGACATGTTCGCCGTGATTTTCATCACCATCTCCAGCGGCAAAATTCCCTCTCCCCTTGCCCTGGGACTGGTTGGCCTGTTCTTTTTAAGAAAACCCCTTATGGCAATATTGGATAAAAGCGGTCATGGGGAACTTCTGGTGCTGCTATCTTGTCTTTTGCCCATTGCTGGTGCCGGGTTATTTGAATCCGTAGGGCTCAAGCCAGACCTGGGCGCACTGATCCTGGGAATGCTGCTGGCCGGATACACCAAAACCGACGAACTTGCCAAGGCTATGTTCGGTTTCAAGGATATGTTCCTTGTGGGTTTTTTCTTGACCATCGGCATGGCCGACCTGCCCACCCTTGATATGGTCTGGGCAGCCCTTTTGCTTGTGGCCCTTGTCCCCGTCAAGGCCATCCTGTTCTTCTGGTTGTTAACCCGGTTTTCTCTCAGGGCCCGGACCTCATTGCGCACTGCCATGAACCTGACAAATTATAGCGAATTCGGCCTGATTATCAGTGCCCTGGGCGTCACCCAGGGGTGGTTTGGCAGCGAATGGCTGGTGATCCTGGCCGTTGCCCTGTCAATCTCCATGATGATCGCCTCGCCTGCCATCAATCTGACAAACCAACTCTATTGTCGCTGGAATTCTTTTCTCAGACGATTTGAGACCCAAACCCGCCTGCCAGGAGATGATCTTGTTGATATCGGAACCGCCACTGTTGCGGTTTATGGGATGGGAAGAATTGGCACCGGTGCCTACGACACTTTAAAACAGCATTATGGCAGGCAGGTCATTGGAATCGATTTCGATGAAGAGCGTGTCGCATCCCATATCAAACAAGGCCGGCGAGTCATCCATGCAGATGCATCGGATGATGATTTCTGGCAACGCGGAATGACAGCCCCCCAGCAAATCAACCTGGGACTTTTGGCCATGTCCCATGGGGCTAATTTAGCCGCGGCAAAAAAGATTTCAGCCTTTCACCGTGTTGGAACACTTGCTGCCATCGCCCAGTACGAAGACGAAATAGACCCCCTCAAACGAGAGGGTGTTGACCTTGTCCTGGATATCTATGCCGAGGCAGGCGCGGGATTTTCAAATCATGTTTGCCAATTAATTGCCAAAAAAGTTTGAGGTTACTTCTATTTTATTATTTTCTAAGAGGCAGGTATGATAAAACTGAGCATATACACAAAACTAGCAATAGGTTTTGCTGCCATTATTGCGATAATGATCCTCTCCAACGCCTATGTTCTATTTGAGTTGAATGTCGTCGCCAATGGCGCAAAAAACATTCTTACCTCAAATGTCAGGACCCAGGAACTTGCAAGGCAACTGCATCCCGCTGTTCAAAATGAAAACGAATATGCCGAAAAATACCTGATTTCAAATGATGATGCCTATTTTTCCTTGTTCATTGAAACCAGCAAAGAAATCGCAAAAAACATAAACTTATTGTTTGAGACGCTGTCCTCGGATGAAGACCGATTATTGATAGAGAATCTGCAAAAAACACATGCGTCCATTGTTGTCAGTATGCAGCCAGAAAACCATAAACAAATTGCCCACAATGAAAATCAAAATCAGATACGGCTGGAAAACAAGAGATTAATGCTTGATTCCCTTGATCTCCTTATCCGGAAAAGCCATTTCTCCATTGGACGAGAAATGGCCCGGATTGAGTCGACAATAACCCGTTCCGGCAAAATCGCCCTGCTCTTAATCGCAGGGACTCTCTTTACTGCTGTGACAACCGCCTTGATCATTGCCCGCACCATTACCCGACCCATTGGCCAGCTGATCCGGGGAACTGAACAGATTGCACAGGGTAATTTTGAAGAGATTCTTGTGTCTTCCCATGATGAGATTGCGCAGCTTGCCTCCGCCGTCAATGAGATGAGCACCAAAATTAATGAGACAAATGAATTAAAAGCGCAGATGATGCAACAAATCTCCCATGAACTTAAAACCCCTCTTCAGGCAATGCAATCAGCCCATGATGTTTTAATGATCTCTGGATCTGCTACGGAGACAAGGCTTAGAATGCTTGCAGCCATTAAAAGAAGCATCGATAAAATAACAGATTTCAGCATGCAATACCTTGACCTTGCAAAGATAGAAACCGGTGCAATGCAATACAAGAGAACATTGTCTGATATCCATAAAATCGTCACACCTGTGGTGGATGAAGCAAAACTTGTTGCCGCGTCAAAAAATATACAAATAGAGCTTACGGCCGTTGCCGTTCCCAGGGTCCTGGTGGATATGGAAAAAGTGTCAATAATTATCAATAATTTAATCAGCAATGCGATTAAATACACGCGGGAAAAGGGTAAAATCAATGTGAGCATAGGCCTGAGCGATCTGGGGGTCCAAGTTGCTATTAAAGACTCAGGAATAGGGATCAACCCGGAAGAATTGCCTAATGTGTTTAACCGGTTTTATCAGGCCAGTAATATAGAAAAAATAAAAAGCAATGGATCAGGGGTGGGGCTTGCGATTGTCAAGGCATATACAGAAGGACAGGGGGGAAAGGTTCTTGCTGAAAGCATTCCTGATCAGGGGTCGACATTTAAAATTGTATTTCCAATAGAGGATAACCAGAACAAAATATCCCATGTATAAATCTTAATTTAAGTGATACTATCAATTTTAAGCGCCCCAAGGATAGCCATGATTTAACTTAAACATTTATGTCAATTAAACGGACCCATACCCCATGAAAATGATGAAAGCATTGGTAAAAGCAAAGCCCGAACCAGGTCTATGGTTGGAAGAGGTACCGATTCCCGGGATCAAACACAACGAGGTGTTGATCAAAATAGTTAAAACCGCCATTTGCGGCACGGATATTCATATCTACAACTGGGACAAATGGTCCCAGAAGACCATCCCTATACCCATGCATGTGGGCCATGAGTTTGTCGGCCGGATTGAAAAAGTGGGTTCCCATGTGGTCGATTTCAAACCAGGGGACCTGGTTTCGGGTGAAGGGCATCTGGTCTGCGGTCACTGCAGAAACTGCCTTGCCGGCCGCCGGCACCTGTGCAATGATACCAAAGGGGTCGGGGTGAACCGTGCCGGGGCCTTTGCCCAATACCTTGCCATTCCCGTGACCAATGTCTGGTATTGCGATGAAACAATCCCTCTGGATGTCCTGGCCTGTTTTGACCCCCTGGGCAATGCCACCCACACCGCCCTTTCCTTTGATGTTCTCGGAGAAGATGTGCTGATCACAGGCGCCGGCCCCATCGGCTGCATGGCAGCAGCCATTGCAAGGCATGCAGGTGCCCGGCACGTGGTGGTCACCGACGTCAATCCTTATCGCCTGGGATTGGCCAAACGAGCCGGTGCCACCCTCACCATTGATGTGAGCAAAAACAAAATTGAAGATGCCCAGCGACAACTTGGCATGAAAGAAGGGTTTGACGTGGCCCTTGAGATGTCCGGCAACCCTTTGGCCCTGAAGTCCATTTTAGATAATATGTGCCACGGCGGAAGAATTGCCATGCTGGGCATCATGCCCGACGACACGGCAATCGACTGGAACAAGGTGGTGTTTAACATGCTGACCATCAAGGGTATCTACGGCAGGGAAATGTTTGAAACCTGGTACAAGATGAGCGCCATGATCCAGAGTGGACTTGATATTTCCCCTTTAATTACCCACAAATTTCACTACACTGATTTCCAAAAAGGATTTGATATAATGAGGTCCGGGCAATCGGGGAAGGTAATTTTGGACTGGGATTAGGCCCCTTGAATTAGGACCCTTTATTTTTTTTATGGAGCAACTAAAATGAGCACAAAAAAACTTGACACGAGTCTGGAAAAAGAACTGATCGCCCTAAAAGAAGAAGGCAGGGCCAAATCTGAAGAACGGGTCATACAAGGCTATATCCCGCCATCAGGGACCAAAGGTCCCCGGTATAAACTTTTAGGCAGTGACAACGCGTTCATACGGCTCAACTCAAATTCTTATTTGTCCCTTTCAAACCATCCAAAGTTAATTGAAGCAGCTGACGAGGCCACCCATAAATTTGGTGTGGGTCCGGGGGCGGTCCGGTTCATTGACGGAACCTTTATCCTTCACAAACGTCTGGAACAGCGAATCGCTAACTTTTTGGGAAAACCTGGGGCCAAAATTTTCAATTCCGCCTATACCGCCAATTGCGGGCTTGCTTTGTCCATTTCCGACAAACGAACCCATTGGATCGGGGACCAGCTGAACCACAACAGCATTATAAGGGCCATGCGCATCAGCAATATTCCAAGGGAAAACAAGGGTATTTTCAAGCACAATGACATGGCAGACCTGGAACGCTGTCTTAGTGAGGTGGGACCAAAGATTGAGCGGGTGGTGGTGATCTTTGACGGAATCTTCAGCATGCGGGGGGACCATGCCCCCATTGATCAAATAATGAAAATCTGCAGGCGCTATGATGATCGCTTCACAGACGGGGTGATCACGGTAGTGGATGATTCCCACGGCATGGGGGCCTATGGAGATTCAGGACGGGGCACCCAGGATTTTTGTGGCGCTGTTCCGGATATTATCGTGGGTACCTTTGGCAAAGCCTTTGGGGTTAATGGCGGATTTATTGCGGGAAGCGACGTATTGGTTGAATCCATAAGACAAAAGGCAGATACCTATATTTACACCAATCCCTTGAGTGTGGCCGACTGTGCTGCCGCAGTAACCGCCCTGGATATCTGCGATTCTCAGGAAGGCCTGGGTTTGTTAAAACACTTGAAAGAAAGAACCGCACAATTTCGGCAGGGGCTTGACGACTTAGGCCTGGAATCGATTCCCGGCCCCCACCCCGTGGTTCCCCTCATGGTCCGGGATACCAACCGGACCCATACACTTGTACGCTATTTATATGACCATGGGGTATTGGTGGTGGGACTGACCTTTCCCGTGGTGCCAAAGGGAGACGAAACCATACGATTCCAAATAAATGCCGCCCATACCCGGGCAGATATTGATTCTGTTCTTGAATTATTAAAGAAATTTAAATAAAAGAAAGAAATCATATCCAACCTGACCATGGAATATACATCATGCTGCAAGGGAGGGAAAAGTGGACCATCAACACATTCTTAAGGGCAAAAGGATTCTTCTGGTGGACGATGAACCAGACATTCTTGAGACCCTTGAAGAACTGCTATATGACTGCAAAACAGATTCGGCTGCCACCTTTGAATCAGCCGTTTCCTTCCTTAAAAACAACCCCTATGATGCCGCCATCCTGGACATCATGGGGGTAAAAGGGTATTCACTCCTGAAAATCACCCACCGACTGAATATCCCCTCCATCATGCTCACGGCCCACTCCCTGACCCCGGACAATCTCAAACGTTCCATCGAACAGGGGGCAGATGCCTATGTGCCCAAGGACAAGCTGGTGGATATATCCCTGTTTGTGGCAGATGTGCTCTCGGCAAGAAAACAAGGAGAAAATGCCAATTCCACCTGGTTTTCAAGGCTGAATCCCATATTTGATAAATTATTTGGCAAAGAATGGCGGACAAGTGACCAGGCATTTTGGGATGAATTTGATAAACGGTAACCGGGTAACCGGGGTCAGGCTTGCGTTATTGCGCTTTTGATCAAAAGCACAATAACGCAAGCCTGACCCCTATAAAGGAATGGTCACGGTAAATTCAGCCCCTTTTCCGTCATCAGATGTCAGAATGAGTCCCCCCCCCATATCCTTAAGCAGTACCATAACACCAGCAAGCCCCAGCCCATGGCTCTCAATGGCAGATTCAATGGAACCGCCCGTGGTAAAATAGGTTTCAAAAATCCGTTGATGGTTTGCCGGCGGTATCCCCCGTCCATCATCCCTGACCTTTAAAATCATCTGTTTTTCTTCAATGCGGCCGGAAATTTCCACCACACAGGCGCGATGTTTAAAGGCATTGGTCACCAGATTTCTTAAGACCTGTTTTACCTTGGCAGCATCCAGATGGACAATTGTTTTCCACATTTTCCTGTCAAAGCCAAGCCTGAAACCGACGGTGTTCAGCACCTGTTCAAGCCCGGCATAGGACTCCAACTTCCGAATAATATCGGCAACGGGGGGATCTGATAGATCAAAGATCTCCACCAGCACTGACATCACAAGGGAGGAAACACTGAAATCAGAGGTGATCATCACCCCTTCCCGGCTCCTGCCAAGTTCCAGAACGTCATTGACAAGTCGCTGGGTGGTCAGGGTGTTCCGGATAATCCGCTTTAGCACCTTGATCTGCTTTTCCGTGAGGGGCCCATAGGAGTCTTGGCGGTTCAAAAGGGATTTTGCCCCGGCATCGATAACAGAAATAGGCACCTTAAGATCGTGAATCAAAATTTCAGTTTTAATCGTGGTGTTGGGCATATTCGTCTCTACCTCTTAAAATCCTTGCAATTGTTATCAAGGATTCTATATATTGATACCAATTGTTGCAGGCTTCATGCTGGCATCGGCCCCTTTTAAGAACGCTAAAATCATCAATTGTTATACGGGGATCCTTTAATCTTGTAAAGTCTTTTGGAGTTTTTATGAGTAGAGATGAAACAGATGCGCTGAAAAAAAGGATCGAAGAGCTGGAAGAAGAGAACCAGACACTGAGCAAGATTATTTTCAAAGCCCCGATTCCTATTTTTGTCCTGGACAAAAACCATAAAATTACCCATTTTAACCAGGCCCTTGAAGAGCTCACAGGGTTTAAGTCCAAAGGAATGGTGGGGACCAATTCCCAATGGAAAGCCTTTTATGCAAACAAACGGCCGGTCATGGCCGATCTTATGATTGCCAAGTCTTCAGATTGGGAGATCCTGGAGCATTACGACTATAAATATGACCTGGGCATTTCCAGCAATGAATTATTTGCAGCCACCGATTTTTTCCCTGATCTTCCACCGGAAGGCAAATGGCTGTTTTTCACAGCAGCCCCCTTCACAGACAGTAAGGGAGAAATTACAGGTGCCGTTGAAACCCTTCAGGATGTGACCGAAGAAAAAATCCAGGAACGAAAAATCAATGAACTCTATCGGATCTATCGAAATATTCTGGAATTTATCCCCTATCCCATTATCGTATACGACGAACGAGGCCTGGTCTCCTATGTAAACCCCGCATTTACGACCACCTTCGGGTGGACCCTGGAGAAACTTTTCGGCAAGCCCCTTCCCTTTGTACCCGACTTCCTGGAAGCCGAGACCCATGATATTTTAAATAAATTTCAAGCGGATAAAAAGCTGGGTCGGTATGAAACAAAGCGGTTAACACAGGACGGCAAAATTCTGGATGTGGTGATCTGGGCCGCCTCCCAGACCCGGTTCAAGGAGAACAAAACAGAAAACTTTGTTATTTTAAGAAATATAACAGAAGAAAAAAGAGTGGCTGCCAACAACAAGACCATCATGAGAATTTCAGCCGCCCTGCCGGAATATACAGACCTGGAAGAGTTGATGGATTATATTACACAAGAAATCAAGGAACTTCTCAACACCGAAGGCGCGGTTGTATTACTCTATGATGAGATAAAAGAAGACCTGTTCTTTCTTGGTGCCTCCTATGATGACTCGGACACCCAGGAGCGGGCCAGGGAATTTCGGTTTACCCTGGATGAGGTCTTTGCCGGCAAAGTCATGAAAACAGGCCAGGCGGAAGTGGTAAACGATACCGAGTTTTTATTAAAAGCCTACCCGGAAAGAGATAAGAAGCTGGGGTATCAAACCCGAAATATCATGGGGGTTCCCATTCGAAGTGATGGTCGTATCATCGGGGTTCTCTGCGCCATTAATAAAAAGATCAACCACTTTGATGACAATGATATGGAGCTGATGACCATGATTGGTGGGACTGCGGCCATCTCCATTGAAAATGCACGGTTTTCCGATGCTCTAAAAGAGTCTTACCGGGACGTGGCATCCCTGAACCGGGCAAAAGGCAAAGCCATTAACCACCTGTCCCATGAACTGAAAACACCGGTGGCCATCCTTACCGGCTCCCTGCAGATCCTGAGGAAAAAACTGAGCAACCTGCCCAATGTCAAAGTGGATGCCACCTTGAACCGGATTGAGCGAAACCTGAGCCGGATTGTGGATATCCAGAATGAAACAGCGGATATCATGGAAGACAAAACATATGCGGCAAGGGTTTTATTGCTCAAAATGCTGGAAGCCTGCCAGGATGAACTGGAAACCCTGGTTGAAAATGCCCTCCAGGGTAATAATTTTGATCCTAACCATCTCAGCGAATCCGTCCGGAACCTCATTGACAAGGAATTCGGCCACAGGTCACAGCACCACAAAACCATTGATTTTTCAAGGGCATTCCAGGAACTTTACCAAGCGATAAGCCCCCTGTTTCATTTCCGGAGAATCCAGATAAACATTGACATCCAGGAGGCGCTTCCCCCTCTCCTGATGCCACCGGACGTATTAAACAAGGTCATGGAAGGTCTCGTTAAAAATGCCATTGAAAACACACCGGACCAGGGCCGCATTAATATCTCTGCCCACCCCCGGGACAAAGGAATCCTTTTCAGGGTTCATGATTTTGGTGTGGGCATTGAAACAGATGATCAAAAACGGATTTTCGAAGGGTTTTTCACCACCCAGGAAACCCTGCTCTATTCCACCAAAACCCCCTTTGATTTCAATGCCGGCGGGAAAGGGGCCGATCTTCTGCGAATGAAACTTTTTTCAGACCGCCTGGGGTTTACCATAAAAATAAACTCCAAGCGGTGTTGTTATCTGGTTGAAAACAAGGCGGAAGCCTGCCCGGGAGATATTTTGAAATGCCAATTTTGCACCTGCCAGGAAGATTGCCTGACCTCAGGTCACACCCTGTTTTCAGTATTCTTTCCAAATGAACCATAACAAAAACAATGAAAATACAAAGGGAATACAAAAAAGTCTTTGACAAACCTGAACAAATTGACTTATTACAGAAGAGATGCTGAGACTGAGACTGAGCGCTCGTTCTGATTTATTTTGATAACCAAGACAAAAAGATAGAAACCAAAGATCACCTGTACCATAAACCTTTTAATATGTCCTTATCCCAAGGAGTAATGGTTCATGAACAGTCTGTACTCTTTAAGCTTTTTTGACATCTATGAAAAAAATGCACTGCTAAGCCCTGACCATTGCGCCATCCACTGGAACAATGAAGATATCTCCTATTCAGCGCTTTTTTTGCAAACCCGCCAGCTGGCAAAGGGACTCTTTGATTTCAATCTTGAACCCGGATCAAGGATCGCCATCCTCAGCACCAACCATCCTTTTTTTTTCCATCTTTTCGGGGCTGCGGCAGCCTTGAATCTTTGCCTGGTCCTCATCAACCGCCGGTTAAGCCCCGAGGAAGTCGCCCATATAATTGAAGACACCACTCCTTGTGTAATTTTCAGCGACGCTGAAATGGCCGACCAGGCCCAAGCTTTGGCATCAACGCATTCTTGTCTGGATCATTGTTTTACCATTGACAAAGATGTGTCTCCCCTGTATCAGTCCCCCCCCCTTACCCGGGCTGTTGAATTCCGTCCCCATGATCCCTTTGTGATCATCCACACGGCAGCAGTCCAGGGAAAACCAAGGGGAGCTGTACTGAGCCAGGAAAATATAATCTTGTCCAACCTGCAACTGATCCATACCTTTGGCCTGAACAAGACCAAGACCTATCTAAACATCCTGCCGTTGTTCCATATAATGGGGGTGAATTTTGGTTTGGCAGCCCTCATGGCCGGGGGAAAAAATGTTATAATAGAACGCTTTAATCCCCAGCACACCCTTGATCTTATCCAGGAACAAAAAGTAACACTTTTAGGTTCCTTCCCACCTATATTAACCACCCTCTTAGACCTCATTGAAACGGAAACTTTTGACCTGTCCAGCCTTGAAATTGTGGCAGGACTTGAGATGCCCGATACGGTAAAAAAATGGGAGGCCAAAACCGGCTCCACATTCTGGACCATGTACGGCCAGACCGAGACCTCGGGACTGATTTCCTTTTCTGAATACTTTAGGCAACCTGGGTCGGCAGGTAAAATTTCCCTGCTTGCCTTCATTCAAATTGTTGATAGCCTTGATACTTTTTTGCCCTTGAATACTATGGGTGAAATCGTCCTCAAAGGCCCACTGGTTTTCCAAGGGTATTGGAATGCCCCTGACCTGAACGAACTCACCTTCAGGGAAGGCTGGCACCATACCGGAGATCTCGGGATGATTGATTCCGACGGTTTTTTATTCTTCAAGGGTAGGAAAGCGGAACGAGAGCTCATCAAACCAGGGGGGGAAAATGTCTTTCCCGCAGAAGTGGAAAAGGCCATTCTCCAGCATGAAGCAGTGGAAAACGTCTGTGTATTCGGAGTGCCCGACCCAAAATTTGGAGAAGGTATCAAAGCGGTTATTGCCCTTCACCCCGGAAAAAAACTGACAAAAAAAGATCTGATTGCCTTTACCGGGTCTTTGATTGCCGGCTACAAAAAACCAAGATATATTGAATTCATTGACCAATTGCCAAAAACAAAAGACGGGTCCATTGACCGGATAAAAATAAAGACAGACTTTTCTTAAACTGTTCCGGCAATCGTATTCACTAGGTTTAAATCATTGATGATGGGAGGTGGCATCTGGTTCAATCATTTTTATCGTTTTGTACACCCTTTTTGTCTCGCAGTTTAGACTGCGAACGTTTTCGTTAATCTGACATAAAGAATTTGGACTTTATATGGCACATTTAAATATCTCAGATGTAACTCTCTCCTTTGGCGGACTCAAAGCCTTGTCCAACGTGGACATGAAAATTGAGCCGGGTCTTATCACCTCCATCATCGGCCCCAATGGCGCCGGCAAAACAAGCATGCTCAATTGTATCTCAGGTTTTTATCACCCCACAAAGGGGGATATTTTCTACAAGGAGAAAAAACTCACCCATGCCTCTCCCCACCAGGTGTCCACCATGGGGATTTCCAGAGCATTTCAAAATCTTGAACTTTTTTCAGGTCTTTCAGTCCTGGACAACCTGCTCCTGGCCCGGCATCAAAATTTGAAATACAGTTTTCTCCAGGCGGTCTGGTTTTATGGAAAAGCCTCCAGGGTGGAAGCTGAAAACCGAGCCTTTGTGGAAGGCATTATTGATTTTATGGAACTGGAACCCTATCGAAAAAGTCTTGTGGGCAACTTAAGTTACGGGGTTCAAAAAAAAGTAGAAGTAGCCCGTGCCTTAACCCTTGCACCGGATATATTGCTCTTAGATGAACCCATGGCCGGAATGAACCAGGAAGAGAAAGAGGACATTGTCCGATTTGTCATGGATATCCAAAAAGAGCGGGGGATTACCGTGGTCCTGGTGGAGCACGACCTCGGGGTTGTCATGGATATTTCAGACAGAATCTATGTTCTTGATTTCGGCGAGGTGATAGGGTCCGGAACCCCGGAAGAAGTCGCCCAGAATCCTACCGTTATTGAAGCCTATATTGGAGAGGACTAAATCTATGAGCAATAATGATCACTTACTTGAATACTCCATTCCCCAATTGCTGCGCTGGCGGGTGGGGACCTCTCCCAAACGGCCAGCTTTACGAGAAAAAGATTTTGGAATCTGGAATACCTATACCTGGGAAGACTATTATGATCATGTACGAAAAACAGCCCTGGGCCTGCAGCACATCGGGCTTACCCGCGGGGATACCATTGCCATCATCTCTGATAATATCCCGGAACTCTTGTTTACAGCCATTGGTGCCCACTCCATCGGTGCCATTTCAGCAGGTATTTACCAAACCAGCATGCCCGCTGAAATTGCCCAGATTCTTCAATACCTGAAAGTCTCTGTCGTCTTTTGCGATAACCAGGAACAGGTGGACAAGGTGCTTGATGTCAGAGATCTTATCCCCAATGTTAAAAAAATTATTTTTGAAGATCCAAGGGGAATGAGAGAGTATATGTCCGATGACTGGTTCATAGATATCCAGGATCTCTACAAACTGGGGGAGAAAGAACATGCCGTCTCTCCAGATCTTTTTGAAACCCTTGTGGATCAAGGGAAACCTGATGATCCCTGCCATCTCTGCCTGACCTCTGGAACCACGGGACTTCCCAAGGGTACCATCATGACCCATAAAAATTATATAAACATGGGGGTTCAAATCACCCAAGTCGACCCCCTGGAACCCACGGATGAATATGTCTCATTTCTGCCCTTTGCCTGGATCGGCGAACAGATGAACTCGTTTGGTATTGCCATGGCCACGGGAATTACCATCAACTTTCCTGAATCCGTTGAAACTGCCATGTCTGACCTCAAAGAAATCGGCCCCCACTTCATGTTTGGGGCCCCCAGGATTTATGAAACCATACGAAGCGAAATTTGGCTGAAAATTGACCAGTCCTATTGGTTGAACAAGCTGCTATACAATTATTTTATCAAGGTGGGTCTGAAAGCGGCAAGTTTCAAGATGACAGGGAAATCCATGTCCCTGGGATTAAGGCTGAAATCCTGGCTGGGCACCCAGATGGTCATCAGGCCCCTGATCAACCAAATCGGCCTCATGCGACTTAGACGGGCCTATACAGGTGGTGCGGCTCTAGGCCCTGAACTCTTTACCTTTTACCAGGCCATCGGTGTAAATCTAAAACAGATTTACGGCCAGACCGAAATCACAGGAATCGCCTACATGCACAGGGACGGGGATGTCCGTCCGGAAACCGTTGGCAAACCCCTACCCGGTACTGAATGCAAAATAGCCGATGACGGGGAAATCCTGTCAAAATCGGCCTCTGTTTCCCCCGGGTATTTTGATATGCCTGAAAAAAGCGCAGAAGCCCTGGAAGGCGGATGGCTTCATTCCGGGGATGCCGGGTTTATTGATGAGCATGGACACCTGGTGGTCATTGACCGTCTGTCAGATGTGATGCACAATAAAAAGGATGAGATGTTCTCTCCCATGTTCCTGGAAAATGCCCTCAAATTTTCTCCCTATATAAAAGAGGCGGTTATCTATGGGAACAAGGAAGATTTTGTGGCCTGTCTGATCAACGTCGACCCAGTTGTTGTGGGAAAATGGGCAGAGGATAAGGGGATTTCCTTTACAACCTATATGGATCTTGCCGGCAAACCGGAAGTGGCCAAACTTATGATGGAACAGGTTCTGGATGTTAACTCCCGGGCTGAAAAAGAACATTTTAAAATCAAACGGTTTGCCCTGCTCTATAAACTATTGGATATGGATGACGGGGAATTGACCAAAACCGGCAAAATTCGCCGTAAATTTGTACAGGAAAGATACCAGAACCTGTATGATGCACTCTACGATGAAACCATTGATACTAAAGAAGTTGAAGCCTCCTTCCAGTATCAGGATGGACAGTCGAATATTGTCAAAACAAGCATTGCTTTTTACACGGTGAAAGGAGTCTAAAGAAATCTGATGAGTTATTTTTTTCAAATTGTAATCAGCGGCATTGTGGTGGGCTCCATTTATGCACTAGCCGCATTGGGGTTGGTACTGGTGTATAAATCAAGCCGTGTGGCAAACTTTGCCCATGGACAGATTATCGCTGCCGGGGCGTTTATCACCTACTATCTTACGGTTTCACTGGGGGTGCCGATTTTCTTTTCTTTTATCGCCAGCATGATCATCACCTTCTTTCTGGCCATGAGTGTTGAGAAAATATTTTTGCGACGTCTGATCGGAGAACCCATCATATCCGTCATTATGGTCACCATCGGATTGGGATCAATTCTGGATGGGTTGATATATCTGACGCCCTTTGGAAGTGAAAATTTTTCATTTCCTAATTTTCTTCCCCAGGCCCCCCTGGCCCTTGGCGGTGTTTCCATCTCCTGGACACAGCTTGTGGGAATTATCATCACCTTCATCCTCATTGGCGGACTCTCCTGGTTTTTCAAAAAATCAACCATTGGCATATCAATGAGAGCCGTGTCCGATGATCAGTTCGGTTCCATGTCGGTGGGTATCTCAGTACCAAAAGTTTTTGGTCTTGCCTGGGCGCTGGCAGGTTTAACTGCGGCAGCAGCAGGGTGTATTATTGGTAATATTACAGGGTTGAATTTTGACACCCTCCATGCCTTTGGAATTATCGTATTCCCTGTCATCATTTTGGGGGGGCTTGATTCCATCCTTGGGGCTGTTGTGGCAGGCATCATCATTGGATTAATCCAGCAGTTTTCCAGCGGATACCTGGACGGCAATTGGGGGTTAAGCGGCACAGGTGAAGTCATGCCCTATATCATCCTGGTCGTTGTTCTTTTTTTTAAACCACATGGATTATTTGGAATCCATGAAATTGAGCGGGTGTAATCTATGTCAGCAAATTCATGGTTAGCAACGGGAAATTTTTTTACAACCTATAAACAGGAACAACGGACATTTCTAACAAGCCTGGACAGAACATTTTTCACCTTTTTCCTGGTCCTCCTGTTTGGATGGCCCCTGATGTTCGAGCTGAGCAATAAATATATGCTGGTGGTTGACAATGTTCTCATCGCCATTGTTGCCGTCATGGGTCTGAACCTTGTGACAGGATTTGCCGGACTGATATCCATAGGCCATGCGGCTTTTGTGGGAATTGGTGCGTATACCATCGCATCTTTTTGCCGTACAATTGGTGAATCTCATATTATCATTACCCATTTCTGGCCTGTATTGATTGTTGTAAGTGGTCTTGTGGGCGCAGTTTTTGGCGCAATTGTCGGCCTGCCCGCATTGAGATTGAAACATCTTTATCTCGCCATAGCCACCCTGTCCTTTCAGATGATTTTTGAATGGACGATCCAATTCATGACCTTTTTCAACCAGGGACAGACCATTTATGTTGGCAGGGTTTTCTGGTTTACCGGTAAAGTAGGAAGAAAGGATCATTACCTGTTCTGGTATTTCATTATCCTGACCATTGTCATTCTCCTGGGATTTGGGATCAGAAATCTTTTAAAAACCCGATACGGCAGATGCCTTATGGCTGTCAGGGACAATGATAGGGCTGCAGATGCCATGGGAATGAACCCGGGGCTGACAAAGGTATATGCCTTTGCCCTGGCCGGTTTTTTTGCAGGAGTAGCAGGTGCCCTGCATGCCTATGTTTACCGGGGGGTCGGGTTTGAATCCTTTACCCTCCACGAATCTGTCGGCTATCTTGCCATGGCCATTGTCGGCGGATTGGGAACCTTGAACGGGTCTTTCTGGGGACCAGTTGCCATAAAATTTTTGGACCTGCAGGTGGAAACCCTTGCTGAAACCGCAGCACAATACCTGCCATCCAGCATGAATCTTGCGACAGCACTGAAACCCTTTACATTTGGTCTGGTGATTGTCCTGTTTTTAATGTTTGAGCCCCGGGGGATAGCAAACTGGTGGCGGATCATAAAATCATATACCAAATTATGGCCATTCCGGTATTAAGGTGCATCAGGCCTTTAATATAGTTTTAGGTGTTATTAACCCAATAGGAGGAGAATAAACATGAAGAGCAGAAATTTTTTAACAGCATTACTGATTCTTATCGTTATGTTTGCATTTACCACTGTAAATGCCGGAGGAAAAGTTTACAAGCTTGGCATGTCCCTGGCAATCACGGGCCCGACATCTGATGCAGGAAATCCTTATGCAAAAGGTACTGAAGATTATTTTAAGTTTGTTAATGATACCAAAATGCTTGGGGAAGACACGATAGACTGTACCATCAGAGATGATCAATACAAAACCGACATCACCAAAAGAAATTTTGAAGAGTATCTTGATGACGGCATTGTCATGTATCTCAACTATTCCACCGGAAGTACCCTGGGCTTAAAAAGGGATTTTGATGAAGAAAAGATTGCGGTTCTTCCTGCCTCTTACCATAAAGGGAATCTGGATGATTCAAATTATATTTTCCTTCCCATTGCATCCTATTCAGACCAGCTTGTAAATCTTGCTGAATATGTTGCAAAAAATAATAAAGGCGGAAAAGCAAAAGTTGCTTTGTTTGTTCACCCTTCGGCCTTTGGCCGGGGTCCTGTTTCAGATGTGGAAAAAGCAGTTGCAGCGGGGCTTAACATAGAGCTTGTCGAAGTTGTTGAGCATGGTAAAGATCTTGACAATACCGCCATGTTAAAACGCCTTATGAGCAAAAATGTTCAGTATGTGATCTGCCAGACGATTCAGTCGCCGGTTGCAACCATGCTCAAAGATTCACAGCGTCTCGGGCTTACTGCCGCTTCTTTTGGGGAGAAAGGAAAAATAACCTTCATGGGTGCCCATTACACGGGGGGTAATGATCTTATTGCTCTGGCTGGAGATGCAACTGAAAATTATTTCTGGATAACTGCCTTTAATATTACGTCGGTTCCGGGCGAAGGAACGACAAAACAATTGGCCTTGGCAAAACTATTCGGTCGTGATGACAAAGCGGCTAATTCCCATAACTATGCAGCTGGCATCATGGTAGCCCAGGTTACAACAGAAGCCATCAAGAGGGCAAAAGTTGCCGGCCTTGAGATAAACAAAGCCAACCTTTACAATACACTCAACAAAATGAATGGTGCCAATGCATATAGTCCCTATACAACAACTGGTCCTGTAACCTATTCTAAAACAGACCGTGCCGGTGTTGATCTGCTCCAGATTTACAGTGTACAGGACGGTGTCTTTAAAGCAGTAGGAAAACCGCTGGCGTCTGAATACATGAAAAAAATCAAATAAGCGTTTTTTATTGAGCCCTAATCAATAAAAAATAAGCTGAACCTTAACTTACCGGAAATCCGTTTTAAATTAAAATTGGTTCCCGGTAAGTTTAACCCCATAATTAAAGCCCAAATATAAAGACAATACACATGGAAAAAAATCTGCTGGAAGTCAACAATATTGAAGTTGTCTATAACGACATTATTCAAGTACTTCGTGGTGTTAGTCTTAACGTGCCCAAGGGAAAAATTGTCGCTTTGCTTGGCACCAACGGTGCGGGCAAAACCACCACTTTAAGAGCCATCAGCGGCCTTTTAAAACCGGAAAACGGCGCCATCAAGGAAGGGTATATTAATTTTAATGAAACGAATACAACCCAGCTTTCAGGGACAGACATAGTGAAACTGGGAGCCGTCATGGTACCTGAAGGCAGAAGGATATTTAAACATCTGACAGTGAATGAAAATATTCTGGTGGGATCCATTACACGCAAAGACAAATCGAAAAAAATCCGAGAAGACAACGAACTGATGTACAAACACTTCCCCCGACTCTCCAAAGTGACCAACCGGATGGCGGGATACAGCTCCGGAGGAGAACAGCAGATGATTGCCATTGCAAGGGCCTTGATGGCTGCCCCTGAAATGCTCATGCTGGATGAACCTTCCCTTGGCCTTGCACCCATTCTTGTAAAAGAAATATTTGAAAACATAAAAAAAATAAACCGAGACCTTGACACCACCATCCTGGTGGTGGAACAAAATGCCAAGGTTGCCCTTGCCATTTCCGATTATGCATATATCATGGAGTCTGGTAAAATCGTTCTTGAAGGTCCCTCGGATGAACTGCAAAACAACCCGGATGTCAAAGAATTTTACATGGGCATCACCAAGGGCGGAGGTCGAAAATCTTTTAAGGATGTTAAATCTTACAAGAGACGCAAACGGTGGATGTGATATCCACCTGGTGGATGTAATACACCTGCTATAATGTAGACGGCTAATTTAGGAGTTCAAAATGAAGATACTGGTGGGTTATGATGGTGGAGAAGTTGGCAGGGTTGCATTATCCTTTGCAAGGGATATGGCAGGCATTTACAGTGCGTTTGTTTATGTGGTCACCTCCATGGAAGGGGGAAGTTCTGAACGGCAGGCAGATATCATCAAGGCCGAGGAAGACCTTGGGTTTGCTCGGCAACTCATGGAAAACTCAGGTATCGCCTGCGAGGCCCAGCAAAGTGTCCGGGGACTGTCCGCCGGCGAAGACCTGGTACTCTTTGCAAGGGAAAATGATATCGACCATATTTTTCTGGGCATCCGAAAAAAATCCCGTGCCCAGAAAGCCATTCTCGGCTCAACCGCACGATATGTGATTCTAAAAGCCCATTGCCCTGTCACAACCGTCAAGTTTGACGTTGCCTCTATTTTATCCGAAGACCTTTTAAAGGACAGACGCGTATTGGTGGTGGATGATGAACCCGATATTCTTGAAACCATTGAAGAACTCCTGGATATGTGCACCCTTGAGACAGCCAACTCCTTTGAAACAGCCAAACGCCTGATTGAAAACAATAGATATGACCTTGCCATCCTTGATATCATGGGGGTAAGCGGTTATGATATTTTAGAACTTGCCAGGGAGAAAAAAGTGCCCGCCCTCATGCTCACGGCCCATGCCCTGACGCCTGAAAATCTTAAGGAATCCATCCAGAAAGGGGCAGACTCCTATATCCCCAAGGATGAACTGGCAAACCTGACCGGTCATGCCGCAGACGTCATCCGGGCCAGGATTGAGGGCAAACAGGGGTATGGATCCTGGTTCTCCAATCTTAAGCCTTTCTTTGACAAATCATTCGGCAAGGGCTGGCGGGAAAAGGACCGATCTTTCTGGAACTCCTTTGATGACAAATATGGGGGATAAGATTTCAGGTCCCACTCCAAAAAAATGATTGAAATACAAAAGGGCAGTGAATATCGCTCCTGCCCTTTTTGCATTTCTCTCAACCTTCACGCAAAAAATATTCATCTGTTCTTATACATAGAAATATTGTATAACGCCCCATGTGCCAACTCAACTGACAAAGGAATCAACCATGAAAAAGTATTTATCCGTCATTATGTCTGTAGCGGCAGTTTTTTTTCTATCAAACCTGTCCCTTGCAAATGATGCCCCCCTTATCGGCATTTCAAAAATCGTTGCCCACCCGGCCCTGGATGCACTGGAACAAGGCGTTCAGGATGGGTTAAAACTAAGTTTTCCCAATGCAAAATTCGATCTTCAGAACGCCAACGGAGAGATCTCCACGGCATCATCCATCGCCCAGAAGTTTAAGGCTGAAAAGGTCGCCATAGCCGTTGGGATTGCCACACCAACGGCCCAGGCCCTGGTCAATACCGTTAAAGACAGTCCTGTCATCTATTGCGCTGTAACCGACCCTGTGGGAGCTGGCCTCATCGGCTCCACAACAACAGGAGAAAAAAATATCACCGGCATATCCGACATGACCCCGGTGAAAGAGCAGATTGAGCTTCTAACAAGGATCAAAGAGATTAAAACCCTGGGACACATCTACTCAAGCTCTGAAGCCAATGCGGTCAGCCTTGCCGCAATCGCCCGCCAGGTCTGCAAGGACAAGGGAATCGAGTTTGTCGAAGCCACCATCACCAATTCCGCAGAGGTAAAACAGGCGGTTCAGGCCATCGCAGGAAGGGTGGACGGGATATACCTGAGCAATGACAACACGGTTTTTTCCGCACTGGGAGCTGTGACAAGTGTTGCCAGAAAACATAAGATCCCGATCATGTCAGCAGACCCAAGCTCGGCCCAAACCCATGAAATTTTAATCGCATGGGGATTTGATTATTATAAAATGGGAGTGGCCACAGGCAAACTGGTTTCAAGGGTTCTAAAAGGGGAAAAACCGGAAACCATCCCGACTATTTTCATGACCGAACCTGGGGATGTGGATCTTCTGATTAACCTGGATCAGGCAAAATTTCTCGGACTGACCATTCCCGATGATATCATAGCTAAAGCAAACACCATCATTAAAGATGGAAAGGTAACACACAATTAAAACAGCTTCCAGTGAGCTTGTAACTCCCATCAAAGGCTAAAAATAAGATGATTGAAGGAATTTTTGTTGAGGGCCTGATCTATTCGATCATGGCCCTTGGCGTTTTTTTTACATTTCGGATACTTGATTTTCCCGACCTGACCGTTGACGGATCTTTTCCCATGGGGGCTGTTATCATGGCCATGTCCATAAAAAGCGGCATCAGTCTGCCCGTGGGTCTTCTGCTCTCCCTTACCGGCGGGATCCTGGCCGGTTTTGTTACGGCTGCCATCCACAATTACCTGAAGGTCCCCCATCTTCTGGCCGGGATTCTGACCATGACCATGCTCTATTCCATCAATATCAGAATCCTGGGAGGTCGGGCCAACCTTCCCCTGCTCAGGGTGGAAACCATCATGACAAAGGTATCAACCCTGACCCACCGCTTCATGCCAGAAGAAATTGCATACCTCGTGTTTTTCCTGGCCGTGGTGCTGATCATAAAATTGATGATGGATATTTTTTTCCACACCGATATGGGCCTTGTCTTTGGCGCCCTTGGAAACAATCAGCAGATGGTGGTCACCCAGGGGATAAATCCGGCAACCATGAAATTAATCGGTGTGGGTCTTTCCAACGGGTTAGTGGCTCTGTCGGGTGCCTTTGCCGCACAATACCAGGGATTTGCCGACATCAACCTGGGCCAGGGGATTGTTATTTCCGGCCTGGCATCGGTGATGCTGGGGGAGTTTTTGCTTAAATCAGAAAAGATTTCCATCCTGACCACAAGGGTCATACTGGGTGCCATTTTGTACAAGGCCATCATGTACCTGGGGCGATATTACGGGTATTATGTCAACCTGACGCCCAATGACTTGAAACTGTTGTCGGGAATTTTGATCATCGTCTCCCTGATGATCACCAATTATAAATCCATGCGCAGATAAAACTGGGCCGAGTATAAATATGATCCGTCTCACAGATATAAACAAACGGTTTAACGAAACAACCCCCAATGAGGTCCATTTAATTAAAGACCTCAATCTCCATGTAAAAAAAGGGGATTTTATCACCATCATCGGCAGCAATGGCGCCGGCAAAACAACGCTTTTCAATCTAATCTCAGGCAACCTTCTGCCAAGTTCCGGATCCATATTTATCCACCAACGAGAGGTCACAAAAGATCCGGAATACAAACGGGCAAACGACCTTGGCAGAATTTTCCAGGACCCGCTTCTGGGAACCGCTTCGAGTATGACCCTTGAAGACAATATGATGATCACCTATAAAAAAGGATTCAAATGGCTGAATATCAGCCTGGACAGAAAAATGCGGAATTTTTTCAAAACAGAATTGATCCAGCTGGACATGGGGCTTGAAAATCGCATGCGAGAAAACGTTTGCATGCTGTCCGGCGGCCAGCGCCAGGCCTTGACACTGCTGATGACCGTGCTTTCAAGCCCTAAAATCCTTCTTCTGGACGAACACACGGCAGCCCTGGACCCCAGGAATGCCGCCATTGTCATGGACCTGACCCGCCAATTCATCCGGGACCATTCCCTGACAACCCTCATGATCACCCACAACATGAAACATGCCATTGAATACGGGAACCGGCTCCTCATGATGGACAGCGGAGAGATCATCATCGATATTGACGGAGACGAAAAAAAGAATCTTACCCCGGGTAAACTGGTTGAAATGTTCAGTGAAATCCGCAAAAAAGAGTTTGAAAACGATGAAGTTCTCCTGACAAAATAATCACGCTCCCGCATGGGGAGCGACCCAACCTCCGGTATCCACGCATGGGGATAACTTTGTTTCAATCCACGCTCCCGCATGGGGAGCGCCGTTGTCAAGATCCTGTTTGATTTTCTGAATAATGGCTGACCTGTACTCCCCGCACATCAGTGCGGAAAGATGGATCGTCCCTTCCGGCATCAGCCGGAACAGCTCATAACAATCTCGGCGGGTATTGACCACACAAAGAACCTGATCGTATTTCTTAAGATTTTCCGCAATCTGTTCCCATGTGGACCGGGCATTTAAATCCTGCGGAAATACAGTCTGAGTTCGTTTGAGTTGTTCATAAAGTTTACCTGGATTTGCAATGATTTCACGAGGCTGGTCAAGACCCGTCAAGGACAGTTGCGTGGCGGTTGCAAGGACCATGGTGACCTTGTAGTGCCGGGTGAGATGATTGATAATGCTGACGCATGGTTCAAGAAGAGATGGGGGCAGAAGTTGCGCCTCGTCTAGGATGACGACACTGTTGACAATGTTGTGAAGTTTGCGGCAGCGGCCAGGTTTTGCCGCATATAAGGATTCGAAGAACTGAACGTTTGTGGTAACTCAACAGGGGCGTCCCAGTTTTCAGAAGCAAGTCGGGACCGCTGGGTTTCCTTTTCCGGATCAAGGTTGCTGTGATGTTCGACAATATTTTCCGCCCCAAAAATATCCCCAAGTATTTTTGCGGTTTGTTCAATAATGCTCGTGTAGGGGATTACATAAATGATCCGTTCTTTTCCTTTTTTTACGGCGTGGTCAAGGGCAAACGCCATCCCGGAAAGGGTTTTACCGCCGCCGGTGGGAACACTGAAGGAAAAGAGACCGGAATCGTTATTGGCTGCACTTCTGCAAGCGGATAATATATTATTCCGTATGGTATTGATGAATTTTCAGGATTTTTTTGGGTCATTTTCACCATATGGATATCGAACAATTTCTTTAATTCCGATACAGTGGGATATTCCCCTCTTGTTTTCGGATTATCCAGAGTCATAACCTTTTCCGTGTCCAGGAAATCAGCAGGCATTGTCCTTGCGGCAATAAAATCGTTTGTGACGAAACGGTTAAATTAGGAATCCACAATGAAACAGACAAAAGACCATACGACATCCAGCCGCATCCCGTCAACCAATTGTGATCTTTGGAGAAAATAATTTTGGACATGAAAAAAGGGCCTTTGCATTAGAGATGCAAGGAGAACCGGTCAGAATGATTTTTGGACAATTCTTTTCGAAAAATTCTTTGGGATTGCAGTTCTTCAAGACTATACAAGACACGCCTGCGAGGACAACATGCCAACCGGAACTATAATACCACCGTGATGGTATCCGGGTAAAGCGTCAGGGATTCAAGACCTGTTTTCGTAACCAGAAGGGTATTTTCTATTCCCAGCACTCCTTGGCCCGGAAGGATCACCTTGGGCTCAAGAGCTATGAGCATCCCTGCTTCAAGGGGTAGGGTCTGGCCCTCATTGGGGTTAAGGCCTGCCCCACCCGTGGGAGAGGCAAGGGCACCGGGGACGGCAGCGCCAGCACCGCACATGGTATGGCCGTAGAACAAATAATTGTCCCATATGCGCATACGGATCAATCCCTGGTGACCAAGTTTTCGGGCATCTGATCATACGTTTACATACAAAAAGAAGAAAATAAATGCGCGTCACAGAGATATACCATAAAAAACACCCTGTTATTTCAATAGAGTTCTTCCCCTATCGGGATGAAAAAACCCAACCAAATTTCAGCACGGTCGTTGATGATCTGACCACCTTGAACCCGGATTATCTGTCTGTCACATTCGGGGCAGGCGGATCCACAAAACTCGGTTCTTTTCAGACCGTCAAGACCCCGACAAAAGACAAGAACCTTCCCTGCGAGGCCTATATTGCAGGATATGGCCTGGGTCCGGATCAAATAACGGCCGTCCTGGATCAATACAAAGACCTTGGCATTGAAACCATCTTTGTCCTCCGGGGAGATAAACCCAAAAATGAAGACTTTATCGCCCATCTGGACAGTTTTACCTATGCCTCGGACCTGATCACATTTATCTCGGACCATTATGACTTCACCCTGGGTTGTGCGGAATACCCAGAAGGCCATATTGAAGCCCAAAGTCTTGAAAAGGACATGGAATCTCTCAAACTCAAGGTTGACAACAGTGCCCAATATTTCTACGACAATGATTATTTTTTCAAAAATGTTGAAAAATGCAGGCAAAAGGGCATAAATGTTCCCATTCTTCCCGGGGTCATGCCTGTTTATACCGTAAAAATGACCCGGGCATTATCCAGGATATGCGGTACAAAACTGACCGCCCCTCTCCTGGAAAAACTGGAAGCCGTAGATGCCGAAGACAAAAAAACCGTCCTGGATCTTGGCATTGCCTTTGGCGTTGCCCAGTGCAGGGACCTTCTCAAACGAAGGGTGGCGGGCCTTCACTTCTACACCATGAACCGAAGCCGCTCCACAAGGGAAATCATCACCCGCTTGAGACAAGACAAGGCCCTCTAAGCCTCTTGATTCAAGACTCGGCCATTGACAGCCAAAATCACGGCTGTCAATGCTTCTGAAACATTCTTTGAAATTCCATAGACCCAGCCCTGCACCCTGCCCAACAAATCCTGAATATGCCCAAATTCATTTATTTTATTTAAAAAAACAAGTTCAAATACGCACACATTCTTGTGTACAAGAGACCTGGCCTGTGATATCTAAAATGTCATAAGTTCAGCAGGTTTTATTAACCTTTTTTATTGCAAAATAGAGATATTAGTTATTATTCATGAAGCCCCTGGTTAAAAACACCATATTAAACACCCCTTTAAAAAAAAAATCAGTTGTCATGCTGGTAATAGATCGGATTAAACAGGCTCTAATTAATGGAGAACTGAAGCCCGGAGACTTTATTCCCTCGGAATCTGAATTGACTCAAAATCTGGGTGTAGGAAAATCAAGCGTGCGTGAAGCCACTAAAATGCTTCAGGCCATGGGGGTTCTTGAAGTCAAGCGCGGCCAGGGAACGGTTATTCGGAAAAATCCAGATGAAGACGCGTTAAATCCCATGGTTTTTCAGCTCATTCTGGCCAAGGGAATTCCCCAGGACCTGATTGACCTTCGTAAGATGTTTGAACCTGCCTATTCAATCATGGCCATGGAAAAAGCCACAGACGAGGATATCCTTACCATTGAAAAAACGCTGCTATCTTTTGAAGATGTTATACGCAACGGTATCCAGGATTCCAGCCATGATCTGGCCTTTCACATGGCAGTGCTTTTTGCCACCCATAACCGAATGGTCATCCGGATCGGAAAAACCCTTATGGAGCTTTTTGATGCGTCCATTGAGACATCAATGAAAGTTCTTCCCGACGTTGCCCTTAAAGATCACAAAGCAATTTTTAAGGCTTTACGCGAACGAGATGGAATCGCCCTACGTAAAGCCATTGTCACAAGTTCCATCAGCTGGGAAACCAGTCTTACCTACAAATAATTTAGAATAAAAAAGCCTGCTGTATTGTCTCTTTTGATGTCATCCCAGCGGCAAGAAGCACGATCAGTTTAATGCGGGCTTTTTTGCTGTCATAATCGTGTCCGGTTATGACTCCTTTTAACTTAAGGTCAACCACTCCGCCCGCAAAATCATATACGGGATGAACTCTTCCTTCTTCACATGCTGTGGTTATGATCACGTAAATTCCCTTTTCCACAGCTTTGGCAGCAGCCATTGCAACCATGGGAGTGACATGGCCGCGACCGACTCCTTCGATGACAAGTCCTTTGATTCCAAGGGTCACAGCACAGTCAATGAGCTGACCATCCCCACCCAGGCTTGCTTTTATGATTTCCACCCTGGGGATATCCTCTATGATTTCATAGGATTCGTGCCGGACGGGTCTGTTGATCATGAAAACCTCTCCCTTGTCAACATAGCCAAGATAGCCTGTGCCAAAACAGGTAAAAGTCTGTACATTAAAAGAATGCATTTTCTTTACATATTTAGCGCAAAACAAATATTCATTGAACAATACCAAAACCCCCATACCCCTGCAGTCAGGTGAAGAAGCCGCTGTGATGGCATCCCGGATATTGGTATAGGAGTCTGTTCCCTCTTCAAAGGGAGCCCGCTGGGAACCGGTCATGATAACAGGTCTTGGATCATTAATTACTAAATCCAAAAAATAGGAAGACTCTTCCAATGTGTCTGTTCCATGGGTTATGACAATTCCCATTACAGTGTCATCTGAAAAATATTCCAGAATTTTATTTTTAAGCAGAACAAGGTTTTCAAAGTCCATGGAATTGCTTGGAACCTGGAAAACCGAATCCACTTCAACGCAAATACCCGGATCAATTTTTTCCTTGTCAATCAATTTTTCCCCGGTCATGGCACCGGATGTAAATAACCCAGTTGTATTATTTTTAATACTGGCTATGGTTCCGCCAGTCGTTAGGACAACCACTCGTTTCATATGTTTAAAATCTCCCTGGATATATTTTTAATATCAGATAAAAATTGTCAGCAATTTTGGTATAAGAATGAAAAGAATCAGAAAGAAGATATAAACAAAAAAGTAAGGGATTACATCCTTTACAACAACTTCAAATTTTTCTTCTGCTATATTGCTGGCAATGAAAAGGTTGAGCCCCACAGGCGGAGTGAATTGTCCAACTGCAAGGGTAATAATGGTAAAGACTCCAAAGTAGATGGGATCAATGTGCATGGCATTGACAAGCCCGATCATTGTGGGAACAAAAAGCACAAGCGCTGCAACATTGTCCAGAAAAGTACCGATTACAAGGAGCATCCCCATGATAATAAACATGACCAGCATCTGACTGTCGGTCACACTCATGATAAAGGCTGCAAAATGCTGGGGAACCTGTTCTGCCGTTATGATAAAACCGAAAAGATTGGCGGTGCCCATTAAAAACATTATCAACGCTGCATTCTCAGACGTATTTTTCAGAATATTGAACAGGGTTTTTATCGTTAAGGTTTTATAAATAAAACATCCCACAATAACACCATACAGACAGGCAACTGCCGCAGATTCCGTGGCAGTAAAAGCCCCGGAGTATATGCCGCCCAATATTATCAAAGGCATGAGCAGGGCAAGCAGACTGTCCTTGATTACCTGTTTTTTCTTTTCCCTTGAAAGTTCTTGTTCACACTGGAACCCTTTTTTCTTGGCAATATAGTAGTTGAGTCCCATGATGGCCAGGCAGATCAACAGGCCGGGCAAAACACCGCAAAGAAAGAGATTGCCAATGGAAACGCCTGCAATTACCCCAAAGACAACCATTGTCAGACTTGGGGGAATAATCAGGCCCAGGGCACCTGAGGCTGCTATTACAGCAGCCGAATATGACCTGCTATACCCTTTTTTTATCATGGACGGGATCATTACCGTACCAATGGCAGCCGTGGTGGCAGGGGCTGATCCTGATATGGATCCAAAAAAAGCAGATGCGCCTGTTGCCATATGGGCAAGGCCTCCGGGGAATCTGCCAACCATGATGGCAGCCAGGCCCACAAGCCTGTCTGATATCTTGGCTTCAGCCATGATATTGCCTGCCAGTAAAAACATGGGTATGGCCATGAACGGGAAACTATTCATTCCATTAAACATTTTCTGGGCTAAAATAATAAACGGGATATTGCTGCCAAAATAGATTGCAATCAAAGAAGCAATCCCCAATGAAACGGCAATGGGCACTCCTAAAATAAGCATAATGAAAAAAAAGACGAATAAACTTGTAACCATAATATGCTCCTGTGTTTTCTATTTAGCCTTGTCTTGTTTGCCGACCATCTGTTCTAAAATGTAAAGAATTGATATTGCGGCACAAAATGGAATGGATGCCACAACATATCCTACCGGAATACCTGTTGATGGCGAGTTCTGGAGCATTGCACGTGTCGTTAATGCCCAACCCTGGCGTACCAGGATCACAAAAAATGCAAGTGTCAGCAAATAACAAATTTTATTGACTATCTTTGTTAAATTTGACGGCAATAATTCCACAAAATAATTTACAGCGATGTGGGTCTTGTTACGAACCGCAATGGTGGAGCCCAGCATGATAACCCAGACCATTGCATAAATCGATAATTCTTGGGTTTCACCAAGGGGGTTACCAAGAATATATCTAAAAAAGATCTGTGTAAGAACTAAAACAGTCATTATGCCCAATAATATGGCAGATAAAGTCTGTACCCAATTATTGAGCTTTCCCAGTAAGTCGGTTATTTTTTTCCCCATTTGAAATATTCCATGTGCTGTTAAAAGTTGATTCATCGGTAAGGGTATAAGATCCATTTGATTGTCAGGGCATACACTGCTGTTTTTTGCTTCAAACAGGGATCAAACAATTGTGATACTGCCCCTACCGATGATTATGTTTTATTTTTTCAATGTTTCAATTATTTCATCAATAATCTGGGCATTCAGCTTTTTTTTGTATTTTTCAATAACGGGTTTGACTGCATCCTGAAATGGTTTTTTATCTACGTCCAGAACTTCCATTCCGTTTTTAGCAACATCAATCCATTGCTGTTTTTCCATGTCTTCAACCATTTTGGTATGAATCGGCCCCATCTCTCTTGCCGTATCAAGAATTGCTTTTTGATACTCTTCCGGCATGCTGTCAAGCAATGCTTTGCTCATGACCAATGGTGAAGATAGATGAATGTGTCCTGTGCGGGATACATATTTCTGGACTTCATAAAATTTTTGGGTAAGAATATGGGCAGGCGGGTTCTCCTGACCATCTACTGTACCAAGTTGCAGGGCAGAGTATAATTCTCCAAATGAAATAACCGTGGGGCCTGCATTCAGGGTTTTGAAAGTATCAACAAATACTTCACCCTCGGGAACACGAATTTTTAATCCTTTCAGGTCTTCAGGAGTCTTGATAGGTCGTTTGCTGTTTGTGATATGGCGCATTCCATTTTCCCACCAGCCAATAACAACTGCTCCTAAGGGTTCAAGTTGTTTTGCCAGTTTGTCGCCAACAGGGCCGTCAAGGACCTTGCGTACTTCCCACATATCATTGAATAAAAACGGAAGGTTCAGAATACCCATATCCGGAACCCAGTTTGAAAGAACCGTGTCAGAAGCCAAAACCATATCCTGGGTTCCATACATACATCCTTCAACAGATTCCAATTGTTTACCCAACTGGTTGGCCGGGAAAACACTTATTTCAACCCCGCCATTGGTTTTTTGTGCAACAACTTTTGCAAATTGCAGACAAATCTCCTGATAATGGTGTGTGGGAGCACCCGTATGGCCGAGTTTAATTTTATAGGTTTTTTTTGCAAGAGCAGGCCCGCACAAAGTCAAACTAAATCCAAGAACAAAAATCAAAATTTTAAAAAAACATTTTTTCATAAAAATCTCCACTTTGTTAAAAAAAATTAATAAAAACGACAGCTTACCGCCATGCTTCCTTATTCTGAAAAATACCATATCATTTGCAAATAATAGAAGTCAACAAATATGGTGTCAGTTATCTCACATCAGACATCTGATGTCTTGAGCATTATGCATTTTCAGATGGCTTTGACCTATATTTGGAAACGAGAAATCCATTCATAATCGTAACAGGAAAAGGAAATAAAATCTGAAGTATTCCCCTTATGGATAAGACAATTGATCATTTGAAGGATTACAGACGACGGTTCCATACCGTATCATTCAATGAAACCAATAGCCCACTCTTCTATTCCATTCTGTCGGGGATACCACATATACTGTCCACCGATACTGTGTAGCTATCATGTTGAAGAATTATGGAGAAAAAGCCAGAAAAACGTGTCATGAGGTTCCACAAAAAGTTCATCCCCACCTGGTTCGACATACGCGTGCTATGCACCTCTACCAAAGCGAAATGCCTCTTTCATACATAGTGGAATTTTTGGGCCATGCAAACATCAACACTACTGAAATCTATGCTTCTGCAAATATAGCGATGCTACGCAAGGCTTTGGGAAAGGCAAATCCTGAGTTGGCTAATGAAATACCATTATGGAAGAATGAAAAAAATTTGAAAAAGCTTTCCAGGATGAAGTGTTAAAAATGCTCAAGAAAGAATGGTTTATGTCCCGACAGAAAAATCCGATGATGGTGTTGCCAAGGTCATTTACACATCCAAAGATAAAAAATCCAGAAAAGTTTTTACTACTTTGGACTGGCTTGCAAGACTGGTGACACATATTCCCGGAAGATACGAGCATACGGTTCGCTACTATGGCTATTTTTCGAACAAGTCCAGGGGTATGAGAAAAAAGGATCTAAATTGAAGCGTAAATTTGTGCGCTCCAAAGATGAGCAATCTGCTGGCTGGCACTATACCACCGTGATGGTATCCGGGTAAATCGTCAGGGATTCAAGTCCTGTTTCAGTCACCAGAAGGGTATTTTCTATTCCCACCACTCCTTGGCCCGGAAGAATCACCTTGGGCTCAAGAGCTATGAGCATACCCGCTTCAAGGGGCAGGGTCTGGCCCTTGGCAATAAAGGGGAACTCATCCAGTTCAATGCCAAGGCCGTGGCCGGTGAAGCGGATTTTCGGTTCTGCAGCGCCCATGAAACCATCTGCATATCCCTTGTCCCGGGCCATGGTCATCATGGATTCGTATACGTCTCCAGTGATTGCACCGGGCAGGGCCTGTTGTTTAACGGCTTCCTGGAGTTCAAGCATGGCCGTATGTGCCTGTTGCAGCTCCCGGGACACCTCGCCCAGGGAAAAGATTCTTGTATGGTCACTCAGATAACCGTCCAGGGCAAACACATAGTCCACCAAAATGGGTTCATTGGATTTTATGGGGGCAAAGGAGGGTCCCTGGCCCACATTGGGGTTAAGCCCTGCTCCGCCCGTGGGAGAGGCAAAGGCACCGGGGACGGCAGCACCGGCACCGCACATGATATGGCCGTAGAACAGGTAATTGTCCCACATGCGCATGCGGATCAACCCTTGGTGGCCAAGTTTTCGGGCATGGGCCTCCAGCATCCCGGCAAGTTCGACTTCCGTCATCCCTTCCCTGAGCAGCTCCGGCACCTTGGCCGCCACCCGGTCTGCCAAGACAGAGGCCTTTCTCACGCAATTTATTTCAAACTCGGATTTCACCGCCCGCTGGAGCCGGATAAGGGTGGAAATATCTATGATCTGAGTCCCGGAAAAAATCTGGCTGAACATGAGATACTGGTTGGCCGGCATCACATCCAGCTCCAGTCCCAGTTTCTCCGGAAGGGATATCCCAAGTCCGGTTAGGATATCTGGGATTTTTTTGGGACTGATCAGGGAAAGGATCTGTTCAAGGCCGGACTCAACCCGGGCCCGTTCAAGATCCTTGAAAACCATAAAAACAGGATCCCCCATGACCGGCACATAGAGCCAGCCCTGCTGGGTGGTACCGGAGTAATAGAAGAGATCTGCTTTCTGGACGATGAGGGCTCCGCAAAGATCCTGGTCGGATAGGATCTGCTGAAGCCCTTTTAACCTTGTTTCAAGCTCAGCTACAGGGATAAACCGGGTGTAGCGGGTACTAGGTATACTCATAGAACCCTTTACCGGTTTTTCTCCCCAGCCAGCCGACTTCAACATATTTTCTGAGCAAAGGACAGGGTCTGTATTTGGAATCCTTGAATCCGTCATAGAGGGTTTCCATGATGGCAAGACAGGTGTCCAGACCGATGAGATCTGCCAGGGCCAGGGGTCCCATGGGATGGTTCATCCCCAATTTCATCACCGTATCAATATCCTCGGCTTTTCCCACGCTCTGGTAGAGGCAGAAAATGGCTTCATTGATCATGGGCATAAGAATTCTATTGGCAATAAATCCGGGAAAATCATTGGCCTCTGCCGGGGTTTTATTGAAGCGTTCACACAACTCCCAGGTCAAATCAAATGTCTCCTGGGAAGTGGCAAGGCTCCGGATCACTTCCACCAATTTCATCACGGGAACAGGGTTCATGAAATGCATGCCGATTATTTTTCCCGGCCGGGAGGTTCTGGCGGCAATCCTGCCGATGGGGATGGAAGAGGTATTGGTGGACAAGATCACATGGGCGGGACAGATTTTGTCCAGATCCTCAAAAATTTTAAATTTCAGGTCTTCCCTTTCAACAGCAGCTTCCACAACAAAATCTACTCCTGCCATATCGGCAAGATCTGTGGTGGTCTCAATTCTTCCCAGAATCGCCTCTTTCTCACCGGCTTCCATTTTGCCCTTGGATACCATCCGGTCCAGGTTTTTGGCAATGGCGGCCATACCACGATCGCAAAAATCTTGTTTTATATCACTCATCAAAACCTTGAGTCCGCTGGCCGCTGCCACCTGGGCGATCCCGTTGCCCATCTGACCTGCGCCGATTACACCAAACTTTTCAACACCCATTTTTCTCTCCTTTTCCCATGCCCTTTTCAAATGGTTATAGAAAAAAGCATATTCTTTTATTTTAATTGTTCAGCAAAACTAGGACAAACCCATTACCGGTTCACAACCAGGGCCACGGCTTCGCCGCCCCCCAAACAAAGGGATGCAAGCCCTGTTTTTAAATCCTGCTTTTCCATTTCATAGAGCAGGGTGGTCAGCACCCGGGCGCCAGAACAGCCAATGGGATGCCCCAGGGCCACACTGCCGCCGTTGACGTTTACGCGGGCAGTATCCAGTTCCAACACCTTGTTGATCCCTACGGAAGATCCGGAAAAGGCCTCGTTGATCTCAAACAGATCAATATCGGAAAGGTTAAGCCCCTGTTTTTTCAACACCTTGGGGATGGCGTAAATGGGCGCCATGAGAACATATTTCATGTCAATACCAAAGGAGGCCTGGGCACCGATTTCGGCCAGAATGGTACAGCCCAGTTCCCTGGCCTTTTTCTCGCTCATGATCACAAGAGCTGATGCACCGTCAGAAATTATGGAGGCATTGCCCGCGGTGCCCAACCCGTCTTTTTTAAAGGCAGCCCTCATCTTGGCCAAGGCTTCATAGCTTGAATCCTGGGGACATTCATCTGTATCAAAAAGAATGGGATCCCCTTTTCTCTGGGGCAAGCTGACCGGCACAATCTCATCCTTGAACCGACCGGTGGCCACGGCCGCATTGGCCCTTTTGTAAGACTCGGCCGCAAACCTATCCTGGTCTTCCCTTGACACCGCCCAGCGCTCGCAGCAAAGTTCATTGGACATGCCCATGTGAAAGTCATTGACAATATCCCAGAGTCCATCGTGGACCATATGATCTTCAATCTTCCCGGGCCCCATGCGATGGCCCCACCGGGCCTTGTCCATGTAATAAGGGGCCATACTCATGTTTTCCATGCCGCCGGCCACCACCACCTCGGCGTCCCCGCAGCGTATGGCCTGGGCAGCCAGCATCACGGCCTTGAGGGATGATCCGCAGACCTTATTAATGGTGATGGCTTCCACTTCCCATGGAAGACCTGCTTTAACAGCAGCCTGTTTGCCCGGGTTCTGG
The DNA here is from genome assembly GCF_055382125.1 of Desulfoconvexum algidum. NCBI lineage: Bacteria > Pseudomonadati > Thermodesulfobacteriota > Desulfobacteria > Desulfobacterales > Desulfobacteraceae > Desulfoconvexum > Desulfoconvexum algidum. The sequence goes on along the minus strand of NZ_AP042394.1, from coordinate 589,997 downwards.
CCGTACCCGCAGGGCAGGACCATTCCCATGATGCATTCGTCAACTTCTTTGTCCTCTATATTGGCCCGCTTAATGGCTTCTTTGATCACGATGGCACCCAGATCCGTGGCACCTATTTTACTCAATCCTCCGCCAAAACTGCCCAGGGGGGTTCGTGTTGCGCTGACGATAACTGCTTTATTCATTGGGATATTCTCCTCTATTAAAACTCTTGTAATTTTTCAAATAAACCCACAATTTTTACATATTTCTTCTATATTTACCACCCACTTCATACAAGGCCTGGGTAATGGTGCCAAGAGAACAGCAGCGGACCGCTTCCATGAGCTGGGCAAACATATTCCCTCCGTTCAGGGCGGTGAGTTTGAGTGCCTCAAGGGCTTGTTCCGATTCATTTTCGTGGGTGGTTTTAAAGGAGGCCAACCGTTCCAGCTGCGCGTCCTTCTGGTCATTAGTGGACCGGGACAATTCCAGATGATTGGCCATATCCGCATAATCGGCATCCGGGTCCTCAAAGGTGTTCACCCCGACCAGGGGAAGTTTTCCTGAATGTTTCAAATGTTCGTAATACATGGACTCTTCCTGGATTTTACCCCGCTGGTAACCAGTTTCCATGGCACCCAGGACCCCGCCCCGTTCGGTGATCCGGTCAAACTCAACAAGCACCGCCTCTTCCACCAAATCTGTCAGTTCATCCACGATAAAGCTGCCCTGGAGGGGGTTTTCAGTCTTGGCAAGCCCCCATTCCCGGTTGATGATCAACTGGATGGCCAGGGCCCGCCTGACAGATTCCGCCGAAGGCGTGGTAATGGCCTCGTCAAAGGCATTGGTGTGAAGGGAGTTGCAATTATCATAAATCGCACACAACCCCTGGAGGGAGGTTCGGATATCATTAAATTGAATATCCTGGGAATGAAGAGAGCGGCCCGATGTCTGGATATGGTACTTGAGCTTTTGACATTTTTCATTCCCCCCGTATTTGTTCTTCATGGCCACGGCCCATATCCTTCTTGCCACACGTCCTATCACCGTGTACTCAGGATCCATCCCGTTGGAAAAGAAAAAAGAGAGGGAGGGAGCAAACTCATTGATATCCATACCCCGGGATAAATAATACTCCACATAGGTAAACCCGTTGGCCAGGGTCAGGGCCAATTGGGTAATGGGATTGGCACCGGCTTCGGCAATGTGATACCCGGAAATGGAGACCGAATAAAAATTTCTCACCTGGTTGTCAATAAAGTATTGCTGAATATCCCCCATCATCTTCAGGGCAAATTCAATGGAGAAAATGCAGGTATTTTGGCCCTGATCTTCCTTTAAAATATCGGCCTGAATCGTTCCCCTGACATTGGACAGGGCAAATTGTTTAATCTCTGCTGCTTCTTTTCCCGAAGGTTCCCTGTCATTTTCCTGGCGAAATTTTTCCATCTGCTGATCAATGGTCGTGTTCATGAACATGGCCAGCATCATGGGAGCCGGTCCGTTTATGGTCATGGAAACCGAAGTGTTGGCAGCGCACAGATCAAACCCGTCATAGAGAAGTTTTACATCCTCCAATGTACAGATACTCACCCCGGAGGTACCAATTTTTCCATAAATATCGGGCCGCCGGTCCGGGTCAAACCCGTAAAGGGTTACTGAATCAAAGGCCGTGGACAATCGCTTGGCAGGATAGGTTCCGGATAAAAGCTTGAACCGGCGATTGGTGTCGGCAGGTCCGCCCTCCCCTGCAAACATTCTTGTGGGGTCCTCATCGGCCCGTTTCAAGGGAAACACACCGGCGGTATAGGGGAAATACCCTGCAAAATTTTCCCTGCGCATCCAGTCATATTGCTCGCCGGGATCTGAGAAACGCGGCAGGGCAATCTTGGGTATCGTTGAATGGGACATGGACTGGGTGTTCAGGGGCAAGCGAAATTCCTTGTCCCTGACATGATATACCAATTCATCCTTTTCATACTGCTTTGAGCAATGCTTGTAATCCGCCAGAATCTGGTCCGTCTCCCCTTCCACAAGCAGGCTTGCCTGGGTGACAGCATCCTTGAGCCGGGTCAGCCCGGTAAGTTCAGACTCCCCAAGGACCTTGGCGGTCTCCAGCAGATGCCATCGCTGTCTCACGGCATCGGATTGGCTCTCAGTCACCCTGTGATATTCCCGGATGGTGTCGGCGATTTCCGCCAGGTACCGGGTTCTCTCTCCAGGAATAATAATTGTCTTGGATGAAGATTCCTTGGAATCAGACCGGGGAATATTAGATTCGTATCGAATCTGTTTTTTCTCTTCAATCACATCCAGCAGACCATGGTAGAGAGCTGTGATACCATCATCATTAAATTTTGAGGCTATGGTCCCGTACACGGGCAGATCTTTGGGGGCTGTATTCCAGGCTTTTCTATTTCTCTGGACCTGTTTTCGCACATCCCGCAGGGCATCTTCAGACCCTTTTTTTTCATATTTATTCACCACCACGATATCGGCATAATCCAGCATATCAATCTTTTCCAGCTGGGAAGGCGCACCGAACTCTGCGGTCATCACATAGATAGACATGTCCACCAGGTCCACCACCCGGGAATCCCCCTGGCCAATGCCCGCGGTTTCCACAAGGATGATGTCATATCCGGCTGCCTTGGCCACGGCCACGGCATGGGGAAGGGCTTCGGGCAATTCTGTCTGGGAACGCCGGGTGGCAAGGGATCGCATATACACCCGCCCTGTTTCTATGGAATTCATGCGAATCCTATCCCCCAGAAGAGCGCCCCCGGTCTTGCGCCGGGAGGGGTCACAGGAAATAATGGCGATGTTCACATCACTAAGATCCCGCAGGATCCGGTTGATCAGTTCATCGGTCAAAGAAGATTTCCCGGCACCGCCGGTACCGGTGAGCCCGATGATGGGAACATTCCGTCCCTTACCCATCTTGTGGATACGGGACATGATTTTTTCTAACTTGTCCTTAGAGGAAACACAGGCTTCCTGAACGGCTGAAATAAAGTTGGCAGTTACATATTTGTTGTCAATGCTCAGCTCTGCATAGTCCAGGGTATCAAAATTAACAAATGGGTTATCCATTGCCTGGATCATATTATTAATCATTCCCTGGAGCCCAATTTTGGCACCGTCTTCAGGGGAATAGATCCGGGTAACGCCATAGGCATGGAGTTCATCCATTTCCGAAGGAATAATCACCCCGCCGCCGCCCCCAAATATTTTAATGCGGGATGCCCCCCGTTCTTTTAAAAGGTCCACCATGTATTTAAAATATTCCACATGACCGCCCTGGTAACTGGAGACAGCAATTCCCTGGGCGTCTTCTTCAATGGCGGCATCCACCACTTCCTTTGCGGATCGGTTATGACCAATGTGAATCACCTCAACCCCGGAATCCTGTAAAATCCGACGCATGATATTAATCGAGGCATCATGGCCGTCAAACAGAGAGGTGGCGGTTACGATTTTAACGGAATTGATGGGTTTATATACTTCAGCTTCTGGGTTCATAACTTCTCCTTTTCGAAAAACCGAGAGTTTGATTAAACTAAACAGAGTTTATAATATATGTACTGCCACATAAAATAAAAAAAATAAATACAAATTTTAACTTTTTTAGAAGATGAGTCCCAGAATAAAATCGGTTTGAATGGAGATATATTCATCAATGGTGAATTCTTTTTTCAAATGCCAGCGGCGAAAGGCCCACATCTGCCCCAGAACAGAGATATTGTGGCCCACAAGATTGAGTATTTTTCCAGAAAGTTTTGGAAAATTATTTTTACCCGACAGCTGCCCCAAAGTCTTGATAAAGATATCTGTAATGTTCAATTCATTGACCAGCACCTGCTCCTTCCATTTATGCGGCAAAAACTGGGTGACCTGGTACATCATCAAAATGTGGTCTGCCATCCTATCGCAGACATAAAAATATTGTCGGATCACCTCGGCCAGCTGCTCTCTTTCCTTTGCAGTGTTGGACAATGCATCTTCAACCGCATCCTGAACCTCCTCGTGGATGGCTTTGCAGACCAGATACAGCAGATCTTCCTTTGAACTGACATATTCATACAAAGACCCGATGGAAAAACCGGCAGCCTTGGCAATCATCCGGGTGGTGGTTTTATGGTAGCCGTGCTCTATAAAAAGGGTGACCGTTGAATCGATAATATGCCGCCGCCGTTCCCGGACCAGCTCCGGGTTCTTTATCTGGGTGGGGACCTCTTCGTCAATCGCTGGAATTGATTCCTGATTTATTTTAGCCAAACTTCTACTCCTTTACTGCATAGGTTCAAGTTTATCCTTTTTCCAGCTACTAACACTCTTGAACGAGCGCTCAGTCATATATTTTTGTCATTTATTCAATGGGTTGTCAAGCACAATAACCACCTCTTTTGCCATAAAGAGGATCCCGGGCATTCCAAGGCTTATTGGGGGACAGTGACGTGGGCGACAAAGATATTTATTTTGTCTTTTCCCTGGAATTTGCCGCATACAACAAACGTCGGATGGAATGATTAAAGGCTTTGATGGAGATCGGTTTCATGAGAAATTCGTCGATCATGGTGCCTGTGGTGTTGCTTTTGAATATTTTTTCGCTGAACCCGGTGCACAGGATAACCGGAATATCCTGCCGAAGATCCTTGATATAGCTGGCCAGAATATCTCCGGTCATGTTGGGCATTGTCATATCGGTAATCACCAGGTCAAAGGCCCCGGGATTGTTTTCCGGTATCACCGACAGGAAGGTATGATAATCCCGCCAGTCAAACTCAGGCGTAATGGCCGTGATCTGGTCAATGTAGGGAAACTGGATTGAGGTGTTGGTGATGTCCTGATAGTAGATCCAGGCCGTATCCAGAAACCGTCTCTATCGATCCCAAATTCCTGGGTCCTGAACCAACCCTGGATATCCTCATGATTTGCCCGGGTTTCAGAAAACAGGATATGGGCCAACCGCTGAAGTTCATGCAGGGCATCGGTACAGCTTTTAATATTAGCCCCCAATGAAGCTGTCGTCTGTTTGACCTGGTTTTGAATAGGACTGTCTTCGAGCATGACACCTCCTGTATATTCTCCACTGCTCCGGGAAGGCAGGGGACTTTTGGTAGATACCGTTAAAAACAAATAGTGTCAAGAACCCCAGCTTTGAGCTAGGGGGTTTCTCGACATGGACAAAGAAAAAAATCAATGATACAAAGAACGCCGACAATAATAATGAACAAACAAGAACCAAGTTTCGGAGTAAAACATGACCACCGAAGTTGACAGGCTGATCAAGATACTGGAAAACATTTCCCTGGGCGATTACTCCAACGATATCATGGCCTTCACAACCGGGGGGCATAGCAAGAGCATCCACCGCATCGCCGAGGCCGTGGGCATGATGATGGTCAAAATAGAGACCAGGGAATTTGGGCTCCGGCTCATGGTGGAACAACTACAAGAACTGAATGAAAAAATCAAGGCAAACACCCTCCAGACCGTTGGATCCATTGCAAAGGCCCTGGGAGCAAGAGACAAATACACCCAAGGCCATGCAGAGCGAGTGGCTTCCTATTCCAAACGCTTGGCCCGCCGCCTGGGTCTGTCCAAACAAGACACCCACGACATTCAGGTGGCAGGCGTGCTTCACGATATCGGTAAGATTGGTTTCTCTGACAAGGTCTTTGAAAACGCTGACACAAAGGTCTCCGATGAAATATTCGCAGAAATCCGCCAACATCCTATTCGGACCCGCCAGATTCTGCAGGGATTGGACTTTCTTGGCCCTGCCGTTGAATATGCCGCGGCCCATCATGAAAAAATTGACGGCACCGGCTACCCCGAAGGACTTGCGGGAGACCAAATTCCTCTGGGGGCCAAAATCCTTGCCGTGGCCGACTGTTTCGATGCCATCACCACCACCCGCTCCTATCAGGCCGCCCGGAGCACGGAAAAAGCCTTGAAAATCCTAAAAAAAATCAGCGGAAACCACCTTGACCCCTCCCTGGTAGAAACCTTTTCCGAGGAAATCCGGGAAAACGGTATGGAGACCAACACATAAAAATACCGTCGGTGGATGAATAATCTCATTTAACAATCTCATTTAACAATGAACACAGGGCATTCGGACTTATGCAATACCTGGTGGGCCACACTGCCCAGGAACAACCCTTCAAAATTTGAGACCCCCCGGGATCCCATGACGATTAAATCCATGTCCTCTAACCGGACAATATCCGCAATGGTACTTCCCGGCAGCCCTTCCAGAATTCTGACCTCATAGTCCACCCCACTTTCTTCCAGAATCTTTTCAAAGGGTTTTATCAACGCTTCGGATGTTTTCATGATTTCATCGATTGCCTGCTGGAAATAGGGCTCGGACAATACCACGGGGAATCGACTGTGGCAGTGTAAAAGCACAATTTTGGATTTAAATTGTTTGGCCAGTTCAATGGCAGCCAAGGTTGAATTCATGGAGTGTTCTGACCCGTCAACCGGGTTCAATATTTTTTCAAACTTCATTACGCCCCCTTTCCGGTAGCATATCAACCGGATACTATGGATTTAGCTCCTGCTAACAATAATATTATAACGCTTTGTCGGGATGATTAAAATTGTTTTCTTTTAAAAAAAAAACCTAACCCCCATTCTGAAGTTACAACCCCTTTTTCCATATCTCTTTACTTGTGCTATTTTGGGCATACAAAATTTTCCCCTTGCATCGGCACGTTTCTAACGTATTACGCCCGCACCTATTTTTTTCCCGCCATGGATAAAAATTGTTTGACAAAATAATTGCTTTAAATATAGTATCTTAAAAATAGACTGAGCGCTCGATCAGTTTTTTCCGATATCCCGAGTACAAGAGCTGAAGCCTATATGCAAAAATTATAGTTAACCCATAAATATGAAGGAGGCAAAGGGTGGATTTTGACCTTACCAAAGAACAGGAGATGATCCGTAAGGAAGTCAGAAAGTTTGCCCAAAAAGAGATTGCCCCCATTGCAGCTGAGCTGGATGAACGAGAAGAATTCTCAAGCAAGCTCACCCGCAAAATGGGAGAAATCGGTCTTTTCGGAATGTTTGTTTCAGAAGAATATGAAGGCCAGGCAATGGACTATATCTCTTATATCATTGCTGTGGAAGAGGTCGCAAGGATAGACGGCTCCCAGGCAGCCACCATTGCAGCGGGCAACTCCCTTGGGATCGGTCCGATTTACTATTTTGGCACAGAAGAACAAAAGCATAAATACCTGCCAAAGCTCTGCGCAGGAGAAGGATTGTGGGGATTCGGTCTCACCGAGCCCACGGCCGGGTCCGATGCAGGAGGAAGTAAAACAACGGCAGTTCTAGACGGAAATGAATGGGTAATCAACGGATCCAAAATCTTTATCACCAATGCCGCCTGTGACATGACCATGGGCGTCACGGTCCAGGCCATCACCGGCACCCGTGACAATGGGAAGCCTGAATATTCGTGTATCCTGGTAGAAGCTGGCACACCCGGGTTTAAAGCAATTCCCATGCACAAAAAAATGATGTGGCGAGCCTCCAACACGGCAGAACTTTATTTTGACGATGTAAGGGTCCCTAAAGAAAACATTCTGGGCAAAAAGGGGGACGGCTTCCACCAGATGCTGTCCACCCTGGACGGGGGAAGACTTTCCATCGGATCCATGGGCCTGGGCGGCGCCCAGGGTGCCTATGATCTGGCCCTTAAATATGCCAAAGAAAGACAGCAATTTGGCCAGCCCATTTCCAAATTCCAGGCAATTGCCTTCAAACTGGCTGATTCTGCCATGGAAATCGAATGCGCCAGAAACCTTTTGTACAAAGCCTGCTGGCTAAAGAGCAACCATAGGCCCTATGAAAAGGAAGCAGCCATGGGCAAGCTTTATTGCTCCGAGGTCATGGGTCGGGTGGCGAACCATGCGGTCCAGATCCATGGGGGATATGGTCTCATGAAAGAATACAATGTGGAAAGATTTTACAGGGACCAGAAACTTCTTGACATAGGCGAAGGGACCTCAGAAGTACAACGACTTGTTATTGCAAGATATATCGGCTGTTAAGCTGTTTTAATGGAGACAAATATGAACAATGAACCGCTTTTGCTGGCAGAGGAAAAAAATCAGGCAATCCTCTTGACGCTGAACCGCCCCAGGGTAATGAATAGTCTGAATTTTGACCTGCTGTATGCCCTCAAGGACGAAATAGAAGCCCTGCAATACAGAACCGACATCCGGTGCCTCATTATAACCGGTGCCGGAGAACGCTCCTTTTGCGCCGGGGCCGACTTAAAGGAAAGGGCCACTCTGGCCCCGGATGAGGTAAAACGCTTCATCCTCACCATCCGCAATCTCTTAACTGCCATCCAGAATCTTCCCCTGCCCGTCATCGCCGCCATTAACGGGATCGCCCTGGGCGGGGGGACCGAAGTGGCCCTGGCGTCAGACATCAGAATTGCTTCGGACACCGCCTCCATGGGACTCACCGAGGCACGGCTTGCCATTATCCCCGGCGGCGGCGGTACCCAGCGGCTGCCCCGAATCATCGGGGTGGCAAAGGCCAAGGAGTTAATTTTTACGGGCCGGCGGGTCGCTGCAGCAGAGGCCCTGGACATCGGTCTTGTCAACCAGGTGGTCCCCCAGGCGAAACTTTTGGATGCCTGCATGGAAATGGCCGGCATGATCGCCCAGACCGGACCCATTGCCGTGGAAATGGCCAAGTATGCCATTGACAAGGGCATTGAAACCGACCTTGCCACGGGTCTTGCCATTGAATCCAATGCCTATCGGGTGACCATCCCCACCGAAGATCGGGTGGAGGGGCTCACAGCCTTCAGAGAAAAAAGAAAACCAGTATATAAAGGGAGATAAAATAACCCATGACTGAAACAAGTACATTTTGGGAAAACGAAGAAGCAACTCTTTCGGCCCGCCAGCAAGAGGCCATCTGGCCCGGGGGCCAACGAGCCATCGATACCCTGGCCAAACGAAACAAACGTCCGGTCAGGGAATTGATCACAGACCTCATTGATCCGGACACGGCGTTTTTTGAACTGTCAATGCTTGCCGGATTTGGCATGGGCTATCCCGGTGTAGACGATGTGGCCTGTGCCGGCATTGTCACCGGCATCGGAAAAGTCCACGGAAACTGGACCATGATAATGGCCAATGATGCAAGGGTCAAGGCGGGCACCTATTTTCCCATCACCTTGAAAAAACATATGCGGGCCCAGGCCATTGCGGAAAACTGCGGTCTTAACTGCATCTATATTGCCGATTCCGGCGGGGTGTTTCTGCCCATGCAGGCAGAAGTGTTCCCCGATGACCAGCACTTTGGTTCCATCTTTTACAATATGGCCCGGATGTCGGCAAAAGGACTGCGCCAGGTAACGCTTAGCACCGGCGGCAACACCGCAGGCGGCGCCTATATTGTCTTCATGGCCTGTGAATCCATTATGATCGACCAGCAGTCCTTTTCCTTTTTGGGGGGACCGCCTTTGGTAAAAATGGCCACGGGCGAAGAGATTTCGGCCGAAGCCCTGGGAGGCGCCAAAGTTCACACCCAGGTGTCCGGCGGGGCAGACCATCTGTGTACCGACCAGACCCAGGCCATCAGTCGTGTCAGGGAACTGCTCTCCCTGACACGTCCCCAGGCGCTCAACCTGCACCGGTATCCGGTTCAAGAGCCCCTCGCCAAAGAATCCCTCTATGAGGTTCTGCCCACCTCTCCCCACAAGGGACTCAACGGTTATAAAGTCATCCAGGCAATTGCCGACGGATCTGAATTCATCGAGACCAAGAAAAACTTTGCCCCGGGACGGGGATCCAATATTCTCACAGGAAAAATCCGGATACAGGGGTTACCGGTGGGTGTCGTCTGCTCCAACGGCGCCGGCATCATCTTCCATGAAGCCGCCAAAAAAGTTGCTGAATGGGTGGTCAGATGCTCCTATGAACGAATCCCTCTGCTCTTTATTCAGAGTTCCCCGGGTTACATGATCGGGTCCGAGTCTGAACATGCCGGCATTGGAAAATTTGGCGCCGACATGGTAAGGGCGGTCTCCTGTGCCCAGGTTCCAAAGATTCAACTGGTCATAGGACCTGACAATGGGGCGGCCAACTATGGCATGTGCGGCCGGGCCTATAAACCCCATTTTCTTTTTTCCACCATGCGGGCCCGAACCGGTGTCATGAGCGGCAAAAGCGCCGGCGGCGTTCTGCTCCACATTGAGCAAGCCAAGCGCAAGGCCAAGGGCACTCCCATGACCACAGATGAGATAACCGCCTTCCAGCAGCGAATGATCGACAAATATGACGGGGAGGCCCATCCCTTTTTCTGCGCCTCCAGACTTTTTAACGACAGAGTCCTTAAATTTTCAGAAATAAGGGACTGGCTCGGCATGGCATTTGAGGTCAGCCTCATTAAACCCATTGGCGATGCCACCTTTGGAAATTTTAGATTTTAGCCAAATTTTAAAAAAAGGACTAAAAAGGAGAACCCCATGACAGAATATGATTATTGGAAAATTTTCCCCAGGATGCCCCGAAAAGTTACGATTGGCGATATCACGGTAAGAGACGGATTCCAGCATTTGGAAAAATTCATTTCCACCCAGGCAAAGATCACCTATCTTGAGGAATTGATATTTGCCGGATGCCGGAACATTGAGGTAACCAATCTTGGTAACCCCAGAAGCATGCCCCAGTTTGCCGATGCAGAAGACTTGCTGGCCCATTTAAGATCGAATAATTTTGTATCCCGGGCCGCCAAAAAGGGAATCGACATGAAGGATGTGGTCCTCACGGCCATCACCATCAGGGAATCGGCCGTGGACCGTGCCATTGAACTTAAAAGCCGCGGCGTCGGCCCGGACAGGCTTTTAATGATGGTCTCCACAGAAGAACAGCACCATTTTGCCAATTCCGGCACAAGTCTGCCCAATTATTGGGCGGAAGCAGCCCGGTGCATCGACAAATGCAGGGCAGTGGGGCTTAAAATGTGCGGCACCGTCTCAACCATCTGGGGCAGCCCCATTGGCGGGGCCACGGACATGCAAGACGCCGTGGAATTCTCCAAACACTGGCTTTCCATAGGGGCCAGTGACATTGAACATGCCGACCATGACGGATCCGCATCTGCCGCCGACGTGTACCGGTATTTTTCCATGATTTTAGATGAGATCCCGGATACAAGCCTGCACATCGCCCATTTCCATGAAACCAAACGGGTGGCGTCTGCTTCTGTCCTGGCCGCACTCCAGGCCGGCATCTGCCATTTTGAAGCCACCCTTGGGGGACTTGGGGGCCAACCGGCTAATTTCATGGATGATCGGCCCATCAAGGGAACCGGAGATTACTATTATGATGACCCCCGGTATGTGGGCCTGGTATGCCTGGAAGATACCCTTGTACAAATTGACGAAATGGGTATAGAACATGGATATGATATTGACCGGATCCTCTGGCTTGGCAAACAATTAGAAAGAACCGTGGGGCACAGGCTTCGCAGTGACGCCATCATTAACGGCCGCACCCTGAAAGAAGGTCATATGGAGTATGCCAGGCCAGGGCTTGCCAAATTAAAAGAGCGCTTGGGTGAAGCACCAGATCAAAACTTTCCCAAAATTTAGATCTGAACAGCGGATCTATCAAATTTAGATCGAACCATTAGATGAAACCAAAGGAGATGGCATGAAAGAAAAAGAAAACATCCCCCATATCAATGTAGACTATTTTGAAGACCTCACCGAAAATATTGACACTGGTAAAATAGGGGAAGTGGAAGAAGTGGGAGCCCGTATCCAGCAGCTGAGAAAAGAAAAGGGGATCTCCCTTGAAGACCTGTCCAGCCTCACCGGCTTTGATGTCTCCCGTCTGGAAGATATTGAAACCGGTAAAGAACAACCCCAGCTGGGCACGGTGATGAAGCTTTCCAAGGCCCTGGATTCTGCTGTGGGACGTCTTGTTTCCGGCATTGGCACCAAGCTCTATTCCATCACCCGGAAAAATGACAGAAAACAGGTGGTCAGAACGGCTTCCAAAACCAGCAAAAAAAATGTTTACTCCTATATGAGCCTGGCCCCGGAAGTCCAGGGGCGACACATGGAAGCCCTCATCGTCCAATTGGAAAAAAACGAGGAGAAAGAAGTTTCCGTACACAACGGAGAAGAATTTGTCTTTGTTCTGGAAGGGGTTGCCAACCTGACCATTGCCAATGAATCCTATGATCTTGAACCCGGAGACAGCGCCTATTATCTTTCCACCACATCCCATTATATCACGGCAAAAACCCAACGCGCTACCATCCTTGCCGTCCTATATGAATAAGGAGGTAAACAGCAATGAAAATTCCACTGTGGCAGCCATCTGAACCGAGAATAAAAAACACCAATATGTACCGGTTTATGACCCTGGTGAATGAACGCTTCAACAAAAAGTTTACAGAATACACAGATCTTTGGGAATGGTCGGTTGAAAACCTGGAGGATTTCTGGTCAACGGCCTGGGAATTTTTAGATATAAAGGCGTCTGTTCCCTATACCAAAGCCATTGACAACCCGGATAAAATGCCCGGGGCCAAGTTCTTTACCAACAGCAAACTCAATTTTGCCCAGAATCTCCTGCAATTCAGGAATGACCGGCCAGCCCTTGTTTTCCGGGGAGAAGATTCTGTCCGCCGAACCCTGACCTACAACCAGCTCTATGATGAAGTGGCAAAAACAGCTGCCTCCCTGCGAGCCATGGGGATCTCAAAGGGTGACCGGGTGGTGGGATTTGTCCCCAATATGCCCGAAAGCATCATTGCCATGCTGGCAGCCGCAAGCCTCGGCGCCATCTGGTCCTCCTGTTCGCCTGATTTTGGAATTAAAGGGGTATTGGACAGGTTTGGACAGACCCGGCCCAGGGTATTGTTCACAGCTGACGGCTATTTTTTCAAGGGGAAACCCCTGGACAGTATCCAGCGCATCGCAGGCATTGTAAAGGAACTGCCCTCCATTGAAAAAATAGTGGTCATTCCCTATACAACAGCAAAACCCGATATTTCCGCTTTGCCCAATGCCGTTCATTTTGCCGATTTCAAAGACCCGGATGCCACGCAGATTGAATTTACCCAAATGGATTTTGATGATCCCCTGTATATCATGTACTCCTCGGGCACCACAGGGCTTCCCAAATGCATGGTACAAAGTGGCGGCGGGGTCCTGCTCCACCAAAAGAAAGAACTGGTCCTCCATACGGATTTAACCGAAGCGGACACCATTTTTTATTTTACCACCTGCGGATGGATGATGTGGAACTGGCTCACCTGCTCTTTGAGTGTGGGGGCCACCATCATCCTCTTTGACGGCAACCCATTTCACCCGCAAGCCGATGCCCTGTGGAAAATGGCAGAAGAAGAAAAAGTCACGGTCTTCGGCACCAGTGCCGGTTATATTGAAGCCCTGAAAAATGCCGGGGTCAAACCAAAAGAACAATTTGATCTTTCTTCCCTCAAAGCGGTTCTTTCCACCGGCTCTCCCCTGTCAGATGAAAACTTTGAATTTGTCTATGCCCATGTGAAAGAAGATCTGCTCCTGGCTTCCATTTCCGGTGGATCCGACCTTAACGGATGTTTTGCCCTGGGCAATCCCATGGGAGCAGTTTACACAGGAGAGCTCCAATGCCGGGGCCTTGGCATGAAGGTGTATGCCTATGATGATGACGGAAAACCGGTGGTGGATCAACAGGCAGAACTTGTCTGCTGCGCGCCCTTCCCTTCCATGCCCATATATTTTTGGGGGGATACCGACGGCAGCAAATACCATTCTGCCTATTATGACCAATATCCCGGTATCTGGGCCCATGGAGATTTTATCCAGGTCACCTCCCGGGGCGGGGTCATCATGTTCGGAAGATCGGACACCACCTTGAACCCCGGGGGGGTCAGAATTGGTACAGCGGAAATCTATAGACGCCTGGATGCCATGGAAGAACTGGAAGACTCAGTGGTGGTGGGCCAATCCTGGAAAAATGATGTAAGGGTGATCCTCTTTGTTAAAATGGCCCAAGGATTTGAACTTACCGAGGAACTGGAAAAGAAAATCAGGAATGACATCCGGGCCAATGCCTCCCCCCGCCACGTGCCGGCCAAGATCATTGAGACCCCTGACGTTCCCTATACATTGAACATGAAAAAAGTGGAACTGGCCGTCAAAAAAATGATTGAAGGCAAGGAAGTCAAAAACAAAGATGCCCTTAAAAATCCGGACTCCCTTGATTTTTTTGCAAATCTTGAAGAACTAAAAGACTGATCCAAAAACCCAATGGCCGGAACAAAGGGGTACCTCCTTTGTTCCAGCCTAAAAAAGTCCAAAGGCCATGCATGGAATCCCCTGTAGAAGACCATTATCATTCCCAGAATCTATCCCAAAGAATTCAAGACGCCTTAACTTTATCGGATAAACCCACAACCCCCCTGGACACAAAACACCTGGCAGCCGTGGACCAGCTCCATACAGGGGGCGCCCCTGGCACCCTAAGGCTTCTGGAAAAAACAGATTTTTCAAAAAAAAATGGCACCAAAAATGTCCATATTCTGGATGCCGGATGCGGGCTTGGCGGTTCTTCCAGGCTTTTGGCCAAAACCTTCCAATGGCGTGTCACCGGTATTGATCTTGCCCCAGCCTTTATTGAAACAGCAGGGGATATAACCCGCTGGTGTGAACTGGATTCTTTCATTGATTATAAGCTGGGCTCTGTACTAAACATGCCCTTTAAAACAGACACCTTTGATGCGGTTCTCTGCCAGCATATTCTCATGAACATCCAGGACAAACGAACCGCCCTTGAAGAATTTTACCGGGTTTTAAAGCCCGGGGGAAGTCTCATTCTCCATGAAATTTTCCAGGGGGAAAACAAGGCAATCGCCCTGCCCGTTCCCTGGGCCGGTGACCCGGGTATTTCTTTTCTTTTGCCCTGGGAAGAATTTAAGTCATTCCCTGGTGGCCCGGGCTTTACTCTGGATCATTTCTCAGATGAGACCCAAAGTGCCTTGGCATGGTGGCAAATGGTCCAGGCCGCAGGAGCGAACAAAAAGCCCCGCCCCTTAAGTCCCCACCTTGTCTTTGGCCCCAATGCTGCTTTTTTTGCCATCAACATGGAAAATAATTTCAAAAATAATTCCATCCAATGTATTGAAGCTGTCTATAAAAAAAGCTAATATAGAAATCAAAAAAAGGAGAATCACATGATATCAAAAAAATTGGAAGAGGCTATTAACAACCAGATAAACCGGGAACTTTTCTCAGAATACTACTATCTTTCCATGGCATCCTATTTCAGCTCCACCGGGTTGAGCGGGTTTGAAAATTTTTTCCTGGTTCAGGTGGAAGAAGAACGGTTCCATGCCATGAAAATGTACCGGTTTCTCAATGAACGGGGAGGCCGGGTATTTCTCCAAGAAATTGAAGCGCCCAAAACTGAGTTTAACTCTCCTTTGGATGTGTTTGAACTGGCCTATGGTCATGAGCAACTGGTTTCCATCCTGATCAACAACCTCATGGACCTGGCCATCCAGGAAAATGACCATGCCGCAAAACGCCATTTTGACTGGTTTGTGGAAGAACAAGTGGAAGAAGAAGCCTCCATGGAAACCATTCTCAATAAACTTAAACTGGTCAAAGGAGAAGGACACGGCCTGCTCATGATGGACAATGAGTTGGCCCAGAGGGTCTTTACCCCCCCTGTGAAATAAAACTATGCACCCTTTCCATGAACAGCTGCCACCTGAGCTGCTGCCCCAGACCAAGGTGATTGTGGATCTTGGAGCAGTGGCTCATAATATCAGGGCATTAAAAGGGCTTTTATCCGAAAAAACAAAGTTTATGGCCGTGGTCAAGGCAGATGCCTATGGGCACGGAGCCGTCCAAATTGCCCGGACTGTCCTTGAAAACAGGGCCGATTGGCTGGCAGTTGCAAGGATTTCTGAAGTGATTGAACTTCGGGAGGCCGGCATTGATGCCCCCATCCTTTTGTTCGGAGATGTTCTGCCCGATCAGGTGCCCTACCTTGCGGCCCATGATATCCGGGTTACCCTTACCTGCCTTGAAACTGCCCGAATCATTGCCGCAGCAGCAAAAGAAAACAACGATACCCTGAAGGTTCATATCAAGGTGGACACGGGCATGGGCCGTTTAGGGCTTCTCCATGATCAATTGGCCACCCCGGACCAATTCGTAAAACCCGACAACAGCCTTGCCTCCCCCTTGCAATGCAGCGAGGAGATATTGGCAATCCACAACCTAAAGGGCATTGAAATAGAAGGGATATACACCCACCTGGCCAATGCAGACGCCAGGGACAAGGCCCATTCCCAGCGCCAGATATCCCGCTTTGGATGCCTTGTCAAGGAACTGGCTCAAAAGGGACTGACTCCGCCAATGATCCATGCAGCAAATTCAGCCGCCTTGATTGACATGCCCCAGGCCCACTTTAACATGGTCCGCCCCGGCATTGCCATATACGGACTATGGCCGTCGGGAGAAACAGACCATACCCGGAGTTACCTGAAACCGGCCATGTCCATCCGATCAAAAATCATCCATTTAAAAAAGGTATCCAAGGGATTCAAAATCTCTTACGGCTCCACCCATGTCACCCAGAATTCCACTTGTATTGCAACCATCCCCATTGGATACGCAGACGGATACAACCGCCAACTTTCCGATCAAGGAGAAATGATTGTCAGGGGATCAAGAGCACGCATCACCGGCAGGGTCTGTATGGATCTCACCATGATTGATGTGGGCCATATCCCCGGCTGTCGCCTGGGAGATGAGGTGGTGGTCATGGGGTCCCAAGAGAACGAAACCATCTCTGCCGACGATATTGCACGAACCATCGGCACCATCAATTATGAAATCACATCATCGTTGACCAAACGGATGCCCATCTGCTACATCCATCCAAAAAACGAATAAGATGCTGTCTATTTGTTTTTTTAGATTTTAGATTTTTGTTATAACATGGGCTAAACAAAATCATTCAAGGTTGTTTCAAATGCATTCTTAAGCATATCATTAATCAAAGAATCAACCTGTTCACCGATGGCTTTGAGCATACCACTGACACTGGTCCCTTCTTCATCTGTATTTGCCTGCGTATCTGTTTTATCCATATCCGATATGTTTTTTTGAAGCTGCTCAAACAACGAGATCAGAGGCTGCTGAGCCTTGGCCAGCGATTTTTCTTCCTGTTTCTCCAGGAACTGGGCCATTCTGTCAGCAAAGCCATTCATATGGTTAGACCGTTGGGAATTTTCAGAGCGAGAAATTTTCGCATCTGGATCAGAGGCCGACAATGGGTTGCTTGCCACAGAGCTTGTTTGTTCAGTCATGGAATAGGAGCGCTCATAGGAAATATCAGCTGAATACATGGAAACAGACGAATAATTGCCCATGGCCATGGCCTGTGCAACAGCCTCTTCCATATCCCCTTGCACCACTTCGGCAACGATCCCGTCAACGCCCTTCACAATGGCTTCAATATCCGCAAGTTCCTGTTCATTTAAATCCCCCTGAACGGAAAAAGAGAACTGATCCCCTGTCGTAAGCGTAATTTCCCGGGTGTGCTGGGTGATCAGCGCATTTCCGGTATCGGTTTGAATTTCTCCCCTGCTATTGTATTCAGACGAATTAAATTGAGCAAAACGACTTGAAGACAGGGTGACGATATCCCCCTCCCGGGTCTTTATGGTCAGGCCGGTATCAAGGCTTTCATAGGCATTGACGGTTTGTCGGCTGGAATTGCCTGAAAATTGGGTATTCTGCAAATTTCCCCGGTCCGGTGACAGCCCTGTTGTTGAGGTTTCAGGTATGCTGTTCATTGGATGTCTCCTTTAATCTAAAGTTCTGTATGGGAATACATATCGGCACATTCAAAAAAAACATTAATTTCTGGAATGGATTTCACTAAATCCGAGGTGGAACGATAAAACCGTCCCGGGTGGGTTCGATTCCCATGCACTTCCGCCATTCTTTTTCGTAAAATAAAATACTTATAAGAAAAGATGGCACCAAAAACTCTACCAAAACTCTACCAAACCCCGACTCTATTCCCGATCATAAAGCTTGAGATGTCCCTGGACCGATACTTAAAATCAAGTTTTTAATAATGTGTTATATGGATGCATGGACAGAAAGCATGACCTATATAAACCTCAAAATATTGAGGTCTGATTTAGATTTCAAAAACGAGGTTTTTTAATAATAATAGTCCGCCCCTTTAACGGACATTCCGCACCCATGGAAAAGAGATTTAAATCAAATAAACTCAGACTTTGAACAAAAACAGATCAATTTCAAAATTAATTAGACAAACGTATGAAAGTAGTTCATAATAATCTGGATACTTATTCTTTTAATGAAAAGGCCAGATTATCTATGCACACAATGGACACAAAAGTCAAACAGGTAGATGTTCTTCCTCTGGTTAAGCATTACATAACTGAGCTGAGATTGCATGAACTTTTTGATAAATATGTACCCAATAAGAACCGTTGTGAAATCAATCCCGCTCAAGTGCTATGCATGATGCTAATGAACATTGTAGTTGCGCCAAAACCGCTATACAAAGTGGATGAATGGTTGATTGAACATATAGATGGCAAAGCAGAAAACATGGTGAATGCGGACAAATATAATGATGATCGTTTGGGGCGCTGCCTTGATGCTCTGTTTAGAGCAGATCGTCAAAGCTTGATGTCAGAGACATCAGTATCAGCTATAAAAGTTCATAATTTGATAACAACACGAATCCACAACGATTCTACTACAGTAAGCTTTGCAGGTGCATATAAAAATCAAAGCCCAGCAGCGATACAACTGAACTTCGGTCATAACAAAGATCATCGCCCAGACTACAAGCAGATTGTATTTGGACTAAATATCACAGAGGATGGACATGTTCCGATAAGTTATCAAGTATTCAATGGAAACCAAGCAGATGTTAATACCCACATATTCAACTGGGATAGTTTACGCAAATTTTTAGCAAATGAGGAATTTTATTATATAGCCGACTCAAAACTCTGTAGTGAAGATAACATGCATCATATCGAAAAAAACAATGGCAAGTTCATCACAATTATGCCAAAAAACCGTAAAGAAGTCAGTGCATTTTATGACCGACTCCGACAAGGCGAAAATATCGAATGGCAACCTGCATATTTTACAAAGTATAGTCGCAAAAAAGGAGCATTGATAACCTATCAGACTTATTCTGAGGAGAGAAGTTGGGAAGGTTATCATTTGGTTTGGGTACATTCGAGCAGTAAGGAAAAACAAGACTGCAAAACCCGAAAAAGGCGGATTATTAAGGCAGAAGAAAATTTGAAGGCCTTATTACCCGGGCTCAACAAATATTATTTAAAGACCAAGGAACAAATCGAAAAAGCAACAAGGAAAGCATTCAAAGGAGCCGGAGATTTTATTAAAGTTGAAATAATAGAAGAGAAAACAACCCAAAAAGTTAAAATTGGTCCAGGTCGAATAGGCCCAAATACTAAATATGAAGACAGTGAAAAAGTTACCTACGACATCAAGTGCTCTCGTGATAAAGAAGCAATTGAGCGAGCATCAAAAATCGATGGGATATTCCCGCTGATTACAAATGCAACTCTACCGGCAGCAGAAATTTTAAAAATCTATAAGACGCAGCCTTTTTTGGAAAAGCGTTTTTATACAAAGAAATCGGTCTTGGAAGTCGCTCCTGTGTTTTTGAAAAAAAATGAGCGTATTGAAGCGATGATGTTTCTCTACTTTATTGCATTGATGATCGTGAGCTTGATTGAAAGGAACATTCGCCAACAGATGGCAGAAGAGCAGATTGAAAGTCTTCCAATTTTACCGTCAAGGATGAAAACAAAGACACCGACCTGGAATAATATTCGCTATTTCTTTCGTAATGTTCACTTGGCTCTAATCACAAAAGATGAGAGGGTTTTACAATCTACGGTTAAGGGAGTAACAAAAACACATCATCTGTTACTGAAACTATTGAAAGTTCCATTCAGCGTGTATGAAAATCTGCAAGATGGCTGGTGGAACTTTGAATTTTCATAATAAGCATGGTGAATTGGTAGGCTCATGAAAAAAACCACGGAGTTAAATTAGGAATTTTGTTACCAAAGAGTGCGGAATGTCCGCTTTAAAGCCAGCATCGTGGGAGAAAAATTATGGACAAAATCCGCACCATCGCAGAATGGATATCCGGTAATTTTTATCTCCAATTATGTTAATGGAGATTTGATTTTTTTGACTTTACTTCCGGCTATATATTGTAATTTCAAATCTGAAACTGAAAAAACTGCCCATACTATATCTTGTACCAAGACGAATATAATAAAACCCGGACTGGTGAAAGAAGCGCTCTGTAAATTGGGGGTTTTGACTCCTGAGCAATTATATCATTAAACACTATGGCATTCCTCATTTGGCTCAAGGATATCATTCGAATACATAATTATTTTGATCATCAACATGTATGCAAATCTTCATAACTTTTGGTTTCAACGAAATCAAATTGCTTTTGGCATTTCAGGTTATTACTTTCCCTGGGCATCTTCCAGGGCGATTTCAAGCAGAGCCACTCCTGTTTCAGATATGCCCAGTATATCCGCTTCTTTTGAGCCGATAATAAATGTCAGGTCCTGGTCAGGATCATTTCCTTCCATTTTATTACAAACCATATTTACCAGTCTGACAATGGTCAGGAGCATGTCAGAAGAATCATATTCATCGCTATGGTGCTCCTTTGCAATACAGCAGTACTGGATTGGCAGATGCCACTTGGTTAACAACTCATACCCCTGCTGGGTGTGGAGGCCGTCCAGGATTTTATCCACAAGATTCGGGGTGGGAATGAATCCTGCAATCTTTGTGGCAAACATTTTTTCCAGGGCTGAAAGGAGACACAGCTTTCCCATGTCATGGAGCAGGCCGGAAATAAAGGCTTTGGGAATCAAATCTTCCATTTTAAGATACCGGGCTGTCCACAGGGTTCCCATGGCACAGGCAACAGAATGATTCCACAGTCGCTTCTGGAATCCCTTGATCATGGGATTAACAGATGAAAAATTCTGTTTGTGGATCACCCGCATAACAATATTAATCAGTTCATTCTGACCCAATCTTACCAGGGCTTCCCGGATCGTTTCCACCTCACCCAGTCCTGTGTAAAAGGGTGAGTTGGCAATCTTTAAAATTTCACTGGTCAGGGTCGGATCTGTCCGGATAAGTTTTTTTACAGTATCAAAATCAGGATCATTTTTTATGACTTCATTTTGAAGTTTAATGGCCTGGGGGCTTAATACAGGGAAAGAATTCTCACTGGCAATATACTGCTGAACGATATCTATTATTTTGAGTTCCTTGTTCATCTAACTACACTCCTAACAACCGATTTATTTCCGGGACCGATCTTGGCAATATTAACCGTGGCACGCACCTGAAAATTTCATCCAGGGTGGTTATTCCGACAACTGCTTTGGACACTGCATCCTCCATTAATGTGACAAGATTTGTGGTATCAATACTTATTTTCCTAATTTCATAACTGGACTTATGGTTGATAATTGCTTCCCTGACATACTCGTTGAGAACCAGCATTTCAAAGACAGGTATCCTGCCCTTATATCCGGTGTAATTGCAGGCCTTGCATCCCGTGCCTTTCATGAATTTATACTGGGCGATATCCTGGGGAGTATACCCCAGAAGCTTAAGTTCCAGGGAAGAGGGTTTATAGGACTGTCCGCAATGCACACACACTTTTCGCAATAGCCTCTGGGACAAGATGCATACCACGGTTGATGAGATCAAAAACGCTTCTATATCCATATTCATCAACCGGATAAGCCCACTGATACTGTCTTCAGTATGAAATGAGGTTAGAACCTTATGCCCGGTAAGGGCGGCATGGACAGCCACATCAGCTGAATAATTGTCCCTGATTTCACCGATCACGATGACATCCGGGTCCTGGCGCACCACATGGCGCAGGGTCTCTTCATAGGTCAGATTGATATGGGGGTCAATGGAACACTGGGTGATGCCCTCCATCACATATTCCACAGGATCTTCCGCAGTGATAATGCTCAATTCCGGTTTTTTAATATGATTGATACAAGAGTACAGGGTGGTTGTTTTTCCGGATCCTGTGGGGCCGGTAATAATCAGTACACCGCTGGGCACACTCAGAACATCCCGCAGGTAGCGCTCCAGCATTTTGGGCTGCATGCCAATGTCCTCAATGTGAATGATCTGCTCAATCCGGTTCAGAACTCTCAGTACAATTTTTTCACCAAATATAGCCACATAGATTGAAACCCGAAGATCATAGGTATTCCCTCGGTCCTCAAAAGACATTCGGCCATCCTGGTGACGTCTTTTTTCGGCGATATTTGCCTTGCTCATCACCTTTATCCGTGCCGTAACCATGGCGATGACATCCCGGGGAAACTCCTTGTAGATTACCAGAATACCGTCTATTCTGAATTTCACCTGGAGTTTGTCCTTCATGGGCTCCATATGGATATCGCTGGCCTCCCGCTTAATGGCAGCACTGATGATGGTGTTCACGATACCGATGGCGGTATTTTCATCAATCACAGGTCGGGATTTTGTTTTTCCCTCTACCAATTGATCCAGATATTTTTCAATGGCGCCTGGGGAGGAAATAGCAATAATCAAGCTGTCTCCGTACAATTTCCTGGCACTGTTAATGGATGCCTTGTCAAAGGGATCGGCAAATGCCACAACCACTTTATCCTCTTTGTTGCGCACAGGCAAAAAATGATTGGACCGACACCATTGTATGGGTGCCTGGTTGAGAAGTTCCATATCAAGGTCTTCAACCGAAAGATTGACATAGGGAAATCCCAGCTGGACGGATAAAGCATCGAGAAAATCGTCTTCGCTCATGAATTGATGTTCAATGATAATCTGGCCAAGCTGCTTTTTGATGTCGGTTTTTTGAATATCCAGGGCAGAATGAAGTCTTTCCGGAGTAAGATACCCGAATTCCAGCAGAATATCCCCGATTTTAAGGGAGAGGTGGTTAGATCGAAAAACTTCTTTGAGCTGTTCGGAAGTTGCGTATTTAAGATCTTTGACAACATCAACAATCGTTTTTCCAGGGGGCAGCTTGGATTTTACCCGCTGGGCAGTCTTTGCCTTTTCAGGGCTTAAAACACCAGTCTTTACAAATGCCGCTAATATTTGATCTGATACCTGATCTCCAGTATCCTTATTTTGCATACAAATCCCTTTTATTCCTGAATTTCCCTATTTCGACGTCTACTTTGAAACCAAATAGATATATGATATTTCAACATGTTTATCAACCATTCAAAGCAATGCCTTTCAAAACGGAGGCAATACCACCTTGGTAAATAGGGCAGATAAAGCATTATTCCTTGCAAAATGAGGTGGGCGCAGTCAAGTTTTTTCTATTTAGTAATAATATTACTGCTTTCAAAACGGGCTCAATAATAACAATATATTCAATGTCATAAAGTTAAGATCGCTTCATAGGGAGTTCAATAAGACTTTGATTTTATTACTTTTTATGGTATAATATGCAAATACTATTGGAGAATCTAACATCATAAAATAAGGAGAAAAAATGTCAAAAAAATTAAAAGAAAAAACAATGTTTGGCATGGGACATGCATTTCAAGACATGTGCCGAGTTGATCGAATTTCTTAAAAAAATTCTCTATTCTCAAGATTTTGTTAATCGACACAAAAGATCTCCAAAAGACTTTATACGCAAACGACTGCTCACCTTTCAAATACTTTTTCTTTATTTCATAAACTTGCCGAAAGGATCATATCAAGATGAGTTAGACCATTTTTTTAAGGCCTTGTTTAAATTAGATGTCGCTGTTGCAGTGGTCTCCAAAATGGCATTATGTCTTGCACGTAAGAAGCTTGAATATTCTGCTTTTGTTGAATTGAACCAGCACCTATCCGAATTTTTCTACAAACATTTCAAAAGTGTCAAAACATGGCACGGATTCAATCTTTTCGGGATAGATGGTTCGACTCTCAAATTATTTAAATATAACGATATAAGAGATCATTTTGGTGTGATGCAACCAAATAAGGGCTCCGAGGTTCCTATGGCACGCGTATCACAAATGTTTGATGTTCTAAATAGAATATCTGTTGATGCTATTATCAGCCCCTACCATGTCGGTGAAAGAGAATTATTACACCAACACATGCTTAATTTGATGCCAAACGATTTGTTACTCTTGGATCGGGGATATCCTGCATATTGGATTTTTAATCTGATAATATCGCGTGGTGGAAATTTTTGTGCCAGGATTTCCAAACAATGGAAAATAGTACAAAGCTTTATCGAATCGGGATCAAACGAAACTATTGTAAATCTACATGCTTCGAATCAATCAAAAAAAGAATGCCTGGAGATGGGGCTTGATATATTGCCTTTACGCTTACGTCTCATCCGTGTTGAGCTTGAAACCGGCCAAATTGAAGTTCTTATCACATCACTAACCGATGAAAAAAAATTTCCGCAAGAAATATTCAAAGATTTATACCATCTACGCTGGCCGGTAGAAGTTGATTATTTATTTATGAAGGAGCGCATTCAAGTCGGAAACTTCTCAGGGGAATCTTCACTATCGGTTTATCAAGATTTCCATTCGAAGGTCTTCACTAAAAATCTTATTTGGGTTCTTGCTTCACCAGCCCAAGAAGCTCTTAAACAAACAAGGGAAGAGGACAAGCAGGAACAACAATTAAATATGACTCAAGCCATTTCAAAGTCCAAAGATACGCTATTTTTACTTTTCAAAAGACCTGCTGAAAAAATAGCGCAGTTAATTCAACAAATTTATGCGGTTTTCATATATGCGACTGAACCCATCCGGCCAGGACGGAAATTCGAACGAAACCACAAGGTGAACAAGCGCGAGCATTACATGAATTATAAACCTTGCCGTTAAGTTTATGACATTGACAATATATTGTGTGGAAAAATCAAGTAAATTGTGTGGAACTTGTGAAGTTAAACCATTTTTGGAGATTTCAAAAAGAAAGTATTTTTATGGGGTTTCGGCTGGAAATTAACGGCGTGAACTGGTGTTTTAAAGACTCAGTCCAGATCAAATTTGGACACCCCCACATATGGTATAGAGGTTTTTTTTCAGCTTTGAGATTTCGATTCAATTATATAAACCATGAGCATCATGCCCGGCCATTCTTCCAGAGTGTTTTTTATATAAAAAACATACTTGCCGGTCATCTATTTGCCCTCCAGGGCGCATACTCGAAGGCAACACCCTTGCTAAAACAATTCTGCATAATGTCCGGAGTATTTAATGGTGATCGATACAAGCGATCCTGTGTAAAAAACTTAAGGGGTCTTGCTCATGATCTTTTAAACTTTTTACTGAGCGAGGGCATTTTGATCTGGAAATTGGGAAAAAGAACCGATCTTTTCATTTCCCTTTATATCTCATTTTTTAATGTATGACCGACATCAAAAATATCGCTACAGGAAGGGCAAATAAAAAGCCATTTAGTAACCTTTCCTTTTTTTTAAGCATAGAATGAAAACCATCCT
Source organism: Desulfoconvexum algidum (assembly GCF_055382125.1). Classification (NCBI taxonomy): domain Bacteria; kingdom Pseudomonadati; phylum Thermodesulfobacteriota; class Desulfobacteria; order Desulfobacterales; family Desulfobacteraceae; genus Desulfoconvexum; species Desulfoconvexum algidum. The sequence goes on along the minus strand of NZ_AP042394.1, from coordinate 564,381 downwards.
TATATCCACAAGATGGACAAACTTTAAATTCATCTTCCATTGTTACATTAATAATTTTGTAATCCACGGGATACCCCTTTTAAAAATTTCAATATTATGGAATTTAACTATTCCCAGTTTACCCATGTACTTTGCCTTTCCATATCTCCCATTCGCTGCTGGATAAATCAGGGAAGAAATCAAGTCCGGTAATAGCCTCAATAAGATTAACCGATATCAAATAGTTTTGGATGTCACCATGCTTTTTTATCTGATGTGTGAAAAAGAATGCCAGGACAGTTGGTTTCCCATTAGTTTCAGTAACGACAATCTTAAAAAACATCGGGGGAACTTCAACACCATTTCCAACTGGTGTCATATGATCCCTGAAAGGATAAGAGCTATTAGAATTATGTTCAGTCCCAAAGATAGACACAACACTATTTTATATATTTTTATTTTCCCCGCTTTTTTCCTTTCGGTCTTCTCAAAGGCTTGAGTGATCGTGTTAATTCCCATTGATTACACCTCCTGTCGCAGTTTGCACCCACCAGAGATTATACTTCGGGTTATAAGACCTCCTACTCTTTCATGATTGACCAGAGATATCGGTTTTTACTCTGTAGATCATACGAACTCCAATCCGAGGATCTCACCCAGCTTTCCCGACGCTCCCCTGAAATCCGTCTTTCAAATTTTCGCCTTTCTGACATTCCCTGATCAATGTTCAGTTTTCTGCGATTTATATTGCTTCTGGAGTCAATACCGGACCTTGGTATGTTCATATGGACCACCGCCTTAATTGCATTTAGAAATAAAAAATATGTACAATTTTTATTAGGACCGAAAAATAAGTTACAAAACAATAAACAGTGAGAATGAGGCTGATTTACGAATTTTATTGATAATAGATATCTGCACATCTGAGCGATGTCAATCAGGGAAACCCTTAATTTTGATTAAACTTGCCTGTTATTTTTAGAGTCTACCCGGCAGCTTCGCTACCCCAACCATCCCCACAATCAGTCCATCAAAAGTCTAATTCACTTTCCGACTTGTGTTCTTCAACGTTATCTACAAAATATGAAATGGTTTTATCATTATTTATATTGAAACTATAATAATGGTATTCATCATCGTTGCTGATATCATAGTCTACATAGACGCTTTCTGACCCATTATAAAAACGTATGGAAGGCTGTATGCCAGTACTACCTAACCTGGACAAGCCAGAACCAAAAAGGTTTCATTTAATAATAAGCGAATGTATAATGAATATCCAATAAGAAGAATTTGGTCAAGACCCGTTCCGGTCTGATCACCTTGCAATCGCTGATTTGATCATTTTAACAAACTCTACCCTCATTTCATTTGAACAGCAAAACTCTCTCGCTTCGCTCCCTCAAACAGTTGCTGTTCTATCATTCCATTCGGCAAGAGTTTGTAAAAAATGATCAAAAATACGCTCTTTACAAGGCAATCACACCTCCACTGGAAACCGTGCCTAACCCAAAGGAGGTCAAGTATGCTTTTTACAGAAAGATACTCCAAACAAATATCTGGTGTTTTACATTGTTACGATCGTGTCATTATTCAAGGTACTGTTCCCGGAATATGTTACGCAAAAGGCATGACCAGTTATCTTTATTCAAATAAAGTTAGAATTTTTGATTACCCAAAATTTGCCGAACCTTTCAAAGAAGAACTCCGAAATAATGCTGAAAAAGTTGCTTTAAATAATGAAATCCAGATTCAATTTCTTCCAAAGAGAAAAATTCGGAAAGAAAAAATAATAAAAGATATCATCAAAAAAAGAGGTGATCATCCCGGTCTTGTTCATATTATTTCGGCCATGGAAGCATGTCCTTCCTACAAACCTTGGCACAATAAAAAAACTGGCAAAACATATCTGAAATCAATTTTGGGGAAATGTTTGCATTATTATTTTTATTTTATTGATGAGAATTTGGGCCTTTGTTATGTCAGGGTTCCTACATGGTGTCCGTTTCGATTACAAATTTATTTTAATGGCCATAATGTCCTTGATGCTGCTATGAAACGAAAAGGCATTCAAAGTGTAATAAGGGACAATGCAATCATGAAAACTGAATCCTTTGAAGCTGCTCAAAAAATCAGCGATGCTCTAAATATTGTTCAAATACATGAAAAGCTAAATGAACTTGCAAACCGTTATTGTCCGGTTATCAAACATTTTCCTATGGGTTATCATTGGAGCATCATGCAGGTTGAATATGCGACCGATATTATTTTCAAACGTCAAGAAGATTTGAAACTAATTTATGAAAATTTAACCCGTACTGCTATTCATTCAGTCAAACCTGAAAACATCGCTACTTTTCTTGGCCGAAAACTCGATCCACAATATCAGGATGAAATGGGCAATAATTTTTCTACAAGGATAGAGGGGACATGCATCAAATTTAGAATGGGGTCCACCTCAATAAAAATGTATGATAAACACGGTATCATTCTCAGGATAGAAACAACGACCAATGATGTCTCTTTTTTTAGGCACTACCGAAAGGTAGAACATCGAGATGGAACAAGCTCCATGAAACTTACAGGTATGAAAAAAGGACTATACAGTTTGGGGCCTTTAACCGGCATATTATTGAATGCAAACAAACGTTTTTTAAAATTCATTTCAGATATAGTTGATCCGAGTGTTGGTATAAAAAAACTTAAAAAAATCTCAGAGACCGTTGTTCAAAACAACCGGCCATTCAAGGGGTTTAACTTTTTCAACGAAGATGACATGAACGTATTGCAAACAATAATGTCCGGTGAGTTTACAATCAGTGGCTTCCAGAATAAAAATCTCCGTAGTAAGCTTAAAAACTACTCCAGCAGTCAAGTATCAAGAACCTTAAAAAGATTGCATACACACGGTATGATCAAAAAAGTTGCCCACACTTATAAATACTATTTGACTCGTTTTGGAAGTCAAGTAATTACCATGGGGATGAAAGTTAAAACAATGGTTATAATCCCTGAATTGTCAAAGGCTTATGAGCCATTTGCATAATTCTTTTGCCAAAAAAACACGAATATAAGAGATAAGAAACTAAACCGTCATGAAACCACATTCCAGCGAAACGACCGCCAATATTTGACTGTGTTGTGCTTGCAGCATCCTCTGAACCTAAGGATAACCATGTATTCTGCCATGGATTAGCTGAATAATTACCTTTAAACCATGCACCAACACTAAGCCCTTCTTTAAGTTCGAATCTTTCATATGAGGTTAAACCACTTTGATGGCTACTATCACCATCAGGATCTAATGCTTTGCTATTTCCAATCCCTTCACCTGCAATGATTTTGGGAGCAGGGCTTCCCCATGATTTCCAGAGGCTTTCATTGATACCATCTTCCCAATTTTCCTCAAAAAGAGTTGCAGCAATGGAAACTTCGAAAAAAACAAAAATTAACCCTAAAGCTAACATACCCAAAAGAATTTTCTTTAACCTCATCTTATCTCCTTGTCAGTGGCTATGAGTTCCCTGTTTTTTATGGATTATGGAAAAAATGTTATCACTATTTAATTATTATATTCACCTGTCAAATTTTACAGGTAAATTCATTTCATGCAGACAAAAATTGAGTTCACATCTCTAAAACGCCCATACTACAGGCAATAGCAACTGCATGGGTTCTGTTTGTGGCATTTAGTTTTTTAATGATGTTGTTAATGTGAAAATTTACTGTTCGTTCACTAATATTTAGAATTACTGATATTTCCCAAGAAGTCTTTCCCAATTTAAGCCATTTTAAAGTCTCAAGCTCTCTATCTGTCAAAATTGTTTTCAGGTGAAGTAAGTTTCTTTTTTGTGGGTTCAGGCATCGATTATATGCTTCGTTAAGATGTGGAATTAAAATTGATAAAATCGTTTTTGTTCGATCACCCTTATCCAAAAAGGTATTTGCAAAAGAAAATGAAGAAGCCGTTCCAAGGTTTGTATTTATCACACCATGTGTGTACCCATCAATTATTTCATTGTCTTTTAGAATAGGCAAAAGTCCTTGGTTTTGATATTTTTTGAAACATTCTTTCCAATTCTGAACTTCAAACGTTTTAATATATTCTTTTGCAACTGGATCATCTATATGCATGTTTAGTTCCAAATAAGACTCGAGAAGGCCATTAGGAAAATTCACATCAAGATATTCAATCTGGGGATTTTTTGTGAGAGCCATTAGCTCTTTTAGATCTGCATAAAAGCAGTAAGCATAATCGAATAAGAATAAATAATCTAAATCAGGTATTAACTTTTTAAGCTCATTTATTCTTGTGATTTTAATTGCTCTATTACAAATTTCAATTAAGTTCAGGGTGTCTTGTCTTGAAAGAGATGTGTCATTGTATGCCAATTTTGATTCCATTGTTTTTATCAACCCATATAAAGATATCTGAAGTTTCACCAAAATCAAAGTGTAACGATCATGCAACCATGCGTAGCAGCATGTCAATGAAATATTTTTTCAAGGCTTTGGGGTGACTATGGCAAACAGTATCAAAATTCTCACTCAATGCGGCTTTGGCTATGATATGTCTATGGTCTGAGAAAACAAAGCTGTTCCGACCTCTTACCTTATGTCGACGTTCCGGGATATTTTCAAGACACGCACCATAAATCCAAACAATAGTGGCAGCCATCATTGAGAAATGAATGTTACAGCTGGGATGTCATGGATGCTACCTGGCTAACATGAACGTGGAGGGCAGCTATAATATTTTCTTTACTTGAGATATCTACCATATTATAACTTCACCAAATCTTGAACATTTGCCCATGATAATTGTAAAAAGGCTGAGTTGAATTGTTGGACGAAGCCGCTACGCGGAGACAGCAAGCCCCACCTTTTTTAAAAATCAACATATTGTAACTTTACCTTCTTATAGTAATATACCGGGAAAGGCGATGCCAACGCATCCGCCATTGACCAGTTACTTCAAAAAAGGAGGTTTACAATGAACACCAGCATGCCCAATGATCCACAAGTCAAAGAGTATTACCGCAATCATCTCCAGTACTTAAAACTGGCAGGCCTGCAACCCAAGACCATCGAGGCCTACTCACGGGCGATCAGGCGGATCGGCAACTATTTCGACTGCCGGGTCGAGAACCTGACCACAGACCAACTCCTTGATTATTTCACCGACCTGCTCGCATGTCGTTCCTGGAGTGCTGTCAAGCTCGACCTTTATGGTCTGAAGTTCTTTTACACCAGAGTGCTGAGCAAGACCTGGGAAGACATCCCCCTAATTAAACCGCCAAAGGCCACCAGGATTCCGGATATTCTTTCTGTTGCACAACTCCAACAACTGGTCTATGCCACGCGCCAATTGAGTTATAGGGTTTTCTTTTTTACCTCCTATTCCCTAGGCTTGCGTCTTGGAGAAGGGATCCAGTTGAAGGCCGGCGATATCGATTCTACCAATATGCGAGTCCACATCCGTGACGCCAAGGGGAACAAGGACAGGTTGGTCCCCCTGCCGGAGAAAACTTTACGGATTTTGAAGGCTTTCTGGTCTGTCCATCGGCACCCAGAGTTCCTTTTTCCGAACCGGAAGCGGGGTCTGAAAAATGCACATCTGGTTAATACACCCTTGGACAGAGGCGGCATTCAGAGCGCCATGAAGGCTGTGGTCAGGCAACTCGGCATCAAAAAAAAATTTCATGCCACTCCCTGCGCCACAGTTATGCCACCCATATGCTGGAATCCAGCGTAGATCTGGTCGAACTCCAGCAGATTCTGGGACATGTCAGCATCCTGACCACCTCCAGGTATACCCACCTGACGACCGTCACCAGGAACAACGCCCTTCGGGCCGTCAACTCCTTGACCGACACCTTCGATATTACCTGGGGAGGTGTCAAATGATTCTGATTTCCACAATAATCAACAATTTCAAGCATGGCTTTCTGGAGCAATACAAAGATTCAATCCTGCCCAGTCACCAAAAGGCCCTTTGGGCTATGGAGCAGTGCAGGCAGACGCATGGCCCGCACATGCTGGTACAATGCACCGATCATGACTGCGGCGAAAGAAAATATATTCCCCACTCCTGTGGTCACAGAAACTGCCCCCATTGCCAGAACCATGAAAACCAGCAGTGGATCGAAAATCAACTGGACAAGCAACTCCCGGCCGAATACTACCGGGTCACCTTCACCCTCCCAAAGCAACTTCGGGCCTTGGCATGGAGGCACCAGAAAATCGTCTATTCCCTGATGTTTGATTGTGTTCAGGAAACCTTAAAAACCTTCACCCGGAACGACAAAAAACTTGGCGGAACAGCCGGGTTCACCGCCATACTCCACACGCATTCACGAGAGCTCAATCATCATCCTCATATTCATGTCGTCATGCCCGCGGCAAGCATCAACATTCTGACCGGTTTATGGAAAAAAAAGACCGGATACCTCTTCAACGAAAGGGCCATGGCAAAGGTCTTCCGGGCAAAGATGCTGGAAGCTCTGGTCGATCAGGGCCTGAAACTGCCCGGGGATTGTCCCCAAAAGTGGATTGCTCATTGCAAAAGCGTCGGCAACGGCGACAAGGCCATCATCTACCTTGGAAGATATCTTTACCGAGGAGTCATTCAGGAAAAGGACATCCTGCGATGCGAAGACGGCATGGTGACCTTCCGCTACCTGCCCGCAAAGTCCAAAAAGTACAAAACACGGACCGTGACCGGAGAAAATTTTCTTTATCTGCTCATGTACCATGTCCTGCCCAAGGGTTTTCACAAAGTCCGGTGTTATGGATTCCTTCATCCCTGCAGCAAGAAACTCATTAAATTCCTCCAGGTGGTACTGCGGTTCAATCCGCTCCGCATGCTTGCTGGCAGACAGAAAAAACGCCCCGCAATCACCTGTCCCATTTGTGGAGCAAAGATGGAAATCATCCAAACACAAATTATCCTGCCGCTGCTCGCCTGACCGGCATGAACGATCCGAAAGGAGGTGTTGACTAATCCAAACTCCGCACATCACTATGCGTGAAACAAAACCGGTTCTCCCGGCAACGCATACCTGCGCGCAAAAAACAGCCTTTTTTGCTTCAAACGGCCTCTATAATCTGATGAATCTATTTCAAAGATCAATTTTTCGAAAAAAGAACCGGTCCTGCCCCACATCCGCCTGATCCGGCGACCCTGCCTCGAAAAAGATCAAAAAGCTATTTTCTATATATGGTGTGACCGGGCTTGTCCAACAAACGGTTCAGATTGTGGCTCGCTCCGCTTACACAATCTAACCTTATTCGTTAGAGTTGAATAAGTATATTGATAAAAATGATGCTATAAAAATACTCGATGTAACTTCACACTGCCTTCAAGTTAAAGATTTAGATACTTTTAAGAACCTTGTATATAATTTGCAGGACTTTTTCCCCCATACCAATTCATTTTGCACATTCGTGAACTTGAAAGAATTGGCAATATCAAATAATCCAGCTATTGAGATGGTTGATATAAATTATCCAACTGGTCTATTGGATTACTATTTTGAAATGGGATACAATGCGAATGATCCGGTGATAAAAGAGTTGATGAGTTCTCTAACTATCCAGAATTGGAATCTTGCTTTTAAGAAAAATGGGGTATCTTATCCTGATTGGATTATTGATGGCAATATAGGAAACGGCTATAGTTCCGTAACTATAGAACCAAATTTTTTAACAGCAGCAACATTCTCTTTCAGTGGAGTATCATCTCATTACCAAAAGAGAACCGAAGCAATAATCACTTATTTGACACCACATTTATCCGAAGCATTGAAAAGAAGTCTTGGAATTGAAACAGTAAATAATATTCGTTTGAAATCCATTCTTACAAATCGAGAAATTGAAGTGCTCAACTGGCTAAAACAAGGAAAATCATCCTGGGATATATCTGTAATCCTCAATATCAGTGAACGAACAGCAAATTTTCATGCAAATAATATTGTGAAAAAGCTAAATGTATCAAATAGGACTCATGCCGTAGCTATTGCTTACAATCTTGGAATTGTTCAGTTAGACTAAATTTAGTGGTAATCTAAACCCTTCCTAACAAGCGTTCTTTAATAATCATTAAAACCTGTAAAAACTGACAGGTTCTTTATACTCCTTATTGTGCTAATGGTTGAGGAGGTATCTTAATCCGAACCTTTTAATTCTGATAGTACTAAAAATATCGGTCAAACAGGATAATATGCATTCTTAGTTTGATAGGTTCTATTTATTATATTGATAATTAAAAACAATAACTGAAAGGAGTAATTTATGTTCTCTCTCAAAAAAGTCACAATTTTATTGTTTTTTTTATGTATGCTCAACCTTGTATTCAACGCCAATAAAAATAGCGCAGTATTCCTATGACCGAAAAACTGACTTATAAACAATTAGAGAAAAGAATTTTGGAATTAGAGCAATCAGAATATGAGCATAAAAAAGCTGAGAAGGCTTTGCAGGAGAGCGAAGCAAAGTTCAAGGGACTCGTCGAGTTTTCCAGTGACTGGATATGGGAAGTAGACGAAAACGCCACCTATACTTATAGCAGCCCACAGGTGGAGGCCATGCTGGGATACAAACCGGAAAAGATTATTGGTTTAACCCCTTTCGATTTGATACCACCAGAAGAGGCCAAAAAAATCTCAAAATTCTTCATGAATATAATAAAAAAAGGAACCTCATTTGCCGAATTGGAGAATGTTAACCGACACAAAGATGGTCGACTTATTGTTCTTGAAACGAATGGAGTCCCGATTTGTAACAAAGCAGGGAAGGTAATAGGCTATCGAGGGATTGATCGAAATATAACTGAGCGAAAATGGGCACAAAAGGGACGAGAAAAACTGCTAAAAGCACTTCAGAAATCAGTTGAGAATGTTAAAACATTAAATGTGTTACTCCCGATTTGCGCATGCTGTAAAAAAATCCGGGATGATAAAGGCCACTGGAACCAGATAGAAGAATACATCGAAAAATATTCCCATGCAAAATTCAGTCACGGCTTGTGTCCTGAATGCTCAGATGAACTTTATGGAAAACAAGATTGGTTTATAAAGGCAAAAAAGAAAAGATTGGTGAATAAGTCATAAATGGTTTAATCCTTGCTCTTTTATTTTTAATAAGCTCGAAAACTATATAATTGTTTCTTAACAAAAGTAAGAGTTTCCCAAATTGACAAACAAAAACAGATTCTCTAAGGGACAATTATAATAAATAATCAAAGGAGAATATTGATTATATGAATGATTTTTTACATAGACCTCGTAAAGGCAAAATTCGTAGATTTCATTCTAATAATTGCCAAAGGCCACCTTTACAAAATCAGAGCAGGAAGCAGATATCAACCAGACTTCGAGTCGCAGTTGAAAACCTGTGCAGTTTTATAGAAACCCTGGCAAAAAATCAGGAATATTTGATCAATAAGCAGAAAAAAACTGTTGATATGATGGAATGTAAGATTGTTGGTGTTAAAAAGGTATTGGATCAACTGAACATTTATCCAAAACAGTCAACATCTCAAAAATAACTGAAAGTCATTATCCAACTACTAAAAAAAGCTGACATAATTATCGAAAAACCTGTTGAAAAATTCACATTAGCCAAATCGCCTACACAGAAAACTCCCGGGCATGGACAAGATAAAGTTGATCTCCAATTATAAATTCATGAGAAATTTTAAAATTTGATTTCACCTTTTTCAATATAGTTTAATTGTACTACCGAAAACTTATTTGTTTTACACCACTATCTTGGACTTGTTAATTCAAAACTAATTCCGGTAGAACTTAAGTCTTTGGCGGATGGAATTCTTGTTCATGAAGCATCCCCAAAACAATCTGATTTGTGAAGTAAATTTCACAATATTTTTACCTATTAAAAAAACACGGGTTTTCCGTGAAAATAGGGGTTTATACCTATTGACTTGATATCTTTTTCTTGCTATCCAATCGTTAAATTGTATTGACATTCGTTTTCTTTTGGCCACCTTCTGTGGCACAAGTCAAGTGTTGTAACTTTTTCGATTTGAGTTCCGATTGTGTTAAAATTCTACTGCCTGTTTCAAATTTTCACATCATAATTTTGGTGGCAATATATTTGTTTAATTAATTATCAACACATATCTTGCCTGATTTATTTAAGAGAAAAGGAGAACCTTATGCCGATTATTTTAGTCGAAAGCCACTATCCATTGCACAAAAACAATGAAGTATTAACTGCTTGGTTAAGGGCAAATGAAAAATACCTAAAGCCAGAAGATTTTTTGACTACTTTGATTGATACGGCGGTTAGCAGCGATAAAGAAGGTTTAAAAGTTTTATCAGCCCATTTGACTAAACCCGGTAAATATGAAGAGGCATCTGCATATTTACGCAAATTTATGACTGAATTTTATAATATTGAAGGATTTGTTTATGAATTTAAAAACTGGTCAACAATTGAAGAGGCTATGCAGACAATAGGAGCAGATCTGCCTGAACGTTAGCCAAATAAGTAAAAATTATAGAGAGCAGATTATCACCTTTTTTTAATTGAGAGTGATAATTGCCCCAATAAAATATAATAAAATTTGGGGAAATTTGCTTGCACGGAGATCATAGCACATTTTCCGATCTGGCAGGCTCCTTAACTGCTGGCGGTGGATCAGGCGGCCAGGGCGGACCTGTTTATGATTCTGATTCTGTTCCGGGTGGTACTGGTGGAAGTGGCGATATTCTCGGAAACAATGGTTTCAGTAATCAGGGTTGCAACGGCGGGTCTGGAGGAGACCGTATTATTATTGAAACAGAAAGCGGCGGCAACGGTGGAAATGGTTGGTGTGGCGATGAAGCTTCCCATGGCGTAAGCGGCGCAAATGGTTACGGTTTGATCCGTTGGTAAAAAAACAACCCTTGATGAGAGGTATTAATGGAACGGGTTTTGTTTATAGCTGTTCCTAAAATAACAAAATCTCTATATGGATAAATCATATCAGTGTTCAAATATAAAAGCAGGGTCAGAAATGGCTCTGCTTTTTTTGTTTTTACTTTTCATTTTCTCTGATTTTAAATTACATTATATGAGCCACAGTTGTTGCTGACATGAATTCTACTACTATAATTTTTATAATATATACTTGAGTTTTCGAAAAAAAAATATTGACAAATACAAATGATATTTTATTTGTCATGCACACAATAGTATTTTTTCGTCTTGATGCCGATCAAGAGTGACTAATTGATTGTTTTTCTTCCTTTTTCTTGTAATATTTTTTCCTTCAACTGCTAACCACGTTGGAATAAAATTCTTATCCTGCTGAATTTTACCTAATATTGCCTTCAGATTTTCGTATTGTGCTTGACGGACTATTGAGGGAATCGTTAATGATTCCTTCGACAATTTCCCAGCAGTGCCTTGCTTGTAATTTTCAAAATGTAGGAGGGAGTCAATCCAGGACACCAGGCATAACGCTGTTGCTACACCTTGTTCACTCCTGATAGTGGCTCCCTCCATATCGGTAAGCTGTTTGGCATTCCTGAAAAATTCTTCAATAACCCATCTGTTGCTGTAAGTAAAGATAATCTTGGTGGCTTCCCAGGTAACTTCATTGGTAAGAAGATATTTCGTGGTTTTCTTGGCAGGATCTTTGCTCTCAATAAGGCGATGTTTGCCCGGAATCGAATTTAAACGAACAGTATCAGTTTTCGTATGGTAAAGGACTTTTGCTTTTTTCCCGGATTTATTATCTGCATCAAACCCACATGCGATAACAGACGTAATGTCTCTAAAATATTCTGGCAAGCTTATTAACTCAGTTTGATTTTTTGCCTTTCTTCCAGATGGAGTAAGCTTGGTATTCTTGCAGGGGACTTTGATTTTGTAACTACGTTTCACTTCAATAACATAACTGAGACAAAGTTTTTTAAGTCCGGTAATAAATGGTTCAATGCCGAACCATGAATCTGCTAATACAATACATTTAGGTAAACCAATTTTTAGAGCCCATTCAAGCATTTCCAGGGCAAGATCATATTTTGCTTTGCATTCTTTAGGTTTCCCACGTTGCCAGGACATGCAGTCTGTATCTTTATGGTAAATTCGATAAGTTATTGGAAATTTAATAAAACCACCGTCACTGTAATATAAAAAAACAATACAGGTGGCCTTGAGGTTAGTTTTAGCGGCATGGTCAAATAATACAAAGACTCCATGAATCCATTTGCAAAAATTAGTATGATGCTTCATTGTATCGTCAATACAATAGTATCCACCAGTCAACTTATACATTTTTTGAAGCTGGGCTACATAAAGAATTTCCATTTCAGGGATATAAAATTTAGCATCGGATAACAAATAGGAAAGGGTACTTACACTCTTTTCCTTCAACCACATACGGCTTATTTCAGTAAGATTGAACTTAGCTCCGAGTACCAATGCCGTCGCTATTAAAGTCAGATTACTAAATTGAATATTTGTAAGAGCTGGCTGTAGAAATGACAAACCGGTGACAATGAACGGGAGACGTTTGGCGCATGGAATTTTCATGGTCATACTTAACTCACAAGAAAAGATTTGATTATAGTACGCCACTTAATCATCTCATATTGCGTTTAGAATGTCTATAGCCATTTTTCGAAAACTCAAGTATATAAAGAACACGGTAGCCAAAGGAGGCTGCTGTTATTTTTTAATAGGGGTATTTGAAAATATTTCACTGATTTTGTCCGGGTGAGGATCGGGTGCCGTTGTTATTTTTTTTAAATCATGGACAATGCCTTTGCCAGTCCAAGGATAAAACAGAATTGTTCCCCCACTTTGCCCGAATCTGGTTCTGATGCTCATGGCTTCCATCTTGATATCTTCCGTTCGGATAAGCTCTTCAACCATTTTGATTCCATCTTCCCGGGCCTGGAGCTCCCAGTCTCCGATATGCCCAAATCCTTAAAAAGTTCTATAGCTTGCTATTTAGCGGGCTTTTGTAGAAAAATTGGTTATGAATAGCATCAGACAAGCCTGATGCTATCCATAACTTTTTTGGCCCTCGGATATGACTCAAAATAATCGGCTATTCAAATCCGGAGCACTTTGTATTATGAGTTTTTCTGTTCTATTTAAAAATCACTACTTGTTTACTGACTCATCATTACCCGCTTGGCTTCCGCTTCTAAATCAATATAGGGCGTACCTTCAACTGTTACGCCTACAAAGTCAAGTATTCCCCCACTAAATTTACTTGGAGTGGGATATAATTCACTCACAGCATCACCACTATCATATCCAACACATAAACCATCACCTGAAAGCGTAAATTTAGCAGGTTGTGTTCTCATTGGTCCTTTTGCAACTAATTTTTCATTTATATAGAGTTGAGTCACACCAATGGATTCCCCATGTTCTCCTGTTTCTTTCCTGATAAATTCCATACCTAAAGTATATTTCCCCGGAGAGAGTTTATCTGGAGATTCAAAAACTTGTTCCGGTTTTATTCCCAAAAAGTTATATACGTAATAGAGCTTATTATTTTTAATAAATAATGAGTGTCCTCCAAAACGTGAACCGTGGGCAAATAAAACACCTGAAGAATTTTTAGTGATTTCTACATTTGCCAATATTTTATAAGAACGGCCTCTTACATTTACAGCATTACCTTCCGGTACCGGTGCTGTGTTAGCATAATAAATATATCTATCTCTTGCCGGTTCTTGGGATGGCCTTTCTATACCAATTATTTCAGCTGCACTTCTGTCATCCAGGGGCAAAACATTATTTTTTTCAGCTTCTACAAACCAAGTATCAATTAATTCTTGTAGTTTTTCAGGGTTTTCTTTAGCCAAATCTTTAGACTCCGATCTGTCTAATGCTACATGGTATAGTTCCCAGTCATCTTTATCAAAGTTTCCTTTGCCTGAGAGTGGGGCATGCACGGCAGCCGCTTTCCAACCCTCTTTCCATATACCTCGTGAACCTAACATAGCAAAATATTGTACTTTTTTTTGTGTTGGATCATTTGGTTTTGCATCAAAACTGTATGCCATAGATACACCGGACAGAGGCTCTTGCTCCACGCCATGATAAACCGCTGGCATTTCTAATCCAACAGCTTCAAGAAGTGTCGGTACGATATCTACAGAATGGTGATATTGATGGCGAATTTCTCCTTTGGCTTTTATCCCTTTTGGCCAAGAAATTACCAAAGGATCATTTGTTCCGCCTGCATATTGTGAATAACGTTTAAACATTTTAAATGGAGCAGAAAAAGCAGATGCCCAACCGGTTGGGAAATGTTCGTATGTTTCCGGTCCACCTAATACATCAAAATATTTCATGTTTTCTGATAACTCATCTGGATAACCATTAAAAAATTTATTTTCATTTACCGAACCATTTGGGCTACCTTCTCCTGAGGCGCCATTATCGGCAGCGTATAAAACAATCGTATTTTCTAATTGACCGCTTTCTTCTAAGTAGTCAATAATCCTGCCAACTTGGGCATCGGTATATTCAGAAAACCCAGCATAAACTTCAGCCATTCTGGCAAACAGCTTTTTTTCATCATCGTTTAATGAATCCCAGGGACGTACATTGTCAACAGCCGCTGCCATATCTTCTCTCATAGGATTCATAGGTGTATTTACGGTACCTTCAGGTAAAATTCCTTTTTCAATCATACGCCCGGTAACCCATTCTCTATATGCATCATAACCCTTATCAAATTTACCCTTATATTTTTCTATGTATTCTTTAGGTGCATGATGGGGTGCGTGATTCGCTCCCGGATTATACCACAAATACCAAGGTTTTGAAGGGTTGGTCGCTTGCTGATCACGTAACATTCCGAGAGCGTGGTCTGCAAGGTCTTTTGAAAGGTGATATCCATCTTCCGGTCCATATTTTTGTTCAATAAAATGATTATCCTCTATTAAATCAGGATACCATTGATTGGTTTCGCCACCAATAAAACCATAAAATCGATCCCATCCCATTTGTAAAGGCCATTGTTTTTTACTGGCTCCAGACGCAACATCTTGTTCGGGTACATTGTGGTTTTTCCCAATCCAAAATGTGCTGTAACCGTTATCTTGTAAAATTTTTGAAAGTGGCGTTACACGTTCTGACATTCTTCCATTGGCACCCGGAAATCCATCAGCTGTCTCAGTAATCGCAGCCATACCATTTAAGTGATGATTTCTACCGGTTTGGATGGTGGAACGGGTGGGCGAACATAAAGCTGTCGTATGGAATTGGGTATAAGTTAAGCCATCCTTGGCAAGTTTGTCCATGGTTGGCATATTAATAGCGCCACCATAAGGCGACCAGGATCCTAAACCAGTATCGTCATACAAAACAAATAAAATGTTTGGAGACCCTTCAGGAGCTTGTTTAGGAGTATAAGCAGTCCAATCAGATTTAGAATCTCGAACATCTAAGCTTATTTTTCCTTTGAATTCTTGTTTGTCCTGGGGACCCTTTGTTGATGTTAAATGCGTACAACCTGAAAAAAATGAAATTAGAAAAACCATGATTAGCAAGTAGATTGAATTGTAAAAATAATTTTTAATTTCCATGCGCATTTCTCCTTTTTGTTTATTCATTATAATTAGGTGATGGTTTACCCTATTCCGAATATTTTTTTTTGCGGATTTTGATACCCCCAGAACCTATTCATCTTTTCTCATTAAATATTTCCGGTTTTCCGGTTACATAATAGTCGACTTGTCTGTCAGAATCATCAACCACGGTTATATTCACAAGTTCATCCGTGACGATGTCCTTGGACCCGGATTTGCTCGCCTCAAATAGTTTCCATGCATATCGCCATGTTGTAACATCAGAATCCAAGGTGCTGTCATCAAGACCGGGAGAATATTCCGTGACTAATTTTGAATCAACCAGTTTTTGATATTTAACTCTGAAACCCTTAGGTTTTCCTACCCAGCCGTTGGCAATAACCTTTAACCCCTGTGCTAGCTTCATATTTTTCTCCTTTTGCTATACTTGGTCTTCCTGTATTTCCCAGGGCAATTCTTTGGTATCCAAACCAGCAGATTCTTCATCCTTATAATGGTGAACATCCAATTGTGGATAGGCAAATTTAATCTTTTCGCTATCAAATCTGAATTTGGTTTTTTCCAACAATTCGCATTTAGCAACCCAGTATTTGGCATTGTTTACCCAGCAGCGTCCGCCAATTTCAACTCCGTGTGACGCCAGCTTTAACACATATACTTGGGGGGCAGGTTTTGTGAGGACCCTCGGGTCTGCTGTCATGATTGCTTCCAAAACCTGTTTTGCCTTTGCCAGGTCCTGGTCATATCGGATACTGACATCAACATTAATTCTTCTGGTTTTTGTTAATTGATAATTTATGACAACATCATCAAGTATTTTCCGGTTGGGAACAAAAAAAGTTTTACCGTCAAAGGTCTTCAACCTTGTGTTGAGAAGAGTTGTGGCCTCTATTTTCCCCAGGAGGTCTCCTGTTTTTACCGTATTTCCCACTTTAAAGGGGAGGGTGGGAATTAAAGGGCGAAAAATCACCATAACGCCAATGGCGCAAAGGACAACAATCATTATGAATGCAATCAAAGGTCCAGGTTTAGCACCGATCTCCATGGCAGCCGTTATTAAAACAATGGCCAAAAGAATGATACCCAGACTGTTTGAAATAATGGAGATGGTAGCAGCATTTTTTATTATTTTTGCCAGCAGAATTTTTAAATTTCTAACCGTCCATTTTGTGATAAAAAGTCCAACAACAAGAACACTCAATGCGATAATCAATTCAAGCCCATGATTTTGCATCAACTTACCCAGCTCTTGAAGTTTTGAGACCTGCTCGTTCATCGGAACCTCCTGTTTTTAATTACACTTAAATTAAGGGTAGATAACCTTCCATTCTTTTTTCATATCCACCACAGTCCAGCCATTTGAGTCAGCTTCAATCAGTGCTTTGTCCAAACGGCCGATATGGGAGTTTCTATCATAGGCAAATTCCCTTGTTTCATCGGTATGATGGACGATTCCTGCAAACCGTTTTGCGGTGACACCCAGAGTCGTATATTGCAGCATTTGTAAATCACCGTCGGAATTGCCAAAGGCAAAAATCGGGCGTCGCCCAATATGCTGGTTGATGCCAATCGGTTTTCCCGCTTTATCGTCGATAAAAATGACTTTCGCTTCCCTTACCAGCACGGGTTTTCCATCCTCTATTTTGAATTTAGTAACGATTGAACTGCCCACGACCCGTTCCGGTGGAATACCATATATTTCTTCACTCCAGGGCCTCATAAACTCAATACCGCCACCGGATACAATATAGTTTTTAAAATCGTTTTTCTGCAGGTAATCCAATAGTTCAAGCATGGGCTTAAAAACAAGTTCAGTGTACGGTTTTTTCAAGGTGGGATGCGTTGCGGTCTGCAGCCATTTTTTGACGATATCGGTAAAATCATTACTTGTCATTCCTGCATGGGTGACCATTATTAATTGGATCAATCCCTCTTCTCCTGAGGCCACAAGCGTTTCCATGTCTTCTTCAAGCACAGCTTTAAAAGGCTGCTGGTTCTTCCATTCCGGATGATCTGCTGCCAGCTCTTTGACCCGATCCATGGCAAAATAGAGTTGAAAGTAAGCAGGTTGTTCGGACCAGAGAGTACCGTCATTGTCAAAAACAGCGATACGTTCACCAGGCGGTACATAGTCAAGACCGGATTTATCGATTACGGCTTGGACAAATGCGATAATAGCGCTTTTGCTTGACCCTTCATTCCAGGATTGCAATGGGTCGTTCTGGGCCCAAGCAAAATGAAAGGAAGAGCAGAACAGGAACAATACGGCAAGGAATAATTTATTTGATTTATTCATTTTTTTCCTTTTTTCATAAAATTTTTGACACTTCCTTTGACACTTCCATTGTAGTACCCTACTGCAGAATCCTATAACTCTGTACAATAACGGTTTGTCGGGGTTATACGATTAATTCCTGGAAAATACTCAAAATCCATTAAACAAGAATTTATAATAAGAGCCTCTTGCAGATAAAACGTATTTTCAAGTTTTCGTCTGCATATTGTGGATTAGAAATTATGTTCATACAAATTGTTGTGTAGCTCCTTGCAAATGAAATGGTTCTGCAAGAACTTCATAATAGATCCTATTTTAAAATAATTCAATTGCATTTTTATCATCAAGTTAATAACATAAAGTTATATATTATTATTTTTCAGGTAGATTTTTTATGAATATTACAATTAGACACCTAAAACAAATTCAAGCGATTGATACCCATGGCAGTTTTGCTGACGCCGCTAAAGAACTTAATATATCTCAGCCAGCATTAAGCAGGTCAATTGCCACTTTAGAAGGAATTCTGGACGTCAAATTATTTAATCGCTCAAAAATTAAGAATCGCCCGACGGCGTTTGGTCAGCACATTATAGAAAAAGGGCTGCCGATAATTAGACAGATGTTTCTTCTTGAGCGTGATATAGAACTGATAAAAAACATAAAATCAGGAAAACTATCCATAGGCATGGGTTCTTTTGGGGCAAAAATGATGCTTGGTGGTGTTATAGAGAAACTCTGTACAAATTTTCCCCAAATAAACATTACTACATTTATAGATGCTGCACCGCTGGTAATTGAAAGATTAGAAAATTTTGATTTAGAAATGGCTTTGGTAGACCTACGGATAGCAAGCAAAATAATTCCATTGGATGAAATGAAAGTTTTTCCTTTAAATATACATCAATGCTATTTTTTTTGTCGAAATACGCATCCCATATTGAAACTAAAAAAAATCACTATGAAAGAAATCATAAATTACCCTCTCTCTACTGCATGGCTTCCTGACTTTGCCTATTTAGGAATGGCTCAAGAAGCCAAACTTCCTGACAGTTATAGATTGAAAATTAAAGATCAAGCCATCCAATGTGAAGATTGGGAAATTTTATTTAAGATCATTGCAAACGGAAATAGTATTGGATTGTCATCCCTACCGGTTATCCTGAACAGCCATCTTTCGAATCAATTTGTCACTTTACCCCCAAGCTTTGATGGGTGTTACACTAACCTTGGTATTCTCGTTAAAAAGGACATGTCGTACTCACCTGCAATGAAAAAATTTCAACAGTATTTGATTGAGGAGGATCAAATATTATCCATAATGGAGAAAAGTCATAATACAAAGGCTATAATGGGCCCCGAAAGTAAACCAGTTGCTAATGATCTGGTTTAATATGAAAGAAACCGGCCCATTAGTTCTTGGTCTGCCAGCTAGTTTACAATCTTTAAGGGATGATATGCGTCATGATGTATTGATCAGCCCAAAAAAAGAATATAGTTTCTACTATTTTGATGATCTTCGAAACGCCGGATGCGGCCCTCAATTATTTTTCCTGGAATACTGATGAATTCGATGGAAAGTTGTGAAAGAATTTGTTCAAACTGTTGATATCTTTCAAGCCCTCTTCTTTCTGCCGTAATGCTTTGGCTTTTTTCGAAATAGAAATCATTTTTTCCCGTCACCTATCAATACAGAACCAAAATCCAGGTTTGCTTCCGTGTCAAGGTCCTGAAAAAATACAGATTTGACTTGTTCGTCTTCTGCATGGGGGGTCAGTAGGCTTACTGCAACGGTCACGACCAGGGAGCAAGCGTAACCCCAGACTGAAGGCCAAATGTTCTGAGTACTGTAAAAATAGGATATTATTGAAGTTAGCAGGCCTGCCATCATACCCCAGACAATTCCGGCTCTGGTTGAATTTTTCCAGAACATAAGCGCAAGAAAGGGAATAGTCATGCAAGCGCCGGTGGTTTTGAAGGACAGCATGAGCAAAGGGATGATTTCCTGAGCGGCAAGAGCGATGATTAAGCCTATGCAAGAAAATCCAACAACCCCCAACCGGGAAAAGATAAGAATCTGTTGACTGGAAGCGTTAGGTCGTAGGTAGCGCTGGTATATGTCTCGGCTGATGGAGGCGCTTCCCATCAAGATAAAGGAATCTGCTCCTGACATGATAGCTGCGATTAACCCAACAATTATTATGGCGCCCAGCGTTGGAGGAAAAATGGTTTTGATGGAAACAGTAAAGACCTCCATGGGGAGAAGGCCGGGTTCTAAAAAGCCTATTGTGCTAATTCCGATGAAAAAAGAAAGGCAAAGAAGAATACCAGAAAAAAACAACCCTGCCACAATACCCCAGATAGCTACACCATCGCTTTTAGCTGCAAAATTTCGTTGCCATAAACTCTGCCAGACCAGGAAAGACATTCCTAAAGTGGCAAAAGAGGCTAAAACCGATACTACCCCCTCCTCTGGACCAAATGGTTTCCAAAAAGACTTGGGAGTGGATGTGAAAAGATCAAATCCTTCTCAGCCATGTTTCAGACTCAGGAAAAAGAAAAGAATCAGACCTGCTGCAAGAATAATGGCTTGGATTAAATCGGTCAAAATGGTTGTGGGAAGACCACCCAAAAAAGTATATGCTAAAATAATAAAAAAACCAATGTAAATACAATAGATCAAATCCATATCAAAAAAAGTATGGAAGACAACCCCCATCCCCAAAATCTGAGCGCCGAGCATGGGGGCGGCTAAAACAAAAATCTGAATTAGGGCTGGAAATAGACCTGCAGTTTTTCCATAGCGCAATGAAAAAACGTCAGAAATAGTGTAGATCTCAAGTTTTCGAAGACGACGACCGAAACACAGGGCAAAAATCAGAGCAAAAAAAAGGGCCGGCAATACCAACAAAAAGATTCCGTTGATCCCAGATGTATACCCCTGGCCAACAAATCCAATAAATGCCGCAGCGCCGCAAAATGTGGCCACAACTGTCCCCGCTGTGGAAAAAAACCCACTTCCCGTCCTGCAGCAAGATATTCCAGTGCTGTTCGGATACGAAGTGAATGGACGATGCCCACTGTGATCATTACAACCAGGTACAGCCCTATAAGGAAATAATAAATTTTATCGGCATCATTCATGAGATATACCCATCGAGCCTCCTCAGGACTATGATCAACCTATACGAAGGGCTGGCGGGGTATTATTCTAAAGAATGGGGCGGGGTCTGGCGGGGTAGCCACTGAAGACATCCTGTCAAAAGCAAAGAAGATGAGAAAAAAAAATTAAATCCAAAGAAAATACACTTTTTTTTAAAAAAAATAGAAAAAACTCGCAACAAAAAAAAGACGCAACATAATTGGAGACCAAGTTGATTCTGGTTTATACCCGAAAAATATTTTTCCAGAATCTACCAAAATATGATCTATATATTAAAAAAACCACTTTGGGAGAATGGCCGGGGATGGAGCCCATGGCTTATATAATTTAATGAAAATCTCAAGGCTGAAAAAGCCCTATATCCCATATGTTGGGGTGCCCAAATTTATCTGGCCTTAACCCTATGAATACATATTGTCACTGATCGGGCATATATAGACACTTCAAAATCAATTAAACGCCCCTTAAATAAAGGGTCTTACCCCATAAATAGAGTACCAGACAATATAACTGCTCTCGGTAATGCTGAAGGTGGAACCTTATTTGATCAAACATGAGCACAGATCAACAAATACTTGTTTATTATACTTTCCCTGTAGGACATCGGTTTTAATAATTTGCAATGCATCATATGGCTCTAATACTGCTCTAAATTTTTTATTCCGATATTTTAATGGTTCATAGCTATCTATCAGACCAATAACCTGTGCCTCAAATGAAATATTTTTTATACCATTTGGATATCCACTGCCGTCAAGTAGTTCATGATGCTCAAGGATGGTTAAAGAAATCGATTTATCAAAAGAAGGATACAATCTCATATCTCTATAGCCTTTAATTGTATGAGTTTTGAGTATGGCATATTCTTTATCAGTAAGTTTTTCATCGGTTTCAATAATATTTTTATCAATGTGGGATGTGCCTATATCATGCAAAAGAGCACAAAGAGCAAATCTCTTGATTTCATCATCAGAATATTTTTTAAAAAAACAATATTGGGAGGTAAGGGCTAATACATTCACAGAGTGTTCAATTATTTTGGTGCTATTACTATTCATTGCCGCAATGGCATGTAATAGATCTGAGTTTTTTTTTACGCCATAAAATAGAATCTCTATCGTTTCAGGCAAAGAAAAAAGGCTTATTTCAAGCGGGCCTTGTAATGCTTCTTCAACAATTTGGCAAAGACCTTGTTTGATAGCCTTCACCCCCTTTGAGCTTATCGCTTTTGCCAGTTTTATGTTTAAAACCGATTGCAATTTTTTAAGGATTGATGCTTCATCATCTTTGCTAATAAAAAACTGTGGGTACTGGTTTTTCTCCAACATCTCTCGATCTAATTTTTTATCAGTTGCTTTATAAAGAAGCGGCTCCCCATCCTTTGAAATATAGTATAAAGAAAAATCGTTATAAAGCATTATATGAGATTTTTTTATGGGTATTAATTCTTTCATCGCTTCAATAATAATTAATTTTCATTTTCACTATAAATATCAATGTCTGGGTAATATTTTTTTGCACACTCCTGGCAGATGCTATGGCTAAATTCTGCCTCGGAATGTTCGTGGATATAACTTTCTATTGTGTTCCAATATCCTTTATCATCCCTGATTTTTTTACAATGAGAGCAGATAGGAAGGAGCCCGCTTAAAGTTTTAACTTCTTTTAACGCTTTCTGGAGCTCAGAAATAAGCTTTTCTTTCTCGGCTTCGGCAATTTTTAGCAGGCGATTGTCATCATCAAGCTCAATAGATGTTTGTCGAAATATTTCCAGTGCTTTCGCCATTTTTCCTATTTCATTTTCTTTTTTCAAGAAAGGCACATTTAAAACCAGCTGTTTTTCCCCAAGTTTCCTTAGAATAGATGTTAAACGTCCAATTGGCGAAATGACCTTCGAGTTGATATAAAACATTATCAAAAACACGACTAACAATGAACCAGCACTGCTAACACTCTGAAAGATCAGTTGTCTCCAGTTTTCATTGAGATTGTAAACAGAATAAGATTTCGTTTCTAAAATGACAACATTCATGAAACGGGCAATTTCTTTAAGAGCTTTCACACCGTGACTAAGAAATTCCGCCTGGGAGTACGGATAGGGACCGCCTGTTTTAGCAAGAGGAAATATTTCGTTTCTATATGGAAGGTAGTTGGAAAAATAACTCTGTTTTAATTCATTGAGCGCATTTGGAATATCAGATTTTGAAAAGCCCTGGCATATAGCCGCTATGTTCTGAAAATGTTGAAGAGTATTGATATGAAGCTTTTCTATCTTTTCAATTAATTCCCCTTTAATAGGTTTTTGTGAAAGTATGGTCGCAGAAAGGATCGACATTTCTGGACCAGCTGTATTTCTTAAAGCTAATACTTCATGTTTTAGCGAAGAGAATCTACTTATAACTCCATCCGCATCACTGATATCTATCGAAATGGTCACGAGAAGTGTTTCAATGCTCTCGATGTATTTGGTCATTGCAGCAAACCAGATTGCCGCAAGGCCCTGTTTTCTGCTGCTTTGAGGTACCACCAAGTCTTTATTCGTTCTTTGTCTCAGTTTATTGATTTGGTCTTGTATTGTTTTTACTTGACGAACCTTTTTCTCTAAACCTGGCAGATCTATTTCTGAAAGGCTTTTGAGAGCTTTTGATAAGGAACCATCACCTTCATTACGACGTTTTATAATAAACGTCCTGTTAGCCTCCATCTTTTCAACAGGACCTGTATCATTGAGCACAACGTTAACCCGTCCCCTCTCAAAGCCATAATTTCCGACTGCTATAAAAAGATAATCGCTAACATCGTTAAGAAATGATACGCGTTTTGCACTCTGTAAACCGTCAAGAGATCTATATAAACCCGGGAAAGAAGAAAATAGATATAAAACGATAATTGCCACCAAGGAGGCAGAAAGAATAGTTTTTATTTGCTTGAAATCAGTATTGTTGCCTGTTTCTCCACCCATGCTTTTGTTGCTCGTAGTTTTTTGTGTTGGCTTTTAGTCGCCTGAACCCTGTACGAAAACACCACGCTTTAACAGTACTGTTATAATATGCAAATCTACCTAAAAAGGCAATACTCGGCCAAAGATTTAGTAAATCAAAACCGAACAATCATGGTATTATGCGTCAGGAGTCAAATTCAACAAATCACCGAGCGCTTCATCCACCAGTCCGGGCTTTTTTCAATTCCCCAAAATACCAGATATGGTATAGACAAATCTTTCTGGCTTTGATGTGAAATCAATCTATATGAGAAACGGCAGGGCCAAATGAACCAGTTTCCCATTAAATTTTATTAGAGTAGATTTTGGTATATACCCCGGAAAATAAATCAGGCATATTTGAACAACCTCCCCAGGGAAGCAAGTCTGAAATTCAAAGGATTTCATTGCATAAATTAATTTGAATATTGACTCTGATAAATGAATATCCTATGCTTTCTGACATGAAAAAAATAATCAAGATCATCTTCGGGCTCGTTTTTGTTGCAGTCTTGGGATTTTTCGGGCTTGTCGGGTATGCCACCCTTTCAGACTATCGGCCTGATCCAACCACCCCTGTGTTTGAAAAACAGGATGCCAGGGCCATTTCAGACAAAAAAGATTTTAAGCTTTTAATCTGGAACCTGGGGTATGGCGGCTTAAGCGCGGACATGGATTTTTTCTATGATGGCGGAAAACAGGTGAGACCGGTCAAAAAGATTGTGACGAAAAATCTATCTGTCATTGAAGCCTTTATTGCCAGCCAAAAGGACATTGATTTTTTCTTGTTCCAGGAAGTGGATCAAAAATCCAGGCGAAGTTATGCCATGGATGAATATTCAAAAATCGCCGGAATATTTCCCGGATTCCATTCAAGCTTTGGAAAAAATTATGATGTCTTTTTTGTGCCTATTCCCCCTTTAAATCCCCTGGGCTCTGTTTTGTCCGGCCTTCATACCCTGGCCCGGTTTGAGCCCTCTTTAGTGACCCGGCATTCTTTTCCCGGCAATTATAAATGGCCCATGGGTTTGTTCATGCTGGACCGGTGCTTTCTTGTATCCCGATACACACTTGATACAGGCAAACAGCTATTGGTCATCAATACCCACAACTCTGCCTATGACGATGGAACACTTAGAAGCAACCAGATGGCCTATCTTGAGAGTTTTTTAACCCAGGAATATGAAAAGGGCAATTATGTGATCGTGGGCGGCGACTGGAACCAGTGCCCGCCAGACTTTAATCCTGGGTTCAAACAAAATCTCATGGACAATGAAAACCGCATGGACATTGAAAAAACGTTTCTTCCCCAATGGAACTGGGCCTATGACAGCACAACGCCAACCAATAGAAGGCTTGTCGCCCCCTATGATCAAAAAACAACCCTGACAACGGTGATTGATTTTTTTCTGGTCTCCCCCAATATTGACGTCAAAAAGGTCCAGGGTATTTATCTTGATTTTCAGCATTCAGATCATAACCCAGTGCAATTGGAAATCAGCTTAAAATAAATTTGAGCCCCGATCAAAAACCGGGAAAATTGGCGGTTTTTGATCGGGCACTGACGATAGTATCATTTATAAGATTTTTTACTCTGGGGTTTTTTTGCCCCGCCTTTGTGTCAGGCCAGCTTTTTTGTGGCCACCTTGTCTTTGTCGTTCCTTAGCATCAGCCTATCCGAACAATAATTTAGTGCGCAGTGAAGTGCGCACTGTGAACCCTGTATGAGCGATTAAAAAAACAATTTAGTTCGAGGTTTAGTTCGAGGTTCAAATCAACTATTATCGGATAACAAATTTAGTCCGAGCCTCGGAAAACTTACTCCAGAAAACTCCAGTGCAGGCTGAAATTATAAAAGAGATGGATACCAGTGGTTCTGCTTTTTTATTTTTCTTGATGTCACAAAGGTTATGGTTTCAATGTAAATTTCCCCTGAACTATTCAACCAGGAGAGCGGATAGATATCTGGCTGCTGTGTTTTTGATATATTGGACACTGTGAAAAAATGTTCTAAATGAAACTTGTCAGTGAATAAAGTTGAACGTGACAATGTACTGAGTGAAGGGAAACCTGGTGTCCGAAAAAGCCGCGGGGACATCAAACTCTGTAAGCGAGAAAGGCCGCAGACCCTTCACATCAGATACGATTGTGTGGTTATGTGTTTTAATTTATTCTCATACGTTGACACTTTGAATTATACACCTACTTTTTTTTATTAGTCACCAATTACTTTATAGAAAGCTTCGATAAAAACATCATAGTTTTCATACTGGGGCATATGACCGAGTCCATCCAACTCAATAAGCACTGAACCTTTAACCATATCTTTAGCTCTTTTTCCGAGTTCTTTATATTCACCTAATTTTCTCTTTACACCTTCTTTTAACCAACCTCTACCGGGGCCAGTTTTATCTCTGGTACCAATGATTAAAAAAGTTTTACTCGTAATTTGTGAGAACCTGCCTATTATATTTTCTGAGAAAATAGGGCCATAAGTTAATGCATTATTCCAAGCAACAATTTTCCAATCTTCTCCTGCAAGCATTCCTTTTAAAGGAATTAAAAGCTCCTCGTATTCACTTGACCATTTTCCATCATAATAATTCTTTTTTTGATAATTTCTAGCTTTATCCAATGTTTTAGCAAGTTCTCTTTTATAGAAGAAATTGACATCTTTGAATTCTACATACTTTCCGTAGTCTTCTAAACCAATAGGGTTGATCAGAATAAGTTTATTAATAAATTTAGGATAATTAACAGCAAAGGTAGTAGCCAACATTCCCCCCATTGAGTGACCGACAAGATCAAATTTTTTAATATTTAAATTATCCAGCATGGATTTAGTATTTAACGCCAGCTGCCCAAAGCTATATTGGTATGAATCGGGCTTTGAGGATTTCCCAAAACCAATTTGATCCGGTATCACCACTCTGTATTTTCTCTTTACAAGATCTTTTGCAACTTTTTCCCAATAGTAGCCTGAAAAATTTTTGCCATGCAATAAGACAATTACTTTTTGCGCATCCTTATCTCCAATATCCATATATCGCATTTTTAAATCTTGATTTTGAGAATTAAACTTGTATGTGTTGACTTCAAATGGGTACTTAAACCCATCTAACTCTTTATTATACTTAATGGGGTTCTCAGCAAATGCCTGTAAAGTTACGGCAAAAATAAAAAATAAAAAATAAAAATACTTTTTCATATTAACTTCCTCCTTTTTTCAAATTTTTTAAGTTTGCTGGTGTGCAGTTTTTCACTTAATTTTTCCTAATAACATCACCGGTACAATGTGGTTTCGGGAAGAACCACCGGTTGATCGGTGCCCCCCCCCAGTTGAGTAGCCCAAGGGAACTTCCCCCTCAGGCTCTCTCAGATCCGTACGTGAATCTCTCGACTCATACGGCTCCTATCGCTCAGCCGTTTTTATACAAGACACTCCAATGGACAAAAATATTCGGCTGATGTTCAGCAATTTTCCTCAACCATCTGGTTGCCTTCCGTTGACGCCCCCTGAGTTTCTTATATTTACAGGTTGCCCAACGCACCAAGCGCCAGTTTATATGATCGAGAATCCCAAGCATTGCAGAAGGATTGAATCGCCCGTAGTAATTAATCCAGCCTCGAATTATCGAATTACATTCTCGAGCCAAATCTTCAAGCGTGTCCCCTGGCCGTAACTGCCAGTTCCAACTACGTACTTTCTGCCTGATTGCTTTTGCCGCCTTGTTGCTTATCGCTGGCGTGAAGCTTACAAAGAATTTTCCCCTGCGAGTCCTTGATAATCTGGAACGAAATGTATATCCCAAAAAATCAAATTTCATAACAGGATATTCTCCTTTACGATCCCCATCTTTGCAATAAACTATTTTTGTCTTTTCAGGGTGAAGCTCCAATCCACAATTACCAAACCGTTCCTCCAAATCAGCCTTCAATTGGTTGGCTTGAGATTCAGTTCGGCAGTGACAAACAGCATCATCGGCATAACGCTCAAAGGGAACATGAGAGTACTTCCGCTGCATCCAATTATCGAACACATAATGCAAAAATAAGTTTGCCAACAAAGGACTAGCCACTCCTCCTTGCGGAGTTCCTTTTTCAGGGTAAACAAGTGATCCGTCCAACATTGCAACTGGGGCTTTAAGCCACCGTTCAACATACAGAAGTATCCAGCGACAGTCGGTATGCTTTACTAATGCTCTCATCAGGAGTTCATGACTAATATTGTCGAAAAATCCTTTGACATCGAGATCTAATACCCAATTATATCGCCAGCATCTTTTGCGTGCTTGCCCCACTGCATCCAATGCAGACTTGTTCGGCCTATAACCATACGAGTCTGGGTGAAAGTGAGGTTCCAGTAGCGGTTCAAGATACTGTTTCACAACCATTTGGGCAACACGATCTGCCACAGTCGGTATACCAAGGGGCCTCATTCGACCATCCCCTTTTGGTATCTCTACACGCTTAACTGGTGGAGGAAAATAACTGCCGGAAGACATCCGATTCCATATTTTGAAGAGGTTATTGGAAATATCTTCTTCAAAATTACCTATGGATTGATTATCTATCCCAGCACCTCCACGGTTCGCTTTTACGCATTTGTACGCTTCCCAAACTTGACGTTTTGAGATATTAAACGACTTTACTTTTTCCAACAGAATCCTTCCCTTTTCGGGTTGTTCTTATGTTAAAAGTTGAACGACGCAACCCCTTTGCTCCAGCCCCATTACAGTGCCTTCATCACTACTACGAGTTGCTCCGCCCCTGTGCTCCGCATTGGTACTCTCATCCTTGTGGGGCTTCCACTTGGATTTCTCCCTTAACATCGGAACGACAGGTTCCCACGTTCCATAAGAAAGCCTAAGATAAGTTCATGCCGCCTTTATGCCGGATATCACCCAAGCAGTAACCAGATTCCCCTTGGACTCCTCATGGAACAGATCTGCAACCCCATTTTTGATATCACCATACACGCTTTCGACACGTCTTCAGCGGTTCGCTTGCGCTCATCTCCATATCTCATACCTGACAGGATCTTGTCCTGCCTTTTCCGTGACGCTCACCACCTTGACTCTTTATCAACGCAGCTCACGGCGGTTTGGCGACTACTTCTGGAAGTCGTCGCCGGAGGGCCTACCTCCATCTTTCTTACAGTTGCGAACAAAACCTACTTGCTCTCGTGGCACACCAGATCCCTACGTGAAGATTTCCCTCATACGGTGCCTCGACTCAGATCCTTTTACCGAATCATTGACCCTGCAGGCGACGCCCCGTATACTAATAAAAAGGACATTGTTTTTACCTCGGCCTTTTAAGAGCTAATGCCGAGTTGAGCGGTTGTCCGCATATCACTCTAAATATGGATAATTAACCGCATATCTTTAAAAGATGGGCATATGTGACTAAAAAATTAAATATCTAATCCCATATCAACATGTTTAAAGCCTGTAAAGTCATTTCAACAATTCAACTTTGGTGAAAATATAATTTATTCAGAAACTATCCACCAAAATAACCTTTATTGGAGATATCAGTTAAAACTGAAAAATTCTGCCGATATCCTTTATCATCAAACTGATCGGTCAATTTTCAAATTCTTTCCGGTGAAGTATATTTTTGGTATCCATAAAAATTTTGCTTCTTGAATACTCCACCTTAGTTTCTTATCTCTTATATTCGTGTTTTTTTGGCAAAAGAATTATGCAAATGGCTCATAAGCCTTTGACAATTCAGGGATTATAACCATTGTTTTAACTTTCATCCCCATGGTAATTACTTGGCTTCCAAAACGAGTCAAATAGTATTTATAAGTGTGGGCAACTTTTTTGATCATACCGTGTGTATGCAATCTTTTTAAGGTTCTTGATACTTGACTGCTGGAGTAGTTTTTAAGCTTACTACGGAGATTTTTATTCTGGAAGCCACTGATTGTAAACTCACCGGACATTATTGTTTGCAATACGTTCATGTCATCTTCGTTGAAAAAGTTAAACCCCTTGAATGGCCGGTTGTTTTGAACAACGGTCTCTGAGATTTTTTTAAGTTTTTTTATACCAACACTCGGATCAACTATATCTGAAATGAATTTTAAAAAACGTTTGTTTGCATTCAATAATATGCCGGTTAAAGGCCCCAAACTGTATAGTCCTTTTTTCATACCTGTAAGTTTCATGGAGCTTGTTCCATCTCGATGTTCTACCTTTCGGTAGTGCCTAAAAAAAGAGACATCATTGGTCGTTGTTTCTATCCTGAGAATGATACCGTGTTTATCATACATTTTTATTGAGGTGGACCCCATTCTAAATTTGATGCATGTCCCCTCTATCCTTGTAGAAAAATTATTGCCCATTTCATCCTGATATTGTGGATCGAGTTTTCGGCCAAGAAAAGTAGCGATGTTTTCAGGTTTGACTGAATGAATAGCAGTACGGGTTAAATTTTCATAAATTAGTTTCAAATCTTCTTGACGTTTGAAAATAATATCGGTCGCATATTCAACCTGCATGATGCTCCAATGATAACCCATAGGAAAATGTTTGATAACCGGACAATAACGGTTTGCAAGTTCATTTAGCTTTTCATGTATTTGAACAATATTTAGAGCATCGCTGATTTCTTGAGCAGCTTCAAAGGATTCAGTTTTCATGATTGCATTGTCCCTTATTACACTTTGAATGCCTTTTCGTTTCATAGCAGCATCAAGGACATTATGGCCATTAAAATAAATTTGTAATCGAAACGGACACCATGTAGGAACCCTGACATAACAAAGGCCCAAATTCTCATCAATAAAATAAAAATAATAATGCAAACATTTCCCCAAAATTGATTTCAGATATGTTTTGCCAGTTTTTTTATTGTGCCAAGGTTTGTAGGAAGGACATGCTTCCATGGCCGAAATAATATGAACAAGACCGGAATGATCACCTCTTTTTTTGATGATATCTTTTATTATTTTTTCTTTCCGAATTTTTCTCTTTGGAAGAAATTGAATCTGGATTTCATTATTTAAAGCAACTTTTTCAGCATTATTTCGGAGTTCTTCTTTGAAAGGTTCGGCAAATTTTGGGTAATCAAAAATTCTAACTTTATTTGAATAAAGATAACTGGTCATGCCTTTTGCGTAACAGATTCCGGGAACAGTACCTTGAATAATGACACGATCGTAACAATGTAAAACACCAGATATTTGTTTGGAGTATCTTTCTGTAAAAAGCATACTTGACCTCCTTTGGATTAGGCACGGTTTCCAGTGGAGGTTTGATTGCCTTGTAAAGAGCGTATTTTTGATCATTTTTTACAAACTCTTGCCGAATGGAATGATAGAACAGCAACTGTTTGAGGGAGCGAAGCGAGAGAGTTTTGCTGTTCAAATGAAATGAGGGTAGAGTTTGTTAAAATGATCAAATCAACGATTGCAAGGTGATCAGACCGGAACGGGTCTTGACCAAATTCTTCTTATTGGATATTCATTATACATTCGCTTATTATTAAATGAAACCTTTTTGGTTCTGGCTTGTCCAGGTTAGGATACTAATCCTTGACCGCAGAAATACTTCGATATGATAAAAAAAGTGGCTTAACCTCGGTATCAATTTTCTGAGGTAGGGCCCTTCATCTTTTGCGGCATCACCTTTGGATTAAAGATTTGACCTTGTAATATTTTGCCCAGGCAGGTAAATGTTATTCTTTGCCAAACCATATTGTGATTAAGGGAATAAACATTGAACAAACTTGAACTGATTCAGGAACTTAAAGAGAAAGGTCACTTGACCAGAGATGAAGCCTCCAAGGTTATTGAAATATTTTTTGGAGAAATGGCCAAAGCCTTTCTTAATGGTGAAAGAGTTGAAATTAGGGGGCTGTGTTCCTTCTTTATTAAAGATTACGAGCCCTATACCGGAAGGAACCCCAAAACAGGGGAAAAGGTTCAGATCCCTGCCAAGAAATTACCCTTTTTTAAGTGCGGTAAAGAACTGAAGGAACGGGTTGATTATCCGGCAAATTGATATTTGTAGGCCATTAAGTCCCTCGTAAATAAAGCATGTAGAAGATATGCCATTACAAATAAGGTGATTTCTGAGACCATCCATTCAGATAATTCTGAGGCAGAAGTTGTAAAACAGATCAATTAGAAAAGTGGTATTACATTAAAAGGATGAATCCCCAAAAGAATAACTATGGAAACCCAGGATTATTATCAAATATTAAATGTTTCAAAAGATGCCGATATGACGCAGATAAAAAAAGCGTATCGGGATCTGGCAGTTAAATATCATCCGGATAGAAATATGGATGATCCTGCTGCCCTTGATACGATGAAACAGATAAATGAGGCTTATGCTGTATTGTCTGATTCAAAGAAAAGGCAGGATTACGATTCTTTGCGGAATCAATATGGTTCTGCTGATGCATATACGCAGTTTCGGCAAAGTTATTCTGACCAGGATATTTTTAAAGGAACAGATATTCAAAAAGTGTTTGATGAGCTGGCTCAGTCTTTTGGGTTCAGAAATTTTGGCGATATTGTTCAACAATTTGATGGTGCTGGAAGTAAAAAATTTGAGTTCAAAGGATCTAATTTTTCTATGAAAGGCGGATTCTTTTTTGGAACCATGAATTTTGGCAAATCTCCATCAAAGAGTTCGCTGCCCGGAAAAATGGGTTGGGTTGCCCAAAAATTGCTGCAGAATCTATCAAGGTCCAAAATACCGCTTCATGGGAAAGATCTCCATGATACTATTAAAGTTAATAAGGATTTGGCGGAAAAAGGTGGGCCTTATGCGTATTACCACACATGGAAATCAAAGAAGTTGGTGATAACTATCCCATCCAATACCCGTAATGGGCAACAGATTCGTTTGAAAGGTATGGGGGCAAGAGATCAGGGGGGAGGGAGGCCAGGAGACCTGTATCTAAAAATAGAAACGAATGCATCTATAGTGAGTAAAATTAAAAAATTTCTGCCATTTTGAGACAGCGATTACCAGAATCGAAAAACAATAAAGATAGGAGTATTCCCTTATTATGGAGTATCCAGAAGGGGAGATCAATCAGACTGTTATGCCCCAAATCCACCGCCTATTTTTTTGTGCACCATGCCATCGGCAATTCGGGGAGATTTTTTTTAGGGGCGTTGGTTATTTTGATGAGCGAGTATTTTTTGAAGGTCCCTCTGCCTGATGTCACCAAGTTTTAGGCGCAGCTATCCCTTGGACGAACCATAAAAATATAATTTCTAACATGTTTTTTTCATCTGCCCTTATCCTGGTGGAGCCCAAGCTCCATTGAGTTTTGCTATTCTTCTGCGTGCCTCAACAAAAAGGTCATATGCCGGATGGCCTTGAGATAAACGCAGAATCAAACGGCGTGAATGGGTAATCACTCTGCCCGGTATATTGATGACGGAGTACCTGATGGCTTTCATTCGTTTAACTGCCATAATGGGAGCCAAGGCCAAGTTTTTCATCATTGCGTTCAAATTCAAGGAGATTATCATCATCCACCACCAGGCGGCATTTACACCGAAATCAGAAGATGGAAATTTTCCTCCGGCTAAATCATCTTTCATTACGGCATGGATCTCTTCACTTTTTCCACATCGCTCATGAAGCCAGTGAATTATGGTTTCTCCTTTCATGTCGGTGTATTTGATGTTGGTCACGACCCCGAAAACCTTGTACTTTTTTTCTTGCATTTCCATTGTAGGGAAAGGAAACTCTAACTGTTTGGGTCCTTCTATGCCCGGCAAAGGCGGTTGCTCCTCAAGGCGTTGCCGTTTGGCAATATACCGGTATGTAGGCGTATCTTTACTATGGCATAATTCATTGGGAACAAAGCACACTTCTGCCCATTCACTGCCGGTTTTTATTTTGACCCCCTTTTCGTTTTTATGAATCGGTCTCCATTCAAGATCCGGAACTTGAACCACAGCTGTTTTGAATGCTGTAGTTACATTACATCCGATTGCGAATTCTATCCTGCCGAAGCGTTCGTTTTCACCTATTTCACAGTACTTTAATAATTCATGCTGATATCCAGCCGTGTCTGATCTGAGTTTTACCTTTTTTACATTTTCCGGGAGGCAGGCCAAAGCTTCCTTGAATATTTTGAGTTGTTCATACCCGGCAGGTACATTGCCATCACGAAATTCCGTGTGCAGAATAATGCCTTGTTCATGCCACCAAACATTCAACGGCTGATAGGATTTAAATCCTTTATAACAATAGCGAGCAGCCTTTTTCATGGTCTCGGCCAGAGTCGCATCCATATCAAGGGTCGCTGTTGTTTGAGGCTTTGCCTTGTTCAACCCAGCACACATATCTTTATTGATTTCCCGAAGCCCTTTCAGATGTTCATTGTGTCTGGGGATAAACGCTTTAACATCTGAAGACAAACGAAGTTCCTCCTGTTTTGCATCATGAAATTTGGATAAATATCTGAAGACCGCAGAGGGTGACGGCACCGAGCGTTTTTTCTCTTTGCGCCACCGTCTTTCCAAAGCCCTCCGCACTTTACGTTTCAGCCCGTGTATTTCTGTTTTGTCCAGTATTGCGCAAAATCCTTGATCAGCT
The DNA here is from genome assembly GCF_055382125.1 of Desulfoconvexum algidum. Classification (NCBI taxonomy): domain Bacteria; kingdom Pseudomonadati; phylum Thermodesulfobacteriota; class Desulfobacteria; order Desulfobacterales; family Desulfobacteraceae; genus Desulfoconvexum; species Desulfoconvexum algidum. The sequence continues at coordinate 529,838 of NZ_AP042394.1, read as the reverse complement.
TCCAGAATTTTTAAATCATCAACACAATCACCGCCAGCCAAATTCAGCAATACTATCGCCAGCACAACCTGAGTGTCTGTCCAGCCTTGAGAGCCTGTTCTTATCTTTAAGTGCTTTTGAATGGATTTAGACAAGCCAATCACTTCAGCCAAGTCGAGATACAGTGGTAACCCCGCCAGGGCTGTCATCCCGCTATTTGATTTTTCTTCTTCGTACTTGAATGGTAATACGCCTTGTGTCATACTCTGTTTCACCCCGTTGATGATAGGTTTTTGGTCGCACAAACACTCTATCGGCTTGATCCATCAAGCGCAACGGGGTTTTTCTTTTTTTAGGCGGTGGATTGGGGTATGCCTCCCAGTGAATTCCATTTAATTTTTAATAAGAATACAGAGAAACCGCTGTCAATAAAATTTTAAAGATTAAAGAAAAAGGCAAGGAGAAATCTCCCCTTAAAAGATTATGTCACGTAACCATCAGAATTCATAATTGAATTGGTATTCTAAACTATTTCAGGCTCCGAATACTCCAGTTTCGGATACTTATTGTTGAGTATGAATATTCAGGGAAAGGCGTTCAATTGATCTACCAGTCAATACCAAATTGCTATCAGAGAGGCATGGGAATTACAACAAATTCTTTCCAAATAAGCCCGATAAATTCACTGATGGGCATTGCCATCCATTCACGGGAAACCACTTTAAAACAAAGCGTAAATACGCTTGGGTATAAAGCTGTAAAGGCTGGAGGATAGTTTCTAATTCTTTATTTAATCGAAAGAACCTGATAATTTTTGAATTCTATCGGAGATATTCCGAACAGTTATTTTTCTATTATCTATCCACCATTTGGCATCTGTTTTTTCCTGCCACTCCTGTAAAAACAAATCAAATGCCAGATCTGATGTTTCTTTCTTTTTATCATCATCATTAAATACAAGACTTTTTTTCAAAAAATTTACTTTGTTGATCAGGTCAGCCCTGATTTTTTCTGCCCAGGAAACTGTTTTTGGGGTCCCAATGAGTGTAGGAAAGCCTATTTTGGCATGAGATTTTGCCAATTTGGATGCCTGTTTTTCGAAATACTCAGTTTTGCACGTTTCGCAATACCAGTCTTTTTTGTCCACAAGCCATAAATTTTTCTCATGGCTTTCTAATAGTTGAGTTGTGAATTTTTTATAACAAGCCTTACACCTGACTTCATAATCGTAAATTTCTTTTGTCATTACAATTAGGCCCCAAATTTTTAGTATTTATTTTTAAAGGGTTGGCCTCTTGATACAAACGATTTACACTACATGAGAATTAAGAATTTGTAAAATAAAACACCAAGTTGCTGTTATATGGCTTAATACCAACAATTCCCAATCCCTGAATTCTCTTTAATTTTCTTTAAGTCCCAGAAATACGGGTACCAGGCCATCAAGTATCAGGTAAAATCTATCCGATTTCATTTTTGCCGCTTCAAGTTTTCTGCATATGGAAACTTTAAAATCTAAAGGAAATAGAAAACATTTGAATAATTTTGATCAGTGCCGAATTCGTTCTATTTTAGTATACTGGGGCCTACAGGTTGGTACTGAATATATTCCACACTCGGAAAGGTATTCAATGTAATCAGCATAGAGTCATTGTCACAAATTGCTATTCGAGCATTCTGACCGGTAGTAATAGATAATCGCTGGGTCAAATTCGCTGTCCATCAAAAAAATTAAATCTGGACAGAATTATAGTTTAATTTGAAACAAGACCAGGTCACAAATCTCAACTCCAAGGGAATTCAGAAACTTGACATGATAATTCCCAAAAAAATATTGCTCTTTGAAAAAGTGATCAATAAATGAAGCTGAGTTTTGGTCAAAATCAAATATCTGTAAATTAGCTCAAGTTGGATATACTGTAAATAAAATTTTCTTATGCCGCTCTGCGCCACTCATATCGATGATGAAGGCCACCAACACGGGGCAAAGTAATCACCTTTCCAGTTTCAGGTTTTTCCTGGACAGGCCTTCCTGATGGTGAATTTTTATCCAGGCCAAGATGCGTGCGATCCTCATGATAATATTTGAAATATTCGGAAAGCTCACACTTCAAATGATCTTCATTCAAAACAATCAGATGGTTAACACAATCATTCCTGATACTCCCGATTACTCGCTCGCAATAATGATTCTGCCATGGACTTTTTGCTGCAATTTTTATTTCTTCTATTCCCATACCTCGAACTCGATTTTGAAAAACCTTGCCATAAATTCCGTCACGGTCTCTTAATAGATATTTCGGTGCTGAATCCCATGGGCATGCTTCAACAATCTGTTGTGCGGTCCATTCGGCGGTTGGTACAGTGAAGGAATCTATAGCAAAGGTATTATGCATATGGTTTTCTAAAAATGTTCGCCATGTTTGGGAGGGAGGCTTTCCTGTCCTGAACGCTTCAAATAATTTGAGACCGTTGTTTCATCAATTTCAATACCCAGAGTCAACAACTCTCCATGAATGCGCGGTGCACCCCATGTTGGATTTTCGTTGGCCATTGTCTTAATAAGGTTTCTGATTTCAATTGATATTTTAGGTCTTCCGTGTCCTCTTTTTCGAAATTTCCGGGTCCAGAAAATTTTGAACCCTTTACGATGCCAGCCGATTACGGTTTCAGGTTTTACAATGATAACGGCATTTTTCCAATACCGTTATAAAAAAAACCAAAATAATCGATCTCGTAATCGGATTTTAGGTCGTTTATTGGAATGATGGTATATGGATAACGGTTGGCGCAGTGCAAGGTTTTCCATAGCAAGGGCAGAGTGATTTTTAAAAAGCGAAACAACGATTGAAAACAACAACTTTAGCAAAATTTCAGATTTCTCCGTTCAGTAACATCTTTATTTTGATATTCAGTGTATGTAATTCCCTGAAAATCCATTTAAATATCAGAATAAAGATTTAATCTTTGATAATAAATTTATCTATAATTACAGGCATTACCTAATTTTTCGGAGGGACAGGGCACAATCTCCCATCAGGGTTTTTTCCTTCATCACCAGAGTGCCTGGGGAAAAAAGGATACTCACCGCAAGGATACCACCTATCCGGGAAGAAAAAATTTTCAAGCAAGCGCTTATATTCATGTTTTTTCTTCTTTTTTGTATCTGGATATCTTATTCTTCCGTTTTTTCCCAGGAGCTGTCAGGATTGAAAAGCTTAATGTTCTGAGCCTCTTTCTCGGTATCCATGCCTAGGTCCTTCTCATAAACCACCCCAAGCTGATTCACCATAAAGGTCATGATACCTGAAGATTCGTACCTGGCAGGAAAGGCCAAAAGTGCAAAACCGCCACTCATTCTTCCCTTTACCATGTAGTCGTTAGCGCCTTCCGGTGCATTCTTTCCTTGACCCTTTAAAATTTTATAATAATACCCGTGATAAGGAACGGGGGTATCGTCTGGCTTGCCACGATAACCTTCTTCCAGGGCTGAGGCGACCAAGAGACCCATGGGGCTCTTTTCTTCACCCTTTTTTACATCCCAGTATAAACCGTTTTTCATCCCCTTGTCGCTTCTAAATTTTTCGGCATATTGAAAAAGACCGTCTGTGTCATGGTCCGTGCGTATGTATTCCTGCTGGGCATCCACATAGGTCAGGCAGCCTTGAATGGCATCCAATTCATTCCGCCCGATCCTTCGTGCCAGGATTTCATCACTGCCTTCTATGCTGTCAAAAAACCAGGCCCCATCCTTTTCCACGATGGGGATGGGAAAGGGCCAATCATCATTCCCAATAATGAGAATCGCCCTGTCGGCGGTCTGCTTCAGCTCGTTTTTCTCACCATACAATTTGAGAAAAGTTGCACGGCCGGACTGATCCGCTACCGGGTCGCCGGAGGTTATGAGATCCCGGCTGTCGGGACCGAAGATCGCTTCCAGGGCACTTATATCCTTTGAATTCAACGCTTTGAGCAAAACTCTTACCGCCTCATCAGGAGAGTCAAATCTAAGTTGATTCATCTCTTCTGCCAGGGATAAATTTGACGTCATCAACGTAATAAACATGACGATCATGAAAATCACCATGGAGGGTTCAACCCTAAATTTTTTTTTTGCCTTATTGATCTGTCGCATCATAATTTTTTTCCTTTTTGAAATCGGCTGAATGGTTCCAGGTCGTTTATCATCAGCGTCTGCCACCACGGCTGCCACCACGGCTACCACCACCGGCTCTGCCTGATGACATGCTTTTATGTCCCCGGTTGCTGGAATTTCTTGTCTGGTTTCCTTTATTATAACCACCGAAGGCGTTTGAGTTTTGTCGCTGGGTGCTTTTCCCGCTAGAAATTCCACTGCTATTTTTCCGCTGTTGTGTGTTACCACGGTCCATGGAACCGGCACTCGAGCGATCTTTAGAGCCCGGGCTGCTGTTTGTCGAGCGGTCTTTAAACTGACCAGTATCTCCTTTTGACGGACGTGTCGATGGCGAAGTCCCTTTGGATGGACGATTTGAAACATTATTTTTATTATAATTCCGATTGGCATTATTTTTGTTCACTGTATTAGAACGATTTCTGGACTTATTATAGTTATTAAAATTATTTGTGTTATGAACCGTTACTTTGTTGCCACCACCGCCATGAGGACCACCATGAGGACGACCATGAGGACCACCATGATAACCGCGATGGTGATGATAATTGTTATGGCGATAAATACCAACCGCCATTACAGTAAACGCTGCAAAATAGGGTGGATAATAGGCGTAATGATAGGGAGGATAATAGGGTACATACACAGGAGAATACACATATTGCACGATTGGTAATGTTTCAACCACGACAACAGTAGTTGATGCCGGAACACTCACCGTAACAGGATCGTCACCGGTATATGCGGGATTAGCTGTAATGGCAGGAGTTGCAGCCGTTTTAGGTTCAACAACATAATCTTTACCATACAAATCTTCATCACCGACAATCTGCAATGTAACTTTCTCATCTTTGTCTTTATCTATTAGAATAACGGCTACATCTTGTATCTCCTTTTCACTGATATCAGCCTGAAGTATAACTGAAAAAGACGTATCGTTCTGTTTAGTAACCACTTTGATAAAGTCAACTTTGTTATCCAGATTTAAATCCAGATTATTGATTCCGGTTTTTTCTTGGTTTAATGATTTTTCAAAGGCTTCAATGGTTTTTGATTTTTGAAAAAGATCTAATACGGCATAAAGGTCCAGGTTATCTCCGGGCAAGCCTAATAATGGCGTATCATCCGTTGTTTGAGAAAATGCAGGTAGACTGAAAAGGCTAATCGCCAGTATTATAAATAATAAAAAACTGTTTTTCATGATGTTATGATAAATCATATAAATGAATCCTCAAACATAATTTACAAAAATAAAATGGTTGGTAACCGACAAAATATTTTAATCGTCAAGCTGACGGTTAAGTGAGAGTACGTACTTAAATCAATATTTTGTTATTGGGCATCTTACCCATCATACAATACTTGACATCATATCCAATTTACAAAACTTATATTAATAACTACGTTTCGCTATGATTTTTGTCAATCTAAAAAACCGTATGCATTCATGGAGGGGGGGGAATGCATAATAAATTTTGCCTGGGCTGAGTCTTTAAAATATCAGTACACGTCGTTAATTTCCAGTCGAAACCTCGTATAGATACCATATGATCGCTTTTTGAGTATCTATGAAAGCTTAAACCTACTTACTATTTCCTTTAATTTTTCTGCCAGCTTTGAAAGTTCTTCTGCACTCATGTTCACCTTATTGCTGCTGGAAGAAATTTCCTCTGCCTCTTGATTCACGGCAGCGATATCACGTGCAATTTCTCTGGCAACTGCTGAGCTTTGGGCTACGTTTTCTGTTACTTCCTGGATGCCTTGGGATGCTTGTGAAACGTTTATTGAAACCTCTTTGGTCGTTGCAGCCTGCTCCTCCACTGCTGTCGCAATGGTTGCCACTATATCATTAATATCTCTTATAACTTCAGAAATATCTTTAATTTCATGTACAATTTTTTCTGTTGATTCTTGGGTGTGGGTGATTTTTTCTTTGATCTCTTGGGCAGCGGCAGCCGTCTGTTTGGCCAAATCTTTAATTTCATTAGCCACAACAGCAAATCCTTTACCGGCCTCGCCTGCTCTGGCGGCTTCAATGGTGGCATTCAGCGCTAAAAGGTTTACCTGCTCAGAGATATCGTTGATGGTTTCAACGACTTTACTAATTTCCTTTGCGGAATTTCCTAACTCTTCAACATTTTCTGACGCCTGTTGGGCCTGAAGTACTGCCTTGTCTGTTATTCCGTAAACAATTGGGGAAAAAAATTTTCCCATGCGTTTGACACCTCCCCCCGGGGGGTATGTTATAATTCATATAATATAGTGAATTATAACTGACGCTGATCCGAGACAAAGACCAGTGTCCTTGTTCATGCTATGCCGTGGCCACCTTTGCCGCATCCTGCCGATTCAAAAGCTTTGTCGCCATGTCCCGCAGCTTATATTTCTGGATTTTGCCCGATGCTGTGCTGGGATAATCGTCAACAAAAAAGAAAAATGCCGGGATCTTGTGAAAAGCGATTTTATCCCGGCAAAAAGCGGTAAACTCTTCGGGTTCAGCCGTCTCCCCGATTCTCAGCTGGATGTAGGCGGCAGCTTCCTCCCCGTATTTAAGGCTGGGAATCCCCACGACTTGGACATCAAGAACCTTGGGATGGGTGTAGATAAATTCTTCTATCTCTCTTGGGTAAATATTTTCCCCGCCCCGGATAATCATGTCTTTGATGCGGCCTGTGATCTTGCAATACCCGTTTTCATCCATCTGCGCCAGGTCTCCTGTATGCAGCCAGTTCCCGTCATCAATTGCCCGGGCGGTTTCTTCAGGCAGTTTGTAATACCCTTTCATGACATGGTAGCCACGGGTACACAGTTCCCCCTGAACACCGGGGCCGACTTGTTTCTCCGATACAGGATCCACTATTTTAACCTCGACATTGGACAGGGCGCGGCCCACCGTGCTGACCCTCAGATCAAGGGAATCATCCGGTCTTGTCTGTGTGATGCCCGGAGATGCCTCTGTCTGGCCGTACACGATGGTCATTTCCCTGGCACCCATTCGGTCCACTACTTTTTTCATCACCTCAATGGGGCAAGGAGAACCTGCCATGATGCCGGTGCGAAGGCTGGAAGTATCGTAGGTTTTTTTATCCATTTCTTCAAGCTCGGCAATAAACATGGTGGGAACACCATGAAGTGCTGTGCAACGGTTTGCCTCCACAATTTTGAGCACCATGTCGGGTTTGAACTGGATCACCGGGGACATGGTGGCTGCTGACACCACACAGGTCAGTGTACCCAGGACACAGCCGAAACAATGAAAAAAAGGAACAGGAATGCACAGGTTGTCCCGAAAACTAAGGTTCATGCGTTCACCAAGGCTTTTGGCATTACCGATGATATTGGTATGGGTCAGCATCACCCCCTTGGGAAATCCAGTGGTACCTGATGTGTACTGCATGTTGATGACATCATCGGGAGACAGGTATTCCTGGCGAATCTGCAATTGATCATTTGAAACGGATTTGCCCATTTCAAGGATCTCTTCCCATCCATACATGCCCTTGAGCCTGTCCGCTTCCGGACCGATATACACCACATTTTTGAGCAGGGGAAGACGGACGCAATTGAGTTGCCCGGGTTCACAATGATCCAGCTCCGGACAGACATCCCGGATCACCTTGAGATATTCGTCATGGGTCCGTACGCCGCCGATAAGCACCAGGGTGGAGGCATCGGACTGGGACATCAGGTATTCGAGTTCAAAACTTTTGTAACTGGTGTTGACCGTGACCAATACCGCCCCCATTTTACCGGTGCCGTATTGTGAATACAGCCATTGGGGAACATTGTTTGCCCATATGGCCACCTTGTCCCCTCGTTCAACGCCCAGGGCCATGAACGCTTTGGCCACATCATTGCATACCCCTTTGAACTGGCCCCAGGTGTGATCGATGGCGTATTCGTAATATTCAACGGCTTTGTTTTTGTTAAATTGATCTGCCACAAGGTCCACCAGCTGTCCAATGGTGGTTTGGCCTATTTGAAATTCAGGTCTTAGCATAGGTGCCTCCATATTTCTGATAGAGCTTTAGATTATATAAGAATACTTTATATAACAATCGGTGAGAAACCTAAATTTTATGTAGGTAGCTGCACCTACTTTCCCTGATCCTGGGGGGGGGGTATGCGTCAAACGCAAATTATAATTTCCACGGGATTCAAAGACTGGTATAAGAGATGCCATGGACACCTTTGGATTTACCCAAAAAAAGTTTGTCATGTTGTCCACCTTTTTTCTCACAGTGTTCGTAGATCTGCACGGGAAAAGAACTAAATAACCGGCATATATCTGTTGACTTTTAATATTTCGGCATTGATTGAATCGATAAAGAAAATCCTATCACTTTATCTGGCTATTCAGGACGTAAAACCAAATGATGCCGGATGTTCTGTTTTATCTGTGCTTCGGTGAATACAATCTTTCGATACTCTCCATTAATGAACATCTGAGCCTGATTATCATAAAAGTCACTCTGGAAGTTCCCTGAATTACCGATTGGCAGAATGCTGTAGCTCTGATCAGGATCTCCGATATTAATCAAACGTCGGGTTGAGGGTAATGAAGTAACCTTATAGTTGTGATCACCGATATTTGATTTCATCTTGTTAATCGATGTAAACTCAGACGGGCTAGGAAAAGGGCCCACATTAAATAGATAATTCAGCGGTTTTTTGCGTCCCACCGGGTGGACAAACTCGATAGTATGCACTTTTCCCCATTGCCAATCGCCCAGATCGTCTCCCAGTTTCTCCTGCATCTCTTTAACACCATCCTGAAATCCAGACAAAATTAAATCCTGCAAACTTTTGGGAGTCGTATTGTTCCGCCCTTGAAGTGGGGTTGCATGCCCATTCAGGATTCGTTTCAGGTAATCCCAGTGGGGTACCAAATTCAAATAGCGCTTGAGCAGCTCATCATCCATAAAGTCACCCAACGCATTTTTTAAAATATGATAAGTCGTAAATTGAAAAATTGTTCCTCCTGTCGAAGTCAGGTCCATGTTACCATCCCAATCCTTAATTGCCTTGAGAGCCTGCTTTTCTACGGGATTTAAAATCACTTTGGGCGTGGTAATTGTCTCGATAATTTTCTGTGTCATTTCAACACCATATCCCAATTGATTATCGGTCTGAACCTGCATCAGTTCACGTGTTGTCCAGGTTTCCCGGGTTGTAAGCAATTGATGAATTCGACGGGCCCGGTCCGCAGGTCGGAAATATCCAGTCACCAGGGGTAATGGCCCCACCGGTTTTAAGGTCGGCAGGTGGTTGGCTGTAATAATCATACCGTTGTCCGGGTTGATCAGTTTAGGATTCTGTGCAAATGGAACAATTCCCAGCCAATCCGCAGATCCGTTACTTCCATCATTGATTTCGTGTCCGGAAATACCCTCCGGACGGATGGAAAAACGTCCCACCGCCCACCAGCCGATATCCCCATTGGCACCCGCATAGGAAAGGTTTAAGCCGGGTGCCACCAGTTGTGAGACAGCTTTTTCAAATTCAACAATATTGTTTGCTATGCCCATCTCATATATCGCATCCAGAATCGGATTTTTTTCGGTTAATGCGATCCAGTGAACAGCTAACGGATTTCCTTTGTACTCCTTAATATAGTCACTGATGATAGGGCCATGTGGTGTAATGCGTATGGTTAAGAGCTCATCAGCCTCCCCTTTAACTTTGATCGATTCCTGGTAGGTCTGTATCTCCTCCCACTTTCCCTTATACATTACCCGGTTAGGGTTCTGTGGGTCAAAGGTTTCCTGGAACAGGTCAATATCGTCATTCAATAGCATTGTGACCGTCCAGCCTTTTATGGAATTATGGGCTATCATGGGAAACGGTATTAAAGGCAGGTGATACCCATAGTTTTCGTATCCCGGATAACGAATATGAGCTTCGTACCAAACTCCTGGATTAGCAATGCCGATGTGAGGATCGTTAGCGATCAATGCATGGCCACTCTTGCTGCGCTTGGGACCCAATACCCAGGAATTGCTCCCCAAGAAAGGAGGATCGATAGTTGCTGCCGTCAATAGCGTATCCTGAAGCTGCTTGAGCATCACTGCCATCGATTGATCAGACGTGTCAATTATACTATCCGAGTGGGTTGGGAGTGTTTTAGAATCCATTTTTGCAGTTGACTTGAATCCAGCGGATCCATCTGGATCAAGGATAGTCATCCGGTTTTCAAGAGTGTGAGCAGGAAAGATGTTTTTTAGATCCGCCTCTTTCAAGGTTGACTTCAGCATGGTCTGCAGGGAGTCACGCTGAATCCCGAATGTGAATGAATAGGCCATGTAACCCGCCATCGCCGTACAGTCCAATCGCGTAAATGGCCGAGGTTTAAATCCAAGCAATTTAAACTCTATGGGTAACCTACCTTGCTTAATAAAAGCGTTTACCCCAGACATAAATGCATCCAGTGTAGCGAGGGCTTTCGGATTGATCGAGGCTGAATCCTGCAGATACTGCTCTCCCCAACGCCGAAATTGCAAGGTGCGAAACATTTTATCCACTTTCAACAGATCTTTTCCCAATATTTCACAGAGCTCTCCCCTGGCCAGACGACGCTGCAGTTCCATTTGAAAAAGGCGATCCTGGGCTATTGTAAATCCATATGCAAAATAGGCGTCTTCCAACGAGTCCCCCTGAATATGGGGCACTCCCCACTGATCCCGACGAATATCTACCTGCTGGCTGATCCCTTTTTGAATGATAACCCCATCCAGTTCCGGTAGCTGCTGATGGACATAAAACCAGACACCTGCAACGGCAATGATGCAGACAATGACTGCTCCCGAAAGAATTTTAAAAACTCCTTTTGTAAATCGCCCCATGTTCCCTCCTTATTTTGGATGTTTTTGTTGATAATTTTATAAAAGTAAATAATATTCATGTTTATGATTGTTTATATAAAACAAGAAAGTTGTCAAGTAAAAATGAATTTTATTTACTTTTTTTGAAATCCGGTGCAAAGTAATCGAAACGATTCAAGAGAATCCGCTATTTTAAAAAAACTGAGCTGCCACGGGATTAAACTTAACTGTCAATATTTTTGATCAGTGTGGGTATACGACTCTCCCTCCTGTAGCATTTTATCATTCTTGTGGAAATTAAGTATTATGTCAAAAAATTCATTGGAACCGCGCAAGCAACCGACCCAAAAGCGCGCCAAAGACAAGGTCAATCAAATTTTCAATGCGACATTTGTATTGTTAGAAAAAGAGGGAGTTGAAGGGATCACCGCTCTCAAAATCGCCCAAGAAGCTAAAATTCCGGTGGCGACAGTTTATCAGTATTTTCCCAATACCAAAGCGGTAATTGCTGCTTTGTATCAAAAATGGCTGAACATGGCAGAGGAAAAACTGGACCAATTTGAGGCCGAATACTTGCTCAAGATTCCGATGGATCAGTTTTTCATCAATCTTGGCAAAAGCTTTTATAAGGGTTTTCCCTTCAGCCACCGATTACGAACTGAACTATTCTACGTATCAGAAATATATCCCGGAATACGTAAAATAAAAAAAACGTACAGCCTAAAAGTAGCAGACAAAATAGCCGGGTATCTAAAACAATATGAAGTAGATATCCCTGAAAAAAATGCGAAACTATTAGGGCTGTTTATCTTTCAAGTTAGCGAAAATGCACTCCAGAGGGCGTTCGAACAAGATGAAGAGACAGCCGATAGGTTTATAAGCTGGATGGAGTCCATGATAATACATCTGATCCAAGAAGAGATAAAAAAACAATGATCTGAAACACCAATCGTGGTTTGGCCTATTTTGAATTCAGGTCTTTTCATAATTATCTCCTTATTCTGGTAGATTTTTAGTCCGTGTCAAACCTATATTTTGATTCCTTCGGGGTTCAAAGACTGGTATAAGTGATGTCATGGACACCTTTGGATTTACCCAAAAAAAGTTTTTATGCCTTGCTGAAAAAAACCAGCATCGGCATATCATTGGCTGGTTATCGGCTTTTTACCAGAAAATTGCCACAAACCGGGTAACGGAAGCTGCCTTTGAGGATTTTTGCTCCCGATACGAAACCATATTAAAATGGATACATCTCCCCTTGCCCCCTCGTCCCGGAAGTGGCACAAGACCCCGGATCGAATATATTTCTGATGCCATCCAGTTCCACCGAAGGGCCGCAGGCACCCCCTTAAGGGATGACACACTTCTTGAGCCCATCACCTTTCAGGACCGGCCGACCCCTGGTGTAAAATTACCCGATTTCCACTACCAGGTGGCCCTGGACGGGCTTCGGAGTCTTTTTAATGTGGGATCTATTTTTCGAACCTGTGATGCGGCCGGTGTCCGGTCTGTCATCCTGGGAAACACCCTGGGCAAAGAACATCCCCAGGTTCAAAAGACCGCCATGGGCGCCCAGGAATGGATATCCCAGGAAAAAACATCAGACCTTGCCCAAACCCTGGTGGAAAAAAAAAGCCAGGGCTTTCGAATCATTGCCGTGGAAACAGCGGTAGGATCTGTTCCCTGCCATGAATTTGCCTGGCCTCCCAAAGGGGTGGTTGTATTTGGCAATGAGGAATACGGGATTTCCTCCCATGTAATGCCCATGGTGGACGATACCGTCCACATTCCCATGTTCGGGAAAAAAAATTCTTTAAACGTGGCCAATGCTGTGGCGGTGATTCTTTTCCAAATCGTACTTTCCGCAACTAAAAACTAATTTTCACCTGATAAACCCCGCTGTCCAGATTGGTTTTCAGGGGCAACTTTGTTTTTTCAAACACCTTGATCATGGCTTGATTCTCAGCGAGCACCTGGGCGGTCAGTCCTGCAAGCCCCCGTTTCCGGGCCTCGATGATGAGCAATCCCAGGAGATAAGAGGCCACCCCCATTCCCTGGTAAGGGGCATCAATGAGAAAGGCCACTTCCCCAAAATTCGAGGTTTCTTCCTGGATCAGCCGCGCCTCGGCAATAATTCTCCCATCACCTTTTTCCCCGCCGAAACCAACGATGGAGACCTCTCGTTCATAATCCACGTTCACATATTCCTGCATTTTATCGTGGCTCATGGTCTTGATGGAATAAAAGAACCGATAAAAAATCATTTCCCGGGTGCACCGGTAAAAAAATCGCCTCATGGCCTCTTCATCCGAGGGCTTCATGGAACGAAACCGAATATCATTTCCGCCTTTAAACCTTTTTGTATGAAAAATATGACTCGGATACAGATGGGCGGAACGGGTCACATAAATCTGGTTGGGATAAATGATTTTTCGCTCCCGGGCCTGCTTGATCAGGTCCTCTCTGTCATCGGGATGGGCAATGTCGATGATGGCCTGGGCCCTTTCCCTCAGGGACCGCCACTTGAGGACGGCCACCCCGTATTCCGTGGCGATCATATGGACCGATTCCTTCAACCGCAACTGGTTGGCATAATTTTGAATACTCGCCAGGATATTGGATTTACCCTCGGCATTCCGGCTGGGAAGACCGATAATGGTTCGGCCGTCCTTGGACGCTTCAGCCCCCTTAAAAAAATCAATGCCCTCCCCCGGCCCTGTTATAACCGCTCCTTTGAGGGGAAAGGCAACACTGCCCATTATACCGATTTTCCGGGCCTCGTAAATGGACACAAATTGGGGGTTTTTAGAAATAAACTTGGGATTGCATACCCAGTCTATCCCCTGAAATTCCACCAGGGGATTCCTGTCAAGCCAGGTCATCAGCTCTTTGGTTCCCAGGGCATAAGACGCCAGGGATTTACCACGAAAAGGGGATTTCCGGCGGTTATTGACCGCGCCGGAATTGACCAGTTCTGCCATGGCATCGGTAAAATAAAGGGAGTGAAACCCCAAATCCTTTTTATCGGACAAATAGGGCACCAGGGCCTCAAACAAAGCGCCCATGGAATAACTGAGACAATCCCCATCCTTGATCACCGATGCCACATTCGACGCCACCTTCTTCATGGTCTCTGTTACACGAGGGATTTCATAGGTGACCGGCTCCCGGTCAGACCGGATCAGCAGGTCAAAATCCTCAATGGAAACAAAGGTATCCCCGTAGGTAAAGGGCATTTTTGAATTGATCTCTCCTACGACCAGAGACGCATGTTCCATGACTTCGCGGGCCACATCCACGGCAACCCCCAGACTGCAATAGCCGGATTCATCTGGGGGCGTAATCTGGATAAAGGCCACGTCCACCTCTATTCTGCGGGACTTAATAATTTGCGGGATTTCAGACGAGTAGGCAGGGATCAAATCCACCTGGCCCGTGGAGATGGTATCCCAGGAGACAAACCCGGAAAAAAAAGTTTTCAGCCGATAGTTGGGGGCATTGAGTTTTTCAACGGAAAGGATGGTGTCCCCCTGGACTGCCAGCTGGATCAGTTCAAGGTCACGGATATTGTGGGCATCCACATCCAGCAAAGTGGTTATCAAGGTTCTGGGGGCAGCCGGACCCGTCCCGATAAAAACGGTCATCCCAGGCTTAATATGATTCAAAACGGTTTCAGGGGATACCAGATGCTCTTCCCAGTTTGACAGATTAAAATCTGACATTCACGCTCCTTAGATAATGACCTTTTTATTAAAACCACGAATTCCAATGACGAATCATATCGTCCAGATTTTCCAATGGGAAATACCCCCCCCTTTTTGACAGGCTCATAATACGCCAATTTTTATGAATTTCCAATCCTTTTAAATCAATCCCCCTTTGACGGGGGCTGACAAAGTTTAGCAAAAAACTTGACAGAGGGCCGGTTAGTCGATTATTAGAAAGACGCAATATTTGGCCAATCCGAGCAATAAATAACGAATACCAAATAACGAATACCAATGGAGACACACATATAATGAAGCTGATCCTTTTGTTGATTGCCCTGGTTGCCGGCATGATGGCACCATTGCAGGCAGGATTGAATGGAAAAATGGGACGGGCCATTGAAAGCCCTGTCTATGCCGCTCTGATATCGTTTGCCGTGGGAACCCTTGTCCTTTTTGGCTATGCTTTGGCCACCCGGATTGAGTTTACAAGTATCCGCCATGCAGCAGACACCCATTGGTCTGTTTGGTCGGCCGGCTTTCTAGGCGCCTTTTATGTTACCGCTACCATCATTTTAACCCCCCGACTGGGAGCGGCCCTGACCTTTAGCCTTGTGGTGGCAGGACAGCTTATAATGGCCGTGCTCCTGGATCATTTCGGTCTTCTGGGCGTGTCGGTTCAACCCATTAGCTGGCAGCGTCTTGCAGGGATTGCCCTGATAACGGCAGGGGTTATTTTAATCCGAAAATTCTAGGCTGTTTCTCCAAACCGAGACATCATTTTATCCCGCATACGCTGGGTCACAGCTACCCTGTCATGGCCATTGGTCAGCCGCTCTCCCAGCAATTTACCTGCCTGGACAGCAGCAGCCATCACATCGGCCTGTTTTTCCACATTGGGAATAATATTATCGGTTATCTTGACCCCGGGGCCGTGGATCATCATGGGAATTCCCACCTGGCAGGTTTCGCCATGACCACAGGTATAACAGGAAGCTGCCCCCTGACCCGTTACCTTGGCCACGGTTTCGATAAAATTATACATGAAAAATTTTTCCAGTTCATCCGCCGGAGCTGCCCCACTGGTCCCGCCAACCCCCACAGCAACAGCCAGTTTTCCCCACAGGGTACGGCCTGTCTGGTGCCGAAACTGGTACCAGCGTTCAAGAAAGGCATGGGTCAAGGCATTTAAGGTGGAATAATAATTGGGAGCCCCAATCACATAGGCATCGGCTGCGACGATTTTCTCCCTCAGGGGCTTTAAATCATCCTCTACCTTGCAGATATTGTCCTTAACGCACCCAAGACAGGCAATACAGCCCCCAATGGTTTTATTTCTCAAGGATATTAGTTCATATTCAACACCGGTGTTTTCCAAAACCGTTTGGATCAGTTTCGTTCCCCCGGATGTGCCCTCTTTGCGCGAACTTCCCGAGATGCCTAAAATTTTCATTTTTTTCTCCTTTTCCTATGATATAATATGATAAAACTTTAACTGCTGGACTCAGCCACAGTGAACACTCTTGAAAAAGAGGAGAATATCCCCTTTCCCTATCTAAATTGATGACTTGGATTTGGTGTCAGGATACACCATTCCAAGGCCCTGGTCCAGAAGGCAGACAAAAACAATTCGAAATAAAAAAAACTCTTGCATAAGAAGAAAATTCCATGTATGATTCTAAATTTTCGATGTGTCCTGCCGGTAACAATTTTCGATGTGCCCTGCCGGTAACACCGGCTTTTTTTTAAGGAATCCTATGTCCCAAGATAATTTACCCTTGATCGGGTTTGACGAAATGAACCTGAGTCCCCCTGTATTCGCAGCAGTACAGGATGTGGGCTATACCACACCCACCCCTATCCAGGCTTTGACCATTCCCCATCTCATCCAGGGGAAAGATATGATCGGCCAGGCCAGAACCGGTACCGGCAAGACCGCGGCCTTTGCATTGCCCCTATTGTCCAGAATTGACATTGATAACAGACGGCCCCAGGTATTGGTACTAACCCCCACCCGGGAGTTGGCCATCCAGGTGGCCCAGTCTTTTAAAACCTATGGGGCCAAAATAAAAGGGCTGAACGTATTGGCCGTATACGGTGGCCAGAGTTATGAAATCCAGCTGAAACAACTCAAACGGGGCGTCCACGTGGTCGTGGGAACACCTGGTCGGCTCATGGATCACATGCGAAGAAAAACCGTCTCCTTTTCCGATCTCGCCTGTATGATATTGGATGAAGCCGATGAAATGCTTCACATGGGGTTTATTGATGATGTGGAATGGATTCTGGAGCAAACCCCCAAGGAATCACAAACCGCACTTTTTTCAGCCACCATGCCAAGACCTATCCGGAATATTGCCCAAAAATATTTAAAAGATCCCAAAGAGATCATGATCAAACCGGACTCAACAGGGGTGGACACCATCAACCAGCAATACTGGATGGTTGCCGGGGCTAAAAAAGCCCAGGCCCTGATCCGTATCCTGGAAGCCGCTACCTTTGACGGGGTCATCGTGTTTGTCAAAACCAAATCCTCCACCCTTGATGTGGCAAAAAGCCTTGAGGACAGAGGATTTAAAGTAGAGGCCCTGAACGGGGATATTGCCCAGAATGCCAGGGAACGAACGATTAACCGGCTAAAAAGTGGGCACATCGACATCCTTGTGGCCACAGATGTGGCAGCCCGGGGCCTGGATGTGGACCGAATCTCCCACGTCATCAATTATGACATGCCCTCCAAGGCAGAGCCCTATGTCCACAGAATCGGCAGGACCGGCAGAGCCGGCAGAACAGGGGAAGCCATCCTGTTTGTAAACCGGAATGAACGCTGGATGCTCAAGGTTTTGGAAAGAACCACCCAGCGAAGCATCAAGGAAATCTCTCTGCCCTCCAACAAGGCCATTAATGATAAACGGGTGGCAGACTTTAAACAGGCCATTACCAAGACCCTTGATTCACAGGACTTAAATGTTTTCCAGGCCATGATAGAATCCTATGCCCTTGAACAGGATATCCCGGTAACCCAGGTGGCTGCCGCCCTTGCAAAGCTGGCCCATGGGGATACGCCCTTTCTTCTGGCTGCCCAGAAGGAAAAACCAGCCTTTAAAACAAAAACAGCCCGACCAGAACAACGAGACAGCCGCAGCCGGGAAGAGGCTTCCAGAAAAACCCATCGGCCCGATAGAAAGCCCCTTGCCGATAGAAAGCCCCTTGCCGATAGAAAGCCCCTTGCTGATAGAAAGCCCCTTGCTGATAGAAAGCCCCTTGCTGCAAAGAAACCCATGGCTGCAAAAAAAACAATGGCTGCAAAAAAAAGTCCGTCAATGGATGATGCTGCGCCCAGAAAAAGAGCCTCAACCCCAAAAGTCGCCAGACCCCAGGCAATCCCTGCCCTGCCCCTGAAAAAGGGAATGGAGCGGTATCGCATTGAGGTGGGCCGGACCCATGGGGTCCGTGCAGGAGATATTGTGGGGGCCATTTCAAATGAAGCCGGCCTTGACAGCAAATACATTAAAAGTGTTGATATCAACCAGGAATTTTCCTTTGTGGACCTGCCATCGGATATGCCACAAGATATTTTCAAAGTACTGCAAAATACCTGGGTACGATCCCAGCAAATGTCCATTTCAAAACATGCCTGAAAAATCAATCCATTGCCCAGCCCCTAAACGGCCGGGCAATGGACCCTGTATCCAGTTTGCCCGGCCCTGAAAAAGCCGTTCAACGAATATCGCCCCCCCTCCTTCTTCCAAAAAGTGCACTGTTCCAATAATTGCTGGGTAAAAAAGCCCATCCTTGACTTAGATTGGTCGAATGTTCTACTATTGTTGTGATTTCATGCTTAGGTGTTAAACTCAAAGAAAAAAATTAAGGTTATCATGATTCTTGTTCTTGGTGAAATACTCTTTGATATGTTTCCCCATCACAAACGAATTGGCGGAGCACCCTTTAACTTTGCATACCATTTAAAAAAACTGGGATTCCCGGTCCGGTTTGTTTCCAGAGTGGGCGCTGATACATTGGGCCGGGAGATTTTATCTTTTTTAAAACAGCATAATTTTGATCTGGACGATATCCAGATAGACCCTATCCATGATACGGGAACGGTTAAGGTAACCATGTCCGAAAAGGAGCACGCCTTTACCATCATTCCGGATACTGCCTGGACGCATATTGCGTTTGATGAACGGCTCGTAAAGCTTTTGCAGCAGCCTTGTGAGCTTATATATTTTGGCAGCCTCGTCCAGCACAGTGACAAGGGTTTTCAGCTGATTCAACGGGTGATGAACCAGAAAAAAACAGGAACAAGGGTTTTCTGCGATATCAATCTGCGCCCGGATTCTTATAATCAGGCGGTTATCAAGGCATCCCTTGCCGCGGCAGACGTTCTCAAATTGAACCAGGATGAATTGGAAAAAATATCACCAGAGACGAAGACGGATAACCATACGGCTGAAGAAATCATGGATCAGTTGATGGGATCCCATGAACTTGAATTGATGATTCTTACCTTGGGAAGCCATGGCAGCCAATGGGTTTCCCATGGAAAAAGATACCAGTGCGACATTGTTGCGCAAACAGCGCTTGTGGATACCGTCGGGGCAGGGGATGCCTATGCTGCCATATCAGCGGCCGGGTGGCTGAACGGGCTTCCCATTGAAACCATTATGGGTCTTGCCAGTGAGTTTGCAGGGTATATTTGTACGATTAAGGGAGCCTTGCCTGAAGATGAGCGGATCTATACTGAATTCAAAAGGAGGATAAAAAAAAAATGACGGATAAAAAGGGCCTTTATATACAGATGTTCAGCATTCATGGGATGGTGAGAGCCGAAAATATGGAGCTTGGACATGATGCCGATACCGGTGGCCAGATCAAGTATGTGGTGGAGCTGTGTAACATTCTATCTGCCAGTGATCAGATTCGGAAAATAGATTTATTTACCCGGTTGATTCAAGATAAATCCTGTTCAGAAGATTATGCCCAGCCCATTGAACAGGTCAATGACCGGTTTCGCATCGTGCGGATTCAATGCGGGGGGAAAAAATATATCCGCAAGGAATTGCTCTGGCCCCATTTGGATGAATTTGTGGACAAGACCATCAAATTTATCCGGCTTGAAAAAGATATCCCGGATATGGTTCATGGCCATTACCCGGACGCAGGATATGTGGCCATGGAGCTGGCCAGTTTTTTTGGTGTTCCCCTGGTTTATACCGGCCATTCCCTGGGGCGGTCCAAGCGAGCACGATTGCTTGAAGACGGGCTTGATATCAACGAGATGAATCGCAAATTGAAAATTGACCACCGGATTGAGATGGAGGAGACGATTCTTAAATCCGCGGAAAAGGTTATCACCAGCACCCGGCAGGAAATCGAAACTCAATACGGGCTTTACCGTAACCGAACCCTGCCCACATATAAGGTTCTTCCACCGGGTATCGGTATTGAAAAATTTTATCCCTACTATCAGGACACTTTTTTAGACAGCCGGGAAAGAGAAGAAGCCTTGTATGCAAAGGCATCGGTTACCCAAGAGCTCAACCGCTTTTTTAACCATCCAGATAAACCCATCATTCTGGTTCTCTGTCGTCCGGACAAGCGAAAAAATATTCAGGGTCTGGTAAAGGCCTATGGTGAAGATGCTGAACTCCAGGCCATGGCAAATCTTGCGATATTCGCCGGTATCCGCAAAGATATTTCAGACAAAGAAGAGAGTGAACGAGATGTCCTTACACAGATGCTGCTGTTGATGGATAAGTATAATCTGTACGGTAAAATGGCCATTCCCAAACGACATGATTTTGAGCATGAGGTCCCTGAACTTTACAGAATTGCAGCCCAACAAAGGGGGGTGTTTGTTAATCCTGCCTTGACAGAACCCTTTGGATTGACACTGCTTGAAGCATTGGCCTGCGGCTTGCCCATTGTCGCCACCAATGACGGTGGTCCCCGGGACATTGTCGAAAATTGCAAAACAGGGACCCTGGTGGATCCCACGGACACAGTCGCCCTGGCGTCTGCGATAAAGGATATTCTTGTTCATCCGGACAAGTGGAATGAATTTTCAAAAAATGGAATTTTAAATACCCGTAAAATATATTCATGGGAAGGTCATGCACACTCCTATTGCCATGAGATGAAAGCGCTTTGTCACCAATCTGAAAAAATATCCATATCAAATAGTGAGCCCAAACAAAGTGTGGGCAAACGACTTGCGAAACTCGATTATATGTTGATCTCCGATATTGATGATACCCTATTGGGGGGGAACCCGGAAAAACTGCAGACCTTAATGGACCTGCTTGAACAACACTCGGGGCAAATTGGATTCGGCGTTGCCACGGGAAGGATATTCGAATCTGCCATGGATATTTTGAAGGCCAACGGGGTAAGGATGCCGGACATTATTATTTCCTGTGTGGGCAGTCGGATCAGTTATGGAGATTCTCTTAATAATGATAAGGGGTGGGAAACCCATATTTCAAAAAACTGGACCCCTGACCTGATCGCATCTCGACTGGAAGAGGTCGATTTTGTCCGTCTCCAGAATGCAAGTGTTCAAGGTCCTTTTAAACTCAGTTATTACATGGATCCGGGTAAAGACCGACTGGCCAAGATTCATCATATCCTCAACAAAAACAGGTTCCGATACTCTTTGATCTATTCCCAGAACAGATACCTGGATATCCTTCCCTACCGGGCCTCAAAGGGAAAAGCAATCCGGTATCTGAGCTATAAATGGGGAATCCCCTTAAAAAATCTTCTGGTGTGCGGTGATTCGGGGAATGATGCAGAAATGCTCAAAGGAGAAACCCTGGGGGTGGTGGTGGGAAATTATAGCCCTGAACTTGAGACATTAAGATCTGCCAAACAGATATATTTTGCAAAAGAATCCCATGCCGGCGGTATGATGGAGGGAATGCAACATTATCAATTGATCCAAAAAGCAACGGGAGGTGGTAAACAATGACAATTAAAAATAAAATTCAATTGATCACCTATCCAGACAGTCTGGGGGCAAACCTGCCCGAGTTGCACTATGTGCTGCGTAAATATTTCTCCAAGGCAATCAAAGGGGTTCACCTGCTGCCGTTTTATCCTTCTTCTTCGGACAGAGGATTTGCCCCCTTGACCTATGATGAGGTGGACCCGCTGTTCGGTACCTGGGAGGATGTGGAAAAAATAGGCCAGGATTTTGACCTGATCATCGATTTCATGGTCAACCATATCTCACGCCAGTCTGTCTTTTTCCAGGATTATATTGCAAAGGGAAAGGAGAGTGAATATGCAGACATGTTTCTCAGTTTTGATAAAATTTCCCCCGACGGCTGGGTAAAGAAAGAGGACCTGGAAAAAATTTATACCCGGAAGCCCCGCCCCCCTTATCAAACCCTGGAACGCCCCAATGGTACCCTGGAAAAAATATGGTGTACCTTTGACAATGAGCAGATTGATCTGGATTATAATTCCCCCAAAACCAAGGAAATCATGCGCAAATTTTTGATCCGGCTTGCCAGGAATCGTCCCAAGATGATCCGGCTGGATGCTATTGCTTATACAACCGTGGAACTTGGCACCAATTGCTTTTTTTTAGAACCCCAGATCTGGGATCTTCTGGAATGGTTCAGCGATTATGCAACAGCCTTTGATACACAGATTTTACCTGAAGTGCATGAACATTATTCCTATCAGCTCAAACTTGCGAAAAAAGGATACTGGTGTTACGACTTTGCCATGCCCATGCTGGTTCTTCACGCCCTTTACATGGGAACAACCCGGTCTCTCAAATCCTGGCTGAAAAAATGCCCCCGACGACAGATCACCACTCTGGATACCCACGACGGAATCGGTGTGGTGGATGTAGACGGCTTGCTGACAAAGGATCAAATTGATCAGACCGTTGAAAAATTATATGAGAAAGGCTCCAATGTAAAGAAATCCTATTCCGGGCCGGACTACCAGAACCTGGATATCTATCAGGTAAATTGTACCTATTATTCAGCCCTTGGGTGTAACGATGATGCGTATATTGCTGCCAGAACCATTCAGTTTTTTTCACCAGGGGTTCCCCAGGTATATTATGTCGGCCTGCTGGCCGGTGAGAATGATATTGAGCTGTTGGAAAAAACAAAGTTGGGCAGAAACATAAACCGTCATAATTACACGATAGAAGAGATCCGGGAGGATATTAAAAAACCTGTTGTGCAGCGGCTGTTAAACCTCATGGAATTTCGGAACAGCTATCCTGCATTTAACGGAGAGTTTCACCTTTTAAAATCAACGGATACCGAATTATCCATTGAGTGGACCAATAAAAAACATATTGCAACGGCTCGTATAAATGTCAAAACCTATGCGATAAAAATTACCTATACGGATCCGGTTGCTTCCCGGATAGTGGAGTTCCAGGTTTAAACTATTAATTTTACCCACAGGATAGACAAATTTTTACGAAACATGCTGGGGGATTCAGCTGGCGTGATAGGTGCCGCACTGCTCTGATGATTCGGTCGAAGTTTTTTGAGGGAGGATCACAATACCAGAGATGTTTTTTAGACCTGCTCCCTCGAAAAAATAAAGTGTGAACCTCAGGTTAAAGAAGCTTCTCTGCCCCTTTATAAACCGCTTCAACCTTCAATGCCGTCGCGGCATGGCCCGGATGCTTGTCAGGGTTCCATTTTTTCATATCCTCGAAAATAGTGCCTTTCGTGTGGTATTCAATGCTTCCCTTCACCTGATAGGATTTGCCTTCCGGTGTGATAAACAAGATGGAACCACTGCTGCCGGCTTCTATGTTTTCCAGTGTTTTTGAAAAATAATTATTGGCAACCACCAGGGTATCTTCACTGTATTTGGAAACACAGGTGGCATAAATGGAATTGGGAATACCCTCTTTATTCACCGTTGACAAAATGATGGGACCTTTTCGGTTTTCCCATGCCTTGCTGACTTCTTCAGGTAATACGGCCATTATATTGATCCTTTGGGTAACAGGTTCTATAAAAAACAGGTGTCACTTATCTTAAATGAGACACCTTTCTCTTAAAGAAAATGCAAGGTTTATACCAAAAGAATTAGGTTAAGTTAAGATATGAATTATTCCAGACAGTTATTCAACAAAATATTGTTTTTTGCCACCTGCATACTCCTGAACGGTAGCAATACTGCACTGCCATGGCCTCGTTTATGGCCACCTCAATTCATTTTTACTTGACCCCCATCACTTGCTCAGGTTATTGAGTTAATGGATAGGTTCTCGTTAAACATGTTCTTGCTAAAGATTTGATGCACAATAATCTCGATGCCATCATTTAAAAATAAATTTTAGTCAGGAGACCTTAGGATGACCCAAATAACCACATATGAAAAATTGGAACAACAGGTGAGGTCTCTTCAACGTCAAGTTGCATCCTTAAAGCAAAATGAAGTTTCTTTAAAAGAATCGGCAAAACGATACAAGATTGCACAGAGCAATGATGCCATGCTCAGGATCTCCATGGCCCTGCCAGAATACCCGGACCTTGAAGAGCTGCTCGACTATATCACAGGTGAAATTAAGCGGTTGCTGGATACCCAGGGGGCGCTTGTCATTCTTCTGGATGAAGAGAGAAAAGAATTTTTTTTCCCGGGAGCCGCCGATAATGACAAGGCGACCCAAAAAAGGGTAAAAGAAATTCGGCTTCCCATTGACAGCCTGGCCTCTGCAAAGGTTGTCAAAACTGGAAAACCGCTGATTGTAAATGATGGGTACAAGGATGCGGCACGCTATTCCAAAAGAAATCATGAGTTTGGATATTCTTTTGACAACTATGTGCTGGTTCCGATAAAAAGTTATGATCGAATTATAGGTGTTCTGGCAGCATTCAATAAATCTGAAGGTCTTTTTGAAAATCCGGATATGAACTTATTGGAAATGATTGCCGGAACCGTGGGGCTTTCCATCGAAAATGCCAGGTTTTCCGATGAATTAAAACACTCCCATAAAGAGCTTCAAAGCCTTGACCGGGCGAAAAGCAAGGCAATCAATCATTTATCCCATGAATTAAAGACCCCGGTTTCCATCTTCAGCGGGACATTACAGATCCTTGAAAAAAAGCTTGAAACCCTTCCGGATGATTCCTGGAAACGATCCATGGACAGAGCCCAAAGAAACCTGGAACGAATCAAGGGCCTTCAGAATGAAATTGGTGACATCATATCGGAAAATAAATACGAACATCCGCAATTGCTGTCCTTTTGCCTTGATCAATGCACAGATTTACTTGAGGACACCCTGGAGATGGAAATAGGAGAAGCAAAGGTTCTCGATCGTGTTCGAACCCGTATCAACGATATTTTTAAAATTAAGAACACTGAACCTGAAGAAATCTGGCTTGATGAATTCGTCCGGCAAGGTCTTGAAAAAATGTGCCTTAAATTTACCCATCGCGAGATTAAAATCGAACAGGTCCTAGAACCGACGCCATCTGTTTTCATCGCATCTGAACCCTTGCAAAAAGTTATGGAAGGCTTGATAAAAAACGCGGTTGAAAACACCCCTGATCAGGGAAAAATAAAGGTGATCGTCTCAAATCAGGAATCCGGTCCCCGTTTTTCGGTTAAGGATTATGGCGTGGGAATTCTTAGGGATCATAGGACAAGAATTTTTAAAGGTTTTTTTACAACCCAGGGAACAGCTGCCTATTCTTCAAAAAAACCCTTTGAGTTTAATGCCGGCGGGAGAGGAGCGGATCTGCTGCGGATGAAAATATTCTCTGAACAATATAATTTTTCGATTCATGCGTCTTCAACGAGATGTAAATTTATTCCCGACAAAAACGACATCTGCCCGGGGAATATTGGCAACTGTTCTTTTTGCAAGAGTAAAAACGATTGTTATCAATCCGGCGGTTCTGTTTTTACCGTGGATTTTAAAATTTAAGGTGAACTTTTTAAATATTCAATCGGGCTCTGCCAGGTCAAGTTTTTAAGAGGATGGTAACGGCAAAGCCCCTGGGTTTTAGATTGCGCGCTGTGACCTTCCCCCGGCAGGTTTCCACACAGGTTTTCACGATGGCCAGCCCCAGGCCGACACCCCCTGAATCCCGATCCCGGGAAGGTTCTGGTCGGAAAAAAGGCTCGAAAAGCTGATCAAGAAGATCTTCGGGCACGCCGGGACCTATGTCCCGGACTTCTATGGAAACCCTATCTTTTTTCTTTTCGGCAAGAACATATATGGGACTATTGTGTCCGGCGTATTTGACGGCATTTCTCACAAGGTTGGCAAGGGCCCGGGTCAAAAGTTCGGCAGATGCTAAAACACGGATCTCAGGGTCTATTTTTATGATGATCTCTGGTGCCGGTGTGGTCTCCCGCTTCACTGCCGCCTGTACCACGGGAAGCAGGCTGATTTTTTCAAGCTTGACTGTTTGTGTATTCATTTGGGTCCGGGAAAAGGCCAGAAGTTCATTGACCAGTTTGGACATGTGGTCAATATCTTCCATGACATCGACGACCCGCCTGCGGTTTTCTCGGTTGACTCTTTGTTCCAGCGCACCGAGGCCGAACTGAATTCGGGCGATGGGCGAGCCCAGTTCATGGGCCACGTCACTTAAAAAACGTTTCTGGCCCTTCACAAAAACGGACAATCTCGCCGTCATGTGGTTTATCCCTTTGGCCAGCCGTCCGATCTCATCGGCCCTGGGTTCTTCATGAAGAACCACATCAAATCGGCCCCGGGCAATTTTTTCCGTAGCCCGGGTCATTCGGGTCAGGGGCCGCGTGATGTTTCTAACCATGGGAATCCAGAAAAATACCGAGATCAGTATCACCACAACTGCCACGATCATCCAGGGCAGGGGATCAAAAAAAAAGCCGTTTCCCGTTACGGAGTCCGACACTGCCAGCAGCAGGGCCGGGACCGGCGGATGCGAGGTGGCAGGGGGCAGCGGTATCCGAACCCCGGTCCAATAGCGGGTCGGATGCCGGGTTTTCATTATGAAACTCGGTCTTCTACCAAGCCCATCCGCGTGCAGGGGCAATTTTTTTTCCATGGCATTTTTTTTCAGCGATGTACTGCCATCATCGACGATGTGGTTTTTCGGGTATTTTTGAGGATCCTCAAACCCGGGGGGCGGCGGGAATCGGCCAGGTAAAGGGGGGTGGCGCAAAGCATTTTCAGCCTTCTTTATGACCGCATCAGGCAGGTCCCCTTCCGTAGAAGAAAAGCAATGGCCGTCTTCAAGCACAAGGGCAAAATCCACCTGGTGGATCTTTGCATGTCTGGACAGTACACCGGTCCAGTTCGTCTGCAATTTTTGGTTCAAGTCATGGGCGATCAGCATGCCTGCGGTGCGCAGGCGATTGGATCCCTGCTGGCCAAAAATAGCATGCAGGTTCACCTGTGGCTGGAATGCAAAAAATACGGACAGGGCTGCCACCACCAGGAGCAGGTTCAAAAAAAACCAAAACATGATTTTGGCAAATAAAGAGGATACCAGGTTCATGATTTCTGACGCTCTGGATCTTTGAACATATACCCTGCGGTACGCACTGTCTGGATGAATCGGGGATTGCGGGGATCTTCCCCGAGCTTGCGCCGCAATGACGAGATATGAACATCCACGGAGCGATCAAACACATCGTAGCTCCTGCCGGCCACGGAATCCAACAATTGGTCCCGGGTCAAAACCCGGCCCGGCGCCTTGGCCAGGAGTGTCAACAGATCATATTCAACCGGGGTCAGCGTCAAAACTTTTTCTCCTAAACGGGCCGTTCGGGCGCCTGGATCAATGTGCAGATCCCCAAATTTCAAGGTCGTATTCCTCGTTTGAGTGGCAGTCTTACGGTGAGAGGAATGTCGACGGGTAACGGCGCGAAGACGCGCTAAAAGCTCACGCGAGGAAAAGGTCTTTGGAAGATAATCATCGGCCCCCATCTCGAGCCCCACGATCCTGTCAGTTTCCTCCCCCATTGCAGTGAGCATCAAAACCGGTATGTCCGATTCTTTGCGCAATCGTTTCAACACCTCAAATCCGTCCATACCCGGCATCATGACATCAAGAATTACTGCCTCGTAGTTACCGGCCAGAATCATTTCCAGTCCTTTAACGCCATTGTGGGTTGCCTCCAGGGCATACCCCATGGGTCCCAGGTAATCGGCCACAAGTCGGCACAGTTTTTTGTCATCATCGATCATTAAAATTTTCATTTCACCTGGAATAGTTCCCTGATGCGTCATGTTTATCTCCACCTCTTCAGTCTTGAATAGAGTTTCATTTTTATACCATCGATACTATAAGCGCAATTTACTTTACAAGATCTTTACAATTTTATCCTTGATCAACATAAACGCTTTACATGCCGGGTCTATCTTATATTCAGAATCGAGGACAAATCCCCGATAAAATGACTGTAATTAAAGGAGATACACCATGAAATCTAAATTAAATCAAAAATTGAGCACCCACATTATTGTTGTTCTCATCACAATCTGTTTTATTCCGGCACTGGCGCTGGCAGGTACTCCCGGCGAATACCGTCAGGATAAAAGGGTTGAGATGAAGGGCCATCCCGGACCCCCTCTTGCGATCTGGCGGAACCTGCAAATAATTCAGGAACTGGCGCTTACCGAAAATCAGGTCAAACAAATCAAGGATATTGATTTTACCTTTCGTGAAAAACATCTGGTGTTGAAAGCGCAGCTCGACACCTTCCATCTGCAATTGGATAAGGCGTTTTCCGCTGACAATGTCGATGATACGGCCGTCCTCAAAATCGCGCAGGAGGTTTCCAATGTAAAAAGTAAACTCTTTGTTCAGAACGTTGAATCTCGACTGGCCCTTGGAAAAATCCTTACTGCGGATCAAATCAAAAAGATGAGTCTGTATGATATACAACCCAAAAGAAAAGGGCCGGGGCAAGGTGGGGAGCGCAAGCCTTCCAAATAAGGCTGATAGGTAAATATTGCCGCATAATAAACCGGATATCTTTTTGCTTTTGAAGACCCATAATAAATTTTACTGAAATAGTCCCATGGGATTGGTTGGGAAATTTCGAAAGAACGCATCCCTGATATGAAAATAAATCTACATAAAAATGCCAGCACCACCCCGGCACAGCGTGCTTTCATTCAGAATGCGGATCAGATGAGTATCTCAGACCTTGCCGACAGGATCGGAGTGAGTGAAACCACTATCCGGCGGTGGAAGAACCGTAATTTTGTCTTTGATAAACCCCACACCCCCAAAAAGGTCAAAACAGCAATGCCTCCTGGGCAGGAAATCCTGGTGATTCTTCTCAGAATCTGCCTTCACCTTGGTCTTGACGATCTCCATCAAGTGGTACAAAAATTTATTTATCCCGACTGTTCAAGATCCGGCCTGAACCGGCTTTTAAAACGGTACCATATTTCCAGACTCTCCCCTTTCAAAAAGGATTTGCCCAGGAAACCTGCTATTAACCTGAAGGATTATCGCGGCACATATTTTTATTATAACAAGGTAATTTTACCCCCCATGCCCGTCACACGGGCACCTTTCCATGTGCAGACCCTGCTGGACTATTCTTTTAAATATTTTTATGCAGACATCTGCATATCTCCTAACCCGCCGACCCAGTTTTTTATTAAACAGGCCCTCCATCATTTCCCCCTGCAGGTTCTGGGAATCATATTTACCGATCCCATTATTCTTTTTGACTCAGATATGCATATCCAGCAATCTGTTCATCTCCACAATCAGCTTATCAAAAACCACTGCCAGGGTCATGATCTCATTCCCTGGTACCTGAAAACTATTCCTGACCCGACCTTAGAACAGCTTAAGCGGACAATAGCCTCCATAGAAAAAAGATATCACCCCCCAAAGATTAACCTGCCCTGCTTTGACAATGCCGGCCTGCTGGAAAATATCTGGACGTATAATACAAAGATACGCCTGACAGCATTGAAACATAACACACCCAAACAGGCCATTCAAAAATATTACGCCCATTTTCCAAACAGCTTTAAAAAAAATCCAAACCAATCCTTTGAGACATCATTGCCACCCCAAAATATTGATTAGAATGCTTTCCAACGGCCCTCCGCCACCGCCAATGATGGGCGGCGGAGACCATGGCATAATCTTTTCAATTAAGGGGCGGTTGAAAGGCCGCCTCTTTTCTCACTAAAGCAGTAAAAAAATTATACAATTCCTTCAAAAATCTGTATTATAATTTATTTTTTTACCCCATATCCTTTAAGGAGAAGAAAATGAAATGTCATGAAGTGGATTATGAAATTTTTGGAAACGATATGCAAACCGTGGAAGTAGAACTGGATCCAGGCGAAACAGTTGTTGCCGAGGCAGGTGCCATGAACTGGATGGAGGACGGTATCTCCTTTGAAGCTAAAATGGGAGACGGATCCCAACCAGATCAGGGGCTTATGGGCAAACTCTTTAGTGCGGGTAAACGGGCAATGACCGGCGAATCCATGTTTATTACCCATTTTACCAACCAGGCCCGGGAAAAAAAACGGGTGGCCTTTTCTGCCCCCTACCCCGGAAAAATTATTCCCGTTGACATGGCAGCCATGGGCAGCGAACTGATCTGCCAGAAGGACGCCTTTCTCTGTGCAGCTTTAGGCACCCGCATCAGCATTGCCTTTAGCAAAAAACTTGGAACAGGATTTTTCGGAGGAGAAGGCTTTATCCTCCAGCGCCTCCAGGGAGACGGCATGGCCTTTATCCATGCCGGGGGCACCATTGTCCAAAAGCAGCTCAATAACCAAACCCTCCGGGTGGACACCGGTTGCATCGTGGGGTTCACCCCTGGCATCGACTATGACATTGAACGGGCCGGCAACCTCAAATCCATGTTTTTTGGCGGAGAAGGCATGTTTTTAGCAACCCTTTCCGGCCAGGGCACGGTCTGGCTCCAAAGCCTGCCCTTTTCCCGGCTGGCCGACAGGATCATTGCCCATGCCCCGTCTTCCGGTGGCACCGACAAAGGGGAAGGGTCTATTTTAGGCGGCCTTGGCCGGATGATCGACGGGAAATAATGCAAAGGAAGCATCATGAACGAAAGGTATGATTTTATTATTACCGGTGCAGGCCCCACAGGTCTCGCCGCTGCGATTACGGCCGGTCGTCTTGGTGCCTCATGCATCGTCCTTGAAAAAGGGTGCCGGCCCGGCCCTGAACCCAGGGGAGAAAGCATCGCTCAATATGAATTGATGGATGAGCTGCTTGGCCGAGACTGGTTAAAAAACAATGCCTCAAACGATCCCTCGTTCAGAAGGTTTCACAGCCCCATGGACCGCAAAAACACCCTCATTGATGTTCATAAACCCTATTATTTCTTCCATTGGCGTCATCTGATGGATCATATGAAAGCCCTTGCCATTGAGGCGGGGGCCAAGTTTTTGTTTGAATCCGAGGTATTGGATTTAATCGAAGAGGGCAAGTGCTGTACGGGCATAAAATACAAAGACAAACAAAACCATATCCATGAGATAAAGGGGACAACGGTCCTTGGATGCATGGGGCATAAAGACCCTTTGGGCAAAAAGTTCGGGATCATAAGAGAAAAGATCGACTGCCCCACAATTAAATATTACACCACCCATGCTCCCCGGGTAAACATATCGGAACATCCGAATCTTCAATTTTATATGATCCCCCCCAAAATGCTGGAAATAGCACCCAACCTGCCGCCGGCAGTCGCCTATGTTTTTCCATTGGCCGATGGAGAAATGGAAGCCGGATTAATGCTTCGTCTGGGACAGTTAAACAGTATAAAAAACATTGAAATCCCCGATGATAACTTGATGCACAAGGTATGGGATCATTTAACCCAAAGGTATCCCGGTTTTTCAGAGTTTTTTAAAGGCGCCCAGACAAATTATAAAAAATTAACGGTTATTTCCAACCGCCAATTATTTAAAAATATTATTCCCCATGAACGAGGCGGTCTGATATTGCTTGGAGACACCATTGGTTTCAGTGAAGCCAATGGATCATCCGGGTTATACTTCGGCATGGCACAAGCCGATTTCTGGGTTCGGCTGATCCTGAAAAGAAGGAAAATTCAGAGTGATATCTGGTCTGAGAATTTTGCAGCAACAGCCAGAAACGACTATCAAAAAGGGTCTGTTTATAAATATATCAAAAAATCCTATCGAGACATTGTCCTGGCCGAAAAGATAATGTTCAAGTTCTGTGGGTCTGATCGCTTGTTAAACAGATGGTGGAAACCGCTCATGGCACTTTTACAAATGAAGAGTTGAAACCCATTTCTTTTCCCCCGGGAAAGGAGGATATAGGTTCTTGAAGCCCTGGGCCAGCAAAGAAAATCTTGACAGCTATCAATTCTTTTCCTGGAGCATGGTGATCACCTGAACCAGCCGGGATACCAGGTGGTCATGGTAGATTTTGCCACCCTCAAGGGTTGCCTTGGAGGGCTCCCCGGTGGTGCCCTTGGACTTTAAGGTTAGTTTTTTCATCTCTTCGGGGCTTGAGGGCACATAACAGAGGGTATCTTCCCGGTATGAGGGGTCCACGCTGTACAACTTCGCGTTGGGATGGGGATTGTCAATGGCCCGGTCCATCTTGACCAGATCCGGGTACCGGTACATCATATGGGAGCCTTCGATCTCTTCGGCATGGCCCACAGCTCCCCAGCCAAGCTGATCCGTGATGGTCTTGGACATATAGGCCGGATCAAAAATCGCCAGTTTCACCCCAAGTTCCCGTTTGGCCCTCTCCCCTGCCATCTGCATCCAGGTGATATTGACGATGCGATGCCCATTGATCAATACAAAATTTTCAAACCCGTGGTGATGAAGGGAAGAGATGATATCAAAGGCCATCTCAGCCAGAATTTCAGGCCGGATGGTGATGGTGCCGGGTAATACCATGTGATGGGGACTCCACCCGAACCACAGGGGAGGCGCCACCGGGACATTGGTTTTTGATGCGGCATCCTCGGCCAGGGTCATGGCCACCATGGTATCGGTCCCCAGGGGCAAATGGGGGCCGTGCTGCTCTGTGCTGCCAAAGGGAAGCAGAATAGTTTTTGAGCTGATCTGAATTTTTTCTTGAATTTCCTCCCAGGTCATGTCCTGGAGCCAAACACTGTCGTCTGTCATATTCCCCTCACTTTATCGCTCTATAGTGGGTCCGGTCAATAAATTGCTCGGACCCGATTCATATTTATTCCATGGCGCTTATTCCATGGCGCTTATTCCATGGAGTCCAGAAAATGGGTGTCAATGTCTCCCCTTTGGAAACGTTCATCGTCAAAGACTCGCCCGTAAAACCCGATGGTGGTCTCAATACCCGTGATCTCAAATTCTGCCAATGCCCGTTTCATCCGGCGAATGGCAGAAGGCCTGTCCTTTGCCCAGACAATCAGCTTTCCGATGAGAGAATCATAAAAAGGGGTGACCATGTATCGGTCATATATATGGGTATCCACTCGAACTCCCGGGCCCCCGGGAAAAATCACAGATTCAATCTGACCCGGAGACGGCATGAAATTGTCAGCCGGATCACTCGCATTGATCCTGCACTCCATGGACCATCCATTGAGGACGATATCATCTTGTTTGAGCTTAAGGGATTCTCCTGCTGCAATCAAGATCTGCTGTTCCACAATGTCTACCCCTGTGACCATCTCTGTCACCGGATGTTCCACCTGGACCCTTGCATTTATTTCCATGAAATAATAGTTTTTATCCTTGTCCACCAAAAATTCCATGGTTCCGGCATTGGTATACCCAACAGCTTTAGCCACCTTGACGGCGGTTTCACCAAGGGTTTTGCGAAGGGTTTCATCCACAAAGCAAGAAGGGGATTCTTCGATGAGCTTCTGGTATCTCATCTGGATGCTGCATTCCCTTTCTCCCAAATGAATATAGTTGCCCTGGCTGTCACCTAAAATCTGAATCTCAATATGCCGGGGTTTTTCAATATATTTTTCAAGGTATAACTTGGGATTTCCAAAGGCTGCCTTTGCTTCTCCTGAGGCCATGGCAAAAGCCCCCACGAGGGCATCCGGGGTGTGGGCAATTCTCATTCCCCGGCCGCCACCGCCGCCAGCGGCCTTTAATATCACGGGATACCCAAGCGGACCGGCAATGGCGCAGGCCATGTCCGCCGATGAAACAATGTCATCACTGCCCGGAATAACACGAATACCAAGGGCAATGAGGGTCTGCCTGGCAACCGACTTGTCCCCGGCCATGGCAATGGTTTTAGCAGATGGGCCTATAAAGGTAATTTGATTGTCAACACAGGCCTGTGCAAAGTCAGCATTTTCCGAGAGAAACCCATACCCCGGATGGATGGCGCAGGCGTTTGTCTCCTTTGCCGCAGCAATAATGCGGTCCATGTTTAAATAACTTTTATAGCTCAGGGCAGGACCTATATTGACGGCCCTGTCCGCATATTTTACGTGTAGACTCTCCTTGTCGGCATCTGAAAACACCGCCACCGTCTCAATCCCCATTTCCTTACAGGCCCGGATGACCCGCAGGGCGATCTCTCCCCTGTTTGCGATTAATATCCGCTTAAATAACATAGTGCCCCCCATGGTTTTATCTGGCGTAGGTCTTAATTGAGCTCAATCTCTATCAATGCCTGGTTCTTCATGACAGGATCTTCGTTTTCAACCAATATTTTTTTGACCACCCCCGGGTGTTCGCTACGAAGTTCCGTGAAAATTTTCATGGATTCAATCACACAGATGATATCCGACGACGTGATGGACTGGCCTTCTTCCACCAGGGCTTTTTCCCCGGGTGCAGACGCCCTGTAAAAAGTTCCCATGACAGGCGAAGTGAGGGTATAGGTATTATCTCCCATTGATCTTTCTCCTTATGGTTCAATTTGCATTTATAATATTTAAGTTGTTGTTATCCATTGATAATTATACGATGATTTTTTTAAAATATACTTGACATATATTTTGAATCTATGTCAAGTATATTTTTATCTTGGCAAAAAACACCCAAAAAAAGGGTTATTTTACGGCATGAATAATAGGTCAAAAATACAAAAAATTCCCAAGCAACCATTGGCTGTTACTGCCTATGAAACAATCGTCAGAAGAATCATCTGTCTGGAATATCAACCCAGCCAGCACCTTGAAGAAAGTCAGCTAGTGGAAGACCTGGGCATCGGCAGAACCCCCATCAGAGAAGCCCTTGTCAGGCTCCATGGCGAAAAAATGGTGGAATCCCACCCAAAACGGGGGGTGATTGTCCGCCCCATTACCCTGCAGAATACCAAGGCCATGTTTGAAAGCATGAACCTCATCGAGATGGGCCTGGTGGACATCGCCATTAAAAAGGATTGTTCTACTTTCATCAAACGAATGAACGCCACCAATTTAAATGTTCAAAAGGCCATCCAGAAGAATGATGTTTTTGGTCTGGTGGAGGCAAACCATGAATTTCACATGAATTTTGCCAGGTGTTCCCAAAATGAATTTCTCGTCCGGGCGGTGGGGGATATCAGAACCGAAGCCAAGCGGCTCTCCTATTTATCCTATGATAATATCATTGACCCCAAAAAGCCCATTGAAGCCCACTATGAGGTGGTCTTTCAGGAGCATGAAAAAATAATAAAAGCTGTTTTGGAAAAAGAGGGGCCAGGCCTCAAAGAACTCATCCACGACCATATTATGACCTTCAGGCAGCGCATCATTGTTTTTATGACATCTTAGTTTTCATGTCATGACATCTTAAATTAAGGAGCGAAGCATCAATACGCATTTCATACACCCCAATAAAAAGGAGAAAAAAATGAAAAAAGTATTCGTTGGTTTGATGGGCTTATTATTTTCCCTCACCCTGTTTTCCACTGCCATGGCAAAAACCAAATGGGATCTGCACCTGAACTATCCTGCAGGTAATTTTCACTCCCAGGGAGCCAAAACATTTGCCGATAAAGTGGCCAAAGCAACCAATGGAGAGCTGACCATTGTACTGCATCCGGGCTCTTCCCTGGGATTCAAGGGACCAGAACTTTTAAGGGCGGTTGCCGAAGGCCAGCTGGCACTTGCCGAAATTCCCACGGGCATGGTTGAAGGAGATGCACCGGTCCTAGCGCTTACGGCCCAGCCATTTATCTCCACCAACGCCTTTGAACAGCGGCTCTTATATCAGCTTGCCAAACCCGTGTATGCCAAAAATTTAAAGCGATTTAACCAAAAGACCCTTTATACCTCCATCTGGCCTTTTTCCGGTATCTACACCCAGCGTCAAATCCAGTCCGAAGCAGATTTGAAAGGCTTAAAAATGAGGGTCTATGACGGCACGGGCCTCGCCTTTGGGAAAGCCACGGGTATTGCCGCCAGAAAAATGCCTTTTTCCGAAGTTTATCCGGCCATGAAAGCAGGTCTTTTAGATTCCATGTATACCTCTTCTCCTTCAGGTGTGGATGCCAAGGCATGGGAAATTTTAAAGTTTTTTACCCCCATCAATATTGTGGGTCCTGTGAACATGATCAATGTCAACCAGGCGGCCTGGGACAAACTGGACAAGAAAACCCAGGAAATTGTTCTTGAAATTGCCACCCAAATGGAAGACGACATGTGGAATCTTGCAGGCGACATGGACCGTAAAAGCCGGGCCACCCTGATCGAAAACGGAATGACCATTAATCCGGTCAGCAAGGAATTTAGGGCAGAGCTCAATGCCGTTGGTGAAAAGCTAAGGGCCCAGTGGGCAAAGAAAGCAGGATCAGATGCCCAGGCCGTTCTCAGCCAGTATTACCAAATTACCGGCCGTTAGAAGCAGCTTATATTATAAACCAGGTTGATTCCGGGGGGAATAGGCCTTTTTGGTCCATTCCCCTTAAATTTTGGTGATATACATGAATAAACTTGCAAGACTGGCAGACAGCTTAAGCGATCTTTCGGCCAAAATTTCTGCTGTAATTCTCGGGCTGATGACCGTGTTGATTTTGGTGGAGATTTTCATCTGGAACCTGTTTCAAAAAACCACCTTGATAGCCGATGAGTACAGTGCCTATGGTCTGGCTGCCATTATTTTTCTAGGGGCAGGCTACTGCCTCAAAGAAAAGGGTCATATCAGGATCACCTTGATCCTGGGCTTTTTGCCCCCCAGGGCGACCCGGATCATCACATTTGTGGCGACGATGATCACCACAGCCTTCATGGGGTATCTGTGGTGGTACCTGTTTAAAATGGTAAGATCAGCCTTTCGGTATGAATCCACCTCGGGCACCCTGACCCACACCCCTTTATGGATTCCCCAGGCCCTCATGCTCACGGGTGCCGGCATTTTTTTTATTCAATTGGTTGCCACCAGCATCAAGACCTGCCAGGCAATTAAAACCCAAGAGGAAATCGTATAATGGAAGCAGATCTCCTGGTAATGACCTGTGTGGTGTTTGGGGTACTTTTCCTGGCACTGTCCGCAGGGGTTTGGGTTGGCTTTGCCCTTTTCATTGTGGGATTTGTCGGCATGACCCTCTTTGGAACCCTGCCCGCCGGCAGCAACATGGCCTCATCGGTGTGGTCAACCATCGAAAAATGGGAATATGTGGCCCTGCCCCTGTTTATTCTCATGGGGGAAATCCTCTATCGATCCGGAATTTCGGAAAAACTTTTCAAGGCCCTGGTGCCCTGGCTTTATCGTCTGCCCGGGGGACTATTGCTCATGAATATTGTGTCCTGCACCCTGTTTGCCGCAGTCTCCGGTTCCAGCGCCGCCACAACCGCCACCGTGGGCCGGATTACCCTGGCAGAGTTTGATAAATTGGGATATGATAGAAGCCTTTCCATGGGCTCCCTGGCGGGCGCCGGCACATTGGGGTTTTTGATCCCCCCCTCCCTGATCATGATCATCTATGCCATTTTAGCCGAGGTTTCCATCGGAAAAATGTTCATGGCCGGCATTTTACCGGGGTTATTGCTTGCCGGTATTTATTCTTCCTACATTATTTACCGGGGAATCAAAAACCCTGAAATTGCCCCCCGAACCCAGGACAGCTATTCCTGGGCAGACCGCATCATCGGCCTTAAGGACCTTGCCCCCACCTTTGTGCTGATTCTCATGGTTCTGGGCAGTATTTACGGCGGCTATGCCACCCCGACAGAAGCTGCGGCCCTGGGCGTTTTCGGGGCCTTTGCCTTTGCCCTCCTCAACCGCCAGATGAACCTGAAAATTATATTTGAATGTCTTATGGGGGCCGTTAAGACCAATGCCATGATCATGCTCATCGTTGTGGGTGCCGGGTTTTTATCACGGGTCATGGGATTTTTGGGAATCCCGGCAGCCATTACCCAGGCGATTATGGAACTGAACCTGTCCCCCTATATGCTCATGCTGCTTTTGGGGGGGGTATACATTCTTCTGGGATGCCTTTTGGACGGATTTTCCATTGTGGTCATGACCCTGCCCATTGCCCTGCCCATGGTAACGGCAGCCGGATTTGATCCCATCTGGTTCGGCATCTATCTTATTTTAATGGTGGAAGTCAGCCAGATCACGCCGCCGGTTGGGTTCAACCTCTTTGTAATCCAGGGACTCACCGGTGAGCCCATCACAAAAATTGCAAGGTATGCCATGCCCTTCTTCTTTTTAATGTTATTGACAACTGTAATTTTGACAATTTTTCCGGAAATTGCCTTGTACCTGCCAAATCTCATGGCAGCCAAATAGAAAGGAGTGTGACCGATGACCGTTATCGACTTAAATTGTGACATGGGCGAAAGCTTTGGTGCCTACCGAATCGGCATGGATGACCAGGTAATGCAGCATATCACCTCGGCCAATATTGCCTGCGGCTGGCATGCAGGAGATCCTCTGGTCATGAATAAATCCGTAAAACTTGCCGTTGAACATGGGGTGGGTATCGGTGCCCACCCTGGCTTTCCCGATCTTTTGGGGTTTGGCCGAAGAAACATGGCCTGCACCGAACAGGAAATCCGAAACTATCTCATTTATCAAATTGGTGCCCTTGAAGCCTTCTGCCGAGTTCACAAGACAAAACTTGCCCATGTAAAACCCCATGGGGCCCTCTACCTTGAGGCCGTTGAAGATCAAACCATTGCCCGGGCCATTGCCACCGCGATCATGGACCTTGACCCGAATCTCTATTTTGTTGCCCTGGCAGGAAAGAAAGGGGAAACCATGCGGCGCATGGGAGAAGAGCTGGGGCTCAAGGTGGTCTATGAAGCCTTTCCCGACCGGGCCTACACGCCAGAGGGAACCCTTGTGTCCAGAAAACAGCCCGGAGCAGTTATTTCAAATCCAGATGAGGTGGCCCAGAGAGCCCTTGACATGGCCAATGGATTTGTCATTGCCATGGACGGTTCCACCCTTAAATTGGATGTCCAGACCCTTTGCGTCCACGGGGACACCCTGGGGGCTGTGAATCTGGTCAAAACCATCCGAGACGTTCTGGGGACAAACAATATTAAGGTTTGCCCCATGGGAGAGCAGGGTTAGCCATGGAATCACAACTCTTTAAACGAGCCGTATACCACCTGGCAGGGGACACAGGTCTTCTGGTGGAATTTGGAGAGGGCATTGACCCAAAGGTAAATGCAAAGGTCAGGGCCATGACCCGGGCCCTGGAAAAAACGATGCCGACTGGTGTCAGGGAAATTATCCCCACCTACAGGTCCCTTTTGTTCGTCTATGACCCCCAGGCAACCAATCCGGATATCCTTTGTCCCTTGATAGAACAGGTGGAAAATTCCCTTGAAACCCTTGCCATGACACCGGCCAGAATCGTCGAGATCCCGGTGTGTTACGGCGGCAGATTCGGTCCGGATATCGAGAATGTACAAAAGCCCCATGGACTGACCACAGACCAGGTGATCCAGCGCCATTGTGCACCTTCTTACCTCATCTATATGGTTGGATTTACCCCGGGGTTCCCTTTCCTGGGCGGACTGGATGCCACACTTTTTACCCCCCGGCTGACAACACCCCGCATGCACGTCCCCGAAGGATCCGTGGGAATTGCAAACAACCAGACCGGCATGTACCCCATTGCAAGCCCCGGCGGCTGGCAGATCATCGGAAAAACCCCCCTAAAACTTTTTGCACCCCATCGCTCCAATCCTTTTTTGTATAAGGCCGGCGATAAAATAAAATTTATTCCCATATCTGAGCCTGAATACACACAGCTTGCCCAGGAAGAGGAGAACAAATGAGCGCACTAAAAATTATGGCACCGGGCGGATTTACAACCATCCAGGACAAGGGAAGATTTGGATTCCAGCAAATGGGGGTCCCGACATCCGGTGTTCTGGATTCCTTTGCCTATGAGATGGCGAACCTTCTGGTGGGAAATGATGCCAGTGCCGTTCTTGAAATTACCGTCATGGGACCGAAACTTGAAATTAAAAAAGAGATGGACATTGCCCTTACCGGGGCAAAAATGGGAATGACCCTCAATGACACGCCTGTTGAACAATGGAAGTCCATTCGGGTAAAACCCGGCGATTTTCTGACAATCTCCCAGGTTCAACAGGGCTGCCGGGCCTACCTTGCGGTCAGCGGCGGGATAAAGGTTCCCCGGGTAATGGGAAGTTTTTCCACCTATGTGGGGGGAAAAATTGGCGGATTTAAGGGCAGACCCCTTCAACAAGAGGATACCCTTGAAACCCATGACGTCCCTCTGTTACCATCCCCCCGCACCCTTGCCCATGAATTTATCCCACGCTACCCGACCCATGCCCTTATCCGTGTTATTTCAGGCCCCCAGGACGATTACTTTAATCTGGAGGAAACCCCCTTATGGGGAAGCGACTACATGGTAACCCCAAAGGCAGACCGCATGGGATACCGTCTCATGGGCAATCCCTTGCCCATAAAAGAAAACATGCCAAAAAGCATCGTTTCAGAACCTGCCATGCCGGGAAGCATCCAGATCCCGCCGGACGGTCAGCCCATCATTTTGTTGGTGGAACAGACGGTGGGGGGATATGCCAAAATCGCCACCGTGATTTCCACGGATTTATCAAAGGTGGCACAAACCACCCCCGGGGACACCCTTGTCTTTGAGAAAATTAATTTAAAGGTAGCCCATGCCCTCCATAGGGAAGAAACCCTTAAAATTAAAAAAATCAAAGCCTCTTTTTGATTTCCTACCAGCCAAAGCGCCAAAGAAACAAAGAATTGTTTTTGGCTTTACAGGGCCTTTAATTGCTGATATGGATTTTTTAAAAATTCGGTTTAGCCCAGGCAACCTCAACCAATGGATAATAGGACAATGAAAATTCTGATCTGTTTATCGCTGCTGTTCACCTCACTTATTTGGTCCCCCCCTTTAATTGCCCGGGAAACCCTGACCTCCTCGGTGGCAGAAAAAAACAGTAATGGGATAGATGCAGAGATCTTAAATGCCATTGCCGAAAAGTTAAAGGTCACGCTTATCATCCGGGAAGATCCCTTTAAAAGAAGGCTTTATCTGATAAAAAATGGCACCATTGATCTTATGGCGGGCCTGCTGAAACGGCCGGAACGGGAGGAATATATCCACTTTGTCCAGCCCCCCTATAAGGAACGGTCAGACACTGTTTTCTTTGTTCCCAAGGGAAGGTCTTCGCTCATTCAGACCTATAAGGATCTCTATTCTTTAAAGATCGGAACCACCCTGGGATCAAAATATTTTCATCAATTTGACGGAGACAACCGATTAAACAAAGAACCGGCCCCCGGAGTAATGACCAATTTCAAAAAACTTTTGCTTGGGCGCCTGGACACGGTAATTTACCCGGAAGGCCGCGGTCTTGATCAAATTCATGCAATGGGATTTGCTGATAAAATAGAGATAGCCCGCTACCGCTTCAGCAAAAAAAAGCAGGTTTATATCGGTATTTCAAAAAAATCCCACCTGATGGGAAAAATTGACAAAATCGAATCTGTGATCCGTCAAATGATTGAACAGGGAGAAATCGAAAAGATTATCATTGCGTATTATACCCAGCGGAACCTGCCGGTTCCGGCCCACTAAATCCACTAAGCCCGAGCAGGCTTCAAACAGATCAGCCCACCTCCATTCCAGTTCTTCAACATTATTTTCAATGCATTGAGTTAGGCACTTGCCTTGATTTCCCCCTTTTAGTCAAAGAGAATCTCTTTTTTTTTTGTTGACAGGGCATTGATTACAGTTTACGTAAACGTTAACTGTAATTAATGTTTCAGGAGAGTCAATGGACAAAGAAAAACAAATCAACCCAAAAGAGGTGGATAAGGAGAGATGGACCATCTCCCAAATCGCGGACCAGCTGGATATCAGCACCCGGACCATCCGGTTTTACGAGGAAAAAGGACTGATCCAGCCCGGCCGGACCACCGGCAACCAGCGGGTGTATACCCCCCGGAACAAGGCAAGGCTCAAGCTGATCCTCCGGGGAAAACGGTTTGGATTCAGCCTGGAAGAAATTTCTGAGATGATCGGCATGGCCAATGCCGACCCGGATGAACTCCAGCAGATTGAAAAAAGTCTCGCGTACGGGGATACCAAATTAAAACAACTCCAGGACAGAAAAAAGGAGTTGGAACTTCTGGAACAAGATATTCTTGCGACCCGGCAAAAACTCATCCACCGCATCACGCAATTGAAACAGCAAACCAACGACCCAGACCAGGAGGGAAAAAAATGACGATCGTAAAACTTGTTGATACCAATGCGCAAAATCACCCGGACAAACTTGCCCTGTGTGACATGGAAACTGAATTCACCTTTCAGCAGGTCAAAGATAAAAGTGAACAGGCAGCGGCCTGCTTCCAGGCCCTGGGGATAAAAAAAGGGGATCCTGTGGCCATCATGGGCCAGAACAGCTTTGATTTTGTCTTTTCTTATTTCGGTGTTTTAAAGGCCGGCGGAATCGTGGTCCCGGTCAACCACAAACTCACGGCCCCTGAGGTGGATTATATCCTCAAAGACAGCCAGACTAGCCTTTTTTTGTTTGACGGCAGCCTCAAAAGCGTTGCCAACTTACTGGAACAAAAAATAGATAAATTAAGCATGGATACCCGGGCAGACAACATCGACTTTATGGGGGATGCCATGGCAAGGTCAGACACCTTTGCGCCGCTGCCCATCGAACCAGATGACCTGGCCCAGATCCTTTATACCAGCGGCACCACCGGTAACCCCAAGGGATGTCTTCACACCCATAAAAGTGTTGTCGCAGCCGGGATCACCGGTGCCAGGGCCATAAACCTTGATGAAAATGACCGGATGCTCATTGCCATGCCCATCTGGCACTCATCTCCCTTAAACAACTGGTTCATGGGTATCACCACCGCGGGCGGCACCGCTGTTATCATCCGGGAATACCATCCCCTGCTTTTTCTGGAGGCCATTGAGAAACGAAGGTGTACAGCCTATTTTGGCGCCCCCATTTCCTATCTCATGCCCCTTAAGGTGATCCCCCATTTTGCAGATTTCGACCTGTCGTCCATGAAGGCATGGATATACGGCGGTGGCCCCATTGCCCCGGA
The DNA here is from genome assembly GCF_055382125.1 of Desulfoconvexum algidum. Taxonomy (NCBI): domain Bacteria; kingdom Pseudomonadati; phylum Thermodesulfobacteriota; class Desulfobacteria; order Desulfobacterales; family Desulfobacteraceae; genus Desulfoconvexum; species Desulfoconvexum algidum. Next base: position 486,719 of record NZ_AP042394.1, on the reverse strand, counting down.
AACGGTAAAAAAGCTGGTCAAAAGCTATGGATCGGACCGGTTTTTTCAGGTATACGGCATGACAGAATCCGGTCCCACAGGAGCTGTTCTCACCCCCGAAGACCATGGAGAACACGCAGGTTCCATCGGCAACAAACCCCTTCCCGGTGCGAAGATGAAGGTGATGAAAGACGATACAACACCGGCCGCCCCCGGGGAAACCGGCGAAATCTGGCTCAAGGCTGACTCCATGATGAAGGCCTACCTGAATAACCCGGAAGCCACCCAGGCGGCATTTATGGACGGCTGGTACAAAACCGGTGACATGGTCAAGATTGATGAGGCCGGATATCTTTTTATCGTGGACCGCATCAAGGACATGATTGTCACGGGCGGAGAAAATGTGTATTCCAAGGAGGTGGAAGACAAGATCATGGAACACCCCGGCATCAGCGAGGTCGCCGTCATCGGAGCCGACCATGCCGACTGGGGGGAGACCGTCCATGCCGTGATTGTCCTGGACAAGGAGACCCAGTTGACCGCCGAGGACTTATCGGTATTTTTGGCCCAGCGCCTGGCCAAATTCAAAATGCCTAGAAACTTTCATTTTATATCTGAACTGCCCCACACCCCCAGTGGGAAGGTGATGAAATACAAACTCAGACAACAATTTAAAAACGAATAAGGACCCCCCATATGTTTGATTATCTTTTAAATGAAGAACAGAAAAAACTCCGGGACGAAACCCGGGATTTTGTAAAATCAATCCCAAGAAAAATGATACTGGACATGGATGCCGATATTATCCAGTTCCCAAAGGAATTTCTCCAGGAAGCTGGAAAACGCAACCTCATGGGATGCCGCTATCCCAAAAAATGGGGCGGCAGGGGAATGGACTGGGTTTCCACCTGCATGGTAATGGAAGAGGTGGGAACGCTGGGGTATATTTTTGCCTGCACCTTTGGCGTGGGGGCGGAACTTGTCTGCGATGCCATTATTCTCCACGGAAATGATGCCCAGAAGGAAAAATATGTCAAACCCCTTTTGGCGGGAGAGATCTTTGCAGCAGAATGCCTGACCGAGCCCCGGGGCGGGTCTGATTTTTTCGGCACCACCACCACGGCCGTGGACCGTGGGGATCATTTTGTGTTAAACGGTCAGAAACGATTCATCGTCGGCGGAGAAGGGGCTGATTATTTTCTGGTCTATGCCAGGACCGATCCGGATGCCAAGCCCCATGAGGGCATCTCCTGCTTTATTGTGGACAAAACCCAGGGCGTTAAAAGCGAATACCTCTACGGCCTTATGGGTTGCCGGGGCGGCGGGGCGGCCCGGATGGTGTTCGAGGATGTACGGGTCCCAAAGGAAAACCTTCTGGGAGAACTGAACCAGGGGGTGAAAATTTTTAAAACAATGATGATCCCCGAACGTCTAGGAACTGCGGCCATGACCATTGGGGCCGCCGCCCCGGCAATTGATGTGGCCACGGGCTACACCTCAAAAAGAAAGGCATTCGGACAGCCCGTGGCCCAGTTCCAGGGCGTCTCCTTCCAGGTGGCAGAAGCTGTCACCCTTCTGGATGCTTCCCGGGCCATGATCTATACGACGGCAAGAGCAGTGGATGAACAAATCAATGACAAACAGATCCGGCGCCTGGTCTCCCAAAGCAAAAAATTTGTAACCGAATCCTGCCAGAAAGCTGCGAACAATGCCATGCAGGTCATGGGCGGTATTGGATACACCAATATCTATCCGGTGGAACGAATCGTAAGAGACTTAAGACTTGCCTCCATCTGGACCGGAACCAACGAGGTCATGTCCGTAATCATTGCCAATGAATGGTACAAACAATACTGGCAGGATAAAAGCCAGGGTAAGATCCGGGATATGGAAGCAGATGCTGCCGAAGCCGAGGCGATTGACGAAAAAATTTTTGAATAACCGAGATCGGAGCATGGTAAGAACAAAACCCACCCCCCCTTAAACTTCAGGGCGGGTGGGTTAACATTCCAGGCTCAGGCGCCTTCTGTCAGCGCTTCAGCTAGTTTTTTTAAATTTCGGGTGGCAAGACAGATATCGGGTCTGTCCAAAATTGCGGATACGACTGCGACACCATCAATGTGACTTCCCTTTAATTTTAAGATATTATTTTCATTAATACCACCAATTGCCACAACAGGGATCCTCACACGTTTTGTGATCTCTTTTAAGGTATCAAAGGAGATACTTTGGGCATCAAGCTTGGTATCCGTGTTGAATACCGCACCTACGCCCAGATAATCTGCCCCGCAATCTTCAGCGGTCAGGGCTTGTTCCACCGTTTCAGCGGACACCCCAAGAATTTTATGTTTACCAATTATTTTTCTCACATCCCGGGCATTCATATCATTTTGTCCAACATGAACACCATCGGCATCAATTTCCATGGCAACATCAATATTATCATTAATGACAAAGGGGATGTGGTATGCATCAGCAATAAGCTTAATTTTTTTTGCCTCTCGTATAAATTCAGTCAAGGCTAATTTTTTTTCTCTTAACTGAATAAAGGTCGCCCCAGATTTAACCGCTTGTTCAACTTGATCAGCCAGAGATTCTTCTTTCAGCCATGCCCTGTCTGTTACAAGATATAAGCACAGGGATTTTTTATTTATCTTCAATTTAAACTCCTTATAAAATCTGCCACAGCCATTTTACACCCAGAAAAATTGTCACGAAAAAAGCCAGGCCGCCTCCGGCATTGAGCAAAAATGTATTCTTATTCTCCTTTGCCCAGTCTCGATCGTTGAGTAATTTCAGGAAGATCCCCACAAAGAGCGGGGTGCCGATAAATGACAGGGCAAGCATTAACATTAAAAGGTTCACGGGTTTCCCGGGAAGAAACGATCCCGGCAGGGCAATGAGGCACCCTGCCAATATGATCATCCTGTAGCGTTTATCCCCCACTTTCAGGTCCCATTTCATCTTATCCCCCAGGACATAGGATGCGGCAATAAAGGTGGGCATTATAGTTGAAAAAACAGCACACCAGATGCCAAGGCAGAAAAATCCATGGGCATATTCGCCCAAAAGCGGCTGAATGGCATCGGCCATTTCAAACAAGTTGGCAACTTTAATGCCTTCGGGGTGGAGCACACTTGCGCCGGTAAGATAAATGGCCGTGCAATATAATCCAAACGCCCCGAGAAGCGATACGGCGGTGTCGGTCAAGGCCAGTTTTAAATCGGTCTTTTTCCATCCCTTTTCATGGACAGTATAGGTCTGCATGGACAGGATGGTGACATGGATGGAACCGCCCATTATGGCGGTCATCATCAGTATCTCAGGCTTGCCAAAGGTCGTAAAATTTGGAACCAGGCCGCCCAAGGCCAACCCCAGGTCCGGCCTGGCGATGAAAAGAGTGGCAATAAAACAGATGACCAAAAGGGATACAACCAGTTTACAGATGGTTTCGATGGTTTTATACCCGCCCCAGGCAACAAGACCATAAAAAACAGCCACAAAAAACACCCCCCAGAACGGCGTGACCATACCGGTTACAAATCCGGTTACAGAAACCAGGATTTTCAATAAAACCACATTACACAGCCAGATAACCAGAAGGGCATCAATGGTAACCAGCCAGGCAAAAGATTTGCCCCACTTTTCTTCAACAATACCCACAATCCCCTTCCCCCCGATAAGGGCTGTCTTGGCCGCCATATACTGGCAGACAAAGGCCAAAACAACACTTAAAACAATTACCCACAAAAAGCTGTATCCATAAGTACCCCCAGCTTTTGCAACACTTAAGGTTGTGCCGGGACCTGCTGCCACCGCACTGATGACCCATGCCGGCCCAAAGGCTGAAATAGCTGTTTTAAGACGGGATTTTTTTCTTTTTTCAATATATTCCATGAGAGATTATTTCACTTTTCCACAATAAAATTGGGTTTAAATTATAATACCAGGACGATTGGATGCCACTTTCAGCCGGGTCTCCAGGGTCTTTTCATCCATATTATACAAAGAATCCAAAAAATGCGCCATGAACGTTCCCGGCCCACTAGCTTTTTGTGCAGCAAGCTCTCCTGCGATACCGGCGATTGAACAAGCGGCAATGGCGGCCTCCCCCCCATTGTCACTGACGGCATAAAAGGCGGCGGTTATGGCAGAAAGAATGCACCCTGTGCCCGTAACGGCACTCATAAGGCTTGAGCCATTCTCAAGGGTGATCCCCCCATTTTTATCAAAGATCATATCCTTAGCTCCGCTGACAATCAAACAGGAAGCAAATTCCAGGATGCTGTCCAGCCCGGATTGCTTGTCCACGGTAAAGTTGGTTTCCCCGTTGGCACGGCCATGCCCCATGAGTATTTTTTTGGCTTCTTTTTGGGCCACATTATTTTCTATGCCCCTTGTGGTGTGATTTTTGTCCACAAGTGCGCATACCTCAGATGCATTGCCCCTTATTATTTTATCCGGGGCAATGGAGAATAATTTTTTTGCAATGCCGGTTCGATAGGCACCTGCACCAGCGCCTACCGGGTCTAAAACAACCGGTTTCCCTGTCTCTTGTGCAAAGAGCATAAGAGATTCCATCACATCAATGCGGTCTTTGACAGGTGTCCCGATGTTAATGCAGAGGCTGTCGGAAAGCTTTGACAGATATGCGGCATCTTCCTGGGCCCAGGACATGGTGGGGGATGCGCCGATTGCCAGCAGGGCATTTGCCGTCTCATTCATTACTACAAAGTTTGTGACAACATGAACCAGCGGCCGCAGCTCACGTATTTTGCAGTACAACTCGTAGATCCTATGGGACAGTCCTTCTATTTCAATCATATACACCCCTGGTAACAAAATTAATCCATATCCTGTCCAAAAACGACAGGCATAAAATTTACAGCACAATTTTGATGCAGGGAAAAACACACAGGGAAGAGATGATTTAAACAATGAAACAAAAAGCTTCCCTTCATCGGTATTATCCGCATCAGGTTCCAAGGGTCAGGATACTCCTTCTCAGCCTTTTCAAGCTCCCCCAGCAAACACAATTTAACGATTCAATATGACCTTTGAAGCGGCAGTTGTCAACTCATTCGTACATGACTTCTGGTTGACGGATCATTAAACCAGTGACCAAAAAAGTTTGACCCCAAGGAGAAGCAATACGCCTCCCAATAGTTTTTTCACGGTTTGGGGATGCATTTTTTTTTGCATTAGTTTTGTCCCAAGGAATCCCCCTGCCCAGGCTGCCAATCCGGCAACAGCTAGGATTTTCCATGAAATCGATCCCATGGCAGCATATGCCACAAAGGCCGAAAAAGAAGAAAAGGGAACGGCAAAGGCCGTGACCATGGCCACTTTCTTGGGATTAAAGCCCTGGAGAATCATGAGAGGAGAAATAACACCGCCTCCGCCCACACCCAAAAGGCCGGAAATAAATCCTGCCAGGACCCCCACCAAAAGCGGGCCTAGAACGGGTCGATCTTCCCGGTACTGGTCCGCATATTTAGAACCCTTAAAAAAAAGCATCATTGATCCTGAGAAAAAAAGAAAACCAATGAAGATTAGAAGCAAAAAGCGGGTGGGCACCAGGTGTCCCACCCAGGCCCCCACAGGTGCCAGGATTATGGAAGACAAAATGATGGGAAGTCCCAACCGGATATCCAGACGCTTTTCCTTGAAATTGGAATAGGTGGCCCCCAGCATGCTCACACAATTGACAAACAGCCCTGTCGGTCGGGCCAGGTTAAAGGGGACCCCCAGCCAGGACAGGGTCGGAATAAGCACCACAGCAGAGCCCACACCACCAAGGGCAAAGAGAAAACTCAGGCCAAAGGAAAAAAATACAATGATAAGCGTAAGAGCGTCCATGTTATCTGTCCAATATTATAAAAAAATATGCCGATCTCTTCGGTCCAGACCCGGCATGGGATTTAAAGTTTGGCCAGGGGACCCTTGGAACCTGTCTCATTCCCCGCTCTTTACCGATGACGACTTGCCATTCATAAACAAAAACCCAAAACACATTATGACCAATGTGACCATGACAAAATGCAAAAACATATCCTTTTGTATGGCACCCCAGATAATAAACAAGGAACCTGCTCCGGCAAGGGCCGGGGCCATCACTCTTCCCATGAAGCCTAAATCATCAAAGTTCTTCATAACCCAGACATAGATAGAAATATAAATGACATATAAAAAAGCGATGGGCAATTCAGAAATATCCATGAAACCACCCCACCACCCGGCAAAATTCCCATACCAGACCCCGAGCCAGAAAGCAGATAGAATAAATCCCAGAAGCGCTGAATTTATGGTGGAGTTTGTTTTTTTATTGACCCGGCTAAAAAAATCAGCCTTCGGCCCAATGCCCCGGGAAGCGATGGAATACATGCCCCGGGCAGACCCCATGACAAGGCCGTTAAGTGTTCCCAGGCAGGAGATGACCACAAATACCGTCAAAAAAGTCCCCCCAAGGTTACCTAAAATGATTTCAAGGACCCTTACCGGTGCATCATCACCGGCTGCAATGACCTGGTCATTGGACAGGATTCCTGAAATGCCCAGATAGTAAAGCATATAAATAATAACAACGGCAAGGGTACCCACAATCAATGCTTTGGGCAATGTTTTTTTGGCATCTTTTAACTCGGCATTGATGGAGGTGGCGATGATCCACCCTTCGTAGGCAAAGGCTGTGGATAGGGTGGCCACGGCCAGGCCGCCACCACTGGAAACCGTTTGGGCTGCATGGGTAAAGCTCTGAAGGGTCTGTCCGTTCATCAGCCCGCAGATACTCCCCACAACGGCCACAATTGCCAGGGGGATCATCTTGATGATGGTGGAGGACACCTGCCAACGGCCGGCCAGTACCGGGGAATAGCAATTCAGGCAGAAAAAAGTGACCAGGTAAACGGCGGCAACTGGCCATACAGCCTGTTCCGCCCCCAGGAGTCCTGCGGTATAGTTGGCAGATACCCAGGCCAATACAGCGACCAGGGTGGGGTAATATACAAAGGTCATAAACCAGGCAACCAGATAGCCTGCTCTCTGGCCATAGGCCGCTTCAAAGTAATCAACAAGTCCGTTGACTTTTTCGATGCGCGTTGCAATCTTGGAAAAGACATAGGCGGTTACCACCATAATACCGCCACCGATAAGCCATGCAAAAAGGGCCGTGGGCAAGCTTCCCCCCGATGCAACCAGAACATCATCCGCCTTAAAGAACACGCCGGATCCAATGACAATGCCGACCACCATGGCGGTGGCCGTCCAAAAACCATATTTTTTCTGAAGATTTTCCACTTCACACTCCATATTAAAAATAATTAACGCACCCTTATAAACGAACAAAACTCCTTGCTGTCGGTTGTATCTCAATCCGACAACAGGAGTTCTATAAATCCCCGGTGCCTTTGACACGCGGGTTGGAAAAATATCACATCAGTTCTGGAGAATCCACCTTTGTTTTATTTTAATTCATTTTAAAATACGACACAATACCGGAACAAAAATTCACAAATAGACGGGTTGCAACCATCCTCACCGGATGTGTCTATTTTTTATTGCTCTGTTTCCAAATCCCCTGGACCTGTGCAGCCTTGATCAGATCATCCCTGAAATCAGGATGGGCCAGGTTAACAATGGCTTCGGCACGTTGCCAGGTCGGAAGACCGTGCATGCGTATCATTCCATATTCTGTGACCAGGTAATCCACCATCTGTCTCGGGATGGTGGTAATGGAACCGGGGGCAAAGGTAGGTACAATACGGGACTTCACAGTGCCCTCTTTGTCCGTAAACGTGGAGGCCAGACAGATGAAACTCTTTCCATTTTTTGACCATTGGGAACCCAGGACAAAGTCCCACATACCGCCGTTGCCTGATATCTGGGTATATCCGCTGCTCTCGGCATTCACCTGGGAATACAGGTCCACCTGAAGTGCATTGTTAATGGAAATAAAGTTGTCGTGGCGGCTGATGACCCGAGGATCATTGATATAAGTGACTGGATAGGAGGCTATTGCTGGGTTGTTGTTCATGAAATCGTACATCCGCTGTGAGCCGATGGCAAATGTATAGGCTACCCGGTTCCGGTCGAATATTTTTCTTGCGCCGTTCATTTTTCCGGATTCAATCATGTCAACGTAGGCATCCACAAACATTTCCGTGTGACCGCCAAGGTCCTTGAGATCACTTTCTGCAATCATTTTTCCTACGGCATCGGGCATACCACCGATACCCAGCTGGATGACGCTGCCATCGGTGATTTTTTCCATGACTCGCCCTGCAATCTGTTTATCTATTTCACTGGGCTGAACAGCCGGGGCATCAAAGGGCACTTGGTCTTCAGGGGCTTCCACGATAAAATCGACCTTTGATATATGAACCGCCTCTTCGGCACCGCCCAAGCAAACCGGCAGGTTCCTATTGACCTCAACAATAACCTTGCGGTTCACTTCCATCTTGGTCAGTGTCTCTGAATTCTGGGGCCCGAGATTGAACCATCCTTTTTCATCCATGGGACAGACCTGGTACATGCCGACATTTCTTGGTTCAGTTTCACCGTCCCGGATCAACCTGGGAAGCAGGTGGTACAGCACAGGCATGTAAAACAGGTTCTGATTTTGAAGGGCAAGGATACGGGTCAGTTTGCTGAACTGCAGATCATTGTATATAAAGGCCTCCGGCTTTGTCGCCACCATGGGAATCGGCGGCAGGGATACGGCACAGAAAACCGACACGTCTTCGAGTTCCCCGGACCGGTCCGCCAGGGCCTGGTCACAGACCCCCGGCTTTCCATTGAAAAAACCATAATCCACATTATCCCCTGACTTTACAATTTTGACAGCTTCTTCAGGGCTCCTGAGCTTTTCTCTGTATTTTTCCTGGTATGACAACACACTTCTCCTTTCAATTCTTTTTTAGAACTCCGTTAAAAAAAAATGTTTCAATCAACCCGACAGTCTCGCTAATCGTTTTCTTTTCTTCATTTTCCAGGCTGCTCATGAAGAAACCGTTAATGGCGCTTCGCAGGCACATCATAGACATTCCCGGAGGCAGGACAGTGAATTCGCCTTTTTCCTGCCCTTTGATTAATGCCTGTTCAACATGTGCTGCACAGGCCCTGTACCGGAATGCAAATTCTTTTGTAAGTCCGAATCCCAAATCCAACCCCACCCCGGCTGTGTCCCTCACGTACATGACCATCTGCCTTGGATAGGCTTCATATACTGCAGCTGCGGCACGGATATACCGCCGGACCATATCGACCTCATTTTCCGCGCCGTTCATGTGTTTTTCTATTTCTTTTTCAAATGCCCGGACTACGATTTCCATCATGGCATGGTAGATTTCTTCTTTTCCGCCGGGAAACAAGCGATAGAGGGTTCCCACACCGAATTCGACGGCTGCGGCAATCTCGGGCACGGTGACGCCTCGATACCCTTTTTTATAAAACGGAACTATGGCACACGAGATGACCTCCTCGCGGTTCCGATCCTTTTCCTGTTTTTTTCTGTCTTCCTTTTTTTTGCCCATATTTATCCTTCCATATGATCAGGAATGGATATTCCATATTTGGAATATCCATTCCTGAAATAGACCTATTTTGCACAAAAAACAAGGTATCTATGGTTATTTTTATCAAAAAAAATCAAAGATAATCATTCAGGTGAGTCACAGAGCCGGCTTGAATGGATGGAAGACGGGAGATATTGTATCGTTTTAGACACCGATTCAAGCTATACCGTGAATAGCTGGCCTGAATCCATGACATCATTTTGAGTTATATTTACTCGTATCGCATCGCCTCTATTGGGTTAAGCGCTGAAGCCTTTTTTGCAGGATAGTAACCGAAGAAAATTCCAACTGCCGCCGTAAATCCAACGCTGATGATGATCATGGAGGGTTCCACAATCACTTGGGTACCCATGGCTTTGCCCAATCCAAAGGCGATACCGATCCCGGTCAAAACGCCGATGATTCCACCTGAAAGACTGAGAATAACCGCTTCGATCAAGAACTGAATCAAGATATCAGAACTCCGGGCACCGATTGCAATGAGAATGCCTATCTCCCGGGTCCTTTCGGTTACCGAAACCAGCATGATATTCATAATACCGATCCCACCGACCAGAAGGGAAACACAGGCGACGGCACTGAGCAGCATGGTAAGGGTGCCGGTAACCTGGGTGGCCATACTGACAATCTCAGCCTGATCCCGTATTTCAAAATCATCATCGTTACCAATTGTTATGCCATGGTTTTCTCTGAGAATGCTGGTGATCTCAGCCTTTGCCTGGTCCATGGCCGATTCTGAAGTGGCACTGGCCATAATGTCATGCACAGTTTCGCCGTCACTCATTCGATAAAGGGCGGTGGTGAATGGAACAAAGACAATATCATCCTGGTCGTTTCCCATTGAAGATTGGCCTTTTTCAGCGAGAACGCCTATGACTTTAAAAGGGATGTTACCGATACGGATACGGGACCCCACAGGATTTTGACCAAAAAAAAGCTCATCCACAATCGTTTGCCCGAGTACCGCAACCTTGGCCTTCACCTTTATATCTCTCCTGCTAAAAAATGATCCCTGGGCTAGCTCATAGTTGCGAATCATGGGATAGGTGGTATCCACACCTTCAATGCTTGAATTCCAGTTGGCGTTACCGGCAATGATTTGGGATGAAACCCGAATGAGTGGCGAGACATATTGGATATTTTGGGCGGATTTAGCGAGAGTTGTAACATCATCCATGGTCAGGCAGCTTTTGGTTCCAGCTCCCCCCCTCACTCCGTGGGTCTTGGTGCTGCCCGGTTTAACCATAATCAGATTGGTTCCAAGGGAACTGATCTCTGATTCAATATCTGCCTGGGACCCTTTTCCCAAGGCAACAAGCGCTATCACAGAAGCCAAGCCGATAATGATTCCTAACATGGTAAGCAGGCTTCTCATTCTGTTCCGGGTTATGTTTCTAAGGGCACTGATAACAAACTTTCTTAATTTCATAATAGGGACCTCCATTTCATGGATATGATATAGTATCAGGATATTTGCATTGACGCATATCGTCGATGTGCAATTTCATAATTATTTATGATACGGCCGTCCCTCATATCGATCACACGTTTGGCATGCTCAGCCACTTCCATTTCATGGGTTACAAGAACAATGGTGATCCCTTCATCATTCAGTTTTTGAAACAGGGAAAGAATCTCCTCTGTCGTTCGGCTGTCCAGATTACCACTGGGTTCATCTGCGAGAATAATGGCAGGATCTGTCACCAAAGCTCTGGCAATGGCAACCCGCTGCTGTTGACCACCTGAAAGCTGGTTGGGTTCGTGGTGGATTCGGTTTGCAAGCCCGACCATATCAAGGGCCTCTTTTGCCTTTTTTCCAGGATTATTTATCTGTTTTCCCCTTCTATAGATGAGTGGCAGCTGCACATTTTCCAGGGCTGTTGTTCTGGGAAGCAAGTTGAACCCTTGAAACACAAAGCCGATTCTTTGATTCCGAATGTCAGCCAATTCATTCTTATCCATTTGACTCACCTTTAATCCCTCCAGAAAATACTCCCCGTGATCGGCCTGATCCAGGCAGCCGATGATGTTCATAAGGGTGGATTTCCCAGATCCGGATGTACCGATTACCGCCAGAAAATCCCCCCTCATAACGGTGAGAGAGATGCCATCCAATGCACGGACGGTTTCACCGCCCAGGTGAAAGGTTTTTTTGATATTCGTAAGTTGTATTGTTTTCATTTTTTCTCCACTTATGGATCATCCATAAGCTCTTTTGATTTAAAACCGCGTCTACCTTCTCGGCCCACCACCGCCTCCAGGGAGCTTTGGAAGAATTTTTGACAAAAAACCGTTGGAACTTTCGGTCTTCTCAATATTTTTTCCGATAATGACCGAGGTCCCGGGAGTCAGGGTTTCACCTTTTATCACCGTAGTTATGCCGTCTGTGATACCTAGGGTAACACAAACTCGTTTGGGGTTGCCCCCATCAAGCACATAGATGCCCGGATCCTCATTATTATTGAGGTTATCGAGCCTGAAATTCAGGGCAGCGTTTGAAACCAACAGCTGGTTTTCCGCCTTTTCCACCACAAAATCTGCTGTAGCGGTCATACCAGGAAGCAGTTTTCCCTCTTTGTTTGGTGCCGCCACAATCACGGTATAGGTCACTACATTGGATGTCTCGGTTGGATTCATCTGTATTTGGGTTACGGTTCCATAAAAGAGATCATCAGGATAGGACTGAACCATGAATGTCACCGCTTGTCCCTTGTTTACCATCCCGATATCCGTTTCATCAACGCTTGCTTCAATCTCCATGCTTGACAAATTTTCTGCAATAATAAACAAAGTTGGGGTACTTAAGCTGGCTGCCACGGTCTGACCCTCTTCGATATTCCGTTCGAGGATGACACCGTTAATGGGGGATCTGATCTGGGCGTTACGAAGATTTATTTTTTCTTTTTTCACAACAGCCTGGGCAGATAGAAGTTCCGCCCGTGTCGTCTCTTTTTCTGTCTCATAGATAAGGATCTCCTGGGAGGAGAGATGTCCCTGCTCGTACAACGGCTTATTTCTTTCATATTCGGCTGTGGCCTGTTTGTAGAGTGCCCGGGCCTTGATAACCGAAGCATCAGCAGCAGCCACTGCTGCATTCAAGGTGTCCAGATCCAGCTCGGCAAGGATTTGCCCTTTTGTCACCCGGTCATTATAATCCACCAATACTTTTTTGATTGTGCCGGACACCTGTGTCCCCACCTCCACGGTTCCAACCGCTGAAAGGGTTCCGGTACAGGAGATCGTATTTTCTATATTGCCCCTTTTGATTTTTTCAATCCGAAATTGGGGTGATTTTGGCGGCCCTTGATATGCGGCCGCTGCCCAATACCTTTGAATGGTAAGAAAAATCAAAAGAACACCACCGGCCATGAGAGCAAGTTTTAAAAATTTCATCCCGATTTTTAATAGTTTCATGACAATTTTCCCTTTAAGATATGTGACAATCCAAGATTTCCTTTGTAAAAAAAGATGGAAATAAGTTTCAGTATTTTATCCATTTTCGCTTCGATCATGTTATTTCGGGCATCCACTTGATCGGAGCGAATCTGTGTTAATTCAGTCAAATTGGCCGCACCCATTTTGTACCGTTGGAAAACCGATTCCAAGGCTTTGTTGGTATAAAACAGTCTGGATTTGGACACCATGATCGATTCACATGCTGTTTGGTAGTCGGCAACTGCCTGACCAAGCTCCACACGGATCTGTTGTTTTAATTTTTCCAGGGTCAGATTTGCCGATTGTTTGTCGATTTTTGCCTGGTTCACCTGGGTCCGGGTCAGATGCCTGTCAAAAATAGGCAGGGAGACCGAGACCCCTATGTAAGAATATAGATTGTCATCGCCGAACTGACCCCCAAAATTTTCACCATCCCGCTTGTCATACAGGCTTCCCATGCCAGCATTAAAATCCACTGACGGGTATTTGCCGGATGCCGCCTCCTTTATCTTTGCTTTTTTTGCAGAAACGCTTTTCTTCAAAGCAAGAAGATCTGGACGGATTTGAAAAGCGGCCTCTATGAGACCATGAGTATCTGTTTCAGGCATCGTTGAAAACATTGTTATTTGGGGTATCTCAATCTCGATATCGCCTGGGACTGAGACGCCAATGGTTTTCATTAGCTGCATTTTACTGATCTTGTAGGTGTTTTCAGCGCTGATCAAATCGAATCTGGCTTTAGCGGTTTCAGCCTGCTGCTGGTAAAGGTCTGTGGCCGGGATTTTACCGGCGTCATGAAAGGCTTTGATCTCTTTTTCCTGCTGGCGGTTGTTTGTCAGATTCTCCCGGGCCACTTCAATTTCCTGGCGTTGTTGTGCCGCATCAATATATGCACTCATGGTATCATAGATCACCTGCTGCTTCTGCCTGATCTGTGTGTGCTCCTCCGAGGACAAATCATAGCCCGCACTTTCAAGAGATGCCTTATCCGCAAATCCGTTGAAAAGATTGAGTTGGGCAAATACTTCTGCTCCCTGGGTATAATAGTCATGGTTTAAGCCTGATTTCCCATAGGCATTGTTCAGGGCCGTATTTGCGATGCCGGTTATTGCGGGTAAATAATCGTTTTTTTCCTTGTCCAGGGTAAACCGTGAGTATTGAACATTGTTTTTTGCAAGTTTCAAATCCTGGTTGTTTTTCAGGGCCAGCTCAACCGCCTCAACCAGACTCATTTTCTGAACTTCAGACGCCACTGCCGCCCCCTGGAAAAAAATATAAAAAAACAAAACAATCATCACCAGGAAAACGATTTGCTTATTCATCATCCATGGAGAAATGGTAGAATTCTGTATCATCTAAATTTTCCCTTCTGTTAAATCCTTCATTATTTTTGTTTTCCTGCTTTCCATTCTTTGGTTTAAATTTTGATCATGATCCCTTTCCATCGTGATTGTGATCTGAATATAACCCATCTTTTTCTCGCTTGCTGTAAAGTTATAGTTAAGCCAGGGTTAAGAATTGTAAATTCTGATCCAGATGGCTTTACGTTTCTTTACATGCAAAATGATCATATTCGTGTATAATTAAAATTTAGATTGTCTAGGCAACCATATAATTGAATTTATTAGATTTTTTTAAGCGTAAATAAAACTATGAACCGTATTCTTGTAATCGATGATGATGAAGAGCTCTGTGAACTGTTAACCGACTACCTGACCCCCGAAGGCTTTAATGTCAAGACAGTTCAGACCCCTGAAGAGGGTCTTTTGCTTGCCCTCAGCCAAGTCCATGATCTGGTGGTTTTAGATGTAATGCTGCCAGGAATGAGCGGGTTTGACACCCTGCGCCATATTCGAGCCAAATCTAAAATCCCAGTCATCATGCTCACAGCAAGAGGGGATGATGTCGATCGGATTGTGGGCCTTGAGATGGGAGCAGACGACTATCTGCCCAAGCCGTTTAATCCCAGAGAGCTTGTGGCAAGGATTCGTGCTGTACAGCGGCGGTTCGAGACAAGAGAAGACTCTGAAAATATTTCCAGGCAAAATCCCTCTCTTGAGATAGGAGATGTTATCCTCAATCCTGGACAAAGGACCGTGTTTCTAAATAAAAAACCAGTTTCGTTCACAGCAGTTGAATTCACACTTCTTCATGAACTCTTGAAAAATGCCGGTAATGTGGTGAATCGCGATTTTCTTTCTGAAACTGTTCTGGGCAGGAAACTGGATATTTTCGACAGGAGTATTGATGTTCATGTGAGCAGTCTCAGAAAAAAGCTGGGTCCCAAATATTATGATATTGAGCGAATCCAAAGTATCCGGGGCGTAGGATATATCTACTCACTGCCGGAAGAAGAGGCATAAGGAGACGCGTACAAATGATGAGCGCCCAAACAAAGAGATTTTGGTCTGGTCTTGTCTTAAACAACACCCTTTCCGGCATAATAAGAAAAAACTTATTCTTCAAGATTCTCTTTTTAGCTTGCAGTATCAATCTTTTATCCATGGGAATCGCACTGCTGGTTACATTTACCTCCAGTACAGGTCCTGCTGCAAGGATGAAGCAACAAGAGGAAAACCGTCAACAAAATCTGGCTCAAGTCCTTTATCTTTATTCAACCCCTTTGATTGAAAAGTGGGCCTTAGAAGGAAGACCCGCCGCTATTTCCTATGCCAATCAAGTAAAAACAATTCTTGATTTCGAACCTTATGTGTTTAATTCAGAAGGACATTCATTGACCAACAGAAAAATGTCGCCGGAATTTGAGGCAATTTTGACACAATTTCGAAAAAAAGAGTATCCGGTCATAAATACAAGTATCGCCGATGGCATTGTTGTAATGTGTCGACTGACCGGGCCGGATGGGAAAACATACACCATAGCAGGGCGTCAGGGCCGACCCAAAAAATTTTCGATTTTCCCGCCTGATTTCACAATAAGAATGATAATCTCTATTATTATGCTGACCCTGCTCAGTTTTCTGCTTACGCGCCATATCACAGGCCCCATAACAAAACTTCGCAGAGCAACCAGAAAAATTGCAACAGGGGACCTTGGAGCAAGGGTAAGTGAAACCTTTGGAAGGCGACAGGATGAAATCGCCCAATTGGGTTTGGATTTTGATCAAATGGCCTCCCAGATCCAGAATCTGATCAAAGACCGCCAGCAGCTTTTAAGGGACATTTCCCATGAGCTGCGCTCCCCCCTTGCAAGGCTCTCCATTGCACTGGAAATATCAAGAAACAAGGCATCGGACGAGGTCATGCCGAGCCTGCAACGCATTGAGCTGGAAGCAGAACGGCTCAATTTTCTCATTGGGGAAATTTTACTGCTGAACAGGCTCGAAACAGGGCCAAATTTAAGGATCTGTAAATCAGTTGACTTGTCTGATTTGATCCATCTCATAGGGGAAGATGCCAACTTCGAAGCACAAAGTAGAAATGTTTCTGTGGTCATTACCTCAACTTGTGTTATCAAAACCCACGGGTATCCGGAAATGCTTTATCGAGCCATTGAAAATGTCGTTCGAAATGCGATTCGGCATACAGCGGAGGGTACAACCGTGGACATCAATATTGAAACCCAAAACCTAGAAAAAGATCCCATCGTCCTGACCATTAAGGACCACGGTCCAGGTGTTCCATCGGCAGCGCTGCCTCATCTTTTCAAACCCTTTTACAGGGTAGAAGGAGACAGAGGAAGAAAAACAGGTGGCACCGGTGTGGGCCTTGCAATTGCGTACAGAGCTATTAAGCTTCATGAGGGAGAAATCAGGGCAGAAAATTCAAGGGATGGCGGTCTGAAAATCATTATCACTATTCCCAAAACAATCATTGCCAGTTAATGTACACAGTTCCGTTTGATGATAAAGGATATCCTGACAAAATTTTGGCACTACCATAAAAGTTGTCATGGTTCCACCCTGATGTGACGGCCGGATGTAATGTCTGCGGTCTCGATAAAGCAAAACCCGCCGTGCAGGCTACAGCTCCCGGGTCGCGTCGCCCCTCCATTTGGAACCCATCGTACCCAATTAAATTTTACATTAATATTTTTTATTGACATACATAGCTTGCTATGCAATATACATAGCAAGCTATGTGTTTGTTGCGTGAAATTTAACTTTTTATGTAGATGGAGAAAAAAAATGAATCAGTTAAAAGAAAAATCTTTGGGGTTTACCTTTCACTACACCACGCGTATGGCCATGGCGCTTCTCCAGGAAAGGATAAAACACTATAACGTGGCCGTTGGGCAATTCCCCATACTTGTCCATTTATGGGAAGAGCAGGGGATCACCCAGAAAGCACTTCGTGATCTTATCCGTGTTGAACAACCCACCCTTGCAAACACGTTAAAACGGATGGAGCGGGATGGATTAATAAAACGAGTACCAGATGAAGAGGATAAAAGGCAATGGCGGATTTATCTGACACAAAGGGCATTGGATATTAAAGAAGCACTGCAGGAGGCATCCCGCAGTGTAAATGAGATTATTATCGGAGGAATGAATGAAACCGAACAAAAAGAGTTCATGCGCCTGATCGGGATTATCACCTCAACCCTTGAAAAGAAATTGTCAAAGGACGTGTGAAATCCTTTGCTGTCAATTTTAAAAATTGTGTGGAATGCAGCCTGTGCATCAAACAATGCCATGAACGAGCGATTCAGATCGCTTAATTTTTCCTAAACAAATTAATTAAGAATAAGAGAAAAAAACAATGAAAACTCAATTTTGTACACTGTCAATAATAGCAGCTCTCCTTATTTCAGTAAGTGCAGCTTATGCACAAAATGATGTAAACCAAAGCCCAAAAGTTTATCAGGTTGAAACGAGACTGGATAACTATACGCGCCCGACAACATTTACCCCTACAAAAGCTATACCTGTAAATGGTGCTATTTCTGAAAATATTGTTACTACGACTCAGAACATCCTCAACAAAGAGGCTCATTTTCTTAAGAAAGGTCTCGTGAAACCTGTCGGCGAAAAACAATTCAGCGCATGGGAGCTTGTAAGTGATGAGGGTGGTTCGGGACATAGCCAAACAGCACCGAACCCTTTGACCTATTATGCGGCTGGAGCTTCTTCAAGCTTATTGACCCAGGTTGAAAGATTAATAAAAATATTGGCATTAGACGTTGAAGAGGTAAAAGTAGAATCAAAAATCTTTTTCAGATGGTTAGATCCGATGAGTAACAACTGGTCTGGTTATACTGATAAAGTTATCTCTAACATTCTCATTAAAAGCAGTGAATCACCTGAAAAGATAAAACAATTAAAAGAAAAAGCGCTTAAAGCGTGGGCGATTGGTGAAGGATTGGCAAATAAAACTACAATTGATGTAGGGATCCTTATCAATGCGGATGATTGGGCCGGGCTGAAAGCCCGTCCTGGCAAAGTAGCGTCACCGATATCCATCGATAATGGCCGCACTATCACCAATGTAACACCTGATCTGAACCTGCAAACAATAGAAATTGAAAAAGATCTTGGTCTGGATATGGGTCAGTTCCCTAATCCGGTTACATTTAGTGAAATATCCATAGCAGAATCTGCACATGATGCCACGCGTCCATACCTGCATAAAATCAGAGCGAAATCCTTGACTGAAAACTACCAGACCTGGGAGCTATATACCGATGACAGCCGTGGATATAAGGGTATGGACAAAGCACCTACATCAAGAGACTATTTTACCATGGGCACTTCGTTTTGTCTGATGAGTCAGCTTACAGC
The DNA here is from genome assembly GCF_055382125.1 of Desulfoconvexum algidum. NCBI lineage: Bacteria > Pseudomonadati > Thermodesulfobacteriota > Desulfobacteria > Desulfobacterales > Desulfobacteraceae > Desulfoconvexum > Desulfoconvexum algidum. The sequence continues at coordinate 467,993 of NZ_AP042394.1, read as the reverse complement.
AAATAAAATGTACTTCCAGAAACAGGGCATCAATATCGATGATTTCAGAGTTGAACACCAGTTTAATTATCAACAGGATAATTTCATGACCCCGACAATGACCGGTCACCTTGACTATGTCATCACCAGAGTCATCGTAAAAAGTGATGCAGCAAAAGAGGCATTGACGGATTATGCGAAACAAGCCCTTCGCATGTGTTTTGCTGGTGAGGGTGTTCAAAATGAGACAGAGATGGAATCAAATATCTACCTCAATGGAACGATCGTCAAATAATTTTAAATGACAAATCTGTCAAGCATTCAGGCAGAATAAAACACAATGCCCCACCGGAAGGGAAAAAATAGTCAAAGAGGGACATGAAATCATTAAAGGAAGATATTGTGGCGCAAAGAAAAAAAGACAGTTTGACAGATACAGACGAGGTGAAACATTCCCGACGGAATATCCTTAAAGGGGCTGGCCTGGTCCTCATGGGAGGGCTCGCAGGGAAGATCAGCAGGGTCTCTGCCGCACCTGAACCAACAGCAACCCCGGCACCGCCCCTACCCTGGAAGTGGGTTGAGCTTGACCCCATGGAGGCAGGAACCCTGGCTTACCAAAGTTATCTTAAAAAGCACGGCGGATGAGGGACCGGAACCTGGCTGGGAGTTCTCAGCCTTCTGAAAGAAAAAGTCGGTTATCCCTGGACCACCCTTCCGGATTTTATGTTCGAACATGCCGGGCATGGCTACGCCGGAAGCGGGACCCTCTGCGGAGCTTTGGGTGTTAGTTCATGCCTTATCAACATGGTTCTCTACGATGATCATTACGGGTACATGGCCGTGATAGACTACCTGATGAAGTGGTATTCCGGCATGCAATTCCCAACAACACGGTTTGATCATCTGTCAAAATTTCCCAAACAGGTTCAGGAGCAGGCCATGACACCGCTTTGCCACACATCGGTTTCAAAGTGGGCCCTGTCAGCCGGAGTTGATGTCGATTCCATGGAAAAATTTGAACGCTGCGCCAAGGTGGCAGGAGAGGTCATCTATATGACAGTTCAAACCATCAATGAATACCTGGCGGGAAAATGGGCCCCGGAAAAATGGATGCCATCTGAAGAGACCGCTAAATGTCTTCAATGCCATGGTCCGAAAGTATTTCAAAAAGGTGAAGACGGGATGCATAACCAGATGGGTCAGATGAACTGCATGCTCTGCCATGAAGACCATACATAAGCGGGGTTATCGAAAGTGATGAAGCGGGTATCACCAATTTTGCCGGCATCTGCCCCCCATGGCCATCGAAGCCTGTCAAATAGAGTTGAATATTGCCCCCGATAAGCGTCCAACCTTGCCCCCTTCGATAAAAAGAATGCATCATTTTTAAAGCCAATACTCCTATGAATACTGGGCTTTTCAATAAAACCGCCTGCTGCTCGGATAACCGCTTGCTGGGGTCAATATCAGGCTGACTGGGGTCAAAATTGGACGCTGTTTGACATATATATTTTTATTTATTAAACAAAATTTAACATAGTCATACGTTGAAACCGATCCTGAAAAGCGTTATATGTGCAGTCATGAAAAAAATAGTTAAAAAAATATGGATCCCCACTCTTGCTATTATCATAATTGCTGGAGGGATGTTTTTTTACAATAGGCCGGTTGTGCTGCAAAAGGCCGTGCTCATGTCAACCCCGCTAATTTTCAGGGATAAATTGTCTAAACCCTATGACAGCCTGCCGCAAGATGTTGCGCCTCCCTTTCTTGATATATTTTATGCAACAGACCGTATGCCCACGGATATGGCCATCATAAATCCAATTTATTATGGAAACAATAGAAGTTCAAGCCTGTCCCTGGGGTTGGCAACCGTACAATTCGGTGATGAGGATATGGCTTGGAATGCAGTTGAAAAGGCAAGTTTTCAAAAGGACCGAGATATTGATGTCCCGTTACAGATAACCGAGATTAAAGAGCTAAGTACCATTGGAAATGCATCAAAGTTTTTAAAACATCCTGTGAATAGAGATGCTGATAAACCAGATGATTTTATGGCCTCAATTAAACGCCGGTTGTCAAATTCAGATAGCAAATCCATCTACATATTTGTTCCTGGTTTCAAGGTTGATTTTGCATACCCAGTTCTATTGGCGGCAGAACTCTGGTATTATTTGGGATACCCGGGGGCCTTTATCGCCTATTCGTGGCCTTCAGGGCAAAGGATAAGGGATTATCTCTCGGATGTCGAAACCACCGCTTTTACAGCTCAGCATTTTCGAATGCTTTTAATTTATCTGGCTAATGAAACAGATGTGGAGGCCATCCATATCCTCAGTTACAGTGCAGGCGCCCGAATCGTCAGTCAGGCCCTGCATGAATTAAGATTGATGACTCATGGATTTTCAAATTCCAAGCTGGAAAAAACCTTGAAAATTGATCAGGTTATTTTTGCCGCACCTGATATTGACATGATGCTCTTTGGGGCAAGGTACAGGGATGGGTTTGAGGATATTGCCAGAAATATAACCATTTACACCAATGCCAATGATACCGCATTAAATTGGGCATTACGGTTTTTTGGCTGGCCCCGCCTTGGGGCTCCCGGTGAGATGGGTATCACACCTGAAGATTTACAGCCGTATAAAATCTTTGATAAGACAAGAATAATTGATGTGGCGGCTGCTGAGGCAACTGCCTCCGGAAACGGGCACGGTTATTTTGTAAAAAGTCCTTGGGTGAGTACGGATCTTATTCTAACATTAAAATATAAGATCAATCCGTTTGAACGGGGCCTTTACAAAGATACCAAAGAGGCCATATGGAAGTTTCCAGACACCTATTTCCAGAGGATTAAAAAAATCGTTAATAAAAATCCATAATGACAGTTTATGACTTTTGCGGCTGTTCATAAACTCAATCATGACCAGAACCCAGGAAGCTTGCTGAAATCGACCCTTGACATAGGCTGTTCAGTTTGCCGTCACTATCATTTGATGTTTCCCCTTTAGCCATCTTTTTAGGCGTTAACTTCTTTTGCCAGTAGTGAGGGATACTCAAAACTTCACGGCGACAATATGTATTCATAGTCGTGACCATTCCACCCTTAAAATGTAAAAAGTCGCAGTCAACAATAAGTATCCGAAGGTGGAGTATTCGAAGCCTCGAATAGTTTAGGATACCAATCCAATTGTGAATTCTTTGGATGAAGGGATAGAGAACTGCCCGAATCAAACCAGCACTGTAAGGTTATTTATGTATTAGCCTTTCCTCCACCAGGGATATTTCTCCTGGCCACCTACCTGTCTTTTTTATTTATCAAATGATTCAAAAATCTGGATTGCCGTCTGGCGGGTTCGATTCAACTTTAATTCAAGTACATCCGGCCGAGAATAATGGCCAACCGGGTCAAAATTTTGTCTTTCTGCTCTGACACGCTGATGATCAATTTCAGCGGTAATTAATTTTTCTTCTTCAATATTTGGCTCAACTACCCATTCGCCGTCAGGTCCAGCAATACAGGAACCACCATTGGCCAAAAAACCTGTGCTGTTAGATAAAATTTTATCAAGATGAGGTGTGGTTTGGGGGAAATCTTTGGGCCGCATGATTGCTGAGGCTGAAATTATATAAGATCTGGATTCTCTTGCGATGAACCTGGTGATATCAGATGTGTTATGTATCCCACCTGGCCATAGAGCGACATGAAGATCTTCTCCCTGGGCATAGAGTGAAGCTCTTGCCAATGGCATCCAATTTTCCCAGCAATTCAACCCACCAATAGTAAATGCTCCTAATTTGTGAACCCTTAACCCATGACCATCACCAGGGGCCCATGTCAACCTCTCTTCGTAAGTGGGCATCAGTTTTCGGTGCACAGATTGGATGCCTTTCTTAGGGTCAATATAAACCATTGTACAATAAAGACTGTGTCTTCCCCGGTCAGCAGCCTTATCAATACAACCAAGATAAACAGCGATATTGCTTTTTGATGCAGCTTCACAAAGAGGGTCAAGATCACCGGCATCAATATCGACGGACTGATCTATATAATGGGCATGAAGATCCTTTTGGACTTTGGAATTGAATTCAGCACCATTGGTTCGTTCAATCCAGAAGGGATAACCAGGAAGTAATGCTTCTCCGAAAGTAACCAACTGACAACCCTCATTTCCAGCCAATTCTGTATATTTAAGGATCTTTTTTAGAGTTAGATCCCTGTTTAGCCATACCGGTGCAATCTGTGCGATACCGACTTTTATATTATTTCCTACCATGTCCCTATTTGATCCTCCCCGATATTTTGGATACTAAGTTAAGCAACTTTTTCATATAATATGGAAGTATTTTTTGAGGTCAAGGATTATTCTCCAAAGGTGGAGTATTCAGCCATCGAAATTATCATGGATACCAAAACAATACATCACCGAAAATCTGGATTAAAACTGATGCCAATCATGCAGTATTCTTGAGTTTCATCTGAGGAGCCTTGTCTCCAATTATGTTGAATGGCATTTTGATTTATTTGATGATGTCTTTCCTCATATAATGGAATTTTTTTTAAAAATTCATTTGTATTACATCACAATTAGTTGTAGATCTAAAATTGTCGAAATTGGACGGGATATCCGAGGTATTAGGTCTATATACTAAAAGCTTCTCCACTTTATACGCAAAATGAAAATCCTGTTAAGGGTTTTAAGCCTCAACTCCCATCAATGATGGAAATATTCATTTATGAACCAAAATCTTAAGAGAAAAGGACAATGTATGATGAAACGAAAAATTATGTCAAAACAGAACATAAGCATTCGGAGACTCAGATGTGGCGCAATTATAGCATTTCTACTTATGACTTTTGGAATAAGTGTTGCGATTAGCGGCATTGCTCTGGCGAAAGATCCATCTAAACAAGAACAACAGACGGAAATTCGTAAAATGGCAAAAGAAACTCTGGCCAGGCTATACAAGGAACAGCCAGCCTCCAAAAAAAACGTGGAGGCATCGGCTGGCTATGCTGTATTTAGCAATTTCGGTATGAAGATTTTCTTATTCGGTGGCGGTTCAGGGAAGGGAGTGGTGGTCGACAAATCCACTAAAAAAGACACCTTTATGAAGATGATCGAAGCCCAGGTAGGAATTGGTATGGGGGTGAAGAAGTTTAGACAGGTCTGGGTATTTAAAAGCAAAAAGAGTTTGAATGGTTTTATCAATTCAGGATGGGAGCTTGGCGGTCAGGGAACGGCTGCGGCCAAGTCCGGCAGTCAGGGAGGCGATCTTGCTGGGGCGATTGCAGTAGATGTGGATATTTTGTTATACCAGCTTACAGACGACGGGCTCGCCCTTGAACTCACTGGGAAAGGCACTAAATACTACAAAAATGACGATTTGAATTGATACTCGTTTGCTCGTGGTACATTAGAAGGAGAAGACCTTTCATATAAAAGTTGAGTTCAAGGCAATGATCAAGGGAATTGGCGGTTTTTGTTTGGGTACTAAGTATGTTTTAAAAATAATTCTAAATTATTTATGTCGTATCATAATTAGTACCTGCCCGAAAATTTCAACTCCATTATATAAATCAAACGTATCATTCTCGATAATATTTTCATATTCAATTTGATAAATATATAGATCACATTTTAGCAGATTTCATAAAAATATTTTCCAGGGTTTGAACTGCTGGATACTCCAATATAATTTAACGGGAAATTGGTTCATTTGCTTTTGGCCTATCCTATATAATTGAATAGCTATTTACACAAATTTGAAACACTGATATTGATTTACGGATCAAACTTTTTAATCTTTTCAGGTCGGATAACATTCAAATTGGTGGGTTATCCAGATCTGTATAATCCTTGCTTGGATTAAGCCCTGACGGGCGGACGGAGAGAGAAAAGTTGCTTTTACCCAAGGGAAAATATTGTGCCAAACTCTCCCGATAAATTGAGTTTGTCCAACAAATAAGTTGAAGCCGGACATCGAAGCATTTTTTTTGCGGTGTGGTGGCCGCTTAACGTTCGTTTTTGTAAGTTTGGGGTAACGTTATTTTAATGTTAATATTAAATTTTGGAAAGTTTTCATTGCGGTGATATTGTGGCATGATGACATTTTGACAAGCCACAGGTTGTTTACTAAAAAAGCAGAGTAAAAAAATTAATGATATGTTTAAAATAAGAAAGGCTGAACCAGATGAATATCCTAAAATTGAAAAAATTTTTGAAACTCAGGGATTAGAGAATAATAAAAATGGCGTTGAGATTTTCAAGGGATATTCGGTTGAAACATTTAACACGCTAATCGGCGGAGCAGAAGTCATGCTTCAAGATGGTGAATATTCTTTTTCTGTTGCTGTGGATGATGATTATAAAGGGCAGGGAATCGGAAAGTCCTTATTTCAACTGATTAAAAAAGAAATACGGGGTTTAGGGGCCAAAAGGATAATGATTCAAGCGAAAGTCCCTACTTATTGGTCAAAATTTGGGTTTGTGGAAGTTATTGATCTTGATGATGTACCAAAAAAATTCCGGTGTGATGGCTGTTCTAAATATGGTAAAGATTGTTTCCCTAAGGTAATGATTTTGGATTATTAATGTGAATCGGGGCCGACTTGATTTTTTATCCTATCCCATAAAACTGGAAGCCAAATTAAGCATATTTTGAAATATTACCAACAATGATTCTTCCCCGTAAAACTGGAGGATGTGTTAAGCTATGCTTGAGAAATGTAAACAAGAAAAATGAACTGGATTTCACCGGTTATTTGCAGTTATGCAAATAGACCAAATCTTATCCTTAATAAATAATTACCGATCGGAATATATATGAAATTATTAATACGTAACTTAGATCGATTAACTACAGAAGAAGAGCTGAAAGGTTTGTTCCAAAAGTTCGGTGCAGTTCAATCTTGCAACTTGGTAATCGACCGAGATAGTGGCAAGTCTAAAGGTTTTGGTTTCATTGAGATGCCAAAGTCAGACGAAGCAAAATCCGCAATCAAAAATCTAAACAACAAAACTATCGGCAACAATAAAATACGTGTTAAGGAAGCTGAAGATAGAAATGCATAACGCCACGCTGCAATCTGACACAAAAAAGCTCCGGCCAAAAAAACGGCCTCCACTTTTTTGTGCAGTTGAGCGTGGCGTTCATTTTCAAAATTTTTTAAGGAAACGAAGACCCCACAATGTGTCTATCTATGGTCGCCACAAGCCTTCCACCCAAAGGCGTTGACTTCTTTTGGCAATACTGCCTGGTATCAAAATACAGCCGGTCACGACTTGTATTCATAGGGCACAGTCCAGACGAAATTTGGGCACCCCCACATATGGTATAGAGGGCTTTTCCTGTCTTGAATTTTTTATTCAATTATATGAGCCAATGGCTTCATGGCCGGGCATTCTTCAAGATTACAGTTGATAAATATATAGACGTTAATGGGCCGGTTGATCCGGCTCAATAATAAGTATCCAAAGCTGAAGTATTCAACGCTTGGAATAGTTTATGATACCAGAACAATACATCATTAAAATTTTAGTGGGAGTCGCTTTCCCATAATAACAGTATGTTTGAGTTTCTGGCTTGATTAAAAACGAGTGAGACACTTTATTTTCATTGATCTTTTTTGGGGGCCAGGTATCAATGGAACGAAGAATGTTCTATCTCTATGTATAAAAAATCGAAAGATATTGACAACCACTTGAAAAAGTATACAATTCCACACATTTTTATAGCCAAACCTATCGCAAGGTAGGGACGGAAAGCCACGGGTCTTTTGAAAAAGATAGCCGAGTTGCAAACAGAAAATATAATTTCATAAATGCAACCGGGTTACCTTAAAAAGGTGCCCGTTTTTTTTGTTCATAAATATTAGAATTGGAATATCCGCAAATGACATTTAAAACGAATTGCCAATCATGGTAACCGAGCCGATCTGAATTAAATAAAAAAAATACACATAGAATCTGATTGATATAGTAAAAAATATTAAAATAGCGATATCTGGAAGAATACAGAAATAGTTTTTTGTGGCCTGGCGGATATTGACTAATGAAAATGATTTGGAGGAAAAAATGCAAAAAAAAATTGGTTTAAAGGGAAAGCTGTTGCTTTCGATCTGCAGCATCCTTTTTATATCTTTGGCGATTTCCATTTCGGTAATCAGCACCAAGGCTTATAAGTCATCCAAAGAGGAAGCATTGGAGAAAACCATGGCCATGACCCGTCATTTCGGGGCCCAGGTCCAGCTTGAAATGGAGAGAGCCATAGATTCGGCAAGGACCGTGGCCCAAGCCCTGGCCGGATTCAAGCAGCATGGTCAGGTGCCTGAAAGGGAGGTTCTCAACATCATGCTCAGGCAGATTCTTGAAGATAATCCGGAATTCCTTGGTATCTGGACAGTCTGGGAGCCTAATGCCTTGGATGGCAGGGACAAAGAATTTGCAGGGCAAAAAGGCCATGATGATACAGGCAGGTTTATTCCCTATTGGAACCGGGTGGGAGGTATGCATATTGAGCCCTGTGTAGATTATGAAAACGGCACCTATTATACCAAACCCATGTCAACGGGTAAGGAGGTGGTCATGGAGCCGGTTACCTATGAGATCGGTGGCAAGGATGTTACAGTGGTAAGTGCCTGTATACCCATAAAACATGATGGCCGTGTGGTTGGGGTGGTTGGTGCTGATTTTTCCATGGACAAGATGCGGGAGCTTGTTTTGGGAATCAAGGCCTATGAGAGCGGTTATGGCTTTCTTGTTACTGACACCGGCGCCATTGTGGCCCATCCAATTCCTGAGATGGTTGGAAAAAACATAAAGGAAATTGTTTCTTCCCCGACCTTAGCAGCCATTACCAGGGGAGAGGAGGCCGTTGAAGTCCTCACTTCGGCAAAAATCGGAAAGGCCATTCAGTTTGTTTTTGCCCCTGTGAACCTGGGCCGTACCGGGGGTGCATGGAACATATCCGTGGGGGTTCCTGTTGATGAAATCATGGCCAATGCCAGATCCCAGAGAAACATCAGCATCATCATCGGTTTGATCACCATGATTCTTCTCTTTGTGGCTATTTTTTATATTGCAGATGCGGTTATCGTAAATCCTGTGAAACAGGTACTGGCTGGCCTCAACGACATTGTCCAGGGTGAGGGTGATACAACCAAACGACTGAAGGTCACATCCCATGATGAACTGGGTGACCTGGCCAGGGCTTTTAACCTTTTCATGGAAAAACTCCAGGGCCTGCTTACTGTTATTTCAAAGGATACAGATTCCGTTGACAAAGCTTCGGGCTCCCTGGCAGACCTCGCAGGAGGACTGGCCACAGGGGCTGATGATACTTCGGAAAAATCCAGATCGGTGGCCGCAGCCACCGAGGAAATGAATACCAATATTAATTCGGTGGCTGCAGCCATGGAAGAGGCCTCGACCAACATCACCATGGTTGCCTCGGCCACCGAAGAGATGAATGCCACCATCAATGAGATTGCAGGCAATTCTGAAAAGGCCAGATCCATTGCAGGAGAGGCGGTTTCAAAAACGGACAGTGCCAAAGATCACATGACTGAACTGGGTAGGGCTGCCCTTGAAATCGGTAATGTAACTGAAACCATTAATGATATTTCCGAACAGACCAATCTTTTGGCTCTTAACGCCACCATTGAGGCTGCCAGAGCAGGAGAGGCAGGCAAGGGGTTTGCCGTGGTGGCCTCGGAGATCAAGGACCTGGCCCGGCAGACTGCAGAGGCCACCAAAGAGATCAAGAAGAAAATCGATGGAGTCCAATCAATTGCTCAGAGCAGCGTGTTAGAGATCCAGGACGTTGCCAGGGTCATTGTTGATGTTAATGACATCGTGACCACAATTGCTTCGGCGGTTGAAGAACAATCCATTGCAACTTCGGAAATCTCCGGCAATATCGGTAATGCTTCCCAGGGCGTCATTGAAGTAGGTGAAAACATGAGCCAGGTTTCTGTTGCCTCCAGCGAGATTGCCAGCGAGATTGCCCATGTCAATGTTTCGGCCGAAGAGATGAGTAATAGCAGCAGCCAGGTCAACGGCAATGCCGCTAATTTGGCCGATCTGGCCGGAAAACTAAAAGAAATCTTGGGTACTTTTAAAATCTGATCCTATTATTTTTACAGGATGATTTATATCCGATATAAAGACTGTGCTGATTCAGCCTGGGTCTCAGGATTCCGGAATCCTGAGACCCAGGCTTATTTGCTAAGAGGATGAAATATCTAAATAGATTGATCAAAGAACACAGACTCAACTGACGACTGTCCTTTAAGGGATAGAGTTGACTTGTACTTATCAAAAATTTTTCACGATGCTGTAAATAAACTTTTTATGTCACTGCTAAACGTTAAAAAGGATTGAGATGAAACATCACGGTGAGTTTGAAATAAAGATAGTCGGGCGTGTTGTTGAATTAATGTTATAGGCGCTTGGAACGAGGATACAGCAAGAGAGTATGTTGAAGTTTTTAAAACCCTTACTGCAAAGTTAAACACTTCACCTTGGGGAGTTCTTATTGATGCAACTGAATGGGAGTTGGGCACTCCGGAAACAAAAAAAATTATTGCAGATTTCATGATTTGGTGTATGGAAAATAATCAACGATATGAATCAACAATTATTGGTGAAAGCGAATTAAAAATAATATCAAAGTAATCGATATTACCAACATTTGGATGCTGATGTAATTGATCAACGTTTTTTTATCTCAATTAAGGACGCAATTGAATGGTTTTCAAACATTGGACTGGGGTGTAAATCATGGCCGTTGTAGTAATCGGACTGAAATTTAGTAGACAATCGCATTTCTTTATGTTAGGGGACAATAAACCCCTATAACATAAGGAGTCCTCCATGGAAAAAGACGCCTACCAAAAGATCATTGATGAGGTCAGCAAAAAATTAGCCGGAGAAATATTATCAAAAGAAAGAAACTTGGCCCAAAGGGCAATGACTATCGATCGTGATATCGCTGATATAATCAAAGATGTTGGCTTGAAAACCTGCAAACAGGTTATAGAGGAAACCCGAGACGAGATAGTAAAAAAAAACGCCGGAAAGGATTGATAATCCACAAGAATCCAACTGTGATATTCAATACAATCTTTGGGAAGCTTAAAATTTTATCCCCATATTTATGGCTCCAAGGGAGTTCATCCAAACCCTTGATTGATGATATGAAGATCTACCATAATAGCCGAAGTGAGGCTGTAAACAGGGCATTAAGCGATTTTGGAATTGAGGAGTCTTTTGCAAATGCAGTTATCCGATTCAAAGATCACTACTATTATGATATTGGACCAAGCGCAGTGGCCAGATCAACCAAAGATATAGCCCATCAGGCAATGGAATTCATAGAAAACAAGTTTTCAAATGTTGATTTTGCGCACGAGGATTCTGGTTTGGAAAAAATGCTGCTTGAACTTGACGGTTGTGAAATCCGCACGGCAAAACTTATTCCTGCTGAAGGGGAAAAAGAGACAACCCCGATCCGCAAGAATCCTAAAAAAGCTAAAATAATCAAGTGGCGTGATCGGTAGATGTCAAGCAAGTTGTCGCCTAAACATAGAAAAAATATCGTGCTTACCGCAACACCTTCTCATGACCTCCGACGGGTTTTTTTTGGATGCCCATTCTCGGCCATGAGAAACTGTTGCTCTTTTATAGATAAAATCAAGTCTTCTGGTCCGCAAAGACAATATCTGCGGTTTCTTTCCCATCAGTTGTTTTTCCTGGTGAATTGTTCCTCTTGTTTAAAGCCACTTCACCAATGTGCTTCCAATTTCTTGAAGTCCCGGTCCAGCGTTCCGGGTGAGAAGCCTTTGCCTCCAGATAGACCTGATGACGTTTTTCAAGGATTTCAATATCTTTTCGGTCATGTCTGTCTACTGGGGTTACAAAGCCAATACCGCTATGAAGATGCTCATTGTTGTACCATTGGGAAAATTTTTCTGCCCATTTTCGGGCACTGTTCAAGTCGTCAAAGGGATGTTCCGGGTATTCCGGCCGATATTTCATGGTCCGGAACAGCGACTCAGAATAAGGGTTGTCGTTGCTGATCCTGGGTCTGCTGAACGATGGAGCTACCCCCAGGGACTCCAGTTTTGCAAGCATGGTAAAGGCTTTCATTGGCCCGCCGTTATCAGAATGCAGAACCAGCTGATTCTTTTGCACTTTTTCTTGATGGCAGGTGTCTGTAATCAGAGCGGCTGCCAGCTCTCCAGATTCACAATCATAGACCTGGTATCCCACTGCTTTGCGGCTGTAGACGTCCATGATCATATAAAGGTAGAAAAAACGCCCTTTTACCCGGGCCGGTAAATATGTGATATCCCAGGACCATACCTGATTGGGGCCTGTGGCAATGTAAGCCTCCGGTCGTTTGCGGGCTCCTGCCTTGCTTGAGAGGCGGTGTTTGTTCATTTTCTGCTCTCTCAAAATTCTGTACATAGTGGCTTCTGAGCCCAGATAGATGCCCTGATCTGCAAGTTTGGGAACAATTTGGTGGGGATTGAAATCCCCAAATTCTGAGGATGTCAGCACATCCATGATTTGTGTCCTCTCTTTTTGGGATATCTTGTTCCCAGGCACAGCCCGGGAGCCTTTGCGGTGATCATTAAAGCCATGCTTTTCCCAACGTTGCACCGTTCGAAGCGGCAGCCCCAGAAGTTCTGCTGCCAGATGCTTTCGTGCACCAGCCTTACAGGCCTCCTGGGTCAGCATCAACGCCGTCTTTTTGTCGCCTTCACTGATCAATCGTCCCTGGGATCCCCCCAGATAAAGTTTGCTTTTTTTTTAAGAACCAGCAGGGCTGCCGTCTCGGCAAGTGCTTTATCCTTGCGGTTCAACTCTTTTTTCAGAGCAGCATTCTCCTTCTTTAACCGGGCAGTCCCTTTGACTCTAAGGGAGGCCTTGTTCGGGGTTAACAAGGAGAGGATGTCTTTTTTCCATTGTTCAAGGTGATGAGAAAAGATCCCTTTTTTACGGCACCAGGAAACACGCTCCCCTTCCGGCATGGCACCTGTTTCCATCAAAGCATTCAGTCGTTGTTCTACAGACCAGTCCTGGGGGCGTTTTTCTTTGTCAGTCAAATTTTCGATTCCGTTTTTTTTGTGGTTTTTAAGCCAGTAAGTCAAGGTGGACCGGCCGATACCGGCTTCGCTTGCTATTTCATGATGAGGTTTACCACCCATCAGTACTTTTTTTATCACAGCCTCTTTTGTTTGAATCGGGTATACCATAAAATCACCTCAATGCCCCCGGGTTTGATTTTCAATTGAGGCGACATCTATCCTGACACAGGGGGTGATGTTCGATTAGGCTTTGTAAGGCCATTAGATTCAGAAACCAAAATATTTGCAGGCAAAATGGATTCATACCAAACTGTTGTCAGTCAAATGCATAGCGCTGGCGTTTTAATCGGCATGACTCAAAAAACAGAGATTGTCGGAGTCGCAGACGGTGGCAAAGGGCTCAGCGAAGAACTGAAAAAGCAATTCCCCTCTATGCAATTTATATTGGATAAATCCCATTTCCGTGATCATTTATATGACACTGCAGAAGCCCTCGGAATAAAACAGGAGAACCGTTCTGACTGGGTTAATCCACGACTCAAAGCAGTTGCAAATGGAAACGTTGACGAGGTGCTAAAAGAGTTTGAAGTTGAGAACAAAAAGGATCCGATTCATCGACGAACCCGGTTAATTGGATACATCAAGCGTTTTAAAGATGCACTGGATTACAATAAATTTAAATCAAAAGGCTATCCAATCGGATCTGGGGAAATAGAAAGTGCTCATAAATCAATCCCCCAAAAACGGTTAAAAATACCGGGAGCAAGCTGGCGAAGTGATTCTATAAATCCAATATTTTCCTTACGCATCTTAAGAGCGAATGGCTGGTGGGAAGAATTTTGGGATAATCGGATTGAGGAGATGGCAGCAGCATGATTACTACAACGGGGTTGATTTACACCCATTGGACTGTACAAAGTATAACTTATCAATTGAGGTAGAAAACAGCCTGTGTTTCGCTCCAATTTTGTCGGCTCAAGTAAGAATTAAAAAGTCAATTTAATACAGTAATTACCGCCCTGGTGAGGGTTTCCGGAAAGGCCGGTAATTAATAAAAAATTGAGTTTTTCTATTTTTGCGACTCAATGATTAGTATCCTTATCTTGAGTATTTGGATGCCGGATTTCTTAAGGATACCAAAACAATTGGAAACTTTTTTCAACTGAAAATTTAGAGCAAAATCATGCAAGTATCATTGACTTTTGAGATTCGAAAAAAGCCTCTATGTTTTGGTTTGAAAGATTTTAAATTAAGTTTGGACTGACAGGAATAATCTGGGGGAAATCTTGAATCCTGAAGGGCCAAGATTATAGACAGTAGTCAACCCTTAGGACCACGGATTCTCACGCCGGAAACCGGGGTTCGATTCCCCGTGGGATCACCAAGTAAAACAAGGGTTTTCCCAACTTGTAGGAAACCCCTTGAGACAAGCATGGCTATATTGTATGGGAGCCTCCTCACAGCCCGACTATAAATCAAGCTGGCGGCCCCCACTGATTATTGAATTTCCTATTCTTTATTCACTTGCTCCTTTAAATGCACTCCAGTCTTTATCTACTTCCATAATATTATTTTTGGCCGTATATGATTCATATAATGCAATCATCTCTTTTAATTTATCTGGGTTTTCCTGTTCTAACGGCTTAGATTCAGAAGGGTCTGAAACCACATTATACAAGTGCCACTCTCCATCACCGAACATTCCAGTTCTAACTTTCATGGCTTTTAATTCTCCTTGCATAACATATCCATTTCCAAACAGTTCGAAAGCCCACCAATCGTTTTCTGTTCTTACTACTTCTGATTTTCCATCTAGAAATGGTTTCATACTTATTCCACTGGGGGGTACAATATTTCTGCCTTTATATTCAGTCATTGGGTGTTTCACATTTGCATATTCCAGAATAGTCATTGGAATATCTTTTACATAGGATACGGCGTTAGATATTTCACCAGAACGGGCATATTTTGAATTAAATGCACCAGGAGGAACTAATATCATTGGAACTCTAATCCCACCTTCTCCAACAAACCATTTCC
This sequence comes from Desulfoconvexum algidum, assembly GCF_055382125.1. NCBI lineage: Bacteria > Pseudomonadati > Thermodesulfobacteriota > Desulfobacteria > Desulfobacterales > Desulfobacteraceae > Desulfoconvexum > Desulfoconvexum algidum. The sequence continues at coordinate 452,872 of NZ_AP042394.1, read as the reverse complement.
ACCATTGTAATCCACCTGTAGCAGCATTTGCCCAGGAAGTACCAATTACATTTTCGGAATTAGCTGTACCAATAGCTTCAAAGGAAGAATCGAATTGTTTTTCAATCCATTCTGCCAATTCTGGGTTACCTGTGTTTGGATTTGTAGGCTCTAACCCTTCTGGACCATTATCTGTTACATATACAATCAATGTATTATCTAACTGACCAGCGGTTTTAAGATAGTCCAGGATTTGACCTATTCTGTAATCTTGGTCTTCAATCATTGCTGCATAGGTAGCCATTATTTTTGCTTGCTTTTCTTTATCTTTTTGAGAAAGGCTTTCCCATTTTTTTGTCAAATTATTAAATGGTGCTTCTGTTGCTTCATGGGAAATCAATCCGTGTTCTTTCAGGCTCTTGTATCTTGCTTTTTTTAATCCCGCATAACCTAATTCTAAATATTTAGGATAATATTTCATAATTAAATCTTCAGGAGCTTGAACAGGGAAATGTGCCGTAGTAAACGCCATATATGCAAACCAGGGTTTATCTTTTTTCACGCCATCTTTTATAAACTCTAACATTTGATTTGTATATATTTCACCAGAATAAATTCCCTCTGGTCTATCGTATGGCTCACCGTTCAGGGTCCATTCTTCTACACGTTTCACATTAAGTCCATTTGGATCTTTGAAATCTGGTGTCATTGCTAAATTATTCCAGTGATTTGAACCACCGGAATAAATACCAAACTCTTTAGTGAATCCCCATCCTAAAGGTCCTTTACTGCCCGGTTTCTCGCCTCCTAGGTGCCACTTCCCAGACTTGTATACTTCATACCCCTCATCATTGAGAAGTTCAGAAATAGTTACAGCAGCATCCGTCAAATAAGTTTCATATCCTTTTTTCCCTCTGGTTGGAGGATATACAGAATAATCAAATGCACCTAAACCCACTTCAATACTGTTATTACCGGTTAAAAGCATTGATCTTGTAACAGAACAAACAGGTGAGACATGAAAGTTTGTAAACCGAATACCTTTATCGGCAAGTTTATCCATATTTGGTGTTTTAACCTCTGATCCAAAAGCACCTATGTCTGCAAATGCAGTGTCATCACCGACAAGCAATAAAATATTAGGTTTTTTTTGTGCGGGTTTCTTTGTGTCTGAAAGTTTATTGGTCTCTGATAAATGATTGCAGCCTAACAAAAACACTGCGGTTAAAGCAAAACAGATTAGTTTTTTCATGATTTTTTGTCTCCTTGAATTAGTCTCTCTTTTCCTTTCCCTATAGCCGGCCCGCCGCCACTGGCAAACACCAAGGAGGCACAACATGCCATATTTACCAATAGGACGGTTGTCAAAAATTAGTTTCGTTTCATCTTTGTTTCCTTTATCAGTAAGGCTATTTCACAGAATCATCACCTGTTGTGATGATTCAATTACAGACATTTCAATACCAAATGATTCAAACATACTCAGGGACTATAAAAGTCAACCTGGAACTCAAATTCAGTCAGTTTGTGACAAAACTGGAAGATGGGCATCAGTACCGTACAAATTGACAGCATTATTTGTGGAAAAATTTTTCATCCAGAATTCGTCGTATTCTTCCCACGGGTTAAGTAAGCATTGGAAATAACGAAAAAAATAATTATCAATGGTCACTCACAATAATCTTTCTATAGAATAAGATTAATAATAAAAACTATTCAGGCATTTGTCCATTGCAAGTTTTGCATACAATTGATCACTTTTGGTTATGACAATTACCCTCCGGCATCTATAGCAGGTTGATGCGCTGAACAAGTTTAAGAGCTTTGCGAAAGCAGAAAACTTACCCAGTCAATAACGCTATATATTTCCATCATAGTTTTTTGCCATTTCAAATAATATTTGATCTTCTTCAATCAAATATTGTTGAAATTTTTTCATTACAGGTGAGTACGACATATCTTTTTTAACGAGAATACCTAGATTTAGAGAGCATCCGTCAAAGCTTGGGGATAATGTGACAAATTGACTCGAAAGATGACTGTTCATGAGAACTGGTAGCGGTGACAAACCAATGCTATTTCCGTTCGCAATAACCTTAAATAAAATGTCCCAATCCTCACATTGGATGGCTCGATTTTTTATTTTTAATGCAGTATTGTCAGCAAGTTTGGCTTCTTGAGCTATTCCTAAATAAGCAAAGTCAGGTAGCCATACAGTAGATAGAGAGTACTCTATGATTTTTTTCATAGTAATTTTTTTTTGTTTCAATATTGGATGTGTGGTTCGACAAAAAAAATAGCATGGATGTATATTTAAGGGAAAGACCTTCATTTCATCTAATGAAGCTATCTTGCTTGCTATCCGTAAGTCTACCAAAGCCATTTCTAAATCATAATTTTCTAATTTTTTTATGACCAGCGGTGCAGCATCTATAAATAGATTAAGGTTTATTTGGGGAAAATTAGAACACAGTTTTTCCATAACACCACCAAGCATCAATTTTGCCCCAAAAGACCCCACGCCAATGGACAAATTTCCCAATTCCATATTTTTTATCAGTTCTATATTACGTTCAAGAAGGGACATCTGCCGAATTATCGGTAACCCTTTTTCTATCATATGATGCCCAAAGGCCGTGGGGCGATTTTTAATTTTTGATCGATCAAATAGTTTGACGTCCAAAATTCCTTCCAAGGTGGAAATTGATCTGCTTAGTGCCGGCTGAGATATGTTAAGTTCTTTAGCGGCGTTAGCAAAACTGCCATGGTTATAAATCGCTTGAAGTTGTCTTAGGTGTCTAATTGTAATATTCATAAAAAAAAATACCTACTCAGAAAACAAGAACGGATAACTATATGCTATCGTCTTAATAATAAAAATGCAATTGAATTATGTCAAAAGAAGCGATATATTTTATCGTAAACATCAGAAGGATACTCGTTTAAATACAAAAAAATTGCTTAAAAAAAATTTGACCATTGGGTTGTAATATTTTTCTTAAAAGGAGGATGTTAGTATGACCGAACAGGTTTCAAAGCTACAAGAATTGGGCAAGTTGATGCAAAATCACGGGCCTGAATTGATTATCGCCTTGATTGTTCTTGTTGTCGGACTTTTTCTCACAAAATGGGCTGTCAAAAATTTAAAAACGCTGCTTGCAAAAGTTACAAAAAATGCTGCTACTATCTCAATTATCTCAAACAGCATAGGGATCATTTTTTTGGCAATTGTTATAATAACCGCTGCCATGGAGGTAGGTGCGAAACCAGGGCCTTTAATTGCATTCATAATGATTATCGTCCTTGGGGCTATTGGCGTTATCGTGATTTTTCGTCCTTTAATCCCCACCCTGCCCTTTAAAGTAGGACATACAGTTAAAACAGGAGATCTTCTGGGTAAAGTAGAGGCGACAACGCTTCTTAACACAAGGCTTCGCACCTTTGACGGAAAAACTTTTTTCGTCCCAAACCGTAAGATCTTAGATGATATTGTCATCAATTACCAATTCACTGAAACCAGACGAATTAAAGTTGATGTCAGTATCCGTTATGACCAGGATCTTGCAAAGGCAAAACAGGTTCTGGAAGCAATCATGACGGCAGACCCGAGGGTTCTCCCAAAGCCTGCACCCCAGGTATATGTGTTAAAGCTGTCTCCGAACGGTGTGGATATCGGTGGGCGCTGCTGGGTGAACAACGCCAAATATTGGGTGGCCAAATGTGAATTAATGGAAAAAACCAAATTCAGATTTGACAATGAAAAAATTCTATTTGCTTACCCACAATTGAATATTTACCATTATGGAAACCATAAAATAGGTGATGTGAGTGCACGAATAACCAAGAACGATTCCACTGAGCCGGAAGAGAAAGAGGAGTAATTTTATGAAGCTAACACAGGGATTAAAAATAATTGCCAAGGACTGGATTGAAAAACCCAAGGGGTTTCGGGTGAGGTATCAAAAACAGATTGATTCAAAACTGGTCACTGAATACTCTCCTGGTCTTGATGACAGTCTCTTGGATTCTGATGTTACCACATGGCGGTATGCATGGAAACTTTTTATGGCAACCAAAGCTGAATCCAGTGATATCAGCCCGGATGAACTTGTCAATATCACAGTGGTGGATGATTCTGACAGACAAGTCGCCTATTATGTAACAGGAAAATCGGAAACATTTAATAAAAAATAATGAATAGGAATATATTTACATGATTGCAATCAAAAAATTAGCGACTGACTATATCAGGGATATTGCCCTCATAACTCTCCTGGCAATTATGGGATTAATTTTGGCAGCAGGTTTTTCCCATGCCGACAATGCCGCTGATATGGCCAAACAGTCGCAGAACCCCGTATCCAGCATTATCAGCCTTCCCTTTGAAAACAACACCAACTTTGGTGTGGGACCGGAAAATGCCGCCACCAATGTGCTGAACATAAAACCCATCTATCCGGTGAGTCTTGGGGAATGGAACCTGGTCCACCGGGGCATTCTTCCCATCATCTACCAGGGGGAACGATTCCTGGGCGAGGGCAGCGAATTTGGACTGGGAGATTTTAATTATCAGGGATTTTTCACCCCTGCTAAACCCGGAAAAATCATCTGGGGGGTGGGGCCATCCCTGGTATTCCCCACCCATACCGACGATCGCCTGGGATCGGGTAAATGGTCTGCAGGACCAGCTGCCCTGGTATTAACCATGCCTGGCTCTTGGGTCCTGGGAGTGTTGGCCCAGAATGTATGGTCTTATGCAGGGCCAAGCAATGAACCCGATGTCAATCAGTTTGTGTTTCAGTATTTTATAAACTACAATCTGTCCAATGGCTGGTATCTCACGTCAACCCCCACCCTGACAGCTGATTGGGAGGCGAATAACAGTAATCGCTGGACCATCCCCTTTGGCGGAGGGGCAGGCAGGCTGTTCAAAATCGGGGACCAGATAACGGATGTGAAAGCACAAGCGTTTTGGTATGCGGAAAAGCCGGAATATGCAGCGGATTGGACCCTTCAGATTATGTTTAAACTATTATTCCCTAAATAATTGGGACTGATTTTAATTCTATTTATAGGAGATTCAATTGATAATTAAAAATTATATTAACATTTTAGGCCGGATAAGATGGTTTTCATTTGTGGCAGTGGCTGTTTTTTGCATCCTGTTTGCCAGTATTGCCTATTCCCAGGAGACAACAGGCGGGAAAACAAAAAGTGACTTCCAGTTCTTATTTGAACCCTATCTTATGTTCACCAGCATTAACGGTGATGCATCCGTGGGACGGGCAACCGGTGTGAGCGTGGATTTAGACACCGGTGATATCTTTGAAAACCTTGAGTTTGGTATCATGTTCCACATGGAGGGCCTTTATAAAAACTGGGGGCTTGCCTTTGATTACGCTCTCATGGATTTGGAAAATAAAAATTCTGGCCCCAGGGACGGAATCATCACCGCCGGTGTCAAACAAAAAGTTATGGAACTTTTTCTTTTCCGACGTACCCTGATCAATGCCGGAAAGATTGATTTCTTAATAGGTGGCCGCAGTTGGTACAATAAGATATCCCTTACCCTTGATCCTGCCATATGGCCCGGTTCTGTTTCCACCCAGCAAAAGGAAACCTGGATTGACCCGTTTATCGGAATGCGTGCCTATTTTGACTTGGCCCGGGACTGGACTTTTTTTGTCCGGGGCGATATCGGGGGATTTGGGTTAGGGTCGGATTTCACGGCCTTGGGAAACCTGGGGGTGATGTACGATATCACAGAGCATATTATTTTGGATATCCAGTATAAAGCGTTGTGGGTGGATTATGAAAACGGAAATAAAAAAACACCGGGTTATTTTGCCTATGACACCGTTACCCATGGCCCCATAATCGGTTTGATTTTTAAATTTTAGACCCATCTCAAAAGGACCCAGTTCATATAGAATAAGGAGGAACCATGAGGATTAAAACCCCTTTTGCGACAAATGGTTGATCTAAAACTTCAACACCTGTAACCAGATGAACTGCTTTATTGCCTGTCTTTCTTAAACTGTGAAATAACTGGGAAGCCTTGGGTGTAAGAATATTGTATCTTCCAGCTTTCTTAAAACGATTATGGCATTGTCCTCTGGAAATACATCAATACTTGTCCTGGTAGCCACCTCCTAGGCCAATAATTCACCGAACTGACGTAACTTGATCAATGATGTATTAGGATCATCAAAGACATACTGTTCTGCCTGTACAGCGCATTGGGATAGAAGAGTGCTGTGTTCAGAAAGAAATGAAAAGTTTGGAGACTTATGTGTTTTATTTTTTACAGCTGTATCCATTTTTATTAGTCCCGATCTATAATTCCCGGTTTTTTTATCAATACACCAATTCCAAGAAAGCAGGGGAATGATTACACTTTTTTTATGAAGGAGCAATTTTGTCGTATGGTTGTTCCATTATTGGAATTTTTATTTGATGATACTTGAGGTCGGGTCAATTTAGAGAAAATAATATTTGATTAGAACAATAAAAACGCATCGGCTGTAAACTGTTAAAAATACCAGAGATAATCTTAACAATCCAAGGCTGAAAAAATCATACTCCAGGGCGACTATATTGTCTATTTATATGGGTTTCGGCTGGAATCCAACGGCGCTCACTGGTATTTTAAGGACTCAATCCAGACAAAATATGGGAACCCCTACATATTGTATACAAGGCTTTTTCAGGTTTTATCTGCTGTAAAGGAAAACGCCCATCGTGCTTCACCGGCAAGAAGATTTCAGAACCCGGCTTGGACAACCTAATTATACAACCAAATTATACAATCGGATAAATCATTTCCTGACGATACCCGGTGACCACCCGGATATAGCCTTTGAGCATCCGGTCTGTCTCTGGGTCACCGGTATCCACGAGAAACGGTTCTCCCCTGAGGCTGCCGATTTTTTCCAGGGTGGCCCCCACCCGAATGTTCTCTTTTCCGGCCCGCTGGATAATCTTTGGGCTGATCTGGTGGTTCCCCCGGCCAAAGAGGTAGCCCTGGCCGCCAATGGGGGTAATGATAATCTTAACCGGATGGTCTTTTATGATCTCAAGGATCTGCTTTTCCGAAGCATCTTTTTTGACAAGCTGCCGGTTTTGAACCACATCCACCCCCAAAAGACTGTGGGCAAGGTTCAGGTTGGACAGAATCGGCCGGGTGGTGGATCCGGGTCCCACCAGGTAAAAAATATCCTCTTCCATGGCATCGATCATGTCCAGGGAAATAAGATTCTGGGAGGCCTTCTGGCTTAAGGGAGTGCCTGATTTGCAGTTCTGAATCCGCCGCCCCTCATCGGGCATCTTAAGATACCCGTAAAGCGTTGTGCTGACCCGACCCTTGCGATAGGCATCCTCGTCTATGTCCAACACCTCCTGTTCACAGACCCGGCAGGAGGTGTTGTCCAAAAATAATTGAGCCAGCTCTCCGGCTGTTTCAGGAGTGGTGGCAAAGACCGGGGAATGGATTTTGACACCGGCGGGAATACCAATTACCGGAAGACTTTCCCCCAGGGCCGCACAAACATCACGGGCAGTACCGTCCCCCCCCCCCACAAAGAGGAGAAAATCCGCCCCAAGGGCCTGGATCTTTCTGGCGGCTGCAATGGTATCTTCCCCGGTCTTGGCTGCCGGAGGCATGTCCACCACCTGGGGGGAAAATCCTGCTGCCCGGGCAATGGTTTCCCCCATTGATCCCGGTGGGGTCAGGATGAGCACCCCTTCTTTTTCCTGGGGGTCTTTTTCCTTCGGGTCTTTGCCAGACCTGCTTTCTTTCAGGCCGGCCAGGGCCCGGGCACGGTGACACCTCGATACCCTTTTTTATAAAACGGAACTATGGCACATGAGATGAACTCCTCGCGGTTCCGATCCTTTTCCTGTTTTTTTATGTCTTATTTTTTTTTGCCCATATTTATCCTTTCACCTGTTCAGGAATGAATCTATTTTGTACAAAAAACAAGGTATCTATGGTTATTTTTATCAAAATATATCAAAAAATCCCGGACTGATGAAAGAAGCGCTCGGTAATTTGTTTGATTTGGCTCGTCTCCATAGATACCATTATTGTGGGGTTTGAGAACACTGGTAAAAAGCGCGTCAGGTGCTTACAATCATGACTTCACATATTTCCTCCAACCACAATCAGAAAAAAATTAAAATCAGCTTAAAAAAGATTGTATTTCAATCTATTCCTTGACAAGATGGTGTGATTTTAAATAAACACAGAAATATTTTATGCATATTTCACAATTGCAAAATGAGCTTGCTTTAAGCATCAGGCTGCAATTTCGAAAATTATTTTAAATAATCAATTGTGTTAGATACATGATTGAAAGGCCGTTTGATTAAAGGAGTCTGAACGATGAAAAAACTGGTCGGTGGTTCCGTTGCTATCCTGATAGGTATAGTCAGCTTTTCTATTTTTCTTAAAAGTTTTGTTATGGTTATACTCGGGATTGTCCCTGTTGTATTGGTTTTGTCCGGAGCGACCATAATCTATCTAAAACGTGATCTTTTGAAATTTTGGGAAAGGGGAAAGAAAGTAGCAGCTGAGAAAGTAGCAGCTGAGAAGGCAGCGGCTGAGAAGGCAGCGGCTGAGAAGGCAGCGACTGAGAAGGCAGCGGCTGAGAAGGCAGCGGCTGAGAAGGCAGCGGCTGAGAAGGCAGCGGCTGAGAAGGCAGCGGCTGAGAAGGCAGCGGCTGATAAGGCAGCAGCTGATAAGGCAGCAGCTGATAAGGCAGCGGCTGAGAAGGCAGCGGCTGAGAAGGCAGCGGCTGAGAAGGCAGCGGCTGATAAGGCAGCGGCTGAGAAGGCAGCGGCTGAGAAGGCAGCGGCTGAGAAGGCAGCGGCTGATAAAGCAGCGGCTGAGAAGGCAGCGGCTGATAAGGCAGCGGCTGATAAAGCAGCGGCTGATAAAGCAGCGGCTGAGAAGGCAGCGGCTGATAAAGAAGCAGCTAAGAAAGTAGCGGCCGAGAAAAAAGCGGCTAAGAAAGTAGCAGCTGATAAAAAAGCAGCTAAGAAAGTAGCGGCCGAGAAAGAAGCAGCTGAAAAAGAAGCAGCTGAGAAGGCAGCAGCTGATAAGGCAGCAGCTGAGAAGGCTTCCCTTGAGCAAGGGGAGGAAGCGCCATCTAAAAAGACCCCAGTAAAAAAAGAAACGACTCCAGCTAAAAAAACTGGGGAAAAAAAACAGCAGAAGCGGAAACCCAAGCAAAAACGGACGCCTAAGCAGAAACGGAAAAAATAAGGAACTGATCCTCATCTCTGAAAAAGGGACTGAAAAAATGAAAAGGGGGACAGGTTTATTTATTGAGGGCAATCCTTATTTGTGACCGGGTGGGAATGAATGAGAAAATAGTTCTGTCCCCTTTTTGTGCGCTTTCTTTGATTTTTATGTGCAGGAAAAATTCGATTTTCAGTAAAATTTTAAAAGAAAAGAAGCCCCCAGAATATGTCTATTTACAGTCGCTGTAAGCATATATCCAACGGGCGTTTAATTGGTTTTCCGGTACTTATGGGTACCAGAAATCATGCAGCGACAATTTGTATTCAAAATCAATAGTCCAATATTTCTTATTTTTAAAGATTTTTAAATTAAAAATTGAGCGACACATGTGTATATCTATATGGGGTTTCGGCTGGAATCCAACGGCGCTCACTGGTATTTTAAGGACTCAATCCAGACAAAATATGGGAACCCCTGCATATTGTATACAAGGCTTTTTCAGGTTTTATCTGCTGTAAAGGAAAACGCCCATCGTGCTTCACCGGCAAGAAGATTTCAGAACCCGGCTTGGACAACCTAATTATACAACCAAATTATACAATCGGATAAATCATTTCCTGACGATACCCAGTGACCACCCGGATATAGCCTTTGAGCATCCGGTCTGTCTCTGGGTCACCGGTATCCACGAGAAACGGTTCTCCCCTGAGGCTGCCGATTTTTTCAAGGGTGGCCCCCACCCGAATGTTCTCTTTTCCAGCCCGCTGGATAATCTTTGGGCTGATCTGGTGGTTCCCCCGGCCAAAAAGATAGCCCTGGCCGCCAATGGGGGTGATCATAATCTTGAACGGATCCTCTTTTATGATCGATAGGATCTGCTTTTCCGACGCATCTTTTTTAATAAGCTGCCTGTTTTGAACCACATCCACCCCCAAAAGACTGTGGGCAAGGTTCAGGTTGGACAGAATCGGCCGGGTGGTGGATCCGGGTCCCACCAGGTAAAAAATATCCGCTTCCATGGCATCAATCATGTCCAGAGAAATAAGGTTCTGGGAGGCCTTCTGGCTTAAAGGAGTGCCTGATTTGCGGTTCTGAATCCGCCGCCCCTCATCGGGTACCTGGAGATACCCGTAAAGCCGCGTGCTGACCCGGCCCTTCCGATAGGCGTCCTCATCTATATCCAGCACCTCCTGTTCACAGACCCGGCAGGAGGCTTTGTCCAAAAATAATTGGGCCAGCTCTCCGGCTGTTTCCGGAGTGGTGGCAAAGACCGGGGAATGGATCTTGACACCAGCGGGAACACCAATCACCGGAAGACTCGCCCCCAGGGCCTCACAAACGTCACGGGCAGTACCGTCCCCCCCCACAAAGAGGAGAAGATCCGCCCCAAGGGCCTGGATTTTTCTGGCGGCTGCAATGGTATCTTCCCCGGTCTTGGCTGCCCGAGGCATGTCCACCACCTGGGGGGAAAACCCTGCTGCCCGGGCAATGGTTTCCCCCATTGATCCGGGTGGGGTCAGGATGACCACCCCGTCTTTTTCCTGGGGGTCTTTTTCCTTCGGGCCTTTGCCAGACCTGCTTTCTTTCAGGCCTGCCAGGGCCCGGGCAGCCTTTTGAGGAGCCAGGGGACGGGCACCCATGGCAATGGCTTTTTCCGCCATGCCATCGGTACCCTTGAGTCCTACCCGGCCCCCAAGGCCTGCAATGGGGTTGATGATAAATCCAAGTTTCAATCAACCCCCTCTATTTTGCCGCTGTTTTTTTCAGATAACTGCGCCAGGTAATGGCCCATTGCGCTGGATCATCCGAGGGCGACCCATCCACCTGGTGACAAACCGAGCTATGGGGTGCCGATCGTATGATTTCAGGGGTGTCATAGGCTTCTTGGAATACATGTTTCAAGGTATTGATGTACTCATCCAGATCATCCCTGGAGGGGGTTTCAGTGGGTTCCAGAGTCATGGGCTCTGGGATATGATAAGGATGGTGGCTGGTCCAATAATGCATGCCAAAATCCATCATCCTGCGCTGGATATCCCCGGAGGTGATACCGGTATCTGTTGTCAGTTTTTCAATGGTATACCGTACCTGCTCAATCCGCTGCTTACCTTTGATATAAGGCGCTTCCACACAGGGAATTTCCATGAGTTTTTTATAGAGATAATTATTGTTGAGAACCGCCACCTTGGCCACCTCATAAAGACCTTGTGCTCCCAGGCTCATGATCCAGGCATAGGCCTTGAGAACCACCGGGGCCACTCCGTAAAAAGAGCGAATCTTGCCCACGGAACGAGAATCCGTCATAAAAGAAGCATCAAATCCAAATGTGCTGTCCTCTTTTTTGATGATCAAAGGCCCGGGCAAAAAGGGTTCCAATTCCTTTGTCACCCCGGTAACACCACAGGCAGGACCGCCGCAGCCATGGGGGGTGGAAAAGGTTTTATGCAAATTAAAAAAGCACATATCAAACCCGGCTTCTCGGGCACGGGTTACGCCCAGAAGCCCGTTGGCGTTGGCCTGGTCATAGCCGCACAAGCCCCCATGGTCATGAACCAACTGTGTAAATTCCATAACCCTGGGGTTGTATACACCGGTGTCTTCAGGGTTGGCCACAAAAAAACCAGCTGTTCTTTTGCCCACAGCCACCTTAAAGGCCTCAAAATCCGGATATCCATCCTTGTCCGGCGGAATATAAATAATCTTATATCCTTTGACCGCAGGGGCAGCTGCATCGGAAGGGTGGGAATAAACCGTGGTGATAATCTCATCGCGGACATCCTGTTCTTTCTTGTCTTCAAAGTACTTGTAGACCATGGAAGCCATGGTAAAAATCCCCTGGCTTCCCCCGCCGGGCTGGAAGGTAAACCGGTCAAGTCCTGAAATTTCCTTTAAAATTCCTTCGGTCCTGTGGAATATTTCCAGGATACCCTGGACCGTTTTTGTGGCCTGGAGGGGATGCAATTCACTTATCTGGGGCAGTTTTGCCAATTGGTCGTTTATCTTGGGGCTGTACTTTACCGTACAGGTGCCCTGGCCAATCTCAATGTTCACATCCGCACCAAGGGTTTCCTGGGACAGGCGCATATAATGACGAAGCACCCGGGGCTGGGAAATTTCAGGAAGGGCCGGGGGCTCATTGCGGCGCATATGGGCCGGAAGAAGGCTGATCCCGTCTCCCACAAGTTCCTGGATATGGGGTTCGGCTTTAGGAACCTGGATGCCCCGTTCCCCTTTGTTACTCAATTCAAATATAATGGGCTCATCCCATTTGGCCTGGTGGAAATTTTCCCTGACCTTTGCGCTTCTATCAATTCGTTCCATTTGTGTCTCCTTTTCTCGTTCCAGTTTGGGCAATTCCCACGGATCAGCCTGTGATCTCAGCAAGCGCTGCCACCAGGCAATCAATATCTTCCTGGGCATGAATCTCGGTGACACAATAAAGGGCAGATTGGCCAAGTAGAGGAAAATCCATTGATAAATCCTTGCCCCCGAAAATACCCCGGGATAAAAGGGCGTCATTGATATCCGCCACTGTTTTTCCGGTATCGGTGAAATCCACCACAAATTCCTTGAACCCAATGGACTGGAACCGGCTTCCCTTGACATTTTTTATGCCATTTATTCGCTCAATGGCATAAAGGGATTTTTGAAGAATGGTCTGGCCAAGTTCTGCCATGCCCAAAGGGCCCATGCTGGCCAGATAAACCCCGGCGGTGATTCCCCACAGGGCAGACTGGGTACCTACATACTCCTTGCCATGCTCCCTGTGATTCCCAAATGAGGTTCTGTCATAGGCCACATCATCAAACCCGTATTCCCCTTTTTTTTGGGTGGGGACAATCCCGAAGAGCCGGGAGGGAAATTCCATGACATACCGTTCCTCGTCCCGGGTGGCCATGAATCCTGCCTGGCCGCCGCCATAATTCATGTGCATGCCCAAAGGCTGGAGCTCACCGCAGATAATGTCTGCCCCATACTGGGCAGGGGGTGTCAAGACCCCAAGGGAACTTGGGTCCACGCCCACAATACTTTCAGCGCCTACCCCATGGGCCAGATCAGAAATTTTCTGGCCATGGATCTGGATAAATCCCAGGAAAGAAGGGTTTTCAAAATAAACGGCGGCACTCTTTTCAGACAGTTTGGATGCAAGATCTTCAAGATCAAGCTGACCGCTCACAGGGTCATGGCCCACCCGGACGAGATTTATATCCGGGCCGCAATAATTTTTCAGGACCAAAAATTTTTCAGGATCCATAAGATCCGGCACCAGGGCCTCTTTTCTGCCTGTCATCCGGGAGGCCATGCGGATGGAAGTGGCTGCGGCCTGGCACCAGTCCATGGTGGGAACATTGACCACCTCCATGTCCACCAATTCTCCCACCATACTCTGGTATTCAAACAAGGACTGAAATCTGCCAAAATCATTGTACATTTCGCCGCCATACCCGGTCAAAAATTCGCCCCTGGAATTGATTTCATCGCAGATGGCCGGCACATAATGCTGCCAGCACCCTGCCCCCAGAAAATTAAGATTCTCTTCGCAATGCCTGTTTTTGGCCAAAAGTTGCTTTACATGTTTTTTCAACTCAAATTCCGACCCCAACGCCTTGGGCAGATTCATGTTTTGGGTTAACTTCAGGGACGCAGGAATTTGCTCATGCAGCTCTTCCAGGCTGGATAACCCCAGTTCTGCCAGCATCTCATCCTGTATCTGCGGGACCGAGTTGGGAATATAGGGATGGCTTTTAAACCCCTTGATTGTCATGGATCTCTCCTTGTAACGAATGTTGATATTCATGGTCAATTAGTCAATAAATCTACCAATAGCATATTCTTAAACTATAGCATATTCCGTGCCGACACCTGGGTTGCACCCGGGATAGAATCTCAGACCTGCCTGTTTCCAATGCATTTGCCCTCAAAGGGACATAATTCCTTCTCCATCGGGTTTCCATATCACAGGGACATCAAACCCGGGAGTTGTCATTTTTGTCAATTTTATCCATCCTGTGACAAACCAGTTGTCAACCGCCCTGGAAAAGCGTAAAATATAATTTTATTCCCCTATAAACCGATACAAAAAAGAAGAAAAGACCTTGATGGACATGAACACCTGCAAACAGGATCTGGAACGAATCACCCAGATCATACAGGGCGCCCTTAAAATTGATGTGGCAATCTTTGATCTCCAAAGCCGCCTTATCGCCTGCACCCACGACTACCTTCAACAAAAGGGCAAAACAGTCCATGCCCCGTCCATTGATGAGGTGGTGGCCAATGGCAATATCATTGTCAACAAGCCCGGCCACATGACGGCCTGTGCCGGGTGCAGATTCCTGGGCAACTGCCCGGCCAAAATAGAAATTCTCAGAAGCATCTCCATCGGTACCACCCCTTTGGGGGTTATAACCTTTACCTCCTTTACCGCCGAAGGGCACGAACGGATCACCCGGGAAACCGATATCTATGTGGATGCCTTGGATATATTCTCGGACTTGATTTCCGAGCTTGTGTCCCAAAAAAGCCAACACAACAAACTGGATGAAACCGAGCAGATCCTCAACGCCGCCATGGAACTCACCCGTGAGAGTATACTGACCATTGACCCCAAAGGGGCTGTCACCCGGTGCAATCCACAGGCCTTAAAACTATTTTCATTCTGCGATCTATATACCCGGTCTGTCTTCCATATCCTGCCCGAACCCATTGTGGACAAAATCCTTGATGCCAGCCTTCTGAAAGATATCCGGGTGATGATCAACAACAGCCAAGCCTTTATTTCCGCCCGACCCATTTTTAAAGATGACCACTTCAATGGGGCCATCTTAAGTATTCAGCAAAACCAAAGCAGCGCCAATGGGTCTGACCCCTCCCTATCCTTGCCGGACAGTTCCCTTTCCCTTGACGCCATCCTGGGTAAAAGCCCGGGCATCAACCAACTCAAACGAATGATCACCCGTCTTGCCCGATCCAGGTCCACCATTTTAATCACCGGAGAGACGGGCACCGGCAAAGGACTTTTGGCAAAGGCCATCCACCATACCGGTGTCAGGTCCAAGGGGCCGTTTGTACCGGTCAATTGCGCCAGCATTCCCGAGACGCTCTTTGAATCTGAATTATTCGGATATGAGGAGGGTGCCTTTACCGGTGCTAAGAAGGGCGGGAAACCCGGCCGGTTTGAACTAGCCGAAGGCGGCACCCTCTTCCTGGATGAAATCGGAGAAATGCCCCTGCACATGCAGGTAAAGCTGCTAAACGTTCTCCAGGACTATGCCCTCCAGCGGGTGGGAGGCATCACGGTCACCCCCATTGATGTCCGGGTCATTGCCGCCACCAACCAGGACCTGGAGACCCTGGTCAAGAACAACCGCTTCAGGGCGGATCTCTTTTACCGGCTCAATGTCATCCCCATGGATCTGCCACCCCTGGCAGACCGGAAAGAGGATATCGAGATTTTGGCCAAGGCATTTCTCAAAGAATCCGACCAAACAGCCGGCAAAAAAATTCACCGGATTTCCCCCCAGGTAATGGCAGCCTTTTATACCCATGATTGGCCCGGGAACATAAGGGAACTCCAAAATATCATTGAATACAGTGTCAACATGGAAGACAGCGACACCCTCACCCTTGAAAGCCTGCCCCAGCGGTTTTTAGACAGGGACACTATCCTCTCCCCGGAACCGTCGGCCCCCACTATCCGGTCCGCAGCCAGAACTGCCCAGATGGAGGCCATTCTATCCTGCCTGGACCGCCACGGCCATGATGTCCAGGGGAAAAAACAAACCGCCAGGGAACTGGGCATCAGCCTCAGGACCCTGTACCGAAAACTTAAGGAGGACAATTAAATAAACGGCTTTATAAAAATCCATTGCCCCGGGCATTCTGATATTGTCCCGTTATATCAATTCACCCCTTTTTGAAACAATAAGGAGAAACAGATGGCAAAAATTCAAATGGAAACCCCCCTTGTCGAGATTGACGGAGATGAAATGACCCGGGTTTTATGGCCCATTATCAAGAAAAAACTTATTGCGCCTTTTGTTGAATTGAAAACCCAATATTACGATCTGGGTATCAAAAATAGAGATAAAACCGATGATCAGGTGACCCTTGATGCCGCAAATGCCATAAAAAAATATGGTGTAGGGGTTAAAAATGCCACCATCACGCCGAACCAGGCAAGAGTTGAAGAATACAGCTTAAAAAAACAATGGAAAAGTCCCAATGGAACCATCCGGGCCATGCTGGACGGCACGGTGTTCCGAAAACCTATCCTGGTAAACAATATCAAACCGGGGGTAACCTCCTGGAAAAAGCCGATTATTGTGGGCAGGCACGCCTATGGGGATGTATATAAAAATGCAGAGATAAAGACCCGGACCGGGGGCAAGGCAGAAATTGTCTTTACCGATACCCAGGGCAAAGAGACCCGGGAAACCATCATGGAACTGCCCGGTCCCGGCATTATCCAGGGGATTCACAATACAAATGCCTCCATCTCAAGTTTTGCCAGGGCCTGTTTTGAATATAGCCTTGACCAGAAAATTGACTGCTGGTTTTCCACAAAAGACACCATTTCAAAACGATATGACGAAACCTTCAAGCTTATTTTTGAAAACATTTTTGAACATGAATACAAACTAAAATTTGAAACAATGGGAATTACCTTTTTCTATACCCTCATAGACGATGTTGTTGCCAGGATGATGAAATCAGAAGGGGGAATGCTCTGGGCCTGTAAGAATTATGACGGGGATGTCATGAGCGATATGGTGGCATCGGCCTTTGGATCCCTTGCCATGATGTCATCGGTACTGGTCTCCCCCCATGGATATTATGAATATGAAGCGGCCCACGGAACGGTTCAACGACATTATTACAAACACCTGAAAGGGGAGAAAACATCCACCAATGCGGTTGCCCTTATTTATGCCTGGACCGGCGCCTTGAAAAAACGAGGTGAGATGGATGCCCTGCCACAACTTTGTGCGTTTTCAGAAAAACTGGAAAAAACCGTTATCAAAACCATTGAGGAGGGTTATATGACAGGGGATCTTGCGGCTATCTGCAACCCACCTGCTAAAAAAATACTTGATTCCAACCAATTTATAGACACATTGGCACAAAGGCTTAAAGATATCTTGTAGTAACCCGGGCCTGACACTGGCTCACGCCCGGGGATGTTTAAAATTTTATAACAATTTAAGTTCAGGCTGATTTGTTTTTCATTGTGATTTTGGGATTTTTAAGAAGGATATGTAATGCCTTTTCCTGTATCACATCTATATTGGATGGTTTTTTTAGAAATTCTATACGGTTTTTTTTGAAAAATATTGTTCTCTCAGGGGATGGTATTCCCGTAAAAAACAAGAACCGTTCATTGATGTTCGGGTAAATTTTACTGGCGTGTTCATAAAATTCAATGCCGTTCATAAGGGGCATATCAATGTCTGATATGATGAGCTTATAATACGTATTTTCAACTTTTTTAAGCCCTTTTTGGCCATTGTGGACAATATCAATATCCCCCTCATCATTGAGTATCGCTTTTAAAAGCTCTGCTATGGGTTCATCATCTTCAACGATCAGGATTTTCTCATTCCATATGGCAGGCAGTTGTTTTAAGTGATCTATCTTGTCCGCATACTCAGGGGAATTTTCGCAAAAGTATTCAAAGGCCCTCTTATGGGTTTGAATTTTCATGGCCGCATGGGAAAATTCCCTGAAATCTACTTTTAAGGTATTGATCACATAAAGGAAAATATCATTCCATTCAGAAAACTCAGTTTTGATAAGTGTTTCAATTAATCCACCCTTTGTCAGGGTCTTGGCGGCCATTTTTCGGTTAACTTCATGAAAGGCAGACTCTATTTTTTGTTTGATTTCTTTGCCAATTGCAATGTAAGGGTTTCGGGCTTCTATTTTGCCAAGGTGATTGGCTGCATTGATCATGATTTGATAGTGAGAGACTTCATCTTCGGCCGCACGTTTTAAAAATTTTGAAAATTCCTGATCCAGTTTAAAATATTCAGAGGCTTTTAAATAAACCTCACTTGCCAGATGTTCAACAACTTTTAACCATTTAACTGTCTCTTGCATTAAACCTCCAATTTCTTTGTGTCCGATATTGTCCGGGTTTTAATCCGCTCAGTCATGTATGAAAAAGGATTAATCATACCACAAAGTAGCATGGATCAAAAAGGAAAAAAGGAAATCGCAACCTAAACCCAAGTGCTGAATATGATAGCAGGAAAACAGGTCCATTGTGATTTTAAATTTTCTTGAATTCTTCCAAAAAATTTTGGATCATCCCAACGGATCGATCCAGGATCATATCGCCCTTGGCTTTAGTGGCAAACGTCGGGTTCCCATGAATGCCATTTTGTGTATCCATCTTGCTTCTGATACTTATAATCCGCCTGCCATTGACCACCGTCCCCTTAAAAGGTTCTCGATACTCTTCAACTGCCTTGTCCATTTTGACCAGTTCCGGCCGGATGGCTAACATCAAAGAGGTCTCTGCTTCATCGGCATGCCCGCCCTCTTTTTGTTGGCAGATCTGATGTTTAATATCTTTCCATATTTCACCAAAATCGGTAACCGCCACATATACGCCCAACTCATTGTGTAAATCCGAAGCCATCACGTGGAGGGGGGGTTGGGTGCTGACACCAATATCCAGGATCATAAATTTTTTAACACCAATGCAGGCAAAGGGTCTTATGATATCCGCGATCATATCAATGAAGGTTCTGGCGTTTATGGATATGCTTGCAGGCCAATCCACAAAGGCCGGATAATACCCATATGAAAGTGTGGGCAGCAAAACCACATCACAGTTCTCAACAATCTTTTTTGCCAATTCCTCCACAATATAAAAATCCGTACCAGCCGGCAGATGAGGACCGTGCTCCTTTGTCCCACCGCCTATGGGCAAGACCATTATACTCTCTTTATGAATGAGTTTTTCTGCTTGTTCATGGGTTTTTTCTGATAAAATAACACCTTTCATTATTGTGCATCCTTTCTTTGAATTGAATATAAATGGCAGGCCACGAAATGCCCGGGGGTATGTTCCTTAAATAACGGGGTTTCTTTTACACAGATATCCATTTTTTCTTTACACCGGGGAGAATAGAGACATCCCTTTTCAGCTAAGGAAAAATTCAACCTTAAGTTTTCTGTCTTTGTGAGTTTAAATTTTTTATTGGGATCTGCCAGAGGAATAGCGGATAACAGCTCTTTTGTATAGGGGTGCAAGGCCTTGTCATACAGGTCATCACAATCTGCCAATTCAAGGATTTTCCCCAGATACATAACCCCTGCCCGATCCGAAACATATTGAACAACCCCCAGGTCGTGGGAAATAAACAGATAGGTCAGTTTTAATTCCTTTTGTAAATCCACGAGTAAGTTTAAAATCTGTGCCTGGATGGAAACATCCAGGGCGGAAACCGGCTCATCGGCTACGATGAATTCAGGATTCAAGGCAAGGGCCCTTGCAATGGCAATTCTCTGCCGTTGCCCGCCACTGAATTCTCTGGGATATCGATCCATGAAAGAGGTGCTTAATCCCACGTAATCCAACAATTTATTAAGTCGTTTGCCCCGATCCTTAACATCGACGTCATGAATTTTTAACGGTTCTTCAAGAAGTTCTTTTAAAGACATTTTGGGATTAAGGGACCCATAGGGATTTTGGAAAACCATCTGGAAATTGCGCCGCATCCCCATTAATTTTTTTCCAGCGGTTGCCGTCAGATCTTGTCCTTTAAAAAATATTTTCCCGGATGTGGGGTCCAACAACCGCATCAACATTTTCCCGGTGGTGGATTTTCCACACCCGGATTCGCCCACAAGGCCGAATGTTTCACCCTTTAAAATGGAAAAATTCAATCCATCAACCGCCTTAAGAATTTTCCTTTTTTTGCCGAAAAATCCTTGTCGGATGGTAAACTCTTTTCTCAAAGATTCTATTTTAATCATCTCTTTATCCATGGCTCATGTCCCGTGTATGAAACATCGCACAAAATGATGGGGTATGGGCTCACTAAACCGGGGCGTTTCCCATTCACACCGGCCCATTTTTTGAGGGCACCTGTTAAAAAATTTACATCCCTTAAGAGGGGTCCCCATTTCCAGGTCTTGAATCATGGGGGTTAGTCTTTTCTTTTGTCCCGGAATCGGTATTGAATCCAGCAAGCCTCTTGTATAGGGATGCAAAGGATTCATAAATAGGCTGTTCACCTTTCCTTTTTCAATGATTTCACCCTGGAGCATGATGGCCACGGAATGACAAAATTGGGCAACGATGCCAAGATCATGGGTGATAAATAAAATGGCGGCACCTGTTTTTTCATGAAATTCATATAACAATTGTAAGATTTGAGCCTGAATGGTTACATCCAGCGCCGTGGTCGGCTCATCGGCAATGAGCAGTTCAGGATTTTTCGCCAGGGCCATGGCAATCATCACCCGTTGACACATTCCCCCGCTGAGTTGATGGGGATATTGTCTGGCCGTCCATTCAGGGGATGGGATTTCCACCATTTTTAAGATCTCAATACTTTTTGCCAGGGCCTGCTTTTTGGCCATTTTTTTCTGAACCATGAAAACTTCGGCGATTTGATATCCCACGGTGAAAACCGGATTCAATGAATCCATGGGGTCTTGAAAAATCATTGCCATTTCCCGGGATCTTAAATTCCCCTCCTGACCGCTGTTTTTCCCAAGCAGATCGTTCCCGTTCAGAAAAATGTTACCACTGATCATGGTCTTGCTTGAACCCTTTAACAACCCCAAAATCGACCTGGCGGTTACGCTTTTCCCTGATCCTGACTCACCCACAAGTCCCAGAATTTCTCCTTTTTCCACAGCCAGGGAAAGCTGATGAATCGCTTTAATTTTCTGACCATTATGGTTGAATGACACCGTCAGATTTTTTAATTCCAATAATTTTTCCATGGAGTTCCTTTATGTCAAATCTCACTTTGGCTGTCATGGGTATCCCTTAACACATCGCCCAGGATGGTCCACCCCAGGACAAAACTTAAGATGGCAATGGAAGGATAAAGATAGGTATAATAATAATGAAAGGGATGCCCCGGAATTCCGGAAATCCAGCTGCGAGAAAAATTTAACATCTGTCCCCAGTCTGCAAATCCAGGTTCTGAACCAACCCCCACAAAGCTTAATGAAGCGGCCACCAATACCATTCTTCCGATATTGATGGACATCAGGATCATGACAGGATAGATGGAATTAGGAACAATATGAATGAAAAAAATCCGCATGGAAGATGCCCCCATGCTCTTTGCCGCGAGGATGAACTCCTGCTCTTTCACCTTCAACACCTCGCCTCTCATCATTCGGGCATACTTGTGCCACCCAAAAAGGATCAACGCAAAAATGATCTTATCCAGCCCTTTCCCCAGGACCGTGGTCATGACAATGACGGCTATCAAAAAGGGAATGCTCATGAAAAGATCCACAATCCGCATGGTGACCTCGTCCAGAATCCCCCCATAAAACCCCGAGAGGCCGCCAATCAAGGTTCCCATTATTGATGTGGACAAAACCGTTGTAAGTCCGATGATGAGTGCGGTTCTGCTTCCCCAGACAATGCCATAATAGATATCATAACCGCCGGATGTGGCTCCCCAGGGCCAGAGCTTGCCAGGAGAAAGGGGAAGGGAAGAAAAACCATGACGCAGCATCATATAGGGATTGTTAAGATCCTGTGGTGGCGCAAGAACCGGTGCAAGAAGGGCAACGCCGATCCAGAAGAAGACAATCACTAGCCCCAACACCCCAAGGGGTTGTTTTATCAGCCTTCCCAAATTTTTTTTCACGCCACCCTCATTTGAGGATTAAACACCCCATACAGCAGGTCCACTGAAAGATTGCTGATGATGATCATGAGACTGATCACAAGGCTTGCTGCAATAATTGCCGGAAAATCCAAGCCCTTTGCCGCAGTAACGATAAAGGTTCCCATTCCCGGAAAATTAAAAATGGTTTCAACGATCACCGATCCCCCAAGCAGGGAGGGGATTTGCATGCCCATGAACGTAATGGAGGGCAACATGGCATTCCTTCGCACATGCCGGTTGATAACCATTTTGTCGGACAATCCCTTCATCCGGGCGGTATCCACATATCCTTTGGATAAATTTTCCAGTATGGAGGAGCGCATCAAACGAACCATGGCGGCAAGTCCGCCCATGGAATAGGCAATGGACGGCAGGAAAATGTGTTTAAGGGCATCCCAAAAAACATCAAGTCTATTGTTTAGCAAGGAATCGACCAGGTGCAGTCCTGTATAGGCCACAAACCCCTGGGAGTACACCACATCTGTTGCGAACAAACTTAATCTGCCCGGGGGAAACAGGTCATAGCTTACGTAAAAGAGAATCAACAGGAAAAGGGAAATGACAAATTCAGGAATGGAGACACCAATGGTCGTGATGCCCCGGATCAGATGATCAAAAAATCGATTCTGGTGTTTTGCCGCCAGGGTTCCTAAGGAAATCCCGCCAAAAAAAACAATCATCTGGCCCAACAGAAGCAACTCCACGGTGGCGGGGATACGCGTGGACAGCGCCTTGGAAATCGGCATCCTGGCAGAATTTGACCACCCCAGCTCCCCCCTTAAAATTCCGGTCATCCAGTTGGCGTATTGAACATAAAACGGTTTATCCAAACCATATCTTGCGATCAAATCCTCCATGGAGATATTTTGCAGGGCATCGGGACTGCTCACAAAAACCGCCACCCTTTCCGATGGACTTAAAAAAAGAACCAGGGAAAAGATGACCATGGACAGGATAAGCAGAACCAACGGGATGGAAAGGATCCGTTTTAAAACATATTTCTTGATGGTAATCCCCCAGTTTCACCAATCCACATCGCCACATCGTTTTGGCTTTCGCTTGCAGCCCCGCCAAAACGATGAACGATCATGGCCGCTTATTCCTTATAAATTTGATAATAATCAACAAGAAAGGGAAAGGGTTTGATGGAATAGCCTTGAATCCAGTCTCTCATGGCCACCTGACCGATCACCTGATAATGAAAGATGGAAAGGGCATCTTCATAGGAAAGCCGTTGCAGTTCATGGGACAGGGCCGTAAGTGTTTCCTTGTCAAAGGTGTGGGCCAATTGTTCGATCAGGGGATCATATTTTTTCTTTGCCAGATCTGAATACCCTTCTGCATTGGCATAATAATCTGCCGAATGCATATGATAGGACAAGGAACCATAGGGATGGCGATATTGGGGCAAAATGCCAAATATGGAAATCGGCATGATTTTGTCATTGATTGCGCCCACATAGGCGGCCCAGGGCAATGAGGTCAGTTCCAATTGAAATTTCGGGTTGATCTTTTTTAAATTGGCCTGAAGAATTTCAAGGGCACGTTGGCGGTGGGTGGAACCCGCTGAAAAGGGGACGACAAGCTTAAAGCCTTGTTCCCATACCTTCCCGCCAAATGCTTTCTTAAGGTGGTCGGCAGCCTTTTCCAGATCAAACGTATATTGCGGATTGTCCGGATTTGCCGTGGGATATCCGATGAGCACGGGGCCATAGGGTTTTTGCCCGCCACCAAGCAGAACATCCTTGATAAAGGTTTCATAATCAAAGGCGTAGCAGAACCCTTTTCGCACATCAATATCACTGAAAAAGTCCAGAGGTGTTCCCTTGTCTCCAAGGATTTTATCTCCCAGATACTTGTCCCCGTGCATATTAAAATTAAAATTCATCTTTATGAGTTGGGAAGAGGGGATATCCTTTACCACTTTAATCCCTTCATATCCTTCCACCTGCGGTAACTCCGATAAATTCAGACAGACAAAATCAACGTCTCCCCTCTGCAGCTGCTGAATGGCAACAAGGTCATCGGAAACAATTTGCCTGATCACACGATGAATCTTTGCAGGCCCCTGCCAATACCCATCAAATCGTTGAAGGGTCAGCCGCTCTCCCTGTTGCCAGGCTTCAACCTTAAAGGGGCCGGTCCCCATCATTTTGTCGTGCAGGGTATTTTTTTCGTCGGTAATGGAAATAAAATCCTTAACCGTTTCTGCCGTTCCGGGCCAGGCACCCTGGGCCATACACCATTTTTTATTTAAAATTCCATAGCAGCTTCCGTTATCGGCAATGATATCTAAGAACGGAGAAAAGGGCGCATTCAGTATGAAACTCACCTCCTGGCCATTAACAACAATGGCTGAGTCCAGAATTTTATACGCTTCCGCCAGGCCTGATGTGTCGATCAAATGTTTGAATGATCCTTCTCCGGTCAATGCCTGGCACAGGTTGGACAATGATCCGACAACAATTCCCCTTGTGAAGGTATACTTCACATCTTCTGGTATGAGTACCTCTCCGTTATGAAATTTTACGCCTTCTCTTATGGGAAATTTTATGGTCGTTTTTCCGTCCTTGCCAATTGAAATCAATTGATTCTCAATGGTTGGAACTTTTGTTGACAAAGAGGGCTCTATCTCATTTCCAGAACGATTGGAGAGTAAAGAATCATAAACATTGTAGGCAATGCAGGTGGTGGCCGTGCTGGACATGAAATGCAGATCCAGGGTCTCTATGCTGTTGCGCGTGGCTTCTATAAAGGTGTCCGGGTTTTTTATCTTTTGGGCCGCCGCTATTTTTGTTGTTTGTTCCTGGTTTGAACTTTCTTTTTCTTGATTCCCCTGGCAACCCGCGAAAAAGGCAATCAGCGCCGCCATGAGCAAAAAAAGACCAAAATATTTCAATTTTCTATTTTTCATATCCATATCCATTTTATAGGGGTTAACCAAACTAAAATTTAATTGTTCCTTGTATATATGATTCCCTTCTGTGTTGTCTAATTTGAATTGCCGATGGGATTGGGCTTAAGGCATAGGTATTTTCAATACTTATCTTTTTTCCTTTAAACTCTTCGGGTTTTAATTTATTATTTCCATTTTAATTCATGCTATTTGAGGGGATGATTTTGAAACTCACTGTTTTAGTAGATAATAATGTAATGATTGGAAATAATTTATCGGGTGAACCCGGGCTTTCTTTTTTTATTGAAACCAAAGGGGAGGCTATTTTATTTGATTCAGGCCTTACCCAAATTTTTTTACAAAATGCCTGGGAACTGAACCTGCCTTTGGATAAGCTTGACCATATTGTGATTTCCCATGGCCATGACGATCATATAGGCGGACTCTTTCATTTAATCAATTTTTACAAAAGCCATCCACCGAAAAAAAAGCCTCGTTTGACCCTTCATCCTTCGGCATTGGACATAAAATACTATCAGGATCAGATTGTGGGAAATATAATTTCCGAACAGGTTCTTGATCATTATTTTATCGTTAATAAAACAAGTCGGCCTTTCTGGATCACGGAGGATTTGGTTTTTTTAGGTGAGATAGAACGCAGGCTTTCCTTTGAAAATTTTATCCCAAAAGGGACATTTTATAATGGATCAACCCTTGAGCCGGATCATTTAATCGACGATTCTGCCATGGCCTATAAAACCGATGACGGCTTGGTCATCATTACCGGCTGTTCCCATTCCGGAATTTGTAATATTATTAATACGGCCATCTCTGTCTGTGGTCAAAATAAAATTTGCGATGTGGTGGGAGGCCTTCACCTGCTGGACCCTTCAAAGGAAAAAATTGACGGGACATTAAAATTTTTATCTGATCTTACCCCGGATGTTTTACATCCTTGCCATTGTACAAAGGCAAAATACAAATATATGCTGTCCCGGCAGTGTCGGGTTGAAGAAATTGGTTGCGGCTCTGTTCTGGAATATTGATTTCCCCTGGCAATTCAGGTTATACAATCTCGTCAAAATATTGAAGGATAAAGGATAGGAAATTCCGCTAAGCAACAAAAGAATTAATTCCAATAGCCAAGTACCGGGATTTGGGAATCTGAATAATCGTATACCAGTTCAGAAATGGTATCAGAAGAAACGGCGTTGGGATGTGTATAAAAATGCAGAGAGAAATACCTGGACCGGCGCCTTGAAAAAACGCGGTGAGCTGGATGCCCTGCCGCAACTTTGTGCGTTTTCAGAGAAACTGAAAAAAACCGGGCACCGGCAGGTCCAATTCCCCGCCTGCAGCCGGGCCGAATGGCGTCCCGGATTTAAAAAAGAGAGGTGTTTGAATCTTCCGGGGCGTTATCCCGGTTACCATCCGTATAGTCTCTGACCACTTCTGCCACGCGGATCCGGTAAGATTCGAACAGGGAATCCTTTCCGCTTTTCTGGGCTGTGCGGTGTTCCATCAGGTTGCGCCAGGTTTCGATGGATCCTTCATCTTCCCAGAAAGAAAGGCTCAGGACCTTGCCCTCTTCGATCAGGCTTTGAAAACGTTCAATGGAGATCAATCCCGGGCTGTCTTCCAGGAACTGACGCAATTGTGCGGCAAATTCCAGATATTTTTCTTTACCTGCTTCGGTAGGTTTTACCTCAAATATAACTGCGAACATGGTTCTCCTCACTGGATTAATTGTTTTTTGGGTTGCCCGATACCTGCCAGGCAGTAGTAATGGAAGGCCTCCAGGGCGATGAGCTTTTCCTTGATGTTCAGGCCGTGGGCCAACCCTTTTTCATCCCCGACCAGGATAATTTCACAGAGCCGGGTATTAAAATTTGTATAATACAGAAGGCTTCCTTGTTTACTGGTTCCAAAGGCAAAGAGCGGCATAGGCCCTGTAAGGCCGCCACTTTTCCGCCTGTTTTAATATCTCTTTTTTCCCGGGCCGTTTGCCATTTTTTTCCAGGGCCTTGATGATCCCAAGGTCTGTGGCCGGAAAACTGTCCACCATACCCAATCCCCTCATGGCCACGTAGTTCACCGTCCAGTCCCCTATCCCCCGGATGGCGGAAAATTCCTTTTGAAAATCCTCAAAGGGTTGGTTGGGATTCAGGGAGAATGCCTTGGCCATCAACCCCTGGGCAATATTAACGATGGTGGCCTGCCTGGCACTGGTAATGCCGATCTCCTCCAGGCTGTTTTCTACCACTTCCCCAGGTTCGGGGAAAAAATAATCCAATCCCGGGGGAAAGTCCTTTTCTGTCCGAATTCCTGTTTTTTCCGTAATGCGCGAGGCCAGGGTGGAGGCGGCCTGTACTGAAATCTGCTGGCCCAAAACAGCCCTGACACAAAATTCAAATGAATTAAACGCAATGGGCAGACGGGGAACATGGCCCTCCATCATCCCCTTGGAAAGATGCTTGTCCCCTTTAAATTTTTCATTGATGGCGGAAAAATCAGTATTCAGGTCGAACATCCGGCGGACCCGGTTATAAATTTCCATATAACAATTGATATCATCACAGAGGATGCTCAATTCCAGAGCAGATTTTCCGGGGTTATCCCTGACAGTGAAGTATCCTCTGGACCGTTCTGTCCTGAAAGTTCTGGAATAGCTCTGACCATCAATGACTTCCACCCCTTTCATGGCTCTGATTTTCATGAATTCAATCATCTGTAAAAAATGTAACGGCCTGGTATAGGGCAGTAACAGGGTCGTGTTTGTGTCGTTGGCGCTGCATACTTCTTTTTTTACCGCTGACGGCACTAGGCTGAAAACTTCCTTGAAATAAACCACATTCTCCTCTTTGGCCATGGGAGCGGGACAAGAAGGACGGCAGAAAATTCCCGTGCTTTTCTGAAATTCCGACAATTTTATACGGAATAAGCCCTCCTTAAAAATTTATTCGGTAGGTTTTCCCTGATTTTATTCTTTTGCCTGTCACAATATGTCTAATTCAGTCACACGCATTGCCATATGCATAAAAAAGGGGCCTTTATTTATCATTTCAATTACTGATTTAAGGGGATTGAATAATTTGTTTTCAGTCATGGAAAATCGTTTCCTTTCTCATGCAGGGAGGCCTGTTCAATATCAACAATTTTGTTTTTCAAGTATGGTTTAGACTGATACCGGACAATTCCCTGAATCTTGTGCATCAGTAGAGCCATTCGTTTGACGTTGGCCTGGATATTTTTTATCTCTTTACACTTGGAGTCGCTGCTTTCAATGTCCATCAAGAGTATTTCAGAAGAACCGGATATTACCTGTAAAGGCTGGTTCAGTTCGTGACAGATAGCGCCGGCCATTTCTAATACACCCTGGAGCTTTTCTCGTTCCAGCAGCATCCCTTCTTGTTCTTTTTGTCGTGTACTATCCTGGATCAAGCCTGTAACCTTGCATGGCTTGCCTGAATCATCTTTTTGAAGTTCTGCTATTGATCTGATAAATTTTTGTTTTGGCCCGCTAACCGGATCGATTTCAAATTCAAGGTCATATGGTGTGTTGTTTTCTATCAGATCAATCAGTGCCTGATGAACCCTTTCTCGATCCGGGATACAATTCTCGACCTCCGCTGTTGTAAAATTTTTACTTTCAGGATTAAATCCATAAATGCGTTTTGTTTCATCTGAGGCCCAAAAACTTCCTGTTACAAGATCATATTCCCAGTTCCCTACTTGACCCATTCGTTGAGCGCTCTTGTATCGTTGCTCACTTTTATGCAACGCCATTTCAGTCTGCTCACGTTCCATGATTTCTTGTCTTAATTCGATATTCGCCTTTTTCAGGCTCACTGTCGTATTTGCCAGATTGATTGCTTGGCTGTACGACTTGGCTAAAGACAATAACATGCCAAATAACAGCAGACTGATGGTGATGCCGAGCCATAAAATGAAGTTTGAATTGCCGGTCGAGATGTTTTTTTCGAAATGTTTTGAGGAAACGAAAGATAGCAACCAACGATGGCTGGCATATTCCAAGACAACTTGGTCAGTTGCAAAATGGCAATCTTCAGCGTAGTTGAAAGGTTCTTTTGCGCTATCGCTTTGATATAGAAGGGTTTCTTTTAGCGGCTTATCTCCATCAAAAATCTGAAGTTCAATGTAGCCCTTTTTTTCGGCCAGAATACCCTTTATGAACTCATTCATACGAAAAGGGCTGTAAACATATCCCATTAACGCCTTGCGTTTCTGCTCTGTTGTATCGTGCGGTTCTCCTTTGCGGTAAATCGCCTGGTAAATAAGAAAGCCCGCCTGTTTGTCCTTATCCGTTTCCTGGACCAAAGTGACCTTTTCGCTTAAGGCTGCATTTCCAGTGTCACGGGCTCTGATCATGGCTTCTTTACGGATAGGTTCAGAGAACATGTCATAGCCAAAAGCCCGTTGATTTCTCCAATCGAAGGGTTCCAGGAAGATGATTGAGGTGTATTCCGGCCGATCCCCTTCAGGGTTGATAGTGTATTTGGGGAAACCCTCACTGCGAATCTGGCGAATGTGAGCATCCTTATCAGAAGGAAGAATTCGTTTAGAAAAACCGACCCCTTGAATTCCCGGATAATATTGATTAATCTGCAACTTCGTTACATAGGTCCGCCAATCATCCCGAGTGACTTCATTGGTAGTCGAAAAAAGACCGCTCCCCCCTTGAAGCAGAAATTCATAGGCCTGGAGGCGCTCATAAATTTCTTTTTCTATTGTCTCGACCCGAAAATTGAAGCGTGTATGATCCCTTTTAATTGCTTCAGCTCTTGCGAAATACCAAGCGGTGAAAGTTAGTAGTAAGGCTGCAGACAGTACAATCCATGCACCCCGTATGCCCATAGGGGCGAGACAGTGGAAAATCGAAAATATGCCGGACATCCGAGTGGATGGTTGACCAGACAGTTCCGGTTTAATCTTATCTTGCATCATTTATAACCTCTGCCATCTTCAAGAATGCCCACTATATGGTTAAATTTATACATATCGCCCAATTTGACCATTTTTGCATAAAGTTTAGCTGTCATAGTATTCAGAGATTCAATTTGTAACTGGAAAAGATTCTAAAATGAACGTTACATTAAAAAGTTGAAAATTACAAAATTAATATATGATTTTAAGGACTTTCCTCCCGAGTATACAGTTGCGAACAGAACAGCTTTCGAATCATTGGGATCACTTTTTCAGGAGACAATGGGTTCGGGTCTGGATTTACGTTATTTGCGCCATACTTCAGGTTGCAACCACGTATCATTATTTAAAAAAAACTATCCATGCGTCAGCGCCAGTTTTTCAAACATGGTGGCCAGTCCGGTCGTCAGGGTATAAATGTTTTCAATTGGCAGATTTTTATCTGCCGTGGCGTCAAAGAAAAGATTCAGATCCGACGCCATCCCTTCTTCGGGATTATTGTAGCAAATCAGCAGCGGCAGAAGCGGCAGTGGTTTGATAATCAGGGAGATATCTGCATCATAATGATTTTCAACGGGTCTGCCATTGAAAAGCTCAATGATATTTTCGAAAAAAGACGGACTTGAGTCTGCGATCTTTTTAAAAAGATCAACGCATTGATGCTCAAAAAAACGGGCCCAATCCTTGGATGTTTTAAGTTCCCGGAACGGAACCCAGGTTCCAGTCAATGCAAGTCCCTTGCTTGACAGGATATAATTCATCACCGGCGGGACAAGCCAGTGATTGACATGAAGATCGGTAGAAATCTCACCATTGGTGTCAACGCTCAGATCTTTTCCCAGTATTTTCAAGGTCAGTCGGCCATTTGAGAACCTTTCACCAAGTATCCTGGCCCTGGATTCCAGGTCTGTCTGCTTAATTTTTTCTTTCAAATTGCGGATCGCTTTTTGATAATCGAGCTCAACCCCGGCTTTCACTTTATCATTTTTGTCTCCATGGGCCTTAATGGTTTCTTCATCAATAAACGGGCATTCACTTAAAGACGCCTGGCCTTGAAATACGGCTGCTGCAAATGCAAGACAGGTCGGTTTATTGCATTTGCGGCAATTGGTTTTTTCCAATAATTTAAATACTTCCATGACGTTTTTGAAATTTGACATATCAACTGCCTTCCTTTTTCCTATTTTAGTTCAACCGGTGAAATCTGCCTTAAAGATGCGGTTTATACCGCAAAACCCAGCGCAACCATCCTTAAAAGATGTCCCATTTTAAATAGTTTACAATTGAAATAATCATTATTAAACTCATTGGGCGTTACTTCAATTGACACCCATTTTACCACACTTAAACCATATCCTTCAAGACCCACCCGCTTTGTTGAATTGTTGGTCATCAACCGCATTGTCTTCAACCAAAATGGCTTGAAGGTCCATTGAGGGATCCTTCAGCACCAATTCTTCAAACTGGCCAGGGATAAAGCTGCAGGTCTGGGTATCCTCGAGGCAAACCGCAGTCACAGGGTACAGGCTTTTTTCCAAAAACATGTTCTCTCCTACAAAGTCTCCCCTTTTGTCATCTTCTTTCTCAATGTTTTTTTTGAAAGAGCTTCAACATCTTTTGGGCCAAGATTTTGAAATATCCAGAGGTTGCCGAGACATTGTGCCAAAATACCCTATCTTGCGTTCATCAAACTTTATTCTTATTTTTGTAACAATTGCTACAGAATATTTGGTTCCAGACACGTATGATTCAAAAAGATAAAAGTTAACCCGCATTGAACAGTAATAAAACCAATAAACAAAGGAAACTGCAGGTATGAGTTATTTTTTCCCGACAACAGACTCTGAAGCGGCAACAGGCCAGCTTCAGGAAACATACAATACACTGACAACAATGTTCCAGATGGTTCCCAAGGTTTTTGTGGCTCAGAGCATGAGGCCCGACCTTCTGGAACCCATTGTCAATTATGTTAACCGATTGATGGTAGAAGACCACGCTTTGCCAAGAAGTACCAAAGAGCTGATTGCAGCATATGTCTCAAAACTGAACGCCTGTGCTTACTGAGTGGATGCACACAGCGCCATGGTCATGGCGCAGGGATTTACTCAGGAACAGGTCCAATCCATCCTTGAAGACATAGACGGATCCTCTCTTATCGATGATAAAACAAAGAAACTGCTTGGTCTGGCAAAGACGACAACAGAAAATTCCCATAAAGTCCATGAAGGCACGATTCAGGAATTAAGAGATCAGGGATGTTCTGACCCGGAAATTTTCGAAGCAATAGCAGTTGTATCACTTTTCAGTTTTATGGATCGAATGGCTGACGCCTTGGGGGCTCCTGTTGAAGGCATGCAGGAAATGGTCAGTCAAATGCAAAACCAATAATCATACGAATTCAGAATTGACCGTAAAATTTACAAAGGGCAGGAGCCCCTCAGCGGATCTCCTGCCCTTTGTTTTAAATGTTTAGGATAAACTACCTATGCGATGTTTAAAGCAGGCAGGATAAGCCGTTTGCCTTCCAGGATAATTTTACCCGCCTCTTTAAGGGCTTTCATGGCCCGGGTAATTGAAACTCTGTGGGCACCCGTTAAAAAGCTTAAGTCCTCATGGGTTAAAGGAAACTGAATCACCACACCTTTAGGACTTTGGGCCCCGTGTTCCTTGGCAACGTTACTCAACACCCGATAGAGGCGGTCCTCAATGTTTGTTACCGCAAGATTTCCCACCCGGGTGGTAAGCCAGGAAATCCGCTCACTGAGAGTTTTGATAACCTGAAGTCCCACCGTGGGGTGCTTGAGCACCAGCTCTTCAAACTGGCTCCGGGTAAACCCGCAGGTTAGTGTATCCTCCAGACAGACAGCGCTGACAGGATATTCCCCTTCTTCAGAGAACATATTTTCCCCCACAAAGTCCCCGGATTTTCGCAGATCGAGCAGCAATTCGGTCCCATTTTCAAGAACCTTGGTGAGTTTAATGCGCCCCCCTTTGATGAGAAACACTTCATCGGCGGAATCGCCCTGCATGAATACCTTTTCCCCTTTTTTCAATTTTTTTCTCAAGGCCTTTTTGGCCAGGGCCTGAACATCTTCCGGAGCAAGCTTTTCGAATATCCAAAGGCTACCGATACAGGTGGGTGACAATTCAATGTCATCCCCTGCGATTTGTTGACATAAGCAACCCATATTATGTCCTCCATGCGGTACACGCATTATTCTAAATGTTTATTATATGAAAATCAGGTTTCCGTGTTTAACCTGGCAGATCCATAAGAATCCGGCAGCAAAATTATGGTAGCAATGATTACAAAAATACTTTTACCTTGTTGTTCAATCCATCCAATACCTGCTTGTAGGCATCAATTGACTGTGCCCCTTTTAGCACACCCGATTGGTTGAGAACCATTGTCGGCACGGATGTTACCCCCATGCCATGCCAGTAACTTTCCCGGGTGAAAATACGTTCCCGGATTTTTTCATCATTCAGGGTTACCAGCGCCTCTTCACCCTCCAGGCCGACTGCCTGTAACTCCCGGGCCAGAACCTGCCGGTCCGAGACATCTTTTCGTTCACTGAAAAAAGCTTCAAACAGACGGATTTTCAGTTCTGTCTGTTTACCAAACCCTTTGGCATAATCCAGCAAGATATGAACATCCCTGGTATTGACCATTTTCATCCCGTCAAAAAAATCGAATTTAAATCCGACTTCTGCCCCAACATCGCTCATATTCGAGAGGGTATGGATGCTCTCATCCCGGGTCATGCCGTATTTATCAGACATGTGACCGACGATCTCTTCACCTTGGGCCGGCATTTGGGGATTAAGTTCAAAGGGATGCCATTCAATGTCAACCCTCTCTTCTATCCCCAGTTCGAAAATTGCTTTTTCCAAGCGCCGGTACCCGATGATGCACCAGGGGCACACCACATCCGAAATAATGTCTATTTTTATTTTTTCTGTCATTACAAACCCTCATAATTTGGACTTAAATTTTTTCAATAATCATGGCAGTGGCCTCGCCACCGCCAATACAGATGGCTCCCATTCCAAACCTGGCATTTTTCTGCAAAAACGCCCATAGGAACATGGTGGTATAGATGTAAAAATGACTCGGATTGGAAAGCCTTTGGGAAAAAATATCAAAAAGCAATGGCTGACCAGGCAGGTTCAGCCATTGCAATCAGCCTTATCCGTTCAATGATTTTATAACGTCTATAATTTCTTCTGGTTCCGGCCGGAGCGTGTGATCGACGTTCACTTCGGCATGTCTGATAATGCCGCTGCTGTCCACAATATACCTTGCTGCCATAGGCAATACCCAGGAGTCGTTGCCGTTGAACCGTTCAAGATCAATGCCCAGAGTTTTATATATTTGCTTAAGTTTTTCAGGAAGGATAAAATCCAAGTTTAGTTGGGCAGCGTATTTGTTGTCCTGATCCGTCACTACTGGAAACGTTAGCCCGTTTTTTTTCACCACTTGTTTGGAGTATTTAGTTAACTGGGGACAAACAGAAACCAGAGAACCGCCGATTTCCTGAATCCGGTCATAGACCGCCTGCAAAGCTGCCAGCTCCACATTGCAGTAAGGTCACCATACACCCCTGTAAAAACTTATTGCCAGGGGACCTTTTTCAAGGAGCACCTTGGAGCTTACCATATTGCCCTGTACATCAGGCAGTATAAACTCAGGTAGCGCATCCCCTGCTTTGAGGGCTTTATCGGCAATGCCGGATTTTACCAGATTTTCGGTCTCCTGGAGCAGAGGGCCTATTAATTCTGGCGGTTTGGTCGCTATGGACTCCTGTTTCATTGCGCTGAGTTTTTCTTTTAACTTCATGCTGACCTCCACTGTTTGTTGGGATGAGAATTCTTTTTGCAACGGACGTTTCAACGTCTGCCTGATATTTATATGGTGATATTTATATCCCATACATAAAGACCATTTTTTCCGATGTAATCACATTGTCATTGGTCCACAGTATGGTAAGTTTGTTTTTTGTTTCCATGATCCTTCTTTTGTAATTATTTCTTATAAACAATCCTATTTTGAATGTACGTTCAAAATAAAGCACAAAAGCATTGCTGTCAACAACTTTTTGAACGATCGATCAAAATAATCTTGTAAATTATAATAATGATGTTAGAATATGTGTAATTTAAGAAATGGAAATAAGGAAAACCGAGGCTCCTATATGGCAAAAAACCTATTTGATAGAAATGATGTTATTGATAAATCCATCCAACTTTTTTGGAAAAACGGCTATAGCGCTTCTTCCATGCAGCAGGTCGTGAAAACCACCGGTCTGAAGCCGGGCTCCATTTACCACGCCTTTGGAAATAAAGAAGGCCTGTTCCGGGAAGCTTTGGAAAATTATGCCCAGAAAGGACTTGGGCAAATACGCAGAATACTGGATACGGCGCCAAGTGCAGGCCAAGGAATCTGCATGATTCTTGAAAAATATGTTCAAGAATCAACCCAGAAAGATTATTGCAGTTGTTTTTTGATTAAAACCCAGCTTGAACTGGCTGCCCAGGGGAACAAGCTTTATGAATTGGCTTCTGAAAAATTAGGGACCATTGAAGCCCTTTATGAAAGCTATCTTGAAAAAGAATTCGGCACCGAAGTAAGTAAGCCTCGTGCCACCAGCCTGATGCTGCATATTTTCGGGTTAAGAGTGTATGGCTATCAAAACGGTTCTGCCCTTCGCATGCAGGAAGGATTAAAGCAGGGCCTGCCCTGGCTGCCCTGGGATCAGGCCGAGTAAAGTGAAATTCTTACAATTTTTTCGGTCCCAAAAAGAAGACGCCCTGTTCAAAGGCCAGTGCGCAAATCAGTTCTCTGGGAATCAGGGCGTTTTTTTCATTAGTTCCCCTGTACACAAAAAGCCCCTTGTCTTTTTCTCATTTCAAACCGGGAAATGAATATGCCTGCAACAATCCCCACTGTGAGCATCATGTATGAGGTATGGTAAAATATTTGTTCTATACCATATTTTTTCATAACCATACCGTTGACCCATGTCCCCAGAGCACCGCCCAGAAAAAAATTAAAACTTACAACGGACATGGCAGTCCCGGTCATGCCGGGAAGCTTTTCCTGGGCCGTTGCAATCAGGGTGGACTGCAAAAGAACAAAGGAAAACCCAAACCCCAAAAGTCCCAGAGACAGGATCAATATATGGTGATGAGAAGACAGAGCAAAAAGTGAAACATATCCAAGGATTGCGGCTGAAACCAGAAACCCTTTCTTCATTTTCAGTCGAAGTTTTGGCGCCATCCGTCCGCCGAACACTGTACCCAGCCCGAACAAAGAGAGCATCAGCCCCACCAGAAGAACATTTAACCCTGTGGACTCCTGAATTAAAATCCCTGAATAGGTAAAGCAGCCGAAAACTGTAAATCCCATAAAAAAGATGAGTGTTGTCAGTCTCATAAACCTGTAATTGGTCAGTGCGGCCCCATAGGATGAAAAAAGATTCAGTTTATCGGTTACCGGTTTATCCCTTTTTAAGATCTTTAACATAACAATGGCCAGTATGAGCTCAACGATTCCATAAATGGCATATACAAACCGCCATGACGAAAGATATGCAATAGTCCCGCCGATGACCGTGGCGCTGGCAGCCCCGAGAAACATGAATCCCATTATTTTCCCGATGGCCCTCTGCCGGTTTTCATTGTCAAAGCTTTCCCCCATCAATGCCATGGTAACGGGAAAAATCCCGGCACCGAAAAGGCCGTTCATGGCCCTGAAAAAAATCAAAGAAGGCAGGTTAAAGGCAAAGGCCCCCAGAATACTGAATATTGCTGTCCCGACGGCGGCCATGTTAATGATTTTCACCTTGCCGAACCTGTCGGACAGAGGACCGAACAGCAAAGTAAAAGCCCCGAATGAGAGCATATAAGCGGTTACCGAGGATGCCGCAGCACTTACCGTGAGATTCAAATCCTTAGCCATACTGGTGATCAAAGATGCCGCAGCATAATTATCGCCATTGGCCAGAAAAGCCATTAATCCCAACACCAGCAGCATTCTTTCATTATTTGTACTTTTCAATGGTCCACTCCGATTAAAATCAGTGGATGTTGATTATTTCCTGGGCCAATTCTACTAAATCGGTTTTATTTATATCCGGTTGGAGGTAGAAAGGATTGAATATTTCCCTTTTACGTTCAATATAGGCTGTTTTAAATCCGGCTTTTTTTGCCCCGAACAAATCCCAGTCATGGGTGGCCACCATAACAACATCTTCTGGGGATATCTTTTCCATGCGGGCGGCATATAGATAGATTTCTTTAAAGGGTTTATATTTTTTAACGGCATCCACAGAGTAATATGAATGAAACAAATCAATGATGCCTGCATTGGTAAGCTGCTCTTTTATCATCTCCAATGAGGAATTTGATACGGCAATGGTTCTGATTTTGTTTTGATTCAAAAGGTCAAGTGCTTTGGGCACATCCCCATATGCGGGCAAATTTCTGAAAGAACCCAGGATTTCGGTTTTTATTTCCTTGGTCAACACTTTGCCGTTTTCATAAAAAAGATTTTCCAGTACAACGCCTGCAAGTTCCCCAAAGTTCCTGTATTCATTCATCACACCTGTTATTGTAGATGTGTGTAAGAGTTTGACAAACCAATATTTCAGTACGTAGTCGTCATCAAAATGTTTTTCAAAATTCTCTTTTAGTAAACTCAAATTCAACAATGTCTCGTTCATGTCAAAAAAAACAGCCTTTATCATAACTAATCCTCCTTTGGATTTGGTTTAAAACCCCCCAAGAAAATTCATCATTAAAACTCGATCCTTTTTCTGGCCTGAATACCGCCAGTAAAGGCATGTTTAACCAATGTCATTTCCGACCCTGTATCCGCATCTTCCTTTTTAAAGCATATTGTGCGTTGGGAATAATATGTACTATTGCAAAATTAAAAAGAAAATTCTGTAGCAACGGTTACAATAATAGAAAAAACCACATTTTTTTTTAAGGCAGCTTCCCA
Source organism: Desulfoconvexum algidum (assembly GCF_055382125.1). Lineage (NCBI taxonomy): Bacteria > Pseudomonadati > Thermodesulfobacteriota > Desulfobacteria > Desulfobacterales > Desulfobacteraceae > Desulfoconvexum > Desulfoconvexum algidum. The sequence continues at coordinate 414,932 of NZ_AP042394.1, read as the reverse complement.
TGTTTGCAACTGGTGCCGCAAACAGGCTTACCAGGCCTCACATTCCAGGCGTGAATACAGGAATGCCGTTTCTTTTTCAGACAGTCCACCCACATTATTGCCGACCCACTGCAGGTCTCCTGATCCAATGGCAGATCATATTCAAAGGACCCTTGACCGTACAAAGGGAAAGGTAGAAGGTAAGAACGCAGCCGCGGAAATGCTCGGGATCAACCCGGGGTCCCTGCGGGGGAGAATGAAAAAACTTAACATTTCCTAGGCCCGTAATTCACACAGAAAATATAAATCACAGTTACCCGAGAAAAGAATTTCACGGATATTTGTTAAGCTTATTTCAAATCTGCCAGCACTATCAAGCGCAATAGAACAACTGAAAATTTATTCATTTTCCCCTTTTTGACTGGTTCCGACTTCTACAACTTTTAATACAAGGGCGAGATCATTTCCATCCGGCATCACTAAATATGTCCGTTTGCAGTCAGGGCATTGAACATGGAGCCCTGAACCGCCATCCAATACCCCTGATTTGCCTAACAGCGGTTCCATACGTCCGCAAACGCATAACCATGCGGCATTGTTACCTGTTGCAATTCCCTTTGATATAGAACCATCTTTGAGTTTTACCTGGACAATTTTCTGTTTTTGGGGCATTTGATTTTTATCCTGTTACGGTTTAGTTCATATGTGAACGGAGGGTTATTCTTTAAATAATTAATGTGCATTCCAATTCCCGGTAGAATTTTTAATCCAGTTCCATGTTCAATCTGTCCAAGAATCAGAAATGGCTTTCTAATGAGCCTTTGTGATCGAAAATTAATTTGATTGAAGAGTACTCTGATTGCTGAATGAATTGCAACAGCATTTTGGGGAAATACAGATTCTTGGATACAAGGAATATCCATCGAAAAACGGCTAAAGAATCAGCTTACTATTATGCAAGGATTTTTGACTTTTGAAATTCGAAAAAAGCTCTATTTTTTGGTTTCGATAAGTTTAAATAAATATTTGACTAACAGGGATAGTCCGCAGGATCTTTTGAATCCTGGATACCCAGCTCTATAGCTAGTAATAGACCCTTTATAAAAAAATTATATTCTATATATTAAAAATTTTTTGAATAATTGTATACCACTAAGCTGCAGAGTTTGGAATTTCTTTGCACTGATCATTAAATAGTGCTACTGAATAATTAGTAATTTGATAGTTTTTGTTAAAAAACAGCAATTTAAATACCGAAAATAATTGATAATTGATTGATAATCAGATATTAACTTGCCAATTGAAATGGGAATAAAATGATAAAAATAATTAAATTAAATGATGATCTCGAAATAGAAGTTGAGGTTGACCAGAATCAAGCTCATGAAATTTCAAATAACAGTGTTGTAGATTCTTCAATTGATAAAATTCAACCACTTTTAACAAAAGTAATGCAACCCGTTGGTAGTACTTTCAAAGAATTGTATAAAAATATTAGTATAGAATCAGCAAAAGTTACTATAGGTATAAAAATTGGAGTTGAAGGAAATTTCATTTTAGCAAAAAGTACCGCTGGGGCAAATATTCAGGTAGAAATGACCTTGAGGCCAACTGATGCATAATTCTATCCTTCAAATTACGAATGAGAGTAAAACCTGCCTTGGTACTGGATTCGTTGTTGACAAAGATCATAAAGGTATATTTGTAGCTACTTGTGGGCATGTAGTGAATGACTGTGGAGAAACAATTTTAATTGAAGGTAAAAAGCCTTCAATACTAAAAAATAGTTATTCTGAGGGCTTGGATTTGGCTATTTTATATGTCGAAAATATAGATAAAGAACCCCTTCCAATTATAGATGACAAATCGGTTCAAACAGTTCAAGTGATAGGTTATTCTAAACTTTTGAACGATCCGAAAAGAGAATCAATTACTAATATTAAGATTAAAACTGGTATTGAGATAACAAAAAAATCAGATTTAAAAATAGATGCTATTAAATTATATCCAACTGAACCCATTTCCCGAGGGTATAGTGGTTCACCAGTTATATGTCAGACTTCAAATAAAGTGATAGGTGTTGTAAATATCGAAGTTGGTGATAATACGAATTATGCAATTAGTTCGAAGCATCTTCTTGAAATTCACAAATTTCCAGATATTACAACAGTTTCAACAGAAGCGATGAAAAAAGGACTTTTTACAAAAATTGATAAAGAAAGTTATATTTTTCTTGAAAAACAATTTGAGAAAAATATAGAAAAATCTTTAACATCATTTTCAACGCAACCTAAAATATGGGTAGAACCCAAGCTACATACTAAGAATGAAGATTCAATTCTTCATAATGGTAACGATACAAAAGTTAATATTTCAGATATTATAGACACACCCAAATCTTTTATAATTCAAGCCAGACCACAGTTTGGCTTGACTTGCCTGGCTCATTATTTCATTAAAGAAGCCTGGATTCATGAAACACCTTCTTTCTGGTTATATCTTGATTCAAACGAATTAAAACCACACAAAAATACGATTGAAAAGCTTGTTCAAAAAAAAATAAAATCTTATGGCCTCTCAATGGAAGATATTGAATGTGTCGTTTTGGATCAGTTTTCAGTTAATATTAATGAGGCTGAAAAAGTTCTTGATATAGTAAGTGACTTATATAAAGAATTGCCTATTATTTTGATGACGACATTTGTAGAAAATCCTCTTTTAAATGAGAAAATTGAATTTCCGAGAAATAGAAATTTTGATAAATTACATTTATGGGCATTGCCTAGACATGGTGTCAGAATAGTTGTTAATAAATATAATGATTCATGTTACATTGGAATTGAGAATACTGTTGTCGAAAAAGTAATCGCAGATTTAGAAGTCTTAAATATACCGAGAACACCGCTAAACTGTCTTACGATACTAAAAATATCTGAATTTGAATTTGATGATAGCCCTGTAAATAGAACGGAAATGATAAGGAGAGTTTTATTTCTTCTCTTTAATGTTGATCAAATTCCTAGATATAAGGCTCGACCAGACTTAAAAGATACAGAATACATTCTCGGCTATTTTTGTGAAAAAATGCTTAGGGAAAATAATTATTCTTTTACAAGGGAAGGATTCTTAAAAAGATTAAAAGCGTTTTGTGTGGATTGTGAAATAGATTTAGATGTTGATGTCATTTTTGATGTTTTATACGCAAACAATATTATTACTATGAGAGGTCAATTTTTTTGTTTTAAGTTTAATTATTGGATTTTGTATTTTGCTGCTCACCGTATGCATCATAATTCAGATTTTGCGAATTTTATTTTTGAAGATATGCATTATATTTCTTATCCAGAATTAATCGAATTTTATACTGGGATTGATCGTCGACGAGATGATGCATTAAAAATACTTATAAATGATATAAGTGATACTTGCAATAAAGTACAAAAAAAATGTGGATTACCGTCTGAATTTGATATCTATGAACTAGCGCAGTGGAATCCATCAAAGGATACCATAGAGCAAATGCATAGTGAAGTTGCTGATGGCGTTTTGAACTCAAAGCTACCAGATACAATAAAAGATCAATATGCTGATAGTTCCTATAATAGAGCTCGTCCATTGACACAGAGTATCCACACAATACTTGAAGAATATTCTTTATTACGTCTACTGAAAAGTGTTCAAGCTGGAGCAAAAGCACTTAGAAATAGCGATTATTCAGCCCCAATAATTCGGCATGAATTGTTAGAAGCAATTTTACGTAGCTGGGAGCAAATTACTAAAGTGCTAATAGTTATGGCACCTATTTTAGCAGAAAAAGGACATGCAACGGTAGACGGTGCTTCATTTACTTTAAATGCTGATGATTTTGAAGGATCAACAGAAAATAAATTTAATAGTATTATTCAAGTTCTACCAACTAATGTTGTAGGTTGGTATAAAGATGATTTGTTTTCAAAAAAAATGAAAACATTATTATACAAACATATAGATAATGAAAAAAACAAACTTAGAAGACATGAATTGAATTTATTAATAATCACTAAGCGGCCAATAGGATGGGATAAATATATTGAAAGTTATATTAAATATGAAAATAAAAATTCCTTTTACCTTTATGATATATATACGACTTTAATGGCAGAATATCAATTTAGTTTTGCAACGAGGGAATCATTAAGCCAACTAAAAAAACTTATTAAAATGACAGTTGCAAAACATGATTATGGTGTGAAAAAAATTAGCTTAAAAGCAATTAATAGAATTTCTGATGATATATTACCTGAGAGAGATGTTAAAATTTAATTATGAAATTATCTAAAAATATATTAGGGACGAATATACCTTTGTTTCTGTACGCAGAGAATTACTCTTTCACTATTAAATTAAAACTAGCGGATGCAAGATGTCTCTGAAATTTTTCCAAACTATCATTATTTAACATTCCAATAAAATATTTTTTGATTTAGATTCTTAACAATATTTATTTAGGCGAAAGGCTATCCACTGGAACTGCTGACTATGCTATGATTTTTCTCCCCAAATACTGAATCTAAAACCCCAGACTATTATTAATAGCCAACCCTTTTCAAAATTCAAAAAGGGGGGTAGACTTTCTACAAATGCTCTTTTCTTCTATAACTTTCAAACCACAATATATGGTATGCCAAATGTATTAATTCTGTAAGTACAATGATTCGGTTAATTGTCTTACCAATTGCCCCATCTGACAAAAGGGCCGTTCAAATATGCAAGATATGCCGGTTCCTACGGGGAGTTAATTCCCATGCTGCTGACCCTGAACTTAGGCAATTTTTATATGCACATGGCCGGGGAAAAAAATAATTATTCGTGACAATGTAGCAGATGCTACAGACGGATAAATGGAACTTTCATATATTGAGAATCGAAGTGGTGCAAAAAATCATTAATCAATTAAAAGGAGAATAGATCATGAAAGTATTGGTAACTTATTTCAGCCAGAGCGGCAACACAGAAAAAATAGCCAAAGCCATCTGCGAGGAAGCAGCAAAGGCCAGTGATGCCGACTTGAAAAAACTTGAAGAACTCACCCCGGATATGGTCGCCGAATACGATTGCATTTTCATGGGCTCACCCCTGCACTCAGGAAGCCTGGCAGCACCGGTAAAAGAATGTTTGGGTGTTCTCAAGGCAACTTCCGGTCAGCAGATGGCCGGGTTTATTACCCATATGGCCCCTGCCTACCCGGACCAGGATATGGACGCCTTTGCAGAACCCATGAAAGCTGCATGCAAAGAAAAAGGTATCGAATTCAAGGGGTGTTTTGACTGCCAGGGTTTTCTGGGTGAAGCCATGCACGCGCTGGTGCAAAAAAAATTGAATATGGATGATGATCAGTGGGCGGAAATGATCAAACAGATGACCGGCCGGCCGAACCAGGAAGATGTGGACAAGGCCAAAGCATTTGTTAAAGCGCTCTTTGCATAAAAAAAAACGCCGAAATTTCGTATATCGATCAGATCATAAACAACAGGCCTGTTGAAAGGCTTTTATTCAAAGACCCCGTGTCAAAAAAGAAAGTTGCTATCATTGATAAAGAAAAATGTGTTAAATGTATGAGTTGTTTTGATGAATGCCGGTTTGACTCTATTTTCTAACCTTTGCGGGACTGGCGGATTGAAGTAATGGGATGACGCGTTGTGAAAATTAAACGGTATGATGGATATGAAAAATGGAAAATATGTTGATATGCAAAAACAGTATGGGCACTTAACCGAGGAAGCGTTGAAACTTGGGGCAAGCTCCTGTAAGGTTATAGCGTCCGGGGAGATTCAGGTAAAGGATGACCTGGCAGCGCTATGCAACGGAGAGTATACCTGCCCGAATTTTGGTCTTGGTGCAAGTTGTCCCCCCCATGTAAAAGGCCCTGGTCAATTTAGAAAGTGGCAGGCGCTGAGCCGTTATTCCATTGTAGTGAAAATAGAATTACCCACATCGGTCATGTTTTCCAATGAACGAAACGGTGTGATGCGGCTGCTTCATCAGATAGTGGCCGGGGTAGAACAAAAAGCCATTGAAACGGGTTTTAAAAAGTCAAAAGCCTTTGCCGGAGGATCCTGTAAAGAGTTGTTTTGTGAGGATCAGGCAAATTGCTGTGTGCTGACGGAAAATGGACCCTGCCGTCATATTGAGTCTGCCCGCCCGTCCATGTCCGGATTTGGTATCGATGTCACGAAATTGATGGCGTCCTGCGGGTGGCAAGGTCAAAAAGCGGAAGAATCAGATGCGGCAGACAAGCAGTCTAGCAGCTGGGTAGCAGGCCTCGTCCTGCTTGCCTGAAAATGTAAATCATGACTATTTCAAAAAGCAATGCAAAAAGGGGGAAGACGGTATGCTAAAAGTGTATCTTGTGGGCTGCGTGTTCGTTCAATGGAGGGGGGTAAATAACCGCCATGAAATTTGATATCCCCTACATCCCGGACAGGGAGTACACCCATTTTATACAGCGCCACAGAGACCGGATCGACTCGGTTCACTTTGGACTCCACCAGGGACCTGTGCTCGATTCAAGGCTCAGGTTTAAGCAGGTTGACACCAAAAGACTTGCCCAACAGCTCAATGAGCTTTTGGTTCCCCATAGCTATTGTCTGTTGAACACACGGTTCATGGCACCCGACCTCTACTTTGACCCCCTGTTTTTGACCGGGATCATGGAAAATCTTGAGATACTCATGGAGGTCGCCAGCCTTGACGGAATTGTCTTTTGCGATGCTTATTTTCTAAATGCCCTCTCAAGCCATGGAGGAAACGCCCTTGGGGCGCTTGAGGCGGTTCCCGGCATCAATTGCATGATAGACTCCATGGACAAGGCCCGGGCCTACCTGGAACTGGTTGACCAAACCGCGTTCAAACCGCCGTCAAAACTTGTCCTGGACAGGTCATTGAACCGGAACCCCAAAGCCCTTGAAACCCTTGTGATCCAACTGAAAAAGGAGTATCCGGAGCTGAGGCTTGAACTCCTTGCCAACGAGGGATGCCTCTTTCATTGCCCGTTCAAGCCGGCCCACGATGCCCAGATATCGCTGAGCAACACCAGACTTGTCCGGGAACGGGGGCATGAGATTAACCGGGAGTGGGGGTGTATGAAGGTGTTGCTCAACAATCCAGAGCAACTGTTCAAGTCACCGTTCATCAGGCCGGAGGATATCGACGACTATTCTTCCCTGGTTGATACCATCAAAATATCGGGCAGGACCCTTGGCGCAGACTTTCTTAAAAACACCGTCTCAGCCTACATCCAAGGATCCTATGGGGGAAACCTCCTGGATCTTCTGGACGCCATGAATTGGATGGCGGACCATTTTTTTGTGGACAACAAAAAAATTTCAAAGCATGATGTCAACACATTGACAAATTGCACAAAAGAGTGCTCTCATTGTGAGCATTGTAAACAAATCCTTGATTCAACTACCCACAAAAAATCAATTCAATTCAACCGGTACACAAATCCTTGATGTAACCGTTGAAATCCACAAAATTATCGGATAAAATTGGTCATGGTTTTGGCAACCGGCTCAGGGGCGGGAAATTGTTCTTTTCCGTGTTCGATAATTTTCATGATCCATGCCATGTTTTTACCGAGAACCGCCATGATCTGTTTGCCTTCACCATCCTGCTCCATTTCCCCTGGGGCAAGGCCATGGGCCACATTCCAGTAGTTTGACGAGGGCATGATCATCTCGGAGTAATTGATATAATGATTAAGGGTGTCAACTGCGGGGATTCCTCCGGATCGTCTGACAGCGGCAACCCCAGCGCCGACTTTGTGCCGAAACAGGCCGCCGTTAACCGAAGAAACGAAAAAAGCCCTGTCAAGGAAAGATTTCATGGTCCCTGCAACACCGGAAAAATGGACAGGGGATCCAAACAGAATGCCGTCGGCCTCTTTCATCTTCTGAATCCATTCATTAACCGGATCATCTTCGATGGTACACGCTTCATTTTGGTTTTTTACACAGCCGTGACAGGCAATGCATCCTTGTATCTTTTTTTTGCCGACATGGATCATCTCCGTCTCAATACCGGCATTTTCCAGTTCTTCAAAAACCATGTTCATTGAACCGGCTGTATTCCCCTTTTTATTCGGGCTGCCATTAAATCCGACAACTTTCATTTTTATTCTCCTTTTTTTGTGATTATAATCAACCTTATCAATACCACAATTTGTGCTATTCCGGCAAATTCGTGTTCTGTTTACATTTCAATGGTATCGGCCAGCTCTGCAGGAAGGAAAAAATAATTGCCTGCCAGGTTTCTTTTTGGCAGCGCGTAATGATGACGGCAAAATATTTGTCTCCAGGGTCGTATCAAATCAATTTTGATAAAATTTAAAAACTGCTTATACTCTACACATGAAATTTTACAATAAATATATCCTGCCGAAACTGATCAATTGTGTCTGTTCTCAGGATGATATTGGCAGGATACGCAGACAATTGGTACCCATGGCCGAAGGAATAACCCTGGAAATCGGTATGGGATCGGGACTCAACCTGCCTTTTTATGATCCGTCCAAAATAGATCTGGTGATGGGATTGGAACCCATGGCGCAACTCAGGGAAATGGCTGAAAAAAAAGCCCTTGAACTTGCCTTTGAAGTCAATTTCATAGGATTGTCCGGAGAAGAAATCCCTTTGGAGAATCATTGTGTTGATACGGTACTGGTGACATACACCTTATGTTCCATCCCTGATATTTCTAAGGCCTTGAAAGAAATGAAACGGGTGTTAAAATCCAGCGGTAAATTGATTTTTTGCGAACATGGCAAATCACCGGATGACCATATTGCCAAATGGCAAAACAGGCTGAATCGGCCCTGGACAAAAATCAGCGGGGGGTGCCATTTAAACCGGCACATCCCCGAACTGATAAAAGAAAGCGGTTTTAAAATTGTAACCCTTGATGCCGGCTATAGCAGCCCGATGAAATTGCTAAGCTTCAACTACAAAGGGATCGCCGTCCCGGAGTAATCGGTGGGAAACTTACGTTTGAAAGGAAAAAAATGGGCAGCAAAGATTATATATTGATTATCGTTCTCTATGGATCTCTTCTTTCGGGGGTATTTTTCCCCCATATATCTGAAAAGATCTCTCCTTACATAAAATATCTGATGATGAGCATGCTCTTTTTATCCTTTATTAAAATTTCTCCGAAGGATGTGGGCAATGCCATGTTATCAAACCGAACCGGACTGATTTTGGGTCTGGTGCTTCGGTTGTTTATCACCCCCTGTATTGCCTATTATGTCACCTTGATGATTTATCCGCCGCTGTCCCTTCCGATTCTGCTGCTGGCCGGCGTATCCACGGGCGTATCATCACCGTTTTTCACCTCATTGTGCAAAGGTAACATTTCATACTGCCTGGTCATGGCCATTATAAGCAGCCTGATTGTTCCCGTCAGCCTGCCCTTTATTGTCAATCTGCTGGCCCAAAGCACACTGGATTATGATTTATTGGCAATGGCAATCTTTCTTACCATGATCATCTTTGTTCCCCTGGTTGCTGCATTTGGATTCAGGGCCATATCCCCGCATCTGCTGGATAGGGTTAACCGTATGGGATATCCCCTTTCACTGGTGGTGATTGCTGCAATCAATTTTGGTGCATTGGGGCGGTATGTCCCCTATTTAAAGGCAAATCCGGAACAAATCCTGTATTGTGCCATTTTTTCAATCGGCCTGGCTGTTCTTCTTGCCGGCATCGGTTGGTTATTTGAAAGGAAAAAACATTGGCCGGATAAAATGGCATCATCCGGAAGCCAGGTCTGGTTGAATAATGTAGTGATTATTGCCCTGGCCATTCAAATCGACCAACCTCTGGCAGCTACCTTGAGTGCCTTTTATTTTATTCCCCTGTATGGATTTGTAATCTTTTATTCGGTTCTTTCAAAACGCAGCACTTTACCAATCTTGACCCAAATGGCTTAAACTATTGAAGCCCAAAAAATAAAGCAGATGATCAACCGACTCAGCGGTGATAAAAAATATTGAGAAATAATCCGTGAACAGGTAGACTATTTATTTCCAGGGTCGTATCGTACAAATCAGTTCTGATAAAATTTAAAAAAGGGGTAAATAAATTATGATTTTAGGAATTTCCGGCAGCCCCAGACCAAAGGGAATTACAGCACATGCTGTAAAAAAAATACTTGAGGACTGTGAAGGAGAAACAAAATATATCTCTCTTGCGGGAAAGCATATCGGTGGTTGTATAAGCTGCCTTGGCTGTACCAAAGATAACCAATGCAAAGTTAACGATGATTTTCCCAAAATAGCGCAAGCAATGGTAGAAGCTGAGGCAATCGTATTTGGAATACCAAATTATTATGACGTACCGAATGGATTATCCCATTGCCTGTTAGAACGATGTTTTTGTTTCCGTCATCAAAGCGCATTTTTGTTAAAAGATAAACCCGCTATTATTTTTTCCACCGGCTATTCTGCTGATGAAGAAAACAGCCAGGTATTAAAAATAGTTGATCACTTTATGGTAATGAACAAGATGCCTGTTGTATCAAAGTTTTTAGTGGGTGCATTTTCTCAATGTTATACCTGCAAATACAGTAAGGACTGTGTGGACGGTAATGTCGTAAAAAACAATGGAATTGTCGATAAAATCACTCCCGATATGTTACCACCAAGATTTGATGAACAACCCGAATCAATTATTAAGTGTGAAAATGCGGCGCATGCGATAAACGCCACTATATAAAAATAAAAACCTTGAATATACATTAAGCAGTTTTCCCTGCTGTTTTTTGTATGAGCTTAGCTACGACCCGAGCAAATTAAAAAATCAACCCAAGATTTAGTCGCTTTTCTATTTTTGGGAAATATTATTTTTTGATTTGCATTTGGTATGGTGTTATATTATGGTTAATGAAAGTGAATGAATCAGCATTTTTTTTGATTGAAACACGATATTCTATTTCTCCCATCACACATATTTTAACAATAGCGAAAGGAGAACAATCATGCTTTGTAACCTTACCAAACTAAACGACAATGATCTTGATCAAATCCGATCACTGGAATCCGATTTAGGTGTTACAGTATTGGCTTTTTCCTGTCATGATGTACCACCAGCCACTTTGGAAGAAGAAAAGTTGGCTAAAATTCAACTGCTGGAAAAAAATATAGGGGTATCCCTGGTTGCCATCAGTCAATAAGGTTAGAACATCAGGGAAATTCAAGGTGTACTGGCGTGATACTTGGATGAATCTGTAAAAACGCTGCCATCAACTATACTGAACCCAGGGAAGCCAGGGCAACCCCTCTCTTAACCCTTGGCGCATGCGGTCAGCAGAACCTTGTCGGTAGCCTGCGCAACATCCAATCTAAATTGAATGACGTTCCGGTACACTATTTAAAAATTCATCGTCCAGTTTTTCCATGGCATTATCCACCATTTTAATCGCATCTTCTCTATCCTTTGGAAGCGTTGCATCAAACGTAACCGTGTTAATCCCATGGATACCTAAGTAAGCGGTATCAACTATTATAAGTTCAATAAATTTTTTTTGCTCCTCCAAAACTTCCAGTTCAGTTGCAGGAACGAATTTACCCATTTCAACATCTTTTGTCAGCTGGCTGTCACCAAAAGTGCCCATGGTTGTTATTGAGATCCCCATGGGTTTTGCCGCATTCATCAATTTTGCGTTGGCGATTGCATTTTCGATCCCTTTTCCTCTGCCGGCACCGCCGAATATAAGGATATCAATGTGTCTTATCCCAACTTTGTTCAACCTTCCCAACTGCTCATAAGAATCCTTGAGGCTGAATCCTTTATTCATATATTCAAGGGTTTCTTCATGCCCTGTTTCAGTCCCAATCCACAGGTCATTGATTCTCAAGTTACGCAGTTCTTCAAGTTCCTGGTCTGTCTTACTTTTGATGTTATTGATCGATGCATACATGGTGATAACTTCAACACCAGGAAAATATTTAATTATTAATTTTGCAATTGGTTTTAAACGCCGGGCAGATAAAACAAAGGCATCGCCATTCACCAGAAACACTCTTTTAACATCCCCATAAATCTCATTTGCTTCCTGCAGATCTTTTTCTATCTGCTCAATAGATTCCATTGAAAATTTGACATCTTTGTACATTGTGCAAAATGTGCATTTGTTATGTGTACACCCCACTGTAACCTGAAGCAGTAAACTTTTGGCCTCATACGGCGGTCGATATGTCGGTCCTGTATATTTCATTTTACCTCTCTATCGAAAGCAAGTTCTGGGTTATGTGGATAAGTTTATCAATGTCTGTTTTGGAGTAAGCATCCGGATGGGCAGGCCCGAAACTTTCCTTATCATTATCAAAATATTTTCCCGTAATACCCTTATACACTTCTGAGACTGCCAGATCATACAAAATATCAGCACCTTTATCGGCGGAAGACCAATATTGTCCATAGGCTTCTGCTGCCATTTTTGTATTAAGCAATGACCCGGGATTTACGGCAATTACAGCAATGCCTGGCATCGCTTGGGCCAGATGAAAACTCCACATGGTTAATGCCAGTTTGCTTTGTGCATAAGCCTCTGCCTGGGATAAATTTGCTTTTCCCGATAATGCGTCATGGGATACACAAGATTGTGCTGCCGAGCTTAAATTTATTATACGGGGATCTATCCCATTATTGAGCAAAGGTATCAAATTGCCGGTAAGGAAATATGGCGCTAAATAGTTCACAAGAAACCGTATATCCAAACCTTGTTTATCATGGGATTCAGGGCTTTTAAAAACTCCTGCATTATTGATGAGGATATCAATTTTCGGCAGATCCTTATTTATTTGATCCGCCATTTGTTTTACGGCATCTAAGTCTGAGAAATCCGCTGTAAATCCATCAACGTTTTCGTTTTTTGTTATAGATTTTATTTCAGATATTACTGAATGAAGTTTTTCAGAATCTCGCCCATGCACATAAACGGCATGACCATCACCGGCCAGTTTTATTGCGGCAAGTTTTCCAATACCATCTGTGCTGCCTGTTATTAAAATGGTCTTTTGCATTTTTTGTCTCCTGATTCAAAACGTATTAATGTGTACAACCTCGGCAACGGACTAAATTTCTACAACCACCTTACCAATAGCTTGTCCGCTGGTCAGACGGTCGTATGCGTCCCCGACCTCCATGAGGCCAAACCGTTTTTCATCCAGCAGTGGCTGCAGTGCACCGGCGTCTACAATATCACTAAGCTTGGCCAAAATTTTACCGTGTTCTTCCCGCTTGTAGTTATGCAGCATAGGAATCAACATAAAGACAACATGGATTGACAAGCCTTTAAGGTGAGCCGGCGTCAGATCCAGTTCCAACATTGATACGGTTGTGGCGACACTCCCATTCAGTGCGGCTGCTTCAAAGGAAGCGGTCAGATTGGCCCCGCCAACAGAATCGAAAATGACTTCGAAACCTGCGCCATCGGTATACTTTGTGACATAATCCGAGACCTTCTCAGTTCGATAGTCAATGGCTGTGGCACCATATTGCTCAATGATACCCATCTTCTTGCCGCCACTGCATGTTGCATAGACGTCAGCCCCAAAGTGTCTGGCCAATTGCACGGCAACATGTCCCACGCCGCCCGCACCGCCGTGAACCAAAACTTTCTGATCGGCGTGAATATTCGCTCTTTGCAAACCTTCATAGGCGGTAATACCTACCAGAGGCAGCGCTGCAGCCTCGCGCATCGAAAGGGATTTGGGTTTGTGGGCAATCAATCTGGCATCGGCCAGCATGTACTCTGCAAGTGTGCCTTGCAGATCTGCAAGCCCCCCTGCGCAGCCATAGACTTCATCACCCGGAGCAAAGTTGGTTACCCCCTCACCAATAGCGTCTACGGTACCGGCAAAGTCCATACCAAGCACTGCGGGCAGATCAGGTGAAAGCGGCAGGTTTTCCTGTCCCAGTTGACGGATCATTGTGTCAACCGTGTTCACACTGGTTGCGGCGACTCGTAGGACCACATGTCCAGCCTTTACAGAAGGCTGGGGTAACTGGGTTAATTGGAATTGGGCGTTTTCACCATATTCATTAAGAATCATTGCTTTCATAAAATTTTTACTCCTTTATTTATCTGTCAGTTGCTGTAATAAAAAACTTCATTCATCTAATACAGAATGTATTATACCTTCTTTTTTGTTGACAGCATGCAATATAAAACGTAAACACATTCACATCAAGTAGGCACTATTTAATCATGTAGTATCAAAAAGTATACTAAAGAGGAAAATCAATGGGTCACGACACATATGATTGCAACAAAGGGTGCCCGGTTGAGGCAACATTAGAACTGATCGGCGGAAAATGGAAAGGAATTATCCTGTATCATCTGCTTGAAAAAACATACCGGTTCGGAGAACTGAAAAAGGTCATGCCGGGGATCACTCAGCGTATGCTGACAAAACAACTCCGCGAACTGGAAAGTGACGGCATTATCAATCGTAAAGTATATGCCCAGGTTCCCCCCAAGGTGGAATACTCGCTTACAAAAATTGGAGAAAGCTTAAGAAGCGTCTTGCTGATGATGCGCGACTGGGGAATAAAACATTTCAAAATGTAAACGGATTCCCAAACCACAATATCATGTCCCTTAAAGAACAACTATCCACATTTAAAACACAAAGACTGTCCCAGATTCCGGAAGACATCCAGAAAACCATGTTTGAGGATCTGAAAAAGCTGAGTGAATCAGGCCTTATCGAAGGCGCTGCAGGATATTAAGGATGACGGTATCACATTGGCGGATTTAAACAACAATGCAAAGGTATTTTTGACATAGCAACCGTTATTGACATAGCAACCGTGATTGCCACTGCGTCCCGTCCGGATACCATGGAATGGGTAAAAAGAATGGGTGCCGACCATGTAATCAATCATCGAGAATCACTGAAGGATCAGGTCAAGGCCCTTAACCTTGAACCCCGATACGTCGCTTCCCTTAATCACAGCAGGAAAGCGGCCGCGTCATCGAAAAAAATGTACTCGATGGTTTTTAGCTAGGTTTCCCACCGGTTCTAATCATATAAAACCATTTTTTAATTATATTTAATCAATCAATTGAATAGGGCTTTTGGTACCTGATGTCTAAGACCACCGCCCCCATAACCGGATAGGATTATTTTCCACCAACATGGCCGGCTGGCATAAAAGTTGAAAAATCTCTTTGTATAACACCATTATTTAATATATGGTGCCAGACAATTTTGCTTGAATCTTGCTTAATCCTTTATATTAGGAGAAACCCAGAATATGTTTACAAAAAGGTGTGTTGCTTTTCTCTTTTTTTTCAGTATTTTTTTAACACCCACAGTTTCCAGTGTTCTGGCTTCCCATTCAATAAAATTGCCCGCCCCTTCAACAAACGAACTCTCTGTCCCCCCTGTTGAACTGCCGGATATTCAAATTGTAAAAGGAACCGTTAAAAAGGGAGATACGATCTCTTCCCTGCTCAATAATTATCTTCCCCTGAAAACCATATATGCCCTGGACAGGCAAAGCGCGGATATCTTTTCATTGCGCCGTATCAACAAGGGTCACTGCTACAAAATCATTTTGCAGGAAGGGAACCTGACCGGATTTGAATATGAGATAGACCGAGAAAACAAATTGGTCATTCAAAAGGGAAACCAGGGTTTTTCCATCAACCAGATCCCAATCGATTATGATGTAAGTCTTGAAATGGTTGTTGCCACAATTGACTACAGCTTGTTTGAAGCCGTCAGAAAATCAGGAGAGCGAAGCGAACTTGCCTGGAAACTATCTGATATCTTTGCCTGGGATATTGATTTTATCAGGGACATTCAACCCGGTGACCGATTCAAGGTCCTTGTGGAAAAAAGATACCAGGAAGGAAAGCTCGCGGGTTATGGAAAGATACAGGCTGCCGTTTTTATCAATAAGGGCAACCGTTTTGACGCTTTTTTACATAAAAATTCAAATGGCGTGTCAGGATACTATGACGGAAAAGGGAACTCTCTTCAAAAAGCATTTCTAAAGGCACCCCTTGCATTTTCTCGAATCTCCTCCAAATTTACCGCCAAAAGGTTGCATCCCATATTACACACGGTTCGTGCCCACCCGGGAGTGGATTATGCCGCCCCAATGGGAACCCCCATAAAAACCGTTGGAGACGGTATCATCACGGGAATCGGATACAGCAAGACCAGGGGAAACTATGTCATTATCCGTCATTGTAATGGATACGTCACCCGGTATTACCATATGAGCAAATTTGCCAAGGGCATGAAAAAGAATAAAAGGGTTCTGCAAGGAGAGATCATCGGGCATGTGGGGATGACAGGATTGGCCACAGGGCCCCATCTGTGCTTTGGCATAAAGAAAAATGGCAAATTGCTGGACCCCCTCACCTACAATGCCCCCTCGGCAACCCCGGTCAATCCCCTTGAAATGGAACAATTTCTGGCAAAAGCACAGAAACTATCCCAAAGAATGATAGCGGCCCATAAACAGGATTCTCCAAACAAGGAATCCGTATAGGCCTGTCTGTATAGGAAGGGATACCTGAAATTTTTCCTGCTTTCCCTATTCACACTCAATTTGAAGGAAGTTCCCGTTAAACCCGATCACATCCCCGGCATAAATTTTATTGCGCTTCCGGGTTTCCACCCGACCGTTCACGGTCACAAGCCCATCGCCAACAAAGTGCTTGGCTTCCCACCGCTTCTGATGGCATCGGCCCGAAGCCGCCCCTGAACATAGAGGGACAGCGCGGCAATGGCCTTGTCGCACACGGCAAACACCGGTATTCCTTTGTCCATCAAGGCATTCCGTAAGGGATCATAGAGATTGTTTTTTATACCTGCTGCTGAGAAACACTTCTAAATAGTAAAAAATCCGGCCAACCAATAATGCCACGAAGGCTGGCAAATAAAAATCTGCCAAAGCATCATTTCCGCCGGTTTAAGATGGTTCTTCTTTTGTTTCAAATGACAGGTTGACGGGTTCAGACCTGGTGGATTTTTTCGAAACCATACGGATATCAAGGGGTTTGTTGAGATCCACATGTACATCTTGCTGGGGAAATGCGATTATAATCCCTGCTTTTCTGAACTCACTGTCAATTGTCTTAAGTAATTTATGGCGCATCTTTGTCCAGTCTTCGATGTCTTTGATAAAAACCCGGGCTTCATAATCAAGGGAATTGTCACCGAACCCGAGAAATAAGATACTTGGTTCAGGGGTCTTGAGTATTAGAGGATTGCTTTGAACGGCCTTCATCATAAGCTGTTCCGCCAGATCCGTATCAGCCCCATAAACCAGGCCCACCGGCACCTTTATACGGAGGACCTGATCGGACAGGGTCCAGTTGATGAGCCGACCGGTTATAAATTCTTTGTTGGGGACAATAAGCTCTTTTCTATCCCAGTCTAGGATGGTGGTTGCCCGGATCTGAATCCGGGTCACCGTACCATCTACTTCGCCGATGGTAACCGTGTCCCCCAACCGGAAAGGTCTTTCAAACAACACAATCAGGCCGCAGATAAAGTTGGCAACGATTTCCTGCAAACCGAAACCAAGTCCCACGGAGAGTGCCGCAGCCAACCATTGCAGATTGGACCAGCGGATGCCGATGGCGTTTAATGCAATTAAAACACCCAGGGCGGTTATAGCATATCTGCAGACAGTGAAGCTGGCGTAGCGGGCACCGGGATCCATCTGTAAACGGTTCAGCAGAATTATTTCCACCAGGCCGGGTAAATTACGGACGGCAACAAAGGTTACAAAGACCATGCCACCCCCCATGACAAGGTTCCCCAGTGTGATAGCGACGGTTTTTTCAACACCATTCACCACGGTGTTATAACTCCAGAAATGGATATCCTGTAAAATATGGAATGCCGGAAAAAACGAATCCCATATGTGCCAAAGACACGTCAGGAGAATGATGAAGACAACCAGTTTCAGAATGGAACGAGTATGTGCATCAATTTCATTCATTTTTACAGTGGGCGCAATCATTGCAGGCCTGGAACCGTCGTTTTCACTCCCAACACGTTCACCGAGTGAACTTGTTTTTTCATGCAGTGCCTTGCTCTCAATTGTTTTTTTTGCAACAACCCCTCGACGGGCCAGTTTCAAAGCTCTCAGGGCAAGGGCGTAGAGGAGAAACACCCATACAGATATCGCAAAGGTTTTGTTGACCAGAAAACGCAGTTCAAGTGAAGAGTAATAATATCCGTTTAAGGCCAGCCATAGAATAAAGAGGGGGAAAAGCACGACAAAGGGATACCAGAGGTACCTCAAGCGACACAGCAGGCTTTGGGGGGTTTTTTCAATCAATAAGGCTGTGATGCCTTTTTTAAATCTAAGGGTGCGTGCAAAGAACAGGGATATGGCCAGGGACTGAATCAAAATGGCCAATGTAGCAATATGGTCGCTAAATTCATAATCAGGAAAGCTTTTCATGGTCGCCACAAGAAATGCAGATATGGTTTCGATGGGGATCAGCCAGGTTAAATTCCACTTCAGGGTTTTCCGAACAGACTCCGGCCATTGGAAATGTGCCCGGGCCAGGCCTTCACAGCGACAGATATGATAAAGAAAGATCCAAAAGAAAAGAACCATGGCAGCATAAATCAGACCACTGGCAAAGGCTTGACTGTTCCGATCAGCTCCGGGTAGGTTTGATAATTGAATTGCCGGTAAAGCCAGTAGAAAAGGCCAGCAAACAGACAGAAACAATGTCAGTCCCACGGTTTTGATCGTCACTAAAAAAGTATCTTCATGCTGCTCATCAATGCTTCCTGCCGCCATTTTCATTTTTTTAACGGTCCATCTTTGACTGGCAAATAAAAAGGTAGTCATGAGCAGACCGATGAACCAGGAGAACGGATTGTGGTGGAATGACCGGCCAGTATCCTTTACTACTCTGCCCCAGTAGTCATAACTGAAAAACAATTCCAAAGAGCGGTTCAGTTTTTGAAAATAATCTATTTGGATCGGTTTCGAACTGGGGATCCAGATCAGATGGCGCTCCAGAAGTTCCTCGAAACTTTCTGCGGTATTGACCAGTTTCTTTTTGGCGAATTCGATATCCTGTATCAGGGTGATCACCCGGTCATACCCGGATTTTAATTTTATGATGAGATCCATACGATTCGTTAGCAGCTCATGAATCTTCAATCCAAGTGACTGCTGCTCAGCATCCGAAAGATTGCCCAGGGAATTGGTTAGGGTTTCAGCCATAAACCCGGGTGCTGAAAGTTCTCTCGTATTCCGTTCAAGGACAATCTGTCTTTCGCTGATGTCACTAATCCTGATCAACTGGGCTCTGGAATCAGCCGAATACTGATCCACATTCGGCAAATTGAAGCTCTGGGTGCGCAGGGCCAACCCGATAACCTCGGTGAGCATTTCCAGATCCACCCGTTTCTTTGCTGTTTCAAACTCATCCTCCAGATTTTTAAGACTGGCTTCATGGGCCTTGTGTTCTTCGGATAACCGGGTCTCATCCCTGACAAGAGCTTCAAGCTCTTTGCTTAATTGTACGTTGATATAAAATTGGTCCTGGACTATCTTGGGCCCAAGGGGAGCGTCCAGTATTGCGTCCCGGGCATCTTCGCTTGCCTGAAAGGCCTCCTGCTCTCGCCGTTTCTGAACCTCGGCCTTTAATTGTTGAAACCGTTTTTTGAGGTGTGCAACTGATCTGCGTGCAAGGTCCTGTTCCGCCCGGAACAACTCCACAAGAAGATTATAATTTAGTTTCCGCTGTTCCTTTAAATTTATTTCTGAGGTTAGCTTTTCCTGTTCGGCTTTAAGAGAAACTATTCGGGTACGATTGAACACATCTGTCCTTTCCGTATTGGACAATTGACCCAAATTAGTTTGAACTTCTTTCAGCCTGCTGGTTTTGAGTATAATCTGCTCCGGAAGCTCTTGGGTGGTATTTTTTTCCAATGCCAGGCGGTCACTCCATTCTTTGAATGCGGTTTGTGCTGCTGCAAGTCTTATTTGGGTCCGCTGCACACGTTGTTCCAGGGCCAACTTGCCCGTTCCCTGGATATTATTCGGGGCATTTTTCATGGACAAACTGCTTTTTAACTGGTCCTCCAACTGGTTTAACCGCTCAGGAGCTGTCCGGATCAATCGTGAGAGTTCCACAGCCTTTTGACTGCTGATGTCTGCCATTTCTAAATAAATAATGGCCTGATCAATGTGCGCAAGGCTGCTGTTTTTTACAGTCCCATCGATATCCCCCATGCCTTCGATCATTATACGTTTGGATTTAAGCTCCTCCATGGAGAAGCGTGATGCCTGATTGGCAGTTGAAGGAAGCGTTGCTGATAGCTGCTCACAAATTGACGGCAGCGTTAAGAAAGCCTGCGCTATCGAAACAAGAATGATAAGACCGATTCGTGTTATTTTTTTTTCCAACATGATATGTCACTTTCCGTTGTTACGATTCATCACAAATAAGACCTGGATACTTTCTGATGATCCAGAGAATGGCAAGAACTCTTGGCGTGAAAATACCGGCAAAATTTCCCCAGTGCTCTTTTCTGAAGATGGTCCATAGTTTTATTTCTTTTATTTGAAGGTCAGATCTATGTGCCTAAAAATCATTATCAGTAAAAATATAATTGGGCAACAATCAATTTTGATCCTCCCCCAATATTATGGATATCCTGTTGGGACTTGATAATAAATTTCAGGAAAAAAAAGATGCTTTTGGATCGATGAAAAGCTGCTAATCAATATTCAGGCCTGCTTTACTCAGCCCTTTGACAACACGATCGACAATTTCCTTGAATTTGATATAGCGCCCTATTAATATCCGACCTTTACTTGGAAAATCCGGCTTGAGTTCAAGCAACCTGTTCACATACGCTTCTGCTTTTTCAGATTGCCCCAAAAGACCCAGCGTTGATGCCTTGACCAGGGGATACCAGAATAAATAAGGCATTTGGAGTTTCATTGTTTCTGCATAGGCGCCTTCATAATCCTTTTGGCGAAGACAATTTACCCAAAGGGGATAGTGGACCAAAGGGGAATAGTATGGATTCCTTTTCATAGACTTTTTTATCAGAGCCGTTCCCTTTTCCCAGTCCCCTGAAAGGGTCATGACATAGCCAAAAAAATCTGCGTTTAAAGGCGACCCTGAACTCAGTTTCAACGCCCTGCTGACGGCCTCTTTTGCCAGAGACACATGATCGGACAACAGATAGATAAAAGCCAGTATTACCCATGCCCTCTGATCAGCAGGGGAGATTTGAATCCCTTTTTCTGCATATTTAAGTGCTTTTTCAAGGGGAGTATCAAAACCGGAAAAACCCAGACCATAAATATTTGCATAAAGCTGGCCCAATAGAAACCAGACCTGCCCGCAATCCGGATGATTAATTATTGCATGGTTCAAGGATTCCATTGCATTCAAAAATGCCTCCGGGGTCAAGGTTTTATCATATTCATAAAACATCAGGATGGCCTCATAGGCGGTAAGGCTGTCCAATGGTTTGTTTTTTGATTCATTGAACAGGCGCGTGGGTATGATCCCGTGGCGATCAAAGAGGTTGACGGCAATATTTTGTGCCGTGTCCTCCTGGAATTCCAGCATGGTTTTTGCACCGATACTCATCCGGTAGTTATCTCCCCAAATATGCCTGCCTGTTTTTGCGTCTGTCAACTGACAGGAAATTTTGACGTCTGTAATATTTTTATACACATTCCCATAAAGCGTAAATCTGGGGATTTCTTTTTGAACCGATTGCCTTGCTTCCTTTGTCGCATGTAATACTTTTATTTCCTGATAGCGGGATAGTTCAATGGCCAGGTCAGAAGCAAATCCCATTCCTATAATTTCATTTTCCAAATCTCCTGTCAGGTTGTTAAAGGAAAGTATTTCTACCGCAGGCGATTTTTCCATAAAAATTTTATCTGAATCTTTATCAATCTTTTCCAGACCTGTCACGGGGACTATTTGATTAATAAATACAGGAAGGTAACTTCCCTTTGGAATCTCTATGCGCAAGGGATCCTTTTGACCTGCCATCAAATAATATCTTTCCAGGGCCTGACGCAGTTTCCCCGCCTGAATACTTACAATCGGATTTGAATTGGGATCAAAGTCATCCCTCCGATTGAAAACTTTCCGTGCTATTGTGTACCCTTTAAGTTCATGGGATTTACCGCTGACTGTTTGTGAAATAATAAAATTAAATAACTTGCGCTGACTGGCTGTGGCATGAAATTCAGTGCTGGTCATAATCTTTACCAGTTGCTCCGTAACTTTATCATATCCCTGGATATCGAAATTTTTTTTTGGATTCTTTGGATATATATTATTTTTATTATTATTCAGTCGCATTATTGTCACCTTTCTACTATCAATGATACGTATATGTGGGTGAACATGATAATTCAGAAGACATCCCCATCCATTTTCAGAGAACTCATAATATTAATTATACTTTTATAGAAGGGGTTAAGACAATAAGTTTGAATGCGCTAAAAGTAGCCAGTTAAGACCTATATAAAATGAGTACTATTGTAATGTGGAAAGAAAAGATTGAAGGTTAATTTTTTTATTTTTGAGACCTAACTTCATGCGGATATGCTGCCTATGGTTGGTTATAGTCCGGATTGAACTATTTAATGTTTGAGCCATTTCTTTGTTTGATAATCCTTGTTTCACCATACTGGCTATTTGAATTTCAGTTGGTGTGAGGTTGACCATTGGATCTGATAATTTTTGTGAAAATGGCAGCAGAAACTCTTTTAGATTCGATTCTACAATATCCATGAGGTTTTGTTGATTTCTTTGTGTTAGACTACGCTTCAGTTTTTGAAGAAAAGGTGAAATCAATGATTTATAATTGGTAAATATTTTCTCTTCCATCTCTTTTTTATCGTCATCTCTTTTTTTAAGGAGCACTTTCAAGGCAACATTCATTTCTTGTAGTTCTCCGGTTCTTTCCTTAATTTTTTGCTCGAGATTCTCAATATTTTCCGCTAAAGTATTTTCTGCCAATTTGCGATCGGTGATATCAGTTAACACATTTAACGTGGCAGTTTTGCCCTCCCAATCAATGATGTCTGCTCTGCTTTCGAACCATTTGATAGAACCATCTTTAGTGAGAATACGTAACTCATATGCGCCAGTACATTTTTGTGTATTAAGCCTTTCCAGGTATCGTTGCTTGACCATCTGCCGATCATCAGGATGAACAATTTCAATGAAAGATCTGGACATCAAATCTGCCTCGGAATATCCTGAAATTTCAAGAACTTTCGGATTGATAAATTTAAACACGTCACCTTGATTCACCGTAATAATATCATTCGCATTCTCCACGACACTACGATACTTTTCTCTGCTCTCCTTGAGTGATTTTTCAGCCCGGGTACGTTCAGTTATATCCTCCCCTATTGAGATCAGCATATGTCTATTTTCATCCGCATCATCATACATACCCGTTGCCTGCCATGAAATGATTTTTTTATCATCATTTTTTGATAAGATCGGATTCACATAAGAGTTGAAGTTAGCTCCCCATGCGCTCTCCCAGACCTTACTCATCTCATCGTAGATATCGGGCTCAAAGAATATTTCAAACCAATCCTTGTCAATAACCTCTTTGGATTTGAACCCGGTTATCTTCTCGGCTCCTTTGTTGAAAATTTTAATCTTGTGATTCTTATCGAGACCTACGATTAGTGCATTGCTTGTTTGTACTATCTTTTCATTAAATTCTTTCTGTTTTTTCAAAGCTTCCAAGGCCTGTTCACGCATGATGCTTTCGTGCCGGAGCCGGGCATTTTGCTCTTCGAGCCGGTTTTGCATCAAGCGCAAACCCAAATGGGTTTTAACGCGAACCAGCACTTCTTCTTCCCTGAACGGTTTGGTGATATAATCGGCCCCGCCAACGGAAAAACCCTTGATCTTGTTCGCCACATCCTCCAGGGCGCTGATGAATATAACCGGTATGTCGCGTGTCCGTTCTTCCGCTTTCAGACCCCGGCAAACTTCATAGCCGTCTGTTTCCGGCATCATGATATCCAGCAAAATCAGATCAGGAGGGGCATCGAGTGCGGATGCCATCACCCTTTTCCCGCTGCGCAACTGCCGTACGATATATCCCGCTTCCTTCAATATCGCGGTGAGAAGACGCAGATTTTCCGGCTTGTCATCAACGATCAGAATTTTTGCTTCCGATTGATCCATGTATTGTGTGTTCATTTTTCAACACCCCTGCTTTTTTCTATTAATCTCAAAATATTGTCATGATCAAAATTAGCGACCATTACGGCCAGTGCATCAGCCAACGCCGCATCTATGGATCGTATATCCTCTATCAGACTTTTAACCCTGTCCGTGTCGCCATGTATTGATGCCTGTTCCAGCGCGGCGAGCAGTTCATGCGGTAATGCGCCGAGGGCTTCCGGAGTGACCGCCTTCGGCCTGGCCTTCTCAGAGGATACCGGGTCATGGGCATCCGCATCTTCCTCATACACATACCGTATACCCAGATGTTGGTGCATTAGGTCGAATATCTCCGATTCCTTAAATGGTTTTCTTACAAAATCATCGCATCCAGCGGACAGAACCATGCCCCGCTTCTCCTCATATGAGCTGGCGGTTACGGCAATAACTGTCGTGGTTTGACCTTTTGCACTTTCTTTTATTATCCTGGTCGCCTCGTATCCATCCATTATCGGCATCCGCATGTCCATCCAGATCAGGTGGGGTTCCCATTCCTCCCATATTTCAACCGCATCCTGACCGTTTTCTGCCTCCTTGAGTTCGCATTCAATCGTTTTCAGCAGTTTCACGAGTAGCTGACGGTTATCAGCCCTGTCATCAGCGATCAGTATCCGGTACCGGGGCTGGCCGGGTTTCAATGCGACCACCCGGCGGACCGATCGGGACGGCTTTATGTCGGATAATTCAACCGGTTGTGCCCGGATATCGAATCTGACCAGGGTTCCGCGGCCGATTTCGCTGCTGACAGTGATATCTCCACGCATGAGCTGCACGAAATTCATGCTGATGGGAAGCCCCAGCCCCGTGCCTTCTTGGGACGCTCTGCCGGTTTGTGTCTGCGAAAAAGCTTCAAACAGGCTGTCCAACTCGTCCGGAGCAATTCCGAGCCCCGTATCCCTGACTTCAAAAGTCAGTCTTATTTCAGATTCCGTTTTTCCGGTCGGCTGTTTACCTTTTGCCAGCAACTGCACTTGCCCTTTTTCAGTAAATTTGACCGCATTGTTCAGCAGATTGATGAGCACCTGGCGCAGCTTGAGTTCATCTGTCCGTATATGCCGAGGAACATTGGCAGCGCGTTCAAAAAACAGTTGCAGACCTTTCTCATCCGCTTGTATGCTCAGCATGACCTCCAGCTCATCCAGCATTTGGTGAAGGTCAAAGTCATTCTCAATAAGGGCGGTGCGTCTGGCCTCGATCTTGGACATGTCCAGCACATTGTTGATAAGGCTCAGCAGATGCTCCCCGCTTCGGCGGATGGTGTCGAGATTCTCTTTATCTTCAGGTGAAATATGCGGGCTGCGGGATGTGATCCGGGAAAAACCGAGGATGGCGTTGAGTGGGGTGCGCAGTTCGTGGCTCATATTGGCAAGGAACGTGCTTTTGGCATGATTGGCGGACTCAGCGGTTTCCCTGGCAAGATTCAGGGCTTTTTCTGTGTGCTTGCGCACCGCCACCTCCTTTGCCAGCAGCCGGTTCCTTAAAAAAAAGAAAATAAAAATTAACACAGACCCGGCCAGTATCCACCCGATCAGCCTGTAATCAATATGCGGCCTGTACTCAACGTCACTCCATTTTGAGTTAATGACACTGCGTTCCTCGGCTGTCATGTCAGCAAGTCCCTTGTTAATCAAGGATGCCAGCTCAGGCCAGTCTCTGCGGATTGCCATGGCATTTGTATGTTCGCCAAAGGGGGTGGGAGCAGCCACGACTAGGTTGTCCAGGTGATATTCCCTTATCAGGAAACTTGCATTTCTCAGATTGCCGACATAGGCATCTGCCAGGCCTGTGGCCACAGCACGCAATGCATCCAGAGTCAATGCTGTTTCAAGTATATCAACTTCAGGATATTTCGCCTTCAACCTGCCGGTTATCACAAAATTTTTTTCCGTTGCAACCGTTTTTCCGCTCAGGCTTTCTATGCTGTTGATAAACGGGCTGTCCCTACGGGTATAGATAACCCAGGGAGCAGAAAGATAATCGTTTGAAAAGGCGATCCGGGCTTCACGTTCCGGGGTGCGGGTCAAGGTCAGTATAAGATCGTAATGGGCTCGCTCTCCGGTGAGATCATCAACTGACGCTGACCACCCAAGCTTATCGGGCACATACTCGACCTTGAAACCGAAACGCCCGGCAACAGTGTTGAGATAAGACACGGATATACCTGATGGTGATGGATCTGTAACCATGTACGGCGGCCAATTGCTTATCCTGGCCCGAACCGTATATTTTTTTGCCAGCCATTCTTTCTCATCAGGGCTCAGTTCAATGACTGCATGATTTTGATCTAAGGTTGCCACAGTGCCAAACCAGCGCCTGTTGAGTGTCTGCATTTCCTCGTCGCTGATGTCAGCCAATCCTTTGTTGATAATGGCTGTCAATTCCGGCCAGTCCCTGCGTATCGCTATCGCCACATCTACATGGCTTTCCGTGATCTGAGCTGCGAGCGTGATGCCAAATTGCAGATTCTGCTGACGCCAGTATTCCATCGAAGAACTGCCGATCACCGCGTCAACCTGACCATTCAGTAAAGCACGCATGGCTTCTTCCAGAGAGGAAAAAGGCAGGGCATTAATAGCGGAATGTGCAGATAAGAGCTTTACTACCCCGGCTTTCTGATCAATATATGCTACCCGTCTGCCGTGCAGATCTTCCAGGTTATGAATAGACATTTTTGTATCTGTTCGGCTGAAGATATACTCATAGACTCCCGTAATCGGGGTGGTAAAATCAAAATGGCTGCGCCATACATCCAGGACACGTATCATGGCCAGCCCGTCGATCTCTTTATTTTTCGCCTTGTCAATAATTTCATGAAACGGTCCTGTGTAAATACAGATATCGGTACCCAGATGCCGGTTGAGAAGTTTGTATAAATCCGGCAGATAACCCCTTTGACTGCCATCCTCTTCAATCATAAGTAACGGTGGAAAATCAGTGGAATACCCCAGTTCGATTTTCGAATGTTTGGCCAGCCAGGCGATTTCCGAATCCGTTAAATCAATTCCTTTGGTATCTTTTGCTTTTGCAAGTTCGTTATCTCCTTCACGTACAGCGAGCCAGAAGTTATTGTTATGCAGATCCAGAGACGGATTATGACGAAACTCATCTACCACTCCCCGCTCTTGCAATCGATACTGTATGGCCCCGACATCTCCGACAAAAACCCGGATATCACCTTTCTGTGCAGCGGCAAACATTTCCGGAAACTCGGGATAGGAGACAAGCGGCACCTCAGGCAGATGTTCCTGAATATATTGCTCATAATAACCGCCGCTGACGACACCGACCCTGAACCCTTTGAGACCTCCAGGGCTTTTTAGGTTGGAGATGCTTTTATGGAAAAAAGCACCCCCTTTCGAAGATGCGACAACTGCCGCATAATCCAGATACGCATCCCGTTTCTCGGTATAGTAAAGCGAGGCGTAGATATCTGCCTTCCCATCACGCATCATCTGTAAACCATCATTCCAGATGGCGCTGGAAAATTGGACAGGAATACCGGTCTTTTTTGACCATAAACACAGGAGATCAACGGCAAGGCCCTGAGCCGCCCCCGTGCGGTCTTCAAAAGTATAAGGCGGCATAACAACCGGATAAACAATCCTTACTGGATTATCGTGTGAAAAAGCAGTTGCTGTATTCAGTATTTGCGGTTCATTTCCCATTGCTGTTCCCATACAAATCACAAACAGGCAAAACGCCATAAAAACGGATTTCAGCATGCTGTATAGGTACGGTTTCGAATATAATCTCTCTGTCGGCATCTTATCCTTGTTCGCTATAACCAGTACTTTTACTTTGATTATGAACTTTCAAACGGGTGTGCTCTTGTACTTTCCAGTCCGACGTCACCCTTCCCTATCAACCTTTTCATGTATGACTGCAGCAATACGGACGGTTCCTTCTCTGGAATTGTATTTAATAGCATTTGAGAACAGGTTGATCAATATCTGTTAAGCAGTTGCGGTCGGCCTGGACCCTCATCAATGGGTCGAAAGACCTGGATAGAATTTAAGGGCGTGCGAAGTTCATGGCTCATTGAGGATAAAAATATACTCTTGGCAAGATTGGCTCGTTGGGCTAAATCCCGGGACTCAATTAGAGCATCTTCTGTCTGTTTTCTCTCGGTGATGTCCTGATGTGTCCCTGAAACTGTAAGAAGAACAAAAAAAATTTGATATTTTCATGGACTGATGCCAATAAGGACCGCAGATGAAATAAGCCCTTGACTTAACCATTCTGCTTGGAATATTGAATTATGGTATACACGTAATATTCCATCCATATAACAACTTTAAAGCAGGAACTAAAACGTGATCAATAAAATTTTTAAAAAAAAATTCACCATTTTGCTGGGGCTACTTCTGGTCTACGTCATTGCAACCCCTTTTTTTACATCAGTCATAAAGCAAGAACTCTTTTTGAACATCACCTTTTCTGCTGTCATGCTGTCTTCCATCCTTACCCTGTACCGGGGAAAAAAGAGCCGTATTGCTGTTATCCTTCTGGCACTGCCCTGCCTTGTCCTTCTCTGGCTCCATTTGTCGGACAGTTCCACTGAAATATTTTTGGCCAGAACGGCGCTCCAGGCAGTGTTCAATCTTTTTATGGTCTTTATTATTATGTTGTTTGTTTTTCAAGCGCCTGTTATTACAGGTGATATCCTCTCTGCATCTATTGTGGCCTATCTGTTTGTGGCCTTGTTTTTTTCAAAATCATTTTTGGTGCTGGAATTACTCTCACCGGGATCCTTTTCCATCTCCAGTGACCAGATCATGACAGACCCCTCTGTGATGAAATATTTTAGTTTTGTGACCCTCACCACCCTGGGGTATGGAGAGGTAGTGCCAATCTCTGACCAGGCCAAAACCATGGCCATCTCCGAAGCCTTTATCGGACAGATTTATCTGACGGTGCTGATCGCAAGACTGGTGGGGGTGTATGCGGCAGGAAACCATCGGCAAAAAAAATAGGGAAATTCCCGCTCCCAGACATTAGAAATCAAACCGCCTGCAAACAATAGAATAATAAAGGATATAAATTTTGTAAAATACGATTTCCATTCTTCTCTCTCCTTTGCTTTGCACATCTATTATGTATTGCTGGCTGGGCCATGGCGAAACCGATAATGTGATAATAGTTCTGCTGGCGATTTTGAAATTTCAATGGTAGAGCTTGTGCTGCTCAACATTGGTGTTTTTATCTTTATCGGCCTGATGCTGTGGCTGTTGTTTAAAAAAGACAAAACAAAAGACTGCTGACTCGGAATAAAAAGGAATGCTATTTTTATATAATCTTATATATAAGGACCTAATACAACCTATTTTATTTGTCAAATTAATTTAGAAGTACTAATATTCTTTTGTAATTAAGTCTGAAGGATGGGCCTACAGAATCAACCGATACACAACCATCTGAGGCCCAACCGAAACCTCAAACAACTGAAATAAGATCAGAACCGGAGATGGCAGTCATCATGGAAAAAACAGATTTACCGATATCCATAATAATGTAAAACCATCCATGGACATTTTTAATACAACTTATGATTTCACAAATACTTCCTTGCTGGCTATGACCGGGGGTGCCGTTGTCGCCAAAGAGGTTATTGCCGAGGAGAAAAGATAATGAAAGATACACTGGATGCCCAGGAACTCAAAGCCTTGATCAAGTCTGTCTTCTCTCTGAGTAAGGAGGATCATCATCTTTTGTTCATCGTGGATATACCCGATGACACCCTGCCGGATACTGAGCCCTGGCGCATCCGTCGGAGATTGGCAGAAGATTGGTGCCGGGAGCTGGACGGGATAAAAACCCAAATGGGTCTTAAGAGTGTTCGTCTCATGGCCTATCCCAATGTGCACTCAAATAATGCCGACCTCCCCCAGTGGGGGGTTTTTGTGGACAAGGGACTGGCGGATCTGACCTTTGAAACACTTGCAGCCATGGAAGGCCGGGTCGATATGGATGAGGTCCTGACCGGGGTCCATATCCTCATGGCACCCACCCAGCTCTCTACTACGGCCCCCTTGAAACTGCTTGCCCGGCAGCTGAATTTCAGGGCTGCCACCATGCCGGGATTCTCGCCGGACATGCTTCCGGCCCTGCGCATTGATTACAAGGAGGTCAACCGCAGGGTCGATCTCATCACCGAAGAGATCACCCTGGCCCA
The DNA here is from genome assembly GCF_055382125.1 of Desulfoconvexum algidum. Classification (NCBI taxonomy): domain Bacteria; kingdom Pseudomonadati; phylum Thermodesulfobacteriota; class Desulfobacteria; order Desulfobacterales; family Desulfobacteraceae; genus Desulfoconvexum; species Desulfoconvexum algidum. Next base: position 384,511 of record NZ_AP042394.1, on the reverse strand, counting down.
GGCCCTGGATATCCAGTTCACAGTTGATAAAACCGATAAATATACGGTTCATTTTGATCTGCGCCACAGGGAAGGACATGCCTCCGGCGGGCGGTTCCCCAAAATGGGGATGGCAGGCAACCTGCCCTCTGGAGAATCTTATATTGTCCCCTATGAGGGCGAGCTGGATACCGTTTCCCAGTCCATGGGCACCCTGCCGGTTCAGCTGGGGGACGAGGTGGTGGTCTACCGTATTGAAAGAAACAAGGCCGTTGAAATTTTCAGTCACGGCCCCCGCTCCATTGAAGAGGCACAGCGGATTCTAAGTGAGCCCGCCTATGCCAATATGGCTGAACTGGGATTCGGGGTACTCAAGGACTTTGGCCTCCGTCCCACCGGGGTGACCCTCCTGGATGAAAAGCTGGGCCTTCACATTGCCTTTGGCCGGTCAGACCATTTTGGCGGCGCCGTAGGGGCAAGGGATTTTTCAAGTCCCGAAGCCGTGGTACATATTGACCGAATCTACATTCCGGAAACCGCCCCCAGGATCCATGTGGATTTTGTCAAGACCCATGGGGAAGGCGGCACAAAGACCCTCATAAAAGACGGGGATTACACCATTTTTTAAACACGTATCTGCATGTTGAATACCCAAAGGAGTAAATTGCAATGTTAGAAATCCTGTTGACCCTGCCGGTGATTGTCTTTGTTATCTACGGAATTATCAAAGGCTGGTACATCCAGACCGTTCTGATCGTGGCCGGCTTTGCCCTGTTAATTGCCGGCTGGCTTACAGGAAACAGCCCCATCATCCCTGAAGCTGCCCCAGGGGGAGTGACGCCAACGGGACTCTGGTTTTTTGATCTTTTTGATAAATTTCGGGGCATGTTCAGTTTTAATGCAGCAGGGCTGGGAATGAATATTATGGCCGTGGGCGGGTTTGCCGCCTATATGTCCGACATGGGTGCCTCCCATGCGCTGGTCCGTCTGTCTACAGCTCCCATGTCCAAGATAAAATCTCCCTATATCGTCATTGCGCTGGGGTATATCATCGGCGTATTTTTAAATATGTTTATCACCAGCGCCACGGGCCTGGGGCTGCTCCTTATGGCGACCATGTACCCGGTCTTCAGGGGCATGGGCTTAAGCCGGCTCTCTGCTGCGGCCCCGATCGCCACGACCGCGGCACTGGAACTGGGGCCGACTCAGTCCAATGTCATCTATGCCGCGGGCCAGTCCGGACTGGAAGTGACCCAGTATGTGTTCGGATACCAGCTGCCTGTGGCCATACCGGCCATGCTGGTCATGGCCTGCCTGCATTTTTTCTGGCAAAATTTCATGGACCGCCGTGCCGGTACACTGCCCGGTGCTGAACAGGTTCAAACAGATAAACCCCAGGCAGAAGACCCTGATATGAAAAAAGCGCCCGGGTATTACGCCCTGTTGAATATGATCCCCCTGGTTCTGGTCATCGTGTTCAGCAAAATGACCAACGTGGGATATACCATCCATCTGGTCACGGCCATTCTGGTCAGTGTCTTTATCTGCATTCTGGTGGACATGATCAATAAAAAAAGTGTTAAAGATGCCTTTCAAAGCTTTAAGGCATTCATGGACGGCATGGGAAACGTTTTCGGATCAGTGGTCACACTGGTGGTGGCCGCCGGTATTTTTGCAGATGGCCTTAAACAGGTCGGAGTGATAGATATGATCCTGAAATCTGCCAGCGAAGCAGGGTTTACGCCGGTAGCCATGATGCTGGTCATTGTCGGTGTCATCGGCATTTCAGCCATCCTCATGGGATCAGGCAATGCCTCCTTTTTGTCGTTTGGTGAGCTGGTTCCAAAGATTGCCGATAAATTCAACATCGCCCCGGTTAACTTGCTGCTGCCCATGCAGGAAACATCCTCTCTGGCCCGGACCGTCTCTCCCATCACCGCTGTGATCATTGCGGTTGCAGGCTTGGCAGAAGTCCAGCCATTTGATCTTGTCAAGCGGACCATGGTTCCCATTGCCGGCGGCACCCTGACGGTTGTGGTACTGGATTACATCTTTTACTTTTAACCCGCTAAAAGACACGTTAATGGCCATTTTCAGGATCGCTATCGTTGTTGTTGTTTTCTTAAATGAAAAAGCTAAGGATTAGGTTTAATTGATAAAAGTGATTTATATACAGAGGGGTTTATTATGAAACAAAAGAACATCTTCACGGGCTCATCAAAACTGATTATAGGACAATTGCTGGTATTTATGGCATTAATGCTGGCATTTTTACTCGTCACTGGCTGCGAAAAAAAAGAGGAAGCCGTTCCCGAAGAGGTTGTCCGGCCGGTGAAGGTTATGACTGTGGCGGGCAGCAGCAGCAATATCCCCCTTGTTTTTCCCGGAAAAACAAGGGCCAATAAGCGGGTGGATCTTTCCTTTAAGGTTCCCGGTCCCATCGTGGAAATGCCTGTGGAAGAGGGGCAGTTTATCAAAAAAGGAAAACTCATCGCCCGTATTCTGCCCAGGGATTTTAAGATTAATCTGGATGCGGCCAAGGCAAAAGCTGTCAATGCGGACCGTCAATATGACCGGTATAAAGAGCTATATGTTCGCAGACAGGTTTCCAAGGCGGATTTTGATCGGTATAAAGCCTCCCGGGACGTTGCAGCAGCTCAACTTGAAGATGCCCAAAATGCGCTGAAAGATACCTATTTGAAAGCACCCTTTGACGGGATCGTGGCCAAGCGGCATGTGCAAAATCTCGAAGATGTCCAGGCCAAACAGCCCATTGTGTTTTTTCAGGACAACTCAAAAATAGAAATTCTGGTGGATGCCCCTGAAACCCTGATTGCCACCCTTGAGCAAAAAAGAAAAATCAAAGCTACTGCCAGTTTTGCCGCAGCCCCGGGTAAAGCATTTCCAGTGACTCTGAAAGAATACTCCACCGAGGCAGATCCCCAGACCCAGACCTACCAGCTGGTTTTGCTTATGGATCAGCCCGAAGGCATCAACATCCTGCCGGGTATGACAGCCACTGTAACCGGTAAGCGTGGAGAAACGGAAAAAATGGCTGTTCTGATTGTCATTCCTGCTATTTCTGTAATGGAGGACCCAAAGGGAAAAGCCTTTGTCTGGGTATTGAAAAAGGAAGGGATGACGGTTCACAAGACTGAGGTTATTGTGGGTGAAATGACCGGTTCAAAAAATATCCTGATCCTCAAGGGATTGACCGGGGGCGAAGTTATTGTCACTTCCGGGCTCACCAAGCTCCAGGACGGTATGAAAGTAAGCATCTGGAAAGAATAATAACAAGGATCTCATCCCATGAATATTGCCGAAGTTTCCATCCGTAAAAGTGTTATCACCTGGACCCTTACCATTGTTATGCTGTTTTTGGGGTACCAGGCTTACCAGAATCTTCCCCGTCTGGAAGATCCAGAGTTTGTGATCAAGGATGCCGTTATCGTCACCCCCTATCCGGGTGCATCTCCTCAAGAAGTCCAGGAGGATGTGACCGAAAGAATTGAGAAGGCTATCCAGGAAATGGGCCAGCTCAAGCGGGTGGAATCTTATTCTTCCCGTGGGTTGTCCATCGTAAAGGTCAAGCTCCAGGCCCACTTTGACAAGTCCAAGATCGCCCAGGTATGGGACGAGATGCGGCGTAAAATTTATGATATGCAACCGGAACTGCCCCCCGGGGCCGGTCCCAGTATCATCAACGATGATTTCGGGGATGTGTTTGGGGTGTATTATGCCCTTTACGGGGAAGGCTATTCCTATGCAGAGCTCAAGAAGGTAGCAGAATTGCTAAAGCGTGAACTGGTAACGGTTACCGATGTTAAAAAAGTTGTTTTCTTCGGTGAACAGAACGAGGCTATCTACGTTGAAATGTCCAGGGAGAAGATGGCGGCTCTGGGCATTACCCGGAAGGAAATATTTGATGCCCTGGGGGCCAAGAATCTGCCAGCGGATGCCGGCAGAATTCAGATCGGCAGTGAGTACGTCCCCATTTTTCCCACAGGTATTTTTAAATCTGAAAAAGATTTTGGAGAGCTGTTCATTGCCAGTAAGGGGGGCAGGCTTGTCTATCTCAGGGATGTTGCCACCATACAGCGCGATTACGTGGATCCCCCGCCCCGGATCCTGCGTTTTAACGGCCATCCTGCCGTTGGGATAGCCGTCTCCACGGTAATGGGCGGGAACGCCGTTACCATGGGGGAGGCCGTGAAAAAACGCCTTGCTGAACTGGCCCCCCAGATACCCATGGGCATGGAACTTGGCACCATCTATATGCAGTCTGACGTGGTCACCAAATCCGTTGACGGATTTGTGGTCAACCTGGTGGAGGCGGTAATCATTGTTATTGTGGTCCTCCTTCTTTTCATGGGCCTTCGCAGCGGACTGATCATCGGGTTTGTTTTGGTGGTCACCATTGCCGCCACCTTTGTGGTCATGGGGTATTATTCCATCACCCTGGAGCGGATTTCCCTGGGGGCGCTGATCATTGCCCTGGGCATGCTGGTGGACAATGCCATTGTGGTGGTGGACGGGATGAAGGTAAAAATGGAACAGGGTATAGACGGGATTCAGGCGGCCAAGGAGGTGGTGGGTCAAAATTCCATCCCCCTGCTGGGGGCGACTGCCGTTGCCGTACTGGCCTTTGCCTCCATCGGCGGCATGGACAACGAGACCGGTGAATACTGTCGGTCTCTATACTATGTGATTCTCATCTCCCTTTCTTTGAGCTGGCTTACGGCGGTCACCATCACCCCCTTGGTCACCAAGATGTTTGTGCTGGGGAAAAAATCCAAGGGAAGTGATCCCGCATCAGATCCCTATACGGGTAAATTTTATCAGATCTACCGGAAACTTTTGGCCCTGGCCATCCGGTTTCGCTGGATCACCATTTCAATTGTGGTGGCCATGTTTGCCGTATCTTTGGTTGGATTTGGCTATGTGGACCAGCAGTTTTTCCCTGATTCCACAAGCCCAATATTCCAGGTGGAGTGTCAGTTCCGGGAGGGCACCCATATCCGGGAAACAGAAACACGTGTGGCAAAAATGGAAGACTATCTGCTGAAGACCCAAGGGGTTAAATCAGTAGCATCAGCAGTGGGGTCGGGTCACTCCCGTTTCCTTTTGACCTACAGTGTTCCTGTGGATGCCTCAACCCATTACTGCAGTCTTATGGTTGAGGTTGAAGACTACGAAGTGATCCAGGATATTTACCAAAAGGTCCAGGAGGATCTGGAGAAAATGTTCCCCGACGCCATCGTCAATGTAAAAAAATTCGTTTTGGGGCCTGGTGAAGGGGGCAGGATCCAGCTCCGCATCAACGGTCCTGATCCAAAAGTGCTGAGGGAAATGGGGGAACAGGCCCTGGCCATCATGGCGGCTGATCAAGATGCCAAGGCGTTCCGCAGTGAATGGGGTACCAGGGTCAAGTTGATTCAGCCCCTGATTGCCGAGGACAGAGCCAGGCGCCAGGGCATTGACCGGCCCATGATCGCCACAGCCCTGCAGTCCAATTTTACCGGAACAACAGCCGGCCTTTATCGGGAAGGAATTGAGCTCATCCCCATCATTGCCCGGGCACCGGCCAATGAGCGCGTGACCATGGAAAATATGCGTGATGTCATGGTGTACAGCCCCATTGCCAATAAGAATATCCCATTACAGCAGGTGGTAAATGGATTTTCCACAAAGACGGAAAATGCACGTATTTCCCGTTGGCATCGCCGTTCAATGATCAAACTCCATGCCGATGCGCGGGAAGGCTTTCCCAGCGATCTGCTTTCCCGCATCAAACCCAAAATTGAACAGGCCCTGGGTGCTGATACAGAAAGCTATCTGGGAAAAGAAGTTGCCCCTGAAAACTACACAGCCGCCACCATTCCCATCAAGTATGACGACATGATTCCCATCAAGGGCAGGCCGGGATACTTCATGGCCTGGGGGGGAGAGGCAGAAGAATCTTCCGATTCCCAGGCAAAGCTTGCCGAAAACATCCCCATCTATTTTGGCATGATGATTCTTGTGGTGATTTTTCTTTTCAATGCCTTTAAGCAACCACTGATTATCTGGCTCACTGTCCCGCTTTCCCTCATCGGTGTTGTCCTGGGCCTGCTGCTCATGAAGCAGCCCTTTGGATTCATGGCCCTGCTGGGGCTGATGAGCCTGTCCGGGATGCTGATTAAAAATGCCATCGTGCTCATCGACCAGATTGATCTGGAGATCCGGGAGGGCAAAGACCAGTTTTCTGCAGTGGTGGATTCCGGGGTCAGCAGGATGCGGCCTGTGATGCTGGCTGCGGCTACCACCATGCTGGGTATGATCCCGTTGTTCATGGATGCCTTTTTTATCTCCATGGCAACGACCATTGTGTTTGGCTTAGGGTTTGCGTCTGTCCTGACACTTGTTTTTGTGCCAACCTTGTATGCAACCTTTTTTAAGATCAAAGCTTAAATAGTATGAAACAGCAAAATCGCAACAGGAGTATTTTTATGAAATTATGCCGGTCTATACCATGTTTTTCATTTGGCCTGATCTTTTTTTTCTCAGTGTTTTTTCTAAATGCCGAGGCATTCGCAAAAACCATTCGTATCGGTATTGTATCAGACGGGGTGTCTGAACGTTTCCCCGGGGCTGTCCAGCTGGTTCAAGATGAAATCCTCGCCGTTACCCGGGGCGAACACACGGTTGCCTTTCCTGAAAGCCAGCAGCTTTCCGGCAACTATGACATCAACAAAATAAATCAGGCGCTGGACAAGGTTCTGGCATCAAAGCAAGTCGACCTTGTTATTACCCTGGGAGAGGTCACAACAAATGAAGTCTGCCAACGAAAAAAACTTGAAAAACCGGTGATAGCCGCCAATATCATCGATGCCAAAACCCAGAAGCTGCCGTCCCAAAAAGGGACCAGCGGTATTGTGAACCTGAACTATATCAATACCTTTTCTGATGTCGATCGCGCTTTTCAGGTTTTTCTGGACATTGCCCCCTTTTCCCGGGTGGCCCTCATGATGGACGGATTTCAGGTGCGATCCATTCCACAGCTCCAGGGACTTGGGCGCAGGCTGGCCAATGAGTTTTCTTTGGATATAACCGTTATCCAGGTGGAAATCCAGGTGGAACCAGCCCTGGAAGAACTCTCCGAAGACGTTGACGCCGTTTTTATTTCACGGCTGCCCCGCCTGTCCGGAACCCAATTTCAAAAACTGGTGGATGGACTGATTAAAAGAAAACTGCCTAGCTTTTCCTTCAGGGGGCGAAGGGATGTGGAACTGGGCCTTCTGACCAGTATTATTCCTGAAGACACTATGCAGCACACGGCCCGCAGTATTGCCATCAACGTTCAGGAGATACTGGATGGAAAAAGGGCAAAAGAGTTGCAGACTACCTTTCCTTTAGGACAAAAGCTGTCAATCAATATGGCTACAGCCCGGGCCATAGGGGTTTATCCCGGATGGGGCATGCTCACGGAAGCGGACCTGATCAATGAAGAGGATGACCGTATTATACGCACGCTTTCCATTCAGCAGGCAGTTGCCGAAGCCATGAGCGCAAACCCGGATCTGGCCGTGGCCAACCGAAACGTCCAGGCAGGTATCCAGCGGGTACAGCAGGCCAAATCAGCATTGCTTCCCCAGGTGGGAATTGGCAGTCGGGCCAGGGTTATTGACGATGACCAGGCGGGAGCATCCCTCGGTGCCCTGCCGGAAAGACAATGGACCGGATCTGTCCAGGCCAACCAGTTGATTTATTCAGATAAAGTATGGGCCAACTATGAGGTTGAGCAATATGGTCAAACTGCGAGGGAACTGGGCCGTGATGCTGTCGAACTGGACATCATTGAAGCAGCATCCGTTTCGTATCTGGATGTTCTCAGGGCCAAGAGCATCGAACGTATCCAGAAGGACAACCTCAAACTGACACGAAAGAACCTGGAACGTGCCCAGATCAGGGTGTCCATCGGTGCTGCCGGGCCCGAGGAGGTCTACCGGTGGGAAAGTCAAATCGCCGAAAGCCGTCGCCAGGTGCTCAATGCTGAATCCGTATCACTGGATACCATCAGCACGGTAAACCGAATCCTGAATCGCCCCCTGCGGGAGATGTTCAATGCTGAAGAAAAAGAATATAAAGACCCCTTTAGTATCCTGCCGGACCGTCACATGCTGACCTACATGGACAACCCCCATGAATTGAAAATCCTGCGTGATTTTCTGATCCAGGAAGGATTGGATCTTTCACCTGAACTGCAGCAGATTGATGCTGCCATTGCAGCCCAAGAGAGATCGATCCTCCTTTCAAAAAGAGAGTTCTGGCTGCCAACTTTTTCCCTCTTCGGCGGTGTAACAGAAACGTTTGGCAAAAGCGGTGCAGGGTCAGACCCTCCCTCATTTGGTTCCCTGAATATATCCGGGAAGGACGATACAGACTGGAACGCTGGTGTCCTGTTGTCTCTTCCTCTTTATAGCGGAGGGGGCAAAACAGCCACTTTGAAACGGTCCCGGGAAGAATTGGCAGGTCTTAAAAACCAACGCCGGGCAACTTCCAACAGCATTGAAAAACGCGTTTTAAATGCTGTTTACCTGATTCGGGTCTCCTATCCAAGTATCCGGTTAACCATGGATGCCGCTGATTCAGCCAATCGAAACCTAACCCTGGTAAGCGACTCCTATGTGCGGGGGATCAAATCGATCATTGACCTGATCGATGCACAAAACCAGGCCTTGGTAGCTGACCAGCAGGCGTCCAATGCCAGTTATAATTTTCTCATCGACATCATGAAAATCCAGCGCAGCATGGGGCAGTTTTTCCTTTTTGGTCCGGAAAAAGAACGGCAGACCTTCATGGAACGACTGAACCAATTCATGAAAAAATAGATAACCCAGTGAAGGCCTATTAAACACGCAAAGAGGTGTAAATGGAAAAAAAGACAGTTCCGCTAAAAACATAAAACTTCGGAAACATAACAATTTATTACTGGCATAAAACTCTAAGAGAAAAGGATAATGTGAGATGGAAATATTAAATGGGTCAAAACATATTATGGCTATTCATCAACAGAAATACCACGCTTTAATAGTACTCATAGTCTTTATTTTTGGGATAAACATTGGAATATGTGGAATGGCCTTGGCGAAAGATGCGACAAAGCAAGAACAACAGACAGAGATTCGCAACATGGCCAAAGAGACCCTGACCCGGCTATACAAAGAACAACCAGCTGCCAAAAAAAATATAGAGACATCAGCAGGCTATGCTGTATTTAGCAATTTTGGTATGAAAATTTTCTTATTCGGTGGTGGTTCAGGAAAAGGGATAGTGGTCGCCAAAGCTGCCCAAAAAGACACCTTTATGAAAATGATAGAAGGCCAGGTTGGGTTTGGCATGGGTGTGAAGAAGTTTAGACAGGTCTGGGTGTTTAAAAGCAAGAAGGCTTTGAACGGTTTTATCAATTCAGGATGGGAATTTGGCGGCCAAGGAACAGCAGCTGCAAAATCCGGTAGCCAAGGAGGTGATCTTGCTGGAGCGATTTCAGTAAATGTAGATATTTTGTTGTACCAGCTTACCGGCGATGGACTCGCTCTTGAGCTTACGGGGAAGGGCACCAAATATTACAAAGATGATGACCTGAATTGATACTCAGCTTGGTAATTTGTCGGAAAGCTATTTTGAAAATATCATTCGCTTCTGGATAATTAAATAGCGAGCCTTATGTCTATCAAACGCCTATGATCTTTATTTGAAAAGCATTGACTTCATCTTCCAGTTCTTAGCAGAGGAAATAATATGAAAATTCAACGAATTTTTTTCCTTGTTTTTTTGGTCGCAGCATCAATGACATTGAGCTGTGCCACCATAAGAACCCGTAATCCTCTGCCCCAGGACTTAAGCCCCGGCGCCCTGGTACTGGGCTCCGACAGGATGAGAATGTGGGGAGATCGGCCGCCGGCTTATGCTCAAGACTTGTATAAATTACAACCGGCCGAGTTAAAAGACCAGTTTTCGGCCCTGTTCAATTCCGCCCACAACTATCTTGCCATATCAGGCGGTGGTGCAAACGGGGCTTTTGGTGCCGGACTCCTGTTGGGTTGGACTGAAAAAGGAGATCGGCCCGAGTTCAGCATAGTGACCGGGGTCAGCACCGGAGCGCTTTCTGCACCTTTTGCTTTTCTTGGACCTGGGTATGATGAGCAGCTCAAGGCCGTGTACACAACAACGTCCACCAAGGATATCCTCAAAATCCGTTCTACATTAAAAATTATCACGGGTGATTCTGCAGTCAATTCTGAAGCGCTGCAAAAAATGCTGGTTAACCATATTGATCAGAATATCATGGAAGCCATCGCGTCCGAGCACTTAAAGGGGCGGCAGTTATTGATCGGCACAGTAAATCTTGATGCCGGGCGGCCGGTCATCTGGAACATTGGTGAGATCGCTGTCAGCAAGGATCCCAATGCCCTTGACCTGATTCGAGATGTTCTTCTGGCCTCGGCCTCTATTCCCGGTATTTTCCCACCGGTGTTTGTAAAAGTTCAATCCAACGGGGTCACATATGATGAGATGCACGTGGACGGCGGTACCGCTTCCCAGGTTTTCTTTTATCCCACTGGACTAAACTGGCGCAAAATTATTGACAAGTTGGAAGTGAAAGGCACGCCGAGAGCCTATATCATTAGAAATTCCCGCCTGGAACCTGAGTGGAAGGCTGTGGAACCCAAACTGAGCCAGATTGTGTTGCGAACCACTGCCACACTTATCAGGAATCAGGGCTATGGTGATTTATATCGTATCTATCTTCGCAACCAGCATAGCGGCGTTGATTTTAATCTGGCATTTATCCCGGACGAATTTAATGAGAAAGCAAAGGAAGCTTTTGATCCGGAATACATGGGTAAATTGTTTGATTTAGGATATCAGATGGGCAAACAGGGGTACCCATGGGAAAAAATTCCACCTGGGATTCTCCCAGCGGGGGAGGGGTTATTTTGAATTCCAGTCTGATCAAAAAATTTATTGATAAAGAACGGGAGATGGGTGAAAACACAACATTCAGTTAAATAGAAATAATTACGGATATCAATAATCGAACCTAAGGGATTTGGGGGAAATTTGGGAGGGCTTGCGTGTTTAAAAATCCACTTTTAGCAGTTGCCGTTGCGATGACTATCGGGGTGGCTATCTGGGGCATATTCGATACCCCTGGACTTACCAGCTTTGCTGCCAATTATGTAGAAATCGCTTTTCGAAGCCGTGGCTGGTTTGTCATGCTGACGGCAAGCATTATGCTCATCTCGAGTATCACACTTGCTGTTTCAAAATACGGGAAGGTAGTGCTGGGAAAAAAGGGAGAAACGCCTGAATTTTCGACAATAAGTTGGATGGCCATGATGTTTGCGGCGGGCATGGGCGTTGGACTTTTATTTTACGGTGCGGCCGAGCCGATATCCCATTACCTGGCCATCAGCCGAAGCGGCGTGGCCCCTGAAAAAGCAGCCTCCATGGCCATGCTCCTCACCGATTTCCATTGGGGACTCCACGCCTGGGCGATTTACGGTTTGACAGGTCTGGTGATCGCGTATTTTGGATTTTGTCGGGGGACTCCCCAGTTGATCAGTGCGCCCCTTGTGAGTGTTTTTGGTGACCGGCCATTGCCAAGGCGTATCGGATGGCTGATGGATCTTCTTTCTATTTATGCCATTGCAATCGGATTGGCCGGTTCTGTTGCCATGGGTGTATTCCAGGTTCAGGACGGCGTGGCAGCTCTGTTTAAAATTGATATGACGGGTATGCAATACTCGCTGATTATTTTTGGTATTTTATTTGTCGTATACATGGTGCCGCTGACAATGGATTTGAGCAAAGGAATGGCGTTGCTTTCAAATATTGCGGTAGGCCTCGCCGTATGCCTGATGGTCTATCTGCTGTTAGTCGGGCCGACCTCTTTTCTAATGAACGGCATCGTTGAGGCGATCGGGCAGTATTTTACGCAAGTCATTCCCCACGGGTTTATGACGTATACCTTCTATGATGAGAAGGTCAGGGGCTGGTTCAGTAACTGGTCCTTAAATTATATGGTCTGGTGGCTGGCCTGGGCACCGTTTGTGGGGGTTTTTATCGCCAGAATTTCCCGGGGCCGTACCATTCGAGAGTTCATTGTCGGTGTATTGCTCGCCCCCACGGTTTTCTCAATTTTCTGGTTCGGTATTTTCGGTGGTCTGGCATTTTACCAGGGAGCGGCCTCCAAAATCGATCCGGTAGTCGTTGAAACCAGAATAAACCAGACAACCTTTATTCTTCTGGATACACTGCCGCTTTCGACGATTACCATTATTGTGACCATCATCGCGGCTTTTTTGTTTATTGTCACCAGCGTGGTCAGCGCCGCTTATGTCCTCTCCATGTTTTCCGAGGGCGGCTCTCAAAATCCGGCGGTTAAAATAAAATTGATCTGGGGGGGTATTCTCGGGGCATTAGGACTTGCCATGATTCTTTCCAACAGCGTGGATGCCGTGCGCCAGATCATTGCCATGAGCGCAGGACCGTTCGTATTTATTGTTCTTGTGTTGCTGGTTTGCCTGGTAAAGGCACTCAAAGAGGATGTAGGTGAAACAGATGGGTAATTTGATTGATACGCTGCTCAACATTGGTGTTTTTATCTTTATCGGCCTGATGCTGTGGCTGTTGTTTAAAAAAGATAAAACAAAAGACTGATGACTCGGTGAACAGTCAGGCAGAGTAAGCGCGACAAAAAAACATATTTATCGGATAAAAATGCAATGAGTTGGGTTTTAAAAGGCCCTTGTTTTATCTGATCTTTTTGGGCCTAATTGGGCTTATAACTGAATTTTTGTCCGCCAATGGCTGCTTCATACATCAGACCACCCTTTGCATGGGTAAACACAACCATTCCTTTGTGATAACTTGTTTCCGCCTGGGCTCCTGTTGCAGGTCCTGCAGTTGCACTGCCAGTGGCGCCTTCTGTACCTGCTTTTGCCTGGACCCCGGCTGTGATGGCAACAGCAGATGCAGATGCGTCAAATTCAAAATTACCGCTGATGAATTCACCATAGGACCGTGCGTCTTGAAAAAAAATCATCTGGCTGAATGCCTGGCCGCCTGCCTGGAATCCAATGCTCATTTTGGCAAGTGAACTCGTTCCGGTTACTTTACCTCCACGATAAACCTTACCATCACCATATGAACCGCCTACTACAAAACCAGCTTTTCCAATGGTGGGAAAAACTGCATAGCCGTAGCAATTCTTAAAAAATGGTTGTACCGCTTCTGATTGCTTGAAGACAGAAATCGTTTTTGAATAATTATCGGCAAGGGCAATGCCCGAAAAAAATGTACCAAAAAGTATTATGGCAAAAAAAGTTTTTAAAATTTTCATAACACACCTCTTTTTTTATTGTTTATTACAAAGATCATTAAAAAAAGGGACAGAGAAAAACGTTCATCTGTATGGATATTCCCTGCCCCTGAGTTTTAATCGATCAAAGAAAAGCTATCTTTTCCCTTTATCGTGGCTGAAGTACAACTCTTCTGTTTAAAGAACGTCCACTTTCAGAGCTATTGGGGGAAAACGGTTTTGTCGATCCAAACCCTTCTGTTTCCAGCCTGTCTTCTGCAATCCCTTTTTTCACAAGATACGCTTTAATGGCATCTGCTCTTTTAAGGGAAAGCCCCATGTTGTACTCAGCACTACCAATATTATCGGTATGACCCTGGAGCGTTACATTCATGGAAGGGTTTTTTTCAAGGATTGTAACAGCTTCGCCAAGCATTGGGTAAGATGCGGTTTTGATCTCTGATTTATCAAAGTCAAACAGAGCTGCGTTACTGAATGCCCAGCAGCCAGCAGCATTGACACTGGCACCATCCGGAGTGTTGGGGCATTGATCGTCTTTATTTAAGACACCATCGTTATCCGTGTCTTTGTTAACAGCAGGAACAACCACTGCTGCAGGAGCAGCTTTAGCGACTTTCTTTGGTTTTTCTGCAAGAAATTCATTTTCAACAAATTCAGCCATGCCGGCACTGGTTAAAAGGCCTTCATATCCTGAATAAAAACCACACCCCCCTATTTTCGCAACTTGCTGTAGAACTTCTTTTCCCTCTGGTGCATCTCCAACCTGGACAGTATAAAAGCAGATGGACGGGCCATATTTATCTTTTAAGCTCTGGGCACTGGCAAGGACAGCTGGGTTCAGGTCAAGCCCATCACTGATGATGATAACGGCATTATGGGCACCGGAAAGTTTTTCAAAGTCTACCTGGGCTGCATCAAGGGCAGCCTCAAGCTTACTCAACCCGCCAGCTTTGGAGATATTAACTTTTTTGCCCAGATCCAGGGAGGAATATTCTGCCATTCCGTATAAAAGGCTGGTATACTCCTTTGATACTTCAGGGGCATGGCCAAATGATCTGAGCCCTGCTGTTTGGCCCATCTCCGGTATGGTTTGATTCATTCGGTCAACAATGGCTTTTGCGATATCCAATTTAACTTCTTCTTTAATTTTATTCTTCATGGAAATAGAGGCATCAAAGACGATAAGAAAATTATCAACCTTGGGCTGATACATGTCAGCGTCAATTGTTGCTGCCGAGAATGACGGTATCGGAACATGCTCCTTTGCTGTACACCCCATTAAAAAAAACAAGGCCATGACTGAAATTAAACCTTTAACTACAGATGTCTTAATCATTTCTTTTCTCCTTTAGTGTTGGTATTTATTATTATTAAATTCAACTGTCTCATTAATACAACTATGTCTCATGGGTTATCTTTAAAAACTATTGAATCACCCAATAAAAAAAATCAAAGTCTATAAAAGCTTTACGAACGAAGTGTTTGTCAAATAAATTACTGCAAATTACATGTTGCCGATTGAAAACAGCAAGATGCGTACCAAAAATTTTCGAATTCATTTTTCTACTTTAAAATAACTTTACAGGATTTAGAAAGAATGATTCAAATGCTTTCAATCAAATTCGCTTCTGCCTTTGCGATAAAAAGAAAATACCAAGAATCCCTTGAGAAAGAGAATCGCTACTTGCACCCCTCTGGATATTTGACCGTTCTATCATCCTGGCCGATCGGGATGGCACAGACATCAGACCCGTCGGCAGGCAGGGCTTTGTTTACCATTCTTTTCGCCGATACAGTCACAGGGCTGACTATAAACTTTAAAGCAGTACCGAACAGCCCGCCAGGCTGGATGCCGACACCCAAATTGGCAAAGCTTCCCTGGATCTGGAGGGGGGTTGCCAAATTAAAATATTCCGGTTTTTTGGGTGTAGGTGCGATATTGATATCGATATATTCTTTATGGAAATCAATCTGACCTTTTCCACAGATTCTGATTTTTGTGGTGTCAATAAGAAAAAGATCCGGAGTGAGCAATCCATCCTTAAGGGTCCAGCGACCCACTACGCAGTTGATGTGGGATTCATTTTCTTTTTCCCTGGACAGGGCAGCTGCAATCAGGTTTACCGCCCACAGGTCCACGATACCAGATTTCAAATTTTCCAGGCGACCGGAATAATCAAAATGACCACTGCCTTTTTTCATGAGATCCTCTTTTTTGCCGGCAGTTGATTTTAAATCCACATCAAGGTTTATAACCCCGCCCATTTCTTCTTCTGGTTTGATGTGTCTCACCCAGATACCGAGATCAAAATTTTTTACCACTGCCTTGAGCGATGCTTCCGGCTTGGCCGGATCAGGTTGCAGGGATGCGGCCAGAAAGAAGTCCCCGCCAGGGATATTCAGCTGAACAGGATCGAGTGCAAGCTTCCCGTCGTTTAAGGAAAACGTCAGGTTGCCGCTGCCCAACTCATCCTTCCCCGACAATACCTTGTCTGCTGTGATATCCATTTTAATATTAATGGCCTTCAACACTTCCGGGGAAATCAGTTCTTTGATTTGACCAGTATCAGCAAGGTTTTTTTTCTGTTCAGATAAATTATTTTTTTGTTCAAGGTTGTTTTTTTCAGGCGACCAGTCGCCTGTTTCGAAGCTATCCAATTGAATCAGAGGTGCCTTCATATTGATGGTTACCATTGGCCGAGTGCCTGATTTGTCGATAGTCACATCACCGTTCAGCCTGCTCTTGCCCACCTGTATAGCAACGTCCGTCAGATCGACCCTGTTCTCCTGCAATAAAAGCGTACCGCTGGTACTGTGATCTTTCAATGGCGGAAGGTCTATTTTCAGCAGACGATTCAGACTGTCCAATTTGTCCCCCTCCACCGAAACTTTGAGTTGAAGGCTTTTTAATACCGTTTCCAATTCTATCCCCCCGGAAAGATTGAAAATAGTGTCTGCAATCTTGGTATTAATGGTTAGCCAGGATTTATTTTTTAAAATAAATTCTTCAAGGGAAGCAATTTTGACGGTTGTTACATATGCCTCTTCAAGCAGTTGTCCCTTAAACGTCAAGTCAAACGGTTGCCCCGCTTTCATTGTACCGTTGCATTCATCAATTTTGAATTGGGCAGGGTCAGTCATTTTGGCATCCTGATAGCTCACAAGGATGTCTTTCAAAAACAGCCGAGAAATGACCAAAGAATTGCCAGCCAGCTTGAATTTGTTTTTATCCGACGGCTTTATTGAAGGCGTCTCTGATTTTGATTTACCTGAAGTTTTGTCCAGCATTTTTCCTTCAGGCGGAAGTGCCCAGTTAACTTCGCCCTGTTTGTTTTCAAGGAGATTTATTGAAAGACCTTTGACATTGATTTCGGCAATATGAATTTTGCCCTGCAGGAGGGGCAACAAAAACACCTTGAACTTGGCAGATTTCATCCTCATGAAATCTTTTTTTTTGAACCCTTCCGGGTTGGCGATTCGCAACCCTTCCATTAGAAAAAACGGCCTGAGTGACGTGGTTAAAATAATCTTTTCTCCCACATTAACCTTACGGCCAAAGGCAAATGTTGCCGCCGATTCCACTGGGCCCTTGTAATTGCTGAGATCAATGGGAATTTTGACAAAGGCCAGCAATACGACAATCAACAGAATACAGCCTAAAAAACCGCCAACGATATAGATGAGCCATTTCAATCCTCTGAATATTTTCATGGTATGTATCTCCGTCAATTCATACGGCCTTGCAGGCCCTTTTTTATCCAAGGTGCGTAATTGATGTCCACGGCACTTTTGTTTATAAGAAGTCGCTTAGCGCAAAGCCGATGCCGATGCTGTTGGAATGCTGATTGTAATCGATCAGGCTTTCACCGTATCCGTTAAACCATTGGACATATCCCTTTAAATACGGATAATTCCAGAGGGGAAAACTCCAGGTTGCCTGGACGGTTCCTTTCTCAAAACCGGATTCGAGGTTGTTGCGCAACATCAGGCTGAAGGTGTGGTCCTTCCACTTGTAGGCCCCGGTCACTTCGTAATGGCCCATAAAATCTGTGATGTCCGGATTGTCATCATCGTCAGCATCCTCTTGAATCCGGTACCACGGTTTTATGCCGAAGACCAAATCCTTATAATTAAACAGAAAATTGGCATACAGTCGATTCCAGCTTCTGGAGAGTACGCCACCCCGCCCATTGGACTGATGGACAAAACCAAATGAATTCACGCTGTTTTTAATGCCGAAAAATTGCCAGTCATTGCGGAACTGAAACCAGGCCTCAGGCTCATGGTTGGTTTCCCTGAAGGGAGATGAAAGGTCATTGTTGTATACCTGCCAGAAAGAGCGGTTGGTGTAAGCAGCAAAAATATCCATCTTGTCTTCGAAAAGGCCGACGGCCAGGGGCATTTTAATACTGATCTGGAATTTGGCCTCTGTATCATCAATCTCAATCGTCGAATCATTATATTGCTCCCGGAAGGGGTCGGGATTATAGCCGCTGGAATTGTTACTGGCAAACAAAATATAGTTAGGTTTGTGGGGCATGAGGGTGTAGGCACGCAGCACATTTACCCTGTCTGCTTCCATCCGCTTATTAAGCGGATCTTTTTCCCCGGATCCCGCCTGTTCCACCGTGCCGGAAGCGACCGGTGGGGGTATATCGGCACCACTTTGTGCCATAAATACGGCCGGGCCGGTGTCAAATGCTTGGATGTTGAGATTTACATAACCGGACGTATCTTGGGGCAGCTCAAGGGAATAATTGGTTTTTAGAAAACCATTTCCAGGCAATTGGGTCTTGCCGACGGATTTTCCATCAATAGGGACTGCGAAGACAATCTGTTCCCTGCCGCCCGCCGAAATGCGGCACGTCAGTTTATCCGGCAAGCTGATATTCATGGCCGCTCCGGATAGATTGGTAAAAAGAAGATAAAACGTTACCGGTTGACCGGCCTGAACCGGTCCTTTTGGCGGCAGGAGGACCGTTTCCATCTGCCCAGCGTTGGCCCATGAAGAAAACAGAACTAACAATAAAAATAGAAAACCCTTTCCGACTTTAATCATCTGTAGCTTCTCCTTTTTCAATAGGTTGACAATGTGATCAATTGTTTGGTGTAATATATCATTAACAAGAACACTAAATTAGAGTCGGCTTAATTTGTTCTCAACGTCACTGGCAAAAAGATATCCAAATGGTATGGAACACAAAGATGAATATAAGCAAGTATAAACGAACAACTTACTTCAATTTATTCAACCAATCCCCAGCGTTAAGCCATTTCAGCTTCAATTCTTTCAGTATTCCGCTTCCTTCAAGATTGTTAAGGGTATTGCGGGTCCAGTTCATCATTAACGGATCATTGGCTGGGATCGCAATGCCGATAGGTTCATAGGTTAACGGGGTGATAACTGAGAGCAGACCGGCTTCTGGATAACGGAATGTTGATACGATACAAATATGATAATCGGCGATCATGGCCTGAGCTTCATCCTGTAACACCATGTCCACTGCTTCGTCATAAGTTCCGGTTGTGAACAGCGTCGTTTTGTCAAGAAAGGTTTCAGCAAATGCTTGGCTTGTTGAGTCTTTGAGAGTCACTATTTTCGTATTGGGGATGTTGACGTCCTTTGCTTCATCCGCATTGGCAATTGTTTTTATTTTAGTGAGAAACGATTTGCCTGAGAGAAAGTAAGGGCCGACAAAAGCAACTTTCAAATTTCGTTTAGCGGTGATAGTCATGCCGGACAAAACCATATCGACCTGTCCACTTTCAAGTGCTGGCAACAATTCGTTAAATGGCTTGATGACAAATTTGACTTTGACATTCATGGCATTGGCCATCAGTCTGGCAAGATCCGGCTCCAGACCAAAAATTTCCCCATCTTTTGACGTCATGTTTAGGGGCGGCATATTCCCCATGGTCCCGACTACCAACTCCCCTCTTTGCTGGATACGGTCCAGCACTGGGGATTCTGTATCACTTGTCTTTTGCTGCATCTGAGCACAGCCAGTAAGAAAAATCAGCCCCAGAATTGTCACAAACAAAACTTTTCTAAACTTCATTTTTATTCTCCTTTTATAATTAATTTAAAGTACATTCTTAAATTGTATAAAAAAAGTAAGCATTACATGATATCAATCGTATTTTGATTCAGCACCTATCTGTATCAAAACACGCCCCATTCCTGTACTGTTTATAATCGTTGAGCCTTTTATGTTTGTTTTTCGTTTACAGATATACTCGGTGATCGGGATCTTGGTGGCAGCGATTAAATTTTTTTTAGATTTTTAACAGAACCAGTTGAAACCAAAACGACTTGGACAGTTTTAGTTTTCTGTGCTTTCATATTCTGTGTACTCTTGGTTTGCTATACCTAATTTTGTTTATACTGTAAAATTTTACCCTGTTATTGTATTAAAAAAGCAGGAACATAGCAAAGAAAAAGTTTGAGGAGGCCATCTCAATTCAGTAATACCTAGTTCATGCCTTTGGGTACCAAACCCTTCGCTTTGTAATTTATTGCATCAGTAAGAGAAATTCCTTGCTGGTTCCAGGCTCCGGCTTCCTTAGCTGAAAAATTTTTAGCACGCCATTTTGTGGCATTCATTGGCATAAAAAAGATTAAAAATTAATCTGCCATTTGATTCCGTAGTAGGTGATTTTCGATCCCGTTCCCAGAAGATTTGTTTTTTCAGAGTCGTGATCAATTACCCCTACTTCAGGGACAAAAAAGACCCCGGGAGCAAGGGTGACGGTTGACTGGATATAATAGGCATCCAAATCATCCTTGTTAGAACCGGCCTGGTCAAGTTCGGCCCGGGTATACCCGTATCCAAGCTCAAAGGAGAAGATATCATTGAGCTTCATTCCCCCCACAATGGCGTATCCCAGGGAGTCGTTGTCGACCAGGGTGGTGCCATCGAAAGCGGGATTATCATCCGCTGCGCAATTGTAATTGTAGGGACCTGTGTTTTGCCCAAACCAGAGATCCGCACCCAAATAGAAAGAATCAAATTTAATCTGCCCTCCCACCGCAAGAATATAACTATCTACATCTTTGGAGATGTTTGTGGCGGTATCGGTTACCTCATAGGTCTGATATCCCCCCTGAAAGTCCAGAAAGGCATTGTCAAGTACCAGGCGATAGCTGGCCTCAAGTTTTGGAATAATGACTTCGGTGGTGCTGCTTGCCACGTCTCCGTCCCAGGTGTCTGTGTTCGGCTGGATGGCGGCAATCTGAAAACCGCCAAAGCTCAACCGGATCATGGGCTGGCGTTTGGCGTCCACATGGCCATAGGGGTCCAGGCTTGTATCATTTCCATAGACCTGATTGCTCAGGGACATATTCAGCGGAGAATCGGTCTGACCCACAAGTAATTTGCCAGGTCCAAAATTCCACTCTCCATAAAGGTGACGGATGTTGGCGTTTCCGCCGCTGGCACCGTATTCAAATCGGCCCATAAGCTCATCACTCACCGTCACATTTGCCCCGATCCGGGCATTGCTCTGAAGGCTTTGGCCATAGTTTGTGGTATCCGCCACCCCATTTTTATTGTCCGTATCTGTGTAAAAAGTCTGAACCCTGGCAGATCCATAAAAATTCCAGTCAGCAGCAGATGCACTCATTGCAAACACTGCCACTATCACAGCAATACCAGCCAACAACCCTAATTTTTTCATCTTTCCTCCTTAAGCTCTTTTCGGGGGGATGGGCAAAGAACCCCTATAAATGAAATTAATGACAGGTCCTTTACGTAGAAAAAATTTTACGCTATTTTACAGTAGGCCCACCCTTGCAGATTTAATTAAAAAAAAGAGTATTACTTTTAAATTAATTATGCAAATATAATAGGTTATATTAATGCCTTATATATAAGATGATATAAAAAATAATATATATCAAAAGAATCCAAAAAAAATTCCGATCTCCAGAGATATGATAAAGTTACGGAGGAACTGGTAAGGATTATGAACAGCCCTGAGTTTCATGCCACAGCCTATAATATTCTCATGAAACTGGACAGTGACGGATAACTGAATCTATTATTAGATAGATTCAATCGAAAAAAAATGTTATGTGATCATTAATCGGAGCATTTGCTTTTGTTCCTTTTCATTTTACTATTTGATCAAAAATTTTGAATAAAATTTCTTGGAAAAATAGATTTATGTCTAATTTTATTGCCGCTGGTTTAAAATTTGTTTTTAAACTGCTGTTGTACTGTCTTTCAATTGTTTTGTTCCTTACATTTATCTTGTTGTTCGTGTATATCAAAAGTCTTCCAAACCTGGACATCTGGCATACCCAGGTCCTTGAATCCGAATATAAGCAAAACACGGATATAAAAACATTTGAAGGCTACCTGGATCTTGAGCAAAGGGTGTTCACAGAACTTGAAGAAAAAATAGTTAAACCGCTGCCGTTGTCCCAGCAAACCCTTCTAAACCGGTTTTACAAAGGCAGTCTTTCCAACCCAGATACTTTTGATGTAAACTGGAACCGTTCATTTGTACTGACAGCACCCTCTCCCAAAGCTGGAGTTCTTCTGTTGCACGGCATGTCTGATTCCCCCTATTCCCTCCGCAGCACAGGACAACATCTGAACAAAGGAGGTGCATTTGTCGTTGGGTTAAGGATTCCCGGCCACGGTACGGCACCCTCTGGTTTGCTTGATGTAAAATTTGAGGATATGGCAGCAGCGGTAAAGCTTTCAATGAAATATTTAGCGGACAAGGCACCTGGCAAGCCCCTTTATATTATCGGATATTCAAACGGAGGTGCCCTTGGTCTTCATTATGCTCTTTCTTCTTTTGATGACCCTTCCCGGGAAAAAATATCAGGACTGGTGCTCATCTCCCCTGCCATAGGAGTGAGCAAAATTGCCGTTCTGGCGCAATTTATGGAAAACCTAAGCAAGGTTTACGGATTTGGCAAATTGGCCTGGAACGATATTCTTCCAGAATACAACCCTTATAAATACAATTCATTTGCTACAAATGCAGGGGATCAGGTTTACCGCCTGACAAAAGAAATAAACCGCCTTTTAGCCGCTGCAAAAAAGAACGACAATTTAAAAAAAATTCCGGACATCCTTGCCTTTCAGTCCATTGTAGATGCGACCGTGTCAACATCTGCCATTGTAAAGGACCTTTTCAATAAGTTGCCGAACGTCGGTCATGAGCTTTTAATTTTTGATATCAACAGAACTTTTGATCTTACACCGCTCATAAAAAAAGATCCGGTTCCGGAAGTCCATCGCCTTTTTAAACAGGATGACCTTGCATTTACCATCAGTTTTATTACCAATAAAAGCAATGAAGACCGGCATGTCTATCTCCGCCAGAAAAAAACCGGGAATTCAGTTGAAACACAATCCAGTTTGGGATTTATTTGGCCTGTCGGGCTGTACTCACTTTCCCATGTTGCCCTACCATTTTCCAAAAAAGATCCATTATACGGGACAGTCGATACCCACAGCAATACAGGTCTTAACCTTGGGGATATTCATTTTAGGGGAGAAAAAGGCATATTAAACATTCCGGCCACAGAATTAATAAGACTTAAATGGAATCCCTTTTATCCTTATATGGAAACCAGGATTTTTAATATGGTATTTCCAATGGATTAAAAGAGTAAAACGAGTACTAATGGTATCTAAAGGGACACGGGCCATTTATAATTCTCTGGGAATTTCAGATACTATTTTGTCTTCCAAACAGATAGATCCATCTCGTTTTCACTCTTTGCAACTATACAGGTGACAGTCAAATCTCCTGTGACATTGGTGACAGTTCGTCCCATATCCAGCAGCGCATCAATTCCAAAAATCATTGCATAGGCCATGGCAACCGGTGTGCCGGTCTCAACTTTCAGCCCCACCGAGTCCAGCACCATCATAAGCATGATGGCACCGGCACCGGGTACCCCTGCCGTACCGATGGATGCAAGCACTGCTGTGGCAATGATGGTCATCTGTTGAGAAAAATCCAGAGGGCTCCCAATGGCAAATCCGATAAAAATGGCGCAGACGCCTTGATAAATCGCGGTACCGTCCATGTTGATGGTTGACCCCAGGGGCAAAGAAAATGAATATACCCCCTTGTCCACTCCCATCTCTTTTTCAGCGATCTCCATACTAACCGGCAGGGTGCCCCCACTGCTTCGGGTAACAAAACCGGTTAGCATGGCCTGTTTGGCTTTCTTAAAAAATTGGATGGGGTTCAGTTTGAACAGAATCAGACCTGTGCCGTATACAAAAATTATATGGGTGGAAAAGGCCAAATACAGTGCCAAGGTGGTCATTCCTAAAGGACCGAACGCCTCAGACCCCTGCTTACCAAAAACCACTGCAATAAGGGCAAAAACACCGATGGGAGCGTATTGCAGGATCCAGTCCACCACGAGGTACATAACCTCGGCAAACCCTTCAAAAAAACGATAGATGGAGGCAGCTGCCTTTTGTATGCGTTCATCATCACTTTGTTTTAAATTGGCAATGGCAATCCCAAAAACAAGGCAGAAAAAAATGGTGGGAAGCACATCTCCGGAGATAATCGCATGAAAGGGATTTACCGGTACAATATTCATGATGGTCTCACCCAGGGACGGGGTCTCCATAACAATCCGTGAAACGGCTGCCCCACTGGTCTCGCCCAGATCCATGCCTTTGCCGGGCTGGAATAGATTACCGAAAAAAAGTCCCACGGCCACGGCAAAACCAGTGGTCAGGGTATAAAGCCCCAACGCCTTGACCCCAACCCGTCCCAACTGCGCCGGATGAATGCTGCCGGCCCCCACAACGAGCGTGGAAATAATCACGGGCATGACGATCATTTTCAATAAATTCACAAAAATATCTCCAGCCGGGCTGATGATATCAATTTGAGGGCCAAAAATCAGCCCGGCTGCTGCTCCCAATATCAGCCCGGCCAGAATTCGTACCAAAAGACTTATTTTGAAATACCATGAAATTAATCGCATATACCGTCCTTATTTTTATAAATTGGAAAGATTATTTATATCTCCCAAAGATCTTAGCAAACGTTAACCCACCCATATTTTACTCCTCCCTATCCAAAGGACCTGACCGGTATACAAATTTGGGAATATGCCAGTCAAATTTAACAGCCAGTATTCTCAGGATAAAACCCGCTGCAAGGGTGATCGGAACAGACAGGGACTCCGGTGCTTCCAGATGTCTTAGGACCAGATAAAGACAAACCGAAAAGATGGATACACTGGCATACAGTTCCGTACGAAATGCCAGGGGAATTTCATTGCAAAGAATATCCCGCATGATACCGCCGAAAACGCCTGTGACCATACCGGTTAAAGAGGCCACCGCCATGCCAAACCCCATGTCCAGGGCCCGCATGGCTCCCACAATACTGAAGGTGATCATACCCAGGGCATCCAGACTTAAGAAAAGCCACCGGAGGGTTTCAAAATACCGGGCAATGACCACCATCACAATGGCGCAAATGGAGGTAAGCAAAAGGAATTTGGGCTCTCCGATAAAAAGGATGGGGTGGCGGTCCAAAAGCAGGTCCCTTACAACACCACCGCCAAATGCGGTAACATTGGCCACCACCAGAACACCAAACAGGTCCATATGTTTTTTCCCGGCGGAAATGGCACCGGTCATGGCTTCCACAATGAGGCCTGTAACAAACAAAACAGTCAACAAAAAATCAGGATTCATAAACAGGTTCTTTATTAATAATATTCAAAAGGAACTCCCCGGCTGCCTGCACAGGCAACCAGGGAAATGGAGACGGTTATTTTTTAGGAATATCCCTGGGATCGGTCATATTTTCCGGTTTCAGCATATCATCCAGTTGTTCCTTGGTGAGTAGGCCTTTTTCCATCACCAGTTCATAAACACTGCCCCCGGTTTTAAGGGCTTCCTTGGCTATGGCTGCCGAGGGCTCATAGCCGATCACCGGTACAAGCGCTGTGACCAGGCCGATACTATTTTCAACATAGCCGCGGCAGACATCCCTATTGGCTTCGATGCCCACAATACAGCGGGAGGCCAGTGTGACACAGCCATTTTTCAAGATCATCATTCCATGGAGCAGGTCATAGGCAATAATGGGCTCAGCCATACACAGTTCCAGTTCACTGGCCTCAGCAGCCATGGAAACCACCGCATCATATCCCATGACCTGATAGCAGATCTGGTTCACCAGCTCTGGAATCACTGGATTGACCTTGCCGGGCATAATGGAAGAGCCTGGCTGCATGGCCGGAAGGTTTATTTCATTGAGCCCGCACCTAGGCCCTGAAGACATCCACCGTAAATCATTGCATATTTTAGACACCTGGACTGCTGCACGTTTCAATGTGGCTGACATCTGAACAAAGGAGCCGGCATTCTGGGTGGCTTCCACCAGATTCTGGGCTCTTTGAAGTCCAAAGCCGCTGATGTCGGCCAAAATCTCAGTGACCCGGTTGGCATACCCTGGAGGGCTGTTGATACCGGTTCCAATGGCTGTTGCCCCCATATTGATCATTAAGAACTCTTCTGCAGATCTTTCAATGGCATTCATGGCGCTGTCAATCATGACAGCGTAGGCAGAAAATTCCTGTCCCAGGGTCATGGGTACGGCATCCTGGTTTTCCGTACGTCCCATTTTAAGGACATCGGAAAACTCCTCAGCCTTGAGAACCAGGGCATCCTTAAGCTCTGTCATGCTTCGTGTCAGATTTAGTTTGGAAAGCAGTACCGACAGCTTGATAGCAGTTGGATAGGCATCATTGGTGGACTGAGAACAATTGACATGGTCATTGGGGTGGAGATGGTCATACTCCCCTTTGTTAAACCCAAGGATTTCAAGGCCCCGGTTGGCAATAACTTCGTTGGCACACATATTGGTGGAGGTGCCTGCCCCGCCCTGGAACATGTCCACGGTGAAGTTTTCATGGAGTTTGCCCGCCAGCAGTTCGTCACAGGCCTTGCAGATGGCATCGGCCTTGGCCTGGTCCAAGACACCCAGTTCCTTGTTCGCCATGGCAGCGGCTTTTTTTACCAGGGCCAGACCGTCAATGAGGTGTTGGAAATTGCTGACATGGACCCCGGAAATGGGAAAGTTTTCCATGGCCCGCTGGGTCTGGACCCCGTAATAGACATGGTCGGAAATTTCCCGCTGACCGAGGGAATCGTACTCCTGGCGAAATCCGCTCACAACGGAGGTGTCCTGTTTGTTGCGGTGAAGCTGGCTGGAAAGCACACGCAGTCTGCGGTTGATGCCCACGGCGATTCTTGACAGGATCCGATAATAAAGTTCTGTCTTATTTTCTTTAAGTGCCTCAATTTTTTCCCTGGATATCTGCCACACCACGGCACCATTTCGGGTATACCCGCTGTTGGAATGGGCATCCCCCTCCAGGAAGGTTCCCTCACTGATCAGGGCACCGGCCAGCATGGTGGCCACATGGCGGGAAGTACCGTGGAGCCCTCTGACCAGCTCAATGTCCCCTTCCAGAATAATCCCTGCCCATTGCCTTGGAGTGGATTCTTGGAACAGCCATTCATTGGGCTCATAGGTTTTTTCCTGGCCTTCGGCAAAAAACTGGGTCAGATCTTCTTCGCTGATGCCTGAAGACTTGGCTGCCCGCTTGAGGATACTCTTTTCTAATATCATCTTAAAACTCCTTAATGTAGGTGAATGAAAAAAATCAGAGGACCATGCCACCAATGACAAATCCAATAATAACGGCAAAAATTATGGTCAGGGTGCCTGGGATCAAAAAGGGATGATCAAATACATATTTTCCAATGCGGGTGGAACCTGTGTCATCAAATTCCACGGCTGCCAGCAGGGTTGGATAGGTCGGCAGAACGAACAGGGCACTGACAGCGGCAAAGGAAGCAATGGCTGCAACCGGGCTGATCCCAAGGGCCAGAGCTGCGGGCATTAAGGCCTTTGTGGTTGCCGCCTGGGAATACAGAAGCATGGCGGCAAAAAAAAGGACAACTGCCAGAAGCCAGGGTTTAGATTCCAGAATATTATCAGCAAACACATTTATTTCATCCATGTGGGCTGTCACAAAGGTGGTACCCAGCCAGGCCACGCCAAGCACGCAGATACAGGCACTCATACCGGATTTAAAGGTGGCGGCATTCAATATATTCTTGGCATCAATTTTACAGAAAAGGGTAATCAGTGTGGCCGCAGCCAGCATAAAGGTAATGATGGCATGATCCCTTGCCAGAACAGGCTCTTTAATCAGTCCCACGGTATCGCTGATGGCCGTGGCATAAAAGACCACACCAAAAATGGCCACACCAAAAATGGCCACGGATAATTTGGCCCTAGACGGCAATTTTTTTGTGGTGGTCTCTTCATCAGCCATCTTGACCTGGCCCTTGGCAAGGCGCTCCTGGTAGATGGGGTCATCCTTCAGGTCCTTGCCTATAAAATTGGTAATCACTGCAGCCAGCATCACCGCAATAAAAGAACTGGGAATGGTAATGAGTAGGAGCTGAACATAATCCACTCCGACCTTTTCAAGTTCTCCTGAGAAAAAGACCACTGCCGCAGAAATAGGAGATGCAGTGATGGCAATCTGGGAGGCTACTGTGGCTATGGCCAGAGGCCTTGACGGTCTGATACCTTCCCGTTTTGCCACCTCAGCAATCACCGGAAGGGTTGAAAAAGCGGTATGGCCTGTACCGGCAAAAAGCGTCATGGAATAGGTTACAATTGGGGCCAAAAAGGTGATATGTTTAGGATTACTTTTTAAGATTTTTTCAGCAATCTGAACCAGATAATCCAACCCGCCAGCTTCCTGCATGGCTGCAATGGCGGCAATTACTCCCATGATGATCAAAATGACATCCGTGGGGATGCTGCCCGGCTTCAAACCAAAAACAACCCCCAACACCAGCACACCGAATCCACCGGCAAAGCCAATGCCGATACTTCCCATTCGAGCACCCAGCCAAATAAAAACCAATACAACTAAAAGTTCAGCAATCCACATGGATCGTCTCCTTAAATTTTTATGAAAAGTATTGTAAATACATCGAAGTTAAAAATTAGGTAATTGAACCTTGCCTTTCAGATCAAGGGTCTGGCCGCTGATGCTGTCTGTTACATCATCCCTGTAAAAGGAGATGGATGACCATTTAAAACTAAGCTCCCCCGTGGCCTTGGCAAATTTTCCCGTACCGCCGACAATCTTTCCTGTTACCAGATCATTGGACTGCATTCTGTCACTTTTCAGAACCAAAAACAGCTCTCTGCCGTCGAGATCCCGCCAGATACAGCGGGCTTCTGTACCTGTCTTTGAATCCGAAATACCAATAACCTCTGACCAGAAATCAAGTTCGCCCCCGATAGTTTCTTTAAGATTTACATGGCCGGCCAGTTTAAAAGTGTATACATTCCTGTCTTTGCCAAAGGGAAAAATCTGCCTGCTCCCATTGGCAATCCAGGAACCGGTAAAAGGGCTGCCCTGTCCTGCCCGGGCTATGTCAGGGAAGGGGCAAAAATTTGCAGCCAGTGTAAGTAAAATAATCAGAATCAGGCATAGCCTATATTTGAATGCCCTGGGCGAATGGATCATTTTAACCTCCCTTGTTAAAAAAAGTTATTTGGTTAATTCCTGAATTATGCAGGCTAAAGTGTATGAACTTTTCCTATTTTAAGAAGTCATCATTTTGATAAGTTGGATTCGGATATTTGTAAAATCCTTCTCCGGCACTTAATCCCATTTTTCCTTTATCGATATAATTCTTTTTAATATAAGCTGCCCTATCCAGCATGGATTGATCTCCAAGTTTCTCTCCCCACAAAATATCAATGTTATATATGGTTTGCATTCCAATTGTATCCATAGTACCGAACGGCCCCATTTTAGTTCCGGCACTTATCATCCAGGTTTTATCAATGCTTTCTACATCTGAAACACCATTAACCAATAGATTTACTGCGGCAGATAATAGAGGTACCAATAATGAATTCAAAACATAACCATTTTGTTCTTTATGGATTAGAATGGGCACCATTCCAATTTCCCTGGCAAATTCAACAACTAAGTCAAAAATTACCGGATCGGTATCAGGGTGCATCATCACTTCTCCTACATTAGCATCCCAAATTCCATTGGCAAAATGTAAGGCTAAAAATTTTGCCGGACGACCGGTCTCTTTTGAATATTCACTTGGTAATGTAGTCGATGAGTTTGTTGTAAAAATGGTCTTTTCAGGTGCTACATTCGCTAACTTGGAATAAAAATCCTTTTTTATTTCAATATTTTCAGGTATGGATTCACTTACTATATCGGCATCTTTAACTGCCTCTTTCAAATCTGTTGTATAGCTTAGTCTGGAAAAAGTTTGGTTTATTTCTGCTTGCCTAGTGCCGCGAGTTTTAAGAAAAAGCTCAGCAAATTGTTTATGAAACGATTTACTTCCTTCTATTCCTTTATCAAACGCATCATAAACAGTTACTTTAAATCCATGAAAGGCAGTTTGCCATGCTATTTGAGATCCTAAGGTTCCTCCACCCGCTATTGTTACATTTTTAATTTTCATATTATCCTGCCTTATTTTTTAAACGTTTATCCCAGCAGTAAAAACATAACGATCATGATAGCAGTGGGAATCAGGGCGCCGCCCAGGATGCCCATCGGCGACACTTCGTCATTGAAATATTTCTTGAGGATAGACACGCCTGCCGGATTGGGTGCGTTGGCGATGATAGTCAGTCCGCCGCCGGACACTGCACCGGCTACCACAGCGTATTTCAAGGAGTCAGTTAATCCCGGCACTAGCGTGCTCAAAAAGGTAATCGCCGCATTGTCATTAAACGCGGTGAGCAGGGTTGCCCCAAGCATCAGAGGTATTTCAGCCAGGTTGCCGAGGATGGGTGCGATCCACCAGCCCTGAACCCCACCGTGGATGACCAACCCGCCGAGAAAAAAGCCCACCAGGATGGCCGGCTTCAAATCGATGCGGTTCTGGTAGGGCTGGGTCACCTGGGCAAACCCCAAAAAGAAAAGGATGCCTGGGATAAAGAGTTCTGGATGATGGGCGTTGAAGATAGTCCAGACCATGAATCCTATATGCACGAGGGTCACCCAGATCGGCACCGAATCGTCGCGGTTGTCCCAGTCCGGGTCGATGAAGGGACCCTGCTGCTCCGGGGTCAGCAAAACCGGAATGGTACGGCGCATTTGGCGCAGCTTGATTTCTTCAAAACGCTCATTAAAAGCCTTATGGACCGATTCTGGTGCATAGCCTTGTTTTATCAGTTGGGGAAGAAAATGCGCTTCCAATTTTTCCCGGGTAGCCTTTTCTATTTTTTCAATTTCCTGATTAACGGTATTTTCTGTACCCAGCCCTTCACTGACTTCATGGGCAATATTATCAAACATGGCATCCATGTTGCGGCGGCTCAGATAGTTTTTCTGGATCTTTTCCTTAAGGCTGACCAGGGCAAACTTGTCTTCCAGTTTTTGGATCTCTTTACGAAATATCACCCAGTAAAAGCCATTGGCAAGTAGAATTCCCAATATGGCTTTCCAGCCAAAATGGCTCAACATATGCAGGTTGGACCATTCCCATGGGCCGGCGACCATTAGCACCGGAGGTGCGGCAAAGTTGGTCAGGGTGCCGCCTACCGAAATGTTAACAAACAATAATCCCAGGGTAGCATATTTAAATTTCTGACTGGGCTCCAGTGCATAGAAGTTTTTGCCCAGCACTATGGCTGATAGGGTCATGGCCGCAGGTTCGGTGATAAAGGAACCCAGAATCGGCCCCATGGTCAGGGTGGTCAGCCACCGGGCGGTCAGTGTTCCGCTCAGCCAGCCGGCAATTGTACGAATGATGCCGTCGGCCAATAGCAGAATGGGCCGGGTGGCTGCCAGGATCATTATCACCACCACAAACAGGGCCTCGGTGAAGTTGACCTTATGGCTGATATAGTTGACCGCAGTTGACCAGTCGTGAAATAGAACAATCGCCAGTAACAGGGCTCCTGCCCATAGACCGAATACGACTTCCACCTCGCCAAAAAAGTGGAACAACTCCGCCCCGTGATGCACGGAGTCGCGGTCTGCCTCGCCATTTTTTATTTTTGTCTTGTGCTGGTGTTCCCAACGATGGGAAATGGCCATGAATTTTCCGGTTAAAAAGGTGTGAATAATAGCCAAAATGAAAATCAGGGTGGCGACCAGATTAAAAGGTTCCTGCCGGACACGATGGCCCAAAATAGCAAGGATGCCTTCCATTTGGCTGTCGTCATAGTTTTCAAGGCTGGGTGGGAAAGCCGCTACATCTGTGGAAACCGGTGTTGCCGCGATAGCATCCACTTTCCAGCATGCCAGCAGTACCAATACGCATAGTATGAATATTGTCCATTGCCATATGTCTTTTTTCTTCATTATGATCTTTTCCCAAGCGTAAGAAGATTTTTGAATCGTGACGATCCTATTCACTCGATGGTCAAGTTTTTGCCGAAATAAGCGGTGAAAAAATGAGGCGTGAAAAAGCGAATCTCAGATGTTCGGCTAAACCTCGGCCCTTAAACGACCCAAAGCATGGCGCCTCAATCGAACAGTACTTAATTACAAAAGAATATTAATACGTCTAAATTAATTTTACAAATAAAATAGGTTGTATTAAGTCCTTATCTATAAGATTTTTACAAAAATAGCATGCCTCTTATTATAGGAGTAGAAAGGTAACAAAAGGGTGCTGCAAGGAGAGATCATCTGGCATGTGGGAATGACAGGCTTGGCCACAGGGACCCATCTGTGCTTTGGCATAAAGAAAAATGGCAAATTGCTGGACCCCCTCACCTACAATGCCCCTGCGGCAACCCCGGTCAAGCCCCTTGAAATGGAACAATTTCTGGCAAACGCACAGAAACTATCCCAAAGAATGATAGCAGCCCATAAACAGAGTCCTCCAAACAAAGAACCCGCATAGGCCTGTCTGTATAGGGAAGGGATACCTGAAAATTTTCCCTGCCTTCCCTATTCACACTCAATTTGAAGGAAATTCCCGTTAAACCCGATCACATCCCCGGCATAAATTTTATTGCGCTTCCGGGTTTCCACCCGACCGTTCACGGTCACAAGCCCATCGCCAACAAAGTGCTTGGCTTCTCCGCCGCTTCCCGCCAGATTCTCAAACTTGAGCACCTTGTACAATTCAACCGGTTCTTGGGTAATTTTAACGATTCTAATATTATCTGTTCCCATGTATTCTCCAGAAGGGTTTAAGCGCAATAACGCAAGCCTGACCCCATAAATTTAAGCCTGACCCCGTAAATTTAAATGGTGGTTTCAATGCCCTCAGCACTTCTGATGGCATCGGCCCGGAGCCGCCCCTGAACGTAAAGGGACAGGGCGGCAATGGCCTTGTCACACACGGTAAACACCGGGATTCCTTTGTCCATTAAGGCATCCCGCAAAGGATCGTAGAGACGCCCCCCGTCCACCACGGTCACAATGGGGGTGGCAGTGGATTTGACCAGGGAATCCATCCGGTGCAGGATACTGTCGGGTCCATGCATATCAAATGCCTTTACAGACGTTTTGTCCAGGGTTTTCATGGCCGGAGACAGTGGATCCAGGCTCACGACCACGGCATCCACATTAGGATCATTGGCCAAAATCTGGGTGATCTTGGCATGGGCCTCATCATCGGCAGCCGGGTTGATATCCAGGGGATTTGACAGGGTCACAAAGGAAGCAAGCCCCTTGGCCACAAGAATGGTTTCAATGGCATCACGGGTTTCAGGTTCAAACCGGGCAAGTTCCATGGTAAAATCATCGGACTGGATGGAATCGGCCATGCCAACGGCCTCAAATCCGGCACCGCTGACGGCCGCCAGGCGATTGCCCCGGATGGGTTTGCGGCTCAATGTCTCGGCCAACAGCATGAGCTCCTGGAACTCGCTAAAATTTCTTGCCACAATGGCACCGGCCTGGGACACGCAGCTTTCACACACCATGTAATCCCCGGCCAGAGAAGCCGTATGACTGCTGGTGGCAGCCTTGCCCTCCAAGGTCCGGCCGGCCTTGTAAAAAACCACTTCCTTTCCTGCCAGCACGGCTTGCTTAACCGCCAGACAAAATTCCAGCCCGTCCAGATCATTGAACCCTTCGGCATAAACGGCAATCACATCCACCCGGTCTGAATTTTTAAAATAGTGAAGCATATCTCCCAGGGTCAAATCCGTCTGGTTGCCCATGGAAATCATATAGGCCGGCCGAAGCTCAGGACACTGGTGACTTCTATGGAGCATAAATGCCCCGCTCTGGCTGACCAGAGCCACCCTGTTGGCCTTGTGAGTCCGCACCTTGGGAAGCTTTTCCTCCGGGATAAACCAGGTATCATATCGTCCCGGTTTTGAAATAACGCCCATGCAATTGGCCCCGAGAAAGACCGGACCGCCCCCCCTGGAGAAATCGACGCTGCTCTGGTTGGCAATACCCTTACCCTGGCTTGCAAGTCCATGGGCGGCATTGATCTGGGCCATGACCTGATCGGCCCTAGTTTTGCTGTCCTGGGTCTCCCCCATGCCGCCGGGAATGAGCATCACACTGTTGGCAGCATCCAGACGAATCACCTCTTCCACCAGATCCGGTACCTGGGCTGCCCCCACAGCCACGATAAACAGATCCAGTTTCTGGGTCATAGCCCCAAGGTTGGGCAGACATTTCACCCCGTCCATATCGCCTGATTCACCTGTGCCCTCCTTAAAGACAACAATATCCTCTCGGGCAAAGCCTTCGGCCAGAATATTGTCCAGGATGATCCGCCCGAAATTTTTCCGTGTGGCAGACACCCCCACAATCCCAATCTTTTTGGGATGGAGCAAGGTATCTATTTTTGCCACGGGCCGTTTTGCGGCAAGCTTCCCCGCTTGGCCAAACCGGCACATACCGTCCAAGGGAACCATGAGATAATCCGTAAAGGCAAAGGGATTTATTTCCAGTTCTTCAATGACAAAGGGAGCCCCAGGGTTGGCCTGGGAATAAAAATTACCGATTCTCACAAAGGACTCGAAACATTCAATGAGCTGTTCATCGGTGACAATACGGCGCTGGCCCCGGGTAAGCCCGGCCAGTTTGCGGTAGGAAATGGTCTGTTTAAACAGCTGGAAAAAAGACTGGCCGTCATTCATGGCAGTGGAGGCAGCCACAATGGCCTGTCCTTTCCTGAACCGACGGGCATAAAGCTCGGTATCGGTTCCCCCAAGCCCGGCACTTAAGATGCTGCCGAATTCCCTTGTATGGCGCAGCCCCACAATGAGTTCATTGCCAAAGGTATCGGAATCCGGGGGCATGAACTGGACCTGGAGAACCCCCTGGATATCCCGGCTGACCGCAGCACTAAGGGCATCCCCGGTCAATCCCTTATAATGGGCAGGCGCCCCGTCGGGATACTGTTGAATCCAGGCGGTGTATTTTTCCGGCACCTCATAGAACATGCGCCGGACAGCAGACCGAATCTGGTTGGGAATTTTTGCGATAATTTGCACCCCCCCAACTTCAGTTTTATGGATAATAAAGGGGGAAACAATTTTTAATACCGCCTTCGCCCCTGGCAGGGCCATCAATTCCTCATCGGAAGACCTTGCCCCCCTGGGGATGAAACTGCTTTTAGGAGGGGTTTCCGCACCAGACCTTGCCAAAAGGGAATAGACCTCATATTCGTATAAAAAATCCCGGCCTTCCTGGCTGGCCCTGACAAAGGTATCTGTAATACTGCTGTAATCAATGGAAAGGTCCATGGATGACTCCATTTTGGTTATCAGTTTAAATCTTTCAATTCCCAGCCCATGGCATAAAATAGGTACTATACCAGGTTAATGCCCGGTATAAAAGCAAGATCATTTCTCCCG
The DNA here is from genome assembly GCF_055382125.1 of Desulfoconvexum algidum. NCBI lineage: Bacteria > Pseudomonadati > Thermodesulfobacteriota > Desulfobacteria > Desulfobacterales > Desulfobacteraceae > Desulfoconvexum > Desulfoconvexum algidum. The sequence continues at coordinate 349,299 of NZ_AP042394.1, read as the reverse complement.
GAAATGCCAGGGGGAAATATTGAAAAAAATTTGACTTTAATCTGGTGCTTCTATATATTTTACAAGAGTATTCAAATACAATTTTCATCATTGGCTTATTTATTCACGAATTCTTATTTTTTACTTGACAATCATTCAAGCAAAACCTACTTGTGTTTGCTATTTTGAAACACCTTTTCCATATAAACACTCCAATATAGTCATAGGGATGGGTATATTGGTTTCCGGGACAATGATAAGGCCGGTAAATGGACTTTGATCGTAAATATGTTAATGTAAGGATAATTATTTACCAATTTTAAAAAGGAAACTTTGATGAAAAAATGGTTTAAACCCGTGTTGATGATGGTCTTGACACTGGGAATGACAGTTCCTGCTTTTGGAGGCGGTATTGACAACAAACAAAATTTCTCTGCAGCCTATGCCGGAAGTCTGAGCCGGAATGGGGCCACCGACGGTGCAGATGTGGCCGCTTACAACCCAGCCGGTCTTACGATTTTGGGCAACGGATTTTACCTGGAAGTTGATGCCCAGCCCTTTACCTTTGATTATGATCACACCTATAACGGTGAAACTCACACGTCCAGCCCCTCCCTTGTTGCCCCCACGGCCTTTGCCGTCCATAAATCCGACAACTTGGCCCTCTGGGGCGCGTTCACCATCAACGGCGGCGGCGGGGAAACCAAATATGAGGATGGAAATATCATTACCGAAGGTATCGGAAATGCTTTATCAGCCGGTATGTTTGCAGAAGCAGGTCTTCCGGCAGGAGGCACTCTGGAAAATCAATATGCCTATGCTGAAAGCTTTGATTATACCTTTACCACTGGCGCAACTTATAAAATCAACGATATCTTCTCCATTGCCGGGGGAATCCGGTATATCATAACAGATAAAGAAGTGGACATTCACGGGGATTATCTCGGAACCTATATAGCGGGGAAATACGATCAGGAGGCTGACGGATTCGGTGGTATCTTCGGCCTCAACATTCATCCCGGCAACACGGTTAATATCGGTATCAGATATGAAACCCAGGTAGACCTGGATTGGAAAACAGACACGAGTAAGTCAAACACTGCAGGCGTGGCTCTTCTCAGTGCCTTTGACAGGGTTGACGGCCAGAGTTATGCCAGGGATCTTCCGGCTGTCTTGGCCCTTGGCCTTGAATGGAAAGTACGTCCAAATCTGACCCTAAAGCCCTCCACCTCCCTTTATTTTGAAAAAGATGCGGATTGGGGCACCCAGAACGATGCCGTGGACGGCAACTCCTATGAAGTGGCCCTGGCCGCTCAGTATGATATCAATCAAGCATGGTCTATTACCACCGGGTACATGTTCATTGATGTGGACATGAAACCTGAAAATTTCGGAATCATTGAAAAGATGAACCCCCCCCTGGACTGCCATGCCGTTGCCCTGGGTACCAGGTACAAGTATAATGAAAGGCTGACGTTCACATTCGGATTGACCGGATATTTTTATGTGTCCGATACAGCCCCGGCAACAGCAGTGACACCCGAAGTCACCTACGAAAAGACATTGTACCAGGCCGGTATCGGCCTTCAGTACAAATTCTTTTAAATAAATCAGTCCCCCTTCAGCCGGGTGAATTTTGCCCGGCTGAATAAAAATGCCAATGCCTTCATGTTTATTGATAAACGCGGTATAATATTTGGTTTTTCAGCATTATCCGGCACTGGCTCCCACCGGAACCAACAAAAAAGTTTAAAATGATCCAAAAACAGAAATATCTCAAAGAGAAGGGGATGCTTGTCCTGCTGGCATTTATCAGCGCCTTTCCACCATTATCAACGGACCTGTATCTGCCGGCGCTGCCCCAGATGCAAGACGTCCTGAATACATCACAATCCCAAGTAAATCTCACACTGAGTATGTTCTTTGTGTTTTATGCAATCGGGTTATTGTTCTGGGGACCCTTAAGTGAAAAATATGGGCGAAAACCCATATTGCTGATCGGTATGGTTATCTACATCATTTCCAGCATCATGTGTGGCTTTTCACAACAAGTGGAACAGCTGATAGCCAGTCGAATCCTTCAGGCTTTTGGCGGAAGTGCAGCCACTGCCGTCTCTACAGCCATGGTAAAAGATCTATACAGCGGACGAAAGCGGGAAAAAATTATGGCGCTGATCATGTCTATGGTGATTATCGCCCCAATTGTAGCACCGGTTATCGGTGCTCTCCTACTTGAGTATGTTCCATGGGAAGCTATTTTTTTTGTATTAGCCGGAGTTGGGGCAGCCGCCTTGATGGCGGGTGCTTTGCTGGAGGAAACCATAGGAACTCGGTATACCGGTTCAGTATGGCGCTCCTGGGGACGTCTTACAGTGGTCCTGAAAAATCCGGATTTTTCAACCTTGCTTGCAATTTTCTCCACAATATCCATGTTCATCATGACCTTCCTTGCCGCCTCGTCCTTTATCTACATTAATGGCTTTGGCCTGAACGAACGCGAATATAGCTATTTCCTTGCCTTGAATGCTATTTTTGCCATGATCGGTCCGATATTGTATGTGAGACTATCCCGACATTTCAAACCAAATACAATCATCTCTGTTGGATTTCCTATTTTCATTTTGTGTGGTATCGCAGTAGTCATGGTCGGACATGTTTCCCCATGGGCATTTGCATTACCTGCAGCCCTGGCTACCTTAATTGTAGACGGCATGCGAGTACCGGGAATCAACCTTATGCTCGAACAACAAAAAAACGACAGCGGTTCTGCCTCAGCCTTAATTAATTTTTCCGGCATGATCTTAGGCAGTCTTGGAATGTATCTGGTTTCACTTAACCCGGATGACCTAATACTAACCCTGGGCTACATCCAGATCATGATTGGTCTGACCAGTGGCATCTTATGGTTTTTGATCCGTAACAGACCATTTGTGCAGTATGACTCCCAATTATTTTAATACTCATATTTTATTTCAAAAATATTCTCGACCGCTTTTTCTTCCGCCTCAAGACTGATTTCAGTCCTTCTTTTGCAACCTTTTTGCCTTGAGTCTCAATGGAAAGTACAAAATTTATAGCATTTATCACATCAATATTTTTTTTGCTTTTCGTTTCAAATGGTTCCTCTTTAAGAACATCCATAAAAATAATTTTAAATTCCGCGAGTCTCTCGTTTGTGAAAATCTTCTTAAAAATATTTTGAGGCAGACCGGTATATCCTGATTCAACAAACCGCTTCTCTAAATATGTCAGCGTTCTAACCGTAGGTTTAAATCCAAACGTATTCTTCAGTAAACCGGAAAATGAAGAGGGTATGGTTTCCTGGAGTCCCTCGACAACCTTTTTTTTCACTTTTCGGGTTTTTAATAACCGATATGCCTCAGCCTGGCGGCAGAGATGTTCTGCTTGAAGGGCCGCGGCCTGAAGGTAAGCGCTCAAGCTATAAAAACCCGTGTGAATATAGTCAGGAAGCTCATCGCCACTTCGACTGAACATATATCTGTATTTATGATCAATTTCACCCCAGGCCTCCTCGAGGATTGTCCTTAATTGAAACTCAATCTGAAGCCCTTTCAACTCATCGCCGGCACCGGAATTCTCTCCAAGCACTGCCTGATAATGAATAGAGGAATATCCACTGTAGCGGAGCTCAAGCCCATCAGGGATCTTCTTTCCGGGATCAACCGGAAGAATGAATGATCTTTTATGATCCGGTTCCCGGATAAATTTCAATATTTTTTCATCTACCAATAGGTCTAGATAGATTTTGACTCTATCGATATCTGAAAGTCGAAGACAAATAAGCCTGATCCCCAGAAGGTCGTTAATTTTTTTCTGATAATTTTTGTGTGTAATAACCATTGCCTTATTCTCAGGTCTTTTGTTCTCTTCATCAATTTTTTCCAAAAGTCTGGCTTTCTCTTTTATGCGGTATTTAATTGTATGAAGGTTTTCTTTCGGTGCTGAAGGATCTTCCGAAATAAGAGAAATAATGTATTCGGCCAATTTCTCATATTTTTCCTTTTCTTTAAAAAAGGAAATTAAAATAGCATCTTTCTGACGTTTTCTCATGGTTCAGGTCTCCTTTCATATTCCCTTGCATAGTAGACTTAATACGCCTATCATACAATTAAAATCAAATACTTAAGGATGCATTGTTTTTCTGCCATCCATGTGCTACTTAAATTATTGGAAATCCAACCTCATTGTTGAAACCAATGCTGCGATAAGCCTCTCTCTCACACGCCGACAACACCATCTCCGGCTGCTTTCTTGTTCAGTTTCAAAAATAACGTCTGGGACAAACAGAGGGGTAAAACATGCCATTGATAAAAAAAATTCTTTGCGCAACTGACGTATCAAAGGATTCGAGCCATCTGCTATCCTTCGGAATTAACTTTTGTATGCGGTTTGACGCTTCTCTCCTGATCTTCCATGCGGTTCCTCCCCCCCACGGTTCTGTTGCCAGAAAAATTGAATTTGAAAGGGGCGGTGAAAAACAAGAACAGATCAAAAGCGCCCAAGCCAAAATCAAAACTCAGATGGCAGGCTGCACTATAAAATGGGAGTCGGTCATCACCTATGGCGATCCTGTCCTTGAAACGGCAAAAGAGGCAAACGAGGCAAAACCAGATATGGTAATGGCTCAAAGCCTTGGATTATCGGGATTCCAACAATTTTTTATCGGTTCTGTTGTAGGGGACATGGCGCAAACGGTCATGTGCCCTTTCTTAGTGATTCCCCCGGGTAAAACCTTTTCTGAAACAAATCACACGGGATTGAAATTCACCCATATCATCGTCGCCTGTGGTTTAACCCCATCAGATTCCCATCTTAAAAAATATGCCCTGGCTTTTTCTCAACACTTCGATTCAACGATCCACCTGGTCCATGTCATGGAATCACCGTTAAATGAACCAGTTGTGGCAAGCACATCTGCCCCCTATGAGCAGGTACAGAGCCGATTGGAAAAAACCCTGTCTGTGCAGTTAAAAAAGATGATGCCCGGTAAAACAAAAATTCTCCATGGCGTTCCAGGGGAAGAACTGGCCTTGTATGCCAGAAACCATGGAATAGATTTGATAATAGCAGGAATAGAGGGTCAACCGAGCAGGATCACCCCCAGCACAACCGCATCCCTGATTCGGCATTTACCCTGCGCCCTGTTGACCATTCCCTTAAGCCGTTGATTATTCTTTTGGGAATGGAGGAGGAAAAATGGTATTGAAAACCGGTATTCTAAGAGATGAAATCTTTTTAAAGCATCTTCCGGGCGATGGCTGCCCTGACACCCCCAAACGGCTAAAAGACCTATATGCAATGCTGGATGCGCCGGATATGCAAGGCATCTTTGTTGATATCCCTGCCCAAAAAGCAAAAAAAGAAGATATTCTTTTGTTTCATACCCAGGATTATTTTGAAAAAATTGCCCGGACCAAGGGAAAAGAACTCATTGCATTTACAGCAGACACCCATGCCTGTGAAGACAGTTTTGATGCGGCGCTTTATGCAAGCGGCGGACTTTTAAATGCCATCTCCATGGTCACAGCAAAAAAAATTGTCAATGCCTTTGCCTTGATAAGACCCCCCGGGCACCATGCAGAGAAAAGCCGGGCCATGGGCTATTGCCTGTTCAACCATGTTGCACTGGGGGCAGCCTTTGCCCGAAAGCATTTAAAATTGGGTAAAGTTCTCATATTAGACTGGGATATTCACCACGGGAACGGTACCCAGCATGCATTTGAAAGAGATCCCCATGTTTTGTTTTTTTCCGTTCATCAAGCCGGACTTTTCCCGGGCACGGGAAGTTTTACAGATACGGGTGCGGGTGAAGGAGAGGGATATACCATTAATCTGCCCATCCCCAAAGGGTATGGGGATGCAGAATATGTTGCCATTATAGACCGCTTGCTTAGGCCTGTGGCAGAACAATTTGCACCGGACCTGATTCTGGTTTCAGCAGGTTTTGATACCCACACGGACGACCCCATGGGGGGCATGGAGATGACAGCCCGGGGATTTGCCGGCATGACTGCATCCCTAAAAAAGATCGCCGACACGGTATGTGGCGGCCAACTGGTGATGTCCCTGGAAGGCGGGTATAATTGCGAGGCCCTCGCAGAATCGGTAAGGGCTGTTCTAAGGGAAATGGCGGGGATTACCTGCTGTAATGTCAGTGCAATGGCAGCAAAATCAGACAAAAAGAAGATGGCCTTTGTGACGCGACGATGCACAGATGTACACAAACATTGTTGGAATTTTATTTAATGGATTAAGGAAGGAGATCATGAATAAAATCAAAATCATGGAAGCTGCAGTGAAAAAATGGCAACGGATCATCGATAAAAAAGGATCAGATGGCGGGGTGCTGGATTGCCCTCCCTGTCGCATATATTATTTTGTGGTCTGCATCGGGTGTCCCATTGCCCAATATACAGGACAAAAATTTTGCAAAGGCACCCCTTATATCCCCTGGTTCAGGCACCAGTTGGAAAAACACGACAAAATGTTCAAAAAAATATATTGCCCGGAATGTGAAATTCTCGCCCGGGATATGCAAAATTACATGCGGGAAATAAGAGATCATCTGATAGAAAAAGAGGCCCAGAAAGCAAGGTCAAAAGAGTGGGAATAGAGACATTGGGCCTGGTGATCGGGACATTGTTTTTTACGGAAATTTTTTCCCTGTGTGCCGCTGCCTTTTTTTTGTTTCTCGATAAGGGCAACACCTTTGCAGAATCCGCCGCATACGCCATTATCACAATTTTTATGCTGCTGTCTTTTATCCACCAGATCAGCTTTATTACCGGGATACCCCTCATTGCCACAGGACTGGAGACTATTTTTCTTTTGGCCTCCCTTCTCCTGATATTTAGACATCGATCCTATATTCGCGGCATATTCAAGGCCTTAAAAAATGTTGCCTCTATAAATCCCATCGCCTTTACTTTTTTGGGAGTGTGCCTCATCTATATGGCAATCCATGCCATCTTACCGATCCCAAAAGAATTCCAGAATGAACTTTATGCCATCTCCCTCTATGAAAAAAACGGATTTTTTCCCCTTGGTGCCGCCTCTGAATTCCCCGCATTTTTACCGGTGAATCATCTTATTTTATTCAATACCTTTCTCCGGTTTGACACCCATGCAGGGGCGGGTATTTTTTGTTTTCTGGCCTATCTTTCCATCGGGTTTTCCACCTATGCCCTTGCCAGACGTTATTCATGGCAGGGCACAGCCTTTACAACATCCATTTTGGTCATGTCCATGCCAAGGCTTGTTGTCCAGGCAATCTATCCTAGCACCCAGATCATCTCGGTTGCAGTGGCATTGTTTTGTATACTGGCCCTCTATCGATCCTGCGAACTGCCAACCCTGATGGATCTTCTTTTATTGATCCTGGGCCTGTTTTTCTGCATATCTGAAAATATTTCCAGTATGATCTTTGCCCCCATTCTTTTTGTTTTGTCCTGGGTGGTACTTTTCAGGCGGCATGGCATTGCCGTATGGACAAGTCTCCTGGGCAAAAACCCTTATGCCCTCTTGGCAATTGCACCGGCTCTCATTTTTTCGCAATCCTGGCTTTTTTTATCGAATCATTTGAATAAAGGCACCTTACCGGGACCCTTTTCCGCCATTGCCTTCAACCCCGATGGGATCCAAGGGGCATTGGCAAATTTTATACGGTATATATTTGAAGCATTTAATGCGGCAGCGCCCATAGAAATCTTCTTTGAAAAAATTTTCAAATGGAGCATGGCAGAAAACCTGGAAGCGTTTTATGATTTTTTGGTCATCCCCTTTCTGGGTGACAGCGGTGCTGCCCAGGCGTTTCATTTGGCCTGGAACCCGGGGGGGATATTTTCCTTCGGGCCTGTTGGATTTTTCCTGGTGCTTCCGGCCCTGGTGTATGCTGTATTAAAAGCTCCCCGAAGGCTCAAATCCGTTGCCATAGCCTTTTTTGTTTATTTTTACCTGGCATCTTTGATCCTGGCATGGACACCGGGCAATGCCAAATTCTTTGAAATTTTTTATGTCTGTTCAGGATTCAGCATTGCTTTTTTTTTACCCCCCTGGCGGTTCACAAAAACAAAACGATGCGCCTTCCAGGCAGCTGGATGCATCCTGCTGTTTTTGACACTGTTGGCGGCTTCGTGACCCCATGGGCGAAGATCCAGCCCATGGGGTGTAACTCTTTCATACAAGACAGCGCCCCCTTATTTGCTGAGAAGCTTAATCATTTCATTGGCAACCGCCTCCGATGACCCGGGATTCTGACCTGTCAAAAGATTCTTGTCAACTGCAACATAACTGCCCCAGTCATCGCCTTTGGAATACAATCCCTGGTTGGCGGTGAGCATATCTTCCAGCAAAAAAGGAACGACATCTGTTAGCTCAACCGCTGCTTCTTCGGTATTACTAAAACCGGTGACGCGTTTCCCTTTCACCAAGGGAAAGCCATCGGGGTTCTTGGCATGGCGCAGCGCTCCTGGAGCGTGGCAAACAAGTCCCAAGGGCTTTCCTTCCCGAAAAAACCGTTCAATCAGTGAGATGGAATCCCGGTCCTCGGCAAGGTCCCAGAGAGGTCCATGGCCACCCGGGTAAAAAACAGCGTCAAAATCCCCGGGATTAACAGATGCCAGACAAAGGGTATTGGCAAGAATTTTTTGGGCCTCACCGTCACCGGCAAAGCGATCGGTTGAAGGTGTCTGAAAGTCAGGCACGTCACTTTTGGGATCCAGGGGGGGAAGCCCCCCCTTAGGGGATGCCAGGGTGACATCAAACCCTTGATCTTTAAACGCATAGTAGGGGGATGCAAATTCTTCGAGCCAGAAACCAGTTTTAAGCCCCGTGTCTCCCAATGTGTCATGGGAGGTAAGCACCATCAAAATTTTCATGGGTGTCTCCTTTTAAATAATATGGATCAGTTTCCTTCACTGACCCGGACAACTAATTTTCCAAAATTTTTGCCTTCCAACAGACCGGCAAAAGCAGTTGGTGCGCTCTCTAACCCCTCCACAATCTGCTCGCGATATTTTATCTGCCCTGCGGCAAGCCATTTTGCCATATCCTCTGCAAATTCGTTGTAGCGATGGCCATAATCATCAAAAATAATAAATCCCTGGACCTTGAGCCGTTTGACCAGAATACGGCTCATAAGAAGGGACATGCGATCGGGCCCCTGGGGAAGCTTTGTGGCATTGTATTGGGAAATAAGCCCACACACGGGGATCCTCGCCTTTGTATTGAGCAAGGGCAGAACAGCATCAAACACCTTGCCCCCCACGCTCTCAAAATAGATATCAATGCCCTTTTCACACGCCTGCCCCAGTTGCCGGACAAAATCAGGCGCCCTGTGATCCAGACATTCATCAAAACCTAAGACCTCTTTTGCGTAGTTGCATTTTTCACTGCCCCCTGCAACCCCGACAACCCGGCACCCTTTTAATTTGCCTATTTGACCGACCGTGGCTCCCACAGGGCCTGTGGCAGCGGCGACCACAAGGGTTTCACCCGGTTTTGGCTGTCCAATATCCAACAATCCCATGTAGGCGGTAAACCCCGGCATCCCCAATATTCCCACTGCATGGGAGGGGTTTTGGGGATCCTCCCCCAGGGGCATCAGGCCAGACCCATCAGAGAGTGCATAATCCTGCCAGCCGCTGCCGGCAAGTACCCAGTCACCCACCTTATAATCCGGGTGGCAAGACACTTCCACCCGGCAAACGGTTGCCCCCACCATAACTTCACCCTCCTTAACCGGTTCTGCATAGGAAGGTGCATTGCTCATTCTGCCCCGCATATAGGGATCCAGGGAAAGGTATATGGTGCGCAACAATATCTGACCCTCGGCAGGTTCAGGGATACTTGTTTTTTCCAGGCGAAAGTTATCTGCAACCGGGGCACCGTGGGGGCGGGAAGCCAGCACGATGGAACGGTTCTGTTCTCTTGTCTGCGTCATGAGTTACTCCTTTTGCTGTTGTTTTTTCTGTTCCTTCTTGTCTTGGGCACAATGCAATGCCTCTTCCATGCCAAGGGTTAAAAAACACCGGTTGCATGAAATGCAGGTTGCTTTTTTAAGGTCTCCTGCGGCCCAGCGTTTGACAAGGCCGGGTTCTCTTATGAGCGGTCTTGCCAGGGCGACATAATCTGCAGCCCCCGAGGTGACCACCTCTTGGGCAATTGGATAGGAAAGAAACCCGCCCACAAGGATAAGGGGAATCTTTATTTGTTGTTTAAACCCCTGGGCAGCCGCTCTATAGTAGACTTCCCTGTCTTCAGACTTTGATGTCCCCCCCCTTGAGGGAATAAGCTTACCGGATTCAAAGGTTCCGCCGCTCATCTCAATGGCGTCCATTCCAAGGTCTTCGAGCATTTTGGAAACTAATATCATCTCTTCCACAGTGAACCCGCCTTCAAGGAAATCCTCGGAGTTGATCTTGACCAGGATGGGAAAAGACTTGCCAACCCGCTGCCGGATCTCCTGGTAGACTTCCACAAGCAGTTTTGCCCGGTTTTCAAGGCTCCCTCCATAGTCGTCCTTTCGCTGGTTATAATAGGGAGATAAAAACTGACTCAGCAGATAGCCGTGGGCGGCATGGATCTCAACGGCATCAAACCCTGCACTAACCGCTCTTTGTGCGGCATCGCCAAAGGCTTGCACGGTTCTTTTAATATCGTCCGCCGTCATTGCAGAGGCTTTTTTAATCCCCGCTTCAACCACATCTGAAGGTCCCAGGGGGGCATGGGCATCTCGTCCAATAGCCCGCATTCCGGCATGGGCAAGCTGTACGGCCACAACGCCGCCATTTTTCTGAACAGCTAAAGCCACTTTTTTCAAGCCGTCGATCATTTCATCGCAATGAATACCCATCTGCCGGGGGCCTGCCTGACCTTCCAATGTCACATGGGAATGGCCGGTGATAATAAGCCCGACATCTCCCTTGGCAAGATCTGCCATGCAATTGAGCAGCGGGTCCTTCGCTGTGCCGTCAAGATCTGCCATTGCCTCGTAGGTGGCGGATCTGACAAAACGATTTTTTATCTCCATGCCGTTTATCCTGCTTGATTCAAATAATCTGGACATATCTCTCCTTTTTTAATGTTGAGGAATCGTTAAAACGATCCTTAATATCTGGGTTATGGTTTTAGAAAAAAATCAAACAACAGCCGGATACAGTCCTTTACCGGGACTGTGGACTGCGCTATTTTCATGTTCAGCAAGGCACCTTCCCAGGCATTCCAGATGAACTCGGCCAGGACTATTGCTCTGATGTCATTTCGAATGGTCCCAAGGGCTTGGCCCTGAAGGATGTAATCTGAAATACGGTTTTTCCAGATCATTGTTGAATGGTGCATTTTTTGTCGACACAGGTCACTTGCCTCGCTGATCTCTGCCGCCAGGTTGCCGATCAGGCACCCTGTTTTCACCTCGCATTGTTCATGATGGGAAATAATCCTCTCAAAAGCGTTGCGTAGAGCGGCAAGGGGTTCTGCCGGGCCCTTTGTCAACAAATCATCCCACTCAATTGCCAGGATGTCTGAATAGAACCCGATGATATCAACGGTGAAGTCTTCTTTGCTTTTAAAATAATTATAAAAGGATCCCTTGGGCACCCCGACCGCCTCCACAATCTCCTTAATCCCGGTACCATTGTAGCCGTTCTCTCCAAACAATCGAAGTCCTGCCTCAAGGAGTTTAAGCCTGATCTGGGCTTTTGGGATCTGGGCTTTTGACATTGTTTTTTTCATAACCGTAAATATATGACCGGTCGTCTCAATAGTCAAGGCAGCTATTTCAAATAGTTGATGGCAATTGTCCTGATTTTTTTAAGCATTTAAAAAAACCAGATGATGGACTCTTGATGGCAAAAATGATAAATACCCTGAAATAAAAGGGGAGGCTCTTGCTAAAAAAAGAGAATCCAATAGTATAAATAAAATTTATTAAACTGAGATGATAAAATGGAACGACTTTTGGTTATTATTGTTTCCGCTGGTATTGGAACTGCTTTTTTCTTTTGGTTTTCCCAGGCAGTTAAAAAGCAATACATGCAAGAATACATCCTGTCCCACCAGTGGCTGCTGCACCCGAACGCGATTTGCTATTGGCGGACCGCCATGGCGGGGATAGGGTTTGCCCTCTACTTTTTTACCCCCTATCAATCCTTTGCTATCTTTACATTCACCTTTGCGGCCATCCTGGATGGTGCCGATGGGGTTGTGGCACGGGGGTGCAATCTGGGATCCAAATGGGGAGAATGGCTGGATCCGGTTTGTGACAAATTAACCTATTTGCCGCCATTGATCGGGTTTGCCTATGGCGGAATCATATCCTTGAAATTGGTATGGATCCTTGTAATCATTGAAATTATGGGCCAGTTTTTTGCCCGACGAATTTTGACCTGGATCAACTTCTCCGGGGCTGCCAATAATTTTGGAAAAATTAAGGCTATCATCTGCTTTGGCCTTGTTATTTTATGTGCCTTGATGGATGAAAATCCCGATATCACAAACATAGCCGATGGGGTTCTCATGGCCTGTATTCTACTTTCATCCGCATCGGTGATTTTTAAATTTATCCCCAACCGGCTCTATGCGGATATCCTTTCCGGTCTTAATTTTTGTTGTGGAATTACCAGTCTCATTCTGACCCACCATCATTATTTTGCCTGGGCAATTTGTATCATCATCATCGGGCAATTGTTTGACCTGTTCGATGGCCGGATGGCCCTAAAGCATGGGGGGACCAAATATGGCCCCTATTTGGATGATATTGCTGATTTTGTCAGCTTTGGACTGGCACCCGCCTATGTAATTGTGCAAAGAGGCGGTTCATTGGCATGGCTTTTCAGTGGACTCTTTATTGTCGGCGTTGGATTTCGCCTCGTCCGGTTTATCGCATGGGATAAAAACCGGACCGACCTGCCAGAAGGAATATTCAACGGACTTCCCAGCCCTGCAGGTGCCCTGATTGTTCTAGGCGCATCTCTTATTTCAACTCCCCCCATATTGTGGGGACTGACCAGTCTTTCCATCGCCTTAATGGCCAGTCACATTCGGTTTGCCCATTTTGGACGGGTCATCCTCAAGCACACCCCCAAACCCCTGTTTTTTCTGATCTGTGCATCCATTATTCTTACCCTTTCTTTTCTTTTCAAAACAAAAAATGTACAGATGTTCGGGTACCTGATCCTGGGTTCTGTCCTTGTCTATATGGTTGCGGGCAGAAAATGGATACCCCAGGAGTAAAATGTAAATCAAGCCGAAAATATTCCCAAATAATTGCGACACCCCCTTTTAAAGGAACCCATAATGCAAATGCCCATTAGAACCCATATTCTCCCCATGCTTTCAATTGTTCTTTTATTCCTGCTGGCATTTACCACCTCCCAGGGGTTTGCGAGGCAATACACCATCACCGGCAAAACCATGGGAACATTTTACAGCGTTAAATTTATTTCAATGGACGACCAATCACCTGCCACCTGGCAGCAGCGAATGGATGTCCGGTTAAAAGAGGTCAATGCACGACTTTCCATGTACACGCCCACCAGTGAACTTTCCCGGTTTAACCAAGCCCCCGCAAACCAGCCGTTTAAGCTCTCCACTGATTTTTACCAGGTGCTGTTGGAATCCCAACACCTGTATCAGATCACAACTGGCGCCTGGGACGGAACCGTCAAACCCCTGGTAGACCTATGGGGGTTTGGCACCAAGAACAGGTCAGACACCCTGCCCACCCCCCTTCAAATCCAAGAAGCCCTTGCAAGAACGGGGTTTCACAAGTTGACACTGACAGATCATTTGCTGACAAAAAAAGAGGCCGGCATCACTCTGGATCTTGGGTCCATTGCCAAAGGATATGGGGTGGATGCCATTGCCCGGCTTTTTTCCACCAATGGGATTAAAAATTTTCTGGTGGAAATCGGCGGAGAATTGGTTGGTTCCGGTAAAAACAAGCGAGGAGACCCCTGGGTGGTGGGCATCAGCAGGCCTGAAAAAAAAGGATTGAGCACAGCCTTGTATAAAACGATTTCTTTGGAAAACAGGGCCATTGCCACCAGCGGCAATTATCGAAATTTTTTTGAACGAGACGGCCAACTCTTTTCCCACATCATTGATCCCAAAACCGGATTTCCCGTTGGAAACAAGGTGGTCAGCACCTCGGTGATTGCAGAAAACTGCACCATTGCCGACGGACTTGCCACGGCATTGATGGTCATGGAGGTTCAAAAAGGGATTGACCTTGTCAATTCCCTTGCCAATACCGAGTGCCTGATCATCCAAAAACAGGGCAATGGATTCATATCCACCCAATCAAACCAATTTGAGGCCTTTGAGAAAAAATAATCTGATACAAACTCACACAACTACCGGGTGACCATCATTTCCATAAAAATGGCTGAACAACTGAAGATTTCCAAACCAAAAATCCAGCGGTTCATTAAAGGGGCCTTTCTCCATGATGTCGGGAAGATCGGATTTGGAGATGACATTCTCCAGATACCCGATATCCCAGATACCCGATATCCCAGATATCGGGTACCGACAATTCATGAAAACCATCATGGTGACTGGTCCCGGTAGGTTCGTTTCGGGATGGGTCTTTCCAACAGAACAGAGGTGTGCATGAGCAGGCGTTCCACCGGTGTCAGCCGGGTCTGTTCTTCAAGAACATCCGCAGCCAGAGCCGGCTCATCCGTAATTAAACCATCCACGCCAAAGGATATCATGCGGAACATGGATACCGGATCATTTACGGTCCAGACAAAGACCTGTTTACCTGAAGATTGGATGCGGCGAATCAGGCCCGGGGTGGCCGTTGCCATATTGATGGCCAGAAAATCCACGTCCAGGTGGGCCAGATTCCCAACGGTCTTGGAAGAGAGCAACCCGATGGGCCAACCAGGACGAAGTGCCCTGAACTTTTTGACACCCTTGTAGGAAAGAGACATGACAGCAACCTTGTCCACCATACCTGCCTGTTCGACGATATCTGCCACCCGCTGTTCCAGCTGCTCATCATATCCATAATATTTGAGCTCAATCAGCACCTGGGATTTGCCCTTTGCCGCTTCCAGGACCTGGGCCAATGTAGGGACCTTTTCTCCGGCAAACACGGGGCTGAACCAGCTGCCCACATCAATTTGCTGTATCTGTTCCAGACTGCTGTCCCATACCTTTGAATTGACATTGGCAAGTTTCATAAAGTCCTGGTCATGGATCACCACCACTTTTCCGTCACGGCTTTCCTGGACATCAATTTCAATCCAGTCACACTTGTCTTTAATGGCCCTGCCAAATGAGGCCAAGGTATTCTCGGGTGCCCTTCCCGCTGCCCCGCGATGGGCAATGACACTGATATTCTCCTTTGTCTGAATATCGTCCAACAGCCGGTTTCCCACAAAGACGGCAACAACGGCACCTGCAATGAGCAGCAGACATAGCAAAGGCGTTGTCATCTGCTTTTCTCCCTGGGGTTTTGATTTTAAAAAGTCCCGGAAGGCCATCTCTCCGCCTGCCTGGAGATAGGCGTTGAGCAGCAGGGTGACAAAACTTGCAGAGGTAATCGTTGTGACCAACACATTGGCCGCGGCCCACAGGGTGATGAGACCGCCAAGCACCGGGACAAGCCATGTCATTGAATCAAAGAACAGGGGGGCCAGGGCCGACCCTAAAAAATGAATACAGCCAAACACAAGCCCCCCCACAAGGGTGCCGGCCAGGGTCCAGATGCAAAGAGCAATAAACAATACCGGCCTGTGGCCTTTGGTGAGTCTGTTACTGAGTTTAAAGGTCTGGGAAGGTTTAACAGAGGCGAACAATACAATGGGAAACGCAAACGACCAGGCAAGAAGGTTCCGGCTCAACACCCCGAGCATGAGGATCAGCACAAGCCCTATTGTTCCTGCTGCAACCAGAAAAACAGGGGGTTTTTCTGTCAGATAATAATTGATATCATACTCTGAAATCAGTCCCCAGCCAATGACCCCGGCAATGGCCATAAAGGGCAGCACAATCAAAAGAACCCGAACCACAAGGGTAAGGGCAAAAAGAAAAATGTTTTTGGCCCTGGCGGCGGTGAAAAACAAAGAGGAAATCAGGGTCATCCGCCTCTCTTCAAGGGTTGCCAGACAAACAGCCATCAAGGACGCCAGCTCAAAAGCCAGGAGGGTAATAACCAAGGCTGCAAACAAAATGACGGCAAGCATTCCCATTGGTGTTAAAAAAAAATAAAGGATATCCAGGTCTGACAAAATTGTTTTCCCGGACAGGCGCACAAGGAATTGACCGAAAATACCGGCCAGGGGTATAAACAGGAGGACACCCAATGCCAGGTAACTCAAATGGATGGCAAAAATCTGGCCGAAACTGTTTCCCAGAACCCTGCAAACAGCCTTCCAAATGTCGGCTATTTCATTTTTCATAGTTCTTTTTCATTATTTTGGCGACTGTCTTTTTTCAACAATCGACCGGCCCCCAAGCCCATGTGGTTCAACACCAGGTTTACCTCGCCCAGACTGGCTTCCAGGGGGAGAATTCGGTCCTGGGGGATGATCCTGACGGGACCTGCAAACCCTGTGGGGGCAATGGGGAAAAGTGCGACAAATTCACCATTCCCCAGATCCTCTATCAGATAGATAATTTCTTTTAGACCCGTTTGGGTATCAAACAAAGCCGGTTTAAAATTAACCGTTTCCCCGGCACCCAAAAGACCGGATACCAGGGTTTTGACAAATTGATAAATGGGAAGATTCTTAATGGTTTTTTTTTCCATCCATCCACCAAATTTCTTAACAGCACTAAACCTCATGACAATCCCGATGACAAATGAGGTGCCCACAAGCAGCACCACCGCCAGTGCCAGCGGAAGCTGGACATCCTCTGTGCCCCCTAAAAACAACCCGGCAATGGGGGTTGCCAATCCCACCACCAGGCTGACCATCTCCTTCATCAGAAGAATAAACAAAAGAATGGGAAGCAGAACCAGAAGCCCCCCCTGGGCAGTCAGCTTAAAAAATGTCACTAAATTTTTCATGGGAAATCCTTTTTTCTATGTCAGCCCAAGCGAGCAAAGCATCGTCCTCACCATGGGGTATCTTTTAAACTTCTGTAAGAGTTGTATTATACCTGAAAACGCGCCTCAGAATCGTGGACAAATAATGAACGGATCTTGTCCCAGAAATCTCCCCCGCATACAAACAGACCCACCACAAACAAAATATCACCCCCAAGGGCATAATAAACCGGATCCGGCAGAAAACCGGGGATCTGCCCTGCTATATAGGGCGACAACCAGCCAAACAGGATGGGGATACTCAGCATGATAAGCCCGATGGTATAGCGAAGACGGCTCACCTTCCCCGGGGGGCCAAATTTCTTTAAAAATCCAAAAACCTGCTTTTTAATGTAAGCATACCCGCTTTTCCCCATCACGGCCACGGCCATTAACCCGAGAAGCTCCCCCCCTAAGAGGAACGCCCCGGAAAGTGAGGTTGTTAAGCTTCTAGACAGATCAAGCACCGTTACCAATGGCACGCCCGCAAACGGCAACAAAATGCTGAACACAAACATTCCGGCACCCAGTTTCAACGGCCATCCCAGGACCGGGATTTCTGCATTCGTTATTTTTTCTCCCATATCATTTCCCCGGCAGATTTCTCTAGTTAAAGAAACCCGTCTTTTTTCATATCCCCCATAATGAGTCCTGACACATTCTTGATAAATTCTCCACTGGATTTCGGATTCACACTCTTCGTAGATCCGGCCCATACCATTTTTCTGGTTTTAGCAGAAAACACTGTAATTTCAAGTTTCACAGTGGTCTCAGTCACGGTATGTCCGTAGTCATATACTCTGCTATAGGACACAGCATAATAATCAGACATCCCGAATCCCATGCCCATGGTTGGAACATAAGCTGCTTGGGGTGCCCGATAGTCTTCCTTCTCATCAAACCCCACCAGGGTGGCAATCATCACTGCATCGGCATTGGATTTTTCCAAGGCAGCAATGATCTCTTCTTTTTCGTCATAATCCCCCACCTTAGGCATGAGGGTATACCCGGCAACGGCTGTCCCTCCGTTATCCTCAAGGGCATTTACAACACCCTTCTCATAAAGCTGACGGATATCGTCTTCGTTAAAGACCCCGAGAACGAGAATCTTCCCAAGGGGCTTGTCTGCAAAGGAAGGTTCCTGCCACGATTCAACCAAATGGGTTGATGAACCACCACATCCAGTCATCACCAGAAAAACACCTAAAATCATAACATGCCACAGCCAATTTTTAAATAAACACATCATATACTCCCTTTTACAGAACAATGGCACCAAAGATGTCCATAAATCTGATTATTATCCCCAAAAAAGCTCACTGATCACTTTTTTCCTTTTTTGAATTGTTCCGCTCTGATATATACCGATACGTCAGATAGTATTTAAATATATTACTCACATACTGAACCGTCTCCCTTCCGATTCGCTTTGCCGCGACAATTTCAACATTGCCGAACCATACATTGGGATCAAGGCCCATTTTCGCAGCTTCCTTCCTGAGTTGTGATACTTTGGCCGGGCCGGCATTATAGGAGGCAAATGAAAAGAGCCCCCGGTTGAGGGTGTCGATATCAGGATCATCAAAATACCGGTCCATCATAAACCGCAGGTACTTTGTACCAGCATGGATATTAGGGTCTATTTGATCAATATTCGGAATACCGACATTTTTGTCTTTAGCAGTAGACGGCATAACCTGCATAACACCGACAGCCCCCACATGGCTCTTTTTGCTCTGATCGATGGTAGACTCCTGATAGGCCAGAGCTGCCAGCATCAGCCAGTCAAATTTGTACTGGTCTCCATATTTTTTAAACAGATCAAGGGTATCTTCAAATCGTTTTTTATCTGCTTCATCCATGCTGGATTTTACATAGCCCGCTTTTTTCAGGTAGCGCTTGAAAATAATATTTCCCATGAGCGAGCCTTTTTTGTTTTTCTTTACAAAGGCATTTACAACCGCCATAAGACCCGGGGTATTTTTCCTGACAGCCCAGGCAATCTGGCCGTTCTCCCGGAAGGTGATTGTCGGGTGCAGGGTAATCTTATCAAAAATCTGAGCCCAGAATTCGGCTTTATGACTGTCCACCACGGCCATGGGCAAAAGACCTGCATTTACCATCTCAAGCAGGTCTTCATCCTCCAGGTATTCATTGGCTTCCTGAATATTTACCTTGGCGTTACCTGCCTTGATCAGTTCAGCATTCAGGGTCATCAGACTCTGGTAATAACTGCTCGATTTCCGGACATGTATTTCAAGCCCGGAAAGATCTTTCCGGGTTTTCAACTTCTCATTTAATTCTTTTTCAAAAAGCTTCACCATTTCATAGGTTGCACCCTTTGGCTGGGCGCCATCCAGAAAATAAAAGGTTTTGCTGTAGGGCACCAGTACCCGGATAAACTTTCGCTCGACCATCTCATCATAATCCCCGGTCCATACTTTGTTCATCCTGGCGGCAACTTCCCGGTTCAGTTCCTGGGTTCCGGAAGCCGACATCACCAGAAGAAGTCCCATCAGGTTGAAAAAGAAAATCATAACGATACATTTTTTTGATTGTAAATAATTTCTGAGCATTGGAAATATCCTATACTATCAACTTTTTCAGAACCTTACGGGTAGGTAAATCTGGGGACCAAAATACTGGTAATCCAGATCACCGCGCCAGTCATCATCCTCCACATCGACATTTATATTAAAATAGTTCAATGCTGCCCCGAGACCTACATTGTTGAAAAACCAGTATTCTGTCCTT
Source organism: Desulfoconvexum algidum (assembly GCF_055382125.1). Lineage (NCBI taxonomy): Bacteria > Pseudomonadati > Thermodesulfobacteriota > Desulfobacteria > Desulfobacterales > Desulfobacteraceae > Desulfoconvexum > Desulfoconvexum algidum. The sequence continues at coordinate 329,507 of NZ_AP042394.1, read as the reverse complement.
AGCCCTAAACTCAGCACACTGCCTGAAAAATCTAATGCATCGTCGGATAGTTTCAGATAAAAAGCCTGGGCCATGACACCTGCGGTCCAGCGGTCAGTAAACCGATATTCATACCCAAATCCGATCTCCTGCAATACCCAAATGGGTATTAAAGACAGGAACAGATAAAAAAACAGCAAGCATTACTATTATTTTAATTCGAAAGATATCTTTCATTGTTATTGTACGCCTCCATGTTTGATAAGGGTCCAGCTAACGCTAAGTGCACTTGAAACTGTCAATAGAAAGACTTGTCAAGCTTTTTCTAAAACGTTCCAATACCACAACTGCTTGCACAAACAAGGCCGTAACAGGTACGGCCTTGTTTTAAATATGCTGTTTGAAACTACAAGTTACTGCCCGGCCTTATTCGCTTCTTCGATCTGTTTCTGCATCTTCGTCAAGTTGAACGAACCTGGTGTCCCACTAGGCGGAAAGTCCTTGAAGGTCATGAGGAACTCCCCGACTTCTTGAGTGATTGGCACAATAGCAAAAGCGTGATCGAGCCACCAGTCGTAATAGGTGTTGGAGTTATGCTGGGCTCTTTCAAACGGATCGCGTCTGAGGTTGAAAATCAATGGTGCGCGCAACTGCACAAATGGTTCTAGCCAGATAGCCATTGTTTGAGCACGCATCACCTGGTAGGTAATCTTCCAGTCATCGACGCGGGCAGCAACAATCTCGCCGGTATCATTTACATAGACGAACTCATTGCGCGGCGACTCTTTCACCTTGCCTGTCAGATAATCGAGCTGGTTATAGCCATCAAGGTGGTTTTTATACGTACGACCATTGAGCTCTACACCCTTCAAAAGCTTTTCCTTGATATCGGGCGCACCAGCAATAGCAGCAAAGGTAGGCAGCCAGTCTTCGTGTGCAACAATACCATTGAGGGTTACGCCTTCAGGGAAATGACCGGGCCATTTTATAAAGGCAGGCACACGATAAGCACCTTCCCAGTTGGTGTTCTTTTCACTGCGGAATGGCGTGGTGCCAGCATCGGGCCATGAATTATAGTGCACACCGTTATCGGTGGAATACTGAACAATCGTGTTATCGGCCACACCCAGCTCATCCAGCAACGTGAGGAACTCGCCAACATGCATATCGTGTTCAACCATGCCGTCACCGTATTCATCTTGCCCTGAAAGACCAATATGTTCTTCCTTTATATGGGTGCGAAAATGCATGCGCGTGCCGTTCCACCAAACAAAAAATGGTTTGTCAGCTTTGACCTGCTCTGTAATGAACTTCTTTGCGGCTGCAACAGTTTCATCATCAACTGTTTCCATGCGCTTTATGGTCAGCAGGCCAGTGTCTTCAATATTCTGCCCACCCTTGCCATCAGCCCAGGAATGGATCACCCCGCGCGGGCCATATTTTTTACGAAACGCGGGATCTTTCGGATAGTCTCTGTGCTCCGGTTCTTCTTCGGCGTTCAAATGATAGAGATTGCCCATGAACTCGTCAAAACCGTGCATTGTCGGCAGATGGTCATCGAGATCGCCTAGGTGATTTTTGCCAAACTGGCCGGTGGCGTAACCCTGGCTTTTTAGTACCGTGGCCATGGTCACATCGGTTTTCTGCCAGCCTTCCTTCGCGCCTGGCATACCGACCTTGGTCATACCACTGCGGACAGGGACACTACCGCCGACAAAAGCCGCTCGACCTGCCGTGCAGCTTTGTTGAGCATAATAGTCAGTGAAGCCCACGCCTTCTTTGGCGATGGTGTCAATGTTCGGCGTCATATACCCCATCAAGCCGCGATTGTTATGGCTGATATTTTCGATGCCGATATCATCACCCCAGAGAACGAGGATATTGGGTTTATCCGCGGCATAGACCGAAGGGTAAAAAAGGACCAAGCCCAGCAGGGCTATCATGGCCAGGGTAAAAGGTTTTAGGTTCAATGTTTTTTTCATTTTTTTCCTCCATGTTAATTGTTTATAATGCTAACTACAAAATAGATTTATTTTGAGCAAATTGGGTTTATCGCGGCTGTAGTACAACCCTTCTGTTTAAAGAACGTCCACTTTCAGAACTATTGGAGGAAAGCGGTTTTGTTGATCCAAACCCTTCTGTTTCCAGCCTGTCTTCGGCAATCCCTTTTTCCACAAGATACGTTTTAATGGCATTTGCTCTTCTAAGGGAAAGCCCCATGTTGTACTCGGCATTACCAATATTATCGGTATGGCCCTGGAGGGACACCTTCATGGAAGGGTTCTTTTCAAGGATTGTAACCGCTTCGCCAAGCATTGGGTAGGATGCAGGTTTGATCTTGGCTTTATCAAAGTCAAACAGAGCTGCGTTACTGAATGCCCAGCAGCCGGCAGCATTGACACTGGCACCATCCGGCGTGTTGGGGCATTTATCGTCTTCATTTAAGACCCCATCGTTATCTGTGTCTCGGTCAACGGCAGGAACAACCACTGCTGCAGGAGCAGCTTTAACAACTTTCTTGGGTTTTTCTGCAAGAAATTCGTTTTCAACAAATTTAGCCATGCCGGCACTGGTTAAAAGGCTTTCATGTCCTGAATAAAACCCGCACCCCCCTATGTTTGCAATTTGCTGCAGAACTTCTTTTCCCTCGGGTGCATCTCCAACCTGAACCGTATAAAAACAGATGGACGGACCATATTTATCTTTTAAGCTCTGGGCACTGGCAAGGGCAGCTGGGTTCAGGTCAAGCCCGTCACTGATGATGATAACGGCATGATGGGCACCGGAAAGTTTTTCAAAGTCCATCTGGGCGGCATCGAGGGCAGCCTCAAGCTTGCTCAACCCGCCAGCTTTGGAGATATTAAATTTTTTGTTCAGATCCTGGGTGGAATACGCTGCCATTCCGTACAAAAGGCTGGTATACACCTTTGATACTTCAGGGGCATGGCCAAAGGATCTGAGCCCTGCTGTTTGGCCCATCTCCGGTATGGTTTGATTCATTCGATCCACAAGGGCCTTTGCGATATCCAATTTAACTTCTTCTTTAATTTTATTTTTCATGGAAATAGACGCATCAAAGACGATGAGAAAATTATCAACCTTTGGCTGATACATGCCAGCCTCAATCGCTGCTGCCGAGAATGACGGTATGGGAACATGCTCCTTTGCTGTACATCCCATTAAAAAAAATAAGGCCATGACTGAAATTAAACGTTTAACTACAGATGTCTTAATCATTTTATTTTTCCTTGTCTTGAAACTATTTATTGTTGACCAAACGATTTACGCTTTGTTTTTATAACAACTTCATCATCGGTTAAATCCAATAGCTATTCCTTATTTTGGAAACAAAAACTGGAAGGTGAAGGTGGTACTCCATTCCGGTGCCCCGTCCGGCTGTACCACATTATAATAGGCTTCTAACCGTGAATTAATGACCTGTTTGCCGATGGTGAACAATTTACCGGCACCGCCGCCCAGAGGGACCGTCCACCGATTGGATGAATCGGCATACCAATTGGCGGTGATAATCGAGTCCGAGATCAGATACCAGCCGTCTTTCAAATTGTAATTAATAAAAGGTTCTATAAGGGTCTGGTTGACCCCCCCCCTGTCGCTGTCACCGGCAAAGTCCCAGAGCTGACGAACCAGGCCCCCATAGGTGCCCCACTTGGGCTGAAACAGCACGACACCGGCCCCTCCTGCACTCCATTTCCCGGACCCTAAAGAATCGTTGGATGCTGTGGGCATGGTGATGGAGGGCCCCAGGCCCCAAATCATCTTAGCGGGCTTGGCAGGAGATATATACAGCGAATAATTGATGTCCCCGATGCCGGTATTCCGGTCATTGGAAGGACTTCCGCTGGGGATTTCCGGGGTTCCCTCAATATAGCCGTCCACACTTACCACCAGAGGGATAAGGGCCCGGCTGATGAAATTCCAGTCCCCCACGGTGACCGGAATCACCGGGTTAACGTTCATGATAAAAGCGCTGCCGTTGGGGGCGTTAAAATCTGCCGTGAACTTCAGGGGCAGGCTGTACATAGAACTGACCGGATTCTGGGCCTTGGACCGAAGATCATCCCCGCCGTCGGCCTGGACCGGAAGGCAGAGACAAAGGGTGACTAAAAAAACAAAACACAATACTGCTGGCAATCTTTTTCCCATGGGTTTCCTCCAAAAATTAATATTTTTCTTCATCCCAATCTACGCTTTGATTACGGTAAACTTACGGATCCTTATCAGGGCACCAAGAACTTCCACGGCCCCAAGCAGGGACCTGAACTGTTCGGTTTGTTGACGGGTATTAAGGAATTCATCATTTTCCCACTCTTCCCGCCATAAAAACGCATTGGGCTCTCCTGTTTTCTCAAAAAGCGTCTGTTCAATACAGCCCAGGTTGACAGGCTTTGGCTGGGTCAAAAGCTCAACTGCCTGCAAAAACTCAAATCGCTTCTCTGGTTGAATCGTAACCAAGATTTCTAACCCAACCATTGGAGACCTCCACTTTTTGGATTTATATTTTTGTTACCGGTGGAATACTTTCACAAAGACTCTCTCAATTACCCTTTCAAGAAGTGAGCCTCGAAAGGCCAGAGTATCAACAATATGGTAAACGATTGAAATATATTGGTTATTGATATATTTTATTCAGGGAGGCGTTTTGAACAGGACAATCCCATTTCGCCATATAAGGCGAATTCTCCTTATATGGCAGCCACATACGGCGAACCTCGATCCGGAATAGTCACAACAGACAGTTCAGGGAAGAATCAACATTATCAGGATCTTTTCAAACCCAGTTTTTTCATGCGATTTCTCAATGTGGAGGGGTTGATCTTCAAAAGTTTTGCAGCCCCCCCTTCTCCGCTGACACACCAGGAAGTGGTTTTAAGGGCATTAAGGATGTGGCAGCGCTCCATCTCCTCCAGACTTAAAAAACTATCCGGCAAGTCAACCGATCCATGGGAGGCCGGCAAATCCAGACTGAGGGGTTCCGACAGCCGCAGCTCCGGGCCGGGGCAGGTGATGCTGGCCCGTTCGATCACGTTGCACAATTCCCGAACATTTCCCGGCCAATGATAATCAACCAGGCGCTCCATGAGGGGTTTGGGAATCTGATCAATTCTTTTTCCGCTTCTTTTCACAAACATGGCAACAAAATGTTCAACCAAAAGGGGAATGTCCTCCCGCCGATTTCGCAGCGGCGGCACGGTGATGGGGAAAACGTTCAACCGATAGTAAAGGTCGCTTCGAAACCGGCCGCCTGATATTTCCTCTGTTAAATTGCGGTTTGTAGCAGCGATGATGCGGACCTCCACTGAAATAGTTTTAGACCCCCCCACCCTTTCAAATTTCTTTTCCTGGAGCACCCCCAACAGCTTGGCCTGGACTTCCAAAGATATTTCACTGATTTCATCAAGAAAAATCGTCCCGCCCCGGGCCATTTCAAAGCGGCCCTTTCGAAGACCGTTTGCGCCGGTGAATGCCCCGGGTTCATGGCCGAAGAGCTCACTTTCTATGAGTTGGGGAGAAATCGACGGGCAGTTCACCTTTACAAAGGGCCCGGCAGACCAGGGGCTTGCCTGGTGAATGGCCCGGGCAACGAGGTCTTTTCCCACGCCTGTTTCCCCCTGGATCAGAACTGTGGTATCGGCCTGGGCCACCTGGTTCACCTTGGACAGTACATACAAAAGCGGATTGCTCTTGCCTACGATTTCCTCAAAACCCTGGACCGTATGGATCTCTTCCTTGAGAAAGATATTTTCTTCTTCCAGTTGCTCTTTTAAGGCTTTCAACTCTTTTATGGTCTGTTCCAAACCCTTCTCAGCCTGTTTGAGTTGGGTGATGTCGGTGACACTCTCAAGCACTTTGGCCACCTGGCCCTCACCATCCTTTATGGGAACGGATACGATTTGATGCCATTTCCCGTCCACAGGACTCTGGCGAAAGGTTTCGTGTATTTGTCCGTCGGCAAAAGCTTTGAGAGCCCCACACCCCTCACAGGGTTCTTTCAAGCCACCGGCAGCTTCATAGCAGACCTTGCCCACAAGCTCGTCCCAGGGAAGTATTTTGGCTGTCTCGGCATTGACCCAGTCAATGGTCATGTCTGGATTGATCACCGCAAGTCCCGTATTGAGTGAAGACAAAATTATCTCCAATCGCTCCCGGTCTTCATCGAGTACCTGCCGAACCTTTTGAAAGTTAAAAACTTCTTTTTTAAGGGCTTCAATCCTTGATTGCAATTCTGCATAGCTTGGCTGATCATCCATATCCGCTCACCCCAACACAAAAAAACTCGACTAATTTAAATTTGTATTTAACCGATTGTATGGGCTTTCCCACCCAAAACTGCTCTTTTTTTAAAAATCGATTTTTATTCAGGCGAGGCCTATTCTTTTTTGGATTCCACCTTTTCAAGAACCCCGGCTTTAAAATATAAAAAATAGTAATATCCAGACTTGGGGCCATAGGTCCACCGTTCTTTGATGGCTCCGGATTTACCAGCAGCCCCTAAGGCTTCTTTTAAGATGGGGTCCCCGCAATTGGCCAGGATTTCAGCACTGGTGACACCCGGTTCGACAAAAAGGTTGCCGCAACGAAGTGCCAATACGGTCTGTGTCGCCAGAACAATCGTCAATACAATCATCACTATAATAATTTTTGGTTTCATCATTACTTCCTTGAAATAAGGTTAATTGGCGATCTGGTGATTACCTTTTTAATTATCCTTTTTTTTTTGTATTATCAAGCTAAGAAAATTATTTTCTAAAAAACTCAAAATTGGATGTTGTCTTACCAATGCGGGATTTAATCTATTGTTTCGTCGGTTTTTCCCAGTCGATCCACTCGACCTCTGAAAAGGCTTTGGATTGGCTTGAGATCCAAAGAACCGCCCGATTGCCATCGGTAAAATAGGGATCTCCGGTCAGATTCCCCCGGGGGTCTGAATAGGGTGCCGCCCCAACCCCTTTCACATACCCGAATGTTTTCACCAGGGGCATGAACCACATCGGTTCATCTGTGCCGTTTTCTATTTCCAGCCAGACAGGTTGAATATTTCTCTGGTAGAGATTGGCACCAAATCTTGCCACACAGTCCCTTGAAGTAAGCACCGTTGCCGTAACACTTATGCCGGCATCCTGCTTTTTTTGGGCCCGGTCCTTGAACAGCTCTTTGTCATCTCCCACCACATCGACATTAAAATATTTGGTCCCCAGATCCAGATTTGTAAAAACAAAGCCCAACCGGGTGGTTCCCCTGGATCTGTGTTTGGACGCGTTTTTGAAAATCAAGTTCCGCCGCCGGGGGAAGGGACTTAAAAGAAGAGGTGCATCCCATAAGAACAAAAAAAATACCCCCATGTTGAGAGCCTAAGCACAAACAACCAATTACCCATTGAGATTTCTCCTATTCTCTTTTTCTACTTTAATATATTTTTATGGAGATAAAAAAAACAGACCCAAGGATTCAAAAATTTGGGTTGACAAGATAATAAAATGCTGTATTTTTACATCTCACATGAGACACAAAAGTATCATGTGAGTTTGTTTATATTGGGGGAAAGTATGAGCCAGGACACAAAGGAACGAATTATTAAACTGTCCATTGAGTGTTTGGCACAAAATGTCAATGCGGGGATAGATGAGATTGCCCGGGCTGCCGGGGTGGGGCGAGCCACCCTGTATCGTTATTTTACGTCCAGGGCAGATCTTATCAATGCCATAAAACTGGCGGCCGGAGAAGAACTCCAAGCAGTGATCAAGCCGATTCTGGAAAGCCAACTGCCGGCAAGGGACAAATTGGTCAATATTGTGACACGGTTGGTTCCCCTTGGGGCCAGCCTCAATGTGTCTGCCTATTTTGATCACCCGTCCAAAGAAGCTGAACCCCGGGTCAAGGCCAGCTATCTTCGGCATCTGGCCCAGGCGAGAAAGCTTGCCCAGGCGCTGAAAGATGAGGGGGTTGTCAGCCCTGAAATCCCTTTGGTCTGGCTGGTAGCCAGTCTTGACAGCCTTATTTTTTGTGCCTGGGAAAAGGTGGAAAGCGGGGATATCGCTTCCAAACAGGCTCCCTGGTTGCTTCTGAGAACATTTCTAACAGGTCACGGTACAAGAGATACCCTGACCTGGTTAAATAAAAAAGAGGAAATAAATCAATGAAGAAAAATAGAGGGTGGGGCATTGGGGCCTTAAGTATTCTGCTTTGCCTGGCTGCCGGCCTGGCATGGCAGACAGGGCTGGTAAAAACCCATCTGGTGTCAGCCGCCACAGGAACAACGGATGCAGCCCAATCCAAAGGATTGGAAAAACAGGCCAGAACCGTGGGAGTGGTCCATCCCGATTCGATTACAGGCGGAACCGCCATTACCCTTCCCGGACGAGCCCGGGCCAGCCAAAAGGCAACCTTGTTTTTCCGGGTGTCAGGTCCGCTGGTAGGAATCTATGCCAACCCGGGGGACCCAGTAAAAAAAGGGACCTTGCTTCTGGAGCTGGATGACCGGGATTACCGGCACCAGGTAAAAATCATGGAAAGCAAACTTGCCTCGGCCCAGGCCAATTTATTAAAGATGAAAGCCGGCGCCAGGCAGGAAGACCTCCGTATTATAGAGTCCTCCCTTACCGCGGCCAGGGCCGATCTTAGTCTGGCCAGAAAAGAACTGGAACGCTATGACATCCTGTACAAAAAACAGGCCGTGACCGAGCAATCCTATGACCGGGCCAAAACAAGTGTCCAGGGTCTTGGGGCCAAGGTCGCTTCTCTGGAACAGCAGCTGGCTAGGGACAAGAGCGGCGCCAGGCGAGAAGATATCACGGCGGCCAGGGCCAGTATTGAAGAGCTCAGGATCCGCCTTGACATTGCACGGGACCAGCTGGACGATACCCGGCTCTTGGCCCCCTTTAACGGAGTGGTGACCCAGCGGCTGCCCCAGAAGCATGAAATGGTCCGCCAGGGAGAGCCAGTCATGACCCTGGATGATATTTCGCTCCTGGAAATCCCGGTTGCAGTGCCGGAAAATCAGGTGGGACTTTTCATGGACCGAAGCCCCAGCATCCGGTATACGGCCCTGTTTCTTACCCATAAAAACCGTGAATTTAAGGCCAGGTTGTCACAATTTAGCAGCCGGGCAGACCAGGCGACCGGCACCTATGAATTTGTGTTTACCGTTGCGCCCGGCCCCGGGGATGTTATTTTTCCGGGGATGACCGCTGAAATAAGACTTTCGATGGGCGCAACTTCCTCCCAATCCCAGGGCCTTGCCATTCCCCTCCAAAGCCTTTTAGGCGTCGCCGGCAACTCAGCCCATGTCTTTATCGTGGATCCCGAGACAGGGAAAGCCCTTCGCCGGGCCATCACCTTTGAGGCCCTGGCAAAGGGTACCCAGGTCATGGTGACAGGGCTGTCCAAATCAGACCTGGTGGTAGCCCAGGGCAGCGCCTTTATCCGCCAGGGAGAAGCACTGACCTTTGAAACTCCGGAACAACAGGGAGCGCAATAACCCTTGAAATTTGCAAAGGCTATTTTAAATACAAGGTTGATCTGGGTCCTCCTCTCGATACTTATCGCAGGAGCAGGACTTATTACCTACCAGAAACTGGGCCGGCTGGCCTATCCGGATTTCACCATCAAGACCGCCATGGTCCTGACCCCCTATGCCGGGGCCTCGGCTCTGGAAGTGGAAAAAGAGGTAACCAACAAAATTGAACAGGCGGTTCAGAGCCTGGGGCAACTGGATTATGTGAAGTCCATTTCCCAGGAAGGACTCTCTATTGTCTATGTGGAAATCAAGCCTGAGTTTGACGGCACCCAGATCCCCCAGATCTGGGATGAACTGCGTCGAAAGGTCAATGACATCAATGCTTACCTGCCTCCAGGAGCTGGGCCTGCCAGGGTTAAAGATGATTTTGGGGATGTGTACGGAGTGTATTTTGCCATCTCTGGAGAGGGGTTTTCCACCCGGGAACTCAAGGACTATGCCAAATATCTGAAAAAAGAGCTGCTTCTAGTGGATGAGGTGGCCAAAATAGATATCTGGGGGGATCAGACCGAGGTGGTCTATGTGGAATTTTCCAGATCACGGCTTTCCCAGCTGGGGATTTCCCCGGACCAGATCTTTGGCACCCTGGCATCCCAAAACCTGATCACCCCGGCCGGCAAGGTGAAACACGGCCCGGAATACATCCGGTTCAGTCCCACGGGTGATCTGTCCGGAGAAAAGGCAATTGCCGATCTTTACATCGCAGGTCTTGGGGGCAAACTTTTCAGGCTGGGGGATATTGCCCGGGTCTTCAGGGGGTACCGGGAACCGGGCAGTAACAAGATGCTGTATAACGGGAACCAGGCCGTGGGCCTTGGCGTGTCAACGGAGAAAGGAGGGAATGTGGTCCGCATGGGGGCTGCTGTCATGGACAAGATCGCCTCTTTGGAATCCATGAAACCCCAGGGGTTGCAGGTGGATATCATCAATTTCCAGGCCGCAAGGGTTACCCAGTCTCTGGATGAATTCATGGTCAACCTGGCCGAGGCCGTGGCCATTGTCGTTCTTTTACTCCTTTTTTTCATGGGGCTTCGATCCGGACTGCTCATCGGCACAGTGCTGGTGCTCACCATCCTGGGCACCTTTGTGGGGATGTTCCTCATGGACATTACCCTGCAGCTGATTTCCCTGGGCGCCCTGGTGCTTGCCCTGGGAATTTTAGTGGACAATGCCATTGTGGTCACCGATGTCTACCTGGTTCGCATGGCCCGGGGGGATTCCAAATCCGAAGCGGCCCAGACAGCAATCTCTTCCACCATGTGGCCCTTGCTGGGAGCGACCCTGGTGGCCATTTTAGCCTTTGTACCCGTGGGCCTGAATCCCAGCGCTTCTGGAGAATTTTGCCGGAGCCTTTTTTATGTCATGGCCATTTCCCTGTCCCTAAGCTGGGTCTTTGCCCTGACCATTACCCCGGTGATGTGTATCCGATGGCTTAAACTGCCCGCTGACACAAAAACGGATCCCTATGACCGCCCCTTTTATAAACGGTTCAGACAATTTCTCCATGGCTGTATCCAGCGGCGGGTCATCACCCTGGTGGTCTTGTGCCTGGTTTTGGCAGGATCCGTGGTGGGGTTCAGGGCCGTGCCCAAGTATTTTTTTCCCGAATCCACACGAAACCAGTTTTTTGTGGACTATTGGAGGGTCCAGGGCACCCATATTAAAGAGGTGGAAGCGGACATCTTAAAAATCGGCCAATACATCCAATCCCTGGACACTGTTGAACAGGTCACTTCCTTTATAGGGGAAGGGTCCCTTCGCTTTGTGCTCAATTACCATTACCAGCCCCCCAATACCAGTTACGGACAGTTGCTGGTCCAGGTGGATGATTACCATTCAGTATCAGATCTCATCCCCAAAATTCAGGCCTATATTGCCAAGGAATTTCCCGATTCTGAATTCAAGGCCCAGCGGTTTAAAGAAGGTCCTCCGGTCCCATATGCCGTAGAGGCAAGGTTTCGGGGACCGGATATTGATCAGCTCAGGCAGGTGGCGGACCAGGCCAAAAAGAGGCTTCATTCCCTTGATCAGGCCGTCAATATACGCGATGACTGGCGCCAGCCGGTTAAAGTATTAAAACCTGTGTTTACCGAAACCCAGGGCCGCAGAACCGGCATTACCCGTGCAGATGTCGCCCAGGCCTTTAACTGGAATTTTTCCGGCCTTACCGTGGGCCTCTACCGGGAGAGTGATGAACTCATCCCCATTGTGTCCCGACCGTTGCCAGGGGAACGGGCTAATGTGGATCAGTTTCAGCAGATCCAGGTGTTCAGCAAGCCCTTGAATCGCTATGTGCCGGTGGAGCAGGTGGTGGAAAAACTGGAACTGGCCCAGGAGCTGCCCCTGGTGAAACGGCGCAGCCGCATGCCCACCATCACAGTTCAGTGTGACCAGGCCTGGGGTCAGGCATCTGATCTGGAGGCGAAAGTCCGTCCGCTGCTTGAAGCCATCAAACTGCCCCCTGGCGTTTCCCTTGAATGGGGCGGAGAATCAGAACAGAGCGCCAAGGGCCAGGCTTCGATCAAGGCCCTTTTCCCGGTCTGCCTCCTGGGAATGTTTGTCCTGGTAGTCTGTCTGTTCAATGGGCTCAGGGAAGCTGTCATCATATTTTTATGCATCCCCTTTTCCTTTGTGGGGGTCACCCTGGGATTGCTGACCTTTTCTCTGCCCTTTGGATTCATGTCCATCCTGGGGTTTCTAGGACTCACCGGCATGCTGGTGAAAAATGCCATTGTTCTTTTAGACCAGGTTTCCGAGGAAGTAAACGCTGGAAAAACCCGGTATCAGGCTGTCCTGGATGCCACGATCAGCCGTCTGAGGCCGGTGACCATGGCAGCCGGCACCACCATCCTGGGGATGGCCCCCTTGCTGTTCCATCCGTTTTTCGCTTCCATGGCCGCCACCATCATGGGCGGGCTTTTGGTCGCCACGGCACTGACCCTGGTTGTGGTGCCTGTCTTTTATTCTCTATTTTTCAAAATATCCAGAGATGAAATGAGGTTGTAAAATCAGTCAATCACCAGGGCAAGCCCCTGGGCCACCTGTTTTTTCTTTTCCCGGGAATAGAGAAGTTCAACCAGGGTAAGTGCGAAATCACAAGCAGTTCCGGCCCCCCGACTGGTGATGCAATTGTTGTCTATCACCACATTCTGTTCAACAATATTTCCCTTGTCGATCAGGTCCACAAATCCAGGATGGCAGGTCACTTTTCCCGGGGTAACCAGACCATGGTGGTGCAATACCACTGCTGGAGAAGCACAAATCGCCCCGTAAAATTTTTGCTGGGCTGCCTGTCGTTTAAGAAGGGTTTCAAGCTCTTTTGAGTCCCGAAGATTTTGAGCCCCGGGAATTCCGCCGGGAAGGACAATCAGATCAAAAGAATCATCCATACAATCTTTGATCAATCGGTCTGCCTTAAACTCAATTCCCCTCGAGGCTTTGATATAAAGTTTGTCCACAGACGCAACAACCACCTTCGCACCTGCCCGCCGGAGAACGTCAATGATGATTATGGCCTCCATCTCCTCCGTGCCCTGGGCCACAGGGACAAGAACTTTTTTTTCCATGATCTGCTCCTTTTTTTAAGGTTAAAAAAGAAAACCATTAAAATTAACAGGGACTTTGCCTGAAGTCAATCCGTTGGGAAAATTCATGCAGGGCCATCACAAGCGAATAAAGCCTTGGTCAACTTTTTATTAAACGCCTCCAACAAAAAACATTTTACTATCTTCCATGGCATGGTATAGGAAACACATTATTGATATAAGTTTTAATGTCACCGTCACCCAGAGTCAATCCAGCTAACTCAAGGTGCCGGAACCAGTTTTATACGGGGTTTACCGATCAGATGGATAAAATGTTGTTTGTTGGCGAAGATCTCGCCTTAATGAAGCTCACGCAACGACGCCTGAATAAAATATTTGATATTGATATCGCCCAAGGCGGCAGGGAGGGACTCAACGCAGTGGCAGGGAAGGGCCCCTACACCGTTATAATCACTGGCCTCAACATGGTTGGGATGAACGGATTCCAGTTTGTGGAAAAGGCAAAAAAGATAGACCCCGACAGCGTAATTGTCATGCTTACCAGCCATGGCAAACTGGATGCTTCTCTCAAGGCCCTGAACGGGGGTAAAATCTTCAGGTTCCTGATCAAGCCCTGCAAGCACCATGTGCTTAAAAAAGCGCTGCAGGAAGGGGTCGAACAATACCACCAAAATCGCCATTGGGCCAAGACATCTGATGCTGCATCTTCCCACGGACATAAAATACTAATTGTCGATGATGATCCGGAAGTATTAAGTGTGTTTGCAGCAGCAGTGAAAGCCACGGGCCAGTACGATGTGCTCACGGCCGAAAACGGCAAGATAGCCCTTGAACTCATAAAATTCATAAAAATACATGTGATCGCAGTAGACCTGAGCATACCGGACATGGACGTTATCCAGTTTTTAAAGGCCATTCACAGACGTGAGCCGAATATAGTCTTGTTTTTGATGACCTGGCATCCAGCATCTGAATTCCAGGCTTCGGTGCCCGATATCAATCTGGGTGCCATTTTTGAAAAACCACTGGAGATACCGATAGTTCTGACGGAAATCTGGAACCACCTGCGATCCGATCCAAAAGGGGAAATCGAAGGATTCAGCACAACGGCCTTTCTCCAGATGATCGAAATGGAAGAAAAAACATGCACCATCCAGGTACGATCCGCCGACAGATTCGGATTTTTGTTTTTCCGGAAAGGCCAGTTGATTGGAGCTGAAACAGGGGAAAGTAAAAACGAGGATGCCGCCTATGACATCATAAACTGGGAGGATGCAACCCTTGAGGTCACCCATGCAGACCCTGAGAGGCGCACTGAAATCAATCGCCCCCTCATGTATATTCTGGTTGAAGCGGCCCGCAGGCAGGACGAAGCGGAGGCGAATAAATGACAAAAGTTCGGAACTTATTTTTTGAAAACCTGTATATTTCAGCAGAGAGGTCCTAGGGGATGGAAGACAAAACGGCGCGCCTGAAAATCGAGGAACTCCTGGTGGCCGAAGGATTCGTATCCTCCCAAGAGATGGCTGAAGCCCAGGGCATCCGGAAGACCCATATCGAGCAATCTAAAAAACAATTGGGGTTTATTCTCCTGGGCCAAAAAAAAGTAACCCAAAACCAATTGATGAAACTCCTATCCCTTCCGTCAATGCAGATGCAGATCGGAAAACGGGCAGTTGAAAAGGCAATGATCTCCCAGGATCAACTGGAGGAATGCCAAAGGAAGGTCAAGCAGCTCGGTCGTCGCCTAAGCCAGCTTTTATTCACAAAAGGATATTTTTCAGATACGGATCGAAAAGAATTGGTTTACGAGCAGTTGGACACCCTTCTTCTTGCCAAACAGGCCATCAAACACCGGTTGATCCAGGAGGGCGATCTGGAATCGGCGATAAAGCTCAAGAATTACAAAAAATCAACTTGTGAGATCCTATATGAACAGAACCGCGTCACCCTGTCCGAATTGAATCACGCCTTCCGCAGGTTCAGCCGCGACCTGAAGCTGGGGCAGATCCTTTTACAGCAGGACATGATTCACGAGGCGGATCTTGAAAAAGCCCTTGCATTACAGTCCGACGCCCATAAGGCCCTTGGTAAAATACTACTGGAAAATAAATGGGTGGCTTTAGACCAGCTCTACTTTGCCCTTTCCATTCAGTACAACACCCCGTTCCAAAAACTTGATGGATATATTTACTATGAAAAACAAAAAGTCGATCTGCGTAATATCATCGGCCAACGCTATGCCTGTGAGCATCAAATTCTCCCCCTTTTCTGGAATGGTGACAACCTGACCCTTGGCGTGTCCAATCCGGCCAGGATCTGGAGCATGCAAGGGTTGAAATCTCGCTATCCGAAAATTCAGATGACCTGTGTGCTGATCACCGATGAAAAATTTGAACAGCTATACGCCCTGCTTTACGGAGAGGTGCTGCCCAGACCTGTCAACCGATTTCTTTCCGGGCAGCAAAATTCAGACGAAGTCGTGGTGGTGATCGATCATCTGAAAAATCAACACGCACAGATCAAATCGTTATACCAGGCCTACAAACCCCAGATAGAATTGGCAGGAGGGGATGAAAATATTCCCCAGGAAGAAACCTGGTTCATCGAATTTATTGAAGAAAATTTCAATACAATCTGCAACACTTACGGTTGCTCCGGCGTCCAATTTCGATGTATCGTTAAAGGGTGGAAGTCAGAACTCTTTGCGGCGCCGGTACTATAAAAAGGAAGGAAGGAATGAAACGGGTAATCACCGTTACCAGCGGAAAAGGCGGGGTTGGCAAAACCAATATCTGCGTAAATCTGGCGGTTCAGTTTGCAAGGGCAGGATTAAGGCCCTGCATTTTTGATGCGGATCTTGGGTTGGGCAACATCAATATTTTGATGGGAATTCATCCGGAGCATACGCTGGAGGAAGTGGTGAACGGGGAGAAACGCATCTCGGATATTCTGATCCACGATACCTGCGGCGTAGACATCATTCCCGGTGGTACCGGTGTGGAAAAATTGGCTGCCATGACGCCAGAGGGTGTGTCCCAACTGATCGAATCCTTCTCCTGTCTGGAAGACTACGATGTCCTGTTCTTTGATACTTCGGCCGGTATATCCAGGGATGTCCTTTCCTTTTGCATGGCTTCCCAAGAGGTGCTCCTGGTGGTGACTTCCGAACCCACGTCGCTGACCGACGGCTACTCGCTGTTGAAGGTGCTTTCCTTGAACGGCTACCGCGATCCAGTGAAGGTGGTCATGAACAAGGCGAAAAACGAACGCTTTGCCAGAGCCGTATTCGATAAATTCAACCAAACGGTAAAACAATATCTTCCCATCGAAATTTCCTATGCCGGCTGCCTTCCCGCTGATGAAACCGTGTCCGCAGCGGTCACCCGGCAGCGTCCTTTCACCTTGCTGTATCCTTCGTCACGTGCAGCTGCCAGCATTGAGCAACTGGCTGGTTTTCTGCTCGACAATCCAGGTGCCGGTACAAGTGACATTGCATTTGAAAAATTTTGGGAAAAGTACATGGAAGTTGCAGGGACCCGCTTAAAACTCCCTAAAAGGGAAAAAACAAAACCGGCCAAGGCCCCGGACGCAGTTCAAAACTCTCCCCAGCCACCTCCGTCGAAAGCGCCTGTTTCTACAGGGGACAATTCCCTGTCAATTCAGGTATTGGCATCATTAAATCAATTGACCACCGTCATCACCGATATGTCTGCTGAATTCAAAGAATTTCGGCGTTCTCAAACAGAACAAACCAATGGCAATGCCGCCCCCGTGGATCCCGAAAATGACCCAATAGCGCCACAACTGCCACCCATAATTCCCCTCGACTTTGAAGCTTATAAGAAAAAAAAACAAAATGAGGCTTGATCCCCCCTCTTTCCATTTTAAATGTACGAAAAATTTTTGCGTTATAGCATGTCTCCGTAGATTTTTTTTGCGTTATACCGATTTTTAATGTAACGTAAATTCCATGCATCCAAACATGGTCGATACCTGATACTTAGAGAGCAAGATCTGAAAAAATTCAACTTAAAATCAATTAGTAATAAAGTGGCTCTACTGATATTGTTTGCAGTTATTCCTTGCCTCGCCATACTTTTATATTCCGGCGTAGAGCTAAGGCAGCATCTCATCAAAGATGCCAAATCTGATGTATTGCTTCTGACCCGCACCATGGCTGAATCTCAAAAAAATATTACCCTGTCTACGATGCAAATTCTTTCTGTTCTATCTATATTGCCCTCAATTCAAGACATGGATTCAGTTAAAAGCACTGCTATTCTAAAGTCTATCCTGGAGCATAATCCAAACTATAATAATATTGCGTTAGTTGATCTCAAAGGGGAGGTCATCGCTTCGGGTAAAACTTTTACCCGAACAAATATAGCGGATCGCAAACATATTATGGAAGCAATAGATAGAAAAAAATTTGCAGTTGGAGAATATATTCAAACCAGGATAGGAACCTCAACTCCAGCATTTTCGTTTGCATTTCCAGTTTTTGACAAAGAAGCCAGGCTCAAGGCGGTTCTGACGGCTGTAATCCAATTAGATGTTTTTTCCCACTTCTATGACGTCTCAACACTACCCGAAAAATCTTTTGTAGCCGTAACTGACTATAAGGGAATCCGAATATTTTACCATCCCATTCAAAAAAATACCAATCCGATTGGCAAGCCAATTAAAGCCTCTTCCTGGGACATTGCCAATAAAGGTGGGGATTATGGAATATTTTTTGGTACTGGATCAGACGGTATAGGTCGAATATTTTCCTATGAGAAAATTCGCCTTGATCAAGAAGAGATTCCTTATCTATATGTGTGGGTCGGTATCCCTGAAGACTACGTCCTTGGGCCTGCCAGGGCTGCTTTGATCAGAAACTTGCTGTTGATGCTCCTGACCACGGTTCTGTCTCTTATCATCGCATGGGTGGTCGCCAAAAAAATGGTGATTGCCCCGGTACAAAGTCTTGTTGCTTTGACACACAAATTGTCACTGGGGGATCTTGACGCTCCTAGCGAACGGATAGTCAATCCCGGTGAACTGGGGACACTAACCAAGGCTTTTTATGACATGGCTGATGCTTTGAATATGAACCAGAGGACGCTTCGAGAAAGTGAAAAAAAATACAAACATCTATTCAATAATGTCCCGGCAGGAATTTATGAAATCGATTTTATAAAAAATAAATTCATTAATGTAAATGAGATTATGTGCAAAAATTCTGGTTACTCAGAAAATGAATTTTTAACCATGAATCCCCTTGATCTTTTAACCGAAGACAGTCAAAAAATATACATTAGAAGACTTGAAATATTTTCTGCTGAAAAAAATTTTTCTGACACGTTTGAATACAACATTATAAAAAAAAATGGCCAGAAATTGTGTGTTGTTTTGAACAATGATTATATTTATAAAAATGAAAAATTGATAGGTTCAAGGGTTGTTGTTCATGATATTACTGAACTTAAAAAAGCAGAAAAAGAAAAAATAGATGCTCAAAAAGTTGCAAGTGAACAAAAAAAATTAGCTTTGGTTGGACAGATAGCAGGTAAAATGGCTCATGATTTTAACAATATTTTGGGCATTATAATGGGCAACAGTGAACTTGCCCTGATTGACTGTCCGGATGACCAGACAAAAAAGACACTGGAATTGATTTATAATCAGACCATTCGTGGGAAAAATTTGACAAGGAACCTTGTAGCCTTTGCCAAGGACCAGGAACCCAAACAGGAATTCTTTTCAATTGATGAAAAAATGGACCTTGTTTTAAATCTCTTAAAAAAAGATTTGGAAAATATAAATGTGATGAGGCGATACAGCCACAACATACCTGAACTCCTTGCTGATTCGGGCATGATCGAACATGCAATGGTAAATCTTCTTCAAAATTCAATTCATGCCGTAAGCCTTACTGAGCGACCGGAAATTATTGTTCATACATATCCTCAGGGGGAATTCGTTTTTATAGAAATTGAAGATAACGGATGCGGCATCCCTCCAGATTTTCTCGGTGAAATTTATGAGCCTTCCTTTACCCTTAAAGGCAGTAAAGATATAACCGGTATGTATAAACCAGATATTAAGGGAACCGGCTATGGCATGTCAAATGTGAAAAAATATATTGAACAGCATAAGGGCAGCATTTCAATCCATTCCGAATTTCAAAAGGGTACAAAGGTCACTATAAACTTGCCGCTTACTAAAAAAGAATTAACAAATGAAGAAATTCAAGAGGTTAAAAAAGAGAATATCCCTTTTGAAAAGTATATCCTTATTGTTGAAGACGAGCAGGATATTTCAGGTGTCCAGTATAATATACTGACACATAAACCTTGCAATCATAAAGTAGATATCGCCAGTAACGGTCAGGTTGCCTTAGATTTAATGAATAGAAATAAATATGATTTAATAAGTTTGGACTATGTTCTTCCAGGAAAATTTAACGGTATGGACATATATCATCATGTCCGGAAAAAAAATAAAAGTATTCCAATACTTTTTATTTCCGGTAACATAGAATTTTTGGAGTCTATTAAAGACTTAAAGAAAAAAGATTTATATATTGATCATCTGTCAAAACCTTGTAGAAATATAGATTATTTAAACGGCATAAACCAACTGTTTGAAAATACGGCACTTTGATTTCGAGTTTTTCACCCTCGGGTTACATGGGATAAACCATGACCATTGTTCATTGGTTTTTTCTTGTGTCTCTTGACAAGAACCAGGATCCTGTCTTATAGCTCAGACTTATCCTAACCCAAGGGGACTTTTAATATGATGCCCAACTCCTTAATTTCGGCACTCTTGCTCCTGGCAGCAGTCGGTCTGATCCTGACCCTTGTTTTCCGGTATCTTTCAATGAAAAAGCAGTATAAACCCTTGGATTCTGCCCTCGGGGATCAGAAACATCCGACCGATTCCCTGGTTGACATCACCGGGTTTGCCCAGCGCCTTGCCCGGTTGATTCAAATTCCCACGGTCTCCTGGACCAATCGCAGCAAACGGGATCTCGCTCTTTTTTCCCGGTTCCAGGAAGAATTAATCACCCTTTATCCACGGGTACATGCGACACTTACGCAGGAAGTCCATGGAAATTTTGGACTTGTCTATCATTGGAAAGGCAAAAACTCTGACCGGCAGCCGGTGCTCTTTTTGGCCCATTACGATGTGGTGCCGGCAGAGGAAAAAGGAGATGAAGCCTGGACAGAGCCCCCCTTCAGCGGAAAGATAAAGGAAGGGATTCTCTGGGGAAGGGGAACGCTGGACATCAAGTCCCAGCTCGCCTTTCAGATGGAAACAGCAGAACTCCTTCTGACCCGGGGATGGCAACCGGACAGAGATATTTATTTTGCCTTTGGCGGGGATGAAGAAATTGCCGGGACAGAAGGGGCAAGGAACATGGCTAGTATTTTCAAAGAACGGGGCCTGTCCTTTGAATTTATTATGGATGAAGGCGCCGTGATTGCCCGGGATCAACTGGCCTTTCTCAAGGGGCAGCCGGCGGCATTGATCGGGCTGGCGGAAAAGGGAATGGTGACCTTTAAAATCACAACACCTGGAAAGAGCGGTCATTCTTCCATGCCCGAAAGGGAAGGCACGGCCATCGGCCGTCTGGCCCGGGGCATTGTCCGCCTGGAAAAGACAAGGTTCCCCAGCCGCCTTGATCCGGTGATGCGAAATATGCTGGAACGATTTGTTCCCCATGTTTCCCCTGCCCTTGGCGTTATCTTTGCCAATCTCTGGCTCTTTTCCCCTTTAATCCGTTATATTTTTTCCAAAAACAAGACCACGGACAGCCTGATCCGAACCACCCAGGCCGTCACGGTATTTAATTCAGGAGAGCAGGAAAATATCCTGCCGGGAGAAGCCTCCTGCCTGGTCAATCACCGGATCCTTCCCGGAGACACCATTGATCAACTGCAAAAACGGCACAAACAGGTTCTCAAGGACAAGGCTTTAACCTTTGCGGATGCAGGAAACTGGCCGGCCAACAATCCAATAACGGCAAGCGATCCCAAAGGAACGGGCTTCCAGCTGATCCAAAAAGTCCTGGCCAGCACCCATCCGGACACCATTGCTGTTCCCTTTCTGGTCAATGGATCCACCGATTCCAAATATTACCGGGAGCTCACCGACCAAATTTTACGGTTCACCCCCCTGGTGCTGAGACCTGAAGATATTGCCACCATCCACGGGGTGAATGAACGCGTCTCCCTTGAAAACCTGGAAAATGGATTAAAATTTTACCTTCAGCTCTTTTCCCAACTCTAAGCAACCCTAAACGATTCTAAACAAAGAGGATACACCATGGCGGACCATCCAACAGACCTGCAGACCTCACCGGAAGATTCCATGCTCAGAATCGGACTCAAACCCTTTCTCACGGCCCTGAGTATTTTAATGGTCCTGATCATTTTTTCAGGTTTTTTAACCCGGTGGATTCCGGCCGGGGCCTATGAACGGGTTGTCATTGACGGCAGGATGGCAGTTGTGGCAGGCTCCTTTCAATACCTGGAAGAGGCGGTCTTTCCCGCCTGGCGGTGGTTCACCGCCCCCATTGAGGTAATCTGGGGGGACAATTGGCTCATGATCCTGGTGCTCTCTTTGTTCATGATTTTTCTGGGCGGCTCCTTTACGGTTCTGGAAAAGGGAGGGATCATGCAGGAGCTGCTGGCCGGTACCGTAAAACGCTTTAAGGATAACAAGTACCGCCTCATGGGGGTCATCATCTTTGTCATGATGTTTCTTGCGGCCTTTGTGGGAGTCTATGAAGCCCTGGTGCCACTGATTGTCATCATTGTGCCCCTGTCCCTGGCATTGGGATGGGATTCTCTGACCGGATTGGGCATGAGTATGCTGGCCCTGACCTTTGGGTTTTCTGCTGCCGTGACCAACCCCTTTACCATTGCCGTGGCCCAGGAATTGTCCGGCCTCCCCCTTTTTTCAGGGGCCTGGTTTCGGATCATTTTTTTCATAGTCATCTATCTCCTGTGCTATACCTTTGTGAGCCGCTATGCCCGGAAAATTGAACAAGACCCCACCCTCTCACCGGTTTATGAAGCAGACAACAGGATCCGGGAACGGTTCAGCGCTGAAAAAATTTTAGGCAACCACCAGGCAAGCGATCCGTGCAAGGTAAAGGCTGCCATCTGGTTTGGCGTCTGTATGGGAATCGCCGTTGTTTTCATGGTGTTGGCAGGTCTTGTACCCGCCCTGCCGTCCGATGCCGCCTTCCCCACGGTTGCCCTTCTTTTTCTCATCGGCGGTGCCGGTGCCGGACGTATTGTAGGATACTCCTGGAAACGCTTATTTAAGGTGCTGGGCTCGGGGGCCAATAATATGCTGCCGGGCATTGTGCTGATCCTCCTTGCCATGAGTGTCCCCCATATCATGACCCGGGGCCATGTCATGGACACCATCCTCTTTTATGCTTCGGAAACGATTCAGGGAACCAACCCCTATCAGGCCGGCTTTTATATTTATCTGCTGACCCTGGCCCTGAACTTTTTTATCTCATCGGCCTCGGCCAAGGCTTTTCTGGTCATGCCCATCATTGCCCCCCTGGCCGATCTGGTGGGACTGACCCGGCAGACAGCCGTCTTTGCCTTTGACCTGGGAGACGGATTCTCCAACATGGTTTTCCCCACCAATGCCCTGCTGCTCATTGGTCTAAGCTTTACCGTGGTTTCCTATCCCAAATGGATGCGCTGGACCTGGAAGGTTCAGGTGGGCATTGTGCTTATTTCCATGATATTTCTCATGATAGCCGTGGCAATGGGGTTTGGCCCCTTTTAGAAGACAGAACTCATTTTCACAAGGACACAAGAGATGAACAGGGACAAAAACAAGCCGCAACTCAAATTAACGGCCCGGGAAATGAAAGAACTGAGCCAGGTCGCCCTGGGCAAAGAAAAGGCAGACCTGGTTGTGATCAACGGGCGTCTGATGAACGTCTATACCAGCGAAATCCTGGACAATTATTGCGTCGCCATAAAAGGAAGGCGTATTGCCCTGACAGGCCCGGATGCAACCCACACCATCGGCCCTGGGACAAGGGTGATGGATGCAAAGGGAAGCACCCTGATCCCAGGCCTTATAGATGGGCATACCCACCTGGCCCTGTGGCTGAGCATTCCCGAATTTTTAAACCACGCCATGAAGGGCGGTACCACCACTATCATTACCGAATCCATGGAAGTCTTTCCCGTGGCAGGGGTTGACGGGGTGATGGATTTTCTGGCCTCCTTAAAGGACCAGCCCATTAAACTGCTGGCCACAGCCCCGGGCATGGGGTCCATCAGCAACTCCTGCCTGGGGGTCCCCCCAAAAATCATGGAGCGACTCATGGCCCGGGAAGATATCCTGGGCATGGGAGAGTCCTATTGGCAGTCTGTATTTCAAAATCCAGACCGATTCCTGGCCAATTTTGAAACGGTTCTGGGACACGGAAAACATCTTGAAGGCCATTCTGCCGGTGCCCGGGGGAACAAATTGTCTGCCTATGCGGCCCTGGGAATTTCTTCCTGCCACGAGCCCACCACCGCAGAAGAGACCTTGGAAAGATTACGCATGGGAATTTATGTAATGGCAAGGGAAGGCAGCATCCGCCGGGACCTGGAAGCCATTTCAGCGATCAAGGACCAGGGCGTCAGCCTTCGACGGCTCATCCTGGCCACCGACGGGATTTCCCCTGCCGATCTCCTGGACCTGGGATACATGGAATACCTGGTGCAAAAGGCCATTGACTATGGATTTAATCCCATCGCAGCCGTGCAAATGGCCACCCTGAACGTGGCCGAACATTTTGGGCTGGACCATGCCATTGGCAGTATTGCCCCGGGAAAAATGGCGGACATGGTCATCATCCCTGATCCCTGGACCATCCGGGCAGAAACGGTCATCAGCAATGGGTGCGTCATTGCTGAAAACGGCCAATTGTCCGTTAGCCCCCGGCACCATTCCTACACCCATGAAAGCCTCAACACCGTGACCCTCCCCAGAAAATTAACCCCAGATGATTTCAGAATTAAGCTCGAGAATGATGCCCCAAAAAACAAAATGAGAATCATTGAGATGGTGACCGACCTTGTCACCCGGGAAATCATTGAAGAGGTAGAGGTGGTGAACGGCGAACTCAAGGAGAACCTTAAAACAAATCTGGTAAAGATAACCGCCGTGGACCGGGCCCATACCCCCGGAAAGAGTTTTACCGGCCTCATCAAAGGGTTCAACCTGATATCCGGTGCAATGGCCTGCAGCGCTGCCTGGGACACCGCCTGCATCATTGTTGTGGGCACCAATGGAGCGGACATGGCCCTGGCAGTCAATCGAATCCATGATCTCCAGGGGGGAATTGTGATCTGCGAAAACAACAAAATCCGCCACGAGATGGCATTGCCTGTTTTTGGCATCATATCCGAGCTGCCCGTTGAAGAGATAGCCGATCACATGGAACAAATCAAAACAATCATGGCAGAACTCGGGGTTGATTTTCCAGATCCAGTGCTGACTCTTACCACCCTGACCGGGGCGGCTATCCCCTATCTGCGCATCTGTGAACAAGGGCTGGTGAATCTTAAAGATGGCAGGACACAAGGCCTGTTTCCCGATCAAGCAACGGGCAAATCATAATGGCTGAGCATCAAAAAAGCCCTTTTTTCTATGGCTACATTATTATTTTATCCGGATTTTTCATCCAGGCCTTTGTCTGGGGTATCAGCAATAGTTTCGGCGTATTCTTTGATCCCTTGATCAAGGAGTTTGGATGGTCACGGGCCACCATTTCAGGAGCTGCCTCCCTGGGATTTTTAGTCCACGGATCTTCCAGCATGGTTCTGGGAAACCTGAACGACAAATTCGGCCCCCGGGTCATCATGAGTGGATGCGGTGTCTTCCTAGGCCTTGGGTTTTTTCTGATGGCAACACTTCACCAAGCCTGGCAACTGTATCTTTTCTATGGGTTGATTACCGGTATCGGCCTTGGCGGCATTGACGTTATCCCCCTATCCACCGTATCCAGGTGGTTTAAGAAAAACCGGGGGATGATGAGCGGCATCATCAAAGTCGGGACAGGGGTCGGCATGCTCACCATGCCCTTTTTCATCACCTGGCTGATACAGCAGTATGGGTGGCGAATAGCCTTTATGGTGCTGGCGTTTATGATCACCCTCTCTGTTTTATTCTTTGCCCAGTTTCTGGTTCGGGATCCAATCTTGAAATCACAATTCATTGACAATAAAATCCAGGGGACAGCCCAGGCAAAAAACAAATCAGAAGAGGGATTAACCTTTCAAGAGGCCATTGCCACCCGGCAATTATGGACAATTTGTTTCATCTATTTTATTATTCTTTTTTGTGTATATACCATTCTTATACACATTGTTCAGCATGCCATTGACCTTGGCATCCCGTCGGGCTTTTCCGCCGGCATTTTATCAACCATAGGCGGCGTCAGCATTGCGGGCCGGTTTTTGATGGGCGGGGCAGCTGATAAAATTGGTGAAAAATCAGCCCTGTTGATCTGCCTTCTGTGTTTACTCTCCTCCCTTGTCTTTTTGCAGGCGGTACAAACCCTGGGGATGTTCTATCTGTTTGCTGCTGTGTACGGGTTTGCCCACGGCGGATTTTTCTCCCTGGTCTCCCCCCTGATCGCTAAATTTTTCGGGACAAAAGCCCATGGCCTTCTCTTTGGAATTGTCATATTTTGCAGCACCATCGGAGGGGCCATCGGCCCATTTATGGCGGGATATATTTTTGACCTGAGCGCAAGTTATAAAATGGTCTTTATGATTCTGGCAGTTTTATGCACCCTTGCCTTAATGTTAGCGACATCCCTTAAACCCCTTATCCAGAGCGCTGAACATGACCTTTAAAAAACATATCTCCTCCGCCTGGCAATTTCTTTTTGATAAAAACGACAGGACACCCGATTGGAAATTACCGGTTAGGCCCGTTGACCTGTCCCATTTTAAAACCCCGGGCCACCACCAATTGAACAGCACCTGGCTGGGTCATTCCTCTTTGATGATCAATATAGACGGGTATAGGGTCTTAACAGACCCGGTATTTGAAAAAAAAGTATCCCTTGTGGGCCCGACCCGGTTTAACGGCAGGCTTCCCATCGACCCGGCAACCCTTCCTGATATTGATCTGGTGATTATCTCCCATGACCACTATGATCACTTGAATAAATATTCCATACGCCTGTTAAAAAATATCACCCAAAAATTTGTCACTCCCCTGGGGGTCGGCAAACACCTTGCCACCTGGGGAATCCCGGATAGTAAAATCATTGAACTTGCCTGGTGGGAATCCTATGCGTTTGATGAATACCTGTTAATAACCGCCACCCCTGCCCAGCATTTCTCCGGCCGGACCTTGGGGGATCGGAACAAAGCCCTCTGGGCATCCTGGGTTATTGCCTCCCCTGATCACACCCTCTTTTTCAGCGGAGATTCCGGATATTTTGACGGATTTAAAACCATCGGAGACGCCTGTGGCCCATTTGACATCACCTTTATTGAATGCGGTGCTTACAACAAGCGCTGGCACAAGGTTCACATGTTCCCGGAAGAGACGGTCCAGGCCCATAAGGATTTGAAAGGAAACCTATTGCACCCCATTCACTGGGGAACCTTCAACCTGGCCCTGCATCCCTGGTATGAACCCATGCAGCGGCTGACCCGTGCAGCCCAGTCAAATCAGATACCCATTGCCACCCCGATGGCGGGAGAAACCATTGCCCTATATGCCCAGACACAGGGCCAGACGCTGGGCTCCCCCTGGTGGGAAAAGTCCCTGGGGGAAAGCGTCACCACTATAAAATTTTAAACCCCTTTAAAATCAGCATCTCTTCTCTCAAGAAAAGACTGGATGCCCTCCTTAAAGTCTTCACTTTTCAGAAATTCATCAAGGATATCTTTTTTCTCTTCCCGATAACAAATAAAAAGGATAAACAACTTTGAACCTATATCAGGGAAGGAACCTTTCATTTCGGCAAAAGTTCTGGTACGCTTTTTTATCTCATATTTGTTTAACAAAGAAGGAGAAAGAGATGGCTGATACCAAAAGAAGACTGAAAATTTTTCTGTTTTTATTCCTAGTGCTCACCCTTGTGGGCACACTGGGATTTATGAAGCTTCTCAAGCTGACCTTTGCAGAGGCCATTTATTACAACATCGTGACCATGTCCACTGTGGGCTATGGAGATATTCATCCCACAACCCCTCAAGGCCAGCTATTTGCTGTTTTTCTCATCATGATGGGGGGGGCAACTTTTTTGGGTGTCATTGCCAATGCCACGGAACTTCTCATGGTTAAACGGGAAACAACCACCCGGATGAAAAAAGTAAACATGGTCCTGGGAACCTTCTTCAGCGAAATCGGATATGGTCTCATCAATCGTTTCTCACACCAGGACAAAAACATAGCCCTCCTGAGACCCATGCTTCTCATGGACACGAAATGGGGAAAAAAAGAGTTTAAAAATGCCAAAAACACCCTGGCAACACATGCCTATGATCTATCGGTGGATCCTTCCCAGCTAAAGGGCTTTTGCAATTTTTTCATGGAGAAAAGACAATTTTTAATTGATCTCATTGAAAACCCAGTACTCATTGAAAATGAAGGGTTCAGCGAAACCTTGCTGGCCTTATTTCACCTTATGGATGAACTGAACTCAAGGGAAAGTTTTGAAAGCCTGCCTGAATCGGATATCCGGCATCTTTCAGGGGATTTCAACCGTGCGTATAAACGACTGGCACTTCAATGGCTTGATTATCTTGAACACTTAAAGGAACAATACGCCTATCTGTTTTCCCTTGCAGCAAGGAAAAATCCCTTTAACCCCGATGCCAATCCCGTTGTCCTGGATTAAAATCGATTTAAGCTGGAGAGAACACCATCTCTCCTGCCAGCCATTTCGTTAAGTGCGCTGACAGGCAAAGACAATTTCCAATGGTCAATCATTATTCCCAGAGCAGGGGATCCTTGCATGGGAGTTTTTACTTAAACTTTTTGGCCCTGGAAAGAATCGCGTTTTTCCAGGGTCTGCTGGATCATATTAAAGGTTTCCCTGTACCGTCCCGCCCAGGCCGGCGCCCTGAGTTCTTCTCCATGGGGGTCGCCGGTGATGCGCTGGATAATGATCTCTTTGGGGAGCCGTTCCAAAAAATCGCAAACCATGTCCACATAGTCTCGTTGTTCCATGCACGTGTAGTCCCCCTTTTGCCACATTCGGTCAAGGGCGGTATCCTTGATCACATAGAGCAAATGAATTTTCACCCCGTTGATCCCCATATTGGCAAGGACCCTGGCAGTTTCCAGCATCATGGCCCTGTCTTCACCGGGCAGCCCCAAAATAACATGGACACAGATGTTGATTCCCCTGCCCCGGGTCATGTCAACAGCCCGGACAAAATCCTTAAAATCATGCCCCCTATTGATCCGGGACAAGGTGATATCATGGACAGATTGGAGACCGTATTCCAACCATACCAGGTACTGGTTTGTATAGGACTGGATCAAATCAATTTTTTGTTCATCCACACAATCGGGCCGGGTACCAATGGCTATTCCCACCATTCCCTCACAGGCAAGGGCCTCGTCATATAAGGCCTTCATGTGGGCACAGGAGGTATAGGTGTTGGTATAGGATTGAAAATAGGCAAGAAATTTTTTGGCCTTGTATTTTTTTATCATACCGATCCTGCCGGCTTCAATCTGCTGGGTAATGGAAAGCCCCCTGGCAAAGGCTCCGGACCCGGACCCCTTGGCATTGCAATAGATACAGCCTCGTCTGGACAGCGATCCGTCCCGGTTGGGGCAGGAAAGCCCTGCATCGACAGAGATCTTTTGTACCCGCATCCCAAATAATTTTCTCAAATATCCATTATAATCTGAATATCGTTTTTCTTTATCCATTCGTATCCATTTCCCATAAAAATCCAAAGTTCTTTTGCTTGAATATGTATCATCATATCCGATAACAGTACAGGTCCTCTTAAAAAAGGGGCGGGTTTTCAGACATGATTACCAGTGAAGACTGACAGGCAGGCTGCAATCTCATGGTCAACAAATGAAATACCATTAAAAAAACACAGATTAATCTGCAATTAATGTCGTCTGGATCTTGACCAAATTCATAAGCGCTCCTATATTAACTGGTTATGAATTTTTATAAACGAGACTATGATGTCATTGTAATCGGTGCCGGCCATGCCGGGTGTGAGGCAGCCCTTGCTGCCGCAAGAATGGGGTGCCAAACCCTGTTACTGACCATTGACATGGATAAAATTGCGGCCATGCCCTGCAGCCCTTCCATTGGCGGTATGGCCAAGGGCCAGCTGGTAAAGGAGATTGATGCCCTTGGAGGTCAGATGGCCAAGGTCTCGGATTGGTCTGCCATTCAGTACAGGACCCTGAATACAAAAAAAGGACCTGCGGTTCATTCCACCCGGACCCAGAACGACAAGGTCATGTATTCGAGAAAGATGAAGGAAGTGCTTGAAACAGCACCGGGCCTTGACTTAAAGCAGGCCATGGTGCAGTCCCTCCTCCTGGAAGGCAACCAGGTAAAGGGCATCGTTGACCAGACCGGGTTTGAATACACGGCGCTTTCGATTGTCATTGCAACGGGCACATTTTTACGGGGCACGGTCCATATCGGATCCACCCGAATAGATGCCGGCCGAGCCGGTGAATTTTCCTCCATCGGCCTGGCCCAAAGCCTTGCCAAGATCGGTCTTGACATGGGCCGGATGAAAACCGGCACCCCGCCTCGGCTCCATGCAGACAGCATCGATTTTTCCCAATTTAACCTCCATGGGGCAGACACTATTGCCAAGCCCTTTTCTTTTTCCACCCGGGAAATCACCAATCCCATGCTGCCCAGTTTCATGGGGGAGACCAATCCTGCCACCCATGAGATCATCCGGAAAAACCTTAAATTTTCAGCCCTCTACGGCGGTCAGATCAAGGGAAAGTCTGCCCGATATTGCCCCTCCTTTGAAGACAAGATCGTCAAATTCCCCGACAGGGACAGCCACCATGTGATTTTGGAATATGAAGGAATTGAATCCAAGGAGATCTATGCTTCCGGTCTCGGCAACAGCATGCCCCTTGAGATCCAATACCAGATCGTAAGATCGGTTCGGGGGCTGGAACAGGCTCAGATCATGCGGCCGGCCTATGCCATTGAATATGACTATGTCAACCCGTTGGAGCTTACCCCGGGCCTGGAAGTCAAAAAAATGAAGGGCCTTTTTCTGGCCGGTCAGATCAATGGGACTTCGGGTTATGAAGAAGCAGGTGCCCAAGGGTTGTGGGCCGGGGTCAATGCCGCCTGCAGGGTCCAGAAAAGGGAGTCCTTTGTCCTTGACAGGTCCCAGGCCTATATGGGGGTCATGGTGGACGATCTTGTAACCAGGGGAACCCAGGAACCCTACCGTATGTTCACCTCAAGGGCAGAATACCGCCTCCTGCTGCGGGAAGACAATGCCGATCTGAGGCTGGCCCGCATGGGATATGAGTATGGACTCATTGACAAAGAACATTTGGATTTTTGCAGGGAAATACAGTCCCAGACCCAACAAGAAATTGACAGAGTTAAAAACACCGTGATCAAGCCCAATGAGGCAGTCAATGCATTTCTTGTCGATCATAAAACCAATCCCATCACCACCGGGGTAAAGCTTGAACAATTGTTAAAGAGAGCAGAGCTCACCTATGGGGCCTTAAACAAAATTTCTCCGGCGCTTTCACCCCTCCACGCCCGGGCCCAAAACCAGGTGGAAATCGAAATAAAATATGAAGGATATATCCAACGCCAGCTCAATGAAATCGAAAAGTTCAAAGACTTAGAAAAAATAAGAATCCCGGAAAAATTTGACTATGCCAATGCCCATGGACTTTCAAATGAGCTCAGGGAAAAACTTGGCCTCATACAACCCACATCCCTTGGCCAGGCATCGAGGACCGACGGAATAACACCAGCGGCTATTTCGGTTTTAATGGTGGCAATTGCCGCCTTTCAAAAGAACAAAGAATCTTGACTTGGACGGGTTGGCGCTTATTATTTAGCTCACAAACATCATAAATTATAACATTTTGTAACTATTTTGTAAAAATAAGGAAAACGATATGGCCGATGACTAT
Organism: Desulfoconvexum algidum; assembly: GCF_055382125.1. Classification (NCBI taxonomy): domain Bacteria; kingdom Pseudomonadati; phylum Thermodesulfobacteriota; class Desulfobacteria; order Desulfobacterales; family Desulfobacteraceae; genus Desulfoconvexum; species Desulfoconvexum algidum. The sequence goes on along the minus strand of NZ_AP042394.1, from coordinate 298,280 downwards.
TACAGCATACTGGGTATCACCAAAACAGCAAGTCCCGCTGAAATAAAAAAAGCCTACAGGAAACTGGCTTTAAAATACCACCCGGATAAAACCGATGGAGATAAAGGCCTTGAAGACAAATTCAAAAAAATATCTGAAGCCTATGCTGTTCTCAGTGACTCTAAAAAGAAGAATCAATATGACACCTATGGGTCTGCTGATTTCCAGCAGCGGTTTTCCCAGGAAGATATTTTCAGGAACTTTGACATGGGGGATATCCTAAAGGAATTCGGCTTTGGCGGAGGCGGGGGACGAGGCCGTTCCAGGGGAGGATTTTCCAGCATGGGGGGAAACCCATTTTCCCAGGGCGCAGGCGGCGGCTGTGGCGGCGGCCGGCAAGCCCCGGTCCGGGGCAAGGATCTGGAGTATGAGCTCCCGCTGACCATTGATGAACTCATCAATGGCACCAAAAAAACCATCACCATCAGCCAGGGAGGAACCGCCAAGGCCATTGAGGTTAACATTCCCAAAGGGCTCACCCCGGGGAAAAAAATCCGGCTGACGGGCAAAGGAGAGACAAGCCCCAATGGTGGCGCAACGGGCAATCTGTATATCAAATCCAACCCCATCCCCCCGGAAGGCATCACCATTGAAGGCAATGATATTTCTCTTGCCCAGGAGGTGCGCCTGTCCCAGGCCCTTCTCGGGGGCAAAATTGAGGTCACCACCCCGTCGGGGAAGGCCCTCAACCTGACCCTTCCCCCGGGAACAAATCATCGGTCAAAGATGAGGATTCCCAACCATGGAATCCCCCACATGAAAGGAAATGGTTGCGGAGATCTCTTTGTTGTGATTAATATAATGATGCCAAAAAAACTGGACAAAAAACAGAAAGACCTTATTAAAGAACTTGAAAAGACAGGATTATAGATCTGATGCCAGAATTTATTCCCCTGATTTCCGAAAAAGAAATCAAAGCCCGGGTCCAGAAAACCGGGGAAAAGATCAGCAAGGACTATGAAAATCTGGACCTTGTATTGATCGGCGTATTAAAAAGATCCTTTATCTTCCTGGCAGATCTTACCCGGAAGATATCCATTGACCATGAGATTGATCTGATAGGGGCGTCTTCCTATGATGGAACCATGTCCACAGGTCAAATTGTCTTTACCAAACAGCCGGACTTAGAACTTGAAGGCCGTGATGTTTTGCTGGTGGAAGATATTGTGGACACGGGAAACACCCTGTTAAAAATAGTTGAATTTGTTCAGCTCCTAAATCCCAGATCCATCAAAATATGTTCTCTGATTAACAAACAAGAACGCAGGGAGGTTGAGATTGATATCAACTATTCCTGTTTTTCACTTGATAAAGGATTCATTGTAGGCTATGGGCTTGATTACAATGAAAAATACAGGAATCTGCCTGCAATCTATGACCTGAAATTGTAAGAATAGGGGGAAGCGCAATGATTATTACCTGCGAAAAGTGTTCAACACGCTTTAACCTTGACGAATCCATGATAACGGCTGGGGGCTCAAAAGTCCGCTGCAGCTTGTGCAAACATATTTTCACCGTCTTCCCCCAGGTTCCTGAACCTCCCATGGCACCTGAACCTGAAGAAGAGCTTTCATTTGATCTTCCCGAAGAGGCCCCGGATGATTTGGAAACCTTCGAATTGGAAATCGATGACAGTGAATTGGGAATCGATGACAGTGAATTGGATTTTCAAGAAACCAGCTTTGAAATAGATGACATAAATTTTGAAACAAACGACACCGGCCTTGAAATGGAAGCGCCCGAAAAAGATTCCACTGACATTGAAATCAACTTTGATCCGGAATCAGATGTCAATGAAACAGATGTCAACATTGAATTTGCAGAGGATGAGCTGACCTTTGAGGACACAGACATTGAATTTGACGATCCTGACGAGGCGATGCCCCCCCCAAAAGATCTGGAAGCGCCGGACGATTTTGACAGCTATGAATATACAAGCCTTGATCAGGATGCCCTTACCCTTGAAGAAGAAGAACTCGAAGCAGACCTTTCCTTTGATGATGATCCGGATGCAGACCTGGTTTTTGAAGAAACCGGTCCAGAACAAGACCTTGCCCAGGCACTGGAGTTAGAACCTTCAGATGACCAGCACATGAGCTTTCCCGATCTCACCATGGAAACTGACGACCCAGAGGCGTCACCCAAGGAGGCAGAACTGAATTTGGACCTTGAAGAAGATCCATTTAGGCCCCTTGACAATGGAGTGGTAGGCCTTGACCTCGAAGAAGGGCCGGAGCCGTCCAGTGAACCCCATGAAGCAAACATAGAACCCGAGGATGCATTTTCTTCCTACGACCAGGTGCTTGATCAGGACACCGAACCTGAAGAAAATTTTCAGGACCCTGATGACATCACCCCCTATGACGTCACCGATGGCGAGCCCATTGCAGAAGATGAAACTTTATCAGGAAGCCAATTGCTAGCAGTTCAACCGAATCAGGAAACGACATCGGATCACCCTGAACTACACCCCGGTCGCCCCCGAAAACGAAAAAAGAGATCTGGCATGGGGGGACCTGTCATGCTCCTGATATTACTCTTTATTCTTGTGGCAGGTGCCTATATTGCCAGTATGACCCTTGGATATAAAATTCCCTATCTGTCAGATGTCAGAATACCGATAATAGAAAAATATTTTAAAAAAGAGATGCCCCAAAAGGTTGCCCTTAAACCGATTCCCAACGAGGGAAGTGTCAACGGCAGATTTATTTCCAATGATACCGCCGGAGAATTATTCATTATTACCGGACAAATTGAGAACCCGTCAACCATCCCCTATAGTTATATTCAGGTCATGGGAACATTGATCACAAAGGGGAAAGTCAAGGCCAAAACCCTGACCACATTCTGCGGCAATATTATCTCGGAAGAGGTCCTGAAAACGGGTAATATCCTGGACATCACAAAGCAACTTGCCACCAAGGAAGGGGCGCACAACTCAAATGCCAATGTAAAGCCGGGAGGGTTTGTTCCCTTCATGATTGTATTTTCAGACCTGCCGGATAATCTGGAAAACTTTACGGTTGAGGTGGTTGAATTATAGCGGGTGCCAAGCATTTTATTATGGGATATAAATAAAATACTAATTGACAAGTCAATCAACCTTATGATACCTTTTCTGGGTTTTTCGGCGACGTAGCTCAGTTGGTTAGAGCATGCGGCTCATATCCGCAGGGTCCGGAGTTCAAATCTCTGCGTCGCTACCAAAATTATACAATGCCGGTATCCATGGTAACATCCGTGGGTACCGGTTTTTTTGTAAGACCCATGCTTTTTACACCCTCTTAATTAAAGATTTTATCTATGAATAGCAGGAGTTAACCCAGGTGGCTATCAAGGTTTTTGTAACCTCAAATCATATTGCCACATTTACTTGTCCCAAGTGTGGCAAGTCTTACCAGAAGGATGTCTCTAAATTCATTGGCCACGAGACACAAGTGAGATTGAAGTACAAATGCAAATGTCAGAACAGTTTCTCCATATTGTTGGAAAGAAGACGCGCCATAAGAAAAGAAGTAAATTTTAAAGGTTTTTTGATTGAAAAAAAACAGAAAATTCCCATAACAATCGTTGATATCTCCAAGCATGGGGTTAAAATAAAAATATTGAAAAGTTTTCCGTTGAAAAAGGGAGATAGATTACAGGTTGAGTTCAACTTGGACGATTCAAATAGCGCAATGATTTCAAAAACAGTTCGGATAAATAAAATCACATCCCCCATAACAATCGGGTGTGAATTTACAGACTATGACCATTTTGGAGAGCTGGGGAAATACTTCTTATTCCATTTTTAAAACCCAACCCAACCCTCAATTTTCGAGAAAAAACCCCATAAATTTATCCTTGCCTTTTTTGACTCAGAACAAAGTTTATGGTAAGATTTATACAAAGAATCCTTTATCATTATGGGAGACGACGCTATGTCCGGTGTGTATGAAATTTATGTAAAAGACCATTTTGCAGCAGCCCATGCCTTAAAAGGCTATGATGGAAACTGCTCCAGAATCCACGGCCACAACTGGATTGTTGAAGCCTATATCCAATGCACAAAACTCAATAAACTGGGGTTCGGTATTGACTTCAGGGATGTAAAAGGAGTGGTCAAGGATGTCTTGAGCAAACTGGACCATACCAATCTCAACGACATACTGGAATTTGGCAGTATCAATCCCACCTCGGAAAACCTGTCAAAACTCATTTACAAAGAATTGTCACTGCGCTTGAACACAGATCATATCAAGGTGACCCGGATCATGGTATTTGAAAGTCCGGGATGCGGTTCTTCCTACCAGGAGATATAAGTGTCCCTTAAGGTATGTGAGATTTTTTACAGTCTCCAGGGAGAATCTAGTTTTACAGGCCTTCCCTGCATATTTGTCCGGCTTTCCGGTTGTAACCTTGATTGTGCCGGGTGTGACACCCGCTATGCACGAGAGAAGAGTACCTGCCTCTCCATTTAAAAAATAATTGATCGGATACGGGCCTTTGGCTGCAGTCTGGTTGAGATCACCGGAGGGGAACCCCTCCTGCAGGAAAAAACACCCCTGCTGATATCACAGCTCCTTGACTTAAATTTTCAGGTGCTTCTTGAAACCAATGGGAGTCAATCCATCCGGGACGTTGACCCCAGGTGCATCAAAAATTTGGATATCAAGTGTCCTTCCAGCAATGAGCCCGACTCATTTTTGTATGAGAATCTGACATACCTTACCAAGAGGGATGAGATCAAATTTGTCATTGGATCCAGACAGGACTATGAATATGCCAGGGCCATTATTATTGAAAAATTGTCCATAGATCAAAGCCGAATCCATCTATCCCCTGTTTTCGGTCAAATCACCCCGGCAATCCTTGCTGCCTGGGTTTTGGAAGACATATTGCCGGCCAGGCTTTCCCTTCAACAGCATAAAATTATCTGGAATCCCGATCAAAGAGGAGTATAAGTATCCCATGAAAAAAAGAGCTGTCGTGCTTTCCAGCGGAGGCATCGACTCAACCACGGCCATGGCCATGGCAAAGGACGCCGGCAATGAGATATACAGCCTGAGCTTTAGATATGGCCAACGCCATGCCCTATAGCTTGACTGTGCCAAACAGGTGGCAAAGGCCCTCAAGGCAAATGCCCATAAGATCATTAAGATTGACCTGGGCCAATTTGGCGGTTCTGCCCTGACAGATGATATCAGCGTACCAAAACATGACCGGGTGGACCAACTGGATGGACAGGAGATCCCCATCACCTATGTTCCGGCCCGGAATACCATTTTCCTCTCCTATGCCCTGGCATGGGCGGAAGTTTTAAAAGCAGCGGCCATTTATATTGGGGTAACCGCTGTGGATTATTCAGGTTATCCCGACTGCCAACCCGAATTTATAGGGGCATTTCAAACCATGGCCAACCTGGCCACAAAAACCGGGGTAACAAAAGAAACCATTCTTACAATCGAGACCCCCCTGATCCATTTCTCCAAGGCCCAGATCATCACAACAGGCCATGCCCTGGGGGTTGACTATTCCATGACCATTTCCTGCTATGACCCGGACAAACAGGGGCGTTCCTGCGGGCAATGCGATTCATGTCTCCATAGGATAAAAGGATTTAAAGAGGCCGGGATAAAAGATCCCACCCCCTATATTCCCGGCAGGATATAAGCCCTAGGCCTGATGGTTTGACTGCTTGATCTCCCGATCGTGGATTCCGATCAAGTACAGGAGGCCGTCCAAACCCATGGTTGAGATGGCATTGGCAGCTTTTTCCCGGACAATGGGTTTGGCATTGAAGGCCACTCCAAGCCCTGCGATACTGATCATGGGCAGATCATTGGCCCCGTCCCCCACGGCAATGGTCTGTTCAATGGAAATATTTTCCCGCTGGGCAATCTCCCTGAGCAGACAGGCCTTTCTCTCACCATCCACGATTTCCCCCGTCACCCTGCCCGTCACAACCCCGTCTTTAATTTCCAGGTCATTAGCATACACATAGTCAAACCCGAGAAGATCCTGTAAATACTCTCCCACAAAGGTAAATCCGCCGGACAGAATCCCCAGCTTATATCCCAGGCTTTTCAGGGTTTTGGTAACCAGGTGTGCCCCTTCTGTCAGGGGCAGTTCATGGGTGATTTTTTCAATTTTTCTCTGTTCAAGACCCTTGAGCAAGGCCACCCGTTTTCGAAAGCTCTCCTTAAAATCGATTTCTCCTCTCATGGCAGACTCGGTGATTTTATCCACCTCTTCCCCCACACCGGCAAGCTTTGCCAATTCCACAATCACCTCGGCCTGGATCAGGGTGGAATCCATATCAAAAACCACAAGCTTCCGGTTTTTTCGATAAATATTGTCCACGTGAAAAGAGATATCAATACCAGCCTGCTGGGAAATTTTCATAAATTCTCCCCGCATTTGGGAAATATTGGTAGGGACGCCGGAAACGGAAAACTGGACGCTTGCCTTGGGACGGATATCGGGATGGACAAAAGAACGCCTACCGGTCAACCGGATGATGGAATCGATATTCAGATTATTTTGGGCGATCACCGAGGCAACAGAAGAAATTTGATGAGCGGTCATGGTCCTTCCCAGAATGGTGATAATCCGCCGTTCCTTGCCCTGGGCAAGGACCCATTTTTCATAATTTTCATGGTCAACTGGTTTGATATCAATGGTCAGACCCATGTTATGGCCTTCAAACAAAATATCCTTGAAAATCAAGGAAAAATCTGAGGAACAGGGGATTTCAGCCAAAATACCAAGGGAGATGTGCTCGTGGATAACAGCCTGGCCGATATCCAATATGGTTACATTGTACTGGGCAAGGATGGCGGTAAACTTTGCATCCAGTCCTTTTCTGTCCCTGCCGGTTATATTTATCAGAACGAGATCGCCCATTTTGCTGTCCTTAAATTCGTTAAATAAAATTCTTTTTATAGCGTTGCTGACCAATGGTTTGCAAGGAAATTATCCTTTTAGGAGGGATTCAAGATTGGCCCGGGTATTCAAACAAGGGTCGTCCAGCACGCGTTCAAACAACATTTCCTTGATCCGGCCAACTTCGGGCCCGGGTTCCAGATCAAGCAATTCCATGATATCACTGCCGGAAATGTCCAGATCATTCATATTAAAAACCGCCCGACCAGACACTTCATCCTGGATTTTTTTTAACCGGACACGAATCTGGGCCAGGGTATAGGGCTGTTTTGCCAGGTTCCCTCGTTTGTCTGCAATTCGCATGCGTAAAAAATCCCTGAAAGACAGGTTATATCTGTCCAACATGGCCAAAAGCCTTCGAACCGCTTTGGGGGTAGTCTCCTCGGTCAAAGACCTCATGTGAGCCTGGACCAGGGAAAGAATATAGGCTGTGTCCCGGGAAGAAAACCGCAGATTTTCAAGGTCTATCTGGATGGCGTCAATATACTTCTCATGGCCGGCAAAGGTCAGCTTGCCCTCTTTTATACCGGCGGCATCAAATTTGCCTGCATCGTGGAGGAATCCGGCAAGCCTGAGGATCGGCCGACTGGCTGGCAGGGCATCCCCCACCAAGAGGCTGTGCTCAAACACGGTTTCTCCGTGGTGGGGGCCGCCATCCAGATCAAAACACCGGTCAAGGCAGGGCAATATTCTTGCCAAAAGGCCTGTTTCATGAAGACTTACAAAAAAGAGGGAGGGTTTTTCCAAGGCCATGGCCTTGATGAGTTCCATCTGAATCCGCTCTCCTGCCACATGTCCCCTGGCCACATCAATCAAGGGGGCATGGGTTAAGATAGCGGTTAAAGAGGTGTCAGCAAGGATCCCGTCCAGGCGTGCCACAAACCGGCATGCCCGTATCATGCGCAGGGGGTCTTCCAAAATCCGGTCGCCTGGATCCCGGGTAAACCGAATTATTTTGTTTGCAAGATCCTTTTTCCCGCAGAAAGGATCCACCAAGGTTTCGCAGACAGGATCCCAGGCCATACTGTTGATGGTAAAATCGCGCATGCCCAGATCATCGGAAGGAAAATCAAGTGCTTCCCCTGCCCGGCACGAGGCCACTTCAACCCCGTCTACCAAAGTAATGGGAAAGGATTTACCCACCTGTCTGGTTTTGGCAAACAGAGCGGCAACTTCCCGTGCTGACGCATTTGTCAGGATGTCCACATCATCGGGCAGCTGATTCAACAGCATATCCCTGACAGCCCCCCCGACGATATAGGCCTTATAGCCGCGTTGATGAAGGGTGGTGATAATTTCCAGATGGGGATTGTTTTTGCTGCCGATCAAGATCCCCACCGCACTCCCAGATCATGGGCCACCCCGAGGTGATCCATGATTCTGGCCACAACCGTATCCACAAGCGCTTCAATGGTGGCAGGAAAGGTATAAAACGAAGGGATGGGCGGCAAGATGACGGCCCCGGACCTTGCCGCCCGGGTCATGTTCTCCAGATGAATCAGGCCAAAGGGGGTTTCTCTTGGAACCAGGACAAGGGACCTTCGTTCCTTTAAACTCACGTCACAGGATCGGGTGATCAAATTGTCTGCATACCCTGAAGCAACAGCAGCAAGGGTTTTCATGGAGCAGGGCGCCACGGCCATGCCGTGGTGGACAAAAGAACCCGAGGCCGGGGCGGATGCAATCTCATCCTGAAAAAAAACCTGGGGGACAATGGCCGTGTCAAAATTCACCCCGTATTCCTCAAGAAACGAAAGAAAAGAACTTTCCGGATCCAGGCCCATTTCATGGGACAATACTCGTTGACCTGCATTGGATAAAAGGATCAACACCCGACAGCCGCTTTCAATCAAGGCTTTTACAAGTCTTACCCCATAGATGGACCCCGAGGCCCCGCAGATGGCCACCACAATGATTTTGCCCTGATTTTTTGGGTCTTGATTTTTTGGGTCTTGATTTTTTATATTTGGGCCTGGGTTCATCTAAAAAACCCCTCAGCCAGAACACCGATGAAAAGAAGGATGGATACCAGTGAATTGATTTGGAAAAATGCCATATCAATATGGGTCAGGTCATCGGGTTTGACCAGGCGGTGTTCAATGATAAGCAAAAAAGCAATACCGGCCAGAAAAATCAAAAAAACCGGGTGCATCTGGAAACTCAGATACATGGCCCCAAACAATACCATGGTCAGCAAATGGAGCAAAGAGGAAACCATCATGGCCTTGTGGGGCCCTATTTTGGACGGCAGGGAGAAAAGACCCTGTTCCCGGTCAAAATCAATGTCCTGGCAGGCATAGAGGATATCAAACCCGGCAATATAGGTCCACAGGCCCAGACTCAAAAAAACAATGCCAGGGGACAAACTGTTGGTGATGGCGACCCAGGCCCCCACAGGGGCCAGGGAGATGGCAAACCCCAGGTAAAGGTGGCAATAGCGTGTAAACCGCTTGGTATAGGAATAAAAAAACAGAAAAAAAAGCACGGGGAAAGAAAGAAAAAAGCAAAGGGGCGACAACAGGGCAGCAGCACCTATGAAGAGGATCGAAGATGCCCCCACAAAAGTTGCCGCCTCCTTTTGGGACAATATGCCCGAAGGAATTTCCCGGATGGCGGTTCTGGGGTTTTTCTCGTCAATGGGGGCATCCACAATTCTGTTAAAGCCCATGGCAGCAGACCTTGCTCCCACCATTGCCACCAGAATCCAGACAAGATCCCAATAGGCAATTTCCTGGGTATGCCAGGCCAAAACCACAGCGGACAGGGCAAAGGGAAGGGCAAAAATCGTATGGGAAAACTTGATCATCCGCCCGTATTCCATTGTTCTTTCTTTCAGATTTTTCTTGCTTATATTTTTTTTTAAAATTGAATCCATGGATCTGTCCCCCGCCATCTAGTGCTAATAGATCCCCGAAACTTGGGACCCACATTTGGGGCAGGCTCCCTTTTCTTTTAAATAATTTTCTATTGTATAGCCATGGCGTTTGACCAACAGGGTGCCGCAATTATGGCAATAGGTGTTTTCAGCAAGGCCCGGAACATTGCCGGTGTAGACATAATACAACCCGGCCTTTTGTCCGATTTCACAGGCCCTTTCCAGGTTGGAAACCTGTGTTACGCCAATATCTGTCATCTTATAACTCGGGTGGAATCTGGAAATGTGCCAGGGGGTGTCACAGCCAAGATCATTGGCAATGAAACGGGCCAATGCGGTCAGCTCCTCTGGATCATCGTTGAGCCCGGGAATCAAAAGCGTGGTGACCTCCACCAGTATTCCGGCCTTTTTCATGAGTTTAAGCGTTTTTTTCACCGGTTCAAGCCTTGCCTGACAATAGGTTTGATAAAATTTATCATCAAAGGCCTTGAGATCCACATTGGCCGCATCCAAAAAAGGGGCCACCAGGTGAATCAAATCGGCACTCATATACCCGTTGGTAACAAAGATATTAGACAACTTATTTTCCCGGGCAAGTTTTGCCGTTTCATAGGCCAGTTCAAAAAAAACAGAGGGCTCAGTATAGGTATAGGCAATACTCTGGCATCCGCTGGCCAAGGCCTGCTCCACAATGGCATGGGGCTGGATCTGCCGGCCCTGGATCACGCCTTTTCTGCCTGCCGGGATCTGGGCGATATCAGAATTTTGGCAAAACCGACATTTAAAGTTACAGCCCATTGTGGCAATTGAATAGGCGGTGGACCCGGGTTTAAAATGAAACATCGGTTTTTTCTCAATGGGGTCGCAGCTTGTGGCGATCACCCGGTCAAACACCAGGGAAACAAGGGTGCCGTTCTGGTTTTCCCGGACATTGCAAATCCCTTTTGCCCCTGGTTTGATCTTGCAGAAATGATGACAGGCTCGGCATTGGACCCAATTTTCTTCCAATTTATCATATAAAAGAGCTTCCATTCTCGTTTATTCCTTGTTCCTCATTTCCGTAATCAGCCCCGGTGCGGGTTTATATATCTTTCTTCGCTGGATTTTCAAGGCCAAGGGCCGGGTCCGAAATTTAGGGACCGGTTTAATCTGCATGCCGATCAAAGAGCCGCAAAAAGATTTTTGCACAAGCGATAAATTTTCAACATAGGATGCCCAGGGACCTGATACAAAGGGAAGCTGTGGGGTTGTCCGCCATTTTATGGGAACATTTCCCAGGATGGCAAAGAGAATCTGCCGAAGTTCCCATATACTGAAAAAATGGGCATTGGTATATATATTTGCGAAAAAAAAACTTTTGAACCTGCGGAACATGTTCTGGGGGGCATACCGGTTCAACACCCCTATCACCACCCGGTTCCTGGCCACCCGGCAGGCCTCTTCAATGGCCTTGGCCGGCCTGTCGGTAAATTCCAAACTGGTAAACAGCAGGGCGGCATCAAAAGAATTGTCGTCAAAGGGAAGGTCTTCTGCCAGGCCCCGGTGAAGATCCACCTTTTCCCCTAATCGTTTGTGGGCCAGGTCCAGCATGTAGGGAGACGGATCAATTCCGGTCAGACTCAAGCCTTTTTCCACGAGAGGTGCCAGGCTGATGCCGGTACCACAGCCGATATCCAGGATTCGCTGTCCTTTTTCAGGGGATAAAAGGTCCAACATTAATTTGATTTCAAGGTCCAGGCAATGACGGTTCTTCCCCTTGTCAATCCAGGCATCGTAATTCCCTGCATCCTTGAAATCAAATACATATCCCATCGCTAGGCAATGACCTCCTGCACTTTTTTCATCATCTCCCCAACCGCCATAACCGCCGTGGACTCATCGGGAAGGTCCAGCAGGGAGCGCTGGGTCATATCAAACTCCAGCAGATTTTCATCATCGGGAAGAATACACAAAATCGGCACCCCGATCCGCTCCACCTCATCCAAAAATGCCTGGCTCAATTCTTTTGGGGCCCGGTTGACAATCAACCCCTTGTGTTTGACGTCCAGCTTGAGATCACCCAGCATCTCATTGATCCGTCCCACAGCCCGAAGCCCTCGCAAAGCATAGTCCGTGACCATGAGAAGCATATCCACACGGCCGCTGGTTCTGCGGCTCAGGTGCTCCATCCCGGCCTCATTGTCCACCAGAAGGTATTTATAATTTTTTTCCAGTTCCTCTGCAAACCGGTTTAAAATATTGTTGACCATACAATAGCATCCCTGGCCTTCCTGACGTCCCATGACCAGAAGATCAAATTCCGGTTGTTCAATGAGCACCTGATTCATCAGCATTTCAAGGTAAAGGATCTTGTCCATGCCCGAAGGGACGCCCTGGGGATCTTTCATAAAATTCTCCCGGACATCCCCCACTGTTCTTTTTTCTACCTCAAGCCCCAGGGTTTCCCCCAGGTTGCTGTTGGGATCTGCATCAATGGCAAGAAGGGGATCCTTGCCTTGTTTTGCGAAATATCTCGTAACCAGTGCAGAAACGGTTGTTTTTCCCACACCACCCTTGCCAGCCATAGCAATCACTCTACTCATATCCACTCCAAAGTTCGGGTTATTTTCATATTTAAATAACATAACGCAGGCTTTGAGAAAAGCAATTAAACTTGTTGAAAATAACCACCAGCTTTAAATACTCAGCCGTGGGAAGGAACAACCGGGGTTATGGGTGACGTTTTTTATACCAGTCAGAATCACCATAAAGGGCCTTGGCGCAGTCTGGACAAATCCCGTGGGTAAAGGTCAGTTCAGAATGGGCCTCAATATATGACTCCACCTCTTTCCAGAATCCGCTATCATCCCTAATCTTTTTACACCCGGAACATATGGGCAAAAGCCCCCTTAAAATTTTCATCTCAATATGGGTTTTGATCCTTGCCAAAAGCTCAGCTGAATTAAAGGGTTTGGTCACATAGTCCACCCCCCCCGCCTCAAACCCCTTGACCACATCTTGAGTATCGGTTTTGGCGGTGATAAAAATAATGGGGATATGACGGGTGCCAAAATCAGACTTTAACCGTTTACACACCTCATAGCCGTCCATTTCAGGCATCATTATATCCAAAAGAATCAGATCGGGTTCATTTTTGATTACAAAATTCAAGGCCTGCTGACCACTCTGGGCCAGTCCCACCTCATACCCGTTATCGGATAAGAGTTTTCCTAGAAATTGAAGGTTCTGGGGCTTGTCATCCACTGCAAGAATCAAGGTTTTTTGTTTGGCCATACCCATTCTCCCAAACGCAACTGCAATTGCTATAATAATTAAAGAATGAAAAAATATCTGTCAATTACATCCACGATACGAGAATTCATATTTGGTTGCAACCATTCTCTAAATTCGAATTTTTTATTTTTCCCTGTTTTTGGGAAGTTTCACGACCAACACGGGAACTTCACTGTTTTTGACTACCTTTCTGGTAGTTCCACCGATGAGGGCGCCTAACAGTATATTATACCCGTAACTGCCCATGACAATCATATCGGCATTAATATTTTTTGCCACATCAAGGATCTCTTCTGTCGGGTTTCCACTGGTTATCTGAATATCCTCAACCAGCAGTCGGCAGGAATCAATTTGGGAATCCATTTCCTGGCAAAAATCTTCAATCTTTGACTTAATTTTTTGGGTTAACTGGTTGCTTTTTTCCGATTTGACCCTGTCCCATTCTTTTGCGCCCAGCATCCCCCTCACCTGGAATTCAGTTGCATAGTTCATATCCTCCATAACATAGAGAATGGTTATCATGGCATCGTATCGTTGTGCCAGATCGGCTGCATAAATAAACGCATGTTTGGCATTTTCGGAAAGATCTGTTGGATAGAGTATTTTTTTTATATTCGGAATCATATTCTTCTCCCTGGGACTGTTGAATCAATTGCCCATATCAGTAATAGTTAAAATAAACATCCTTGTATATAGATAGTCATCTATTTTTCTTTTTTCAAGGACTGACGCCTCTTTGATTTTCCGCCCTCAGTTTATATGCCATCACCCTGCTCCTTTGCACAAAGAATATTGACCAATCCCCAGCCAGGGTGTAATAACCATGCTGCGGTTTTTAATATTTTATCTGCCGGAAAAAAATCCGGTATTTTTTTTTAAGAACACCATGAAAATATAGGAGTACCCATAATGTTGACTATTCTTATTACCTATTGTGGCGTAGGGGCCATTGCCGGTGTGCTGGCAGGGCTTCTTGGCATCGGCGGCGGCCTTGTCATTGTGCCCATGCTCATTTATATCATGGGCGCCCAGGGCGTATCCACAGAGATACTCATGCATATGGCCCTTGGCACCTCCATGGCCAGCATCATGTTTACATCAATCTCCAGTTTCATGGCCCACCACAAACGGGGGGCGGTAAGGTGGGAGGTGGTCCGCCGCATTGTCATCGGCATATTTACCGGTACCTTTATAGGATCTTGTTTTGCAGCGGCCATGTCCACTGGTTTTTTAAAGGGATTTTTCTGTATTTTCCTCTTTGTGGTGGCCACCCAGATGATCATGAACAAAAAACCAAAGGCATCCAGGGATTTACCGGGAACCCTTGGCATGTTTGCAACGGGAAATATCATCGGCGGGGTCTCAAGTCTTGTGGGCATCGGCGGGGGCACCTTGTCTGTTCCCTTCATGGTCTGGTGCAATATACCCGTCCACCACGCCATTGGAACCTCCGCCGCCATTGGCCTGCCCATTGCCGTGGCCGGAACCATTGGCTATATTTTCAATGGTTGGGGGCTTGCCTCCCTGCCGGCCTATTCCATTGGGTACATCAACCTGCCCGCTCTTGTCGGTATTGCCTCCATAAGTGTTCTGACAGCGCCCTTAGGTGTTCGGCTGGCCCACAGCCTGCCGGTTGACAAGCTCAAGCGGATTTTTGCTGTTCTGCTTTATGTGGTCGGCACAAAAATGCTCATAGGACTGATCTGATTTCATCCGATTGACAAGAGAACGGGGCGTCACATCCGGTCATGGTCAGTCCATGGCAATGAACTCCCCGTCCGCATACAACCTGTTCCCATCAGTGGGGTCATATATATTGAACCGATAACGGCCGTCCACGCAGTTACAACCGACGCGAACTGATTCCGCGGACCTGCTGATTTCCCTGGCAAACCTGATTTTCACATTCCCAAGCCGCTTATTTCCCAGAACGAAGGTCCTATGGAACAAGGTTTCTATAAAGCCCAGGTAAATAGTATTGTTCACATGACCGTTCACATCAAAGTCCCCGTACCGAATACTGATTGTCAGCTCTTTTTCAGGCTCTATTTTACCACAGGTCTTCCAATTGACAAGCTCATCCTCAAACCCTTTTTCAGACTCAAATTGATATAGAGATTCAATGTCTGCCGGGACTTTCATAATTTTTTTCCGATGAACGTCAAAAAATATCCAGACGGAAGACCCTTTTGCAACCAGGCCTTTTTCCGATTCAATGCAATATTCCCGCAACCCAGTGTGACGGCGGAATCCCCTTGACCAGGTTGTAATTTTCAATTTTTCCCCCAACAGGGGATACCGGACAACCTGGATTTCCAGACGGTTCAGAAACCAGATCACCCCCCTTGAAAAAAGGACGTCCGGCCCGGCCCCCACCCGGATGGAATGAAGGATGGCCATTTCCTGAAAAAACCGGGCCATGGCATCCACCCGGAGCGTCTGGTCAGAATCAATATCAAAAAAATTAATTTCGCGGACAGTCTCTATTTTCATTTATCTTCCCATAAATAATAAAATTTGATGGATCCACAAAACGAAAAATTATTGTAAAAGGCAACTTCCCTGCCGGGAAAAACCCCGGCAGGGAAGGAATGGGAGGATGGTTTAGAGGATCAGCAGCCGCAACCGCAGCTCCCCTTGGAATCAGATCCGCAATCCCCCTTTGAATCAGACCCGCACCCTTCGCCATGGGACCCGCAACCGCAGCTGTGCTCCGCCGGTGCCGGGGGAGTCAAGCCGGTTTCGCTGATGGTAATATCAAATATCAGTGTCTTTCCGGCAAGGAAATGGTTGATATCCATTTTAACGGATTCTTCTCCTATTTCTGCTACCACGGCCGGAACCGGACGACCGTCAGGGTCCTGGAGTTCCAGTTGCAGCCCCTCGATCAGGGGAATCTCTTCTGGAAAATGCATCCGGGGAACATCCACAAAGGCTTCTTCATTTCGCAGACCATACCCCTCTTCCGGCAAAATGGTGACGGTTTTGGATTCCCCTTTTTTCATTCCAATGACGGCGGTATCAAATCCTTTTATCAGCATTCCCGTCCCAACGGTAAATGTCAGGGGCGCCTTGCCCTCTGATGTATCAAACACCTTTCCATCTTCGTGCTTACCAGTATAGTCTACGGCAATGGTATCCCCTGATTGTATCGTTTCAGTCATGATTTTTTCCTTCCAGGACCAGCTCTGGCCGTACCCTGATATTCAACCGACCCCTGCCTTCTGGCAATGGAAAACCGGTAATTTAAAAAAAATACCCATTAAAGGGATATGATAAACAAATTAGAGAATAAGGTAATCCCCAAATAATAATTGTCCAATATTTTCATGGTTTTTCTTTGTGGAATTTCAAAAAAGTGGTATAGACCATGGATAAATTTAGAATGTCGCTAAAAATTCAAATTATCCACAGGAGCGCTTATGGAACTGATTAAAATTATTATCTCAATTATTCTTCCCCCCCTGGGTGTTTTCATGCAGGTGGGCATTGGTAAACATTTCTGGCTGAACATTCTGCTGACCCTGTGTGGGTATATCCCCGGAATTATCCATGCCATATGGGTGATTGCAAAAAACAAATAACACCGAGACAAGATGTCCTTATAATTGCCGGAACCAGCGACCTCAGTTGCCATAAATACTGACCTGATTCCGGCCCTTTTTCTTTGCCGCGTACAGGGCCGTCTTTTTTTAATTGCGTGGAAAAAAATCCACGCAATTATTCCAACGCCTTATTCTGCCATAAAAGGATATTGAGGAACCACCGGCGGCACAAAGGTTTCCTTAATGGTACGGGCAGACGTCCAGCGCAACAGGTTGAGCTGGCTGCCAGCCTTGTCATTGGTCCCACTCTTGCGCGCCCCCCCAAAGGGTTGCTGACCCACCACAGCACCGGTGGGTTTGTCATTGATGTAAAAATTGCCGGCAGAATGGGTCAGCCGCTGTGTCATGTGGGCGATGGCCTGCCTGTCCTGGGCAAAAATAGCCCCGGTTAATGCATAGGCAGAGGTGTTGTCCAGGATGGTAAGGGCCTGGTCCAGCTCCTTGTCATCATAAACATAAACCGTCAGCACCGGCCCGAAAATTTCTTCGACCATGGATTCATAATAGGGGTCCAGGGCCAGGATCACCGTGGGCTCTATAAAATATCCCCGGGACTTGTCCCGACCGCCTCCGGCAATGATTTCGGCCTTGTCTGAAGCTTCGGCCCGGCTGATGAACCCGTCAATATTATCAAAGGCCTTTTCGTCAATAACCGCATTTAAAAATGGGGTATAGGACAAAACACTGCCGGTTTTGATCTTTGAAACCTGGGCGGTCAATTTTTCCTGGAAAACATCCCATTTTGATTGGGGCACATAGAGCCTGGAACAAGCCGAACATTTCTGACCCTGGTATTCAAAGGCCCCCCGGATGGCAGCCGTCACCACCGTATCCACGTCTGCCGACGAGTGCATGAAAATATAATCCTTGCCCCCGGTCTCCCCCACCATGCGCGGATAGGATTTATACCGGGCGATATTCTCTCCGGCTTTCTGCCACAGGGTCTGGAACACACGGGTAGAACCGGTAAAATGTATACCCGCAAAATCCTTGTGGTCCAGTACAATCTTACCGGTGGTGGCTCCGCTGCCCGGGATAAAATTAATCACCCCGTCGGGCAATCCTGCTTCCTTGAAAATCTCCATGAGATAAAAGCCTGAAAGAACCGCGGTGGACGCTGGTTTCCACACAATAGTATTTCCCATCATGGCGGGTGCCGTGCACAAATTCCCGGCAATGGCCGTAAAATTAAAGGGTGTCAGGGCAAAAACAAATCCTTCCAAGGGCCGATATTCCGTCTTGTTCCAGATGCCTCGACCCGAGACAGGCTGGTTGCCATAAATCTCTTCCATGAAATGTACATTGAACCTTAAAAAATCAACCAGTTCACAGGTGGCATCGATCTCAGCCTGGAAGGCATTCTTGGACTGATTGAGCATGGTGGCCGCATTGATTTTATGGGTATATTTCTGGGAAATCAAATCTGCTGCCTTGAGAAAAATGGCGGCCCGGTCCTGCCAGGCCATGGCTTCCCAGGCAGGTTTGGCCGCAAGAGCCGCCTCAATGGCCAACAAAACTTCTTTGTCTCCGGCCTTGCTGAAAGTCCCAAGAGTATGACCATGGTCATGGGGGCAGCGGGCAACCCCGGTGTCTGTCGTATGAACCTTTTGGCCGTTAATTATCAAGGGAATTTCCAGGGTCAGGTCCATCTGCCGGGCCAGCTCTTGGTTCAAAAGTTCTCGTTCCGGGCTTCCCGGTAAAAAGGTTTTAATGGGTTCGTTATAGGCGGGTGGTAATTTAAAAATGCTGTTATTCATTGTTTTTCTCCATTACTTTTTTCAATTGTCTATCCAATATCTATCCAATATCAAATTCTATGCCCTGGGCCAGGGGAAGATCACGGCCCCAGTTAATGGTATTGGTCTGGCGTCTCATGTAAACTCTCCAGGCATCAGACCCGGATTCGCGCCCCCCGCCGGTCTCTTTTTCGCCGCCAAAGGCCCCGCCGATCTCAGCGCCAGATGTCCCGATATTAACATTGGCAATGCCGCAGTCTGATCCTTTGTGGGATAAAAACTGCTCCTGGGCATACATGGACCCGGTAAAAATTGCGCTGGAAAGTCCCTGGGGGACATCATTGTGCAGTTCAATGGCCTGGTCCAGACTATCATAGTCAATGATATAAAGAATAGGTGCAAAGGTCTCCTGCTGGACAATGGGATAATCATTTTTAACCGCCACAATGGCCGGGGTTACATAGAATCCGCCTTCAAGACCTTGAATGGTCACTCGACCACCGCCGTAAAGGACCTGCCCCCCCTGTTCCCGGGCAACCGTAAGTGCCTGATCCATTTGTGCCACAGCTTTGGCATCAATGAGGGGTCCCATCAGGGTCTTATCATCCATGGGGTTACCGATTCGGACCTGTTTATAGGCATCAATGAGCCGGGCGAGAAATGTCTCACGCACAGAGGACTGGACAATGATTCTCCGGGTGGAGGTACATCGCTGACCGGCAGTGCCCACGGCCCCGAAAAGTGTTGCCCGGATGGCCATGTCCATGTCGGCATCTTCGGTGACAATAATGGCATTATTGCCCCCCAATTCCAGCAGGGTGCGGCCCAGCCGCTCTCCCACAATGGCCCCCACCTGTTTGCCCATGGCCGTACTGCCCGTTGCGGAAATCAAAGGAATTCTGGGATCATTGAGCATGGGCATTCCCACATCTTTTCTGTTGCCGATGATCAGGTTAAACACCCCATCCGCCCCGAATTTGTCCACCACCGGTGCAATAATGTTCTGGATGGCAATGGCGGTCAAGGGGGTTTTTGAACTGGGTTTAAACAGGCAGACATCCCCGCATACCGCTGCCACCAAAGCATTCCATGCCCAGACAGCACAGGGGAAATTAAAGGCGGTAATAATGCCGACCACCCCTAGGGGGTGCCATTGTTCATACATCCGGTGCAGGGGCCGTTCACTGTGCATGGTCAGCCCATAGAGCTGCCGGCTCAACCCCACGGCGAAATCTGCAATATCAATCATCTCCTGAACTTCGCCCAGGCCTTCTGCCTTGATTTTCCCGTTTTCAAGGGCGACCAGGGTACCCAGGGCCTCTTTATTCTCCCGGAGTTGATTCCCGATTTCCCGGACCATCTCCCCCCTTTTAGGTGCCGGCATCATTTTAAAAGACTCAAATGCCGTGATGGCCTTTTCCATGAGGAGGTCATAGGCCCCGGTATCTGCCAGGGTAACACTTGCAATGGGCTGACCGTCAATGGGAGAATAACTGACAAGCTCCTGTCCTTTGGTCCTAAGCCATCCGCTGGTGCTTCCGGTTGTGGCACCCGAATTCACCGCCGCTATCCCCAGTGTTTGTAGAAGCTCATTTATTTTTTTTTCGTCCATGAAGTTCCTCCTGATTCAGTAAGGTCATTATTAAAAAAACAGCTTATCCTTGTAATATAAGCCCTGGGGATATAAAGTAAAATTCATAATATTTCTAATTATCATGAATTTTATTCATACATAAGGATCCCATGGACCTCTATCACCTGAAAACTTTTTTCTTCCTGGCAAAGGTAAAAAGTTTTACCAAAGCCGCCAGCCTCCTGTTTGTCACCCAGTCAGCGGTCAGTCATTCCATCAAAAAACTGGAGGCTTCCGTTGACACCCCTCTTCTCCAAAGAAAAGGAAAAACCATTGTGCTGACCGATGCCGGTCTTACTCTGTTTGCCTCCTGTGAAAAAATTTTCTATGAAATTGAACGGGCAGACCAGGATATCGCCAGATTCAAACGGGAAACCAAGGTCCGTATCCGCATCGGAAGCCCTGTGGAATTTGGCACTAGCATCCTGATCAAGCATATAAAAGCCTTTCTGGATGCCCACCCGGACATCCGCCTGGACTTTTTCTTTTCCCATCATCTTGAAACGCCCCTGGTCCAGGATGAAGTGGATCTGATCATCGACTGCAAGGACCATCTTCTACCAAACCTTATAAAAACATATCTTTTCCAGGAACAATACATCACCATTGCCGCCCCCGCCTTTGTCAAGGAACACAAAATCCGCTCAGTGGAAGACCTTGAACGAATCAATATCCTCTCCAATGACAAACACCTGGAATGGTGGCAAAATTTTATCACCGCCATCCCTGAAAAAAAACGTTCCCACCTGAAAAATGTGGTCCAGATCAACCATGTCCGAGGCATTATCAATGGTGCCATTGCAGGTCTTGGGATTGGATTTGTCCCCAAGTACACGGTCCTGAGGGAACTTGCAGAACAAATTTTAATCGACCCCTTTCCCCTTATCAAACCCGGTGCAGACCACTTTAATATTTTTATTAAACGAGAAAAACTGGAATTCAAGAAAAACAAGGCGCTGGTGGACTACCTATGTCTGCTCAAGCCCTCGGAGTTTGGTGTTGATTAAGCCGGGAAGAAATGGCAGGATAATTGGATATTCAACCCTAAAAAGGTCAAACAAAACATGTGGAAACTGACAGATCTCAATCGAGAGGAAAACGGCCCTGAAAGCCTGTTTAAAAAATTTGAACACTACGTTCTGGAAAAAAATCTCAATTTTATCGTTGCCAGGGAAAAATGCATCAACCAGAGACCAAAGGACTTGGAAAAGGATAAAACAAAGGCATATCTTGGAGAATTTGCGGATTGCGATTTTTCCATGATTGCCCTGTTTAACGACACGCCCAAGTCCCCTTTTATTGCAGCAAACATGGATATTGACAAAGGACTTGCCAGGGTCCAATACCTTATTGATTTTAATCAAGAGGCAACAACGGGTAAGGCAAGCCCCTTTTACAGTAAAGTATTGGGGGCATTTGCCACCCATTTTTTTGCAGTTCACCCTAGGATTGAACAGCTCTGGTTCCCCTTCACCATTGAGAACATGGTGGGCAGTAAAATGAGCGTTCAATCCATAGATGCAGGAACTGCCATTTTAAGGTGACCCGATTCCCCTGGAAAGAATGGCCTTGTCACCTGTCTGATTTTATAAACTGCCGCAGGCTGTTCCCACTTAAAAGGCAACCCTGTCCCCGGGCGCCGGGATAAAGGTGTCATAGCCTAACGCCTGCAGGCGTTGTCCAAAGGCTTTACTCTGATCGGGCTCACCATGAACGATGCCAATCTTTTTGATATTCAGGTTGGACCCGGTGATGATCCGCTCCAGCTCATGCTTATCCCCATGGGCGGAAAAACCCCCTATCTTTGCCACCCGGGCCTTTAAGGGGTAGGTTTTACCCAGTATTTTTACTTCTGGGGGTTCCTGGGAAACGTCTTCTCCATTGGCAATATCCATGCCCATTTCTTCAATGCGCCGGCCCAGGGTATGCTGGGCCATATATCCCACCAGCAAAATGGTATTTTTGGGGTTATGAATTTTATACCGCAAATGATGAAGAATCCGCCCGGCCTCACACATGCCCGATGCAGAAATGACCACATGGGGGGTATCGTCCTGGGTCAGACGCATGGATTCTTCCACGCTTGCCACAAATTTAATCTTATCAAAGTAAAAGGGATTCAACCCCTTTTCCAGAAAGGTTTTATGGGTTTCCTTGTCATAACTTTCCGGATGTTCCCCAAACACAGTGGTGAGATTGGACGCCAGAGGACTGTCCACATAGATGGGGTGTTTTGGGACCTGGCCGGATTCATACAACTCATGGAGCATATAAATAATTTCCTGGGTACGGCCAAAGGCAAAGGAAGGGATAATAACGGACCCGCCTCGTTTAAAGGTCTCGAGCAACACCTTTTTCAAAGAGTCGCCCAGGTCGTCAACCGGGTCATGTTCCCGGTCCCCATAGGTACTTTCCGTAATCAGCAGATCTATCTCACGGTCTTCTTCGTCAAAATCAAGTGTGGGATCCTTGAGAATGGGTTTGCCAAACCGCCCCACATCCCCGGTATAAAGGATCCGACAGGTTCTGTCCGCCTGTTTCACCGTGACCAGGGAAAAGGCAGACCCCAGTATATGACCAGCCACATAAAATTTTACCGTGGTGTCCTTTCCAATGGTTACAGGCGTCCCAAAGGGATATCCATCTATATAGGACAAAGACTGCCGGGCCTGCTCCATGGTATAAAGCGGGGAAAATCTTTCAAGGCCATAATCTTTCTGGAGTTTGGCAATGGCCATTGTATCCAGTTCATAGGGACTTTTTTTCAAAAGTTTTTTAATGCTGTTTTTTTCTTTATTGCTGATATTCTTCTTTCGCTTGTTCTGTTCCTGGCTGTACATAAAAGAGCGCAAAGATTTATAATTCAGGTACTGGGCGTCTGATTCCTGGATATGACCGCTGTCCATGAGCATATACGCCAAGGCATCCTTTGTGGCCCGGGTGGTGATAATTCTGCCGGAAAAACCCTCTTCTGTCAGCATGGGGATCCGGCCGGAATGATCAATATGAGCATGGGACAACACCATGTTGGTAATCTTTGATCGATCCAGGGTAAAGGTCTTGTTTTTCTCGGCACTTTCCTTTCTTCTGCCCTGGAACATACCGCAATCAAAGAGAATTTGATCATTTCCCGTGTCCAGAAGATGCATGGACCCGGTTACCTCGCCAGCTGCCCCAAAAAATCTAAATTCCATAAATCACCTCGTTTTCAGTTCAATATCAATTAAATACCTTCTGCAACAATTCAGTGGTCCGCTTGATGGGATCCTGACGGATGGCCTTTTCTTCCAGGGCCATATAGTGGAAAATCCCGTCCATCCCCTTATCAACCACATACCCGTTCAGGTTGGATTTCACATCCGGCACAAAGGGAAGGGCTTTGTACTCGCCCATCATGGTATCATAGGCCTGGACAGCACCCACCTGGGACAGGCTCTTGTCTATGACCGGTTCCATCACCCGGGCCAGGCCCGGGGACATTTTTTCCTTAAAATACTGGGTGGCGGCATCATCCGCCCCTTTATAAATGGCCTGTACATCCTCAAAGGTCATAGCGGAAATGGCATCCTGAAACAATTTTTCTGCCTCGGGAGCGGCGGCTTCCGCCGCCCGGTTCAATTTAAGTTCCAGGTCATCGGTCAAGGAAGAATACCCCACCTTATCCAATGCCGTTTTTACCATGGACAAGTTTTCCGGCAGGGGGATGTGAATACTTTTATCCGTGTTAAATCCATTGGTTGCGCTTAACTGTTGGACCACATTTTCAGATCCCACACGAAGGGCTTCCTTCAGCCCGGCTGCTATCTCATCCACTGACAGACCTGCCCCGGAAGCTGCATTTGTGGCTGTTTCCTCTGTCAAACCAAAAGATTTAAGGGTATCACTCCCTTTTTCAAGCCATGAATTTCCGGCATGAACCGGTACAACCAACAAGAAAAAAGCGCCGAGTATCAGCCAGATGCTCGTATATTTTTTTATCATGTTCTTAGTTCTCCTCGTTCTGATATGAACCGCAGATTCAATCGGTCCCTTAATTTTTTAAATTTGGCATAAACCCCTTCAGCATTCCCTTGGCCTGATCTTCAACAGATTCTCCCCCGGCTCCTTCTGCCCCTTTTGTATTGAGCATCTGTTTGATACCCTCTGCATCCGGAATCTTACCACCAACCATGGCCTTTAAATCAGGTCGGATCTTGGGGGAATCAAAGGAACCGGTTATCAACAGGGGAACCATCAGGCCGGATCGGTCCTGGGTATCTCCCTGGCCTTTTAAGGTGGCCACAACCTTTGGCTCCAACCGAAAGTCAAGCGCCTCTGTCACCAGGTTGGCCTTTCCCGTGGCCAAAAGCCGGACCAGCGGAGAGGTGAGATTGGCACCCGGGATATTGACAATTCCCTGGTCTGCAGAAAAAGGAATCTTCAATTCAGCAAAATCCGTCTTGGGCTTTTCTGCCGCCGTTTCCCCCATGCCCAGTCCCGAAGCTGCACTCCGGACCGTATCGGCAATGTCGATTCCCACGATGGCACCGTCAACAAATGTCAATTCCCCCTTGCCGGCAAGACTCTTTTTGATCATGTCCGGGCTCTCTCCGGTCATGCCAAGGGTCATGTTCGCCGCCAAAACACCTTCAATGATTTCTTTTGCAAGGGCATCCTTGAGCAGGGGACCTGCCTGTATCCCTTTGGAATCAAGGGTAATCTGAGTTTTCGGATTTGCTTTGCTAACATCCATACGGACTTTGGATGCAACACTTCCCTGGTAAAGGTTCAAGCTGAGGGGGTCCAGATCAATGACCCCGTTTTTAGCGGTTATATGGGCCAGGAAATCCTGAATTTTAACATTTGCAGCCTTTAGACTGCCCACCTTTATCTTACCGTCCAGCACCAATTTTCTTAAGGGACCATAATCTGTTTTCTTTTGTTGATCGGATTTCTTGGCAGCACGCTTCTGTTCAGTGCTTTGTTTGCTTGTCTCCTCTTGTTTAGGCGGCAGATACCGGTCCAGGTCAATACTATCCAGATCCATTTCAAACCGGATATCGGGTTTGTCAAATGCCTTGGCATCTGCCAGAAAAGTGAGAGTTGAATCATCCAGGCCCAGTAACCCTTTGGTAAGGGAGAGGGCCTTGGCATTGCCGTCAATTCTTACCTTCAAAGATACCTTATCCAAAGCTTTGGGATCAGCAGTCTGGACGGGAAAGTGCTGACCGATGCCGTCCAGAAGCTTTCTGGGTGAAAATGGATCAACATTCAGGTCCATGGCAATTTGAGCAGCGCCTGTGGGGTTGACGATCTTTCCCTTGAGATGGATACTCAATTCTCCCAGGGCCTTGAGGGTCATATCAAGATTCAGATCTTCCTTGCCCGGTTCCTTGCCCACCGGTCCGGCCAGTCCTTCCAGGGAAATTGGTTTTCCATCCAATTTGGCGGACAGCTTCACCCCAATGGGTTTGTCAAGACTGATATCGATCAGGTCCAGGTTAAAATCAGAAATTTCTTTTTTCATCCCCGTGGTATGATCCACATAGGCGACAAGCCCATTTACAATAGAAAACTTCCCCACAAAAAAAGACTCAATGGGCAGTTTCCCGTCACTTGTTCCAACGGCCTCATCCTGTTTTTCAGAGGCTTTTTTCCCTGGGGTTTTCTTTTCACCTGATGTCGCGCCGGGGCCGATATTTTCCCAATTGGCCTTTCCGTCCTTGGCTTTTTCCAGAAAAAACTGAGGTGTGTCCACCACAAAGGTGGACACCTCTATCCGGCGGGAAAGCAGGGGCATGACCCGCAGGCGGGCTTCAAACCGCTTCACCGCAATCATATCCTGGTTTTCAAACCCCCTTGGACTGCCAAGGCGAAGATCGGACAAACTCACCCCCACCCAGGGAAAAACAGACAACTTGATATCATCGCCCATGGAAAAGGAACGACCGGTCTGCTCGGTGACCAATTTTTCTATCATGGGTTTATACTGTTGAACGTCCACAAACCGGGGGATCAGAACAACTGCGCCCACAATCAGCACCAGACAAAGTCCTCCACCCATTAAGACCCACTTCATAAACCCTTTCATAGAAGCCCTCCAAATAAAAAATTATTAAAAAAAACAGAGTTTACAGCACAATCTCAGGCCAGAACAGCCAAAGCAGCATCGTAATCGGGCTCATGGGTAATATCGTCCACCAACTGGGCATAAAGAATGTTGCCGGTTTCACCCACCACGATAACCGCCCGGGCGGTAAGCCCTTTCAAGGGACCGTCTGCGATCAAAACACCGTAATCCACAGCAAAGGTTTGATTTCGAAACAAAGAAGCCGTTATGAGGTTTTCAATGCCTTCGGCACCGCAAAACCGCTTATGGGCAAAGGGAAGATCCGCAGACAAGCAAATCACCTGGGTATTTGTAAGGGCAGCAGCACGTTCATTGAACTTTCGAACCGATGCGGCACATACGTCGGTATCAATGCTGGGAAAAATGTTAAGGACCATTTTTTTCCCCTTAAAGGATTCACTGGAAATTTCTGACAAATCCTGCTGAACTGCTGTAAAATTTTTGGCAACAGCATCTTTGATGGGAAAATTGCCGGTTAGGGCAACCGGGTTACCTGCAAGTTGGGTAGTGGCCATGGGATATCTCCTTTATGAATTAGAAACTGATAACTTTTTTCCATGAAACGATCCTGAGCTTTCATGTTTTATGGAGGGCTGAAACCCTTTTTTATTTTTTTTGTTTCGACCATCTATTTTATAAAAATAATGGCTTTATCCACTTTTTCAAGATGGGTTCTAAAAGATAGTACAAAATCCAATGCCATGGCGGCACGGAGATAGGATTAATTCAGTCTCCATTTTGTCATTGGGTTTGTCTTTTATGGATGAGCCAATCAATTATGGCATCTGGCTCAGGGGCATTTAAACTATTGGGATAATCATCCACAGAGTTTTCCTCAAAGGGTTCCGCAGGTCCAGGCAATGGATTTTCTTTTACTTGCCCCAAGGCCATGACGCCTTCCGAGTTAACAGAATCAAATTTTCCCGTGTAGGAAAAAACCTCTTTAACAAACCCATCAATATCTTTAGGTGTTGCTCGTTTAATGTCTATCGTCTGATTTGTATCCATAAGGTTGTTTATCAAAATAGGGGAGGGATCTTCCTTCTCTTCCATGGAAGAGACAGGTGTATACGTTGCATCTATATCTTGTTCCTCTGGTTCCTGAACTTGGGGAACAGCCAACTGAATTGTCTGGGGGGGGATCTGTTCAGCCCCGTATAAAGATTCGGATGTTGCTGTTGTTTTGGGTTTTTGAGGTTGGTTTTCCAGGGATTTCAAACCCCGAGATGGAGAAAAGGGTTCTTTTTTAAAGACAAAGGGCCCATTGTCTCCATAATACGAATAACCCGAAAAAAGGCAAATTAAGACAAAGGCAACCCCCCCTATCAACGCTTTCTTTTGAAACCATGCCCCCTGGATGGGTACGGTTTCCTTTGGGTCAACCTTTTTTTTCTCAGGGAGTATTATCGGTAAATCGATTTGGCCCAGGGCCTGTTTGAATGTTGGGGCGTCAACCAGTCTCATCCCCTTGGCAAATGCTGCGATGAGCGCTTGATCACAGGCGATATTAATCAGCCGGGGAAACCCTTTTGAATAAACATGGACTTCATGAATCGCAGATATTAAAAATATTTTGCGTTTTGATCCAGAAAATTCCAGGCGTTTGTTGATATAAAGCTTGGTTTCATTTTCATCCAGGGGTTCAAGCGAAACATTGGTTTTAATATGGTTCCGCCAGCCTTGCCCCAGTGTCCCCAAAACATTTTGAAGTTCCAGCTGCCCGGCAAGAATCACGGTTAAAACATGATTGAGTCTAAATTCTGACCAAGAGATAATTTCCCTTAAAAACCGAGCAGGTATTCTCTGTGCTTCATCCACGATGACGAGCACTTTTCGGCCCCTGGCATTTACGGTTCTTAGAAAAGAAACAAATTCCGCAGAAAATTTTTTCTCCTTTTGATATTGATTTTCAAACCCAAAGGCCCGGGCAATGGTCAAAAAAATATGATGCATCTCAAAGCAGGAATCGGCAATAATAACGGACTGGGTCTTCGCATCCAGGGTATGGACAATTTCATTGATCAGCGTTGTTTTACCCGTACCCACATCTCCGGTCAAGACCAGCAATCCATGCTCTTGAGCAATTCCATTCTTCAATAATTCCAGGGCAGAGGCATGCTTTTTCCCCAACCATAAAAATTGGTTATCTGAACTTATTTGAAAGGGCTTCTTTTCAAGGTTAAAATGCTGACGATACATTCACCCACTCCATTTTCAACTCCTCAACCTTGAAACGGTTGCTATAATATTTCCTTGATGGCATCAAGCAAGGGATTTTTTTCCATGGGTTCCTCGGTTTCCCCGGGAGAGGCATGGAGATATTTTTTGACACAATCGTATTGATCCCACCCTTTGAGCGGGTAATCAAGATCCACACTCTTCCATTTGGGATGACCGTTTTGTTTTAACCAATCCAAATGATTGTAGACCATTCCTGCAAATTCCCCCACATAATCGCAATTATTTCGCCGGAAATCAAAGGCAACGAGAACTGCCTTCACAGCAACGGTATGAATCAATTCCGGCTGCCAGACATAGGTGTTGGCAGGAATCTGGGCCATTGGATAAAATTCAGTGATGCTCTTATTGGTTATGGGGATAAGATGAAGCCCGTCACTGCCCGCTACATTCTCAGAGAAAAGCTTTACGGGAAAACCGGCAACATAGAACATGGCATCAATACTGCCATTTTTCAAGCGGGACAGGGCTTGATCCGTCCCAAGGGGCACAAGCTCCTTGGGCGTTATCCCGGACACCTCAAACAAAAGTCTGGAGGTCATGTATGAACCACTGCCCTCCTTGCCAATGGCAATGGTTTTTCCCTCTAAATCGTCAAAGGAGTGTATCCCGGTTTTCCCCAAAAGATGAATTTCTTCATTATAAAGGGGAAAAACCATCTTGGTTTTTCTTGCGATATGCTTAAGGGTTTTATTCGTCTTGACCTTCAAAACAAATGCCAGAACATCGGACTGGACGATTCCCATCTGGGTTTTGGGCCGTTTATAAACCGCATATACATTTTCCACAGACCCTCTGGAATTGTATACATGGAGATCAAATCCATATTGTTTGACCATTTCCATCATATTCAATCCAAATTGAAAATAGGTACCTTTTTTGCTGCCGGTAATCATCCCTAAATCGATTGCCGACGAAATCCCGGACATCCCCATCCAAAATAAGACTGTAAAAATTATCATCCCTTTTTTATTCATATTCCCCCCATGACTTCATTTAAGATGTTTGCTTAAAACCGGATTCGTCCCGGGAAACCCGGCATCCAGATTCATCAGGATTAAAATAGCCGCAGGGTCTTATCCTGCGACCCGGTATCTTTCCTGGGCAAGTCCTTTCTGCGGGCACGAATTTAAATCGAAAAATCAAAATATTCTACTGATCTATCAGATTTGGTAACAATGTCAAGCAACAAATCCTGAAATTATCATCCCGGCTTTTGTGTCTAAAAATTACAAGGCCTGGGAAATGACATTCAGATGGATTAACTTATCAATACCCGGTACAAAATATCCGGTACAAGGATACTTCCCAAAGCAAAATAAATCTTATTTTGCTTTAAAGCCTGACTGGAATGCCCCGGAGGGGGGGGGAATGATTCATTGACTTTATTTTCAAGTTTCACTAAATATAATAATAAAATTTCATTCCATATAATGGAGATCCCATGAAAAAAGCCCCTGAAACTGGTCTTTGTCTTTCATCCATCTTTGTTACGGCATTACTGATCTGGGTATCCCTATTCGGGCATCTCCCCTCGGCCATGGCCGGTGCCGGTGCCTTGGAACCCAAGGTTTTTTCCTGGGCAGATATTTTCATCGGTCTTGCCGGAGGCCTTGCTTTTTTCCTATACGGCATGGAAAAAATGAGCAATGGGATGAAAAATACGGCAGGCAATAAAATGCGCTCCATCCTTGCCTCCCTGACCAAGAACAGAATCATTGCCCTTATTGTGGGCGCCTTTGTCACCATGGTAATTCAGTCCTCCAGCGCCACAACGGTGATGCTGGTCAGCTTTGTCCAGGCAGGACTTTTAAATCTGGTCCAATCCATGGGGGTGATCCTGGGGGCTGACATCGGCACCACCATCACCGCCCAGATGATTGCCTTTAAACTCACGGATTATGCCCTTCTCATGGTGGCCATTGGATTTTGTCTCAAACTTGGGGGCAAAACCGAAAGGTCAAAATCTGTGGGGGATATTGTTCTGGGATTCGGCATCCTATTTTTTGGTATGAAACTCATGAGCGATGCCATGAACCCTTTGCGCAGCTTTCCCGCCTTTATCGATCTGATGAAAGATCTGGAAAATCCTCTGATGGGGATTTTGTTCGGGGCTGCCTTTACCGCCGTTGTCCAGAGCAGCAGCGCCACCACGGGAGTCTTGATTGTTCTGGCCCAGCAGGGGCTGATTTCCCTTGAAGGCGGTATCCCTGTTATTTTTGGTGCCAACATCGGCACCTGCGTCACCGCAGCCCTTGCCGGCATCGGGGCCTCCAGGGAGGCCAAACGGGTTGCCATTGCCCACATCATGTTTAAAATTGCCGGGGTGGGTCTGTTTATTTTCTGGATTCCCCAGTTTGCCGATCTCATCCGTGCATTGGCCGGCAAATTTGGGTCGGGCACAGCAAGACAGCTGGCCAATGCCCATACCCTGTTCAATGTAAGTCTGGGACTTTTTTTCCTGCCCCTTATCCCTGTTTTCTCTAAAATTATTTATTTTATCTATCCTGAAAAGGAAACACCCAAATCCCAGGAGATCACTACCTGGTATATTGAAGATGCTGTGCTGGAAACCCCTTCCCTTGCAATTGACCTGGCCCGGGCCGAGATATCCCGCATGGCCAAACTATTGGGCCGGATGCTCAATGCCATCATCATCCCCTTTCTTTCCGATGAAGCCCATATAGCAAACAAGGGCAAACCAGATGAAGAGGCACAACTTCTGCTCAAAGAAATTCCTAAAATAGATGCCATACACAAAGATCTCACCCTGCTCCAGGGCCTGGATTTACGGGAAGAAAAAATAGATTTCCTCGAACAAAAGTTAAGCGCATATCTCACCCATATTGCCCAGGGGACAATTACCGAAGAACAGGCGAAAGAGGTTTTTGGAATGGTCTCCATTGTAAAGGACATGGAAAGCATGGGGGATATTATTCATCGGAACATGATCCCCCTGATTGCCAAGAAGAAAAGACTGCGCTATGATTTTTCCCTTGAAGGAAAAGAGGAACTGCTCATTTACCATGGCAAGGTCTCAAAACAAATCAGATATCTGGAAGCGGCCTTCAAGGAGACAGATACCAAGCTGGCCCATAAAATCATGAAAAAAGAGCGAAAATACCTGGACCTGGAATCAAGCTACCGGGCAAGGCATTTGAAACGAATTGTTCTGAAAAATGAAGAATCCATTGAGACCACCGAGGTTCACCTGGAACTCATGGATCTGATGAAACAGATTGTGCTGTATTCTGCCAATATCGCCCAGACCTATATTGGAACCACCCCTGAAACCTGCGAGGATCACCTGGAAATACAAAAAGAAGAGGAGGAGAAGAACGAAAAAAAACTGGCAACTTAGAATCTATTGGCCTGTTCATTTGTATTTCGTGGGAAGAATAGAACATTCTTCCCACTTTTTTCTTTACGTTTACTTCCCCTGCTTCATGGAAAGGGAAATTCGTTTGCGCTTGACATCCACTTCCAGCACCCGCACCCGCACCTGCTGCCGGACCGAAACAATTTCGTTGGGATCCTTGACATACCGGTCGGCCAGCTGGCTTAGGTGAACCAGGCCGTCCTGGTGAACACCAATGTCCACAAAGGCCCCGAAAGCCGTCACATTGGTTACGATTCCCGGCACCCGCATGCCAGGCACGAGATCGGTAATCTTGTGAATGGTATCATCAAAGGAAAAGGACTGAAAAGCCTTTCGGGGATCCCGGCCCGGGGCTGCCAGCTCATTGACAATATCGGTGAGGGTGGGCAGCCCCACCGTCGGGGTGACATGGGTGCTCAGGTCCAGGGTTTTTACCCCCTGGGCATTGTGCAGCAGCTGTTCAATCTTGCACCCCGCTTCCTTTGCCATTCCCTCCACAATCCCATAGGATTCCGGGTGGATCCCGCTGTTGTCCAGGGGATTTTTCCCGTTTTGAATCCTCAGGAACCCGGCGGCCTGTTCAAAGGCCTTGGGTCCCAGCCGGGGCACCTTTAAAAATGCTTTTCGGGTAGTAAAGGCCCCGTGTTCATTTCGATAGGCCACCATGTTGGCGGCAATGGTTGAATTCAGGCCGGAAACCTGGGCCAGTAACTCTTTGCTGGCGGTATTGGCTTCCACCCCCACCTGGTTAACGCAACTTTTGACCACATCGTCCAGAGCGTTTCTCAACAGCGTCTGGTCCACATCATGCTGGTACTGGCCCACCCCAATGGATTTGGGATCTATTTTCACAAGCTCCGCCAAAGGGTCCATAAGACGCCTGCCAATGGAGACCGATCCCCTGACCGTAATATCATGGTTTGGGAACTCTTCTCTTGCAATGTCCGAGGCCGAATAAATAGAAGCCCCGCTCTCGTCCACCATGACCACCTCAACACCAGCGGACAAATTCATCTCTTTAACAAAGACTTCAGTTTCCCGGCCGGCGGTGCCGTTGCCGATGGCCACCGCCTCAATTTTATATTTTTTCACCAGATCGGCCACCATCTGCATGGCCCGGGGCCGCCCCTTGTCATGGGGAAATATCACATCATGGTCCAGCAGTTTTCCCTGGGAATCCAAACACACCACCTTACACCCGGTGCGAAACCCCGGATCTATGGCCATCACCCGTTTTTGCCCCAGGGGCGCTGACAACAATAATTCCCTTAGATTGGTCACAAACACGGCAATGGCCTGATCATCCGCCCCAAGCTTCAACCGGGCCAGGCTCTCTTTTTCAATGGACTTAGACAGCAGGCGTTTATAGGCATCTTTAACCGCCAGCTTCACCTGATCCCGGATATCCGGATGGGTTTTAGACGGGTGCCTGAGAAACAATCGCTCCACCAGGAGGAGGGCAATTTCCTCTTCGGGAAGAACATGAAGGTTCAAAATGGTTTCATTTTTTCCCCTGAGCATGGCCAAAACCCTATGGGAAGGGGTCTTAAATGCCGGTTCCGACCAGTCAAAATAATCTTGAAACTTGGCACCCACTTCCTCTTTTCCCTTTTTCACCCGGGAGAGAATCAAGGCCTTGGCAAAAAAGAGATCCCGAATTGCTTCTCGGGCTTTGGGGTCTTCATTTACCCTTTCGGCAATGATGTCCCTGGCACCGGACAGGGCCTCCTCCACACAGGTTATCCCCTTTTCAGGGCAGACAAATCTTGCTGCCTCCACCCCAATATCCTGGTGTTTCTGGGCCAGAAGAAAGGTCGCCAAAGGTGCCAGTCCTCGTTCCCTGGCATCCTGGGCCCGGGTTCTTTTTTTGGGTCGGTATCGTTCGTAGAGATCTTCGAGCTTTGTCATGGACAGGGCCCGGGCAATGGCCGTTTCCAGATCGGCTGTCAGCAACTGCCTTTGCGTAAGCGACTTAAGAATGGCTTCCTTGCGGACGGACAGCTCTTTCAGGCTCTGGGCCCGGTCCCGGATATTGGCAATGGCCACCTCGTCCAGGGAATCGGTCATCTCTTTTCTGTACCGGGCAATAAAGGGAATGGTGGACCCCTGGTCCAGCAGGGCGGTCACCGCTTCCACCTGTTTATCCGTCAGCTTCAATTCGCAACTTATGGTATGGTTAATATTCATCCGTCATAATTACCCAAGCCGCAGAACAAAGTCAAGATGCACCTGCCTTGCAACACTTCTTAGGTAACCCGCAAGCTCAGGTTGAAGACATGGAAAGCAGGGCAACCACCAGAGCAAAGAGAGAGGGAATTCCCATGGCCTTGGCCAGTTCCAGCACAGAACTCAGATTAAAATAAGATTCCGGACTCTGTTCGATTTTCTTGAATACTTCATAGTATCGGTCCATGTCTTTAAGTTTTTCATCAATGGCTTCCTTTTCCGCCTTAACAAATTCTTTTGAAGCCTTGCTGGAAATAAATTTCTGCCCTGCACATCAGAAGCGTCTCCGGGTCACCGTCATACCCGCGCTTTTTGTCGATCTCATCCAGATCAAACAAAAAGGCCTTGAGCCACGTTTCATCCTTTTCCCGAACCTCCTGCCCCTCGGCATAGAATAGTTGGTAGATCTTGAGGAGGATCTGTTCTTCAAGACTGCTACCCCGACCGAGGCGGTCTGTTTTCTGTCCATGGTCCCTTGGGGCCTGGTTTGACACCTGGCCAGCAACAGACGGCTGTGCCAGGCCCAGGTAAAAGATGAATAACGTCAGGAAAATGCAGTGTTGCCTCATGGGTGCCTCCTAATTTTGAAGTTTCCCCTGAACACGCTTTGTTTTGGCACAGAAGCAACACTGCAACCTAACCTGTCTTGATTTTCCGACCCTTTGTTTCCAATCAATCCTTAAATCCCGTGACAAATTCAAGATATTGACATAAACAATTGAAATTTAAACAAAATAAATATATTTCATTTATTCTGCTGATTTGGCATGGGCTTTGCTGTTTTAGATTGTTAACTGGATAAGAATCCTTGGAAACAAACAAAATATATCGGTGAAAGGAAAGGCCATGCCTATTTTTGAATACCATTGTAAAGACTGCAACAAAATCAGTGAAATCATCTTGCTTGGGAATAAAGACACCCCGATCTGTGGTTTTTGCAACAGCCAAAACTTAGAAAAGCTAGTATCTGCACATGCATCTGCCTCGGGACCCGTCAAAAACACCATGCCGGGACTGGGTGATACGGCCTGTTGCGGCTCATCCCCAGGCCAGGCATCCAATTGTGCCGGCCCGGGAAGTTGCTGTGGGAGGAATATGGACTGATGAATGATCTGGACCAATTCCTCGATAATTTACAGGAAGAAATATTTGATGAGGCCCGGGAAGCATTGGGAGAAAAGGGATTTGATCGATGGCGCAACCCACAGTTTGCCGGAAGAATGGAAAACCCAGATGCCCATGGGCGTGTTAAGGGCACCTGCGGTGATACCATGGAAATTTTTTTTAAATTTGAAAATGACCGGGTCAAACAAGGCAGCTACGCCACCGACGGGTGTGGGTCGAGCAGTGTCAGCGCGTCCTTTGCCGTTGAACTTTCCCTGGGCAAATCCCCAGAGGAGCTGTCAGATATCACAGGTGAAGATGTTATCGGACTCATTGGCCAGCTGCCTGAAGCGGATCAGCATTGCGCATCTCTGGCTGCCCTGACTATTCAGGATGCCGTTACCGATTATATGAATAACCATAAATAGATAAAGCGGTGATACTTAAATACCCCCTTAAACTTAAATTTTTGATCAGATAAGGAAAATAAACCCATGCGTGTTGCAGAACTGTACAAGAAGAAACGTCCCGTTATTTCAATGGAGTTCTTCCCCTTTCGGGATGACAAAACCGCCGAAAGCTTCAATAAAACAATCGATACCCTGGCCCCCTTGAATCCGGATTATCTGTCTGTTACCTTTGGTGCAGGCGGATCCACCCGGGACGGCTCCGCCCAGACAATCAACACCATCATCAAAGAAAAAATGCTGCCCTGTGTTGCCTATATTGCAGGATATGGGCTCAGCCCGGATGAAATCTGCAAGGTATTGGACCAATATCAGGCCCAGGGCGTTGAAACTATTTTCGTACTCCGGGGTGATAAACCCCAAAAAACCGATTTTATTCCCCACCCAAAAAGCTTCGCCCATGCCTCGGACCTGATTTCATTTATACGGGATCACTACGATTTCAACCTGGGTTGTGCTGGATACCCGGAGGGCCATGTAGAAGCCCAAAGCCTTGAACGAGATATTGAATATCTCAAACTCAAGGTCGACGCTGGTGCCCAGTATGTGGTGGCCCAATATTTTTATGACAATGCTTATTTTTTCAACTATGAAAAACAATGCCGGAAAGCGGGTATTGATGTGCCGATCATCCCCGGGATCATGCCGGTATATACCCTAAAAATGACCCGGGCCCTGTCAAAAATATGCGGCACTAAAATCCCCGAGGTGCTTGGACAAAAGATGGACACCATTGATGGGGAAGACAAGGCTGCAGTGTTAGACCTAGGAATTAATTTTGCCCTGGACCAGTGCCTGGAGCTTTTGGAAAAAGGGGTATCCGGACTTCATTTCTACACCATGAATCGAAGCCACTCCACCCGGGAAATCATTCGCCGATTGAAACTGGAAGGTCTTTTATAGATATTATTGGCAAAGGACCGCAGATGAAATAAGCGCTATTTCGTTCAGCTTATAAAATTTGCGGTCCCCATTTGCGGTTCCATTTGTCAGATAGTATTTATAGCATCTTTTTTATCCAGGCCAGTTGATCATCGCAAACCTTCCCCAGGTCCACAGACCCAAATGGTGCCGGATCAAGCCCGGGATATCTTTCCTTGAGCAGGGCGTCATAGGTGACGCCCTGGTTTGCAAGTGCTTTAACCTTTGACCAATAGTCATCCAGATCC
Source organism: Desulfoconvexum algidum (assembly GCF_055382125.1). Taxonomy (NCBI): domain Bacteria; kingdom Pseudomonadati; phylum Thermodesulfobacteriota; class Desulfobacteria; order Desulfobacterales; family Desulfobacteraceae; genus Desulfoconvexum; species Desulfoconvexum algidum. The sequence continues at coordinate 261,503 of NZ_AP042394.1, read as the reverse complement.
TGTATATATTCCGGGGGCCAGAATGCTCTTGAACCGGCATCATAAATGGCACACCGCTGAATAGGATAACAGGGGTCTTCATATTGGGAAGCGATAAACTCCGGTGCCATTACCGCATTGAGGCGGAGTAGATCTGTCCCGGTTATCTTGATTGAGATTTTTGTTTCAAGCACGGGAACCGTAAAACACCCTTCCAGATAAACCAAGGTTGTCCGTTCATAACCGGAAAACCTTTCCCGACACATGGCGTCCATCTTCCCAAGAATTTCCCCGGCCCTGGGACCGCCAAAGGTAAAGAAAACAACAGACCTCAAATTTGTTCCCTGTTTTTGCGCCTCGGCCACCAGGGCTTTCATGGCATGTTCAAGACTTGTACCCGTTGCCACAACATCTCCAATGACAATGCTGGCGGTTTTGGGCATATAGACCTTGGAATACTCCGTTTCGACAATGTGCCATTGCTCCGGAGACTCATCATTGCGCGCTCGCTGGGCCGAGATAAAAGAGCACCCATGCCGGTTCCAGCCAAAGGCATTGCCAAGGGCTTCCCTGAGACCAAAGTTCAGCCCCCCCCTCAAAATATCAAAAACAATGGTTTGATTTTCTTCAAGGCAGGTTAAATCGTTAAGGGCAAGCTGCCGGAGAATCTTTGTACAGGCCTTTTGGAGGCGATGGGTATACTCCAGCCCCATCACCCTGGGGTTATTTGAAATGGATCTTGTTTCAGGGGTGGTGGCAATAATTTCTTCTATATTTTTTCCTGTGGTCATGCGATACAGACCGCAGTCCGATGAAACATCTATTTTTTCCAATATATGGGGTCTCCCTTTGTTGATTATCATCCGGCCTATGCCGCCTCTAAGGACCGTGGCAGATCATCTCAACTCCCTGTGGTTCTAAGATATATTCCCTCTTGAAAGGGAATAATCTGCCCCGGACTTCGGTTCTTTTAATTCGGGTAACCCACAATGTCAAGGGAAACAGAAAATGGCCTTGGAACTCATGCAAAAAATTCAAGGAACACTATTCTTGACCCGATAAAAATCAGAATCAAACCCCCGACTATTTCCATGCGTTTGCCAAACAAAACGCCCAGTCGCTTTCCAATGCCGATGGCCAGAAGAGACAGACACCCGGTAATGATGCCGATTATCACGCTAGGATACCAGATATTAACCTCCAGCATGGCAAGGCTTAAGCCAATGGCCAGGGCATCAATGCTGGTGGCAATACTGAGCATCACCATGGTCATGCCCCGGGAGGGATCATTTTTGAGGGGATTTTCCGAACTGTCCATGCCGGAAAGAATCATACGCCCCCCCACAAACACGAGCAGGCCAAAGGCAATCCAGTGATCAAAGGCCTTGAGATAGGAGACAAACCCCACCCCCAGAAACCAGCCAATCACCGGCATGATAAATTGAAACAACCCGAAATGAAATGCCAGCCGGAAAATAGCCCGGCCGTCTTTTGCAAACCCGGATGCCGCAGCCGCAAGGGAAACGGCTGCGGCATCCATTGCCAGGCCCACTGCAATCACGATAATATCAAGGGTTCCCATGGTATATTTTTTTATTCCCCTATTTGAAATCTATTTAAAATTTAACGCCACCCTATAAAACTTGCCTTTATATTGCAATTGGATAAATCCCCACGACATTTTTTTTATATTCTCTCCGGGTCTGCTTGAAATGAGAACAAACATGATGTACTCTTTTTTTATTTACCCTTTTTTTATTTACCATTACCACCACACCCAAAGGAGATATGCCCATGGACGAATCAAACACACTGAACATATTAAAAAGCGCCTTTCTCATGGAACGTCAGGGCAAAGCCCTTTACGAAACAGCCCAGGCCCAGGCGGAAAACAAAGATGTAAAAGCGTTTTTCCAGTCTCTGGCCCAAGAGGAGCAAGAACACATGGATATCCTTGAGGAACAATTCAAAGCCTTTATGAAAACCGGAAAATTCATAGCCAGCGGGTTTGGAAATGTTGCCGGTGCGGTAACAGCACCGGATATCCTCAGCGATGCCGTAAAAAAGAATATCAATGCGGCCGGTTTTGAATCAACCGCCATTACTGCAGCCATTGGATTTGAAGAAAAGGCGGTGACTTTATATGCCCAGCGGGCCCAGGAAACCACAGATCCGGAAGAAAAAAAACTATACAATTGGCTGTCGGTCTGGGAAAAAACCCATCTTAAAAAGCTTATGGAGATCCAGGAGTCACTCATGGCCAGAGTTTGGGAAGATAACAGTTTTTGGCCCTTTTAAATTTTTTGCGAAACCTTTGCCATCTCTACCACGGGCAAAGGCCCAAGGGGGGTGCCCGGAATCAGATTTAAAATTTTCTGGGGCATTCCCCGGTAGAGAAGCCGGGCCGTTATGACTGACTTTTTCCCAGGCACAAAATCAAGGGCAATGGTTTGGGTCACCGTTTGTTTGGCCAAAATCCTGTTGTCAGAAAGGACTTGTTTTGCCTTTGCCAGATTCACCACGGGATTGCCCTTGCCGTCCCCGAAGACGGTTCTGAAAATAATGGCACCTTCGGACAATTCATTTTTTTTATCCAGAAAACCGGATTGAAAAACGACCTTCTGGTCTGCATCCTGGATACTGATTTCAAGCCATACCTGCCGCAGATCCCCCACCCCCGTTGGAATTGAATGGCCAGCACCGGAATTGGTCACCTCCACATCCAATTGTTTCTTGGCCAGTTTCTCTGTGTTAAGGCAAATTTGAGCAGCATTCTGGAGTCGCTCCACTGCCAGCGCCTGTTTGTCCTTGCCGCCGAACTCTCCGGTCACACCGGTATTGGCCCCCACAAAATAATGGGTAAAAATATGGGACCTTTCCACGCTGTCCTCGGTGGAAGAACCGGGATTTTTTGGCCGGTCCGTGGAACCTGTGGCTGGTATTCCGGGGCGCTGGTACATATGACACCCCTGGCAGGTGACGCTTTTTTCCGGATCCGGATCATTATAAGGGCTACTTTCCCATTCCGTATAGGTGGTTTCAAGATCTGTCCCAAATGCCACATGCTTTACATTGTGGCAGGTGCCGCAAATCGCAGAACTCGTGTGAAGTTTAGAAAAAGCAGCCTCGTGGAAATCGGGTTCACAATCATCAAAGGGACCCTGTTTCACCCCCGGATCATCTTCACCATGACCGGGTTCCAGGACCAGTCCATTGTTGTACATCCGAGTGGTATCCACGACAGAATGGCAATAATCGCATTGGATGCCCTCGGTGGCAATCCCAGGGGTCTTGGACAGGTCATCGGAAAGTTTTCCAGGAAATCCCGTGATCACGCCCACCGGGGTGTGACATTTAACACAGGACTCGGCTTCTTGAATTTCCCCGGCCCGGGTGAGTCCCTGGCGCAAAAATTTGGCCACCCGGTTGTATACAGGGTCCTTGTGGGAAAGGTTATGCATGGAATGGGTCCACTGCTCCTGGATTTCCCAATGACAGCCGCCACAGGTGTCAGGCTCAATAAACCGGTCCAGATCAAATTTTTTAGCCGGAGCGGCGGTCACAGGGACGGCCGAGAACAAAATACCCGCTGCCAGGAGGATCAGTCCCGGGGCAAGAAAACATCGTTTTTTTTCCAAGGCGTTTCTCCTTTTTTTTAACAATTCACATGGGGTTCTGTCTTTGTCGGGCCTCCCTTTTAAAAGGGTCAGGCCAGAATTATTGGATCAGGCTGCCGAGGAATTCTTTGGTTTCGCCCTCAAGGGTCAAAACCGTCCAATTCCCGTTTTCTTCCTTTGCCGCCACAAGACAATCTTGCCTGGTGCCGTCATTAAAGGTGATAAAACACTGGCGGTCTTCGTTCAGAGTATTGACCTGGACAAATTTTTTATCCTTGGAGATATGCCGGAACTTTTCTGCTGCCTGTTCAATGGCAATAATTTTATTGTATTCATCTTCATCAGTCTCTTTTATTTGATCTCTCAGATCACTGATTTGTTTTTTGAGATCGGCAATGGTATTCACCACCTTTTCCATCTCAGCCTTATTCTCCGATGGAATGGAAAAGAGAATCTGTTTGTGCAGTTCCATGTCTGCTTCGACAAAATTAATCTTTTGCAGCAATCCTTTTACATCTGTGCTCATATCTATCGCCTATTGCCTGTTTTGTTAAAAACCGCTATTAAAAAAATTCTTGATTTCCAGGGTTCCCTCTGCCTTGAAGCGCCCGGTATTTTCACAGGCGAGTATATATTTTTTACAAGAAGATTCAAGAAATATTTCATTTTACTTTCTACCACAGGAATCAGACTGACCCCTTATTTTTTCTTGATTCAAGACTTGCACAACTCCCCATTTTGAGCTGCTTTTTTATTTCCCTTTGCGATCCACTCAAGCAGCCGGACCAGAAAATTTTTTTTCTTTTGTGCCCTCTTTTGTATCCGCTTTTGTATCATTGGATCACCCGGTATACCAGCAGCAGATGGCCCTTATCAATTTCACGGTTTTCCAAAAGTTCCAGTTTAATATCCAAAGCCTCCCTGAACAAGGAAAGCCCCCTGCCAAACAATGCCGGTATCAGGGTCACATGGATCTGGGTAATCAGGTTCTCCCTGGCAAACAAAGAGTTGATAATGGCACCGCCGATCAGGGCCGCTCGTTCAAACCCCTCTTCCCCTAAGGAATTTAGAATTTGTATCGGCGACTGATCTGTAAACACCAGATTTTCATCCTGACTTTTCCGGTCAGGATTCCGGGTCATCACAATATTTTTCCGGCCTGGCAGGGGCTTGCCAATGGTATCAAATGTTTTGGATCCCATGATGACAACCCCGGCCTCCCGGGTCACCCGGACAAAATATTGTTTGTCTGCCTTTCCTGTCCAATCCACCAATTGAAGGGAATCCCTTGCAATTTTCCCATCCAGGGTCATGGCCATGAGCAATATTACTTCCATATGCGCCTTCCTTTTGTTTGAGAGAATAGTGTCTGGCCTGGCTAAACCTGGGGCCATGACATCTGCTTTTCCTCGGCCATATAGCAGAATCGGCTCCAGACCATCTCCTTTTTTGAAATGGGACAGCGCAGGGTGACCTTATGATCGGTCACCTTTATGACTTCCCAGTCCCCGGATCGCGGGGAATCTTCAATCCGTATTTTCTGGCCTTCCTTAAATGGATATGCTTTAAACAGGGTAACCGCGTGGTTCATTTTTTTTCCTCCCTCTATCACTATTTTTCTCCAACCTTATTCCATGGGACCAATCATCTTACTAGGATCCACCAACTCGTCAAATTTTTCCTGGGCCACAAATCCCAGTTCATGAGCGGCCTGCTTCAAGGTAACCCCCTCTCCATGGGCTTTTTTGGCTATCATGGCCGCCTTATCATACCCGATTACGGTGTTTAACGCCGTCACCAGCATCAATGATCGGGACAGATGAGCGTCAATCACCTGGCGATTCGGTAAAAGCCCCTTAACACAATTTTCATAAAAGGAGACGGCAGCATCTCCCAGTAACCGTGCCGACTGCAAATAGGTGTGGATGATCACCGGTTTGAAAACATTCAATTCAAAATGGCCCGAAGCCCCGCTGACAGTGATGGTCACATCATTGCCCATGACCTGGGCGCAGACCATGGTCATGGCCTCTGTCTGGGTGGGGTTGACCTTGCCCGGCATGATGGAGGAACCCGGTTCATTGGCCGGCAGAATCAGTTCTCCAATACCGCACCGAGGGCCTGATCCCAGCATACGAATGTCATTGGCAATTTTCATCAAACTAACCGCCAGGGTTTTCAAGGCCCCGTGGGACGCCACAAGTGCGTCGTGGGCTGCCAGGGCAGCAAATTTATTGGGTGCCGTCACAAAGGGATACCCGGTCAGCTCTGCGATGATCCCGGCCACCCTTAGGTCAAAGCCTTTAGGGCTGTTCAACCCGGTGCCCACTGCCGTTCCCCCCAAAGCAAGCTCAAACAGAGGGGTCAGTCCGGCTTTCAAATTTTGAATGCCATAGGCCACCATGGCGGCATAACCGGAGAACTCCTGGCCAAGGGTCAGGGGAACGGCATCCATAAAATGGGTCCTACCGGTCTTCACAATCGCTTCCCAGGCATGGCTTTTTTCAGCAAGCCCCTGGCACAACCGTTCCAGGCCTGGCAATGTGTGATCTATTAACAGCTCGCAGCCGGCAATATGCATAGCGGTGGGAAAGGCATCGTTGGAAGACTGGGATCTATTCACATCATCGTTGGGGTGGACCAGGAAGGGGCCATGCCCCAATTTCCCACCAGACAATACATGAATCTTATTGGCAATGACCTCGTTGACATTCATGTTGGTCTGGGTACCGGATCCTGTCTGCCACACCTTCAGGGGAAACTGCTCGTTGAGTTTGCCTTGTATGATGGTATCGCAAACCTGACAGATCCATGCTTCCTTTTCCCTGGAAAGCAGATTAAAGGATGCATTGGCCATGGCACTGGCTTTTTTTAAAACGCCAAATGCCTGGATAAGACCTGTGGGCATGGTTTCTTCTCCGATTTTAAAGTTCTCCAGGGACCGCTGGGTCTGGGCACCCCACAGGCAATCTTTGGGAACAAGGATCTCTCCCATGGTATCTATCTCAATTCGTGTTTCCATCAAAAGCACCTTGTACCCTGAAAATCCATCAAATTCTTTCCCCTACCTTTTACAACATCATATCTTATCTTTTTATTATAGCAGAATAATTGCCGATAGGTCAAAAAGCAAGCCTTGAAAATTACTTTACACAAATCCATGAGATTTGTTATGAATGGGCACCATTAATTTAAACGGTTTAATCTGATTTAAAAAAGGAGATTTCCAATGGGAGCCCACAACCTTGTGTTTCTAGAATTTCTCGAATGGTTTGACGAAAGCGGTCGGGAGCTGGTTCATAGGCTCCCGGAACAGGGGTCCGCCGACATAAAATTTGGTGCCCAATTAACGGTGAGGGAAAGCCAGGCAGCTGTTTTCTTCTATAACGGCAAGGCCGTGGGGGCCTTTGGTCCGGGCCGCCACACCCTGAAGACAGCCAACATCCCTATTTTGACCAAATTGGCCAGCCTTCCCTGGGGATTTAAAAGCCCCCTGAGGGCAGAGGTCTATTTTACCAATTTCAAAACCTTTACCAATTTAAAATGGGGCACCCGGGATCCCGTGGCATTCAAGGATACGCAACTAGGGTTGGTAAGACTGCGGGCATTCGGCATCTTTAACCTGAAAATCGTCCAACCCGTGCTCTTTGTCAACCGTCTGGTGGGTACCCAGGGGGTGTATACCACTGAAGAGATCAGTGAATATCTCAACCAGGTGGTGGTTTCCAGATTCAATGATTATATCGGTGAAAAAATCTCCACCATCTTTGATTTACCCGCCCAATACGATGAACTGGCAAAGGGTCTCGCCGAAAAAATACAAGAAGACTTTTCACGGTTTGGCATGGCCCTGACCGGACTTTATATCAACGCCATTACGCCTCCCCCGGAGGTCCAGCAGGCCATTGACGACAAAAGCCGCATGGCAGTCTTTGACGACATGAACAAGCTCATGCAAATGAAGACCGCCATGGCCATGGAAAAAATTGCCGAGGGGTCTGACTCCATTGCCGGAAACGGGGCCCAGGCCGGCATGGGAATGGGGCTTGGGGTAATGCTGCCGGGCATGTTTGCCCAGCAATTGTCAAGCCAAGGGGGAAATACCGCCTCTCCCCCCAGTACAACCCATTGTTGTGAATGCAAAAACACGATACCGATGGATGCCAATTTTTGCCCCCAATGCGGCCACCAGCAGGTGATTTTTGAAAAATGCCAAAGCTGCGGGAAAAACATTACAGTGGGGACCCAATTCTGTCCCCGGTGCGGCAAGGCAGTCCAGGAAAAAATAAAACCCCGGTTCTGTGCCAAATGCGGGGCAAAAGACCTGGGGGATGCACTTTTTTGCAACCAGTGCGGAGAAAAGCATTAGTTTCACGATTGAACATCAATGCCCCCAGTGCGGGGCACCCATCATTATTGGGGAAGAGACCCTTTTTTTTGTGTGCGATTTTTGTCGGGTGCGGTCCTGTATCGCCCAAAAGGGATTCGCCCGGTATTACTTTTCCCCCTCCCCTGATATTCCGACGAACTATGACATCATTTACCTGCCCTATTGGCGATTCAAAGGGATTCGGTATGCCTGTTGCTCGTCCGGGGTAGAACACCGATTTTTGGACATTTCTGCCCTGGCAATGGAAGAAGGGCCACCCCAAATTCCTCGTTCCCTTGGGTTCAGGTCCCAGGCACTTTCCCTAAGACTGGTCTCAAATAAGACCCGAGGCAAATTTATCCGACCCGTGGAATTCAAAACAACTCTCAAGACCCTGGACAAACCAGGCCGATCCCTCAAAAAAAACGTGTCCCCTGTTTTCCAGGAAGATATCGGCGAAACCACAAGCCTGATCTATTCCCCTTTTTATATTCATAAAAACCGACTGTTTGACGGCATCCTGAACACCCCGATCCAGACAATTTTACCCGGGGATATGAATATGGCCGACCAAAATCTGTGCCGCCCGGAACGAGAAACGGTTTTTGTTTCAGGAATTTGCCCCGACTGCGGTTGGGACCTTGAAGGGCATTTTAATTCCCTTGTGCTGGTCTGTAAAAATTGCCATACCCTTTGGAGAACAAGGGGCAACAAACTTGGAAAAGTTAAATACACAAGTGCAAAACCCAAACAACCCGATGATGTCATGATCCCTTTCTGGAAAATAAAGGCGGACATCCCCCCCATTTCCATGAAAACATATGCAGACCTGGTTTGCATGGGAAATCTTCCCAAAGCCATTCAGCCTGAATGGGAAAATCAGGCCTTATGTTTTTGGGCACCTGCATTTAAATTACAGCCGAAAGTTTTCCTGAGACTCAGCACCCAGTTGGCCATTTCCCAGCCGGATCCCCCCCTTGAAAAAACGCTCAGAAAAAATATTCATCTGCCCATCACCCTGCCCTCAGGGGAAGCCATCCAAAGTATAAAAATCATTCTGGCCTCCCTGGTACGGCCCTTAAAAGATCATTTACCCGATCTTTCCAAGGCAACGGTTGTGCCCAAAGAGATCTGTCTTGTTTTTCTCCCCTTTGAACCCCGCCACCATGAGTATGTCAACCCCGATCTTAATATGGCCATTAACAAAAATATCCTGGCGCTGTCCGGCAATCTTTGAGAAAGAGTGGGACATCACCCCATTAAATTCCCCTGGAGTCCCAGGCCATAGGCAACACTGGTAAAGGCATCGGCACTCCGAATTTTATCCTTTCCGATCCTGGTTTCAAATATTTCCCGGATCAAAGGAATATAGGAAGACCCGCCGGTTAAAAAAACCACATCAATATCGGAGCAGGACAGGGCGGCTTTGGCCAGGGTAGAATCGATACAGGCATTGAGGGAGGCAACTTTATCGCTGATAAAAGATTCAAATTCCTCCCGGGACAGCAATTCGTCAATACAGATATCATACTCTTTAAAAGAAATATGGGATTGTTTCTTCTCGGACAACTCACATTTTGTCCGTTCAATGGAACGAAACAACAGGTATCCGTAATTGGCATGAATCAAATTTTCCAGATTTTCCAATAATTTTTTGTCCCGGAATTTTGCTCTGACCTTTAGTTCTTTAATATTGTCCAATGTTCTGGGCAACCGGAGCTGTGGGATAAGATGCCATTGCATCAGCTTCCGGATAACAAGGGGGGACAGTCCGAAAAGGTTCTCGCTCCACATGGATTTCGCCTCTACGTTTTTCCCATAATGGATGGCCACTTTTTCCCGCATGATCGCAGAGTCAAATACATCACCGCCGATATAAACACCCCCCACCGAAAGGATATCCCGTTCCCTTGCCGCTTGGCCTTGATTGTTCCCCGCTTTATAAATGGTAAAATCTGAGCTGCCGGCCCCAAAATCCCCCACCAGGACGATCTGTTCTGTTCCGGCTTCAAGGCTATTTTCATAGGCCAATGCTGCGGCAATGGGTTCCAGTTGAAAGGAGATATTCTTAAACCCGGCGATTTGGGCTGCCCGGGTCAGACGATCCTGGGCAATTTCATCCCTTTCCCTGTCCTCTGAAAAAATAACCGGCCGCCCCAGAACCAGATCCGAGACCTCCTGTTTGATGATCTCCTGGCCCCGTTGTTTCATGACCTTAAGGAATATTGCAATCAATTGCTCAAGGGTATAGGATTTGCCGTAAATATTTGTTCGTTCAAAGGCAGTGTCAGGCAAGAAGGTTTTGATAGATTGCATATACCGGCCATCGGCTTCATTCTCAATATAGGCCTTTACCCCTTCATATCCGACATATGAGCGTGTCTGGCCATCCTCTTTTAAAAAATAAAGGATTGATTTTAAAGAATTGGATATGGGATTCTCTCTGTCCACATCCAACAGACTGACCTTGCCGTCCATATTCACGGATAAGGCTGAATTGGATGTTCCAAAATCAATACCAAAAATGGCTGACATGATAGATTCCTCCCTGGTATAAAAACATACCCTCTTGTCTAAGGCGAGACTCGAATGAGGCTCATTAATTTAAAACGGACAAAAGTATATGAAAACCAGAGATTTGTAAAGAAAAATATCCATGGCCTTGTCACAATCCAAGTTTATGGTCACGGTTTTGTTTTTTTTTGTGTTATTCATGGTATCATGTTTGAAAGAGTCTTTTCTCTATTTAATAATCAAGCGCGCTTTATTCTTCCAAGAAGTCCCCTCCCATGGCGCCCTGATCAGGGGCTATTGCCCGGTCTTTATGGTATATTTCAACGGCCTTGTTCTCCTTGGGATGCGAGGAACGGGTTTTACATCCCAGGAATGCAGCGTCGATCTCGTTTCTGGGAATAAAAATTTCTCCAGACACCGTGGCCATTCGAATGTTCTTTTCACCCAGTGCCACGATATTGCCCGTCACAAGCTCTCCATTGTTCAACCTGATCTCATCTGCCATGAGGGGCATCCCCAAAAAACAGAAAATTACCAGAATAGCAGCTATTTTTTTTTTCATTATATTTTTCTCCTAAAACACACGATATCCGTCCCCGGGTTTTTACCTCAGCCGCCCCGATCCGCATATCATAATTGATTATGGATCAAACTATAACATATTCAAACAATAATGTCTATTGTTTGAATAATAGCATCATAAAAACCCCGGAAAAGTTTCTTGTCCGGGGTTTTTACGGCTATCTTTTTTTACAAAAGGTCTGCATAAAAATCATTGCCCTTATCGTCCACAATGATAAAGGCGGGGAAATTTTCAACCGTAATCATATAAACAGCTTCCATTCCCAATTCTTCATATTCAACCAGTTCGACCTTTTTGATAAAATCTTTGCCCAGACGTGCTGCAGGTCCCCCGGGAGATCCCAGGTAGAATCCGCCATGGGCCTTACAGGAATCGGTCACCTGCTGGCTGCGGTTTCCCTTGGCCAACATGATCATGGAACCGCCTTCCTTTTGAAAAACCGGCACATAGGGGTCCATACGTCCCGCTGTGGTGGGACCAAATGCCCCGGAGGCTTCGCCCTCGGGTGTTTTGGCAGGTCCTGCATAATAAATAATATGGTTTTTAATATAATCGGGAAGACCTTTGCCCGCCTCAAATCCTTCCATGAACTTGGAATGGGCAATATCCCTTGCCACAATAATCTTCCCGGTCAAAGAGAGCCGTGTGGAAACCGGATATTTTGACAATTGTGCCCGGATTTCGTCCATGGGCTTATTCAAATCAATTTCAACAGCCGGGGCCATCTCAGGTTCTGTTTTCGGCAGGTATCGGTCAGGGTTCTCTTCCAATTGTTCCAGGAAAACCCCTTTTCGCGTAATCTTTCCCTTGATCTGGCGATCTGCAGAGCAGGAGACCCCAATCCCGATGGGACAGGAGGCACCGTGTCTTGGCAGCCGGATCACCCGGATGGCCAAGGCAAAATGCTTGCCACCGAATTGGGCGCCAAGACCCAAGCCCTGGGAACGGAGCAACACCTTCTCCTCCAGGTCGATATCCCGAAAGGCGTGGCCGGTCTCACTCCCTGACCTGGGAAGGGTATCCAGGTAACGGGCCGAGGCAAGTTTGACAGCTTTCAGGTTCAGCTCCGCCGAAGTGCCGCCAATAACAAAGGCGATATAGTAGGGCGGGCAGGCAGCCGTGCCAAGGCCTCGCATTTTTTCCAGCATGAAATCAATCAAAATCTCCTCGGAATTGAGGGTTGCCTTTGTCATCTGGAAAAGAGCGGTTTTATTGGCAGATCCCCCCCCCTTTGCCACGAACAAAAATTTATACTCATCTCCCTGCACCGCTGCAATCTCAATCTGGGCTGGAAGGTTTGTTCGTGTGTTCATCTCCTTGTACATGGTAAGCGCCGCATTCTGGGAATACCGAAGATAATTTTTAGTATAGGCCTCAAAGACACCACGGGACAATTCTTCGTCATCATCGGACCAGGTCCAGACCTGCTGTCCCTTCTTTCCCATGATAATGGCCGTACCCGTATCTTGACACATGGGGTATACTTTCTGGGCTGCAATCACTGCATTTTTTAACAATTCCAGAGCCACATACCGGTCATTGTCACTGGATTCCGGGTCCTCAATGATGCCCTTCACTTTTTCAAGGTGTTCTGATCTGTAGAGATGGGCCACATCCTTGAAGGCTTGTTCCGCCAATATATTCAGAGCCTGTGGCTCCACCATGAGCACCTCGTTTCCCTCAAACTCCCTGACCCTTACATGCTCTTTGCTAACCAACCGGTACTCGGTTGTGTCGGGTCCCAGGGGAAACATTGTTTCATATTTAAAATCCGTCATTTTATATCCTTATAATGCGTTTATCTCACCTGGGCCATTTTGCGTCTCAGGTAAGCAATCTGGGTCTGATGGGGCAAATCTTTAGGGCAATAATCTTCGCACCCCAGCAAGGTCATGCAACCGAACACCCCGTCATCATCCCCTATGATTTCATAAAATTCTTCATCTGTCCGTTTATCCCGGGGGTCCAGGGAATACCGGGCAAGTCTCATGAAACCGACAGCAGAAAGGAAATCCGGGCGCATCCGTTTGGTAGCACAGGCAGAAACACAGCAGCCGCATTCCACACACCGCTCCAGTTCATATATCTGATCTGCCACCTCAGGATCCATACGCTCTTCCAATTTATCATAATTGACTTCATCGGCATTGATGTCATGGATCCAGGACTCCACCCGCTCGCTCATGGCCCGCATGAATTTGCCCGTGTTCACGGACAGATCGCCTATGAGCTCAAATCCAGGCAGGGGCAAAAGTTTGATTTCACCGTCCGGGAATTTTGAGGTCAGGGTCCGGCAGGCCAGATCGGGTTTGCCGTTGACCACCATGCCGCAGGAACCGCAGATACCGGCCCGGCAGACAAAATCAAATTGCAGGGAGGGGTCCTGATTTTCCCGGATATCATTCAATGCGATAAAAATGGTCATCCCCGGGGCTTCCGTGACTTCATAGGTCACCATGCGGGGCTTGTCCCCCGGCTTTAAGGGATTGTACCGAAATATCTGAAACTTTAATATTCTTGCCTGATCACTCATTATTTATACCCCCTGCCGATACGCTCATTTTTACCTTTAAATTTTTCTGGAATAGTTAATGGATTGAGAAGCTCCTGCATTTCATGCCGGTCTGCAGTTGGGTTGGCCTTTTTGATCTCTTCAACCTGGGCCACCCGTTTTTCTGTGTCCGGATGGTGAACTGTATTGTCCACCCCATAACCACGAGATCCCGGAGGCATTTCCATTCGCATGACATCCAGGTGTTCATAGGAGACTTCAGGCAGATCGGCTGCATCATCTGTCCAGGTGGTAAGGGTTCGCTTTAACCAGTCCCTATCATTTCTTTCGGGATAATCCTCCCTGGCATGGGCCCCCCGGCTTTCGGTCCGAAGCAGGGCGCCGTAGGCGACACACTGGGCAAGTTTGATCATCTTGGGCACCCGGATGGCTTCCACCAATTCCGGGTTAGAAGAGGAAATCCTGTTGCGAAGTGCTATGTTTTTTGCCCGCTGGTTCAGCACTTTGAGCTCTTCAACCGCCTTGGCCAGATCTTCAGCATTTCTAAAAATGCCCACGTCATCCATCATGATTTTCTGCATTTCAGCCTTCAGCTCAAAGGGATTTTCTCCATAATCTCTGACCAGCAGATCCGTAATTTTCTTTTCTTCCTTTTTCATGAAATACTCAATGGTGGAGGTGGAGATCTTCAGGGGATTGGCAGCACAATGGTCCGCCACATATTCCCCCACGATCATGCCGGCCACAACGGTTTCCGCCACGGAGTTTCCCCCCAGGCGGTTAAACCCGTGCATATCCCAGCAGGCCGATTCCCCTGCTGAAAACAAGCCCTTTAAAGTCGGGCTTTCACCGGTTGGCTTTGTTCTGACACCACCCATGGAATAATGCTGGGTGGGTCGCACCGGAATATATTCTTTCACCGGATCTATGCCCAGAAAATATTCACAAATTTCTTTGACTTCCCTCAGGTTCTTTTCAATGTGTTTGCGGCCCAAAAGGGTGATGTCCAGCCACAGGTGATCTCCGTAACGGGAAGATACCCCTTTTCCCTTTCTCATATGCTCGGTCATGCGGCGGGAAACAACGTCCCTAGATGCCAGTTCTTTTTTGTCCGGCTCATAGTCGGGCATGAACCTATAGCCGTCCTTGTCCAGCAGCAGCCCGCCGTCACCCCGGCACCCTTCCGTCGTCAAAATCCCAACCGGCACAATGGCGGTGGGGTGAAACTGAACCGCTTCCATGTTCCCGAGAGTGGCAATGCCTGTTTCAAGGGCAATGGCGGTTCCAATCCCTTCTGAAATCACCGAATTGGTGGTAACCGCATAAAGCCGACCGTATCCGCCGGTGGCAATGGTGGTGGCCTTGGCCACATAGGCAATGAGCTCTCCTGTGATCAGATCTCTGACGATGGCACCATTGCAGACCCCGTCTTCATGGATCAGGGCAATGGCTTCTTTTCTTTCATGGACCGGGATTTCCATCTGGATGGCCTTATTGTCCATGGCATAGAGCATGGTATGCCCGGTTCCATCCGAGGTAAAACAGGTCCGCCATTTTTTGGTACCACCAAAATCCCTGGCAGTGATCAGCCCCTGGGCTTCATGCTTTTCCGTGATGGTTACTTTTGCACCATTGATGACAACATCCCTGTCCCCCCCCTGAACCCTGGACCAGGGTACTCCCCAAGTGGCAAGCTGACGAATGGCTTTGGGGGCCGTATTAACAAACATCCGGGCAACATCCTGGTCACATCCCCAGTCGCTTCCCTTTACCGTGTCTCCAAAATGGACATCTTCATCATCCCCTTCCCCTTTGACACAGGCCCCAAGGCTTGCCTGCATTCCCCCCTGGGCAGCGGCGGAATGGGACCGTTTGGCGGGAATCAAAGAGAGAATGATCGACTCATACCCCCTTTGCTTGGCAGCAATGGCAACTCTTAAGCCCGCCAGGCCGCCACCGATAATAAGTGAATCCGTATATATGACTTTCATAAAAAATTTCCTTTTCTTAATGTGTTTATTCCGCTGGTTTCTCGCCGTCATGGGCCGTATCGACCGGATGGGCCTCTTCTGCCACCGGATGTTCTTCAACCGCCGGGTGGGCCTCTTCGACTACCGAGTGAGTTTCTTCAACCGCAGGATGCTCCTCTTCAACAGCAGGATGGATCTCTTCAACGGCCGGGGCAGCTACTTCTTCTGCCTGAAACTGTTCAACGGCAACCGCATGGGTTCCATAGCGTTCACCCACTTGATCTCTATGGTTGATACCAATCACAACAAACACAAGCAGGGACAGCACACCAATGGACAAAAAGAAAATGGTGAGTCTGTTTTTCAATACTTTCATTTTTTTCCGGGATGCCCGGGCGTCTTTTCCTGCAAACCAGCCCCATTTCATGCACAACCGGTAGATACCGATGGTACCGTGAAGTTCCACACAAATGAGCAAAATCAGATATAAAAACCACATATTGCTGGAAACCACCCGGTCTGCGGACAGATAGGGATCAATGCTTCCCGGATGGGTCAGCATGACGTACAGATGAACCGAGCCCAGAAAAAACATGAGAAAACCGGTGACCACCTGAATATACCAAAGGTTGGTATCGGTGTGGTTCATCATAACCATCTGGTCCCTCATGATCCGATGCTGCTTCCAGGAAATAGGAAATTTACGAACCCCCAGCAATGCGTGGAGAATAAACAGGGTAAAAACCATGACCACGGCAAAAAAGACTGCAATTGGGTATCCGTGACCCGTGTCTGAAAGAAAGGATAACTCCATGGTCTTTGCCACAAAGTTAAAAGAACCTTTTCCCAGGATAACACTGCCCACAAGGAGCATATGCACCCACATGAACAGTCCCAGGATCAGGCCGGAAGCGCTCTGGGCTAAATCCAGCCGTGCTGGTATTCTGCTCTTTTTTTTGTTTGATTCAATCGTATAGCTTTCCAACTTTAACCTCCTTAAGGTTATCTAAAATACGTCTTTACAAATCCGGCCGATTTGCCCTAGGTTTTCGCAGACATGAATTCCATTTTCTTTGAATGCCGCAATTTTTGCCTCGCCCGTACCGCTGGACCCTGAAATAATCGCACCGGCATGCCCCATTCTTCTGCCGGGCGGTGCTGTCAGGCCTGCGATAAAGCCAACCACCGGTTTTGTCATATTTTCGTTAATGTAAGCTGCTGCCTCTTCCTCTGCACTGCCCCCGATTTCACCGACCATGACGATGGCGCTTGTTTCGTCATCGGCTTGAAACGCTGACAATACATCTATAAAATTGGTGCCGTTCACCGGGTCTCCGCCGATACCAATGATGGTGGACTGGCCCATCCCAAGCTTTGTCAGCTGGTCAACCACCTCATAGGTAAGGGTACCAGATCTGGAAACAACACCGATACTGCCTCGTTTGTGAATTTTGCCGGGCATGATCCCAATTTTGCACTCGTCGGGGGTTATAATACCCGGACAATTGGGCCCGATAAGCCGGCAATTTTTAGTGGCCAGAAAATTTTTGACACGCACCATGTCCAGGATGGGAATCCCTTCGGTGATACAAACAATCAATTTTATACCGGCATCTGCTGCCTCCATGATGGCATCCGCTCCGAATGGCGGCGGCACCAGAATCAAGGACGCGTCTGCGCCTGTTTCTCGTACGCCCTGGGCCACGGTGTTAAAGACCGGAACATTGTCCAGCTTTTGTCCGCCCTTGCCCGGGGTCACCCCGGCCACCACCTTTGTACCGTATTCAATACATTGTCTGGCATGGAAACTACCTTCATTGCCAGTGATTCCCTGGACCAGAAGTCGTGTGTCCTTATTTACAAATATACTCACAATTATCTCCTTTAATTAGCAACCGCAGCGGCTATTTTCTGGGCCGCATCGGCGAGGTCGGCAGCAGCGATCAGATCCAGCCCTGCGTCGGCCAAAATTTTCTTGCCCTGTTCCACATTTGTTCCTTCCATGCGAACCACCACCGGGATATTGATCCCGGTTTTCCTGGCAGCATCCACCACCCCCTGGGCAAAAATATCGCACCTTAAAATGCCGCCAAAAATATTGATGAGCACGGCTTTTACCTTGGGATCGGCCAGGATGATCCGAAGGGCATTTTCCACCTGCTCGGAACTGGCGCCGCCCCCCACATCCATGAAATTAGCAGGGGTGGCCCCGGCATTTTTGATGATGTCCATGGTGGCCATGGCAAGGCCCGCTCCATTGACAATATTGCCCACATTACCGTCCAGATTTATATAGTTCAAATTAAACTTGGAGGCTTCCACTTCCAAAGGATCTTCCTCATCAAGATCCCGAAGCTCCAGCAGATCCTTGTGTCGATACAGGGCATTTGAATCAAAATCCACCTTGGCATCCAGAGCCAGAACTGCATTGTCCTGGGTAAGGATCAAAGGATTGATCTCCACCATGGAACTGTCATAGGCAACAAACAGTTTATAAAGATTGGATAAGAGGCCGGCAAAGGAGCGCATGGCAGCTTTGGGCAGCCCCAGGCCGAAGGCAACTTCCCGGATCTGATATCCCTGGATGCCCATGAGGGGATCCACATAAACTTTAATAATTCTTTCAGGGGTTTTTTCAGCCACCTGTTCAATATCCATACCCCCGTCCTGGCTGGCCATGATCACAACAGATGCGGTTGCCCTGTCCACCAGGAGGCTTAAATAAAGCTCCCGTTCAATCTTCTGACCGGCTTCAACGAGCAATTTTTGCACCAGCCGTCCTTCGGGACCTGTCTGATGGGTAACAAGGGTCATGCCCAAAATCTGCCCGGCCAGGATTTCGGTCTCCTCCAGAGAAGCGGCCAATTTGACCCCCCCGCCTTTTCCACGGCCGCCGGCATGTATCTGGGCCTTGACCACCACGGGAAAAGAGCCCAGCTCTCCGGCTATTTTCTTTGCTTCTTCCACGGAAAAAGCCACTCGCCCCTCAGGTACCGGAACATTGTAGCGCCGAAACAAGTCCTTTGCCTGATATTCATGTATTTTCATCTATCATTCCTTAAGATTATGAATTATAAATATGACAATAATCGTTCAGCCGCAGCTGAGGGCGATATTTTTTCAGTTTCCACCTGGTGCGACACCAGGGGGATCTGGTCATTTATCCGTTTATTATTTTTAAACCGCTGTTTTAGTCCTTCCTCCACAAGGGTCCACATCCACTGGATGGATTGCTGTTTCCGCCGTTGTTCAAATTCCCTGGTTTCCTTAAATTTTTGCCTGTGGTCCAGCACAGTTTCCCATACGGCGCGGGTCCCCCCCTCAATCACCGAGGAACAGGTCAAAACAGGGGTATGCCAGGTGGGTGTGTCGGAAGCGATCAGGTGCATGGCAAGCTCAAGATCTCGTTGGGCCCGTTCAACCGGCACGAGGTTATCACCGTCTGCCTTGTTGATCACGATAGCGTCGGCCAGTTCCAGCACCCCTTTTTTAATGCCCTGGAGTTCATCCCCGGCCCCCGCAATCATCAACACCAGGAAAAAATCCACCATGGAGGCCACCCGTGTTTCAGACTGGCCCACCCCAACGGTTTCCACCAGGATGACATCAAACCCGGCTGCCTCACAGACCAGCATGGTTTCCCGGGTTCTCACGGCAACCCCACCCAGGGTCTCTCCGGCGGGAGATGGCCGTATGAATGAATTTTCATGGGCTGACAGCCGCTCCATCCGGGTTTTATCCCCCAGAATGGACCCACCGCTTCGCTGGCTTGTGGGGTCCACTGCCAGGACTGCCACTCTGTGGCCTGCATCGGCCAGGTAGACCCCTAAATTTTCTATAAAGGTAGATTTCCCCACCCCGGGAACACCCGTAATACCCAGGCGAATACTCTTGCCTGTCAGGGGAAGAAGCCGTTCCATAACCTGTTGCGCCACCTGCTGGTGGGCAGGAAGGTTGCTTTCGATGAGGGTCATGGTTTTTGCAATCAAGCGCCGGTTATTGTCCAGAATACCCTGGAACAACACATCCGGGTCATTTAGTACCATACTCTTTATGCACCTATTTTTTTTATACGACCTGTTCTTTAAGGGCCCATTTTATAGGCGCCCATTTTATAAGCACTCTTATCCTGAACGCCCCATTATTAGGCACCTTATTAGGCACCAATGATGTTGAGCGTCCGATTGGCAGAATCCGTCACCACGGTGCCCGGGCCAAATATCTCCGATGCACCGGCCTGGATTAAAAAGTCATAATCCCCCGGGGGAATGATGCCGCCAACCACCACTTTAATATCAGAAGCCCCCCCCTTTTTCAACGCTTCAATCACCTGGGGAACCAAGGTCTTATGGCCAGCTGCAAGGCTTGAAACCCCCACCACATGGACGTCATTTTCAATGGCCATCTTGGCCGCTTCTTCCGGGGTCTGAAACATGGGTCCCAGGTCCACATCAAAACCAAAATCGGCATAGGCAGTGGCAATCACCTTGACCCCCCGGTCATGGCCATCCTGGCCCATTTTTGACAAAAGGATTCTGGGTCTGCGGCCGTTGGCCCGTTCAAAATCAGCGGTTCGTTTTCTCAAGGCCGCCATGATATCAGGGTCTGCGCTTTGGGCATACACCCCGGAGATGCATTGGGTGGTGGCCACAAACCTTGTAAAAACCGTTTCCATGGCATCACAAATCTCCCCCACGGTTGCCCGGGCGCGGACAGCCGGCAAGCAGGCCGCAAGAAGATTTCCCCCGTTTTTACAGGCCGTTATGATATCATCCAACGCCTTTTTTACCGCGGTGTTGTCCCGGTCTTGTTTAATCTGGTTCAGCCTTGCCACTTGCTCTTCTCTGACATCCTCGGAAACTTCCCTCACCGGGATCGGGATTTCATCTTCAATCTTGTATTTATTAACCCCGACAATAACATCCTCACCCTTGTCGATCCGGGCCTGTTTACGGGCGGCCACTTCTTCTATTCTCATTTTCGGCATACCCGACTCAATGGCCTTGGCCATGCCACCTAAGCCCTCAACCTCTCGTAAAATTTTTCGGACCTCGTCAATGATGTTCTGGGTCAGACTTTCCACATAATAGGACCCTCCCAGAGGATCCACCACATCACAAATATGGGATTCCTCCTGAATCAGAATCTGGGTGTTTCGAGAAATTCTGGCAGACAGTTCCGTGGGAAGCCCCACGGCCTCATCAAAAGAGTTAGTATGCAGGCTCTGGGTGCCCCCCAGAACGGCGGACAAACATTCTAAAGTGGTTCTGACCACATTATTATAGGGATCTTGCTGGGTAAGGCTCCAACCCGAGGTCTGGCAATGGGTCCGAAGCATTTTGGATTTGGGATTTTTAGGATTAAACTGAGTCATGAGTTCCGCCCAAAGGAATCTGGCGGCCCGCAGCATGGCAATGTCCATGAAAAAGTTCATGCCGATCCCGAAAAAAAAGGATAGCCGTGGGGCAAACTTATCGATATCAAGACCGGTTGCAAGGGCAGCCTTAACATACTCAAGCCCATCCGCCAGGGTAAAGGCGGCCTGAAGAACCGAATCAGCGCCGGCTTCCATGATATGGTAACCGGAAATGCTGATGCTGTTAAACTTGGGCATATTTTCCGAACAGAACCCAATGATATCTGAAATAATTCTCATGGAAGGCGTGGGCGGATAGATATAGGTATTCCGGGTGAGATATTCTTTGAGGATATCATTCTGGATGGTTCCCATGAGCTGGTCATGGGCAACCCCCTGCTCTTCCGCGGCCACAATATAACCGGCCAGAATGGGCAGGACCGCCCCGTTCATGGTCATGGAGACAGACATCTGATCCAGAGGGATCTGATCAAAGAGAATTTTCATATCTTCAACGGAATCGATGGCAACCCCGGCCTTTCCAACGTCGCCTGCAACTCTCGGATGATCCGAGTCATATCCTCTGTGGGTGGCAAGGTCAAAGGCAACGGAAAGCCCCTTTTGGCCGGCTGCCAGGTTTTTACGGTAAAAGGTGTTGGATTCCTTGGCGGTTGAGAAACCGGCATACTGGCGAATGGTCCAGGGTCGGCCCGCATACATGGTGGCCATGGGCCCCCGGACAAAGGGGTCTATCCCCGGCAAATTGTCAATAAATTCTACCTGCTCCAAATCCTTTGATGTATACAGGGGCTTAACATCAATTCCTTCGGGTGTCGCTTTTGTCAGTGCCCCAAGGGGTTTTCCCCTTAGCCCTTTGATTGCAAGTTCTTCCCACTTTTGGATATCAGACATTTGAGACATGGTTATCCTCCGGTCTAAATTTAATAATTATCAGTACAAACAGCAAAAACCTTTGTGAACGAACATTTACGGATATCTACCTTTCACACAATTCCACAAGGACACCTGAGGTAGCCTTGGGATGCAAAAAGGCAATTTTCGCACCCCCGGCTCCCCTTCGCGGCACCTGATCAATGAGCTGGATCCCTTTTTCCTTAAGTTCTGCCAGGGCTTCTTCGATATTCTCCACCTGAAAGGCTACATGCTGAATGCCTTCCCCTTTTTTTTCTATATATTTGGCCACAGGTCCGTCGTCAGAAGTGGATTCTAACAATTCCACCTCGCTTTCCCCCACGGGTAAAAAAGCGGTGGTGACCTTCTGGGCCTCGACGGTTTCAGTGCCTTCCAGGGTTAACCCCATGGCATCTATCCAAAAATTTTTCTTTTCATCAATACTTGAGACAGCTATGCCGAGGTGGTCAATTTTCAATATTTTCATCTCGTATCTCCATATTTAGTTATTCCAATTACAATCATTATCTATAGTTGGTTCAAATGATGAAAGTCAACCATAAACTCATTGGAATCATTTAAAAAGCAGACACTAAAATAAGGAAAGGGGTGAGTAAAATCCACAAAAACAAAACCGGGATTCCCGACAAAAAGGGCAAGTCAGAATATGTCATCTAACTTGAAACACTCTTTTCAGGTATAAGATCCTTACCTAACGCAACATCTCAGGGGACAGTCTTCCTGATGCCAGCAATAATGCATCATAATACCGTTTGGAGAAGACTCCGGGCAATTCGGGCCAGGTCATTGGCACTGGGGGTATGGGAATATTTTGTAATAAAGGTTTGCCGCATCCGGATGGAATCATGGACTCGCTCATCAAACCGGATATTTCCCATGAAGGTAAATCTTGAATAAAAATGCCGGTTAAACACCTTCTCAATTTTAGTGCCAAGGGAAGGATCATCGTTTTTCCGCAATTGGTTGACCACAAAGCTGAAATGGAAATCCCCTAGTTTCTTTTTTAACAATTCCCCCTTTTCAGGATCTTGCCGGGTAACGGTATTAATGATGCGAAAGGACTGGTCAATGGTGTTCCCGGAAAGATCAAGATGGCGATTCACCCGGTTAAAAATATTTTGTTTCAAGGTCTTTTTTATGACACGGAAATAAACCGCCTTGATAAAATTAAATGAATTTTCAATGGAGGTTGGCTCACAGGTACAGATGAAAATTCCCTGGGTGGAGGTGAGGAAAAAATCGAGCATATTAAAATTTGTACCCGCCCCCAGATCCATGAGCACCACATCAACATCAAGTTTCTGGATGGCCCGGATGATCTTTTGCTTCTGGGCGGTATACAGGTTGGCGGCTTCGGTCAGGCAATTTCTGGAACTGATGAAAAACAGGTTGGGAACCTGGGTGGGCAAGATCACCTCTTCTAGCTGGCCAGCACTTTTGTCGAGAAAACTTTCCAAGCCCCTGCCCGCGTCTTTTTGTTGGATAAACGTATGCAGGTTGGAGGCACCCAGGTCCAGATCCACCAGAACCACCCGCTTCCCCTGCCGTGCAAGCAGAACCCCTAAATTAGCGGTTATCATGCTTTTCCCGATCCCGCCTTTGCCGCCACCGACAGGATATATTTGTGTGAGTTTAATGAGCCCTTCCTTTATTCAAATATCCGTATAGAGATTAATTTATCGCAAACTTGGACAACCGTGTCAAGCGGCCCTGACAAAATCCAGCAGCCCCCGTTCCGGTCAGGTCCCATGGCCGGAACGGGAGATCATGGGTTTTTTGAGCAGCAAAATTAAGATCTCTTTGATTTAAAAAGGTCCGGATTATAATAATAGTCCACACCAGATCAGAAAGGGACTGCTTAATTTTTTTGTTTTATAAAACCCTGTTTTTCATTCAACTCAGTCTCCAATATAGTTTCATGGGGAAATTTAAAATTTGATTGTTCCATTCCCCATATAATGGAATTATTTCTTTACAACCTTAGTTTCGCTTGATATTCAATTGTTGATCAATCTTTGAAACACTTTTGGGCGCTCATCATTCAAATATAAAAGATATGCAGACTCGGATAATTGTTAGTTTAAGAAAGAATATATTTATGTCTACAGTTTATTCAAAATCGGTTCAAAAAATCCTTCAGATTGGAGAGCCTGAAGATATAGATAGCTGGCCTGACTATCTGGAATATGGTTTCAATAAAACTCATATACAGGAACTCATTGAATTTCTATCAAGTAATGATTTATGGTCCTATAATGATAATAAAGAAGCTTGGGCTGGTGTTCATGCATGGAGAGTTTTAGGACAATTGAAGGCAGAAGAAGCGATCGAACCATTGTTTGATTTTTTACATCGAACCAACGATGAATGGAGTCATACTGAAATTCCACGAGTCTTGAAGATGCTTGGCCCTTCCGTGTTCGAGACAAGTAAAATGTTTCTAAAGGATCCTTCTAAAAATGTATGGGTTCGAGTTGTTGCAGCAGAGACCATGACTAACATAGCTCAATATTATCCACAGTATCGAGAAGATTCCATTCATATTTTTGGCGAAGAATTAAAAAAGTATAAAACAAATGAGATTACATTAAATTCCTTTGTGATTTATGGGCTGGTTAACCTACAGTCTCATGATTATTTAAACGAAATGAAGGAAGCCTTTGAGGCACGATGTGTTGATGAAATGACTATGGGCAACTGGGAAGATGTTCAGTATGAGTTAGGGCTATAGTATGAAGAAGTGGTATGGTATTCAGGCAGAACACAAGATTACAATATGTGTGCCAATAAAAACCAAAGTTGGACCACTATACCTGATTTATTATTTTTATATGTTCAACAGAAAAAAACAGGTAAACTCATTATTAAGCATTGCCTGAAATATATCCCGTATGCAAGAAACTGTTTATGATAAATTAAATGAAATTATTAAGATCGGTGAAGATAGGATTAAATTATTTCACAGAATAAGAAATGAAGTGGATAGCTATAGGCGAGTTATTAGCGCTATCCTTAACAAAAAAGCCTATCAAAGATGTGTAGATGAACTGGAAGTAACCCATAAGGAACTACATGATTTTAGGCTTAGATTAGATGAATTTCATACTAAGAATAAAACTTCCTTTACTGGAATAATGGCACAACATATAGGCTCATATGCCGAATACATAAACTCTGTGGTTAATGCTTCTGAACATAGGCTAATATTACAAAAATTAATTCGTGATATAAAAGTAAATAAAATAATGATGCACTATAAAAATGAAGTCCCAAGTATGATTAAGGATACCGACAAATCTTTTGAGGATTGTTTATCAAAAGCTGTAGCATTCAACAAAATTGCTGACAAAGTGAAATCAGCACACGCTGAAAAATAGCATTACATTATATGGACCAGAGGCTATCTCAGAGGCCATTTCCCCACACTAATTTTTATAATATATTGATCACATTTTGGCAGATTCACGGGAAATAATTTCCGGGGCCTGGACCAAAATCCGGTTACTCCCAATAAAACGTAATGGCGTCTTGATTGATTTGATCCTTTCCATTTCCAGTGGGTTTTGATACACCCTGAACGGGTATGTGGCTGAGCATAAAAAAGTTGTTTGCGATCACCCTGGGCAGAACGCCCGATACCAATCCAGGAGATTGAAAGGGTATCGGGCGTAAGGAATGCGGTTATGATGCTTTTCTTAAATCCCTTATTTTTCTACGGCAAGTTCCTCGTCTCTGAGAACCCGCCTTAACACCTTGCCCACATTAGATATGGGAATTTCGTCCCGGAATTCAATCTGTCGGGGTCTTTTGTAACCCGCCATATTTTCCTTACAAAATTCTTGAATCTCTTCAAATGTTGCGCTCTGGCCTTCTTTCAATTTTATGAATGCCTTTACAGACTCTCCGCTCCTATCATCGGGAATCCCCACAACCGCCACAAGTTCCACCTTGGGGTGGGTATAGAGTATATCCTCAACATCCCTGGGATAAACATTAAATCCCCCCACAATGATCATATCTTTTTTACGATCAGTGATGGTGATATATCCGTCTTCATCAATATGGCCGATGTCCCCTGTGAGAAAATAGCGATCCCCGTCAATCTGTCTGAAAACCTCTTCATTGGCATCCGGCCTTTTCCAATAGCCCTTCATGACCTGGGGGCCGCATACGGCAATTTCGCCATCTTCTCCCCGGGGCAATTCCTGAGTATCATCGTCAAGACCCATAATTTTGACCATGGTTTCGGGCAAGGGAAATCCAATGGAACCGATTTTTCTGGTTTCCCTGTTGGTCGGATTAGAGGTGACAACCGGTGTCGTCTCTGTCAGGCCGTAGCCTTCAAATATAATGGCCCCTGTTTTCTCTTCAAACTGCCGGCATACGTCAGGCGGCAGCGGCGCCCCGCCTGAAAAACATGCCATCAAAGAAGAAAGATCATACTGGCCTAGAAGGGAATGGTTGGCAAAGGCCACAAAGATAGTGGGCACTGCCGGCATAATCGTGGGTTTGTGTTGTTGAACCGCTTTAAGAACCTCTGTAAAGGGCGGTTTTCCAGCCCTGGGGTCGGGAATGCAAACAAGCTTACTCCCGGTCATAGCAGCAAACAGCAATGCACAGGTAATACCAAAGCTATGATACCAGGGTAAAACCCCAAGAAAGGTATGATGCCCTCCCTTATAAAATTGTTCTGCTCCCTTGGCTTCATCCTGGACAATACGGCCGCTCTCATACAACCCCATTACATCATAGGTAAAATTGGTGTGGGAAAGTTCCGCCCCCTTGGGCACCCCGGTGGTTCCCCCGGTATAGAGCATAACGGCGGTATCTTCCTCTGGGTTGATCACCACAGCAGGGGGGACGGGGCTGGCAGCGGCAACCACCTCATCAAACATCAGATGGCCGGGTTCATGTTTTTCAGCCTTGGGTATTTTCCCGAGAAGCCCGCCTATAAACCCCTTGAATTTGGGCAAATAGGACTTGATGTTACAAACAACAACGGTTTTAACCTGGGTATTTTTAATGGCCTTAACTGTGTTGTCGTAAAACAGGGGGTGGTCCATGCAAAAAACCATCTTTGACTCTGAATCATTGAGTTGATAATTGAGCTCTGTTGCCGTGTACACCGGATTACAATTGACGCAGACGGCCCCGGCTTTAAGGATGCCAAACAAAATTTCCGGAAAGTGGGGAAGATTGGGCAGAAAAATAGCCACCTTATCTCCTTGTTTGATACCTTTTCCCACAAGAAAATTGGCGATTCTGTCGGCGGTATCCTTGACCTGGGAATAGGTTTTTGTGGCCCCGTTAAAAATGGTAAAAACATTATCGGGATAATTCATGGCAGCATCATCCAGGAATTTAAACACAGGAAAATGGTAATCAGGTACCGTGCGTGCAACTTCTTTAGGCCAGAAAGGGGTTTCCCAGATTGTCTCAGTCATCTTTTTTTCTCCTTTTGTTCGGGCGCTCGGGCTGTTTGAATGTCTTTGTCTCAGGGACCAGCCCATTACCGGGTTAATAATATTTTTCCCACCTTTATCTCGTGTATCTTTGTTGATCTAATCGATGATAGCGTTAAACTCCTCAATGGAGTTGGTATTAATTCTACATAGATATTGCCGGCACCTGTGGCGTGAACAATTTACCAGAGTTGCCTTATCTTGCTTAAGGCGTAACCGATATGCTCATTTTTTTTAACATCCGCATTTATTTTAAATAGGTATATATCAATAATCCTCCCCTAACAACCATGAAATGTCGATTGTTTTTTCAGGGGGTCAAAATCCGATTTACATTATTTTTTTATATTACAAATAACCGTTTAGATAAAATATTTCGAATCCAGTTGATTTCTTTTTGATTTTATTTTTGACCCCCTATCATTTGATCTTCCTGGACATTGAGATGCAGGGCCTTGATGGCCACCTGGGGCCAATGTCACCGCCCTTATGGAACCCAGATATGAGACCTGGATGAAAAAACCGGTTACCCGGGACCGCCTTGCCAAAGCATTTCAACAGATCCACTATCGTTAGCCCACCTTTAACTTTCGCCATGGGAAGAATATTTTTGAAGAGGTCGGGTTCTCCGAAACTGGCCGGGGTGGCAGAATCTAACAGGTCTTAACCCTTCTATTTATGATAATTTTAAAAAGTGAGTCTACCACGTTAATATAATCGCTACCGTCCAGACCCAGGAACCCACCGATGATACTATGGAACAGCGGGTATCCCTTAAAGTATGGCAGACCAGGCGGACGGCCTCCCGGGGAATGGACATGCCGCATTCCACCTCCGGGCAGACACGAACTGATACCAATTTTTATGGAAGCCAGCATACATCCTCCATTTTTTTGGGGTTGAGATCCGATTGTCTGGTGCCGCTTTTTAAACAAGACGGTCATTGACATTGTCCCAATGAGTATATAGATTTTGTTTAATATTGGTACTCTTTTTTTACCCTGACTTTTTTACCATCCGATGTGGATAATCTCTGTTGCGGGAAAAGGAGGTATCCAAATTTTACAGCCCCTTTTACCAACGTGTAATGGACAGGGAAACCCCATATGCCACCCATTGATGATCATAAAATTGCGCAACGACCCGTTCTGGTAACCGGTGCCACCGGATATGTGGCTGGCCGCTTGGTCCCCTTGCTGCTGGCATCGGGATACCAGGTGCGAACCATGGGCCGGTCCATTGAGAAAATGGCCGGCCGTTCCTGGGGCCACCATCCCAATATTGAATTGGTAAAAGGGGATATCATGGATGGCAATTCCCTGAAGGCAGCTGTTGCCGGGTGCGGCACCCTTTATTACCTGGTCCACTCCATGATCTCTCAAAAAAAGCACTACCGAAATGCCGACCAGACCGGAGCCCGGAATATGATGATGGCGGCGGCAGACGCCGGGGCAGACCAAATCATCTATCTGGGAGGCCTGGGCGATGTCAGCCACAAAAATGTCAGCCGTCACCTGGTTTCTCGGCATGAAGTGGGCCAAATTCTAAAG
Source organism: Desulfoconvexum algidum (assembly GCF_055382125.1). Classification (NCBI taxonomy): domain Bacteria; kingdom Pseudomonadati; phylum Thermodesulfobacteriota; class Desulfobacteria; order Desulfobacterales; family Desulfobacteraceae; genus Desulfoconvexum; species Desulfoconvexum algidum. The sequence continues at coordinate 232,658 of NZ_AP042394.1, read as the reverse complement.
AAAGGTCCTGTGCCGGTCACCATTCTTCGGGCAGCCATGATCCTGGGATCGGGCAGTGCCAGTTTTGAGATATTAAGGTACCTTGCAGAACGGCTGCCCCTAATGATCACCCCCAAATGGGTGAGAATGCCCACCCAACCCATTGCCATTACCAATGTGCTGGGATATTTAAAAGGGTGTCTGGAACAAGAAGAAACCCGGGGGAAAACATTTGATATCGGCGGTCCCGAGGTACTTGCCTACCAGGACCTGTTTAAACTCTTTGCCGGGGAAGTCGGTCTGCCACCCCCTTTGATGATAAAGGTTCCGGTATTAACCCCGCGCCTGTCTTCTTTGTGGATTCATCTGGTGACACCGGTGCCGGCCGCCATTGCCCAGCCCTTGACCGAGGGGCTAAGCATTCCCACGGTCTGTACGGAAAACGCCATTAAACAACTCATTCCCCAGGAACTGATATCCTGCAGGGAAGCCATCCGAAGGGCTGTGGACCGCATCCGCCAGGAACAGGTGGATACCTGCTGGGCAGATGCCGGTGAGATGGTCCATCCGGAATGGGCCCATTGCGGGGATTCCGATTATTCCGGCGGCACCATTCTCCAATGCGGATACCGGGCAAGGGTAAACGGGTCAGCCCAGATTCTATGGCCCGCCATCCATAAAATAGGCGGCCAAACCGGTTACTATGCCGCAGACATTCTCTGGCAGATCCGGGGGATGCTGGATATCCTGACCGGTGGAGTGGGACTTAACCGTGGACGGCGTTCCAAAAAGCATCTCCAGGTGGGGGATGCCCTTGATTTCTGGCGGGTCCTGGAAGTCAAACCACCGTCAAAACTGCTGCTCCTGGCCGAAATGCGGACACCGGGGGAAGCCCTCCTGGAAATCCAAATCGATCCCGTTAGCGATAACGCATGCGAGATCACCCTGCTCTCCCGGTTTTTGCCCAAAGGATTGCCGGGCATTGTCTATTGGTACCTTCTCTATCCCTTTCATCAATATGTATTCACCCAGATGCTCAAGGGAATGGCAAAGGCCGCAGGCCTCACACTTGCATCGTCGCCCAAACGATTTACCCCCAAAATAAGTCGATCCTGCACCCTGAAGGACACATAAGCCATGAAAGGAACTTGGCACTTATCTGTTGGCCTGGTATCTGTTCTGTTGATCCCTTGGTTTTTTGCCTGTTCTCCTTCGGAAAAACAAAATTTTTCAGAAACAAAATGGGCCCAAAGCGTCAACGAGACGAATGTTCAAGATCTGTATGCCCCCCATGAAAAGGAGGGCCGGTTCTTCACCCCCTGGATGGAAATGGGGGACAAAAGTTTTTTGGATGTGCTGGGCTGGAAATTCTTTTCAAGCACGGACTATACAGACCAGGAACGCGCCTTTTTGCCCCGGGTCATACCCGACACGACCCAACGCCTCAAAAACACCCAGGGCAATTTTATCCTGTGGATCGGCCACAACACCTTTTTAATCCGTATTGACAACAGCTATTGGTTAACAGATCCCATTTTTTCCAAACGGGCCCTGCTGCCGGCAAGACTCACCCCCCCGGCCCTGACCCTGGCCCAACTCAATGACCTTCTAAACAATGACCTGAAAAATGATAATCAGGCAAAAGAAGTGAACATTCTGATTTCCCACAATCACTATGATCATCTGGACCGGTCCAGCATGAAGGGTCTACCCTCCTCGGCAAATGTGTTCGTGCCCAAGGGGCTCAAAGACTATGTCATGGGAATGAACAAACCCCGGGTAAGGGAAATGGACTGGTGGGAAACCATTGACCTGGGCAAGGGGAATCGATTGGTCTGCCTGCCCGCCCAGCACTGGTCCCTGCGGATAAACCAGGGGCGAAACCGATCCCTGTGGGCCTCCTATCTGCTGATAACCCCGGATGTGACCCTTTATTTTGGTGGAGACTCAGGATATTTCAAGGGATTCAGGGAAATCGGCCAAAAATATCCCAACATCGACTATGCCTTCATGGCCACCACAGCCTACCACCCCCGGTGGTTTATGCAATACCAGCACATGAACATCCAAGAGGCTGTCAAAGGATTTGAAGAGATTGGGGCCCGAATCTTTATCCCCACCCAATGGGGCACCTTTCATTTGGGAAGCGAACCCGCGGGATATCCGGGACTGGACCTGGCCCGCCACATCCGAAACAACCGATTAGAGCAGGATCGATTCAAGATAATGGATATTGGTCAGATTCTCCCCATGGACCATCCCTATGACCATCAGGCAATCTAATATCCGGTCATCTCCACATATCCTTCCCCCTGTATCTCGTGGCTGCCCCCTTTTATCTTTACCGCCCCTTCCCAATAAACCATTTGATGGGTGTGCTCCTGGTCGGGGATGACGGGCGCAAGGTGCAGAAAAAGGTCCTGGTCCGGCACGGCTATCTCCCATTCTCCGGGATATCGTTTGCCCGTGGACGGGCTTGTCCAGTACCCGGTTGGGGTGATGGTAAATTGATCCGCTGTCAGGATCTCATAGGTCCCGTCGGGCCGGGAGAAACTGCCGAACCCATATCCGTTGGGCTGACCAGCCGCATCTCTGATCTGGCAGACCATCAGATCCCGGCCATCTTTCAGGTGAATTGAAAACCAGTCCCACCCGATCACATCCCGGCCCAGGGCAGTGGTGCTCCATTCATGGTCAAACCAGGAGTTCCCCTTAACCCTGTGGGTTTGGGACCCTATTTTCAGGGTTCCCCGTGTCGTCAACCGGGGCAGGGAATAATAATAGGAAGCGTTGGACACCCCCGGGCCCTTCCGGCTGAACCCCTGGTCCCCCTGCAAAACAAGTGGACCCTCCCGGGTCAGCCTCAGGTTCAGGGTTGTGTCCTTCTCCCTGGCCATTAAAACCATTTTGTCCAAAGTCCCGCCGGCAGACCAATTGTCAACCCATACGGCAAAAGGGGCGGCCGTGCCACCGGCAATCCCCAGGCTTTGCCGGTTCATGCGGGAACTTGAATAAAACCGATTGCCAAGGGTATCTGTCACGGCAAAATGCGAAAAATAAACCTGCTGGGTTCGCCATTTGGAGCTGCCGCCTGGGGGTGCGGCAATTGATTCACAGGCCAGTGCCCTGCGAAAAAAAGTCAGCTGGTATCCGAAATCTTGTCCTTCATCTGTCCGAAGGTTGCCGGTATAATACCACCATTCGGTCTGAAAAGCAGGATGAGGGCCATGATCTTGCGGGAATTTAAGGGCGGCAGGACGGGTGGCCGCCTGATAGCAATCACCACTTGCTTCAACGGAAAGGGCCTGGACAATATTGATACTCTCCGTTTCTGCGGGCCGGCAGCCCCCCACCGCCAGAAAGATCAGGGCGGACAGCAACAAAAAGGAGCAGAAAAGAAAAAAATTAATACCTTGTTTCATTAGGGTTACTCCATGTGAATGGCTTGTCCAATATTGGTTCTGCCGGCAGAAATCCCCGGAAACACTCCGGCAGCTACAGCTGCGACACTTGCCAGCAAAAGCGCCTGAATAAAAATCCATGGGGTCACCACCATTTCATAGGTCCATCCAAAAGACCGGAAATTGACCACATGAACCAGAATCCAGGCAAGCCAGGCCCCAAGGGGTAGGGCCATCAGACCGGATACCACGCCGCAGACCAAGCATTCCCACAGCAACAGCCGAAATACCTGCTGCCGTTCGGCACCACAGGCCCGAAGGATTCCCATCTCCCTTGTCCGTTCCAGCAACAGGGCCATGAAAGAATTCAATATGCCGGTCAGGGCCACCAGGGCGGTGAGAATCTGAAGCGCAGAGGTAATGAGAAAGGTTCTGTCAAACACCGCCAGAATACTGTGTTTGATGGAAACCCCCGACACCACCCGAACCATGGATGTTTCCGGGATAAAAGCGTTGATCCCATCGATCACCGGTGCCACGGGGACCCCCGGATCTAAAAAAACCTGGAGGGCCGTGACATCATCATGGCCCCAAAAGTCGGTCATCACCTCCCGGCTGACGACAATCCGTCCGCCCCCCATGAAAAAATCCCTGAAAATACCGGCAATTTTAAAGGAAACAGGACCCTGTTGCGTCTCTAACACCACCCTGGCAGAGGTGGTGGGAACAATATTGTTTTGCCGGGCAAAAATTTCAGACACATAGATCCATCCCTGGTCAAGCAATTGGGGAAGCCTTGCTTCCTCCGCAGCCGTCCAGGTCCATCTTTTCTTTGAAAGATCCCGGACATAGGAGAAAATATGAACTTCTCCCGATGTTTGGGAAAAAATCCGGTGAATATTATAGGCGGAAATATCGGCAACCCCCGGAAAATTGCGGATAGTCTCCACCAGCACAGGATCCAGAAACCGTTGAGTCTCGTCGGCGGAAGAGACATGAACGTCACCGCCGATATGGCCATCCACCCAGTCCTCAATGGAAATCCTAAAACTTTGGGTCATGATATCCACCCCGATATACACCGATGTGACCACGGCCAGTGTTGCAATGAGCACGCTGGTCCGACTCAGGGACCGGACAATATTTTTCATGGCCATTCTGACGATCCCCCGGACAAAAGGGCTTGTCACAAATAGCACCCCTCTGATGAAACCCAAAATGAAAACAGGTGCCAGAAACCCATATCCCAGGAAGGCCAGAAACACACCGATAAAATCAGATTCCGGCGACCCGGGGAATCCAAAAATGACCCCCAGGGCAATCCCGATAACCAGCAACCCGCCAAGGGTCAAGGCAGGCAGTCGTTGGTTCAATGTGCTTTCCGATGCAGATCGCTGCATAAGGGTAATCGGCTGGATGTGTGCTGCGGTCACTGCCGGGAAGAAAGCCGCCAGAGCTGAACTGAGCATACCGGCCAACAGCCCCTTTACAAGAGTGGATGTGACAATTTCCACCTGGCTTACGGTCAGGACAAAATACATATCTGAAACCGTGCTGCAAACCGCAGACACCACCCCATGGCCCAGCAGCACCCCCAGCAAAACCCCCAGAACAGACCCTGCCAGGGCATAGATCATCACCTCGATCATCACCGCCCAAAAAATCTGACTTCGGGTTGCGCCCAAGGCCCTCAGGATTCCATTACGCTTTCTTTGCCGGGCCACGGAAAAGGAGACCGTGTTATAAATCAAAAAAATCCCCATGAACAGAGCCAGCATGGAAAAGGCGGTCAGGCTGGTTTCAAATGAGGCGGAAAGGCTGCGGACCACACTGTTCTGCCGGCTTGTTTCCACCAGGAGTGTGCCCCTGGGCAGGATCTGACGGATCTGATCTGCCTGGGAGGCATCGGTTAACATCAGATCAATCCGGCTGATCTTCTCTCCCATCCCCAAAATTTCCTGGGCAAGGGAAATATCTGCCAGTATTACCCCGTCCAGCATCTTGTTTGAGGCGGTATCCAAAGTGTCCACAAACCCTGCTATCCTAGTTTCCTTCCTACGATCCCCAAATAAAAGCGTGAGGGTATCCCCCGGCTTCAAACCGTATTGCTCGCCATGGCCTTTTGACACCAGCACCCCGTTTGCCTGGGTTAAAAGCCCGGCAAGGTTCGGGTTGACAACCCCCTTCCGGGCCTGGACCACAAGACGTCTAAAATGGGTTTCGGAAAAAGGATCTACTCCCATCAACGTCAAAACCCCTGCCCCCAACTCCTTCACCCGCACATGGGTTTCGATCACCGGGGCGGACCGGGCAATTCCCAGACCGGTTCTGATCCGGGTGAAAATAGACTGGTCAATTTCAAACCGGCTGCCCTTTATCTGGTGGGTGGCCCGTGATGTAAGCGCTGCCGTGGACAATTCAAAGGACCGGTTCACACTGGTTTTGGCCACATCAATGGCCACCACACAACTGACACCCAAGGCAATTCCCAACACCATCAACACCAGGCGAAACGGGTGTTTAAGGCTGCCAAAAAAAAAGAGCTTTATAAGACGCAATGACATCATGCCCCCACGGATCCGGGCCGGGCAATCAGAGTATGATCCGCCACTACATATACCTGATCGGCATAGGCAATTGCTTCGGGACTGTGGGTCACCATAATAAGGGTTTTACCGCTGTTTTTGGCCAGATCGGTCAGCATTTTAAGAACGAGATTACCGGTTTCCTGGTCCAGGTTCCCCGTGGGCTCGTCAGCAAGCAGAATATCCGGATCATTGACCAGAGACCTGACAATGGCCACCCGCTGCTGCTCCCCGCCGGAAAGGTTGTCCGGATAACGGCGGCACAGGTCTGACAGCCCCACCGTGTCCAACAGCGAAAGGGCCTTTTCCCTGGCAATACGGAGCGGCACCCCGTCCAGTTCCGCCACCAGGGTCACATTTTCCAATACCGTGAGCACAGGGATCAGGTTAAACGATTGATATACAAACCCGATATGCTGTCTTCTGAAAATGGTTCGCTGGGTATCGTTCATTTCACAGACGCGATGGGGTCCAATGGTAATGCGGCCTTTGCCGGGCAGATCGATCCCGCTGATTAAATTGAGCAAAGAACTTTTACCCACACCGCTTTTCCCCATAATCACCGAAAACTCACCCGAGGGGAAAACAGCTGTCATTCCGTCAAATATAACCCGTTGGTCGCCGCTGTCATCATATGCCTTAAAAATATCATTGAGTGAAATATCCACACCATCCCCCTCCATGAACCTGTCAGCGCCTCGTTGAGGAACTGACAGGTTGCTGTTTACTTATCCGCCTGCTTATCCGCTTATTTATCTGGCGACGTCGATGCCGGGATCACATCCCAAATGTGAATCAGGCGCTTCACATTCAAAATTTTTCTGCCGGGTATCCACATGGACTTGGCCACTTTCTCGTTCACTAAAGGCTATGACATGGATAACAAGAAAGAACGAAGATTGGTCTGTTTGTTTTTCAGCCCCAATTTTGACCGCAAATTTTTTCTGTGAAAACTGACGGTTGCCTCTGAAACAAAGAGGACCTGCGCAATTTCAGATGTGGTTCTACCATCCTTCACCAATGTTGCCACCTGCATTTCCTGGGGGGTCAGCAAAACATGGGCATTGGATAATCGCACAATCAAGGGGGACATGATATCATTGAGCTGATCGTCGAGTATGCGGACCAGGGTGCGGTCCTTTTCACTTAAACGACTCTCCTTGAGCCGTTTAATATAGGGCAGCACAAAGGACTTTAAATTGGTTAGAATTTTATTTTCCATTTCGGACTTGTCGGTTTCACGCTGGGCAATCACCACCTTCAAAGCAATATTGACCTCTTCCAGGCTTTGATTTCGATCCTCTAAAATCTTCTGATGCGCCTTTAATGACTCCTGGGTCAGTTTCAATTCCGTGATATCTTCATGACTGATGATCAAGTGCAAATCCCCTTCATCTGCCATGGGAACCACCCGCATGTAAAACCATCTGCGGCCTTCCGGCGAATGGCAGGGATAATCGTATCGGAATTCATCGATTTTTCGATCTATGACTTGCCGGATCCCTGCCGCAACCTTGCAGGCATCCTCAGCGCCCTCAGTGGTTGCGGCCTCACAGACATGCAGATAATTCATCTGGTTGAAATCCATATTTTCCGGCAGCCCGTTGGAAATGGAAAACTGTTTCCAGGTCCTGTTGGTTTCCAGGATTACCCCATTTTCATCAATAATAGCAATATGGGCGGACAGGGAATCAAATAGGGTGCGAACCAGTTTGTCTGAAAACGAAATGTTATTGTTTTGCTGTAACCCCATAATTTTTATTAGGCTCTCCTCTTTTATCCTTCTTATATTGTTTATATTTTTCAATATTTATTGTATTTTTTCAACAAAAATCTCTATATTATACAACTATATCTAATTTTCAAATGAAATATATTGAAAATATTACCATTATTTCAGGTTTAATATGGCACAATCATCACCATATGATGAGGCTGTTCCCGTTGCCAGCATTGCGGTGCAGACCTACGGGGATTTTCAAAATTTTAATCCACATCTCCATGCTATCGTTTCTGATGGATGATTTCTGGACGATGGCAATTTTAGCACGGCACCCGGCTTCATGATGAATTGATTTACGATGATTCAGACTCCCAGATTCCAGCATTTGACTATTGGAGTCGAGGCCTTACCTGTAGGATGTATTTTAAAAATTGACTTGTGTGACTTACGGAGTTACTGGTGAGTTATGATCAAAATCAGCAAAAAATTGATAGTTTTCGATCTTTTCATATAAAAATCCAGATTATTTCCATCACCTCACTTTAATGCCTATATTTTATTTCAAGAATTTTCTGACCCAGTCGGGATCGAGCACATATTTCAGCTTTTGGAATCTATTTCATACTTCTATTAACAAAAAGCGTCTTCCTATCTATGTCCACTTTTTTTTCTATCAGATCCATGACATGGCCGTGAACAAGCTTGGCTGGAAAACAGATACTGTCGGACATCACGGTCCCGTCCGAATGGGGATATAATTTTTATTAGTGGCCAGGCTTTTTTCGGCTAAAAATATAATTTATTGCGGCTTTTTAAGAAGCCAAGATCAGTTTATTATTGCCTGAATTTTGCGAGCAAAATTCAGGCAGTATTTTTTTTCTTACCAGCTTATTCTGCTGCTGCTCTTAGTTCCATAGCTTCATAACGCTCCGTAAGTTCTTCTTCAATACGGGCACGCAATTTTTTTGATTCTTCCGGAAAGGTTTTTTCCAGGGAAGCATATCTTACTTCTCCGCTTAAAAATTCCTGAAGAGTTCCATTCGGCTTTTTGCAATCAAGTATAAATGGGTTCTTTCCCTGTGCTTTCAATTCGGGATTATAACGATACAGGGGCCAGTAACCCGATTCAACTGCAAGCTTTTCTTCTTCCTGGCTTTTGCCCATACCCTTTTTAATGCCGTGGTTGATACATGGCGCATAGGCCATAATCAAAGAGGGTCCGTCATAGTCTTCGGCTTCTGTCAACACTTTCATAAGCTGCTTTTTACTGGCACCCATTGCTACACTGGCAACATATACATAGCCGTAACTCATCATCATGCTTCCCATATCTTTTTTGGCTGTTTTTTTGCCCGAAGCGGCGAACTTTGCAACTGAACCTGTGGGAGTTGCCTTGGAAGCTTGGCCGCCTGTATTGGAATAGACTTCTGTATCCAATATAAGTATATTAATATCTTCTCCTGAAGCCATGACATGGTCAATACCGCCAAAAGAAATATCATAGGCGCTGCCATCACCTGCAAAAATCCAGTATGATTTTTTTGTAAAGAGTTTTGACATCTCGTTGATTTCGCTTAAAAGGGAATGATCCTTGTAACCGGGTAACAAAGCTTTGAGCAGGTCTCCATATTTATTTGATCCATCAGGATCATTCATATTGTCCAGCCACCCGGACATGGCATCCTTTACGTCCTTGGTGATATCGGAATTGAGTGCTCCTTGCATCATCGCAGCCAGCTTTGTGCGTTGATGAAAAGCACCTAAAAACATACCATAGGTAAATTCCGCCGGATCTTCGAACAGGGAGTTACCCCATGTAGGTCCGAAACCGTCCTTATTCACACAATATGGAATTGCCGGAGCTGATCCGCCCCAGATAGAAGAGCATCCTGTTGCATTTCCTACCACCATTCGCTCGCCAAAGAGCTGTGTAAGTAGTTTTACATAAGGTGTCTCACCGCATCCTGCACATGCGCCGGAGAACTCTAGGAGCGGCTGAAAAAACTGGCTCCCTTTAACCGAAGTCCTCTTAACCAGATCGTCTCGCACAGGAAGTTTAACCGCATATTCATGGTTTGGAACCTGGATCTGGGTTTGAGTTTCAAGGGGCTTCATAACCAGAGCGGGCTTTTTGGCCGGGCATATATCAGCACAATTACCGCAGCCAAGACAGTCTAAAGTATTAACCTGCATGCGGAAGTGATAACCTTTCAGCTCCTTTCCGACAGCTTGTTTGGTTCCAAATCCTTGCGGTGCATCGGATAACTCTTTATCTGTTAAAATAACAGGACGTATGGCTGCATGGGGGCAGACCATTGCGCACTGGTTGCATTGGATGCAGTTATCCATATCCCACTCTGGAACCAAAATTGCCACACCGCGTTTTTCATACTGTGAGGTGGCCACAGGAAAGATACCATCCGGCCGGAATGCGCTCACCGGAAGCCTGTCGCCTTGCTGGGCCAGAATGGGACGCATTACATTGGTTACAAATTCCGGTTCATTCTTTACGCTTATAGACTGATCCTTGGCATCGCCCCAGGATTCGGGGCACTTTATTTCTACAAGATTATCAAGTGTATTATCTACTGCTGCAAAGTTCATATTAACGATCTTACCTCCCTTTTTCCTGAACAGCTTTTCAATCTGATCTTTGAGATAAGAGATAGCATCCTCTACCGGAATTACGTTGGCAAGTTTGAAAAAAGCAGTTTGCATGATCATGTTGATTCTGCCGCCCAGACCGATTTCAGATGCAATCTTAACAGCATCTATATTATAAAATTTAATCTTCTTTTTAACCAGGGTGCGAAGCATATGGGCTGGAAGTTCTTTTCCCATGTCATCAGCAGACCAGTGTGAATTAAGCACAAAGGTTCCGCCTTCTTTGATTCCCTCTAGGACATCGTAGGTATGAATATAGCTCGATTTATGACATGCAATATAGTCTGCCGCATTAATAAGATATGTTGACTGAATCGGAGTTTTGCCAAACCTCAGATGGGATATGGTAACACCACCGGATTTTTTAGAATCATATGCAAAAAAACCCTGGGCATACATATCAGTGTGATCGCCTATAATTTTGATAGCGCTCTTATTGGCTCCAACGGTTCCGTCTGCGCCAAGACCCCAGAATTTACACCGAACTGTTCCTTCCGGGGCAACGTCAAAGCCCTCTTCTACTTTTAAAGATGTATGTGTGACATCGTCAGTGATACCTACCGTAAAATGGTTTTTTGGTTTAGCTGAGCTCAGGTTGTCAAAAACCGCCTTAACCATGTCAGGGTTAAATTCCTTGGAACCCAGGCCATAACGTCCATTAACTATTAAGGGCAATTCACCGCGCTCGAAATAAGCAGTACATACATCAAGATACAGAGGGTCGCCGGGTGCCCCTCTTTCTTTTGTCCTGTCAAGGACTGTAATACGTTTTGTCGTGGAAGGGATTGCTTTAAAAAGATGCTCAGCAGAGAAAGGACGGTACAAGCGTACCTTTACCAGCCCGACCTTTTCACCTTGTCGGGCCATATAATTGACAACCTCTTCGATGGTTTCACATGATGAAGCCATTGAAATGATAATATTCTGTGCATCAGGTGCACCTACATAATCAAAAAGGTTATATTTACGGCCGGTCAAATCGCTGACCTTTTTCATGGCATTTTCAACAATTCCCGGAATTTTTAAAAAATAGGGATTTGACGCTTCTATTCCCTGGAAGTAAATATCAGGATTTTGAGCCGTACCTCTGAGTTCAGGTCTTTCCGGACTTACCCCCCTGGCTCTGAATGCTTTTACCGCATCCTGGTTTACCAGTTTTGCCATGTCATCATATTCGATCATTTCGATTTTTTGAATTTCGTGGGAAGAACGAAAGCCATCAAAAAAATGAATAAAAGGAAGGCTGGCATCAATGGCCGAAAGATGTGCCACAAGACCCAGATCCATAATTTCCTGCACAGAAGCTGATACGATTTGCGCAAAACCTGTCTGGCGAACCGCCATTACATCCTGGTGATCGGCAAAAATAGAAAGTGCATGCCCTGCCACTGACCGGGCTGTTACATGAAAAACAGCGGGCAGAACTTCTCCGGAAATTTTATACATGTTTGGAATCATCAAAAGAAGACCCTGGGAAGCTGTAAATGTAGTTGTTAAGGCTCCTGCAACAAGACTGCCGTGTACAGCTGCTGCGGCTCCGGCTTCCGACTGAAGCTGGCGCACCGTCATGGTCTGGCCGAATATGTTTTTAAGGCCATCGGCTGCCCATTCATCGCACATCTCTCCCATACCTGAAGAAGGTGTAATTGGGTAAATAGCGGCGGTATCACTCATTGCATACCCCACATAAGCCGCTGCTGTATTTCCATCGATTGTTTTCATTTTTTTTGCCATTTGACTGCTCCTTATTGCTTGTCTTTTCCCGATTTTTTGGAACCCAGACAAAAGGATACTTGCATTCCCTTGTCGTATGTCTTAATAGCAAGAGCCTCACTATTATAGTTATTAATCAAAAGCCTCCTGTTTTGTGATTTTTGAGCGGTTCACATTATAGGAGGTTTTCGTATGTCCCCCGGAATTGCTAAACTCTGGGTGTCTCCCCTGCCAAAGCCGTGGGTTTCCTTTCTTATTAAGGTATAACAGCAATTAATGTGCCAATTCGAGTGTCAGGAAATCTATCATATAAGCACCTGATATTATATATTAATTATCATGACAACGGAGGAAGGAAGTACGTGTCTTGGTAAGGATTAATCGTCAGGTATTTTTATAGACAGTAAAAATAAGTAAAAATTGTAAAAAAGCAGTTTCGAAACGATCTGTATTACCGGCTCAATGTGGTGCCGTTAAAAATACCGTCTGGTGTAATCATTTTTACAAAGTGTAAAAAGACCTGACATGTTCATGGACAGTTCGGGCAGAGAGAACGGAAACATGTTATTGCATAGCGAGAAAAGACTGACTGACCTCAGTATCTTCCCGTTACCATTGGGCATTTCGCCTCTTTTCCTGGCACATTTATTGCTGATAATTTATTTTAACCAAAGGTTCAGCAAAGTGTTTAATGATTTTTTTTAGGAGAGGCAAAAAATGTATCAAACAATACTTGTTCCGGTGGATGGATCCAAGCGGGCAGAAGCGATATTGAGTCATATCGAACACCTGGTCAAAGAGAATGATGCCACAGTAGTTTTTCTTAAAGTTGAGGAAGAACCCATTTTACTGGGACGTGATGAAGTGATTGATGCAGAGAACTATTGGAAAGCATATGAGGCGCGAATTGAGCTCTCAAAGGTCTATCTGGATACCCTCAAAACCATGTTTCGTGATAAAGGAATCACTGTTGTCACACGGATAGCAAGCGGGGCGGTTGTTCGGGCCATATTAAGCGTGGCGGATGAGATCGGTGCTGACCTGATTGCCGTGGCCACTCACGGATTCAGCGGTCTGGCCCGGGTATCTTATGGGAGCGTGGCCGCAGGGGTGCTGCAGGCGGCCGATATTCCCATTTTACTGATCAGGTCTTGTCATGACAAAAAATAAAAAATAAGTTGATGGCCAAAAAAACAATTTCCCCACCGCATCAGGCGTTAATTCAGCGGGAAGGCAACACCATCATTTTTCTCTTCGTTCCTTAACCTCAAAGGAGGCACATAAATGGAAAAAAATAACAATTCTATTCTCTGGTTTAAAGATATTACCAATGACGATGTCGCCCTCGTGGGCGGTAAAAACGCCTCTCTGGGTGAAATGTATCGCGAACTCATGCCCCACGGGATTCAAATTCCCAACGGATTTGCCATAACGGCCCAGGCATATCGTAATGTTATTAAAGCCGGTGGGATTCAAGAATCACTGAAAAAAGCCATGGCCGGCTTCAATAAAACCGATATCGATGAACTTGCCCGGCGCGGGAAAATAGCGCGTGATCTCATCCTGGGAGTGGGCATCCCTGATAATTTATGGGCGGAAATTCAAAACGCCTATGACCATCTTTGCCAGGAATACGGTGCAGACACGGATGTTGCAGTCAGAAGTTCAGCAACGGCCGAAGATCTTCCAACAGCGTCATTTGCCGGTCAGCAGGAAACCTATCTGAATATTCGCGGCTACCATGATCTCCGGCAGGCCTGCAGCAAATGTTTTGCATCCCTTTTTACGGATCGAGCCATCTCCTACCGGATTGACAATCAATTTGATCATTTCGACGTTGCGCTTTCCATTGGTGTGATGAAAATGGTCCGTTCGGATCTGGCGTCAAGCGGGGTTATCTTTACGCTTGATACTGAAAGTGGTTTCCGGGACGTCATTTTTACCACCGGCGCCTATGGCCTGGGGGAAAACGTTGTTCAGGGCGTTGTCAACCCTGATGAATTCTATGTATTCAAGCCCACACTCAGACAAGGGCACCCTGCGATTATCAAAAAGCTTCTCGGGTCAAAAAAGATCAAAATGGTCTACGGTATGGGGGATTCCAAAGTATTGACACGAAATATTGAGGTTCCGGAAACCGACCGGCGGAAATTTTGTATTTCCGATGATGATATTTTAACCCTGGCCAGGTATGCGGATGCCATTGAAACGCATTATTCCGAAAAAGCCGGCATGGTTCGGCCCATGGATATTGAATGGGCTAAAGATGGGATTACCGGCGATCTGTTCATTGTTCAGGCCAGACCGGAAACCGTCCATTCCCAGACATCCCTCGAGACACTGGAAACCTATGTTCTGGAAGACAAAGGTCCGGTCCTGACCATCGGCAAAAGTGTCGGTGAAAAGATTGCCGTGGGCAAGGCCCGTCTGATCCATAATCTTTCGCAGCTTCATGAATTTCAACCCGGAGAGATTCTGGTTTCCAACACCACCACGCCGGACTGGGAACCGGTGATGAAAACCGCAGCAGGCATTGTTACCAACCGGGGGGGCAGGACGTGTCATGCCGCCATTATCAGTCGTGAACTGGGCATTCCGGCAGTTGTGGGGGCTGAAAATGCCATGGAAACCATCACGACCGGACAGGAAATCACCATCAGCTGTGCTGACGGAGACAATGCGGTTGTTTACGACGGGTACCTGCCCTATCATGTTGAAACGGTCAGTCTCAAAAATCTTGAGCGTCCCCGGACAAAAATCATGATGAACCTGGGCAACCCCGAAAAAGCGTTTTCTCTGTCCAGAATTCCCAATGACGGTGTTGGTCTGGCCCGCATGGAATTCATCATTAACAGCTACATCAAAATACACCCCATGGCATTGATTCATCCCGAAAAGATTGACGACAAGCGTGAAACCGCCGAGATTGATCGGCTGACCTTTGGTTATGAAAACAAAACCGAGTATTTTGTTGAAAAACTTTCCCAGGGTGTGGGCACGATTGCCGCTTCGTTTTATCCCAAACCCGTCATCGTACGGATGAGTGATTTCAAAACCAACGAATATGCCAGCCTGATCGGCGGCCGAAATTTTGAACCCCGGGAAGAAAACCCCATGATCGGTTTCCGGGGGGCTTCCCGTTATTATGATCCGCGTTACAGAGAAGGGTTTGCTCTGGAATGCAAGGCCATTAAGCGGGTTCGGGATGAAATGGGATTAACCAATCTGATTATCATGATTCCCTTTTGTCGGCGGGTCGAGGAAGGCGAAAAAGTGCTGGAAGAAATGCTGAAAAATGGTCTGCGCCGCGGTGAAAACGGACTGGAAGTGTATGTGATGTGTGAAATTCCCAACAATATCCTGCAGGTGGATGAATTCAGTCGGCTGTTTGACGGATTTTCAATCGGGTCCAATGATTTGACCCAGTTAACACTGGGGGTTGACCGGGATTCGGAACTGCTCGCCCATGATTTTGACGAACGGGACCCCGGGGTCATGAAATTTATCACCATGGCCATTGAAGGTGCCCACCGAAATAACCGGCATAGCGGTATCTGTGGACAGGCCCCCAGTGATTATCCGGAATTTGCTGAATTTCTGGTAAAAAAAGGCATTGATTCGATTTCGTTGACACCGGATTCGATCATGAAAACCACCCTGAAAATCATTGAACTGGAAAAACATCTTCCTATATAACCGGCATGGCCGGAGCACGGTATTTGCTCCTGGCCACAACGAAAAATGAAACTCCTATAATTGCAATATTTTGGCCGAAGTTTCATATAAAAATACTTAGAAGCCTGATTCTCCCTGGGGGATGTCAAAAAAAATGGAGGATCAGGTTTGTACCCTGTGGATGGGCAAGGGTAATTGGACCCAAAAGGATCTGCAATGGAAAAGACAATCGAAACCCAGGTGCTTGTGATCGGAGGCGGTGTAACAGGGACCGGTATTGCAAGGGATCTCACCCTTCGCGGGGTCAAGGTCATCCTTATTGAGAAAAGTGATTTAAATGCCGGTGCTTCCGGGGCAAACCACGGGCTTTTGCACTCTGGAGCTCGGTATGTCCATACAGATGTCAAGGCTGCCATGGAATGCCGGGCAGAAGGATTAATCTTAAAGCAGATCGCCCCCCATTGTATTGAGCAGGCCGGTGGAATGTTTGTGGCGGTACCCGGAGATGACGAGGCTTATATCGCTGATTTTCCTGGAATGTGCCAGCGTTCCGGCATTCCCTGCCAGCCCTTGGATTTAAAAGATGCCAGGGAAATGGAGCCCTGTTTGTCTCCGGATCTGATCGCCGCCTTTGGGGTGCCAGATGCGGCCATTGATCCATTTAAACTCTCCATTGAAAACCTGAATGATGCTTTGAATCGGGAAGGGCAATATTATGACCATGCCCGACTGGAAGCATTTATCCTTGAACACCATAGGATTGTGGGTGCCAAAATTTTGAATCTGGAAACCCGGGAATTGTTTATAATCAGGGCCAAAATTTATGTGAGTGCCACGGGTGCCTGGGCTGATCATGTGGCTGCCCGGGCCGGGGTTCATATTCCCATGGTCTATTCCAAGGGCAGCCTGCTGGTCACGGGCAGGAGAATGGCAACCCGGGCCATTAACCGACTTAGACATCCCAGTGACGGTGATATCCTCATGCCCGGCGGCGTGGTATCCATCCTTGGCACTACATCTGTGCGAATGGATTCTCCGGACAACCTTTTTTCCAGTGTTGACGAGGTGGACTTGATTATCGACCAGGGAAGACAAATGATACCCGCCCTGGGGCATCGCAGGTATATCCGGGCCTATTGCGGGGTCCGTCCCCTGGTCAGTGCAGGGGGGGGCGAAGATCGAAGCGTGTCCCGGGGGTTTTCCCTCCTGGATCATGCAAAAGACGGGGTGGATAATCTGATCACCATTACCGGGGGGAAGCTGACCACTTACCGGTTGATGGCGGAAAAAACCTCAGATATGGTCTGTGGCAAGCTTGGCATTTCATCTGCCTGTCAAACCCGGGACCTTACCCTGCCCAAAACAGCAGGAGGGGAATGGACCGAGCCAGGGGTTGCCCTGGGCCGGAAATTTTTTTCCCGGACAAAAGGGGACCCTCTGCTGTGCGAATGTGAAATGGTACCGGCCAGCGCCATTGACGCCATTGTTTCCACCATCCGTAAAAACCGGGGAAAGCCAGACCTTTTGGCGATTGCCCTAAGAAGTCGTATCGGCAAAGGTCCCTGCCAGGGATCTTTTTGCAGTGTCCGGGTGCTGTCCCATCTGTACAACCGGGAAGAGGTGGCCGGACCGGAAGGGGCAGATGGGCTCCGGCGTTTTTTAAATGAACGGTGGAAGGGGGAACACGCCTTGTTGTGGGGAACAGCCCTTGCCCAGTCCTCCCTGAAGGAAATGATCCATTGTGGTCTATTCTGCCTTGAACTGGAACCACAAGATCAAACAGGAAATCAATGATGAGCGGACCAAAGATGAGCGGACACATGGACATGGACTGCGATCTTCTGATCATCGGAGCGGGTCTGGCCGGTATGATTGCGGCTACCCGGGCGGCACACCTTGGGCTGACAACGGTGCTGGCCGGAAATTCCGGGGGACTGCTTCTGGTGAGTGGGCTCATGGACTATCTGGGAATTTATCCCATGGATGCAAAGGAGCCTTTGGACGACCCGGCCCAGGGATTTGCCTGGCTTCAAGTAAATGATTCGGCCCATCCCTATGGGGGTGCCCATCATGAACAGATCCTTCAATATTTTGGGTTCTTAAAACAAGTTCTGGGCAAAGCGGGTCTTGCCTACCATTTGTCCTCGGGCCGGAATCTTCCGGTTTTAACGGCCCTGGGTACTTTTAAACCCAGTTTTATGGTGCCCAGAACCATGGAAAAAGGGACCCGTCTTTTGGACGGGAAAAAACGCCTCCTCGTGATTGACATAAAAGGCCTCCAGGGGTTCAGCGCCAGGCAGGTGGCAGCCAAGGTTAAAAATCGTCTGTCCCATGTCATCCCCTTAAGTGTTGAAATTCCGGGCGTCAAGACAAGCGTTACGCCTCTTGTCCTGGCCGAACGATTTGAAGATCCCCGGGTACAGGCCGTTTTTGCCGACCAGGTGCTTCCCTTTTCAGATCAAGCAGATATTGCAGGTATGCCGGCTGTCTGCGGTATTCATGACAGTCTTGGCCTCCAGGAAAAACTGGAAAAGATGATCGGATTGGACCTGTTTGAAATTCCGGGTATCCCCCCTTCCATTCCTGGATTGCGGCTGAAAAATGCCTTTGATCAATCATTGGCTTCATCAGGAGTGACATTTCTAAGCAATACCATGATCAAGGCACCTGTATTTAACGGCAAAAAATTTATCTGCACCGGTGTCACAGACAGCCGGGATTTATCCATTTCTTCCAGAGGCGTGGTGCTTGCCACGGGAAGATTCTTGGGCAATGGTCTCCACGCCCGCCGGGATCGGATTGTGGAGACGGTGTTTAACTTGAATGTGTCCCAGCCGGTAATGCGTAACCTCTGGCACGGAACAAATTTTTTATCCCGCGCGGGCCATAAAATAAATCAGGCCGGTGTTGAAACCGACTCAAAATTCAGGCCCCTCAACCCCAAGGGTCGGCCCATGTTTCCCCATCTTTACGCCGTTGGCAGTATTCTGGCCCACAATGACTGGATGCGGCTCAAATCCGGGGTCGGTGTTTCCCTGGTCTCTGCCTGTACTGCGGTGGATGCTTTTTACCAGAAAAATACAGGGGCAGGATCATGATATTTCGAATTCTCTTATACAGTAGTCTGGTCCTTTTTTTGGCAGGTCTTGTCCATCGTTTCAGGTCCATTGCAAAAGAATACCGGTCTTTTGAAAAGGGCAGGACGTTTCAGGCAAAAACAAAATTGGGTCTCAATATCAAAGGGGGATTGTTAAACACCCTGTTTCAGATAAAATTGTTCCGGGCAGGAAAATTGAGGTGGCTGGCTCATTTTCTGGTTGTTTTCGGGTTTGGCTATCTCCTGGTTTTCCATGCCATGGATGATGTGACCTCGGGTTTTTTTTATGGGTACCAGCCGGGGATTGCACCCTTCAGGTTCCTGAGAAATCTTGCGGGTGTGTTTGTTGGTCTGGGATGTATCACTTTTTTGTTTCGCCGCCTGCCTTTGTTCAGGCCAGATCTGTCCAATATAAGTGCCTCCAGTATAAACAGATCCAGAATGAATGGGGAACCGGAAAATCAAAACAAGGGGTCCCGATTCCAGGGGATCGTATCCATCCTGTTGATCCTGGGCCTTGTGGGATCCGGATTTTTGTTGGAAGCCACAAGGATCATGTCTGAACCCCGGTTTGACGAGATGGTAGCAGACTATTCCGACCTGGATGAAGAAAACGGTCTCATGGAGTTGACTCACTTTTGGGTCCAGCAGTATCACCTGGTGGTGCAAGACACAACTTTTAAGGCAGGAACGTCTGAAACGGGCAGAGAAATGAACCAGGAATACTGCCTGGACTGCCATGACAGACCTGACAGCGCTTTTGTCTCAACCCCCCTTGCAGGGATCGCAAAGGAACTTGGCAACCGACTTGCCCGCTTCCGGGTGGACAATCTTCTGTACTGGCTCCATTATGGGTTCATCCTTGTTTTATTGGCCTTGCTTCCTTTTTCCCTGTTTCATCTGATCGCCATTCCCGTGGCAAGTACCCGGAAGCGGGTCACGCCCCAATGCCTGAAACAAGGGGGAGAGGGGCTGGATTTCTTCAGCCTGACGGCCTGCACAAACTGCGGATTTTGTTCACAGGTCTGCAGTGTATATCCAAATTTTCAGATTACAGGAAATGCAGGGATTCTGCCCCATGTAAAAATTGAGGCCATCAAGGCCATGGCAAAAGAAGGGCTCAAGGATGCAAAAACTGCAGTCCTCCTGCGATCGGGAAATGATGATTGTACCCGGTGCGGCCGGTGCGCGGATATCTGCCCTTCGGGTATTGACCTGGTTCGGTTATGGGAATCGGCTGATCGCCTCATGGAAGGTCTGGGCTGCCCGGACAATTATACCCAGGTTTTTGACACATCCCTTGACCAGTGGACAGAACACCCCCTTCCTTTACAAGACCCGGGCACCATCCCTTTCCTTCCTGGTTTGGCCGACAGGGTGGAATCCTTTGAAAATTGTGTCCAGTGTACCATCTGCACCAATGCCTGTCCCGTGGTGGCCTATGACCCCGATGAAACGGACCTGGGGCCCCACCAGGTTATGAACCTGTTGCGACTGGGAAAAAAAGAGATAGCAACAGCATCCCCCATGGTCTGGAATTGCCTCACCTGTTATGCCTGCCAGGAACTATGCCCCCAGGGTATACGGATAACAGATATCCTTCTTGAGCTTCGCGCCCAGGGGCAAAACAGGGCAGAACAAATTAAATTGTCCCAATTAACCTTTCAGGAGGCTGACAAATGAGAGTGGCCTATTTTCCCGGATGTCAAATTACTTTTTTTCTCAAGTCCTATGGAAGGGCAGTGGAGGCGGTCATGGCCGAACTGGGGGTGACCCTTGTCCGGCTGCCGTTTAATTGCTGCGGAAATCCGTCCCGGGGAAAAAACCTTGAAGTGAGTGTCTTTTCTGCCATAAAGAACCTGGCCCTGGCAAAAAAATATGGCCTGGATATCATGACGCCCTGCAAATGCTGCTTTGGCCAGCTTAAATACGGGGTGTACTGGTACGAAAACAGCAAAGCGCTTAGGGATAAAATTGACCGGTTGCTGGCAGAACAAGGGCTTTTTTACCGGGGTTCCCCTGATAGCACCCCCAGGGAACCGCCAGAAATAAAACATATGCTTTCGTTTTTGTACCATGACATTGGGTTAGATACCCTGAAAAAAAAGATCAAAAGGCCTCTGGAACCCGAAAAAATTGCCCTTCAGCATGGATGCCATGCCCTGCGACCTTTTTCTGTCACCGGGTTTGACACCCCCTCTGCACCTAAAATATTTAAGGCCCTGGTGAATATCACAGGCCTTGAGGCCATTGACTGGTCATTGGAAACACAGTGCTGCGGCAGCCCCGTGGCCAAAGACAATGAAGCGCTGGCCCTGAAAATGATCACCCATAAGGCGGAAACTGCCTGCCGGGAAGGCGCTGCGTATATCTGCACCGCCTGTACCCATTGTCAGATCCAGTACCAGGGGAAAGAGGCAGCTCATATTTTTTCAAAAAAAAATCTTTCGGCCGTTCCCTATCCCACTTTCCTGGGTGCGGCCTTGGGGATTTCCCTGGAAGACAATCTGATTTCATCTTTATAAAAAAATGTTTATCCATAGAATATAGAACGGTTTGTATCCCCGATCATTTTTCAAGGAAGGCGCTTGTTGAAAATAATTTCAGATGTGGTTCTACCATCCTTCACCAATGTTACCACCTGCATTTCCTGGGGGGTCAGCAAAACGTGGGCATTGGATAATCGCACAATCAAAGGGGGCATGATATCATTGAGCTGATCGTCGAGTATGCGGACCAGAGTGTGGTCCTTTTCACTTAAACGACTCTCCTTGAGCCGTTTAATATAGGGCAGCACAAAGGACTTTACATTGGTTAAAATCCATACTTGCCGGACAGCTGTAAACCATATATCCCATGTGCTAGGCGCTCGCACCGTGTATTTTTTTCAAAAAGCCACTCAACTGGGCCACATGGTTTTTCTCTTCACCAATAATGCCGGAAATTTTATCCCGGCCATATTTGGCCGGAACCATGTCCTCAAGCCCCAGATAAAACAGAATGGATTCTTTCTCAAGGTCAATGGCCGTGACAATGATTTCTTCCATGGTCTCCTTGCCGTTGAAAAGACTGAGAATATCAGGATTCCCTTCTCCCCCGTGGGAATCGGCCATGGCCTTCAGGTAAAGCAGCAATTCTTCATGGGGATCAAAAACCGTTTGGGTCTTTTCAAGATCCGATATCTGCTGTTTCATGCCTTCAAATGTTTCCTTGTGACGGTCTTCCATGTCGGCAAGGCTTTCTAAAAATAACTTGTCACTCACATCTTCCCGAAGTTCTGCCGCCCGCCGGTAAAAGGCAGCCCCATTTTCTTCAATTTGAATGGCCATTTCAAACACTTCTTTTGCCGTATAATCATACATCATCTGTCTTCTCCTGAAGTTGAGCATTGATAAGGTTACCAGTGACTACCTCGATCCGGTTTCTGTTGGGTAAATAAAAGCTGACCTAAGTTTTATACGTCCCTTCTTAAAAATCAAGCCTTAATATGGAAAAAAATAAGGATATCGAATTAAATAAGTGCCGCCAGTTCTGCACCCTGGCCAATGGCGCGCCTGGCATCGGGTTGTGCCCCAACAGATGATATCTTTCTCAATTATTGGCACTTAGGTCCACAATAGGATAAACTTCTTTTTTAAAACCAATCAAGCCAGATTGAATTTCAGCTTAAAAGGATTGGCCCATGATCATAAAACATGAAACCACCGGCAGTATTGATGCCCTGAAGACACTTGTCCGTCAGGTTTCAGCCATTGAATAAATCAACGGATTACTGATCTTGAGTTGCGATGAAAATCACTTTACAGCCAACCATGTTGACCCGATTCTTACACAAAGCAGCCTGCCGATTTTCGGTGGTATCTTCCCTGCCATTGTTCATGGGAAAATTGACAGTCAAAAAGGAACGTCTGACCCATTCTGGAGTTTGGATAGATCTATACTGATTTTTTATTTGAGGGGTGGGGTGAATGGACCGTTAACATTTTTTGGGATAATTTTTTGACTCTTGCCCGGAATTGTTCCATTTCATCGAGAGTGATGGAGACCGCATAATCCGTTCCCGAATCGGAACAATTTTCTTTTAATATGGGAGGCATCTGTTTGGAGGTGGATTTGGATGAAATCCCAGAAAATGCAAGATGGGTGAATGATTTTTGAAGGGAGATTCCATTTTCATCGTAATATCCAGACCTCCCGGTTGAATCCTTATGCAAAAACGCTTTAAATTGTGTGCCGTTATTGATGAAAATAGCGGCCTGTATGTTTCCATACTCCATAAATTTACCATCCAGATACCGTTTTTCAATAAGGAGATCGAATTGGTCACCGGGCTGGATATTCCTGAAAAAATCAATATCCCAAACAAAAATATCCGACAGCTTCCATGCAAGATCTCGTCGTTCCCCTGCTTTTCTGACCGCTTCTATCAGGCTGGATATAATGGGGACAGAGACCACCGATAAAATTTTATCATACTCTAATGGCATCTGCATGATGGAAAAACCGATTTTCTCCCTTTGAATGACTAACTTGTCTTGTTTATTGTTCTCATATTCAAATCCGATCAGATTGCCTTCCTGGAGAATGAATTTATAGGCCTGCCCTTTTTTGACCTGGTGGGATGAAAGATATTGTACGCTTTGACGGTTTAACCGGTAAATGGTTTGCATGGGAAGATATCGGTTCAGCAGGGAAAAGATGGTATCTCCCGTTTTAATGACCCCTTTAACCACTTGAGACTCCGGCTGTACCGCCATTGGTTGGTCAAGGCCCAATTGAATCTGTGGTTGGAAAATCCGCAGGGGTGTTTTTATCTCATCTATTGGGTAAGAACCCAAAACACTGGAAACCGAAGGGGTTAAGAATATACTAAAGAAAAATAGGAATGCAACGCACCTTTTTATAACCATATTTGAACCTTTTTCGCATAAAAAAATCAAAAGTCAACCTGTTCAATGACTTGTTTAAACAATGACATCTTCAAGAGAATATTTTCAATATTTATGCCAACCGAATGAATACTAAAAAAATAAATATATTATCTTATAAATGCAAGTATTTCTAGTAATTGAGCAAAATCGAATTCTTAAAGGATTGATTAAATCAAATCAAAAAAATCTAATAGAAGCAATGCCGGGAAATAAAAATGGTTAAATATCGATGGCACCAAAAGGGTTAATGTTGAAACCAGGGCGATGGGGATCCCTGTTTAATTCTTCCATGAGCTTTATGATGGCCAGTTCCTTGGCTTTTGCCTCGACCTCAACGGTGATTTCCATGGAACGCCAGGAATCCGGCAGGTCCGTCACATCGATATAATCATGGTGCTTTCGGATATCGGGTGCTTCCCAGCCGTTTTTGGGTGAAGAAAGGTGAAATACGGGTTCCCGATCCCATGTTTCAACGCTCCTGAGTGTTGCTTCCGCTATGGAAAGGCGGTCTTTTAAACATCGATGGTGGTGGACGTCATAGACCAGGGGAATCCCCATTCGCCTGCAAATGGGCAAAAGATCTTCCGGGGAATAGCTTCTGTCGTCATTTTCAAGGGTCAGGCGTTTTTTAACCGGATCTGAAAGGGTTTTAATGGTTCGTTCCAGGCGCTTAAGGGCGGAGGCCTTATCCCCATAAACACCGCCTGCATGAATATTGATCACATCTGCATTGACCCATTGGGCCACCTGGGCCTGATATTCAAGATCTGCAATGGAGCGCTTCACCACGCCCGGGGTTGGAGAAGACAAAATAATAAACTGGTCCGGATGAAAGGTAGTCCGAATGTTATGGGTCCGGCTGAATATGCCGCATGCCTTGAAGGCGTCGATAATTAGATCTGAATCAGGCAGATCAAAAATGTCATACCCAACATCCGGGTGGGTTTTTAACGGCAGAATCTGGCTGTTAATCCGGAAATCACCGATATGATTTTGAAGACAAAATTCCAGGGCACCCATTAAACTCCGGGAATTGGTCAAGCAAAGTTCAGATAATCTTGCCCGCTGCTCCCCGGGGGTAAACCTTGAAAGATAGGTGGCAGTGGTTCGCCTGAATTTGATGGGGTGTTCCTTAAAGATGCAGCACAGCCCGAATCTGATCATCGGTTTTTATCCCCTAAATAGTGTCATCAATTTTTCTCAAACCCAACATCAGGTAATATTCGGATTGAGGGTCCATTTGAGGAACCAGTCCGGCGCCCCATCCCTGCCTTGTTCACAGTCAAGGCAGACAATCCCGGAATTCTGGAACCGATAGACCCGGATCTCTTGAGACCCGGTGGTCAAATAGGAAACCAGCCTTTCCATGAAGGGCATATGGCCCACCACCATCCAGTTGGCCCGAGGATCAATGCGGGCAGCAAAGGGCCTTACATCGTCCAGGGGATTGATGCCGGAAATCACCTCCAGGGGTGTTTCCAGTGCCAGGGCCCTGTGATAAATAACCGCTGTCTGCTCCGCCCGCTTCTTGCCCGAATGAACGATGGTTTGAACGGGTATGCCATATCCTTTTGCCACCGGTGCGATCCGGTTTGTTTCTTCAATACCAAGATCGGAAAGGCCCCGTTCAGGGTCCGTCGCCTTGGACAAACTTATGCCGTGCTGAACTAAAAATAATGCCATACTGCCACCACACCTTATTTATTATATTGTTACGGCCGAAAACTTGCTTGATCCCATCACCCCAAGGCCACGTCCAGACTCATCATTACCGTAAACCCGATCATGGTTGCCATGGTGACCGTATCAATGTGTGATTCGGTCCGCTGGGATTCGGGAATCAGTTCTTCCACCACCACAAAAATCATGGCACCGGCAGCAAAGCATAGGGCATAGGGCAAAAAATCCTGCATATAAAGAACAAATGCCGCCCCGGCGACTCCGGCAATGGGCTCCACTATGCCCGAGGCCTGGCCCATCAAGAAACTCTTGGTCCGCCCCATGCCTTCCCGGCGCAATGGTAAGGAGACAGCCGCGCCTTCGGGAAAATTTTGCAGACCGATACCAATGGCCAGGGCAATGGCGCCGCCAATGGTCGCCGACGGAAGATTAGCGGCCACCGCCCCAAAGGCAACCCCCACGGCAAGGCCTTCGGGGACATTATGCATGGTGATGGCCAGCACCAGCAGGGTACTGCGCTGCCAGGAGGTCTTTATCCCCTCACTTTCCTCGGTCTTCAGTCCCAGATGGAGATGGGGCAAAAAAAGATCCGTGAGCCGCATAAAAATACCGCCCCCCATGAATCCGATAACGGCGGTTAACCAGGGGATCTGTCCCATCTGCTCGGCCATTTCTATTCCCGGGGCAAGTAAAGACCAGAAACTTGCCGCAATCATGACGCCGGCAGCAAATCCCAGCATGGAGTCCATAAACTTGGGATTTACCTTCTTTGTAAAAAATACCATTGCGGCACCGGCCGCAGTGACACCCCAGGTGAAAAGTGTGGCCATAAGCGCCTGGGTAATGGGGCCATATTGCTGAATAAAATCGATCACGATATTTCCTTTCCTAACCGAATAATGGGATTGGTTTCATGGTTGCCCTGATTGTTTGCGAATTAGGCCACCTTTTCAATTTTCACAAAAAAACTATAGAGAAAAATCAATCCCATGTCAACCAATCATACATCTCCATTATTTTAACAGCTGCCCACCCAGGTTC
Organism: Desulfoconvexum algidum; assembly: GCF_055382125.1. Lineage (NCBI taxonomy): Bacteria > Pseudomonadati > Thermodesulfobacteriota > Desulfobacteria > Desulfobacterales > Desulfobacteraceae > Desulfoconvexum > Desulfoconvexum algidum. Next base: position 206,169 of record NZ_AP042394.1, on the reverse strand, counting down.
CTTTTCTAAACGGGTTCATGTATTCTATTATAACTTCTTTTTTCCGGATATTTTAATATGTCTTTTTCCGTGCCCGTGGGTAAGTTATAAATGGTCGATGTAAGCCCCTTGGCAATAGCAAATTTGGTCAGCCCTGCAATGGTGTGGATATTCAGTTTCTTTTTCAGGTTGTTGCGATGGATGTCAACAGTTTTAGAACTGACGCTGCGTTGCCCAGCGGATTTCTGTCAGCTACCATCTTTCGGCCATGACCCTTGAAGAAACCGGTGCTTATATTGCCTACCGCCTTGAAAAAACCGGCGGGAGTCCCGCCCTTTTCCCCATGGATGTTATTGAAAAAATATTTGTTGCCGCTGCAGGTATCCCCAGAATCATAAATTTATTATGTGATACCTCCCTTGTTTACGGGTATGCGGACCAAACAAAAGACATCAGTCTGGATCTGCTGGCCCAGGTGATTGAAGACAAGGGCGGCATGGGGATCTTTACAAAACAAAAACTCAATAACAGCCGTCATTTTTTTTGGGGGACGGCCCAAAGCAGCCCATGGCTTAGATATTTAGATAAAATAAGAGACAAATGCCTCTGGGATATGGGTAACCTTGTTTTTTAAATAGTCAAAAAAAACAACACCGGTTTTTGCAAGGACAACCACGTCACCTGTTTTAATGTTGGTTACCCTGTAAAAGATATTGCAGCCATATTTGTTAAAGTCACCGGCTCCGATTTCAAACTTTAAGCGATCTTTATAAAATGACTGTGACTTGTATGAAACCGCAAGATCAGCAATAATTAAGCCCGTTTCTTCACCGCCTGGTATCGGAAATCCCAGGGAGGCCAAAAATTGTACCCGGGCTTCATTCATAAGCGAAACAACGGCATCATGCCCCAGGTGATTCGCCGAATTGATATCGGCCATTCTCACCGTAAGTTCCGTTACAAAGACAAAGTGGTCTATCATTTCAATTTCAATGCGTGCCATGATGGTCCTTTAAAAATTTTGCTGCGATTTAATCATGAAAGCTGTTTTCTTGCCCGCAGCTTGGCATCGATCAATTGACCATGGTTCAGCTGAAGGAGGTTTGCAAGTTTGTGGGCAAAGTGGTCCTCATGGGCTTCAAGGTGATCGTCCAGCAAAATGATACGCCAGACAGATTCCATTATGTCAATTTTTTGCGCTTCGGAAAAATTGTTGTTTATGAAGCGCGTATAGCGAAAAAGACTCACATACTCTCTGTCTTCTTTATCCCTTTCAGCGAGCAGGGTATCGATTTCCTGTCTGGAAATTCCAAAATCGGTCACAAGTGTTGCAACCAGATGCTCTTTTTCTTCTTTACTGCACTCACCGTCTGCATAGGCGGCTTCAAGCAGCAGTACGGTCAAGGCCAGATGGGCATTGATCACATCCTGATCCGTCGTCTGGGCATTTCCATTGCTGCTGCCAATTATTTTTTTTATTAAATCAAACATTTTCCTGTAATATCCTTTTTTTATCCTGACCATGGCCAGGGGTAATTGACTCACTTTTTCTGCCACTATAAGGGGATATAAACAACGGGTCAAGGGATCAAATTACGAGGAAGATTCTGCTCCGAATACAAATTTCCCTAATAAAGCCGGTATTGCGAAATCATCTTTCTGATATGCTTGAAAAATGGTCAAAATAGACATTGGTCAGCCATAGGGCTATCTGCCTGCCATTATTTTTCATGGATGTTCTCTTGATGATGATTTTGAGATACCTGTGTTTCCAGTAGCATCCGAATATCATTAATCTTGTCCCGGGTGGCGATGTAGCCTTCTTCAATGGAATGCGCGACCTGATCATAATCCAGCATTTTAAGATCTCCCAGGCGGGGGGTGATGAGAATATCCGGAGGGTTCACCGCAAAATTAACCCGGGTGATTCGATCCTGCATGAGCTGGATGGCAGCGTTGATAACCTGGCGAGTACCGGGCGGCCTGAGTTCCTTGTTTTTCGGGAACTCCAGGCGTTCCCGAATCGTTTTTTCCACGGCTTCATACCGGACGGCCAGCTTTTTTAAAAAATCGTTGCGGGCCAAAGAGTTTTTAATTTCAGGCGCAACACCGATTTCATGGTGGCGCCTGCGGGATACCAGTTCAGAATCCAGATTGACGGCAATCACAATGTCTGCACCCATGGCCCGGGCGATCCCCACGGGAACCGGGTCGACCACTCCGCCATCTATCAGCCATCGCCCCTTGTGGTATATCGGCGCAAAGAGACCGGGGTAGGACATGGATGCCCGAAGCGCTTTGAGCAAGTCTCCGGAATCTAAGACCACCTGCCCTCCGGAATGCATGTCCGCAGCAACAACTTTCAAGGGAATCTCCAGCTCATCAAATTTTTTTTTATTGCTGTGCATGCAGAAGAGTTCCCGAAGTTTTTTATCTCCGTCCAGGAGCCCTGATCGAATAAGGGTCAGGTCTGAAAAGGAGAACATGCTTTCACCGTCCATGTCAATGACATATTTTTTCAACTGCTCCAGGCCGCCACTGGCAAAGATAGCCCCCACGAAAGCACCCACACTGCATCCTGCCACAAGATGGATGGGGATGCCAGCATCCTGAAGGGCCTCGATCACCCCGATATGCGCCCACCCCCGGGAGGATCCACTTCCCAGCACCAGCCCAACCTTATATGTATCCATAAGTTTGCTTCCTTGAAATTATAAAATATTCCCAGGCCTTTCCAATTCTTGTTTATATAATAGGACAATGTATCGATTTAGTACATGGCATATTTCCGGGGTGACGATATAATCCCAAAAATGTCCAGAGCTTTCCAAACCTTGTTTTTCCTGATAATAATACCCAAATGATTACAGGATATCTTTTTATCATAACAGCTGCAACCTGCTGGGGACTTATCGGGATCTTTTCAAGTTTTGCCTTTTCCCAGGGAATCGGGCCAATGGAAGTGGCCTTCTGGCGGGCTGTCTTGACATGGCTTCTTTTTGGCACCCAGGCCATTCTTAAAAAAGAAACCCGCATGGATAAAAAAGATTTTCCCCTGTTTTTCATATTTGGTATTTTGGGCATTTCCCTTTTCTATATTTCCTATCAGTTTGCAGTAAAAACAGCCGGGGCAGCCTTTGCTTCGGTCCTGCTGTATACGGCACCCGCCTGGGTAGTGGCCTGTTCCTATTTTATTTATAAAGAAAAATTGACCCTTATAAAATCCATGGCAGTTGTTCTTGTGATCCTTGGGGTGTTTCTGATATCAAAAACCGGGGGAAATACCCAGGCCAGCGAACCCATAGGCTGGATTGCCATTCTTTCCGGACTTACGGCCGGGTTTAGTTATTCCCTTTACTATACCATTGGAAAATATTTTTCCGCCAGGTATTCCAGCGCCAATATTTTCCTATGGGTGCTGCCCATTGGGGCCCTGGGAATCCTTCCCTTTGTGACCTTTTCACACAAGTCCCCCGTGGCCTGGGCTGCCATTGTGTCCATGGCCTTATTTTCCACCTTTCTTGCCAACTATTGCTATTACCAGGGCCTTAAATATCTGGAGGCCGGAAGGGCCTCCATTGTTGCAACATGTGAACCGGTGGTGGCGGCTGTCACCGCCTATTTTTTTCTGGGAGAATATTTTACATTTATGGGATATATCGGTGCAGGACTGATACTTTTGGCGGTGATCGTAACCATTTATGAACGATAGTACAAAAAAAAGTCCCCCCCAAACGCCTATCCTTACCGAAAAAAGAGCCCCCTTAACATCATGGAAAAATCAGATTCAATAAACATTGACAATGGACAAATGGCTCTGGCATACATAGAGTGTACACAGGGAAACCACAAAATCAACACGTCAAGGGGCTATTGTTGAAACTTATTCTACCCTATTTTAAACGAAACTGGCACAAAATCCTGGCAGGCATTCTCTGCATGATCCTGGTGGACGGGGCCCAGCTCATTATTCCCCAGGTAATTAAAACGGCCGTGGATACCCTGACCACAACCCAGGTTGACCGATATATTTTGATGCGCCAATGCCTTCTCGTTGCGGGTCTAGGGCTTGCCATGGCCATCCTGCGGTATGGCTGGCGAATATTGCTCATGGGAAGTGCCAGGGATGTGGAACGAGGAATTCGGGATGATCTTTACCGCCAGGTCCTGGAGCTGGACATGGCCTATTTTGACCGGATGAAAACAGGGGATATCATGGCCCATGCAACCTCTGACATTGCCCATGTCCGCATGGCCTTTGGATTCGGTCTCATTGTTCTGGTGGATACCCTCCTTTTGGGAGGCACCACCATCGGCATCATGATCTGGACCGACCCGAAACTCACCGCCCTTGCCCTGCTCCCCATGCCGTTTCTGATCTTGTTCACCAAGCATCTGGGCCAGAAAATGCACATTCTTCATAAAACAGCCCAGGAATCATTTTCCATGCTCACCGAACAGATCCGGGAAAGTTTTTTCGGTATCCGGGTAATCAAGGTGTTTAACTTTGAAAAAACCATTGAAAAAAAGGTAACCCTGGCCTCCACCGATTATTTTAAGAAAAACCTGAAACGGGCCTTTGTGAGCGCCCTGCTCCGGCCCATGCTGGTTCTTTTCTTTAACCTGTCCACCTTAATCATTTTGTTCTACGGCGGATTTCTGGTCATGGAGCAACGCCTTACCCCAGGGGAGCTTGTGGCCTTTCTTCAATACATGGGGGTATTGGCCTGGCCGATTATCGCCATTGGCTGGATGACCAATCTCTTTCAACGGGGAATGGCCTCCTTGAAACGAATCAATGAACTGCTGGATGCAAAACCCCTGGTGCAATCCCCCCAATCCCCGGCCCGGCCCGTCACCATAAAGGGCCGGATCCGCTTTAACCAGGCGCAGTTTTCCCATGACCCGCAGCATCCGGTACTCGCCAACATCACTATGGATATCAGCCCTGGAACCCGGGTGGGGATCACAGGCCCGCCCGGCAGCGGGAAAACCTCCCTTGTCCAATTGATTCCCAGACTTTACAACCTTACCGCAGGAAGCCTTTTCATTGATGACCATGAGATTTCCTGCCTGGACCCGGACCATATAAGGGATCACATTGCCTTCATGCCCCAGGAAGCCTTTCTTTTTTCAGGCACCCTGGAGGAAAACATCCTCCTGGGACGAAAGATTGGAAAAGAACGCATCAACCAGATCATCCAGGCCTGCGACCTGACCGCCACCATCAAGGCCATGCCCGACGGACTGAACACCCTGGTGGGGGAGAGGGGAGTGACCTTGTCCGGCGGCCAGAAACAGCGGGTGGCCATGGCCCGGACCCTGATCATTGACAAGCCGATCATTATTCTAGATGATCCCATAAGTCAGCTGGATACCCAGACCGCCCAGACCATCATAAACCGGCTCAAGCGCATGAACCCAAAGGCCACCTTTATCATCATTTCCCATCGGCTTTCCGCCCTGGCTGCCTGTGACTGGATTTATATTTTGGACAAGGGACGTATAACCGGGCAGGGACGTCATCAGGACCTGATCGAGTCCAACAAATTTTATGCGGATTCCTTCCGGGTCCAGCAGTTTGAGGCGCACCATGAAAACTGATCCCCAAGCCACAATTGCCGTGGAAGAAAAGGAAATTACCTTAAACAACCTCACCCTTTTAAAGGCACTGTGGCCCTTTATCAAACCCTATGCCTGGATGCTTTGCTTGACCACCCTTCTGGTCTTTGCCGTCACTTTTTTTGAACTGGTCATGCCCCTTTTAACCCAGAAGGCCTTTGACGGATTTATCCTGCCCGTGGGCTTAGAACCCGGGGTAACACTTGCAGGGGTTAAGATCACCTCATTCACCCGGTTCTGCCTGATTTTTGGAGCCATTACCTGCACGGCCTTTGTCATTGATTTTTGTCAGAGCATGTTCATGGAATACACGGGTCAAAAAATCATATTGCGTCTGCGGACGGCCCTGTTCGCCCATATGACAGAACTACCGGTGGCATATTATGATAAAAATTCCAGCGGTCGCCTGGTATCCCGGGTGGCAGGGGACATTGAAAACATGAATGAAATGTTCACAAGTGTCCTGGTCTTCATCTTTAAAGACCTGGCCCTGCTGATCGGAATTCTTGTGGTCATGTTCTTTCTCAATGTCCGGATGGCCGCAACCATTTCCCTGGTCGTTCCGGTGATTATCATAAGTGTCCTGGTCTTTTCAAAAATTTTAAGGAACGCTTTCAGGACCATCCGCCAGAAAATTGCTGAAATCAATCACAGTTTTTCCGAAGGGATTACCGGCGTAAAAATCATCCAGACCACATCAAGCAAGGGTCGTTTCGTGGAACGGTTTAAACAGCTCAACCAGGCCCATTTTACAGCAGCCATGTTCCAAATCAAAATCTTTGCCATGTTCATGCCTTTTATCGGATTTTTAAGCGTCATCAGCATTGCTCTCATCCTCTGGACAGGAAGCTTTGCCGTGATGGACCATACCCTGACCCTGGGCCAACTGGTTGCCTTTTTGAGCTATATAAAACTTTTTTTCAGACCCTTGAGAGACTTGTCGGAAAAATTCAACCTGCTCCAGAATGCCCTGGCCTCAGCGGAACGGATCATCCTGGTTCTGCAACAACCAAAGGCAAAAAAACGAACCACCAAAACCCGCAGCCCCCTTAAAAACATTGACAGGATAAAATTTGAAACAATCAATTTTTCCTATACCCCCAAAGAACCGGTACTCAAACAAATAAATTTTTCCCTTGAAAAGGGAAAATCCATTGGCATTGTGGGGCAGACAGGATCTGGAAAAAGCTCCATCATCAATCTGTTGACAGGTTTTTACCAGCCCGATTCAGGACAAATCCTCATCAACGGCATCCCCCATAACTCAATGAACATCAAGGATATCCGGAGTAGAACTGCTCTTGTCATGCAGGACCCCGTCCTTTTTTCCGGAACGGTAAGGGAAAATATAACCCCCCGAAAAAATTTGTCAGCGGATGTGGTTCTTGAGTCCGCTCTGAAAAAAGCCAATTGCCACTTTTTATTTGAAAAATTTGCAGGTCTTGATACCCAAATCAGAGAAGGGGGACGCCCCCTTTCCTCCGGGGAAAAACAATTGGTCTGCATTGCCAGGGCCTTTGCCTTTGACCCGGATCTGATCATCTTTGATGAAGCCACCTCCTACATGGATTCCCAGTCAGAGCAAAAAGTTCACGATGCCATGAAAAAACTCATGGCAGGCAGACTGTCCATCATCATTGCCCACAGGCTTTCCACCATAAGAGAATGTGACCAGATTCTGCTGCTCAGGGAAGGAATCATCAGGGAACAGGGCTCCCACATGAAATTGGTGGACATTAAGGGGGAATACTATCACCTGCTGGAAAAAGAAATGATCTGAATCGGAACACCCGGTTAAACCCTCACAAGAGAATAAAAATTTCCTCCCTTTTATACAGACAAAAACATAATGCTTGACAGCTGACAGATTTTATTTGAAAATAATTTAATTAGCAGACATGAAGCCTGCCATTATAGTCACCTAAATATTACAAAAAAATGATTTAACCACGAAGGTTTGCGTATATTCTCACGCCAGCTTTGCGTGGTTTTTTTACATGCCGGTTCGGATGGGTTAAAGCGTTTGTGTTTAAACAAAGGTTTATTATGGATAAAGATCCCAGGAAAAAAATCTGTATCATTGACGGCCAGGGTGGCGGCATCGGTTCTACCATCATCAAACGTATCAAAGAGCGGTTTGATGAGAAAGTAGAAGTGATTGCCCTGGGCACCAATGCCATTGCAACGGCTCAAATGCTCAAAGCAAGAGCAAACAAAGGCGCATCCGGCAGCAATGCCATTGTACAGACCGTTAAAAAAGCAGACGTGATTATCGGACCCGTGGGTATTATCATGCCCCATGCCATGATGGGTGAAGTCACAGGGGAAATGGCCCAAGCCATCTGTCTTTCCAATGCCCGAAAAGTGCTTTTGCCCCTGACCCAGGAGAATATCGCCATTGTCGGTGTGACCGGGCTGCCCCTACCCCAACTGGTGGATGAACTCATTGATACTCATTTATCATTTCTAAACAAGGAGTAAAAAAGTTATGTGTGAAGCAAATGCTTATATCATGGAACAAGACAAGGAAAAACTGGTGATGGAAGCCGTGGACAAGGTAGAACCGGTAGAAGACGGCGTTATTTTGGTATCAATCTTCGGTGAACAGAAGTTTATCAAGGGGTATGTTCATTCCCTTTCCCTTGTGGATCACAAGGTATATATTAAAACTTAAATAGGGTAGGAGATTTCCTATGTAAATTCAACTAATTGGTCCAGGGAGTGGCGGAGACGGGGTGGCGGTTCCCCTGCCCGATATCCCAATGCCACCAGCACCGCCACTTTTAGAGCATCCCAAAAATTCAATTTTCTTATGGTGAAATGCGGTATGATCTGGTAACTTTAAGCATACTCAGAAAACCTTGGATGCCAATGATTTTAAAAAAACAAATTATAGATCTTATGGCCTTACCCCGGCAGGCAAAAGAAAGCGGCATCGATCATTTTCGTCAACAGCTTTTACACTACTTGCTTCTGGGCTTTGCCATCTTTGGTTGTATCGCCTATCTGCCCAGTATTTATTATTCTGTTCTTTATAAATTCTATGGGATTGCGTTTCTGGACACCCTCATCCTTGGGGGTGTTTTTTTATTGGCGATAAAACAACAGATCTCCTTTTTCAATAAATCCCTGGGACTGCTCTCCCTGTTTTATATCCTTGGCGTGGGGTTGCTCATTTTTCTGGGCCCCAATGGGGCAGGTTTTCTATGGCTGCTCATGTTCTCCATTATGACAGGGGTCCTTCTGGGGATGAGGCCTGCTTTGGTCTCCCTGGGGATCAACCTTGTTACCCTGCTGGTGCTGAGCCTGTTTGTACATAACCGGGCGTTACCCTGGCAGCAACTCCAGCTGGACCCAATAGCCATCTGGATTGTTGTCGGCGTAAATTTTATTTGCATTAATGCCGTCGCAGCCCTTTCCGTTGCCTTTCTCATCAACAAAATCGCTCAAATGGTCCAGGCCGAAAAAAAAGGACGCATCCGATTAGAGGATGAAATTAAAACCCGCATCCAGGCGGAAACACAAAACAAAGAGCTGCTCAGAAAACTGTATCATTCCCAAAAAATGGAAGCCCTGGGCACCCTGGCAGGAGGCGTTGCACATGATTTCAATAATATTCTCGGGGCGATCCTTGGGTATGCCGAACTTTCCCTTCTGGACCTGGACAAACCCCATCCGGTCTATGAAAACCTCGAACATATTTGCCAGGCCACCGAACGGGGCAAGGGAATCGTCCATCAAATTCTGTCCTTCAGCCGCCAGACCCCTTCCCATAAAGAGGCCTGTGATCTTTGCCAAATTATCCGGGAATGTGTTAATTTTTTTAAGATTGCTCTCCCCGGCACCATTGAACTGACCACATCCCTCCCGGATACCCCTCTTCTTGTTTTGGCGGACAAAACAAAACTTTTCCAGGTTATCATGAACCTGCTGACAAACGCCATGCACGCCATTGAACTGGACCATGATAAAAAAAAGGGAAAAATTTCCCTGGGGGCCAAGTTTTTCCCCATTGCCCAAAAAAAACCTGAATTTACCTCTCTGGAACCTGGAAATTATATTGAACTGACAGTGGAAGATACGGGATGCGGCATTCAAAAAAATGAGATCCCCAGAATTTTTGAACCCTATTTCACCACAAAAGAAATCGGCAAAGGGACGGGCATGGGACTCTCCATTGCCCACGGCATCATCCGGGACCATGGCGGAAAGATTATGATATCAAGCGTACCGGGTAAAGGCAGCTGCTTCATGGTCTATCTGGCCTGTCATACCCCCCTCACTATTATGGAAAAGACAGAAGAGATAGAAACGGATCCAAGGGGAAAGGGAACCATCCTCTTTGTTGATGATGAACCGGAACTGGTTGAGATTTATACCCGGTTTTTGGAAAACTTCGGTTACCAGGTGATCGGGTTTACAGATCCCCTGGCAGCAAAGGAACGATTTGAAAAAACCCCGTTTTTCTTTGATATAGTGATCACCGATAAAAAGATGCCGGGCCTGACCGGTGACCTCTTGGCAATTGCCATCAAAAAAATAAATCCCGACATTCCAATGATTTTATGTTCCGGGTTTACCGAGTTATCCGATGAAAACATCTTTGACAAGATTTTGATAAAACCGGTTAGCAGCCAGATGCTGGCAGAGCAGATCCAAAACCTGTCGGCGACAGCCGAAATTTAAAATCAGACGGTTAGACAGGCAAAAGCCGGATCATTTCCCCGGGGCGATCCGGTCCTGCCACATGCAGGGAGACCCCGGAACCATTAAGCCCCTTGGCCACTTCAATAGCAGCCTTTTTGGGACAATTATTCTCTTCGCTTAAATGGGCAAGAATCACATGCTGAAGTGCTGGTTTAACATCAGGATCCAGCTCTTGACCGAGTATATCTGTTAAAAGCGCCCGGGTATCCATGTTGGACAGATGCCCTGTTCTTGATTTGACCCGCTGTTTTAAAAACCAGGGATAGGACCCATTGAGAAGCATCTCTGGATCATGGTTGGATTCTATATACAGCACCTGGCAATTTTTTAAATGTTCCCTGACAAGCCCTGTGACAATGCCAAGATCCGTGGCGATGCCAATTTTGTTTTCCTTAAAGGACAGGGTCAACCCGGCAGGATCTGTGGCATCATGGGAAATGGAAAAAGGCGCAACCTGCAGCTCATCAATGCAAAAGGAACTTCCGCATTCAAAAAAATGAAGATGGTCGATTTTTCCCAGATTTTTACAAGCGGCAAAGGTCTGGGGGGTGATATAGACAGGGATATTAAACCTGCGGCTCAATATCCCTGCCCCTCTTACATGATCGGAATGCTCATGGGTAATGATGATACCGGCGAGCTTTTCCGGTGTTTGCCCCACCAAGGTGAGGCGTTTTTGAATTTCAACACCGGACAGCCCTGCATCCACTAATACGGCAGTTTCCGGAGTGGAAACGAATACAGAGTTCCCCTTGCTGCCGCTGGCAAGGGGACAGATACTAAAAGCGTTATTTTGCTTCATCTTTTAAAGCTGCTTTGTAACTCAGCTTAACTTTTCCATCCCGTGTAATGTCAAGAACCTTTACACTGATAATCTCGCCTTCTTTTACCACATCGGTGACCTGTTTGACCCGATGCTCGGCCAGTTCTGAAATATGAACCAGGCCGTCGGTTCCAGGCTTAATATTAACAAAGGCCCCAAAATCAGTGATTTTTACCACTTCACCCTGGTAGATGGCGCCGATTTCGGGATCCATGGCAATATCAGATACCATTTTTACGGCCGCGTCGGAATCTTCCTGGTTTTCAGCAGCAATCTTAATGATACCGGAATCATCCACCTCAAGAACCGTATTGGTTTCAGACTGAATCGCACGGATCACCTTGCCACCAGGTCCGATGATGTCCCGGATTTTGTCTTTGTTGATCTGAATGCTCACAATTTTAGGAGCAAGGGGAGACAGGTTCTCCCTTGTTTTATCAAGGGTTTTCATCATTTCAGTCAGAATATGAATCCGACCGATCCGGGCCTGGGCCAGGGCGGTTTCCATGATCTCCTTGGAAAGTTCTTTGATCTTGATATCCATCTGAAGGGCGGTAATGCCTTCTGTGGTGCCGGCCACCTTGAAATCCATATCTCCGAAATGATCTTCATCTCCCAGAATATCAGACAAGATAGCGGTTTTATCCCCATCCTTTACAAGGCCCATGGCAATACCGGAAACAGGCGCCTTAATCGGCACCCCGCCATCCATGAGGGCCAGAGTACCTGCGCAGACGGTTCCCATGGAAGAACTACCGTTGGATTCCATGACTTCTCCCACCAGGCGAATGGTATATTCAAAATCTTCGGCCGAAGGCAAAATTCTTGAGAGTGCTCTATGGGCCAGATCACCATGGCCGATATCTCTACGGCTGGGGCCGCCGGCCCGTTTAACTTCACCCACTGAAAAGGGAGGGAAGTTATAGTGAAGCATAAAAGACCGGGTGGTATCTCCGTTGTTCAGGGTTTCGATGCGCTGCTCGTCCCTGCCGGAACCAAGGGTCAAAACACCCAGTACCTGGGTTTCCCCCCGGGTAAAGATAGCGGATCCATGGAGTCTTGGCAGGCAAGCCGCTTCACAATTGATATCGCGAATCTCATCAAAAGCCCTACCGTCAATCCGCTTGTTTTCTGTCAGAACAATGTTACGGCTGACAGATTTTACGGCTTTGCTGAATGCCTCTTTGACCTCGTCGATCTGATCTGGATATTCATCTGCAAAATGCGCCTTTACCTCATCTTTTAAAAGGCCCAAGGCTTTTGCACGTTCGATCTTTGTTTTGATCTGAACCGTCTCATGAATCTTGTCTGTGGAAAAGGCAATTACCTTTTCTGCCAGGGCCTCATCTTTTGCTGCCGGGACAAAGACTCTTTTTTCTTTTCCAAGGGTTTTTTTGAGTTCCACCTGGAGATCAATGAGGGGCTGCATGGATTCGTGTCCAAAAAAGATGGCATCCAGCATATCTTTTTCAGATACGATATTGGCGCCGCCTTCCACCATTACCACACCGGTTTTTGAACCGGCAACGGTCAGGTCGATATCACTTAGTTCCATTTGTTCGGGTGTGGGGTTGGCAATAAACTCACCATCCACCCGACCCACTTTAATACCGGCAATGGGGCCGTTAAAGGGGATATCAGATATTTCAAGGGCAGTGGAAGCTCCCACCATGGCCAGGACGCCGGGATCACAAAGTTTATCCGTGGACAAAACCGTTGCAATCACCTGGGTTTCAAAATTATACCCCGGTTCAAACAAGGGACGAATGGGGCGATCAATCATCCGGGCTCTCAGAGTTTCGTTTTCCGAAGGCCGGCCGATTTCCCGTCTAAAATAATTGCCCGGGATTCTACCGGCAGCATAAATCCGCTCCTGGTATTCAACCGTAAGGGGCAAAAAGCTTACTTCTCTTGGGTTCTTCGCCGCCACAGCCGTTACGATTACCCTGGTTTCTCCGTACTGGACAATAACCGATCCAGATGCCTGTTTGGCAATTTTACCGGTGGTGATGGAAAATTCTTTTCCGCCGATGGTTGCTGTTCTCGTTTGTTCCATAATTTCTCCTAATAATAAAAAAGGCGGAGACCTTGAGATACCTTACAAATAATAAACCCGCATCTTTGCAATCAAACCACTGCTTGATGGCAAACATGCGAACTTATTTAAAAGCATCCCAAACGACCGCCGCCCCCAGTTAAAAATAAATCCAGCCAATATACGATTGGTCAGGATACGATTGATTGATATAAACCAATCGTTAAACACAAAACCGGTTTTTGACCCAAAAACGATCAAAAACCGGTTCATGGTCATTCTACCTTCTAAGTCCGAGTCTTTCAATCAAAGAACGGTATCTGTTTATATCTTTTTTCTTCACATAATCCAGAAGGCTTCTGCGCCTTCCAACCAGAATCAGAAGACCCCTTCTTGAATGATGGTCTTTTTTATGAATTTTAAGATGCTCAGTAAGATAGCTGATGCGGTGGGTTAAAATTGCCACCTGTACTTCGGGTGAGCCAGTATCGGACTCGTGGAGCTTGAAGCCCTCAATCATTTCCTCTTTGTTCTCTGCTAATAAAACCACTTTTGGTCTCCTTTGTCTGGAATAAATAAAACATGGTATAAACGCTGCACTTTTTTAATCCTCCTTTAATCCGATATTCCATTCAGAAAAAAAGATGCTACAAAAAGAGGACAACACGGATAAAATACCATCACAAAACTGTATAACCTAACGTATTTACCAGTTAACCGGTAAAAACGCAACAATAATTATAGAGGGAGCCCTCTTTGGCAGGTTCTATAAGGGCCAGCAATCGATCTGAAAAATCCACCACTTTGATAAAGGGAGCCGGGGCAATATCCGGGGGAAGTAAAGGCGCAATCTCTTCTGTAGAAAGCTTCTGGCCGTAGGATATTTTCTTTTCAAGAAGGGTATCGGCCTGGATAGAGGGCAGGAAAGCAAGACAGTCTGACATGGGAAGAATATAGGGTTCAATCTCTTGGGGCGCCATTTTCTCCAGATCCCCAAGGGAAATGGCAGCGTTCAAATCAAAGGCGCTGGAGCGTGTCCGGCACAGCCCTGACAAATGGGCACCACAATTGAGCTTTTTTCCGATATCATAGGCCAGACTGCGAATATAGGTACCACCGGAGCAATGAACATCCATTTCAAACTCGGGCAGATCCATGTGTTGAACCGATATGGCGTAAATTTCAATCTTCCGGGGGGGCTTTTTGATCATCTCCCCCTTGCGGGCCAACTTATAAAGGGGCTGTCCCTTATGCTTTAAAGCGGAAAAACTGGGGGGAATCTGCTCCTGGCTACCGGAAAATCCGGCAACGACCTGCTGGACATCTTCAGGGGATATGGCAGTCACTACCCCTGGATCTGCCTCAAAAACTATTTTTCCCGTGCAATCGTAGGTGTCGGTTTCAACCCCCAGGGTCACCCGGGCAGTATAGTGTTTGCTGCCATTGAGAAAAAACCGAGAAATCCTTGTGGCTTTTTGGACTGCGATGAGCAAAAGCCCGGTTGCAAAGGGATCCAGGGTACCGGTATGGCCTATTTTTTTAACGCCCAGGACCCGTTTTACCCGGCCCACCACCCCGGCAGAAGAAATCCCCGCCGGCTTATTAATTGCTAGAATACCATCTTTCATTTAAATTTGACCGAAGAGGGTTATCGGTCCCCGGAGAGATCTGTATCAAGAAGCTCTTCGGTTTCCCCAGGTATCTTGGAATCGGGTGTCTTGGCATCGGAATCTGCGGCAGCTTGAATCAGGGCATCCATTCGTGCAGCTTTGTCAAAGGAATCGTCATGGAAAAACCGCAGTTCCGGCATGAATTTAAGCCCCAGTTTCGGAGCAATGTTTTTTTTAATATACCCCTTTGATTCTTTAAACCCTTCCATGGCCTCTGCAATTTTTTTCTTGCCGCCGAATACGGCCACATACACATCGGCTATCCGAAGGTCGGCAGTGAGCTTGACTCCTGTGATAGTAGCCATTTCGACCTTGGGATTTTGCATTTTTTTTCTCAAAAGATCCGTAATCGCCACCTGGATCATGCCGGAAATTCTATCTGCTCGTGTATAGGGTTTCATTCTTTTACCTTACTCACCCTTATATTTTCTTTCTTCGACTTCATAGCACTCTATGGAATCGTCTACCTTGATGTCATTATATTTTTCAAGGCCGATACCGCACTCGTAGCCCTGATCCACTTCCTTGACATCATCCTTGAACCGTCGCAGAGAGGAGAGCTGGGTGTCACATTTGATGATACCGTCCCGAAGAAGGCGAACCTTTTTACCCCGGACCATTTTACCCTCCATAATGTGAGAGCCTGCAATGGTTCCCATCTTTGGAACCACAAAGGTCTCCCTGACTTCGGCCCGTCCGATGATGATCTCATGGAAGGTGGAGGGCATCATGCCGTCCAGGGCTGCCTTGATGTCATTGATGACATTATAAATAATATCATAGAACCGCATGTCCACATGTTCGTCCTTGGCCAATTTACGGATCTGGGGAGAGGGTCGAACGTTAAACCCGATAATAATGGCATCAGAAACGGCTGCCAGGGCCACGTCGGATTCGTTGATAGTTCCGGCACCTGAATGGACAATTTTAATATCCACCTCTTCCTTGGCAAGGTCTTTGAGCGAATCGTTCAAGGCTTCAATGGAACCTTGGACATCTGCCTTGACAATAAGCTTAAGCTCTTTAACTTCAGCAGAACCCAGGTTCTCAAACATTTTTTCAAGGTTGACACGGCTCTTTTTGGCCAGTTCCTTGGCCCGCTGTTTCTGCATTCTGTGGGAGGCAATCTGTTTGGCTTCCTTGTCGGAATCCACAGCGGTAAATTCATCTCCGGCATCGGGTACACCGGTAAGTCCCACAATTTCAACGGGGGTACTGGGACCTGCGGCATCAATTCTATCACCGGAATCATTAATCATGGCCCGAATACGACCGGAATGCAGACCACACACGATGGGATCTCCGTCCCTCAAGGTTCCTTGTTTCACCAGAACCGTGGCAACAGATCCCCTGCCGACATCCAGTCTTGATTCCACCACATATCCTGTGGCCTTTCGTTTGGGGTTGGCCTTAAGTTCAAGCACCTCGGACTGGAGAAGAACCATTTCAAGCAATTCATCGATCCCTTCACCTGTTTTGGCGGAAACCTTTACAAAAATAACCGTCCCCCCCCATTCTTCGGCCAACAGATCCAGTTCTGACAATTCGCGCATGATCCGGTCGGGATCTGCCCCCACCTTGTCCATCTTGTTCACCGCCACAATCACCGGCACACCCGCTGCCTTGGAATGATTAATGGCCTCTATGGTCTGGGGCATGACACCATCATCTGCCGCAACAACAAGAATTACAATATCGGTTACCTTCGCCCCCCTGGAGCGCATGGCGGTAAAGGCAGCATGGCCTGGTGTATCCAGAAAGGTAATCCGACCGCCATTAGGGCTTTCCACATTGTAAGCACCAATATGCTGGGTAATACCACCGGCTTCACCGCTGGTAATTTTTGAGGTACGGATGACATCCAGTAATGAGGTCTTTCCATGGTCAACATGGCCCATAATGGTGACAACCGGCGGACTTTCAATCAAATCTTCCTCGGCATCTTCGGCCGTCTTGATCTGGAGAAGATCTTCCTCCTGGGAATTGGCCTTTTCCAGTTCAAAATCAAATTCAGTGGCCACAAGAGTTGCCGTTTCAAAATCGATGGTCTGATTCACGGTGGCCATGACCCCCATGCCCATCAATTTTACAATCATCTCATTGGCCTTGATCCCCATCCGTTTGGCAAGCTCTGACAGTTCTATGGCCTCATCGATCTTAATCCGTCGTTTAATGGCCTTGGGCGTTGTAATCTGGGTTTTCTGGAAATTTCCTTTTTTACTGCCACGGATATCTTTCTTACCCCGTTTTTTCCGGCCCCGGTTCGTGTACAGAGCATCCCCTTCAACAACTGATTTTTGTTTGCGTTTTTTGCGTTTCCCTGCAAACTCAGACACCGGCGGGAGCTCCCGTCGCCTGTCTTTCTTTCTGAGGCTGGGGTCACTAGGCGGAACGGCCATATTCGGTCGGCCGGGAGTAACAGCTCCTGGACGGGATGGCGCTGCAGGTCTCTGCTGTGCCGGCCTTTGCGTCGCTGGACGCTGAGAAGCGGGTCTTTGCTGTGCGGGCCTTTTGTCAGCATAACCAGGACGAGCATCCCCTCTAGCACCCGGACGTTTTTTCTCTTCCGGTGATTTTAATTTCCTTAAATTCTCAAGGACTGCCGGATCGGCAATCTTCACTATTTTAGCCGGGGTTGACTTGCGTTTTTTCTTTTTCTTTTTGTCTTCTTCTTTGGCGTCTTCTTCTTTGGCGTCTTCTTCTTTCACGTCTTCTGATGCCGCCCCTTTGGATTCAACCGGTTCAGGTGCTTCTTTTTCTGCCCCACCCTCGTCGGCCTCTTCAGTTTCAGGCCCAGGCATCGAGATTTTTGCGGCAGACAAGTCCACCTTTAAGTCTTCCGGGACATCCCTCTTGGTTTCCGAATCCTTATCTCCCTTTACAACATCCTCCGCCCTTTTATCCACAGCCTTGGCCTCAGTAATAACCGATTCCACAGCTTTTTCCATTACGGGTTCAGGCGTTAATTCAGGGGCTACCTCAACCGGCCTTACAATCTTAGCAGGTGTCGATTTTTTCACCTTGGGCTTTGCAATTTTCTTTTCTAAATCAGCCCCCTTAGGTTCAACCACTGGTTCACCCTCATTTTTATCGGACTGTTCTTCTGCCAGTTCCTTTGATTGTTCCGTTGGAACTTCTTTGATGGAATCCTTGGTTCGGTTAGACGTCACCTGTTCAGCGATATCCTCGGCCTTATCATCCGAGAGCTCACCCGATAGTTCAACTGGGGACTCATCATCATATTCTTCCTCGTGGGGTTGTCTTCTCCGGCGGATGACAGCAGTTTTTACCTTAACGTCATCTGCCTGTTTCTTTTTACCCGACAGGCTTTTTTTAATTGCAGCGACCGCACTATTTTCCAGAGAACTCATGTGGCTTTTAACTTCGATTTTCAGTTCCTTCATTTTATTAAGAAGCGCTCTGTTTGTCATGTTCAGATCTTTAGCTAACTCATATACTCTGACCTTCACCATTCGTTGCCCCCAGTAATCCTCTTTTAATATTTTTTTCTCTTGCCTGCTGCCTGCTTCGTTTACAATCTAACCCTCAGCGTCTTCCGTCTCATCATCCACTGCAGTTGCCGAAGAATCCATGGGATCTTCGGCCACAGAAGCGGCCTGATCTTCTGCCAGGCGCACCTGTTCTTCTTCAGCCAGACGTGCTTGTTCTTCTTCAGCCAGACGCGCTTGTTCTTCTTCAGCCAGACGCGCTTGTTCTTCTTCTGCCAGACGCACCTGCGCTTTGGCTTCCCGCTCCAGTTTTACAGCCGTCCGCTCTTGTTCAAGAATTTTTACAGCCTCTTCAATGGTGGCCTTGGCATCCTCGGGAGGAATATCCATCACAGCTGCAAGGTCTTCCACAGGGGTTTCCGAAATATCCAAAACAGAAGCATATCCCGCTTTGAATAAATTCTCCGCCATGGCCAGTCCCACACCACTCAATTTCATCAGGCTGTCATACCCTTGTTTGACCTCGCGACTATACTCTTCTTCACTTGTCACTTCCAGGTGCCAACCGGTAATCTCACAGGCCAGGGAAACATTTTGCCCTCCCTTGCCAATGGCAATGGAAAGGTATTCATCATTCACGATCACTTCCATGGACTTGTTATCTTCATCAATAATCACCCGGGCGATCTCAGCCGGAGAGAGAGCATTACAAACGAACCTGGCAATATCCGGGCTCCACTGCACAATATCGATTTTCTCTCCCCTCAACTCCTGAACAATACTCTGGACCCGGTTGCCCTTCATTCCCACACAGGCGCCCACAGGATCCACGTCAGAATCAATTGAAGAAACCGCTATTTTTGCCCTCAGGCCCGGCACCCGGGCCGAAGCCCTTATGGTAACAATTCCTTCGGCCACCTCTGGCACCTCGGTTTTGAACAATTCCGTTAAAAATTCGGGATGGGTTCTGGAAAGAATAATCTGGGCACCCTTTGATTCTTCAAGCACATCCTGCACATAGGCCCGGATTCGATCCCCTCGTTTATAGTTTTCCTTGGGCATCTGATCTCTGGGTCTTAAAATTGCTTCGGCCTGGCCCAGGTTAACCACCAGATTGCCCCGGTCAAACCGCTGGACAATCCCGTTGATAATTTTACCCTGCTTTTGAATAAAATTTTCATATACCGCATTTCTTTCGGCTTCCCGCATTTTCTGGATAATGACCTGCTTGGCTGATTGGGCCGCTATCCGGCCAAAATCCTCTGTATCAATATGGATACCAAGACTATCACCGATCTCACATTCCGGGTCATATTCATACCCTTCTTCCAGGGTCAGCTCGCTATCGGCGTATTCAACTTCCTCGACAACCTCTTTAAAATGGAACACTTCAACATCACCGCTCTTTTCATCATAATGGACTTCGATATCCGCCCGGGGCCCGATTTTCTTTCTTGCAGCAGAAACAATGGCCTCTTTGATTGTGGTGATGAGTATTTCCGCATCAATACCCTTTTCACGGCTTACCTGGTCAATTACCCTTTTAATATCTGTGATAAACATGTTAAGCGTTCTCCATATTACTGACCTGAAAGCATTGCTTTGCTGATCATAAGATCTGGTATTTCAACTTTTTTACCATCAACTGCAATTACGACAGAATCATCATTTGTCTTCTCAAGAACTCCCGTAAATTTTTTCTGTCCTTCAATTGCCTCGTATGTTTCTATTTTTATTCTCTCACCTGTAAACCTGTGGAAATCTTTTTTTTGATTTAAGGGCCTTTTGGGTCCCGGAGAGGACACTTCAAGCCGGTATCTGCCCATGCTCGTAAGCTGAATATCAATCAAATCCCCCAGTTGCCGGCTGACCAAGACACAATCATCCATGGTAATGCCACCTGGCTTATCAATGTAAACCCGGACCATTGCTTCCGGATCACCGGGAACATACTCGACATGAACAAGTTCGAGATCCTCATCCTGGCACAGGGGCAGTGCAACCGCCCTGATTTGTCCCGCCAACGTCCCCATTTCTTGTTTTCCAAAGCCCATAAAGCAACCAAAATCCCTATCTAATTTACACATCCCCAAATACAAAAACGGGCAGATGCCCGTTCCTAGTAATACAACTTTAACAAAACCTTCACCCAAAATCACCGGTTCAGATCATATCTTTACCTCACTAAATGGAACCACCTGCCATCCTCCAAAAAAAAGATGGAGCGGGCAACGAGACTCGAACTCGCGACATCAAGCTTGGGAAGCTTGCACTCTACCAGCTGAGTTATGCCCGCATTAGCAGCACAATATAGCAACCACCATCTCTTTTGTCAACACCCCATTTTACTCGGGCAAATCAGCCTCAAATTTATCCAGAATACTCGCTGACATATGGGTGTGAACCTTTTTAATATTTTTTTCCGTAAGAGTTTTGGTGGCGGATCTGTAGACAACCCGGAAGGACAAAGATTTTTTCCCCTCTTCCAAAGGCTGCCCTTCAAATACATCGAAAAGAAAATAATTTTCAACAAGAGATTGACGTTCAGCAAATATTTTCATCTGACCCAGAATGGCGCCCACCTCAATCTCCTTGTCCAGGATAAAGGTCATATCCCTTGAAAGGGATGGAAACTTTGGCAGAGGATTGGCTAGAAGGGATTCAGGCATCAAACTTAAAAGCAGTGCCAAATCAAGGTCAAAGACATAGGCATCCTGCTTGAGACCAAAGTTTTTGAGCACCTGACCCTCAATTTTTCCCAGGGAACCGACCACTTTATCCGCTATTTTCACAATGGCGCCAAAACCTGGTTCAAAATAGGGACAGGCATCTGCTTCTATTTTTGAAAAAAGAACATCTGAAATCATCAGACTCCGCAGCAAACCTTCCACAACCCCTTTCAGGTCATAAAAATCAACACCTGCTTTCTTGGAGAACCAGGACTGCTCTGTACGGTTGCCGGTTATAAGACCTGCCACCATTTCTCGTTCCTCGGGCAATTTTCCTTTTTGGGTTGCAAAAAAGACTTTGCCGATTTCAAAAATTTTTATGGAGTCCGACTGTTTAGAATTATTCCGCTTCATGGTTTCAAGCAATCCGGGGACAAGGGAGGTCCTCAGTACCGACATCTGGTCTGAAATAGGATTTAAAATTGTTTCCACGGATCTTCTCGGATCGGTATCAGATAACTTGAGCCGGTCGCAGGATTCTCCATGAATAAAATTATAATTAATGGCTTCATAAAAAGAAAACCCCGGCAAAATCTGCCGAATTTTCTCCCTAAGCAATAATACAGGAGATAGAACCTTTCCTTTAGCAGGCACCAGAGGATAGCTGGTCTTAATATTATTATATCCCCAGAGACGGGCGACTTCTTCGGACAGATCTTCCGGCCGCACCACGTCCACTCGAAAGGAAGGGACAAGAACATTTAATTGATTCTCTGAGGTTTGCTCAATCTGAAACTCAACCGAGCGTAAAATTTCCACAATGGCCTCGCAGGAAAGATCAGTCCCCAAACGAGTATTCAAGGCATCTGTGTCCAGGGAAATCGTTACGGGCTCGGACTTTAGCGGATGTTCATCAATAAAATCTTTTGCAATGGATGCGCCGCAGATATCTGCGATTAAAGAAACCGCCCGTTTCATTGCATATACCGTCCCTTCAGGATCCACCCCCCGCTCAAATCTATGGGAGGCATCGGTTGCAATCCCCGTCCGCTTGGCAGTTCTGCGAATGGAAATGGGATTAAAGTAGGCGCTTTCTATCAGAACACGGGTGGTGGCATCGGATATCTCCGAATTCTCACCGCCCATAACCCCGGCCAGGGCAACAGATCGTTCCCCGTCACAGATCATGAGCATCTCGGGCTCAAGTTTGTGTTCTTTGCTGTCCAGGGTGGTAAAATCGAGGTCAGATCCGGCTTTTTGGACAATAATCTTTCCCTTTGCCAGATTGTCAAAATCAAATGCATGGAGGGGTTGTCCGGTTTCAAGCATGACAAAGTTGGTCACATCCACCACATTGTTGATGGGGGTCTGCCCGACAGCTTCCAGTTTCTGGCGGAGCCAGAAAGGGGACGGTCCCACTTTAACATCAAACAGCATCCCCGCAGAATACCGGGGACAAAGATCTGGATCCTTGATGGACACTTGCACATGGTCATGGATGGACTTGTCCACTATTTTTTCCTGGGGCAGGACAACTGCAGGCTTTTTCACACGACCCATGGGCTCGGTAAAGGCACCCACTTCCCTTGCAACCCCGATCACACTCAAGCAATCCGGCCGATTGGGCGTCAAATCAATTTCAAAGACCGTATCGGAAATAGCCAGTGCCGTTTCCAGAGGTGTTCCCGGCAAGAGACCTTCTTCAAGATCCATTATCCCGGAAGCATCGTTGGCAAGCCTCAGCTCAGATCCGCTGCACAGCATTCCACAGGAGCGTTCCCCCCGAAGTTTGCTTTTTTTAATTTTCAAATCTCCGGGCAGCACGGCACCAGGAAGAGCACAGGCAACTGTCATCCCCTGCCTTACATTGGGTGCGCCACAAACAATCTGAACCGGCTCATCCCCTCCAACATCAACCATACAGCAGGAAAGTGTGTCTGCATTGGGATGCTTTCGAAGTTCATCCACTCTTGCCACCACAACATTGTCCAGATAATCATACAGGCTTTCAACGGAATCAACTTCAAGTCCCGCCATGGTAAGCCTGTCAGAAATGTCCTGGGGATCGAGATCAACGGGAATGTATTCTTTTAACCAGCTTAAACTGACTTTCATATTAAAACTGCCCTAGAAAACGAAGATCGTTTTCATAATATTTTCTAATATCATCAATACCATACTTGAGCATGGCCATCCGTTCTATACCAATCCCAAAGGCAAACCCGGTGTAAATGTCTGTATCATAGCCGACATTTTCAAACACCGCAGGATGAACCATGCCAGCCCCTAACACCTCAAGCCATCCTGTTTTAGAACAGATACGACACCCCTTGCCCTTACACATCACGCAGCGGATGTCCACTTCAGCACTGGGTTCGGTAAAGGGAAAAAAGCTGGGCCGAAACCGCAGGGAAGTTTCTTTGTCAAAAAACTGATGCACAAAGGTGGTTAATATTCCCTTAAGATCACCAAAGGAAATATTTTTATCCACCATCAGCCCTTCGATCTGATGGAACATGGGAGTATGGGTCAAATCGGAATCACACCGGAACACCTTGCCCGCAGAAATGATACGCACCGGCGGATCTGTTTTTTCCATGGCCCTGGGTTGGGAAGGAGAGGTGTGGGTTCTTAATACAATATTGTCTGACACATAAAAGGTATCCTGCATATCTCTGGCAGGATGATATTTCGGAATATTCAAGGCCTCAAAATTATAATAATCTGTTTCAACCTCAGGGCCTTCTGCAATATCAAATCCCAACCGCATAAATATACCGGACATCTCATTTAAGACCTGGGTAACAGGATGCAAGCCACCCCTGACAGCCGGACGACCGGGCAGGGTCACATCAATTCCGGCACCCCTGCTTTTTGCGCCTCCCTCAAGAACAATAGCCGCCTGTTGAATCAAAGATTCAAGCTTTACCTTCAATAGGTTAGCGTTCTTTCCGGCATCGGGTCGGTCTGCCTCGGGAAGGGATGAAATATTCCTCAAAAATCCGGTAAGCTCACCCTTCCTGCCAAGATAGCGGGTGGCTACCAACTCAAGGGCATCAGCGGATTCGGCACGTTCAATATTCTCAAGGGCTTCTTTTTCAATATCAGCAATACTGTTTTGCAAAATACCCCCAGTCTAATTTAACCGGGCAGTTGCCTGGGATGCCAACTGGGAGAAACCAGCAGGATCACAGATAGCCAGATCTGCCAACACTTTACGGTCCAGCTCACAGCCAACCAGCTTGAGACCATTCATAAACTTAGAATAAGAAAGGTCATTCATTCTTGCACCGGCATTAATCCG
Source organism: Desulfoconvexum algidum (assembly GCF_055382125.1). Classification (NCBI taxonomy): domain Bacteria; kingdom Pseudomonadati; phylum Thermodesulfobacteriota; class Desulfobacteria; order Desulfobacterales; family Desulfobacteraceae; genus Desulfoconvexum; species Desulfoconvexum algidum. Next base: position 181,911 of record NZ_AP042394.1, on the reverse strand, counting down.
GACAATCCAAAGTTTTCTAAATTCTCTTTTCCGAACACGCCTGTCCCGGTATGCATACATCAATGCCTTATCAACCGCATCTGCAGCCGTTCTGTATAATTTGCTTCTACCGCCCCTAAATCCTCTTGCAAGCTTTAAGACTTTATTTCTACGCCTGTTTGCTTTAAATCCTCTTTTAACTCTCATCGACCTGACTCCTTACTATATATTGGGTTCCGAATTGATCCCCAACCTGTATACGGGTAATCCGAAAAAAAAATTTAGCCGTTCGGCAGCATACGTCTGACTGCTTTCAAATTAGACGCATCAACAATCTGATCCAGACGTAAGGACCGTTTTCGCTTGGTACTTTTCTTTGTCAAAATATGACTGGCATGGGATTTACGGAATTTAAATTTCCCAGACCCTGTTTTTTTAAACCGTTTTGCTGCGGCCCTGCATGTTTTAATTTTAGGCATCTTAACCTCTCCCTGTGTGTTGCAGTTTACTAATTAAGCTGCAATTTACTAAAAATGTTGCAATTTACTAAAAAAAATAGAAGGTGGTATAAAATATATACCACCATATATTACCATATGTATATTAAACAATCTGCTAGTTTGAACTAAACGGACAAAGACTAACTTTTAGGCCCCAACAGCATTGTCATTACCCGGCCTTCAAATTTGGGAGGCTGTTCAACCACCGTAAATTCCTCGGTCAGGTTAACAATTTTTTCCAAAACAGCATTGGCCTGTTCCCTGAGCATAAACTCTCTCCCGCGGAAAACCAATGTGATCTTAACTTTATCATTCTTACTGATAAATTTCTCAATATGCCGAACCTTGGTTTCAAGGTCATGATCATCTGTTTTAGGACGTACCTTTATTTCCTTAATCTGAGAGCCTTTCTGCTTTCTCCTGGCGTCCTGTTTTTTCTTGGTAAGCTCATACTTAAACTTTCCATGATCCATGATCTTACAGACAGGCGGATTGGCATCCGGAGACACTTCAACCAAATCCATGTTACCGTCCACGGCTATTTGCAACGCCTCAGCAATGGGCAAAACCCCTATCTGTTCGCCGTCAGCACCGATTACACGAACTTCTGCGGCCCGGATCCCCTTATTCACGATTGTCTGGTCCTGTCGCCCTCGTTTATTAGATATTTTCACACCTTCCGCTTTGGCACGCCTCCCTAATGTTCATCAATAGTATAAGTAAGTATAACCTTGTGATTATAACGGCTTGCTCTAAGAAATGCAAGTATTATTTATTTCTCAGTCGACGATCTTTTCTTTTGGTCCAGAGTATACGCTTCCAAAAAACTGTTTTTCCAGTATTGGTTTGTCTCTTTATTAAAAAATTCGTAGAAAAGATCAAGACTTTTTTCCCGCAACACACCCGGAACCACCTCTATTTTTGCATCTTTATATAGAGGTGCCATTGAAGACAGATCACAGCAGGTCCCTCCCCCCATTGGGTCTTCATAGGCATAGACAATTTTTTTTATGCCGGAAAGAATAATTGCGGCAAAACACATTAAACAGGGTTCCATGGTACAAAAAAGAACAGATTTCTCCGGAATAAACACCCGGCCATTGACCTCGAGAGATTTTAATGCTCTTATTTCCGCATGATCAATTTCACTAAAAAAAGAATTCCCAACACGGGTTCCCTGACGAGCCCCTGTGGCAATCACCTCTCGTCCCTGGACAATCACGCACCCAACAGGAAACTCTCCTCGTGTAAACGCTATTTTGGCCTGGGTCAGTGCCATTTCCATAAACGCTTCATTTGCCAAGATCTGCTGTGATTCCTTATATAGAAACTAACTATTACCTATTTCCCCTGAAGAACTTAAGATTGGAATACGGGGAGTCACTTGCTTTTTTTGATAACTATTGTATGGTATTCGGATATTAACAAAATTTCAACACCAAAATTTATGAATCTAATTAAAAAACAAATAGCACCCCTTAAAAAAGAGCCTTGCATAAGGGAAATCTTTCAACAAAGGGAACAAAGTTTTCTTTCTGAATATGGGACACCCAGCACCCAGACCACCAGAAGAAAAGAGGAAACAAATACCTGTAACATTCGGACCCCTTTTCAAATAGATCGGGACAGGATTGTCTATTCCAATTCATTCAGACGCCTGAAATATAAAACCCAGGTATTCTTGTCCCCCTTAGGTGATCACTATAGGACCCGTCTAACCCATACCCTTGAGGTGTCAGAAATTGCCAGAAATATTGCCCGGGCCTTTGCGGTAAACGAAGATCTTGCCGAAGCCATCGCCCTGGGCCATGATCTGGGCCACACCCCCTTTGGTCATGGTGGAGAGACCGCCTTGATCGAAGTCCATTCCCCCCATTTTTCCCACGCATACCAGAGTCTGCGGGTGGTGGACGTGCTTGAAAATAAAGGTGAAGGCCTGAATCTCACCAAACAAGTCCGGGATGGAATTCTCAAGCATTCAAAGGGCTTTGGCAACATCCTCCCCGCCACACCAGGTCAAACCGCCATCACTGTTGAGGGCAGAATTGTACGGGTGGCGGACATCATTGCCTACCTTAACCATGACCTGGATGATGCCCTCAGGGCAAAAGTCATCTCCAAGTCGGAAGTCCCCGATATCTGCCTTAAAAAACTGGGAAAAACCCATTCAGCCAGAGCCAGCACCATGATAGAATACCTGGTATACAACTCCGGCCCCCATAAAGGTAAATTTGTCCTGGATATGGGAGAAGATGCCTTCCATGCCATGACCATTTTACGAAAATTTCTCTATGACAAGGTCTATCGTTCCCCTGTGGTTCACAATGAATTTTTAAAGGCCAAAAAAGTTATTATGGGCCTTTATCATTATTTTATCGAACACCCGGATATGATGCAAATAGAACTGGAAAAAATGGAAATGGCCCCCTGGGACGCACAAAAAAATGTCTTAAAACGATCTGTTTGTGATCTAATTGCCAGCATGACAGACCGGTATGCACTGGATTTGTATACAAAATTATTTTTCCCCAATCCCCTGGTATAACACCTATTATAACAATTGATATAACCCATGACACATAAAGCATTCCAACAACTCGCTGATATTTACACAACCATGGACAAGGCATGGGACATGACAGCCTCCCAATACGGTTTTCAATGTAAGGGATGTGAGGACAATTGTTGCACCTCCCTGTTTTTCCACCACACCTTTGTCGAAAAAGCATTTCTGATCCACGGGTTTGAACAACTGGCCCCGGACATAAAAAAAGAAGTCCGGACAAAAGCCATGATCTATTACCAGAAAACCTTTCCGGATGGACAGATGCCGACATCCCAAAAGCTCATGTGCCCCCTCAACCAGGATGGTCGCTGTCTGGTCTATGGATATCGCCCCATGATATGCCGGCTCCACGGCCTTCCCCACGAACTTCACAAGCCAGGGTCAGCCCCATTTAAAGGGCCGGGATGCCCTGCCGGTAAATTTAACGAAGCCCCCTATATTCCCTTTGACCGAACCCCTTTTTACAAAGGAATGGCAACGGTTGAAATGAAATTTCGACAAAGAACCGGCAAGACTGAGAAAATCAAAGAGACCGTGGCCCAGATGATTCTCTTTTAAAACAGACCAGTGTCAAATCATCACTTTGGTGCCGCTCCCTGGAAAAAATATCCACGGAATCGACAATCTTCCGGACAAGCAAAATAGGATCTGTCGGGCAATTTTCCACGACCCTCTCCAAACGACTTGCACCATACAATTTTTGGTCTATATTCTTCGCTTCAATGATGCCGTCAGTATAAATCAGGATCATCCCCCCCTTTTTTAACAGGAACCGATCCTGCCCATATTCAGCATCAGGCAATATTCCCAGGGGAGGCCCCTTGGCCTCCTGACTGCCAATTATCTGAACACCTTGTTCATCCACAAAAAGCGGTGAAATGTGCCCGGCATTGGAAAAACAGATCTGTCCTGTTTCAATATCCAGAAGAATATAAACCAGGGTGACAAACATTCCCTGTTTTGCCCGGTCACAAAGCTGTTTATTTATTTTTGAAAAAAGCTTTCCAGGGTCTTTGTAAAGGGAAGCATAATATTGAAGGTCGCTGCTGAGCCTTGCCATAAAAAGAGATGCAGCAATCCCCTTACCCGACACATCCCCAATGACCACCCCAAGCCTATTTTTCGGCAGTTTAAAAAATTGATAAAAATCTCCTCCGACTTCAAGGGCAGGCCGGTTCATGGCGGCAAAGCAAAACCCTTCTATCCTAGGAACCCGGGCCGGCAAAAAACTTTCCTGTACCGCCCTTGCCAGCTTAAGATCCCTTTCCATAGCTCGTTCACGAAGGCGGTTCAACTCATCTAATTTGATATACATCTGTGCGCTTTCAATGGCCAGGGCCATATGGCTTGCCGCAATCTTCACAACCTCGACCGCTTCGAGGTTAAAATGATGGGGAAGCGGGTGCATCAGGGTGACGATGCCGAACAGGAGGTTCTGTTTAACAATGGGAACTGCCAGAGCAGATCTTACCGTGTAAGGTTCTTCGGGCAGGGACAGCCACCGGGGATCAGTTTTTGTATCCTCGATTATCCCTACCCTGCCATGGGCACGAACCCACCCGGCAAGCCCCTTGTCTAAAACAAAACCTACAATTTTAGACTTCAGCCCCGGGCTGACGTCTCCCCGGGTGAGAAGGCTTTCCGTCACCACCCCTTCCGGGTTCAATAAAAAAAGGCTTCCCATTTTCGCACCTGATAATTGGACGGTTACCTCAAGGGTTTTGAGCATGGAAATTTTGAGCATTTTTTCTTCGGCAGCAGACCCGGCCATTTCAATCAATCGCTCAAATAGTCGGCTTTGGGCCTTATAGGCACTATTCTCCTGCTTTAACAATCGGTTTTCTTTTTGAAGCTTTACCAAATCCATAGCAATCACCCTTGTATTTCCTAAATTTTTGGCTTAATTATTCCCTATTCCTATACGCTTCACAATCTTTTTATTGAATAAACCAGTCTTATACTTTAAAGCCTTGCAAAACAAAAAAACTTGGCAAAAAGAATTGATATTTAAAGGACTTTCTTATAGAATCATTGAAGGGTACTGGAATACAACGGATAAGGTGTATTCCCTTGCCCCATTGGCTTACACAAATATTTACACACTTATATTCGAACAGAGGAAAAAGAATAGATGTCCAACGGACTATACATAACAGCAACTGAATCGGGAAGCGGAAAATCGGCCATTGCATTGGGGGTCATGGAGATGCTTTTCAGAAAATTGGACTGTGTCGGTTTTTTCCGGCCCATTATCAACCCAGACCAAACTTCCCAGGATCCTGATATCCTGCTGATGGCAACCCGGTTCAACCTGAACCTGCCCTATGAAAAAATGTACGGTATCACCCAAACAGAGGCAGAGCGTTTGATGGCCCTTGGGAAAAAAGGGGAAATCATTGAACGAATCATTGAAAAGTACAATGAGGCACAAAAACATTGCAATTTTATCCTCTGCGAAGGAACCGATTTTGTTTCCTCCACAGCCAGTGTTGAAATTGATATCAATGCCAGTATTATAAAAAACCTGGCATGCCCGGTATTACTGGTTGCAAATGCATTTCAAAAGCCCCTTGAAGATGTCGCAAGGCTCATCAGCCTGACCCTGGAATCCCTTGTTGAAAAAGGATGCCAGATTGTCGGCACCATCATTAACCGTGTCACCGCCTCAACAGAGGATGATATTATCCATCGCATCAAAGCTGCCGGCCTTGTTCGGAACCAATTGATTTACGCCATACCCGATGAAGCCGTCCTGGCAAAGCCCACCCTGTCCGAAGTGGCCAAAACCCTGAATGCCGATATTCTATGCGGGCACAAGCAAATGTACCGCCATGCCAGAAGTTTTACCGTGGCTGCCATGCAACTGAGAAATCTATTGCCCAGAATCGTCCACGGCACATTGATCATTACCCCGGGAGACAGAGCCGACATCATTGTTGCCTGCCTGGCTACCCTTTCTTCAACGTCCATGGAAAAAATATCCGGAATTATTCTCACCGGAGGACTAACACCGGAAAAACCCATCTGGGAACTCATTGAAGGATTCTCCGGCATGGTACCCGTCCTCAGTGTAGCCACAGACACCTTTCAAACAACGGTTGAGGTTGAAAAAATTCAATCCACCATTTCTCCCAGGGATGATCGGAAAATCACCCGGGCCCTGGCCTTGTTTGAACAGCACATTGACATAGAAAAACTGGTAAAAAAAGTCATCACCACTGAAAGCACCATTGTAACGCCAAAAATGTTCGAGTTCAAAGTTATTCAACGGGCAATATCCGATAAAAAGAGAATCGTTCTGCCCGAAGGATCGGAAGATAGGATTCTTCTGGCGGCAGAAGCCCTTCTTCGCCGGGAAATAGTGGATATCACCCTTCTTGGAAATGAACAAAAAATCCACCAGAAAATTGCCAAAATGGGATTGCGCATGGGAGAGATTGAAATTATAGAGCCACTAAACGCCCCCAATCTGGATCTTTATACTGACTCCTATTATGAATTGAGAAAACACAAGGGGATCACAAGGGAAAACGCCAGGGATCTTGTTTGTGATGTCAATTTTTTTGGGACCATGATGGTTCACCACAATCATGTGGACGGAATGGTTTCAGGCGCTGTTCACAGTACAGCCGCCACCATTAAGCCGGCCTTTGAAATCATCAAGGGCAAAGAAAAATCGACCCCGGTTTCCAGCCTGTTTTTCATGTGCCTCTGGGACCGGGTAATAGCCTATGGAGACTGTGCCATAAATCCAGATCCAGATGCCAGGGAGCTGGCTGAAATTGCCATCACCTCTGCCGAAACTGCAACAATGTTTGGCATCACTCCCCGCATTGCCATGCTTTCCTATTCCACCGGGTCATCGGGAAAGGGAAAGGACGTGGACAAGGTTCGGGAGGCCACGGCACGGGTCAGAGAAAAACGACCCGACCTGCTCGTGGAAGGACCCATCCAGTATGATGCCGCCATTGAGCCCAATGTGGCCAAAACAAAACTTCCGGACAGCCAGGTGGCAGGAAAGGCCACCGTCTTTATTTTTCCGGATCTCAACACAGGCAACAACACCTATAAGGCCGTACAACGATCCTCGGGTGCCGTTGCCATCGGCCCCGTGCTCCAGGGACTGAACAAACCGGTCAATGATCTGAGCCGGGGCTGCCTGGTTGAAGATATTGTGAACACGGTCGCCATCACGGCAGTACAGGCACAGGGGGCACAAAGTCCCAAAATTACAAAAATTTAAAGTATGAATCTAAACGGAGCTCCAATGAACCTAAAAAATGACCCCACCACTATTGACCTGGCCGAACTTTTAATGCCGCTTAATGACAATGCTTCAGACCATATCACATGGGTCAATTTTGATGGAGAAGTCCACATTTCAAAAACAAACGCCATAAAAGAAAATGCTAAATTCTGGTATGAAACACTTGCGGCGGGAAATGGATATGTCGGACCACAGGCTGCTAATGACCCAGACTATTTAGAAAGAGAACTGAGCTGTCTAAAACGGGATTGGTCAAAAGATGCCAAGGGGCCTATCAATTTTTAATGCTGACCCCGGTGTTTTTAAAAACCCGTCAACCGGTCTTTTCAGGCTCACCGGGTCCGGATATTTATACAGATATCCCACCCGGTGAGCATACATTTTGTGGGACGCACCGAAGCATCGCCCGGAATGCAAAAAAAATGCCAACCCATAAAAAAAAATATTTGGTCCTTGACTTTACTTGATAACCCTATACCCTGTTAATTGCCCCCCGGATATAAAGGATACGCAAACGTTTCCTTCTTAAGGTGTATTTCCCCAATCTGCAAATGTGGTTTACCCCCAAAGTCAGAAGCCTTTATCTTTAATAAAACTTGTCCAATGCACAAAAAATCTCATCTTCAAAATAGATGAATATTTTTTGAATTCGTTAATTGTTAATTAAGGAGGCCCATGAAATCAGAAAAGAAACCTTATCCCCAAAAACGCATCACAACAGCCCTGTTACTGGCAGCCGGCACTGGAAGCCGCCTGCTCCCCCTCACAAAAAAATCACCTAAATGCCTCACACTCGTGAATGAAATTTCCATATTAGAACGGTTGATAAAAAGTCTGAATCAAAACGGTTTCAAACGACTGGTTGTGGTTACCGGTCACCTGGAAGACTGTATTCGAAATTTTTTGGAAACCCGGGCAGGCAATCTTACCATTGAGTATGTTTTCAGCCCCTTATACAAAACAACCAATAATATATACTCCTTATGGATGGCCAGAGACGTCATTAATGAACCTTTTTTGCTCATTGAAAGCGATCTTGTTTTTGACCCATCCTTATTGAAGGAGATGCTTTACCCTGACAGGATTGCCATTGCCAAAATGAAACCGTGGCTGAACGGTTCAACCGTCACAATCAATGCATCCAATACGATTAATGCATTTCACAGTGATGGGGCAGAAGGTTCCGGCGGCATTCGTTATAAGACTGTAAATATATACAGTCTTTCAATTTCCTCCTGGTACCTGGTTATCGCAAAACTAAATCAATTTATTCTGGCAGGCAAGGTGAATGACTATTATGAAAAGGTATTCAGACAATTGGTCATTGAACGATCACTATCCCTTGAAGCTGTCTTTTTTGACCATAAGCCATGGTATGAGATTGACACCGCAGAAGACCTTGCCTCTGCTGAAAGATTGTTCCCCTCAAAGGTGGGCTTGCCCTTTGATATTTTAGGTACAACCTATCTACCAAAAACAGACCTGCCTGCCCGCAAAAAAGTTCTTAAAGGAAGCCTTTATGCCCAATCCCGATTATAACAACCCGGCGGAAAGATATGACTATATCTCAGGTCAGCATGGTGGATATTATCGCCATGATTTTATTGATCATGCCTATTTATATAACCTTTATTTTCCCCCGGAAGAGGTGTTTACCTGTTTTAAAAACAACATTCATGATCTTGTCCTGAACTACCCGGTTGCCCAGGATGTCCTGGCCAGTCTGGTAGGTAAGCTTATTGATCAACCGCCCGAGCGCATTGTTGTCGGTAATGGCGCGGCAGAGCTTATCAAAATCGTCTCGGGGCATCTGACAAACCGTCTCATTGTTCCGGTGCCGTCATTTAATGAATATGTAAATGCAGCGCCAAAGGGCAGCGCCATAGAGTTTGCCCTTGAATGGCCCTCTTTCCAGCTGGATGTGGACAAATTTGCAGCTCACGCCATTAAAGCCAACGCAGATGTTGCAATTGTGGTCACACCGAACAACCCCACCTCCATCGCTGTTCCAAAACAGGACCTGGTACGCCTGGCCAAAAAACTTTCCAGTCATGATTGTCAGCTGATTATTGATGAGTCCTTTATTGATTTTACCCGAGATCCGGATCAATTTTCAATGGAAGATCAAATTGAAAAGTATCCCAATATCGCAATTTTCAAAAGCATGAGCAAAGCATATGGTATCTGCGGCATTCGAATCGGATATCTGGTGACAGCAAATCTGAAATTTGCCGATGCGGTTCGCCAGGGTATCCATATCTGGAATATTAACGGATTTGCCGAAGAGTTCTTAAGAATCCTGCCTGATTTTCATAATGATTTTATTAAAAGCTGCAGCCAGGTTAGACAAGATCGGGATAAACTCTATGAAAACCTGAACGCCTTTTCACAGCTTTCGGTTTATAAACCAGATGCAAATTTTATTTTTTGCCGTCTGCCCGACACTGGATTGAATGCACCCCAATTAACAAAAAAATTATTTGTTGACCATAATATATATATTAAACATTGTCTGGGTAAAACCCTGGCCCATGGGGATCGTTTTGTCCGTATCGCCTCCAGGACACAACAAGAAAACACCAACCTGGTGGATGCCCTGGCATCTATCCTTGGGTATAAATAGAGAGCTTATGATGAAAACACCACCATATCAACCTTCCCATCAGACCGGCATGCTCTGGTTTGCCAAAGACCTTCCGAATATCTGCTCCCTTGCAGGGCTTTTATGTGCACTTTTAGGAATCTATTTTGCAATTTTACAACATTTTTCCATTGCCGTCATTGCAATGATCTGGGCCGTTCTTTTTGACTGGGGAGACGGCATTATTGCCCGAAACATGAAGGGCAGAACACAAAAACAAGGGGAATTCGGAGGCCAGCTGGACTCATTGATCGATATGGTCAGTTTTGGCATCTGCCCGGCTGTTTTTCTTTTAAGTTACGGGCAGTTCAGTGCATGGTATTTGCCGGGTGCCTTTGTGATTGTTGCCGCAGGTGCCATACGACTGAGTTATTTTAATGTATTCGGCCTTGTGGACAGCACAACTTACAAGGGGCTTGCACTGGACAACAATGTTATTGTTTTCGCGTTTATTTTTCTGTTTGAACATTTTTTTGATCCCGGTACTTTTTCAATCATACTCTATGCAATGTTCATGATCATGGCGGGCTTTAACCTGTCATCCCTGCGAACACCAAAATTTTCCGGCGCCTGGTTTTATGTCCTCATGGGGTATACGGTAATTTTAACACTTATTTATAGCTTTATCAGTTTTTCATAAATGATTGAGTGGATATGACCTAGGGTCCAGGCGACAACTATCTGTTTAAACGATGAAGAACATCGTTTAAAGGGCCCAAAAGATGTGATAAAAGAAAGAATGCTCTGGCTTTTAAAAATAATATTGGCCCCTGTTTTAATCTACCAGGGGAAACAGGTCAGGAAAAATACCCCCAGATTGCCCGAAGCCGCTGGACTTCGCAAGGGTATCCAGGGCAATGGGGTTAAACAGGTCCGCCTGCTGATCCTTGGGGATTCTGCTGCTGCCGGGGTTGGTGTGGATGACCAGGCCAGGGCATTGTCCGGGCAGATTCTTGTCTGTTTTGGAAAAGAGTTCAGGGTTGAATGGGAATTGATTGCAAAAACCGGTGCCACCACCGCGGATACCGTAACGCATATGCAATCCCTGCCTTCGGCAACTTTTGATGTTGCGGTCACCTCCCTGGGGGTCAACGATGTAAAAGCGGGGGTGACAAAGGACCAATGGATGGCAAGCCAAAAAAAACTGGTGTGTCTTTTGCGGGAAAAATTCAAGATTAAAAAATTGCTCATTTCTGCAGTTCCCCCCATGGAAATGTTCCCGGCGCTGCCCTGGCCCCTGGGATTTTACCTGGGATTGTGTTCAAGCCAGATGAATCGACCCATGGGGGCCTGGCTTGCGACCCAGGCCGATTGTGAATTCCTGAAATTTAATTTACCCTTTGATGAGAAACTTATGGCCGAGGACGGCTTTCATCCGGGCCCCAAACTTCATACCCTCTGGGGAAGACAGATCTTTGAACAGATCAACCGGCACTTTCGCACATGAACATTCGATAATTAAACTTTAAGGTTGGAAAAATACGACCGGTTGCAAGCCCGACTGAGCCGCCATTATCCACCGATAATTCACACCGGATTCATTGGTCTATTATATTTTCATGGTTTCAAAACTGATCAGGAAAGATAACTTCCCATTTTTTAGTTTTCAAAAGCGGACTCTCATTTTTATCCAGTCCCTTCATTGCACAGATTTTTTCTTTTAAAAGATTCTGCTGCTCATCGTTTTCCGTGACAAAAATTTTCATACCAGGTTCTGTCTTTGCATAATCAAGCATGGCAAAATCACTCTCTGAATTGCCTGCCACAAGCACTGGCTTTTTTACGGAATCGACATATTCTTTTATGGCAGCGACCTTACCTGAATACCAGGTTGTGATACCTGACAAAGAAGACGTAATCATACTTTCATAATAATTTTTATTCAGACGCTTATCATACTGACCTAAAAGGTTCTTACCATTTGAAGATCTAAGGGCAAGCCTCATTCCGATGACGCTTGAAGACGGAATATCAAAACCGTATTTCGGATCTGCAACAACCATTCGCACAAGCTCTTCCTGGGATGCCGTCACAACATAAACCTTAATCCCTTTTTCAAATAAAAATGCCCGCAGCTCCTGCTGCCAGAAAAACACTGTTGGTCGATCAATCCGCTTTTCAACAATGGAACCATCATTTTGAGATGCCATATATGAAATTGAACCATTTTTATTAAACAAGTCATCAATATGCTCTTTTAACGCTCCGGGTGAAAAACCGGCAAAGGCCTGACACAGCCAGAAGTAACCAAGATTTATATCCGCATCACAAAGTCTGAGGTAATAAGAGACCAGACTCTCTCCTGACATAATCGGCATTGGAAACATAGCTGCATTATACCTGCCAACTGAAATAATCTTCTCAGATTCAAGAAGAGAAAGCAGCGATTCACTTAGATCATTGCTCCAAAGGGTTCCGTCTGCATCGAATACGGCATAGTTATCATCATAAGCAAAGGCTGAAGCAAGCTTTTCAAGTCTGGCAACAATTTTTTCAGGCCAGGAAGAAAGCATTCTTCATTTCCTTTAGTTTTACTTTAGTTATTCCACCCAATGTCTCATCAAAGTGAATTGGCAATAAATTTTCCGATTACACAATCCCCCCGGGCAGGGGCGGGACCTCTTCCCCGGCCAGGACAAAACCGCCGTCAAGACGGACAACGCTGCCGGTCATATAGGGGGCATCCTTGATCATAAAAAGGCAGGCCTTGACCACATCTTCGATGGTGCCGGTCCGCTTTACAAGCGTGTGGTCAATGAGTGCTTGTTTTTCATCCTCCGTGAGCACCTCTCGCCAGCCCCGGGTTCCCTGGGCATGACGGGTTTCAAAAATCCCCAGCATAAGCTCGTTAACCCGAAGAGTGGGTGCCCCCATTCGGGCCCAGGTTTCGGTTAAAGAAGAGATCCCCCGGTTGGCCATGGCATATCCGTCATTGAAGACAAGCGCTGCGGGACCTGCTCTTCCCACCATGCCGGCAATGGAGGACAAATTAATTACAATGGCGTCACGAGACGCCATGAGCTGCGGATAAACCGCGTCAAAGACCCATCGTTTGGCCTTGAGGGTGGTTTGAATTTCAAGGTCCCACTGCGCTTCAGTGTATTTGCCGTGGACCGTGGGCCATCCTCCCCGTTCAATATTATTAATAAGGATATCCAGACGACCGTATCTGTCCCGGATGAAACCAGCTATTTTTTCTATATCCGAAGGTTTGCACAGATCTGCGGTAAAGATATGGTGTTCGGCCCGGCTGGCTGCAAACGCGTCCTCCATGGCGTCAAAATCGGTTTCCCAATCATGGCGGGTGAGTATGAGAGTTGCCCCCTGATCCGCCAGGGCAAGCCCTATTGCTTTTCCGATTCCCTTTACCGCCCCCAGAACCAGGGCGACCTTGCCTTGGATCTCCATTGCCTATTCCTTTATGTATAGTTCTATACCAAAGAGCATATTTTTCACCCAGGCAATGCCAAAGTCCATGAGGGCTTCATCATCGATTTTCAGCGTCTGCAAACGGGAGTCGGCCAAGTTGAAATTCTTTAAAATACCCCGCTCAAAAATCCTATACCTGAATTCATCCAGGTCATACAAGGCCAGATATACCTGATCGGACTGGGCACCGTCAAGCTTCCCCGGCAAAATCCTATTTTTCAAACTGATCAGTTCCATGAGTTTGTCATTGTGCAAATTATGGAGCGCCACCTCCTGACCGTCCATCCATTCACGGACCGTCAAATTTGTTTTTTTGCCAAATCCCTTGCAATGGGGTTCTTCAATTAAAGCAAAATATTCATTAATTTCCTTGGTTTCCCGATCCATGGCAATGGCCCGAGCAAGGGGATAAAGTCGGCAGGAGCCTGGCCTGTCCGCATATACGGAACAGCCTTTTGGGGTTACAAAGGGGCATTCATAGCCTGTGGCAGGATCGAGTTTAAACGCAACAATGGGCAGCCCCGAATTCGGTCCGAAATGAAAGGAGGTGTAGCGTTTGAGAAAAACCTGGGAAGATATCCCCAGATTTCTTTTGAGCCTTAAAATATCATAGGGGGTTAAGGCCTGGTTCAGGTCCCGGCAGCAGTCATTAAAGCAGGGGTTCTCAGAACAACACTCAAAGGGCATCGGGTCTCGTTCATGGACGGGGATCATGTCTTCGGTCATTTTTATGTCCTTAATTAAATTTTTTCGTTTTTAAACCGCACTTAAATTACCAGGATTCCTTTAATTTTTCCAGTCCCTTTTTGATCAGGACACCTCACTACATATGGTACCTCGTCCCGCCTGAATTTAATATATATTGTAATGAATTTCAGCCGCCAAAACAATTGGAAATATAGGTCAATCTTTTTTCAAAATTTCTTGACAATAGCCATATCAGAGTGCTATTGCCTTAACATTTATGCGAAGCTTGCATCAGGTGCAGATTAACTTTTTTACTTGGAATAAACTGCACTGGTCCAAGAACTGGCTTATGGATTACCAGGCGGAACAGTGAATGATTCGGCCTATGTTGTTAATAAAAATAGTAGCACAACGGTATTGTGCGATTTGATTAACTTAAATTATGGAGGTATTTTAAATGCCATCTTTTGTAATTGCAGAAAAATGTGACGGCTGCAAAGGTGGGGACAAAACAGCTTGTATGTATATCTGTCCCAATGACCTGATGGTTCTTGAACCCAACGAAATGAAAGCATACAACCAGGAGCCAGATCAGTGCTGGGAATGCTATTCATGTGTAAAAATTTGTCCTTCCCAGGCAATTGAAGTCAGAGGATACTCTGACTTTGTTCCAATGGGAGCTTCTGTTGTTCCCATGATGGGTACCGAGGACATCATGTGGACCTGTAAGTTCCGGAACGGTGTTGTGAAACGCTTTAAGTTCCCCATCAGAACTACTCCTGAAGGTGAAGCCAATTCCTATGATGATCTGAAAGGCAAAGATCTTTGGTCTGGTCTTCTTTCCACCCAGGAAGCTGACGGTTATGTTCTTGCAGCTCCAACCGAGCTTGCATAATTAACTGTCACAATTAAAATTTGATACTTTATATATAATTTTGGAGGTATATAATGGCATTACCAAATAAACCTGTTGGAGAGCTTAGAGCTGTAAGAGATCCTGAGGTTGATAAAAGAGACGTTGATGTTCTGATCATCGGTGGCGGTATGGCTGCCTGCGGAACAGCATTTGAAATTAAAAAATGGGCATCTGACGACACAAAAATTCTTCTTTGTGACAAAGCAGCCCTTGAGCGGTCTGGTGCAGTAGCCCAGGGTCTTTCCGCAATCAATACATATGTTGGCGAAAACAAACCTGAAGATTATGTCCGCATGGTTAGAAATGACCTTATGGGTATTGTTCGTGAAGACCTTATCTTTGACTTGGGTCGCCACGTTGATGATTCCGTACATCTTTTCGAAGAATGGGGACTTCCCATTTGGAAAAAAAGTGACGACGGAAAAACCCTTGACGGGAAAAAAGGTCTGAAACAGGGTACGCTTAAGGGCGGCGCCGCTCCGGTCCGTACCGGTAAATGGCAGATCATGATCAATGGTGAGTCCTACAAGAGAATTGTTGCCGAAGCCGGTAAAAAAGCCCTTGGCCCAGACAATATCATTGAAAGATGCTTCATCGTTGAGATTCTCAACGACAAAGATGATCCCACAAGAGTTGCTGGCGCTGTTGGTTTCTCACTGAGAGAAAACAAAGTTTATATCATCAACGCAAAAGTTATCATGTGTGCTTGCGGTGGCGCGGTTAATGTGTATCAGCCCCGTTCAGTTGGTGAGGGAAAAGGTCGTGCCTGGTATCCCATCTGGAATGCAGGTTCTACCTATACAATGGCTGCCAGAGCAGGTGCCGAGCTTTCCATGATGGAAAACCGTTTCACCCCTGCTCGTTTTAAAGATGGTTACGGCCCTGTTGGCGCGTGGTTCCTTCTTTTTAAAGCCCAGACCGTTAATGGTCTTGGCGAGAACTATGCTGCATCCGACGAAGCAAAAGCAGAGCTTGCAAAATATGCTCCTTACGGAACTGCTGCTGTAACGCCTACTTGTCTGAGAAACCATCTCATGATGAAAGAGTACAAAGAAGGCCGTGGTCCCATCATCATGAAAACTTCCGATGCCCTTGCAAAACTGGGCGAAACCATGAGCAAGAAAGAACTCAAACATCTTGAGTCTGAAGCTTGGGAAGATTTTCTTGATATGTCCATTGGTCAGGCCGGTCTCTGGTGCGCAACTAACACTGAACCTGAGCTGAAAGACTCTGAGATTATGCCGACCGAACCCTACCTGTTAGGTTCTCACTCCGGTTGTTGCGGCATCTGGTGTTCAGGTCCTGAAGAAGATTGGGTCCCGGACAGCTACAAATGGGGTTACAACAGAATGACCACCGTCAACGGTCTGTTTACCGCTGGTGATGGGGTTGGTTGTTCCGGTCATAAGTTTTCTTCCGGATCCCATGCTGAGGGTCGTATTGTTGCAAAATCCATGATGCAGTACCTGGAAAAAGAAGGTTCCAAGGTAACTGGTTTCAAAGAAACTGATGCAGAATTGGTTGACTTTGTTTATGCACCGGTCAGAAATTATCTTGATCATTGCGGTTATTCAACAGATGAGAATGTTAACCCCAACTATTGCAAACCTGCTGGTATGGCAATGCGTCTGATGAAGATGACCAATGAGTATGGTGGCGGTACTGCAACATACTACATGACAGGTGGAAAATCCCTTGAAATCCTCATGGATCTGTTCGAAATGTTCCGTGAAGACCTTGAGAAAATTGGCGCCGGTGATCTGCATGAATTGATGAGAGCATGGGAAATCAACCATCGTCTCTACACAGTTCAGGCCCATACCCGTCACATCCAGTTCCGTGAAGAATCAAGATACCCCGGTTTTTACTACCGAGGTGACTTCATGGGTCAGGATGACGAAAATTGGTTCTGCTTTGTTAACTCTACATACAACAAAGTAACCAATGAGTGGACCATGAAAAAAGTACCTTACATCAAAATCATTGCTGACTAATACAGCAATTGAGTTTTGAGGGTATAGTTTGATACGCAACCTCCAGGTGCTGGTTCTCCAGTGCCTGGAGGTTTTTTCAAATTACAGGCCTTATCCGGCCTTCTTCCTGTCTCCTCTTTTGTAAAGACATACGCGATTACTGCGTTAACCCAAGGCGTCTGTATTTACAAAATAGGAGAGAGGGTGCCGGAGAAAATCTGCAGGGCTGTAAGGCCTTGGGATTTTGGCATATAATAATAATGAGAAAACCAATAGAAACAACTCAATTGCACGGAGGGACAGCATGACAACAGATAATTCAGCCCCGGTAAGTGGAAGCATCATGGTGGTTGGCGGTGGAATCAGTGGCCTTACAACTGCCCTGGAAGCTGCCGAAGTGGGGTATGAGGTCTTCCTTGTGGAAAAGGAAGCATCCCTTGGCGGAAGAGTATCCCAGCTCAAACACTACTTCCCCAAACTTTGCCCGCCCACATGCGGACTTGAGATCAACTATAGACGACTCAAGGACAACAAAAACATCACCGTACTTACCATGTCTGAAGTGGCCAGCGTGGACGGCAAAGCCGGTGATTACACGGTAACCGTCAAGACGGCCCCCAGATATGTCAATGAAAACTGCACCGCCTGCGGCGAATGCGCCAAAGTCTGTGAAACTGAAATTTCCAATGATTTCAACTTTGGCATGGACCGCAGAAAAGCCGCATATCTTCCCCATAACATGGCATTCCCCCAAAGATATGTCATGGATCCTGCCATGAGCACCGATGACCGGGACAGAGTCAAGGAAGCCTGTAAATATGATGCCGTTGACTTTGACATGGAAGAAAAAACCATTGATCTTAAAGTCGGTGCCATTGTCTGGTGCACAGGATGGCAACCCTACGACGCCACCAAGATCGATAACCTGGGGTTTGGCCGGTATCAGAACATTGTGACCAATATGATGCTGGAAAGAATGGCCTCATTAAATGGTCCCACCGAAGGAAAGATTCTTCGACCCTCCGATAACAAAGCACCTGCAACCATCGCATTTGCACAATGTGCAGGGTCCAGGGACGAGAATCATCTGCCCTATTGCTCTTATGTATGCTGCATGGCCTCCCTAAAGCATGCCACCTATTTGAGAGCCCAGTACCCGGATGCCAAAATTTATATCTATTATATAGATCTTCGGACACCGGGTTTGAAATATGAAAAATTCTATGCCAACCTCAAGGCAGATGAGAACATCTTCTTTGTCAAAGGTAAAGTAGCAGAAGTCAGTGAAGAAGCGGAAAGCGCCAACATAAATCTTGTGGCGGAAGATACCATCACAGGCGCAAAGGTCCGTCAGACCGTTGACTTGTTGGTACTTGCCACCGGGATGCAGCCCACCTGCGCCATTGACAAACCCAATGCAGATCTTCAATACAACGAAGACGGCTTTATTGTGAATGACTTTTCAAAAGGCGGCATGTTTGCAGCAGGTTGTGCCAACAAACCTGCCGATGTCGTAACATCTAACCAGAATGCCACAGGCATGGCACTTAAAGCCATTCAGACCCTTGTAAGGAGGTAAGGACCATGGATAAAAAATACGGCGTATATATATGCACAGGCTGTGGAATCGGTGATACACTCGACATGGAAGCCTTGGTCGATGTCCCCGATGAAGAGGGCGTAAATTGTACCACTCATCCCTTCCTGTGTTCCAAAGAAGGCGTTGCCCTCATTCAAAAAGATGTGGATGACGGCAAGGTAAATGCAATGGTCATCGGGGCCTGCTCCAAGCGGGTAAACTTTGACGTGTTCAAATTTGATAATTGCATTGTGGAAAGAGCAAACCTTCGAGAAGGGGTTGTTTGGCCCCATTCAAGGGAAAAATATCCCGCCCTTACCGAAGATCAGAAGGATGATGAAGAACATTTTGACCCCATCCAGATGAAGGCGGAAGACTATATCAAGATGGCTATGATCTGTGTTGAAAAAGTCACTCTGCCCGAACCCTATAAATTAGAATCTTTTTCCAAGAAGATCCTGGTTCTGGGGGGGGGGGTTACCGGAATGGCAGCGGCACTTGATGCAGCTAAAACCGGGTATGAGGTAACTATTGTTGAAAAAACCGATGCCCTGGGCGGATATGCAGGCAAACTTCGCAGCCAGATGCCAGTTGCAGAGCCCTTTGAAGCGCTCCAGACCCCGGTGGTGGAAGCCATGATCCAGGAGATTGAATCCTTTTCAAACATCACGGTCAAAACCAATACACTGGTCGCCCGCATCGCAGGCCAACCCGGTGAGTTCACGGTGACCTTTAAAACCCCCGGTGAAAAGATTCCCTTTGACGTTCCGTTTCCGTGTCCTCCTGAGATGCTGTTGGATGAAAAAGGCAAGGAATTGGATGCCGAATCTGCCCATGCCAAATATCTCGAATACAATGAAGGAAGAGAAGATATCCTTCAATTGGATCCGGATGGCGAACTGTATGGCGCTGTAGTTCTGGCAGCCGGATGGCGACCTGCCGTTCTGGAAGGCGAAGAATATGCCCACCTGGGCGTGGACCTTGCCGATGTGGTTTCCAATGATGAATTTGAAATGATTGCGGCCAAGGGAAAGATTGTCCGACCCTCCGACGGCAAAGAAGCAAAAAACGTGGTATTCATCCAGAGTCCTGGCAAGGATGAAGATGATGCAGATTTTGAATATTGCGGTTCTGTTACCAGCATGGTGGCCCTCAAACAGGCCAAGTATGTCCGAAACGATTATTCAGACGGTAAAGCCTACATCATCTACCAGCACATGAGAACCCCCGGACTCCAGGAATATTTCTACAAAAGCATGCAGCAAGATGATGGTGTTTTCATGACCAAGGGGGCTGTCACAGAAGTTGTCCAACAGGGTGACAGCATTGCCGTCACCGCCGCCCATACCCTTTTGGGAGACAATCTTGCCATCAAAGCGGACATGGTTGTTGTTGCCGGCGGCATGGTACCGGTTACCAAGGATGATCCCATCATCAACCTGGCCTACAGACAGGGACCCGGCTTTCGGGACAATGATCTTTTCGGTCAATATGCAGACTCCAATTACATCTGCTTCCCCTATGAAACCCAGCGAACCGGCGTTTATGCAGCTGGCACCATCAGACGGGCCATGACCATTGAAGAATCCATTGAAGATGCAACGGGTGCTGCGCTTAAGGCCATCCAATGTATTGAAAGTGCCAACCGCGGCATGGCCGTTCACCCCAGGTCTGGTGACATGACCTATCCGGATTTCTTCTTCCAGAGATGTACCCAGTGCAAAAGATGTACGGTTGAGTGCCCCTTTGGCGCCCTGGATGATGATGAAAAGGGAACTCCCAAGATCAACCCCACCCGGTGTAGAAGATGCGGAACCTGCATGGGTGCATGTCCTGAGAGAATTATCACCTTCGCCGATTATACCATTGACAGTATCGGCTCCCAGGTAAAGGCCATCGGCGTCCCCTCTGAAGATGATTATGATGAGCCGCCCTTTAGATTTTTGGCCCTTGTCTGCGAAAATGATGCCTTCCCTGCCCTTGATATGGTGGGAATGAACCGAATTGATTATTCACCCAATGTCCGGTTTATTCCGGTCAGGTGTCTGGGTTCTGTCAATACCATCTGGATTAAAGATGCCCTGGCCCAGGGCCTTGACGGTTGCATTCTCATTGGTTGTAAACATGGGGATGATTACCAGTGCCATTTTATGAAAGGCTCAGAACTAGCCGAAGTCCGGGTAAAAAAGATTGGGGAGGCCCTTGCAAGTCTTGCCCTTGAAGAAGAGCGAGTGGCCTTTGAAGAGATTGCCATTGATGAATATGACAAACTTCCAGGGATTATTAATGCCTTTGTCGAAAAAGTTGAAGAAATGGGCCCCAACCCTTTCAAAGGATTCTAAGGGTAAATTTGCAAAATTATATGGAGGTATATTAGTATGACTGAAAAATATCTTGCACAACCAGATCTTGGGTTTATTGCCCAAGTAAAGGGTCTTGGTGGAGACACACTCAAAAAGTGTTACCAATGCGCCACCTGTTCCGTTGCCTGCCCCATTGCACCGGAAGACAGCCCTTTTCCCAGAAAAGAAATGATCGCGGCATCCTGGGGCCTCAAAGATAAACTGATCGGCAACGGTGATATCTGGCTTTGCCATAATTGCGGTGATTGTTCAGACCTTTGCCCCAGGGGAGCTGCTCCCGGAGACGTGCTTGCGGCTATTCGATCGGTTGCCATTATCGAATATGCAACGCCAAAGGCACTGGCAAGGGCGGTGAATGACCCGAAAAAACTGCCCTTCCTGATCGGCATCCCGGCCATTTGGTTTGCCCTTCTGGCCTTCATCACCATGAATTTTGGTGATACCATGACCAAAATTTTTAATGTCCTCTTCGGGGATGCCCTTGGGGGTCGCCTTCACTGGTCCCATGCCCACGAGGGAGCACATGTGATATCCCATTCCAATTTCTTTTCCACCTGGTTTGTGGATATGACCATGATTCCCACAGCCACCTTTGCTGTCATTGTATTCGTGCTGGCATTGAAACGCTTTATTGTGGATATTCATAAAAATGCCGTATCGGAAGGAAAAACCGACAAGACCACCCTGAACTATAAAGAACTCTTTCAGGCTCTTCTCCGGGTGATTCCCACCATACTCAAACATGATAAGTTCAACGAATGTGAAACAAATAAAGACCGTGCCACCCCGCATATGATGGTGTTGTATGGATTTATCGGACTTTTCATTGTCACAGCAGTCTGTGGAATGATGCTGTATCTTGGCGGATATCCCGGCCCCTACCCACAGCTGAACCCCATTAAATGGCTTGCCAATATTGCCGGGGTTTCTCTGGTCATCGGTTCCGGCCTGATGATCAAAAACCGGCTGAGCAATAAAGATACGCTGAACACTTACAAAGACTGGCTTATCCTGGGAATCGTTTTTACCCTGGGATTGACCGGTATGCTGACGGAAATGGCGCGTTTGGCCCATTTGGAATACATTTCCTATGCGCTTTATTATGTGCATTTGATTGCTATCTTCAACCTGTTTGCATTCCTGCCGTTTTCAAAAATGGCACATATTGTTTACAGATTTACTGCCATGGCCTATGCAGAATATGGAAATAGAAGATAAGGGTTAGGTTTGTTTTTTAGTGAAAGGAGGCTGGTGCAAATCAGCCTCCTTTTTTTTTTGATTGCATTTTGTGGGAATCAGTAATACTCCAATAATCACACTTTTTTATAGAATGACAAACAGGAAGGAGAAAAAATTTTGCAGCAGGGAACAATCAAGTGGTTTAATTCAAAAAAAGGATTTGGATTTATTGCCCAGGAATGCGGAGAAGACATTTTTGTGCATCATTCGGCCATCGAAATGACGGGTTTTAGAACTCTGGCCGAAGGAGAAGTGGTTGAATTTGAAACACAGCAGAATGACAAGGGACTGTCTGCTACCAGAGTGTTAAAAGTCTAAGAGCAACTATTCGCCCATGGGAACCGTTGTATAGGGGATCTTGGTCTTATAATTTCTTTTCACCCGCCTGCCGCAGCGAGGACTGCGGCATAAAAGTCCATTTTTTCCCCCTCTAAATCCTCGAATTAAATCCAGTATATCTAAATAGTTTTTATAATGACTGAATTTTAAGATTGCATAAAATCCAAATTCCTATATGATGGTAATAATATTTACCCAAAAAAGGAGATTGGTTAGAGTGAGCAAGATTGCAGTATTACCAGGCGATGGAATTGGACCCGAGGTCATGGCCCAGGCAATTAAAATTCTGGATGCAGCCGCAAAAATATATGAATTTTCCCTTGAATACGAATTTGCCGATATTGGCGGCGCTGCCATTGACAATCATGGCAAAGCACTTCCCGCCTCTACCCTTTCTCTGTGCGAACAAAGCGATGCGATCTTATTTGGCTCCGTGGGAGGACCCAAATGGGAGACCCTGCCACCGGCGGAACAACCCGAAAGAGGCGCCCTTCTCCCTTTAAGAAAACACTTTGGCCTATATTGCAACCTGCGGCCGGCCAAAGTATTCCCCACACTGGCATCGGCATCGCCCCTGAAGCCTGAAATTGTTCAAAACGGTTTTGATATCCTCTGTGTGCGGGAACTCACCGGCGGCATCTATTTTGGAGAACCCAAGGGAAGACGGGGTTCGGGAAAAGATGAAACGGCCTTTGATACAATGGTATATTCCAGGTTTGAGATTGAACGAATTGCCAGAATGGCCTTTGAAGCAGCCCGGCTGCGAGACAAACGCGTCACTTCCGTTGACAAGGCGAATGTATTATTTTCCATGGTGCTCTGGCGGGAGGTCGTAACAGAAATCGCAAAGGAATACCCCGACATCTCCTTGAACCATATCTACGTGGACAATGCCACCATGCAGCTTGTCCGCAATCCCCACCAGTTTGACGTATTGCTCTGCGGCAACATGTTTGGGGACATCATTTCAGATGAATGTGCCATGATTACCGGCTCCATGGGCTTGCTGGCCTCGGCCAGCCTGAACGAAGATAAATTTGGACTCTATGAACCAGCCGGTGGATCTGCTCCGGACATTGCCGGCAAAGGCATTGCCAATCCCATCGCCCAGATCCTGTCCTGTGCCATGATGCTCAAGTACACCCTTGGACAACCCCAGGCGGCTGATGCCATTGAATCCGCCATATCCAGCGTTTTGGAAGCTCAAATATTCACGGCAGATCTGACCGGCCAGGTAGAAAAATCTGTGGATACGAATGCCATGGGCGATGCAATTTTAAAAGAGTTAGTGGCATTGGCCTAAAAATTTTCATGGCCATCCCGGCACTCTGATTTTACAGGAGGTCACTTTCAACCCCTTTGAAATGACCTCCCCCCCTCTTTTGGGTCCCCACACCCCTTCCAACAAACAGCCCAGATGTTTCTCCTTGACTTTATACTTTTTTTTTCTTAGTTAATTATATTATTTCTCTAACAGCCAAATTTGGCCCAATCCTTATCCTGGATGAAAAAAAAGAATGAAATTAAAAATCAAAACAGTGGTGTTTTTATTGTGTACCGTTTGCTGGATGTCTTCTTGCCAAAAGGAAGAGGTGGCAACCCAGGCCCCCCCTCCACCTGAAGTAAATATTTACATGACAAAAGCAGAAGAGGTGCCTATTTATCAAACCTATGTGGGTCAGGTTTATGGAGCAAAGGACATTGCCATTCGCGCCCGGGTTGAAGGATTTTTAAAGGGAGTTCATTTTCAGGAAGGCTCGATTGTTACAGAGGGGACACTTTTGTATACCATTGATCAACAGCCCTTTGAAGCCCAGGTGGCTGCCCAGAGGGGACTTGTGGCCGAGGCCAATACCCGGTTAACCAAAGCCAAAAACGATCTGAACCGATACCGGCCCCTTGCGGCCAAAAATGCTGTCAGCAAGAGCGATCTGGATGCAGCCGAAGCACAGTACGAGGCGGCCCAGGGCGCTTTAGATGCTGCCAATGCCAACTTGAGGGCCGTTGAGATTCAAAAGGGATATACCAAAATTTATTCCCCCATTTCCGGCATCATCGGGAAGACAAAGGCCAAGGTCGGAGATTTCGTTGGCAGGGATGCTAATACCATCATTTTGAACACCGTCTCCAATACCGACCATATCCTGGTGGAATTTTTTCTGTCAGAAACCCAATACTTGATAGTTGCCCGAAGATTCTTAAGCGAAACAGGGGCAGAAAAACAAAATCCAGAAAAAAAATCCCGGGAAATTGAGCTTATTTTAGCAGATGACAGCATTTACAAACACAAAGGAAAGTTAACTTTCATTGACCGCATGGTGGATCCCATGACCGGTGCCATATTGGTCCAGGCCTCTTTTCCTAATCCCGAAGGCCTGTTGCGTCCGGGCCAGTTTGCCAAGGTAAAAATTCAAATCGACACGGCCGAAGAGGGCATCCTGCTTCCCCAGAGGGCTGTCACCGAACTCCAGGGAATGAACCGGGTGTTTGTGGTGGATGAAAAAAATACGGTCCAGGAACGAAAGGTCGAATTAGGTCCCAAGGTTGACAATCTCTGGCTGATCCGGGAAGGGGTAAAACCGGGTGAACGCATTATTTTTGAGGGCCTCCAAAAAGTTGCCGATGGGGTTGTTGTCAAACCGGTTGAAACAAAATTCAAACGCATAAAACAAGGGCAATAATTCACATGGGAAACTTTTTTGTCAGGCGGCCCATTGTCGCCATTGTTATGGCTATCATAACCACCATTGTGGGAACCTTGTCCATCAAGGGCCTTCCCATGGAACAATACCCCAATATCACCCCCCCCATTGTACAGGTGAGGGCCAATTACACCGGGGCCAACGCCATCAATGTGGAACAATCCGTTGCCACCCCCCTTGAACAACAGATCAACGGGGTGGATAACATGATTTACATGAAATCCACCAATGCCAATGACGGCAGCATGTCCATCGATATTTCCTTTGAAGTGGGTACTGATCCGGATATGAACACGGTGTTTGCCCAGAACAAGGTGTCTGCCGCAACCGCTAAGCTGCCCGAAGAAGTCGCCCGCATGGGGGTAACCACTCAAAAATCCCTGCCCAATATCCTTATGCTGATGGCCCTGACCGATGAAACCGGGGAATATGACCAGACCTTTTTAAACAACTATGCCCTCATCAATATCAAGGATATACTGGCCCGGATCAAAGGTATCGGACGGGTGGATATCATTGGAGCCTCTGATTATTCCATGCGGATCTGGATCAAACCGGACCGGTTGGCCCAGTTAGGTATCACCGTTCCCGAAATCATCAATGCCATCCGGGCTCAAAATATCATCGTCCCCGGCGGAAAATTTGGAGCGGAACCGGCGCCAGAGGGAACAGAATTCACCTACACCGTCCGCCTGCCCGACCGGCTGCAGTCGGAAAAAGAGTTCGGAGAAATTGTTATCCGAACCACCGAAACCGGTTCCCAGGTCAAGATCAAGCATATTGCACGGGTGGAATTAGGGGTGGAATCCTATCATGCTTTTACACGGCTCAATGGAAAATCCTGTGCTATTATCGGCCTGTACCAGGCCCCGGGTTCCAATGCAGTTCAGTTGGCCCAAGATGCCAAAACCGCCATGGAGGAACTTTCCCTGTCCTTTCCCAAGGGTATTAAATATGATGTCGCCCTGGATGCAACCCTGCCCATTACCAAGGGCATTGAAGAAATCATTGAAACCCTCTTCATCGCACTTGCCCTGGTTATCCTGGTGGTCTTTATCTTTATCCAGGACTGGCGGGCCACCCTCATCCCGACTCTGGCCATACCGGTTTCCCTTCTCGGGGCATTCATGGCCTTCCCCTTGCTGGGATTCACCATCAACACCCTTTCCCTGCTCGGCCTGGTGCTTGCCATCGGTATTGTGGTGGATGATGCCATTGTGGTGGTGGAGGCAGTTCAGGTAAACATGGCAAAGGGAATGAATGCCAAAGATGCAACAAACCTTGCCATGAAACAGGTAACAGCCCCTATCATTGCCACCACCCTGGTGCTGGTGGCGGTTTTTGTACCCGTTGCAATGATGGGGGGGATCACGGGCAGCTTATACCAGCAGTTTGCCATCACCATTGCCGTTTCCGTTCTCTTCTCATCCATGAATGCCCTGACCCTGAGCCCGGCCCTTTGCGGACTTTTACTCAAGCCCCCCAAACCCTACCGGGGTCCTTTGGGATGGTTTTTCTCCATATTCAATAAAATTTTTGACCGTTCGACCAAAACTTACATGAGGTTTGCCCATGTGTTGGCCCGGAAAATCATTATGGGCCTTATTTTCATCGTTGCCCTTGCTGTGGGAACCGGTATGCTCGGCAAAATACTTCCCGGAGGGTTCATGCCCGCAGAAGACATGGGATACCTCTTTGTTAATGTTCAGCTGCCCGACGCAGCTTCCCTCCAGCGCTCGGACGCCGTCACCAAAAAAATAGAAAAACTCATCAAACGCTATCCGGAAGTGGAATATATCACCACGGCCACAGGGTTTAGCATGCTTTCCGGCAGTATGAGTTCCAATTCAGGCTTTTTATTTCTCTCGTTAAAAGACTGGGATCAACGAAAAAAAACAGTGGCGGATCTTGTGGGGGAACTGAACCGTGACTTTTTCCTCAATGTCAACGAAGCCCAGGTGTTTGCCTTTGGCCCCCCCGCTATTCCGGGCCTTGGCAGCGGTTCCGGTTTCAGCATGATGCTCCAGGACAGGGGGGGAAAGACCCCGGCCTACCTGGGTGAGCAGGCGACTAAATTTATACAGGCCGCCCAGGCAAGACCGGAAATTGGGTCTATCTATACCACCTTTCGCCCCAGTGTCCCCCAAAAATTTATAGAAGTTGACCGGGATAAGGCCCTGAAAGCCGGGATTTCCCTCAATGATATGTACACCACCATCGGCGCATTTCTAGGAGGCGCCTACGTCAACGACTTCAATCGCTTTGGCCGGCTTTACAAGGCCTATATCCAGGCAGAGCCGGAATACAGAGAAGATGAGAAAAAAATCGGCCTGTTTTTTATCAAAAACGGGGAGGGAAAATCGGTCCCCCTCTCTGCTTTTGTGAAGGTCAGTGAAGTATACGGCGCCGACTACACCAACCGGTTTAATCTGCTCAGGGCAACGGAATTAAGCGGGGGGCCAGCAACGGGATATACATCGGCCCAGGCCCTGACAGCTCTGGAAGAAGTCGCAGCAGATGTGCTTCCCGACGACATGACCTACTCCTGGAGCAATATGTCCTACCAGGAAAAAAAGGCGGCGGGTTCCGGGGCAACGGTTTTTGTATTTTCCCTTCTTTTTGTCTTTCTCATTCTGGCAGCCCAATATGAAAGCTGGTCTCTGCCCTTCAGCATACTTCTGGGAACCCCTTTTGCTATTTTCGGTGCATTCCTGGCCGTGCTTGTGGCCCGGCACTACGATCTGGCCTATGAAAATAATATTTTTGCCCAGATTTCCCTGGTAATGCTCATTGGCATGGCAGCCAAGAATGCCATCCTCATTGTGGAATATGCCAATGAAAAATTCCAGGAAGGATTGTCTCTTTACGATTCTGCCCTTGAGGCGGCAAAATTGCGGTTCAGGCCGATTCTCATGACCGCCTTTTCTTTTATCCTGGGCATTTTGCCCCTGGTAATTGCAACCGGAGCAGGCGCCCAGGCCAGAAAAGTGATGGGGATGTCCCTTTTGGGAGGAATGGCCCTGGCAACCCTTCTGGGTGTGTTTTTCTACCCCATGCTTTTTATTTTCATTGGTAAAATCGGCCGGTATGAAAAGAAACGTGATCAAAAAAAAGAGGTTTAAACGATGAACTTTAAAAAATATTTTCCCGGGGTCATCCCCGCCAGCCTTCTCATGGGCCTCCTTCTCATGGCCTTTCTCGTTCAAGGATGCACCGTGGGGCCGGATTTTACCCCCCCACAGATCAAAACCCCGGATACATTCCGCTCCACCCTCAAAGGTGATGCAAAGACCACAAGTGACCTGAAATGGTGGGAATTATTTGATGATCCCATTCTCTTTCAACTGGTCAACACCGCCCTTGAAAACAACAAAAATGCAAAAATTGCCCTGAGCAGCATTGAACAGGCAAGGGCAGAACTTGGCTTTTACAAGGCAGATCAATATCCCGCAATCGGCATCAGCGGTGGGTTGTCCACGGGAAATTACGGCGGCGCCCGTTCAAACGATACCACCAGTAATGCCTATATTGCCCCCATGTTAAATTGGGAGCTGGATTTTTGGGGTAAATTTAAAAGATCCACAACTGCTGCAAGAGAAAGGCTTTTGGCCTCAGAATATGGTATGCGGACCATTCAAATCGGTCTGATTACAGACGTGGTCAGCACCTATTATCTCTTGCTGGACTACCACCAGCGATTAACAATCTCCCGGGAAACGCTTCTTTCCCGGACCAAAAGTCTTGGGATCATTCAGCTGCGGTTTGATAAAGGCATTATTCCTGAAATTGATGTAAATCAGGCCCAGATCCAGACAGCCATTGCAGCAGGTTCAATTCCCAAGTACGAGCGGGCCATTGCCAATGCTGAGAATGCCTTGAGCCTCCTCATGGGACAGCTCCCCCGGGAAATCCGAAACAAAGAGTCCCTGGACTTGCAGAAGATCCCCCCTTTTATTCCCGATTTCCTCCCCTCCCAACTGCTTGAACGGCGGCCTGAGATCCGAGAGGCCCTGGCCCTGCTCAAAGCCCAAAACGAGGAAATTGGGATTGCCGTGGCACAGCGTTTCCCTGCCATCAGCTTAACCGGTCTTCTCGGGATTGCCAGCAGTGACCTGGGTGCCGTCACCAGCAGCGGGGGTATCTGGTCTGTGGGGGCTGGCCTGGTCGGTCCCCTCTGGGATTTTGACAAGAGCAAAAGCCGGGTGGATATCCAGACAGAACTGACCAAACAGGCCTTATACCGCTATGAAAATATTGTGTTGATCGCCTTCACCGAAGTGGAGGATGCCCTGGTTGAAATAGAGACCTATCAAAGGGAGCTAACAGCTGCCAGCCAAAAGGTGACGGCGGCTCAAAATGCCAATAGCCTCTCCTTTGAACGCTATGATAAAGGGGTCAGCAGTTACCTGGAGGCATTAGATTCCGAGCGAACGCTTTTCAGCGCCCAGTTGGAACTTTCAGAATTGAAACGAAATTTTTTCAATGCCTATGTAAAATTGTATAAATCACTTGGCGGCGGTTGGATAAACGAGACTGAGGTAAAATCCCCTCCCCCTTCCTGAACCCAAAATTAAATTGCAGTGAAAAAAAGCAAGTTCTTATCCAAATAAAACAAACAGGTTGACTAATTTGAGTGAACCTGAAAATTTGTTATGCTTTTCTATGCAGGAATACAATATTTAAATATAAATAACTGTTTTAATAGGATTTAAATCTAATCATGGTATAAAACCATGTGAGATTGACTATAATGGATACTGCTCTTCCCCTTTTTTACCCTTTGTGTATGCCGGGGCATGGTGGTTTTGAACAAATAAAATAAGGACATCTATAATGAACAAAAAATCTTTTTTCCAATTTGGGATTCAAAATAAAATTTTATTCCCCATAGTTTTAATGCTTTTTTTATCAATCCTTGCTATCTCCGTTTATTCATACAGGCAGCAGAACCACATTATCAATGACCTGATGGCAAACATCGTGACCACATCTTTAGCACAAATTGCCTCAGATATTGATCGATCCGAAGATTCCATACAGGCCTTAAAAAAAGCGTTAAACAAAAATTACCTTCGCCAGGCAAGGGCCATCAGGGAAATATTTGAAAAAAATCCAGATATGATTTCAACCCAAAATATAATTGCCCTGGCAAAAGATATTGGTGTGGATGAAATCCATGTCGTGGATGAAAACGGAATACTTAGATGGGGAAATATTACCGGGTTTTATGGTTTTGATTTCAGCACCACAGACCAGACCCGATCCCTGCTCAAGGGGTTGAAAGACAAAACCTTTGAACTGGCACAGCGACCCACGGAAAGAGGTGCAGACAAGGTATTCTTTCAATACATAACGATTGCAAGAAGGGACACCCCAGGCCTTATTCAGATTGGTGTTCAGCCAAAAGAACTTCAAAAATTGATAGCAAAAACAGACCTGCAGACCATTGTTAAAAACCAGAGGGTCGGTGAAAAAGGATATGCAGCTCTTATGGATCTTGAGGGAAGGATAATTGCACATCCTGATTCCCAGAAAATAGGGTCAAAAATTACCGACCTTGAATGGGGCCAAAAAATTGTCCAGCAAAAGCAGGGAAAGCTTAAATATTTTTTTAACGGCCAGGAACATTTTTCCGCCTTTCAACAAAAAACTGATAAAATTATCCTGTCAACCCTGACGACAGAACCATATATGGCACCTTTAAAGCAGCTGCGAAACCGGATGATCATGGCTGCTATCCTCTCCATGGTGATTTCAGTCCTGGTTATCGTTACCATTGTCAGGAAGATTGTTATCTCAGTTAACCACGCCGTCAATGGCCTCAAGGACATCTCGGAAGGAGAAGGAGACCTTACAAAACGACTTACAATTAGCAGTAACGATGAAATTGGGGAACTCGGAAAATGGTTTAATGTCTTTATAGAAAAACTCCAAGGGATCATCACCCATATTTCAAAAAACTCAGGTGATCTAAACGGTTCATCCGACACGCTTTTAACCATAGCAAAAGAGATGTCTGATGAGGCCAATAATATGTCCGAAAAATCTCAGTCGGTTGCAACCGCTGCAGAAGAAATGAGCGCCAATATGACATCAGTGGCCGCTGCTGCTGAAGAGTCTTCTGCTAATATTAATATGGTTTCTGCGGCAGCCGAAGAAATGACATCAACGATTAATGAAATTGCACAAAATACCGAAAAAACGAAACTTACAAGCAATGATGCCGCGATTCAAGCAAAGAGCGCATCATCCAAAATTAATGATTTAACAAAAGCTGCCCTAAAGATTGGCAAGGTTGTTGAAACCATTACCGATATTTCGGAACAAACAAATTTGCTTGCTTTAAATGCCACAATAGAAGCTGCCCGGGCTGGTGAAGCAGGAAAGGGATTTGCTGTTGTTGCGGCTGAAATAAAAGTTTTGGCAAGGCAAACAGCAGAAGCAACATTGGATATTAAAGAAAAAATCGAGCAAATACAAACGTCAACAAAAGATTCTGTTTCTGAAATTGCACAGGTGACAAACGCTATTTTGAATGCCAATGAAATGATTGATACGGTTGCTGCTGCGGTTGAAGAACAGTCTGCGACCACAAAAGAAATTGCTGAAAATGTGAATCAGGCAGCTCTGGGTATTCAGGAAGTTACTACAAATGTCGCCCAAAGTTCGGTGGTGTCACATGAGATCGCAAAAGATATTGCCGATGTTAATCATTCATCAAATAAAATGTCTGAGAATAGTCATAAAGTAACCAAAGATTCTGAAGGACTGAGTAATTTATCCGAAGAGCTTAATAAAACTGTAGATCAATTTATTATTTGATAAATGAGCATTCGTTCGGTTATCAAACGAACAAGAAAAATAAAAAGGGTTTCAGCAAAGTGCTGAAACCCTTTTATATTGTGGCGGGAGTGACGAGACTCGAACTCGCGGCCTCTTGCGTGACAGGCAAGCGTTCTAACCAACTGAACTACACCCCCGTATGTCACTTTTGTTGGTGGGCGATGCAGGGCTTGAACCTGCGACTTCAACCTTGTAAGGGTTGCACTCTCCCAACTGAGTTAATCGCCCGAAAGCAGAGAGGTTATAACAATAAACAAAAATGGTGTCAAGCACTAAATACTCAAATTTTACTTTTTCCTTCCAATAAAAAAAAGGCGGCAGGATTCTTCACCAGGGCCTTGCAACACGCGCATATTAGTGGTATATTTGTAGCCAATAGTAAAATGTAAGAATACAATTACTCGATAAAATCTAAAGCAGGGCATTTTTCTTTTTTTTCTTCTGAGGCTTCCAGTCACAAAGAATGATCGTAAATTCTTAACCCGTCTTTTTTATCGCTAAAGCAATATCCCAGTTTGAATGAAGGAGTTTGACCATGGAACCAGTCCAAGGATATCTGGAAATAATGGACAAAGGGTTTGGTTTTTTAAGGACCATTGAAGAAAACTTTCAACCCCAGCCCGAAAATCCCTACGTCCCCAATAGCCTTATCAGAAAATTGAATCTCCGGGAAGGTTGTTTTATCCAGGGATTTGGTGAAAAGAAAAGCCCCAGGAATCTTAACCTTGCCCTGATCCGCATAGAGACCATCAATGGTCTTCCCTTTGATGAATTTGCTGACGTGCCAATGCTCCAGGATCAGACCAGTATCAATCCATTTGAACGATACACCATGGCCCAGGATGAAGAGGATATCACCGGCAAGGCCCTGGACCTGATTGCCCCCCTTGGTATGGGGCAGAGGGGGTTGATTATTTCCCCTCCCAAATCCGGAAAAACAACCATTTTAAGACATATGGCCAATTCAGTTGTTACCAACCATCCAGATTCAAAGGTGTTTATCCTTCTGGTGGATGAACGCCCTGAAGAGGTAACCGATTTCCAACGGGGCCTGACCCAGGCCCATGTTCTCTATTCTTCTGCTGACCAGCAGATCGGCCAGCACATGAGGATGACACGCCTTGCCATGCACACAGCCATTCGTTGTGCTGAGATTGGACAGGATGCGGTTGTTTTTATAGATTCCCTGACCCGCATGACCCGTGCCTTTAATGCCGACACAGACAGCCATGGCAAAACCCTTTCCGGCGGCCTTGGCGCCAATGCCATGGAATTTCCCAGAAAAATTTTTGGAGCAGCCAGAAAACTTGAAAACGGAGGTTCCCTAACCATAATGGCCACCATTTTAGTGGACACGGGCAGCCGAATGGATGACATCATCTTCCAGGAATTCAAAGGAACCGGCAATATGGATCTGTTCCTGTCCCGAGAATGTGCGGAACAAAGAATCTGGCCGGCCATCAACATCAATAAATCCGGAACCCGGAAGGAGGACCTTCTCATGGACAAGGACACCCATGAAAACATGGTTCAAATCCGCCGAAAAGTGACAACCAAAGACGAAGTTTCTGCCATGTCTGAATTTATCTCCATGCTCGAAGGCTAGAGCATTTATCTCCATGCTCGAAGGGTAGCGTTTGCTATCTCGAAGGATAACGTTTAATAAATAGATGTTCTCTTAAAAACAAAAGCCCCCTGATCTTGCAAAATCAGGGGGCTTTTATATCTTTTGTCCTATATCTTATACCAGTGCGTGGGTAAGCACCTGGCTCATATCATCCACAAAGACAATTTCCAATTGTTTTTGAATCGATTTAGGAATCTCTCGAACATCTTTTTCATTTTCCACTGATACAATCACTCGCTTAATCCCGTTGGCATGGGCAGCAAGCAATTTTTCCTTGAGGCCGCCAATGGGAAGAACCCTTCCCCTCAGCGTGATTTCACCGGTCATGGCCACTGTCCGGCTGACGGGTTTGTCCGTAAGGATAGAGACAACTGCGGTGCACATGGCAATCCCGGCCGAGGGTCCGTCTTTGGGAATGGCCCCTTCAGGCACATGGATATGGATATCGGTATCCTTGTAAAAATCTTCCCGAATTCCTAAGATCTTGCTGCGGGAACGGACATAGCTGACAGCTGCCTGACTGGATTCCTTCATCACCTCCCCCAGCTTTCCTGTCACCATAACCCGTCCCTTGCCGGGCATGGTAACCGCTTCAATGGTGAGCAACTGGCCTCCGGCCTGGGTCCAGGCAAGACCGGTAACAATCCCTGCCTTATCTTCTTTTTCAAGGCCGCTGTCACGAAATTTTGGCTGTCCCAGATATTTGAGCACCATGGTGGTGGAAATCTGATGGCGCGTTCTCTTATCGGTCTTGACAATCTGGGTGGCAATCTTTCTGAGTACCGATGAAATTTCCCGCTCCAGGTTTCTGACCCCTGCCTCCCGGGTATACTGCTTGATAATCGACCGAATCGCTTTTTTTGAGAACACGGCATCTGAATCATCAAGGCCGGTTTCCCTTAATTGCTTGGGTACCAGGAAACCTGTGGCAATGTGCTCTTTTTCATATTCCGTATAGCCGGGGATCTGGATAATTTCCATCCGGTCTCGCAGGGGCGCTGGTATGTCGTACAATGTATTGGCCGTGGTAATAAAAAGGATTTCAGATAAATCATAATCCACTTCAAGATAATGGTCGTTGAAGTTTTTGTTCTGCTCCGGATCCAACGCTTCCAAAAGGGCTGAGGAGGGATCCCCCCTGAAGTCCGATGTCATTTTATCAATCTCATCCAGGCAGAAAACCGGATTGTTATACCCAGTTTTTTTCAATGTCTGAATAATTTTACCGGGCATGGCCCCCACATAGGTCCGCCGATGCCCACGAATTTCTGCCTCGTCCCTGACACCCCCAAGGGAAATGCGGGCAAATGCCCTGCCCGTTGCAGACGCAACAGATCGGGCCAATGATGTTTTTCCCACACCCGGTGGCCCCACCAGGCATAAAATAGGTCCCTTGATTTTCTTGACCAGAATCTGGACTGCCAGGTATTCAAGAATTCTTTCCTTGGGTTTTTCAAGGCCAAAATGATCTCGATCCAGAATGGATTCAGCCTTTTTCAAGTCAATTTTGGCTCGATTCTTCCTGAACCAGGGCAGCGCAATAAGCCAGTCAATATAATTTCTGACCACAGTGGCTTCAGAAGACATGGGAGACATCATCTTGAGCTTATCCAGTTCCTTTCGAACCACCCCTGAGGCTTCCCGGGACATTCTCTTTTGTTTTATTTTTTTCTCAAGATCTGCAAACTCTCCCGGTCCGCCATCTTCCCCCATTTCCTTTTTAATGGCACGCATCTGCTCATTGAGATAATGTTTTTTCTGGAGCTTTTCCATCTGATCTTTCACTCGACCCTTGATCTTCTGGGACATGGAAAAAACCTCTGTTTCCTTTTGGATCAGTTTGAGCAGGAGAAAAAATCGTTTTTCAATATCTCCGCATTCGAGCAATTCCTGTTTCTCTCCCACCTTGAAGGGCAGTTGGGAAGCGATGGTATCCGCATACCTGGAGGTCTGATCCAAAAGCCCCTCCAGACCCTTAAAAAAACTCTTAGAAACCACTCCAGACAAATTGGCATAGTTCTGGAATGCCTCAAAAACAGTCCGCATGGCAGCTTCAGAGGCTTCCTCAATAATGGGTATTTCCGCAACCGCTTCATAGTCAACCGCCAGAAACCCCTCTTCATCTATCAATTTAAGAATTTTTCCCCGGGCAGAGCCCTCCACAAGGGCCTTGACCGTGCCATCGGGCAACCGAAGCAATTGGGTAATTTTTGCCTCGGTTCCCACCTGGAAGATATCCTGAATATTGGGTTTAAGAACTTCAGGATCCTTCTGGGTGGTGAGAAATATTCTTTTATCGGCAGCCATTGCTTCGGACAAAGCTTTAACAGACTTGTCCCTTCCCACAAACACAGAAGTGGTCATATGGGGGAACAAAACCATATCCCGTAAAGGCACCAGCGGCAGTGTTTTTTTCATTTTTTGATTACCGTCCTGGTTGAAAAACTTAGAAATTTTGATCATTAGAAAACTTTCTGTTTCAGGCCTGCTTTTTGGGCTGTTCGTAAAGAAGGATGGGCTCTTCATTTTTCAGAACAACTTCTTCGCCGACCACACATTCCACAACATTTTCCTTGGAAGGAATCTCATACATGATGTCCAGCATGGTTTCTTCCATGATAGCCCGAAGGCCCCTGGCGCCGGATTTTCTGGAAACCGCTTCCTTTGCCATGGCCACAAGGGCCTCATCCGTAAACTGGAGATCCACCCCTTCCACCTTGAAAAGCTGCTGATATTGTTTGACAAGGGCATTTTTGGGTTCTGTCAGAATCTTGACCAAAGAGCCTTCATTGAGCTCCCCTATGGAGGTGACAATGGGCAATCTGCCAAGAAACTCGGGAATCAACCCGAATCGTATCAGGTCTTCGGGCTTAACCTGTCCCAAAAGCTCCCCGAGATTGACATCTTTCTTTTCAGCTATTTTTGCACCAAATCCCATTGTCTTTTGGGTAAGCCGTCTTTCAACCACCTTTTCAAGGCCGGTAAAGGTACCACCGCAAATAAAAAGGATATTGGAGGTGTCCACTTTTACATAATCCTGCTGGGGATGCTTCCTCCCCCCCTTGGGCGGGATACTGGCGACGGTGCCTTCAATAATTTTCAAAAGCGCCTGCTGAACCCCTTCCCCTGACACATCCCGGGTAATCGAAGGATTATCTCCCCGCTGGGAAATTTTATCGATCTCGTCAATATAGATGATGCCCCTTTGGGCTTTTTCAACATCATAGTCTGCATTTTGAACCAGGGAAAGAACAATGTTTTCCACATCCTCCCCCACATATCCGGCCTCTGTGAGCGCCGTTGCATCGGCAATGGCAAAGGGAACATCCAGAAAGCGTGCAAGGGTCTGTGCAAGAAGAGTTTTACCGCAGCCCGTAGGTCCGATGATCAAAACATTGGATTTTTGAATCTCAACATCATCACTGGTTTTTTCGATTACCGAGGCCAGGCGTTTATAATGATTGTAAACCGCAACGGAAAGCACCTTTTTGGCCTTGTCCTGTTCAATCACATAGGAATCGAGCATGCCCTTGATCTCTTTGGGCACCATAAATTCCTTGGACTCTTCACTCTCTTCGGACTTTTCCTTTTCTTCATCTTCAATGATTTCACTGCACAGCTTGATGCACTCATTACAGATATAAACACTTGGCCCTGCTATCAGTTTTTTGACTTCTTTTTGGTTTTTCCCGCAAAAAGAGCAGAAAAACTGATCCGTGGGTTCTTCTTTTTTAGTCATGTTTTACGACTCCTTTGAAGCCTCCTCGGTTTCTTTTTCCAATTCGCTTCTGTCAGCAACCACCCTGTCAACGATACCGTATTCCAGTGCTTGGGCACCGGACATGAAAAAATCTCGTTCCGTATCAACAGCAATTTTTTCAATATCCTGACCGGTATGCGAGGATAAAATCTGATTCAGGGCAGCTTTCATTCTCAATATTTCATTTGCCTGGATCTGTATATCGGTTGCCTGCCCCTGGGATCCCCCTGAGGGTTGGTGAATCATTATTCTTGCGTTGGGCAGGGCAAACCGTTTGGTTTTCGCCCCTGCCGCCAATAATAATGCCCCCATGCTTGCCGCCTGGCCAATACAGACAGTGGCAACATCGGGTTTTATATATTGCATGGTATCATAAATAGCCATACCAGCGGTTACCACTCCTCCCGGAGAATTTACATAAAAGCTGATATCTTTTTCAGGATCTTCTGATTCCAAAAATAAAAGTTGGGCCACAATAACATTGGCAACTTCGTTGTCTATGGCAGATCCCAAAAATATAATTCTGTCTTTTAACAGACGCGAATAAATATCGTAGGCACGCTCTCCCCTGTTGCTCTGTTCAACAACCATTGGAATTAGAGGCACGATTGAACTCCTTTAATTATCTCGTTTCTATGTTTAATGCATAAATAACATACACTAAGATTCAGTGTCTTCTTTGGCGTCTTCTTTGACGTCTTCTTCAGCAGTTTTAGGTTCCACTTCTGAAACGCTGCCTTTTTCTATTATAAGATCAATCGCCTTTTTTTCAAGCTGGGTATGGGTATAATATTCCAGTTGTTTGGGATCCATCTTAAAATAATTTTTAATGGAATCCACTGGGGCATTCATGCCAACGGCCATCTCCTCAAAGCTTTTATCCAGTTCTTCTTCGGTAAGTTCAAGCGCTTCCTGAGTGATCACCTTGTCCAGAATCAAATGTCTTCTGGCCTGTTTTTCAGCGACATCCCGGTACTGGGTTTTCAAAATGTCACGGCTCAAGCCGGCTTCTTCAAGACTGGTGTTATTCTGGGAATAAGCTTGTTCCGCTTCTGCAATAATGCCGTTAAGTTCCCCGTCCACCATGGCATCAGGAACTTCAAATACATATTTTTCAAGCAGATGGACAAATACCTGCTCGCTCATCTCATGTTTCACCCGCTGAGCATAGCCTTTCTCAAGATTTTCACGAATGGAGGTCCGGACCTCATCAAGGGTTTCAAATTTACCCAGATCCTTTACAAGGTCATCGTTTGCTTCCGGAAGAACCTCTTCCTGAATTTCCTTGAGACTCACCTTGTAAACAATGGTTTTCCCTTTAAGATTTTCATCATGGAAATCATCTGCATAAACAACTTCAACCTCAAGATCCTGGACCGGAATGGCACCGATCAATTTTTCTGAAAATTGATCGGGTAATGCACCCTGCCCAATACCCATCACATAATTTTCGATTTTCGGTGTTCCGGCAAAGGCTTCTTCGTTTAAAAATCCTTCATAGTCAATCAGAACAAAATCCGTTTCTTTAACAGGACGTGGTTCCGCAACCGTCTCTTTCTTGGCCAGGGTCTTTTGGATCATGTATATCTGACTTTCAATCTCGGCATCGGAAACGGCATAAGCTGTCTTTTCAAGGGCAATCCCCTCAAAGGCAATATCATCAAGCTCAGGCTTTATTTCCACAGTAATCTCAAAGGCATAGGCCTCATCTGGATTCAACTCCGGCGGATCCAGCTGGGGACCTCCCACAATATTCAACTTGTGTTCCTGAATGGTTTCCACAAATGAGTCTTGAATCAGACGGGGGGCAATCTCCGCATGAACATCTTTGGCAAATCTGTTTTCAAGGACCTTTCTGGGAATTTTTCCCTTTCTAAATCCTTTTACATCTGCTGTTTTTTTCAGTTCATTATAGGCTTTGTTAAGCTCTTTTGCGATAGTTTCCTTTGGAATTTCAAAAGAGAGCACTTTTTTGACACTGCTCTTATCTTCAATTTTTACCTGCATGTTTCCGTCCCGTTTATAATAATATTAGTAATGATATTAATTTGAACTATTCTTAAACAATTCTTCATAAAATTAAAAAAGTATGTCATATATCTATAATTATTGCGTGATATAATACATACTATACACAAAGTTTACTAAGATAACGCTTATAAATAAAGGTGTCAAGAAAATTGACCAAAGAAATATCCCGGCTCTTGTTCATAGCCTTACTTGTGACAATCGTGTTCCCTTGCGTGGCAGATGCCCTGACAATAAAAACCACCCGAAAGGTCGTCGTTCTGGATCCGGGCCATGGCGGCAAAGATACTGGGATCATATCCACCACCGGCATCCTTGAAAAACAAATCGTCCTGAAGCTTGCCCGAATGACAGCAAACCTGCTCGATGACCGATACCACCCCCTTTTAACCCGCACAACAGACACCCGCCTGTCAGCGACAGATCGAACTGCTTTTGCAAACCGAAACAAGGCAGATCTTTTTCTCAGCCTCCATCTCCACGCAATGAAAAACAAAAGTTTTTTCTTCTACTTTGGTACGCCTGACACAAACCCTGCGACCAATACCACCAAATGGGAAACCCAAGGGTTGGCACACCAGCAAACGAGCAAACAGGCAGCAGCTCTTTTTGCAAAAATATTCCAGAATCCAAACCAAGAGACCAAACCCCATTTCGGACCTGCCCCTGTCATTCCCTTGGAAGGCTTGCAAATGACAGCCATATTGGCAGAACCGTTCACCATCTCAGATATCCCCACGGCTGTCGAGCAGCAGGATTTCCTTACCCCCTATGCACAATTGCTGGCCCGCTGCATCGAGGCATACTTTGAAAACAAATTTTAAATTTCTTGCTTTTTAACCCCGTGGATGATATTAAGCATCTTTGTTTTGTTGGCGGGGCGTAGCGCAGCCTGGTAGCGCGCCTGCTTTGGGAGCAGGATGTCGGAGGTTCGAATCCTCTCGCCCCGACCACTAAACAAAAGAATCTAATTGTCCCCCCTACAAAACATCACCCTGCATAATTTTATTTTTTATCCTTCTAAAAATATTTGTAAGTTGTTTCGAGTTGCCCTATTATAGAAAGACCAATGATCAGCAATCTGGATTGCACCGTCAACAACACAGGACAACAAGGTTTAAAATGGTATTTTTTACATCCATCCTCATCGTTATTATTCTCTATTATTTGCAGTCAGACGGACTTATCTATGTCACCATTATTGCCTTGGTGGCAGAGCTGATTAATATTTTCATGACACATACGATGACAAAAGCCGTTGAAAAAAGGTTAACGGTTCAACACAGACGCATTCTGGACGAATACAAAAACCGACTCAACTCCAAGACAAATGCCATAAAAGAATTTGAAAGACTTCAAGAAGACGCTGTCAAGAAACTCTACAATGCCAATATGAAGATAAAAGAATACGAACAAGAGTTGGCCGGGTATAAGACAGCCGCTGAAACAGCTAAAATCCATCAGCCCAAATCCATCATGGAAGAGGCGCCATTGAAAACTTCCCCAGAACAGGCGATGCCGAAAAAAGAATATAGTGATCTTCCAGATGGATCTGCCAGAAACAAAGCAACCGATTAAGATGCTTCCCAACACCCTTTTCCCTGGCCATTAAAATAAATCATTCTCGGGTAATTGTAATTTTAACGATCTGACCTTCTTTGTTCAGGTAGGCAATTCCCTTTGCAAGGGCCATTCTATTAGAAGAATCCACAACCTCGACATCCCTTTCATAGAGAACAATAGGAGAAATTTCCCTTTTTTTCTTTTCCTTACCAAGAACAACAGCCGGTTTGGAGTCAGCGTTTAGTTGTTGTCGTTCAAGGGCCTTTTGCCGGTTATTTTTGTCAGAAAGCGCCTGACGTACTTCACTTCTCTCCTCCACCAGATTTGACAGGCCAGAAAAACCATCTTTTTTATCATCACAGGCAGACAGAACCAGCAGACCAAACAAAATGCTCCATAAGATTTTTCCCCGATTCATTGTTCTTCGCTTATCCCACTCCCTCAACGGTAAACCTGCGATTGAGCCTCATGGTGGTAAAAAGGCCATAGACATCCTTTGTCACATTTATCACTTTCAATTTCCGGTCGGCCTGGTTCAGTGTATTATGGGACGCAATAATAACGCCGATTCCAACGGAATCAACCATTTCAACTCCCTCCAGATCAATTACAATAATACCATCGGATGAATTAATGGCAGACAAAAGATCATCTTTAAACGCTTCTGCCATGGAAGCAACAACATCTGTACCCGGCCTGACAATTGTCTGGTCTGCCTCATTTACGATTTCACTCATATTATTCTCCTAATTTTAGAATAGACATATCCTGCCATGGATTTTTCAGTGTGACCCTGCAAGAAAAAATTTTCATTTATTCCATGCATATTATGTTATCCCAAAAATAATTTTTCATCAAACAATAATTGCATCTTAACAAAAAAATGGGCCCTGTCTATATTGGACTTGAAAAAAAAACAAAAAGCCTTTATATATATTTCTTCCGGCTGGTAGGCCGGGTGGGTTTATTCTGATCGGTCGCCTCGTAACAGAAGGCCATGAACCTCGTCAGATCCGGAAGGAAGCAGCGATAAGTGATCTCTTCTGTGTCGTGGATCGATCCCGGTCATGCAATTTTCCTTTAACCCACCTGCCAGCCGGATCTTTTCTTTCCTCCCCCTCCATACTTTTATAGCTTGACATGCATTTAAACAGACTTATTTTTCAGCCATAATTTAGGTTTTGTTAACCATTTAACGCTTACATATCAGGAATTTTGGAGCTGGAGAACACATTTGGTACTAAAAGAGAAGAAACAAACAAAGGAAAAGAAGCGAGACGATTCTCCCCAAAAAGATGCCCCAGAGAAAAAAGGCCCATTAGCGTCCGGCAAGGGAAAGAATAAAAAAGATGAAATCCAGGAGTTAAAAGACCAGGTGGAGGCTGAAAAAGACCGTGCATTAAGGCTTTCTGCTGAATTTGAGAACTATAAAAAGCGGACCCAAAGAGAAACCAATGACTTTAAAAAGTTTGCCAATGAATCCATCTTCAGGCAACTTCTCTCGGTTGTAGACAACCTTGAACGGGCCATTAGTGCGGCCGAGGAAAATTCAGAGGAATCCGCTCTTTTTGAAGGGGTAAAGCTGACCCACAAGGACATTATCAAGCTTTTTGAAACCTTTAATGTAAAATCGGTGAATGCGGACAATGAATCCTTTGATCCAAACTTTCACCAGGCAGTCACCCAGGAAGAAACTGACGAATTCCCGGATAATACAGTCACAAAGGTACTCCAAAAAGGGTACCTCCTTCATGACAGGTTGATCAGGCCGGCAATGGTTGTTGTTTCAAAAAAAGCAAAAAAAGACACAGAAGAAATCACAGAAGAAATCACAGAAAATTAAAAATATTTTGGAGGGTATGTTATGGGTAAAATTATTGGAATTGACTTGGGCACAACCAACTCTTGCGTCGCAGTCATGGAAGCCGGTGGAGAAGTAAAAATTATCACCAATTCAGAAGGGGGCAGAACCACGCCATCCATTGTGGCAATTACCGAAAGCGGTGAACGTGTTGTGGGCCAGGCAGCCAAACGCCAGGCTGTCACCAACCCTGAAAACACCGTTTTTGGTGTCAAACGACTCGTTGGAAGAAAATTCAGCTCCAAAGAAATTCAGATGGATATCCCCAACCTTCCCTATAAAATTGAAGCGGCCTCCAACGGAGACACCCGGATTAATCTAAGGGGAAAACAATACAGCCCGGCTGAAATATCTTCCTTTATTTTGAGTAACATCAAAAAAACAGCCGAAGACTATCTGGGAGAAGAGGTAACAGAAGCGGTCATCACCGTACCTGCCTATTTTAATGACAGCCAGCGCCAGGCCACCAAGGATGCAGGAAAAATTGCAGGCCTTCTTGTAAAGCGGATTATCAACGAACCCACAGCCGCCTCCCTTGCCTACGGCCTTGACAAAAAAAAGGAAGAAAAAATAGCTGTTTTTGATCTTGGCGGCGGGACCTTTGATGTTTCTGTCCTTGAGATCGGTGATGGTGTCTTTGAGGTAAAATCAACCTCCGGCGACACCCACCTGGGCGGCGAAGATTTTGATTTAAGAATCATTGAATATATTGCAAATGAATTCAAAAAAGATCAAGGTATTGATGTCCGGGGTGATAAAATGGCGCTCCAGCGCCTCAAGGAAGCAGCGGAAAAAGCAAAAATGGAATTGTCCACTGCAACTGAAACCAACATCAATCTACCATTTATAACAGCAGATGCATCGGGTCCCAAACATCTGGATGTCAAATTAACCCGGGCCAAACTGGAATCTCTGGTGGCCGATCTTCTGGACAATCTTGAAAAACCATGCAGAACCGCTCTGAAAGAAGCCAACCTTGGTGCCGGAGGAGTAGACGAAGTGGTTTTGGTCGGCGGCATGACCCGTATGCCAGCCGTTCAGGAAAGAGTTGAGAAAATATTTGGTAAAAAACCCCACAAGGGAGTGAATCCAGATGAAGTGGTTGCCATGGGCGCTGCTGTCCAGGCCGGTGTTCTCCAGGGAGATGTCAATGATGTACTGCTCCTGGATGTTACGCCGTTATCCTTAGGGATTGAAACCCTGGGCGGTGTCATGACCAAACTCATTGAAAAAAATACCACCATCCCCACCAAGAAAAGCCAGGTATTTTCCACTGCAGCCGACAACCAGCCAGCCGTTTCCATCCATGTACTCCAAGGAGAGCGAGAAATCGCAACCGGCAACAAAACTTTGGGACAATTTGAATTGAAAGAAATCCCGCCGGCTCCCAGGGGTGTACCCCAGATCGAAGTTTCCTTTGATATTGATGCCAATGGTATTGTCCATGTGGCGGCAAAGGACAAGGCAACCGGGAAGGAACAATCCATCCAGATCACTGCAGCCAGCGGACTTTCCGAAGAAGAAGTTGACAGAATGGTCAAAGATGCTGAAATGCATGCCGACGAAGACAAGAAGAGAAAGGAACTTGTGGACACCAGAAACCAGGCTGAAAGCCTTTGTGACCAGACTGCAAAGACACTCAAGGAACATGGGGACAAGGTGGATGAGGAGACCAGAAAGGCCATCGAGACAGCTTTGGAAGCATTGAAACTCGCTAAGGATTCAGAAGATGTGGAGGACATAAAAGCCAAAGTTGAAACCCTTTCCC
Source organism: Desulfoconvexum algidum (assembly GCF_055382125.1). Classification (NCBI taxonomy): domain Bacteria; kingdom Pseudomonadati; phylum Thermodesulfobacteriota; class Desulfobacteria; order Desulfobacterales; family Desulfobacteraceae; genus Desulfoconvexum; species Desulfoconvexum algidum. The sequence continues at coordinate 137,281 of NZ_AP042394.1, read as the reverse complement.
AGGCCTCCCACAAACTTGCCGAGGTCATGTACCAGCAAGCGGCCCAGGAAAACCAAGGGGAAGCAGGAGCTGATGCCGGTGCCCAGGCCAAACCGGCCGATGATGACGATGTTGTGGATGCTGACTTTGAAGAGGTCAAAAAAGACAAATAAAAGATTAGTAATCTGTTGAATATAATCCTGCCGTGGTCTATAGTTGCCCGGCAGGATTTTTTTATATTCATTCACAAGGCTTTGATATCCCATGCTAATTACCGACATACTCACACAAAACAACCAACTCTACCCGGAAGAAACAGCCATTGTCGAACGAATTCCTGCCACAAACACCCAACGACAGATCTCCTGGAGTAACTTTTTCAAATCCGCCTGCAGGTTTGCCAATGCACTGAACCACAGCGGGATCCAAAAAGGGGATAAGGTGGTCCAGCTCATGACCAATAGTCTTGACTGGCTCCCCCTGTATTTTGGTGTTTTGTATACAGGGGCATGGGCGGTTCCCTTAAACTTCAGATTTGAATCCGAGAAAATCCTTCTGTGCACCCAAACGGCAGAAGCAAAGGTCTTTATTTTCGGGCAGGAGTTTATCGGGCGTATCGAAGCGATCAAACCTGAATTGGACAAATCTGTCACCCTGTGGTTATTTTCAGGACCAAAGGAAGCCTGTCCCCAATGGGCAAGACCTGTCCAGGAATTTATCAGTCAAAATTTAAACAAGGACAATTCAAAGGCGGAGAATTCAAACGGTGGAACTTTTGATGATACCCCGCCAAATGTCGACCTTTCCATGGAAGACGAGGCAGCCCTGTATTTCACCTCTGGGACTACTGGCACCCCAAAGGCTGTGCTGCTCACCCATAAAAACCTGTCCCACGCCTGCTATTTGGAAAACTCCCACCATGGTCAGACCCATGAAGACATTTTTCTATGCATCCCGCCTCTGTACCATACCGGGGCCAAAATGCACTGGATGGGTAGCTTTCTTGTGGGGGGAAAATGTATCCTCCTCAACGGCGTAACCCCCAAATGGATTATTGAGGCGATATCGGAAGAAAGGTGCACCATTGCATGGCTCCTGGTCCCCTGGGCCCATGATATCCTCATTGCAATTGAGAACAAGGAGATTCTTCTCGCTGACTATAAACTGACCCAATGGCGCCTCATGCATGCAGGTGCCCAACCCGTTCCTCCCAGTCTCATCGAAAACTGGAAAAAATATTTCCCCGGCCAGGCCTATGATACCAACTATGGCCTCACCGAATCCACGGGACCCGGGTGTGTCCACCTGGGAGTAAAAAATGCAGATCGGATCGGCCCCATTGGATTACCCGGCCAAGGATGGGAGGCAAAAATTGTGGACAAACAGGGAAATCATCTCTTTGCCAACGAGTCCGGTGAACTCATCCTCAGGGGCCCGGGGGTGATGAAAGAATATTATAAGAACCCGGAAGCCACCCGAAAAACCATTCAAAATGGATGGCTCCACACAGGAGATATTGCCAGATTTGACAAAGAGGGATTTATCTGGCTTGTGGACCGGAAAAAAGATATGATTATCTATGGGGGTGAAAATATTTTCCCCGTTGAAATTGAAAACTTTTTTCTCACCCACGATAAAATTAAAGATATAGCCGTCATCGGCGTACCCGATGAACGGCTTGGGGAAATCCCCGCCGGGATCATCAGCGTTAAACCCGGCGCCATGATGGGGGAGCCAGAAATCATTGAGTTTCAAACAGCCCTGCCCCGGTACAAGCAATTAAAACAGATATTTTTCGGAGAGGTTCCCCGGAACCCCACCGGGAAAATAGAAAAACCAAAGCTGAGAAGGATGTATGCAGCAGACAAACGGAAAGATATTAATAAACTTCTCAAATAAAAGGATGCGTTCCCGTGAAATCCCGACTTATTAATTCCCTGGGTAGTCCTATACAATTTTTACTGTTATTGGCTGCCCTTCTTGCCCCACTGAACATTGCCCAGGCAAATACCCAGGCAAATACCCAGGCAAATACCCTTGGGGAAGACACATTGACTGCCATTGAAAAATTATATACCCACAACGGATTTTCAGCTGATTTTAACCAGGTTTCAGAATTAGCGGCTCTGGAAATTACGGAAACGGCTTCGGGCAAAGCCTGGTTCAACCATCCGGGAAAAATGCGATGGCTGTATCTTAGCCCCCAGCGCCACGAAATAATTACAAATGGCCAGACGCTTTGGATCCATCGCCCCGACCAGAATCAGGTCATGAGGGGGAATGCCCAAAAATTTTTCAAAGCCGGAGCAGGCGGTGCTTTTTTAGCCGACATTGGGCGGATGAGGAAAAACTTCACCATGGAGGTCAAAGAGACAACTGACACCCACATCTCCCTTCTTTTGACGGCCAAACAGGAGAACCCGGATTTGGTAACTCTTCTTATCCGGGTATCGCGCACCACCCATGAAATCCAACAGGTGACAACCCAAAACACCTATGGAGACACCACCTCATTTGAATTCACCCATATTCAATTTAAACCAATGGAACCCGCTATATTTGAGTTCAAGATCCCCGAGGGATACAGCATTATTGAAATGGACTAAGCAAAAAAAGGACCTCATAGAAAATGAACAATCAGACAGAAACAGGCCAGATAGAAACAAAAATAAGACAATTGGCCAAGGAAAAAAATGCCATTATCCTGGCCCATAATTATGAACCCCCTGAAATTCAGGAGATTGCCGATCTTTGCGGGGATTCCCTGGAATTGAGTATCCAGGCATCAAAAACCTCGGCGGATATCATCGTGTTCTGCGGGGTTCTTTTCATGGCGGAAACCGCCTATATTCTTTCCCCGGAAAAAACCGTGCTCCTGCCCAACCCAGATGCCGGATGCCCCATGGCAGACATGGTGGACCCGATCGCTCTTACCGCCAGGAAAAAAGAACTGGGCAATATACCGGTTATCACCTATGTCAATTCTTCCGCTGCGGTAAAGGCTGTTTCCGATATTTGCTGCACCTCGGCCAATGTTATTCGGGTGACCAATGCCATTGAAGCCGATGAAATCCTCATGACACCGGATAGAAACCTTGCCCAATATGCGGCAGCCAACACCCACAAAAAAATTCATCTATGGGAGGGATACTGCCCCTTTCACAACAATCTAAGGCCCCAGGATGTGGCCGCGGCAAAGGCGGCCCACCCAAAAGCCCTTTTCATTGCCCATCCCGAATGCCCCCCCGAGATTTTGGAATTGGCAGACAGTATTGAGTCCACCTCGGGCATGATCCGATTTGCAGGAGAATCAGACCGAGATCAATTTATCCTGGGAACAGAAACCGGACTGATTTATCCCATCTCAAAGGCCCACCCCAACAAACGCTTCTTCCCGGCCTCTGACAAGATGTACTGCCTTGACATGAAAAAAATCACCCTGGCCCATGTGCTCGACAGCCTTGAAAACCTGACAGGGGAAATCAAGGTGCCTGAGGATATAAGGATCGCCGCCCTTGGATCCGTACAAAAGATGATTGATATAGGATAAATTCAACAGACCTAAACCCCAAAAAAGGAACCCAAAAAATATCAGTTCCTTTTTTGGTTTTAGGATGGATCGAGCAGCCAGAATAACCTTGGCTTCAATCCTACATGGCTTCAATCCTACATGGCTTCAATCCTACATGGCACCAATCCTACATGGCTTCGAAGGCCTCATCGGGAATATCCGCATTGGTATAAAATTTTTGGATATCATCACAATCATCCAGGGCCTCCATGAAACGGATCATCTGCTCGGCTTCCTTTCCTTCCACGGCTGTCATGTTCTGGGGCAGCATGGTAATTTCCGCCACATCGTATTTTATTTCAGCCGTGTCAACGGCCTCCTTGACCGCATCAAAATCTTCGGGTGCGGTGATGATCTCAAAAACATCTCCTTCATCCGTGATATCTTCTGCTCCGGCTTCCAGAGCAACCTCCATCAAGGTCTCCTCATCGGAATCTTTCTTGCTCACCGAAATAAGCCCCTTTTTATCAAACATCCAGGCCACACACCCGTCGGTTCCCACGTTTCCACCGGCTTTCCCAAAGATATAGCGAACATCGGCAATGCTCCGGTTCTTATTATCGGTCAGGCACTCCACTAGAACGGCCACGCCTCCCGGGCCATACCCTTCATAGAGAATTTCCTCGTAACTCACCCCGTCCAGATCCCCGGCACCCTTTTTAACGGCCCGCTCAAAGGTATCCTTGGGCATGTTCTGGGCCTTGGCATCATTCAGGGCGCGGCGCAGCCGCGGGTTGGCTTCCTGGTCCCCCCCTCCCATTCTGGCGGCCACGGTGATCTCTTTGATCAGCTTGGTAAAAATTTTGCCTCTTTTTACGTCAGCCGCCCCTTTTTTATGTTTAATGGTCGACCACTTACTATGTCCTGACATGCTATTGCCTCCTTATTTTTTGCCTTTTGCAATTATATATATTTCTTTACTTTGTTTTCGACAACTTTCCGGCTTAAAGGTTTTACACTCTCTAAACGCAGATTTAACCGCTTGTTCAAATTTTTTAAACTCATTTCCCTGGAATATCTTACAGACAAAATTACCATTGGGAGCCAAAAATTTTTCAGCGGTTTTCAGGGCCATGTGACAAAGTTCAAATGACCTGAAGGAATCCACATCCTTTCGGCCTGTTGTGGCAGGCGCCATATCACTCAAGACGGCACCAAATCCCTCTTTCAAAAAATCATCACTTTCCAGAGCTAAGATATTATCCTGGATGGCGATGACATTATCCGGAAGTTTAATCTCTATCAACTTCAGATCTATTCCAAAAACCCGGCCCTTACCGCCCACCTGTTTTGCCGCATACAAGAGCCAGGAACCAGGGGCACACCCGAGGTCCAGCACTTGACTTCCCGGCCGAATGACCTTGAATTTTTTCTGGATTTCCTCCAGCTTATACACGGACCGTGCCGGATAATTTTCTGCCTTGGCCCGCTGGGTCAAATGGTCTGCCCATTCATTGCCCCCAGACCCCTTACCGGTCCCTTTACCAGACCCTTTGCTTAACCCTTTACTCTTCTTGGCCATCAAATAATACCTCCATGGCGTCCTTTAAAAAACTGACACTTTCTATGGTCATTCCCTCAACACGGGAGAGTTGTTTCATGGCGGAACTTGGCACCAGACAGGTGGTAAACCCCATTTTGGACGCTTCCTTGATCCGTGCCTGGGCATGGCTCACCGCCCGGATTTCCCCTGTCAGACCAATTTCACCGATCAGGGTGGTTTCCTTGTGGACCGGTTTGTCCAGAAAGCTTGAGGCCAATGCTGCAGCAATGGCAAGATCAGCAGAGGGCTCCACAATTTTGACCCCGCCGATGACATTCATAAAGACATCCAGTCCGGATAAGTTCATTCCCAGACGTTTTTCCATGACCGCAAGAATCAGGGCAACCCGATTTTGATCAAGCCCCAGCACCGTCCGCCTGGGGTTTCCCATGCCGGAACTTGAAACCAGGCCCTGGATTTCCACCAAGATAGGCCGAGTGCCTTCCATGCTGGAGGTCACCACCGAACCCGGCGCCACAGCCGACCGATCCGATAAAAATATAGCCGACGGGTTGGGGACCTGTTCAAGACCTGTTTCCCTCATTTCAAAAACCCCGATCTCGTTGGTGGACCCGAACCTATTCTTCACCGCCCGCAGGATTCTAAAAATATGGCTCTTATCCCCTTCAAAATAAAGAACGGTATCCACCATGTGTTCCATGATCCTGGGACCGGCAATGGCCCCGACCTTTGTAACATGCCCCACCAAAAAAATGGGAATCCCCGTGGTTTTGGCCAGGCGCATGAACTGCATGGAGGCCTCCCTAATCTGGGTCACGCTACCCGGGGTGGAAGACACATCGGGATGGAATACCGTCTGGATAGAATCAATCACCATGGCATCATAATGCTGTTTTTCCACCATGGAAAGGATGGCGTCCAAGTCTGTTTCCGCCACTATAAAAAGGGAATCACTTCCCGAATCCAGTCGTTTTCCCCGCATGGAAAGTTGGAGAATGGATTCTTCCCCGGATACATAAAGACATTTTTTTTGGGATTTAGACAAGGTCGCCAGCACCTGGAGCATAAGGGTGGATTTACCGATGCCGGGATCCCCCCCGATCAAAATCAGCGATCCATCCACAATCCCACCGCCCAAAACCCGATCAAACTCAGTGATGCCGGTCATCAACCGTTGGGATTCCGTGACCTCCACGGAATTTATGGAAACCGGCTTGGGAGCGGTTAGGGTTCGTGGTTTTCCCGACCCGGCGGAAATGATTTTCTCCTCGGCCAAGGTGTCCCAGGCCCCGCATTCCGGGCATCTTCCCATCCATTTCGGGGTCTGACAGCCACAGGCCTGGCACAAAAAAGTAAATTTATCTTTTTTTTTCAAAAAATCTCTTCTCAAATTAAATTTAATAAAGCGAAGAAATATACCATTTTAAGGCTCTGGTATCAAGGTGCCGGAACATTTCTGCAAAAAAGACTATTTGCAATTTTTACAAGGACCCAAAATGACAACAATGGTAACATAATGACCTGGATCAGAAAAATCCCCGCATAAAGGAATGTCAGTTTTAAAAGATTCTCTATGATGTCTCCCATATGGCTGACCGTATAACCAAGGGCATCTTTAAACGCTATTGATTTTCGTTTAAGAAAAGAAGCGCTATTTTCGATTGTTCCCAAAACACCATCAATTTCAGGAAGAGAAAAATCTTTTAATTTATCAAGTCCAACAGAACCCAGGGCCAGCTCTTTATTTACGTCCGTTATTTGATCGGCAAAATAATGCTTTTGAACGAAAGCATTTGCCGCAGAAGAAACCGGAAGACAAAACCGGGCAATGGCAAGAAGCAACAGAATCTGCAGTGTCAATTTCTGAAGGGCAGTTATCCTTTCATTCTCAAACCATATCAGGACAGACAGGATGAACAGGCAGACAGACAGCAGCATGGGTGCCAGCGATATGCTGATTTCATGCGCCAGTTTCTGAACCCCCAATGCAGTAATCGCAGTTATCAGCACATCGGACAACCGCTCGGTCATATCGTCAATCGGGTCCAGGGCCTGCCCCACAGCCAGTGATATCCCAACCCCTGCTGGTTCCAGTTGCAGGGTAGAATCCTTTACAATTGAAACCGACGCATTGATCACCCGGCAGGTGGCATAGGCAACACCTGCCTTTGTTATTGCTTCACGGAAATAAGTATCCGTGGTTGTATCTATCACCGGAAGTCTTAATCCCGCGGCAAAAAACAGCACAATTGCTATCAGAACACCAATAGATGACTGTATTGCCTTTTGTTTTATTGTTGTTTTCATTTTACGGATTACCTCAACGCCTTTTGCAGGTCCATTGCTTCAAAACATCATTTTTCCTCATATGCTTGAACCCTTCAAATACGAGAGTCGGCAATATTGATCCAGATGTATTCATAACCTCTGAGTATGACATTTTCTCCTGCCGGCAGTTCTTTTTGGGTACATACATCATAACCGTCAGACCGCATACCCATATCCTTAAGGCGGACTGCGCTCATGACCTGATCATGTTCGGAAAAATTATTAATGATCAGGAGCTTCTGGCCTTTATTTGCCCGGCTATAGCCAAATATATGGGGATTGCCGGTATCAAAGACTTCCATGCCGCCGTTTTTTAAACAGGGCAATTTTTTGCGCAACTGACACAGTTTCACCATTTCATGAAAAAACCGCCATTCAAGGGTGTCTTTCCGGGTCAAGTCATCAGCGGCATGCCATCGTTTTTTTGAACGGTGCACCCAGCGGCTGTCAGTAACCTTGGCGGGATCGGTCAGAAAGGTATAGTCATTCAGGTGCCCATATTCATCCCCGGCGTAGAGCAGCGGGATACCGCCAATGCTAACCAAAATGCTTCGCAGCATATTGATCCGTTTCACTGCAAGCTCGATCAGGATATGGTCCTGTTTTTCCAGAGCTTGTTCCAGTCCGGCCAGAGAGGATAAGGTGCCGGATATCCTCAGGTCCCCGGTTTCCGGATGATATTGAAAGGGCACTCCCCTGGCAAATGAACCCGGGTATTGTCCTGTATAAAAATCATTCAAAAATTGTCGATGTCCCTTGGGATCGATACCCATTTGTCTTGCGTCCTCGTCGTCAAATGTCCACCCGATATCATCGTGACACCTCAGATAATTGACCCAGGTACATTCATCCGGAAGCCGTTCCCGGTGCTTCATGGAAAACGCCAGCAGCTTCACTTCCCGGGTGGCCAACGCTTCCCAGATAAGTGCCATCTGCAGCGGGTTATAGGAAAGCTGGCATTCATCCCTGTGAATATATTGAATCACTTCATCGGGATGAACGATGGCCTCGGAAACAAAAAGCAATGATGGGGCAACGATTCCGGCCATGGCATTGAATGCCCGGATAATCGTATGGGCTTCAGACTGATTCTCGCAGCTGGTGCCGATCCGTTTCCATATAAAGGCCACTGCATCAAGTCGAAGCACCTCAACCCCTTCGTTGGCCAGAAACAGCATTTCTTCAGCCATGGCCAGGAATACGGACGGGTTGGAGTAGTTCAGATCCCACTGGTAATTGTTGAAAGTGGTCCATACCCAGCACTGCATTTGATCATTCCATGTAAAACTACCCTTGCGGATGGTGGGAAATATATCCCGCAGGTGTTCCTGGAAGCGGTCGACCAGGGCGCGATCCGTAAAAGTAAAAAAGTATTCTTTGTATTCCGGATCACCGGCCTTGGCTTTGGAAGCCCATTCATGCTCATCAGAGGTGTGATTAAAGACAAAGTCAAGTACAAGACTGATGCCATGTTCTCGAAGTGCCTGGGCCAGTCGGAAAAGTTCTTCCATGGTTCCCAGATCCGGATTAACCGATCGATAATCGCTGACGGCATAACCGCCGTCATTTTCTCCATGGGGTGTTGAAAAAAGAGGCATCAGATGCAGATAGGTCACCCCGAGCTTTTCAAAATAGGGGATATGATCATGCAGTCCGGCCAGGTTATCACTGAACAGATCCACATACAACACAATCCCGATCATTTTTTCAGACGTATACCAGAGAGGATCGGCTTCCCGTTTTTCATCAAGCCTATGCAATACAGGTGGACGATCAAACCAGTACCTGATAAGGATCTCCATGGTTTTTTCCAGGGTATGATAGAAATCAAACTGCCAGCCGTAAAGTTCGTGCAAATAGATAAACAGACGTTCCCATTCTTGATTTATGCGGGTTTTAAACCTGTCCCATTGTAATGGGGTATCAACGATCTTTTTTTGAAGGGATTGCTCAAAGCCGGGTAAGATTTGTGTCAATGCTTTCTGAGCCGCGGCCAACCGCCAATCATGCTGGTTCATCAAGACTCCTTTGCTTCACCATCAGGGTTTTTAAATAATAGGGTTTATCCTGCAATATCATCTTTTTTTTAAAAAAAAGCAACAAACCGGGCAATTCCAGGAGGGGTCAGGCTTGCGTTATTGTGCTTTTAACAAAAGCACAATAACGCAAGCCTGACCCCGTTTATTTAAAAAACAATTTGCCTATATATAAAAATAGGGTAAAACGATTTACGATGAAGCGGTAGGAACCTTTTTTGAAACAAAGGAGAATTGTGAATGAAGTTTTTTTTCGAACCCAGGGGAATTGCGATCGTGGGGGCCACAGCCAGTAAAGGAAAGGGTGGCAATATTATTGTTTCAAATCTCAAAAAAGGGTATCAAGGAGCGGTGTATCCGGTCAACCCACGATATGATGAAGTTGAAGGGTTTACCTGCTATCCTTCGGTTGCCGATGTTCCCGACCCTGTGGATCTTGCCATTGTATTTGTTTCGGCTCAAATGGTCCCCCAGGTCATCCAGGCCTGCGCCCGAAGAAAAATTCCCGGTGTTATGATCCAGTCGGCTGGATTTTCTGAAAGCGGACCCCAGGGAGATGCATTGCAGCAGGAAGCAAAACAGATCGCCGACAAGACCGGGATCCGGTTGTGGGGGCCCAACTGCATGGGGCTTGTGGATGCCGGCCGCAGGTTCGTTTTTTCCACGGTGACGCCCAGCATCTGGGATACGGGGCTTACATTCGGGAACGTTTCTCTGATTGCCCAAAGCGGTATGCTGGCCGGAGCGTTTCTTATCGACCTCATGTCTCACCAGACCATGGGAATCTCTAAGGTCTGCTCCATCGGCAATAAGATGGACGTGGATGAAAACGATCTCCTGGAATATTTAATCGATGACCCCCACACATCTGCCATTGGTTTATACCTTGAATCTTTTACCGATTGCAGACGGTTCATGGCGTTATCCCGAAGTACGACAAAGCCTATCGTGATCCTGAACGGGGGAAAAACAACCCGGGGAGCTGCTGCTGCACTGAGCCATACCGCCAGTCTTTCGGCCAACGGGATCATCATCAGCGGAGCCATGGACCAGGCCGGCGTTGTAAAAGCCAATGATTTCTATCAGCTGGCCGACTATTGCAAAACCCTGGGCATTTATCCTAAAATACCCCCCAAAAACGCAAACCGTGTAGCGGTTCTTACCTACACCGGTGCTGCAGGGATTGTTTCAGCCGATATCATGGACAAACACGGCCTGGTGTTGTCAAAACTGAATGCCGCCACTCTGGAGGCGTTAAAAACCGTTTTCCCGGAATGGATGCCGCCTTCAAATCCTGTGGATATGTGGCCGGGAATTATTCTGAATGGATCAAAAAAAGTTTACAACAAAGCCATGGAAGCGGTCTGCACCGACCCGGGTGTCGATGCTGTTTTTGTACATTGTTTTGCAGGCGGGTTCAGCCTTGAAACCGATCTATCGATGATGGCCAAAACGGCACAAAAGGCAGGTAAACCTTTCTTTTGCTGGATATCGGGTGAACGTGAACGGGTATATGAATTCCAGGCATCCGCTCAACGCCTCGGCATCCCTGTCTTTAGAGAAATTCTTAGAGCTGTCGAATGCATGGGAATGCTGCTGAACCGGCCCTTGTTAAATACGTCGAAGGAGCCCTCAAATGCGGGTCAAACGAGTTCCAAGATCAGTGGAGATACCCGCCTTGATATTCTGACATCGGGAAAAGGCCAGTTGGACGAATATGTATCTAAGAAGGTACTGGCCGCCTGGGGTATTCCAATTGTAGAAGAAAAACAGGTTACGTCTCTGGATCAAGCCCTGCAGACTGCAAAAATATTCGGATTTCCCCTGGTTGCCAAGGGAATACTTCCGGGAGTCTCCCACAAGACCGAGTCAAATCTGGTACAAGTGGGCATCTCTTCTGAACAAGCGCTTGAAAAAGCCGTGGAAGACCTTGAGCAAACCATGCAGGGCCGGGGCAGTATTCTTATCCAAAAACAGATAACAGGAAAAATTGAACTGGTAGCCGGATTTGTCAGAGACCCCCAATTAGGCCCCTGTGTCATGTGCGGCCTGGGCGGGATATTTGCCGAAGCACTTAATGACATAGTCTTTGGCGTTGCCCCATTGAGAATAGACGATGCGCTTAGGATGATTGACCGGCTCAAATGCCACCCTATTCTGGACGGATACCGCGGATTGCCTCCTGTGGACAAAAATGAATTTGGCCGTATCCTTGTCTGTCTGGGTGATCTGGGATGTGCGTATCCTTGCATCCAGGAAATCGACATTAATCCGTTCATCATCCACAAAGGAAAGCCCATTGCAGTGGATGGACTGGTGGTGGTATCGGCAAGCAACAACGCCTGTTAACAAATGAACCATGGAAAAAAATGAACCCGAAAAGTTTAAAGGATCGGTTAAAAAACTACAGGGCCCTTTTAGGTCAGGTGGATGCCCATATCAAACGGGTGGAAACAACCTATTCAGATCAAATTGTCTGCAAAAAAGGCTGTGACAGCTGCTGTCGGTTTTTAACTCTTTTCCCGGTTGAAGCCTTTGCCCTGGCATCCGCCTTCCTTGAGATGAACAAATCCGACCAAGACATTGTCAGGGCCGCGCTTGAAAAAACAACAACGGGTTGCCCCCTTTTAATCAACCATCAGTGTCTCCTGTATAAAGCGCGCCCCATCATCTGCCGGACCCATGGATACCCCCTTTATTTTAAAAAAAAGGGCGAAACACTTGTGGACTTTTGTCCTAAAAATTTTAAAGGTGTGACATCCTTTCCCAAGGAGAGTTTATTGAATCTTGAACAGCTGAACACACTGCTGGTGGCGATAAACAATCAATTTTTGGAATCCATTAAAACCAAGCCATTTGCTGACAGAATTCCCATGTCCAGCGCATTGTTATTGCTCGTTGAAAGTCTACTCTAGGATAGTGACCAGCTGACTGGCCGGAACAATACGAATTTTGCCTTTCAGCTTGGGCAATTCGATCTTCAGGGTCTCAAGGGTTGCCCTGTAGGGATGGCCGATACCGATGGCAGTCCCATGTTTTTGGGCATACTTGATGAGCTTTGCAAATTGTCCGGTAATATAGGGAATATTTTGAGAGTTGTCCAAAAAGACGTCCCTTTGGGCAAAGCTGAGCTTGAACAGCCGTGCAGAGGCCTCACCCTGGGAAGTGGAAGATGTTCTGGAATCGACAAAAAACAAATCCTTCTTTTTTAAAATCGTAAAGATCTGATTCATCTTATCGGAATCAGCTGTCAATTTTGACCCCATGTGATTATTGACGCCGACAACACCCGGCACCTCTTTTAAATCTTTCCGAAGCTGGGCTAGAAGCGTGTCCGGTGTCATTGAAGAGAACAATGCCCCCGGTCCCGGATCTGCCTTTGGGTATTGAACCGGCTCCATGGGCAGATGAAGCATGAGCTGGGCCCCTTTGGCACTAAGTTTGTGCGCAATGGCAGGCCCGAAAGGAGAAAAGGGAAGCACAGAAAAGGTAAGGCTTGGGTTCAGCAGGCACAATTCCATTGCAATCTGCTTGTCATAGCCGATATCATCAATAATGATGGCTATTTTCGGGATATCGTCCCTAACCTTTGGCAGAACAGTTTTTTTGTCAACCGGACTGTGGTCCAGGTCCTCAAAAATCTCATACAAAATCGGCCGCTGGGATTTGTCCCTGAGTCCCGCCGACGGCTTTTTATTCCGGATATCACCCATGTCTTCAGATACCGGTAGTATCTGCTTTATCTTTTCCCCCGGCTTCCCTTTGGAAGGTTTATCGGTTTGGGTAATATTGGATTTGGAGGGTTCACCGCCTGATTTTCTTTGCCCAGTAGTAATAAATATATCCGCTATCATGGCCACGGTCAAACAGACAGCAAGCAGGATGGCTACCCCCAGAACTATTTTTTTAAATTCTTTGCCAAGGTCTGGTTTCTGTTTTTTCCGGGCCCCTGTTTTTTTTCCCGGTGTTTTTTTTCCTGATGTTTTTTTGGGGGGAGCAGCATCTCGCCCCCGGGTTCCCCCCTTTTTCCTAGTGACCATTTAATTTACTAAACACCCCGTAACTTATCAGAATATCAAGGGCTCTTTTTACCTGGGCATCCTTCTCAAGCTGTTCAGCCTCTAAAATCTGGCGACTTTTTCCAGGCGTTTTCTTTTCAACTTTTTCCGGGTCTTCTCCTTCGGGCTTGAGACTGTTCTTCAAATCTTTTTCCTTCATCATTCTGTCAAAAACCGAAGGTGTTTTTTCTTTTTTCTCAATGATTTTAAATTCTACTTCTATATCCGGCTGGATCCCCTTGGCCTGGATAGAACGCCCATTGGGGGTATAATAACGGGCAATGGTGTATTTAATCCCAAATCCATCCTTAAGCGGCCGAACGGTTTGAACAGATCCCTTTCCAAAGGAGGGCGTCCCAAGGATAAGGGCCCTTGAGTGGTCCTGGAGAGCGCCGGCCACAATTTCAGATGCCGACGCAGAACCGCCGTTGATTAAAACAACAATAGGGTAATCCCTGTCTTCCTGGTCGGGGTATGCGTTAAACACCTGGGTGTTCTTTTCAAGTCGGCCTTTGATCGAGACAATACTGCCCTGGTCCAAAAACAAATCGGATATTTTAATGGCCTGGTCCAGCAGCCCGCCTGGGTTATCCCGAAGGTCAATGACAAGGCCCCTTAAGGGGGTATTTCCTGTTTCAAGTTTTTTCAACTCTTTTTCCATGTCTTCTGTGGTGTTCATCCGAAAATTGGTAACCCGAAGATATCCATACCCGGGTTTAAGAACAGCAGATCTCACACTGGTCATGGGGATCAGATCCCTTTTCAGAGAAAAGGCCAAAGGAACAGTCTCCCCTTCCCGGATCACCGTGATCAACACTTTTTTGTACCGGGGGCCCCGCATCTTGCCAACAGCCTCCCACAGGGCCATACCCTTTGTGGACGAATCATCTATTTTAATAATAATATCCCCGGCCTGGATGCCGGCCTTATACGCCGGCGTACCCTCAATGGGAGAGACCACGGTCAAAATACCCTCTTTCGTGGTGATCACAATACCAATACCGGAAAATTCTCCCTTGGTATCGTCCTGGAGGTCATCAAAGGCTTCCGGCGGCATGAAACTTGAGTGAGGATCCAAATTTCCCACCATGCCTTTGATGGCATTATGGATAAGCTCATCCGCATCCACCTCATCCACATAATTTTTCTCTAATTCTTCCAGAACCTCGGTAAAGAGCTTCAATGTTTCATATTTTTTTTCATCACTTGCCAGGACCTGAGAATAAGATCCTGTCATCAAGATAAAGACCAAAAAAGCTGCCGTTATCGACATCCAGTGCGTTATGAACTGGGGAAACTGATTTTTCATGTAGTTAAGCTCCTTTGCTTATCCATTGCATTGGGTTGACAGGTTTTCCATGATGCCTTACCTCAAAATGGAGGCACAGCCCTTTCACAGACCCGGTATCACCAGCCGTGGCAATTACTTCACCGGTATCAACCGTCTCGCCTTTCTTTTTAAAAATTTCTTCCACATGGGCATAGAGGGTATAATAATTATCACCGTGGTTGATAATTAGCAAATTCCCATACCCTTTCAGCCATTGGGCAAACAAAACCTCTCCTTTAAAAACGGATCGGACAGGCTCGCCCCTTTCCACCCTTATATCAACTCCGCTTTGAAAAGTGAAGGATTTGTAATCCCCGTTCTTTGAAGTACCGAAGGTTGATACGATCTTTCCTTGAACCGGAATGCGCAACCGCCCTTTCTGACGTGAAAATGACACGTCTCGAACAGGATCTGAAACCTGTTTATCAAAGGCACTCAATTTCTCATTGAGTGCATCTGCCGACGCTTTCAAGGATTCCAAGACCGCCTGGGACAGATCTTTTTTCCTTTGGATGTCATATAAAATCGCTTCTTTTTTAAAGGTCTCTTTTTCCTTAATCCGAATCTGAAGATTCAGTTCTGCTTCCAAATTGGTTTTTTCCGTTGCCTGTCGGCCCAGTTCCTCTTCCAAAACACCCAGGTGTTTAAGATCTTTGGCTTGGATTTCAAGAACCTGTAAATCAGATTGAATCACCTGTTTCATGGCATTTTGGGTTAAAAAAAAATCAAACACCGAGGAAGGCACCCCCGCAATATCCAAACGCCCGATCATCCGCATCCGGTAAAGGGCATTGAGCCGCTGGCCGGCGTAACCCCGGTCTTTTTCTATCTGGACTGTCAAAAGTTCCTTTGATTCCCGGACCTTTATATTTTTCATTTCCAGATCCCTTGTCTCCCGGGACAGGGTTTTGGCTTTTAAACGCGCCCGGTTCAGACCATAATCAATTTCATTCAACCCTTCAATGACTTCCATCTCTTTTTTAGAAAAGGTCGCTACTTTTTTTTCTTCAACGGCAATTTTTTCTTCAACAGCAATTTTTTCCTGGACAACCTTTTTGGAGACAGCTGCCGCCTGTTTTGGTTTGATTTTTTTGGATACCGGTGCTTTGGCCACAGGTTTCAAAATGATATACTCGGATCGATTCCGGATATACCCTCGTTGGCCCTGATATTCCACGGTCAGCCACCCTCCGATGCCTCCCTTTTCCTCAACAACATCCACCTGCCATCCTCGTTCAACCACAACAATCACATCTGAAGACCGGGAGGGTGTTCTCCTGATATTGAGTTTAAAGGACTTGACAATGCCTTTAAACAACACCCGTTCCCTGGCGCCGGAATGGCCAACAACCAGGAAAAAAAGCAGGCCGACAACAAGACAGCATCTGATTTTGAAACCAATTGATTTAGAACCCATTGCTTTTGAACCCATTACTGTAGAATCGGTTACTTTAAAATTTGTTTTAAGGACAGATAGCATCCAAACCAACCTAAAAATGTACTGGAAAAAAGAATAATGAGAATGGCTCGTACAGAAAGGAACTGGATGTCCGTGTATACATATGCAGCCAGGTTTTCTGCAATGCCAGATGATATGGTCAGATAGCCGACCAGAAGAATCACAAGACCCACCACTCCCCCTATAAACCCCTGGAAAACACCTTCCACATAAAAAGGCGTTTTGATAAACCCTTCCGTTGCCCCCACAAGTCGCATGATCTCAACCTCAAGCCTGCGGGAATAAAACGCCAGCCTCACCGTATTGGCTGTGATAAACAAGGCAATGAGCAGGAAAAGACCGCACATGGCATATCCGGTCATTTTAAACAGGTTAAAGATATTTAAAAATTTGCCCAGCCACCCCTGGCCGTACTCCACATTTTCCACCATATCAAGGGATTGAATCTGCCGGGCAAAGCCTTGTATCTGTTCAAAACTGCCATGGGATTTCATCTTGATTTCGATTGCATCAGGCAGGGGATTTGTTTGAAGGGTTTTAAAAAACTCGGTGCGGGACGCCATCTCTTTTTTTAATTTATCCAGGGCCTGGTCTTTGGAAATAAAGACCATTTCCTCAATCTCGCCCAGACCACGGATTGTTCGTGTAAGGTGGGGAAGCATCTCTTGGGAAAATTCTTTTTCCAGGTATATCATGGCACGGCCCCCCTGGTTCCAGACTTCAATGACCCGGCTTGCATTTTCAAAAAAAAGCATAAAGACCGACACGATCAAAATTGAAAGGGAGATGGTGATAATCGTAATAAAATTTAAAAATCGGTTGGACCGAATATCTGCCAGGGCTTTGTTTACAAAATGGATCATAGACTAAATCTCATCTTCATTAGAGCATGGTGGAGGTTGTCTTCAGTTTTCCTTCTTCCAGGACAATATTGCGCCCCCGGACCGTGCTTTCCATCAGGTGGAGGTTATGACTTGCCACAAGGATGGTCGCTCCTTTTTTATGGTATTCCATCAAAAAATCCATTACAGCCTGGGCAGCCTTGTCATCCAGGCTGCCCGTGGGCTCATCGGCCAGAATAATGGAGGGCTCACCCACAACAGCCCGGGCAACCGCCACCCGCTGCTGTTCTCCGCCTGAAAGGGTGGGGGGCAGGGCATTTGCCTTTTTTTCCATACCCGTGGTCCTGAGCACATGCATCACTTTCTTGCGTATAAAGCTTTGGCTTTCACCCGCAACTTCCAAGACCAAAGCCACATTCTCAAATACGGTTCGGTTGGTAATCAATTTAAAATCCTGGAACACCATACCAAACCTGCGCCGCAAAAAAGGCAATTTCCCCGAAGAAACCCGGGCCAGGTTCATGCCGTCAATAAGAATCTGGCCTTCGGACACATTTTCTGCAAGGTAGAGGACCCTTAAAAGGGTTGATTTCCCCGCTCCCGAAGGGCCGGAAACAAAGATAAACTCTCCAGGCTCAATATCTAAAGAGACATCGTTCAGTGCCAGCTTGGCGCCATAACGCTTGCTCACATTAAACAACCTTATAATCGGATTACTATTTTTGTCCACATTCATAATTTTGGTTACGGCCCTGCCATGGTCTATAATTGACTGAAGATGAATTTACTGATATATTCTTCGTGTGTCAAGGAGTGCTGAAAAACAGTTTTCCATACACCAAGCCTTCACTGTAACCGTAAACCGGCTTCTTCCACCAGTGAAGGCTTTGACATTTCAATCAATGGCAGTCAGGCAAACCAGTGACGCCATACAATAAAAAAAAGGAATAGCACTTGATGAAACTCTTTGATTCCCACTGCCACATTGATGACAAGGCCTATTCCAATGATATTTCAGAGGTAATAGACAGGGCCTGTCAGGAAGGGGTGAGGGGAATGATGATTGTGGGGGTTGATGTTCAAACTTCCCTGAAAGCCATTGAGCTGGCCCAAAATAAGATAACCCAGGATCATACAAATCAGGAGGTCCAGGGTCATCCCATCATAATCACCTCCGTGGGAATCCATCCCCATGATGCAAAAAATTGTTCCATAAAAACCCTGGAAACCCTTAAAAACATGGCCAAAGACCATACCTGTGTCAAAGCATGGGGGGAAATCGGTCTTGATTTTAACCGGATGTTTTCTCCGCAAAAGGATCAGGAAACCTGTTTTTTATCCCAGCTCAACCTTGCAGGAGATCTTGACCTCCCCCTGATTTTCCATGAACGGGATTCCAAGGGAAGATTTTACGAGATATTGAAATCAGAGGGTCCCCCAGCCCGAAAAGGGGTGGTTCATTGCTTTTCAGGCACAAGAAAAGAGATGTTCAATTACCTGGATCTGGGGTACCATATCGGTATCACCGGAATTTTAACCCTCCAAAAAAGAGGGGAATATCTCAGGGGAATAGCCCCTTTAATCCCGGAAGACAGACTTTTGATTGAAACCGATGCCCCCTACCTGACCCCGGCCCCCCAAAAAAACAAGTTCCGGCGGAATGAACCGGCATTTGTAAAATCTGTCCTGGTAAAACTGGCGCAAATAAAAGAGGTAGACCCCGAAACCTTGTCCCAAACTATTTTTGAAAACACCTTAAAATTTTACAACCTCCCGCTTTAGCAGGTTAGTTTTTGACAGCCGGACAGGATCGTCTTCAGAGGGGACGGGCCTGGAGATTAAACTCACTGCCCCTGCAGCTCAAGTACCCTGGCAATGATCTCCTTATTTTTTTCCCGAAGCTGGGAAGAATGAACCGCTAGAAGATCGGATTTTCTGGCCAGTTGTTCAGCCTGGTGCAAATTTCCCTGCAACAGCTGAATTTTGGCCAGAAGATGCCAGAGGAAAGGATCCTGGGCATCAATATCCACTGCCTGCTCCAAAGTGGTAAAGGCCTTTTCCAGTTCGGTTGCAGCAATCTGTTGTTCTGCTTTTTTTGTCAGGCGGATGATAATTTCCGGGCGGGGTGATTCCAGGGAAAGCGTCTCTTGCCGAGCTCCGATCTGGGGCAGATTTTCTGCAGGCCGTGTGTGTGACGGCCCAAGTTGCCCTGCGCAGGAAAAGAGAAACAGGCTGAACATGGGGCACAGCAGCCAGGAAAGTCCCTGAATAAAGTGACAACGTCTCATTTTACCAGCTCCTTTAGCCAGTCAATTAAATACCGGGGTTTTTGCTTTATTTTGCCAACCGGCAACCGACCGGTGCAGGAAGTAACTTTATTTGGGACAGACCCATTGATAAAGGGTATTGCCATGGCATTGCTACAGGTTTCATCGGTTCTAAGGCCGGTGATGGCATCCACCACAGCCCATTCCACATTTTCCGGCACAACCAGATCCAGGGCCTGATTCGAAATCTGGTTCATGAGATGCCCGAAAACCTGCATGGCCCCGGCAGATCCCGTGAGATTGCAGGTCTGATTGTCGTCCCGGCCCACCCAGACAACGGCCAGCCGGTTTCCGGTAAACCCTGCAAACCAGCTGTCTTTAAGGTCATTGGTACTGCCGGTCTTGCCTGCCACGCCCAGGTCCCTTGGCAGTATTTCTTTAAGGGATTTACCAGTGCCGTCCAGGACAACGGCCTGGAGCATTTTGTTCACCAGAAAAACAGCGCCCGGATCCAGGCGCTGCTCAATGGTCAAAGGATATCTTTCCAACAGCTTTCCCTGGGGCGTATAAATGGCGCGGATGCTCCGGGCAGGAGAATAAAATCCTCCGGATGCAAGGGTCTGATACATCTGGGCCACCTCAAGGGGCGACATTTCCAGGCTGCCCAGCAGGGAGGAGGGATACAAGGGGGCATCCCTTTTAACCCCCATTTTTTGCAGGGTTTCCAGAACGTTTGAAAGCCCGACATCCATGCCCATCCGCACACTGGAAACATTATAGGAATTGACCAGGGCAAGATAAAGGGGCACCTGGCCATGGTAGTGTCTGTCAAAATTTTCCGGAACCCAGTCTTTGCCGTCCTGAACCTTTATCGTAATGGGCCCGTCATCCACCCGGGTGACCAGAGTATAGGCGTTTGGCCGGCTTAATGCCGTTAGGAAAACAGCTGGTTTGATAAGGGATCCAATGGGCCGCCTGGCATTCAGGGCACGGTTAAACCCCTTGTCATGGGGATGATTTCCCCCGACCAGGGCCTGGATCTCATTGCTGCCCGTGGCTGTCACCACGACACCGGCCTCAAGCATCCCTATCTTTTTTTCCGCGGAGATCTTTTTGAGCTGGGATGAAAGGGTCTGTCTGGCAGCCATCTGAACCTGGGGATCCAGAGCCGTAAATATCCGCAGTCCCATGGATCTTAGATCCACCTCCCTGTATTCTGTCAGCAATTGGCGTTTTACAAGATCCAGGTAAAACGGAAAGGGGGAATTCCCCTGCATCGGCGTTTCAATCACCCCCAGGGGCATGGCCAGTTGCGTTTCCATCTGTTCCCCTGAAATAAGATGCTGGTCCCCCATCATCCTGAGCACGGTGTTCCGACGGCTTGTGGCCCTGTCCGGGTATTTCCGGGGATTATAATAGGAAGGCCCTTTAAGCATTCCCACCAAAAGCGCTACTTCATGGGCCTGGAGATCCTGAATGGATTTTCCGAAATAAAAAACAGAGGCCAGGCCAAACCCGTGAACCGCCCGGTTCCCGTCCTGGCCCAGGTACACCTCATTGACATAGGCTTCTATAATCTGTTGTTTGTCATGGTTCCGCTCAAGGGCTGCTGCCATGAAAAGCTCATTCACCTTCCGGGTCAAGGTCTTTTCCTTGGTCAGAAAAAAATTTCTGGCCAATTGCTGGGTAATGGTGCTGGCCCCCTGGGTCATTTCCCAATTCCTGATATTGACCAGCATGGCCCGCAAGATGGCCTGAAAATCCACGCCAGAATGGGTATAAAACCCTCTGTCTTCCACACAGATAAGGGTATCGGGCAAAAGAGAAGAAAGGTTCGTAAGATCGATCAAAATCCGGTCTTCCCTGGATACCGGGAAAAAACTGCCCACAAGCACAGGATCCAGCTGCACCATATCCAGAACAAGGCCGGTGTCTAAATTTTTTAATGTCATAATCTTGTTCTTTTCAATTTCCAGGACCAACCGGCAGGCAGGGGTTTGCCTGTCCCCGAAATCAAAGGGCCGGCAAAAGAGGGTAAATTGATTCTTCTTCTGGATGTATTTTCCCGGAACATCCAGTTCCTGGAGCAACCGCACCCGCTGGTACCCCATGAGCACAAGCTCCTGTGCCAGCGCCTGAGAAAAGAGCTCCATACCCGGATACAAAACCTGTGGCCGGGCATAGACCCTGGCCGGTAACTCCCAGAGACGGCCTTCAAATTTTTCCTTCACAACCTTGTCAAACCCTGAGAAATGCCGGTAAACACCCGCTCCTGCTCCCAGGAGTCCCACAAGAACAATTATTAAAATCAGACCTGTTTTTTTCATCTCAATTCCGATATCAAAAGACGCCTGTATCACTTTACAGAATGGCCTTTGGAAAATTTTTAAAAAAAGCGACACACAGCAGGAAGAAAGATACCGTAATGGATATTAAAAAGCCAGAAACATTTATGGAGGGTCCAATCGTTTTAATGGGAAGGCATTATTGTTTAATCTTATTTGTTAATGTGTTAACAGATATAATCCAATTTGGTTACATCATGAATTAAGTCCTTTACTACAGAAAGGGAAAAAATATGAAAAAAATATTGTCAATTTTGTTTATGGTCCTGTTCATGACCTGCGATTGTTTTGCAGGAACCCTACCGGATTTATCCTTACTCCTCAAGGAAGCAAGAAGGGGGGATGTTGAGGCCATGTGCGATCTGGGAATGGCCTATTTCCATGGAAATGGGACATTGAAAGATCCGTTTAAGGCCAAGTGCTGGATTAAAAAATCATATGATAACGGATCGGGGCGGGCAGAAAAAATCTGGAACGACTTAGAATTGTGGAGATATTCGGGAAAATGTGAGATGTCTTTTGATGATGCACAACTCCCCATTTATGCAAAAGGAGATTATTATAAGGATCCTGTGACCGGAATAGCCTTTGTATTTATCCCTGGCCGATGTTTTATGATGGGGTGTCATTCCTTGGCAGGAAAATGTAAAAAAGATGAAAAGCCAGGCCATGAGGTATGTGTCAGCGGATTCTGGATGGGAAAATTTGAGGTAACCCAGAAGCAGTGGCATCGGGTCATGGGAAGCAATCCTTCCCGATTTTCCGGTGACTTAGACCGTCCTGTTGAAAATGTTTCCTTTGATGACATCAAGGACTTTATAAAAACTTTGAATGCAAAGACCGTGGAAAAGGTTTCCCTGCCCACTGAAGCCCAGTGGGAATATGCCTGCAGAAATGGGGGAAGGGCTGTTAATTTTTCCTGGGGCAATGAATCCTATCGTCCTGATGAAAATTGCGGGACCTGCAATTCAGGTGATTTCCACGGGGAAACAGCACCTGTCGGCAGCTTTCCCCCCAATGATTTGGGATTGTATGATATGGGCGGCAATGTTAAAGAATGGTGTCAAGATAGTTATCATAAAGATGCCTATTCCCGGCATGCAAAAAAAAACCCGCGTTATGAAGGAAAAGGACAATCCCGGGTGATCCGGGGAGGATCCTTTGCAGACAACACGTCAAGGCTGCGATGCACCAGCCGGGATGAATCCATCGCCGGCATGAGAATCGATCATCTGGGTTTCAGGCTGGTTCTGGAGACAATGCCCTTGTGACCCGATTGATTCCAAACAATCAGATTACCCTTCTTGAAAACGGGGGAGCTTATTTTCCAGCCCTTGAGGCGGCGTTGGACAGGGCAGCGCATGAAATTTATCTGACCGCCTATATTTTTAAAAATGATACAATGGGCCGACGTATTGCAGAATCGCTCAAGAAGGCTGCCATGCGAGGTGTGAAGACCCGCGTGCTGATCGATGGATTTGGTTCGAATCCGTTGCCCAAAACCGTGGTCGCCGAACTTATTGCAGCCACTGTCATGGTGATCAAGTTCCGGCCAAAAATATCCCCCTGGACGATTCGGCGCCAGAGGTTACGCCGCCTGCACCGGAAAATTGTGGTTGTGGACCGGAAACTGGCATTTGTCGGCGGCATCAATATCATCAATGATTGTGAGACCCCTGATCAAACAGCGCCTCGGTATGACTACGCCGTCTGTGTGGAAGGGCCGCTGGTGAAAGAAATTCATGCATCTGTCCACCGGATGTGGCGGCGGGTGGTCTGGAACCGATTGTCTGTGTATGGTAGGGACGATCACGGACCGGTGCCGGTTATAGAATCCAGGGGTTGCATGCGGGCGGCTTTTCTGGTACGTGATAACCTTCGGCACCGCCGTGATATCGAAAATGCCTATCTTCGGGCCATTGAACAGGCACACACTGAAATCATTCTTGCAAATGCCTATTTTCTGCCCGGAAAAAAGTTTCGCCGTGCCCTCGTGGATGCTGCCGGGCGTGGTGTCCGGGTGGTTTTGCTGTTGCAGGGAAGAATGGAATATCCATTGCTGCAGTATGCCTCGAAATCCTTATACGGCAGCTTTCTGGATGCGGGAATTAAAATTTACGAATATCATAAAAGCTTTTTACACGCCAAAGTTGCGGTGATCGATACCCATTGGTCGACGGTAGGTTCCTCGAACCTGGACCCTTTCAGCCTGCTGCTGTCACTTGAGGCAAACATCGTTGTGGAGGGTAAAGCCTTTGCCAGCACATTAAAGCAAAGCATAGAGGCCGCCATCACTAACGGTGCACATCAGGTACAGCCGGTTGACTGGAAAACTCAACCTGTCCATCAGCAGATAAAAAGATGGATAAGCTACAGATTGGCGAGATTCATGACCGGTATGACAGGTTATGCCCCGGACACCCATGGAGATGAAAATGAAAAAAATACAAAAAGGAGGTCCCACGGATGAGTGATACACTTCATATGATCAAAACCCTGATGGTGGATGCTGGAACCGGTTTTTACCGCATGCAGCGCAACCGTACCGGCGAATTTTTTGGTCCGGTGGATATGGGTATCCACCTGGCCTTCAAGCATAACGCTCTGACCATTGGTGCCGGACTTTTGGCGGGCTCTGTCTTCCCCGGATTCAACCGGCTCGTCTTTGCCGGAATTTCTCCCTGCTGGCACGGATTCTATGTGTCTTCCATGGGAGGCGCAGCCCTGGTGTTTAATAACCTGGGCATCAACAACCTTTGTATCATTGGCAAAGCCTCGCACCCAAGCCTTTTATACCTGAACCGCAACCACGGCGAAGAGATAGAAATGGAGCTGATCAAGGTCGTTCCTGAACAGATCTGGGAAACGGGGCGCAAAGGGCTTTACGCTGTGATGGAACATGCCATTGAAACCTTTGGACCACGGTATGAAAAAGATCCCCGGGTACTGGCTGTTGGACCGGCCTCACACTGGTCTGATTTCGGTGCCATCGGATCTGCTCCAATAAAAAAAGGCCGGTTGACCCATGTGGATACCTGGGCGGGACGGGGCGGATTTGGCTCCAAATTGTTTCAGGAACACGGCATTATCGGCATCATCTATGGTGGAACACATATTGATGAGGATTTCCAGGACCGTTCCGTGGCAGACCAATGGTTTAAGGACAAATTTAATCAGCGGATGGCAGCCAAGGACCTGGAGGCCACCACCAAATACCGTTTTGACCCGAAATTCAATACCGGCGGCACCTTCGGGATCAATTATGCAACCATGGGCAGCGATATTCTCGCCTTTAACTACCGGACCATCTACTGGCCCGAGGCGGCGCGCAAGGACCTTCATGAACGGTTTATCCTCAATCATTATCTCAAACAATTCAATGAGGAGACCATCCAAACAAAACAGCAGCGCAATTGCGGTGAGCCATGCGCGGCCGTCTGCAAAAAAATGAATGGGCCTTATAAAAAAGATTACGAACCCTACCAGACCATGGGGCCCCTGCTAGGTATCTTTGACCAGCGGGCAGCCGAACAGATTAATCACCATGCAGACCAGCTGGGGTTTGATGCCATTTCCCTGGGCGGGACCCTTGCCTGGCTCATGGATTGTCTGGACAGTGGTCTGATAATGCCCCGGGAATTGGGGGTGGATCAATTGCCCAGATGGGATATGGACAGTTTTGATGTGACGGGTGATTCACTGCACAATGCCCAGTTGGGAATGGCATTAATGGATCAGATGACAGGACCCGAAGGGAAAATATCTTTGGCATTCGGGGCCAGAAAATGGGCCCGGGGTCTGGCGCGGAAAAAGGGCAAAGCCGTGCTGGAAAAGTTTGTATACAATGCCTTTGCCCGCCAGGGCTGGATGGTTCCCAACCAGTACTGGACACCCGGCGTTTTTTCACCCATGGCCATTATGGGAAAATATTATATGTATTATGGTCAAGATTTTTTTCCACCACGGGAATTGGGCAGAAAAAATGCCCGGCGCATGATAGACGAACTTATGCTGGACAACCTGGGTGTCTGCAGGTTTCATAGGGCCTGGGCCGAAGCGTTGATACCCGATATAATAGAAAACATCTTCGGGCAGAAGGATGCCTTCCTTACGTCCATCCGTCTCACGGCCGGCCGCATCACCAGCCGCAATGCATCGGTGTTCTGGGAGTCGGAGCGTAATATGGACATGGTGTTCACCTTCCTGAAGAACAAAAAATTAATAGATCATGTTGTGGATCCTGATCTGGAGTATTGGATCGACTTTTTCACCAGAGATAAACATGCGGCTGCTTACGAGTTCTGGTATGAAATGCACAAAGGCATCCATGAGACGCTTCGGGAATTTCCCGTGTAATGCGGCTGCATCATTCATTGGAATGGTTATTTTCTACCCTTAGTTTTTGACCATTAATTTTTCCACGGCTTTTTCAAGGCCGTCCAGGGAAAGTTCATACATGGGAAAAATCTGGGCAATGGTCATAATGCTGTGGGTATACCCCCACATGGATTCAGAAACCGGATTAAGCCAAACCGTATGGGGAAAGGTTTTGGCTATGAATTTCAATTGTTCAAGGCTTGGCCTGCCGCTTCTTTCCGAAATATGGATGGAGCCGTCATGGGCCATGAGTTCATAGGGGGCCATGCTGGCATCCCCCAGGACAATGAGGCGGGTGTCCGGATCAAGCCGGGAAAATTCCATGAGACTTTTGGGTTTCTTGTACCGGGCCGGATCCTCCCATAAATAATCATAGATCGTGTTGTGGAAAAAATAGGTCTTCACCTCTTTAAACTGGGATTTAGCATAGTCAAACAGGGTCTGGACCACCCTTATATAGGGGTCCATGGACCACCCCCCGTTGTCAATGGCAAGAATCACCTTGAGCCGGTCCTTTAATGCCCGGTCAAAGATGAGCTCAATCTCTCCTGCATTGCGCAGGGTCTCTTTAATGGTTTCGTCAATGTTAATCATGTCCTTGGGACCTGCGGGAATAAGATTGCGCAATCGCTTTAAGGCCTCGCCCATCTTGGCCTGGGTCAAGGGACCCTTTGTGGAATAATCCTTGTACCGCCGTTCATTGGCCACCTTTACCGCTGATTTGTTCCGGGACTCCCCTCCCACCCGCATGCCGCCGGGATGATGGCCTGAATGGCCCACGGGAGAACGGCCCCCTGTCCCGATCCATTTACTCCCGCCGTCATGGCGGCCGTCCTGATCCTTGAGACGTTTCTTAAAATATTCTATCAATTCGTCCGGGGACATTTTGCTCAGGGTTTCTTCGTCCATCCCAAGGGCTTTTGCCAATTCTTTAGGATTTTTCAGCCATTCATCCAGCATGCCCCTGGCAATCTCGTCAATTTCAAAACCATCCCCTTCGGGTAGAGGAACCCCTTCAAAATGGTGGGCAAACACCTGATCATAGAGATCAAAATAACGTTCACTCTTCACCAGAATGGCCCGGGCGCAGGTATAAAATTCATCCAGCCCGTTGATATCCCCCTGGTGCAGGGCTTTTTGCAGTATCAGAAAAGAGGTGGGAGAAACCGGGATGCCGACCTCTTTGAGGGTATAAAAAAAAGTTACAAACATGGAGTACCGCCCTTAAAACATTTTGCGTCTGGTGGTCAGCTCTTTGGCCCGTTCATAATCCGGGCTCTTTTTAAACAAAACCCCCAGGAAGGGCATTTTTTCTTTGACAAGATCCTTGGCCTTGAAATCCGGGTCCGCATTCAATGCCCGGATCCAGTTGAGCAATTCCCGGGTGGCTGGTTTTTTTTCAATGGCCTCAATCTCCCTTAACCGATAAAAGGAATTGATGACATTTTCTGCCAGTCGGTTGTCGATATTTTCAAAATGAACATTGATGATCTTGCGCATCATCTTGGGATCAGGAAAGGCAATGTGGTGGAAATTACACCGCCCGAGAAAGGGATCGGACAGGTCTTTTTTGGCATTGGATGTAATAATGATCACAGGCCTGTGGAGCGCTTTTACGGTCCTATCGGTTTCAATAATATCAAACTGCATCTGATCCAGAACATCCAGCATATCATCCTGGAAATCCGTATCTGCCTTGTCAATCTCATCAATGAGCAGCACGGTTCTTTTGTCAGCACAAAAGGCCTGGCCGATTTTTCCCATTTTAATATACTCGTCAATATCACTGACATCCCGCTTGGAATCCCCGAATCTTGAATCGTTTAACCGGGTCAGGGTATCATACTGATACAAGGCTTCCACAAGCTTCATGCTGGATTTAACATTTAATGTAATAAGGGGCATGGAAAGGGTTTCGGCAATGGCGTAGGCCAGCATGGTTTTACCTGTTCCCGGTTCTCCCTTGAGCAGCAGGGGCATTTCCAGTTTCATGGATATATTGACAATTGAGGCCAATTCCGTGTCCAGAACATATTTTTCCGCACCATGGAATTCATTGTTAAGGGGCTGGTTCATTGATGATGTCTCCACAAATTTTGTATTTTATAATTTTATTACCATTTACTATTCTTCAATATAATTCAATAAGAGAATATATGAATCATCTTCTCTCTTTTCACAAGGATTTTATTACCACCAGCTGGATTCCTATTATATTACAAATATGTTGTTTTGATTTTTTATTGTCAAACTCTAAAAGATTGACACCCATACAACTTAATGGTAATAATTTTATTTTGATTTTAAAAGTGATGACTTAATAGGAGCGTACTATGATTGGTGGACTCGGAATGCCGGAACTAATAATAATTCTTGTTATTATTCTTATCATCTTTGGGGCGGGAAAACTTCCTGAAATAGGGGCTGGCCTGGGAAAAGGAATTAAAAATTTCAAAAAAGCCACAAAAGATCCCATTGAACATAAGGAAGACGAACCCGAAAAAATCGATAAAGATTAGTTTTCTTCCTTTGACCTTAGGGTATATCCCCCCCGCCGGACATGGTTTCTATTTCCGGCGGAGGATTTCCCCCTTCTTCCCTGCAGATAGCAAGACATTCTTTATAAAGATCATCTTTTCTTTTAATTACAAAAATGAAATCTTATACCCCTAAATGGTGACATTTTTGTAATTAAAAATTCATTTTTTAATTCATTTCCACATCTCAATTCTGCCTCCGCTCTGAAAAGCTTGATAGGCAAGCCTTGGCACGCCCATTGCTTATTGGATTAAATTAGATCATAGATGTCACCATGTATTTTTAAAAAATGGAATTTAACAATGACCATTGAAAGACCGGAAGCAAGTATTTTAATCGAAAAAAGGGCAACACTGATCCAGGAGTTCCTTGCCGGGGAATCAATGGATTTTCTTAAATCCCTGACCTCTTTTCTGGATGAATACTTTTACACCGTGTTTGAAAAGAGCATCTCTGCCCGAAAAATGGTTGTCTCCGGCAATCCCTTTGCCATTATCGCCCTGGGAGGGTATGGCCGAAAAGAGCAGTGCATCCATTCGGACATTGATCTATTGATCCTTTTTGATCGATCCGTACCCCCGGAAGTGGAAGCCTTTGTCCAAGAACTTTTATACCCCCTGTGGGATGCAAGATTTGAAGTGGGATATGCGGTCCGGAATATTGAAGAATGCATTGACATGTCCTTTGAGCGGTTTGACATTTTAACCACGGTTCTGGATGCCCGGTTTATCTGCGGTGCCTCCCTGGTCTATTCCTCTTTTATGGAAACCTTCAGGTCCCGGTTGTCGGGAAAACGGCTCAAAGACACCCTGAACTATCTGTTTGAACATGGAAAAAAGCGACTTACCGACTTTGGGGACTCGACTTATCTGGTGGCACCGGATCTCAAATCCGGATTTGGCGGGTTACGCGATTACCACACCCTGCTCTGGTATTCAAAAATAAAATCCAATATCAAATTCAGGCGGGATCTGGAATACTATGGATTTTTGTCGAATGTTGAATATGACAGTCTTGAAGATTCCCTGACCTTTATCTGGGATATCAGAAACCGGCTCCACCATATCACAGGGCGCAAATGCGACACCCTCCATTTTGAATACCAGGCCGAGATGGCAACCCTTCTTGGCTATAAAAACAAAGCAGGGCAGCCGGATGTGGAACGGTTTCTTGGCGAACTCCATGAAAAAATGGAATTTTTAAAACAGCTGAACCAGATTACCTTTGAAGATATTCTTTCCAGCCGGAAAATCAAAAAAGAATTTGCCACCCCCAAGCCCACAAAAACAGAAGGCCTGGTCATCAAAAACAGACGGCTCTACTTTGCCAATACCGTGGCCATCCTCCAGAAACCGGACCTGCTGTTAAACATATTTCTGGAAAGCGGCCAGACCAAAATTCCCCTCTCCATTGAGGCCATGCGGGTTGTATCCGAATTTTCTCACCTGGTGACAGATGAAATGAGAACAGATCCCCATTGCGTTAAACTGTTCAAACGGATCCTGGCCTTGTCCTATTGGGAATTCAATGTCCTCAATGTCATGCTGTCCACGGGAATTCTTGAACGCTTCATCCCCGAATTTTCAGCCATTGTCAACAAAATTCAATATAACCACTACCATTTATTTCCCGTTGACAAGCACTCCATCCGATGTGTTCAGGTAATCAACAGCTTTAAAGAGCCTGGCGCCACTCGGATGAAATCGCTCTATGCCGGGATTTTTAAGGATATCCGGAATAAAAACATTCTATTGGTGGCAGCCCTCCTCCATGACATTGGCAAATCAGATCCCGCCAAGGAACATTCAAAACGCGGTGTAAAGATTGCCGGCCCCATACTGGACCGACTCGGGTTCAACCCAACGGAACGAGAAGATGCCCTCTTCTTGATCCAGCACCACCTGCTGCTGGCCAAAACCGCTACCCGCAGGGATATTTTTGACGAGGAAACCGCTGTATCAACAGCCAATACCATCGGCAAAATCCGCCTTTTGCGCATGCTTTTTTTACTCACGGTTGCAGATTCCAAGGCCACCGGCCCCAAGGCATGGAATGACTGGACCGAGAACCTTATAAAAGACCTTTTTCTAAAGACCATGGGCATTTTAAAAACCGGTGAACTGGCATCCAAAAAGACCCAGCGACTCATTGACAAAAAGAAACAAGAGGTCTTGGCACTATTAAGGGAAAACTGGCGGGAAGAAGAGGTCACCAACCAGTTAAACGGCATGTCCCAGCGGTATCTCTTATATGTTCCAGCCCAAAATATTGTGGATCATATCAATTTGTACCGGAACCTTCGAGACAGAGATTTTATCTGGCAAATAACCAAGGAAAACAACTCGGATATTCGAACCGTTTCCATCTGCGGCAAGGACAAGCCGGGATTTTTTTCCAAAATAGCCGGGATTTTTTTCCTGAACCAGATTGATATTGTTGCCTCCCAAGCCTATTCCCTGGGCGACAGCCATATCCTGGATATTTTCAAGGTCATGCCCCCAAAGGATTTAATATTTGAAAGGGAAAAATGGGAAAAGGCAGAACGAGACCTGACCCAGGCCCTTGAGGATGATCATTTTCTGGACAAGGCCCTGGGCAAGATTCCCGACACCCTTGCCATTTCTTCGGGCACCCCCCCTGAAACAAGCAAGGTTCGGATCGACAACCAAACATCAAGCTTTTTCACCATCATTGAGGTATTAACCTATGATTTTCCAGGGCTATTATTTTCCATTACCAACGCCCTCTACCGCAATGGCCTGAATGTCAATGTGGCAATGGTGGGAGGAAAAGTAGACCAGGTCATTGATATTTTTTACGTTCGAGATATCAATGAAGATCAAAAAATTGAATCCGATGAAAAGCTTGAACAAATTAAAACATCTATTTTAAACACTCTTCCACACATATCTGCAAAGGAGGTTCTAAATGAAAAAAATTGAAGCCATCATCAAACCCTTTAAACTCGATGATGTCAAAGAAGCACTCAGCGACATCGGAATTTACGGGATGACCGTAACAGAAGTCAACGGATACGGACGCCAGAAAGGGCACAAGGAAATATACCGAGGTGCCGAGTATGTGGTTGACTTTGTTCCCAAAATAAAAGTTGAAATTGTGGTCAATGATGACCGGGCACAGGAGGCAGTTGATACCATCAGAAATGCTGCCAACTCCGGCAAAATTGGCGACGGTAAAATATTTGTTCTGTCCGTGGAGCAGGCCATCCGGGTCAGAACCGGTGAAACAGGAGACGAGGCACTTTAAACAAAGAAACCTTTTATATTTAACAAAATACCCTAAGCAAAGGAAAAAAAAATGACACCCAAAGACGTTATTGAACTGGCAAAGGAAAACGAAGTAAGAATAGTTGACATCCGCTACATGGACTTTATCGGCACATGGCAGCATTTTTCAGTGCCCATAGGAGAGCTTGGTGAAGGTGCATTTGAAGACGGATTCGGCTTTGACGGATCCAGCATGCGGGCCTGGCAGGCAATTGACAACTCCGACATGATCGTTATCCCCGATCCTGCCACGGCAAAAATCGACCCGTTTTTCGAAGTTCCCACCCTGGTCCTCATCGGAGACATCCATGATCCCATTACAAGGGAAGCCTACAGCCGGGATCCCCGAGGTATTGCCAAAAAAGTGGAAAACTACCTGAAAAGCACGGGCATTGGCGACACCATCTACGTGGGACCAGAACCTGAGTTTTTTATCTTCTCCAATATCCGGTATTCCTCGGAACCCAATGCCGCCTTCTTTGAGATTGACTCCGATGAAGCCCATTGGAACTCCGGAAGGGATGAAATGCCCAACCTGGGACACAAAATCCGCCCCAAAGGCGGATATTTCCCCCTGCCCCCCAATGACAAATACCAGGACATGAGAACCGAAATGATGCTTACCCTGGAAGACCTGGGCATTGCCATGGAATGCCAGCACCACGAAGTTGGCGCTGCCGGCCAGTCTGAAATCGATCTTCGGTTTGATTCCCTTTCAAACATGGGCGACAGCCTTGCCTGGTTTAAATATGTCCTGAAAAATGTGGCTACCAAATATGACCATACTGTCACCTTCATGCCCAAACCCCTCTATGGCGACAACGGCAGCGGCATGCACATCCACATGAGTTTCTGGAAGGACGGCACACCCTTGTTTGCCGGCAACAAATATGCTGGCATGTCCGAGATGGCCCTCCATGCCATCGGTGGCATCATGAAGCACTGCAAGGCTCTTTGCGCCATCACCAACCCCACCACCAACTCCTACAAACGGCTGGTACCCGGATTTGAAGCCCCCATCAACCTGGCATATTCCAGCCGGAACAGAAGTGCGGCCATAAGATTGCCCATGTATTCCGGGTCCCCCAATGCCAAACGGATCGAGTTCAGAACACCGGATCCTTCCGCCAATGGATACATGGCCTTTGCCGCCATTGCCATGGCCATGATCGATGGTATCCAGAACAAAATGGATCCCGGCGATCCCATGGATAAGAACATCTATGACCTGCCGCCCGAAGAACTGGCAGAATTAGAATCTGCACCCGGAACTCTGGAAGAAGCCCTGGCGGCTCTGAAAGAAGACCATGAATTCCTGCTCAAGGGAGATGTCTTTACCAAGGATGTCATTGATTACTGGATTGACTATAAAATGGAAAACGAAGTTAAACCAGTCATCAGCCGTCCCCATCCCCATGAATTTTATCTCTACTATGATATCTAAACGCTTTTAGATACTCTTATTACCCGTCAGGCCCGATGGAAGCCCCCATCGGGCCTGACTTTTTTGATAATTTTCACCCCAACACCCAGGCGTTCCAAAGTATGCTGCCCCCATCCTGGCCACCTGTTCTCTTTGGCCATGCCCCGGATTTATTTTTTTAATGCAATCGGAAAAAAAATAAGCTATAAGGAAAAAACAAACAGGTGCCGGCCATAAATCGATTCTATTACTCGGTCGAAAAACAACAAGGGAGTGGACATCATCACCATGGAACTTTTACCATTGTCATTTAAACGGATATCAAAAACTTTCTTCATTTTACTGTTTTGCTTTTCCTTGAGTTTTTCTCCTGCCCTTGCACAAGAATCCAAGAAAGGAAATGAATTTGATAAATTGTCCCAGCGATTGATTCAGGACGGCTTCGATCCTGAAAAAATCAATACCCTCTTTGCCAGTAAACAGGTATTTTTTACACCATCTGGCGTCTCTTCATTTTTTATTCATTCTGAATCAAGCCTTAACTATGACCAGTTTCTTGCCCCAAAACCCATTGCAAAAGCCCGTGAATATATGGAAACCCACAAGGAAAGCCTGGATCTGGCCGAAAAAACCTATGGTGTGGACAAAACCGTCATCACCGCCATTCTCTTGGTGGAGACCCAACTGGGCGGGTATCTTGGCAAACGAACTGTCATCAACACCCTGTCCACCATGGCGGCCCTCACCGATGATGACTTGAAAGAACGTATCTGGAACTCTATCCCGAATAAGAAAAAGCCCCCACGGGAAAAATTTGAAAAAAAAGTAAAAAAACGATCCCAATGGGGCTATCAAGAGCTTAAAGCCCTGATAAAATATACGGATAGAGAAGGCGTTGTCCCGGAATCGATCAAAGGTTCCTATGCCGGGGCCATGGGCATCTCCCAATTCATGCCCTCCAATGCCCTGACACTGGCAAAGGACGGCGACAACGACGGCCGTGTGGACTTGTTCAACCATTCCGATGCCATCTCTTCGGTGGCCAATTACCTCAAACACCATGGCTGGAAACCCGGCATTCCCCGTCAACGTCAACACGAAGTTTTGTTCCGATATAATCACAGCAACTATTATGTCGACACCCTGTTAAAAGTCTCAGACAAATTAAAAGAAGGATAAACACTATATTTCATGGATAAGCTTGCTTTATATATTCTTCTAATAGCCGCCCTGTCATTGGGCCTGACAATGCTGGCCCTGATTGATATCATCAAAAAGGACTTTGGATCAGCCAAGGCAAAGGTTCTCTGGCACTTTGTCGCCCTTATTCCCCTCATTGGCTGGTTGATCTACCTTATTTTTGGTTTTAGAAAAGGTCACAAAAAACCAATTTAATCATGGAATTTCAATTGACTTTTTTTCTCATCCAGTATAAATAATGGCCTTTACTGATGGTCCCATCGTCTAGCGGTTAGGACGCTGGCCTCTCACGCCGGAAACCGGGGTTCGATTCCCCGTGGGATCACCAAGTAAACCAAGGGTTTTCAGAGATTGTCTGAAAGCCTTTTTTGTTTTTCCGGTCCGCCTCCAGTCCTCTCGAAATATTTGCTTTGCACAATAGGGGTTTGTTGGATTCTTTGTTTTGATTTAAGATAAAGAAAATATAACTCAATATCTATATTTGATTTAAACAGAAGTGTAATACGAAATTTTATTCAAGAGTTCCGTTAAAGGTAATCTCTTTTTTGCCAAACGAATAATAATTTGATAACTCTGAGCCTTTTTTAAAACCAAAATAATTGAACAATCTTCGGAATTGATATTCTCGATGAGAAGAAACTGTGATCAATGGTTTATAAGTATGGAGATAATCAAAGGATCCTAAAACAAGTTTTTTACCAATCCCATTATGCTGAAAATTATCAAATACTCTTAAAGTGCATATCTTTTTTTCATTTTGTTCTTTTTTGAGGATTGCAACTCCAGCAATGTAATCTTTTGCAATAGTGAAAATGATTTCCCTATTTCCATTGAGAATCCCGTCTCTAACCTGATCATAATACCATTTATAGAAATCAGGATAATCTTCTTTGAGTTGGAATATTGTATGATAGATAGAATCAAAATAGAAATCAAAATGAGCTGGAGACCCAAGTAAATTGGATATTTTTATATTTGAAATATTCATTTTGTCTCCTTTTGTTTAGATGTTATCATTTTTGACTTACTAATATCAACATTTTTCTGCACTGAAGCCTCTATTTCGAGTACCGACTCCTTTTCGGAAGATGAAACCAACCAACTATCTAAACGTGATGAAGCCAAATTAAAACAGATTGATAATAAAGCAAGAGCAATCAGATATTTGAAGAGCGTTCCCACATTTGATTTATGATATTTTATTTTCGCTAAAGTGTTGAAAGAATCTATGACATCATCTCCATTTGTTTTTTTTGACCAATGATATGCTATAATATCTTCCAACACATGTTCTTTATCGACGTATTTTCTCCATAGATCAGATTCTATTAGACGACAACTAGTTTTGAGGTGGTTAGATTCAAAATCTTCACGAGAATTCCGCATTAATAAAAAATGAATTTTTTTAATCTTAAATTCTTTTTTACTATTGATATATTCAAGTAGGCTACGATTGTAACTTCTTTTTTCATTTATCCTAAAATCAATAATTTCAGTGGCTGTGAAAGCACTATTAAAAAATTTATTCTTAGGAGCTAATTTCCTTGTAAAAACAGATGAAAAACTATCATCCCTAAGGCGTAATCGGAAATAGTATTTACAACAATCACTATCGGGAGTTATAGAGCCAATATTGAGCGAAAATATCGAACCATCATATTTTTTTGTTATATAGCAATCTCCGGCTGTCTTTTCAAAATCAATTGCATAAATATTAAACTGTTTTTCAGAATTCGCATTGAATACATTAAACTGTTTTGGTTTATCTGTATTTCCACCTTGAATCGTATAGTCTTCATTAAAGACAGAACTTACTAATCTATGGTCTTCATGCAATTTAGCCCCGATATCTTCAATGTTATTTTCGTCTATTTCAAATGGGAAATGCAAATTTAGCAATGCGACTTGACGAACATCATGAACCATAAACCCCATATCAAGTAGGTACTCTTGCTTTCTTTTGCGAGTATTATACAACTTCCAAAAATTGATATGTAACTCTAATTTCACATTTTTTCCGTTAACTCCATTTGCCTGATCATACCATAGTGCGATTGTTTTCATGACTTATACCCAACCTTTTGGAATATACATAAATGATTGTGGTGCCCGGAAATCACCATATATGAAATATGGATCTTTGGGTTTTTCGTAAATGACCAGATTTTGAATTTCTATAGCGTATGCTATTAGCTTATTATTGAAATATTTCTTAAATTCATCTTCGGTAATGCCCGCAGATCTTTTTGTGGATTCCCATATTTCATGTGGGATACCCTTCTCAAATCCATTATATTCGAAATAGCCTATGATCTTTTTTTCAGGAGCAGATGAATAAATGTAGATATTATCTACATCTTTTTTGAAAATTTTTTTCCTGTATTCATACTTCTTTTCACCTGATATGATCTCCTTCACGTATTTAGGCTTAATAGAAATTAAAACATTCATCGGAAAAAGGCCTCTACAATAATAATTGGTTTATCTTTTATTTTTTCTTTGGATTCATAACTTAAATTTCTGTTCTAATTCGTTCGAGCAAAACGGATGCAGCCTCATCTGATGAATCCTGTGTCACAAGTTCTCCTTCGAAAGCTTTTCTGAGGATTTCACTATCGAGAATACTGATATCCTGAATTATTTCTGCTGTATGCCTTGAAAGTTTTCCTACTGCTTTAATCTGTTTTTCGACAGCAACAACAATTTTATTTTGTTCATCAATAGGTGCTATTGGGATCATCATATTTTGAACACGTGTTTTATTAAGCGCAGGTTGATTATTTCCCGATCCCAATGTTCTTGTTTTTACGTATTGTTCTTCAAGATATCTATATACATATTCAGGAAGGATCTGTGTCTCAGAAACCCTTATTGCTGCACTATTTTGATTATTACAGGCTTCTATATCGAGAATAGCTACTTGCCCACGAGTTTTCCCTTCTCCGATCATTCCTATCAATATTGTCCCTGGAGGATGAATGCGTGTTGATGTATTCTCAAGCCCAAGTTTGGTAATATTTTCTATAGTATTATTAATTCTACAAAATGCGACTTCTCCACTACTAACCCAGGGGACATTACCATTCCAGTATGACAGTTCTTTTCTTCGGGGTGTTGCACCCACACATACCTCAAATATTCGCCCAAGAGATGCCCAACACCAGCCAGCGGGTAATTCTGACAAGGTTACATTATCAACAAGTTCAGGTTCTTTATATTTGGATTTCCACTTATCGTCTTTCGGTTCCTTGCCTTTGGCCCTCATTTTGGCCAGTTCATTCTCTTCCCATTTTTTCCGGCGCTCTATCCGAATACGTTCAAGCAGGATAGAAGCAGGCTCAACATCAGGATTATTTTTACGCCAATCAGCGGTCAGGTCCCCT
The DNA here is from genome assembly GCF_055382125.1 of Desulfoconvexum algidum. Classification (NCBI taxonomy): domain Bacteria; kingdom Pseudomonadati; phylum Thermodesulfobacteriota; class Desulfobacteria; order Desulfobacterales; family Desulfobacteraceae; genus Desulfoconvexum; species Desulfoconvexum algidum. The sequence continues at coordinate 99,354 of NZ_AP042394.1, read as the reverse complement.
CGGAAAGCAGATGCCAGTATGGATTGTCTCAGTTTATCCAGAAGGGGCTTGGCTGTTTCCAATGCCTTTTTTGCTTTTTTGCTTTTGGCCTGAAGAATTTCTATCTTTTTTGCTATATCCTTTTGTTCATTAAAAGGGGCTAAAGGTATTTGAGTCTTTTTTATTATAAACTGGCTTATATTTGGTTGCGCTCCACCTTTGCTTGTAGCTATCAGATCTTTTCTGATATTTTTTAGTAAATAGAATATATATTTAGTATCAATATATTTAGAAAGAAAGAGAGCACAAACCGCCTGATTCGTTGCTGCATCACAGGTCAATATACCTACTTTACCGACTGTAGCTCCATACATTGCAATACAAAGAGTTCCTTCAGGGAATATTTTCGCACTTGAGTTTTTTAGGCCATCCTCGGTAATTGATTCAGATATGTCATTTACTTCACCATCTCGTAACTCTCCTGATTTCACCCATGGGATATTACCACCATAATATGAACTATCAGAACGCTTAGGAGTTCCCCCACTGGAAGTCACTGCAATTTCTTCTATATTAACAATTATCCAATTATGGGGAAGAAATTTTTCATTATCCTTCATGGAAGAGTTGTCTCCCCATTATTTAATTGGACCATCAAATCTTCCATTTCTTCCGTAGCTAACCTTAGCTGCTCCATAATCTCAGCAGCAATAATTTCAGGTTCCGGCAGCTTTTCTCCATTTCCAGAACTTTCGTCCTGCAGCCAGGAAATATCAAGATTATCACCACGGACTTTTATTGTTTCTCTGTCAAAAGCCCTGAATCTCCCTTCTTCTCCCTGATCCTTCCGTTTACTCATGCCCATAGGATCATCACCAAAGGCCTGTTCAAATTTCTTAAGATTTTTTCTGGTAAAAGGTGTCCGCTTACCAAAAGATGGCATATTAGTCCTCAGGTCATAGACCCAGACCTCTTTGGTGTTATCTTTTTCAGTCGTTCCTCTGGAAAAAAATAGGACATTTGTTTTAACACCCTGAGCATAGAAGATACCCGTTGGAAGCCTAAGAATAGTGTGTAAATTACATTTGTTCATCAGGTCTTCTCGGACTTTTTGCCCAACATTATCTTCAAACAATACGTTGTCTGGAAGAACCACAGCAGATCGTCCACCAGGCTTTAGTCCACGGTATATATGCTGCAAGAAAGCCAGCTGTTTGTTGCTGGTAGGGAATGTGAACTCTCTTGTCGGTGCTCCCCCACCCTTTTTAGTTCCAAACGGGGGATTTGTCATAATGACATCAACTTTTGGCAGAGCCGCACCAGCTGATCCAAGGGTATTACCTAATTGCAAAGGCCCTGCAATATCATGAAGCATCATATTCATCAGGGCCAAACGATGGGCATCCTGGACAAGTTCCATCCCGCATAGCGCCTGATTAATCTGAAAATTTTGGGCTTGTTCTGACAGGTCAAACAGATCATCAGTTCTTTCCTTGATATACCTGTCTGCCATCAGAAGAAATCCACCAGTTCCAGCGGCAGGATCTTGGATGATTTCACCAGCCTGGGGCTTTACCAATTCGACTATGGATTCTATCAATGGCCTGGGGGTAAAGTATTGTCCGGCGCCGCTTTTTTTCTCATTTGCATTCTTTTGCAGAAGCCCTTCATACATATCCCCGAGGCCTTCCTGCCTGGCACTGTACCAATCCAATTCATCAATATTCTGGATCAGTTTATTCAGGTTTCTAGGGTGTCTCAATGCCGTGGTGGCATTGGCATATATAGATTGTACCCGCCCACTGCTTTTGCTTCCCAATTCTACCAACATGAGGCGGTAAAAAGTTAACTGATCTACCCCTTCTTCTTTTATCAAGTCATCCCAACGGTACCCATCTGGCAACTGGTTTTCAGTTTCAGTCTCCTTTGCCATCTTCAAAAAAAGAATATACGTCAGTTCTGTTACATATTGGTGATAGGTGATGCCGTCATCCCGAAGAATATCACAGAAACTCCAGAGTTTTTGTACTATATCAGTTGTTGTTGCCATTGTTTTCCTTGAATTTATTTGCCCGATTTCTAACCGGTTGCTACATCTTTCCAGAGTTCATCTGAAATCTGGCCAAGTATCTCATTCATTTTGCCACCAAATATTTTATTCAGCCTGTTGAAACCACCTTGATCCTTGAACCGTCCACTATCAAGAGCAGAACGATCCACAATGGTTTCTTTTTCCAGCTGCTTGCCAATTCTTTCAAGCCATTTCCTTTGGGGAACAGTCCATTGCTGGCTTGCAAGAATCTTTGTCATGGCATTTTTCACCCTCTCTTTATATGGTTTCAGGGGAGAGTCAAGTACTGATTGTCGTATGAAACCAATTATTGATGCAGCGATCTCAACATTATTGGTATCTTTCCAAGCTGTTCTCAGGATTGTTTCATTATAGCCTGCCTGGTCAAGGAGTAACTTGAGTTGCTTTAGCTGTGCTCTGGTCAGGTCTCTTGGTTTGGTGGTTACAACAATTAATGCCGGGATTTTGTTCATGTTATCCCGGATATATTTACCAAAGGATTCCAGGTAATCCTCAGGTTTTTCATATTCTCCATATCCATGGGATACATCAATCACTTCATCTTCATGGCCGGATATGATCAAGACTTTTTCTTTTTCGGCTTTTAGGTCATCCAGGAACTTTGGCAGATCAGGGCGGGCAACAAAAAAGTCTTTGACCTCATCCCCTGACATTTTCAAAAGCTTGCCTATGACCTGTTCTGGTGTTCCCCCGGCCATCATCTTGAATTGATCTAAAGCCTTGTCTTTGATCAGTCGTTTTTTGTACTGCATCTTTGCAGCTATCTGATCTCGAATTTCTTTTCTATGGTCCTCTTCCTCAACTTTGACAAGCTCTTCCACCATCTGGACAATGGTTATCTTAGGATTGGGAACAACCGGCTTCATTGTGGAATACGGTTCCAATGCAGCATAGAGGTCTACGGTGTCATATATTCTAAACAGGTCTTTTCCTATTTCATCACATAGCCGTGTGGCCCTGCCAATCATCTGCTCATATAGGATTCTGCTTTTAACCCTTCTAATGAAAACCAAATTTACAATCTCTGGCACATCAATGCCTGTGGTCAGAAGATCCACGGTTACAGCTACAGAAGGAAACTTTTCCAGCTTATACCGTCTGATCTTATCCATGGGCTTATCTGCGGCAGCGGTAATCTTAACAACGGCATCATCATCCACTGCACCATATTGGTCTTCAAATGCTTCCTTGAGCATAGAGACAACCATATCTGCATGGCTGTCTGTTGCACAGAATACAAGTGTTTTCCCGGGCAAATCAGGATCTATATGTTTGGCAAGTTCAGCACAGATTGTTTTGTTAAAGTTTTCCGTTATGACATAGGTATTATATTTTTCGACCTCAATGGTGACTTCATCGGGTGTTTTATGGGAAGACATCGTCCCAGAATTGACATGATATACTGCTATGTCTTCATTTACTTTCCAGGTCATGCCCTCATCCACCAACTTTGTCAGAATACGGATGGGAGGTTCATGGTCCCGCAGATATCCTTCAATGACGGCTTGCCGATACGAATACGTATAAACAGGTTCATCGAAAATTTCAGTGGTGTGTAATGCAGGGGTTGCCGTAAGACCAATCTTTACGGCATCAAAATGATCCAATACCCGTGTATATTTTGATATGTAATCCCTATCACTTCTAAAAGACAGTTCACCTTCTGTCATTTCACGGTCCAATGCATACCCTCTGTGACATTCATCCACAATTATGCAATCGTATTGGTCAACAGCCAGTGGTATGGTGTCTTTACCAGGATACAGTAGTCGCATCATCATTCCCTGGATGGTTGCAATATGTAGTCGGGTATCGATCTCAGGGGTAATATCCCCTAATTCTTTTACATCATATATGTCAGAAAAGGATTGAAGGTTTTCCAGTTTTACATCGTTGAAAGCACCGGCAGCCTGCTCACCCAATGATGTCCTATCCACCAGAAACAGAATACGCCTGAATCGTTTAGCCTTGAGGAGTCTGTATGACAGTCCAATACAGGTTCTGGTTTTCCCGGTCCCTGTTGCCATAGCCAAAAGAATTTGTTGTTTTTCATCGGCAATTGCCTTTTCAGCAGCTTTGATGGCTTCTACCTGATATTCCCTTAATCCCAGGTAATCCATCGGCTCTTTTTCCAATTTTTCTGCCGCATCTTTAACATCTATATTGAGAAGTGCCTTGAGTCCATCAGGTGTGTACCAGGAATCCAAAGGCCTGGGATGATTGGTGGGCAGTCTTCCATCAAGGAACCAGATACCACTTTTTGTTTTCAGCTGCCTTAAGAACGGTTTTCCATTGGTTGCAAACAGGAACGGCACATTATATTTGCCCCATGGTCCACCGGCAAGCTCCCACCCTTCTTTTGCGGTAAAGCCCTTGCTGTATCTTTTGGACTGTTCTATTGACCCAGAGACATCTTTATTTTTTCGTTTTGCTTCCACTATACCAATGGCAGTGAGTCCCACAAAAAGGACATAGTCAGCAGGGCCTTTCTTAGTCGGCCATTCTGATATGGCCATATTTTTACCTTTTGCCGGACGAACACCTTTTTTATAAGTCAGCTTTTTGGTATCTGTTTCCCAGCCTGCTTCCCTGAGCTGTGCATCAATGATTTTTCTGGTGTCGGCTTCATTCAGGTCAATTTCCTCATCAGCAGTAGCCGCTTTAGCAAGGGCAAAGTGAATAGCTTTCGGTTCTGCTTTCGCCTTGGTTTTGAGTTCCTCAATATATTCCTGATGCTTTTGTTTCTCTGCTATAAGCTGTTCTTCGGTTTCCTGGGCAAGGGAAAAGGCAGCATCAAGATCGTCATACATTTTCTGTATTTCCATCTCCTGACCTTCTACCAGATCCACTTTCTCCTGAGCCTTTGCCAGCTGTTTTCTCAGCTGTCTAAGCTCGTCTTTAAGGTCAGTATCTGCCTGGGTCGGATCAGGAGGAGGAATAAATGGGCCTTTGGCAATGTCAGGATTCGCTCCAAAGACTTTATGGAACCATACAGCCAACTGCCTTGCCATCCGCAGATGATACAAGGCTTCACCCTGGTCACCGACAAGTTGATGCACTGCTTTATTGCCTGTCTTTCTTAAACTATGGAATAACTGGGCAGCCTTGGGTGTAAGGATATTGCCATCTTCCAGCTTTCTTAAGACGGTTATGGCATTGTCCTCTGGAAATACATCAATACCTGTCCTTGCAGCTACCTCCTGGGCTAGTAATTCGCCGAACTGACGTAGCTTGATCAATGATGTATTAGGATCATCAAAAACATATCGTTCTGCCTGTACAGCGCATTGGGCAAGAAGAGTGCTGTGCTCAGAAAGAAATGAAAAGTTTGGAGACTTATGTGTTTTATTTTCTACGGTTGTATCCATTTTTATTAGTCCAGATCTATAATTCCCGGTCTTTTTAACTATTTACATACCGTACCACCATCTCAATATCGCTTAATCACTGTAAAATCAAATAAATATAGTAAATTTATATGAATTTCCGTTATTCCTGCTCAAACCCTGTTTTCTCCTCGAAAAATACCCATAACCAAAGCCTTACCGCTGTAATGATTAATACAAACACATAACCTACTTACAAACGGTGAATCAAATCGCATACTCTTTCATAATGAATACATATGGTTTTAAGTCGTTCGTGCCTTTACAATATCTACTTATATTGATATTGCAATTTACAGATTTAAACAGCGTTATTCGGATTGGCCTGTTTAATTAATATTTTAGAATCAGACCCTGGGGCTATCAAAATGAATATTTCTATAACAAAATGGTTATCACAAGTGCTGAGTGATCCTTTTTGTCTTTCATATTTATCATTACAGGTATTAATTTTTATTATATTTTGTTTTCATGTTCTACTTCCTATTTTTAATAGAACAGGACAATTTAACACCGTTATTACCGGAATGAATAAGAATGCTCCCAAAAAAAAATCAAGTGGCGAGATTCGACTCTTTATTCTGGAAATAATTAAAAAAACCATTCCGTGGGGATACGACAGATCCCAAGAATATAAAGAGGCCTGGTCTAACTCTCGTATCGGTGATGATGAAAAGGCATCCTCTCCTATCCGAATAAAAGATTTTTTAACTCCGGAAATTGTTCTTGATAGAATAAGAAATCAACGACTTGCCAATGCGCTTCCAGGGATATTTGTTTCCGTTGGTATTTTTGGTACTTTTCTTGGTCTTGTGCTGGGTTTGGCCGAGGTGAACCCAGAGGATGTTGCAGGTATGGCCAAAGGTGTCAAATCCTTAATGGCTGGACTATCTCTAGCTTTTTCATCCTCATTGTTAGGTATTCTTTTTTCCGTTTTATTTTCTTTCGTATATAAAGTCCAAATAACCCGGCTTGAAGATACATTCCTTTCATTTGATGAGAGTGTATGCAAATGTTTCCCATACCATTCCAGCGAAAAATTCTCGGCCCAATATTTAGAAACACAAATAGATATTAAACATAGTATGCAGACTCTTGCTACAGATATTGTAACAAAGTTAGGCCCCAAAATCGGTGAAGCCATCGGCGCAGAACTAAACCCATTGAGATATGATTTTTCATTATTGTTAGAAAATTTGCAAAAAAACAATTCCGATACGTCAAAAGGCTTGGTGGAACTTTTTGACACTAAATTTAGAGAAGTGTTTAAAGAACTATCAGTTATTGTAAAGGAAACAACAGAGGCTCAATCAGATATTAAAGACCAAATGATACACTTTGCTGAGAGCTTACAAAAACATTTTAAAGGCCAGGCAGAATTAATAGAAAAAACAAGCAGAGCAGGTCAAATCCTTGGAGATAGTTTGGAGAGCCTTGAAAGCATTTCCGGCCAGTTGAAATCATCGGCAGACCATGTAGTTACCGCTGCAACATTGCTTGGAGAATCTGCTGAAAAGGCGAAAGATGGTCATGAAATTTTAAGAGATACCATGGAAAAACAAATTGAGGTCTTAACAAAGACCAGAGAAGATCTCACTGCCTCCTGGCAAAATATCACTGATAATACCGAAGGTGTTGTTGAATTAATGAGATTAACAATCGGGGAACTTCAAGAAGGTGTTGGGACAAATCTCTTAAAGGCACTTGAATCATTTGATGGCAAGGTAGCAGAAGTTGCCGAACGGTTTAGTGGAACTCTTTTTGAAACTTCAGAGATCATTGAAGAACTCCCTGCTCTTTTAGCTGATCTCAATGAAACATTCCAAACAATTGGATCTGAGATCAGTGCTCAAAAGGATATAATCAAAGAATTAAATAGTACCACCAAAGATATGGTTGCACCGAATATAAATGAAGCGGCAAAAGCTGCCAATGTTTTAAAAGATTCCAGTCAAATGCTTCTGACGATTAAAACAGATCTTCATAATCTGTTTGCTAAAGTAATTCCCAGCTTACAATCAAATTTCAAACTATTGGGGCCTGAAGGGCCAATGATAAACCAGCTTAACCAGTTGAATAAAAATCTAAACGGATCAGATTCTTTAAAAAACAAAGAAGACTCCGAATACAATGGACATATTAAAGAAATAAGCACGCATTTAGAACACATTAAAAATATTATTAAAACCAATCGAGTCCCTGAAAATGACAATGGGGACGGCAAACTATTGAACTCGATAATTGCCATTGATGACAAGATTGACTCAATTTCTAAATTTTTCAATGAAACCTCCTTTAGCACACTGCAAGAAAGTCAAATTGCCAATATAAAGATGGCACAAACATTTGATGAACTCAAAAACACTTTAACAAATGAAACATTGTCCCAACCTGTGAAAAAAGGTTTACTGGGAAGAATGTGGAATAAATGATGCTCACTGTCAAAAAACATAATAGCTCCTGGGGTTCAACCAAAAAATTCGAACCTGAAAATTTCTGGGCATCATACAGCGATCTTATGGCAGGTTTGTTAATGATTTTTGCCCTTACCACAGTTGTAACCATTCTTGAAATCGGTCACAAATTGATTGAACCTACTGAAATGCTGGAAAAGTGGCAAAAAGTTATTAATGAAATCCGCAATGATAAAGAATTAGCAACTATTTCAAATATACATATTGACCCTGACACAGGTGCGTTAATAATTAGCGATAAAAATCTTAGGTTCGGCTTTGGAGATTCAGATCTTGGTCAAGAAGCTGAAGAAATATTGCGACGGGCTGTGCCGAAATATATAGAAATTGTTTCTAAATACCCTGATTTTTTAAAGCTCATCAATGTAATCGAGATTGCAGGGCATACAGATAGAAAAGACCTTAATAACGCAAATCCTTATCTATCCAGACGTCGAGCAGGTCAAGTACATCATTTTTTATCCAATGAACCTGCCATGAAACCGCATTTGAAATTATTCAATGACAAAGCTATTACGGCAGGATACGCTGCAACTCGTTTCCCAAATACATGCATAGAGGACACTTGTGCTGAGGCAAGGCGTGTTGAGATTACAATCCTGCTTAAAGAAAGAGATGTGTTAAAAGAATTTCAAAGAATTTTAAAAGAGATCATTCGTTGAGATATGGAATTCAACTTCAAACCTTTGCATTTAGAAAAGATTCTAACTCGAATAAGGGAGGAACATCCCAATCGTTCGGGAAAAGAAATCATATTAGAAGAATCAGTTCTTAACCAGGTAAAAGAAAAGCTTAAACAATGTCCCAATGAAAAATTGTCAGAACTAGCATTTAAATTTGATTCTAAAGAAATCAAAGTATGCCTTGAACTGCTGTGTTCAAGCACTGACGATGAAATAAATAATAAAGCGTCAAAGGTACTTTTAATACGTCCCCGGAATCAGATTATTCTGAGAGGGTGGTTCAAACTCATAAAGAAATATCCTCACGATCTGTTAGAAAATACTTTGAAAAATCTTATTTCTATTAAAAGCTTCAAAGTGCTCTTAGATAATAAAAACATTTCTCCGCATATAACTGAATGGTTCATGAGCGACAAGCTCGTAAGAGGATTGATTAAAAAATATCAGAAAAAGGACCAGTATAAAAACTTTGATGCCTATCTATCTGAAAGTCATATTGAAAATGATTATGGCTTGTGGAAAACAGCCTGGCGATGGTTTCTATGCATTTGCTCGAAAAACAGTCTCAAAAAAGAACTCCCTGTCAGGGTATTTAATGAATATACAGATGCAACAAATGCTGGTTATTTAAAACGGTTTTGCCAACACTATCTTAACATTCTGCCAGATATAAAATTGTGGGACAATCAAATAGCCTCTTTGATATATAGCAGCTTTGGAGCACCCTTTACTTCAAAAAAACTAATCGAAACGGAGACTACCTTTTGGAGCAAAGTGTCAGAGGACGCTATACGTCAATTTAACAAATGGATAATGCTCCATCATATAGAATCTTTTTTTGAAGGGGAAAGGGCCGATTTCTGGAAAATTTATGTTTCTTCAGATCATGTTTTACAGGTAAAAGAAATTCTGTCTGGTCAAGGGTTTCTAATAGATTTTGGCAAATTTGGTGTTGTTGAATTTAAAAAAGTCGGTAATGCTGCCTATGTTTATCCTAATTCAATCTTCAAACAGTTTTGGAAGCGCAGCAATGTAAGTGATGGTAAGCCTGAAGACTATAAGAGTATCAACGAAACGATAACACTGTCAGACTGGAATGGTAGAATAATTCATCGTGAAAATTGGGAATATAAAACCCAACCAATTATAAATAGCCTTCTGAGGAGATGATGAAACTCTTTTCAAAAAAAAAGAAAGATCAAATCAAGATTAATTATTCACCACAAGGAATTAATGTATTTTTTGAAGGGAAAAAAGCCCCAGTATTCCCTTTAAATAAAAACGAACCTGATGTTCTTTCTGGGCTGCTTCATGAGGGTGGTAAATGGTCTGCTTTAGAAAGTCTTTGGGAGGAAGACTTAATTAAAGCTGTGGACAATAATCATTGGCTCGTTTCTTATGATGTTTATCAAAAATTAGACTCAACTCAAGATCAAGATATATTTGATGCCATTAATTTGCCCATTCCAGAAAAACTACCTGTCGAGCTAAAAACCAATTCCCATATTGGTGACAAAAATTTTAAAATAACTGCCCAAGCACATCACCCAGATGTAGGTTCATTAAACGAAAAAGATTACCCTCGTTATGGACAAGTTTTTTATCTTAATGAAGACCAAATTATTCCCTTAACGGGTGATCAAGCTTCAGTTTTTGAAGCCGCCCAGGATAGAAAAGATTCGTGGGATCTTGATGATCGGATATTATATATAGCAAAAACAAAAAAGATAGCCCAAGAGATTGATGCCAAAATTGATAAGTACCTTCAGACAGAAAACTATGAGTTTCAAACAGACGTTGGTTTAGATTTAAAAGAAGAAGAATCAGGTAATCTTACCCTTATTCCTAATTTCAAAGATGTCAAACTTGATGAGTATGGCATTGATGATCCTCAATCGCTTATCCAAGACACTCCTCCTTCTGTTTTAACAAAGCCAGGAGCTGATAATAAACGCAATCGTATTGTAATCGATAAAAAAGCCAGACAAAACTTATCCAAACTTCCTGAGAGAGGAGAAATTAAAGGCCAAGATATTCCGCGATTATTGACGACACCCGAGCAAATAATTCCTGATGGATTTGATCTGTCTCTTTTTAGTAAAAGAGTTAAGGGAATACGAACTAAGGTATATAATTCAAGACCCTATTTACATGTAAACAAATCGACTGGCGGGTGGTTTGATGGAATACCTAAAGTCAAATTGGATGACTGGTCACCAGGCGAAGATAATGAAACAACCCCAGATACTCAATTATCCCCTGAAACCTTAAAAAAGCTTGCCCAAAAAGCAAAAGAAACCGGTGATGAATTTGTGCAAACTGATGAAGGAGACTGGGTTCGGATAGATCCTGATGAATTCGAAAACTTTGAAGAAAGTATTAAAGAATTTGAAGCGCAACCTGACGGTACTCTGAAAATTCCACCTGGAAGTATTCTCGATATTATCGAAAATGTGGAAGTTTTAGGCTATTCAGAAGAGACACACCTTGAAACTCCATCAATTTTACCAACAGATTTACCAGACATTTCTCCTCCTGAAACTTTAAATGGTACTCTTCACCCTCATCAGTTGATTGGCTATCGATGGCTTAACAGGCTGTCCACAAGATCTATCGGAGGCCTCCTTGCAGATGATATGGGTTTAGGGAAAACGGTACAAGTAATAACTCATTGTTTAAAATTAAAATCTGAAAAAAAGACTAAAGGCCCACATTTAGTTATCTTGCCGAAAACTTTGATTGAAAATTGGGAAAGAGAAATTGCCTCTTTCTCAAATGGCCAATTAACAATTTATAGGTATGACGGACCACATCGAATTTTCTCCGAGGATTTTCTAAATAAATTTGACATTATTTTAGCAACGTATGACACTTTAAGACGGGATCAGGCCAGGTTGGGTACCATTTCATGGGATATGGTTGTCTGTGATGAAGCTCAGTATGCAAAAAATCCAACAACTCAAAGAACATGTGCTGTTAAAGCATTAAAATCTAGACATCGGGTTGCCCTATCCGGGACCCCTGTTGAGAATGGATTGATTGAATTTTGGTGTATTATGGATTTTGTTCAACCTGGCCTGTTAAAAAGTTGGGCTGATTTTAGAAAAGAATATGAACGTCCTATTATTAATGAGGATGATGACAACCGAGATGTTCATGTCAAAAGGTTGTTGAATGAAATTCAAGGGTATTATCTTCGAAGATTGAAATCAGATATTTTAAAAGATCTGCCTCAAAAAGAGATAATTGTTAGGCCCACAGTTTTTGGTAAGGAACAGTTTGATATTTATTGTAAAATTGCCAGAGATGGAAAGGCGGGTGGTGGGAAAGCGGCCTTGGGAGCGATTCAAAAGCTTCGTATGGCATGTGCACATCCTTCTGCTGTAGAAGAGCTCTCTAACGGGTCCACCAAAATTTCATGTCCAAAGTTGAATGAGACTATGGATATTATTTCTGAGATTAAAAAAAAATCTGAAAAAGTTATTATCTTCACAGATTTCAAAAAAATCCAACGGATACTACGCGATGAGATTCAACAAAGATTCCATCTACTTCCAGATATTATCAATGGCGAATTAAATGCAAACAGGCAACAAGTAATTGACATATTCTCAGAAAAAGAAGGGTTTAATATCATTATTTTAGGACATCAAGTTGCCGGAGTCGGTTTAAATATCACCGAAGCTAACCATGTAATTCATTATACACGCCCTTGGAACCCAGCCAAAGAAAACCAAGCAACGGATCGTGTTCACAGGATCGGGCAAATAAGACCTGTTAAGGTATATTATCCGATTATTTTTGATGATCGATTTCAAACCTTTGAAAAAAAACTTGATGAATTATTAAAATCAAAAGAGGACCTTGCTCGAGATGTTTTAAAACCATCAAAAAACATGAATGTAAAATCAGAGGAATTTTTAAACTGCCTCAACGTATAATTGTAGCTTAAACCTATATAATCTCTTACTCAGATTTTATTTTGAGTTGAATATCGATTGAACATATGATGCGATTTAACTTAATGGCATTTCTGGAGATGAATTGCCACTTCTAACATCAAATTTAGTCGATAATCGGAATTCTTCGATCTCAGATTTTTAGCCAAATTCTTCGATTTTTACATGGAAGTTAGTCAGGTTTTTTAAAACTCGCCAGTAACTCTTTTAGCCTGGATCGATGCTCAGAAATCAACAAGCTCATTGTTGGTGTCCTTATCAGCTCTTTGATATCCTCCACTTTGCAGGCGTCATATCCCCCCATAATCCAGATAAATTCCATTGTATAATCTGGTTTCATTTTCAAAAGGGATCTTCTTGCCGAGGCAATCTCAGACCTATCTTTTGGCGTCCACTTGAAACCGTGTCTCGCCAGCAGATGAATGAGTCTCATCTTTTGTTTTGTTTCATAAGTATCGATATTCTTTCTTTTTCTGTTTTCAGAAAATAAATTGCTATAGTCCCAGTCAATGGAATCAAGAAGGATCTGTATGACGATTGATGGATCTTCCATCATAGTTGGTTTGAAACCTTGGTCAAGCATCTTCTCAACAGATTCGAATCTGGCAAATCTACATGCAGATTCAAAAACATCTGCTATTTCAGGCCTTTTAAGATTGATCTTCATCTTCTTCAGTTCAAGAATCTCGTTGTGGCGTCCTAAAATAGCCTGTTCAAAAGCACTTGTATCGTAACCCACATCATCATGTACATCATAGGGACCATGGCTGTAGGGATCGGCTCCTGCCCAAAGCAATAATGACGCCCATTTTGTATCGCCTTCCTTACAGTGACATCTGAGTGCAATATTCAATTGATCCTTAAAGGACGGAAAACTATCTTTATACCTTTTATAAACTCCCAGTGCTGTCTTGATACGCCATGTCAGAGCGACTGCAAGAGGAGAATCTGTTTCAAGGTCAGCTCCATTTTCAATGAAATAGTCCATGATTTCCGGTGTCCAGGTTTCAAAGACTTGAACCATACAAGCTGATTTAAGATCCGCACCGTGCTTTGCAAGAAGTTTGATTAGATCCAGGCGTTTCAGTTCAATTGCATGTGATAAGGCATCGTATCTGAAAACAGAAACCGGTGTACCAGCTTCAAGCAAAACCTGGACAAGGCTATGAAATCCTCTTTCCATTGTATATTCTAATGGCGATTTCCACCTTGTGCCTGCCTTTTGATCTGGAAGAAGAAAAGGCTTGCCATCTTCAATCCATTTTTGCACCTCGAATAATTTACCAGCTTTGCAGAGTTCTATGAAGGGTTTCAGATCCTGTGGTGTTTTTGCAGTTTTCATACTTACCACCAGCTCTGCCTTTGACTGGCTCTTTCAAGTTCTTCAGCATGATCCAGAATTGAGGGTGGACTATCATTCAAGGGATCAAGCCGATCTGCCTGATTTTTAGCCCATTCCATCCAAGCCTCAACACTCCCTTCTATAAATGAGATACTCTCTCCATTTTTTAAGCATTTTTCAACCTCGGCGATGTATTGCCTTAATACAAAAGCCTTGTTCCAGTTGTCGGAATCTTCAAGCAAGCCAGAAACACGCTCTTTTTCAAAATTGTACTCATCTACTTTCTGCTGAAGGATTTTTTTGTGTTCTTCCCTTAATCGTTCTTCTTCTTTTCGCTGTCTGGTTTCTTCACTTTTTATTGCAGCGATTTGTATCAGGCCTGAAATAAACTTAGGTAATCGGTCCTCAAGAACTGCTGACTTTATATCACGCCAGTTTTTCTGCTGGGTTCCTGGTCCACCAACCCATTCGTCTATAGAAAGGCACAGAACACCAGAAGGAATTCTATCATAACTATAGGGGCTATACTTATTCGTATATCCAAATTGATAATTCCATTCTAAATTGTGATCTTTAGGTTTTTTGGGAACAGTTTTGTATTCTTCTTTCAGCTGGATTTGAATACTTATATCAAAGATTTTAACCTGGGTTCTTGAGTTTTCAATGACAACAGGAAAACCTTTTGAATCAAGCACTCTAATAACAGCATCCATGATGAGGAGACCTCTTCTAAGAGCCCCTGGGGAAACTGTAATATCAAGATATTTATCTATTGGCGGCTCCAGCATTTCATCTACTTTTTTCGAAACCGTTTTAAAATAATCGGATGTCTTTTTGATTAAGGGGTGAGCCCCTTTTAAAGTTTTTTTGACAGGAATTGACTCGATTTTATTTTTCTCAACAAAGTCATCAGCAATCTTTTTTTCTGGTTTTTCACCAGGAGAATCTTCGAGCCTTATAGCGTCTGTACTTTCAGTTGAGGGCAGTGGAATTTTTTTAACCTTTTTACCTGCCTGAAGTTTTGCCCAGTATCCACGTGGAGGACAGGGGATATCATGTTTGTTGCAGATTTTTGATAGGCCACGACCTGACAACCCATATTTTTTTGCAAGCTTTATCATAGGTATAGACCACACCTGATCATACAGCTCTTTTCGTGTGAAACTGATTATTTTTGATTCCATTTTTCCCTCACAGATAATAATGATTGTTTCAAAACCATTTTACCCATACGTGGAGAAAATGAAAGATCCTTTTGGAATTGGACCTAAGCCCTACTTTAAAAGTATTTGACATATAACAGTTTGGTTTGTTAAGAAGAAATCGTTAGTCCGTAGCTTTAATATCAATGGCAATGGACCGTCTATAAGCGCTTCGGAGCATCGTTATTTAAAGTGGAAATCTTTGGGTATTGTCACGTCAATCATCTGATTTTCAGCGGTTCTACATATAATTGTTATTTTTTATTAACCATTTTATATGGAGGACGCTGTTATGTCTGAAAAAAATCTTAAGTTCAATTCTCGCCATGCGAATGGCAAAAACCCCAACAATAAGTCTTTTTGGCAAGATTTGGGTTATGAAAAACGTCCAAAGAATTGGAAAGCTTTATTGAAAGAGATGGGGTGGGAATCAAAGCAACAAAAAGAATACATCGATCCGAACGGTGGATACGATTGGCCGCTGTGTAAAGACGATTACTGATCTATTTTTGTGAGCTGTTGAATGTGAGAAGTTTTTTGAAATGAACAAAAAAAAAGGATTCCACTATGAGTAAAAACAATAATGACAACCATGCCAATCAATGCAATCCAAATAACGATGCATATTGGCAGAGTAGAGAGGACGATTTTAGGCCAGAAGATTGGGAAGACCGAATTGATGATGATTATCGACCCACTAATTCTGATTTAAATAACCATTCAAATCAACTAAACCCAAGTCACCCAGAATATAAAAAGAGATCCATTGTGGTGCCCTCTAAAATATAATTGGAGGGCATCATTCTTCACCGTCATTCATGACTTTTGGTTTCTGAACCAACCACAACATATATACATGGCGGCGACAGGGGAAAAATTATATTACTTGCTAACCCAATACTGAGTAGGAGCTGTTTCGTTTGTATTACTTAATGAGCTTGGGAAATAGGGGGAATTGGTGGATTTGGTGGATTTGGGGGCGCTTCTGATTACTGACCTACCCGAAAAGAACTGGTTAACTTATAGATGAAAGTTAACCAGTTCTTGTGTATGGACGGAATAATACAGTTTGATTTGTCAGCATTTTAAAAAATCACGATTGCTTTGTAACATCAAAATATGGTTACAGATCCACTGCGCATGTATTGACAGATATTTCAATACATGAAAGACTCTAACGGTCAAAAATTTAAATTTGCTTTTTTAATTTAAATTTAGCATTACTAAGGAAGTTTTCATTAAATAAAAATGGAGGGTAAGGTGAGCGACATGGAAAAAATTAATGAGCAACTGAAAAGTTTATCAGATAATAAAGAATGTATCGAATGGGTTCTTGGACAGCAGGCAACATTACGCAGTGAGCTTTTAGCTTTTTTCAAAAAAGATATCAAAGAAATTGATTCGGCGATATCAAGTTTGAGCCTTGGTGAAACTGCTAAAGATTTTTCAATTAACATTATCGAACTCGTCCGAGATACATATATTGATCATTGGCGTCAATCATTCCAGTTAGTTTCACCAGAACAAGTGGAAACTATTGGAGGAAAACAAAGTAATACGTCTAAAAGTGTAACCGAATCTAAATAAGTTGACGAATAAAAACCTGAAAGCAACTGGGAATATTAGCACTATGGATGCGGGTATAAATCGAGCTTTTGAAATTTTATCAGCAAATCGCGCTGCTTTTGAACTGCTTTTACAGGAGAAACGCCGACTTAGACAAGAACTTGTGTCTGCTTATGTTGAATCGAATTCTGTATGGGAAAAACTTCCAAAAGACTTATCAAAAGAACAGCGTCTGGATTTGCTTAAAGCAATATTAAAAAAGAACAGCGATGAAATTACACAAAATCTCGATTTTATGGACAATCAGCTTTTGTGCATACTACAAAATGCTGATATGGCTGAACATGAAAGCTCCTTCCAGAAAAAACTTACTAACCAAAATAATAAATACCAAGATAAAATTAAAAATTTAGAGCGAGAATACTCTGAAAAACTTTCTACGGAAATAGCTAAACGTGATAGTGACTATCAAAAAACATTATATAATCAAAGCAATGACTACCAAGATAAAATTGATAGTTTAAGGCAAGGACAC
This sequence comes from Desulfoconvexum algidum, assembly GCF_055382125.1. NCBI lineage: Bacteria > Pseudomonadati > Thermodesulfobacteriota > Desulfobacteria > Desulfobacterales > Desulfobacteraceae > Desulfoconvexum > Desulfoconvexum algidum. The sequence goes on along the minus strand of NZ_AP042394.1, from coordinate 82,136 downwards.
GCTGAAAAACTTTCTGAAGAAAAAAAGAATAATAAAAGATTGCTAAATGCTATAATTGAAGATTTAAATAAAACAATCCCAAATTCTGATTTCATAGAAAGCATTACCGAAAACAGTCTACTCAACCGTAATAAAAAAGAAAAAGAAAAAAAGATGAACCAACTATCTTCCAATATAGAGGCTATAGTTCATAAACTTAAGGAACTTGTCAAGAAATGTGACTAAATGGAAATTTCGTGATGAACAAATGGGAGAAATGTTTTCAAGGTATTGAAAACGAGATGAATAAGCACCGTGCTTTTTGTGAAGATATTTACAAGGCCACCAACAAAAATATCGACCACGCTATTTTTAATTTATCAAAAAACAATTCTCTAACTAATACAAATTCGCCGGTACCTTGGTCCCATGTCGATCATACCCTTCGTTTTATTGGCGAAGCAACAAAAATTCGAAAGGAATGGAGAACTCAATTAGAGAATGAACCATTCCTTCAGACTGCAATACAAGCATGTTCTTTACATGATAAAATGTTATTACCTATAAATATTGATATAGATTCGAAAGTATATCCTTATGTTGATCTTTCCGATTTTTTTCTCTCTTATGAAGGCGACATATCCAAAAATATCACTGAAAATCCATTAAATTTAATTGAGACAACAAATGTTCCCAGACCGATTGCTATCGAATATATTGATGGTTATGCAATCGCTTTTGAGCGATTATCTGATGATAACACCACATGGGAAACGATCCCGATCAGAGGTCGATCACTCTTTGATTATGATCAAGGGAATGTATCCATAGTTACAGAACTTAGCGATTATTATGACGTAGATCCAGAGGAACTTAAATGTCAAATCATATTGTATACAAATCACAATGATATTATTAATTTTAAAAAATTTTGTGACTTAGAGATAAAAGAGCCCACTATAAATCGGAATGAAGTGACTTTAGTATGCGCTGGAACAATTCACATCGATCTGACGATGGATAGATTGGCTATTGGTATTGTACTACGTGGGAAGCTACATTGGAGATTTTTTCCCGAATGGTCATTACGTAATTGGTTAAGGCATATTGTTAAAAAGTATTCTCCTGAATTTAAAAACAGTGTAAATTCCTCCGGATTCGAAAAGGAAATAAAATTGATGTTATTGAGGAATCAACCGAGAGACTTTTTTACTGATGAAGGCGACACTCGCCAGATTATTCCATCTGATCTTCGTATCGATAATTTTGTTAAATGTATATCACAAACCATTCCAGACGCTGTAGAGAATATTTTATTGTCTGGCTGGCTTAATACTTCTTTGGCCAAAGAGGCAATAAAAAAATTTAGTGAGATGGAGGGTGGGCGAATAGATTGGAATTTTGGACAAACGATACCTCTATCCCTTTGGCAGCATAGCATTATGCGTAACAACTAATAGGTGGTTTATGAATGATATTGATCCAGAAGAAAGAACAATTAAACATACCGATAAATTGTCTGAGACTGAATCTCTTTCGCGCATCTGGTCAATGCTTGATGATTTTAAGAATGCTATAGAAAGACGACGCATCGGTGAATATTTATCTACCGATTTACCAAGGGATGAAATTACAGAAATACCAACGATAGAACATTTTCGCCTTATCAGAATTACGGGGATAAAATATAGAAAACGAGAAAATATTGCGAAAGCACTTGAAGAATTTTACAGAATTTTACATGTTTTTGGCACACCATTCATCTATTTTTTGTCTGTCATAGATGACCAAACTGATCTCTGCCTCGGGCTCCATGTTAATAATAAAAAAGATCATGAGAAACTTTTAAAGGTATTTAAGGCTCTCCAATATAGTCTTCGAGGTATTTTACCAGGCTGTGTATTTGAACAAATGCATGGAGAGGAGAAAGCAACATACATAAAAAATATAATTGGACTTCCTGAAAAGCATATTATAAAAGGAGTTCCTTCAGTATCACAGAGTAAAGACACAAACGATTCACCCCCAATTGACGCTACAGCTGGAGTTGAGCGACTGTTAGATGCAATGAACGGGCAAGAATTTGCTGTTGCTGTTGTGGCGACACCATTACTTGATAACGAATTATCCGATTTTCAAGTTAGAATTGAACAACTTCATGACCAGGCAAATTTATTAAAAAAGGCTTCTCTTCAATACAGTTCAAGTTATCAAAACACTCAAGGCTGGTCAAACTCATTCACCGACGGGACTCAGAAATCAGAAATGACAGGAACACAAGAATCCGCTGGTGTTCCGCATCAAAAAGGTAATCTTGGCGATCGTGTTAAACAAAATTTAAAAGCATTTGCGTCTGGTGGAGACAAAGCACTAAAACAAAACACCACTGGTACGTCGACACAACAGCAGTCAGGTAGCTCACACCAGAAAACTTACGGGGATAATGTTACTGACGGAAAAACAGAAACAGGCTCAATTACGAATGAACGAACTAGCAAAACGGCCGAGAATATCGTTCGGCAGCTTGATGAAATGTCTCAACGTACACAAAATAGCCGTGGCATAGGAATGTGGAAAGTTGGGACAACAATCCTGTCACGAGACTTGTCTACATGTGAAAAAGCTTCCCGGATATACGCAGGTATGATCAGCGGCGAGAAAAGCCATATTGATCCAGTTCGGTCTTATAAGGTCCAAAATTCAGTAAACCTATTTTCTGTGGCTAATGATTCATATGAACAGAATCATCTCCTTGGTGCCGGATACACAGGTTTATACACCTATATGACTTCATCTGAATTAGCCGTGACTGCCGGACTGCCTTTTTATGAAGTACCATATCTACCCGTAGAAGAGATAACTGACTACGGCCGTTCTCAGGGGAAGTCGATATTTAAATCTCAAACTAAAAAAATCAAATTGGGATGCATAGTTGACCGTTCGGTAGAAACATCAAATCCAGTCTATATAACGACCGAGCAGCTAAACCGTCATTGTTTTGTGACAGGTGCAACCGGATCTGGTAAAAGTAATACAATGCGATACCTGCTATTGCAGGCTTGGGAAGAGCTGAAGATACCATTCCTTGTTATCGAACCTGTTAAGTCTGAGTATCGGCATCTACAAAATAAAATCCCTGATTTACAAGTTTTCACTCTTGGCCACCAGACTGGTTCTACCCTTGCACTTAATCCATTTGATTTTGAACAAGAAGTTGGTCTCATATCACATATTGATCATCTTAAAGCTGCATTTAACGCATCTCTTGGTATGTATTCAAGTATGCCGTATATTTTAGAGGACATTATCTATCGTGTCTATGAGGCTTTTGGATGGGATCTGGGTAGCGGAAAAAATGAATTACTTGAACAATCAGCAAAACAACTCGGAGTACCAGTTAGTGGCCCTATTCGGGATCTTTTTCTTCCCCAACTGTCAGATCTAATTCCACTAGTACAAGAAGCGATTGAAGGTTTTTTTCCAAGCATGACTGATTATGGAGGAAGCCTGTTGGGGGCATTACGCGCACGTTTAACAAGCCTGACGAAAGGGACAAAAGGGCAACTCCTTGATACTAGGAACTCAGTTTCGATGGATTGGCTGCTTAAAAAACCTTGCGTCTTAGAGATTTGGCCATTTGCTGACAATGAGGAAAAATCTTTTGTAATGGCCCTGATCTTAATTAAACTATATGAATACAGAGAATCCCAACATTTGTCAGGCAAACGCCCCGACGGACTTGAACATCTTCTTGTAATTGAAGAAGCACATCGGTTACTCTCAAAACCTGAAGGACAGGGTGAGCACGGAAGTAATAGCAAGGCCAAAGGTGTTGAAGTATTCGCTGACATTCTATCCGAAATTCGTTCATATGGTCAAGGTATTATGATTGTGGACCAGATCCCTTCCAAGTTGATTTCCGATGTTTTAAAAAACACCGATGTTAAAATAGTCCATCGCTTAGTTGCAAAGGATGATCGGGAGATTGTTGGTACAACTATGACCCTTGAAGAATTGCAAATACGTGATTTAGCACGCCATGAGCCAGGACAAGCGACAACATATTTTGAGGGTCTTCATGCACCGTTAAAAATTAAAGTCCCTGAATGCAAGTTAGATGAAATAGAAAATACTAATAATAATGTAGATCTTAGTTTGATAAGAAAACTGGAGTGTTTCGGAATAAAAAAGTCGGATTCAATGACTACCTTTTTATCGGATAGTCATCAAATTCTCGCGTACCAGTTAGTACATGGTGTGCTCTCAACTGCATTATCAATAGGCTCTGATGGTGTTAAAAATTTAAGAACAAACATAGAACATCAGGCGCGTATTGAACCTGCCGGAAGTGAATGGACATTTATTGTTGCAGGGCTGCATATCTTGCATGAATATTTAATTCGCTATGAACTTGATCCTGGTAAGCGCGTACTATCTCCAGCTCAAGCAGGTTACCTCATTTCCTTATCGGCTTCATTTCTCAGAAAATGGATTTCTGGGAATGACTATGCTGAAGAATTAGCTATATTACGGGCAGAATCTCTTGGGCTTGGAGTAATTTCTATAGTCTCGGAGGAAAGTATTCCTGTAGACTTTTTGAGCATTTTAATTGGATTGCATATAAATGAGCCATCAGGACGTTTTCATAAAGAAATAACACTTGCAATCCAAGCGGACAAGGAATCCTCTGAATTAGATTGGACAAACTTATACAAAGAGCTTTCTAAATATAGTAAGGCGTTGGTTCTATCTTCACCTTACAGTACAAATGTTTTTTCTGAATTGGGGGCACGTTTACTGACACAATATCGGACGAATGACCAAGAGTATAAATCGCTTGCAGGGCTCGCTTTAGGGACGTTAGTTAAAGCCGTGGCCAAATATAATTCCGAAACTGAAAAGGAATAAGTCAACTATGGAACCAATATCAATAGCAAAAACTGTTAGCTATGGTGCTTTTGCTACTAAGAGAGTAGCAGATGGTGGTGATCCATCTATTATTGATTTGGTATATTTGGCAAACATAGGAACAGGCTTTGCTATGCTTGGTGCCTCTGAAGACCAATCAAAATTGATACCCGAAACAGCTCAAGAGGTTGAAACATCCCATGATAAAAAGCAAATTGTCATTCAAGGTGAAGGTGTAGATAGGATATATCTCACACAAGGACCAGAAGAAATTATTAGTGATGTCACCTCAACCTTAAATGATGAAACCCAAAAGAGGACGATTTTAACACAACAATTTGTAGCTGAGGAACGTTATGCAAACTACGGTAACTTCCTTGATGTAGCTGGGCAAATTAGGAATGGTGAAATTCCAGATATGGGTAGTTTGTTTCTATCTGTAATTGATGTGTTTGACTATTTAACACTGTCTTTGCTGAGACCCTATTTAATCCAATATAAACTAAACCCACATCTAAAAGCGCATATTCAAAGAAACATCACACTTGAATATACAGATGTAGTTACGCAGCCAGGCATGGAGAATGAAACTGACAACTCAGTGGTTTCTCGTGAAGAGAATATTGAAAAACTTGGTATACTTAAACAAAGAACTAGTTTCAAAGAAACAACAATATCGAGCAACACAGAAATCAGAACTCGGGTCGAACAAAAATCACAAAGCAGTTTTTTAGTTAATGCTTCTGAAGTTCCCGGAAATGTTCCAACCATCCAACAAGACCATTCGACTCCTATTCTTCCAGAAAAAGAACAACATACAAAGCCTGAACAGATTCAGGCATCAACTGGTCTTGGCCCCAATGACGAATTTCCAGTTATCAATGAAAAAGCACTTATGGAACAAATGCCTGATAGAGTTAAACAGTCTGTACCTGAAGATGCTTTAATTAAATTGCTAAATAGTGCACAGCCATATGCTGAAACACACCATTCCACAATACAGTCCATTACTACAAAATCAACCCGGACAGATGTAGAGACTGGCTCACAAGTCGAACATAGGATTTTGGGCTGGAGATTAGGCTGGTTATCTGGAATCAATGATGAGGGAACCGTTACAACCTCCACAATTGAAAGTTTTCATCATGCGGTTGAACAATCACTTGAAAATGTTGATCTACACTCTGTTCGTGGGTCGACTGGCTCAGTCACACCAGAAATGGTTGATAAACTTGGTGGTAAAGTTCTGCGAGAGGCAGAAATAGAATTACCAGACGTTAAGAATACAACAATCAAGCCTGGTGAGTTTAATGATGGATTAATTTCTTATGCACCTTTTGTAGGTGGTATTGTTCATGTAGGCGCAAAATATGATCTTGGTGGATCAATAACTAAGGGTGATGTTTTTTGGGCTGCTATGGATGCCGTCGAAATTGCTGTACTAATAGTGACCTTGGGAGTTTCAAGTCCTTTCACAGCTCTTGGAAAAACAATTGCGAAAGCCGGTATTAAAACAACGGTGAGAGCTGGAGCAAAACAGGTAGGTAAAAACGTTTCTAAACTTGGGGTTAAAAAAGCCTCCAAAAGTATTGCATGGGAAACTGGTCAAGAATTTATTGAATCAAGAACTAAGAAGATGGCCACAAAGAACTCAATGGAAACAGCTGTAAAAGAAACTGGGGAACAAGCCGTGAAAAAACCTGGTGGGAATGCTGTGACGCAAGAGGTGGTTCAAACGGCAGTAGAAAAAACTGGGCAACAGGTATCAAAAAAGGGAGTAGGTAAAGCATCCCAAAATATAAGTGAAAGATCAGTAAAGGAAGTAGTTGAATCCACCGCTGAAAAAGGGGTAAAACAAACCGTAAAAGCATCCTCACCAGAATTGGGAAAAAATCTTGAGAAAGCTGGCAAATCAATGCCAGCACCAGATCATCAGGCTCATCATATTGTTGCTGGCAATGAACATAGTGCAACTAATGCAAGAAGACTTTTAGAAAAATTTAAAATTGATATCAACTCTGCTGACAATGGTGTTTGGCTACCATCAAAAGAAGCGGCAGGCAAAGGAACCATTCACAATGGACGACATACTGGGAAATATCACGCTGAGGTTGAAAGAAGATTAAAACAAGCAAAAAATAAAGAGCAAGCTCAAGAAATATTGCAAGGAATATCAGACGATTTAGCTAATGGGAAGATACCATTGTAGGAGAAAAAAATGAAAGTATATAATCTAAAAGCAGACATGGATAACTATCAAAACCTGATATTTTCAGAGGAAACCGATTACGAACTACTAGATTTGTTTGATGGAACAATGATAGATAAAGATTGGAAGAAGCCATCTGTTAAAATATTGTTTGATGATCATTTGAATAAGAATTTGTTAGAGGGTGATTTCCCATTTTTATCCTCGCATGTTCCTGTATTTAGCAAAAATGCCATCTCTGTTTTAGAAGATTTAATTTTACCACATGGTGAAATTCTTAGTTTAAATTATAAAAGTGATGAATATTTTGCGTATAATGTCACTTCGATTATTGATGCTTTAGACCACCAAAAGTCAGTTTTTAAAAGATTTAAATCGGATGGTAGTATTATGGATATCATAAAATATATTTTTAAACCTAAGTATATCGAAGATATCCCAATATTTAAATTACCACAAACCTCTTTGATGGATGTATTTATTACAGATGTTTTGTATAAACGGATAACAGATAAAAATTTATTAGGCTTTAATTGTATAAAAGTCTGGGAAAATTAATTCACTACCCACTATAGAGATGAGGAGCTACTATAGTTAAAAAAGATTGATATTTGCTTCATGCTTAATTTTTTCCGGTCCGCCTCCGGTCCCTCGTGATACAGGGAATAGTCTGAACAAAAACAGTTTTGATTTGAAGCGTATGGGATTGTGTCAGAATTACTGATTACTCAGAAAAATTTGTTATTACAACTACTGTTTCTGATTTTTTGAACTTTTTCTGATTTTGTATTGATTCCATTTTTCTGTTAAACATGGTGAATAGTCTGGAGATTTTTGAAACTTGATTGCAAACTAAATCCCATGGTGCGAGGGTCTCTCACGCCGGAAACCGGGGTTCGATTCCCCGTGGGATCACCACTAATAACAGCAAGGCTTTCAGAGATTTTCTGAGAACTTTTTTATTTTTGGAGAATCCGATCCCCCACCATATCCCCCACCTCTTGACCTGAGTTACAAGTATTTGTAGGTAAATAAAAATGATAAACAAATTGGAAGCATCCACCAGGGACAAGGATAAACCCTGTTTCCCGGCAGACTTTAATCCCGGGCAAGGATTACCACTGGAACTCTGAAATGTCTGCTTTTGCCTGAAAGTATAACCTTCGGTGGAAAACTATTATTTCAAAGACCTTTCTGAGCCCTCCTAATTTTTACCATCTTTATATCCTATTTTCACAAATTCAAACAAATCTTGTTCTTAAATTCATTTGAGGATATATTGAGACTTAATCTACATTTTTTTGTTGGCAACTTTACTGGTGAGATAAATGCCTAAGACTGAAATGAAGTGTTACATTATTGCAGGGCCGAATGGTGCCGGAAAAACAACCTTTGCGGAAAATTTCCTGCCTGATGAAGCCGGGTGCCTTAATTTTCTAAATGCAGATTTAATTGCCCGGGGCATTGCACCCTTTAACCCTGAAAGTGTCGCATTAGAGGCTGGCAAATTTTTTTAAAAAAGGATGGATACTATTGTTTCCAATAAAGAATCCTTTGCGTTTGAAACGACCTTGAGCGGATTAAACTGGTATTGACAGCATTAAGGACTGGAAAAAGGCCGGTTATGAAGTAATTTTATATTTTCTTAAACTCCCCAGCGAAGAAATGGCACTCAAACGTGTCCGGACAAGAGTCTCTGAAGGTGGACACAATGTTCCTGAAGATGTTATCATAAGAAGGTTTCATCGCGGATGGGCCAATTTTCAAAAACATTATAAACAAATCGTTGATGATTGGGTGGTTTTTGATAATTCCGGTGATATACCCTTGATTTTGGAGGAAAAAGCATGAAAAAAAAATCAAATTCACAATTGGCTTTAAATGCAATGCACCGGGCTTCGAAGAAAGCCGTTGAGAAAGCAGCCAATCTGGACCTGTCAATCCCCGTTTGGAAAGATGGTAAAATTATTTTTGTGAAAGCCAAGGATAAACTGCAAAAATCAGGAATAGCATAATCGACCGTTGAAGTTATGAAGACAAATATCAGCATTGGAGCCTGAAATCTTCCGGTCCCCCTCCGGTCCTCTCGAAATATTTGCTTTGCACAATAGGGGTTTGTTGGATTTTTATTCAGTTTGTTTTTTTAGAACTGATTTTTATCTCACAAATCTGTTTCCCAAAAATATGCAGTATGGATATCAGTTCTCATTGGAATGACATGTAGCACCCCCCACTACTGGAAAACGAAGTCAACACCAATAATATCAAGGATTATGATCCAAATAAATAGACGAAGGAATCACCTTTTAACTATCTAAAACCTCTCTGATAGTTTGAGCCATTTCTCTTTTCATAACTGTGATGGTGGCTGAGTGGAAGTCCACCAAGGATGGATATTGAGAAAAACCAACGAGGAGGCACTTATACCTTGAATGAAACTTTTATAGGAGAACAAATGGTTTCGTAAAGACAAAAAGACCCCGAACGGTATCCTGTTCAGAATCTTTTATTTTTATAGCAAGATGCCTTTTTTTAAAGCAAATAAAACAATTGGCTATAGCACTGTTACATTTGTTGCAGCAGGGCCTTTCTGCCCTTCTTCTATATCAAATGAAACACGGTCCCCTTCATTCAAGGATTTAAAACCTTCTGAATTGATGCCGCTGTGATGTACGAATACATCTTTCCCGCCGTCTTCCTGTTCAATAAATCCAAAACCTTTTGAGTCATTAAACCATTTTACTGTACCTGTGGCCATACTGAAAATCTCCTGTAATAATAAATAAAAATAATACTCGTTTCAACTTTAAGGGTAATTCCGCTTTTGCTGTCAGGGATATACTCCTTAAATAATTGCACAACCTATGTGCTTTGCTTGAAACGTGTAATCATAGCTATAAATAGTATTGTCGGTAGAAGTCAAGCTTTTTCTAATCAATAAAGTGTCGCAAGTTCTATTATAAATTTTCCATCAACTCATTTGTACAGCTGTTCAAAAAAACCAGATCCAGCTTGTTCTGAATTCATTCTCTATTTGGACAATTTCAAGAATTGACAATAGTCGTTGTTCCTGCTTGGTGATCCCTGGGACTATTAATAATTGTCCACCCCACATCGATGTCCCGCCATTACGAAAAATAAAAGATGATATGATAGCAGGCTTTTTAGAATCAGTGACGACATTTACAGAGACTGGTTAACTTTTCTTGTAAAGTTAACCAAGTTGATACAGTCCACTCATTTAAAAGGATTTCCAGCGTTTATGAGGAGTTTGGGAAACTTGAAGGTTATCTCTCGTAATGAGCAGGTTTGCTGTTCGAATCCGTACATTTGCTCCACCTATCCCGTCTCAATGACCAGAACATGACAGCGCTGGCTAGTGCCAGCAAACATACGCCAAGGCCGAACACACCACTGAATCCGATATACTGGTATAACCAGATACCGAAAAGAGGTGCAATAAGAGCCCGGACCCCCACCATGGTAAGGTGTATAGACTGATACGCACCGGCATCATCATCTCTGCAAAAGTAGGCTGAACCGATATTCCAGAGTAGTGGCATGGTTGCAGCAAACAAGCCCATCCAGGCATAAGCAATCACGATCAGGTAATAAAACCGGTACACTCCCATATCAAAATAATAGGGGGAATACTGGGTCAACCCCATAAAGAACAGATGCATGAGTAGGGTTAAAAATGTAAAGGCTGCAAACTTTCTGGGATCTATCCGGTCAATGAGGTTGCCAAAAAACGGCAGCAGCAATATGGCGATCAGGTTATACGAATTTTTATAAAACGCTATACTGGTGTAATTCAGCTTTAATTCTTCAACCATAAAAATCGTAATAATCGAAGCCGTCAGCATAAATGAAAACCCATACAGCATAAATCCCAGCTCAAAATCACGATAGGGTTTGTTGACAGTGATAATGGCCTTCATATCTTTCAATGACTTGAGAAGCGATTCTCTCAAGGAAAGGATTTTTCCCTCGAATTGCAGGTAATCCGTCTTTACTGCAGAGGAGAGAAGAAACAGGGAAATAATTCCCAGTATCCCCAGAATCGGATATATATAAACAAAAGAAAATGGATCGTTATCCAGAAGCCAGCCAAAGAAAAATGTCGTCAACATCATCACAATTTTCTGGGTCGTTATCGCATAACTGTAAAGTGTCCCAAAATGCGAATGGGTGTAATTATTCTTAAGAATATCATTGATGATAGGATAAACAATGGGCTGGGCCAGATAATAAAAAAGAAAAATTCCCAAAAACAAGTAATGAAAGAAAAGCATTTTTTCTACCGGGAGGACTTCCCTGGGGAATGCAATGACCAGAAGCAGTGGCAGCCGGGTGATCAAAGCCGTTACCCTGAGGATATGTTTCTTTTTGTAGCGCTTTAATATCTCATGGATAAGAGCGGTAAAGATAAAGACGATCACACTGGTCTGGAACAGGACTGCCAGCTGCATCTGTGAGCCTTTAAGGGTTTTAATGAACACAAACTCATTGAGAACCACAGTTCCGACCAATATGCCTTCAATAATCGAATAAAGGATATGCAGGGAAAATATTCTTTTTTCATCTTTTTTTAAATCCATTTGTTCAATTTCTATCCTTTGAAAAATTCTTGTATCGAAATGTTTATCCTTATATCAGACCTTGTGAAAAATAGCATTTTAAAGTCCCCGGATATCCATCCCAAATCCCCCACACCGGTCATCGGTCGATTCACTGGATATTGCTGTTGGTTGTTGATTACCGAATTGATGGTCGCTACTTGGGAAGATGTTCTGTGGAGCTGCTTTGAGAATCCTTCAAAAATATGATCTTTCCCTACAAATGAGGTATCACAGGGCCTGACCACTTTTCTTTGTCCACATTAGCCATGTAGAATCCAAGCAATGACAGAATTTTAGCAGTTTTAGCAGTAGATACACTGTCATTGGCGCTGCCCTTCAAAAAAATAAGCTAGTTAACTTTCTATAAGAAGTTAACCAGTTGTTGCTACCAGGAAAACCTGGTTACTAAGTTTCAGTATATTTTCAAAATCAAGATGAACAGCTATAGTGCGAAACGCCACCAACGTTAAAAAACGCCTCAGGTTTTAGACGATAATATTTATCTTCTACCCTTTGTGATTGCTCATCATATGGAGAGCTAAGCACTTCTTGCAACTCTCTTACTAATGTGTAGTCACCCTGCATGGCTTGTTGGTAGGCGGGGATAATCAACCACTCTCGCCATGCATATTTGGGGTTAATCTGTTTCATCTTTACCGATATCTCAGCCAAATTGCCGCCTTTGATAACGAGGTCGTGCCAGCTTTTTAGCCAAGATTGCCATTCCTCATCGAGTTGTTGTGAGGTCTTGCTATAGAAGCTCTTTTTCAAGGCTGAAACATTCTCTGGTACATGGGATAATTCACGGAAGAAAATGGTGTAATCCACCTCTGATTTGGTCAGTAACTGCATTAATACCTGCAATAGCTTTGGGTGATAGTCCGTCAAGCCAAGCTTGGCCGCCCACATTTTTTGGATTTGTTTTTGCATTGCCTCTGCAAATCCATGACGTATTTTACCCAATTGTTCCAAAGCTTCAGTATCTTTTGCAAGTAGTGGTCTCACTGCAGTCCAAAACATGTGGTAATTCGCTTCTGCTGCGGTTGGCTGATTGAGGAAGGAAAAGTGTTCGCCGCCGCCAGTCCATGGTTGAAACCCAGGGTCAAAAATTTCACAGAATCCAAATGGTCCATAGTCGAGGGTAAAGCCACCAGTGGCGCAGTTGTCACTATTAAAATTACCCTGGCAGTACCCAATACGCTGCCAATTGGCCACTAATGACGTAAGCCGCTGGCGAAAAAGCTTAGCCAACTCAACCACTTGATCCGCAAAAACAAGGTCTTGATTAATATCGTTTTGGTATTCTCGGTCAATTAAATGCGACACAATCATGCGCAACTCTTCTAAGGCTCTTTGATGAGCTTTGCCGCGAACCCGGCGGGCAAATAACTCTAACTGACCAACCCGCAAAAAAGATGGTGCAACGCGAGTTGAAATAGCCACAGGATTATCCACCATAATATCAGGATCGGTGGAATGAGAGTCTTGGGAGTACCAGGGCCGGGTAACACTCTCAGATTTAGATACATACAGGGTTAGAGATCGCGTTGTGGGACCCCCCAGGGCGTGCATATACTCTTGCGCGAGAAACTCACGCACACTTGAACGAAGTACTGCGCGCCCGTCAGCACCACGGCAATATGGCGTTGTACCGCCGCCCTTTAGTTGCATTTCCCAACGCTGTCCATTGAATACTCCTTCAAATACAGATATCGCCCGGCCATCGCCATAACCATTGCCGGTACCAAATGGACATTGGTGGGTATATTCGGTGCCATAAATTGACAGGGCATAGCCAGTTGCCCAGCCAATCTTACGCATAGGCTCGTGCGCTGCTGAGATATCACCAGAAAATACCTGACAAAATTTTGCATCATTTACCAACTCGTCGCTCAATCCAAGTTCATTAAAAAAAGTGCTGCTATGGGTTACATATTCTGGTTCTGGAAGCGGCGTGGGAGTCACCGGTACGAAGTGACCAGAAAAAACCTGACGGGCACGGTGATCATCACCATCTCCGGTGGCATCAGGATCGGCATTTAAGGTATCCATTAAAGAATAATCAGCTAATCGCACAAACTCATCGAAAGTCGATATGCTTTGCTGAGCAGATGGTGCAAAACCCATAATTTCCCTCCCTTTTAAATAATTTTGAGGATATTGCGTGTTTTATACCTAAAAATACAATTTTGCACGTCTCAACTCAGTGTCAAAAGACAAAATGAAAGGAAAACGGGTTGGCTGAGCAGCAAATTGTAACCACACATTAATGGTATAATATCACATAGGACGTGAAGATCAAAGCACCCAGCACTACTTTTGTTATTCGTGTTTTTTATAAACCGAACAACCTTGTTAACGTTTCTCTTACAACTCCTTGCCCACGCCAGGTGCTCTATCGAAAAGAACGCTATGTAGCCCTAAAAACTTTTGCTTTGGATAAAAGATAAAGGATGTCGGAAAACAGACGGCAAATTCATTGACTCCAATTTCTCAAGGATTTTCGTGTGAAACTTTCTTCTGGTAGTCCTTACCGTATTTTTATGCCTTGAATTCCCATTAATGTATTTTTCAATAAGATCTTCCAGTAAATATATACTCGAAACGCTTATTTCCGTTATTAAGTCATCTTGATTTGTACTTGAAGCATCAATGGTTTTTAAATAATCACCTTTAACATACTCTGAATGGTGAGATTTAATACCGGTCAGTTTATCAGAAAGTGACAGTTTGTGTTTACATCTTCTCACTGCGTAAGAAATATCCCATTCTGTAGCCATCTTTTTTTTTCGAGGATAATGACCAATAGTTATTGAAATTTTGTATTTATAATTATTTTTTAGAATATCAGCATAATAAGAATATCCGTCGGAAGACGAGTCACTCTGTTCATTTAAAATCGGTTGTGGATTACTAAAACTAATATTAATTGGATTTGATAATGACTGTCCAACTTTAAAATAACCTTGAACGTTACTTATCACACGATCAGCAACAGCATAAGGTTTGGGTGTAGATTGGATTTTGTCTAAGTCTTTGTCCCGATTTTCTATTTTTTGCCCTATCATTATTTTTTCCTTTCTATGCTTTTTGTTAATTGTATATTCATCAAATGTGCCAGATATATTTTTATCTTCAATATTTTAGAAACATATCGATAATAAAGGGAATATATGGTTCTTGCTTAAAACAAAGAGGCAGTAAGAACAGTCACAGGTGTGATTATATTTCGCTAATCTGTCATATTGCGACGGCCAAGCCTAAATATAACCATTTTGGATCTTATGTTGTTCAGGCTCTGATTCGTATTAAAAAATCAATTTATTGATATCTCATAAATATTGTCCTTCCTATTGCTATTTAGGCCGTAAGGGCTCTCTAATAATTCTATTAAATATTATTTATTCTTTGAAATAACTAAAAATCCTTGACAATATATATTTCAATAATAGAATATGTATTCTATAAATGAATCGAATGGAGAATAAATGGAACCTCTATCTCGAAAAGAGAGAGAAAAAAAGCGTAAACGTGAGGAGATTTTAGCTGCGGCTATATCTGTATTCGCACAAAAAGGATATCACGGTGCAACCATGGCTGAGATTAGCCAGGTTTCAGAGTATCCACTGGGTACCATATACAAATTTTTCCAGGGGAAAGAGCGGATCTACCATGAGATGGTTATGGAAACAGGTGTTGCCCTTGGAGATATCTTGCTTGATATCATTAAGAAGAATGAAGGTTCTCCAAAAGATCAGATTAGAAAGTGTTTCAATGAGTACCTAAAGTATGGAATTCAAAGAAGAGAATATTTTTTAATTTACAACTCCCAGAGAAGCTCAATAGATGCAGTCCTTGTTCCTAATATCAATAAAAGTATAAACAAACTTCATAACAAAATGAATGAACTTTTAGCAGATATTTTTGAAGAAGGGATCAAGCAAGGAGAGTTTAAAGATCATCCACCCCTTGAAATTGCAAATGTTTTTAGCAGTGTGGTTTTTTCAACAATATGGTTGATTATGGGCGATCCTGAGAACTATGGGCAGAAGAGACTTGATAGTATTTTTTCTATATTTATGGAAGGGGTTTATGCTTAGCAAATGATAAACTGTTGTTCCTGAATTAATAATCCAAAATTAGTGGTGACTACAACCAGTCGAAAATTAAATTTATTAGTATAAGGAGAGTTTAGCATGGCACAGGAAGTTGCAGATAAGAGAGATCAGGAATTTGTTTTACATGAGATGTTAAATGTTGCAAGTTTTTCAGAGAATGAGCAGTTCGCAGATTTTAATAAAAAAACGGTTGATATGATTCTTAAGGAAGCAAGAAACCTTGTAACAAAAGAGATTGTACCAACAAGAGCACTTGGTGATGTTGAAAATGGTCATCCAGAAGGTTGTAACCATGCAAATGGTGCTGTTAAGGTTCCACAATCATACCACAAGCCTTACGAACTATTCTGTGAAGGTGAGTGGCTTGCAATGAGTGATAATCCTGAGTGGGGTGGTCAGGGAATGCCTCACTGTGTTTCTATTGCACCTGCTGAAATGTTCTCCGGGGGAAACATTTCTTTTATGATGTATCCAGGTCTTACACACGGTGCTGCAAAAATCGTTGAAGAATTTGGAACACCCGAACAAAAAGATACATATCTTAAGAAGTTATTTTCAGGTGAGTGGGGCGGAACAATGTGCCTTACAGAGCCAGAGGCGGGTACAGATGTAGGTAATCTGTCTACAACAGCCATAGACAATGGAGACGGAACATACACAATCACTGGTAACAAGATTTTCATCTCCGGTGGTGACTCTGATATGGTTAGCAACATTCTTCACCCCGTTCTTGCAAGAATTGAAGGTGCGCCAGCTGGGACAAAAGGTATCTCACTATTTGCTGTACCAAAATACAAAATAAATGAAGATGGAACTCCTGGAGAATCCAATGATGTATCTATTACTGGTATTGAAGAGAAAATGGGTCTTCACGGTAACTGTACATGTTCTATAGCTTTCGGATCAAAAGGTAATTGTGTTGGTACGCTTCTTGGTGAAGAGAACAAAGGTATGAAGGCTATGTTCGTTATGATGAACGAAGCAAGATTTGGCGTTGGTCTTCAAGGATACGCTCTTGGTTCAGCTTCATACATGAACGCTGTAAACTACGCAAAAGAAAGAGTTCAGGGTGTTAACCTGATGGATATGTTCAACGAAAATCCTCAGCCTGTAACTATCATAAACCACCCAGATGTACGTCGTCAGCTTCTTTTCATGAAAGCATATGTTGATGGTATGAGATCTTTCATATACTACTCATCAAGACTTTTCGACTTTGAGAATCTGGCTGAAACTAAAGAAGATAAAGATAAGTACAAAGGACTTCTTGAGATCCTTATTCCAATCCTTAAATCTTATTGTACAGATAAAGGTCATGAAGTATGTACACAAGGTATTCAGGTTTTTGGTGGATACGGATTCATCAAGGAATATCCCCAGGAACAACTACTTCGCGATTGTAAGATCACATCTATCTACGAAGGAACAAACGGTGTTCAGGCAATGGACCTTCTTGGTAGAAAGCTGGGAATGAAAAAAGGCAAGCCTTTCATGGACTTACTTGGTGAAATGAATGCTGCTATTGCGGATGCAAAAGAAACTGAAGGGCTGAATGAAATGGCTGAAGCAGTTGAAAAAGCTGTTAACAAGCTTGGTGACGTTGCAATGCATATGGGTTTGACTGCAATGAGCGAAAAAGTAATGGATGCTTTCGGTTCTGCAACACCATTTCTCGAAGTCTGTGGTGATGTTGTTATGGCATGGATGCACCTATGGAGAGCAACTGTTGCAACAAAAGCGATGGCGGGGAAAGCTAAGAAGAAAGATATGGCTTTCTACAAGGGACAGGTTGTTACAGCCAGGTACTACATGGAACAACTTCTTCCAAATGCAATGGGTAAAATGGATTCAGTTAAGAACACTTCAACTGCAATCATGGAAATGCCTCTTGAAGCATTTATTGGATAGAACGTTTATAAAAGTTTTAGTTTTATAAATATATCGTTGTACTACTCAAAAAATCATATACACAAAAAGGCAGTTTCATAATTTGATCCTGCCTTTTCCTTTTTTGTGCAAGTACAATCTTAATTGACCGTTGAAATTATGAAGGCTAAATATCAGCATCGGTGCAGGTCTGTTTTTACAAAAGTCTCCTTATTTCAACATTCCTTCTTTCTCTTTCAGAACCTGTCAATTCATTCCAGAGTATATCAAAAAAACTGTCAAAGGATTCAGGATTATCTTCCAACTCAAGATCCAACCATGACATGGCATCAAAAGTATCAGATGAATCTTCCTTCTCTGCAACCTTTGCGGCATTTCTAACATGATCCATTAAACTTGAAATTTTTGCTTCGTTCTCCTGCTTTGTTTCTATCTTGACATCTTTAGCCAGTTTGAACAAAGATGAAAATTTCAGGACTTCCATATTATCTTCATTAAATACCGTTGCAACACCTTGAACCATTCTGTTTTCTAAAAATTTAACGGTTGCTTTTGCTTCAAGGATTCCCTTTGTAACCGGTGCAAGGAATTCAGAGTTTAATGAAATTGTTCCAAAACGACTGTCCGGAGGAATAATACTTTTTATGGCCATAGCCACTGCTGTATCAGCGAGTGTTACAATCGCCCCTCCATGTGCCAGTCCTTTCCCTTGAGCTAATTTAAAAACAAACGGCATGGATAAATGAGCATCACCATCACTGGCTTCGATGATTTTTATTCCCAGGAGTTCTTCAAAGGGTGCGCAACTGACCCATTCTTCAAGTTTAACTTCATGTGGACCCGTTAATGGAGGATGTACTTTTATATTTGTTTTTTCTTTTTTTGTTTTCATATTAAAACGACATCTATACCCTTCTCATTTAAAAATTTAATGGATTTACTGCAAACCGGAGCACTTGTTTCTAAGACAACCGAAGCATTTGGCACTTTCTCATTTATTTTTTCAACTTTTTTTAGAATTATTAATGCATCTTTCATTATAATTCTGCTTTTCCTGCTGATAACGAGGCTAAATTTTTCAGGTCCCATCCTTATTAAGACGGTTCTGGGTGGCAGCCCATATGATTTAGGATCAACTTTTTCTTTCAATCTTCCTCCCCATTAATCCTATCCCGCAAAATCCCAGCACATTTGAAAGTAACAACCCGTCTTCCCTTCAGCATCATTTCTTCATCAGTGGCTGGATTCCTTCCCTTCCGCGGTGCCTTTTCATTGACCTGGAATTTTCCAAACCCTGATATCATGACATTTTCTCCAGAGGCCAATGTTGATTTCATGATTTCAAGAAGGTGTTCTATTGTATCCTTTGCTTCTGAAGGCGACTGCTCAATTCCTTCTGAGATTTTTTCAATGATTGTTTGTTTAGTCAGTGCCAACGGATGCTTGCTCCTATTTTTTATGTAAATATAAAGTGTTATAATATATGCGGAGCATTGATTTTGTAAAGAATTAATGATCAAATTGAAAAATTGTTTTTAGAGATTAGAGATCTTCACCCAGATTCTTTTGTTTTCTATATCCTCATCTATCACTTGGGAGTTCATACCCCGAAATTATCCCTGTTTTCCCCAAGGCAGTGGCTTGGTTCATTTTTTATCTGGGATGCTTTCTTTTTCACATCCTCCCTCAATGTCATCCACGGGAATATAGACATTTGAGTTTTTTTTCACCCAAACTAAAAGGCAAATTTTGCCATTTCCATATTCAATAAACAACGATGCAGTACCCTCTAAAAATAGTATGGTTAATATATACAATTGCCCCCAGTGGTTTTACTATTGGCGATTCATGTTCTTAATTTTCTCGTTGGTAACTAGCCCGAGCTCATTAAATAGTGTAAACCCTATAATCATCAATCCCCCAAGGACCTGAACAGGACTCATGGATTCATTTAAAACCATAACAGAAATAATGATGGCAACAAGGGGATCAACATAGCTGAAAATAGCAACTTCCTGTCCTTCCAAATCTTTCAGCGATGAAAAATAGAGGCAATAGGTGATCCCAGTATGAATCGTACCAAGGACCAACAGGTTAAACAGGCTCCACCGATCAAGGCTTGTTATATGAATGCCTGAGGTCAGATAAATATAGGGTAGCAAAATGATAATGGCGGCAAAAAACTGAATCAATGTCCGGTCAATACCGGTGACGGATTTAATATGCTTATTTAGCAAGATCACCGTGGCATATAACGCTGCGGCGGATAGCCCAAAGGCAATTCCAATAAAATTGCCATGGGATTGATTTGCACCGGTGACGCCTATGATCATCACAAGCCCTAAGGTTGCCATAATAAAACAGATGATTTGTTTACGGCTTAACTTCTCTTTAAAGACTACAGGAGAGGCGATCATTACAATAATAGGTGCAAAATAGTAACTGAGTGTTGCAATGGAGACAGAGGTATAATGATAGGCCTTAAACAAAAAAATCCAGTTGAATGCCAAAGCCGCACCGGATAAAAAAAGTATGGGCAGCTCTTTTTTTATCCTGGATAACTGGAGTTTTTCAGCGGTCAGAAATTTATAAAGAAGGATGGCAGCAGATGCAATCAAGGCTCTGAACAGAGCAATCTCTCCCGGTGGCAGGGAGATGTTTTTTACAAACAATGGCAGTGTACCAAAAACTGCCATGGAGATTATTATTTTAAACTTTGCATTCATTGTTGTTTTTCAGAAGCCCTTTTAATCGACTTTTCCATATTTATCCAAAATCTGTATAGCTGAAATATTATCAATCGGCACACTACATTTCTTAATATGGTTTGAAAAAAATATATATCTTTTTACACACACATTTTTTAATATCAAATGAGTTCCAGTGTCTGACAACTCAGCCACGTCAGCTCTATAAATCTTTTTTGTATTTAATCCAGAATCTATTTGCTTGAATATCAGTTTAACTTTTTTACCCACCAGCTTAAGGTAATCACCAACTTTTTTTAACTTGAACAGACCGTCTATCTGGAATTGTACATTTTTATTGTTTTGATTCATCCAATAAACCTTATATCTCCATGGTTACAATTGCGTTCTTCATAAAGTATATTTGAATAGAACACAAGGTTTCAACTGATCATAAAAAAGCCTCAAAGGAAATTTTTCCTTTGAGGCTTTTTCTATTTTTTAAATTATAGGATGCCTAAAAACAGATGAATATCCCTGGATGGCCTCCAGAAATTGAGCCAGAACTGGGCTCCATATTTTCCCATGGGGGCTCGGGGTGTAGGCTGAATAGATTATTATTCCCACCGACCTAGAATAGCCATGCAAGGCCGATAGCAAAGATCATGGATCTTGAGTCGTAAAATTTAATATTGGTATCGTTCTTTTTAAAAGATGTAAATACACTGGCAGTGAAATCTTTCCAGCCAAAAGGGGCTGCATAGCCAACCCCCAGGGTGGTACCGTATATCACATCCTCCCGGGTTTTTTCGAATATGGGATTGGCTTCGTCATATTCTGCCAGACCTAAAGAAATATTGCCAAAAAACCACCACCGTTCATAGGGGTATGCAAAAGAGACTTTACCCTGGAATCGATTAAAACTGTTGGCATCTCCTATTGCATCCCCTCTCACATAGCTTACCCCGGGCCGGATCATAATACCCCGGCCAAAGGAAATCGCATACTGGGCTTCCAAAAGATGAAAATCTGAATCCCGTTTTAACATCTGCAAATCAGCAGTCGTGAGGGTTGAATCGGGTTGCTCGAAAAGATAGACCCCAGATTGATCATCATCAATTTTCTGCCGACCAAATCCATATCTCAAATTAACGGGGCTGCCGAAAATGGACTCAGCCTCCACTTTGAAAGCCTGGGAGTCCTGGTCAGTTTCCTGTCGGTCAGAGCCCAATAAAAAAGGATCTTTCCAGGCTTCATTGTCCAAAATGGGTAGTTTGGGAACCCAGGCGGCTGTCAGAATGGTTCCGCCGGACAGTTTTTGCCGAATACCGGTTTCCAGGAAAAATGTCCCCTCCACAATGTTTTCTTTAGGGGTGCCAGCATAAAATTGGGTAGCACTATTATCAAGGGTATAGACCATTTCCCAAAGAAGGATGGGAAAAAAATCAGTTTCAGAGTTGGCATCCTGGTCTAGAGAGTTTATCTTTTTTGTATCATCACTGACATCAGAGACGGATTTTGAATACCCAGCCGCGATCATAGGCTGGACATAGCCGCTGAAACCCGGTGTAAATTTATTTCCCGGCTGCCGGCTAATGGCATTGTCCGGAAGGGCAACAATAAGGAAGATACCAAGCAAAAATACCGAAATCTGCGCCCGCATTCTTGTCAGGTAGTCAGGTTTTAAAGCTATTTTCATCTATTTTCTCCTGTTTTTTCCTATTTGAATTAATTCCAGAACGAAATCTTACCCCATCCTTTGCGTTATCGCCATCGAGAATTTGTTTTGTTTAATTTGAGATTGGCCCATAAGCATTGAGCGCTGTACTCAAAAATTCACCCTTCATCATTCCTGATTCACCCAGATTAGATCCTGGATCGCAAATCCGAGTTCTTTAGATTTTCTCGTAAATTCTGCCTTCAATTTGTCACTAACTGTGGGCGTTCTTGATAAAAACCAAAGATATGATTCACTATACCCGGAAACAAAAGCGTATTGATAATTTTCTCTCTCCAATTCAAAAATCACATAAGAACTGTAAAATGGACCAAAAAACGAGACCTTGAAATATCCCTCGTCTGATTCACGCACAAAAAAAGCCTTCCCAATAGCTTCATTCCACTTGTTCTTTTCACTTGAGAACCCACGATTTGTTACTTTAACCCCACCCTCTTCAAGTAAAGAATACTCTGCTGTCACTTTTTCAAGACCCCGCTCAAAAGAATGATCCAATCTTGCAATTTCGTACCACTTGCCCAGATAATTATTGAGTTCAAAATCCATGATGGGTTTGATACTTTTCGGGTGCCCCATACATCCGGTTAAAAGTAAGGATAAAATGCTTAATATTAGATTTTTCATGTTTTCCCTTTGTGGTAATTTAACCTGCAATTTTGTAGACCTGGAAATCATTTAATTCTACGAAACGAATTGATATTTACAAAAAAAGGAAATTCAGGTTAAAATTAAATTTTAATCTTATATTCTATGGTTATCATAATGGCTTCAAATTGTGAAGGTCGATTTGTATTTTCAGACGAGTCACTCACCTGAAGGTTTTAGATGGTTTTCCCCCCCCCCAAAAAAGGTCCAGGTTTCGTTGCGGGTTAAGGATTGAAAAACCACGTCAGAAATAACAGATGGGGCTTGCAAATTCCATCAGCAAGCCCTACTTATAGCAATCAATTTTATAAAAAGGAATTCTAATATGCCTGATACCGCATTTTCAACCTTGATGGATAAAGTTCAAAACGCGAGGGGAGAGACACAGTTTCATGTGCCTGATGACTGGATGCAGGGTCGTACTGCCTATGGGGGATTAGTTGCAGCAATGGCCTTGAAGTCAATGCGTGGACATGTTTCCCAGGAACGAAAATTACGCAGCCTTTTATTTTCTTTTGTTGGCCCGGTTAATTCTGAACCTTTCTTTATTCAAACCCAACTATTACGTTCAGGGAAGTCCGTGACTACGATTGAATCCAAATTAATTCAGAACGATAAAATATGCTGTACAGCGGTGGGGAGTTTCGGTGTTGATCGGGATTCAAAAATAAAGATAGCCCCCATTAAGCGGGTAGAGATGCAAAACCCTTCAAAGGCACTTGAACTGCCGTACATTGAGGGGCTAACACCTACTTTTACTCGCCATTTTGACTATCGATGGGCAATTGGTGAATTACCTTTTTCCGGCAAAGGGGGTCAAGAACTTGGTGGCTGGATAAACTTTCGAGAAAAGACAAACTGCCTGACCGAAGAATGGCTGGTTGCATTGGTAGATGGTTGGCCAACACCCGTGCTCTCTAAACTAAAAGAACCAGCCGCAGCAAGCACATTGACATGGGCTTTGGGATTCGTCCATCTGGATCGCATGACCTGCTCTGAAAAAGAATGGTGGGCCTATCACTGCGTAATTGACAGCGCCGAAAGGGGTTACGCTCATGAAAGAAGTACCATCTGGGACCCTGAAGGGAAACTGGCGGTATACAGCCAACAGACGACAACTGTTTTTGCATAATTTTCATCAATCGTAACATTTTGCAATCGAATCAAATGTTATTCCAGATTATTGAAAGACAGTTTAACTGATCGATGGAAAAAACAGGGGTCAAAGATGACGCTGGATACTAAAAATAATTCCTCAACTTGAGCTCAAACGGGTGCGGTCTCAAATATGTCTGGACCTTCAGCCAGGGCTGGTCATATTTCATGACATAATGATTTATCAGGGTAATTGGCACAATCAATGGGACGTAACCTAATCTGTATTGATCAATAATGGACAATAGTTCTTGCTTTTCATCGCTGGTCAAATTCTTTTTAAAATACCCCATTATGTGATGGAGGACGTTGATATTTTTTTTTAACGTAGTTTGAAGCGCCAATGCCTTTAAGAGTAACTCCTCATAGGCGTCAAATAATTGTTCTAAATCACAGCTTTTCCCCTGGGCAACAAGCCTTCCCATCTTTCTGTATATGTCCTGGTTGTGTGAAAGTATCAGCAACTTGTTTTGGGTATGAAATTCTACAAGACCTCCCAATGTTTTATTTTGATCCAGAAGTTTTCTCCAGCGCTGCAGCGAAAAGATATTTTCAATAAAATTCTCTCTTAGTTTCGGATCATTCAGCCGGCCGGCTTCTTCAACCGGTATTCTCGGAAAAGCTTTTGTAAAGCCTTTTGCAAAAAGCCCGGTACCATTTCTTTTGACGATGCCGTCATCTCCATAGACTCTGATCCGGTAAAGCCCGTTACTGGGAGATTTGCTTCTAAAAATAAACCCACACAGATCTTCTTTGGACAGTTCTTTTAAGCGACCGTTCATCCAGGTCGTCATTTGTTCCGTTTTATCCACAGCGGTTTTCTGGGTCACCAGCCTTGGATTCTCAGCGTCCCCCACCAGTCGTAATGCCTCTCTTGGCGTTGGCATACCGCACTCGACTTCCGGGCAGACCGGTACGTATTTGACAAATAACCCAAGGGTTTGTGTAAGAAAACGATCATGGCTGTGACCCCCATCGTATCGAACTGTATTTCCCAGCAAACAAGAACTGATACCTATTTTAATGGGTTTGAGCATGGCATCCCCCTTATAATAAACAATTGCATTGACATATCGTAACTCAGTATATAGGTTTTTTATATAATTAACAGCATATTCGGACGATAAAACAGGCCTCTTGGGCAAAAATAAGTACCATTTTACAGATAAGGACACAGCATGGACGATAATATGAAACATTCACTGAAACAAATCACAACTTTGTTTGACTCACAAATGCTTGCAGTTCTTTCAACCCAAAGTCAAGATCAACCCTATGCAAGCCTGGTTGCTTTTGCCGCAGATGACACGCTTGAACAACTATTTTTTTTAACCCCCAACACAACCCGCAAATATGAGAATCTAATAGATAGCCCCAAAGTTGCTATATTGGTTAATAACAGTGTGAATCAAGCCGATGACATTTATAAAGCCGTTTCCGTAACCGGTATCGGAACTGCAGCACTTGTAGAGACATCTGACCGAACACAACTTTTAAATCTGTACTTAAAGAAACACCCTCACCTTAAAGGGTTTTCAAAAGCCCCGACAACCGCCTTTATCTGCGTGGCAATGACGCGGTATTTTATGGTTAGCCAGTTTCAAAATGTAATTGAAATCCAGGTAAAAGCATGAAAGCGCTCCTTAAAATAGAAGACTTTATAAACGAAGGAATTGACCAAGTCGGAGGAAAGGCCTTCTGCCTGGCCAAGATCCATGAACAGGGATTAACCGTTCCCAAAACCGCTTGTATCCCTTGTCGGATATACAAAAATTATCTCAACCAGACCCGGATTAAAGACACGATTCTTCTTGAGATCAACAGGAAGCCGTTCAAACAGATGCGGTGGGAAGAAATCTGGGATATATCCCTTCGGATCCGAAACTTATTTTTGACCACACCAATTCCACAAAACATCCAAAAAGACCTTTTCTCTTTAATCGTTGAATCCTTTGGTAATCATCCGGTTGCCGTAAGATCTTCGGCGCCTGGTGAAGATAATGCGGCAAGCTCTTTTGCGGGCCTCCATGATTCTTTCCTGAACATTGTCAGCGCCAATAATATTATCAAACATATCCGGTTGGTATGGGCGTCACTCTATTCTGACGCTGCGCTTTTATATCGTAAAGAATTAGGGCTTGATATTCATACCAGCCAAATGGCGGTTGTTATTCAGGAATTGATACCCTCCGACAGGTCCGGTATATTCTTTGGGTTGAATCCATCCAATTCAAACGAATCGGTCATAGAATCAGTCTATGGCTTAAACCAGGCACTTGTCGATGGGGATGTTGAGCCGGATCGATGGATTTTAAACCAATCTTCAGGCAAAATATTAAGCCATATCGAACCTGTTCGAAAACAGTATGCATTGCCCAATACGCAAGGGGTTGGTTTCGCTGATTTATCCGGGGAAAAAAGTCAGACACCCCCTTTGGACGATCAGGAAGTTTTCCAAATATGGAAAACAGGTAAAGAAATGGAAGCACTGTTTGGCAGGCCCCAGGATATGGAATGGACATTTTGCAATGCTCAGTTAATTATCCTTCAGTCAAGGCCGATTACCAGTGTTGGTTTTAAAGAATCCGATGATAAAAGAACCTGGTATTTAACATTGCATAGAAGTTACGAAAATTTAAAAAAATTATACATTAAAATTGAACAAGATTTGATTCCCCAAATGATTGCCGAAGCAAAACGGCTGGGACAGATAAATTTTCAAACGATGACCACAAAACTGCTCTGCCGGGAAATAGAACAAAGACAAACGCTATATGATCATTGGGTAAAGGTTTACTGGGCTGATTTTATACCCTTTGCCCATGGTATTAGATTGTTCGGACAGGTTTACAACGATGCTGTCACACCGGATGATCCCTATGAGTTTATGACCCTTCTTGAAAATACCGGCCTTAAAAGCATGGAGAGAAATCGTCTGCTTGAACAACTTGCCCAAATGATCCGGTGTAATATGGATCTAAAAAATATGCTGGAAGATGACATGAGCCCAGAAATGGATCATCCCTTCAGGCAACTGCTGGACAAATTTGTCGAAGCGTTTGGTGACCTTGCCTGCACCACCGGCAGCGGTAACGAATGTCAGTATGGGGACAATGGTATTATCAGACTTTTGATCGAGTTTGCCAAGCAACCGCCAAAACAAAAACACACGGGTGGATCTGACATTAAACTGCTCAAAGAAAACTATATGAACAGTTTTCCCACCCAAAAGGAAAAATTTGCAGCAGATGTGCTTCATTTGGGACGGGAAAGTTATCGGCTGCGGGACGACGACAATATCCATCTGGGCAGAATAGAAGCCCGATTAAGTGAATCGGTTTCAGAAGGCCAGTCTCGACTGTCAAAACCCTTAATCTCCACAGATGAACAAAAAATGCTCGCCCAAGTTCCAGCGCTCAGCATGGTGTCTGATGATATATCCAGATCACTTGAACCGGCCTTATCTGATAAGACGTCCAAGAGATGGTTCAAATCGCGTCAAATCGTCGGTCATCCGGCTGGACCGGGTATCGCAACCGGGAAAGCAAGACTCGTTAAAAATCCTCAGGACCTGCTGGATTTTAAACAGGGGGATGTCCTTGTATGTTCAGGAGTGGATCCGAATATGACATTTGTAATACCGCTGGCATCCGCCGTAGTAGAAGAACGCGGGGGCATGCTCATTCACGGTGCCATCATTGCCAGGGAATATGGATTGCCGTGTATTACAGGCGCTTCCCAGGCCATGCAGCTTATTAAAAATGGCGATCAAATAACGGTTGACGGATATCTTGGCATTATTACATGCAAAACAGATGATCTATAAATTTTATCACTAAAGGAGGCAGATTGATTCAGTATCTTAAAGTATATGGTGTTGCATTATCTGTATTCCTTGTCGTTGATCTGATATGGATCGGCTTTATTGCCCGCACCTTTTATCAGGATCAACTGGGCTTTCTTCTATCATCTTCCCCCAATTGGATAGCCGCCATCATTTTCTACCTGATGTTCGTTGCCGGCCTGTTATTTTTTGTTGTCATACCCGGGTTGAAAAAAACCGGCTTAAAAGACAGCCTTTTTCGAGCCGCCTTATTTGGCATCCTTACCTACGGAACCTATGATTTAACAAACCTTGCACTCATTGAAGGCTGGCCGGTTTTGGTCACTGTTGTGGACATAATCTGGGGAATGGTATTGAGCGTAATTGTATGCCTGGTCAGTGTGAAGCTCGGCAGACATTTTGATTCGCCTTCAATTTAATTATCACCAAAATTTATATTAACAAGCCCCGTGCCCCCATGACAAACATGAGTAGTCCAGGAATGCCAGGGTGGACACGGGGGTTAAGGGGTGTTTTATACAAAATTTAATATCATGCTGTCATTAGCAGTATACTGTTTAAAAGGTAAATTCGCGTTCTTTGCAATATATTCGGGTACGGCAAATCCTTTGGCGTACTCAGCGTAATTGACAAATGTACGTCCATCAATACGCACCTTCATTCCAGGCTGGGGATCTTTCAACGCCACCACCACCTCTCGTTTCAGGTATTTCTTGTGAAGAGCGTTGAAACCCAACTCCAATGCAACCTTGCCGATGTCTACGTTCAGATAATTGCGTGCACCTGCCAGTGCTTTATCGCGGTATGTCACATTTATATGTTCGAGAACTTTCATCAATTGTTCGTTCATTTTTTTTTCCTCTCGTTACGGTTAAAGCTGAACCATGAATTTAAGATTAAGCAATTTTTTCTAAAATCCAAGGGTTGAAATTTATAATACCTGTCTTAAATTTTGAATTATTCCACATTGATTTCTGAGCTGATGAAAAGGCAGGGAATCGGTTTAATGATGCGAATAAAAATCTAACCAAATTGTCCTGGGCCAAAAGGAGTTTATATGAAAACACTTTCCAAAAGTGCTCTGGTCGATTTGTTTCTTGATATCACCTGGGAAAAAGATGGTATCCAACACTCAGAACGATATTTTGTTGATCATCTTAATTGCTGGCGGGATATTTTCCCGGGCAGCCCTCTTGAAGCCCTCTTTGACCACAACATTGGTCGTCCTATAACGCTTCAGGTAAATCCCGGGGATATCCCCGGGGATATCGTTCCAAAACATCGTGGGGACAAAATTCTTCGCCTGTCCAGGTCCGGATTAAATTCTGATTTGACTGAGAACCGTATTGGTTTCGGGAGATTCTATCCCCAGGGTATGATTTCCGAATGTACCAATATATTCAAAGGCAACATAAACCCATTTCGGTGTATTGACGAAGACCCACACTTTATAACAGCGGACCTGAATCATCCCATGGGCGGCATCCCTTTCAAGCTGACAATGAGCGTTCACGAACAATCAAACAAATCAGATGAGCGTGGCGGCAGTTGTACGGACTGGATGGATCTTGCCTTGTCTGGCCCTGGAATGCAGACGCGACATAATTTTCAGTCAACAGATTTTTTTTCTGAAGCGTCCTTTCATAGAAATGACCCAGGGCCTGATGCTGATTTTTATACAAAGGACAGATTTGTTCACCATATTGATGATCAGGCCAGACAGAACCTGGCAGCCATGTACCAAACATTTGTTCAGCCTGGAAAAAACGTCTTGGATCTTATGGCCGGATGGGAGTCCCATATTCCCGATACCCTGGAACCTCTTTCCCTGCACGGTATTGGGCTTAATGCAAACGAGCTGATCCATAACCCAAAACTGACAGGACATACGGTACAGGATCTGAACACCAATCCATCTCTGGCCTTTAATGACAATACCTTTGATAATGTTATCTGCTCTTTGTCCATTGAATACCTGACAGATCCCATAAAGATATTCAAGGAGGTGGCACGCGTTTTAAAACCCGGAGGTAACTTTATCGTGTCGTTTTCAAACCGGTGGTTCCCTGAAAAAAACATAAGAATCTGGGAAAATCTTCATGATTTTGAACGGGTGGGACTGGTAACGGAGTACTTTCTCAAATCTGATCGGTATAAAGAAATTTCAACGATTTCATCACGGGGATATCCCAGACCATACGACGATGATCACTTTCCTCAGCTCAGGTTATCAGATCCTCTTTATGCCGTGATCGGTCGCACCAGGAAATAATAAAATCAATAGGGTTCAAATGACCTGAATTTTTTGATTACGATGCATTTGAACCCTATTCATATTTATCGTAGAAGATTTTAATATTTCTGCCTGTCTAATGTTCTAATATTAATTGGCAATTTTAGCTGAATCATGGGTTTGTGAAAGATCTGTCAGGGTCGCATCCTTTTTTTCCCAAAGCCCATTTAACCAAACCTGAAAACGGGATTTAAATTCTGGATCCATAAAATAGTCACCCAAAATATCTTGGGTAACTGGCAATTTTTCAATTCTGACAACCACCTCGTTCACTTCTCCACAAAAAAACTGCCAGATCGACTTAACTCCCTGGGGATAATAAATGGTTACATTCAAAATTGTCTGCAGTTGCTCGCCTAGGGCGTCCAGAGCCAGAGCTGTCCCCCCCGCCCTGGGGCGCAAAAGATTTTTGTACGGAGACTGCTGATCCTTGTGTTTTTGGGGTATAAACCGGGTTCCTTCCACAAAATTCATCACAGATACCGGAAGACCTTTGAACTTTTTACAGGTATTGCGGGTAATCTCTAAATCTTTTCCCTTAAGATGCATATTTTTTTCTAAGAATTCTTTTGAATACCGTTTCATAAAAGGGAACTCCAGCGCCCACCAGGAAAAACCCAGTACCGGAATCCAAATCAGTTCCTGCTTGATAAAAAATTTCAAGAAAGGAATTTTATCAATAAAAATCTTTTCAAGAACAAGGATATCAATCCATGTCTGATGATTGCAAAGGATAAGATAAGAATCCGTTTTCTTTAAATTTTCAAGCCCCTGGACATCCCACCGGACATTCTGCATCAAATCAATGACTCGATTATTCCAGCTATTCCATCTGGTGCACACATAAGTGACAGATTTGTTACAGATTTTACGAAATTTCGTAACAGGTATTAAAAACTTAAAAATCCCTGATATATAAAGGGGGATCATCCAAAACAAAGTATTCATTATCAAAAGGAGTAGAAAAGCAATAGCGCGAAATTGTCCGGTTATTTTTTCCCTCAAAGCGTACTCCTTTCCTCTTTTGTTTAAATCCGAATTAACAAGACCTTCCCAAAAAAACAATATTTGAAAAAAACAACCTTTTCAAGACCAAGATAAAATAAACCAGATGCATCCAATGACAGTCAGCTTCTTTTTTTAGTGTCTGCAGCCACTTTAATTATCAGCTCTGTTTTTTCTTTTTTTCAATTTCATTCCGAATTCTGGTGTGATATTTTTCTGTGATTGGATAAAAACAGATAATCAGAATAGACAATGCATTGCACAGGCAGGGAACCAGTGCATAAAGAATCCTCAACAGATCTATCGTTTCTCCGCTCTGTATAATGTTGGGGCGATAACCGGCATTGCCCAGTAGAAGGAGGCCAATACCGATACCAAAGGCAGCGGAAAATTTTTTGGCAATGGACCAAAGACCAATATATTTTCCTTCATGCCTTTGTCCAGTCATCAGTTCATCATAATCTATCACATCGGCCTGGATGGATGACGGCAGCGCAAGACCTGCACCAAAACCGATACCGGAGATAAAAACAAGAATACCGTAGAGCTTAGCGTCTCCCGGTCCTAAAAAATAGACACCGGCAAAAGCGCCCGTGTTGATAACCATTGACATGATCCAGGCATTTTTCTTGCCAATTTTTTTGGATATGGCAATCCAGAAGGGTAAAAACAAAATCCCTGTAAGAAAATAAATCAGTAAGAACCCTTCCGCATAGTCTGCCTGTAATACATACTCCACGTAATATAAAATAAGGGTTGCCGGCAAATTACTTCCAACGGCACTGATAGCATAAGCTGTCAGCAAAATAACAAACGGCCGATTTTTGACTACATCCAACATCCCTTGAAAAAAAGTATTTTTCCGGACGTTTGAAGAAATAGGCAATTCCTTCACCTTCCATATACAAATAATGGACGAAAGGAGAATCATGGGTGCATAAACATACGCCATGATGGAAAATCGCATGTTTTCAGTGGATTGTTGGTTCAGCAGTTCAAGCGCCTGGTCAATCAATACAGGAAACGCCGCCGCCAGAAGTGTTCCGCAGATAAGGAACCCATCCCTGAGACCGAACAAAGTTGTGCGCTCATGGTAATTGGTCGTCAGTTCGGGACCAAGAGATTCATATGGAATGGTAACCAATGTCCAAAACAAAAAAAGGGCGAACAACCAGAACCCAAAATACAGTGTCAGATTTGTCCCGGAAGAAACCGGCGGTATAAAAAGAAAAAGTATGGAAATACTTAACCCTACAGCGCCGAGAGCAATGAAGGGTCTGCGCCTTCCAAACCGTGTTGATATCTTGTCAGACGCATAACCGATCACAGGATCTGTCAGTGCATCAAAAATCCTTACGACCATCAATAGTATTCCCACAGTTGATATACTGATTCCCATGGTATCACTGTAAAATTTGGGCAGGTAAACATATACAGGAATACCGATAACGGCTAAGGCCATTGCCGGGAATGCATATGAAAACCGTGTAACCCATGGAAGGGGGACAGGATTTTTTTTAATTTCTAGGGCCATTATATTTTCCCGAAAAGTTTGTCACGAAAGCCCTCATCTATGGGGTTTTCGCCTATCCAGATAGAAAACAGCGCTTTGGAAAATTCTACCCCTTCAATTGTGCCAAGAGGGATGGTGTTGTATGCTAATGTTGTTCCTTTCCCCGGGATATAGGTCAACGTATACCGATCTCCAGGACTCACATTTCGATATAATCGATTCAATTGATCAACCTTTGGCGCCAATCGACTGTAAACCTCGTTGCTCACAGATTCTTTTATCTTTATTGTCGTTGCCTCGCCAAACTTCTTTGCCTGAATGCCGACCCGGTAGTCCAGAACCAAATGCCTGGGAATATCGTTCAGCGCTTGATCTCCTATGATATCTTTAGGTAAATAAAGCGCACCGGCATATGCTTCTATAAATACAAGATAACGCAATAATGCCGTCCCTTTGAGTTGAAGCTGATAATCTGAAACCATCAGTTTTTTGTCAAAAGATGTTCCATAAACTTTTATTGCCTGAGCATAAACTAGGCTTTTTGATGACAGCATTATAAGCATAAGGGATAGGGTTAATACTCTTAAAGCAGGCTTTTTCATGTCATCTGATATTTTCATTATTTATCATCTTTAAGACTATAAAGGCAGAGCCTCAAAGAGGCTCTGCTGTTTCATATTTCGGATATCAAGTTCATATCATCCGGCGACATCGATTCCAGGATCGCACCCGAGGTTCTTATCTGGGGTTTCACATTCAAAATTATTATGACGGGTATCTTCATGTCCTTCTTCTGCCTCTTCTTTGCTTTCTATATAATCTTCTGTTTTATTAGTCGTCATGTTGTCACCTCATTTTTTTGGGTTCATTATACTTTATCGTCGTCCTTTAGATATAATTTAAATCTTAATTCGACAATTTCAATAAGAGTATAAAGAGAGTTTAATGATAGTTCAAAACTATCATTAATATTTTCTGTTATAGATATACAGTATTAATATGGACATTTCTTTAGCTCAACGATAAAGTAAAGGTTAAAATTTCTTCTCCATCGCGATTAGATAATTTTATTAAAGATAGCATCCTGTGATTGATACGAATTTTTCACTATAATAAAAGGATGGTTACCGTGGATCTCATCAATAAAAAAAATCTGGATATTGCAGTGGTGGGTTCTGGTATCTCCGGAATCTGCAGCGCATACCTGCTTCAACACCGCCACAACGTCTCCCTTTTTGAAAAAAACGATTATTTTGGCGGTCATACCCATACGGTTATGGTTCCTGAGGGGCCAGACAAAAATGTCCCTGTTGATACCGGCTTTATTGTTTTAAATGAACGAACATACCCCAATTTCATTGCCTTTCTGAATCAACTCGGTGTTGAAAAATGTCGGACCGACATGTCATTCAGCTATTATGATCAAAAAACAGGCCTTTACTATGCCAGTAATAACCTTAACAGCATATTTGCCCAGCGACAAAACCTTTTTAAACCACGATATTTAAGGTTTGTGTACGAGATGGTCCAGTTTATTAAAATTCTTCGCAAGGCCTATATTGAGGGTCACCTCGAAGATATCACATTGTCGGAATATGGTGAAAAAAAAGGACTGCATCGCGAAGTGGTGGATCAATTTATCATTCCCATGGCTGCTGCTATCTGGTCCGGTTCAGACTTCCAGATGGGTAAATTCCCTATCCGCACATTTGCCCAATTTTATGAGAACCATGGCCTTTTAGCTGTGGCGGGACACCCCCCATGGTACTTTGTCAAAGACGGCAGCCATACCTATGTGAATGCCTTTTTAAAATCCTTTAAAGGCAAAACGATAAAATCGTCTAAAATAGTATCCATTACACGGCAGGACTCAAAGCCCATACTCCATTTCGAAAATCGCGAGCCGCAAACCTTTGATGCTGTTATCCTTGCCACCCACGCAGACCAGGCCCTGAAACTGCTGGACAACCCCAGTAAAAATGAAAAACGGCTGCTGGGAGTCTGGTCCTATTCCAATAACAAGACCTTTTTACATACCGACAAAGACCTAATGCCGCCGAGCAAACGCGCCTGGGCCAGCTGGAATTATACACGCGATAACCAAGACGATTCAACGGCACCGGTGACCGTCAGTTATGATATGACACGGCTTCAAAAGCTTGATACCCAGAATTCTTATTTTGTGACACTTAACCCTCAACGCTCAATCCCTAAAGCTCATATTATCAAAGAAATGAATTATACCCACCCACAATATTCTTTTGAGGCATTCAACTCCCAGCTAGACCTGCCATCATTAAACGAAAACCAGAACACCTTTTTTTGCGGCAGTTATTTTGGGTATGGTTTCCACGAGGACGGTGTAAATTCTGCCCTTGCTGTGGGTAAAAAGTTTGGAGTCTCTCTATGAATTCTCGGATCTACACCGGCACAATTGAACACCAACGCTTCTTCCCGGTAAAACATCAGCTGTCATATCCAATCTATATGTATGGCTTTGATCTGGATGACCTGCCGCACCTGGGTCTCAGATATCCTCTGTTTGGATACAATCGAAAGGCCATAACATCCATTCACGACAAAGATTATCTGCAACACGGTGACATGCCGATCAAACAAAAAATTGATCAATTGCTCGGCCAGCATAATGTTAAAGAATCAATAAACTCTGTAATGATGATCACCTCTGCCAGATATTTCAACTATGTTTTCAATCCCGCCAATTTTCATTATTGCTTTTCAGCAGACAACCGACTGGTCGCTGTCATCGCTGAAGTCAATAATACCTATGGTGAACGCCATCCATACGTATTGACACAAGACACCAACACTTCTCCGAACTGGCTGGCAAGCTATGAAACGGTTAAAGCATTTCATGTATCTCCATTCAATACAATTGAAGGGTATTACCGTTTTTATTTTTCAACCCCGGAAAACCAGATAGAGATCAGGATTGAACTCATCCGTGACCGAACAAAAGTTATGGAAGCTGTCTTACGTGCAGATGCCATTCCATTGACAGGCCGTAATCATTTAAAAACTTTGGCTAAGCACCCCTTTGCTCCCCATTTGAGCGTTCCCAGGATTTATTCCCATGCTTTCAGGCTTTTTTTCCAAAAGAAACTCAAATTCAATGATAAACCCTTACCCAGGAGCCCCATCACAATGCCCAGGCAGACCCCCAACATTTTGGAATCCATCAGCAAACGGTTGATCCTTTCTGTGTTAAAAAAAATGAATACAGGAAGTCTTGAATTGCAATTACCCAGCAAAGAAACCATGACCATCGGCCGGGCCGACCCAGCGAAGAATGCCGTCATCCAAATAAAAGATTTCTCTTTTTTCCCACGGATCGTTTTTGACGGAGAAATCGGATTGGGTGAAGCATACATGGCCGGCGAATGGGAAAGCCCTGACCTGGTAGCTGCTTTAACGAGGCTCATTGAAAACAGGGACCGATTTTCCGACGGGAACCTTGTGTTATCCATCCTGACACGGATCCAGGAAAAACTGGCCCATGACCGGCGCAAAAACACCATTAAAAATACACCCGGGAACATTGCCGCCCACTATGATTTAAGCAATGAAATGTATGCGCTTTTTTTGGATCAAAAGATGCTGTATTCCTGTGGCCTTTTTCTTCAAGACAATGACACACTGGAAGCCGCCCAAGAGAATAAAATGAACCGCATCCTCAAACAGGTAGATATTGGACCTGAGCACCACCTGCTTGAAATCGGCTGCGGATGGGGAGGCTTTGCCGTCTTTGCCGCAAAAAAGATAGGATGTCGTGTAACCGGTATCACTGTTTCCAAAGCGCAATACGAGCGGGCCCGTCAAAGGGTCAAAGATGAAGGGTTAGAGGATCAGATCACAATTCTTCTCGAAGATTACCGACACACCCGAGGAAACTTTGACCGTATTGTTTCCATAGAGATGATTGAGGCTGTGGGACCCCAATTTTTAGGGCAGTATTTCAGACAATGTAAAAATCTCTTACATCCTGGCGGTAAAATGGTTTTTCAGTCCATTACCATTATAAACGAACGATATGATCTATACTGTAAAGAAAGGGACTGGATACAAAAACATATTTTCCCGGGCGGTCATCTGCCATGTCTTAACATCCTTGAACGAACCATCCACGATCATACAGATTTCACTGTCACCGATATTTATCATATGGGTCCCCATTATGCCACAACACTGTCACACTGGCAAAAAAGGTTTGCTGAACGCCGGGATGATATCATCGCCATGGGCTTTGACGAGATCTTTTACCGAAAGTGGATGTACTATTTTTCAATCTGCGAAGCCGGGTTTATGACCTCTGGTATTGATGATATTCAGGTAACACTGCAACGATGACCATTTGACGGTAAAAACGTCAGCGCTATGTTTTAAATGCGATCATGCTTTTTCAAATCGGCGGGTGAGCAGGTTTAATTTTGTCCACAACCGTTGCCTCGCCTGTTCAGACTCACCGGTTTTGGGAAATAAAACGGTTTCATGGGGCCGTCTGTCCAGCCAAAATTTTCCTGTCGATTCTCCTGCCTCGTTTGAAGCGGCAAGCCATACGATGGTATCTGCACCCTGGTCAGGCGTCCTTAAAACAGAATTTATCCGTGAATGAAAACCCGGTAAAGCGGTCTCGATGCCCGGCGTATCCACCCAACCGGGATGCATGGAATGGACAGCAACCTTTGAATAACGCATCTGCTGGGCCCAGAGTCTGGTGAGAATGACAATCCCTCTTTTAGCCCTGGCATAGGCTTTTGAACCCGCATAGGGAACGACTTCATTTTGAAGGTCGTCCACATCAATCCCCTGGGTATACATGCCCCCCGAGGAAACATTGATGATCCGGCCGCCTGTGGATGGAAAACTGTCTTTTAGCAATTCGGTGAGATAAAAAACACCCAAAAGATCTGTCGCAAAGGTTTGTTCAAACCCTTCAATCGTCTCGTTTCTTTCATTGAAAAGCGCACCCGCATTATTGATCAGAACATCTATGGTTTTTTTCCTGTCCTTTAACTTTTTTGCGACCTGTTTAATATCTTCCATCCTGCTTAAGTCTGCTATCAAAAAATCCACATGGGGATTCCCGGTTTTTTCAATGATCTGCTGCTGAACTTGTTCAGCCTTTTTTTTATTTCTGGCAATGATGGTCAGGCAGGCTTTTTTTCCCGCCAGTTTTATGGCTGCAGCTTTTCCAATGCCAGAGGTTCCCCCTGTTATGACAACTTTTTTTCCAAAAAGCGTTTCATTTTTTTCGGCCCAGAATCTTTTGCTGAGTGAATATCCTAATTTGCTGAACATCAGCATGCCCGGCAAAATCATATGATCCGCAATATAATCAAACCCATTTGATCCTGAAAAAAAACAGCTGCTTTGTTTATACATTCTATTTTCTCCACTCAGTTTGGCTTCAAGCCCTTGGATAGCTTTTCGCCCTGTGTTTTTTAAAACAGGGGTTAAGATTTTTTCCATGTGCTTTGAAACCCCTGGAAAATATATTTGGGCTTCGTAGTCAATTCGCGTGCCGGTTGGTGTTTTAAAAAACGATATGGTATCAATCGCACGGAAGGATTCTCCCCTGCCGTTCAGGGTCACTTTGGAAAAAGGCTTATACGCTGTGATAGTATATTCCATTTTGGGTCTGAACGGCCCAAAACACAAAGTGAGATCATAGGTTGACCCGACCTGGGCTCCGCCTTTTGATCTCTTTTGGGATACTGCCACACCCGGATCCCAGTCTTTGATATTGCTAAAATCGCTGGTATAGGTGAAAACGGCCTCTAAAGCGTTTGGAACATGAATGGATTCGTTTAATTTTATCATGGGACACCTTTTGATTCGTTATCATATTCAACTTTAAGTATGATCACGATTTAAAGGACTTCAACAAAATAAAAATAATGACAGATACTCTTCTGTCTCCTTCTATCAGGAAAGACAGACTGGTTAACTGGCAAGACGCTCTCCATGCTCGATACTGTCTTCCATACGGGCAATGGATTCAAGGAACTCTTTGTTCGACTTATTCTCCTGAATTGAAGCGGATTTCCTGTAAAATGCAGCACCCTTTTTCGCTATTTAAATGGCCATTTCAAATACTTCTTCAGCATTAAAGTCGGATGACATATTTGCTCTCATTTTGGACCTGCGTCACAACGGCTGCAAATTATCAACAGCGCTGATCAATTCATTTATTTTAGGATGATCCCCTGCTTTTCTACCAGAAAAAAAATAGCAGACAGCACCTGATACGTCAATCACAATAGCACCACCCAGCTGCATTGTACTGCCTTGAACTGAACCCTGTCGATGGCCTTGTTTCAGTGCAGATGCAGCCTTGAATACAGAACGGATGCTCATAAAACCTGCAAGCCCCTTTGAAAAGCCTAAAAGAGAGAAAGCTGCCAGTGAAGGGTCAGAAAAAAGCAGACCTTCATATCCGGTTATTTTTTTAAACTCTTTAAATTGACGGGGATCACCTGAACCAATCACAGCAAGATTTACATTTTTATCATTAAAATTTTGAGAATTTTCTGCCAGTTCAGCCACCTGCTGACGGCAGAACACTCAGCCAAAATGACGGACAAAAACCAAGAGAGCTGGTGTGTCCTGCCATAAGGTAAATAATTTCACAGGCTCATTTCTATCATTTAGGACAACCAATTCTCCAAGATCTTCAACTGATAAATTATTCGCCATATTTATCCCGTTTATATTTAAATCATTTGGTTTATTCTGCTGACATACCCTTTAATGTCACATTTTCGCTCTAGTCCAGATGCTGTCATATAGCGCACTTTACCAAAGACAGGTCTTTCAAACCAGGCACGATCATGCAAACCGAAAATCCATCCAATGCCTGCATAAGAATTGGGATCCCTGCCGTCTAAAAAGTATTCATTATTGATTGCCGTTAAAGTTTGGTAGGCCTTTTCAGGTGTTTCACTCCACTCAAGAATTTTTTTCCCCCAATACATCCTCATATAATTGTGCATGAAACCTGAAATCTTCATTTCTCGCATTGCTGCATTCCAGTAAATATCGTGCGTCTGACCATTCTCAAGCACATATTTTGAATAAAGAAACTCACGGGCATCTTTTTTATGCTCATCCAAGCTTTTCTTCGCCCAGTTCGGAAGACACGCCAAAGAATCATAGGCCGGGTTGAAATAAACAAAATTCATGGCCAGCTCTCTTCGAACAATCAATTCCTCCAGATAACTTTCCTTGGCTTCTTCGAAAGAATCCTGGCAGCTTTTAATTTTAAGCGCCAGATAAAGAGAAGAGACTTGACCAAAATGAAGATAAGGACCCATAAAGGAGACATCTAATGTTTTTGGCTGATTCCGATGGGCCACATATCGCTGAAAACAGTTTTCTAAAAAATATTTAAACCGGGCTTTTGCCTGGGATGTCCCTCCCTTGAAAAATTTGGGGACAGCCGGAACACTTCGGTCAATATCCAGCTGATCCAATACAGTTTGAATATTATCAAGTTCAAGTCCTGTTACAGGAATAGACAATGATGACTGCGATACAATTTTAGGTACCAGTTCTTTCAGATACATATCAAGTTGCCGGTGTATTTTCGGACGTATCGTATAAGCCGCATATTCTGCCTTGTCCGAGACCTCCTGGATAGGGACAATCGCATCAGTTTCAACCTGCACAACACGACAGGCGGCTTTTTTTGCAATCTTTTGCCGCCACCCTCTTTGATGACTTAGGTATCCCCTGTCGCAGATAATCATCGATGCATTGCGTCCAAGATCCAGGACCACCTGTACTGGATCCCCATACCGGACAACCATCTGGATGCCCCTTGATACCAGCTGTTGTTTTGTCTCTTTTAATCCTTCCAGCATGAAGGTGTAATGCCTAAGGTTGGCCTCTGGATAATCATCGGTCAACGCAAATAACACAAGGATAGGCCTGCCCTGAAT
The DNA here is from genome assembly GCF_055382125.1 of Desulfoconvexum algidum. Taxonomy (NCBI): domain Bacteria; kingdom Pseudomonadati; phylum Thermodesulfobacteriota; class Desulfobacteria; order Desulfobacterales; family Desulfobacteraceae; genus Desulfoconvexum; species Desulfoconvexum algidum. The sequence continues at coordinate 41,572 of NZ_AP042394.1, read as the reverse complement.
ATTTGCCTGCTCAATGGCATACTCTAAAGCATGATTGTACTCAGCCCGCTGTGACTGCTGCATCCAATACAACACAAATATACCGGAAGATGGGGGTAAATGGTTTAAGTCGTGTATGCGGGATGCTTGAATCGTCATTATTTAATCTCAATACAGTTTGGATATCATTTTCTATTAATCATCACCAACCAGTGGACGCTGCTCACCAAGTTCAAAAAAAACAAGGAATCTGTCCTCACCTGAATCAGATTGTTTTTTCCTGCGTTTCAAAGATTCAATCCGTTCCGAATTTTTCTCTTCCTTTATCTTGGTCAGGTATAGCCGTGTGCCCTTTTTTGAGGATCCGTCTTCAATAAACAGATAAACGGCATGGGGATTGGACTCAAGATTTTTATGAGACAGGCGGTCCCGCATAATGAACGCCAGTGTGTCCCCTTCTAAAAAATGAGGCCGTGAATAAATGGCAGCGTCAACATTGCCATTCTTATCAGCTGTTGAAAAAATACCCGTTCCTGATGTCGTTTCAAAATAATTTTTCAGTTCCATTTTTTCTTTCCTTTTCAATATGTCTTTTTTTGTAATAGCATTTAACTTTCGTTCTGCTTCAATAAAATTGTATTAAATCAATTTAGAAAGATCATTTTGGGTGATATCAATCAACCCATTAATCCATCTGTCCGGCCAGCAACTTAAACCACCAGCAGCCCCCAGCAGGGCTCCCAAAACCGATCCCCTTCCGGCATTATCTCCCCCGCACATGGTGTTTGAAATCAAACCGGACTCAGCCGCCTGCGCATATTTAAGTGCCAGATAAAGCGTCGCAGGTATTGACTGATCCATGTAACAGGCGGATGAAAAATGCTTTCCAACGACTATCTGGTCCGGGAATTCAATTAAAGATTCAAATAAACCTGCTGACACATGACCCCCCTTCGTTCGGTAATGCTCAACAATGGCATTTTCAAGCTTTTTCCCATGGAGCACATCAAGAATAATATTCGCGATTATTTTCCCGCCAGAATGCATGGCCGGACCTCCATGTGTCAAGTTCATATGATTTAAAGCTGTTTTTAAAGCATATTCCCTGTTTTGTCCCAAGACAATGAGAAACGGCAGCATGAGACTCAATCCGCCAATATGATTTTCATCCTTTCTACCACATTCCATCACATCACACCCTTTACCGTATTGCGTAAAAGAATGTCTGAGATATTCCTCGCTGGCCCCAAAATTTTGACTGGCTGTGCAAAATATCAATGCACTTGTTTCGTTTATTATCTGCTTTGCTGTCATGCGACCTTACAACAGCGCCCATTGAATGCCGGGAATACTTTGATATTCACCACAGGTGTATACACCATCCCTTACTCGACCAGAATTGATTGCCGGGTTTGATAGGGGTGGGGACTGATCCGGTAACGCATGATCAATGAATTATCTCACCTTAAAATTCTGCCATCTGGACTCGAAAAAAAGGCCCCTCAAATGGATGGAAGGGGCCTTTTATTTGTTTAGCACCATCTCAACACGATGACGATAATGTTTAGCCGCCTACATTTCCAGGTTCAAGATCTTTCCATGCTCTGTCAACACTACTTCCAACGGTTCCAAAAAGGTCATCCAGTTCATTTTTCATGGGCGACCAGTCGGATGGACATTCATTCTCTAACTGATCAACTCGAAGCTGTGCTGTTACGACTTCTTGATCAAGTTGCCCAATTAATGGTAATATTTTTTCTTTTTCAGCAGATCCGTAAGTGTCTGCAACTTTTTTCATTGCTTCGAGTTTTTCTTTCCAAGCAGTAACTTCTGCCTTCATTGCCTTACAATAATCTTTTACCTCCATAATGAATCCTCCAAATTTGGGTTAATAAAGAATGCCCATAACTTTATTTTTCACTAAGGAGCACAACAATCAAATCAAAGCGAAGCGAAGGAGTCTTGTATGGTCTCGGAACAAATCGTGAAAGAAATAAAATTATACGATCTAAATAATATACACGCTTATCCAATGCATGCAACCTGTTATTATAATTTTATGAGTTTTGTATCTTTATTCTCGCAGCATATCTCTGGAACGTCTTTTTCAAAAAACGCATTAGAATCAATATCTACGAAGGCGTCATATTTCTTGTCAGGTTTAACTGTGCACAAATAATGTGTACCATTTTTATCTATTACAACGACATTGGGAGCCAAAATCTTCCGGTCCCCCTCCGGTCCTTTCAGCCATTTGGGGTAATCTGTACAAAAGTGATATCGATTTGAAACACATGGTCTTATGTCTGCGCCCAGAATCGCTATCGGTTACCTTCAGACCTCGACCCAAAAAAAATATGCTAATTACGGGTCACAGTGAACGAACAAAAAGGCGTGTAAAAAATATGGGCAAAAAAGATTATATACTGATTATCGTTATATTGGCATAAAGTACCCTGGATTATGATCTGGTGGCCATGGCAATCTTTCTTGCCATGATCATATTCGTTCCTCTGGTTGCTGCATTTGGATTCAGGGCAATATCACCACACCTGCGGGACAAGGTCAACCGCAGGGGCTTAAGTTTTAAAAAAAAGAACAGACAAAAAGCAGTTGTTGTTTTTAGTCAAAGGTTATAAGTAGTGTATTCCGGTATGAAAACAAGCTTTATTGACAGATGTTTCAAGGTTGATTTTCATTTTTAATGACCGAGAAAAAATACATAAAAATGACCCTATATATACAAATAACCATGTTTCCAGACCATGACCGCCGACTGGCCCAGTCAGCGCCCAAGGCAAAGAAAGCAAAAAGGTTGCCCATCGAAACCGCCTTGGACCTTTTCCCCCGGAAGGAAAGGCAACTTGTCTTTGCAGATTATTTCCCCGGCTTTGAATGCCAATAAAACAAATTATTGCAAGACGGCCCTTCCAGATAGAAAAACTGAAATAGAAAATGACCCTAACGGTTTCAGATTGTCAGATTCCTATGTATTGGGCGAGTATTTCAAGACCCGATCAGATCCTTTTTTAAAATTTTACCCACAGTGGATTTGGGCAGGGTCTCGCGTATCTCCACCTCAATGGGCCACTTGTACTTGGCCAGTCTGTGGGAACAAAATTCAATGATTTCCTCCTGGGTGGCACTTGTGCCCTGTTTGAGCTGCAAAAAGACCTTGATTGCCTCGCCGCGCTTGGGATGGGGGATACCGACACAGCAGGCCTCCACCACCTTGGGATGTTCATAGAGAACTTCTTCGATTTCTCTTGGGTATACATTGTACCCGCTCGAGATGATCATATCCTTCATCCGGTCGATGATGAAAAAATAGCCCTCCTCGTCCATGAAGGCAATGTCACCGGTGTGAAGCCAGCCATCGCCGGTAATGGTTTTATCGGTTTCCTCCGGGTGGTTCAGATATCCTTTCATCACCTGGGGGCCTTTGACCATGAGTTCACCCGGTTTTCCCACGGGCATCTGAGTTACGCCGTCTTCCGCGTCAACGATGCGACAGCTGACGTCTGACAGGGGAAGGCCGATACTGCCGGGTTTTCTCGTGCCCTTTAACGGGTTAACATGGGTGACCGGGCTGGATTCGGTCAGCCCGTATCCTTCGACAATGATGGACCCTGTTCGTTTCTGGAAGGTGTTGATAATCTCCAGGGGAAGGGGGGAAGAGCCTGAAAAACTTTCCTCAAGACTGCTCAGATCACGGGTTCCCATTTCCGGGTGATTGAGCATGCCGATGAACATGGTGGGGACCAGGGGGGCAAAGCTGGGCTTAAATTTTTCAATGGCTTCAAACAATTGCCGGGGCTGGGGTTTGGGTACCAGCACGTTTGTCCAGGCCATGTAGATGGCAAAATTCATGGAGGTGGAAAGACCGAATACATGAAAAAAGGGCAATGCCCCCAGCATGATACCGTCTCCCCTGACAAAATCGGGGAACCAGGCTGCCAGCTGCTGGGTCTGGCAGCTCAAATTTCTGTGGGTCAGCATGGCCCCTTTGGGGACACCGGTTGTTCCCCCGGTGTACTGGATCATGGCAACATCATCCATGTCAATGGCAGGTCTTTGCGCCATCTTCCCGGCGGTCTTGAGAACTTCCTTGAATTGAAATAGATTGTCTGCCGGGTGAACCTCTGCTGCAAGCCCTCTTTTTTTTGCAACCAGTGGAAAGAGCAGGCGCTTGGCAAGGGGAAGAAAATCCCCCATTGAAGTGTGGATGATGACCCTGATCTGAGTGGTTTTCCTGAGCTGGACCATGCGATCAACCAGAAGATCCACGGTGACCAGAAGTTTTGCGCCCGAGTCCTTGAACTGGTATGCAAGTTCCGTATTTGAATACAAAGGGTTGTTCATGACGGCAACAGCACCTATGCGCAGGGTGGCATAGTAGGCAACAACACAGGGGATGCTGTTGGGCAGAAGAATGGCCACACGGTCCCCCGGATTGATGCCAAACCCCTTGAGTACATTGGCAAACCGGTCCGTCAGGGCATTGAGTTTCTGGAAGGTGATGGTGTAACCCTGAAAAATCAATGCCACCCTGTCCGGAAATTCAAGGGCTGCTCTGTCCAAAAAATCCGGGATGAGGGCATCATTATAATGAATGGTTTTGACCGTTTTTGCATCATAGGCCGCATACCATGGGGTCTTATTATATATTCCATGTTCAGGCATGGCAGTTTCCTTATTTTTAAATTTAAAAAAGGATGTTTATCAGTCTCCTTGTCTTAAGGCAAGTATAATAAACCTGCTTGGATTATCGTTCAAGCCCTGTTTTTTTCAAATTCAGCCTTGACAAAATGATATATTAGATTATTCTAAATTAGAAAATATTAATATTAAACGAGTAAAGGAATTGATGGAACACATTGATCCCCAAAAACTTGAAGAAAACGCGGAAAAGGCTGCAAAGCTGCTTAAGAGCATGAGCCATCCCAGCCGCCTGATGGTCCTGTGCTACCTGATGAAGGGGGAGTGCACGGTCAGTGTACTCAATCAGGTCATCCCCTTGAGTCAGTCGGCCCTGTCCCAGCATCTGGCCGGATTGCGGCAGGCGGGCCTTGTGGACACGCGACGCGAAAGCCAGGTGATCCACTACCGCCTTAAAAGCCAGGCCGTATCCGGGATACTGGAAGCCCTTTACCGCATCTATTGCAACCCTAACAATGAGGAGAACCTGTTATGAACGGACAATTGAATTGGTTTAAAGGAGGAATCTTACTGGGAGCAGCCTTCCTTCTGGCTGTAGCATTTGCCAAGCCCATCGGCGTATCCACCCAGTATGTTATCGCCGACGGCATCGTCTGGAACCTTCTTTCAGACACGGTGGTTCAAAAAGATCCCGCGAGCAAATCAGGCTACACAAGTCCCAACGCCTATCTGAATAAGAGCGGGGGTAAATACGCTAAAAACGTGGCCAATCCCCTTAATTACAGCTTTATTTTTGCTATTGCCATGGTCCTGGGGGCATTTTTATCCTCACGCCTGGGAGGCCCTGGCACAACGGCACTGGACCGCATCGCTCCTGAAGTCTGGCGGCAGCGCTTCGGGGAAAATCCTGGTTTGCGCTATGTGACGGTGTTTTTTGCCGGGATACTAGTCCTTTTTGGCGCCCGTCTGGCCGGGGGCTGCACCAGCGGCCATATGATGAGCGGAATGATGCAGACATCCCTGAGCGGGTACCTTTTCGCTGCCGGTGCCTTTGCCGCAGCCGTTCCAGCAGCCATACTGGTTTACAAAAGAAAATAGGAGATATGTTATGACCATCTTTCTTGCAATTATACTCGGAATTTTATTCGGTTTTGCCCTGCAGCGGGTCGGGGCCACCAACCCCCAGAACATCATTAACATGCTGCGCCTTACGGATCTGAACCTTATGAAGGCTATTTTCTTTGCAATCGGCATCAGCAGCACCCTTTTATTTCTGCTGATGACCCTTGGTGTCATCGACGCCGGACACCTCTCCGTAAAGAGCAGCTACATCGGTGTAATCGTTGGCGGGGCGATGCTGGGACTGGGCTTCGCTGTTGCCGGCTACTGCCCCGGCACGAGCCTGACCGCCCTGGCGGACGGACGGAAGGACGCCCTGGTTTTTGTGGGCGGAGGCCTGGTGGGTGCTCTGATTTACACCCTGGTCTACGGCAGCATCAAAGGATCTTGGCTGTTCAACACGATCGCCGGCGGCAAGGTGATGCTGGCCACAGGTTCAGACAAATTCCAGGCCCTGTTGCCCATGGTACCGGGCACTTTGCTGGCCTCCGTCATCGGGATTGCCTTTATGCTCATTGCCTGGAAACTCCCTGACAAAATTTGATCCCAATTGTTCATTAAAAGGCCCGGTCTATTGCCGGGCCTTTTTTTCCATCCTTTGAAACTTGAATGCGTTGACAACAGGGGAAAAAAGTAAAAATGAAACTCAGAAAAATAACCTCTTTGACAGCAGGGCTCACTTTTATCGCAATGGGGGTCACCAGCGTCATTCTCTACATCGTTCCCCAGGGAAGGATTGCATACTGGTCAGACTGGCGGCTTTGGGGATTGAGCAAAGAACAGTGGGGAAATATCCACATCAATACAGGAATCTTGTTTTTGCTGGCCCTGGGTCTCCACATCTATTACAATTGGACCCCCATCATGAACTATCTCAAAAACAAGACAAAAGACCTTAAAGTCTTTACCCGAGAGTTCAATGTTGCCCTGGCCCTGACCCTTGTTTGCATTCTGGGAACCCAATTTGAAATTCCCCCCTTTTCAAGCATCCTGAGCCTTAGCGAATCCATTAAAAACCAGGCAGCTGAAAAGTACGGCGAACCGCCATACGGCCATGCTGAATTATCCTCTTTAAGAACGTTTGCCCAGAAAGTGGGACTGGACCTTAACCAGAGCATGGAACAACTCAAGGCAGCCGGATTTATTGTTGAAGATGCAAGCCAGACCCTATCCGACATCAGCAAAAAAAACAATCTCCCACCCCAGCAGATTTATCTGACCATGAAACCCAAGGCCGGAGAATCAACACCCCATGTTATCCCGGCTGGAAAAGCGATTAAACTTCCAGATTTTCCACCTCCCGGAACAGGGAATACGACCCTGGCAGATATCTGCGCCCGGTTCAACCTGAACATAAAAACCTTGATCCGGGACCTGTCCAAAGTCGGGATCAAAGCTGAGGAGGGCCTGACCATTAAAAAAATCGGTGAAAACAACCAGACAGGCCCCATGGACATTTATGAACAAATCAAATCAGCAAGTCTTGGGCAAATGTCGGAATAACTTTATATAAAAGGGATGCACCCGCCCTAGGTATCGGGTTAGAATATTTATAGGATTTATCCTGGCTCACGTTTGATACCTGATATGGGAAAATTATGACATGTAACTAGGTGGATAGAAAGGTCGTCAGATAGGTGTATTCCCCGATATCAACCGTTTCCTTTTTTACAAAACCATGTTTTGTGACTATTTTTTCCACCTGTGCTTCAGACAATCGAATATTTATTGGGGGGCCTGGGGGGCCTTCTATCTTTTTAAATTCAATAATGGCCAGACACCCCTTGGGGTTGAGCAGGGTTTTGATTTCTTTCAATACCGTATCTGCCTGCCCCCCTTCTTCAAAATCATGTAATACAGTTGCCATTAAACATATATCTGAGCTGTAATCATCAATATCAATTTGTTTACCGGCATCGGCCAGGAGGGTCATGATATTGGTGATGTTTTTCTTTTCAATCTGCTCTTCTAACGATAAAAGGCCTTCTTTCCAGAGATCGACAGCATATATCAATCCTGTCTGACCAACAATTTTTGACAAGAACATGGAATAAATGCCTTTGCCACACGCCAAGTCGATGACAACAGATCCTGGTTTTATTGGCAGGGCAGACCTTAATTTATCTGAATCAATTAATTCAAAACTGCTTTTACCGGCTCCCTTGGGCATTTTCTGGATGTTATCCATATTTAACTCCCTTCAGATTCACTTGATTTCTCCAAGATTGTGTTACCGGCATCCTTTAATTGAGCACCTGACCTGTTTTTTCCACCCCATATCCGCCAAGGGCCAAAACCCGGGCTTTAAATTCGTCGGTACCAATGGTCTCCAGAAGAACCTGTACCTTCTGGGACTCAAAAAACCGTTCCGGAATGATCAGGTCATAGGATTCGGTGATAATGGGAATAAAATCAAGACCGAGGGCATTGGCTGCCGCCTTTATCCCCAGGCCGGCATCGGCTCGGCCGGAAAGCACGGCCACAGCCACGGACATATGGGTATATTCATCATTTTCATACCCGAGGATATCCCCGGGCGTCATCTCCAGTTGTTTCAATTTGTAATCAAATAAAATTCGCGTGCCCGATCCGGGCTGACGGTTTATAAACCGGAGTTTCCCTGTTTTCAAATCGTTATTTTTCAAGTCGTTAGTTTTCAAGTCTTCAATGGATTGGATATTTTTTGGGTTTCCCCTTGGAACGATCAGCCCCTGCTCCCGCATGACCAGGTTAACAATCTTTACCCTATGGTCGGGCAGATATTTTTTAACATATGAAAAGTTATAACTGCCGTCAACAGGGTCCAGCAAATGGGCCCCGGCCATATGGCACCCCCCTTTTTTAATGGCCATCAATCCCCCCATGCTTCCCACATGGCTCGAAGAAATATTGACGTCAAACTTTGCCTGGCGGATCTGATCCCCCAGAAGATCCAGGGTATTGTCATGGGAACCGATGATGACCAGGGTATTTTCTATGGCCGGCAAAGGCCGCAGCAAATAGGCGGTAACCTTTTCTCCCTGGGCGACACCTTCAATGTGCCTGGGGATCCGAATCACCCCGTCTGCCTCGGTAAGGGTGGTGATACTCCCGGAACCCCGGGGAAGCTGGGACGCGATCAGCTGCCCGTCCACAGAACCGATTTTAACCCTTAAAAACTCTTCCTGACCCAGCTTGGAGGCAATCTTTCTGGCCGGGGTCACCAGGGCTGTTTCAAGGATCTTTTCGGGCAATTGCTGCATATGGAGCAGCAAGGGTCCGGCAAACTGCTCAAAGGCAACAATGGCAGCCACGGGATATCCGGGAATTCCAAACACCGGCACCTGGCCCACCTTGCCGAACAGGACCGGTTTCCCCGGCATCATGGTGACCCCGTGAACATATACCTCACCCAAAGAAGCAATGACCGGCCTTGCAAAATCCTTGGACCCGGCCGAAGAGCCGCCAATAATACAAACCATATCGTAGAGGCCTGCAGCCTTTTCAACGGCAGCCTGTATGGTGCCAAGATCATCCTTGAGCATGGGATGAATCTCAAAATAAGCCCCGTGGTCCTGGCAAAGGCCGCCCAGAACCGTGGAATTGGACTCCACCACATCTCCTGGTTTCATCTGGTCCGGCCGGACATCCTGCCATTGCTTGAGTTCAGACCCGGTCGGAATTATCATCACCCTTGGCTGTTTATACACCGACACCTGGAAAATGCCGCCGGCGAGCAGGGCCCCAAGGGAATAGGAATTAATCTGGTGACCCCGGGGAAATAGGATCTTGGTGGCCACAATATCCTCTCCCATTTTCCTGACATGCTGCCAGGGGAACACAGGCGCTTCAATTTCAACATGGGTTTCATCCAGGATATTTAAGTGCTCAATCATGATTACGGCATTGGTATCGGGCGGCATGACATGGCCGGTGTTCACCCAGAAGGCATTTTCTTCGGGAACAAGTGTTATCGGCACCTCTTCACTGGCCCCAAAGGTAATATGGGCATCCACGGCAATGCCGTCCATGGCGGCGGCATGAAAATTAGGAGAAGAGATGGCTGCCATGGGCGGTTTTGCCAGCACTCTTCCCTTTGAGTTCACCACATCAATACTCTCTATTTGGGTGGCATAGGCATTAAAATGCTCAAACAGGCATGCTTTTGCCTCTTCAATACTCTTCATATCCAGGTATACATTTCTTTTTGAATTCATGGGGTATCTTTTTTGCCTTTTTTATGAGCTGCTTTTTCTATATATAAATTGTCATAAATTGTTATAAAAGGATAATATCAACCAGGGTATCTTTTTCCAACCCTTCCACATGCTCTCCTATCTCAAGAAGGCCGTCTGCATAGATCATGGTCCGGATCAATCCGGATTTTCCCAGGACCGGTCGAGCCAGCATCCGGCACGCCTCTTGTTCAAGTGGACCATTTTTAAAAGGATTGTCTTCAAGCATTACTCTGACAAAATCGCGCCTGCCCTGGGCAGAAGCAACATTCCGGGTCAATTTCGCCGGAATCCGAATTTGCCTCACCGGCTCTTTGTATCCCTGGAGCCGCTGCAAAAAGGGAATCACAATAATTTTTACCACCACCATGGCAGATACCACCTGGCCGGGAAGCCCCCAGACTGGTTTATTTGCACTGTTGGCAAGGATGGTGGGTTTGCCCGGGCTGACTGACATGCCGTGGACCAAGACTTGAGTATCTGCCAGGGAAGAGAGCACCTCCACGGTATAATCCCGGGTGCCCACTGAACTGCCCCCGGATATCAATACCATATCGCATTCCCCAAGGGCCCGTTCGCAGGCCTTCTTAAGGGCCGCAGGATTGTCCTTGATGATCCCGTACCGGACGGGCAGGGCATGGGCTTCTTCGATAAATCCGGCCAGGGTATAGGAATTAATATCCCGAATTTTACCGAAACTCGGCTCCTGGGTGATGGGAATAATTTCATCCCCTGTGGAGATAATTCCCACCCGGGGCACCTTATAAACTTCAAGTTTAGAAAACCCTAATCCTGCCGCAAGTCCTGCTTCCTGGGGCCGAATAAAGGTTCCACCGGCGAGCACGGTCTGATCCCTGGCAAAATCCTCTGAAGCATCGATCACGTGCTGGAGGGGGGCTACACTCTTGTATATTTCCACCGACCCCTCATCCACCGCTTCCGTATGCTCCACCATGACCACGCTGTCCGCCCCTTTGGGCAGCATGCCGCCGGTGGAAATAGGGGCTGCCTGCCCCGGCGCCAATTCAAAATCGGGTACCTGACCCATCAAGATGGCTCCAACAAGTTCAAGCCATGCAGGACTTGACTCGGAAGCACCGTAGGTGGATGCGGCATGGACCGCATATCCGTCCATGGTGGCCCGTCGGAACCCGGGCATGTCCCTTCCTGCGGTCAGATCCGCTGCCAAAATCCTGGAACAGGCATCTGCCACGTCAATAATTTCACGGCCCACAGCAGGAAATTTTTCCACCAGGGACGAGACCTCTTCAAGGGTTTTTACATTAAAAAAATGATTCATCTTAATGCTTTCTTTACCCGTTCCATGGCCAGGGTCACATTCTCAATACTGTTAAAAGCAGAAATCCGTATATAGGGATTACCGCAGCGGCCAAACCCGCCGCCGGGGGTACAGACCACCGAGGCCTTGTTGAGCAAAAGGTCAAAGAAATCCCAGGAATCCCTTCCCTGGCCGTCTATCCATATATAGGGAGAATTTTTACCCCCCACATAATCAAAACCCAAGGACGCAATGGTTTTACAGATAATATCGGCATTGTTCAGGTAATAATCGATCAATTCCTTGACCTGGACCTGGCCCTCTTTGGAATATACCGCCTGGGTTGCCCGTTGAACCGGATAGGAGACCCCGTTAAACTTTGTGCTCTGGCGACGATGCCACAACCTATGCAGGGAAATTTTCTCTCCGGTTGAAGAAAAAACCATGCACTCTTTGGGCACCACGGTAAACCCGCACCGGGTACCGGTAAAGCCGGCTGTCTTGGAAAAACTTCGAAATTCAACGGCCACCTCCTTGGCACCTTCTATCTCATAGATACTTCTGGGCAGGGTCTCATCCCGGATAAATGCTTCATAGGCGGCATCAAAGAGAATCAAGGCACGGTTTTCTTTTGCATACTCCACCCAGAGTTTCAACTCTGCCTTGGTGGCCGTGGCGCCGGTGGGATTGTTGGGAAAACACAAATAAATCAAATCCACTTTTTCCTTGGGCAATTCCGGCATAAAATTGTTCTCTTTAAGGCAGTCCATGTAAACAATATTTTCGTACCGGCCGTTTTGAAATTCCCCGGTTCTGCCGGCCATGACATTGGTATCCAGATAAACTGGATAAACCGGGTCTGGAATAGCAATTTTGATATCCGTTGCAAACAATTCCTGAAAATTACCGGTATCACATTTAGCGCCGTCACTGACAAAAATTTCATCGGCAGTTATATCCGCTCCCCGGGACTGAAAATCTTGGGCTGCAATGACCTCCCGCAAGAAAGCATATCCCTGCTCGGGACCATAGCCCCTAAAGGTTTTCTCAACGGCCATTTCGTCCACGCCCTCATGGAATCCCTTTACCACAGCAGGCGGTAATGCCCGGGTCACATCTCCAATTCCCAGGCGAATAACATGGGTATCTGGATTTTTCTGCTGGAATTCTTCCACCCGCTTTGCAATATCTGAAAAAAGGTAGGACGCCTGTAATTTATTATAATTCTCATTTGCTCTGATCATGAATCTTTTTTCCTTTCACTCCTAATATATATATACCAGTAGAAACTCCTACTGGTCTCAGTTTAACAAAGCGGACAAATATGTCAATTCCATGTTTGTTTTTATCATACCTCTTGGCGAATCTGCCAAACTGCCATTGCAAGGGCTTTAAATTCTGCAACAGACAAGGTTTCCGCCCGACGCGCAGGCTCGATGGCAGCCCGGGTCAATGCCTCTATTACAACGGGTTTTTCAATTCCCAGCTCCCCGCCGGCCATGGAATTTTTCAAGGATTTTCGCCGTTTTGAAAAAGCCGACTTGATCACATCGAACAGCAAATCCTCCATGGGCGGTGACATGTCGGCTGAAGCCAGAAAGTCAAACCGCAATACAGTTGAATGCACCTCGGGTTTTGGAAAAAAAGAACCGGGGTTGATGTCGGCAAGAAATCCGACATCGGCTGCATATTGCACCACGGCGGACAGTCTTGAGTAATCCCTACCCCCGGGGGAGGCAATGATACGGGTGGCAAGCTCTCGTTGAAACATTAAAAAAGCCTTTTCAATGACGGCCCTTTCCTTTACGAGACGAAATAATATCTGGGATGAAATATTATAGGGAAGATTTCCAAAAACCACCAGTCGACCCTCCCCGGCGATTTCTTTAAAATCTGTTTTCATTATATTCTGGTTGATCACCGTAACATTACCGATTTCCTCTTGTTCAAGTTCTTCATTTAAAAGAGGAACCAGCCGCCTGTCCAATTCAACGGCAATGACACGGGCGGCTCGCCGGGCAAGGGGAATGGTCAGGGCCCCGAGACCCGGCCCGATTTCAAGGACAATGGACTCCTTGGATATCTTGGCACGGTCAACAATCATTTGTGCTGTTCCCGGGTCGGACAAAAAATTTTGTCCCATTTCCTTACCCGCGTATAGTTTTTCTTTTTTTAACAATTGTCCCGGATGTGTCATATCACCTGCCTGTTCGCTTCCTGTGCTTAACTGCACAAGGCTTAGTTGTTCTATTGTTAGGTCTGGCGTGACGGCAAAGGCCCCACCTATCCAGACTATATTTAACCTAGTTTCTTAATTTACCAGCAAAATTACTACTTGACTTTCTTTGCCCCCGGAAGTAATTTTATATATTATACTTCAACGGATAATAAGATTCAATACCAATACGAACCAGAGCAGTTCACTCGTTGCCTGATTTATAAGCATTCCTATCTGCTCTGACCCGGAGCAGGCGTGTGAATGGCTATCTTGCAATCAAAAAATCAACCCTTTTTTTCAGGAGATGTATCATGACGGAAAACACTGAACTTGGAGCCAACTGGGAAAGTTTTGTCAAAATGCTGCTGCACCGGCTGGATATTCCCACCAAAGAAGACATAAACAATTTACACACCAGGCTTGACAAGCTTGAGCAATTACTCTATCAGAAACAGCCGGGTGCCAAAAGGAGTGCCCAGCCACGGGCAGCCAAACGCAAAAGTGCCTCGGCCATTGTTCTGGAGATCATTGCAAATCATCCCAAGGGAACCAATTTTAAGACCATAAAAGCTGCAACCGGATTTGACGACAAAAAACTGAGAAATATTATTTTCAGGCTGGATAAAATAGGAAAGATTCAACGGGTTAACCGGGGGATCTATAAAAAAATATAATGGAAAAAACACATGGAAACGACTTCATTTAAAGAAGGCCAGAAAATCAGCGGGTATATCGTCAATCGAATCTGCCCTTTGCCCACCATTGACTCGGTGCTCATTGAACTGAGTCACAAGCAAACAAAAGCCAGGCATATTCATATTGCCAACAAGGACACCGAAAACACCTTTGGTGTATTTTTCAGAACAGTGCCCAAGGATTCAACGGGGGTGGCCCATATCCTCGAGCATACGGTCCTGTGCGGATCTGCCAAATTTGCCGTCCGTGACCCCTTTTTTTCCATGATAAAGCGAAGCCTGTCCACCTTCATGAATGCCTTTACCGCTTCGGACTGGACCATGTATCCCTTTGCCTCCCAGAACAAACGAGACTATTACAATCTCATGGATGTCTATCTGGATGCGGCTTTTTTCCCCAACATTGACGACCTGAGCTTTAAGCAGGAGGGGCATCGGCTAGAGCTTTTAGAAACAGAAGGCCAGGAGAGTGAGCTGGAATACAAGGGGGTTGTCTACAATGAAATGAAAGGCGCCATGTCCTCACCTTCCCAGGTGCTTTCAAGGTCGATTCTGGCAAGTCTTTACCCGGACACCACCTATAGCAACAACTCAGGAGGCGAGCCCGCTGATATTCCCAAACTAAGCCATGAAGCGCTCAAGGCTTTCCATGCCCGTTACTATCACCCGTCTAATTCCTATTTTTATACCTATGGGTCCTTCCCTCTGGAAGCGACACTGGCAGTCCTCGAAAAAAAAGTATTGGGACGCTTTGATTACCTTGAAATTGATTCAGCCGTACCGGCCCAGCCCCGGTGGGACACCCCCAGAAAACAGATCCAGGCCTATGCCTATTCCGACCCAGATGATCTGACCCAAAAATACCAGACCTGTATGGCCTGGCTGACCTGTGATATTAAAGATTCCTTTGAAATTCTGGTTCTCACGGTCTTAGAACAGATCCTCCTGGGAAATGCTGCCTCGCCCTTGAGAAAAGCGTTGATCGATTCCAATCTGGGATCTGCCCTTTCCGATGCAACGGGATTTGATGCAGACAACCGGGATACCATGTTTGCCTGCGGTTTAAAGGATATTGCCAAGGAATCCATTCCCAAAGTGGAAGAGATTATTTTTTCAACCTTGCGACAGGTGGCAACGACCGGAATAGAACAACAGCTCATCGATTCGGCCATTCACCAGATTGAATTTTACCGCAAGGAAATTACCAACACCCCCTACCCCTTTGGGATTAAATTATTGCTTTCCTTTGCCGGCACCATGATCCATGACGGGGACCCGGTATCTTGCATCAATATTGATGACGACCTTGAAACCCTTGCTCACAAGATCCGTCAGGGAGGTTTTCTTGAAGAACGCATTGTTCACTACTTTCTTGAAAATCCCCACAGGGTTCTTTTTACCCTGGAGCCGGACAACCAGCTTGAAAAAAACCAGGCCGATGCGACAAGGTCAGAACTAAAAGCCCTTTTGGCAACCCTTACACCAGATGATCTGTCAATAATTAAACAAGACTCTGCCGCTCTGGAGTTGCTTCAGGAATCAGAAGAAGACCTGTCCTCCCTGCCCACCCTGGATCTCGCCGATGTCCCCCCGGATATCGAAATCATAAAACCAGACCGGATCAAGGATATTGATTTTTCCACCTGTTATGACAAGGCCACTTCCGGGATCCTCTATTTTACCTGTCCTGTGGGAGCCGGAAATATCCCGGTTGATCTTTTTCCCCTGGTTCCCTTTTTCGCCAATGCCTTTACCAACAGCGGCACAAAAAAAAGCTCCTATTCCAAGATAGCGGAAACCATGGACCTGTATACCGGCGGGGTTAGCCTGTCTCCCTTTTCAGGGTCCTATTTTTCCAAGGGGGCGGATGCCCATTCATTTCTGGCCCTCCAGGGGAAAGCCCTGGACCGGAACATTGACCGATTGTTTGATATGATGGATGAATTTGTCAACCAGTTTGGATTCCAAGATCAAGACCGGCTGAAAAGCCTGTTGCTCCAATACCAATCCGGCATGGAATCCTCCATTGTTTCAGCAGGTCACCGGTATGCCATCTCCCTTTCCGCCCGCCACCTGTCCAAGGCATCCCATATCAACGAACTCTGGCACGGAATCGATCAGTTTCAGCTCATCAAAAAGATCACCGGCCAACTGACAGATCCCGATACCAGCAAAACAGCCTTGGACACCCTGTCGTCAAATCTTACGACCATTGCCGGCTCCCTGTTCAGACAAGACAATTTAAAACCAGCCGTCATCGGCAGCACCCAGGCCCTGCACCAGGCCGACCAAAGAATCAGCCGGCTCCATGCCCAACTAAGCCAGTTTGAAAAAAATCCTGAAAAAAGATCTGAAAATACATTTTATACCCCGGACATTGACCTTGACACCCAAAGGCCCTATGACGGATGGTATACCAATACGGCCGTTTCCTTTGTGGGTCAGTCCTTTAAAACCGTCCGCATCACCCATAAAGATTCTCCGGGACTTGCGGTGATCTCTAAAATTTTAAGATCCCTTTACCTCCACCGGGAAATCAGGGAAAAAGGCGGGGCCTACGGCGGATTTGCCATATATAATACAGAAGAAGGCATCTTTTCCTTTGGCTCTTACCGGGACCCCCATATCAAACGAACCTTGGATGTCTATAAGAAGGCCTGCGATTATATTACCCGGGGAGAATTTACCCAGACAGATGTAAAGGAAGCCATTCTTCAGGTTTGCTCGGATATTGATAAACCGGAGACCCCGGGGCCTGCTGCCATGAAAGCCTTTTACCGGGATATCACCCACCTGTCCAATGAAATCCGTCAGCATTTCAAGGATACCCTGCTCCAGCTGGACAAAAACCGGATCCAGGAAATAGCCAAAACCTATTTTACCATTGAAGAGGATCAGAAAGGCATATCTGTTATCTCAAGCAAAACCCTGCTTGAGGAGGCCAATAAAGCCCTTGAAGCGGACAACCGTCCCCCCTTAAGATTGATTAAAATTTAGAAAAAAAAAGAAAGTCCCATGGGAAAACAGGTGTTTTCCCATGGGACACTATTTAAACCACCCTTCACGTCATTCTTTAAACAGGGCGGCCAGCCTTTCTTTGCCCCCGGAATCCAGGTCCCCCCTTGATGCGGCTATCTCAAGGGTATGTTTCCCTAGAACTCTGTACAATTGTGAGAATTGGGGTGTTTTTTTATCGATGTCTTTTAAATGACAAGAGATAATCTGATCATCCCCCCTTGCAACAGGCCCGGTCAGTGCATTAACGCAGCCCCGGGCCTTGATATTGTTCAGGGTTCCCTGAATCAGTGGCTCTAAAATGGTATAGGCCACGGCTTCATCCAGATCCGCCTCCTTTAAAAGGCTCAGGGCAAAATGCTCCAGGGTCACCAGATAATTGGAGGCCACCACGGCCGCGGCATGATAAATCGTCTTGGCATGGGTGGGGATTGTAAAAGAATGGGCGCCCAGGGCCACTACAATTTCACGACCAAGGGCAACTGCCTGATCCGCACCTTCCAGGGAGATATTAATACCTGAAAAAGGAGATTTCTGACCCCTTTCATAGGGCGCAAAAGCCTGGAGAGGATGGATAGATCCAATGGCTGCCCCTGTCTTTTGGGCTGTTTTTAAAACATCTGAAGACAGGGCACCGGACAGATGAAACACCACTGAATCCTCGGTAAAACCGCCTCCCTTTGCAATCTGATCACACACCGGTTTGATCTGGGTATCCGGGGTGGTAATAAAAACAAGGTCACAGGCGGTTGCGGCTGTGACGGCATCCTTATATACAATGCCCTCACCGGCCATGGCAGCGGCATGTTTTGCCGAATCAGGGCTCTTGCTGGCAAAACAAGCAGGGGTAAATCCCTGGGATAAAAAAACAGACAGACACACCCCCAAACGCCCGCACCCGATGATACAAAACTTTTTTTTACTTATATTCATATTCATCCGAGGGAAAGGTTCCTGACCTTACTTCCTTGATATAGGATGCCAGTCCCTGGTTTGCAACCTGGGCAATATCTGCATATTTCTTAACAAACTTGGGAAGGAAGCGATCATTGATCCCGAGCATGTCATGGAGCACTAAAATCTGACCATCACATCCCGGCCCGGCACCAATGCCAATGGTGGGAATATTGAGCGCCTTTGTAATCCGGGTGGAAATGGGAGAGGGGATGCCTTCCAGGACAACGGAAAAGGCCCCGGCTTTTTCAACATCCCTGGCATCTTTTAAAAGCCTCTCTTCATCCCGTTGGACCTTGAAACCGCCCATTTGATGCACCGACTGGGGGGTGAGACCGATATGGGCCTGGACAGGTATTCCCGCCTTTACAAGGGCGGTAATCACCGGGCAAACATCTGCTCCGCCTTCCAGTTTCACGGCAGAGGCCCCTGCTTCCTTTAAAAATCGCCCCCCATTTTCCACTGCCCGATCCAAAGAACCCTGGTAGGACATAAAGGGCATGTCCCCTACAACCATTGAATAACGACAGGCCCTTGAAACCATTTCGGTGTGATAAATACTTTCATCCATGGTCACACAAAGGGTATTTTCCTTTCCCTGGACCACCATGCCCAGGGAATCACCCACCAGAACGATATCAATACCGGCCTTATCCAGGAAACCGGCAAAGGGAAAATCATAGGCTGTCAGGGCGGTAATTTTTTTGCCTTCCTGCTTCATTTTTATCAATGTTGATGTGGTCACTCTGGGCTGCATATTTTCCCTCCCGATTTAAGTATGGATCCATTGGATCTGTATTTTAATACCTTAGAATAAATTCCAAGAAGTTTCAAGTTCCCTTCCCTAGGGTTTTCCTCAGGTCCTGGCGCTTAGCCATTGGTTATACTGACACATGTCGGCCAGGGATTTAACCGCCCTTTCCGGTGAGGGGAAAAAGACCCCTTTATAAGGATTGTTATCATACCGGTAAAGGGTACGGCTAATTTCATCGGTCAAAAGGCTGACCCCCAGAACCGGTTTTTCATATTTTCGGGTCATCTCCACTATATATTTTGCATAGGCTTGCTCTTCTGCCAGAAGTGTCTCCTTAAAAAGCGCGGTTGCGCGTTCATCTATATTCGGATCTGTTTTCAGGACAGAATCCATCATGCTATTGGCCAGCACTCTTTTCCCGTGAATGCCCAGGTGAATCACGGCATCACAGCCGTCCCACTTGAGCAGTTCCTCCATACAGGTCTTGGGAATATTGGGATCCCCTTCCCCCACGATGTCAACGGGATTGCCATGGCTCCAGAAAGTGGGAAGGATGTTGTTAAGACGTTCAATGATACCTTCTGACAAATCAGGCACTTCAAGGCCATAATCCGCACAAAGATCTGTGGTGATAACCCCCCAACCTCCCCCCAGGGTCATGATGGCCACCCGGCGCCCCTTGGGCAGGGGAAGGGATGAAAACACGGCAGACAAATCCAGCAATTCCATGGGCTGTTCCACCTGGATCACCCCGGCCTGGCGACAGGCCGCTTCAAACACCTTTACATCCGAGGCCATGGCACCGGTGTGGCTTGCGGCAGCTCTTTTCCCCATCCGGGTTCTTCCCCCCTTGAGAACCACCACTGGTTTTTTCCGGGAGACACGGGCCGCAGACCTGAAAAACCTTGCACCATCCTTAACACTCTCAATATACAGGACCACGGTCCGGGTCAGTTCATCAATTTCAAAGGTCTCCATATAATCCTCAATGGTTACCATGCCTTCATTCCCGGAACCTGAAAAAGCACGGATGCCGATATCCTGCTGTTCGGCAAATGCCAGAAGCTGGGTCCCCATATTGCCGGACTGGCAGACAAGGGCTGTGGAACCGGGAAGGGGATAGGCATTTGCGGCACAGCAAAAAAAATCAGCATGGGGATTACAAATCCCCATGGTATTGGGGCCCAGCACCAATATATTGGCTTTTCTGGCTTTTTCCATCAAATCGATTTCAAGGGCCTGCCCCTCCGGCCCCACCTCCTTGAACCCCGAAGTGATGAGCAGCATCCCCCGCACCTTTTTTTCAACAAGGTCAGGTATCAAATCAATGACTTTTTCTGCGGGTATGGTGACCACGACCAGGTCGATATTCCCTTCAATCTCCGTCAAATTCCGGTATGCTTTCCGGCCAAGGATCTTACCTCCCTTGGGGTTTACCAGGTAAACAGCTCCCTTGTAATTGCGGGACAGGGTATTGGTGGGCAGCATATGCCCCCACTTGCCCGGAACAGAAGAGGCCCCGACAAAGGCAATTGATTCCGGGTAAAAACACGCTCCCAGCACAGAGAGGTCGACCCTGTTTTTCTTGCTTTGATTTTTCTTGCTCTGGTTTTCCGTTTCTTGTTTATCCCCCAACACCACCAGACCATCCACCGCAACAGGAGACCCATCCTTCTGGATGATCAAAGGGTTGATATCAATTTCTTGAATCCCCTTATTTTCAAGGGCCAGATCAGACAGACCCCCCAGGATTTTTTTAATGGCATCCCTATCCACGGCCGCCTCCCCCCGGAAGGCTTCCAATAATTTTTTTGAGGACAATTGGGCCATCATGTCCTCCATATCCAGATCGTTCAGGGGGGCTATTTTCAGGACAATATCATTTAAGGCCTCGGTGAGGACACCTCCCACACCAAACATGATCACCGGACCAAATTGCGGGTCCTTGAACATGCCGACAACAAACTCCCTCTTTCCTTTGACCATGGGCTGGATCAAAAATGCCTCAAGGGTATTTTTGCCAGCGGCTTCCATCTCCTGGGCAGCCTTTTCTACCTGATCTTCAGTGGCAAGCCCCAGGCAGACCATCCCCGATTCCGTCTTATGAAGGATGTGGGATCCAACCCCCTTGAGGGCCACGGGAAAACCACTGGCTCTTGCCGCAGCCACTGCCTGGGCAATCCCTTTTACCCGTTTTTCCTGGACCACTGGAATGCCATAGCTGGAAAATAATACTTTTGCCTCGTCCTCACTGATCACGTGGGATCCTGCTGCTATCTTTCCTTCAATTTGTTTTTGAACCTCTTGCCGGGTTTTCATGATTTTACTCCGTTGAATACAATGTTTGTAATTCCTTTGGATACCTGGTCAATATCAAGTTCCCTGGCAAATATAATTTCCCCGATACAGGCATGTTCAATGGCCCCGAGAATCACCTTGCGCAATAGACAGGGGTCTATGTCCGGTTTTAATTCTTTTGTTTGTATCCCCTCCTCGATGATACCAAGGATGGTTCCAGCATATTTTCGCACCAGCCCATAGGCACTGGAGTTAAAATATTCCGGAGAATTTCTCACCTCCAGCAGCAAAATTTTTGAAAAAACCCGATTGTCTGCATAGCTTTCAAGACTGGCAAAAATAATCATCTCCAATTTTTTGATGCAGGTTTTTTCATGGGCCACCCGGTTTTCTATTTTTACCATAAACTCAAAAAAATGGTCATTGAGCACCTGATAAAGCAGGTCTTTCTTATCCTTAAAATATTTATAGATGAGCCCTTCGGTGACATCGGCATTTTTGGCAATTTCAGCTATTGTAATGGAATGGAAATCCTTTTTTTTCATCAGCGAATAAAAAGAATTCATGATTTTGATTCTTCCCGGTGGATTTGTCTTGCCTTTGTGTTTCATGGGGAGCCCGTCTTTGCTGAAGGTTTGTGTTAGTCTTCATAAGGTAAGTAATGTTTACTCACAAAAAATTTCAAAGTCAAGCCGAATTAAAAATAAAGAATAAAAAAGGGACCCGGAAAATATCCATTGAATTTTAAGATCATTTTAAGATCAATGGCAGGACAGCCAATTGTTTCAGACTATCTTCCGGATCTGACCGGCCAGAGTCCAGAGGGCCTGGATCTTTGGATTTGTCAAATTATTTTGAATGGTACACAGGCCGATCTCATATGCAGGCAGCTCGGGCACAGAATCCAGGATAACAATTTCTTCTGAAAAAGGACTTTTTTCCAATACCAATCTGGGAACCAGACCCATGCCGCACCCGAGATTCACCAGGGCAATAATGGCCTCGTGTCCTGTTACCCGGGAGTAAATATTGGGAACCAACCGGTTTTGCGCAAACCAGAAATCCATGCGTTCCCGACTCAAACCGACATCGGCAATGATCATGGGGGTTTTTTCCCAATCAATGATGCCATTTTTATAAACAATGATGCCGGGAAACCGTCTGGAGGAAATAAAAACCAGGGGACTTACGGCCATTTTCAGAAAAATAAGATGTTTTGGCATCTTTTCCGGCAGGGCGGCAATAACCGCATCCACATCCCGGTTGACAATCCGGGACAATGCGCGAGCAGGATCCCCGGTCTCCAGTTTAATCTGAACCTTGGGATGAACCGCCCGGTATTTGGTGATAATATCGGGCAAAATGCTATAGGCGGCGGTCACCGAACAATACAAGGATAGTTCTCCGGAAAGAACATCATCTTCGGTGAGTTCCCTTTGAAGCTTCTCCCAGCGCAGGATCACATCTTCGGCATATTTTTTAAAGGCAACCCCGGCAAAGGTCAGCTCCACAGACCTGTTGTCCCGTATAAACAGCTGCTCTCCCACCTCGGCTTCCAACCGCTGGATCACCCGGGTCAGGGCCGAAGGCGTAATATTGCAGGCACGGCTGGTCCGGGCAAAATGAAGAGAAACACAAAGCTGTCTGAACAATTGCAGGGTTCTAATATCCATGGATACACTCTTTTTTAAAAATCAATATATCCTGAATATTTAACAAGGGATTGCAACTATTACAATACAAAAACAAACCTCAACCAGAAGGGAATTTAATTTCCCGACTATCAGTTCTGGTAAACAGGAGATCCCGTGTGGCTTGCCAGATAACCGGGATAAAGGAACGGGTTGCAATTGCTGGCTTCCGCTGTCTTTCTTTCCGGAAGTTGAAGAATACTGCTTTGTTTAACAAAGAAAAAATGATGAAGATTTGTGTCCAAGGAATTGTTCTGATAAGAATGTCTACATTTTGCTTCCGCCTCATGCAGGTTCACTCTCAGGGCCACGGCAGGGTTGCAATTGACTTTGGGATGTGCTTTGACTTGTCCTTTTCCGATTTCCTCAAACATCAAAATTTCCTTATACACCAATGCATGTTTGGGGTGAACCGTAATAACCAGGTCATCGAGTTTAAGATATTCCATGGCATAGTTCAGCATGATTTTGTTACCGTACATGGGAATATTCTGGGATCCGTCCCTGAATTCAGGGTGGGTGGCAAGGCATCCGACTTCACCAATCTTCCGTCCCTGGTCCCTTAATGAATCCAGCTCTTTTTTATAAATTGAATCCATTGGCAATCCATTGGGTGAATCGGGGAACAGACTGACGGTAAATATCATCTTTTTTTCTTTTTTCCCAATGAAGACGGCAGTTTTTTCATAAAAATGATTTTTAAGAATCCTGCACGGACAGGAGGATTCGTCTGCATTGACATACCCTTCCTTAAGGTAAACATCCTGAACCAATTTTAATGCAGCAAAATACTCTTCGGCACTGGTGGCAAGTTTAAATCGATATCTGTCCATTTTAAGTTCATCTATTTTAATCAATTGCTGTAACGCTGTCTGTTCATTTGTTTTTTTTTCAATCTCAGTCATAGGTCCAAATTTCCTTGTGTTTCATTTTCAAGCATCGCTTTATAAAGCAAGATTCTAATCTAATTCAAATTCTAATTAAATATTAAGCTGCAATAATAGCACCAATGGATCAGCTTGACCCATGAAAACAGGACAAATATACCTATTTTATCCATAGAAGCATAGCGGTTGATTAAATTTTCATGGGAGACGCTTAAGAAAGGGGATTTCTGGGCAGATGAGATGCCATTTATTTTTTTAAATATGTATGAAAAACCATACAACTAAACTTTACATACTCATAACTCCCTGTAAAGACAATAAGAACAGGCGCATGAAGTATTGTATGAAAAACCAAACACAAAGGAGAGCTCTGAAGCAGTTTTTTTTAAATCCCTTGACGGAACTTGGTTTCACCAGGTATGTATGAAAATCACTACACCGTGTCACGGAAGTCTTCGGCTCTGAGCCCGCATTTTTTCATCAGATCATAAAAATCAGCTCTGTACTTGCCCGCAAGTTTTGCTGCCCGGCTCACATTTCCATTGGTCAATTCAAGCAGCTGGATAATATATTTTTTTTCAAATGCGAGCTTTGCTTCCTTAAACGGTTTTAATTCATCCCGGACCGATTCCAGGTCCATCATGATCAGATCCTTTGAAATAACGGAGTTTCTGGACATGGCAACACAGTATTCAACAACATTTTTTAATTCCCTGACATTCCCTGGCCAGGGACAATCTACCAGCTTTTTCATGGCAGCAGGTGAAAACTGATTGACATCCTTTCCCATTTGCTGCCTGAATTCATTTAAAAAACAATGGGCCAGGATCGGAATACACTCCCGACGGTCCCTCAAGGGAGGCAGCATTATGGGGATAACATGAATTCTATAATACAGATCTTCTCTGAAATTTCCTTTGGATATTTCCTCCAGAAGATTTCGATTGGTCGCCGCAATTATACGGGCCTCAAATTTGATTTTTTCATTCCCACCAAGGGGATAAAATTCATTTTCCTGTAATACCCTGAGAAGTTTGGCCTGGATGGAGATTGATATTTCTGATATCTCGTCAAAGAAAAAAGTCCCATTCCGGGCCTGCTCTAAAAAACCTTTTTTGTTTTTTTCAGCACCTGTGAAAGCACCTTTCTTGAAACCAAAAAGTTCACTTTCAAACAAGGATTCAGGAATGGCAGCACAATTGATGGCGATGAAAGGACCATTTTTCCTTGAGCTGGTCACATGTATGGATTTTGCAATCAACTCTTTGCCGGTACCACTTTCGCCTTCAATCAATATATTGGAATCGGTTTCAGCGGCCAGGACAACTTTTTTAAGGACGGCCTTCATTTTTTCATCTTTTGCGATGATATTTTCAAACCCAAAATTTTCTGACACCATTGTGCGCAGCGCTTCTACTTCCCTTTTTAATTGCGTTTTTTCAAGGCACCGTTTGACATGGTGAATCAATTCGGAATCCTCAAAGGGCTTGGTGAGATAACTGTGGGCTCCTTTTTTCATTGCAGAGACAGCCTTGTTAATGGTGCCATAAGCCGTCAAGATGATCACAGGTAGTTCAGGATCTATTTTTTTAAGAGATTCCATCAAATCAACACCATTTTCATCTTTTAGTTGATAATCAATAATGGCCAGGTCAAAAACAGCATCTTCCGCTGCCGATAGGGCATCTGTACCATTTGCCACATCAGTGACCCTGTATTTTTCCACCTCAAGCCTCATTTTAAGGATTCTCAGCAATGAAAGATCATCATCTACGATCAATATCTTTTCCAATGTAAATACCCCAGGATTTATTAAGTGTTATTAATTAAAGATACTCATTATTCAGCCGCTTGCTTCGATCTTACGGGATCCGGATTCAGATCTATTTTCTTTAATTGGTCGATCTGCTGCTGAAGCATTTCTTTTTCTTTTTCAAGTGCGTTTACTTTTCCAGACAAACGGTCCATGTCTTCCATTTTTTTCTCCAATGCATGGGCTTTATTCTCAAAAAACTCACTTGACAAGGTCAGGGCCTTTATCTGTTCTTCCGTGGATTGTATTATTCGAGAAAGGGTTTGTTCTCTGTATTCATCCTCCATTATCCGGGCCAGCAGTTCGGAAATGATCTCAGCATTTTGGGCATAATTCAATGAAATCACGTCATTCATATCAGAGATTTGGCTGTAATATTCTAAAATTCGTTGATTTTCAGTGACAGCTGCTTCAAAATCCTTGTTCAAAACCAATTCCCGGGTGGTCATCAAATATTTTTTTTCGTTGCGATCAATGGAAATGGCTTTGGATCGAGATAGGGCTGTGTGCTGACAACCCAATAAAAACATGATTACAATACAACAGGTAAGGTAAACAAAATTTTTGTACCTTTTGAATACTGGCTTTGCGCCCATATGTCTCCCCCATGTGCCTTGATGATATATTTTGAAATAGAAAGCCCTAGTCCGGTCCCCATTCGCGTGCCAAGCCCATTGTCGATTTGTTTAAATTTATAAAAAATCTTTTCAAGATATTCAAGTTTTATTCCAGGCCCGTTATCCTCAACTGTGACCACCAATTTTTTATCGGAATCTGATGCCAGGCAGCTGATGACCACCTCGCCCTTTGCCGGCGTGAACTTGAGGGCATTACCGATAAGATTATCCAGAACTTCTATAATCCTGTCCTCATCAATGCTGACCTCTGGAAGATCCGACGGTGGCGGTAAGAATTCAAGGGAAATCTGCTTTTTGTGTGACAATGGGGCCAGCTTCAGAATGGATTTACGGATAACATCCGACAGGTTGTGTCTGATGCAATGGTACTCCATCTGTTTGGCTTCCATTTTGGAATAGTCAAGAATCCTCATGGCTGAATTTAAAAGCCGATTGCATTCTTCATGAATCAAACAAAACAATTCCTTTTGTTTTCGAGGCTCCTGGGAATAAAAACCCTTTGATAACATGGTAGACGCCTCTTTTATGGAGGTGATAGGCGTCCTGAGTTCATGGGATACATGGCTTACAAAATCAGCCTTTAAACTATCCAATTCCTTTAAACGCCGGCACATGGCATCAAAATCCAACGACAAATCCTGTATTTCTTTTGGTCCCTGGATCGTTTGGATTTCCTCAAAATGTCCCCGGGAGATTTCCTTGGTTTTTTTTTGAAGCTGAGCAATGGACTTTGTAATTGACCGGGCATTAAAGATGGTAATTATTATCCCGAAAAGAACCGTAAAAACCGTCGTAAAAAGCGTGACAAAGAGAATCTGGTGACTCATCTGACGGGATAGGTTTATTTTTTCGGTGATGATTCCCCTGGTGATCACAAAAATTTTTTCCAAGGTCCCGGCTGTGGTATTAATAAAGGGAGCACTTTCTTTTAAAAAAAAATCCATGTTAATTTTTTCTTCGGTTTGAATCTCGGAAGCCTTTTCTTCAAACCAAGCCAAATAGCCATTAAAAGCAGCAAGAGATTCAATGAAAAGATTTTTTTGTTCATCCGTCCCCATAAGCCCCTTAAAAATTATAAAATCTTTTTCCAAAGCCAGGTTTACATCCAGAAATCGATTATAATAGTCCATATCCTTGGATAAAAAATATTTTTCCCCGAATTTAACAAGGGAGGTAAAAGAGTCCAGAATACGATCCCCGACAATAATACTTTCCTGATGTTTAAAGACAATTTCGCTGGTAACCTTTTGAAGCCGGGTCTGGTTAAAGATAATGACAACGCCAAGGGTAAGAACAAGTAACAGAATGATGACATTCCCCATCACCATTCGTTTAAATATGGTCAGTGGTATCATATGGTTTATCACCCGAATCAAATCATTTTCCTAAAAACATAGGATATAAACATATCCTAGGGAAAGCAAGATTCTTTATTAAAGATAACAGGTTTAGCCTTCATCCTTTCTTGTAAACATATTGCAAACACCATGTTTCATTTTTCGAAACTATACATTGCAAATGATTCATTTGACGCAACACAAAAAATAGTTCATTTTAGAGGAAATCATAAAAAAAATATTAACAAGGTTCTATAAAGGAGAATACAATGGGTAACAATTATTTTAATACCTTGCCCCTGAGACTGCAGCTTGAAGAATTATCCCAGTGCCGTTTCATGGACAATTCCGAGTTCAACGGCGTAACCGCCCTAAAGGGCAAAAAAATAGTCATCGTGGGATGTGGTGCCCAGGGACTTCACCAGGGGCTTAATCTCCGGGACAGCGGTCTTGATGTGTCCTACACCCTCAGAGCTGCTGCCATCAGTGAACAAAGGCAGTCCTGGAAAAATGCCACGGAAAACGGATTTACCGTGGACACCTATGAAAACATCCTTCCCTCAGCCGACCTTGTCATCAACCTGACCCCTGACAAACAACACACAAAAGTTGTTGAAGCCATTATGCCCCTGATGAAAAAAAATGCCTGTCTCTCTTACTCCCACGGGTTCAACATTGTGGAAGAAGGCATGCAGATCAGAGACGACCTCACCGTGATCATGGTGGCCCCCAAATCTCCCGGCACAGAAGTCAGGGAAGAATATAAACGGGGATTTGGCGTTCCCACCCTCATTGCCGTCCACCGGGAAAATGATCCCCGGGGCGAAGGTCTGGAGCTGGCCAAGGCCTATGCAGCCGGGACAGGCGCAGACAAGGCCGGGGTGCTCATGTCTTCATTTGTGGCAGAAGTAAAATCCGATCTCATGGGAGAGCAGACTATCCTCTGCGGCATGCTCCAGGTGGGCTCTTTGCTCTGCTATGACAAGATGATGGAAAAGGGCATGGATGCGGCATACGCCTCCAAGCTGGTCCAGCACGGCTGGGAAACCGTCACCGAAGCATTAAAACACGGCGGCATCACCAATATGATGGACCGATTGACCAATCCGGCCAAAATACTGGCCTTTGATCTGGGCGAACAGCTCAAAGAAATCCTGGCACCTTTGTTCAACAAGCATATGGATGACATCATGACCGGCCATTTTTCGACCACTATGATGGAAGACTGGTCAAATGACGATATCAATCTGCTCACCTGGCGGGCACAAACCGCACAGACCCCCTTTGAAAAATCCTCTTCCACGGACAAAAATATTTGTGAACAGGAATATTTTGACAATGGTATCCTCATGGTGGCCATGGTCAAGGCCGGCGTGGAACTGGCATATGACACCATGGTATCCGCCGGTATTATTGAAGAATCTGCCTATTATGAATCCCTCCATGAGGTCCCCCTCATTGCCAACCTCATTGCCCGGAAAAAACTCTATGAAATGAATGTGGTCATCTCCGATACCGCTGAATACGGCTGCTACCTCTTTGCCCACAAAGCCGTCCCCATGCTCAAAGAGTTTATGAAAACAATTGATACGAATGTCATCGGCAGGGGGCTTGAAATAAAAGATACCGGCTGCGACAATATTCGTCTCATCCAGGTCAATGACGCCATCCGAACCACCAGCGTGGAACGAGTGGGCAAAACCCTGAGAACCTATATGCGGGCGATGAAACCAATTCTCTAAGCCCCCCGATGCCAGTATAAAACAAAGATCAGAGTTGTTCTGGAAGCTGCCCCTTCCAGAACAACTTTTTTATTTTTGTACATGGACAATTGCCGGAAAAAAATGATACCACCCCATGAAAGCTCAAACCATTCTCATTTGAAGCCAAATGAAAATAAAAACCCAACCATTAATTTTTAAAGACCAGGCGTTTCAATGGAATTTATAAAATCTGTAACCCCACCTGCCCTGCTCCCGCCAAGGGCCTATTTTTTTATTTTTGCCAGCACTGACATTTTGATCCATCGCATTGGCACGAAGATAGCTATTCCCTGTATGGAAAATAAATCGATTGTATCCTTGGGATTAAAGGAGCTTTGTTTTTTTGGCACCTACAAAAATATTTCTTGTTATTGTGGAAGCATTGACCCGGATAGGATACCGCCGGCCCACGAATTCATCAAACTCAGATCCCTTCATAACAGGGTTGAAGATATTTTCTGGCTCATGGCCGGCTATGCCAGACAGATCCATGACTGGAATATAAATTTTAAATTTTGCGGCCGCTGCGGCACCCAAACAGAAAAGAAAGAAACCGAATTTGCCAGGGTTTGTCCATCCTGTGAGCTGCATCATTACCCACGGATATCCCCTGCCATCATAACCGCCATCGTGCGAGACAATCAAATATTGCTGGCCAGGGGGGTCAATTTTCCCAACAAAAAAATGTTCAGTGTGCTGGCCGGGTTTGTCGAGCCCGGGGAAACATTGGAAGAATGCCTGCGCCGGGAAGTCTTTGAAGAGGTGGGCATTCAGGTTAAAAATATCCGCTATTTTAAAAGCCAGTCCTGGCCTTTTCCAGACAGCCTGATGGTCGGATTCACCGCCCAATATGACAGCGGCCAGATATCCATAGACCCTTCAGAGATCCTTGAAGCTGGCTGGTTTGATGCCGGCCACCTGCCAATGATCCCGGAAAAACAGGTTCTGGCAGGAGAACTGATTGACTGGTTTGTGCGCAGTCAAACGCCCGATTTATGTTAATTTTCCCATCCCATGGACCTAGTGCGATTTCTACTTCACAGATCGGGGTTTCACTCGATGGGTCGGCAGGGCTGAAAAGGGGTCTTCTGGCCAATAATGTTTGGGATACCGACCCATTAAATCCTTTTTCACAGCCCGGTAGGTGTTTTTCCAAAAACTTGCAAGATCCTGGGTAATCTGGACGGGCCGTCCGGCAGGAGAAAGCAGATGGAGGGTAATCGGAATCTTGCCCCGGGCAATGGCAGGGCTCTTTGTCAAGCCAAACATCTCCTGGAGCCGGACTGCCAGAATCGGGGATTCCAAAGGCCCGTTATCGTCCCGATATTGGAGACAGACCCGTGATCCCGAGGGCACCGTCACATGTGTGGGGGCATGGATGTGAAGGGTCTGCTGCTCTTCCCAGGTCAGAAGACTGGTCAGGGCAGATGACAGATCCACCTGTTTTAGCCCGGCTGCCGAGTGGACATGGTCCAAAAATGGTCCCAGCCATTGGGCGAGGTTTTCCAACAGGGCAAGGTCTGACAAATCCGGCAACCCGGAAAAATGGCCGCACTTTTTTAAGAACACTGCCCGCTCCTGGAAATGCCTCAGCTTTTTGGTCCAGGGCAGGATATCCAGACCTGTTTCCAGGATTCCCTGGATCATGCCGGCACGAACAGCCTCAAGGCTTGGGGTTGCCACCGTTTTTTCCCGGATGACAAGCTTGCCATAACAGGTCTTCAAAACCGCCTGTACCGACCGGGTCTGTTTATTCCAGAAGCATTCTTCCCGGGTCTTGATCTGATCCTTAAAATCCTGTTCCAGATCTTTTTCTGAATAGGGAGCTGCCAGAAAAATCCCGGCATTTCGTGGGTTACCATCCAGATGAATGGCAACGATATAGGGAAAAGAGGACAAGGAATTGACAGATCTAAAAAACGCCCCGCTTCCCGATGCCATTAGAAAGGAATCCTCTCGGTTGTTTCGTTTTTTAGCCACCCGCTCAGGCCAGGCAAACGCTAATACACAGCCGGATAGTTCCATGTTGATGCCCGTGGAATTAATATGGAGGTCTCGTTCTATTTTGGCGGCATTTTTCAGAATGGTACGGGCCAGCGATTCATTGAAACCTGTGACCTTTCCCCCTTCTTTTTTAGAAACCCGGGTGGAAGATCGGCCAGACGAAAGGGAGGACAGAGCCTCCAGGCGCGGCCGGATATCCGGATCAAAGCCTCCCAAAAAGATATCGCGTTCCCCCAAAAGCGCTGCCAGTCGGCATGCCATACGGCCCTGGCCCATCTGATCAGCCCTAAGAATCATATGGGCCAGTCTCGGATGGACCCCGGCGGACAAAAGCCTGCGGCCATGGGGGGTGATACGGCCCTGGGAGTCCAACCCCTTTAATTGCGTCAGCAACGCTTTTGCATGGTCAAAGGAAGTTTCTGGCGGCAGGTCCAACCATTTAAGGTCCTTGGGATCGGACACCCCCCATTGGGCCAGTTCCAGGACCAGGGAGGTCAAATCGGCAGAAAGGATCTCCGGGCGGTTAAATGGGATCAATCCTTGGTTTTGATGCCGAGACCAAATCCTGTAGCAGACCCCGGGACCGGTTCTTCCTGCCCGGCCCCGACGCTGATCTGCCGATGCCCGGGACACAAGAATGGTATCCAGCTGCCCCATGCCGGTGCCCGGCGAAAATCGGGGCACCCGCATGAGTCCCGTATCCACCACGACCCTTACCCCCTCTATGGTGAGGGAGGTCTCTGCAATGGCAGTTGCCAAAACTATTTTCCGACGGCCCGGCAGGGAGGGAGCAATGGCGGCTGCCTGGTCCGTCCGGGACAAATTACCATAAAGGGGAAAAATGGAGATTTTCGGGCAGGGTTGACCGGGTTGATTCACCGGCAAAAAATTTTCCAACTCCCGGGCCAGGTTTCTGATCTCCCGGACGCCGGGAAGAAAAACCAGGATATCACCGGATTCCTCGGACAATCCCTTTTCAACAGCCAGCAAACAGGCCGACCGGATACCATGGTACCGGTCCTGACTTTGGTAAGGGTTCCTCCTGGCCGGAGCTGCTGCCTCCGAAGGCATATAGTGGGTGACAACCGGATATGTCCTGCCCTGGGAGGAAAGAATAGGGGCATCGTCCATCAGGGTGGACATGGCTGCCGTGTCCATGGTGGCAGACATGACCAGAATACGCAGGTCTGGATTAAATACCTCTGCTGCCTCCAGGCAGAAAGCCAGTCCAAGATCGCTGTGAATATGGCGTTCATGAAATTCATCAAAAATAACAAGCCCGACTTGTTCCAGGGAGGGGTCTGCCTGGATCCGCCGGGTCAATATCCCTTCGGTTATCACCTCGATCCGGGTCCCGGGACCTATGCACCGCTCCATGCGGATCTGGTATCCAACGGTCTGGCCTGGCTGCTCCCCCAGCATCCCGGCCATATGAGCGGCACAGGCTTTCGCCGCCAGGCGGCGGGGTTCGAGCATCACAATTTTTTTTCCCGATAGCCAGGGCTGGTCCAGCAGCGCCAGGGGAACAAAAGTGGTTTTTCCTGCACCAGGCGGGGCCTGGAGGACAGCTCTTCGTTCAGATGTCAAGGCCCGGATAAGATCAGGAATAACCAACGCTACAGGCAAATCTTTTCCAAGCGCCTGCAAACAACACCCCTGGGAGTTCATTTATCAACACCCTCACCGGAGGATGGGTTAAGCTGAGCTGCACAGTATTTGCAAAACCTGGCATCCGGGTCATGGCCTTCTGCCATACACTCGGGACAGGCCTGGGTGGTTACCCTCTTTTGAACGGCCCGGGTCATTTCAGAAGTTACAATACCCGTGGGCACGGCAATGATCCCATACCCCAGAATCATGACCATGGCGGCCATGGCCTGGCCCATCCCGGTTTTTGGAGAGATATCCCCGTACCCCACAGTGGTCATGGTGACAATGGCCCAATAGATACTTTTAGGAATACTGGTGAACCCGTTGGCTCCCCCTTCAATCAAATACATGAAAGACCCAAAGATAATCACCAGGGTCAGCACCGTAATCAAAAAAACAATGATCTTGCGCCGGCTGGCTTTCAAGGCACGGGCTAAAATGGAGGCCTCACCCAGATAGGATGCCAGTTTCAAAACCCTGAAAACCCGTAATACCCGCAATACACGGATGACAACAAGATAGTGGCTGCCCGGAACAAAAAAAGAGATATAAGTGGGTAAAATGGCCAGAAGATCCACCACACCTAAAAAACTGGTTGCGTATTTAAGCGGTTTTTTCACGCAGGTCAACCGTAGCAGATATTCCAGGGTAAACAAGAGTGTAACCCCCCATTCAACCATCAAAAGACTTGTTCCATGGGAACGGTTTATGGCAGACACGCTGTCCAGCATCACCACCAACACACTCAGGAGGATCGCCAGAATCAAAAAGATATCAAACCATTTCCCCGCCCGGGTATCTGCCTCAAAAATAATTTCGTGAAGTCTATATCGCCAATTGGAATATTCCTTGGAATCCATATCCCTATCAGGCCAGGCAAACCCGGCCCGGACAGGATAATGGTCCGATGGGAATCTGTTTGCAAACGAATCTGTCACGACCTGCTGAAAAACCGGCTTCAGGCCCCCTTTGTAGAGAATCCAATCAATCTGTTCGCCCGTGTCCCTGCCTTCAAATCCATGGAAGGTGGTGGTTATTCCCTGATCAAAAATCGGGTCAGACATCGGGTCAGACATCGGGGCAAACACCATGCCGAACTCCTGGGTTTTAAACACAATATGGGCCAGGGAATCTGGGTTGGCATTAAAATCACCAACGATGACAACGGGCAGGCCAAGGGGAAATTCCGCCAAAAAGTTTATGACCAATCCAGCGCTTTTTTCCTGGACAACAGGGTCAAAATCAAAATGAATATTGGCCACAATGATCTGTTCATTTTCTCGTTGAAACAAGCCGATCACACATTGCCGGGGCCACTTTGAACCCATTAGTTTGGACGTTACTTCCGGGGTATCACTCAAAAAATAGTGTTTTTGTTCCAGACAATTCCATGATCGGTGGAAAAAAATCAAATTGCTCTGCCATCCGTCAATGCTTTTATTGTGTTGCCCTATAACCTTATATCCAGACAAGGTCCGGGTTAAAAAATCCGCCTGGAAATGATTAACCTCCTGGAAACCCAAAAAATCAGATCTATGTTTTTCAAGCAGCTTAGCCACCAGGGATTTTCGATGCTGCCATCCGTTTTCACCGTCCTGGGCAAGACCAAATCGAAGATTCATGGTCATAATGGTTGTCCGGGTATTGTCTTGTTTCATGGGTCCCTCCTCGACACTAAGAATGCGATATTCCCTGGAGCATGTCAACACCCGGTCCATTCCGGGCCGCAAGATCCTCCCGCCCCTTTTATTCCCCTTGTACCTAAATAGCAGTTCTCTATTGTCCTCCCCCCCCTTTTGGGATACATAAAAAATGGAAAGGAACGTTAAATTTTTAAAAAGGAATCTTGTCCATGGCATCAAAAAAAAAATCCATCATCGTCCCAAAGGAAAAAGCAGTCTTCTGGATGGACAAAAATGGCGTCTGGCACAATGAACACGGGAAATTTGAACATCCAAAAATTATCCGGCATTTTAATCGGTCCATCCAAAAAGATGATCTGGGATACTACCTCTCCCAGGAAACAGATGGATTTGAAGAAAAAGTTTATTTTCCCCATGAGGATACGGTTTTATTTGTGGTTGATTTTTCAGTGGGAGAAAAATTAAGACTCACCTTAAACACCACAAAAGTCATGACCCTTGATCCAGCACAATTGTTTACCCGGAATGATGGTCTCTACCTTCAAACCCCTGAACACTGCATCAAGTTCTCCCAAAACGCCCTTATCAAATTGTCCAAATACATGGAAGAAACAGACAACAGTTTTTGCCTGAAGCTGAACCAAACAACCCATACCATTCCTGAACGATAGGGACCCTGCCGAAAGCTTGCATCAGAACATCTGCAACTTAGGGTACCGGGGATAGGAACCTGCAGTTTTTCCCTTTGTCACTTTGAGGTGGCCTCCCGGCGTAGGACACCGGTCATACAGCCCATGGCGCCATTGGCTTTTCTGAGTTCGTCCACGGGGATGGGAATACATTCCACCCCCAGTGACTCATAAAAGGCCTGGCTTCTGGGGTTTCCTGCCGGCAGTATAATCTTTTTTTTCCCCATCACCACAAAATTAAAGGCCATGTTGGACATGGCCTCATTCTGGTCCGGAAGGGGCAGCACCTGGTACCCTTTCTCCTGGAGAACCATTACCAGGCCATGGGGAGTTCGCCGGGGCCAGACAAAGGCCAGATTTCTATCAACCGATCTGAGCATGCCCATGAAATGCATGCAGCCATAGGGCAGATCAAATGCCAGGGTGGTGATTTCCATCTCGGACAGCAGGACCGTTATCTGGTCAATGGCCGCCTGGTTGGTACGAAGGCCCCGACCTAAGACAGCGGTACTTTCGTCCACCCACATAAGATCCGCACCTTCAAAGGTGGCCGTTCCCGTAAGAACCTTAAGAATGGGTATTCCAAGATTCCCCAATGTTCTTGCCACCCATCTTTCTTCCCCGGCCCGAACCGTGGAAGCCGGCCGGGCAAGAATCGCCCCCTGGGGGGTCATGGCAAACAGATCGGCACAATACAATTGATTGGGTGTCATTCCAGGATTGGGCTCCAGCAGGTGAACTGCCACATTATTTTTTTGATACACCTCAACCATATAATCGTGTTCTGCCCTGGCTCGCCCAAGATCAAGCGTTTCGGCAAACTGAAAATCATTGGTTTTGTCAGGTGGAATATCCATCTCCTCGCCCGGCCGGTGAATCAGAACCGTCTTTAACATCCCCCACTCACTGTCAATGCCGCAGTCTGTCCACAAATCACCTAATTCCTGTCCATGGGTTCGGATTCGTGGGGACCACCCTTTCCCGCCATAGGCAGCTGTCCCGAATGAATCCGCCAATGGCCGGGCAGGTTCAAACGAATCATTATCCACTGTCTCACAAGACAAAATTTTCTTTCCAGAAGAATGTTTCAATATGGCTGCGCCTCCACTCTTAATGCATATAGGTTAACCCCTTGCCTCACCTGTTTTTTTTCTCTGATCTTTCTTATCCACCCTGGACCGGTTTTGCAATAAAAAATCAAAAGGGAAACTAACAAAATGGACCCATCCCCCATTGACAAGGACCGAACAGGACCGATATTGAATAATGTTGTATAATCAACGAACAAAAATAATGGACAAAAAATGGATATGCTTATCTTGAAATATTTCATGCGGGGTTATCTTTATCTGCGATATTTTTTCCATAAAATAACCCGAACCGGAACCTTTGGCGTGGACCGGGCTGACATTATATCAACTCCCTATAAAAAAAGTGGAAATGCTTTAAAGGACGCCCTTTTTCACCACCATGTCAAACAATTTCACGAATCCTCCTGTTCCGTTGCTTCTGTGGTATCTGTGGTCAATGCCATTCTGGAAAAAGATAAAACCCTGAACCATAGCCCCATTACCCAGCAGGAAATGCTTAAAAAGGTACAAACAGCCCATTGGAAAGAACGAATGGGGACCAATGGATACAAAGGACGCCGGGGTCTTCCCCTGGAGGTGCTGGGTCAAGTTGTAAAAGCCAGCCTGGATGCCTATGACATTGGTTACCACTCCCTTGAAATTGTCCAGGCCCGGGGGGCAAGAGACGCTTCTTTGCCCAGGGCAAGTCTTTTGTCACGGTTAAAACGATTTGAAACCAGGGGGGATTGCCTTATCATAGCCCATTTTGACCAGGGCTGTTTTCTCCAGGAGTTAAACATCCCCCATATTTCACCGGTGGGAGAATTTGATCCCATCACCCATAAGGTCACCATCTTGGATGTGGATCCCTCCTTGCCCCATCCTTACCAGGTATCCTTTGATAGGTTTTATAAAGGCATCTCCACACATTATAATTATGTATTCAAACATTTTGGTTATGGCCGAGGCGGGTATATTTATATCCAACTTCATCCCTAGGTCCTATCGAACAAGGCCTTCCTATTTTTCTATTTTTTTAGTATGGAGGGTCATCTAAAAGGCCTAATTTTAATAAGCCCCAAGCCTAAAAACAAATAAAAAATTAAGGAGTTAACGGAAAAACTCCTTAATTTATTAGTTGACATATCAACTAATAAGGAATTCACAAAAAAATTACCCTCCTTTTTCCTCTGGAAAAACCAACCCAAAAATCGATATATTTTAGAGGCTAAGATACAGTCACTTTGTGTGGACAATCCCGCTATTTTTCTTTATGTCAGAGCAGACATAACCAATTGTTTTTAATGGATAGTTGATCTATCAACTATCCATAGGACAGTTTTATTTTTCAAACCCAACTTTTCCCTTGACAGGGTTTCTTCCTTTTAAATATAGTTATTGAATATAGCTGGTATATAGTTACATTATAGCATTATTTATTTACACTCATATTTAAGGAGGTGAAATTTCCGGATAAGCCCACCCAGTATCGGTTTCCACAATAAGGGTTCACGTAAACTTTGGTTTCACTACACACTTTTATCAGGAGGTCAACAAAATGAAGAGAATTACCATCTTGGCATTTTTAATTTTTTGCATTTGTGCATTGTTTGTTGTCACTGCATCGGCAAAAACCCAACTCACCTACTCAAACTTTTTTCCTCCCACCCATATCCAAAGCCAATTGGCTGAAAGCTGGTGCAAAGAAGTTGAGAAAAGAACCAATGGAGAAATTGCCATCAATTATTTTCCTGCCGGAACTTTGACCAAGGCCCCCCAAACCTATGACGGTGTTGTCCAGGGAATTGCAGACATCGGCATGACCGTGCTCGCCTATTCAAGGGGACGGTTTCCGGTTGCTTCGGCCATTGACCTTCCCATGGGTTATACCACCGCTGTCCAGGCAACAGCCGTTGCCAACACCGTAATAAACAAATTTCAACCCAAGGAATTTAATGATACCAAAATGATGTTCGTCCATGTCCATGGACCCGGATTGCTCCATACCCGGGATAAAGCCGTCTCCACCCTTGAAGGAATCAAAGGCCTTAAAATAAGGAGCACCGGCACCAGCGGCCTTATCGTGGCAGCCCTGGGCGCCTCTCCAGTGGGTAAATCCATGAGAGAATGCTATCAGATGCTCCAAAAAGGGGTTGTGGACGGTTCTTTCCATCCGGTTGAAGCCAACAAGGGCTGGAAACTGGGTGAAGTGGTTCACTATATGACCCAAAACTTTTCCTCTGCTTATTACACAACATTTGCCGTCTTCATGAATAAGGACAAATGGGCCGCCCTTACACCGGACCAGCAAAAAGTCATCACAGAGATCAATGCAGAGTGGATACCCAAACATGGGGTTGCCTGGGATGAAGCGGACAAATTGGGCATGGAATTCTTTTTATCCAAGGGCGGAAAAGTAATCCCCCTTTCCGATACTGAGTCCAAACGCTGGGGAAAAGCAGTTGCACCGGTTATTGATGGGTATATAGAAAAAGTCGCCAAAAAAGGTATTGATGGAAAAGCGGTTGTAGCGTTTATCAAAAAAAACATGTAACAAGTGCCATATTTTTTAACCCCCTTGTCCACTGACCATCTTCCTTGGTTGGTCGGTGAACAAGACAATTGACATTAAACCGAAAAATAAATCGGGATTTCCAATGAAAATGATTTCTTTAGTTCTGGACAAATTTTCAGATTTTCTGAAAATAATCGGTGCCATTGCACTCACCAGCATGATGCTCTTAACAGTTGTGGATGTCATCGGTCGTTTTTTCAAGCACCCCATATTCGGTTCCGTGGAACTGGTAGGTTTTCTGGCAACCATCATCGTGGCTGCAGCCCTGCCCTATACCCATAAGGTGGACGGCCATGTGGGGGTGGAAATACTGGTTCGGCTTCTGTCAAAAAAAGCCCAGATCTGCTTCGATATTTTCACCAGGAGCTTGAGCCTTGTCCTTTTCTCTATAATCACCTGGCAGATGTTTCTCTATGCCAAGGACATCCGTGAAACCGGTGAGGTCTCCATGAACCTGGAATTCCCCATTTATTACATCGTGTACCTCCTGGCATTTGGTCTGTTGATTTTCTCTGTAACCATTCTCGAGACAATCCTTGGCAATATTAAGCAATTAAGAGAGTTGAAAACAAAATGAGCCCCACTTTTATTGGTATCACCGGTATTATCATTATGATTCTCATGTTCCTGACACGGATGCCCGTTGCATTTGTCATGGCATCAGTGGGATTTGTGGGATTTTCCTGCGTTATCAGCCCAGATGCCGGACTTGTCCTGCTGTCCAGGAACGTCTATGAAACATTTGACTCCTATAGTTTGACCACCATCCCCTTGTTCATCCTCATGGGCCAGCTGGGATTCAACTCCGGCATCAGTAAACGACTCTATGACGCTGGCTACAAGTTCATGGGCAGCGTAAGGGGTGGCCTTGCAATGGCCACGGTCACTGCCTGCACCGCCTTTGGTGCGGTGTGCGGTTCCAGCCCTGCCACGGCAGCCACCATGGCCACGGTGGGCCTGCCCGAAATGAAACGGTACGGTTACGATGATGAACTTGCCACGGGATCTGTGGCCTCAGGCGGTGGTATCGGCATGATCATGCCC
The DNA here is from genome assembly GCF_055382125.1 of Desulfoconvexum algidum. Taxonomy (NCBI): domain Bacteria; kingdom Pseudomonadati; phylum Thermodesulfobacteriota; class Desulfobacteria; order Desulfobacterales; family Desulfobacteraceae; genus Desulfoconvexum; species Desulfoconvexum algidum. Next base: position 1,584 of record NZ_AP042394.1, on the reverse strand, counting down.
CCTTCCGTTGTGTTGATCATTTACGGAATCCTTACAGAACAATCCATTGGCGCCCTGTTTGTGGCGGGAATTTTCCCCGCCATTTTGGTGACGGTACTCTTTATCGTCTGCATCTATATCCGGTGCCGGATTTCCCCGGAACAAGGCCCCCCTGGAGAACGATTTTCCTGGCCAGAAAAACTCAAGGCCCTTTTGGGCCTTGGCGAAACCCTGATTATCTTCACCCTGGTCATCGGTGGGATCTTCGTCGGGCTTTTCACCCCAACGGAAGCTGCAGCCATCGGTGCCTTTGGCATGCTGGTCATCGCCATTGCCCGGCGCCAGATCACCTGGAAAGGCTTTGTCAAATCCCTGATGGAAACGCTGAGAACCTCCTGCATGGTACTCATGCTCATTGCAGGCGCCGTGATCTTCGGCAAGTTTTTGGCCGTAACCCGCATCCCCTTTGAAATCGCTGGATGGGTGGCAGGACTTGAGATGTCCCCGGTGCTGGTCATGGCAGTGGTCATCGGAATTTACTTCATCGGCGGCTGCTTCATGGATGCCCTGGCCTTTGTCACTCTGACCGTGCCCATCTTCTTTCCCGTAGTCATGGAACTGGGGTTTGATCCCATCTGGTTCGGGATCATCATTGTCATGGTCACAGAAATGGGGGTTATCACCCCGCCCGTGGGGATCAATGTCTATGTGGTCTACGGAGTGGCTAAAAATGTCCTAAAAGAAGAAATCCCCCTGGAAAAAATCTTCAAGGGTATTTTCCCCTTTCTCCTTGCCGTCATCGTTGGGGTTATTATCCTGATCATATTTCCTTCCATCATCTTATTTTTGCCAAATCTCATGTACTGACCCATCTTAAAAAAGCCTGTCCTCTTTTAGGGACAGGCTTTTTTATAGTTTAACCTGAATATTACTATAAAATCAGGGTTTCCCTGATTGATTTTTTTTTTCACCCACTATATAAATACCCCATCAGTTGATATTTATCTTCCTGAATTACGATTTCTCAAAAAAAGAGAAACAACGCCCACTATCCGTTCTTGATCTCACCCTCTTCATATGAAAATTAATTTTTTTCATTTTTTTAGTCTGTTGGCCCAGGCCAAACCCTATTCCAACAATAACGATTATTGTGGAATAACCTTGCTAACTAAAAAGGAAATTGCCCATGCTCAAGCCACCGTATTATCCAATCATTTATGTCCGGGGATATGCCGGCACACAGGATGCTGTCGAGGACACCGTTTCCACCCCATATATGGGGTTTAATTTGGGGTCAACCAAATACAGACAGACCTCTGCAGGCAAGATAGCGCCCTATGTCTTTGAATCACCGTTGATACGGCTCATGAAGGATCATCTATACCAGGACGCTTTCCATGACGGTCAGATTCTACCCCAGGGCCCTGTCAGTCCTAAATCAATCTGGATTTTCAGGTACTATGATGTGGTCTCCAAAGATTTGGGAACCGGAGAACGCAAAGAAATCGAATTCCATGCCGAAGAACTCAGGCAATTTATTCTCCATATCAGGTCAGCAACCGGACAGGACAGCAACAAAGACTTCAGGGTTTATCTGGTGGCCCA